>NZ_JAAAKZ010000001.1 GCF_009905605.1 Runella sp. CRIBMP
TTAAGCGCAGTTGGCACAAATCTAAAATGGTATTTGGCTGCTTCTGGGGGTGTTGGCAGCAGTACTGCGCCCACGCCCTCCACGGCCAACAGTGAAACGTTGAGTTATTGGGTAACTCAAACGGTCAACGGCTGCGAAAGCACTCGTACCAAGATAGATGTGGTTGTAACGGCCACTCCCACTTCCCCAGGAGTAGTCACACCGATAAGTTACTGTCAAGGCCAAACAGCGTCTGCTTTAAGCGCAGTTGGCACAAATCTAAAATGGTATTTGGCTGCTTCTGGGGGTGTTGGCAGCAGTACTGCGCCCACGCCTTCCACGGCCAACAGTGAAACGTTGAGTTATTGGGTAACTCAAACGGTCAACGGCTGCGAAAGCACTCGTACCAAGATAGATGTGGTTGTAACGGCCACTCCCTCCCCTCCAGAGGTTACCACACCGATAGATTACTCACAAGGCCAAACAGCGTCTGCTTTAAGCGCAGTTGGCACAAATCTAAAATGGTATTTGGCTGCTTCTGGGGGTGTTGGAAGTACGGTTGCGCCAACTCCATCCACCGTTGATGTTGGAATGACTGAATATTATGTCACTCAGACAGTGAACAATTGTGAAAGCAATCGGGCTACGATTCAGGTTGAGGTCATTAATGTCGTTGATTCTTCACAAACTACTGTTTGCTTAAATTTGACATTATTTTTGGAAGGACCTTATGCAGGAAGCCTGACTATGACAAACAAACTCAATCAGCAAGGACTTTTGCCGGGGCAGACACCCATTAGTTCACTTGGTGTCCCAACCCCTGCTGGGCAGCCGTATTCAGGAGCACCGTGGAATTATTCGGGTTCGGAGACCGCAATTTCTTATCCTCCTAATACGGTCGATTGGGTTTTGATTTCTTTGCGTACTGTTGCCCTAGATCCTCTCACAACCGTTTTTCGTACCGCTGCTTTGTTGCTTTCCAATGGCAGCGTTTCATTGATAAGCCTTTGCCCTGTATTGTCGACAAATCAATCGTATTTTGTTGTAGTTGATCATCGCAACCATATAGGGGCTATTTCTCATCAAGCCGTTCCTGTAGTTAATAAAAGTATTAACTACAACTTTTCAACGCAGCAATCCTACATCCCCGTTGGCTCACCTGCCAATGGACAAAAGCAACTTTCGCCGGGATTCTTCGTGTTGTATGCCGCTGACTGTACTAAAAATTCACTTTCACAAATTGACGCAAACGATACTAGTAAATGGCGAGTAGATAATGGAAAAGTAGGCCGTTATCTAACAACAGATTTTAACATGGACGGTGCTCCTGATGCTAATGACAATACGCTATGGCGTTTAAATAATGGTCGGTTTTCCGGCATAAATTTCTATTAATGGCACGTTTATTGCTCACCCAATGATAAGTGTAAAATCCATGTTACAAGAAAATAAAAAAATAGTAACTGTTTAGGTACTCTTTTTATTTAAAAAGTACAATTTAACTGCCATAATTCAATTAGAAAAGTATAATTTTCAGTCAGCGCAAACCTTATGAAATTCCAAAAATGCAGTGTTTTTCAGGAAACTGCTCAAGGATAAAAATATTAACTTTTTGTCTGTTAGGCTTTTAATTTTCTATAGGGTACCTAAACAATTACAAAAAATAAATGATATGTAATTGCCCATCATAGAGTCTTAATGAAATTAGATAGTTATAAATACATATTATCATGAAAAGTCCAGTCATTGGCCGTGGGCTAATTTTAGTTGGGATAGTACTCTTTTACGCAACGGGAGCGTTTGCCCAGACAAGTTTTAAGTTGCGGCTTGTCCCCAAAGTAATCGCTTGCGATAGTGCCATTGTCAGCGTAGAAATTCAGGCGCCCGACAGTGCATTTGTAATGGGAAATGCCAATTTGAGAATTTTCTATAAAAGTGCTCAGCTCGCAAATCCGTCTATTAAAAGTCGAAATAACTTTTCTTCAGGAGATTACTTTAGTATAACTTCATTGACAGATGTTGGGGTAGACACCTCTGTATTTACGCTGAATATTTTGTACAGAGGAGAGCAAGGGAGTGGAACTACCGTGGGGAATTCTTGGATTTCAGTTGCTGACGTCAAATTTGCGTTGACTGGAACAAATACTTCTAAATGCTATGACTTGTTTTTTCTGCCAAAGGGTGCGTCCAGTTCACTGCCCAATACTGTAATAACCCGTGCTTATGCCTCCCCAACGGTTGAGGATCCGACTCGGACGCTGACCTCAGAAATAAACGGGACATTTACCAACATTACGAATCAATGTTCGCTTCCAGTAGTTGCGATTGCAAAAGATACCACCATCAATGCGGGTGGAGTGGCGGTTCTGACGCTCTCCTCACAAAATGGGGTCTTTCCCGCTACGGTTACAATTACTGGGCAAGCCCCCATTCAATTAACCCAGGCAGAGCCAGTCAAAACGGTGTCGGTATCACCCGCTAGCGAAACAATCTATCAAATTTTGACCGTGACAGGCAATTGTGGTTCTGGGTCGGCGGCCGCTGGAAAAAGTCAAGCGAAGGTGTCGGTATTGCAAGTCACCCTTCCAGAGTGCCCTCCTACTAAGTGTATCCCGTTGACACTCAGGATAATAAAATAAAAGATTTAAGAACGAAAAATGTCCATCAAAAAAGTGGCGGCTCTGATGGGCAGCCACTTTTCGTTTTGTACCATTAGCTCAACTTCGTGAAGTTGTTGGGTGACTTCTTTATGACTGTAAAACTGCTCTTCCAACGTCTGGCGTATGAGGCTGTGCATCCATTCCAGATTTTGTTGTCGGCGATTTTTAACGTGGAATCCAGAGGCTTTGGATTGTGAATCAAATTGAAGAATTTGATTCCATATTTCATATAAACCTCGCTTTTCCAGTGCCGAACAGGTCATTACGGGCGGAAACCAGCCATTTTCATTGGGAGGAAATAGATGAAATGCATTTTGGTATTCTATCACTGCTCGTTGGGCAGCGGATTGGTTGTTGCCGTCGGCTTTGGTAATTACCACAGCATCGGCCATTTCCATAATTCCCTTTTTGATGCCTTGGAGTTCATCCCCTGCCCCCGCAAGCATCAATAAAAGGAAGAAATCAACCATTCCTTTTACGACGGTTTCGGATTGCCCTACTCCCATAGTTTCCACCAGTATAATGTCAAATCCTGCCGCTTCACAAAGCAGCAGAGTTTCACGGGTTTTGTTGGCTACGCCACCCAATGAGCCGCCTGAAGGTGAAGGGCGAATGTACGCCTTTGGGTCGTGGGCGAGTTCTTCCATACGCGTTTTATCGCCCATGATACTGCCTTTGGAGCGTTGACTGGTTGGGTCAATGGCCAATACCGCCGTTTTTTTGCCGTCAGCGGTCAATGTTTTGCCGAATGCTTCGATAAATGTACTTTTTCCAACCCCAGGCACCCCCGTGATTCCGACCCGAATGGCGGAGCCTGTATGGGGTAATATTTGTTCCAGAACCCGCTGCGCTAAAATTCTGTCGGAAGGTAGCTGGCTCTCAATCAATGTAATAGCTCTGCTAAGTATCAGCCGATTGCCTGATAATATACCTTCGACGTACGCATCAACGGAGAGACGAGCTTGCAACAGCGTAGAGATTGGTTAGTGGTAAATACTGCCTATAAACCTGAAGATAAATATAAAATTTTGCGCCTTAGCTTACCGATTTATCAATGTTATTCTCCTGGCTGGGCGGCAAATGCCTCTGCCCACAGTAAATCTTCAGGAGTGGTTATTTTGATGTTTTCGTAACCGCCTTCAATGAGGGTAATGGGGTGCCCCGCTTGTTCCAAAACGCTGGCACAATCAGTAAAAGACGGTTGCTCAGGGGTATCAAAAGCGAGGCGCATCCAGTCTAAACGGAAAGTTTGGGGAGTTTGTACCAAACGATAGGCGGCCCGGTCAACGGAATGATTGGCGCCGTCGGCGTCGACAAAACGAATGGAATCTTTGGGGGAGACCGCCGTAATTGCCGTGCCTTTTTGCGCGGCAACTTCAAAACTTTGGGCAATGATACTTGGAGAAACAAAGGGCCGGACTCCGTCGTGGACTGCAACCAAGCCTTCTTTGGCACTTATTTTTTTTAAGCCGTTTTTGACCGATTGAAATCGGGTGTTTCCACCAGCTACGGTGACAATGGCGGGATAAAATCCGTGTTTGTCGCAAAGCGCGTACCACGCTTTCATCTCATTGGCGGGAAGAACTAGCAGAATTTGCAGCGAAAAATCGTAAGCGATAAACTTTTCAATGGTATGCATTAAAATAGGTTTACCCCTTACTAGCATGAATTGTTTGGGCGTTTTACTCCCCATGCGAGTGCCGTTTCCGCCGGCGACGATGATGGCAAATTTGGTCATAAAAAAATCGTTAGTAAACAGTCGTTAGCCGTCAGTATTAATACAAAAACGTAACTATGGACTATTTACTAACGACCAATTATGAACTTAACTTAAATAATAAGCATGGCATCGCCATAGCTAAAGAACTTGTATTTTTCCTTCATTGCTTCTTCATAAGCCTCCATGACAAGGTCATGGCCACCAAAAGCGCAAGTCATCATCAACAAGATGGATTCAGGTAAATGCAGGTTGGTCAGCAATGCGTTGGAAATTTTGAAGTCGTAAGGCGGGAAAATAAATTTGTCCGTCCATCCTTCAAAAGGTTTTACGCGATTGTTGGCCGATACCGATGATTCAAGTGCTTTGAGCGAAGTTGTCCCGATGGCACAAACACGTTTGCCTTTGTCGAGCGCTTCGTTGATTACGTTGGCCGAAGCCTCGGTGATGGCAAAATTTTCGGAATCGGTTTTGTGTTTGGTCAAATCTTCAACGTCAACTTGACGGAATGTGCCTACCCCTACGTGTAACGTGATGGGGGTAAAGTTGATGCCTTTGATTTCCATGCGCCGTTGAATCACTTTCGTAAAGTGCATTCCCGCCGTTGGGGCAGCTACCGCACCCACGTGTTGAGCGAAGATGGTTTGATAGCGCTCACGGTCAGCATCTTCCACCTTGCGCTTAATGTCACGAGGAAGGGGAGTTTCTCCCAACTCGTCGATGGCGCGCATCAACTCGTCGTGATTTCCGTCATACAGGAATCGAATGGTACGCCCACGAGAGGTGGTGTTGTCAATGACTTCCGCAACCAAGTCGCTATCGCCAAAGTACAATTTATTTCCTACTCGAATTTTACGGGCAGGATCTACCAGTACATCCCAAAGCCGCATTTCACGGTTGAGCTCACGAAGTAAAAAAACTTCAATTTTCGCACCTGTTTTTTCCTTTTGACCGTATAAGCGTGCCGGAAAAACTTTGGTATCGTTGACGACCATTACGTCGCCTTCTTCGAAGTAGTCTATAATTTCGGAGAACTTTTTGTGTTCAATCTTTTTGGTCTGACGATTTACCACCATTAGACGGGACTCGCCGCGGTCTGCAGGATAGAGAGCAATTAAGCTCTGAGGAAGGTCAAACTTAAACTCGGAAAGTTTCATATATCTTTTTGGCTAAAAGACACCGTAAAAAAAAATAAGACCGCAAAAGTAGTAATAAATTGGCTATTATCAGCTAGTTTCGTCTTTTTTTTTAGTGCATGGTCAGGATCCAGCCCTATTTGGGGTGTGTTATAACCAAAGGACTTATTAAGGAGCTACTACTACATCAAAGGTGATATTTACATCGTCACTTCCAGGGGCAACGGTACCATTTTTAACGGGTTGTCCATTTACGGGGGGCTGGTGGCGCAACTGAACGCGAAGTGTACCTTGATTGGTGCTTCCAGTGGTAACGGTCCCAGACAATCCAATTGGAAAATTACGGCTGTCTTTGTCACTTGCCGTGTAGGTAAACAGCGACGAAGGCGTGGGTGTTAATACGACCAAATGTTCATCACCTTCTTCCCGTACTTCGTCGGTTATGTTATCAGTCGGTGTTTTGCTTTCATCCAAAAATTCAACATCTACTTTGTAGCTGCGGCTTGCTTTTAAGGTAATCCGTGAGGTTGTTGGAGCATTGCCGCCGTCACCGTCCAAATCTTTCCATTCAAATTTTTGGGGAGTCGTTGTTCCGGCTTCGGTGAAAGTCAGGCGTACGGTCGTAATTAACTCGTTTTCGTCTTCTGGGGCGGGAGCTTCTTTCGTTCCACAACTCCAAATTACCGCAGTAATGGTCAATGCTAGCGTAAGAGTTAATAATAAATGTGTAGGTTTCATGGGAATATGTTATAGTTAAAAATTAAAAAATCCATTTTAAACGCATCGAAAAGTTGCGGCCCTGTTCCAGTGAATAATACCGGAATCGGTTAAGATAGTCGCGGTAGGCGGTATCAAACAGGTTTTGTCCCGTAATGCCCCACGTTATTTTTTGTTTTTCGGTCAAAATTATGTCGCCGCCTACTTGGATTGACCATAAATGGTAGGCGGATGGCGGCGGCATAAAATCGCTATTGGGCGGAACGCGCTTTTGTTGATCGACCCATAAATGCCCAATGGAAACGAACGAATCATGAGAGTGAATCACTGTCCCTATTTTGTAACGCAAGCCGTTTTCAATGCGATTGGCGGGGATGGCCACCAAATAATCGTTGGCGGCTTGGTCGTAAGCCCTCAGGTACGAAATTTTTGCGGTGTGTTCCCAGCGGGGAGTAATATTCCATTCGGTGGTGACGTCGGCACCTGAAAATGTTGCGTTTGTTTGAACGTATTTAAAATATGGAAAAGCTCCACGAATGGTCAGAATGGGTTCCGATTGCGGTTTTAGGTAGATAAAGTTTTGAATGGAATTGTAGTAAAGGCCTATTTCAGCGCGAAAACGTTCGGAAGTATATTCCACGTTTCCCATCAAATTATAGGCGGTTTCGGGGCGCAGGCTTTCGTTGCCTTCTTCATAGGCAGCTGCGCCGTGGTGTACTCCTTTGCTGTACAGTTCGTTGACGCTCGGCGGGCGCCAGCCAGTGCCAAAATTTGCCCTTACAGAGAGGTAGGAACTGGCATTAAATACGCCCCCAACGGTACCCGACCAACTGTTGAATTGATGGTTTCGTTGGTCTAATGTTTGCCCAATAAAACGATACACTTGAAGCCAACGCATATCATATCGTAGACCAGCTTCCCATTCCCATTTTTGCCGAATCCAGCGCTCAATCACAAATGCACCCGCGTTGGATTGCTCAAAATCAGGGATTAAGGGGCGGCCATCGGTAAAGTTGTATTGGTGCAAACCGCTGAATCCGATTTGACCTGTGATTTCTTTGGCCATGGGCTTATGTTCCAAAACTATATCACCAGTTAAGGTTGTAATCCTAAACAGCAGCGCGGGCTTTAGGGCTGCCTGCGGCCCGTGCAGGTCGTATTCGGCGCGTTGGTTGTGCTGTCGGCCTAGGGTCAGCGAAAGACGATTCCCTGAAAACTGTCGGTAGGCTTTTATCTTTAACAAATCATGGTCAACGAGCTGATTCGGACGCTCAATGGCGCGGTTAAAATCCGCTTTGATGAAGGGCTCTCCGTTCTGAATGACGCTGAGTAAATCAGAGGTGCTTCCGATGTGCGAGCCTGAAAAGATTCCTAAATTGGTGTGGAATTGACTATAAAACACCTCCGCACCGAGTTTGACAGAACGGTAACCCACCGCTGCCGAAAAATTCTGTTCACGAACACCCGTATTGGCCAAAAAATAATCGGGCGTTCGAATATTGCCGCCATTTTTGAGGGTTCCTTGCAGACGCCAGCCAAACCCTTTCCATTTCTTGAGCCCGCCTTCAAATGTTCCTGATACAACCCCTGTACGTCCATTTGTAAATCCCACCGTATTCAACTCACCTCGTATTGAGCCAATTGTGTAAGGCAGTTCTGCTGGCTCTACCAAAATAACCCCACCGATGGCATCCGAACCGTACCGAACCCCCGCAGCTCCTTTCACAACGGTTAGGCGTTTGGCAATGAAGGGGTCAATTTCGGGCGCATGTTCGGAGCCCCATTGTTGCCCTTCTTGCCGTATTCCGTTATTTATGATTAAAATCCGATTACTGTGTAGTCCGTGGATAACGGGTTTGGCAATGGAAGCTCCCGTTTGTAACATAGTAACACCCACCATTTTTTGCAGAGCTTCGGCCAAGGTTTGGCCGCGGGTTTGTTCCAAAGATTGATTTTGTAACGAACCAGAAGGTTGCGTTAGCGAAGTGACGCGCCGTGCTACGATTTCTACGTCCTGCAAGTGCACTTCGTCTTCGCTGAGATTGAGGTTTTCTTCCGCGCTGTGTTGGAGCGCAATGGTGGTGCGGGTGGTTTTGTAGCCAATGATTTTACATTCCAGTACGTAACTGCCCTGACACAATCGGTCAAATTTGTAATGACCTTCGGTATCAGTAGTGGTTACTTTGGAGGTGTTTTTGATGGTTAGTACGGCACCGACAATGGGGAGGTTGGTCTCACGGTCTTTTACCACGCCTTTGACGAAACAATCGCAGTTCGCCGTATTTTGGGCGTATACTGTGTTGAAGTCAAACAAACCAATGAAGAATAATATAATGAACAGACGAACCACCCTTTGTGAATTTTTCACAAAAGTATATTAAATGCAACTTTGTTGCAAATATTAATTTTCAGATTCTTCGGCGGGCGTTTGGTCTTTGGGACGTTCGTAGATAAGTTTTCCCTTGTCATCCCATTCACTGATTAAAATTCCTTCGCCGTCTTCGTACCAATAGCGGGGATAACGTGTCACTTTCTTGCGTTGGCGTCGGTATTGGTAGTATTCATTCCAAGTACCAATCGGAAGGTCATTGTCGTATTGACCTTTTACCATTAATTGACCGCCGTCGTAATATTTGAGATAATCCCCCTTTCTTTTTCCGTAATGAATAGGAATCACTTCAAGGACTTTGGTGTGGGCAGAGTCATAATAACTGATAACTGATTCGGCAGGGAACCCGCGTGACCATTTTGTTTTGTCCAGTAAGCGGTAGTTGGCGTCGTAGGTTTCCCAACGTCCGTCTTTGGTACCGATGTAATAATTGCCTTCCTCTACCAAGGCTCCTGAGGCATAGCGTTTGTAAGGACCGTGAAGAATAAGAGCCGATTCTTTGTCCTTGATGGCAGCTTTTGAGATGATTCGGTTGCGAGAATCGTACCAAAATACGTCAACTCCATCATATTGGCGCGGTGGACGGGTTTCTTTCAATACGTGAAATTCAATCTGGGTGATTCGGTCACCGCTTCCAGTCGAGGAAGTCATGCGAACAATAGACAACCCCTCATAATCGGTATGAAATTTCTTCTTTTTCTTGCGTTTAGCTTTTTCTGCTTTCCGGTATTCTTTGATTTTAAGGCCTAAATCAGGAATCGTTTCCGTGAAAAAGCCCACGGCGTCGGCGGGTTTTACAGCTTTTCCACCCACAGTTGCCCCAACGCTCGGGGCAGCGGTTGAAAGTCCTGCTTTTTGAAGTAAGCTATCGGCTTTAGCTTTTCTCTCCTGTAACTTTTGGGTTCGCTTATCGGTTTTTTCAGACGTTGACTGCCCATTAGAAAGCTGGAAAGAAAACAGCAGGGTGGCAAAAACCGCTGCTGGTAAGTAATTTTTCATAGTATAAGCTAACTGCTGCAATTTCTCTTTAAGATGATGATATTCAACCTCCAAAATTATACCAAACTTTTAACGCTCGATTTTATAATTTGGTATAAGGAGGATAAATGTAATGAAAAAGAGAGAGTTAAAGCAAGAATTTTGATGCTGGTTATCGGTGAAAAGGATGGAGAGGTTACATTTTTACCAATCGAATTACTTTTTGACCTGCATCGCATCTTAACATACACAGATAATAGCCGGGTGTCCAATGGAGGCCGTTTATGGGAATGGTATAACTTCCATTTTGTGCCGTTCCTTCGCGCAACACCTCTATTTCTCTTCCCATCAAATCGTACAGCGCCAGCTTTATATACATCTGTTTGTTGATAGTATAGGTGATTCTAGTCAAGTCGCTAAATGGATTGGGAAAGTTTTGTTCTAAATTAAAGTCAGGATTGGTCGCCAGCGTGGTATCGGGTACAGGTTTGAAAATAGGCACCGTTTTAAATTCCTTATTGCCCATAATGGTCGTTGCCATGGCGCGCTCTACCCCGAGGTAGTCTTGCAATACACTGGTGTAAACTTGACGGAAGTCAAATTCGTATTTAATATCCCCGTTGCTGTCTACGTCACTTAAAACAGGATTTTTTCCAATCAATCCACCCAATACTGAATTGCCGACCACGAATAAAGGGGCCGCTGAGCCGTGGTCGGTTCCCATGGTTCCGTTTTGGGTTACTCTTCGGCCAAATTCGGAGAAGGTCATGACGACGACTTTGTCGCCTAAGCCTCTTTTAGTCATGTCTTTTTGAAAGGCCGCGACTGCCTCAGATACGGTTTTGAGCAGGTTGGCGTGGGTTCCCGTGGTGGTTGCGTTGGCCACTACCTGATTGGCGTGCGTATCAAAGCCCCCGATAGTTGTTAAATAAAAAGGTGTTTGTAGTCCTCCCGAAATGAGTTCTCCCACAATTTTTAACTGTGTCCCCAAATTAGTGCTGGGAAATGACGTAACGTTTTTGGTAGCATTATCCCACTTTTTCTTGATAATGTCGGAGTAAGCAACGGATTGGGAAGCCACCTGTCGCATAAATTTTAGCTCTTCGCCCGCAAGTGTGTTGGGTATTGGGTCTGTGTCAACACTGGTGCCTTTTACCAAATTATAAAAATTGTTAGGGTCATTAAAAACGACCCCCGTAGATCCTAAATCAGACTGAATCAGGAGTGATTCTACCGCGCCTAGCTGAATAGCCATGGGCTGGTCTGGAATTTGGATTGGGAAACCTGGATAAAGTTGGGCCAGATACCGCCCCACCCAACCTTCATCCAATACTTCGTTGGCATCAGACGCGGTTAGCCAAATATCGGTAGAACGAAAATGAGAACGGTTAGGGCTTGGATACCCCACATTTTGAACGATGCTCATTTTTCCATTGTCGTACAGCGCTTTCAACGCGCTCATGGCGGGGTTTAGCCCCATTTGGCTGGTAAGCGGGAGTACGCTTTCTTTTTTTATGGCAATATTTGCGCGCTTGTTATAATAAAGCGGATTCTCATAAGGCACCACCGTATTGAGGCCGTCGTTGCCGCCAGATAGTTGAACCAGCACAAAGATTTTGCCATTCGTGGCCTCCAGATTAAGCGCAAAAGGATTGTGAGCAAAGGCCTTTACTGGAATATTTCCCATCCCAAACGCCACTCCTCCCGAAATAAGACTCAGTTGTTGTATAAACTCTTTACGGTTCATATTCTTTTCGTTATGGATAAAAAACTAGGCAAGTTGAAACTCAGGGAGCCGCATTACAGCCTTAAAAAAAACTTTGAGTTGAACATCAGCGCCTGGCGTGCTGGTAGACCAATTGGCCAAAATAGTACCGCCGAGGAGTGTTCTTACGAGTGCCTCTTTTTTCTGCGCACTAAGTGGAAACTGTAAGAAGAGCGTCACAACATCGTCCACAAATTTTACGGCATCTTCGGAGGTTTTGTATGACCGGGCGTAATCAACGGGCGCACTTATGTTTTTGAATTGAACCGCTCGCGCATTACCCATCATATTGACCACGTTGTCAGAAAATCCGCCTCTTACAACAAACGTTGTGGAGTTAATCCAGTCGCGTTGGCCCACCCATCCCTGCACACTCGGCGGGAAAAAGAGTTGCTGTTGTAGCGCCTGTGATTGTGTATATACATATGCCCAGTCGGCGGTAGGGTTCATTTGCGCGGGCGTCATGTCAAAAGCTTTTAAAATACCAATGGTCGTCTCCATGGGGCTTTTGATTTTGGCACCTTTGTAATCGGTTTTATAAAACTCGTCGCTGGTAAGCATGAAAGATAGGACTGGACGAATTTCGTAGCTGTTTTTACGAAAAACATCGGCCATTTGCTTCACAAAACTTTCGTTGGGCTTATAAAAGATGAATTCTTTGTAAAGTTTCTGGCATATAAACTCGGCCGCTTGAGGTTTTTCCAAAATGATGTCGACAATATCACCATAGGCGAAATTGCCTGTTTTGCCCAAAAAAGTCTTCGTAGTGTTCGAAAAACGGTTGGGGTTAAAGGTGGCATTTAAACCGTTTACTTGCCAGCCCGTAAGTGCCAAAGCAGCTTGCTTGACGTCGGTTTCGGTATAATTTCCAATTCCCAAAGTAAACAACTCCATCAACTCACGAGCGTAGTTTTCGTTGGGCGTGTTGCCGCTGCTCAATCGGCCGTCCAAATAAATTAGCATGGCGGGGTCAATGGTGACTTCTTTGGTCAGTTGCCGGAAATTTCCCCATGCACTGCGCCTAAAAAGCGTATTTTGTCGGTACATGTGCTGTGGAAAATTGACTTTGTCACGCTCAGAAACAAAATGATTATGCCAAAACAATACCATTTTTTCCCGCATGTTCAGTCTTTCTCCCAGTTGTTGGTTATACCACCAGTAGGTCATACTTCGATAACGGTCACCGTCGGCCGTGCCATTGTTGGCGACGGGGTTTTCGTTGACCCAATCACCTGGAGGAGGGGGGAGTGGAAGCGAAGCTAAAAGAGATTTCTCCACAAACTCCTCAAGCGTTGGGTAAGATAACGCTTGCTCCAAATCTTTGCGAGAATAGCCAAATAAACACCGCGAAAGCAGATGTTTAGCGTTTGATATATCCCAAACAGGCATAAAAGTAGTTTTTGACGTTCAAGTAGATGGTATTGGTAAAATGTATTGACAAAATTGGACAAAAAAGGTTTAAAAAACTAATACATTACTTTGTTGATTTTCAGGAATATGTATAAAATGGGGAGAGATGCTAATAAATATTCCAAACAGGCGGGGTATTTAATATCTTTGTTTAGACCTCAAAAGAGTCGAGTTGTTGTTTTAATTTTGGACTTGTTCTCATTTTTGAATTTAATTGTTTGATTATGCAGGTTGAAGTTTGTGCTTTTTCGATAGAATCTTGTTTAAATGCCCAACAAGCGGGTGCGCACCGGGTAGAGTTATGTGGAGGCTTATATGAGGGCGGAACCACGCCAAGTTATGGGTTGATTCAACGGGCTCGGTCTGTGCTTTCCATCCAACTCTATGTCATGATTCGTCCGCGCGGAGGAGATTTTTGCTATGATGAAGAAGAGCTTGAAGTAATGCGACTGGATATTTTGGCCGCCAAAAAAAGAGGTGCTGACGGTGTAGTGTTTGGATTATTGAATCCCGACGGACGAGTTGATATTGAACAGACAAAAGCATTGGTTGCCTTGGCTAAGCCCATGGGCGTAACTTTCCACCGGGCCTTTGATGTAGCTTCCGATCCTTTGGAGGCATTGGAGGCGATTATTGAAGCGGGGGCTGAGCGTATATTGACCTCGGGTCAACAAAATACAGCGATAGAAGGCAAGAAGCTAATCAGTCAGCTAGTAGAGAGAGCAAGCGGAAGAATAGAAATAATGGCGGGGTGTGGCGTAAATGCTGACAATGCCGTGCTTTTAGCTAAGACAGGTGCAAACGCCTTACATTTAACGGGAAAAGCTGTAAGACAAGGAGCAATGACTTATCATAAACAAGGGGTAAGTATGGCATCTGTTTTACCAGCGGATGAACACGAAATTATTTATACAAACGAGGCAAATGTTAAGAGGCTAATTGAGCGGTTAAGTGAAGAAAAAGTTAATTTTTAAAATTTTTTATTAATTTAACTCGCTAATTATCTTACAAGTAGCTACCTTTGGACGCAAAAATCACATTTTTTCTTGATCATGATTACTGAACCTTTAATGATTCAAGCCCAAACCGCTAATAGCGGTATTGTAGGTCAAGCCATTACCTACGAAAAGATTCCAACGCAGATATACGCTAATGCCAAAGACGCATCTGCGGCGGTGGCAAAAGAGATTGCTGATTTGATTCGGAGCAAACAAAAAGAAGGTAAACCTTGCGTGTTAGGGCTGGCAACGGGCTCGTCGCCCAAAACGGTTTATGCGCAACTCATCAAAATGCACCGGGAAGAAGGGCTAAGTTTTAAGAACGTAATTTCGTTCAACTTAGACGAGTATTATCCCATGCAGCCGGATTCGATTCACAGTTATGTTCGCTTCATGCGGGAGCAGCTTTTTGACCACGTGGATATTCCGCAAGAGAATTATTTCATCCCCGATGGTACCGTTCCAGCAGCGATGATTGCCGATTTTGCCCATCGTTATGATAACAAAATCAACGCCATGGGAGGTATTGATTTTCAGTTGCTTGGGATTGGAGGAAATGGGCACATCGGTTTTAATGAGCCAGGTTCATTAATCAATTCCCGTACCCGTTTGATGACGCTCGACCACTCGACCCGTGCGGCAGCAGCCATGGAATTTGGTGGGCTACACCAAGTGCCCAAAAAAGCCATTACCATGGGGGTAGCGTCCATCATCAATGCCAAAAGAGTGGTGTTGTTGGCATGGGGTGAACGCAAAGCGCCCATGATTAAGGCCGCAGTTGAAGGGCCAGTAACAGAATTGGTGCCAGCGTCGTATTTACAGGCACATCCAAATGTGGCCTTCTTTGTGGATGAAAGAGCCGCCAACGACCTGACTCGCGTAAAAACGCCGTGGTTGGTGGATACCGTAGAGTGGGATAACTCTATGATTAAGAAGGCCGTAACTCATTTGTCGTTTACGCTGCAAAAGCCTATCCTGAAGCTTACCACTAAAGATTACAACGACAACGGGATGAGCGATATGCTGGCCGCTCATGGTTCAGCCTATGATATCAACATCAACGTTTTCAACCAATTACAACATACCATTACGGGATGGCCAGGCGGCAAGCCCAATGCCGATGATACCCACCGTCCTGAACGGGCGCTTCCTGCCAAAAAACGGGTTATTATTTTCAGCCCGCACCCCGACGATGATATTATTTCGATGGGAGGTACTTTCCAGCGCTTGGTTGATCAGGGTCATGAAGTGCACGTAGCCTATCAAACCTCGGGAAATATTGCCGTAGCCGATGATGAGGCGTTTCGCTTCATTGATTTTGTGGTAGACTACAACCACAAGTTTGGGATTGAAAGTCAGGCAGCAATGCAGATATTTAACGATGCCAAGGCATTTTTGAAGCAGAAAAAAGACAGCGAGATTGACACCTCTGAAGTTCGATATGTAAAAGGGCTGATTCGTCGCGGAGAAGCCAAAGCTACCTGCCGTTTTGTGGGAACCGAACATTTTCACTTCCTTGACATGCCTTTCTACGAAACAGGGACAATTCAGAAAAAAGGCATTAGTGAAGCAGATGTTAAGATTATTGCCGATTTGATTGAAGAAGTGAAACCGCACCAAATCTACGCAGCTGGCGATTTTGCCGACCCGCACGGTACGCACAAAGTGTGCTGGGATGCTATCGAGGCGGCGCTTAAGCAACTCAAGCACAAAAACTTTATGAAAGACTGCTGGGTGTGGCTGTATCGCGGTGCCTGGGCGGAGTGGGATATTCACGAAATCGAAATGGCCGTTCCCATGAGCCCCGATCAGGTTGTAAAAAAACGCTACGGAATTTTCAAACACCAATCGCAGAAAGACGGCGTAGTGTTTCAGGGAGAGGACTCTCGTGAATTTTGGCAGCGTGCCGAAGAGCGTAATAGCGGAACAGCACTTCTCTACGACCAACTGGGCTTAGCGGAGTATGAAGCCATGGAAGCATTTGTGCGTTGGCATTTTTAGAAAGTGACTTTATAAAATTTTACATAGACAAAAGCGTTAGTTGGTCAGAAAATCAGCTAACGCTTTTTGTTTATGGTATCTTTGTCCTAAAATCATTACCTATAGCTTTGTTATGCGTACCACATTATTGCTGTTTTTATCAAACCTATTTATGACCACGGCTTGGTATTGGCATTTAAAATACAAAGACACCTCTCTCTGGAAAGTAATTTTGATTAGTTGGCTCATTGCGTTTTTTGAATATTGTATTGCAGTTCCTGCCAACCGGATCGGGTCTTATGAATTCAATGCTTTTGAACTCAAAACCATTCAGGAGGTAGTCAGCTTAACCGTCTTTGTGGGTTTTGCCGTTATTTACCTCAAAGAAGAAGTGCGGTGGAATTATTTAGTAGGCTTCGGCTTCATAGTTCTGGCCGTCTTTTTTATTTTCAAAAAATGGTAACTTCTTTTTCAAATAATTAATTATCAATTGCTTATTCGTTTTTGAATGAAACAACGAATTGTAAAAATCGCGGTTTTTCTGATTGCACTTATCGGGCTGAATGTCTTGGCTTCTTTTGTGTTTTTTCGGTGGGATTTGACGGAAGAAAAACGGTATTCTATCTCGGATGCCACCAAACGATTGCTCCAAAATCTAGACGGTCAGGTGGTGGTAAAAGTTTATTTGACGGGCGATTTTCCCGCTGGATTTGAACGCCTCGAACGCGCGGTTGAGGAAACCCTTGAGTCGTTTTCGGATTATGCAGGCGCCAATATCGCCTATCGTTTTATTGAACCCAACGATCCCAAATTACAGGAAGAGCTCACACAGAAAGGGCTTATTCCAACCAATTTGTTTGCCAATGAAGACGGAAAACGCACCGAGCGACTGGTATTTCCAGGAGCCATGCTGGTTTATGAAGGCAAAGAATATCCCGTCCAATTGTTGAAAGGAAATCAAACTGCTTCTCCCGAAGAACGGCTGAATCAGTCGTATGAAGGAGTGGAGTTTGAACTGGCGTCGGCTATTCGTCGACTGACGCTCAAGGAACACAAACGAATTGGTATTTTGGTGGGGCATACCAAAGTACCCCCGCCGCGTTTTTCAGATTTGTTGGCTACACTCCAACAAAACTATGATTTGTACTTCGACGTTCAGAATCCGGACTCTTGGGAGAAAGGCGATTTGCTTATCATTCCCAAACCCGATTTGCCCTTTACGGAAGATGAAAAATACCGACTCGACCAATTTGTGATGCGGGGCGGAAAATTAGTGATTTTTGCCGACGGGGCGCGGGTCGACAGTGTCAGTTTGGAAGGTACATTCGCCCAGCCCTCGGCGCTGAATTTGGATGATTTACTGTTTAAATACGGATGCCGCATCAATCAAAATCTTATCAAAGACCTTAGCTGTGCCTTACTTCCGCTCAATGTGGGCAACATGGGCGACAAACCTCAGATTAAACCCCTACCGTGGCGGTTTTTTCCGTTGATTAATAATTTTGGCAAACACCCGATTGTCCGAAATTTAGATGCCATTTACACGCGTTTTCCTAGTAGTATCGATACCGTCGATGCGCCTGGCATTGTCAAAACACCGCTTTTGCTTACTTCCCAATACACTAAGCTTCTGAAAGCGCCTGCGTTGGTGGCCTATAATGAAGCACGTCAACAACCAGACCCGAGAGAATATAATGCAGGTGTAAAAAATGTGGCTCTGCTCTTGGAGGGGGCTTTTTCATCGCTTTACAACAACCGTATTCTTCCCAACGACCCGCGCATGAGTTCTTTTGTAGGACAGGGAAAACCCGCCAAAATATTGGTCGTTTCTGACGGCGATATGTTGGTCAATGACATTGATTACGCCCGAGATGCACCTTTTCCGCTGGGGTATGACCGTTTGTCGGGAAAAACTTTTGCCAACAAAGATTTTGTTTTGTACGCCATTGATTACCTGATGGATTCTGAAGGATTGATTACGGCGCGAAATAAACAGGTAACGTTGCGTCCGTTGGATAAAATCAGGTTGAAGGAAGAGCGAACCCAATGGCAATTGCTTAATCTATTGGCTCCATTGGTATTAATCGGACTTTTGGGGGGAGCTTGGCAATGGATTCGTAAGCGCAAATATGCCACTGGATAAACGTATAAAGACATTAAAAAAGGCCCAGAAACAATATTTCTGGGCCTTTTTTAATGTTGAGCGAATTTATGCTACCTCTGCTATTATGGGAGCCTCTTCCAAAATATCTTTTTCTATCCGCAGGTTGTCAATGATAAATCGCTGACGGTCAGGGGTGTTTTTGCCCATGTAATAACTCAGTAATTTGGGGATGGTAGCTTCTTTGTCCAAAATAACGGGCTCAATACGCATATTTTCTCCGATAAACCGACCAAATTCATCGGGAGAAATCTCACCCAGGCCTTTAAATCGTGTAATCTCTACTTTTTTGCCACCGCCGAGTTTTTTGATGGCTTTCTGCCGCTCCTCATCGCTGTAGCAATAAATCGTTTCTTTATGATTGCGCGGATTGCGTACTCGAAACAAAGGTGTTTGCAAAATATACACGTGGCCATTACGTACCAAATCGGGGAAAAATTGCAGGAAGAATGTCAACATTAGCAAACGAATGTGCATCCCGTCTACGTCGGCATCGGTGGCAATTACAATGCGGTTGTAGCGTAAGTTGTCGAGACCGTCTTCAATGTCGAGGGCGTGTTGGAGTAGGTTAAACTCCTCGTTTTCATACACCACTTTTTTCGTCATTCCGAAGCAGTTGAGCGGCTTTCCACGCAAGCTGAATACAGCTTGGGTTTGTACGTTTCGTGACTTGGTAATCGAGCCGCTGGCCGAGTCGCCTTCGGTAATAAAAAGGGTGGTTTCGTAGCGGTCTTCCGATTTGGCATCGGGAAGGTGATTGCGGCAATCCCGGAGCTTTTTGTTGTGTAAATTGGCCTTTTTGGCGCGGTCGTTAGCCAGTTTTTTAATTCCCGCCAATTCCTTACGTTCCCGCTCCGATTGCTCAATTCGCTTTTTCATGGCTTCCCGTACTGAGGGGTTCATGTGCAGAAAGTTGTCCAATTTCGCTTTCAGAAAATCATTGACAAACGTACGAATGGTTGGGCTGTTGGAATCAGGAGAAATATTATTAGAGCCCAGTTTGGTTTTGGTTTGTGATTCGAAGACGGGCTCCTGTACCCGCACACTGACGGCCGCGATGATGGACGCCCGCACATCTTCAACTGCATAATCTTTGTTAAAGTGCTCGCGGACAGTATCGACCAGCGATTGGCGAAAAGCTGCTAAGTGTGTGCCCCCTTGCGTGGTGTATTGACCATTGACGAAGGAATAATATTCTTCTCCGTATTGGTTGCCATGCGTAAGAGCAATCTCAATATCATTGCCTCTCAGATGAATGATGGGATACCGAATAGCGTCTTCGTCGGTTTTGTTCCGCAAAAGGTCTAATAGCCCATTTTGGGAAAAAAACTTTTGCCCGTTAAAATTAATGGTTAGCCCAGCGTTTAAGTAGCAGTAATTCCAAATCAGGTTTTCCAGAAACTGGGGGATGTAGTGGTAATTTTTGAAAATGGTATTATCAGGTTCAAAAATCATGTGCGTGCCATTGCGTTGGTTCGTTGCTTCTTCGGTGGATTCGGCCGTTATTTCCCCCTTGCGAAATTCTACCCACCGGGTTTTCCCCTCCCGAAACGACTGAACTTTGAAATAACTGGAAAGGGCATTTACTGCTTTGGTACCTACGCCGTTAAGCCCGACCGATTTTTGAAAGGCTCCTGAATCGTATTTGCCCCCAGTATTGATTTTAGAAACACAATCAACTAATTTTCCCAAAGGAATGCCCCGACCATAATCACGAACCTCGACGCGGTGGTCCATGATTTTTATTTCTATTGCTTTTCCGTAGCCCATGGTGTGCTCGTCAATGGAGTTGTCGATGATTTCTTTGACCAGCACGTATATACCATCATCTGCGGCGGAACCATCTCCGAGTTTTCCAATGTACATTCCTGGACGGAGCCGAATATGCTCCTTCCAGTCAAGAGACCTAATACTGCTTTCGTCGTACTTTACTTCTTCTGCCATTACTTTAATTATAGATTAAGGACGCTCTTCGGAAGCGCTGCGGTTACAAATTACGATTTTAAATGTACGAAATACAACGTTTAAAATGTGAAAAACAGTGTTCATAAAATAATTATGGCTAAATATTTGGGAGGTTTAAGGAAGTTTAACTTACTTTGTAAAACAAAGTTCTTTTTACAGTACATTTCCATTTCTTAATACGTTGATTGTTAATAATCTAAAAAAAGAAAAATACATCAATTACGAAAATGAAAATATCGGAAAAATTATACAATAAGCCGCGAAAATGGCCGTAAAAAAGAAAAAAGTTTAAAAAACACAAAAAGTTACGTTACTTTGTCGGCCGGATTCGTTCTTACATATCGAACGGCTTAGCGAATACGTTAAGATATTGTTAATCAGAATCTAAGAATTTTGTTTTGAACATAATTTGCATGAAGAAGTTTTTTGGAAGTTTATCTCTATCAAGCGCTCGGCGCACCATTTTCAACGTTTGCCTGGTAAGTGTTCTCGCCATTGTGAGCATAAACGCTCAAACTCCCGCAGGGGCAGGCTCAACTTCAAGCGGTTCGGCAGGGGCGGGAGCTCCCGCAGCAGCACAAGGACAACCTTCGGCAACCAATGCTGGCAATACCCCGACCGCTGCTCAACAAAGTGCAATCAACAATGCGATGTCTAAAAAGGCAGAGCAGGCTAAAGACCCGAACGCTCCCGTGAATCCGACGGAAACAAAAACAAAAGCGGATACGGTAGCATTAGATCCAGAAGAAGCGTATCGGCAGGCACAATTGGTTAAATTGCGCCGTAAAATATTTGGTACGCAGCTTTTTAACAATCCTAAAGTAGATTTTGCTCCTTCTGAAAACATTGCAACCCCTCGTGATTATACCATTGGGCCAGGTGATGAGCTGACCGCCTATATTTATGGGTACTCTCAATCACAAATTGAAATGGTAGTAAACTCAGATGGATTTGCGTTTATCAAACCCGTCGGAACGGTTCAGTTGAGTGGCCGTACTATTGAACAAGCTCAGAAAGAGTTGATTACTCGATTGGCCCCTTACTACAACAATTTGGGTACTCCTGGCAATACCAGTGCAAGTACATATCTTCAAATTCGTTTAAGCAGAATCCGGACCATTCGGGTAACTGTTTTGGGCGAGGTAGCTACGCCAGGAACGTACAATGTATCTTCTTTGTCATCGGCACTTAATGCCCTTTATTTGACTGGTGGCCCTAATGAACTTGGTTCGTTTCGTCAGATTCAAGTGGTTCGTAGAAATAAGACCATTGCCACCCTTGATTTGTACGAATTATTAATGAACGGCACATTAAACAGCGACATTCGCCTTCAGGACAATGACGTTATTCAGGTGGGTGTTTATACCAAACGCGTTGAAATAAAAGGGAATGTAAAACGCCCTGGTATTTATGAATTGCTTCCGACCGAAACCATTAGTAAGGTGCTGGAATATGCTGGTGGATTTTCCGACAATGCCTATACGGATCGCTTAAAAGTGTTGGGACTAACCACCAAAGAGCGCAAAATAATTGATGTAAAAATCAGCGAATTTGACAAGTATATTCCCAAGAACGGCGATGAAATAAGCGCAGAGATGCTGCTTGCTCGTTTTGAAAATATGGTTGTGATCAACGGTGCGGTTTTTCGTCCAGGTCAGTACTCATTGGATCAAAACAAATCGTTGCTTGAATTAATTAAAAGCGCCGAAGGCCTAACAGGAGAGGCATTTACGGGACGGGTTAATATTATTCGTACCAGAGATGACCTATCGGTAGAGAATATTTCTATCAATTTAGCCGATATGATTAACGGCAAAACCGATGACTTGCTGCTAAGACGGGAAGACCAAGTGATTATTCCTTCCAAATTTGAATTACGGGAAGCGGCTTTTATCAACATTAGAGGAGAAGTAAATCAAGGCCCAGCCGTAGGTTTGCCTTACACCGCAAATTTAACTTTAGAAGACGCCATCATCAGAGCGGGCGGGTTTAAAGAATCAGCGGCAAATTCGCAGGTAGAGGTTGTGCGTCGCCGTCGGGATGTGAATGTACAATCTGCTTCAGCACAAATTGCAGATATTTTCACCTTCGATGTAAACCGGGATTTGACGATTGACGGAAACGACAGTCGCTTTATGCTCGAGCCCTATGACGAGATTTTGGTAAGAGCTGCTTCTAACTACCAACCCCAAACTTTTGTTACGGTTCAGGGCGAAGTGGTAAATCCTGGACTGCACGGTATCAAGAGTAAAGACGAGAAATTGTCGGATTTGCTCGTGCGGGCTGGTGGCTTAACCGCTCAGGCGTATGTGAACGGAGCTACGCTGTTACGGAAAGTAACCCTGACAGATGAAGAATTAGAACAACGCAATAAGGCCGTGGCGGAGATTTCGGATGATGCAAAGAAAGGCCAATTTGTAGGGGGCGAAATTGATAAAAATAAGGAAGAAGCCATTGGAATTGATTTGAGACGAATTTTGCAAAACCCTGGTGGGAGAGAAGACATTATTTTACAAGACGGTGATATAATAGACATTCCAAAGCGACTAGAAACGGTGCGCTTACAGGGTGAGTTATTATTTCCTACCACCGTTAAGTTTCGTAGTGGTAGTTCATTTATGGACTATATATCGCAGGGAGGAGGGTTTACACGTACTTCCTTAAAAAGAAAGTCATACGTGATTTACCCGAATGGCTCTGTTGACAGAACGCGTAAATTCCTTTTCTTTAATATTTACCCTAAAGTTGAACCAGGCTCAGAGATACACGTTCCACAAAGAACTCAGTCTGATTTGGTTGAAGCGCAACGTGCTATTCAATCGGTTATTGGTATATCTTCAACATTAATGACCTTAATTACGACCGTAATAGCTTTTAGATTTTTGGGGAATCAATAAATAAGATGTAAAAAAATAGAAGCTATTCAGGTTTAAAAGCATCATGGAACAACAACAAGAACAAGTAACACTTAGTCCGAAACTTATATTTCAGAAAATAATTCAGGCCAAAGATTTAATTCTGAAAAACTGGTGGCTTATCCTGATTTTGGTCGGAGTTGGTACCGCAATAGGTTATTACGTCGATTCGGAGAAAAACAAAAGAGTACAATACGTTTCCGAAATCATCTTTAACGTAACTGGAGCTGGTGCAACCCAAGATTTAGGAGGCTTAGGAAGTTTGCTCGGTGGCATGGGCGGAGGGCGTGGTGACGCAGGCTTGTTTACGGGAGAAAATCTTTTCTATGTCATCAAAACGCGCCCTGTGTTGGAAAGGGCCTTATTAACCCCCATAACACTGAGTAACGGTAAAAAAGAGCTCTTTGTCAATTATTATCTTGACTCTACTTTTATCCGTCAAGATGATTGGGGTGATTTCTTGAAAGAGTGGTTGCCTGTACGTATTGAGCACACCAAGCGCGACTCAATGTCGAGGCTAGAAAGACAAGTATTTGATGGTGTACTGCACAAAATTCGGGATCGTGAAATCACCATTGGGCAGCCTAATATAAAAACAGCATTTTATGAGCTAACCGTTTCTATGGAAAATGAGGGTGTATCCAAAGTATTTATCGAACTTTTGCTTTCAACGGTAGAAAGGGTATACCAAGAAACCCAGACCCGGAAATCCCGGGAAATGATGGGAATAATGAGAGCTCGGGTAGACTCTTTGGGACGAGTACTCAACCGAACCGAAAGCCAACTTGCCAAAACGACCGCTATCAATATAGAAGCCGTGGCTCCTACCGCTAAAGTAGCCGAGGGAAGACTCACCCGAAGTACTTCTTTTGTTACAGCATTGTATTTGGAAGCTTCTAGAAGCTTGGAGAGTCTCCAAATGTCAATCGTGAAAGAGTCTCCTTTGTTTACGATTATTGAACCGGTGGTTTTGCCGCTAGAAACAAAGCTTTTTACCCGAGAGAATACTAAATTTGGGGCAATTCTTGGCTTCATTGTTGCTGTCATTTTTGTATTAGCCAAGCAGACGTACTCGGAGGCACTGAAAGACATGAAGAAAAAGTGAGTTGGTGTTTCCTTATTTTGAAGGTACTAACTCTTAATTCGTACAATAACTACAGATGGCATATATAAATGAAGTAGTGATTGAGGCTGGTCACGGCGCCAAAAACTATTGGAAAGATTTGTGGAAAAACCGAGAATTGCTGTGGATTCTTGCCCGGCGGGATTTGTCGGTTCGGTACAAACAAACCGCTATTGGAGCCGCTTGGGCCGTTTTACGGCCCTTGGCTACGATGGCGGTAATGGTTTTTGTTTTTGAAATGGTGGGTAAATTTGAGGGAGACGCGGGTGTCCCTTATCCCTTGATGGTACTGGCAGGTATTACGATTTGGACGTTTTTTGCCAATACATTTACCCAAATCAGCCACAGCATTTTGCTGAACTCCAACTTGGTGACCAAAACGTATTTTCCCCGACTGATTATGCCGTTAAGTTCGGTTTTGGTTGGGTTTATAGACTTTGCCGTATCGCTGGGTTTATACTTCATCATTGCTCTCTGGAAAAATCACTTACCTGGTTTGGAGATTATTTTCCTTCCGTTATTTGTGTTATTGGCCTTATTGACCTCCTTATCATTTGGGCTATTTTTCTCGGTCTTGAATGTTCGCTTCCGCGATATTGCCCAACTCATTCCTTTCTTAGTGCAGATTGGGTTCTATGCCTGTCCGATTGCGTACAGTGCGTCTTTAGTGGAAGCCAGCCAAGATGCATGGTGGTACGATTTGTATTATCTCAACCCGATGGTGAGTATCATCAACGGATTTAAGTGGTCGTTGCTAGGAGATGGTTCCTTTTTCAAGGTAAGTAGTTTGTACAGCACGGTGGGAGTTATATCGGTAATGTTGCTAATTTCCGTTTACTATTTTCGTAAGGAAGAAAATTCATTTGTTGACTACATTTGATTACTTTTGAACCTATATAAACTTTGGGGCGCTCAATGCAGGTAATTGTAGCAGAAGATATAAGCAAAAAATACATCATCGATCACCAAAAAGCGATGCGTAAAAGTTCGACGTTACGCGATACTTTTTCGGAGAAATTCAAGCATTTTTTTGGTAAAGGTGAACAGGATGAGGTAGAAAAAGAAGAGTTTTGGGCGCTTCGCGATGTGAATTTCACCGTTGAGCAAGGTGACAGGGTAGGAATTATCGGCCATAATGGCGCGGGTAAATCTACTTTGTTGAAAATCCTCAGTAAAATCACTGAGCCTACGGGCGGAAAAGTAACGATAAAAGGACGTGTTGCGAGTTTACTGGAAGTCGGAACAGGTTTTCACCCTGAGTTAACGGGACGGGAAAATATCTTTCTCAATGGCGCTATTCTCGGGATGAAACGTCAGGAAATTAAGAGTGCGTTTGAGAGTATTGTGGAGTTTGCAGGAGTTGAGAAATTTTTGGATACTCCCGTAAAACGGTATTCCTCAGGGATGTATGTACGACTAGGCTTTGCCATTTCGGCTCATCTCAGTCCTGAAATCCTCATAATCGACGAAGTGCTTGCAGTAGGCGATGCTGATTTTCAGAAGAAATGTCTCGGCAAAATGCGCGATGTATCTGAAAGCGGCCGGACGATTCTATTCGTAAGTCATAACCTTGCCGCCGTGCAATCTCTTTGCAATCGTGCTTTCTATTTTGAGCACGGTCGCCTAAAAATGCAGGGAGATACCACGCACGTCGTCAATAATTACCTTAGCCATGTGGCCAAAACGAACTTGGAGCATTTTTGGGAAACCCCCGAGGAAGCCCCCGGTAGCGACGAAGTACGTTTTCGGACGGTCCGTATTGATCCTGAGTATCAGGGAGGTAAACATTATATAGATGTAACAACACCGGTCCGGGTTCACATTGAATTTTGGAATATGGCCGAGCGTGCCGATTTAAATTTAAGTCTGCACTTATATGCCTTTACGGGAGAATGTATATTTAATGTAGGAACTACCTCCCAATCTTTTGAAAAAGGATTGGTGGCTGCTACGCTGGAGATTCCGGGTAACTTCCTGAATGATGGCTCGTACGTGATTTCAATCATGGTCGTAAAAGATACATCTACTGTATTATTTCAGTTGCCCGATGCACTGGCTTTTGAGGTGGAGGACCACCGAGAGGGTGTTACTTGGTACGGCAAATGGCCGGGGTATGTGCGTCCTCAATTAAATTTTCAAATTTCTCAGTCAGAAGTACTGGTCTAAACGGTCGGCTTGCCGAAGCGAATGATTAACGTTACTAAAACATACCTTCCCGATTTTGATCAATATGTTTCTTATTTAAGAAAAATTTGGGACAAGGCCCTGCTTACTAATAATGGGCCTTTGGCGCAGGAATTGGAACAGGGGCTTAAAGAATACTTGAATGTAGACCATCTGTATTTTTGTGGCAATGGGACTATTGTACTTCAAATGGCGCTCAAACTACTGGATGAGCCAGGAGAGATTATTACGACGCCTTTTTCGTACGTTGCAACCACCAATGTGATATTGTGGGAAAACTCCACGCCTGTATTTGTCGATATTGACTCCCAGACCTATTGTCTCAATCCCGACTTGATTGAAGCTGCCATTACGGAACGCACGCGGGCTATTCTGGCGACTCACGTCTATGGTAATGCCTGTGATGTAGAAGCGATTGAAAAAATTGCAAAGAAGCATAACCTCATTGTTATCTATGACGGTGCTCATGCATTCGGGGCTACTTTAAATGGGCGTTCTTTGCTTTCTTACGGCGATTTTTCTACGTGTAGCTTCCACGCTACCAAGCTTTTTCATACGGTAGAAGGGGGAGCAATTATTGCAAATGATGCCAAATGGCACGACAAATTACACCTATTGCGTGCTTTCGGCCATCGAGGTGATGATTATTATTTTGTCGGAATCAACGGTAAAAACTCTGAAGTTCATGCCGCCATGGGGCTTTGCAACCTGCCGCTTGTGCCGCAGTTGATTGCCGCTCGTAAAGCGGTTTGTGATTTATATACTGAGCTACTCGATTGGAATCACCTTGAAGCCCCTAAATGGGTAGAAGGACTAGGGCGTAATTATGCCTATTATCCGGTGGTTTTTGAATCAGAAAGTAAAACGTTGGAAGTGCGTGATTTTCTGGTCAAAAACGCAATTACTCCGCGTCGTTATTTTTATCCTTCTCTCAATAAATTGCCCTTTTTGAAGGATGCGGAATCCTGCCCTGTTTCTGAAGATATTTCTTTACGGGTGCTTTGTTTACC
This sequence comes from Runella sp. CRIBMP, assembly GCF_009905605.1. Taxonomy (GTDB): domain Bacteria; phylum Bacteroidota; class Bacteroidia; order Cytophagales; family Spirosomataceae; genus Runella. Next base: position 27,088 of record NZ_JAAAKZ010000001.1, read on the forward strand.
TCTGCACGCCGAACTGCCCCACGAAGACGTGAGGCGCATTTCGGAATTGATTAACCAAATTTTGTAAGTATGGTGCTGATTAGCTTACTAAGTTTCGGTGTTTTTTTAGGATACATCGGACGCACGTCTGCCGGTATTTGTCGTCCATCTTTGATAGAATGGTTGATTACATCATTTCTCCTTTTTGCAGGCAGCATTATTATCACTGGATATTGCCTCTCAGCGCTCGATCTGACAGGTAATACGTGGGCGTGGGCGATTGCGGTTTTTATTCCTCCTACGATTCTAAGAGCTGTTTTTAGCAAAATAGCCCCCCAAACAACAGCTTTTTTACCCCTTAAAATGGTGGTAAGCCGTTGGCACGCCGCCCAGCGTTGGTATGTTAGTGGGACTTTATATTTGAGATTCCTGTTTGGAATCATGATTCTTTCGGTAGCCATTATCGGAATTACGAATTTACTTTTAGTGCTTTTTACCGTCCCTAATGAATGGGATAGCATGACAGGTCACTTGAACCGGGTCATTCAGTACATTCAACGCGGTACCATGGCGCATTTTGGAGGCACTAATTGGAACATTGATACCTATCCCAAAAGCGTGTGTACTATTCAGATTTATTCGTATTTGATTACGGGAAAATTTGAAAATGCCTTTAAACTTATCCATCATCTTTCGTACTGGATTACGCTCGTTGCTGTTTTTGGGATTGCCCAGCGAATCACCAAAAACCGCCTCAATGCAAGTTTTTTCTGTGCATTAGCATTTGCGTTGTTTTTAGATTTTTTGATGCAGGCCGTTACGACCGAAACCGACATTGTACTAGCGGCTTACTTGAGCTGCTTACTTTATTTTTTGTTTACGTACCGCGTAACCTACGAAAACCGCTATTTGTATCTGGCAGCGTTGAGTTTTGGAGTCGTTTATGGTCATAAAGTGACGTTTACGCTACTTCTGCCCTCAGTTTTTGTGGTGATGATTTATACGGTGTTTTTGCAAAAGGGAAAAGGTCAAAAGAAAGAAAATGTAACACTGAATATCAATTGGTCCGCTATTTTTAAACTGGGAATTGCGATTGTAGTTTGCTTTTGCCTGTGGACATTGCCAACGGGTTACGTTAAAAATATACAAGTATTCGGGCATCCCATCGGGCCACCAACTTCACTCAAACACCAGTCTATCGAACGCGCCACTTCCAATGGAGGCTACCGAAACCTGTTTGAGCAAGGCTCGCGCAATGTGGTTAGATATGCCTATGATTTTGTCAATCTGGACGGGCTGCGTAATGTAAAAATAGGGCAGGATATTAATCGTGGGATGCGTATTCCGTTGGTTTGGTTAGAAGATAAACTGCGGATGCGGCTGGACGAAACTACGGAGTTTTCTATTGTTCCTTTTTCTTTTGAACGCCGGTTTGAGTTTTTTAATGGTAACCCTTATTGGGGAATCTTCGGTTTTGCCTTGGTGTTTCCATTGTTGTTTTTGGCGTTGTTTGGCATCCTCCGTTCGCCAGCTCACTGGTTTTTGGCCGTTGCGTTATTACTTCATTTTGCGGCATTGTCTTATTCTGCCCCCTACGACCCTTGGAAAGGGCGTTATTTTCAGGAAACGGGTGTTTTTGGGGTATTATTCTTAACGTTACTCTTTACCCATAAATACAGCCTCGAAAAATCAGGGTATTCGGTAGCGTTGAAAACATACGTGGGTGTTGTGACCGTTGTAGCCTGTATTTCGGCGCTGTTGGCGGTATTTCTCAATTTCCGCTGTTTGCCTTTTGATGCCTTGGGCAGAAAGTCAGCCTTTAAAATGGATCGTATTCCGATGATGACGTTTGCGCGGCCCGATATTACGCAGGCTTACTTAAAATTTGATGAGTTGGTGCCAGACTCCGCCACCGTGGCGTTGGGAACCATCAATGATGATTTTGAGTACCCGCTCTACGGAAAACACCTTACCCGGCGATTGATTCCGATTCGGCCTTTTGAACAACCTCTGCGGCCTATTCCGCCAGGAACCGACTATTTGATGTATGCCAAAAGCGATACCATTGACCTTTTTAAGCCTCTCCCAACGGATATTAGATTAGGAACGGATACGACAATGAAGGGAATGATTGTGAAGGGAGAAGATTATTATTTACGAAAGCTGAAATAGCGTTGGCTCGATAAATATCCTTTTTCTGAACGTTCGTATAATTTATACGAACGGTTTTTTTTAGTATCGATTATAAACTTAACATCTCTCATATTATGCGCCTTGCCATTATGCAACCCTATTTTTTGCCTTATATTGGGTACCTGCAACTGCTGAATGGTGTCGATAAGTTTGTGTTGTATGATGATGTCAATTACATTAATAAAGGTTGGATTAACCGGAATCGGATATTGGTAAATGGTCAGGAGTATTTGTTTACGATTCCCCTCAAAGAGGCCAGCCAAAATAAGCTTATCAACGAAATTTACCTGAGCAATGACCCCAAATGGCGGGGAAAGCTGCTCAAAACGCTTGAACAAGCCTATAAAAAGGCGCCCTTTTATTCAACGGCTTTTGCAGTCACCGAAAAAATTATCAACTTAGATGCCGAAAAACTGAGCGACTGGATTGCCGATGGTTTTCGGATTTTGGTTGATTATCTCGATATTCAAACCGAGATTGTGCCGAGTTCTAGTATCTATCAAAATACCCATCTGAAGGCGCAAGAACGAATTTTGGATATTTGTAAGCAAGAGAAAGCGGTGCATTACATTAATCCCATTGGGGGTATGGAGTTGTACGATAAAACCGTGTTTGAGCAAAATTTCATTCGGTTAAACTTTATCAAAGCAAAGCCTATTGTGTACCCTCAATTCAAAAATGAATTTGTGCCTTGGCTATCGATTGTGGATATTATGATGTTCAATGACGTGACCACAATTCAGGGTTTTTTAAACGAATATGAATTAGTTTAGAAGAAAGTCATTGGTTAAACGTTAATTGCAAATAGAATTTCAGGACGCATAATGCTTAACCAAAGACAATTAAGGATAAAAAAATGGCTAAAGTTGTAATTTTTGGAGTGCTTGACACGGCGGAACTGGCGCATTTTTATTTAACCCACGACTCCGACCACGAGGTAGTCGCTTTTACGGTCAATCGGGAATATTTAAAGGAAGCCACGTTTTGGGGGTTACCCGTTGTTGCTTTTGAAGAAGTAGAAACCCTCTTCCCGCCGTCGGAGTTTAAGTTTTTTGCACCTATGACGGGTCGCAAAATGAATAAAAACCGCGAAAAAGTATACCTCGATGCCAAAGCCAAAGGCTACGAGTTTATCAGTTATATTAGTTCAAAAGCCACGTTATTTGGCAATGAAATTGGCGAGAACTGCTTCATTTTAGAGGATAATACCATTCAGCCTTTCACCACAATCGGCAATAACTGCGTACTATGGAGCGGCAACCACATTGGCCACCACGGAGTCATTAAAGACCACGTATTTTTTACGTCGCATGTGGTGCTTTCGGGCCACTGCGTAGTAGAATCGTATTCTTTTTTTGGGGTCAATGCCACGATTCGCGACTATACAGTCATTGCCGAAGGTACACTCGTGGCAATGTCTGCTTCTATTACAAAAAATACGGAAGCTTGGGGGGTGTATATGGGTAGCCCTGCTGAAAAAAGACCCACTCCAAGTTATAAAGTATATTAATTCATTAATCATTTAACAATTATCATCCAGCATTGAGGGCTTCCAAACTGCCAAAAATGACTGATATTCAATGATAAAGGTTCGCTGATAAATGATAAATGTTTTTTGAATGGACGTTTCGATTATCATCATTCATTATAAAACCCTCAAATTAACCACCGATTGTATCCGCTCAATTTATGAGCATACCAAAGGAGTTAGCTTTGAAATTATCGTGGTCGACAATGACTCGCAAGACGGTGCGGGGGAAATCATAACGCGTGAATTTAGCGGCGTTCAATGGCTCAATATGGGTTATAATGCGGGATTTTCGAGGGCCAATAACGCGGGGATTCGGGCCTCAAAAGGACGTTATTACTTGTTGCTTAATTCTGATACTGAGCTTATTGAAGATACTATTACGCGTTGTGTGCAGCGCTTAGATGCGCAACCAGAGACCGTTGCTTGCGGAGGTGTTCAGCTTTTTTCGGACCGTACCCCTCGCCCTTTTTACCGCAGTTTAGCCGTATTTAAGCGGACACTGTACGTGTTGCCGCCTGGGCAAATTTTTAAAACATTGCTCGAAAAATTAATCCCCGAAACCCATTACGACGACCCTGACCAAGTGGATTGGATTCCTGCGGCCTTTTTGTTGGCCAAACGAGAAGCGGTCGACAAAGCGGGATTATTGGATGAAGACTTCTTTTTGTACGGTGAAGATGTGGAGTGGAACTGCCGACTGGGGCGTGTCGGAAAGCTGAAAGTGTTTGAAGATTGCGGCTACATCCACCATGAGTGGGGAAGTAATCCCAAAAGGAAAGAAGTGTTGATTACCATTATCAATCGTTTTTATCCCCAAATTCAACTTTCAAATTTGGTTTGGGTAAGAAAAGAATTCGGCATTGGGCGTTTTTTGGGTCTTATGCTCAACTATTATTTGATGATTCCCGTCTATTTTGGGTGGAAAATAGCCCTTAATGCGAGTAAATTTCGGAATCCATTTGGTGAATTGGAGCAACAAAAAGACTTCACACGTAAAGTTTGGCTGTTTTCTACCTATTTTTGGAAAATCATTCGTAACAAGCCTTATTTTTATAAGCTCGATCCAAAGAGCCATGTCTAACGCATGAAAATTTTATTTTTTACCCCTACCGGCGCGCGGACAGGTTCGGAGATGGTACTTTGGTATCTGATTAAGCATCTGGCAGGAAGCGATATAAAAACAGCAGTTTATACGCGTCAGGCGGGAGAGCTGTTTGCCAAGAACTCCCCAGCCGACGCTACCTATATTCATAAATTCCACCGTGGTTTACCTTATTATTCGGTAGAGGCGGTCTATCATCGGGTGTTTGGATTGACGCCAGAAGAGAGTTATATCAAGCGAATTCACCAAGAGTTTAAGCCAGATGTATGGTATTTTAATACAATTACGATGCCGCAGTTTGCGCGGTTGGCGCGTAAATTGAAGGTGCCCTATGTGGTACACGTGCATGAATTGCTAGAAACATTTGACACGCTCCGGGCCGATTCTTTTGCAGAAATGCTTACCTATGCGCAAACTACGCTCGGATGCTCACAAATTGTGGTGGACCAACTTCAAAAAATGGGCGCTCCCAATCTCCATCTCCTACACTCATTTATTGATACCCAAAAAATAAATCTTCAAAAAGACCGGGCTCGTTTACGACAGGAACTAGGATTGCCAGCAGATGCTTTCGTGTGGTTGATGTCGGGTACGATGTGTATGCGTAAGGGCTACGATATGGTGCCCGATTTGCTACAACACCTCCCAAAAAATGCGTATCTGGTGTGGCTGGGAAGTGGCAGCGAGTACGGGGTTTCGTATTATTTGGAAGAACGGGTAAAAAGAGAAGGTCTAAATTTTATTGCTTTAGGGGCCAAAGGTGGACAAGACTATTATGATTATCTCAACATCTGTGACGGTTTTGTGCTTACCTCTCGCGAGGACCCTTTCCCGTTGGTGATGATTGAATCGGCTTATTTACAAAAACCAGTGGTAGGCTTTAATTCGGGCGGAATCAGTGAGTTTGTACAGCCCGGAATGGGCGAGGTAGCTCCCGCGTTTGATATTCCCAAACTGGCCGACATCATGCAAAAAATCATGAATGGTTCTATTGTTATTGATAAAAATGTGCTTCGCGAACGAGCATTAACGTTTGATGTAAATCGTCAATTGGATAATTGGCAAAAACTATTGACGAAATTTTAATGAAAAAAATCCTCTTCATAAGCCACGATGCCAATCGTGCTGGCGGACAGATTGTATTGTTACAGTTGTTGCGGCAACTCAAACAGCATAATTTGCCCATGCATCTGCTGCTTTGCAGCGACGGGCCGTTGGAAGAGGAATTTAGGTCGTTGGTTTCCACTACGCGTTTACCTCGATTGGGGGATGTTCACTTCAATCCTTTGGTGGAAAAACTCCTTTCTTTGTTTTCGTTGGATAATTGGGTAAAACAGAAAGTGTTGAAACGCCGCTGGCGGCGCTTTAAAGAGCTGTTTAGGGCGCAAGATTTTGGGCTTATTTTTGCCAATACTATCGGCGCGGCAGCGGCGTATCGGCAGTTGGATTTTATTTCGGCGCCTACTGTCCTCTTTGCGCATGAGCTGGAAATGTCAATCAAAAAATACAGCGACCCGCAGGACATGGCTTACCTCATGAGCCGTACCAATCACCTGATTGTGGTTTCGCGAGCGGTGGCGGCTTATTTTCAGAAAACATATTTGTACCCTGAAAATCAAATCAGTACGTTTCAAATTATAGATACTCCACTGATTCTTAAGAATATTGCAGAAGCAAAAAAAGTAAACATCCGTCAAAAAATGGGATTGCCAGCCGAGGCTGTTTTGGTTGGCGGCTGTGGCCATGCCGAGTGGCGTAAAGGCAATGATATTTTTATGATGGTGGCGCAGCAGGTCATCACGCATTTTGGTAATAAACCCGTTTATTTTGTGTGGGTGGGAATGCCCGTTGAGTCTGAACTGTACGAAGTTCAACGCTTCGACGCCGAAAGAATGGGATTGTCAGAACGTATTATCCACGTTGGACTTACCTCGGATGTGTTCCATTATTTAAGCCAATTTGACGTTTTTGCGCTTACCTCTCGCGAAGACCCGTACCCGTTGGTGGTCTTGGAGGCTGCTTTGGCCGAAAAACCGATTGTGTGTTTTGAAAAAGCGGGTGGTGCGCCCGAGTTGGTCGAAGAGGATGCGGGTTTTGTAGTTTCGTATCTAGACAGTGTCGCAATGAGCAATCGAATCATCGAACTGGTTGAAAATGATGCCTTGCGCTTAAAAATGGGACAAAATGCCAAACGCAAAGTCCTAGAACGGCACCCTACCGACGAAAGCGTAGAAAAAGTGGTGCATATTATTCAAGGCCTATGCGAGTAAAGTTTATCAAGTTTTTGGTGAGTGTAGGAGCTTTGGTCTATGTTTCGACCGAGCTGCTTTCTGCGTTTAATATACTGACACCCTTCTTCCTGTACTTATTTTGGCTAGTGATGCTGGGCGTGGGACTTTATCTATTCTGGAGAAACCGATCGCATGTTATTTTAGGGGAGCGGGCGTTTGGCCAACTTTCTGTCAGTGAGTACATTATGCTGATTTTTTGTAGTGTGCTCATTGTTCTGCCATTATTATTTTTGGCCATTTATGCGCCGCCCAACAATGTGGACTCCAACAATTATCATCTAACGCGGGTGGTGTATTGGTTACAAAACCACAACGTAAATCACTTCCCGACGATTCATGTTCAGCAGTTGTATCACAATGTGATGTCGGAATATTTGCTGCTTCATGTTTTGGCGCTGAGCGGTCACGATTATTTCGTCAATGTGGTGCAATGGGGGGCGATGCTTGGTACGGTCGCCAGTGTGGGGGCAATTGCCAAACAGTTGGGGCTTAAACCTGGTGTACAAGTCTTAGTCAGTATTTTACAGCTTACCTTACCCATCGGCATTTTAGAGGCTTCTACGACCCAAAATGATTACGTAGCGGTGTTCTTCTTTACTTGTTTCATGTATTTTGGGATAAAACTGCTGCAAGAATTCAGATGGGAGGATGTTTGGTGGATGAGTGTCTGTTTGGCGTTGGGCGGGTTTACTAAATACCCTGTTTTCTTTTATGCGTTTCCGTACTGCCTTTGGATTGGGATTCAAGTACTTCGAAAAAAAGGATTCAAAACCGCTGTCTCAACGTTTGGAATTGCATTAACAACGTTATTATTGGTTTTTGGCCCTTTTTTTAGTCGAAATTACGCCTTGTTCGGGTCAATTTTAAGCCCCAAGATTGGTAGTTCTTTGTTTGTTGAAAACATTGCCGTTGAGAAATACTGCTTCACCTGTACGCTGAGCAATGTCGCCAAAAATATTGGATTGCATTTAGGCCTTCCCAGCGCGGGTTACAATGCCAAAATAGATGCCGTGATGGCGAAATTTCATGCCCTGATTGGAGAGGATATCAACAATCCACAATTATCGTTGGATAACTACCGGACGCAATTTGTGATTCAGGAAGATATGTCGGGAAATCTTTTGCTGTTGATTACAATTTATATCGCCGGAGTTTGGCTACTTTTTCAGAAAAAACAGGGTGTATTTAAGGGGATATTAGTTTGTGCGGTGGTCGGTTTTGTTATTTTTTGCAGTTCGGCTAAATTTCAATTTTGGAGCTCAAGAACCCACATGCCAGTATTTGCGCAGGGAACCCTACTGGTCGGGCTTTTATTGGCCAATTGGCCTGCTAGAGGGCGGATTCTTGTGGGATACTTCTTCGTTTTGACCGCAATACCCTATATCGTTGACAACTTTAATAAGCCTCTTTTCCCGATTAGATATGCGTCAAAATATTGGTTAGGATACATTCCACGCCACCTCTGCGTGCCGGTTGGTGCCAATGAAAATCAGTACCGCGAAGCACTGGGAAGCTATTATAATTTCGCAAAACCCGAGCCTTGTTATCCTTTAAAGCAGGATTTACCCTATGCACAAAGGCAACAAATTGTGACAAAACTGAACGCGTTGGATTATTATAAACTGGAGAGCGAGCATATTTTTAAATACGAACGGGCGCATTACTTTTTTATCTGCGACCATGATTATCCCAATACCTATTACGATTTTAAGGAGCTTGCCAAACGCATTGAGCCTAGCTCAAAAGGGGTAGGAATGTTGTTGGAGCAAAGCGTAGGCTTTTACCGCTACTGGAGCATTCTTCGGCCTCAGATGTCAGAAGATTGGCAAATGAGATACATTGTTTTTGAAAAAGATTATTTGGCATTGCCCAATGCGCGTCAGATATTTGCGTACGATTATGTATTGAGTGACAATGAAAAATTCGTTGACAGGTACCTGCCCAAAACACAAATTGAGGCCATTTATCGAACGGGTTCATTGGTGTTGGTCAAATTAAAGAAACCATCGGTTCAATTGTACAACTACTAACTCTACCCTTTCGGCCGTCACTCATTACTAAGCCGAAAGACGAACAGGAACCGTAACGTATATCACAGGAAGAATGACTTTAGCTTTTACGCTTTGCTCTATCAATTATCTGGCCCAAGCCCGTACGCTTGGAGATTCTTTAAAGCGTACCAATCCGCATATTCGCTTTGTTATTGGGCTGGTAGACCGTTTGGATACAGCCAATGTTCCAGTAGATAAACTCCCCGAATTTGAACTGCTCGAACTGCACCGTATTGGCATCGACGGGCTGGATGAAATGTGTGAGCACTATAACATTACAGAACTAAATACGGCCGTTAAACCTTATTTTTTTAGGTATTTTTTCGGTAAAGTTCCTCAGGTAAAAAACGTCATTTATTTTGACCCTGATATTATCGTTTATCAGCCGCTCGCTGAGTTGGAAGCATTGCTCGAAAAAAATGACTTTGTCTTAACGCCTCATTTGGCTACGCCTATCGAAGACCAACTTACGCCCAATGAGTTACATCACCTCAATACGGGTGTTTATAATCTAGGATTTATTGCTCTTCATAAAAGTCCCGAGGCCTTGGATTTTGTTAAGTGGTGGGAAGAGAAACTATTTGACGAGTGCAAAATAGACCTCTGTAACGGCCTTTTTGTGGACCAACATTGGGTCAACTTTGCGCCCGTGTTTTGGAACAATGTGCATGTAGAAAAGCACCCGGGTTGGAATGCAGCCTACTGGAATCTCCACGAACGTACATTTACAAACGAAGAAAAAGGACATTTTGTAAACGGACAGCCAGTCGTATTTTTTCATTACAGCGGCTACGACCCTGCTAAACCGTCTGTTATTTCCAAATACCAAAACCGATTTACCTTTGAAAAACGACCCGATTTAAACCCGTTGTTTGACTATTATCGCGACGAATTATTACGTAATCATAATGCGTATTATCGGCAGTTTCCGTGCTATTATATCAAGTCCGAGCCGCTGTACAAGTACCAACGCATAAGGGCATTATTGAAAAAACCGTTTGAAAAATGGCTGGCAAGACTTTAATATTTACCGTTTGTACGGCAGAACATTACCCCTTTGCGCAGGCGTTGGCTGATAGCCTTCCGAAGGAATTGACTTTTAAGGTGGGGATGGTAGGAGAGGTGGCGGCGGGTGAGTTGGATGTGGTTCAATTTCGAGAATTACCGTTTGAGGTGATTCCTGAAATGCACCAACGATACGATAAACCCGCGCTTTTGGCCGCGGCAAAGCCTTTTTTTGCGCGTTATTTCTTGCAACAAAACGGCATTGAAAACGTCATTTATTTTGACCCCACCACGTTCATTTTCGGTGGTTTTGACGATATTCTCCAAAAATCAACCACTTATGATATTGTTCTGACGCCCCGGTTGACCCGCAAGTTTGGGAAATCGACCTACGGAGACGAGAAAATGTTTCTCAATACGGGAATGTACGACAACGGTTTTTTTGCCGTACGTAAAAGCCAAAATACGTTTCATTTCTTGGAGTGGTGGCAGCAGCGACTCACCGACAGAGCCTATCTGGACCTATGCAATGGCATGAATCATGACCAACTTTGGTTGAATTATGTCCCCATACTTTTCGAGAACAACTGCATTTATAAGAATATTGGTTGGAATGTAGGTATGCAAAATTTACACGAACGCGTGCTCACTTTCAAAGACAATAAATGGGTTGTTAATCTAAGTGAACCCTTGTTGTTTTTCAATTTTAAAGAATGTCTGGAAGAAGGAACAGAGGTAAAAAAAATGATAAAAGACTCGGGGGCAACTAAGTTGCTGAGCGGGTATAAAGAAAGGCTTAAGCAATATACAGCTGTTATACCGCCCGTATTTTCATTACGAAAATCACTTCATTCGCCAGATTCTGCCTTCAGAAAAGGGTTAAAGGATACGCTGAGAACAATTGTGGATACGATTACTTATTTTCCGATTTACCATAAAATAAGTAAATAACCATTCAGATAGAGTTTTTTTGTACTTTTGCGGGAAATAACCGCAAATAGCGGCCGATTTATTATCTTTAATGAGTGCTGCATGAAAGTTCTTTATGACCACCAGACCTTTACCGGCACCCAGTATGGCGGTATTTCCCGGTATTTTTATGAGCTGATGAATGCGTTTGCGGGATGCTCGGACATTGAATTCGAACTTGCATTAAAATTTTCAAATAATGAATACCTTCGGGATGTAAACTACTCACATCCTGTTCGTTATCAGCAATTTGCCAATAATCCCCGCGTCAATCAATTATTTTCACGGCTCAATCGCCTATATAGTTCTACAAAGCTGAGTCTGGGAAATTTCGATATTTTTCATCCTACTTACTATCATTCTTACTTTTTGGATAAGGTAGGGAAAAAGCCAATGGTGCTGACTTTTCATGATGTATTGAGTGAAAAATACGGAAAAATGTTTCCAGTATTGGGCGAAGGCCTTTCGGATTTGAAACAACAATTACTGAAGCGCGCCGACATCGTTATTTCGGTTTCAGAAGCTACCAAACGGGGTATTTTGGAGTATTTTGACGTCGATGAAACCAAAATAAAAGTGGTTCCTTTGGGTAATTATCTTGATAAACCCGCGCTTATCGGACAAAAAACACTAACGCTGCCTGAGCGTTATGTTTTGTTTGTCGGTAAACGAGATTATTACAAAAACTTCGATACTTTTTTGGCTTCTATGGCGCCTATTCTGCTCAAAGACAAAGATTTGCATCTGGTTTGTGCGGGTGGTGGAAAATTTTCGAACGAAGAAATTCGCTCAATAAACGAAGCGGGAGTGGAGAAGCAAGTACTTTATCACCCTATTTTTGATGATACTACGCTGGTTCAGTTGTACGAGCGGGCGCTGTTATTTGTGTTTCCGTCGTTGATGGAAGGTTTCGGTTTACCCGTTTTGGAAGCAATGAGTTGTGGCTGCCCAGTGGCGGTGACTGCGGGAACTTCTTTTGATGAAATCGCGGACGAAGCTGGCGTTTATTTTGAAGCTGAAAATAAAGATTCTATCAAAGACGCCGTCGAAAAGGTGGTTTATAGTCAAACGCTTCAAGGGCAAATGCGCCAACGTGGCTATGAGCGAGTGCCGCTTTTTAAGGCAGAAACAACGGCTAAACAAACGCTAGAAGTATACAAAGAATTGGTAAACGCATGATGCAACTCCCAGTACGCACCCTTATTTACGACCGAGACATCAGCGGGCATCATTTAGATTACTTGCAGTTTTTGGTAGAATATTTAAAAAAAATGCCTGAAGAAGTTCGGAGCCAGTTTGTGTTTGTTTTGCACGAAGGGGCTCGTGACCGATTCCGTGCGGATGAATTGCTAGTGCAGTTTCACTACATAGATTCAGAACAATTATCCTCTTTTTTAGCCCTGACAAGTGTATTGCGAAGGGCGGCGGCCGAAATGCGCTACCTGACCGATTTGATTCATAAATATAAGGTTGAGCGGCTGATTTTTATGCACATTGATGCCTTTCAATATGAGCTGGGAAGGACTTCGATAAGTAATATGGGCGTGAAGTTTTCGGGGCTGTTATTTTTACCTTTTCGCAAATATTATGAAGATGACTCAACCCTGACCGACAAATTGCGCCGGGAATGGCGAGGGTGGCGGAAAGGATGGCAAATGCGATGGATGCTGCGCAATCCACAGCTAGAACGTATTTTCTTTCTGAACGATAAACAGGGCGTAGAAGAATATAACGTACGTTTTGGCCCGCGATTTGAGCATTTGCCAGACCCGATTGACGTGGCGCAAATCACCACTACATCGGTAGTAGACTTAAAAAGAAAGTACGGCGTAGCGGAGGGCCGCCGAATTTTCTTGATATACGGACATTTATCAGCCCGCAAAAACGTCCCTACCATTCTGGCGGCATTGCAGCGATTGACTCACCAAGAGCGTAGCCAACTGAGTATTTTGATTTGTGGAGAGCCTGAAAAAGGCTACGATACTACGCTTTTTGCGGCTATTAATGAGGCCGAAAAAAAATACCCAGAGGTGTTGTTTATCAAGCATTTTCACTTTTTTGCCCCTGCTGCTACCAATGAAGTCTTTAAAATTGCAGATATTGTCTTGGTCCCTTACATCAATTTTTTCAGTTCCAGCAATATTCTGGGCTTGGCGGCTAAATACAGTAAGCCGCTGATTGCCTCTAAACTTGGGGTAATGGGCGTATTGGTCAGCCAATATCAACTGGGTATAACGGTGGCTCCTCACCGGGCTGAAGCCATTGCCGATGCCATGAGTACTTATTTATCACAAAAGAATCCCGTAATTGATGGAAATAAATACCTTCAGGACTACCGTTCGGAGGTATTTTGTCAAAAGTTGCTGTTTTCGAAAGAGTAGTTTTTTGAGAAAATTAAATTTCACTTTGAAATACAAAGTAAAAAAATCAACTTTGTAACGCAAAGTGAATTGTACCTGTAATCAATTATGTCTAATAAGAAACAGCGGTTAGCTACATTAGATACATTTAGGGGCATTGCAGCGTTGGCGGTTGTTCTTTTCCATCTTACGTTACATCAGGCCGAAGCTCCAGTCCATTTTTCATGGGGCGTGACCGGAGTTGATTTATTTTTTATTATCAGCGGTTTTGTGATTTACATGACGCTCAATAAAACCACCCGGGCCGTAGATTTTGTGTTTGCCCGTTTTTCGAGACTGTATCCAGTGTATTGGGTCGCCGTTACATTGACTGCTGGTTGGATGCTCATCGGAAAATATTGGGGCTACAGTGACATCTCTTGGGGCGATTACTTGGCCAATATGACCATGTTTCAGCATTATTTTGGAGTGAGAGACTTGGACGAATCCTACTGGACGCTGATTGTTGAGATGCTTTTTTATGGACTGATGCTGTTGGCATTTTTGTTCAACAAAGTTAAAAACCTTGAGTGGTACGGGTTTGCGTTGGTCGTTATTCAGGCGATTGTTCATGGGTGGGTCAGTGTTTCGTATCCTTCTTTGTATACTTCTATTCGTGAAAGCTTTCCGTTGATTAATCATTTTCAACTTTTTTGGGCGGGTATTCTTTACTATAAAATTTATACTGAAGGTTACCGATTGCAGCGTGTTGGGGGCATTGTGCTGGCTTATATCCTTACGTTATTCTTATTTGAAAAAACGGGGCGGAGCAATTTGTTTTTAAGCTGGCCCGAATATATTGCCGTTAGTACGCTTTATTTTGGGAGTTTCTTTTTGTTCGTAAGCCAACGTTTGGAGTGGATTAATAACCGTATTACGCGGTTTTTGGGAACAATTTCGTACAGCCTTTACGTAATTCACCATTATTTTATGAATGGAGTTGTAACTTTACTGCGCGACAAACTAGGCTGGCAATTTATCCCAGCGGCCCTTGTGGCGTTGATGGGGGCTTTGGTACTAGCGGTGGGGATTACGTATCTGGTCGAAAAACCAGCGTTGAACTATTTACGACTACGTTATCGCTCATAGAAGGTTGACTGACTGTATCTTGAGAATGAGTAGAAGACACTATTAAATCAGTGCAAAAATATTTAAAATAATTAATCGTGAGTTTAAAACTTAGCATTGTAATTCCCGCTTATAACGAAGAAAAAACGATTCAAACCGTTTTGAATGCAGTTGCCTCTGTGGAGTTGATTGGTGGTTTTGAGAAAGAGATTATCGTGGTAAACGATTGCTCAAAAGATGAGACAGAAGCACAAATTTTTGCCTTCAAGGCAATGAATCCCAGCGTGGAGGTTTCTTATTTTAAGCATGAAGTAAATCAAGGAAAGGGTGCCGCCTTACATACGGGGATTCGCAAGGCACAGGGCAATTATGTCGTTATTCAGGATGCTGACTTAGAATATGACCCCAAAGAATTTAATATTTTATTACAACCCATCGTAGATGGCCACGCCGACGTGGTATATGGTTCACGTTTTATGGGTGGTAAAGCGCACCGAATTTTATTTTTCTGGCATTCAATCGGAAACAAAATTCTGACGTTCTTGAGCAATATGTTCAGCAATTTGAATTTGACGGACATGGAAACCTGCTACAAGCTTTTCAGAATTGACTTGATTCAGGGGCTTGAATTAAACGAGAAACGGTTTGGTTTTGAGCCAGAAGTAACCGCCAAAATTTCGAAAATACCCAACATACGAATCTACGAAGTGGGCGTTTCGTATTATGGCCGAACCTATGCAGAAGGCAAGAAAATCAACTGGAAGGATGGCTTTCGGGCTATTTACTGCATTTTTAGATATGGATTATTCAAATAAGTGACGGAACAATGTGGGAGGAATTAAAATACTATCGCCAGGCGCTTGGGATTAACATGCTTTGGAACGCATATCCGATTGTTTTTATCGTTCGGGATGGTTTCGGTATTGGACCTCAGGGAAGTACGTTTACTATATTGTATTGGGCAGTTGGGTTGGCATTGCTAATGCCTCTGAATATTTTCCGAACTGTATTTTTGCCTAACCAAACGCTTTTTGTTTGTTGGTTTAGCTTTTTGGTGTTGGGATGGGTGTATTGGAAATATTACCCTAGTCCGGCGGGTTCGCCAGAAAGACTACGAGAAACATTGACTTACATCATACCCGTTGTGTTTCTTTTTGCGTCCATGTATTATCCCAATGATAAGGCAAATATTGTGCTGAAAGTCATGGTCTTTTATACACTAGTAGCGAGTATTGGCCTTCTATACAGTTTGACGAAAGACCCTCACTGGACGTTTGGGGAGCGTGCAGCCATTAAATTTGCGGCCAATACCCAAAATAGTAACCCCCACGCCTATGCAAATAATGCGTTGTGTTCTATTCTTTCGGCATTGTTGGTGGCAGGACGTACCAAAAACTGGATTTTCAAAATCTGTTATTTCTTAATTGCTATTTTTTCCGTTGGAGTCTTAATTCTGGCCCGGACCAACATGAGTTTGATTGGCTTAGGTGTCATGATTCTCATTTATGTTACGTTGCACGGTCGCGGTATGGTGGTCTCTATATTTAAGCCGCGTGTGTTGGCTATTGCCGCCGTAGTGTACGGAATTGTCGCGTTTTTACTTTCGCAGTTTCAGTTTGCGTCGTATGCGCTAGGGGTGTATTTTAACACTTTTATGTCGCGCTTCGGGAGTGTTATTTATACCGTTACTGGCGTTGAAGTAGACCAAAAAACGGCATCAATTGACCACTCTTCGGTCAACAGGGTGTATAGTTTTAAATACGTTTTTGAGGTTTTTCTGGGAGAAGGCTCTCTCGGGACTATCCTATTTGGGGAAGGCTACAAAGCCCAGTTTTTTGATGTGCCCGCCATCGAAGCGCTTGTAAATCAGGGTATATTGGGTTTTATTCTGTTTAATAGTTTCTTTGTGGTAATGGGTTTTACGGCCCTTCAGCAATTTTTCAGGCCTGCCAACGATTTGTCTTTATTTCTGGCTTATTTTTCAATCATTGTTCTTATTGCTCTGTTCTCGGGAGCACGCCCACAGGATCTCAGTATGTGGTTGGTGTATGTAATGTTTATCCGTTTTTTTGGCGTTTATTCAACACAAAAAGCCAAAAGTACCTTACAACCTCAACCCGCATAAGTTAAGTTTAAGATTGTTTCATGGCTTTGATTGAGAAAATACTTACGCGTCGTTCTTTAGTAATCGGGGTATTGTTGTTGATGACAATGGCTGGGTATTACGTTCCCTTGGTGTTGGGAGAAGATCCGGGTTTTGGTCTAGCTGTTTGGAATGATATGCTGAGTACGGGCCAATTCAATACACTTTTAATACCGTCTCCTGAAAATATTGCTCAAAATCAATCCTTGTTTTTGACGTGGTGGAGCCCTGGTCAGTATATGGTGCCAGGGGCGCTGAGCGAATTGCTGAATATTTCGCCTGGAATGGCAAGTTTGTGGATAACGCTGGCTTTTTCGGTAGCGGGGTTAATGGGTTGGTATTTTGTATATCAGTGGTTGGAATTTGATAAAACAACCATTGCGCTCGGGCTATTTTTTATTGCTACTTCTCGGTTATTTACCATCAACTTTCTCAATTATACTGGGGGTGAATTGCTCCTTTTTGGAAGTCAGCCTTGGACTATTTGGTGTTTATTAAAATAT
This sequence comes from Runella sp. CRIBMP, assembly GCF_009905605.1. Lineage (GTDB taxonomy): Bacteria > Bacteroidota > Bacteroidia > Cytophagales > Spirosomataceae > Runella. Next base: position 44,322 of record NZ_JAAAKZ010000001.1, read on the forward strand.
CGACGCCAACCTTTTGTCCTCTTTAGTGGGCTGTTGGTTTTGTCATTGCTCTCTTTCTTCTTAAAAACGGCTTATACCATCGGCTTAGCTGCCTTGTGTGGTTGTGCGGGCATTGCTTTCTTGAATGATTTTAGAAAGCAAAAAAAACTCTTTATACCTGCTTTTTGGACGGCTTTGGCCATGGGATTGTGCATGGTTTTTTATTTGGCCCTTACTCAGTTGGGATTTATCAACCTCGGAACGAGCCCCATCACGAGTACCAACCAACCGTTTAACATTTCGTGGACGTCGTTTGAAACCCTTACCTATCCACTTACGCACTGGTTCAGTATTGCCGAAATATACCCTCAGTTACTGAACCGCACGGATTTTCCTGAATGGGGGCACAGCCTATATTATTCCCTGATGGCGGTTAGTTTTCTGGGCTTAATATGGGTAATGAAACAATCCGGACATGACGAAGCCCGCTGGCTGTTTTTAGGTTTTTATCTGGTTTATTGTGGCATATTTTTGTTACTCTACAACAAAGGCGCTGAAATTTCGGTAGAATATCGCCATACCAAAGTGGTGGCTTATTTGTTTTTGCCGTTGTTGTTGCGGGCGTCGCGTCGGTCGCAGGTTTCTGCTAAATGGGTACTTGGAATATTAATTATTTTGAACAGTGGTTATGGGCTTTCTACGTTTATCCTCAAAAAAGTTGAAATTCGCAATGAATCAGCGACGGGAAGCTCAGGTTTTGCATTGAGACATGCCGACGAGCAGGATTTGGCGTTTATCCATGCCGTTGACAAACCAGAAAATATCCTCTATTTTACCTCGGGTTCCCTCAACGTAGATGCGCAAAAGGCGCGGAAATTGGTGGGGAGTATTGATCTCAAATTTGCCAAAGGGTGTGGTTTTTTGGCCGAAAAATACGACGGGAAAGCGGGTAAAATATACGCGTTTGTGCACGAAGCCTATCAACAAATTCCGACCAATCCCACGTTAGAAAATCAGTTTCCAGCTTATCGGTTTAGATTGGTGAGGCAAACTAAAAAATTTAAAATCTATGAAGGAATATAATTTGCGTTTATGTATGTCGATTTGTGCTTAATAAAATTCGTATTGGTGGGCGTAAAATAGGTCATCATTGTTTTAAACATGATATACAGAGGGCTCTATTATTTTTGCTTCGGTAGTATTAGATGACCCAGTAAAGCAAAAAACTGAATTGTAGAAACCTTCCTTAGATAACATAGTGCTCCCATTATCGTTAATTTAAGAAGAATCCTGTACTGCGATTTCTACCTGCATGCTTACCCTCTTTGAGACTTCGTAAGAATTTTTACTCATTTTTGAAAAGAACTGGAAGCATGAAAAAAGCACTTATTTACCTGCAGATTTTTTTATTCTCCTTGAGTTTTGCAGGGCACGGGCAAGACAATAAACGTTACTTGGCCATGTTAGTCCTTAATATCCAAGAAGATAATCAGTATGAGCACTATGCTGATATGGTTCCAGGGGCAAAGTCGATAGGGTGCAATTCGGTGTACATAACTGTACGGTGGGATATCACCAAATGCCCTTCATTTCAGTGTCTTTCCAACCCAAATATTGCATCGGAATGGCGGCCCGTAGATAACGTTATTGCAAAGGCGCTCGAACAAGGAATGGATAAGATTGCGCTACGGATCCATTTGGGTGCCAATAATGCCTACGGCATAAACCGGTCGGGGTTTATCTGGGGAGGAGAAGCAAATGAAATGCGGGACGCGGCCGGAAATGTGTACACCGACGGCTACAATGATAAATTGTTCAGTCTGGCCCATCAGCCTTCGGTAGAAAAAGCCAAAGCTTTTGTGACGGAAGTGACTCAACGCTACAAATACCTTCAGGAGCAAGGTAAGTTGTTGTTTATAAGCGTCTCTATAACGTCAAATCAGGAAGGGGAATACCCGCACGGGTCTCTTTTTGACTATTCGTCGCACATGAAAAATGCGTTTAGTAACTGGCATTTAGCGCAGTACGGAACGGCAGCCCAACCCCCCATCAACCAAAATGATGAGGCGGGAAGGCGTTGGTATATGTTCAGGCATTTAAAATTGAAAGAATTTGTCGACCAAATGGGGAACGCGGTCAAAGCCGTTGACTCAAATATAAAGTTTGTGTTGGATATGGGGTCGGTTTTTGACGGAGCTTCAAAAAATCGGGGAACAATAGGCTTTCAAAAGTTGAATTGTCGATTTGATGGGGTCAAAGTCAATGATGATATGTTCTATAATCACCGGTTTTCGATGGATTTGTTACGAACCAATGTCCCCAATAAATGGATTATGAATGAGATGTTCCCGCAAGGAACCACAACTGATAAAATTAATTTTCTAAAACAATCGTACGAACACGGGGCTAAATTTGTAACGTTGGTCATCGGGTCCCCCAACTCAATTAATGATTTTGCTCCTGCAACGCAAAGCTCAGAAATTCAACAACTACTAACTACTCCTATGTCGCCTATCAATGCGACAAGTACTACGACGTACTCGTTGCTAAGTATCCTTAATAATTCTGGGTATAATTTATCGGCGTATTCGCAGCCCAAAAATATCGTATTGAATGACGATGTACTGCCGCAGTGCTCGCCCAATACCTGCAATTTTACGTTGGGTATCCATGCAGATAACCCCAACCCAACCTGCGGTTCAAAGGTTACGCTCTCGGCAAATTGTACGGGAGGCAACTGTGCTGGGGTGGCCTACAACTGGAGCGGCAAGGGAGTCAATAGCAGCGGGAATTTTGTAAGTGTGAACGTACCAGCAGAAAAAGGGAACTATACCTATACACTGACTGCCACCAAAGCAGGGTGTAACAGTCAGGCCGTTACGACCCTTAGCGTGGCGGAGTGCGGAGAAGAAGAACTCTGCGCGGTGAATAGAATACGACTTAAATTTAGGGACGATTGTTGTCAAAACTACTTGGTTGGGGCGCAGATTCAAGGTTCTTTTGATGGGGTGACTTGGGATAGTTTGTATACGATTTCTCAAAATGGAAACGGTACTTGGCAGGAGTTTAAGATTAATAATGGGTCTGTTTATCCTCAAATACGATTTGTGGCAGGCGAAAATGGAAATGGAGATCTGGCTGAAATAGAATTTTATCATGGAAGTAAAAAACTGACGGGTACTCCATTGGGAAGGGGTGGGAATTTTATAAATGCGCTGGATGGCGATGAAAGTACCCTTTGGGTTGCTCCCGCGAGCAGAGTGGCAAATTTTATCGGTTTGGTTTTGAAAGGTTGCGGAGGGGGCAGTTGAACCAAAAAGATGGATTCCTCAATAATAACCATTAATGAAATGAGAGTGACGACAATTTTGTCGCACTCTTATTTTTTTGACTACCGATTGATTCGTAGGTTTGTAGACAAGATAGAAGAAGAAAAATCCTGAAATTAGGAAGAATAAAAATGGAAAGATGGCGTAAAATACTCGTTTTATTACTGGTTTTGCTTTCAACTGCTGAGTTATTATTACGCTTTGTGTTTGGATTTTGCAATGCTCCGCTGTATGTAGAGGACCCCGATTTTGAATACGTTTTTGCCCCTGATCAATACCGTTTTCGTTTTAGAAATGTAGTGCGTACCAATGCGTTTTCGATGCGCAGCGACCCCATCAATCCTACCGATACGACGGTTGTTTTGCTGGTTGGTGATTCGGTCATCAATGGCGGAAACCCAACCGACCACGACGATTTGGCCTCGACCATTCTCGAAAAACAATTTACGCAACACTATCATCAGCCCGTGCGCGTACTGAATGTGTCGGCGGGGTCTTGGGGGCCAGATAATGTGTTTGCTTTTTTGAAAAAGAAAGGATTTTTTAGCGCCGATGTGATGTGCCTAGTCACCAGTAGCCACGATGCCTACGACAACATGAGCCATCATAAATTAGTGGGGGTGAATCCCAATTACCCTGATAAACAATACACGGTGGCGCTTTACGAGTTTTGGCACCGTTATATTTATACGTTGTTTGTGTATCACTACGTAGAAGTGCCTTTGAAGGAGTTTTTCTCGCCAGCCGCGCAACACGCCCCCAATGATGTGATTCATAAATTCGGAACGGTATTCAATCCTGGTTTTCAGCATCTGGCAGATACTGCTAAAGTAATGCATATTCCTTTTTGTATTTATTTGCACCCTGAATTGCCCGAAATAGCTCAAAATCGCTACGATAGCCAAGGGGAAGAGATATTGGCGTTTGCCCGAAAAAACCGCATTCCAGTGATTGATGAGTTGAAATTGCACCGAAGCGGGTTTCCGTTGACCAACGACCTGTTTCGAAATCCTGACTTTGATAGCATTCATTATAACGCCAAAGGACAGGCCTACATGGCCAAACATTTATACCCGCTATTGAAACAATACCTTGACGCTTATTTTGCCCGCTATGCGAGTACTCATCGTCCATAACCAGCTTTGGGCACATTATAAGTCCAAATTGTTTAGCGAATTACACCGACTTTCTCCGCAGTACGGTGTAGAAATTCACGTCGCTCAAATTGCCCTTTCCGAAAAAAGCCGCGCCAACATGGGCAATGCCGAAGCCTTTCGGTACGACTACAACTACGAGGTGCTTTTTAATACGTCGCTCGACCAAGTCAAACTATGGCCGCGAACCAAAGCACTGTTGAAAAAAATCCGCAGTTATCGTCCCGATGTGTTGAATCTGACGGGCTGGTACGACCCTGCGCAGTGGGTTTTACTGTTTTATGCTAAACTGACTGGTATTAAAGTCATCATTTCTAATGAGTCCAACGTGCGCGACCACGTACGGATGGGAGCCAAGGAGCGTTTTAAGCAATTTTTGTTGAAGCAGGCAAACGGTTTTTTTTGTTTCGGACAATCATCGGCGGCGTATTTGGAAAAATTGGGGGTAAAGCCTTCCCAAATTCTGACTCGAAAAGCTGCGGTGGTCGACAATGACGTGATTTTAGAACATTATCAAAAAGCAACTCCCGAACGTGAAAAACAAAAACACCGACGAGGCTGGGCCACTTATAATTTCATTTTTGTAGGTCGGCTGATTCCACCCAAAAATTTAACGATACTGCTGGAAGCATTTGCCGAAATCAGTGCCGAAACCACCGATTGGGGTTTAGTTTTGTTGGGGGAAGGAGACCAAAAATCAATGCTACAACAGCAAGCTCAAAAGATAAAAAATATTTGTTTTGAAGCTGGGGTTCCTTGGTACGAAGTGGCCGAATATTTGGCTTTAGCGGATGTGTTGGTGTTACCCAGCGATTCGGAGCCGTGGGGATTGGTGGTCAACGAAGCGATGATTTGTGGCTTGCCGGTATTGGTTTCAGCACCTTCTGGCTGCGTGGAAGATTTGGTTCGTACGGGTCAGAACGGCTTTACCTTCGACCCGCGCCAAAAACAGGATTTAGTAGCCAAAATGCGTTATTTTGTTCAGAATGCGGCATTATTATCACGTATGGGCAACGCTTCCCGACAGATTGTAGCACCTTTTGCCCCCGAAAAAGTAGCCCATGAAATGCTTCAAGGCATTGTCAATCTTCAAAAGTAGAGCTATTTGTTGATTCGTTGATTCCAATAAATTAGCACATTGAGGGTGGCGCGGCCCGCGGCAATGATGTCTAAATCGCCGTCACCATCCAAATCAGTGGCCAAAAGGTCCTCGCAGGCCATCATCACACTTTCATCCAATACAAATTCTTCCCAGTTTTCACCAGCGGCATCTTTTGGTAAAAACAAGCGTACGCCTACCTTTTTGTCGGGGTTGGGATTGCGCCAACCCACCGCTATTTGTGAGTAGCCCAAGCCTAGAAAATCTCCGCAGGCCAGCGCGTGTCCTTGACTCAGGCGGTCGGTCAGGACTTTTTTAGCGTTGGTTTTGGGGTTCAAAACTACTAATTGGTTGCCATGCCAAGGAGCTACCGCCGCTACAAAAGGGTCTTTGTTGGGTAAATATCCTCGGCGTACTTCACCCACTCCCAAACCTTCGCCAATCCATTGTCCAGTGGGTTTCCATTGATTTTTTTGGTACGAAACCACTTTGCCGCCTTCTTTGCTGCCAATCAGTACCTTGGTGGCATCGGCGTCTTCCCAAATTTCAAAATTATGCGTGATGTGTAAGGTTGAATCCATTAACTGATACGGCCACGGTTGTTTTGGGTTTTTGGGGACGTCATACGCCAGCACCTTTACGCCTTTGCCTTCTCCGTTGGTATTGCCTAAACCGTGCAATGGGACCACTATTAACTGGTATTTATTTTTACTTACCTGTGCCCAGCGCATCCGGTGCGTCGTGATTTCGTGGTGAAGCGGCACGGGTTCCCAGCGCTGGGTAGGGTCTTGCGGTCGAATCAGGTAAAAAACCGCGCCTGATTTTGTTATATCGTTTGTCTCGGCGGGGTTCCACATGGCACCAATCGCTACTTCTACCTTTCCATCGCCGTCGATGTCGCGGGCTGCGATGCAAACGTTGTCTTTGGGAGTTACGTTCGAAACCATCACGTGTCGCTTCCAGGATGCTCCGTTTTTAGTGCCTTCATTTTTATACCAAACGATGTCTTTTTGGTCGGCCAATAAAATATCCAGTCGTTTGTCGCCGTCCACATCGCCAACGGCCAGCCCATAGCCAATATTGATTTGATTATCAACTACTTGTATCTTAAAGTTGGGCGTGGTTGTTTGGGCAAAAACCGAAAAGGAAGTTAATCCGCAAAGGAATAAAAAAGACTTTTTCATCATTGTTTGGATTTAGTGAAAGTGACTGGCCTAATGGTACAATCGTCTAATATTTTAAAAGGAACAGAAAAGCAGAATCTTTCCTGTAAATTTTGAAAATTTACAATACTTTTGAATCAAACCAATAATTTAACTTAATCCTTTATCAAAATGAAAAACCTGTTTGTCCTGTTGATTACGTTGGCTTGCTTCGGTATTGCTATTGATACTGTTGCCCAAGACGACACAAAACCTAAAAAAGAGAAAAAGGCCAAGAAAGAAACTGGCGACGATAAGAAGGAGACCAAGTCAAGCAAAGGAAAAAAATCGGAGCCGAAAGACAAAGCCGACAAAAAAGAAACTGGCGACGATAAGAAGGAAGGTAAGTCGAGCAAGGGTAAAAAATCTGACCCCAAAGACAAAGCCGATAAAAAAGAGGACAAAAAAGTCGATAAGGCCGACAAGAAAGTAGATAAAAAAGAAACTGAAGTAGCAGACCGCAAGGCGGATAAAAAAGAAGATAAAGCCGACAAAAAAACGACTTCTACCAAAACCAAAGTAACGCCGAAAGACGACGACGGTAAAGAAGCCGACAACGGAACCCGCAAAAAAGTAGCGGGTGCTGACAAAACCATTGGTAAAGATGACAAAGGCCGTACAATCTATCAGGGACCCAAAGGCGGTCAGTATTACATCAATTCAAACGGCAATAAAACGTATTTGAAGGCCGATAATAAGTTGTAATTCGCGCTTATTTAGGTTTGTTTTAAGAATCCTGCCGAACTTCGGCGGGATTTTTTTTGCCAATGAAAATTCGGTATCTTTAACAAACAATATGAATGAATGAGGATAGAAACCCAAAAAATACCGACAACACTCGCCGAATTGGAAGCTCTTGGGGATGACGTAATGCTGCACATTCCTGCCTCATTTGAGGAATACCTCGAATGGGTCGAAAAGTGTCAGTTTACGATGGAGTACTTCAACAATGAGATTGTTATTATGGGAAATGCGAGTTATTACCACGAAAAATTAGTAATACGTATTGGTTACTTATTGACGATACTTTTGGAAAACTTAAAGGGATTTTCAGTAATAGGCAGCAATATCAAAATTCACATTGCCGATGTGCTCTCCCCAACGGATTTTAACGCCGATGTTTCAGTAGTACAGGGGAAGCCTGAATTTGTGACATTGCCTTCTGGTAAAAAGTCGACTAGTACCATTACGAACCCCGTGTTGGTGGTAGAAGTAACTTCAAAAAGCACCATTTCTCACGATTTTGGAGATAAATTGTTGGCTTACAAGAAAATTGATTCGTTGCAATACGCCATTTTTGTGAGTCAATATCAGCCGTTTGTGACAGTCTATGAGCGCAAAGGCGTTCATCATTGGGAGCTTCGCGATTATACCCGCTTAGAGGATTCGTTCTCCATCATGGGGCAGTCACTTACCTTGGCGGAGATTTATAAAGATATTCAGTTTGAGAGTTAACAAAAACACCCCGCCGAAATTTCAGCGGGGTGTTTTTGTTATTAAATCAAGTGCAACTTATAGTTCTATTTTCGCTTCCGTGATATTCTCAAAAACGACTTCTCCGTTTCCGCCGAGTTCCATCATGATGACGGAATCTTTGGTGATTTTGCCGCTCAGAATCTGTTTCGATAACTCGTTCAGGATACGGCGCTGAAGGACTCGTTTCAGCGGTCGGGCACCAAAGGCGGGCTCGTAGCCTTCTTCCGAGAGCTTGAGCAGCGCATCGTCGGTGGCATCGAGGGTGATACCCTGCTCGGCAAGTAGACCTTTGATATGGTTGAACTGAATCCGTACAATCTGTTTGAGGTTGTCGTGGCTCAGTGGGTCAAAGAGTACGATTTCGTCGATACGGTTCAGAAACTCAGGCCGAACGGTTTGTTTCAACAGGCTCAACACATCGTTTTTGGCTTCTTCTTTGAAGTACAGTTTCCAGCCTTTGTCGGTTTTGTTGCCTGCTTCTTTGAATTTCTCCATAATGATGTCGCTGCCGATGTTGGAGGTCATAATGATGATGGTGTTCTTGAAGTTGGCCATCCGTCCTTTGTTATCGGTCAGGCGGCCGTCGTCCAATACCTGCAACATGATGTTCCATACATCAGGGTGGGCTTTTTCGATTTCATCCAGCAAAATCACGCTGTACGGCTTGCGTCTGACGGCCTCGGTCAACTGACCGCCTTCGTCGTAGCCTACGTAGCCGGGAGGCGCTCCCACCAAACGGCTGACCGAGTGGCGCTCCTGGTACTCGCTCATGTCGATACGCACCATGGCGTTGTCGTCGTTGAATAGGTAATTGGCGAGGGTTTTGGCCAGCTCGGTTTTTCCTACCCCTGTTGGTCCCAAGAACAAAAAGCTACCAATGGGGCGTTTGGGGTCTTGCAATCCCGCCCGTGAGCGGCGAACAGCATCAGCAACGGCTTCGATGGCTTCTTCCTGCCCAGCTACCCGTTTTTGAAGTTCTGTTTCCAAATTTAGCAATTTGTCGCGCTCACTTTGCAGCATTTTGCTTACCGGGATACCCGTCCATTTAGCGACTACTTCTGCAATGTGCTCGGGCGTTACTTCTTCATTGAGCAATTGGTGGTTGGAATGGTTGTCGTCAATATCCCCTGCCAATTTTTTCTCAATTTCAGGAATTTTGCCATAGCGAAGTTCGGCTACTTTTCCGTAATCGCCAGTGCGCTCGGCTTGTTCGGCTTCCAGACGAAGTTGGTCTAGTTGCTCTTTAAGCGTACGCACTTCGCTGATTTTGCCTTTTTCCAGTTCCCACTGTGCTTTGAGGGCGTTTCGGTCTTCACTCAAATCGGCAATTTCTTTGTTGAGGCGGGTTTCTTTGTCCTTGTCGTTTTCGCGACGAATAGCTTCTCGCTCAATCTCCAACTGCATGATGCGGCGGTTGAGGTCGTCGAGTTCTTCGGGGACCGAATCCATCTCCAAACGTAGCTTGGCGGCGGCTTCGTCCATGAGGTCGATGGCTTTGTCGGGCAGAAAACGGTCAGAAATATAGCGGCTCGACAGCTCTACGGCTGCAATGACGGCATCGTCCTGAATCCGTACTCCGTGGTGAAGTTCGTATTTGTCTTTGATACCGCGCAAGATACTGATAGCGTCGGCTTCGTCGGGCTCGTCGACGGTTACGACCTGAAAACGGCGTTCGAGGGCCTTATCTTTCTCGATGTACTTTTGGTACTCTTTGATGGTGGTAGCCCCAATGGTATGAAGTTCGCCCCGCGCGAGGGCTGGTTTGAGTAGATTGGCCGCATCCATGGCGCCCTCACCTCCAGCCCCCGCCCCGATGAGCGTGTGGATTTCATCAATGAACAAAATTACTTCACCTTCCGAATCGGTTACTTCTTTAATCACCGCTTTCAGGCGCTCTTCAAACTCACCTTTATACTTGGCCCCTGCTATGAGCAGACCCATGTCAAGGGACACAATTTCTTTGGTCTTCAACTGTTCGGGCACGTCGCCTTGCACAATACGTTGGGCGAGGCCCTCCACAATGGCGGTTTTACCCACCCCGGGTTCACCGAGTAGCATGGGGTTGTTTTTGGTACGACGCGCCAAAATCTGTAATACCCGACGAATTTCGTCGTCGCGGCCAATGACGGGGTCAATTTTTCCAGCACGGGCCAATTCATTCAAATTTTTGCTGTACCGCTCCAGAGAGCGATATTTAGCTTCGGCATTTTGGTCTTTCACAGGGTTATTTTTTCCTCTTAGTTCTTTAATCGCGGCCAACAGACCTTTTTCCTTAAAGCCAACCTCCTGCATGAGCCGGGCGGTGGCGTCTTTGCCCGTAGCCAACCCGAGAAAAAGCATTTCAACGCTGACAAATTCATCCTGAAATTCTTTCAGATAGGTTTGGGCTTTTTGAAAAGCGGCATTTAAGTCATTGCTTATGTATTCAGTAGCGGCCGTTCCCGCCACTTTTGGGTAGGCGTTTACGGTGGCTTGGATTTTGGTTTGCAGCAGCTGAGGGGATACGTTCAGTTTTTTCATCAAAAACTGTGAAGTATTGGGGTCATCTTCTAAAATGGCCTGCAAAACGTGTCCTGTTTCTACCGCTTGCTGTTGGTTTCCTTGGGCAATCTGTACCGCACGCTGGATTACCTCCTGCGCTTTGATGGTATATTGATTAAAATTCATGGCGGCTTTTCTGTTAATATTTTAGTGATTGTGATTTAGATAACACCTTCTGTACAAGGAGTATGCCTGTCTTGAAAAGCGGCAATTTTGGCATATTTTTTTTGTTTTTTGAATGGAAATGTAGACAAAATGACGTTGTTTTTGCTATTTTTGACGCTATGTCAATACCTTTAATTATTCAGACCCAAGAGGCGTTTGAAAAAGTGGTTGAGCATCTAAGCGGTTTGGAGGCGTTTGCTATTGATACCGAGTTTGATCACAACCATTATGCCTACGGTTTTACGCTTTGTCTTATTCAAATTGCTACTCCTGATACTTGCTATTTGATTGACCCATTTGCCGTCGCTGATTTAACTTCCCTTTGGCGGGTTTTGGAGAGCGAAACGTCCGAAAAGATTTTTCATGATTGCGGCGAAGATTTACGTTTGCTTCATTTGCACGGCTGTTCGCCCCGCAATATCTTCGATACCAGTGTGGCTGCCAAAATGCTGAGTTTGGAGAAAATCGGGCTTAGTAGTGTGCTGTATGAGCTGCTAGGGGTCGAATCGAGCAAAACAAAACAGCAAAGTAACTGGCTTAAACGCCCGCTGTTGCCGATGCAACTAGAATACGCCGCAAACGACGTTATCCATTTACCAGCCTTGCGTAAACTAACTGCTGAGCGTTTGCAAGTGCAAAATCGGTGGGAATGGTTTGAGCAAATGATGCGGGTGGTGGAGCAAAAAGACTATTCTCCCAAATCTAAAGAAACCTTTTTGAGTCCAAAAGAACAGCGTGATTTTACGCCGTTTCAACAATACATTCTGAATGAACTCTATCGGTTTCGGGATGAACAAGCCAAACGTATCAATAAGCCTCATTACCAAGTCTTTTCCGAAAAAATTGTCTATCAAGTCATGGAGCATCCGGTTGTCTTGAATGACTGGATGAACTTGAAAGGCATTCATTACCGCATTCAGAACGAAGCCTTTGCTGAGGAATTTAGAGCAGTTTTGGCGCAAGCCGAAGCTTCAGCAAAAGCACAGTTACTGTCTACCCAAAAACGGGTACCCACTGGACAGGAAATTGCGGAATGGCAACGCAAATCGACCCGCTACAATCGCTTGCGTGAACACGTATTTTTGCCCATCAAACGCTGGATTGAAGAAAGCTACGGGGCGCATTTTGCACCGTATGTGTTGAGCAATGAAACCATCGGCATTTTGATTGGGGGGGAAATGAAGCTCTCAGAAATAAATCCCGTATTTCAACAAAGCATTATCAGAGAAGCGGCACAGACGTTGAATATAGATATTTCGGCGTTTGAGTAGCTGATTTTGACTGGAGAAACTGGTATATTTGGTTGTAATAAGTAGCCGCCTCTCTGGCAAAAATGAACGTAGAATTGGACTAATGCCCTTACGTCGCCTTTTTTTGTGGATTTTGATGGGAAGTGTTGCCTTCGTCGTGAGTTACTTCGTCCTGTTTCCGCATGTATTTCGTTGTTTTGCCGTTCAATATTCGGATTTTAGCCTTTCTGCCGAACGGCTGTACGTCAGTCCAGAGCTTTCGCCGCGGGTTCAAGGTCATGCCAATGCCCTTATTCAAGAAGCTCAGAGGCGTATTGAGACTTTTTGGGGGAGTCGGGTAGGGAATCCAACGATTATTCTTTGCCAACGCGCCGACCAATACCGTCGCTATTGCAACAGCGGTGAAGGGGCGGGGTGCAGCATTGGCACTCCTTGGGGAACTTCCTATATCGTACTCAACATGGATGGTCTCAATGCCGATGTGATAGCCCATGAAATGTGCCATGATGAGCTTTTTAGCCGTTTAGGTTGGTGGAAAACTACCCGGCAGATTCCGCAGTGGTTTAATGAAGGCCTGGCGCTGATGGTCGATTATCGGTTTGTGCCCAAAACCGACAGCCTCCAGCGGTACGTTGACTACAAAGACGAATATTTGTATCTTTCACGGGGTGGACAAGTAGCCCTTGATTTGGACGAAATTGCGTCCATGCGGGGTTTTTTCAACGGCCATGAAGGGCACGTAATGCTGGCTTATATGACATCTGGAATGGAAGTGGCGCGGTGGCTGGCAGGGGTGGGAGAAAAAAAAATTCCCACTTTGGTTCAACAAGTGGCCGAAGGCCGAGAGTTTGAGGAAGTATATGCTCAGTTAGAGAAAAGCTATGCCCCAAAATAGAGTACTATCTACTGCACGTACACTAAACACTCATTCTATCATTGGTAAATTTCAACGCATTTTTGAGAATAATGAACATTGGGTTGCCGAAAAACTCAAACAGACCCGGAATATTTCGAAAAACTTTCAAAAGGTCAAAGCCCCGATTTTTTGTATATAGGAGGTACAGACAGCCGAGTGACCGCTGAAAATTTAATGGTTGTGCCTCAAAAACTTCAAAGTCTCATGCAGATTTATCAATTAGTTTGAGTTTAGTAGCCTATTCCTCAATACCAAAAAGTCATTGCTTCCTGAGCTTGAGGGGGATAGGCGCTACGTTCGCTGTTGTTCCCGAAATTCGAGTGGCGATACACCCGTGTATTTTTTAAACAGTTTGGCAAAGTAGTTTGGGTACTCAAACTTCAATAAATACGCAATTTCCGAAATCGAATAAGAGGTGTGCGTGAGGTATTTTTGGGCTTCGCTGATGAGGTAGCGATGAACCAACTGAATGGCCGAATGGCCTGACACCGAGCGACAGATTCGGTTGAGGTGAATGGGGGTCATGTTAAGCTCAGCGGCAAATTCAGGGATACTTTTCGGGTAGTTTGCCTCTTTGATTTTCTTCTGGAATCTCCGAAAGTGACTCATCGTCACGTTATCTTTTTTTTGCTCTTCTCCTTGCCGAACCATGCGGTGTAGTTTTAGGAACAACTGGGCAAAATAGGCATTAAGCATAGCTCTCCTTTCTGATTGCTCTTCAAACAACTCTACCTCAATGGCACCAATCAACTCTGTGATGGCTTGAAAAGATTCTTTTTCGTCAAAATGATGGATGATATGAACCTTATGGAATGATTGCCAAATGGTCGAGGATGTTTGAAAAATATCTTCTATAATGGTTTCTGAAATCGTCAGAATATGCCCAGATACGTTTGGTGTATAGGTTAAGCCATGCAGTGCCGTGGGAGGTATGAGAAAAATACAAGGGGCATTGTAGGTGTCAATTCTGGTGCTTTCCTGAAACGTAACCTGCCCGCTGTTAACGATAAATACCTGAAAAAGATGGGCATGAATGTGAGGCTGAATCACCCAGCCGAAAGTTTGGCTGCGGGTGGAAATCAGTTCGAGGAAAATATATTCTGACGGATTGCGGCTGTTTAGGTCTCCATACAGTCCTTCAAAGTTGAGAATGGGTTTGTTGTTTCCCATAAAAATGTTTGATTTTTATCTGCAATATTAAAAATAATATCCAAAAACATTGGCCCTCACTGCCTAACATTGCAAACTGAAAAATCACTTTGTTTCTGTTCTCAAAATCAATGAAAAATCACCTTTGGGATTTGGCCCATATTGCGCACATAGAGCTGTTTACGCCCAAATTGGAGGCTAGTACACGCTTTTTTACCGATATTATGGGGATGTCTATTTCGGCCGTCAAAGGCGATTCGGTTTATCTGAGAGCATACGACGATTATGAGCATCATACCCTGAAACTGACCGCTCACAAACACGCTGGTATGAAGCACTTTGCGTGGCGTGCCAAAAGCCCTGAGGCGCTCGAACGCCGCGTGGCGTCCCTTCAAAAAAGCGGTTATGGCATGGGTTGGAACGACGGGGATATTGGCCACGGGCCTGCGTATGAATATCATTCGCCAAGTGGGCATTTGACAGAAATCTATTTTGAAACAGAAAAATATAAATCGGGTGCGGCTGATACTTCGGCCTTGAAAAATACAGCCAGTAAGTTTCCTGCCCGAGGCATCAACGTTAGACGCATTGACCATCTGAATTTGTTTGCCAAGGATGTTAGGGCTTTCCGGGATTTCCAACTGGAAAATTTAGGGGGAATTTTGACCGAGACCATCGTCGATAATTTGGAGGATTTAAACCCCAAAGCGGTTTGGTTTATGGTCAATTCCAAATCCTACGATTTGGCAGTGACCGAAGATTATTTAGGGATGAATGACCGTTTTCATCACGTTACTTATGCCGTCAATAGCCGTGAAGAGGTATTGATTGCCGCTGATATTTGTCTTGAAAACGGCATTTTTATCGAAACAGGGCCTCACAAGCACACCATTCAGCAAACGTTTTTTTTGTATGTATATGAACCTGGCGGCAACCGGATAGAAATTGCCAATACCACCGCCCGATTGATTGTGGACCCTGATTACGAAACCGTGGTCTGGACGTTGGAAGAGCGAAAAAAAGGGCAGGCGTGGGGCTTGGCTACCGTGCCGAGTTTTCATACCAAAGGTACCCCCATGCCAGAGGAATTGGATTGATTTTATATGACCCATTTAGTATTATGAAAAAGAAATTGTTGGTAATCGGAGCGCATTCGGGCGATTTTGTGTGGCGAGCGGCTGGCACCATCGCCAAAGCCATTGAAGAAGGGGCTGACACTTTGGTCATTGCTATGTCGTACGGAGAACGCGGCGAATCGGGTGAATTGTGGAAAGAAAATCCCAACCGTACCGAAGAAAGCGTCAAAATCATTCGGCACGAGCAAGCACAAAAAGCTGCCGATATTCTCGCAACGCCCATTCAATTTCTGGACTGGGGCGATTATCCGATGTTGATTTCTGATGAACGTATTAGGCAACTCACTAAAATAATCGGCGATTTTGAGCCTACGGTGATTCTGACCCATTCCGAAAAAGACCCCTTCAATCCCGACCATCCGTTGGCTTTTCAGGCCACCCAACGAGCAAGATTGTTGTCGTCGGGAGCGGGTGTGCCGAGTGCTTTCAAAAACATTGACCCACCCGTTTGGTATTCGTTCGAACCCCATCAGCCCGAACTTTGTGGTTTCGTGCCCGATACTTTCGTTGATATTTCGTCGGTTATGGACAAAAAATTGGCGGCTATGAGCTGTATGGGTGCGCAAACTTATTTGAAAGACTACTATGCAGAATTGGCCTCCCGTCGCGCCAATCATGCCCGCCGCATTTCGGGAAAGAAAGACATCAAATTTGCCGAAGCTCACCAGTGCCAGGTACCTAGGGTGGTTTCTTCCATTTTTTAAAAGCAGAATGTCGACTATTTTGAACTATTGATAGATTAAAAAGACTGATTCAAGGATTTTGAAAAAAAAGCCCCCAAAGGGTGCACTATTTTAAGGTATTATTGTCCTGTCTATTCTTTTTTTTAACCTATTAATATCAGGTAAATTATGAAATCATCAAGACGTAATTTCATTCAGTCTTTGGGGGTTGGGGCCGCTAGTTTGGGGGTGGTGCATCAATCAACGGCCCATACCTACGAGCCGCCCAAATTATCAAAGTCCAACGCAGATGACCAAGTTTTGTTTGTCGGCGACAACATCGCGGTTGCCAATACCGAGTATGGCAAAGTGAGAGGCTTCATCCTTCGCGGTATCCATACTTTTTTAGGAGTACCTTATGGCGCAGATACGTCGGGCAAAAATCGTTTTATGCCGCCTCAAAAACCTGCCTCTTGGACAGAAATTCGGCCCGCTCTTTGGTGGGGAAATACGGCCCCGCAAATCATGGAAAAACGATATGCAAACACCTATGCGTCGTTTGTGGATCACTGGAACTACGACGACGTATCGGAAGATTGTTTGAAAATTAACGTCTGGACACCTGCCCTAGATACCCAAAAACGCCCCGTAGTTGTTTGGCTACACGGCGGTGGATTTGTCAATGGAAATGGCATTGAGCAAGATGGCTATCACGGCGAAAATATCTCTCGCCTTGGCAATATCGTATTTTGTTCGCTCAACCACCGACTAGGGTCACTGGGGTATAGCCACCTAAAAGCGGCGGGTGGACATCCTGCCTCGGGTAATGTGGGTAATTTGGACATGGTAGCCGCGCTCGAATGGGTCAAAAATAACATTGCCAATTTTGGGGGTGATGCAAGCAATGTGACCATCATCGGCCAGTCGGGGGGAGGTTCTAAAGTTACAACCTTGATGAATATGCCAGCAGCTAAAGGATTATTTCATAAGGCGGTGGTGTTGAGTGGCGGTTCATTGGCGGGTGTCAATAAAGAATATGCCGAAAAATTAGGACTGAAAATAATGGAAGAAGCGGGGCTGAAAGCTGGGGAGATAGAAAAGTTACAACAAATTCCGTGGCGCGAATACATAGACATCGCCGACAGAGCCGTTGTCAAAATGGCTGATGAAGCCAAACGTCTCAACGTGCAAAGGGGAGGTTATTCACCCGTAGCCGACGGAGTATACCTGAACGATAGCCCGTTTTTCAGCGATGCAACGCATTTCTCAAGCGACATTCCCGTGATTATTTGCTCAACATTTAATGAGCAAAGCCCAAGTCGAACAGATGCGACGTTGGAGAAACTGACCTTGGCCGATGTGAAAGAAAGACTCAAACCTCGATTCGGGGAAAAATCTGGCGAAATAGCCGATGCTTATGCCCGGAGTTTCCCCAAAGCCCGTCCCATTGAGATTTGGTCTTTGATACTTTCAAACCGAAAAAATGCCGTTGCCATCGCCGACGCTAAGACGTCGCAACGGAAAGCTCCAGTCTATTTGGCGTGGTTTGGCTGGCAACCGCCTCTTTTTGACGGCAGAATGCGGGCTTTTCACTGCGACGATATTTGTTTTTGGTTTTATAACACCGATTTGATGCTTACCCATACGGGCGGCGGAAAACGGCCTCGGGCTTTATCGGAAAAAATGGCAAAATCATTTCTCAATTTTGTCAAAACAGGAAATCCAAACGGTGGCGGCTTGCCCCCTTGGAAATCATATACCACTCAAAATGGTGAAACGATGATTTTGGACGATACCTCCGCGTTGGTAAACGACCCCGACCGCGATGCCCGAAAATCATTGGCGTAATTTTTTGAATTCTAGGAGGTTTTCGCATCAGAAAACCTCCTAGAATTACCACTGATAAGCCATTGTAAAATATGGAATTACTAAAAGAGCTTTCGAAATTTTCAGCCGCTACGATTTGTGAGGCCCTTGGAAACAAAGGTAATTTGCCTTCGGCCATCAAGCCAATCGCCGCAAGCATGAAAGTCTGCGGCCCAGCTTATACGGTTCAGACCATGCCTCGTGACAATGTTTTGCTGCATCGAGCTTATGCGTATGCTAAACCAGGAGATGTCTTAATTGCCAATTGTTCAGGTTTTTATGAAGCTGGTTACTGGGGTGATTTGATGAGTTTGGGGGCAAAAACCAAAGCAATCAACGGCTTAGTTATTGATGCCTGCGTGCGCGATGCCGACGATATTGAGGCGTTGGGCTTCCCTGTTTTTTCAAGAGGGTTATGCATTCGTGGTACGTCAAATCACGGTGATGGAACACTCAATGAACCCATTATAATCGGAGATGTACTGATCCATCCAGGCGATATTGTGGTGGGTGACCGTGATGGAGTGGTAGTCGTTCCGTTCAATAAACTGGAAGAAACCATCGAAAAAGCTGCCGCAAGAGAAGCCAAAGAAGAAAGAACCAGAGTCGAACTTAGAAAAGGAAGAACTTCTCTTCAGATATATGGCTGGGATGAGAAGTTTGGGTACTAGTACAATGATGAGCAACAACTCATCGGGTTGTGCTCATTACTCATTATTTATCACTTATTATTATGAAAATTGCCATTTTGGGTTTAGGCGAAGCGGGTGCTCGTTTTGCCAATGATTTGGCCGAAATGGGCGTGACCGTGATGGGCTACGACCCCAATCCCGTTCGAGAATTACACCCTTTTGTGATGCTTGCTTCAAGCAATGCCGAAGCCGCTAAAGACGCCGATGTGATTTTCAGCGTCAACCTATCGTCGGTATCAGAAGAAGTGGCACAGGATATTTTTCCAGTCCTTAAAAACACGCAGTTTTTTCTGGAAATGAATACATCCTCGCCCGACAAGAAAAAAAAAATTGATATGATTTTGAAACCAACGGGTGTCCAATTCATTGATTTGGCCATCATGGCACCTGTGCCTCCCAAAGGTATCAAAACCCCATTTTTGGCGGCGGGAGAGGAGGCTATTGCTTTTTTGGAAAAAATGAAACCGTTGAAGTTGGACCTGTCGCTCGTTGAAAATGGCAAAGTAGGCGATGCCGCTACCATGAAACTGCTGCGCTCGATTGTCTACAAAGGTGTGGCGGCGGTTATCTGTGAGGCCGTAGAAGCGGGGGATGTGTTCGGGATGCCTGAGTATATCCGCAAACAAATCAGTTCAATTATTGGCGGAAACGACGACTTGATTGAACGTTTTGTGGAAGGAAGCAAAACCCACGCCCTGCGCCGAATGCACGAAATGGAAGCCGTGATTGAAATGCTTGAAGAACGCAATCTGGACCCGATTGTCACCCGTGCTACGAGAGATAACTTGGCAAAACTGATGAACTAAATGCAAACGGCCATTCCATTCATGCAGCTTCGGGGCGGAAGCTCCAAAGGGCTTTTCTTTAAAGCTGAAGACCTGCCCACCGATAAAAACGAGCGAAACCGTTGTCTTCTACTCGCGATGGAAGGAACTACCGAGGGCGACCCTCGTCAGATTGACGGCTTAGGCGGAGCCACTTCTTTGACCAGCAAAGTAGCCATTGTCAGCAAATCAATAACACCCGAAGTGGGATATCGCTCAGCCGATTTAGACTATCTGTTTGTACAGGTAGTGGTGGGCAAAGGCAAAGTGTCGACAGCCCAAACTTGCGGAAACATTTTGGCGGGTATTGTGCCTTTTGCTATTGAATCGGGCATGATTGAGGCTACGCACCCTGTCACCTCTGCCCGAATTAATATCGTCAATACGGGTGGGATTTGTGAAGTGGTAGTACAAACCCCCAATGGTCAAATTGAAACTCAAGGTAATGCCAAAGTAGATGGCGTACCGGGCACAGCCGCCCCTATTATTTGTAATTATTTAGAAACTGTAGGCTCAACCTGTGGGGCTTTGTTGCCCACAGGCCACGCAAAGGATGTAATTGAGGGAGTAGAAGCTACTTGCATAGACAATGGTATGCCCATTGTGATAATGCGAGCGCGT
The DNA here is from genome assembly GCF_009905605.1 of Runella sp. CRIBMP. GTDB lineage: Bacteria > Bacteroidota > Bacteroidia > Cytophagales > Spirosomataceae > Runella. The sequence continues at coordinate 64,383 of NZ_JAAAKZ010000001.1, forward strand.
GATTTTGATTTGATAGGCAATGAAACCAAAGAAGTGCTTGAAGCTAATGAGCCTCTCAGACAACAAATTGAAGCAATCCGCTTGAAAGCGGGGCATTTGATGAATTTGGGCGATGTCAAAGACCAAACCATTCCCAAAATGTGTTTGATGTCGCCCCCTGAAAAGGGCGGAGTTGTTAATACCCGAATGTTCATTCCCCACGTAGTTCACGAAGCTATCGGTGTTTTGGCGGCGGTTTCGGTCGCTACTGCTTGCGTGGTTCCTGATACAGTGATAAATGATAAACGAGGGGTGATGAGTTATAAATTGAATACGCCAAATGATAGACACTCCTCCCTAAGTATTGAGCATCCTTCGGGTGAATTTACGGTAAATATTGAGTATGAATTTGTTGATAGTCAAATTGTTATTCACAAATCAGGTGTCATTCGTACGGCCCGGTTGTTGAGTAAGGGTGAAGTGTTTATCCCTTAAAAGGTTTTGAAAAGCAAATTGCTTCGTCAATTATATAGAGTGCCCCCCCTTTTCGGAGGCAAATATTTCCGTTTTACTTTGATTTCTGTGGGCTAAGTAGTGCAAACTGGTACATTTGAAATGTTTTTGCAAAATGTACCCAATGGCTAAAAATACAGCTTTGAAACGATTCGTGTGGGGAGTATCGCTGTTTGTGGCGGTGTTTGTCAATTTTCCCATTATTGTTCTGAACTTACCTCGACTGTCTAAGCCTATTGTACAGTTGGATATTGTTCTTCAAGTTGTTATAAGTTTTATCTACGCCTTGGTTTTTATCCGATGGATTTACCAAGCTACTAAACGAAACGACTCTCTTACAAAACAATGGGTCGGGGCGATATTGATGCTAATTGTTTACTGTGTGGTACTAACGTTGGCAAATACATTTATCATAGGGCTACCTCTCAAAACTGCGTCAACGGTAGTGACGCGGGGAGGATTGATGGCGATGATTACGTATTTTTTTAGCCGTTTTATGACTGAAACGGAGAAGAAAAATGAAATATTAGTCGAGAACGAACAACTCAAGCACGAGAATCTGCTGGTGCAACTCACTTCGCTTAAAAACCAACTCAATCCTCATTTTTTATTCAACTCGCTCAATACCCTCAGTTGGTTGATTAACGAAGACAAAGCCAAAAGCCAACTTTATCTCCAAAAACTTTCGCAGGTGTTGCGGTATTCACTGAGTATGCAGGAGCAATCGTTGGTATCCCTAAAAGAAGAACTAGCGCTGGTAGAAAGCTATATTTTTCTGCTCCAAATGCGTTTTGGGGAAAATCTGAACGTCAGCAAAAAGGTGAAAACGTTGGAAGGATTCCAAATTCCTCCCCTTTCGCTTCAGTTATTAATCGAAAATGCCATTAAGCACAACATCATCTCCACAGCCAATCCGTTGGAGGTTAGCATTGAGTTACAACTTGATGACAAAACGATTTTGGTTCGTAACTCGCTCAATATCAAGGCTAATTCGGCAGGGACAGGCATTGGCTTGGCTAACCTTAATCAGCGTTTTAAGCTGTTGACCAATCGTGAAATTGAGATTAAACAAAATGATACATCGTTCTGGGTGGTGTTGCCATTAATAGCCTAAGAATTTGGAGATTTTCAACCCGAAGTAAATGATAAAAATAGTGATTGTTGAAGATGAGCTCGCTGCCGCAAGTCAACTAAAATTTCTGTTGCAGGAACTTGGGATAAAGCACCAAATCAGTGCAATTATTGAAACCGTTGAGGAGGGTATAAAATGGTTTACGTCAAACGAAAGTCCTGACCTGATTTTCTCGGACATTCAACTCGCGGATGGGATTTCATTTGAGATTTATGAGCAGATTCAACTACAAACACCTATTATTTTCACTACCGCTTTTGACGAATACGCCATTCGGGCCTTTAAGCTCAACAGTATTGACTATCTACTCAAACCGATTGATGAAGATTCGCTTCGTTTTGCACTAGAAAAACACCAAAACCAGCAGTTAGTAAAGCAAGAAATCCTCAAAGAACTCCTCAAACAACAGGCGTTTGTACCCAAAAATTATCGTAAAAGCTTTTTGATAAAATACCGAGACAAATTACTGCCTATCAAAACCAACGAATTTGCCTTTTTTTTCATTGATAATGGCTTGGTTTTTGGCCAACTCCACGACGGTAAAAAATACATCATGGATTTTAAACTCGAAGACCTCGAAAATCAACTCGACCCTATTGATTTTATAAGAGCAAATCGTCAGTATATTCTTTCGAGGAAATGTATTGTTGAAATCGAATCGTATTTCAATAGTAGGGTCAATGTAAAGGTACATCCGGCGGCGTCGTTTTCGGTTATCATAAGCAAAGAAAAAGTGACGTTTTTTAAAAAGTGGTTTGAAGAACACTAAAAACGACGATTCACCTGCGGTTTTTTCCGATTCACTTCCAAAACATCTCATTGGCTCAACACCTAAGCACTTTTGAGCGTCATAACTGTTGTAAGTAACCATTAAAACTACCTTATTATGAAAGTAAATAACTTTCTCGCAGGTGTTGTGCTCAGTACAACTTTTCTCATCATTGCCTGCAACAAAACTGATGACACGGGCGTTACGCCAACCACCACTGCCGCAGTTAGTGCGTTGAGTTGTTCGTCGGCTACGTTTTCGGCTACCGCTACTGCAAGCGCAGCCTACACAGGTACGGCTACCGTACCCTATACGGGTGGGAACGGTGCCGCCTACTCCACGGGAACCGCCATTGCGTCTACGGGTGTAACGGGCCTAACCGCTACCTTAGCCGCTGGTACTTTGGCTTCTGGGGTGGGTTCGGCTACTTTTGCCATCACAGGTACACCGTCGGCCGCAGGCACGGCATCGTTTGCGATTTCATTAGGCGGGCAGTCGTGTACATTAGCGCTGACGGTCAATGCTGCAAGTACTTCAACGGGTGGAACAGCTTGGTCGGTAGATACCGACATTGCGAAAATTGTAGCGGCTGCCGAAGCTTTCAAAGCAACACTTGGGTCGAGTCAGGTATCTTCGGCTCAATATAGCTATACCGTAGCTCAGGCAAAACTCTGGAGTAATTTGCCTCAATCGTTGTACAAAGGACGCGTAGGTTTGGCTTCAAGCACGTTTTCTGCGGCTCAATGGACGGCATTTTATAACCTTTTGAAAGCCGCAACGGGAACAGGAGCCAATGAGGGCAACGAAGAATATGCGGGCATTATCGACGCCGACGATTATCTCAGAGCCAATGGTGGCGACAGCGGTTATGGTTCGGGCAATTATTATATCGGCTTCCTTGGCACGCCAAGCACAACAGGACTGTGGTGTTTGCAAATCGGAGGTCACCACGGTACCATCATTTATACCTACAATGGTGGCAAAATGACGGGCGGAACGCCTTCTTTTCGTTCGACCGAACCTTATCCAACTTGGGTTTCGACCAATACTAGCAAAACTGTACAGCCTTTGGTGCAGGAAACGGCTGCCTTTGCCAATTTCTTGAAAAGCCTTAGTGCATCGGAATTAACGACGGCCAAACGGGCGGCAGCTCAAAATGATATCATCGTAGGGCCTCAAAAAGATGGTAGTTTTCCCACTACTAAATCAGGCGTAAAAGCAGGAAACCTTACCAGTACTCAAAAAGACCTGTTATTAGCAGCCATCAAAACTTACGTGGACGATTTGGACGACAAAGCAGCGGCAGCGGTTTTGGCAAAGTATAAGTCTGAATTGGATGAAACCTACGTATCTTACTACGGAGGAACAACCATGGCCGAAAAAGGCGATTACATCTTGATTGATGGCCCAAGCGTATGGATTGAATGGTCAATGCAAAGCGGTATTATCATCAGAAACGGAGTACACCCTCACTCAGTTTGGAGAGATAGAAAAGCAGATTATGGTGGAAATTAAAATCAGATTTTGGATAGTAATAACGATGGCAGCGTTCCAAACGCTGCCATCGTTCGCCCATCCCATGCCCAACTCTATGGTGGTACTCAATATCCACGAAAAATACATTTCGGGGGAAATAATGCTTCCACTGAGTGAGTTACAATCTGCGATTGGAATGGGGGTCAATGATAATTCATCTCGTTTGGTAGAGCGCTTAGGCGATTCGCTTCGGATTTATCTGACACAGCACATTCGCCCTAAGAGTTTTGAAGGGAAGCCCTGGGCTTTAAAACTGGGAGAAATGAAGGTTATCGAGAGTACAGACCAACTTGTAGGCCAATACAAAGAATTGGTGGTAGCATTTGAAATGACTCCGCCTCTGAATTATGACCTTCGGAATTTTTATTTCGATTATGACGTGATTTTGCACCAAGTAGCCAGTCATCGTGCTTTAATTCATGTCAAACAAGACTGGGCGCAGGGACTGGTTAGAGAAGATACCACTACCCAACAAGTGGGGGTTATTGAATGGGATATTGTAAACGGGAAACTATCACCTTTCCAAGTTAGTTTGCAACAGGGAAGCCTCTGGAAAGGCTTCCAAAACATGGTGAAACTAGGCATAGAACACATTGCTGAAGGTACCGACCATATACTTTTTGTACTTACCTTACTGTTGCCAGCTATGCTCGCTGCCGATGGTCGCCGATGGGGTAAGTTTAGTGGATTGAAGCCGAGTTTGGGCCATCTCCTCAAGATTATTACCGCCTTTACCATTGGGCATTCGCTCACATTGCTGCTGGGCTCGGTACAATGGCTCCATTTTCCGAGTAAGCCCATTGAAGTGTTGATTGCCTTTACGATTTTGGTTTCGGCTTTTCATGCTTTGCGTCCTATTTACCCAAAATGGGAGGTTCTGATGGCAGGCGCTTTTGGGGTAATTCACGGCTTGGCTTTTGCCCAAACATTGACAAACCTAGAACTGTCTGCCAAACAAATGATTTTGAGTATTTTTGGGTTTAATGTAGGCATCGAGTTCATGCAGTTATTTATCATTTTGCTTGTTTTTCCTGTTTTGCTCTTACTTTCTAAAACCCGTTATTATGCAATTTTTAGGCAAGTGGGTGCCGTATTGATGCTACTCATGGCGTTGGCTTGGATGATAGAACGAATACAGGAAAAGCCTAATTTTATCACAGCGTGGATTGCTGGATAAATTTCGTAAGGTTATAACACTTTAAATTTTTCGCGCTTTTTTAAGTACTTTTACTTTAGTGATAACTTTTTATAATAAGTGGTTTTAAGGACCCTCTCATTATTGTAAAAATGGAAAAAAGAGCTTTCTATCATTGGAGTTTTGGGATTGTAATAATGGCGTTGGTAGGCGCTTGTGGTGGCAATATTGAAATACCGCAGGACGTCGAAAAAGCGGCGGCGAACTTGCCCGAAAAATTGGACTATAACTTACATGTCAAGCCTATTCTGTCAGACCGCTGTTTTGCGTGTCATGGTCCTGATAAGAATAAACAAAAAGCTGATTTGCGTTTGGATATTGCCGACGCTGCCTACGACAAAGAATGCGAAAGCGGCCTAAAAGCCATTGTGGCGGGCAATCCTGCCAAAAGCGACTTAGTGCATCGTATTTTGTCAGAAGACCCTGAATATGTGATGCCTGAGCCTGCTTCTCACCTGACGCTGTCGGTAGAAGAGAAAGCCATCCTTATCAAATGGATTGAGCAAGGGGCGGAGTATAAACCGCACTGGTCATTTGTAGCTCCTGTTAAGCCAGCGTTGCCAAAAGTTAAAAATGAAGGTTGGGTCAAAAATGACATTGACCGATTTATCCTTAAAAAATTAGAAGATAAAAATCTGACTGGCAACCCCGAAGCGCCCAAAACCACCCTGCTCCGACGCGTTTATCTGGATTTAATCGGGTTGCCCCCAACGCCCGAACAAGTCGAAGCCTTTGTAAAAGATACGTCTCCCAATGCTTACGAAAAAGTCGTTAATGAATTATTGAAAAACCCGCATTTTGGTGAGCACCAAGCCGTCGACTGGCTCGACGTGGCGCGCTATGCCGATACTCACGGTTATCAGGACGATGGTCTGCGCACCATGTGGCCTTACCGCGATTGGGTCATTAAGGCCTTCAATCGAAACCTAGCGTTTGACCGCTTTGTGACTTGGCAATTGGCAGGGGATATGTTGCCCAACCCACAAAAAGAACATCTGATAGCTACGGCCTTCAACCGCAATCATCAGCAGAGTCAGGAGGGAGGAATTGTACCACAAGAATATTTTGTAGAATACGTAGCCGACCGCACCAATACCTTCGGAAAGGCGTTTTTGGGACTGACGGTCGAATGCGCGCGTTGTCACGACCACAAATACGACCCTATCAGTCAGAAAGATTACTATTCATTGTTTGCGTTTTTCAATAACAACAATGAATACGGTCAAATCCCCTACAACGGTGAGCCTAGCCCAAGCATTACTCTTCCTAAACCTGCAACGGAAAGACAACTGCGATTTATCAAAGAGAAGCTTTCTATCGTTGAAAAAACGCAGTTACAAAATGCATCGGCCCTTCGTCAGCGGTTTGAAAAATGGTTAGCTAAGTCTGTACAAGCACCGCTAATTGCGCCCAAAACGGCTTTGATGATTGATGTGCCGTTTGACTCCATGACGGTGCGCCCAGCGGGAGAAAAGAAAGACAAAAGACGGCCAATATTTACAAACTTGGCCAATGATACCCTCAATTTTGAAACCAACGGAGACTTGGATTTTCTGCCCGTCCGAATCAAAAGCCCACGCGGAAAAGGCGTACGCTTGGTGGGAGAGAGCTATATGCAAATGCGCGGTATCAACGGTTGGGGTCAATACAAAGAAGTGCCGACCATTTCGGGCTTTTTTGAACGAAACCAACCTTTTACCGTCGGTTTGTGGGTGGGTATCACTGACCCTAAATTCAAAGGCCCCCTCTTTAACCGCAATTTAGGGCCGTTCAACGGCTTTCGAGGCTACGAATGTGAGCGTTTGGAAGACGGGCGGCTAGCGTTTCGTTTGAGCAATGTTTGGCCCGACAATGCCATTGATTTTGAAACTGACTACGTGCTCAAAGCCAATCGTTGGGCGCATCTTACCATGACTTACGATGGTTCAAGCAAAGCCAATGGCCTGAAAGTATATATCAACGGAAAACGAGCCACGGGTCGGGTCATGTCGGATGGACTGCGGGAAAGTATGCTTTGGGGGAAAAATCATACCAATTGGGGAGCCGGCGCACCTAATTTTTCCATCGGCCAACGCCACGATTATAACTACAAAGGCTACGCGGTGGATGAACTCAAGGTCTTTGCCCGTGAGCTAACACCACTGGAAGTTCACAGTGTGATTGGCCAAAAAGATTTTGTGAAAATTGCCCTTCAAACTCCAAACGAGAAGCGAACCGATTTTCAAAAAGAGGGTCTTTTTGAGTATTTCGTTACCAACATAGATACCGAAAATCAGAAGCTGCTGTCTGAGCGCAAGCAATTATTGGCGCAAGAAACGGATTTGCTCAATAAAGAGATTGACGTGATGGTGATGCGCGAACGCAAATACCCTCGCAAAGCGCATATTCTGAAACGAGGAGCCTACGACGCCGTTGACCAAGAAGTGACGGCGGATACGCCTGACCAATTTTTTAAAATTCCGAAAGAATTACCACGCAACCGCCTAGGGTTAGCTCAATGGCTGACCCACGAAGGAAATCCGCTTTTTGCGCGCGTAATGGTGAATCGAATGTGGCAACGGTATTTTGGAAAGGGGCTAGTGGTGTCGGCGGAAGATTTTGGTAATCAGGGAGATTTACCCACACACCTCGAGTTGTTGGATTATTTGGCGGTCAAATTCAGAAATTCTGGCGGCCCGTCGCACGGCGGCCCGTCGCACGGCTGGAATTATAAGCTGCTGCAAAAGGAAATTGTCATGTCGGCCACCTATCGGCAGTCTTCAGTGGCTAAACCTGAATTATTGGAGTTAGACCCCAATAATTTATTATACGCCCGAGGTCCAAGTTACCGTATTTCGGCCGAACAAGTGCGGGATGCTGCTTTGGCAGCAAGCGGCTTATTGAGTCCTCACATCGGCGGCCCAAGTGTGCACCCTTACCAACCCGATGGTATTTGGGAGGCGTTAGCTACGCGGAATGCAGTACAATATATTCAGAATCATGGTGATACGCTGTATCGACGAAGTATGTATACCATTTGGAAGCGTAGCTCTCCACCGCCAATGATGCTTAATTTCGATGCTTCTGAGCGCCATTTTTGCAGTGTAAAGCGCCAAAAAACGAGTACGCCTCTGCAGGCGCTGGTCACGCTTAACGACCCCCAGTTTGTAGAAGCTGCCAGGGTATTAGCGCAGCAGAGTCTACTGTTAAACAAAGGTGCAGATAGTAAATCTCAGGCTGTCACTCGCATTTTTATGGCCCTTACGTCCCGTCCGCCGCGAGCGGGTGAGTTGGCAGCCATGACGCAGTTGTACAATGAAGAATATCAGGATTTTCTGAAAAACCCTAAGCGCGCAGATGAGCTATTGAAAGTAGGTGAATATCCCGTGGATATGTCCCTTAATAAACAGGAATTGGCAGCCATGACCATCGTGGCGAGTACCGTAATGAATTTTGATGAGTTTGTGATAAAGAGATGAAAAACGCACTGGAAGAATTCGAACAACATACCCACGACCAACTCAGTCGTCGGAATTTTTTGTCGCGTACCAGCATTGGCTTAGGGGCGGCGGCTTTTTCGTCGTTGTTGGGAACAAATCAAGCGCAGGCTGCGACTGGTCCTGGGGGAGCTTTGGGGAAACCACATTTTCCTCCTAAGGTAAAACGCGTCATTTATCTGCACCAAAGCGGCGCGCCTTCGCAGTTGGAACTGTTTGATTATAAGCCCAAACTGGAACAAATGTGGGGCAAAGACCTGCCCGAGTCTGTTCGGAAAGGCCAACGCCTCACGGGCATGACTGCCGGGCAAAGTAGCTTTCCGTTGGCGGCATCGTATTATAAATTTGCCCAACACGGCCAAAGCAAAATGTGGGTTAGTGAGTTGTTGCCTTATATTTCTAAAGTCACCGATGAGGCCACTTTTATCCGTTCCATGCATACCGAGGCCATCAACCACGACCCCGCCATTACGTTTTTTCAAACGGGGAGTCAGCAGGGCGGAAGGCCTTCTTTTGGCTCTTGGGTAAGTTATGGCTTGGGTTCAGACAACCAGAATCTGCCTTCGTTTGTGGTATTGCTGTCCAAAGGGCGCGGTGGTGATCAGCCATTATATGCTAAATTGTGGTCAAATGGTTTTCTGCCTTCCGTGCATCAGGGCGTCGTGTTTCGCTCAGGGCCCGACCCAGTCTTTTACCTAAACAATCCTGCAGGTATCGACCGCATGAGCCGCCGACGGATGTTGGATTATTTGGCAAAAATGCATCAGGAACAATACAAACAGATTCTTGACCCCGAAATCAACAGCCGCATGGCGCAGTACGAAATGGCCTATCGGATGCAAACGGCTGTACCCGAAACAATGGATATATCCAAAGAGCCCGACTATATTTTTGATATGTACGGTCCCGAAGCCAAAAAAGCGGGGACGTTTGCTGCTAACTGCCTGTTGGCGCGAAAACTGGCCGAGAAAGGCGTGAAATTCATTCAGCTCTATCATCAGGGATGGGACCAACACGGCAATCTCCCTAATGACATTAAAACCATGGCTAAGTCGGTCGACCAACCTTCGGCAGCGTTGGTGATGGACTTGAAACAGCGTGGTTTGTTGGATGATACCCTCGTTATTTGGGGCGGCGAGTTTGGTCGAGGCTCTTATTCGCAGGGGAAACTCACCAAAGAAAACTACGGCCGCGATCACCACCCGCGTTGCTTTACCATTTGGATGGCGGGAGCAGGGGTGAAAAAGGGCTACATTCATGGAGAAACCGACGATTTTAGTTATAATATTGTACGTGACCCAGTCCACGTACATGATTTTCAGGCCACGGTCATGCACTTGTTGGGAATTGACCATGAGCAGCTTACGTTCAAGTCGCAAGGCCGACGCTACCGCCTGACCGATGTACACGGAAAAGTTGTGAAACCTATTTTGGCGTAACTTTCTCACGCTCAAATGTCAAAAAGCACAGGGGTGATTCTTGTGCTTTTTTTAACATTTTTTTAGACGTTTAGGAGTCAATAATTTTTTCAAACGGGCGTTGTTAGAGTGAACTATCCACTCTAATCTTACACGCCATGAAACACAGCTTTACATTAGGCCTTCTGTTACTTTTTACTGCGGCCTTTGCCCAAACCGAAAAAGGAAATTCTTTTATTTCCGGCAATATTTCAACGGGGTATTCTTCAAATATCTACCCTAAGAATACTTCTAATACATCCGGTACCTTTTCACTTTCCTCGGGAATTTCCTACGGAAAGTTTATTAAAGATGATGTTCTATGGCGTATCGGAGTATCTGAAACCTTTAGTAGGAACTACTGGAAAAATAATAATTCAAAACTTTCTAACCCTTATGGCTCACTTTCACTTAATTCGAGCGGGCTTTATTTTTTTGGGAAAGAGCGTTGGCGAGGGTTTGTAGGAGGGGGGCTTAGTATTTCTGGAAGCTTTTTTAACATTAAGCAAAGCGTTGATGGTAAACAGGAGCTGATCTCTAAAGAACGAAATTTTTCAATTCAACCTCTTTTTGAAGCCGGTGCACTTTATTTTTTTAATAAACATTTAGCTATCCAACTATCAACTACCTCCAATACCTTTCCTCTCAACAGCTATGGTTTTTCTACGGGATTACTTTACTGGATTAAGCCTACTTCGTTTGAGGCTGAGACCAAAGAGCTGTCTATTTTAAATAAAGGGGGATGGACTTTGGGTGCAGGTTTTGATGTGGATACGCGTCGATTAAGAAATAATCTTTCTAACCAATCCTCGAATCCAATGCAAACTGGTGAAAGTGAGACGAATATATCTCTGCAGGTAGGAAAGTTTATCAAGAATAGAACGATGATTGGAGTAAGAATGGGATATAGTAAAAATTATTCTGAAGTCACTTCTACGCCCCAAATTCTCACTAAAAGAAGTATGTATCGAGTAGGTGTTTTTAGGAAGAAATATCTTTTTACTACGCGTCTTACCCCTTATTGGGAAGTTGAGCTCAACTATATACGCAATAATCAAGAACAAAAAGATGCTTCTAATTTTTCAACTACTCACTTTAATACCTTCGAACTCCGACCCAATATAGGGTTGGCCTATTTGATCAGTAACCATTTTTTAGTGGAAACCCAGTTGGCTGACCTATTGGTCAGTTATGGTACCCAGGCCAATTCAGAGTATAAAAACTGGAGCGCAAACCTAAGCGGCGGCCTTCGACCCAATCTACGTTTATCCTACGTATTCTAACAAAAAACAGAGCAGGCACCCGTGAGTGCCTGCTCTGTTTTTACTATTATATTTGCGGGCTATTGCTTATTTTTTAAACAACGAATCTACAAATTGAGCGCGGTCAAATACCTGTAAATCATCCATTTTTTCGCCTACTCCGATGTATTTGACAGGGATTTTGAACTCGTCCGAAATTCCGATTACTACGCCACCTTTGGCCGTGCCGTCTAGTTTGGTAATGGCTAAGGCCGTTACGTCGGTGGCTTTGGTAAACTCACGGGCCTGAATAACGGCATTTTGGCCCGTACTTCCATCCAGGACCAACAGCACTTCATGCGGTGCTTCGGGCAGCAACTTCTGCATGACGCGTTTGATTTTTGACAGCTCGTTCATCAAATTGACTTTGGTGTGAAGGCGACCTGCTGTGTCAATGATGACTACATCGGCGTTCATTTCCACGCCTTTTTTTACGGCATCGTGCGCCACGGCGGCAGGGTCGGTGTTCATGCCGTGGTCAATGACCAATACTCCCGCGCGCTGACCCCAAGTTTTGAGTTGGTCCACAGCGGCCGCTCGAAAGGTATCTCCCGCGCCTAAAACTACTTTTTTGCCGCGTTTTGTAAATTGATGGGCGAGCTTACCGATGGTGGTGGTTTTGCCCGCGCCGTTTACACCTACGACCATAATGACGTATGGTTTTGGCAAGTTTTCGGTCTCAAAACTGTCTTTAAAATCCAGCGATTTATTTTCTGTCAGTAAAGTGGCGATTTCGTCACGCAGGATACTGTCAAGTTCTGAGGTGCCAGTGTATTTATCGCGCGCTACGCGCTCTTCAATTCGCTTTATAATCTTGACCGTTGTACCCACGCCCACGTCAGAACTGATCAGAATATCTTCCAATTCATCGAGTACGTCTTCATCAACGGTAGATTTCCCTACAATTGCCCGGCTGATTTTTCCAAAGATACTTTCCTTAGATTTTTCCAGTCCTTTATCAAGCGATTCTTTTTTCTCTTTAGAGAAGAAATCAAATAAACCCATAGTACGTAGCGGCCCGTGCGGCAGTTTATAGTTTACGGCCAACAACGCTCGGCAGAATAAATAAATTCGGAGGGTTGCTGGAGAACACACAAATAGAAAACGCACAAATATAAAAACAAAAAAAGTCCCTTATCGGGACTTTATCAAATATCGTTATGGTAACAGAGGTTGCGGACTAGTTTTTCAACGCAGCCTGTACTTCGTCGGTAGGAACGATAACCTCCTTAAATGTGTAAGCGCCAGTCTTTGGTGATTTAATTGCTTGAATCACTTTGGCGTAAGTCTTACCACCTTCTTTTTTCAGGGTTGCAACTACTTTCTTTGCCATTGTTGTATAAGTTAAAATTGTTAATTGTTAACGGTCAGTCAGTTAACAGCACTTGTTGACTATTAACGATGAACAAATAACGAATTATTTAATTTCTTTATGAACCGTTACTTTTTTCAAATACGGATTGTATTTCTTAAACTCCATACGTCCTGGAGTATTTTTGCGGTTCTTAGTTGTGATGTAACGTGACATCCCTGGAACGCCCGATTCTTTCTGCGCTGTGCATTCCAAAATTACTTGTATTCTGTTACCTTTCTTTGCCATTGCTTTACGTCAAATTTGAAAACGGAGTGCAAAGTTACAGATAGTCAAGCAGAAGACAAAATAATTTCTTAAAATTTCAGCAAAAATATTTATCTACCTTTGCGCTGAAAATCATTCATTATGCGTATCAACCCGCGTATCACCGCTTTATTGTTGGCTTTGGCTATTTCAGGCATCACAGTGGCCTTCCTTTCGTTTGTCAGCGGCACCACCCTGAGCATGCTTTTTGTGTCGGGAGTTGCTGGTTTTTTTGGGGCATTTTTTCTGATTTTATACGCTATTGAGATTTTGGTGTACCGCGAAGTCACCAAAATGCACGAAACCATTCAGCGCCTTAAATTGAAGGACTTTAGTTTTCCCCGTAAAAACATTGTCAGTGACCCCAATCCCCTCAAAAAACTGAATCAGGAGATTTTTGTCTATGTGGCCCGCAAACAGCAGGAAATAGATGAATTGAAGAAAATGGAGGTTTTTAGGCGGGAGTTTCTGGCCGATGTTTCGCACGAGCTGAAAACCCCCATTTTTGCCGCCCAGGGGTTCATTCATACCTTATTGGACGGGGCAATGGATGATGAGAAAGTGCGGGATAAATTTCTGCAAAAAGCTGCTAAAAGTTTAGACGGACTGGATGCCTTGGTCAAAGATTTGGTGGCGCTTTCACAAATGGAAACGGGCGAAATCAGAATGCGCAAAGACCGCGTCGATTTGCGGTTAATTACCCTAGAAGTGTGCGAGCAGCTCGAAAACAAGGCCAATCAGCGGAATACAGTTCTTAAAATAAAACCCGACCGAATGCTGCATGTGTGGGTAAAAGCAGACCCGCAGCGGATAAGCCAGGTAATGACAAACCTCATCGAAAATGCCATTAAATACGGAAATGACAATGGCAAGGTAATTGTACATTTTGAGGAAGATAAAAAACATTTTCTCGTAACCGTGCGTGACAATGGCCCGGGGATTCCGCCCGAACATTTGTCGCGGATTTTTGAGCGATTTTATCGGGTAGACAAAAGTCGCTCAAAAGAAAAAGGAGGAACTGGCCTGGGATTAGCCATCGTAAAGCATATAATTAACGCTCACGGTTCAAAAATTACGGTTACGAGTAAGATAGATAAAGGAACCACGTTTACGTTTAAATTAGACAAAGCGGATTGATTCAAAGACACTATTTATCCTATTCATAAACATGGTCTCTAGATGTATGACTTATTTTACGGATTAGGCTGATTGAACTTTTTTGACTTATTTTACGCCCTTAATTCAAGAAAAATAGAAATTTTCCAATATTAATCACACTTCAAAAAGACGATTCTTCTATGAACATTGCACTTGTCACCGGTTCGGCCGGATTGATTGGGAGCGAATCTGTCGCTTTTTTTGCTGATAAATTTGACCTCGTGATTGGGGTAGATAACAATTTACGTCAATATTTCTTTGGGCAAGACGGAAACACCGAATGGAATCGAAATCGTTTGCAAGAGGGTTTTGCCAATTATAAACATTACAGCGCTGATATTCGGGAAGTGAGCCAATTGGAGCCTATTTTTAAAGAATACGGCACCGATATTAAGCTTATCGTACACGCAGCGGCGCAACCTAGCCACGACTGGGCGGCTCGCGAGCCGTTTACTGACTTTGGGGTAAATGCCGTAGGTACCCTCAATATGCTCGAAATGACACGTTTGCATAGTCCTGATGCCGTGTTCATCTTTACATCTACCAATAAAGTATACGGAGATAATCCTAACTATCTACCATTGGTAGAATTGGAAACCCGCTGGGAAATTTCGGAAGACCACGTTTATTACAAAAACGGGATTGATGAACACCACAGCCTTGACCATACCAAGCACTCTATCTTTGGCGCCTCCAAAGTAGCGGCGGATATTATGTGTCAGGAATATGGCCGTTATTTTGGCATGAAAGTAGGAGTATTCCGTGGTGGCTGTTTGACGGGCCCGAACCACTCAGGAGCGCAATTGCACGGATTTTTGGCTTACCTTATGAAGTGTACTATTACGGGCAATCCTTACACTATTTTTGGATACAAAGGAAAGCAAGTGCGCGACAACATTCACAGCTACGACTTGGTAAATATGTTCTGGCATTTTTATCAGAACCCACGCCCTGGCGAAGCTTATAATGCAGGTGGCGGGCGTCATGCCAACTGTTCTATGTTGGAGGCCATAGCCATTTGTGAGCAAATTGCGGGCAAAAAATTGACCTATCATTATTCAGAAACCAACCGCATCGGCGATCATATCTGGTACGTGAGTGACTTAACCAAATTTAAGAGTCATTATCCAGGTTGGGATTGGAGTTATAACCTTGAGCAGACATTGGTTCAAATTCACGATGGTATTGCTGCTCGTTTGGCAATGCCTGCGTAATTGTTATCGGGTAACTACAGCTTATGCTCGATAGATAACTGATAACGAAAGAAATGACCCCAAAATACGTCATACTCATACCACAATACAACGATTGGGAGGCGCTAAACCTGCTCATCGAGCGCATTAATCAAGACGTAGCGACCGACACACTGGCCGCTACGTCTTTGGTTATAGTGGATGACTGTTCGAGTCAGGAAATGGGAAAAATAGCGCCTTTTGCTGGACAAAAAGTCCAAATCGTGCGGCTGTATCGTAACCTAGGCCATCAGCGGGCCATTACTATCGGGTTGTCTTACATTGCCAAAGAGCTACCCTGCGAGAAGGTCATTGTCATGGATGCCGATGGCGAAGACGCGCCCAAGGATATTAATGCCTTAGTAAAGGCTTCTGAAAAATGGCCCGACAAAGTCATTTTTGCGCAGCGGACTAAGCGGCAGGAAAGTTTTCTTTTTAGGTTCTTTTATGGTATTTATAAGTTCATTTTCAGGCAATTGACTGGAAAAGTGATTACGTTTGGTAATTTTTCACTTATCCCCCAGCGTCGCCTACAAAACTTAGTGCGCGTATCCGAAATCTGGAATAATTTTCCGGGGGGTATCATTCGTTCCCGGATTCCGTACGAAGCAATACCCACCGAGCGAGGAAAACGCTTGGCTGGCGAAAGCAAAATGAATTTTGTGTCGCTGGTATTGCACGGATTAAGTACGGTATCGGTTTTAATTGATGTAGCGGCGGTCCGGATATTGATATTTTCCATTGGAATGTCCCTGGTGGCGCTGTTCATTATTTTTGTGGTATTATTTTTGAAATGGATGGATCATGCTACTCCCGGCTGGGCGTCTACGCTGAGTTCGGCATTGCTGATTGTGGTGTTGCAATCTTTTCTGATTTCATTGTTTTTAGTTTTTATGGTACTGCAATACCGTACCCAACAGCAATTTATCCCCGTACTTCAGTACCGTGATTTTATTGAAAAAGTGGAAGAATTGTAAACGAATTAATACGAGTCATAACTTGGTAAAAAACAGTAAGTGATAAGCTTCGATGATTTCCCTGTAGTTTATTTTGCACTGGGCTATGCATTGGCCGCTGGAGTCGTATTGCTTTTTTTTCTTCGAAAGAATATCTCCTTTTTTTCTACATTACTACTGATTCTTAGTGCTTTTTTGGTGGTATTGATGCGTCTGCCGATTCTGCTTTTTAATCAGGAAATCAATCCAGATGAGAGTCAAATTATTGCCCATGCCATTACCCTAAGCCAGTATCCAACTTATTGGGAATCAGTGGATGGAACGACCATTGGCCCTATCAATAACTATATGCTTTTGATTCCTGCCTTTTTGGGGCTGGGTTTTGATTATACGGCTATTCGATTGTTGGGTTTGGTCTGGGTTATTGGGAGTTTGTGGTTTTTCTACCAATGTGTCAAAAACTTTTTTGATGCACCCACGGCCCAGTTGAGTCTTCTTCCCCCCTTGTTTTTTCTTGCGTTTACCCAAGACCCCGATTTTGTACACTATTCGAGTGAACAATTGCCGCTTTTTTTGCTGAATGTTGCGTTGTGGAGCATATCAAAAATACATGCGGTTCGCTCAAACGGTTTTGCAGGTATTTTTTTGCTGGGAGTAGTACTGGGATTGAACCCTTTTGCTAAGATACAGGTAGTGCCGCAGGTGGCGGTAATAGGCCTTTGGGCGGTGATAAGCCTTTATCAACATAAACACTTTTTGAAGTCGGTGTTAGTCTTGATCGCGGGTGGTTTGGCGGTGCCCGTTTTTATTATTGCATTAGCCGGACTATTGGGGGTGTTGGATGATTTGTGGGACTATTACGTGCTCGGAAACCTCATCTACGCGGGAGGTAGCTCATTGGTTGAGTCCATTTTTCGATTGCCCTCCTTTTTTGCGAAAAGTACCGACTTCTTATTATATCTAGGAAGTCTAGGACTGATTATTGTGCTTAGTTTTTTTCAAAAAGACAAACGGCTTTCTGCCTCCAATCAACTAGGAGCCTTTGTTGTATTGTGGTTGATGGCGGCGCTGTATGCGGCTACAAAAACGGGCAATGACTTTGTCCATTATCTTAATCTCTGTATTTACCCATTGGCGCTTTTAGGAGCCTTATTCATTTATAAGAGCCAAAAAAATGGTTCACTTGTGCCAGTAGCCGCTTTGGCGGTATTGATTCCATTTCTTGTGAGTTTTGGTTTGAAAGCGATTCAGCATAGTCCACTCAATGTGTATGTTTCAGGAAATGACCATCGAGTGCCAGTGAGTGCTGTTTCTAAGCTAATTCTTAAATATGCTCAACCCACAGACCGTTTGGTGGTTTGGGGTTGGATGTGTCGGTACCACGTCGAAACCCAAATGCCACAGGGAACGGCCGAGAATCACTCCGAACGGTCTATTTATCCGCACCCATTGCGCCAAAAATATTACCAACGTTATTTGAATGACCTGAAAAAAAACCATCCCAAAGTGTTTGTGGATGCAGTTGGAAATAGTTTATGGCTCAATGATCGCCCCACGCAGGCGCATGAGGCGTTTGCTGAATTAAACGATTTTATAAGAAAGAACTATCGTTTCGTAGGGGAGGTAGAAAGTACACGCGTCTACATACGGAATACCGAACAATAAATTTGAAAATGTTAACCGCTGACTTATGCGCTAACTTTATGAAAGTTACGCTAATTTTGAATTTTGAATAGTAATACATAATGACACATAATCAATTCCTCGAATTGCTGGTTTCCCCAAAAACAGGAGAACCGCTGAAAGTAGCCGACAATGGCTTATCTCTTACCGCTCCCGATGGCACTATTTATCCAGTATTGGATTCGGGAATTGTAGACATGGTTCATCCTCGCGAATTGTTTGAAGACGATGCCCGCGAGCAATATCTGTACGACCAAGCCTATCAGCGCTATGACCGTGGTGTATCGTGGGTGTTTGAAACCCTCAATCACTCCGACGAAGCCGCTACGCGTGAGTTTATGATTGGTTTGATGGGGCTTAAACCTGGGCAAACGGTGCTGGAAGTAGGAGCGGGAACGGGCAAAGATTCAGCTTTGATTATCGACCAAATTAGCCCCGGTGGAACGGCGGTGTTGTCAGATTTGTCGCCCAATATGTTGCGTCTGGCTACGCAAAAACTGCAACCAAAAGACGTAGATGTTCATTTTTTTCTAGGAAATGGCTCTTATTTGCCTTTTGCCGACGGAACCTTTGACTCGGTATTTCACTTTGGCGGTATTAACACTTTCTCCGAGCGCAAAAAAGCGTTTGCTGAACTTACGCGCGTGGTGAAAGTAGGAGGGAAGGTGGTTATCGGAGATGAAAGCATGGCTCCGTGGCTGCGCAAAGAACCCACGTACGAGATTCTTTGGAAAGCCAACCCACTCTTCCGGGCAGAAATACCCTACGAAGATTTGCCAGCGACCGTTGAGAATTTCAAGCTTCATTACATTTTTGGAAATTGCTTCTACGTGATGGAATACACCGTAGCTGCCAAAGCGCCTGAAATTGACGTTGAGTTGCCGATTCCTGGCAAAGATTTTATTGACAACTGGCGTATTCGTGCAGAAGGAAGTTCAAAATAAATGTTTTGTCACCCTGAAAGGGTCTAGTGCCTACGGTTGTTAGTTAGATTTTAGGCGCTTTCAGCACGACAAATACCGATAAACTATGTGGCAAAAAAAAGGAGTAATTTATAAACCTGATGGCTCGTTGGCGCACAGTCGCTCGCACGCACAGGTACCGTTTGCATATAAGCATCCCGATTTTTTACGGGTTTATTTTTCCTCACGCGATGATAATGGGTATTCACGTCCAACCTTTATTGATGTTGATTACGACGACCCTACCAAGATATTATACATCCACGACCGCCCGGTACTAGAGCTTGGGGGTCCAGGAGAATACGATGAAACGGGAGCGATGCCCGCGTGGTTTGTCGATATGCCTAATGGCGATATTTGGCTATATTACACTGGCTGGAACCGTACTTGGAACTCCTATCGGCTTTCGATGGGGTTGGCTGTAAGTCATGACGGAGGGCTTTCTTTTACCAAAATGTTTAGAGGACCTATCATGGACCGCAGCATTGAGAATCCGCTGTGGGCAGCTCAACCGTCAGTCATTCGTGAAGACGATGGCACGTGGCGGATGTGGTACATTTCGGGACACAAATGTGAGTACATACACGGATATCCAGAGCCTTATTACCGGGGGCAGTCAGCAACGTCGACCGATGGTATTCACTGGAAAATCAGTGATGTGCCAACCCTAGATTTTGACGATTTTTTACACGCGGTAGGGCGTCCGAGCGTTTTTAAAGAAGACGGAATCTATAAAATGTACTACTCGTACCGTCACACCCGCGATTATCGTATTGATCGTAATCAAAGTTATCGCCTCGGATACGCCGAATCGGTTGATGGAGAGCATTGGGAACGGAAGGATAATTTGGTTGGTATTCATAAATCTGAAAATCCAGAAGATTTTGATTATCAGATGATTGATTATGCAAATTACTATACCCATAATGGCAAGAAGTACTTGCTTTACAATGGTAATGGCTTTGGTGCAGCGGGTTTTGGGTATGCGGTATGGGAAGACTAAACGATTGGAACGATTGTTGTAATTTTACCTTTTGATTTTTGACCAATGTCATTCTTTCAAAAGGAGTTGTGTGTTAGAATTGGGTGTTAAACCAAACAAATAAGTAAAATGGCAACATTAGCAGAACAGTTTCGCCAAGAGGGTTTTTTACTCCTTCGTAATTTCTTAGACAAGAGCGTGGTAGAAAATATTTACCGTGAGGCTCGTGAAATATTTGCCGTTCAAATCAAGCGTGTAACGGGCCGTGTGGTTGATATTGACAATCGTGATGAGTTTGAAAGTGCAATGTTTGAGTTTTTTGAAAAAGACTTTCCCGCTTTTCGCAATACAGGAGTGACGGTTCAACACAGCTTGTCGCTTCACCGTTTTGCGGTCAGCGAAAAAATTACCGATTTACTGAAAGAAGTGGGGATTGAGCAACCCGTCATCGGGGCACGTCCAGCTATGCAATTCAACAGTCGTTTTTTGTCAAAAGATGGTAGCAAACACTGGAAACTCGACGCCCACCAAGACTGGAGAACGGGCCAAGGCTCGCTAGATAGCACTGTTATTTGGTTTCCGATGGTGGATGCTGGCGCCGATTTAGGTGCTTTACAGGTGATTCCTCGCAGTCATAAAACGGGGTTGTTGGAATCAAGCACCTCGGGCTATCAGGGAGGAATTACGGCCGATTTGAAAGACGAAGATTTTGTACAGACCGAGTTTCAGGTAGGAGATTTATTGATTTTCTCGGCTTTTCTGGTACATCAGTCAGGAAATAATATTACCCGCAACATTCGTTGGTCGGTACAACTACGATTCAATAATTTAGCTGAGCCTACTTTTATTGAAAGAGGATACCCAATGGCTTATATTTACAAACCAGAAGCCGAATTGGTCACGCCCAACTTTCCGTCAGTGGCACAATTAGAAACGGTTTTTGCGTCTTCACCAGCCCCGGCAGTACAATGAAAGTAAGTGTCACGATTCTTACGTACAACCAAAAGAATTTCATCGGTAAGGCCATCGACAGCGCCCTTGCTCAGCAGACTGATTTCGATTTTGAAATTTTAGTGGGCGACGATTGCTCAACAGATGGTGCGCAAGAAGTGATTCAAGCATATCAGGACAAATATCCGAACAAAGTAAAGGCTGTTTTGCACTCCAAAAATTTGGGTCAAAATGGCCTTTTCAATACCATAGAAACCCTCAAATTGGCCAAAGGGCGCTACATTGCTCCCATGGATGGCGACGATTACTGGACCGAGCCTTTGAAGCTTCAAAAGCAGGTGGATTTTATGGAAGCTCATCCCGATTTTTCGGCCTGTTTTCACAATGCATTGATTACTTACGAAGATGGAAGCGCGTCTCATGTATTGAATCCGCCTGATCAAAAAACCGTTATTACCGTGGAAGACCTCGTGGGGGAGGATGAAATTTGGTTTATGGCTACCTCCGCCGTGATGTTTAAAAACGGACTTATGCACTATCCTGAATGGTTTTTGCAATCAACCAGTGGGGACATTCCACGCTACGTGATTTTGGCAAAACAGGGGCCAATCGGCTATGTGCCTGGCGTTATGTCGGTATATCGTAAGAACCGAGGCGGTGCTAGTTTTAGGGACCATTATCAGGATGCTCGATTTTTATACAATCGTATTCGGATGTATGAAGGAATCAACAAAGAACTTGGACATCAATACGATGCGTTGCTCAAACGAAACATTGCCCGCTATTATCGTATGTTGTTGGATGCTCGCCAATACCAAAAACGGTATTTCCAACGGGCTGGATTGGCGTTAAAATACCTGTACTTAGGAAAACCCAATAAAGAAACCACAAAAGAGACCATTCGCGACTATATTTTGCCCAAGTGGCTGTTGCAGGTGTATAGCTTTTTTGCGCTGTTGCCCCACCGTTTGAAAGAATCATCTCGATGAAAGTAAGCGTCTGTGTTCCCACCTACAACCACGAAAAATACATTGCTCAGATGCTTGACGGTGCGCTCATGCAGCAAACCGACTTTGCGTTTGAGATTGTCGTCGGCGACGATGCATCTACGGATTCAGCCCCCGCTATTATTGAAGAATACGCCCAGCGTTTTCCCGATAAAATTCGGGCCTATCTTCATCCCCAAAATTTAGGTCCTAAAGACCCTAAAGAATTTGGAGGACGCAACAACGTTCTTTTTTTACTAAAAGCCTGTCGGGGTCAATATGTGGCGCTTTGCGAAGGAGATGACTACTGGACAGACCCGTTTAAGCTTCAAAAACAGGTTGATTTTTTGGAAGCTCATCCTGACTTTGCCATTTGCCACCACGATTTGGAGGTAATTTATGAGGATGGCTCCGAAAGCCATTCATTTAACCCTAAAACACAAAAGTTGATTTCGGGGATTGAAGATTTATTGGAAGACCGTTGGTTTGTAGGTACTGCCAGTTTGATGTATCGCAATTTTTTTCAGGAAGAAGAGTTTGCTGATTGGCACCACCGGGCCGCCGCTGGCGATTGGGCGTTAGTGATTCAATTGGCGGCGCGGGGCGGTATCGGGTATATTCCAGAAGTGATGGGTAACTATCGAAAACACCAAGGTGGTTTAAGTAACGTCCATGCTGTAACTAACGCTTATTTTCTGCGTAATCGCCGCCAAATGTTTGCCGATGTCAATGAATGGCTGTCATATAAATACAATGATACCGTGCAGCAAACGCTCCGAAAATACGACCAGTTAATAGAAGAAATTGGAAATTAAAGCAAAACAAACCAATTTTGCCTTCACCGTCATTAATTTAACAACTACCTAATCGTACCGGCAGCCCGGTCATTCCGCCACTAAATGAAGCTTAGCGTTGTCATTCCCGCCTATAACGAACAGGAATCTTTACCGCAAACGTTGCAGACTCTCTACGCAGCTTTGTCTAAACATGCTGTACCCCATGAGATTTGGGTGACAAATGATAACTCTAAAGACAATACGTTGGAGGTTTTGGCAAATTTGTCAAAAGAAATTCCTACGTTGGTTTACGAAACGAACCCTGGCCCAAATGGGTTTGGTTATGCGGTGCGCTATGGCCTAGAACGTTTTTCGGGCGATTGTGTGGCGGTCTTCATGGCCGACTTATCGGACGACCCCGAAGATTTGGTGAAGTTTTATAAAAAAATGGTGGAGGGGAATTATGACGCCGTGTTTGGAACCCGCTGGGGCAAAGGAGGTAAAGTGTACGATTATCCAATGGTAAAAAAAGTTATCAATCGGATGGCAAATTTTATCATTCGGGTGATAATGGGGGTGAAGTACAACGATACAACCAATGCTTTTAAACTTTATAAAAGAGAAACGATGGAAGGACTGAAACCCTTTCTTTCGGCTCACTTTAACCTAACGGTTGAACTACCGCTCAAAACGATTGTACGAGGCTACTCATTTGCCATCGTTCCCAATAGCTGGACAAACCGAAAATACGGGGAGTCAAAGCTGAAAATCAAAGAAATGGGCAGCCGCTATTTCTTTATTTTGATGTACTGCTTCATTGAAAAGACGTTTTCGCGCGGGGATTATCGCAAAAAAACCCAGAAATAATTTTCTTCTTAGTTTGTTTCTACCCGAATAACCGCTGGTACTGTATCAGTGGTTCCAGTGCCGCATGTATTGTTTACCATCACAACTTTATACTCGGTTGTTGTGCGGGGATTTACCGTGAGTTGATACGGATTGATAAAGGTTCCGTTGATGGTGGTGCCGTCAGAAAGCACAAAGGACCAAGGTGGTAGCCCATTTTTGAACGATACGCGCAGGCGTGCAGCACCTCCAGGACGAATCACAGCTCCGCCCGTCACGAGGGCTTGGGCGGCATTAGGCATCATCACTTGAAGCGTAGTTGGGGTTCCTTCAATGAGTGGGTCGGTAGAAATAACCCGTACCTGTTGTGTTGAAAGTGTGTCTTTCAAGTAGGGCGGTAGAATCTTGGCTCGTAGTGAGCTTGTGCCACCGATGGTAGGTAAATACACCCAACGCCCGCTGGTATCTTTGATTTGTACCAAGAATTTATTGGCGTTGTTGAAACGACCCGTGGTACTGAAAGGAACCGTAATTTCGGTGCCCGAACAAATCGTTTTATCTGATAAATTCCCAGTGGCAATCGTTGGCGGGGGTATTTTTACGTTAACAAACGCCGTCCCCGACAAATCGCCCACGCCGCAAAACCCACCAGCTGAGGTGATTGTGTATGCTGTGGGGTTGAGGGGTGATACTTTTACGGTATAGGGGGTGGTCCGAATGTCATTTTGGTAGGTTCCATCCGAAAGCAAAACAAACCAAGGTCCACCACCGCTGAAATCTAGGGTTAAGTTGGTGGATTCTCCTTCGGCGATTTGAAGCGTGTCACGACGTAAAACGGTTTTGGCAGGGGCCGAAATAGCCACGTCGACGGTGTCGCTCATGATGGTCGGAAAGGTCGAAACAACGCGCAGTTTATAAATCCCTGGCTCTAAGCCTGCGGGTGTTTTGGCCATGATGGGACTTTGCGGAATCAACTCCGAAATATTCTTAAAATTCTGCCCAGTCGTATCGCTCAATTGAACGATAAAACCGTTGCCAGCCTCGTATTTTCCTGTTGCACTGAAATTAATTTGAAAAGGTGTGGCGGTACAAAGCCTAAAACCGACGCGAGGAATGGCCTTGAGGGCAATAACGGGGAGCGTATCCTGACTTACCTGAACTACAACTTCGCCTGAGGTGGTGCCGCTTCCGCAGGTATTATTGACGCTTGTTACTTTAAAAGAACTCGTTTGCTCGGGAGCCACTTGCGCCGTAAACGGATTCACTAACGTATTAGTGACCGTAGTGCCATCAGAAACGGTAAACGACCAAGGAGCAGCGCCCGTGAGCATCACGCGGTAGGAGGCAGCTTGTCCTGGGCCAATTTTGGTATTTGTACTGCCATCTATTAGCTCCATACGGGCGTGAGGCAAGGGCAAAATCGTTAACCGTGTGGGCTTACTAATAATTTCAGGATTGGTAGATACAACTCTAACCAATACACTTCCTGAGCGGTTAGTGGGCAAAGTGACTGCAACAGGCCCTTCTTTGGCTGGCTCAGAAAGGTTGACAAACTTACCCGAAGCATTGGTTATCTGAACAATGAATTTATTGTCTTCTTTAAAAGTCCCTGCGGTTGTAAAAGGAATCAGAACGGGGCTGCCCGGACAAACCGATAGGTAGGAGAGGTCGCCGATACGAACCTCGGTTTTAATCACCGTATCTGGCTTGAAAGTAGTATCACGCTGCAAGCCAATGAGCGTAGGCTTAAGCGTGTCTTTGCGAATCGTATCGGCACGCAAAGCGTTTTGAGTGGACTTCAATTGGCCGATATTTTCACTCCCTGACCACAGCCCCAGACTCGTCCAAGTCACCACGAAACAACTAATAATGAATTTATGATACATACCTCTTCCGATTGACCCGCAAAGTTAAGACAATCTCTTATAAATTTCCCACTGCCTGATGGATGTGTGCTGCTTGTTTGGGTTCAAATACCACGCATGGGAATCCAAACAAACATTTATCTTTAATCATTTGCGCGACTTCGACGGGGACTTTATCTTCCCAGCCTGGTTCGCCGCGTTTGATAAGGTCTAACACACTGTCGGTCGAGATTCGGAGATTATCTTCGTCGAAATCACGAATGTCTTCGATTTTATCGTTGCAAAGTAGGAAGTTAAAAAGGGGTTGTAGATTGGTGGGCAACGCAAAGTTTTGACAGGTTGAAAGTTTTCCATCTTTGAAAGTTGGATAAACAAAGAGTTTAACGTTTCGGCTAAATAAAGTCGAAAACGACTCCAAGATTCCGCCCGGCAGTTTTTGGTAGTAACTTTCTTCAAAAATGTATTCCAAATTAGGAATCCCCAACACCAGTCCGATTTTGAGGCGGGTTGTTTTTGCCAGAAAAGCTACCAAACGATGATATTCGTAGTAGTTTGAAATCAACACGGTTTGTCCCAACGAAATCAGAATATCCACGCGGTCCAGAAAGTCTTTTTCGTTGATGTCCTGATCGCCTCCGCGCAGGTTGTGGAGCGTAAGTTCGGCCACCATGACCACCTTTTTCTCGTCGACGTCGGGTTCTGCCTTAAACTGCTTGAGGCCGTTGCGCAGCATATCTACGTGTACATTGGTGATGGGCCGCAGGCGTCCGCGCAAGAGCAGGATATTTTTCTTGTAAAGTGCTTCCGACGGTTGTAAAACGTGGCCATCAGGGCCAAACATGGCTACTTCGGTAAACCCGTGTTTGACGAGGTAAAGACTCATGAGCCGATTGTCAACTTTTTGAAAATCAGGACCCTGAACGCGAATCATGTCGATTTGGATACGGTCAGGGCTGAGGTCATCCATCAAAGAAATCAAAAGGGTTTCGGGTGATTTATGGTAAAAAAAACAGCCATAAATCAGGTTGACGCCGATGATTCCCAAGGCCTGCTGTTGCAGAATGCTGTCGTTATCAAGCATTTTAATGTGGATAACCACATCGTTGTAGGGAGCGCGGGGAGTAAGCTGAAATCGCAGACCAAGCCAGCCGTGGCCTTCATTGCTTTTTTGGTAATTGAGGGCAACAACGGTATTGGCAAAGGCAAAAAATAAACTGTCGGCACCGCGTTTTTCGGCGAGTCGTTGCTCCACAAGGTCGTACTCGTGTTGAATCATTTTCATCAACCGCGATTCAACCACGTAGCGGCCACTTGGCTCAGGGCCGTAAATTTCATCACTGAATTTCATGTCATAGGCCGACATGGTCTTAGCGATGGTTCCTGAAGCGCCACCTGCTTTAAAAAAATTGGCCGCCGTGTCCTGTCCAGCGCCGATTTCGGCAAAAGAGCCATAAATACGTCGGTCTAAATTGATGCGAAGGGCTTTTTGTTTGGTACCGAGGTTTTTATCGTATTTATTATTCATGAAAAAGTCGTTTGTTGATACCGGTGGGTTTAAAGTTTCCAAGTTTTTTTGTGATAAAAGCCTGAAAATGTAAGTAGCCGTTCCGTATTTACAAAAATACAATAAACTCCTTAATCCGCACCGTACAAACAGACATAAACTACTCTTTGGGTGATGTAAAATAGGCGATGATGGAATAGACTAACCCCACCAAAATGACCCTAAAAAGCCAATTGATAAGTGTATCGCTCACTGAATGTGAGTGTTTATCAACTTCGATAAATGCCAATACACAATAAGCGAGTGTGCATGTCAATAGCCCCCAGCCAACCAAGGAAGATGGTTTAAAAAAGAGCCCTTTTCGAACAAACCAATGCATAATTTTTACGTTTAATTAGTTTTTTCTATGTGAGGAGTGTCAAGACGATGAATGTTTTTTTCCATCATATTTTCAGTAATTACATAAAAGCCTAGGGTTAAGGCGATGCCAAATCCGAGAACAATCAGGAATAAATTCCAGAAACGTACTTTTATGGTAATTGAAATTTCATTTCGCTCCTTATCGTAGATAATTTTTAAGAGCGAAAGTAAATTCATACCTGCGGCTATCAAGGGGAAAAACAGGAAAAGCATCGGTGAAAACCACCATCCGTGTGCGCGGTCGAAGACAGAAAGAGTTGCAAATACAGTATCGATAAAATGTAAATCTACCTTAAAGACATATTTCATGACCACGCAAGCCAAAAAGAAAGAAGGTAAAGCCACCAGCCACCAACCCATGGCGGCCGATTTATGGGCGTTGAGAAGCGGGAGTTTCAAATACTCTTGATGCTGAGTCATTACTTCAGGTTTTTTTAGGTTTTGTAATCTTTTTTCAAAATCGTCCTGATTTTCCATAGTCAATTTTCAATGCTTGTACGGTTGACTGGTTACTCAAATTTTTGGCGTAATTGTTCCAAACCGCGGGATAATAGGGACTTTACAGTTCCTTCGGGTTTGTCCAGAATGGCACTGATTTCCAAAAGCGTTTTTTCTTCAAAGTATTTCAGCGCGATCACTTCCTGGTATTTGACAGGCAGGGTTTTTAGGTGTTTTTGAACTTCCGTAAAAGCTTCATACTCTTCCATTTGGCGTTCGGTGTCCATCCTTTCTTTTTCAAAAACTGCCATCAATTCACGGTCAGAAAGCATCTCCTCCGAAATTTGGCCAAACAAATCTGGTCGGTATTTTTGACTTCTGAAAAAGAGATTAATTTCGTTGGTGGCGATTTTATACAGCCACGCCGAAATAGAATGTCCCTCAAACCGGTATTTTTTTACATTCAAAAAGGCTTTCAAAAACGTTTCGGCTGCTACATCCCTTGCAATATCGTAGTCTCCGACGCGCCGAAAGGCATACCCAAAAATCTTTGGATAGAATACGTCATAAATTTTCCCAAAGACCTGCGGGTCGTTTGTGTCAAATTCTTTAAAGTCGGAGGCGGCAGTTTTCAAACGCAAAACGATTTGAACCTGTAATGCAAAAGAGAACGAAAGGTTGCAGGTTTTGGTGGAATTTAACACTTATCCACCCACATTGTGGATAAAATCCTAATTTTGTAAAAAAATCAAGCAATGCAAATCGACAAAGCCACCCTTCACAAGATTGCCAACTTGGCACGTTTGGAAATCACCCCCGAAGAAGAAGCGCCCTTACTCCAAAGCCTAGAAAATGTACTTTCGTGGATGGAGCATCTCAATGAACTGGACACCGAGAATGTAGCCCCGTTGACGCATATTTCTTCCGAAATCAATGTTATGCGCGAAGATGTGGTTGGAAATCACCTGCCCCGTGAGCAGGGCCTGTACAATGCCCCCTCACAAGATGGAACGTATTTCAGGGTGCCAAAAGTGATTGAATAAACAGGAATTAGAAAGTCCGTAACACTAAAACTGGTCATTATGAAACAAATACCGTTGAGTGTCCCCGACCGTGAATACGTTTTTTATCAAGGTAATCAAAGCCTTCAGTTTTGTAAAAATTGAAAAAACAAAAACCGTTAAAGAGTTTGTGCCGACGCCTGAACAATTGGAATGGGTCGAGGGACTGAAATTGGTATTGGAAAAAGTGGAAGAACATCAGCAGGGGAAAAAGAAACTCCAATCGGCCCGAGAATTTTTAAGGGAACTTAAAGAAGAACAGGCATGAATATCTTCTTTCAGACTATGACAAAAGTGAAAAGGATTCCCTTGATGAAAAAGAATTGAATATCTTAATCAAAATGGCGGGAATTTGAGTTTGATAGTTATCAATACTTATTGACCGTTATGCCATGCCAGAACTTCCCGAAGTTGAAACCTATCGACGCTATTTTGAAGCCACCTGTCTTCACCAGCCCATCGAAGCCATCGATGTAGAAGACCGAAAACTCCTCACCACCGATTACGCTACGCTTACCGAAACGCTTATTGGCCAGACCTTTGCCAGTACCAAACGCGTCGGAAAAAATCTCTTTATTTATACCAACGGCGGCTCCACGCTCCACATGCACTTTGGCATGACGGGCGATTTGGAGTATTATCATTCGTCGCTCGACCGGCCGCGTCATGCGCGGATTGTGTTCATTTTGAAATCAGGATTCAATTTGGGGTTTATCTGTCCGCGCAAATTTGAACGCATCGGATTGGTAGAAAGTGTAGATGCTTATCTTAAAAAGAAGAAAATCGCACCCGACGCGCTTGATATAAGTTTAGAGGAATTGACGTACAACATCAGAAAACGCAAGAGTTTTATCAAACCCGTTTTGCTGGACCAAAGTACGGTGGCGGGCATTGGTAACTGGATTGTGGATGAGGTATTGTTTCAGGCGAAAATTCACCCTGAAATGCTGAGTAACCAATTGAATGACAGTGAAATCGGACGTATTTTCAGCGCTACGCGCTACGTACTCGAAACGGCCATTGAGCACGAAGCCAACTACGGACGTTTCCCCCAGCATTTTCTGATTCACTCCCGAGAATGGGACGTATCTCCTTACGAAGACGCGCTGCGTCACAAACGCTGCCCGTGCGATAAAGTACGAATTGAACACCTGCAAGTAGGAGGGCGCACCACGTATTATTGCCCTGAGTGTCAGGTTTTAAGATAAATCGGGAGAAATGTGCGTAATGACCTGATTTTTTTTAGAAATAGCTTGGTAATTTTTCTCGAAACCGCTATTTTTGCACTCCATTTTTGGAAAAAACTGTTTTAATCGAAAATAACATGTACGCAATCGTAGAAATCGCGGGACAGCAATTTAAAGTTGAAGAGGGCCAACAAATCTTTACCAATCGTTTGGAAGGAGATGTGGACGCTGCGCTCGTATTTGAAAAAGTATTGTTGGTGGATAACGAAGGAACCATCAGCATTGGCGCACCGACGGTAACCGGTGCCAGTGTAAAAGCCACAATCGTTGAGCACCTTAAAGGTGAAAAAGTGATTGTTTTCAAGAAAAAGCGTCGCAAAGGCTACGTGAAGAAAAACGGTCACCGTCAGTCATTAACGAAAGTAAAAATTGACGCAATCGTCGGCTAATTCCTTAATTAATCGCATCTTAAAATTTTAAAATACCCAAAGAAATGGCACACAAGAAAGGTGTAGGTAGTTCGAAAAACGGTCGTGAATCGGAAAGTAAACGCCTTGGCGTTAAAATCTACGGTGGCCAGCCTGCTACAGCCGGTAACATCATCGTGCGTCAGCGTGGTACTAAATACCACCCAGGTCGCAACGTAGGTGTTGGCCG
Source organism: Runella sp. CRIBMP (assembly GCF_009905605.1). Classification (GTDB taxonomy): domain Bacteria; phylum Bacteroidota; class Bacteroidia; order Cytophagales; family Spirosomataceae; genus Runella. The sequence goes on from NZ_JAAAKZ010000001.1 coordinate 95,023, forward strand.
TGACTATACGTTATTTGCATTGGCAAACGGTACAGTGAAATTCTCTCGCGGACGTGACAACAAGTCATTCGTTCACATTGAATTGCCTGAACTGGCCGAAGCATAAGCATTTTTTACAGAAGAAACTTGGCATAAACCCGTCTGAATTTATTCGGACGGGTTTTTTGCTGAAAAACAATTTTTCTGCTCACCGAAAACTGTTTACTGCCAACTGGTATTATATGCAACTCCGTGTCGCTCCCGAAAATCCGTTGGAATGGCTAGCCCTGAAAACCAATCAGGTGCCCATTCCGCTGTTGCATGTTCAGATGTATTTTATCATGGCCAAAGCCGTGATGGAAGCCGCAGATGCAGGAGTTTTTGACGCCATTTATCAGGGGAAAAATACATCGGAGACCATTGCGGAAGCCTGTCATTTACATCCGCGCCCTACGGCACAATTGCTGACATTGTTGGTGTCGATGGAATATTTGTCGTTTGAAAATGACCAATTTCGGTTAACAGCAATGGCCCAAAAATGGATCGTATCCCAAAGTCCACATTCAGTACATGCCATTGCGGTCTATAACAATCGGGTTGCCTGGGATTGGGTAAGCAATTTAGGGAATTATCTTCGCACTGGACAAGGAATGGAGTCGCATGAGGTATTTGACGAAAAACAATGGCAGCTGTATCAGGATGCTATGCAATCGGTGGCTAAATCGGAAGTAAGGGAGTTTGAAAAAAGGGTGCCCATTTCCAAAAAAGCCACGCGTTTGCTGGATATTGGCGGGGCCAACGGTCAATATGCCGCTGCTCTCTGTCGTAAATTGCCTAATCTGGAAGCAGTCATTCTGGATTTGCCCGAAGCTATTGAGAAGTCATCGCTTCCCGCTGATGTTCAGAATCGAATTACGTATCAGGCAGGAAACGCGTTGATGGATGATTTGGGGGAAAACCAGTACGATGCCGTTCTTTTGTCAAATGTGGCCCACCATTTTACGGAGGCGCAAAATCAAGAACTAACCGGTCGGGTAGCGCGTAGTTTGCGCAAAGACGGCATTTTTATTGTCAATGAATTTATTCGTCCTGCGTTGGATAGTGCGCCCGAATTAGTGGGCAGTTCAAGCAGCCTATTTTTTGGGCTGACCAGCACGTCTGGGAATTGGACGGTGCAAGAAATTCAGGCGTGGCAACGGGCCGCAGGATTGAAAATATATAAAACGATTCGATATTTTACCATCCCTGGAATGGCGATGGTGATTGCTAAAAAAAGTTAATAAAATGGCATTTGAAAGAAACGAATATCCTAAAAAAAGGACAATTCATACGACAAAACCCGTCGACAAAACGCGGGAGAAAGAACTGGTTTTCGGTACTCAGCCGGTGATTGAAGCACTAAAGGCAGGACAGGAAATTGACAAAATAATCGTGTTTCGGGAGCAAAGTTTTGCCGACATTCTGGAAATGGCCATTGAGCGGGGTATTCCCGTTCAGCGCGTTCCGATGGAAAAATTGAACCAGATTACGCGTAAAAATCATCAGGGTGTTATTGCCTTTGTATCAGCTATCCGTTATGTATCGCTGCATAATATATTGGCAGGCATTTTTGAAAAAGGCGAAGTGCCATTGTTATTAATGCTAGACCGAATTACGGATGTGCGCAATTTCGGAGCGATTGCCCGTTCGGCAGAGTGCATGGGCGTTCATGCAATTGTCGTTCCGATGCGTGGGGCGGCTCAAATCAATAGCGATGCTATTAAAACTTCCTCGGGTGCGTTGAGTCACTTGCCAGTTTGTCGTGAAAATAATTTGATGGATACCGTACAGTACTTGCAGGACAGTGGGGTGCAGGTCATTGCCTGTACCGAAAAAGCCGCTCAGATTTTGACCAATGTTGATTTCACAACCCCTACGGCCATCATCATGGGCTCGGAAGAGGACGGGGTTTCGCCTGAACTGATTCGCCGGTCGAATATGAATATCAAAATTCCGATGAAAGGGAAAGTTGCGTCGCTGAATGTATCGGTAGCGGCGGGAATGGTGATTTATGAAGCTGCGCGGCAGCGGATGCAAGAGATTGTTTAAAATAAAAACAGTTCACAGCCAGAGAATCTCCTAACTGTGAACTGTTTTCTAAAAGCCCAGTTCCTTTATTCAAAATAATTCAACGGACGATGCCCTTCGCGTTCCAGAATCTGGTCACGTTTGAAAATATCTAAATCTGATTCAATCATTTCTTTCACCAAAGCAGGCAAATCATATTTAGGAATCCAGCCTAATTTTGTATTTGCCTTGGTTGGGTCACCAATGAGCAACTCTACTTCGGTAGGACGGAAATAACGCGGGTCAATTCCTACTACTTCTTTTCCAATGGGCAGTTGATAATCGGGGTTGTTACATTTAGAAACAATTGCTTTTTCGTCAACGCCTTCGCCCACAAACTCAAGTTCAATGCCTACTTCATCAAACGCCATACGCACAAAATCGCGGATGCGTGTTGTAACTCCAGTGGCAATTACAAAATCCTCGGGCGTATCCTGCTGGAGCATCAGCCACATGGCTTCTACATAATCTTTGGCGTGGCCCCAGTCGCGTTGCGCGTCTAGATTGCCCAAAAATACTTTTTCTTGTAAGCCCAATGCAATCCTCGCTACGGCACGGGTGATTTTACGGGTCACAAACGTCTCTCCGCGCAAGGGTGATTCGTGGTTAAATAAAATCCCGTTGACGGCGTACATGTTGTAAGCTTCACGGTAATTGACCGTTATCCAATATCCGTACAACTTGGCAACGGCATACGGAGAACGTGGGTAAAAAGGAGTGGTTTCTGACTGCGGAACGGCTTGTACCAAGCCATATAGCTCAGAGGTAGAAGCCTGATAGATACGCGTTTTTTGCGTCATACCCAATAACCGAACGGCCTCCAAAATACGCATAGTACCCAACCCATCCACTTGTGCGGTATATTCGGGTTCTTCAAAGCTGACGCGTACGTGCGACTGTGCCCCCAAGTTATAGATTTCATCGGGCTGAATTTCCTGAATCAAGCGAATGATATTGGTAGAATCAGAGAGGTCGCCGTAGTGAAGAAAAAGACGAACGTCGGTTTCGTGCGGGTCGGCATAAAGGTGGTCAATCCGCTGGGTATTAAACAAAGAGCTCCGGCGCTTGATACCGTGTACTTCGTATCCCTTTTGTAGTAAAAATTCGGCCAGATAAGCACCATCTTGACCCGTAATCCCTGTAATTAGTGCGCGTTTTCTCATATAGAATTATTGAACAACGAAACAGCAAACTTAGCTATTTTACCATTAAACTTTTCTTTAAATCAATCTTTTCAGCTAAAATGACCGCACTCTCGTAACGGCTCCGTACCTGTTGCAGATAACGTTCTGCTTCCAAACGCGTCATAAAATCGCCGATTCTGACGCGATAGGTGGGTTGACTGTAGACCAAGTAGGGGTTTAATTCTGGGAAAGTTTGATAGGTAAACAAGCGCGCATCGTCGGCTTCTTTGCGCGTATTACCTACATAAATTTGAATACGATACCCCGAAGCAAAACGAATGGCGCGGTTTTTGGAAGCGATGGTGTCCACTACGGCATCCAATTTACGATTTACGTGCAGTGGCTGGTCCGACAAAACCCGTTTTACTTCGGGTTTTTTGGCCGTTTCGACAGGGGCTGATTCTTTGTATTTTGGCCTTACTGCAGACAAATCCTCGTCGTAATTGCTGTAAGCATCAACGGTGGTGGAGCGTACAGGTTTGGAAGATGCACAACCCATGAAAACAGACCCCGAAATGAGCAGTAAGACAAAAAATTTCAAGTTCATTGGAAGCGATGGAAAAATAAATGTTTAGGTCAAAATCGCCCAGAACTGCGCTGGTCTGATTAGAAAACAAAGTTATAGATTCTGGATGATTCTTTTATTTTTTCTCTAATAAGAGCGTCACTTTGTTGAAATCGGCTGCAGCATTGATAATCTTCTGGAAAATTTCGTACGTTTCAAGCGGTTGTAAAACCTGTTTGTAGTACTCATCAATCGTGACGGTCAATAAATTTCCTTCCATCTTATAATCAGACACAAAACCCATGATGGGCTCGGCCTTACCATCGGTAATAGAACGCTTTAGGCTTTCTAAGCCGCTTACTTTATAACCTTCTGGAATCCGAATCTTCATCACACGTTTGTACGAGTGAGCATTGCCCATATCAATCGAAAACTGACGGGCGCCTTCATTGTACATTTCAACCTGTGGCCCAATCAACTCGCCTACTTTAAATAAATACTTTTTACCAGCGCGTTCCAAAACGCTTTTAAGTACCATATCGGTAGATAAAATAAACGGTTTAAATACTTCGTCGCTGTTGAGATTGGTGTTTTTGATTTGGACGTTGGTGTAGGTTACATCGGGCTTGAGTGTCGATTTGATGATTTCATTGGTGAGGTTTTTGCGCTCTTCTTCGGCTTTTACAAAATGATAGTAGGGGCGCAATTGTGCCGCCTGATGCCCCGTCATTTGGCGAGTTACTTTCCCCTGAACCTGATCCATAGCGGGAGAAAAAGATACCTCCATAGCCAAGTCGTCGTGGTTGTCGGCGATTGTGGAAAAAGGAATGAGCCGAATTTCTCCTTCGGGAATTGTTTCGGTGCCCGCTTTTTTCTTTTTAATAAAGAGCGCGTAGTTCCCTTCCATAAATTGGTCAATCATGCCGTACCGCAGAATAGGACTGCCAGGATCAAGAAACTTTTTTGTGGTGGGGAAATAGAGTAAATATTCATCCAAAAAACTCCAAGAGTCAAATTCTTTGTCAAAAACCGCACTGGCGCGACTGGTTCCTACGACAATCTCGTACGGAATATTGAGCGACTCCAAGGCCGTGATGTACAGGCGCATCATGCCCGCTTTGGATGCGTATTGTTTTTGTAAAATAGCGGAGGCCGTTTCGGCATCTTCCTCTTCTTTGACTGCAATGTTGGTTTTGGCGTAATTTTCAAATTTCTTAATCGCAATTTCTGGCGGAAGTCCTTTGATTTTTTCCTTGACCAATACAGCATCTACGGCCTTTTTAGACTCTTCGAGGCCCGTTCTTAAATAGTCAAAAAACGTTTCGGCGGCACTTTGCCACGTATACAGTCGTTCTTCGCCTCGGCTGAGGTTGTACGATAATTTATAATCGGCTCGTACCAAGTTGGCCTTTATGTTGGCGTATTTTTCTTCGTGAATGGGTTTTAGATTATTAACCAAAACAGTGGTAGTTCGTTTTTCATTCAAGGTGTCTGTCCCAATGGCAGCGGGTGCATTGTATACTTTGGCCTCAAATTGTAGGTAAGAAGGCGTAATGATTTTTAACTCAGAACTACGAACGGGAATATCGCTTTGCAGGATTTCGGAGCCAAAAAGTGTGCTGTTACGTCTAAACAGGCTGATGTATTCCAATTCTCCGCCCGCTTCTATGCCTTCAACGGCCAGAATTTTATACACGCGGCCCTGTTCTTCCAATTCTTTCACGGCTTCCAGTCCGACTTCCTTGATGGTACCGTTTTTGCTGATACTTCGGGCTTTCAGATAAAGGAGGTCATTGGTATTGGGAACAGGAAGGATGATTTTGTTGTACATTTCAATGGCTTTGGAGTCATTGATACGAATCCGCTTATAAATTCCCTGAATGCAGGAAAACTGCCCCAGCGAATCAAACGTATATTCGATAAAAAGTTGATTTTTGAGCACTACGCCCGACTCACTTTGTTCGGACTCGGTGAGGGTAGCAAGCGTGGGATCAACTTTTTGATTGGCAATGATTTTCTTAAAGGCAACGTCTTGGGCGTATGATGTGGCGGTGATCAGGATAAGGGCTATCCAAAGGAAATGTTTCATAAATGCGTATGAACTGCTCAATTGTTCTATTTTTTTATCAATCTTACTATCTTTCTTTCAACTATCCAACCCAAACGAATGATTTGCTCAGTTATTGTTTTTGTTAAAAACCCGATTTTAGGTAAAGTAAAGACGCGGGTGGCGGCTAGTGTAGGCAATGAAAAAGCCGTAGAGGTATACGTCGAGTTGCTTAAACATACCAAAAATGTTATGAAGGAATGGGTAAGTGAGGTCGTTGGGTCTACCCAAAAACGGGTTTGTGTTTACTACGGGGATTTTATCAACCACGATGACCTGTGGAATGAACCTTTTTTTGAGAAAAAATTACAATGTCAAAGCAGTGATTTAGGCGACCGAATGAAAGCGGCATTTGCAACGGAATTGAAAACCGCTGACCGTATCGTTATTGTAGGAAGTGATTGTTTGGCCATTCGGCCTGAGCATTTATCAAAGGCATTTGCCGCATTGGAAACCCATGAGGTGGTCATTGGCCCTGCCGATGACGGAGGATATTACTTATTGGGAATGAAAAACTTGCATCGAAATTTGTTTGAAAACAAATCATGGAGTCAGCCCACGCTCTTGCAAGAAACCATCGCCGATTTAGCGCAAACAAGTCCACATAACCCTGATTCTGCGAGGTATTATTTGTTAGAAACGCTGTCAGATATTGATACGTGGGAAGACTACGTAGCGGCCAAAAGTCAGTGAATCAGCTTGGATAAATGAATATTTTTGTAGGCTAAAAACCCGTTTTATCTTCTCGGTTAGCTCTTTTAATTTTATTGTTAAAAAAGTGTCTTCTACACCGAAAAATCAGTTTTTGGCGAGATTTGTCGTAATAATTCCTATTTTTACCCGCTTTATAAGCAAGCTAAACCCTAAACAACACTTCAAATGAATAATTCCCTTTTTCGAAAAAAATCATTAGAGCAAATTCTAAAAAATGCCGAAGCCGAGAGTCATGCTAGCGGCGGGATGTCAAAAATCCTTGGGGTTCGTGATTTGGTATCGATGGGAATTGCGGCGGTTATCGGAGCAGGGATTTTTTCGACGATTGGCGCTGCCGCCTATGATGGAGGGCCGGGCGTTATTTTCTTATTTGTGATTACGGCCATTACTTGTGGATTTACGGCCCTGTGTTACGCCGAATTTGCCTCCCGAGTACCCGTATCAGGAAGTGCCTATACCTATTCTTACGTCACCTTTGGCGAAGTGGTCGCTTGGATTATTGGCTGGGCGTTGATTTTAGAATATGCCATCGGCAATATCGTGGTCGCAATATCGTGGAGTAGCTATTTCGATAATATTTTGCAGGGCGTTGGCATTATTTTGCCGCGTTGGATGGTGACCGATACCACCACCGCGCTAAAGCTTTACGAAGCGGCCCAAGCGGCGGGTACGTCGCTCGAAAATCTCGCTTGGACTACGGCACCCGCCTTGGGAGATACAAAGTTGATTTTCAATTTACCCGCTTTTGTTATCGTTATTTTGGTTACGATTTTGGCTTACATTGGCATCAAAGAGAGCAAGAAAAGTGCCAACGCAATGGTAGGTTTAAAGCTCCTTGTGTTGCTGGTAGTGGTAGTAGTTGGGGTGTTTTTTATCAATACCGACAACTGGACCCCATTCTTTCCCAACGAATTTGGGGGGGTGTTAAAAGGCGTATCGGCGGTGTTTTTTGCTTACATCGGTTTTGATGCCATTTCAACCACTGCGGAAGAATGCGCTAATCCGCAGCGCGATTTACCCCGAGGAATGATTTATTCGTTGATTATTTGTACTGTGATTTATATCGTTATTGCGTTGGTTATTACGGGCATGGTCAATTATTCGGAGTTTCAGGGCGTAGCCGACCCATTGGCCTATGTATTTGATAAGATTGGTCAGCCGAAAGTAGGTTATTTTGTTTCAGTTAGTGCTGTTGTGGCGGCTACGAGTGTATTGTTGGTATTTCAGATAGGTCAGCCGCGTATTTGGATGAGCATGAGTCGCGACGGACTGTTGCCCAAGGCCTTCAGTAAAATCCACCCCAAATACAGTACGCCCTCTTTTGCAACGATTATAACTGGTTTTTTGGTAGCGATTCCCGCACTGTTTATGGATGCTTCTTTGGTGACCGATTTAACCAGTATCGGTACGTTGTTTGCGTTTGTGCTGGTGTGTGGTGGAGTCTTGGTGCTGCCAAGAGAAAGCCGTACGGTCAAAAAATCCTTTAGTTTACCTTACATCAACGGTCAATTTATTGTGCCTGTTTTATGGATTGTATTTGCTTTTTTGACACGAGAAAGAATCTTTGGCGGCTTTTCGCATTTTGGCAATGAACAACATCAAGAATACCTGTTTTTGATTTTTGTATTTCTCTCTTTTGCCTTTTCTGTTTTTAGTTTTCTGCGTAAATGGTCCTTGATTCCCGTGTTGGGAGTGCTTTGTTGCAGCTACTTGATGATTGAAATCCCCGTCAATTCATGGTTTGTATTTTTTGCATGGATGGCTGCTGGGCTAGTCATTTATTTCGGTTATGGATACCGTAAAAGCAAAATTGCGTAGCGAAAATCAAAAAATAAATATCCCTTAAAAAACCAATAATTAGAGGTTTTTGGTAACAAAAGGAGGTGTTTTTTGTTTTTATGGAACAAATTTGGGCGTACCAAAGTTATAAGAGGTAAAACCAAGTATTTTTACTTTCGGAGCTTTCCGGAAAAAAATATAATGGTAGAGGTTTAGGTAGTATACAATCCATCATCCTTTCTGAGGGTGATGGATTTTTAGTTTATTAAAACCCGGCCACGGTAAAACGATCAACCACTTCGTCGGGATGCACTTCGAGCACATTGGCGAGAACCAACAATACGAGGGTTTTGGAGGCTAAATTTCGGGGAATGTTTGCAATGGTGGCAAATACATCGACCGTTACGCTTTGGTGTTGGTCTAAATGCTGCATAAGTTTACGCTCTTTTTCACCGTACCTGAACTGAACATTGCGGTCGTCGCTTTTACGGCGTAAAATCTCCCGCATTTCCCAACTGGCTTGAATAGACTTATCCGCAACGCGTACATAGGCCTTACGGACCTGATTGGTATTTTTTTGAGGAACGTATTTTTTACGGACGAAGGTCGTATTTACGCGTGGGTGTTCGGCTTCTTGCAACACGTAGTGCGGGCGCCCCTTGCTAGGATACACCGTAAACACCAGCACGTCGCGCTCTTCGCCGACGGGAATGCGGTCAATGGAGTATTCGATGCCAGGGGAGCAGTATTTTTCGATGGCCCGTGTCAGAAGGTACTCGTCTTCGTCGACGTACTTGAGGCCTTTGATAGTGCGGTCATCGCCGATGCCGATGAGGAGGCGCCCGCCGTCAGTATTGGCAAAAGCCACCACTTCTCGGACGATTTTTTCGGGGTGATTGGTTTTGAGTTTAAACTCTACCCGTTTGCCTTCACCCTGTCTGACCAATTCTTTGAGTGCCTTATAGTCCATTGGACAGGTCTTAAAATTGGAGGGACGCTTTAGACTGCCTGAGCAGTTGATAAAGCTACCAGTTTCTCCTGAAACGCCAAAGAAATCAAGATTATTTTTTTGTTGTGACGAATAATCGCTCATTTTTTTAAATATTGCGCTAATTAGAGAACAAAAAAATAATTGATATGATTCTTCACAGTGTTACTGTAAACATAGATAAGACCCTAGAGTTGGAATGGCTACAATGGATGAAAAACGTTCATATCCCCGAAATTATGGCTACCGGATTGCCGATGGGCAATAAGATATTAAAACTGTTGACTGAAATAGACAACGAAGGAACGACCTTTTCGTGTCAGTACTATTTTCAGACCATGGAAGATTATTTTACCTACGATAAACTTCACGCAAAAGAATTTCAGGATAAACATCACGTACGTTTTCTGAATAGATACGTTTCTTTCCGAACGTTGTTGGAGGAAGTATAATTTTAATTGGGGCAGTAGCGATGTGGAAGGCATTCAAGTTAATGAAAGAAGGTGGCCAAAAATCTTCTAACGTACTGAAAAAATGGCTTCGTTCTTCCCGTTTTTGGCTATTGATAACCCCTTTTTTGCTTTTTTTACTGTTGGATGTTGCGATTCCTTTTAAGGTTTCGCCGCGCTACTCAACGCTTATTGCAGCTTCCGATGGGACAATTCTGCACGCATTTCTGAATGATGATGACAAATGGAGACTTTATACGGAGTTGGAGGAGATTACGCCAGTACTTCGACAAACTATTCTCCAAAAAGAAGACCGTTATTTTTATTATCACCCTGGATTTAACCCCGTTGCCTTAGGGCGGGCTTTCCTTAAAAACACAGCGACAGGGCGACGAAGCTCGGGGGCTTCTACAATTACGATGCAGGTAGTGCGTTTGTTGGAGCCTCGGCAACGCACGTATTTGAGTAAAACAATTGAACTTTTCAGGGCGGTACAGCTGGAACTGCACTATTCCAAGGACGAAATCCTACAACTCTACCTCAATCTGATTCCGTACGGTGGCAATATTGAAGGGATGAAATCGGCGTCATTATTGTATTTTGGTAAACTGCCGCAGTTGCTGAGCTTGGCCGAAATCACAACGTTGACCATCATTCCCAATCGTCCTTCCAGTTTGCGATTGGGCCAAAAAAATGCTTTTATTGTTCAGGAACGAAACAAATGGCTCCGTCGATTTGAAAAAGCCGCCTTGTTTGATAAACAAGTCATTGACGATGCCATAAACGAACCTCTGACTGCCTATCGTCGTGAAGCGCCCAAGTTGGCTCCTCATTTGGCATTTCGTTTGAAAAAAGAGCATAAAAATACGCCCATTATCCGAACCACCATTTTGCCGACCCGGCAGGCACTGGTAGAGCAAATGACCCAAAATTATGTCAATCGACTTCAAAGTATGGATATTCACAATGCGGCGGTTATTGTGGTTAATAATGAAACCATGCGTGTAGAAGCCTACGTAGGTTCGGCTGATTTTAATAATCCGTACGACGGGGGGCAGGTGGACGGTATCAGGGCGGTACGCTCGCCGGGTAGTACCCTAAAGCCCCTGCTCTACGCTATTGCGTTTGACAAAGGAATGATTACGCCCAAGTCAGCCATCAATGATGTGCCGACCAATTTCGGTGGTTTTGAGCCAGAAAACTTTGACCGCCGGTTCAATGGAAAAGTGACGATTGAGTTTGCTTTGGCCAACTCGCTCAATATTCCAGCCGTAAAGGTGTTAAAAGAACTGACTCCGAGTGTTTTGATTGGTTATCTGAAAAAAGCAGATTTTCAAACCGTGAAAAAACAGTCTAAAGACTTGGGGCTTTCCATGATTTTGGGCGGTTGTGGAGTCACTTTGGAAGAACTGACGCGCCTTTTTACAAGTTTTGCCAATGAAGGAAAAATACACGGTTTAAATTATTCGACAGATGCTAAAAAATCAAAAGGAGAAGTGCTGGTTTCTCCCGAATCGGCGTATTTGATTAACGGGATTTTAACCCAAATTACCCGACCTGATTTGCCCAATAATTTTGATAACACCTACCATTTGCCGCGTATTGCGTGGAAAACAGGAACTTCTTACGGTAAAAAAGACGCTTGGAGCATTGGCTACAACCGCCGTTATACTGTCGGGGTTTGGGTGGGAAATTTTTCGGGTGTGGGCGTGCCCGAACTCAACGGGGCCAACATTGCCACCCCGCTGCTGTTTGATGTCTTCAACGCCATCGATTATAATTCGCCCACGGGATGGTTCAAACCGACCACCGATATTACGCGCCGAAAAGTATGCGCCGAAAGTGGTGACTTACCCGCTGAATTTTGCACGCATCAGGTCTTGGATTATGCCATTATGGGCATTTCGCCCACGCGCAAATGCCAACATTCGAAATGGGTATTGACCGATAAAAACGCTGAAATTTCGTACTGCACTCAGTGTCTTCCCGACAGCGGCTACGTGCGAAAATTATACCCCAATATGGCCCCCGAATTAATTGCGTACAATGAATTAAATCATATTCCTTTTCAACGAATTCCGCCGCATAATCCTAAATGTACCAGAGTATTTGAGGTAGGTGCCCCCGTGATTACGAGTCCGAATGATGGGAGTGAATACTTTCTTGAAAATCAGGAGTTACAGTTGGCTTGTCAGGCAAGCAATGACGTGCGGGAGGTCTACTGGTACATCAATGATAAATTGATTCAAAAAGCAAACCCACAGGCAGCTTTGTTTGTAAAGCCACCTGTGGGTAAGGTAAAAATATCCTGTAGCGACGATAAAGGCCGAAACGTGGACGTATTTATAAAAGTGCTGAGTCGCTAGAAGTATTACTCTTCTGCAATTTCAGCCCCTTCTAGATTATAGTTTAATTCATAGATGTTATCAGCATTGAGTTTCATCACACCGCGCAGGGTATGCCGTTCGTCGGTTTTGAATTTACGTCCGTTTTTCTTGAACTTCAAGCCAACCACAGATTCTGGACCTGCCCCGCCGCAGAAGAAACACGCGCTAAACGGAAAGGCCGAAAGAGCGTATAAGTTTGATTCTACGTCAATCGGTAAAATATAACCAGTCAACAGTACTTCTTTACCATTGAGTTTATTGACATTCGGGCCAAATGTTGGGTAAAGCATGTAAACCGACTCCTCAGGGTACCATTTTTTCTTGAAAGTAACATCCCGCAGGGTCTCCCATGTGATTTTTACGGGGTTATTTCCAGTAAGTGCCCGATAGCGAAATTTATCACCCGATTCAGACGGTTGTTCAGATTTTACAAATCCTGTGAGGACAACCGAAAACAGGACTAGGGCAGCGACTAAACTTTTCATGCGTTTATTGATTGATTGGCAACAAGTTTAATACAATTTTTAGGGCAATTATGTTCCCGATTTAGGGTTTAGTATATAAAACATGATCAATGGCAAAAATAACGCCATTGGTAGCCGTTATATCTGCTCTGACAACATTGGCCGTGGTGGCGGGGGCAGCGGTTAGCTCGTCCGCAATTTTTATCCCTGTCGCTGACTTTACAATACGGGTTACGTACACGGCATTAAACATTGGCAGGCTGCCTGAAGGCAGTGTCGGTGAAAAATACCGACTCAATGCAATGTGATACGAGACTAGATTGGCCAGTGCCGCTGAAGAAACCGCCGTTGAATTGATTCTTGCCAAATTGAGTCCAGCCGCCTCCATGGCTTGATTTGTGGGTACAAATAGCGTGTAGGAGGGGTCGATGGGGTTGGCTCCCGTAGAATCAGCGAATATTCTCAAACGAGTTTCGCTGGCCACGGCTTTTAAGAGAGCCGCGCGGAAAAGGCTGAATTCAGGCGTATTTTTGAGGAGTTGGCCTACGGTCTGTTGAGGAATACGAATAAGGCCGTTGATTACGTGAACGACTCCGTTTGTGGCATTCAAATCCAATTTGCTGGCTCGAGCCTGATTCAAGTACGCAATTCCATCGTTGTATGTCAAATAAAGTCTGGATTTTGACATCATGCTAACGGGATTGTGCGTGCCAAGCGCCATGCTTGTCGAAGGGTAATTGGAAGTAATGACATGGTTCGTAATCAACGCCCTGACTTGCTCGGCGGGTAAGGCCGTAATGGCCGAAGCATCTGCAAATCCTGCCGCTTTAAATCCCTCATCGGTCGGTGCAAAAAGCGTTACAGTGCTAGTTTTAAAGGCATCTTGCAAACCTGCGTGGCTGATGGCTGCACGCAGCATTCCGAGGTCGTCTTGTTCGAGTAAGATATCTGAAATGCTTTTGGGTTGTGGCTCATCCTGACTACAGCCTGCTGCTAAAAATCCTGCGAGAAAAAAAACACCAATGAGTTTTTTCATTACACTAAACAATGATTAGGTGTAAAATAAACGTAGTTAAGGCTAAAAAGTTAAAATGACCGTAGCCTTTCAACCTTAATACATGTCTAAACGCTTAGAAAAGCCGAAAATTGTTGCACTTTACGCTTGCAAAAGGGCAAATTCTTTGGCAAAATACGTCAGGATAATTTTGGCTCCCGCTCTACGAATGGAGAGCAGGGTTTCGAGCATGGCGCGATTGCCGTCCAACCACCCGTTTTGGGCCGCGGCTTTAATCATAGCATACTCACCAGATACATTGTAGGCAGCAATGGGCAAATCAAAATTTTGATTTAAGGTTTTGATAACATCCAAATACGCCAAGGCGGGTTTAACCATCAGAAAATCAGCGCCTTCTTCGTAATCAAGTGCCGCTTCGATGAGGGCTTCGCGTACGTTGGCGGGGTTCATCTGATAGGTTTTCTTGTCGCCAAAACGCGGTGCAGAGTCGAGTGCATCGCGGAAAGGGCCGTAAAAAGCACTGGCAAATTTGACCGAATACGACATAATGCTGACATCGGTAAAACCTTCTGCATCCAATGCCTGACGGATATACCCAACGCGCCCGTCCATCATATCGCTCGGGCCGAGAATATCAGCGCCAGCGCGGGCTTGTGCCACGGCCATTTTTGCTAAAATATCGAGGGTTTCGTCGTTAAGGATTTTTCCATTTTTAACCAAGCCATCGTGCCCGTCGCTGCTGTATGGGTCCATCGCAACGTCGGTCATCAAGGCCAACTCTGGAAAATTATCCTTTACTGCCTTCAGTGCGTCCAGATAAAAGGTGCCTTCTCGGTAACTTTCAGTAGCGAAAGTATCTTTTTTGTCTTCTGCGTAATTAGGAAACAAATCAATGCACTTAATACCCAAATCCGTTACTTCTTTGAGTTCTTCCAACAACGTGTCGAGGGAGTATCGATAAATACCCGGCATTGATTTGACTTCACTCTTAATGCCCTGACCCTCCATGATAAACATAGGGTAAATAAGGTCATTGACCGATACGGCTGTCTCCTGTACTAAGGCTCGAATGGCCTCCGACTGTCGATTGCGACGCGGACGGCGAATGATGGGATAATTCATAACATCGAACGATTAAGATGAAATTTCTCAAGCCCGATTTTCATCAGACTTGAGAGCACTGATTTTTTTATATCTGAAAATGTGCTAACTGTACAAATTCCTGCACACGAGCCGTGATTTCCTCCTGAGTCAGTCCGACGATTCGCTCGGAGCCAAATTTTTCAACGCAAAAAGAGGCCATTGCCGACCCGTACACGATGGCACGTTTCATGTTTTCAAAACTGATGTCGTCAGTGCTGGCAAGATAACCGATAAAACCACCCGCAAATGTGTCGCCTGCGCCCGTTGGGTCAAATACATCTTCTAAGGGTAGTGCAGGGCAAAAAAACACTTGGTCGCCTTGAAATAACAGTGCACCGTGTTCACCCTTCTTGATAATCAATGTTTTAGGCCCCATTGCCATGACGGTTTTGGCCGCGCGGCGCAGCGAGTAGTCGCCAGAAAGAATACGGGCTTCTTCGTCGTTGATGGTAAGTACGTCTACCATTTTCAAGACAGACTTAAGGTCATCCATGGCAATATCCATCCAAAAATTCATGGTATCAAGCATGACCAATTTGGGGCGCTTTGTGATACGCTCCAGCACCATTTGTTGAATGGCGGGGGCGGTATTGCCAAGCATGAGGTATTGACAGTCTTGGTAAGAATCAGGGATAATGGGGTCAAATTTTTCCATGACATTGAGTTGTACCTCGACAGTGTCGCGGCTGTTCATGTCGTTGTGGTATTTGCCCGACCAAAAGAAAGTTTTCTCGCCCTGTTTGATTTGCAACCCCTCGGTGTCAATGCCATGTTCTTGGAGTAATCCAATCATTTCTTGGGGGAAATCGTCTCCTACAACGGCGACTAAATTGTTTTTTGTTGAAAAATAAGAAGCCGAAAGGGTGATATAAGTGGCGGCGCCGCCAATAATTTTATCCGTTTTGCCAAAAGGAGTTTCGAGCGCATCAAAAGCAACGGAACCAACCGTAAGTAAACTCATGGGAAATGTTGGGGTGTTAAATGTGGGACAAAGTGTGTTGAAAAAGCAAAAGGGATAAAACTGGTGAGTCTTATCCCTTACAATTTTATTTCATCATGAAATGATTATTCTGCTGCACTTTCGAGCAAGCCCTTAAACTTCTTCGCGTTAAGAACTTCGGACGATTGTGGATATTTTTCGATGAGGTTGCCATATACTTCGATGGCCTCCTTATTCTTCTTCGCTTTTTCGTACGCAATACCTAATTTAACCATGTACATAGGTGTAAAATAGGCATTCGGCTTATAATCAACGGCTTTTTGATAATAGCTGATAGCTTCTTCGGCGTTGTTTTTTTCCATGTAAGCATCGCCGATGAGCGAGTAAGCGCGAGCCTGTACCAGCAAATCAGAAGAACTAAACGATTTTAGACGCTCAATGGCTTCGTCAAATTTACCTTGCTTCAGAAGAGCAGTTCCCGCATAAAAGTTGGCCAGATTTCCCGCAGGCGTAACACTGTACTCATCAGCGATAGCCAGCAAGCCAGGGTTTCCGCCGCTGCCTTTGAGGGCTTTATTGAGAGAATCAGATTCGATGGCAAATACAGGGTTGAATAACACCGCCTGTGCTTGCTCGTCTTGGCTGTTCACATACCAGTGATAGCCCAACCATCCTGCCAAAGCTGCTACTATTACGCCACCTACAATAAAAAAGATATTACGGTTTTTTTCGAGGTTTTTCTCGAACTTGGTTAACTCCCCCGCTAAGCCTTCCGGGCTCTCCAAGAACTCTAAACCAGAATCTGTGTCTTTGTTGCTCATTACCATTGATTTCAAATTGGACTGCAAAATTAGGAAAACTGTTGGAAGTCAAAAAGAACTATTTATTTTTTTCGTGAATTCTATCCATTTATCACTAATTTTTTTAATTATTTTCTTAATCGCTTGATGTTAAGTTATTTCGTCTCTTGATTGTTGACTTGCCATTTTGGCGTACGCAAGGGCCTAAAATGGACTAATTACGCCCTTTTCTTATTTCTAGCATAATATCTGGTGCGTAAAGCACTACTTGTGTGGCGGCAAATAGGTGAATCAAATGCGAATTATAGGTTATAGGGCTTGATAAACATTTAGGTACGACTGAATGGCTTTTTTATCCATTGAGCTGCTCTTTTGAGCAACGATTTGCCTTTTTCGCCTTCATCGGTGTAATAGCCGTTGGTTTTTCCGTAGTAATCATACGTGTACTTATAACTGTACCCATAGCCCTTAGAAGCATAATAAGAAGCAGAGGCTAGCGAAGCATAAAGATTATCTCTATAAAAATCGTTGACAATGACGCCCACTGATTTGAGGTCAAATTCTTCCGTAATTTGGTCGGCGAGCAAATACGATTCTTCATTTGAATACAGCCAACGAATAATAAAAATGACCAAATCACTTTTTCTTAGCAGCGGAATATTATCGGAAACCAAACCGATGGGGGCTGTGTCAATTAGTACAAAGTCATATTCTTTTTGGCAGGCTTCAATCATATTTTCGAAGCGGTCATTCTGAATGAGTTCTGTCGGATTAAAAGGCACGGGCCCTGCAGGGATGTAGTCTAAGCCTTCAATCACAGAGTGTTGAATCACCTTTGCGTAATCTTCCACTTTTTTTGTCAAAAAGGTGCTGAGGCCAACTTTATTGTTGTTGTTGAAGAATCGATGCAGTTTTGAGCGACGTAAATCCGAGACAATAATTAATACTTTTTTGCCTACTTTGGTCAGTGAGGTTGCCAGATTAATGGTAACAAAAGATTTTCCTTCGCCCGATACTTCCGATGTAATCACAATCATTTTTCCTTTCGTATCCTCACTATTGATGAGAAAATTTAGATTGGTTCGTACGCTATTGACCGATTCGGCAAAGAGCGAGCGATTGTCTAAGAAGTGTAAAAGGTCTTTTTCGTTATTTTGGACCTTTTCTCCGTAGCGGTGAATAGTACCCAGTAAATTGACATTGCTGTTTTGACCGATTTTGGGAATCTCAGTAAACTTCCCGTTGAGGTAGCGCGCCAAAAAGATAGACCCCATTCCTATAAGCAAGCCAAGCAGGATAGATGATAATAGCAATCGGGCGGATCGCGGGTATACTTTGTAGGAGTCGGTTCTGGTTAATACCGTAAAGGAAGGTAACATCCCTGCCTTCACGATGGAGGTTTCGATTTCTTTGTTGATAAGAAGAAGGTAAATCTTTTCGTTGACGTCGCGGTCGTTTTGAAGGTAGCTCAACTCGCGCTCCACAGAAGGCAGCGCATTCATGCGGCTTTCGAGCAGCGATAAATTCTCGTTGATGATTTTAAGCGTACCTTCGTTTTTTTGGCGTTGGAGCTTGATGTTACTCAAAATTTGCTCGCGCAGGTGTTCAATTTCATCGTCGGTGGCTTTGACAACGGGATTGTTTACGCTCAGGTTTTTGCCGATGGTGAGGCCTTTGCGGTCCAAAATCAGTTTGTTTAGTTCAGTCACCAACCTTACCAGCACGCCGTCGCTGTTGTTGTCAAGGCCAATGTTGCCAATATTGATGGGTTCAAAACGGTTAGAAAGGCTTTGTTCGAGAAGATTGATGTATGACTTCTGGATTTCGAGCATATTCTTTTGGGTTTTGAAACCCGTAATCTGATTCATCACGTCCGACATCGACGCCTGTAAATTGGGCACTGACCGGCCCTGTTTGTACTTTTCTAGTTCAGAAGATGATTTTCGCAACGCATCAAAGTATATTTTGATTTGTTCACGAATAAAATCAATGGTCAGATTGGAAGAGCGCTTCTTTTGTTCGAGGTTGTATTTTTGGTAGGATTCAATCAGATTTTGCAAAAAATCCTGCGTGAATTTCCGATTGTGGTACGTAAATGAAATCGTCAGAATTGGCATGTTTTGCTCAGCTTCTTCTACGTAAATCAGGTCGTCCATGCGTTCGCGCATGGCGTAAATATCATTGTAAGTAAACCCGTAATCTTGGGTGAAGGTAGCTACTGAATTGACTTTAAACGACAGGCCTTTGACCGCAATTAAGGTGTCTTTGGCTAAGTCAAAACGACTGATTTCTTCGCTTAATTCTGTCTTATACGTAATTATACCACTGGGCTGGATTTCAAACTTGCCGTACTCATATTCACTTGATTCATACGAGACGATTTCGGCCGTAAACGGCTTAAACGGATAAACATCTTCGGTCAGGAAGGTAGACTCACTATAAAACGTAAAAGGATATTTGAGGCGCTCTACGGCGCCATTGATAACCTCCTCTGATTTGATAACGTATTTTTCGGTTAGGTATTCCTGAACACTTGCGTCAGGTTGGATGAGTTTATTTAGCTCATCTATTTCCGTCTGTTTTTCATTGTATCTCAAAAGTACTTCGGCCACATAGCGCGGCTTGGCTACTTGTAAAAAGATAATACAGCTAACGGTGGTGACGGTTAGAGCCCCCAAAATCCAGTACCAGCGACTCCAAAGGACCCGCAAGATGCGTTTTACGTCAATGTCTGCGGATACTTCTACATATCTATCCCGCGATTTATTCTCATTCTGCATAGAGGCGTCACCAAAACTTTTTAGCCCAGACGGTTGAGCAAAGGTAATTGTTGTATGTTGTCAAAGAGAGGATTTTGCGTCAATTCACTTAATTTTTGCAAATGCCGTAGTCCGTGGGCGTCCGTTCCGACGGCATCAATGTAATCTGCTTCCAGCAATTGCTCGGCGGCCCGCCGTTCGGACGCTCCGTAAAACCCCGTCAATGATAATAGATTGAGTTGAAAACAGACCCCGCTGTTTTTCCAAAGACTCCATTCTTTCGGCTTGTTGTGCCAATAACGATAGCGTTCAGGATGGGCTAAAAGGGGGGTATAACCCTTTTTCTGAAGCATTTCGGCCAACTTAACGCCCCAAAGGCTGGCGTTTTGCATGGGTAATTCAAACAAAATGTACTGATTTTCAATAGGTAATAATTGACCGTGTGTGATGAGTTCAAAAAAATTTTCATCGGCATAATACTCCGCCGACGCTTCTAAAACCAACGGCAAGTTATGCGTTTGAATCAGGTTTTGTACTTTTTGAGAAGCGGCTGTGATTGTCTCGTGGGTATTTTTATAAAAATCGGCCCGTACATGAGGGGTAGCCACTATTTTTTTGATACCCATTTGTACATAATAATGCAGCATTTCTAAACTCTGTTCTTCGTTTTGACTGCCATCATCAATTCCGGGCAGAATGTGGCAATGCCAATCGCTTTCGATGGCTGCCAGCGATACGGCCTGCGGAGATTTGCTTTTGGAACCTTTTAAAAACGAAAACATAGAGGGTGGAATCAGTTTCGGCTGATGGTTATGTAAAGCCCAAGTAATATAGCTATTGCATTTAAAGTTAGGGCAATAGGTTGTAAAATGCTGGAGAATTTTTGGTTTTTTATCACCCTTAAACTGCTTTTGGATGGGGGTATAAACACATAGTCGCCATCAAAAATCGGGATGTTGGCCACAGCTGGGTCGCTCAGATTTCGAACATCATAACTGATTTCTTGTTGCATACCTGAGCGGGTACGAATCAGCTTGATGGTATTGTCAGCGATGGTAAAATCAATTCCGCCCGACATCGCAATGACTTCTCCCAAGGTTATTTTTTCCATATCCATGGTAATGACTCCTTGCTTAGCCACCGCTCCCAACACCTGAATACGACGATTGGTGATTTCAACGTCAAAAACGGGGTTATTTATCAATTGTTGATATTGCTTCTCTATTGCCGCTGCCGCTTCGGCTTTGGTAAGTCCAGTCAGGCTGATGCGCCCCACTTGGGGCAGAATGATTTGGCCTTTTAAATCTACCGTAGCGAAATACGCGGGCGTACCGCTTGCCTGTCCGCCCGTCATAGGAGAATTTCCCACCGTAATATTTCCACCTTGCGGATAGATAATTTCGAGGGCATTTAGACTCTGAATACGGAGTTTATCGCCCACTTTAATACGATAAACGGAGGTGTCTTTGGGAATCCCAAAATAGTTTGTACTGATAATTCCGCTTGTTTTTAGGGTGTCAGTGGCGCTTTTTTGGGCCACAACCTGAAAACACAACAGTATAAATAATAATGTTAAACGCATAGCAAAAATAGAAAAGGAGATATAACCTCGAAACAAAATTAAGTAAATTGCCCGCCAGACCAAAATTGCGACCGACGTCAAAGGTATGACCTTAAATTATATACGTCTGTTTGAAGGTCAATGTCTGTTATTGCAACCGTTTTATTTTCTAAAAACAACATGCTAAAACCTTTTTATCATCCACATCTCATTGAAGCTGGGCTCGACGAAGTAGGGCGTGGATGTTTGGCGGGCCCCGTGGTAGCGGCGGCGGTTGTTTTACCCAAAGACTACACGAATCCTTTGCTCAATGATTCTAAGCAGCTTACCAAAGCGCAGCGTAACCAACTGCGTAATGAAATCACCGAAGCGGCCTTGGCTTGGGCCGTAGCAGAGGTCTCTAATCAAGAAATTGACCAAATCAATATTCTAAAAGCTAGTTTTTTGGCTATGCACCGTGCGCTAGACCAGCTGGAGATGCGCCCCGAACATTTGTTGGTGGATGGAAATCGTTTTACGACTTACCCTTTTGTAGCGCATACTTGTATTGTGAAAGGAGATGCTAAATTTATGAGTATAGCGGCGGCGTCGGTGCTGGCAAAAACCTACCGTGACGACCTCATGGAGCGGCTTTCCGAAGAATTTCCACAGTACGGTTGGGCCAGAAATGTGGGGTATCCTACTCCTGTTCATCGGCGAGCCATTAAGGAGTTTGGCCCCTGTCACCACCATCGAATGTCATTTAAGTTAATATGAATTTCAAAGGTTTACAGAATAACACTGTAAGTTTTAACGCGTCTTTGTACCTTTGCCGAAACATTTCCCCATTTTGTATTTCGTAAATCCCAAATTGTAAATCCAATGGTTGCTACGACAACAGGGCGCGACACCCAAATATTTGATTTGATCGCTAAAGAACACCACCGCCAAGAGTCGGGTATTGAACTGATTGCTTCCGAAAACTTTACTTCTAAGCAAGTAATGGAAGCTCAGGGAAGCGTGTTGACCAATAAATACGCCGAGGGCTTGCCCGGCAAACGTTACTACGGTGGCTGCGAAGTAGTAGATCAAATTGAGCAGATTGCGATTGACCGCCTCAAAGAATTGTTTGGAGCCTCTTGGGCCAACGTACAGCCCCACTCGGGAGCTCAGGCCAACACGGCAGTGTTTTTGGCGTGCTTGCAGCCCGGTGATAAAATTTTAGGCTTCAACTTAGCGCACGGTGGTCACTTGACCCACGGCTCACCAGTCAACATTTCTGGTAAATATTTTCAGCCGTTTTTCTACGGAGTAGAGCAGGAAACCGGACTGATTGATTGGGACAAAGTAGAGGCTACTGCCCTCAAAGAGCGCCCCAAAATGATGATTTGCGGGGCTTCTGCTTACAGCCGCGATTGGGATTACGTGCGCCTGCGGGCTATTGCCGACCAAATCGGCGCGGTTCTTTTGGCGGATATTTCGCACCCAGCGGGCCTGATTGCCAAAGGATTATTGAATGACCCGCTTGAGCATTGCCACATCGTAACCACGACTACGCACAAAACCCTGCGCGGACCGCGCGGCGGGGTGATTATGTTGCGGAATGACTTCCCCAATCCGTTTGGTATTACTACACCCAAAGGAGAGATTCGTATGATGTCGTCGTTGCTTGACTCTGGCGTATTTCCAGGTACACAGGGCGGCCCGTTGGAGCATGTGATTGCGGCCAAAGCGGTTGCTTTTGGCGAAGCATTGAGCGATGATTATACCGAATATGCCGTTCAGGTACGTAAAAACGCGCAGGCTATGGCCGCCGCGTTTGTAGAAAAAGGCTACAAAATTATTTCGGGAGGTACAGATAACCACTTGATGTTGATTGATTTGAGCTCCAAAGGATTGACGGGTAAGTTGGCTGAGAATACCCTTATCAAGGCAGATATTACGGTAAACAAAAACATGGTGCCGTTTGATACTAAATCACCGATGGTCACCTCGGGAATGCGCGTCGGAACGCCGGCCATGACCACTCGTGGCCTCAAAGAAGCCGATATGGAGCGCATTGTTGATTTGATGGATACGGTATTAATGAATGCCGACAACGACGCAAAAATCGAAGCCGTAAAGCAGGAAGTAAACGACTGGATGGCAAAAGTGCCTCTCTATTTATAAGAAATCAGTCTTCAGTTTACAGTAGGCAGTAAATAATGCAAAACTTTGTTTTTGTACTGCCTACTGTAAACTGCCTACTTAATTATTCTTCTCCAACAACTTCACCAATACTGCAAAGTCTTTGGGGTAAGGGGCTTCTATCTTAACGGTTTCGCCGTTCATTAACTGAAACGAAAGCGAAAAAGCGTGCAGCGCTACTCGTTGCATGATGGGACGCTCTTCGGTCTCTTGCTTTAATTTATAATCCTTTTTCAATGAAGACAAAAGCACGTTGGCGCCGCCGTAAGTTGGGTCGCACACGATGGGTGCTTTGAGGCATTGCAGGTGGATACGTATCTGGTGCATCCGGCCCGTGATAGGAATACATTCCACCAATGTGTGTCGGCGAAAGGCTTTAAGTGTAAAGAACACGGTTTCGGCCGCCTTCCCTTTTTGACGGTCAATCTTTACGGCGGTGCCATCTTTTACGGGTGAAATTGGTAAAAACACCGAAATACTGTCAAAATCGTGGAGGCCGTTGGCCACGGCGTGGTAGCGCTTGGTCACTTCGCGGTGTTCAAACTGCATGGCCAAATGACGGTAGGCCTCGGGATTTTTAGCGATAGCCAATGCTCCAGAGGTTTCTTTATCCAATCGGTGTCCTACCTGGGCGTCAAAACTATATTCCTTAGCCATACGCAGAATACTCACCGACTTGTCGGCGGTACGTTCATTAATGGTGGCTACGTGCGGTGGTTTATTGATAACGATGTAATCTTCGTTTTCAAATAATATCAAATCTTTAAAATCAAATTTTGTCATTTATTGGGGGTCCTGCTATTGTGGGAGGATAAAACCAAAACCAAAAGAAGCGGTTGGGAATTCCGAACTTTGCTTAGAAAGGTGCGTTTTTTTAGTAATTGCCACAAAATTAGCCTTTTATTTGACGACTTACCAACTACGGCGTAAAAGGCAAGTCAAGAATGACTTGTTTGAGGGGAATATTTTGGAGGGACACCGCCGCTTTGCCGCCATACAGTAGCTTGAGTTTGTTCTGAACACTTTGCAAACCATACCCGCCGCTGATAGGCTCGGGAAAGCTAGGACCGTTGTCATGGACCGTAATTCGCAGCAGGTTTTGTTCTTTAGTGACTCGGACTTCAATCACGCCGCGGTCGGCAATACGCGCAATTCCGTGTTTGATGGCATTTTCAACTACGGGCTGAATTAAAAAACGGGGAACGGGTATGTTTCGGAGCGTTTCGTCGCGAACAATTATTTTAAAGGACAGACGGTCACCGAAGCGCACTTGCTCAATTTCGAGGTAGGTTGCGACCATTTCTAATTCGTTGTCGAGGGAATCAAAATAATCCGCTTTTTTATTGGTCACGTATCGGAATAATTTCGATAGCAGCAACGTCATTTGCTCGGCTTTGTCAGGGTCAAGATGAACCAAACTTGCGATGCTGTTGAGAGAGTTATACAAAAAATGAGGGTTGATTTTGGCCTGAAGCGCTTCCAATTCGGCTTTGGTTTTTGATTTTTCCAATTCCGAAAGTTGCAGTTCTTGCTCGGTAATGATGAGCGTAAGCTGTTTGCCCTGTTTTTGAAAATAATGAAAAACGTTGGCGACAAAAATCGGGCACAGGACGTACACGTACCAAGGCGCGCTGTTGGTGACTTGATTTGGGAATTTTTCCAGCACATCGCTAATGATTTTGTCGCCGAATTGAAAATAAGAAAATGTTATTAAGCCCAAATAGCCAATTCCCACAATCAACGACAGTGTCAAGTGTTGAATCCAAGGGGCTTTAAAATACTTTTCTAATGGGCCAGAGAGCCAATTGGTTATGAGGACTGTAATGATTCCACCCGAAATATTATTGCCAACAATGTATTGATTGAGCATGGCCAAGCGTGGGTCGGAGGCGGTCAGAATCTGGTGCGTAAAATAAATGACCGCACTGACTCCGTAGAAAATAAATGCTCCGATAAAAATCCCGATGACGGTCCCAAACCAGCCTGTTCGGTATAAAAAATGGGTAAGAGAGGCAAAACGGTCGGTGGGGTTTCTTTTGCTGATACCTGAGAAACTGAAGTTTGCTCCCGCAATTTTAGCGTTGGTGAGGTTGGCTTCGACCAGCGACGAGAAGCTTAAATTGGCATCGGTCAGGTCAGCATTTTCAAAATTGGCATCGTCAAGATTTGAAAAACTGAGGTTTGTTTTCTTTAAAATTGAATTGCTGAAATTAACCCCTGACAAATCAGAAAATCGAAAATCTGCTCCCGACAAATCCATTCCGCTCAAATCCATGCCCGTTATCTCCGTTTTACGAAAATTGGAACGGGCATTTTTGAGGTCTTCGTAAATTTGGTCGCGCGAGGCCGATTTCATTTCTGTACAACGGATTCGTGGTGCATGTATTTCAATAAAAATACAAATCAATAAGCAAACAGGCGGTTTGTTTTTGACAAATCAATGTATCGAAGGGGTGAAGTCCGTAATTCTTCTGACAAATCTTCTCCTCCATTCGTTATTAAAACTCTTCTTCTCGGCGGTCAATTCTCGGTGTGTCGTTTTTGCCGATGTCTTGAATCGCGCCCATAATCCCCGAACCATCCCGACGTTCTACTAAATTATAATACTGAAATCCTACTGCTACCAGCACCAATGACCGCACTAGAACAGAACCCACGGTTCCGATTACCCCGCCCACGGTAGTCCAGAAAGTATTGATGCCATCGCCGATTTGAAGAATTGAAGAAAACGTAACAATCAGCGTCGGAATCTGAAACACATAACCTATAATACCTGAGATGATTCCCATAATCATCAACAGCCCAAATGTAGACCACCATTTATCATTAATAAGATAAAAACACCGCCGAAACGTAGCTTCCAGACCCAGGTTTTCGCGCATCATGACCATGTACATTAGCGAGAGCGTAACCCCCACGTAGATGCCTGGAATGAGAAAAAACATCGTTGCTACAATCACGGCTGCTACCATCACAATGCTGAATCCTACGCCTTTCCCAATGTGTTCTTTTACTCGGTTCCACATGATTTCGGGCGTAATGTCTCGGCTCCCTTTTTCATATTCAATCAAGTAGGCGTTGACCACTAGCGTGGCAGCTAGACCCGCCGCTCCCAAAAAGATGAACAGTAGCAACATGGATGAACCCATGGAATAGATACTAGAAAGGGAGCTGTCGACGTCGTCGGAGCCTAAGATTTGCTGTTGGAGTGAGAGCATATTGGACTGGTACGCGCCCATAAAAAAGCCGCCAATCAGCGCTGGTGGGCCCGCAATGTACAAAAGAGAAAGCATCAACGGCTTGAAATTCTGGATGATAAACTCAAATGTTACATTGATTTTTTGTCCAAAATCGCGCTCCTGTTGTAATTGGATAGGTGGTTTCATCGGTTAGAAAGTTAAGAGGAGATGGTTCGTTAGGAGGGAATTAAGAGAGGGTCGTTTGTCGGTAAATTTTGCGCGGGTAAATAACAAAATACCACACGATAAACAAGGCCGAAGCAATAATGATGACGCTGCTGACTACGGGATGCAAGGTAAGCCGGGTAATAAAACTTTCTAAAAAACCCGCAGCAATAAAGACGGGTACCAAGCCAATAACAATTTTCATGCCCTTTTTTGCACCCTGTTTAAAGGATTCTAGCCGGCTGTAAGTGCCGGGGAAAAGTAAACTGTGGCCCATTACCAATCCAGCAGCTCCCGCAATCACAATGGCGGAGATTTCGAGCGTACCGTGAATCCATATTTTCAAAACAGAAGTCAATAGCAGGTCGCGCTCAAAGAAAAAGTACTGAAAAGAACCCAACATAACGCCATTTTGGAATAGTACAGCGATTGTGCCAAACGAAAAAAAAGCCCCCAACGCAAACGCGACAAACGAAACTTTAATGTTGTTGACGGTGATTTGCATAAACATATCGGCTTGGCCTGTACCGCCATAAATAGCTAACGGGTCGCCATTCTTAATGTTTTCAAGAGTTTGATTTACGTACGCATCGCCCATGATGAGTCTTACGTAAGTATCGTCGTGAGCCGCCGATAGCCAGCCCAGAATACACGCACCGAAAAAAAACAAGAATGAATACAACAACTTAAACCGCGATTCAAACAGCAACAGAGGCAGCTCGTATCTCCAAAAAGCGGCAATACGGTTGCGGTCTTCCTGGCGGTTGGAATAGAGTTTTTGATGAAACTGAGCCGCCACCCCGTTGAGATAACGCGTTACGGTGGACTTGGGATAGAACGTCCGGGCGTACGAAAGGTCATCGGTCAACTCAATGAATCGCTCCGTAAGCTGGTCGGGGTCATGGGCGGGGGTAGACTCGTATTCGTGCCACTTTTCCGTATTTCGTTTGACAAAAACAGCTTCTTTCATTAAAATGAATAAATGATAGAATGAGTAAATAAACGAATTGTCTATTTTGCGGAAAAGTTATAAAAAACTATTCACTCATTCACAAATTCATCCTTTTCCACCCAAAAAAATGTCTGTCCGTATCCAAACTTCCCAAAATGTTGAATTAGAATATGAACCAGCCAGTGTGGGAGACCGTATTTTGGCGACCATCATCGACCGATTGATTTATTTGGGGTGGGCTATGGCGTGGTTTGGGTTGTTTTCTTTGCTCAAACTGGGCGATGATCAATCCATGTTTTTGATGGTTTTAACTATCATCTTGCCCGTTTTACTTTATCCTTTGCTTGCCGAATATTTTTTAAATGGACAAACGTTGGGAAAACGGGCCATGAATATTCGGGTGGTGCGCTTGGACGGCAACAAGCCAACGCTCAGTGCATATCTGTTGCGGTGGCTATTGTTGATTATTGACACGGGTATTTTTACGCCGATTGTGGCCATTATTGCGATAGCGGCCAATGGGAAAGGCCAGCGGATAGGCGACATTGCGGCGGGTACGACCGTCATAAAAACGACCAAACACGTAAAGCTAAGCCAAGTGGTGTATCAGGAACTGCCGGAAGACTATAAAGTTACTTATGCAGAAGCCGCACAATTGAATGATCGGGATATTGAAACCATTCGGCAGGTACTTAGAAGACGTAATGAAGAATTGACGGTCCAAACGGCCGAAAAGGTGTCGAATGTGCTGAGTATCAATAATGTCACCGAGCCGCGTACTTTTCTGCTGACCATCATTAACGATTACACGTATTTGGCTTCTCAGGAAAATAATTGATTGAATTTACAATACTGAAACGCCCCTAAAAACATGCTTTTTATTCAGGAATTTATCAAAGACTATCCTTCTTATCTCGAACTGCCCGTTCAGTGGGGGGATATGGATGCCATGCAGCATGTAAACAATGTTTCGTACCTGCGGTATATGGAGTCGGGCCGAATTCGTTTTTTTAGTGATTTTTTACAATTAGCGGCCTTACCAGAAGGAATTGGACCTATTTTGGCCGAAATAAACTGCCGCTATAAGTTTCCTGTCACGTATCCTGATACGGTTGTGGTGGCGTCGCGGGTCAAACCTGAGTCGGTGGATGAATTCAGTATTCAATTGCAACAACTGGTCATCAGTACACGCCATGAGCGCATCGCGGCCGAGGGTGTTGCCAGGGTAGTATTTTATGACTATGCCCAAAAAAAGAAAGCCCCCATTCCGGAGGCCATCAGAGCACGACTTTTGAAAGGGTAAGAGAATGTCGTAACGTCGTCGAGGATTAGGCGTCCCCGTTCAAAACCTCGACGACGTTGTGTTTGCTATCGTCTTCCCGTTGATTTAGTATTTCCCGTCGATTTGTTATAAAGCTTCACTGCATCGGGCATCAACTTCTGAAGGTTGGATACGCGGCTATTATCAGCGGGGTGGGTTGAGAGCCACTGTGGAGGTTTCTGACCACCACTTGCCTGCGCCATCCGTTGCCAAAAATCAACGGCAGCGCGTGGGTCATAGCCTGCCATGGCCATAAACGTAAGTCCCAAACGGTCGGCTTCACTTTCCTGATTGCGGCTATTGGGTAAAATATACCCCACACTGGCCGCCGCTGGGGCCGCTATCCCGTACAGACCCATCCAAATGTTTTGGGTTTCTTGGGGCTTGTTGGCCATCGCTACGCCCAATCCTACTTGACCAGCAGTGAGCGCTCCCTGTGCGAGCAACCCCTGGCTCATGCGCTCAGCGCCGTGACTGGCAATGGCGTGTGATATTTCGTGGCCCATCACCACGGCAATGCCCGTTTCATCGCGGCAAATGGGCAAAATCCCTGTGTAAAAAACCACTTTCCCGCCGGGCATACACCAAGCGTTGACGGCTTTGTTTTCGATGACGTTAAACTCCCATTGAAACCCTTCCAGTACTTGACTGTAGTTATTGGCAGTCAAATAGGCTTCAACGGATTTTTTGATGCGTTGCCCAGCGCGTTTGACCATTTCTACCTGAGCACCGTTTCTTAGCACTTTGCTAGTGTCGAGTACTTCTTTGTAGCTGCTGAAACTCATGGGTAATAGCTCTTTACTGTTGATGAGCATCAACTGATTACGGCCCGTGAGCGGCACTTTTTGGCACGCAACCACGAAAACCAACGATGCGAAAGAAGCAATTATGAACTTTTTCATTTTGATGTAGAGATTAGTGAATTTCGAATAAGGCAGCGAATAAATAATGCTGCACAGAGAATGCTTAAAAAAGTGTGCCAGTAGGGTAGGAAAGTGTGGAATTATTTACACACCCACACCTTTTATTCCCATCATAAATCTTAGTACCTTCGAATTCCTGAATTTACTTTTTGTAGTTGTTTATAAAAGAAACCGTTTCTATATGTATTTGAATATCAACGCTCAAAAACAAAACACTTACGACGCCATCGTTATCGGGTCGGGTATATCGGGCGGCTGGGCGGCCAAAGAGCTCTGTGAAAAAGGCTTGCGTACGCTGGTGCTGGAGCGCGGGCGCGATGTAAACCACATCACTGATTACCCCACGGCCATGAAAAATCCGTGGGAATTTGAGCACCATAATCGCCTTCCGCCGTCGTTTAGGGAAGAAAACCCCATTGCAAGTAAGTGCTACGCGTTGGACGAAGCCACACAGCAGTTTTTTACTAAAGATGCTGAGCAACCCTATATTCAGGAAAAACCCTTTGACTGGATTCGGGCGTATCAGGTAGGCGGTAAATCGCTTTTGTGGGCGCGGCAGGTGCAGCGTTGGAGTAAGTTTGATTTCGAAGGGCCCGCCCGTGATGGCTTCGCTGTGCCTTGGCCTGTTACCTATGACGAAATGGCCCCTTGGTACAGTTATGTAGAACGATTTGCCGGCATCAGTGGCAATAAAGACGGATTGGAGGGGTTGCCCGATGGGGAATTTTTACCCCCGTGGGAATTAAACTGCGTTGAGAAGCACCTGCAAAAATCGCTGAACGCTAATTATACCGACCGTCACCTTATCATTGGTCGCTGTGCGCACCTCACCAAGCCACAGCCTTGGCATACGGCCCTTGGCCGGGCGCAGTGTCAGGCGCGGCATTTGTGCTACCGGGGTTGTCCTTTTGGTGCGTATTTTAGTTCACAATCGTCTACCTTGCCCGCGGCACGCAAAACGGGAAAGCTCACACTGAGGCCGCATTCGGTAGTTCATTCCATTATTTATGACGAAAAACTGGGCAAAGCCTCAGGCGTTCGGATTATTGATGCCAATACCAAGGAGGTGATTGAATATTACGCAAAAATCATTTTTCTGAATGCTTCTTGTTTGGCAAGCAACCAGATTTTGCTCAATTCAACCTCCAACCGCTTTTCGGCAGGGCTGGGAAATGACAATGGACTGCTCGGTCATTATGTGGCTTTTCACAATTATCGCGGAAACGTTTATGCCGATATTGATGGCTTTGAAGATCAATATTATTTTGGTCGGCGGCCAACGTCGGGTTTTATGCCACGTTATCAGAATGTGCATAAACAAGAAACCGACTTCTTGCGGGGGTATCTCGTGGCGCTGAGCGCGGCCCGTGGTGGCTGGGGAAATGCAGCGGGGCAAGAAGGCTTTGGAGCCGAATGGAAAGAGAAAAATAGCCAGCCTGGTCCGTGGCATTTGTACGTGCAGATTCAGGCCGAAACAATTCCGAAGTTTGAAAACCATTTACGACTCAGCCCAGACCACAAAGATAAATACGGTATTCCGCAGTTGATTACGTCGGTAGGATACGATGACAATGACCTGAAAATCATCAAGCACTTTCATACCACAGTGGCCGAAATGTTGGACAAAGCAAGTTTTAAAAATATTCGTTTGGTAGATGATAAACGTAATCCTGGATTGGATATTCACGAAATGGGTGGTGTAAGGATGGGTGCTGACCCCAAAACCTCGCTGGTCAATAAATGGAATCAATTGCACGCCTGTAAAAATGTATTTGTTACCGACGGGGCAGCCATGACCTCCATCGGCACCCAAAACCCCTCTTTGACGTTTATGGCGTTTACGGCCCGGGCGGCTAATCACGCCGTTGAGGAAATGAAGAAAAAGAATTTGTAGTTTTGTGCATTAGTTTTCCAATAATTTGATTGAAAATGAAAAATCTATCAAGGTTCACTCTCATCGGGGCCATTTTGCTGCTCTGGGTATTTAAAAGTTACGTGGCATTGTCTCAAACATCCAAAGAGACATTGGTTGCCGATATTGAGAAAAAACGTTTTGCCGCATTGGTCAGCAAAGATTATGCGTACCTGAACCAAGTAATGGGTGAAGATATAATTTATTGCCATTCCAGTGGATTGATTGACACGAAAGCCTCTTTCATTCAATCAATAAAGGACGGTAAATTGGTCTACAACGAAATGACACCTGATGAGCTGAAAGTGCGGATTTATGATAAAACAGCCGTGATTACGGGGGTATGTACTGCCAAAGTAGTCAGCAATGGCCAACAACTTAATACCCGTTTTCGTTTTACGGATGTGTATGTTAAGCGCAAGGAAGGGTGGCAAATGGTTACGTGGCAATCTCTTCGTTTGCCGTGAGAAGTGAGTCTAAGTTAAAAAAGAAATAAGAATGCAACGTATGCCCTCTTTTTTTCGTCTTGGTTATATAAGACGAGTTAAAAGTACCATTGAATAGGTTTTGCGTCGAAAGCTTGTAAGTTTTTTGAAAAAAACTGATATTCGAGCGCAATATTAAACCTTTGGCGTGGGTTTTGTATAGTGAGTTAATTGTGAAGAATCAATTTTACTTAAAATAGTAACTATTTATGAAACGTTTTTTTACGGTTTTTGTAATGATTGCAGTGGTAGGTACCGTGGTGGTTTCAAGCTGCAAGAAGAAACCTAAACCTTTAAGCGAAATTATCGGACGAGTGTGGAGCGCGCAATTGATTAAGCATGGTTCGAGCGTAGTGTATACCAAGGGAGCCGCTACCAACCCAACACCAGGGTATCTTAATTTTCGGTTGGATTTGAGCAGCCCTACCTCTGCAACCTTGAAAGAGTGGGATGGAAATACTTTTACGGGTCAGTGGGAAGTGCAGGAAACAACTGCTGGTAACACCCTAATATTAAAGAATTTGACACCGCAGCCAACGGGCACCAACGGAACCATTCAGTTTACGATAAACTCGGCCACTGAAACGGAATTTGTAATGACCCGCACCTCTGGAAGCCAAAAAACGGGCGGAACCATTAATAACTACACATTGGTATCCCCCTAAAAAAGGGGTCAAAATAAACTATTTAGGTGTCGTTCTCTGACAAGAGGGCGACATTTTTTATTTTTGCCAAACACTTCATCCAAACGCGTATTCCCAATGATAAAACCCTTTATTTTTCTCGCCCTGTTCTCCGTCACTCTACACGCCCAAATGACTTATCCCACCACCCGAAAAGTAGCTCAGACCGATGACTACCATGGTACAAAAGTAGCCGATCCCTATCGTTGGCTCGAAGACGATAACGCCGCCGATACCAAAGCCTGGGTAACGGAGCAAAATAAGGTCACTTTCGGATATTTGGAAAAAATACCCTACCGAGGCCTCATCAAACAGCAATTGGAAAAAGTATACAACTACCCCAAATATTCGGCTCCGCGCCGCAAGGGAGAGTATTTTTATTTTTATAAAAACGACGGATTACAAAATCAGTCGGTGTTGTACCGCCAAAAAGGAATGAGCGGTGCGCCCGAAGTGGTGCTTGATCCTAACAAACTTTCGGCCGACGGTACCACCCGACTGACGGTATTTAGTTTGTCCAAA
The DNA here is from genome assembly GCF_009905605.1 of Runella sp. CRIBMP. GTDB lineage: Bacteria > Bacteroidota > Bacteroidia > Cytophagales > Spirosomataceae > Runella. Next base: position 128,271 of record NZ_JAAAKZ010000001.1, read on the forward strand.
AAAGGAGATTATGCTGTTTGTGGTTTTTCTCAAGGCGGCTCCGACTGGCAGGAATACCAAATTATGGACATGAAAACCCTGAAAATGCTCGCTGATAAAATCGAATGGGTAAAAGTATCGGGGGCTTCGTGGCAAGGAAATGGTTTTTATTATAGCCGTTATCCCAAACCTGAAGGCAGCGCATTGGCGGCAAAAAATGAAAATCACCAAGTGTTTTTTCACAAAGTAGGAACCGCGCAGTCAGCGGATGAATTGGTGTATGAAGACAAAGCGAACCCCCAGCGTTTTCATGGGGTGTATGTGAGTGAAGATGAGCGGTTTTCGTTTCTGAATATTTCAGATAGAGGCAAAGGCAAAGATGGGAATGCGCTCTATTATCGCGAAAATGGCCAAAAAGAGTTTAAGCCCGTAGTTGCTGAAATTACAGACGATCAGTTTTCGATTGTGGACAACGTGGGCAATAAATTTTTGCTTCGTACCAATAAAAATGCCAAAAATGAGCGCGTAGTACTTTTTGACCCAGCCAATCCCGACGAAAAGAATTGGAAAGAAATTCTGCCAGAAAAACCCGAACCATTGCAGGGTGCAGGTACTGCAGGTGGGAAGATGTTTGTGACGTACCTAAAAGACGTAACGACCCGCGCTTATGTGTACGACTTGAACGGAAAGCTCGAAAATGAAGTTCCGCTCCCTGGCTTAGGCTCAGCGGGTGGTTTTGGTGGTGAAAAAGAAGACAAAACGGTTTTTTATACGTTTTCTTCTTTCAATTACCCTCCCACGATTTTTAGTTACGACATTGCATCCCGTAAAAGTACCGTGTTCCGTAATCCTGAAGTGGCCTTTACACCCGCTGATTATGAGACAAAGCAGGTGTTTTATCCCAGCAAAGACGGTACTAAAATTCCGATGTTTATTGTCTATAAAAAAGGACTAAAATTGGACGGAACGAATCCCACTATTTTGTACGGCTATGGTGGATTCAACATCAGCCTGACTGCTAGTTTCAGTCCCGTATTGATTCCGTTTTTGGACAATGGCGGCGTATATGCTCAGGCTAACCTGCGCGGCGGGGCCGAATACGGTGATAAATGGCACGAAGCAGGAATGCGGCTTCAAAAGCAGAATGTATTTGATGACTTTATTGCGGCAGGGGAGTACCTCATTGCCCAAAAATATACCTCCAACGCTCGTTTAGCATTGCGCGGTGGCTCTAATGGCGGCCTGCTGGTCGGAACAGTCATGAATCAGCGGCCTGATTTGGCCAAAGTGGCGTTTCCGCAAGTGGGCGTTATGGACATGCTTCGTTTTCATAAATTTACCATCGGTTGGAACTGGATTGCCGATTATGGCAGCAGTGACAATGCCACGGATTTCAAAAATTTGTACGCCTACTCACCTTTGCACAACATCAAAGAAGGCATTAATTATCCCGCCACGCTCGTTACTACCGCCGACCATGACGACCGCGTGGTGCCGGCGCATTCGTTTAAATACATTGCTGAATTGCAGGCCAAAGCCGCCAAAACTACCACAAATCCTCTTCTGATTCGGGTTGACGTGAACAGTGGACACGGTGCAAGCAATACCGCTAAGTCGTTGGAACAAACGGCTGATATTTACGCTTTTATGTTTTATAACATGGGACTTAGCTGGAAGTAACATTCATCCAAAAATCAACAAACATACTATTATGGCTACTGGATTTTTCAACGTACCTGTTCCCAAAAACGAACCCGTCAAATCTTACGCACCGAATTCGCCCGAACGGGCCGCGCTCAAAGCGGCTCTTGTGGAAGCACGAAGTCGACAAATAGAGATACCAATGTACATCGGTGGCGAGGAAATAATGACGGCGGATAAACATGCCGTGACACCTCCCCACGACCACCAATACGTACTTGGGTATTATTCTTTAGGGGATGCGTCGCATGTGACAAAAGCCATCGATGCAGCTTTGGCAGCGCGTGAAAATTGGGCAAATTTAAGTTGGGAACATCGGGCCGCCATTTTCTTGAAAGCTGCTGATTTACTGGCGGGTCCGTACCGCGCCGAAATCAACGCAGCGACCATGCTTGGACAATCCAAAAATGCCTATCAGGCTGAGATTGATGCGGCCTGCGAAATGATTGATTTTTTGCGTTTTAATGTATATTATGCTTCCCAAATATACGGTGAGCAGCCGCAGTCGTCGGAGGGGGTTTGGAACCGCTTGGAGCACCGTCCGTTGGAAGGGTTTGTGTTTGCCTTAACGCCTTTCAATTTTACGGCGATTGCTGGAAACCTGCCTACTTCGGCAGCGTTGATGGGCAATGTATGCGTGTGGAAACCCGCGCTTACGCAAGTGTACGCTGCCAACGTCTTGATGAAAGTATTCAAAGAAGCAGGCGTACCCGATGGCGTTATTAACCTGATTTATGTAGATGGCCCCGTAGCGGGTGATGTCATTTTGAGCCATCCAGACTTTGCGGGAATTCACTTTACGGGCAGTACAAAAGTGTTTCAGCATATCTGGAAAACCATTGGCGATAATCTTTCTATCTATAAATCCTTCCCGCGTATTGTGGGCGAAACGGGCGGTAAAGACTTCGTCGTAGCCCATTCATCGGCCAATGCCAAAGCTGTGGCCGTAGGACTGGTGCGCGGAGCGTTTGAGTATCAAGGCCAAAAATGCTCAGCGGCTTCGCGGGCTTACATTTCAGCCAACTTATGGGAAGAAGTAAAAAGCTATATGATTGCCGATTTGGCAAGCATGAAAATGGGCGTTACCGAAGATTTTTCCAACTTTATCAACGCCGTCATTGACGAAAAATCGTTTGATAAAATCGCAGGTTACATTGATAATGCCAAAAATGACCCCCGTGTGACGGTCATCGCGGGTGGAAATTATGACAAATCAACGGGCTATTTTATTGAGCCTACGGTACTGCTCACTACCGATCCAATGTACACCACGATGTGTGAAGAAATTTTCGGGCCTGTGCTGTCTATTTATGTTTATGAGCCAGATAAATTTGAAGAAACCCTTGAATTGGTCGATAAAACATCTCCCTATGCGCTCACAGGCTCTATTTTTGCCCAAGACCGCTACGTAATTGAGCAGGCAAGTAAGAAATTGGTAAATGCCGCAGGGAATTTTTACATCAATGATAAACCAACGGGCGCTGTAGTAGGACAGCAGCCCTTCGGCGGGGCGCGAGCGTCGGGAACGAACGACAAAGCGGGCTCTATTTTGAACCTGTTGCGTTGGGTATCACCACGTACCATAAAAGAAACTTTTGTTTCTCCAGTGGATTATCGTTACCCATTTTTAGCGGAATAATAAATCGCGGCGTTATTAAGACTAAAAAATCCCCTTTTATGGTAGACTGCCAAGTGCCTGTCTGCTATAAAAGGGGATTTTTTTGCTAGAATCTCTCTATCGTTTTTTGGCATTTTTACCGAATTCCAATCATTTCAGCAGTAATTCGGGCCGATATTCGAAGTGCATGGTGTCGTAGTGGTACCATTTGCCACCCCAGATAAAGCCGTGTTTTTCAAAGATTTCAACGACTTGGGCGGCGATGAGGTTGCGGTATTTGAGCTTGATGGCTTCATCCTTGCAGCGGCAGTCCCATTGCCAATAATGCGAAAGATTTAAGTTAATATCAATGGCGGTGCCGTAGCTGTGCATACTAAGCCGGTTGGTACCGCTGATGACCCGCCACGAAAATGTCCCAGCGGGATTGTTGACGTATTTTAGTAATTCAGGATGCTTTTCCAGTTCATCAGAAACGGCTTTCAATTGTTTGTCAACATTGTTCACTTTTGTTACCAATAACTTCTTTTTTAGGTTTTTGGGGAGCCAGATAATCTCCGTTAGGTTTTTGCGGACTTCGGCCTCTGTGTTTCCGTACATCTTTCGAAAAAAAGGCTCGTAACGAAAACGACCTGGGTCTTGATTGATGGCAGGCGGATTTTGAACGCGATTTAAAGGGTATTTTTGGGCTAGTTGGTCTTCTAAATCAGCGTTTTGGAGGAGTTGAGCAAACGTTTTTTTTTGTCCATCATCAAAGGGCATGGCTGTTGAGTCTTTCCAAATGAGTTGATTTTTGGTGACTCGAACGATGTGGTCAGGATAAGCTTTGAGGTATTCAGATTGAGCGTAGGCCGTCGAACAGAGCACAAATGTGGACAACAAGCACGTGGGTGAATGCAGATTTCTACGGACCAAAAATGGATCAATAACTCGCAAAACGACGGAGGTCAGAAGGCTCGAAAGTCCATTCAGGGGTTGTAATTGTTTCATTTTTAAGTTCATACCAAGGACTGAGCGAGTTATTTTGAGGATTGACCAATAACTGAATTTCTTGGGCAGGCATGTAGCTTTGGGCCAACAGATACACTTTTTGCCCCGTTGCTGGATTTTCGGCCATATCTACCACAATGACGGCATGGCCAAATGGAATTCCTTTCTGAATAAAAACATCGCCGATTTGCATTTTTGACATCGCAACGGGTTTTAATTCATCATGCAAAGAACGGGTATTGGCCGATATAAAAATGTATTCCATGTATTTCCAAAATTTCGGGTAAGTGTAATCACCCTTGGCGTAATTCTTAAAAAAGCGGGGCTTACCGTCGGCCACAAAATTAAAATGAATCTCTTCGAAACGACGTTGGGAGTACAGGTATTCTGCCCGTAGGCGCATCACAGCGTCGGCGCATTGGTGCAGGTCTTTTTTGCCGATGCCTAAATCTACGACGGAGGCGTACACGTTGGGCGTATTTTTGGTTCGGCCGTCAAAATACAACACGTTGCTGTTCCAAGGTTTTAGTGGCAGGCGCCTGAGGTAGTATGGAAAGGAGTTGGAGTCAGTAGCCTTGCGTTCAAAACCAACAGGCGGAGCAAAACGCGTCGAAATGGTCGTCGCCGATTTGTCTATTTTTACCTGCGCAACCGTGTTTAAAACCGCAAAAAGGATTGGGATAAAAAGGGTTTTTGACATTTATTGTCTGACTTTTAAGGTGTTTTAGGCCCTTTCAGGGCAAGAACGCATTAATCCCGCCATGTAGCCCTTAAGATAAACGCCACGATGGGCGAGGGGTCTTTCAAGCTGTGCGGATGGTGCTTTACGTCGGGTTTGTAAATAACTGTGATGTTGCCACCAAGGGCTTTTACGCGTTGCTCAAACAATGTGGTATTTTCTTCAATGGGCACCACCTCATCGGCATCGCCGCAGACATGGAGCATCGGATAGCCTCCTTTGACGATTTTTTCCACGTTGTCGAGTGGGCTTCCTTTAAACTGTGCCGCTTCTTGTTCCGTTTGTAGATTATAATCTTGTTTGAATACCTCCCAATCTTTTGCACTCCCTGGGCCTCGGCCTTTGCCGCCTGGCCAACTTTTTAGGTCGAGAACGGGCGCATCGGCATAGACGCAAGATACTTTTTCGGGATTGGCGATGGCCCAATTGTAGGCATACACCCCGCCCCGGCTGAACCCTTCAAGAGCAACTTTGGATGAAAGCCCCGCTTTACGCAAAAAAGCGTAAAATTGATTCCAGATTTCAACGGCGTGTGCATTGCCGTAGAGTTCGGCTACGTCGCAATACACTACGTGAAATCCGCGAGCCAACAGCGCACTGTCGGCCTGTGGCTCATGCCCCCAAAAACGTGCCCGCCACACCCAAGGAGCATTTCTTGCCACTTTGACTGGCTTCACAACTTTGGCTTGGCGGCCGATAAAGATAAACGAAGCACAAGGAAATCCGCTAAACGTACTGACTTGTTTTTCGGGGGGCAAGGACTGAAAAATATCCATTTCGGCGGCGGGTTGCCCATAGGATAATTGAAGTATACAAAACAGAAGACTGCCAAAAATCAGCGTAATTTTAGAAAGAATCATGAAGAAAAAGGTCAAAAGGTTTCTCTATGAAAGTAAAAACGAATCAAAATCTATTTCCTTTTGAGAAACCGCTTATTCTTTGGTAACATTGCTTTTTGAATGGAATGAAACGACCTTATTACCTTCTTCCGCTGGTGGTGGTGGCGCAGTTTGCGGGCACTTCGCTGTGGTTTGCGGTCAATGCCGTCATGCAAACATTACAGGCATTTCACCCCCAAACATCGGCTTTTATGCCCACCATGACCACCGCCGTTCAGTTGGGGTTTGTGTTGGGTACGCTTTTTTATTCTTATTTCTCAATTGCCGACCGTTTTTCTCCCGTTCGAGTCTTTATGATTTCGGCAGCGCTGGCGGCTTCTTCTAATCTGACAGTCTTAGTAAGTTACCAGTCGCTCGAAGGGCTTTTTATGATGCGGTTGGGTGTTGGATTCTTTCTGGCGGGTGTCTACCCCGTGGGCATGAAAATTTGCAGTGATTGGTACGAAACGGGATTAGGAAAAGCCTTGGGTTATTTGGTGGGTGCGTTGGTATTAGGAACGGCCTTCCCGTACATTCTTAAATCATTTTCGCTCAGCCTGCCTTGGCAATATGTCATTATAGTTACTTCGGGCCTGGCCGTTTTTGGAGGAATTGTGATTGGGCTGTTTGTAAAAGATGGTCCGTTTAGGCGTGTAGCTGGAGGTTTTAATCCCGTCGTTTTGCGAGATGTGTTTAAGGATAAGGCTTTTAGAAGTTCGGCTTTCGGTTATTTCGGGCACATGTTTGAGCTTTATACTTTTTGGGCTTTTGTTCCGGTCATCATTACTTCTTATAATCAGCTTGCTCACCAGAATCTCCCTGTTCCGCTGTGTGCTTTTGGTATCATTGCTTCGGGGGCGTTGGGGTGTGTTCTGACGGGTGAGCTTTCGCTGCGTTGGGGTAGTCACCGAACGGCTTGGTTTTCGCTGCTGATTTCGTGCATTTGCTGTGGGCTGTGCGTTTTTCTTCCATTCTATTCTGGGTTCTTTTTTCTGGTATTTATGTTTATCTGGGGCATAAGTGTGGTGGGAGACTCGCCGCAGTTTTCGACCTTGGTTTCACAAAATGCCCCCTCAAATTATCGGGCTACGGCACTGACGTTGGTCACTTCGATTGGGTTCTTTATTACTATTCCGAGTCTCTATATGACCCAATGGCTTTTTAATGCTTATGGGCACTTTGCGCTGGCCGTATTGGGCTTGGGAGGAGTTGTTGGGTTGGCAGCTTCACGACGAATATAAACGGTTTCACCAACGCTGGTTTCCTAAAGACCCGCCTTGTTGCAGGTTTTCTTTTTTCATTCTTCCTTTTCTAAGATTAAAAGCAGTAATTTTGCGGCTTCATTTTTTATCAGTGATGTAATCAGTTGTTAATTAACCGCTTTTGCTGCACTAACGATTTGTTCGTCAGGATAATTAATTCATTCCTCACGATAAATAATCAACAGTGCCGAAGCACTCAATTCAATGAAAAAAATCCAATCGGCTTTACTTTCGGTCTATTACAAAGACGGTCTCGAACCTATTGTCCAACTTCTCCACCAAAATGGCGTTAAGCTATACTCAACGGGTGGTACGCAAACTTTTATCGAAAACATGGGTATTCCCGTGACGGCGGTGGAAGACCTTACGGGCTATCCCTCCATTTTTGGGGGGCGTGTCAAAACCCTTCACCCTGCGGTTTTTGGTGGTATTCTGTACCGTCGCGAAGATGCAGGCGATGTAGCGCAGGCGGCGCAATTCAATATTCCTGCCATCGATTTGGTAGTGGTGGATTTGTACCCGTTTGAAGAAACCGTGGCGTCGGGAGCGAGTGAGGAAGACATCATCGAAAAAATTGACATTGGAGGAATCTCGTTGATTCGGGCGGGTGCCAAAAACTTTCAAGATTCACTCATCGTATCGTCGCGTACGCAATACGCGGATGTTTTGAGCATTTTGACCGAGAAAAATTGCAGCACTGAACTTTCAGATCGCCGTCGTTATGCGCAAGAGGCTTTTGCCACCACGAGCCATTACGACACGGCCATCAATCAGTGGTTTTTGGGGAAATCGACGCAGGATATTTACTCATTTACCGAGTTGCCGCAAAATTCATTGCGCTACGGAGAAAACCCGCATCAAGCGGCCACTTTTTACGGAGATTTAGAGGCAATGTTTGATAAACTTCATGGTAAAGAGTTGTCGTACAACAACTTGGTGGATGTAGATGCGTGCGTGGCATTGATTGATGAATTTGGTAATGAACCTACCTTCGCCATCATCAAACATACCAATGCCTGCGGCGTAGCCACCGCAGCTACCGCCAAAGAAGCCTACGCAACGGCCTTGGCCTGCGATCCAGTTTCTGCCTTTGGGGGAGTGATTATTACCAACGCTACCGTTGACGTGGCCACGGCCGAAGAATTGAATAAATTGTTTATGGAGATATTGATTGCTCCCGCCTATGAGCCTGAGGCATTGGCGTTGTTGCAATCGAAGAAAAACCGCATTTTACTTCAGCGTAAAAATGTGGAATTGCCCGCTAAGATGTTTAAAACCATCTTGAACGGAGTGCTTGAGCAAGACAAAGATTTGGTAGTGGAAACCGCTTCACAATTTAAAACCGTAACCGTCAAAGCACCGACCGAAGCAGAAGTACGGGCGTTGGAGTTTGCGTTGAAAGTGTGCAAGCACACCAAATCCAATACGATTGTGTTGGCCACCGAGAACCGCCTGATTGCCAGCGGAACGGGCCAAACCTCGCGCGTGGATGCGTTGCGTCAGGCCATCGACAAGGCCTTGGCTTTTGGGTTTGAACTGAAAGGCTCGGTGATGGCTTCTGATGCGTTCTTTCCTTTTGCCGATTGTGTGGAGATTGCTCGTTTGGCGGGTATAACGGCCGTTGTGCAACCTGGAGGCTCCATTCGTGACCAAGACTCTATCAACTATTGCGATGCAAACGACATGGCGATGGTAACCACAGGCGTGCGGCACTTTAAGCACTAATATTTAAAAAAATCAGAATGACAAAAGAGATTATCTCAAAAGGGTAGTCTCTTTTTGTTTCTATTCAAGCTTTTCTTAAAAACCCGTAAGTTGTACACATCTGCCTTTTTTGGCTAAAAATTGCGTTTATCTCGTGCCTGTTTCTATCTTTACCTCACATTCTTAAAAATAGTTGAACGCTCAGAGACGATTGGCAAGGTTTTAGCCGTTAAGGATTTGAGTACCCAGACCGCTGAAGAATCGTGGGAATTATCAGAAAACAGCTCTACCTTATCTCTACCAAATCATACTTTATCATCGGGCTAGTCGTAGCTCTGTGGTTAGTTGCGTACGTGGGGGTTGCTCAACAACCGACCAACCGTCGCCCCGTGGTTCAGGATACCAGCCGAAACGACCGTCAAAGTCGGCGGCTGCTCTATTCTCGTTGGAACGACCGCATCGGCAATCGTTTCATTTATACACCGCCCCGTTCTACTTTCTTTCTGAAAGAGCCCAAAGGGCTTTCCAATGAATTTCGGTTGGATACCACCCGCCGCATTTCGGTTTATGAGCGCATTGGCGATGCTAAATTGCCGACCCTCAATTACCGCGACCCGCTGAGTATGAGTTACGAAGATTTCCAGAAATTGCAGGACAAGCGGGTCTTCAACTACCTCTGGCGCGATTATTCCTCTAAACAGGACGGTAAAGGCGCGCTTGGTGCGCGTGGCTTGTTGCCCAAATTGGACTTGCCTCCGGGTCTTGACCGTATTTTTGGCAGCAATCTTGTCGACTTTAAGCCCAACGGCTTTGTACTGTTGGATTTTGGCGTGTTGCATCAAAATATTGACAATCCGCAAGTGCCTATCCGTCAGCGGAAATCGACGAACTTCCTGTTTAATGAGCAAATCAACATTAACTTTAACGGCAAGATTGGCGATAAACTTGGAATGTTGACCAACTTTGATACTAAGTCGAGTTTCAATTTTGAGAATCAGTTCAAACTGGATTATCGTCCAGGAAATCTTCCCACCAACTCCGCCAATCTTCCGAACGCTTCCAATCTCCCCAATGCAGCGGGTTTAGGTCAAAACGGAGTGCAAGGCTTGGGTCAAAATGGTGGTGCAGGTCAAAATCCGTTCGGTGGTTTGGGGGCAGGGCCGCAGAATTATATTCCCGAAAACGAAAGCATTATTCAGGGAATTCAGGCGGGAAATATCAACTGGCAAATTCCTTCGCAGTTGATTCCGGGCGTACAAAATTTATTCGGAGCCAAGGTTGATTTACGTTTCGGGCGTTTGACTACAACGGTGGTGGCTTCACAGCAACGGTCTAAACAACAGTGTATTACGTTGCGGGGAGGGGTGCAAAATCGTCCGTTTGAAATACGAGCAGATGCTTATGACGAAAATCGTCACTTCTTTCTGTCGTACTTCTTCCGCAATAATTATGAACGCTGGTTAGGCAATATCCCGCTGGTTATGTCGGGGGTGACCATTACCCGTCTGGAAGTGTACGTAACCAATCGTACCAACAATACCGAAACCCTACGAAACTTTGTCGCTTTTTCTGATTTGGGAGAATCGGCTCCCGTCAATAGCGCTAATCCAAATCTGGCGCCAATTGTGGCCAATCAGCCCGTCAACAACAAAAGCAACGGCCTGTATCAAAAAGTAACCAATGACCCCGAACTTCGCGAAGCAGATAAAACAAGTTTTGCGCTCGACAGCCGCTACAACCTCCGTCGGGGCGATGATTATGACCTTCTGCGCGGTGCGCGAAAACTGAACGAACGCGAATATAAATTTCAGGCCGAACTGGGTTATATTTCATTACTAACGCCCTTGCGCAACGATGAGATTTTGGCCGTGGCCTATGAATACACCCTTAACGGACAAAAATATAAAGTAGGAGAACTCACCGAAGATTACCAGGCGCGCCGCGATGATGAGGTATTGGTGCTGAAACTGTTGAAATCATCCACGATTCGTAATAATACGAGCCATCCGATGTGGAATTTGATGATGAAGAACATTTACTCATTGAACACCACGCAGGTAGGAAAGCAAAATTTTCAGATGCGGGTTATCTATAAAGATGACCTAACTGGTATTGATAACCCCAACTTGCAGGAAGGGCCGATTGCCAACGTGCCGCTGTTGCGGGTGATGGGATTGGATAAGTTGAACCCGCTCAATGACCCCGTTTTGGATAATTCAGGGAAAGCCATTGGTGATGGTAACTTTGACTTTGTAGACAATGTCACGATTGACAGTCGTTTTGGTCGTATTATTTTTCCCGTTTTGGAGCCTTTTGGTTCAAATCTGGTGAAGCAGTTCAACAGCGATCCTGTATTAGCCAATAAATACGTCTTTAATGAACTGTATCGTACTACCCAAATCGACGCGCAGCAGGTAACCGAGAAAAATAAATTCTTCTTGAAAGGGTCTTTTCAAGGCTCGTCGGGCGGGGCGTCAATTCCATTGCCGTTTGGCGTATCTGAAAAATCAGTAACCGTACGTGCGGGTGGTGTTCAGCTCCAGCCAGGGATTGATTATGCCGTCGAAGGCCAATCTGGATCGGTGCGGTTGATCAATGAAAGTGTGCTGAATTCAGGTCGTGACATTGAAATTTGTTATGAACAACCAGACTTGTTTCAAAACCAAATTCGTCGGTTGTTAGGTACGCGCCTCAACTACGTCGTTAACCGCGATATGCAGATTGGGCTTACCGCCATGAATATGCGCGAAACGCCGCCGGGCTTTTTGACCCGCGCCGCGTTGGGCAACGACCCCGTCAACAACAGCATCATTGGGGCCGACCTTACTTTTCGGAAAGAATCTCGTTTTCTGACAAAATTGTTGGACAAACTGCCTCTTTTGCAGACCAAAGAGATATCGGCTATTCAGTTTCAGGGTGAAGTCGCGCAGTCTTTTGCGGGCTTGCACCCTCAGGTTAGAAACCGCATCATGATTGATGATTTTGAAGCGGCTCGTACGCAGTTTGACCTAACTCGCCAACCGACGCGCTGGCGTTTGGGTGGCACTCCGCAGCAATTCCCGCAAGGCACTCCGACCAATCCGCTGGAATATGCCTACAACCGCGCCAAAATATCTGCCTATACTATTGATATCACGTTTTCGCCCCAAGCACAAGTGGGGTTGAGCGTTCGCCCAAACATTACGACCCAAGACTTTAATAATTTCTACGAGCGGCTTTTTACCCCGCAAGATATTTTCAAAGGACGCGGGCAGTACTTGGTCAATTTGCCCGAAAATATTCTGGACATTGCGTATTTCCCGCGTGAACGGGGAATGTATAATTTTAATACCGACCTTGACCCCGACGGAAGGCTCAAAAATCCACGAAAAAACTTTGGTGCCATTACGCGGGCCATTGGGTCAGACGTTGATTTTGACAATGCCAACGTCGAAATCATGGAGTTTTGGTTGATGGACCCCTTTAAAGAAGGCCCCAACGGGGTGGTTCGTGATGGGGTGACCAATACCAATAACACGACGGGCGGGAAATTGTACTTTAACTTGGGTGAGGTTTCGGAAGACGTGGTTAAAAACGGACGGTACGATTTCGAGAACGGCTTGCCTTTGGACGAAAAAAGAACCTCTACTACGGGCCCCCTTCCTGCTAACGTGGCGCAATCGGCGTGGGGCTATTCGACCCGGCAGCAGTATATTATCAATGCGTTTACCAACGAGGCAGGCGCTCGGCCCAAGCAGGACGTAGGATTGGATGGCTTGAGCAATGACGAAGAGCGGACTTTCTTCCAAAATTACATTCAGAACCTTCCGCCTACCCTCAAAACAGAAGCCCGTAATCAAATCCTAACCGACCCGTCGGGGGATGACTTTGAGTTTTATTTCAGTGCCAAAGCCGACAGCGCCAACAAGAAAATTGTTGAGCGTTATAAAAATTACATGGGGGTAGAAAACAATACGCCAGAGTTTCAGAGCAACAATGAAATTACCGCCGCCGCCACGAATTTACCCGATATTGAAGACCTCAACACCGACAATACCATCAATGACCAAGAGGCTTATTATGAATACGAAGTAGACCTGAAGCCGGGGCAGTTGGATGTAGGAAAGCCGTATATTGTGGATAAAGTAAGTGCCCCCAACGGTGCTGGTGAAGAAGTAAATTGGTACTTGTTCCGTATCCCTGTGCGGGAGTTTACGCGCAAAGTCGGAAACATCAACGGGTTTAAATCCATTCGTTTTGTGCGGATGTACATGACCGATTGGGAACAGCCGGTGGTTTTGCGTTTTGCGCAGTTGCAAATGGTTGCCACGCAATATCGTAAGTACACGGGCGACCTCAACGCCCGAGGTTTGCAGGAAGTACCCGAGCCGTACGACGCGCAATTTAAAATTGCTACCGTCAGTGTGGAAGAAAACAGCGCTCCCGTAACCACGGGCGGACAGGGGCAAGGGCGCAATATTTACACTGTACCTCCGGGATGGCAGCGCGATGTGGACTATACTACCCCCAACCAACGCCCGTTGAACGAGCAATCCATGAGCCTCTGCGTGACCAACTTGCGGGATGGGGACTCAAGAGCGGCTTTTAAGAATGTAACGAGCCAAAACTTACTTTTCCGTGAACGCCTGAAGATGTTTGTGCACATGCAAAATGACCAAAATGAAAATGGTCAGGTGTCGGCATTTATGCGTTTGGGAACGGATGTTTCGGAACATTACTACGAAATTGAGGTGACTAATTTGCAGGCCACGCCGCCCAATGAATCAGACCCTGAGCGAGTTTGGCCCCAACAAAACGAAATTGATATTGAAATACCTTGGCTGATAGAGGCCAAAGCCGAGCGTGACCGTCAGGCAAGTGGGACGATTTCGGCACCTTACACGGTCACTAAAACGGATGCCCTTGGGCGAGTGTACCGGATTACCGTGGTGGGGCGGCCAGATTTGAGCAACGTGATGATTATCATGATTGGGTTGCGAAACCCACGCACGCCCGACCAACAACCCAAAAGCTTTTGTATTTGGGTCAACGAAATGCACGTGCAGGGTTTTGACAATCAGTCGGGAACGGCGGCGATTGCGCGGGCGGATATTAAACTTGCCGATTTAGGTACGGTACAAGTGGCAGGAAAATACACCACGTTTGGTTTTGGTGGGGTTCAACAAAAACTAACTGACCGCTCCCGCGACAATTCGCGCGAGTTTAGCCTTTCGGCGGCGCTGGCGCTGGATAAATTTTTGCCTGAAAAATGGGGCTTTAAAATTCCGTTGTATGTAAACTACGACCTGCGCGACGTAAAACCGCATTTCAATCCTTACGATCCTGATACACCTTTGGCGATGTCGTTGGCAAACTACGCCGAAAATGACCCGCGACGGATACAACTCGAAAATGCCTCTACCGAAAAAGCCGAGCGGCGCGGGTTTAATTTTTCCAACGTACGTAAAACCAAACTAGGACCCAACGCCAAGCGGCATTTCTGGGACTTTGAGAATCTATCGTTTACGTATGCCTACAACGAACAAACTCGCCGAACCAGTACCATTGCTGATTACGCCCAACGGCAATATCGTGGCGGCATTGTGTATCAATACGGCTTTCCGCAGCGTTCGTGGGAGCCTTTCCGTACCGTGAAGAGTTTTGAGCGGCCTTATTTGGAACTACTGAAAGATTTCAACCTTTCATTGCTCCCTACCCAAGTAGCCATCAGATTTGACGCCGACCGGAGTTTTATCCGTACGCTGTACCGTAGTGCCGACCTTACGGATGCCAATCAGGCACCTTTGTTTGAAAAATATTTCCTATTCAATCGTGGCTATGATTTGTCATGGAACTTGACCAAAAATGTGGTGCTGAGCTACAGCGCTTTGGCCAATGCCGTGATTGATGAGCCCGAAGGGGATATTAATACGCAGGCTAAGCAGGATGTCGTCTGGCGTAATTTTAGAAATCTGGGAAGAATGAAAAATTTTGACCAGAAAATACGACTGACCTACCGGTTGCCGTTGGAAAAAATTCCGTTGTTGGATTGGATGACGGCTGATTACAACCATAACATTATGTATCAGTTTTCGCCGATTACATCATATTCTTCCTCGGGGCCGTCCTTTTCGTCAGGCTCACCGGGTATGTCGATGTTTGGTGGAAATAATAGCTACGGAGTAGGCAACACTGGCGGCTATGGCGCAAACCAAAATCCAGCGTTTCAGGCGGGCGGTTATCGCTTGACCGATTCTGAGAATTTTCTTTTGGGAAATATCCTTCGTAATGGCAGAGAGCAAGGAATTCGAGGAAAGGTCGATTTTGTTAAATTATATAATAAACTTCGTTATCTGCGCTTTGCCAATAATCCGTCACCCCCGCGTAAAAACTTTGCCCGTAGCCCAGGAGACGACGAAGACATCAGCCGGGAGCCCAGTAAAGTGCTTAAAAACCTAACCCGTCTGCTGATGACCGTGCGTGGCATAGACGTGGATTATACTCGAATGCTTACCACCACCCTTCCTGGATTTTTACCTTCTAGTACAGGTTTTTGGGGGTTAGACGGCACCCGTCCTAGTTCATTAACAAGATTTATCTTGGGCAGTCAAAGCACCAAAGTACTTTACGATGCGGCGGCGAAAGGCGATTTGACACAAAGCACCATGCTGAACGTGCCTTTTGTACAGACCGACAATCGGACATTCAGAATAAATACCCGTTTGGAGCCGTTTAAAGATTTCAGAGTTCAGATCAGCGCCCAACTTACGCGCGGTGATGAATACCGCATGTTTTACCGAGTAGTGGACTCAACCAATCGCAACAGTTACCAAATCCAAAGCCCCGTCAGAACTGGAAACTTCCAGATGTCATTCATGTCGTTCCGAACGGCTTTTGCTAAAATCAATGACGACAACAGTTCCCCGATTTTTGAACAGTTTAAGGCTTACCGTGAAGATTTTGTGCAAATCCTTACCGAAAAACAACGTTCTAATCCTGAATACAAAGGGGGAGAATATAATCAAAACTCACAGGATGTGCTGATTGCGGCCTTTTTTGCCGCTTACAACGGACGTGACCCTAAGAAAGACCCAGCCAAAGCCCGCACCAATCCCTTTTTGGGTTTTCCGCTGCCCAATTGGCGAGTCGATTACAACGGACTTGCCCAGTTGCCCGGGTTTAAGAAAATTTTCAGTTCGTTTACCTTAGAGCACAGTTACCAATCTACGTACAGTGTAGGGAGTTTTACTTCTTCTTTAGATTACAATGATTTGTATACCAAATACTTGACCCTCGACAATCGGGATTACCAACTTGCGTTATTGTCGGGCGAAAATGGGAGTGCCCTTCCTATTTTTGTAATGAGCACTATTTCGTTGTCAGAGAAATTTGCTCCTTTGATTGCCATTCGAGCGCGGACGCAAAACAAGATTGACATGCGTTTTGCTTATAACCAAGACCGGAATATTTCACTCAACCTGTCAAATTCGCAGGTGGCAGAATTATTTAACCGCGACGTAACCATCACGTTGGGCCTGACCCGAAATAATGTGCGGATTCCGTTCCGAATCAATGGGGAGTTCAAAAAATTGAAGAACGATTTGCAGTTTCAGTGCAACTTTACCATTCGCGACACGCGCGCCATACAGCGGCGTTTTGACGAGCCGCCCACGGCGATTGCGGGTAATTATAACTTCCAATTGCGTCCGCAACTTAATTATACCGTCAGTAAATTGTGGAGTTTGCAGCTTTATTTTGACCGTACGTTCAACAATCCGTACGTACTTAACTCTTTCAGAAGGGCTACCACCGCAGGAGGAATCCAGGTGCGGTTTAACGTAGCAGAGTTGTAAGTTTTACCTCACCCCAGCCCTCTCCTTAAACAAGGAGAGGGCTGCTAAATGTAAGACAGCAAACAGATGCGGTGAGATATTTACGCCAGTTCAAAAATTACTTCAATTTCGATTGCGGCCATGCGCGGGAGAGAGCCCATTCCTACGGCGCTACGGGCGCCAACGCCTTTTTCGGGCCCCCAAATTTCGGCAAATAATTCGCTGCAACCGTTCATGACGAAGGCGTGCTGTTCAAATTCAGGAACGGCGTTAATCATGCCCAGAATTTTCACAACTTTATTGATTTTATCGAGGCTGCCGAAATAAGAACGAAGCGTAGCAAGCAACAAATAGCCCGTTTTGCGGGAGGCTTCTTTTGCCTCTTCGGCGGTGAGGTCTCGGCCTACTTTGCCCGCAATGAGGCTGCCGTCGAGGTCTAAAGAGATGTGTCCAGAAATGTAGGCCAAATTGCCCGTTACAACGACGGGTGTATAAACGCCTCCTTTGGCGGGAGGTGATGGAAGCGTAATTCCCAGATTGACAAGGTTTTGTTCGGGAGTCATGTTATTATAGGATGATGAAAAAATGAGAAAAATGGCGATAGATTGAATTAGCCAAGCGTAAGTTTTGTGCCAGCTGTTTTTTTGGTTAATGCCAGACCGAGTTGGTCGGCGTGGCAAATAGTCACTTCCGCAACGCCGTTGCGCAGGGCCGCAAAGGCATTGTCCAGTTTCGGAATCATGCCTTTATAAATAGCTCCTGCGGTTTTGCACGTGGCGTAGAGTTCAGGGGTCAGTACAGGAATGACGGTGTCGTCGTTGTCGGCATCGAGCAATACGCCGTTTTTTTCAAAACAATAAACCAGATTTACGTCATAAAATTCTGATAAACCAACGGCTACGGCCGAGGCCATGGTGTCGGCATTGGTGTTGAGCATCACGCCCAAGGCGGGGTCAAACGTTAAAGGTGCGATGATGGGCAGGAGTTTGTTTTTCAGGAAGGCCGTCAATTGTTTGCCATTGACCGCGTCAATATCCCCCACAAAACCGTAGTCAATCACGGGGTCTACTTTGTCGTTGACGGGGCGTTTGTGCGCTCGAATCAGGCCCGCATCAGCGCCAGTAAGCCCGATGGCGTTGCTGTTTAATGATTGAAGGGTGGCCACGATGTTTTTGTTTACCAATCCTCCGTAGACCATTGTTACCACATCGAGCATGGCGTGGTCGGTGATACGGCGCCCTTCCACCATTTCGGTAGGGATTCCCAATTTTTCGGCCACTTGGGTGGCGATTTTACCTCCTCCGTGGAGCAAAATCTTATTGCCTTTCAACGCCGCAAAAGAGGTCAGAAAAGAACGTAGCGCCTCGGAATTGTCGATTATATTTCCGCCAATCTTGACAACGTATAGCTTTGGTTTCATAAGAATCTGTACATTTTGTGTTATTTTCGCTTCAAAGTTACACTCATGCTCCACAAAACACGCGGTATTGTTCTCAATTATATTCGCTACCGTGAAACTTCTATTATCGTTAAGATTTACACCGAAGATTTTGGCATTCAAAGTTACATTGTCAATGGCGTAAGGAGTGCAAAATCCAAAACCAACCGCATCGCTCTTTTTCAGCCGCTTACTTTATTGGATTTGGTCGTTTATCATAAAAACAAAGAGCAAACCATTCATCGGCTTTCGGAAGTGAAGTGCAGTTTGCCGTTTCGAAGTTTGCCGTTTGATTTTATCAAATCCAGCATTGCGTTGTTTGTGACGGAAATGTTGGTCAAAACCCTGCGCGAAGAAGAAGCCAATCAGCCGCTTTTTCATTTTTTGATGGAAGGGATTATCTATCTCGAAGAAGCCGACCAACATTTTGAGAATTTTCACTTGCAGTTTCTGGCTAAATACGCCTTTTATCTGGGGTTTGGGGCCGAAACTGTCTATGAAATGGAACAGCAACTCAAAGAAAATCTCTATCCTTACGCACTAGATGCTCCCACCCGCGAAGTCACTCAAAACTTCATTTTGATGCCGTTTGATTACCCTGCGTTGTTGGACCGACAGCGTCGGGGGCAGT
This sequence comes from Runella sp. CRIBMP, assembly GCF_009905605.1. GTDB lineage: Bacteria > Bacteroidota > Bacteroidia > Cytophagales > Spirosomataceae > Runella. The sequence continues at coordinate 147,019 of NZ_JAAAKZ010000001.1, forward strand.
TATTGGATACCCTTATTTTTTACTTCAAAATCCATTTAGAAGGTTTGGGCGAAATCAAATCGTTGGATGTATTGCGGGAGTTGATGAGGTAAGTATCTGATTGTGAATTTATTGTATTCTTAATTGTTTCGCCCTTTTTCGTTGGGGTATAAACTTTGCACTACGTCGCTTTGCCAAAACTCCTTGGTGTCAATGTCCATGATACTGAGTCTGCCGTGAAAAGCGGCCCCCGTGTCTATGTTCCAAACCGTGGCAGCGTGCATCGGAACCTCAATGTTATAATTGAGCGTTGGGGTATGGCCGATGAATATTTCTTTAAAGAGTTTCAAGCGTTTGGGAATCATGGTTTCGTCTTTTTGATTCCGGCGTTCTATCGTCAGCGCGGTTTCCCAGAGGGTTCGATCCCACAAAAAATTGTTGTCATCGTGCTCATCTTCGGGGCCGTGAATGGAGCCAAACCCCGCATGCACAAACAGACGGTTTTGGGAATCGATGTGATAACTTTTCAATTGGTTGAAAAATGACAAATGGATTTGGCGAGTTTGAAAATCCATGTAGCGGTAGCTCTCTGCGGTGCTGCTTCCGCCGTGCATGAGCCATACGTGGGGCGCAAGGCCGCTGTCGAGCCAGTTTTCGCACCACATATCATGGTTTCCTTTCATAAAAAGGCAGGTTTGCTTAGTAGCAAGTTCCATCAGAAATTCAATGACCTGTGCGGATTCACTCCAACCATCTACGTAGTCGCCCAAGAAGATAAGGGTATCGCTGGGTTGAATCTCCGCGCGTCCAAGCGCTTGCAACAAAGCCTTCAGTCCACCGTGTATATCACCAATTACTAACGTTCTCTTCATCGTTTTGGGTAGCCGCCGCTTTTTCAAAACTAAGGTGTTGACGGATACAAATGTTGGCTAAATGATTAGCAAATGCAACCTATTCTTCATTTTTCATCACGGAAATGGGGGATAAGTTTAACGTTTGTAGCTAAACTCATCCCCCATTTTTTTGCAACTCAACCCTGAGATTGGCTAATAATGGTGAGCAGTTTTTAGTTTTCTCTTTCCTGACGAATCAGTTTTAGGTATTCTTCTTCCGTGGCTTTTTGTTCGTCCAGTAGCAGGCCGTAAGCTCCGATGCCGTGAAACCCTAAGCCAATACCCCACGCCCACCACAAATCAACGGGTACTCGGCCGCCTGAGACCAGACACAGCAACGAAATAACAGAACAAACGATTAAATAAACGATGGCGTGTTTTTGAAATTTCACCCGACGGCGGGCAATTTTCATTAAAAATTCATTGCGTTCGGGAGCGGAGGTGAAGGTTGTGTTCATGGTTATAAAGGTTTTAAGTTTCGGTTAATTTTTTTTTTGAATTAGGTGCTTTCGGCTGTTTGTTGAATCAAAAGTAGCAAGTGCGGAGGCACTTTGCCGGCAAATTCCGACGAAGCGTAGAAAGCGTTGTATCAGATTTAATAGGAGGGGAGTGAAATGTGAAGTAGTAATATTAGATTAACTCTCTATCTCTTTATTTGCTTTGTTTACAATACGCCATTTTTCTAACTTACTTTCTAGCAAGTATTTATAAATCAAGGACTTAGAGTTGCTGTTTAGCTTGATTAATACTAATAACTTGGTACTGTCTTTTGAAAAAACAGGAGAAGAAATCTGCAAAACAGTACTGCGACCGTACCAATTTTTCAGATTTTGATAAATTTCTCCCCTTAATGCCCCCTTTTTTCTAAGGCCAATAAAAAAAATAGAGAGCGAGTCTGAACTTACTCCTTTCATCGCTAAATGATTTGCTTCAAAATTGAGAGCCTTACTTGAGTCAATAGCTGCATACATTGAATTGACTTCATCCAGTCTTAAAAGTTTCTTATCTACATAGGTATTAAGTTCGCTCAGAGTAATATAAAGAACAAGAGGTGGGGGTGGTTCAGTTGGGTTGGCAGATTTTAGGAAATAATCATCTCCCCATTGCGTTTTATAGACTCGAATAGACTCTTTGACTAAAAGTAAATCTTTTCTATGTAATGAATCGCTATCAAATAATTGATTTAAAGCATTGTAGAGTTTGCTGTTTGCTTTATGATTTATAATAGCCGACTGACCATTTTTATTGGAATTGCACGAGCTAATCAGTAAGGCTATGCTGAGCTTTAAAAGGAAAATATAGAGATTTTTAAGCATGGTATAAATGTAAATAATTCGCCTCAAAAAACGCCCGTTTTTGTGAGACAAGAATCAATCCTGAAAACTCTTCCAAATAAACGCTCAAAATTGTCGCAACGAATCGTCCGCGCAGGCGGCCCTGTCATAAATCAATGTCTCAATGTGTCGTTTTGGCATGACATAGTGAGATATTTTTATTGTATCCAGATGTAAGCGTCAACCTACAAAAAATCTGTAACAGCCGGGGCATTTGTGATGAATCATAAATCATCTGCCAGTCACCAAAATGGGTTATCTCTTTCGCTGACCAATGGAGATGGCCAGAACAAGCAAGGCCATTGAACAGGTATATTTATAATCCGTATTCCCCCGAAAATTTTGTATTTTTGCAGCATCTTTTACAGAAAATTTCAATTCATTAATGATAACGGTATCAAACGTGTCGTTGCGCTACGGTAAACGGGTGCTTTTCGACGAAGTAAATATTAAATTTAACCCGGGCAACTGCTACGGGGTCATTGGGGCGAACGGGGCGGGGAAATCCACCTTTTTGAAAATTTTGTCGGGCGAAATAGACCCACAGACGGGTACGGTTGCCATTACGCCTGGCCAACGCATGGCCGTACTGAAACAAAATCAGTTTGAGTTTGACGAGTTTCAGGTGTTGCAAACGGTGATCATGGGGCACAAACGCCTCTATGACATCATGATGGAAAAAGACGCCATCTACGCCAAAGAAGATTTTACGGAAGCCGACGGCGAAAAGGCCGCCGACTTGGAAGCCGAATTTGCCGAGTTGGACGGCTGGGAAGCAGAGCCCGAAGCGGCCTCTCTATTGAGCGGTTTGGGTATCAAAGAAGACCTTCACTATGCCCAGATGACCGACCTCGATCCTAGCCAAAAAGTGCGGGTGTTATTGGCCCAGACTCTTTTCGGCAACCCTGATATTTTGCTGTTGGATGAGCCTACCAACAACTTGGACGTAGAAACGGTGATGTGGTTGGAAAACTTTTTGAACAACTTCAAGAACATCGTCATCGTGGTTTCCCACGACCGTCACTTCCTCGACCAAGTGTGTACGCACGTGGTGGATATTGACTTCAGTAAGGTGCAGATGTACGGCGGTAACTATACCTTCTGGTATGAATCAAGCCAATTGGCGTTGAAACAACGCGCCGACCAAAACAAGAAATCAGACGAGAAGCGGAAAGAATTGGAGGAGTTTATTCGTCGTTTCAGTGCCAACGTCGCCAAGTCGAAGCAGGCAACGGCACGGCAGAAAATGTTGGAAAAACTCAACGTCGACGAAATCAAGCCTTCGTCGCGTAAGTATCCTTACATCAATTTCAAACCTGAGCGCGAAATCGGCGATCAGGTATTGAGCGTAGAAGGTCTTTCCAAAACCGCCGAAGACGGAACCAAACTGTTTGACAACGTCACGTTCCGTCTGAATCGGGAAGATAAAGTGGCCTTTATCGGGCGCAATACCTTGGCCATCACGGCCTTGTTTGAGATTCTTCAGGAGCAAATCAAACCTGATTCGGGCGATTTTAAATGGGGCGTAACGGTCACCAATGCGTATTTCCCGAAAGACAGCGACCATTATTTCCAAACCGACGACAACCTAGTGGATTGGCTACGTCAGTTTTCCAAAGAAAAAGACGAGAGCTTTATTCGCGGATTTTTAGGTCGGATGCTGTTTTCGGGCGAAGAATCGCTCAAAAAAGCCAGTGTGCTTTCAGGCGGTGAAAAGGTACGTTGTATGCTCTCGAAAATGATGCTTTCGGGCTCCAACTTCCTAACCCTCGACGACCCCACCAATCACTTGGACCTGGAATCTATCACCGCGCTTAACAACGGTTTGATTGAATTTAAAGGTGCGATGATGTTTTATTCGCACGACCACCAATTCATTCAAACAATAGCCAATCGCATCATCGAAGTTACGCCAAACGGCATCATTGATAAACTCATGACCTACGACGAATACATCACCGACGACCGCGTAAAAGCGCAGCGTGAGGCGTTGTATGGAGAGTTGGTGTAAATCACTGAATTAAAGTAATATGTACGAAGAGAGCCGCCAAATAAAAGGGCGGCTCTCTTTTTTTATCGCAACAGCAACCGCTCCAGGCCCTCGCGGTACAGTTCGCCGATCGGCACATTTCCTTTGGCCAAGGTGAGTTGATGGCGTTCTATTTTTTGGATGGCTTCAATCGCGACAATAAACGATTTATGAACACGCATAAATCGGTCCGACGGTAATAAACTCAACATCTCAATCATGGTCATGCGTGTGATGACGCGGCGATTTCGCTCGTAAATGAACAGCAGGTTTGTATCGGACTGAATGTATTGGATCTCGTTCAAAGACACCCGTATCCAATCGTAGCCTTCCTTGACAAAAATGGAACTTTGACCTTCTACGCGTTGGCTCAAGTGCGCATGAACCCGATTGGCCGCCTGCAAAAAACGGTCAAATTCGATGGGTTTCAGCAGATAATCAAGGGCCTGCACCTCAAACCCCTGCACGGCGTATTCGGAATAGGCGGTGATGAATATGATCTGCGTTTGTCCGCGCAGAATGCGTGCCAGTTCCGTACCGGGCAGATCGGGCATTTTTACATCTAAAAAAATGCAATCTACCCGTTCATTTTTTAGAAAAGCCAAGGCCTCTTTGACGCTCACAAACGTACGTTTTAAGGCCAAAAACGGCACCAGTTCTGCGTATTGCTCAATGACGGCCAAAGAGGCCGGTTCGTCGTCAATGGCGATGCAGGAGATTTTCATAGCTTACAGCTGAAGGGTCAAATCAATTTCAAAGGTATCTTTTTGTCGGTCACAATGGAAGGAATACCGGTCAGGATAAAGTAACGCCAAGCGTTTTTCGGTATTTTTCAGGCCCGTTCCTGCGCCTTTTTTTTCGGCGTGATGAGTTGTAATACTGTTTTCAACGCTAAGATGCAGTGTTCGGTCTTCCACGCGCAAGTCCACGCGCACAAAGCTCGGCTCATCAATGCTGACGCCATACTGAAACGCATTTTCGATCAACGGAATCAGCAGCAGCGGCGCAATGTCAGCCGGTTCCTGATCCCAAAACAGCGTGGATTGAATCGAAACATTGGGGTGCTCCGGCAAGCGGGCGCGCTGGAGGGCGATGTATTTTTCAATAAACGTCAGTTCTTTTTGAATATCTGTTTTCTCCTGTTGCACTTCCTCGACACTGTGCCGCAAAATCCCTGAAAGCTGTTGGACCAACTGCGCCGTGGAGGTATCTTTTTCGGTCAGTGCCGAGCTATAAATGGTATTGAGCGAATTGAACAAAAAATGCGGGTTCAACTGCGCTTTCAGGGTTTGAATCTCCGTTTCGCGTTGCCATTTTTCCAATTCTGCTTCCCGCCTGCGGCTTTGCCAAACGTACATGATGAGGGTAAAGAAGGCGGTGTAGAGGAGATAAAAGATAATATCATTAATCCCTAGTCCAAGTAACAAACTTACGAATCCGTTTTGAGTAAGAATCGTAAAAGAATCCATTAAAAGAGAAAAAAATGGACGAAAGAGATTACCATTATTTTTTTGAGTTTCTATCCATGCCTGATTTTTTTCATATTCGTAAGTGTAATTAAACAGTAACCAATCGTGAAAAGCCCAAAGAAAGATTTGAAGTAATATCAAAAACCCGAGGAATAAGCAAAATTTAATTGCAAAACGTTTAAACTGCTTTTGGATCAAATCCTGAAAAATATACAAGTAAAAGTAAGTTGATATTGAAGCCAACAAAAACGCATTGATAAAGGGAGCATTTTTGTTGGCAAATAAGTCTATTAGAATTGTTTGCCAAGGGATAAAGGCGTTTACATGTTCAGTGCGATAAATCCAGAGATAATCATGTAGAGCAAAAGTCCATAAGAGCAAAAAGATAAGAATGATAGCATAATGAAGCCCGAAAAGTCGCCATTTGTTGATTTGCATAGTGGTAAAGATAAGGATGATGATGCAAATCAAAAACAACCCAATGAAGCTTGAAAATAAAGGTGGCAAATGCCCTCAATGACGTGGCGAAAAGGTACATACGACAGGATGAAGTGGGTTTACAGGCCGCCAAATAAATGGCAAATTCTTTTGTTGTTTTGTGATAACAATTTCGCGTACTTTCAGCGTTAATACGCTTACATTCTAAACCTCTTACCCTAATGCGCTTCCTGTTCAGCAGTCGCTTTTTTGTCCTCGCTATTCGGGATTTAAAATCCCGAATCAGTTCTGTCACGGATTTTAAATCCGTAACAGCGCAGAAGTTCGTTCGCCTTTCCCTTTTTACTATCCTTTTTTCCACACTTTTCTTCACACAATGTGGAAAACTCAACGAAATTCGGGTGGTGGGGCGAAATTTTGAGGATGAGATCAATCTGGCGCAAAATCTGGTTTTTACGTTCAACAAAGACATTGTTCCCGAATCGGAACTGAACAGTTGGGAGTCAACCAAATTTGTGGAATTTATCCCGGCAGTGGCGGGAAAGTTTAAGTGGACCGCGCCCAACGAACTGATTTTTTCGCCCGCAAGCGGCTTTGAGCCCGCCACCGAATACCGCGCCGAGCTGAGCAAGGAGCTGGCAAAGAAAACCATTGAAAAACGCTATGATGTATCGGGCGAAGAGATCGAATTTCATACGCCATATCTCCAACTCACCGACGCCGAAACCTACTGGACCAAATCGCGCGAAACGGGAAAAGCATTGGCCAAAGCCAAACTGCATTTCAACTACACCGTTACCGGCAGCGAGGTGGGCGGAAAGTTGAAGGTGAAAAGTGAAGACAAACCGCTTACTTCTGCCGTTACCCAAAATCAAACGTCGGAGGCCGTTACGGTTTCCTTGACCGATGCCGCCGCCGATAAAAATGAACAACCGCTGGAAGTGTCGGTCGAAAAGGGCTTGAAAGTGCCCAATACCGCCTATGTCAGTAAAGAAGACATCAAGCTTTCCAGTACAATTCCCTCCGCCACGACCCTCGAAGTAAAAGAAGTAAAAACGGGTTTTGAGAACAACCGAGGCATGGTGCGCGTCGTGACCACGCAGGAACTCCAAAATGTGGATCTGTCGACCTTTTATACCATTCAGCCCGCCGTACAGACCAAGGCCGAACTGACCGAAAACGGGTTTATCATTCGGGGAGATTTTAACGAAACCGACACCTATGTTTTGACCTTGACCGACCAAGTGAAAGGCGTTTTGGGGGCGAACTTGGAAGAGGCGGTCAGCAAAGACCTGTTTTTTGGCATGATGCCCGCGAGTATTGCCTTTGTCAATAAAAAAGCGGTCTATCTTTCGTCCAAAGGGGCACGCAACGTAGGCGTTCAGATCGTAAACGTGCCTAAAGTGCAGGTAAAGATCGCGAAGATATACGAGAACAACATTTTACAATACCTCAGAAATAACCGCTACGAAGAGTACGGGTATTTGGGAGGCGACGACAATTGGGGACCTACGGGTGCCTATAATTATCAGGAAGATGACAACCAATCGTACAGCGATCTGATCGTCGACAAAACCGTTGAAACCGATAACCTGCCCAAAGTAAAGGGAGTTTCGGCGCTTAATCTGGGCTTGCCGGACGCACCCAACGCCTTTCGGGGTATTTATCTGGTGAGCGTGCAGTCGAAAGATGAGCAATACCAACGCGCCAACAAATTGGTGTCATTGTCGGACATTGGCCTGATCGCGAAGCAGGGCAAGGATGAGTTGTGGGTGTTTGCTAATTCCATCAAAACCGCCGAGCCGCTCGACAAGTTGGAGATCAGCCTTATCTCTTCCAATAATCAGACCGTACTGACGGGCAAAACCGACACTAAAGGCGTGGTTAAGTTTGAAAAACTATCGGAAAAAGCCCCTAATTTCTCCATTGCGATGGTCGTGGCTCACAGCGGTGATGCCCAAAGCCGAGAGGCTGATTTTAATTACCTCCTTCTGGAAGATACGCAGATTGAAACGTCGCGTTTTGAAGTGGAGGGCAAGCGCGACAATAATTCGGGTTTTGAAGCTTTTATCTACGGCGACCGCGATATTTATCGCCCTGGCGAGACGATTCACTTCAATACCGTGGTGCGTCAACAAAACTGGAAAAGTGTGGGGGAGGTACCGCTCAAAATTAAAGTGCTGCTACCCAACGGTAAAGAACTCAAAACTTATCGTGTAACGACCAACGGCGAAGGTGCGGTGGAAACGTCTTTGGCGCTCGACAAAGCGGCCGTGACGGGTGGCTACAGCGTGGAAGTATACAACGCAAACGAGGTATTGCTGGCTTCTAAAAAGCTCAATATTGAGGAATTTATGCCCGACCGCATCAAGGTAGATGCCAAAACCAATCAGGAATTTTACCAAACGGGCCAAACCATTACGCTCAACGCGACGGCGCTCAACCTGTTTGGCCCGCCCGCGTCGGGGCGTAATTATGAAATGGAGTTTTCGCTCAAGCGCAAAGCCTTTTTTGCGACTAACTATAAAGAGTACATTTTTGATATGCCCGACAATGCCGTTAAATTTGAAAATGTACTGCGGCAGGGCGTAACCGATGATAATGGATTAGTGAAAGAAGCATTTTCGCTCCCTGTCGAATACAAGGATTTGGGGGTATTGGAAGGAAAGATTTACGTCACGGTTTTTGACGAAACGGGCCGCCCCGTCAATCGCCTCAAGCGCTTTGATGTATTTACGCAGGAGGTGTTTTATGGCGTAAAAATGGCCGATAACTACGTGGGGCTCAATGCGCCAGTGCCTATTGGGTTGCTGGCGGTTGACAAAGACGGCAAGCCCAAATCAACGGCGCAGGCGCAAGTAGAGGTGATTCGCATGGACTACCAGACGGTGGTGGAAAAGCAAAATGATCAATTGCGTTATTCTTCCAAAAAGCGCGAAAAAGTGGTGTATTCCAACGTCGTGAATTTCAAAAACGGTTTGGCGGAAGTTCGTTACGTACCTACGGTATCGGGCGAGTATGAAGTGCGGATACGGCGTATAGGTGGGTCGGTGGGGACACCGACCACGGCAACGGGCTATTCGGTGGTTAACTTTTACGCTTACGGCTGGGGAAGTACTTCGGCCTCGTCGTTTGAAGTGAGCAACGAAGGTGAAGTGCTGATGGAATTTGACAAACCAAGTTATAAAGTAGGCGACAAAGCCACGGTTTTGTTCAAAACGCCTTTTGTGGGTAAATTGTTGGTCACCGTTGAGCGCAATAAAGTACTGGAGCACACCTATTTAACGACCGATAACAAATCTGCCGAATTCAGCTTCTCCGTGGGCAGTGATCATTTGCCTAATGTCTTTATTTCCGCAACCTTGATTCGACCGTTGGACAACTCCAACCTGCCGCTGACCGTAGCGCACGGGTTTGCTTCGGTCAAGGTCGAAGATGAAGATACGAAATTGCCTGTAGAGATTGTTGCCGTGGAAAAATCCCGTTCTAAAACCAAGCAAAAGATTCGCATCAAAACGGCCCGCAATGCGCAGGTGACCGTGGCGGTAGTGGATGAAGGGATTTTGCAAATCAAGAATTTTCAAACGCCAGATATTCATGGGTTCTTTTACCAAAAACGTGCCTTGGAGGTTAGTAGCCACGATTTGTACCCATTTCTGTTTCCCGAACTTTCATTGGCTTCCACCAGCAGCGTGGGGGGAGATGGTTATGATTTAGAAAAACGCATCAATCCACTTTCCAACGGACGGGTCAATTTGGTGGCCTACTGGTCTGGGCAACTGGACGCTGGCATGGACGGGGAAGCTGAATTTGAAGTCGATATTCCACAGTTTTCGGGTGACTTACGCATCATGGCCGTAGCCTATAAAGACAATGGTTTTGGTTCGGGCAACAAAAACATGAAAGTGGCAGACCCAATCGTAATCAGCACTGCTTTGCCGCGCTTCCTGAGCCCCGATGATGAACTGATTGTACCCGTCAATGTAACCAACACCGAAAAAACGGCTGCCAACGTGCAGGTAAGCCTGAGTGTGAACGGTCAGCTTCAGAATCTGCAGGCCAAAAGCCAAACCCTGAGCATTGCACCCGAAAAAGAAAGTCGTACTGCATTTGTGGTAAAAGCGGCACAGGCAATGGGCACGGGTAGTGTGACTGTGACGGTCAATAACGGCAAAGAAAAGTTTGTCGAAAAAACGGAATTGACGATACGTCCGGCCACTTCCCTGTTGAAAACATCACAATCCGGCGTGATAGCCGGCGGAAGCGCCGGGACGGTTGATCTCAGCGGCAACGGTTTTATTCCGTCTACCGTAAGCAGTAAATTGGTGGTAAGCCGCTCGCCGATGGTGCAGTATGCCAAAGCCCTGGATTATCTCTTGGGCTATCCGCACGGGTGCATCGAGCAGACGATCTCCAAAGCATTTCCGCAGTTGTATTTTGCCGACATCGCCAAGTCGATTGCGCCAAAGACCTACGTGGTTAAAAGCGGAGAGAGTGATTTTAATCCCACTTTCAACGTACAGGCGGCCATTCAAAAAATAGAAAGTATGCAGTTGCCGAGCGGTGCAGTGAGCTACTGGCCCGCCGGTACCGAAGAGTCTGCTTGGGGAACGGCTTACGCTACTCATTTCCTCATTGAAGCCCAACGGGCTGGATTTGAAATCAACCAATCGGCTTTGGGGCGCATGTTGGATTATTTGACCGTTAAAACGGGCTCACCTGCTACCGAGTATGATTACACCTACGACGAAGCAAGCGGCTACACGCAGGTAACAATTGCGAGCCGTTCGTCGCTGTACTCGCTGTATGCCTTGGCGATAGGCGGAAAAGCCAATCGCGCCTCGATGAATTATTACAAACAAAATCAACAGTTGTTGACATCAGATACGCGCTATCTGCTGGCGGCGGCTTTTAAGCAAATTGGGGATGAGCGCAGTTATGTTGCTTTGTTGCCAACTGCTTTGGCCGAAACCCGCTCTGCGCGCCAACTGAGCGGCAGTTTTGCGTCGCCTATTCGGAATATAGCACTGACGCTGAATACATTAATTGAAACCGATCCGAGTAACCTGCAAATTCCAACCTTGGCGCGTCGCCTGTCGCAGGCGCTCAATTCGACCGCATACTTAAATACGCAAGAGGCTGCGTTCTCGTTTTTGGCATTAGGCAAATTGGCTAAGAAAAATGCTGGTTCGACGGTAACGGCTAAGTTGGCAGTAGGCAGTAAGCAGTTGGCGGCATTTGATGGGAAAGATTTGGTATTACAATCACAAATTGCAAACCGTAAATTACAAATTACAGCTTCTGGCAAAGGTTCTCTTTACTGGTTTGCGCAAAGCGAAGGACTGAGCGCCTCGGGTGCGTATGTAGAAGAGGATGCTGGTCTGCGGGTACGCAAGCAGTTTTTGAGTCGTAACGGCCAGCCATTGAGTACCTTCCGTCAAAATGATTTAGTGGTGGTGAAAATCACGCTGACGAGTACCGATGGCTCGCCCGTGGAAAATGTGGTGGTCACGGACCTGCTTCCCGCAGCCTTTGAAATTGAAAACCCGCGCCTGACCGAGCCGCGCGACATGCCGTGGATTAAAGCACCAAGCATCCCAAATCATTTCGATATTCGCGACGACCGCATCAATTATTATACTACTGCCGATAACGCGCCGAAGACGTTTTATTACATGGTGCGGGTAATTACCAAAGGAACGTTCACACTCGGCCCAGTTTCGGCCGATGCGATGTATTCGGGCGATTTCAGAAGTTATTCAGGAGGTGGAAAAGTCAAAGTAGATTGAGGTTACTTTCGGGACGTCATTAGGGCGTCCCGAAAATAAATGATGTTAATTATCGTTCCATTTCCAGTCTTTTCCCAAAATCAATTCTTTTTTAAGGCCTTGAGCTACGAGCAAATCGCGGGTTTTATTGCTGTCCAATTTTTTGGCAGGAAGCGCATCGGCGTTGGCAAGTGCGTAGAGCAACATGGCCGAAAAACGCACACCATTGGTCATTTCTTCTCGATTGACAAGGTTGAAGTTGTCGCAGTCGGCGTGGTAGCAGCCGAAAACATTAGGCGCTAAACGACCCGCAGGTGCGCCCGTTGGAATGCCCTCCAGCATGAAAGGCTGGTGGTCTGAATGCAGTGCCGCACGACTGCCGACCAAGTTGGCAAAGTTTGCGTCTACTTTCTTTATTTGTTCGCCAACGGCCTGAAAAAAAGGAACTAGCTCATCGCGGCCACCTACGTTCATGCCCTGTACATTGTTAGTCATGTCGAGGTTCATCATGAATTTTACCTTGTCAATCTGCTTATTTTTTACGAGTTCTTTCACCACCTGACGCGAGCCCAATAATCCTTGCTCTTCACCCATGAAAAGTACAAAATCAATGGTTCGTTTTGGCTTTAATTTAAGGGCTTTAAAGGCACGGGCTATGTCCATAATCGTAAAGGAACCGAGGCCATTATCGGTGGCACCCGTGGCCAAATCCCACGAATCCAGATGTCCTCCGATGATGATACGCTCGTCGGTTTTTCCAGGCAAAGTAGCAATGATGTTGCGGGCTTTGATTTTTTTACTGACGTTGCGCATATCCACAATGGCGTGCAAATCCGTGTCTACTTTTATCCAATTTCTAATTTCTTCACCGCTTTCTTTAGAAATATTCACGGCAGGAATGGAAATCAGCGAGCCAGTCACGGAGGCGGTTCCCGTTAGGAGTACATTGCCTGGCACTTGATTGACCGTAATAATCGCCGTAGCGCCGTATTGAATGGCCAAGGCCGTTTTTTCGGAGCGGTGAAGATTCTTTTGACCGGGTTTTCCGTTGACCAAGCCGATGTTTGCCATCGCGATATTGCCTTTAATCTGCTCTCTTACCGCCTCAAAGTCTTCTTCTAAGCCGTTGCCAACATCAACAATGGCACCATTGACCCGCGCCTGCACGGGCGAGTGCGCCAAGGCCACGACGGGTACACTCCGAAAATTATCGCTTTTATTGGGGACAACTTCGAGCGTAACGGTGTCGCGCATCCATGATTCAACTTCAAACGGTTGGTATTTTACATCCGTATAACCGTACTTTTTGAATAAATTAAAAGCATATTGTTCTGCTTTGGCACCGTTGACACTGCCCGTTAGTCGGTGGCCGATAGTAGATACCGCATGGCCTAAAGTTTCGTACGCTCGGCTGTTTTTAAGGATATCTTCGTTGATTTTTTGGAAGGAAGAAACGAATTCATTGTCGCCTCGGAAAGCCAACAAAGCGACCAACAAAAGGCTTACTGAAGAAGCAGATAAAACTTGACGATACATACGGGGTTGTGGAAGCGTTAAGAACTTATAAAAATACAAAAAAGCAGACATTATCGTTTCTTCGCGCCAAAAGTAATTATCAAACGGTTAGGTATGTCGTAAAAGGGATGTGCCAATCGTGCAATTTAGACACTGTTTGGGCTGGCAAAAATGCGTGTAAAGTTCAATAACACTTTGAGAATCAAATGCCGTCTTCTTGGTTTGTTTCAACGCGGTCCAGATCTCTGTTATGTGGTTTTTTTCGGTAGGGAGTTGTTCTAAAAAGTCCATCGCTTTATCCAGAAAAACACGATTGTCGCGGGCTTCCGAATAAGCCACTAAAAGTGGAATGACAGTATTAATGACGATATTTTCAACCGATGATTTGCCCAATAGGGCTACTTTTGCCGACGCCTCTTTCTGAAACAAATAATGTTTTTGCCAATAAGCCGATTGCTCAACGCGTAGCAACCGACTCAATTGTTCAACGTTTTCGGCATGAATGAACAACGAAAAAAAGCTTGTTTGCTGCTGAATCAGGGTGGCCAATTGTGCAAGGCGCACCGTTGGAAAATTGGCGGGACGCAGACGTAAAAATTTCCATTCGTGCAGGCGGAGTTGGTGAGAATTCAGGCCATACTTGGCCGCTAAAAAAGTATATTCACGCTCTAGCGTAAGGGAATAATCGTCAGAATTTTGCGCGTTGGTAAGCAACCCCGATTGGCCCAATAGCATCGCTTCCAGTTGGGTACGATTGTCGCGGTGCTTTTGCAAGACTTTGAGGGGGAGTCCCTGCGCCAATCTAAGCATCGGTTCGGCGTTGATTTTAAAGCCAAAGTTTTGGGCCAACAACTGATAGGTTGTTTCTTCCCAATCTTGCTGATTTCGCACCAGCATTTCATGCACAGTGGCCGCCTTGCGTTGGAGGCGTTGCAGGAGTGCGCGGTCGAGCATGGAGCGTTTTTGGAGTTCGGGTACGTGTTCAAATTGACCGGCGCACGGAATCACCTCGTGGTTATCGATGAGCGAATGGTGTTTTTGAAGTAACACCAAGGATGTCAGCGGTTTGAGCGCGAGTGTAGGCACCAACGAGCCATCGGGGCGGGCAATGACGGCGTCGTTTTCCCAGACCACGTGCAGGATGACGCTGTCGTAGGTGCGGTCGTGCGTGTGGGTATGTCGGTGCCAATCGGAGCTTCGTAGGTGCATTTCTATGTTGCCCACCCATTCCAATCCGTCGATGAGCACCCGTCCATTCAGAAAATCGGGCCCTGCATTGGTATTGCGCAGCCCCACGGCCAAAATCTGAAGCGCCTCACCCGTAACGGTTTGCAGGTTGTTTTTTTGGAAATACTGAAATTGCCACAGGAAATACAGAAAATCTTCAGACATGGGCGTTGATTCAAAATAAAAAGGTCTTAAATTGAGTTATATTAAATGGTTTATTTTCTTCAAATTACGTTGTGTTTATGGGCATGTGCATGTCTACATAGTGGAGCCAAGTGATTTCAATAATACCCCTAAGAGTTTGTTTTAAAAACCTGTCTATGAAACCGTTCTCATTACTTATAATATGTGTTTTTATCTTGTTGGGTTTAAACACACAAGCCCAAGTCGTAAAGCTCTCCGAAGACCCCGCGCAGTTTATTGCCGATGCGCAAAAAATGATGGCGATGAGTGGCAGTCCGGCGTATGTCAAAGCGGCTAAGAACCTAGAAACGCTGTGGTTAGACAGTCGTATGACGCAAAATCACCAGAAAAGTATCATTGCGCTTTCGCGGCGCATGGTGGCCAAAGGCTATAAACCCGCAATGCCGCATTTTGAGCAGTTTTTTAGCGGCATCAATGCGGCCTTTAACGGAACCTACGCTAACCCCGCCGAAGTTGATAATTACCTGACCGTGGCTACGCAAGTGGTAGAAACCTATGATACAAAAAGCGCGCTTAAATATTTCGAAACGGCGCGAAACCTGTTCGAAAATCGCCTGATTTATCTCTCAAATTTTAACCGTTTGTTTGCCTTCGAGGGTACGTTCAGCTTTCGCTTTGTAGATGCGGCTGCCGATGCCGCCAAAGCAACCGACCCGACCAAACCTGTCGCTGCCAATGACGGATGGGGAAGTGTGACTGCCGATTCGACGGGGTTGCTCAGCAGCGCCACCGCTTACGAAAAAAAGCCTTTGCCCACCGTGACGGGAGCGCTTATTGAATTCAAAAATGTAAACTTAGTCATGACCACCGCCAATGACTCCGTTCCTATCACCCAAACCAACGGTCAGTTGGCGGTCAAAGAAGGAATTTGGCTCGGGAAAGGCGGGAAAATGACCTGGGAGATGGCGGGCACCCCCGATGTCTACGTTACATTTGGTGGTTATAGTTTTAACGTAGGTCTACCAAAACTCATTACCGACGACGCGAAGCTGAACTATACGGCCAAGCTTGACCAACCCATTGATGGACTTTTTGAGTACGAAAGCAAGCGGCGGCCCAAGGGGCAGCCGTCGCCGTATCCACGGTTTGTGTCTTATCAGAACGACGCGCAGTTGAAAGGACTGAGCAAAAATATGCGCTACAAAGGCGGCGTGTCGTTGGTGGGTTTGAAACTGTCGAGCGGTTCGTTAAGCCAGGAGCCTTCAACGCTGATTATCAGCAACGGCAACAAAACAGCGTTTAAATCAACGAGCCGTCGGTTCGAATTTGCCGACTCCCTCATTACGTCGCCGTTGGCAAGTTTTGCAACTTATTTGGGCGACAAAGATTCTTTGTATCACCCCGCCATTCGGCTTTCTTACAACGATTCGGAAGGACTGGTGAAGGTTCAAAAAGCCGAGCGAACGGGGTATCAAAATACCCTTTTTTCCGATTCGTACCATAAAATGTACATCGACGCCGAAATGGTACGCTGGAGTTTTGTGAAAAATGAAATTGAGTTTTCGGTCATTGCGGGAAAAAATGTCGTTCCGGTCCGTTTTGAATCCTTTAGTTTTTTCAAGCCAGAGCGTTTTCGGGCCATGAGCGAACAATACGGTTTTCATCCGTTGCTGATGGTGGCCAACTATATTTCTAAACAAAAAACACCGACCTTTTTTGCCGAAGATGTCGCACTGTTTTATAAACGTGACCCCGCGGCGCTGCGTACTGCCTTTAGTCAGTTGAATGTCGATGGGTACTTGGCTATTGAGCCCAAGACGGGACTGTACCGAATGGCCAGTAAAGGGCTTTTGTACGTGTTGGCCAATAACAAACAAACCGACTTTGACAATTTTCTGGTGTCGTCGCTCTATCCCGCCAACAGTACCACTGCCAATGCTTCTATTGACCTTAAAGACAATGTGTTAACGATTAGGGGGGTTGATAAATTTACCATTAGTGATTCCCTGAAAATCGTGGCTATTCCGTCAGACAAGCAAATCAAAGTCTACAAGAATCGGGATTTTATGATGAATGGCTTGCTGATGTCAGCTAACTTTAGGTTCAATGGGCGCGATCTGATGTTTAATTACGACAAGTTTTTTGTAGACCTGAACAAAATTGACAAGATTACGTATATCCCCAAAGAAGCCTATGATAAAGGAAGTTCGACCGAAGTGGGCGGCGATATTGTCTACGAAAAATCAGGAAGAATCTATCTAAACGACCCCGGAAATAAATCAGGGGGTAAGAAAAACTCGGTATTCCCGCGCCTGAGTGTGCCCGAAGGAATGACGGTTTATTTTGACCAACCCGATCGGGGAGAGCTCATCTACGATAAAAAAGTATTCTTCAAGATACCCTCATTGGATTATGACAGCCTCGGTACACAGGACATTGTGTTTATCGGGACATTTAATTCGGGGGGAATTTTCCCGCCGTTTCAGGCACAACTGCGCTCCATGCCCGACAATTCGTTAGGATTTAACTATACGCCTCCCGCGGCTGGTTATAAAGTATACGGGTCCAATACCACCGTAAAGTTTACAAAAGAACTGGTAATGGATAAGCAAGGGTTGCGCTCGCAGGGCGAAATTGCCCACTTGAGTGCGCGCATTCCGACCCAGGCCATGTTGTTTATGCCTGATTCATTGATTGCCAGTGGAGCGGAGGCTGAAATCAAGGAAGCGACCATTGGCAAAGCCTATTTTCCGAAAGTAGAGCTGCGCAATTATAGCCTACGCTGGATGCCCAAAGCCGATAGTATGTCGCTGACTACTAAAGGAAATACCTTTAATTTTTATAACGCTACCACCAAGCTAGACGGGCGTATTGTGCTGCGCTCTACGGGATTATACGGCAAGGGCCTTCTGCGTCGCGACGACTCCGAGCTTACTTCTCAGGATATTAAATTTAACAAAGAAGGGTTTTTGGCGGGAGAGTCGCAGTATAAAATTATCTCAGCCACCAACGCCACCCGGCCAGTGTTGTTAGGGCAAAATGTAGACATTGATTTCAACATCGTGAAAGGATTGGTGGGGATTGCTACGAACAAAAATTCGTTGGAAAACACATTGATGGAATTTCCGTTTGCCTCGTATCGAACATCTATCAACCGCGCGCAATGGAATATTAATGCCAAAACCATTGCGATGAAAGGCGATGTGGCTACGTCAACATTTACGGCGACCGCACCCGAACAAGAAGGCTTGACCTTCAACGGCTCGTCGGCATTGTATGAGATTGAAAAAATGACGCTCAACATCGGAGGGGTTCCGTTTATCAAAGCCGCTGATGCCAAGGTGCTACCTGACAAGGGTTTGGTGGTGGTGCGCCGCAACGGAGAAATGACACCGTTTAAAAACGCACGTTTGGTTCTTGATACGTTGAATGAATACCACCGCCTGAAAAACGGAAATATTCAGATTGTATCCCGTACAAAATTCTCGGGCGATGCCACCTACCTATATGCTACGGTAACCAATGACACCATTCCCGTCAAAATGGGAAATTTTGATTTGCGTCAGATAGCCACGGCTTCGGCCTCAACCAGTACCCGCGCTCCACAGAACAAAACAAAGGTATTTTCGACCGTTGCCCGGGCAGAGATTGTGGAGGTCGATAATTTTGTGGTGGGACCGAGGTTGCAGTACAAAGGTGGTATGACAATGTTGGCCCCCGAACCAAACCTGCAATTTGATGGCTACATCAAGCCCATTATAAAAAAACGCCCCGATTTGGTTGCATCTTGGATTCCATTCAAAGAAACGCCGACCAAAGATGTGGCGTTGAAAGTAACCCCCTCCCTCAAAAACGAGTCTGATTTGCCGATTTCGGTCGGATTACACTATCGTGCAGGAGCTGATGGGCTATACAGTACGTTCTTATCGCCCAAAGAAGCCCGCAATGACCAGACTATTTTTGAAGCACATGGTTTGTTACGTTTTGATGCGAAGAGCAAATTATTTAAAATCATTCCCGAGACCAAATCAGCGGATGAGCTAGTGGATGAGGAAAATGCGTACACCTTCAACGATGCCAAAGGCACCATCAGTTATGTGGGAAAACTTAACTTGATTAACGAAAGAGGCGAGAAAGAAGGAGAAGAGATGATTTTGGCGTCGGGAAGTGTGCAAACAAACATTGACAGCACTTCGTATCGTTTTAATACCCTGCTTTCGATGAATTTTCCCGCCAATCGGGAGATTATCACCAAAGCCGCAGAGAATATTGTTCAAACGAATCTGGATGAACAAAACAGCGACCCCGCAGAACCTGATTTTGAACGTTTAGGGGCAAAATTGACCGCCTTAATCGGTCGAAAAGCCACCGATAGCTACATTGCTCGTACGGCGGCGGCGTATAAGCCGCTGTTTGATGCATCGCCCAAATTTAATGCATCCTTGGTATTATCAAATGTTGATTTGAGGTGGTCGGCGCCGCAAAATGCGTTTTATAGTGTGGGTAAAATCGGGGTGTCAAACCTCGGTAACACCGACATAAATGCGGAGTTGGAAGGAATGGTTGAAATCCGCAAAAACGCCCGGGGAGATGAGGTGAGTATCTACATTGAGTCGTCGGAAGATGTTTGGTATTACTTTGACTGGCAGCAAGGAAAACTGGCAATGGTGTCGTCGGTGCAGGAAGTGAATGATTTTATTACGGTCAAATCACGTGATAAAAAGGAGTCAACAGTACTGCCTATCGGGCTAGAAGAGCGCGATATGTTTGTGAGCCGGTTTATGTCAATGTACCGTCCCAGACCTAAAAAGCCTACATTGGCCAAAGATACCAAGACACCCGCTAAGGGTACTCCTACCAAAGCCGCTCCTAGCGGCGGAACCAAAACTGCGGCCGCTGCTCCCGCCAAAACCAAAGAACCTAAAATAGAAGAGACGGAGGCCGAAGAAGAAATAACGGAGGAAACCGATACAAAAGTAGCCGATAAAGCAACTCCTGCCAAGGGCAAGAAAGACCCGAAAACGTCAACGGCAAAGGATACAAAAACAGCGGCTAAGCCGACTGACCCCAAGGCCAAGCCAGGGGCAAAAGTAGCGCAGACGCCCGCCAAAGTTCCTGTTAAGAAAAAAGAGAAAGAAGAGGAGAAAGAAGGGTTTTAGCGAAAAAAGAGTAAACAAATCGGCCAGTGATGAACTACGCTCTTTACTGGCCGATTTGTTTTGTGGTTCAAATGTAATACAACATCATAAAGCTGCTGAAAACGATAAAAAAAGTAAAAAAGGCTGCTAATAGGAAAAATGATAATGCTGTTACTGTGTCTTATAGAAAAGGGGACCAGATTTTATGAGTGCAAATATCTATGTTTATCTAGCGGTGCACAATACCGGAATTCAGGTATTTTTTAGGTAAAATACCGCTAAGTGAAAGTATCTATCAATAAATATACATTCAGTACCACAATGATGGCGGCAATTACCCAACTAACCGTCGAAAGTAAACGTGAGTTGACAAAACGACCCATCCAGTCGCGTTTGTTGGTGAAAAGAATCAGGGGAATCACGGCAAAGCTCAATTGGATGGAGAGAATTACTTGACTAAAAACAAGCAGTTCGCTCGTGCCATGTTCGCCGTATTGGATAGCAACAAACAACGCCGGAACAATCGCAATCAGCCGTGTGATTAACTGGCGAAGCCACGGTTTCATTTGTAGATTCAAAAATCCTTCCATCACAATCTGCCCCGCCATGGTGCCTGTGATGGTGGCGTTTTGGCCAGCGGCCAGCAAAGCCACGGCAAACAGCACGCTGGCCCATCGACTACCCAGAAGCGGGTCGAGGAGGTGGTGGGCGTCAGTAATGTCGGCTACTTGTTGGTTGCCTGTGGTATGAAATGTAGCCGCCGCCAAAATCAAAATGGCCGCATTAATAAAAAATGCAATGCCGAGCGACGCCGTTGAGTCGATAGTGGCATAACGGATGGCCGATTTACGCCCTTCATCCGTGCGTGCGTAGGCGCGGGTTTGGATAATGCTGGAATGTAAATATAAGTTGTGCGGCATGACCGTAGCGCCCAAAATACCAATGGCTACGTACAACATCCCTGGGTTGGTAATCACTTCTTTTTGCGGAATCAATCCACCCGCTACTTGGCTCCATTCGGGGTGAGAAACGATGACTTCGTACACAAAACACATCAATACGACGGCAATCAGCCCACCCACAATGCTTTCGATGATGCGGAACCCTTTGTTCTGAAAATATAAAATCAGCAATACATCCAAAGTAGTGATCACTACCCCCACCGATAACGGGATATGAAATAGCAGATTGAGGGCAATTGCGGAACCTAAAACTTCAGCCAAATCACAGGCTGTAATGGCTATTTCAGCCAATGCCCACAAAACGAGGGCTACTTTTTTGGGAAAATAAGCGCGGCAAGCCTGCGCCAAATCCATGCCCGTAGCAATACCCAGCTTGAGCGACAAGTGTTGTAAAAGCATGGCAAAGAGATTGGATATAAGAATAACAGACAACAGCGTATAGCCAAAGCGCGCTCCGCCTGCGATGTCGGTCGCCCAGTTTCCGGGGTCCATATATCCAACGGCAACCATTAAACCTGGCCCAATATAGGCCGACATTTTTTTCCAAAAACTGCCTTTTGTGTGTACGGTAATGCTTGCGTTGGTTTCGGAAAGGGATTGGCGGTCGAGAGGCATATTTTGGGTAGAGAGTATTAGTTTCATTGTTTTGTTCGTTTTGTGGCGACACAGCATTTAGTACTCAAAACAGCTGTGCCACCGAGGTGTTTTTATGGCTTGTTAATAATAGGCAATACAAATATAAGGGGTTTCAAATAATTTTTTTAGATTAGTCTAAATTTTTTATTTATCGTTTCTAAATTTTCTTTTTTGGTGAAAGTTATCAAGTATTTTTCCCTGAAATTCAGGGTTTTATCAAAGATGTTGGAATGGTGAGTGCAGAAAAGTGAGCGAAATTTTGTTTTTTTGTTGAAACAAACTGTAAAGTCTTGTATTCATTCACGGAAGAAAATTACCTCAAGACCATCTTTTACCTGTCAATCGGGACTCAGGAAGGTGTCTCAACCAATGCCCTCGCCGACAGTACCAATACGCGGGCGGCGTCGGTTTCAGATATGCTTAAGCGGTTGGCAGAGAAAGGATTGATTAATTATCAAAAATACCGGGGTGTCACCTTGACCGAAGAAGGTGAGCGGCTTGCGTTGTTGGTCATTCGGAAGCACCGTCTTTGGGAAGTTTTTTTGGCCGAAAAACTTCAGTTTGGTTGGGACGAAGTACACGTGATTGCCGAAGAACTGGAACATATACGCTCAGAGCGCCTGATTGAAAAACTGGACGCTTTTTTGGGGTATCCCAAGTTTGACCCCCACGGCGATCCAATCCCTAACGCTGCTGGCGAAATGCCCCGTTTTATTTACCGTAAACTCTCAGAAATTGTGGAAGGAACTACGGTGGTTATGACGGGAGTATCAGAACATTCCCCCGCGTTTTTGCAGCATTTGGATAAAGCGGGCCTCACCCTCGGTTGTCAACTGAAAGTGAACGAAATCAGCGATTTTGATAAATCAGTTAGCGTTTTGATTGACAACGTACGTACATTGTTTGTCAGTCATGAAGTTGCAAAAAACCTTTTGGTAAAATAACAGTTAAATTTTTTGAGCTTTATTAGGCAGAGTTGTTGATATTTCTCCCCATCTCCCCAACCTACTACCAGCTTCTTTGTACATTTGCAGTATGGAATTATTACAAAATGACCTTCTCTTGCGGGCTGCGCGAGGAGAAAAAACCGAACGTGTACCTGTTTGGATGATGCGTCAGGCAGGACGAATATTGGCCGAATACCGCGCCGTACGCGAAAAAGCAGGTAGTTTTATTCAACTTGCCACTACGCCGGAACTTGCCGCCGAAGTCACTATTCAACCCGTAGATTTGCTGGGGGTAGATGCGGCGATTATTTTTTCCGATATTTTGGTGGTGCCCGAAGCGATGGGCTTACCCTACGAAATGGAAGAAAAACGCGGGCCGGTGTTTCCGAAGGTGGTGAAAACAATGGGCGAAATAGACCAATTGCGAATCGCTGACCCTGAAGCTGATTTAGGATATGTGCTGAAAGCCATTCGTATTGTAAAAAAAGAACTCAACGGCCGCGTGCCTTTGATTGGTTTTGCGGGTGCGCCATTTACCATCTTTTGCTACATGACGGAAGGCAAAGGTTCAAAAACGTTTTCAGTGGCCAAAAAAGCTCTCTATGCTGACCCTGAATTTTCGCATAAATTGCTCCAAAAAATCACAGACAGCACCATTCTGTACTTAAAAGCACAAATCGCAGCGGGGGCAAATCTGGTTCAAATCTTTGACTCGTGGGCGGGAATCTTATCGCCAACGCAGTATCGAGAGTATTCGTTGCCTTATATCAAACAAATTTGTGACGCAATCACCGAAGTCCCCGTCACAGTGTTTGCCAAGGGGGCCTTTTTTGCACGTAAGGAAATTGGCGAATTAAGCTGCGAAGTGGTAGGGCTGGACTGGAACATGGATATTGAGGAGTCGCGCCAGTTGATTCCCACCAAAACCTTACAGGGAAATCTTGACCCCTGCGTGCTTTATTCTTCTTTTAGTCAAATTGAAAAAGAAGTTCGAAAAATGCTGGATACCTTTGGTAATCAGCGTTATATTGCTAACTTAGGCCACGGAGTATATCCAGACACCGATCCTGAAAAGGTACGTTGTTTTATTAATGCTGTAAAATCGTACTGATTCCACTTAATTAATATGCATGAATTCAGCCCTGTTTAGAAAAACTATACTTGTATTTGTAGGGTTGTTTGTGTGTTTTGAGGTAGTGGTAACCCTTCGTAATTTCTCGGTGCATTTGGGGGACTTGCAGGTCTACTATGACCTTTCCCAAAACATAATTGTGTACGGGCTAGTGCCTTACCATGATTTTAAGCTGGAATACCCGCCATTGGCTATTCTTACCATGCTGTTTCCCCAATTGTTGTGTCAAATTGGGGAAACGGGTTTCTATGGCTTTATCGTTTTTTTTGCGCTGCAAAATATTGTTCTTGGCTTTTATACAGGGAGGATTGCTTGTAAAATAGCGAATACATTTTTAGAAGCGCCCAAAGTCCAGGAAATACATCTGATTTATTGGATTTTATGGGTAATCAGTCTGCCAATTTTTCTATTTAGGTATGACGCCTTTGTGGCGTTTTCTACGATTCTGGTCATTTATTACGTCGTAAAGCAGTCGCCAGTCGCTTCTGGTGTATGGCTGGCGGTTGGTATTCTTGCAAAACTATACCCAGTTATTTTTGTAGCGCCAATCGTTTTTTATTATTTTGTAAATAAGCAATACCGATTTCTAGCGCTTTTTTTAGGGGGAGTTTCGGTGATTTCGGTACTTACAATTGTAGCAATGTATTTTTGGGCGGGGGAGGATGTTGGGTCTTTCCTAAAATATCACCAATTAAGAGGTATTCAGCTTGAAAGTTTGGTAGGAGGGTGGCTGGTGCTTTGGAATAAAATAGGAGGAACACCGCTGCAAATAATCGCTAATTTTGGAGCTATTCATTTGGTTACTCCCCTGACTATCTCACTTTTGAAAGTATTATCTTGGGGATTTGCCATAGCGTATTTATTGGTTTTGGGGGTAATATACGCCTTTTTTCAGAAGCAAAATCGCGTTTCTACGGAGATGTTGCTGATTGCTTTTGGAGTAGTGTTACTTTTGTTTTTAGTAAGTAATAAAGTATTTTCTCCACAATACCTGATTTGGTTTTTGCCGATTGTCCCTTTTTTGCGTCCCACGATAATTTATTGTTTTGGGGTAGCGTTTATCTTAACAATAGCGATTTACCCAGGCTCCTATCATCGCATGGTCGAAATGAAATTGTTGTGGGTAGTAATGCTTAACGTACGAAATGGCCTGATATTTGTCATGTTGATGTTTGGTCTTTATTCGATGCCTTTTTTAAACAGATTTGATATTAATTTAAAACGAAAAAATATATGGGAATCTTCAAAGAGAATCTTGTAGTCATCCCTACCTATAATGAAATTGAAAATATTGAGGCTATTATCCGTAAGGTATTTAGTTTGTCTCTTCCTTTTGATATACTCGTTGTAGATGATGGTTCTCCTGATGGCACTGCGCTGAAAGTGAAAGAGCTTCAGCAGGAGTATTCTGGCCAATTGCACTTGCTTGAGCGCAAAGGTAAGCAGGGGCTTGGTACGGCTTATATTCACGGATTTCAGTGGGCATTTGGAGAGGGGTATCGTTATTTGTTTGAAATGGATGCCGATTTTTCCCATAATCCCGACGATTTGGTTCGTTTGTATACAGCCTGTGCAAAAGATGGAAATGATGTAGCGATTGGCTCTCGGTATATCAAAGGGGTAAATGTAGTCAACTGGCCAATGGGGCGCGTTTTGATGTCTTATTTTGCAGGGGTCTATGTTCGTTTCATTACGGGGATGGAAATTATGGACCCCACAGCGGGGTTTATTTGCTATAAACGTGAAGTGTTGCAGGGGATTGGTTTAAACGATATTCGATTTGTAGGCTATGCTTTTCAAATTGAGATGAAATTTAATACATGGAAATATGGCTATAAAATGACCGAAGTACCGATTATTTTTACAGACCGGACCAAGGGCGTTTCTAAAATGTCTACTAAGATTTTTAAAGAAGCGGTTTTGGGGGTACTATATTTAAAAATCAGAAGTTTTTTTAAGACTTACATTCCGCAAACAGAAGCCGAGGAAGCGCTCGTTCCCTCCGTCACAGAAATGATATAAATAAAGACCGACGGCAGTCGTTCCTCTCCGAAGTTGCTGGTAAGTAAACGCTTACTAGCAACTTTTTTTTGTTCAAAAAAAATATTTAAAAAATGTCTTGACATTTAATGTATATACATATAAATTTGCATCATCAATTTTGATTTACATAAAACTTACATAAGACAATGGCAACATTAAAAACTGCTTGGGTAGCTGACCCAACACACTCAGAAGTACAATTTAAAGTAAAGCACTTAGTAATTTCGACCGTAACGGGGAGCTTTAAGTCGTTTGAAGCATCTGCTGA
Organism: Runella sp. CRIBMP; assembly: GCF_009905605.1. Taxonomy (GTDB): domain Bacteria; phylum Bacteroidota; class Bacteroidia; order Cytophagales; family Spirosomataceae; genus Runella. The sequence goes on from NZ_JAAAKZ010000001.1 coordinate 172,941, forward strand.
AACGGATGGCGATAGTTTTGAAGGCGCCTCTATTAAGTTCAGTGCCGATGTCAACAGTATTGATACCAACATGGAACAGCGCGATGCCCACCTTAAAAGTGCCGATTTTTTTGATGCCGAAAATTTCCCTACGCTTTCGTTTGTATCTACCTCATTGACTAAAAAAAGTGGTGATGAATACGTTTTGACGGGCGATTTGACCATGAGGGGTGTTACTAAATCGGTAACCCTTTCTGCCGAGTACGGTGGACAAATGGTTGATTTTTATGGTAATACGAAAGTAGGATTTGAAATTGCGGGCAAGGTCAATCGTAAAGAATTTGGTTTAAACTGGGCGGCTGTCACTGAAGCGGGCGGAATTGTGGTAAGCGACGAAGTAAAACTGCACATCAATATCCAGTTGATTAAGCAAGCCTGATAGAATTAGAACTTCTGGTTCAAACAAAAAGCGTCATCTCGAAGAAGATGACGCTTTTTGTTTGAAAATACAACGTGCTAGCTAAACTAAACTGGAGTTTAAGTGAGGAGTACGTGCCACTCTGCTACGAGCCTCTGCCAGTAAGGCTTTCAGGTCGTTTCGTCGGCGAGTATTAACTCGGGGCGCTCTCCACCAGTACAGATTCGTTTTAGAGTCAGTACTTTGGGCAAACTCCAACTCGTCGATTGGCTCAGGAGGCGTGTAACGGAAAATCCCGTTTCGCTTAAACGATAACGAAATCAAATCGTCAAAACCTGTTAAAAGCCCTTCATCCAAGGTAGCGGTCGTTTCTTCGGTAAGAAACCCGTTTGTCTTAGGAGACTTTATTTTTATTTTTAATGGGGCAATCAAGCCCAGTGCCAGTCCGTGTTGTCGAATGAATTTTTGGAGAGTCATTTCCTCACTAATCACCGACTTATACAGTTCAGGACGGGTAAAAAGCTCCTTAGCGGCCAAAACTCGGTATAAATAACGGCGATTTTCGGCACTGATGCGAAGGTTGTAATAACTTGTTTTGCCGCGCGCTGACAAATACCGTTTCACTTTTGTAGGACCGGCATTGTAAGCAGCTGCTACCAACGACCACGAGCCGAGTTGACGATGAAGGTCTAAAAAGTACTGACAGGCAGCGTGGGTAGATTTGACCAGATTTTCGCGTTCATCCTTTGGGCCGTCAACAATGAGGCCCATCGCACGAGCTGTGTGGGGCATGAACTGCCAATAGCCATAAGCTCCTTTGTGGGAGATGGCCTTAGGGTTGAGCGCACTTTCTACTACACACAAGTACTTAAAATCCAGTGGAACTTGATATTGTTTTAAAATTGGGTCAATGACCTGAAAGAATTTCTGCGCTCTTGGCTTGATTTGATGCAGGGGCATACTCGCCGTATGGAGCAAAGCAGACTGAAAATACTTGAGTACTTGGCTTTCATAAACTGGGAGTGGCTCATTACAAAAGCGAATACATGAGGATTCATTGAAGCCCTCGGCTTCAGCTCCTAAACTTGACAACAAAAGCGTTGATAGAATGATACATTGTCTTCTTTTCAAAACGATTTTTGGTTAGTGAAACATTGCTAGGTATGCCTTTTAAGAAGGGTAAAGTACCTCGCTTTTCTGTAGCTGTAAAGCTACATTAACGTAAAGATACGTAAAAATTGTTCAATGTCCTAAAAATTTACCAATAGATTATCAGGCACTTGCAATATAGCGGTCTATATTTTATCGTAGTAAAATAATTATTTAACGGTAAAGATACAGAGCAAAAAACGGACCAAACTTGTACTTTTTGTAAATTTGTATTCGGAAGAAATCAACAAATAATTGATGGAATAAAACAGCTAAGCCGTCGCATACGACGGCTTAGACAATGAAGATTTAGAGAAAATTTTGTTAGCCTACGGATAGAAAATCAGCAATTTTTCGGTCATTAGCCAGGCGAGGAACTTTATTTTGTCCCCCTAATTTGCCTTGCGAGCGCATGTAGTCAATGAAGGCATTTTTTGCCAATTTTGTGATTTTTAAAGGCCGCAAAATGCTGCCCGACACGAGGTCGTCATAATAAACGTTTAACTCAGCGAGCCGGTGGTCGATGTCGAGCGAAAAACGCTCTATATCGTTGGGTGGGGTGGCAAATTCAATGAGCCATTCGTGGTAAGGGAGTCCCTCACTCGGGGTAACCATCGGAGCTACCGTAAACTCAACGACTTCGGTTTCGGGTTGTCGTTCCATGGCGTATTTAAGCGCTTTTTCTACTTCTTCACCAATGACGTGTTCGCCAAAAGCAGAAATAAAATGCTTGATGCGTCCCGTGACCAACAGACGATAGGGGTCTTTGGAAACAAATTTAACGGTGTCACCAATAGAATAGCCCCAAAGACCTGCGTTATTGTTGATAATGAGGGCGTAGTTTTTGCCTACTTCGACTTCTTCCAGCGACAACCGCGTTGGTTTCTGGTTGAAAAACTCTTCCGTAGGAATAAACTCGTAGAAAATACCAGTATCAGCCAGCAATAACAGCCCTTCCGCATACTGAGAATCTTGGTATGCTATAAAGCCCTCGGAGGCAGGATACATCTCAATAGAGTCTATTTTTTTTCCGATCGACTCATATAGCTTAGCCCGATAAGGTTCAAAATTGACCCCTCCATAAACGAAGAGTTGAAATTCGGGAAAAACATCTTTGATGGGTTTGCCAGTTCGGGCAATGATGCGATCAAAGTACATCTGTACCCACGGGGGAATCCCCGAAATGAGCGACATGGGCTGCGAAATGGTTTCGTCAATAATCCGTTCCAATTTTTCTTCCCATTCTTCGATGCAGTTGGTTTCGTAGCTTGGTAGTTGATTGGTACGCAGATAGGCAGGAACGTGATGATTAGAAATACCCGATAACCGCCCCGTAGGCACGCTTCCTTTGGTATCTAGCACTGGGCTGCCCGATAAGAAAATGAGTTTGTTGTCTAAAAATGCCCCTTTGCCAGTTTCATGAATATAGTTGAGCAGTGCGTCGCGGGCGGAATTGATATGATTGGAGATAGAGTCTTTGCTGATTGGGATGTATTTTGTGCCCGATGTGGTGCCCGATGTCTTAGCAAAATAGATAGGTTTTCCAGGCCATAGAATATTTTCCTGGCCGTCGATTATCTGTTGAATGTATCCTTTTAAGTCTTCATAATCCCGAATGGGAACGGCCTGCTTAAAATCTTCGTATGATGCCACATCCTTAAAAAAATGATCGCGCCCAAAGGCCGTGTTTGCGGCAGTTGAGACCAATTTTGTTCGCCATTGATTTTGAGTTGCTGGGGCATTATACATCCAGTTTTGCTGACTGTTAAAAATGTATTTTGCGAGCGGTTTGCTGAGAAAAGAGCGGAAGCCCATTGTTGAGTCTTTATGGTTTGGGGTCTTTGCAAAAATAAATACACGGACCGAAACCTCAAAAATAGGCGTTTTATGGATTACGCTCAATAAAAAAGAAAAAGAGGGTCCTAATCAGGGGCCCTCTTTTTAAATTAAAAACATTTATTTATCTGATTTCTAGTACTTTAAACTCAGTGCGTCGATTTCTCTGGTACTCAGCTTCCGTACAAATAACGCCATCTACGCAACCATTGACAGGGGTGCTCTCGCCCATTCCTGTGGGTTTAAGGCGATTTCGGCTAATGCCCTTCGAAACCATGTAATCTACAACCGCCTGCGCTCTTTTTTGAGAAAGTACCCGATTGAAGTTAGCATCGCCCCGACTGTCAGTATGGGAGAGGATTTCGGCTTGAAGAGAAGGATAACGTTTCATCGTAGCAACTACCTTTTCCAATTCACGAGCCGCGTCTGGACGAATTCCGTCTTTGCCTTGGTCGTAATAAATATTGTCAAGTTTGACAATGTCGCCCTTTTTCAAAAGGCCAATATCTTTGGAGAGCACTTTGGGCTCCGCTTTTTTGGGAACTCGGTTGATTTTAACCGTATTTGTTCCGTAGGTATCTTTGGAATAAATCAAAGTATAATCACATCCCTCCGCAATCTCAAAGTCATAACGACCGTCGGGGCCAGTGATAGATTCGTATATTTTTTTATCACATTCGTTTCGTAGCTTAACCAACACTCCCTCGATGGGTTGCCGGTCGGTTTCGGTGCGGACGATTCCCCTTACTCGAGAGTGCTTTAATTCAGAGACGTCGTCACGGATTGGTGTCTTGTTTGGTGCAGTTTCGGTAGTAGTCGAAGAAATAATATTGCTTACTGTGAAAGTCTCCATGCCGAGCTCTAAACGTGTTGGTTTATCGTCGGTCAAATAGCGGGTCGAAAAACCGATTGTGTTGTCCAAATAACCATTTTTAGAAATATTAAAGATAAAATCGTTGTTGGAGGCGAGGCATAAATGTGCCCAACCGTTGGCGTCTGTCTGCAACGGTTTGTCGGCTTCGGGGCTTTCTGATTTTGATTTAAGGGTGATGGTGGCACTGTCGAGAGGCTGCTGGGTTTGGTTATCAAAGACCCGTACAAGCAATTCACGACATTCATAAAGGGAACTCTCACGCGTGAAGCGATAAATATCGTCATCTCCTTCGCGGCGATTACTGCTTAAGTAACCTGTCGTTCGGGATGCATCAGTGATGAGCCCAAAATCGTCGGCTTTGGAGTTGATAGGCGCATCTAAATGAATCACTTCAATGACTTTTGTACCGTCTTTACTCAGTATTGCATAGTATAAATCCAAACCACCGTAGCCTCCTTTGCGGCCAGCAGTTGAGAAATACAGGTTTCCACGGGCGTCGACAAAAGGAAAGACTTCATCCTGTTTTGTATTTAGCTCTTTTCCTAAATTAATAGGGGTTGACCACTGTCCATTATTATACCTCGACACGTAGATATCTTTGCCTCCCATTCCTTGGGGCATATCTGAGACAAAATATAGTAGCGAGCCATCTTTGCTCAACGAAGGATGGGCGGTAGAATAATCGTTGCTGTTGAAGGAGAGTTCCTGCACATTGGTCCAGTCGCCATTTCCCCACTGTGCACTGTAGAGTTTGAGTTTGATATTATTATCTTCGCTTACTCCTTTTTGGCCTTCGTTAAAGTTATTGCGCGTAAAAATTATTTGGGAGCCGTCGGCCGAAAACGTGACTGGACCTTCGTGAAACCTTGTATTCAATTCCTTGCTAAACGGGAATGCTTTTCCTGATTTAGCCGTTGACTTTTGCCCTGTGGTTGATTCGTCATTCAAGCCATAGCCGCTGTAAGAGCCAAGGGTACGGGAATCATTGGAGGTATTTTTTGTGTATGAGTCGCTGCCAAGCTTTCTTGGCTGAGTGGGAGTGGGTATCCGGCGTGCATCTTTTATTTCAGCTTCGGTTCCATCAGCATTCAGCGTAGTCAAGGATTTGATTTCACTTTCTTTGTTAACAAAAAATAAATCTAAATACCCTTTTTCGGTAGATTCTGAAGAAACTGCCCCAGCGGCTTTCCCCGAAACAAAAACCAATCCATCTTTGTAATACATGGGACTGAACTCGGCGTTGGGGGTATTGATGGCAAGGTAGTCGAGACGATACGTAATGCGTTTCTTGGTAAAGTTTTCTGCTCCCTGATTTCTTTGAGTTTCGGCCAATTTACGGCTTTGATAGAGGTCATAATATTTTTCGGATTCCTGCATTTTACCATTATTGGCAAGCGCTTTTGCAAAATTCAAATAGTGGAAGGCGGGCAACTCACCTACGGAGCTTTCGCTGAGGATAGTTTTATAAAATTCTTCCGATTTTACGTGGTCTCCTAGATTGAAGTAAGATGAAGCTAAGTTCAATAGTACTTGTTGGCGCTGCGGAATAGGTAATAGATTTTGACTCAGTATCTCCTGATATAGAGCTACTGCTTTGGCATAAGCTTGGGTGTCGAAGTGCCGGTTGGCTTGCTGTAATAACGATTCTCTCCCTGGAGTTTGTGCCAGTGTAAAGGTGGAGAAAAGTAATGCCAAACAAAGATATTTAAGTTTAATTATCATGGGTATATGCTTTTAAGTCCCTTGCATATCAGCTAATTGAGATATTGTTTTAACGAACGGGTTTTAGCGATTTATTGTTAAAAACTTCGAAAATTCCCGTCCGTCACTTAATCTTATAATATAGAAATAAGTACCAGTAGGGATATTATTTTGGGAATCAATACCCCCGTTCCAATCATTTTTATAATCTTCGTTTCGGTACACTAAGCCACCCCATCGGTTATAAACTTCCAGCAAGGCGGTCAGGCCGATTGGTTTTTTTACGACAAAAAAATCGTTGATGCCATCTGAATTGGGCGAAAATCCTTCTGGAAAAAATAAGTCAAGTCCTGCATCTTTCAAGGTATTTAGCGCCACAACGGTAGGCACTGAATCGTCGGTTGGGTCTTCATTTTGATTAAGGTCAGGCCAATTTCCGTTGGTCGATTTGTCGTTACAAAAATTTCCATTGACATCCTGCGCCCTTGCATAAGCGGTATTGTAAAATAAACTATCTTTTGCATTGGCAGTATTGATAACGGCTTTGATGGTTACGCTATAAGTTTGTCCTGACAATAGAGAGCCTGAATCAGGGGCCAAGAGGTTGTAATGACCATTTTGCCCTGTGTAAGCGGTGTCAATGGTAAGTGCTGAAACAAAGTCAAGGGCCTTTACGATTGGTTTTCCTACAATAATTGCGCCATTTTTGAAAACTGTATCTAAACTGTCTAAGAGTTCAATTCGCTTAAGTTCATTCTTGCCCATGTTGACAATTTGAATAGTGTACTCAATTTCAAACAATTGTGCCGAAAGTTGTGACCATCCTTTTACTAATTTATTGATGCCAATAATTTCTTTGGTTGACGATGGCTCCGCCTTAATTTCCAATTCTTTTATATCCACACCTGCTTTACAGGGGCCTTCGCCATCAGGGTCGTTGCTAGAAAAATGAATGGACACCTTTCCTGCCTGACGGTCTTCTGGTGACGGGGTGTAAATCACCGATAGCCCAACCATCGTATTGAAGACTCCTGTGCCGTTGGTTTTCCATTGACCATGATCAGCGATGCCTCCAATTTTGCCTTCTAGTGAATAATTGCTGGCTGTCGTCAGCTCGGCTTTGACAATCGCAGCCGTTGCAGGGTTTGTACTGCAAAGCGGCAAGGCATTTTGACAGGCATTGATTATTGTTTTAACAGGGGTTGCTTCACTGTAACAACCTTCTTTGCTTCGAGCAAACAAGTAGAAGGTGCGACTTTCGGCAATAGCTCCTACTTCTGCGACCAAAGGCGAAGTGGGAGAATCGCCTGTATGGGCCTCATGGTAAACCCCTGTCGCTGCTTTTACTATAATAGCAGAAGATAAATCAACGGTTGTGTAAGGGCATTCATTCTTTAATTCCTGTATTGCTTGCGGTTGGGCTGGAGTGGACTCTTTGGTATATATTATAATAGGTGAAGAGAAATTGCTTTGGCAGGTGCCTTGAACACAAACGGCTGAATAGGTTGTTGTTTCGGTTGGAGAGACAGTGATGGTTTGCCCTTCCATTTTCGTGTTCCATTTGACGATTCCCGAACACCCTTCGGCCGTAATTGTGAGACTTTCACCAACGCAAACAGCACTTTTAGTGGATGTTAAGACGGGTGGTTGGGGAGGTGCAACTTGAATGGTGAGGGTACTTTTGACAGGCTCGCATCCGTCGGTTTCGCAACGGGCCCAGTATTCAGTGGTATGGTTGGGTTTGACCGTAATGGTGCTCCCCGTTTCCATTGTTGACCATTTTACTTGTCCTGCACAGTTGCCAGTGGCCGATAAAATAGTGCTTTGTCCTTCACAAATAGTAGATTGAGATGCCTTTAACCTTAAAGGTTCACCTCCCATAACCGCAATAATGATATCATCTGCAAAACAACTGACGCATCCTTCGGTACGACATGTAGCAGTGTATTTAGTAGTTGCTACTGGATAAATAATAATTTCTTTCCCCACCATCCCATTAGACCAAATCACCTCACCAGAGCATCCTTTCGTGGTTAATTTAACAGAATCGCCGAAACAGAGTTTGGTTTTTGTAGCCTCAACAACTGGAGTAGCGGGGGTGGAGACCGTAATGGCTAGCTCATTTGAGGCTTTGCTTTTACACACTCCTTTTAGACACACCGCTTGGAATGTCGTCGTTTGAGTCGGATAAACAGTGAGGGTTGCTCCCGTCTTTTTAGTTGACCATTCAACAGTTCCATCGCATCCCGTAGCCTTTAACACTACCGGTTGCCCTGCACAACTGACTTGTTTTTGACAACTGATAGAGGGCGCGGCTAAACTATCACAGTTTTCCTGCGCGGTTGCGGAGGAGTGGTAACTAAACAGGACAGCTATTACAACCAAATATGATGCCGAGCGTAATTTCATACATTGATTTTTAGACTCAATCTAGCAATTATATTTTTTCTATAATTGAGGTCACTTACCTTCGTGTAAACATTAGTTTAAACTTAAATCATAAATCGTGCCAATAGTACTTTCATAATTGCGTTAAAACCCTTACTATTTACGGAAACATGAACCATTTTCAAGGAAAAACGGCCTTTATTACGGGCGCCAGCCGAGGTATTGGATTAGCAATTGGACTGCGTTTGGCGCAGGAGGGAGCCAATGTCGTCATTGCGGCCAAAACGACCGAACCCCACCCCAAGTTGCCTGGGACCATCTACACGGCTGCGGCGGAAATTGAGGCTGCCGGCGGCAAAGCCTTGCCCTTAATCGTGGATGTTCGAGAAGAGCAACAGGTATATGACGCAGTGGAAGAAGCTGTAAAGGTTTTTGGCGGAATTGATATTTTAGTCAATAACGCCAGCGCTATTCAGTTGACTCCCACCCTAATGACTGATATGAAGCGTTATGATTTAATGCATCAAATCAACACCCGAGGCACATTTCTTACGAGCAAAGCCTGTTTGCCCTATCTACTCAAAGCAGACAATCCCCATGTATTGAACCTGTCGCCGCCGCTCAATATGGAGGCTCGTTGGTTTGCTCCTCATGTAGCCTATACCATGGCCAAATTCGGTATGAGCATGTGTGTCTTGGGGATGGCGGCAGAGTTTCGAAAACAAGGCGTGGCTTTCAATGCATTGTGGCCCAAAACCGCCATCGCAACGGCCGCAGTTCGGAATCTTTTGGGCGGAGAACAGTCCATTCAAAGATGCCGGAAACCAGAAATTATGGCTGATGCAGCCCATGCAATTTTGAGCAAACACAGCCGCGAGTGTACAGGCAATTTTTTCATTGATGAAGAAGTTTTGCGTGAAAGTGGAATCACAAATTTCGACATGTACAAGTACACAGAAGTGAATGACAGCGAACTGTTGCCAGATTTTTTTATTTAATTTCAACTAGCAAAATCTCCTTTTGGGTTCGGCCCTCAAAGGAATTTTTCTGGTTTTTTTGGTGAGGAAGGAAATTTATATAGAGTAAAATATGATTTCCAATTACTTTGGAATAAGCTTTTGAAATTGTACCTGATATTATTGTCAAACTAAGTATTTTGCTTGATAATACAGCAGTTACGTTGGAGGAGGCAATTGGTAAAACGTACTTAGAAAGATGAAATCTTTTGTATAATGGATGGTTGAAAGAGAAAGATTTTAAAAAAGTTTAAAAAAACTAACCATCAGATTGACAGTTTTTTTTCTGAAATCTTATAGCTTTGTACCGCATTTTTTATAAGTATTTTAAGAAATCACCAACAAAAATTTTCTTGGTTAAAGCATTAACCGTTTAAAATTTTCGTTTTCTTTACAGCGCAAACACTTAAACTATTTTTCAATTAAACCCTAAAAGTAAGTCTGATGGAAAAGAAGGCTACATCTCCCGCACCGGCCAAGGCGGCCGCTCCCAAAAAATCAGCTGGTGGTCTTAACCCCATTCTGGTCATTCCTGTATTGTTGGTTATCGCTTACCTCGTTTATCAGTATATCTGCGGTGACCCTAGTCACTTTGTAGATGGAGACCACGAAAAAGGACCAAAATCTGGCGATTATTTCGGTATCGTTTATGAAGGGGGACCTATCGTACCATTGTTGTTTACCTGTTTCTTAACGGTATTAGTTTTCTCAATTGAGCGTTTCTTTATTCTTGGCCGTGCCAATGGTTCAGGTTCAATTGATGAGTTTGTTCGCAAAGTGAAAAGCCTTCTTGACAAAAATGAAATTGAAGCGGCTATCAAAGAGTGTGACAAGCAAAAAGGTTCAGTTGGTAACGTTGTAAAAACAGCGCTTCACAAGTTCATTGAACTTCGTACAGAAACCGAACTGACAAAAGATCAAAAATTGGCGGCTCTTCAGAAAGAAGTTGAAGAAGCAACCAGCCTTGAGTTGCCTATGCTTGAGAAAAACTTGACCATTATCGCAACCTTGGCGTCTGTTTCTACCTTGACGGCTCTTCTTGGAACGGTATTGGGTATGATTCGTGCGTTTGCCGCTATGGGTAACACTGGTGCTCCTGATACTGGTGCTCTTGCAACAGGTATCTCGGAAGCACTTGTAAACACGGCTCTCGGTATCGGTACTGCGGCTATTGCTACAATCATGTACAGCTACTTTACAAGCCGTATTGATACGTTGACTTACAAAATTGACGAAATCGGTTTGAGCATCCAGCAAAATTTCTCAGCTCATAACTAAGAGTTGGCAGGGTAAATGTTATATATAGAAAAATTATATATAAATATTTGCTTTGTATTTGTTCGTGTTCTACATTTGTATTGTCAATTTAAAACGAAAGTAATATGCCTGCTCTAAAACCCAAGCGGAATTATCCGATGATGGACATGACGGCGATGTGTGACGTAGCCTTTCTGCTGCTGACCTTCTTTATCTTGACGGCTCAGTTCAAAGCACAAGATGCGGCAACCATCGAAACGCCCTCGTCTATATCGGCTATAAAAGTTCCCGATAAGGACATTATGATTATTAGCATAGGCAAAGACGGAAAAGTTTATTTTGGAGTGGATAATCAGCAAACGCGCCTTGCTATGCTCGATAATATCACCCAAACGGAAGGAGTACAATTTACTGACAAACAGAAAAAAGTATTTTCTCTTCAAGCTAACTTTGGTGTTCCAATCCGCTCTTTACCTCAGTGGCTTAACGTAGGGGTGACTAATCCTGATAAAATGAAGGATGTGCCACAACCTGGTATTCCAACGGACTCAACCGCACAAAACGAGTTGGCTAAGTGGATTTATCAGGCACGCCGTGCCAATCCCCAACTTCGTATCGCTATCAAAGGTGATAACGTTTCTAAGTTTGCTGTATTTAAAGATGTAATGGGCTCACTACAAGCACAAAACATCAACAAGTTTAACTTGATTACAGGAACTGAGGCCCCCCCCGCTGGCTGGAAAGCAGAATAATTAACCAAACCACTATTAAAACTCTTTTAAGAAATGGCAGATATAGCACAAGGTGGTGGTGGCGGACACGGTGATAAGAAAGTCCGCAGTAAAAAAGCCTCTACACGCGTAGATATGACCCCGATGGTGGACTTGGGCTTCCTGCTCATTACGTTCTTCATCTTGGCTACTACGCTCAGCAAGCCTTCTTCGATGTCATTGGCGGTGCCCGATAAGCAAAACAAAGACACTCCTCAAGAAACGGAGCCTCTAAAAGCTTCCAAAGTATTGACTTTGTTTTTGGGGAAAGACAATACCGTATGGGCACTTGATCGGATTGCGGCTGACGACGACAAAGCCAAAACTGATTTGAAGAAAGTCTCTTTCGGTCCTGATTTGCGCACGTTGATTTTTCAATCACAGGCACAGGTAGATCGTGAACACGGAAAAGATGATAAAGGCTTAAGTCAATTTGTAGTCGTTATTAAGCCTTTAAAGAGTAGTACCTACAAAAATATGGTAGACGCTCTGGATGAGATGGCGGTAACTAGAAGTAAACGTTACGCCCTCGTAGATGCACTTACGACCGCTGAGAAAGAACTTTTAGGCGATAAAGTAGAATAATTGTATCTTATTTTATTAAAAAAATAACCAAACGCAATGGCTGAAAATAAAGCATCCGCGGCAACTCTCGACGATATTATCTTCGAGAACCGCAATAAAGCGTATGGTGCGTATGACCTGAGAAAAGTATACCGTCCAACGCTGACCAAATCCATGTTTATTGGTATCGGTCTGTTTGTACTGGCGATGCTTTCTCCGGCCCTCATCAGTCTGATTCCGCAGAAAGAAGAAGAACAATTCATGTCGGAAATTGACTTGATGAAGATTCCGCCACCGCCAATCGACCCCAACGAGCCACCTCCGCCGCCACCTCCGCCAATTGAGGTGCCCAAAGTGGCTACCATCAAATTTCTTCCTCCTGAAGTGAAGAAAGATGAAGAAGTACCAGAAGAAACGCCACCACCAGTGGTGGAAGAACTTGAAAAAGCAGTAGTTGCTGACAAAACACAGGAAGGTGATGAGAATGCCCAAGAAGCAATTATCGCCCCTGAAGAAACCGCTCCTGTAAAAGAAGAGGTAAAAGTTGTGGAAGCCGCTCCTGTTGAAGAACAAGTTTTCCAAGTCGTAGAGCAAAACCCAGAATTCCCAGGTGGGATGGCTGCATTAGGGCAGTATTTGCAGAAAACGCTCAAATACCCTGCTGCTGCTTCCCGTGCCAACGTATCTGGAAGAGTATTTTTAACATTCGTTGTAAATACGGATGGTAGTATTCAGGATATTGCAGTACTCAAAGGTTTGGGATTCGGTTGCGACGAAGAAGCTATGCGAGTTGTAAAAGGTATGCCTAAATGGAAGCCAGGAAAACAATCTGGCCGTAACGTGCGGGTAAAATACAACTTACCAATCAGTTTTGTATTGGAATAAGTAGCATGAAGCGTAAACCATTTTACCGGCAACTTTCGTCGATGCTTTCGATGAGTATAGGGCTGGCATATTTCGGAGGAGGCCTCTTTTTGGTGGCCTCCTCTGCTACTTTTGGGATGTTACCTTCCGGATTAATCAGGTACCTATTTGGGGGAATGCTGGTTGTGTATGGTGGATATCGATTTTATCGTGGATATGTTCAGTACCAAAATGAAGATGTTTAGAGCCTCATTATTTATACTTTCTGTACTTTGGGCAGTTTCCTGCAAGAGGCCAGAAGATTCAACGTCTCACGGCCGGGTTACTATTACTGCGGATGAGTCTCTCCAACCCATGCTTGATCAGGTGTATCAGGCTTATGAGCATACCTTTCCAGAAACGCATTTTGATGTTCGGTATCTCCCTGAACATCAAGCGGCTGCTTTTATGTTGAAAGACAGCGCTCGTCTGGCATTTGTGACCCGTGAGTTCACGTCCGAAGAACAGAAAGTTTTTAAGTCTAAAGGAATAAAATACAATCCTCAACACATTGCCACGGATGGGGTGGCTTTGTTAATAAATCGTTCTAATCCCGATACACTGATTACGCTAGAGCAAATATCAGGGGTATTTAAAGGAACAATCAAAACATGGGGGCAGCTTGGAAGGGCTAATCATGCAGAGGATATTGTTCTGGTATTTGACAATGCCAATTCGAGTAACCTTAATTTTATCATGAAAAAATTTGGCCTGTCGGATGTGAAAGGACTTAATATTTTTTCGGCAGGTTCCAACAAAAAAGTCATAGAATATGTAAAGCAACACCCCAATGCTTTAGGGTTTATTGGGGTAAGTTGGATAAGTGATGGAGAGGCGCCACTTACGGCCGAACTTTCTCAAGGGCTGCGCGTAATGGGAGTAGCTGAGAAACCAAATCCTGCCAAAGAAGATTATTATCAGCCTTTTCAGGATGATTTAAAGTGGAGAAGATACCCGCTGCATCGGAAAGTGTACGTTATAAGTCGTGAGATGCACTCGGGCTTAGGCAGTGGATTGGTCAATTATATTATGCGGGATGTGGGGAGTTTAGTTATTGAAAAGTGCGGTCTGTGGCCGGCAAAACCATTTAATCGGGAAGTAATTTTAAAGAAAGAAATATAAAATTTTTCGGTTATCTAACAATTTCATAGTTTTGTTACCCGTTGTTTGAGTCATTTAAACTTTTTTTTATATCACCTCCATTTTCAACCTACTGAAAGATGAACATTAGATTCAAATCGTGGTTGGTAGCGTTTGCAGCAAGTGCGTTTGTCTACAGTCAGACTTCTGCTCAAGACATCGCCACCGGTCTAAAGCAATTGGACGGCAACCAGGCTTGCTTGGCGAAAGAAACATTTGAGAAGTTGGCCACTGCCACCCCTTCTGCCGACAACCAGTTCTACTTAGGCTACTACTACCTCCGCACCAAGCAGCCTGATCTCGCAAAAGCTGCATTTGAAAAAGGCTTAGCCGCAGACCCCAAGAGCAAAGAAAACCTCAATAAGGTAGGAATGGGAGCTGTTGCTTTGGCCCAAGGTGACCGTACAGGCGCCCAAACGATTTTTGCCGAAGTGCTAAAGGCAACCAAAAACAAGAATGTAAATGTACTGCAACGTATCAGCGAAGCGTACACTGGCTATGTGGTGATAGATTCAATGAAACCTATCTACAAAACAACTGACCCAGCCAAGGCGGTAGAATTAGCTGATATTGCGATTGCATTGATGCTGAAAGGCGGAGATAAAAATCAGGAAGTTTACATGGCCAAGGGAGATGCATTTTACATTAAAGGCGAAGCAGGACCTGCGGTGTCGGCTTATGAAGATGCCATTAATGTCACTCCAGGCTTAGGAAAAGCTTTCGCTAAAGTGGCTAAAATTTATTGGGGTGGCCGCAATTACGAATTGGCCCAAACCAACTTTAAAAAAGCAATTGAGGTAGACCCCAATTATGCACCTGCCAACAAAGAATACGCTGAACTGTACTTCTACGTTCGTCAATATAAGCAAGCATCTCGTTACATGGACGCTTACATAGAAAAGATTGCGGCGTGTGCTTCAGATGATGAAGTGTTGCGTAGTGCGCAGTTTAACTTCGTAGCGGAGGAGTTCTCAAAAGTAAACTCGAAAATTGCGAAAGTAATGAGCAGTGGCCGCACCAGCGATGTGCTGTATCGTATGATGGGATGGGCCGCGTACAAAGAAAATCAGTATGAGAAAGCCATCGAAAACCTGAATAAGTTTTTGAAACAGGCACCACAAAAAGCAATTGATAACGATTATCGCTACCTTGGAAATGCGATGTTGCGTGTTTCTCCAGCGGATACCGCTGCCGCCGTGGCGAATTTGGAGAAAGCAGCAGAAATGGACACCGTTGATAACGGTTACAAAGAAATTGCCGCGTTTTACAATGCTGCCAAGGATTACGAAAAAGCGATTGTTTACTACAAGAAAGTAATTGCTCGCGAAAAAACGCCAGGCTTACAAGATTATGTAAACCTCTCTTTGCCTTTGTATAACGTTGCCAACAGAACCTTTGCTTCGGGGCCTGACTCTCTTGCTTTGCGTGAGAAAAAGCGTAACTACTTCTTAGCGGCAGATTCATTGTATATAAAAATGATTGAGCGTAAGCCAGATTATCTATACGCTCACGGCCAACGGGCAAAAGCTAATTACTTTGCCTACACCCGTGAAGAAGCGATGACAAATGGTATTGCGATTCCGCTCATGGAAAACTATATCAAGCTTGCTTCGGCCGTTCCAATGGACGATGCTATAAAGGCCAACTTCAAGTTGTTTTACCAAGTGCTTGGGGCATACAGTGTGATTACGCTTAAGGATGAAGCCAAAGCGAAGGAATGGTTTACTAAATTGTTGGAGATTGATCCAGGCAATAAAGTAGCGAATGACTTCCTGAACCCGCCAGCACCAGAGCAGCCTGCTCAACCAGCAGCTAAGCCTCCAGTGAAGAAAAAAGCATAAAAACATTATGTATAAAAAAAGCCTCTCGTGTCGATCACGAGGGGCTTTTTTGTAGCGCTTAAAAAATTAAAGAGCCAATTGTTGTCTACTAAAATACTGATTTAATACAACGTGGTATTTTTCATTAAAATGTTCATAACACCACGTTTTAAGCCGTTTTACATCTTCAGGCAACAGCACCTTCAGCGCCTTTCGTAACTCTTTTTCAAACAGCTTTTTGTCAAAACTTACTTTCACAAGCACAGTCTTAATAAACTCTAACATAGTCGCCATAGTAGATTCATAATTTTAAAGAAATGGATAAGAGGATGGACCTTTGGTAAATTAACGAACTGGGTGTAGGTATTATGTCGTACGAGTCTGTTAATTTTGCATTAAATATAACGATGAAAAAAGAAAACAGATATATACTTTTTTTGATTTTTTTTTGGACTATATCCATAGCTCAATCTCAAGTGCCTGAAAACCCCTTTGAGATTGAATTTAGCGGTACAAAAATTAACGTACAGGAGCCTTTTACCATCTCAGTTAAAGTAACGGGACTTGAACAAGTACCATTGATTTCATTCCCTGACAATATCAAAAATTTTCAAAAACGAGAAAGTTCGCGGTCAAGTCTTACAAATCAGGTGGGTGGGAAAACGATTGTGACATACACCATTTCACAGAATTATTATCCGATAAAAACGGGGACGTTTACAATAGGTTCACTTGAAATTTTAGTAAATAAGCAAATCCTGCGCTCAGAAGGGACTACAGTGACGGTTGAATCTGCCACTGAGGAAGAAACAGAAGAAATCTCTCAAGAATCGGCTGAAATAAGTGCAGAATTGGAAAAAGAGGCTTCACAAGGAGTGTTTTTAGCGGTTAGTGTAGATAAAAAGCGGGTATATGTGCAACAGGGTTTTAACTTGCGACTTTCCTTGCTCGTTTCTGAGAACAATGCCGCAGAAATGGATTTCTACGAAGTAGAAAAGCAGCTGGAAAAAGTCCTCAAACTACTCAAGCCAGCCAATTGTTGGGAAGAAAATTTCGGTATTCAGGAAATTCCTGATATTCCGATAACTATTAATGGAAAACGATTTACTGAGTATCGGATTTATCAGGCTTCCTTTTTTCCTCTAAATAACCAATCTATTAGACTTCCTTCGGTGGGTTGGATGATGAAAATGATAACAAAGTCGGAAGAAGGAAAAGATGTGATAGAATTAAAAACCTATACCTCTAAACCGCTCACGATTGAAGTAATGAGTCTTCCGCCTCACCCGCTACGAAATCAGGTCATCGTTGGAAATTTTAGATTAGAAGAAAAAATTAACAGCAGTCAACTTAAGACTGGAAATAGTTATCGGTATAATTTTAGCATAGTGGGCGAAGGAAATATTCAATCTATTCGTGAACCAACATTTACGAATATGGCATTATTTGATGTATACCCGCCTGATATTGAAAATAACATAGTGCGACAAAAAAACAGGATTGCTGGTGCAAAAACGCTTCAGTATCAGGTGATTCCAAAACAAAGTGGTAATTATTCGTTAAACAATTTGGTATTTTGGGTCTATTTTAACCCTCAGAAGCAAAAATACGATACGCTGCATTCAACGCTGAATCTGACGATTGTTGGAGAAAATGTTCAGAATACGCAATTGTTGACTTCGGATGCCGAGTCGGTTTATACGGGCATTGAGCAATGGGACAGTATGAAACCAGTGGTTGATTACCAGACCATTATTCGCAATATTGCCAACATCTTAATTGTAATAATGTTGATTGTAATGATTTTTATGTTTAGAAAATAATGAGCAGTACGTACGGAAAAATATTTAAAATAGCCACCTTCGGCGAATCACACGGCGCCGCCATTGGGGTAGTTGTAGAAGGATGTCCTGCGGGCGTAACGTTTGATTTGGCGTTTATTCAGCAAGAGCTAGATCGTCGCAAACCTGGCCAATCGCGCATTACAACCCAACGCCGCGAAGCTGATACGGTGCAGGTTTTGTCAGGGGTGTTTGAAGAAAAAACAACGGGTACGCCCATCTCAATGGTGATTTGGAACGAAGACCAGCGCAGCAAGGATTATTCACACATTGCTGATCAATATCGGCCGTCACACGCGGATTTTACCTATCAAACCAAGTATGGTGTTCGGGATTATCGGGGAGGAGGGCGTAGTTCTGCCCGCGAAACGGCGGCCAGGGTGGCTGCGGGAGCCTTAGCAAAATTAGTACTTGCTGACCTCGGTGTAACGGTCCAGGGGTATGTTTCGCAGGTTGGAAAGTTGAAATTGGATAAAGAATATCACGAACTTGACCTATCGCTGACCGACTCTAACGCCGTTCGTTGTCCCGATCCAGTGATGGCGCAATCAATGTTTGACTACATTGACGCTATTCGTAAGGAAGGCGATTCCATCGGTGGTATTGTAAGCTGCGTACTCAAAGGTGTTCCAGTAGGATGGGGCGAGCCCGTATTTGATAAACTTCATGCGGAGCTTGGGAAAGCAATGCTCAGTATCAATGCTGTTAAAGGATTTGAATACGGCAGTGGGTTTGCGGGCGTGGAATTGCTGGGTTCTGAACACAACGACGCTTTTTATACCGACGAGGACGGCAGAGTACGTACCCGTACCAATCATTCAGGAGGGATTCAGGGCGGAATTTCCAACGGTGAAGATATTTTCTTTAACGTGGCTTTTAAGCCCGTAGCGACCATCATGCAGGAGCAAGAAAGTGTAAACCGTGAAGGAGAGAAAATTTTGGTACAGGGCAAGGGAAGGCACGACCCGTGCGTGTTGCCAAGAGCCGTCCCAATCGTGGAAGCTATGGCCGCGCTGGTCTTGGTAGATTTCTACCTGAGAGATAGGACAATCCGGCATAAATAGTTTGACTTTAGCCGTATCTTTGCTAAATTTGTTAATAAATAAATATTTTCCTAGCTATGAAATTTACTGTATCGTCGTCGGTTTTGCTTAAACAACTCGCAGCGATTAACGGCGTCGTTTCCACTAATCCGATTGTTCCTATTCTTGAAAATTTTCTGTTTCAGCTAGATAACAACCTGCTTACTGTTACAGCGTCGGATTTACAGACGGTGATGGTAACAGAATTGCCAGTGGAATCATCAGATAAAGGGGCGATTGCGATTCCTGCCAAACTGCTTTTAGATACCCTGCGCGGTTTACCAGAGCAGCCGATTACGCTCAACATAGATGGTGATACCTTTGGTATTGAAATTATCTCTGACAATGGCCGTTATAAACTTTCGGGAGAAAACCCCATCGACTTTCCGAAGATACCTTCGGTCAATCGGGCGTTCTCGGTTGAGTTATCGTCTCATGCCCTTTCAAATGCCATTGCCAATACGCTCTTTGCGACCAGTACCGACGAGTTGCGTCCTGCCATGACAGGGGTGTTTTTGCAACTCGGCGCTGATTACGCCACGTTTGTGGCTACCGACGGCCACCGGCTGATTCGATATCGTCGATATGATGTCAAGTCGTTGGTCGATACTACCATGATTATTCCACGGAAAGCGTTGAATCTATTGAAGACTTCGCTCCCCTCGGAGAGTGTACCCGTCAAAGCCGAGTTCAGCCAAGCCAACGCCTTTTTTAGTTTTGCCAATATTCGCATGATTTGCCGGTTGATTGATGAGCGCTTTCCTGACTATGAAAACGCGATTCCAACCAATAATCCAAACGTGTTGACCATCAGTCGGGGTGAGGTACTGAATTCATTGCGTCGTATTTCGATTTACTCAAACCGGACTACGCACCAAATTCGGTTGAAACTCACACCACCAAACCAACTTGTCATTTCGGCCGAAGATTTAGACTATTCTAATGAAGCCAATGAGCGCCTGTTGTGTGAATACAACGGCGATGAAATGGAGATTGGGTTCAACGCCAAGTTTTTAATTGAAATGCTGAATAACTTAGATACAAGTACATTGTCATTTGAGTTGTCGGCACCTAACCGTGCAGGGCTTGTAGTGCCGTTGGAAAAAGAAGATGATGAGGATATTCTGATGCTGGTCATGCCAGTGATGTTGAATACCTATGCTTAATATATAAGGATAAAAGTTGAAGGTTAGGGGACTTGTTGTGTTTTCTAACCTTCAACTTTTCAGTAGCTTATGGGCCATGTCGACGCAAAAAACACCTTTACTGCCGAGTCTCTCGGCTTTTTTTTTAACGGTATTACCCTTCATTACGAGTTCGATATTAGGGGCTTGGATTATCAGAAATGAAGCGCTTATTGAGCGTTTTAATCTACAAGATTGGGCAATTGTGTGCGTTGTATGTGCATTGGCGTGTGCATTGGCGTTAATTCCGCCTACTTTGCTGGCTTTTGCTTTTGGGTATTTTCTGGGATGGTGGGCATTGGTCCCGTTGATTTTGCTCAATCTCGCGGCCATTGCCCTCGTGTACGAGATCACCAAACGTTTGAATGGTGAGGTGCTACTGCGTTATCTTTCGCATTTCCCGCGGGTAGTGTCGATGCTGAATCGTATTCAGAAAGATGAATTACAATTCGTTTTTTTTACCAAACTCTCCCCCGTTGTTCCGTTTGCACTGACCAATCTTATATTCTCACTATTGAAAATACGCTTTTCCAACGTCATTTTGGGCGGTTTCCTTGGCATGATTCCACGTACGGCGTTGGCAGTTTGGGTCGGACTTGAAGCAAAAGGATTACGTCAATTGATTGAAAATCCCAACGAAAATATAACCAGCCGGGTGGTAGTGATCATTCTAGTGATTGTATCTGTAATTGGCCTTACCCGAGTATTTGTGAAGCGGTAGCCTTAATGTTTACGGGCTTTGAGTCGTAAAAGTAGGGTTTTAAACAAACCACTCCGCTACTTTTTCAATTAAACGGTGATGCCCCGTTTTAAGAATAATTGGTGCTGAATTTGGCAGGCGTTTCATTAAAGGCTGTACATAAGAAGCGGGTAATACCGCATCAAACCGCCCTAAAAATAGCTTTAAATCAATTTTATATTTGAGAATGATACTTGCTACTGCGGGAATATCAGGCTGGATGGTGCTAAAACCAACCCATGAGCGGTAAATGCGCTCGCGTTGGGCGGCAGTGGCAAGGGTGGACTGGGCAAATTTTACTGCGCTCTTCTCCACCAATCCTAATTTCAGAAATGGGTAAGCCAACTTTTTAAAGTGTTCGACGTTCCCAACAACGAATTTAAAGAGTTTTTTTGTTAGCCAAAATCGCGTTGCCAACCGATACCACGGGCTTTCAGTAATTCCATCGGGAGCCAATAGCCAGCAGGAGATAATCTGGTTTGGGAATAGTTGTAGCGTAGCCAAGGCAAATTTGCCTCCCATGCTGAACCCGACAACCGAAAAAGTTTGCAGGTGATTTTCGGCCAAAAAGACCTCTAGGGTGTCTTGCCACTCCGCCATGGACAGTTTTTCGGTATCCATGGCGGGGCTTTTTCCGTGAAATGGTAAATCAAAAAGGTAAAATGTGTATTGTCTCTTCAAGACATTGACCAAGGGCAAAAAACAGCGATGGTCTTGTCCAATGCCGTGAAATGCCAAAAGAGGCAGTGGGCCATCGCCGTAGGTTTGATAATGGAGGCGCATTTGAAGGATTTAGTAGCCAACACTCGTATCGTCACCTCGGGGGTCAGAGCCACCTTCGAGACGACCGTCGGGCAGTACCAAAATGCAGTCCATGCGTCCGATGGTATTGCGTTGCATTTCAAGAATGTATGATTTTGAAAGCAATCGTTGCAGAACGCCTTCCGTAAAAGCACCGTTTTCAAAAGTAGTTTTATCGGGAAGCCACTGATGGTGAAATTTATACGCGTTTACGGCCTGTTGCATGGTCATACCGTGCTCTACCACGTTCAGGATGGTTTGAAAGACTGACGTGATGATTGTTGACCCGCCGGGCGTTCCGACAACCATGTATAATTTTTTGTCTTTTTCGAGAATCGTAGGGGTCATGGAGGATAACATTCGTTTGCCGGGAGCAATGGCGTTGGCTTTGTTGCCAATCAATCCAAACATGTTGGGAACACCCGGTTTAATGCTGAAATCGTCCATTTCATTGTTCATAAAGAAGCCCGCTCCTTTGACAATCACGCGGCTGCCGTAGCCGCCGTTGAGGGTTGTCGTCACCGAAACAGCATTGCCTTCACGGTCTACAATCGAAAAATGCGTTGTTTCCATGCTTTCATAACCCGAAATATCACCGCCTTTGATGGCCTTGCTATCGGTTGCTTTGGCGAAATCAAAATCTTTCCAGCGATTTTTCAGGTAGTTGGAAGCGATGAGTTGTTTGATGGGTACTTTCACAAAATCAGGGTCGCCCAAAAACTTGGCACGGTCGGCATAAACGCGACGCTCGGCCTCAATCATGACCTGAACGGTAGAGTCTGAATGCCAACCCCAACGTTTGAGAGGATAAGGTTCAACCAGTTTCATCAATTGCAATAAAGCCACGCCACCACTCGAAACGGGCGGCATCGTAATGAGTTTGTAGTCTTTGTACTTGCCAACGAGTGGCTTACGCCAAACGGCTTGGTATTGCTTTAAGTCTTCGGCCGAAATAAAACCTTTGCCACGCTGCATTTCGGCCACGAGCAAATCTGCCGTTTCACCTTCATAAAAACCTGCCCTGCCGCGTTCCTGAATACGCCGTAACGTTTTCCCCAAATCTGCTTGGATGAGGGTATCACCCGCTTGCCAATCGCGGCCATCATTGCGCCGAAAATACGTGGTATCGGCGTTGATTTTTAACAAATCACCTTTGATGCGGTTGAGACCAGTCGCTTCTTTGGTGGTAAGAATGACGCCCTTTTCCGCCAAATCAATGGCGGGTTGTAATAAGGTAGCCCAAGAAAGTTTTGAGAATTTTTCGTGGATTTGCACCATGCCGTCTACTGAACCAGGAACCCCGCTTGCCAGGTGGCCCGTCATGCTTAATCCAGGGATTACGTTGCCTTGGGCATCCAAATACATGTCTTTATGGCCTTGGATGGGCGCTTTTTCGCGAAAATCAAGGGTGTAGTTTTTGCCTTTTTTGGAACGATAGACAAAAAAGCCGCCCCCACCAATGTTACCTGCTGACGGATGTACCACCGCCAATGCAAACTGAACGGCCACGGCCGCATCGGCAGCGGAGCCTCCCTTTTTTAAAATTTCAGTTCCCACTCGTGAGGCTTCTGGATGAGCCGTTGCGACCATGCCATTGGAAGCAATAACTCCCTGACGGTCTGAATAAAATGGTTTTTGGTTGGGGTCGTCGGTGAGAAATTGGTAAAAACCTTTGTTTTCTTTTACTTCTTGACCAAAAGCAGAAAAGCCGATACATACGGCCAGTACGTTGATGAAAAATTTGTTCATAAAGTGGGCATTGGAAAGTTTACGCTTTCAATTTACAAAAAGTCTTTCATTTTGCTTCCATAACAAAAGTTTTAGAAATTGCGGCCCATAAAATCATGACCAACATGGATAATTTTGACGATGACGATGACGAGGATTTTGGGTTTAGCGAAGAGGATTTCAATTCGGAAGAATCGAGGCGAGAATTTCAGCGAGAAAATGAGCGGGTAGACAATCTGCCGATTATGAAAAAAGCGCGGGAGATTTTCGATATTGTGGATTCGCTCGTCGAATTAATTGACGACGATGATGCGTTTATCGCTCATTACCGCAGTATGTTGTTTGAAGATGCAAGCATCATTTGTGCCAAAATTGCGGGGGCCGAAGGGGGAGATTTGTACAGCCTGCGCATGGAAAATGCGGTATTAATCAAAATCCATGCGCGTAACCTGTTGGCTCAGACTTCAGGCTTGAAAATGCTTGGTTTTAAAGACGTGCGTTACCTTCAAGTGCTTCGCGACGCCATCGAGGAGTTTCGACTGCTATTTCTTGAGTGGGTTGAGGGTTTTGACAAAACAAACGATATCTCCGATAATTGGGGTAATCTGTTTCGTTAGCGTTTATATTTCAAACAAAAATCCTCTGGAGACTAGCTCTTGGTAGCGTTTTTCGTCAAACTGAAAAAAGTACGCTCCTCGTCGTGAAGTGCCTTTTTGCTTTTCTTTGAGTTTGACCAACAAATTCATGTTTAGGATTTTTTTGCTAAAATTACGCTTGTCGAGCGGGCGTCCTAGAATGGATTCGTACAGATTTCGCAACTCCAACATGGTGAATTTTTCGGGCAAAAGTTCAAATCCAATGGGTTGATAGCGCACTTTGCGGCGGAGCTGTTCCAGTGCTTTCTCAAACATCGTAAAGTGGTCATACACCAATTCCAACTGAAGCACCTTCGAAATTGGTTGCCACGTAGCACCGTATTCGTGGGAAAGCTGATTGAGGGTGGGTTCTACTTCAATAAGGGCGTAGTAGCACGTAGTGATGACCCGGTCGGTAGGGACTCGATACACATCTCCAAACGTATATACCTGCTCCATGTACACATCCTGAAGGCCCGTAAGTTTTACCACGGTTTTGCGCGCTGCGTCGTCGATGCTTTCTTCGGGATGCACAAAACCACCCAAAAGCGCCCAATGTCCAACCAAGGGTTCGTAGGGAAAACGGTGCAATAAAAGATGGAGTTCAGTGCCGTAAAATCCAAAAATAACGCAGTCTACAGAGTTAAGTAGACCAGTTTCTTCTTTGTGATAGTGTGGGGTGGGATGTCCGGTAAAACGAACAAACGGCCTGTTTTTTTGATTGATGGTCGAAGGTTCGCTCATCCTTAATGTGGTTTTTTTTATATTGAATAAAAAAGGCAATAGACGATGAAAAATACCAATGTGTTGCCACATTTTTCGTTTATAATGTAGTTTCTATTTGCCGTGTAACTCAACAGGTATTTTTGACCGTAACGGTTAGAAATTCGTATATTTGGCCCTTATAAACAATATTCCTTTAATCCATTCCGTTTTTGACACAGCAAAAACCAAACCAGTAATGATTTTACTCCAAGCGCAAACTGCCGTTGACTCCGTAGCTACTTCTGCTACTTCTGCCCAAGGAATCTCGTTATTCGATTTATTATTAAAAGGAGGCTGGGTGATGATTCCCCTCCTGATTATGTTCTTCCTGACGCTTTTTTTGATTTTTGAACGTTGGTTGGCCATCAATTCCAACGGCAAACTCGAAGAGAGTTTTATTGATAACATGAAAGATTTTGTGCAACAAGGAAATATCAAATCTGCCGAATCATTGTGTCGTAATCAACGCTCTGCCGCGGGACGAATTTTTGAAAAAGCCGTTGGGCGTATTGGCTATTCCATCAAAGACATTGAAAGTACCATCGAAAACGCCAGCCATATTGAAATTTCACGCATGGAAAGCAACCTTGCCTACCTTGGGGTGATTGCGGGTATTGCGCCGATGTTGGGTTTCGTAGGAACAATCTCAGGGATTATTAACATCTTTTATAGCATCTCGTTGTCTAATGATTTCGACATCAGCACCATTGCGAGCGGGATGTATGAGAAAATGGTAACATCTGGCGCAGGTCTGATTGTAGGTTTGGTTGCGTATATGGGTTATCACTTGTTGAACATGAAGATTGACCGCATTGCGCTAAAACTTCAGGCTGGGGCGTTTGATTTTATTGACGTTTTACAGAAACCCATTACGAGTCGTTCATGATAGATAATGCATGACCGAAATGACTAAACTATGAAAATCCGCCGTAAAGCAAGATTCGCCCCCGAAGTGTTCACCCAATCGCTGAACGACATCATGTTCTTCTTGATGTTGTTCTTCCTGATTATTTCGACGATGGTGAACCCCAATGTGATTAAGTTGATGCTCCCAAAGGCATCGGCTACCCAACAAATGCAGAAAAAGCAGACTACCCTCTCGGTAGATGCAGAAAAAAATTATTTTCTTGACCGTGAGCCATTGCCTAAAGAGCAGCTGGAAAGTGTTTTAGCGTCTACTTTTGCGGGAGTTGAGGAAAAGACAATCATTCTTCAGGTAGACCAAAGTATTTCTGTACAAGATTTAATAGACGTGCTGGCGGTAGGAGCCAAGCTTGATATTAAGATGGTGATGGCGGTGAAGAAATAGTCTTGAAGATTAATATAGACTTGATTATCTTTTAGTTGAATTATAAAAAAGGAGCGTGTGAATCTCACAAGCTCCTTTTTTATGGCCAATTTTTGGGAATATCTAATTGGCGGGCGTAGTTTCTGGGACAATGGCTGTGCACATAATTCAGCAGTTGCTGCATATCTTTTTCAAAATCTACGTAGTAATCTGGGTTAAATTTTGCCAACTTTTTTAGCACGCTGTCGGTGCGCTTGGCAATGTATTCGGCACAAGAATCGCTTTTGCTGTTATGAATCAGGAGGAGCGAAGACTGCTGTTCAAAAAAAGTTAAAAGAAGGTAAATGGTTAATTCAATTTCGCCGTATTTATCCTTGGTGATTTTTAGGTGTTGACTGATATCCCCCGACAGGTTTCGCATGTCCATCATCATCCAGCCTGGCGTATTGTGGGTCATTTGGGCGCTTTTCAGAATTCGGCGTTTGATGTCGTCGCGACGGCTCTGAACGGTGTCGCCCATTTCAATCAGTTCAAATTCAAGCCGTTGCACAAGGTTGTCGTCTTTTCCAATCAATCGAAGAAGAAGTTTGTCTTTTTCTTTTTGTGGCATTTGGACAATGGCCTTTTTTAGTTCTTCTGGAATAGTCATCTTACAAACCTTTGTAATTTTTTTTCTTTTGGCGGATTTCTAAATCTTTCACCACAGTGTTATAAATACGCTCCATAAAAACAGGGTTGGTGGAATAAAATTGATAGCTGCGATTGTAAGTTGCCGAATCGACACCGTATTTTTTAAACACCTTAGCCTTCATGTACTCAGTAACAATCGTGGAAGAATCGAGGGATGTCATTCCTAGCCTGCTCACTCTTGCTTCGATAATGTGAATATCGGTTAAAATTTGCGCCATTTTGGCTTCGGGTACGGTGCCCGCAGGGATTTCGGGTTCATCCTGACAGCCATAGAGTAGCAAAGTAAAGACGGAAAAATAAAGGAGGGTACGGCGTATCATGACTGAATTTTGTATTTTTGAGGTACTGAGCTACAAAAATACGCATGATTGAGCAATTTATTACAAAGATTCGTCAGTACGAGATTCGGATTCGAAAAGCCGTCAATGCCGACATGCGCGGTAGCTTTCGGTCGGTTTTTAAAGGCTCGGGGGTAGAGTTTGCGGATTTGCGCGAATACCAATACGGCGACGATGTGCGTACCATCGACTGGAACGTATCGGCCAAAGGCCACGGAACGTTCGTGAAGATTTTCAGGGAAGAGAAAGAGCAAACGGTTTTTTTTATTTTAGACGTGAGCGGCTCTCAACAAGTGGGTCATGCCAATCATTCAAAATTGGATACCGCCAAAGAAATCTGTGGCGTGCTAGCTTTATCGGCGATTCAAGAAGCAAGTCATGTGGGTTTGCTGTGTTTTTCGGACCAAAAAGAAAAATACATTCGCCCCTCCAACGGCATGAAACACGGCTACGAGGTGATTACTGAATTGTACAAACTCAAACCTGTCTCCTCTAAAACCAACTTAGCAGAAGGCATACTTTTTACCCTCAACGTACTCAAACGCCGCAGCGTAGTGATTTTTATTTCAGACTTTATCGATAAAAACTACGAGCACAATCTGCGGGCCTTGGCGCGTAAGCACGATTTGGTCATGGTGCACTTGCTCGACAAACGAGAAACTGATTTGCCGCGTTTGGGCATTATTCCGATGGTAGATCCTGAATCTAACCGTACCGTTTGGGTAAATGCCTCTTCTCCGTGGTTTCGCAAACGGGTACGAGAAGATTTTGCGCAGGTGGGAAAAAAAATCGAACAATTTGCTCGTCAAAACGACATCAATTACGTATCCATTGATTCCCAACAAGACTATGTTGAGCCGTTGGTTAAACTCTTTCGCATACGCCGAAAAAAGTAGGATTGCGTAACGGGTTGCTAAGAATCAGAAAGCGTTATATATTTGAGGGAATAACGAATTTCTGAATGATGCAAGAGTATTGGCAACCGCTGTTGATTGGTATCATGGCTTTTTTGTACGCTTCTGTGGGGCATGGTGGGGCGAGTGGATATTTGGCGCTGATGGCTATTTTTGGCACTTCTCCTGCTTTGATGAAATCTTCGGCGTTGATTCTCAACGTATTTGTTTCTCTCGTTGCGTTCATTCAATATTACCGAGCGGGGCATTTTCGGTGGAATTTATTCTGGCCTTTTGCCCTTGCGAGCATTCCCCTTTCCTACATTGGTGCTACGCTGCCGATTACAGATTCACTTTATAAAAAATTATTGGCCGTAGCTTTGGCCATTGCTATTGCGAGGATGCTATTTCAACCCGTGGAAAAAGCCGAAAATAAACCTGTGCCTTTGATGGGTGCATTTGCAATTGGGGCGGTCATTGGTCTATTGTCGGGGATGCTGGGCATTGGCGGGGGCATTGTTTTGAGTCCAGTCATTTTGTTGTTGGGCTGGGGACGCGTGAAAGAAACGGCCGCAGTTTCGGCTTTGTTTATCTTTGTTAATTCCATGTCGGGGTTGTACGGGTTGTTTCAAAAAGGATTTGAACCCAATGGTCAACTAACTTCTTGGCTAGTAGCGGCTTTGGTAGGTGGGTTTATTGGGGCCTATCAGGGAAGTTTTAAGTTTAATCTGCAAACATTACGTTATATTTTGGCTTCGGTATTGTTGATTGCGGTAGCAAAACTATATTTGACCTAACTTCTCGCCTACAATCGTTTTGTCAGTGAAAAAATACCTTTTCTTTTTGTGTTTGTTTTCGTGGAAAATAAGCGCCCAAAATTTAGATACCCGCCTGCTGCAAGACGTGTATGGTTCCAACCAACCCACCGATGTAAGTGCGGCAAAGTTCATTTCGTCCACCGCTAAGCCGTTGAGTTTGGCGCTTCCAGCGGGCTTGTTGATTGCGGGTTTTTCAACCAAAAATAAGACCTTGCAACAGCAGGGCTGGCAGGCGTTGGGCGGGTTTGTGATTGGGACGGGTATTACGCAAGTGACCAAACGAATTGTCTTGAGAGACAGGCCTTTTATTGAGCATCCTACGCTTTTTGCGGCGCGGGTAGAAGGTGAAGAGCCGCACTATTCATTTCCGTCGGGTCATACCACGGTGGCGTTTTCAACGGCTACGACCTTGGCCATCAATTATCGTAAATGGTACGTCATCGTGCCGGCTTATGCGTGGGCAGGAGCGGTGGGGTATTCACGAATGCGTTTGGGGGTACATTACCCGAGTGATATTTTGGGGGCTGCAGTCACAGGTGCAGCAAGCGCGTGGCTTTCGTACAAAATTCAGCAGAAATGGTTGAATAGAACGAAGCGAAAAACACCCAACTAAAAACATATTTGCATTTTTCTAAGTTATCCTCTTACCTTTGCGGTCAGTTCTGACGCGCAGAATTTTTTACAAAACGGGGTGCCCTAACATGACGGGCTGAGATTATACCCTTACCACCTGAACCGGGTAATGCCGGCGGAGGGAATTAAAAATGCTAAAGTTTACATCTTGGTTTTTGGCCGTGGCAACGGGAGTGTTGCTGTACGTGCCTGCACTTGCCCAACTATCTGTGTCGGGCAAAATCGTTGACGCCGAAGACGGCAAACCGCTACCGGGGGCAACCATCCGAGCTGGAAGTTTTCGGGGAACGGTGACAAACGAAAAAGGCGAATTCTCGCTAAAAAATCTTCCTAAAGATACTGATTTACTGGAGTTTTCGTACGTAGGCTATGAGAACCAGAAAATGGTGTTGGCTTCCCTTCAAAGTTCGAATTCAAACGTAGAAATTAAATTAGTCCGCAGTTCTTTCTCGGCTGACGAAGTGGTCATCAACGCTACCCGGGCCAATCAAAATTCTGGGGTGGCGTTTACCAATGTCGGAAAACTTGAATTGAGTAAGCAGAATTTAGGGCAAGACTTGCCCGTATTGCTCAATTTTACGCCCTCACTTGTCACTACCTCTGATGCGGGAGCGGGGGTTGGGTACACGGGATTACGTATTCGTGGCACAGATGCCACGCGTATCAACGTGACCATCAACGGAATTCCGTACAACGACGCCGAAAGTCAGGGAACGTTTTGGGTAAATATGCCCGATTTCAGCTCGTCGGTCAGCAGTGTGCAGATTCAGCGTGGGGTAGGGACTTCTACCAACGGGGCGGCCGCATTTGGGGCTACGGTCAACATCAACACCAACGAATTTAGAAAAGAAGCCTACGCCGAAATCAACAATTCGGTGGGTTCTTTCAAAACCCGTAAGCATACCGTTATGGCGGGTACGGGTTTGTTGAACAACAAATTTACGTTGGACGCTCGTTTATCAAAAATCACCTCCGACGGCTTCATTGACCGCGCTAAGTCGGATTTGGGGTCGTTTTATGTCTCTGGGGCTTATTTTGGAAAGAAAAGCTCGGTGCGTTTGAACGTGTTTTCGGGGAAAGAAATAACGTATCAGGCATGGGAAGGAACCCCAGAAGCGCGAATTAAAGGCGACCGAGAAGGAATGTTGGCTTACATCGACCGCAACGGCCTAAATGAGCGTGATGCCCAAAATCTCTTAAATTCCGATAGTCGGACGTACAATCTTTATTTGTACGATAATCAAGTAGATAACTATCAGCAAGACCATTATCAACTGATTTCGTCGCATACGCTCAGCAAAAACTGGACATTTAACCTTAATGGATTTTTGGTGAAAGGCCGTGGGTATTATGAGCAATACCGCGACAACGATAGGCTCAGAAACTATAAATTACCCTCAGTAATTGTGGGCGGAGACACCATTACGCGCAGCGATTTGGTTCGTCGTAGGTGGTTGGATAATTCTTTCTACGGTACTACGTTTTCGTTGGACTATAACAGTTTCCAAAAACTCACCGCCAACATCGGTGGAGGATGGAATCAATACGATGGTAACCACTTTGGGGAAGTGATTTGGGCGCGCTTTGCGAGCAATAGCAGCATTCGTCAGCGGTATTATCAAAACGTTGGAATGAAAACGGATTTCAATCTTTACGGTAAGGTGTATTATCAACTCACTGACAAACTGAACGTGTTTGCCGATGCCCAAGTCAGAAAAATCGGTTATTTTGTAAAAGGCGACGACAACCAGCAACGGCAGCAATCGCATGATGTCAATTATACTTTTTTCAATCCTAAAGCAGGTTTAACCTATCAGGTGTCAGAAAGTAGCACAGCTTTTGCCTCTTTCAGCTTGGCGCACCGCGAACCAAACCGTGATGATTTTACGGAATCTACGCGTCAGATTCAGCCCCAACCCGAGGTATTGCGTGACTTAGAGTTTGGCTATCGTTTCCAAAAAGGCCGCGTCGCGGCGTCTGTTGGTGGGTACTATATGAATTACAAGAACCAATTGGTGGTATCGGGGCAGTTGAACGACGTAGGAAATCCCATTAAAATCAACGTGCCAGAAAGCTATCGTGCAGGAATTGAATTGGAGTTTGGGGCGCAGTTGAGTAAACAATGGAAATGGAATGCCAACGCGACGTTCAGCCAAAATAAAATCAAGAATTTTACCGAATACATTGTTAATTACGACGACGAAAATGGTGGTTATCAGACCACAAACCACGGAAATACAAACATTGCGCTTTCGCCAAATGTGATTGTAGGAAGCCAACTTATTTACACGCCCGTGAAGAACCTAGAGGTGGCGTTGTTGACCAAGTACGTAGGGAAACAATATTTGGACAATACCTCTAACGAAGGCCGTAAATTGGACGCGTATTTTACCAATGACCTTCGGCTGATTTATCGCATTAAGCCTAAATGGATGAATGAAATCACGGTGAGTGCCTTGGCCAACAATATTTTCAATGAGTTGTACGAATCCAACGGATACACCTACAGCTATATTTACGGCGGTCAGACTACCACCGAAAATTTCTACTACCCGCAGGCTGGGCGTAATTTCTTGGTGAGTGTTGGTTTGAAGTTTTAAGAAAAAGAAATATTGACACAATTTAACGTCGGCGAGGCTTTGGGCCTCGCCGACGTTGGTTTACAGCCAGCCCGCAAAAACTTGTTTTGCGTAGGCCAAATCGCGTTGGTGTGCTTCTACGGCTTTTACGGTATTGGGTGATTGACCTTCCAGACATTGCTCCAATACAAGCAACGGCTTTACTTTCAGGGCTTGCAGCTCACGTACCAACCGTGGATAGTCAATGTCGCCTTCACCAAAAATTTCTCCCCAAACGTTGCCGACAGATTGGCGTATGTGCAATTCTACTACGCGCTTGCCGTACATTTTTACTACATCAAAAAGGGCCACTTGTGAGTTGCCTGCGCCTCTGTAAACCCAATGTACATCCAGACAGAAACCTACATTTTTTGGGTCGGTATTTTGAAGCATGTGGTGAAACTCGCGGGCACCAGCGCGCAGCTCCACATCGTGGGTATGATAAGCGAGAATCACGCCGCGTTTGCGAAGTTCACTACCTAAAAACTCCAGATTTTTGGCTTGCTCAATCAGTTGAGAGTCATTCTTAATGTCGCTACTACCCCATTTCAACGGGCTGGGGTTGGAAACCAATATTTTCAGTCCTAGAGGTTGCGCTGCTTCAGCAATTGCCAATGCCGTTTCGATAGAACGTTTCCCCTCCGTGGGGTCGTGCAAGACACTGCCTACGTAAGCCGAAGGCATGGTCAAATTATGTTTTTTGAGCAACGGAGCCAGCCTTTTTACCTCTTCTACGTTAGAGAAACTGGGCTCGTAGGCCGTTAGTCCCGATTTGACGTATTCGGCCAAAGACGCATCCAAATCGGCGTTCCAATCGCGTTTGTCGCGGTTATAAAATGTAATCCACGCATATTGGTTGGAAGAAATAGGGCTCGCTTTGGGAGCAAAAGCCGTGGCCGAGTTGGTCAATAAGACCGCGCTGCTGGCGGTAAGGGTTTCTATAAAACGACGACGATTGTAATGCATGTGCGTATTTTTAAGAAAAAGGCCTACATGCACCTAAACTTACTTTAATATGCTACAAAGGAACTATTTTCATGGGACGTGGCAGTTGTTAATTTACCAGAAATTGAAGTTTATTTTTCGGTTAAATTTACATTAATCGCCTTATAATCAAACTTTTGACTAGTTCGTAAAAGGGTTGCGGCTGCATGGTACGCCAGTTTTCCAAGTGGAGTGTGCCGCCAAAATTGAGATAATAATCTAAACGATAGCGCTTCCATTCGCGCTCGATGTGGTCGCGGGAGCCAACCACGGCAATCCATCCGTCTTCAATTTCTTCAAACCACTCGGCATAATACTCGTCGTCGGAGCCGTGAAAATTAAGAATATTTTCTCCAATCAAAATAAATTGGCTGATACCTTCGGCCAATAAATGGTCAATGACATTACGCTTGAAATACATGATGTCGTTGTGGAGGGTATCGTTCCATTCGCCAAACAACTCAATGACCGCAAAAGTCTTTTTATAGTCGGCAAAAAGAATTTTCACGTAGAGTGTTTCAGAGTCGATGTCATCCCAAAGAGGATGAATATAATAACCGTAAATGTCGTGTTCGTATTGATTCATGTTATAGTCGCGGCCATAAAAAGGGGATTTACGGTCTTCAGCGGCTACATAGTGTTTTTCCCAATTATAAAAAGGCTCAATTTCATGCATAGTTCACCACGGTCAAAGCCCAGGTGGGCAATCCCACAAATAATAACAAATATACAATCTGAGAAGCAAAGGATAACTGGGAGAAGGGCTTATTTATTTCGAAGTCAGTTGCTATAAAAAAGGCGTAGACAACTTGCTTACGCAGGTATTATTTTTCTGCTAATAGCCAAGAGCAAGTTAAAAAATTGGACCTGTTCTTTGGTAAAATCTATTACTTTTGGCTTAACAAAGCAGTTTGAATTGTTTTTTGAGATGCCTACTGATTCTATTCAATATAAGTACAGTCCCGAACATTTACAGGTTTCGGAACCTGGTAAATATACCTCCGAGCATCTTCGTACCGAAGAAATGGTCATTAATATTGGCCCGCAACACCCATCTACCCACGGTGTGCTGCGACTGGAGGTGGTGTCGGATGGAGAAATCATTGTCGATGTGGTGCCCCATATTGGGTACCTGCACCGTTGTTTCGAAAAACACGCCGAGTCGTTGCCGTTCAATCAAATCATTCCTTACGTAGACCGTATGGACTATGTAGCGGCCATGAACTCCGAGCACGCCTACGTGATGGGCGTTGAGCGGATGCTCGGCATTGATAAAGACCTACCCAAGCGCGTCGAATACATTCGGGTATTGGTGGCTGAACTCAACCGCTTGGCATCGCATTTTGTAGCCATAGGCACCTACGCCATGGACATTGGAGCGTATACGCCTTTCCTCTGGATGATGCGCGACCGTGAGCATATTTTGCGGATGTTGGAGTGGCTTTCGGGCGCAAGAATGCTCTACAATTATATCTGGGTGGGTGGTTTGTTTTATGATGTCCCCGTGGGTTTTGAGGAGCGTTGTTTGGAGTTTGTTAATTATCTCAAACCTAAATTAGAAGAACTTCAACAACTGGTTATTGACAATAAAATTTTTGTACAACGCACGGCCAATGTAGGTGTACTGCCTTTATCAGTTGCGATAAATTATGGCTGCTCAGGACCCGTATTGCGTGGTTCGGGATTGCGATGGGATTTACGTAAAGTAGATGGTTATTCGGTTTATCCCGAATTGGATTTTGACGTACCGATGGGAGAAGGACTGGTCGGAAGCGTCGGAGATTGTTGGGACCGAAATTATGTACGGGTGCTAGAATGTAGAGAGTCTGTTAAAATCATCAAGCAATGCGTTGAGAAATTGCTGGGTGAACACCGCCGTACGCCTGATTTTGACCCGCAGGCTTTTGTTCCCAAAAAAATTCGTCCGCAGGCAATGGATTACTATGTACGCGCTGAAAATCCCAAAGGAGAATTAGGCTTTTTCTTTCGTACGGATGGCAAATCCGATATTCCTGTTCGCTGCAAAGCCCGGGCTTGTTCATTTAATAATCTCTCGGTGATTGCCGAAATTTCCCGTGGTGCAATGCTCGCCGATTTGGTAGCAATTATCGGCTCTATTGATGTAGTGATGGGAGAGGTAGATAGATAAGCGGCAGTTTGCAGTAGGTAATTTAAAAATGATATAATTACTACCTGCCTACTGCAAACTACTTACGCTAAAACTATTCGTCGGTAAACATATACCCCACACCTTTGAGCGTTCTGATGTAGGTTTCGCCTACTTTTTCCCGCACTTTTCGGATGTGCACGTCTACGGTTCGTTCGAGAACGTAAATATCAGCTCCCCAGATTTTTTGGAGCAATTCTTCTCTATTAAATACTTTGTTTGGGTGGTTGGCTAAGAAAAAGAGTAATTCAAACTCTTTTTTGGGCAAAACCACCGATTTATCGGCCTTCGTGACTGTGTAGTTTTTTCGGTTGATAGACAGACCCGCAATCTCAATCTGCGACTCAGGCTCGGCTTTTTGGGCCTCTCTTCTAAACAATGCATTGATACGACTCATCAAGGCCCGTGGTTTGATGGGTTTTGTAATGTAATCATCCGCGCCGATTTCGAAGGCGGCTACCTCCGAATACTCTTCCGAACGAGCGGTCAGAAACAAGAGATACGTGTTCCGAAAATCGGGAATGTCCCGCAACAGGCGGGCGGTTTCGATGCCGTCCATTTGGGGCATCATAATGTCGAGTACGACAAGCTCAGGAATGAAAGTACGGGCGATTTCCAACGCATTTTTTCCGTTGGAAGCCGTAGCTACTTCGTAGCCTTCTTTTTCCAAATTGTAAGCAAGAAGCTCAACAATATCCGGGTCGTCGTCGACGACTAATACTTTGTGTGCAATTTGAGCCGATTTAGCTGCGCTCATGGCATGGGAGTTGATTTCGAGGACGAAAGTACGAGACGTGTCAGGAATTTTAACACCGCTTATTCATTCTTAACACAAAGTTAACAGTAGATTTGTATAAATGGAAGGTTGAAAAAAGGTTATAAAAGGTAATTTCTTCACTTTTTAAGCATCTAAACGCTCAGCGGAAGGATTTGCCGCTTCATCCATCGCTTTTGCCATCCGACCAATGAGTTTTTGCATCGAGCGCTCAATGACTTCATATTCTACTTTTTCTTTGGCAATTAATACAAACGCAATGTAGGAAGGAGCACGGTGCGCGGGTGTTTCAAAAAAAAGGTGTTTGTTTTTGCGATAAGCTTCGCGGCAGCGGCGGCGCAGGAGGTTGCGGTCAACGGCCCGCTTAAAATTTCGCTTCGAAATTGTAAACAGCACTTGAGGAAGTGCCTGTGCAGAGGGAGAAAGTTCGTAAAGGTAAAATACCTTAAAAGGAAAAAGGTAGGACGTTTGGGTTTCCGTGCTACCTTTTTCAAACAAACGGCCAATTACTTTTGGGCTGCTTAACCGTTCTATTTTTTGTAATGTCTGTCTCAATGTTTGAATCGTTTGAACTACTGCACTTGTTTGAGAAGCTTTCTTCAACTTTCAAACAAACAAACTCCCCAAACACGCAAACAAATTATTGCTTGTGACGTTTTTCGTCCGAAACTGTAAGTTTCCAACGGCCTTTTTTGCGACGAGCGGCCAACACCTTGCGGCCATTGGCTGATTCCATCCGCTCACGGAAACCGTGCTTGTTACGTCTTTTGCGGTTTGAAGGTTGATATGTACGTTTCATTTTTTTGACCTTTTATTTCTTGTAAATCCTTGATTTCAAAAGAGTCCGCAAAGGTACGGAAACTTCCAAAAGTTTACAAACTATTTTTTGATTGAACGGTCGAAATTTGGAAGGCCTGTGAATTAATTGTTATTTCACGGGTATTAATTGAGCGGAGAAATACTGCGTTTGCTATGCCCAAAGCCCCCCAAAATGCCTCTATTCTGTGGTTTCTTCTTTTTATCCTCGTTAGTACGGCGGGATATAGCTTGGTGGGGTATCATTGGAAACGAACCCAAGCGGGAGAACTTATTCTGACCTTTGGGGGATTATTTTTGATGTATGCATTAGTTATTAGCCAAAAATGGGACAAACGACAAACCCAAAAATGGATTTGGTACGCCATTAGCTTCCGCGTTTTACTGCTGTTTTCGGTACCTGCACTGTCCGACGATTATTTTCGGTTTATTTGGGATGGACGTTTGTTATCAGCGGGTTACAACCCCTATCTGTATCTACCTTCCGAAATAATCACTACTTCTGTCGCCGCCGATGCGCACCTAAACCAAGTACTTTTTCAGGGGCTTAATTCTCCGAATTACTTCACGGTTTATCCCCCCCTGAATCAATGGATGTTTGGCCTGTCGGCTTGGATGGCGGGCGATAGTGTCTTACTCAACATTATGGCATTGCGGTCATTTATTTTTATGGCCGAGCTCGGCACTATTTACCTATTAACTACTTTCAGATTTCCTAAATATAAAGAAAAGGGCATGCAAAACGCGGTGCTGATTTACGCACTCAATCCATTCGTTATCATTGAATTGACGGGAAATTTGCATTTTGAAGCGGTGACGCTGTTTTGTGTTTTGTTGGCAGTGAGGTGGATTGACAGGCCGTTTCGTGGAGATAAATACAATGTCGGGTCGGCAGGAGCATTGGCAATGGGAGCCGCCGTAAAACTGTTGCCGTTGATTTTCCTACCGCTTATTTTCAAACGACTTGGATTTCGTCAAGGTCTTGTTTATTGTGTAATTGTAGGCTTGATTTTATTGACATTGTTTGCTCCGTTCCTGGGCCATGAACTGTTTGTCAATTTCGGCAAAAGCCTTGATTTATACTTTCAGAAATTTGAATTTAACGCCAGCTTTTACTATTTGTTCCGGAAGGTGGGTTATTGGATTACGGGTTATAATATCATCCATTTATTGGGCCCGTTGCTGTCGCTGGTGACGTTGGTTTGTATTGCTAAAATAACGTTTCAGCGTCGAAGTTTACTCGAAAAAATGCTACTGGGGCTGACCGTTTATTTTTTGTGCGCCACGACCGTCCATCCTTGGTACATCACTACCTTGGTGGCTTTGGGGGCGCTCACTGGGCGTTGGTACCCCGTGGTTTGGTCGGCGTTGTTGCCGCTTACTTACGTTGTGTACGCTTCACAGCCTTATGAAGAAAACCTGCGGATTGTGGCGTTTGAGTATATCCTGGTGATTGGCTGTCTGGTGTATGAGCTATTCGTAAAAGGGATTGATTGGAATGCCCCAACAAAGGATGTTTAGTGTTCATGCTTAATTTTTTCCTGCAAAAACTTCACCCGTAAATTCGTTGAATCGGCGGGCGTTTCATAATTGAGCCACAGGTAAGACGCGCGGGTATCTTTGGGTAAAAACAGCAAACCACGTACCGATTCGCCCACGGGCAAGGTGGTTTTGCGGAGTGCCATGTCTTGCCAATTGGCGCGCTCATGTTGCAATTGGTCGGTACGTATTTTTTGAAGCTGTACGTCGGCAATCTGCTTTTGAATAATAAAATTGTACGCCTGCGCATGATTGTAGCGATTGTTGGCCTGTTGCTGCCATGAGCGGTCGTTGCGATTTGAACTGTGAATATCGCTCGCAATAGTCGCCACTAACATCACCCCATTAAAAATAGATGCCGCGACTAAGCGTTGTTTTTGGCGTTTTATTTCCAGGGTTGCCTGTTCAATTTTTTGCTCTGGGTCGGTAGCGCGGTAAGTGGCGGAGTACGGAGAATTAGTTTTTTTGCGTAAGGTGTCGCCTTTTTCTTCAAAAGGAAAGTAAGTGAAATCGTTGGGGTCAACCAATAATGGGGCGGTGGTTCGGTTTTTGATTTCGACATCCAATACCAAATGATGCGGATCTTCAAACTCGTAGGAAGCCACCAATACCACCCCGTTTTGCTCCACCCGCGTCACCTCACGTCCATCAATCCAGGCGATGTCGCCCGAAGCAGGGCGTAAATGATAAAAGCTTGGGGTACAACCAGCCAGCCAGACAAGGCTCGCGCATAAAAGAATGTTTAGTTTGTTTTTCATGGCAGGAATTATACTTTTTTGTTCTGGATGAACGATTGATGGTTTCAAAATCAATCGTATTGCTGTTTGACAAAAATAGATATTCACTCAGCCGTTTCAAACAGATTTTTGATAAACGGTTATGACTGCACAAAGGGCAGCAACAGTTCATATACTTTATGCAAAGGCAGGCCCATAATGGTATAAAAAGAACCTTCAATGCGATTGATTCCCATCATGCCAATCCATTCTTGCACACCGTAAGCACCTGCTTTGTCGAAGGGGCGATAATGCTGAATATAATAGTCAATTTCGGCGTCGGTAAGGGTTTTAAACTCCACCTTGGCTACATCGCTGACGGTTTGGTAACCACGGCTGCTCAACAGACAAATGCCCGTGATGACCTCGTGGCTGCGTCCTGAAAGCTGCTGGAGCATGGCTTTGGCTTCGAAGGCGTTGGCGGGTTTGTTGAGAATCATGTTGTCTACCACCACAATCGTATCGGCACAGAGGACGAGGCATTTGCTTAAATCTGACTCAAATTGTGATGCTTTGTGTTTTGCCAAATACCCCGCCACTTCGGCGGCGGGCATATCGGCAGGAAAAAGCTCATCGGTGGGGCGAACCTCAACGGTAAAATCAAACCCCAACTCACGCAACAATTGCTGACGGCGCGGAGAGTTGGAGGCAAGAACGAGGGGGTGGGTGAGCAGCAGCATTTAAATAGTAGGCGTTAGATTTTCTCCTTGTGCATCAGCGTAGCCACGCCTTTGGTGGTGATTTTATTGGTAGTTACATCAAAAACTTCGCCCAAAATCTCACCCGTATGTTTTTCAGGATTTAGCGTGATGACCGTAAATTTTACTTTATAATCGGTATCCACAAACATCGGTCGCAAAAACTGGAAAGTTTGTCCGACGTAGATGGAGCCATAGCCTGGAAACTTTGTACCGATCACTTTGGTGAATACGCTCGCGCCCAGCATTCCGTGAATGATGGGTCGTTTGAAGGGCGTCGTGGCGGCGTATTCGGGGTCTAAATGCAACGGATTGTCGTCGCCGGTGAGTTGGGCAAAGGCAATAACATCATCTTGAGAAAAACGGAATTCGTATTCGTAGGTATCGCCGAGGGAAAGTTTCATAGAAGTTGGGTTTTAGCGTTTGATAAAAATATGGTTTTATAATGACCCCGTTTTTCCACCGTCAACGGGAATATTAATGCCGCTGATGGCGGCGGCGGCTGGACTGCACAGAAAAGCCACGGCGGCGGCGACTTCTTCTGGTTCGGCAAAGCGCCCGATTGGAATTTCGGATTGGAGCTGGTCCGCGATTTCTTCGACACTTTTGCCAGTAACCTCGGCGCGTTGTTTATTAATCGAATCCAAACGTCCCGTTTTGGTGTAGCCTGGCAAAACGTTATTGACCGTGATGCCGAATTTGCCAATCTCCAGCGAAAGCGTTTTGGCCCAACTCGCCACGGCCCAGCGGATGGTATTAGAAACCCCTAACCCCACAATCGGCTGTTTGACCGACGTCGAAATGATGTTTACAATGCGCCCGAAACCCGCTTTTTTCATGGCTGGAACAACCGCCTGCGCCAATACCTGATTATTGACGAGGTGCATTTCAAAGGTCTTCATAAATTGCTCTGGAGTCGCATCAATGATGGGGCCGCCCGTTGGGCCTCCTGTGTTGTTGATGAGAATGTGGACTTCTGGAACCGTCGCCAAATAGGTGTCAATGGCGCTTTTTACGTTTTCAGGATTGGAAAAATCAGCCACAATATAGCGGTGCGTTTGCCCTTTGCTCACGTCCAACGTACTGAGTGTTTGTTGCAATGCGGCTTCATTGCGCGCCATAAGCGTTACATTGGCACCCATCAGGGCCAATTCTACCGCCGATGCGCGCCCGATACCTTGCGTACTGCCGCAGACAATGGCGGTTTTTTTGGTTAAATCAAGATTCATAGCTAGTGGCCCAATTTTTTAGGCTGTTTTACGGGTGGAAATCCTTTTGGCTAAAAATTAAGTATGTATTCTAAAACGTATGCTGATTTGATTTCTGAAAACGTTTTCTGCTGATGGTGAATTATTTGCTTTGTGACATTGTACTAACATCATATCAATTGTACCACTCAACTTCTTAAAACTATGCGCTGTTTTGTTTTAATTGTTTTTTTGGTGATGGCAGTATTTAGTAGCTGTACCGCTACGCCCACGTCTACTGCGGCCCCCGTTGACCACG
Source organism: Runella sp. CRIBMP (assembly GCF_009905605.1). Classification (GTDB taxonomy): domain Bacteria; phylum Bacteroidota; class Bacteroidia; order Cytophagales; family Spirosomataceae; genus Runella. The sequence continues at coordinate 214,070 of NZ_JAAAKZ010000001.1, forward strand.
CGGCTTGGGACAAACTTCTGAAAAAACACGTAAACGACAAAGGTTTTGTCAATTACACTGCATTCAAAAAAGATTACGCCGAACTTAAAAAATACCTAGATATGCTCAGTGCGAGCGCTCCCAACGACAAATGGAGCAAAGATGAGCAGTTGGCGTACTGGATTAATGCCTACAATGCATTTACGATTCAGTTGATATTAGACAATTATCCGGGTATCACGAGCATCAAAGACATTGGCTCAAAAATCAAGATTCCGTTTGTTAATACCCCTTGGGATGTAAAGTTTATTACCATTGGCGGAAAAAAAATGGATTTGAATAACATCGAACACGGGATTATCCGTAAAAAATTTGATGAGCCTCGGATTCACTTTGCGCTGGTGTGCGCGGCCAAATCGTGCCCACCGTTGCGCAATGAAGCATTTGTGGCGGAGCGTTTGGATAAGCAGTTGGATGAGCAAGGACGAGATTTTATCAATGATAAAACCAAGAATAACGTCACTAAAAACAAGGCAGATTTATCGAAAATTTTGTCTTGGTACGGGGGAGATTTTACGAAGACAATGCCCATTATTGATTGGGTAAATAAATATTCAACGGTAAAAGCCGACAAAAAAGCCAGCGTTACGCACATGGATTACGACTGGGATTTGAACGGAAAATAATTGATAGCTTCCCGAAAGTAGTCAACTTTCGGGAAGCTAAATCTTCGATTATGATTTTATCGCTACGGGTTTTAAGTCGGTAAGGTCGGCAATTTTGACGGGTTGGCCCGTCTTCATGCTTTTACGGGCACCGATTCCTACCAAAATGGCCATTGCTCCGTCGCGGCTTCCTGCCGATTGGCGGAAGGTGTCTGCTGCGTTGGGATTGCGGAAAATTTTGTCTCGTAAGCGTGCATCGCCGCCGCCGTGCCCTTCGGCTTGCGGAATTTTGATGTATTCTACTTCGCCGAAATTCTTGGAAAGCATCAATTCATCGTAGGGTTCACGCGTCATTTTTCCTGATTCTTTAACCCATGCTTCCAAACGCCCTTTGGTACCGTTGAACGCGATTCTGTAGCCTTCATATGGCGAATAGGTCGTTAGAGAGTAGCTCACGTTCACGCCGTTGGCGTAGTGAATGGTGGCCGCCATTTTATCATAAATATTGATGTCTTCTTTGAATACACAGCCGTCGCGGTGATAGCCGTCGTATTTTTCGTTGTCCACGTACAGCGCGGTAAGTCGTTTGTCTTTGGTGACGTCAAAATAAAACTTACACTCGGCTTTATGCGCACAGCTGCGGCAGTTGGTGCCTCTTATAGTGCCATTTTTGCCATAGTGTTCTAATGCTCCTTGGGCATATACACTTTCGGGCTCAGATTCTAGCCACCAGTTTAATAAGTCAAAATGGTGACTTGCTTTGTGTACCCAAAGCGAACCGCTTTTTTCTTCCAAACGGTGCCAACGACGGAAATAATCGGCTCCGTGGCTGGTGTCAAGATACCAGTGAAAATCCACGGAAGTAACTTTCCCAATGGCTCCTTCGCGCAGCAGTTCGTATAATTTTTGGCGGTGTGGAGAATAACGGTAGTTGAACGTCACCGTTACTTTTTTGCCCGTGCGTTTTTCGGCGTCCAAAATGGCCTGGCATTTACCTTCGTCGGTGGTCATGGGTTTTTCCGTCACAATGTCGGCTCCCATTTCCATGCCTTTGATGATAAATTGGTCGTGGGTGGCGTCAACGGTGGTGACGATGAGGATGTCAGGCTTGGTTTCCCGCATCATTTTTTCAAAATCAGTGAACAGCGGGCAGTTCACATTCAGCATTTTACGGGCGGTTTCGGCGCGGCCAGGGTTGATGTCGCAAAGCCCCACAAACTCGATGACATCGCTAAATTCTCTGACCACTGCTACACCCCACATACTCGTACCACGGTGGCCAGTACCTACCATTGCTACTTTGCGTTTGGCCGAAGTACCGCTTGCAAATACGGAAGCAGAGGCCAACACGCCCGCGCTGGCCAAGGTTGATTTTTGTAAAAACTCCCGTCGATTAAGGGTTTCTTGAAGATTATGCATGTTTGAAGGTTTTGATTTACAATAGGTTATTATTTTGCTTATTTGAATCAATCCATGTGAAAAACGCACTCCAAAGACGTGCTCTCGGGCGAGTTGTCGGGATTGGTGTCCATTATATCGGCCATGTAGGCCCACCATTTTTTTACGATGGGGAGTTGGGGTAAATTATTGGCGGTATTGTTTTCCGTTAGTTTCTGAACGGCAAACAGCACGCCCGTAGTACGGTCGAGATAAATTGAATAGTCGCTTACTCCAGCTTCGGTCAGTGCTGCCGAAAGTTCGGGCCAGATTTCGTCGTGACGTTTTTTGTATTCTTCCTCAAAACCAGGTTTGAGTTTCATCAAAAAGGCAATTTTTTGCATGGTATCGGATGGATTACTTTAAAAGTGGCAAGGCGTTTATAACACAAATAGAAAAGGATGTTTTGAACCAACCCTCCTGTACTTATATGGCTTGAAATTAATTTCTATTCGCAAAAATTCTTATTTGTAATATATTTTATAAAATACAGGTTTAAATAAAAAATATTTTATAAAATCGCATTGTTTTTAAACCATATTACCTAACAATGAAGCAGATTTTTGTCGGATTATTGATTGTGTTGACGGTCCAACTCAATGCTCAAGTTTCAATCATTCCCAAACCGCAACTCCTCCAACTTCATACGGGAGAATTTACCCTGACGCCCTCCACGGCGATTCAGACCGCCCCTGAGGTGAAAGCAGAAGAAGTGGTTCGTTTTTTGGTCGAATCGGTCAAGGCACAAACGGGAATACAACTCTTGCCCAACGCCAAATCGTTGCCTTTTATTTATCTTAAATCAGATGCCTCTCTGCAAAACGATGAAGCCTATCGCCTTACGGTTACTGCTGAGCGCATTTTGATTGAGGCCAAAACCAATCAGGGGTTTTTCTGGGCGGTGCAGTCATTGCGTCAATTGTTGCCTTTTCAGAAAACGACTTCGGCCAAAATTCCTTGTCAGATGATGGAAGATGCGCCTAGTTTTCGGTGGCGCGGGCATATGATGGACGTAGCGCGGCATTTCTTTCCCGTAAGTTTTATCAAAAAGCAACTGGATTTGATGTCGTTATATAAACTCAATATTTTTCATTGGCACCTGACCGACGACCAAGGTTGGCGCATCGAAATCAAAAAATATCCTAAACTAACTTCCGTAGGTGCGTGGCGAAAAGAGCCCGATGGTAGCATACACGGTGGTTTTTATACCCAAGCCGAAATTAAAGAAGTGGTAGAATATGCCCGCCGGCGCAACATCACGGTGATTCCCGAAATCGAAATGCCGGGCCATTGCGTTGCGGCGTTGGTGGCTTATCCCGAATTGGCCTGTACCAATGAAAAACGGGTGGTTCCCAACAGTTGGGGTGTTTTTGGGGATGTGTTTTGCGTTGGTAAAGAGAACGTATACGTGTTTTTGCAAAACGTACTGGATGAAGTTATGCCGCTGTTTCCGAGTCGCTATGTTCACATCGGTGGCGATGAAGTGCCCAAAACTGCGTGGCAGGCTTCGCCCGAATGTCAGGCGTTGATGAAAGCCCAAGGCTTAAAAGATGAACATGAATTGCAGAGTTATTTTATAAAACGTATTCAAAAATACCTGCAATCCAAAGGAAAAACGCTCATTGGGTGGGACGAAATCTTGGAAGGCGGAGCCGACAAAGACGCCATTGTGGAAGTGTGGCGGGGTGAAGCCGAAGGCCGAAAAGCACTGGCAAATGGCAATCGGATTATTCACGCAGGGCCTTATTATTTCGATTCTCCCAACGCCAATTTGACCCTCAAAAAAGTCTACGAGTACGATAACCTCAGCGACCCAGCCTACCGACAAAACAGCACTCAAGTTTGGGGAGCTGAGTGTCCATTGTGGACAGAGCGCGTCACGACTTACAACGCCGAATATATGTTGTATCCTAGAATGTTGGCATTTAGCGAAAGCCTTTGGAACAACGGTACGCGCAATTTTGAGGAGTTTCGGGCCCGAGTGCAGCAGCATTATCCCATTCTGACGGCCCTAAAAGTAGCCTATGGTGCCGAAGACAAAAGCTTGATTGATACTAAAATAGAATTTGATGCGGCTCATAAATCATGGTCGCTGCGCAGTTATTTGGGCATGAAAGACTTAGCCATTCGGTACACCCTCAACGGCACCAAGCCCACCGCTCAGTCGCCCAAGGCGCAGGAAGTTTTGACGGTAACGAAGCCCGGCAAGATTACGTTTGCGCCGTTTAGGGGAGATAAACAGTACCGCGACGCGCAAAGCTACCAAATCATTGAAAATAAGGCCGTGGCCAAAAAGACCACTTGGAATAGTAAACCCGATGCGCAGTACGCTAAACCTGGTGAATACGGTTTGGTGGATGGCTTGAAAGGTGGAGAATCTTTTGGCGACGGAGTTTGGATGGGTTGGTCGGGGCGGCCCGTGGATGCAGTGGTTGACATGGGCGAAAAAACAACGTTCCGTTCGGTAAAAATTGATTTTATTCAGGAAGCAAAATCATGGATATTGTTGCCTAAAAGCGTCAAAATCTCCGCTTCTGACGATGGTATAATCTTTACAACTCTTATTGAGAAAACCTTTGACGTGAAGCCCTTATTGGATGGAATCGTGAAAGAAACGGTGGGCTATGAGTCGAAGCAGCCTATTCAAAAAAGATACTTAAAGGTAGAAGCTATTCCGTACGGTAAACTCCCCGTTGGGCACAATGGCGCTGGCGGTGAAGCTTGGCTTTTTACGGATGAATTGATCGTTAACTAACCATATATTAAAGTCTTTCCAAGGTTTCAAGACCTTGGAAAGACTCCGTTATTACCACAAGTGATGCACTTGCGGCTTGATGTATTTTTCATAAATACCGTTGACAGCCGCGCATTGTTCCGCGCTCAAATTGGGAATACGCAATGCTTCCAAATTGGCAGTTGCCTGTTCGGGGTTAGAGGCCCCAGGAATAATCGTGCTGACGGCCGCAAATTGTAATATCCAACGCAAGGCTACGGGCGCGAGGTTAGCGTAGGCGGGGAAAACGCACTTTAGTTCCTCCACTGCGGCTAGGCCAGTTTCGTAATCAATCCCCGAGAAGGTTTCTCCTTTGTCAAATCGTTCGCCGTTGCGGTTAAAGAAACGATGGTCGCCTTCGGTAAATGAAGAACTTTTGGAAAACTTTCCTGTGAGCAGGCCGCTCGCCAGCGGTACCCGTACAATGATGCCTACGTTGCGTTTCTGCGCTTGTTCAAAAAACAGCTCGGCAGGACGCTGACGAAACATGTTGAAAATGATTTGGACCGTCGTAACGTTTTCGTATTCAATGCCTTTAAGGGCTTCTTCTACTTTTTCGACGCTGATGCCTAAGTTCAGGATTTTCCCTTCGTCTTTCAGACGGTCAAACAATTCAAAGATTTCGGGACGGTAATACACTTCCGTGGGCGGGCAGTGGAGTTGAATCAAATCGAGGGTTTCGAGGCCCATGTTTTGAAGGCTGTCCTCTACGAATTTGCGTAGCACCGCTGGCTGATAGGCTTCGCTGACGTGCGGGCTGAGCTGACGTCCGCATTTGGTGGCTACATAAATCCGCTCTGAGCGGCTTTTTACAAATTTGCCTACGGCTTTTTCGCTTTCTCCCGCGCCGTACACGTCGGCCGTATCTATGAAGTTAATGCCCGCATCAACGGCGGCGTGCAGGATTTTCTCGGCGTTGTCGTGGCTGAAATCGTCGCCCCATTTGCCGCCTACCTGCCACGTACCGAGGCTGATTTCTGAAATGTCAAATCCTGTCTTTCCTAATCTTCGATAATTCATCAGTAATTAATTTTAATGGTCTGCTTCAAGTTTACTATTTAATAGGTTGTCGCGGAAATTTCTACTTACTCATTTTAACGGGAGTGGATTTTTAGGAACTAAATGGGGCATTGTTTTGTAATTTATATGTATCTACATATATTTATTGTAGAATTGATTTTGCACCGCAAAATGAAAAGAAACGAATTTATAAAAAGTGCCCTGGGAGGGGCTATTGCGATGGAATCGTTAAAAGATTTGTATAAATGGAACGAACAACTGGCCGTTAAAGACAGTCTAATGCCGATGCTGTTTGTGGGGCATGGCTCGCCCATGAACGGTATTGAAAACAATGAATTCAGTCAAAACTGGAAGAAATTTGGGACCGAAATTTCCGTACCTACGGCCGTATTGGTTGTGTCGGCACACTGGTATATCCCTAGCACCAAGGTAACGGCCATGAATGCTCCTCGTACGATTCACGATTTCGGGGGCTTTCCCAAGGCGCTGTTTGATGTCCGATATCCCGTGCCGGGCAGCCCAGCGCTGGCCCAAGAAACCGCGTCGCTGATTCATAAAACAAAGGTAGGCCTCGACCATGAATGGGGCCTCGACCACGGTACTTGGACGGTGGTGCGACACATGTACCCCAAAGCCAATATTCCCGTTTTGCAGTTGAGTATCGACTATACAAAGCCACCGCGCTATCACTATGAGTTGGCAAAAGAACTAGCGGCATTGCGTAAAAAAGGCGTACTGATTATCGGTAGCGGCAACATGGTTCATAACCTTCGCATCATCGACTGGCACCTGCGTGATAAAGGCTACGATTGGGCGATTGAAATGAATGAGACTTTTAAGTCGTTGATTATCCGCAATGAACATGAGGCGCTGATTAATTACGAGCGTTTGGGGCAAGCCGGAAAACTGTCTATTCCTACGCCAGAACACTATCTGCCGCTGTTGTATATTTTGGGACTTAAAGAAGAGAAAGACAAAGTAAGTTTCTTCAACGATAAAACCATGTTAGGGGCTATTTCAATGACTTCGGTAAAAGTAGGATAATGCCATAACTAAGTACTAAAAATGCGCTCTTTTTCTGACAAACGAGCGCATTTTTGGTTTATAAAAGGGTTGGTGATGGGTTTATGATTTCACTATTTTCTTCCAGAGAAAAAAGGTATTTTTGTTGGTATTCCAACCCTCTACCCATGAGTAACGCAAAACTACCGATCGATAAGACCGATAATTATACATCTGAAATAGCGCAAGCGCGTCGGACGTTTGTGACTGAGCAAACAGGCGTTGATTTTCAGCACATTGACAAACACTCGTTTGACCCCTCCGTATTGAAAGGAAATATTGAAAATTTTGCGGGTGTCGCCCAAGTTCCGATTGGTTTTGCAGGGCCCTTAAAAGTACTCGGCGAATATGCCCAAGGTGATTTTTACGTTCCCATGGCCACTACCGAAGGTACACTGGTGGCAAGCTACAACCGGGGCATGAAATTGTGCCGCGAAGCAGGGGGCATAGTTACCACCGTAATGGACGACGCCATGCAACGCGCTCCTTTGTTTGTTTTTGAAAATGCCCGCTGTTCAAGAGCTTTCGGCGACTGGGTAGCCGCTCATTTTGACCAACTTAAAGCACAGGCCGAAGAAACAACCTCCGTTGGAAAACTGATTGACATTGAGCAATATACCGTTGGAAAACTCCATTGGCTGCGCTTCAATTACTCTACCGGTGATGCTGCCGGGCAGAACATGGTCACCAAAGCCACGCACCGGGCGTGTCATTGGGTATTGGAACAAAACATCGAAGGATTGGAGCATTTTACGATGGCGGCCAATATGGATACCGACAAAAAACACTCCCACCTGAATACGCTCCAAACCCGAGGTAAGCGGGTGGTGGCCGAGATCACACTTCCCAACGAACTGTTGCAGCGCATTATGCACGTGAGCAGTGAGGCCTTGTTTAAACAAAGAAACTATTCCAACGTAGGGTCGATGTTGTCCAATGCCATCAGCAACGGGTCACATTTTGCCAATGGCATCACGGCTGTTTTTATCGCCACGGGACAGGATGTGGCCAACGTAGCCGAATCTTCGGCAGGAATAGTGTATGTAGAACTGAAGCCCAACGGAGACTATTATTTTTCCGTTACCCTTCCCTCGCTCATCGTGGCTACTTACGGCGGTGGTACGGGGTTACCCACGCAACGGGAATGTTTGGAAATGATGGATTGCTATGGTGCCGGAAAAGTGAATAAATTAGCCGAAATTGTTGCCGCTACGGTATTGTGCGGCGAATTGTCACTGGGCGCGGCCATCGTCGCCAACGAATGGGTCAGCAGCCACGAACAATACGGCCGCAATCGTTAAAACACGTCATTCTCACTCCTGAATTCTGACTTCTAACTCCTGAAATCATGTATCAAGACATTCTTTTTTCGCAAACCGACGGCATTGCCCGCATTACGTTCAATCGCCCATCGGTGCTCAACGCCCTCAGTCCTAATCTCATCGCCGAGCTCACTGACGCGACCCAAAAAGTAGCTTTGGACGAATCCGTCAAAGTACTCATCGTGACGGGTACGGGCAGAGCGTGGTCGGCTGGAGTAGATTTAAAAGCCCTCAACGAAAGTATTCAGAGCGGGCATTTCTCCAATTTTGAAGTGATGGAAATGGGCGTTGCGTTTATTTTGGCGCTTCAATCCATGCCTCAAGTGACCATCGCGCAGGTAAATGGACATTGCTATACTGGGGCGACGGAATTGATGATGGCATTCGACTTGGTCTATGCCGCCGACGAGGCACAAATTGGCGATACGCACACCAAATGGGGCATTGCTCCCAAGTGGGGAATGACTCAACGGTTACAGCAAAAAGTGGGTTTGATGAAAGCCATGGAAATGTCGTTTACGGCGCAACCCGTGTCGGGGAAAGAAGCCGAACGCATCGGTTTGGTCAATAAATCAGTACCCTTGGCGGAGTTGGAAACTACGGTGAATGAGGTGGCCGAAAAAATTAAGGGCAACTCCGCTCAGACCATTGCCGCCATGAAAAAGATGTACTATTTCGGGGCACATCACGGCCTGCACCGCGGCTTGGAATACGAATGGGATGCCGATTTTAAAATCACGGACCGAGAAGATTTTTTACGAAATTTTGAGAAGAATAAATAAGCATGCGAAGACTTGGAAAGTTTTATACTCATAAGAATACGAAACTTCCCAAGTCTGTGTCTCATCTTTTTAGTACTTTAAAATTGCTGCTTTTATGCCTGTTCAAACCAAAATCCAAACCTCCCAAGACTACCGCGAAAGTCTCAAAGGCCGCAAATTGAAAGTGTATTTGTTTGGGGAATTGGTTGAAGAACCTTCCGAGCACCCCATGATTCGTCCGTCGGTGAATGCCGTGGCCGAAACCTATGATTTGGCGCTTCGGGAGCCCGAATTGGCGTCGGTGATTTCACCTTTTACGGGCGAGTGCATCAATCGCTTTCTGCACATTTCGACGAGCGCCAACGATTTGGTCCTGCAAAATAAAATGCAGCGCAAACTCGGTCAAAATACGGGCACCTGCTTCCAGCGCTGCGTAGGGATGGACGCGTTCAATGCGCTGTTTTCGACAACGTTTGAAATGGACAAAAAATACAAAACAACCTATCACGAGCGGTTTGTGGACTTTTTGACTGAGATGCACCGTCGTAATTTTGTCATTGGCGGAGCCATGACCGACGTCAAAGGTGACCGCAGCAAAGCCCCGCACGAGCAAGTTGACCCTGATTTGTTTGTCCACATTACCCGCCGTACCTCCGAAGGAGTTTATATAACAGGGGCTAAAGCGCACCAAACGGGCTGTCTTAATTCGCATTGGCTGCTGGTGATGCCGACCATGCGCTTGGGCGAACAAGACAAAGACTACGCCATTGTAGGCGCGGTACCCGTGGAGGCGCCGGGCATTACGTACATCTACGGACGACAATCGTGCGATACGCGCAGCATGGAAGGCGGCAGCATGGATGCGGGCAATGCCAACTTTGGCGGACAGGAAGCAATGGTGATTTTTGAAGATGTATTCATTCCTAATCCGCTGATTTTCATGGATGGGGAATATGAATTTGCGTCGATGTTGGTGGAGCGTTTTACGTGCTATCACCGTCGGAGTTATGTCTGTAAAAGTGGCGTGGGCGATGTGTTGATTGGGGCCGCAGCCAATATCGTGGAAATGAACGGAGCCGAAAAAGCGAGCCACATCAAAGATAAATTGGTGGAAATGACGCACCTCAACGAAACCATTTACGGCACGGGCATTGCGGCGTCGTACCAAGGCTATCCGACCGAATCGGGGGCGTATTTACCCGACGATGTATTGGCCAATGTCTGCAAACACCACGTGACGCGTTTCCCCTACGAGATCAGCCGTTTGGCGCAGGATTTGGCGGGTGGATTGATGGTCACGCTGCCTTCTGAGCAGGATTACAACAACCCCGAAACCCACGAACTCCTCAAAAAATACCTCAAAGGAAAGCCCAACGTACCGACCGAAGACCGTTTTCGCATGTTTCGCCTTATCGAAAACATGACCTTGGGCCGCAATGCCGTGGGCTACCTCACCGAGTCCATGCACGGTGCCGGTTCGCCCCAAGCCCAGCGGATTCAAATTGCGCGTTTAATGCAGTTGGAATACAAAAAACGCCTGGCGAAAGTGTTGGCAGGGATTGAAGTAACTGATACAGAGGCGGTGGTGGAAGAGGCGGGGAGTTATTTTGGACGGGTGTTTGAGATTTGAAGGTAAAAGGTTTCCCCGCAGATGTTCACAGATTTGGTTGTGCTGATATTCGCAGAATAAAAAAATCAGCGAATATAATTAGGACTTATCTGTTAATTTAAGCCTTGTTCTACACAGACTCACTCAAACGATTTTAGGTCTTCGAGGATGCAGACCAATGTGTTGAGAGTTTCAGTATATCCTAAATTTTAGAAATAGGAGACTGAAAAGCAGCACTTACCCGGATTGTATCCGTCAGACTCCTGAAATCCTTTTCAGTAACTACAAATGACAAGCTGAAGGAGCCTTCTACGGTATTGGCAACGGTATCTATTTTTGAAATAATGATTTCATTGCGCTCATTTTTTCCTTCAAAAATATCGTATCTGCTGACCGCCTCGTCAAAATCTAGCCAAATAACTGATCCCTCAACTTGGTTGCAATTTCTGGGAAATATCTTTTTTACAACTGTATACCGTCCCGTAACGGTAGGGATATGAACTATACTCATTTCTTCCTTAAAGGGGAAAGAAGCTATATCCGCATAAATGTAAAGCTCAAATCTGTCTTTTTTGGGGAGACAGTAATTCAAATAATAAGTGTTCAGTCTGGGATTTGGCCAAACTTTTCCGTTATGTCGGCCGGTCATTTTTCTGGGAAACTGCGGGTCTGTTTTATTTTGATCACATCCTCCTACAAGATATACAGCACCCAATACGAAAATCAGCAACCTCAGGCTTTTCATATTTTCAGATATAATGTTTCTTAGTTTTGAAAGGGACTTTAAACTTTATCTAAAAAATAGGGATTAATGATTAACGGATGTTAGTTTTTGCCCCCCAAAGGCTTACTTAAACGATATTTAATCTGTTGGGATAATGAAAATCAGGAATTAAAATCTCACCACTCCAAAGTCACCAAACCCACTCCCTGTCGAGGCAACGTAGTTGAAAAAATTAATTGCCCGTCTTTCACGGTTTGGCGCTTGGACTCGCCGTAACGGGCAAGTTGTCCCGCTTTTTCTAGTTCGGTGATTTGTTCCGCCGTGGGGTTGGTGGGGGAGCCCATTTTTTTCCACACTTCGTAGCTGTTGCTGTGCTCATTGTCGATGCGGTAGTGCGTGATGTTGACTTTTTTAGCCGGAATGTTCTTGAGGGTTATGTCGATTGTGGCTGTCGTGCCCGCGACATCATCGTCGTGGTAATTCCAAAGCATCACGGCCGCCGTGCCTTCGTCTTTGGTGCCCAATCCGCCGATGTCGGGAGTGGCGCGGCGAATGCTGGAATCCCGTACCGTCAGCGTGGGGTACATCAAGTTTCCTTTGACGTCCACGCGTTTTCCGTTCATCATCCCAAACATTCTGAATACGTTCAACACGGGTTTGTCCACGCCGTTGGTGGCCAGATCCCGAAATCCGTAGAACCAAGGTTGGTCTTCAAACTCAAACGACCACGAAACCGCGCCTTTGAAATTGACTTGGTGCAGATCAGCCAATGCGTATTTTCGCGCAAACGAAGCCGCCGTGTAGCTCGAATACATGGTACCGTTGCGGTAAGCATTTTGCGGATCGGTTTTCATGCCGCAGGCCGCGCAGCCCTCAGGGTCAGACTCTCCGATGATGATGGGTATGTTTTTGAGTTGCGGAAACGACGCCACGATCTCAAATCCCGTTGAAATATCCCGCAGCTGCGTGCCCATGTTCATCTGTACGTGCCCGTTCACGAGTTTGGGCGCGCCTTTGGCGTGAAAAGCCACAAAATCCAGGGGCGTGCCGATTTTGCCCGTCACGTAGTTGGTGTCTTGGGTGCAGTGTTTCAAAAAGGTTTTCAGGAAATTACCCCCTCTGCGTCCTGCCGGGCCGGTCACGTGTGGGCCACCGATTTTGGCCGTGGGCAGTGCGCGTCGCACAGCGTCAGCAGAGTAATCGTACAGTTTGCAATATTCCTGTACTGTGCCTCCCCAATAAGGGCTGTCGGGTTCGTTCCACAATTCCCAATACCAGCTTTCCACTTCTTTTTGCCCATACCGCGCTACAGAATGTTTGACCCATTGGTAGACCAATTCGGCCCATTTTTTATAGTCTTTGGGCGGGTAGGTCCAGCCGGTAAATATCGTTGTATACGATTGTCCGGGAACAAAATGATGTCGATAAGGCTCGGGTTTGGTGGAAAGGGCTTCGGGCATGAAGCCAATCTGGGCGAGCGGTTTCATGCCGCGCTCAATGTAAGTATCGAATATTTTATCCACAATGGTCCAATCATATATCGGATTGCCCTGCGCGTCTTCGGTATAAGCATTGGTCGAACCCCATTTCAGCGCGGGAGTTCCGTCGCCAGTGGTGAGCAGGTTGTGGGCGCGTACGTATACTGGTACGGGGCTGAGAGCGGCGATTTCGGTCAACAATTTTTTGCCGTCTTTCATGTAGGTATAATTCGGCTCGTCGTAGCCAAACCACGCCCAGGCGGGTTGCATGGGGCCGATTTCTTTGCTGAAATCAACGGTGAGGGTGGCTTTTTGTCCCCAACCACTTATGCAGCAAAACCACAAAATCAAAATTCTGGCGAAGGGTATGTTTTTCATTTTTTTTAGTATTACTGAAGAGAGAACGTAATGACGGCTCAACTAAGGCTTTTTGCCACTTTATTTATTAATAAGCAGGATTGAATAAACTTTACTTCCTGAATTTTGTTTTTCCAAGAAAAGAAGGCAACAAGCGGCCTCTTTTTTGACTATTTTTGCGAAAATTTACACTCACATACCGCTCTGATAAATCGGATGAAAATCAGTCTTCACCAACAAGAATCCTTCGAGCGCCGTCACCACGGCCAAAGTCCCAAAGATTTACAGGAAATGCTGAAAACGGTCGGCGTAGCTACGCTCGACGAGTTGATAGAGCAAACGGTGCCGGCGGCTATCCGTCTGGCCCAACCGTTAAACTTACCCGCCCCGAAGTCAGAATCTGACTTTTTGAACGATTTGAAAAAAGTAGCGCGTCAAAACCGCATTTTTCAATCTTACATCGGAACAGGTTATTACGATACCCATGTACCCAATGTGATTTTACGGAATATTCTGGAAAATCCTGCTTGGTACACGGCGTATACACCTTACCAAGCCGAAATCGCGCAGGGACGTTTGGAGATGTTGCTCAACTTCCAAACGGCGGTCATTGATTTGACGGGCATGGAAATCGCTAATGCCTCTTTGTTGGATGAAGCCACCGCTGCTGCCGAAGCCATGACGATGCTCCACAGCCTTCGCCCTGCGGCCAAGAAAAAAGCGGAAACGTTCTTTGTGTCGGACCGTTGTCATCCACAAACCATTGATTTGATCTATACCCGTGCTACTCCATTGAATATCAACGTAGTAGTGGGCGACCATACCAAGGTAGATTTGACCGACCCTGCCATTTATGGAGTGTTGGTGCAATATCCTGCTACCGACGGTGAAGTCATTGATTATACCGATTTTATCGCTGCTGCGCACGAACTGAATATTTTTGTGGCCGTTGCCGCTGATTTATTAAGCCTTACTTTGCTAAAAGCACCCGGTGAAATGGGCGCCGATGTAGTCGTAGGTTCGGCCCAGCGTTTTGGGGTTCCGATGGGCTACGGTGGCCCGCACGCAGCTTTTTTTGCAACAAAAGATGCCTTTAAGCGTCAGATTCCAGGCCGTATTATTGGTGTGTCTATTGATGCCGAAGGAAATCGGGCGCTACGTATGGCGCTCCAAACGCGCGAGCAACATATTCGTCGCGAAAAAGCGACTTCCAATATTTGTACCGCTCAAGTGTTACTTTCGGTCATGGCGGCGGCTTACGCTGTCTATCACGGACCCGAAGGTTTGAAAGCGATTGCTTCTAAAATTCACGGATTGACCAAAGCCTTTGCCGATTCGGTGTCGCACATGGGCTATGAAGTGTTGACCCAAAACTATTTTGATACCGTTACGGTAAAGGTGCACAATGCCGACAACTTGCGCGAAGAAGCTGAAAAACGTTGGATTAACTTACGTTACAGCGCAAATGGGCACGTAGGTGTGTCGTTTGATGAAGTAAAGTCATTCAGTGATTTGATTGCTATCTTGGATTTGTTCGCCACGGCTTCAGGCGAAGGCGTGGAGATGACGGTTCCGAGCGAAGTGGACGTAATTTTCCCCGAGAATTTGGCCCGTCAGTCGGATTATTTGACGCATCCCGTCTTCGGCACGTACCATACCGAGCACGATATGCTTCGTTATTTGAAGTCGTTGGAAAGCAAAGATTTATCGTTGGTTCATTCCATGATTTCGTTGGGAAGTTGTACAATGAAACTCAACGCTACGGCCGAGATGATTCCCGTTACGTGGCCTGAGTTCGGTAAGATGCACCCTTTTGCCCCCGTAAATCAAACGGCGGGTTACCAATTGTTGTTCAAACATTTGAACGATTGGCTGTGCGAAATCACGGGCTTCGCGGCCATGTCGCTGCAACCCAACTCGGGTGCGCAGGGCGAGTACGCAGGCTTGATGGTGATTCGGGCGTATCACGAGGCGCGCGGCGACAGCCACCGCAACGTGGCCTTGATTCCGTCGTCGGCGCACGGTACCAACCCAGCTTCGGCCGTGATGGCAGGTATGAAAGTGGTGGTGACCAAATGCGACGAACGCGGAAACATCGACGTAGCTGACCTCAAAGCCAAAGCCGAGCAGTACAGCAACGAGTTGGCGTGTTTGATGGTGACTTATCCTTCGACTCACGGCGTATTTGAAGAAAGTATCATTGAAATTTGCCAAGTTATCCACAATCACGGTGGACAAGTATACATGGACGGGGCAAACATGAACGCACAGGTAGGCTTGACCAGCCCTGCCACGATTGGCGCAGATGTTTGTCACCTCAACTTGCACAAAACCTTCTGTATTCCTCACGGCGGCGGTGGTCCGGGTATGGGGCCCATCGGCGTAGCGGCGCATTTAGTGCCGTATTTGCCGGGACACGTGAATCTTTCTGATTCGACCGATAAAGTTCATGGTGCCGTTTCTGCCGCTCCTTATGGCTCGGCCAGCATCCTGACCATCTCGCATGCCTACATCGCTATGATGGGGGCAGAAGGAGTTACCAATGCTACAAAAATGGCGATTTTGAACGCCAACTACATCAAACAGCGTTTGGCCGGTGACGGTCAGTTTGAAATCCTGTATACAGGGGCAAACGGTCGTTGTGCGCACGAAATGATCGTAGATTGTCGCCCATTCAAAGCGGCGGGTATTGAAGCGGAGGATTTGGCCAAGCGCTTGATGGACTACGGATTCCACGCGCCAACCTTGTCGTTCCCGGTAGCGGGTACGCTAATGATTGAACCAACAGAATCGGAGTCAAAAGCAGAATTGGATCGTTTTTGCGATGCGCTGTTAAGCATCCGTGCCGAAATCCGCGAAGTAGAAGAAGGTATTGCCGATAAAGCCGATAACGTTCTGAAAAATGCCCCTCACACGGCACGCGTGGTATTGACCGAAAATTGGGAGCGCCCTTACACTCGCGAGAGAGCGGCTTTCCCGTTACCTCATTTGCGTTTCAATAAGTTTTGGCCAAGCGTAAGCCGCATTGATTCAGCCTATGGTGACCGTCATTTGGTGTGCGCATGTGTGCCAGTTGAAGAATACGCGCAGGCAGAAGCATAATCAAATAAAACCAGATTTTTGGTTGTTGATAACTGACACCAATTAATAAATCCCTCGGTTGCTTTGGCGGTCGGGGGATTTTTATTGAAAATGACAAAAAGCATTTTTTGGGGATGTTGTTGGTCATAAAGTATTTGGCGGGAAATGGTGAATATTGAACATCACAAAAAACAATTTCCCAATGAAAAGAAGAGAACCAGTTTCGCACATCATGACCAAAAACGTGTTTACCGTAAAAGTAACCGACGATTTACACGAAGTAATTGAATTAGTTAAAAAGAATCACATTCGTCACTTGCCCGTTTTGGACGGGACAGAAGTGGTAGGAATCATAAGTAGCACGGACATTAATCGGCTAACATTCAGTTCGTTGTTTGAGAATCAGGAGGGGGCCGACGAAGCCATTTTAGAAATGCTTTCCATTCAACAGGTAATGACCCAAAAGCCGCGTACGGTAGAGGCTTCTCTGAGCATCAGAGAAGTGGCCGAAATCCTTACGACCGAAGAATACCACGCTTTACCAGTGGTTGAAAATGGTCATTTGGCGGGCATTGTGACCACCACCGACGTGATAAAATATATGCTGGAACAATACTAGCTTTTAAAACAATCTACCAAACGGCGTGGTTTGTAGCAATACAAATACGCCGTTTTTTTTATGCATACTCCTCTTACGCTTTTTTGGTTTCGTCGCGATTTGCGCTTACACGACAATGCAGGATTGTATCACGCGCTCAAGTCAGGCAATCCAGTTTTGCCCGTGTTTATTTTTGATACCGAGATTTTGGACCAATTGGAGGACAAAAAAGACCGTCGGGTAGAGTTTATTCATCTGGCCATTCATGAACTTCAAACGCAATTAACGCAACTCGGCAGTACACTCATTGTAAAATACGGCAAGCCCTCAGAAGTATGGCAGCAGCTTTCGGACGAATACTACATCGCTGAAGTGCATACTAATCACGATTACGAACCCTACGCCCTTGCCCGCGACAAAGCAATCGGTGAGTTTTTGAACAGTCGAGGGACGGCTTTTTATACCCACAAAGACCAGTGTATATTTGAAAAAAGCGAAGTGCTAAGCGGCGCGGGAACGCCTTATACTGTTTTTACGCCTTATAGTCGCAAGTGGAAAGAAACCGTCAACGATTTTTATCTGCGCTCGTACCCGACTGAGGCGTATTTTGAGGCGTTTCTCAAAACAAAACCATTGGAGATTCCCTCGCTCGAACGCATGGGATTTGAACCGACGGGCCAACCGTTTCCGTCGAAAACGGTGCGAAATGAGCTCATTGAGCACTACAAAGAACGTCGGGATATACCGTCGATTCCGGGCACTTCACGCTTGAGTGTACACTTGCGGTTCGGAACTATTTCGATTCGAGAATTGGCCCGTAAAGCCCAAACGTTGAACGAAACCTTTCTGAACGAACTGATTTGGCGGGATTTTTACATGCAGATTCTCTGGCATTTTCCGCACGTAGGGCAGGGCAGAGCCTTCCGACCCGAGTATGATAAAATTGAATGGCGACACGATGATGCCCAATTTCAGGCGTGGTGCGAAGGCCGCACGGGCTACCCGATTGTGGATGCGGGTATGCGCGAACTAAACGTCACGGGTTTTATGCACAACCGCGTCCGGATGGTAGTGGCGAGCTTTCTGACCAAACATTTGCTCATTGACTGGCGTTGGGGCGAAGCCTATTTTGCCCAAAAACTATTGGATTATGATATGTCGGCCAACAACGGCGGCTGGCAGTGGGCGTCGGGCTCGGGAACAGATGCGGCGCCTTATTTCCGGATTTTTAACCCCACTTCTCAAACCCAAAAGTTTGACCCACAGCTTGTTTATATTAAAAAATGGGTTCCTGAAATCAATAGTTTTGAGTACCCCCGCCCCATCGTCGATCATGCGTTTGCGCGGGAGCGGTGCTTGAAAGTGTATCAGAAGGCGTTGAAAGGCATATAATTGTTTTGTCGTTCTGTTTGTTTAAATTGCATAAGCAAACCGATTAAAAGAATGAAACTCAAGGATATTATTACGATTGACCCGGAAACATTGGGCGGCACGCCTGTTTTCACGGGAACGCGTGTGCCGGTGTGGTCGTTGTTTGTACATTTAGAAAAAGGAGTATCACTGGAAGAGTTTTTGGATGACTTTCCGACCGTGAAGCATGAATATGCGGTTGCTTTATTGGAAATAGTACAGCAGACGTTTTCTTCCGAAAAGACATCCGTCAGTTATATGAAAGTGCTGCTTGATGAAAATGTGCCTCGTAAAAACCCCCTTCACTTCAACAGCCGCGCTTCCAGTTCTCCTTTATAACTCCCCGCCAGTGGAATGGTGACATTGCCAACTGTTACCTGATGGCGTTCCATTTTCTGAATGGCGTTGAGCGCCACCAAATAGGATTTATGAATGCGCAAAAAGCGGTCGGGCGGCAGCTGGGCCAACATTTCATTGAGCGTCATGCGGGTCGTGACCTTGCGGGTGCGTTCATGGATAAACAGTAGGTTGGTGTCTGACTGAATATACAAAATTTCGTCCACATTGACCCTGACCCAATCGTAGCCGTCTTTGACAAAAATACCCGACGACTCACCCGTTTTTTTGGAGTGCTGCCCCAGTGCGCGGTTGCAAGCCTGCAAAAAGCGCCCGAACTCGACGGGTTTGAGCAGGTAATCTAGGGCGTGCAATGCAAAACCTTCCACGGCATAATCAGGATATGCCGTCACAAAAATGATGTGTGTTTTAGTATTATTGAGCAATCGGGCAAAGTCTGTTCCGAGCATATCGGGCATTTGCACGTCCAAAAACAAAACATCAACGGTATTTTGGCCCAGAAATGCCAAAGCATCTGCCGTACTTACAAACGTGTGTGTGAGGCTGATAAAGGGTACTTTTTCGGCGTGCCGGCGCAAGATTTCGAGGGCAGCGGGTTCATCATCAAGGGCAATGGCAATCATCGTTTCAAAATCAGTAAAGATCCATTTGTAAATGTATTTCAAAAACGTTGTTTTCTTCTTTTATCTTCAGTGTATGTCGGTGGGCATAGAGTAATTTCAGGCGTTGTTGTACATTGGCGATGCCCACGCCGTGGCCTTTGCGATGGGCTTCCTTGGCAATTGTGCTATTTTGAAGATAGAAATCAAGGGTCTGATTTTCAACGTATAGTTTCATACGAATAAAACATGGATGCTTCATGCTGATGCCGTATTGAAACGCGTTTTCCACAAAGGGAATCAACAGCAACGGGGCGATTTGGGCAGGCTGGCCGTCGTATTCAATGTGGATGTCTAAGCGAATGCTGTCACTGTGGGGCAATCGGGCGCGTTGTAGGGTGAGATATTTGTCCAAAAAAGCTAACTCACTTTCAATACTGATATACGGTTTGGCTGATTCCTGCAAGGTAAAGCGCATGATACCCGCCAATTGTTGTACCAAATCAGCAACGGTATCGTTGTTGGCTCCGGCGGCTTCGTTGTAAATCGTGTTGAGGGTATTAAACAAAAAATGGGGGTTGATCTGCGATTTCAGCGCGGTCAGTTCGGCTTCCGTTTTTTGTTGCTGCAACACCAACTGCTCCCGACGTGCCCGAAAAGCATCGGCGATGTACCCAAAACCGATGATGATTCCCATCAACACCAGCGTGACCAAGCTGTTTTCGTCCACAAATTCTAGCTCTCTGTCTTGACGGAGCTGCAGTAGTTCAAACACCAACCAAGTAAGGGCCACTATCCACGTCCAATACCACCAACGTTTTTCAGAGGCTAAGAGCCACCACCGAAAAGGACCACGATAATTGAGCCAGCCTATTGTCCAAACTCCCGCGACCAACAGTACATAGCTCGCCAAAAACTTACCGAATCCGCTCAGGCTTTCTCCATCATTGCTGAATTGCGTTTTTAGACTTACGTACAGCAAAAACCCCAGGTAACCGCTGAACGTAATCATCAACAACAGGAACACTAAGCGGCTGTAAGGGAAGGGTTTCATTCGACTTTTTTGAGGGCGGTTTCGTCTGGTTTCAATTTGGTCATTTCTTTGGCCGCTTGGTCACTGGCGGTACGTTTAAAATAGAGGGCATTGCTCAAGTAATCATAATCGACAATGCCTTTCAAAAAAAGCGTTTCGTTGGCATTGACGGTAAATATCATGCTTTTCTTTTCGGTAATAAAATCGCCTTCGGTCTCTATCCTGATCTTTCCCGCTGGGACTTCCAGCCGAAAGTATTCGTTATTGCTGAACCGTTGTGTAACCACCTGACTGTTTATTTTCACCGTAAAGTCTGAGCCAAAATAATCTTTTCTTCGGTACAGCACCACTGTTGCCCGTTCGACAGAGGGTAGTTCCTCTCCAAAACTAGGAAAGTAAAGCCAAAGCAGCATAATTGTTCGGAGTTTCATGGCTGTATATCAGACTTTTGACTTCCGTTTATGGCTTTTGCTGATGACGAAGATGCTTTGGATAAATACCTGATGTATGCGGTCAACGGGGGCGTTGGAAAGGAGGATATTATTGTCTGTTTTCCAGGGTACGGTGTTTATTCCCAAGCGGTAGCCTATCCGAAAGACCGAGTTTAGGCTGACGGGGCGAGAGGGCCGGATGGTTCGCTCCAGTGAAAGTTCAAAAAAAGTATTTTTATGGACCAATGCGGGCGATTGCCCAACGATGGGTGTAGAAAGGAGATTATTAAAGGCCAGTGTTTGGGAGGCATCGGTCGTATATACGCTGGCGGTGGATTCAACCCTGCCTACGCCTATGTTGATAAAATACTGCCGGTTTCGCTCAAAAAAAACTGCATAGCCAGCATTCAACAAGTACGCTATATAACTCCCTGTGACTTTGGTTTGTTTTTTTGTATCGCTTCCTGGAAGCCCATAGATGGCTTCTACCCCAAACTTATAACGACCTCCCTGCAAAGCACCGCCGTAGGAAGCGATGGTGTTGAATTGGACGGCTGAGTACCCAACCCCCTGACTTTTAAATGCCTGCCTCAGGTGTGGATAATGCGTTATGTTAAAATTGACGAACGGCGCTCCGATGTAAATATGTGAATGCCATTTAAATTCATCAGGATCGGGAATGGCTACAGAATCCTGTTGGGCGTTGCTTTTGACAAACGTGCTAAAAACAATCAGGGGGAATAGACAAAATAATTTCATAAAAGTTGTACTGGTTATCTTTCAAAGGATTGTAAAAATTTTTCAGGGCTGCTAACAGGCGTGCCAGTTAGACGATACAAATCAACCTACCGATGGATGCTTTAGCAAGGGTTTGTGGCCAAAGCAGCGGAGTTTGTGGGCAAAGTCAATAACTTTGAGGTGAGCCGTGGTTTTACAATAACTTTGAATGAATAAACAGTACTTTAATCATTGGCCCAAGGATGAATAATGGGCCCTTTTAAAAAACTTTGATCGCGTTAGCACGATGGTTTTTGGGTCATAAATATGTGTTTGGGAGTATGATAAACACAGACGTACTATTTTATTGGGCATTAATTTCGCCTACGTACTTTAAAATGACAGGATACCCATGAAACGTTTTAGGGATT
Source organism: Runella sp. CRIBMP (assembly GCF_009905605.1). Classification (GTDB taxonomy): domain Bacteria; phylum Bacteroidota; class Bacteroidia; order Cytophagales; family Spirosomataceae; genus Runella. The sequence goes on from NZ_JAAAKZ010000001.1 coordinate 235,914, forward strand.
TGTTTTTTCAGAGAGTCAGTATTGCTTGATACAAGTACCAAGATAATGTCTTTCCCTTTTTCCACCGATTGGGCAACCCCCACTACCCCTGCATAATCGAGCCAAGGATTTGCTTTTTGAACAACATCTTCGATTTTCATGGTTTTATCTTTTTTGGTTTCAAACGAACAGGAAGTAGCTACAAAAATCCCGAAAAACAGCAGAATTTGTTTCATAAGAAAAATGACCTTTGCCAGGGAAGGCAAAGGTCGGAATAATATTAGATAAATTTGATACCCAATGATGACATAACGGGGGCAATAGGATTAACGATGGTAATAATTGAAGAGCCCGCAAAAAGCAATCCTACGGCTTGGTTTTGCATGTTCAATACTAGGCTTCCAGAATCGCCGCCCGCACTCATATCGGAGGTGATGATTTGATTCACAAATCGAGCCACTCTGCCGCCTCCGTAATTAACATTTATTGTACCATTTATGGCTTGGACTTTGCCAGTAGAATGTGCGGTAGTACGGCCACATTTCTGAACAATCATCCCTACACTCGCTAACGCGGTGCCATTGCAATAGCCTATCCAGTTGATTTCGCGGTTGAGTACGTTGAAATCGCCTTCTGCAATAGCGGCATCCACCAAATTGGTAGATCCTGCGGCGAAGTTAATCGGGACAAAACGCGCTAATTTCGCTACTACATCAGCAGGATTGAGCCCTCCGTCGTAGGGGCCCGGCTGTAAGATGGCGTCTCCTAGTGAGGCATCATTTGAATTTGCCAACACGTGATTATTGCTTAAGATATAAAACCGTGGGGTTTTGCCAATCGACGGCGTAATGTCCTTTACACAGGTAGCAATGGTCCCCGCCGTAATTTTATAATGGCCCACGCTCAGGCCACCCTGTACAGGCCGCTGGCGACGGGTGGTTTCTAAGAGGCTGCCTGCCATGATGGTGCCGCTTTCAATTACATCGGTTTTGAAGTTGCCAATTGTAGAAGGAATTAATTCGTCAGTATCAATCAACCTTTTGTCCAGTTTACTTTCAACATAAACGGTCAAGCAAGGGTCGCCTGTTTCTTTTCCATTTTTGACTTTGTGCGAAATGGCAACACCTACAACATTTTGACGGGCGAGGAGGCTGTTTTGCTCTACATTCTGCGTTTCAGCAAGTGAAAGGTACTCACCTTTCATTTCAAAAAGATTCATCATTTTGATAGAATTTAAGGGTTTAAAGAATGAATGTTAATCAGATGAAAAATAAATTTGGACTAGGGGTGGTCGGTTCGTGCTCGAATGACCAGATTGACCATATCGCTGCCACCGCTCGCAAAATTGGCCGAAGCATTATGGGCGCTTTGAATAGCTACGGCATAGGGTGAACTGTTCCACCAACCAAAGAAGGGGCCTCCCGATTGGCCCGGCCAAACGTCGGCTTTATGGGTTAAATATTGGTGGGCGTCGGCAAGTTCATCAGCACCGTTTAAGGCAAAATTCCCCTGGAAAGTAGGACGTTGGCCCCCCGTTAAATCTCCTGGATACCCAACGTGAGACCAATAAAGGCCGCCATCCCAGCTGTCGGTGTAAGATTTGCTGCCCAGCCATCCCGTTTGATCACCAATTCTTCTATCCAAAACAATCACCACATAATCGTATTGAAGCTCCGTGTAATCCACGCCCCCTGCTCCAGAAACTTTGTATTTATAATAGGTCAAGGTCGACCAAGCTGCTCCAAAAGGAGCACTGCCGTTGTAATAAGCAGGGGTAAATTTCAGCCAGCCAGTGGTATTGTTGGGTTTCCAATCCACAATATGGCTACACGTCAATAAGTGACGTGGGCCAATCATTACGCCGCTACCCGAGCCAAGTGAAGATTCGACCCGACCAAAACAGCGCCAGGGATAAGCCGTACTGTTGAACACGCGACGGTCGTCAGGACTGAAAATCGTTTCAATATCTGCACCGTTCATGAAGCTTTTACGGTCAATAAAAGCAGGAAGGGCATCTTTTTTAGATTCAGCCGCTGCCTTAGGTTCAAAATCTGCAAAACTTGGAATGAAGCCTTTTGTTTCTAAAGGCTCAGCAATGGTTGCTAATTCTGCTTTTGTAAATGCTTTAAAACCGACCGACTTACCACCCACAGGAAACACCCGGGTACCCAAAGGAACGGGCTCCGAAGAAATCACGGCCTCGCTAACCACAGGGCTTATCATTGGAGGCGTTGTCTTTGCTTTTTGAGCAGTCATTTTTTTAATTTCCTCAGCCGACATAGGCTGTCCAACTACCAAATCAGTTGCCATTTTTAGAAAAAGTTAAAGGTTGAAAAGTGACATTCTTGTAGAAACTTATCACGCCAGCCGCACAGTGCTTAGCTGGAAGCCGTTTTAAATACCTTGACAAAGTTCTTGACTTTTATGGCGGTTTGTGCCCGCCAATTCGGGTGGTATTTGGGAGGGTATATAAATTAAAAAAAGCCACTTCTATGGAAGTGGCTTCATACCTGTTGAAAAAACAAGTACCTATTTACTCAGCAATTCTTTCAGAACCTTTGTGGTATTTACCTGTTCGTCTAGTATTGTTACTATGCTATCTACGCCCAATTTAACCCCTTCTTGAACGAGTATTTCCAGTTTTTTATCGTCTGATTTGTCAGTAAAGAGTTGTGCAGATTCTTGCGGAAATTCGGGTAACGAGTTTACAATGCTTTGCATTACTCCCCCCAGGAGGGCATCTATAACCGTATCTTCCGACAAAAGGGGCGTTTTTGTTTTGGCTTTTTCTTCATTTGCAATAGAAATATTAAGGAGTTTACTCAACACATGTGGCTCTTTTTCGCCCAGAAAATCCACAAATGTCTTTGCTGCTTCCACTACTTCGGTGTCGGAGAAGGTTTGTTGTATCATTTTACGGGTTTGTTGACCTACCTCTATTATTTCCTCCCATTTGGGTTTTGGATTAGGTCTAACCTCCCAAATAAGCGGGAATTTATAACGGATAAAATAGATATATCTAAATCTAAAACAGCGTTGTAGGTAGGTGGGGCTAATCCACAAAGCTATATTTCTAAAATATTGTTTGATGTCTTCATATTCTGGGGTCGGATTGCCATTGACGTAAAAACCCGTATCTCCTGCCCGAGTACTTCCCTCTCCATTTAGATTTATGTTTAAGAAATGGTGCCAAGTGGCATCAACCGAAACACGCCCCTTGCCCGCTAAATGCCCATCATAGGCTACAATTGCCCCAAAACATCGCGGATTAACCGCAGGTTTGAAGCTATCTGTTAAGGCTCCTGCACCAGAATATGAAATTGCCACCAATTGGGGGCTTACTCTTGAGCCCCCACCAATCGCGGCGGGGTATTCATCGCGCATATCGCCTGGCAGCACTTTCTCAGTTAGGTTACTGGGGACTACACACTCGCCTTCGTGTGCATGGTCTGGTAAAAATCGAATCACGCCTCTACTTTTACTAAGTAGTGGGTGAGGAACAGCCGACGTCCCGATCGTAAAAAAACGAGGAATAATATTTTGCGGGGTTTCGTCTGATTGGTCATTGAATTGATAACCAGCAGTATCTCCAACGACGGTTGTGTCTAGTCTATTTGCGGAGCCTCCATCAGGGGCTACTTGTCGGCCTGCTGGAGCATTAGGCCAATACCATTTGCGCATACTCCTGACACGCGGTATCTCTGCGCACATGGCTTTCCCTAAATCTTCGTGGTCGCCAGTGGCAAAAACTCCCCCACCTGCTTCCATAAAGTTGGTAATAGCCAGCAATTCTGCGGTGGGGAGTATTGGGCTTCTCTGAACACCAAAAAGCCAAACTTGGTCATAGTTAGTATTATTGAAGGCTTTAGCGGCGGCTGGTGCGGGCACCTGTGAGTTGTCAAACTTAAAGTTATTTATATCAGCTCCTGTACCTACCCCTCGATGTGCCTTTGTAATCACAAAATCCACAAAGGGTCTGCTACTTGTATTGAGGGCTTTGGTGATGAGTTCTGCTAACCCAAAATCGTTATTGCCAAATGCGATACCACCATCTGACACAATTAAAATTCTAACCTTGCACCTTCGCCATGGCCAAAGTATAATTTTGTCGAAATCAACAGGTTTAAAATTGTCTTTGATTGGCTTTAATCTGAGGTTTAACATGATTGTAAAAGATTAATGTTTCGGGTTTATTTGTCGTAAAAACCTATCACGCATGCTATTGCAGGTGCCAGCAAGAAAGCATGTTCAATGCCTCAAAATTCCACATTAATCTTATTTGTCTATCCCACCAATTTGGGGGGTATTTGAAAGTCATTAAAATGCCAACAACCACCCTGAAGGGGGTGGTTGTTGATAAAACGATAGGCAGGATTTGAGTCCTGAGTTTTCAAAATCTCAATATTCTTTGGGCAGAAAACGCAAGAATTTGTACTGCCAGATGCCGACCATTAGTAAGATGAGGCCCAGAATTTGGCTTGCATTCCGTACCAAGTACCATTTATAGAAACTTATGGTATCGGTTTGATAGAGTTTTGTAAAAATAAATTCCAAAAACACTTCAGCCAAAGCGGGAAGGAAAAGGCCCATAAAAATCCAGAAATAAAGATTTTTATGGAGTGTTACACTTATATTAGGGTGAATATAAATGCGATATAACATTAGCCCTGAACCAGCTAAAACGAAAATATTTTTTACGGTAGGGGATACCGAATCGTAGCCCCGATAACTCTTAAAAACAAAAACCTGTATCAATTCAAACATAATAAGCCCTAAAACAGCATAACCAAAAAAGGCCTTCCAATTTTTGTTTTTGACTAAATCTCGAAAAAAAAGGCCAATAAAAGTAAAACGGGCAAAATAGTGAAGAGGGTTAAGGAAAGTCATATGATCTACATTATGCGCTTTCGTAAAAGGCCTAATATGGGTCGTATAGTAGGGAAATGAGTCATGAAAAATATATTCAACCAACACCCATTCAATAAGTGCTAATGAAGCACAACATCCTATCCAAACGGTAAACCATTTGGTTGGATAAGAGGATAGATACTTCTGCTTGGTCAAGGCAAAAGTCCAAATCCCTACTTTGAGTGTTAGAATAAATAGTGCTGAATAGCGCAGGGAGTCTTCTAAGATGTCCAACATGTTATTCTTCTTGAGGTGGTCGTGGTATTCGAATAGGCATATCAGATTCATTGCGCTTAGGATGTAAAAACACTACATACCTTCCATCCTTGTATTGACCAATGCGGGCATCAATATATTCTTCAATTTCAAAAACTATCTGTCTTAGATAAGTAGGTTCTAAAATGAGAATAGGAAATTTGATATTCGCTTTTTTTCTTGCTGAATCGGTTTTTGAGATGGAATTTTTTATTTCGTCTGCTAGGTGTTCGGGGGAAGCCCAAAAATAATCTAGGATCAATTCGTGATTTACTTCACTGATAATAAGGCCCAAAAGGGAACTTGAGCTTTCCAGTTGTTTTATTACTTCGTCACATTTGATTTGAAATAATTCACCTGAAGAATTCTTACGGTAAAGCAGCTTTGCTAAGCTTTCACTTTTTTTCTTACGTGGTGGATATAATTTGCGGAGTTCATAATCACCGAACAGGCGGTCAATCGGGCTAAAAAATGCTCGGATTGTTTTTGTTTTTTTGCTGCGAAGCAGCTTTCCTTGGTCGAAAAAAAAGTCCATAGTATTGTTTTGTGTAAAGTGTTGTTTATTTTTCAAATCAATCGCCCCTCAATTGCTTTGGCTACGGCCTCAGGCGCGGAGTTGACGTGGAGTTTTTCATAAATATGCTTAACGTGCCAATGCACGGTATGGAAGCTCAGGGTACAGGCGTCGGCTATCATCTTGTAACTCATTCCTTTGACCATACAGCCTAAAATTTCACGTTCGCGGTCGGTGAGCGATACGTAAGTCGGTTGCGTTCTTACAAATTGGTGTTGAAACATCCGTAGTACCTTAGCCGCAATACTTGGCGTCATCCATGCGCCGCCGCTATGTACATCTAGGATGGCTTGCAACATTACTTCGGGGTCGGGGTTTTTGAGTACGTAACCGTTGGCCCCCGCACAGATGGCCGCAAAGACCCGGTGGTCATCATCAAAAACCGTTTGCATTAGCACTTTCGTGTCGGGTAAGGCCGCTTTTATTTCCTGTAAGGCTTCAATGCCCGAGATACCCGGCATCTGAATGTCCATCAACACTACATCGGGTTTGTAGCGTTTGATTTTGCCCACGCAGCCTTCGGCGTCGCCAAACGAAGCGCACATAAATACCTCGTCAGAGCCAGCCAGATACAGCGACAGACTTTGGCGAAAGCTTTTGTTATCTTCAAAGAGTACGACGCGAATCATAGGCTTGGGAGTCAGAAACAAAGAGACGAAGAAAGAGGTCCAAATAGCACTTATTCCTATGACTTTTACCCTTTGTTAAAAGTAAAGTTTTATGCTTGATACTTTGCAACAAAAATCCCGAAAGTTATCGAACGGTCACCCCCCCAATTTGGGTGGGGTGAGTATGAGGTTATATAGATATGACTGTGACTTCCAATTGGGTGCCTTTTCCTGGGTTTGAGCCCAGTTTTACCTCCATAAAGCTCTCGGAGGCACGTTTTTGGTAGTTTTTGAGGCCATTGCCCTCATAACGTTGGGTAGCGTCAAATCCTTTGCCGTTGTCAGCTATGGTCATGAGAAGTTCTTGTCCGTTCATGTTGAGCGTAACATTCACCACGGTTGCCTCAGCGTGTTTGAGGATGTTGTTGAGGGCTTCTTTGAAAATTAGGTAAAGATTTTGACGTTGCTCCATGCTGAATTGGAGTCGGGTTGTTTCGGTAGAAGAAAGTTGATTATTAAAACTCAGTGAAATATCCTGTGGAGTGAGCAATTGAAACGCCAACGAGCGCATTTTTTCAAATAACTGCTCCGTAGAATCATTGTTGGGGTTGAGTGTCCAGACCGTGTCGCGGATGGTTTGGATGGTTTCTTCGGAGTCGGTTTTGATTTGTTGTAAAATAGACAGCATTCCTGGAGCTTGTTGCCCGTATTTTTTTTCAACCAAGCGCGTCGAAATGGCAATGCTACTTAGGGTCGCGCCCACTTCGTCGTGGAGATCGGCGGCGATGCGGTTGCGGAGGCTTTGCAGTTTGAGTTTTTGGCGAAAATTATACAGCAGAAAAAAGTAAATCGCCGCGCCTGCCAACAGCAATACATACACCGCTACGGCGGGCCAAAACCACCATTCTTCCATGATGCTTTCTTCTATTTCGAGCGTGATTTGGGCGGGCTCTGACCATTGGCCGTTTTGTTGTGCCTGTACCCAAAAATGATACTCACCTCCTTTAAGATTGTTGTAGCGTGCAATAGGGTGGTTTAATGTAACTGTATCGGGGTCTAATCCAGCCGTGTAGTAGCGGTAGGTACAATCGCAGGGTTTCCATTCAATGTGCAGATCATTTTCCAACGCGGCCAGTTTTACCACGGAGTCGGTAGAAACAACTTTTGCTTTCCCGTTGGATTGAATAGATACGATGGAGGGCGTGGATTGCGCCGTTGCCGTTATGAAAACAAAAAAAATCAATCCCCACGCGCCTGCCCCGATCGCCGTTTTGTTCATGATTTTAAAAATAATTCGCAGGATAATGCCTTTGCAAATTAAGGTTTTTGGGTAACTTTCCTCTATTGTTCCCTTTTTTAATCATGGAAAAGTTACTGAAAGAACTTCAAGCTGCCGAGTTGGAGCGCCAAACGCGGCGGTATTTTCTGCAAACACTGGGCGCAGGAATCGGGTCGTTAGGATTTGGTTCATTGTTAAGCAGTTGTGGGTATTTTGGAAAAGAAGAGGCGAGCTCGGCACCGCTTCAGTCAGCTGATGCCATGGGAGTACGACTGCCGCAGTTTGCACCCAAAGCCAAACAAGTGATTTATATTCACATGGCGGGCGCGCCGTCACAGTTAGAACTGTTTGACTATAAACCTGAACTCGAAAAATACCACGGCAAAGACTGTCCAGCGGAATTTCTGGAGGGAAAGAAGTTTGCCTTCATTAAAGGCGTTCCCAAGATGTTGGGGCCGAAGGGAAAATTTGCCCAACACGGCCAATCTGGCGCGTGGATTTCGGATTATCTGCCGTATTTACAAACCGTGGCCGACGATGTTTCTTTCGTCAAGGCCATGTATACCGACCAGTTCAATCACGCACCCGCGCAGTTGCTGATGCACACTGGCAGCGCCCGTTTGGGCCGCCCGAGCATTGGCGCTTGGACAGTTTATGGACTGGGGTCAGAGAATAAAAATCTGCCCGGTTTTATCGTTTTAGCATCGGGTGGGAAACAGCCCGACGCTGGTAAATCTGTGTGGGGGAGCGGCTTTCTGCCAACGGTGTATCAGGGTGTACAATGCCGAACGGGTGGTGACCCCGTTTTGTACGTTTCAGACCCGCAGGGGATGAACCGCGACATTCGGAAGCAAACCATTGAGGCCATCAACGAAATCAATAAACAGACTTATGAAGAAGTCAAAGACCCCGAAATTCTGACGCGTATTAGCCAATACGAAATGGCGTTTCGGATGCAGATGTCGGTGCCAGAAGTGATGGATGTGAGCAAAGAACCGCAGTACATTTTGGATATGTACGGCGTAAAACCGGGCGAAGGTTCTTTTGCTATGAACTGTTTACTGGCCCGTAAACTCGTCGAAAACGGGGTGCGCTTTGTGCAATTATTTGACTGGGGGTGGGACACGCATGGCACAAGTGAAGATGGCTCGGTAGAAATTGGCCTTCATAAAAAGTGCCAAGCCTCCGACCAAAGCGTGACGGCGTTGCTGAAAGATCTTAAAATGAGGGGTTTATTGGACGAGACGCTCGTCGTATGGGGTGGTGAATTTGGTCGGACCCCCATGCAGGAAAACCGCGATGGACAGGTGCTACCTTACTCAGGCCGCGACCACCATTTGGAGGCGTTTACGGTTTGGATGGCGGGCGGGGGTGTCAAAAAAGGCTTTTCCATCGGTGAAACCGACCCGTTGGGCTATTATGGCGTCAAAGACCGTACCCACGTCCACGATCTACAGGCCACGATTCTGCATTTAATGGGCTTCAATCATGAAAAATTTACCTATCCTTTCCAAGGACGAAACTTCCGTTTGACGGATGTGGCGGGGAAGGTCATCAAGCCGATTTTGGCTTAAATTAATGATACTTTCATCAGGTTTTGACCAAAAGCATGAATGGCAGATTCAATTTTTTGAACCTGCTGGGCGGAAGGATGCTTCACACCCGAAACATACTGTCTCATTAATGCTTTGTTGATACCTGCTTTTTCAGCGATGGAATTGATTTTTAGAGGGGAAAATAAATCGAAAAACGCTGTTAAATCGTAGCGATAATCGAACTCTATACTTTCAAGGGTGACACCTTTCCAATATTCGTGTTCTTTTCCCTCGTTTTCTAAAAAATCTTCAATCAATTCAAGCATATTTTGGGTAATTTCTGCTTCAGAATTGCCCACGGTGACGTTCAGAAATCCCGGAGCTTCTACACGTCCCCAGATCTCACCGTCTCCTTTTTCTATAATTATTGTTAATCGCATTTTATTTAATGCCTGCTTTTTTCAGGATAGCTTTCAATGTGCCTATCGGAATATCTTTATTTCCATGATCTGCTACCGGAATATTGTCGGTAATCGTTGGATGTTTGAAAATACGGTGACTGCCTTTTTGTCTTACTTCAATTCATCCGTTTTCTTCTAAAAGTCTGATGACCTGTTTGGCATTCATAGAAATTATTGGGGGGTAAATTAGTTTTTTCTTTCATAGTTTTTATCGGGAGGAGTATACGTTTGAGAGTTATTATACAAAGGTAGCATAAAAGCTACCTGATTGCAAATTTTCAGGTAGCTTTTATGCTACTTATCAAAATTAAAGTGGAAATGTGCTTCTGGATTCTCAAATCCGAAAATCTTTGGCACGTTCTCTCGGCAGGTTGTGAGTAACCTGCCGCACGAGCAGCGCAGCACCCACAAGTTTAAATCCCGTATTTATCCAACAAATAAATAATGGCTGCCATTGACGCAGTGCCCAGGTCTAGCTCGCGTTTGTTGACGTTCTCAAAATTATCATTAGCAGCGTGGTGATAATCAAAATACCGTTGTGTATCAGGTTTATAGCCAAAAAGTACCGTGCCCGACTGCGCCAGTGGTCCAATATCGGCCCCGCCCCCGCCCGGCCCGATTTCGTGAAGATGGTATGGGGAGAGTAAATATTTCCATTCGGCTATTTTGGCTTTCTGCTCGGCTTTTCCGACAATGCCGAAGCCGCGAGGGGTAAAGCCCCCGTTGTCGGATTCTACGGCCGCAATATGCTTTTCGTTGTTTTGTTTGGCCAAATCGGCGTATTTCACACCGCCGCGCAGACCGTTTTCTTCATTCATAAACATCACCGCCCGAATCGTGCGCTTGGGCGTGTAGCCGATGGCTTTCAAAAGGCGTAAAACCTCGATGGATTGGACACAGCCCGCGCCGTCGTCGTGGGCACCTTCGGCCAAATCCCACGAGTCCAAATGCCCGCCCACAACGATGATTTCTTCGGGCTTTTCACTGCCTTTGAGTTCGCCTACTACATTGTGTGAGTCAGCGTCGGGGAGTGTTTCGCAGTGTTGACGGAAATAGAACGTAAGGCTTGGGTTTTCTTTCAGCTTCTGACTCAATAAGTTGGCGGCGTTGGTACTGATGGCTGCTGTCGGAATCAACGGCACGCCCGTGGCGTAGCGCATACTGCCCGTGTGCGGCACGTCATCCTGTAAAGTAGTGACCGAGCGCACAATGGCACCTACTGCACCGAGATTGCCGGCTTCGGTGGCCCCGTTGGCGCGTTGCTCTACGGCTCCGCCGTACGCTTCAAAGGTATTGAGTTTGGTCGGGTCCATGGGACGGTTGAAAAAGACGATTTTGCCTTTCACTTTGTCTTTGCCCAGCTCGCGCAGTTGCTGAAAGCTTTTTACTTCGATCACTTCAGCTTCTACGCCTTTGGGAGCGGTAGCGACCGAGCCCCCCAAAGCGGCGATGGGAACGTTGATCTTTTGTTTGCCAACTTTGATGTAGGCATTTTCTTTGGCCCCACGCACCCAATGCGGCACTTTGACATCCTGCAAAAACACGCGGTCAAAAGCCTGTTTTTCCATAAGCTCTTTGGTATAGGTTACGGCTTTTTGGGCGCCGATGGAGCCGCTGAGGCGCGGGCCGACCTGCTTGCAGAGATACCGCAGCCATTCGTAGGCCTGTCCGTTGGTGAGTACTTCGTTGTAGATTTTGCGAATCATGATGGAATCTTCGCGGGTCTGGGATAAAGCGGTTGTGCTGATGAAGAGGAGGAGGAAGAGCGATTTTTTCAAAGGTGTTGACGGTTTATCGGTTGGAGAATCGAAAGCGTACAAAAATAGGGCTTTAGAGTTGTTATGCCTAGCAAAGTAGAAAATTGGCATAACACGAAGGACTTAAAAAATAAATTCCTGTAAATTTTTGATTTACAGGAATTTATAGTTGGCGAATGGTGAAGAAGCTAACTCTTATCCTTTCAACCCTTCCAATTCTTCCCTCACAAAATTCATTAACTCCGTAATGTATTCTTTGGAGAAATCGAACGGAATGTTGGCGGCGGCGTAGATGGCACTGATAGGGGCCGTGTAGCCGAGTTTGAGGGCATTCAGGTAGCCTTGCAAACCCTTTTGTGGGTTTTGCTTATAATTCCGCCATACGCCGATGGCTCCCAGCTGCGCCATGCCGTATTCGATATAATAAAAGGGCACTTCATAAATGTGTAACTGCTTTTGCCAAATGTATTTTTTAAACTCCTCAAAACTACTCCAGTCGGTGATGGAATCGCTGAACTGCTCGTAGATTTGAAGCCACATCGTCTGGCGCTCTTCAATACTGTGCGCAGGGTTTTCGTATAGCCAATGCTGGAATTTATCAATCGTAGCCACCCACGGAAGGGTTTCGATGATAGACTCTAAATGTTGAATTTTGGCGCGGCGCAGGTCTTCTTCGTTGTCAAAAAAGACGTTCCAATAGTCCATCGTCAACAATTCCATGCTCATGGAGGCCAGCTCAGCCACTTCGGCGGGTGGGTTTTTGAAGGAGTTGAGCAGCAAATCACGCGTGACGAAATTGTGGACGGCGTGGCCGCCTTCGTGCAGCAGCGTGACCAAATCGCGGAGGTTGGAGGTGGCGTTCATGAAGATAAACGGCACACCGATTTCTTCCAGCGGATAGTTATACCCGCCCGGTGCCTTGCCCTTGCGCGACTCGAGGTCGAGGTGGCCCATGGCTTTCATTACGCGTAGATAATCACCCAATTCGGCATTAAGAAGGGTGAAACAGGTGATGGTTTTTTCCAACAATTCTTCCCCCGTGCTGAACGGCTTGAGCGGCGGGCGGTTTTGAGGGTCTACCTTAAAATCCCACGGGCGCAGGCTGTCGAGTTGGAGGGCTTCTTTGCGCTCAGCGGCCATGTCGTTGAGCATAGGCACCACGGCTTCGGCCACCGATTCATGGAAGTTAAAGCAGTCTTGTGGCGTGTAATCAAAGCGGCCCAGTGCGGCAAACATATAATCACGAAAATTGGCAAAACCTGCATTAACAGCCAGTTGATGCCGTAAATCGCGTAGTGTGTTTAGTAATTCATCCAATTGGTCTTTGCTTTCAAATCGGCGCACCTGAAGTTTATTCCAGACCAGTTCGCGCAGGACACGGTCGGTGGATTGGAGATAATCAGAGGCTTTTTGAAGGGTTACTTCTTCGCCATCGATGTTGACGGTCATGGCTCCAACGATGGCCCCGTATTTGGCCTGCTCGGTTTGGATTTGGGTTTGAATCGGTATGTTTTCTTCACGAAAGATTTCAATCGCTTTTTTCATACTCCGCAGTGTAATGTCGAAGCCGCTGTCTTTCAATTCGCCCAAATACGGGCTTTCCAACGCTTTTTTATCCAACTCGTTGCCGTAAGCGGAAAGGTGGGGTTGGAAATTTTCCACAAAATCGTTGAACTCCTTTTGGTACTGCTCACTTGCGGTGTCGCAGGTCATGCGGATATAACGCCACGCAAAATTTTCGGAAAGGTAAGACTCTAATTCGCTTTTGTCCAGAAACCACTGGCGCAGGTCATCTACGGAATAAATTGCGCGTTTTTTAAGGTTTTCGTAAAACGGCTGCAGTTGCTCCCACGTTGTTAATTCAAATTCTTCGCCCAAAAAGGTACGTGCGGGACGTTGAGGGATGGTTATTGCTGACATAAAGCTAATTTTGCAATGTTTTGGTTTTGTTCACTAACAAAGGAAGCCAAAAAATGGTTTTATCAACAAAGAATGTCAAACAAGTAATTGACCCTAGATAAAGACCGTTGAAAAGTTATTTGTAAATCTTTGTTTATCAGTATACTACTAGCCGTTATGTTTTTAAATATTCTTCTGGTTGTCGGAACATTTGTTTTTATGGAGGGCTTTGCGTGGTTTGCGCACAAGTACATTATGCACGGATTGATGTGGAATTGGCACGAATCGCACCATGTGCATCATAAAGGATGGTGGGAAACCAATGATTTGTTCGGGATTATTTTTGGAGTTACGGCCACAGCCCTAATTGTGATCGGTTCTGAAATTGAATCCCTGCGTTGGTTGATGTACGTGGGCTTTGGTATTACGCTTTATGGTATTTCTTACTTTATTTTTCATGATGTGATTGTGCATCGGCGGGTTAAAATCAAATTCAAAACCAAAAATCGTTACTTAAACCGCATCATTCGGGCGCATTATGTACACCACAAAGTGCATGAGCGCGACGGCGCGGAAGCCTTCGGATTTTTATACGCCCCCAAAAAATACGAAAAATCGTAGGGGCGGGGCCGAATCGTGGGGCTGTTTACCTCGGCCCTTTTTCTTTAAAAGTCAAATAGTAGTTTTGTGGAGAGCCTTTCTTTTATCTGAAAATACTGGACAATTATGAGAAATACGTTTTATCTCTGCGCGTTACTTTTTGCGCTTTCAATCAGTTCGTTTGGACAGAAAAAGAAAAAAGTTGCTGCGACCAAAGACGCCATTTTGGTTTTTTCCAAGACAAAAGGCTATCGTCATGCGTCTATTCCGAAGGGAAGAGAAGCCCTAGTGCTGATGGGGCAACAGAATAAATTTTCGGTAGATACTACTGAGGATGCCTCCGTTTTTACGCTCGAAAATCTAAAAAAATATAAGGCAGTTGTGTTTTTGAGTACCACGGGTAATATTCTGGACGAAACACAGCAGGCCGCTTTTGAACAATACGTTCGCGGTGGTGGCGGTTTTGTGGGCATCCACGCAGCGGCTGATACTGAATATGACTGGCCTTGGTACAATCAATTGGTTGGCGCTTATTTTTTGAGTCACCCCAAGCAGCAAAATGTGGATGTGGTAGTCCATGACCATACGCACCCTTCTACGGTGATGCTGCCCGACCGCTGGAAGCGTTTTGACGAACTTTACAGTTATAAAAAGATAATATTAGGTATCAAAGTCTTAGCTACGCTCGATGAAAGTACGTACCAGGGAGGTGCCAATGGCGTAAACCACCCGTTTATATGGTACCGTGAGTTTGATGGAGGCCGTTCTTTCTATACAGGAGGAGGCCATACAGATGAGTCGTATGTTGAACCCTTATTTGTGCAACATTTGCTGGGGGGAATAGAGTATGCGATGGGTCGTAAATCCGCAAAGAAACCGATGTAAGGGGTTACGTTGGTAATTTAGTACAATCACGCGCAGTCGGTTCTTTATCTTAAAGGGCCGGCTGCGTTTTTTTTGGGCTTTTTTGAGGAGAGAATTCCCCAGTTTAACGCCTGATACGCGTTGGAATGCGTTTTTTACTATGAATCGAAACAAAATAGTAAAATCATGAAAACGAATGTATTACTGCTGGCATTACTCTTGGTTCAGGGAGTATCTTGGGCGCAGGATGGAACAAAATTTTTTAGTTTGGGTCTTCGGGCAGGGGCGAATCTTTCGCAGGTGAGAGGCAATGATTTATCACTCGGTAATAACGCCAACACCTGGCAATTGAGTGATAAAAGCAACCGAGTATGGGGAGCTACGGGAGGGATTTTTATGAGAATTGGCCGTACTTTTTATGTACAACCCGAAATTATGTTTTCCCAAAAAGGCGGACAATTTAGCCTGTACGATGGTACTGCCACCACTACCAAGAGTTTCAAAATGTCCAATATAGATTTTCCATTGATGTTTGGGGTTAAAATTGCGCGTTTTTTGCGTATCAATGCGGGCCCTGTAGCGGCGTTTAATATCGGCAACAGCGGAAATTTGAAAGATGCTTTCAATGATTATACCAACGAAGATACGTTTGATGACGCTTTTCGTCGTGCATCGTTGGGGTATCAGGCAGGGATTGGAATTGACGTAGGTAAGTTGAATTTTGACCTGCGCTACGAGGGAAATTTAACGGATGTTGTTAAACTTAAATTGGATAACCCGCAGGCACAGGCGCAATTTGAACGCAAACTTAATCTGTTGCAAGCCACCATTGGCTTTGCGTTTTAGACTACATAGTTAAAGCCTAACGGCTTAATAAAGAAGGGTTAAAGGGCCAAAGCAATTTTCTGCTTTCATCCCCTTTAACCCTTCTTTATTTTATTCCTGACAAGGTTATTTCTCAAAAACGTCTTTTTGCCCATTTACCACTTCGTTGGACTTGTTTAAGATTTCTTCCTGCCCGTTTATCTCGTGCTTTTGTGGGTTTGGATTTGTTTGTTTGTCGGGGTCTATTTCGGGCGGAACCGAGGGAATAGGTACCTCAGGTTGGTGTATCTCTGGCTGGGCCGGATGTGGCTTAATCTCGGGCGACGGGTGCGGTGGCGCAGGTGGCGGTGTGGGCTCTTGCCCTGGAGCTGGTGTTTGCATGATTTTGGTGTTTATTTTAGTGATATGAATGTGTAGAAAAATCAAAAACCCATGCCAGTCTTTTTGGGGAACATTTACCTCAAATTCGTTTTTTCTCGCTTTGGAATGGGAATTTTATTGAGAGGGTAATCAAAACAGTGAACAGCTATGCCTCCAATTCCTCAAAATTTTCAGTTGCCGTACGTGGCCCGGTTGGCCTTTGCACTTATCAGTATTACGATACTGGTTTATTGGATGTATGTTTTAGATTCGATTATAACACTTCTTTTATTCTCAGTTATTATTTCGATTGCGCTGTATCCGCTTACGGCTTGGCTTGAGCGAAAGGGTTTTCCCCGGATGCTGGCCATTACGGTTTCTATTTTGGCGTTTTCGCTGGTTGCGGCGGGTATTGCTACTTTGTTGGTGTATCAAGTCACTGATTTTACGACGATGCTTCCGCAATTGATTCAAAAAATAAATGCCTCTCTCAACAAATTGCAGCTTTGGGCTTACGATAGGTTCAATATTCCGCCCAGTCGTCAGTTGAAAGAAATTCAAAAGTACTATCAAAATATGGCCGAAGGCGGCGGTGCGCTGGTAGGGACTGCTGTCACTACAACTACTTCTATGCTAGGAAATCTGTCGATTTTGCCCGTTTATATCTTTTTTCTGTTGTATTACCGGGATATGTTTCGTCAGTTTTTTTGTAAAGTGTTTGTTTCTGCCAAAAAAACGCAAGTCCATGAAGTGCTGGACAAAATCTATGAAGTGGTACACAGCTACTTATCAGGGCTCTTTATCGTGACACTCATTGTAGGTACGCTCAATTCGGTCGGCCTATTGATATTAGGGATTCCGTCGGCGATTTTCTTTGGGTTTCTGGCGGCAATGTTGCTGATTATCCCCTACATAGGTATTTTAATTGGCTCTATTTTGCCCATTGTTGTGGCGTTAGTTACCAAGGATTCACCCATGTATGCGTTGGGTGTGGCGGGTATTTTCTTTTTTGTACAAATGCTCGAAGGAAACGTCATCACCCCCTACATTGTAGGTTCAAAGATAAGTGTAAACCCTTTAATTGCCATCGTTGGCTTATTTTTAGGCGGTTCTCTTTGGGGGATTGCGGGGCTGGCTTTGGCGCTGCCACTTACGGCCATCATTAAGGTGGTCTTTGATGCCGTAGATTATTTAAAACCATACGGATACTTGATGGGAGAACCAGACATCTCGAAAGAACGCGCCGTAAAAAGCCGGAAAGTACAACAAATCGAACGCGAAGTTGTGGACACCATTACTGATACAACCAACGAAGTAAAGTCACTTTTTAAGAAAAAACGCGCTGGGAAATCGACTGTTTAGTAAAGATGGGGAAATTATTGCCCATTCTTGATGCGGTTTCCCCACTTTCGGAACGGGACTTATTTGGCATGAAATTTTTGATTTCTAGGGCATAATTATGAAAACTTTATGTTTAATACTACACAACCATGGAAATCGAATCTGTAGCAAAGTATCCTAAAAGCGAAGTCGCCGGCATGGGGGCAAATGCCACGGAAACAGGAGTATCGTTTAGGGTTTGGGCACCCAACGCCCAAAAAGTATTTGTCATGGGCGACTTCAATGACTGGGACCGAAGTACCATTCCGCTGTTGCAGGAACAAAACGGCTATTGGTCGGTAGAAGTACCCGAAGCAACCGCTGGACAGCAATATAAATATGTATTGAAGACAAAAGCGGGAGAATTGATAAAAAATGACCCTTATGCGCGAGAATTGACCAATTCAATCGGCAACAGTATTATACATAATCCTGCTTTTGACTGGGAAAGCGAAGATTTTCGTATTCCTGATTGGAACGAAATGGTAATCTATGAACTTCACGTCGGCACTTTCAATGTCAAGGAAAAAGGAAAGCCTGGAGATTTTTATGGAGTCATCGAACGCCTCGATTATTTGAAAGCGCTGGGTGTCAATGCCATCGAAATTATGCCCGTGGCTGAATTCCCAGGCGGGCATTCGTGGGGCTACAACCCCGCTCATCCTTTTGCGGTTGAATCAGAATACGGCGGTCCAACTGGGCTGAAAGCTTTGGTGAAGGCTGCTCATGCTGCAGGAATCGCGGTGATACTTGACGTGGTTTATAACCATTTTGGCCCCACCGATATGGACTTGTGGCAGTTTGACGGCTGGCAGGAAAATGGAATGGGCGGTATTTATTTTTACAACGACTGGCGTGCCAAAACCCCGTGGGGCGATACCCGACCCGATTATGGCCGTGCAGAAGTGCGTCAATACATTAGAGATAATGCCTTGATGTGGCTGGAAGACTACCATATTGATGGATTACGAATGGATATGGTGCCTTACATTAGGAATGTGAACGCAGATGAAAATCCTGCCAACGATTTGAAAGATGGGTATAGCCTGATTCAGTGGATTAATTCTGAAATTCACAATCGGTTTCCAGGGCGTTTTACCGTAGCGGAAGACCTCCACTGCCTAGATTTTATCACTGCCCCCGTCGAACACGGCGGATTGGGCTACAGTAGTCAGTGGGATGGTGGCTTTGTACATCCGATTCGGAAAGCAATTATTGACATGCACGATGAAGGCCGCAATATGAATGCAGTGGCGGCGTCTATTACGCATCGTTACAACAATGACGCATTTCAACGCGTGATTTATACTGAGTCGCACGATGAAGTATCCAACGGGCAGGCCCGAGTGGTACAGGAAATAGCTGGTCAGGACGATGTCAACACGTGGTACGCCAAAAAACGCGCCACGCTCGGAGTGGCACTGATGATGACCGCCCCGGGAATTCCGATGTTGTTTCAGGGGCAGACAATTTTGGCCAATCGGTGGTTTGATGACCAAGATCCCCTTGATTGGAATCGTTTTTCAGAATTTAAAGGGATTACAAAACTGCACCGCGACCTGATTCATTTAAGGCTCAATAAGCGGGGTTATACGCGGGGCCTTTCGGGGCAACATGTGCAGATATTAAACGTAGATAATGACCGTAAGCTGATTGCTTTTCACCGTTGGAAAGACGGCGGCGCAGGAGATACCACGGTGGTAGTGATGAACTTCTCGCATCAGGCCATTGACAATTATTCATTAACGTTTCCTGAAGAGGGAGTCTGGAAAATCAGATTCAACAGCGACTGGGAGGGTTATGACAGTGACTTTGAAAACTATTTCAGCTTCGATACCGAAGCCTTAGGGCATCGCGAGAACGCCCTATTTGTGGCAACAGTGTCCATTGGACCGTATAGTACAATTATTTATTCAAAAGAATAATGCATGTTTCACTTAAAACCAACCAAACAAAAAAGTATGAAAACGGTAAAAACGCTCACAATATCAATGATGGTTTCTGGGGTACTGATAATGGCAGGTTGCTCGCGCGACGATAAGCGCGAAGCCGCCGACAGCGTACAGGACGCTCAGGAAAAAGTAGAAAATACGGCCGATAACGTAGCCGAAGATGTCAAAGAAGCAGGCAATGAAACGGCTGCTGAAATAGAAGCCGAACGCAAGGAAATATCGGCAAAAATAGAAGAGCGCAAAGTGGCTCTTAAAAATGAAATGGACCGGATTGACCGAAAAATCAAAACGACTTCGGCCAAAGAAAAAGAAAAATGGCAGGCTCGCCGGGACGACTTGAAAGAAGATATGAACGAATTGGATATGCAATTGGCAGAAGTGAAAAAAGACGTAAAACGCGACTGGAAACAGTTTAAGCGGGATGTAAATGCCAAAATTGACAAGATTCAGGAAGACATCGAAAAGTAATGCGTACGTAGCGAGAGCCAAGCTGTGACACTCACGGCTTGGCTCTATTTAAAACAGAATACTCAACGTTGAGAATATAAATATTAAATCGAAAGCGGAGAATGGAAAGTGTGAAAGAGTCGATAAAGATGCAGTTTAGAAAACTGTGGTCGCTGTACCTGTGCCGCCGGCAATTGTGCAAGCAGCTCGAAAAGGAGGTATTTTCTGATGACAGGCAGGCATTTGTCCGGCATTTTTACAATGAAACCGATCTTTTTTTGAAGGAAGTTAGCCAGTTTGATTGGGTAAGGGGGCATGTGTGTCTGCCAATTGTCAAGGATTGTAAAAGTTTGCAGGATACCGATAGACAGCTACTCAAGACCTACACGGGCTTACAGGCAGATGCATCATGGGAGCTAGAATACCCAGAATTGGCCCGTTTTTTACTGCGTAATTTGAGCCGAATAAGGGCCTCGCTTCGATTATTGCGTTATTTGACCCCATCAGGATTGTAAACAAAACGATACTCAACATTTTGCATTACCTTTATCTTCTCTAAATTTTATTCATTTTACGCATCACCCACCGTCATGAAACTCAAAGGAAAAAGTGTGTTTAAATACACTGTCAATAATCCTACGCCCGTACAAATGCTGCTGCGGTCGAGGCGGCAAGAAGGGCAATCAATCATCAGAGAAGAATTCAGCATTGACCCTGTCATACCTTTTGTAGAATTTATCGATCAGTTCGGCAATCAGTGCCAACGAGCCGTTTTGCCTGTGGGTGATGTTACTATCACCATGGAAGCAGAAGCGCTTGTTGAGCCGGGTTTGGTTCCGCCGCAACCGTTGCCCGCGTATGTACCCGTAGAACAACTTCCCGATGAAGTCATGATGTTTTTGTTGCCCAGCCGTTATTGCCAATCAGATCTGTACGAAATCAACAATTTAGCCTTTGAAATTGTCGGAAATCTTGACCCAGGCTACGCGCAGGTAGAAGCTATCAGAAACTGGATTCATCAAAATATTAGCTACCAATACAACACCTCTAGCTCCGTAACTACGGCTTTGGATACTATTTATCAGCGCGTGGGCGTGTGTCGTGATTTTACCCATCTGGGCCTTGCCCTAACCCGTAGTCTTTCGATTCCGGCACGTATGACAGTGGGCTATTTGGACAAGCTGGAATACATGGATTTACATGCGTGGTTTGATGCCTTTGTGGGCGGAAAATGGTACACGTTTGATGCGGTGCAGGCCCAAACGCACGGAAGCAGAATTGTGATTGGATACGGCCGTGATGCGGCTGATGTGGCGATGATTACGCAATTTGGAAATGCGCAGCTTTTATCACTTGAAGTGACAACGGAAGAAATAATGGACTGAAGAGTGTTGAGGTGCTAAATTGCCATAGAAGGCGAACAAGAAGAGGTATGGGCCAAATGAAGCCGCAGATTTTTGATGGCGAGACGTAAACGGGTTTTGACGGTTCCCAGCGGTAGTTTGAGGCGGTTGGCGGCTTCGATTTGCGTGTAGCCTCCCCAATAGACCATCTCAATGAGGGTTTTTTGCTCATAACTGAGGCGTGAGACCAACTCCCGGAGTTCGTTGTGCTCTATCTCACCAAATACCGTCTGATTGCTCTCAATCCAATGGATAGAGGAATCAAGGTCTTGAATATCATTGCGTTGTCCTCTCAAATAATCAATCGAGCTATTGCGAGCGATGTTGAGCATCCACGTAAAAAAACGTCCCTTTTCTGAGTCGTATCGGTTTATATTTGCCCAGATTTTGATAAATATTTCTTGGAGTAAGTCTTGGGCAGGCTCTTCCTTTACCACAATTTTGAGGACTACTCCGTGCAGCGCGCCTGAATAATTTGTGTACAGATAGTTAAACGCATGGCGGTCTTGGGTGAGAAGCCTACCGATTAGCTCGCTTTCTGAATAGATAAGTACATTGTTTTTCATAGGGCGATTCTTTATAAATAAATGGTGTCGAGGACTTGGTTAAGGCAAGGTTTATGTACTTAATGATTTGTTAAGGAGGGCTGTGAGGTAAAGTCTAGTTGCTATTTAATTGTTGACTTAACCTATCACTAACGTAGTTTCAAAGCATCCTGCTCCGCTTGGGTACTGTTGGTGCGGGGAGTAAGGGTCTGAATAATTTTGAGAGAACTTTCAATGTCGGCTTGTTGGCGAAGCAGCACTCCTTTAAGTTCATCATCAGCTTTGATAGACTCGTCGTTGAGGGCTTTTTCGTACGCCTCAATGGCCGATTTGTCCCCAAACTCGCAAGATTCCAGAAGAGCGATTCGGTCATGCTGTTGGAGAGCTGCTTTAAAATTCAGCCACGTTCGGTGAATTATGCCCGCGGTTGTGCCGCCCAAGGCAGGCTCGCCGCCCATGTCCTTAATGTATGCGCTTAAAGTTTCTGAAAAATTAATACTCTCGTTGAGGCGGCTCGAAAAGAGCTGTTCCAAATCGGCATCTTTTGTTTCAAGAGAGGCCTGATGATAGCCTGCAATCCGATCATTGTTGATTTGAACGAGCCCATTAAGGATGCCGATTGTATCTTGTTGATTGGGATTCATGAGATGTTGATGCTGAGGGTGTTGTATTGCATCATAAAAATCAATACCCGCCCATTTTAGGGTAATATTGAGGAAATCTCCGCTGCTAATGAGGCGTTTCTGCCCCTGATTTTAGACATTTTGGCGCTGGCACTTGATTTTCTTGTGTGTTATCAGTTCAACAAGACTATTTACCTAACGCAGCAACATCATGGACGAATTGGAAAATAGCGGTCTCAAAAAAGAAGCGGAAAGAAAAGAGCTGGAAAAAGAGAGCGTGAGTGACGATAAGAAATCCCAAAAAATGTCCGCTCAAACAATCTTTTTGTTTGTAATAATCATTGGTATCGTGTTGATGATATTTGCGTATGCAAGCGGTTATTTCACGGCTGGAGGCCCCCAAGGAGACCGAAGAATGGGCCCCGTAAATGCGCAAGATTCAGCGATGGTCAACAAAAGTGATACCATCATTGGGAATTAATTATTTCAATACACCATAAATTCAAACTACATGAAAACGACCAAAGAAGAATTGCTCGAAGAAGCGGCAAAACACAAAGCCGAAACTGCCGAAAAGAAAGGGGAAGTCCTAAAATCAGAATTGAAGGAAAAGGTGGACGACCTAAAAATAGGAGCCGTTGATTTGGCCGAAAAAGCCAAAGATAAATGGGAAGATGTCAAAGATAAGGCCAAAGATGTATGGGAAGATACCAAAGACAAAGCCGAAGAAATTGCCGACCGGGCGGCGGCTAAAAAGAAAGAAATGAAAGAAGATTTGAGCTGAAATCGGTACAAAATCTCACGGTGATAGAACGATGCTCCAGACGGTACTTTTAAAGTATTGTTCTGGAGCATTTTTATGGCCCAATCATTGAGCATTATGACGGGGATTTATGGGCACAATTGCCCATTTTATTATTCTTGTTTACCAATCATCCACCAACACAAGCGTATCGGCAGTGAGCTAGCAGCATAGAAAATCCGTGAAGGTCGTCGAATTTGAACGAAAAAGAGGAAGGTGTGGGAAATAGCGTTAGCCGCGTAGATAAAAATGTATTTATTTAGATAATGATTTTTTCAATTTTGGTCATATCTAGCGGCTTCTCCACAAAACCGTCTGCGCCTGAAAGCAGCGCCCGATCTCGCAGGCCACTCATGGCCGTAATCATGACTAATTTAGAAGCAGGGGCTTTTCTACGAAATTCTTTGATTTGTTCAATTCCAATCCCGTCGGGAAGGTTGTTGTCCAGAAAAATGATAGCGGGTTGTTCTTCGGTTGCTTTTTGAAGTCCCTCGGCGAGGGTATGCGCCCGTAGGGAGACAATCCCGAAACGTTTTAATACCATTCCTAACAAAAGACAAGTATCTATTTCGTCGTCAATAATTACAGCCTTTTGATTAGAACTGGAAAAGGCCTTGTTACTCATTTTAGTTAATTAATTAGGTGGTTAATAAATACATTTTACATTTTAAGTTTACTGTGAATGGTCTAATCAAAAAAACCGTGCCAGACTATCAGAGGGGCAGGATAGAAGCTGCTCAATATATCCCAATTTGGGGAAAAGTGTCTACGGATTTTTTTTAGTGCCTGCATAATGTGGCAAAGTCAGGGGTGGAATAAAGTTTTTATTACTGCTTATGTCAAATTGTTTAATTTTTATAAAATCCTTTAAACGCACATTGCCATGACAAGTAATTCAAAAATAGTATTAGGCCTCGTTACCGCTGCGGCGGCGGGCGCAGTGATTGGGCTATTGTTTGCTCCTGAAAAAGGAACAGAAATCCGTGACAAAGTACGTGAAACCGCCAATGGATTTGCGTCAGATTTGCTGGATGCACTTCAGCGCGGTCGCCAACAGTATACTGAGATAAAAGACAATGTTGAAGACACCGCAAAAGAACTGAAATCGAAAGCAGAAGACAGAATCTCGGAAGTAAAAGACCGCGTAAGCGATGAAGTAGACCACGTCAAAAATAAAGCGCAACGTTACGCTTAGTGAATGAGATACCCATTAATTTCTGCGGGATGGCCTTTGTTTTGGCCATCCCGCAGAAATTAAAACCCCAGTTGAGCCATGCAAGTAATAGATTCTGCCAATGAGATTAAAGAGCGTGCAACCGACTGGTTTGACAACGCTTCCGATTATTTTGAAGCCCGTTGGAACTTGGGCGTTTTGGATATGTCCGAAAAAACGGCGAGTGCCGTATCAAGCCTTGCTTCGGTGCTTATTATAGGGACCGTCGGGACCATTGCGTTACTTTTTGTGAGTTTGGGAGTGGCTTGGCTCATTGGTGAGCGCCTCAACAGTCCCGCCTTTGGGTATTTGATTGTAGGAGGTTTTTATGCACTTGTATGCATTATCCTGTTTTTAGTGAAAGACAGTTTAATCAAAGTGCCTATCGTCAATGCTTTTATAAAAAGATTTTATTATGAAAACTAAGCTCGAATCGTTGGACGATGTACGCGCCGAACGGGCCCGTTTGAAAAACCAACTCGCACTGTCGCAGGTGAAAATGCGGAAAGACATTACGGCCATTAAAACAGAAATAAACCCGGCGCGTCAGGCGGTGGGTGCATTACGTGATTTGTTGACGACCCCCAAAAAAGGATTGCTCAGCGTTGGGGTAGGTATCGGAGTGGATATTTTACTTAAAAGGGGGCTATTGGCGCGTGCTGGATGGCTACCGAGATTGGTTGTACCTTTTGTTGCGCGAAATTTGGCCACCAATCTTATCTATAAAAATCGAACTTCGCTCCTTGAAAACGCCCTGATGTGGGTGAAAAAGAAGACCGAAAAGAAACCCGAATTAAAGACAGATGGGCAGCAAAAATTTTTGCCGCCCGCTAAAGATGTTGTGGCCAACGGATATACATCAAGCGCTGGGAATCAAGTTGTTCCCCCAGTTGTGAGCGTCAATTAAGAAACCGAGCGGTTTCTGGAACCACGGGAAGTTGGCTAACCTTTACCCAAAATTTAATGAGGGTAGAGATGGTATCGTTAAAAACATCAAAAGACGAAGGCTTGGCTATATAGCAGTTGGCCCCCAATTCATAACAGTCGTTGATGTCTTGCTCAGATTTAGAGGTTGTCAGAACCACTACTGGTATTTTTCGTAAATGAGGTTCTGATTTTAGAATTCTCAACACTTCTCGCCCGTCCATTCGGGGCATATTCAAATCCAGTAAAATCAGACCTACCGAATATTCGTTATTACTGTGGCGAATATATTCAATGAGTTCAAGCCCATCTTTCACATAGACGGTAGGATTAACCAATCCGCAATCATCAAACACCGATTGGAGCAAAAAACGGTCATCGGCGTCATCGTCAGCTATTAAAATGGTGGCTTGTTTGTTCATAAATTATTGACGGGGTTATCGCCAGAGTTTCAGGTAGGTAAATATACATGAAAAATTGAACCTTCCTGATTTGGTTTTGCTTCGGCAACAATAAATCCGTTGTGGTTGGTCACAATCCGACGACAAAGTGCAAGGCCAATGCCAGTTCCTTCGTATTCCGTTCGGTTGTGTAAACGTTGAAAAATAATAAAAATCTTTTCTGAATAGATGGGGTCAAATCCAATCCCATTATCCATAAACGAAATACGGTGGTAAATGTTATCCTTTTGGATATCTCCTAGATTGGGCAGCTCACTGCCATTGACTTTTTGGCAGTCGATTTCAATGATGGGTGGCGTGTCAGCTTTACTGTATTTAATGGCATTGGAAATCAGGTTGTTAAATAATTGAAAAAGTTGAAATTCTACGCCTTGTACAGTAGGCAAAACTTCAGAAATAATTGTTACCTTTTTTTGTTCAATCAAATCGTTTAGTTCGTCTTTTACATCCCTAAAAACTGAATTCAGGTTTACCTCTTCAAATATACGTTCGCGCAAATTAGCCGTTCGTGAAAACATCAGCAAGTCATCAATCAGTTGCTGCATTCTAATCGCCGATTGATTGATTTTAAGAAGAGTGGTTTTGCCATCTTCTGTCAGCAGGTCACTTTGTTTCATTTTCAGGCGTTCGCCAAAGGCCCTTATCTTGCGCAGCGGTTCTTGCAAATCGTGCGAGGCCACGTATGCAAACTGTTCCAGTTCGGCGTTGGCTCGTTCCAAATCGGTCAGTTTTTCTTCGAGGGTTTTCTGAAAAGCAATTCGTCGACGTAGCTCAATGTACAGAAGTCGAAAAAACACCAATAAAAACGCTAGTGAAACCGCCGAGAGCAGCAGCAGAAAAAAGTTGGTATTCTCATCGGCTTCTTTTTGAAGGATGCTCCGGTAGGTCAAAAGCTCCCGCTCTTCGTTGTCCAGTTCTTTACATAAGCTTCTGATATTTTCCATGTGATTTTTGCCGTCACTCAATTTCACCGTGTCAATTCCGTATCCGTTGCGTGTTCTTTCAATATTAAATTCAATCAGGGTAATTCGCCGGCTTATTTCTTTTTTGATACTGTCTACTCTTTTTTGTTGGCGCGGGTTATCTCTTACCAGTAAATCCATCGACCTCAAAATTCCTTTCATACTGCTTCGTCCTTCGCCATAAGGTTGTAGATACTTTTCATCTTTGGTCAATAAATAGCCGCGTTCGCCCGTTTCGATTGTATTAATGGTGGCAAGTATATCTTTGTTTTTGAGTCTAACTCGGTAGGTGTGATTGACGGATTGAGTACGATTATTTGACTCTACACTGCGATCATAAGCCAACCAACTTAAGAAAATCAGCATGGCTAAACTAACCCCCATTGCTAAAAATATTCCTAAAAGAGCATTTCGTAAAATCATAAGAAAATATAATTGAGGTGTTTTGTCCACATATTTTTGTGGAAAAAATTGCCCATTTTGGGCAAAAAACAGCAATATGAGAAAACTATAAAATTAGTAACGTTGTTTTATTAAAAAAGTTTTTAAGTATAAATGCCTGATTAGAAGTATTTTGTTGAAAGTTACATAAAGAAAGAAGGCTTTTACGTAATTCATTGAATCTCTGAGGCATCCGATTTGGTACTTAACTACCAAAAAATGTTGTCCAACCATGGCGGCTCCCATGCTAAACCTTATTCAATCGCAGAAACAAACGCTGAAGATATCTCCAGCGCAAATACAACTGCTCAATTTTCTGCAACTCAATACGCTCGAACTTGAGCAACATATAAAAAATGAACTCGAAGACAATCCTATTCTGGAAGAAGGACCGGAGGATTCGAATGAGGAATTTGATGCGGCTGATGAGGGCGGATTAATCACAAAAGCCGAAGACCGAACCCAAGACTATATGGACTGGGACGAGTTTAGGGATGATGATACCCCCGATTATCGCACCCGAATCAATAATTTTTCAGATGACGATAACGAGTATACGCCCATGATGGCAGAAATCACCACTTGGCGCGACGAACTCAAAGAGCAATTTCACCTCTTGGCGCTCAACGAACGTCAGCGGTTATTGTCGGATTTTGTCGTGGATTCATTGACCGACAGCGGCTACCTCACCTACAGCGCCGGTGCCATTGCCGACGATGTGTCGTTTACGAGCGGGATGTTTGTGGAAGAGGAGGAGGTGCAAGAAATCATTCAGTTGCTTCGAAAAATGGACCCGCCGGGGCTGGGCGCACGCGATTTGCAGGATTGTTTGTTGTTGCAGTTGGAGCGTTTGCAAGGCCCCGATGTGGCCATCTCAACGAAGTTGATTAAAAATAATTTTGAGGATTTTGCGGCTCGTAATTACGAGAAACTGATGAAATCCAACAACATCACTTCCGACCAACTCAAATCTATTGTAGCCCTCATCGGTACGCTTAACCCACAACCGGTAATTGGTAGCCAAACGGATAGTTTGGTCATCAAGGACAATATTGTGCCTGACTATATCATCACCGTTGACGGAGATTTGATTGATGTAGAACTCAACAATCGGCGGATTCCCCCCTTGAAAATCAACAAGTCGTACGCCAAAGAAGTGGGAGGAACTCGGGCCGCCAATACGTACGTAAACTCAAAACTAAACGCCGCCAATTGGCTCATTGAAGCTATTCAGCAGCGCGAAAATACCATGCTGAAGTCGATGCGAACCATCGTAAAACTTCAGGAAGACTATTTTAAAACGGGCAATGTGAGATTGCTCAAACCCATGGTATTGCGTGATGTAGCCGAGCGCATTAATATGGATGTTTCGACGATTTCGAGGGTGACTAGCGGCAAATACGCCCAAACACCTTTTGGCGTTATTCACCTCAAAGACCTCTTTACGGAGGGAGTTCTGACCCAAAGTGGCGAAGAAGTTTCCAATCGTCAGATTCAGTTGGTATTGGCCGAATTAGTGTCTAAAGAAGACAAGCAGCATCCTTTTAATGATTTTCAATTGGCTGAAATGTTGGCCGAGCGCGGTTATCCCGTGGCCCGCCGGACAGTAGCCAAATACCGCGAACAAATGGATATTCAAGCCGCTTCGTTGCGGAGAGTTTTATAACCTGAATCGGCCAACCGCGTATACGTTGGGCAGATGAGAAAAATAGAGTTGAAAATAAATCAAATCGCAGCTGTATAAATGGCCTTCGTTACTCAAACCAGCGAGCCTTTATCAATAAAAGCGAAACAACCTCTTGAACGTTTAAGTTAGATGGCACAGAAAATTTTGGTTATAGACGACGACACCGACATTTGCTTACTATTACGTCGTTTTTTGAGCAAACACGGTTTTGAGGTGGCGGTGGCCCACAACGGTGTCACAGGCTTGGCAATTTTGGAAGAATTTCATCCCGATTTGGTCCTTACCGATTTCAAACTCGGCGACATGGACGGGGCCACGATTTTGACGCGCATCAAAGAAAAATTCCCTCACCTGCCTGTGTTGATTATCACGGGCTATTCTGACATCAAAACGGCCATCAATGTCATGAAGCAGGGGGCGTATGACTATATCACAAAACCGCTCTTTCCAGATGAGATTTTACTTACGATTCGGAAAGCGCTCAATCACTCACAGGCCCATGAGCAGGGTGGGCAGTTTGCCGAAGAAGCAGCCCCTGCGACGCCCGGAAGCGCAACGCGCCGAAAAAGCACGCAAGCTCATTATATTTTTGGGGAAGGTCCCGAATCAACCTATCTCTACAAGCAGGTTGATTTGGTAGCTCCGACCAATTATAGCGTGCTTATTTACGGCGAAAGCGGCTCTGGAAAAGAAGCCGTTGCGCTCGAAATCCACAAGCGAAGCAAACGCGCTTCTGGTCCCTTTGTGGCAATGGACTGCGGTGCTATATCGCGAGAGCTCGCGGCAAGTGAGCTTTTCGGACACGAAAAAGGCTCTTTTACGGGTGCCCTTGCCCAGAAAATTGGCCACTTTGAAATGGCCAACGGAGGGACACTTTTTTTGGATGAAGTAGGCAATCTTCCCTACGACGTTCAAGTGTCACTTTTGCGGGTGGTGCAGGAACGAAAGCTTAGGCGCATTGGCGGCAACCGCGAAATTGACGTCGATGTGCGCTTGATTGTGGCTTCCAATGAGCGATTAATGGACGCCGCCCGCCGCGGCCGATTCCGGGAAGATTTATATTACCGTTTCAACGAGTTTAGCATTGATGTGCCGCCCCTGCGTGAGCGCCGGTCCGACCTGATGATTTTTGCCCAATTCTTTCTGGATAAAACAAATATTGAACTTGGAAAGCAGGTAAAAGGATTTACGCCCGAAGTTGAAAGGGCTTTTCGCGAATACCCTTGGCCGGGCAATCTACGCGAATTGCGCAACGTCATCAAGCGGTCTACGCTCCTCACCGAAGGCGATTACGTAGATGCCCGTACGTTGCCGTTTGAATTGTTAAATTATGAAAAACTGCTCTTTTTTGATTCAGGGACTTCAACAACCCCTTCCGTTCAAGATTTACCGCCCCCTCAGCCTTATTACGAAGCGCCCGCCGCTCCCAAACCATACACCAGTTCGAAGGTTGACCTCAAATCGGCGGCGTTGGAAGCCGAATATGAAATGATTTTGAACGTACTTAAACAGGTAAATTTTAATAAAAGTAAAGCGGCTCAGGCCTTGGGCATTGATCGGAAAACGCTTTACAATAAAATGAAAAATATAAACTTAAGTAACTGATGCCGCTTGCCGAAGTCCCCGTTGCTGTCCCAAACCCCTTTCGACTTGACCTAACCGGGAAACAAGTAGAAAGGTTGTTTCAGATTTCGCCCGATTTGGTGTACATCATTGACGTGAACCTACGCAAAATGGTGTTTATCAGCAATCGTGTACAAGACATACTGGGCTATACTTACGACGACATTCAGCAGATGGGCGGGTCGCTGATTTCGGTATTGATCCATCCTGACTTAAATCGTTTTGTGGCGGAAACCTACCAACGTTTTGCGGCCCTGAAAGAAGGAGAAACGGCTAAATTTACGTTTGAAATACGCCACAAAAATGGTAGTATTCGCAGTATACGCAGTCGAGCAACGGTATTGACGTACGATGAGCAAGGAAAAAACCACCTCATCCTGAACGTGGCCGAAGATGTCACGGATGCGCTTGCTCATGAGATGGACTTGCAAAAAAAGCAGTATCAAATCAACGAAACTGAGGTTATTTTTAAATGCGGAAGCTGGGAGTGGCAAAAGAATGAAAAGGGGATTCGGTGGTCTGAGGGGCTGTTTAGACTGATGGGGCTTGCGCCAGAGGCTTATCCTGACAAATGCGTGACGAGGGCTTTTTTTGAAAGCTTCATTGTGCCCGAAGATTTGGCCCGCGTCCAAAATTATTCCAAAACGGTATTGGCCGAAAAAAATGATACTTTTCAAATAGAGCACCGCATCATTGATGCCGCTGGAAACCTAAAATACTTGACGTTGAGGGCGCGCTGCCAATACGGAGAAGATGGGCGATTGGAACGCGTGATAGGCGTAGCCGCCGACCGTACCGAAATAGAAACCTATCAAAAAGAATTGGAACGCCGGCTGGTAGCCCTCAAAAAAAGCAACCAAGACTTGGAGCAATTTGCGTATGTAGCCTCGCACGATTTGCAGGAACCCCTGCGTAAAATCATTGCATTCGGCGAACGGTTGGATAAAAAATACAAAGAACAACTCGGGACCGAGGGACAGTTTTTTGTAGAAAGAATGACCAATGCAGCCTATCGCATGAATGGCCTGATTGAAGATTTACTTACTTATTCGCGGGTGTCGCGGCAAACTGAATCGCTTACTTTTATCTCGCTTGAAGAAGTCGTAAAGAATGTAATTGAAGATTTGGAAGTAAAAATTCAGGACAAAAATGCCACGATTAGTATCGACAAACTCCCTACTATTGAGGCACGCCCAGTACAAATGCATCAACTGTTTCTCAATTTAATTGAGAATGCCCTGAAGTTTACCCAGCCATCGGTGGCTCCAGTGGTAACAGTGAAGGCGCGTAAGGCCAACATTCAGGAAATCAAGGGAATCATGCAGATTAACCCCCATGAAACCTATTACAGAGTAAGTGTTTCTGACAATGGAATTGGTTTTGAACCAGAATATGCCGAGCGGATTTTTACTATTTTTCAACGTTTACATGGCCGCTCCGAATACGAAGGTACAGGCTTGGGGCTTGCTATTTGCCGTAAAATAGTAGAATCCAATCATGGGTACATTGAGGCGCACGGAAAAGTAGGTGGTGGAGCCGAATTTATTTTTTATTTACCCCTCAGACAGCATGAGACAAGGTGAGCTGGTCTGTGAAAAACAACCCTGCTTATAACTAATCTGACGTACTATGGACACCACAGAGATGCGTGAAGCGCGAAAAAGTGTTATGATTCTGATTGCCGACGATGACGAGGATGATCGGATGTTTACGAAGGAGGCTTTTGAGGAGAATTATCTGCTGAACGAAATTCGCTTTGTAAATGATGGTGTGGAATTATTGGACTACCTGAAGCGCCGTAATAAATACATCAATCCTGACGATAGCCCCCGTCCAGGAATTATCCTGCTAGACCTCAATATGCCCAAAATGGACGGGCGGGAGGCGTTGAAGGCAATCAAATCTGACCCTGACCTCTGGGCCATCCCCGTTGTGGTACTCACTACCTCGAAGGCCGAGCAAGATGTGTTGCAAACCTACGATTTAGGCGTCAATTGTTTCATTACAAAGCCCGTGTCTTTTGCAGAATTTATAGAAGTAGCCCGCACTGTCGGGCATTATTGGTTTGATATTGTCCAACTTCCCAACTCCCTCGACTGATGCAGAACGACACCATTAGACTACTCATTGTAGATGATGATGAAGATGATTTTTTCCTTACGTCAGATTATCTCAAAGATATTCGCAACAAAAAATTTATCATTACGTGGGCGGGTTCGTTTTCCGCAGGAATTGAACAACTGACCCACGCCAAATTTGATTTATGTTTCTTTGATTTTCTGCTTGGTGCCAAAACTGGAATTGACCTTTTGAAAGCGGCGATTCAGAGCGGCGTAAGCTGTCCGATTGTGCTCCTGACGGGCAAAGGTGATAAGCGAGTGGATGTGGAGGCCATGCGATTAGGCGCAATGGACTATCTCGTAAAGAGTGAGTTGGATTCCGAAAAGCTTGAACGCTGCATCCGATACGCCCTCGAACGCTCGGCGGTTTTGCAGCGCTTGCGCGAAAGTGAAACGCGTTTGCGGGGAATTTTTGGCCAGTTGAAAGATGCCGTTTTGCTCAAATGGCCCAAAGGACTCGTTTTTTATCACAATGATACTGCCCTTGACCTATTGGGGTATACAGAAGCAGAAATCCTGCAATTGCACTCGCAGGATTTGTTTGCGATTCCGGCGCAGCACTCTATGTATGTACATGTGCTGGAAGAAAAGGGCTTGGTCGAAAATCTGGAAATGTGGCTGGTGCGCAAAAGCGGGGAGCGCGTACTTTGTTCTCTGCACGCCAGCAAACAAAATGATAGCGAAGGAAAGGCGTACTATCTGCTTGTTATTCAGGATATTACTGAGCGAAAAAAAGTGGAGCGTGACAGGCTATTAGCCGAAAAATCAGCATCGACGGCTCGCTTAGTGCGTACGTTGGCGCATGAAGTCCGTAATCCGCTCACCAATATTCACTTATCGCTCGACCAGCTGGAGACTGATTTACAGGACGATGACCAGCGGTTATTTGTGGATATTATTCGTCGAAACGGTAAGCGTATCAATACCCTTATTACGGAGCTTCTCAATTCGTTTAAGCCACATGAAGCCGTATTTAAGCGAATTTCTATTCATGAATTATTGGATCAGACCGTCAATGAGGCCGAAGACAGACTGAGCCTAAAAAAAATTATACTCAATAAAGTTTATGGAAAAGACTGTTTGTTGCTCCTAGACGAACCCAAAATTAAAATCGCGTTACTCAATTTAATTATCAACGCGATTGAGGCCATGGAAGAAAACAAAGGCGTGTTGACGTTGTCGATGGAAATGTCTAAAACTTCCTGCTGTGTAAAAGTACAGGACAATGGCTCTGGAATAAGTCCAGAAAACATTAACCGCCTGTTTGAGCCTTATTTTACGTCCAAATCAAACGGGTTGGGGTTAGGACTCGCGGCTACGCTGACCATTTTGCAATCCCATCGGGCTTCAGTTGAGGTCGAGTCGGAGGAAGGAAAAGGAACAACTTTTACCGTTACGTTTCCTTTGAATTAATTAAGGTATACTCGAAGAGACTGATTTGATCGTAATTGGAGATTTAGACTAAGTTGTTAGAATCCTAATTGTCACTTGTAGACTTTCCAAGTTTGAATCTTTGATTGTTGAATAAAACTTGGAAAGTCTATTTTGTGCCATTACGTTAATTGGAGTTAATAATGGTTTGAGTTGTTTCGACGACTTTTACTTTTTTGGTTCTGAACAAAGAGCCTGTGATTTCTGCAATGACCGCCGCGCTAACAACGATAATGCCGAATACTGAAGACCACACCACAAAACGGTGGTACACGTCTGCATCGAGCCGGGCGATAATGACCCCGATAAGCGCCCAAATAACCGACAAACCGATGTAGGCATTTCTTAATTTCAGCAAGGCAAAACTGCCGATAATCGCCCCAGCCAGCACCATGGCGGAGGCCCAGAATACTTCACTTTGTCCCCAGCCGTTCCAGTCTAAAATCACTAACAAAGTAGTCGCGTTGGCAACGGTGGCAATGCACAACCACCCCAAATAAAGCCCAAATGGTGCTTTGACGGAAAAACGGGAGTTTTTGGCTAAATAAGGCGTTAGGGAGTCAATTCTGGCGTTGATATTGATTAACTGGCCTAAAAATAATACCATTATGAAAACCGAAAAAGCCACGTATTCATAATGCCAGACCAGAATCCAGACCATATTCAAGATACAGGTAATGATAAAACGAGGCCCAATCACGGTGACCGTTTCGGCCGTGGCGGGGTCGACCTGAGCGCTGAAGAGTGATTTACTTTGTTTGATACAAAAGACCAATAACAACAGGTAAATCACGCCCCAAATCGAAAAAGTGACGGGGGCGGGGACAAACAAGTTGGGGTATTGATTAGAGAGTTGCCCAGTGGTCTTGTCATTAATCGGCAAGGCATTTGCCAGGTAATTCACAAAGACCATCGCTAAAAAAAAGACCCAATTCAAAATTTGATAGGTTTTTACGGCAGATTTATTCCAAAGCGTTGTCATATAAGTGATAGTTAAGGTTAGAAGGCTGAAGTCAACAATTATTCCACGCGGATATCCACTGCGAAAATGGGGAAAATATTCCTCATATTAGGTTGTGTAGAACCCAGTTTTCTACATTTTTTACTCGTATTGCCTTGTGGCACAAGTGTTTTAAAAATATAGTTGTCTAAACGAAATGAAACCTTTTAATTTTTAAAGCCATGCGTTCTCTATTATATATCATCGCTGTTATTCTGGTTGTTGGTTGGCTTATTGGAACTTTTGCTTACAGTGCTGGAGGACTTATTCACATCCTTTTGGTACTAGCAGTTATTTCGCTAATCATCGGTTTTATTCGCCGGGGAACTATATAGTGCGTAGATATAACACCGAACTTTTACTTTACTCAGCGTTATATATAAAAGTGGTTTGTGCGTAGATATGACATCGTAAAACTCTAATTTACTTAATGTTATGGAAATTGCTTTGTTAATTACTATTACCGGATTTGTGGGTTTGGCCACCTCGGTAGGCATGTTGTATCTATCGCATTCACCCACTACGCACACTGCGGATTCGATTAGAAGATTTAGCCAACAAAAGCGGGATGATTTTTTTCGAAAGGTCAAACTGAATTCCCACCGAATTAAATAACTACGGACAGCATATTTTGTTATAAAAATACCAACGTAACCCCATTTGAACATTGATGCCCGGCACGACTTTTTAAGGATATATATTGAGCTCAGCCTAAGGAAATACAATATACAGAATTATCACCAAGATGAGTGACGAAGCCGAGAGGCAGGCTGTCTAATTGGGAAAACAAGCCATGAAAACAATTAATATCAATATACCGATTAAAAGATTGTTCATTTTTGCGATGAGTCTTTCGTCTATCGCAGGGCTTTCCGGCTGTACATCCACACCAAACGTTAGAAAATCGGGGAACGATACCTCGGGAGCATCCAAACAGACAATCAGCAGGTCTAAAAACCCCGCCAATTTTGCCATCGTGGCATCAACAATCGGTGGAGCTGCGGGTGCTGTTATTGAAAAATACATGGAAAAACAGGCTACAGTCCTGAACCGTGATTTGAGCGGAATAGCCTTAGTAGAACGTATCGGAGAGGGCATAAAGATTACAGTGAGTTCAGTTGTGTTGTTTGAAAGTGATAGTTATGCCCTCTCTAATACACCTCAGGAACAACTGAAAAAAATGGCCGAAACACTGATTACCTACAAAGATACGGAGCTGTTGATTGCGGGTCATACGGATGGAGTAGGAGATGCCAAGCAAAACCAAATTTTATCCGAAAAAAGGGCCGAATCATTCGCAGATTTTTTGCTGGCCCACAACGTGCCGCTATTACGAATGGTGACACAAGGCTTTGGTGAACAAACGCCCAAGGTCTCTAATGGCACCGATGAAGGACGACGTATGAATCAGCGGATTGAGATAGCTATCGTGGCCAATCAAACCTTGAAACAAGACGCCAAGCGCCAAGCAGAACAAGATAAGATTAGTAAGAAAAATGGCTAATAAGTCCTTAAAAAACAACGATATGCCAGAGAGCCTCATCACACCTCAGGATTTTGAAAAGAACCCTAAAACGGGTGAAATTCACAAAAAAGAGGAAGAAACGTTGCCCAAAACAACTGACGTAGACCCCGAAAAAGTAGACATCAAGTTGTACAAAGAGATAAAGAAAAACGCCGAAGAAGCCGAAAAATACACGGGCGGATAGAAAAGACAATAGCCATGAAAAAGACATTGATTGAAGACGAAATAATTGCGGATAAAACAAAAATGATATCCGGAAATACAGAAAACTCAACCGATGCGCTGTTTTCGGACACAATTGTGCCAGAAAAAACGCCCGAAGAAATTAAAATCAAGTCTGATGTTGCGCACACTTCCGAAGAGGAGAGCATCGACTATTCAAAGAGCAAAAACATGAGCGGCAATCGTGGGTACAATGAAGTACCCAACACGGTTCCAATCAAAAAATAGTGTAGTAGATTTTTCATAAGGTAAAGGGTTTAGGAATGGGTGAGAGCCGGGAGATTTTGTCCCCCGGCTCTTTTTTTGTATAAAATAGACTGCGGTGTTTTGTGCTGAAATGGGCTTGGTGGTGAACTTTTAGGTGATTTTAGATGGTTAGATTTTGGGTAGAATTGCTTCTCATTATAAAACCCCCTTCCAAAACCATGTTTGTACATCACGTTTTCTTTTTTTTGAAAAATCCCGACAGCGCCGCCGACCGCGACCAATTGGTGGCAGGCCTTCAGACCTTAACCGCGCTTGAGGGTGTAAAACTTGCCCACATCGGCAAAGTAGCCGATACCCACCGGGGAGTTATTGACCGTTCGTATTCGGTGTCGTGGCTGATGCTGTTTGAAACCAAAGCCGAGCAGGATGTGTATCAAGACCACCCCATTCACCATAAATTTGTGGAAAACTGCGCGCACTTGTGGGAAAAGGTCATTGTGTACGATTCAGATGATATTTAATGGATACCCGCGGCATGGCGTAAGTCATGCCGTTTTTGTTCTTATCCCCCATGCAAAAACCTGAAACCCATATTCGGCAGGCGCATCTTCCTACTCCGTTTGCGTATCGCAGTATGGCAGAGGTGGAAGAACGCCGTTCTCAAACCCCCGATTTGCCGCATCGGCACGATTACTTCACCGTCATTGTGGTTGAGCGCGCCCAAGGAGCCCACCAGATTGACTTTAAAGAATATACGTTGCGGGAAAATACGGTGTATTTTGTTTCTCCCGAACAAATCCATCACCTGACCGTGACGGAGCCCAATCCGCGCGGGCACGTTATTCTTTTTAGACCAGATTTTTTGCAGCAATACAGTTTTTCGCCTTCGCAGTTGTACGATATGGACCTGTTTTTCAACTGTGATGAGTCGCTGCCGTTGGAACTGACCCCCGATGAAATATATGAATTATTGCCGTTGGTCAGGGGTATGGAGGACGAAGCGCAGTCGGAACGCTCTCAAAAATGGGAGGCGGTAGGTGCGTGGCTAAAGTTGTTTTTACTGCAATGCAAACGTTTCAAATCCGACAAAAAAGTCTTGAACAAAACCTGGGACAATCGTCAGGCGGAGATTGTAAAACAGTTTAAAAGTGATGTTGAGCTTTTTTTTCGGAAATACCATAAAGTCAATGAATACGCCGACCGCCAACACCTGACCGCCAATCACCTCAACGATGTAATTAAAAGTGAAACGGGTACGTCGGCCAAAGAATTTATTCAGAACCGACTGGCGTTGGAAGCAAAGCGATTGGCGCGCTACTCGGAACTCAACGCCAAAGAAATCGCTTACCAATTGGGATATGACGACATTGCCCATTTTAGCAAATTCTTCAAAAAAAGCGAAGGAATGGCGTTTAGTGAGTTCCGCGAAAACACCGAACCGTAAAAACGCCAACAACTTCCGTGGTTTTTACGTTGATAGAGGTGATTTATTGCGTCAATTTTGCAATCAAAAAAAACTTTCCCCCATGGAAACCAAGCCATTCATCAAAGGACTTCACCACGTGACCGCCACCGTCAACGAAGCGCAGGCAGATTATGATTTTTACACCAAATTGTTAGCCCTTCGGCTAGTTAAAAAAACGGTAAATTTTGATAACAATGCCGTATATCACATGTATTATGGCGATAAGAATGGCACTCCTGGTACGATTTTTACTACATTTCCGTATCAAAATCAGGGAGTTCGTAAAGGTGTGGAAGGAACGGGGATGATTATTTCCACCACATTTTCGATTCCTTCGACGGCGCTGGGTTTTTGGAAAAGTCGTTTAGAAAATGCGGGTATTACCGTGGTTTCATCAGTTCGTTTTGGGCAGCAAGTGTTGTGGTTTCGTGACCCTGCCGAACTTCAAATTGAATTAATGACCGACGATAACGACACTCGTACGCCTTTCATCACCGATGAAGTCAACGAAGAAGTGGCCATTCGGGGCATTCACCATGTCACGTTGTGGGTAGCGCAGAATGATTGGGAACCCGTGAGGCACTTTTTGGCCGCCGAAATGAACATGACCGAAGTGGCGCAATACGGCGACCGGGTTCGTCTGGAGGTAAAAGGCGGTCAATCAGGAAACGCCCTAGAATTGCTCCGGGCAGCTGCGGACACCCCACGCGGCAAAAATGGCATCGGTACTGTACATCACGTAGCCTGGAAAATTGATAACGAAGAAGCGCAGCAGGCGCTGCGTCACCGACTGGTCGAGGAGTTGGGCATGGAAGTGACCGAAATCAAAGACCGTAAGTATTTTCGTTCCATTTATTTTCGTTTGCCTTCGCACCAATTGTTTGAAGTTGCCACGAGCGGCCCGGGCTTTGACGTCGATGAGACGGTCGAAGAATTGGGCACGCACCTTATGCTGCCAAACGACAAAGAACACAACCGTGCCGTCATTGAAGCGGGGCTGCCGAAAATTCAATTGTAAACTAGACGGAAAATGAAGAGCGTGTGGGATTTACAAAAACAGCTCCATGGCCACATCCGCCCGCGAATAAGGCGAACTAAAGTCTTTGACGGTTTTAAATCCAAGTTTTTGATAGAGATTCAAAGCGGGTAATAAACGCGAATTGGTTTCCAAATATAAACGTTTCAAGCCCATCTTTCGGGCTTCGTCAATGATAGATTGCCCCAGCAACTCGCCGATTCCCAGCCCTTTGACGTTGTTGTCGACGCCCATTTTCGAAAGCTCCATGCTGTCTTCGGTCATGGGTTTGAGCGCCGAAGTGCCCACAATATTGCCTTGGTATTCGGCCAATAGCACCAGTCCACCTTTGTTGAGGTAGAATTTATCAGGATTTTCGAGCGATTCCATGTCGAGGGGTTCGACCTTAAAGTACCGTTCAATCCATTCGTAGTTGATGCGTTTGAATCCTGCGCGGTGGATTTCGTTTTGAGGGTTCAGAGAAATGATGTTAACCTTGTTTCGTTCGCGCGTTTTCAATCTGCTTTTGATGCGCTCAGGTAGACTTTTGCGCAGAATCACCTGCTCGTATTCCATCAGGGCGCGTAGCACGTCGGTTTCACATTCGTTTCTTACTTCGTTCATGGTGTCTTCCAAATCCTCCAGCAGTTCTTTCATGCGGGCGTGCATTTGGTCCCCTTTTGGGGTCAGCTTGACGGTGGTTTCGCGCTTGTCGACCAATCCTTTCTGACTTTCCAAAAAGCCTGCTTTTGCCATTTCCTTGACCATCAAACTAACGCCCACGTGCGACTGCCCGATGCATTCGGCAATTTTCGAGACCGTCTCGGCCTCTTTTTGTGCCACGGCCAAAAATACAGGAAACCACTTTACCTCAAAATCCATTCCATACATTTGATACACCTGTGCAGAGGCTTGCTGACTGATTTCACCCAGTCGGCGCATATAACTTCCTAAGGCCACGTAGCCTAATGTTCGATACAATTCCATGAATAAATTATTTACGTAAGCAATTACGTAAATTAAAATAATGGTTATGTAAAAACCAATAACCTGGATAAATTTTTAGGAAATGGACAATGAATGGGTACTCGGTTTTGAGAAACCTCACTGGTGGATTTGAGAATCCGCTTGCACAAACCTACTTTAGCCTTGACTGTTTACTACTGAAATACAAGCAAAGCCATGATTTTGACAACGCATTCCTTCTTTTCGCCATTGTTCAACCTATATTATTGCATGACCTTTGCAGAGTCAATAAAACAAAAAAGTTGATCAACAGAAAGAAACAACCGCTATTTAAGCAATAACAACCAAGACAATGGAAACGAACAATTTAATCACAGGCATACACCACGTAACGGCCATCGCCGCTGACCCTCAACAAAACGTGGATTTTTACGTTGGTTTACTCGGATTGAGGCTAGTCAAAAAAACCGTCAATTTTGACGCCCCCGACGTATATCACCTTTATTACGGCGACGAAACGGGCAATGCAGGCAGTATTTTGACCTTCTTTCCGTTTGGACAAGGCAGCCAGAAAGGACGCCACGGCAAAGGACAGGCGGCTACTACCTCCTTCTCCATTCCTACGTCGGCCATCGACTTCTGGACCAAACGCTTTGACCAATACGGTATTTTGTACAAAAATCCTCAACAACGGTTCAACGAAGTGTTTATCTACTTTGAAGACCCCGATGGATTAGGCCTGGAATTGATTGCCAACGATGTGGATACGCGCCCAGGTTTTACTTACGGACATATTCCGTTGGAGTATTCGATTCGTGGTTTTTGGAATATCGAATTGTGGGAAACCACCTATGAACGCACGGAAGCGTTGCTGGCCAATTCGCTCAATTATGAGTTTATTGCCGAAGCAGGCGCTCGTCGTCGTTATGCTCCCAAAGGCGGTCACGCAGGTCAGTTTGTGGATATTGTTTGGGACAACAACAACCGTTGGGGAATGAACGGCGCGGGAACCGTACACCACGTGGCCTTTGATACTCCGACCGACAATTCTCAACTGGAAGTGCGCGAAGCGGTACTTTCGGCGGGTTTTATGCCAACGCATGTGCTTGACCGTCAGTATTTTCATTCCATTTATTTCCGCGAACCAGGTGGGGTGCTGTTTGAGGTAGCCACTACGCCTCCTGGCTTTTTATTGGACGAAGAAAAAGCAAAATTGGGTGAAGCCCTCAAATTGCCGCCTTGGCAAGAACGCAATCGTGCGCAAATTGAGCAATTGTTGCAACCAATTTCGCTGGAAGCCGTTTATCAAAAATATAATATTGGCTAATTAGAGTCAGGGTTGCGGAGGCAAAAACTTTCATCCCTAACCCTGAAAAAAATATACTAACATGCACAACATAAAAAATACCGTTTGGGCGGGCCAGCCGCTTGCCCAAGCCAAACGCGTACTCATCATGACCCACGGACGCGGGGCGAGTGCGCAAAGCATTCTGAGTTTGGCTGCTGAACTCAACGTGGAAAACACCGCTCTGGCAGCGCCTCAAGCCACGGGCAACACTTGGTATCCGTACAGTTTTTTGGCACCCGAAAATCAAAATGAACCGGGCCTATCGGCAGGGTTGCAGGTGTTGAGCCAATTGGTGGAAGATATCAAGCGACAAGGGTTTGATTCGCGGCAGATTTACTTGTTGGGCTTCTCGCAGGGCGCGTGTTTGACGGCAGAGTTTGCGGCGCGGAATGCTCAGCCGTTGGGAGGAGTATTTATTTTAAGCGGTGGTGTCATTGGCGATTCCATTAAGGCGGAGCGTTACTCGGGCGATTTTGAAGGAACGCCCATCTTTCTGGGATGTTCGGATGTAGATTCGCACGTGCCTTTGCACCGCGTTCAGGACAGTACCGAAGTATTCAAAAATTTAGGGGCTAATGTAACGGAACGAATCTATCCGAACGCCCCGCACAGTGTTTTTCAGGACGAAATCAATCACATTAATCAGGTGTTAAACCAAGCATAATGAAAACATTCAAAACCATTTCGTACGTATGGGAAGGCCGTCCGCAGCAGGTGGGCGATGGATTTGTAGGACAAAGCATGATTCCTTCCCAACGATTTCAAGACTTTAGCCCTTTTCTGATGCTCGACCATCACGGCCCGATGCAGGTGAAGCCTTCACGGATTCCGAAAGGCGTAGATGAACACCCACACCGTGGTATCGAAACCGTCACAGTAGTGTTTGAAGGAGCACTTCAGCACCGCGATTCGGCAGGTAATAAGGGTGTTATTTTTGCGGGTGATGTGCAATGGATGTCGGCGGCATCGGG
Source organism: Runella sp. CRIBMP (assembly GCF_009905605.1). GTDB lineage: Bacteria > Bacteroidota > Bacteroidia > Cytophagales > Spirosomataceae > Runella. Next base: position 278,551 of record NZ_JAAAKZ010000001.1, read on the forward strand.
CTTGGTTCACGAAGAAAAACACGAGGCCAACTTCTCGCGTCAGGGTGGAGTTTTGGATTTTGTCCAATTGTGGGTGAACCTCCCGAGGGCGCATAAAATGGAGAAACCGCGTTATCAGGAACTTACCTCTGCTCAAATTCCAGCGGTTGCGGTCAATGAAAACACCCAATTACGTGTTATTTCGGGCGAATTGAACGGAATCAAAGGGCCCGCGCTTACCTACACGCCCGTACTTTTAGCGGAGGTGATTGTGTCAGGTGAAAGTCAATTTGAGCTGCAACTGCCCCAAGGATTCAACGTGGCGATTCATGTGGGGCAGGGAGAAGTGGTTTTGAACAATACCGAAAAAGCCGCTGCCAAGCGCATTGCCAAACTCAGTCAGCAAGGAGAATGGATTTCGGTGTCAACTGGCACAAAAGGGGCGCGGTTATTGATTTTGGGCGGAGAGCCTATCAATGAGCCGATTGCAAGTTATGGTCCGTTTGTGATGAACACGCAAGCCGAAATCATGCAAACACTTCAGGATTATCAATCGGGCAAAATGGGCTTTTTGGAGCCAGTGGAATATTCTGAATAAGCCTTCTTTTTTCAACCATTGCATCGCGGCCCCGCGATGCGATGGTTGAAAATGATTACTTCACAAAACTGCGTACGGCATTATTAAATTCTTGAGTTTCAGTGATAAAAGGTTCGTGCCATGATTGACTGAACTCCACCGTTGACACCGAAGTATTGGTCAGCAATTGTTGGGTTTCACGTCCTACTTCTACGGGTACTATACCATCTTTTACTCCCCAAAACAGCCTGACTGGAATCCGAATATTCTTCAATAAAGCTCCTTTTTCAAAAAGACGACTTTCAACTTCACCGTAATAACTGTAGGCTTTGGAATGAGTAAACTGCGCTAAAGCGGTATTGGGTGAAGCAAAAGCGTAATTTGCTAGGTATTTTTTATCGTCATAAAGGGACACTGGATTACCGCCCAGTTTGTGCATCCACCGATAAATAAGCTCCCAATTAACGGTTGCTGTATTTTCAAGAGTTACTGGATTGGCCATTAATTCACGTTCTGCTTCGGCATTATTTTGCTTTTTTGCCTCACGCAATGCCCATTCCCGAACATGATACAGCCAACGATAATAAGAAAACATCCCATTGACGGCCATTAATCCAGAAATCATTTGCTGATTATTGTTTGTGGTCAAAAACTGCCAAGCCAGCTCAACGCCAAAACTATGCGCTAACAAATAAATCTGAGCGTTGGGGTACTGTTGTTTGAGCAGTTTGACAACATAAAAAGCATCCTCACTGAATTGAGCATAGCGTAACGTTGCCGAATCTACTTTGCCAGACGATGCTCCCGCTACCCGTTGGTCCCAATAGGCCACCATCATGTCGTTTTCCAGTTCTTTAAAATAATACCGGTAACACATTGCACAATCGCCCGGTCCACCGTGCAAATACAGCACAATTTTGTTAGATTGGGCATTTCCGTGTACCCAAACGGGCATATCGGCTCCTTTATGACGGAGAAAAAGTGTTTTTTGCTCGGTTGGCTCTACATCTTGGTCTTTACAGGAAACCAAAATTAGGATAATTGCGAGGCTCGTAAATAACTTATGAATTGTTTTCATTGCTTTTTGAAGGGAAAAATAGCCCCTATTTCCAGGCTGAATCGGTTAAGAGCGGATGTGTTATAGGGGCGTTGTTGGCTGATATTCAGCCGAGTATACCAATCAAAAGAAAGACCGCGACGCACTGAAAGAGCGCGTCCAGTGCCTACGAAAACAGTAGGCAAGAAAGCATTTCCTCCAGCATAGCGTATGCGTTCTAATTCACTATTGGCAGTTACTTGGTAGGTAGAACCCTCCAAAAAATAACGAAAGTACGCAGGGGCAATGCCTGCCTCAAGCAGCGTACCCCGTTTGCCTATACGTCGATATATCAACTCGGGGGCAATGATGATACCTAAATGGTTATGCGGATGGCGATAAAGTGCCGCGCTTGGCGCAATCAAAAGCATTTTAAGCGATTGATTACGCTCTTTTATTTTACTGAAAAGCGGGTATTCATATGCTGTTTTGAGGCCATAATGCGAAATGGTTTCGCCGTAATAACTGATCCTGAGCGATTGCGCCTGTGTATTTTTTTTGGTGAGGATAAGTAGCCCCAGCATCAAATACAGGCTTAAATGAATGTTTTTCATGGCTTAGTTTTCTGATTTTGCCAATGTTTCTCCGATGACTCAATCTGTTGAGTGTACCAGTTTAGGCGGCATTCATATCCATTATAAAATCTAACTGTCGATTGTTCATATGGGTAGGCATCAGCCTAAAAAGTGCATTGCGTAAAGCAATAAGCCAGGGCTGACTCGCCTGTGCAATTTTACCAAGTGTAAAAGAGCGGTTCACAATGGTTGTTGTTCGAGGTAAACGTACTGCTTCAAACTTCTTAAAGACTTCCGACAAGTCGGTTGGGTATTGCCTAATCAGCCGTTGAAGTACCACCGCATCTTCAATTCCCTGACATGCCCCTTGCCCCATGTTGGGGGTCATGGCATGAGCGGCATCGCCCATCAACAATACTTTGCCGTAGGCCAGTTGACGAAGTGGTTTTAAATCAATAATATCATTGTGCAAAATCCGTTTTTCGGGCGTAAGGCCTATGATTTCGGCTACCGGAGCGTGTAATTGACCAAAATGGTGCAACAAATCAGTTTTGGTAAATTTTCGGAAACGGGGTTCATCGCCTGTTGGTGCATTAACGCAGGCAAACCAGTAAATACGCCCTCCCTGAAGCGGCACAATGCCGAATCTTCCTTCTGACGCCCATGTTTCGGAGGCTTGTTTGGGATTCAGGCCTGACGGTGCAGTGTCGGTTACTCCTCGCCAACAGGTGTATCCGGCGTATCTTATTTTGGTGCTGGGTACCAATTGCTGACGAACGGCAGAATGAATACCATCGGCCGCCAAAACATAATCGAAAGTAGCAGTATGTCCGTTACGAAACACCAAGGTGACTCCTTCATTGTTTTGGGTGAGTGTAAGAAATTGATGCCCTAAGTACAGTGGAATATCCTCGATTGCCTCTAAAAGCGTCTTTTGTAAATCAGAACGATGAATGGAAAAACTGCCTATTACTTTGTATTTCTCGACCGCTGCAAAGTAATTTGATTCGGTAATGATTTTTCCTTGTTTATCTAAGATAGAAAAGAGCTCGAAGGGATTTCCGTGAGCCAATATTTTATCGCGGAGACCGAGCAATTCAAAGGCTTTTACCGCATTGGCAGCCAAGGCAATACCTGCTCCTGCGGGGCGAAGTTCCTGATTGGCTTCGTAAATGCCTACGTTGATTCCAATTTGCCGGAGAGCAATCGCGGTGGTCAGACCTGCGATTCCTCCCCCAATGATAGCGATTTTCATAAAACTGGGTTGTTTGCTGAGCGTACATTGTAAAGATAGAGACTACATGGTTCCTTCTATTTTAAGTCGGTTAACCATTCCTGAGCAAACGCTCGGGCTTCCATCACGGGTGTTTTACCAAGACGGTACAAAAACTTCCATTCGGCGGGTTTGCGCTGATACAAGGAGTTGATAAAATCCTGTTTCCTGCCAGAAGGTATCAGTTTGGCGTTGAAATCTACGTCATCGCAAAGGACAATAAAGTTTTTGAGGCGTTGCCGCAACAGCGGCCGAAAATCGCTGTGGGCATCCAAAATAGCGTTCTGTTTTTTGTATTCTATATTGCGCTCTTGGGCGTTGGCCAAATCCTTTTGTTGTTGACTCTTGTTTTGGTCGCTTCCCTGTTTCAGCAATTTACTGTGGTAAGCGATAAATTGCTTTTTAAATTCCGTAGGTTTCCCTTCTGTGGCGGCCAAAATCTTTTTGAGTTCCGCTAACTCACGAGCTTTTGCGGCGCGTTCTTCACCCTCAAGGGTCGTCAATTGAGCCTCTTGCTGAGAAAGTTGTGCTTTAATGCTCATTTGCAACATGGCCGGGTCGAGTTGTGCATACGTTTGCTGAATCAGCGCCATTTGTTGGCTAATAGCCGAATCCATTCCACCTACTGCCTGTTCGCGTTGTGCTACAACCGCGTCGCTGTAAGTTTCGTCAACGGGGTATTTTTGTTTGAGCCATTGCCGATATTCCTGTTTGAAGTTATCAGACTCGACATACGAACGAACCCATTTGCCTAAAGCTCTTACGGTCGTAGCCTGCGCGTTTTCGGGAATCCCTTTGGCGATTTTACGCATGGCCGATGTGCTGTTAAATAAAAAGTAATTTTCTTCGGCCAAATTTTCCAATACTCCCTGACGTACATTTTGGAGAGTGACTCCCGTATCGGTCAAGGCATCGAGCGGCTTCATGGCCATTAATGCCGCCAAAAAGAGGATTGTGCAAAGAATAGGTATGTATTTCATGGCTATAAATCGTTGATAATGAAACTAATTTACCTTTTTTACGCGGAACATCCCCCGAATTTGCGCCGTACCCAGGGGATTGTAAGGGTCTGCATGATACCAACCTGCGGGTGTGACCGTAAAAGTCCCGAGTACGTAAGGCGATTGATTGCCAGCATCATCTACGTTTAAAGTACCACCGCTGAGGGAAGGCCCAGTACCGTATCGGTTTTGGTATGACCTTAGGCCGACAGTATAAACGAAACTGACATTGGTGCCGAGTGTCCAATGAAACTGACCGCGAGGGCTACCCACCCATCCCAACACCACAAATGTGCCCGCCAATTGGCCTTCTATTATATTGTGAGTACTGTTAATGTTGGCTCCACCACGTAGTGTTATCCAATCTCCGCCGTCAACTTGAAGAGTAATACCTTCTGGCATTACGTACATACGGCTGATGAGTAGCCCTACCGCCTTTCCTTTTGACTTAATACTAACCTCTACGCGGACTGGATTTTGACCCGGGATGTAGTTTGGGGCCTGATAAACGGCGGTGCTATTGGTTGTTTTCAAGTCACCTTCACCTTTCAACTCCCATTTGTCAATGTATTGGGCATCAAGTAGATATTCGGGGTTAAGGAGTTCGAGTTCTTGGTCTTCACTGGTTAGAGGTACAAGAGGAATAATATCTTTTAATACGTGTTTAACGGCCAAAGTCGTTTTTTCGCCGAGGTCAAGAGCTTTATAGCTAGGCTCAAGCGAAACCGATTCAAAAAAGCTCCAGTCGCTGAAGTGGGTAGTTGTGACGCTCACGGTTTTGGTTTCTTTCTTGAGCGTAAGTCCCTTTGGTACTTTCCAAATACCTTTATCATCTTGGTAAGCAATCCCCAATGCTTCGGCAAAAGTACCATTGAGGTCTTCATCGGTGTATTTAAAAGAAATAGTGGCTGGTTTGGCAAACTGCAATCCGTGTGGGGTAAACCGGAAGGCCTGTCCTTGGCCGTTAGGAGCTTTATTGGTAATGGGCTGTAAGGTAATGGTCTGAGTAGCAGTCAATGCACCCGCGGGGATTTCGACCCGGATACGCTTGTCGGTCGACTCGATAGTACCTCCTGCGGGACCTATGGCGGCCGTTACTGCTGTACCATCTGGGGTGCCCTGTGCCGTAACGTGCCCAGTGGGTTCTGGCAAAGTGGTGGGAGCGGGGTCGGGTTCGGTACACGAAACCGAGAGGGTGATGAGCGCAAGACCCAGTAGTGTATTTGTAATATTTTTCATGGCTGTGAGCAATTGATTGTTTTACTGTTAGTTGATTATTTTGATGCAATGGTTTCCTTTTCAGAAGTGGTAGGGGTAAAGGTTACCACTCTGTTTGGGATAGGTTTAAGCGTTTGTAAGTAGGTATAAATGGCCCCCAAATCCTGCTCGCTCATCCCTGCGTACATTGGCCAAGGCATAATCGTTTGTCGGTCGCCGGGTTTTACGGGATGTGGTTTATAGCCAGTGGCTGGGTCGAGGGCTTTGAAACGAGCTATAAAGGCAGCTTTGGTCCAGCGTCCTAGCCCAGTTTCGGCATCAGGCGTAAGGTTGGCCGAACGTACAATACCCCCCGGTAAGGCAAATTCTGCACTTCCCGCAAATTCCATTCCTGCCACATGTTCTCCTTTTTCTCTTTTGGTGTGGCACTCGGCACAGCCAGCGGCATTGACCATGTAGCGTCCATAGGCTATCTGGTCGGTTGTGTCGGGGCGAGTTTGAAAATTGGGTTTTTGCGGAATGGTATTGACAATAAAATTCATTGGAAATTCTAATTCTGAATCAGGCACCTCGTTTGAAATGGGCTTGAGAGAGCGGAGGTAGGCAATGATGGATTTGATATCCTCCTGATCCATACGGCCATAGGAAGGGTGAGGCATCAACGGAAACAGGGCTTTGCCCTCGCGGGTTACCCCTGAGGTAATAGCGCGAAACAACTCGCCGTCGGTCCAGTGGCCCACGCCAGCAGGGGTGATATTGCGCGAATAAATAGTGCCCGGCAATCCCATCTCTGGGCCGAAGCGCTCACCCCCCTTGCCCTCGGTACCCGCCTTGGGTGGGCCTGCAAAAAGGTTCCAGTCGCGGGTGCTGTGGCAATCCATGCACACACTGACGTGATTGGCTAGGTAGCGCCCCCGTTCAATCTGGGCGGCCGTAGTATTGATTTTTAATTCGGGAGCGGCACCTACATCGGGCAACCAAAATTTAACATAGACCAGTACAAGACTAACGCCCGTGACCACCACGGCCAGACCGATAAAAATGAAACGAAGGATGGTTTTCATGACTTGAAATTGTTGGAAAAAATGGCTGAATTATAGCACTGCAGCGGCAAACGGCGGCGTTTCCAACGGAGGGTTTTTGCGGTATGTTTTATGGCTGCATTGCGTCAAGAGGCCTTTGTTTGGCTGATTGACGATACAAAATTGGGCAATGGGAAGGGGGATTTTCAATAGCGTCCCTGATGAAACGTCATTTGAAGGAGCTGTAACGGAACAACCGCCCGTTCAGTCGTTGTACAACGGCAGGCCTATTTTGGGTAGGCTTTATCGGAAGCAGTATAGAATAGTTGGCGTGTTGGTATTACCGATGTTTTGAATTTGCTCAGAAAGTCTCAATTAAAGCATCTCTATTTTCTTCCATATCAACTGCCATTCAGCCTTTGACTTTGTCAACAGAATGGCGGTTTCATAGTGCGTTTTTGCATTATTAGGGTCTTTCAATTGCGCAAAAAAGTCACCCAGTGCGGTGTGATAATAAGCATTGTTTTCAAGCCCTTTTATGTTCAGTAAGGCTTCCGTGCCGCGTTGTGGCCCTTCTGCAAACCCCGTGGCAATGGCTTTGTTGAATTGTACCATTACGCTCGGATTGATTTGTTCCAACAGCCGATAAAGATACATAATGGCCTGCCAGTTAGTACTTTCAAAACGCTCAGCCCGGGCGTGATAGGAGGCAATAGCGGCTTCGAGGTGGTAGCTGCTGATGTCGGGTCCTTGAGAGGCTCTATTTAAGAAGGCAATTCCTGCGTCTATCCGCCCCCGATTCCATTTTTGGCGGTCTTGATGGGCTAACAAAATAATATTTCCTTCTTCATCCTGTCGGGCATCAAACCTTGACGCTTGAAAATACATCAACGATAGCAGCGCGGCGGTTTTGGGGAGGTCGGTATACCGATGCTGACTCAATAGTGTGCCTAGTCGGAGGGCTTCTTCGCACAGGTCTTGCCTGATAAGCCGGTCGGGGTGCTGCGAATTGTAACCTTCGTTGAAAAGCAGATAAACAGCCTTTAAAACCGTATCTAGTCGCGTTGGAAGTTCATTGCCGTAGGGCACTTCCAACTCAATGGGCGTGCTGCGGATTTTGTCTTTGGCCCGGTAGAGGCGTTTGGTAATGTTTTCGTCGTTGGATAAAAAAGCGTTGGCGATTTCGGTAATGCTTAGCCCGCAGAGTGTTCGTAGAATAAGCGTTATTTGGGCTTCGGGAGGTAAACTTGGGTGGCAGCACGCAAACATCATCCGGAGCTGGCTATCTTCCATTTCATGTTCCAGAAACAATTGGTCTATGTGCTGCTGCATTTGCTGTTCTGATTGGAATTCGTAGGCAATTTCGGGGCTTATTTCGGCCATTTTTTTCTCCCTGCGGAGCCGGTCGAGCACTCGGTTTTTGGCCGAAGTATAGAGCCATCCCGTTGGGTTTTCGGGGATGCCGTTCAGTTTCCACTGTTCCAGAGCGGCCAATAAAGTATCTTGAACCACATCGCGGGCGGTATCGTAGTTGGAAAAACCAAATACCCGCGTGAGTACAGCGAGCATCTTTCCCGACTCATGTCGAAAAAGATGCTCCGCCATCCGATTGACTTCCGTCATCCTGAAGATTAATTAAAAACTTGAATTTGACGCACTTCCACCCGACCCTCCGAGTCATAAATAGGGCAGCCTTTTGATAGTTCTACGGCTTCTTCCAGGCTGTCGGCCGTGAGAATCATAAAGCCACCGATGATTTCTTTGCCTTCCGTAAAAGGACCATCAGTAACAATCTTGGCGGAGCCAGAGACTGTTTTTCCCGTATTGTGCAGTGCTTCGGCGGTCACCATTTTGCCTTGGGCGGCAATTCCTCCAATCCAATTATTCCATTTTTCGATTTCCACCTGAATCGCTTCGGGCGACAGTTGGGCAAAAGACTCTTCAGAAGGAATGGCATTCCAGAAGGCGAGCATGTACTTGTTCATGGTAAGTTGTGTTTTTTGTGAACGAATTTATTGAATTTGTACGAATGACGAACGACTCAATCAAAACTGGACAGCCAAGAAGATTTTTTTTTCTAATTTTAAAAATAAATTATTCGAACCTCGTGTTCCCCAATCGATTTTGAATCTGCGAGCCAATACTTTTACTTTTTGAATTTTTCTGTTTATCATTTTTCTGTTTTTTCCCATGAACCGCATCGACCGTTTATTGGCTATTGCCATTACCCTGCAATCTCGAAAATATACCTCAGCCGAGGTATTGTCTGAGCGCTTTGGTATGAGTGTTCGTACCGTTTATCGTGATTTAAAGGCACTGGAAGAAATTGGGATTCCGATTGGGTTTGAGTCAAACAAGGGATATTATATTATGCAGGGCTATTTTTTGCCCCCCGTCATGTTCAGCACCGAAGAAGCCAATGCGCTGGTGTTGGTGGAGTCGATTGTGGAGCGCTTTACTGACAAATCTATCCGACGGCATTATCATTCGGCGCTCAATAAAGTGAAGGCCGTGCTTAAACATCAGCAGAAAGAACACGTTGAACATCTGGAAGATAAGGTGGTGACGAGTGTGTCTTGCCCCAATCATAATTTTGAATACTTGGCCGAAATTCAAACGTCAATTACGACCCAGACCATTTTGCAACTACATTATCAAAATGCGGGTCAAGAGGTAAGCTTGCGTGAAATTGAGCCGATTGGGATGGTTTTTTATTCTATGGCGTGGCACGTAATTGGGTGGTGTTGGCTACGAAATGACTACCGTGACTTTAAGGTGGCTCGCATCCTGAAATTACAGAATACGTATAAACCTTTTCGAAAAGCCAACCACCAGCACCTCAACGATTATATAAAACAACAAGAAATGCGAATGGTACTGACATAGGGTTGTCAGTGAAGGGTGTTTTCTTTGCTACGAAAACCAAAAAACAGCACTTTTATGAATACAAAATTAGCCCTGAAAACACCAATTCTCATTCATTCCCCAGCTTCTGCCGTTTGGGATGCCCTTACAAATCCTGCCGTTGTAAAAGAATATTTTTTCGGGACCACCCTAATTACCGATTGGAAAGTGGGTGGGCCAGTCCGCTTTACGGGCGAGTGGGATGGTGTAACTTACGAAGACAAAGGAACGGTATTGGCCTTTGAACCTGAGCGTTATCTGTCGTACAACTATTGGAGTTCATTCAGCGGTACGGAGGATATTCCTGAAAATTATGCCAACATTGAATACATTTTGGAGGCCGCCGAGGGTGGAACACAGTTGACCATCACGCAGGACAATCTGAAAGACGAAGAAGCCCTTGCCCACTCTGAAAGTAACTGGCAGGCTATTTTGGCAGAAATGCAAAAGTTGGTGGAAAATAAAGCGTGAGCGCTTCGTTAATAAGCTGAATAAGGGGTAAATTGGCCGCCGACAACCGATGAACGAATGGTTTCTTTCAAGGCATTGCTGCTAAAATTTGATAAAAAAGGAGAAAAAACGGGCTGGACCTATTTTGAAATTCCAGCCCATATTGCCAACGAACTCAACCCTGGCGTTAGAACGTCGTACCGGGTAAAGGGCATGTTAGATGGGTATTCTATCAAACTGGTGGCTCTTTTGCCCATGGGCGAGGGCGGTTTTATTATTCCTGTCAATGTCGATATGCGGCGCGGCATCCGAAAAAAAGAAGGCGCAACCATTGAGGTCGAGCTTGAAATAGATACCGACCCCTTGCCACAGTCCGACGATTTGCTGGCGTGTTTGGAAGATGAACCTAAAGCATTGGCGTATTTCAATAGTTTGCCTACCAGTCACCAAAATTATTACAGCAAATGGATTGAATCGGCCAAGACGATAGAAACCAAAACCAAGCGCATTTCGATGATGATCAAGGGCATGATGATGGGGTTGAATTATGGCGAAACCTTGCGGTATTTTCGCGACCTAGAGAAGTAAACGTCGACCTATGAAGTAATTTCGTTGCTCCCCATTCCTTTTGACAGCTTATTGTTTTTTTTATGCTATGGTTGATTTAGAACAAGCCCATGAAATTTTATCTTCAATGCCCAACGTGGTGGAGGTACCTCATTTTGATAAACCTGCTTACAAAATCAACGGCAAAATTTTTGCGACGTTCAACATCGAAAACAAGTGGGTAACCTTGAAACTAACGCCTGAACAACAGGTAATTTACTGCGAAGACACGTCATTTTATCCCGTCCCCAACAAATGGGGAGTGTATGGTTGGACGCACGTTGACCTCAACCGAGTCAGGAAGAGTGCTTTTATCGAAGCCATCGAAACTGCGTACAACAATATCATTGCAGAAAAACCAAAGCGAAAAAGGTAAGTAGAAACAATCCGATAACTATGAGAAAAATTGTTTTAGGCCTAGCTGTAAGTTTAGACGGCTACATAGAAGGCCCTAATGGAGAATACGACTGGTGCTTTACCGATCAGGATTATGGATTAAATGAGTTTTTTAAGCGGATAGATAGCATTTTTGTGGGTCGAAAAACCTACGAAATGGCCTTGGCAGGGGATGGGCAGGAGAGCTGGCTTCCCAAAATGAGGGAATATATTTTTTCCACCACCCTCACCGAGGCCGATATAAGCCCCCAAAAAACACTCATCAGCGGAGATATTGAAGCGAGAGTTAAAGCAATCAAAAACCAAAAAGGCAAAGACATTTGGCTTTTTGGGGGCGCTGAACTTACCAATGCCCTCATGGATCTTGGTCTGGTAGATGAGATTTGGCTGTCGATTCACCCCATTATTTTGGGGGCAGGAAAGCCACTTTTTAGTAGTTTAAAAGAACGAAGATGGCTGACATTGACCGATTCAAAAGTGTATGAAACAGGATTAGTATCCTTGAAATACGACTGCAAGTGGGATACGACAGAGACCGCATAAGGGAGAATGGGATGTTTGCAAAAAACCTTATTATGCTTTAATTAAAGTCAGAAGAGTATAAAAAATGAGAGAGTTTAAGTAGATTTGATTACTTAAATTCTCTCATTTTTTGTGGTTAATTATGAGCTAAAATCTAAGTTTTTTGCTTTTGGCAAAGTTTATGCTATTGTTCGTGATATACGCTGTTTAATATCGCCCTTTATGAAAAAGTACATTGTATTAATAAGCCTTTTAAGTGCGCAACTCGCTTTATCTCAAGCGCCCGTTACCGGAAAAATAAAAAGTAATGTCGAGGTAATGGACGTTAGGAGTGGCAAAAGACAGGTGATTTTGACGGCTGGTTTCCTGTTGGAATCACCCAATTGGTCGCGGGATGGAAAGTATTTTATCATTAATAGTAAAGGTTTGCTGGAGAAAATATCCCTAAAAGGCGAATCGTTGGGTGTAGTTGACACCGAATTTGCCAACCGTTGCAACAACGCACACGGCATCAGCTACGACGGTAAAAGTATTTTTTTTAGTTACAACGATGTTCGAGCGGGTATCAACAATAACTCCCGCATTTTTAAAGTTCCTATCGAAGGCGGAACGCCCCTTTTGTTGACCGAAAAAGCCCCTTCTTTTTGGCACAGCGTGAGCCGTTCGGGGAAAAATATACTTTACTCAGCCCAGCGCAACGGCGAATGGGATATTTATAAATTACCCACGGCGGGAGGCGATGAGATTCGGTTGACCAGTACTACTGGCTTAGACGAGGGCCCCGAATACGGGCATGATTCCAAGTTTATTTATTTTAACTCCAATCGAACGGGCCGAATGCAGATTTTTCGGATGAAGCCCGACGGAACTGACCAAGAACGACTCACCGATGATGAATTTGATAACTGGTTTGCGCACCCAAGCCCTGATGGTAAATGGCTGGTGTATATGTCTTATTTGGAAGATCAAAAAGGAAAACATCCGATAGGAAAAGAAGTAAAATTGCGATTGTTGAACCTTAAAACAAAACAGGTCAAAGACCTAACGGAGACTTTTGTGGGTGGACAAGGCACGCTGAATGTGCCATGTTGGTCGCCGGATGGGAAAAAGATTATTTTTGTAACCTATAAGGTAGAGTGACACAAGTCATTGCCTGATATTCAGCATCTTTGTACTCTTGCCTTCCAAAATCAGGTATAAATGTATGAATAAACGGGCTTTGCGTCCATTGATGGCGGTGGCTTTATGGATGACGGTGACGGTGTGGGGCTGTGGAGAAGAAAAGACTCAAAAGAAAATAGTGGAGCAAGACGATATAAGCAAATTGGCCGCTTTGCCCACCGAAGTGCCTTTTCCCGCCGATAATGCTCCGTCAGATGAGAAAGTTGCTCTTGGACGTCTGCTGTTTTTTGATCCCATTTTATCTGGTCATAGAGACGTTGCCTGTGCTACTTGTCACCATCCAGAGTTTGGGTTTGCCGAAAGTCTTGAGCTTTCTATCGGGGCAAATGGGCGAGGTATGGGCAGTAAGCGGACGTTTAATGTTCCAAATGATATTCCTTTCGTCAAACGAAATTCGCAAACCATTCTGAATGCGGCCTTTAATGGGATTACGCTCGCTACCGCTACTACTCCCTCCAACGCGCCCATGTTTTGGGATGTGCGAGCCAAAAGTCTTGAAAATCAGGCCTTGGAACCCATCAAAGCCTTGGAAGAGATGCGCGGGCATCAGTATGCTTCGGAAGCAGCGCTTGACAGCGTGGTGAATCGGTTGAGAAAAAACAAAGAATACCAATCCCTTTTTCGGGCGGCTTTTCCGATGGAATCACCCATTACGGTAGAAAATATGGCCAAAGCCATTGCCGCTTACGAGCGTACGCTGGTGGGTGGAAATTCTCGTTTTGACCAATATCTGCGGGGCGATAAAAATGCACTTTCTATCAATGAAGTGGATGGAATGCAGGCATTTTTGAAATCGGGATGTGCCAAGTGTCACAATGGCCCGATGCTTTCGGATTATCAATTGCACGCATTGGGCGTTGCTGATAACGAAAAGCTAGCACAGTCGGATGCTGGGGTGGATAATCAATACAAATTTAGGACGCCAAGCTTGCGGAATTTGCGCTATACGGCACCGTATATGCACAGCGGTACGCTCAAAACGCTAGAACATGTGCTCGAATTTTACGAAGATTTGGCGGGGGATAAAATCCGTAATCCGAAGGTAAAAAAAGAGCAACTCGACCCGATTGTTGAAAATCTCAAAGTGGATTTCAAAGATATTTCGTTGATTGTCGAATTTCTGAATACCCTCAATGACGACCAATTTGACCGTTCGGTGCCCCAACGCGTGCCTAGTGGCTTGAAGCCCGGGGGCAATCTCAACTGATAATTTTGCTTAACTTGCATAGTAAACCCCCTCCGTCATCAAACTATGCAAAACCGCTTACTTTCTTTGGACGTATTTCGTGGCATTACCGTCGCGGCCATGATTTTGGTCAATAACCCCGGCGATTGGGAGCACGTCTATGCGCCTTTACTCCACGCTCATTGGCACGGATGCACGCCCACCGATCTCATTTTTCCCTTTTTTTTGTTTATTGTGGGGGTATCTATATCCTTCGCCATGGCCAAGACCACGCCATCTATCTCTAAAATTATCAGGCGCAGTGCGATTTTATTTGGCTTGGGATTGTTCCTAAATTTGTATCCAAAGTTTGATTTTGCCAACGTTCGTATTCCGGGCGTTTTGCAGCGGATTGCCCTTGTGTATTTGGTTTGCTCGTTGATTTTTATCAAAACCTCTCGCAATACGCAAATGCTTATCACTGTTATACTGCTTACAGCCTACTGGTTATTGATGACGTTGGTGCCCGTGCCAGGGATAGGATACGCCAATTTGGAGCCTACCACCAACTTGGGCGCGTGGGTAGACCGCAATCTGCTGACTACTGCGCATTTGTGGCGGTCGGCAAAAGTATGGGACCCCGAAGGAATTTTTAGTACTATCCCCGCCATTGGCACTGGCATGTTGGGTGTGTTGACGGGGCAATGGTTGCGAAGCCAACGAACCGATGCCGAAAAAATGGCGTGGCTATTTCTTTGGGGCAATGCGCTCATCATCGGCGGGCTAATTTGGAACGAATTTTTCCCTATTAACAAATCCCTCTGGACGAGTTCTTTTGTACTTTATGCGGGGGGCTGGGCCATGGTCGCTTTAGCAATCTGTTATTGGTTGATTGATGTGCAGGGCTACCGCCGCTGGACGGCTCCTTTCGTGGCTTTTGGCGTCAATGCCATTACGGTCTTTTTTCTGTCAGGGGTTATTCCTCGTACCTTACCACTTTTTAAAATTAATACGCCAGAAGGGCCCGTAGGTTTGCAGGTTTGGATGCAGAAAAATCTGATAAGCGTTTGGTTCAATAACCCTTACAACGCCTCCTTGGCAGGAGCGCTCACGTTTATCACGATTTGGTTTGTAATTCTGTACGTGATGTATAAAAAAGGAATCATTATAAAAGTGTAACAATATAAAAAAGCGGCGCCGCAAATCGTGCAGCGCCGCTTTTTTACAATTCTATAGATTTGATTACTTACTCGTCGTCTTCACTTCCTCTTTCACCACTTTCATCACCCCGCTCATCAGGCGCCAGTGGCCAGGGAACGTACAGATGTACGGGTAATTGCCTGGTTCAGTTGGTGCCGTGAAGGTAAGGCGATAGGTTTGGTCGGGGTTGACCAACGGCGTGAACGCGATTACCTGCGGCAGATTGGGAACGTAGTTTTTCTCGGCCGCATCTTTTTGCGTAATCATCTTGTCGGCGGCATTTCCTACAATATCCGTTGATTTAGGTTTGATAATCACCAAGTTGTGTTGCATAGCGTCGGGGTTTTCAAAAACCAACTCAACGGGTTTGCCCGCAATGACTGTAAATTCTTTGATGTCAAACTTCATCGCCTCCTTGATAGATTTGATTTTGATAACCTGCAAATTCGGGTCAACGGGAACCAATGTATTTGCTCCGAAAGACTCTACAATTCCCGTGAATTTGGCTTTCAAATCTTCCGAAATAGTTTCTTTGGTGCTGACCAACAGCATTTTGTTGGCATCGTTGGTTGTCACTTTACGACGCGGATTCCAACCATTTACGATTCCTTTCAACACTGCATAACGAGCTTCGCTGTCTAGCGTATTGGCTTTGACAATCAACGCAATAACCGAATCTGGGCTTACCGTAGAGGAAGCATAGCTCCGGGCGGCGCGCTCCAACGCAAAGTCAGAAAGTTTGGCGGGGCGTTTTACTTCAAAGGTTTTGGCAAATGAGTTGTTCTTAACATCATCTTCTTCGGAAATCAGGTTATCGGGGTCGATGCTGGCGCTAATGCGCAATTTTCCCGCCTGTTCGGCCGTAAATCCCATCCGTCCAACCCAAGGGCCGTTGTTACTTTCGACCAATTGAATGGTTTCACCCGCGCCGATACCATTTTTCAATTGATAACTTACCAAATTGATTTTGAGTCCCAAGCCTTCGATTTGAACTTTCACCACAGGAACGGTTTCTTTCGGAATGGCAGTTCCCTTGTTGGTTATTTCAATCGCGATAGCGGCATACTCTCGTACAAAAGGCTGAGCGGGAGTGGTGGTAATGTTGGTAATTGCTAAGTCAGGCTTGGTGGCGGCGTGTGCAGTATGATTGGTAGTCGATGCTTGCGGTGGGGCTGCATTGGGCCCGTGCATAGCACTGTGGTCATGGTTCATGGGTGCTGATGCCTTCGACGGTGCGCCGTGCGACGGTGCGACCTCTGCTTTCATGCCGACGGTACGTTTTGCCAAATAGGCTTTCATTAATTTTCCGCCGTGTGCGTTCAGGATAATCGAGAATGCATCTGGAAGCCAACGGTCATCGGCTTCATTTGAGCTTTCGAAACGAGCCAAAATGGTTTTTTCAGCTTCGGGAGTTAGTGGTGTTTCGCTAAATTTCAAAAGAGAATTCAGCACCACGAGCGGCTCTTTGTCGTTCAGGGTATTATTGGTCAACAGCGCTTGTGCAGTAGCGGCCGTAGGAGGCAGAATTTGCACGGCATTCTTGCGAACGGCCGCACTTGGGTGTTTTAGAGCAGAAGTAACGGCTTTCAAAACACTTTCATCATTCATAGCTCCCAAACCTTCTAGCGCCCAGAGGGCATGAATTGCGGCAGGGTTCAGGCCAATTTCGTCCACAGATGTATCATTGACCAACGCAATCAGTTGGGGTACCACGTCTTTATTGCCTCTTTCCACCAACATACGTTGGGCGTGATTTCGCCAAAACATATTAGAGTTTTTCAGGGCTGCCACCAATTCCGCTGGGCGGTCTTTGCTCAATGAGATTGGTGTGTAGGCAGGCGCCTGCTTGTAGCCTACTCGGTAAATTCGTCCGTGGGTATAATCGCGAAGATCGGTGTCGTAAGCATTTCCTTTACCGTTGCCAAAGCCCTGTGGAGTAGGATTGTGTTGAATAATAAAACTGTACCAGTCGGCTACCCAAACGGCCCCGTCGGGTCCAACTTCGGCAAAAACGGGCGAAAACCACTCGTCGGCACCCGCCATGAGGTTGAAGGCTTCTTTGTCTTCGTAATCAGTACCTTTTTTTACCATTTGGTTTTGGTGCAGTACGTGACCGGTAGGCTCAGCGACGAAGGCAATTTGGTTCCAGTATTTCTTAGGAAAGGCCCGTGCGGTATAAAAATTATGTCCTGCGGCGGCGGTAAAGCCCCCAAAAACGTCTACTTGACGAATCCGTGGGGTGATGGGCTTCATGTCTTTGTGGGTATCGGTACCTCGGCTACCATTGTCGCGGCCCATGCCTGTATTGCCCGTAAAATAACGGTGCGGGATGGCCATGTACCAGCCATGTGAGTTGTTGGCCGTGGAGCCAAACACATCGCCAGCTTCGTTGAAAGCCATTCCCCACGTGTTGTTGGAGGTACTGGTAATCCATTCCATTTTAGAACCATCGGGTTTGAAACGGAAAAATGCCTGTCCGAATTTCAGACTGTCGGTGTTGTCTTTGAGTTTTCCTTCGAATCCAGAATAGCCCACACAACCCCAAATCCAGTTATCAAAACCATAATGTAAGTTACTTGGACCCGCGTGGGTGTCGCCCGTACCAAAGCCCGAGAAAAGGATTTTCTTTTCGTCCGCTTTGTCGTCACCGTTGGTATCTTTCAGGAAAAGCATGTGCGGTGCTTGGCTGACGATGAGCCCGCCATTGGCAAATACCATGCCCGTTGGAATGCTTAATCCTTCGGCAAACCGCGTAAACTTATCGGCCTTACCGTCTTTGTCGGTGTCTTCGCAAATGAGGATATAGTCAGTGCCCCCTGTATCTTTGCGTTCGTTGGGATAATCTTTGGTAATCAAAACGTACAAACGACCCCGCTCGTCCCAGCTCATGGCAATGGGGTGCATTACGTTAGGCTCTGCTGCAAACAACTCCAAGGTAAAATCGGCGGGTACCTGAATATGTTTTATAGATTGCTCAGGCGTGACGGCATTTTGCTGCAATTGCGGGCCAGGGCGTTTTTCGTAGTTAGGAAGTTTAGCTTCTTTATATGTAAACGGTAGCGGGTCAAGAGCATCTAGGTTTTTGACGGCTTGGTCACCCACGGCCCAACGAATTCCTTTTTCGAGCATTTTCATAAACTCGGGCTGGCTCCAAGTGCGGTCGTCGTGACCATAAGCCGTGTAGAAAATACGACCTTTTCCGTGGGTACGTACCCATGTGTATGGTTCCGTTTTGGCGTTGGGCTTATCTTTGTACTGGTCGGGCTGAATCTCGCGCTCGGTCAATACCAGATTGTCGGGTTGGAGTTTGCTGTGGAGGTAGGTTTCGTCGAGTGTTTTGAACTGCTTCACGCCCATGATGGCAGGGTGGTTGGGATTGGTCCAAACAGGACGAATGGTGTCCCACGTGTGCCGCCAGAATTGGCCACCCATGATTTTTACCAATTCATCGGAATTGCGAAAACAATACGATGCGCAGTGAACTGGAATGAACCCTTTGCCACTGGCAATGTAGTCTACCAATGCACGCTCCTGAGGTTTGCTGATAGTATCCCAGTTGGCATAAAGCAATACACCGTCATACTTGGCCAGATTGGTCGGATTGAGGTCTTCCAATTGGTCAGAATAGGTAAAGTTGATGCCCTTGCTTCCCAGCGCAGACATGATGGCGGGCACACGCTCGATGGGGCGGTGGTGGCCATTGTCGCCCAGAAACAGAATTTCCAACCGGCGTGGAGTCACGGGTTGGTTGGATTGGGCCGTTTGTGCGGGTTTTTGCGTAGCGCATTGCCACGTCAAAATCGCGAGTAAAACAATGGGTAGGAGACGTTTCATTGTATGGTTCATTCAGATGATTTCGAAGTTACGCATTAAAATCAGGCAAATACATAATCTTGCCACCCTGCATGGCCGATTCGTGCGCCAAAATACCTACCGATGTCCAGTTGGCCGATTGGGCCGCATTGGGGAATGGGTCACGGTCTTCGACCAGAGCCGTCAAAAATTCATGGGCTAAGTGAGGGTGTGAGCCACCGTGGCCAGCTCCTTGGGTAAACGAAAGGTGCGTATTTTCTTCAACATCATACACACCTCTCGTGGTAAATGCCTGAATTTCTTCGGGTAACAAATGAGCGTAATCAGGTGTAGCTACGCGTTCTGGAATCTCATGCTCTTCTTTTTTGGCGGTATGAATCACGGCTTCTTCTCCTTCGATAAGCGGCCATTCAAATGATTTTTTAGAGCCATAAACCTCAAAGCTTTCGCGGTATTGGCGGGCTACGTCAAACAAAGAACGGTACACATACGCGCTCAAATCGCTGTCTTTGAACTTGATATGGGCTGATTCCACGGCAAATGGTGAGTTGTGGATTTTGGCCAATTCTTCGCGAATTGTTCCCGAACCGAAACATGAAACATATTCTGCTTCCAACCGCAGCAAGCCTGCTACCGGACCTACGCAGTGCGTGGCGTAGTGCATAGGAGGCAAACCGGGCCAGTAGTCAGGCCATCCATCCATGTCTTGCTGGTGAGATGCTTTCAGGAACTGCACTTTACCGAGTTCGCCTTTTTCATATAACTCTTTCACAAACAAAAACTCACGGGCGTATACTACTGTTTCCATCATCATGTATTTTTTGCCCGTTTCTTTGCAGGTTTTTACGATTTCCATGCAGTCTTCTACCGAGGTAGCCATCGGAACGGTACAGGCCACGTGTTTACCCGCGCGCAATGCCTTTAAGGTTTGCTCGGCATGGTTGGGGATGGGAGAGTTGATATGGACGGCGTCAATGTTGGGGTCTTTCAATAATTCATCATAATTGGAATAACGCACATCAATGTTGAAAGCGTCACCAATGGCGTTGAGTTTCTCAACATTCCGCTGACAAATGGCGTACATATTGGCGTTTGGGTGACGCTGATAGATGGGGATAAATTCGGCTCCAAAACCGAGTCCTACGATGGCGATGTTGATTTTTTTAGACATGATATGGTTTGATTTTTTATCAAAAAATGTGTTTTATATTCCTATGCTGTTGCATGAATTGCGGATAAATGCCAGTCCGTCGCGCATCAGTTGCTCTTCGGAGTCAAACATTTTTCGCCAAATATTGGCGGCAGGAAGCTTCTGACTAAAGGCTTCAATGCTCAGCCAACCGTCGTAATTGATGTCTTTGATGGCCTGAAACGCCCCCGCCCAGTCAACATTGCCTTTGCCCGGGGTACTGCGGTCGTTTTCGGAAAGTTGAATAAACGCAATGCGGTCGCCCATGTTACGGATACAGTCGCCGATGTTTTTCTCTTCAATATTGGCGTGGAAGGTATCAAACATAATTTTACAGTTTGGGTGATTGACGTCGTCCACAAAATGAATGAGTTCGTCGCCGCAGCTTGTGAGGTATAACTCAAACCGGTTTAAGTACTCCAATCCGAGCAAAATGCCTTGATTTTGGGCGTATTCGGCTAGTTGGTGAATACCTTCTACGCCCCATTTCCATTCGTCGGCCGTGGCGGGTTGGCCCGTAAAAACGCCCAATGCCGAGTGATACGGCCCCATGAGCTTCGTGGCGCCCAAAACGGCACCGCAATCGACGGTTCTTTTGAGGTTGGTAAGGGCATTGGCGCGGATGGAAGCATCGGCGCTGATGAGGTTTTCATTAGGGCCGCAAAAGGTGTCACATTCGCGGTGAAGGCCGAGTTCATCGAGTTTTTTGCGCCAGCCATGCCAAGCGTCGGGATTGGGGTTGAAAATCGGAACTTCTACGCCTTCAAACCCAATCTCCTGAATCAGGTCAAGCGTTGGGAAAAGGCTTTCGTCAATTTGGGTGCCCCATAGGAGCAGATTCATGCTGAATTTCATATAGAAAAGGAATGGACAGGGGCAAAAAATTTCAAGTACAAAATAATAGTAAAATAATGCTAAAAACTTCCCTTCCTTTTGCTTGTTTTGACTGAATTTTGACCAAAAATAAATGAATGAATATAATTATTGTTAAAATTAAGTTAATTCAATAGCTCCTAAAAAGCCAATAAATGGAAAAATCAACGCATTAAAAACGTCATTTAGGCCACTATCTCGTACCTTTGGGCATGGAGTATTTTAAAAAGCTGCTTGATTTATTAAAAACCGAACGGGAAGAAGACCATAATCAGTACCGTAAACTCACCGAGCAATCTTCAGTGGCCGAGCGCCGGGCCAACGGCTTGACGTGGTATCCGGTAGCAATCAGAGGATCTGAAATGAGCCGGGGAGATTATTTGACCGTTGAACTCGAACGCACCACCCACCAAGATATTTCGCACCAATTTCGGTTTGGGATGCCTGCCGTATTTTTTTGTAACCACGACCCCAAAAATGACCGTGTTGAAGGAACCGTAACGCATCAAAACGGCAATCGCCTGAAAATAACCTTGCGCATTGATGAGCTGCCAGAGTGGTCGCGGGATGGGAAACTAGGCATTGACGTTCTTTTTGACGATAACAGTTACGAAGAAATGCAATCTGCCCTAAAGCAGGCGGCGGCGGTGTATGACAAAAGCATAAGCGAACCCACTGCGAGGCTGGTTCATATTTTAACGGGAGAACAAAAGCCGACTTTTCAAGAGCACATTCCTTACTTCAACGCTCCAAAATTAAATTCTTCGCAGCAATCTGCCGTCCATAAAATTTTGAGTGCCAACGAGCTTGCTATCGTACACGGGCCTCCAGGAACGGGGAAAACCACGACCTTGGTGCAAGCAATCAAGGCGTTGGTCAAGACCGAAAATCAAAAGGTGCTTGTAGTAGCGCCGAGCAATACAGCGGTAGATTTGTTGAGTGAAAAACTGCACGAAGAAGGGCTCAATGTGCTGCGCGTTGGCAATCCTGCCCGCGTCACCGAACGATTGATGGCGCTGACGCTCGACAGCAAAATGGCCGAACACCCCCAAATGAAAGAAGCGAAGCGCCTAAAAAAACAGGCGCAGGAGTTTAAGGGTATGGCCCACAAGTACAAACGTAATTTTGGCAAATCCGAACGTGACCAACGCAAGTTACTTTTTGACGAAGCCCATAAGATTATGAAAGAAGTGGGCAATACTGAGCAGTACATCATCGATGATTTGTTGGTAAAAGCGCAGGTGGTTACGGCTACGTTGGTTGGCTCCAATCATTACACAGTCAGGGAGTTGCGTTATCATACGGTCGTGATTGATGAGGCGGGCCAGGCGCTTGAGCCTGCGTGTTGGATTCCAGTGCTGAAAGCCCAAAAAGTGATTCTGGCGGGCGACCATTGCCAATTATCTCCCACCATAAAATCGGACGTTGCGGCCAAAAACGGACTCAGTACAACCTTGCTCGAAAAGTGCGTAAACACGCATCCCGAGGCCGTTACGTTGCTCGAAGAACAATACCGAATGAATGAGCAAATTATGGGTTATTCTTCCCAGATCTTTTATCATAACAAACTCAAAGCGCACGCGTCGGTGGCGCAGCGGCGGCTTTTTGCAGACGATAAACCCGTGTTGTTTATTGACACTGCTGGTTGTGGCTTTGAAGAAAAGTTGGAAGGCACCAGCAGTACCAATCCTGAAGAGGCGGCCTTGCTCCTCAAGCACCTCGTGCTCCTTACGGCCGAATGGGAAACCAAAAAAACGGCCGAAACTTTTCCGAGCATTGCCGTGATTGCCCCTTATAAACAGCAGATTCAGGTGCTGGCCGAACAACTCAGCCACGTGCCCGAACTGCAACAGTATCGGGCTCAGATTGCCGTCAATACCGTGGATAGTTTTCAGGGACAAGAACGCGACGTGGTCTATATCAGCATGACCCGCAGCAATAGCGAAGGAATCATTGGTTTTTTGGCCGACATCCGCCGGATGAACGTGGCCATGACCCGCGCCCGCAAGAAACTCGTCGTAGTGGGCGATAGCGCTACCTTGGCGCAATTTCCCTTTTACGCTGATTTTATTACCTACGTCGAATGCCTCGACGCGTATCAGAGCGCGTGGGAATTGATGTAGAAATATGACTTTATTTTAACTAGAAAAAAGAGTTTTTCTTTCTTTTGTGGCAAAAAATGCCAATATTCGCTAACAACGATGAAAAACACTGTGTTGTATTAGCCAGCATCTCGGCTTTTACATCCGATTTTACGCAACCCATTATACCTTATATACTCAATCATGCTTCCTGAAAAAAATAAGGTTCTTGTTCTTTTCACGCACCCACTTTTGGAAAGATCCCGAGCCAATCGTTTGATTTTAAAGTCGTACTCCGATCGAGAGGATGTCACGTTTCATGATTTATATGAACGCTATCCTGATTTTAACATTGATGTGGAGTACGAGAAAGAGCTCCTTTTACAACACGAGATGATTATTTGGCATCATCCTTTTTATTGGTATAGTTGTCCGCCGTTGTTGAAGCAATGGATAGACATGGTGCTGGAGGTAGGTTGGGCGTATGGGCCAGGTGGAGATGCCTTAGAAGGAAAATCCATTTTACAGACCATTACGGTAGGGGGAGGTGTACAGGCGTATCAAGAAAGTGGTCATAATCGGTTTACTATCAGAGAGTTTCTTCGGCCTTTTGAACAAACGGCGAATCTCTGCAAGATGAATTATTTCCCTCCTTTTGTGATTCACGGTACCCACCGCTTAGACAAACAGGGTTTTGCGGACTATGCTACTGAGCTTGGGCTATTTTTGGACAATTGGCAGGATATTCAATACCAACCAAACCTATATCAACACACGTACATTAATGATCTTCTCAAAAAAATAGCGACCTCAAAATGAGCACAGGATTTTTATTTCAAGCATTAGTATTTATGGGGGCGTCGATTGTCCTTGTGCCTATTGCCAAAAAAATCGGGTTAAGTTCCGTGCTTGGGTATTTGGTAGCAGGTATATTGATTGGGCCTTTTGTGTTGGGTTTTGTGGGTGAAAACGGGCAAGACATCATGCACGCTTCAGAATTTGGGGTGGTGATGATGCTTTTTTTGATTGGTTTAGAGCTTAATCCCCGCAAATTCTGGGAAATGCGAAAAGCCATTCTCGGGTTGGGAGGACTTCAGGTAGCGGGGACAACTGTCTTACTTTTTATCAGTTTTCTGTTGATGAAATGGCAATGGGAAATGGCCTTAGCGGTGGCGTTGGCGTTTTCGATGTCTTCGACGGCGATTGTCTTGCAAACATTGAAAGAAAAAAATATATCAAGAACCATCGCTGGGGAAGCCTCCTTTTCGGTACTTCTTTTCCAAGATATTGCCGTCATTCCCATTTTGGCACTTTTGCCGCTTTTGGGTACACCACATGCGGGGGCAGAGACCCATGCGTCGCTTTTTTCGGAGCAACCCGCTTGGATTCAGGCGATTTCGGTTTTTGTTGTGGTGGGATTGATTTTGCTAATCGGGAAGTTCTTGGTCGTTCCTTTTCTGCGATTTGTGTCCAAAAGCCAAATGCGCGAGTTGTTTGTGGCAGCGGCGTTGTTTATCGTGGTAGGCGTAGCGGCGCTGATGCAGGCGGTAGGATTAAGCCCTGCGTTGGGTACATTTTTGGCTGGAATGGTTTTGGCCAATACCGAGTTTCGGCATGAGTTGGAGAGCGACATTGAGCCGTTTAAGGGATTATTGCTTGGATTGTTTTTTGTGAGCGTGGGTGCCACCATTGATTTTGACCAAATCATGAGCGACCCTGCCACCATTGCGCTGCTGGTGGTGTTGGTACTGGTCTTAAAATTTATCGTTTTGATTATTACGGGCAAACTGTTCAAAATGAGCAGTGACCAAAACCTCATCTTTTCTTTTGGACTTAGTCAGGTGGGAGAATTTGCCTTCGTTTTGTTGTCATTTTCTAGCCAAATTAATTTATTGGACGCCGTTTGGAATGCAAAACTGATGGCCGTCGTTGCCATTACGATGGCTTCCACTCCGTTGGTTTTATTGCTCAATGAAAAGCTGATAGAGCCTTATTTTGGCGTAAAAACCAAGGGCGATGAGCAGGAAGAATCCGACACGATTGATACCCAACACAAAGTAATCATCGCCGGGTTTGGGCATTTTGGGAGTACCGTCGGGCGGTTTTTGCGAGCCAATGGAATCAAAGCTACAATTTTAGATAATGATTCGGACCGGGTAGATTTACTGCGGCGAATGGGGTTTGAGGTGTATTTTGGCGATGCTACCCGAGTGGACTTGCTGGAAGCCGCTGGGGCTTCAGAAGCGGCCATTTTGATTGCGGCCATCGACCCGCCAGAATTGAACCATCTGTTGGTGGAAACCGCCAAGAAAAAATATCCTAATCTGCGCATTTTTGCCCGGGCACGCAATCGCTATGATGCCTATGACCTTATGGACATGCATGTGGAGCATATCTATCGCGAAACGCTCGATACGGCGGTTAG
Organism: Runella sp. CRIBMP; assembly: GCF_009905605.1. GTDB lineage: Bacteria > Bacteroidota > Bacteroidia > Cytophagales > Spirosomataceae > Runella. Next base: position 304,038 of record NZ_JAAAKZ010000001.1, read on the forward strand.
ATTAGGGGTGGATGCAATGGTCAAGTTGGGCTTTCGAAAATACACCGCCACCCGGCAGGGGCAAAAATTTATTCATTACGATGAGCAATCGCTAGAAAAACTATCAAAAAATCGCCATAATGTGAAAGAGTATGCATTATCGGTACGTGAGCAAGTACAGTGGCAGGAGCAAATCCTGCAAAACGACTTATTTCTGGCCAAAGAAGAGACAGATATAAGCTGGGACAGCGAACACTTAAGGCAAGTAGTAACCCAAAACGACCCCAAAAAATGAGATGCGTATTCCTGTAAGAAAAGAACTACAACTGCCATCGGCATCGTTTACGACGATTGAGCTGCAAGAAGCTCATTTTGACCCCAATTGGCATTTTCATCCACATTATCAACTTTTTACGGTGCTTGAAGGAACTGGTACACGCTTCATAGGTGACGATATCAGGCACTTTGAGGCGGGTGATACCGTTTTTTTAGGACCTAATATTCCGCACCTCTGGCGGAGCGATCGGGCGTATTTTGAGGGAAACCCACAACTAAAAACCCACGGTATCGTGGCGTACTTTACAGAAGATTTTCTGGGCGAGGGTTTCTTTGATAAACCCGAAATGCACGTTTTAAAACAGTTGTTGGAAAAAGGGCAAAGAGGGTTGGACATTAGGGGAGCGGCCCGCCAAATGGTAAGAGAAAACCTCAAAAAAATAGCGTCTAATCAAGGTTTTGAGACCATTTTAGAATTGTTGACCACGCTACATCACTTGGCAAATTCTTCGGAAGTGATGTACATTACGAGCGTTGGGTACGTCAATACCCATAAAGTATCGGAGACCGAGCGGATGCAGCGGGTGTATGAATACGTGATGAAACACTTCAAAGAAGAGATTCGTCTGAACGAAGTCGCTGCACTGGCCAACATGACAGAAGCGGCTTTTTGTCGGTACTTTAAAAGTCGTACCAACAAAACTTTTTCGGACTTTGTGAGCGAAATTCGCATCGGTCACGCGTGCAAGCTGTTGGTGCAAGAAAAATATTCTGTTACCCAAATATGTTACGAAAGCGGGTTCAACACCGTCTCAAATTTCAACCGCCAGTTTAAAAACCAAACGGGGAAGTCACCTTTGCAGTACCAGAAGGTGTATATGAGAGGTGGGGAATAAATTATTAACCCTCAATCGTAACAGGGCAAATTATGGCAGAACACTTAGAAACGGGTAAGCTCGGTGAAGACAAAGCGACGGCTTTTTTGCAGGACAAAGGCTACGAAATTTTGGTTCGTAACCATCGTTTTCGCCATTCGGAGATTGATATTATTGCCAAAAAGAACAAAATCCTGACCTTCGTTGAGGTAAAAACCCGCACCAACGTCAGTTTTGGAATGCCCGAGGAGTTTGTGGATGCCACCAAGCGCCGGCTCATTATGAAAGCCGCCGAGCAGTATATTTTTGATACGGACTGGCAGGGTGACATTCGTTTTGACGTAATCTCGGTCATTATTACGCAGCATACCACCCGGATTGAGCACATTGAAGACGCCTTCTATTAAAAAAATGGCTACGGTCTGACGGTTCAAAAACGTCGGATCGTAGCCATGGATTTAACACACTTTTTACATGGTAACAAAAGCGATTTCTTCTTTTTCTAAAATAGCCGTTGCTCGTTCGCTGTGTTGAATCAGAATTTTGATGTTTTTCTTCGGGATGTCATCATCATCGTCGAGCCATTTCCAATCTTCGGCGGTGGCATCCAATAGGCTGAGGAGTTCAACCATTTTTCTTTCTTTTTCGCGGGCTAGAAAAGCGTCAAAATGCGTGATGTAGAGTGCTATGTTGGCTTGTTTAATCCACGATAAATCATTCAGTAGGCCGTCCAATAAATCCATATCTGGTTCAAAATCAGGCAGATTAAGGGCTTTTTCGATTTCATTGTAAAAATCGCTTAATGTTTGGGTTTTGGTGCCGTCGATTTGGGCGAGTTTGTAATTTTTAAAGTTAGTAAGGCCCTGTTCGGAAGACAAAAGGATAATGTTTGCCATAAATTAATCAGTTGAAATTTGTACTATTGTTTACAAATAAAGGGGTAATTGAATCGTAACCCGCGTACCCGTCGGAAAAATATCCTCCACCTTAAAAGCCCCCCGGGGCTGTCCTTCGGTAGTGGGAAGCGCTGATATTCGATCGGCGGTTACTTTCATGCCTAGCGATTGTTTTTTGCGTTGTTGTTTTTGATGAATTTCGGCGGCCGCTTTTCGGCCTACACCATTGTCCTGAATTTCGACCCAAAGGCTTTTATCGGCCTGCCAAATTTTAATGGAAAGCTGTCCTTTTTCATTGGTTTTGTGCCTTAATCCGTGCAGAATGGCATTTTCTACAAAAGGCTGTAGAATCAACGGTGGCAGTTGGCATTTGTTGGGTACGGTTTCATCCAGCGTTATGTCGTAAGAAAAAGCCCCTTCGGCGCGTTCTTTTTCTAGCTCAATGTACAGTTTCAACGTATCCAGCTCCTGCGTGAGTGGAATCAGGTCATACTGTGAATTTTCTAAGATGTTTCTTACCAAAAGAGAGAAGTTTTGTAGAAAAGCGGAGGCTTTATCTGCCTGATTGCTAAGTATATAATACTCAATGGTATTCATGCAATTGAACACAAAATGGGGGTTCATTTGCGCCCGTAGCGCCTTGTTTTCTGCTTCAGCCCGTTGTTGTCTAATGCTTGCTTCTCGGCGTTCTTGGATCAATTTTGCCCGATAAAACCAGTACAAAATCCCTAAGAGAGACGTCAATGTCAGGGCACGAAACCACCAAGTTTTCCAAAAAGGCGGCTCAATTGATATTTTAAAGGAAATAGGGGCATTCCATTTTCCTGAATCATTGAGTGTTCTTACCCAAAAAGTGTAGTCTCCGCCGTCGAGGTTGGTATATGTAATAGTATGCTTGGCGTGAGGGGCTGACCAGTCGTTGGCAAACCCTTCTAGTTTATGGCTAAATACGGCTTTTTGGGGATTAATAAAGTCCAAGGCCGTAAATTCAAAGGTAATGATATTTTGGTGGTAATGAATATTGATGGGCGAGGAGGCTACTTGGTTTTGATTAAAAGGAATTTCCTGCTCCAGCACTTTAAAACCAGTAAAAACCAAGGGGGCTGAGGCGGGGTTTTGGAGTAACTTTGAAGGACAAAAGTAGCTGACTGCCCCAATGAAATTAACAAAAAGTTGCCCATTAACGGCGCTGATGCGGTCGTACATAAAACTGCCGAATAAGCCGTCATTTACCGTAAATTGACGAAAATTCTGATTTTTTTTGTCAAAAACATACAAATTTCCCTGCGTACTTATCCACACATTTTGGTCAGAATCAATAAATAAGTCATTGCATTGACTGGCATTGAAACCCTCTTTTTCGGTAAAATTCCTAAACGTTTTTTGCGGAACATCCAACACCGAAAGGCCGCCTCGCGCGGCAATCCAAAGCTTACCTTTTTGGTCAAAATCCATTCCTAAAATCACATTCAGGTCGTCGTTGGTAGGGTTTTGCTGAATAAACTGCGTGATTTTGTGCGTTTTAGTATCAAAATAATTAAGCCCTTTTCGGGTTGCTACCCAAAGATTCTGTTGATTATCAAGTAATAATCGGTTGACAACAAAATCAGAAAGCCCCGCTTCCGTGCTGAACTGTTGGCCGCGCTGGGTTTGGGCATCAATGCGCAGAATTCCCCCGCTCGAAGCCACCCAAAGCGTATTAGAAGCGTCGGCCACGATGTCATAAATTACTTTCTTGGCACCTTGATGGGAAGGTTGAAGCGCAAATTCTTGAAAAGAATCATGAACGGGATCATACCAAAAAAGCCCGTCTTCGGTGCCTGCCCATAGCCGATTTTGGCGGTCAAAATAGACCGAGCGCAGGTTTCGGTGCCCCACGTTGGCATCGGTATTCAGATAAGATTTGAGTAGTTTTTGACGCTTAAAATCGTATTTCAACACGCCGCAGCCCCACGAAGCCATCCACAAAATATTAGAATCGTGGGGGTCGGGTTTTAACTCAAAAATACTGTTGTCGATGTAAGGGTTTCCCAGCTCTTGTAGGAAAGGCAACTTGAGAGAACGAATTCGGTTGTCGTCAAAAACTACTTTACTGACGCCCATTTGCGTCATAATCCACAGATTTTTTTGATTGTCAAGGTAAAAATTATTGACAAATGGACTGACCAAATTCGTCTCAAGGGGAGGATTGACGAGTGCTTTGGTAAAAACGTGCGTGTGAATATTAAAAGTAAATAGCCCTTTGCCGAAGGTGCCGCACCATAAAATAGAGTCGCCAGTAAGTTGAGGAAAAAATGCTACCTTTTTTATGACAGCAAATGGCTTTTTGAGGTTTTTCTGTTCGGGATAATACAACGCAAATTTGCCACTTTCTACCTCAAGAGATTGAACGCCCCCGCCTTCTGACCCTACCCAAATTTTACCTTCGGTATCTTCCGTGATGCTGTTAATTTCGTTTTTTTCGCTGTATTCGGTGTTTGGGTCTTGGTGGGCGTATTCCTTGTAAGTATTGGTTTTAGGAAAATACCTGAACAACCCGCTGTGAATTGTGCCTACCCAAATATCTCCTTTACGGCTTTTAAAAAGCCGTAAGAAATAGTTGGTTTTTCGCTCGCTTAGCTTCGTGGCAAAAAGTCTTTTTTTTACCCAATTGTACTTCATCAGGCCCGCACCGTTGGCGGCTATCCAGATGTTTGGGCCATCGGCCAGAATGGGCATAAAAACCCACCTCCCGTTGTTTTTTTTATAATAAACGTACTGAAAGTTGTCGTGTGTTTCGTCATAATAGCACACTCCAGTTTCCATACTAACCCAGATTCGGCCCGTAGAGTCGGCGGTGATGGCGTAGAGTCTACGCCCTCTGATGCCGTGAATATCGGTGGGGTCATAGGTGTAATTTTTGAAATGAAGGCCGTCATAACGACACAATCCATTGCGGGTTACAATCCAGAGAAAACCGCGTTTATCCTTTAGGGCATCGACCGTAATATCGGAGGCTAGTCCTTCTCGTTGGGTATAGTTATCAAAGTTGAGTTGTGATTGGATTTGGGCAAATGTAGAAAAACGTAGGCCCCACCATAAAAACAATAGTTTGATATGATAGCCCCGTAAATACATGGTTTGGATGAGCGAAAAGTTATAGTTTAGGGCCAAACGAGAGGTCGCCCGCATCACCTAAACCAGGAACGATGTAGTAGCGAGCGTCCAGTTTTTCGTCAATGGCTCCTACCCAAAGGCGGCACTCAGACATCCGATTTTGCAGATACGACACTCCTTCTGGGCTGGCAATGACGGCAGCAATGTGGGTTTGGGCGGGAATTCCAAAACGCAACAAGGCGTGATACACTTTCTCAATAGAACGTCCCGTGGCGAGCATCGGGTCCATCAAAATCAGTGTGCGATCCTGCAAATCGGGGGCTGTGATGTAATCCATTTCTACTTCAAACTCGTCGTCGCCGATGTGATGCCCTCGGTAAGCACCGATAAACGCGTTGTCGGCTTGGTCAAAAAAATGCAGAAAACCTTGGTGAAAAGGTAGGCTGGCGCGTAGAATTGTGGCTAACACTGGAGGTTGTCGTAACAACCGCGTAGAGGCTTTGCCCAATGGGGTAACAACGTCGGCCTGACGATACGGCAACGATTTTGAGATTTCATAGGCCAAAAGTTCACCTACCCGCTCTAAATTACGACGAAAACGCAGGCGGTCCTGCTGAATATTGACATCGCGCAGCTCGGCTAAAAAATGATTAGCAATTGATGGTTGTTGAGTAAGGACAAACATAATGAAGATGAAATAGGCGGTTTGGTTTTGTGGCGTTACATTTGTAGCAACGATAATACGAACTCATTTGCGGAAAAGCAAAGTGAAATAGAACAGGGTTTGGAATCCACCCAAATCTCCGCTCCCAAAACGCATGAAAAAGCTACTGCTTCTGTTGCCAATTATTGGCTTGGGCCTATCTGGATGCCAAGATTCAACGCTGGACACAAACACCCCGGCTGCGGGCATTGCGCTTTCGTTTGATGATCGCTACGTAGAAGAATGGACCCGCCTGCGGCCTTTATTAAAGAAATATAACGCCAAGGCTACTTTTTACGTTACGCAGTTTGACAGCCTTACGCCCAAAGAAATTGGGCAGTTGCACCAATTGGTGCGCGACGGCCACGAAATCGGAGCCCACGGAGCCGCGCATATTCGGGTATTGGATTGGCTGCGGGGCGGAGGAGCGTTGGAAGATTTTTACCGTTATGAAATCGAAGCCGAGCTGCTTTCCATGCGTAAAGCGGGCTTTAATCCCGTGACTTTTGCGCACGTAGGTGGCCAACAAACGTGGTACACGGACCGACGCCTGCTGAAAGATTATTTTACGCTGTTGCGTGATGTGTCCATGACCGAGCGACGAGTGTCTTGGCTTACTTTTCGGCAGCCCGTTTTTGCCATCGACGATATTTACTACCATTTTGACGGCAACCCTAAAGTACATTCGCTGTTGATTGATCAATACACTAACATCACCGATGCGCAATTGAAGGATGGCTTGATTCGTGCCAAAAATACACATTCCGTTCTGATGCTTTTGGGGCACCGCCCTTTGTTTGTGGCATCAGATGAGCCGTACGCGTTTTCGGTGAGTCGGTTGGAAAATGTGCTGGCCGAAGCCCAACGAATGGGCCTCAAATCGTACACAATGGCGGAACTGATTCAATTATCGGGTCGTTGAGTGTGAGCTGAATCGCTCTTTTAGTTTCAAAAAAGGTTTTTCAAAATAGTGATACGACAACGCCGACACACCGACGGTTAGAAAGGTAGCCAGCGGATAAAGAATGAGGTTGAAGGTAAGATGTGGTAAGTCTTTGCCAAAAGCCCATTGAATGAGGTGGACGCTTAACACAATAAAAGCTGTTTGGTAGATATAAAGTCCGTAGGAGATTTTACCGAGGTACGAAATCCAGCCGTATTCTAAGTTGACAATTGAGCGGGGGTTGCTCGAAACGTTGAGAATAAAATACGCAAAAAATAGCCCGTAAAATTCTAAGTTGACGTGGTTGATGTGAACACCCGTAGCAAGACAAAAAAGCAGTAGACCGTAAACTACGATTTGGACATCTTTGCGAAAAAGTACATTAAGGATTTTTTCTTTGCGGTAGTAGACCAGCATCGCACAGCCGCCCCCGGTGACGAGGGTTAAAATACGGAATTGACTGAAAAAGAAGCGGATAATTTCAGGCACGTTGTTTGCATAGAACGTATTGCCCACCCAATGGTAATAAACATAAAACACACCGAAAGTTCCCAGTGAAAAAACGGTTAGTGTAATTAACAGGCGTTTCCAGGTTAGGTGTTGAATAATCCAAGGCCAGAGGTAATAGAATTGTTCTTCTACACCGATGGACCAGGTTTGGGCTGATAAGTAAGGCGAGCCGTAAAGGATGAAGCCAATGTTGGGTAAAACAATCAAAAAAAGTGACAAACGCTCATAAAAATTGTGCGCCATGAACGAAATCTCGTTGTTTGGTGCTACAAAAAAGGGGATATGAGGAAAGACAAAAAAAGCTAAAATGACAATTAAAAAATAGAGCGGCCAAATCCGCAAAATACGCCGAATGTAGAAATCACGGGTATTGATGGCCCCAAAACGGCCTTTTTCGTGCAGCAAAAGATAGGTAATCAAAAAGCCGCTCAGTACGAAAAATAAATCAACCCCCAATTTTCCCATACTTTTTATGAGGTGATAATCATAAAAATGCGGAATTTTGAACACTTCTTTGACTTGCTCAATATGGTGTATGAGTACCGAAAAGGCGGCAATAAAGCGCACGCCGTTAAGATTGGGGAAATATACGGTATTTGAAGACTTACTCAAGAGGATAAACTATTGTTTAAAGAGCTACAAAAATAACTTAATTTGCGCCAAGTAGCGATATAATTTAACAGCGTATATGAGTTTTAGACAATTACTACTGCTTATGGGATTACAGAAACAGGGAAGAAGCACGGAAAAAGAGCGGTGTTTTGTGCGGGGTAGCTTCTACGGTTTCTTATGGTTGTTGGTTTTACAAATACCTTCTTTTGCCCAATCACAGTTTGTGCCACTCAACGATGACTACTATCATTTGATTGACCGTTTTGAAATTCGTCGGGGCCGCTTGTCCGAAGATTTTCATATTGGGGTGAAGCCATTTCAGCGCAAGGCGGTGGTGAGTCTATTAGACAGTATCGAGGCTGACCGTACCATGCCGCTCAACGACATAGACTATTTTAATCTTCATTATTTACGGCAGGATAACTGGGAGTGGTCTACTAACAAAACGCCAATGAGCCAAAAACGGTTTATGAAACGTTTCTACGAGCGGCCTTCTGATTTTTATTCTATTCAAAACAAGGATTTAGATTTGCATTTAAGCCCTGTCACGCATTTGATTTTAGGCGGAGAAAACAGCTCCAAAGATTATTTGTGGCTGACGGCACGGGGGGTGGAGATGCGAGGCGTTATTGGTAAAAAACTGGGTTTTTATACCTACGTTACCGATACGCAGGGAATGTTTGGTAAGTATGTACGAGATTATACCCTCAACGTTCGAGAAATCTATTTGGGCTATCCGCTGTATGTATTGCCCGGTGAAAGTTTTGTCAAAAGCATCCGCACGTATGGGGTAGATTTTATTTCGGCCAGAGGGTACATTACTTTCAATCCTATCAAACAAATCAATCTTCAATTTGGACACGATAAAAACGTGATGGGGAGCGGATACCGCTCTATGTTGCTCTCGGACTGGAGTTCGCCTTACTTATTCCTAAAAATGACGACACAGTTGGGGCGATTCCAGTATACCAACCTTTGGGCGAACATGCTCTACAACCAAGTGGGTCGGAGGCCCGAAGAGCCTATCAACAAAAAATTTGCCGCTATTCACCACCTCAGCATCAACTTATCCAAAAACATCAGCTTGGGTATCTATGAGGCAGAAGTATTTGGGAGAGAAAACAACACCTTTGACCTCAATTATCTCAATCCTATCATCTTTTACCGCTACCTCGAAACCTATTTGGGCAGTTCTGACAATGCTTTGCTAGGGGTGGATTTTCGTTGGAATTTTCTCAAACACTTTGGATTTTATAGCCAATTCATGTTGGATGAGTTCAAAACCTCCGAATATTTTGGAAAAAATGGTTCTTGGGGTAAAAAATATGCATTTCAGGCGGGTCTTAAATACGTGGATGCCTTGGGTATCAAGAACTTAGATTTACAGGCTGAATACAACGTGGCGCGCCCTTTTACTTATTCGCACAAAAATGGATTCAATAATTATGTGCATTATGATCAATCATTGGCGCACCCACTGGGGGCAAATTTTTGGGAAGTGGTGGGCTTACTCCGCTATCAGCCCACGCGCCGTTTGACGGTTTACGGCACGTTTACCTACTCTAAGCGAGGCGTAGATTCGGATTCATGGAATTATGGTGGCAATATTTATCGCCCCTACGATGACTTTCGGGCGCGGGACGTAGGCAATTTTATCGGCCAGGGAACGCCCGTCAACACCACTTTTGCCGACATGAGGATGTCGTATATGCTCAAACATAATTTTTTCATTGATGGTCGATTGATGGTACGTCAACAGGAGAGTCCGTTGGAATCCCAAAACTTGAGTACAACCTCGGCTACGTTTGGGATTCGACTCAATATCCCCTATCGCCAACAGGTATTTTAAGGGTTAATTGGCCGTAATCCAATCGTCGAACGGTTTTAAACCGTCCGACGATTATTTTTTTATTACTTTTGTGGCCATGTATAAGTGGCTCATCCTTCCGATTTTGTTTCGCTTTGATGCCGAGCAGGTGCATCATTTTGTGTGCGGAACCCTCCAATTCTTGTTTAAAATTCCAGGCGTTCCGCTTTTGTTCAGGCAATTATTTACCTACGAAGACCCTTCGCTGGAGCGGGAAGTTTTTGGCCTGAAGTTTAAAAATCCCGTAGGCTTGGCCGCTGGATTTGACAAAAATGCGGAGCTCGTAGAAGAAATGGCGTGTTTGGGCTTTGGCTTTGTTGAAATCGGGACCCTAACGCCTTTGCCCCAACCTGGAAATGATAAACCAAGGTTGTTTCGGTTGAAGCCCGACCGGGCGCTCATCAATCGCATGGGGTTCAATAATCAGGGAGCGGCGGCGGCGGCCAAACGACTGCGTCAACGTAAAACCAACATCCTGATTGGGGGAAATATTGGTAAAAATAAGCTAACGCCCAACGAAAATGCCCTCGATGATTACCTCAAATGTTTTGACGAGCTTTACGATACCGTTGACTATTTTGTAGTGAATGTAAGTTCGCCCAATACGCCTGGCCTGCGCGACTTACAAGAAAAAGAGCCTTTAACCAAGATTTTGTTGTCCTTAAAGAAAAGAAGTCTAGAATTGGAAAATCGGCAATCATCCGTAGTAGGAAAGGCCCCTAAACCCATTCTTCTTAAAATTGCTCCCGACTTGACGGATAGCCAATTAGACGATATCGTCGAGATTGTCACTACGTCAAAAATAGCCGGTGTTATTGCCACAAATACGACCATTAGTCGCGCAGATTTGGCAACCGATGGCGAAACCGTAAAAAAAATCGGAGCTGGTGGGCTAAGCGGAGCCCCATTGACACATCGTTCGACCGAAGTTATTCGTTATATTTGCGAGAAGTCAAATCACTCCTTTCCCGTCATTGGCGTAGGAGGGATTGGTTCACCAGAAGAAGCCCGCGAAAAATTGGATGCAGGAGCGAGTTTAGTGCAGATTTACACGGGTTTTATTTATGAAGGACCGGCCTTGGCCAAGCGGATTTGTAAATCCTTGAAATAGAGCTTCAATTTTACCCCATAAAAAGCGCTTGCGCATGAATACCCCCTACTTGAATACATCATCATGGATGATGCAGGGAACCCGTACGCACTGGCTGTCTTCGTTTTGATCGGTTTTTGATAGTTGCGCTCATTAACGATTCATTGATAAACATTAACCTTTTTTCATCGATGGCTAAGAATGTTATTCCTTCAACGCCCCAAAAGCGTGAGCGAAAAAGCACTGCCGGCAGCGATATGGGGCAACCGAACGCCCCGTTTAAGCAAATGCCTTCAGATCCGCGCAAACAAAAAATGTGGGGTTGGGCATTGGTGTTCTTGTCGCTGTACATGCTGGGCGCCTTTGTGTGGTATCTGTTTACGGGCGCGGCTGACCAAAGCGTGGTGGATTCTGCTTTTACCACTAAACTTCGCATCTCTTCCCAGGAGACTCAAAACGGAATGGGATTTTTTGGCCTGTTGCTTTCCCACTTTTTTATCTTTCGGTGGTTTGGGATAGCGGCTTTAGGGTTTCCGTTTTTGCTGTTTCTGATCGGTTTTAAAATTGCGCAAAAGCGTGAATTATTACCACTCCAACGCACCACACAACTCACCTTAGTGTACATTTTTTTGCTTAGTCTGTTTTTCGGATTTCTCGTTTTAAAAACGGATTCTGTGCGTTCGATGAGTTTTCTGTGCGGTGGAATCGGCTACGAAATCAATAGTTTAATGGACCATTACATCGGCTGGGGGAGCTTCTTTGTGGTCTTGGGAGGCTTCGGAACGGTGCTCGTTTATTTTCACGGCATTAATTCATTTGATGAATTGGCCGACCGATTTGAGAACCCCATCAAAAGAAGAGCAAGGCCTCTTGATTTAGAAGTGGTTTCGGAAGAAGATAAATATTCTGAACCAACCGTAGAAGACGAGGAGGAAGAAGTGGTGGCTCCCGCCGTTGCGCAGCCTAAAAAAGAAACCGTGACCGTTGAAGCTGAAAGAGCTAAAACGATTGAATTGAACGGGAACCTACCCAACGGAAAAGCAGCGGCCAAACCGGTCTCTGGTGGGTTGACGCTGATTGTTGAAAATGCAGATGAGATGACAGATGAGAAAAGCCCCGCGGATGAGATACCCGTTTCAGGAACAACCACAAAAATTCCCGTAGTACCCTTTGCGAATGCTGACCACTTAGCCAACGATTTGGTGGCCGAGCATGGGCCCTATGACCCAACGCTTGATTTGCCTAATTACCAATTCCCAACGCTTGATTTGTTGCATAATCGTGGTGAAGGGAGCTCAAAAGTAACGGCAGAAGAGTTGGAAGCCAACAAAGACCGGATTGTGGAAACGCTCGGTAACTATGGTATAAGTATTGCCAGCATCAAAGCAACGATTGGGCCGACCGTTACACTGTATGAGATTATTCCGGAAGCAGGGGTACGTATTTCCAAAATTAAAAGCTTAGAAGATGATATAGCATTGAGTTTGGCGGCGTTGGGGATTCGTATCATTGCGCCCATGCCCGGCAAAGGGACCATCGGAATCGAAGTGCCCAACAAAAACCGCGAAATGGTCTCTATTCGGTCGGTATTAGCAAGTAAGAAATTTCAGGAAAGTACGTTTGACTTGCCCGTTGCCTTGGGAAAAACCATTTCAAACGAGTTTTTTATCACAGATTTGGCCAAAATGCCTCACTTATTGATGGCGGGTGCCACAGGGCAGGGAAAATCAGTCGGATTGAATGTGTTATTGGCTTCGTTGATTTATAAAAAACACCCAGCGTTGCTAAAATTTGTGTTGGTGGACCCGAAAAAGGTGGAATTGACGTTGTTTAACAAAATTGAACGGCATTTTTTGGCCAAGCTTCCCAACAGCGAAGAAGCCATCATTACGGATACCAAAAAAGTGGTTCATACGCTCAATTCCCTCTGTATTGAGATGGACAATCGCTACAATTTGTTGAAAGAAGCGGGCGTTCGCAACGTCAAAGAGTACAACGCTAAGTTTACGCAAAGGCAGTTGAGTCCCGAGCGCGGGCATTGTTTTCTGCCTTATATTGTGCTGGTTATCGACGAGTTGGCTGATTTGATGATGACCGCTGGCAAAGAAGTAGAGCAGCCCATTGCGCGTTTGGCGCAGTTGGCGCGGGCCATCGGCATTCACTTGGTAGTTGCTACGCAACGCCCTTCCGTTAATGTGATTACGGGTTTGATTAAAGCCAACTTCCCCGCACGTTTGTCTTTTAGAGTTACCTCAAAAATAGATTCTCGCACCATTCTGGATACGGGCGGAGCTGAGCAACTGGTGGGTATGGGAGACATGCTGCTTTCGTCGGGCTCAGACATGATTCGTTTACAATGTGCATTTGCCGATACCGACGAAATTGATGAAGTGTGTGATTTTATCGGAAACCAACGCGGTTATCCGTCGGCTTACAACCTGCCTGAATTCAGCGGAGACGATGAAGAAACCGACCGCGAAGCCGTTGACTTGGCCGACCGTGATTCTATGTTTGATGAGGCTGCGCGAGTTATCGTTATCAGTCAGCAGGGAAGTACATCGTTGATTCAGCGCAAGCTTAAACTGGGCTACAACCGCGCGGGGCGCATCATGGACCAACTGGAAGCGGCGGGTATTGTGGGGCCTTTTGAGGGAAGCAAAGCGCGTGAAGTACTCATTACTGATATTGCATCGTTGGAACAAATGCTCAAAAACTTTTAATTGAAGAAAGTATAAGCCAGCCTTTGACGTTTTCATCGAACAGCACGTAGCTGTTTGTAAAGGTTTTGTCGCTTGTTAACGGACTTGTGGTAACTTTGCAACGTATATTTTGTTATTACGGTACAGTTTTTAAACCATCAAAAGGAAAAACTGTCTAAAAAGAGTAATTAAACCTACGACAATGAGAAAATTTTTGGTTATAGCATCGCTCTTTGCGACTACGCTCCTCCAAGCCCAAAATGACAAACGTGCCACCGCTATCTTAGACGCGATGAGCAATAAGTACAAAACAATGACCTCGTTCAAGGTTGCCTTCACGTATACCAATGAAGGCTCCAAAGAAACCCTGAAAGGGGACGCGACCGTAAAAGGAACGAAGTTTCGGTTGAAAATGGCTGGTCAAGAAATTTTTAATGATGGCAAGGTGATGACCACCTACATCAAAGAAAGCAACGAAGCGACCATCAATACCTACGATCCTAAAGAAGTGGGCGACATTGACCCGACGAAGGTGTATACCATCTACAAAAAAGGCTACAAATACGTGTTTATCGAAGAAGTCACCGAAAGCGGACGCGTGTATGAAGTAGTAGAGCTTTCGCCCGAAAAGAAAGAAAGTAAGGTGTCTAAAGTCCAGATTAAAGTAGACAAAAAAGACAAATCCGTCAGGAGTTGGAAAGTAATCCAGCGCAGCGGACAGCGCCTGACGTTTAAAGTAGATAAGCTTACGCCCAATGTAAAGGTGGAAGATAAATTCTTCGCTTTTGATCCTGCCCAATTCAAAGGGGTAGAGGTAATTGACCTTCGATAAGTCAGAATTATTTCTTACAAAAATAACATCGGGGAGTTATTTCAACTTCCCGATGCCTCCATCTACGCCAATTATCTGCCCCGTTACCCAGCTTGCTTCGTCAGAAAGCAGCCACTTGGCAGCCGATGCTACGTCATCAGGAGTGCCAACGCGCCCCAGTGGATGTCGCTTGGCCGAGGCTTCCCGTTTTTCATCGCTTGAAAGCAAACCGCTCGCCAAAGGCGTATCAGTGAGTGAAGGTGCCAAGGCATTGCAGCGAATTTTGGCTGCTGCAAATTCTGCCGCCAACGAACGCGTGAGTCCTTCAATCGCCCCCTTGGAAGTAGCGATTGACGCGTGAAATCCCATACCAGTCTGTACCGCTACCGTGCTAAAAAGTACAATAGATGCGCCGTTTGCTTTACGCAATCTGCCCAAATTGGCTTGCAAAACGGCCACCGCGCCCAACACATTGATTTGAAAATCGGCTTGAAAATCGGCCGTCGAAAAGCGCTGAAAGGGCTTGAGCGAAATCGTGCCCGGAGCATACACAATGCCGTGGAGTATATCTGGCAAGACATCAAAAATACCCGTGGCTGGTTGGGTTACGTCCCAAGTGATGTGTTGACTTTTTAGATTTTCGGGGGCTGTTCGCGAAGCGGTAAAAAGCACAGCTCCTTCGGTTTCCAATGTTTTGGCAAGGGCGTACCCAATGCCTGAACTTGCCCCAACAATCAAAATATTCTTTCCCTGAAATGACATAGTAGGTTTACGTTTGTCATTTTAACCAAATGTGTACGAAGAGTGTTTAAAAGACTGTTGCGAAAAAGTTTGATTACGCGAAGCTATCCATCCCGAAATGATATCATATACGTGCTTGGTAAGCAACACGGCACTTCCGAATTTACGGTTTTCGGGCCGGTAGCCGCAGGAGGCAGCGTTGCCAGATACGTGTATGCCCACGACCATGAATCGGCCTTGGTGCTCAATCCATATTGGTGAGCCGCTGTTTCGTTGGGTCGTGGTGAATGAATGGATAAGGCAGTGTTTCGTAACCTCAATGACTCGGCCTTCTTCCCTCCACATCTCAAAATCAGCCTTGTCGATGGGGTAGCCTGCAATGTGAATGGGGCTGTTTTCGGTCAAATTTTCGGCTACTAAGTAGTTCTCGTTCCAATCAAAGTGCCCTCCCATCTGCTGATAAACGGCGTCCGTATCCAACATTATTGCGCCAAAATCGTCTTTAACGTAACAATTTGGATTTTTGTAGTCAGGAATTGAGTGGATTTTAAACGTGAAGGGGGGAATGTCTACCCAATAGATATGCGGTGGTAACACCGCATTGATGAAGGGATACACCTTAAAATGACTGATGCGTGATTCTGTTTCATTCAGCGAATGTCCCGCCGTAATGATGACATTTTTGTCAACCAAAAAGCCCGTCGAGCGACTGACGTAGGGCAGAGGGTTTCCTTCAAAGTCGACGCGAAAAATTTCTAAAAGGCATATATATCGGTAGGGAGCAAACCCCGAATTTTCAACCCGTAAACGATTCATAATTGTAAGGTATTTGCCGCAAAGTGAGGCAAACCGATTAGTGAACTGATAACAACAAGCGGTTTTGCTAATCAGTTCACTAAAAAATCATGCCTGGGCCAAAGATTATCAGGCAGTTGCCCATTTCTTTTCAGGTTGAGCGGCATGATCTTTGCGAATATCGAACCAAACAAACAGACCGGTAATAATAGTGGCAAGCACAAAATACGTACTGAGCACGAGCGTGATCCAAGGCAAGGACTGGCCGATGCCGAACCAATCGGTGGTATAGATCAACCAGAGCCCGATGCTGTTTTTGAGCCCTTCCCATGCCAAAGCGTACGGGTTGCGGTCCATGAGTTCGGTATAGGCAAATACGCTCAGGAAGATGAAGCCGCCGTATACAAAAATATTGGGCGTGCCGATTTTGGCAATGTTCAGAAAAAAATAATTGATGAGGGCAAACGTAAACAAAAACTGAACCCACGTCCAAACTAAAAGGGTAGTGGAGGCTTTGGTAGCGTATTTTTCAAAATGGTAAGGGTCATCAATTTTAGAAACGGGGTATTTTTCCTCAACATCAGCTGGGCGCCAACCTGTGGGCATAAACCAAATACGAAGTTTATCCCGCCAACTGTTGGTGCGGTAAGCATCCTTAATGAGCAGCCATAGGTGTTGGAAATTGATTTTAATGGGATTCCACGTTTGGGCTGGTCGTGTAATGCCGTAAACGGGCGGAACGTGGGGTAATTCTTTCTGAAATGTTCCAAAAAGTTTATCCCAAATGATAAAGATTTGTCCGTGGTTTTTATCCAAATATTCGGGATTGATGGCATGATGCACGCGGTGGTGTGAAGGCGTGACGATGATGTGTTCTAAAAAGCCCATTTTATTGATATACACGGTATGATACCAGAACTGGGCAAAAAGATGCAAAGGGGCAACAATGGAAATGACCGTGGGCGAAACGCCCAACAACGCAGCTGGGAGCAAAAAAATGGTAAACAAACTGACAAACGACGAGATGCTTTGCCGGAGCGCACAGGCCAAATCAAATTCTTCGCTGCTGTGATGGATGGCGTGTTTGTTCCAAAAAAAGTTGATTTCGTGACTCATACGGTGAACCCAATAGCCCGAAAAATCAAGCGCGATGAACGCCACGGCGTAAGTGGCAATCGTGGACTGAATGGTATAAATGGCCCAGTGTTCGACCATCCAACCGTACGTTAAAATAGAAACACTCAGCCCCAACACATCCTTAATGATATTAGTATAGCCTGAGCTCATGCTGGAGAGCATATCCATGGTGCGGAAAGGCTGTTTTTTGACCGCCCAACCGTAGATTTTTTCCAGTAAAACTAACCCCAAAAAAATGGGCATGGCAATGAGCAAAATTCTTCCGTAGGTTTCCATTCGTATTGTGCTTCAAAGGTAGTAGGCAAGCATACTGTTTTAGTGGTACAAAGGTAAAAATAATTTAATTTTATCAGTAATTGATTGTGCTATTCATGGATAAATACCTCAGTGCATAAAAGTCAAAACTCTTTATGGGGTTTTACCGTATATTATTAAAACGTATATTTTTTTACGATGAAGCTATTATACTTACAAAAGTCCATTCAAATTTTTAGTTTTTCATTGTTGCTGTTTTGTGCGGGTTCGCACGTCGTTATAGCCCAAAAGCTCAAAAAATTGACTGGGACGGTTTTGGATGCAGAAACCGCTCAACCACTAGCGGGAGCATCTGTTAATACGGGACCGAATGAGGGGGTAATAACCGACATCAATGGTGTTTTTAGTTTGCTTATTCCTGAAAACACTCAGAAAGTTAAAATTTCCTTCGTGGGTTTTCAGACTACCGAAGTAACTATCGGCAATCAAGCCAATGTGACTGTTTATCTGAAACCAGGTAAATTATTAGACGAGGTCATCGTCACTGCGTTGGGCGTGGAGCGTGAGTCTAAGAACTTGGGTTTTGCGGTGCAACAGGTGGATGCCCGTGAAATCAGCAAGGTAAAATCCACCAATTTTCTGGATAATTTGGCTGGACGAGTAGCGGGGTTAAACATCACGGCCGGAACCACGGGTGTGGGCTCTTCGACCAAGATTACCATTCGGGGCGAGTCTTCGTTTACCAATTCCAACCCTTTGTTTGTGGTAGATGGAATTCCTATCAACAATAACACCATCGTAAATAATGTCAACGACGATGCCGCTGGTTTTCAGGAAGTTGACTTTGGCAACGGTGCCATGGACATCAACCCCGACGACATCGATAAAGTAACGGTGCTCAAAGGACCGGCCGCCGCCGCCCTGTACGGAACACGGGCATCCAACGGGGTCATCATCATTAAGACCAAAACAGGAGGAACTCAAAAAGGCATCGGCGTGTCGTTCAACTCAACCAACTATGCCGAAACGGCCTTCAAACTACCCGTTTTTCAGAACGGATATGGCGTGGGCAACAGTGGCAAGTTTGCGTTCAAAGACGGCTTGGGCGGAGGTGTCAATGATAATATCACCTACAGTTATGGGCCAAAACTCGACGCCGGGCTTTTGATTCCGCAGTTTGACAGCCCCGTTACCTTGCCCGATGGGCGAGTGGTGCGCGGCGGTGATTTGGCGATTCACGGCGGGTTGCCCATTACGCCGACGCCGTTTGTGTCTCACCCCAACAACGTCAAAGATTTTTATAAAACAGGCTATACCCGTATTAATAATCTGGCCTTTACGGCAGGCAATGACAAAAACAACGCACGCCTCTCATTAACTGATTTAGCCAGCCAATCCATTATTCCGGGCGTGGATCTGAAGCGTAAAACCGTTTCAGCCGCTTTTACCTTCAGCCCGACTTCGTCGCTGAAAATCCTGTCGACCCTCAATTATGTGAATACGGGCAGCAAAAATCGTCCCGCGACCAAATACGGCTCCGAAAACACCAACTATGCCATGGTGGGTTGGTTGGGAAGGTCTACCGATATAAACTCATTAAAAGAGTATTGGCAGCCGGGACTGGAAAATGTGCAGCAGTATTCGTACAACTACACGTTTTTCGACAATCCCTATTTTACATTACTCGAAAACCGCAACGCGTTCAACCGCGATCGGTTATTTGGAAATGTATCCTTGAAATATGATTTCACCAAAGAACTTTCGCTGACAGTACGGACGGGCATGGATTACCAAAACGAAGATCGCACGTTCAGAAGAGCGTTCAGTTCCAATCGTTTTAAAACGGGAGCGTATGCGGAGCAAAACGTTTTTTATCGGGAAATAAACTCCGATTTTCTGGCAAATTATTCTAAAACGCTCAGCGATTTTTCGGTAGATGTATCGGTGGGAGGCAATCAAATGAACCGCAAAGCCAACTTGGAGCAGATACAGGCTCTGTCGCTGGCGCAACCGGGCGTGTATTCGTTGGCGAATGCTTCGTCGCCGTTGGAATACTTTCAAAATGCGGATAACAAACGCATCAACAGCCTGTACGGCATTGCCAAATTCGGGTTTAAAAATATGCTGTTTGTGGATATTACGGGCCGTAATGATTGGTCGAGCGCGTTGGCTACGGCTACTTCGGTGGCCAATACGTCGTTTTTTTATCCGTCGGTTTCGGCGGGGTTTGTGGTTTCCAACGCCATCAAATTGCCCGAAATTATTTCTTTTCTGAAAGTCCGAGCGAGTTACGCGCAGGTGGGCAATGACACCAATCCGTTCCAGACCAACGGAACTTTTACGTCGCGTACGCCCGTGGGTGGGTTGCCGAGTTTCAGTGACCAAAATTTTATTCCCAATGCCAATCTCAAGCCCGAGAGCATCACGTCTGTGGAATTTGGAACCGATGTGCGTTTTTTCAACGACCGCCTGAAGTTGGATGTGACCTATTTTAACTCGTTAAATAAAAATCAGATCCTCTCGCTGCCGATTGCGGTTTCATCGGGATATGTACAGCAAAATGTCAACGGCGGTGCGGTTCGGAGCAAAGGTTTGGAAGCCATCGCAGATATTACTCCGGTGCGCGGGCGGCGTTTTAAATGGAATACGTTGATCAATTTTACCGCTTATCGCAATCGGGTAGAATCATTGCCTGAGCAGGTCAAGACCATTACGTTGGCTTACAATCGCGTGTATGATATTGTCAATCAGACGGTTTGGTACCAGGTGCAGGAAGGTGGACGAATGGGTGATATGTGGGGAACGGGCTATCTGAAAAACGCCAATGGCGACTTTGTGATCAACAAAACGGGCGGGTACATTGCGGATAACACCTTGAAAAAGTTGGGTAATTACAATCCTGATTTTATGGTGGGTTTCAATAACAATTTCACCTATAAAAACATCAACGCTGCGTTTTTGGTCGATTGGCGGCAGGGCGGGATTTTGGTATCGCGCACGTTGGCGCTGGCAGCTGTGGGTGGCCAATTGATCGAAACCGCTGACCGTCCTGAGACGGGTATTGTGGCCAAAGGCGTGGTGAATACCGGAACCACCGAAAGTCCCGTCTATCAACCCAATACCGTGGCGGTGTCGGCCGAAACGTATTATCGTCAGTATTATGACCGCAATCACGAAGAAAATAATACCTACAATGCGTCGTATGTGAAACTGAGAGAAGTGCAATTGGGCTACCAACTGCCCGCTTCTGCGTTGGGAAAGCACATTCAATCCATCAGTGTTTCGTTGGTAGCGCGGAATGTGTTTGCCATCAGCGATATGCGCCATTTTGACCCCGAGCAAACGGCCTTTCAGGGACAGAAATTTTTGTCGGGCGTGGAAGATATGAGTTATCCTACCTCGCGCAGCTTGGGCGTTAAATTGAGTTTGACCTTCTAAATCATCGACGTTTTTGTTGTACAAATGCATCCAATCATGAAAAAATATATCGCTCATTTCTCAGTCATCGTGTTGGTGATGTTGGGAAGTTGCACCAATGATTTTGAAAAGATCAACGTTAATCCCGTAGCGCCCGTAGACGTGCAGCCTGAGCTGTTGTTTCGTAAAGTGCTCTTCGATTTCGCTGACCAAATGTCGTACGAAGGTTTTGTGGCGGGCAATCTGCTGGGGCAATTATTCACCGCCATTGATTTCAATTTATTCGACCGTCACAGCCTTACCGAAGCGCAATACGGCGGAAATCCCTGGGCGTTTCTGTACGAAAATCTCCGCGACAACGAGATATTACTCACCAAATCCCGCTCCAATCCGGCGTATGCGGTCTACGAAGGCCCGGCCCTGATCTACAAAGCGTACCTGACCGGCGTGCTGACGGACTTGTACGGCGATGTGCCTTACAGTCAGTCGTTGAAAGGAAAAGAGGGAAATGTAACACCCGTATACGACGCACAACGGGATATTTATCTGGGCAAAGACGGCATCATTGAAAACCTTACGAAAGCCGTCAGTGTCATCAGTGCTTACAAAGGGGCGCAGGCGTTGCAGGGAGATATTATTTTTGGAGGTAACCTGTCAGCCTGGCGAAAGTTGGCCAATTCACTGAAGTTCAAGTACCTGATGAGAGTGTCGGCGCAGGAGAATGTGGCTGCCGAATTGGCGAAAATTTACGCCGGCGGAGACTACATCAAGTTGCCTTCCGAAAACGCGGTGTACCAATTTACGGCCTCGCAGCCCAATAACTTTCGCATGTCCACGGCGCGCGTTGGTGACTTTAACCTCTTTATCATGTCAGAAACAGTCGAAGAGATTTTGACAAAACTGAATGACCCGCGTAAGCAGGTTTTCTTTCGGCCCACGGCCAATAATGCCAACGTCTACAAAGGATTGCTCAACGGGCCGGATGCTTCCAAACTCTCCATTTCGGTCGGAAATTATTCCTTTGCGGGACGTATCTTTCGGGAAGAGGCGGGCAGGCTCAAAGCCAATTTTCTAACAAGTTTTGAAGTCAATTTCCTGATGGCCGAAGCCGCCGAAAAGGGTTTTATTACCGCCGACGCCAAACAACTTTACGAAACGGGCGTAACCCAAGCCTTTGAGTATTGGGGAACTACATTGCCCGATACTTATCTCAAAACCACCCCGGCGGCCTATAGACTGAACGGGGCCAATCCTGTAGAACAGATCATTACACAAAAATGGTTGGCCAACATTATCAACGGCTACGAAGGTTGGATCGAGTACCGACGGACGGGTTTTCCAAAACTGAAAACCATCTCAGCGAGTTTGAATCAAAACCTGATTCCGGTGCGATTGCCTTATCCTACCACCGAAGATGCTCTGAATAATGCTAATTTTAGAACGGCCGCGTCCAAAACCAATAACAACAGTGTAAATTCGCCCGTTTGGTGGGATAAATAATTTTGTATGGATGCAATTACGTGGCAGTGGGTGATTATGATCGGGTCGAGTCTCCTGTTGTTTGTGGTCTCACCGCTGACGAGTAAAACCAACGATTTTTTTAAGGGAAGCAAAGATAATGTACCGCCCAATTCGCTGTGGCTGACGAGCAGTTTGGTCATTTCGTGGCTCTTTGCCAAATCCATTACCAACGCCGCCGATTTGGGCTATGCCTTTGGAATCGTGGGTGGAGTGGCCTACGCGGGGTATTACCTTTCGTTTATGGTAGCGGGCGTGCTAATCTACCAAATGCGGATCAAAGGGCAATTTCGCAGTATCCATCATTTTTTGGAAACGCGCTACGGGGAAGTGGCGGTAGGGCTGTTTTCGTTGTTGATCGGCTTTCGACTCATCAACGAGATTTGGTCCAACACCATCATTATCGGCACTTATTTCGGCGAGCAGGGGAGCATTCCGTATTTTTCGTCCATTGCGGTGTTTACGATTTTGACGTTGGCCTACACGCTCAAAGGCGGGATGCGGAGTTCGATTTTTACCGATATGATTCACTTGGTGCTGTTTATGGTACTTTTGGTGTTCATTTTGGCCGTGCTGATTCCCCAAACGCCCGGCGGCATTGCGGCTTTGGCAAGCAAAGGCGAATGGAAAATGAGTCAGGGCGTCAACTTATTGTGCGTAGCGTTGCTTCAATCGTTGAGTTATCCTTTCCACGACCCCATCATGACCGACCGGGGCTTTATTACGCCGCCCCGCACTACGTTGGTTTCTTTTGCGATGGCGACGGTAATTGGTGTTGTCTGCATCATTCTGTTCAGTTTTGTCGGCATTTTTGGTTCCATGAAAGGTCTGCCCGCGCCCGCCACGGTGGAAGTCGCCAAACTGTTTGGTTTGCCCATGATGCTGATGATGAATTCCATCATGGTGACCTCGGCGGCCTCTACGATTGATTCAACCTTTTCGTCGTCTACTAAGCTCATTCATTTGGACTTGCTCAAAGAAAAAGGAATCAGTGTGCGCAAAGGGCGCATCACGATGGTGCTGTGCGCTTTGTTCGGAACATTGCCCGTATTTCTGAATCCCGAAATTCTTTCGGCCACGACCATTAGCGGCACGATGGTGCTGGGATTGGCGCCTATCTTTCTGTTTTGGTGGATAAAAGCTCCGAAATGGTCTTTTTACGGCTCGGTCCTGTTTGGCATTGCGTGCGGACTAACCACCATTTTTGTCAAAGATGTTCATTGGATTCAATTTTCCGACGGCAAATACGCCGACCTGCTCAGCATTAACGTCGTCGGAACAATAGGTTGTTTTACCTTGTTTTTTATACCTGTTCTGTTTAAAAGAAAGTGACGCCTGAAACGCAACATATCGGTACCCTGCGCGGAAAAGTCCTGATCTTTGGGGGTGTTTACTCCAATTATCAGGCGTTGGAAGAATTGTATCAATGGGCAACGAAGGAAAATATTCCCGCGCAAAACATCATTTGCACGGGCGATATTGCCGGCTACTGCGCCTCGCCCGTCGAGTGCCTGGATTTTCTGGAAGACTGGGGCATTCGGGCGATTCAGGGAAACGTAGAACAAAATCTGCTCAACGGCACCGACGACTGTGGTTGTAATTTTTCCGAAGGCAGTCGGTGTGATTTTTTTGCCAAACAGTGGTTTCCGTACACCGCCGTTCGGATGACCCGACGTAACCTGAACTACCTCGCAACGTTACCCCTTTTCCTTGATTTTGAATACGCCCAAAAACGCGTAAAGGTGCTGCACGGCTCGATGCAAAATATCTCGGAATTTGTGTTTAAATCCACGCCGTGGGAAGTAAAAGCGGCCAATTTTGAAACGGCAAAAGCGGATGTCATTCTGGCGGGACACTGCGGATTGCCGTTTGCAGATGCCCAAGATGATAAATTGTGGCTCAACGCCGGCGTGATCGGAATGCCCGCCAACGACGGCACACCCCGCGTGTGGTACGTCATGTTGGACGATGCCAACGATACCTTTTCGTACGAATTCAGAAGTTTTGAGTACGATGCCGGCGAAGCCAACCAACTCATGATGGAAAACGGCTTGCCCTATTCCTATTCCGAAACCCTCCTAACGGGCCTCTGGGACAACTGCGATATCCTGCCCGACGAAGAAACGGCTTTGCAGGGCGTGGCTATTGAGTTGTAGAAGTGGTTGTTATCTCATAAACTGATATAGTTTTGTCTGATTTCTGAATGAATAAACTTGTTTCAATAAAGTATTCATCAACCTTTAAATTGGTGTCTTGAAATATAATTTGTCCATCCAATTCGATTATTGCTATACCTATTTTGCCTGAATGAGCAATTATTGAGTTCAGATTTTTATTGTAATAAATCTTCAAATCTGAAATGTCTAATCCAATAATCGGTATTTGCTTTTCCAATACAGCATTTTCTCCATCAATTTTGTAAAAATGGATTTGACAAGGTGAATCTGCTGTTGAATTTTCATCTTCTTCGGTAAATGGATTGTATGCAATTGCCACCGTTTCACCATCTATCCAACAAACCGCTCTATTTTCATGCTCCCAAGCATCGATTTTAACATCTGCTATTCTGTTGCTTCTAATAAAGTGTTCAATATCATAGACATTATAAGCGTCAGAAGAGCCCCAAACCCAACCGGCACTTAAAAATCTCTTATTATCCGGGGAAACGAGCAATTTTCCGAAAAAATAGTCGTACGGACGAGGCCATGGCTCTTCGTCATCTACGCTGAACGCCTTATAAAACTCAATATGTTTTTCTTCTGCATTTTCTTCAATTAGCGACTTAGCCGCTGTAAGAATCTGTCGTGTATCAAGGTTCATTATTTGGACATGATTCCAAGCCGCTCCATAAATAATATGTGGAACTCCTATTTCATTCTTAAACAAAGCAATTGGGTAACAGGAAATATCTGCGTGATAATCTTTCCGCCATAAATGTAGTGCGCGGTATTTTTCAGGGTAGTGGATATAGCCATGTCTTTTATAGTCATTAACCACAACTACGATTGTACCTAATGTGTAGATAGTTGATTGCGCTGTTATATCGAAGCCACCATCACTATAAAGATCACTTTTTACTGAAAACAGATATTGCCCGTTTTTCTCATTGATTTTATACCTAATCACACCACCCGAACTCATTAATAAAATCAATTCTTCTCTATTCGATACAGTTGCCGAGATAATGGTCTCGTTAGTATCAAATGTTATTTCGTGAACTTTGTTTATTTTCATCTGTATATAGAAAAATTATCCGTGTTTCCTTTTTCCGTGCTCCGAGCATCCTCACTCTTTCCCCAACTGCTTCAACCGCCCCTGATAAGCCTGCCAATAATTTCTTTTGGTAGTTTCGTTGAGGAATGAAGCAGCAATCATTTTTTCAACCGCTTCGGAGCGGGATAGCAATGCCGTAAGCAGATGGCTAAACAGGATTTCACTGATACCGGTCTGTGCTACTGAAAACATAATTACATCAAAAAGAGCATTTAAAGGCACTATTTGATGTAAATGCCTTGCATTTGGCGAGATATACGCCCAAATAGTGTATTATATGGCACTTATGGGAAGAAATTATTGTCCAACATTAATATTCAGGTTAGGTAATTCAACCTGTAATGTCACTTTGGCTTTTAGTGCAGTAAAAACTCTGAGTAAAGTGTCCATTGTGGCATTATTGGCGTTACTTTCAAGTCGGGAAATTTGCGCTTTTTGCACACCGATAAGTTTCCCTAATTCTTCTTGTGTCAAGTTTCTTTCCCGGCGTATTTGCTTAATGGCTTTGCCAACGATGTCCATTTGAAGTTCATACTCAAATAGGTCACGTTCGGGTGTTCCGATTTTTCCAATTAAGGTATCCTGCACTTGATCTAAGGTGTATGTTTTCATTTTTTCTTTATTTTTAATTCTTTCTCTTTCAGATAGTTAAGAAAATTTTGAAACCTAAATCATTAACAAATCAACGGAGTTT
Source organism: Runella sp. CRIBMP (assembly GCF_009905605.1). GTDB lineage: Bacteria > Bacteroidota > Bacteroidia > Cytophagales > Spirosomataceae > Runella. The sequence continues at coordinate 330,225 of NZ_JAAAKZ010000001.1, forward strand.
TGCACCGAGTTACACAGAAATGCACTAAAAACTCAGTGCACCTCCGTGTTTTATCACTCCGTGATACTCCGTGGTTTAAAGAATACCACTCAAAAACAAAAAAATCGGTACCGAAGCCATCCGATACCGATTTGTCTGTCAAGCTGCAAACAACTTATTTGGCTACTTCTCCGCCACACGAACTGCCAGCTCCCGCCGTACATCCATAACAATGCTGGTTGATGATGATGGAGCGTTGGGTCAACGCCTCCATGTCAAAATCCCGCAGGTGCTTGGCTTTTCCTGCTACTTTCAGGTCCAGCATTTGATTAAAATCGCAATCGTATAAGTACCCATCCCAACCGATAGACAGCGTTGTGCGGCACATGACGTTGGCCGCCGCTGTCGGATTGAAGGAGTTGACGAGTTTTTCCATGTATTCACTGTAATTGCCGCTCACCAACAGATAATCCAAAAAGCGACTGATGGGAATGTTGGTGATGCAAAACAAATGATTGAATTCAATACCGTATTTTGCCTTCAACGCCCGTTTGAATTCCTTTTCCATGCCTGCCTGTCCGCTCGGCAGAAAAGCCCCCGCCGGGTTGTAGACCAAATTAAGCGTCAGGCCGCTGCCTTCCTGCCCGTAGCCGACGGCATTGAGCATTTGGAGCGCTTTGATGGAATCTTCAAAGACGCCATCGCCGCGCTGCGAATCGGTGCGGGTGGCGGTATAAAACGGCAACGACGAAGCCACTTCAATGCGGTGTTGCTTAAAAAAATCGGGTAAATCGTGGTATTTCTTATTGGCCAAAATAATGGTCAGGTTACACCGAACGATGATGTTGATGTCATTGTCGATGGCCCTGATTTGCTCAATAAACCACCGAAAATGCGGATTCATCTCAGGTGCCCCGCCCGTGAGGTCGATGGTCTTGAATTTATGTTTTTGCAGGACACCCAAACACAACTGCATGGTTTCTTGCGTCATGATTTCCTTACGGTCTGGTCCAGCATCTACGTGGCAATGCTTACATACCTGATTGCACATTTTCCCCATGTTGACTTGAAAAATGTCGATTTCGGTGGGCTTCAGCGGAAAAAGGCCAATAGGTTCTAGCTTCTCACGAAAAGACGGAAGGTGTTTTCCCAAAGTTAGGCGGTCGTTTAACACCTCCAATTGAAACGCAGATTCGCCCAGTTCGTGCTTTCGGGCTTTCAGTGATTTGACAGGATTCATATTATGGGCAGGAGTCAGGAGCGAGAAGTGAGGAGTCAGAAGTTTTTTATACTCACTTCTGACTCCTCACTTCTGACTTCTCGCTCCTCATTTTACATTGTTAGTTCTTTTGCTTTGTTGATCATTTGGGTGCTGTGTACCAGGGTAATTCCCGCTGCCATTACGGCCCCTACGTGAACCGCCTCCATCATTTCGTCTTCTGAGCAGCCTTTTTCGAGCGTATCGGTCGTGTAAGCGTCAATGCAATACGGGCATTTGAGTACGTGAGCCACGGCAAGTGCAATCAACGATTTTTCGCGGGAGGTGAGTGCCCCTTCGGCAAATACGTCGCCGTAGTACTTAAAAAAATCGTTGGCCAAATCTTTCGCCCCAAAGGCCCCGATACTACCAAATTTCTTGAGGTCTTCGGAATTGTAATACGTCGACATAAAGCGAGAATGTTTATGGTTATCTATAATTACGTAAATATAGCAATGTTAGATTTGGACCGTTGTACATAAATTTAAGATGTTCGGGGCAGTGTGTGTATTTATAACTATCTTTCGTAGGGTTTTGTCTTTTAATAGGGTAAAAAAGATACGGATAGAGACATTGAAATGTAGCTTTTGGTAAGCAGCTATAATTATCCCAAAAGTGTAGCAAAGCCCGCCACGTGACGAGCCGACGGGAATCAATGAGCTTATTATGTAATGTTTTTCCGTAAAAAATGGTTATTTAAGCAGAAGTAATTTTAAGTATGAATAAAAGAAAAAAAAACAGCGAGGTAAAAAACAAAAAAACTCGCTCCCAAAAAAAGATTGTTACTTTTTTGGACGAATTCAAATCAGAGATTGCCGCTTTTTTTGAAATCAATAACGAACAGCCATTTGAACTGCAACAGCTTCACGACCATTTTGATGCCGATGACCATAAAATGCAGTTGATTCTGAATGGTTTACTCGATGAGCTTATTGAAGAAGGACGCATCAAACGTACGCCAGAAGGTTTGTACGTATCCAACGTAAGTGCCAATGTGCTGATTGGAAAAGTAGAACACGTCAACAAAAACTACGCGTTTATTGTCATGGATTCGCCGTTGCCCGAAGGCTCCAAACTTTCGGAAAATGCCGACGTGTGGGTGGACTCCGATGATTTGCGCGGAGCCATTGATGGCGATACAGTACGTATTACGCTGTTCAGCGATTATCGCAGCGGTCGTCGTCGTGAAGGACGCGTAGAAGAGGTCATTGCCCGGGGAAAAACAGAATTTGTGGGTGAAATCGAACTGTGGCCGAAGTACGGCATTGTGGCTTTAGACAACCGCCGGATGTATGAAGATGTGTACATTCCTGAAAATAAGCTTAAAGGGGCACAGGATGGCGATAAAGTACTCATCCACCTGACCCAGTACGCCACGCGCTCGCGCCGCATGGAAGGAGAAGTAGTAGAAGTGCTCGGAAAAGCAGGTTCGCACGAAACCGAAATGCACGCCATTTTGGCGGAATTTGGCTTGCCGATTCGCTTTAGCGAAGAACTCGAAGCCGAGGCCAACGCAATTCCCGATACCATTTCTGCCGAAGAGATAGGGCGTCGCCGAGATATGCGCGATATAACGACCTTTACCATTGACCCTGCCGACGCCAAAGACTTTGATGATGCACTTTCGGTGCGGTTTTTAGACAACGGAAACTATGAAATCGGCATCCATATCGCCGACGTGACGCATTATGTGCGCCCTGGAACAGCCTTGGAACAGGAAGCCTACGCACGCGCCACGTCGGTCTATCTGGTGGATAGAACCGTGCCCATGTTGCCCGAAAAACTTTCCAACAATCTCTGCTCACTACGCCCTAACGAAGATAAACTCACGTTTTCGGTGGTGGTTGAAATGTCACCAGAAGCTAAGATAAAACACGAGTGGTTTGGACGTACGGTGATTCATTCCGACAAACGATTCTCGTACGAAGAAGCGCAGGAAATCTTGGAAATGCAGGCTGCCGCCGATAAAGCCGCCACAGAAGAGGGATTCGTTGACCTTTCTGCGCCGTTGCCGTATGCCAAAGAATTGACGCTTTTGAACACATTGGCGCATAAACTTCGAGCAGACCGATTTGCCAAAGGAGCGGTTAATTTTGAAACTGTTGAAGTGAAATTTCGATTGGATGAAGCAGGAAAACCACTCGGAATTTATACCAAAGTGCGCAAAGATGCGCACAAGCTCATCGAAGAGTTTATGCTTTTGGCCAACCGACGAGTACCTGAATTCATTTATCAAAAATCAAAAGACAAAGGCCATCCAAACACCATGGTATATCGGGTTCACGAAGAGCCTGATATGGAAAAATTGCGCATATTTGCCGCTTTTGCGGGGCGTTTGGGTTATAAAATGAAATTTGAGAATGAAAAACTTGCCGCCCAGTCGCTGAACCAGTTGATGGAAGACCTTGAAGGAAAGCCCGAACAAAATGCGCTCGAACAGTTGGCAATTCGGACCATGGCCAAGGCCCGTTATGGCACCGAGGACGCGGGGCACTTTGGGTTGGCGTTTAAGCGGTATTCGCACTTTACGTCGCCCATTCGACGCTATCCGGATATGATGGCGCATCGTTTGTTGCAACATTATCTGGATGGAAAGCCCTCTCCCGACCGTGCCGAACTTGAGCCGGCCTGTAAGCATTCCTCGGCGCGGGAGCAATTGGCCGCCAATGCCGAGCGTGCGAGTATCAAGTACAAACAAGTGGAGTTTATGGCTTCCATGGAGCCAGACCGTGTTTGGAATGGTATCATTACGGGTGTGACTGAATTCGGGATTTTTGTGGAAATCACCGACACCGCGTCTGAAGGACTGGTGAGGATGAATGACCTCAACGACGATTATTACGAACTCGATAAAGAAAACTACCGCTTGGTAGGGCAGCGCACCAAAAAGTTTTACACTTTTGGTGATGCCGTAAAAGTAAAGGTCAAAGAGACCAATATTTCGCGTAGAAGCATGGATTTGGTGTTGGCCGATGCCAACCCAACGCGCAGTACTTCATCGTTTAAAAATACCACCGAACGGAGTCGTCAACGCAGCGCTGGCTCATCGCCTAAAGATAAAGGCGCCCGCCGAAAACGCAGATAGTAGTCCGTTGGAAGCTATTGATAACCAATAGCTTCCAACTATTTTACTTCTATCCGAATACTTACTTCTTTTTGCGGTTTGCAAAACCAATCTCCTTGGCAGCGTAGGTAATAAGTGGTGGTCACTTGGGGATAAAATCGGCGCTCATTGCGGGCCGAATAGCTGAAGCGTTGGACTAATTCTTTTGAATTTCCATCGGTTTGTGAAAACCATTCCAATGGTCCTTGAGCTCCATCAACCACGGGACATCCTGAAAAATAGAGAATTGTTTCCTCCCCTTTTCCAACCGTAGTAGTAGAAGCGGTGAGGGTAGGTGTGGGAACGTTGCAGGTAGCACATTCCTTTTCACGCACAACGATGTATTCAACGTTGGGGGCAAAATCGGCGGCTTTGAAAAAATAACGCGACGACCAGCTGGCCGTGCCGGCATTTTCCAAAATGACACGCTGTGTATCAAAAGCAGGCGTTGTCGAAAGGCTTACCTCGGCGCACTTAACTTCGTTGAGTAAACCTGAATAGCCTTTGCGGAGGGCTAATTTGTACTCGCGGGCGGTGGGCAGGGTCACGTAGCCTGAATCTTCTTTGACGGTGATTTCGTACGGAAAAGGGTAAAGCGTATCGGGCTTTGGTAAGTCACGATCTACGTCATCCTGGTAGCCTTTATCCGTAAAACGAATCAATGCCCGGGTAGCCTGACGGTCGGAGGTGACGCCTTTGGGTCCTTCCCAAACGATTTTGAACTTTCGTGAAATAACATTTTTATAGGAAAACGGGCGTTTTACCAACTCACACGGATTGGTAATTCCGCCTCGGTAAAAAACGCCGTAAACGATGGTGCCGTAGTAAAGGCTGTCTTTGGGGTTATAAAAACCCCGTTCGGGGTTGGTTTCTTCCAAAAAAGAAACGGGTTGGTCGGGCAGACATTTTCCCGTTGTTGCCTGATTGTCGTTGGTTCTCTCGGCTTTGGGCAATATCAAATCGCATCCCGTCAGGGCGGCAATGCTCAGCCACATTCCTACTTTTAGCCACTGTTTCATCTCCCCGAAATAGATAATGGTTTTTACAAATATACGGTGATTTTATCCAAAACGTTTTCCGTGGGTTTAATACAGATTTTGTATCTTTGAAAAATAGCTCCAATAATTGATTCGTCGCACTTTTTAACCTTCCTCACCATGAAATGGGCGTATAGTTTGCAACAAAAATTAAAAATTGCCGTGCTATTGACGGTTATTTTTGGATTGTTATTTGTCAAAAATCTGCTTGATAAACAAAGTTTTACGGAGTTAGGAGAGGCGTTTTCTACGGTTTATGAGGACCGACTGCTCGCAGAAAGCTACATTTATAAATTCTATCATCACTTATCAGATAAGAAGATAGTCATTGATGGCTGTGTGGCGTATGAGGATGTAAATCGGATTAAAGGGCAACTTTCTCGACACAATGAGGCGATTAATGCGCTGATTCATGAATTTGAAAAAACCAAGCTAACGCCTGCGGAGGAGGTTATTTTCAGCAAATTCAAATCTCACGTGGCCGAAGACTTGCGCTTGGAAAAGCGTTATTTTTACCAAAACGATGGGGTAGCCGACATCGTAAACGCCAAAAAAGTGTTGAATAAGTCGTTTTATGTGATGTCAAATGACCTGAATTTGCTGTCCAATATTCAAATTTCAGAAGGAGAAAAAGTGGCAAATAGCTCGCGACAAATCGTTCTTGGCTCGGCTTCTCAAAACCGATTTGAACTGTCTTTGCTGATTGTGCTGGGATTATTGGTCCACGTATTGATTTTTGCTTCAAAATCTACGTTTCCAAAAACGCCGCAAAATCCGTCATTAAACTAAAATATTTACCAATACACCTCAAAATCAATAGCTTCTGATGCCTTTTGATGGGGTTGATACAACCAAAAATACAACTCCTTGCCCACGGTATCGGCCGATGTAGACACAAAACTACGTTGTGGGAAGTTATCTAGGTTGTTTTTCTGCATTTCTAGGATGCGCTTGTCTTGATGGATAATGATTCCAAACAGTTTTTTTACGACCCATTTACCCAAAAAACGCAACCAAGGGCGCCGCAGAAAAACCCGCGCCGCATAAGTACATCCCGCCTTGGATTCATTGAGACAGGCTTCAATCCTAATCAACGGCTGTTGGTCTTGGGTAAGGTATTCTAAAATTGCGATGTTGGGATAAATATAATGCGCCGTTGGGGTCAGAAGTTGGTAGTTTTTGGGCAGTAGTTTAGTGAGCAATCCTTTGGCTGGTTCGGCTTCATACACCACCATAAAACCATTAGGTTTTGGGAAAAGGCGCGCTTTAAGAGGAGTGCGTTTTGTGTTTTCTGAGCGAATAAAGCCGTTGTGTACGTAGTGGGTATGGCTGCCTTCTAGAAAATTCTCTAACGTATTGAGCAAGTTTGCGGTGGTGTTTCCCCCCAGTATTATATCCTGTGTTTGGGCAGAAATGGCAGGGAATGGCGCATTTTCAGAAGCGCTTGCCCACACAATACCACCCTCTATGCGAAGCGAAATACACTCCAACGCAGCATCGGTGGCCTTGTTGATGACGGGTACAAATGTATTTTTGCCTTTATTGTTAAAACACCAGCCGTGATACGGACAAACCAATTCGCCGTTTTGCACCCAGCCCTGCGACAACGGTGCACCACGGTGCGGACAAATATCCTTAAATCCCGCCCATTGGTTATTGGTTTTATAAATAACCAACGCACCAAAACGTGATGAAACAGGACAGGGCTGATTGGCCTTGAAATCACGCTCAAACCCCAGCGGCCACCAGGTATTTTCGCTATAACTCATATTTTTCAAGCAACGGAATACCGATTTTGTTGAGTAAAAATAACAGCGTTTTCCACATTTGCTGGCGTGCGGCTGGCAAATGGTTGAAATAAATGGCTGAATATTCCAAATGGCCCTGTCCGCCGCGTAATCGCTTGAAAGATGCCGCCCCAGAACTTAGATTCAGTACTTGGTTGGTTTGGTGCATTCGTCTGAAAATCAAATCAATGGCTTGAATATAGAGCCCTTTTTTAAGACTTTCGGATGTGTCATAACCCACGATGGGTGAGGTGATAGTGCCGTTTAATTCAAACAAACCCACCACCGATTTCAATAACCCTTCGTCGTTGCGGTATCCTTCAAGCCGAAAAAGTTGATTGGAAAATGCTTTCTCAAAAAACAATTCCGTAAAGCGCGGATTGTGTTGGGAGTATTTTTGGATGTATAATTGATTATAAAGTTCTCTGATTTGCGAAACATAACCACCAATTTCTGTGGGTGAGACGTAAGTCAGTTCAGATTTTTGTACCAGTCGGCGGTCATTGCCAATGTTGTTGTGTTTAGACCAGGTTTGGGCGTGTGGGTGAAAATAATATACCTGCCGACTAGCGCCAGTTCGAAACCCGTATCGTTCAAATTCGTGTAGCAAAAGAGAATGTTGAACTTGGTTGAGTGACCTAAAAATGAGGGTGTGTTGGGGGAATTGTTCGGTCAGAAAACGGACAATTTGCGGCAAATAGATTCCATGCCAATCGGGGTAAGGGTTGGTGGAAAGTAGAAAATTATTGACGTGAATGGTTTTGTTTATTTCGTTGCGAATCAGCCAATTAGATGTGCCTTTCAGGAGTAGGTTCAACGATTTGTTCAGAAAAGGATTTCGGATATTTCGGTCAAGTTCTTCAATCGAGTAGGTTACGCAAGCGGTGTAGGGAGAGCAAACGTAAGAATTATCAAACTCTGTATTATTGATGGTGACGGGCAGAAACCAGCGGTCGTTGATGGATAAAAGTCGAAAATCTGTACGAACGTTTTCAATGAGTTGTTGGGACGGATGCTGCTCAAACAATTCCGCCCACGCCCGTATTTGCGGGTTAGGAATTTGCGAAGGAAGCAGCCACTTGATCATGAATTTATCCATTCCACTCAATATCCTGAGTAGAAGCCTGTAACAGCGTTTTGTTTTGCAAGAACTTGATTTTTAAGATTTCTACCAAACTCAACGGTTGTAAAAACAACGGTAAGGGGTCATTGCCGCTGAAAATCACGTCGTTGGCTCGGTAAAAATCCCGATTCAACATCAAGTGCGGCTGCGTAATCAGAAAAGCAAATTTAACGGCCATGTGCTTTTGGCTCGGATTAAGAAGTTGGAAAGTATCATCTAGAAAACAGCGCGCCAAATCATTGCCAATCAAATGCGCCCCGCTGATGCCGCGCGGATTGCATTCCAGCACCACAGGCGTACCGTCGGGCTGAATGATAAAATCAAAACTTAATTGGCCATGATAACCAATCGCTTCCCCAAATCGTTTGATGGAAGAGATAAGCGCTTGATGAGTAACGGGTTCAAAATAAATTCCTGAGCCTTTTCCGACGCGGTATTTAGGGTGATAAATTGTAAGGGCTTTTAGGGTTCCGTGGGCCCAAATGGAATAAACGCAGACTTCTTTGCCACTAATAAATCGTTGAGCTACCCACGCCGTTGAATCAGGGATTTGTTTTATTTGGGCAACCGTTGGTCGGAGGAGCGTAAAATTAGCAAAACGGGAATAAATGGGCTTGAAAACGTAGGCATTTGCATTTTCAAAATCGTTGAAATCCGCCGCATTTACCGTATCAGGTACGATAAAAAATCCTTTAGCCAGCTCAATAAAGGCATCTTTTCGGTGGAGTTGGTGCATCAATTGAAGGCCAGCCGTCCAGACTTGACAAGGCAAGGAGTCTTTGGTCATGGCCACGAAAAAAGCCTCCTCACAAGTGGGGAGGCAGTGGTCTATTTTTTCGTCGATAATGATTTGCTTGAGTTTTTCTTGAAATGCTCCAAATGCGTAAGCGGGCGGTGGTAAATGGTAATAAACCGCTACGTACTTGCTCCACCGCGCCAAGGTTAACCGCAACGAATCTGCCATGACGATGCGGTGGCCTTGTTTGCCAAAGCTCCGCGCCATCTCAAGGGCAATGGGCGCTCTTGCCCCCAAAATAAGGATGTTTTGCGGCACAGCTAAGGTTTTTTGTTAAAAATGATTTTTCTAAAGCGGTCTAATCTATTGTAAAACTATGCCAGATAACTTTCAAACAGTTAGAAACATAGGTTCCTGTACTATTTTCTTGTTTTATTTTTTGCAGGAGAAAGGGCAAACAAGCTATTCATAGTTAAAATTATAAGCAAGCGAAACAATAGGAGCGCCAAATATTTGGAGTTTATAGGCTCGGGCTGCACCATTTTCGGTTTTGAAAAAGACAGAATAGGCATTTTTTCGGGCATAAAGGTTATAAACGGTAAACACCCAGTTCCCTTTCCAACGCTTATCCTCTTTCATGGAGGGGTTTTTGATATGCCAAGCCAAATCTAAGCGATGATAAGCCGGGATTCGGTTATTGTTGCGTTCGTCGAAATAAGGATAAAAATTGTTGAGGTATTCAATAAACCCAACTGGCTCGGTATACGGCCGCCCAGTAGAATAGACAAAGTTAAAAGAAAAGGAGTTGTGCTTATCTGCCGTTAAATTAATAGACAGGTTGAAACTATGGGGGCGGTCATAGTTGGCCCGGTACCAATTGCCGTTATTGACCTGTTCCAACACATTCACATCAGCATACGTTTTGTTAAAAGTACGGGCATAAGTGTAGTTAATCCAACCCGTAAAATTCCCTTTCTTTTTTGAAAACATTACCTCCACTCCATAGGCTTTGCTTAGGCCCTGCACTAATTGGGTTTCGGGAAAAGGTTGTAACAAAAAATCAGCTCCAGGCTTATAGTCAATGCTATTTTCTGACTTTCGGAAATAACCTTCCAGAGTAAAATCATAAATATCATTTTTAAAAGAGCGGTATAATCCACCGGTAATCAGGTGGCTCACTTGCGGACGAATATGCACATCGCTGGTTTTCCAGCGTGAGGTAGGAATAGGTGTTGTGGTATTGGAAGCAATCTGTATGTATTGCCTCATTAAATTGTATCCTATCTTAAAAGACAGTGCATTGTTTGGAGCGTAGCGTATTCCTAAACGCGGCTCAAAACCTCCATACGCCTTCATGATTTTGCCTTTGTCGATGCGTTGAGATTCAATTACTGACAAATCATCTCTGGGCTCATTGGGCTGATAGGTGCGTAAATCAGCAGGGCCCAAGGCCATGAAATAGGAGTATCGCAGCCCAAAAGTCGCCGCAAATTGTTTTTTCGAAATTTCACCATCAATAAATACATCTGCTTCCTGCGAAAACTCGGAAGGAAGTGTCAGTGCATTTACACTTGTACTGTTTCCTGGGTTTAATATCCCAGGCTTAATATGGTATTTGGTAAAGCTTGTGCCCAGTTCCCATTTGGAGTTTTTGCCTTGATAATTAAAAGCGGAAGTAGCTTGTTTTTGATAAACGCCTGATTCTAAACGTACTCTGTTGCGAGTGGCCGTTTCGATGGTACCTATAGTGGGGTCATAGTTAGCTACGGTAAGCGTCGTTTGCCAATCTAACTTGGGTGTCAGCAGACTCACCCATTTGAGGGCATAGTTGTTGGTTTTATGTTCAAAGAAAGTGGTTTCGCCTACTACATTGGGTAAAGTGGCGAGCAGGTTGGTTTGAAAATAATCATTGCTGAAATAGCCCATCAGCGATAAGGTATTTTTAGCATTAATCCGCCAAAAGAGTTTTCCAACTACCTCGCTGAAGCGCGTCCTGACACTGTCTAGATCTTCTGAAAAAACAGGTAGTAAAAAATCGTGAAACGCACCTCGTGCCGCAATATACACTGCCAAACGGTCTTTGATAATAGGGACATTGACCATTAATTTTTCAGAAATCAAACTCAGACCGCCAGTCATTTTAAATTTGGTTACATCTGGTGTTTTGAGAGAAATGTCCATGACGGCCGCCGCACGCCCACCAAAACGGGCAGGTACATTGCCCTTATAAAGATCCAAGTTGCTGATGGCATCTGGCGGAATCACCGAGAAAAGCCCAAACATGTGGGTAGGATTAAAAATAGGGGTATTATCCACAAGAATCAGGTTTTGGTCGGTGGTCCCTCCTCGAATATTAACACCATTGGAGGCTTCTCCAACACTCGAAACGCCTGGCAACATCTGTATACCACGCAAAAAATCCAACTCGCCAAAGGCCGCAGGGATTTTGCTCAAAGCTTTGATGTCAATTTGATTGACGCCCAACAGAGGCTTCCTGATATTTTCATCATACCCCTTGGTAGATACAATCACCTGCTCAAGTTGATGCTCTACTTTTTGAAAATAAATAGTCAGTGTTTGGTCAGGCGATTTTTCGTTTATAGAACGCCACTGAGGTACATACCCCGACAATTTGAATGAAATGATATGATCTCCCGCAGGAAGAAACAATGCAAAACGACCTGATTGATCGGAGATTTGTCCATAAATCTTATTGTTGGCAACCGTCGATACCGCCACTCCGCTGATAGGCTGATTTGAGAGTGAGTCCACAATGGTTCCTTCCATTTTGATAATACGTTGTGCAAAACCCTCAAACGTAAACAGGAGGAGAAGAGGTAAAAATTTAAAATTCATAATGCATGGGCACAAAGCAAGGTTATCGTTAAAAACGCCATCCAGAAGGTGAATTTGAGGTGCGATTTTCGCTATTCACACAAATTGCTTTAGGAACACTGAGACGATACAGAAACGGGGGTTCTAAGTTAGGTTCTCGACCATTTTTAATATAGAAAAGGCCGTCTGGCTGTCCACCAGATGTATTTTTTCGATCAAGCCAATAGCGGTTTTCATTGACCATCCCGGTCATAAAATAGCCCAATACCAACTCTGCTTTATCAGCTTCATTGACAATATTTCCTTTGATTGGCGCGGGGGGGGTATCGGCCAATGTACCGGTATTGATTGACTGATCCTGCACCAATTTGAGGTAGCGATAGGCATTGGGAGAAAGACTTGCCTGACGAATAACGACCAAACACGGATTTGACTGATAAAGAGGAATTTGGGCAATCAATTTATCTTTTTGAGTTTTACCGTTGGTATATACATCCGAAAAAATATCCAGTGAATTACCGTAAAATATATCCCAACACAGGCTCTCTGCTTCGTAATCGAAGAGGTTATTGACCGATAGTCTATTGTCAGTCTGACACTCTATCAATGAGCCCGCATCTTTATAGTAAAGTCCGCCACGACAGGTAGCACATATTTTTTGAATTTCGTAAGTGATTGATGACCAGCGATAAAAGTTGCGCTCATCGACGGGGTCGGTAAAATCTACATAAAAGTCATTGGTGGCAATGTTGCCGATACTGGTACTGCGGTCAAGAATACCTTTGGGATTAAACTTTTCGTAAATACGCTCAATAGGTGGCACTTTGGCCATGGTTTCAATGGTTGAGCGGTACTTTTTTCCATCAGAAAGCTCAATAAATAACTGATAGCTGCTTCCTGGTTTACCTAAAAAAGTGAAGGGCATTACATAAAAACCTGGAGTTTCTTCACTTAGAGAATAGGTAATACTACCATTCTCAACCACTTGCACTTTAGCTGCTCTTACGGGATCGTAGCTGTCTTTTTGTGCAACAATGGTAGATGTAAAATCTGAACTTTTAAAAACCGTATTTGCCTTGGTCCGATAGATTGAAATAAATTGCCGCTCGGGCAAATCGTTGAGGCTCCCCTCTACAATCAGATACGATTTAGCGGTCTGTATATCAACTTTGTATAAATCTACACACCCCCAAATGAACCCTGCAATGAGCAATACTATGCCCAATAATTTTAAGTTGAAACGCATAGGTAAGTGCATTCATAGGTTAACGCTGATACAAGTATAATGATTTCTGGGTAAATGATTGGGCATTGATTTCGTTAATATAAAAGTACTGACCAAATGTTTATTATTTTTGTAGATGAGTAAAATACCTATGATGAAAAAACGGTCCATTCTTCCTTTTCCTGCACTCCTTTGTGCTTCTGTTTTGTGGCAAAGTTGCCAACAACCAGCTGATAAAAACCTTTTTGAAGCAATGCCTGGCTCCAAAACAGGTATCAATTTTGCTAATCGTATTGAAGATAAAAAAGAACTCAATGTATTTAACTATCGCAATTTTTATAATGGCGGCGGAGTAGCGATCGGCGATGTAAACAATGATGGATGGGCGGATATTTTTGTAACATCCAATTTTGAAAAAAATCAATTGTTTCTCAACAAAGGTAAAAATAAAACAGACCTCTGGGAGTTCGATGATGTTACCTTGCCTGCTGGGGTGGGAGGCGCAAAAGCATGGAGCACCGGTGCCACATTTGCCGACGTAAATGGTGATGGGCTTATGGATATCTATGTTTGTAATGCGGGCAATATCAAAGGTGACCTGCGCGGTAATGAACTGTTTATCAATCAGGGAATTGGTAAAGATGGTGTTCCTAAGTTTATCGACAAAGCTACCGAGTACGGCCTAGTCGATGGAGGCTATTCGACCCATGCCGCCTTTTTTGATTATGACCGAGACGGAGATTTAGATATGTATCTGCTCAATAATAGCTTTCAACCCGTTAATAAGCTAAACTACAAAAATCTGCGCTCAGTTCGCGATTCGCTGGGTGGTCACAAGTTGTTCAGGAATGAATTGATCAGCAAACAAAAACCCAATGGACAAAAACCGCATTTTACGGACGTAAGCGAGGAGGCGGGAATTTTTGGCAGTTTGATTGCTTTCGGATTGGGAATTACCATTGGCGATGTCAACAACGACAACTGGCTTGATATCTATATTTCAAATGATTTTTATGAGCGGGATTATCTTTACATCAATCAGCAAAACGGCACATTCAAAGAATCTCTTGAAGAAAGTATGGAGCACATCAGCCTATCTTCCATGGGGGCAGATATTGCCGACATCAACAACGACGGCTTGCTTGATATCTTTGTGACCGATATGCTCCCACGAGACGATAAACGCCTTAAAATGAACTCAGTTTTTGAAAGCTATGAATTGACCGCTTTCAAAGAAAAACAAGACTATTGGCATCAATACATGCGCAACATGCTGCACCTGAATCAGGGCACGAAAGTTGAAACTAACCCTCAAAAGTCAGCCGTAGAAACCCCTGCTTTTGCCGAAGTAGGGCAACTGGCTGGAGTACATGCTACGGATTGGAGTTGGGGCGCATTGATTTTTGACATGGACAATGATGGACAAAAAGATTTGTTTGTGGCCAACGGCATTGTTCGTAACCTGACAGACCAAGACTATGTAGCTTTTTTGTCAGACCGAAATAATATCCAAGCATTGATAGAAGGTCAGCTGCAGTTTGACTACCGCAAATTTGTGGATATGATTTCATCCACGCCAATACCAAATTTTGCTTTTCATAACAAAGGAAATCTTCATTTTGAAGATAATGCTGCCAAATGGGGGCTGGGCGAAGCAAATTTTTCTAATGGTTCTGCCTATGGCGACCTCGATAATGATGGAGATTTGGATTTGGTCGTCAATAACAATAATGCTGCTTTGGGTGTATTTCGAAATCATTCTGTCGAAAAACTGCGTACTCATTTTTTACGCGTAAAACTCAAAGGGACTCAGGCCAATCCTGATGGAATTGGCGCAAAGGTATATCTCTACCAAAAAGGGAAAATGCAGTATTTACAACAAATGCCCAACCGAGGGTTTCAGTCGTCGAGTGACTTGAATTTGGTCTTTGGCTTGGGGAATAACCCGCAAATTGATTCAATAACCGTGATTTGGCCCGATGATAAAATGCAGTCTTTCACTGACATTAAGGCCGATACCGAACTGCAATTAAAGTATACTACTGCCAAAAAACAGTGGAAAATACCTTACACAACCAACAGGTACTCTTTTGAACAAATAACTGACAAAGTAAAGCTTGATTTTGTACATGAAGAAAACAATTTTGTAGACTACAACCGTGATGGGCTGCTCAAGCAGATGTATTCTACCCAAGGGCCGGCCCTTGCTGTTGCCGACTTCAACGGCGATGGATTGGATGACGTGTACGTTGGTGGAGGTTCTGGAAAAAGACGGGCATTGTTTGCGCAACAAACCGATGGTACATTTTCAGAAATATCCAAAACAAGTTTTGGCTCTCCTGCCTTAGCTGATGAAACCGCAGCTACTTTTTTTGATGCTGATGGCGATAAAGATTTGGATTTATATGTAGTCACGGGAGGTAATGAATTCCTAACTGGTGAAGCTGTTTTGGCCGATAAACTCTATTTAAATGATGGTAAAGGCAATTTTGCCCTTAGCCGCGGGTTGCCCAATGTTTTTGAAAATGGCTCTTGTGTGACTGCCGCCGACTACGACCGCGACGGGGACGTGGACTTGTTTGTTGGTACAAGGATGATTTCAGGACAGTACGGTCTGGACCCGCGAAGTTATTTGTTGCAAAATGACGGTAAAGGGAATTTTAAAGACGTAACCAAAGAAATTATGCCCAATAATGGATTGGGAATGGTCACTGATGCGAGCTTTGAAGATTTAAACAAAGATGGGTACCCCGAGCTCATCGTTGTTGGGGACTGGATGCCTATTGTCATTCTACAAAACCAAAAGGGGAAATTTCCGCTGGCTCTTACCCAACCCATAAAATACTCCAATGGATGGTGGAATGCCCTTGAGCCGGCCGATGTTGATGGAGATGGAGACATTGATTTTATTATTGGGAATTTAGGCCGAAACTCAAAATTGCAATGTTCCGAAAAGGAGCCGGCTGAGTTGTATATTAATGATTTTGACCGCAATGGAAGTGTTGAGCAAATTATCACCTGCTACAATCCAGACGGTAAATCCTACCCGATGGTATTAAAGCCAGATCTGCAAAAAGTCCTACCCGTGATTAAAAAACGCTTTATCCGCCATGAAGACTACGGAGGGAAATCCATCGAAGATGTTTTTACAAAGGAACAAATGGAAGGGGTACAGAAAAAAGTCGTGTACCAAGCCAACAGCTCTTTGCTAATTAATAACGGAAAGGGAGAATTTACGCTGCAAGCACTCCCTTTAGCGGCACAATTCTCGCCTATTTTCGGTATTGTTGTTACCGATTATGATAAAGACAAAAAGCTGGATATTTTATTGACGGGCAACTTCTTTGATGTCTTATCTGAAATTGGGCGCTATGATGCAAACGATGGCTTGATATTGAGGGGGTTGGGGAATAACACAAACGGGCAGCCTGAGTTTGAAGTGGTAAAAGCGTCTCAATCTGGCTTTTCGGTCAAAGGACAAGTACGTAAAATGCATAAAGTACGTAGCGTAAAGGGGAAAGAATTGTTGATTTTAGCTAAAAACAAAGATAAAGTTCAAGTGCTGGGATTGAATCAATAGCACGGATTCAACGATAACTTATTCAGGGACAGCCTGTGAAGACGCAGACAATTCCCTGATAAGTTATTGTTGAACTCTTATTTTTTAAGAGACCAAGAAAACGAAAAAACTAATTGGGCTCCAGCGCCATCAACTTTTCATTGTTGCGCGCTACAAGATAAAAGAATGATTTACCAATCTTTATTTTTCTGATACGTCGTACTTGACCGCCAAGTGGGGTGTCCAATAAAGGGTGTGGAAGGAATTGACCTTTTCCGTTGAGTGAAAACACGCTTCCATTGTCGGCATCATAGAGTCCCATTTGGATATTACAGTCAAAGAAATTGCCGAGCAGCATGATATCGGTTTTTTTTGTCAGTGGGTTGTTTATTGCTTCGGCAGCATAATAGGAAGTATATTGTGCATTACTTCCCAGGGTTCTCAGCACAAACCCATCTTTCCCTCTGTTTTCCAGCCAAGCATTTTCAAAATAATTTGCCTCTAGTACCTGCGCTTCGGTTAATTTTTTACTGCCCACTATTTCACTTAGGGAAGCTTTTGCAAAATCGCGAGACTGAAGGAATTGCTTTTTGATATACGGAATTTGCCTTTCCAATTCGCGTTTGTCTGGAAAAATGGTTTCCTTTCCTAACAGATAATAGGTAATGATTTGGTCAAGGCGACCATTTTCATCGTAGTCATTGACATACATCCGTACGGGCTCTTTATCTGAAGCGTGCAATCGACTGTTTAGCCCTACGTTACCGCAAATCAAATCCAAATCACCATCTTGATCTATATCTATGGGTTGAACAAAATTCCACCAACCCTTTTTATCGGTTAATGGTTTTGGGGTAAATTTCATTGAGTTATTTTCAAATAATACTACCTTACCCCATTCATAAGCAACGACTAAATCAAGGTCTTTGTCGGCATCTAAATCCACCCATTGCGCATCTTTTACCAATCCTCCTTTTTTTAGATCAGGAGCAAAAAGCTCGGTTTGGTCGTTGAAATGTCCTTTTCCATCATTGATAAATAAATATGAATCGGGCGTTTTGCCATAAGCGAAGGGAACAGATCTAGCGCCGATGAATACATCTGCAAAGCCGTCCTGATTAACATCTGCTACCCGCACTGCCTGCGCGTTAATAAAGAAACCTTTGAAGGCCAAGGTATCTTTCTGCAATTGTCCTTTGCCATCATTGAGGTACAAACGGGTTTGGAGAAATTCAGATTTTCCATAATATTCATTCCCCCCCGACCCAACGATTAAGTCCATGTTTTTGTCATTGTTAACATCTACCCAAACAGCATCGACATCCTCAAAGTCAGCATCTTTAATGAGGGCAGATTGGGGTAAGGGTACAAATTTTCCGTTAGACTTCTGAATGTATATCTGAGGGGCTATACCTCGCGAAGCACCCATGAAGACATCTTCTAAGCCGTCGCCGTTGAAATCGCCAACGGCCAAAGCAGGACCTTCTGTAGACATCATATTGGGAATCAATGCTTCGCGATCAAACTCATTGAATTGGTTTTCCTGGTGTAAAATATCCAATCCAATCCAAGCGGCTTGGTCTTTAAAGCGCCCTTTTTGTATATGCCAACGTTGGTAATCATAGATAGGCAAGTTGGGCTTGTAATTCACCGAAAGCGTTTTCTTTAAATCAATATTTTTCAGAGTTTCGTACTCATTCGTGGGCCAAATCACCACAACAGAGTCGACTTTTTCTACCTTACCAAGACCAATCAATAAGGGAATCTCTGCACTGCTCTGAAAACCTCGCACCGGAAACTTCTCCTGATAACGCACGTCGCCTTTGCTGTAAACAAGGCACTTGGCCCCAATCGCATTTACATTGCCCTGTTTGCCTTTAAGGTTGATTTTCAGGCTTTTGTTTTCTGAATTGGGAGTTTGTTGGGAGAGGTTTTCATAGACAAAAACAGACGCATTGATATTGTTGGTCACTATGTCCAAATCGCCGTCGTTATCCAAGTCGGCATACACGGCACCATTGGAGTATGAGTCGGCATTGTTGTCAATGAAGTCAGCTTGATCTTCAAAAAGTAGGTCGGGGGTGTTTTTAAAGAACCGATTCGGGATTTTTACTTCGGGCAACAAATTAGTTAAAGCAGCATTGGACTCATCAAAACGTTTTTCGCTGATTTGTTGTTGGATTTCATCGGTTGATACAAAATTGATGTAATCCATATCGTTCATCCGTTTGTTGATTCCGTTGGAGATAAAAATATCTTTGCGTCCGTCGTTTTCAAAATCAAATATCAAAGCTGACCACGACCAGTCAGTTGCATGAATCCCTGCGGCCATTCCTATTTCTGAAAAAACACCTTCTCTATTGTTGAGTTGCAGATTGTTGCGTGCAAATTGAACATTGTAACCTTGGGCAAGTTTAAATTTAAAATTATAATAGGCATCTTCTCCCTCCGACCGTTTCAAGATTTCGGGGTCGTAGGGTAGCATATCAAGGGTCAAAATTTCGGGAAAGACATCGTTGTTTAGATCGGCAATTTCTACGCCCATCGTAAAGCGACTGGTATGGCGAATGCGCTCGTTCATTTCATCACGAAATGTTCCGTTTTTTTGGTTGACGTACAAGTAGTCGTTTTCGTGAAAATCATTGCCAACGTATACATCAGGGTAGCCATCCAAATTGACATCACCCAGAGCAATCCCTAAGCCATAGCCAAGTACTGACGAATTGATACCTACTTTTTGGGTGGTTTCAACGTATTTTCTGTTTCGATTCTCGAAAAAACGGTCACCTGAAAGCGGGTGAAAACTGTTCAAAAACAAGTCTCTTTTACCAAAAGTGCCGTTTTGATGTACTGAATGATTGAGCTGGAAAAGGTCAAGGTCTCCGTCAGCATCTGCATCAAAAAAAGCAGCCTGTGTACCAAAACCCACTAAGTCTAATCCATACTCTTTTGATTTTTCAGAAAAATGTGGAATGCCTTCTGGATCTATATTCTGACATACAAAGAGCAGATTATGTCCTTTCAAAACGGAAAAATCACCCACACGACTGATATAAATGTCTAACAAGCCATCTTGGTTGATATCCACAATCGAAATACCAGTAGACCAGCCTGCGGGGGCTTTAAAACCAGCCTTTTCAGTGATATCTTCAAACTGCAGTTTTTTATCTTTTCCTTTATTTAGATACAATTTATTGTCGGATTGATTAGCCGTAAAGACCAAATCTACAAATCCATCTTTATTAAAGTCAGCGGCCCCGATTCCACCACCGTTATAGAAATACATGTAGTTGAAAATATTGAGCTCGGGAGATGGTTTGACGGTATTGCTAAAAGCCAGCCCTGTTTTTTCACCGTTGAGCAATCTAAATTTCGACTCTTTGTTGGTTTGACAACCTACGAGTGTGATCAACAGACCCACCAAAATCGTTTTGGGGAACAGAAGAATATAAAATACAGAAACTTTGATTTTCAGCATCATACCTACATGAGTGAGATTGTCTGCAAGCGAACTAAGCAGCAGATTACTTTACTATTTTCAATAAATCTTCAGCGCTATCTGAAGTGAATTTGGGTTTGTTAATGATGATTGCGCCAGTAATAGGTACATAATTTTCTGGGATGGTAGCTTCGCCAGGCTTATTCAAATTGCCCTCCAACTCAATGATGATGCGCTTTTTTGATAACTCTGTTATTTTTATTTTTCCTTCTGTCAAAAGATATCCTTCACCTACTTGTGTAGCATCATTAACGAGTTTACCTATCATAAATATTACTTGATCGGCAGAGAATTGTCCTAAAGTAATATTCACAAGTGAAAATGAAATGGGGTTATTTTGATACCAATCTTTTTTTATAAACTCTAACTCAATATTTCCTTTGGTACTATCCATTAAGCTTGCCTTAAACGATTGAGGTAATATCCTCACTTGCGTATTGAAGGAGAGATTGGATGTATAAAAACTTTTGTGATTGATGATCATCTCTACGGCGGCATCACCGTCTTGAAGTTTTTCTGCTTTTGCAGATAAAGCAGCCATGTCAACTTTCTCGGTGTTAGTGCAGGCAGTATTCAACCAAAGTCCGATCAGAATCAAGTAAATAATGTTTTTCATCGTTATAAATAAAACTAAATCAAGGTCAATGATACTACAAAAAGAAAATGCCCGAAACAAAACGTTCGAGCATTTTCAAAGCAATTATTAAAAAGAAATTAGTAACCAGGGTTTTGCTTCAAGTTGGTGTTTGAGGCAATGGCCAAAGCAGGTATTGGGAACAATACAGTGTAAGGCTCTACGTTTGTTACATCTTGGTATTTACGGTTGAATTTGCCAAAGCGAATTTCGTCGGTACGTGCAATACCTTCCCAATATAACTCAAGTCCTCTTTCTCTTAACATTACATCGTCGTTGATAGATGTGGCAGTAGAAGCCTTGCGTAGGGTTCTTAGTTCGTTCAAAAGCTTCAACGCTTCAGCAGTGTTGCCTGCACGATATAATGCTTCAGTTTTCATTAAGTGTACATCAGCATAACGGAAAATCAAATACTTACCAAAATCTGCTGGGTGATATTTAATGACACGAATTCCTTTTTCGGTAGAAGCCCCTGCTAAGGGAACATCGCGTGTGAAAATCAAAGGCTTTTTAGAACGAGAATCCACGATTGGAGTTCTATTTTCTCTAAATTGCTGACCAATTAAGAAACCTTTGTGCACACCACCGTAACCTTTTTGGAAACCTACTTCACGGAAACGACGTTCATCATTTGCTTCAAACTTATCATAGAATTCAGCCAAAGTAGCAAATCCATTCCATGGGCCATCTTTTTCAGCATCAAAACCACCTTGGTCATAGTGCATGGTCATCATCCAACGGTTACGAGGCGAGCCTTGCAAGTCAGTAAAGATTTTATCTTTTGATACGTTGGCAGTGAATGGATTGAAGAAATCAGGATCTAAATCGAAACCATCCGCTTTGACAGCATCGCAATACTGAACAACTTTGTCCATGTCAGCTTTATCGAAATTATAAGGGCCTTCAGGCTTAGCTGACTTGTAAACTGCTTTATTCAAATGTAAACGTGCCAAAAGCGCATTGGCCATGGCTTTGGAAGCGCGTGCATTGATAGCTGCAGGCCCCAACTTCGGCAAATTCGGAAGAGCTTCTGTCAAATCCTTTACGATAAAATCAAAGGCTTCTGAACGCGAAAGTACCGAAGGAAGTGCATCTACACCTTGATCAACTGTACGACGTGGTACTTGACCAAAGAAATCCATTACATGGTACATATACATGGCACGGATGGCTTTCGCTTCTGCTGCCTGTACAATGCTGGGATTGGAAGCTAAGAGCTGTTCGCACTGATACGCACGACCATTGAGTGTGTTCCAAGTGTTTAGAACTTGGGCGTGAGTTGCATCCCATGTGTGAGCGTGCAACGTCCGCCATACACCGTTATCGCCCCAGTCTACCCCACGAGTGGGGGGAATCATTTCGGCTGAGGGATGCTGGCCAAGAGAATATAAGTTAGCTTGGTCATTGAATACACCCAAGTCATTGTAAAGCGCATTTAGTAGTTCTGTTGGATTACCAGTAGTGGTAGTACCACCAGTTGTCTGAACAATGGTTGAATCTTTTTCTTTCACTACTAAATCGGTACATGAGGTAAGGGCAAGCGCACCCAATCCACACAAGTACATTAGTTTTGATGTTGTTTTTTTCATTGTTGTGGTTAGTTTTAACTAGAATGAAATGTTTGCTCCAAAAGTGAACGTACGGGCTCTTGGAAAGGCCGTATAGTCAATACCTAATGAAGGCACGCCATTTATCTGCTTGTTGGTATTTACCTCTGGATCTTGACCTGTGTATTTGGTAAATACCAACAGGTTTTGCCCTGTTACGAAAAACCGCAAGCTCCGTATAGCACTGTTACCAGTATTAACTTTATAACTAAGGTTAAGGTTTTGTAAACGTACAAAATCTCCTTTTTCTAAGAAGCGAGTAGATACGTCAGGCGCATTTAGAGGACCTTCTTTGCTTGAAACTACATCTCTTGTTACGTTACGACCATTGGCAAAAGAGCCTTTTGTGAAATAGGCATTGGCTGTATTGTTGTAAATATAGTTGCCAAAAACACCATTGAAGAAAGTGCTGAAGTCAAAATTTTTGTAACGAAGACTGAAAGTCAAACCACCCGTAACCGTAGGTAGTGGGCTTTTGCCATCTAAAAACTTCTGGAAATCACCTATAGGATACAGAGAGTTACCTGCCTCATCATAACCACCAAACTCACGCAAGAAGAAAGCATATAAAGGCTGACCACTTTGGATACGTTGTGCAAATGCACCCGTCAAACCTTGTCCATTGATTGAGCCTGTGTCATAAACTCCCAAAAGGTTATTTACCTGATTTTTATTGTATGCTACGTTTGCATTGATGTCAAACCCAAAGTTTGTCTTATCTACCACTATACCGTTTAAGCTCAGTTCGATACCGCTATTGATGATATCAGCATCTAAGTTGGTCCAAACGAAAGGAGAAATTGCAGGTTGTGCTGATTGAATTTGAATCAATAAATCGTTGGTGTTTTTGCGGTAATATTCTACCGAACCAGAAATACGATTGTTTAAGAAAGCATAATCAAGGCCTACATTGATTTGAGCTGTTGACTCCCATTTCAAGTTAGGATTTGCAAAAGCTACCGTTGCTAAGCCACCATTATTCCATTGTGTACCGCCATTGCCAATGCCTGCACCTCCGTAGCGTTGTCTTTGCATGTAGAGATTGTGCGGAAGCTCTTGGTTTCCTGTCACACCATAACCTACACGCAAGCCTAAATCAGAGAACACATTCTTAGGAACAAAATCTTCTTCAATTAAGCGCCATTTGGCTGCAAAAGAAGGGAATACCCCATATTTGTTGTTGCCACCAAAACGTGTAGAACCATCTGCACGAACAGTAGCCGTAACGAGGTATTTTTCACCAATACCGAAGTTGGCACGTGCAAAATACGACTGCAACTCATTGAAGTTAGAACTTGATCCATTAATGATACTTCCCTTACCAGCAGAGTTGTTGGCTGACGACAGGTTGTTAATCATCAAATCCATATCAGTGGTTCTAAAATTGGTTGCGTTTGCATTTTTCTGATAAAAATCAAAGCTTTGGTATGAATAACCCAACAAACCATCGAAAGTAACATTACCAAACTTTTTGTTGTAGGTAAAGTAGTTTTCCATCAAGCGGTTTTCTGTTTCGATATCAGTCAAGTAAACCTGTCCGATTTTATCAATATCAGCAGCTACCAACAAAGGTGAGAAAGCCGCCTTACGAGAAGACATAGATTGGTCAAAACCCAATACGGTTTTAAACTTTAATCCCTTGATAATTTCATACTCTGCATTCAAGTTTCCGAGAACACGTATGGCTTTGGTATTATCTCTGGTATATTTAAGAATTGCAATTGGGTTGGGTTCTACAGAAGTAGTCTGAAAAGGCGTACCGTCAGCGTTATAAACTTTATTGGTTGGATTTGTTTTCAAAATCGCGCCCAACAAGTCACCTGAGAAACCTGCATTGTCTGTTACGGGTACACCACTATCCAATGTTTGAGCGAAATTGATACTTGAGCCTATGGTAAGTTTGTCGTTGATAAACTTTTTGCTACCACTGAACGAACCAGAATAACGCTTGATACCAGAGTTTTTGATGATACCTTCTTGGTCAAGAACTCCAAAAGAAAAGCGGTAGTTGCTCGACTGATCGCCACCACCGTACGAAATGTTGTGTTGGTTGGTAAGAGCCGTACGGAAGGCTTCATCTTGCCAGTCAGTTTTTGCACCGTTGTTGGTACCGCCTGCCTTTACATACTCATCAGCACTCAAAAGGTCGAACTTTTTAGTGATATTGCTCACACCCAGTGAATAAGAGTAATCAACAGACCCTTTGCCTTTACCTTTTTTGGTTGTAATTAGTATCACACCGTTTGCGCCACGCGCACCGTAAATAGCAGTAGCAGAGGCATCTTTCAAGATGTCCATGCTGGCGATGTCGTCAGGATTCAAAAAGTTCAGTGGGTCGCGAGGTGCTGAACCTCCCAAACCGCCGTTTTGACCATCTCCAGTAACGTTGTTGCCTGCCAAAGGCACACCGTCCACTACAAAAAGAGGGCCGTTACCACCACGTACAGAAGATGTACCCCTGATACGAACGTTGATACCACCACCTGGTTCACCATTGTTTTGGGTAATGGCCACACCAGCTACACGACCTTGAAGAAGTTGCTGGGTAGAAGTGATGACACCCTTGTTGAAGTCTTTCACCCCAATAGCATTGACTGCACCCGTAGCATCTTTTTTGCGAACAGTACCATAACCAATCACAACTACTTCATTAAGGACTTGATTGTCTTCTTCTAAAGTAACGTTAACTACGTCACGACCAGCAACTGCTACGTCCAGGGATTTGTATCCCACATAACTGAACACGAGCGTGGCATTGTCGGGTACGGAGATCTTGTAATTACCATTTACGTCGGTGTTGGCACCTCGCTGGGTCCCCTTTACGGCGATGCTAACGCCAGGCATACCCGTGCCGCTTGCATCTTTTACATTACCAGACACTTGTTTTTCTTGGGCCCATACTCCCAACGAGACTACTGACACTAGGACTGTCAACAAAAATTTGCTGACAAAAAGCATCTGTCGAGCTAAAGAAGCCCGACCTGCTAAGGGGAAACTGTTCATCATAGGTTGAAAATTGGTTTTTGTGAATAATTACCTAATTGGTTTTCGCAATTTGTAACGCACTCACTACTACGTTTTTGGACTGTTCCAAGTATTTGTTGTCACAAATGCTTTAACCAGACGGCAAATTACAATAATTAATTTTTATAATACAAGTTTCGGATGTTAAAAACGCATGAATCAGCGTGTTTGTTACCCAAAAAAAGGTGATGGTAAAGAGAGTAGGTTATCTGCCATAAATTCAATTAAAAGTTTCATGAAACAAAGGGTTTACCTAACTTTGCAAGTGATAACTTAAAAAGACTTTTATGAAATTCTTTATTGATACCGCAAATCTGAGTGAAATCCGGGAAGCCTATGAACTGGGCGTGTTGGATGGCGTTACTACCAACCCATCTTTGATGGCAAAAGAAGGAATCACTGGCAAAGCCAACATCATGGCTCACTACAAAGCAATTTGTGACATTGTAGATGGAGACGTAAGTGCCGAAGTAATTGCTACTGATTTTCAGGGTATGATCAAAGAGGCGGATGAGTTGATTGAAATTGACGAGAAAATTGTCGTAAAAGTACCCATGATTAAAGATGGAGTAAAAGCCATCAAACATCTCTCAGATCGTGGTATTAAGACCAACTGTACCCTTGTGTTTTCGGCGGGGCAGGCGTTGTTGGCGGCCAAAGCGGGCGCTACCTACGTGTCTCCTTTCATTGGCCGTTTGGACGATGTCTCAATGGACGGGATGGATTTGATTGAGCAGATTGTGACCATTTATCAAAACTACGGTTATACGACCGAAGTCTTGGCGGCATCGGTTCGTCATTCTATCCACCTTTTGAAATGTGCTGAATTGGGCGCCGATGTGGTTACTTGCCCGTTAAGCGTTATTACCTCCTTGCTTAAACACCCTCTGACCGACATCGGCTTGGAGAAATTCCTGTCTGACTACAAAAAAGGAAACCAATAAAAATAGGAGTGAGTAGTCAGGAGTCAGTAGAAAAACCACAACGTTTACTACTAAGTACTCACTACTGACTACTCACTACTCACTACTGAACTATGACTGCTTTTTCATCTGAACCGATTATTCAACTCGAAAATACCGACATTTATCAAAACGGCAACAAGCTGGTATTGGCAGATGTAAATTTCGTAATAAATAAAGGCGATTTTGTTTTTTTGATTGGACGAACGGGAAGTGGAAAAAGCTCTCTGCTCAAAACACTTTACGCCGACCTGTGGTTGGAATCGGGTACTGGAACGGTGGTTGGCTATCAGTTGCAAAAGCTCAAACAAGCCGATGTACCTTTTCTACGGCGTAAAATCGGCATTGTCTTCCAAGATTTTCAACTGTTTTTTGACCGTACTGTGGAAGAAAATCTTGAGTTTGTACTGCGAGCCACTGGGTGGACTGACAAAGCCACCATCAAGAACAGAATTTCGGAAGTGCTAATGCAAGTAGGGTTGGGTACTTTACAAAAGAAAATGCCCCATCAACTTTCGGGCGGCGAGCAGCAGCGGGTCGTGATTGCGCGGGCCATGCTAAACGAACCCCAGATTTTGTTGGCGGATGAGCCGACGGGAAACCTCGACCCTGAAGTAGGCGAACAAATCATGCAGGTGTTTCAGAGTATTAATACCGCAGGAACCGCCATTTTGATGGCTACCCACAATTATGATTTTCTAAAAAAGTACCCCGCACGCGTCTTGAAGTGTGAGGCAGGAAGTGTAAGCGAGGTATAATATTAAAAAAATACAAAATTTATTGCGCTGATTGGGAAAAATCCAATATTCTTCTTACTTTTGCATAAAATAACTGCACCGAGCGCTTCTTAACGTCTCTGCGTCTTTTTCTCCCATGGGGTATTGGAGTCCCCATTTTTGTCTGTTAGAAAATCACGCTTCGAATTATTTGGCACCGGCTCATTGAGATTTCATGAGTGTTCAGTGCATGGGCAATTTTTAAAAATCCTGTTATTGATCGTATCCGCCGATAGGTTGAGTTAAAAACTCGTCGAGGGAAGGTAATTGTTGAAAGGTTTTCGCCGGCTAGAAACCCTTCTATGCCATGTTGTGCTTACCGCTCGAACAATTAACGGGAATACTATTAACCGTTTAACTTGTGCGTAAGCACGCAAAAACAATCAATGGAAGTACTTTTTGATTCATTAGGCCTCTCAGAAGAAATTCTGAAAGCAGTAACAGAAATGGGTTTTACCAAACCCTCACCCATTCAGGCAGAAGCCATCCCGTCCCTTTTGGAAGGCCGTGATGTATTGGGACAAGCCCAGACAGGAACAGGCAAAACCGCCGCTTTCGGTATTCCTGCTCTCGAAAAAGTGGATATCTCCGATAAGCGTACCCAAGTATTAATGTTGTGTCCTACCCGTGAGTTGGCAGTACAGGTAACCGAAGAGTTACGTCGTTTGGCCAAATACAAAAAAGGGTTGAAACTCGAAACCGTTTACGGTGGCGATTCGATTGAACGTCAGATTCGTTCGTTGAAAATAGGTGCCCAGATTGTGGTCGGAACGCCCGGTCGTGTCATGGACCTTATTGAGCGTAAGGCGCTTAAGCTAGATTTCGTAAATTATGTAGTATTAGACGAAGCCGACGAAATGCTCGATATGGGCTTTCGTGAAGATATTGATACCATTCTGGAAAGTGTACCCGATGAGCGCCAAACGGTGTTGTTTTCGGCTACCATGTCGAAACCCATCATGGGCATCGCTCAAAAATTCCAAGAAGATCCCGTCCAGATTAAAATTACGCGGAAGGAAGTTACCAACGAAAACATTGAGCAAACGTATTTTGAAGTAAAACAACGGGGCAAAATTGAAGTGACTTGCCGGGTATTGGATGCCTATGATTTAAAGCAGGTTATTATTTTCTGTAACACCAAGCGGAAAGTAGACGAAGTAACCGAAGAACTTTCTTCCAAAGGATATTCGGTCGAAAGTTTGCACGGCGATTTGCGCCAAACACAACGGAATCAAGTAATGGCGAAGTTTCGTTCGGGAGCCGCCAATATCTTGGTAGCCACCGACGTAGCCGCTCGCGGTATCGACGTGTCGGGTATCGACGCCGTTATCAACTTTGACTTACCGCTCGACGAAGAATACTACGTGCACCGTATCGGTCGTACTGGCCGTGCTGGCTTAACGGGTAAAGCGCTGACGTTGGTAGCCAAAGATGAAAAATACCGTTTGCGCCAAATTGAGACCTACACCAAAGTAAAAATCGACAAAGGAGTTATTCCAACTTTTGAAGACATCGTAGGTGTACGCAAAGCCCGTTTTATCTCGCAAGTAGAAGAGGCGGTTTCGACTGGCGATTTGGACTTGTACGAAGATATGTTGGGTATGTTGCACCATACCACTGGCTTCACTACGGAGCAGATTGTGGCCGCATTGGTCAAAATCAATATGGGTGTTCAGAAAAGCGAATTTGCCGACAATGATTTGGCATGGGATGCTGATCGTGACCGTCGCCCATCAGAAAGAGGATTTGAGAAACGTGGCCGTTTTGAAGACCGCGGCGGAAGAGGCGAAGAGCGTGGCTCAGGCCGTTTCGGCGACCGTGGCGGCGACAGAGGTCCCCGTGAAGGCGGTGGTCCAAAACGCAACGAACCGGGTATGGTTCGCCTGTTTGTGAGCGTGGGCCGTAAAGACCGCGTTCAACCACGCGACATCGTTGGCGCTATCGCTGGCGAGGCGGGTATTCCTGGCCGCGTGATTGGCTCAATTGATATTTTTGATGCGTACTCGTTTGTGGATGTTCCCGAGCGCGACGCCCGCAAAGTGGTGGAAGCCATGAGCGGCAATACCATCAAAGGTAAAATGGTCAATATCGAAGTAGCACGATAACCGCAGGGGTGGTGTTTAACGCTGCCTTTCAATCATTTGCAGTTCACAATTTACAGTATAAGTACCTTATCTGTTGATTGTGAACTGTTTTTGTATTTAATGAAGACCAAAACTATTTCACCCTAAATTTGGTTGAATGTAAGCGTGAAATGACAACACGCCAATTTACATTCCGCAAGAAAAAGAAATGTTTTTATGATAGAAAGACCCATCACTGACTGGTTGCCCCTGACGAAAAAAGAGGTTGAAAAAAGAGGCTGGGACGAAGTGGATGTTGTGTTGGTTTCGGGGGATGCCTACGTAGACCATCCTGCCTTTGGTACAGCCGTTATCGGCCGTATCATGGAAAGCGAAGGCTTCAAGGTGGCGGTGGTAGCCCAACCCAACTGGAAAGACGATTTACGGGATTTTAAAAAATTCGGTCGACCTAAATACTTTTTTGGCGTTACGGCGGGTTGCATGGATTCGATGGTGAATCACTACACGGCCAACAAACGCCTGCGCTCCAACGACTCGTACACGCCAGGCGGCGAGGCGGGTTTTCGCCCAGACTATGCCACCACGGTCTACTCCAATATATTAAAAGAACTCTACCCCGATGTGCCAGTACTGATTGGCGGAATTGAGGCGTCATTGCGGCGCGTGACGCACTACGACTACTGGAAAGACCAGTTGATGCCCACCATCTTGGCCGATTCTAAAGCCGATTTGCTGGTCTATGGCATGGGCGAGCAGCCCCTGCGTGAGCTGTTGAAGTTGGTGCGCGAAGGAGTTCCGTTGAATACCATTCGCAACGTGAACCAAATCGCCTACTTGCAGGACTCAGAAGCAGAGTTGCCGAGCGATAAAGGCTGGGAAACAGTAGAGCTGGCGAGCCATGAAGTATGCTTACAGGATAAAATCAAGTACGCCGCCAACTTCAAGATTGTAGAGGTAGAATCCAATAAATGGCAGGCCAACCGAATCATCCAGAAAGTAGGCAACCAAACATTGGTCATCAATCCGCCGTTCAAAATCATGGACGAAAAAGAGATTGATGCATCGTTTGACTTGCCTTATACGCGTTTGCCGCACCCCAAGTACAAAACGCGCGGCACGATTCCTGCCTACGAAATGATTAAGTTTTCCATCAACATGCACCGGGGATGTTTTGGTGGGTGTAGTTTCTGCACCATCTCGGCGCATCAGGGAAAATTCATTGCATCGCGGAGCGAGAAGTCAATCATGAAAGAAGTGGAGGAGGTAACAAAACACCCTGAATTTAAGGGTTATATCTCCGATTTGGGTGGGCCGTCGGCCAATATGTACCGCATGAAAGGCAAAGATGAATCCATTTGTGCGCGTTGCACGAGTCCGAGCTGTATTCACCCTGTGATTTGTTCAAATTTGGATACCTCCCACAAGCCCATTACGGAGTTATATAAAAAAGTAGATGCGCATCCGAAAGTGAAAAAGGCCTTTGTAGGGTCGGGAATTCGTTACGATTTGTTGGTGGATGATTTCAACAAAAACAACAAAGACAACAACCACGACGAATACATGGAGCAACTCATTACGCGCCACGTGTCGGGCCGGTTGAAAGTAGCGCCCGAACACACCTCTGACGACACGCTGCGCGTAATGCGTAAGCCGTCGTTTAAGTATTTTAAATTGTTTAAACAGAAATACGATAAGATTTCCGACAAACATAATCTGAACCAACCGCTGATTCCGTATTTCATTTCTTCCCACCCCGGCTGCGAAGAAGCAGATATGGCCAATTTGGCGGCCGAAACCAAGGACCTTGGCTTCCGGCTGGAGCAGGTGCAGGATTTTACACCCACGCCCATGACCGTGGCGGAGGTGATTTACTATTCGGGCGTTCATCCCTATACGTTGAAGCCCGTTTTTACGGCCAAAACAAAAGAAGAAAAATTGGATCAAAATCGGTATTTCTTCTGGTACAAGCCCGAATTTAGAAGCCTGATTAGAAGCCGATTAAACAAGCTTAAACGCCCCGATTTGGCCGACCGACTTTTGAGCAATCCCAAAAAGCAGGAAACGCGAGTAGAGAAAAAAATAGGTAAAAAGCGATAAGTCATTTGTAGGCTTGGCAAGTTTTAAAAACGGGGACGCCCAGTCGGGGACGCCCAGTCTTGCCAAGCCTTTTTTTATTTTTTCTTCAACGAAATCACTTCACTATACGCTTCATTCAGCGCTTCTACCATTTTATTCCATTCAGAAAAACTCGTTTTCTTGACAAGTAATGTGTTGAGTGTTAGTTTACTACGAACAATGATTTGCGTATTTTTTTGTTCGTAACTAAGTGCAAACCCAAAATCAGGATTGGCAAACGACCTGTTTTCGGGCAAGTAAGAAACCTCATATCCTGCGGGAATCGGTAAAATTTCGACGGTTTCTTGCGTATGCGCAAATTCGTGTTTCCAGTCATTTTTACGTGTATCTTCCATGCGTTTATCCGCCCAGGTACGTATCAAGTGGGGGTTGATAAACAACTCGCCCGCCGCTTCCTGCACGTAGTCGGGCACCCGAAATGTGTAATCAAATTGCACAGGAACATCCCGCTGATTGATGCCCGAAACCGTCCGTTTTTCCAGCGTGGACTTGTTGGAGCCGCGACTGAGAATGTTTTTGTAATACTCATCTCGTTGCGGTTCCGAACGGTATTGAATCGCCGATTTTACGGATGTTTTCCACAAACCTTCAAACATCAACGTGCCTTTGCCTTTCAGCGTCTTGCCGTCGAGCGAAAGAATCATGGAATCCCTTCGGAAATTTTGTGCAGCTGGAACAATAGGCACCGTTACGATTTCATATTTGTCTTCAGAGGTCATAATCATTGCTTCTTTTCCCTGAATGTGAGATGTAGGTAGGCCAAAATCAATACGGTCGTCGGTGGCATCCAAAAACTGCCATTTACCATTGCGCT
Source organism: Runella sp. CRIBMP (assembly GCF_009905605.1). GTDB lineage: Bacteria > Bacteroidota > Bacteroidia > Cytophagales > Spirosomataceae > Runella. Next base: position 362,403 of record NZ_JAAAKZ010000001.1, read on the forward strand.
TAACGGCCGCAATCATGTGGTTATCAACACTCATCGAGGGGTTTTCCACATAACGATACGGAATATCACGCGTACCAATCCAGACCAAATGTGCTGGAACGCCCGCCAAATTGAGCATTGTAGAGGTCAAACTAGCCATGTCTTTACAATCTCCGTAGCGTTTTTGACAAACGTCGGCCGCTTGACGGGGAATAAAACCGCCCAAGCCTTCTTCAAAGGCAATGTATTTAATGTGGTCTTGCACCCAATAATAAACCGACTTTATTTTTTCTTCGTCAGTTTTGCCCCTCGTCAGGGAGTCGGTGAGGGCTTGCAAAGGAGCATTAGGTTGTTTGTTGAGGTCTTTGACCAGACTTTTATAGTAATTAAACAGCTTTTGTACATTTCCCAATACCTCCGTGGTTTTGCCGTCGACGGTATAACTTTCGATGAATAAAAGCACTTGCGGTACATAATAACGCAGGGAGAGGGATTCGGTTTCGAGCGGAGAAGCTTTCAGGTTTTGGGCTTTCCAAGCGTAGGTTGTTTTGCCGTTCAGGGTGGTTTGTTTAAACGTAATCCCCTTCATATCGCCGTAGGTTTTATAGGATATTTTAACCGAGGCAGGAAACGTAACTGAAAAATCGCTGTTGATTACGGGCACGTAGTTGCCAAATACAAACCCCGAAAGCATATACGGGTTTTTGATGCGTTCACGGTAAGATACGGTGCCGATGCCTCCTTGTTTTGCCCCTGGAAACGTAAATTTTTTAACCTGCATATCATCAAAAAATATCCCTCCTCCTGGGCTGGGGCGCTCGGTTTTGAAGTCGGTGACGGGCGTACGTTTAAATCCTGCTTTTTCGGGAACGTACGAAATGGCCTCCAAATCCTTGATTTCTTGAAACGCGTCCGAAAAATAAATGCGCTCGTCGGCCCAAACGCTGGCGCGTTCATCCAAAAATACGCGGTCTTCCTGGTGCAAAACGTCGATTTGCAAGGCCCCATTAACCAAATCTACCGTTACCTGTTCGGAGCGGTTGAGATACGCCATTTCTTCATTCGGAAACTTAGCCTTCAGTTGGGCGACGTTTACTTTGGGTTGTGCCCAACTAAGGGTAAACGAGATGAGTATAAAGGTTAGCGTTGCGAGGGTGAAGCGGGTGAGTACAACGGTTTTATGGGGCAAAAACGGGTAAGGCATAACTTAAAAAATGATTTATGTGGCGTATAAATAACGGAAGGTTGCAGGGAAAAGTTTTATTTTGTGAAACGTTGCGGACCAAATGACTTTTTTCTTCTTTTGGAGCATAACACTTAATTACATTTTATGGAACAACCATCGGATGATTTGATTGTCAATACAAATGAAGCCATTCAAGCGTATCTAAATATGCCTGATCTGCTGCGGGATTTGCTTCTTCAAATAACAAAAGATTTTCAGACGGCACAAATACCCTTATCGCCCGAGTCATTGGTGAATTGTTCTTTTGAAGAATTGTGTGAAAAACTCGTAAAGGCCTTGGATGCGCATTTGGCCAAGGGGGGAACACTCAAAAATGTCTTAAATCGGGTTGATTTAACCGAAAAACAACTAAAAAAGCACATACCGGAGCGCCTGACGTCCAAACTGCGCCCTTTGGCGGAGTTGATCATAAAGAGAGAATTACAAAAAGTAGTTATCCGTTATTGGTATCGGCAATCTTCAGAAAAATAAAAAACCGCAGAATCAATCGTCAGTTTTTAAAGATTTGGTTGAACCTTAGTACCTTTGTAAGTGTTAATGTGACACTAACTTATGATGGAATAGTGATGAGTAACAGTTATGCGTCTTTGGCGCTGGAGTTGACGACTGCCGTTGACGACGAGCGGCCTGTATATATTGCTGGAAATTTTTGTGAATGGTTTCCCGACATTGAGCGATTCAGAATGCAGAAGGTAGAGCCGGGTAAATATAGATTTCAATTTCCGTCTGATTTTTTGTTTGATAAACCACTCGAATATAAATACACTCGTGGAGGATGGGATCAAGTAGAGCTTGATTCTTTTGGAGAAGCGCCTCAAAATCGCAGAGTTCGCGCAAAAACAAAGTCCCAAAAAGATTTTGTACCTCACTGGCGTAAAGATGGGCGCTCTTTTGACCCACTCCTTATTCCAACCGTAGAAACGGTTGCGGAACAATTTGAAATGCCACAGCTAGGGCGCACGCGCCGCATTCGCATTTTACTTCCTCACGATTATTATACTTCTGAAAAACGTTACCCAGTGGTTTACCTTCAAGACGGTCAAAACCTGTTTGAAGATGGCTCGGTGTATGGAAATTGGGAAATCGATAAAAGGATGGCTATTCTGGCTGCTCAGGGAAAAGAAAGTGTGATTATTGTGGCCATAGACCATGCCGACGAAGACCGTTTGCACGAATTTGCCCCCTATGCCAATCCTAAATTTGGGAAAGGCTCTGGAAAAAAATATGCCAATTTTATCGTACGTACGTTAAAACCGTACATTGACAAACACTACCGGACCCGTCCTGAGCGCCAGCATACGGGCGTGGGAGGAAGCTCCATGGGTGGACTGATAAGTATCTATGCGGGTTTGATGTACCCCGAAGTACTTGGTCGTTTAATGATATTTTCGCCGTCTTTATGGGTTTCTGAAAAAATATACTTCGACGCCATTGAGTTTTTCAATCCGATGGAAACGAAGATTTATGTATACGCAGGAGGTAAAGAAGGGCGGTACATGATTCAAAGTACAGAACGCCTCAAAGAGGCCGTAGAGCGACAAGGATGGTCGCCAGAGCGCCTGCAATTAAAGCTCTCCATTGACCCCAAAGGAGAGCATAACGAAACCCGATGGGGGAAAGAATTCCCCAAGGCCATTGAGTGGCTCTTTTTTGAGACCCGTTGATACAACGCATTTTGGCATTTTTCTTGCTCTAACGCTTGAGGCTTTATTTAAGTGTTAGAGCAAGAAACTCGATGCCAATCAAAATGCGTATCTACAAAATCGCCCATCTGTGGGCATTCGCGGTCAATCACCTGCTGTCAAAGCGGCGTTTTTTCGGCGGCGGGTTGTTGTTCCTTACGGGTGTGATGTATGCACAGACTCCCGTTCTTCTCAAAGATATTAATTCACTTACTGATCCCATTCGCCCAGGGACAACCTTGAGCAGTGATCCACGTTTTTTGGTGAATCACAAAGGCACGCTGTTTTTTACGGCCAAAGAAAACAGCACTACCGTTGGACTTTGGAAGTCGAATGGTACAGCTAAAGAAACGATAAAAGTAACCGATTTGCCTTATTCTGCTTATGGATTGACCAGCGCAGGGAATCTTCTCTATTTTGCCGCCGACCAGTCAGATTTTGGGTATGAGCTTTGGAAATCAGATGGCTCTGCAAGTGGAACCGTGCGAGTAAAAGATATATATCCGGGCAGTATGGGTAGTATGCCAGAAAGTTTTACGAACGTCAACGGCGTCCTGTATTTTGTGGCTTCTGACCTTGTTCACGGAAGCGAACTTTGGAAATCTGACGGTACCGAAGCGGGAACTGTATTGGTAAAAGATATTCTGCTGGGCAATGGAGGGAGTAATCCCCAAGGGTTAACCAACGTAAATGGCGTTTTATATTTTGTCGCGGATGACGGTTCAAATGGCTACGAACTTTGGAAAACTGACGGTACCGAAGCAGGGACAACGTTGATTAAGGATATTTATGTTGGGTCATCTAGTAGCGCAGCGCAGAATCTAACCAACGTAAATGGCACGTTGTATTTTGTGGCCGACAACGGGACCCATGGCTATGAACTTTGGAGGTCGAACGGCACCGCTGCGGGAACGACACTGGTCAAAGATATTTGGAGTGGTAACCAAAGCTCGATGCCCCAATTTTTGACTGAGCTAAACGGCTTTGTGTATTTTTCGGCTAATAATGGAACCAACGGCTATGAGCTTTGGAAATCAGACGGTACTGCTGCGGGGACTGTATTGGTGGCAGATATGCAAGCAGGTAACTTAGGTTCTAACCCATATTATCTGAGTAATATACGCGGCACGTTGTACTTCTCGGCAGTAAATGGGGTAACGGGGCGTGAGTTTTGGAAGTCGGATGGAACAGGAGCTGGTACGTTGATGGTGAAAAAAATTGCCCTTGGTGGCGGAGCCTCCGCGAGTAATCCCTTGTTTTTTACCGATGGAAAAGGAGTCGTGTATTTTTCCGCAAACGACGGAGAGAAAGGCCAAGAGCTTTGGAAATCAGACGGAAAAGAGGCGGGGACTGCCGCCTTGAAAGAACTACGGGTGGGGAGTACAAGCAGTGGAATTAGTAATATGATGTCGGTGGCCGATACCGTATACTTTACCGCTGATGATGGGAAGATTGGCGGGGAGATATGGAAATTAGTGCCCTGTGCAGTGGTCAAATTAGTGACGGTCGATACTACCATTTGTCATAAAGGCCCTTTTTCTCTGCCTAAAATGGTTACCAACTCCGCTGACTTTGTCTCGATGGTATGGCGGCAGGGGAGTGTAACAGGTACCATTGTGGATAACCCTGAAAATGCACTGCTTACTAGCCCCGTTACCGATTTTTATGTTACGGCACAGATGACATCAGGCTGTACCAGTACCGCCAAAGTAACCGTCAGAACTATTCCGTTTCCTGAAAGTGTGGGCAGCTTATACCTTTTATTGGAAGGACCCTATCAAAAAGGAATAGGACAGATGACAACCTCCTTAAACCAGAAAGGCCTTTTGCCGGGTCAAACGCCCATTAATGCTTTAGGGGTGGCAACTCCTGCGAGACAGCCCTATTATGGCGCACCTTGGAATTATTCGGGCACCGAAACGATGTCTCCCTACGCTGCCAACGCTACGGATTGGATTTTGGTATCGCTGCGTACCAGTCCCAATGACCCCGCCACAACGGTTTTTAAGGCAGCGGCCGTATTACAAAAAAATGGGTTGAGTGTGGTGACTGGGTGCCCTGATAAGTTAAAAAACTACACCAATTACTACGTTGCGGTTGAGCACCGCAACCACGTCGGCATTGTTTCGGGTACGCCAGCGCTGTTTATTTATGATCACTTTTTTTATGATTTCACCATTCATCAATCGTACATCCCGCCTGGAATATCATCCATTGGGCAAAAACGTTTTGATAATCGCTATATGATGTATGCGGGAGATTTACAAAAAACAAAGCTTGGGGAGGTGAATGCCAATGACGTGATTATTTGGCAGCAACAAAACGGACAGTTTGCTCGCTATTTGCCCAGCGACGCTAATTTGGATGGCGAAGTGAATGCCCTTGATCAAATGCTTTGGATGGTAAACAATGGTCTTTTTACGGGAATTCGATTTTAATTATCATGAAAAAAAAGATTTGCGTTTTGTTGTTGGTTCATTTAATGGCGGGAGTCGCTCACAGTCAGGGAATTCCGAAAGAGGTAATTTATGAGTCAGATGAAGGTGGGTACCCATCTGGCTACACACCCACGCAAAAGCTTGGTAAATTTGATTTGTCTAGTAGCGCGTCCAACGAGCCTTTTCGGCATTTATTCAAACTTTTTGAGGCCCAAAAAGTCGTTTGGGATGATGTCACCGATTTTCGAGATTATGGATTTAAAGCTTTTTTTGGTAGTGCTGTTGAAGGTAAACCGAAAGAAAATCGATACACCGACATCAATGAAGGGGCTTTCAGGGATGCGTTTACGGTTGATGGAGAGTCGTTTCCCAAAAATCCTATTTACAACCCTGACCCTAATCGGCTGCTTTCGGCACAAGGGCAGCGCTTTAAGTGCTTTGATGCCCCTTTTCTCTTTGTGACCATTGATGACGTCAATGAAGCCAGTAAATGGAACCCTTTTTTACTGACCGAGCATGAACTGGATCGTCGAGGAAAATACGCGGGAGATGGCAGAATCGGCTTTTTGCGGTGGGACATTGAAACGTTCTCCAATGCAGAATGGATAAGTATTCTCAGAGGCCGGCAGGTATGGGACAATGGAAAATACCGCCATGCCTTCAACGGAGGCACTGATCCTGCCTTTAAAGACTTAACCGATTCACAATTTTTTGACTATGTACAGCACCGGTGGAGTTATGTGTTTACCGAATTGTTTTACAAAACACGGTATTATAGCAACAACTCAAAGATTTGGCAATATGGCGCGGGCCCCGTCAATCAGGCAGATCCTTTTATTTTTAGACAATTCGATGATAATGGAAATGTTACGTACAATACTGCTAACAACCCTATCTGGAATTTGCGAAATAAATTCAACAATCGGGCCGTAAATGAGGAGTTGAATTACATGGAAGGCTGGGATTTTGTGCAGCAGTTTGCGATGTGGGCTATATTGCAATACGACTCTCAGTACAACCAATGGGTGAATACGGACATAATTCGATTAAAAAATCCCCCTAAAACCAACGTAACGCCTGGGGCTCCTACGCGTTACCACATTGTTGATATTGGTGCAGATATCACCACCGGAAACCGCCGCGTGCGCGTTACGCTTCATGCCCAAGATGGGAGCCTGCGGGCGGCAAACCAAGCTTACCGGGTTACGTTTCAGCATTGGCGAGGGTTTGCCGAAGCTAATTTTCCCGTAGGGACGCACACTCTTGAGCTGACAACGACGTCGCCCGAACTCGTCTGGCAGACCGACGACCATTTTCTGCTGCTGATTTGGAATACCATCTATTGCGCTCGCTATCTTGAACCGACTAAACTTGGTTTTATCAATTGGGAACCCACTCCTCGGACCTACAACTTTAGCCCTTATTCATTGGCAACGACCGATATTTTTGAACAGCGAATCTATGACGCCGTTGTGGGTTTTGCCAATTTACAAAATTATGGTGTCGTGAATTGGGAAGCCAATACCGTAGGCAAGGTGAATCCTATGGTTAGGGAAAGCATTATTCTGGCGCAAAAAAAAATAGCCCCCTACAAAACGCATATCGAAAATCACACCTTGGTCTTTACCGATGTAAGCATGGATGGAGGCGCTACTTGGATTGAGGGAGGATATGCCAAAAAACCGTATGAAGCCCACTATAACGGTTGGTGGATGGGTGGTTTTTTTCAAAATAATCTACCTTTCCCGATGGTGATGGGCTCTTATAATGTCAAACAAAAAACCTTTCTATTTACGCATTTGGCAGGAAAACTCCCCACGGGTGTCCTCAACTACAAAGTTCGAGTGAGGGTGCCAAATACCGAGACTGTCCATGTCTTTGATGTATCTTCTACCCGAAATCTAGCATATTCGATTTTTAAGATTTAGCTTCGTGAATGCAAAAAATAGTTATCACTGGAGCATCAGGTTTCTTAGGGGGGCGTTTGTTAAAACACCTTACGCATCGAAAGAGCGCGCAAAGGGTGGTGGGAACGGGCCGGCGTACCGAGCGGATAGCCGAATTTGAAAGGCAGGGGTGTTGTTATGAGGTGGGAGATTTATTAGACGTTGATTTTTGTGAAACGTTGCTCGCTGAAACCGAAGCGGTTGTGCATTGTGCCGCGTTGTCGGCGCCGTGGGGCAAGCGTGAAGAATTTGTAAAAGCTAACGTCATTGTTACCCAAAATCTGTTGAAAGTAGCCCAAAAAACGGGCGTTAAAAAGTTTATTTTTATCTCTACTCCGAGCATTTATTTTAATGCGCGGCACCGATTGAATGTTTCTGAAAGCGACCCGTTGCCTACCAAAATGGTCAATGAATACGCTGTCACTAAATGGGAAGCTGAGCAGGAAGTGTTGAGCCAACATTCTCCCTTTTTTTCAACCATTGCTTTGCGCCCGCGTGCCATCATCGGGGCGGAAGATACCGTTATCTTTCCTAGATTATTGAAAGCATACGAAAGCGGTCGCCTAAAAATCATTGGCAACGGCCAAAATATTGTGGATTTGACCACGGCACTGAACGTTATTGAGGCCGTGAATTGTGCGTTTAGGGCACCTGCCGAGGCTTGGGGCCAAGCATACAATATCACAAATGGAGAGCCGGTCAATTTGTGGGAAGAAATCAATTTTTTACTCAAACAGCTTAGTCTGAGGCCCGTAACAAAACACGTGCCCTTGGCAATAGCCGATGCAGCGGCCCGATTGATGGAGCTGAAAGCCCAACTCACCAGCGGCCCTGAGCCTACGCTGACGCGGTATGGCATTGGCGTATTGGCAAAATCGCTGACGATGGATATTTCCAAAGCACAAACCTTGTTGAATTATCACCCTGTACAAACTACTCGGGAAGGAATTGTCGAGTTTATTGAATGGTACCGAACCCAACAACCGTAAGTTATCGCCTTTTTGCGTCGGGGTATTGCACCGCCCATGATCGGATTGTGGACCCCAAAAATGGTGGAGGGAAGGCCCGTTTTTATGCGGTTTGGTTGTTGATTGAACACCCACGGCACGGACTTTATGTGTTTGATACGGGATATGCTCCCCGATTCTTGGAAGCAACACGGCATTTTCCTGATAAATTTTACGGCTGGGCTACCCCAGCTTTTATTAAGAATGAAGAAACGGCAATGGCGCAATTGGCGCAGGTGAGTATCAAACCTTCGGATTTGAGCGGAATGATTATCTCGCATTTTCACGCGGACCACGTGGCGGGAATGTTGGATTTTCCGAAAATACCCATTGTCTGTCATTCAGCTGCTATGCAACAAGTGTTGTCGGTGAAGGGTTTGGGGGCGGTCAGGCACGGGATTGTAAAGGCGCTGATTCCGAGTGATTTGAAAGAAAGGGTACGGATAATAACGGAGGATTCTGTAATCTCAAATAAAGCCATAATGCAGAACCCTGATGAGCCGTCTAGCCTTCAATTTCAGGATGTGTTTGGGGATGGCTCGGTTGAATTGGCGCAGCTACCAGGACATGCACGTGGGCAGTTGGGTATTCGTATTCACACGGCTGACCATACGTTATTTTTTGCCACCGATGCCGCGTGGCGCAAAAGAACTCTGGACGCGGGCATTTTACCAAGCCCCACCGTAAAACTCTTTTTTGACGATTGGGCGGCCTATAAAACTACGTTTTCGGCCCTGCGCAACTATCAGCAAACCTTCCCAACGCATCGACTGCTTTTTACACATTGTCCCGAAACGCTGACTTATATTCCCTCATTCAATCCTTGAAAACTTTCGATACTTTTTAAGGCTGTTTTGTTGATACCTATGTTTTTCAAACTTCAAATTATTTATTTTTTGGCTAAAATTAAGTTGCGGGGCTTGTTCCGAAATCGAGCGCAGCTACAACGTTTTCAACAACGGCGTTGGCATCGTTTTGCCCAGACTATACTGCCTAAATCCACTTTTTATCGCTCTTATTTAAACGTTCCCCTAGACAAAATTCCGCTGATGCGTAAAGAGTTGTTTATGGCACATTTTGATGCAATAAACACCGTAGCAATACGCAAAGAAGAGGCAATGAAGATAGCACTCCAAGCGGAAGAAACCCGCGATTTTGCGTCGGAGCTTAACGGTATTACGTTAGGGTTGTCGACGGGAACAAGCGGGAAGCGAGGGCTGTTTCTGGCCTCCAAGATTGAGCGAGCGCAGTGGGTAGCGATGGTGCTCCACCGTGTGGTGAAATGGTCGATTTTTAAGCGTCAAAAAGTGGCGTTTTTTCTGCGGGCCAATAGTAACTTGTACAGCTCGGTCCAATCTTCGGTGTTGGCGTTTTACTTTTTTGATATCTTTAGAAAAAACGAAGAACTAGTTGCCGAACTAGACCTCCTAAAGCCCGATATTGTTGCTGCTCAACCTTCTCTTTTACGGTATTTGGCGGAGGCGCAGCAAGCTGGGAATCTCAGCATTGCACCTCACCAAATCATTTCGTTTGCCGAAGTGCTGCATGATGACGACCGCACGGTGATTGAGCGCATGTTTGGCCTTAAAATCACCGAAGTGTATCAATGCACCGAAGGCTTTTTGGGGGTGAGTTGTGCGCACGGAACGATGCACCTCAACGAAGATGTCGCCATTTTTGAAAAAAAATACGTGAGCAAACATCGGTTTATTCCCATCGTAACGGATTTTACGCGTACTTCGCAGCCCATTATTCGGTACGAAATGACAGATATTCTGGCTGAACGTACTACGCCTTGCCCGTGCGGGTCGGCGATGACGGGTATTGAGCGCATTGAAGGCCGAACGGATGATGTGCTTCTTTTTGACCAAGAAGGAAAAATAATTTCGATATTTCCCGATACGCTGGTACGAAAAATTGCCCGCGCCACCGATGATTTTAGTCATTACAGCATTAGGCAAGTGACCGAAGATAGGCTAGAAGTTGCGGTAGAAACAGAGCCGAAAAATAAAGCAATGGTCAGCCAGTTAATAGAAACGGCTATTTTGGAGGTGTTAGAAGGGCAGGGTATAAAAAATACTGTGGTTGTTTTTATCGAAGAAAAAGTAAGTGATAAAGGAGCAAAACATCGCCGTGTAGTGCGTACGTTTAAGAAGATTATATGAAAATTCAGATTCAAGCCATTGAGAAATACCTGCCTGGAGTTGCCATTGAAAGTGTGCAATTGGAGGCTCAAATGGGTCTTTCAGCGGGCTGGATTGAAAAAAATGCGGGCGTAAAAACGAGGCATTGGGCGGCATCCGACGAAACCGTGGCTTCGATGGCGGCTACGGCCTTACAGAAGGCCCTGTCTGCTGCGGGCCTTTCGGCCGATACCCTAGATTTGTTGATTTACGCGGGGGCTTCCTACGATTACCCCATTCCGCACAATGCAGGGCGTATCAAAAAAGCGTTGGGGACAACGGCCAAATTTCCTTGTTTTGACGTAGATTCCACCTGCCTGAGCTTTTTGAATGCGCTCGATATTGCGCATTTGTATTTCCAACGCAACGCTGTGCGCGCCATTGCCATTGTATCTGCCGAGCTGGCTTCGCGCGCGCTGAATCCCCAAGACCCCAAAACGTATGGATTGTTGGGCGATGCTGCGGTGGCGGTTATTTTGAGCAGAAGTGACGAAGGTTATGTGCCCGTTTTTCCCTATTTTATCAACAATCCGGAAGGCGCTGATTTGGCTTGGATACCCACGGGCGGAAGCGTAAATCGTGGTATGACAGCTGATACACCCGACGAATCATTTTATTTCAGAATGGATGGGAAGCGCCTTATTTCGCTCACTTTGCAAGAATTGAAGCCGTTTCTAGCCCAATATGAGCAGCTTTCAGGGCTAGCCTTGACAGAATACGATTACGTTATTCCGCACCAAACCAGTCGGTTTGGAAATGAGATTTTTGCCAAACAATACTATCTCAACGAGCACCGTTTAATTAATACACTGGCCCATTATGGCAACTGTATTTCGGCTTCTATTCCTTTAGGGTTGTGCGATTTGGTCCAACAAAAAAAGGATTTGTCGGACCATAAAATCCTGCTTATCGGCAGTGCGGCGGGGCTGTCGCTGGGTGCTTTGACGCTTCGGTTTTGAGTTATTTCAACAAAACTCCATCAATCGCTTTCCAGTCGATTTTTGCAATTATCTGACGGGCGATGTCGACGGGTGCCGTAATTGTGACAACTATATTTTCTACTAGTTTGCCCCCTTTCTTAAACTTGGGTTGATAGCGCGTATCCTGTCCATTTTTAATGAGTTGGGGATTCCATCCACCCAATAAAATGACGGTTTCTTGACGGCCGATTGCCCCCTGCAAATCGGGCTTGAGACGGACTTCAAGCGCTACGGGACTGCTGGGTACGGAAATGGCTTGCGTATTCTCGACAATTCGGGCACTTTCGAGGTGTTGTAGGCGATAGTTGCCAAGGTTCATTTCAACACTCACGGAGTAGGTATCTCTGGCGCGTTGCACAATTGCGTTTGGGTTTTCTTTGTACATCGTATCGCGGTGTACGTATAGAGAAGTAGGTACGGTGGGTGCGGCTTTGACGGTGTCCAGTTCGGCTTTCCGAACCACGGCCAGCTCGCTGTTTTCCATGATGAGGTCATAACGGTCGGTGCAGAGGTGGGTAAATCCGCCCCATTCTGAGGTTACTTCCAAGTTGCCCATTGAATGTTTTTCGTCAAAAACCCGCCAGCTTCCGTTGGGAGTGACGGTGGTAAATTGGCGTTGAAGTTCTTTGACTACCCGTTCGTAGGCGGCATTTTCAGCAGCGGTGGCAGGACGGCATTGGGCTTTTAAAATAACAGAAAGACCCATCAAAAATGCGACAAGCAAAAATTTCATAGCATGTATGTTTTTTATACGTTTAGTGAGAATAAAAATTCCCGAAAATTAACGTAAAAATATCATGCTAACCCTTATTAGTGTAGAACTATTTCCCCAATATTGCCACATTTCCTTTGTAAACAGTAAATGGACCGCAGAATTATCCACGGCCCATTTACTGTTATTTTGATTATAAAACTAAGATTATACTCTCGACAATTTGACGGGATACGTTTGTTTGGCGTTCCATTGGCAAATGTAGATGTTCTCGTCATTGTCTACGCATACATCGTGGCAGTGCATCAATATGCCACCTACCGCCGCGGCATCCTGAACCATCATCTGAAGTTTTCCGTCGCGGTATTCGGGTTTGGTGCCGCCTGGGTTTGAAACTACTTTGTCGTTTTTGTCCAAAATCGTGACGAAACCCGAGTTGTTGGTTTGGTTCATATAGCGCAAACGCGACCAGCAAACGCCCGCAAACAAATGGTCTCCGTGAATCACCGGGCGACAAACAAAGGCGCCGGGGAGGAAAATTGTCGATAGGTATTTGCCGTCCAATGTGAAACGTTTGAACGAATTATGCACCCGTGAGGTGATGAGCAACGTGGGGTTTGCTTTATTTCGGTAATCTACCGTAATACCGTGGGCGGTGGCAAATTGGTCGTCGCCGTCGCCGGGGCCGCCGAATTTACGGATAAATTCGCCCTTAGAGCTATATTGTAAAATCCACTGTGAACCATACCCGTCGGCTACATAGATGTCCCCGTTGGGCCCAACCGTAGTTTCGGTAGGCAGGAATTTTTCTTCCGGTTTGTAAGCGCCAACTTTGGACGGGTGCTCGATGGTGAAAATTACTTTTCCGTTGATGTCGGTTTTGGTAACGCGGTTGGAGTTGGGGTCACAGATAAACAGAAACTCTTCGCCGTTGGCATTCCAGAGCGTAAGGCCGTGTCCGCCAGGGTATTCATGCCCCCAGCTGTCTAGGAGTTTGCCAGAACGGTCGTACACCAAAATGTTGTTTTTGGTTTCATCCGTGACCATAATAAGCCGTCCTTTACTGTCCATGACCATTTCATGGCAGTTTTTGACGGGAAATTTTGAGGAGTCTAATTTACCCCAATCGGCATTGATTTTATAGCGGTGTGACCCGTGGCCGATGATGCCGTCGGCCGGTTGGGCGTTCACCGAAGTGATAATAGAAGGGGCTAGCAACGTGGTAGCGGCGGTTTTGACAAAATCGCGACGGGAAGTGGAAAGGTTCATGGTTTAGAATGTGCTTTTTTAGCAAAAAGGGCAGAGGCTGCTTTTTTTACTTCTTTATGGATATATGCTTTGTAATGAACAGATTGAAACACAGTTTATATTTTGGGAAATTCCCAAGGGGCACGGTAAGTGGGGGTAATGAGGGCATTGGCGGCTTCATTTTTGCCGAACGATTGCGCCGCTTCATTCCATTCTAAGCGCGAATTGGTGCGCAACGCGATGTTGCCTGCGTGTGCATACAAGGCAACCAATCGGCCGTTTTCGATGGGGCAATTTGTCTCTTTACGGGTTCTGATGCATTCTAGCCAGTTTTTTACATGCTCTTCGTGCGTTTCTTTGCCGCTTCGTTTGGGAATTGCGGGGACTTTATACACGCCTTTGTCAATTTCTGGAAACAGCTCCCAGCCGCCCCGGTCTATCACGAGTGTGGCGTCATTGCCGATAAAAGCCAGCCCATAAGAGCGCCCAAAAGGGCCGTTTTGGGTGCCAGCGGTTTGTTCCCACGAAATGGTATAATCGGGAAGTTGGTACATCACACTCAAGGTATCAAATGCTTCGTGGGCAAAGTCGGGCGAATAAAAATTGCCGCCTGAAGCAGCAACCGACAGCGGTGGCGTTTTGATGTTTTTGGCCCAAAGCGCAATGTCCAACAGGTGGGCGCCCCAATCGGTCATGAGACCACCGCCGTAATCCCAAAAAAAACGCCACGAACCGTGATGTCGGGTTCGGTTGTAGGTGCGCAGAGGTGCAGGGCCGAGCCATTGATTGAAATCAATATGGGAGGGGACAGGTTCGTCGGGCACGATTCGAGAGCCGATTGCATAGTTAAAATTGGCCCAACTGTGTACTTTTCGCAGTGTGCCGATACCCCCTGAATGGATAAATTGCATCGCACTTTGCCAATGCTCTCCGCTGCGTTGTTGTTGCCCGACCTGTACTACACGATTGTAGCGCCGCGCTGCTTTTACCATCACGTTACATTCGCCTATCGAATTGGCCAGTGGTTTTTCTACGTACACATCTTTGCCCGCCCGACAGGCTTCAACCATGGGGAGGCAATGCCAATGGTCGGGCGTAGCGATAATGACCGCGTCGATGTCTTTGTTTTCCAATAATTTCCTAAAATCTCCGTACAGTTGGGGCCGTTTTCCCTGTTTACGCATTACCTCATCGGCGCGTTTATTGCCAATGTTGGTATCAATATCACAAATTGCCGCGCACTCCACATTCGGTTGGTTGAGGGCGTGATTCATGATTCCGTTACCCATATTATTGCAACCAATGACACCAATAACAATTTTTTCATTGGCCGACTTACGCACATGGTTTGTGGCACGGGTTTCAGTATTTTGTACAAAGGCGCCGGCTGCCACCGAAAGCTGTGTGGTCTGTTCTAAGAATTTTCTGCGGTTCATTGATTTGAATTATTTTTAACGGTGAAATACAGGAAGAATCAATTTTGGAAAACAGCAACCGATTGTGAATAGTAGCCAGATGGAAATACAACCTATCAAGCATTTCAAGCGAATTTTCTACCCAAAGCGATGAGCGTAGAAAGCGATTGTTTTGACTGTTTAAATGTGGGGAGAAATACCTGTGATTTAAAGTAATGGGAGCCAACAGTTTTCGACCAAAAACAAACCATTTTTTAAAAACTAGGGTTAGTAAATGAGGGGGCATTCCCTAACTTTGTGCCTTTAGCAATCAGCCGCATGAACGTAGCCGAAAACCAACAAAATACTTCCGAAATAGACTTCGAAACCCTCAATCCGAAGCAATACATTATCATTAAAGGCGCTCGCGTCAACAACCTTAAAAACATTGATGTTGCTATTCCCCGCAATAAATTGATTGTGGTCACCGGGGTATCGGGGAGTGGAAAGTCGTCATTGGCTTTTGATACGCTTTTTGCCGAAGGGCAACGCATGTACGTCGAAAGTTTGAGTAGCTATGCGCGTCAGTTTTTGGGGCGCATGGAAAAACCCGAAGTAGATTATATCAAGGGCGTGTCGCCAGCGGTGGCTATTGAGCAAAAGGTCAATACCCGAAACCCGCGCTCTACCGTAGGTACAACCACCGAGATTTATGATTATCTTAAGCTACTTTTTGCGCGGGTGGGGGTTACTTATTCGCCCATTTCGGGTCTGCCAGTACGAAAAGACACCGTGACCGACGTGGTTGATTTTATGCTGCACCACGAAGAAGGCACGCGTGTGATGGTGTTGGCACCCTTGATTGTGAAGGAAGAGAGAAGCCTAGCCCAAGAATTAAGTATTTTATTGTCGAAGGGATACACAAGGGTCGTTGTCAATCAGGAAACGAAATCTATTGAGGAATTGATAGAAACCAAGGAGTATGCCGCGTTTTCTGCCGCCGATTTTTTTATTCTTATCGACCGGGCTTCGGTCAAACACAACGATGAAGATACGCAGTTTCGATTGTCGGATTCGGTACAAACGGCTTTTTTCGAGGGAGAAGGCTTGTGTATTGTCGACGTGATAGGAGGGGAGCGTCGAGCGTTTTCGGATAAGTTTGAACTCGACGGAATAAAGTTTGAAGAGCCTACGGTCAATCTGTTTAGTTTCAATAACCCTTATGGGGCCTGCAAACGTTGCGAAGGTTTTGGAAAAGTGCTGGGTTTGGATCCTGATTTGATTATTCCCGACAAAAACCTCTCGGTATTTGAAGGAGCAATTGCCCCTTGGCGAACCGAAAAAATGGCCGAGTGGCTAGCGCCTCTTCTGCGCCACGGTATTCGTTTTGATTTTCCTATTCACCGGGCCTATAAAGACCTGACCCAAGAGCAAAAAGACATCCTCTGGACGGGAAATACCTATTTTGAAGGGCTAACCGCATTTTTTGAACACCTCGAATCACAAACCCACAAGGTCCAATACCGCGTCATGCTATCTCGCTACCGTGGTCGTACTACTTGTCCAGAGTGCCGTGGTTCGCGCTTGCGCAAAGATGCAGGGTATGTAAAGATGGGTGGTGTTTCCATTACTGATTTGGTGTTGTTGCCCATTAGTGAGGTGTTGCAGTTTTTTAAGAACCTTTCGTTACCTGATTATCAATTTAGCATTGCCAAACGTATTTTAATCGAAATAGAAAATCGTTTGGAATACATGGAACGCGTCGGATTGGGCTACTTAACGCTCAATCGTTTGACAAATTCGCTTTCTGGAGGAGAATTTCAGCGGATAAAATTGGCAACGTCTCTGGGCAGCGCACTGGTTGGCTCGATGTATATTTTGGACGAGCCGAGTATTGGGCTTCACCCGCGCGATACCCGCAAGCTAGTAGGCGTTCTGGAATCTCTGCGCGACATGGGCAACACGGTGATTGTGGTAGAGCATGAAGAAGAAGTAATGCGCGCCGCTGACCAAATCATTGACATTGGCCCCGACGCTGGAAATTTAGGGGGCGAAGTGGTATGGCAGGGAAGCTGGGAGGATATTCTGAACCCTATTGAAGGCATTCATTCTCATACC
Organism: Runella sp. CRIBMP; assembly: GCF_009905605.1. Classification (GTDB taxonomy): domain Bacteria; phylum Bacteroidota; class Bacteroidia; order Cytophagales; family Spirosomataceae; genus Runella. The sequence continues at coordinate 379,336 of NZ_JAAAKZ010000001.1, forward strand.
ATACGATTCTTGACGGGTGAAGATAAAATTCCTGTACCTACTTTTCGCCGAAAGGCAACCCATTGGCTTGAACTCACGGGAGCGCGGGAAAATAACCTCAAAGACGTAGACGTAAAATTTCCGCTTGGTACGTTTACGGTGGTGACGGGCGTATCAGGTTCTGGTAAATCGACGCTTGTTCGAAAAATCTTATTTCCAGCCTTGGCCCGCCAAAAGGGAGAATACAACGAAGAAGCAGGAAAGTACACAAATTTGACAGGAAGTTTGGACCGAATTGATAACCTTGAGATGGTAGATCAAAACCCCATCGGCAAGTCGTCGCGCTCCAATCCCGTTACGTATATCAAGGCTTACGATTACATAAGACAGATGATGAGTGAGGTGCCCTTGGCCAAAGCGCGTGGCTATAAACCCTCTCATTTTTCTTTTAATATCGAGGGAGGCCGCTGTGAAACCTGCCAAGGAGAAGGGCAAGTGAAGATTGAAATGCAATTCATGGCGGATATTTACCTCAAATGTGAAGCCTGCGGCGGAAAACGATTCAAACAGGAAATTTTGGATGTTCGGTACCAACGTCCAGACCAAGGCTCGGCAGACATTGCCGATATTCTGGACATGACCATTGATGAAGCCATCAGCTTTTTCAGGGCCGATGAACCCAAACTCGCCGATCGTCTTTTGCCGCTTCAGGAAGTGGGCCTCGGCTACGTAAAACTAGGTCAATCGTCCAACACACTTTCGGGAGGGGAGGCGCAGCGCGTAAAACTGGCTTTCTTTTTGAGCAAATCAAACCCCAACCAAGGACGCTCCATGTTTATTTTTGATGAGCCCACCACCGGCCTGCATTTTCATGATATACAAAAACTCCTGAAAGCGCTCAATGCGTTGGTGAACCAAGGTGATACCGTGATTGTGATTGAGCACAACGTTGAGGTGATTAAATCGGCAGATTGGATTATTGATATGGGCCCCGAAGGTGGCGAAGCAGGAGGCTATGTCACCTTCGAGGGAACACCCGAAGAAATGGTGAAGCTTTCGGACAATTACACTGCGGTGTTTTTGGAAGAAAAAATGAGGATGTAGGCCTATTTGACAAAAATCTGCAAAGTAGTGCCTTCGTAGACTCCTAAGTTGGCATCTCTCACTTGCTCCATTACGGGGCGCAGAGCGCAGGTGGCTTCATCGATGCAGTCATCACACTTGACATAGAAATGAAGCGATACACAAGGTGTAGGGGCAATAGGGCCGTCAATTACCCTGATGACCTGGGCGAAATTGACTCTTGCAGGTTCAACGCGTAATAAATACCCGCCACCTTTTCCTTTTTGGCTGGACAGAATCCCGTGGTTACGCAGCTCTAAAAGAATAGCTTCCAAGAATTTTTTTGGGATGTTTTCACGTTCCGCAATGTGCGAAATGAGAACGGGGCCTTTTCCGAATTCTTCGGTCAGCACTTTGAGTGCTTTAAGGGCATATTTTGCTTTCTTTGAGATCATAGCACTTGCACACTATTGAGTAAAAGGTTATAAGAGAGAGGCATAAACAAATTTACTCGATTAATTTAATATATTATATACGAAAAGCTAATTTTTTAAAAACTACCCCGCCTTGTCTATCAATTTGCTTACGATGTCAAAGTCTATCTTTAAAACTTTCATACCCAAACTTCTTTACCAATCTGAAGCGCTCATTGGTCTGCCAAATACCAATAGAAGGAAGATTGACACCATTGAAGGTGGTAGTTTTCACCATTGTATAGTGAATCATGTCATCAAAGATCAGCGTATCTCCAATTTTTAAAGGTTCGTCAAAGGAATAGTCGCCCATAAAGTCGCCTGCGAGGCAGGTCATACCGCCGAGTCGGTAGGTAGGTTTATCGGCTACTGGTTCGTGATAGGCACCCAATATGCGCGGTTTGTAAGGCATTTCGAGGGTGTCGGGCATGTGGGCGGCAAAAGAAGTATTTAAAATGGCAACCTCGATTCCCTGGCTTTCTACTATATCCAACACGGTGGATACCAAATATCCAGTTCGCCACGCAATGGCTGAACCTGGCTCTAAAATGACATCCAGATTGTATTTTTCCTTTATTGCTTTTACGAGTGAGATAAGTTTGGGTATATCATAACCTTCGCGAGTCATAAGATGCCCACCACCCATGTTGAGCCACTTGGCTTGGTGGAGCAGGTCGCCAAAGCGGCTTTCGAGGGCTTCGAGGGTACGCTCTAGTACATCGGAGCCGTTTTCACAAAGTGTATGAAAGTGTATACCTTCGATTCCTGGGGGCAGTGTATCGCCAAAATGACTGCGTGTTACCCCTAAACGAGACCCCGGAACACAGGGGTTGTACATGTCGGTTTCCACTTCGGAATACTGAGGGTTCACTCGGATTCCGCACGAAACAGTTTTTTCAGGGTGAGTTTGATTATAGTCGTTGACCCGTTGTTTAAACCGCTCCCACTGTGATAATGAATTGAAAGTGAGGTGACTACTGCGTTCTAATACTTCCCCAAACTCTTCATCCTGATACGCGGGGATGTAGGTGTGCGCCTGATAGCCTAAATATTCATTAATAAGCTTTATTTCATTGAGTGAGCTTGCGGTGGCCCCTGGCAGATACTCGCCCACAATGGGGAATGCGCTATACATAGAAAAGCCTTTCAGTGCCAATATAATTTGGCATCCAGCTTCATCCATGACCTGACGGATAAGTTGGAGGTTTTGGCGTAGAAGACGTTCTTCCAAAACAAAACAAGGCGATGGAATTTGTGCAAAGTCAATGGGCATGATTCTAAATAATAAATGAGGGTGCAAAGGTAAGTAAATCGTGAAGGAAACATTTAATTGGGCGAGTTCGTTTGTTAATTCAGTTATATTCTGGCTGATTTTACGTTAATTTAGAATCTAACAATCGTTTTTTTGTCAATGAAGATAGGATTAGTACTGTCGGGAGGAGGTGCTCGAGGCATCATGCACCTTGGGGTAATAAAAGCGTTACAGGAGCGAAAAGTAGATATTGCTGCTATTTCGGGCACGAGCGCGGGGGCTATCGTTGGGGCGCTTATCGCACACGGTCATAGTCCAGATGAAGTGCTTGCTAAGTTGCTTACAATCAACTTTTTGAAATACCTGCGGCCTTCATTTAACGGCCCTGGTCTACTAAGAATGGACAAAGCGGAAGAACTCTATCGGGAGTTGTTACCCCATAATTCATTTGAAAAATTAAAAATCCCTCTCACTGTTGCAGCCACCGACATAGAAGCGGGCGAAATTGTGTATTTTCAATCGGGGGAGTTGATTCGTCCGTTGATGGCTTCAAGTTGCTTGCCAGGCATTTTTGAACCCATTCGCCATAATAAGCGGCTGTTTGTAGACGGTGCCGTTTTGAATAATCTACCCATCGAGCCGCTCTTAAAAGATGCAGTAGACTTCCTAATTGGGGTCAATTGTAACCCTCCGCTTCCAGATAAGCCAATCCGCTCAATGCGGACCGTCATTGAGCGCAGTTTATTGTTGGCTGTTCGCAATAAAACACAAGAACGTACCCTACAGTGTCAATTGTTGTTTGAACCAAGAGAAGTAGGGAAGTACGATATATTTGATATTAGGAAAGCCCGCGAAATTTTTCTGGTTGGCTACCATTCGGTGACGAAATCTTCCGACAAACTACGAATGCTAGAAGATTACACTAATCTGCCTAAACAATGAATGCTGTTTTATAACTCACTAAAATAGACGAACCCCCATTTTTTTTAGACAAACTCCTTTCTATAGAGCTATTTTTTTTTCGGCTAAATTGATTTTTTACAAGGTTTTTATTGTACTTTTTAAAGAATTTTTTAAAAGAAACAATTCTGGATTTGACTTTTAGGGACAATTGTTAATACCGTAAATTACCCCTAATTCCTTAGAAATTTTGCTCAAAAAGGCCTTTTTTGACAATATTATCTATTGTAAGTACAAGTAATTTCATTCTTTTTGGGCTTGAAATTTCTCATTTCCCCAATAAGCCCACTGTTTGAATTGTTATATTCTTTATTTTACTTTACATTCAGAAATTTTCTTAACCTAACTAAACAAGTACCCTATGATTCGTAACTCTATCTCTTACTTCCCCAAATTTTCTATCCCTCTGATCTAGGATTAGGAACAGGCAACATTTTCAAAACTGTGATTAGCTAAACAAATTTGTTTTGCTCGGTTTTTCTATTGCCTTCACTTTAGCGCTTCAGCGATTTTTCCATACATGTTTCACTTTAATCAAACCAAACTAAATTACCCTTATGAGGAAATTTTTATGTATCAACTTTCTGCTTGTGTGCATGGTTTGGGCTACTGGGGTAGCTCAAGACCGTAAAATCACCGGGAAAGTGACCTCGGCAGAGGATGGAACCCCCCTGCCAGGCGTATCGGTCGTGGTAAAAGGTACATCTAAAGGTGTGAATACCGATGCCGCAGGAAGCTATTCAATTGACGCTCCCACTAATGCCACTTTGGTATTTAGTTTTGTGGGGACTGTTTCTCAAGAGATTAATATTGGTAATCGTACGTCAATAAACTTGGCGTTGGCGGCAGATACCAAGCAGTTGTCAGAAGTTGTGGTGACGGCGGTGGGGATTCAACGCGACAAGAAAGCGTTGGCATTTGCGGTTTCAAACGTAAAAGGCGCTGATCTTCAGCAGCGTTCGGAGCCAGATCCACTGCGTGCATTGAGTGGAAAAGTACCAGGCGTAAACATTACAGCGGGCAACGGTGCACCAGGTGCAGGTACACGTATCACAATTCGTGGTAACAACTCTTTTACTGGAAACAACCAACCGCTTTTCGTTGTGGATGGTATTCCATTTGACAACAGTGTAAACAATACTCAAGGGTACAACCAAAATACGGTGACTTCAAACCGTGCGTATGACATTGACCCTAACAACATTGAGTCAATGACGGTATTGAAAGGTGCGGCAGCATCGGCTTTGTACGGTTCACGTGCGGCCAACGGCGTAATCGTAATCACGACGAAAGCGGGCAGCAAATCGGCACGTAAAGGGTTGGAGATAACGTACAACTCTTCTTATTCTGCTGAAAAAGTATCTTCTCTGCCAGAGTATCAGGATAGCTACTCACAAGGCTCTAACCAAACTTACAATGGTGGGTTTATTGGAAACTGGGGTACTGCCATGCCTGCTGCGGTAGATCGTATCAATGCCGCACTTGGTTTTGAGCGTTATTCCAAAATCATTGACCCCGACTATCCAGCAGGAACTATTCCTCATCCATTGGTAGATGCTACGGTGCCTTTTGGTGCTGCTCGTTACCAAGCGGCCTTCCCAGAATTACTACAACCCAATGGCCGTGGTATCCCAGTACCTTTACAGGGGTATGATATTGTTGGTGGTTTTTTCCGTACAGGTCACGTCATTGAAAATGGGATTCAGATCAACTCAACAGGCGATAAAACCTCGTTGAATGCCTCAGTATCGCGCACTAAGAATAACGGTATCGTTCCTAATTCGTCTACAGAGCGTACTACTTTGAGTTTTGGTGGAAATGCCACTTTAGCCAACAATGTAAGCGTAAGTGGTAGCGTGGCTTATACCCGTACCAACCAAACAAGTCCGCAGTCGGGTGCTGGTTATTATGCTGACTACGGCGGCTTGGCTGCAGCAGGTTCTATTTATAGTCGTTTGTTTTATTTGCCACGTAATTACGATTTGAATGGCTATCCTTTTGAAAATCCGGTGGATGGTTCAAACGTATTTTATCGTGCATTGGATAACCCTCTTTGGACCGCTAAATATAACTTGTACAACTCAAGTGTAAACCGTGTGTACGGTAATATGGCTCTGACTTACGATGTTACCCCTTGGTTGAACCTGACTGCTCGTGGAGGTTTGAATACTTACACTGAAAACCGTAAGAATACAATCCGCCCGGGAGGTACTTTCCAGCCTTTGGGTTCTGTATTAAGTCAAAGCTTGACCAACACCGAGGTGGACTTTACATTTTTGGCTACTGCACAGCATGATTTTACGGATAAGTTCAACGCTAAGCTGTTGTTAGGTTTCAACCCCAACGAGCGTACTTACTCTGAAGCGGGTATCGCTGGTGATCCAGTCATTGATGCCAACGTATTGAATATCTCTGGTACACTCAATCAGAATGCTTACGATTTTCAACGTAAACGTCGTTTGTATGGTATTTTCAGCGAATTGTCGTTGGGATATGGCAACTATCTCTTTTTAACGGCCTCAGCTCGTCAAGACCGTTCGTCTACTTTGCCTGCTGCCAACAATACTTATTTGTATCCTGCTATATCGGCCTCTTTCATCTTTACCGATGTATTGGGATTGCCTAAAAATATCATCAACTTCGGTAAAGTCAGAGCTAACTACGCTACTGTAGGTAAAGATGCTGATCCTTACCAAGTAAATACAGCGTACAACTTAGGTCGTACTTTCTACAATGCCACGGCTATTTCAACGGCCAGCTTACCAAGTCAGTTGAACAATGCTGCATTGAAACCTGAGTTTACAACAGAAATTGAATTAGGAACAGAATTACAATTCCTCAACAACCGCATTGGTCTTGACTTGGCGTATTTTAATCGTAATTCTACTGATTTGATCGTAACACGTCAATTGCCAAATACTACTGGTTTCAATACTGAAATCACCAATGCTGGTAAAATCTCCAACAAAGGTTGGGAATTGGGCTTAACGCTTGTTCCCGTGAAATTGCGCAATGGATTTACCTGGACTTCTTTTGTGGCTTATACGCGTATTCGTTCCAAAGTGGAAGATGCAGGCCCTGGCGGTGAAATCTTTATCGGTGGTACTGGTCTCTCTGCCTTGGGTACTATTTTCCGTAATGGATTACCTTACGGGCAAATATATGGCTCAGTAAATGCCCGCGATGAAAGCGGTAACTTGTTGATCAACCCAAATACAGGTTTGCCAATTCGGGCGGCAGGTGCAACGATTATTGGAGACCCTAACACTAAATATACGGTAGGTTGGACAAACACTGTTTCTTTCAAAGGGTTCAATTTGAACGTTTTGGTGGATTACAAAGCAGGGGGTAGCTTATTCTCTTCTACAGCGGCTTCATTGATATTGCGTGGTCAGTTGAAATCTTCAGAAGATCGCGAAGGAATGCGCGTAATCCCAGGTGTATTGGGAGATCCGCAAACGTACAAGCCGTTGTTGGGTGATGATGGCAAGCCTATCAAAAATACGATTGCGATGTCTGCATTCCAGTATCACTTTACAGACGGTTATGGTGCTTACGGTGCGGATGAAGTCAATATTTATGATGCTACCGTTATTCGTATCCGTGAGGTTGCTTTGGGCTACGAAGTGCCAAAAGCGTTCTTGAAAAAATACGCGAGAGTATTCGGTGGATTCCGGGTGTCAGCTTCTGGACGTAACCTGTGGTTCTATGCACCAAACATGTTACCAGGCTTGAACTTTGACCCCGAAATCTTATCAAACTTCTCGGATTCAAACATCCAAGGATTTGATTTGGGTGCTTCACCTTCAACGCGTCGTTTTGGTATCAACTTAACGGCAACGTTCTAATTTTAAGTACTGAGTACAGAGTAATGAGTATAAAGTAATGAGGATAAATCTCACACTGCTCTATACTTATTACTATCATTAAATCACTCAAAAGATACACACAAATGAATTATAAAAATACAATGAAAGCCCTGGCATTGGGAGGACTCATCGCAATTGTGAGTTCTTGCCAACTGACAGAATTGGATATCAATACCGACCCCAACCGCCCAGCTACTGGTTCGTTAGCGCTATTGTTGCCGGTGGCAGAGAATGCAGCAATCAATGCTCATACTGCAATCAATAATGATGCCATGGGCTTTGCGGGGTTGAGCACAGTTTCAGATTCTTACAATTTGAGTAACACCTCTTATCAGGGTACTTGGAATGCACGTTTTCGTGAGCTTCAGATTATTGAAGAAATGTTAAAATCATCGGCAGATGGTAAAAACCCCCGTTATCGTGGTATCGCCCTAACGTTAAAAGCGTTTTCTGTAGGGCACATGGTAGATATGTTTGGAGATATTCCCTATAGCGAAGCATGGAAAGGAAATGCGGCGGAGCCAAACAAAACGCCTAAGTTTGACAAAGATTCAGAGATTTATGAGGACTTGCTCAAATTGTGTGACCAAGCGATTGTTGAATTAGCCAAGCCACAACCCGTAGCTGTACAAAATGACTACATTGGCGGTGGTAATGCCGCTACTTGGACGCGTATTGCCAGAACGGTAAAGCTTCGTTTGTTGCTTACCTCTCGTAAGGGCCGGGCCAATGGTAATGCTGAACTGAAAGCCGCATTTGAGGCGGGTGGTTTTATTTCTACACCTGCCCAAAACTGGTCTTACTTATATTCTAAGCAAATATCACCTCAACGTAATACGCACCCTTGGTATAGTACGTATGCAGGTCTTGGTGATCCCAATTATATTAACCACCAATTGATGGGTGAAATGATTTTGAACAAAGACCCTCGTTTACCGTTCTATTTCTACCGTCAAACAAGCCGTGTTTTAGACCAAAACAATCCAACAGACCGTGGTACGACTCCTTTTGGAGGTTCTTACTTGCCTTTGCGTGCCACGTTCTTGGAAGAGTACAAAAAAGCTTTTGGTTTTACGGGTGACTTGCCAGCTTCTGAAATAGCATACATAGCAGGCTATTTTGGCCGTGACCGTGGAGACGTATCAGGGGCAGCAGCCGATGGTCCATTACGTACTACACCAGGTTGCTATCCTGCGGGTGGGGTTTATTCGGACAAAACAACGCCTGCGGTAGCCTTAACCGGACAGGCAGCCCTCAATACGGGTGGTGATGGCCAATGGCCTGTCATTCATAGCTGGAATACTAAGTACTATCAAATTGAGGCTATCTTAGACAATACCGGTGTGACGGGTGATGCAAAAGCATTGTTTAAAGCTGCGATGGAAGAGCAAATTGCGGTTGTGGTAGCTCAAGGTTTGAAGTCAGACCCAACACGCGCAAAAGCTCCTGCAGCGGCTGATATTGCTGCGTACGTAAATGAGTGGTTGAAATTATACGATGCCGCGACGACCAATTCGGCTAAATTGAACGTGGTGGCCAAGCAATTATGGTTCTGCTCATGGGGACAGGGTATGGATATTTGGAATTTCCAGCGTCGTACAGGCTTCCCAATCCAAAGTCAATTCAGACAGTTTTCGGTGGGTATTATGGCTCCAATCTCTAAGCCACCACGCCAATACGCGTTGCGTTTACCTTACCCGCAATCGGAAGGTGCATTGAATCCAACCAATGCTCAGAAATACATCACTGATGTTATTTTTGACCGTGATCCAATCTTCTGGGATAAAGTGAAAGTGAAATGGGAATTCTAAGAAAATGACGAATTTTGAATAATGAATGTTGAATTTACTGTTTGGCATTCATTATTTCTCAAAATCTAAAGAAAGATAAACAATGAAAAAAACACTTATATATTCATTATCACTGGCGGTTTTTCTTTTGGTAGGATGCCGCGATGAGTCGCTGAACCCTAACAAACCTTGGGAACCGGGTGTGCACGGTTGGGGCGTGTTTGACGGAGTAGCTGAAACAGGTAAAGCCAATATTGCGGCAAATGCCAGAAACTTCCCGCTTACGGGCCAGGATGCTGCTAAGATTGATTTTAAAATTCGTTGGGTATCATTGGATAACCAATTGACAGTTAATAAGATAGTGATTAAAGTGGAAATGCGTGAGTCTTACACAGATCCCGATGGCAACCCTAAGGTTGCTTCCTTGGGCGTAAAACAAGTAAAATCAATTGATGCCCCTGCTGGCAACCGTCAGTGGAATTCGTTCAGCATTACACCTGCTGAAGTGTATAATCTGTTTAAAGATGCCACAGTGAAGTATGACAAAGTAAAGGATGTAAAAGTTTTTGAAAACCCTGCTCGCCCACGTCCTGCGGGAGCACGTTTGCAGGGAGCAAGACCTGGAGCCGCTGCCGATGCCTTTGTTGTAACTTGGGAATTGACTACTTCTACTGGTCTTGTATTTAAAGTGTGGAACGAAGACAGTATCTGTTTGGACCCTACTCCAGTGTCGCAAGCTAATGCAAACTGCCGTTTGAACTTCACGGTAAGATAATCTTTCGTTTTTCTCTTATGAAAAATAGCAGATTCCTCGGAGTCTGCTATTTTTGTTTGGGATTAATTGGCGTGAAATCAATGAAAAAAATACTCTTCATGTTAGGGATAAGCGCATCGGTTTTGGCACAGTCTAAACCGACGTATTATGAGCATATCCAACCCATTATTACTAAAAACTGTGCGGTATGCCATTCCCCAGGGGGAGTCGCTCCTTTTCATTTGCTGACTTACGAAGATGTAGCCAAACGCTCAAAGTTTGTGGCTAAAGTAACCCAAATGAAATACATGCCGCCTTTTCCAGCCGATAAGAGCTTTCAGCACTATGCAAACGAACGAGGTTTGAAGGAGGAAGAAATAGAACTCATTCAGCAATGGGTGGCGCAAGGAAGTGTGGAGGGGAAGAAGGCGAGAGTTAGCAGTTCACAGTTCACAGTAGGCAGTAAAGATGCTCGTTCGTCACTTACAGCCCCAAAACCTGACCTCGTACTAAAAATGCAAAATGCGTTTACCGTGCCGAACACGGGCGTTGAAGAATTTCGGTATTTCCACGTACCCACAGGCCTGAAAGAAGATGTGATGGTGGAAGCTATTGCGTTTTTGCCTGGAAATCGGAAAGTAGTGCATCACAGCCGCGTGATGGTAGACACCACGGGCCGCATGGCAGGATTGGAAGGAATGCAGGGCGCAGACCCTAGGTTGGCCGAATTTCAACGTATTCCGATGGCTGATGAGTTTTTGTATGGTTGGGTACCAGGCAATGATAAAATTCAGTTTCCCCAAGGCGTAGCCAAGAAGATGAGCGCTAATTCCAATTTGATTATGTATTTGCATTACTCGCCTTCCGCCACTACTCAAACTGACCAATCAGAGATTCATCTCTATTTTGCCAAAAAGCCTGTGGAGCGCAAAGTTAAATCGTTGATTCTTCACGAACAGCATATTACCAATCCGCCGTTTTTGATAAGAGCCAATGAAAAATCTACTTTTTACATAAGTACCAAGCCGCTGGAAGAAGATATATCGGCTATTTCAATTTTGCCGCACATGCACTTTCTGGGCAAAACCTTCAAAGCTTTTGCCATTACGCCCGAGGGCGACTTAGTGCCGTTTATTAAGATTGATAACTGGGATTTCAACTGGCAGATGACTTATCAATTTGAGACCCTCTTGCGCGTTCCTAAAGGCTCCGTTATCTTAGCCGAAGCCTCCTATGACAATACGGAAGAAAACCCGCTCAATCCTTTTAAGCCCGCTCGTGATGTAACCTTTGGGTGGAATACCACCTCCGAAATGATGGAAATGGTAATTTATTATGTTTCGTATCAGCCAGGGGATGAAAAAATAAAGCAGTAAAAACCCGTTACGAGTACAAAATAGCTCTGTCAACTTTAGCAGGTAGTGGTCCCACGGTGCTGATTTTCAGGGCCGCAATATTGGCGCCAGCCTGCGCACATTCTGCGGGTGATTTGCTATCCAACCACGCCGTCAGAAAGCCAGACCAGTAAGAATCTCCCGCGCCAGTAGCATCTTTTACTTCAATAGGCTTTCCTGCAATCTCTACATAGTTTTTTCCATAATCAGAGGAGACAATACTGCCTTTCCCTCCCAATGTCAAACACACTAATTGGGCGCCCATTTGGTGGAATTTTGCAATAATTGCATCATTGGAAAGGGTTTGCCCGAAGATGCGCTCGGCATCGTCTTCGCTGAGTTTTACGAAAGCCCCGTTTTGGCAATAGTCCTGAATTGTCTGCTGTGCTTGCGCGCGGTCGGGCCAAATAGAGGGTGCATAATTGGCGTCCAAACTCACAATACACCCAGCGGCTTGGGCGCGTGCGGCGGCGGCTACAACGACACTTTGGGCGGGCTCCTGACTCAAAGCAAAACAGGTAGTATGAAAAAATGAGGCATTTTGAAGTAAATCATCAGGGATATACGCGGCTTGAATCATGCGGTCGGCCGTGCGATAAGCGATAAAGTCAGGTGTACCTTTGGTGCGCGATACTAGCACAATGCTAGTGGGCGCGTGAGTGTCTCGGCCAATATAAGTGGTATCAACACCCGTTTCGGCTACTTTTTCTACGAGGTAGGTTCCTACATTATCATTTCCAACGCAAGCGACTAGGGCTGTTGAGTTCCCCAAACGAGCCATGTTGGCTGCAAGATTGGCGGGGCTGCCCCCCTGAAATCGTTTGAAGATTTCGGTATCTGCGAGATTTTGCGTAAATTCAGTACCGATTAAGTCCGCAAGGAGTTCTCCCACGGCTACTAAGGCGTATTTTCGAGTCATCATAGGTTTTAGGAAATAGACTGCAATTTAGGAATGGTTTGCAGATTTGCAAAAGGGAAATTTGGCACAAAATTTGAGATGAAATCTTGTATGACAGATAAGCCTTTGTTTATTTTGCAAACACCTATTTGGGAATTAATAAGCCTCCATAGCTCAGTTGCGGTTCGACGTTTCGATAGAGCGGTGCGTTGGTGATGTGTAGGTGGTATAATAATAAGCCTCCATAGCTCAGTTGCGGTTCGACGTTTCGATAGAGCGGTGCGTTGGTGATGTGTAGGTGGTATAATAATAAGCCTCCATAGCTCAGTTGGTAGAGCGGCGCATTCGTAATGCGTAGGTCGCAGGTTCAAGTCCTGTTGGAGGCTCGAATATATCTTATTAACTAATTGTTTTTCAAGTATTTAATGAGATATATTTTTATATTTTCTACTACGTTGTCGGTTTGGTTGTCGGTTTTGAAAATTTACCGTCAAATCTACGTCACAGAACACCTCAAAGTGCAGGCGGCAATTTTAGGGAAATGTTTGTAGTTAGGGCACTTTTCCCGCACGTCTTTTTACTTCATTATCAAAAATTAATAGGTAAAGTTTAAACCTCTGCAAAATAATTATCTTTCCAAAAGGGAGGTTTTATAAGGTTTTGTCTATACATACATCAACGAGTTAAGGGGCTATTTTTCAAATTTGGGGCAGTTTGAGGGAAATGTATTAAAAAATCCAACAAAAATTCTTTTGGAAGTATTTTTCTAACATCCTGAGAAGAACTGTTGAACGCAATACTTTTAAATTATATTTACTTTCCAATGTGGTTTAAACTTCCTGAAAATCTATTACACACTAATTCTTACATGTAGGCACTAACTCAACAAGTATGAAAAACTTCTTATTTATCTCTTTTTTTATCAGTACACTGATTGGAAATGCGCAAATCTTTACCCAGAATCCTACCAGTGGCTCTATAATTATTACTCCCAAAGGTGTTGGATCGTCTTCATATTCCTCATCTGTTACCACTAATGTAGTATTTGGAGAGGATGCAATGAAGTATAATACTACTGGCAATTGGAATACCGCAATCGGAAGAGCAACTCTTACATCAAATCGTACTGGTGTTGGTAATACAGCAGTCGGAAATGGCTCACTTGCTCTAAATTATTCGGGTGATAACAATGTTGCCGTTGGAGGGGAGGCTCTCTATTCTAATACTACAGGAATGTATAATACAGCAATAGGAGACCGAAGTCTTCATGAGAATATAAGTGGGAGTAATAATGTAGCATTTGGTGCAACCGCCCTTTATTACAATACTGGAAATGCTAACACTGCAATTGGAACCCAAAGCCTTTATTCTAATACAACTGGCAATGAAAATACAGCTATTGGAAATGAAGCTCTTAAATTTAATACTACTGGCAATTGGAACACAGCTATTGGTCGTAAAGCTTTATACAGTAATACAATGGGCAGCCAGAACACAGCAGTTGGTAATGGCGCACTTGAACTGAATACAGGAAGTAGCAACACTGCTGTTGGAGAGCAGGCTCTTGCTTTTAATACAAGTGGTGAAGGCAATACTGGTATTGGATGGAATGCTCTTTTTAAAAATAGTACAGGTACTTTTAACACTGCGACAGGTGCTAATGCGCTTAACAATAATACCACAGGCCAACAAAACACGGCTAATGGATTTTTCGCTCTAAGGAATAATTTAACAGGAGGCAATAACACGGCTAATGGATTTTTCGCTCTAAGGAATAATTTAACTGGTAATGGAAACATTGCCAATGGGTCTTTTGCCCTTAATAATAATACCATTGGCATTTATAATACAGCTAATGGATATGCGACACTTTTGAATAACACAACGGGAAGTAATAATACAGCTAATGGACATCTTGCCGGTATAGCTATTGTAGAAGGTAATAGTAATACCTTTTTAGGTGATTCTGCTGATGCTACTGGGGACTTTAGCAACGTTGTTGCTATTGGAGCGAGTGCAAAAGTTAGTGCGAGTAACAAAGTACGGATTGGGAATGAGAGTATTACGGTCATTGAAGGGCAGGTAGCATGGAGCAATCCCTCTGACCGTCGTTTAAAAGAAAATATCATTTACTCAAATCAGTTAGGTCTTGATTTTATTAATCGCCTTCAAACGGTTTCGTACAACTATATCGCCGATAAAACACAAACTCGTTATGACGGTTTTATTGCCCAGGATGTTGAGCAAATAATGAAAGACCTTAATGTGCCATTCAGTGGTGTTAAAAAGTCAAACGATGGAACATACTCCTTAGCCTATTCTGATTTTGTGATGCCTCTTGTAAATGCTGTTAAAGAACAACAAAATCAAATTAACGATTTGAAAAAGGAAAATGAAGCATTGAAAAAAGGAAATGAAGTTTTAGAAGCTTTGGTAAAACGAGTAACAGCTTTGGAGGAATCAAAATTGCAACCTAAACTTCAAAATTCAGAAAGAGAATAAAGCCATAACGGATTGGTAGAGAGTGTAAAAAATGGTCAAAGTATATTCTACTTCTCACACTTAGCCCCCATTTATCCATGTGGGATTTGGCTTTTTTGGATGTCCTCCCAATCGCTAGATATTTTCCATTATTAGGGAACCCAGTTGGATGATTTTTAAATTATAAGTGTGCTAGGCTCTGGTTATGAGTCTACTGAGTTAAAAAGTACAAAACAATAGATTGTTGTATTTATACATGACCGAAATACAAAAAAACTAAAATTAAAGTACCTAAAATGGTGCTGTTAATATAGGAGAGGCATAAGAAAATTTCGGACATTTTACTGGTGTATTTGAAGTAGTAAAATGTCCTAAGTTCTTGTTTTGGGAGTCGGGTAAAACGTCCGAAGTTTTTAACAGTTCCTCTACCTTTTCCGCTATCAGTTGGCCTACTGTTTCACGGATACCCGCCCCGTACTTTTTAATCACCTTCTCGAATTGTCCCCGGTAGTAGTTACGCTGTTTACGGTCGGTCAAATCCCGCCAAAAGTTAGGGTTCATGCCTTGTTCGTATGTGCGTCTTTCAGGTCTTGACATTTGCCCCGTGTCCAACTTTTTTTCGCCTATGATTAAACCGTTGTACGTCTCGCACAATTTAACGCCCATTAGACGCAGTTTAGATACGTCTAACAAATCGGCCAACGTCTGAACCTCTACCTCTGCCAAGTGTTTCATTGCTATCGTTTTTACTTCAAACCGTAGCACGTTGCTATCTAGTCGGTATTGGTGTCTTTTGTCGTATACCTTCACGATATAGTTTTGTTGTGCCCATCGTAAAAGATACCCTTTGCCGTTAAAAAATTGAGTTTCGGGGAGTTTATACCAGTAGTTTAGAATAGTATCTAAGAATCTGGAGGGGGATGTGTCAAGTCGGATGTTTACCCCAAATTCTACATTGTGTAAGGTAACACGTTCGGGCATAGTATCTAGTATATCAACAACCGTCCCGATTGTCTCTACCAGTTTTGCGTAGTTAAAAGTATCGTAATTATGGATCCCATCGTTGGCGAACTTATGTAAACTGCCTCTTACCTCTACCAAGCCCGAAGGGTACAGAATTATCTTTAGATTTTTTATTTCAGCGGTTTTACTCTCATCCTTTTGTTCCCCAGTGTCAGTATTTATGCTACTAAAGAAGTTGAGTTGTGGGTTCTGTCTTAATCGTTCCGCTGTACCTGTGTCGTTTATTCGTAACTTTACAAAGTCAATCATTTGTCTATGGTTGAAAATCGAACATGAAAAGAAAGACGGGAGTAAATTACAACCCGTCTTTTTTGTTGGATTAGATTGATTGGATTCGCCATAAAAAGTTTGGTCTTCCATAACAACCCATTCTCTTTTCTTGAAGCTTTGATACTTTACCTTCTTTCATCAAAGTATTTAAACTTCGACATATTGAGGTACGCGGTGTGTGTTCGTGAATGATTTGTTCGGCTAATAGCCTATCGAAAATCTCACAAATGGTAAACTTTTGGTCAGCATTTTGTAACATAAAGTTTAGAACTTTTGCATCTTGCGCTAAGGCTTTTGACTTGTACAATGTTAAGTCAAGACCATTTTCGGCGGTAGTATTGTAAAACGTGCCTGTTGTCATTATTACCGCCCTCCTGTTTTGATTTGCCGCAATGCTGCCTCTACGTCGGTCTGATAGTACCGTACCCGTGTGCCGATACGGTTGGCGGTTATTTTGCCGTTCATTGTCCATTCGTGCAACGTAGGTAACGATATGCCTAAGAAATGCGCGGTTTCCTGTCGCGTCAATAGTTTGGGGGAGTGTGGAGGCTGAACCGCTGCCTCTATCATGGGTCGAACCGTTCGTTCTACCGCTGCCATAATTAGCCCAGTCAATTCATCGGGCGTGAAGGTTGTGCTGATAATTGTCTGCATCGTTTTATGTGTTTTTGTTAAACGACGCAAAACAGTACAGGGGAAAAATAGGGGAAAAACGGGGGGGGTTATTTTACCGACAATTTCATAAAGTAGGATAAAGTTTAGAGTTCAATACCAAATTTTATCAACTCACTTTTTACTTTTTGTAATGCCTTTTGCGTTTTTGGGTCATCATTAGTACCCTGACCGTACCCTGAAAGACCTTTTCTTATAGTATCTGGATTTATACCTATTATTGGGGCTAATAGTTTTGAAAATTCTGTATCATTTAATGAAGGTTTTTTTGCCTTACAATAATTTTTTAAATGATCAATTACGCCTAATTCTTTGAGAAAAACTAACTTATGGCCGGCTGAATCAAGTTCAAGTTGGGTTTCCGCGTTTTCCTTTATGGCCTTTACCGCTGGCAATTGTTCAATTGTTTCACCGTTCAATTCTGACAATTCTGTACGTTTTTCTGCTATCCAATTATTTACTAACTTCCTAATTTGTAATACATACAGTTGAGGTAGTTGAATGTATTTATTTATTTCTTTAAACACTTGTGAAATATATTCTAACCAATTATTGAGGTCATAATGGTAATGACTATAATGAAAATGTAAGTAATCATGGATATACCAACTTTCACTAGGAGACTCATCATACCTATCCATATCATAATATTCTACTGCCCTTTTTATAAAGGCTTTATTTACATCACTTTCAGTCATCTTTACTAAAGTGTGCTTGTATTCCAAAATGTAATCATTTGGAATCGGTTCATCTGTAAAAAAATCTGCCCCCTCTTTATATACGGGCTTTGAATGAAAATCATAAGGCAAACAGAATTTGAATATTTCAAACTTTACTCCCCATTCATCAGAGATTAAATAAGGGTTGGGATGAATATACCTAATTGGTCCTTTGATTAAATCAGCATCTTGAAACCCTTTGGGAGGGAAAAACACAAAATAAGATATAGGGTCATGTGCCGTTATGGTCATTTTATCAACAATCAAACGTTAAAAAATCGAACAAGTAAAGCCCCTGCGCGGTCTATCGGTAGAGGGAGAATATTAGAAGTACTGTAATGAGGTTATTTTTAGGCTGCGTTTTGATTCTTCCATTGTATTTCAACCCCTAACGGTTGCATAAGAACCGCCAATTCGCCTAAATATTGACTTCTACGGTATTCGTATTGCTCAATCACAAAGGCGTCGGGTTCAGGGTCGTTACGGTGTATTTGTAGTGTGCCGTTGATTTGCTCAATCAATTCAATCAGTCGCATAATACGGCTGCTGCGGTCGGTTGGTTGTCGTTCCATCATTATCAAAATTGAATTTTTATCAATCCTTTGGGTCGTTTGTCATCATCGTTTGCCCAATCAAAGAGCCACTGTTTTCTATTAATTTCGTTTAGGTATTCTTTTCTATGCAATGGAGGGTAAAAGGGCATTATATACCCGTCTAACCTACTTTTTCGCTCAAATCTAAGATTCCGAAGTATACCAAGTTCTTTGCTCCTTTCTTCGTATGTTTTTATCTCAACCCATGTGATAAAATCAATATCATCAGGATTTAAAACATTAGCGACAAAACTCCCGTCAATCCACTGATAAAACTCGCCATCTATGATTTGGCGTAATCGGTCGAGATAGGCTACATATTCTCTAAAAATCGTTGGCCGGGTGTTGGAATTTGGAAACCCGTATACAAACACCTGTTCAAACGTTTCAAGGTCTGTTGGTATCACTTCATAGGGCATTAAGTACCCGTATTGGTCAAATGTCATACGGCCTTTCTAAATGGGTTTTGTTGGCGTTGTTGCTCCCATACCTCTGCCATTTTTTGCGCGTGCTGTTTAGGAGTAAATTTGATATATTTCAAAAACACACTTTCAGTTTTGTGGCCTGTCACCTGCATAATAGAGTAGGCAGGTACACCCATTGCATACTGATTGGTAGCAAACGAACGGCGGCAAGTGTGTGTACTTATCAACTCATATTTGGGTTTGGTGAGCGTTACCCTTTTACCTCCTTTGGTTTTGGTACTTGAAATTGGTTCATCCAACTCTCCTAACTTGCCTAATTCTTTGAGGAAAAGATTCATTTTTTGGATGCTGACAACAGGAGGGAGGCCGTTAGGCGTTTTGTCTTGATAACGCTCCCTTATCGCCTTCACCATCGGATGTACTGGAATCCAAACCTCTTTACCCGTTTTCTTAGTCAGGATATTGATTAACATATCCCCATTTTCATCAGTACGAAAATTGTCTTTATGAATTGTGGTCAAATCTCCAAACCGTAACCCTGTCCAACAACCCACTAAAAACAAATCCCTTACCCGCTCCAAACGGGAGTTTTCCGAAAGGTCGAGACGGTAGAGTTGATAGAGTTCACTTTCATTTAAGTAAATGTGGTCAATTTCTTCTTTGACCACTTTGAACCTGTTACCTTTAAATCCGTCATGCTCCGTAACCCCCCTTTCAAGGGCATCATTCAAAAACACTTTGAGGTTTTTGATTTGTTTGCCTACGGTGTTGGTAGTCTGTTTTTTCTTGTTGGCTAAAAATTCCGTAAAGTCGTAATAAAAATTGAGGTCAATCCCTGCAAAATCGAGACTACGGTATTTTTGTCGGTTATTGGCTACGAAGTCTTTGAGGTGATTTAATGTAGCCTGATACGACCGAATTGTCAATTCCGAATAGGGTTCCTGCGTGGTAGGATTCAAACGATTCGGGCGGTCTTTTATAAACTCCTCTATGAAGTCGAACAAAGTCACTTTGCCCGTTTTTGTGCCTTTAGAAAGGTTGTCTTCACGGCCCTTAATACTTCTATCCAACAACACTTTTAAATCGTCAGGTAAAGGGTATTGATTAACATTATTGGCTAAGTAGTTTGTGAATGCCTGTTTAGCGCGTCGCTCAAAGTCGGCCAACATATTATCAAGGTCACGAAGTTCGGGAAATTTGCGTCGTAAACTCTCTACTTTCTTGGGTCGTTGGGTTTTAGTGTCCCAATGTTCGGGAAGGATGGTTTCACCCGTAGAATAAACCAATTTACGGTTGGCGTATCGAATTACCAAGTAAATAGGTTCGGGTTTATACGACGTTTGCCGCCTTAGATTGAAGTTAAACTTTGCCATGTCTGAACAGTTAAAATCGAACAAGACAAAGATATGAATTTTCTAAATCGGTTGTCGGTTTGGTTGTCGGTTTTTCTTTGTTTGACTTTAGTTTACTTTATTTTATTTAATCAACTTGTTTTATAACTAATTGATTATCATATATTTTTAGATAGAGTTAAGTTTGTCTAAATTGATTATTTCAAGTCCTGTTGGAGGCTCGAAGTTAACAGTAAAAACAACCTCTCTGATAACCGGGGAGGTTGTTTTTGTCTAGTGGTATTGGTGATAGGATTCGCAGCTAATTTGGGCAGTATTTTCTCTAATGGACCCGTGCTGGTTTAGGTAAAAACACCTGAGACTTTCAAAAAAATATGAAAAGTTGTATTTTTCTCTTACCGCTTGCCATTTGGTTAATGAGTTGTTCGTTGGCAACATCGTATCCTGAAACCTTCGAGTATAGCCCGAAAAAAGGGGAAAGTGCTATCGAAATCCAGAAGCAAATGGCAGGGGAGCTGTATGGATTTTACTGGAAAAATAAAGATAAAAAGTACGAGTTTTATGAAGTACAGGTAAGTGAGGCCAACTTGTTGATTAATTATTGCCCTCACAATCAAACACTCTGCCTCTCTTATGATTTATGCAGCGGATGGACTTTTTATTTCGTAAAGGTAGATGAAGTGGCGTTGAAAAAGTTGGCAGACGCACGCCTGCCTTTTGTGGGCTACCTTAAATTGCTGACTAGGGAAGAGAATACTAAAAAATGGGGCAAATCCAAAACCCATGCCTGTGGAAACTCTTTTTATGAACAGTAGAGTAGTAGCGAAGGATAAAGGGAATGTTCCGTCAAACCCTCCGCTCTGGCGTTTTAAAATCAAGCAACAACTCATTGGGCAATACGACTTTTGGCTCCAAGATTCTAACAAGCTGCCCGAAGGCGTCCTGTTTCATCTTGGTGTCGCCTTTATCAAAACAGCGATAAGAGTCGTAGTTGACGTAAGCCGTATTGGTAGGCTCGTACAAAAAACCGCCCTTGGGTAAATGATGATTATCCAATTCGGGCACGTACACCACGGTGAGGGTGATGCTGTCCTGATACTTTGGATAGAATGTCCACGTTAACTTCATTCAAAAATAGGTTGCGTTTTGTTTCCTAAAGTCTCCCTTTATTTTACAAAGTACCAGAATTTTTGGAACAAAGCAATAATGCGGAGGCGTTACCAGCGAACCGATTTGAATTTCCAACCAGGAACCTTTTTTTGCATTTCGGGCTCGTCGTCACGTTTGGTGAGACCGCAAGCAAGATAATTTTGGTGGAGTTTTGCCAACGCTTCGCGGTCAAGCTCTACGCCCAAGCCGGGTTCTTGCGGCACAAGTACGGCTCCTTCTTCAAACTTAAAACGCCCGCCCACGATGATTTCGTCCGATTGCCAAGGGTAGTGCGTGTCGAGCGCGTACGTCATTTTTGGCAATGCCGCGCCCAAATGCACCATGGCTGCTAATGAAATGCCCAAGTGGCTGTTGGAGTGCATCGACAAGCCGCGCCCAAAGGTCTCGCAGATGCCCGAAAGGGTCATGGAGGCGCGCAGGCCGCCCCAAAAATGATGGTCGCTCAAAATAATATCTTCCGAGCCAAGGGCGATGCTGTTAGGAATATCCTCAAACGATGTGGTACACATATTGGTAGCAAGTGGCGTTTTGATGGCTTTACGCACCTTCGCCATGTTTTCCTGCCCACGTGTAGGGTCTTCT
This sequence comes from Runella sp. CRIBMP, assembly GCF_009905605.1. GTDB lineage: Bacteria > Bacteroidota > Bacteroidia > Cytophagales > Spirosomataceae > Runella. The sequence continues at coordinate 401,054 of NZ_JAAAKZ010000001.1, forward strand.
AAATATTCGAGAATCGGCTCCATTTCTTTCCCGTATTTGATGGCCGTTTCTACGGTCCAGAGGGCGTTGGGATCAACACGGAGCGGGACATTCGGGCCGAAGGCATCGTATAAAGCAAACATGGCATCTACCTCCTGACGAGGCTCAAACACGCCGCCTTTGAGTTTAATAGATTGAAAACCAAACTCCTTGCACATGGCTTGGGCTTGGGCCACAATTTCTGCTGGATTCAAGGCACTTGCCTGTCGGGCAGCGGCCCATCCCGTCGCGTGTGGGTCGATGTCAAAAGCTAATTCTCCGCCCGCGCCTTCGTATTTATAAAAAAGATAGGCGGAAAAAGGCACGCGGTCGCGCATTTTGCCGCCCAACAAATCCACAATTGGTCGGCCAGTTACTTTACCGATAATGTCCATGCAGGCCACTTCTACGGCGCTGAAAATATGCACCAATTTGCGTTGGTCCCAAGGTGTTTCGCCGCGTTGGGCCGAAGTGTCGGTACCAAAACGCTCCACCAACACATGCCTGATTTCATTTAATTGAAATACATCCCGACCGATGAGCAACGATTTGGCTTCTTCCAAAGCCGCATCAATATCTTTATTCCCCGGTATTTCGCTGATGCCCGAAATATTATCGTCGGTAATCACCTCCATAATGGTACGAAGCGCATAAGGAGCGTGCAGCCCCGCCGCATTGAGCAGGGGAGGGTCAACAATGGCAATAGGCGTAATGATGATTTCTTTGATGCGGGGGCCAGATTTGTAATGCATACGTGTTGAAAATTGGTAGTTAGTGGCTGGTGGTTAAGGGTTCATCGCAGGTATCTGCACTGCAACCACAAAAGAACGTTTTTTTACCACAAAGAACATAAAGTTGAAAGACAAAGAAAATCACGAAGGCTGTTTTTAGTGTTCTTTGTGACATTTTTGCCTTTGTTGGTGTGTTCACCAACAAACTAACTGCCGAAAAGAGATGCAGGTGATAACACCTGCATCGGCATCAGTGGTAAAATATAAATAACAGCCTCACACTTCTTCCGAAACGGTTTGTAGCAGTCCTTTGATGTAGCCGTAGCAGAATGAAAAAGCCTGTAAACTGGCGGCAGGGTCGTGGTGGTGCGGCACGTGGTCGGGCATGACCATGCCTGCATAACCCACATCCCGTAACGCTCTGACTACCTGCGCGAAGTTCATTTCGCCATTGTCGGGGTACACTTCCTGAAAGTTGTTAAAATTGCCTTTGATGTTTCGCAAATGGACATTGAAAATCTGATTGCGTTCGCCCACCCACTTGATGATGGGATAAATGTCATTTTTGGGGTCTTTCAGACCTTCGGCAATGGAGCCGATGCAAAAATTGAACCCGTGGTATTCACTGTCGTAAAGTTTGGCAAAACGTTGAATTCCTTTAAAAACATCGGGGCTATTCCAACGCATTACGCCCCGATACGCGGCAGGTACTGGTGGGTCGGCGATGTGGTTGGCTAATTTAACTTTATACTCCTTGGCAACGGGCAGAATACGGTCGAGTAGGTAAGTGATTCGCTCAAATATCTGATCAACAGAAACATCTCCCGCTACTGTCTTGGGGTCATTTCTTTTCAACGCTTCTTCATAATTCCACACGCTGTATTCGGCATTGCCGCGTTTGGGGTCGGTGTATTTTCCAGTGCGTAGCACGGGCAGAATGGTGGTGTTGTAATTCAATACTTTAATGCCCGTTTTGCCCGCTACCTGAATCATTTGCTGAAGGTATTCGATTTCGCGGTCGCGCTCGGGACTTTTGCCGAGCATTATATTGGGGTAAGCTACTTTATCAATCCCTGCCGAGGTCAGCGGATAGTGGTAAGCGTCAAGGCTGATGCCGTACTTCTCGCAGGCGTCCCTTTTTGCCAACGAATCTTCCAAGTCCCATCCCTTTCCTGGAATGATTTTTGGAGAACCTCCGTCGATGTTAAACACCCCGTGGCGGGCTTTAAATTCGAGATTTTCAACACTCGTGCCGCCCGATTGACACCCTACTTTCATGAGTACTTTTTTGGGTGGAGTAGGTAGAGTGGCGGCCTTGGCGTGATCGGGCCCGAAAATGGCCGCTCCCACGGAGCCTGCCGTCATTGTTTTTAGGAAATCGGTACGTTTCATCGTAGTAAGTGGCAAGCCACGGTTAAAGGTTACAGTTGGATAAAGGGCGTTGAAAGATTATTTTTCCAGGAGCAATAACAGCGAGCTGTGGTCGAGTTCGCCGTTTCCCTGCGCTACGGCGGCTTCCATTTGGGCCGCTACCAACGCCGTGCCTTTGAGGGGCACCGAAAATTCTTGGCCCGTTTGAAGGGCAATTCCCATGTCTTTTTTGTGTAATTTTACTTTAAAGCCGGGGTTGAAATTACGGTCAATCATGCGTTTGCCGTGGAGATCAAGAATGCGGCTTTGGGCAAAGCCTCCCAGCAATACTTCCCGCATTTTTTCGAGGTCAACGCCCGCTTTTTGGGCCAAGGCAAAAGCTTCTGCCACGGCCTGAATTGTCATGCCGACAATCATTTGGTTGCAGGCTTTGGTGGTTTGACCCGCGCCGGGCTCACCGATATGAACAATGTTTTTGCCCATGGCCTGAAACAACGGCAATGCTCGCTCAAAAGCGTTGGCACTACCGCCAACCATGATTGAAAGCGTGGCGCCAACGGCCCCGACTTGTCCGCCCGAAACGGGAGCGTCTAAGGCCTCTACGCCTTTGGCCTGCATTAAGTGATAGATATTCACCGCCGTAGCTGGTGCAATGGTCGACATATCAATAAACAGTGTCCCCGCTTGAATGCCTTCCAACACGCCGTCGGCTCCCGAAACCACCTGCTCCACATCGGGTGAATCGGGCAACATCGTGATAATAACATCGCATTGCGCCGCCAGTTCTTTACTCGTGGCGTATGCCGTAGCGCCTGCTTCCGTCAATTCGGTAGCGGCGGCGCTTGTACTTAAAACAGACACGGAATAGCCGGCTTTCAATAAGTTCAAAGCCATGGGTTTCCCCATAATTCCCAGTCCGATAAATCCTACTTTTTCCATATTTTTAAAAATAAATGTATCACGCAGAGCCGCAAAGGGGCAAAGAATGATGATGTTATGCTTAGACTCTTTATACTAAAGGGAATAGTTTTGCGCCTATCATGATGACCACGAGGCCCGTCAACCCCATCACCACCAGTAGGGGTGAAATGGTTTTCAAGGCTTCTTTTTCGGTCAAATTGCTGAGTTTACAGATAATCCAGAAACCTGCATCGTTCATCCAAGGTACCAACTTAGAGCCACAGCCGATGGCTAAGCCCAAGTACACTGGGTGAAACTCCAAATTGGCATTATTGGCCATTCCCGACAAAATTCCGGACGCGGTAATCAGTGCAACCGTAGCCGAGCCTTGGGCAGTACGCACCACGGCGGCAATGAAAAATGCCATCGGAATGAGGGCCATTTGGTATTCCTTGGTCATGTCGGCAATTCGGGCGCTGATGCCTGTTTGCTGCAACATTCCGCCAAAGGCTCCGCCCGCCGCCGTAATCAAAATAATGCCGCCGCCGCTCATCAAAGCCGCCTGTACAAAAGGTGTAAGGCCCTCTTTGTTGTCTTTCTTTTGGCTGGCCAACAGCAACAGAGCGGCAATCCCGCCCGTGACGATGGCAATGTTTTTGTCGCCGAAAAACTTTACAACTGTGATAAGATTGCTCAAAAAGGGCGATTGTGCCTCTCCCGGCTTGAATAGATTACTCAGGAATGTGTCGGCGCAGATAAACACGATGGGAATCAGTACTGGCAGCAATGAAACGCCCAACCCGGGCAGGTGTTTTGTTTCTTTGGCGGCAATGGATTTTAGGTCTTCCAGTTTAGCATCCAATGAATCTCGCAGTTCAATTGGCCATTTTTTGTTGGCCCACAGGGCAAAAAAATAGCCAGCAGTAATGGTAAACAGCCCGACAATCGTGCCAGCAATCATCATTAAACCAATCGGAATGTGCATTTCTCCAATCAAAAACAACGGCCCAGGGGCGGGTGGCACCAGTGAATTGGCCATGGCCGCACCCGCCATAATACACAAGACGAGTAAAAGGTAGTTTTTGCCAATTCGTAAAGTCATGGCTTTGGCCAAAGGAATCATCAGGAAAAGAACGGTGTCAAAGAACACGGGAATACCCAAAAAGAAACTGCTCACTAAAAATGCGGCGGGTGCTTTGTCGATGCCCGTGAGGCGTAAAACCGACCGTATGATGCGCTCGGCGGCACCGCTTTCGAGCATACATTTGCCGATGATGGCGGCCATGGCAATCAGGATACCGATTTTGGCGCAGGTATTCCCAAATTCGGTGGCAATGCGCTCGCCGATGCCTTTTTTGGATAACGCCAATGCCGCCGCAGAAGCGGTGCCTTTGGCCAATGCAAACTGCTCAATGACGGCAGCAGGCGTCATCAACGCCACTACGAAAGCCCCTAACAAAAGCGCCAAAAAGGGGTGTAATTTAAGCCCAATGATGCCACCGACTACGATAAGAACACCAACGGATAGGATAAAAATGGGATCAGTCATTCAAAAAAAGGTTTAGGAACGGAGGTTGGTTGGTGGGTAATCGTCGGAAAGCTTCGGTACTAGGTATACGTTGCCCGGGCAGCAGCCAATTTTTTAGCCATGACCCGTGCGCCATCGGCCACAAAAGTGGCATCGGCACCGCAGGCAATGAAACGGATGCCCATGTCGTGGTACTTTGGGTAATCGTCGGGATTGAAAAACAAGATACCCGTCGATTTGCCCGCTTTTTGGGCGGCCTGAATGATTCTTTGGAGGGCGTTGATGAAAATCGGATTGTCGAACTGACCGAAAATTCCGAGTTCCATTGAAAGATCGGCTGGCCCGATGAAAAGCACATCTACCCCTTCCAAAGCGGCGATTTCGTCCAAATGGTTCAGGGCTTCCACGGTTTCGATTTGAATAATACCTAAAAGGCTTTCTTTTGAGGCGTCGTAATACGCCTGAAAATTTTGTCCAAATCCTGTTGCCCGGACCATTTTGGCCACACCTCGGTTGCCGAACGGCGGATAATGCAGGCCGTTGATTACCTTTTTTGCTTCGATAGCATTGTTTACTTTAGGACACATAACCCCCGCCGCACCCATGTCCAACACCCGTGAAATACGGGCAGAATCACTGCTTTCGACGCGCACAAAGGCGGCAGTCGGCGTGCTTTCCAGCGCCTGTAACTGCGCCAATACATCCTTTTCCGTACCAGCACCGTGTTCCAAGTCAATCAATACCCAATCGAACCCAGAGAGTCCTACGATTTCTGCCGTGAGTGGGCTTCCAAGATTTAACCAACACCCGTTGAGGGTTTCTCCTTGTTGGAGTCGTTTTTTTAAATTTTTCATGTATAAAAAAGGATGAAAACAAGATGATTTACTTCTTGTCCCACCATATTCTGGTATCTAAAAGGTTAGGGCCTTGGCGGCTAATGGCCTGTTCTACATTGGTTTTATTTACGTTCAGCTCGGCGTCGGTATAAGTCAGGCGACGAATAAACGGCTCGGTCTTAAGGTCGCTGCCCGGATAAGGGTTTGGCGTCAAAATTGGGTAACCACTGCGACGAAAATTAGCCCACGCTTCGGGCCCAATCAGAAAAGAAGCAACCCAGTATTGGGTGTTGATTTGCTCCAATTCTTTGCCAACCGCGAGCGGATTGGCTTGGACGTAAGTGGTAATGGCGGCGTCGGCGATGGCCGTGCTTGCTCCATAATTTGCAAATTGCTGCATGTGTGCCCGAATACCGTTGGCGTACAAGACGGCGGGGTCGCCTGTGGTCCATTTCCGAAAAGCGGCTTCGGCCAGTAAAAGTTGTGTTTGGGCGTAGGTAACCAGAAAACTTGGCGCGGCCAGACCCGCCATGCGGGTGCGGTCAAGTTGGCTGTAATCCCACAGACTCGCCAGTTTGTTGGCCGTTACGGCTGCGCTGATGGTGGTGTTGTCGTAGCCCAAAGGTGCCCCGATTTGAACCCCCGGTGTACGATTAGCGCGGGCTTCTACCTGCTGTGCGCCGCTGGTGGCCCCCACGTACCTAACCGCAATCGAAGCCAACCGCGGGTCATTGTTTTTGCTTAAAAAAGTGACAAAATCTTCGGCTAAATAAAAGAAAGCCGATTGGCCGCCGTTGAGTTGCGAACCCACAGGGTTGGTAAAATTGGCATTATGACGAATGATGGCGTTGTCGGCATTGGCTTGCATGACCCCACCCGCCACGGCTTTGGCTACGTATTCGGCGGCTTTGGCCGGGTTAACTTTTGAAAGGCGCATGGCCGCGCGCAGCAGTAGCGAATAACCCAATCGTTTCCATTTGGTCACATCTCCGTCGTACAACACATCGCTGGCTACTTTTGCTTTGGAAGCATCCAGACCAGCCGAAGCGGCATCCAATTCACTCAAAATAGCGGTATAGATTGACTCCTGCGTGTCGTAAACGGGGGTGGCAATGCCTTCTAGATAGTTTTTGCCCGCCTGCGTATACGGAATGTCGCCGTAGGTATCGGTCAACAGCATGAAGGAATAGGCTTTCCAGATGCGGGCCATGTTGTAAAGATTAGAACGCGCAGGAAGGTCTTTGGTTTTGGCCACCACGTCGGTCAATTCCTTGATATTGGTCTGATAGTAGGTATTCCAGTTGCCAGAGGCTACGCCCCGATTGTCCTGGTTGAAGTTTGCCGCCGAACCCTGACCACTGAAAGGCGTAATCATTTGCTTGACGATGGTGGTTTCGTAACTCAAATTGCCGTAGCCTGGCGCGGTGTTGACTATGGCGGTGTTGAGCTGATAGCCGGGGTCAACGGCGGTCAGGGCAATGGGGTTGACGTTCATTTCGTCAAATCCTTTGTCGCAGGAAGCCAGAAAGCAACAGGCGATTATTGGGAGATAAATACGTATTTTTTTCATTTTGATTCTCTTTTGGTGATTTGAATCTTAAAATTTAACATTCAGATTAAATCCGATACTGCGCGTAACGGGCAATCCCGTGGCTTCTAGGCCAATCAGGTTATCGGAAGGAAAACCGAACTGTTCGGGGTGGATATTGGGAACCCATTTTTTGAGCACGGCCACGTTGTTGGCGACGGCATTGAGCCGAAGTCCTTTGATAAACGGAATGGCTGTGGGGAGGAATTTGGTGAAATCGTAGCCAATCGTGATTTGGCGTAATTGCCACAGACCTGCGTTGTAGACAAACTCTTCGGCGATGTTTTGAGAGCGTACCGTTTCATAATAGGCTTGCACGCCTGACTTGGTTTTGTTGACCTCACCATTGGGGTTTACACCATCTCCGATGACGAAGTTTTCTGCTCTTCCCACCAACGTCGCTTTGTGCAAGCCGTGCCGCCACGCGTTGTGGTTGGTGCCCGAAATCATCTTATGACCCAGTTTGAAATCAATCAAGAATGAAAGGCTTATACCTCTGTATGTGAGGTTATTGGTAAATCCACCCACCCACAGCGGCAGTGCACTGCCAAACCCAATCTGGGTTGGCGTACGCAACGGACGGCCATTACCAGCATCAAATACCTGACGGCCTTGGGCGTCGCGGAGGTAACCAAAGCCAAACAATTGTCCCATTGGTTGGCCTACCACTTGGCGCAGTTCGCCCGTAAAGTCGCCCGTGCCGACGGTAATCATGTTGTCGCTCACGCCGCTACCCAAATCGAGTACTTTAGTTTTGTTGTAAGCCGCGTTGAAGATGAAATTCCAACTGAAATCTTGACGTTTGATGGGGTTTAGATTGACCAACATTTCCAAACCTTGATTACGGCTTTGGCCGACGTTGATTAATTGATTGAGGTAGCCGCCCGCGTTGGAGGTTTGAGCGCGGAGGATTTGGTCGGACGACAATTTGTCATAGTACGTAAAATCCAATCCAATCAGGTTGTTAAACAGCTTCAACTCCAATCCAAACTCTTTCTCCGAAACCCGCATTGGGCGAAGGTTGGCATTCGGAACGGTAGAGCCGCTGATGCTTCCCAAAGGCTGTGCTACGCCGCTTGGCGACGGAAACTGTTGGGGATTGATGCCGTAAAAAAGGTTGTTGGCATACGGCGACACGTCGGTGTCGCTTCCCACTTCGGCATATGCTGCCCTGATTTTACCGAAGTTAATCCAAGAAGGTAAAGAGGTAGCAAATGCTTGAGAGAACACAAAACTTGCCGTAATGGAAGGGTATAAAATGCTGCGATTGGCGGGTGATAATGTTGAAAACCAGTCGTTTCTGACGGTTCCGTTTAAGAATAAATAATCTTTGAATGAAATCTCTGCCGATGCATACAGCGAATTTACCTGACGCTCTGAGAACTCATAGGTAGCGTCGCGCTGGCGGCTATTGCCGATGGTGTACAGGTCGCGGGTGTAAAAATCTTGCACAAATACATTGTGGCGGCTGATGCGACGATACATTTGGTTGCCCCCTACGTTCACGTTTACGCCCACAGCACCGAAGGTTTTATTGGCTCCCAACAAGAAGTCAGCGTTGAGTTCGCGCACGTTGCGGGCATCCTGCACGTATTGGCCGTTCACAAATCCGGCGGGAGCGGCGGGTTGACGTTGGGTGCCCGTGGGCAAGTTGTAGTCTTGTTCACGAGAATAGTAATCCTGACCAACCCGACCCTGCAAAAACAGCCAATTGGTGAAATTATAGCGAGCGGTCAGGTTGCCAAACACACGGTCGTTGCGGATGTTATCAAAACGTTTGAGGGCAAAATAAGGGTTGGTGCGGTTGGTAAAGCGCGACCATACAGTTTCGTTGCCGTTGGCATCGGAGGCGTATTTTTCCAATAAATCCAACGGCATCGAATTGGCCATGTTGAAGATAATTACTGGGCTATAATCCTGCTCGGCAATGTTTGGTGGATTTTTGCGGTACTCGTTAGAGTAGTTAACGTTGCCCGAAACGGTCAGTTTTTTAAGCGTTTGCGTAAAACCCAAATTAATGGTTCGGCGGTCGTAGCCAGAGTTGCGCAAAATGGTACGGTTGTCTAAGTTGGAAACAGAAAGACTGAAGCCCCCGTTTTCGTTGCCGGAAGACAGCGTCAAGGTGTTGGTCCAAGTGTAACCTTTTTGATAAAACTTTGAGATTTGATTGCGCTGCGGCTCGTACGGAACTGTGATGTTGTCAAAAAGAATATGGGTCATGCCAGGCTGAAACTTCTCTCCAAAACTCCACTGACCTGAGGTGGGAAAAGGTGCCGTAGGACGAACGCCGTTTTCACCTTGTCCGTATTCGTATTGATAATCAGTGTAATCCAACGGAGTTTCAGACGTAAAATTAGAGTTGTAACTTAGTGAAATCCCCGAGCCTGTGCCACGTGTTTTGGTGGTAATCATGATAACCCCGTCTTTGGCTCGTGACCCGTAAAGGGCTGACGCGGCTGCCCCTTTCAGGACCGTCATGGCCTCGATGTCGTCGGGGTTGATGCTGCTCAACCCGTCGCCACCGTCGGAGGTTCGGTTGCTTCCCTTTTCGGAAACATCGCCCCGGGCACCGTTGTTGGTGTTGTCAATCGGCACACCGTTGACCACAATCAGGGGTGAGTTGTTGCCGCCGAACGAAGATTGCCCGCGAATACGGATTTTGCTTGTTCCCGCTGGACCAGAGCCTAACGACGTAATGTTTACCCCTGCCATTTTTCCCTGCAAAGCATTCATAAAATTGGCGGTGCGGTTTATGGTCATTTCTTCCGTACCTACCGTGGCGGTGGCGTAGCCGATGCTTTTGGCCTGTTTTTTAATCCCCAAGGCCGTCACGACAACCTCGCCCAAAGATTTGCTTTCGGGGGCTAAAGAAACGGAAATATTGGTCTGATTGCCAATGGTGATTTCTTTGCTTTCATAGCCTACGTAGCTGAAAACCAATACGGCAGCGGTTTCGGGTACTTCCAACTGAAAAGCGCCATCCACGTTGGTGGTGGTGCCTCGCTGGGTGCCTTTAATCAACACGCTCACACCAGGTAGCCCCGTGCCTTTTTCATCGGTAACTTTTCCTTTGACGGTTTGTGCCATTACCTCCGCCTTTTCCAAACTCTTCACTTGCGGTATTTCGCTCGTTATGGGTTTTTCGGTGGGTTGTTCGGGACTGACACTCTCCTGAAATCGGGCGTCAGCTTCCGCCGTTTTAGGAGATTTTTTGGTTTCTAAAATAACGTAGGAACCGTTTTTGACTTTCTTGTAACTCAGGCCCGATGTCCGTAAAATACGGTCCAGATTTTGTTCCAGATTTGCGTTCAAATTGACGACATCAGAAGAAACGGTAATGCCTTCTACTAGGCCACCCTCAAACAAAATATCTACTTGGTAGCGACTTTTGAGGTCTTTGAGAACATCCCTTAACTTCAGCATGGTGGGCGCGGCGGCCTCTGATTTTTGAGGTAGCTTGTAGGCACGGGCGTAGGTTTGCGCCCAAATGGGATGCCCGCTTAGCGACAAAGCTAGGAGCATGAAACCCATCCCGCAGGATTTTTGTAGGCTTTTTTTCATAGTAGAGAACGGTTTAGCGGCTATTGGTTATCAGTTAGAATCACGGTGTTACCCGTTTTTACAATTTTGATATTGAAGATTTCGGAGACAATACCGAGTAATTCGTCCGCGTTTTCGGCGCGAAAAGACCCTACGAGCGTGCGTTTTGAAAGGGTTTCATCTTTGATAATGACCTGAATCCCGTAGTTTTCATCCATTATTTTGGCAAACTCTTCCAGCGTAGTATCATCAAATACAAAGCGATGGTCTTTCCACGCGGCGTATTTTTCGGGTTGCGGGGTTACTTCCTGCTGGAGGTGATTGCTTTGGTCGAGCGTCACCAAGTCGCCGGGTTTCATAATGACCTGTTTTTGGGTTTGCCCTTCGCGGTAGCGCAACTGCACTTTACCCTTATTGAGTACTACTTTGGCGGTTTGCTGACGTGAGTACACCGTAAATTCCGTCCCTAGCACCACAACCTCAAACCCTTTGTTGGTTTTGACGATAAACTTCTGATGATTAGGTGTATGCGTTACGTCAAAATTGGCTTCTCCCGTCAACAATACTTCACGGGTTTTGGCCCCAAAACCAAAACGCGGTACCTGCAGTGATGAATTTGCGTTGAGCGTCACTTTGGTCTGATCGCTGAGCTCCAATGATTTGGTCTCACCAAACCCCGTGCTGTGGGTTTGATATATGATATTGTTTCTGAACACCCAACTGCCAACCAACAGCCCTCCAATCAAACAGGCCGCCAGCATCCATAGCCCGAAATGTCGCGGGGTAGGAAGTGGGGTTTCTTCCGTTGGGAAAATAAGGGACGGATTTTGGTCAAATTGGTCGGCGTAGGCATGAAAGCGTTCAAGGGCTTCGGGCAAGCTCGTCAAATATTGAGGACGTTGGTACTCGTACTCGACCAACCACTTATAAAATAGCTCTTCATTGGCGGGTTGTTTAACCCACTCGTCAACCATTTGTTTTTGTAAAGCGGATGTTTTGCCTGACAAATAGCTGAATATGAATTCTTTGTTGATTTCTGCGTTCATTGATGCTTTCTTTTGTGACCCGACAAGAATCGTTTTTTTGTTCCTTTAAAGCGGGGAGTTCTACATAAAAAATCAGTGGAAAAGCCCCGCAAGGAAGGCGAATAATGAGAGCAACCACTTGTCTTTCAAAAGATCTCGAATGTACTGGTTGGCGCGGGTGAGCTGTACATCGACGGTCTTGACGGAAAGATTGAGTTCGTCGGCGATTTCGCGGTATTTTTTACCTTCAAATTTTTGCATCAGATAAATCCGCCGCCGTTCGAGAGGTAGCTTGTTGACGGCCTCTTCTACGTCGTGGTATAATTCTTCAAACTGACTGATTTGGTCGGGTTGTTGCTCGTCGAGGATGGGTTTTTGGGAGGCTTCGCCCAAATCGGCTTTGCGGCTCAAATCCCAACGGAGGTAGTTATACGCCCGATTGCGTACCGTACGAAACAAATACAGACGGTAAGAAGAGTCGATTGTAAGAAAAGTTTGATTGGCGTAAAACTGAAAGAAAATCTCAGAAACCAAGTCCTCGGCAATTTCGCGCGAGCCGACAAACTTCACCGCGTGCGTACACATCGGTTGGTAATAGCGTTTGTACAGCAACTCTACCCCAAGCCGTAGGTTGGTTTCCAGCGTTTTGCGGATAAACAATTCATCATCCAACTCAAAAGCGGTTTTGAGAGGTGGGTTGGCTGGGTTAAGCGGAATGGAAGGAGTCCCCAAGGCTTTTGGGTTTCGCTCTTCGTAAGGTTCGTTGTAGGCCTGCTCCATCGTTTGTGCCTGAGGGTAATATTGCTGAAGGATTTATATACCTTTCCGTAATCTATTACTAAGACAAGTTGGGAGGTCGGAACTCCTTACATAAATATAAAAATATTTTTATTTTTTTGAATGTTATTGATTTAAGGCCTACGATTTGCCCCAAAATATTCGTTTTCTAGCCCAAAATAAGAAAATCTTAAGAGTTAATAAATTATACCGATTTGTAGTAATTTTGAGCCGAACGCTAAAAAATACTTTGAATGAAAATGAAAAAATTATTACTCGCAACCTTGGTTTGTACGGCATTTTTATCACCTCTGCTTCTAAACGCCCAACGCTGGGAACAGGTAGGCAAAAAAGGAGACTGGGCAAATACTATCGGTGTGGTAGGCATGGGTGGCTACTTATACAGCATTGAAAAAGACGGGACGCTGTTTCAAACTGATAAACAGGGGAATTACCGACAGCTTGGCGATAAGGGATTATTTGATAATGCCGACCTGTTGGTGTCGTTGGACAACGAAATTTGGACCATTGAAGATGGTTCTCTTTACCAGACCATTCCTTCAAAGGCAGTTTGGCGGCAGGTGGGCAAAACGGGCGATTGGAAAGATACGCAAGGAATGGTAGGGCTGAATGGAAAGCTTTACAGCATTGAAACCAGCGGAACACTTTACGAAACCTCAAAAGACGGCACTTGGCAACAAATCGGTAATGATGGGGAATTTACCGATGCCGAAATGCTCGCTGCCATGGACGGGCATCTGTGGACGGTCGAAAAAGGTACGCTTTACAAAAGCAACATGAAGACCCTGCGCTGGCAGCAGGTAGGAAAGGTGGGAGATTGGGAAAATACCATCGCGATGGTGGCCGACCGTGGCTTTTTGTGGAGTGTAGAAGCCGACGGAACGCTTTTCAAAACGGATAAAAATGGAAACTATGAGCAAGTAGGCGAAAAAGGCCTCCTGAGCGCGGTAACGCACATTATTGCCATGGATAACACACTCTACGTCATTGAAAACGGTACATTGTATCGCACGAAAGGCTAAACTCATTTATAACATCGGCGAGGGCTGCACGCCCTGGTTCAAACCTCGCCGATGTTTGTATTTTTAATGAACAGTATAAACCGAAAGGGTCGTTATCTTCGCCTTTCCACCTTCCGACGTCAACGTGATTCGGCCTTCGTGTTTTGTGGGGAAAACCCATTCGGTCAGGGCTTGCTCGCCGTCCTGCGCAAACAATTCAAGGATTGATTTGTCGGCCAATAGCCTGATTTTAAGCTTCCCATCTTTCAACGGCACTTTCACGCGTTCCACGCTCGAAAAGCGCGGGTGAAAATTTACCTGTCCCGAACGCGTGCGGTCGAGGGATAATTCCTGAGTGTTGGCATCGTAGCGAATGGCCGTAGCTTCGCCTTGACTTTGGAAGACATTGAGCGTAACTATCTTGGCCTGTTGTGGCTGGATTTCTAGTGTCAAATCAAACACTTCGCCTTTGAACGGCACTTCATAGGTGCCATTAACCACCTTATTTTTAACGCTGAGAGCTTCTTTTTGGGCACTTTTAAGTTGAATAATGGGCTGTTGAACAAGTCGGAGTCCATCGGTTGTTTTTTTCAATGAAAACTCCCTAGCCACCGAAAACCCTCCCCGCCACGTGTCACCCGTGGGGATTTCGCGGGCGTATTCCCAATCGTTTATCCAGCCAATCATAACGGGTTTGGCGTGCGATTTTGGCAAATTATTGAAGGGAATGGCCGCATAAAAATCCTTGCCTTCGTCCACGTACAGGATTTCATTTTGTTTTTGGGGCGTGAAGGTTTTTCCGTCAAAATCGCCCACAAAATATTGCATGGCCAAGTAATTCTTTTGGCGGTGCCCACTCGAAATCATCAAAACCCACTTGGTTTCATTGGTGCCTTCCACGGGTACTTTGGTCAGGGAGGGGCATTCCCAAATCTTGGTCATGTCGCCCTGCTTGCCAAATTCACTCAGTAATGTCCAATTTTTCAGGTCTTTGGATTCATAAAACTGAGCTATGTATTCGAGTGGCTTTACGACGGTCATAATCCAGACTTGCTTTTCGGGATACCAAATTACGTTGGGATCGCGGAAGTCCTTCATGCCTAAGTCCAACACGGGGTTTTTGTCGTAACGTTTCCAGGTTCTGCCTTTATCGGCGCTGTACGCGATACTCTGGTGCTGGGCTTTGCCTTCAATGTGCGACGTAAAAATCGCCACCATTCCTTTGGTAAAGCCTTTCTCAAAAAAGCCCGAAGTATTCATGCTGTCGATGACGGCACAGCCCGAAAAAATCATGGTTTGGGTTCCGTCGGCGTTGTCAAATTCGGGCAGGGCCACGGGGAGCGTTTCCCATTTTTGGAGGTCTTTGCTCACGGCATGTCCCCAGCTCATGTGCCCCCATACATTCCCGAAAGGGTTGTATTGGTAAAACAAATGATATTCTCCGTCAAGATACACCATTCCATTGGGGTCATTTACCCAGTTTTTTGGCGCGGTATAGTGGTACTGCGGACGATAATCTTGGGGTTTGTTTTGTGCAAAACAAGCCACTGAGAAAAGGAGAAACAACAGACAAGGGGCTATTTTTTTCATTCGTATGTGTCATTAAAAAGTTTCCAAATGTACTTTTTTACAATAAGAATGGTAGCAGTAAGATATAACCACTACCATTTCTTTCATGTGTCTCTAATCTATCAGTATTTGCCTTTTAATACCCTGGATTCTGCTTATAAAGCCCGTTGGTAAAGGTGATTTCAGCCTGCGGAATGGGTAAATATTCATCGCGTCCCGCGGTAAATTTTGCCGTTGCCAAGTATGTTCTGCTCACTTTCTCTTTGGCGATGTAGGCATTGAGCGTGGGCTCAGCAATGCCCCAACGAACCAAGTCAAAGAAGCGCGAACCTTCGGTTGCAAACTCCAAACGGCGTTCCCATTGCAAAGCTTTGAAAGCAAACTCCTGCGTCCAGCCCGTAGCCGAATAGGGTTTTACGTTGTACTTTGAAGCAAAGGTCCCGTCGAGTTTTTTGAGGCGGCCCGTACTGGCGGCGGCTCTTTCTCGGATTTGATTGATCAGCGGCAACGCGTTGGCGGGTTGACCTAATTGGATATAGGCCTCGGCCTGCATCAGCAGCACATCATCGTATCGAAGAATATCGTAGTTTTTAGCGGTTCCCATAAAAGGACCGAGTTTGAAATACGACCCGCTCGTGGCCAATTGCTGAAAGCGCATGGTATGAAAATTGCCATACACGCCTGGGTCGCGTACCCAGCTGTTGCTGAACAACTTAGTGTTGTCGTATTTGTACACGTGCCCGTCAATACCTACGGTATGGTCGAGGCGCGGGTCAACGGTTTGGGTGGCCAAATCGGCGGGTTTATTGTTGAAAGTATCAAAATTGGGCAGTCCGTTGGCATCGGTTGTGTGGGCATTGACCAAATTCTGGCTTCCTGCATGAAACCCGCAGCACCCGTATTGAGGCGCGCCGTGTGGGTAATTCAGACCATCTTCGTAGCTCATGCGACCCGCAGTGGTGCCGTCGTTGACGGTAAACTGAATGGCGAAAATAGACTCGGGACCGTTTTCGGTTTCGGGCAGGAAGTTGTCGGCAATGTCTTTGCTCAAGCTGTATTTTCCTGAAGAAATCACGGCCTGTGTCAGCGTCACTACCTCCTGTAAGCGGCCTTTGTTGATATTGGTTAGTTTGTGGTTACTGTCCTGCTCGTAAGCTTGATACAGCCTTAATTTGGCCAAATACGCCTGCGCTGATAGTTTATTGGCTCTTCCCAATTCTGCCTGCGAGGTGGGCAGATTGTCAATGGCAAATTGGAAATCTGCCGCAATTTTGTTCCATGATTCTTCATTGGTCAGGGTATTGGAGACTTTTAAAATATCCGCTTCGGTGGCCGTTTCGTCAAAAATTGGGATGTTTTTGTACAACAGCTTCATGGTAAAATAGCTGTGCGCTCTCAAAAAACGTAACTCCGCCAAACGTATTTTTTTATTGGGGAAATTGGCTTCCGTCAGGGTGTTGACCGCGCGTAGCGCCACATTGCATCTCGAAATGGACTTAAACAAATTTTGCCACGTGCGGGTCACGAAAGCCCCCATGGTAGGCGTGACCAAATTGTAGTGCTCAAGGGCGTCGATTTCACCCACGTCGCCCGTACCGCCGCCGCCTTTGTAGGTGTCGTCGGAACGTACACTGCCGTATACCCAGTTGCTATAGATGGGCCCAATCATGTCGCCGTTGCCGATGGCGGCGTAGGCGGAGGTCACCAAGCCGTCAATGGCCGTGGGTGAGGTGAGGTCAGAGGACGACAATACGCCCGTAGGAGTGTAATCAAGGGCATTTTGGCAGGAGCTGAACGCCAGCACTCCCGAAATAAATATAGTGGAGAATAGTTTCTTTTTCATGTTTTCTCTAATTAGAATGTATTAAAATGACGCATTAACACCGAAAGTGAACGTTTTGGGAATAGGCACTGGTCCAAGGTCAATGCGCTCAGGGTCAGGACTTAAATAATTTTTACTCTTAAACCAAAACAAGTTTTCGGCCATGGCGAATACGCGCAGTCGAGTAAAGACTCCTTTGGCGTTAATGCTGTATCCCAATTGAATGTTACGCATTTTGAAGTAGGAGGTATTGACGATGAAGTAGTCAGAAGTGCGTCCTTCGCCGTTGTTATCTTTTAGGGTCAAAGCGGGAACATTGGTATTGGTATTTTGAGGTGTCCAGGCGTCAAATACGCCGGGGCCTACGTTCTCACGTCCTTTCATTAAATTATTGAACAGCGTATAGACATCAAAACCTTTGCGGCCAGCGACGCCTGAACCAAAGAGAGAAAGGTCAAACTTTTTGTAGGTCAAATCAACCCGTAACCCGTACTCCAACGCGGGCAGGGTAGTACCAATCCAAGTTCTGTCCAAATCGTCGATTCTGTTGTCGTTGTTGATGTCCACGTAGCGGATTCGGCCTGGCCCTGCGCCTACTTGCACGGGGGCGGCGTCTACTTCCGATTGCGATTGGAACAATCCGTCGGTTTTGTAGCCAAAGATGTCAAATTGGGAGTGACCGATGATGGTATTGACGAGGTTACCAGCGTAGGCAGGGCGTACGTTCTCGGGCAGTTCGGTAATTCTATCCCGGAAGTGGGTGAAGTTTGCCACAACATTGTATTTCAAATCCCGTTGCGTCATACCGCGATAGCCCAGCACAAATTCCCAGCCTTTGTTTGATTTTGAGGCTCCGTTTACGGCTTTTGACTGTCCTTCGCCAAGCGCGGAAGCAACGGGAGGAGTAATCAAAATACCCGAGGTTTTACGGGTAAAATAATCAAAAGAGCCAAAGATGCGATTGTTCAAAATGGCAAAATCAGTTCCGACGTTGATTTCGTCGGTGGTTTCCCATTTCAGTGCTGAGTTGGCGGCTTGGGTTTGAACAAATCCCGAAGGCAATGTGCCCGTATTGGCCCCTGATAAAGCATAGGCCGTGCCGATGTTCATGTATTGTTCCCAAAAACCACCCACCAACTGTGCCTGCGTGGTGCCATAGCGGGTATCAAACAATCCGAAACGAGCCAAGTCGCCAATTTGTTGATTTCCAACGCGCCCAGCGCCGATTCTTACTTTCAGTTCTGAAAAGAGGCTGTTGTTTTTCATGAATTCTTCTTGGTCAATTCTCCATCCCAATGAAGCTGCTGGGAAAATACCGTAGCGGTTGTCGGTACCAAAACGAGACGAACCGTCGCGACGAATAGTGACCGCCACTAAGTATTTATCCGAAAAATTATAATCAACCCGCGCAAACTGCGACAGCAAACGGTGGCCCGTTGAGCCGCCCGTTACGGTGGTGTTGCCTGTGCCAGCGTTCAGTGTAAAATAATCTTCGGTTTGCAGGGCAAAGCCTTCTTTTTTGGTGGTTTGGAAGTTCAAATCTGTTTTGATGTACTCGGTACCAACCAAAAACTTGAAGTGATTTTTGTCGTTTAGGTCCCAATTATACCGTAATGTATTTGACCAAGTAGTGCTCAAAAAATGGTTTTGGTCAAAGAATAAGCTATTGGTTGTGCGGTTAAACGCTCCTTCTGAAAAGGTTGGCGTGATTACTTTATTCAAAAAACGCGCATCATCTGCACCCAAATTGGATTTAAAAAACAGATTTTTGATGGGCTGAATTTCCACAAAAATATTCCCGAAGGTGCTCAAACGATTGGCGTTGTTCCACTTGGCAATGTCCTGCATGTGTAGCGGGTTGTTTCTATCAGAATAGCCTGCGCCAGAAGCCCCCGCATAAGTAACTCCGTCTTTTTGGAAAACAGGAATGGTAGGCACCAACGTAACGGCCAATGAAGTGGTGGAAGCCCCTCCTAAGTCGGTGGAAGTCAGGGTTTCGTTGGAGTTGGCAACGCGTAAATTGATGCCAAACCGCACTTTATCATCAAAGGCACGGGTAAGGGCATTGATGCTGCCACTCAAACGGTCGTAGTTGGTAAACCGCAGCATCCCTGTATTCTTGAGGTGGCCCAAGTTTATTTCGAGTGAGGAGGTTTTGGTGCCGTATGAAGCCGTAAAGTCATTTCTGGTCACGATACCCGTTTTGTACATCACGTCCTGCCAATCGGTATCACCGGCGGGTGTATTGGGGTCGCCGCCCACGAAAGGCTTCACCGTCACGCCCGTCAATACGGGATTACTAAAGTTTTTGTTCCAGTTAAAATCGTAAATCTCACCGTAACCTGCCGCTGGGTCTTGGCCGTCATTGACCGAAGCCTGCCACAAAGCGCGCCCTCTGTCGACGGCGTTCAGCATTTTGAAGCGCATTGATTTTTCCGATTGTGCCGATACACTGCTGTTGAACTGAAATTCGATTTTGCCGTTGGTATTACCGCCGTTTTTGGTCGTGACGATAATCACACCGTTGGAAGCGCGCGCTCCGTAGATGGATTCGGCCGAGGCATCTTTCAACACCTGAATAGACTCAATGTTGGCTGGGTTCATGTTTTGGAACACTTCGGGGCGTGTGGTCGGAATGCCATCAATGACGTAAAGCGGGTCGTTGTTTCCCAAAGTATTGGCCCCGCGAATCAAGATTCGGCTGTTGGAACCGTTGGGAGAGCCGTCTCTTTCGATATACAAGCCTGGTACCCGTCCTTGCAAAGACTGCATGGGATTGCCTGAGCTGTTGTTTTTGATGGGGGCCAATTCAACCACCGCTACCGAGCCGGTCAAATCTTCTTTTCGCTGCGTAGTGTAGCCCACCACCACTACTTCGCCGAGGGCACCGCCAGGAGTGAGGCTGACGTTTACTGTGCTGATTCCGGTAATTGACACCTCTTTGGTGGTGTAACCAATGAACGAAACTTTGAGCGTGGTGGCGTTGTCGGGTACTGAAATCGAGAATTTACCTTCGCCGTTGGCGGTAGTTCCGATGGTGGTGCCAGCCACTAGAATGCTGGCCCCTACGAGTGGTTCGTTGTTGTCGTCGCCCATAACGCTGCCCGTTACGACGCGTTGCGCCAAAACGATTTGCAGCGAAAGCAGCCATGCTGCGATGACCGGAAGATAGTGCTTCATCTTGGTTAAGTAGAGAATTTTAGTGTTCATAGTAGATTGTTATTGTATTTGGGGGGTGAGAAAAGAATGAATTTCGGAAGCAGTAACCAAAGGCGTAGCACCACGGTATGTGGCAACCAACGAGCCCATGGCGCAGGCAAACTGTACACTGTCGGCGGGCGACTGACCTTCTAACAGACAGGTGAGCAAGGCGGCCAAAAACGAATCTCCACTGCCGATGGTGTCTTGGACGTCGACCTGAAAACCTGCACTTTGGTAGAATTCCCCACCCGTCCAGAGCACAGCTCCGTGCTCACCTTTGGTTATGCAAATGGTTTGAATATCAAAGGTTTCGGCCAAAGTGATGATGGCGCTTTGCTCGTCGTCATTGGGCGCATACCACGCTGCCAACATGTCTAGTTCGTTGGCATTCATCTTGACCATATCGGCAGCGCGCAAGAGTTGTTCAAGGGTATTTTGGGCATAATGCGGAGCGCGCAAATTGACGTCAAAAACCTTGAAGCGTGCTTTTTTGAGCAATCGAAAAAGCGTATCTGCCGACGCCGCACTGCGAGCGGCCAAGCTGCCGTAGACAAATACCTCGGCATTGGCGACGGTGGTTTCGAGGGCTTCATCACATTGGATATAGTCCCAAGCCACGGGCTGTACAATCTTGTAGGTAACTTCGTTTTTGTCGCTGACGTTGGCTTTGACCACGCCCGTCAGGTGCGTTTCGCTCTGTTGAATCAAGCTGGTAGTTAGTCCTTTTTCTTTGAGAAAGTCGAGGAGTTTCTTACCTAATTCATCGTGGCCGATTCGGCTGATCATCTGAGGGTTATGGCCTAAGTTTTTGAGGTGAACGGCCACATTCATCGGCGCTCCACCAGGCTGTTTTCCCGTGGGCAACACATCCCAAAGCATTTCTCCAAAACAAATAATGTTGGTTTTCATATTGGTAGAAGGATTAAAGTCTTAGTGAGCAAAAACGGTAGGTTCGATTTTTTCGAGCGAAGAACCCTTGGTTTCGGGCATGATTTTCCAGACAAAAAGCAGTTGGAGTAGCATCATGCCAGAGAAGAACAGGAACGTATTGCCGCCGCCCAAATAGGCCGCAATAGACGGGAAACTGAAGGCTACAATTGCCGCCATAATCCAGTGCGTAAAACTGCCCAATGCCTGACCGTTGGCGCGTACTTCGTTGGGGAAGATTTCTGAAATAAACACCCAAATCACCGCTCCCTGAGAGAAGGCAAAAAAAGCGATATACACAAAAAGCAAAACTGGAACGGTCATGCCAAAATCTTCTAAATAGAAGGCACGTGCTACCAAACCCAGCGTCACAATCAAACCTATTGAACCCACGAGCATCAACTTACGACGACCGAAACGGTCAATGACATTCAGGGCCAACAGCGTGAAAACCAAATTGGTCAACCCAATCCCCGCCGACGAAAGTAAGGCCGAATCTTTGCCCAAACCGGTCATTTCAAAAATGCGGGGGGCGTAGTAGATGATGGCGTTGATGCCCGAAAGTTGGTTGAAAAGAGCAAACAGCACCGCCAGCATCACAGGGGTTTTATACTTGCCCGAAAAAAGTTGAGGTTTGCGTTGAGTGGTATCGGCTTGGCTGTTGGAAATGCGCTCAAGCGTTTGGGTCGCCGTTTCGGGGTCAATGATTTGAAGAATAGACAAGGCCTCGGCGGTTTTGCCTTTCTTTAAGACTAACCAACGCGGACTTTCGGGAATGTTGAGCACCGTAATGATAAACAACAGCGCTGGAAATGCCTGCACGCCCAACATCCAACGCCATGCTTCCTGCGGTATATCTTGTAGAAAATAATTGGAAATGTAAGCAATCAGAATTCCGAAAACGACATTGAATTGAAACAGCGCCACCATTTTGCCGCGCGAACGGGCCGGCGAGATTTCGGTGATGTACATCGGTGCCGCTACCGACGAAGCGCCCACGCCCAAACCGCCCAAAAAACGGAACACCAAAAATAAACTCCAATCGTGGGCCAAGGCCGTACCAAGCGCCGAGAGTAAATACGAAATGGCAATCCAGAACAACGTCTTTTTGCGCCCGAGGCGGTCGGCGGGAATGCCGCCAAAAAACGACCCCACCACGGTTCCGATTAAGGCGATAGAAACGGTCAGGCCGTGTTGGAAAGGAGTGAGCGACCAAAGCCGTTGCAGGGTTTGCTCTACACCCGAGATAACGGCCGTATCAAACCCGAAAAGAAAGCCGCCCAACGCGGCGGTAATTGACCAAAAGAAGATGCTGTTCTGACGACTCATTCGTGTAAAAGATTTAAATGAATGGGTCAAAAGTAGCTGGTGGTCAGCGCATCGGATTTTGGTATTCTTTCAAATACTTATAAATTTCGTACAATGCGTAAGTTGTTGTTTTTTAGGTTTTTATAGTCATTGAATGATAATTTTCTTTCAAAAATGTTACGGCTATTTTCAAAAATCGTACATGGCTTGGGAGCAATGGGTCAGGGGCGAAGTACGTAGATGGAGCAGTAGATTGGCCTCTGCACTCTAAAGGAAGGGGTAAGAGGAGGTCAGGATGTTGTTGGTGAAAAAACACCAACAACGGCGTTGAAAACACCAACCACGGCACAACGGCGTTCACAACCGTGGCGTCGGTTATAAGTAACCGACACTTGGGGATTCTTAAACCCCAACGCCTTTTCTGAATTCTGAAGGCGTTTGATGTTGCTTTTGGCGGAAGAGCGTGGTGAAATAGGCGGCGGAGTTGAAGCCCGTTTCATAGGCTACATCGGCAATACTCTTGTTGGTATCGCGCAGGAGCGCTTTGGCTTTGTTGATTCGGATTTCGGTAATATAATCGTTGACGTTCATCTGCAACAGCGCGTGTACTTTGCGGTACAACTGCACCCGCGACATGCCCATGTCGGTGCTTAATTTTTCGACTCCAAATTCAGTATCGGCAATGTGCGCTTCAATGCGCGCCGTGAGTTCGTTGAGAAAGCGTTTTTCGGTTTTGTTTTCTTTGGCAAATACGTATTCTGAACTAAACCGCCGCTGAATCTTGGCGCGGTTGTTGAGCATGGTTTTGATGGTTTCGGTCAGGTGCGTGGTGTTGAAAGGCTTGGTCAAATACACGTCGGCTCCCGCTTTTGAGCCTTCGATTTTTGCGTCGATTTGGCTTTTTGCGGTAAGCAGCAAAACGGGAATATGCGACGTTCGAAAATCTTCTTTGACGCGTTGGGTCAGCTCAAATCCATCCATGCCGGGCAACATTACGTCGCAAATAATCAGGTCTGGAATCATAGACAAAATTCCTTCCCAGCCGCGCTCGGCGGTGGTAAATGACTTGATAGAAACGATTTTAGCCAGTTTGTCTACTATATAATGACTCAAATCAATGTTGTCTTCAATCAATACAACGGTGGTTGGTTCGCCAGAAACCTCCGCGGTTGGCGTGGGGGCCACTACCTCGGTTTCTTCCAAAAAGGTAGGAGTTGGGCGTTCCGTTTTGTCCAAAAGCGCCTTTTCATCAGGCATCAAATGGGCGTCTCCTTTGGGTAACGAAATGGCGAATGTTGTCCCTTCGTTTTTGGTGGAAGTGACTTCAATTTCGCCGTGGTGTAAATGCACAAACTCCCGCGACAAAGCTAAACCGAGTCCCGTGCCGAGGCTGTACTTTTTTTGTCCGCTAAAGTACAAATCAAACGCACGCTCTTTTTCGGTTTCCGACATTCCTTCGCCGTTGTCTTTGATAATAATTTGCACGTTTTTGGCGGTTTCTTGCAATACTACGTGGATAAAACCGCCCTTCGGCGTGTATTTGAAGGCGTTGGAAAGCAGATTGAACAATACTTTGTCTAGCTTTTCGGCGTCAAACCAAAGGGGAAGTCGTGGGGTAGAAGTGATAAATTGTAAATCAATTTTGGATTTGTGGGCCTTCTGCTGAAAATCCGTTACGATGTCCCTGAGAAATTGCACAATGTCCTGCTCTGATGCTAAAAGAAGTTGTTTTCCAGCGTCGGTTTTGCGGAGGTCGAGCATTTGGTCTACCAGTCGTAGCAACCGATGGGCATTTTTTTGGATATATAACAAACCCGATTTGAGGTCTTTTTGTGAAATAGCTTTTTGAATCAGTAAATCTTCTACGGGCGTAAGAATCAAACTCAGCGGCGTTCGAAACTCGTGGGAGATGTACGAATAAAAGCGAAGTTTCTCTTCCGTAGCCTGACGGGCTTTGTTGGAAACCTCCTCAATTTTATCTTTCTGCTCATTGATTTGTCGATTCTGGAGTTCTAATTTTTTATTGGACAACTGCTTGGCTCTCACCAAATACAACGCCCAAATTCCCAGCAATACCGCCAACACCAGACACGTAATGATTACATACAGCGCATTTTTTTGACTGGCGTAGGTATCGTTCAGCTGACCGATTCGTTGGTTGAGCTTTTCGATGTCTTGTTGTTGGTGTAATAACTTGTCGCTCTGGGCTTTGATGGCTTTGATATTACTGCGGTCAATCCGAATGGAATTCAATAGATATTCGCGTTTGGCGGCTTTCCCTGCTAAAATTTGGGCAGCGACTTCGATGGCTTCCTCTCCGCCAGTAGGATACAAAAACGTGGCCGTGAGGGTACCATCCATGATTTTTTGTAAACCACTTTTAGGGCCAGGAAGTCCATCGATGCCCACAAAAAGCGGCAACGGACTGATGCCCGATTCTTGGCAGACGCGTTGAACACTCAGCGCCATGACGTCGTTGTGCGCAAAAACCAAATCAGCTTCACGAAGTATGTCAAGGTTTGCCAATGCTACTTTTCGGGCGGTATCTTGTTCCCATTGCCCATACAATTGGCTACTAATCTGAATCTTAGGCGCTTTAGCAATGCCTTCCATCAGCCCCTTGTGGCGTTCCTGCGCGGGTGAGGAGCTTGCAAGTCCCCATATTTCAACCACTTTACCGCCGTTTTTTAAGAGCGTAGGAACTGCCTCACCCACCATACGCCCGATTTCAAGGTTGTCGGCCCCGATAAAGGAATTGTAGGAGTCGGAGGTAATTTTGCGGTCGAGCAATACCACGGGAATGCCTTTTTGGAAAACTTCATCAATGGCAGCCGTTAAAACGGACGAGGTTTCGTTGGGGGAAATAATAAGTAAGTCAATGTCTTGCCGTACCAATTCCTTTATTTGGATCAATTGGGTAGCCGTGCTGTTGGCGGCGTCTTTGTAGAGTAACTGAAAATGAGGGTAAAGGGCCAGTTCGCGTTTCATGTCGTTGAGCATGACCCGCCGCCACTCATCGCCGCCTGTGCATTGCGAAAAACCAATGGTATAGGTTTTCTTTTCAGTGGGCGTTTGACAGCCCCAACCTATACATATCAAAAGAAGTAATAGCCGTAGTCGCATGGTTTTTTTGCCTTCGGGACGAAAATACCTAAAATAGTCAAAAGCATCATTGTTCTGGTATTTTCCAAAGAAAAAATTAGCTAGATTTCAATAACGCATTTTCTATCAATCACCTTTTTGTAGTCTTTCAACCCCTCAAAATACATTTGAGGGAGACATTCACTCCGCTACTTAGAATGTTTATTTTAGCTTTTTAAGCAAGGTTTTTCCAAAAGCATAAACGATTTTGGGGCCATTCGGAGTTAATAAGCAGAATCACCTGTATGCCCATGCCTAAATCGTCTTTTTATATTTTTTGCCTCTTACTGTCTGCACTAGTGGGTTCGGCTCAGGCGCAGATAGAATCCATAAGTCTCCGTGGATTAATAACTTTGAAAAACCCCTCTTCTAACAAAATCTATCGTGTTACTGACGCTGGAAAGCAAGGCGATTGGAAGTACGATGCTACTGATAATGAGTCTATTGCCAACGGTGGTACGGTGCTGGAAAGTGCCAATCGGACCATCAAAGGCCGATATAAGCGGGTGTTTGAGTATGAAGACGGTGTAAATATCGACTGGTTTCTCGACAATCCCTCAGCCCCCATCAATGAGGGTTTGTTGTGGGCCTTAGCAGCTTGCGACCGCGTCAATTTTACGGCCAAAACCTACATCATTGCTCCAATTGTCATTACGCCTAAACAACTCGTCAATCCCAGAAGGTTACGTTTGTACTTCCAAAATACCGTTTTAAAAGCCCAAAATGGACTTAACAAAATCAAAGTGCTTCATTTGGAAGATATTCAGGAGTTGACGTTAGGAGGTTCGTTAACCCTTGATGGAAATACTTCTAATCTTAAAATTGCTAATCCGATAAACGAAGGCGGAGAGGCGTTTCTGCAAATCACAGCCCCCGCCAATAACCCCAAGTCGCGATTAACTATAGGGTCGATTACGTTTAGAAATATCCCAATGTGTGCAATAAATATTTTTACCCGCGACCAAGAACGTGACAGCGGCTATGATCGAATACGGGTCAAAGCTTTTCGTGAAATCAACGGGTTTAATTGCTTGAATCTGCAAAAAGATGATTTTGCGGTGTGGGGTGTCAACGTGCGGGGCGCCCACCGAGCCGTTATCATTGATTCTTTGTATGCGCAGCAGGACAAAGAAGTGTGGGGGGATGCGCCCATCGAGAAGCCTTTTTATACGTTTACTTTTGAAAACCAAGTAGACCCTACCGTTCACAAACGCAAGGATAGTTTGTACGTTAAACACCTGTATGTCAAGTATTCCTGCGCTATTGTGCTGTACACGCAGGCCATCAACAACGTACGCATCGACAACTATGTGATGGAAGACGTACTACGAAAGCCAGGCGTAGCCGATGCCGCGGCCTACCCCAATATGCTGAAAAAAAATCTTTCTTGGGTTGGCTCTAAGCATACTTGGACCTCCTATCGAAGTCCGAAAAGTAGTTTTCATATCAAAAAAATGTTGGTCAAAAATACCAATTCGGCGTTTATGAGTGAGTCGGTGATGAACGAAATGACGGTGTTGTGGCTCAATAAAGCCATTACGGGAGCGGTATTTGACGAGATAGAAACCGACGTTCGGCTAAAGCTTTATGGCGACGGGTATTATTTTAACTATCCCGACGTGCCCGACGGGCGGCACCGCATCGGTACATTTGTGTGCCGAATCCCCGCCAAGAAGAATTATGTGCAACCTTTGGGTTCGGATTTAACCATCGACAGACTACATTTGGCCAAAGGCACAGGGGTGACGTTTGCGATGGGAAACTGTAAAATCGGAGCCATCACGCAGGAAGTGGGCACGCAGGCGACGTTTGAAAGTCGCGAGAATAAGTTTAAAAATGATACTCCGCTCTACAACGGCTTCATTGTAGAGTCCTGCAAAGCGACCGATATTCTTTGGAAATTTAACTGGTATATTCCACAAGAAAATTTTGCGGATGTGAATAAAGTGTCGAGGGGAGAGCGCTACGAGTTTAAGAACTTTTCTGGTAATAATTTCTTACAAACACACACCTCCGTCGGCTTGCCCGACGGCCGTTCCATCTATGTGACGGCCTTTCGTTACGACGAAGATTCCAAACTGCGGACTTCGGTTCAACAATTTCTGAATTTTGTGGAATTTAACTGGACCAATGTTGAAATGAGATTGAAGGA
Organism: Runella sp. CRIBMP; assembly: GCF_009905605.1. Classification (GTDB taxonomy): domain Bacteria; phylum Bacteroidota; class Bacteroidia; order Cytophagales; family Spirosomataceae; genus Runella. The sequence continues at coordinate 428,510 of NZ_JAAAKZ010000001.1, forward strand.
TTCGTCGGCTAGTGACTTGACCCAACGGTATGTGCCAATGCAGTCTAGCGCGGAGGGGTTATTGAAAACTGCGCGTAAGTCCCTCCCCAAAACGGGTTGGAAAAAAGGCTGGCAACCGAGCTCGTTTGTCAAATGTACCATCCAGCGTTGAGAAGATTTTATAAAAAGCAGGGCGGTTGAAGATTTTGCTTCAACCGCCCTGCTTTTTTATATCGTTAAATTTTCAGCATTTGCTGGCTTAGAATAACAAGCTCAGTCCACCGCCGATACTTAGTAAGCCGATAGGGTGCACTTCGCTGATTTTTTCGTCGCCTTTGTCTTTTCCAATGGTTAAAGTACTGGTAATGTCGTTGAAAGACGCTTTGGTGCTTACGTAGTCGGCATGGACGGCAAGGGCAAAATTGCGCGTGATTTTGCAACGAACGCTCGCGCCGCTTCCTACCGAAAACGAGCCGTTGCGGCTCTGGGCGGTTTTAATAGTCAGCGGAACGTCAAAAAATGTTCCTTTCAGCTCGGTGAAGGGACGCTGAATCCACGAATAGCCTCCCGTAACGCGGGCGTCAAACATCCAAATTCCTGCTTTGAAGGTCATGTAAGGCCCTGCCAAAAAATGCGAACAGTTCCACGTGCCGCCCGAAGACGCCCATGTGCCTCCTGGATGGCTTTTTTGTATACTTTCAACAAGCTTGAGTGTGCTTGTTTGGTTAAGGCAATTGGTAAAAGACCCCATAATTCCTATCCGCCGCGTAAGGCGGTACCCCGCCGATACTTGCATGGACGAGCCTCGCAAAGTGCTGATTTCCGAAGATGCGTTGGGATCTGCTTTCATCAGAGATTTGACGGGAATGCTAGTGCCGCCCGAAAAATTCACAAAACCTCGGTGGTCAATGTGTGATAAAATAAAACTTTGTTGGGCAAAACTCATGCCCGTTACGAGTAACCCAATGACAAGAGTGTATATTTTCTTCATAACAACTTATGGGATTAAGGTTGGTATAAAAGGCTATCCACAACATTCGTGCCAAATTTTAATAGCTTGATTTACAAGACAACTTTCGACTGATTTCTTTGAACAGAAAATGTTTTACGATATTCGCAGCTTGAAATTTTCAGAATGAATGTATTGGATGAAACCATAGCGCGGATTGCAGCCTTGCAGTCGAGAGGAGAGGAGTATTTTGACGAAGGACTATTTCCAGCGCAGCGCACTAATCGCCTGATTGGATACCAACGCCCCGATACGACCGTGTTTTTTACGGCGGTGATTGTGTTTACGCTGCAAAAACTAAAACCGTTTCTTTCGACGGAGAGTCAGCGATTGGTGGATGAAATTGCGCAAAAGGGCGTTCAGAATTACCCAAAATTTCAGAATAAAGACGGGCTCAAAACCTACAATTTCTGGAAAACAACACCTTCCAAACATTTTCCGAACGGCCATGTGTTTCGACATTTTGAGCATTTTCGAATTCCTGACGATACCGACGACACGGCCATGATTTATCTCACTTCGGCGCCCACGCGGGAGGAGGTGCTTTGGCTGAAAGAAAAATTGAGTTTGCACGCCAACGGGACGAAGCAATTCATTCAAAATACCTATCCCGAATACAGGCAACTGAAAGGGTATTCAACCTGGTTTGGTAAAAACATGTACATTGAGTTTGATGCCTGTGTTTTGGCTAATGCCCTGTATTGTATTTATGAATATAATTTGCCTATTAATCAGCATGATACAGACAGTTTGAAGTATATCCAGTCGGTGATTGAAACCGATCGTTATTTGAATAAGCCCTTCAGATGCGCGCACCAGTATCCGCGTACGGTGCCGATTATTTACCACGTTGCGCGTTTGATGGGGGCATTTGTGATTTCCGAGTTAGAGCCTATTCGCGAAAAACTAATTGCTGATACTCAGTGTCTTCTGCAAAAGCCGCTGTCTATACTAGACGAAATTTGCCTAAAAACATCATTGATGAGGCTGGGCGTAAAAGAAGTGCCTGAAGCCCGACTTCCCGTTTCGAACGCTGATTTTGAGGGTTTTTATTTCTTCATTGCAGGTTTGTTGACGGCTTACGAAAATCCGTTGTTGTACCGTCTGGCCATCTCTCCGTGGTTTCAGATGCGCTGGGAATGTGAAGCCCATTGTTGGACATTGGTGGCCGAATACTTGGCTTTGCGGCAAATTGGCTGAGATGTTTTCTCAGTTTTCTTCAAAATCTTTTAGGAATATTTAAATAAAAGCAGGAATAAAAAGGCGTTTTTGCCTTTTATACTTGATTGCCCAGGAAAATTGGTTCCAGCAATTACCATGACGTTCATTGTTCCTAACTTTATTTCAGAATGAAACCTTTTCATTTTTTTCTCTCGGTAGCCCTGTGCAGTATAGGATGGTTCGCTTTTAAGCCCCAAGCCCCCAATATAGTGAAAGCTCCGCCCAAAAAAACGGAGCTGCGATTGGTGCAGGATGAAAAAGCTGGGACCATTTCAGTGTTTCGACTCAACGGAAAAGAACCCATTTTGACCCAAAATGCCAAGGCAGATTTTCGTCCTTATCTGCACCCCATCATGGCCCCCGATGGCAAGGGAGTTCTGACCGAGTATAGTCCGGGGCACCACAAACACCAAACGGGTATTTATTGGGGCTACACACGCGTGAACGGGCGTGATTATTTTCATCATCCTGAGGGGGATTATTGGCGGCGGGTTTCGGCCAAAGTAATCAGAAGCAAAGGCCCAGAAGTAAAGTGGGAAACGGTGTACGATTTGCTCGACGAAAAGGGCAACGCGGTACTGACCGAAACCCAAACTTGGACCATGACGGAGAAAGATGGGAAATATATTCTTAATCTTGAATGGGCGGGGGAAGCCCAAACCGATGTAACGATTGGGAAATACGACTACGGCGGGTTGTTTGTAAGAATGCCTTGGAAACAGGGAATCAAAGGCGAAGTGATAAACGCCGCTCGTCAAAAAAATGAGAAAGCCGAAGGGCAACGCGCCACTTGGGTTGACATTGGAATGCAGGTAGAAGGTCGCAGTGATTTGGCGCATATAGCTATTTTTGACCATCCTGAAAACAAAGGCTTTCCGCAATATTGGCGGGTAGACGGCCAATTGGGGGCTGGACCTGCCCGGGCTCGTACGGGAGACTGGCAAATTAAAAAGGGAAAAGTGGAGGTCATAAAGCATCAATTGGTGATTTATACGGGCGAGTTCAACGATGTTAAATTGTCGGGCACTTGGAGTGAATTTAGCGGGCAAGATATGGCATACGCCCTCTGGGGAGTGGCGCAGCAGGAAGGCCGTGATGCTAAGTTCCTGTCGCCCGAAGAAGCCATTGCCAACATGACCCTTAAAGAAGGTTTTAAAGTAAATACGTGGGCATCTGAGCCCATGATGACGCAGCCGATGGCTTTTTGCTGGGATGACCGAGGTCGCCTGTGGGTGGCCGAAAACCGTGACTATGAATCGCGCGGGCATGGATTTTCCAACGCGGGCAACAGCCGAATTCTCATTCTGGAAGATACCAATCATGATGGAGTAGCCGATACCAAAAAGGTGTTTTTGGAAGGAATTGCTTTTCCCGCCGCCATGGCGGTTGGCTTCGACGGACTTTATTTAGGTGCTCCGCCAAACCTCCTTTTTGTGCCCGACCGCAACCACGACGACGTGGCCGATATGGATAATATTGAAGTGCGGCTTACGGGCTGGGGTATCCGCGACCGCCACGAAACGCTCAATAGTTTACATTGGGGGCCCGATGGTTGGCTGTATGGCTGCCAAGGATTTGCTACGCCCTCAAAAGTGCGCAAACCCGAAGGCAAAGGCCGAATTTACAAGCATAAAGACCCATTTCCCGAAGATATTTTGCAGGGTGAAGGCGTAGATATCAACGGTGGCGTGTGGCGCTATCATCCAACAAAAGATAAATTTGAAGTGGTGGCGCATGGTTTCAGTAATCCTTGGGGAATTGATTATGATGCTAAGGGGCAGCTGTTTATCAGCGCCTGCGTGATTCCGCACATGTGGCATGTCATTCTGGGTGGAATTTATCACCGGCAGGGTGGACAACATTTTAATCCGTATATCTACAGCGATATTCGTACAATTGCCGACCACAGCCACCGCTCGGCGCATGGCGGCGCGCGGGTGTATCAATCGGATGCGTTTCCTGAGGAGCATAAGGGTCGAATTTTCATGGCCAACATCCACGAGCACGCCGTTTTGTCGGATGTTTTAGAGAAAAAAGGCTCGGGTTTTGTGGCCAAACACGGCGATGAATTGCTCATGGCCAACAACGCCCAATGGGTAGGGTTTAGCATGGAAGTAGGCCCCGACGGTGGCTTATACGTACTCGACTGGCACGACGCCGACATCTGCGGCAAAGAAGTTATAAACGGAGAAACGGGGCGTATTTTTAGAATTATGCCCAAAGAATCATTGGCTAAAAACTGGGATGGGCGCTTTGGTGATTTGACTAAACTGTCAGATAAACAATTGGTTGAGCTGCAAACAAGCCCTAGCGACTGGCATTCAAGAAGGGGCAGGGTGATTCTTCAATCTAGGGCCACCAAAGGAAGTTTAGACAAAAGTGCCTTGGCTGATTTACAAACTATTTTTCAGACAAATGCGAATCCTGATTACCGACTTCGGGCGCTGTGGGCGTTGCATATTACGGGAAGTATCACGGCGGCAGAGTTACAGAAGTCCTTGACCGACCGAGATGAATACATTCGCGCTTGGGCAATTCAACTGTTATGCGAAGACAAAACACCACCTACCGAAGCCTTAGCCGCGTTTGTAAAAATGGCGAAAGAAGATGCATCGCCTGTGGTACGGCTTTATTTGACTTCGGCTATGCAGCGGATTGATACTGAATCTGGGTGGAAAATTGTGGAACATCTGGCCAAACACGGCGAAGACAACGAAGACCACAACCTGCCCAAGATGATATGGTTTGGCCTGGAGCCATTGGTCAAAACCAACCCCAATCGCGCCCTTGAATTGGCGTCACAAACGCAGATTTCACTGATTGCTAAGTACGTGGCGCGTCGGTTGATAGATGCCAATGCCCCCGAAACGGTAATTGCGATGGTGGGCAAATCACCTAAAAATCAGGTAAGTATTCTGGAAGGTATGCGCGATGGATTGGAAGGGCGATTTGACTTAAAAGCACCTGCGAATTGGGCCGCCGTATACGCTAAGCTGCGCCAAGAAAAAGGCGAAGTAGCAAATCTTGCCACCCAAATAGCCCAACGTTTTGGGGATACTGAAGCTACTCAAAAATCCATGATTACGCTCAAAAATAAAAATGCGCCCTTACTCCTGCGCCAACAGGCACTGCAAGCCATTGCAGCCCGTAAACGAGAGGAGCTGGTAAATGAAATTCCCAACTTGTTGAATGAACCTAAATTGCGGATGGATGTGATTAGGGCTATTGCCGATTATGACAAGGAGCCGTTGGCTAAATTGTTGATTTCTAAATATAAAGACCTTAGTGCTGTCGAAAAACAACAGGCCATACAGACCCTTTCATCCCGTCCTAAATATGGTTGGCAATTAACGCAGGCCCTTAAAAATCAGACGATTCCTAAACGTGATGTACCGCCCTATGCCGCTCGACAATTGCTACGGGTAGTGGGTAGTGGATTTATTGAAGTGTGGGGCCCCATTGAACAGGAGCCGTCGTTGGAAAAATCGTATTCAAAATACCAACGAATGATTACCGATAAAGCCGTTGCCACGGCCAACGCGGTTAAGGGTGAAGTAGTTTTTCAACGCACCTGCGGAAGTTGTCATAAAATGTACGGCAAAGGTGGAAACATTGGCCCCGACTTAACGGGGTCTAACCGTGCCAATCTGGATTATCTGTTGTTTAATGTACTAAATCCCAGTGGCGAAATCCAAGAAGATTATAAGTTGGTGGTGGTGACCACCCGCGATGGACGCACGTACTCTGGCAATGTTATCTCAGAAAATGAGCGACAGTTGACAATGCGCGTGGTGGGCCAAGATGCGGTGGTAGTCAACAAATCGTCGATTCAGTCGCGGGAGGTGATGCCCACGTCGCTGATGCCCGTGGGATTGTTTGATGCATTGGCCGAACAGGAAGTACTGGATTTGGTAAAATACATGCGAACCATGAGCGGCAACAAACAGGCACAGAAATAAACAAAACGCCCCAAAAAACGCCTTCTCGCAAAAAGACCAATCTCCTTCGTACCTTTGTGTTTTATAAATAGCAAAGCGTATGAAGTTTGAAGAGTATCACATTGCCCCCGAAATCAAGAAAAGTTTAGTGAATCTGGGATTTAAACGTCCTACCGACATTCAGTTTAAAGCGATTCCTTCCATTCTGAAAGGGGAAGATGTGTTGGCCATTGCCCAAACGGGTACGGGAAAAACCGCCGCGTTTGCCATACCCATCATTCATTTGCTCAACGAGCGCAAACGCAACAATCGACGCCCCGACGGCGTCAAATGCGTCGTGATGGTGCCTACGCATGAGTTGGCTTTGCAAATTACCGAAGTGTTTAACCGCCTTGGCCATTTTACGTTAGTAGAAACCTTGGGCTTATTTGGAGGCGTGGCGCAGGACCCACAAATAGCCAAATTGAACAAGGGTGTTGATGTGGTGGTGGCAACCCCTGGTCGCTTGTTTGACTTGGTCAGTCAGGGCCACCTCAAGCTGGACCGCGTTGAAGTGCTGATTCTCGACGAAGCCGACCACATGCTGGATTTGGGTTTTATCAAAGACATTCGCGATTTGCTTCGTCACCTACCGCGTCGGCGGCAGACCTTGTTTTTTTCGGCTACCATTGACGATAAAATCAAGAAATTGGCCTATTCGCTCATCAACAGCGGGGCCATTCGTATTCAGATTTCTCCCAAAGACCCCGTAGCCAAAAATATTGAACATTTTGTGGCTTATGTGGAAATGGACGATAAACGCTTCTTTCTCGAACGCATCATCAATGAGCATCCTGAAAGTAAAATCATGGTTTTTGTGCGGACCAAAGTGCGTGCCGAGCGGGTATTCAAGGCGTTGGAGCGCATGGAAATCAAGAGCCTGACGCTGCACGGAGATAAAGACCAAAAAGACCGATTGGCGGCACTTAATGATTTTAAAAGCGGAAAAACCAAAGTGCTGATAGCCACCGACATCAGCGCCCGTGGTATTGATATTACAGGAGTAGATTATGTTATTAATTATGACTTACCCGAACAAGCCGAAAACTACGTCCACCGGGTAGGGCGTACTGGGCGTGGTACGCTCAAGGGCCATGCCGTTTCGTTTTGCAGCCCAGAAGAAAAACCCATTTTGGACGAAATTGAGACTTATCTCGATAAGCCCATCGATGTACTCCAAATCAGCAAAGCCGAATACGACAGCATGATTGATTTTACAAATGATAATTCTGGAAACTTGCAGGTGCTCTTGCGCGAAATAGAGGAATTGGAAGAAGGGCGGAAAAAGAAAAAACGTAAAAAGAAATAGAAGCTACGCAAAGACTTTTTTTTATAAGTATAGAATTAAGGGCCTCTGAGTGAATGGTTTTGTCATTCTCTGAGGCTTTTTGTTTTTTGTCGCTTTTTTAAAAATTAGTTTACGATTTTTTAATCCTGTATGAGTTGTTCGTCTAGTTTTGTTCTAAATTGCGGTTCTAAAAGTCAATTTTTTATTAAAAAATCCATATTAATTATTTTTTTCTATTCATCAATGAAGTACATCCGTGCGTTGTTGAGTCTGCTGGTAGCTGGTGGACTGACGTACCTGCTCAATCAACCATTAGGTCCTGCTCCCGCTTTAGGGCCTTTTTTTAGTCCTTTTACTGGGTTTTGGCAAAATGACGAAGCGCCCCAAAAAGTATCCTCTTCTGAATTAAAATTACAAGGTCTAAAGGGCGAGGTGATTGTAAAATACGACGACAACGGTGTACCCCATATTTTTGCCCAAAACGACGAGGATTTATTTTTTGCGCAAGGATACATCATTGCGCGTGACCGTCTGTGGCAAATGGATTTTTATACCCGGGTTACTTCTGGTCGTTTGAGCGAAGTAATGGGGCCTTTAGCGCTTGATTTTGACCGTTATAATCGCCGTCTCCAATTACCAGAAGGAGCCGCAAAACTCGCCGAAGTATTCATGAAAGACCCTGATTCAAAACTGGTTGCGGAGTCGTATTCGGCAGGGATAAATGCGTATATCGAGCAGGTTGAATACAAAGATTTAGCGATTGAGTTCAAGATTTTGGGGTATAGCCCCGAACCATGGTCGCCGTTAAAAACGGCCTTGGTGGAGATGCTAATGCGCAAAGACATGAACGCCCGCTCCGATGATTATCGTATGTCAAATACCTTGGCTGCGCACGGAAAAGAGGTCGTCAAAGATTTGTTCCCCAATTATCCTATCGAAGAATCACCCATCATTCCTAAAGGGACCAAGTGGGGTTTTACGCCCGTGGCCGTGCCCAAAGTGCCCGAAATGTTGAAAGCAAGCGTAGCCGCCCGGTTAGACATAGAATCAGAAAACCCTGGCATTGGGTCCAACAACTGGGCTGTGCATGGTTCGCGCACTGCAACTGGATTGCCCTTGCTTTCCAATGACCCGCACTTGGGTCTATCCCTTCCTTCTATTTGGTACCAGATGCAACTCGTGTCGCCTACGGTTAATGTATATGGTGTGTGTGTGCCCGGTTGGCCTGGGATAGGGATTGGTTTTAATAAAGACATTGCCTGGGGAATGACCAATGTAGGCTCCGATGTCTTTGATTTTTACCAAATTCAATTCAAAGACAAAACGCAGAAAGAGTACCAACACGACGGGCAATGGCGACCAGTAACCATGAAAATCAATGAATTTAGGGTGAAAGAGGAGGCAAAAGCCGTGCAGGATACGGTTCGGTATACCCATCACGGGCCGATTCTTTACAGTGACGGACAAACGCCGTTTATGGGAGATTTGCCCGTGGGTCATGCCCTCACGTGGATTGGGCCCGTGGCGGTGGGCAATTCGTTGAAAGCGTTGTACATGATTAATCGCGCCAAAAACTACGATGACTACCGCGCTATCATGCCTTATTTGGCTTCACCAGCGTTCAACGTGGTGTTTGCAAGCAATCAAAATGACGTGGCTATCACATCGGCGGGACAGTTGCCGCTTAAATGGAAGGAGCAGGGCAAGTTTGTGCTAGATGGGGCTAATCCTGCACATGACTGGCGTGATTGGATTCCCGTTGAGCAAAATCCGTACGTCAAAAATCCAGCGCGTGGGTACGTCAGTTCGGCCAATCAATTTCCTGCTGACCCTTCTTATCCCTATTATTTGGGGTGGAAATTTGCGCCAGGCGAGAGGGGAATTCGGATAAATGAGCGTCTGGAAAAAATGACACAAGCCACCATCGACAGTCTACGCCTGCTCCAAAACGACAATTTTAACGTAGAAGCTCGCCGGGTTTTGCCCGATTTGCTCAAAATATTGGAAAAAGATTCAAGCTCAAAAGCCAATCCTGCGTATCAGATTTTGGCGAGCTGGAACTTAAGAAATGACCCCGAAGAGCTGGGGCCGACGATTTTTGAGCGTTGGGTCAAAGAACTGCGTTTGGCAATATGGGATGATGATTTTCCGTCAACTGATAAAAAAGCTCCCATGATGCTTCCCACCCGTGACCGCACGTGGGCCTTGCTTCAAAAGCAACCAAATTCGAAATGGTTTGATGATAAAAGAACTCCTAAAAAGACTGAAACGGCCGCCGATATTGTTCGCACGACCTTTGCGGCTACGATAGATTCCCTCATTGATAAACACGGACGTATCAATGAAGAATCTTGGGCGTGGGGGAAGGCAAAAGGCACTGATATTAAACATCTTGTGCCACTTTTTAAGTCGTTCTCACGGATGGATGTCATCAACGGTGGTGGTGCAAACATCGTCAATGCCACGACTGAGGGAGGTCATGGTCCGTCGTGGCGGATGGTGGTGCAATTAGACAAAACATGGCCCAAAGCCTTCGGATTGTATCCGGGAGGTCAGTCTGGAAACCCAGGAAGCCGTTTGTATGACAATATGATTGACCGCTGGGCCAAGGGAGAATTGAACGAATTGGTGTTTTTGAAATCAAAAGAAGAGAATCATCCTAAGATTATTTCGACACTTAAATTGGGTAAGTGAACGGTTTAATGCTACCGAAATTGTGATTAAACTAGGTATTTGATGGTGATTTTGTTAAAATCCACTGAAAACTAGGGAATTATACTATTAAAATAAGTGTAAACTAACTATTTTTGTGTAATTCCTTAGTACTTCATAGATTAAAGTACGTTTTCATTCTCCTAAACTCAAAGTTATGCTTTACGTTCTTATCATTCTATTCAGTGCCATTGCGCAATATTTTGGCCCTTGGTGGTTGATGCCTATCGTGTGTTTTGTGTTATGCTTGTGGAAAGCAGATGCTGCCTTAAAAGCTTTTGGAGTTGCTTTTTTTGCAGCGGCAACGTTATGGTTAGGTTACGCTTCTTATCAGCATTTTGTCAATGAAGGGCTCATTGGCCAAAAAGTAGCCGACATTTTTAAAATCCCCAATGTGCTGGTTCTGGTAGTGATTACAACGCTGATTGGCGGAATCGTATCAGGTTTTGCGGGTATGGCAGGTTACTACTGCCGTCGAGCGCTGGCATAACGGTTATTACCTAAAAAAGCCCTGCTGATTGTTTTTGGCAGGGCTTTTTTATTGGTTTAGAAGGGTGTCAACCGTTTCTTTCCATCCACCCGAGGATGTAGTTAAACACTTCCAACTTATTGGGTTCATTGTGAATTTCGTGGTACATTCCATCCCATTTTTTATAGGTGATCGGGCCGCTTACCCGATGCGCAAATGCCTCACTCGCAGGTTGTGAGGTAAGTTTGTCTTCTGCGCCGTGCATCAGCAAGGTTGGAACAGGCATGGCACCCGAATAACTGTTGAGAAAAGCGGCGGCTTCTAAAATGCCGATACTGGCCGATGCCGTAATAAAACCATGCACCAACGGGTCATTTTTATACGCTTCTACCACCGTTGGGTCTTTTGAGATATGCTCCTGGGCCAAGCCGCTGTCTTGACTGAATCCAGGGAAAACCGAGCGCATTAGTTTGCCCAACGTAATCAAAATGGGTTTAGGCTCAAACGCTAATTGTATCCACGGTCCACTGACAATCAGTCCTTTCAGGGCTGGCTTGCGGCGTAATACATAGTTTAGTGCCAAATTTCCGCCCATTGAATGTCCGTAAAGAAACAAAGGTGCGGAAGAGGCTTTTGAGGTGACAAACTCCAAAAAGTTCTCAATATCATCTAAATACGCGTCGTATTTGGGGGCGTGCCCGCGTTTACCTTCCGATTTTCCATGACCTCGGTTATCAAGGGCATAAACTGAATACCCATTTTTGTTGAAAAATTCGGCTACGTGCACATACCTGCCACTGTGTTCTCCAAAACCGTGGATGAGCGCAATGACGCCCTTGGGGGTTTCGATGGGCCATGCCCGTGTAAACAGCGCAAGCCCATCTTTTGCAATAAGGTTTTGGGTAATTTCTGACATGGTTTAGGTTTTTGGATGAAAGATAAACAAAAACCTAAAACCGCCGCTCCAAACGGGTAAGAAAAACCCATTTCTTGCCTTTATAAAAAGTAGTTTAATGTGCAGATTAAAATGGCAATGAAACCAAAATGGATATTTACGGGAGGGGTCGCAGTGGTATTGCTGAGCTCATTTTCGTTTTTAGGAATGTTTGAACATCGGGTGGATTTCAACGACGAAGTGAAACCCATTTTGAACAAGCATTGCATGGCGTGCCATGGAGGTGTCAAAAAGGCGGGGGGGGTAAGTTTTCTGTTCGAACAGGATATGTACCAACCCGCTAAATCAGGCAAACCGCCCGTAGTGGCGGGTGATGCCGATGATAGTGAAATGATGCGGCGTATTTTATTGCCAGAAGGCCACGAAGATAAAATGCCCAAAGACGGTCCGCCGTTGACGGAAGAAGACGTGGAGGTACTCACAAAGTGGATTGACCAAGGTGCTCAATGGGGAAACCACTGGGCTTATAACCGCATCGAGCGCCCAGATGTACCCAAGATTGGTAGTTTTTTGGCGCGAATCGGCTTAACTGACGACGAAGAAACCCGTTGGGCCAAAAATGAAATAGACCATTTTGTTCTTGAAAAACTACGAGAGCAAGGCCTTAAACCTGCCCCAGAAGCCGACCGTGCCACGCTCATTAGGCGAGTAAGTCTCGATTTGACGGGTCTCCCACCTACGGATGCTCAGGTGCAACAATTTCTTCGAGATACGTCGCCTAAAGCTTACGAAACGCTCGTCGATTCGCTGTTGGCTTCGTCGGCTTACGGAGAACGTTGGGCGGGTACATGGTTGGATTTGGCGCGCTATGCCGATACCAAAGGCTACGAGCGCGACCCCGGACGCAGCATTTGGCGCTACCGCGATTGGCTTATCAAAGCCTACAACGAAGACAAACCCTACGACCGATTTGTGACGGAACAGTTGGCGGGGGATTTGTTGCCCAACGCGACGGACGATAACCTCATTGCCACGGGATTTCACCGCAACACCATGACCAACGATGAAGGCGGTACACAGGACGAAGAGTTTCGCGTAGCGGCGGTTATCGACCGGGTCAATACCACTTGGGATGTTTTTCAGGGAACGACTTTCAGTTGTGTGCAATGCCATAGCCATCCTTACGACCCCTTCAGGCACGAAGAATACTACAAATACATGGCTTTTTTCAATAATTCTCGTGATGAAGACGTCACCAGCGAAACGCCCACCCTACGTTTTTATAAGAGCGAAGACTCGCTGAGGATTGCGAAAGTTGAAAGCTGGATTCAACAAAATGCCCCCAAAAATGGGACGAAGGCAATGAATCTTGCGGAGTTTCGGCAGTTTGTACGCATCATGGAGCCTAAGGTTAACTCGCACGATTTTGACCAACATGTCAATGCGTCGTTGCTAGATGCTAAATATTTTGGTATTCAAGACAATGGTTCGGCGCGTTGGCAGAATGTGACGTTGACGGGCAAACGTCGCCTTTTGATAGCCATTGGGACCAACGCCGAAAATGCGTTGTTAGAACTTCATCAGGATAGTTTGCGCGGCAAAATAGTAGCATCGTTGGCGGTTCCCAAGACGGGAGGCGCAGGGCGAGATACCGTTGTGATTTTGCCAGTATTGCCTGATGCTGGAAAAAGAACGCTTTACTGGACGCTCAAAAGCCCCAAAACACCCAAAGAATGGGTGCAGATTAAATGGGCGACGTTTCAGCAGGCGTTACCGGGAAGTGACCAACCCGCATTTGCCGAAATTGAAAAAGAATACGCCCAAATCCTGACGGGTAATGTCGAAAACACACCTATTATGTACGATGGTCACGGGGACTTGGCGCGCCAAACCCACGTGTTTATTCGCGGAAATTGGACCGTAAAAGGGGCTAAAGTTCAGCCTGATGTACCAGGTATTTTTAAAGTAAAAGGCGCAGAAAACGATCAACTGCCACAAAAATCGCCCAATCGTTTGGGGTTGGCCCAGTGGATGACCTCGCGCAACCACCCACTGACAGCCCGCGTGGCCGTAAATCGTTTGTGGGAACAATTGTTCGGAACGGGTATTGTAGAAACGGTAGAAGATTTTGGATCTCAGGGGATTGCCCCCACCCATCAAGCATTGCTTGATTGGCTTTCGGTAGAGCTTATGGAAACGCAGCAGTGGAGCATTAAGAAGGCGTTGAAACAGATTGTGTTGTCGGCTACCTATCGTCAAAGCTCGGCGGTGACACCCGAAAAGTTGGAAAAAGACCCCTACAATAAATGGCTGTCGCGCGGGGCGCGGGTCCGCCTGACGGCCGAGCAGGTACGCGATCAAATGCTGGCCGTAAGTGGATTATTGTCCCGAAAAATGTACGGAAAAAGCGTAATGCCTTTGCAGCCCGATAATATCTGGCTGTCGCCCTACGATGGGGCCAAGTGGCAACTCAGCGCGGGTGAAGATCGCTACCGCCGTGCGTTGTATATTTATTGGAAACGCACTGCACCGTATCCTTCTATGGTGACTTTCGACGCGCCGAGTCGGGAGTTTTGTCAAGTGCGACGCTTACGGACCAACACGCCTTTGCAGGCCTTAGTAACGCTCAATGACCCCGTGTATCTGGAAGTGGCTCATTGTTTTTCCGAAACGATTGCGGCGCAATATTCGCAGCCTCAGCAGCAGATTCGGGAGGCATATCGCCGCCTGACGTACCGTACTATTTCGACCAAACGCTTACAGGTGTTGACGAAGTTATATCAAAAATCACTGTCCGAATACCGCAAAAACCCCGAAGGGGCAAAGAAACTATTAGCCAACGAACCCAATGCGAGACCAGAACTCGCCGCCCTGACCGTAACCACCAACGCCATGCTCAATTTGGATGAAGTAGTGACGAAAGAATAGACGATTAGCGCTCTTACTTCATGTTTCCTGCTTCTTAGTTTCAGTCCTCAAAGCATTCCTTGTAAATTTTTAGTATACTTGGAAGATAAACGATTCCGAAAACAGATGAAAATAAACTTCTATGGTGCAGCACGCCGTGTAACGGGCACTAAGCACTTGATTACGACCGAACAGGGAACGAAAATTTTGCTTGATTGCGGGCTTTTTCAGGGTATCAATACTCAAGATCTCAATCAAAACCTTGGGTTTAGCGCCAAAGATATTGATTTTGTTATTCTTTCTCACGCCCACATTGACCACGCGGGTTTATTACCTCGTTTGGTCCGTCAGGGATACCGTGGGCCTATTTACTGTACCCCACCGACGGCCGACTTGTGTAATATTATGCTGCTCGACAGTGCGTTTATTCAACAAAAAGACCTCGAACGCATCAACGAGCGTCGCCGCCGTAAAGGAGATGCTGTACTGGAGTTACTGTATGACGAAAATGATGTGCGCCAAACGCTTGAGTTATTTGTCACGGTCGGATACCACGAAGATTTTTGGCTCAATCGCGATGAAGTAAAAGTCAGATTTACCGACACGGGCCATATCTTAGGCAGTGCTGCGGTACATTTGACGATTAAAGAGCAAGGTGTTAAAAAGCAGTTAACTTTTTCAGGCGATGTGGGTCGTCCGAATGATAAAATTTTACGCAGTCCCGAGCCCTTTCCACAAGCACAGGTGATTATTTGTGAATCTACCTATGGCAACCGGGTCCATGAGCCCGAGCCCGACATGAAAGCGCATTTGCTGCGCATTGTGCGCGATACCTGCGTAACGCGTGGGGGCAAGCTTATCATTCCTGCTTTTGCCGTTGACCGTACGCAGGAGCTAATATATGCGCTTGACCAACTTGAAAATGAAGGATTATTGCCGCGTCTCAAAGTGTTTATTGATAGTCCGTTGGCCATAAAAGCAACCTCTATCATGCGAAAGCACGACGAATATTTTAACCCCGATATTGTAGAATACATCGAAAAAGACGGGGATGCATTCAATTTTCCTAACTTACATTACATATCTGATGTAGAACAATCCAAGGCGATTAACAACCTCAAAGAACCTTGTGTGATTATTTCAGCCTCGGGTATGGCCGAAGCGGGGCGTATCAAGCACCACATTAAAAATAATATTCTTGACCCCGACAGTACTATTTTGTTGGTAGGTTATTGCTCGCCTGATAGCCTCGGTGCTGCGCTCAAGCGTGGTCAACCAGAGGTGAAAATATTTGGAGAAACTTACCAAGTACGGGCACGAGTGGAGGTAATGGATTCATTCTCAGCCCATGCTGATTATACCGAACTCATTCAGTTCTTGAAATGCCAAGACCCCACGCAGGTAAAAACGGTGTTTTTGGTTCATGGCGAATACGAAAATCAAGTAGTATTCAAGGAACGACTCGAAGCCGAAGGATTTCGAAATGTTGAAATTCCCGCGCAGGGCGAAGGTTTCTTTCTTTAAATAACCGCATCGGCGGCCGCTTGCGTCTACCAAGCCTTATACTGGGCAGATTCAAAGGCCTGCCCCTACGATTGTAGATTTTACTAAAAAACACTCTCTGAAAGTTGCGAAAATGAGGAAGTAGCGCTTACTTTGCAACATCAAAACAACCGGCGAAGTGGTGGAATTGGTAGACACGCACGTTTCAGGTGCGTGTGCCTCACGGCATGCGAGTTCGAGTCTCGCCTTCGTCACGAGAAACTCTGCATTTGCAGAGTTTTTTTGTTTTTAGACAAAGTGCTAGCTAGTTAGTTCACTGTCGTCAATCAAAAAAATCTCTCTGCAAAAGCCACTATAAGCTCTTACAGAGAGATTTTTGTTTTTAGTTGTTACTGCTGAATATAAGTTGAGCCGCTATTGTAAAATCGTAAATCAATAAGGTCAGGGGGGAGGGGTTGGGTGTTCCAATGACGATGAATACTCAGCGCCGCGCCCAACGACGTGGCTTGCGCTACCGACGCCGCAAATATCTCCATTTCGGGGAATGCACCCGCGAGCAAATTCATGTAAATAGGGTTTTTACCAAATCCTCCGTCTACAAAAATGCGCTTCACGCTTGAGCCCGTCAGGACCAACCCCGTCGAGATAATCTGTTGATTGACAATGTCCAATATAAGTTGGTGATACGCTTTTTCGTAGGAATCGTACCCCGCTAAGTCGCGTTGTCCGAAAAGACCTTCGGTCATGGGAGGCTTCGAAAGGCGCCCAAAATCAATGCCATCGGTTTTTTTCTCGGCTTTCAATTCATTGATAATGCGCGCATCAAACGCAACGGTTTTGTAATAATTGGCTTCTTTTTGAAAATGTTCAGCCAACCGTTTGGTTTGTTGTTCATGTTCGTAACCAGCAAACAACCGCGACGCTTTAACGGGCTTGCCGTTGTATTGCATATAACAAAGGCAATCATATTGAAGCTCTTCGTCGGTTAGGGGCGTATGATTGAACGGATTAAGACTGATGCACCAAGTGCCCGTAGAAATCAAGACAAAAGGCTCATGAAAACTAACCAGATACGGAATCAGCGCCGACGAACTGTCGTGCAGGCCAATACCCACGAGTCGGTCGTGGCCGTTAATGGATTTGGTGACTACTTTGTCGCCAGGCTCAATCGGGGCTAATTTTTCTAGAATACCTTCTTGCGCTACCCAAGCGTGGTAGGTGTTTTGGTCAAAATCCCAGAGGTTGGTATGACAACCAATGCTCGTGATATCAGAAGCGAACAGGTGTGTTACCAATGAACTTACATACTGTGGCAAATGCAACGAATACTTGATTTTGGCAAACAGTTCAGGCTTTTCGTATTTCAGTCGATAAATAATCATCGCTGAATTGAGACTTCCCAAAATAGGTGAAGCCGTTTTGCGGGTGAATTCCTGCTCGCCGCCGTAGGCGCTGTAGAATTGCTTTTGGAGCGTTTCAGGGTAAGGTTTGAGGTAATTATACAAGGGGGCCACTGGTGCGCCCTTTTCGTCTACGTGGACCAAACTAGCCCCGTAGGTCGAAAAATTGATGGCTTTGACATCGTATTCTTCTAACGCAAATACCTCTTGTAGTGAGTCGCTAACCCAAGAGGTGAGGAGTGCTACGTTCTCACACGGGTCGCCATCTTCGTCGGTAGTTTCGGGAAATTGCCCCGATTTTTCGAGGACAATTTTATAGTTTTCGTCAAAAAGGAAAAGCTTTTTGTTGGTTTTGCCGATGTCTAATACGGCACAAACGGGAATTTTCATATTACAAACCGGTCGCTACTGTTTTGAGTCCTCTTTCGGCGATGAGATTCTCGCGTACTTTTTGGCTGCGGTACAATTCTAAAGGATTCAAGGCTCCACCCGCCCGCAGACGAGCTTCGGCGACCAAGGCGCGAACGTCGGTTCTGAACGCGTTTTGCAAAATCTCTTGTGCCCGCACCACGTCGTTATTGTTTTGGGCTTCTTCGAGCGCTTTTCTATCTACCGATAGCGCTTGCGCGTACGACATCATGATGCCTTCGACCGATTGCAGCAAATCTTCGAGGGGGTCTTTGACGTTGTGTGAGGCATCAATCATCCAACCCAAATCGGTGGCGTGGTTCATGCCGCGTGCGTCCATTCCTTCTACCAATTCGTTGAAAATCAAAAATAATTGATAGGGCTTTATGGAGCCAGCAGTTAAGTCGTCGTCCCCGTATTTGGAATCGTTGAAGTGAAAACCACCTAGTTTTCCTTCCATCAACAGCAACGCAACGATTTGTTCAATGTTGGCGTTGGGTAAGTGGTGGCCCAAATCTACGAGGGTATAGGCTTTGTTGCCGAGCTTCTGAACGTACGAATACGATTGTCCCCAATCGCCGACGGTGGTTGAATAAAAATTGGGTTCGAAGGCTTTATATTCTAAAAACAGCTTCCAATTATCTGGCAAAGCCGCGTAAATTTCTTGTAAACTTTCGAGGGTATTTTGGTACGCTTTGCGGAAATTCAATTGGCCTGGGAAGCACGAACCGTCTGAAAGCCACACCGTCAAAGATTCAGAGCCCAATTCAATGCCTTGTTTGATCACCTCAATGTTGTGCTCAATCGCCTGTTTGCGGATGGCTTTATTGACGTTTTGCAGCGAACCGAATTTATAAGTCAGTGCTTGGTCAGGCTGATCTTGAAAGGTGTTGGAATTGACGGCATCAAATTTCAAACCGTGTTGTGCTGCCAAGGCTTTGATGGCTTTGGCATCCTGTGGAATATCCCACGGTATGTGCAGTGAAATAGCTCCGCTGGATTGATTTAAAGAATGCAACAGACCTACGTCTTCAATTTTTTCTTCTAATGTACGCGGTTCACCGCCGCCCGAAAAACGCCCGAAACGGGTGCCGCCCGTTCCCAATGCCCAGGACGGAATGGCAATTTGAAAATCAACGACTTTTTGGATGATGGCTTCCGCGTTTTCGATTTCGGAAGTAATATAGCTCAAACGGCGCTCGTGGCCTTTGAGTAGGTCGTCGTTGTGTTGTTGTATCTTGTATTTTTCGAGTTGCATGGTAATGACTGATTTGAAGTTAGGAAATAAACGATTTAAAAAATCTAACGCCTGAAGTCAGACGTTAGATTCGAGTATTAAACTAACCTATGATGAAAAAACAATCTTTAATTAACGAACAAAAGCCATTGCTACACCGCCGTCTACGTTCAACACGTTACCAGTCGATTTACTGAGCAACCCTCCCACGAAGGCGAAGCAGGCATTGGCAATGTCGTCGGGCAAAATAGCCTCGTTCAACAATGTTCGTTTGGCATAATATGCGGGTAATTCTTCTACTGTAATGCCGTAGGCTTTGGCACGGCCTTCGGCCCAGCCACCAGCCCAAATATTTGAATCGGCAATAACCGCGTCGGGATTGACGGTATTGACCCGAATCTTATCCCCGCCTAATTCGGCGGCATTAAGTCGGCTTAAATGCAATTGAGCAGCTTTGGCCGAACCGTAACCTGCGTTGTTGGGTCCTGATACCAAGGCATTTTTACTCACAATATTGATGACATCTCCGCCAAAGCCCTGCTTGCGCATTACCGCAATACCCGCTTGGGTAACGAGGAATTGACCTTTTACCAAAATGTCATATAACTTATCCCAATCTTCAATCGTATGGGCTTCAATGGGTTTAGAGATGCTGATTCCTGCGTTGTTGACAATGATATCCACACCGCCAAAGGCCAATGCGGCGGCGTCCATTGCCGATAAAATGCTCTGGGCATCGGTCACGTTCAGAAGCGTGGTCGACACGGCATCTTTACCGAATTTCTTCACAAACTCTTCTTTGGCTCCCGCCAGACGCTCTTCATTAATATCGTTCAAGACCACTACCGCACCCTCTTCGGCAAAGCGACGAGCGATGGCCTTTCCGATACCTCCCGCACTTCCCGTAATCAACGCTACGCGTCCAGAAAGCGCCTTGGGCTTGGGCATACGTTGAAGTTTAGCTTCTTCCAACAGCCAATATTCAATGTTGAAAGCCTCCTGACGGGGCAATGAGGTGTATTCTGATACTGCCTCGGCGCCTTTCATTACGTTGACGGCGTTGATGTAGTATTCAGAGGCCAAACGGGCCGTTGTTTTATCTTTTGAGAACGTAAACATCCCTACGCCAGGGTATAGAATCACCACTGGATTAGGGTCACGCATGGCGGGCGAGTTAGGATGTTTACAGGTTTCGTAGTAATCCGTATACAACTCGCGGTACGCGACAAAGCCCGGCAGAAGTTTTTCTTTCAACGCCGCTACGTCCGACAAATCTTCGTCAGGGGCCAAGGTTAATACCAGCGGGCTGATTTTGGTGCGAAGGAAGTGATCAGGACAAGAAGTGCCCAAAGGCGCCAATTTGTCCAAATCATTGGAGTTGATAAATTCCAATACGCGTTCGTCGTCCGTAAAATGGCCAACCATGGTGCGGTATGACGAACAAAAACCGCGCAATACAGGG
Source organism: Runella sp. CRIBMP (assembly GCF_009905605.1). Taxonomy (GTDB): domain Bacteria; phylum Bacteroidota; class Bacteroidia; order Cytophagales; family Spirosomataceae; genus Runella. Next base: position 448,977 of record NZ_JAAAKZ010000001.1, read on the forward strand.
GCTAATTTAGCCGCTTGTTTTTGACGGTCTTCTGGCGACAGGCTTTCAATTTTCTGACCCCCAAATACGGGACGGGTTTTGCCGTAATTTGCTTCCAAATACTCAGCACACTTTTCGATGACTTCGAGCGTGTTGATGTAACTTTCATAAGAAGTATCACCCCACGTAAACAAGCCGTGTGAGCCGAGCATGATACCACGTAATTTGATGCCTTTTGCGGCGGCTTCTTCCAAACAGGCACGAAGTTGGAGGCCTAATTCAAAGCCTGGGCGTTGCCATTCTACCCAGCCTACTTCGCCGTTGAAGAGTTCGTCCGTAATTCTTTTGCCATCCTTGGCCGCTGCAATCGCAATCGCTGCGTCGGGGTGAAGGTGGTCAATATGGGCAAACGGTAAAAATCCGTGTAAAGGAGTATCAATAGAAGGTGCTTTTGACGCTAAATCGAAGATACAATGGTTAAACAACTCTACCATTTCATCTTCAAATTCTAAGCCGCGATAAACATTCTCCAAACTACGCAAACGATCCAGGTACAACGCCGCACAACCCGATTTTTTGAGGGTACCAATATCCCCTCCTGAACCTTTAATCCACATTACTTCCGTATCTTTTGCGGTAAGTGGGTCCTTATCCGTAATTTTGACCGATGTGTTTCCTCCCCCGTAGTTTGTTAGGCGAAGGTCGGCACCAAGGATATTGGAGCGGTAGATAAAGAGAGCTACTTCATCGCCCGCCAACTCGGCGGCTTTGGCGTCATCCCAAAGGTAGCTTACATGCTTAAATTGAATGGTTGTCGCTGACATATTTATGTATTAGTAGTTTGGATCGTTCTAAGGATTGTTATAGTAAATACTTCAAAAGTAATAATACAAAGTTAATGGATGTTTATTTTTGGAGTGTCATGTACCTTCATGGATTGTATTGACAATTGTTTATCTAATTTTCGAATATAATGAAAGCAGTTATTGTTTCCCAAACGGGCGGGCCCGAAGTCCTGAGTTTGCAAGAACGTGCCTTGCCCGTACCTGTGCTGCAAGACGTACTGATTCGGGTTTATGCAGCAGGGGTCAACCGGGCCGACTTATTGATGCGTCAAGGGCGTTACGGGGTTTCGGGTCAGGCGCCTGTCGAGCCGTTGGGCTTAGAAATCGCGGGGGTAGTGGAGCAAATAGGCTCTTCGGTGAGCCGCTGGAAAGTAGGCGACCGGGTATGCGCGCTCATTCGTCACGGTGGTTACGCCGAATATGCCTTGGCCAATGCCCATCATTGTTTACCCATTCCAGAAGGCCTTTCGTTTGAAGAAGCTGCCTGTTTGCCAGAGACAAGCATGACCGTATGGGACAATGTGTTTCGACGGATGCACTTGCAGACAGGCGAGAATCTGCTCATACACGGTGGTACTAGTGGTATTGGAGTCACCGCTATTCAACTAGCAAAAGCCTTTGGAGCACAGGTATTTGCTACCGCAGGAACGGATGAAAAATGTCGATTTTGTGAAGAATTGGGGGCGGTAAAATGCGTAAATTACAAAACCCAAAATTTTGAAGACGTCTTTAAACCTTTCGGAATGGATGCTATTTTGGATTACATTGGCGGAGAGTACACCTCCAAAAATATACGTCTGTTGCGAACCGATGGTCGTCTGTGTTTTATTGCCAGCTTGGGCGGCGCGCAAACGCAGTTCAATATTTTGGAAGTGATGAGCAAACGCCTGACCATCACGGGAAGCATGCTTGCCCCCCGTGATGCCGAATTTAAGGCGGCTTTGGCGGCCGAAGTAGAAAAGTACGTTTGGCCCCTCATGGGTACGGGTCAATACAAACCGATTCTCTATAAAATCTTTCCCCTTAGCGAGGCGGCCGAAGCCCACCGCTTGATGGAAAGCTCCGAGCACATCGGGAAAATCGTTCTTGTGCCTTAATCATCCAATGACTGATAAATCATCATTTCAAACTTACGGTCTATTTCGCCACCGTAGCTGGTAGGCCACATTTGTTTCATAATAACGGCGCAAATTTTTTCTTTGGGGTCGGCAAAATAGTTGGTACTGAATGCCCCGCCCCAACTGAATGTGCCCACGCTGCCCAAACCTTTTGAGCGCCCTGCTTCGCTTACGACGCTGAACCCCAAACTGAAGTAGCTGCGTGGGTCGGGAAACAACGTTCCACTTTGGTTGGTGTTGGTAAAAAGCTCCACGGCTTTGCGGCTCAACAGCCGTTTGCCGTTGTACACGCCGCCATTCAGGAGCATTTGAAGAAAAATGGCATAGTCGTAGGCCGTGCTTGATAGGCCACCGCCGCCTGAATAAAAGGCTTTGGCTCCCTCAATCGGGTAATTGGGGTTTGCCGATAACGAGTTGGTGGTGCCTTTGACCAACTTCTTGTCTTTATCTTCGGAATACAGCGGCACCAAACGGTCTTTTTTAGAATCAGGCAGATAAAAGTAAGTATCTTTCATGCCCATTGGGGCAAAAATCCGTTGCTGAAAAAACTGGTCAAGGGTCATTCCGGACGCAATTTCCACCAAATACCCTAGTACATCAACGCTTAGGCCGTAGGTCCATTTTTCGCCGGGCTGATGATTGAGCGGAAGTTTTGCTAGTTTTCGGATGTTATCCCCGATTTTGAGATTTTCGGTGGTAAAGGCATCCACAATTCCTGCTTTGGTATAAATGGCCCGAAGACGCTCATCGCTGGAAATGACATTGTAATTGATTCCCGACATGTGTGTCAACAAATGCCGCACCGAAATCTCCCGCTTAGCGGGCACGGTCGTAAAGCTGCTGTCTTTCGGGTTGAATTGGTCGAGCACAACTGGCTTAGCAAACTCTGGAATGTATTTGCTGATGGGATCATCGAGCATGATTTTGCCTTCTTCGTGGAGCATCATCACGGCCAACGATGTAATGGCTTTGGTCATAGAAGCAATTCGGTAAATGGCATCTTTGGCCAACGGTTTATTGTTTTCAAGGTCTGCTTTTCCGAAGGCTTTGTAGTACACAATTTTACCATTACGAACCACAATGGCCGCCACGCCCGGAAAAGCGCCTTTGTCGATATACGACTGAATCATGCCGTCCAGCCGATTGAGCCGCTCTGAGTACATCCCCACCGACTCGGGCGTAGCCGTCGATAGTAGAGGAGGGGCTTGTCGGGTACCCGTTTGAGAAAAAAGAGGTAATGCTGACAACAGCATCAATACCACGGCACGGCAAAATTGATTCAAGGGCATATCGTTAAGGGTTTGAAAATGACCAAAGTTAAGAGAAACTACGGTGTTAACAAATCCTCCGAGAATTGTTCAAATGACTTGATTTGATATTGTGCTTGTACCTGTTTATTGAGTAGACGATACGTGGGGTTGTTTAATTCTTTTAAAATTTCTGTCAAATGACGTTCGGACCGAACGGCATTCTGGGGCGCAAGGTCAATCAAGTGGCGGTCGTTTTGGTATTGGTGAATAAAACTGTACAAACTCAGACCGTCTTTGTTTTTGTAGCCATAATCTAAGATGAACGAAGGCGTATCTGTGAAACATGCTTCCAAGCCCATGGTGGTGCCTAAATGAAAAAAGGCCTCGGCGTGGGCAATTTTCTCAAATTTCTCCAGAATATGCCCGTCTTTTACCGACAAATCAACCGTCCGAAAACCATCGTCCATGATTACATTGGGTAGATTACGGAGGGTTTGATACACTTCCCAATTGCTCTGTACTGGATAAGGACGAACCACTAATGTGAGCTCTGGGCGGGTTTTTGCTAACACCTGTGCCACTGACATGGCCACACTGACTTCTTCTTTGACCAGATCATCAATGCCAATGGCGCAGCCAAAGTATACATACCGAAAGGAGTAAGTTCGGGGTAGTTGTGCTTGTCGTTGCTGATACTCATGGATGTAAGCAAATTGGCTTGCGCCAACTACTTTTACGTGGGCTGGTGGAACATGTTGTAGATGAACAATGTCTTCTTTGATGCGCTCATTCCAGCAGATATAATGCGCGCGTTCCGAAAAACAGATGTGCTTGCAGGCGTGGTCCCAACTGTATACATATACTTTTACGGGATACTTTTCGTGGAGAAGGCGGGCCAATAGGAAATCGTCGGCAATGGCCGTAAAGCACACAAATTGGTCGATTTCGCTTAAGTCAGTACCTTTCTGATAGTTTAGACCTTTTAGGTAAGTATCGTATGAAATGAACTTGGGCAGTCGTCGGATCCATTGGATGATTTTATAATTCTTTTTTCGAACTGCTGGGTCGGTGGCATGAGAGGCTTTGAACAACTCCATCAGGAAAAAATTATGACGACTTTTGGGAATACGTTTGAAGAGTACGAACAATTTCATCCAAACGTTATTCCAAAAACTGTTTTTGCGCTCGTTGATAACCCTGAATTCCAGTCCTTTGGGCAGATGCCGCAGAATTTCGTCGCGATTTTCGGGGCGGCCAAAAATGATTACTTCGTGTTGTTTATCAACTTCGGCCATTACGCGCCGCACATCGTTGCGGAAATCAAAGAAAGAAACGACAAATCCAATTTTCATATTTAGTGGTACAGACTGCCCGTCTGTCATAAGTAAGCAGCAACAAAATTGCTAAAATCATCCCATCTACCCAAACATGGCATACAGTGAATGAGTAATCACATAATTTGCCAAAAAACCTTGGACAATCCATCACTTTTTGTTTAAATGCCGGTCTTTTTATTTTTACACAATACAACCTCAACTACTTACAGCTCCATGAAATTTACTTTGATTCTATGGGTATCCACCCTGCTCTCGCTTACTGCTTACAGCCAGACCGTTTATCCCGAACGTGACGTAGACAAAGCGGCTCAACCCCAAGGCGGGTTTGCGTATTTGCAGCAATTCGTCAAGGATAATTTGCAGATACCTTTTCAGGCACGACTTAAATCAGTACAGGGGCGGGTATTTATTAGTGGTATTGTAGAAACCGACGGCAGTGTTTCTGGCCTGAAAATCATCAAAGGCATTCATCCACTTTGTGATGCCGAAGCGTTGAGGGTTGTGGGGCTATATCGGGCGTGGGAGCCTGCCCTTAAAGACACGAAGCCCGTTCGTCAGGATTTCAATTTTTTCGTTGTTTTTCCTGATATGCCCGTTACCAATTATGACAGCACCAGCCAACGACTGGTGGATTATTTTAACGAAAAATTCCAGTTTACGCAAGACCCCACCGAGTACCATTTTCGGAGATACATTCCCGTTGATAAAAACGGTCTTGTAAGGGATGATGTGATTTTTGAAGAGTTGAAGAAAAAAGAATGGAAGCCTTTTTTGTCAGTGCCGTTTAAACGGGATTCATTGATGTACAAGATTACGCATGAAACAATGACCGATTCGGTTCGAGCTTATCGGTTGACGGTCAGTGATAAAGATTTGAATTCATACGTGCCCGAAACGATTGTTCAGAAAAATGGACAACTATTGTCCACCATAGAAAAACAGGGAAATAAGGTCGTTTCTTACGCTGAATATTATGCAAGCGGCGCCTTGAGAGAACGGCAGATGGTAGACGGGAAAAGTGAAAAGATAGTGACATGGTATGATAACGGTCAACTGAAAGAAGTTCGAACACAGGAAGCGCCCGACCCGACCAAAACAGCGGAAATTTCGGTCGTTGATTTGTGGTCACGTGAAGGGAAAGTTTATGTCAAAGGAGGGAACGGTTGGGGTATTTATAAGTCCAAAGTTCGAAAAGAGCAGTTGATTATAGAACAGGGCGCTTTTGAAAATGGGAAGAAAGTAGGAAAATGGATTGCCAAACGCCCAGACAGCACGCTTTATTATGATGAAATTTACGATAAAGGAAAATTGGTACAGGGACGTTTGATGTTGGATGGTACTGAGCATACCTATACCGAAGTACAGCAAAATCCGCAGTTTCAGGGTGGGGTGTCAGCCTTGGGTATGTTTTTGGGAAAAAATCTCAAGTACCCCAAAGAGGCGTCTCGAAAAAATATTTCAGGAAAAGTCTTTGTTTCTTTTGTTGTATGTGAAGATGGCTCCCTGTGCGACTACGAAGTACTCAAAGGAATCGGTGGTGGTTGCGACGAAGAAGCCCTACGCGTGGTCAAAGAGATGAGTGGAAAATGGCTTCCTGGTGTGGAACGCGGTCAAAAAGTTCGGGTTAAATATAATTTGCCCGTGATTTTTTTGCTTGAATGACAGGGAAGGAACTCTTTACAATTTCACAAAACGGTTGCGACCGCTTCCCTCGCAGTAACTGACAATCAGCTTATCACCCTGTAAATCCATATTCCACGTATCACAAGCTAAACAACTCACCAATGCACATTGGGGATTGTTGGGAAGGCTTTCCTTGGGCACAATGGTAAATGTTTTTCCGTTTACACTGAGGTATTTTGGGGCGCAGCAGGCAGGTAAACTATTTTGATCAAGGATGACGCCATCGTAGCGTATTTCAAATTGATACTGGCTGCTTTGGGTCACATCCTCCCATTCGTTTTTGCCTGTTGGTTGAACCGCGCTTAATCGCCACTTACCTACCAGAGGCTGTAATTCTTCTGGCGAAAGGGCCTTTTCACGGCACCCCACCATACCCACTAAAAACACCAACAGCAGGAGATTTTTCATTGCGTAATTCTTTTTTCTATTGGACGAAAATCAAGCCTAAATGGTTGGAAACAAAAAAGCGTCAGACGGTTTTGAACCGCCCGACGCCTACATCACATGTACTTATTGATAGGTTAAAAATGAACTAGCTCCAATCCCGGTCCCACGAATCTTTGGTGTTCCATTCGTCGGTCGGGGCAAACCATTTCTGGTCTTTCATCAAGAAGCGTTTTGCTCCTTCTTCGTTTAGCTCCACGCCCAAGCCTGGTTTGTTGGGTACGGGGGCAAATCCATTGACCACGAGTGGCTTACTGCCCGTTACAATGTCTTCCCAGCCGGGTACATCTACGCCGTGGTGCTCAAGCGCTACGAAGTTTTCGGTAGCAGCGGCACAATGAACATTGGCCATGAACGAAATCGGACTACCTGCAAAGTGCATTGCCATCGGAATGCCGTGCTCTTCGGCATAATCGCCAATTTTCTTGGTCTCCAAAATACCCCCAGAAGAGGCCAAATCGGGGTGAATCATGTCAACGGCTTTGGCGTTGATGAGTTTAATAAATTCTTCTTTTAAGTAAATGTCTTCTCCCGTCAGTGTGGGCGTGTCGATAGCGTCCGAAATTTGCTTCCATTGGTCGGTATAAAACCAAGGCACAAGGTCTTCGAGCCACGCCAATTGGTATTTTTCAACGGCTTTGCCAAGACGAATAGCCGTGTTAACGTCAAAGTGTCCAAAGTGATCGGCTGAAACGGGGATTTCGTACCCCACTCCTTCACGAATTTTGCTTACATACTCGGCAATATAATCCAACCCCTTATCGGTAATTTGAATACGCGTAAAAGGGTGTTTGGTGGCGCCATAGTTACCCACGGTTTTGGTCTTATTGTCGCGTTGGTTGAGTTTCCAAACATTTGCTCCCGTGAGCATTCCAGGTTTATCTGCCAACAGACCAATACCAAAATCCATTTTAAGGAAGGTATAGCCTTTATCCAAACGGGTTTCTTTTAGTTTTTTTGCAAAGTTGGTAGGGTCTGTAATTTCGGGCGTATCGGCATACATCCGGATTTCATCGCGGTATTTTCCACCCAACATTTGATAAACAGGTACATTGTAGGCTTTGCCGGCCAAATCCCAGAGCGCCATTTCTACGCCGCAAACGCCACCAGCGGCCCGACCGTGTCCGCCAAATTGCTTGATTTCTTTAAAAATTTTCTCAACGTTGCAGGGGTTTTGGCCCAGCAAGCGACTTTTGAGCATGAGCGCATAGTTGGGACTTGCCCCATCACGTACTTCCCCCCAACCTATTAACCCCTGATTGGTATCAATTCTGATGATGGGGCTTTTGAACGGAACTCCCTGCAAATGCGCGATGCGTACATCCGTAATTTTAAGATCGGCAGGTTTAGAATCACGCTTTACTTTTTGCGTAATGTATTCCATTTCTTGCTCATGTTTACCATCCAGCATTAACCCTAACGACAACCCGCCCAACATACCTTTTTTTAGAAAATCGCGGCGCTTGTTTTCGGATTGGGCGTGGGTATCAGGGAGCTTGAATCGGTCTAATAGTTTTTTCATTGGGGTTTAGAATTAAAAATGTGAAAAGAAATAATGAAACCGGGGATAACGAATTTAGGCTCCGAACTACTGCTTCTCTGATGGTCAACAGTACGGAAACACAAGATTAGGTCAATTTTTTCTGAAAATATTTCAAAATTCACCGTTGGAAAAAGATAGAAGTGTAAATGAGGTAATTGTTTGATTTTTGTAAGCCCCTTATCCCCCAGAGGGGGAGTAAACCAAACTTAACATCCTCCTCGGGGGAGGTGGACTATTTTGATTATGAAAAAGCTAATTATACTTTTCTCACTACTCGCTACTCACTACGCACTACTGGCCCAAATCCAAGCTCCCAAAGAGCTTATCCAATTTTACACCCAAGAATGGAAAGGTGAGCGCTTTCCCGATGGTCGTCCGAAAGTGCCCGATGAGATTGTGAAACGCCTAGCCAATGTATCTATCGAAGAAGCTTGGGGGATTATGCGCGGCGATGGGTATAACAACCAATTTGAAGGAGGCTTTCAGATTATTCACCCCGAAAAACCACTCGTCGGGCGCGTGCTTACGGCCCAATACATGCCTTCCCGCCCCGACATGGAAAAGCCAATTAAAGAAAAAGGTAAAGCTGAGGGGCGAAAAGGCGCCTCTAATTCTTGGCCGATTGATGCCCTACAGATCAATGACGTGTACGTAGCCGATGGTTTCGGAAAAATCGTGGATGGAACGCTCATCGGTGATAACCTCGGCAATTCTATTTACGCCAAATCTAAAACGGGCGTGGTGTTTGACGGCAGCGTGCGCGATTTGGAGGGCTTGAGCGCCATTGATGGCTTTGTGGGTTTTACGCGTGGCTACGATCCATCGGCCATCAAAGACATGACCATGACCTGTATCAACTGCCCCATCCGTATCGGTCGAGCGTCGGTATTGCCGGGAGATTTAGTCTTGGGAAAACCCGAAGGCGTGATTTTTATTCCAGCGCATTTGGCCGAAAAAGTGGTGAATAGAGCAGAGTTTATTGCCCTTCAAGATGAATTTGGCCACAAAATGCTCCGCGAAAATAAATTTACGCCGGGCGAAATAGACATGAAATGGTCAGAGCCTATCAAAGCCGCTTTCCGTGAGCACCTCAAAACCCGTTCAGGAAAAGTGTACCTAACGGCGGAGCAGATTGAAGCGTTTTTGGCGAAGGAATAATCAAAGACGAAATAAAAGAGGAACGCCTTGCGCCCTAATACTGCAACGTTGCTGTATTAGGGCGCAAGTTTTTAGCTGACAACTTCAGGTTGCATGGTTTTGTACTTTCGCTTAAAATACCCAAACGAAACCACTACAAGCACCACATACACCACCGCCAAAATGTAGGCTCCGTAAATAAAGAAGTCCAGAAAACTGATGTTGGGTTGGCCGAAGTTTTTGTAAAGTAACACCCCCACCGTTCCCAAATACCCCCACCAATCGGCTAGGGTCACCACAAAACTCACCGTACTTACGTACTTGAACGAAGCCACAAAACGCTCAAAATAAAGGCCGTTGCAAGGCACATACGCTAAATACAGCCCCACGCCAGTCAGCGTAAACCACACGCCAGGCGACAGCATTCCCTGCTGAAACATCCACGTACTGACGCCGACCGTAATACCACCTGCAATCAACAGCAGATTGATGAGATAAAACGCCTTCCAATTGTCCTTTACCCACCGCAGAGTAGCCATCAGGAGTAAAATAAAGACCGACACAAAGGTTTCGGTTTGGGTAAAAATTAGGGGATTATCTACGCCCGCTAGTTTTAATATTTCAGGAGCAAAATTGTCTCTAAAATCACGGAAGGCCGTTAGGAAAACGTAGGATACAATCAGGGTAATCAGCCCTACGGAAAAGGTTTGGATAAAGCGGCTGCGGTCGGCGGCATTCATGGGAGCGCGTTCGGTGCGCTCGGCGCGGTCTTCGGCCGTAGGGGCTGGTAATTTTGCCAATGCCCAAACCGCCAACACCAACGGAACCGCAAACAGCAAGCCCGTCGTAAACGGCATCCAAAATTCTGATACGCCCGAATTTAAGAGCGTTTTGCCGATGGTTTTGACAAATCCTGAAGCAAAAATAAACGACGCAGTAAGTCCAGCCACTAGCGCATCTGTTTGACGACGGCCCTCCAAAAAGCCTAACACTGTGCCGTACACCATGCCCAACGGTAAGCCATTTAAAAATAGAAAAGGAATATTATAAGGGGCTGGAACGACGGCAAAACCTAACAAAGCTAATTCTGCAAACCCCACAAAAGATAGCAAATAAATGGCGCGTTGGGCAGGTTTCATTTCTGAAACTACCTTAATACCAATAAGTTTGGAAAAAGCATAACCAAGTACTTGCAGCGTAATCAACCAGATTTTATAATTGATACCCCAAAAAACCAACCCGTCAAACGTGGCGGCCGTAATTCCCCTTCGAAAAGCGTACATACAGGCATAGGCACAAAAAGCGGCAGTAGACCCCCATACCATGAGGCGAAATTCAGAAGGTTTTTTCATAAAAGGGTTTAGTAAAACTAAAAAAAGGGTGTTTGTTGATAAACACCCAAAAATATTAAATTCTACGTTTCGAGAATGTTATTTTTATTTCTTCACGTGGTCTAAATTAAAGTGAAGTCCCACGTTCTCGCGGCGAGCCATGGCCATTTTCAAGACCAAATATGATACGTTAATCATGTTGCGGAGTTCCATAATCGGTACCGAAACCTTTGATTGCCAGTACAATTCTTCGTGTTCTTGAAAGATAAGTTCTACACGGTCGTGGGCGCGTTTTAAACGACGGTTGGTGCGCACAATTCCGACATAATTTGACATGATTGCTTCCAATTCTTTGGTCATTTCGGTAACCAAAATGGCTTCTTCGGGATGCGTAGTTCCTTCGTCGTTCCACTCAGGGATGTTGTCAGGGATGTAGGCGTCGGCTAAATTTTCGATTGTTTTCTCGAAAGCCCGATGTGCAAAAACCACGGCTTCGAGGAGCGAGTTAGAAGCCAAGCGGTTGGCTCCATGTAGGCCTGTGCAGGCGCACTCTCCAGTTGCGTACAAGTAAAAAATATTCGTCTGTCCAAATTCATTCACCTTGATGCCACCGCACATATAGTGCTGCGCGGGCACTACTGGAATGTAATCTTTGCGTATATCAATGCCTAGATTGTCTTTACAGTAGGCGGTAATATTGGGAAAATGTTCAATAAATTTTTCGTAATCGCAGTGCGTAACGTCGATATAAACGTGCTCATCGCCGTATTTTTTCATTTCGGAGTCAATGGAGCGCGCTACAATATCTCGGGGTGCAAGCGAAAGGCGCGGGTCATAATGCTCCATGAATGTTTCGCCTTTTTTGTTGCGTAAAATCCCCCCAAAACCTCTCACAGCTTCTGAAATCAGAAAATTGGGCTTTTTGCCAGGTTGATAGAGGGCTGTGGGGTGAAACTGAATAAATTCCATGTTGTCACAGACGCCTTTGGCGCGGTAGGCCATGGCAATGCCGTCGCCCGTAGCGATGCGCGGATTGGTCGTATTTTGATAAATATTGCCGATTCCCCCCGTGGCAAGCATCGTTGTTTTGGCCAAAAATTTCTCTACTTTTCCCGTTTTTGTGTTCAAAACGTATGCTCCAAAACATTTAATATCGTCGCGGTGACGGTAGACGGTTTCTCCTAGATGGTGTTGGGTAATTAAATCTACGGCAAAATAATGCGTAAAAATCTGAATCGACGAATGGCTTTTGACTTCGCTCAGAAGCGCCCGTTCTATTTCGGCCCCCGTGGCATCTTTGAAGTGCAGGATACGGTGGTCGGAGTGCCCGCCTTCTTTGGCCAAATCATACTCGCCGTCGGCTTCTTTGTCAAAGCGAGTACCGTATGAAATGAGCTCCATAATGCGCTCTGGAGCTTCTTTTACCACAATCTCTACAATATTTCTTTTGCTGATTCCGCCACCCGCTACCATCGTATCTTCGATGTGTTTTTCGAACGAATCTTCCTCGGCCCACACGGCGGCAATTCCCCCCTGAGCGTATTTGGTGTTGGTTTCGTCGGCTTGTACTTTGGTGATAACCGCAATAGAAATCTTCTCTTTTTGCGCATCAAAATGCCGCGCCAATTTGGCGGCGTAGCTCAAGCCCGCGATGCCAGAGCCAATCACTAAAAAATCAAATTGAGGCATATACAACAATAATTTTCAATGTACGAATTGCGATTTATGATTTTAAGGCCCGAAAATCCCCTTGAAAAGGGGGGAGCCTCTGCCACTGCAAGAATAAAGAATAAATCACTAATAATTTAATTTTCAGAATCATTTTGTGATTCAAAAATCAAACCGCTATATTTGCAGTCCGATTTTCGCCTCAAAATGCCCGTTTATATAGTTAATTAATTGATTTTCAACGAAAAAAGTAATAACTAAAGTGGATACACTCAGTTACAAAACCGTATCGGCTAACTCCGCGACCGTCCAAAAGGACTGGATCGTGGTAGATGCTAACGGCGAAATCTTGGGACGTTTGGCCAGCCAAATTGCCAAAATTTTGCGTGGAAAGCACAAGCCCTATTTTACCCCGCACGTAGATTGCGGAGACAACGTGATTGTTATCAACGCCGACAAAATTCGTTTGACAGGCAAGAAGATGACAGACAAAGAATACGTTCGTCACACAGGACATCCAGGTGGACAGCGTTTCGCTACTCCTCGTGAGATTATGGAAAAACACCCACACCGCGTCGTTGAGATGGCCGTGAAAGGAATGCTTCCAAAGAACCGTCTGGGACGTCGTATATTTACGAATTTGTACGTATACGCAGGTGGAGAACATCCGCATTCGGCTCAGCAACCTAAAGAGATCACCTTTTAAAAAACGAGTTCATTAAAAGTTAAATCATTAACTTTTAAGTACTAAAAATAAAAAAATGGAAGTTACTAACACAGTAGGTAGAAGAAAAACTTCAGTGGCTCGTGTCTATGTATCAGCCGGGCAAGGCAACATCAAGGTCAATGGCCGTGAGTTTGCTGAGTATTTCCCTGTTGAGACGCTTCAAATCATTTTGAAGCAACCGTTGACCACCGTTAACGTAGCAACCAACTACGACATTAAAGTAAATGTTCGTGGAGGTGGTATCAGAGGACAAGCAGAAGCCACTCGTATGGCGATTGCTCGTGCTTTGTGCGAAATCAACGGCGAGTTCCGTCCAGCATTGAAAAAAGAAGGATTCTTGACTCGTGATGCGCGTATGGTTGAACGTAAAAAATACGGTCGCGCCAAAGCCCGTCGTCGGTTCCAGTTCTCTAAACGTTAATATTTTCATTGAACAGTTACCATTAAGTACTAACCATTTGAACAGTAAGTCAAGGAAAGCGCTCCCAAGCTCAATCCAAGGTTATTTAATGATAAATGTTAATTGTTCAATGAAAAGTCCAGGCCGCGCTTATCGTGTCCGATGTGTGGTGCTGCACACTTTTAAAATCCTTCGTTGGTAAGGATTATTTCTAACATTTATCAAATCAAAAAAATGGCACAATTAGAGTATAAAGACCTGTTGGATGCAGGCGTACATTTTGGTCACTTGACCCGTAAGTGGGATCCGCGTATGTCTCCGTATATTTTCATGGAGAAAAACGGGATTCACATCATCGACCTTAACAAAACGATTGCTTCATTGGATGAAGCTTGTCACTATGTTAAAAGCGTAGTACGTTCAGGTCGTAAAGTGATGTTTGTTGCTACCAAAAAGCAAGCCCAAGAAATCGTATCGGAAGAAGCGCGTCGTTTGAAGATGCCGTTTGTGACGGAGCGTTGGTTGGGTGGTATGTTGACCAACTTCGCCACTATTCGTAAGTCATTGAAAAAAATGCAGACGTTGGACAAAATGCTTAGCGACGAGTCCACTGCCAGCAACATCGCAAAACGTGAGCGCCTTATCAAAGGGCGTGAGAAAGATAAATTGGAGCGTTTGTTGGGTGGTGTAGCTGATTTGACCCGTTTGCCTGCTGCTTTGTTTGTTGTTGATGTAAAACGCGAACACATCGCCGTTGCGGAAGCAAAACGTTTGAACATTCCTGTCATTGCCATGTGTGATACTAACTCTAACCCTAACGAGGTAGACTTCGTAATCCCTGCCAATGATGATGCATACAAATCAATTTCGTTGATTACACTAGCAATCGGAAAAGCAATTGAGGAAGGCTTACTTGAGCGCAAGCAAGAGCGTGATGATGCTCGCTTGGCAGAGGAAGAAGATGCAAAACGTGCAGTAGATGAAACTGCAGCAGATGTTGTAGAAGCGCCAAAAGCCGCTATTGAGGCAGACACCGAAGAATAAACAACTTCGATATAATATAGACCCGCTTCGGCGGTGGTCCCGCGGTGGCAGCCAGTGCTGCAGCCGTCTGATCGGATAGCCCGTAGCCTTCTATAAGCTATGGGCTATTCCGTTTAACGATTTCATAAAGTAGAACTTAATTGATTTTAACGACTTTTGTCTTTAGAATTCTTTCACTCTGAAATATTCTTTTTCAAAATCGTAGAATCATTTAAAATTCTGAAAACTAAAACTAATTAAATCTCAAAACTTAATTCATAAAATGGCTATCACAGCAGCAGATGTTAATAAGCTTCGCCAAATGACTGGTGCAGGTATGATGGATTGTAAAAAAGCCCTTACCGAAGCAGACGGTGATTTTGAGCAAGCAGTTGATATTCTTCGTAAACAAGGTCAGAAAGTCGCCGCTAAACGTGCCGACAACGTAGTTTCAGAAGGTCTTGTTCTTGTACACGTTAGTCCAGATGGTACTAATGGTAAAATTGTAGGTTTGGCGTGTGAAACTGAGCCAGTTTCGAAAGTAGAAAGTTTCCAAAATTTGGCTACCAACATTATGAGCCAAGCAGTAGCTGGCAACGCTCCCGATAAAGAAGCATTGCTTGCCACTCCTCAGGCTGACGGCCGTACGCTCGCTGAGCATATTACAGAACTGATCGGTAAAATTGGGGAGAAATTAGAGCTTATCGCTTACGAAAACGTAACGGCAGATGTTGTTAGCTCGTACGTACACTCAAACAATAAGCGTGGTGTACTGGTTGCTTTCACTGGCGTAAACGGTGCAGATCTATCAGAAGTAGGTCGCGACATTGCAATGCAAGTTGCGGCCATGAAGCCAATTGCAGTTGATAAGGGTGACGTAGATGCTGCTACGATAGAGCGTGAAATTGAAGTGGGTAAAGAACTTGCCCGTAATGAAGGAAAAGCAGAAGCAATGCTTGAAAAAATTGCTTTGGGTCGCTTGAATAAATTTTATAAGGAGAGCACCTTGTTGAATCAAGAATTTATTAAAGATGGTTCTTTAACCATTTCTCAATTACTTGATAAAACGCAAAAAGGATTAACAGTTAAGACCTTTAAGCACATTGCAATCGGTGCATAATTAAATAGCATATTAAATGAAAACCCCGAAAATCATTTTCGGGGTTTTTTTTTGTCTTTTTTATGAAAATTACCATGTATCAACAATGAACTTATAAATAAATTAATATAAAAGTTTTACTTTTAGCCAATAAACAGCATAGTCTGTTTTGCTTATAAGCTGTCAGTTAAATTTT
Organism: Runella sp. CRIBMP; assembly: GCF_009905605.1. Lineage (GTDB taxonomy): Bacteria > Bacteroidota > Bacteroidia > Cytophagales > Spirosomataceae > Runella. The sequence continues at coordinate 464,757 of NZ_JAAAKZ010000001.1, forward strand.
CGGCTAAATTGTTTCTTTTTATTGTTACTTAACCTACTTTTTTTCGTCATAATGAACGTACACTCGATTGGAATGAAGAACTATACTGACGAGCAGTTAGTGCGTTTATACGTTGATACCCAGCGTAACCCTTTTTTTGAAGAAATATATGACCGTTATGCTGATAAAGTGTACCGAAAATGCCTTTCATTCGTAAAAGACCAAGCCAAAGCAGAGGATTTTACGCATGATATTTTCTTGAAGCTTATTGTTCGTATAGGTTCATTTAAAGAAAATTCAAAATTTTCAACATGGTTATTTTCAATTACTTACAATTATTGTATGGATCAATTGAGAACAGCTAAGAAAATGGCAGAAGATGAATTAACGGAGGGTATTGATGTAATTGATGACTCAGATGATATCCAAGATATAGAAATGGATGCTAAAAGACTTCGGGAAGTACTTGATGGAATTGCTCCCGAAGAACGTACGATTCTGCTGATGAAATATCAAGATGACTTTAGTATTAAAGATATAGCGGATACTTTTGGTCTCACTGAAAGCGCCGTTAAAATGAGGCTTAAGCGGACACGGGAGAAACTACGTAAAAAATATACAGAAAGTTTGTTCTTTTCTATATTGTTACTGAGTAAGATACTTATTTTACTTAAATGGTGGGCAAAACACTAAGCTTTACAGGTTATGAAAAAATATGAATAATTCTTTTTTTGATATAGATCCGGACGATAAAGTGCCTGAGTCACTAAAAAAAGCATTGGTATCTGAAATAGATACTTTACGAAATACATTTGAAATCGTTACTCTGTTTGTGAGTAACTTCTTCAGTGCAGCAGAAGTAATGATTAATCCGGATAAGCCAAACGATGAAAAAAAGTAAAACCCGTTACTGATGAAAGAATTGCCTAATGTAAAAGAAGTATTAATCAGCACTTTGACAAAGCTGATCGACCAATTTGCTGAATTTGTACCTCGATTTATTTTTGCCTTTTTTATTTTGTTTATCGGCTACGTTGTAGCTAAATTGTTAGCAATTGTCACCAAAAAAATACTGGAGAGAGTTGGTTTTGACAAAATCGGCGATAAACTTAACGAAATAAGTATTATAAAACAGTTACAAACTGAGGTTAAGCTGAGCCAAATTGTTGCTAAAGTACTCTATTACTTTATCATGCTTGGTTTTATTACTGATGCTACCAAAACCTTAGGTATTGGGGCCATTACCAGCTTGGTTGAAAAATTAGTCAATTTTGTCCCTCAACTAATAGTGGCTGCCATTATGCTTCAAATTGGCGTCCTTGTTGCGGAAGCCATAAAAAATGCAGTAATCTCCATTTGTAAATCTTTTAAAGTTCCTTCTGCCAAACTGATCGGAAATATCGTGTTTTCCTTCTTTTTAGTCATTACTCTTATCAGTGCTTTAGGGCAGGCGGGAATCAATACGGAGTTGCTTGAATCCAGTTTTAATTTACTCATTGGTGGAATCATACTGGCATTTGCTGTTGGGTATGGATTTGCTTCCCGTGATGTTCTGGCAAATATCCTCTCTTCTTTCTACACCAAAAATCGTTTCCGTGAAGGGCAAGTCATTAAGGTAGATGAAACCAAAGGAATCATTATAAGTCTTGATAATACAACCCTAACCCTTCAAACGGGTGAAACAAAAACTGTATTTCCCCTTCAGACTTTGCAAGCTAAAAAAGTTGAAATATTTGAAAACGAATAATTATTTTATCAAGCCAAATTATTCTGATGATGAATAAATATTACTATTGGATTCTTACGTTTTGGGTTTCGTGTTTTTTTTCTTTAGTCTCATTGGCTCAAGAAGCTCCCAAAGATACTAGCTATTGGAAAAAAGCGTCAAAGTTTGGCCTCAACCTTAGCCAAGGAACTTTTAATGACGGGTGGCAAGGAGGAGGGCTTAATAATATCGCGCTGGGTGTGTACCTGAACTCAAAAGGAGAATATACCCGCGACCGCAATAATTGGGTCAATGATTTTCAATTTCAGTTGGGAGCACTCAAAAATAAAGGCGATGCTTTTCGTAAAAGCGTAGACCGGCTGTTTTTTGACTCTAAATACGGACGTAAATTAGGTGAAGTTTCGAAGTGGTATTTCTTTGCAAATCTTAACTTCCTTACCCAAATTGCCAACGGACGTGACTTTGGGAATGAGCGAATGCCGTTTATTTCTGCTTTTTTTACCCCCGCTTATTTAACGGAAGCCATTGGTATTGAATGGAAACCCAATAAGTTTTTTAGTATGCAATTTTCTCCTGGGGCGGTTCGGCAGACTATTTTGGGAAACAAAAACTTATATAAAGCCATTGACCTTTTAGCCCCCGAATATAAGTTTTCTAATTACGGTGTTGAGCGGGGAAAATCAGTTCGTAATGAAGTGGCAATCATGCAGCTAGTAATGAATTTTGACAAAGATATTGTCAAAGACGTAAATTTTAAGTGGAGGTATCAGGCGTTTGCGGGGGCAAAAGACTTAAAAGCAATTGATAACCGTTTGGATGCACAGTTGACCGCAAAATTTGCTAAATATTTCAATGTCAACTTGGGATTAATCGCAATTTATGACCAGGACCAAGTAACACAAACGCAGCTGGCACAATCAATCAATTTTGGTTTTTTATATAGTTGGTAGTTATATTTAGTTGTATTGACTTATTTTAATTCTTTCTTAAACCTCAAAACTGTATTGTTATGCTTAAAGAATTTAAAACATTTATTGCACAAGGCAATGTTCTTGACCTAGCGGTTGGAGTACTGATTGGTGCTGCTTTTGGGAAAGTAGTTACAGCCTTTATGGATGATATTATTAATCCCGTGTTGGGTATTGCTATTGGTGGGGTTGATTTTTCAGCACTCAAAATAGTTCTGAAAGCGGCCGATCCTGCCACAGAAGCGGCCGAAGTAGCCATTCGCTACGGAGGATTCTTAAACGTAGTCATTCAGTTCCTAATAACGATGTGGGTGATTTTTCTGATTGTCAAAGCGGCTAATAAAGCTAAGTTATCTAATTCTCAGGCACCCAAAGAATAGTATTATATTTATTTATATTCATAAAAAGCCCCTTACATACCATAGTGTAAGGGGCTTTTTGCTATACGTATTTCTACGTGTTTTATCAAGTGGTAGTACTGATTTAGTTCATTTGCCTTGTCTGTAAGTTTCTGTTTATCAATTCTTTATAACTTTGTGCGTATTTCTACGTGTTTTTGTGACGGTTTTTTTTGTAGTAAGTTTGTTTTGTCAATTCGACGTCCCTACAACTCCTTAATCATAAAATCAACACGATCATGAATACTCAACCTTTATTAAACAGTTATCTTTCTACAAAGACGGTTAGCTCTCCGGCGATACACAGCATTATTATTCCTAACGGAAACCATCAGGTAGTAATTCAAACCGATCAATTGATGTGCATGGAAGGATGCGGTAATTATACATTTTTATATACTAATGATGGCAAAAGATACTTAGTTTCGAAAACACTTAAAAGCTACGCGGCGATTTTGGATGATCAGGTGTTTTTGCGGGTACACAAATCGTGGATAATCAATTTGAAGTATCTGCAGGAATTTTGTGAGTATGAGCGTTCACTAAAATTACGCGGAGGAAGAGAAATAGCCATCTCACGTCGTCGTATCCGTGAAGTATGTGAAGTGCTTACGCCAATTGTCAAGTGCGCTTAGTCAAAAATATTATATTTTAGTGGGTTAATTGGTCATACAGCCGCTCCGACATCGGAGCGGCTTGTTTATTCTAGGCACTAGAATAACACAAAACCAGCCGTTAATTGCCAAAGAGAGACTTTGCTGTTAAACTGTGCGTTGTTTTGCAGGTTTAGTTGGGAAATATTAGATAAACCACTTTCGTAGCGAAGGTCAATGTTGAAAGAGCGGATGTCTAATCCCACACCTGCCTGAAAACCGAAGGTAGCTTGCTCAATGGTCTTGTTAACATTTTGATTCGTATATACTTTGAGGGCATCGCCAAGCTGACTTCCCTGTGCGATGTTAAGTGATGCCATCGGGCCCGCATTAAACCGCAGAGGGCCGAGTTTAAGCCCGATTAAAACAGGAATATCAATCTGACTGAACTTGACATCTACATTGACAGGCGTAGTGCTGCCGTCCTTGAATATTTCGAATGTCCCCCCTTTAGAGGATAAAAGAACTTCGGGCTGAATAAATAATTTCCGTCCGATGCGCGCATAGGCACCCACTACGTAGCCTGTTCTGTTGGTAGAATTGGTTTTGAAAAAATCAAGGGTTGATGCGCCCGGCCGTTTTATGCTAAGGTCTTGGGTCTCTAGCCGAGAAAAATTTGCACCACCCCTGACACCGATAAAAATCAATTTGCGATTAAACTGGGCCGTTGCCTGAAATGCCACCAAAAAGGCCAGCGCAAAAAATATTTTTTTCATGGTTGTAAGAGAGAGTTAATTATGAAATAAAAACATGGTAATGACGGATTAACGCCTGTGGCGGGTGGGAGATTGTTTCAGTTTTTTTTTAATTTGGGAAATTCCGCCAATCTTAATTAAAATTTACACTTCTTAAAGCTACGCAACCATTCATACCAATACCCTAAAACGATTTCAGAGAACGCTATACCTTTGGTGTATTAAATCTCCGAAAGCAATCCTACCCATGTAGAAACTTGATTTTCAACCTACTGTCGCGTTATAGGCCGTTAACTAACTGCTTCGCTTTTGACTGAAAGGATTTCTTTAACTTGCACCTAAGTTACCGTTTTCATCTTTGTAATCAATAAATCATTGTTAACAATCATTAACCATTCATCACTTTCTCACTTTGAGTAAGTTTAGGATACCGACGACGGAGATTTCAAACTTAAATAACTATTTTTGAACGCATCAAAACCACTTTTTCGCTCATGGAAAATAACCAAGCTCTAACCAAACTCTCTGATTTGCCGATTCTGAAACATTTGGAAGGCGGCGAAAATAAATTGAAAGTCCTTCCTGAAAATATGGCCAATTGGAAAAAAGGCGAAAAATCCATTGCGTGGTTGGTAGGACTGGTGCTGATACTTGCCGTGGGCTATGGCTTTATCACGGTGTTGTTGCCACTGATTACTTCGTTGTTGGTGGGGGTCATTACGTTGGGTTTCAAAATGATTGAAGCCATGGTTGTGGTGGGCGCAGTCCTTTTAGGTTTTATGCTCTCGCCGCTCATTTTCAAAGTCTTCCGTCGTATTGTTCGCAGTTTACACAAGCTTCTCATCAGAATTGACCCATTTGCCGAATTGGATGACCAGCTCGGCAAAATGAAAGATTCTCGTCGAGAGTTTGAGACTGTCAAAGCAGAAATAAACGCTTGTAAAATTCAAATGAAGCAAGAAGCAGTAAAGGCAGAAAAATTGGCCAAAGATGCCAGTCAGAAGGTTGTTTACTGCCAAGAAGAAGCTAAGGTGCTGAAAGCAAAATTGGATAAAATGCTCGAAAAAGGCGGTGATGCTGCGCGTGAAACCGACGATTTTGTGGAGTTGGAGGGAAAACTAAATGCGGCGATTGGCGATGGCAACCGGTCCGTTTCTGAAGCTGAAACTTATCGGAGATTGGTCGATACCTTTGGCTCACGGGCCAACGTGTTTGCAAAACTTGACCGTAAATTGGTGGGGTATGGTCATGCGTTTGACGAGAAACTCAAAGACTTTGCCACCAGTATTAACTTATTGAAAACAGAATCACGGGCGATGGCCGCCGCCAACAACGCCACTACTCGTGCTCGTAAGGTACTCGGACAAAATCAGGATTGGCAGTTGGATTATGCGCTGGAAGTGATTTCGGGACAAATTGCCAGCGATATTGCCAATACCCAAGCCAATATCCGCGATTTGGACAGCATCGTCAAAGATTTCAATCCAAACGATGAGCGCGCTTATGCTCGTCTTGAAACTTTTGCGAATCAAATCAAAGGAGGAGAATTTGAAGTGAGCGACCCCAATCGCGTCTCTAACCCCAATTATAAACTTACCCCGGATCAAAAAAATGCGGGCGGTGGAATTACGGATATTTTTTAATTAGAAGTGAGCATTGAGGGGCGAATTCTGAGAATGAAATTCGCTCCTCGTTTCTATCTCATGACTCCTAAACCATGACATTACAACAATTCTTTGATCGTGTAGGTGAACGGCCCGACTGGGTGCTTATTTACTTCGCCTTGCTGCCTTTGATGGCCCTTTTGGCAAATCTACTGGGCAAAAATGAAGGGCATCTGTCACCTTGGAATTACTTCTACGCTTTCTTAATTTATTTGGCTTGTATACCGGGTATTTTTGCTGTAGCGCTCAATGTTTACCTTTTTTTGTTTGAACGGCGGAGCATTTTTGATTTTAATATTTATACGCAGATTCTTCCCTTTTTTGCCATGTTGCTGACGCTTTGGCTGATTCGTCGGAATGTCATTTCGTTTGATTATATTCCTGGATTTCAGAAATTAAGCGGGTTGGTACTGATGATTTTTGCCGTTATCTCCCTGATGTGGATTGTAGACCGTACGCGTATTGTGGTCTTCTCTTACCTCAAATTTGAATACGTACTGGTGATTTTTGCCGTTTTACTCGTACTCCTTTTGTGGGGATGGCGAAAATTATTTAACTGAAGTTACAATTCATCCACCGTACCGGCGCCCAGCTCCTGCAATAAAGTACTCCAATAATGGGTTACGGTAGGGTTATTTTCTTTGGTGCTACTTGTAGGCTCAAAAGGTAATGCAATCTTGATTTCGGCCGCGTTTAGGGCGTATTGCTGCATGGCTTTGGCATCAGTTTTGGCCCAACTTTCAGCTTGGCTATTGTCTTGAGGAGGTGTTGAATGAAAGTCGCGGCGATTGGCGCCTTTCATGCTCTCGATCATGTCGCTTAGATAGTATACTTTTACTTCAGCACCCGTTTCGGTGGCTTTGTTGATAACGGGCAGGCTCGCCCAAATATCGGTTTGGCGCTGAGAATTTCCCACGTTTTGGATACCTAACTTGGCCATTAACTGCCGTAGAAATATCATACGTTCGCGCTGGAGGGTGAGGTCGGCGGTGGTTTGAGCCGCTTCGCGGTCGGTCGCGTTCATGTGACTGATATCTTCTACTTCGGTACGGCAGGTAAGTGATAAAGCACGTGCTTTTTGGGTATTTTCATGAATAAAATACACTTCCAATTTGTCGCCTTTTTGACGGATGTTTTGCTCAATCAAATCACTTAATATTTGCTGATATTTCTGGGCGACAAACGCTTTATTGATATTGACACTCTGGGTTTTGTCCATAAAAACCAAGGTGTAAACCGGCCCAGTAGTAACGGCGGCTTTTTTCTCTTCAGAAAAACAGGAAACTAAGAGGCAACAAACGGTGATAATTATACTATAATTGAGAATGCGAATCATGGCATTGAGTGAGATTTGACGCGAAGATGGCATTTGATAAATAAATACGCAATCCAAAACGGATAAAAGGCTTGTCTATTGTGACGAAAAGCAATTAAATGGGTTGAATCAGTAGAAATGAACTTTTTAACTTTGGTAAAAATGTATGCCAGTCCTGAAAATAGTATACCGAGCGATGTTTTTGGGGAAAACTGGGTATTTCCAGCGGGGCCTTTAAAAAAAGGCCCGTATCAGTGATTGACGGATACGGGCCTGCAACTATTTTACTAAAAATTTTATAGGTGAATCACCTCACCGTAAGCAGCGGCGGCCGCTTCCATAATCGCTTCCGACATGGTAGGGTGTGGGTGAACCGACTTCACGATTTCGTGGCCAGTGGTTTCCAAATTACGGGCAACAACTACTTCGGCAATCATTTCGGTGACGTTGGTGCCAATCATGTGCGCACCGAGCCATTCGCCGTATTTGGCGTCAAAAATCACTTTTACAAAACCTTCTGGCGTACCAGCGGCTTTGGCTTTTCCTGATGCGGAGAAGGGGAATTTACCTACTTTAATCTCGTATCCGGCTTCTTTGGCGGCTTTTTCGGTATAGCCTACCGAAGCAATTTCGGGGGTACAATACGTACAGCCAGGGATATTGTTGTAATTGAGCGGATGTACGTGCGGCTGACCCGCGATTTTTTCAACGCAGATAATTCCTTCGGCCGAGGCTACGTGGGCTAAGGCTTGTCCTTTGGTCACATCACCGATGGCGTAATATCCTGGAACATTGGTTTGGTAAAAATCATCAGTTGTAATTTTTCCTTTTTCAACTTTGATACCCGTTTCTTCCAAACCGATGTTTTCGATGTTGGCTACCACACCAGCCGCCGAAAGTACAATGTCGGTTTCGATTTTGATTTCACCAGAAGGGGTTTTGACGGTCGACACACAACCTGCACCGCTTGTATCGACTTTTTCCACGCTTGAATTAAGGTGGATGTCGATACCCATTTTTTTGTATTGTTTGGCCAGTTCTTTTGAGACGTCTTCGTCTTCTACGGGAACCACGTTAGGCATAAACTCCACAATCGTTACTTTGGTGCCCATGCTGGCGTATACATACGCAAACTCAACGCCGATTGCTCCAGAACCAATGACGAGCAATGACTTAGGTTGTTTTTCCAACGACATTGCTTTGCGGTACTCAATTACTTTCTGACCGTCGATAGGAACGTTGGGGAGCTGACGAGCGCGGCCTCCTGTGGCAATGATGATGCTCGTGGCCGTGTATTCGGTTTTTTTACCGTCTTTTTCAACTTCTACTTTTTTGCCGGGTTTTACGCGGCCTGCGCCTTCGATGATGTCGATTTTGTTTTTCTTCATCAGAAAGTTTACGCCTTTGCTCATGCCATTGGCTACGTCGCGGCTACGCTTAATAACCGCGCCGAAATCAGCTTCAGCATTGCCAACCGTGATACCATAATCTTTGGCGTGGTTGATGTATTGAAATACCTGAGCGCTTTTCAATAACGCTTTGGTAGGGATACAGCCCCAGTTAAGGCAAATACCTCCAAGGCTTTCTTTTTCTACAATAGCGGTTTTTAATCCCAATTGGGAAGCGCGGATGGCAGCTACGTAGCCACCGGGCCCGCTGCCAATAATTATCAAATCGTACTGTGAAGCCATTTATTTATGTGTATTGAGTAGTGAATTTCAAAACGCCGGCAAGGTTTTGAGTGGGAAACCCAATCCTTGCCGACGTTACCGTATTGGCGTCACAAAAATAGACGGAAAAGTTGGTTTGACAATAGTCTTCCTTCGCTGTCTATTAACCCAATGTAGCTCCTTGTTCAGAAAAAGGCTGATTGTAGAGTCGCTTGCCCGTTGTTTTGAAAATAGCATTGGCAATGGCTCCGCCCGTTGGAGGCAATGCAGGTTCTCCAAGGCCAGTAGGGTCGATGCCATTTTTGACAAAATGTACTTCAATGTCAGGAACTTCGTTGTAGCGAATCAGGCGGTATTTGTTGAAATTATCCTGCTGAGGTGCGCCGTCTTTGAAAGTAAGGTTTCCGTACATGGCATGGCCAAGCCCATCCACGATAGCGCCGTAGACTTGGTTTTGGGCGCTGCTTTCGTTGATGACGATGCCGCAATCAACGGCTGCGTATACCTTTTTCAAAACGGGTTTTCCTTTAACATTGGCCATTTCGGCAATTTGGGCCACGTAAGAAGCGTGTGAGAAGTACACGCTAAAACCTTGGTAAACTCCTTTTTTCTTCTTGCCCCAACCCGCTTTATCAGCCGCTAACTTAATGACCTCCCGGAAACGTTCGGGCTCGTAAGTGAGTTTTCCGACGGGGCTTTTCTGTGCTTTTTCCAACAACTCCATCCGTAACTGAATGGGGTCTTTGCCGCCCGCCATGGCTACTTCATCCAAAAACGCCTGCTCGGCATAGGCCAAAAAGTTGGTAATCGGTGCCCGCCAAGGGCCAGTAGTAATGGGCGACTTGTGGTCGTTGGATTGAATTAGTGTATTTTCAATAGCACCTACTGGAAAGTTGTCGGGGCGGGTGGCGTTTCCAGCGTTCATTCCAGCACCGTGGAGCATATAGCCAGTGATATTGCCCGCTTTGTCGATAGACGCTTTGAAGCGATAACGCACGGCAGGGCGGTAAATTCCCCCAGCAGTGTCATCCTCGCGTGACCAAGTTACTTTTACGGGTGCTTTGATGATGCTCGATAGCTCAGCAGCTTCTACGGCGTAGTCGGTGTTGAGACGGCGTCCAAATCCTCCACCCATACGAGTCAGTTCTATGGTAACTTTTTCGGGAGCGATGTTGAACATTTTCGCAATTTGGTTTTGCGCATTTTGGGGCGTCTGGCTGGGGCCAGCCATCTCGATACTATCGCCTTTGAAATGGGCAAAAAAGTTCATCGGCTCCATCGGGCTATGCGGCAAGAATGGGCATTGATATTCGGCTTCAATAACCTTGTAGGCATTTTTGAAAGCCGCTTCTATGTCGCCGTCTTTGCGGTGAACGGTGGCAGTGGTGCTGTTGAGCATTTCTTTGAAAATGCGGTCGTGGTCGGCGGAGCTTTCGAGGTCTTTTTCTTTTTCCCACTCAATTTTCACGGCTTTGCGGGCCTGCATCACTTCCCAAGTGGTTTTCCCGACGATGGCTACTTTATTGCCAAAGGAAACTACATCTGTGATACCAGGCATTTTCTTGGCCTCGGTAGCGTCAAATGATTTCAATTTGAGGCCAAAAGCGGGTGGGCGTTGAATCATGGCGTTGAGCATACCTTCGCGCTTGTAGTCAATGCCAAACAGGTTCTTTCCCGTCAGAATGGCTTTACTATCAACGCCTTTTACGGAAGTCCCAATCAAGGTGAAGTTGCTTTTATCTTTGAGCTTTACCGTGGTGGGAGGCGTAATTTGGGCAGCATCCGTTGCCAACTCGCCGTAGCTTAGTTTTTTGCCTGAGCTGTGCATTACGAAGCCTTTGCTGGTGCTACACTCGCTGAGGGGGACACTCCATTTTTTGGCGGCTGCTTCCATCAACATGACGCGGGCAGTTGCTCCGGCTTTGCGTAGGCGTTCCCATGAGTGGCGGATAGCGCCGCTTCCTCCGGTGAGTTGACGTTCAAATTTTTTGGTATCCAACGGCGACTGCTCTACCTTTACTTTGCTCCAATCGGCGTCCAATTCTTCGGCCACAATGATTGGAAAAGCCGTTTTGATGCCTTGTCCGATTTCGGGATTGGGCGAATATATAGTAATGATGCCCGAAGGCGCGATGGCCAGATAAGCGTTAAAGTCGATGGTATCGGCGGCGGCTTTGGTCAATACGCCAGGCTCAAAGGCCTCCGACGAAAACCAGCCAAATCCGAGTACTAAGCCACCAGCCGCGGTGGCAGATGTTTTGAAGAAATCTCTTCTGGATTGATTAGTGCTCATGCTATGTGGTACGGACGGACTCGCCCGTGGTTAGAATGGTTCAGGAAAGGAATTATTTTTTCATTTTGGCGGCTGCCAGCTTCACCGCATCGTGAATCCGGTGGTACGTACCACAACGGCAGATGTTACCCACCATCGCTTCCTCAATTTCTTTGTCGGAAGGGTTGGCATTTTTGGCGAGCAATGCCGATGCTGTCATCATTTGGCCTGCCTGACAGTAGCCGCACTGAGGCACGTCTACTTCATCCCACGCTTCCTGCACTGGGTGGGTTCCGGTTTCGGATAGCCCCTCTACCGTCGTAATGGTTGCATTAGATACGTTGGATACAGGCACCACGCATGAGCGGGTAGCCTCGCCGTTTACGTGTACGGTACAGGCACCGCACATTGCCATTCCGCAGCCGTATTTGGTACCTACTAAATCGAGGTGGTCGCGCAATACCCAGAGCAGAGGCGTATTGGCATCAACGTCGGCTTTGTACGTTTTTCCGTTGATTTTCAGGTTAAATAATGCCATGTTTGAAAAGGTTAAATTTTGGTATATAACATAAAATTGAATATAAAAGTTAGGTTTTGCAAACCTTTAACCGTCCCCTTATCGACGAACGGCCTACTGGTGACGACGAAACTGTAATTGAATTGCCTATTGAGTAAATATAGGCACATTTGGAGGATTGTTACTTACTAAGAATTTTAAAAGTGGCATTTACTTAAAATTCGTAAATTTGTTTCAAAACTGCATAACCATGTGATTATTAAAGAGAAATATGTTAATCCATTTACGGATTTTGGCTTTAAAAAATTGTTTGGCACAGAGCTCAACAAAGATTTATTGATTGATTTTTTAAACCAGGTGGTGCTGCCTAACCGTCATAAAATTGCGGAATTGTCTTAAGCAAAGAATGAACAAATTGGGAATACGGAAATTGATCGAAAGGCCATTTTTGATTTGTATTGTGTAGGCACAAACGGCTAACGTTTCATTGTAGAAGTGCAAAAGGCCAAGCAAAACTACTTTAAAGACCGCAGCATTTTTTATTCTTCTTTTCCCATATAATATTAAGAACAGGCAAAGCGGGGTGATTGGGATTTTAAATTGTCGGAAATATACACCGTTGGCATTCTTGATTTTGTATTTACAGAAGATAGTAATGAAAAAGAAGTCCGTCATGAAGTGCAATTGAAAGACCAAAACTGCCGGGTATTCTATGATAAATTGACTTTTATTTATCTGGAAATGCCTCATTTTACAAAAACCGAGGAAGAGCTAAAAACCACCTATGACAAATGGCTGTATGTTTTGAAACATCTCCCTTATTTAGACAATCGTCCGAAAGTATTGTAGGAGAAGATTTTTGCTCGATTGTTTGAGGCCGCCGAAATCGCCAAATTTACCCCTGACGAACGCGACAGTTATGAAGCCAGGCTTAAATATTACAGAGATTTGAAAAATGTCATTAATACGGCCATTGCCGAAGGCAAAACGGGAGGGCGAATGATAAGGCTTATTGAAGGGAAGAAAAAAGGTAAAATTGAAGGCAAGATTGAGATAGCTCGTAATGCCATTGCCGAAAATATCCCGATGGATATTATTATTCGCTTGACAGGGCTAGCCGTCGAAGAACTAGGAAAATTGAAAAACGAATAGAATAGCCTTTTTTATCCTTTCCCAATTTCAAACAAAGTGTTCGATACCGAACACTTTTTGTTTTTTATAAATACATTAAGTTTCTGATAATCAATTGGTTGATTGGTGGCACGCCTTTGGATGCCATTTTGTATATACAGCCAATTTATTTTCAAAAATGGACAGAGATATACCCGAAGAAAACCAAAAAGAACAATCCCGCCGCCGTTGGCTTTGGATTGGCGTATTTGCCCTTGTTGTAGCGGGGGCTGTGTGGGGTTTACGCACCTCCTTGAGCAATTCTGTAAACAAAATTGACCTTCGACTCGCAACTGCCGAAATCGGAAATGTTGAGAATACACTTACGGCCTCGGGCGAGATTCAACCTGATTTTGAAGCTGTAATTACGAGCCCGATTACGGCGGTTATCCAACAAATCTACCTTGATGCGGGGGCTTCTGTCAAGAACGGCGATAAGATTCTGGAGTTGGATAAGGAGTTCACGCAGTTGAATTTCGAAAAAATGAAAGACGAGCTTGAACTCAAACGCAATGGTATCGTCAAACTGCGTTGGGAGTTGGAGAAGAGCTTTTATGATTTAAAAATAAATGACTCTATTAAGGTTCTAAAAATCAATAGTTTACGTGCCGATATTGAAAATGCCAAACGATTGTTTAAAGCAGGTGGCGGCACGCGCGAAAATATAGACCAAGCCGAGCAAAATCTGCGTATTGCACAATTGGAAAAGCGACAGCTTGAAAACGATATTCGCATCAAACAACAAACGATGCGGGCCGACATTCGCGAGTCTGAAATTGGCGCGCAAATCAAAGAAAAAGACCTTCAAGAACTCCAACGCAAACTCCAGCAAGCCAATATCATTGCCAACCGCACTGGAGTGCTTACTTACGTCAACAAAAACATTGGCTCAAAGGTCGCCGAAGGTGAAGTGTTGGCTCGGTTGGCAGATTTGGGTGGATTTAAAGTAATTGGCTCTATATCTGATAATTATGCTGACCTCATTCGGGTTGGAATGCCTGTGGTAGTACGCATCAACGATACGCAATTGCGCGGTACACTTACGAATATCCTGCCTTCGGTTCAGAACAATATCGTCAATTTTGACGTGCAACTTGATGATAAAGCTAATAAACTGCTGCGCCCGAAGATGAAAGTAGAAGTGTATCCGGTGACAGATGCCCATAACCAAGTGGTACGAGTGGCCAACGGCGCAGGCTTTACGGGTACACCTGTGCAAGATGTCTTTGTCCTTCGTCCCGACGGAAAAGCTGAGCGCAGAACCGTAAAAATCGGGTTGGCTAATTTTGACTTTGTTGAAGTAAAAGAGGGTATTCGCGCTGGAGAACGTGTAATCGTCTCGGATATGAGCAAGTATAAGAATATCAAGGAGTTGGAGATAAAATAAGGTCACATTATGCAGAGGCAGGCCTTGCGCTTGCCCATTTGAACGAAATAGCCATGAATAAAATATGTTTATGTAGAACCCGTCACTGGCGAATAATACAGGCACAAGAGGTCTGTCGTCTGGGTGTACAATTACTTGTCTTTTTCTTCTTTTTGTCAATAGTGACACATGCCCAAACGACTCAGTTAACGCTTTCAGAAGTGGTAGAAATGGCCAAAAATCAATCTATTTCAGCGCGTCAAGCGTCTACTACCAAAGAAACAAAGTATTGGGAATACCGCACTTTCTTGTCAAACTACAAGCCGCAATTAACGTTAAGCGGGAATCTGCCCGCGTTTAGCCGGTCGTTTATTGAGGTACGTCAGCCTGACGGGACGATTCAGTTTCAGCCCATTCGTAATAACAATTCGTCGCTAAATCTTTCGCTGAGTCAGAGCATCGCCGCCACGGGTGGAAGTATTTATGCCACCTCACAATTGCAGCGATTTGATGATTTTGACCGAAAAAATACCCTCTACAACGGGACTCCCTTCGCTGTTGGGTATTTGCAGCCGTTGCTGCGTTTCAATTCGTTTAAATGGGATAAGAAAATCGAGCCACTTAAGTTCAACGAAAGTCAACAAACTTACATCGAATCATTGGAGCAGATTGCGTTGCGGGCCAGTGGGTTATTCTTTGATTTGCTGTTGGCGCAGGTCAATTTACAGATTGCCGAAACCAATTTGACCAATACCCAAAACATTCTGAAAGTGGCCAATGAAAAGTATGAATTGGGTAAGAATACGCGCAACGAAATACTGCAATTACAACTCGAATTGCTCAAAGCGCTAAAGGCGGTAGGTGTCTCAAAACGTGACTTGGAAGTGGCTTCGTTGAACTTAAAAGCCTACATTGGCCTACAGGCAGAAGGAAAAATAGAGTTACAAACACCCACTCAACCCGCCGCGCTGACGCTTTCGTCCGAGAGGGCCATTGAGCAAGCGTTTGCTAACCGTTCCGATGCGATTGCGTTTGGCCGAAGAACACTGGAAGCCGAACGGGCGGTGGCAAAAGCCAAAGGCGATAATGGCCTCAATGCCACCCTCACCGCTACCTTGGGTTTTTCAAACCGTGGTATTACGGTGCCCGAATTGTACCGTAAACCCCAAGACCAACAAACGGTAGAATTACAATTGGACATTCCGATTTTGGACTGGGGGCGTTCTAAATCCCGTACCAAAACCGCCGAAGCCCAGCGCCAACTAACTCAGTACACAGTTGAGCAGGATAAACAGAATTTTCAACAGGAAATTTATACCCAAGTTACGCTGTTTGAAATGCTCCGCGACCAACTTTCACTCACCGTTCAGGCTGATAGTATTGCGTCGGAAAAGTACCGAATTGCGCAAGATAGGTACGTGTTGGGCAATCTGAGCATCACCGATTTAAGTATTTCGTTTACCGAAAAAGACCAAGCCAAACGCGATTATATTTATGCCCTACGCGACTATTGGGGGGCTTACTACAAGCTGCGGCAATTGACATTATATGATTTTGAAACAGAAAGCAAATTGAAATAAACCATGATACATTTAAAGAACATCGAAAAGGTCTATCGGACAGCCACGGTAGAAACAGTTGCGCTCAATAACATCAATTTGAGCGTTGAAAAAGGAGAATTTGTTTCCATTATGGGCCCGTCGGGTTGCGGAAAAAGCACGTTGCTCAACATCATCGGGCTATTGGATGAGCCGTCGAAGGGTAAAGTAGAAATTGGTGGAAAACACACCAATGGGTTGCCTGACAGTCAGTTGGCGCACTTTCGCAATCAAACATTGGGCTTTATTTTTCAGAGTTTTCACCTGATTAATGATTTACCAGTATTGGATAACGTAGAGTTGCCACTTTTGTACCGCAAGGTTTCGAGCAGCGAGCGCCGCCGCTTGGCGAGCGAAGCGCTCGAAAAAGTAGGACTCAGCAACCGAATGAAGCATTATCCCAATCAACTTTCGGGGGGACAAAAACAGCGGGTGGCGATTGCAAGGGCCATTGTGGGGCAGCCGCAGATTATTTTGGCCGATGAGCCTACGGGCAATTTGGACAGCAACATGGGCAACGAAATCATGGACATCTTGACTACGCTCAATCAACGTGACAAAGCCACCATCATCATGGTAACCCACGATGAAAACATGGCCAAACGTACGCATCGCTTAATTAGATTATTTGACGGTTCACAAGTTTCCTAATCATGCTGCTCAACTACCTCAAAATCACCTTTGCCGTGCTGCAACGTCGAAAGTTTTTCACGTTTATCAGCCTGTTCGGCATCAGTTTGACGCTCACTATTTTGGTGGTGGCTACGGCCTTTATTGACCACTTGATTGCGGCGGGCTATCCCGAAATCAACCGCGACCGCTCTTTGTATATCTGGAATGTAAAGGAGAAAGATACCAAAAACCAAGGCCAAAGCTCGGGCCCTATCAGCTTTTCGTTCATCAATACTTACGTTCGGTCGCTCAAAACACCCGCTAAGATTGCCGCGGTGTCGATGCCAAGTACCATCAATATTTACCTCAATAACCATAAGCTGAATGTCCGCTATCGGTACACAGATAGTAATTTTTGGGAGGTTACTTCCTTTGATTTTTTGGAAGGGAAAAATTACACCGAACAAAACATCGCCAACAACGACTATGTGGTGGTTATCAACGATTACGTCCGCGACGAATACGTGGGCAAAGGCCAGCCAGCGGTGGGAAAAATGATTGAAATCGACAACGTCAATTACCGCATCATAGGGGTAGTACGCGGTTGTCCCATTACCCGGATTCACGTTTCATCGGATTTGTATTTTCCGTACAATACCTCCAAGGCTGATTTAAAAAAGGTAGAATTACGGGGTAACTTTGCCGCGATAATCCTCCCCAATACGCCTTCGGATATCCCTAAAATACAGACCGAATTCAACGTTGTAGCTTCAAAAATTAAATTGACTGACACTGGCGATAAATGGTTTAAGCCCGATAAACTGTATGTTTCTGCCGATTCTTACATTACCAGTTTTACCCGTCAGTTTAAGGGCGATGGTGAAGACGACGGTGTGGGGTATTTTTTTACCATTGTGCTCGGAATCGCCTTGTTATTCATGTCTTTGCCCGCCATCAACTTGGTCAACATCAACATGAGCCGTATCATGGAGCGGGCTTCGGAGATTGGCATTCGGAAGGCTTTCGGGGCTTCGTCCAAAACCTTGGTGATGCAGTTTGTGATTGAGAATATTATTTTGACGCTCATTGGCGGAGTGATTGCGGTTTTTCTGTCGCTGGGAGTTATTTACTATCTAAACAACAGCAACTTAATCGCCTATATTGATTTGAGTTTCAACTGGAAAGTTTTTTCTGTTGCCATTTTTGTCAGCTTGCTGTTTGGGCTTTTATCAGGGGTTTACCCTGCCTGGCGGATGTCAAAATTACAAGTTGTGGAAGCCCTTAAAAATTAAAAAGCCATGTTAAAACACTTATTTAAGCTCATCTGGAAACGGAAAAAGATGAACTCTTTGATGATGTTCGAAATATTCTTTTCCTTTCTTATTTTGTTTGCGGTCTGGACGCTCGGTATCTATAACTACCGAAACTACGCCCAGCCTTCGGGTCTCGAAACCGACAATGTTTGGGTTGCTTTTTTTAACTTTAATGCACCCAACGACACCATCAAAGCCGAATACCAAGAATTGGTTCGGCAGCAATTGACGCGCTATCGGACGGTGCATAGCTTTGCTTTTACCAGCTCTAACGCTCCGTTTACCTTCAGTTCTATGAACAACAATGTGGAGTACAACAAAAAGACCACGATGAGCGAAATCATGAGGGTTGAGCCTGATTTTCCGAAGGTGATGAATATGCAGATTTCTGAAGGGCGTTGGTTTAATGAGACAGATAAAGCGGGCAATTATCGTCCTATCGTCATTACGCGTCACTTGAAGGAAGAACTGTTTGGCAATGAAAGTGCGATAGGGAAAACGTTGGGCAATGGTGAGGGGGCAGGCGCAAACGACCCTAAAATGAAAGTAGTCGGTGTGGTGGATTATTTTAAACACAAAGATGACTTTCAGAAGCTTTCCAGCTGCATATTTCAGCCCTCTGAGCGATGGGATGATACAATGGTGATGAAGGTACAAGCAGGCAGTGGGGCGGAATTGGAAGCCCAAATCTCGAAGGAAGTGGCGCGCTTGGGCAAAGATTGGTCAATCGAAATTCAGCAGATGAACAACATGAAATCCAACCGCAACAATCTTGTGCTAGTGCCCGTCCTGATTTTATTGATTGTGTGCAGTTTCTTGGTGTTCAACGTTGCCTTAGGACTGTTTGGGGTGCTATTCCAAACCATCAGCCGCCGCAAGCAAGAAATCGGCGTACGCCGTGCCATGGGGGCTACGCAGGGAGCTATCTTATGGCATTTTATTGGCGAAACCGCAGTTATTGCTACTTTTGGGCTTATTTTAGGCGTCTTTTTTGCGGTTCAATTTCCCTTGCTGAATGTGTTTGATGTAGAGGCAGGAGTATATTTATTAGGAATTTTAATGGCCGTCATTTCGGTTTATGTGTTAGTCAGCATTTGCGCTTTTTATCCGAGTCGTCAGGCTTCTGTGATGCAGCCAGCGATCGTTTTGCATGAAGAATAAGTATGATTTTAATCGTTGATGATGATATTGCCGTTCGAACTTCTCTTTCGCTGCTGATGCGCAAAGAGAAGTTCGACGTGGCAACGGCCCAAACACCCGAAGAAGCTCTCATTCATTTGACTGAAAATGTGATTGAATTGGTGTTGCTTGACATGAATTTTTCTAACGACACCTCTGGAAATGATGGTTTGAATCTGCTCGCTCAAATCAGACAACAAGATGCACACGTACCCGTGATTCTCATTACAGGTTGGGCTACGATTGATTTGGCCGTCAAAGGGATGAAAATCGGGGCGGCTGATTTTATCAGTAAACCGTGGCAAAATACGCATTTGATGCAGTCGGTCCGTACCGCATTGGCGTTGCGTGAGGCAAAAGGCAAAGATTTAGCGGCAAATGACCAAGCACCTAAAGAGGTGAATTCAGGGCAACGGGCGGCCAATCAGTCGGTCAGTCGTCGCCAACTAGACCGGCAGTACGATTTTGGGCAAATTATCGGGCAGTCGGAATCCATGTTGCAAATATTGGGTACCATTGGTAGGATAGCCACAACGGATGCCTCCGTATTGATTATGGGTGAAAGTGGTACGGGGAAGGAGCTGATTGCGGAAGCCATCCACCAAAATAGCCAACGCGCCAAGCGCCCCTTTGTCAAGGTTAATTTGGGCGGGATTTCAACCAGTTTGTTTGAGTCTGAGATGTTTGGGCACATTCGCGGGGCGTTTACGGATGCGCGCTACGACCGCACGGGTCGCTTTGAATTAGCCAATCGCGGCACCATTTTCTTGGATGAAATCGGCGAACTGGATTTGAGCAGTCAGGTGAAATTGCTGCGTGTGTTGCAGGACCGAACCTTCGAAATATTGGGCAGTAGTAAGACCAAAACGCTGGATGTGCGCGTGGTGTGCGCTACCAATCGAAATCTGGAAGAAATGGTGGCGAAAGGTACGTTTCGGGAGGACTTGCTGTACCGCATCAACCTCATTACGATTCAGTTGCCGTCTTTGCGCCAGCGTCCGGATGACATTCCGCTGTTGGTCGATTTCTTTGTCAACAACCTACGCAGTATATACAGCCGCCCGCATTTGGAAGTAAGCCGCGAGGCGCTAAAATGGCTTAAACAACTCAACTTGCCAGGCAATATTCGCCAACTCAAAAACCTGGTTGAACGGACGATTTTGGTCAGTAATAATGACATACTAGAAGTGGCCGATTTTGAGCAGAATTATCAGCCGCAATCTCGCCCCTCCGACCTCATATCTACGAAATCCCCCCTTCCTGATGTAGGCAGCATGACGCTCGAAGAAATGGAAATCCAGATGATTCGGCGTGCGATGGAATTTCACCGGGGCAAAGTGGCCCGCGTAGCCAAAGCCCTAGGCCTAACGCGCTCGGCGTTGTACCGGCGGTTAGAAAAGTACAGTATTCCATTTGATGAGGAATAGCTGATTCCGTTATTTTAAAGGATACTTCGCAAGCACGCCCGTAATCCCCGTTTTTTGATACCAATCATTAAAAACGAGCTCTAATTCGTTGACATCGAACGTCCCGAAATCTACTTCTCGATAGGTTTTTACTTTTTGGAGAAACGCCTCGGGCTGTATAAAGGGTTTTCTGAAACGAACCACCGTCGAATGGGCCGTCTGAATGGCGTAGCGTTTATCGATGGAATGTTGCAGCCCAGAGTTCTGAAAGCGTTGACGCAGGCCATTGCGTATTTTTTTCAATGCGTTGTCCAACGGAAAACCTTGGATAAGTAAACAACTCGGTGAAGCCGTAATACCCCTAAACTGTATTTTAAACGACTTTTGGGCAATTATCACTTCCTGAACCAATGCCACGTACTGGGTCGCATCAATGAGGGAAAGGCTAAAATTTTCGTAACATGAAATAATTGATAAAACGGTCAGATGAATATCCGTAATTGGATAGTAATATTGCTCAGGTTCTGATGCTTTGAGGTCACTGAGCATGGTTTCAATGGTCATTCTGACGTTTAGCGGGGCGCGCGCCAATAACGTAATGCCCCGGCGTGAATCCACGGGCGCGTCAATCATGGGGTCATATTCATAATGCCCTGACTCAAACTGCTGAACCGAACGTGTCCATAACTGATGATAATGTTGTTCTAAATCCATTGGGTTTTGTGTTGTAACGCATGGCTAAATATATGAAACTAAGCACCAAATTCATTTCTTTCATTGTCATTATTCACTTGGTGGCGGTGGGATTGTCGTTGTATATTTTCCAAAAAGAGCCACTTTTTTTCATTGCTTCCGAGGTGTTTATTCTGTTTTCGCTGTTCATCGCTTGGCAATTGTACAACGAAATGATTCAGCCGCTCAATCTGCTTATGACGGGCGTAGAAGCTATCAAAGACCGTGATTTTAACGTTAAATTTCTAAAAACGGGAAAGTACGAAATGGACCGGCTCATTGAAATTTACAATCAGATGATTGACCAGTTGCGTACTGAGCGCACCCGGCAAGAGGAACAGCATTTTTTTCTTGAAAAACTGATTCACACCTCCCCCACGGGTATTTTGATGATGGATTTTGACGAAAATATCACCGCCATCAATCCTAAAGCGCAGGCCATGCTGAGCATTCAGGCCGACGCCGTGCTGCACCGCGCGCTGTCGTCGATTGAGCATCCTGTTTTGCAGGCCTTGAGTCACTTAAAAACGGGGGAGTCACGGACGATAAATTTCAATGGGTTGGAAACCTATAAATGCCAAAAGGCGCATTTTATGGATCGGGGTTTTCCTCGTTATTTTATCATGTTGGAGGAATTGACAACCGAAATTCTGGCGGCCGAAAAAAACGCCTACGGCAAGGTAATCCGAATGATGGCGCACGAAGTCAACAACTCGGTCGGGGCAGTAAATTCGATTTTGGATACGACCATTTCGTTGGAACAAAACCAACCCGACGTAACGGAAGCCCTGCAAGTAGCCCGTGACCGTAACGAAAACCTCAACCAATTTATGCGACGTTTTGCTGACGTGGTTCGCTTGCCCATTCCGCACAAAGAGCCGCTGAACATAAGGGATTTAGTAATGAAAACAGCAAGCCTGATGTCGTCGGTGGCCAAACGCCAACAGATTCGGTTTGAATTTAATTTCAGTGACAATGATGTGATTATTGCGGCCGACGTTTCACAGATGGAACAAGTACTCATTAATATCATCAAAAACGCAATTGAGTCCATTGAAAATGACGGGACCATTACGTTCGAAACAACTCATCAGCCGCCTCAATTGCTAGTCATAGATACTGGGAAAGGTATCCAAAAAGGTATTGAAGAGCAGTTGTTTAGCCCTTTTTTTTCCACCAAACGCAACGGGCAGGGGGTCGGTCTCACGCTCATTCGGGAGATTCTGGTCAATCATGGTTTCGGGCTTTCGCTCCACACCGAGCAGGAAGGAAAGACGGTGTTTCGGGTGCGATTTTGAGGCGGGGAAACCTCACTTCAATGACCTGATCCACTCTCGCACCAGCGCTACGCCTTCGGTATGCGTGGTTTTGCGGCCGAGTTCAGGCATCATTTCGCCAGGGTCGGTGGATTCCATGCGATACAGCAAAATGGATTTTTCGGGTTGACCAGGTACGATGCTGTATTGTCGTCCGCCGGAGCCTCTGCCGGCGGCCACGGGCGCTTTCATGACTCCCCATTTGGTGGCGTCGGTTTCGTCGTGGTTGAGGTGCAGTCCGGAAGTTTTGGCGGGGCCATCGTTGCGGTGGCAGTGCGCACAGTTAATGTCCAGCCACGCCCGGGCCCGCGCCTCTAAGGTGCCGCTAGCGGGGTCATTCCAGACGGGCGCTTTGGGCACATCGGCAAGGGTGGGCAGTCCCGTCAAAAGCCCTACTTTTTGCCAATGGACCAATTGGTTTTCCTTTTCTCCATATTCAAAATCACCATTCAATTGCCTTGCCGACGGCCCGATGGGCTGCATTTTTTCATTTTGATTATGGCAGCCTTTGCACTGATTTAGGTTGGGCATTGCGTACTGAATAGTGCGTTTTTTGCCATCAGAATGAATCCAACTCACTTCTTTGGTTTCTCCGGCTACTTCGAGGTAAGCGTCGGTTTGGTCATCATTCCAGACATATTCCAGCGCTTTCCAGCCCGATTCTTCGTGAACCAGCAGACGTGTTTCCATGATGCGGCGCCCTGCGGTGGGATTGCGAAAATCGTTGGGATAATAAAAGGTCTTGATAATGGTGGTTCCGACGGGAAAGTCAAGTACACGCTCCGCATTATAGGCTACGGTTGTACCCGCAGGCAGTTTTACGAATCGCAATTTTTCGGCATAATCAGAAAAAAGCGGCGTATTAAGCTGGTAAGGCACAACCCCTTCGGCGGGAAGCTGGTCTGCGATTTTGCCCCGAAAAAATCCGTATTCTGAAAGTTTTTCTTTAGGGGTAAAAAAGGTACTCTCTGCCGAGGGGGATGTTTTTCGAAATGAAAAAGTAAGGGCAATTGACAAGATAAAAAAGGCAAACGAAAACAATTTCATTGTTGAATAACGAATTTTGAATGATAATGAATACTTACATCCTGCCTCTGACTTCTCACCACTTATTTCTCAAGCATCGAAGGCGGAATGGGGAGTTTGATGGGCTTTCCGTCTTCCGCTTCTCCGAGCAAATAACCGAACGGTTTGAGGGCATCGACCGAATCAAATATTACTTTCAAAATGGCCGTCATCGGCAGGGCCAATATCAAGCCAGATACGCCCCATAATTGCCCCCCCAAAATCAAGACAATCATGGCCGCTAAGGGGTTGACGCTTACCTTAGAGCCCACAATGTAAGGCGTAATAAAATTGCCTTCCAAAATCTGGATTACCCCAAAAACGCCTAAAACGCCCAAAGCATACATGGGTGAATCGAGCGCCACCAATGCCATCAGCGCAGGAAGCAACGAGCCAATCATTAATCCAATGTAAGGAATCAGTAATAAGCAAGAGGCAAAGAAACCAAAGAAGATTGCGTGTGGTACGCCCAGCAGCAACAACCCAGCCGAGTTCATGACGCCCACAATCAAAATCACCGAAACCAAGCCAACTAGGTAGCCTTGTACGACCTCATAAATTCGCCGAATGGCCTGATCGACGCGGCGTTTGTGGCGACCGTTGAAGGCCTTGTAGAAAAATCGTCGAAAAAAATCACGGTATAAAAGGAAAAAAAAGACAAATAAGGGCACCAACGCCGCCGATGCAAGCGTGCCA
Organism: Runella sp. CRIBMP; assembly: GCF_009905605.1. Classification (GTDB taxonomy): domain Bacteria; phylum Bacteroidota; class Bacteroidia; order Cytophagales; family Spirosomataceae; genus Runella. The sequence goes on from NZ_JAAAKZ010000001.1 coordinate 489,067, forward strand.
GTAGTGGTAGCCACGGCACCCGTGAGGATAGAGGCGCTGTTTTTGAGGGCCTCGGTGAGGTACTTACGGCCTTCGGTGAGTTGCTTGCGGCGGCTCATCCCAAAGTTGTCGGACAAGAAATCTTGTCCTTGGTCAATCCAGAAATTGGCTTTTTTCTCCAAACGAGGTAATTCTTCCCCAAAACTGATGATTTGAACGGAAGCAACGTATATTAGGCCAACCAAAACCGCAAAAAACAAGATTAAACTAATAGAAATCGCCGCAATACGCGGAATACGCCAGCGTTCCAATAAGGCACAAATAGGGTACAATAACACCGCAAAAAGGACCGAGAACGTAAGGGGAACCAAAGTTTCGCGGAGTACGTAAAGAATGTAAACGATGATAACGCCCGAGAGCAACCACCCAGCGAGGCGAACAGAAAACGGAAACGACTTTTGCATGTTTTAAGAAGGTGTAAAAGCCAAATGGCACGAAAATTTAGGAATAAACTGGACGAAACAACCAAAAAATCTCATTTTTATTATGCATAAACTGATTTGGTGGGCTTTTACGCTGCGAGTGGCTTTGTGTGACTGTCATAATGAAAAAAAAAATGTTGGATTTGTCAATGGAAATAGCGTTTACGAAATGGTCAAAATCGGCCAGCTCCCTCTCGAACTTCGGGAAACGTCAGGCTTGGCATTGGGCCGAGAAGCTCGGACCTTTTGGACACATAACGACGGTGATAATCCTGCCGAACTCTATGAAGTGAACGACGAAGGGAAGGTGAAAACGGTGTTGAAATTGCCTCAATTTAAGAATACAGACTGGGAAGATTTGGCACAAGATACCAAAGGGAATCTCTACATCGCCGATTTGGGCAATAATGCCAACCAACGCAAAGACCTTGTCATCCACAAAATTAACCCCAATGAGTTGAATCAATATGAGGCCATCCGCGTGGCGTATGCTGACCAAAAAGCATTTCCACCGCCTTCGGTTGAGCAAAATTTTGATTGCGAGGCTACCGTTTGGTATCAAAATAAATTGTATTTGTTCTCTAAAAACCGCAGTACAACTAACCGCAACGTAAGAATGTACGCCGTGCCCGATAGCGCCGGCACGTACACGGTTGCACCCATCGACAGCGTGTACAGCAAGGCCATGGTGACGGCGGCTGATGTAAGTCCCGACGGAAAAACGCTGGTGCTACTAACCTACGGAAAACTCTTGTTTTTTGACGTGAGTCAAGGCATGAATTTCAGGAAGCCATTGTACTGCTTAAAGTTTGCCCAAGGACAAACCGAGGCCATTGTCTTTATTAACAACGAAGATTTTATCCTGACCAATGAGCAGAAAGGGGAGATGTTTTTAGGGAGTAAAAAAAGGCTTTGAAACGCATCCCGCAGCTTTAAGGGGCGGTTGGACAAGTTCCGATTTTTGCGCTGAAAACACTGCCCTGCGCGGCCGTAAATCCAGGTTTCAATTCAACAGAATTGCCAGCGGTGTAGGTGACGTTGATGGCATTTGCAATTGCATTGGTTGCGGTGATTGAGTTGCTTGCATTGAATGTATTATTGCTCGTTATCGGGTCGAAAGGGGTCAGTGTAATAGAAGAAGGGCAGTTTTGGGCTTTTATTTTATAAATGTTCCCATTCGAAAACGAAGCCGTATATAGTTCTCCCTGCCAATCTTCCCCAAAAGTAACGGGGCTGGAAAGGGTGACGGATTGCGCCGCATTTTGGTAGCCGCCGCTGGGGTTGCGGCGTAAAGCCCAAAAGTTTCCTGAAATATAATCGGTGTAAATATAGTGGCCGTACATGGCGGGGAATTGCTGGCCGCGATATACAAAACCGCCAATCACTGACCGTCCGGCTCCGCCATTGTTGGCGAAGCCCGCGTATTCGTGGAGGGGAAAAGTCATACTGATTGAATCTTCGCATACGGGTTGAAGATACCGATGGTTGCCTTCATAACACCGCCATCCGAAGTTAGCTCCACTTGGTGCGTCCTTGGCTAAAAAATCGATTTCCTCCCAGCCGTCCTGCCCATTGTCGCCAATCCATAAATCTCCGGTTGAGCGGTCGAAGCTCATCCGCCAAGGGTTTCGGAGTCCACGCGCCCAGATTTCGTCCCGAATGCCGTCATTGGGCATTTGGTAGGGATTAGAAGCTGGAATGGCGTAGGTGTTATTGTTAGCGTTGACGTCAATGCGCAGTACTTTGCCGAAAAGTTTGGACAGATTTTGAGCATTGTTGAGCGGGTCTCCGACCGTGCCTCTTCCTCCATCGGCATCATCTCCAGTGGAAATGTATAAATAACCATCTGCTCCAAAACAGATTGCTCCTCCACGGTGGCCTATATTCAGTATGTGTGGGATGGTAAGTAAACGCGTTTCGGTGGTATCGGCTAGATTAGCGTTGCCGATACTTTTTCGGAATTGTGAGAGTTGAACAACATTATCGGGTTTTCGAATGTAGAGTACATAAAAACGGCCGTTCTCAGCGTAGTTTGGATGAAAGGCAAAACTATTAATGCCCGCCCATTGTGTGTCCTCGACTTTGGAACTAATGTCTAAGAAAGGCGTCGATAGAATACTGTTGTTTTGAATGATTTTTATTTTTCCACCGATTTCAGAAACAAAAAGCCGGCTATCACCAGCCGATTGAATATCGGTCGGACGGGTTAATCCTGTTTGGTATATTTCTAGTGAAAGGATAGGGGGCTGTGCGTATATTTTTGTGAGAAAAAAAAAGGAGATAAAGTAAAATATGTACTTGTTTGGGGTGTTCATATTGAACATTCTGCTTTTATGGTCGACCTATTATTTGCCTGATATATAAAATTTTATAGCGTATTCAGGTTAAACAAGCGATAAAGATGCTAAAAAAAACACCCCCCTCAAAAATATTAAAGGGGGGTGTGTGAAAAAATGAATTAAAGGTATATAAAAAATGTCCTTTTATTGCTCAGGTAGGTGTGGAGGTAATTTTTGACTTTCATCTTTACCTTTCAAGTAATCTGGTAAATTGAGTCCAGCCATATTAAAAAGGTCATTCAGAGGTGGCACCGACTTCATCATTCCAGAGATAAAATTGGCCGTGGTAGAGCCGTCGGCGGTTCCGCCGGCGTTGTCCCAAACTGTTACTTTGTCAATTTTTATGTTTTTTACAGCTTCTACCTGAATCTTAACCAGCTCGGGTAATTTTTCGATCAACAGCAATTGGAACGCTTTTGAAGGATCGCCGCCGGCGGCTTTAACTACTTCTTTGTAGCCTTCTGCTTGTTTGGTCAAGATTTCATAAAGACCTTTTGCTTCGGCTTCCATTTTGGCGTAGATGGCATCGGCTTCCCCTTTGGCGCGTTCGCGGATACGCTCAGCTTCGGCCTGTGCTTCGATGATGGCGCGCTGTTTGGCTACTTCGGCTGGTACAATTGTATTAGCCAATTGTGACGAACGCTCGCGGTCAGCCCGGGCGGCTTCGGCTTTTTGCTCAGCCACGTATGATTCTTCCAATGCCTTGGCCTGTTGTACTTTTTCGGCGGCTCCGGCACGACGGTTGGCTTCTGCTTCGCGTTCGCGGCGCAAGGCTTCGGAGTTGGCAATGGTGATTTTAGCTTCGTTTTCTCCCTGAACGGCTATGGAGTTGGCTTCCGAGATTTTGATACGGGTGTCCTTTTCCGCTTCGGCTTTTCCGATTGCCTCGTCGCGCAGTGTAGCGGCAATCACCACCTCTTTGTCTTTTTTGGTTTGAGCAATCTGAATGTCGCGTTCGCGCTGGGCTTCGGCAATGCGCGTATCGCGGTCACGATCGGCAATGGCCTTTCCGATTTCCCCAACTTTTTCCTGCTCGGCTACGCTGATCTTGGCTTCATTGATGGCTTTAGCTGCCGCTTCCTTTCCGAGGGCCTCAATGTAACCCGATTCATCGCGCAGGTCAGTTACGTTGACGTTAATGAGTTTAAGACCGATTTTTTTCAATTCAGCTTCTACATTGTGGGTAATGTTGGTCAAAAACTTGTCGCGGTCGGAGTTGATCTCTTCGATGGTCATGGTAGCAATCACCAGACGCAATTGGCCGAACAAAATATCTTTGGCCAATTCCTGAATTTCCTGCATCGACAAACCCAACAGGCGCTCGGCGGCGTTGTTCATGCTATCAGATTCGGTTGAGATTGCGACCGTAAAACGACACGGTACATCAATCCGAATGTTCTGACGGCTCAGGGCGTTGGTCAGGTTGGCTTCGATGGAAATGGGCTTTAAATCTAGAAAAGAATAATCCTGAATCACGGGCCAGACAAACGCCCCGCCGCCGTGAATACAGCGCGCCGACGAGGTAGAGCCGTCTTTGTCGGTGCCCGTGCGGCCATAAATGACCAGAATTTTGTCGGAAGGACAGCGCTTATAACGCGTCAATAAAGCCGTAATGGTTGCAAAAATAACCACCGCAATCACGGCAATCGTAATCAATGGAGTCATGTGTTGTTTTGTGTTAAAAGTATAAGGAATTGATTTAAAGTATTTCGGTTACGACCAGTACACCATTGGGCAATATATCAACGACTTTTACGGAAGCCCCTGTCGGCAATACGCCTCCAGTGGTTACTGCATCAAGTTCGCGGAGGGTATGTTGAATGCTTATGTGTACTTTTCCGTGACCTTTTTGTTGGGCAGGAATGGTTAAGTATACCTGAGCTTCTTTCCCGAGTGCATTTTCGATACGCATGGTATTGTTTTGGTTCAACTTTCGTATCTGTTTAATAATAACAAAAAACAATCCGACTAGCCCCAGTCCCACGGCCATTGATACCATGACCAAAATGATTTTATTGGCAATGATTTCGTAAAAACCGACGCCTGTCCATCCCAATCCGAGCAGAAAATGAATAAGGTTGCGAAACGTAAACAGTTGAAACGGCCCGCTTGCGTGTGATAAATCTCCGTCAAAATCGGCATCCAAACCATCAGAGGCATCTCCACCCATGAAAGTGAGCACGGTCTGAATCAAAAATACCAGCGAGGCTGGGAGCGTAATGTACCAAAGCCCCTTCAGAAAAGGGTCGGCATTTTCTAAAAAATCCATGTGCAGCCTGCAAATGCAGTGGTTAAAAGTTTAGGTTATGTCGTAAAAAAATGACGCTACAAAGATAACGCCCTGCTTATGCCGCAGGAAGTGATTTTAGGGTACGGCCTTGGATTTAGAGGATGATGTCTTGTAGGAATCGGATGAGTGGTATCAGACAACAAACCACCTCAAATAATTTTCTAACCAAGCAGCTAAGAAGTAGGGAAGATTGAGGAGGCGATAGGGTTTGCCTTTACGGGTTTGAACGCGGTCGATGGAGATGTTTCCTGCATAAAAGCGCACTGCCAGATCGTGGGGGCAACGATCCATAAATTCGTGTAATGAACGTAGCGCACCACTTGCTCCTGACTTGATTTCTACAGGAATGAGCAGATTGCGGTAAGGGTAAACCAAGTCCACCTCCGAAGATGTTCCACCTTCTTCGCGTACCCAAAAGTGAAGCCCTGAATCGGGTAAGTAACGCAATGACTTGAGTTCTTGCACCACTACTTGTTGAATAAGTTTGCCGCGAGAGCTATCATTTAAGTCATTGATAACGAGTAGTTCGCGGTGTAGCCCCAACTGAAAATTAACCAATCCAACATCTAAATATTGGAGACGAGGGCTTTTTTTGAAATCGGGTAAAGCAGGTAACGAAACATTAGTGGTAGGGTATATCAGTTCTAATATTTTAGCTTTTTCTAAGGCATTAATTGCTTCTTTTACTTCTCGTGTTTTGAAAGATGAATTGCCAAAGTTGTTGAAAATAATGCGGTTGTCTATCTCAAACGGCGCGGTATCCATGACATGACGCAAGATTGTACGCTGCGTGAAGTTGGTGGCGTATTTTTCAATATCGGCTTTGTAAGCCTCAATGATAGAGGCATACAAACTGATGATTCGGCTTAGATTTTTATCTTGAAGATAGCTGTAAGTGATGTTGGGCATGCCACCGATCATCACGTATTCGTGAAAAATTGGGTAAACTACGGCAAGTAATTGATTGTCAAGCGGAACATGGTTGAGCGCATTTAGTAGTGCTTGATTTCCTATCCCACTGAGGTATTCTTGAAAGTTGATTGGATGTAATTCCGCAAATTCCACCCTGCCTACGGGCATACGGGCGATTTGTTCCATCGCAAATTCCAACAACGAACCTGTTACGATAATGTAGAGGTGAGGATAATCTTCATAGAAAAATCGCAATGCCTCCAATACTTTGGGAGATTCTTGCACTTCATCAATGAAAATCAGCGTTTTTTTGTCTTTGTTCTTGATTTCTCCCTTTGCTAAAAATAGCAATTGTATCGTCGTAGCAAGGTTTTCAACGGTATTGAAAAGTTGGCGGTCAGCGGCCCGTTCTAAATTAAAATAGAGGTATTGGTCAAATGATTTTCCGAACTGTGTCACCAAGGTAGTTTTTCCTACTTGCCTGGCCCCGCGCAAAATCAATGGCTTCCGAGAGGGTGAATTTTTCCACTCATACAAGAAAGTCTCTAATTGCCTCTTTATCATGTTTTTGTTAGATTTAATAGGCAAATTTAAAGCTTTTTTGTTCGATTTAATAGGTAAGTTTGGATATTTTTTGTTTGATTTAATAGGAAAAATGCTTTTTGATCGTGGCTGGGGGAGGGGTGAGTTATGGCAATTGAGAGTTTTGTTTTTACCGCAAAAAAACAAACCCCCACCCTCATTCATCCGAATAAGAGCAGGGGTGTTAGGATATTGATAATAAAGGGAGTCGTTACACGATTCCCTGTGCCTTCGCCAAAGCCGCATCAAGCCCGCTCGCGTCGGAGCCGCCAGCGGTGGCAAAGAAAGGCTGTCCGCCGCCGCCGCCTTTGACTTCTTTGGCGAGGTCTTTGACGATGTTGCCTGCGTGTTTGCCCTGTGCTACCAAATCTTCCGAAAGCATCACCGCTAATTGAGGCTTGCCGTTGAGTACAGTTCCCAATACAATGAAACAGGTACCGAGTGACTCTTTCAGTTGGTACGTCAGCGATTTGAGCGCATCTGCGTTGGCTACGTCTACCCGCGCAATGATGACAGAAATTTCACCTTTAGTTTCTACCTGAGCCAATAAACCTTGTTTGGTTTGTTGCAACTTTTCGTTTTCAAGGGCTTCAATGCGTTTGAGCAACGTGGCCTTCTCCGAAAGCAGGTTTTCTACGGCTTTCACCACGTCTTTTTGGCCCTTGAACAACTCTTCCAATTGGCTGATAACTTCTGCCTGACGGCTGATGATTTCCAGTGCTTTTTCGCCCGTTACGGCTTCCACGCGGCGTACGCCCGCCGATACGGAGCCTTCGGAGGTGAACTTGAAAAGCGCAATCTCGCCCGTTGAAGGCACGTGCGTACCCCCACAAAGCTCAACTGAAAACTGCGGGTCAAACTCCACTACGCGGACAAAATCGCCGTATTTTTCACCAAATGTGGCCGTTGCCCCTTTCTTGATGGCCTCATCAATCGGCACATTGACGTAGGTTTTTTGGGCAATGTTGGCGCGAATCTTGGCGTTTACGATGTCTTCTACCTGCTTCAATTCCTCGTCGGTTACTTTGGCGAAGTGTGAGAAGTCAAAACGCGTTACTTCGTCGTTTTGATACGAACCTTTTTGCACAATGTGCGTGCCTAACACCTTCCGCAAACCTGCCAGCATCAAGTGCGTAGCCGTGTGATTACGCATGATGTTCTGACGGCGGTGGGCATCTACAGAAGCGAGGAGCGGAGAGTGAGTATTCAGAATTTCATCCAGATTTTTGTCGCGGGAAATGTGAACAAACAAATCATTTTCTTTCTTGGTATCAACGATATTAATGATTCGTACTTCGTCATTCGTAACTCGTAATTCTCCCGAATCTCCTACTTGTCCCCCCATTTCGGCATAAAACGGCGTGCGGTCGAGCACGATGTGGTATTCTTCGCCCGCTTTGGTTTTTACTTTTCGGTATTTCACGATTTGGGCGTTTGCTTCGAGGGTATCATAACCCACAAACTCAAAATCGCCACCTTCGCTTACTTCTACCCAGTCGGTAGCTTCTTTGGCGGCGTCCTGACGGCTGCGGTTTTTTTGTTCGGCCAATGCTTTTTCGTAGCCAGCCTCGTCGATTTTGTAGCCTTTTTCTTTGGCTAACAAAGCCGTTAAATCTACTGGAAAACCAAACGTGTCGGATAATTCAAAAACCGTTTCCCCGTTGATGATCCCCCCCGTGGGTGTTTGCGCGCTGATGAGTTCAAAGCGTTTGATACCTGCTTCCAACGTACGCAAAAAGCTCTTTTCTTCTTCATTTACCACGCGGGTTACGAAGTCTTCCTGTGCTTTGAGTTCGGGGAAAACATCCTTAAACTGCTCGGCCAGTACTGGTACCAACTGACTCATAAACGGCTCGGTGAAGCCCAAATACGAGTACCCATAGCGAATAGCCCGGCGCAGAATGCGACGAATGACATAGCCCGCTTTGGCGTTGGATGGTAACTGCCCGTCGGCAATGGCGAAGCTCACCGCACGCAGGTGGTCAGCAATGACGCGCATGGCAATGTCGGTATAATCAGTCGTGTTGAGTGTGCCGTTTACCCCGTATTTTTTACCGCACATTTTCTCAATGACCTGAATGGTGTTTTGGAAAATATCGGTGTCGTAGTTTGATTTTTTGCCCTGAATGGCCATGCAAAGGCGCTCAAAGCCCATGCCCGTATCGACGTGCTTGGAAGGTAACGAAATCAATGAGCCGTCGGCTTTGCGCTCAAACTGCATAAATACGTTGTTCCAAATTTCCACCACTTGCGGGTGGTCGGCGTTGACGAGCTCTTTGCCCGACTTGGCATCTACGTCGGCTTGGTCGCGGAGGTCGATGTGGATTTCTGAGCAAGGGCCGCAGGGACCAGTATCGCCCATTTCCCAGAAATTGTCTTTTTTGTTGCCCAAAATGATGCGGTCTTCGCCCACCATTTCTTTCCAAATATCCCAGGCTTCTTGGTCAAAAGGAACGCCGTCTTTTTCATCGCCTTTGAAAACCGACACGTAAATGCGCTCTTTGGGCAGTTTATACACTTCCGTGAGCAATTCCCACGACCACGCAAGGGCTTCTTTTTTGAAATAATCGCCAAACGACCAGTTGCCCAACATTTCAAACATGGTATGGTGATAGGTATCAAAACCTACGTCTTCGAGGTCGTTGTGCTTACCGCTCACGCGCAGACATTTTTGGGTATCGGCAATGCGCTTGCTTGGCGGCGTGCCGTTGCCCAAAAAGAAATCTTTGAACTGCGCCATGCCCGAGTTGTTGAACATGAGCGTGGGGTCATTTTTGGCCACAAGCGGTGCCGAGGGCACAATGAGGTGGCCTTTACTCTTAAAAAAGTCTAAAAACGCTTGGCGGATTTCGTGAGAAGTCATCTTCGGTTCACAGTTTACAGTCAACAGTTTACAGTTCACGGTTTACAGCTCATAGATCGCAGTGTTTAAACTGTCAGTAGATTATGATTTGACTACCTGAATTGGGGGGCAAAATTAGAGAAAAATGCCGTAGCTTTCTGATTTGACTTTGATTAACTTGCGTAGAAGACGCGCAATAACGTACGATAGAAGACTATGAACGCTTGGTGCGCACAAAAACCGGATTGTAGACCCTTGTAATGAAGTGGTTTTGGTGTATGTATTTGAAAAGGAAGATACCGGCTGTTTCTTCGGTTGAAGATCATAACTTTGTTCGTTCGAGTGTGTTAGCAGGGTTTGAAACTCACCTATAAGAAATTTTTGCGGAGGGGTAAAAAGGTACGGTTAAAATATTGCTACTTTGGCTATTTGTGCCCTACAAACCACTTGTGGGGCATTTGTGAAAAGTATTAAAATCCATACCCATGCTCCCGAAAGACGACCTCTATTTTACCCTTTTTGGCTGTGCCTTGAATGAATTCTAAAGCAAGAATAAGACCTGCTTGAGTTCCCTCTTCTACTTCTTTAACTTTGATTGAGTCTGTATGAACAGTGTAAAATCTACTAGTAAGACTATCTATTTGAGATATATTAATAGGTCTTTTGCGTGCTTTAAATTCTGTAGTATCAGAACAAAGTCCCTTGCCCATAACCCCCAAGCTCCCATCCATGTATCCTTTTACGTTTATATCCACAATACTATCTTCCCGCTTAATTTTGTAAAAGAAATATTGGGTTTTAGTCATATCGCTGAAAACATACGTCTCAATTATATCTTTCCGCTCGCATCCTACCAGTACCAACAAAATGCCGATAAAAACTCTTTTAATTGTCATTTCTTGTTTGGTACTTAATGCCCCACAAACCACTCCATAAGTGACCTGTGGGGCATTTATTAAACGTCTTAAAACCCGTAACCATGCTCGCGAAACACGACCTCTATTTTGCCTTTCTTTGCTGTACCGGGAACAAGCATTACAGCAAGTGTAATACCTGATGAAGTACCTTCTTCAACCCTTTTAATATTGATTGAATCTGAGTGAAGGGCAAAATTTTGTTTGTATAGGCTATCGAATGGGGGTGCCACGCTAATAGCTATTTGGCTTGCTTTGAATTCTGTAGTATCACCACAAATAGTTTTGCCAAACCCTAAGCTTCCATCCATATATCCTTTTACATTTATATCCACCACACTATCCTCTCGTTGAATTTTGTAAAAAAAGTATCTTACTTTAGACATATCGGTGAAATTATATGCCTCTATGATATCTTTTCGCTCGCATCCTGATTGTATCAAAAAGAGCAAAATAAATATAAGTGCTTTAGTTATGGTCATTACAGAAATTGGTTGCAGAATTAGTAGAAATTAATTGTTCTAACGGGATTGGGTTTATTCCTATTCTTCGACGTCTTCCAAGCCCTTGTTGTATAGCCTCCAAAACTTTCTGACGTAATGTTGATCCACTACATCCGCAGGTTTCGGCCACTTTTTTAGTTAGATTTCAAAGCCACAAAGAAGCATACTTTTTGTTTGAAAACATAGCGTAAAAATACTCATTTCAATAAAAGTTTTGCACACAGGATTGTGTCAAAACAGTACAGTTTCAAAAGTTTGTTTTAATGATTTTGATATAAAACAAATCGTTATATATTTGCTTAAAACTTATCCTAAGTGCTATGAAAATAATTCTTACTTCTATTTTAGTGTTGGGATTTTCGGTAGCGTGGGCGCAAAAACTGGAGCTGAGAATTCCTTCACCTTCAAAGCCGTTGAAAATCAAAAAGATTTATCCGCCGCTTTATCCTCCCGTTTCGTATCGTTTTTCGCAAGATTCGAGCATGGCTTATGCCAACATCGACAACATGCCAATTTTATTGGCGCAATCTCCCGAAAACATGCCGAACGCCGATATCAAAATGCTACAAGACAGCGGAAGTGTGTATCGGATGCCTAATCCTTTAGGTAGAGGGGAGAGAAAATTTCCTAAGAAGCCTTAGCCTGACATACTTACATGAAAAAATCATCTTCTTTGATTGGGGGAGGAGTGTTTGCGTTAATTGGGCTGATTATGGCAGCCGTGAGCTGGAATTTCTACAAAAGTGATAAAGCTTTTATGAACAAATCTCTCTCGGCAATGGGGACCGTGGTTCGGTGGGATTATGTGAGGTCAACGCGCGGCGAAACTACGTTTTATCCCGTTATTGCTTTTGAGACAGCAGAAGGCCAAAAAATAGAGTTTCGCAATGGCGTCGGAAGTACCCGCCGCAACGGCAGCTACCAAGAAGGGGAGCGTGTGAAGATTCGCTACGAAACACAAAACCCCGCCAATGCTAAAATCGCGGGGTTTTGGGAACTATGGGGATTGACCGTCATCTTAGGCGGATTTGGGCTGGTTTTTATCGGAGCAGGATTGAAAATTGCTCTTAGTTAAAGCAAACAACTATTCATACACAAATTCGCCAAATTCACTCTTTACCGTTACTTTTTTGCCTTCATGGGCTTCTACATGGCCAATGATTTGGGCTTCTATCCCGAACGATTGAGCGATTTCAATCACGCGTTGCGCGTGGGCTTCCGAAAGGTATACTTCTAATCGGTGGCCCATGTTGAAGACTTTGTACATTTCCTGCCAACTCGTTCCGCTTTCGGCCTGAATCAGTTTGAAAAGCGGCGGAATAGGGAATAAGTTATCTTTGATAACGTGCAGATTGTCAATAAAATGCAGGACTTTGGTTTGAGCGCCGCCGCTGCAATGAACCATGCCATGAATCTGCGGGCGGAGTTCGTCTAGCAGTGTTTTGGCAAAAGGAGCGTAGGTGCGGGTAGGAGAAAGAATCAGCTGCCCTACGTTGACGGGCGTACTGGGAACGGCATCCGTGAGTCGTTTGGAGCCGCTGTAAACCAATGCACTGTGTACTTCTGGATCGAAACTTTCAGGATATTTGGGGGCAAGATAACTGTCCAACACGTCGTGGCGGGCGGAGGTAAGTCCGTTGCTGCCCATGCCGCCGTTGTAGGTGGTTTCGTAAGAAGCCTGCCCAAAAGAAGCCAAGCCCACAATCACGTCTCCTGCCTGAATGTTGTCGTTGGAAATTACATCTGCGCGTTTCATGCGGGCAATCACGGTGCTATTGACCGTAATCGTTCGTACCAAATCGCCTACGTCGGCGGTTTCGCCACCAGTGCTGTAGATCTCTACGCCGTGGCTGCGGAGCATCTCCAGAACTTCTTCGGTACCGTTGATGATTTCGGCAATCACGTCGCCTGGAATTTTATTTTTGTTGCGGTCAATACTCGACGAAATCAGCATCGGGCCAGTAGCCCCCACGCAAATGAGGTCGTCGGTATTCATCACGATAGAATCCTGCGCAATGCCGCGCCACACCGACAAATCGCCCGTTTCTTTCCAGTACAGATACGCTAATGAGGTTTTGGTACCCGCACCGTCGGCGTGCATGATGGTACAATAATCAGGGTCGCCAGCGAGGGTGTCGGGCACAATTTTGCAAAATGCTTTCGGAAAAAGCCCTTTGTCGAGGTTGGCAATGGCGCGGTGTACATCTTCTTTGGAAGCCGATACGCCGCGTTGGAGGTAACGTTCAGTCATGGAGTTAAACACAATATGAGGCGCAAAGTTATCAAATTTGCACCTCATATTCTAACGTCGGCGAGGTTCCAAACCTCACCGACGTTCCCTAAGCCTAGCCCATGTTGCCTCGCCGACGTTGATTAGCTTATTTTCGGGAGTTGCCAGCCGTTATTGTAATGGGCTTTAATGAGGGCATTTGCTTCCGCGTCGTTTTTGAAAGAACCCGCTGCTGCATCCCAATATACTTTACGGCCTGTTTTGTAGGCAATATTGCCCATGTGGGCGTTGATAGCCGCAATACTACCCGTTTCGATGCCGCATTTCAGGATTTTAGGATTGTTGTCTTTAATGGCTTGTACAAAGTTTTTGGTGTGGTCATTGAGGTATTCACCATTGCGAGCCTGATCAGGAATATCTTCGATTTTATAGATTTTGATACCGTTTTTAGTTTGGGTTTCGGGATGCAACGACCAGCCGCCCCGGTGAAGTACGAGTGTGCCGTTATTTCCGATGAATGCAATCCCTTCGGTAAGACCATAATTGCCGCCGTCGATGCCAGTGGCGTGTTCCCACAGCATGTTAAAACCTTCGTATTCATACACCGTTTGCAGGGTGTCAGGGGTTTCGGAGGCATCGTCTGGATAGGCTAGTTTTCCGCCTGAAGCCATTACGGATTTAGGGGCTTTGGCGTTCATGGCGTAGAGTGCAATGTCGATTTCATGCACGCCCCAGTCGGTCATTAAACCTCCGGCGTAGTCCCAAAACCAACGGAAATTGAAATGAAAACGATTGGGGTTAAACGGGCGTTTTTTGGCGGGGCCGAGCCACATATCGTAGTCTACGCCCGCAGGGACGGGGCCGTCGGGTTTTATGGAAACGGGTTCCATCCAACCCTGATAGGCCCATACTTTCACCAACCGAATATTGCCCAATTTGCCCGAGCGCACGTATTCGATGGCTTTTTCGTAGTGCGAGCCGCTGCGTTGCCACTGCCCGATTTGGACAATTTTGTTGGCTCGTTTGGCCGCCGCTAACATAATGTTACATTCTTCGATGGAATTGGCCAGTGGTTTTTCGCAATAAACGTGCTTGCCCGCCGCCAGTGAATCGGTCATGGCTAGGCAATGCCAATGGTCGGGTGTGCCGATAATAACCGCGTCAATGTCTTTATTTTCGAGCATTTTGCGGTAATCCTTGTACAATTGGGGACGTTTACCCTGTGCCTTTTCTACGTCGGCGGCGCGTTGATCCAATACACTTTGGTCAACGTCGCAGAGGGCTACGCATTCCACGTCGCTGAGTTGAAGGTGCGAGCGCAAATCGGACCAGCCCATGCCCTTGCAGCCTATAACACCAAGTTGTACTTTTTCATTGGCCGACACGCGCTTGCGTTGGCTGGCCAAAATCTCCAAAGGAACAAATGAAAAAAGGCCAGTACCCGCCAATGCGGAGGCCGAACGGATGAAATCTCTGCGCGAGGTTTGCATAGGTTTAGTGCGTTTTTTCTATGCAAAAGGAGGGAAGAGGGTTTATCTAATGTTGTTCTATTCACGCAGAGCCGCCAAGGAGCAAAGTCGCAGTGTAGGAGCACATTGATTCTCTGCACCTTTGGGTCTCTGCGTGATTCTATTTCTTCATCTCCCCGATATGGTATTCCTGAATCAAAGGTGGATTTTCGGGCGTGAGGGTAAACGAGACCCACAGATTGGCTTTTTGGCCTTCCAGAATATACTGTCCGCGCAGTTGATTTTCAGGGACAATTTCTTTTACGCTGGTGATTTTACCTGCCTTCTCAAACAACGTTGCGGCTTCTTTTTTCAACGCTTCCAAGGAATAATCGGCAAAGAAATTTTCGGCAAATAGCCCGCTCGTCTCGGCATTTTTCCAGTCGGGGAGGAGTTGGGTCAATTCTTTTTGGCGCTTTTTAAGGATGTCAGAAGCGGGCAATTGGCGTGGTTGTAACTTGGCACTCACGATGAGCGTGTCCAAAACCCTCAGGTTGATTGGGACGGTTGAGGCATACGTAAGGTTGGAAAAAGCAATAACCCCAATGCCGTACTGAGGTAAAATGCGCCAGTTGCTGCCAAAGCCCGGCAGGCCGCCGCTGTGGCCCACGTACTCGCGGCCTTCACAGTCGCGCATCCAATTCAGGCCGTAGCAATAGGCCGATACCGTTGCGCAGGGGCGTCCGCTTGGGTATTTGTAGCTGGGGGCAAAACCGCTAATATTCCAAGGTTGGTGCATTTCGCGGATAGAACTACGTTTGAGTGGGCCATTGTCAGCATCGTCTTTGGGGGGCCAAGCTGCCAAGTGGAAAGCAGTATATTTGCTAAAGTCTTCGATGGAGGTAATCAATCCGCCCATCGCGCCGTAAGCACCATCGTGAAGAAGCGGTTCTTCTACCCACTGCCCGTCGCGCCAACGGTAGCCGTGGGCGAGTTTGTCGGCGGGTATTTCGGTGTACTCCCACTTGGTGTGGGTCATGCCGAGGGGTTTTAAGATGTTTTCGTTGATAAACTGCTGATAGGTTTTGCCAGATACTTTTTGAATGATGTATCCCAAGAGGGTGATACCCAGATTGCTGTACTCATACGCCACACCGGGCGCATTAGAAAATGCCACCTGACTTTGCATTAGTTTCAACAACTCTTCATTGGTATCGGCCAGCTGCCGGTCGCCCCAAGGATTGTCTTCTGGAAAACCCGCTGCGTGGGTTAGCAAATGCCGAATGGTGATGGCGGGTGCGTCGGTGGTGAGCAGTTTGGTATTTTTCATTTCAGGAATGTACTTGTCGGCCCGGTCGTCGAGGTTGAGTTTGCCGGCGTCGCGCAGTTGCAAAATAGCCATCGTGGTAAAACTCTTACTCATGGACGCAATCCGGAAGAGTGATTGGGTCGTGGTCGTCGTTTTTTTGCTCAGATCGGTATAACCCAAGCTACCCGTATGAATGAGTTTTCCATCGACCACCACGCCGTAAGTAAATCCGGGGAAATGGTTTTTTTCGGCGTATTCTTTGTAAATTTTGTCGATGGTAGGCAGCACCGCCTCAATCTTTTTCATCCGTTCGGGGTCGGTAAATACGGGTGGTTTGTAAGATTGGGCGCGGAGGAGTGAGGTACTGAAAAACAGCAGCGTAAAAAGTCGTAAAAAAGAAGGTTTCATAGTCGGTGAAGGAAGTGTTTGGTGATGGGCTATTTTAAAACTTGATAAACAAACAAAAGTAACCAGAATGGAAGTAAAAGCCGCTTTTCCTTCGGAAATGATTCTTTTAACCATGCCGAAAATCGTCTAATTTACGTGTATCTTTATGTTCGTTAAACAGAAAAAACAAAATGGGGTCGTACGTACTTTTGGTTACTTTTTGGCTTGCTTACGGCGTACTTCACAGCGTATTGGCCAATAACGTTGTCAAACGTTTTTTTGAACAAAAAATGGGGGCAGGTTATCGTTTCTATCGGCTGATATACAATGGGTTGGCGTTTGTACTTTTGGCCGCAGTTCTGTTCTATCAATTTACGCTTCCTGCTCAGTCTTTATGGGCGTTTGACTGGCGGATAGATTTACTAGGTAATTTTCTAAAATACGGTGGGTTGCTGATTGTAATGATTGCCATTTCGGGGTATAATTTCAAAGAGTTTTCGGGTTTGACATTTTCTCCAAACGATTCAAAACCAGGTTCGGGGACGCTCAAAACCAATGGGATGCTGCACTACGTGCGGCATCCCATTTATACAGGTACGATTCTGTTTATCTGGGGGCTGTTTTTGTCGGATTCTTTGGTGCGCACACTACTGATGGCGGCCTGCGTAACGGTTTATACACTGATTGGTATTTATTTTGAAGAGCAGAAACTGGTGGTCGAATTTGGAGAGGCGTATCGGGTTTACCGTCGTACAGTACCAATGTTGTTTCCAAAGGTTTTTCATAAGAAAGCGGCCCCGTAATGACACGGGGCCGCTTTCTTATGAAATGAAATGTTGGTCTAAAATCAGAAAGTGCTGACATTCAAACGACCGCCAGTCACACACTTCCCTGCAAGGGATGGAGTAGGTGTTGCCGAGTTTAAAATGGCACTTTTGATTTGTGCCGCACTAGCCCCAGGGTTCAAGGAGGCATACAAAGCAGCCGCACCCGCTACGTGTGGGGTAGCCATGGATGTTCCGCTGTAGCTGGCATAGCCTGATGTTACACTTCTTTTTGAGCCCACTGGAACGGTAGAAGTAATGGCTGAGCCAGGTGCACCGATGTCTACTAGAGTGGCTCCATAGCTAGAGAAACTTGACAGCCCACCCGCCGAGGTAATGGAAGCTACCGCAATGATATTGCTGTTGGGGTAATTTGACGGATAGTTGGCAACGGCATCATTGTTGCTGGAGCTATTACCTGCGGCGCAGATGAAGAGCACCCCAGCGGTGTTTGCGCGCTCAATGGCATCCTGCAATGCCTGAGAGAAGCCTCCTCCGCCCCACGAGTTGTTGGTAGCAACGATGTTTAGTCCTTTGACTTTAAGGCCAGTAAAATAATCAACGGCTTTGATGGCGTTGGCGGTAGTGCCTCCACGACTACCTAAAAACTTAGCCCCCAGAAGTTTTACATTCCATACTACCCCTGCCACGCCTTTGCCGTTGCCGCCTACACCGCCGATGGTTCCAGCTACGTGTGTGCCGTGGTCATCGCCTGCGCCGTCAAATACGGAGCTGTTGTTGCCGTCAAAATCCCATCCGTATACATCATCTCTTAGGCCGTTGCCATCGTCATCAATACCATTTCCTGCAATTTCATACGGATTAACGCCCGCATTGGCGGCCAAATCCTCGTGGGTGTACATGTAACCTTCGTCAATGATGCCGATATACACCGCTGATGAGCCCGTTTTGTTTGCAGCCCATGCAGTGGAGGCTTGGCTTCCGAATTGGTTGGCATTTGACATTCCCCAAAGAGTGCCGTTGGTGAAATAGGGGTCGTTTGAAGTGGCGTTGTGGGTGTAAATGTAATTGGGCTCGGCATATTCAATTTCACCGAACTCTTTGGTCTTGGAAAGTGCCTCAAACGCGGCCATTGGAATCTCAACAAGGGTAATCCCCTCGTCGTCGCCCGCTCTTTCCATCATTTTTGTTAAGATTTTCTCTTTTAATTTTGCCCCAAGTTGTTCTAAAATTTCAGCTTTTTTTGAAGAACTAACTCCATTTTTGAACTTAATGAGCAGTTCATTGGGTACTGTATTGGCAGCGGCTTCCCTTGCAGAGCTGTGCGGATTGCCAGAGGTGGTGCTTTCTGTTAAAATGTCGTTTTGCTGACATGCGACAAAAGCAATCGAAAAGGCGGCCGCGAGTGATAAGTTAGAATACACTTTTTTCATGGTACTCGTTTTTTGGTTTAAAAGTTTAGGTTAATGATAATGGCATTTATACCAGCGGTTAAGGTAAATAAAAATAATGATAATTGATATTGAGTGACCTTCAAAAATTTTTTAACTCCAAATTTATTTTCTTGAAAGAATATGTCTGCTAAAACTAAAGTTGCCCTCATCACGGGAGGGACCAAAGGCATCGGTTACGGAATCGCCGAAATGCTCATCAAAGACGGTATGCGAGTGGCCATTACGGGGCGCAGCGAGGATACATTACGGGAGGCTATTCAGCAGTTGAATCAGCTTAAAGAAGGCCATGCGTTGGGGGTCGTGGCCGATGTACGTGATTTTGAATCACAGCAAAGTGCTGTTAATCAGGTGATTGAACAATGGGGCGCGCTGGATGTTTTGGTGGCCAATGCGGGTGTTGGGCATTTTGCGCCCATTGAGTCCTTGACGATAGAGCAGTGGCAGGAAACGATTGACATCAATCTCACGGGCGTGTTTTACAGCGTTAAAGCCGCTTTGCCTGCCCTAAAAAACGCTAAAGGTTACCTTATTACCATTGCGAGTCTGGCAGGTACAAACTTCTTTGCCAACGGCGCTGCCTACAATGCCAGCAAATTTGGGCTGGTTGGTTTTACACAAGCGGTCATGCTTGACGTGCGAAACGACGGCATTAAAGTGACAACTATTATGCCTGGTTCGGTGGCTACAAATTTCAATAATCATGAGCCTTCTGAAAAGGATGCCTGGAAAATCCAGCCCGAAGACATCGGTCAGATGGTGGTTGATTTGCTCAAAATGAATCCGCGCACGTTACCGAGTAAAATTGAGGTGCGGCCCACGATGCCTAAGTAGTTTTTGGGTGCTTGATTATTTATTAAGCCCGCATTTGAGGAAAAAATTCCCCAAATGCGGGCGTTTTAGCGCTTATTGGAGTAAGTATGACTTTTGTGATAGAAACATCAATCACCATCATTATTTTACCACTATGAAAAAAGTAATTTTTGTTTTGTCCATGTTCGTGACTTGCTTTAGTAGCGAAGTTATTGCGCAAAAAAATGTTTCTTTCGGTCCGCTGGTCGGCGTTAATTTTTCGAAGTTAACGGGCAACCAACCATATTCTGATTGGAAAACAGGCTCTACGGCTGGTATTTTTATCAATTACAGCGGCGAAAGCAGATTTGGTGTAAATGGACAAGTGCTGTACTCAAGAATGGGAGGCGAGTCTCCTAATGGCGCCTCTAAAGGCCACTTGGATTATCTCCAAATTCCTATCATGGGAACCTATTACCTCAATGGCCGGGGCAATAAATTTCGTCCTAAAGTAATGTTGGGGCCCTACATCGGTTTTCTGCTGAAAGCCGTCAATGAAAATGACGTGTCTATTAATCCTGAAGGCGCAACTCGCCCCTACAAAGGGGTAGATGGGGGCGCTGCCATGGGCGCAGGATTTAACTACGCGATTGGCCGCATGGTGTGGCTGAATGCGGATGTAAGATATAACCTCGGCTTGACGCAAGTGATGAACACCGTCAGCGATGTACATAATCGGTCGTGGGGTATCAACGTGGGATTAAGTTTTCCTTTGGGCGAATATAGCCCAAGCACAGGAACCCTGCGTTAGAGATACTAATGAATTGAGTGGTCCATCCACAAATGGGTTAGTTTTCCACATAGATTGTGGAAAACTAACCCATTTGTGGATTTTTTGGCTTTAATCTTCTTTTTTGGCGACAATATCCTTTTTGTCCAACGATTGGGTCAACTTAACCAAACGTACAAACTCCGCGCGATACCCTTCTGGGTCTTTGGCTAACGCATTTTGTGCGGTTTGAATCACCTGCTCATAGGTAGCGCTGCCCTTAAATTCAGATTTTCGTAGCAATAATCCCCATTCGGCCACGGCCGCTGCAAAACGGAAGTTGTCAGAAGTACGCATAAATGGCGTGTGTGTATCACGAACCGGAACTTCAAACAAACGGCTGGTTTCGCTGTCGGGTTGTTTGTAGCGTAGTTTTATCGTCAAAATTTCATCCGAAGCAGAGGTAGTCTCGATTGGTTTTTGGTATTTTAAGTCATCGACTTTGGCCAAATAGGCACTTTCTACGCCCGCAGGGATGATTTCGTAAAGGGCCGTTACGGTATGGCCGCTGCCCATTTCACCCGCATCTTTTTTGTCATCGTGAAATTCCTCGTTTTTGAGCATTCGGTTTTCGTAACCAATCAGTCGGTAGCCTTTGACAAATTTTGGGTTAAACTCCAACTGTAGTTTTACATCTTTAGCGACGGTAAAGAGTGTTCCGCCAAATTCGTGCACAAACACTTTTTGAGCTTCCTGCAAGTTGTCGATGTAAGCGTAGTTGCCGTTGCCTTTGTCGGCCAGTGTTTCCATTTTATTGTCTTTGTAATTGCCCATCCCAAAGCCCAATACGCTGAGATATACGCCACTTTTGCGTTTTTCTTCCACCATTTGCTGCAATTCTCCTTCGCTCGAAACACCCACGTTAAAATCACCGTCGCTTGCCAAAATCACGCGGTTGTTGCCACCTTTGATAAAATTTTCCTGCGCAATTTTGTAGGCCAGTTTGATGCCTTCGCCACCCGCCGTGGAGCCGCCTGCGCTGAGTTTGTCGAGGGCATCTTTGATGGTGGCCGTTTGATTGCCTGCTGTGGAGGGTAAGACCACTCCTGCCGCACCCGCATATACCACAATGGCTACGCGGTCGTTGGGGCGAAGTTGGTCAACGAGTAGTTTGAAGGCTTCTTTCACCAATGGTAATTTGTTGACCCAGTTCATCGAACCCGACACGTCCACCAAAAATACGAGATTAGACGCGGGCAGATTGTCGGTCGCAATGGTTTTGGCTTGTAGTCCAATGTGTACCAATTTTAATCCTTTGTTCCAGGGAGAGTCCGAAATCTCGGTGTGGATGGCTACGGGATGTTCGCCTTTGGGTTGGGGATAATTGTAGTCAAAATAGTTAATCAGTTCTTCGATACGGACAACATCCCTTTGGGGAAATTGCCCCAAATTAAGCATTCGGCGCACATTGCTGTAAGCCGCCCGGTCTACATCAATAGAAAAAGTAGTTAAGGGATTTTTTTTTGCATCGTGAAAAACATTCTCGTTCAATGCCTTGTATTCTTCCGTGTTGAATTGGCCGTCGTGCATCAGGCTGGGCATTGCCGCGGGCTGTACCGCAAATGTTTGCATTTTAGCATTAGGTGCGGCTCTGCCAGTCACGACTGCTACTTCGTGAAGTGGTTGATTATCTATTTTCAAAGCCACATTTATCACCAAATCAGCCCCGATTTTTCGTTCCACACCTTGGTAACCAATCAATGCAAATAGGAGTTTGTCCCCTGTTTTGGCACTGATGGCATACCTGCCTTGGGAGTCGGTGATGGTGCCCGTTTTGGTGTTTTTGATAAAAACAGTCACTCCCGAAAGTGGTACTTTGGTGCCCGCTTCCGAAACGATTCCCGTCACCGTGACAGGTGTAGACTGGGCGCAGGCGTAAAGCGCCAATACGCTAAAAATCAGGCAAAAGAATTTTGTTTTCATGGTTGTAATTTTTAGTTTCAACCATTAGATGCAGGGATATTAAAGATTCCATAAAAGTTTTTAAAATTTTTTTATGGAAAAAACGTAAGTCCTGCATCAAAGAGCAAAAGCAGGTTTCAGTGGAAGGCAGGCGCCATTTTTTCACTCCTGACTTTTACCTTTTTTGCGGGGCCGTTCATACGGTTTATTATTTTTCAGTTTATCATTTTTCGGTTCAAAACATCTCTTATCTCTTGTTTCTAAAAATATTTCGTCGCAAAACCGCACTCACCGATGTAGAATACCTGTCGGACTACCGCCGTACGGGCGATTTGACGGGGCTAGGAGAGCTGTATGAGCGGCACATGGACATGGTTTTTGCGGTGTGTTTTCGGTATTTGCGGGATGAAGACGAAGCCAAAGACGCTGTAATGCAGGTGTTTGAACAATTGATGACGGATCTGAAAACCCACGAAGTTCAAAACTTCAAAAGCTGGTTGCACAGCGTGGCGCGCAATTATTGCTTGATGCAGCTCCGCCAAAAACGGGTAATGGTGGGAGATGAGGGGATTTTTGAGCGGGAAGCGTACGAAAATTTCGTAAGCGAACCGCCCGAAAAAGAAGATTGGCGAATAGAGGCTCAATTGTCTGATTTGAGCGATTGCCTGCAAACCCTCGCGCAAGAGCAGCGCCGCAGCGTAGAATTGTTTTATTTCCAACAGTTATGTTATCAACAGATTGCCGAGCAAACGGGTTTTGCAATCACCAAAGTCAAAAGTTATCTCCAAAATGGTAAGCGAAATTTGAAACTGTGCATGGAGGGCAAACAGCATGACTAAACCTAAAAAATACATCGAACCATCAATTGAGCAACTGCGCCGTTATGTGGCGGGGGAGTTGTCGCCTGCTGAGCAACATCAAATTGAGAAAGCGGCGTTGGAAAACGAGCGGATGGATGATATAATTGAAGGATTACGGGCGCTAAAAAAAGCTAATGTTGAGGATAAAAAAGCCTTAGAGAAGCTACGCGCGAGACTTCACCAACGCGTACAAAAACGGCAACAGCCGTGGCTACCGTACTATTATGCTTCAGCGGCGGCGGTGGTTTTAGTGGTTGGGTTGGGTTGGTGGATGGCCCAGAAGGCAGAGATGCCTGCCAAGGCTTCGACTGCCATTGCGCTACCACAACCCCCACCCGTCCTCAAACCTGAATCAGCGCCTGCGGTGGTAGAAAATCAACCGTCCTCGATTGCTTCTGCGGCCCAAGCAGAGCGTTTTGGCCGCAAACCTGCGTCCACGCCTAAAAAGGAGGCTATAACAGAAATTACGGCGGTACTCAAACCGACGCCACCTTCGGAAGAAAAGGCAAATGATGTGCCTGCACTGGAGGCAGCTCCTGCGGCCATACAAATGTTGGATTCGGGGCAAAATGTGGCCGTAAGTACAAAAACACCCTTGGCTCCTACGTCGGTATTAGCCAAAAGAAGTGCATTTAGTGCGGTCAGAAATGAGGAGGTTTTTAACGTTCGTGGTAAGGTGCTGACCGCTAACCTGCAAGCGTTGCCGGGCGTAGCGCTACAGCTTAAAAACCAGTTGAGGGGCGTGAGTACTGATGCTGGAGGCAATTTTACTTTGCCAAATGTACGCCGAGGCGACCAAATCACGGTCTTATCGGTAGGGTTTGAGAAAATACAGCTTACCGTCAGCGATTCCATCATTGCCCCTATTGTGTTGAAAGAAGATGAGCGAGCGTTGAGTGAAGTGGTGGCACCCGCCCAGTCAAGAAATGCTAAAATAATGAACAGGGAAGCTAGTCCAAAAAATGGTTGGGAAAAGTATAAAAACTACCTTCAGAATTCATCCGAAGCCTATATCCTCCAAAATCCTCAGGCACCAAGAGGGCAGGTTAGGCTTTCTTTTGTGGTAACCGATTCGGGAGAGTTAGTTGATTTTAAGGCCATTAACAAGTCAGAATCACCGCTTTTTGAAGAAGCAGTACGCATCATCAAAAGCGGTGATTATTGGGAGCCTGGTTTGCGAAACGGGCAATTAGTGGCCGATAAAGTATCGGTATCGGTTGATTTTAAGTAAAAACAAGTAGAAACACCTACCAAAAGATAGTACAAACACCCTAAAAAAAAAGGAAATAAGTATCGAATTTTGTGTTTCAAAAACCGTTACTTTACAAAAAGTACCGCAAACCCATATCTATTTTATCTACTCTAGTATGAACAGACTCCTTACGTTGATTTTCGGGGCGACCCTGACGGTAGCCACTACTTCGGGCAGCATGTATGCGCAAACGACTACTCCGACCAAACCCGCTGAACCTCAGCCAACTCAGAGTATGCAGGAAATGTATGATAAGCTACACGGAAATACAAACAAGAAACCCGCCACTCAGCCTACTAAGTCAAAAACAACTACGCCTCCTAAATCGACGACTAAACCTCAAACCGCCCAAAAATCAGCTCCTGCACCAGCCCCCAAAGCTGCGGCTCCTGCCGAAGAAGGCGGATTTAAGTTTAAGGTGGGTTTACGGGGTGGAGCGAACTACTGCAATTTCTCGATTCCTTCGTCACAAACAAGTTCTGGCGTAACCCTTGACCCAATCATCGGCTACCACGGAGGCCTTATTTTGAGTTTTGGCGGGAAAGTATTTTCGGTCCAGCCTGAAATTTTATACTCTCAGGTGGGGGTAAAATCGACCACTAGACAAGGCGGAGTTACTTTGTCGGGAGAGAATAAAATCAATACCGTGACCGTGCCTGTATTGCTCAAGTTTGCGTTGGGAGGTGAATCATTTAAGTTTTTTATCAACGGTGGAGGTTATGGAAGCTACTCGTTAAACGGAAAGGCAAAAATCATGCTCAACCAACAAACGACCACAACAGACATTAAATTTGAGAAAGGTGACCCCCGGATTGAGTACGGAGCGGTAGGAGGTGCTGGAATATCGCTTGGTTTAGGTAAAGCTCAACTGTTAATCGAAGGCCGTTATTACTACGGATTAGGAAATGATGATGGCGATTTAGATGCCAATGAAAAAAGCTTTGTGCGTAACATTCAAGGCTCTATCGGGATTTTGATTCCGATTGGAGGAAAATAAAGCCTTCCTGAGAGGGTTGTTAAGTGCCTGATGCTTCGGTATCAGGCATTTTTTTGTTTCTAATATTGCCCCGTCCGGATAAACGCCTCCAGCGCATTGAGGTGATTGGTAAACGCCAGACGGCCTTCAGATGTGGCACCGTAAGTAGTATTGGGCTTTCTGCCCACAAATTGTTTCCGAACAAGCAAGTACCCCTGCTCTTCAAGCGCGCGCAGATGAGTGGCAAGGTTGCCGTCGGTGAGGTTGAGCAACTCTTTGAGTGCATTAAAACTCAACGATTCATTGACCATTAATACCGACATAATTCCCAGCCGCGCTTTACTCTCAAAGGCTTTATTGAAATGTTCGAGCATTCGTGATTAGTTAATAATTGTTTGTAAAAGAGTGACTTATGAATGAGAAGTTCCTCTTTCGTACTTAAAATACATCAATGTGCCGTAAACAATGTGTAATACTCCGAATCCAAAAGCCCAGACCAAAAGATTATACCCGGTCAAAAATAAAGAAATCAAGCCTAAGATTACTTCCAAGATACCTAAATATTCGAGGTCGCGAACGGTGTATTTGCTGGCGTTGAGTAGAGCCAAGCCATAAAAAATAAGCGTAGCTGGAAAGCTTACCCACAGCATGTTTCGGTAAAACATAGCCAAACAAAAAATTCCACCCGTAACCAACGGAATTAATAAGCTGACCAACATGCGTTTAGAAACAGGATTCCAAACACTCTGACCTGATTTTTTGGCTTTACGAATCGTGAAAAAACAACCCAGCAGAATGGCCACGACCAGCACAATGGAGCCGTCTATCAAGATAAATTCAATCATGTCTCGTCGGGTTAGAACGGTCATTTGCTCGCTGCTTTCGTAATTGAAGGCGTCTGTTTTTAGCCTCAAATAAGCAACCGAAGCTCCGATAAGTGCCGTAATGCCTGCAAAAATCCCTGACAACCCACTGAGAGAAAGGAATTTAGACGACCGATGCATTAAGTCTCGGATTTCTGAAAGAGCCTGAATCGAATCTTGTTGAGAATTCATGATAGTTAAAAGGTAAAAGAGAATGACGTTATAATAGCTTTGCCAAAAATAATGACTCCTGTCAGGGCTGCCGTGCCAGCCATAATCAGCACCCCAGCCGCCGCTAAATCTTTAACCGCCTTGATCTGGGGATGGATACTGGGAGATACCACATCACACAATTTTTCAATAGCGGTATTGAAGGCCTCGGCGGCCCAAACACCGCCAATCACGATGACGATTATCACCCAATCCAAGTAGGTAAGTCCAATAATTACCCCCGCAATGACAACGACCAACGCGGCCAATAGATGGAAACGGGCGTTGTTTTCGTATCGAAACAAAGCGACCACTCCTTCTACGGCGTAACCAAAGCTACGGAGCATTTTTCGTACGTTGATCATAATTGTGTATTAGATTCAATCGGTTATTGTGGGCGGTTTCGTTAGTTAAATCCTGGGTTTGGATGGAAAGTTGCTTCTCATTTTAAACATTTTCTTCCACCTTGGCCTTTAAGGTATATATCCAAAAAGTAATATACATGATAAGCATGGCCAGAGAAAAAGTAATGGTTAGCTTCATGGCCATTGGATTATGCAAATTAGAAACGCTATATTTAACAAGAGAAAAAGGGTTGGTAAGTACATCCCAGCTGTTCCAGCGACCAAAACGACCCAAATAAACGCCATAACTCGATAAAATCAAACATCCCGCCATAATTACCCAAGCCGTAATCCGATGGGTAATTTGTTCGATTAGCCGATGAATCATTAAAACGGAATAAAACCCCGTGAGCAAACCCGCCAGTGCAAAAGAGAAGGTCATGAGGGAGTCATACCAAAGCAGATAATCGGGTACTTCCTTCAAATGGATTAAGTCTGTAATTAAATAAGGCGCGTTGGGAAAGAGCAGCAGCCATAACATCATTCCTGCCAACAATCCATAATGATTTAGTAGTCCGCGTTGCCAAAATTGACGAGTCACATATGCACAAACCAATGGCAGCCACGCCAAAAATAAATTCCAGAATAATCCCCAATGCGCAAGAGTGCCCGTAAGGGCAATCCGCCCCGCCAGCATCACAATACCGATACCAGATAGAAGTACTAAAAGGAGTATTTTGCTTTTTATCATAAAAAGAACTTTGTTTTGCAAAGTAAATAAAAAAACAAATACACAAGACAAATAGAAAAATAAGATTTTGATTTTTAAACTTTGTCGAGTCTTGTTTAACATAAATAAATGTTTTATTGTTGCAGTTATTCTTTTTGCAAAACGTTATATTTATTTTTTATTTTAAACTAAAACCCAAATTTTGTATGGACCAAAAACGGCCTATTTAGATTATTATTTTTTACAATTGCCTTCATAAAAGACAACTAATTTACCTTAATTTCAACTAAATCGTATGAGAAAACAATTTACGCTTGCACTGGCGTTGGCAATGCTGATGTCGTGCATTTCGGTGTGGGCGCAGGGACAATCCCTGACGGGTAAAGTAACCGACGGGGCGGGCAATCCATTGCCTGGAGTGTCGGTATTGGTAAAGGGGACCAATAGGGGAGCCACAAGTGCCGCTGATGGAACTTACAAAATTGATGTTCCGGCCAATGCCAAAGTCATTTTTAGTTACGTGGGTTTTTCAAGTAAAGAAGAAACCCCTGGGAGCCGTTCCACGTTGGATGTTGTCCTAATAGAAGATTCGCGTCAACTCGAAGAAGTGGTGGTATCTGGTTTGGCTACCAACGTAAAGCGCTCCAATTTGGCCAATGCGGTTTCCACACTTTCTGCCAAAGATTTAACGGGAACCACGTCGCCCGTAACAGCCGACGGAGCATTACAAGGAAAACTTGCCGGTGCCAACATTCAGGCTAACGGTTCAATGCCTGGAGGAGGTTTTAACGTTCAGTTCCGGGGCGTTTCTACCTTGGGAAGCTCTGCTTCTCAGCCGTTGTTTATTGTAGATGGCGTGTACATTGATAACGGCCAATACTCAAACGGACGCTCACAAGCCAACAAAGCAACGGGTGGTAGTGCGGCATCTAGCCAAGATAATAACGCCAACCGCTTGGCTGACTTAAATCCCGACGACATAGAAAGTATGGAGGTGTTGAAAGGGTCTTCGGCGGCGGCTATTTACGGAACGCGCGCCAACGCAGGTGTAGTGATTATTACCACAAAGCGCGGCAAAGGTGGCCTAACCAAAGTGTCTTTTGGGCAAGATTTGGGTATGTCGAAAGCGGTAGCGTACTACGGCGGGGCCGACTGGACCGAGCAGAAACTGACTGACTATTTTTCGGCGGATGATATTCCGTTGTTAAAGGCGGCCAAACAAAACGGTACGTATAATGACTGGGAACGTGTACTTTTCGGAGAAACAGGTGTGATTAAAAATACACGATTGAGCGTAACGGGCGGAACCGAAAAAACCAAGTTTTATGTCAACGGAAGCATTGCGGATGAAACGGGAATTATTAAAAATACCGATTTTAAACGCTATTCAATACGGGCTAACATTGACCATAAACTCAATAATTGGATTGATTTTGGGGTAAGTTCAAACTTTGTTCAATCAGACAACGACCGTGGTTGGACAGGAAATGACAACTCAAACACCAATTATGGCTATGCGTTGCCCTACACCAGACCCTACATCAATTTATTACCAGATGCACTGGGCAATTATCCCAACGACCCCAACGTAGGTGAAAACCTATTGGCTATTCGCGACCGTGCGGTGAACAATCAAAAGGTAAGCCGGGTGTTTCAAGGCTTTAATGCCAACTTCCGATTGATTAACAATGAAAAAACTTCCCTAACGCTGAAACTTAACGGTGGCCTTGATTATCAGAATCAATTCTCATTGATTTGGCTGCCTTCAGATTTACAATCTCAGCTAAAAGAAGCCAACCCAGGCTTTTCGCAGGATACGCGCGGGGAGGTAATCAATACCAACTGGCAGGTTTCAGGTGTGTTTACCAAAACACTAATGGACAGCAAACTTAACCTGACGTCTTCGGCAGGGTTGGTACGGCTCAACAACCGTACGCGTCTGAGCTACACACGCGGGCGTGGTTTGCCGGCGGGTGTTTATAATCCAGGCCGCGCCAAGGTAATTGGTTCTGATGTTGAATATCGTTCAAACACCGACGTGGGTATTTTTGCTCAGCAGGAAGCCAACTATGACGATAAAATCATTGCATCAGTGGGTATACGTTTCGATAAATCAAACCTTAACGGGAATTCTTTCGATAAATTCTTCGCTTTTCCGCGCGCTTCTTTGGCCATCAATTTGACCAAATTCGGGGAGTGGGGCGGCAATACAGTCTCACAACTGAAACCGCGTATTGCTTACGGTCAAACGGCTGGATTGCCCAACTGGGGTGTTCCGTTCTCCCAGTTGAACGTAGTCGGAACCGGCGGTTTGGGTGGCTTGACGCCTTCTACTACCTTAGGAAATGTGAATATTCAACCTGAACGAGCTACCGAATTGGAATATGGAGTAGACTTTGGTTTATTCAGCAACCGCGTGACGGGAGAAATTACGCTTTATAATAAAAAAGTATTTGACCTGATTCAGCCATTGGTAACGGCACCTACTACGGGGGTAAGCTCAACGGTAGTAAATGCCGCTGACATGACCAACCGTGGAGTGGAAATTACGCTCGGAACCGACGTTGTAAAAAATAAAAGTATCACGTGGTTTGTGCAGCCTATTTTTTGGTTTAATCGTTCAGAAATTACTCGTTTGGATATACCTGAGCGTTTGACGGGCGGATTTGGAGCTACCTTCGGTCAGTGGCGTATCAAGCAGGGCTTCTCACCTACGCAAATTGTAGGCCAACCTCGGACGCTTCCCGTAACCGACCCCAACTATGCAACCTCGTGGACGGTGTACGGAGATCAGCAGCCTAAATTTGAATTCTCGCTCAATCAGCGTATCTCATTCCTGAAAAATTTTGAGTTTTCGGCATTGCTCAATTATCGTCACAAATTCACGGTGGTCTCGCTTGCCCGCGTATTGTGGGATGAAGGCGGTAACACCTCTGACTGGAACGGAACCGATGAAGTGGGTAGCGATGGTAAAACACCCAACGGAATTTATCGCCAAAATGTAAATGGCGTTGATGAAAATGGGGTTCCTAAGCCTGGTTACAATCCAAGTGTGGTAAGTTTTCTGAAACTGCGTGAGGTGGCGCTCTATTATCGCGTGCCGAAATCGGTTTTGAAAAGTGCCTTTGGGAATGTCGTTGAAGGGGTTCGGGTAGGAATCTCTGGCAATAATGTGCTGCGTTGGACGGATTACAAAGCAGGTTATGACCCTGAAAACTCTAACTTTGGTTCGGCAGCGCTGGGCAGCGGGGTAGATATTGGAAGTTCGCCGCTCGTTCGTCGTATGATGTTCCATTTGTCGGTTGATTTTTAGCAATGAGTTAATGGGCAGTAGTACGGGCGAATCAACTCATGAGCGCCGTTGGCTTTTTGTTCTTAACAAATAACCTCAAAATGAAAATGAAAAATTTAAGATATACCTTTATAATCGCTGGACTGACGGCCATGAGCCTCAACTCCTGCAATGTTCTCAAGACGGATATTGTCGAAGACCCTAACTTCCCCAGCGTAGGTTCAGTACAAAATAATGCCACCAAAGCGCAATTAGATGCTTTGGCCATCGGTCAAATAGCCACAGCACGCGATGGATTGGCTACGTACCTTCAGGTAGTGGGTACGCTCGGCAAAGAGATATTTAACTTTAACTCGACCGAGTCGCGGTGGATGACCGAGCTGAATGGCCTGCGGCCGATTGACAACTCGGCTTTTTACAATGGAGCCACCACTGCGTTCGGATTGCCGATACGTCATGCCAACATTACGCTTGCTTCTCTCAACATCACTACGTCGGTGTCTGACCAGCAAAAAAATGGCTACCGCGGGTTGGCAAACACGTTTAAAGGATTGGCGATGTTGTATCAACTTAATGTGCAGTATACCAATGGTATTCGTTTAAACATTGAAGACCCTTTCAAGCCCAGTAAAGCGGTGAGCTATACCGAGTCATTGGCGGGGATTGCTAAAGTGCTTGATGAAGGCGCAACTCAGCTGGACGGCGCAGGGGCGGCTTTCCCATTTGCTTTACCTTCGGGATACGCGGGTTTTACAACGCCTGCCACTTTCAAGAGGTTTAACCGCGCCATAGCCTTGCGGGTGGCGCTGTATCAAAAAGACTTTACCAAAGCCGCCGCGCTGTTGCCGCAAACTTTTTATAATGCCACGGGCGACTTGAATGCGGGCCCCAAACACAATTTCAATGCCACTCCACCAGATGTGCAGAATCCGTTGTTGAACACCTCAACGGTGCGGATTGTAGCGGTTCAAAAACTGATTGAAGATGCTGAAGCGGGCGACGCTAGGGTAGCGGCCAAAGTAAAAGAACAAGCGGCTCCGCTGTCATATACGTCAGGTGTAACCTACAGTTCAAAGTATCTGACGAGTGTATACACTGGGGCCAACGACCCTGTGTCGATTATTCGCAACGAAGAATTGGTACTCATTGCGGCTGAGATTGCAGCGCAGCAGGGAAATGCCGCCGAAGCAACGCGGTTAATCAATATTGTTAGAAAAGCGGCTGGTTTAAGCGATTATAAAGGGCTTACCACCAAAGATGCGCTTATCAACAGCATTCTGAAAGAGCGCCTTTATTCGCTGTTTTACGAAGGTCATCGTTGGGTAGATATGCGTCGTTATGAGAAGTTGGGCGAGATATATTTGCCCGTAGCGGGCATGAAAGTGCTCGAAAGACTCGAACGTCCAGTGGCGGAAGTTAACTGGGATAATGCAAATCCATAAGGGTTCAGCTTGACGTATAAATTTAACAAAAGGCCGCTCTTTGGAGTGGCCTTTTGTATTCAGAAAGTTATACTTTGTCGCATTTTTTTTGTTTTATTTCTCCGCGTTACATAAAATTTGTGGTTATTGGCATATCTTTGAGATAGATATTCTTAATCTAAACTAAAAATCACAAGTATGAAAAGAAGGTTTACACTGCCAGCGGCGGTGATAATGCTGCTTTGCAGTATATCACTGTTTGCTCAAGACCGCACTATTACGGGCAAAGTAATTGCCGACGACGGCTCCATCCTCCCAGGAGTAAGTATCACAGTTCGCGGAACTACACGCGGCGCCACCACAGATTCAGAGGGAAGCTACAAAATTGCCGTTCCCACAGGTTCCCAGCTCGTATTTAGCTTCATTGGTTTTACCAATCAAGAAGTAACAGTAGGTACACAAAATGTGATTGACGTTCGATTAATGCCAGATGCTACGCAGCTTCAGGAAGTGGTCGTAACGGCTCTCGGTATCCCCCGCGACAAGAAAGCATTGAACTACTCAGTGCAGGAAATAAAAGGTGACAAAATCACCGCCGCTCGCGACCCCAACGTTGCCAATGCTTTGGCGGGTAAAATCGCTGGGGTACAGGTATTAGGGCAATCGGCCGCCAAATTCGGTACACCCAATATTCGTATTCGTGGCGTAAACTCACTGACGGGTGGAGATCCACTTTACGTAGTAGACGGTACTCCCACTGACATCAGTCAAGTAAACATGGATGATGTAGAATCATTGTCGGTGCTGAAAGGACCTTCTGCTACCGCACTTTACGGAAACCGTGCTTCGGGTGGTGTGGTGGTTATTACTACCAAAAAAGCAAAATCAGGCGAGGCAAAGCTAGACATCAATCATAGTACCACTTTGGACATGATTGGTATGTTGCCAAAATACCAAAACGAATATGGCGGGGGTTATTCACAAGACTGGGAGACATTTTCCTTCAACCCTGCCATTCACCCCGCCGATTGGAAATCTTTTGACGGCCAAAAAATCCTAGACTATTCAGCCGATGAAAGCTGGGGACCAAAAATTGATGGTTCGCCGCACCGTTCGGCTTTCTCGTGGCAGCAAGGGCCAGAGTTTGGACAATTAACCCCGTATTCGGCCCAACCAA
The DNA here is from genome assembly GCF_009905605.1 of Runella sp. CRIBMP. Lineage (GTDB taxonomy): Bacteria > Bacteroidota > Bacteroidia > Cytophagales > Spirosomataceae > Runella. The sequence continues at coordinate 522,168 of NZ_JAAAKZ010000001.1, forward strand.
ACAACGTACGTGACTTTTTTAATAAGCCAATCAGCAACAACACCAACATTGCTTTTTCAAAAGGAGGAGAAAACTTCCAGGCGCGGGTATCTTATACGCATATCAGTACCAATGGTATCATTCCTAATTCTAAGCAAAGCAAGGATTTTCTTAGCGCTAAAAATACAATTACGCTGCTGAAAAATTTGACAGCAAACCTTAACATCAATTATACTTCAACCCGTGGAACCAATGTGCCTGCCGACAACTACGGTTCTTCGGGTGGGGTTCTAGGTGGATTTAACCAGACGATAGGGTCTTTTAACCAATGGTTTCAGCGTCAGCTTAGAATCGAAGACCTGAAAAACTACAAAAACCCCGACGGAACGTTCCGTAGCTGGAACATTGGAGGGCCGCTTGATCCTAAACCAAAATATTGGGACAGCCCTTACACCCAGATGTACGAAAGTACTAATAGTCGTTTGGATACCCGTTTGTTCGGTGATTTTGGCCTAACTTATCAATTTTCGAAATACTTGAAAGGTTCTGTTACGGCCCGTCGTGACCAGCGCCAGTACAATCAACAGGGGCGTGTAGCATATGGAACACTAAATGCAGGAGGCTTGGGGGCCTTTGCTAATTATGTAGAAAATTCGCGTGAAAATAACTACGAAGGATTGTTGAGTTTCGATAAAACATTTGGTGAACTTTCGGTGGTTGCCAACGCTGGTGGAAACATTCGTTATAACCTAGTGGAGACCTACTCTCAAGCTACTTCAGGTGGATTGACAAGCCCAGGCTTTTACAATATTGCCGCTTCAAAAGACCGCCCTGCAATCAGCAACAACCGTTTTGAGCGTCGGGTAAACAGTCTTTATGGAAACGTGAGTTTGGGTTACAAAGACATCGTTTTTCTGGAGGCATCTCTCCGCAACGACTGGTCTTCTACGTTACCGGTTGCCAACAATTCTTACTTGTATCCTTCGCTTTCGGGTGGGGTAATTTTGACGGAGTTGTTGCCCAGAAACCCGATATTGTCTTATGCGAAAGTGCGCGCTGGATACGCACAGGTAGGTACCGATGTAGGCCCGTACCAGATTTTCCAAACGTACACTACTGGCAATGCCTTCGGTTCAAATGCCACTCAGTATTTGCCAACATTGCTACCTAATGCTGATTTGAAGCCCGGCTTGTCTTCTTCATATGAAGCGGGTCTTGACATGAAATTCATGAACAACCGCTTTGGAGTAGAGTTTACGTGGTACCAAAACGACAACAAGAACCAGATTATTCCGCTTCCTGTAGATCCTACCAGTGGCTATCGCAACGCCATCATCAACGCAGGCTTGATTCAAACCAAAGGATTAGAATTGCACATTTTTGCCAACCCTGTTAAGTCAGAACGTGGCTTCAACTGGGATTTTGATATTAACTTAGACCGCAACCGTTCGAAAGTAATCAAATTGGCAGACGGCCTAACCAACTATCAATTGGGTGGACCAACTTGGCGTACCCTCACCGTCAATGCCCGTGAAGGTGAAGATTGGGGATTGTTGGTTGGTAAAAAAATCCGCACATTAGATGGTAAAAGAGTGGTAGATGCCAATGGTTTCTACATTGTAGATGACCAAAAATCACTTGGTTCGGTGTTACCAACCTTTAAAGGTGGTTTCTTGAACAGCTTTACGTACCGTAATTTGTCGTTGCGCGTCAATACTGACTTTATCGTTGGCGGAAGATTTTTCTCAACCACCCGTATGTTTAATGCGTATGCAGGTTTGGCCGCTGAAACTGCTGGTTTGAACGAATTAGGTAATCCAAAACGTGATCCAGTTTCTAAAGGCGGTGGCGTATTGTTGGATGCTGTAACCCAAGATGGCAAGCCAAACACCACCCGCGTAGAAACCCAAGAATTGTACGAAGATAAATTCTTTGCGCTCAATGACCAGTGGACCTACGACCAAACTTACGTCAAACTCCGTGAAGTTGCTTTAGGGTATAACTTACCAAAGTCGCTGTTGTCGCGGGTAAAAGTAAAATCTGCCAATATTTCATTCATCGTTCGTAACCCGTTGTTGATTTACAGCGCAGTAGGTGGTGGTCTGGATATTTCAGAATCTGAAACTTTTTGGACAGAAGGTGGTCAGTTGCCTCCTGTACGTTCGTTTGGTTTAAACCTGAGATTGAGTTTGTAAGCATTAAACGCATTTGAATCATGAAAAAATATATTTTAAATACCTTCATCGTAGCGGCCTTATTATCGGTAGCTACCTCATGCGGCGATAATTTTGGGACGATGAACATCAGCCCAAACAGCCCATCGAACCCCAATACGGCGAGTATTCTGACGGGCGCACTGCGTAACGTAGGTGTCGCCGTGACTGGAATTCAGCCTGGCCTCTACGTACAGCATTTCGGTGATGTAACCTACATTGAGGAATCGCGGTACAAAACTGTTAATTTTGATTATAACGGATTCTATGCTGGGCCTTTGATGAACCTACAGTTTATTATTCAGCAGAATACCGATGCAGCTACCAAAAGTAATGCGGCCGCTACGGGTTCAAACGCCAACCAAATTGCGACAGCCCGTATCCTGAAAGCGTATTTCTTTCAATTTCTGACTGACCGTTGGGGAGACATTGCTTATTCTGAAGCTTTAAAGGCGGCGGGAGATTTTAACCCCAAATTTGATAAGCAGCAGGATATTTATACTGATTTGTTTAAAGAATGGAAGGAAGCTGCCGCACAATTTGACGGTGGAAAAACCGTACAAGGGGATATTTTGTTGGGTGGAAATATTGCACGTTGGAAAAAATTCGCCAACTCGCTTCGCGCCATTGCAGCCCTACGTTTGTCTAAAGTAGACCCTGCCAAAGGCAAAGCGGAGTTTGCAGCGGCGGTAGCTGATGGATTGCTTGCTTCCAATGCCGATAACGTAAAGTACGGGTATTTATCAGAAGCCAACAATGAGCATCCTTTGTACAACAACTACATTACAACCAACCGTAAAGACTTTGCAGTGGCGAGTACGTTTGTTGATTATTTGAACAAAGTGAACGATCCGCGTTTGCCAGCCATTGCCGATAAAAATATCAATGGAGCATACCGTGGCGTACCTTACGGCGTTTTTCCGCCTACTTGGAAAGCGCAGGATGTATCTCTAGCGGCCGCGACCATGCGTCAGCAGAATTCACCAGTTAACGTGTTGACCTATGCTCAGGTGCTTTTTGCGCAGGCTGAAGCTGCCCAGTTGGGTTGGATTTCTGGCAATGCCAAGACGTTGTATGAAGCGGCCATCAAAGCTTCTATGGAGCAGTGGGGCGTGTATACGGCCGATGGTTTTGATAAGTACATCGCACAACCCGAGGTGGCATTTACAAGTGCTAAAGCTATTGAGCAAATTGCAACCCAACGTTGGATTGCTTTGTTTTACCAGAATAGTGAAGCATGGGCAGAATGGCGTAGAACAGGATTCCCAGTGTTGAAACCTGCGGAGAAACCATTGAACGGTGGTACCGAAATTCCACGTCGTATGGCTTATCCGACTACGGCACCTACGTTGAATAAAACCAACTACGATGCCATTGTTACTAGCCAAGGCGCTGATGATCAATACACTCGTGTATGGTGGGATAAAAAATAATCAAATGAATAAATAGTAACAAAAATGGGGCGTGAGCCCCATTTTTGTTATGTCAGGGTGTCACTACCAGCTTTCCCATTACGCGCCGTTCGAGCATGTCGTTGAGGGCCTGCGGCGCTTGAGCCAATGAATACGTTTTTTGAATATACGGTTTTAGTGTTCCTTTTTGATAAAATTCAAACAACTCTGTGATGTTTTGAAAGTTGGCTTTGGGTTCTTTCTCGGCAAACGCCCCCCAAAATACGCCCACGATAGAGCTGCCTTTTAATAGGGCTAAATTGAATGGCAAAGCAGGGATTTGTCCTGCTGCAAAACCCACCACCAGATAGCGGCCTTTCCAGTTTAGGGCGCGCAAAGCGGGCTCAGCATAGGAGCCCCCTACGGGATCATACACCACATCGACTCCGCCGCCCGTAAGTGTTTTTAGACTTTCGCGCAAGTCTTGTTTTGAATAATTAATGAGTCCATCGGCGCCATATTCTTTACACAATGCCAGTTTTTCGTCGCTTGAAGCGGCTGCAATGACTTTTGCACCCATTATCTTTCCTAAATTGACCGCGGCCAAACCTACTCCACCTGCTGCTCCGAGTACCAGCAGGGTTTCTCCAGCCTTCAACTGTGCGCGGTCTTTGAGGGCGTGGTAGGAGGTGCCGTAAGTATACATGAGTGAGGCTGCAACGTTGTAATCCATTGAGGGCGGCATCCTAAAAGCACGGTTGGCATCTACGACCAGTTCTTCGGCAAAACCGCCCCATCCTGGCATGGCAAACACATTATCTCCTACTTTCAGGTGTTTTACTTCTTCTCCGAGTTCTTTTACCACACCAGCCGCCTCTCCACCCGGCGAAAAAGGAAAAGGCGGCTTGAACTGATACTTTCCCTGAATAATAAGCGTATCGGGGAAATTAACCCCGCAGGCTTTGACGGCGATTACAACTTGATTTTTTTGAGGTTGCAGCGCAGGCAATTCTTCTACGACAAGAGATTCGGGCGGGCCGTACTGTTTGCAAAGGAGGGCTTTCATTTGGCTTTAGTTGTTGGATGTCAACTAAAGCCTTACTTGCTTACTTTTCTAATGCTCATGATGGGGCACACCGCCCTTTTTATTTCCACAACCACTGGCGTAAACGCTATACTGGTACAACCCGTGGTGGTAAATCGCGAACGGGCGTAGTAAGTGCCTGCCTGGGGAGGGATAAATTGCAACGTTTCTGACTTCAGCGGAATCTTGCTATGGGGGGTATCGTACCAATCAACCGTAGCGCCATCCACGGTAAAAGCCTTGAATGGGGTAATGGAAGTACCAGCGCACAGACTTTGACTGTTTACAAGCGGAGGGAGGGGAAGAATAGGGTCACAAATAGGTAAGGGAACGATTTGGGTAGAAACCAATGAATCAACGGAAGTATAAGTAAGGGTCACTTTAAAGTCATTTTCGGGCAAAATCCCCCTAATTGTATCGTTTCGAATCGTCCCACGATTGGTTGAAACCTTACCCGAAGTAGCTTCAAATACAAGTAGATAGGTTGATTCACCTTTGCACGGGTTGGGGCAAACAATGGTTTTGACCGTAATAGCGTTGGATTGCGCAAATGCACAATTATATACAACACAATAGGTGCATATATACCAAATCGCCATTCGAATTGCGAAGCCACAATTCGAGAAAAAAAATAATAATTTCAATCTAAAGTAGGGTAATTAGTTGGTATTGATAGGGTAAAATATACTTATTAGGTCGTTATGACTCCAAAACAATATATAAAATTGAAATAAATTATCTTTTTTTGCAAACAAAAACAAAAAAAATGCTCACTATCATTAAGTTAGTGGGCATTTTTTTGTTTTAAAATGATATACTTTTTGTTCTGAAAATTGGGGGTGCTTTATTTTCTTTCCCCATTTTTTTTCTCAATTTTGGGTTAATTCCGTTGCCATTACTTTAAGATTTCTATTTCTACGCCGCTTAAAGCACCTGGCTGATGGTAAACACGATGGGTAGCTTTGATAAAATCTTGCTCGGTAGCGAGATAAATATTAGGAACGTATTTTTGGGGATTACGGTCAAAAAGTGGGAATGCCGTGCTTTGTACCTGAATCTGAATACGGTGCCCTTTTTTGAACGTGTGCAGTACATCTTGCAAACGAAAATTCAGTGGAGTGATTTTATTGGGAATGAGCGGCGCTGGTTTTTCAAATGAATTACGAAAACGTGCCCGCATGATTTCACTGCGCACCATCTGGTGATAGTTGCTCAGGGTAATGTTTTTGTTTGGCAAGTAAGCATGATTGGGCTCATCTCCTGGATAAACATCAATCAGTTTTACAAAAAAGTCGGCGTCACTGCCCGTCGTGCTGAAATTCAGTTTGGCCATAATTTCGCCCCCTAAAGTGATATCTTCCGTCAAGGGCTCCGTCTGGAACACCAAAACGTCGGGGCGGCGGGCCGCAAAACGTTGGTCTTCCGACATATAGTTGAAAGGAGTAAAGCCCATGGTTTGGGTGTTGTCCTCAATATCAGGCACTGGCTTGAGTGGGTCACTTAGGTACTCGCTGAATGCTCGGGCGGTCTTGGGTGCCTCAAAAGACAGCTTTCCATTGGCATGAAAATATAACATTTTCTTTTCGGCATTGGCGGCAGGCCATTTGTCAAATGTTTCCCAGGCTTTCTTACCCGTATTAAACAAATAAGCATCGGGCAGCCCTGTTTTGCCGTCGCCGGTTCCTTTCAGAAAGTGTTGAAAAAATTTAGTCTCAATTTCTCGTTGGTAAAAAGTCGCTACACTGTCGCCGAAGTAAACATTGCTGTGTAGCGTGTGCCCTGTTTCTTGCGACCAGCGACCGTGGCCAAACGGGCCCATCACGAGCGTGTTGTAGGTGCCGGGATTGTTGCGTTCGAGGGTTTTATAAACGGTTAATGGCCCGTAAAGGTCTTCGGCGTCAAACCAGCCACCCACCGTCATCACCGCATGTTTTACGTTTTTAAGGTGAGGAATAATGCTACGTTTTTTCCAAAATTCGTCATAGTTGGGGTGGTCTTTGTGCTCTTGCCAAAAGAAATTGTCTTTGTAGTAAGCATCGAAATTTTTGAGCGGACCTAAGTCAAGGTTAAACTGGTAGCCATCTTTGGTTTTGGCATTGATTAATCCTGAGAGCCACCAATTGTCGGTAGTGGGCTTAGGGTGCTGAATCCCAAACACTGGAAATGTTAAAAAATAGCCTTGTGTAAAGGCCCCGTTGTGGTGAAAATCATCGAAAAAGAAATCAGAAACGGGGGCTTGCGGCGACGATGCTTTCAAGGCGGGGTGTTGGCTCAATGCCCCCGCAACGGTATAAAACCCAGGATAACTAATGCCCCATTGCCCTACTCTTCCGTTGTGATTTGGGATATTTTTTATGAGCCATTCGATGGTGTCATAGGTGTCAGAAGATTCGTCTACCTGCTGTTTGGTGGTTTTGTTGGCAATCTGCGGGGTCATGTTTGTCCAAGTACCTTCGCTCAGATAACGCCCGCGAACATCCTGATAGACAAAAATGTACTTATCCTGCATCAAAAATTTATTGGGGCCCAATTGCCCAGGAAATTTGCCTTCACCATACGGTGCCACGCTATAACAGGTACGTTGCATTAAAAACGGGTACGTTTTAGAAGCAGAGGCATCCTTGGGTGAGTAAACGATGGTGTGCAGCTTGGTACCGTCACGCATGGCGATGTCATACTCAACTTTAGTGTAATTTTCTTTTATCCATTCCGATTGGGCAAACAGCGGAGAAACGATAAAAAAGGCAACAAGTAGCAGGAAAAACTTCATTATAAAAGTGATTGTTTGATGAATAAATAAGCGCCTTCCGAATTTGTTGGCAATTTAACAAAACCCTCTGATTTATATTGGTTTAAGAACGATGCAAAACCTGCGTCTTTGCCAAAATAGCTTTGCATATCTTGGGTCATCAAAATAAAATTAATGTTTTTGTCTCGGACAAATTTGGCAAAATCACCGTCTGTATATTCTTCAACGTGTATCCAGTCAGAACCATCCTTCAAAAAAACCCGGTACCAGTCCCGTTCCAACACCCTTAGGCGTTCTTTGGGGGTTAATTGAGTAATAAACCGGACATTGTCGGCGGTCGGAGTAGGGGCTTTACGGTGATACTCAGGAACGCGGACTGTTACAAAAATGGATAAAACTAACAGGGCTAAAAAAGCTGCCGAGAACGGTTGCATAATTTTGACCTTGCGCAAAGATAAACGACTCAGTACAAATGCAATTACCCACAAGACCAGCACTAAATGAAAAATCAAGTAATGGGTGCGTGGATAAATAAGCACAGTGGCAATCAATGTAGGAATAAGCAACGTAATCAGGCCGACGAAACCCCACCCATCAACTGGTTTTTTACGGAAATTTCGTGCCGTCGTTTTATAGTCTATTAAAAACAAAAATACCAACAAAATACCAACAGCCACGCCCATGCGCCAAGGAGAATACCACCCTCGAAACAAGGTTTGGTAAAATATACTGACTACATTGGTCAGGTTGGCGGTAACTGTATGGACGATATTGGTCGTGATATGCTTGAAGGTCCATTGAGGCTGCATTTTAATGGCATCCGTTAGGGTATGAACATTTTCGCCCATTACCTTATGGAAAAGTTGGAGTTGGGCCTCAATGGTGCTTGGCTCAGGCTGATTCATCCAAGCTGAATAATTGACGACGAAGTGCTGTTGAAACGCTACCGTACTGCGATTGTCGTCGCCTGTAAAAAGGGGGTTCCCAAAGAGTAAATGAAGGCCAACGGCAAGGATAACGAATACCCCAGCCCAACGCATGAGGGTAGGTTGAAGAATACCTTTTTCTTTCCATAACCAAAAAACGGCGATAATGAGGGCTAATAAAAAGGATATGTAGAACTCTGGACGACAATACGCGCACAATAACCCCACCAAACTGATGACCAAAAAACGACGGGAATTGGACCATGACCGCAGCTGAATCAGCGCCAATACGCCCAAAATTAAGCAGAAAGGAGCAATAGAAATTTTGGGGTTGAGGGGTACGTTTTGGTCAGAAAATAAAAATAATACCGCAATCCACGTAGCTGCCGCCAAGGATACCCCCAAAGAACGTACAAAAATAAAGACGGAAATACCCGCTAAAACACTCAAAAGTGCCCAGTTAAAATAATATAAATTTAAGGTGTCTGGGATAAAAAAATGCCAAAATGCATACCATGCCGCATAAAGCGGTCCCCATTGAACGCCGCCTTTAAACGGAATAGAAAAAGAAAGACCGGACCCGAGGTAGGTAGTTTCATCGCCAAACTCGACATCTTTCCAAAATGGCAAATAGTGAACCAGCACCAGACTGGCCGTCAATAATATGAATATACTGAACCAATGAAGACGCATGTTTAAAGAGGCACGGCAAAGAAATGATACTTTGGGGGTGCGATTATAGTGCTTTACCTGTATCTGCGGGAGTCGTTTGAGGGGCAGGTACGGGTACAACAGGACGTTGATAATTTTGAAGTGGAATCAATTCAACCGAGACCACAAAGTATTTGGTGTCACCGTTCCAAGGAAGTTGAAAAAACTTCTCCTCGTAGTGGAGCGATACCCGCTGTCCTGTTCTTTGCGAAAGATTAAGGGCTTCGATGGCCTGTTTGTTACTGTCATGTACCGAAAAATCCCAGGTAGTTGAATTAAAGGTTCCGGTACCGTCCGACATTCCGCCCACCATCAATTGCCCTTCGTGGGTTTTAAATACATACCCGCGACGGCTGAGCTTGACCAGCGAGCCTACCCTTGTTCCTTCACTGAACGAACCAAAGGAGACATAATATAGGATACCGCCTACAATGAGGAGAAAGATGATGAGGAATAACCACTTACGCATAATTGTATTATAAGTTAGATGTTAATAAAGTACTAACTAATAGATTTTTGGGGAGAAAAAAAATGGTGAATAGCATTATAATTGAATAGTATCCTGATCTGAACAAACATAATATACCAATCTGAGCTGTAGCCATCCATCGTAAAAGTAGGGCAATTTTACAACATTAAGTCGATTGTGCCTAAATTTTGCTACTTTTGAAACGGTTTTCACATTGTTAAAAAGCTAAAAAACAAGTGGCATTAATAAAATCTATATCTGGTATTCGTGGCACGATTGGGGGGAAAACAGGAGATTCCCTTACGCCAATTGATGTTGTTAAATTTTCAGCCGCTTTTGGAACATGGCTAAAACGCAAAAATCCCGCTAATATAAAAATTGTCATTGGTCGTGATGCGAGGCTTTCGGGTGAAATGGTGGCCAAATTGGTGGCTTCTACATTGCAAGGAATAGGCTTTGAAGTAATTGATTTGGGGCTTTCAACCACTCCAACGGTTGAAATCGCCGTAACCCTTGAACACGCTGCTGGTGGAATTATCCTCACGGCTAGCCATAATCCTATTCAGTGGAATGCCTTGAAACTATTGAATGATAAAGGTGAATTTATCTCCGGACAAGACGGTGCGGAAGTGCTTGCATTGGCCGAAAGCGAAGATTTTGATTTTGTAGAAGTCCGCAAACTAGGTTCTTATCGGGTAGATAACTCCTATTTTCAGAAACATATCGAAATGATTTTGGCGTTGCCGTTGGTGGATAAAGAGGCCATCGTCGCCAAGAACTTTAAAATTGCCGTCGATGCTGTAAACTCTACGGGAGGGATTGCCGTTCCGATGCTTTTGGAGGCGTTGGGCATTGAAAAAGGAAACATTAAACTTATCAATTGCGAACCCACGGGCGACTTTGCCCATAATCCAGAACCGCTTCCCGAAAATTTAATCGAAATCAGTCGTGAAATGACCCGGGGAGATTTTGATTTGGGTGTAGTGGTAGACCCAGACGTGGATCGACTTGCGCTTATTTGTGAAGATGGGCAACCGTTTGGCGAAGAATATACGCTGGTGTCTGTTGCTGATTATGTATTGAAAAACAAAGTGGGCAATACCGTTTCCAATCTTTCTTCTACGGGCGCACTGCGTGACATAACATTGAAAGCAGGAGGGGCTTATTTTGCCTCGGCAGTGGGAGAGGTAAACGTGGTCGAAATGATGAAAGCAAACGACGCAGTCATTGGGGGAGAGGGCAATGGTGGCGTTATTTATCCCGATTTGCACTATGGTCGTGATTCCCTCGTGGGCATTGCCTTATTTTTGAGCCATTTGGCCAAATTTGGCAAGTCAGCTTCTATTTTACGCCGCACTTATCCGAGTTACCACATTTCAAAAAATAAAATTGAATTGACTGCTGACATTGACGTAGACGGTGTACTGGAAAAAATCAGCAAAAAATATGCTAAAAATCCCGTCAATACCATTGATGGTGTGAAGATTGAATTCAATAAAGAATGGGTTCACCTGCGTAAATCAAATACGGAGCCCATTATCCGGATTTATTCAGAATCAGAAACTGCTTCTACGGCGGATCATTTAGCCCAAAAAATCATTGATGACATCAAAGAAGCCATTCAAAGTTAACCAATAAACGTTTGTCGTTTTATGGACAACCATAAGGCCGTTTTTATTGCGTCCTCTGCGTCGGTCATGGGGCAGGTATCGCTTGGTGAGCAGGCCTCCGTATGGTACGGAGCCGTGATTCGGGCCGACGTGGAGAAAATCATCATCGGTCACCGCACCAATATTCAGGATACTGCCGTGCTGCACGCCGATGAGGGCTCACCGACCATCATCGGTGACGACGTCACGGTGGGGCATGGGGCCATCGTCCACGGTGCTACAGTCGGTGAGGGCTCGCTAATTGGGATGAGGGCTACGATTTTGAATAATGCAAAAATTGGCAAATTCTGCATTATCGGAGCCCATGCATTGGTTACGGAAGGCATGGAAGTGCCCGATTTTTCGATGGTCCTCGGAACTCCCGGTAAAGTAGTAAAACAGCTTCCCGAGTCTATGTCGGCTCGTTTATTAGAAAGTGCGGCTCATTATGTAGCGATGGGTCAACGCCATGCTTCGGGAGAGTTTCCCATGATTAGCTAACCCTCCTTTTGGTAGCAAAGAAACTTCCAGACTCGCTATCAATTACCATCTTAAAATTGGCATTATTTTTGAGGTAATTTCGTAGTATCTCTTCCTCTAAAGTCGCTAATTTATATCAGTTAATATGAAAAAAACTTTATCCCAACTGCTTTACCAAGGGGGCTATCATGCCGTAGTGGCGGTATTGTTGGCTTTTACAATATACAGTTGTAGAACACCGAATGACCCTACAAATCCTGCCGATAATTCAAAAGAAACGCAGACATATAGTGCGGAAGTGGCTCTCAAATGGTCGGAAATGAGCCTAAAATTAATTCGGCAAAGTCCTGGTTTTACGCCACCCGTTGCTTCAAGGGCATTGGGGTATGCTGGCCTAACCCTTTATGAATCGGTGGTACCGGGTATCAAATCAAATCGTTCTCTTGCTGGGCAACTAAATGGTTTGAAAACGCTTCCACAACCAGAGGCTGGAAAAGAATATCATTGGGCGGCAAGTGCCAATGCGGCGCAGCTTTTTATGGCCAAAAACCTCTGGTCCAACGCTCCAGAAGCAGCCAAAAAGATGGTAGATTCCTTGGCGGTAGCTTTAAGAACCAGTTTTTTGGCGGAGAGTAACCAAGAGGTCATTGAGCGTTCCGAGGCTTTTGGCAATGAAGTGGCCAAAGCAATTTTTGAGTGGTCCAAATCAGATGGTGGGCACGAAGGGTTTACGCGAAACTTTCCTGCCGATTATAAAGCTCCTACTGCCCCTGGCTCTTGGCAACCCACTGAAAACGGCAGAACGATTCCGATGCAACCCTATTGGGGCAAAAATCGCACCTTTTTGGCGGTAAATTCTTCGATGCCTATGCCGCTACCTTTGACGGTATCAACTCAGGTTAATTCCCCCTATTTTCAACAATACTACGATGTTTACAAGAAGAACATTGCCTTAACGCAGCTCGAAAAAGAAATCGCCGTGTGGTGGGCCGATGATCCTAGTGAAACCTTTACGCCTCCAGGCCATTCCTATAACATTGCCCGGATAGCTATCAAAAACAGCAATGCCAAACTAGACAAAGCTGCTGAGGCCTTGGCACGTACAGGAATAGCCGTTGCTGATGCCTTTACGCTGTGCTGGAAATGTAAATTTGCGTTTAACAACGAGCGTCCATATACTTTTGTGCGTCGGGCCATAGACCCCAAATGGATTCCTTTTTGGCCCGCGCCTCCTTTCCCTGGGTATTCTTCGGGCCATTCTACGCAGTCTTCGGCTTCGGCTGTGGCGCTGGAGGCGGTCTTTGGTCCAGATTTCGCCTTTGTTGACGACTCCCACGTCAATCGGGTGCGCGATACCAAGCGTAGTGTAGATTTTAAGCCACGCTCATTTCAATCACTTTGGGCGGCGGCCGAAGAATCTGCAAAATCGCGATTTTTGGGCGGAATCCATACTTTTCAGGACAATGATACTGGCTTGAAGGAAGGACGGAAGATTGGTCAGAATATCAATGCTCTTCGGTGGAAACAGTAAAAAAACGTAGCTGAGGGGTATCGAAAGGAAGTCGCTTACTTGTTTGGTTAACCCGACAAGTAAGCGACTTTTTTTTTAAAGGTACAGTATTATTTCTAACTTTGCCCGTACAATCGTTAACGTAAATCGTTATTCGATAATCTATCAGTATGAATTTGGTTATCAGTTCTTTACGTATAATAATTAACTCTTTACCATTAATAACTAACTTTTATCAAAATTTAAAATCTTTTTATTGTGAAAAACGGACTACTTATTTGGAATGCGGTTTTGACAGTGGCGGTGGCTTTTTTAGGGTATCAGCACTTCTCACATCATTCATCTGACAGTGCAGGCGGAAGCATTTCGGACGCCTCGAAAGGCAAGAAAATTGTGTATGTACAGGCCGACAGCCTCCTTAAAAACTATGAATATTACAAAGACTTTCAAAAAGAATTTGAAAGCAAAGGGTTTCAGTTAGAAAACGATTTAGCCAATAAAGGGCGTTCGTTCCAAAACAAAGTGGCCTTCTTCCAGCAGCGTGCTCAGCAAGGAGCGTTGTCGCAAGACCAAGCGCAGGCGGCTCAGTCACAATTGGCCAAAGAAGAGCAGGATATTACCAAATACCGCGACGATCAATTGCGTAAACTGGATGAAGAGCGTATCAAAAAAACCGAAGAGTTTTACGGTAATATCTTCGAATACATTAAGAATTATAACAAAGAAAACGGCTACGAATTTGTGCTTGGCTACAGCAAAGGTGGCGGAATCCTTTTTGCCGATGCCAATCTGGACGTGACCAAAAAGATGGTAGAAGGCCTTAACAAAGAATACAAAGAGAAAGAAGCCGCAAAAGCTAAAAAATAAGCTTGTCGGTTTGCGAATTCAGATTGTCAGTATGCAGTTGCAAAGTAGCGGCTGTATGCTGACAATTTTATTTTTATCAAAACAATTTCGCCCTACTTGCCTGCGTTAAATGTATCGAATTTAACACTCATCTCCTCCATGACCTACCTTCTACCTTTTTCTCAAAATCAACTGACTGCAAATGAAAAAGGTATCTTTTATCTTAGGATTGGTATGGATAGCCGCTTGCGAAAGCAAAAACTCACTTGAACCAGCCGCCGATTGTTTGGTGGCGGCCTCTGCTCACCGCGGCGAAGAAATTGAAGGAGAGTACATTGTGACTTTAAAAGAAAATGCGGAAACATCGGCGTTAAGTTCGACCGCTACAAATGCGCGAATTGCGGCATTTTCGGAGCAACTTCTGAGCAAACACCATCTATCTTCTGGGGCCATTCGGACTGCGTTTACGGGAAAAACGCGTGGTTTTGTCGCAAAACTTTCTAAAATAGAGGTAAACACGCTCCGAACAGACCCAGCCATTGAAGCGATTGAACCCGACCGGGTAGTAAGTGTGTGTGGTTGCGTAGACGTGGTAGCCCCCGCTTCGGTTACGTGGAGTACTCGGAAAACGGGGTATGGGAATGGCCAAAATTTTGCCGAAAAAACCGTTTGGATTATCGACACGGGCGTTGACCTCGACCACCCTGATTTGAACGTCGATACCCAACGCAGCCAATCTTTTATTACTGGGCAAACCTCGGCCGACGATAATAATGGCCATGGAACCCACGTGGCGGGAATTATTGGTGCGCTCAATAATACCATCGGCACTGTGGGCGTAGCTTCTGGGGTCAAATTAGTGGCGCTGAAAGCCCTTGACCAACTTGGCGAAGGACGCCTTTCGAGTGTGGTGGCGGCGGTAGCGTACTTGAGTCAAAACGGAAAAGCAGGCGACGTGGTGAATATGAGTTTGGGATTAGATGGAATTTCAAGCACGCTGGACCGCCAAGTGCAGGCAGCGGCCGACAAAGGGATTTTATTTGCAATTGCGGCTGGCAATGACAAAAAATTGGCCAATGGCTTTTCGCCCGGCAGACTCAATCATGCCAATGTGTTTACGGTGTCGGCCGTAGATAGTACGGGCCGTTTTGCCAGCTTTTCCAATTACGGAAACGACGTGGTTGACGTAGCCGCTTATGGCGTCAGAATCCTCTCTACTTATGCCAACGGGCGTTATGCGATTTTGTCGGGTACTTCCATGGCGGCTCCGCACGTGGCTGGACTTTTACTGATTCGTGGCAAGGCGGTTCCTACTTTTGGCTCGGCTATCAATGATCCCGATGGAGCTGGCGATCCCATTGCCCGTGTGAGTAGTCAATACACCACAGTGGCTAGTCTTCTAACACATTAGCAATAAAGATAACTTTCAAAAACATCATCAACAGAAAGAAAGCCAAGGCCCAGTCGAGATACACGCGATAGAAGTCTTTAACTTCCTGATAACGGCGATTTTTGACTTTGACGCGTTCCAAATTGTCTATTTGTGAGAATATGTTTTTAAGCGTGGTATTGTCGGTAGCGCGGTAAAATTGGCCATTGGTGGTTCTCGCAATCTGCTGTAATGTACCTTCGTCGGGGGCGGTTTGGGAGGATGTAAGAGCGAGAGAGTCTGAGTTGCGCTGCGAATTGCTCACAAGTGGCTTAGGCATAGTGCGGCCGATAGCGATGGTATAGACACGTACGCCGTAGGCTTTGGCCAGTTTGGCAGCTGTGATAGGGTCCAAATTACCCGCCGTACTTTCGCCGTCACTTAATAAAACGACCACTTTTGATTTAGAGGCACTTTCACGCAATCGGTTGATACATACCGCTAAGGCGCTCCCAACGGCGGTTCCTGCAATGGTAATTTGGTCATGACTGACGTCGTCCAAAAAACTGTAGAGTAATTCGTAATCGTTGGTTAAAGGACAAAGGGTGAATGCCTCTCCCGCAAATAAAACAATACCGATACGGTCTTGTAAGCGCCCACCGATAAATGATTTGGCAACCGATTTGGCAGAAGCTAATCGGCTGGGAGGCAGGTCTTTGTCGCGCATTGATTCAGAAATATCCAAAGCCAGCATGATGTCAATAACTTCGGCGTCACGCTCGGTGAGGGTGTTGATAGATTGCGGGCGGGCCAGCGCCAGCAAAAGACAACTTAACCCCAAAAAGCCCGAAATAGGAAAGAGTAACCGCAGCCACACCGAGAAACTTTTGGGGGGGGCAGTATTCACAAACGTAATTCCTAAGCGTTGAAAAGCACCTGCATGAAACGCTTGTCGCAGCCAAAAAGCAATGGGAATCACTAATATTCCGTACAAAAAGTAAGGATGTGCCCAGCTGAAAGCACGTAATTTAGCGAGTGAAAACCATTCGACAGAAAACCAATCCCACATGTTTATTACTGGTCAGAAGTCGATGGTTTACAGAGGGAAGAAAGACTTTTCTGTAGCACAACGACCAACACTTAATCTTTTACTTCTTCGTAATCAACGTATTCGCCGCCCCGAAACCGCGATTGGTCGGAGCTAGTGGGTTTTGGTTCTACCCTGATTTCGCCTTCGCGGCGTTGGGAGGGTTGATTTGCTTTTTTCTGCTCTTTTACCAATTGACGTCCCACCAGCAACCAAAACATGAAGCGCCGGAAGGGAGGAACGAAGGCTACAAAGAAGATGAAAATGAGGAGTATGTTAAAAAGTATTTTCATTGTTTTGGGGAGATTACCTGTTAAAGCTAACCATTGGTGTTTTTTTACTATTTAGCCATTAACTAACTTTTTATTCATCCAAAGTAAAAACGTTGGTAGCAGGATTAAATTGGACAACATTCCCATTAACAACGTAATGGCGACCAAAATTCCCAACGCAACGGTCCCTTTGAAGCTTGAAGCTGTAAAAATAGTAAATCCTGCAAACAGTATGATGGCATTGTAAAACATACTTATTCCCGCAAACTGAATTGTTGAGGAAATGGCTTCGCTTACACTCTTTTTATTGTTGCGAAATTGGTCTTGGTATTGGGTCAAAAAATGGATGACGCTCATAGAAGAAAACCCAAAAGTAATGCAGAAAACAAGCGTGGTGGTAGCGTTTAGAGGTATTTCTCCAAAACCCATGATTCCTGCCGTCATAACCAAAGGAAGACCGCTCGGAGCTAGGGCAATCAAAATCAGGCGCCAATGACCGAAAGCTACCACCATTAATATTGCAATCAATACGATAACTAACAAGGTACTTTCGACCAAATTTTGTAATAAATAATCATTACCCTTGCTAAACACTACACCACTCCCCGTGATTTTCGCTTCGTATCGTTCCTCTTTCTCAACTTGTTTGCCAGTATTGGTATCCATATTGAATAAACTATCAATTTTGGGTTGGAGAAGCGCGCACAGCGCGGCAATCCGATGGGTGTCAACGTCGTTAATTTGAAAACTGACTCGGGTATACCGCCGTGTACTGTCCATAAAACTACTTAGACGATTATCGTTGCTTTTGAAATTGCCAGCGTATTCAGCCAATTTGCTGAGTTCGAGCGCATCAGGCAATACAAAATACTTGGGGTGGCCGTCTCGGTAGCTTTGGTAAATGAATTTGGTGGCTTCAACTACCGAAAGCGGTTTGGTAAACTCGGGATACTGAGCAAACTCTTTCTGCAAAAGATTAATTTTTGTCAACGTTTGAGGCGTCAAAACGCGTCCTGGGCGGCCAGTGTCAATGTTTATTTCAAACGCCATTACTCCTTTAAAATATCTTTTGAAAAAATCTAAATCATTCATAAGCAGGTCGTTTTGGGGGAGATTGTCTGACCTAAAGCTCGTGTTTTTGATTTGGGTGAGCCCCACCAAGGCCACTATAAGCAACGCCGCTACTGAAACATAAATAACGGGGGCGCGATGATGTACCCATCCATCAATTATTTTCAGAAAGAAGCCGATATTTTTGTTTTCTAGGCGTCGAAGCTGTTTTTCGGTGAGAGCGGAGGAATAACTGTAAAGAATGGGAAGAAGCGCCAGCCCAATGAAGTAGGTGCCTAGCAGACTCAAAGCTACAATCTGACCGAATTCCGCCAAGAACTTACTGCCCGTTAGTGAAAAGATACCGAACCCGATGGTGGCCATAAGGTTGGTCCAAAAAGTGGTTTCGCCGATTCTCTCGGTAGTACTTTGCAGAGCTTGGCGTTGATTGCCCAATCGACCAAATTCTTCGTGGTATTTTTTTGTCCAAAAGAAGGTATTAGATACGCCAATCACTACCATCAGAGAAGGTAGGAGACTGGTAAGCTGGGTGATTTCGTGCCCCAAGAGGCCCATAAACCCCACACTCCACACCGCTCCGGCCAAGGCCGCACCCAACGAAATAAGCATCACCACCCACGAACGGAAGAAAAAAAGCAGAATGAGTCCGGTGACGATGACGGCTAAAATGCTAAAAAGTACGATTTCCTGACGCACTTTAGCGACGTATTCGGTACGGATGTAGGGCATGCCCGATAAATGTACTTTCAGACCGTGGAGGTTTTCAAAAGTCAGTGCTTCTCGCTTGATTTGGTCGATAGGTGTCTTTAGTGAGTGATTGAGGGCGTCTTGCTCAAGCATGATGGCCATCAAATGGGCTTTCCCATCCTCGCTGATGATGAATCCTTGGTAAAAAGGCAGACGGCTGATTTTGGCTTTTATCGAATCTACTTCGGCCTGGGTAATGGGTTTGTTGGGTATAATTTGCCTGAAATCAAATCGTTTAAGGCTGTCGTTGCGAACGATTTCCACTAAATTGGCACTGGAAATAACGTCTTTGACTCCGCTAATCTTTTTGATTTTATGGTTGAGCTCGTACCAATCCCTGAAAATGGGGAACGTAAACAGTTGGTCGGTAGCAATGCCGATGACCAACACATTGCTATTGTCTCCGTAGCGTGCTTTAAACGATTCGTACAATTGAAAATCAGTGGTGCTTTCGGGTAAAATTTGGGGTAATTCGTAAGAAAAGCGAACTTTGGTGGCTTGATACCCCATAAAGACCGTCAGGCCGATATAGGCCACCAAGAGACCAAGACGGTGTTTGAGCATAAAAGTGGATACTGTATGGCTGAACATTCGATGAGTATCAAGGTAGGAAAGAATACAAATCTAAAAATATCAGTGGAATAAGTTTAAAGTTCAGAAAGTAGTTAGCTTCATTAACCATTAAAAATTCATGGCCGAAACCTTATATCTTCCCGCTACCACCGACTGTGCTTTGCTATATGATAGTCTGGTGCCGCAGATTGCGGCGCTTATTGAAGGTGAAAACGATTTAATTGCCAATTTGGCCAATATTTCGGCGGCACTGCGCGAGGCGTTCGGCTTTTTTTGGGTTGGATTTTACCTCAAAAAAGACCAGCAATTGGTGTTAGGGCCTTTTCAAGGACCGATTGCCTGTACGCGTATCCAGTTTGATAAAGGCGTGTGCGGGGCGTGTTACACCCGTAAAGAAACCATTATTGTACCCGACGTGGAACAATTTCCTGGGCATATTGCATGCAGTTCGGCGTCCAAATCGGAGATTGTATTGCCTGTTTTTGCCCCTGACGGGAGCGTGGCAATGGTGTTGGATGTTGACAGTGACCAATTGGACGATTTCAGCACCGTGGATGCACAAGGATTGGGAGCCGTTGTGAAATTGGTGGAAGGGCTGTTGTGATTATTTAGCAGGGAAACCGTTCTACTGCCAGCTTTGTCGTTTTAACTCCTTGATTTCAAATGAAAACGACAGTTCGTTCATGCACTTGAAATGACCCTGCGGGCAGCGTTTGTGGCCGATTTTGGAGCATGGACGGCAGGTAAGCTGCCGATTCTCTAGCATGACAAACTGCGTTTGGTACGGATACATACCAAACTCGGGAACGGTATTGCCCCAAATCGAATAAATTTTCTTTTTGAAAGCCGCCGCCACGTGCATCAGACCCGTATCGTGACTGAATACCAGCTTGGATTGCTGAATCAGCGAAGCAGATTGGTTAAAATTACACTTACCGCAGGCGTTGTAGATAAAATGCTTACCGATGGCTTTCTCAATCATATCGCCGTTGGCGGCATCCTCTTTTCCACCCAAAAGAACGACGGGAAAATTGATTTTTTCGCACAGTTCAATCATACGGTTGAGAGGGAGTTTTTTGGTTTCGTGTTGGCCACCGATAGCGTAGGCCACAAACCCCTTTTGGTGACTTTCGGGGAGCCAATCAGGCTCGATAATATCGCGGTAAGGAATGAAATAATCCAGTCCTCGGTCATCGTTGACTACTCCCAATGTTTGTAGTGTGTGGAGGTAACGGTCTACAATATGGACATTGGGTAAAGCGTTTATTTTCCAGTTGACATACAACCATTTTTCCCAATTCAGCTTGTTAAAACTAATCGCCTGCACGCCAAGTACGGCTTTGATTTGAAGGGTTCGGAGGTTTTGGTGAAGGTCAATGACGAGGTCAAATTTCTCCTTCCGAAGGTGCTTTGCAATGCCCCAAATGCTTCCTTCCAACAGGTGTAACTGGTCGATATAAGGGTTGTCATTGAGCAGATATTTGTAAGAAGCTTTGGTCAAATAATGAATTTCCACATCGGGGCGCTGTGTTTTGAGGCAACGAACAACTGGGGTGGTCAAAACAATGTCCCCGATGGAAGAAAAACGAATAATCAACACTTTCAGAGACATAAAACGTATAAGGGTTGGAAGAATTTGACTTTTAGTACAAAACTAACTAATTTTACTGAAAACCAGCCTCCTAGTCAGATGAATGATAAACTCTTTGATCTTAAAAATGATCGCCGTTTGAGCGTTTATTTATACCGAATGGGATTCGGGACGTGGTTACTTTATATTTTGATGGGAGCGCCTTTTCTGCATCAATTTATTATGTACCGCACCCATTGTGCCATCATGTGCGTGATGCTAATGGTGTTTGGCTTATCGGCTTCGATGTATTATGATTACTATCATCATCACCGTGAGTTTGAACAAAAGAAGAAATGGCTTATCGTTAGCTATATCGTATTGGCGGGCCTGATTTACTTCTTAATCCTGAGAGATAAGCCTTTTAATTTCAATCTTTTCTAAGACTGAAAAGTAAGCGTTGCCGGCTCTACCTTACTTCATTACTTTTGTGATTTCATTCAGTTTATCCATTTTTTCCTGAAAGTCTCCTTTCAGCTTATTTCTGATTTGTTGTAAATTGTCTAATGTTTCCTGCAAAGTATCGGGCAGGATTTCTTCCAATACTTCACGGAATCGTTTGGCAAAAGTCGGCGACTTGCCGTTGGTTGAAATCGCAATTTTTAAATCTCCTTTTTTGACGACTGAGCTTAAATAAAAATCGCAGAGGTCGGGGGTATCGGCTACGTTTACGAGTAGGCGTTTGGCTTTGCAATCTTCCTGTATCTTCCGATTGACACTCTTATCATTGGTACCCACAATCACCAAATCTTTTTCCTCTAAAAAAGAGGGTCTGTATACATCAACCACGAGTTTAACATAAGGATGCTGCTGCGCTAATTCGTGGATTTCGGCCCGTATTTCGGGTGCAACGAGCGTTACGTCGGTTTTGGGAGCATTGGCCAATACCGCCGTAAGTTTTTCCAATCCGACGTAGCCGCCGCCCACAATGAGTACTTGAAGTTGTTCAAGTTTTAGAAAAATAGGAAAGAGCGTATTCATTTAATGTGATTTATATAGTGGGTTTTGAGGAGTAGAGCCGTTTATTTTACTCTCACCCAGCTATCGGTGCGGCCAATTAGCGACACGCCAATGAAGCCGCGTACATCCAGTTGATTGGCATTGGTGAGCTTGATTTTGCAACTGTACTCTTTGCCAGTTTCGGGGTCATAAATTTTGCCGTCTTCCCAAGTATTATTGCCTTCATATTTAAAATCATGTAGATTGACCAAACCCAATAAATGCCGACTTTTTTTATGCACATCTGGGTTCTTGGAATCGGTGAGGGGTTTACCAGTTGCGGGGTCATTGGGTTCTTTGAGCCACACAATTTTTCCAAAATATTTATCACCCTGTTTATAAATTTGGACATGGCCCTTTTTGGAGCCAGTAAGCCAAGTACCCAAACAGGCATCGGGATTGGTACCAGCTAGTAACTGCATTGACAAAAACAGCAGGAAAAGAGAAATGCGGACTTTCTTCATGGATAAGTAAGTTGGGTTGGTTTTGTAGAAAAACGTAAATCTGGCTTGGTTTGTTATGACATCAATAAAAGGTTGTTGTCCAAAATACCACAAAAAAAGCCGACACTCGTCGGCTTTGTATTTTTAACTCAAAGGTGAGCTAGATTTCTTTATGTAACTCGTTGTGGTATCCTGCAAAAATAATTCCCTGAATGAGGGTGCCGAGAAGGGCAACGAATACATCGCCAAATACGAACAACAAAACGATAATAACCAAAAAGTAGGCCAGTAGCCAACCCCAGTGAACTTCCTGTTCTTGATGCGCTTCCATGTGAAAACGTTGTTTTTGTGAGTGATTGCCTAAGAAATAACGCTGCAAGTTAGGGATAAATCCCCCTTTGTCAAAGTACAGCGCTTTGACAAAGGGGCGAAATGTTATATTTTTTTCAATGCTTCTTCCCAAACGGCGTAGGTGTTGGCGTATTTTTCTTGTAAATCGGCCAACGGCTCCACCGTGGCAATTTGCGTCAAACCATTGAAGGCTGATTTGAAATCAAACACCCCCGTACCAATACCCGCCGCCCGGGCGGCTCCCTGCGCTCCGTCGGTATCATACAACTCAATGGTAGCGCCCGTGGTGTTGGCAAAGGCTTCGCGGAACAATGGGCTTAAAAACAAATTGGCGTGACCCGCGCGTACGGTATGCGTTTGGACCCCCATTTCTTTCATTACCTGTAAACCATACTGAAGCGCAAAGACAATACCTTCCTGCGCCGCTCTGAACACATGCGCGGGCGTGTGGGTATTGAAGTTGATTCCTTGCAACTGACCACCCAACAAACGGTTTTCGAGCACACGCTCGGCTCCGTTGCCAAAAGGCAAAAACGTGAGTCCTTCGGCACCGACGGGCGTTTGCGCCGCCTGCTGGTTCATTTCATCGTACGAAATACCGCCCGCAAAACGACGTACCCAACTGTTCAGAATTCCCGTTCCATTCACGCAAAGCAATACGCCGTTACGTTGCTCTTCGGGAGTACTGTTGACGTGCACAAAGGTATTCACGCGTGAGAGTGGATCGGAGGTAGCTTGAGCATTGATGCCGTACACCACGCCCGAAGTCCCCGCCGTAGTAGCTACTTCGCCCGGATTCAGCACGTTGAGCGAAAACGCATTGTTGGGCTGGTCGCCGGCGCGGTAGGCGAGGGGAATGCCTGCTTTCAAGCCTAGCTCTGCTGCGGCCGAAGCTGAAAGCTGACTTTGGGGAGAGAATGTATCCACTATCTCAGGAATCAATGACGAATCAAACCCGTATAAATCGAGGAGTTTTTGTGAAACTTTTTGCTCGGCAAAATCCCAGAAAATTCCTTCAGAAAGCCCCGAAACGGTGGTTTGCGGCGTACCCGACATGCGCAGGGCGAGATAATCGCCGGGCAGCATAAAATACCGAATTTGCTCAAAAATCTGTGGTTCTTTGTCTTTTACCCATTTGAGCTTTGACGCCGTAAAATTGCCCGGTGAATTGAGCAAATGCTGCAAACTATAATCATTGCCTAAGTCATCAAAAGCATGATTGCCGATTTCAACGGCGCGACTATCGCACCAGATGATGGAAGGGCGTAGGGGGCGTAAGTCTTTATCAACCACCACCAAGCCGTGCATTTGGTACGAAATACCAATGCCCGCTACCAGCGCGGGGTCGAAGGGGTATTTGGCTTTTAACTTGTGCGTGGCATTGACGGCTTCCTGCCACCAACTGTCGGGGTGCTGCTCGGCCCAGCCCGCTTCGTGGGCAATCATTCCCATTTCCTGGTCGGGCGAGGTGCCCGTGGCGAGGGCTTTGCCCGTTTCTATATCCAACAAAGCAACTTTTACGGACGAGCTGCCTACGTCGTAGCCTAAAAGGTATTTCACAGGTAAATAAGTTATGGTAAGTTAATATGCAAAAAAGCGAAAAATGGCCGATTTTACTTAAAATCACGGCAAAGGTAAGCACTAAGCGCTTTTCATTCATGCAAAGTCGCTAAGGAGCAAAGAAATAAAAGTAGAGGCAGTGAAAATTCTCATTCCTTACTCTCACTTCCCACGTCTTTATTGCTATTTTCGTAGAAAAAATAGGTTAAAACCGATGCTTGAGTTTTTTACCACCGAACGCCTGATTTGGATTGGGGTGATTTATGTCGTCCTGTGCATTGTTGCGTATTTGATTCAGGGGAAATTTATCTTCAAACCCGAGAAGCTCCCGCAGGATTTTGAATACAAATACGAGGATTTGTTTGAAGAGCTTTTTTTTGACCCCGAACCCAATGTGCGCATCAACGCGCTGCGTTTTTATCAGGAAGAAGCCTCTCGCGGATTATTGATTTACTTTCACGGCAATACGCGCAGCATCAAAGGTTGGTCCAAATACTCCAAGGATTTTACGCAGCACGGCTACGATGTGTTGATGATTGATTACCGTGGTTTTGGTAAAAGCGTAGGCAAGCAAACAGAAGATGGTATCAAAAACGATGCCCAGTACATCTACAATAAAATGCGCTCCAAGTATGGATATGTTGAAGAAAAAATCATCATTTATGGGCGTTCGTTAGGCTCGGGCTTTGCGACCAAACTTGCCTCGGTCAACCACCCTAAAATGCTGATTCTGGATGCGCCTTATTACAGTTTTACGCGTTTGACCACGCGTTTTCTGCCTTTCTTGCCCGTTTCTTACATCCTCAAATTTTCCATTCGTACCGATGTTTGGATCAAATATGTCAAGTGCCCTATTTACATTATTCATGGTACTAAAGATGTGCTGATTCCATTTCGGTCGAGCGTACGCCTCGCCAATCTGGTGCCGCAATCGTCGCGCCTGATTCCTATCTACGGCGGTGGGCACAACAACCTGCCCGATTTTCCCGAATACCATCGCCACTTAGCCGAAATCCTCAACGACCGCTTTGATTTGATCTTTGATAAGTATGAGAAACGGTTGGAGTGAGAGAGATTTGAATTGTCTATTCACCGTCATCTGTGTCTTTGCAAACTTGTTGAAAAGTCTTTATAAAATAAAAACGTGCAAGGTCGGTGGAGATATGGACTTTGGAGTGGATTTGTAGAGAAGTTTGCTAAAAGGTTGATTTATAATTTTATTAACGCATAAGGTATGTGGAGATACAGAATTTGGAGGAACCCTGTGAAAATTTTCTCCGCAGTTTTCATTTTATCATTTGGGTTTTCTTTTGCACAAGATTTTACACAAAGGGTAAATATGATTGTTGTGATTGATAATAATGTAGTAGTTGGAGGAATAATGAGCCCTCAATTAGTTGTAGCAAGGATGAAGTTACCTGTACGTTATGAACCGGGTAATTTGTCTTTTGTTATGAGCGAATTACAAAAAAAGGCTTTTAATACAGACTCTTCGAAAGTATATTTTGACTTCTATTATAATGAGTTTATAAAAAGAAAAGAGTATAGTCATCACTATAAAATAGTGTTGGAAAAGAAGTGGTTAGATTTATCATTTCTTGTTTTAAGAATATATAATATGAACAAAAAATGGAATAGGAAAACCTATAACTCCCTTGATGAAGAATCCTATACATATGAAATGGACACACCTTTTGGCTCTGTTAATCGTATTAGAAAAAAATAGTTGTTATTAGCTTCTTGGCTAAAAAATTGGCTTATAGGAAAACCATTTACCCTACCGCCGCGCCGCCGCCGTAGGGGCCTGTGACAGTTCGATTCGTCGATTGCGGTAGCTTTAGGGAGCTACGTTTTCCATTTCAGGCGGTTTGAAATGGGGATTACCATTGACAAAAAAGCCCCGGTGATGGGGCTTTGGTCTTTATTGATAATGTCCTTTTGCGGCCAGAATGATGACAATGGTATCGCCTGCCACTTCGTAAATAAGGCGATGCTCATGATTAATACGCCGAGACCACAGCCCTGCCAAATCGTATTTTAAGGCTTCGGGCTTGCCTGTCCCGGTAAATGGGTGTTCCGAAAGTTCTTCCAGTAGTGTAAGTAGTTTTTTAAGAACCGCCTTATTGCCCGACCTTTTATGAAAGTCAATATCGCTTTGGGCTTGCTTTGTAAAATCAAGGCGGTAACTCATTCTATCCCTAAAAATCCTTTAATATCCTCTTTTTCAACGCTTATAAAATTGCCTTCGCTATACTCTTCCCGACTCTTTTGAATCTGGTTGACAAATTCAGAATCATATTTGTCTTTTGGTTCATTATCAACTACTTGTATGAAATTCAGCGAACGAACCAACTGCATAAAAAAAGCAAATTTATTTTCGGGAATATTGAGTTTTACCTGTTTCATGACTAAGCGCAAAATAAAGTTAAATCCTCATTGTAGCTAAAAAGCGTCCATTAACCAAAGCACCATTTCTTTATTGTTAATAATTGCTTCAGAGTAGTTTGCTGATGGCTTTCGTTAAATTACACATCAAATTTAACGTAAAAGTCAAGTAGTTTCAAAAAATAATCAGGGGTATAGTCCAATAGGACAACCATTTGCATTACCCTACCGCCTTCCTGCCGCCGTAGGAGCCTGCGCCAGTTCAATGCGTCGGTTTCGGTAACTTTGGGTGGCTACGTCGCGCAAAACGTTGAGGGAATCGGCCGTATTGTAGGAGGCCAGACCTCCGTAAATAACGCCGTCGATGGATTTGAGGGCATCGGCCAACTGCGCATTGGAAAGGTTATCGGTAATCTCTTTGGTGGTGTAGGTAGCGTAGGGTTTACGTTCGAGGCGTTGGAGGTACATTTTCCAAAGAATCACGGCTTTTTCGGCGTTGTCGATGCCTTTTTTGCCGGTCACATCGCGAGTGAGCCGTGAGAAGTTTCGTTGAAATTCCTGATTGCGGCGAAACATCAAAAACAGCTCCCACTGCCGCGTGAGGGTTTCTCCAAAAAGTAAATAAACGCCCGTTCCTATCAATAAAACCAATAGAGAAGCGAGCAGAATAAAAGGGAAGTTGGTCTGGTTTTGGAGCGGGATAATCTGCGTATCAGCTTTCAAATCAAGCGTATCCAAAGCACCTTCTTTGATGAGTTCCTTTAAGTAGATGGAGTCTTTGGCGGAATAAACGGCGGTGCAGTCGCGCGAGGTCAGTATCCAAACGGGGACTTCCAGCGTTTGGATTTTGTCCAGTTCAAACGAAAGTAAGGTATAGACGGCGCTGTCCAAACTGCCCGATTCGTTGGTCTTGGTAGGGAAATAATCAGACTTCGTAATTTGAAAAGGGCGAAAATCAGCGCTGGTATCGGGGAAAAAAACTTCGATTTTGGGAGAATGTCGAAAACTCAGGGCGTATTGAAAAGGCTTGCCGATTTCAATGCTGTCGGTCAGAAAGCGCCCCTGCGGTCGTTGCGCCTTTAGTGAGTTGACAACAAAGCAGAAAGTGCAAAGCAAAAATACGCGAAGGACTTTTCCCATCATTGACTCCATAAAAGCAAACCTGTTCTTTAAAAAAAGGAAAGGTAAGACGTTTGTCTCACCCTTCCTTTTTTACTTTATACGTATGATTACTTCGCCAATTTTGCTTTCAAATTAGCATCGATGGCATCCAAAAACTCTTCGGTATAGAGGTAGTGCTCACCGTGGTTTACTTTGTTTCCGTGGATACAAACGGCCAAATCTTTGGTCATTTTGCCGCTTTCTACGGTTTCAACGCATACTTGCTCCAAGGCTTCGCTGAAGTCGATAAGTGGCTGGTTACCATCAAGTTTGCCACGGAAGGCCAAGCCACGAGTCCAAGCAAAGATAGAAGCGATGGGGTTGGTAGACGTTGGCCGTCCTTTTTGGTGCTCGCGGTAGTGGCGCGTTACGGTGCCGTGAGCGGCTTCAGCTTCCATTGTTTTTCCATCGGGCGTCAACAATACGGAAGTCATCAAGCCCAATGAACCAAATCCTTGTGCTACGGTATCCGACTGTACGTCGCCGTCGTAGTTTTTACACGCCCACACAAAGTTTCCGTTCCATTTCAGGGCAGAAGCTACCATGTCGTCGATGAGGCGGTGCTCATAGTGTACGCCCAAGGCTTTGAATTCGGCTTCGTAAATTTCTTGGAATATATCTTTGAAACGACCGTCGTATTTTTTGAGGATGGTGTTTTTGGTAGAAAGGTACAAAGGCCAGCCTTTCTGCATTGCTACCTGAAAACATGAACGGGCAAAACCGCGAATAGATTCGTCGGTGTTGTACATCGCCATTGCTACGCCGTCGCTTTTGTAGTCGTACACTACGTGCTCAATCACGTTTCCATCTTCGCCTTCAAACTTGATGGTGAGTTTTCCCTTTCCTTTAGTCACGAAATCGGTAGCGCGGTATTGGTCTCCAAATGCGTGACGACCTACGATGATGGGAGAGTCCCAGTTGGTTACCAAACGCGGAACATTTTGACAAACGATAGGCTCACGGAAAACCGTACCGTCCAAGATGTTACGGATGGTACCGTTGGGTGATTTCCACATTTGTTTCAAATTGAACTCCTTTACGCGATCTTCGTCGGGCGTGATGGTGGCGCATTTGATACCTACACCGTACTGTCTGATGGCGTTGGCGGCATCGATGGTTACCTGGTCGTTGGTTTCATCGCGGTATTCAACACCAAGGTCGTAGTATTTAATATCAACGTCTAAATAAGGAAGGATAAGTTTATCTTTAATAAAACGCCAGATAATGCGGGTCATTTCATCGCCGTCCAGTTCAACGACGGGGTTTGCGACTTTGATTTTTTCCATGTGAGCGACTAAAATTGGGATAGTGATGACTAAATTGAGGATGCAAATATAACCAACTATGTTTAGGAAGCCTTACGTATTCGTGACCAATTTGCAGCAATAACCAATAATGCAGGAGCGGCATTGTAGACTAAAAACTGCATTAAAACCGACAAACTGAGCAATAATGTGGCACTAAATAGCAACATTACATAAAAAAAGGCTGCGGCTAAAGGTGGATTTACTGGCACGTTACGCTTAAAAGCAGCATCCAGCCATTTATATACTACTGCAATAACTGCAGACCCTAATCCTACCAAAAGATAGCCACCGTTATAGTACAACTCACCCACCACTGGAATTACTTTGTCTTGCGAGACCAAGGACTGAAAGTACGCCAAATTATAAATATACGGGCCGCTTTGCTCCCGAAAGGCTTTTCCAACAATGGGAATGGGTTCTAAAAGAGAAGCAATCAGCGTAAACGATGACGGTTGGATGGAAAGTAGCGGCGTAATTTGATAAGGACTCCCAACGTAGAGTTGGTGTGCTTGAACAATATATTCCCAGCGATTCAAATATTCGTCGAAAAGTATTTTCAGCACCTCGAAATCTAAGGAGGGTTGTACTCGAACATAGCCAAAGAAAAGTAGAAGCAGAAGGAGTGCTGAAAATAGCAAAGCCCACCAAAAAGGATGGCGTGTTTTCCAACCTGCGTATATAACGCTCATCAACGTCAGTAGTGGATATAGAATGTTGGAGCGATTGCTGCTCAGTGTGCCTGCCAAACAAAGTAACAACCATGGAAGTTGCCGTAACCAATGGATTTTACCCTTTTTAGTTTTCCACTTATACCACATAAGCAGTACACCAAAAGCCCAAAATCGTTGGCCTATGTTTGCCAAAAATCCCATAGAGGTTGCATTTTGCTCAACGATTTCTCGGGTTATGTACGTAAAAATCGCGCCTGATAAGTAATTTTCGAGCGAACCATAAAATAAAGAGAGCGAAATAAGCGCGACCAGAAAATAAATACTGGCCCATGTAGTCAGAAATGAGAAAACAATAACGGGTCGGAGAATCTGTTTTTGTGAAAAGCAACTCCAACCAACAACAAAAGCCCCGAATGAAACCAGCGTTATACAGATTTCGGTAGAAATATCCTGGTTAAGATGATATTCAACAGGAATCATGTTGCCCACCACAAGAATTTCTAAAGGAATGATGACGAGCTTGTTAAACCACACAAACAACATGAAGTTTTTGGGGGTAATGACGGTTAAATCGGGGCGGAAGCATTTAATAGTGCCTGAAACACTCCCCCAGGCTAGGGGCAATAATAATAGTAACAACTCATTTTGAGGCCTGAAAATGGGGTCAAAGCGTAGGAGAATTCCGACACCGGCCAACAAAAAACAAAGCAATGAGAATGGGCCCCACCACGTTTTACCGAATACCGATGCCAAGTTGGTAACTATTTTTGATAAACCTTTCGCCCCGTTTTTTGACCAAAAAAAATCTAAAAGTCACCGTTTAGTCAGATAGGGTTGCGAATGGTGAAGCAGGTACTTATTTTCGTAAAAAAATCGACGGATATGACGAAGAAAAAAACAACTCCTCCCGAAAGCGCCGAAAAGCCGCGAGTACACAAAGATTTGGATGGCTTTGACATTCGAATCAATTCATTCGGCGAAATCACATCCACGATTGATATTGATAAAATCAATCAGTTTTTGAATAAACACGTGGACGATAAAAAGCTTCGTTCGCGCGATGATTTAAATGAAAACCCCGAAGAATAACTAACTGAAAAAATGAATTCACACGAAATTGATTACAAGATTATTGGCGAAGACATTCAAATCGTCGAAATCGAATTAGACCCCAACGAAACGGTTATTGCCGAAGCGGGCTCGATGTTATTTATGGAAGATGGCATCCAGTTTGAAACCAAAATGGGCGACGGGTCAAATGCTACCCAGAGTCTCATGGGCAAAATCTTTCAGGCGGGTTCGCGCCTGCTCACGGGAGAGTCTTTGTTTATGACGCATTTTACCAACCGTGGCTATGGAAAGCGTAAAGTTGCTTTTGCGGCGCCGTACCCTGGCACGGTGATGCCTATTGATTTGTCGAAGATTTACGGCAACTCGTTGATTGTCCAAAAAGACGGATTCCTTTGCGCTGCCATGGGAACAAAATTGAATATTCACTTCAACCAGCGTCTTGGGAGCGGCTTGTTTGGCGGCGAAGGCTTCATTTTGCAAAAATTACAAGGTGATGGATTGGCGTTTGTCCATGCTGGTGGGGTAGTGATTGAGCGTCAGCTCAACAACGAAACCCTGCGCGTGGACACTGGATGCGTGGTCGCTTATGAGCCCTCGATCAATTTCAGTGTGCAGCGTTCTGGAAGTCTTAAATCCATGGTTTTTGGGGGAGAAGGTATCTTTTTAGCCACGCTTCAGGGAACGGGGCGTTGTTGGATTCAGTCGATGCCAATTTCTAAATTGGTTGACCGCCTGTCGGCTTACGGACCACAATCTCGCAAAGAAAGTGGCTCGGTATTGGGCGGCTTGGGTAATTTGTTTGAAGATTAGAAGCAAATTTGGGGTTCGGTTTTGAGAAACCCTGAGCACAAATTTGTATAAAAACATAGTTAGCCACAAGGACGGCCCATTAGAGCCGCCCTTGTAGCCGTTTAAGCAATCACTTCTTTTATCACCTTTCCACTTACATCAGTGAGGCGAAAATTACGGCCTTGAAATTCGTAGGTAAGTTGCTCATGGTCAAAGCCTAATTGATGCATGATGGTGGCCTGAAGGTCGTGGATGTGCGTGCGACCGCTGATGCCGTGGTAGCCAAATTCATCGCTTTCGCCGTGCGAATACCCCTGACGAATACCGCCGCCCGCCATCCAGCACGTAAACGCGTCGGTGTGGTGGTCGCGGCCTTTGAAAGGCATTACTTTGCCGTTGCGGTTCTCGCGCATGGGTGTGCGGCCAAATTCCGTTCCCCATACCACTAGGGTTTCGTCCAGTAGCCCGCGTTGTTTTAAATCCATCAACAGGGCAGTCATGGAGCGGTCGATGGTTTCGGTTTTTCGACGAAGTCCTACTTCCAACGATGTGCCTTCTCCGTCGCCGTGCGTATCCCAACCCCAATCGTACAATTGCACAAAGCGTACGCCTTTTTCGACCAATTTTCGGGCCAACAAACAATTATTGGCAAAACTGGCTTCGCCAGGCTTGGTGCCGTAAAGCTCGTGAATGTAGGCAGGCTCTTTGCTGATGTCCATCACTTCGGGTACAGAGATTTGCATGTTGAAAGCCATCTCGTATTGCGCAATGCGAGCGAGGGTTTCGGGGTCTTTAAATTCGTCGTATTGTTGGCGATTGACCTCCGTCAATGCATCAATGGCTTTACGCCGAAGGTCGCGGTCGAGGCCGTTAGGGTCGCTTAAAAACAGCACCGGGTCGCCTTCAGAACGACACTGAACGCCCTGATAAACAGAAGGAAGAAATCCACTCCCCCAGATACTTTTGCCTGCGTCGGGAGTTTTTCCACCCGAAGTTAGCACTACAAAACCTGGTAAATTTGAATTTTCTGAACCCAGTCCGTACGTACTCCAAGCTCCCATGCTCGGGCGTCCCAGGCGGGCGCTGCCAGTGTGCATGAGCAGTTGGGCGGGTGCGTGGTTGAACTGATCGGTGTACATGGCTTTCAGGAATGAAACTTCATCTACGACCGATGGGAAATAATTGAAATAATCAGAAACCCACGCACCAGATTGACCATGTTGTTTGAAATTTCCCACCGAGCCAAGCATGTCGGGTACGCCACGAATGAAGGCAAAACGTTTTCCTTCCAGAAATGACGGCGGGCAGGGCTTTCCGTCCAATTTTGCCAATTCGGGTTTATAGTCCCACAATTCCAACTGCGAAGGCGAGCCGCAAAAGTGCATAAAAATCACCGATTTGGCCTTGGGAGCAAAATGCGGAATACGTGCCGCCAGCGGGTTTAGATCAAGCGGAGCTGAGGCCACCGTTTTTTTGGAATCGCTAGTG
Organism: Runella sp. CRIBMP; assembly: GCF_009905605.1. Taxonomy (GTDB): domain Bacteria; phylum Bacteroidota; class Bacteroidia; order Cytophagales; family Spirosomataceae; genus Runella. The sequence continues at coordinate 555,149 of NZ_JAAAKZ010000001.1, forward strand.
CAATTTCCCAGAATACTGCCTAGCGCCATCATGCCAATTCCCGAAGTGCATTGCTTTAAAAAATGGCGGCGGGTTTCAAATTGCGCCTGCGCCAATCGAAGTTCGTCGTTTAGCTTCATATTATTGCTTTGAAATAAACTCGTCCATATTCAACATTGTATTGGCCACAAAAGCCAGAGCTGCGTCGTTGGGGGTAGCCGTCTCTCGGCCAATCCAACGTACTGCTTTTGCTCTTTCTTTTTCAAATCGACGCACTGCCTCGGTGTAGAGGTTTACCAATACTTTCTGTTTTGCAGGAGGCAGGGGGCGGCCCGTCATGAGCCAATAGCCGCGTTGAAGTTTGGAAGAGACATTTTTGCCGCCTTCTTTTTCCATACGTTCCGCAAATTTGATGGACATTTCTACAAAGGCCGAATCATTGAGGGTGACCAATGCCTGTAAAGGCGTATTGGTCCGGATGCGTCGGGCTAAACACACGTCGCGGTTGGAGCCGTCGAAGGTGAGCATACTTGGGTACGGGCTTGACCGCCTGATAAAGGTATAAATGGCGCGTCGGTAGGCGTCTTCTCCTTCGCTTCGTTTCCAACTAATGCCACTGTACACCACTTGCCAAACGCCCTGCGGTTGATACGGCATAACGGGTTTTCCGTACATTTTATTGCTCAATAACCCACTGACAATGAGTGCTTGGTCGCGAATCTGCTCGCCTGTGAGTCGTACCCTTGGCCCACGTGCTAACCAACGATTGGTGGGGTCTTGGGCAATCTGCGCATCTGTGGCGCGGGAATCTTGTCGATAGGTAGCCGAAAGCACGATTTCTTTCAATAGTGGTTTCATTTGCCAATTATACTCGTGCATGAATTTATACGACAAATAATCCAATAATTCAACGTGAGTGGGCGTAAAGCCTTGTGAACCAAAGTCTTCAAGGGTTTCGACGAGTCCTGTTCCAAACAGTTGTTCCCAAAAACGATTCACGGCCACGCGGGCGGTCAGGGGGTTTTGTTTTGACGTGAGCCATTGGGCCAAGCCCAGACGATTGCGGGGGGCATTTTTAGGAAAAGCGTGCAATGATTTGGGAACATCGGGCGCAACGGCGGCGGCGGGGCTTAAAAAACTGCCACGTTCAAATACGCGCGTCACGCGGGCATATTCGGGAGGGTTTTCTTGCATGATGGGCATCGTTTCGGCCGATGTCACCAGTAACTTTTGGAAGTTGGCATACTGCTCTTCGTAGCCAAGTTTTCCTTTTCCAGGAAAATCTTCGGCCCAAAATGCGACCCACATAAGCGCCGCTATATCGTCTTTTTGGTCTTTAACTTTGGCATTGGTAAATGAAAAATGTAAATCCTTGCGGGTCGAAAACGGCGGTAAGTCAATATAGGCAATTTGGAAACTCCGGGATGTATCGAGTTTTGTCGTGGCTACAAGTGGCCCGTTGAGGCTGTCGGTGCTGATACGGACTACGGTTGCGGGTTGCCTTGAACGGTAGTAAAGTAATAATTTTCGTTTGCCTTTGACAGGGGCTTGTTTCAAGCGAAGCGAGCCGTTGTTTTGCAGCATAGCGGCGGCGGTAGGTTCTAGCGTGCCATTTTTGTATTGGTCAAACAGGTGAAAGTAAATCCTAGGTTCCAGCGTACGAACATAATGCGTATACTGCTCGGCCTTTTGTGGTGTGGTATTTTTCTTTAGCCATTCGGTCAGCTCATCCAATTTCTTTTGGTCTTTTTCTTCGAAAAACCGTAAGAAAGAAGCTTCGTCGCTGACGTCTTGGTCGCTGGTATTGTTGAGGAAAGCCATGAATTTATAGTATTCCTCGTGGCGAAAGGGATCGTACGGGTGGCTGTGGCATTGTACGCACGAAAACGTGGTCCCTTGCAATGCTTCCCAAGTGGTACTGACGCGGTCGAGCACTTCGGAGGTGCGAAACTCTTCGTTGTCGGTGCCCCCTTCGTCGTTGTTCATGGTATTGCGATGAAATCCCGTAGCAATGAGTTCGTTCTCAGTGCGATTAGGCAATAAATCACCCGCGAGCTGTTCGGTGATAAATTTATCGTAAGGCTTATTTTCGTTAAATGCTTTGATGACCCAATCGCGGTAACGCCAAATATTGCGGACATCATCTTTTTCATAACCTCTCGAATCGGCATACCGGGCCAGATCAAGCCACATACCCGCCCAGCGTTCGCCAAACGCGGGAGATGCCAGCAGCGAATCCACCATGGTTTCGTAGGCTTTGGGGCTTTTATCATTTAAGAATTTGTCGTATTGCGCAGCCGTTGGGGCCAAGCCTGTAAGGTCAAGCGTAACTCTGCGCAGGAGCGTAGCGCGGTCGGCTTCGGGCGAAGGATGCAGAGGATCGCTGTTTTGTTGCTGTTGTTTTTCAAACACAAAACGGTCAATCTCGGAATTACCCCAGGGTGTTTTTTGAAAAAGTTTATCCCACCAACTAGGCTGTGGAGCACTTTGTTTTTCTACGGGACTGTATGCCCAGTGTGTGCCCCATGCGGCTCCTTCGTCTACCCAGTCTCGCAGAATGTCGACTTCCTCATCCGTGAGTGGGTCGCCCTTTTTGGGCATCCGTTTTTCGGGGTCGGAATGCGTCAGCACTTGAATGAAAGCAGAACCGTCGGCGTCGCCGGGAATGATGGCAGGCTTGCCCGATTTCGTTTTGGCGAGGGCTTCTTCCCGAAACAACAGGCTAAAACCGCCCGCTTTTTTCACGCCTCCGTGGCAAGCCATGCACTTTTTATTGAGAATCGGTTTTACCTCCGTGTTGAAATCAACGTGATTGTTGGGGCCAATGGCTAACCAAGCCCCGACAAAAACCAGCGCTGATACACTCAGTAAGACCTTATTATTGGGCCATTTCATGCGTTACATAAGATTATAAATCACTCTACTTAATAAGGCAGAAATGAGCTTAAGATACTCAAAGTCTTAGATTTGCCAATCTTAATTTTTGGCTCCTCCCAACGAGGAGGGACTTCCTCCTAATTGTTGGTTCATTGTTACAATTTTCGTATTCAGTGTTTCAATGGCTTTGGCGTGTCTCCCTTCAATATCGGGCAAATTGGCCGTTGATTTGAGCGATGCTTCATACTGAAATGCGGGCAACATCCACGATGCATAGCCGCTGTACGGGTCAGAAGAAGCGTACAACGAGCGGTACCACGAACCGTAAGCCATGCCTTTGGGGTCTAGGAAAGCCTTTTCCAAATTTCGCAATTCTTTGTTAATGGCCGCCACTTTAACTTTGTCAAGTTGCTCAGAAGCCAATAGGGTTTTTATGCGGCTTTCAAACTGCTCGGCGTTTTGTTTCAGGGTTTCTACTTGCGCCAATAATTTATCAATCGAATACGCCGGTTGGTAGGCTTTAATGGCCTTTTCAGCGGTTTTGAGGTGCGTTGTTAAATCCGTTGCGTAGCGAGAAACATCATACGGCAAAATATCGGCATTGGCTAACCGCAGTGACATTGTACCTACGACTTGCTCTACCATCGGACCCATTGTGTAGGTAGAATCCACAAATTTATTGTAGAAAAACAGGTCATCATATTGCGAATGGTAAAGCGTAGGCCCGCCTACGCCAGCGCTCAATGAAGGAATGCCTGCGTGCATATAAAAAGCAATGTGGTCTGAGCCACCGCCTAAGTTGCCAATTGTTGGCTCATCGGCTACGGCTACGGGAGCGGCGCTGTTGATGCCTACGGTGCTACCTCTTTTGCCTCCTTTTTGGGCCATCCAGTGTTCATAAACGGTTTTGTTCGAATCGGGATATTGAACGGCTTGCGTAGCTTCAATGAGTAATTTTTTCAGCGAAGGAGAAGAACTGCCGCCGAATATTTTCCCCGAAACCGCCGCGTCGTAGTTCATGTAGGCTACGGCTTTGGCGCTTAGCTCATCGCGCATTTGCTCCACCCATTCTGCTGAGCCGATTACGCCGTGTTCTTCCGCATCCCAGTGGCAGATTTTGACCGTACGTTTCGGTTTTTGAGGTAATTTCCCCAAAGATTCAGCCAAAGTTAAGAGCATAGCAGTGCCGCTGTTGGGGTCGGTAGAACCGAATGACCATGCATCATAATGGCAGCCTGCAATGATCCATTCATCAGGAAATTCGCTCCCCGTCAGCGTACCTACTACCTGATAAATACGTACAAACTCTTTGTCTTGTTTTACTTTCAACCGAACTTTCAACTCCGAGCCACCTTCTAAACGATAGGCCAATGGCAATCCGCCTTGCCAGCCAGCTGGAACGGCTTTGCCCGTCATGCGTTTCAGGATTTCAACGGCCGAGCCCCACGGCAGGGGTGTGACGGGGATTTTGTGAAATGCCGCATCTTTGGGGTCGAGGCGTTTGATTTTTTTAGGGCCATCCAAAGGTAGCGCTGGTTCAAAAGGAGTTAATGGGTCGCCAGTATAATCGACGGTCAATAATGAACCGCGCTGAATGGTGTTGTCGTTGGGTTGGGAGCCTTCAGGGAAAGTTACACCTTTCATGTAGCCATTGTCGGCGGGGTCGGTATAGATAATGACGCCCGCTGCTCCAGCGGCTTCGGCGTGTTTGGCTTTGTAACCACGGAAATTGCCGCCATAACGCGCCAGCACGATTTTGCCTTTGACCGAAATGCCCATCGCTTTCAATTTCTCAAAGTCTTCGATACGGCCATAGTTGGCATATACCACTTCTGAGGTAACATCGCCAGAGCCTGAGTAAGAATTCCAACCAGGAGTAAGGCGCGCGTCAGCTGAATATTTATCTTCTTTGATGATAAACTCACGGTTGTTGAGCGGCATCCGAATGGGTTCCACTACTTCCACCAGACTTTCGCCGGGTGTTTTGGAAAGATAAATATCGTGGGGAAAAATCTCGACCTGTAACCCTGCCTTGCGCATCACATCGGCGATGTAATCACGCACTTTCTCATTTTCGGGCGTGCCCGCCAAGTGTGGTACACTGGTGAGTTTTTGAAGGTGGTTTTTAAAACGCTCGGCAGATTGTTTGGTCCGGTATTCTTGTTCGACCTTTTCTTGTTTCGATTGATTGGCAACCGAAAAACCACTGATGGATTTTTGGGCGTGGGCATACAGGCCGCAAAGCAACAGGCTGCCTGCCATAAAGGTGTGTTTCATAAGGGAGAAAGTTGATGAGCGTTAGTTAGGTTTAAAAGAAATTCAGCATTGGCCGGATTGACTGAAAAAACATAAAAAAGCCCCAATTGAGCATTTTAAGAGCGTTTTTCGCAGTAGTTCAGGTTGGTGTAGCAAGTTACTAAAATCTTTTAAAAACGTGTTAACAATCATTAACCAAGCCTTTATAAACCTTTACGATTTTCTGCGTTCTAAGAGTAAAATAAGCAAAATCATTGTACCATTAAACCAAATAAATGCCATGAAAAAGTTAGTGCTTGCAGCCGCCATGATCTTAGTAGCCTTCGGAAGTGCCAATGCCCAATGGGGTAACAATGACCGCGACCGCCGGTACGATGACCGATATGATAACCGCCGCGACGACCGAGGATATGGTAATCGTGATGACAATCGTGGCTATGACTCCCGCAGCGGAAGGGGCGGAAATATGGGCGACCGCATTGATGATTTTCAGCGCGAAGCCCGTCGCCGGATAGCCGACGGAATCGCGCAAGGGTCTATATCGTCTCGGGAGGCAAAACATTTAATGCGTGATGTGGAGCGTATTGAGCGCAAAGAGCAAATCTTCTGGCGTGACCGGGTGCTCAACCCCCGCGAACGTCGTGAGTTAACCGCAGATTTGGCGGCGCTTAACCGTGAAATAACCCATGAGAAACGGGATAATGAGCGTTCGACCTATGACGACTACGGTCGCAATGGTCAACGTAGAGGATGGTGAGTAGCGACAAAGGGCCGAAATTTTCGGCCCTTTGTTTTGTTAGGTTATTTATCTCCATAATGTCCTTTAACTGAAATAACTAAAATCAAATCGTCAGATTCTACTTTGTACACCAGACGATGTTCATCGGTAATTCTACGAGACCAATACCCTTTTAAGTCGCCTTTCAGCGGTTCCGGCTTACCGATTCCCTCAAAAGGATGACGACGAATATCTTTTAAGAGTTCATAGATTCGTTTGAATGTATTTCGATTATATATCCCCCAATCAGCAAGGTCATCAAAAGCATCGGCGTCAAATAGTAATTTTCTCATTTTTGCAAAAACCGATTAGCGAGGTCATCCAATTCAACTTCCGAGATTTCCACTACTTGAGTTCTTGATTCAACATTAGCGGCGGCATTCTTTAAACGTGCCCAATATGCTTCTCTATCTTCGGGTTGATTTAGACCAAAGTCTTGTGAGGCGGTTACGGTAATTTGTAACTCTTCCTGATTTTTGAAAAGGGCTTTGATAATTTCGATAAACTCGCTCGTAAGTTCGTCGCGACGCAGCACAAAGGTTGATTCCATAACTATTGCCTGTTTTTTTCAAAATTACATTTTTCTACGCTTGCAATTCCAATTTCAAATATTTTCCCGTAAAACTCTCCATCACCTTCGCTACTTTTTCGGGGGTGCCTTCGGCAACGATACGCCCGCCGGCATTGCCGCCTTCGGGGCCGAGGTCGATGACGTAATCAGATACTTTGATAACGTCCATATTGTGTTCAATAATCAAAACGGTATTGCCCTTGTCGACGAGTTTGTTCAGCACATCCAATAAATGTCGGATGTCTTGAAAGTGCAGCCCGGTGGTGGGCTCGTCGAGAATATAGAGGGTTTGGCCTGTGTCTTTTTTGGAAAGTTCTTCGGCCAGTTTCACCCGTTGCGCTTCACCGCCCGAGAGGGTGGTGGCGTGTTGGCCGAGGGTAATGTAGCCGAGGCCTACGTCGTTGAGGGTTGATACTTTACGCAAGATCTTAGGGATACTTTCAAAGAATTCCAACGCCTGCTCCACGGTCATGTCGAGCACATCGGCAATGGATTTTCCCTTAAAACGCACTTCTAAGGTTTCACGGTTGAAACGTTTTCCTTTGCAGGTGTCGCAATCTACGTATACATCGGGCAGAAATTCCATTTCGATTTTTTTCATGCCTGCGCCTTCGCAATCTTCGCAGCGGCCGCCTTTAACGTTAAACGAAAAACGTCCCGGCTTGTAGCCCCGAATTTTGGCTTCGGGCAGTTCGGCGTACAGCGACCGAATCTCAGAAAAAAGATTGGTGTACGTAGCGGGATTGGAGCGCGGCGTACGCCCGATGGGTGATTGGTCTACTTCAATCACTTTGTCGATGTGCTCCAGCCCTTCCACGCTTTTGTAGGGCAGTGGTTCACGTTTGGAGTTATAAAAATGACGGTTCAGGATCGGAAACAGCGTTTCGTGGATCAACGACGACTTGCCGCTTCCGCTCACGCCTGTTACGCAGAGCATTTTACCCAAGGGCAGATTAAGGGTAACGTTTTTAAGGTTGTTGCCCGTTGTCCCTTTTAAAACAATGGTTTTTCCGTTGCCTTCGCGGCGTTTTTTAGGAACATCAATGGCGATTCGACCGCTCAAATAATCGGCGGTCAATGAGCCGTTTTTTAAAAATACCTCGGGTGTACCGTACCCTACTACCTGCCCGCCGTGGCGGCCAGCACCGGGGCCGATGTCGAGGATGTAATCGGATTCGAGCATCATGTCTTTGTCGTGTTCGACGACCAAAACAGTATTACCCAAATCACGTAATTTTTTCAGGGAATCAATAAGGCGCACGTTGTCGCGCTGGTGCAGTCCGATACTTGGCTCGTCCATGATGTACAACACGCCCGTAAGCTGCGTACCGATTTGCGTGGCCAATCGAATGCGTTGCGCTTCCCCGCCGGAAAGCGTTTTCAGCGGACGGTTCAACGTTAGGTAATCCAAGCCAACATCCAACAAAAATCCGACGCGCTTGCGAATCTCTTTCAACACTTCTCGACCAATCAACTGCTGACGTTCGGTGATACGGTCTTCCAGACCATTGAGCCAATTAGCCAATTCCCGAATGTCTATATTGGCTAAATCAGCGATATTTTTATTATCAATTTTGAACCACAACGCTTCTTTTTTCAAACGCGCGCCCTGACAATCGGGGCAAGTGTTGATGGTCATAAAATCTTTGAGCCAATCCTGAATCTTCTCCGAGCCATTTTCCTGCTGGCGGCGCAAAAACGTAATGATGCCTTCGTATTTGGTGTTCCATTCGGTGCCTTCGTATTTTTTGGAAGGAACGGGCACGGGCTCATCGGTCCCGTTGAGCATGAGGTCTATGGCCTCGGGCGGGAACTTATCAATGGGAGTACTGAGGGTTACTTTGAAGGGCTTTAACAGAATTTCCAATTGTTTGAAAATCCACAGATCGCGGTATTCGCCAATGGGCGCAATGGCCCCCCGGCTCAGACTGAGGCTTTTGTCGGGAATAACGCTTTCGGGCGTAATTTCTTCTACCACGCCCAAGCCTTGACAGGTCGGGCACCAACCATAAGGGGAATTGAACGAAAAACTATTGGGCGCTGGGTCGTCGTAGCTGATACCCGCGACGGGGTCCATGAGGTTTTGGGAGAAATAATGCACCTCATTTTTTTTGTCCAGCAACATCATCACGCCCTTGCCCTGCTTCAGGGTTGTGCCGACCGATTGACTCAAGCGGAAACGTGACTGCGAGTCCCCGGCATCAGCTTTGGGAATGAGCCTATCCACTACAATTTCAATATCGTGAATTTTGTAACGGTCGAGCTGCATTTTGGGCGTAATGTCCAGCACCTCGTTGTCTACGCGGACTTTTGTATAGCCGAGTTTGGCAATTTGAACAAACAACTCACGGTAATGACCTTTTCGCCCTTTGACGACGGGGGCTAATAACGTTACTTTTTGATTCTCAAATTGATTCAGAATCTGGTCAATGATTTGGTCCTGCGATTGCTTCACCATGGGTCGTCCCGTCACGTAACTGAAGGCATCGCCGGAGCGAGCGTACAGGAGGCGTAAAAAGTCGTATATCTCGGTCACGGTGCCGACCGTAGAGCGCGGATTGCGTGACGTGGTTTTTTGTTCAATGCTAATCACGGGGCTGAGTCCGTCGATTTTGTCCACATCTGGGCGCTCCATATTGCCCAGAAAACCACGGGCATAAGCCGAAAAGCTTTCCATGTAACGGCGCTGTCCTTCGGCATAAATGGTGTCAAATGCTAAGGAAGACTTACCGCTGCCGCTGATGCCCGTCACCACGACGAGTTTATTGCGCGGAATGGTGACGTCAATATTTTTAAGGTTGTGCTCGCGGGCACCCATGACCTCAATGAGGTCGTGGCCAGTGAGTTCAATGTCTGTAAGGGTAGGTTTGTGATTGTCCATGAATTGGTAACGCAAAACGAAGGCGCAAAGTTACCAACTATTCGGGTTAATAGGAGCTTTACAAAAGTTTTGATTAATAGAGAACAGGTCAATTTTTTCGGTAATTACCCAACAAACAATAGAATCATACAACCAGCGTCTTTTGGGTAAAAAGCAGGTATATTTTATGAAAAAGAAAAGTTATACCCAAAGACCGATACTTATGCACAAGTTATCCACAATTAAGGCCGTAATCCACACTGTTTTAGGTGTAATGATGTCGCTAAATGGTTTTGCCCAAAAGATTCCCGTCAATTATGACGAGTCAAAAATGCCCGTATATACATTGCCCGACCCTTTGGTGCTCCCCAACGGCAAGCCCATCAAATCAAAAGACGTGTGGGAGAAAGCAGGCCGGCCAGCGGTGTTGAAACTATTCGCAGAAAATGTGTACGGGGTCAATCCATTTTCGGGGGCGGTAAAAATTGCTTCTGAGGTGAAAACCGTCAACGAAAATGCGTTGAATGGAAAAGCCATATCTAAGCAAATTACCTTGCGGTTTCCCGAAATTTCCCCCACGTTGACGCTCGATATTTTGCTGTATTTACCCAAGAATGTGAAAAAAGCCCCCGTTTTTGTCAGCCTCAATTTTACGGGAAATCACACCACTACGTACGAAAAAGACGTATTTGTAACCGAAAAATGGGTGAATTCTGGTTTTGATAAAACCTTTGTGAACAATCGAGCAACGGATGCCTCTCGCGGAATTGCCGAACGGAGATGGCCCATGGAAGCCATCGTAGCGCGCGGCTACGCGGTTGCCACCGCTTACTACGGTGACCTCGAAGCTGACCATACCGAAGGTTGGAAAACGGGCCTTCGCTCAGTATTGACGCCCGAACAGCGCGAAAAATGGGGTGCCATTGGGGTTTGGGCGTGGAGCATGAGCCGCATGGTGGATTATTTAATCAAAAATGAATCCTTGATTGACGGTCACAAAGTGATTGCTTTGGGCCACTCGCGCATCGGAAAAGCCACGCTTTGGGCAGCCGCAGAAGACCCGCGTTTTGCGATCGTTATCTCCAACGATTCTGGTGAAGGTGGGGCGGCCTTGTCGCGACGGTGGATTGGCGAAACGGTAGAGCATCTCAACACACAATTTCCGCATTGGTTTTGTGCTAACTACAAAAAATACAATAAAGCAGTGGCGGAGTTGCCCGTAGATTCGCACGAATTACTGGGCCTGATGGCCCCGCGTCCGCTGTACGTAGCCAGTGCCACCGAAGATATTTGGGCCGACCCCAAAGGTGAGTTTTTGGGAGCAGTAGAAGCGGAAAAGGTCTATCAATTGTACAAAAAAACGGGTTTGGGAACCAATACAATGCCCATGCCAAACAGTCCAGTTGGAAAAACCATTGGGTATCACATTCGCGAGGGGAAACATGATATTCTGCTGTATGATTGGCAACAATACATGAACTTTGCCGATAAGCACTTTGAAATCAAATAAACCCACTATTTTTGCAGCGGCAAAATGTCATGTATTGTGAGTTATGACGATTTTGCCGTGGGTCTTAACGCTAATCATTTCAAAAGTGAACGATTCTTCTAAAAGTCCCCTTCAGGCGTGGATACTGTTGGTATTAGTAGCCCTTACTTGGGGAACATCGTTCTTTTTAATCAAAAAAAGCCTGATTACCTTTAGCGTAACGGAAGTAGCAGCGGGGCGATTGTTTTTGGCTTCGCTGTTTTTTATTCCTATCATGGTTAGCTCACGCCGCAAAATTCCCGTTGACCGTTATCCTTATTTATTAATATCTTCTCTGACGGGGTTTGTCATTCCAGCGTTTTTGTTTGCCTTAGCGGGCACAAAACTAAACAGCTCTTTGTCAGGAATGCTCAATTCCCTGAGTCCGTTGTTTACACTCGTGATTGGCGTGTTGTTTTTTGCACAACCGCGTCGTCCTGTGCAGATTATAGGCATTTTGCTGGGGTTGTTGGGTTCTTCTTTTTTGATTTTTTCCAAAGGGGCGGGGGCTTTAAATATCGCTAATCCCTACGCGTTTTTGATTTTGCTTGCCACGGTGTTGTATGGTATTAATATCAATACTATTTCACGCCATTTGAGTCATTTACCGTCCTTGGCCATGACCTCTTGGACGTTTGCTTTTACGGGCCCTATTTCATTTGTTATCTTGTTTTTTACGGATTTCTTTCCCAAAATCACCCTCGCTGAAAATTTCCAACCGAGCCTTATTTTATTGGCGTTGGGGTTGGTAGGCTCGGGCTTGGCGTCGGTGTTGTTTAACCGGATAGTGCAATTGGCTTCTGGCCTGTTTGCGGCGTCGGTTACGTATTTAATTCCGATTGTGGCCATCAGCTGGGGGCTTTTTGACGGTGAGCGGATTAGTTTTCAACAATATCTCGGAATGGCCATTATCCTAACGGGCATTTATCTGGTCAATCGTCGAGAGCGGCTTAGTATTGCCAAAAATTGACACGAAATACCTTTCTCTTTAACCAATATTACTATGTTAAAAGTAACCATCAACGAACGACAAACCTTTGACATTGATTCTAATAAAGGGCAAACAACCCTAAACGGTCAGCCTTTTCAGTGGGACTTGGTGGCGTTGGACAACGGACGTTTTCATATTTTGCAAAACGGTCGTTCGTACAATGCCGAAGTTATTGAAGCTGATTATGCCGAAAAAAGTTTTAAGGTCAAAATCAACCAAAGCACTTACACCGTAGCCGCCAAAGACCGTTTTGATTTATTGTTGGAGCAAATGGGCATGACTGGCGCCGCAAAAAATAAAGTCAATAACCTCAAAGCACCCATGCCGGGGTTGATTTGGGACATCAAAGTGCAGGTGGGCGATGTGGTCAAAGCGGGCGATGTGGTCCTTGTATTGGTGGCCATGAAAATGGAAAATGCCCTCAAATCACCAGGAGAAGGAGTCGTAAAAAGTATTAAAATAAACAAAGGAGATACGGTGGATAAAAACCAAATCTTGATTGAATTTGAATAAATAATGAGTTCATTGACCAACGTTATGAACTTAAGTTGCACAATACAAACTAACTAATATATCAACCATGTCTCAACCTAAATATAAACGTATTCTTCTCAAACTCAGCGGTGAAGCACTCAGCGGTGCTGACAAAAAGCAGGTGATTGATTTTGACATTCTCCAGCAGTTTGCCAAAGAAGTAAAAACAATCGTTGATGCTGGCGTACAAGTGGCAGTGGTCATTGGAGGAGGTAATATATTTCGCGGAGCCTCGGTTGAAAAATCAGGCATTGACCGGGTACAGGGTGACCACATGGGAATGCTCGCTACGGTCATCAATAGCATGGCGATTCAGAGTTCACTGGAAAAATTTGGCATGGTAACTCGCTTGCTTTCAGCCATTAAGATGGAGCAGGTAGCCGAGCCAATGATTCGTCGCCGGGCGGTGCGCCACTTAGAAAAAGGCCGTATCGTGATTTTTGGCGCGGGCACGGGTAATCCCTATTTTACGACCGACTCAGCAGGTGCGCTCCGGGCCATTGAAATCAACGCCGATGCCGTTTTGAAAGGAACACGCGTGGACGGAATCTACACCGCCGACCCCGAAAAAGACCCCAACGCAACGCGTTATGAGAAAATTTCGTACGATGAAGCATTGGCTAAAAACCTTAAAATCATGGATTTGACGGCCTTTGCGTTGTGCAAAGAAAACAATTTGCCAATCATCGTTTTTGATATGAACAAACCAGGCAATCTACTGCGCCTCATCAATGGCGAATCGGTGGGGACGTTGGTAACGAACGAATAAGAAGCTTTAATTTTACCAAACTAATCAGGGATAGCCCCTATATCTCACAGTTAACGAATAAAAATTAAAACAGTAACAATGGAAGAAGTCGAATTTTATCTCGAAGACGCCAAAGATACGATGGACCGGGCAATCAAGCACTTGACCATCGAGTTAGCAAAAATCCGTGCGGGAAAAGCCTCGCCGTCGATGTTGGACGGAATTCAGGTGGAATATTACGGAGTAATGTCGCCGCTCAACAACGTAGCTTCCATCACAACCCCTGATGCGCGTACGATTACCATAAAGCCGTTTGAGAAAAAACTGATTGGGGAAATAGAAAAAGCCATTCGGAACAGCAACGTTGGATTAGCTCCCAACAACGACGGTGAAAACATTCGCCTCAGTATTCCGATGCTGACCGAAGAGCGTCGCCGCGATTTGGTAAAACGTGTAAAACAAGAAATCGAAACCGCAAAGGTGAATATCCGGAACATCCGTCAAAGCACCAACGGCGATATTCGTAAACTGACCAAAGAAGGTGTTTCGGAAGATGAAGTAAAAATTGGTGAAGAGCGTGTTCAGAAACTAACCGACGGTTTTATTTCAAAAGTAGACCAAATCTTTGCCGCTAAAGAGCAGGATATTATGTCGGTATAAGCCTTGAATTTGAGTATCAAGTAATTGGTATTGAGTGAATGCCTAGGTCTCAATACCAACTACTTGATACGCTATACTTAAATTTCCAAACTAGTCCAATTCGCGGTAGGCCAACATGCCGCCAATGACGTTGCGAACGTTGGTAAAACCTTGGCTTTGCATAAACCGTTGGGCGGTTTCGCTGCGTTTGCCTGAGCGGCAGTGTACCAAAATTTCTTCGTCTTTGAGGTCTTCAATTTCGTGGATTCGGTGAGGAAGCTCGCCCAGTGGGATAAGCTGCCCTCCGATGTTGTCATCTTCGTATTCGTAATCTTCACGTACGTCGATGAGGTTGATTTTCTCGCCGCTTTCAATGCGTTTTTTTAATTCTTCTACGGTAATATCCATTGTGGTAGCTTGATTTTAAGTAAAATAGATAAAGAGGAACGGAATTGAAAGGCCAAATATGGTAAAAATGTTACTCAATACGTACGCGGTGTTAGCGTTGTAACAAAATTTTCTTCACAACGGTTTTCTCGTCGTTGGATAATCTCACCAAATAAAGTCCATTGGGCAGTTCTGATAAATCCATGGTTTTGTTGGCAGACTGCACGGTTTGCTGCCTTACCAAAGCGCCCGTGAGATGGTAGATTTCAATGCGCTGAATTTCATCAGATTTCCATTGAATCAGTCCGTTGGAGGGATTAGGGTACACCTCCCATTCGGTTACTTTTTCGGGCTCTATAGAGGTGATTGGAGGCAGAGCCTTGCCGCCCATGACCGGCCGAACCTGTAAACTACCTTGAAAATACGCCAAATTTGGGTCATTTTTGAACGAAGGATAAGGTGCCCATTCCTGCCCTAAATTGACAAAAATTTGGTCTTCATGTTGCGTATTTCGGTCCAAACCTACGGCGATGCCATCTGTGCCGATTTGAAGCCAGCCCACATAAAACGTGTCGCGAACTGCCACGCCATAATCAAACGGAAACTCAATAAAACCGTTTCGAGCCTTGGCGTACTCTACCCGAAAGGCTTTTTGCTGAAGCACCGTGCCAGGGCGCCCGTCTTTGTTGCTCCATACCTGAACGGTGATGGATTGCCCCGTCAAATCCTTCAAGATCGGGACAATGTTCATTCTTACGGCCGATACCACATCGGGTTTGTTTAAAAAGTACCTTACGGCTGTTCTGCCCAGCGTCCGATTCATGTACACGGCAAATTCGGCGGTGCCATCGTCGTAGGCGTAATAATCATCGAGAACGGTTTTGCCCGAAATACTGTCATTGCGACGTAAATCAATGCCTGGAATGGAAGGATTTCGGTCGTCGGTGGTTAGAATTTGGAAGCGATTGACGAGTGAAAGGCGTTGGGTAACGTTGGTGTCAACGCGGATAGCTTGAGGCTTAACACTTTTATTTTGGGCACTGAACTGATCAATAAATACAGAATTGTCTCGGAGAATTGTTTGAAACGTTCGCCCACTCAGTTCGTCTTTTAAGGTGTATGAAAAGGCCGTCGAGTTAAAAATATTGTGAAGATTGTTGATGCGGGTGAACACCGAATCGGCAGTTTCGGCTCCAGCATTAGCCAAATACTGCTTGAGCGGCATGGCCGAATATCGTTTCAGAAAAGAACTGACGGGCAGGCTGACGGATACATCCTGAATGTATCTGTTTAAACGCCGGCCTTTGTCGAGGTATACATAATCAACGTGCCACGAATCAAATGGCCCCGATTGACGCGCAAATGCCTGAAAGCGGAATTGAAAATTTGCGTGAAAATAAGCGCTGTTTCGAATAGCCAACTGCACGTAGTTAAAGTTAGGATTAGGTACTCCGCCGGCTTGTTTCCAGATGGTTTGCCAAACTCCCTTATCATTTAAAAGCTGAACTCGTAAAGAATCATCAGCATCGGGAAATTCCCCCAAACCGCGCAATTCCCAATAGAAACTGAGATAAATAGAATCAGCAACGGTAAGGCCCGTCAGATTGATGGGCTGGGAAGTGAGGGTGTCGCTGTTGCCCTGCGCGTTTTGGTTGACCAAATTATACGGTTGACCAGCGGCATTGGCCCCGTCAAATGTAACTACATTGACCGTGGGGTGGTTGAGTGTATTTGTGTTATTGACGTAGGTTCCGCCGCCAGCAATCCATAAAGCAGGGGAGGGAGCGCTACCGTTGGTCAATGAAAAATCATCAAAAAAAGGCAATGAAACTGCCTGAGTACGGGCGTTTTTGGCAGTGGAAGGAGCCTGTGTTGGAGCAATCGGAAACCCAATGAGTTGGGCATGAGCGGTACAGCTCAAAAGCGTAAGTAACAAAATACAACGCAGCCTTTTTGCACAAAAGGCTGCGTTAGGCGTATTCGTTAAGAAATATCCGATAACGGAAGTCCTGTTTTTGGTAAGGGTTAATTTTTTATTTCTTGCTCCGCTAAAATTATTCATTCTGTTGTTCAGGTTGCGTATCAGGCTGTCCGCCAACTACCCATAAGTCAATCACCTCGCCTACATGGATTTTATTTCCTGCCCCTGCTTCTGGATTTTGTCGAATGACCGTTCCTGGTGCTTTGGTAGGGTCTTCTACGGGCATAACAAGTCCACGTTTGAGGCTGGAGGCTTTTAGGACAAAGTCAGCTTCTTCGAGTGTTTTACCTACAACGTCTGGAACATCAAATTCAGTATTTCCGATGCCATCTCCGACTTCCAAAACAATGATGGAACCCTGCGGAATGAGCGTGCCCGGTGTGATGCGTTTTCCGTTGAACAATTGGGCCATCACCGAGTTTTGGGCTGGGTCAGGAACATATTTTATTTCGCCTAAGCGCAATCCCAACCGTCCTAACTCTGCTTTGGCACTGTTTAAGGTACGGTCTTCCAATTGAGGCATTTTGACGTTTGGTGCGGTTAGGGCCGTGATGTAAACGTATATTTTGCGGTCTTCCTTGACGCGTAAACCCGACTTGGGGTTTTGGCGAATCACCGTCAAAGGTTTTTGACCCACAACAAACGTACAATCAACTACTTCGTAGCGTAGATTACGCTCTTCGAGGTAATCTTCCAATTGTTGCGTACTCATGCCCGTTAGGTCTGGTACCGTAATACTTTGTCCGTGATTGGTTGTAAATGGTAAATACAAAAAGAAGAACCCCAAAAATAGTGCCACAACAAGCGCTACGACAAGACTGATATGAACAAAAAGATCGGTACGCGAATTTGTGCTGATTTTCATACAAAAATTATGGATTGAATGGGCCGAATGAACGGCAAATTTTTGAAGGAACTCATCCTTCCAATCACCTCTTGATAGTCATGCTATGAGTTTACTGCAAAGAAAATCTAAATTTCTGAATTGGCGGTAAAATACGCTCGAATTTGTATGGAGATAGGGTTGTGCTATCTTTTGAACAACAGAAGGTTAGTAAATGACGCGCCTGACTCGCCACCAATCAAACCGGCCGATTGCCATTCATGTAAAATGTTGGTTAAATATGAATTGGATGTAGAATTTTTGTTGTCAATCCCCTCAAACTGATTAAAATAAACCGTCAAAGGCCATGAAGTTTTTCCGTCAAACGTTTGAAAGTCTGCGTTTTGCTTGGCAGGCATTGCGCTCCAATCTTTTGCGTACCACCTTATCGTTGCTGGGGGTAACGGTCGGAATTTTTGCCATCATTGGCGTTTTTACCATCGTTGATTCACTGGAGCGGAGTATTCGCCAAAGTTTGGCAACCATCGGTACCGACGTAGTGTATGTGCAGAAATGGCCGTGGAATTTCGGAGGGGAGTTTCAGTGGTGGAAGTATTTTCAGTGGCCAGAAACTTCTTACAGTGATTACAAATTTTTGGCCGAACGAATGGAAGGGGCAGAGGCGGTAGTGGCGATGGGATTTAAAGGCGGATTGACGGCCAAAAACGGCAATAATAGCATGGATGCGTTGATTCAGGGGATGACTTATGACTTCAACAAAGTCTCTGATGTAGAAATTGAAAAGGGCCGGTATTTTACACCGCAAGAAATAGACGCTGGACGGAGCGTTGCCATTATAGGGGCCGAAATTGCCGAAACACTATTTCCCAATGATCCCGAACCCATCGGAAAAAGCTTTAAAATTAAAGGATTGAACTATTCCGTTATCGGTGTTCAAAAGAAAAAAGGAAAAGGGCTGTTTGATATTGCGGGAAATCCCGACACCAAAGTTTTGTTGCCGTTTTTAACGTTTGCAAAATCATTCCAAAACCGCATCAGTAGTTCTGTATCCATCGTGGTCAAAGGCAAACCCGAAGACGAAGGATTGGTAGAGCTAGAGGCCGAAATTGTAGGATTGCTACGTACTAAGCGCGGCTTGAAACCTTCCCAGACTACCAACTTCTCCATCAATCGCCCAGAGGCCGCCACAAAGGCAGTTTCAAGTTTGTTTGGGGTGATTACGCTGGTAGGCTGGGTGATTGGTAGCTTTTCTATTTTAGTGGGAGGGTTCGGGATTGCCAACATTATGTTTGTGTCAGTCAAAGAACGCACCAACCTCATCGGCATCCAAAAATCGTTAGGCGCCAAAAATTACTTCATTTTATTTCAATTTCTGTTTGAAGCCATTTTCCTGAGCCTCATCGGCGGGCTGGTTGGAATTGGACTGGTTTACGTAATGTCTTTTATCCAATTGGGCACTTTGGAGATTGTTCTTTCGCCCAAAAACATCTTTCTCGGACTGAGTGTTTCAAGTATAATCGGTGTTTTGGCGGGCATCGTGCCCGCCTTCGGAGCCGCCCGTATGGACCCTGTTGAGGCGATTCGAGCCAAGTAAACTGTTTTTTATTCCGCCATTTTTTTGGGAAGTTTGCAGAACTCATCTGGCTTTAACTTCCCATGAATTACTTTTTTCTATTGTTGGCTTTTTTGATTGGCGTAACCAATACGTTTCAATCTGGGGTTAATTCACAACTGCGTCTTGCTACCCAAAACCCCATTTTATCTTCCATTCTTTCGTTTGCCACAGGTTTATGTGTTTTGTTGGTTTGCTACATGCTTTTCAACAAAGATTCTATTCCAAGCTTTGAAACTTTCAGAAGTATCAGCTGGTGGAAATGGCTAGGAGGGGTGTTTGGGGCATTCTACGTTCTGACCGTTATTTTGATAGTGAAAGAAATCGGGCCCGCCAATCTGCTGTGTCTTATCATAGCAGGACAGCTAGTGGCGGGGGTGTTGATTGACCATTTTGGGTGGGTGGGTTTTGCCGTTCATCCCATGAATATTTGGCGAATATTTGGTATTGGGCTGATTATCGTGGGGGGCGTTTTGGTACTTAAAAACTAACGACCAACAGTACGGTGCAGGAGAATTATGAGGAGTAACCCTGAAGATTTTTACGAAATAAATTGATATTAAAACCTCTATCCAAATGAAAATCAGGTCTTTGGTCTTTTTAATGCTTTTTCCTTTTGTAGCAATTGCTCAAAAAGAAGCTTATCTTTTTTCGTATTTTATAAAAAATGGGGAAGACGGACTTCACTTTGCTTACAGCACCGATGGCCTCACGTGGCAGGCCTTAAAAGGCGGAAAGTCTTTTTTACAGCCCCTAATCGGGAAAGATAAACTCATGCGCGACCCGTGTATTTATCAAGATAAAAACGGTACTTTTCATATGGTTTGGACGAGCGGTTGGTGGGATAAAATCGTGGGTTATGCGTCGTCTAAAGACTTGGTGAACTGGTCAGAACAAAAAGCCATTTCGGTCATGGAGCATGAACCCACCGCCAAAAATAGTTGGGCTCCTGAGATTGCGTACGATAAAAAAACAAAGTTATTCCTGATTTTTTGGGCGACTACTATTCCAGGACGGCATACCGATGTAGCAGATTCTGAGAAAGAAAAAGGATTAAACCACCGTATGTATTACGTCACCACGCCCGACTTTAAAACTTTCAGCGAAACAAAAATGTATTTCAACCCTGAGTTTAGTGTGATTGATGCCACGATTTTTGAAAAAGGGAAAGATTACTACATGTTTTTGAAAAACGAAAACCCGAAGCCTGCCGAGAAAAATATTCGTATCACAAAGGCCAACAGCGCGCTAGGGCCTTTTCCTACGCAGGTTTCGGCGCCCATTACGGGTGATTACTGGGCCGAAGGCCCAACGGCCATCGAAGTGGGAGAATACGTGTATGTGTACTTCGACAAATACACCCAACATAAATATGGGGCGGTGCGCTCAAAAGACCTGAAAACGTGGGAAGATGTATCTGACCAAGTGAAATTCCCCGAAGGAATACGCCACGGAACGGCATTTAAGGTGTTATCTTCTTTATTGGAATCGTTGAAAAAGCTGTAAAAAAGTGTCGGTTGTGAGCAACCGACACCAGCAGTGAGGCCGGTTGTGAGCAACCGGCCTCATCCCCAATTTATTGAATTACTTCAAAACCGCAATACGGAACCAATGCCTTCGGAATGCGAATGCCTTCGGGCGTTTGGTTGTTTTCGAGTAGAGCCGCCAAAATACGGGGCAAGGCCAACGCCGAGCCGTTGAGGGTATGAAGCAATTGTGTTTTGCCTTCAGTCTTGTAACGAAGTTTCAGACGATTGGCCTGATAGGTTTCAAAATTAGAAACCGAGCTACATTCCAGCCAGCGGGCTTGCGCAGCAGACCACACTTCAAAGTCAAAGGTAAGCGCCGACGTAAAGCCCATATCGCCGCCGCAGAGACGGATGATGCGGAAAGGTAATTCCAGCTTTTGGAGCAAACCTTTTACGTGTTCGGCCATTTCGTCGAGCGCCTGATATGATTCTTCGGCTTTGCGAACCTGCACAATTTCTACTTTGTCAAACTGGTGCAAACGGTTCAGACCGCGCACGTGCGCACCCCAGCTACCCGCTTCACGACGAAAACAAGGTGTGTAGCCTACGTTTTTGATTGGCAGGTCATTTTCTGCCACGATGACGTCGCGGTACAGGTTGGTTATCGGAACTTCGGCGGTAGGAATCAAGTATAAATCGTCGACGGTGGCGTGGTACATTTGGCCTTCTTTGTCGGGCAACTGTCCCGTACCAAAGCCTGATTCAGCGTTGATAAGGATCGGCGGTTGAATTTCCAAATATCCTGCTTCTACGGCTTGGTCCAGAAAAAACTGAATCATGGCGCGCTGCAACCGAGCGCCTTTGCCTTTATAGACGGGAAAACCCGCGCCCGTGATTTTTGTACCGAGTTTGAAATCAATGATGTCGTATTGCTCAATCAAATCCCAGTGTGGCTTGGAGCCTTCATGAAGGCTTGGTTTTTCGCCCCACGTGTACACTTCCACGTTTTCTTCGGGGGTGCGACCTGGCGGTACGCTTTCGTGGGGAAGGTTGGGCAACAGAACCAAGGTAGCCTGCAACTGCTCTTCTACTTCTTTGAGGCTCTCTTCCAGGGCTTTAGCGCGTACTTTTAGCGTGGCGGTTTGGGCTTTGGCGGCTTCGGCAGTTTCCTTTTTGCCTTCCTTCATCAACTGCCCGATTTGCTTGGCTAGCGTGTTGGATTGTGATAAAGTGGCATCTAGTTCGCTTTGTGTATCGCGTCGTTGTTTATCCAACCCCAAAAGCTTATCAACGGCTTCGGTGGCTCCTTTAAAATATTTGCGTTCTAAACCAGCAATGGTAAGTTCGCGGTTGTCGCGGATAAAATTCAGTTGTAGCATTCGTTTTTGTTTTTGTCAGCGTGGACACTCCAGTTAATACTCCTCCACTACTGCGCCGTGAAGATATTCTTCATGGCATCTTCGTAGTAGAACAAGCGCTCGTTGAGCACATTCAGCGCTTCCGCTTTGTCTTTGGTCCACACCAGAATTGACAGATTATGCTCTGATGCACCATAAGAAATCATCCGAATCGGGATATGTTTCATGGCTTCAAATACTTTCAGGGCGATTCCTTCTTTGTCAGCTTTGAAATCCCCTACGATGCAGATGATGGACAAATCGCGATCGTGCTCTTCTAAATCGGCGATTTCGCTCAACTCTGCCGTGATTTTGGCTAAGTTTGTATCGTTGTCGATGGTGACCGACACCGATACTTCGGAGGTCGTAATCATATCGACGGGGGTTTTGTATTTTTCAAAAATCTCAAACACCCGACGCAGAAAACCGTAGGCATTCAGCATACGCGTTGAGTGAATATAAATGGCCGTGAGACCGTCTTTGGCGGCAATGGCCTTGATTTCGCGGTCGGTGGTGGTCGTTGCAATCAACGTACCAAATGCCTGCGGCTCCATCGTGTTTTTCAAACGTACGGGCACGCCGCGCATTTTGGCGGGCGTGATGGTACTTGGGTGGAGAATTTTGGCTCCGAAATACGCCAATTCGGCGGCTTCTTCAAAAGTCAACTCACGGATGGGGAATGTACGTTTTACAATACGTGGATCGTTGTTGTGCATTCCGTCGATGTCGGTCCAGATTTGAATCTCTTCGGCCCGAATCGCCCCGCCAATCAAAGACGCAGTATAGTCAGAACCGCCGCGTTTGAGGTTGTCTACTTCGCCACGAGGATTACGGCAAATGAACCCCTGCGTGATGATGAGTTGTTTGTCAGTCTGGTGGTCGAGCATGTCGCCCAAAAGCGCCTCAATGGTTTCGAGTTCAGGCTCTCCGTCGGTGTCGATGCGCATGAAATCAAGCGCTGGCAGCAGTACCGAGCTTTCGCCTTGCTCTTCCAGATAGCCCTGAAACAGTTGCGTGCTCATGATTTCGCCCTGTGCCACCAATTCTTTGTCTTGTTTGAGGGTAAAAGGACGGCTTTTCAACACCGAACGAATGAAATTGAATTCATTGTCGACGATGGTCTGTCCTTTTTTCAGACTTTCTTCGGTGCTGTATAATTCTTTGATAAACGCATCGTAGTGCGCCTTCAAGGCATCTATTTTTTCTTGTACTTCGGCGTCATTGTTCGCTTTTGCCGATTCTCCCATCGAAATCAACGCATTGGTCGTACCAGATAGGGCCGACAATACCACAATTTTGCGGCCGCTGTCGGCCGTAATAAGTGTTCTGATTGAGTGCATCCGTTCGGGTTTTCCTACCGACGTTCCGCCAAATTTCCAAACTTGCATTGTTGTATATTAAATTAATGTACTGGTGAATTTTTGTTGTATAATTCTGATTTTAAGAAACGTTACTTTCTTTTCCCCTTCTCACCATGCCCCAAATCGCAATTCCTACCCACACTATATTGACTACGGCAGAAGGAATGGCATTGTGAAACAGGGTATTGACAATCAGACAAATACTGCCAGCCAAATTGGCCCATAAATAAAAATGGGAGTTGGGATGCAAACGGCCGCTGATATTGAGCGCGTACGCCGCTACGACCAGTACCGAACCAATCCATCCAAGAACGTCTATGATAATGCGTTGGGACATCTTCTGAAATTTTTCGCAAAATTACGGGATAAATCGGTAGAAACCTGTGGGTTTTACCAATACTTGAAAATTGTAGTAATAATCTTGTAACCAGCCAGAATAACGCCTTTTAGGGTGCCCGAAATCTTCGAAAAACCAATACGCTTTCGGTACTTTACGGGCACTTCGGTGGTTTTCATCCGGTGTTTGGCGGCTTTGAGCTGCATCTCGACGGTCCAGCCATAGGTGGTGTCTTGCATATCCAACGCCAAAAGTTTATCCCATTTGATGGCTCTAAACGGCCCCAAATCCGTATAGCTGACGCCGTAGAGTAAGCGCATCAAAAACGTAGCGAGCCAATTGCCGAATACCTGTTGGGGCGTCATGGAGCCACTTTCGCGCTTTCCTAAGGCCCGTGAGCCAATCACCATGTCGTAGTTTTGTTCCAGAATAGGCTTCACCAAATCAGGGAGTTGTTCGGGATAATCAGAATGGTCGCCGTCTACAAAAACAATGATGTCGGGTGGGAGTTTGAGCGATTGCACGTACGCCATGCCGCGCAAACAAGCTCTACCGTAGGCTGGCAAAGGCTCAGGCACTACGGTCGCGCCCGCTTCGGCCGCGCGGGCCGCCGTTTGGTCGGTGGAGCGATTGTCGACCACGACGATTTCCCGCACCCATTCTTTCGGAATTTCGGCAATAACTTTTCCAATGGCTTCCTGTTCGTTGTAGGCAGGTATGATGACGATAATGTTCAAAAGAATTGGGGTTTAGCATTTAAGAGCAGTAGTTGCAAAGATAGGGAAACTTTACGGAGAGGTGTTTCGTTTACGTGTTTAGACTTGGAAGCGGAATGTTGATTCTCAATGTCTAACCGTTTTGGCGAACTGATCCGGTGTCTGTCTAATGTCAAATTTTCCCTCAAACATGCATTGTCAACCCTTACCACTTGAAACTACGGGCGCGTTCCCACCGCTTTTCTTAGACTATATTTCCCAAAAAGCTCATTTACAGCCTTTTTACGGACATTTTCCGACATTAAGCAATTTTGAAAAACAGATAAAAGACAAAAGTCAGTTTCCGTCTGAGCACCGAGCAGTACTCGTAAAAGCACTTGAACGGCAGTATAAAAATATATCGGTCAAACCAGATTTAACCATTCTCAATGACCCCAATACGTTTGTAGTCACCACTGGTCACCAGCTAAATATATTTACGGGGCCATTGTACGTTATTTATAAAATTGTCACCGCCGTCAATTTGGCGCGAAAATTACAGGCTGCTTATCCCGACGCCAAGTTTGTGCCAGTATATTGGATGGCTACAGAAGACCATGATTTTGATGAAATCAGTTACTTTAATCTTTTTGGTAAAAAATATACTTGGCAAACCCAGCAGCGCGGTGCAGTAGGGCGTATGACGCCCCGCGAACTGGGCGAAGCGCTCAAAATCTTGCCTGAGCGGGTTCCTGTGTTTGAAAAAGCTTATTTGCAATGCGATACCCTGGCGGATGCCGTTCGGTGCTATATGAATGAGCTTTTTGGAGCCGAGGGTTTGGTCTGCATTGATGGCGACGATGCCGAACTAAAACGTTTGTTTCTACCCGTCGTTGAATCTGAACTTCTGCACCAGGAAGCCCACAAAATCAGCAATGCCACTACTCAAAAACTCGAGGCAGAAGGCTACCATACGCAGATAACGCCCCGCGAAATTAACTTTTTTTATTTGGTAGATGGCCTGCGTGAGCGCATCGTCAAAGAGGGAGATATTTATCGGGTGCTCAACAGTGATTTGGTGTTTTCG
Source organism: Runella sp. CRIBMP (assembly GCF_009905605.1). Taxonomy (GTDB): domain Bacteria; phylum Bacteroidota; class Bacteroidia; order Cytophagales; family Spirosomataceae; genus Runella. The sequence continues at coordinate 580,080 of NZ_JAAAKZ010000001.1, forward strand.
AAGGAAGAAATTATCGCCATTGCGCATCAACATCCCGAGCGTTTTAGTCCAAATGTGGTCTTGAGGCCACTGTATCAGGAGATTATCTTACCCAACCTTGCTTACATCGGCGGGCCTTCAGAAGTGCCGTATTGGTTGCAGTTGAAGGGGATTTTTGATCATTTTCAAGTGCCTTTTCCGATGTTGCTGCCGCGAAATTTTGCATTATACATTAATTCGGCCAGTCAAAAACGGGCCGAAAAATTGGGCGTAACCGTTGAGGAATTATTTTGGGATGATGTAAAACTACGAAAGACGTTTGTTGAAAAAACATCTTCGTTGTCGTTGGAACTCACCGAGGAAAAACGTGCTATTGAGGAGGTTTTTGTGGCTATTTTGCGTAAAGCTATTTCCATTGATAAGACCTTGGAAGGTGCGGTAAATGCCGAAAAAACCAAGGTGCTTAATACCTTGGAAAACGTAGAAAAACGCCTAAAAAAAGCAGAAGAGCGCAACTATGAGACGGAGGTCAATCAGTTATTGGGCCTAAAATCAAAGCTTTTCCCGAACGGAAGTTTGCAGGAACGGAGTGATAATTTTTTGAATTTTTACTTGAATGATAATACATTTTTGGAGAAACTACTGGGCACATTCGACCCGCTGGATTTTAGCTTTAATATTTTGACAGATGAGGAAGGGGACGAAGAAGTGTTTTCTTCTGAAAATGCTACAAGGCGAATCAACCCAGCATAAAAGCGGTTTTGTCGCTGCCATAGACACAATAAAGCCGTCTCTATCAGACGGCTTTATTGTGAAAAAGAGATTCGTATGGCTTATGAGTAGATAGCTTCTTTTCCAAATTTTTTGACAAGTAGATAATAAAATACCACTCGTAATTTACGGTTTACACCTTTGAGCGTGGCGACCGTTTCGGCAATGGCGGCGTCCAGTTCGGGGCCGTCGGCCAATCCCAATTTACCAATCAAAAAGTTGGTTTTTACACGGTCTAGTTCTTCCTGATCTGATGACGCCACTAAAGAAGAATCCTGATTGTAAATAGACGGTCCTAAGCCTTTGGCTACTGCTGTCACAAGGGCTTCGTCGGCCGCTACTCCAACACTGCTTAATTGTTCCAGCGACTTTTCAACAACATCTGAGAATGCACTCATGATTTTATGGTTTTTAGGTGAAAATAAGGGATTTGACTAAAAGAGGTGAATAATCGAAAAAAGGCGTTAAAACTGCAAGTTTTTTGGCTTATTTTTTGAATCTTTTGAATGAATACCAGTGTTGGAGTACTTCGTAGGTAAGCTCATAGTCGCTCGAAAGGAGCAAAAACTCTTCCGAAAAATTACAATAATAACGAAACCGCTCTAGCCGCTCACCGCTCAGCTCGGTGGCCTGACCCGCAATCATGGCAAAGCGGTAGTTGGCCAAATCGCGGCGGCGTTTTTCCTGCATCAGCATGGCCACTTTTCGGTCTTCTTTGGCCGATTTACTAAACAACTCGTACAGCAGACTGATGGGAGATTGTGCCATTTTGATGGCTTCGCCAAACGATAAATTTTTGCGGGCCTCTGGCTCAGCTACCACCCGGGCAATCTCCTTTTGCAGTTCTTGCTCGCGTTTGGAAGTTACCCGTACTTCGGGAAGCTCGATGGCTTTATCCAGTTTTTTCAACATAAACGTTAGCTCTTCGGCATCGCCATTCCAGCGGAAAGCACCGCGCTCGTGGGTGAGACTGGCGATTTCGATGGAGTCCCCCACGGAGGCATCCAAAAAAAACACACCGTACTTATTGGTGCGGGTCATGTCGCGGGTTTTGAGATTGGTGATGGTCGCCAAATTGACACCCTGCTTGGTCGCAACATCCAGTACTTTGCCCAGAACATAGCCTTTTTGGGCAAAAAGCTGACCAGTGAGTAGGAAAAAAAATAAAAGGAGAAAATGGCTAAAATGCTTCACACGTTAGGGTAATAAGACAATAGTTATGAAAACGCCCATTAATTACAAATGTTGTTTACCGTCCGATAACCATTTTCGATAGTCACCATGCGGAATAAAGATAAATGATTCGACCGATTGACAAAAAAGATACGTCCAACAAACGCCGTCGGCGCAGTTTTCAAGAGTGACGGGAATAGACTGTCGAACGTATTCGGGGTTCCGAGCTTGGATTCCTTCGTAGCGGTCCAATGCGGCGATTGTTTTTTGAAACTCCTCCAACTCCCATACTTCACCCTGTACGCGATGGGGGCTTTGAGGCTGATAAATGGCTCCAGGATAGTCGCCCAAATCATACAATGCACCTGCAAAAGATGCTTTACCGCGCCAAATGCCGTTTTGACGAATTTTCTTGGCAAACGGGTTGGTAAAGCCCTGCATTAAAGTGCCGTAGACGAAAATAGACGAATTGTTGAGTGGCAATTCAGGGTTCACAACAATGAGATATTAATTTTCAAAAGACAGTCCGATGGTCCAGCGGAAATCGTTGGTTTTACGTCCGAGTACTACGTAGCTTTCGTACGCATTTTCAAATTTAGTGCGTAAGCTCAAGTGATTACTCATTTTGTAAGCAAAAGTTAAAGAGCCGTTCCAGCGAAAATTGTTTTTGACCGAGATGGCTGGTTGCAGAAATGCAATGCTTATAATGGTAAACTTCCCCGCTTTATCGGGGGCAAATTCTCCCAATAAGCGGGTTGAATTTCGCCAAACATCAATGTCATCTCGCTCGGTAAAATCGGTCACTTCGTGTAAAATGAGGTTGGTAACCGAAAAATAAGCCCTCTTTCGCTGAATCAACTTTACGCCAATCCCGGCGGCCTGCGTCCACCGATTGAGGATGCGCCTTAAATTGCTTTTATCCCAAGCTACAAAAGCAAGGCCATAAACTTGTTTTTGGTGCCAAAACGACCCCCGGACATCAGCAAAAAATTCGCGCTCGGTCAACAGTTTATTTTGTTGTCCATAAATAAAAGATGGACTGCTAGATAGCTTAAATTGATTGCTGGGTTTCCAATCCAATGCTGATGTAAGCTGCAATAATATTCGCTCAACGTTTCCCGTAGAAGCCGTTCCGTCGGCATTGAAACGGATAAAAAACTGCTTGGTACTGTCTTGTTCAGATTCGGCTACCTCTGGATAAGCGGGGTCTTCTTCGTCTTCTTCAGAAGAGGTTTCGGTTGAACTTACCTGCAATGTGTCAGGGGTACTTTGAGCCATGCAAAGAGGTGCAAAGGCTACCAGCAAGCACAGCAGCGCAAGGAGGAAACGTATCATTGTCGTCAAGGTAGAGTTTAGCTAACATTTTAGCGGTAAAGATAGCTTAAAATTGTAGCGTTACTCCATTGCTGTTGAGAGATACTTTGTCCAAAAGATGATGTAGACGAGCGTTGTCGGAGCGATGAAGGAGGTAATTGGTTACGTCAAAAATTAGCAAAAAACCACCTTGCACCACCACTGCCTGCCCGAATCCCCGGAAGCGGTTCTGGCGAGTAACGGTTGTCTCAGTTTTTGATTTGTCCAATAACCAAAATCCGCTTGTGATGTAGGCCACGTCCAACCCCGAATTGAAAAGCAACGTTTTTTGTAACGTATAATGTTCTTTTACGGTTGAAGAAAGGGTAGGAGGAGGGCTTTTTTTACGCAGGCTCAACAAACCCGCGCCTGCAATCCCTACGTTGACGGCATTCCAATACAAGTTCATCTCGTGAAAATACCGCGCGCTACCTTCGGCTTTGCCGATGGCAATGCCGCTTACCGCTAGATTGGCCAACGACCACCCAGCCAGCGTCCAAGTTCCAGTGCGTTGGAGCCGTGCTTGGCGCTCGGTGAGTTGAGGAAGTGTGGGTAAAGATTGCGCATACAGGAATTGAATACCTGCAAAGAGCATCAGAAACCCGATGAGAGCCTTTTTCATAATTGTTGCGAATGGATAAATTATGCGAGTGAGTTACTAGTCAGCCAACCAAATTTTCTGACTGACGCGTTTACCTTGATGCTCACCCACTAACCAATACCACCCGTCGGGGGCAATTGTTTGAAAAATGTAATCTTCAATCCCCAAAGACTGCCACTGAAGCGGAATAGCTTGCCCATTAAACGAGAATAATTTAATTTCGGAAGGCAGAAAATGGCGAAGCCTCACCTGAATATTTCGGGCTGAAGTCGGATTGCCAAACACCCAAAGTTGGGGCGCATTTATGTCAAAATGAATGGGGATTATTTTGGAATATACAAATTGCCCGTCGCGGTCTACTTGGCGCAGTCGATAATAGATCACACCCGGAACGGGTGCGGCGTCGGTGGCGGTATAGATTGTTCGCTCGCTGATATCGCCGGCGGCGGTCAATGATTGAAACGTGACGAATTCACTTAAATCGCGGCTTCGCTGAACGTCAAAGTGACTGGCGTTTTGTTCCCAAGACGTTTCCCAATTTAATTCCACTTGATTATCAACTACCTCTCCCCGAAAATAAGTAAGCTCTACTGGCAAAGGTACAACGGTGACGTTGCCGTTAACGCGCAGATTATCAATGCGAAGCGTACCTAAATCATCCATGGCGCTGTAAGCATAAATACGAAATGTTACGGTGTTTTCGAGACCGCTGAACGAAATGGAATAATTCTGCGTACCGAAGTTTTCGCCTACCGAACCTGAACCCAGATTGCCGCTGAATCCATCTTGACTTGAGCGCAATGCAACTTGCGTGGGCCCTTGCGGCGAGCGGTTACAGGCGAAAGAAACCGATGTAATGGCGCATCGATAGTTTTTGGGAGTAATTGAAAACTCTAAATATTTATTGGTATTTAGGCTGCCTATTGACCAGAGGCGGATGCTGATGGCGGTTCCTGATGCACCCGCTGGATAGCCTGCCTGATTCACATTCCCACTTAGTCCGACTGATGAAATATTCACATTTGGGCTGTTGACAGAGCCGCTGGTATTTTCTTCAAAATCCCAAGAAGCGGTAAAAGGGGTTTGGGCCTGTGCAGTGAGCACAAACAGAGAAAGCACCAAAATAAACAGCTTGAAGTGCATTGTTTTCCCCTTTAATGATGAACGTCTATTGAGTAATCAGGGCCCTGATTATTCAATAGACGTTCATTTGAGAAAAAGTAACGGAGTTGAGACTCAATCCGTTGATAGAATTTTATAGGGCTTTGGCTTTATTCCAATATTCATCCATTTCGGCCAGCGTCATTTCATGTAGCTGTTTGCCGTCGGCGCGGGATTGGGTTTCGAGGTAGGTGAAACGTTTGATGAATTTTTTATTGGTACGTTCCAGAGCCGTTTCAGGATTTATATCAATAAAACGGGCGTAATTGACCAATGAAAACAACAAATCGCCAAACTCACCTTCGGCTTTTTCTTTGTCAATCACCGAATTGTCGTCTGCGTTGAAATGCTCTTTGAATTCCTGCATTTCTTCCTCTACTTTTTCCCACACCTGCTGCTTTTCTTCCCAGTCAAACCCCGCACCACGGGCTTTTTCCTGAATACGCATGGCTTTGACAAGCGCTGGTAGCGAGGCAGGCACGCCGCCCAATACCGATTTGTTGCCTTCTTTGAGTTTGATTTGTTCCCAATTTTGCTTTACCTGCTCTTCTGTATCGGCTATTGTATCACCATAAATATGCGGGTGACGCACGATGAGTTTTTCGCAAATACCGTGAAGTACGTCTTTTATCTCAAAGTCGTTAGTTTCGGAAGCAATTTTGGCGTAGAAAACAATGTGCAGCAAAATATCGCCCAATTCCTTTTTGATTTCGGGCAAATCATTCTCCATGATGGCATCCGACAACTCGTAGGTTTCTTCTATGGTCAAATGCCGCAAACTGTGCATTGTCTGCTTTTTATCCCACGGACACTGCGCCCGCAAATCATCCATGATGTTGAGCAATCGGTCGAAAGCGAGAAGTTGTTGGATGCGGCTTTCGGGAAGGTCGGATAAACTGCGAGTTGTCATGGTTAATTAATGTTCATTTATAGTCAAGATATGGTCATGTTTTGTTGAAAAGCAATTCGGTTACAATACGTGACGCGAAGCGCCTGACCAGTTTGCCAAATATGTTTCAATTTCTTACAAAATCACTTCTTCTAACATCTTAATATACTGCGCTACGCCTTGCTCAATTTCGTGCAGGTAGATGAATTCGTTGGCGGTATGTGAGCGCTCGGAGTGGCCTGGGCCCATTTTTAAAGAGGGACAATCCAACAGCGCTTGGTCGGAGGTAGTGGGAGAGCCGTAAGCCGTACGGCCCAATTTGAGCCCAGCCTGCACAATAGGATGCTCCACAGCAATGCTCGATGGGCGCAGGCGAATCGAACGCGGATGTACCTCCGATTGGATGTTTTGACGAATAGTTTCGATGATTTCTTCCAGCGTGTATTGCTCCGTGACACGGACGTCGACGGTGAACTTACAGGTATCGGGCACCACGTTGTGCTGGCTACCAGCGTTGATGATGGTCACCGACATTTTGATGGGGCCGAGCGTAGGGGATACTTTGGGGAATTTATAATTGGTAATCCACTGAATGTCTTGAATGGCTTTGTATATCGCGTTTTCTCCCTCTTCACGGGCTGCGTGGCCTGATTTCCCGTGCGCAATGCAATCTAATACCAATAGCCCTTTTTCGGCTACGGCGAGGTGCATTTCGGTGGGTTCGCCCACGATGGCAAAGGCAATTGGTGGCAGGTCATCTACAATCATTTCCAGTCCTTCGCGGCCCGATATTTCTTCTTCGGCGGTGGCGGCCAGCGCAACATTATGGGTCAGATGCGGGTTATCATAAAAATAACAAAACGTAACAATGAGCGACGTAAGTGGCCCGCCGGCGTCATTGCTTCCCAAACCAAACAGTTTACCATCTTGCACGAGCGGCTCGTAGGGGTTCAGGGTCCAAGAAGGGTTTGGTTTGACGGTATCGTGGTGGGAGTTGAGCAATACGGTGGGCTTTTTGGGGTCAAAAAAGCGATTAAACGCCCAGATATTGTTTTTTTTACGTTGAAAAGGAATGCCTTTACGCGTCAAAAAAGCCTCAATCAGCGCTGCCGTTCCTTCTTCTTCTTTGCTGAATGACTGCGTAGCAATCAGTTGCTTTAGTAATTGAATCGCCTCTTGCGCCAATGTGGCAGGCGATGAAATTGTGCTGGTTTCAGACATAAATATGGGTTTTGTCTGGCGCAAAGGTAAGTTTTTTAGTCCATAGTCTATTGTTCATTACCAACGATTTTATTCGATATGTCTATCCCTGAACAAATTCAAAACGAAGTACTTCGGCCCATTCTCAAGGCCCAAAATGACCTTTTTGTCTTGCTCTTTCGCCATCAAGTAAGTAAGCGCAAAGTTAATTTTGAGAATTATTCACCCGAAGACAAAGTCATATACATCGAAAAAACGATTCGCAAAGACATCAATTTCCGGAGCCTATTGGTCGGTGTCGTTGTGGGGCATTTTACGCCTGAGCAATACGAAGCCTACCGCCCGTTGGACGAAGAACTAAACAAGCGGATTATCAATATGTTAATCAAGCGCTTGTGTTCTCAATTGGAACTACTGGTTGTCAACCCTTAACAAACTGTCTAGTGTAGACTGATACATCGGAAAGCTATCCAAATGCAGGTGATGACCCTTGGGAAGTGTCGTTAATTGAGCCTTAACAGGAGAGTGCGATGATAACAAAATAAGGCTGTTTGTGTAAGGCACCGTTACGTCGTCGGTGCCGTGAAAAAGATGAATAGGGCAATAAATGTGCGCAAAGCAACTATCGGTGCGGAATTTGTACCGCGTGAGCCATTCGTACGGGAAAATCGGCAACTGCGTATGGCCTAGCGCTGGGATACTTGCATAAGGTGCTTCCAGAATCAGCCTTTTTGGGCGATTGTTAGCCGCTATTCGCGAAGCCATGCCCGAGCCGATGGAGTAGCCGTATACGATAATGGAGTCTTCTGAAAAGCGCTCTTTGAGGAAATCATACACGTATTGCGCGTCGCGGTGGAGGGTCTCTTCGGAGCGTTTGCCAGTGCTTTTGCCGTAGCCTCGGTAATCGTACATCAAAACGTTGTATCCTCTTTTGGTAAATCGTTCAGCATATTCGCGGCCCCAACGGGCTAGATTATCGCGATTTCCGTGGAAAAACAAAACGACTTTTCCAGGGATGAACGTAGAGCGTTTAAGCCCGACCGAATCTCTCGTGCCAAACCAGAGAGCGTTTAGTCTGACTTGGCCTTTTTCGGGTTCAAAAGTGATTTCCTCAAACGGAATCTTGAAGTTATACGCATAACTAGTAGCCAAGGTCGTGGGCCGAAATAACACCAGCGGATGTAGCCACCAAATCAATAGGGCGACGGCAGCATAAATAATAACTCCCCACTGGGCCATTTTGGCTATTACTGACATAAAAATCCGCACAGATTGGTTCGTTTGGCGTTGGTTGTGTTTTGCAGTGCCGTTTTGTAAAGTACAAAAGTCTAAATAAAGGCTTAACTTCGTGGCAATTAACGAAACTTTCTCTAAAATAATACCGTTTATTCATACCCGTTTAACCAACAACGGATAACCATTAATCCCGGATTGACGGGAAGTAAGTATAGATGAATTCAACCGCCAAAAAACAGGAAACCGCCGTATTAGTTGCCATCACTACCCAACGCCAAACTGCCGAACAAACCCAGGAATACCTGCAAGAGTTGGCATTTCTGGCTTCTACTTTGGGGGTAGAGACGGTCAAGACATTTACGCAAAAACTCGAATATTCAGATAATCGCACCTTTGTCGGAAAAGGTCGGCTCGAAGACATCAAAACCTTTGTGACTGCCAACCCCGTAGACATGATTATCTTTGACGATGAGCTGATTCCTTCGCAGGTACGTAACCTCGAAGCTGAATTTAAAGACATAAAAGTGCTCGACCGTAGCTTATTGATTCTTGATATTTTTGCCATGCGCGCCCAAACCGCTCAGGCAAAAACTCAGGTGGAATTAGCGCAGTATCAATACATGTACCCACGATTGACCCGTATGTGGTCGCACTTAAGCCGTCAGAAAGGTGGTGTCGGGATGCGTGGCCCCGGGGAAAAAGAGCTTGAAACTGACCGACGAATTGTGCAGGACCGCATCGCATTCCTGAAAGAAAAGCTCGAAAAGATTGACAAGCAGAGCGTTACTCGCCGCAAAGAGCGTAACCGGCTGGTGCGTGTGGCGCTGGTGGGCTATACCAACGTGGGCAAATCTACGCTCATGCGTCGCTTGGCCAAAACTGATGTATTTGCCGAAAACAAACTCTTTGCCACCGTCGATTCTACGGTGCGTAAAGTAGTGCTTGAAAATATCCCTTTCCTGTTGACCGACACGGTAGGGTTTATCCGTAAACTACCTACGAAACTCATTGAGTCGTTTAAATCGACCCTCGACGAAGTGCGTGAGGCTGATATTTTGCTGCACGTTGTTGATATATCACACCCGTCGTTTGAGGAGCAAATCGAAGTTGTAAATCAGACCTTGGCCGAAATCGGGGCAGGTGATAAATCGACGGTGATGGTATTTAATAAAATTGACGCGTACCATCCCAAAAAAGAAGCTTTTGACGAAGTGGTTGAAACTGAAGAAGGCGAAATAGTGGTGGAGCAAACCAAGGAAATGGTGCTTGAAAAGCTCAAAAAGAGTTATTACAATGCTTCGGCAGAGCACGTGGTGTTTATCTCAGCCCAAAACAGCGAGAATTTGGGCGAACTGCGAACTAAACTATTTGAGTTGATAAAACAAAAACACTACGTTATTTACCCAAATTGGCTCAATGTACCCTTTACAGACGTTGATTTTGCCGAATAGTTTTCAGACATTTGCCGAAAATCAGACTCCGTAGTTCAACGAATAGCGCGGAACGCCGCCCGATAATCGTTTCCTAAACGCTTGATTTGGGGGCTTGTGATTTTAAAATAGACTCCGTAGTTCAACGGATAGCGCGGAACGCCGCCCGATAATCGTTTCCTAAACGCTTGATTTGGGGGCTTGTGGTTTTAAAATAGACTCCGTAGTTCAACGGATAGAATAAGCGTTTCCTAAACGCTTGATATGGGTTCGATTCCCGTCGGAGTCACAATGTTTTCTTTCAAAGCGTTTCCAAAACGCTTGCTATGTTCGGAGTTGCGGTCGATTCTAATGAGAAGCTGTTTAGTTTTTTCAAAATTATCCTAAAACGTCCAATAGGTTAAGCCCTGCCTACCTTCAATTTCTGTTAGAGTTACTAACTTTTTTCAAAGTGTTTCTTAATCCCTTCCTAAGAAGGGGGGGGCTTTCGATTTTTAGGTAACTCATTACCTCCTGCCCGATAACACAATTCTTCCCAAAGTTGCTGACTATTCTTGCGTCGGATGGTAGATATTCTTCTCTATCAAATATTTAAACTACCTAGTTTACAATGCGTTCTGCTATATTATTTTGGGCAAAAGAACATAAAAAATCTAATTTTTGCGAAGAGCTAGTTTCAAATTATATAGCCGTTTACGAGAATAATTCGGCATGCTAAGTATTATTGATTTTTGGTGTTAAAGTCTAATTAATAATTTTTATATCAATATAAAAACGGACACTATTTATAGTAGATTTTTAATCACTATTGTTTTTTTATCTATGTAATGACTAATTTTGTCTATGGAATGGATGATTTTATCTATCTAACCCTTTATGCTTTGAAATAATAAATTGCCCGTATTCCATAGTCGTTCCTCTCTAAAGCCTAACTTGAAAAACCTATCTTTATGATTACTGAAAAACCTATGAACGAGTTTCCTGTAATGGATACAGGAGATGGTATTGTGTTATTCCATCCAAACATCCCTGCTAAAGCGGCCTTAAATGTGACCGAAGTTCTGAATACTCGATGGATTGGGCAAGGGCCTAGGGTAGAAGAATTTGAAAACCGCTTTGAAGAAAAATTCACGGCCCCTTGCAAGAGTTTAGCGGTAGGGTCGGGTACTGATGCGCTGCATTTATCGTACTTGCTGGCGGGTTTACAGGCCGGCGATGAGGTGATTGCACCAGTTTTTACTTGCACTGCCACCAATATTCCGTTTCTCTACATGGGGGTAAAAATCGTCTTTGCTGATGTCGACGAAAACCTCAATATTGACGTCAACCATGTAGCAAGTCTTATTACTCCAAAAACCAAAGCCATTGTTTGCGTGCATTACGGCGGACTACCCTGCGATATGGACGAACTTTGGGCCTTGGGAGCAAAACACAATATTGCCATCATAGAAGACGCCGCCCATGCCGTAGGAGCAAAATACAAAGGTGAGTACATTGGTAGTCAAAGCGATTTTACGATGTTTTCGTTTCAGGCCATCAAGCACATCACAACGGGCGATGGGGGCATGTTGGTGGTCAAAGATAAGTCATTGGTGGAAAAAGCCAAACGTTTGCGTTGGTTCGGTATCGACCGTAGCAGCAAACAAAAAGGTATTTGGGAAAACGACATCGTGGAGGTGGGTTATAAATATCAGATGACCGATATTGCTGCGAGTCTCGGGTTGGCGTCTCTTGAGGAGTTTGATGAGCATTTGGCGCACCGCCAAAAATTATACCGTTTGTATTGCAATTTATTGAAAGATATTAAAGGGATACGGGTCATCGGAAGCGAATACACCGACCGTGAGCACGCCGCTTGGTTGTTGACCGCTGAGGTTGACAACCGTGAAAATCTGGTGAAATACCTACGTGAACACGGGGTAGAATCGGGTCAGGTACATTATCGCAATGATAAATACACCATCTTTGGAGGCCGAACTCCAGGGCAATTTCCCAAAATGGACGCCATTGAAGACCGCTATTTGGTGTTGCCGCTTCACGCCAAAGTGACCGAAGAAGACGTTGAATATATCGCCTATATTCTCCGAAAAGGATGGTAAATAATGCTATGGAGTTCACGTACAAAAAAGTGTCTTTGGCGTATTCTCCCGTTTTTTCAATACTTATTCCCTCTTGGAATAACCTCGATTACTTGAAGTGTGCGGTAAATAGTATTAGAAAAAACAGCCGATATAAGCACCAAATTATTGTGCATGTCAACGAAGGAAAAGATGGTTCTGAAGACTGGGTTTTAGCGCAGGGAGACATTGGCTATACCAAAAGCAGTCAGAACTCCGGAGTATGCTACGGCTTTAATGCGGCTTCTCATTTGGCCGTAGCCGATTATCTGGTTTTTATTGACGATGATATGTATTTATGTCCCGATTGGGACTTCTTTCTGTTGGAAGAAATAAAAAAGCAGAAAGACGATAAATGGTGCATCAGCGGAACCATGATTGAAGGCTTTGATAAAGGAAATGCCTGCGTAATTGCCGACAAAAATTACGGTACACATCCGTCAGAATTTGATGAAGCAAAATTTTTGTCGGAATACGCCAGCTATCCGAAAGAAGACTGGAACGGCAGCCAATGGTATCCGATGGTCTTGCCAACGTTTGTGTACCGTGCCGTGGGGGGCTTGAGCATAGAGTTTTTTCCGGGAATGTACAGCGACCCCGATTTTATGATTAAATTGTGGCACTATGGCGTCCGTTTTTACAAAGGAATCGGTAAAAGTCGGGTATACCATTTTGCGAGCAGAAGCACGGGGCGGGTCAAACGCAACGACGGACGAACCGAGTTTATCTTAAAATGGGGCTTGAGTAGCAATACATTTTTTAAAAATTACCTCAAAATTGGGCCCAAGTTTTTAGGTACGCTGCCCGATCCCGACGAGACATTTACGCTAAAACTTAAAAAACAAATTGATCGATGGAAGGTTAAATTCAAAACCCGTCCTATTGATATTTTCCGATAATTATGTCCAATTACAAAGAGCAAATCAAGCATGTGCCGCATTCCAAAGGCAATGCCTTAGAGTTTATACACCGTTATCTTGCTGAGCACGACGTACGCGATAAGCGGGTGATAGATGTATCTGCGGGTTCGGGATATGTGGCAAATCTGTGGCATAATGCAGGGGCGAAGGTCAAGCCTTTTGATAAGCATCCTGATATTCTCAAGAGTGATTCGTTGATTTGTTCGCCTATCGATCTGGACAAAACATTGCCTATCGAGTCAAATTCGGCCGATTATGTGTTGTTGATGGAAACCATTGAGCACATTCCTAATCAAACATTTCTGTTGCAAGAAATCGCCCGCATTCTTAAACCCAACGGGCTGTTGATTATTACAAAACCTAACAATAGCAGTTTGAGTGGGCGCATGGCTAACCTTTTGGTGGAAGCTGAGCGGAGTGACATGTTTTTGTCGAACGAAGCCGAAGTCATTGGCTATGATGATGCGCACCTTTACAACGGCCGGGTATACCTCTGTAATGTACAGCGGCTGCGGTCTATGGCGGGTTTGGCAGGTTTGCGTTTTCAGAAAGTATATCCCAATCAATTAAGTATCAGCTCATTGGTTTGGTATTTATTCTTGGGCTTATTCCTACATTTACGTTCGTTTTTGACATCTCAAAAACTATCTGGTAAGACTACTAACCCACAGGAAAAGAAGATTCTTCGGGAGCAGCACTTGCTTAATACCAATCAAACGGTGCTGCTCCACAAACATTTGTGCATTACTTTCAGAAAAGAGTAAACGCCTTAAATACCCATTCTAGCAAAGCGGTAGTTAAAATAGGGTGATAAAGATTGACCTTGGCTAGTGAATCGGCGGCTTTACGGTGGCCTGCAAGGCCGCAATGCACGATAAATTGAGGTTCATCAAAATAAAAGGATAGGGATCAAATTTATAAACCCCGATAGGTACGGACTTAAACACAATCCAGACAGTGAGGATGATGCCAAATATAATCCAGCCGTCCTACTTCTTTGTTACCCATAAAAGGAAATTAATCTACTAAAAAATACCCCCTAAACGAAGTCTTCGTATCCGCTTTTGATGATGGTCGAAATCATTTTAAAACGTTCGCTTGCCTTGATGGTATTGCGGGTGTGGGCAGGTACGATGATGGACTGACCCGTGGCCAGCAAATGAGAGGTGCCATCAATGATTACTTCTGCGTTCCCGTCAATCACCTGAATGAAGGTATCAAAAGGCGAAATCTTTTCCGTCAATGCCTGTCCAGAATCAAATGAAACAACACTTACATTACCAGTGTTTTTTTTTAGAATGGTTTTGATGACAATGGAATTAGGGACATATTCGATGATTTCAAGTATGATAAATACCCTCGATTTTTCCACTTCTGAATTTTCCAATTGTAACTGATGTTGAGATCAAACCGAAGAAAAAAGCGGTATTTTAAGGATTCGTTTAAGACGGCTAGCCCGCTTTCGATGGGTAAGATTTATGCCTTCTCCGTTTGCCCTTTTTTGATGATGTTAATGACCTCTTCGCGTTTTTTATTCAATCGAAGTTCTACTCGTTTAATCAGTTCGCTTTCTTTACCTGGCTCAAATTTCAGGTCGGCGTCGGTAAGTTGGGCAAATTTATCTTTTAGCAGTCGTGCCATTGAATCCCAATTTCCAGTGATTTTAAATGTTTCGGCGTCTTTTGTTTGTGGTGTGGCCATGGTGTTCGGTTTAATGAAGTGATTGGATTATCACATAACAAAGGTCAGGAAAATTTAAGGCCGAAGCGTTATAGATGTATGTTCCAATTTTACACAAATCACATGTTCTCTAAATTGTCTTCTCGTCTCTGTTTTAGTTGTTTGTAAAAAGAAGGTGAAAGGCCAGTAACCTTCTTAAACTGGTTGGAGAGGTGCGCTACGCTGCTGTAGTGAAGTTTATAAGCAATCTCAGTGAGATTGAGTTCATCGTATAGCAGTAGTTCTTTGACGCGCTCAATTTTATGAATAATGATGAATTGCTGGAGCGTAATGCCTTTCACTTCGGAGAAAATATTGGAAAGGTAGGTGTAATCATAACCTATTTTTTCGCTGATATAATCAGAATAATTTACTTTGGGTAATTCATCAGAGTAATGAATCATTTCCGTAATCACAATTTTTATCTTTTCAATCAGGATGCTTTTTCGGTCGTCGAGCAACTCTAGCCCCGATTTGAGAAGGTTGATTTTGAGTTTCTCGCGTTGTAGTGAGGAAATTTCCCCCAAAATATCCACCATCCCCAAGTCTACCGTCACGTACCGTACGCCTAGTTTTTTTAGTTCTTCTTTCACCATCATCTTGCATCGCAGGCTGACCATGTACTTGATATATAGTTTCATACATTTAAATAGATAAACAGCCCGAGTATTGGCAAAATCACTGCGCTTATGCTGGTTTTAAGCGCAGTGGAATCGTCTTTGATTATCAAGAAAATGCATCTCTGAAACAATAAATGACCCGCGAAGCCAGTAGAAAGCCCACGTTTTTAGAGGTCAAACAGCGTTAAGCCGAGAAATGAAGGGTTTAAGCGTAATGTGAGTTAATGTTTAATCAATGTAGTTAATTTACCGAGAATAAAAAAATAATCCGACCTGATTTGCCTAAATCTTTCTTTGGGTAGCTTTTAACCCACTCACCATAGAAATTGATTTTTGGGCATACCGCTAAGCGGTTGGATGGTGGCGAGGCCTTTGAAATATCTGAACTAATTTTTCTTTGATTACATTTCTCGGAGGGTTGCGATTTAGGAATGAACTAGGCGAGGCATGGGCCTCAGCATAATGTCCAAATCCATCTGGTTTTCATCGGAAGCAATCTCTGCCTGCAAGCGTAAATTCTGAACAATCGCAATCATGGCATTGTCTTCTTGGGCCTGCTCACTAAAACTCAGTTGACTGTATTTTTTTTGGCGGTTAGGTCCCCAAAAAAACAATTCGGTCTTGGCATCATAAATACCAATCGGAACTCCTCGGCGGTGGCGGGAGAGTTTTTTTAGGGCGTCTTCGGCCTCGGCGCGGGTGTTGAAAGTAAGATGCTGGTGGTGCTTTTTGAGCGTATATAAAACTGAAAAACGGTTCATGTCAGTGGAAATTTTAAATGAAGTGTACAACAACCCAACGGAGAGTTGTTTGAAGTAGGATGCCTGTTTTGAAGGCGGTTTTTAGTTGAATGAATGAGTGCTCAGCGAGCCTTAAATATTAATTTGAATGAGAATCAACGCCTAACGGCAAAGCTGAGAAGTTGGATAAAACTTAGAGATGGTATCTGCCCCCGATTCGTGCTTTAGTGGATGATTTGCCGTTCTATCAAAAGATGGGCAAAAGAGGTAGATATGTATAAAAGAAAGATTTGCTTTCTAAAATCCGAGTTGATTTGTATTACAAATATAAAAAAAATGTTTTGTTATACAAGTATATAGACATTTTTTTTGGATAAAAAGTTTCTCTTTATGCATTTATGATAAATCTCTAAAATATAATTATTTAAAGAATGTTTTGTTTCTGCGTATTTCGAGAAATACCCAACAAACAAAAACCCCAACGTATTTGGCGTTGGGGTTTTTGTTTGTTTATTCAATAAAATCGCCCTATTGTCGGGCTTTCTACAATCTTCTTTCTGACTTCGAGTGCATTGATTGCTCCCTGTTTGGTATAAATAACTTTGCCGCCAGGCTCAATGATGAGGGTATAAGGCAAGGCGCCTTGCCATTTTGGGTCAACGATTTCGATAAATTGATACACGTCCATACCGTCTAAAATATAATTGAGGTTGGAGGCTTGTTTGGCTTTGAGGAATTTTAGGGCTTTTTCGCGTTGGGCGGGCTTGTCGGTGGTGATGCTGACAAACTCAAAATCGCGCCCACGGTACATGCGGTTCATGGTCACAAACTCAGGA
Organism: Runella sp. CRIBMP; assembly: GCF_009905605.1. Classification (GTDB taxonomy): domain Bacteria; phylum Bacteroidota; class Bacteroidia; order Cytophagales; family Spirosomataceae; genus Runella. Next base: position 596,825 of record NZ_JAAAKZ010000001.1, read on the forward strand.
AATTCTACCACGCAAGGCCCGCACCAAGTGGCCCAAACGTTGATGACGCGGAGTTTGTCGGTGTCGTTTTTTAATAGTTTGCGTAGCCCGTCGGGGTTGATGGTTTCGAGTTTTACTTCTTCTTTGGCCCATTCAGCTTTGCCCCGTTCAATCCAATCCGATTTTTCTTTCCATTTGACGGAGCAGCCAAATGATTTGGTTTTAGGAACTGCCACGGGCTTTCCGGCGAGTAAGGCTTCCACGGCGTCGCGGGCATTATTGACCTTGGGTGTTTCGGTGGGTTTCTCCACGTCGTCAAAACGACCTGTGTATTGTAGCTTACGATTTTGGTCAAAAATGAAAACGTGAGGAGTAGCCACGGCGCCGTAGGCTAAGGATGTAATCTGCGTAGCACCGTCGTAGAGGTAAGGAAAATTAAATTTTTTGTCTTTGTACCGAATCTTCATCTCTTCAAATGTGTCGCTCAAATCGGTGTACCCCAGCTCATCCAAACGCACCGCCGATGGGTCGTTGGTGGAGATAGCTACCACTTGTACACCTTGGGCTTTATAGTCGTTGGTGAGGCGAATAATGCGGTCTTCGTAGGCTTGTGCGGTAGGGCAATGATTGCAAGTAAAAACAACAACCAGCACTTTCGCCTTGCTGAAACTCGCCAAACTGTACGTTTTTCCGTCGGTGCCTGGGAGCTTAAAATCGGGAGCTTGCGCACCAATCTCTAGTGTTTTGGGGTCGATGGCATACACGCACAGCGTAGCCCATACGACTGATAAAAGAAGAAAGAATGTCGTTTTCATCGCATTTTTTGGGTTTACTGATTGATTTACAAAATTTGCTCATTGCTGAAGATAGAAGTCAGACGCAAGAGGTATGATGGATGTTAGAGTGACTAACCTTGAATTTTATACCAGGCCTCTTACTTCGGCACTATTCGTCAACGATTAATCATCAATGGATTGGTAAATGATTTGCCGAAACAGATTATTGAGATTGTCGCCGCTGCTTTGGGTTTGTTTCATGATTACACCGATGATTTTTTCTTTGGGGTCCGCAAAATAATTTGTGTTGAAATAACCGCCCCATTCAAAGGTGCCTTCGCTGCCTTTAGCTCCTTTTTCGGCCCCCGCTTTGTTTAGCAATCCAAACGCCAATCCGTAAGAAGAGTTGGCTTTGTCGCCGCCCAACAGTTCACCTACCTGATTGCTGAGAATGGTTTCGATGGTTTTACGACTTAAAAAACGTTTGCCACTCACTTCGCCACCGTTGAGATACATCAATAAAAAAGTCGCGTAATCTTTGGCGGTACTCGATAATCCTGCCCCGCCCGAAAAGAAGGCCTTCGCGCCTTTGACGGGGTATTCGGTGTCGTAAAATGTGTTTGGATACCTCACCCATTGGCCATTTTGGGGTTTTTGAATAGCCACTAAGCGAGATGCTTTGGCTTCTGGCAAATAAAAATAGGTGTCATTCATGCCCAATGGGTCAAACAATCTTTTGCGTAAAAACTCATCAAAAGGCATTCCCGACATGATTTCGATAAAATACCCCAGCACGTCTAAACCTTCTGAGTAAACGTATTTTTCGCCAGGGTGATGGTGCAAAGGTAGTTTTGCGAGCTTCTTGATGTTGTCGCTGATTTTGACGGGTTGGGTCGTAAACAAATCTACGATACCTGCTTTGTGATACATGGCCTTGAACCGCTCATCGCCGTCAATGACGCCGTAGCCAAGCCCAGAGGTGTGGGTCAGCAAGTGACGAATCGTGATTTCAGACTTGACGGGTTCGGTGGTATAGGTGCTATCCAAAAACTTAAAATTTTTCAGCACCGTCTGATTCTTAAATTCAGGAATGTATTTAGAAATCGGGTCGTCCAATTGAAACTTTCCTTCTTCCCAGAGCATCATCACGGCGGTAGAAGTGATGGCTTTGGTCATGGAAGCGATTCGAAAAATATCGTCGCGCTTAAGCGAACGGTTGGATTCATTGTCGGCCATGCCGAAGGCTTTATGGTAAACAATCTTGCCATTGCGAACTACTATCGCGGCCACGCCCGGCACCGCTCCTTGCGTGACGGCATTTTGCAAAACACCATCCATACGGCTGAGGCGTTCTGAGGATATACCCACGGTTTCGGGGGCTGCATCGCCCAAAGCGGGCGAGTTTTTGATAGATTTTGTTTGAGCAGTAGCCTGCGCAAAACCAATAAAAAGAAAAGGAAGAAAGAGTAAAGAGGACTTCATAGTGAATACTGAATAGGTACAACACTATCAAGCAATTAGGGGCTAAATTTTACTGATTAGGTGGATAAAAGTAGGAGTAGTGTGGATAACTATGCAAAACAAAAGAGGCGTGAAACACACGCCTCTTTTATAACATTATGGGGGGCAGACGTGAAGCCTGCTCTTACAAATATTTGCTAATACTTAGCGGGTTGCCCTGGTTTAGGCAAAGATTGTTTGATAAATTGCCGAATGTCTTCGTTGCCCGTTTGAAGGTCTTCCTTGCGGAGGTACATCATGTGGCCGCTGCGGTAGCCTTTCCAGCTCATACGGTCTTTGAGTTTGCCGCTTGGGTCCATTTGCCACATATTATACTTGGCGTTGAAGTAATCGCAAGCCCCGTCATAGTAGCCTGACTGTACCATTACGTGCAGGTATGGGTTTTGGGCCATAGCCTGACGCAGGTTTTCGGCCGATTGGTCGCCGCTGCGGTCCCACGGATTCACGGGGCCAAACATGTAGTATTTCATGTCTGTTTTGTAATTCAACTCATTGCGTAAATAGATGTTGATGGCGGGCGTGAAAGAATGTAGCCACGATGTCAGCTCCGAATTAAAATCTGGCTTGTCGCCTACATCTTGCCGGTCGATTCCTTTATACCGTGAGTCCAACCGGCCAACGGTAAATCCTTTGTCGCGCAATAGTTCTTTCCAGAAATAACTCGTTGGTACGTCAAAATTACTCTGTAAAATCACTTTTTCGGAAATGCCCGAATACCGCGCCATTTTGGCGGCAATCTCTTTTCGTTTGGCATCTTCCAAAAATCCACCTTTGCTAATGGCTGGAAGCAACTCATTGATGGTGAAGTTTTCCACTTCGGGTAGCATGTCGGTCAAATCTTTTTGCTGCAAATCAGGACTCAATGCTTTGTGGTACCAAGCGGTAGCGGCATAATACGGCAGCCGCAGTGCGGATTCTGATACCTCGCCGCGTTCGATGCCGAGCGTGGTAGGAGAGACCAGAATCACCCCGTTGAGGTACATCCATTGCGAGCTTTGGAGTTCGAGCGCCAACCCAGATACGCGTGTGGTGCCGTAGCTTTCGCCGATGAGGTATTTGGGCGATGCCCAGCGGTTGTTGCGGGTTACAAAAGTCCCAATCCATTCGGCGAGGTACTTAATGTCGGCACGAACGCCAAAGAATTTTGAGCCAGGAACGTCTTTGCTCGTAGGCCGTGAATAACCAGTATTGACGGGGTTTACGAATACAATATCTGCCACATCCAAAATAGAATAAGGATTTTCTTTGATGCCGTAAGGTTGGACGGGGTAGCCTTCATCGTCGATGTTGAGCAATCGCGGTCCAGTGTAGGCAATGTGCATCCAAACGGCCGCCGAACCAGGGCCGCCATTGAACGAAATGACCAAAGGACGCGTGGTGCGGTCTTTGACATCAGACCTTTCGTAGAAGGTATAAAACAAACCTGCAATGGCTTTGCCGTCTTCGTCCCACACGGGCATGGTGCCGGTGGTGGCTCGGTAAGGAATTTTCTGGCCCTTGATGGTCGTTTCGTGGTCAGTGGCCACGAAAGAATCTGGGTTGAACGTAAGGTTATTAGATGATTTTTCTTCTTTGGCAGGGGCTGCGGCTGTAGTATTGGTGGGAGCTGGGGCCGAAGGGCGTTGTTGGGCGTTAGTAAGAGTACAGCTGCCAGATAAAACAATGGCCAGGAGTAACGGGTTTTTCATACAGGAATTTAGTTTTGAAGTGAATTTTTCAGTGGAAATAAGGTGTTATAAAATTGAACGGTTTGGACTTAGCGCATTAGTGATGCAATAATACGAACATTTATCATTTTCTTCTTTTATGCAAGTATACGACGTATTGATTATAGGCGCAGGACCGTGCGGATTGGCCGTAGGTATTGAAGCTGCAAAAGCAGGGTTGAGCCATCTCATTTTAGAAAAAGGTAGCATTACGGAGTCGATTAGGCGCTACCCCAAACGGATGCGCTTTTTCTCAACCGCCGAAAATATTGAAATTGGAGGGATTCCCTTTCCCATTTCTGAAGTAAAAGCCAATCGCAGTGAAGCGTTACAATATTACCGTAAGGTTGCGGGGTATTATCACCTCAATTTTAAACTTTTTACGGAAGTTACGCAAGTAGTAAAACAAGATGATTTCTTTGAAGTTCAAACTGCCAAGGGTGAAGCCTATCATGCCCGTAAAGTAATTATTGCGACTGGTTATTTTGATTTTCCGCGTCATTTGGGAATTCCTGGGGAAAATTTGCCGCACGTTACTCCTTATTATGACGAACCTTTCTTATATTCGTTCTCCAAAGTTGTTATCGTGGGCGCGGCCAATTCGGCCGTGGAAGCGGCCCTAGAATTGTACCGTCATGATGTCGACGTCACGATTGTTCATCGGGGAGAGGATTTTCGCCCAACGGTCAAATACTGGCTTGTTCCAGATGTAAAAAATCGCGTGCGAGAAGGTAAAATCAAAACGCGGTTTAATAGCCTCACCACGGCCATTGAACCAAAACGCGTCCAAATCGAAAATATAGAGACGGGAGAGTCCGAATGGATTGATGCTGATTTTGTTTTGATGTTGATTGGTTATGTCCCAGATGGAGCTTTGCTACAACGTTGTGGTATAGAACTAACCCAGCTGAGCATGGTGCCCGTTTATGACCCCGAAACGTTTGAAACCAATGTGGCAGGGCTTTATTTATGCGGTACGGTGGTGGCGGGAATCCATACCGAAAAAGTATTCATTGAGAATGGTAGAGAACACGCAGCAGCCATTATTGACCACATTGTGGGACGTAAAATCCGTCAGGTAAAAGAATTGATTGAAAGAATATAAGTTAAGTTTATTTGTTTGCAACAACACCCCTATTAGTCAGTAACAGGAAAAGCCGGATATTATTTATCCGGCTTTTCCTGTAATAATCGTTGTTATATTTTATCCTAGAAAGTTTTCTACTAGTTCTTCCGCTTTCGTTAGAGCGGCTTCAAGGTTATCGTTGACCAAAATTACGTCAAAACGGTCTTGAAATGACATTTCAAATTTTACTTTAAAGAGCCGCTTAGAGAGGCTGTCTTCGGTTTCGGTGCCGCGCATCATGAGGCGTTGCTTGATTGCTTCTTCGCTCGGGGCTTTTACAAAAATGGCAAGGGCGCGTTCTCCAAAGTATTCTTTGAGTTTGAGTCCTCCTTTTACATCCACGTCAAAAATGACGTGTTTCCCTGCGGCCCACAAACGCTCAATTTCTGATTTTAAGGTTCCGTAATAACCACCCGGGTATACTTCTTCCCATTCCACAAACTCATTGTTATCAATGCGTTGTTTAAAATCATCGGGTGTAAGAAAGTAATAGTCTTTGCCGTGTACTTCATTCCTGCCGCGGCGGTCGCGGGTGCAGGCCGAAATCGAAAAACCCAGGTTGTTGTACTTTGAGAGTAAGTGTCGTACGATGGTTGTTTTACCAGAACCAGACGGAGCAGAGAAGATGATGAGCTTTCCTTCCAAAACTTAGGCGGTGATGTTTAATTTTGCTTTGATTGCCTGTACGAGATTATCGGGGCAGAGTCGTTTATCGACTTTCGCCTGAAGGGATTCTTTAACGCACTTTTCGAGGTGGTACATTTTGATGCAGTGAAGGCAATCATCCATGTTTACCCTGAAGTGTTCCTTCTCGGCTTCTGAAGCTTCTCCATCCAAAACAGCCTGAATTTTTTTCAGACATTCTGCGTGGTGTTCGCAGTACTGTTTTTGAGGCTTCCTCGTTTCATTATTCTCACTGGCGGAGGCTGACGAATGCATATCCAATAACATTGCAAAGGTTCAATTTTTTCTTTGAATCTTACTATTAAGTTGTCTTTACTTAGAATGAATTTTCATCAAAAAAAGTTCAAAGACATAGCTTGAAAAAATTGGATATCACTCAATACCGTCCTTAAATCAATCCTCGTCGGTGTCGTACCCCATGGAGGAAGCGTACACTTTGAGCTTATCTTTAAGGAGATTCCGTGCGCGGTGCAAACGAGAGCGAACAGTGCCAATCGGAATATCCAGAATCTTAGCCATTTCTTCGTACGTGAACCCTTCAATGTCGCAAAGGATAATGACGGTACGAAAATCGACGGGCAATGAGTTGAGCGCAGTGGCTACTTCATCGCCAATCATGTCTTGAACAGTTTCGACGCGTAAGTCAGTAGTGTGGTCGACTTCGGCAGCTTCTTCCGAGTTGTAGGTTGTTTCTACTTCTTGGTAATCGACCTTCGACGGCTCTTTGCTCCGCTTACGATAATCATTAATAAAACTGTTTTTCAGGATTCTGAACAACCACGCTTTTGCATTAGTTCCCCGCTCAAAGGAAGAAATAAAACGGAAAGCTTTTAAATAGGTATCTTGGACGAGATCGTTGGCGTCATCTTCGTCCATTGTTAGCCTAAAGGCAAAATTATACATGGAGTTTATATGGGGCATAAACTCACGATTGAATATATCGTTCTTCTCAGTGTCGTTGTAAGACGTTTCTGAGGAGGCTAGGGGTATTTCTTCGATTTCTTCTGACATAATGACTGACATGGCTGCCGTAAATTTACGAATTTTAGCAAACGACCCACCTTCCGCGCAACTCTTCTTTTACCAATCAACAAAAACCCCTCATGAAAGGTTATTTTTTCAGGATTAGCTGTAGAACAACTTGCCCATAATTAGCTGATATAATATACGACAAAAATTATTCCAACGAAAATAAATAATTCGTTTTTTAGACAAAATGTCAGAAGTGAGGATGTTTTTTCACCTAACGGGAAAAAAGTTGCGTGAGCAAAATGGTCAGGGTAGTAAATAAAATACTGCAAACTATCTTTAAAAGGGTGTAAGGCAGTAAGCTGAGGCTACCCGCTTCGACAAAAAACAAAAGTAGATGATGAACCGAAACCAGTATGAGAGTGTAAGACAAAAAGGCAGGGAGGCCAAGCCCCTTCAATGAAAGTTCTAAGCGCCCTTCTGAGAGTTTTTGAGCAAACTGATAACGAATGATAATCGGGCGTAAATAGGCCACAAAAACGGCAGTGGCCGCATGGAGGCCGAGGGTATTATCAAACGAATCAACGGCTACACCAGTTGCAAAACCGATGAGTAGCAGGACCGTTAGGTTAATTTCTTGCGGTAAAAACAGGATTGCACCTATGTAAATAAAACAAAATGCATAGTCAAACAATACCAAGTGGCGGGCTACAAATATATGCAGTAGCACGTACACTAACCATCTTAAGGCACTGCGGGCTATTTCGTTTGGATTCATTTACGTTTATTAATAAGGCTTTCCTGAAGGGATTGTTGTTGATCCGAAAGCTTGTTATCTACCAAATATACATAGGAGACTTTGGAGAAGTCGGTCGCTAGTTGTAAGTCAATCTCAAAAAATGCCTGGTCGGGAGCCACTTTAAAGCTTTTTACATATCCTACAGGTACGCCGGGCGGAAATACGGCGTTGTAGTCAGATGTGACGGCGGTATCTCCTTTGCTGATGGGTTTGTAGCGTGAAATATCTTTTAACTGGATAATGGAAGGAGTACTATTGTTTTCCCATTCAGCGTTTCCATTTTCACCACTTCGCAGGAGTTTTGTAGAAATCATGTATTGCGAATGCAAAATGGAAGTAATGACAGAAAAATGTTCGTTACAAGATTTTACTTTTCCTACAACACCCGTCGATGAAATCACCCCCATACCTACTTTGACACCGTCGGCGTAACCTTTGTCGATGGTCAGGTAATTGTCGGCGCGGTGGGTGCTGTTGTCGATTACTTTGGCAATCGTTACAAACTTATATCGGGAAGCAAAGGCTGAATCGGCTTTATAGCCCACAGGAGCATTGCTGGGATTTAGCTGTTGCATTGCCGTTACGCGTTCATTTAAGCGTCGGTTTTCCTCGGCCAATGCCTCGTTTACTTGCCGGAGGTTGGTGTATTCTCGTAAGGTATTTGAAGCCTCTAACGCTTTTGCATTTAGCGAGTTAGCGGTGTTGAAGTATTCTACACTCCAATAGTTATTGTTATTGACGAGCAACCAAAAACTAAACACCTCAAGCAAAACAAAGAGGATAAAGTTTCGATTACGGGCAATAAACTCAAAGAGTTGAAGCATTGAGGTAGGAGTGACAACGGGGGAGCGAGGAGTGAGAAGGGAACTAAAACTCACCGCGGCGGCGGCCGCTTCTCACCGCAGCGGCGGCCGCGCCTCGCTGCTCGCTACTATTGAATTAATACCGACTTATACAATTCTAGGTTTTTCAGGATTTCACCCGTGCCCTTCACAACGGCCTTGAGGGGGTCGTCGGCGACGTGGATTGGCAACTTTGTTTTAGTGGCCAATCGTTTGTCGAGACCGTGCAAAAGCGCACCGCCACCAGTCAAGTGAATTCCATTGGTGTAAATATCGGCCGAAAGTTCAGGAGGGGAAATTTCAAGGGCCTTCATCACGGCTTCTTCGATTTTGGAAATCGATTTATCCAACGCATACGCAATTTCGCTGTACGTAACTTTGATCTCTTTCGGAATACCAGTCATCAAATCGCGGCCCCGAATTTCAAAATCTGCTGGAGGATTGTCTAGTTCGGGTAAGGCCGAGCCTACTTCAATTTTGATTTGCTCCGCCGAACGCTCACCAATCAGCAGGTTGTGCTCACGGCGCATATAATCAACAATGTCTTTGGTAAAAACATCGCCAGCAATACGAATGGATTGCTCACATACAATACCTGAAAGGGCAATAACGGCAATTTCGGTTGTTCCACCGCCAATATCCACAATCATGGTACCGTTGGGCTGTGTAATATCGATACCGATACCAATTGACGCCGCAATGGGTTCATGCACCATATAAACTTCCTTCGCGCCTGCGTGTTCTGCCGAGTCTTTTACAGCTCGTTTTTCTACTTCTGTAATACCCGATGGAATACAAATAACCATTCGGTGTGATGGCGTGAAGAAGCGATTGTTGGGCGTAATCATTTTGATCATCCCACGAATCATTAATTCCGCAGCGGTAAAGTCGGCAATAACACCGTCTTTTAACGGGCGTATGGTTTTTATATTTTCATTGGTCTTTTCGTGCATTTGCATTGCTTTGTGACCAATCGCCAACACCTTCCCGTTATTCTTGTCCAAAGCAATGATAGATGGCTCATCCACAACGATTTTGTCTTTGTGAATAATCAGCGTGTTCGCTGTTCCTAAATCTATTGCAATCTCGCTGGTTAAAAAATCAAATAATGCCATGTTGTTTGCTTTCGCAGATTGACTAAAATTTAATGAGCCGCAAAATTAAAGGATTTTATCGGCTTTTTGACAGAATACAAAGCAAGTATTTTTTTGATTAAAGCCTTGAAAATGAGTCGAAGGTTTTACACCCTTTGACAAAATACGCCCAAATGATGCTCTTAGAAGAGATTGGGAGTGTTTGATGGCCTTTTGTTTGGGCGATTTTCTGTTGAATTCGACGGCGTTTTTGGGGAAGTTCACCCAAAATCCACCTATAAAATGCAAAATGAGCTCTTACAATGGCCCATATATCTCGCCATTGACCATGCGGCAAATAACGAATTGACGAAATTCCGTCTAAAATAAGCCTCAAAAAGAGAATAAGCCAGGTTCGATTGGCTGGCAAATTCTTATAAAGCATGGCCAAGCTATTGCGATAATTGAGGAAGGTCTTGAAAGGGCTCGTAGGAGGAAGGGTGCCGCCACCTACATGATAAACCACCGATTGCGGACAACAATATACGTGATAGCCTGCCGAATGCAGCCGCCAACAAAGGTCAATTTCTTCCATGTGGGCAAAAAAATCCTCGTCAAATCCGCCCATTTCGTGGAAAAGCTTGGACCGAATCGCCAAAGCCGCGCCCGACGCCCAGAAGATAGGGACGGTGGTGTCGTACTGACCCGTGTCAGTCTCGTTGTGGTAAAATATACGACCGCGACAGTACGTGTACCCCAGCCAGTCGATATAGCCTCCTGCGGCACCTGCGTACTCAAATTGCGTTTTGTCATGGTGGGCCAACAGTTTGGGTTGGCAGGCTGCAATTTGAGGGTTTTGGTCCAGCAGATTGACGATGGGAGTCAGCCAGTGAGGCGTGACTTCCACATCAGAATTGAGAAGGATATAATACTCAGCAGAGATGTTTTTCAGGGCGCGATTGTAGCCGCCTGCATATCCGTAGTTTTTGGGTAAAATAACCGTTTTTACGGCCGGAAAATTTTGTTCAACCCAACCCACCGAACCATCGGTAGAGGCGCTGTCGGCAACATAAATCGCGGCGGATTCGGTATATTTAACAACAGACGGGAGAAACTTCTCCAAGAAGTTTCTCCCGTTATAATTAAGAATGACGAGGGCTACTTTGTCGATTGGCATTTACTTCATAAACTTACTCAAATCCAATCCCGGGATATTGGGCAAAACGCCTTCCGTAGATTGCTGAATGTGAACTTTGATTTGGTCCTCGATATTTTCTAAAGCCCGATTAATGGCCGCGGTAATCAAATCCTGCAACATTTCGCGGTCTTCTGGCTTCATCAAATCGGGGTCGATGGTAAGGCTTACGACTTGTTTACGCCCGTTGACCGTTGCTTTTACGAGACCCGCGCCTGTTTCGGCCGACTCGGTCAATTGCCCAAGACCTTCTTGGGCCTCTTTCATTTTGGCTTGGAATTCTTTGACCTTTCCAAGCATTCCCATCATATCTCCAAACATAACTTTTTGGGGCTAAAACGTGTAATTTTTAGGGCGCAAAGATACATAAAAATAACAGCAGGCAATCAATTGTGTACAAAGATACAACGATTGATTGCCTGCTGTTGGAATGAAATCAGTAAGGATTATTTCTCGCCTTCTTTCTGCTCAGGCTTATCAAGCACATACTGACTTTCGGCCTGACTGTCGCGGGCGGCTGCCTGAGGGGCATTGTCCTGAGCGTATTTTTCATAGTTCAGTTCTTTCTCCTCAACGGCAGTAGTGACTGGCTCCAAAACAGCTTCGGCGTTTTTCTCCACCGTAATCTTAACCGCGTCAACGGCGGCTTGCGTACGGAGGTAGTACATTCCAGTTTTGAGTCCTTTTTTCCACGCATAAAAGTGCATGGAAGTCAGTTTGCCGTAGTTGGCATTGTCCATGAAAATATTGAGCGACTGCGACTGGCAAATGTACGCACCTCGGTCGGCGGCCATATCTACGATGGTCTTTTGTTTGATTTCCCAAGCAGTTTTATACAGTTCTTTGAGGTTGGCAGGTACTTCTTCGATTTTCTGTACCGAACCGTTGTGGGCCATGAGTTTGTTTTTCATGGAATCGTTCCACAAACCTTCTTTTACGAGGTCTTTCAAAAGGTATTTGTTGACGACGATAAATTCTCCCGACAATACCCGACGAACGTAAAGATTGGAGGTAAATGGCTCAAAACACTCGTTGTTGCCTAAGATTTGGCTGGTTGAAGCGGTTGGCATTGGAGCCAAAAGCAGCGAGTTGCGTACGCCAAATTTAACCACCTCTTTGCGCAATTTATCCCAATTCCAGCGTCCGCTTTTTGGCGTTACATTCCACATATCAAACTGAAAAATACCCTGCGAAATCGGCGAACCTTTCCACGTTTCGTACGGACCCTGCGTTTTGGCCAATTCCATAGAGGCCACTAGGGCACCATGGTAGATGGTTTCGTGAATGTCTTCGTTGAGGCGACGTGCTTCTTCTGATTCGAAAGGCATACGCATCATCAAAAATGCATCAGCAAGACCCTGAATACCAATACCGATGGGGCGGTGGCGCTTGTTGCTACGCTCGGCTTCTGGTACGGGGTAGTAGTTGAGGTCAATGATTTTATTAAGGTTTTTCGTCACTACTTTTGTAATGTCGAACAACTTCTCGTGGTTGAAATGCAAAAATCCGTCTTCTCCCTGTTCCACAAATTTTGGTAACGAGATAGAGGCAAGGTTACACACTGCCACTTCGTCGGGAGAGGTATATTCCATGATTTCGGTACACAAGTTCGACGACTTAATGGTACCCAAATTCTTCTGGTTTGACTTACGGTTGGCGTGGTCTTTGTAAAGCATGTATGGCGTTCCCGTTTCGATTTGGGACTCCATAATGGCAAACCACAAATCCTGCGCTTTGATGGTTTTGCGGGCTTTGCCTTCACGTTCGTATTTTTCGTACAATTGCTCAAATTCATCGCCGTAAGTATCCGCTAATCCTGGGCACTCATGCGGGCAAAGCAATGACCATGTATCATTGGCTTCGACGCGCTTCATGAACAAGTCAGGAATCCACATGGCATAAAACAAATCGCGGGCACGCAGTTCTTCTTTCCCGTGGTTTCTCTTTAGGTCCAAAAACTCAAAAATATCGGCGTGCCAAGGTTCTAAATAAATAGCAAAAGAACCTTTGCGTTTTCCACCCCCTTGGTCTACATAACGAGCCGTATCATTAAACACTCGGAGCATCGGCACAATACCGTTTGAAGTACCGTTGGTGCCTTTGATGTAGCTTCCCGTAGCGCGGATATTGTGAATGCTCAAACCAATACCACCCGCCGACTGTGAAATCAACGCGCATTGTTTGAGGGTATCGTAAATGCCGTCGATGCTGTCGTCTTTCATGGTAAGTAAGAAGCAGCTCGACATTTGGGGCTTGGGAGTACCTGCGTTGAACAGGGTCGGGGTAGCGTGCGTAAACCAACGCTCCGAAAGGAGATTGTAGGTTTCAATGACGGAGTCAATATCCTCCAAGTGAATCCCTACCGCTACCCGCATGAGCATGTGTTGAGGGCGTTCGGCAATCTTGCCGTTCACTTTCAACAGGTATGATTTTTCGAGGGTTTTGTATCCAAAATAATCGTAACCATAGTCGCGGTCGTAGATGATGGTCGAATCCAGTAAGGCGGCGTGTTTACGAATAATATCGTGTGCTTCTTTTGAAATAAGCGATGCGTTTTCTCCCGTTTTTGGGTCTGTGTACGTATAAAGCTGCTTCATGGTCGCCGAAAATGATTTCAGCGTGTTTTTGTGAAGGTTTGAAATAGCAATACGGGCTGCCAGAATAGCGTAATCGGGGTGCTTAGTGGTCATAGAAGCAGCCGTTTCGGCGGCTAAAACATCCAACTGTGCGGTTGTGACGCCATCAAAGATGCCTCCTACTACTTTCTTGGCTACTTCAATCGGCTGAACATAAAGTGCGTCTAAGCCGTAGCACAATTTTTCGATGCGAGAGGTGATTTTGTCAAACTTGACCGATTCCCGGCGGCCATCACGTTTTATAACATACATAGACTTAAGAAATTATATGGGGTTAGCGATACCTTAGTTTGTGTTCTTTCTGAAAAATATAGTGCTTATTCGAGGGAGGCGATAATTGTTTCCCCACATTTCTCAAAACGTTAGGTATAGTCTGCGAAAATACAAATCTTTCCTGGCTCTCCACAACTCGACTTATCTCGTAGGCCGAGGAGAAATTTGAAAAATATAATCGTTATGTCACATTAAGAAATCGTTAACAAATTTGCTCTTAGCGGGTTACGCTAAGCGCGGGGGGGGTGGGGTTCGTTGAATATTTATACGAAAATTTTTTCGAATATTTTTACCCCAAACTTTTCAATCAAGAATCTGATAAATGGAAGAATTGTTTACAATTGTAAACAAAGATTTTGTTCATTCAAAATTTTCAGGCTACTTTTTTTGAAATAGTTATCAAGCGGTATCTGTTAAAAATCATATTCAATATCCATATCGCCATATTGGGAGTATTTCTCCTTTTTTAAACGTATTTTTTTCTTTTGGAAGCTCCAAAAATCCTTGATTATCAATAAGATTTGCGAAATCTCCAGAGCCGTGGCCCGTCAGAGGCCGAGCCATCAGCGTTGCTCCTTCCTGAAATAATTGTACCTGCAGGAAGTAGGTAAGGGGTGAATTATATACGTAATCGTCACATAGTGCAGCATACATATTATCCATTGCTGGAATCCCCAATGACTTGCGTAGCCACGGAATAAAATACCGACGAGCGCAGACAAAAGAAGAGACTGGGTTGCCGGGCAGAGCAAAAACGACGTTGTTGTTTTTGCGACCAAACCAAAACGGTTTGCCGGGCTGTTGGCTGAGTTTATGAAAATATTTTTCGACTCCTTCGGCTTGCAGTGCTTTAGGAATAAAGTCCTTTTTGCCCTGCGACACTCCCCCGCACAAAATCAGCACGTCGTACTGGCTAAGGGCGTTTTGAATGGCCTGTTGGGTGGCCGACAAATCGTCGGGAATATGGACAAAATCAACGTTGATGCGGTAGTCTTTCAACAGGGTAGCTATGCAATGCACGTTTGAACTGCGAATTTGGTGGGGCAGGGGTGTTTGCTCCACCGCCACCAGTTCGTCGCCTGAGGTGATGATGACCACCGATGGCAACTTTTTGACGGCAACTTGGACCGCCCCGATGCTGGCGGCAATTGCGATTTCGGGTGGACCCAAAAGCGTGTGAGGGTGGATAATAGCAGTACCCGCTCGGCGGTCTTCGCCCTGATAATGCACGTTTTGTCCTTCTCTTACGTCGGCGTTGAGTTGAGCAATGCCGTCTTTAATGGTAAAATCCTCGTACCGAATCACTAAGTCGGTGTTGATGGGCAACATTGCCCCTGTCATGACCTCAATGCAGGCGTTGGGGTCGGAAAGAGTGTGCTGTGTTTCGCCCGCGGTTTGGGTACTTTCGACCCGGAAAGCCCGTTGCCCATTGGCATAACTCTGCCATTGAATAGCAATGCCATCCATCGTGACGCGGTCAAACGGCGGAAAGTCACGGTCGGCTACGAGCGGCTCGGCCAATACCCGTCGGTGGGCGTCGGTAAAGGGCACATACTCGGTACCGTAGTCGATACTGTTTTCTAAAATGATGCGGGTGGCTTCCGTAACGGTGGTTAATTCCATAAAATCAGTCTCTTTCGTGAATGGGGGTAGTGCGTAAGCGCAAAGCTGCGCCGCTGCGGTCGGAGAAAACAGCCCTAATTTCGGCGACAATGGACAGGGCAATTTCTTCGGGCGAAATGGCGCCTATATCCAAACCGACAGGTGCGTGTATGCGTTCCATGTCGGTTTCCGAAATCTTAATTCCTTCTTGGGCCAGTTCGTCAAATATCTTTTCAGAACGTACGCGTGGCCCCAGCATTCCGACGTACGCAGCGGCCGTTTTCAGGACTTTGGGTAAATTGTATTTATCGGTTTTGAAATCATGCGACATCAAAATGGTGGCAGTATGCTCATCGATGAGAATCGAATCAAACTCGGCAGGAGTAACAATGGCATCGGCCAAGGAACTGAGCTTTTGCATGATTTTCTGCGGATTGGCCACCACCGTGGCTCGCCACCCGATTTCTTTGACCAGCCGGGCCAAGGGTAGCACGTCGTATTGGTGCCCCATCAAAACAAGGTGAACTTCGGGAGGGAGAATTTCAATGAATATTTCTATTTCACGCCCGTCGGCAAGGCCAAAGGTAGCGGGTCGTGAGCGGCCTTTTTGGGCGAAATTATGAATCGTTTTTTCAATGTTTTGCTGTAAGCCGCGGTCGCCAAACACATTCAGACTTTCTGACCCAGTATAGCGAACCATGCTACCCGCTCGCAAATCATTGTATTCATCCTCCAAACCAATGATGGTCAGTAAAATATGCGTTTGACGGCGCTCGGCCATGCAGCTTTTCAGAATTTCAACGGGATTGTTAGGGTTGCCGATTTCTAAGGGCGAAAGCAGTACGTCGATAACGCCATTACAGCCCAATCCTACGCCGATTTGGTGTTGGTCGTCTTCGGTGGTATCGTAGGTCACCAAACTCGGCTGAGATTTGGCCATGGCCAGCCGGGCGCGTTTGAGGGCGTCGCCCTCCAAACAGCCGCCGCTTATACCGCCCACCCACACGCCATCGTCCATGACCAGCATTCGTGCGCCCGTGCGTCGGTAAGAAGAGCCTTCGACGCGCACCACGGTTGCGATGGCAGCTTTGGTTTTTTCAGGATTTAAGTGATCGTACGCGTCAATGATTGCTTTCAGCTCTTTCATGCTTTTATATAAATCTATCTTGTCAGATTCACAACAAAAATAGTTTTTTCGTTCCTTTCAGCAATGACCTCCGTTAGTATTGGTCAAATTCGTTCCCGATATTTGCGCTCAAAAGCATATTCTTTCAAACATGAAATCAATCGTTGTGTATTGTGGTTCCAACGCGGGCAAGCGTCCTGAATATCTCCAATTGGCTACGGAAGTAGGTCTGGCTATGGCCAAACGGGGCATTAATTTAGTGTACGGAGGCGGCAACCTTGGCCTGATGCGGGCCGTGGCCGACGGCACGTTGGCGGGCGGCGCACAGGTGACGGGCATTATTCCTAATTTTTTGGCGGAGTTGGAAGTAGCCCACCAAACCCTCACCGAAATTCATTTTGTGGATACAATGCATGAGCGCAAAGCCAAGATGGTGTCTTTGTCGGATGGCGTTATTAATTTGCCAGGTGGCTACGGAACCCTCGACGAGATGTTCGAGATTTTGGCCTGGGCGCAGTTGAAAATTTTTCACGGGCCGGTAGGTGTCCTCAATTACAACGGTTTTTACAACAACTTGTTGGCGCACCTAGAGGTAATGGTAGAAGAAGGGTTTCTTAAACCTGAAAACCGCGATTTGTTGATTGTTGCCGACAATATTGAGGATTTGTTGGATAAAATGCAGGCCTTTGTGCGCAAAGAAAGTAAGTTGGAGCTGAAAAATATTCAGCGGGAGAAGTGAGGATATGAGTGAGTGCTGTTGGTTTCTCAAAACCAACCCAGAGGATTCTGAAATCCTCGTTTTTTAAAACTAAAAGAACGCAGTTAAAGATGTCAAAGACGCTTCAAGAAATATTGGCGGGTGTTCCAATCCTTTTGGTGATTGGAAATACTGATACCGAAATCAAAAGTATCGAATTCGACTCGCGGCGCGTAGCTGCGGGCTCATTGTTTGTGGCTCAAAAAGGCACGCAAGTAGATGGGCATCAGTTTATTTCGAAAGTGATTGAAATGGGTGCATCGGCGATTTTGTGTGAAGACCTACCCGCTGATTTGGCCGATGGAATCACTTACATTCATGTGGCAGATTCTGCCCGTACGATGGGCTTTTTGGCGGCCAATTTTTACGATAATCCTTCGTCAAAACTCAAATTGGTGGGTGTAACGGGTACCAATGGCAAAACTTCGACCGTGACGCTTTTGTTCAAGCTGTTTCGTCAATTGGGCTATCGTGTGGGGCTCCTTTCAACGGTACAAAACCAAATTGATGATGACGTTATTCCGTCTACGCACACCACGCCCGACTCGGTCAAAATCAATGAATTACTAGCCGAAATGGTACGGCGTGGCTGTACGCATTGTTTTATGGAAGTGAGCTCTCACGCTGTGGCGCAAGAGCGTATTGCGGGGTTACTATTTTCGGGTGGTATTTTTACCAATATCACTCATGATCACCTTGATTTTCATAAAACGTTTGACAATTACATCAAAGCCAAAAAAGGCTTCTTTGACCAGTTGCCCAAACACGCTTTTGCGCTCGTCAATATCGACGACCGCCGGGGCGGGGTAATGGTGCAAAATACCGCAGCTCGCAAAGAAACCTATTCGCTCCAAACCATCGCAACTTTCAAAGGAAAGCTGCTTTCCGATAGCCTTTTTGGTCTTCAAATGGAAATTGATGGCAAAGAAGTTTGGTTTAAATTGATTGGTAAATTCAACGCTTACAATTTGTTGGGGGTGTATGGTGCGGCGTTGTTGTTGGGGGAGGACGAGGAGCAGGTTCTTACGGCTTTATCGGCAATTACTCCGCCACCGGGCCGTTTTGAGCAAGTTGTCAGCGCGGATGCCATCGTAGGAATCGTGGATTATGCCCATACGCCCGATGCCCTTCAAAATGTATTGGAAACCATCAATGAACTTCGTGAAGGCGACCAGCAGGTGATTACGGTCGTAGGCTGTGGCGGAAATCGTGATGCTACTAAGCGCCCCGAAATGGCGCGTATTGCGGGAGAATTGAGCACCCGAGTGATTCTTACGTCCGACAATCCGCGTAATGAAGAACCCATGGCGATTTTGGCGCAGATGGAAGTTGGAATCTCACCCGTGGATTATAAAAAAATGAAAGTCATCGAAGACCGCCGCGCGGCCATTCGTTATGCGGTATCGTTGGCGCAGCCGCACGACATCATTTTGGTAGCAGGTAAAGGCCACGAAACCTACCAAGAGATTAAGGGCGTAAAACACCATTTTGATGATAGGGAGGAGTTGAGGGAGGCATTTGAGGCAAGGTAACCATCAAGAAATTTTGATTCATTTTGTTGCCGAATTAGCCGCGAAACAGTGTGCGTATTTTTGCCAAAAAACAGGCGTAATTATCGGTTTTCCGATAATTTATCAGAAATTCTGATAAAAGTGAAAAATTACAAAGCTATTTTTCAAGCCTAAAACTATTTTAAAGGCTTCGGCGTTTATGTGTTATGTCTGTTTTGGTAAAAGCTTCGATCTTCTAAGGTCGGAGCTTTTGTTTTTTATTCTTCCCCTACTGAGGGCATTTCAATTGCCTGCGTTTAAAATCAAATTAGCATAACAAAAACAGAGGTCGTAAATTTGTGCTTTCGCTGAAGATTTCGAAAGCTCACCAATGACTCACCTACCACTTTCTGAATTAGCTCAACGCCTCAAAGGCGAACTTCATTACGACAGTACGATGCGTACGCTTTATGCCACTGATGCATCGGCGTACCGTGAAATGCCGCAGGCCGTGGCTATTCCCCAAGACATTGAAGACCTCAAAACGCTGATTTCCTTTGCGCGCAAACATCACACGTCGCTCATTCCACGCACCGCTGGAACGTCGTTGGCGGGGCAAGTTGTAGGGAATGGCATCGTGGTCGATGTGTCGCGGACGTTTACCAAAATACTGGAAATCAACCCAGAAGAACGTTGGGTGCGCGTGCAGCCGGGCGTGATTAGGGACGAACTCAACATGGCACTCAAGCCTTATGGCCTGTATTTTGGTCCCGAAACCTCTACTGCCAACCGCGCCATGATTGGTGGGATGGTGGGAAATAATTCCTGCGGCTCCAATTCCGTGGTTTATGGCTCTACCCGCGAACATTTATTGGAAGTGAAGGCATTGCTAGCTGATGGGAGTGAGGTCGTTTTTAACTCTTTGGCTTCTCAATCATTACCCAAAGAAGGACTCGAAGGAGCTATTTATGCTACAACATTTGAAATTCTCTCGAATTCTGAAAACCAAGCGGAAATCCGAAAGAACTTCCCCAAAAAATCCGTTGAGCGCCGAAATACTGGCTATGCCTTAGATATGCTGTTGGATTGTCAGCCCTTTACGGAAGATGGTCCAGCGTTTAACATGTGTCGTTTGATTGCGGGGTCGGAAGGAACGCTTTGCTTTTTGACCGAAATAAAGCTCAACATTATTCCGCCACCGCCCAAAGCCCAGGGCTTGGTGTGTGCGCATTTTAATACCATCGACGAAGCCTTGCGCTCTACCATTACGGCGCTCAAATACAAGCCTCAGGCCGTAGAATTGATTGATAACTATATTCTGGAATGTGCGGCTGAGAATCCCGAGCAGAGTAAAAATGCCTTCTTTGTGAAGCGGAAGGCCGACGGTTCGTTTCCCATTATTTTAGTGGTGGATGTCTCCCAAAATACCAAAGAAGAAGTAGAAGCCGTTGCTGCCGAATTGATTGCGGATTTTGAAAAGCAAGGCATCGGGTTTCATTATCCGTTGCTTCATGCCGATGATACCAAGAAAATCTGGACGCTTCGCAAAGCGGGTTTGGGGCTTTTGGCCAACTTGCCTGGCGACGAAAAAGCCGTTGCGGTCATCGAAGATACGGCCGTAGACGTGTACGACCAACCCGCGTATATTCGTGATTTTAACGAGATTCTGCACAAAAATGGCATGTCGGCGGTGCATTATGCCCACGCGGGCTCGGGTGAAATTCACCTGCGACCCATCATTAATCTCAAGACCAAAGAGGGCCACGCGCAGTTTCGGATGATTGCGGAGGAGATTGCGACCTTGGTTAAAAAATACGACGGTTCGCTGTCGGGTGAGCACGGCGACGGGCGTTTGCGTGGGGAGTTTATTCCGCAGATGGTGGGCCCCAAAAACTACGAATTGTTTAAAGAAATCAAACATACGTGGGACCCTTACAATATCTTTAACCCGAACAAAATTGTAGAAACGCCGCCGATGGATACGTTTCTGCGCTACGAAGCGGGGCAGAAAACGCCAGAGTTTAAAACCTATTTCCGTTATCCCGATCAAAATGTACTACAACACGCCGAGCAGTGTAACGGCTCAGGCGACTGCCGTAAAACGCAGCTCAGCGGTGGGACTATGTGCCCGAGCTTTATGGCAACCCGCAATGAGAAAGATACCACGAGGGCCCGGGCGAACGTGCTGCGCGAATTTTTGACACGTTCCGACAAAGCCAACCGCTTTGACCATAAAGAAATTAAAGAGGTATATGATCTCTGTTTGGCCTGCAAGGGCTGCAAAGGCGAGTGCCCGTCAAACGTAGATGTGGCGAAGCTAAAAATGGAGTTTTTGCAGCAATATTATGATATCAACGGCGTGCCGATGCGGTCATGGCTGGTGGGGAATTTCTCCAAAATGACGGGTATTGCCAGTTACATTCCGTGGGCATATAATCTGATTTTTAAGAATGCGCCGTTGCGCCGTATCGCTAATCAAGTGGTTGGTTTTCACCCTGATAGAACAATGCCATTGCTGCATGATACAACCCTGAAGTCATGGTTTAAGAAACACGTTGCAGAGAAGCAACCTCTTTCGTCTTTAAATCGACGGGTTTATCTTTTCTGCGACGAGTTTACGAATTATAACGACGTTGAAATCGGCAAGAAAGCCATTTTGCTTTTAGAAAAGCTGGGCTATGAAGTCATCATTCCCGACCATGCACCAAGCGCGCGCCCTCAGTTGTCGAAAGGTTTATTAAAAGATGCCAAAAAGATTGCGGAGCAAAATGTGCGCCTGCTTAAGGATTTAATTACCGAGCAAACGCCACTCGTAGGTGTTGAACCCTCTGCCATTTTGACTTTCCGCGATGAGTATCCTGACTTGGTCAGCGAAGAACTGATGGAAGCGGCGAAGCAATTGGCCCAAAATGCATTACAGTTTGATGAGTTTATGGCGCGTGAGATAGACGCAAAAAGAATAAGCAGTAAGCAGTTTACAGCCGACAGCAAAAAAATAAAGCTACACGGGCATTGTCAACAGAAAGCGATTGCTTCGATGGTACCGACAAAAAAGATGCTTTCGTTGCCCAAAAATTACGAAGTAACCCTTATTCCAAGTGGTTGCTGCGGCATGGCGGGAAGTTTTGGCTACGAAAAAGAGCATTATGATTTGTCCATGAAAATCGGAGAATTGGTATTATTCCCGACGGTTCGCAGCCAACCTGAAGAAGTGATTATTGCCGCGCCCGGAACGAGTTGCCGCCACCAGATTCATGATGGTACAGGGCGAACAGCGCTGCATCCGGTAGAAGTTTTGTGGGAGGCGGTGGTATAAAAAAACGTCGGCGAGGTTCAAGACCTCGCCGACGTTTGCGGAATAAAAACAAAAAATGGCAAACCGAGAATCTCACCGCTACGACCACCTACCCTTGCTTCGGTCAAGACCTGGGGGATTCAGCAGGAGCTGGTAGTTCCGATTTGCCGCTGCAAAATTAGGAAATTGTAAACAACGCACCAAAAAGTGCGGGGGAATTGTTAATAGTTAATTGTTAAACGTTTGACAATTAAGAGTTTAAAATTGAATAAAAACCCCTCATTGAGGGCAAAAGACTAAAAAGAGTGCATTAAATGATAAAACCTTGGATTGAAGCAGCACGTTTGCGGACGCTGCCTTTAGCGTTATCGAGTATATTGATGGGCTGTTTTTTGGCGGCAGCGCACGAAAAATTCAGTTGGACCATTGCCATTCTGGCTGTGGTAACCACGATTTGTTTGCAGGTACTTTCAAATTTTGCCAACGACTATGGCGATACCGTCAACGGAAAAGACACCGAAGCCCG
This sequence comes from Runella sp. CRIBMP, assembly GCF_009905605.1. Classification (GTDB taxonomy): domain Bacteria; phylum Bacteroidota; class Bacteroidia; order Cytophagales; family Spirosomataceae; genus Runella. Next base: position 619,200 of record NZ_JAAAKZ010000001.1, read on the forward strand.
GCAAGGTCCGCAACGAACGGTGCAATCGGGCGCAATCTCAGTAGATGCCATGCGAAGGGCCATCATCGTTTTCTCCGTAATTTCCTTGGTGAGTGGAATCGGACTGTTGTATGAAGCCCTCAAAGATGCTACTTGGCAAACGTTTGCGGCTTTTTTGGGATTAGGCGTTTTGGCCATTATTGCGGCAATCACCTACACGGCGGGCAAGCGCCCGTACGGATACGCTGGCCTAGGAGATGTGTCGGTACTGATTTTCTTTGGATGGGTGGGAGTATTGGGTGTTTACTATTTACATACCAAAACGTTTGATTGGACGTTGCTTTTGCCGGCTACGAGTTGTGGTTTGTTTGCCGTGGGGGTCTTAAACATCAATAATATTCGTGATATTGAATCAGATACGTTGACAGGCAAGCGCTCGGTGCCCGTCAGACTAGGGCGTGAGCGTGCGATTGTCTACCATTGGTTGTTGTTGGGAGGAGGAATGTTATGTGGTGTTTTGTACATGTTTTTCCATTTCGAGGCCCTTCCTCAATGGCTTTTTTTGTTGAGCTTTCCTTTATTTATTCGTAATGGTTTGGCGGTAAGTCGTTTAAAAAATCCGCGTGAATTAGACCCGTATTTAAAACAGATGGCGCTCTCTACCTTGTTGTTTGTGGTGCTCTTCGGAGTAGGGTATTGGGTTGGGTAGTATGCCTTTTACTGGAAAATAATTTTGGTGCCAAGTTGGAAAAACGTTTAAAATTTAGGTAGTTTTGATGGCTGAATCCCTGTTCACCTTCTAATTTTACCCCTTTTACAATGAAAAAAAATCCTATTTTGTTATTTGTTTTTTCCCTGTTTCTGGTATTCCCAACTCTTGTAAAAGCCCAAAAAACTGCGGCTGAGTTTTTTGAAGAAGGAGTGACAAAAAGTAAAGCGGGAGATTTTATGGCGGCATTGCAGGCGTTCAATCAGGCCATTTCTATGAGTCCAGAAAATGCCCCCAGCTACTACAACCGTGCCATGGCAAAGGCCAACCTAAAAGACAATCGAGGCGCCATTTTGGATTTTGATCGTTCGATTGAACTTAACCCTAAATATTCAGACGCTTATTTATACCGTGGAATCAGCAAGGCTAAGCAAGATGACTTTCGCTCGGCTATTCAGGATTTCTCGAGGTCTATTGAATTAAACCCTGATGACTCTCAGGGATATTATCAGCGGGGAATCAACCGTTCTCGCCTTGAAAATTACCGGGGGGCGTTGCAAGATTTGAACCGCACAGTGGAGTTGGAGCCCAACAACGCGGGGGCACTGTATGCAAGAGGAAACGTAAAATTGAAACTTGAAGATTTTACCAGCGCATTAACCGACTTTTCGCGGGTGATTGACCTCACGCCCAAAAGCCCGTCGGCTTTTGCAGGTCGGGGATATGCTCGGATTAAATTGAATGATTTTAACGGCTCCGTGGCGGATTATTCAAAAGCCATTGAGCTAAAACCAGATGAGGCTGAGTCGTTTTATAACCGAGGATTTTCGCGGAGTAAATTAGAAAAATACGAAGAAGCCATTGCCGATTTTGACCAAGCTATCACGCTCGATCCTCAAAATCACCGGGCCTATTACGGTCGTGGGTTTTGTAAAAGTAAATTAGGAAACCAACGCGATGCCATCAGCGATTTAAACAAAGCGGTTGATCTTAACAATACACCGACGGATTCGAAAGTAGTGTATGCTGGACGAATTTCGCGTACTATATTGGATGAACTGAGAGGCGTGGTGCAAGAGCGCAACAAAATTAATGAACTGTCGACTGAGCGTTCGGAAGCGCTTTTTGCAAGAGCAGTGGGTAAAAACAAACAAGGAGACGGTAAGGGTGCCATCGTAGACTTAAACCGAGCCATTGAATTAAACCCTACTTACTACGAAGCGTATTTTACGCGGGGAATGGTAAAATCGGCGATGGGCGACCAGCGCGGTGCTGTTTTGGATTGTACAAGTGCTTTGAAACTTAACCCTAAATACGCCGAAGCATATTATGTACGCGGCCTAATCAAGCACAGCCTTGGCGACGAAAACAGCGGTTGCATGGACCTCTCGAAAGCGGGAGAATTGGGTTATACGCAAGCCTATAAAGTAATCAGCGATTATTGTAATTAATAGCAAAGCCTTGTAGGTTTATATAACAAAAGCGCAATCGGAGTTCCCGGTTGCGCTTTTGTATGAAGGGGCAAACGAATTTTTTACTCAAACCGTAAGTGCTTCACTGATTCGCCCGAACTGGCCAATTCGATGAGAGAATCAATACCGATTTGCAGGTGGCGTTCCACAAATGTCGAGGTTACTTTTTTGTCGCTTTCTTCGGTTTTTACTCCTTCTGGAACCAACGGGTTATCAGAAACCAGCAGCAATGCCCCGTGTGGTATCTGATTCACAAAACCGACCGTAAAGATGGTAGCGGTTTCCATGTCAATGGCCATGGTACGGATTTCGCGCAGATAATCTTTAAACACTTCGTCGTGTTCCCAAATGCGGCGGTTGGTGGTGTACACCGTGCCAGTCCAATAGTCCAGTTCGTGCTGTTTTATCACCGAGGAGACGGCGCGTTGTAAGCGAAACGAAGGCAGCGCTGGGATTTCAGGGCGCATGTAATCGTTGCTGGTTCCTTCGCCGCGAATGGCCGCAATGGGGAGCACTAAATCCCCGATTTGCGTCTTTTTCAGCCCGCCACATTTTCCTAAAAACAATACTGCTTTGGGCGAAACCGCCGACAGCAAATCCATGACCGTGGCGGCCATGGCGCTACCCATTCCGAAATTGATGATGGTGATATTGTTGGCAGTGGCGGTTTGCATGGCGCGGCCCTGACCCTGTATTTCTACGCTGTATCTGTCGGCAAACATCTGTACGTAGTTGATAAAATTGGTCAACAGGATGTATTCTCCAAACGATTCAAGCGGAGTGCCTGTGTAGCGGGGGAGCCAATTTTCTACGATTTCTTCTTTGGTTTTCATTAGTTTTGTTGTTGATTTCTGGGAAGGATAGGTTAAAAAAAAGATTTGTAAGAATCAATGTCTTACAAATCCCGCAAAAGATGGTACAGTTAAATTTGCCCGCCTTTGAGTACAAAGTTACAAAAATCGGCGAAAAACCCTACATTTTCGACATCATACGGCGCAAATACGTGGTGATAACGCCCGAAGAATGGGTGCGCCAACACGTCTTGCATTGGCTCATGGGCGAGCATCGTTTTCCGAAAGCCCTGATTCGGACCGAAAGCGGCTTAACCTATCACCAGTTGGCCAAACGCACCGATATATTAATTTATGACCGCGAAGGGGTTCCCTTTTTATTGGTGGAATGCAAAGCCCCGCACATCTCGCTCAACGACGTGGTTTTTGAACAGGCGATTCGCTATAATTCCATTTTGAAAGCCCGCTACGTATTGATAAGCAACGGAATGGATTATTTTGTTTTTGAAGTAAAAGACGGGCAGGCTTTTTTGTTGGATACCATTCCTTCTTACGCGGCGGGCATCGAATAACCGTTTATCGTTTCATCATTTTCTTCTGAAGCACTTCTCGGGGCGTATGGATGCGTAAAATATACGTGCCTGAAGGTCCTGTTATGGGCAATGAAATTTCGTTCTTGGCATGTTCCAGAAAATGAAGTTTGGTATCAAGCAACCGACCGTTTATGTCAAATACTTCTGTCAATATCTCCATCGGTCGCGGGGTTTTTAGTACCAATCGAGCTTGTTCTGAAAAAGGGTTGGGGGCCAATTCTACGCTGATTTCGGTAGCTGCTGGGCTAGGGTCGATAGACGTCAGCGTACCGGGCATGGAGGCATCAAGCCACGCTAGTCGGGCCGAAAGCCAGTTTTTTAGCTCATTGATTTCGCCTTGCCAAGTGGTAGGAACAGGCTTAGGGTTAGGCCAAAGATATACCCCCAAAACGGGCCACCGCTGAAAATTACGCTGTTGGGAGGATTGTAACGTAGTGGCTAGTGAGTCGATATAAACATTTAGGCGTTCGGTTTTCCACGGGCCCGCGCGCATCCGTTTGTATTCACCGTAAAGGGTATTGACAAAATAAGGGTCTTCCAACATGCGTTTCCACTGGAAAGGCATCAGCCAATTGTCGTCTGGGCAAATATCGCCGTAAAGATAGGCCCAGCCATAGGGTTGGTTGCCCTGGCAATAATCTACGTTGGCAAACGCCAAATCGTAATCCCAAGCTGGACCCGCTTTGATTTTTCCTTTTTTACTGTCGCGTTCTTTGTGAAAAAAACTGCTGATTCGGTACCCGTCTACGTTCTTGGAAGCTTCATTGACCAGAAATATCTGCGCAAATGAAAGTGGGTCAAAATAACGTCGATAGCCGTTGACGGAATCTCGAAATGTGGCCCCGTTGAGGGCTGATTCAGCGGTAGTGACGTAGTTTCGAAGATAGAGCCGTTGCTCACCCGTCATGTCGTCAAACTTCGGGTACTCGTACAAATACAGTGTACGTTGCCCGCGACTTGCTTTCAACGGCGGGATTTGAGAGTACCAACCCGCACTACCTCCTGAGCCAGTGGTTTTGTCGATTTTAAAGATATAGCCACCCGTGAGGGCATCACCGCTGTTGTCGGTGGTCGACATTTTGGTGATTCCGAGCCGCCCGTTGCTGCGTTTTATCTTTTCCATCAATACATAAATGCCTTCATAACGACCGTTTAGGACCAGTTCTACGTAGTGGGTTCGGCTGGCGTACATTCCTAAATCATTGGCCATCTTCATTGCCAACACATTGTGAATAAGGCTTTTCTCGTTGTAAGATGCAAACAAAATCCAATCTTCGTTTTTGGGCATTCCCAACAGCGCTACTTCTTTGTTTTCGCCTTGTGCGTCGCGGAGCTCAAAACCGTACGATTTTTTGGGGAACATCTGCGACGAAGAACCACGAAATTCAATGCCAGCAAATCCGTCGTATACGTTGGGGGCGTCGGTGAGGGAGGTAATTTTGTCGGGACCGTTGTAAATGATTTTTATCTTGACGGTTGTTTTGGGTTCATCTACAATGGTTCGCCCTTCCGTCTCAATCATCACAATCGGTAAGTTGGTAGAATAAAAACCTTGGGCATAAATACTGCCTTGAAACAACAGCCAACCGCACAATCCAATCAATTTTTTCATTTTTACAATCTTTTTTGCCCCCTTACGTTTCCATAGGTAATTAGTGAATAAATGTAAGAAAACAACCTTTTATTTGTTAAAACAGCATCGTTTTTGTTTAAAATAGGTTACTGTTAAACGCATTTAAACAGAGAATGTTTAATTAGAAAACGTGAATGTATAAAACTCATTAACAAATGATTACGCAGCAAAAAACGACGGTTATGGACCGGAAAGAATTTTTCAAACTGGTTGGAGTAAGTGTAGGCGCCATTGTATTACAACAATGTTTGTCGGGGTGCAGTACTGGAGGAACCGATGATCCCAAGCCAGGTGATGAAACGCCGACGAATGATTTTACGCTGAATGTTAACGACCCCAATTATACCGCCCTCCGTACCGCGGGTGGATTTATTCGCTACAAGGGAATCATCATTGCGCGTACTTTGCAGGGAGCCGTCATTGCGGTTTCTCAGGCATGTACCCACGAAGGAACTCCCGTAAATTATGTAAGTTCAAACAGTACCTTTGTGTGCCCAAATCACGGGTCGGTTTTTACGGACAGAGGGGCCGTGCAGACTGGCCCCGCCACCAAGCCGCTTACATCGTATAAAACCTCCTTTGATGCCTCTACGGGGGTGGTTGAGGTTATTGTTTAAAAGTGAGAATGTATTACGAAATTCATCCCGCAAAAATACTGCAAACTCCCGCGCCCAATGACCCGTATTTTCGGCAGGCGTGGGAGTTTTGTCGTGATTGGGCGTTGGAGAAAACAGCTTTTGTTCTTCATACCTCGGGGTCTACGGGGCAGCCCAAGCCCATTATGCTTACGCGCGCTCAAATGAAGGCCAGTGCCCGTATGACTGCGCAAGCACTGGGGTTGCAGGAAGGAAATGCCGCGCTCGTTTGCTTAAACGTGGCCTACATTGCAGGCACAATGATGCTCGTGCGGGGCATGGAAATCGGCCTGACGATGTACATTGTATCGCCGTCTTCGCAGCCGTTTGAGGCATTGCCCGAAGAAACCGACGTTGATTTTGCAGCATTTGTACCGCTTCAAATCGAAACCCTGTTGGAGAGTCAACCGTCACGCCTTGATTCATTGAAGGTGATTTTGGTTGGTGGAGCGGCGATAAGCGGGCCTTTATTGACGAAAATAAAAACCGTGCGAGCTTTGGTATTTAGCACCTACGGAATGACAGAAACCGTATCGCACGTGGCTTTACAACGCCTTAACGAGGCTATTGAAGCGGACAAATCGTACCAGTTGTTGACGGGAATAGAAGCTGCCGTTGATGAACGTAACTGTTTGCGAGTCAGGGGGGACGTGACCAACGGGGAATGGGTGCAAACCAATGATGTGGTCGTATTTACGGGTGAACGTCACTTTCAAATTGTGGGTCGGGCCGATAATATCATCAATAGTGGTGGTATAAAAATTCAGTTGGAAAAGGTAGAAAGGGCTTTTGAACAGGTTTGGAATCGCTCCACGCGGTATTTTGCGTGGTGGAAGCCCGACGAGCGTTTGGGTCAACGATTGATTTTAGTGCTTGAAACCTCGGAAGTGGTGGATGTAGAAGCCTTAAAAAAAGGGTTAGCTTTTTTCTTAAGCCCTTATGAAATCCCCAAGGAGCTGATTAGGGTGGAAAAATTTCGCGAAACTCCCACGGGAAAAGTAGATAAACGGGCTACCTTTGCAAGTACCCAATCGTTGTAAAGACTTGAAAAAGCGACGATTATTCACTCAATCAATCCCTGAAAAATGTCATTGTTTCGTCAGCTCACCATTCATTTTGAAACCTCGGCTCAATTGCCGCCGCCTTATTCATACCAATATGCATTAACGCTTACTCCCGTGGCGGAGCTTTTGCAGGTCGATTTGAAATTAACGTATACGCACCGCGACGAACTGGATGCCGATGAGATTGAAGCCGAGGGATTTACGGACAACGATGATTATCACTGGAAAGGGGAGTTGGACAAAGTATGGCGTGGCGAGTTGGAAAAATTGTTGGCTAAAACCCGTCTATCGGGAGGAATCATGCTCGACGATGAGCAGGATTTTTTGACTTTGGAGTGGCAAACGGAAAAACTCCAGCGGGGCCAGCCCGAAAACCTGAGCGACTGGCATTATTTTGCGCAGGAGCTATTGCAGGCCACCATCGAAACGTCGGGCAAAGAGCGCGCTTTTGAATTACACATTCTTGACGTGACGGCGCAGGGAACGGTGGAAGCTATTGTAACGGCCTCTTTCCGGACGCGCAGTGCCCAGATAAAACGCGTGGTGGATGGTGGCAAATCATCGCTTAGGTTTTATCCGTGGCAAGAATTGCCACATTTGATGGAGGTGCTCTATGCGCCCAATTGGCTCACTGATAACGCCGCCGCCCAAAAGCCTAAACGCAATGGGCTGTACTTCAATCCAGGTGATGAATTGTGGTATGAGTACAATAAACAGGTGGTTGAGCCTGGAAAAGGCGCTTCGACTTTGCCTAAATTAAAAAGCCTGATTGGCAAATTATTGAGTTGACCCTTCGTTGACCAACATTCTTTCGGCTGTATTTTTTATGAAAATCCGGACCAAAATAGCGCTTCAGTTTACGGCCATCATCGCGTTGATTTTGGCTACATTCTCAGCGTCGTTTTATTACATTGCCCAGCAAAACCGCAAAGATGAGTTTTTTGCGCGGTTGCGCGACCGGGCTTTGACGGATGCCAATTTGCTCATAAAAGTAGGTCCAATCAATACCAAACTGCTGAAACTTATTGACCAAGAAACGCTTTCTAAGCTATACGCCGAGAAAGTGTTGATGTTTAACGCCGACAATAAAGTTCTTTATGCCAGCTACAGTGCCGATAGTTTGGAAATTTATTACTTCTACAATCCTGAATTGTTGAAACGTGTACGTGAACGTAAGTACGTCGAAACCACCCGCGACAGCCTCGATGTGGTGGGCGTGATGTATACCGATGAAGAAAAAGGGGAGTTTGTGGTGATGGCTTCGGCGCAGGATTACATGGGCAAAATCCAGCTCGAAAAACTCAGGGAGTCATTGGTGTACAGTTTTTTGTTTGGTGTGCTGATTACTATTGTGTTAGGGTTCATCTTTGCGGGGCAGTCGCTCAAACCTATTTCGGCGATGAACAAGGAAATCAGTACAATTACGGCCTACAACCTTCGAAAACCGCTCAATGAAGGGAATCGACAGGACGAGATTGCCCAATTGGCCATCAATTTTAACCAGATGCTGGAGAGACTCGAAGAGTCGTTTGACTTACAGCGAAGTTTTGTGTCCAATGCTTCGCATGAATTGCGGACACCGCTGGCAGGATTGAAATCCGAAATTCAGGTCTCATTGGAAGAAGAGCGCACACCCGACGAATACCGTAAAGTGCTGCGCTCGGTGCTGAATGATACCCAACGGCTCATTCAGTTGACCAATGGACTGCTCCAATTGGCACAGTCCGAAAAGAAAGAGCGGTCCATCAGTTTTCAGGAAGTGCGGCTTGATGAGCTGATTTTTGAAACGCAGGAGGAGTTATTAAGCCTTCATAATGATTATCAGATAAACATTGATTTTGACGATATACCCGATTTAGAGCAAGATATTACCGTTTTGGGCAATGGCCCTCTCCTCAAAACCGTCTTCAGTAATCTGATTGACAATGCCTGTAAATATTCTTCCGAAAAACGGGCAGAAGTGCGCATTGGTTTCAACGACAAAAGTTGTTTCGTTCGGGTGATAGACAAGGGAATCGGGATTCCCGACGATGAAAAACAGCGCATTTTTGAGCCGCTTTACCGCGCCAAAAACGCCACGGCTTTTCGTGGGTACGGGATAGGACTGTCGGTTTGTCGGCGGATTGTGGACATGCATCGGGGCTCGATTCGGTTGCAGAGTGAGTTACACAAAGGCAGTACTTTTGAGGTAGTATTACCGCACGTTTAGTGATAAACTAATTTACTAACCCCCATACTCGTGGAAACTTCTGACAAATCTGTGTTCAAAGCTCAATTCAATGAGCTTGTCAAGCCCTACATGGTGCTCTACGTAGGCTCGCTCTTTTTCGTGACCGTCATCGGCATTGTGCTGCTGCCATTTTGGTTTTTGGGCGTAGGGCAGTGGTGGAGCCGCCATTACTACGACAAGCTGGAATGTGAACTCACCGAAACCGCCATTCGCTTCAAAAAAGGGATTTTGGTACAGGTGGAGAAAACCATACCGTTGGAAAACATTCAGGATGTGACCTTTGTAGAAGGACCATTGTTGAAGTATTTTCATTTGTGTATCCTCAAATTTGAAACGGCGGGTCAAAGTGCAGGTCAGGCCAATGATATGCAACTAGTTGGTATTATCAACGCGCAGGAGCTGCGTAACTTGATTTTATCGCAACGCCAAATACGAATGCAGGCCAAAAACACAGCCCCTGCCAATCCTGTTTCCGACAACGCAGCTGTGCTTCAGGAAATCAAAGAACTGTTGGCCGATATTAAGGGCATTATGCAGACCCAACGCGTTCAATAATTTGTTTCGATTAGAAAAACGCCCTCTATTGCTTTTGCAGTCAAATCGTTTATTCACTCAAACTTCCCAAACGACACAACTATGTTTCGTCGCGACTTTGTAAAATCTGCCCTTACGGCTACGGGAGCCACGTTGGTGGGTGGCACTGCTGCCGCTTTTAATACGGCCGCTCCCAAGGCAAAAAATAACTTTAAATTGGCGTATGCTCCCCACTTTGGGATGTTTAGCAACAGCGCCGGCAAAGACCCCATTGACCAGCTCAAATTCATGGCCGACAATGGCTTCATGGCCTTGGAAGACAACGGCATGATGGGAAAACCCGTAGAGCTGCAAACCAAAATTGGTGAAACACTGGCCAAATTGGGCATGACAATGGGCGTTTTTGTGGTAGATAAAGGCGGTAATTCTCAGAATACATTGGCGGCTGGTAAGCAAGCGCACGTCGACATTTTTCTGGATGGCTGCAAACGCGCCGTAGAGACGGCCAAGCGTTGCAACGCCAAATGGATGACGGTTGTGCCTGGCGATTTTGAGCGCAATCTCCCCATCGGTATCCAAACTGGCCATGTGATTGACGCTTTGCGTCGCGGAGCGGATATTTTGGCCCCGCACGGATTAACAATGGTGTTGGAGCCGTTGAGCGATAGCCCTAACTTGTTCTTGCAAACGTCTGACCAGACCTACGAAATCTGCCGCGCCGTCAATAGCCCCGCGTGTAAGATACTGTTTGACATCTACCACATGCAGAAAACCGAAGGGCACATTATTCCGCACATTGACTGGTGTTGGAGCGAAATCGGGTACTTCCAAATTGGTGATAACCCCGGCCGTAAAGAGCCAACTACGGGGGAAATCAATTACAAAAACGTGTTTAAGCACATTTATACCAAAATGAAGGCCAATAACCAAAACTTCATTTTCGGAATGGAACACGGCAACTCCAAGCCTGGCAAAGAAGGCGAAGAAGCTTTAATCAAGGCCTATATTGAGTCTGATAGCTTTACGGTATGATTTGCTAACTTTGGGGTCTATACTTCAACGATGGCGAGGCTTTAAGCCTTGCCATCGTTAATTTTACTGAATGAAATCACTTCTCAAAAATATTGTTGGCCCGACAGGCCGCAAAAAACTTAGGGCCGTTCAGGCTTCGACTCGAGCCGCCATTTACGGACTAGGTAATGAGGTCGAATGCCCGATTTGCGGCAGTACTTATAGTCAATTTCTTCCCTTCAACCGCCCCAATGCGTTGTGTTATACCTGCAAGTCGCTCGAACGGCATCGGTTGGTGTATTTGTATCTGAAAAATAAAACGGATTTTTTTGAGGGGCCCAAAAAAGTGCTGCATTTTGCGCCCGAAAAGTGCCTCCACGACGTCATTCGGCAATATCCCAACATTGACTACCAAACCGCCGATTTGATGACGACCTACATCGACGCCATCGGTGTCATGCCCGACCACGTCATGTCGGTGACCGACATCAAATTTCCTGACAATACCTTCGACGTCGTTATCTGCAATCACGTTTTTGAGCTCGTGCCCGACGATGCGCTCGGGATGCGCGAGATTTACCGGGTGCTCAAACCCAACGGCTACGCCATTATTCAGGGTGCGGTCAACAATAACCTTCCCCAAACCATCGAAACCCAAGACCTCAGTCCCGAAGAGCGCAAACGCATTGCGGGGGCGCACCAGCACGTCCGCCGCTACGGCCTCGACTACCGCCACCGCCTCGCCACTGCGGGCTTCCGCGTAGAAGTAAGCGACTACGTAAAAGAATTGGACTACAAACACTACGGACTCATGGCCGATGAGGAAGTGTATGTATGTTGGAAGTAGCCCGTTGGTCACCCTGAAAGGGGCTGAGATAGATGCTTACAGCATGATAATGCCACTACACCCTCCGATTATTCTTCCTGTACACACTTGGCGTTTGGCCCGTTACTTTTTTAAAGGTTCTGGAGAAGTACGCTAGGCTTTCGAAGCCCGTTTCGGTGGCAATTTCATTGAACGTTAAATCGGTGGTAATTATTAGAAATTGAGCCCGCTCGACGCGTTTTAGTTGGATGTAGGTGGCTGGGCGCTCGCCCGTACTTTCTTTGAAGATTCGGGAAAAATAATCAGCGTTTTGGTGGACTCTTTCGGCCAAAAACGTAACGGTTAAGTGGGTTTGAAGGTTTTGTTGAATATAGCGTATCGTTTCCGAGACTTTATAGGAGAGCGTGGTTTCGGAATCAGAACGAAAGTCTTCAGTGCCGATAAAACGGGAGAGTAATTGCAAGATAATGCCCTGCGTTTCGACGTAAGCCGACAGCGATACACGGTTGTTGAGCTCCTGAAATTCCTGAATGATGGGGCGTTTTTCGTACTCTTTTGGGTCAGTAGATTTGAATAAACCGCGCTCGGGGTTTAAGGTAATCAGGCGTTTGAAATGCCTAAAATCGTCACTCGTGGCGGGAACTTTAAATATTTTTCGGTTGCCTACAAAAAGAGAAACCTCATCGGAAGTTGATTCTAAAATATGCAAATAGTATTGGCTCAAATCACTAGGACAATAATAACTGCACTGTGTAAAACTCGGAATCAGGTATAAAAAATGGCCCTCAAGCGTAACGTTTTGAGTGGTATTGGAGAGCGTTCCATGACCTTCATTAATCAGATATAATCGGTAAAAAGGACTGATAATGTGCTTATAGTTCCAGCTTTTGTTCAACTGTACATAATCCACGTTGAGCAACGAAAAAGTGGAGTTAAAAGCAAATTTGTGCGTAGACATAGAACACTGGTGATAAGATTTTTAAGAAGAATTAGGTTGTTAAACCGCTTAAATGAGGATAACCATCAAAGTCAGTGTTCCATAAATTCAATCATAAAAATAAGCGTTAAAAGTCGGATTTGTGCAAATCTTAGTCTTGTTTGTATAATTCGAATAAATAATTAAACTTTAAATTTGTCAGCCTAAAATTAGAAGTCATCATGCCTCGATATTATTTGCTGCTTTTTGGGATAGTGTGCCTGTCGGTGATTGGATGCTCACCCGACCTTCCCGACGACGTGGCGGCGGCGTATAAAGAATTGCCCGACGAATTGGATTATAACTTGCACGTCAAACCTATTTTGTCGGACAAGTGCTTTGCCTGCCACGGTCCCGACAAAGCCAAGCAAAAAGCGGGCTTACGGCTTGACATTGCCGACTTTGCCTTTGCGAATCTTCCCGAAAACCCCAATAAAGTAGCCATTGACCCTGGAGATTTGGAAGACAGCGAGGTGTATCACCGTATCCTTTCGACTGACCCTGAGTACATGATGCCCACGCCCAATTCGCACCTGCAACTCACGGCGCAGGAGAAGGCGGTATTGGTCAAATGGATCAAAGACGGGGCCGAATACAAACCTCATTGGGCGTTTGTGGCGGCCGAAAAACCCGACGTTCCCGACGTAGAAAACGAAGATTGGGTCATTAATCCAGTAGATAATTTTATCCTTAAAAAACTTGAAGAGGAAAAATTGTCGCCCGCTAAAATGGCCGATAAAGAAACGCTGCTTCGGCGCCTTTCGCTCGATTTGACAGGGTTGCCGCCCACATTGGCCGAAATCGACACCTTTTTGAAAGATAATTCCCCCAATGCTTACGAAAAACAGGTAGACCGCTTGTTGAAATCGCCGCATTATGGCGAAAAAATGGCAGTGGATTGGTTGGATTTAGCTCGTTTTGCTGATTCCCACGGCTACACTGTAGACCGCCTGCGAGATATGTCGCCTTACCGCGATTGGGTCATTGGGGCCTTTAACAAAAATATGCCTTACGATAAGTTTATCCATTGGCAGTTGGCAGGAGACTTGATGCCCCAGCCCACGAAGGAAATGCTGATTGCCACGGCCTTCAACCGCAATCACCAGCAGAATCTGGAGGGCGGTATCATTGAAGAAGAGTTTCAGACAGAATACGTGGTAGACCGCACCAATACGTTTGGCGACGCCTTTTTAGGGCTTTCGGTGGGCTGTGCCAAGTGCCACGACCATAAGTATGACCCTATTTCGCAGAAGAATTATTACGAATTGTTCAGCTTTTTCAACAATGTGAAAGAAGCGGGGCAGATTTCTTGGGACGATGCCATGCCTTCACCCACATTGTTGCTGCCGACTTCGGAGCAGGAAAAAGTGTTGGCATTTATCAATACCCAAATCAAACAGCAGGAAGCCGTCGTAGCCCAAACAAAAACAAAGGCCGGTGGAAGTTTTGACCAATGGCTGGTGATAAACGGTCATCAAAAATTGGCCAAACAAACGATTCCACAAACGGGTTTGGTAGCCCATTTTGCTTTTGAAAATGACTTAAAAAACAGCCTTAACCCCAAACAATCGGGCCGAATGTTGCGAGAGTCGGGCGAGGAAACGCCAGCTTTTGCCGACCGAGGGGCCGCTAAGGCCTTGACCCTCAACGGGGACGTGTGGTTGGATTTGGATTGCGTAGGCGCTTACCGAAAATCACAACCTTTCAGCGTAGGTCTTTGGGTAAATATCCCCAAAAATCTGAAAGAAGGGGTCATTATTCACAAAAGCCAAGCGGAGCGATTGTATAATTTTAGGGGCTGGCATTTGTATTTGAAAGACAATAAGTTTGAACTCAATATGGCGCACGTTGGGCCGTCAAATGCCATTACACGCGTATCAAAGCAACCAGTGGTGCGAGATAAATGGATTCAGTTGACCATTACGTATGATGGCTCAGCGCAAGCGCAGGGGCTTCGGTTGTACTTGGATGGCAGCGAATTGGCGATGGAAACTACAATGGACCAACTCAAAAAAGACATTTTGTTTCGGTCGCGGGAGCAGTCGGGGATTCAGGTAGGTGGATGGTGGCGCGGTTGGGGATTTACCGACGGAAAAGTGGACGATATTACGTTTTACGACCGCGTTTTGACGCCGTTTGAATTGAAACAATTGGCCCAAAAAGCCAATTGGAACGCCCTTGCTTCGAAAACCAAAGCGCAGCTTTCGGCAGTTGAATTGGCCGATTTAAAGGAATATTACTTATCTGCCATTGAGCCGACGACCCTCATGGCGCGGCAAAAATTGCAACAATTGCGCTCAACCTTGGCCGATTCGACCGAGAAAGTGAAAGAATTGATGGTGATGCAGGAATCGCCAAAACCGAAAAAAGCGCACGTCCTTTTGCGTGGCAATTATGATGCGTTTGGCGAAGAAGTTTTTCCCAATACGCCCGAAACGATTTTAGCTTTCCCCAAAGATTTGCCCAAAAATCGCTACGGATTAGCGCAGTGGCTCACGCACGAAGACCATCCCCTCACGGCGCGGGTAGCGGTGAATCGTTTGTGGCAAAATTTCTTCGGAACGGGTTTGGTAAAAACCACTGAAGACTTTGGAAATCAGGGAGAACTGCCGAGTCATTTGGGTTTGTTGGATTTTTTAGCGGTTACGTTCAGAGAAAGCGGATGGGATGTGAAGGAGTTGAACAAACTCATCGTGATGTCGGCTACTTACCGTCAAGCCTCTCAAACAACCAAACAAGCCCGTGAAAAAGACCCCGAAAATCGTTGGTTGTCGCATGGGCCTTCCTATCGCCTCACCGCCGAAATGATTCGGGATAATGCATTGATGGCGAGTGGATTGCTGAATCCAGAAATTGGTGGCCGCAGCGTGAAACCGTACCAGCCAGAGGGACTATGGCTCATCAATAGTGCCAATTACGTGCCCGATTCGGGCGCTGCGGTGTACCGCCGGAGTTTGTACATACTGGCCAAACGCGCCGTTCCGAACCCCACCCTTTCAACTTTTGATGCCACGTCGCGGAGTTTTTGTGTGGTACGTCGTCAAAAAACCAATACTCCTTTGCAAGCCTTGGTAACGCTCAATGACCCGACATTTGTGGAAGCCTCCAAAGTATTGGGAGAACAAATGGCCAAAACCAACGATATTAAACAGGCGATTGTGGCGGTTTATCGAAAACTGACCGGACGTAGGCCGTCGCCGAAGGAAGTAGAATTGCTAGCGGGTTTACAAAAGGCT
The DNA here is from genome assembly GCF_009905605.1 of Runella sp. CRIBMP. Classification (GTDB taxonomy): domain Bacteria; phylum Bacteroidota; class Bacteroidia; order Cytophagales; family Spirosomataceae; genus Runella. Next base: position 634,889 of record NZ_JAAAKZ010000001.1, read on the forward strand.
CAGCTGCAAAAATTTAACCAAAATCCGTTGAAAACCAACGGGTGGCTTCAAGCGGGGCAATACAAAGCAGATGCGAAATTGGACGCGTCGCTTATTGCGGCCAATGCCGTAGTTGCGAGTACAATATTGAATTCAGACGCAAGTTTAACGAAGAGATAACCGCCCGACTATCACCATGTCACATCATCACGACGACGAATTTAGACTACACACGCCTGATTTTCAGGAGTTAAATAAGCGGCTTGACCGGCGTCATTTCCTGACCAAAACCTCACTGGGACTAGGTGCATTGGCAGTGGGCTCACTATTTGGTGCAAAGCATTTGTTTGGCGCTTCACCGGGGATTAAAGAAGAAAGTTCGGCCAATCTGGAGGAAGAAATTCTGAAAGCACTACCGCACATTGCCCCTAAAGCCAAACGGGTAGTTTACCTTTTTATGGCGGGTGGGCCGTCGCAGTTTGAAACGTTTGATTATAAACCCAAACTCTACGAAATGGCGGGCCAAAACCTGCCTGATTCGGTGCGGAAAGGGCAACGGCTCACGGGAATGAGCGCTAACCAAAGTGCTTTGCCAGTGGTGCCGTCTATTTATAAATTCAATCAACACGGTAAAAATCAAACGTGGATAAGTGAACTATTGCCTTACACCGCGCAGGTAGTGGATGAACTCTGTTTGGTGAAATCCATTCATTCTGAGGCCATTAACCACGATCCTGCAATTACGTTTTTCCAAACGGGCAATCAGCTTCCGGGGCGCCCGTCGATTGGCTCGTGGGTGAGTTATGGTCTTGGGTCGGACAACCAAAATTTGCCGACTTTCATTGTTTTGGTTTCTAAAAATGCCCCCCGTGACCAGCCCTTGTATGCGCGCTTGTGGGGCAATGGTTTTTTGCCTTCCAAACATCAGGGGGTACAGTTTCGGTCGGGAAAAGACCCAGTTTTGTTTCTCAATAACCCTGAAGGCTACGAAGGCAACGACCGCAAGGAGATGCTAGATTATTTGACCAAACTCAACCAACTCCAAAACGAAGCTTACGGCGACCCCGAAGTGGATGCCCGGATTGCGCAGTACGAAATGGCGTATCGGATGCAGACTTCGGTGCCCGAAGTGATGGATTTATCGGGTGAATCGGACGAGGTTTTTAACCTGTACGGTCCCGACAGCCGTGATTCGGGCACTTACGCAGCCAATTGTATCTTGGCGCGAAAACTGCTCGAAAAAGACGTCAAATTTGTGCAACTCTACCACCAAGGTTGGGATCAGCACGGCGGTTTGCCCAAAAATATTGCCAATCAGTGCAAACAGGTGGACCAAGCTACGGCGGCGCTGATTATCGACCTCAAACGTCGTGGTATGTTGGACGATACGTTGGTGATTTGGGGCGGAGAATTTGGCCGCACGGTGTATTCACAAGGCAAGCTTACTGCCGATAATTACGGCCGTGACCACCATCCGCGTTGCTTTACGATGTGGATGGCAGGGGCAGGAGTGAAGGCTGGAATCAGTTATGGCGAAACCGATGACTTTAGTTATAATATCATCAAAGACCCCGTTCATGTTCATGATTTTCACGCTACGTTGATGCACTTGCTTGGCGTTGATCACGAGCGACTTACCTATAAATTTCAAGGTCGACGGTTTCGTTTGACGGATGTACACGGAAAATTGGTGAAGGGGATTTTGGCGTAGGATATTTTCGTGGAGGAAGGCCAAATTTTTCTGCTGTATTTGGGGGTTATCACTAACTACTTATCTTGCACTCAATTTTTAGCGCAAAAGCCTGTAAACTCAGTCCCAAAAGGGAGTTTTTAACGTACGTTTGTTGATAATACTAACGAGGGTAAGAAGGCACTTCCTGATTAAAAATAACGTGTTTTTCGGCCATTGAATAGTAAAAAAAGGGGGCAAATGTGCTTCTGAATGAAAATCCCTTTTTTATCCGATGGAATCATTCGAAAATAATAATTCAAGAAGAAACTTTCTGAAAATAGCCACGGGAACCGTGGCGGGAATCGTCACATCTGGCACAGTGGCCGAAGCGGCTTTTTTTGGAGAAACCCACAGAGCATTATCCTTGCCATTAGGTATTTGTACCTCGTACGACAAAGCTCCGTTATTGAAAAGTTTGGGCTATTCGTTTATCGAAGAAAACGTCGGGCGATTCCTGATTCCTGACAAAGGTGGGGATGAGCAATACCAAAAAAACGCCGCCGCCCTTCAGACCGAGCGTTTTCCCGTTAGGTCGTATGTAAGTTTTTTTCCAGGAACCCTTAAGTCGGTAGGTAATGATACGCACCATGAGGCCATTCTCCAACGTGCCGATTTGGCCCTCAAACGCGCCAAAGAATGCGGCTCCGCCAATATCGTGTTTGGCAGCGGTGGTTCACGGTTTATTCCCGAAGGATTTGACCGTGAAAAAGCCAAGCAGCAACACATCGAATTGAGCAAAAAAATGGCTCTTTTGGCCGAAAAACATGGTGTCACATTGGCCATTGAACCACTCAACCGCAGTGAAACCAATTTTGTCAACAGCTTGGCAGAAGGCGTCGAAATCATCGAGGCCGTCAATCATCCGCGTTTTCGGCTGTTGTGTGATATTTACCACATGATGAAAGACAACGAAGGGCCCGAGCAAATTGTGAAATACGGTAAATACATCACCCATTGCCACATTGCCGAAAAGCAGAATCGTACGGCTCCCGGCGCGGTTGGTGATGATTTTAGGGAATATTTCAAAGCCTTGAAAAAGATAAAATATAAAGGTGGACTTTCAATCGAGTGCCGCTGGAAAGATTTTGACAACGAAGCCAAGAAGAGTATCGAGGTGTTGAAACAGCAGATGTCGGAAGTGTAAAATCTCGGAGATAATTACCCGTTAGCCTTTTTAAGTTTCGATAACTTGAAAAGGCTTTTCTTGTCTAAATAAATACAATCGTTGAACTTTGCCAACAAACTCTTGTTTGTGATGACCTTTTTAAGAAAAATAGTAATAGTGGGCCTGGCCTGTTTGTTGAGTCAGGCGGTTTGGGCCGTAAAAATTGACACCGTGGAAACGTACAGCGCGTCCATGAAGAAAAGCATCAAGGCCGTCGTTATCACCCCCGATTCATACGACGGGAGTAGGGAGTTTCCAGTGGTGTATTTGCTGCATGGCTACGGCGATAGCTACAACGGATGGGTCAAAAAAGCCCCTTTTATGCGCGAGGCGGCCGATTTGTACCAAACCATCATCGTCTGTCCTGACGGTGGGTTTTCAAGTTGGTACTGGGATAGCCCCCTTGACCCGACGATGCGCTACGAAACCTACATTTCCAACGAATTGGTGTCTTGGGTTGATGGTAAATACAAAACCATTAGAAGCCGTGCGGGGCGGGGCATTACTGGCTTGAGCATGGGAGGCCACGGAGCTTTGTATTTGGCCCTAAAACACCAGGATGTATTCGGCGTGGCGGGCAGCATGAGTGGTGGCGTCGATATTCGGCCTTTTCCAAATAATTGGGACATGGCCAAAAGATTGGGGAAATATGCCGAAGCCCCCGAAAATTGGGAAAAGAATACGGTAATCAATATGCTGCATTTATTGACGCCCAACTCATTGGCGCTCATCATAGACTGTGGCAGCGAGGATTTCTTCTATCGGGTCAATAACAATCTCCACGAGAAACTGGCGGAGCGCAATATTCCCCACGATTATATTTCCCGTCCAGGCGGGCATAACTGGCCCTATTGGAACAGCGCGGTGAGTTATCAATTGCTGTTTATGAAGCAGTATTTTGATAAACAAAAAAGCAAATAGCGTCGGTATGGCCTTCAAACATTTTGTCCGCGATAGTTGGCTCACCGCTTCCTATTACACAGGACTGAGCCAATTATATCATGCGTTGGCGGGGCGAAAACGAGGCGTTATTTCCTATCATAATGTATTGCCTGTAAGTAGTTTATCAGTGTTTGACACGTATAATGTAGACGTTACCGCGTCGGTGTTTGACAAGCAGCTGACTTTTTTGAAGAAGCATTTTTGGGTCTTACCCATTCAGGAATTGGAAAATCCGCAAGCGCAAGGGCTGTTTTTGACCGTCGATGATGGGATGTTGAACAACTACGAAATCCTCGCACCAATTCTCGAAAAACACGAACTCTCCGCCCTCTTTGCGATTTGTCCCGCCATGATTGATGGTGAACTCCCGCACATTTGGCGCGACCATCTGTTTTTGTTGTTTCAACAAGCCCAAGGCCAAGAAATTTTTTTACCAATCGATCAATACCAAAGGTCTTTCAAGATAACTTCAGAATCAGAATGCTTGAACTCGTTGACGAGGCAATTCAAAAAGTATGTCTATGAAAATCAAATCGCAGATATTTACGGACTTGTACGAGAGATTTGCGCAAAGAACGGTTGGCCTTATGCCCAAGTGAAGCATGATCCGCTTCGCTATCAATTCATGAATTGGGGGCAAATACAGGATTTAACAAAACGAGGTCACCGTATTGCTTCGCACACCATGACGCACCGCGTGTTGAAGTTTTTGTCGGCGGAAGATAAGCAATACGAGTTAGCCGAATCTAAAAAACGCCTCGAAACGCAACTGAATGTATCAGTTGATATTTTAGTGTACCCGTACGGAAGCATGGTCGAAATTGACAACGCTACGGTGAGCACCGCAAGAGAGGCAGGGTATCAGGCGGCGTTGATGAATGTCCAACATCATTCACTTCCTGAGTCTTCTCTCACATTGCCGCGTTTTGCTTTTCCGCCCATTGCCGATGCACCGCATTTGCACGCGATTGTGTCGGGGTATAAGTTTCTGTTTCGTTAGCGGTTTGTTTAAATTTAACGAATTAGACGCAATTTATTTATTCATAAAAAAATAACGAATACGTTTGCTTTTCGTACAATGATGGGTGTGGCAAATGACATTAGAGATAGGTTACGATTAGGGCATTTTAAAGGTAATTTTGCGTAAGAAAGTGGTAGTTGGAAAATATTGTTAGACGTAGATATTGGTGAGAATGTAGCCTTATTAAAATTTTATGTAGGCCAAAATAGAGAGTACGTTTGTCAATAGCGTTAGATAACTTCCAAGGCTTCATACCAACCGTTGTTTGTGTGTTCACCAATAGTGTTCTGCGAAAGTCCAAACATAATTTCCGTTTGATTCTCCGAAAAATCGTACTTTTCCGTCGGAATTTCATAATAAACCCATGCAAGCGCTTTCTGACGAACAATTATTGCTCGAACTTCGTGGCTCCAAAGCTGCGTTGGCATTTCGTGCTTTGTATGAGCGTTTTGCAAAAAAACTGTATAAACTGGCTTACCAAAAAACGGCCTCTACCGAAATTGCCGAAGAGATTGTTCAAGAAGTATTTGTGGGTTTGTGGGAAAAGCGCGAAAATTTATTGATTGGCAACGTTGAAAATTACCTGTTGTCGGCAGTACGTTATCAAGTCATCAATCATCTCCGAACGGTTATTGCGCAGCGAAAATTCGTTGAACCCCAAGAACAAACGCAAGTATTGACGCAGGAAGCCGAACTGCCCCTAACGGTCGAAGACCTCCAAAATGCCCTCGAAAAATCGTTGGAGGTATTGCCCGAAAAAACCCGTCAAATATTTCGGATGAGCCGCTATGAGTTCCTCTCTCACCGCGAAATTGCCCAACGGCTCGACCTCACCGAAAAATCGGTCGAATACCACATTACCCAAGCCCTCCGACACCTCCGTACCCACCTCCGCGATTTTCTGATGGTGCTGATTTTGGGGTATTTGTAAATTTTTCAAGATTTTTTTACAATTCTTTTAGGGGTACATCTGCTTTTTTCGACCTTAGGTTTGAAAACAACTTACAAATATGAGTAAGCAGTCTTTTGAGCATTTATTGGAGAAGTACCTTGCTGGTGAATGTACCCCCACCGAAAAACGGTTGGTGGAGCAATGGTACGACTTAGTGGGTAGCGAAATGCAACCTCCTCAAAACGAGGCGGATTGGAAAATCATCAAAGCCAAAATGTGGCTTAAAGTGAAGAAACAAACCCAAATAACGGAGCCTACGATTGTTCCGTTTTACCAAAAATCTGTTTTTCGTGCGGTGGCAGCGGCTTGCGTAGTCGTGGCATTGGGTATTGCTTTTTGGGTGTATCAGCCGCCTTCATCACATCAAGTAGCCCAACTTGTCAGTAAAGAATACAGCGATAGAATAGAGTGGGAAAACCAAGCCCAAGGAGCAAAGACAGTATTGTTGTCGGATGGTAGTAAAGTGCAGCTTCAACCTAAGTCGCGACTGATTTCCCCCAAGGCCTTTAATGGCGACGTACGAGAGATTAAGCTCGAAGGAGATGCGTTTTTTAACATTGCTCACAATCCTGAAAAACCGTTTTTAGTCAATGTGGGAAACGTGGTTACCAAAGTATTGGGAACCAGTTTTTGGATACGAGGTACTCAAAACAAACAAATAGAAGTAGGCGTAAAAACGGGTAAGGTAGCTGTTTTTGAAAAGAAAATGCTTGATAAACAGAAAGACAATGGCGTGGTACTAACGCCAAATTTGAAGGTCACCTATTTTGCCGACGAGCAGCATTTTGTAGCGGGTTTGGTAGAAAAGCCCGAAATTATCAAAGCGGCGGAGTTTAACGACTACGCATTTGATTTTGAGAATACTCCTTTGGTAAAAGTAGTCGAAGTACTGGAAAAAGCCTACGGAATTGAGCTATTTTTTGAAAACGAATTGCTCAAAAATTGTACGTTAACGGGCAATTTGAATGGGCTTGAAATGTACGAAAAATTAGAGGTAATCTGTCAGTCGTTGGGGGCATCTTACCAAGTACAGGGTACCAGAATCGTACTCAACGGAAAAGGGTGCCAATAGGGGTAGCCTTCAATAATTCAGCAATGAGTGAAATATAAATAGAATCGGTTGTGCGGCCACACAACCGATTCGAGAAAGTACCCCGAACCTCCCTGTCAAGTTGTAGTTCGGGAGCAGTCTGTCTATTGTCTAAACAAAACCGTTGTTAAACCTATGCAAAATTCTACAAATGTCAAACGTGTTTTGACAAAAATCATGAAAGTATCCCTGACTCAACTCCTTTTGGCGCTTCTGATGGTGGGAAGTTCGTTGGCACACAAAACCCATGGACAGGATTTTCTGGAACGAAATGTCTCGCTCAAGTTGCAAGACAAAGGCATTGGTGAGGTATTGGAGCAACTCGAAAAAACGGTAGAAGTAAAGTTTATTTATAGTCCAAAGCTTATCCAAGCTGACCGTAAAGTAACACTTGTGGCTCAAAACGAAAGACTGTCACAGGTTTTGAGTCGTTTTTTTAATCCATTAGGAATCTCGTACAAAACCTTCAAAAATCAAATTGTATTAAGTACTACGGCAGATATGCCCGATTCCTCCCCAAAGCCCGAGCCGACGGTGGTAGTCGCGCCCGTCGAAGGCAAAGTAAGAGATAAAAGCGGAGCGGCAATGCCTGGCGTAAGTGTTCAAATAAAAGGAACTACGCGCGGTACAATCTCTGACCCAGAAGGCAATTTTAAACTCAATGCTGATACGGGCGAAATCCTTGTTTTTTCCTATATCGGATATCAAACCAAAGAAGTGCGTGTCGAAAACGTAAGCCAAGTGATAAGTGTTACATTGAGCGAGAGTGCTTCGTCACTATCAGAAGTGGTAGTGGTAGGTTCGCGTGCCGCTCCGCGTACCGATGTAGACCGCCCCGTACCTGTGGATGTAATCAGTGCCAAAGAACTTCAAAGCACAGGTCAGATAGAGGTGGCACAGATGGTACAGTTTACTTCGCCGTCGTTCAATTCGGCTAAAACGGGTGTAAATGGCGTAGCCAACTATGCCGATCCCGCCACTTTGCGCGGGCTCTCACCCGATCAGGTACTGGTACTCGTAGATGGCAAGCGTCGTCACCAATTTTCGGGTTTGAACTTAAACGTAACGGTAGGTTTGGGTACAGTCGTAACCGATATGAACGCCATTCCGTCGTTGGCAGTGGATAGAATCGAAGTACTACGCGATGGTGCCGCTGCACAGTATGGTTCTGACGCTATTGCTGGTATCGTGAATATCGGCCTCAATAGAAGCGTAGGAAAAGGTACTTTCAAAACTCAGTACGGTGTAACAAAAGAAGGGGATGGTGGTACATTTTTAGGAGCTTTCAATTATGGTTTTAAATTAGGTAAAGAGAAAAGCTACTTAAACCTTTCGCTTCAATATCAAAAAGCCAATGGTACCAATCGCTCTGACAACTACATCCCACGCCCAGTAGAAGGCGGTTCTTACACAGGAATTTACTCCAATACTCCCGCTACTGATGAAGCAACTCGCACCTCTCGTGGGGTATGGCCTGCGTATGGTACGTTTCCTGTGGGTATTTATGGCAGCAACCAAACTACCGCCTACCAAGGGTTTTACAATTTAGGCTATCCATTGGCTAAAAACTGGAATTTGTACAGTTTTGGTGGGGTATCTATCAAAGACGTAATGGCTTATGGTTTCTTTCGTGTAGCGACGCCTACCAATGCCAACTCCAATCCTGATATTTTTCCAGATGGCTACACGCCCGAACTTCCGGGTATGACCCGCGACTACTCGACCGTAGTGGGAATCAATCGGAAACTTAGTGATGGATGGAACTTGGATTTCAGTGCTGGTTATGGTTTCAACAACTTGGATATGTGGGCCCAAAATACCACCAACCCTTCGATGGGGGCACAGTCACCTACGAGTTTTTATGTAGGCCAAAACGCCTTTGGACAAACTACTTTAGAGGCCAATGTGAGCCGTAATTATAATGGATTGATGGGTACAAAAACCTTTAACGTAGCCTTTGGAACGCAATATCGAGTTGACAACTTTATTTTGAAACAAGGCTCGCCCGAATCGTTTCAAGTGGGGCCTTTGGCCACAAGCCGTGGCAAATTGCCAGGTTCGAGCGGTCGTCCGGGCATTGCCCCTGCCGATGAAACCAACGCCACTCGCAGCAACATCGGGTTTTATGCTGACGTAGAAACCGACATTACTGATAAATTCTTACTTACGGGGGCATTGCGCTACGAAAATTACAGTGATTTTGGGTCTAATGTATCGGGAAAATTGGCTTCACGCCTCAAATTGAGCGAAAACTTCTCACTCAGGGGGTCTATCAACCGGGGCTTTCGTGCGCCTTCATTGGCACAGACTTTCAATAGCGTCACTACTTCTACTGTGCAGGCAGGCGCTATTATACAGACCAAGCAGTTGCCCAACAACGACCCTCGTTTAGCCCAGATTGGTGTAGAAAGTCCTACTGCCGAAACTTCTTGGAACTATAGTTTGGGCGTTACGGCCAAAGCGGGCAGTAAGTTTTTGTTTACGCTTGATGCTTATCAAATTGACATCAAAGACCGTATCATCTTGGCTGAGCGCATGATTGTAAGTCAGATTGCTGCACTGCGCCCACTATTTCCGGGCATTTCTGAGATTCGTTTTTTTACCAACCACGTCAATACCACTACGAAGGGCATAGACTTTGTAACGACTTTCAAACATGATTTCAACGCTAAAAACCGTTTTACGGCAAGTTTGGCCTTGACTTTCAATGAAACTAAAATTACTAATCAACGCCCCACACCAACAGCCTTGCAGGCGGGTACCACAGCACGAATATTGGTGATTGATACGGTGAGTATCAGCTTGATAGAAACGGCACAGCCACGTCAGAAAATGCACCTAAGCCTTAGTTATCAAGCCAATAAGATGAATTTTACGTGGCGAACATCGTACTTCGGCCCTGTTACTGCTTGGGAAAAGCCCGCCAATCGTCCGCATATCACACAGACCTTTGCAGGTAAAACCCTCCATGATGTAGTGATTACTTATACTCCTAACAAAACCCTTAACTTTTCCGTGGGTAGTAACAACGTAACCAACGTGTATCCTGACCGCGTAGCACGAAACTTTGCGGGCTACTCCAACGGCCAAATTCCGTTTACCCGAAATGCCAATCAATTTGGGTTTAATGGAGCATTTTATTACCTGAATGCAACAGTGAATTTTTAAAATCCCTTAACTTTCGGGAAGTTTGTTTTATCTCAGACTTCCCGAAAGTAATAACACTGTATGACCAATATCGTCTTCCTGCTCGTTTGCCTTACATTGGGGGTATTTCTTAAAAGCATCCCTGCCCTGAGCAAAGACGCACATTTGATCATTAATAACCTGCTTTTGTACGTTTGTTTGCCTGCGGCTACGTTGCTTTATACTTCATCAACACGTTTTAATGAAGCGTATGCGTTGCCGATACTAATGCCTTGGATTTCGTTTGGAGGGGCGTTTTTGTTTTTTCAAGCATTGAAGCGCTTTCTAAAATTTCATCGCCATACTGAAGCTGTTTTGATTCTGACGTCAAGTATTCCGAGTGTATCGTTTGTAGGGTTTCCGATTTTTGAGTTACTGTACGGCGAAGAAGGAATGAAAATTGGCGTTTTGATGAGCCAAGCGGGATCATTTTTGGTGTGTAGTACTTTGGGGATTATCGTGGCATCGTACTACGCCAATGCCCAAACAAAAAAATGGACATTCTTCCTTGATGTGCTGCGATTTCCTACGTTTATTGCCTTTTGTATTGCTCTGATTATCAATCTGTCGGGCTTGGGTTTGCCAGATATTGTAACTGGTTTATTGAAAAAACTCGCGGCGCCTTTCAGTATGTTGGCGTTGATTTCGATTGGAATGCAGATTGATTTTCGGGATAAAAACATTCATTGGCGGGCGCTTGGCTGGGGGCTAGGTTATAAGCTGATTTTGGCTCCGCTACTGATAACATTGCTTTTTGTGATAATTCTCAAACAACGGGGCATCATTGCCGAAATGTGCGTATTGGGAGCGGCGCTGGGGCCCATGAATACCATCGCCATTATTGCGTCCAACTATCGCCTCAATCCTGCTTTGGCCGCTCAAATGGTGGGAGTCGGTATTCCGTTGTCGTTGGTTACTGTAAGTATATTGGCTTGGATATTGAAGTGGATTGGCTATTTTTGAAAAATGCCCTTTCTGGTCAAAATCGTCGTCAAACCATTGTTTATTTTAAAAGAAATATAAGCCTGCCTATTCTGATGAAAAAACTCTTTACAAATTTGACCTTTTGGGTCTTAACCGCGATTACCTTGGGTGTGTTATTGGGGCATTATTATCCTTCGGTGGCGTTGCAACCCATTCTGGAAAAGCCCATCAAATTCAACTTATGGATTTCCGAATTTGAAATCAAAACTACTTTTAGCGAGTTTTTAAGCAGTCTTTTCATCAGTATTGTCAAACTTTTTATCAACCCCATCATTTTTGTGACCATCACGCTCGGGATCATCAGCATGGGTGACCTCAAAAAAGTGGGTAAAGTAGGCGCGAAAGCCTTGCTTTATTTTGAAGTGGTGACTACCATTGCACTCATCGTTGGGGTATTGGTTGCCAATATTATTCGCCCCGGCGACGGCGTAATGACCGAGGCGATTCAGGGAGGCGATATTTCAAAATATACCAAAAGTGCGGTGGCGTTTAGTTGGTGGAAGTTCTTTTGGGACAATGTTACGTTGCAGGTGTTAGTGGTAGCCATCGTGTCGGGAATCGTCATCAGCGGTCGTTCGATTCGGCACAAAGTCGTTGAGTTTCTGACGCCTGTTTCCAAAACCATTTTTTGGGGATTGCACAAAGTCATGTTGTTGGCGCCCATCGGTGCGTTTGGGGGTATGGCATTTACAATCAGCAAGTACGGCATCAAAACCTTGCTGCCACTCGCCAAACTCATGCTGACGGTATATGTCACCATGGCCCTGTTTGTGTTTGTGGTGCTTTACCTTGTGTTGCGTTACTACAAAGTCAGTATTTTTAAGTTTCTGCACTACATCCGAGAAGAGCTGTTGATTGTGCTCGGCACGTCATCGTCGGAGGCAGGATTGCCCTCGCTCATGGAAAAATTGGAGCGTATGGGTTGCTCAAAATCGGTGGTTGGCTTGGTGGTTCCTGCGGGCTATTCGTTCAATTTGGACGGAACTACCATTTACCTTTCCATGGCGGTGATTTTTCTGGCGCAAGTGTTTAACGTTCACCTTGACCTTGGGCAGATTTTGACCATCATCGGTATTCTGATGATTACCTCTAAGGGGGCGGCGGGCGTTACGGGGAGCGGTTTTATTGTGTTGGCCAGTACATTGTCGGCCATCAAAGTGATTCCGGTAGAAGGTTTGGCGTTGCTGTTGGGGGTAGACCGATTTATGTCGGAGGCTCGGGCTATCACCAATTTTATCGGAAACGGCGTGGCCACGATTTGGATTGCCAACAACGAAAAAGAGTTTAATCGGCACAAAATGGGCTATGCCTTCGGGCACGTGGAGCGCTTTGAAGATATCAAAACGGATAATTTAGATTAGGCTTCTCGTATCATAATGGCGTGTGGAATGCCGTCTTCTAGGTAATCTTCGCCAGTTGATTGAAAACCAAACGATTCGTAAAACTTCAAAAGATACTTTTGCGCGCCGATTTTGATGGGTTGGCGGCCGTATAGTTGCTCACATTGTTGGATGGAATAAGACATTAGTTTTTGACCAATACCTTGTCCGCGTACTTTATTGGAAGTGGCCACGCGACCGATAGAAGTGTAGCCTTCAAACGATAAGTTGACATCAAACAGGCGTGTATAGGCAACCAAATCGCCGTCTTCGTCGTAGCCTAAACAATGATGCGCCACAAAGTCTTTTTTGTCGGCGTCGTGAAAAGGGCAATTTTGTTCAACGATAAAAACGTCGATTCGCAGCGCCAACACATCATACAATTGGCGCAGACTGAGGCTGTCGAAAGGAAGGCACTGAAAGGTAACGGTACTCATGTTGGACGAAGTTTAATAACTTTGAGGTTATTCTGAAATTTTCGCAAAGTTGACACAATTTCTCAATTTTCACACCCACAATTTTCCATCCACGCCCCAAGAGAAAAGTATTTACAATCTTCTCATACAAGACTTTAGGCGGTTTGGAGAGGTCGAAAACAACTGGCTTTCGGCGGGAATCCACCCGTGGTATGCCCATCCTGAAGATTGGCAAAGCCAACTGACAGCGGTTGCGCAGGTGGCGGGCCATAAAAACGTGCTTGCCATTGGTGAGTGCGGTCTTGATAGGGGAATTTTGCTTCCTTTAGAAACGCAATTGAAGATTTTTGCGGCTCAGGTAAAGTTGGCCGAACAGCTGCAAAAACCTGTTATTATTCACTGTGTACGGGCATTTAACGAGCTTTTACAATGGAAAAAACAAGTGAAACCTTCGGTTCCGTTGATTGTCCACGGCTTTAATAATAAGCCCGAAATCATGCAGCAATTATTAGCGCATGGTTTTTACTTTTCGCTCGGGGTAGCCTTGCTCAACCCAGAATCAAATGCGCTAAAGGTGTTGAAAACCATTCCTTTAACACGGTTGTTTCTGGAGAATGATGATCGTAATACGCCCATTGAAAAGATATACGAAGCGGCGGCTGTGCAGTTAGAAATCCCGATTTCTGCGTTAAAAAATCAAATTTGGACTAACTTTGCAACGGTGTTCAACCAGTAGAGAAAAATTAGTCTTTTTATTGGAAATGCCGATTCTCTATTTACTAACCCATTAGTTTTACTGTAAAAAAATGGCTGATTTGTCATGGCTTTCACGCACGCATTTGTTGGTGGGAGATGAAGGATTGACCCAACTTCAACGAGCCCATGTGTTGGTGGTTGGACTAGGCGGTGTAGGCTCTTTTGCGGCCGAATTTATTGCCCGTTCGGGGGTGGGGGCCATGACCATCGTGGATGGCGATGTGGTAGATCCTTCTAACCGAAACCGCCAATTGCCAGCGCTTGCCACTACGCACGGATTGCCTAAGGCCGACCTCATGGCTGAGCGCCTCTTGGCCATCAATCCTGAATTAAAACTAAGGGTTGTGAAAGAGTTCTTGACCCCTGAAAAGGTCCGCGATATTATGGAAACGGGGCCGTATGATTATGTTATGGATTGTATCGATAGCATTACGCCCAAGTTAACACTCCTGTCAACGTCATTGAATTATAATTATCCGTTGATTAGCTCCATGGGGGCGGGTGGAAAGTACGACCCCACGCAGCTCAAAGTTGCCGATTTGTTTGACACTTACGAGTGTATGTTGGCGCATTATGTGCGCAAGCGATTAAAAAAATACGGGATTGAGTCAGGAATCAAAGTGGTGTTTTCGACGGAGAAAGTTCAGAAAGAATCGCTCATGCTGACCGACGGCAATAATTTTAAACGTTCGGCCTATGGTACCATTTCGTACATCCCAGCTACCTTCGGAAGTGTTTGTGCCTCAGTCGTTATTCGTGAATTACTTGGTCAAAAAGTGGAGTTGCACAAAAATCCGCTGAAAGAAATCAAGAAAAAACAACAACGAAAGAAGCTGAAGAAGCCACAAAAAGACTAAATTTGAAAAAAGTACCGGCGTATGTCATTTACCCTTCACTTGAATCACGACGCTAAAACCCCTAAATATAAGCAGATTGTAAAATCTGTTATTGACGGGGTTGAAAGAGGTTCTCTAAAGCGTCATCAGCAATTGCCTTCAATCAATGAATTGAGTGAAGAATATTACTTGGCCCGTGATACTGTCGAAAAAGCCTACAAAGAACTAAAAGCCCTAGGCATCATTGATTCGGTACGCGGAAAGGGATATTATATACTCAATGAAAAACCGAAACAAATTCGGATTTTGTTGGTAATGAACAAGCTAAGTGCTTACAAAAAGGCTATTTATGAGTCTTTTGTGGCTACATTGGGGGAGCGGGCCACGGTTACGTTGCACATTCACCACGGCAGTCTTCGTATTTTTAGGGATATTGTTAAAGACAGCGTGGGGCATTATCATTCGTACGTTGTCATGCCTCACTTTTACAATGACGTCAACATATCGTCAATTGTTGATACTTTACGCCAAATTCCTGCCAATGAATTGGTGCTGTTGGATAAAGAAATTCCCGAGCTGACGGAAGCACATTCCAGCATTTATCAGGACTTTACCAATGATTTGTACGGTGCCTTAGAGTCGGGTCAGGATTTGTTGGACAAGTATACTGAGTTGGTTTTAGTGTTCCCAAAAGATGTCAAATACCCGCCCGAAATTGTGCGTGGATTTCGGAATTTTTGCGCCCATTTTCATAAAAACGGCCGAACCATCGAAAGTGCCTCTTCTGAAACCGAACTAAAAGGCCGCGCTTATGCGGTATTGGAAGATTCGGATTTGGCCGAGTTGGTCAAAAAAGCAAAGCAGCAGGGCCTTATATTGGGCAAAGATGTGGGGGTCATGGCCTTCAATGATACGCCGCTCAAAGAAGTACTGGCGGATGGCATCACGGTGATTTCTACCGACCACGAACAGATGGGCCGCTCAGCGGCGGAGTTGATTTTAGAGGGCAATACCGCCCAAATTAAAAACCCCTTTGGGCTGATTCGTCGAGGCTCATTGTAAGGGAAAGATTTTATGGGTTAAATCATTCAAAAAGTGCCGAATAAGTTGTAAAATTGAATAATCATCAACTTACAACTTATCAATATGCATCGTCTTCTACTGCTCGTATGTGCTTGTTGGGCTACCTTTGCCTCCGCCCAAACCCAGTTTTCTGTTACTTTTCCGACGGCCAAAGGCGCTTCATTTGATGGCCGTCTGATGTTGTTTTTGGCAAAAGACAACAAATCGGAGCCGCGCTTTCAAGTAAGCGACGATGCCAATTCGCAGCAATTATTCGGTCAAAATGTGGACGGTTGGCAGGCTGGCAAACCAACGTTAGTAGGGGCTTCGGCCTTTGGTTATCCCGTCAAATCCCTCACTGATTTCCCCGCTGGCGAATATTGGGTACAGGCACTTTTGCATAAATACGAAACCTTTAAACTCAAAACTGGATATACCGTTAAGCTACCAATGGACCGTGGCGAAGGCCAAAACTACCGTACGGCTCCTGGAAACTTGTATTCAAAACCGTTCAAAATCAAGTTTGACCCCAAAGCCAAGCAGGTGGTAAAAATCGTGCTTGATCAGGAAAATCCGCCCATTGTTGAGCCCAAAGACACCAAATACATCAAACATATCAAGATTCAGAGTAAAATGCTGACGGAATTTTGGGGGCGGCCCATGTATTTGGGAGCGCACGTGCTCTTGCCGCATGGGTTTGATGTGCATCCCGAAGCCAAATATCCACTCTGTATCAACCACGGCCATTTTCCCACCGATTTTGATGGTTTCAAAGAAACCCCGCCCCCTGCCGATATGGACACCACCGATTATGTAGCGCGCTTTGGGGTGTATGGCTATAAAAAATTTGTATGGCAGGAAGCGTATAATTTTTATAAGCAGTGGACGAGTAAGGATTTTCCACGTATGCTTATCATTGAAATTCAGCACGCTACGCCGTATTACGATGACTCCTACGCGGTCAATTCGGCCAATATGGGCCCATACGGCGATGCCATCACGTACGAGTTGATTCCCGAAATTGAAAAACGTTTTCGCGGAATAGGGCAGGGTTGGGCGCGTTTTCTGTACGGTGGAAGTACGGGTGGTTGGGAAGCGTTGGCCGCGCAGGTATTTTATCCCGATGAATACAACGGCTGTTTTGCCGCCTGCCCAGACCCGATTACGTTTGAGGCCTACACGGTGGTTGATATTTACAAAGACGAAAACGCCTATTTTTTGCCTGGGGATTTCAAAAAAACGCCTCGACCAGGTATGCGTAACTACCTCGGTCAGGTTAAATGTACCATTGAAGAAATCAACCAACGAGAATTGGCCATCGGCGATAATTCCCGCTCCGGCGACCAATGGGATATTTGGCAGGCTACCTATTCACCCGTGGGTGAAAATGGGTACCCCAAACCGATTTGGGACAAAGCAACTGGAAAAATCGACCATTCCGTGGCAAAATATTGGTCAGAAAACTACGATTTAATGCATATTCTGAAACGTCAGTGGGCTACGGTCGGGAAGAAATTACAGGGTAAAATCCACATTTATTGCGGCGATATGGACAACTATTATCTCAACAACGCTGTTTATTTGATGGAAGATTATTTAAAAACTACCAAAAATCCGCACTACGACGGTGAGGTAAAATACGGCGACCGCTTTGAGCATTGCTGGAACGGCGACCCCAATCAGCCCAACCACGTGACCCGCCTGCGGTACAATACGATGTATATCCCCAAAATCCTCAAACGCATTGAAGCGGGTGCTCCTGCGGGTGCTGATTTGAAGAGCTGGCGGTATTGATCTGGGTGAGTGGGTTTGTGTTTTGAGATGCAAACCCACTCAAGTTTAATACTAAATAAAAGCCAAAAATCCTTATGAAAACAGTGGCTCATTGGTTAGTGTGTTGGGTAATGGTCAGTTACTCTGCAATGGCCCAGCAGGTCAGTACGTATGCCGATAGCTTGGAAAAGCACCGTGAAAACTACCGTCAGGATTTCTTAAAGAGTGCAGGTTCTCCGCTCAAACAGGAAGATTTACCTTTTCTGCGGTTTTATGAAGCCAATCCTAAGTTGAAAATCCAAGCCCATTTTGAACTTACGCCCGATGCCGAGCCATTCACGATGGCAACGAGCGATGGCAAAAGAACGGCTTATGTGAAGTTTGGGGTTGTAAGCTTTAAGGTAAACAACAAAACGTATCAGTTGTCGGTATATCGAAGCCCCGCCCTGATGAAAATGCCTGATTACCGAGATTATGTGTTTATTCCTTTTCGGGATGGAACCTCAGGCAAAGAAACTTACGGCGGCGGGCGATACCTAGATTTTCGGCTGAAAGATTTTCAAAATGGACACGTGACCATTGATTTTAATAAAGCCTATAATCCTTATTGTGCGTATTCTGATGGATACAGCTGCCCGATTCCCCCCCGAGAAAATCACCTAACGGTACGGCTAGAAGCAGGGGAGAAGAATTATGGGAAAGAGCGTTAGAGGCAGTTAATGAAACCGAAGAATATAAAATGGTAAATTTAATATATAAAAGTATTGGTATTCAAAAAGTGATGATTTCAACAAAGCGAGGCTGATTTTAAGCGTTCCCAACCGCAGATATAGACATTTTGTTAGGAAATATTTCTAATAATGCTCTTCTCTCTTTGTTCGATAAACACTTACCCATTATTCGGGAGTTAATGGGAGATTCCATTACCATTTACAACTTTCAAGAATAGCTTTTGATACGATAATGAGGATAGATTGCCGATGTTGGCTTATTGGAATTTTTGTGCTTTTTATAAGCTGTCAAGGTAAAGTAAAAAAACACAATCCCTATTTTTCGTTGACCGATACGACGGAGCTGCGCTTACCCAACAGCACTTGGGAGGAGGTTTTGGCCGACGGAGTCTACACTGTTACTCGCGAAGCTTCCACCGAAATGCCTTATACCAACGAATACTGGGACTTTAAAGGGACGGGCTATTACCATTGTGCCGCTTGTGGAAATCTGCTTTTTAGCTCGGCCCATAAGTACGACAGCGGCACGGGTTGGCCGAGTTTTTGGCAACCTTCGGAACCAAATCGACTGCTTTTTCGGAAAGACTTTTCAGAACGGGAAGAACGTATAGAGGTGCGTTGTCGGCGCTGCGGCGGGCATTTGGGGCATTTGTTTTACGATGGCCCTGCACCCACGCGGCAGCGGTTTTGTATGAATTCGCTGGCGTTGAAGTTTGTGGGGGGTAATGGAAGTAAACCAACTAAATAACCTTTTCAGAAATAATACTAAAAAAGCCGCCCCAAGTGGGACGGCTTTTTTTACCAAGCATCTCTAAACCTTTAAAATTAACTATACTTCTAAATTCTTTTCCTGCTTTGATTTGGCACCGTTGCCGTTGGCAGAGGCTTTTCCATCCACTCCATTGACAACTGGCGCTAAAACGTGACGGTCTTTGCGGCCGAAACGGTCTTTCAAACGCTCAACGATATAATACATGGCAGGAACCATCACCAAGGTTAAGACGGTACTGAACGACAATCCGAAGATAATTGTGAACGCCAGTGAGCCCCAGAATACGGCACTAAAGCCACCGATAAAAAACTGCGGGTCAAACTCCGTAAAGAGCGTCACAAAGTTGATGTTCATTCCGATGGCAAGCGGCACCAGACCCAAGATACAGGCCGAGGCGGTCAGCAACACGGGTGTAAGACGCGCCGCTCCTGCTTCAATAAGCGCCTGACGTACCGGCATTCCTCGTCCGCGTAACTCTTCGGTGAATTCAATCAACAGGATTCCGTTTTTGATTACGATACCTGCCAAGGCAAAAATACCTACCCCCGTCATAATGATGGACATGGTCTTGCCCGTAATCATAAATCCTAACAATACCCCAATCAAGCTAAACAATACCGTAAAGAAGATAATGAAAGGCTTGCTCATGGAGTTGAATTGTGTTACTAGGATCAAGAATATCAACAATATAGCTCCTAAGAACGCTACGCTCAAAAACTGCATGGATTTCATTTGCTCTTCCTGCTCGCCGCCCAAGCGTACGTTGTAGCCTTGCGGAATATCAATGCCGTCTACCACTTCTTTGATTTGGGCGTTTACGTCGTTGGCGTTGAATCCACCCAGTACGTCAGATGAGAGCGTCACTACGCGTTCCTGATTTTTACGATTAATGCCGCTGTAAGTAGTCGAGTAACGAATATTGGTCAAAGTGCTCAATGGAACCTGACGCAGTACTCCGCCGAGGTTCATGTCGCGGTAGACGATGTTCATGCTCAACAACTTTTCAATCTGACCACGGTCGTTTTCTTTTAAACGAACCATGATGGGATAATCGTCTTTATCGTCGCGGAATTTAGAGACTTCGGTTCCGAACAATGCCCCACGAATTTGCAGCGCGATTTGAGCCGTACTGATGCCTTCACGAGCGGCTTGTTCGCGGTCGATATCAATCACGATTTCGGGTTTGTTCAATACCAAGTCAGACTTCAGTTCTTCAATCCCAGGAACACCTGCTTTGATGATGGCATTTTTTACGTTGGCCGTCAAATTGACCAATTTATCAAAATCTTCACCCGCAATTTCAATCGTAACGGGTTTACCCGTTGGTGGACCGTTACTTTCTGGCTCGGCCGTTACCTGCGCACCAGGGATTCCCTTTACGCGTTCGCGTACTTTGGCCAAAATATCAGCGGTTGAGATTCCGTAATGAATACGTTCTTCCACACTTTTGAAAGCCACCGTGATTTTTCCTTTGTTGGGCACCACCGTACGGTCGGGGTTAAAAGGGTCACCAGCGTTGATACCGATGTTGGTAATCACCGAAGCCACAATCGGGCTGTTTTTGCCAATAACGCCATACACGCGGTCTTCGAGTGTTTTCATTACTTCGTTGGTTTTGGCGGCGTCGGTACCTTGCGGCATGACACAGTAAACGTACACGAAGTCAGGATCTCCCGAAGGGAAAAAGACCGATTTGGGCTGAACAATGCCCGTCAGGATGATGGTACCGACAAACATCGCAATCACCCCCGCAAACAGTACATAAGGCCGAGCACCCGTAATGACCCATGAAATAAGTTTACGATAGCCGTTTTTCAGGCGTGGAAACACATTTTCCTGAAATGGAACAATGATGTGCGGGGTCAGAATATAATGGTTGAAAACGTACAGAATCGTAATCAGCGCGAATAAGTTACCGATACCAAAGTTGATAAAATAACCCACTACCGACAGTCCTATCAATACCAATAACGGCTTCAGGATAGAACGGAATGACTTGTCTTCGTTGGCGTGCTCTTCTACGCGTTTCAGCGACGAAGACGCAAATACTGGGTTCATGACGTAGGCTACAAACAACGACGCAAAAAGTGTGATGATAAGTGTCAGCGGTAAGAATTTCATGAATTCACCCACAATCCCCGGCCAAAACAAGAGCGGTAAGAATGGCGCAATCGTCGTCAAAGTTCCCGTCAATACGGGTACAAATACCTCGCCCGCCGCAAATGAAATCGCTTGATTTCGACTAAGTTTCTTATCGTCATTGTATACGCGGTGGGCGTTTTCAATCACCACAATGGCGTCATCCACCACAATTCCGAGGCCAAGTAAAAAGGCAAAAAGTACGATGGTGTTCAATGTAAACGTAATACCCGTAGCCGAAGCGATGACGGGGAACAGCACGAAAGCCACCAACGTAGAAAGCGGAACCGAAAGCCCCACAAAGATGGCATCCTGAACCCCCATGAAAAACATCAAGACCAATACCACGAAGATAAAGCCCAAGATTACGGTGTTCAACAGGTCGTTCAACTCCACCTTAGTACGCTCAGAGCTGTCGTTGGTCAAACTTACTTTTAATCCTTCGGGGAACTTTGTGTCCTCGTATTTTTTCAGAATGGTCTTAATCTCATCCGCGGCTGAAATCAAGTTTTCGCCCCCACGCTTAATAACGTTGAGGGTAATTACCGTTTTTCCATCCAAACGCGCGTAGCTTTGTCTTTCGGCAAAACCGTCTTTTACTTCGGCGATTTCGCTCAGTTTGAGCGTAGCGCCAGTTGACGACCGAATGATGATGTTGTTCAGTTGATTTACATCTTTAAACTCCCCCACCACGCGGAGGTTGCGGCGTACATTATCAACGTTGAGCTCACCGCCCGATATGTTGATGTTTTCGCCCTGAATGGCATTTTGAATTTCGAAGAATGAAACCCCTGCGGCCTGCATTTTGTACAGGTCGAGGTTGATTTGAATCTCGCGGTCGAGTGCCCCAACGATGTCTACGCGGGTGATTTCGGGCAGGGATTCAATTTCATCTTTCAACTGTTCGGCGTAATCTTTCAGTTTTTTCAACGAATAATTACCCGCCAAGTTGATGTTCATGATCGGAAACTCAGAGAAGTTTACCTCCTGCACCGAAGGGTCCTGCTTACGGTCGGTAGGCAGGTCAACTAGCGCTTTGTCTACGGCGTCGGATACGCGCTGTTTGGCGGCTTGGGCCGTGATTCCCGTCGTAAATTCAACCGTGATGAGTGAAAAATCTTGAATCGAATTTGACTTGATTTTTGTCACCCCACTCGCGGCTTTCAATTGCTTTTCGATGGGTTTTGTGATGATCGTTTCAATGTCCGAAGGGCTCGCACCGGGGTAAATCGTCGAAACGATAACCGTGGGCACGGCGATTTCGGGAAACTGCTCTTTGGGCATCGTGAAGTACACGAACAAACCCGCCAGTGAAATAATGGCCGTGAAGAGATATACCGTGGTCTTATTCTCTAAGCACCAACGGGTAATTGCAAAGTCTTTTAGGGTTGTCATAAGCGTATTAATAACTGATTACCTGTCCGTCTACCAAATCCTGATAACCTTCCGTTACAATCAAATCTCCCGCCCGGAGTCCTTCCGTGATTTCGATTTCGCCGTTATAAGATACTCCCGTTTTAATCTTGCGCGACTTCGCTACTTTCTTGTTTCCTTCCATTTCTGCCACGTACACTACATCGCCAAATTCGGTACTTTGGATATAATTTTGCTTGATAACCAAGGCGTTGGATTTGTTGATGTCGGCAATATTCAGAATCGAAAGCATATTAGGCTTGATGTCGCTGCTGGTTGGAATGGTGGCCTCAATTTTGAATGTACGGTTGGCTGGGTTGACCAATTTGCTGATAAATGTAATGCGAGCGTTGATTTCACGACCAATATCGGGCAGATTTACCTTTACGGCGTCGCCCATTTTGATGTTGCTCAAGTAGCTGTCGGGCACGTTGGCCGTTGCTTTCAGGCTGCCCAAGTTGACGATACTCGCCAGGGGCATACCTGGTGCGGCAACCTCACCCGTCTTGGCCATTACTCTTTCCACCGCTCCACTGATGGGTGCGTATACATTATACATGTCCACTTGAGTATTCAGCACTGCGAGGTTTTTCTCCAACGACTCTTTGTTGTTCTTTGCCTGCAAATACTGAATTTCTGTTCCAATTTTCTGATCCCAGAGGGCTTTTTGTTTATCATAAACGGTATTGGCCAGCTCCATTTGCTGCTTCAAGGCCGCGATTTGGTCGCGCAAGATGGCGTTGTCAATTTTAGCCAATAATTGCCCTGCTTTTACGGTTTGGCCTTCTTTTACGTAGACCGTGGTGTACGTACCAGCCATTCTTGGGGTAGCAGTAGCGGTGTTTTTGGTTTCGACCGTTCCCTGAATCTCGATAAAGCTTTTGAAACTGCGTGGTTCGAGCGTAGTGGTCACGACCGGAATCACCTTTTCGGCGGCTTTTAAGGTGGGGTCAGCGGCTTTGAGTTCGGTTTCGAGCGCCGTGATTTTTTCCGTTAGCGTTTTGGCATCGGCTTTGAGTTTGGCCAAGGCTTCTTTTTTCTCTGCTAATGTATTCGGTTTCTTTTCGCCTCCGCAGGCAGTTACGAATAAAGTGGCTGCTAATAAGAAAATGTATTGTGCTTTCATAAAATGTGTTGTTAGATTTCAGGTTGGATAGTAGACCGCGAGGTGAGCCTTGGTCCACTGCCCACTGTCTTAATAGTTTAATTTACCTTTGGCTTTGTCCAAGTCTACTTTTGACAAAAGCAATTCGTAGAGTGAGGCAAAATAGTTGGTTTGAGATTCTTTCAGGGCCGACTCGGCGTTGATTACTTCAATATTAGAGCCTGTTCCTGATTGGTATTTGATTTTAGACACCCGCACTACTTCCTGCGCCAAATCAAGGTTGCGCTTTTGGGTTTTGAGGGTCTCGAGGCCGTTGATGATGGTGATGTTGGCGCTGCGAATCTGCAAATCAATGGATTGTTCCACCAAACTCAGGCTTTGCTTCACTTTATCGACCGTGAATTTGGCCTGTTGAATCTTGTATTTCTTGGCAAAACCGTCGAAAATAGGAATGTTGACACTCAAGCCGATGTTGGCGTTGTTGAACCAGGGCGACCCGAATACATCTTTCAATTTATCTCGCCCCGTATTATAACCATAACCAGCAAAGGCCGCAACCGTAGGATAGTAGCCCCTTTTATTGTTCTCAACGTCCATTTCTGACAGTAGCAGGTTGCTTTTCAGAATAGAATAATCAACACGCTGATCGTACTTAAATTCATTGACTTCTTCGGCTTTTACTTCGGTCGCTATCCGCTCTACGTCCGTTTCGCTGATGCGGTCGGTCAGTTGGATGGCCTCGTCAAGTTTCATACCCATCTGGAATTTGAGCATATAATAACTCAAATCCACCATGTTCTGCACCTTAGAGCGTTCGGTTTTGAGGTTATTGAGCGATACTTCCAAACGGTCTACGTCCAGTTTTTCGACAAACCCTTTTTTGTTCATTTCTCCCATTTCGCGGGTGAGGCTATCCAGACGTTGAATGTTCAAATCCAGTAGTTTGGCGCGCTCTTCGGCCACCAATACCCCATAATACGCCTTCGAAACGCTTTCGGCGATTTGGATTTTAGATTGAGTTACGTTCTTAACGGCCAATTCCCGATACGCCTGCGCAGCTTTTAACCCCAATAACCATTGGGCATTAAAAATCATCTGATTAAGTTGAGCAGCGGCGTTACCTGCATAGTTTACCCCAAACTTTAATGCTACTGGTGGTGCATCAGAAGGAGCTGTAGGGTCAGCAAATTGAGCAGGTAAAAAGAATCGCTGTATGATTGCGTTATACGTAATGCTTGTACTCGCATTCACCTGAGGTAAACCCACCGACCGAATTTCTCCAATCCGCGATTCCGCGCTTTGGGCGTCGGTTTGCGAGTTTTTGACGTTGATGTTGTGCGTCACTCCGTATTGAATGGCCTCCTGAAGTGAATAACGCGTTTGGCTGTAGGTCGGAAAAAGCGGTAGCATACATAGCACCAGCCATTTCCATTTGCGTTGAATTGATTGCATAGAGTGTGATTGAATGAATAGTTTGGTGGCCGTTTCCGACCGATACGAGTTAAAAAATGGGCTGTTAATAGGTACTTTTGGTGTTCAGCAGTGCTGATAGAGATATAGAGACGGAAAGTTGTGTTTTTGTGTATTCTTCATATAATTCAAGTCCTTCGGGGGTGACAATTCCTCGTAAGAAATGGTCGAGTAATTCCAACTGAGTGTCCAACGGATTGAACTGTCCTACGGGAAAAATATAAGGGTCTAAGCCCATTTCAACCTGTTCGAGGCGTAATCTGGCAATGACTTCGGCGTTGACATTGGAGC
The DNA here is from genome assembly GCF_009905605.1 of Runella sp. CRIBMP. Classification (GTDB taxonomy): domain Bacteria; phylum Bacteroidota; class Bacteroidia; order Cytophagales; family Spirosomataceae; genus Runella. The sequence goes on from NZ_JAAAKZ010000001.1 coordinate 660,083, forward strand.
GATACAGCCCCATTTCAATGCCTTTTTTGATGTTTCTCCGAATCAAATCCAGCACAAACTCTTTTTTATACTGCGAAAACAAATCCCAAGCCTGCGGGTAATACTTCTTGATGTCAAAAATGGCCGACGGATTCAATCCTGACATGGTTTGTCGCATCATTTCGGCACCCATCACTGCCTCCGCAATTGGGTTGGGGGCTTCATTGTGGATTTTCTCGGCAATGAAGTGGTCGCATTCAAAATGGTGTTTTACCCCCGCACATACCATTGAATTTTTATCTTCAAAATGTTGGTAGATGGTCTTTTTTGAAATGCCCAACTCACGGGCAATATCATCCATCGTAACACTTTTGACGCCGAACCTAAAAAATAGTTCCTGCGCTTTTTCAAGGATTCTTTCTCTCACTATTGTTTTTCACTTTTTAAAGATAGAAACTTCGGAAACTCTATAAAGGTTCAAAGTTTCCGAAGTTTTTTATCAAATATTTTTGAGTTCCATGAGAGCGAAACAGGTATTTAAGGCGTTTTTTTGGTAATACAAATTAAATAGTCGGCACTGACAACCCTATGTCAGCAGGGTTGGAGAAAATAAAAATTAAATCGGAACGACTAGAGCATGGTCAATAATCCGTTCAATTTTGTATTATTTAAAGAATAAGTTTTATTAAAACGTATAGATACCTATCGGTAGAATCTACCAATAGGAATGTAATTGTACGAGAAGGCAAAAGTAAAAACCCAACTCACACGCGGCTAGAAAAAAAGCGCGAAGTGGGTGAAAATGCTGACAAAAGGGAAGATTCGGGGGATAAAAATAAAGGGTAGCGTTTAAATTTCGTCGTTAAGGAAGTTTTCGGCTTTGATTTTGTTGTTTTCCTCTTCCACCAAGCGGTTGATTTCCTTGATAACGTCAAAGAAGATCACCAATTTGTCGAGCGGAATTTGGTCGCGCAGCATGGTATTGAAAGCAATTACGCCCTCGCGGGCCATTTCGCGTCTACGTTTTCCCTCTTCGGTCAAAAAGACTTTCACAAAACGTTTGTCTACATCGTCGGTTTCGCGTCGAATCCAGCCGCGCTCTTCGAGGGCTTTGAGTGTACGCGTGAGGCTGCGCGGCTCCATGCCGATAGAAGGCCCAATGCGGGTGGCGGGGGTTCCGTTTTCCATGTCGATATTCAGCAAAACATACCCAATTGCCATCGTCATACCATACCGCCGAGAGGCGTAAGTATTATACATCCTGGAAATGGCGTGCCAAGCCCATTTGATGTGAAAGTCGACGGTTTTTTCCTTGCGCATTACCTGTGGATTTGATGTCATTTTTAAAACTTCCCAAGTTTTGGAAGAATCCATCTGCCAAAGTTGGGAAGTTTAATATCAGTGTCAGATAGGCAAAGATATACGTTAAAATTGATTATGGTATGTCAGCATATCACATTATTGAACAGACATTTTGAATTTTGCCAAATAAAAACGGACGGCTCTGCCGATAAACAGTCCACCAATCAGGCCAGGCATAATCCAAGTGGCGATATAAATCCCTGCGGGGGCGTCAGGAAAAACATAACGTATATTTACCAACGCAAACGCCGTGAAAGTGGCGATATACGAGCCGCCCATGCGCTCAATGTGGACAAATAACCACTCCCGGGTGCCGTATTTGGCGGCGTGAGGAAGGAGGTATTTCCTGAAATCGTAACGGGCATTGGAGCCGCTGAAAATCCCGAAAACTAAAAATAAGACTCCTATGGATTCAAATTGTCCCTTCTTCAACAGCGTGGAGAGGTCATAAACGCCATACACAATCATGGCTACGGAGGTAGCCGCCATCAATCCCGATATGCCCCAATCATACCATCTTACGGGCTCTTCGTCGCGTTGTTGGAGCGAACGCCGTCCCGTAAAGCATAAATAGAAGCTGAAAACTGCAATGCCTGTTAAGAACAAACGCCCGTCGGTTATGGGAGAAATAAGCACCAAGCCAACCGCCGAGACGGCTACTAAGACCATTGACCAATAATAAATTAGACCCGTGGTGTTGTGTAAACGGCTCCCTTTTTTTGATAACATAGGAACAAGTCCCACGGCAAGGGCCAGAAATCCAATGGCAACGTGGGTGATGATAAGAAAAGTTTTCATAGCAGTTTTGTGTTTGGTTGAAGAATGGTTTAAGGCCGAACAACGAAACAAATATCTGCGGAAACCCCTGGGCAAACAGCTCTTTTCCGATGGAGTAACCATCGGAGGGAGTGAAGCGAAGGAAGACAAGGGCAAACTGAAATGTCTAAAGGTACAGGGCCGCGAAGTCGTGGCAGGCTGTGCTGAGTTTTTGAATGTCTTCGGCCGTATGCCAAGCACTCAATACGACGCGGGTATTGGCTTTGTCGGTGGGTTTGGGGTAAGAAAAACTGTAAATAAAGATGCCTCGCTCCAATAAAAAAGGGTACAACTCGTCGCGCTCGCTGTAAAAAACGGGGTAATTGTCCGTAAAGCTCAACAAGTTTAAACCCCGAATGGAATCGGTAAATTGGCGGATATTAGCCTGTAAGCGCTTATAAGCGTCTTGATAAATGGTCTCGGCTTGGACGTACGCGTAAAGATGGTCGGGGGCCACGGGCGAACAGCCGCCAAAGTAGGCGGAATACCGAATACGGTGCAGGCTCGCGGGGTCCGAAAAAATAACGCCACCCGGTAGCCCCATGGCTTTGGCCAGCGAAGCCGTAACAATCAGACGCACGTTTTTTCTTTTAGGAATACGTTCCCAAACGCCGCGGCCTCCATTGCCCGTTACCCCCAAACCGTGTGAATCATCCACCAACAAAACTACTTCGCGGTCTTCGGGAATAGATTTGATCCATTCAAAAGCGTATAGTTTTCCGCGAAGCGCGTCCACGGCGTTGGTGACGAGGGCTATTTGGTGACGGTTCGCCCCACGATTCGTGGTGGGCAGGATTGCGAGGGTAGTTTCAATCCAGTGTTCAAATGTTCCCTTGGCAATATCCACCTGAGGTAGATGCCAAACCGCAGGATGGACATCGGGCGAATACCTAAATTCGTAACCTTCGAGCATCAGTTGCCGAATGGCCGCTTGTCCTGCCAACATCCCCGATGATAGCGTGAGTGCGGCATCAGCACCCGCCCACGAAGCCAGTTTTTGTTCCGCCTGTTGGTAAATGGTCAGTTGCAAATTGCCGTTTCGTGAACTTCCGTATACACTGCCGTACTGATGCAAGCCTTCCTGAATGAGGCCTTGAAAAGCGGGATTGTGCGGTAGCCCTAAATAGGCCGTGCCGCTAAAATACAGGTATTCTTGGCCTTCAATATCAATACTGCGACCGGGTAAATGGGCTATCTGGTGGAAATGGGTGGGTGTTGGCAAGGGATAAAAAGATTAAAACCGAATAAAATTAAACCGTAAAACTGAAAAATGTAAAACCGTAAAGTCGGGAATTTTAAAACTGAAAAGATAAAAATGTAATAATTCGTAAATCCCAAACTCGTCCTTCGAATCGGGCAATTTTTTTAATCAAACATACGGAGAATCTTTCAATTTATGCCTTCTGTAATAAGGCAAAAATGGAGAAGTAACGGGTTGCTTCAGCCAATTCGAAAATCCTGACGAAAGAACGTTTCAATTATACATTTTTTTGTAGCATCTTTGAAAAATGAAATCATCCACTAATCCCATAGATTATAAAATAGACAGACAAATGAGCAAAACGCTTCACGACCGTCGCGGTTTTTTAAAGAAAAGTGCCTTGACTACGTTGGCAGGGCTTGTGGGAACAGAAATCGTTTTTGCCGAAAATATGCCCCAAAATCACGTTCCGCTGGCATTTGATGAGGGATTAGCGGGCAAGCATCCCGATATGATTGTGCTGAGTGATAAGCCTTGGAACGTTGAAACTCCACCCCATTTGTTGGATGATGCGGTAACGCCCATTGAGCGAATGTTTATTCGGAATAACGGCCTTGTTCCTGAAGAAAAAATTGACCCTAAGGCTTGGACGCTGACCATCAAAGGTGAGTCGGTTAAAGCCCCGAAAACCTATACCCTGAGCGAGCTGAAAACCAAATTCAAGACCTATACCTATCAGTTGGTACTAGAATGCGGTGGCAACGGTCGCTCTGGATTTGTGCCCCAAACCTCTGGCAATCAGTGGGGTCAAGGCGCGGTAAGCTGCGCCGAATGGACGGGTGTGCGCCTGAAAGATATCCTCAACGATGTGGGCCTGAAAGACGACGCGGTCTATATCGGGTACTACGGCAAAGACCTGCACCCTAGCCGTGACCCGAGCAAGGTGGTGATTTCGCGTGGCGTGCCCATCAAAAAAGCCTTGGAAGACGAAACCCTCGTGGCTTGGGCGGTCAACGGGCAAGATCTGCCGCTGATGCACGGCTTTCCGCTGCGATTAGTCATTGGCGGCTGGCCCGCTTCGGTATCGGGTAAGTGGTTGCATACGATTGCGATTCGCAACAAAGAACACGACGGAGCCAAAATGGACGGACAGAGTTACCGCGTGCCGCGTCAGCCGATTCCGCCGGGGGAAAAACTGGCCGAGACGCCCGAAAACTTCCGCATCATCGAATCCATGCCCGTCAAATCGCTGATAACGTATCCTAAATCAGGCGCTATGATTGACTTGGGCAAGACCCTTTCGTTGCGAGGGCACGCATGGGCGGGTGATGTTGGTATAAAAGAGGTGCAGGTTTCTGTGGATTACGGGGCCACTTGGCAAAAAGCCAACGTTCAGCTTCCCAAAAATCGCTTGGCGTGGCAGCATTGGTCGGCGCAGATTCAGCTTCCCAAAAAGGGCTATTATGAAGTATGGGCGCGTGCTACGGATACCAACGGCATAACGCAGCCGATGGTAATTCCTGCCTGGAATCCCGGAGGATACCTCAACAACGCCTGCCATCGGATTGCCGTAAAAGCGGTTTAGTTAACCGAAAAATGGTAAACCGCCCGGGTGTCCCCGCGAAAAATGTAAAATGATAAAGTGTTGATAATAAAAAGTTATCTCTTTATTGAATCAAATATGATAAAGAACCTATTGTTAGTAGTTTGCACCGTTGGTCTGTTTGTGGCGGCGATGCAGCGGGAACATACATACGGGACAAACCCCGCTTCGACGCAAGCATTGGCCGACAGCGTGGATGCCGAAACGGGCTTGGCGCTCGACCCTCACTTTACGATTGTGAAAGCCCAATGTACGGGCTGCCACTCGCCGAAGTTGATCTTACAGCACCGCTTCACCCGCGACGAATGGTTGAGCAAAATTCGCTGGATGCAGCGCAATCATAAGCTGTGGGATTTGGGCGAAACCGAAAAAACGGTGTTGGATTATCTCGCCAAACATTACGCCCCCAATCAAGCGGCCTACTCGCGTAGGGAGGCGTTGCGCAATGTGAAGTGGTATAAATTGGAGAAATAAAGCGTTGATTTGCAGGTGTTATTGTAATTGATTTGCTTGTTTTTTGCGTTACTTTAATAGGTACTGTGTTGCAAACGTTCTGAATAATGCAAGAGTGCGAAGTTAATTAATCGTTGGCTGTCGAATGTTTTACCAAACGTTTTCGGTCTTCAGCAACTCGTTCGCGCTTTATCAGATAGTCGATGATGCAAACAGGTACAAAATTTACAACTACTCTTATAGCATCCGTTTGAGAAGGTCTGTACTTGAAATCGTACAAAGAAAGTAGCTTGAAGTTGAAAACAAATTCAGCATCCTCTAGCCACTCAAAGCCAATACATACTGCTAACCCAATAATTATTTGAAATGTGATACCCAAACCAACAAAATTCAGAATTTGAGCTGCTTGAATAATATAGGTAGGCTTAAAATATCGCTTCTTGAGTAGCTGAATACCTACAAAAATAGAATACCTTTTTATCACAAATCTAATGAAAATCATTAATAGGGGAAGAAAACTCATGTTTTGGATAAGGAGCCACAATCGTACGCTCCTCCAGTCACACCCCCAATAATTTTGATACCATCCAATGACAGTGAACCTTTTTAGGTCTTGCAGTTTGTAGTAAAGTAAGGGGTCGGTTCGTGCAAGTCATCTTGTATTCATTTCGGTTCCCAGGGCTTTGAAATGGAATCTGTCGTTAATAAGTTACTTGCTTAATGTGTGCTGTGCTTCCCCTTAGTTTTGTTTGTGAAGAGAAGAAAAATCACTTTCCCAAACAAAACTAAGGGAAGAAGAAGGTGTATTAGAATTGTGAATCTAAGAAGTTATATCACCTGAAACCCATACGCGTACGGGTCGTCGTCGGGGTCGATGGTGATGGTGTTGAGACCGTAGACTTTAGCCCAGCCTTCCACACCCGGAATGATGGCGTCGTGGTCGCCTACTTTGGCATAATCTTCGACCGTCCCGATGAACTTGCTGCCTATGATGCTTTCGTGAATGAACCGGTCGCCTTTTTTGAGTTTGCCTTGGGCGGCCCACTGCGCCATGCGCGCCGAGGTACCCGTGCCGCAGGGCGAGCGGTCGATGGCCTTGTCGCCGTAGAAAACCGCGTTTCGGGCCGAGGAGGTCGGGTCAATGACCGCGCCTGTCCATTCGATGTGGCTGAGGCCGTTGATGGTGGGGTCGTTGGGATGAACGAAGGTATATTTTTCATTGATGCGTTGGCGCAATACCCGCGCCCAACCAATGAGCTGCTCGGCTTTGTAATGCTCCAAACCGGGGAAGTTTTCCTGCACATCCACGATGGCGTAAAAATTCCCTCCGTAGGCCACGTCCATTTTGAGCGTGCCGAGGTCGGGGCATTCGGCTTCAATGCCTTCGGCGGCAAGGTAGGAAGGCACGTTGACGAGCTTAACGGATTTGACTTTGTTGCCTTCCTGAACATAACTAATAAGTACCAATCCCGCTGGTGCTTCCATGCGCACGATGCCGGGCGTTTTGGGGCGAATGAGACCATGCTCGATGGCGATGGTGATGGTGCCGATGGTGCCGTGGCCGCACATGGGCAGGCAGCCGCTGGTTTCGATAAATAGCACCGCTACGTCGTTTTCGGGGTCGTGGGGCGGGTACAAAATACTGCCCGACATCATGTCGTGGCCGCGCGGTTCAAACATCAAGCCTTTGCGAATCCAGTCGTATTCGCGCAGAAAATGCTGGCGTTTTTCGCTCATGTTTTTGCCTTCAAGAATAGGGCCGCCGCCAGCTACGACGCGTACAGGATTGCCGCAGGTGTGGGCATCAATGCAGAAAAAAGTTTTGGATGACACGGGAAAATATAAATGACGATGTAAGATGGTTGATTTTACGATTTTGCGTCGAAACAGGCTATGCTAACGCTTTTGGGCCTATTTGAACCGACTTTTGAATGATTTCCTCCAGCACCAGAAGGTTGATGTCCGACAACTTGTTGATGTACAGACACGACACGCTGGTTTTGTGTTTGCCCAGCCGCTTGAGGTCCTCTTCTAGGTTGTTGATGCCGCAGGTCAGATAAAGCGTCAGGTTTTGTTTGCGGGGAGAAAAACCCACCAAAAACCAGTCGCCTTCGCGACCAGTGGCGTATTTGTAGTGAGTGCCGCCAAAACCGATGATGCTTTCGCCCCACATTCGGGGCTTGGTGCCAGTAGCGCGTTGCATCATTTCTGCTACGATGCGGCTGTCAGTACGTTGCTGCTCGCGGTCGATACCGTCAATAAACGCGTCTACGCTTTGGTCGGTAGGTTGGGTTTTGTTTTCAGCCATGGTTGAATGGAGGAAGTTAAGGACCTACAACAAAGTTAACAGGAATTGAACATCTACGAAAGGGCTGAAAAAAATCATCCCCGACACAAGATGCCGGGGATGGTGGCTGACGTTACAAGGTACTTTTACTTTTGCCTTCTTTTTTGGCTTTTTTATCAGCTTTTTTCTCTTTGGTTGTTTTTTCTGGCTCTTTTTTCTTTTCCTTGCCAGGTTTATCTTTTGCCATATCGGTAGTTGTTTAAGGGTGAGTAAATTACGTTAATTATCGGGGAAATAACTCCAAAAACTTTTTTGGAATGGTAGTTTCAAAACGAAGTTTTTCGTGAGTTATTGGATGAACAAAGGCTAAAACCCACGCGTGTAGGCCCAAGCGCGCGATAGGGTTCGTGACGGCCCCGTATTTTTTATCACCAACGATAGAATGCCCCAAGTCTTGTAAATGGACCCGAATCTGATTTTTGCGCCCTGTTTCGAGGTTTACTTTCAACAATGAGAAATCGGCATTTTGCTTCAACACTTCATAATGCGTGATGGCCAATTGCCCCTGAGCGGGGTTTTGACTCGAATACATAATGAGCGCTTTGCTCTCGTTCAGATACGACGTAACGGTGCCTGAAGGCTTTTCGAAAGGCTTTTCGGCCACGGCGATGTAGGTGCGCTCTTTGGTGGTAGGCTCCCAGCTTTCCTGCAACAATGCCTTTACCCTTTCGCTTTTGGCAAATACCATCACGCCCGATGTGTCGCGGTCGAGGCGGTGAACGATGAAGATTTTGTTGGCGGGATTCTGCTTCTTGACGTGTGCGCTCAGCGTGTTATAGGCTGTTTGGGATTCCTTATTGTTGGCAGATATAGAAAGGAGTCCTTCCTGTTTTTCAATGACAATCAAATGCGCATCTTCAAATAAAATCGTTAGGCCACGATACACGCTTTCTTTAGAGCCTTGGGTCCAGCGTACTTCAACGCGCTGATTGGGCTGCAACGAATAATTATACTTTGTTTGAACCCGGCCTTCGACCAAAATATGCCGGTCGCGCAGCAGCGTTTTGATGTTGTTGCGGTTTTTATGGGGAAGTTTTGCCAGCAAAAAAGCCATCAATTCGGCGGTTTCGGTGACGGTCAATAGGAGCGGCGGTTTCGAGGGTCTTTCTTTGGGCATGTTGGGATAACTTTGGCACTTCTCAACGCTTACAAATAGAATAGTTGAGAAAGTGACAAAGTTATCGGAATTTTTGAGAAAGACAGTTTGTCGAGTAACCCCTCGGTCTTTCAGCGGCGATTTCTCAAAACGTATTGACATTTAACACAACCGTATTGATGCCCGGCGAGAGTCGGAGGGTGCCGAAGGAAGTATCGGCTTTTGTTCCGTTGAGCAGAATCGTATCTTCTGGTGAGTATTTTAATGTCAACTCTGCCGATACATTGGCGGGTAGTTCAAACGTGTATTCCTGAAGAACCCTGCTTTTGCGCTGATACGATGCCTTGATGAGACCTTTCATGGTGGGTACGGTGATTTCGGAAGTAGAAAGCGTGCCTAATTGGGGCTTGATGTGCATGATGCTTCCGCCGGCCGTTTTGGGTTGTATGCCCCACATATTGCGGGCCACAATATTGGCAGGAGCCGCTCCCCAAGCGTGATTCCAGTCGAGGTTGGGCTTGTATTTGGTATCCCAGGCCTCTAGGGTCATGGTTGAGCCGATTTTTATCATGTTCCACCAGCTTCGGTCGTGGGTGGCGGTCATGAGTTGCAGGGCATAGTCGGCTTCGTTGGCGTTGTAAAGGGCTTCCAACAAATACTGCGAGCCGTACACGCTGCACGCCATGCCCCGGGATTTGATAAACTTAGCAACTGATTTCTTGTGGACGTCGGGCGTAATATCAAACGCCAACGCCATCATGTTGGCGTGCAGCGAGGAATGGTCGGTACCTTCGCCGTCGATGTACGCTCCCGTTTTTGGGTTAAATAATTTTTCATTGATGGCATTTTTGGCTTTTATGGCCATCGTCTGAAACTGCCTTTCATCTTCTGATTTGTGGAGAATGCGTGCAAATTCGGCCATTATTTCCATGTTTTTGTAAAAGAAACAGTTGACCATGGTGTTGATGGGCGTAAAAACATAGCCGTCGCGTTCGCCTTCGGCGGTGGCCAATTTCCAACCCGTATCCTTTTGGGCTGGTGGCCAATCTACGATGTCTTTTAGCTGAATTTTAGGGTCTTTAAAACCCAATTTTTGCATGAATTCAGGCGTATTTTTGGGCGACGACGAGCTGATCAACCCATCTTCACGGGCAAGTTCCATGAGGGTTTTGTACTTCAGGGGTTCGTAGTATTTGGCAATGAGCTCGGTATTGCCCGTATACATATAATCCTGGTAAAACATCAGCGCCACGTGGAGTTGCCATTCGGTAGGCCACGTGGGGTGCTCCATAAAATACTCGATGGTTTTGCGGGCAATGCCATATTCGCGGTCGGTGGCGTAGTGGCTCAGCTGATTGAGGTAGGCATCGGCTTCGTACGGAATGCGCTCCCGGTCGCCGTCGAGGTAAAACCCTGAAAATGAACTGGCTTTGATGGTATATTTACACAGCTCCCAGACCTGATTGAGGGTGGTGTCTGAGCTTTTAAAACGGCTTTGGTCTTCTTCAAAATAACTGAAATACGCCAATTGCGTTAAGTCATTGGCCGTCAGATTTTCGGTGACATTGTCTATTTCGCAGTACCGAAACGGCAATAAGACGGGAAACGAATCGGGCAATACCACCGCGCCGGCGCTCGATTTGGTGTTTCTTTCGTCGGGTTTGATGTTAAGCTGGTAGTTTTTTTTGCCTTTCGATACCTCCAATTTTACCTCTTGGTACCGAATACTGCCCATCGGTTTGCGGTTTATTTTCCCGTTTTCGAGCTGTTCGCCCAGCCGTACAATGAGAGTTTGGTTCTTTTTGGCGGTATAATTGAGTTGCAGATTGGCAAAGGCAGCTTTTCCAAAATCAATAAAGTAACTGCCCGGAGCGGTTTTAGTGAATTTCGCTGGCTTCTTTTTGTCTATCTGAAAAATATTGGTTGTTGAGATTGAATTGTCTGGTGGCCCCACCCGAAACGACTGCGCTTCAGAATAATCGCCCGTCCGATTGTCGGTATCCCAAATCCTCACTTTCCAAAAGTACTGCATGCCTGTTTGTAGGGGTTTGCCTTGGTAGGTCACATTGGAAGACTGGTTTCCGCGCACCTGTCCAGTGTTCCATACATCGCCGATGTTGTTGTCGATGTTGGCTTTGGAAGAAGCGACTAATAGTTGGTAAGACGACTGAAAAACGGCTTCTTTGGGTACCACCCAGCCAAATTCGGGGGTAGTATCTTTCAGCAAAACGGTGGCGGGCTGTCGGATAAACTCCACCATCAAGCCCGTCGGTTGGCAAGCATTGGCATCTCGGTGTTGCCGGATGAGTTGTTCTGTTTTTTGCCTCAGGTTGTTCAGCACCTCCCGGTATTTTTCGTCCCGGGCTAAGTTGGTGATTTCGTCGGGGTCGGCTTTGAGGTTGTAGAGTTCTTCGAGGGTTTTGTCGTTGACATACCGAAAATATTTCCACTCGTTGGTGCGTAAGCCTTCGCTGGGCGGAATATTTTCAAACTCCCAAAGGTGCTCAATCAGCACCGTGTCGCGTTGCATACTTCGGGCCGTTTGGGCAACCAAAGGAAACAAACTTTTTCCGTGATAATTCTTCGGTCGATTTACCCCTGCCATGTCCAAAATTGTGGCCGGAACATCAATGTTTAGGGCCATTTCGTCACTGTCTAGGTGCTTTTCCTGCCGTGGATCGTAAATAATCAGCGGAACTCGAATGGAATTGTCGTACATCAGCCACTTGTCGGCCAACTGCCTTTCGCCGAGCATGTAGCCGTTGTCGCCCATCAAAATGATGATGGTATTTTTATCGAGGTTTTTCTTTTTCAGTTCTTCCCGAATTTTGGCAATTTCTAAATCGATACCTGCAATCATTCGGTAATAGCCCTTGACCATGCGCTGGTATTTTTCGGGCGTATCAAACCGCCACGTCCAGCGCAGGCGACTGAAACCCGCTTTTACTTTCTCGGGTTGTGCGTTAAAGTATTTGTCTTCACCCAAAAGCGGCGGAGCAATGGTTTCATTTTCAAGCCAATGCGCTGTTTGTTCATCGTAAAAATACTGGTCAGGGGCTCCGTCGTGGGCATGGGGGGCCGAAAAACTCAGCGATAAACAAAAGGGCTTGTCGGCAGGGGCATTTTCAATGAAATCAATGGCTTTTTGGCCCGTATAGCGGGTTAGGTGAACGGTATCTTTGCCCAGGGTTTTGAAGAAATAGCCCCGTTTATCGGTGTATCGGTTGTTGCGGTCGTAGTCTTCATACACGTGGAATAATTGGTCTTTTTTGGCATAATTTACCCCAAATTTTCCATAAAAACCCGTGTAATAGCCTGTCTCTTTCAGTACTTTGGGGTAGGCATTTTCCATGTATTCCTGTTTGATATTGCCAGTCTGGAACGTGTAGCGGTGGGCACGTTCCTGCATAGCACTCAAAATACTGGCTCGGCTTGCGGCACAGATAGGGGTGGTTACCAGTGCTTTCTTAAAATAAACGCCCGTTTGCGCCAATTTATCCATTTCGGGGGTGTGCGCATACTTATTGCCCGTGTAGCCTAATGCACCGGCTCGGTGGTCATCGGTCAGGATAAAGATGATGTTGGGCTTGTTGGATTGTTTTTGTGCGGAAGCATCTTCCACACAAAAACAACAGCTTAGTAGAAAAATGAATCGGTAAAACCCGCTGTTTTGGGACATGACTAAATCGTTTTGGGTTACTCAATAATCGGTTTGCCTTCGTAATTTACTTTTCTGTAAGGCACCGTTTCTGTCTCATCCACTAAGTAATTCCATTGCTTTACATACTCCATTCCAGGCTTAAATTCGTCTTTTCGTTTGCGCAATTCCCCTTTTAAGTCAGCATCTAGTTTGTCTTGAATTTTTTTGTACTCGGCTTTCCCGACCAGATTATTGAGCTGAAGCGGGTCTTTCAGGTTGTCGAACAACAGCCACGGGCCGTTCAGGTCGCGGGTGTAGGTGTATTGGTGCGTGAAAAGACCTCGGTATTCTTTGCCGCCCATTTTCCGGGTCCATTGCCCAAAAGGCTGAGTGCAGGAAATCAGCGTATGTTTGACGTTGTCTTTTTTTGTTCCTTTCAAGACGCCCGAAAAATCAATGCCTTCGACCGACGCTGGAACGGGAATATTGCACAGGCCCAACAGCGTAGGCATGATGTCGGGGGAGTTTAGCAGCGCTTCTGAGGTTTTGCCCGTTTTACCAAACAATTTAGGGTAATGAAGTAAAAAAGGCACTTTGATGCTTTCGGCGTAGGGCTGCTGTTTGTTCCACGAGCCGTGTGCGCCCAATAAATCGCCGTGGTCAGACGAAAACACGATGATGGTGTTGTCTTCGATGCCCAAATCAATGAGCGTCTGCCACATTTTGCCGATGCAGTCATCAATCGCTGCAATGTGTGAATAATAGCCCCGGAGGTCGTTTTTGACCTTTTCGCGTTTCTCAACGGGCACATTTTCATTGATGATGATGTCTTTGTTTTCAAACATTTTACGGTATTTTTCGGGAGCCGTTTGATACGGGTCGTGTGGGCTACCGATGGAAATAAACACCATAAAAGGGTTGGTTTCTTTGGATTTGGCGGTCATGTAGTTGCAGACATCGTCGGTCTGCGCGATGACATCGTAGCCTTTCCATACCAATTTTTTATTGGAATCGCCGGCGTAGTAGGCCGAATTGTTATAGTCGTGGGTGCATTCCAAGGCTTTCCAATAGCCAAATCCCTGCTGACGCGTGGGTGGGATGTAGGTGTTTCGGCCGTGGCCGTCGATGTGCCACTTGCCCACAAACCCAGTGGTATAGCCGTGTTTTTTATAGACCTTTGCAATCGTCGTGGCGTTGGTGTCCAATAAAACATCATTCATAAAAACGCCGTTGGTGAGTGGGTACTGTCCGGTCATGAGCGAAGCGCGGTGCGGCGTACAGACTGGCGTGCCCGATACGGCATTTTTGACGTTTACGCTTTGGCGTGCCAATCGGTCGAGATTGGGCGCATACACGTTTTTGTCGCCGGCATAGCCTGTCGCCTGCGCCCGCCATTGATCCACCAGAATGTAGAGGATGTTGGGCTTTTTGACGGTGTTTTGGGCAGTGAGCGTTTGGCCCAAAAGCGTGAGAAGTAAAAGGGTAAGAAAAAATAGGGCACGCTGGCGGTTATCGTATCTTTTCTGGCCGGAGGCCTTGTAATACTCATCACTCGCTGGACGCGAGCGACCGCGAGCGACTGCGGAGTCAAGATTTTTTATCATAAAAAATGCCATAAGGAAAAACATAAACATTGATAACAGGTAACTGATTTTGCATTCGTCATCGCGGTGGTGGGCCGCTCGCTCAATTCGTAATCGCCTGGGCAACCCCGTCGTTAATATCCCGGATTCTGAGTTAACTTATTGATGGAGACTTCATTGACCGGAATGGGTGCAAGTAGTTTATTGGGGGTCAAAGTATAGCCTTCTGGATAAAGAAATGTCTTTTTGGCTTTTTCACGAATGCCGTGGGCGGTCATTACTTCAACGGCTTTTCCTGTACGCTTAAGATCGTACCAACGTTGGTTCTCAAAACAAAACTCTACCTGACGCTCTTTGGCGATGAGCGTTTTTAAGGCTTCTTTGCCCAATGCGCCCAACGGGGTGGTGAGACCTGCTCGGTTTCGTACCTGTTGTACGTAAGGAATGGCTTCACCCGTACGGCTAAGTTCATTAAGCGCTTCGGCGTACATTAGCAAGACGTCCGAGTAACGCAATACGGGCAGGTTGTCGCCACAACGGTCGTCAGGGGCAGAAATAGGGGCTTTGTACTTGGCACAATAGGCGATAGGACGTACTACATTATCCCAGTCCAATCCATTCCAAAAGCCAATCGAAACCGCTTTGCGGGTATCTCCTGCCTCAAAAGCGTTGATTAAATCGTCGGTAGGTTGATTCCAACCCGCGCCTACGATGTTGATATTTGGACGATTCGTAACAGCTCCTCCCGAAGTATGCGGGGCAAACAGAAAGATGAATCGGTTGGCGAGTTCAGCACTATTTTCTGAATACTGAACCGCAAAGATGGTTTCTTTGAAGTCCTTTTTGGATGGGTTGAAAAGGTCGGCGTAATTGGGTAAAAGGGCGTATTTACCCGAATTAATGACGGTTTTCAGGGTTTGTTCAGCTTCGGCATACTTGCCAAGGGTGAGATACACTTTGCCTAAAAGCGACAGGGCCGACATTTCATTGGCCCGGCCTACCTCTTCCACATCCTTGGCTTTGGCAAAACGCTCGGCGGCCTGTTTTAAATCGCTGATAATACTGTCATAGACCTGCGCTTCCGTTGAGCGCTTAATGTCCACGGCTTCTTGCGAAGTGGTAGGGGCTAAAACCAAAGGAACTCCGCCAAACTGCCGAACGAGGTTAAAATAATATAGCGACCGTAAAAAGAGGGCTTCGCCCCCACAACGTTCTTTGAAAGATAATTTCGACCAATTTACGCCTTCCCGGTCCAATTCACTCAGTAATTTATTACAACGCGTAATGCCGTTGTAAGAGAGATTCCAAAAGTTAGCAAAAGCAATATTGTCGCCCACCAAAATAAACTGATCAATGACTCCCCGCGAGGCTTCACCCGTGCGGACATTGTTTTGAAAACTTGCGTTATCAGAAATTAACTCGGCCAAAATCCAGTGGTTGTTTTTTTCATTATCACGCAAAGGAACGTAACAGCCGTTGGCCAAGAGAGTATATTCTACCTCTGTTTGGTAAAAATTCCCTTCGTTGAGGGTTGATTTAGGATAGAGTTCCAGAAACTTGTTGGTGCAGCCTGTCATCAGGGAGAGTGCTAGCACATATATGATTTTTTTCATGTTGAAAGTCGTTTTTTAGAAGGATAAATTCAGGCCCACTGAAGTAGTTCGCGCAAGTGGATAAGATGATATATCAAAGCCCGGTGAGAGTGTATTGTTAATGTCTCTTGACTGTGCTTCGGGATTAGCGCCTGTGTAGTTGGTAAACATGGCCAAGTTTTGTACCGTAAAATAAAAACGGCAACTGTTGACAAAACCCGTTTTTTTGACCAAGCTTTCGGGAAGTGAATACCCAAGGGAGAGATTGGAAACCCGAAGGAAAGAAGCATCTTCTACCCAGCGGCTGTTGACGCGGTGCCCCCAGCTTGGCGTTAATTTAGGCACGCCGTAAAGCATTCCGTCGCCGGGGTTCTCGGCACTTCTCCACCGGTTTACAAACTCTTTATTTACGTTGAAGAAACCCTGTAAATTGTCGGTTGACTGCCGCAATCCGTTCATTACTTGGCCTCCCTTTTGGCCGTTCATGATGACTCCCAAGGTAAATCTTTTGTAAGAGAAGTTATTAGAGAAACCAAAGATAAAGTCAGGATGAGGGTTGCCGAGCATGGTATAATCCAAAAAGTCGTTGATAACACCGTCGCCGTTGATATCCTTGTATTTAGAATTCCCCTCATAGACCTGTGCGGTTTTGACGATATTGGGATTTGCGATGTCTTCGGCGGTATAAACGCCGTCGGCAATAAACCCGAAGAATTGACCGATGGGCTTTCCTACCACCGTAATGTGGGTGGGATTGTTGTCGTTGTTTCCTGATAAAATCCGATCCCCGTTTTCATTTAGAGAAAGTACTTTGTTACGATTAAATGCGACATTCAAATTAAAGTCCCAATTAAACGGTCCCGCTAGGGGTGTTCCTCCGAGTGAAATTTCAACGCCTCGGTTTCGCACGTTTCCTTTGTTAACGATTTGTGAATTGAAACCCGTAATGGCGGGGATGACGTCGTTGAGGAGCATGTTTTTGCTCTTTTTATTGTAAAAATCTACAATTAAAGAAAGGCGGTTGTTGAAAAATTCGGCATCCACTCCTATGTCAATCTGTTGGGATTCTTCCCACGTCAAAAAAGGATTGGACAACCCCACGAAAGACGCCGAAACTTGGGTGTTTCCGAAGACATACGCGCCTGGGTTGATGGCGGCTAAGTGCGAATAATTCCCAATGTTGTTATTGCCGCTTCTGCCATAACTGGCCCTTACCTTGAGGTTGTTTAGTACTTTATTGTCTTTCAAAAAATCTTCTTCGGAAATACGCCAAGCGGCGGCGATAGAAGGGAAAGTAGCGTACCTGTTTTTTGCGCCAAAACGGGAAGAACCATCAGAACGGAAGGTGGCCGTCAGTAAATATTTATCGTCGAAAGAATAATTGAGTCGTCCGAGGTAGGAAATAATGCTCCACTCCTGTTGACTTTCTCCCCAAGTGCCGATGGCCTGTGCCGCGTTGATGGTCTGAATCAGGTCGTTAGGGTAGGGGCTGGCGTTGAGATTGATAGCATTGGAGCGATCTTTCTGTGTAGTATAACCCAACAGGGCGTTCAGCCGATGTTTCTGAATCGTTTTGTTATAAGTAAGCGTATTTTCGAGCAGCCAGTTGAAGCTGTCGCCCCTCGAATTGCTCGACCGTCCCGTTCCAGCTACGGGTGGGATATTGGACGCACCCACGGTACTTGGCGTGAACTGGTTGAATTTGGAAGTTGCCCAAATGGTATTGAGCGACGATTTTGCTCTTAAATCGGGCGTAATCTCCCATTCCAAATAGGCCGAACCAAGGTTCTGAAACTGTTGCTGTAATTGGGTAGTTTCTCGCAACACAAAAAGCGGATTGGCAAAGCTCCACGCCGAGTGGTATTTGCTCTGTGGCGAGCGAATATAGGGGATAAGCTGCCCGTTGGCATCGTAAGGGCTCATGACTGGGTTTGCCCAGTTGGCTACCCCAATCACGTCTTCACGATTTGAATTGGTGTTGGTCCGATTTTGGTTGATAAGCGTAGGTTGGAGCGATACTCCCACGGTAACCTGCTTGCTCAAATTGGACTCAATTCCAAGATTGGCACTGTACCGCTCTACGCCTGTGTAGCGCAAAACACCCTCTTGTTTATAATACCCCATACTGAAATTCATGCGAGAATCCTGTGTACCTTTTTGAATACTCACGGTATGGTCTTGAATGGGGGCCGCTTGCAGCAGTAAATCATACCAATCGGTGCCGTCACCTACCAGTGAACTTGGGTTTTGATATTCAACGGGGTAGTCATTGATGGTAGCGGCCCTATTTTCAGCGCGCCGAACGGCAATGTCAATTTTATTGCGTTGCAAATCAGCAAATTCCTGCTGATTCATCAAGTTAGGTCTGCCTTTTTGGGGAACTTGCTGTACCCCTCGCATGGAAGATACATTTACTTGAAGGCGATTGTATTGGCCTTTTTTGGTCGTAATCATAATCACCCCGTTGGCCCCGCGTGAGCCGTAAATGGCCGTAGAAGAAGCATCTTTCAAGATGGAGATTGACTCAATGTCATTGGGGTTAATCAGTAGGAGAGGATTAAAATTTTGATTCAATCCTGCCGCATAAGGCATTCCATCAACCACGTACAACGGTTCATTTCCCGCACCAAGTGAACCGCTACCACGGATTCTTACGGAAGTACCTCCACCAGGCGCGCCAGATAGTTGCTGTATTTGAACCCCTGCTACCTGTCCAATCATTTTTTGGTCAATGCTCGAAACGGGCAGGTCTTTAATGGTAGTTTGATTAATAGTTGCTACCGAGCCCGTCACATCTTTGGCGCGTTGAGTGCCATAGCCGACTACCACTACCTCGCCCAATGCCTTGGTGTCAGTTTTGAGGCTGATATTAATCTGGGTACGGCTTCCCACGACTATTTCCTGCGGCTCGTAGCCTACAAAACTGAATACCAATACGGCGTTATTGTCAGGTACGGCGAGCGAAAACTCTCCGTTGGCGTTGGTTGATGTTCCTTTTTGGGTTCCTTTTAACAAAATACTCACGCCCGGTAGCCCTTCGTTTTTTTCAGCGTCGGTTACTTTGCCTTTGATGACCTGTTCTTGAGGCTCAATTGCGTTTGGGATGGGGACCGATATTTCGTCGATGGAGGCTGATTTTTCGGGCAGTTTTTTGCGTAACAAAATGCGCGTTCCGACCACTTCGTACGAAATATTGAGGGGTGTAAGCAGCTCTCTCAATACTTCAGAAAGCTTATTGGTCATACTCAATGACACTTTTTGGTCGGATCGGATGGCATTGGGACTGTAGACAAACTTGATATTTGCCTGTTTTTCAATCGCATTAAAAACCCGCTTGATTTCGACCGCTTCGATTTTGAGCGAAACGGATGTGTTGAGCACTTCTTGGGCTTTTGTGTCGCGGGCACTGGCTAATCCGCAAAAAGCGACCAGTAGCAGAAATTGGGTAACCGTCATTCTCATCGCTTTGAGTAAGAACGCTTTGGTTCGTACATTTTTTTGCATAATTTTAACATGTTTTTGGTTTGAAAAGGGCAAAAACTCCCCCGCAAGGCCACGTTTCATGCACGCATGAATCATTGCCAACCGAACGCCAATTCGGCTGCGGGTCACTCCAAGCCGACAATGCTCGCAACATTGTTGGCTTTTTTTTACTCACTCCTAATTTACTTACACCCCTCCCCATTAATAAAAATGCTGGTGCCGCGTTGCTCATAAGAGGCATTGACCGATTTGCAAATCAAATCAAGCTGCGTACGGAGGGGCAGTTCGTTCAAATCGGCCGTAAACACGCACTGGCTCAGCATCTGGTTTTCCACGATAATCTGAAGTCCATAGGCATTTTCCAGTTTTTTAAGCACGTGGGGCAACGGGGTTTCGTCAAAAATAAAGGTGGTGGGATGCGTCGGAGGCTGAATCACAACGGGTTTTTCAACAATGCTCGGGGTTAGTTTTCGAGAAACTTTGTCAAAGATGATTTTCTGATTGGGTGTCAAAATGAGACCGTTACGTTGTTGGGTCGGTTTGGCAGAGTTTTCGTAGACCGATACGCGTCCCGTGGCCACCAATACTTCAATGGATTGGGCATCTTCGTACGATTTAACCGTAAAACTGGTGCCTAAAACCTCCGTCACTAGCTCGCCGGCATGAACGACAAATGGCTTGGTTGGGTCACGTTTAACGTTGAAAAAAGCTTCTCCTTTTAAAAATACACTCCGACTTTGCTTGCCAAAATGCTCTGGATAGGTCACGCTGCTGTTGGCTTTCAAAATCACCACACTACCGTCTTCCAATTGGATTTGGCGCGGGTTGGCAGCCGTATTTTTAACCTCAATACCGTGAGGAGTTTGGAGGGTGTGAGTGATAGGGTTTTTGTTAAATTTAGTTGGCTGATAAAGAAACCATGCCCCGCCCAAAACGAGGGCCACTGAAGCGGCCGCCGCCCATTGAAACCATTGTGCTTTGTAGAAAGGGCGTATTGCTGTTTCCTCAAAAACGGCTTCTGTGATGCGCTGCCAAAGGCGTTTTTTGACACTTATCTGTTCGGGTTCGCTCAGAATTAACGTATTGGTTTTGAGCGTATTTTCCTGCCATTCATGTACCAGCCTTTCTTCGTCGGGGCTGCACTCGCCCGCGAGGTATTTTTCCAGTAATTGATTAAATTCGTATTGGTTCATTGGTTAGTCGATTGTGAAGAAATGGGAGGATATTAATTGTCAGAATAATAGGCTTTTAACTGCTCTTTCAAGACTTTGAGCGATTTGGTGATGTGGTATTCCACGGCTTTTTCCGACAGATTTAATTGCTGAGCAATGGCTTTGACGGATTGATTCTCAAATCGGCTCATCTTGAATATCGCGACACTTTTTTCGGGTAATTTCTTCATTGCTTCTTCTACGGCTTTCGACAAATCGGCAAATTGAACGCTTTCATCGGTGACGTAGGATTGGCGTATTTCGTTGAAAATCAAATACTCCTGAAATTTTCGCTGCGTAATCTGAGACTTTACGTAGTTGGTAGCTAGATACTTGATCGATACCACCAAATAAGCACTCAAATGTCGGATGATGCTCTCTTGGCGCTTATGCCAAATCCGCTCAAACAGGTCTTGCACCAATTCTTCGGCTTCTTCACGGGTTCCCGTTTCGTGGTATGCAATGCCCAATAGCTTGTACCAATAGCGGTTATAGATTTCTTCAAAAGCAGATTGGTCGCCACTTTTTAGAAAATCTACCAATTGCTCATCTGTTAGGTTGCGGTGCTTCATCTCAAAATACGGTCGTACTTGTATAGTCAATTAGCTAACCAAAATCCCTAAATGATTTTAAAAATTCTTTAAATAATTTTATGTTTTTGTTGAAACCGGCGCTTTTTTAACCAAAAAAGCGCCTTCATTCAATCAAAGGCGCTTTAATGAAAAAGATAAATGTGCGTCAGGATTCTGAAGTGTGCATCAGGATTCTGAAGAGGCTGTCTCAAAAGCAAAATGAACGCTTTGAGAATTGCTTAAATGAAAACTTTATCCATCCCCTTACCGAATAAAAAGAGGCTGTCTCGAACTTTTGAGACAGCCTCTTGATTAAAATCCCGACAAAGCCGATTTTTTATAAGTGAGAACGTATTTTCCCGAGCCCACCGTAACTGTATTTAACTCCCGACGACCTACCAACTTGGACTTTACGGCCGTGGCGGCAAGGGCTTTGCCATTAAAAATAATGTTATTTGTTGGGGTTGGCGGTAGACAAATCGTAGCCGTGGTGTTGACGGGAACTTCGATGGTTAGGGTAATCATATCGCCCTTTTTTTGCCAAGCCGAAACGATGGTGCCGTTGATGGAACGGTGTGTAGCCCTTAATGAATTGATATTGGGGGCCATAACTTCGGGTTGAATAAGGAAGTTTTTGAAACCGGGCGAGGTCTCTTTGATGCCCGCCATGTTTTCAAACATCCATTCGCAAATCGACCCAAAGGCGTAGTGATTGAAGGAGTTCATGCCCGCAGGAAAACCGCCTTCACGCGTGAAACTGTTCCAGCGTTCCCAAATTGTATTGGCCCCGTTGGCAATCTCAAAACCCCACGACGGGTATTCTTTTTGGAACAATAATTTATAGGCTGTTTCACTGTTTCCGGTAGCCGAAAGTGCTGGCAGCATGGGCCGAACGCCCAAAAAGCCCGTTGTTAGTTTATTGCCATTATTGACTACCAATTCATTCAGCCATTTGGCGGCTTTTAGGGTATGCGTGCTGTCTAAAAGATTCATGAAAATGGCGTTGGCGTAGGCCGTTTGAGTGTGGCCTTCAAAGCCCATTTCTCCGTCAACGTAGCCTTTCCCATTGCCGTAGGCGGCGGCGTTGCAGATAAATTTGCCTTCGGCGTTGGTGTAATGTTTCAAAAAAGCCGCTTTGACTTTGGCGAATACTTCTTTAAAATGAGCGGCCTCTTTTTCATCGCCGATGGCGGAAGCCATTTCTTGCATCAAGCTGGCCGAATACGCATAATACATCGTGGCTAGCATATCGGGCGGTGTTTTTTTGCCCACGCTCAGCCAATCGCCAAAGCCGCCTTTGGGGTCAACTTCGGCAAACGCAGTTTCCTTAAACACGTATTCACTTTTGCTTTTTGTTTCCAAAAACTGCATGAATTTCTTCATTTCGGTCCAGTGTGCTTTGATGATTTTGGTATCTCCGTACGACCTGAAAATTTGATACGGATAAATGATACCCGCTTCCATCCATCCCGGTGAGTACGTGTCTGTGACGCGCACCGAAGGAGCTGGGGCGTAGACGGGATAGGCGCCGTTGGCGAGTTGAGCATCGTTCAAATCCACCACCCATTTGGTGCCAAAGGCCGCAATGTCGTTGTTGAGCGTGGCACTTTTGACGTAGGCTTGAGCGTCACCTGTCCAGCCCAAGCGCTCGTCGCGCTGCGGACAGTCGGTCGGAACTTCCAGATAATTAGACTGTTGTGTCCAGATGATGTTGTGATACAGTTGGTTGACAAAAGCGTTGTCGGTTTCAAACGTCCCCGCTTTGGGCGTGGCCGACGACAGTACAATCCCCAGAATGTCCTGCATTCCTGGCGCGTACTTCAAGCCTTCGATTTGCACGTACTGAAAACCGTGGTAGGTAAAGCGCGGTTCGTAGATTTCGCCGTTGGGGTCACCTTTGGCGATATACAGGTCGGTGCCCCGCGCTTTGCGCAGGTTTTCGGTCATGAGTTTACCATCAGGATAAAGCATTTCACCGAACCTAAAAAGGATAGAATCGCCTTTGGCGGCTTTGAATCGGATGCGAATCAGCCCCGCAAAGTTTTGCCCCATGTCAATCAAATAGGCATTTTTGCCCATTTGTTTACTATTTTTGGGCGTTAGTCTGGCCACTTCTTGTACGGGGTCGCCTGGGTAAACTTGGAGTTGGCGCTCGGTTTTATCCGAAATGGTAGTCACTTTTTTCCAATTCGCCTCATTATAATTGGGTTGATTCCAGCCCATTAGCTCTTTGGTTGCGTCGTAGACTTCTCCGTTCAGAATATCAGATTCTATAATGGGGCCGTAGTTGGCTTTCCACGTATTATCAGTCGCAATTATTTCTTTTTGACCGTTGGTGTATTCAATTTCCAACTGGGCTTTCAGGGCAGGCACATCGCCGTAAAAGTTTTTCACGACGGGATTTCTAACCAACAAAGCATAGCCCAAATACCCAGCATACCAACCGTAAGAAATGATAGAACCCAACGTGTTTTTGCCAGGTCGCAGTTCTTTACTTATGTCAAAGGTTTGATAATAAAGGCGTTTGTTGTAGTCGGTCCAGCCGGGAGTGAGATAATCTCTACCGATTTTCTTGCCATTGATTTGAAATTCATACAAACCTAGTGCTGTCACGTACAACCTTGCTTTTTTTACAATACCTTTTATTTCGACGTCTTTTCTTAGATAGGGGGCAGGTGGCAAATGGTACTCTTTACCTTTTCCTAAATGATTCAGATTGAGACCAATGAAGTCGGCTTTCCAGTCGTTTTTTTGCAATAAACCCATTTCCCAAGTAGCCGGAGCGCTCCATGGTCCTGGTTGGTTTTTCTTGTCCCAACTGCGAACTTTCCAAAAGCATATCTGCCGTGATTGAAGGGGTCTTCCTGCGTATTCGATTTGCGAAGTAGTGTTGCCCGTGACTTTTTTTGTGTCCCACAAATCTGCTTTTCCTTCCTCCAGTAGGGTAATGGAAGACGCCACCAGAATTTGATAGCCCGTTTGGTATTGACTATTGACCGCCGAGGTCAATTCCCAACTCAAACGCGGATGAGCCACGTCGGTGACGGGGTTTATTTTGTATTCAGAACGCAGGTAGGTAGCTTTTAAATCGCTTTGGGCGGATACGTAAAGAGAGAAAAAAACGAACAATAATTGGAGGTAAAGCTTCTGAATCATAGTAGTTTAAGGGGTATTAGGATGTGTAGTAGGGTGCAAATAACCGTGAAACCTCGGTAAAACTATCCTTTACCAACCTATCTTTTATCCAAAAAAATCATTTTTCATTCCTGTTAACAGCCTGGTTTTGTAGAAAATAAAAAAATCCCCAACAATACGCTGGGGATTGGATAAACAAAGAGTGTATTTTTTAGCCAATCGCCTCGTTGAGGTCTGGCAAACCGCCAAAGCGTTTCAGCGTATCTACGTGCGATTGTAGTGCGCTCCAAAACGTAGGATTTTCCATGTAAACCAGCCCAAAATCTTCGGCTGTTTGTTTGACGATGGGCGCAATATTGGGATAATGGACGTGACAGATTTTGGGGAAAAGATGATGCTCAATCTGGAAATTCAAACCGCCTACGTACCACGACAGCCACTTGTTGCGCGGCGAGAAATTGACCGTTGTTTCCAACTGGTGAATGGCCCAATCTTTGGTCACAATGCCCGTTTCGGGAATCACAGGGTGGGATGTTCCTTCTACGGTATGCGCCAATTGGAAAATAACCGTCAACACTAGTCCAGCGGTGAAGTGCATGACCAGAAAACCAATGATAACTTCTGAAAAAGGAATCGAGAAAACCACCACTGGTAGCACCAAAAAAATGGCGAGATAGGTCGATTTAACCACAATCAAATTGAGGAGCGTCAGGGCATTTTGTGCTTTGGTCTGCTTATTGACGCCATTGCGGATATACGAAACGAATTGAATAAAATCTTTCAAAAGTACCCAATACAAGGTGAGAATTCCGTAGAAAAAAAACGCATAAATCCACTGAAAGCGATGTACTCCTTTGATTTCGGCGTGGGGAGAAAGTTTGACAATACCCCGGTCGCGAATGTCTTCGTCCATCGGTACAATATTGGTGTACGTGTGGTGAAGTACGTTGTGTTGTAATTTCCAATTCAGAACGCCGGCTCCCGCCAAATAGATTGAATAACCCAGCCATTTGTTGACCGCAGTACGGTCTGAATAGGCGCCGTGATTGGCATCGTGCATGATACTCATTCCAATGCCCGATATGCCAAATCCCATGATAATCCAGAGCGGTATGCTTGCGGCTAGCGAGGGCTGAAAAGCGAGAATACAGATAAAAGGAAGAATGTAGGCGCTCAACAAAACGACCGTTTTGACAATCATCGTTCGGTTGGCATGTTTTGGGATATTGTTTTCCTTAAAATAGGCGTCTACTCTTTTTTTTAGGGTTGGGAAAAATTGACTTTTTTCTTGGGCAACAAATTTTACGTTTTCTTTAAGTTTCATTAAAATTAAAGGTTAGATAGGCTAAATGTACGAAGCGAAAAATCAAGAGAAGAAGAAGAGTTATTAAGTCTAAGCCTATTCAGGAAACCGCCCTATATTAAAAACGAAAAAGTTTGAATTATAATTACTGATTCAGTAAAAATTATAATTCAGAAACCAACTGATTGGCGAACGTATTTAGTAATTCTACAATAGGTTGACGCAAAGATACTGAAAGTCATGCAGATTGAGTGCAAAAGAATTTTTCTGAGCAGAGCAGCAAGACAAAAAAACTTGAAATTCTAAAACCGTCACTTAGTTTTAGCCTATACATCGTGCAAAATAGCGTTTGATTGCGCATTTCTCCGTTTAATTGGGAGTAAGCTGCTGTCAATTTTTATTTTATAATGCAACTAATGTATATCCCAAAATGAACGATTAATAAATTATCAACAGATTGTGCTTCTTTTTGTTTGCGCAGTCCTGCCTTTCGTTTATTATTGTAAAAAAACCTGCCAGATTTTTGATTGTCAGGACTCAACGTTAGAGGTGAAATTTCACAACTGTTTCTGCTTGACGCGGTTACAACGTGCCTGTTCATGTCTACAAAAAAGCTGTAATGGTGGAATTGTCGCATAACCCCCGCCTATGTAGCATATAAAAACAGAATCGTAGTTGAACAGATTTTAATTTTAGTATGGAAAATGAACCAGTATGGATACTGATTTCAGAATTGTTGGAGAGCGGATTGGAATATTCTGTTAAGCTTGGCAGGATAGAAAATAAAGATACGTGGATACTCGAAAACAAGGAAAAAGAAGTTGTCGCTTATCAAATAGCCGAACCCGGAAAAGCCCCGTTTTATAATGTTTACTGCTTAGTAGAATACGAATCTGGAAATGGGGGTGATGAATCAACCCCTGAGATAATCGCCTTTTTAATAAAAGGAAGCTAGATAGGAGTAGCTGCTCAATTTTTTTGCTTGATTTTCCAACATCCATCCTGCTTTGTTAGGATTCAAGGCTGAAAGGGGAAAGTTTCACATAATCAATTGGCAACCAAAGGGGCCATGGCCATTTGGCTGCCAATTGATTATGTGAACGATTGTTCGGTAAGTGATAAACTGAATTGAGATTGTTTTGGTGGTTGTGGGTGCTTTTCCACCAACAACCATTTAACTGCCTTTATTGTGAAAGCAAACTCGCCGAAAGTTCATCCAAATACAAACTGCAATTGGGGTGTTTTTGTAAAATGCTCGCAGGATAGAGGTTGCTTACTTCATGTTCCAAACAATCTTTGACGGCCTGCGCTTTTCGTAAATCGGGTACGGAGCAAATGAGGTGCGCGGTTTTCATGATTTGTTTTACCGACATACTGATGGCTTGTTTGGGTACATCTTCCAAAGTCGGGAACCACCCTTCATTCATTTGCTGACGGCGGCAGAGGTCGTCCAAGTTTACCACGATGTACGGATTTTCGGTGTCAAAATCAGCCGGAGGGTCGTTGAAGGCTAAGTGGCCGTTTTCGCCGATGCCGACCAGTGCGACGTCGATGGGGAATTGTTGAATCAACGCGCCCAATCGTGCACATTCTTCTTCGGGATTGACTTCGCCGTCAATCAAATAGCTTGCTTTCAGCGGCGGCACCTGTTCCAAGAAACGCTCTTTGAGGTATTTACGGAAACTCGCGGGGTGGGAAAGTGGCAGACCGATGTATTCGTCAAGGTGAAACATCGTGACCTTGCTCCAATCAATGTCTTTATTGGCAATCAGTGTTTGTAACGTTCCGAATTGACTCGCCCCCGTGGCTAAAATAACGTTGGCGAAGCCTTTTTCGGCAATGGCGCTGCGAATTAACTCGGCCGCTTTTTGCCCAGAAATCTCGCCTAAATCAGTGGGGTTTTTAGAAATATGGATGTTCATAAAATAAAGAAAAACAGATATACGGATTGAGGTGAGTTAGAGTGAACGTTCTTTGATTCTGGTATTACCGCCTTTGGTCATGGAGATATCGACGGGTGCGTTATTTTTCCATGAACCGCCCGTGAAATCAGGCACGTCGATGGAGGCGGAGCGGTTAGCCACCGACCACTCGCTCAGCGGTGCAATGGCGCTCCACGAAGCGGCGTCATATACGTCTTGGTCGAGCGGCAGGCCATTGCGGAGGCAGTCAATCAGACGCCAGTCCATCAAAAAATCCATGCCGCCGTGGCCGCCCACTTTCTTGGCCAGTTCACCGATGCGTTTGATGATTTCGGGCTGATATTTTTCTTCCAGTTTTTTGTATTCTTCTTCCGAAATCCAGTCGTGTCCCGTTGAAATCTTACCGGGCAGGGGATATTTTAGCGCCGTGCCTTTAGTACCACTGACCAAATGAATGCGTGAATACGGTCGCGGGGAGGTTACGTCGTGCTGAACCATGATGGTTTTGCCTTTTTGGGTGCGAATCGTGGTCGTGTTCATGTTGCCACGAAACGACGCGTTGGCAAATTGCTTGAAATCAGCATCGGTTGCGGCCAATGCGTGGGCCCTCGGAGCCAACATAAAATCATTGCTCGCCATCGAGACTAAGTAGTCCATTTTATCGCCGCGATTGATGTTCAAAATCTGACAAATAGGCCCTAATCCGTGCGTCGGGTACAGGTTGCCGTTGCGTTGATTTTCTTTCAGCCGCCAAAGGTCGTAGCGTTTGCTTTTATCAAAAAACGAATCGTAAATATCGTGAATGTAAGCGCCTTCTACGTGTACCACTTCCCCGAAAAACCCCTGACGCGCCATGTTGAGGGTGAGTAATTCGAAGAAATCATAACAGCAATTTTCGAGCATCATGCAGTGTTTGCGTGTGCGCTCGGAGGTTTCGACGAGTTTCCAACAGTCTTCCATCGTAGTAGCGGCGGGGATTTCTACGGCTACATGTTTGCCTTGCTCCATGGCGTAGAGGGCCATGGGCGCGTGGAGGTTCCAGGGGGTACAAATGTAGACCAAGTCAATATCATTGCGCTCGCAAAGTTTTTTCCATTCGTTTTCGCCTCCCGAATAGAGCGTTGGATTGTGGGGCGTATTTTCCAGTTTCTTTTTGGCTTCTTGTGCTTTTTCGGGCCGGATATCACAAAGGGCTTTCACCTCCACATTTTCGAGGTACACGATGCGGTTGAGCGCCCCAGAACCGCGATTGCCCATGCCAATGTATCCAATCCTGACGGTCTCGATTTTGGGCGCACCGTAGCCACTCATGTTAAATTTCTGCGTGTAAGGTATGAGTGTTTGTTGTTGAATATGATTCAAAGAGGAGACTGGTTTGGCCGTGGCGCAGGCTTGTGTAATGCCCGCAGAGAGCAGGCCAAGGCCCATGGTTCCCGTTAGTTTTAAAAAATCGCGGCGTTCTTCCGATGATCTTTGCATAAGCGTTCGCAGGTTTAGGCTTTAATGTTGAAGCAATGAGGGGGAATTAGTCAAAATGAATGAAAAAAGGCTCACTTGTTATAAGAGTCAAGGAGTGACAAGTATTACTCAATACTGCGATATTTTGGCTATTTTTGCCCTCTATTTTTTATTTAATATTGAAGCATGGCCCGTACTGGAAAAACCTCAACAGAACCTCTTAAACCCAAAGAAACCCCGCTTAATCGCCAATATAATCAGATAAAATCACGCTATCCAGGAGCTATGTTGCTCTTTAGGGTGGGAGATTTTTACGAAACATTTGGGGAAGACGCCATCCGCGCCAGCCGAATCCTGGGCATTGTGCTTACCCGTCGCAACAACGGCGGCGCGCAGGAAGAATTGGCGGGTTTTCCGCATCATTCGTTGGATACCTACTTGCCCAAGCTCGTTCGGGCGGGTGAGCGCGTGGCCATTTGTGATCAGTTGGAAGACCCCGCCGTAGCCAAAGGCATCGTACGGCGTGGGGTAACGGAGCTGGTGACGCCGGGGGTTTCATTCAACGACAATGTGCTGGATACCAGACGGAATAATTATTTGGCGTCGGTTCATTTTGGTAAACAAAACACCTTCGGGATTGCCTTTTTGGATATTTCGACCGGGGAGTTTTTGACCACTCAGGGCAACAAAGAATACATCGAAAAATTGCTGCAAAGTTTTGCGCCGTCGGAGGTACTGTACTGTAAAAAGTACCGTCAGGAATTCGGCGAGCTGTTTGGTGATAAATTTCATACTTTTTGTCTCGAAGATTGGGCTTATACGCACGAGTTCGGCTACGAAATTCTCATTAAGCATTTTCAAACCACTTCGCTCAAAGGATTTGGTGTCGAAACCCTCACCGATGGCATCATTGCGGCGGGCGTGATTTTGCGGTATTTGGCCGATACCGAGCACAAAGACGTGAAGCACATCACGCGGCTGACCCGCCTCGACGAAGAAAAATACGTGTGGCTCGACCGCTTTACCATTCGTAACCTAGAATTGGTGTATCCCCAACAGGAAGGCGGCGTGCCGTTGATTCAGATACTCGACCAAACCGTGACACCCATGGGCGCGCGCCTGCTACGTAAGTGGCTGGTGCTGCCGCTGAAAGATAAAGCGCCAATTGAAGAGCGCCTGCAAACGGTGGAGTTTTTTCTCCAAAACGAAGAATTGCTGGACGAAATCACCCTGCACCTCAAACAAATAGGTGACCTCGAACGCCTCATTTCAAAAGTGGCGGTTCGACGCATCAACCCACGGGAACTGCTGCAACTGAAGAAGTCTCTGAGCCATATTGCGCCCGTGAAAGAATTGCTGCAAAAGGCGTGGAGCGGAGAGGTAAAAGGGAAGCATACAAAAGGAGAAGAATCACCAGAGGGTAACGAATCCGAAACTCCGTCGTCCGTCTCTCCGTCATCCTCTCTGACACCGCTACGCAAATACGCCGACCAACTCAATCCCTGTGAGTTTTTACTGGAAAAAATCGAAACCGAACTCCGCGAAGACCCGCCCGTGGTGACCAATCAGGGCGGTATGATTAAGAGCGGCATTGATGCTGATTTGGATGTTTTGCACAAACTGGCGTTTTCGGGCAAAGACTACCTGATACAAATTCAAAACCGCGAGATTGAACGGACGGGCATCACCTCCCTCAAAATTGCCTACAATAAAGTGTTCGGTTACTACCTCGAAGTGACCAACTCCCACAAAAACCGCGTGCCGCCCGAGTGGATTCGGAAGCAAACCCTCGTGAATGCCGAGCGCTATATTACGCCCGAACTGAAAGAGTACGAAGATAAGATCCTGAGTGCCGAAGATAAAATCTTTGCCATCGAGCAGCGTATTTTCAATGATTTGGTGATGATGGCCAACGATTACGTGGCGGCGGTACAGCAGGATGCCCGCGTGGTATCGGTGTTGGATGCGTTGGCGTCTTTTGCGCGAGTAGCCCGCAAAAACAATTACAATAAACCCAAAATTACGGAAGATAAATCGCTGAAAATCAAAGAAGGACGTCATGCTGTGATTGAGCAGCAACTGCCTTTGGGCGAAAGCTACGTACCCAACGACCTGTATCTTGACGACGAAACACAGCAGATTATTATCATCACGGGCCCCAACATGGCGGGAAAATCGGCGTTGCTGCGCCAGACCGCGCTCATTGTGCTGATGGCCCAAATGGGCAGTTTTGTCCCCGCCGCCGAGGCCGAAATCGGGTTGGTAGATAAGATTTTTACGCGTGTAGGAGCTTCCGACAACCTGAGTCGCGGGGAGAGTACGTTCATGGTCGAAATGACCGAAACGGCGAGTATTCTCAACAACCTCAGCGAGCGGAGCCTTGTGCTGATGGACGAAATCGGGCGCGGAACGAGTACGTACGACGGCGTCAGCATCGCGTGGAGCATTGCGGAGTTTTTGCACAATCACCCGCGCCACCGCGCCAAAACGTTGTTTGCGACGCACTATCACGAACTGAACCAATTGGCCGACGATTTTCCGCGCATCAAAAACTTCAACGTGGCGGTGAAGGAAGTGGGCAACAAAGTGATTTTCTTGCGGAAATTGAAAGAAGGCGGCAGTGAACACAGCTTCGGGATTCACGTGGCGCAGATGGCTGGGATGCCACAGGAGATTGTGCTGCGCTCCAACGATATTCTGCACAGCCTCGAAAAGAGCCACCAACGGGCCGAAACCAACAAAGCTGTGAAAGAAATGCCCAAAGTAAACTACCAAATGACCCTATTTGAGCCGCAAGACCCCAAAATAGAAGAACTCAAAACCAAGCTCAAAGCCTTGGATATCAATACCCTTTCACCAATTGAAGCCTTACTGAAACTGAACGAATTGCGGCGGTTGGTGGAGTAAGAACTTACATAAAGAACAGATTAACAGCTTTTAAGAATGAATTTCATGACTCGTTACTTATGGCTAATGCTTTGGGTGGTCGTTGCTACCCAATACCTGCAAGCCCAAAATTGGCGGAATCCCTATCAGGAAAGATTCAACAGGCAATTTGCTGCCAAAAGTTATGAACAGGCCGAAATTGATTTAAAGAATGGCAAGCCTGTTATAACGTTGGTTCTGAATGAGTTTACTAAACCTTTGGATGCACCGCTTGCGCAATTGGTGGATGTGGAGCAGGTATTTGTCCAAATTTCAAGGTCAGATTCGGTAAAAATGGCCGCTCTTTTTGACGAACTGAGCCGATTGCCCAAGTTAAAGTATTTGAGTATAAGTGGGAACATTATCAAACCAGGTGACACTCTAAAGATACCCGCTAACGTAGCGAAGTTGAAAGGTTTGGAAGGGCTCAGTCTTAAAATGATTGGGAGCCTAGATTTAAGTGCTGTTTGGCCTGTGTTACCCAATTTTAAGCAGTTGGCCGCTCTGGACATAGAGTTGACCTCAAAACAAATGCGTTTACCATTGGCATTGCGAGAATGTAAAAATCTGAAATCACTAAAGATTTCATCGTTTGAAGGACAGTTGCCCGATTGGCTTGCCGAGCTAAAAACGCTTGAGTATATAACGCTCCAAGGAAAGTATCATGAGAATAAGGTACAACCCTTGTTAACTTACCCAAAGACTTTGTCTGAATTTGCCTCTTTAAAGGGGGTAGAAATCAGTAACTTTAGATTCAAAGGGGCTGATTTTAAAGGTTTAAGTGATTCATTGCAGCATCTTTCGGTAAATAATTGTACACTTTCCGAGCCCGATGAATTGATAAACGCCTTGAATCGTTGTCAGAGATTAGAGTCGTTTTATTTGATAATGAGTACTTTACCTTCTTTTTCTGCGGCTACAACGATAGCATTACCCAACCTAAAGGAATTGATTTTTTGGAATTTATCCGAAGATTCATTGCGGAAAAATCCTCTTTCCGCAATGCCTGATTTTTCAAAATCCATTGGGTTGAAAGTGCTTCAACTTGAAAGGGTACTGGGAGGGTCTTTGCCGAAAGGGATAGAAAGAATGACTGAATTGGAAACGCTCAATCTGGCCGAAAATCGTCTCACCCAATTGCCTGATTTGGGCAAGCTGACGAAGCTCAGGAACCTTATCGTCAATAACAATCAACTGAAAGAGTTGCCTAATGATATAGGCAAAGCCCTAAAGCTCAGAATGTTGAATGTGGAAAATAACCAATTGGCCGAACTGCCATCAGGGTTGGTTAATGCGGTTGAATTGGAGATGGCCTTCTTGGCCGATAACAACCTGATAAGGCTTCCTGCAGAATTCTCAAAGTGCAAAAAACTAAAAGAGCTGAATGCGAGAGGGAATCAATTGACCGAATTACCCAAAAATATCGGCAGTTGGGTTAGCTTGCAAAATCTACAATTAAACAATAATGAATTGACCGAGCTTCCCAATTCCATCGGTCAATTGAAACGCCTCAGAGCGCTTGATGTTTCCCATAATCCACTGACCCAACTCCCTGAATCATTGGGCGACTGCGACAGCCTCTCAATGCTAACGCTGTCGAATTGTCGTTTGGAAACCTTGCCTAATTCGCTGGGAAAATTGCAGCATCTAAATTTTCTGAACCTTGCCGACGCTGACGTCTTGTATTTAAATCGGAACATTAATAGCCGAACGTTGGACCAAGTGCCAGCCAAAAACCACAACCAACTTCGGTCGTTGCCAGCGTCCTTGGCCAATTGCCGTAAACTGGTCAGCCTTGATTTATCCCGTAATAAATATTGGGATGAAAAAGCCCTGTGGCCCGTGATTCAACAACTCCGTATGCCGAAGGGAACCGTCAACCTGACCGAGTGTAATTTGAGTGCTATACCAATGATGGGTTGGCTGGATACGCAGATACAAAACCTGCATCTGGTTAAAAATGAACTAACACAATTCCCAATTGAGTGGTACAAGACCCAAGGAATCAAATCCATTGTGTTGTTTCGAAATAAATTAACGCCGCCTTCATTGAATCAGGAATTCCATTCATTTGAAGAGCGCTTATTGCTTGGCGACGAAATGGGAATAGACGTTCCCAAACCCTTTCCCAAAACCAAGGAAATGGCGCAGGCATACTTAAATCAGGCAGGAAGAAAGGTGAACACGGGTGATATTCCGCGTTTTGTGGAATATATGAAAGAAGTACAGCGAATAGATTCGACCGAAGGGAAATATGCTGTCGAATTGTGGTCGCGGTTCTATTTTCATACCCATCAATACCAACGCGCCATCGACAGCATGAATGTGATCATCAATCGGTATTTTAAATTTGAAAAAGAGCAGCTTAAAGGGCCGGGGCAACAACAACCGCGCGGACTGCCCGTCGCCCTTTATGTAGATCTCAGAGGTCAATCCAAGTGGAGGTTCGGCGATTCGTTGGGGGCCATCCAAGACTATGAATTGCTGGTGAACGACTACAAACTTTTTGCGCCAAACCTGTGGGGCCGCCTCGGGGTGTGGTACAAGAGGTATCGCCCTACGGCTGGCAAAAGCGGCGCGGCGTTTGACAAAGCAATCAATATGTACGAAGCCGTTCAGAATCAGCCGCCCATGGTGCAGCTCAGCGCGGCCGAAGTCTACTTAATGAATGACCAAGCCGATAAAGCCTACGAATACCTGTTTGGATTGGACCGGACGAAATTCAAATCCGAAGAAAACCGTTTGGCAGATTATCTGCTGTTGGCGGCGCAAGTTGCCCAAAAACAGGTGGGAGAAGAGGAAGTGGAAACCTTTGAAAAACGCTTGAAATCAGAAAAAATAAAAATACAAGGCTGGAGTTATCAACTGTTTGAAGAAGCATTGGACAGTTTGGAATACCCCACCGAGCAAAAAGCCCTCATTCGTCGTCTAACTGCTGCGCTGAAAATGCAAAGTGTTTTGGTGGATTGATCAATCTCACTTCTTCCGAAATCCGTATGGGCAGTGCCGACAGCCGTTTTTGCAGCAGTAGCCGCGTTTGAGGTGATAGGCCGCCGTAAACACTAAAAAACCGTTGGGGTCGGTATAATAGTCCTCGTCTTCTAAGCCGTGGCGCTTAAAAGTGTTTTTTTTATGAGTAACAGGGGAACGCTGACTGCTCAAAGCAATGATGTCTTTGGTGTAACGGGGGATAAACAGCAAATGATGCAGGATTGTTTTGTGATTTGTTTACTTATTATCTTTTATTGGTGGAATTAAATCAAATAAGTACTTGATTACTAAATGATTGACCGATAAATAAAAGATAAAAATAGTCGGTTGTTTAGGTTAATTTTATGCCAAACAACTCTTTGGAACGCAGCCACACCCAAGTCACGATAACCATTGTAAGCCCGCCGCCGATCAAAACGGAAGGGACTGTTCCGAACACTTTGGCCGCTACGCCTGATTCAAACGCCCCTATTTCGTTGGAAGAGCTGATGAAAACGCTGTTGACCGAAAGCACGCGTCCGCGCATGTGGTCGGGCGGGACCACCTGCAAAATCGTCTGACGAATCACCACGCTGATGGCGTCAAATGCACCCGTTAGGAAGAGCATAAACACCGACAGCCAGAAGTTGGTAGAAATGGCAAACACCAAGGTGGCCACCCCAAAGCCAGCTACCGCAATGAGCATATTGCGCCATGCGTTTCGGGTGGGAGTGTAATAGGCCGTGGCAAAAATGGTTAATACGGCCCCCACAGAAGGCGCGGCCCGCATGATACCGAGTCCTTCGGCGCCTACTTTCAAAATATCTTCGGCAAAAACGGGTAAAATGGCAATCACCCCGCCAAAAAGTACCGCCGCCAAGTCGAGCGAAGTAGCATAAAACAGAATCTTTTTTTCGTACACAAATTTGATGCCTTCTTTGATGCTTTGCCACACATTTACTTCGGGGCCTGCCACTTCGGGAATCGGTTTTTTCTTGATTAAAGCTAACAGAATTTGACTGACGATAAATAACCCCACTACCACCCACAGCGTATTGGTCAAGCCAATGTACGCATACAAAAAACCCGCAATGCCTGGCCCGGCGATGGCACCCGTTTGCCAAAACGTACTGCTCCAAGTGGCCGCGTTTGAGTAGACTTCGCGGGGTGTCAAAAAAGCCTTCATGGAAGAAGAGGCGGGAGAATAAAATCCTTTGGCAAAACCAATGGCGGCCAAAATTCCGTAGACGGTTAGGAGCAAAGACGTGGTTGAGTACTCAGCACGGTGCGCTGGATACATCACCCAAATCAACGCCAATGAGCAGCAAAGTATCACGCTCTGGCTGATTTGCATAATGGTACGTTTGTCTTTTCGGTCGGCATAATGCCCTCCAAATAAGGCAATTGAAATGTAAGGTAGCGCTTCGGCCAA
The DNA here is from genome assembly GCF_009905605.1 of Runella sp. CRIBMP. Classification (GTDB taxonomy): domain Bacteria; phylum Bacteroidota; class Bacteroidia; order Cytophagales; family Spirosomataceae; genus Runella. The sequence continues at coordinate 696,166 of NZ_JAAAKZ010000001.1, forward strand.
ACCGATAAAACCCAGCGAAAGCGGGTCATGAGTGAGTTTGTAGAGTTCGTAGCCAATGACTACCTCCTGAATCATGATGGCAGCGGTAATCATGCTGTTGGCTGAAATCAATCGGACAAACTCGGGATACCGCAACGCGGCATAGGGGTCGTTGGTGGAAGTTTTCAAAGTGTTCTAAACTATGTGCGCTGTGTTTTTAAGGGGTTGCAACTAGTTGCCTACCCAAAATTTTAACCTAATTCCTTAGAATAAAGTTGCTTTTTAAACCTTAAATTAGCCGAAGAATTTCGGATAATGAGCTTAGCGTTGGGCGTATGTGTCACATTATAAGGCTATTCCATTTGTTCTAACAACAGCCTTGCGGCTTTTCGCCCATCTCCCAAACGGACGGCTCCTCGGTAGTAAGTGACGGTTCTATGATGGCCGAAAGGGGGGCATTGCTAAATCCTACAATTCCTAGTTCCTGCGGAATTTTAATGTCTCAACTTTTGGAAATTTAAGGCAAAGCGCTCATTTGTGCCCGAAACTCCCTTGGCGTAATTCGGTGTATTTTTCTGAACGAACGGTTGAAATAAGAGATGTTGCTGTAACCACTTTCAAAGGCTACTTGCGTAATAGGTATGTCTGAATGTTGTAAAAGCTGACAGGCAAAGCCGACTCTCACTTCATTGATAAAATCGGAAAAAGTACGGTGCGTAAGCGACTTAAAAAAGCGACAGAAGGAGTGAATTTGTAGGCCTGTTACCGAAGCGGCTTTTTCTAAGGTAATTTCTGTCCGAAAATTTTGTTGGATAAAATCCATTAATTGTGCTACCCGCCCTTGCGCGTCGTTGGAATAGGCCGACAATAAGGAGGCACCGTTTAACCACACCAGTTCTTCGGAATCTAATAACAAGTCCAGAATTTGAATAAAAGAAGCTAATAAGGATACATTCTTTTGGTGAATCATATTTTGCAGAAGGCTTGTCATTGCTTCTTTTTTTGACCCTATAATACTTATTCCCCTTGTAGATTGTTGAAAGAAGGATTTTACTGATTGTGTATCTATAAAAGGTTTTAAGTTTTCTACGATCTTAACAGGGTTGATATAGAGGGCAATTGAAACATCAGGGTTTTCACTATCTTCTAACTTAGGCTTTGAATACCAAACATGGGGTACCCGTGGCCCCACAAAGGTCAAATCTCCTGCTTCAAAATGTTCGATAGAGCCACCGATGATTCGCGTTCCTGCACCAGATCGGATATACACCAACTGGCATTCATCGTGAAAATGAAAATCTGTAGCGAAGGCTGGGCGTATGATTTCTTTTGCCACAAAAAGAGTTTGAGAAGTGGCAAAATCGGGCAAAAGTGCGAAAGTAGGCTTCATGTTTTGAGACAATTATCAGTTATGCAAATATAGTACATAAACATATCAACCCATTGTAGGCTTTTTTACTCATTATGGCCTTGTTTTGCGGATATATTATGCATAATATAACTATTAAATATTTTTTTTATACTATGCAAAGAATAATATCTGTACAAAATTAACCTGTATTAACCTTATCCAATCCATGAAATGTCTTTACTGGTTTAACTCTACGTCAGATGGGGGTTTATATACCTCCGTCGGCGACTCAAACAGCACGCCCAGAAGTACTGCTAAATCAGCAGTTACTAAAACGTTACTCCTGTTGGTCAGCCTTTGGCTGTTGTTGGGAGGTCAGGGGGGATTTGCCCAAAACCGCCCAGTTTCAGGCACCGTATTTGACTCAGGAGGTGTGCCTTTGCCCGGAGCAAGTGTTCAGATAAAGGGTACGGCAGTAGGAGCCATAACAGACGTAAATGGAAAATACAACGTTCAGGCATCGAGTGGGTCCACTTTGGTATTCAGTTATATTGGTTACACCGCACAGGAGGTGTTGGTGGGAAGCAAAACTACCATTGATGTTAATTTAGTGCCAGCAGCTGAATCACTTTCGGAGGTGGTTGTGGTGGGCTATGGTGTTCAACAAAAGGCTAATTTGTCGGGTTCGGTATCAACAGTATCTGGCAAAGAGCTCACCGAGCGGCCCGTACCCAACGTGCAAAACCTTTTGCAAGGTAGGATTGCGGGCTTGGATATTATTCAGTCCACTGGAGAGCCGGGTCGGGACGATGCTTCTTACCAATTGAGAGGATTTGGTTCGTTTGGCGCTTCAAATGCCCCTTTGATTCTGGTCGATGGTATCATCGCTTCTATCAAAAATCTTTCCCCGCAAGACATTGAGAGCGTTACGGTGTTGAAAGATGCGGCCTCGGCCTCTATCTACGGTGCTCGTGCGGCGAATGGGGTGGTTTTGATTACGACCAAAAAAGGTAAAGCAGGCAAATCAGAAATCGAATATGCCGCAAGCTACGGGATCAGTGAAGCAACGAGAGTGCCTGAACTGATTACAAATTCTCCCATGTACATGGAAATGTACAACTCGGCCCGAGCCCGGAGCGGTCAAGCTCCCCTATATACACAGGCGCAAATTGATTTGTATAAAAACAATCCCAATAGTGAGCAATACCCCAATTTCAATTGGCTGGACTATGTACTGGACAAAGGGCCTATCAGAAATCACCATTTGGGATTTAGCGGAGGCAATGAAAAAACCTTATACAACATCTCATTCAATTATTTGAATCAGGATGCTATTACAAAAGGCTACAAATACAAGCGTTACAACGGACTGATTGACTTTTCGAGTCAGGTACATAAAAGAGTTCGGGTAGGTACCAACATTAACCTTTCCTTCCAAGATGCCAAAGCGCCGTGGCTTACCAACGACAACCTTCTTTTGTTGGCCTATGCTACTGCTCCCACGTACGCTCCCTTTTTGCCAGATGGTAGCGGAAGAGTCACCAACCGAGATTTTGCGAGCAACGGGGGAGTCAATCGAAGTGTAGAAGAAGTCTACGCTACGGGTGGCCAATTTACAAAGACCTACAACGTGAACGCTCAGGCTTATGCCGAAGTTGAGATTTTGAAAGGGCTTAAATGGCTAAACAAAGCTGGGTTTACTTTCTTTAATGACCAATACAAAAACCGACAGTTTGGTTCTCCATCGTACGCTTATCAGCCAGATGCTGCGGGCAACTATGTGCATGTAGCCAATGGAAACCCAACCTTTTTTGGCCTCCAACAAAACGAGAGCCGTAACATCACCAAGACCTATTTCAGTACCTTAAATTACACCAAACAAATTGGAACAGAGCATAATTTAGGGGTTTTGGCGGGCTATGAGCAGCAGAATAATTTTACAGAAAACATACTGGGCAATCGGTTTGACTTTCCCAATACAAGCATCATGGTGTTGGATGGTAGCGGGGCCGTCAATCAGGCCACCGGCGGAGGTGCGTCGGAATGGGCCTTACAATCGTTTTTTGGACGGGCCAATTATGACTACAAAGGCAAGTATTTTCTGGAGGGCAATATTCGCCGCGACGGTTCCTCACGCGTTGCTCCTGATTATCGCTTTGGGATATTTGGAGGAGGCTCCGCCGCTTGGAGAATATCAGAAGAAGGATTCATCAAAAATTCGCTGTCTTGGGTAGATAATCTAAAATTGAGGGCTTCGTACGGTACTTTGGGAAATCAGGAAATCGGAAATTATCCGTACCAAGATGTTTTAAGCCTTACGGCATATCCGTTTAGCGGACTTAGTTCTGGCGCGGCCGTTACGCGATTGGTAACAAAAGATTTGAGATGGGAAAAGACGTCGATGCTAGATTTTGGACTGGATATTGATATCTTTAAAGGGCTCTTTGGCGCTACTATCGACTGGTACAAGCGCAACACCACCGATATTCTTTCTCAACGCGCCGATTTGCCTAATAGTGTAGGTTTGGCCGCTCCTATTGTGAATGCTGGAGCCATGGAAAACAAAGGATTTGAAGTTGAGCTTAGACACAGAAAACGTTTCGGTGATTTCAACTACGGTGCCAGTGTACTCTTTCACAGATACAGAAATAAAGTAACCAAAATCCTCGCTCCAACCTTGGGAACAATCGAAATAGGCCAGCCTTACAACAATTTCTTTGTGTATGAATGGATAGGCGTGTTCCAAAGTCAGGAAGAAATTAATACGTCTCCTAAGCAACCCAACTCTGGAACGCTCAAGCCGGGTGATTTGAAAATAAGAGATGTAGATGGCAACGGTACCGTAGGACCAGAAGATCGAATTCGCATTAGCCGATTCCCCAATTATAACTACTCTTTTAATCTGAATGCCGGTTGGAAAGGATTTAGCGTAAGTGCGTTTTTTCAGGGTGTGCAAGGAATCAATACGCAGGTATCCGGTTGGGGCTACGAGCCCTTCCAGCAAGGTTCGGCACCTCCAGTTAAATTCCTTAATGCGTGGTCTCCTACCAATCCAAGCAATACCGTACCTGCTACTTACCTGACAGGTTACGCGGGGGTATCTGGATATACCTCTACCTATTTTATTCAGGATGCATCGTATTTGCGCTTAAAAAACCTGTACCTCTCTTATACCCTTAATGAGCAAATATTAAGTAAAATTAAATTGAAGGGTTTAACTGTTTATTTATCAGGCGATAACCTAATCACTTGGACGAAATACGAAGGAAATGACCCCGAACGCGCCGGCTCCGGTAGATTTGCCCAATTCCCACAGTTGAAAATCTATACCGCTGGACTAAGCATTAAGTTCTAAAGACAGGAGTCAAATTCACTTTCACTAAACTGTTACAAAAATGAAATTCAAAAATAAATACATAGCTTCTGCATTGCTGGGAATAATGGTACTCACTACCCATACTTCCTGCGATAAAGACTTCTTGGATAAAAATCCACTCAATGCAATTTCAGGGCCTACTTTCTGGAAAACAGAAACGGACGTGCAAATGTCGCTTACGGCCGTATATCGAACGTTGCAAAATAATTTTTACGGCGCCCGCAAGCCTTTTTTAGATGCCTATTCCGACAATGCCTTAGACCGACATACTTTTTTTGGCTTTGGAAATTACACCATTGGGGTTATCAATCCTTCCAATGTCAATGCTGCCTTGTACAATGTACCCTATTCGGGAATTGCTCAGTGTAATTATTTTCTGGACAACATTGATGGGGTAGCCGCTGTATCTCAAGCAAGTAAAGATTCTTACAAGGCAGATGTACGTTTTATTCGGGCCATGTACTATTTTGATTTGGTACAGTTTTTTGGAGATGTAGTGGTCTATAAAACAGCCCCCAAAACCGCCGAAGAAGCCAAAATTGCTAAAACCCCCAAAGCCGATGTACTGGCATTTGTGGTTGAAGAATTGGATTTTGCCATTTCAAAATTACCAGCCACCTCTTACTCAGGTCGTGCGGTGAAGGCATCGGCCCAAATGGTAAAAGCCCGAGTCAGGATGTATCAACAAAACTGGGCTGATGCTGCGGCGATTACAAAAGACATCATTGATTCTGGTAAATTTTCAATCTATCAGGGAGGATACGCCAATCTTTTTCTAACGACAACTCAGCAGAATAACCCGGAAATCATTTTTTCTACCAAATTTCTTGCCCCCAACAATCCGCAGGGAGGAGAAGGTATGCTGGTAGAGCTTGGTTGGTATGGAGCCATTGCTCCCTATCGCAACCTCGTAGATGACTATGAAATGGCCAATGGTAAACCAATTACGGAGGCGGGCTCGGGCTACGATGCTGCCAATCCTTATGAAAACAGAGACCCAAGGCTAAAAATGACCATTTTAGTGCCGGGTGATTCATACAAAAACCCAGATGGCTCTACATTTGCCGTTACAGATCCATTGCTTACTGGTTTTAATCAAAAGAAGTACATGGATACTTCTAAATTGCCTTGGGATAGATCTAAAATTACGGTTACCGACATGAACGTGGTACATACACGCTATGCCGAAGTGCTGTTGGCGTATGCTGAGGCTAAAAACGAAGTTTCAGGACCAGATGCCACCATCTACGATGCCCTCGATAAAATACGGACCCGCACCGGCGTAAACCTTCCCCCTGTGGACCGAACCAAATACAACTCCAAAGACTTGCTGAGAGAATTTATCCGACACGAAAGGCGCATTGAACTGGCACTGGAAGGGCATCGCTATTTTGACCTGAAACGTTGGGGGGTAATGGCGGCAAAATTATCGACCCTCAAAAACCCTGCGGGCGTAACGCTATCTTTTGGCGAAAAAAATAATGTGCTTCCTTTCCCCCAAAACGAATTGGATAGAAACAAGAGCTTGGTACAGAATGCCGGCTATTAACAGCGTGCATCTTAGTTGAAATGAGCGTTGGTGTTACTGATTCTGGAAGAAACACCAACGCTTTTATAAACCCTTTTGTTTGTTGTAACGTTCTGAAAGTAAAGTAAATAGCTTTATTTAGCTTGTCTTACTGACTTGCCCTGCCGACTCTCATCGGTTTCCTATCTGCGATCAATATCTTTACAGAGCGCCACAACAGATTTTACCTTTAGTCTGCCAAATTCACCACCCACCACATCACCAACGGAACAATATGATGAAGTCAATGATACTCATCTCACTGCAAATACTTCTGTTTTTTAGCGCGTTTGGTCAAATCCAACGCAATCGAATAGGGCTCCAATATGAAAAAATACCTATTCGCTGGGACGAAGGCCTACCCCTTGGCAATGGCCTCATTGGCGAACTGATTTGGCACAAAGAAGATAAACTGCGTTTTTCGCTCGACCATGCCGAACTCTGGGATATGCGCCCCATGCAGGAGCTGCATACCCCCGGCTTTAACTACAAGTGGGTCAAAGAACAAGTGCTTGCCGACAACTACGCGGCCGTTCAAAAAATAGGCGACCATCCCTACGACCGAGAGCCTGCTCCCAGCAAAATACCGGGTGCAGCCCTTGAGTTTGAGGTCAAAGATTGGGGTGATGTAAAACAGACCACGCTGAATATCGAAACAGCAGAAGCAACCATTAGTTGGCAAAATGGCGTAAAAATGACCTCGTTCGTTCATGCCAAACAAAACATTGGCTATTTTAAATTTGAGAATCTTAATGAATTGAATTTGAGATTGTTGACTCCGAAGTACGAAGGTAGTTCTGGCAATACAGTCGGTGGCCCCGTGGCTGGCGACGACTTGGCAAGGCTTGGGTATAAGCAAGGTGAAGTAATTCAAAGTGGCCAGTCTTATCGCTATATTCAGCAGGGATGGGGAGGATTCTATTATGAAGTTTATGTAAAATGGAAGAAAATTAATCCTAAAACGATTGAAGGTTCTTGGGCCATTTCTGCCCATTACCCCAATAAGCCCCAACCGGAAGCCCAAAAAATAGTGGCTTCGGCTCCCAGTTACAACGCAGCGTGGCAGTCGCATCAGAATTGGTGGACAAACTTTTGGGCAAAATCGTCCGTGTCATTGCCAGATCCGGTACTCGAAAAACAATATTACCTTGAGCTGTACAAATTTGGGAGTGCTGCCAGAAGCAATACGCCCCCTATTTCATTGCAAGCGGTTTGGACGGCCGACAACGGGCGCATTCCCCCTTGGAAGGGTGACTTTCACCATGATTTAAACACGCAACTCAGCTATTGGCCCGCATACAGCGCCAACCACTTGGAAGAGGCCATGGGCTATCTTAATCACTTGGATCAAAACCGAGAACAATATAAAAAATATACGCAGTGGTATTTTGGTTCAAACGGTCTCAATGTACCGGGTGTAACCACGCTTTTGGGCGAGGAAATGGGAGGATGGATTCAATATTCGCTTTCGCCCACGGTATCGGCGTGGTTGGCGCAACATTACTATTTACAATGGAGATACAGCATGGATAAAGATTTTTTAAAAACCCGCGCCTACCCTTGGTTTAAAGAAGTGGCCCAACACCTCGAAGAAATTACGTACATCGATAAAAATGGCTATCGTCAGTTGCCTTTAAGTTCGAGTCCTGAAATTAATGACAATAAAAAGTCGGCTTGGTTTTTAGAAAATACTAACTACGATTTGGCTCTAATGCGGTTTTTGTTTGCCAAAGCAAACGAACTTGCACTTGAACTAAATCTACGAACCGAAGCCGAGCATTATTCTAAAATTCTGAATCAGTTTCAGTCTTATCATTTATCTGATAACAAAGAACTTAACTTCTCAAAAGACCTGCCATATAACCAATCTCATCGTCATTTTTCGCATCTGATGGCCATCCATCCACTGGGCGAAATTCGCTGGGAAAACGGAGCGAAAGACCAAGAAATTATTACAAATTCGCTCAAATTACTGGATAAAGTTGGCCCCGCTTGGTGGTGCGGCTATTCGTATGCGTGGGAGGGCAATCTGAAAGCCCGCGCCAAAGATGGTGAAGGGGCAGCGGCGGCCTTGACCGATTTTGCAACGGCCTTTTGCTCCACCAACTCCTTTCACCTCAACGGTGACCAAACCAAGTCGGGCAAATCGAATATGACGTATCGGCCTTTTACGCTGGAGGGCAACTTTGCCTACGCCGCTGGTATTCAGGAGATGCTCTTACAAAGTTATGCTGGACAAATTGAGGTTTTTCCGGCCATTCCCCAAAAATGGCAGCAAGCCTCGTTCAAAGATTTAAGGGCCGAAGGGGCATTTTTGGTAAGTGCCCAGAAAACGAATGGCTTGGTTTCGAGCCTTGAAATAAAAGCCGAGAAAGGCGGAAAAGCAAAAGTCAAATTGCCTTTTAAAACCCATTCGATTGAGTTCAACAAAGGAGTAAAAGTGATTTCACAAAACGCCGAGTTTATGGAGCTGGCATTTGAAAAAAATGGAAGCATAAAAATTAAAAATGGCGCTATAAAGTAAGTTTTTAACCCACTTTTCAGATTCGTTAACTTATTCATTATTTTTTTACCAATGAAGAAAATCCTTCTTATCGTTTTCCTCTTTGTTCACGTACATTTATCGGGCCAACAATTGGCTAAACCCTCTGATGTTCAGTACAAATGGCAGGAGCAGGGGCGTATTATGTTTGTCCATTTTGGGGTGGCTACGTGGCTCGGTAAAGAGTACGACGAGACGGGTGAGTTTGACATTTCTCGCATCAATCCTACCAAACTCGACACCGATCAGTGGTGCCGCGTTGCCAAGTCGTGGGGAGCAAAAGAAATCATTTTTGTGGCCAAACATGCGGGCAGTTTTTGCTGGTGGCCCACCTACACCACCGAGTATTGCGTCAGAAATATTCCTTGGAAAAATGGTAAAGGCGACGTCATCAAAGACTTGGCAAATTCTTGCAAAAAGGCGGGGCTGAACCTCGGTATTTATATTTATCCTGGCGATATCAAGTGGGGCGCGGGCCTAGGAAGCGGGGGGATTACAAAAGACCCTTCAAAACAGGAAGCCTATAACAAGATTTTCAGGCAACAACTCACCGAAGTTTTGGCAAATTATGGCGAGATGCTCGAAGTTTGGTTTGATGGCTCCTGTAAGGTACCTGTGAGCGATATTTTACAAAAATACGCCTCCAAAGCGGTCATTTTTCAAGGTTCAGATGCCACTATTCGTTGGCCTGGTACGGAAAGCGGCATTCTCCACTATCCCGTCTGGAATTCCCTCAAAGGGGAGGTCTTAAAGTCGGGGGTAGCCACTCAATACGATGATGACCCCGACGGGGATGTTTGGGCTCCGCTAGAAGCCGATGTCACTTTGTACAACCACAATTGGTTTTGGTCGCCAAAAAATGAAGCCAAACGCAGAACGGTGGACGAATTGATGGAAATTTATTATAAATCGGTTGGTCATGGTGGTACATTATTGCTTAACTCAAACCCCGACACAACAGGCCTGATACCAGCAGGAGATGTAAAAAGATACGCTGAATTTGGGGCAGAAATCAACCGAAGATTTAACCGACCTTTGGCCGAAGTGAAAAACAAAACCTCCAACGAAGTAGAATTGGTGCTTCCAAAACCCACGAAGATAAACCACATCATCTTGAAAGAAGACTACCGGCAGGGGCACCGAATTAGAAAATACGAACTGTGGGGATTGATAAAAAACAAATGGGAAAAATTGACGACAGGTAGCTCGGTAGGGGTAACAAAAATAGATTATTTCGACGATGTGGAAATGACTGCCATAAAGTTGAAAGTCACCGAAAACAAAGGTGCGCCCCTCATTAGGAGCATGGCAGCCTATTACGTTACGGATTTTGAACTCCCAAAATCGGAGAAAGAAGCCAAAGAGTACACTATTTTGCAGGAATGGGATACCAAAGACTTCGTAAACGGAAAAGGTCAAATGAGTATTGACTTAGGAAAGTTTATCACCGCACCGGGTCAATACGAAGTAATTTTTACCAATGCCGTCAGTGTGACGGGTATGTACGTTGAAAAAGCCGAACTCATTTTTGATAAAGACCCCAATACGCTTCAAGAATTTATTCAAAGAAAACGCAAGGAAAATGTGTTTTTTATCAATCGTACTGGCCAAATTGATGAAGGTACAAGTTCAATCCTGAACGTGGTGATGAGTTCAGACAATAGGTCGTTTCAGAATAAAGGTTTTGTAAAAATCAGAAAACGTTGACCATTAAAGGGCGATCATACACTAAAAGTTGTTTAGTATTGGTGGTATTTTGTCCTTTATTTTAAACGATAAATTGATGTTGAGACTATTAATAATTCTCGGAATTAGCGTTGGGAGTCACTTGGTAAGTGCGCAAAACCAACCAAATATTATCATTTTTTTGGTTGACGATATGGGTTGGCAAGACACTTCCGTGCCCTTTTGGCAAGACAAAACGCCCATTAATCAGCGCTTCCATACCCCTAACATGGAGCGACTTGCCCGTAATGGCATGAAGTTTACGAATGCCTACGCCAACCCTGTTTGTACACCAACCCGCGTAAGTCTGATGACAGGTATGAACGTAGCACGGCACAATGTCACCAACTGGACGAATACCCAAAAAGATACTCCCACCGACTACCCCGATAGCTTGCTGAATCCCCCCAGCTGGAATCACAACGGCATGAGTCCCGTGGTGGGCATCGCCAAAACCGTTCATGCTACGCCTTTACCCCAATTGTTACGGCAAGCGGGTTATTTTACGCTCCATTGTGGCAAGGCGCATTTTGCCTCTTACGGAACCCCAGCGGCCAATCCACTGGCGATTGGTTTTGAGAAAAACATTGCCGGTACAGCCGCAGGACATCCAAGTAGCTTTTTGGGCGAAAAAAATTTCAGACGTACCCCCAACGATACCACTTGGGGAGTGCGCGATTTAGAAAAATACCACGGAAAAGACATATTTCTGACCGAGGCACTTACCCAAGAAGCGATTGCCGCCCTGAAAGAAAATCAGGTGAGTAAGAAACCTTTTTTTCTGTATATGTCGCATTATGCCGTTCATTTACCATTCGATAAAGACGCCCGTTTTTACCAAAAATATCTTGACCAGGGCCTAACCGATACCGAGGCGAGGTATTCGGCTTTGGTGGAAGGAATGGACAAGAGCTTGGGCGATATAATGGATTATTTGGAAACCAATAATTTGGATAAAAACACGTATATTTTATTCATTTCTGACAACGGTGGGTATAGTCTTCAGTTACGCAGCGGGGAAGTACACAGCCAAAATCTACCCCTAAAACAAGGTAAAGGCTCTCTGTATGAGGGAGGTATTCGTGTGCCTATGCTGGTGTCGGGGCCGAAGGTGGAGAAAAACAGCATTTCCAGTCAGTACGTATCCATTGACGATTTCTTCCCCACCGTATTGGGTATGGCGGGCGTGACCAAATACACTACCATCCAAACCGTAGATGGCAAAAATTTACGGCCGTTTTTGGAAAATAAGAACAAACGCGACGACAAAAAAATCCTTCTGTGGCATTATCCCAACAACTGGACCAACGTAAATTTTAAAGGCACGTCGTGGGGAAGCGCCATACGCCAAGGTGACTGGAAATTGGTCTATTTACACAAAACCCAAACCTTAGAATTGTACAATTTGAAAAACGATATTGGCGAGCTGAATGACTTAGCAAAAGCCCAGCCCACAAAGCTGAAACAAATGGCTCAGCTATTGACCGATGAACTCAAAAAACGGAATGCACATCTCCCTACTTTCAAAGCCACGGGGCAACGTATTCCATATCCTGACGGCGTAAAATGATGCCAAAAAGAACATTCATTGCAGCGTCAATGCTTCCAATAAACCACGAATCAATGAAAAATACCCTCCTTTTTCTTCTCACTATTTTGGGTTTAACAGCGAAAATTTGGGCTCAAAATAACGATTTCCCCAAACCTACGCTTTCCCAGATGGCTTGGCATGAAGCGGAAATCGGGGCGCTTATTAGTTATGATTTACACGTTTTTGATGGAAAAAATTACAACCAGGCCTACAATCGCATCACGCCCATTGAGGACATCAATGTTTTTAATCCGACCCAATTAGATACCGACCAATGGGTCAAAGCCGTGAAAGCAATGGGCGGTAAATTTGCCGTCCTGACCGCCACCCACGAAACAGGCTTTGCACTTTATCAAAGCGACGTCAATCCCTATTGTATGAAAGCCCTGAAATTTCAGGAGGGTAAAGGTGATATAGTACGTGATTTTGTCAATTCTTGTCGGAAATACGGTATTGCCCCTGGGATTTATCTCGGAATTCGGTGGAATTCGTTTTTGGGGGTCCATGATTTTAGGATTGAAGGCGAAAGCCAATTTGTTAAAAATCGGCAAATAGCCTACAAAAAAATGTGCGAAGGCATGGTTAAAGAACTCTGCACGCGCTACGGCGATTTGTTTATGATTTGGTTTGATGGCGGTGCCGACGACCCCACCAAATATGGGGCTGATGTATTGCCCATTGTTGAAAAATACCAGCCCAAATGCTTGTTTTACCACAATGCGCAGCGGGCAGATTTTCGTTGGGGGGGCTCCGAATCTGGCACGGTGCCTTACCCATGTTGGGCTACTTTTCCGTTCCCGTTTTCACATTCTGCACAGAAAGAGATTGTTTTTAAAGACGATTTCAAACTCTTAAAAGAGGGCGATAAAGACGGGAAATATTGGATGCCGGCCATGTCGGACGCACCACTGAGGGGGTATAATGGCCGCCATGAATGGTTTTGGGAGCCCAATGACGACACGCATATTTTTCCACTAAAAAATTTGATGAATATGTATGAGCGGTCGGTGGGGCATAATTCGACCTTAATCGTGGGGCTTACGCCCGATGATAGAGGCTTACTTCCCGATGCTGATGTAAGACGCCTGACCGAATGGGGTGATGAAATCAAAAGCCGTTTTTCGAATCCCATTAAAACTACAAGCGGCGAAGGAACTGTTTTTGAGTTGAAATTAGACAAAAAACGGGCGGTTAATTATTTCGTTTTGCAAGAAGACATTACGCAAGGCGAGCGGGTAAGGGCATTTAAAATTGAGGCAGAAATAAATAAAAAATGGAAAACCATCGCCGAAGGAACAAATATTGGCTACAAACATATTCGACCCGTTGACCCGATTGAAGGCGCAAAATTTCGCCTCACAATTATGCAAAGCACGGCTCCGCCAAGATTAAAAAACGTTAGCATTTTCAATGTTATGACCAAGTAGTAATCGCACTTTATCTGTATGAAATTAACCTAATTCCATGTATATTCATTCTGTTGAAGTTCTTGATAAACGTTTTAAAATGGGCGAAGGAGCGGGTTCAGATGCAACCCACACCAACCCTCAATATTCTTATGCCGTTTGTGTGTTAAAAACGGATACCTCAATAGAAGGAGTAGGTTTGGCCTTTACCTTGGGGGCAGGCAATGACTTAGTGTGCAAAGCCATTCAATATTTATCGGTAAAATTGGTAGGGGCAGAAATCGAAGAGTTGATGGCAGATTTTGGTACAACTTACCGTACATTGGCCGACGAGCCTTCGTTGCGGTGGTTGGGGCCGCACAAAGGCGTGGTTCATCTGGCGTTGGCGGCTATTGTCAATGCCTGCTTTGACCTTTGGGCCAAAGCCCGACAAGTGCCACTTTGGAAATTGCTGCTGGATTTGTCGCCCGAAGCACTAGTCAATACGCTGGATTTGAGCTACTTAGAGGATGAGCTTACGCGCGAGCAAGCCATTCAACTACTCAATGAGCAGTACAAAACGAGAGAAAATAGAAATGCGGTACTGTCAACAGGCTACAAAGGCTACGATACATCGGTAGGTTGGTTTAATTTTTCCGATGAACTTATCGTTGAAAAAACGAAGCAAGCCCTCGATAAAGGCTTTACGGCGCTTAAACTCAAAGTAGGCTCTTTTGACCCCCTTCGTGACCTAAGGCGCGCGGCTTTGATTCGACAAACGGCGGGCGACGCCGCCACGATTATGCTGGATGCCAATCAAAAATGGAACGTACCGCAAGCATTGGATATTTGTCAACGGCTGGGTAGTATTAATCCTTATTGGATTGAAGAACCCACACACCCTGACGATGTTTTTGGGCATCGGGCCATTGCTCAAGCCATTGCCCCTTTTAAAGTGGCCACGGGCGAACACATTCCCAACAAGGTAATTTTTAAGAACTTTTTGCAGGCGAAGGCCATGGATTTTTGTCAGGTAGATGTCGTACGCGTAGGGGGGGTCTCTGAGTTTCTGGCCATTAGTTTATTGTCAAAAAAGTTTAAGGTGCCTGTGCTGCCCCATGTAGGAGATATGGGGCAAATACACCAACATTTGGTGCTTTTTAATCACATCGGTATGGGGCACGAAAACCTGTTTTTAGAGCATATTCCGCACTTGCGACCATATTTTATGCATCCTGCTAGCATCGTTGGCGGCTATTATCAAGTGCCGCAGGAAGCAGGGAGCAGCAGTGATTTGAAAAATTAATTCCCCAAAGACATGACCTTATTGACCAATAAAGTGATTTTTCTCACGGGCGGTGCTTCGGGCATTGGCGAAGCCTGTGCGGAGGCGTATGCAAAAGCTGGCGCTCGGGTTTTGGTGATGGATAAAGATGAAGTTTCTTTGAATAAACTCATCAACCGTTTGGGGAATGAACACGCTGGTTTCGTGGGTGATGTACAAAATGAAGCATACGTAAAATCGGCCATTGAAACAGTCGTTGCTCGGTTTGGTAAAATAGATGTCATTCACAACAACGCAGGGATTGCCCACCCTTCAAAACCACTCGACCAAACCAGCGAAAACGAATGGGATAGCCTATTTTCTATCAATCTGAAAAGTGTGTATTGGACTACCCGTTACGGTATTGCTTCTCTAAAAATGACCAAAGGTTGCATTTTAAACACCAGTAGCATGGTGGGGACAATTGGGCAGGAAAACCACGCGGCATACGTGGCTACTAAAGGTGGGATGAGTGCCCTGACCAAAGCGATGGCCTTGGATTATGCGCCGTTTGGGATTAGGGTCAATGCCATCTGCCCTGCTGGGGTTTGGACCCCCATGCTGCGCCAGTGGGCAACGCAACAGCCTAATCCGGAAGCTATTGAAAATTATCTGGATAACATTCACGCGTTGGGCTACTGTCCCGAAGGCGATGTCATTGCGGATGTGGCGGTGTTTTTGGTTTCTGAGGCCGCTCGGTTCATAACGGGCTGTATCATGCCCGTAAGCGGAGGGGCGGAATTGGGCTATAAAAAATAACTAAGATGAAAACGCACAGAACCTGTTTAGCCTTGGATTTGAAAGACGACGACGAGCTCATTGCCCAATACGAACATTTTCATCAACCTGAGCACATTTGGCCCGAAATCCCGAAGGGTATCAGAGCGGGCGGAATTGTGGATATGCAAATCTATCGCCTCGGGACTCGGTTGTTTATGATTGTCGAAACCAAAGAAGGTATTGACCTGAATACGGCTTTTGAAGCCATTGGTAAAATGCCTTTGCAAACCGAATGGGCGGCTTTTATGAATGGATTTCAACAACGATTGACCCAAGCCCAACCCCACGAACACTGGGCTGAAATGAAACCTATTTTTTTGTTAAATGAATGTCTGAAGTGAAAAACCGCCACCCATTTCTTATACCGCTTTTGGTCGTCATGAGCCTGATGTTTATCTGGAATTTGAGCCGAAACATCAACGATGTGCTTATTCCACACCTCAAAAGAGCTTGTCAATTGACTGATTTTCAGTCATCTTTAGTGCAGTCGGCTTTTTTTGGCGGATATTTTTTGTTGGCCTTACCCGTGGGTCAATACATCCGTCGGTTTGGGTATCGGGCAGGAATGATTACGGGGCTTTTGCTGGCGGCGGTGGGGGCATTTATATTTTTTCCAGCCGCCGAAACGCGCTTTTATCCACTTTTTTTGACGGCTTTGTTCATCATGGCCGCAGGTTTTACTTTTCTGGAAGTGACGGCTACGCCCTACCTCTCCATTTTGGGGGACCCCGAAAAAGCGTCAAGTCGGCTCAGTCTGGCGGCGGCGGTAGGCTCTATTGGTGCCACCATTGGCCCCTACATTGGAGCGGTGTTTTTGCTTCACGCCACTGATATACCCGAAGCTACCGTTCAGCAGTTTAGCCCCAGCCAATTGGCAGATTATCTCAACGCCGAAGCTCAATTGGTCAAAATACCCTATTTGGCTTTAGGAACGCTTTTTTTGGTATTGGGCGCGGCATTGTTTTTTATTAAAATGCCTGATATTCAGGAAGAAGGTGAACAGAAAGTTCGATTAAAGGCCATTTTTAAATATAAGCATACGGTGCTGGGAGCATTGGGCGTATTTTGTTATTTAGGTGCCGAGGTGGGGATTGTTAGTTTTTTGATTCGTTATGCCAAGTCATTAGAAATTAATGAATTAGGTGAACAGAAAGCTGCTTTGTTTATCACTCTCTTCATGGCTTTGGTATTGGTCGGACGGTTGGCAGGGGCCTATTTTTTGCAAAAAGTAAATCCTTCTAAAATGTTGATATCCTGCGCATTAGGGGCAATTTCGCTGGTGACACTGGCAATTTTAAGCACGGGTTATCTTTCGATTTTGTCGCTTTCGGTGGTGGGGCTTTTTACGTCGGTCATGTACCCCATCTTGTTTACATTGAGCATTAAAAATTTGGGTGCTTATACCAAAACAGGTTCGTCGTTGATTATCATGAGCATTGTAGGTGGAGCCATTGTACCGCCATTGATGGGACTCATTTCTGATATGTACAGCATTCGTTTTGCTTTTGTGTTACCCATTTTGTGTTACGCATACATTTTATATTACGCCCAAAAAGGTCATATTATCAAGTAGTTAAACCTCTTTTTTATGAAAAAAATAGCTATAATTCTCTTTTTTCTCTTTATTGCTTTGCAGGGCAATTCTCAAAAAAGCATTTCAAAAGAGCTGCGTTTAAAGTGGTGGCAGGATGCTAAAATGGGCCTGTTTATCCACTGGGGACCTGTTTCGTTGATTGGTAAAGAAATCAGTTGGTCGCGCAATGGCTACGGTAAAAGCAAGTACGATTCGTTGTATTTGAGATTTAATCCCAAGCAATTCAACGCCCGAGAGTGGGTGAAGTTGGCCAAAGCAGGAGGAATGAAGTATTTGGTTTTGACTTCAAAACACCACGATGGATTTTGCCTCTTTGATACCAAAACCACGTCTTACAACATCATGAACAGCCCTTTTGGGCGGGATGTTTGCAAAGAACTTGCCCAAGCCGCCCACGAAGCGGGGATGCCCATTGGCTGGTATTTTTCGGTAGCCGACTGGAAAGACCCTGATTGTCGCAACCCCAAAACCAACGATATTTTTGCTGATCGAGTGGAGCAACAGGTACGTGAACTATTGACCAACTATGGGAAAATCAGTTTGTTATGGATAGATTATGAAGGCTCACCCAGCCCGATTCACCCCAAAAGAGTATTTGATTTGGCCCGTACGTTACAACCCGAAATCATCATTAACAATCGGCTCGAGCCTTTCAATCCCGACGAATCGCACGCGCGAGTAGGGGCTTATGCCGACTATGCTACGCCCGAAGGTTTTGTGGCGGGCTACGGTGCCGTGCCTTGGGAAACTTGCACCAACATGGGGCATCAGTGGGCGTGGCGATTCAACGATACGCCCCGCAGTTTGAAAGAATCGCTGCATACGTTGCTGCGTTGCGTGGGTGGCAATGGCAATCTTTTGTTCAACATCGGTCCCGACAGTTTGGGCGTTTTTCCACCCAATTTTGTAGCACGGGCCACCGAGATGGGCGATTGGCTGAACAAAAATGCGGAAGCCGTTTACCAAACCAAAGGGGGAATTTATACCCCCTCAAAAGACTACGTTAGCTCGTACCGAGGCAACAAACTGTATCTGCATCTGTTGAACAACACAGGCGGTGAAATCAAACTTCCGCCCATGACATCCACCATTAAAAAAGTGTCTCTATTGAATGGAAACGCTATTTCGTTTACGCAAACCAAGACAGATATTACCTTAAAAATACCCCAAAATGGACGGGATTCTATCGCTACAATTGTGACGATTACGCTGGATAAACCCGCTGCTCAATTGGGGCAAATTATCCCGTTTACAACCACTAATTCATTGGCTTATGGCAAAAAAGCGACGGCTTCGAGTGCGTTGGGGCAGTTTTTGCACGATCCATCAGCCGCTTTTGACGATAATCCCGCTACTTTTTGGAAAATGGGGCGCCGCACCGACGTAGATTTTGAAGCGTATTATGGAAAAGACTTACATTATCAGACAGAAAAAGCTTTCGATTTGTTTCAAAACAAGGGTTGGCTGGAAGTAGATTTGGGTACAAAACAAACGGTTAAACAGCTTAAAGTGAGTGAATTGGTGTATCAGAAATCTCAAATTAAACGCTTTGAAATTCAGTATGAAAAAGATGGCCAATGGCTGACTGTAGCGCAGGATGAAAAAATGGGCAATTGGAGCAAAGATATTAGCCCCGTAACAGCCCAAAAGTTTCGTTTGGTGATTTTAGATTCCTACGGTTTTGCAGGAGTTAGGGAGTTTCAACTGTTTTGATTTTTGGTACGAGTAAAGCCCTGGTATATCTGGTATATATTGTACTCTATTTAACTTCAACTCATTGAAAAATTGCATGGCTAAAACAATTAACTTTTTGATGATTTTGCTGGTTTTCAGTCGTTTACAGGCTCAAGAAAAGGTTTTGTTTTTGGTGGCAGGGCAAAGCAACGCCGTGGGAGTAGGCGACAGTGCCCAATCGGCTAAGTGTATGCTTGGAACCGCCTTTGAATACCGATTTTCTAATGATACGCTCTTGCATTTGCAAGATCCCGTAGGAGCAAATGAATTAAAATTTGGCGCTGCTACCACGGGCAGTATCGGCCCTGCATTTGCCAAGACATACGCAGAATTGAGTAAAAAACAGGTGGTTATCATCTCGGCGGCCAGAAGTGGAGCATCGTGCCATCAAAAAGCAGAGCTTGATAATTATGGGACGTGGGATGATACAGGACGCTTACAGCTTTTTGAAAATGCAGTGCTGAAAACCCAAAAGGCTGTCGAAAAAACTGGGGTAAAATTAAGCGGAATTATCTGGCTACAAGGCGAACGAGATGCCAATGCCATCAATGCTCAACAACTGACTATGCAAGAATACGAGGCTGCTTTAATAAAGGTGATTCAACGCTTTAGGGTTAAATTTGGTCAGAAAGTAGGCTTCTATATCGTCCAGACGGGTTATTATGTAGGCCATTCTCAAGCGGGATTTGAGCAAGTACGATTAGCTCAAAAAAATGTAACCCAACGTTTGAAAAACACCCACATTGTGTATGAAAACACCCATTTATTCAAAGAAAAAGGCTGGCTACACGATGCCATTCACTACAATCAAACGGCTCTAAATGACATTGGAGAGACGACAGCGAAGTATATTTTAACCCAAACCTTGAAATGAAATCCACCCTGAAAATCGTTTTTTTTGCCATGCTGACCATTCATCAAGTCGTGGCGCAAAGCAGTTTTGACGTTTCGCAATACAACGTTGTTTGGTCAAAACAAAGTGCCAATTCTTCAGAATCAATGCCTTGTGGCGGTGGTGATATTGGCCTCAACGTATGGACAGAGAAGGACGAAATTTTCTTCTATTTATCACGCAGTGGGGCGTTTGACGAGAACAATGTATTCCCCAAATTTGGCCGTATTCGTCTGCGAATTACCCCCAATCTGTTTCAAAATGGCTCTTTTAAGCAAGAATTGAAGCTAAACGAGGGCTACGTAGAAATTTCTTCGGTAAAGAATAAGAAGAAAGTGCTGGTGAAAATTTGGGTGGATGTGTTCAAGCCCGTGGTTCACGTAGAAACCGAAAGCGACGAAAAATTGAAAGTGGAAGCGTGGTACGAAAACTGGCGTGACAAAGACCTCACTTGGACGCTGGCAGGGCAAACTAAGGCGAGTTTGGCATTTAGAGATGCTCCGTTTCAGGCGGTGGTGCGCAAGGATTCTATGAAATTTGAAGGTCAAAATGTGCTTTGGTATCACCGCAACCGTGACGAATCCGTTTTTGATTTTACGGTCAAACAACAAAAGTTAGATTCTGTAAAAAGTCAATTGTGGAACCCCCTCAAAAACCTAACTTTTGGCGGTTGGATGGGTGGAAGTAATTTCAAAAGTGCAGGAATTAGCCAAGGTAAATACGCTGATACGGAGTTTACGGCGTGGAAATTAGAGAGCAAACAAGCGGCGCGAAAACAAGAGCTGCAAATTGTCTTACACATAGCCACTACCGAGACGATTGCGCAGTGGAAGGTAGGGTTAGAACAAATAATTCAGTCTGTAAAAGATACCCAAACAGCTGATTTTGAGACTACCAAAAAATGGTGGAATGCTTTTTGGCAACGAAGCCATATCGCCGTCAACAGCCGCCAAAAAGACAGCAGTTCGGTGGCTTGGCAAGTGGGGCGCAACTACAACCTCTTTCGTTATCAGTTGGGATGCAACGCCTATGGGACTTATCCTACCAAGTTCAACGGGGGCATGTTTACGTTTGACCCATCTTTCACTGATAAAAATGCACCCTTTACTCCCGACCACCGCGATTGGGGTGGCGGAACGCATACTGCCCAAAACCAACGTTTGGTGTACTTTCCGATGTTCCGAAGTGGTGATTTTGATATGTTGCCTTCTCAACTCAACTTTTATCTGAGGGCCTTGAAAAATGCCGAAACCCGCACAAAAGTGTATTGGGGGCACAATGGCGCATCGTTTACCGAGCAGTTGGAGCAGTTTGGGGTGCCGCTCGCTACCTCTTACGGCTGGAAACGTCCCCAAAACTTCCCTGCTGGCATTGAATATAATTATTGGCTGGAGTACCTCTGGGATACCCAAATGGAGTTTTGCCTGATGATGCTCGACTTGGAAAAATACAACAACGAAGACATCAGCAAATACCTGCCGTTTGTGGAAAGTTGCGTTACTTTTTTCTACGAACACTACCAATGGGAAGCCACCACCCGCAGTAGAAGCGCTTTTGCCGACGACGGTAAACTTATTCTTTTTCCATCAACGGGCGCAGAAACCTACAAAATGGCGTACAACTCATCGTCCACCATTGCAGGGTTGTACAGCATCACCAAGCGTTTGACGGAACTGTCGGACAAGTACCTTTCGCCCGAAAAGAAAAAGCACTACGAAAAAGTGCTGAAAAGCATTCCCGAGATACCCTTGAAAGAAAAAAATGGACACCTGACCATTGCCCCTGCCGAGGCGTGGGGGCGTATCAACAACCAAGAATTACCCCAATTGTACCCCGTTTATCCTTGGGGAATGTTTGGCATCGGCAAACCCAAGCTTGATATTGCTATCAATACTTGGAAGTACGGTGCCGACCGGGCCATTCAGAAAAACCACATCAGTTGGCACCAAGACGCCATTTTTTGTGCAAGATTGGGCTTGACGGATGAAGCCGCCGAGATAACCATCAAAAAACTGAGAAACGCACCAAGGCGATACCCCACTTTTTGGGGGCCAGGCCACGATTGGGTTCCCGACCACAATTGGGGCGGTTCGGGCATGATTGGTTTGCAGGAAATGCTCCTCCAAACCCCCGATGACAAGCTGTATCTTTTTCCTGCTTGGCCCAAAAATTGGGATGTGCAGTTCAAATTGCACGCTCCAGCCAACACGACCATTGAAGGTGAATTGAAGGAAGGAAAAGTACTTTTCCTCAAAGTGACGCCCGAATCGCGCGCCAAAGACGTGATTTTAATGATTAAATAAGGCAATATGAAACATTACCAAGGGATGCTGCTCATTTTGTTGAGTTGCTTTATATCAAGCGTTTTTGGACAAGCCCCAAAAGAGACCGAAAAAAGCCATTGGGGTTCAACGCCGCAGAGGGATTTGAGTGCGATGGCTCAGCCCATTCCCCTCAATAATACTTTTAGCGATAGCCTCTATAACATTTGGTGTGGCTCAGTGGTCAAGGGGAAAAATGGCAAATTTTACATGCTATACAGCCGTTGGCCTCGTGACAAAGGCCACGAAGCGTGGATCACTCATTCCGAAATTGCCCTGGCTCGGGCAGACCGACCCGAAGGCCCGTATCGTCACGTCAAAGTAGTTTTTCCTGCGCGTGGCAATCAATTTTGGGACGGTGTTTGTACCCACAACCCCGCCGTGATCGCCTACAAGAATAAATTTTACCTGTACTACATGGGCTCAACGGGCAAATCGTACGTGAAACCGCACACGGCGTACGAAAACCCGAATTGGTGGGAATATCGTAATAATCAGCGCATTGGCGTAGCCGTAGCCGACGACCCCGAAGGCGAATGGACCCGATTTGCTCAACCGATTTTAGACGTAAGCACCGACTCTACCGCCCACGATGCACTCATGGTTTCAAACCCCGCCATCACGGTAGATGAGAAGGGGCAATTTATTTTGGTTTACAAACAAGTCGAAAAAAATGGTACTATCCGAGGCGGAAGGGTGCGTTTTGGGGTGGCGTTTTCCAACGCTCCCACGGGTCAATTTGTAAAGCACCCGCAACCCATTTTTGAAGCCGAAAAGGGCAGCAAAGAATGGATGGTGGCCGAAGACCCCTATTTGTGGCATCAGCAGGGCGTGAACTACGCCATTGTACGGGACGTAGTAGGAAAATTCACGGGTGAAAGCGGGGCATTAGCCTTGATGATTTCGACCAACGGTTTCGATTGGCAACCTGCCGCCTACCCCAAAGTAGTTTCAAAAACTGTCTTTTGGGAAACTGGAAAACCACTTGACGACAAACTCGAACGACCTTGCCTGTACATGGAAAAAGGTGTACCGAAACTGTTGTTTGGCGCTATGGGAATAGACAAACGCAAACACTCCATGAACGTATTTGTACCTTTAAAATACAGCGGAAAATAATGAATAAGTTTCTGGTTTTTAGTCTTTTACTTGGTTTTTTTGACGTAGCTGCCCAAGACCTTGATTTTACAAAAATGATTCAACCCGTGCCGCAATCAGCCAAGTTTGAAGATAAAGGCTACATGGTTTGGTGCGGAAGCATGGTCAAAGGCGATGATGGCAAATACTATCTTTTTTATAGCCGATGGCCCCAAAGCAAAAAGCATTTGGCTTGGGTCACCGACAGCGAGGTAGCCGTGGCCGTAGCCGACGCCCCCACAGGGCCGTACAAATTTGCCAAGGTGATTTTGCCCAAACGAGACAAAAAGTATTGGGATGCCGACGTCACCCACAACCCCACGATTCATAAGTTTGGAAACAAATACTACCTCTACTACATGGGAAATTACGGCAACGGCGAGTGGTGGGATCACCGCAATCATCAACGTATTGGCGTGGCCGTGGCCGATTCACCCTTGGGTCAATGGAAACGCAGCGATAAACCCCTGGTGGACACCACCCCTAACGCTTTCGACCATTTATTGACCAACAATCCTTCCTTGGCTCAACGTCCCGACGGAACATTTCTGATGGTCTATAAAGGCGTCAGCAACGGTAAAATGCCTTTTGGCGGGCGGGTACTGCACGGCGTAGCAATTGCCAACCGCCCCGAAGGTCCTTTTGTAAAGCAACCCAAACCCGTTTTTGTCAAAGATACCGTCAAATTTGCCGCCGAAGACCCTTATATCTGGTTTCAAGAAGGAAAATATTGGGCCATTGTCAAAGACATGAAAGGCGTTTTTACCAACGCTGGTACGAGCCTTGCCTTGTTTGAGTCGCTGGATGGGTTGGACTGGAAACCCGCCAAAAATATCCTTGTTTCTACGTTGGAAATCCCTTGGGAAAGTGGAACAGAAAAAGTGGGGAAACTCGAACGGCCCCAATTGTATTTTGAAAATGGTAAGCCAAAAATTCTTTTTTGTGCCGTTTATATCAGCGACACGGTGAATTATAATGTGGCCATACCCCTTAAAAATTGATTGGCAAAAGGGGATGGAATACAACTGAATATACCATTTGTTAACTCGACCCACGTACCAACAATTCAGTTTTCAACACCCGATATATTGGCTTCCATTCGGAAGCATCTGAGTTGATTTGGTCCAGCAATAACTGTGCCGCTACTTGCCCAATTTGGTGGGTCGGTTGTGCTACGGTGGTGAGGCGGGGCTCAATGAGTGTAGAGCCATAGTTGTTGCTAAACCCCACAACGGCAATCTCTTCGGGTATTTTGAGACCTTTAGCTTTCATAAAAATCATGGCTTCAAAGGCCGTGGGATCGTTAATGGTAAAAAGGGCATCGGGTGGCTCGGGCAGGTCGAGTAGGTGTTTGATATAAATTTTGACTTTTTCTAAATTGAGGTCGTAATCAAGGATCAGGCCTGGGTCAATCGGTTGATTGTATTTTCGCAAAGCGTCTTTATAACCTTCCAAACGCTTTTTACTTACGTGGAGTGAAGTAGGTCCGCCCAAATGCGCAATGCGTTTTCTGCCCGTCAGGATGAGGTGTTCTACGGCTTTAAAAGCCCCTTCGTAATCGTCCACCACCACCTTCGGTACTTGCATATCGTCACATACCCGATTGAAAAACACAATCGGGATTCCTTTTCGCTGAAAAACTTTAAGGTGGTCATAATTACGCGTTTCTCGCGTCAAAGACACCAAAACCCCATCTACCCGATTGTCAAGCATGACTTTGGCATTGGCGACTTCGGTTTCGTAGCTTTCGTTCGACTGACTGATTAGCACATTATACCCCGCCTGCGAAGCCACTTCCTGTGCCCCCATAATCACCATTGGAAAAAATGACGTAACAAATTCGGGTACGATAATGCCAATCGTATGGCTTTGACTCGACATGAGGTTAATGGCCAACATGTTGCGTTGGTAGTCGAGTTCGTTGGCCAATTTCAACACCGCCTCTCTGGTTTTTTCGCTTACGTTTGGATGCCCCGTGAGCACTCTTGATACCGTGGATTTTGAAATATTCAACTGTCTTGCTATATCAATGATGGTGATTTGGTGCTTTTTCATTTATTGTACTATTTTAATTTAAAGTCTAAGCTGTGTTATTTGTTGGTTTGGTGTTTTTGGGAACGTTCCCAAACAATGGGAACGTTCCCAATTGTTTTTAAATGCAATTATCTGATAAAGATTGTATAATATCTACTTATTATTGAATAATATTTCTTTTTTGGTATGTTTTAATTACTCTTTTAATCAGAAAGAAATTAAAAAGACTCTTCTATCCTAAAATGAAGGCTTACAATGAATGCGAGTATATAGTTTTATAAAATTGTACATAACCATGTTTTTTGTAATTGAATTGTTTTAAAAATTTTCAACCTTCTAAACACAGTACCTTAATCTATGAAATTTCTACATTTTAAACTTTTACTGGGGTATTCCTTGCTTTTGTTGCTAGGAACTCAATATGCCTTTACGCAATCGCTGACGGTGAAAGGAAAAGTGAACACGGAAAATGGGGAGGGCTTGCCAGGGGTAAGCGTCATTGTGGTGGGTACACCAAGCGGCACCACAACCGACAAAGACGGAAATTACAGCATTCCCAATGTAAAATCCGATGCCAAATTGAGTTTTAGTTACATTGGGTATCTTTCAGTGACCGAAACGGTTGGTAATCGTTCAAAAGTTGATGTTGTTTTAAAGCTCGACACCAAGTTGCTGGAAGATGTAGTGGTGGTAGGCTATGGTTCGGTTAAAAAAAGTGATTTGACCGGGGCGGTTTCTTCCATCAAAGCAGCAGAGCTGAAAGTCACTCCCATTGCCAACTTTGTACAGGGTTTACAAGCCCGTGCTTCTGGAGTACAGGTAACCCAAAATTCAGGTGCTCCTGGTGGAAGTATCAGCGTGAGGATCAGAGGAAACAACTCAATCAGTGGTAGTAGCGAACCACTTTATGTGGTGGATGGCTTCCCGATTTCGGGAGGAGATAACCCCGTGGCGGGTGGAGGTAGTGGTTTCGGAAATGACAACGGAAACCGCCTATCGGTACTTTCAACGCTAAATCCGAATGATATTGAATCTATTGAGGTATTAAAAGATGCTTCTGCTACTGCGGTGTATGGAACACGCGGTGCCAACGGCGTGGTACTTATCACCACCAAAAGAGGCAAGGCAGGTCAAACACGGGTAACGTATGAAGGCTATGCAGGCCAACAGCAAATTCGTAAGACCTTGGATTTGTTGAATGCGTCGGAGTTTGCGGCCTTGGAAAATGAACTGACGGGCCAAAACTTATTCCCCAATCCCGCACAATTGGGCGAGGGAACGGATTGGCAAAAAGAAATTTTTCAAAAAGGCGGAATGCAGAGCCACCAACTTTCGTTTTCGGGCGGGACTGAGAAATCGCTTTTCAACGTTTCGATGAATTATTTTGACCAAAACGGCATCATCATTAATTCAAATTTCAAACGAGGTTCGATACGGGTCAATTTGGACAACCAAGTAACCAAAAATTTTAAAATTGGGACCAGCCTCACTTACACTTATTCAGTCAATAACGGGGCTGTTTCATCCACTCTTTTGGATGGCGCGAGTGGAGGAATTGTATTGTCGGCCCTCTATGCCCCACCAACAGAGTCACCGCGTGACGCCCAAGGAAAACCCACCATGTTTAGTGGAAGATACATTGATTTTAACAATCCGATAGCGGTAGCAAGCGAAGTACTCAACCGCAATACGACGCGCCGATTGTTGGGGAATATTTTTGCCGATTGGACCATCACCAAAGACCTCACGTACCGTGCATCTTTTGGGGGAGATTTGATAGGCGATACCCGCGATTCTTACGTAACCCGTTTTGTTCGGGCGGGGGCAACAGTGAATGGTACTGGTGGACGTGGGAACAACAATACCAATACCATTTTGCACGAAAGTTTGCTCAATTACCATAAGACGTTGGGTGTACACGATTTCAATTTGACGGGTGTATTCTCCACGCAAAGCCAAACGCAGGTTACAGACGCGATGTCGGGACAGCAGTTTCCTAATGATCTGGTATTCAACGATAACCTTGGGCAAGCTTCTATTGTGACCATCGGTAGTAACAAACAACAGTGGCGTTTAGACTCTTACACGGGTCGAGTAAATTATAACCTGAAAAGCAAATATTTGCTTACGCTCACTGCCCGCGTGGACGGTTCGAGTCGTTTTGGGGCAAACAACAAATATGGATTTTTCCCTTCTGTAGCAGGTGCTTGGCGGATTTCAGAAGAGAAATTTATGCAAAACCAGAAGCTTTTCAGCGACATGAAACTGCGGGTGAGTTACGGCATAACGGGTAATGCCGACATTCCGTTGTACAATTCTTTGGCACGTTTGAGCTCAGTTGGTAACTATAACTTTAACAATACCCGCAGCATTGGAATCCTGTCGGCCAATATTGCCAACCCTGATCTTCGTTGGGAAAAAAGCGGTCAGGCCGATATTGGTTTAGATTTTGGCTTACTCAACAACCGCCTTCAGTTTACGATTGACGCCTATCAGAAAAAAACCACCGATTTGCTCTTGTCTCGTTCCGTAGCGTTGTCGTCGGGTTATGGTTCGGTTTTTGGAAACTTTGGAGCGGTTGAGAACAAAGGAATTGAGTTTTCCGTCACGGCAAACATTGCCAATACTTCCAATTTCAAATGGGACATTAACGGCAATATCTCGGCCAACCGCAACAAGCTGACCTTGATTGATGGTACACGTACCGAGATTATTCCAGGAGATGGCGGCGGCTCGGTAGGGCCATTTACCAACAACAGTATTTTACGAGTGGGCCAACCCCTCGGTTCGTTTTACGGCTACATTTTTGACGGCATTTATCAAACGGGCGATAATATCCCGACGGGTAGAGTGGCAGGAAATATTCGATACAAAGACCTCAACGGCGACGGAGCCATTTCGGCAGCCGACCAACAAATCATTGGTGACCCCAATCCAGATTATTATTTTGGCATCACCAATAACCTGAAATACAAAGGGTTTGATTTGAGCGTGTTTGTGCAAGGTGTACAAGGCGGTGAGATTTTCTATGTACAACGTCTCCGAATGGAAGGCGGTGCAGCAGGGTTTAATCAATTTGCGACGATGGTTAACCGTTGGACGCCCACCAACCCAAGCAATTATTACCCTAAAGTAGCGCAAGGACAGCGTATCAACCAATCGGACGTGATGATTGAAGACGGTTCTTTTATTCGTTTCAAAAACGCAACCTTGGGCTATACCGTACCGACAAAAGGGAAGCTGTCGTGGCTTAACAATGCACGCCTCTACGTGAGTGCCAACAATTTTATCACGCTTACTAAGTACTCTGGCTACGATCCAGAAGTAAACACTGCTGGACAAAACAACCTGAATTTGGGCGTTGACAACATTGGCTACCCCATTGCCAAATCCTTGATAGCGGGTTTACAAATCACTTTTTAATCACCGATTCCTTGAAGAATTATGAAAAATAACCTTTTAAAATTCCTTGCGTTTGTGGTGGCAGCAGTTGCAATCAGCGCCTGCGATTTAACCGAAAAGCCCTACTCGTTTGTATCGCCTGACCAATTTTTTACGTCGGCCTCTGATGCCGAAGCCGCTCTTACGGCAGCTTATACGCCCGTAACCAACCTTTATAGCCGCGTAGGTACGCAATTGCCCGATTACTCCGCCGACCAGTGTTTTCCGCGGGCAGTGGTAGGTCGTGACCAACTAACGGTTTTTTCGTATGATGCTACCATGGACTTAATCGGTCAGTATTGGCAGCATTGTTATCAGGGTATTGACCGGGCCAACCAAGTGCTGGAAAACGTCCCCCGCGTGGCGATGGACGAAACTCGCAAAAAGCAAATTTTGGCCGAAGCTTATTTTTTAAGGGGCCTGTATTATTTTCATTTGGCAAAAACCTTTGGCGATGTGCCCATTAAGCAAGAAAGTACCAAAAACATTGCTGGCACCGAGACCGCAAAAAGCCCTGTGGCGGATGTTTATGCTTTTTTGATAAAAGACTTAGAAACTGCCGTCAAAGATTTACCGCCAACGCCCAAAGACAGAGGTCGCGCGGCCTATGGGGCAGCGATTGGATTATTAGCAAAAGCCCAATTGTACGCGGGCGATTACGCCAAAGCAGCTCAAAATGCTCAGGCACTTATTCAGTCAAACAGATACAGCCTAATGCCTAACGTTTTGGATTTGTACAATCCATTAAGGGAAGATGCGGCTCGGGTAGAAGTGATTTTTGCGGCTGAGTTTTCGAGCCTTTCGGGGCTGAATGGCTACGATTTGTTAGGATTTTATGCGCCCGCCAACTCGCCTCCAGTTTTTTCCAAAACCGCTTTTGGCTCGGCTTTTGGGTATCATTCTTTCTATCGTTCCTTTAGTAATTTAGACAAACGCAAAGCATTGCTTGATACGGCGTATGTCAATGCCCAAGGCCGACTCATTGGTCAGGCCGATGTTACCCTAAGAGACCGAATCATTGTGAAGAAGTTTATGGACCCCAATTCTAACGGTGCTAACGGTGAAAACAATTTCCCGATTTTACGTTTGGCCGATGTGTATCTGATTGCCGCTGAGGCCGAAGCCCGCGCCACAAGCCCTACGGCAGCAGCTTATGCCGCCATCAATACGGTACGCAAGCGGGCGGGCTTACCAGATTTGACGCTAGGCTTGAGTAAAGATGCGTTTATTGAGGCGGTTTTGCAGGAACGCTCGTGGGAATTATGTTACGAAGCCGACCGCTGGTATGACCTGACTCGTACGGGTAAGTTTAAAATGGTGGCCAATGTATTAAATTCTTACTATCCATCGCGCCCCGTGCAAGACAAACATCGTT
Source organism: Runella sp. CRIBMP (assembly GCF_009905605.1). Classification (GTDB taxonomy): domain Bacteria; phylum Bacteroidota; class Bacteroidia; order Cytophagales; family Spirosomataceae; genus Runella. The sequence goes on from NZ_JAAAKZ010000001.1 coordinate 726,314, forward strand.
ATTTCCCGATTCCCAATATAGAAATTCTGACCAATTCTAAACTGGAACAAAACCCCGCTTGGAAGTAATGGTGAAAGAAAAAAAACACATAAGACAATCCTTTATATTCAGTGTGCTTTTTCGTGAAGGATACAGGAACGGGGTACTCTTATGTGTCTTTTTTCTGGTAATAAATACCGCTTTTGCTCAACTACCCGCCAAGACGAAGGAATATGTTGTTACGATTAATGACACTACCGAATACACCCTGCAATTGGCATTGGATGACGCTGGGCAGCCGCTATACTACTTCAGCAACCTTTTTACGCCGGTGTGCCTGACGGGCGAATGCAAACCAGTGTATATTAACTTTTACTGGGATTTATTGGGGAATTATACCCGTTTCGACTTTCCGAAAGGCGCGGTTTTGACCCGCATGGACCATAAACCGTTTAAGCCCGAAGATTACGAAAAGTTGCAGACTATTCTGGCCAATACGCACTCGCTATTGAAAGAAGTTTCGATGGAAGACTTGGTCGGAAAAGGCACCGAAAATCTGGCCGATTCTGTGGATGCCAAAGCAGGAGCTACGCTTAAAACCGTAAAAAATGAAGTAATCGACGGAGCAGTATATACTTGCTACACGCTCTGGCACATTGCCCACGGAAAGGTGGTAACGGAGATGCAGCGGATTACTGAATCTTTTAGAACTGACGCCTTGCTGCACCGATTTCTGACGGATAATAATCACCATTACCAATATTGGGCTATGGAACGGGTAATGAATGCGGAGGGTATTGTTGCTCCTGATTTTCAATCGGATATGCAGCAAGTTATTCGAGGAAAAAACATCTTCACTGCCCGCTTTGCTTTACAAAAAGTTAGTACAACATTTTTTTCTGATAACGCTCGGCAGCAATGGCTGTGGGAAACGTACCAATCAGCGGGGTATCCGTTGCAAATTGCCATTCTGAAAAAGATGGCCACGTTGCCGCTCACGAATTCAATGACTGAACAGGCGGCCTGGCAAGTTGGCAAGGCGAATCAAGAACAAGGAGGTCTTTTGCTGAAAGCACTGGCAACCCAACCGAAACTGTCGGAACAAACGCTGCTGACCCTAGCCGATCAGCTAACCAATGAAAACTGTGCCGCTGAAGTTTGTCGGGTGTTGGAAGCACGCCAGCCCAAAAACCGAACCGTACAAAAGAAAATAGTAACGTTTAAACAAACACTCCACCCAAACGACAAATAACATGAAACCCCTGCTCCGAACGCTCCTTTTACTGTTTATATCGCTAAAACTATCGGCACAAGACCACGTTTTTCTGGAAACGGAGTCATTTACCGATAAAGGCGGCTGGGTCATCGACCAGCAATCGTTTGTGGTCATGGGCTCGTCGTACCTCATGGCGCATGGCATGGGCCGTCCGGTGAAAGATGCTACCACGACCGTTCAGTTTCCTAAAAAAGGTAAATACCGGGTTTGGGTGCGCACCAAAGATTGGGCACCGTTTCCCAAAGGTCCGGGCAAATTTCAGGTCGTACTGAACGGAAAACCGCTCAATCAAGTCTTTGGTGAAAGCGGCTCTGATGTGTGGAAATGGTATCCAGGTGGTGAAATAGAGGTGCAAAATGAGCAAATGAGCGTAGCATTACACGATTTAACGGGCTTTAACGGTCGTTGTGACGCGATTCTGTTTACGAATTCACTAACTTTTATTCCGCCCGACAAACTTGACGCCATGACGGCTTTTCGCAAGCAGCAACTGAAGCTGACCGATGCGCCCACCGAAGCCAGTAATTTTGATTTAGTGGTTGTAGGCGGCGGTATTGCTGGAACCTGTGCGGCCATTTCAGCTTCTCGCATGGGCTTAAAAGTAGCTTTGATTCAGGACCGTCCAGTATTGGGAGGAAACAATAGTTCAGAAATTCGGGTGCATTTGATGGGCGATGTTGACAAAAATCATTACCCAAAACTCGGCCGAATTGTGCGTGAAATGGACAACGGCGACCCTGGCAACGGAAACCCCGATGCCAAAGAATACGGTGACGCCCGCAAAACGGCCATTGTGAAAGGGGAACGAAATATCTCGTTGTTTTTGAATACCCACGTGTATAAAGTGGAAAAAAGCGGGGACAAAATCGTAGCCGTGGTGGGCCGCGACATTGCGACTAATAAAGAAACACGCTTTACAGGTACGTTCTTTTCTGACTGCACTGGCGACGGCACCATCGGCGAATTGGCTGGGGCGGAATTCAGAATGGGCCGCGAAAGCAAAGCCGAAACGGGCGAATCGTTGGCCGCTGATAAAGCCGATAATTTTACGCTGGGCACGTCCAACCTTTGGGCTTCGCTTGAACGCGACACCGTGTCGTCGTTTCCCGAAACCCCTTGGGCGATACAGTTTTCCGACGAATATCACATCGACGAAGCCAAAGCCGACTGGCAATGGGAAACGGGTTTCGGTAATTTTAACACCATTACTGATGCCGAAAAAATACGCGACCACAACTTAAGAGCCATTTTTGGAAACTGGTCGTACTTAAAAAAGAATAAACCTGCCAAATACGCCAAACGCGAACTGGCATGGGTGGCCTACATCGGCGGCAAACGCGAATCACGCCGGTTGATGGGCGACCACGTACTGAACCAAATGGACATTCAAGAAGGCAAGCAATACCCCGACGGCACCGTGACCGCCACTTGGACCATCGACCTGCATTTTCCAGACGAGCGCAACAAAAAATACTTTGAAGGGCAGGAGTTCTTTGCGGGTACAAAGCATATTAAAGTAGCTCCTTACACCATTCCGTACCGTTGTCTGTATTCCAAAAACATCAGCAACCTCTTCATGGCTGGGCGCAATATCAGCACCACGCACGTTGCCTTTGGCAGTACACGGGTGATGCGTACCTGTGGCATGATGGGTGAAGTGGTGGGCTTTGCCGCTTACCTAACCAAAAAATACAACACCTCGCCCCGGGGAGTATATCAGGAATACTTGCCTGAATTGATGGCGATTATTAAGGACGAAACGCCGCCAGGCAAACCCTAAAACCAAGACAACACTACGCTATTCAACGTTAACTTACCGCACATGAAACCGATGTTCCTCCTTTTATTTGCCTTCATTCCTGCTTTCGGGCAGGGGCAGGTGGGCACGTCTTGGGGGGAGCCGATGGTGAGCCTGACAGGGGAAGCGCAGGCGACAACGTATCACATTAAATACTTCGACGGGCAAAAGCGTTCGTTTCAAAAAGAAATTGATTCGCTGTTGGCAGAGATTGACAAATCACTGTCGATTTACCGATCCGACTCCGAGATTTCAGCGTTCAATCGGTCGATGAGTCATTGCTTCAAGTCACCGCATTTTTATGCCGTACTTAAAAAATCGGCGGAAGTGTTTCGTGCTACTAAAGGGGCGTTTGATCCGACCGTGTTGCCGTTGGTAGAAGCCTATGGGTTTGGGCCGACGGAAAAGCCGAAAGGAGCGTTGGTGAATGTTGATTCTCTTTTGCAATATATTGGTTTTCAGTTTGTAATGTTTGATTCGGTTTCGGTGGTAAAACAAAAGGCAAACGTTCGTTTAGACCTTAATTCCATCGCGCAGGGTTACAGCGTTGACCAAGTGGCAGCCTTGTTGGAAGTACAAAATATTCATCATTATATGGTGGAAATTGGCGGAGAAGTTCGGACGAAAGGCCAGAAAAACAATGGGCAACCGTGGACTATCGGTATCGAAAATCCCCTGCATCCTGCCAAATTGCAAACAAAGTTGAATCTCAATAATCGAGCCATGACCACGGCGGGAAATTACCGTAATCGGTACGAGGCCAACGGGCAGCTATTCAGTCACATCATTAATCCCAAAACGGGTGCAATGGAGCAAAGTGCTATCCTCAGCGTCAGCGTTTTTGCCAATGATGCCATCACCGCTGATGGCTACGACACCGCTTTTTTTGTGATGGGATTGGCGGCGGTCAAAGAGTTTTTGGTTAACCGAAAAGATATAGACGTTTATATTCTTTATACGGATGATGCCGGGCAGTTGAAAATATTCTCAACCGACGGTTTAAAGAATTTGTAATAAATCAGCTGGTCAGGCTGGTTGTCCTAAACGATAATCTAATGCGTGTATTTTTTGTTTTACTTACTTGCTGTATAACCACCTTCGCTCAACCTGAAAAACTGCCAGTATTGGTCAATCAGGCGGGCTATAATCTGGGCGAATCCAAACGTTTTGTGTGCGTTGGAGCGAAAGACGGGGCAAAATTTAAAATCATTAATATTGCAACCAATCAAGCAGTATTTGAAGGGGAAATATTGAATCAAGAAGGTTGGTTTACGCGTTTCAATCCCGTGTCTAAAGATGAATTTCGAATTGAAGTAGACGGCGTCGGCACTTCCGTACCCTTTTGGATTGCGGATCATTTGCTGGAAAAGATAGCGTCGAAATTGGGCTATCAATTCTTTATTGATGTACGAGGCTCCGAAGACCCCATCAACGCCAATTTGCCCAAAGTCTACGGCGGCGGCCCTTCGCGGGATGGCGGTGCGTATGGGCTGGAAACTATTTTTGAATGTTTGCAATACGCGTCCAATCCTGCCCTTTATGACCGCTGGAAAACTGAATTTGGTGACAAAAACGTACCCGATTTGATAGAGCTTATCCTCTGGCATGCCGAATTTGCCTACGCTCACGTGGCCTACCAAGGTCCTGTCGGCACTCGCCACGGCTCATTGGGCTATGAAGGACAACCACGGATGCAGTACGATTATTGGAATTTGCTTGACCAACTTTCGGTGGTGTGTGCGGCTTATCATGATTTTTTGAAACCGTATTTACCCCGTGAAAAATACCTAAAATACCGCCAAGTGTGCAATGAAAAATGGATGGACTACGACCGCCATAAAGTGGTGCGCTACTGGACCTATAGCAACAAATGGGTGGATGCTGGTTTTCAGGAATTTAACGAAATGGGCAATGCCTACGGTCAGTCGGTGTTCAGCAATTTGTTCATGTATTTATGTGAAAAAAACGAACCTGACGGTAAGCCTGGGCAATACCTGAAATGGGCGCAAGAAAGCGCCGCGGACATTATCCAACACTGGGATTTTAACAACCCCCGCCACATGTGGTGGATTCGGAATGCTGAGCACATTACGCCGCAAGCATTGGCGTATTTTATGATGGTCGCGCCCGAACATGCACCCAAAGGAACGAAAGAAAAACTGAGTGCTTGGGCTACGCACATGCACCAGAAGACCAATAATTTTTGGAAATACCGTGTCCACAGCGAAACCGAATGGGCACATCCCAAAACCAAAGAATTGGGCGGAGCACCTGCGTTGGGCGGGTCGATGTTTGCCGTGGCCTATCTATTAAATGATACCCGACTGCGCGATTTGGGCTGGGCGCAGGTAGATTTTGTGTTTGGCGTCAATCCCGTGGGAGCACATTTGAGCAACAAAAGCAAAGAACGGCTCGACATCGGCGGCTATTGGGAAGGCGTAGAACATGGGTGGCCCGCTGCGCATCCCAACGGCTACGGAATGTTGGGCAAAGTGCGCGGCACGCTCGACGGTTCACCGTTGGATAAAGATTTTCAGAAAACAAAAACGGCAACGACTGGAGGCAACGAAAGCCTGGATCTGATCGGAAAAGATGCCTATGCTACCGAAGGCTGGTGTGTGTCAAACCGAGGCTGGCAGGCCACGCTGACGTTCTCCACGCTCGGCAGTCAGCAGGTGAAAATTTTGAATCGTGACGGAAAAGAAATTAAGCATGCCAAAGCAGGAGAAACGGTTGTCATTGAATTGAAAGCCGCCCTGAACATGGACTGGAATCTGGGTGAAAAAGGGCAAGTTTTGTTAACCGTCAATGGAAAATCTCCCAATACGATTGAAGTAAACGAAACAGGAGAAAATACGGGGGTTTTTCGGGCGTCGTATACCATTCCTGCGGCTTGCCGTTCGCTGCAAGTGTCGTACGGAACAATGGGATTTACTAAAAAGGCAGATTTAGTTGTAAGGTAAGTTCACTCTGTGCCAAACTCCGGGTGAAAAATGATTTGAGAAACAATGTTAAAAAAACATAACATACTCCTACTAACCCTTTTGCTGGGGTGCGGGAACACTTGGGGTCAAGTGCCTTTAGTGCTGGAAAGTTCATCCGTAAAAATGCGGTGGGAAAACAGCGCGCAGGGTTGGCAACTCAAAACTCTATCGGTCAAAAAGGACCAAACGTGGACGAATCTAAAAACACCATCGGGCGAAAATACGTTGCTCTATGCCGCTGAAAAACCTTCCGAAAAACCCGAGCAAATCGTCAAAAGTATTACGGGCGAAGAATTTCCGGGCCCGAAATACCACTACCAAACCAAATGGTGGGCCGAAAGCATCAGCCCCGTTTCGTTGAATACCGCAGGAAAAGCGTTTCATTTTTTTGCAAAAAACGGCCAACGAACCGCCAATAATACGTTGACTTTTAATCACGAGACAGAAAACGCCAAAGTGACGACTGAGTGGAGTTTTGACCCAAAATTCCCGACCGATATTATCGTTAAACAAACCCTGACACCTAAAACGGCTGGCTACTTTTCGTTGGCTACCCCCACGATTGCGCCTGTCAGTGAAGCGGATATGGCTTGGGCGTCGGTGCCTGGCTATTTTCAGGGAAATTATATTCAGCCCAATTTTGCCTTGGCGTATGCCTACGGTCATGGAGTGCCCGCCATGCCTACCGTATATCGGGAGCGCTCAGCGAGCACGTTAAGCCCGTTGGTTACGACCAAAAACGGCATTACGATTTCGGTCATTCCCGATCCGGCGCTGTGCCGCGACCCGTGGGAAAAAGACCAAAACACGCACCAAAATTGGAACGTTGGGCTTTCGCACAAAAACCGAAAATCGCAGCTTTCGCCTACACTGTATTATCCTGTGTTGGGTGAACCCAAATCCGCGCTGAAAGCGGGTGAGGTGGTCACGTACTCGTTTCGTTACAGCCTGATCGACGGAGATTGGTTCAAAGCCATCAACCATGCCGCGTACGATATTTATCAACTCAAAGAAGCCCTTGCATTGCGCCAAAGCAAACAATCGCTGACCGACCGTATCCAAAAAATGCACCATTACCTGACCGACCCCAAAACGTCGCTTTGGAATATTGAGGAGTACAAAGGCCTGAAAATAGGAGCGCAGTCGTATCTGGGCGGCGTGGTGGGTTCCAACAAAGATGCCATGAAAAACTCCGATTATGGCGCGATGTGGATGTTGGCAAAGGCTACCAACGACAGTTTGTTAATCAAAAATGTATTGCTTTACGCGCTGAATTTTAAGTTTACCCAGCAAATAGCCGACGAGGGTTTTTTCAAAGGCGCATTGGCGGGACAATATTATCTGGCCAAATCAAAACGCTTTACCGAAGAGTGGGGTGAGGTGGTTGAACCCATTGCCGTGACGTATTATACGATGTTGGATATTGGCAATATTTTACTCTTTGAACCCAACAATCAACCTCTAAAAGAGCGCTTGCAGGCGGGAGCGGAATGGTTGTTGAAAAACCAAAAATCCAACGGAAGTTGGGCCGTAGCCTACGACCGCAAAACCGAGCAGGAAGCCTTCAAAGATATTCAGGATGTGCGCCCAACATTTTATGGTTTGCTGGTGGCGTATCGTATTTTGAAAGACTCCAAATACTTGGTTGCCGCCCGAAAAGGAGCCGATTGGTTTGTGAAAAATGCCGTAGAAACGGGTGGTTTTCTGGGAGTTTGTGGGGATGCCCGCTATGCTCCGGATTTTGCCACGGCACAGTCGGCACAGGCGCTGCTGGATTTGTACGATTTGACCAACGATTCAAAGTACAAAAACGCCGCTATTACGGCCGCCAAGGTTTATACCGCCTCCATTTATACGCATCCGATTCCGAACCGCCGCCTCAAAACCGTCAATGGTACGCAGCGCGAAGATTGGGAAATTTCGCAGATGGGTTTGAGTTTCGAACACGGCGGTATTTTCGGATCTTCCAACATCCACGGGCCGATTCAATTGGCGAGCCATGCGGGTCTGTTTATTCGGATGCATCAACTGACGAAAGAGCCCATTTTTGCCGATATGGCGCGGTCGGTGGCGTGGGGACGTGATGCCTTTGTGGACGCCAAAACAAGCGTGGCCTCGTATTATTGGAACGCCATGAATCGCGGGGCCGGGCCGTATCCGCACCATGCGTGGTGGCAGATCGGTTGGCTCACCGACTATCTGATGGCCGAAGCTGAACTCCGTTCCAACGGGCAGGTAAGCTTCCCGCGCGGATTTGTGACGCCTAAAGTGGGGCCGCACCAAAGCTACGGTTTTGCCGCTGGGACGATCAACGGGGAAAAAGCGAATCTTATCGTAAATGAAAATTTGATAAAAATAGACAACCCGACCATTGATTACATTTTGGCGGAATCGGAAAAGAAGGATAAAATTTTTGTGGTATTGCTGAATAATCGCGCGCAGGCTACTGATTTTCAGGTGACTGTAAAAGGAAAAGCAATGAAGAAGCAACTTCCGGCCGTTGGGTTTGAAGTAATGGCGATTGAGAGATAATCAGAAAAATGTTATTTTTTTCTGATCGGTAAAGGTGTTTTTTTTAATAACTCATTGGCCTGTTCCAATTTAGGCGCAGCCGCAATTTTAAGGGTTGGGTGAATTTTTCCCCATTCTTTATCGTCAAGAGTTGGCTTGGTGGTTTTCATAAAGCATAAATTTTTGGGATTGCTTTTGAATAATTCCATTTAGTCCAATGCTTTCAAATAGGTAAATTTAATAGAGTAAGAAGGCCAGAAATGAGCCTGAACAACCTAAAAAGAGAGTAAACTATTTTCGCTTTAAGACAGATAAGTCTGTTTTAGCCAGGATTTCGTTAGCCTTTGCCAATTTATCAGAAAATGGAAGTTTTCCATCTTTTGATTTAAGACCAGCCATAGCTCTTTTTTCAATTTTGGAAATGGTCTTGACTTTCATTAGGAGAAATTTTAATATAAAGTTAAAGAATTATTTTTTTCTAATCAAGAAAGCTTGATATGGACGGTTGGAAACAAAAGGCTCTAATTCGTTATTCATAACACCAAACATTTCAAATGCTAAATCAAGTTCATGAAAACTATGATTAATTGCAATTCTGTAAAGACGATTACGAACCGGTGAATTACCTGAAAAATAGATTTGATGATGAGGAAATAAAGAAAAATAATGGTTCACAATTTGTAAAGTTGTAGCTAAAACCTTTTCGGTATCACCATTATCTGTTACCACAGCGTCATCAATTTCATTGGTCAAGGGATTAACATCGCCTAAAGCAAGATTATAAATACCTGTAAAAGATGTTTCCTGAAAAGCAATAACTTTATGTATAACCCCTTTTGAACCAATACTTTCAAAGAAGAATTCTGTAGAATTTTGATTTGAATAAAATAAATAACTCGGATAGTTCACAAATATATTTTTTTACAAAACTAAGCAAAACCGTTTTGAACTCAACCATTGATACTGCCGTCATCTTCATCTTCTCGGCCTTTGTGCTGGCTATCGGGATGCTGTTTGCCCGAACGGGCCGCAACCTTAAATCCTTCTTTGCGGGCGGGGAGGCAGTGCCGTGGTTCATTGGCGGCTTGTCGCTTTTTATGTCTTTTTTCTCAGCCGGCACCTTCGTGGCGTGGGGCTCCATCGCGTACAAACACGGTTGGGTAGCAGTCACCATCCAGTGGACCATGTGCGTAGGGGCTATCGTGACGGGTCTGTTTTTGGCCCCACGTTGGCGCGCAACGGGCAATCTGACGGCGGCAGAATTCATTCGTGAACGCCTCGGTGAGCGCGTTCAAAAAACCTATATCGGCATTTTTACCTTGGTTTCGGTTTTTATCAAAGGCTCTGTACTGTATCCCGTTGCCAAACTGGTGAGCATTTCATTGGGTTTTCCGTTGGTCGAATCAACCATTGTATTGGGTCTGTTTATGATTGCCTATACTGCCGTGGGCGGGCTGTGGGCCGTGATGGTCACCGATATTCTTCAGTTTGTCATTCTGACGGCAGCGGTGTTTATTCTGTTGCCGCTCTCGTTGGCCAAAGTGGGTGGTTTTGATAAATTTACGCAATCCGTTCCTGATGATTTTTTTAATTTACTGCACGGAGAATACACCTTGGGTTTTGTGATGGCTTTTGTGTTGTACCACATTGCCTACATTGGCGGTAACTGGACCTTTGTACAACGCTATACCAGCGTCGATAGTCCCAAATCAGCTCGAAAAGTGGCCTTTCTTTTTGCTGCTTTGTACCTCGTTAGTCCTATGATTTGGATGCTGCCGCCCATGATTTATCGCGCGCTCAATCCCAGCTTGGTCGGTTTGGATACAGAAAATGCGTATTTGCTAATTTGCAAAGCTGTCTTGCCGCCAGGCTTGTTGGGGCTGATGCTCACTGGCATGTATTTCTCTACCTCGGCCAGCGCCAATACCACGCTGAATGTCGTTTCGGCGGTTTTTACCAATGACATTTACAAAGGATTTATTAACCCAAAAGCCTCTGATAGGCAGTTGATTAAAATAGCCCGCCTTTCGTCGTGGGGCTTTGGTTTGGGCATGATTGTCATTGCTTTACTAGTACCTGCGGCGGGTGGAATTGTGGAAGTGGTGTTGAGTATTTCGGCCATTTCGGGTGGGCCGTTGTTAGCGCCGCCCCTTTGGGCGCTGTTTTCCAAGCGTATTAACGGAAAGACCACTTTTTGGATTACCGTCATTGGGCTAACTGTCAATCTGTTCTTTAAAGTATTGTCGCCGTGGTTGTTGGATTTCAAATTAAGCCGGGCTTTAGAAACTATCATTGGTATTGGTTTGCCTTTGGTGTTGTTACTTGCTTATGAATTATACGCCCGTTCCAAAGGCCTAATTTCTGAAGAATACGAACAATACTTGGCCACCAAAGCCACGCGCAAAGCGGCCAAATTGGCCGAAACTGAAGAGGAAGCCACCGAAATCAAATGTCAAAACCGTTTCGGAATGCGGGTCATTGCAGGAGCGCTGGTTTTTGTGGCGGCTATGTTGTTGGGATTGAGCGCGTTTGCCACGTCGGGAGGCATGGTTACGGCAGCAATTGCGGTCGTGATTCTTTTAGGAGCAATTATTCCGTGGCGAGCAGCACAAAAAATAGAGTTATTGAAGCAAAATGCTATATCGATGGATACAAAATAGAATTGCTCCGCCCTTTAGGGCGGTGAAAGAAAGAAGAAAATGAACTATAAATAGTGGGCTTTAGCCCGGACAATCAATTGACAAAACTTATATGAAATTAAGTGCTTTATTCTTTCTTATCTCTATTACTGCTTTTGGGCAATACACTCTTCGTCAACCAGAGGCCATCCCGTTGCACGGACAGTGGTCATTTGCCATGGATACCCGTGATGTGGGTGCCACAAAAGGTTGGTTTAAAGATAGTTACAATGTAAATGGATGGGATAAAGTAACCGTTCCGCATTGTTTTTCGGTAGATCCGCGCTTTCAGTTTTATACGGGAACGGTGTGGTATCGGAAGTCATTTTCGTGGCAACCCCAGGTGGGGAAGCGGGTCATTTTGCATTTTGATGCCGCGTATTACAAGTCGGAAGTATGGCTCAACAACCAAAAAGTAGGCACGCACGAAGGCGGGTATACTCCTTTCCATTTTGATATTACGGGTTTCCTGAAATCGGGCGATAACGTTTTGGCGATTTCTATCAATAACGATACGTGGCAAACGGGCTCCATTCCGGGTGCGAAAGACAATGGCAATGCCAACGACCCGTTTCCTGGTTGGATTAATTACGGAGGGCTAATTCGCCCTGTTTATTTGACGGTTGAATCGGAAGTCTATTTGGAAAACCTGAAAGTGGAAGCAACGCCCGATTTGGCCAAAGGTACGGCCAGTGTGCGCCTCAAGGCTCGTGTTAGGAATGCGTCCAAACAGGCCGTTACGCCCAAATTGACGACGGTTGTTTCTTTAGACAACCAACCCTTAAAATTGGTTTGGAAAACATCTTCGTCCTCCATTGGCACGGGACAAACGTCGATTTTGGAGGCGGAAACATCATTGAAGGTGCCCGAAGTGAAACTGTGGAGCCTCGACGAGCCTACCTTGTACCAACTTCAAGCCGCCATTAGCGGCGATACGCTGTCGACTAATTTCGGCATTCGAAAAGTGGAAGTGCAGAATGCGCAAATATTGCTCAACGGTCAGCCAATACGGCTGGCGGGCGGAAACCGGGTCGTTGATTATCCTGGCTTAGGTTCATTGGAACCAGATTGGTTGGTCGAGAAAGACTTTCGACTAATGAAGGAAGCTGGAATGGAATTTCACCGCCTAACCCACTATACTCCGAGCGAGACTTTTTACGATTTGGCCGACCGCTACGGAATGCTCATCATTACCGAGGCGGGTAATTGGCAACTTACGCCAACCCAAATGGACAATGACACCATTCGACGCAAATTTCAGCAGCAGTTTCGGGAAATGATGGAGCGCGATTGGAATCACCCGAGCGTCATTGCGTACAGCGTGGGCAATGAGTATTTGTCGGAGACCCCGTCGGGACAACGTTGGACCAAAGACATGATGGTCTATGGGCGTAGTCTTGACCCAACGCGTCTGTATACTTTTGCTTCCATGCGTCTCAATATTTTGCCCGCCAAGCCCGAAGACGAAGCCACCCAATACTGCGATTTTGTCTCGACTAATACCTACGGAAACCACGCCAAAGCGTTTGATCATATTCATGCCCTCTACCCCGATAAACCCATTCTAATCAGCGAGTGGGGAACACGTGCCGATAATGCGGCAGGAGAAGCAGGTCAAGTGTTTCATTTAGAGAGTGTAATGGTTGAAATTAGAAAGCGCCCTTACATCGTTGGGGCTTCGTGGTGGTCGTACAATGATTATCAAAGTCGGCACGCAGGAACGGCTCCCAATGGCTATCGCCCGTGGGGTTTGGTAGGCCCAGAGCGTGCTCAACGGCCTTTGTATGCGGCCCACCGCCGCGAAATGTCGCCCGTTACGCTCGAAAAAGTAAGTTATCAGGCGGGAGGACAGGGGCAACATCAATTAATGATTCGGGTAAAAGCCCGGAATGATTTCCCAGCGTATGCCATAAAAAAATACCTGCTTAAAACCGACGGAAAAACGGTCGTGATTCCTGATTTACAGCCGGGTCAAAGCACAGAGATAAAGGTTCTAGTGCGTGGCTTTGAGAAAAATGTAAAATTGGAAATATTGAAACCCACGGGTTTTTCGGTCATTACCGAAACATTTGAATTGAAATAAGCAGACTTGGAAAGTCTAAACAGCAAAGCGATACGATTATTACGAATTTTTGAAAGAAATAGGGATGATTAAAGCAGAAGCAACAGGCAAAAGATTGCCTAAAAGTGTCACATTAACCGCTGATTTGATCGTGGTAGGAGGAGGCTTAGCGGGATTGTGCGGAGCCATTACGGCGGCCCGGGCAGGGATAAACGTAGTGCTCGTTACCGACCGCCCAGTATTGGGGGGCAACTCATCGAGTGAAGTGCGATTGTGGGTATTGGGAGCAACCTCACACATGGGCAACAACAACCGATGGGCGCGGGAAGGCGGGGTGATTGACGAATTATTGGTCGAAAATATGTACCGCAATCCCGACAGCAATCCGCTAATCTTTGATACTATTTTGCTCGAAAAAGTCGTTTCTGAGCCAAATATCACGCTTCTGCTCAATACCTCGGTCTACGATTTAGAGAAATCTTCGCCTGATACAATTTCGAAGGTATATGCTTTCTGTTCCCAAAATTCAACGCAATATGAACTCGTTGCTCCGCTTTTTTGCGATGCTTCAGGCGACGGTATTTTAGGGTTTTTGTCGGGGGCCGCTTTCCGCATGGGCGCGGAGTCAAAGGACGAGTTTGGGGAGAAATTTGCGCCTTCCAAAGAGTACGGTGAATTGCTGGGCCACAGCCTTTATTTTTATTCCAAAGATGCAGGAAAACCCATCACCTTTGTGCCACCTAGTTTTTCCCATGATGTCACCCAAAAAGTACCTAAATTCCGCTCGTTCAACACGCAGGAGTTTGGCTGCAAACTCTGGTGGATTGAGTACGGAGGGCGGTTAGATACCGTTCATGATACCGAAACCATCAAGTGGGAATTGTGGAAAGTGGTCTACGGGGTGTGGGATTATATTAAAAATTCAGGCAATTTCCCCGACGCGGCAAACCTCACTTTGGAATGGGTCGGGCATATTCCTGGCAAACGCGAGAGCCGTCGTTTTGAAGGAGACTATATGCTGATTCAGCAGGATATAGTAGAGCAACGTGCTCATTATGATGATGTTGCTTTTGGTGGTTGGTCGATTGACCTACATCCTTCAGATGGAGTTTTTTCGGAAATCGGGCAATCCAGCTGTAATCAATGGCACAGCAAAGGAATCTACGGAATTCCGTATCGTTGTTTCTATTCTAAAAATATCAATAACCTGTTCATAGCAGGGCGTATCATTTCGGCGAGCCACGTAGCGTTTGGTTCGTCGCGGGTGATGGCTACGAGTGCCCACGGTGGGCAGGCCGTGGGTATGGCCGCGAAAGTATGCATTGAAAAAGGACTGCTGCCGCGTCAGCTTTCAGAGACGCAACACATTGGGTATCTACAACAGGAATTGCTCAAAACAGGGCAACACATTCCAAATCTGCGTTTGCAGGATGCCCAAGATTTGGTTCAAAAAGCCACGATTTCGGCGAGCAGTGCGTTGGCTTTGGAAGAATTAATGCCGTCGGGTGAGCCGCAACGTATGGACTTTTCGGCGGCGCAGATGTTGCCGATTGCCAACGTTAAATTTAAAACCATTCTTCACCCCTACGCCGATGAACCAACCGAACTAGAAGTAGAACTTCGGATTTCGAGCAAGGCCACCAACCACACGCCTGATATTATCCTTGAAAAACGCCTGATTCCGTTGGCAAAAGGCCGTAATTGTGTGCATTTAGCTTTTAACATAGCTGATGCACTGAAAGCATATCAAGACTTAGAAAATTTGGGCTACGCGTTTTTGACCATTCAAAAAAATGAAAAAGTAAAATTGCCGTATTCCGACCAACGCATTACGGGGTTGTTATCAGTGTTTAATTTAGTTAATAAAGCGGTTTCTAACTACGGCAAACAAGAACCCGTTGAAGATATTGGGGTAGATACGTTTGAGTTTTGGTGTCCGCAAAGACGTCCGTTGGGCAAGAATTTAGCGGTAAAATTTGAGCCAGCTTTACGGGCTTTTGGAGCGGAGAATATCCAGAATGGTCTCCAACGGCCTACCAATCAGCCCAATGCATGGGTGGCCGATTATAAAGATGAGAACCCCAAATTGCGTTTAGATTGGCCCGAAAAACAACAAATAAAGAAAATTGTGCTGCATTTTGATACGGATTTTGACCACCCGATGGAAACCGTTCTGATGTCGCACCCCGAAAATGAAATGCCGTTTTGCGTAAAAAATGTGCAAATTTTAAACGATAAAAATGAGCTTGTTGCTCAGATCAAAGATAATCACCAAAGTCAGCGGACGATTGTATTGGAACATGCCATCCTAACCCAATCTCTTACCATTGAAGTAGAGCATCCTTCGGCAAATGTCCCAGCGGCACTAATGGATGTTCGGTGCTATTAGGTATATATTTTTAAATTTTTTGTATAATTCCATAAACAACTTTAAATTTTTAGAGGTTTAGTGGCAAGTGCTTGACTTAATGGGATATAACATTTATATTGGTCATCTATTCAGCCAAAATAGTCTCTCTTGTGAATAAACCTTTATTTGTTTTCGCCCTTATTCTCAGTTCGTTTTCGTTAACTTTTGCCCAGAGGGTTCAAATTGAAACCTCAATGGGTAATATTATCGTTGAACTCTACGCCGATAAAGCCCCGATTACGGTGACCAACTTTCTTCGCTATGTAGATGAAAAACGCTACGATGGTGGTAAATTTTACCGCGTCGTACGTATGGACAATCAGTCTACTAGCCCTGTCAAAATTGAAGTAATCCAGGGAGGACTTCAAAGTGATTCTACCAAAATGCTGCCGCCCATTCCGCAGGAAACAACCAACAAAACGGGGATCCTGCACGTGGATGGCACCATTTCGATGGCGCGCGGGAAGCCCGAGAGTGGCGCTTCCGAATTTTTTATTTGTATCAATGCCCAGCCTGAACTAGACTTTGGAGGTAAGAGAAACCCCGACGGTCAGGGATTTGCTGCTTTTGGTAAGGTAGTGAAAGGCATGAAGGTGGTACGCAAAATTCAGAAAGGGGAAACGGGCCAACCTGGGCCGACCAATGCTTTCTCCAATCCCATGCAATTGCTAAAAAATCCAGTCGTAATTACTGCTGTACGACGTGTGAAATAGCCTAGAAGTGTTCCTTATTCAGCCAAAGTAGCACTTTTTTTTCGATTACCCATTTTCTGTACACCATAAAAACCAAATCTCCTCATGAAAAGAAGGCTACTTCTGTTAATGTTGTTAGGCATGTCTATGCTCGGACGAGCGCAGACCAGAACGATTTCGGGAAAGGTCACCTCACCCGAAAATGAAGGTGTTCCTGGCGTCAATGTTTTGCTCAAGGGAACCAACGTAGGGACGGCTACAAAGGCCGATGGTACCTACCAAATCAGCGTTCCCGACAAAGCGGGTACGTTGGTATTTTCGTTCATTGGATACAAAACGGCGGATGTCACAATTGGAAACCAGTCCACAATCAATATTCAATTGGAGGCTGATTTGGTCAATTTGAACGAAGTGGTCGTAACGGCCAATGCCATTGTGCGTGAGAAAAAGGAACTCGGCTATGCTGTTTCGACGATCGGCGGCGCTGAGCTCGTCAAAGCGCGCGACCCAAACGTGCTCAATTCAATGGCGGGTCGGATTGCAGGGGTGCGCATTTCGCAGCAGTCGGGTACAGTGGGTGGTTCTAGCCGCGTCATGATTCGCGGTGCCAACTCCATTTCAAGCTCCAGCGAGCCGCTATTTGTGGTTGACGGAATCCCGATTTCAAACTCTTCTTTTAACAACTCCGAAACCGACGTGGTGACGGGTGGGGTAGACGTAGGTAACAGGGCGGGAGATTTGAACCCCGACGACATTGAAACCATGAACGTGCTAAAAGGGGCGGCAGCGTCGGCTTTGTACGGCTCGCGGGCCCGCAACGGTGTGATTGTGATTACGACCAAACGCGGTAAGCAAGGAGCGAAAAAAATGAACGTGACGGTCAACTCGTCTTATCGTACCGACAATGTTTTACGGGTTCCTGAACTCCAAACAGAGTACGCACAGGGAAATTTGGGGGTGTATAATCCTCAGTCAGGGAATGGCTGGGGACCAAAGATTTCAAGCGTAACAGGACCTGTCAAAGATTACAAAGGCGAAACCGTGCAGGGATTGCAGGCATATCCGCAAAACTGGAAAAATTTCTTTGTGACGGGTCACACCATGATTAATAGTGTTTCGCTGGACGGCGCTACCGACCAAGGGGATTACCGTATCGGTTATACCAACTTACGTCAAACGGGAACGGTGCCAGGTTCTGAACTGAACCGCAATACCTTTGCTATCAATGCAGGCAAAAAAATTACGGATAAACTGACTTCGCGCGCGTGGGTGAACTACGTACGTACCACCAGCGACGGACGCCCGCAGCAAGGCTCAAATACGACCAATATCATCGCTACAATTTTGGCGGGTTTACCCGTGACGGTAGATATTAACGAATTGAGAAACAATCTTTTCGCACCTTCGACGCAGGCGGTTCCCGCAGGTTGGACGGGCGATTTGGCGCGTTCTATTGACCTTAATGGTGTTCAGAACAACCCTTATTTCGTAACGGCGTTCAACCGTTTTTCCAATACTGTTGACCGCGTATACGGTGGAACCAGCCTAAGCTATGATGTAACTCCTTGGTTTAACGTAACGGGGCGCGTGGGCACGGACTTCTTTACCGAAAACCGCCGCGCTGTAACGCGCAAAGGAACACGCGGACGCCTAAACGGGCAGTTTGAAACCAACGATATTTTTGAGCGGGAACTCCAAACGGATATTTTGGGGACGATTTCGCGCAAAATCAATACCAACTGGACGTTCAAAGGCATCGTTGGGCATCAGTTTAACCAACGTACCATTCGCCGTTCGCGTTTGTTGTCGGAAGGTTTAAACATTGACCAACTTTATACTTTTGCCAACGCCCAATCCAACGTGCCGTCCAACTTCTTCAGCCGGCGCGATATCTTTGGGGTGTATGGCGACTTTAGTTTTGATTACAAAAACTATTTGTTTCTCAACGTAACGGGTAGAAATGACTGGTCTTCAACGCTTCCTGTTAACAACAACTCCTATTTTTATCCATCGGCAAGCGTATCTTTTGTGTTGACTGAAGCATTTCCGAATTTAGGAATTGTTAAAAATGACATTTTGAGTTATGCCAAACTTCGCGCCAATTACGCCAATGTCGGTTCAGACGAAGACCCCTACCAATTGTCGTTTACCTACAATCCATTGACGCAGGCCAGCGATATTTATACGTTCAATATTTTGTATCCTATCGGTGGGGCGTCGGCTTTTGGAGCCACCAATATTTTGCCACCCACCAACCTCCGTCCACAGCAGCAAACTTCGTATGAATTCGGAGCAGAGTTGAAGTTTTTTGGCGGACGTTTGGGTTTGGACATGACGTATTATAAAACCCTCAACTATGACCAAATCATCTCCATTGCCATTCCCCAAACGACGGGTTACTCGGCCAGACGTTTGAACGTAGGTGAAATTTCTAACAGAGGTCTAGAAGCGATGCTGACCGTTACGCCGTTCAAAACTCGTTCGGGTTTTCGTTGGGATGCGGCCTTTAACTTCAACCGAAACATCAACCGCGTGGAATCTTTAGCGCCTGGATTGACCGAATTTATCACCACTTCTGGCGACGGATTTGGGATTTTTGTGGTGGCGCGTCCTGGCGAAACGTTTAGTATTCAGGGCGTAGGCTGGTTGCGTGACCCGCAGGGAAATATCATCATCAACCCCACAACGGGCTTACGGACGCCCGGCCCACGAAAGGTATTTGGCTCGATTTATCCTGATTGGACGTTGGGTATCAACAACTCTTTCTCTTACAAAGGCATTGATTTTAACTTTCTGGTGGATGTGCGCAAGGGCGGGGTAATCAACTCACAAACGGTAAGTATTGTGCGTGGTAGTGGCTTAGCCGCCGAAACGGCCATCGACAACCGGACTCCTTTCATTGATCCAGGCGTGATTCGTAACGCCGACGGTACCTTCCGTCCGAACGATAAACCAGTGGCGAGCATTCAACAATACTGGAGCCAATTGGATAATTCGGTCAGTCCAGAAAACAACATTTTCGACGGTTCTTATACCAAATTGCGCGAGGTGCGCATTGCCTATAATTTGCCTAAATCGTGGATTAGCAAAACACCTTTTGGCAGTATTGCGTTAGGTTTAGAGGGACGTAACCTGTGGATTATCAGTTCGAAAGTGCCGCACATTGACCCCGAAGCCAACGTATTGGGGACGGGCCTCATCGGAGAAGGACTAGAGCGCGGAAGTATCCCGAGCAGTCGCACCGTGGGCGGTAACTTACGATTTACTTTTTAATAAAAATATTCACTTATATCAACTACAACCAACATGAAAAAGCTGATTTTAGCCGCTTTGCTGGCCATTTCCACAACGGCTTGTTTCAAAGACAGCAACATCAACATCGACCCCAACCGTTCTACATCGGTTGACCCTGCGTTGTTGTTTTCGGGAGCTTCTACGCAATTTTCGCTTTTGCGCGTGGCCGAACTCACTTGGCCCATCGCCCTGATGAACCAAATGTGGGCTTCGGGCGGTCGTTGGGGTCTTTCGCAGTCGCAGTATGACCAGACCCGTATCCGCAGCGCTTGGGGACGGACGTACACCGACGTTCTAAAAAACCTGAATGTGGCCATTGAGATTGCCCAAAACACCCAACCTGTCAATAAAAATGCGGTGGCTCAGTGTAAAATTTTGATGGCGTTTGCGTACGCGCAAACCTCTTTATTATGGGGGGATATTCCGTTTACTGAAGCTGCAAACGGCAAAGTAGACTTTCCTAAATTCGACAAACAACAGGATGTATTGAACGGCACTATTGCGCTACTCGACGAAGCCATCGGGCTGATTGACTTGAACGCTAAAGGTATTATTGCCCCCAATGACTTGTATTATGGTGGTGACATGGCTAAATGGCGTAAGTTTGCCAATTCGTTGAAAATGAGAATCTTATTTTCAATGGTCGATTCTGACCCTACCAAGGGTGCAGCCATTGGTCAGTTGGTTGCGGGGGGAAATATGATTTCTTCTAATGCCGATGCCATGTTGTATAAATACTACAATCAACCAGGTCGTCAGAACCCGCGCTTTTCGTTTACGGCTATTTTTAGGGGAGGCGTACAGTCGGATTGGTATTGCTCCAAGCCCGTTTATGACTTGCTGGTGTCGCTCAAAGATCCACGGATTCCGTATTTTTATCAGCCTGGCACGGATGCGGCCCCCAATGAATTTATTGCGTTGGGGCCCGTTGAAGTTTATACCACCAAATCTGCTTTGGTTAACATGAACTTGCTGAAACCCGACCTGCCCGAAGTATCGTTTTCGTATTCAGAACAATTGTTGTTTGAAGCCGAAGCCATTGCCCGAGGATTTGCCCCTGGAGGCTTTGAGGCAGCTACGACCAAGATGCGGGCTGGGGTGCGCGAATCAATGTTGGCCTTGGGAGTCACTGCGGCCCAAACGGATGCCTATGTTGCGGCTTTGCCTGCCCTGACGGCCACCAATTACAAAACAGTTTTGGCGCAACAGCAATACTTAGACTTGTTTATGCGGCCGATTGAAGGCTGGGTGCAGCACCGTCGTTCGGGGACAATTGGACAGGAAGTGCCTGCTATGACTACTCCAACGGGGGCACCGGTAGCGGGGTTGATACGCCGCCTGCTTTACCGTAGCGAAGAGGTTAATTCCAATCCTAATACGCCTTCTGGATTGACGTTGGATACGCCACAGTGGTTTGACAAATAAAGATGTTTCCTGATGAATTCCATACAAAAAGCGAGCGGCGAAAGTCGCTCGCTTTTTGTATGGAATAAGATTTTTAAAAGGCCCGGCATAGCTTTTTATCAGAATGCTGTGTTATTCAACCTTTTAAAACAAAATGTTATGAAAACAAAACTTATTTGGGTGTCGGCCCTCATCGTAATGTGGGGCTTCGCCGCTTGTAATTCTTCAGAAAACAAAGACACAAATGATTCTACCGCAGATACAGCTGTTATGTCGGTTGATTCGGCTTCCGATGCTCAGGATGAAGATACCGAGTTTCTGACTGAAGCCGCCAGCGGAGGCATGATGGAAGTGGAATTGGGCCAATTGGCGGCTAATAAAGCTGTATCGGCCTATGTGAAGAATTTTGCCAAAATGATGGTTGACGACCACACCAAAGCCAACAATGAATTGAAATCATTGGCCGCTCAAAAAGGCATTACGCTTCCCGCCATGCTCATGGAAAAACACCAGAAAATGGTCAATGACCTTACCACTAAAATTGGTAAAGAATTTGACAAAGAGTACATGAATATGATGGTGGATGACCACAAAAAAGATATCGACGCGTTTGAGAAAGCCGCTGATAAAGGAAATGACGCCGATATAAAGGCGTTTGCTGCCAAAACGCTACCGACGTTAAAACGCCATTTGCAAATGGCGGAACAAACGGAAAAAAAAACCGATAAAATGTAAGAAAAGGTCATTATCCACACCCCTTTTAACGGATACAGCTATGCCTTGGACTAAAGATGATTTTCCGCCTTCGATGAAGAACCTCATGAAACCGGTACGCGATAAAGCCATCGAAATTGCGAATGCACTCTTGGAAGATGGGCGCGACGAAGGAAGTGCCATTGCCATTGCTACTGCCAAAGCGGAAGAATGGGCCGAAAACAGAGGTAAAAAAGTAAAGAAGAATGTAGCTCGAAAGTAGCCGACGCATCTTTTTTGAGCACTTCCCGGGAGGGGATTTCTCTCCACATTTTGGGTACTATCTGACACAGGGTCTTTTATCTTATTACCAGGATAGAAGACCCTGATTTTTTGTGCTGAAAAGTCAAAAGTCGTTGGGGGAGACATGTAGCTAAACCGTAAAACAGATGAACGGCAAAATGCAAAAAAAAGGCACCCGATGACTATACGCCACCGGGTGCTTTGGTTTTCAGAAGATATTAGTGCTAGTAATGACTCTGCTGGCCTTGGCCTTGGTTCCAGGATTCGTTCAGATAACGGGCATCTTCTTCGTTTTTGGGTTTCACGCCCATAAAGATTCCACCGTCTTTGATACCTTTTTCGTACTCATGGGCTCTGTCTTCTGGAATACCAGAACCTACCAGCGCACCTACTAGCCCGCCCGTTAAGCCCCCAGCTCCTGCACCGGCTAAGGCTGCCGCTACTGGTCCTGCGATTACAAGCCCGAGCCCTGGAAGGGCCAGTGTAGTACCTATGGCGGCAATAGCCCCCACAATGGCCCCGAGTGTACCACCGATGGCCGAGCCCACACCCGCTTTTTCCATGGCTTTGTCGCCTAGCTCGGTATTGACATCATCGTCCTTGTCGAAATATTTTTTGCGGGTTTCATCAGACATGACCAGATTGACATCGTCTTTGGTATAGCCGCGTTCGGTTAGTGAATTATAGGCTTTCTCCGCACTTTCCCGGTCCCGGAACATGCCTGTCAGATGGCGATTTTTTTCACTTGTGTTTGTTTCCATAACAATTTTCTTTGATGATTTTTGGTGATACATAACAATGACGCTTGTGCGGTCATTTGTCTAGTAAGATTAAAAAAGTGTGCCCTGACAGGCCGTTTTGAAGAAATAACAATGGTTGTGCCTAAGAATATATGCTTGTTAATGTCCTTGTAATCAATTTGTTATATTTTTAATTTGCAGGTTTACGGATTGAGATAAATAAAAAATAGGGAGTGACTATGAATGCATAAAAGGGGAAATAACCGCAAAAGTGAGCGTTGTATTATGGGGAATCGGGAATTCTTACCCCATTTATGCGTGAGCTTACTTTTTGAAAATACTGTAGCTTGAGTTGCTGAGTAGGATAGAAAATATCCTTTTTTATGTTTTTGTCTGCTGATTCCTGAACTCTAAATTTGGGTAACCCTTTCTGGTTCGTAACTTTGCCGCAAAGATTACGATTAATGTCAAAACCCATCTTAGTTATAAAATTTGGAAGTGCGGCCATTACCAAAGCCAATGGAGAGCTGAATCAATTGGTGATGGTGGAGATTGCGCGGCAGGTGGCGCAGTTGTATTCGGAGTATCATTTGGTGATTGTATCGTCGGGGGCGGTGGCGGCTGGCAAGCAGTATATCCGCAATTATGCGGGCGAAATAGCCCAGCGTAAAGCGGCGGCGGCCATTGGTAACCTGCTATTGCTCAACAAGTACGCGCAGTTCTTTGCCCCTTATGAGATTCCCGTGGCCCAGAGCCTCTGCGAGCGAGGGCATTTTGCCAATCGCGACCAGTTTTTACAAATGAAAGAAACCTTTCAGGAGTTGTGGGACAACGGCATTATCCCAATTGTAAATGAAAACGACGTAGTCAGCAGCCGCGAATTAAAGTTTTCTGATAATGACGAACTGGCAACCCTCATTGCGGTAGGTTTCGGTGCCGACACGTTGATGTTGTGTACATCAGTGGGTGGATTGTTGGACAATACTGGTAAAGTTATCCCGAGAGTTTCGCAGGTAAATGATGTTTTTAAGTACGTCAGAACGGATAAGTCTAGCGTAGGTTTGGGGGGGATGACCTCTAAACTTACCTTCGCCAAACTCGCGATGCGCATGGGCATTCGGACGATTATCTTCGGGATGAACGAGTCGGATGGTATTTTAAGGGCATTGCGTGAAGAGACTGGAACTGTGTTTGTTTCACAGGAAAGCGTGCTTTCGGCCCGCAATCGCTGGCTCGGAAGTGGTAGTTTGGTAGCGGGGCGTATCCTAATCGATGCGGGGGCGGCGTTGGCCCTTCAAAATCGAAAAAGCCTTTTAGCCGTCGGCATCACGGAAGTAGAAGGAGATTTTGAAGCGGGTGAAGCGGTTGAAATTGTGGATGAAGAAGGTACGTCGGTGGCGGTGGCCAAAGCAAAAGAATCTTCAAGCTCAATTGCTCAAAACCTCAAAACTCAAAACTTTGAAGTAGCCAATGCAAATGATATTGTACTGCTTTAAGCGCCGTGTTGTTGGATTCTCAAAACCATCAACACGCTAATAACAGAAGCCCCACTCTTTATCCAAGAAGTGGGGCTTCTGTTATTTATTCTTCTGGATTAGCCGATTTCGATAATACGTGGCGATTTTTTCGCTTCGTCTTTTTTAGGAAGTTCGATTTTTAATATTCCGTCGGTGTAAGCAGCGTTGATTTGGTCGCCGTTGATGGTGTTAGGTAAGGTAAAAGCCCGGCGAAAACTTGTGTAACTAAATTCTTTGCGGGTGTATTTCTCAGTACTTTCTTCGTTTTTTTGCTCTTGTTGGGCCGAAATCGTCAACACGTTGTTTTCTAAGTTGATTTTAAAATCTTCTTTTTTGAGACCAGGAGCGGCTACTTCTAGTCGAAAACCACCCTCGTGTTCTACGATATTAACGGCTGGTACGCCATAGTTGCTCAATGTAGCAGGGGCAAAAATGTCATTGAGGTCTTTGCCAAATACACTTCCGAATAAGTTGGGGAAATTGCCGTTTGTTTTTACTAAAGTTGCCATGATTGTTATTTTTTTAGTGTTTTAAGTTTTCTGATTCAATTCGCCGATGCGACGGTTCGCCGATGCGACGGTTCTATATCTTCAACTTTTGTACCACCTACCAACAAAATAATTGACTTACATAATCTATTTTTATTTAAATGTTTGATATTCAATTAATTGTATTTTTTTGTTTGGTTTTCTGTGGGTTTTATATTAATGACAAAATGTCTTAATGTGTCAATTTTAGGTTGTTTTTTGCTGACAATATGACTGTTTTTGTGAAGTTTGGGTGAATAGGTGCTGCAAGCGAAGGGCTAGTTAATCAAAAATGGTAGTGGCTGGGAGGGTTTTGGAAAGTGTTTGAAAAGGGCGAAAGATAGTTGCCAAAAGGAAAGTAAATGCTGACGAAAATTGCCAAGTAGATATAGGTGGGCTTTTTGGTATTAAAAAGAGAAAAAACTTCAATACACCAGCGAAAGAATGGGCTAAAATGTTTGGTTTTTTGCCTGAAAATCATAGGTTTGTACAACCTATTCGTTCGAAACCTTTTAATCTTTTTAACATGGAAAATGTAATTACTCAGGTAGGAGAACCTACCAACTATGCGAGTTTTGGTCGCCGGCTAGTCGCCTTGATTATTGATGGAATCATTATTGGAGTTGCTCAATCATTCATTATTGTACCGATTATGATTTCCTTAGGTCTGGGGGTAGCGTCCAAGATTGACACAGATTCGCTCGAAACAATGGAGCCCGGAGAGGCGATGAGCATTTTTTCGGCAATGATGGGAGCGGGCTTGATGATTCAGCTCGTAAGCTGGGGCATCAGCGGCGTTTATTTTGTGCTAATGGAGTCGTCAGAAAAACAGGCTACTCTGGGTAAAATAGCGATGGGACTTAAAGTAACAGACCTCAACGGAAATCGTATTACCCCGACCACCGCAATAATTCGTTTTGTTGGGCGCATTGTTTCGGGGATGATTATGCTGATTGGGTACATTATGGCGGCCTTTACCGCCAAAAAACAGGCCTTGCACGATATGATTGCCAGCACATTGGTGTTGAAAAGCTGATTGTTTTCAGTTTATTCCCACAACAAAAGGCGGAGAAGTCCGCCTTTTGTTATTTTTGCATCGCTCAAATTTTTAAACCAACCAATCCCCCATAATGTCCATCGACCTTCGTTCTGATACCCTAACCAAGCCTACTCAACCCATGCTTGAAGCCATGTTTTCGGCTTCTGTCGGCGACGATGTTTTTGGCGATGACCCGACGGTCAATGCATTAGAAGAAAAAGCGGCTCGATTGTTTGGAATGGAAGCGGCCTTGTTTTGTGCTTCGGGGACCATGACCAATCAATTGGCAATTCGAGTACATACGCGTCCGGGTAGTGAAGTAATTTGTGACAAGAATTCTCATATCTACCTCTACGAAGGAGGAGGAATAGCGCTGAATTCGTTTAGTTCGGTTAAATTATTGGAGGGCGACCGTGGTCGTATCAACGCACAGCAGGTACGAGATGCCGTCAATAATCCCGACGATGTTCATGCGGCTGTATCGAGGCTCGTTTCGCTCGAAAATACGATGAATAAAGGCGGAGGATGCTATTATAATTTGTCGGATATTGAGTCCATTCGCCTGGTTTGCAACGAGCATGGTCTAGGCTTGCATCTTGACGGTGCTAGACTCTTCAACGCTTTGGTCGAAACGGGCGAATCTCCCGTGGAGTACGGCCGTGTGTTTGATAGCATCAGCATTTGTCTCTCCAAAGGGTTGGGTTGTCCAGTGGGGTCGTTGTTGTTGGGGACGAAGGATTTTGTAAAACAAGCGCGACGATTCCGAAAAGTAATGGGGGGCGGCTGGCGGCAGGCGGGTTATTTGGCCGCCGCGGGTATTTATGCCCTTGATTATCACGTGGAGCGTCTGCGCGAAGATCACGCCCGGGCCCGAGCCATTGGGCAGATGCTTCAACAACTCCCTGAAGTAGAAGAGATTTTCCCGATTGATACCAATATTGTCATCTTCCGTTTGCCAGAAACCATCCTTGCCGTTGATTACGTGGCTCAATTGGCGCAAAAAGGAATTCGAGCCGTTACGTTTGGCAAACATCTAGTGCGCTTTGTGACGCACATGGATTTTACGGACCAACAGTTGGAAGAATTGGGGAAAAGATTGTAAAAAATTATCAAACGGTCTTAAAACACGTATTTCTACGCTATAACTCGTTCTTAAAAATTGGCACTTTTGTTGCTGTAATTTTTTTGCAAAACCAATCAACTTTTTGCCTCTTTTAGGAGTCTTATTAATTAGGTGCAACCGTGTGAACTCTACCCTGAGATAAAGTCCTAAATTAGCATTAAATGTTCATTTTACTCATTTCTAAATCATCCATAAAGCCGTGAAAAAAGTAGTAAAACTCTTGTCGGTGGCATTGGCAGTAGGTGCAGCGGTATACACCGTTAAAAAACTGCAAGCAAAAAAAGCATAAGTCGAGGCGTTGCCGTTGTCATGCTTTTTGGTTTCTGAAGAGCCCCATTGATACCTCAACGGGGCTCTTTTTCAATATTGTGCGTACTCTTTTTTGCGAAAATAGGGTGATTCTCAAAAAAAGTATCCATTTCGGCAACGTTGCCTAAAATAATGTTTGCTTTTTCGGAAAGCGACATCGATTCAACAAAGTACCCCATTTCCTGTTGTATTTTGCTCAGTAAATAGTATGCGTGGGCTGCCTCCACGCTTTTATTCAGCTCAGTTTTGCTCCAATGATCAAGTGCATGGTGGAGGTTTTGGACCGCTGCCGTGTAAAATTGACGACCTCTGTAATATTGAATAATACCCAGCAGATAATAATAAAACGGAGAGAGCGATTTTTGGGAAGTCGACTCATCGGTGCTGGAGCGATACTCGGGGTTTAAGTGGTAGAAGTGGGGATTAATGATGCAATTGCTCAAATGATACGAAATCAGAGGGGATAAATCAAACGTGTGGCGGGGAGCGTTTTCGTCAATCAGTTCTAAAAATTCACGGTTAAGCTGTTGGGCTATTTCGTTCTTCTCCATTGCCCCTGCGGTTTTCATCAGGTTACATTTGAGATCCAGCATATAGCGGAGCATTTCTGGGCTAGGCTTTACCAATCCTTTTAGATATTGGTCTATTTTCCACGCAAAGTTCCAAAGTTTTGCGGTCAAGGTCACGGTCAAAATTTTATTGCTGTCGTACACAAATACCGTGTTAAAGGCTTTAACAAACGACTCGGTAGCAATCTCCTGAATGGCAAAATCCGCCAGTTTTTCCAGTTGCTCCAGTTGCTTTTTTTGAAACTTAGCGTACTTATTCGCTTCCACCGCCGACAGGTTTCCGACCGCAAAGTATTGCTCAATTTTTTCAATGTCAAACGTGAGCGAACGGGCCGTATTTTCGGCATTCCGTATCAATAATTTTTGTTTTTCGGTTTCCTCAAAAAGCTGTTGGATGCGTTCGCGGGCAATGATTGCCAGCCAATTTTCGTCTCCGTTTGGCGGTTCACCCATCCATTTTTTGAAGTCCTCATACGTTTCGAAATCAGCAAACTCCACGTCCTTCCCAATCATACCGCAAACTTTATTGAGCGTTGACTCATCGAAGCTGCAACTCCACGGGGAGCGGCGCATTTTACAGTAAACTTTTTTCAGGCTTTCTACACCAGGCACGTCCCAATCGGCCCCTTGCTCACCCTTTTTGCGAAGGTGTTTTGCAAACCACGCGGCCTGTTCCTCCCCAGTGGGCCGGGCAGAAGGATGACCGCCAATGGCCAAGTCGCAATACTTAGCCATTGCTCCCATATAGTATGGAGAATGTATTTTATTTTTGGTACGCGGCATATGGGTAATTAAATTAGAATGACACCATACAATTGGTCGCGTTTACCGGAAGACAAGTAAATTTGAAGGGGTAGTATTCAAATGTAAACATCTCATTAAATCGGGTAATTATAAAGAAATATCTTTTTCTTTTTTTTAGAGTTTTATCCATTTTTAGAGCCGATTAGGGGATTAATGGCGTTCGAGAGAAGGAACTTACCTAAAACATTCGCAGTTGAGAAGAACAAATGCCTTGCCGATTTGTTGATGCCGTTACAAGAATCGGGCAAGTGTAAAACTATTATTATGCCGTAAAATGCTACAAAATCGTATCGTTAAACGTATTCTGGCCTACTTTGGCCGTGGGCTTATATTGGTAGCGCCGACCTATTTTACATTCGTAATTATCAAAGAAGGGATTGGGTATTTAGACAGTATTCTTCCCATTTATATTGACACAAGCGACAAACAGACCCTTTACTTACCTGGTTTGGGGCTGTTGATTATCCTTTCAAGTATCGTTTTTTTGGGATTTATTTTCTCGCGTTTTGTGCCGCAGTCATTTTTTGCTTTTGGCCAAAGCATTTTGAAGCAGATGCCGTTGGTGAGTCTTATCTATTATTCCTTCAAAGACCTCATCACAGCTTTTGTGGGCGACAAGCGAAAATTTAACCAACCTGTGCTGGTAACGGTTAATCAACAGTCAAATCTTAAAAAACTGGGTTTTATTACTCAAACGGATTTGTCCAATTTGCAATTGGAAGGCTATATGGCAGTTTATTGTCCCCATTCTTATGCTTTTTCTGGAGAACTTTTTATTGTTTCGGCGGAGCATATTGAAGTACTCGAAGGCCTCTCTAGTGCCGATGTGATGAAGATGATTATATCGGGTGGGGTATCTATCAAATAACAGAAGAGAAGCACTAAGCCTCTCTTCTGTTATTATAATCCTTTAATGAATCTCTTTGCCCATGAGTAACGTTGGCTGCGTAAATCTTGAGGTTTCCATACATCGGCCCAAGATACCTGCCTCTTCATTTTTACCGCTCGCATTTTCAATACATATCCAATAAGCAGATATAAAAAGAAAAGACCTACCAGTACAAAGAAAGCCTGGGTATTTGTAATGTACTTAAAAGTCAAAAAATAACCAATCACGTTAACAATAGTCATACTCCAAAGTGTAATTGAAGTCTGGAAGTGGCTCAGGCCATTATCCAATAAAACGTGGTGCATGTGATTGCGGTCGGCCTTAAACGGAGAACGTCGGTTAAGTATACGTACCAGAAATACCCGCAGTGTATCAAATATCGGAACAATCAAAAGCACAACCGCCAAAATAGGTGCGTTGAAAAATGCGCTGCTGTCGTGGATATAGGTGACGTTGAGTCGGATGAATTTTACGGCAAAAAAAGCCAACAAAAAACCGACAATAAGTGAGCCTGTATCACCCATAAAAATTTTGCTGGTTTTGGAGAAATTGAACCGAAGGAAACCCAGCAAAGCCCCCGACATCGAGAACGCCATACAGGCCATTGAAAAATGGTGGTTAAGCAAAAACCACGTCCCGAAACTCAACCCCGCAATAAAAGCAATCCCGCCCGCCAAACCATCGACCCCGTCAATGAGGTTAATGGCGTTGATGAGCGCAATGAATATAAAGATTGTAAAAGGAATGCTGATTAAATCTGGAATCTGATGAATACCGAAAATCCCGAAGAAATTATCCACTTTCAGCCCACCCAAAAGAATAAGTGTTGAAACGGCTAATACTTGAAGCAACAGTTTTTTGTTGGGGTCGAGCACCAAAATATCGTCTTTTAGACCCAGAAAAAACAGAATCGTGAGACCTACCACGGCCAAACTTGTCAGGTAAGAATCGGTGTTTTCATTGGTATGAGGCCAAAGAAAGTGGGCAATCAGCAGGGAGGCGTAGATGGCTATTCCGCCAAATTCGGGGGTTTCTTGCTGGTGAGCGCTCCGAAAATTGGGCTTCTTTTTAAGCTCCAATAAACCGCTGATGTTAATGATGACGGGGATAGATGTAACGGATACGGCACAGGCAATCAAAAAAGATATAAGGCACTGATACACTTCGTGTTGAAGTATATTTTGATACTGTGTTCGGAGTACATCTATAAGTATATCTGCATTCATAAATTCAATTTCAGCTTACTTTGCCTTCATAACTTGAAAACAAAAATTATAAAAATAAGATTACCGAACAAAAATCGACGACGAAAATAGGGGGCAATTTATTATTCGGTATATTTTGGCTTGTAAACAAACTGTAAAACTTTTCGGAGGGGTTTTAACCACAGCGTAAACCAATAAGGTTTAATTCCGTTGAGAGTCCACGCCATCCGGTCGCTTGTATTTGCTTTTAAACGATTATCAAGCGACTTGTTGCTGACGCCACCTGTTCGCATTACGGTTGTGATTTGAGGTTGGTAGGTCACACTTATTTGGTGTTTGTACATCATCCTCAGCATGAGCTCGTAATCAGCCGCGCTTCCAAGGTCCAATCGATACGTCCCGAATTTCTTATAGGACGAACTTCGAAGGAAAAACGTTGGATGAGGTGGCATCCATCCAAACAAAAAGTTACTCCTTTGGTAGTTACCAGATTTCCAATAACGCGTTACTCGGTGCGTATCGTCGGCATTTACGTAAATCAAATCACCGTAGATTGCCTCTGCGTTTGTTTCTATCAGCCTATCAACAATATGCTCAATGACAAAAGCGTCGTGATAAAAGTCGTCGGCATTCAAGATGCCGATTACCTCACCGGTTGCTAGAGAGATGCCTTTGTTCATGGCATCATAAATTCCAGCATCTTTTTCGGACAAAAATACAGCAATTTTCGTGCCGTAACTTTTAACAATTTCTGGTGTCGTATCGGTTGATTTTCCGTCGATTATGATATATTCGATGTCTTTGTAGGACTGCTTTAGCACCGAATCAATACAACTTCGTATGGTTTTTTCTCCGTTAAAAACGACCGTTATAATGCTTACTTTCAAAGTTTCGAAATGTTAACCGTTCTCCTTCCTTATTAATTTATCTGTTGAGGGAGAAGCTATATTTGTTGTATATGCTGTAATTATTCAGTTATTTTTCGTTCTCTTATCCATTGTGCTGGGTTGCCTTGATAGACTCCGTAGGCTTCCAAGTCTTTGACTGCAACCGAATTTACGGCCAATACCGCGTGCGAATGGCAAACTACATTGGGACACACCATGGCTTTTGCACCAATCCAAACGCCGTCTTCAATGACGATTTTACCCACGCTTAAATCAAAAGTACTGCGGGTATAGTCATGATTTCCCGTAAGGAGCATAGCGCCTTGCGACAAACATACGTGATCCCCCAGCGATACTGTCGTCAGGTTGTCAATCCAGACCTCTTCTCCTATCCAGACGTAATTACCTACATTAAGTAACCATGGATATTTGATATTTACTTTTGGCTTAATCATGACTCCAGTGCCTATTGTTGCACCAAAGGCTCTCAAAATGAGGCGTTTTAATGAAACTGGTACGAGCAAATATGAATTCAAAAAAATGGCGTTTGTAATAAACCAAAGCACATTTTTTATGAAAGGTGGCTGCTTGTACCAACTATTGTCGTACTTCGACAGGTCGGTTTTGAACCGCTGATAAGTCTTTTCCGTATTCATTTCGGAAAAATTCGATGATGTCTTGTTTGTCTTTCCCAACTCGATGATAAACTTCATATATTTTGGCATCTACCAAAAAGCGATACCAAAGTCCTTGTAAGAAGTGCCAAATCAGGCCTTTTTTGCCGTCAAGGAAACCTAACTTTACAAAATAACGATAAAAAAAATAGGCAAAAGGACGTGTGAAAAGGGGTAAAGAAGCGTATTTCAGCTTTAGGAAACGTTTACGTTGATCCTGCGTTCCAAAAAGTTTAGGTATAACGCGATTGGCTTCCGTAAAATTGTATTTTATGTCCAATAAATCAATTACTTCCCGAATGGCATAATTATTGTGCTTCTGCGTCCACCACGTCAGGTTGTTGAGATTATGATCCACAATGTCATTTTTGAATTGGACCGTGGCGCCTTCTGAAAGTTTAATGTGCTCATCCATCCAAAGTTCTTCACAGATTCCTTTGTCTCTTCGCCAAAGCCTTAAAAGCCAAATCGGATAGTATCCTCCGCGTTTTATCCATTGGTTCATAAACATGACCCGGCGTTTCACATAGATACCCGTAGTGTCGTTGTTCAAAGCGGCAAGTGATTGCTTTATCTCTTGGCCTAATTCAGGGGTAACGTACTCGTCGGCGTCCATGCGCATCAGCCAATCGGTCTTAAAAGGCGTGTGATTGATGCCAAAATTGAATTGAACCGCATACGTAACCCAAGGGTTATGCATTACATTTGCCCCTAACGATTCGGCGATGGCTACGGTACGATCCGTTGAACCAGAATCTACGATGAAGATTTTATCCGTAAAGTGCAGCAAACTTTGAATACATCTTTCAATGTGTTTTTCTTCGTTGTGCGTCAGAATAATAACCGAAACATCATTCATAAGCTATGAATAAATCAAGCTGCAAATTGTATTTTTTTATGTTGAAAAGCAAAAAAATGGCCTTAACTTTGTAAAATTATTATATTAATCGACGAAATGCCTTGGGCTTTTGACAATAAAGTATGCTACTTATTTCGGCCCAATGTCTTTCATCCAACGTTTCTTATTTCATGAACTCAGTTATTGTTAACCCACCTACTCAACCCATTCGTACCGAAATCCGACTGGCTTCTTCTAAAAGCGAAAGCAACCGGGCATTGATCATTAATGCGCTGACGCAGTTTAAAGGCCAATTGGAGAATATTTCTTCTGCACGTGATACCCAAACCATGATGCGCCTTTTACAGTCTTCGGATGTCGTAGCCGACGTACTGGATGCGGGTACTACCATGCGTTTTTTGACGGCGTATTTTGCCGTTACAAATCAACACAAAACCATGACGGGAACACCGCGCATGTGTGAGCGCCCGATTGGAATATTAGTAGATGCATTGCGTATTTTGGGGGCAAACATTACGTATAAACAAAACGAAGGCTATCCTCCTACCGAGCTTAACGGTTTTCAGTATTCGGGCCAAAATCACCTGACGATTCGGGGGGATGTAAGCAGTCAGTATATTTCGGCTTTGTTGATGATTGGCCCCATGTTACCCGACGGCATTACGCTTGAATTGACGGGAGAAATTGGTTCGCGGCCTTATATTGAAATGACGCTTCAACAAATGCGGGCTTTTGGCGTGACCCACGAAGCCAATTGGGAAGCTAAAACCATTCGCGTACCTGCTCAACACTATATCCCAACGCACTATGCCATTGAATCTGACTGGTCAGGGGCGAGTTATTGGTACAGTTTGGTGGCGTTGGCCAAAGATGCGGAGGTAGAATTATTGGGTCTTAAAGAAAACTCCTTGCAGGGCGATAGCGCCATTGTGAAAATTATGGAGCACATGGGCGTAAAAAGTGCCTTTACCAAGCGCGGTGTTTTATTGACTAAAATTCCCGCTGACAAAGCTTTTGCGTGGGATTTTACCGATTGTCCAGATTTGGCCCAAACCGTGGCGGCCTGTGCGGCAGTAGCAGGAATTGAGGTAACCATGACGGGCATTGAAAGCCTGAAAATCAAGGAAACAGACCGTGTAGGGGCGCTTCAGGCAGAATTGCCCAAAATTGGTGGTGAGTTGGTTGAATTGGAGCAAAACACCAAATATATCGTTAGAAAAAAGGCAGAAACGCCTGCTACTCCTCCTTCAACACCCGTGATTGAGACTTACGATGACCACCGCATGGCCATGGCTTTTGCGCCAGTAGGTATGGTGTTTCCTGTTGAAATTTCCGAACCGCACGTGGTGGCCAAATCGTACCCGAGTTTTTGGGATGATTTGAAAAAAGTGACGACAATCGCCTGAGGCTGATTATTGTAACCCATGCAAAACCCCTATATTTCCTTGCTTCGTATTGCCTGGCGGTATGCCCGCCAGCAAAAGGGGCGTTATTTGCTTGTATATGGGCTGTTTGTTTTGGCAAATATCGTGTATGCCCTCAATCCGCTTCTTTATGGGTGGTTTATTGAAGCCATTCAAAAAGAAGGTACAGGCGTGATTAAACACGTTTGGATGTATGCGGGTGGATATTTGTTTTTGATGCTGTTGGAATGGGCTTTTCACGGCCCTGCTCGGGTAATGGAGCGTGAATTGGCCTTTAATCTCAGCCGCAATTTTTTGGATGAACTCTATCATCAAGCCTTGCATCTGCCGGTACGTTGGCATCAAGACCACCACAGCGGTGCTACCATCAACCGCATCAGAAAAGCTTATGAAGCGTTGAGAGATTTCTTTCAAAATGGTTTTATGTTTTTTCATGCCTTTGCCAAGTTTATTTTTTCGTTTGGCGCCATTCTATATTTTTCTCCTTTTTACGGGGGCATCGGCGTCTTGATTGGTGTATTGACGGTCTGGATTATTTTTAAATTTGACAAACCGTTTATCAAAGCACTTGACGAAACCAACGAGAAAGAACACGTCGTTTCTTCCACGCTTTTTGATAGCCTTTCCAATATCATTACGGTGATTACGCTTCGGCTCGAAAAGCGAATGCAAAATAGCTTGATGGGAAAAGTAGCCGAGATTTTTCCGCCTTTTCGTCGTACGGTGGTTATCAATGAGTGGAAATGGTTTGTTGCTAGCGTGCTGATTGGAATAATCTATGTGGTAGTCGCCATTGGCTACGTGTATGAGAATTATGTACCCAATACGGTATTTTTGGTCGGTGGGTTGGTGACTTTGTTAGGGTATGTCAATCAGTTTACCAGTGTGTTTCAGGATGTGGCCTGGCAGTATACCGAAATCACTCGGTACAATACCGACGTGCAAACGGCCCGTGCCATTGGTGAGTCGTATTCCCAACAGCACCGGGCTGAGTCGGAGGAAATGCTGCCGACTGCTTGGCAAACGATTCAGATTCAACACCTGAACTTTTCGCACCAAGAGCTGTACGATGCCGAGCACAAAGCCCACAGTTTGCACAATCTTTCGTTGAGCATTAAGCGCGGACAGCGGGTGGCGTTTATTGGTGAAAGCGGTAGCGGCAAGAGTACATTGTTGGCGCTGTTGCGCGGGTTGTATCAAGCCGAAAGCGGGCTGAAAATCAACATCGATGGGAAAGATTTTAGGGGGCTTGAAACAATTAACGACACCGTAACGCTCTTTCCGCAAGAACCTGAAATATTTGAAAATACGATTGAATACAACATTACGCTTGGGTTGCCTTTTGAAGAAACCGACATCAGTGCGGTTTGCGCCACCGCGCATTTTTCGGAAGTGATTGCGCAATTGCCCAACGGGCTGCAATCAAACATTCAGGAAAAAGGGGTGAATTTATCAGGCGGACAAAAACAGCGTTTGGCTTTAGCGCGGGGCGTATTGGCCGCCCGAAGCAGTGACATTGTGCTTTTGGATGAGCCAACGAGCAGCGTTGACCCCAAAACGGAGGTGCAGATTTATGACCGTTTGTTTGAAGAATTTAGCGGTAAGGCGGTTGTCTCCACGCTTCACCGTCTGCATCTTTTGACCAAATTTGACTACGTCTATATTCTTCAAAACGGCCGAATCGCCGACCAAGGAACGTTTGAGTCCCTCCGCCAAAACAGCGCTATTTTTCAGGATTTGTGGAGACATCAGGAGAAAATACAAGGGTAAATCGACCGTAGAAATCATAAAAATGCCCCCTAATAATTTCCTCAGGGGGCATTTTTAGCAAAAAAACTTCTTAGTTAATCACGACCTTTGCCACAACGGGTTGGTGGTCTGAAGGATAGCGTTGCTCTTTTGCGTCGGTCAGGACACCGTATTTTAAGACAGATATTTGCTTACTTGCAAAGATATAGTCAATTCGGTTTTTCATCGGTGCGTCAAACTTAAAGGAGTTAAATGTGCCTTCGGGACCATAAGGAGCCATGGCTGATACCTTTTTTGCATCGCTGAGCAGCGTCTGCATTTCGATAATTTGTTCAGTTTCGGGGGTGGAATTAAAATCTCCCACGCAAATCGTGGGTGCATCTTTGGCAATTTCTTTGATTTTCTGCACCATCAATTTCCCCGACTGGCGGCGGGCTTCAACGCCTTGGTGGTCGAAGTGAACGCTGAAAAAGTAAAACTCCTTCTTCGTCGTGGCATCTTTGAATTTTACCCACGAACAAATACGATTGCAGCAGGTAGCATCCCATCCTTTGGAAGGTTTGTCAGGGGTTTGGCTTAACCAGAAATTGCCCGATTGTAATACTTTAAAACGGTCTTTTTTGTAGAAAATGGCCGAATGCTCGCCCGCCTTTTGACCGTCGTCGCGGCCAGCTCCAAAAAACGTAAATTCTTGTAATTCAGCAATGTCGTCCAACTGCCCGCGCAAGCCTTCCTGTGTGCCAAAAATATCAAATTCGTGGTAGCGAATCAGCGCTTTTACTTCTTCTTTGCGGTTAGGCCAGGCATTGACGCCGTCGTTGGGGGTGTTATACCTTACATTGTACGTGGCCACCACAATCGGGGTGTTTTTTTGTGAATAAACGTTTTGGGCAAAGAGTACAAACAATACCCCTAAAAACAGACTTTTGTTCATTTGTGAAAGAATAGTAGTTTGAAATTGAGTGGATTACCAACCAGGGTTTTGTCCTAAGGCTGGATTTAACAGTCTATCCGCTTCCGGAATGGGATAAAGATAATATTTTTCATTCCATTTTCGAGGAATATTGGTCAGCCAAGTGAGTTCTCCGTAGGTGTCGTTTTTCAAGCGCTGAGGGTTGGCTACGCCGTTTATAGTTTCTGCCACATTAATATACGTTACCCCCGCCAATTGAGTAGTAGGTCTTATTTTATAAAAAACGACGTCATTCTTCCCGTCTTCGTTCAGATCTAAGGGTTTGTCGAGGGCGGGTACGTAGAAACCGTTCCAGATTTGCTCCATTAATTCGCCGCACTTCCAGCGGATAATGTCGTTGAATCGGAAGCCCTCAAATACTAGCTCAATGCCTCGTTCGCGCCGGATTTCGAGTAGAGTAGCATCCGTAATTTCGGGGAAGTAATGGACTTGAAGATATGCGTCAATAGCGGTTGGTTTGGCGGTAAAACCACCCGTTATGCCTGCTCGTTTGCGTAATGCTCCTACGGTTTTTGCCCAATCGGCGTCGGTTAGGGTTTTAAGCTCTGCTTTTGCCTCGGCATAGTTGAGAAGTATTTCGGCGTAGCGCATGAGGCAGATGGAGTTGTCGTTGCGGCTTCCGCCATCAAAATAGGTATCATCCAGCGACCACTTGATGGGCATGTACCCTGTGTACGTGTAAGAAAATACGGGCGGGGCAGGCTCCGCAGTTCCGCCGTTGATACGAGTATAATTTCCCACCCGAATGGTTTGTTGTAGGCGTTTATCCCGACCTTTTACCTCTTCCATAAACGGGAGGACTTCGTGCCCTGCGCGGCTGGTAAAAGGTGTTCCATCTATATTTAGGTAGGTATTTATGAAAGTACGATTCAAACTCACCCGCGCTCCGTAGGTGGCGCTGGTCCACCACCAGTTGGCGTCGTTGAAGATGCTCAGGGCGGGGTCTACGACTGTGGCGAGCATGATTTCGGACGTAACAGGGGTTTTACTCGTAAATAATTGACGGTAGGATTTTTCGGAACCACCCGCTTCGTTGAGGCTGAAACCGCCCTCTTTCATTACTTTATCGGCAGCATTGGCTGCTTCGGTGAGCCATTTTTCGGAGGTATCCATCAGGGTGTACGAAGTTTGATACTTTCTGAAAGTTCCTTCGAAGAGACATACGCGTGATTTAAAACCATAAACCACGTATTTGGTAATCACGCTGCGGGTGTTGTCGTTGGTGGTGCGGATGTTTTCGCAGGCGTAGTTTAAATCGGCCAATACCGAGTCCATGACCATACTGCGGGGATCACGGCCACCAAACAAGGCTCCATCCGAGACATCTAGGGGTTTATTAATCCACGGAACATCGCCAAAACGCACCACTTTGTCGAAGTAGAACCACGCTCTGAAAAAACGCGCCATTCCGTTGTAATGTTTACGCACGTCGACGGGGATGGAAGGGTTGGTATTGTTGGCAATAAAGTAATTGATGTTGCGCAATGCCGTCCACGACCAGCCTGTACTTTGGCGTGGGCCATAGGCTCCTTCGCGCAAAAAATCGGGCACTTGGGTGCGCACGCTGTAATCGGCCATGGCGTCTCCTTTGTGGATTTCGCTGGCGTTGGGCAAGTTATCGTAAAAAGAAGCTGTGTATAATTCTAGGCCTTTTTCGTTGCTAAAAACGGCATCTTTGGTGGCTGTTGCCTCAGGCACCTGATCTAATTCGCTGCAACCAGCGAGGCAAAACAGTGTCAATAAAAATCCTATCGTATATGTTTTCATTTGTGCAAGGCTGATTTTAGCTTAGAATGTTGCCGATAGGCCGATGGTAATACTTTTCAAAATCGGATAGTTGTACCCGTTGCCGCTATTTCCGTTGGTGACCACGCTGTCGGACGGACCGAGGTTTTCTACGTCCAAATCGCGGGTGAGTTTGTAGAGTGGCGACCATGTTGCGAGATTTTCGCCCGAAACAAAAATTTTGGTTGTGTTCATTCCCAACTTTTTAATGAGCACGCGGGGTAAATTATAGCCAATCTGAAGATTTTTCATCCGGAGATAGGCCGCATTTTGAAGGTATTTAGTTTGGGCCTGATACAGCTCTCCGGCGCTATTTTGCGTTACGTACCCTCGGTAGCGCGGCAAGTAGGCATTGGGGTTTTCGGGCGACCAAATATTCCCCATGTGCCATTCGGGCAACTTATTGTATGGACGGTTGTATTGTCCCCAAAAAATAGCAGCTTCTGGGCCCGGCCACCAATCCTGTTGCCCAACGCCTTGAAAGAAGGTAGAAAAAAAGAAGTTATTCCAGTTGGCACTGAGGATGATTCCGTAAGTGTAACGAGGTGTCGAATTGCCGATGATACTGCGGTCGCCGGGGCTTGCCACGGTATTATCACCGTTGTCAATCTGGCCATCGCCGTTCAAATCTCTAAATTTTATGTCACCGGGCAACCATTGTCCCGTGTTAGAGGCTTTAAACAAGGTTTGTTTGGCGGAATTCTCCACATCGCCTAAGGAGGTAAAGTACCCGTCGGTGGTATAACCCCAAATTTCACCGATGGTTTGCCCAGCGTAGTAGTCACTGAGTTTCTTGTTGGGATTGTTGAATTTGTCGATGGTAGAGGTATAATCAGCCATCGTAAGGCGTACTTCGTAGTCGAAAGGCTTACCACCTGCTTGGAATTTATCCCGC
The DNA here is from genome assembly GCF_009905605.1 of Runella sp. CRIBMP. Taxonomy (GTDB): domain Bacteria; phylum Bacteroidota; class Bacteroidia; order Cytophagales; family Spirosomataceae; genus Runella. The sequence continues at coordinate 766,366 of NZ_JAAAKZ010000001.1, forward strand.
CACGACAAAACGCCCTCCCAGCCTTTGGTGGTGAGGTCGGCGTAGTTGCCTTTGGGAATATCGGTCCCGAAAACCGCGGGTAGCGTCATTCCCACCGTAAACATATTGGTCGTTTTGCGAATGTATGCATCGGCGTTAAGAATCAGGCGATTGTTAAACATTCCCAAGTCGATTCCTACATCTTGCGTGGTGGAGGTTTCCCACGTGAGGCCATCGGGAATGACGCTGGGTTGCCCTGTTTTTTGGGGACGGACTCCGTTTAAGATTCGGTTGGATTGCGAAATGGAAAATTGCTCTTGAAACGCATAAGAGCCAATGCTTCCGTTGCCGAGCGAGCCGTAGGAGCCTCTGATTTTAAGGTCGCTGATAAATTTTGGCAAAATCTTCCAAAAAGATTCGTTAGACAAGCGCCAACCTGCTGAAACAGAGGGGAAAAATGCATACCGCTCATTTGATGGAAATTTGGACGAGCCGTCGTAGCGGCCGTTGAGTTCCAACAAGTATTTGTCTTTAAAAGAATAATTAAACCGGTAAAAACCACCCACAACCGCCCATTTTTCCCAGCCGCCGCTCGTACTGACCGACTGCCCCAAGGCAAGGTTGATGTCGTTTGCATCTTCGTAAATCAGTCCATTACGTATGGTTTCGAGGCGGCGAAAAGTTGATAATTCGTAGTTATACCCCACCAATGCTTTTAGAAAATGATTTGGACTGATTTTAGGCTCGTATTCGGCGTATAGGTTGGTAGCTGTGTAGAGTGTTTCACGGTAAATATTCTGCAAATCGTTGGTGCCTGTGCCTACGTATTCAATCACCCCAGGTTTGCGGCTATAGGGTACGGGCACCCGACGGCGGTATTCGTTGTCGTCAGTATTTTGAAAGGTAAAATTTCCTTTTATCCTGAATTGGTCATTGAAAAATTGGCTGGTAAAATCGGTCGTGTTTCTAAACACGCGTTTGTCCATGTCGATGCCGTTTTTGCCGTACCAAAAATCACCTACCGTATACGCCGCTGAATAAGAAAGGGTTCCGTCAGGGTTAAACATTGGTGCCATCATGTGGCCTTCGTCGGCGATGTTGCGCCAGATGCCCCCGCCCTCACCTACGTTGAGCGGATTATGGTATTTCATGGAAGAAAAATCGGCGTTATTGGTCACTTTCAACCACGGAAATGGCTGAATCGACCCTTTGGCCCGTACGCTCATGAGGCGGTAATCGTCGGAATTGTAACGAAACAGGCCGCTTTGCGTATAATAACGACCTGTTAAGTAAAAATCTGCTTTGCCACTGCTGCCCGACACTGAAAGGTTGTGCTCAGTGGCGCTGTTATTTTCTTTGTACAACTCCTTGTACCAATCGGTATTTTCGTAGTATACGTACTCGCCGGTGGCGGGGTCGATGTCTGTTTTGGGCAGGGTGGGGTCATTGTTTCTCCGTTCAAATTCGGTCAGGTAGGCGGGAGAGAAGCGAAGTGTTTTATTGACGTTTTGTGGGGTCTGTGAATAATCATTCCAAGCCGTCCAGCTTTCATTAAACATCTTTGCAAACTCGTATCCATTGGTCACGAATTTAGGAAGCGTGGTGGGGCTTTTGATAGAGTGGTTGAGCGAATAGCTAATCACGGTCTTATCTTTTTGGGGACTTTTGGTGGTAATCAGTACCACGCCAAACGCCCCTCTGGCTCCGTAGATAGCTGCCGATGCCGCATCTTTCAGGACCGTTACGCTCGCTACATCGTTGGGATTGAGGCGACTAGGGTCGCCTTCTACGCCGTCAATCAAAATCAGGGCGTTTCCTCCCTGCCCAATGGAAGTAGTGCCGCGAATATTATATAAAGGAGATTGTATGGGTTTTCCGTCGGCCATGCGCAGGTTTAGATTGGGAATTACACCTTGTAAACCTTGGGTCAGGTTGGGCAACGAACGGTTTTCGAGTACTTCGCTCGTTACTTGGTCAACGGCACCGGTGAGGTGTGCTTTCTTTTGGGTTCCGTAGCCTACGACTATGACTTCTGAAAGTAACTTAGAATCAGAATCCATCACAATTTCGAGGGTAGTTCGATTTCCCACCATTATTTCCCGACGGAGGTAGCCCACGTAACTTAATACCAAAACCGTTTGTGGGAGAGGTACGGAAAGGGTGAAGTGGCCGTTGACGTCGGTGGAAGTTCCTTTGACCGTTCCTTTGACCAAAATATTTACGCCGGGCAGTCCTTCGCCGTTTTCTCCTTTGACCGTTCCAGAGATGAGGGTTTCTATGGACGTGCTTTTGGTGCGTTTAGGAAGTTCTAAGGGTGAAACCGTGATTCTTTGCGGTTTTTTGGTGAGTACAATTTGTTTTCGGCTTATAATCTCATAGTTGATTTGAAGGGGCGAAAAAAGTTGGTCAAATACATTCTCTAGCTTTTCGTCCTTCACCGTCAGGTTGACTGTGGGCACTTTTTTAAGTATTTCGGACCGATAAGAAAAACGAACTTTTGCCTGTTTTTCGATTTTATTGAGCACTTGACGCAGGGATTGGTTCTCAACCTTTAACGAGAATCGTTGGTTGAGGACATCCTGGGCTGCGGCTCGTCGGGTGTAGCCAACGCTCATCAACAGCAGCACGAAAACGAGTTGGGCAGTAGTAATTTTCAAGGCTACGTACAACCAATGATTAGTTGGAAAAAAAATTCATATTTTTGTTTGTTTTGTTCGATGTGGAAAACGCGGACACGACAAAAAAGCCCTGCGTCAACCGTATTGCAGATGGTTGAGGGCTTACTGTTTTTGGTCGGTGAACTGGTCCTTCACCGGCCATTTTGCTTTTAAAAAGAGGAGTGGATATAAAAATCTATTCAATAAAACGAAACTGAATGCAAGGTTATTGGCATCCGTTGGATTTAATGACAATCTGGGTTTCAATGGTTTCGTACTCGGCCCCGATGGTACGGCATAGTAAACGCAGACGCTCATAAAATACTTCGTCAGAAAAACTTATTGTAACAAAGCATTTCTTCAACACATCTTCATCGTATACCAATTCTACCCCGTATTGTTGCTCTAAGTCACGCAATACGCTTACTGCTGAACGGTCGGTATAAACCAATTCTTTCTGGTCGGCGATAATTTTGGTGGGATTTTCTACCAGCGATTTTACCAAAATCTCACCGTTTCTGACAAACGTTGCCTGTTGATTGGCGGCGAGTAAAACCGTGTTTTTAAGGTCGTTAGATAGGTTTTTTCGCGACGAGACCGCCACCTTGCCTTCCTGGACCGACACGTTTACGTTGGGTTTTCCTACAAAGGCCTGCACGGTAAAACTCGTACCTACTACTTGAGTCACCGTTTCGGCGGCGTATACCAAAAAAGGATGTTCGGGGTCACGTTTTACTTCAAAGTAAGCTTCTCCATCTAGGTATACTTCGCGTAGGTTTTCGAATTTTTTCGCAAAACTCAGCCGACTTTTGGGAGCCAACTGTACCGAACTTCCATCGGGAAGGCGAAGGTGTTGGATCTGATTTTGGGTATTGATTCGTTCTTCCAGTTGCTTGGTTGCGGTGGCAACGATGGTATCGTACGAAATGGGCTGTTGACGTTGCTGCCACCAAATCCATCCCGCGGCCATGACCAAAATGACGGCGGCCGCGGCGGCCCACCATACTCTCAATGAACGAACGACTGGTGTGGGGGTTTTCTCCGATGTGTGAGTTTCTATATACTGCCACATCTCGGAAAGTTGGGAATCGGAAGGAAAAAACTGAGGGCTTTCGGCGATGGCTTTAACCAAAGCTTGGGCCCTCAGTATATGGGGTTGTTGGTGTGGATAAGTCTGGCGATAATTTTCCCAAAAAGTATCCGACTCCGGCGTTGGGGCTTGTACCCAATTTCTGAAGTCCGGATGTTCGGCAAAATCACGCGCAGAAAATTCGGAAAGGGGCTTCATAAATAATAAATCGAATGGCGTGTAAACAGTAAACGTTTACCCCTCATGAAGAAAAAGCAGGAAACTTTATCGGTAACTCACTTTTTCTGAATTTTTTTTGAAATTATTTAATAGAAAATTGAAAAACGTAGTACAGCAGCACGTGAAGCAACGAATCGGGGAGGTTTCGGCGCAAACGCTGAATGGCCCGGGTGATTAAATTTCGGGCCGACTGGTCGTTTATTTGCAGTATTTCCGCGATTTGATCATATTCCAACCCATCATAAAAGCGTAGTTGCAGCGCTTCGTATTCCCGGGCCGAGAGTTGCTCAAGTTGAGATTTTAACCACTTTACATTGGCATCAAACGTTTCTTCAGTAATGGTCATTTCTTCGATAGAAGGCCATAGGAGCGTATCAGGAATCTCATGGTCCTGCAAAGAATTCAGATCGGTACGCCACTCATTTTGGTAAGAACGGTGAATCTTGCGCCGCAGGGCCCGATACAGATAAAATCGAATCGAAGTGGTGGCACTGAGCCGTTCGCGGGTGTCCCATATTTCTACAAAAAGCTCTTGTACTGCATCTTGAGAGGTTTGCGGGTCGTGGGTCAGCTTGTAGGCATAGTTATAAAGTACTTTCACAAACCGTTCATAGATTTCGGCAAAGGCCTTTTTGTCCCCTCCTCTAAAGCAATCCCAAGCGAAGGCTTCATCAAAACTTGGCAACGATTTTGAAATCATTTCAATCAAAGGATTTATACGGCAAAAGTAATTGAATTGCGTTGATTTAACATTGAGGCAATATTACGTGTAAATTAAGTTTAAAATTACCAAAAAAGTGAGTGACATTGACCAGTTTGACATTAAAAGATTGTTAGTATATAGAAATAAATCAGGAAACAACTGAATTTTACCTTGCTTGAAGAAGGACTAAAAAGTAGGAAGTTGAAAGATAAGCAGCCGTTATTTGAAACGGCTTCAACCTAACTTCTTTTTACCAATTCAATATAAAATTTTACCACATTTTTGAAATCAGTTTCACTGATGCGCTCGTTGGTGCCGTGGGGGCGTTTGAGGTCTTCTTCGTTCATTCTAACGGGCATAAAACGGTAGATATTTGAACACACGTTGCGGTAAAAACGCGCATCTGTAGCACCTACCACTAGATAAGGGGCTACAATCACTTCTGGAAAACAGCTTTTGATGGTTCGGTGCAACGCCCGAAATCCAAGGGTAGCGGTATCAGAAACGGGGGAGGGCTCGGAGTCAAACTGTTTGAGTGTTTCAATTGTAATGCGCTCGTTATCAATGGTTTTTTGGACATACTCGGCTACACCTTTTACAGAATCACCAGGCAGAATTCGGAAGTTTATTTTGGCAATGACCTCCACAGGGAGCACATTGTCTTTAACGCCTGCGTGGATTACGGTGGGGGCAATGCTCGTGCGAACCATGGCGTTGCCAGCGTTGGTTTTAGCGAGAATATTGACAATCACTGGCTTGAGTAGCCAGCGGTTTGCCATGGCTAATTTGGTGCCGAAGGGCATTTCGGGGGCGAGGTAATCCTGTAAATAACTGGCCGCGCCTTCCAAACGCGCGGGGAAAGGATTTTTCTGAAGCTTGTCAATCGCTTCGGCCATCATGCCGATGCTGGTTTGGGGCGGTGGCATGGACGAATGGCCTCCGTCGCCCACTGAGGTTAATTGAAGGGTCGTGTAGCCTTTTTCGGCGATGCCAATGAGTGCAATAGGAGTGGTGATGCCCGAAACACCATCGGTCTTAATAGTGCCGCCCTCATCCATGACGTACTCCAACTGTACCTTTCTGGTTTCAAGCAACGCCGCAATTTGGCGTGCCCCGTAGCGCCCGGAAACCTCTTCGTCGTGGCCGAAGGCTAGGTAAAAGGAGCGCTCAGGTTGGTAGTTTTGCTTCAATAAATATTCGATTGCTTCCAAAACCCCGATAACCGTTACTTTGTCGTCAAGCGTACCACGACCGTAAATAAAACCATCAGCAATATCTCCCGCAAAAGGTTGGTGTTTCCACATTTTTTCGGTGCCTTGTACTACGGGAACAACATCGTAGTGGCCCATCAGCAGGGCAGGTTTGAGGGTAGGGTTCTTTCCTTTCCACTCAAACAATAAAGCGTAGCCGTTAACCCGTTCGCGTTTGAGACGGGCGTGGGTGAGAGGGTAAGCTTGTTCGAGGAAACCAATGAATTTTTCGAACTGCGTACTGTCCATGAGCGACAAATCTTCGTACGAAACGGTACGGATTTTAACGGCATCGGACAAGTGCGTCAGGGCAGAATCGCTGATGGCTAGGGCGGGTGCGGGTGCTATGCCAGCCATTTGTTTGGAAGAAATACGGAGGGTGTTGAACAACAACACGCCAATCAATAAAACAAGGCCAATCGCAATGACTCGGAGTGCGTTTTTCATCAGGAAGGGGAGCTTTCGGTTATATAAAGTGCCTTGCAAAATCAAAAATATACTTGACTTTAGCAAGAAGCTTGCTCAGGTACGAGGGCTCGTTTCCTGCATCTGTTGGGCGGTTTAGACGCTAGCCGTGTCCGACGGTTCTAAACCGTCAGACACTACTGCCTTCACGGACTCTATCAGCCTTGGCGCACCAATTCTACAAAATCAAATGCAATGGCGTGCTTTTCGTCGGTTGCATGACTTACCCTGCTGATTTCTTGCCACTTTTCTTTATTGGGGATAGTGAAATAGGCATCCCCTTCAAACTCCGCTTTTACTTCCGTCAGATAAATTTTGTCGGCTACGGGCAATGTCATTTTATATACTTCTGCCCCGCCAATGACGAAGGCTTCGTCGGTGCCCGTTTGGCGCGCGGCTTCAATAGCTTTGTTGACTGAATTGACCACAATTACGCCTTCAAATTGCCAATCTTGATTTCGCGTAATGACGATAGATGTCCGGTTGGGTAAGGGCTTTCCGATGGAGTCAAATGTTTTGCGCCCCATGATGATGGGGTAGCCTGTGGTGAGGCGTTTGAATTGCTTCAAATCGTCGGGCAAATGCCAGATGAGCTGATTATCACGCCCGATAACACCATTTTGGGCCGCTGCTACGATAAGTGAAATAAGCATGGAGGAGCAGTTTTTGCCAAAGGTCGTGCTTTTAAAACTATATTTCTACAATGTTGTTCAATACAACTTCAAAATCAATTAATACATCCCCACCGTCTAATGCTTTGGAAAAGGCTTTGGTTTCTACTGGTTGGCTTGGGCGATAAATGTAGGTTTGTTGCTCACTCATGGTGATCAACCAACCCAATCGTACGCCGTTAGATGCCTATCACCATTTAATTCACTGTTGTTTGTGCTTGTCAAGAGGTGGGTAGGAGACATATTTATAAAAATTTGGCCATTCTCATCCCGTTCAACTTGAACGGTCGGGATTGGATAAACAGAATGTGACCAACTCGTGGTCGGTAAACTGGTCGCGGGCTGGTAGGTTTAACGGAATCACCATGAGTACACCTGTGGATTGTAGAATACTTGAACAAAGATACAGAATGATTCCTTAATTTTGCTCCATGCTTGCTTTTCGATATTTACTCAAACACCCGTTTCACATCCTCCGAAATCCCGCTGGTAGGGAGTTGTTGGGGCTTTTTTGGCGCTATGGCGACCGCCCGCGCTACCAACCGACCAAGGTTAAATTTGGACGTTATCAACTGGAAGTACCCGATGCTTTTTCGTGGACGTGGCAATACGAAGAAATTTACGTCGAAGCGTTTTACAAATTCAACACATCAGCGTCTGCACCCGTGATTTATGATTGCGGGGCCAACGTCGGTATGAGCGTTATTTACTTTAAGGAATTGTACCCACAGGCGCGTATCAAAGCCTACGAAGCGGAGCCAGTAATTGCCAATTATTTGACCCAAAACCTAAAAATTAACGGCATTAATGATGTAGAAATCGTCCAAAAAGCGGTTTGGAAAGACACCGCTGGCGTGTGGTTTGGCGAAGGTCAGGCCGACGATGCCTCTATTTATGGCCAAGGCAGCAAAAAATTGGTTCCTTCGGTGCGTTTGCGCGACGAGTTGGCGGTAGAAACCCGCGTTGATTTTCTAAAAATCGACATTGAAGGAGCCGAAATTGATGTTTTGCCCGATTGTGCCGATGTGCTCGACCGCGTGCAACATTTGTTTGTAGAGTTTCACGCTTATATCGGCCAACCGCAAGCCTTGGCGAAGGTCATCGAAGTGATTGAAAAAGCAGGGTTTCGGTATTACATTGACACCAATCAGCACCGTAAAGCACCTTTTGTAAATCACCGTTATCGCAACAACGATGTCATGGATTTACAGTTAAATATATCGGCGTGGCGGGTATGAAAGTCGTTCATCTGAGTACCTATCATACCTTCGGTGGGGCTGCGATTGCGGCGCTTCGGCTACACCATGCCTTGCGCGGCATTGGGGTAGAATCGTCGGTATTGGTGCAGGAAACTGAACGCGAGGAAGAGGGTGTGCAAGGAGTTGCCTCTGGTTTTATTGAAAAAAAAATGGCGTTTGCACGGTTTGCGGCGGAACGCGCCTATTTTTTGTTTCATGAAAAAGACAAAAGCGTTCGCTTTCATTTTTCACCCTTGTGGGCTGGCGTTGACGTATCTGCCCACCCGCTTGTGTTAGAAGCCGATGTGATTCATTTGCATTGGATAAACTTCGGTTTTTTGTCTTTACATTCATTAGAAAAACTGTTTGCGCTCGGTAAGCCTGTGGTCTGGACCATGCACGATATGTCGACCTTTACGGGTGGTTGTCATTATAGTCGTGAATGTGACCGCTACCTTACACATTGCGGATTTTGCCCCTATGTACGAAAGCCCAGCGCCACAGATTTATCATCTCAGGTGTTTGAGCAAAAGAAAAAGCTGTTTTCAAATGCTCCACTGACGCTCGTCTCGCCCAGTCGATGGCTGGCAGAATTGGGCACGCGTGCGGCGCTAACCAAACATTTGACTTCGCTTGCCATTCCCAATCCCATCGATACCTCCGTTTTTAAGCCTGCTTCGTCTTCAGAAATCGACCTGAATCCCGCTAAAAAATGGATTCTTTTTGCGGGTGTCAATACCCAAGACCCGCGCAAAGGTTTTGCCTACTTTAAAGAAGCAACTCAGTTATTAAAAGACCGACGTGCCGACTGGGGTATTGTCGTTTTTGGCAAAACCGAACCCGATGCCCTCACGGATATGGGCTTGGAAGTAAAGTCGTTGGGAAGCTTACCAGCGCACGAAGTTGTTGAGGTGTATCAGGCCGCCGATGTGATGGTGGTGCCTTCGTTGGAAGACAATTACCCCAACACCGTCATCGAAGCTATGGCCTGCGGTACGCCCGTGGTGGGTTTTGACTCGGGCGGAATTTCGGAACAAATCGAGCACAAAAAAACGGGCTACGTGGCCCAGTTATATTCTGCGGAAGACTTAGCCAAGGGTATTCGGTTTGTGTTGGAGGAAGCTGATTATGAGCAATTAAAGGTAAATAATCTCCAGGTTATTAGGCAGCGGAATAGTTTCGGGGTGGTGGCAAATGCGTACTCATCACTCTATCAAAAGCTGACAGAAATGCCTATATAGCGAGTAGAGGCAGTAGGCCTGAGATCGCAGTTTTGAGAAACTGCTTTCACGCAATCTCGCGATTTTGAGAAGCCGCCTCCACGTGCGAGCAGTTTCTCAAAAACCGCGAGATCTCCCTTAAACTTGAAATCTATTTTCCAAAAATCGAAATCAGTTATTGTTCAACGGCTTTGATGCTGTAATTTTTGGTCAATTGCCACAACAGACTGGGAGCAAAGCGCTTGAGATAAGTGCCGAGCGTTTCTTTAAAGCCCGCAATGATAATCTCGTGTTTTCCAGCTTTGAGCGCATTGACCATTTTACGGGCACACACATCCGCTGGAATTCCTTTGGCTTGATTTTGGTCCATTTTACCAAAAGGTTTGCCGTCTTTACCAATAGCATTGAGCGAAATATTGGTTTTGATATAACCCGGACACGCCACCGTTACCAAGATACCATCGCGCCAAACCTCACCCCGCAACGAATCAAAAAAACCCTGAATGGCGTGTTTGGAGGCACAATAGAATGTCCTGAATGAAGTGCCGATTTTGCCGCTCACGCTGCTCGTGACCAAAATACCCCCTGATTTTTGAGCAATCATGTGCGGAAGTACTTCGCGGGTGAGGAGGACTACACTCGTGAAATTGGTATCCATCAATTTTTGAAAATCGGCGGGCGCAATGTCCAGAAATTTTTCCCGTTGGCTGATGCCCGCGTTGGGAACCAATACGTCTATTCGCCCGAAGTATTGAAGAACGGTTTGGGTTTTTGCCCCAAATTCTTCGGGTTTCAACATGTCAATCGGTACGATTAGAACGGAAGCATCGGGCAGGTTTAGGCTTTTTTTGACGCGCTCCAATTCTTCCAGCCGGCGGGCAGAGAGCACCAATTTTGCGCCTTGTTTGGCAAATTCATAGGCTAATGCTTCGCCAATACCCGACGAGGCTCCCGTTATCCAAACTATTTTATCGGTTAGGTTCATTAAAAACTAAATTCAGAATGAAAAGATGATTGTATTTCTTCCGCAATATTGCCCATTTTTGCGCGTTAATTCCACCAAATACACGACATTATGTTTTTTCGCGCCTCCTTTTTACTTTCGGCTACACTGCTTATTTCTACTTCTCTTTCGGCTCAGCATTTTGCGTTGAGTCGGCTTTTTTATCCTAATGCTACCCTTCGTGCCGACTATATGCCCGAAGCCAACATGGGCAATAATCAGCGTTATGGTCTTTCGCGGACGTCGTTCAATGGCATTATTCCGCTGCGGAGTGAGGTGGATGTGTCTTTTAGTTTGCGTAAAAAGTTTGATTTGCGCGCGCGCCATTTTTTGATGCTGGCCAATGTTTCTCAACTCAAGCCTACCCAAAACGGCATCATTACCCCAGATAACGGTTACAAAACAGCATCGGTGGGGGTGCTTATGCTTCAGGCCAGCCTGCGCGACCGACTCTGGATTTATGGCGGAGGGTTGGGCGTAACGGAGTCCAACGAAACGTTTTTTACGCCCCAGCCTTTTTTCTGGGGAGGGGCTGCCCGAATGAGAATTTTAGGGCTACATACCCAGATTGCCTACGGAACGGCCGTTATTTATAACCAAAAATTTCGTTTGATTCCCGTTTTTGGCCTCAACAAACGCCTCGGCAAACAGTGGCGTGTGTCGGCTTTATTGCCTTTTCGGTTGGATGTCAACCGCCGCTTCAACGAATGGTTTAACATTGATATGATTGGTGCCTTTGACGGATATAGCGGAGGTTTTCAGCAGGTCATGAATGCCGAAAAAATGTTTCGTCGCAGCAATTATCAGCACGTTAAGTTTTCGGTGGCGGCCAATGCTCATTTGTTTACTGTTTTCAATGTGTCGTTGGAAGCGGGATTAGGAACCTTTCGCCAGCTGCGCACTTTTAACTCTGCCCACGAAAATTTGATTACCCAAAAGCCCAATATTGCGCCCTTTATCGGGGCAAGCGTGCGTTACATTACCAGTAAATCAAAAATGTCTAATCAATTTACCAAGAAATTGGGCTTAGGCGGAGAAAGCGGCATTAACTGGTAGGCTTGGCAATCAACTGAAGCCCCACGACCTTTTTGGCGAGCAATAAATAAAGTGCCATCACCACCACCCATTGGGTAACCATGAGCGGAAAGTTTAGTTCAGTAGTCATCCAAATAGTGGAGCTAGGAACCGAGCTGCTCGGGTAACCCACCAACAAAAAAGCGTACACATTGTTGGCCAAGTGAATGCCCAGTGGCAGTTCAAGTGATTTGTCGATGACGCCCAACAGCGCAAAAAATAGACCGACGCCGATGTAATATACCATCGCGAGGCCCAATGAGCCTACGGCTTCAATCTCGTCGTTGAAACTGTGCGCAAGTCCAAAAACCACGGATGTAATAATGATACCGGCCCAGAGGTTCCAGGAGCCAATTCCCTGCAAAAGGTACCCTCTGAAAAAAAGCTCTTCAAAAGAAGTTTGAAGAGGAAGTAAGACAATGGCCACGACCAACGAGGGTAAAAAGTCCTTCAAATTGAGCGAAAACTGGTATTTGTCAGGAAACAGTAAGTAAGTAGCGGTTTCTACTACCGCTGAGCAAACCATCCAAAGCCCAGCGGATTTGAGTATACGAGGCCAATTGACAACCCCAGAAGGCGAAATCATCATGAGTGGATTGCGTTTGTGGAGGTGTTTTACACACAGCCAAAGCACCACGAGCGAGGCCACAAAGCCCAACAACATCAGGGATGTAATAAGATAAACGGGCAAGGCCTGAGGGTCATCTTTCCACGTGACCATGGCCCAAGCGCCAGGAATTGAGCCAAGAAGATTGGCGATAAATACTAAGATAAACACAGCGACGTACACGCCAAATTCGTTACGCCCCTGCCGAGCGGCGTCAATGAAGGGGTTGATTTGCATAGGGTAAAGGTCTTATTAAGGCCGAAATAAGTACATTTTCTTTATTAATTGATATGTGTGTACGAATTACACCTATTGGAATAAGAAAAATAGCTTGTCGGATGCAGTTTTGAGTCTATAAAGCTACCCCAATCGGCAAAGTAACCACAATCCATTGGGTTGTTGAGCATCAAAAAACCCCCTTTTTGCTTTTACACAAAAAGGGGGTAGTCACTATTTGAAGGTTGATGAAATGTGTTTCAAAGTTGAACAAAACAAATAAAATCTGCTTTGTTTTTCATTGAATGCTCAAAGCTAATGTAAAATTCAATGTATCTACAAATAATTTTTAAAAAATATCCTTAATTGAATACTTTTCTTGATAAAATTATATATTATCCACATTTAGTCGCTATTTTGTTTGAATAACAATTGGTTTTAAAATTAAATGAAAAAATTAAAAATTAGAAAATTTGAAATTTATTTTCTAATTTATTGCTATTTATAAAGAAAAAAATGGCAAACATTGGTAGATATAAAGAGTTTTTCCCAAAAAATAAACTTAATTATTTTTAACACTAATTTGGTATAATTTTGAGAAATAGACTACGTGGCCATAACGATACTCTATGCCGTCAACACCTTCATCATTGCTTCTGGATAACGTAGGCCTGCTACGGCTTCTTTGGGGCTGATGCGTTCGAGTTCGGCCAATTCTTCCTTGGAAAGCGTAATAGTTAGTGCACCTAGGTTCTCTTTTAAGTAAGAAACCCGTTTGGTGCCGGGAATAGGTACAATATTTTCGCCCTGTGCCAGTACCCATGCCAGCGCTAACTGTGAAGGAGTAATGCCGCGCTCTTCGGCCCAGCGTTTGAGTAAATCAACGATGGCGAGATTTTTGGCAAAATTTTCGCCCATAAATCGTGGCGAATTCCGTCGGAAATCATCAGGAGATAAATCTTCAAATTTTTGGAACTGTCCCGTCAAAAAACCTCGCCCCAGTGGACTGTAAGCTACCAAAGTAATGCCCAATTCATTACAGGTAGGGATGACGGACTCTTCAATATCGCGGCTCCAAAGTGAGTATTCTGACTGAACGGCCGAGATGGGATGTACCGCATGGGCACGTTTGATGGTTTGTGCCGACACCTCCGAGAGTCCTATGTAGCGCACTTTTCCTGCTTTTACAAGCTCGCTCATGGCACCGACAGTTTCTTCAATGGGCGTATTTTGGTCCAAACGGTGCAAATAATATAAATCAATGGTGTCAATCCCTAGGCGTTTAAGGCTGGCATCACAACTCGCCTGGACGTACTCTGGGCGTCCGCTGAAGCCCCGCTTGGCGGGGTCGTTGGGGTCGCGTATGATGCCAAATTTGGTGGCTAACACTACCTCGTCGCGGCGTTGGCGCACCACTTTTCCCACGAGTTCTTCGTTTTTAAATGGCCCGTAGGCGTCGGCAGTGTCCAGAAAATTTATACCTTCGTCGAGGGCCGTATGGAGGGTCTTGAGGGATTCGGTATCGTCGGTGGCACCGTAAAACTCAGACATTCCCATGCAGCCTAAACCGATGGCCGAGAGCGAAATCGTACTGTTTCCTAGTGAGCGTTTTTGCATTGCTTTGCGGCGTTTGTGTGTTATTCAAAACCAATAAAAATGGAAACAAGTTTAAACAATCAAAAAATAAAACACCTCGAAACCCTTCTCCAAAAAGACTTAGGAAGGCTATCGGATGAAGAGATGAAAATCTTGGTTTCCATGAGTATCAGCCGTATTTTGGTGGATAATTCGCTCGATGATACCCGACAAAAAACTACTTTTGGCGAGCGGGTAGCGGATAAAATAGCGGAATTTGGCGGTAGCTGGACGTTTATCATTTCGTTTGGTCTTTTTATCGCCGTCTGGATATGCGTCAATGTGTGGTTGTTGCTCAACAAGGGATTTGACCCGTATCCGTTCATTTTACTCAACTTGCTTCTATCTTGTTTGGCCGCTTTGCAGGCCCCAGTCATCATGATGAGCCAGAATCGTCAGGAGCAAAAGGACCGCGAACGTGCCAAAAGTGATTACGAAATTAACCTCCGTGCCGAGTTGGAAATTCGACTTTTGCACGAAAAACTAGATTATGTGATTCATAAACTGGAGACGAAGAAATGAAAAGGCCGCCCCTGAATGAGGCAGCCTTCTTGAAAGAATAGCGGATAAACTTATATTACATCGCGCCTGCTTTAATATCATCCACCACTGTGGGGTCCAGAAGCGTGGTTGTGTCGCCTAGATTTGAGGTGTCTCCTTCGGCGATTTTGCGCAGAATCCGACGCATGATTTTTCCCGAGCGTGTTTTGGGTAATCCTCTGACAAACTGGATTTTATCTGGTTTGGCAATGGGCCCAATGATGCGTGTCACGGTCGCTAAAATATCCCGGCGCGAAAGGTCTTCGTCGTCGAGGGTATTTTCGCAAATGACAAACGCATAGATTCCCTGCCCTTTGATATCGTGCGGATAGCCCACCACTGCACTCTCGATGACGTCGGCGTGCATGTTGATGGCGTTTTCTACTTCGGCGGTTCCGATGCGGTGCCCCGATACGTTGAGCACATCATCCACGCGGCCCGTGATGCGGTAGTAGCCGTCTTCGTCGCGGAGGCAACCGTCGCCGGTAAAGTATAGATTTGGATAGGTCGAGAAGTACGTCTGCCGACAGCGCTCGTGGTCGCCCCAAGTGGTACGGATGATAGACGGCCACGGATATTTGATACAAAGATTTCCGCTCACGCCGTTTCCTTCTATTTCTTTGCCGCTTTCGTCGACCAATATCGGTTGTACCCCCGGCAGCGGCAGGGTAGCGTAGGTTGGCTTGGTTTTGGTCACTCCCGCGATGGGCGAAATCAAAATACCGCCCGTTTCGGTTTGCCACCATGTGTCTACAATCGGGCATTTGCCTTTACCAATGTGTTCGTTGTACCAGTTCCATGCTTCTTCATTGATGGGTTCACCCACCGAGCCCAGCACTTTGAGCGAACTAAGGTCTTTGCCTTCGACGTATTTGAGGCCAAAGCCCATCAACGAACGAATGGCCGTAGGGGCGGTATAAAGAATGTCTACTTTGTGCCGGTCAACAATATCCCAAAAACGTCCCGCATCGGGATAGGTCGGGATGCCTTCAAACATCAAAGAAGTGGCTCCACTCAGCAGCGGGCCGTATACGATGTAGCTGTGGCCCGTAATCCAGCCCACGTCGGCGGTACAGAAAAATACTTGGTCTTTTTCATATTGGAATACATTTTGGAACGTATACGCCGAATACACCATGTAGCCACCAGTGGTGTGCACAACGCCCTTGGGCTTGCCCGTTGAGCCTGATGTATAGAGAATAAACAAAGGGTCTTCTGAATCCATCACCTCGGGCCGGCAGTCCGACGTAACTTGCTTCATTTCACTTTCCCACCATACGTCACGGCCTTTAATCATCGAAATGGGCGTGCGGGTATGGGTGAGTACGATAACTTTTTGAACCGAAGGACACGCAATCAGGGCGTCGTCAACGGTATCTTTCATGGGGATATTTTTATTGCCACGCGCCGCACCGTCGGAGGTAACAATAACTTTACAGTTAGAATCAATGATGCGGTCGGTCAACGATTGGGCCGAAAACCCACCGAATACAACCGAATGAACAGCACCGATGCGCGCACAGGCCAAGATAGCGATGGCTGCTTCGGGCACCATTGGCAGGTAAATACACACGCGGTCGCCTTTGACAACGCCGTTGCGCTTGAGCACGTTGGCAAAACGACACACTTGGTCGTGGAGCATTTTGTACGTGAGCGTTACGCTGGGTTCAGAAGGGTCGTTGGGCTCCCAAATGATGGCGGGATGATTGCCCAGCTCGCGCAAATGACGGTCGAGGGCGTTTTCGGTGATGTTTGTTTTTCCACCTACAAACCACTTGATGTCGGGGGTGCTAAAATTCCATTCGAGCACTTTTTTCCACGGCTTATGCCATTTGAATTCCTGAGCTACTTCGGCCCAGAATCCTTCGGGGTCTTCTACACTGTGCTGATAGGCGGTTTGGTACTCTTCAAATGTACGGATACGCATGATATCTGAATGTGTTTTGGTAAAAGTTAACGTGGTTAGGAAGGTTGTTGATGAATGCGGGTCTAAAAATAACAAAACATTTTCCCGTTTGAGTGAAATCGCTGACCTAAAATTGCTAAAAAGGTATAGAAAGTGATGAAAATCAGATGACTGCAAATTCTCCGAATCCTTTGCCAATTTTTCGGTTCTGCAATTTTTCGGCTATTTCTCCTAAAATCGCTGGGTCGTCAATTGTAGAAGGAACATTGTAAGATTCGCCGTCGGCGATTTGGCGCATTACTTTTCGCAGGATTTTTCCCGAACGGGTCTTGGGTAAACGTTTTACAATTAACGCACTTTTGAAGTACGCCACGGCCCCGATTTGTTCTCGAATCAACGTTACCAATTGGGTTTCAATCATTGGCTCGTCGATGGCCATTCCATCTTTCAGAACCACAAACGCCACGGGGCGCTGTCCGCGCATTTCGTCCTGAATTCCCACCACGGCACATTCCGCCACTGCTGGGTGCGAAGCCACAAATTCCTCCATTTCACCCGTAGAAAGGCGGTGCCCCGCCACATTGATGACATCGTCTACGCGGCCCATGATGTACACGTAGCCGTCGTCGTCTTTGTAGCCGCCGTCGCCAGAGAAATAAAACCCTGGGAACTTGGAAAGATACGATTCTTGAAAGCGGGCATCGTCGTTCCAGAGCGTGGGTAGGCAGCCGGGAGGCAGTGGCAGTTTGAGGCAAACGTATCCTTCGTGGTTGGCATCCAACGGCTGCCCGTCTTCGTCCAGAATCTGCACATCAAACCCACAAACGGGTTTGGTTGCGGAGCCGGGTTTGACGGGTAAAAGCTCTACGCCCGTCATATTGGCAATCATCGGCCAGCCAGACTCTGTTTGCCACCAATGATCAATGATAGGTTTATTGGTTATTTCCTGCAACCATTTGAGGGTAGAAGGATCGCAGCGCTCTCCAGCCACGAAGAGCTGTTGGAGGCAGCTAAGGTCGTATTTTTGGAGAAATTCAGCCTGTGGGTCTTCTTTCCGGATGGCGCGAAATGCCGTGGGTGCAGTGAAAAATACTTTTACCTGATGTTCAGAAATAATGCGCCAAAAGGTGCCCGCATCGGGAGTCCTAACGGGTTTTCCTTCAAACAAAATGGTGGTACAGCCCTGAATAAGAGGTGCATAGATAATGTATGAATGACCAACTGCCCAGCCCAAATCAGAAGCGGCCCAATACACATCTCCTGGTTGAATGTTATATACATACTGCATCGAAAATTTCATGGCAACGGCGTGCCCCCCGTTGTCGCGAACAATTCCTTTGGGTTTGCCCGTGGTACCCGACGTGTACAAAACGTATAGCGGGTCGAGGGCGTCAACGGGTACGCAATCAACGGGCTCGGCCTGCGCAACAGCGGTGCTGAAATCAACGTCGCGCCCCGCGTGCATGAGAGCGTGAATTTGGGGACGTTGTAAAATTAAACAGTGAGGTGGTTTAAATTGGGCGAGGTGAATGGCGTCGTCGAGCAACGGTTTGTACGGAATCACTCGCTCAAACTCAATACCGCACGAAGCCGAAATAACGACTTTAGGGCGGGTATCGTCAATGCGTATGGCCAGTTCGTGCGGGGCAAATCCTCCGAAAACCACCGAATGAACCGCCCCCAAACGGGCGCAAGCCAGCATCGCAAAAGCCGCTTCGGGTACCATCGGCATATAAATCACGACACAATCGCCTTTTTCGACGCCCAATTGACGTAATGCCCCTGCCAATTTTGCTACCTCCGATTGAAGTTGGGCGTAGGTGTATTTTTGAACGGTTTTGGTCACAGGAGAATCATAAATAAGCGCCACCTGCTCCGACCGGCCGTGCTCTACGTGATAATCCAAGGCCAAGTAGCAGGTATTTAGTGTTCCCCCTTCAAACCACCGATAGAACCCCTTTTCGTTCATCGTTAATGTCTGAACGGGTGCTTTATACCACGCAATTTTGGTGGCCTGTTTGGTCCAAAAATCCACAGGACTAGCAAGGCTGGCTTCGTAAAAGCCTGCATAAGAGGGTGTTGGTGATTTCATGAGTAATGAAACTTAAAAGGGGAAACTATACGGCGCTCATCGTAAGTGCGTTTACTTTGGCCACCATGTCGCGGGTTGAAAACGGTTTAGGTATGTATAAATCGGCGCCAAGATCATATCCTTTTTGCAGGTCAGTTTCACGGCTTTTTGAACTCATAAAGATGACCTTGGCATGTTGATATTCTGGCGAGCTTTTGATAAAACGGCACACCTCATACCCATCGACTTTGGGCATCATAATATCTAATAAAACAACGTCTGGAATTTCGGTGCGAACGATATCAACGGCTTCTTCGCCATCGCGGGCAATAAAAACTTTGTATCCTTCCTTTTTCATCAGGAATTCCAGCGACATCAAAATATTGGGCTCGTCGTCTACTATTACTATTTTTATATGTTGGCGTGTCATATAGGCAGTATGTTCGTAGGGTGACCTAGGAGTTTTGAGTGAATAACGTTGTAAAATAGAAAATTTATTCTCTTAAAATAAAATTGTGATCGCAAAGAGATATAGATACTACACTGGTATTTCAAAAGTAAACAGCGCCCCTTCTTCTACTGTACTCTGCACATGAATGCTTCCTTGATGCAGTTCAATGATTTTTTTGGAAATGGCCAGCCCCAATCCGCTGCCTTTGGGCTTGCGGGCAAGCGGGGCATTTCCTTGGTAAAATTTATCAAAAATCAGGGCAATATGCTCCGCACTGATGCCTGGTCCATTGTCTTTTACACTGATAGAAAGGTAATTGCCGTCTGCCATTGCCCTTATTTCGATGAGCCCGTTTTGGGCGGGGCAAAATTTGATGGCGTTGGATAACAAATTAATGAGCACCTGCATCAGCCGGTCAAAATCTCCGTTTATCGTGGGTAGTTTGCCCGCGTAAGATGTTTGAATGACAATATTTTTTTCGGTGGCCAAGGCATTAATGGAATTTATAGATTCTTCGATGAGGGTTTCGGGGTGAAATGTTTCTTTGGTCAATTGGTATTTTCCAGTTTCAAACCGTTCCAAATCAAGCACTTGGTTGATTAGCCGGGTCAGGCGGTCTGATTCTTTGATGATGGTACTCAGAAAATGCTTTTGCTGCTCTTCGTCCATGTCGGGATTGTCGAGGACAATTTCCGACAACGCCCGAATAGAGGTCATGGGCGTTCGGATTTCGTGCGTAACCGTCGACAGAAAATCATCTTTTTCGCGGTCGGCCTGTTGCAGACGCTCATTGGCTTCCTTGAGCTGACCCGTGAGTTGCTCCAGTTCGCGCGATTTGCGCGTCAGCTCTTCGTTCACAAGGCGCAGTTCTTGTGACGTTTTTAAAATATCAATCACCTCATCCACCGTTACGGGTTCTTCTTTCGCCACCGACGCCACCACCACCCGCGCCGAAGCAGCCCCAATGGCACCGCTGAGCATTTTTTCGGCATAATTGACCAACTGCGGGTCGGCATATTTGGCAGAAAGGGCAAGTTTATTGCGTTTGACGTAGAGCGTTATGGCCCGTTGTGCGCGCATTTCCCCGAAAAATTTACTTAAAAGATTCGTTATGTCAGTCACCAAGGCTTTTCCTCGCCAAGCCACCGAACGTTCGTAAGACGTATCGTATCTGAAAATATCGACAAACAACGCGGCTTGGTTGTGCTCTACGGCACTTTGGGAGAAATTTAGCGCCCCCAAAACGTAGAATGAAACGTTAAAAAGTAACGACCAAAAGACGCCGTGCGAAAGGCTGTCCATCCCCTCAAGCCCCAGAAATGCTTCTGGCCTAAGCCAATGAATGTGCGCTGGCCCATGCGCCAAAAAGTCGGAAGAGATAAGGCCATTTGAGGCCATTGAGGGAATAATCAGGGTATAAAACCAAACAGTTGTTCCTGCCAAAATTCCGCTCATCGCTCCCGTCAGATTGGCCCGTTTCCAACAAATTCCGCCCAAAGCAGCGGGGGCAAACTGCGCCACTGCCGCAAACGAAACCATGCCGACCGATACCAACGAGTACTTGTCACTGACGTTTTTGTAATAAGCGTACGCTAGCAAAATAATGACGGCAATAAATAAACGACGGGCCGTAATGACAAAACTCCCAATCGAAGACCCCATGCGTTCTTGCCACCCCCGACGGCTCACCAAAAATGGCATCAGTAAATTATTGCTGAACATCACCGTCAGGGCGGTACATTCCACGATAATCATGCTTGTCGCCGCCGAAAATCCGCCCAAATAAGTCAGAAAAGCCAAGCCTTGTTGCTTAAAATGCAGTGGTATGGCCAGCAGATAGGTGTCAGATTTGATGGCTTCGTCGGCAAAAAGTAATTTTCCGCTGAGGGCAATGGGTAAGACAAAAATGTTGATAATCAGCAGGTAAAGCGGGAATAACCATTGTGCTTTTTTGAGGTGATTTTCGTCGATATTTTCCACTACTGTTACCTGAAACTGACGAGGTAAAAACAGAATAGCAATGGCGGCCAGAAAGCAATGCCAGAACCAATTTCCCGTTTGATTTTCGGGTAAAGTAAATAGTTTACGAAGTTCGGGGACTTTCACTGCGCGGGCGGCGATGTCGTCGAAGCCGTTGAAAATGCCGAAAGTAATGAAGACTCCAACCGCTAAAAACGCAAATAACTTGACCAGCGACTCAAAGGCAATGGCCGCAACGAGGCCTTCGTGGCGTTCGTTGGCTTCTAGTTTTCGGGTTCCGAATAGAATCGCAAACACAATCAGCATCAGGGCGATGTAGAAAGATTGATCGCTCAAAAACGACTGATTGGGCGAGGTATCATTGCCCGAAAGAATCAGAAAGCTGCTCGTAATGGCTTTGAGTTGAATGGAAATATAGGGGATGATACCCAGTAAACACACCACGGTCACAATCACGCCCAAGGCACGACTTTTGCCATAACGGGCGGAGATAAAATCGGCAATGCTGGTGATTCGCTGGACTTTACAAATGCGAATAACCTTCCTGAAAATAATCCACCAAAGCGGAATTACGAGCGTAGGACCGATGTAAACGCTTAGAAAATCTGGCCCCGATTCGGCCGCTCGACCCACGCTACCATAAAACGTCCAAGCGGTGCAGTAAACGGCCAAAGAAAGAGCATACACGTAAGGATTATTCACCCAACTGCGCTTGTGGGACGAGCGGCGCTCAGCCCGGTCGGCAATCACAAACAAGAGCAACAGGTACAACAAAGACCAGCAAATAATCCAAAAACTACTCATCTTCTGCTTCAGATTGACGAAGTAACCACGCCGTAGCCCCAATAATCAGTAACCATGCTCCAAATAGAAAGCCGTAAAATACGGGGATACTCCCGATAAATGTCGGCTTGTTGAAAATCGAAAGAAAAGGGGTATTGAAGAGGACAATCGCCACTACACACAACGCCACCAATGAAATTTTACGATTTGTATTCATAAGAAGGGATAAAGTGAAGATGCCTGCTATGCGTTGCCGTTATAAAATGATTGCCGAAGAGCGATACTACTTCGACAATCATTCAAACTACTAAACCCTAAACCTAACTTTTACTGTCGTATTCGCCTTTGAGGGCATAAATTCCAAAAGTAGCCAGGCTCCCTACAATAAGAGGACATAAGATAAAGGTGTAAATTCCCGCAGGAATCAAGTCTTCGGGTTTGCCCGTGCCAAATTTGGGGATGGCCTGATTGATTAATAAATAATACCCTGCGGCGGCACCTACGGCCAACCAGATAATACCTGCTAGTCTTTTTATCGTATTCATTGTCTTTGTTGTTGCTAAATCAGTTGAAAAAATAGGGGTAATGAGCGTTTTTGTTACTCATTGATTTGGTGGATTAATCATTAACGTTGCGATCTTTACCGTTGATGTACAATAATCCAATGACAAAACAGATTCCTGCAATGACAATCGGATACCAAAGTCCTTCGAGGTAAGGAGCGGCGTTGGGCAATGCTTCCCCAGCTTCTTTGGCGATGTCGTTGGCTTTGCCAGCCGAGGCAACCAAAGCGGTGGCAATGGTAGGCAACAGTCCACCAAATACGCCGTTTCCGATGTGGTACGGCAACGACATAGACGTGTAGCGAATGCGGGTCGGAAACATCTCCACGAGGAAGGCTGCGATAGGGCCGTAGACCATTGTTACGAAAATCACCTGAATGAAGACTAGCCAAATAAGCGTCCATTTATCGCTGTCATTGATGGTGACGAGTTTCTTGATTTCGGGTTTTACGGGGGCTGCGGAGGCATCGGCTAAGATTTTTTCAATCTTCTTTTCTTCGTATTGAGTGCCGTCCGTATATTCTTTTTTGATGGTAGTGACAATGAGCGAATCTTTGGTTTCAACCCCGTCTTTTTTGTCCAGCGTGCGGGTTATACCTACCGTTGTTTTTTCGGCTACTTCCGTTTTATTTTGGATGTTGGTGGTCTGGTACATTTTTTCGTAAATCGGACGGTACGACAAAATGGCAATCAACATACCAGCGAGCATGATGCCTTTGCGGCCAATCTTATCAGACAACCAACCGAATAACACAAAGAATGGCGTGCCCAACATCAACGCGTAGGTCATCAGCGCGTTGGATTGCTGAAGGTCAATGGCCATTACTTTTTGGAGAAAGCTCAACGCGTAAAATTGCCCCGTGTACCACACAACTCCTTGGCCCATAGTGGCTCCCAATAAAGCCAGCAACACAAATTTGAAGTTGTAACGGTTGCCGAATGATTCTTTCAGCGGGTTGGTAGAGGTTTTTCCTTCGGCTTTTGCTTTGGCAAACAACGGCGATTCGTGCATGTTTTTACGAATCAAGACCGAAACGTACACCATGATGATGGAAACCAAAAACGGTACGCGCCAGCCCCATTCAGAAAAAGCCTCTTTCGACATGCTGTTTTGGGTCAATTGAATCACAATCAGCGATACAAACAACCCTGCAGTAGCCGTGATTTGAATCCATGAAGTCCAGAATCCACGCTTGTCGGCGGGAGAGTGCTCGGCCACGTAAGTAGCGGCGCCGCCGTATTCGCCGCCAAGGGCTAACCCCTGCAAAAGACGCAGTAAAAGCACTAGGGTAGGAGCCAAGAAACCGATGGTTTCGTAGCTGGGAATCAAACCAATCATGAACGTAGCGCCGCCCATCAGCAGCAACGTGACCATGAAGGTATATTTTCGGCCAATAAGGTCACCCAAGCGGCCAAAGAAAATGGCCCCGAAAGGACGAACCACAAAGCCTGCGGCAAAAGTGGCTAAGGTAGAAAGAAAAGCCGCGGTGGGGTTGCCGTCTGGAAAAAACTTGGTGGCGATAATCGTCGCCAAGCTTCCAAAGATGTAGAAATCGTACCACTCAATCATCGTACCGACCGACGATGCCGCAATGATGGCCGCTAAGCTTTGTTTTTTCTGCGCTTTAGTATTCGTTGTTGCAGATTCTGACATTAGTGTAGGAAAGTTAGGTGTTATAATTAGAGAAAATATAAGGGTTTCGGAGGAGGGTTTTACTTAACCAAACTCAAAGATACGTTTGGAATTGAACGATAAACTCACCTTTGTTGCCATCTATGACATCTTTGGCCGTGTAGATGGGGCGAGTTGAGTACTGTAAAGTGATTTTCGCGTGGTGCCCGTCGATGAAAAAGTTGCTGCCAAGGTCAAAGTAGCTGCCTGTTTTACTGAGGGCTTCAAACTTCTTAGACGTGTAAGCGGCAAATGGCTGAACGCGGATTTTGGGTTTATCGCTGGTTTTGGGCAATAAAATTCCTGCTTGTGTATAGAAAATGGAGCCTGTTCCTATCATTGGGCGGGCATTTCCCGCCCCCGCCAAGGCTTTTTTATCGGTAAACTTGGGGTCAATCGTGCCAATATTCATGATGCCGATGTTGCGGAGGTAGTTGGGACCAAAATTGTAATTAAAATAGCCGGTGTACATCGTAAGGGCTGCATTTTTCTCTTTTTTACCGATCGGCATATCCAGAAATGCATCCAACGCCAGCAAGTTTATGGAATGTTTTTGTACAATTCCATTTTTTAGGCTTTGTGTTCCTTCTTTTTGAGAATAAAACCCTGCTCCCACGTTAAATACCTTTTTGGTGCCTACGTAGGTGCCCACTTTGAAAGGAAGGGCATTGGATTCTCGGTCAAAAAATTCATATTCTAAATAGCCTGCCAGCGCGGCTTTACTCTGGCCATTGTTGTCGACGGCTACGCCTTCAGTGGCCGTTCCGTTGGTTGCAAACGGTTTATTTAATGCCAAACGATACTCAAACTTGCCCGCTTTTCCTTTGGTAAAGATGCCGTATTGGCGGGCAAATTGATCACTGTTTTCGATAAGTGCCCAGTTGAATATGGGTGCATCAACGGCCAAATAATTAAGGGTACTCGACATGGTCATTCTTGAAATCCCCATTACGTAGTGCAGACCAGCCCCAATATTCATCGTAAATTTGTTTGGCTTTTTGGTCTCGGCGTTGATGGTAGGGATGATGGTATATTCACTCCAAAAGTCATGGAAAAATAGCCCTGGTTTTTTGCCAGCGCCATATCCACCCGTTCCAGAAGTGCCCGCAGCACCGCCGTTCAGAAAAGACTGATTGTTGACACCAAAGTGAGCCAATACCATAAATCGGGGGCTCACTTGGGCCATTGCTAGCATCCGTAAGCGCCTACCACCCACATCAAACGTTTTATCTTGGGGTGTTCCGTTGATTAACGTGCCAGGATTGTTCTGTACAGACCTAGCCCATATCTGACTCCAAGTAATCAAACGCACGTATTTCGTGCCTTCAGGGTTTATATTAAATTTCATTCCTGAACCATAATCCGTAGAGCCTTGGGCGTAGCTATGGGCGCAGCTGGTAGCAAAAATCAATACTAAAAATAACTTTTTCATTGTCGGTTAAGAGGAGAAGGTTTCGAAAAATTCGGACTGCATTGCAATCGAAGCCCTGGCGCCTTGGGCAGCAATTGTGATCCAAAACACCATAAAATACAATAAATAAAAAAAATATTGATATAGCTTTGGTCAATTAGTGTAGGTAAAGGCTAATAAAACACCCTATTTGCCTTATTTTATATTAATAATGGTGCCCAAGTCTGAATATTCTGTGGTAATTAAAGAAAAAAACAGAATATTATAGGGTATTTTGGCGCTAATTGAAGTATAAAGGGGCGCAAAATAGGAATAGGCACCCCGAAAAGTGCCTATAGTAATTTAGCAAAAGTATATTATATTAGCAATAAATAGGAGAAATAGGGGAGAATGCAATGCCGTGTTTGACTAAAATGAATTCTTAGGAACCTTAATCTTTAAATCGTTCCCATTTAATCATCATAAATTTATCGCCCAATTCGGTCACAATCATGCCCGTTCCTTCGAGGTTTTTGCGGTCGGCATAAAACTCCGCCAATTCCTTATGGCTCATTACTTTATAAGTGGCATGATGCGTGATTCGGTCGGGCATTTTGATTTGGTATTTTTTGACCCAGTTCATGACCGATACGTGACTGACGCCCAACAAACGCTCGATTTCGCGGAAACTCACCCCTTCAATATATAGCTGGAGGGCTTTGATGACGTAATACGAACTAATACCTTTGCCGAGTTTGTCTACGGTAAAATTGTAGTCGCATTTTTTGCACCGAAACCGTTGGCGGTTTTTAATAATTCCGTTTTTGACAGTTTCTAGGCTATCGCATTTGGGGCATTTCAGGGTTGCAGCCATTGATGAGAGAAGGTTTAGTCGGGTGAAAAAAGATATTTCGCTATAGTAATTTACCAAATCTAAATTACCTCGTTCTATGAAAAAATGCTTTTGATCATTTTTGGGGTGGATGTGCTAATTTTAGATAGATAGCCTTTAGGCTTGGTTATATTCGGAGCAAAAGAACAGTTTTTTGTTTCTGTATGATGAAAAGTGCCGAAAAGTACGGATAATTGTTGCCTGTTCTGTTGGAGCCTAAAACAAGACCTTACATGTCATTTTTAATCAATTATCAAGTAGAAAATCAGTTGTCTGTTGATGAATTTATATCAGTACTCAATCGCTCAACCTTAGGCGAGCGTCGACCCGTAGAAGATACTGAGCGGATAGCAGATATGCTCAAAAATGCCAATCTGTTGGTAACGGCGCGCGACAATGGCGTCCTAGTTGGCGTATCGCGGGCCATTACTGACTTTGCTTTTTGTACCTATCTGTCAGATTTGGCGGTGGACGAAGCGTATCAAAAACAGGGCATCGGTAAGGAATTGATTCGGCAAACAAAACTGGCTGCGCCCCGTGCCAAACTCATTTTATTGTCGGCGCCCAAAGCAGTAGAGTATTATCCCAAAATAGGCATGAAACATCATCCCCATTGTTATTTTATAGATACGGTAGAAGAACTGAAATAATGGTTTGTTATGAAAAAACTCGGACTGATACTTTGGCTCTTTTTTGCTTTTTTTGAGTCTTCAATGGCGCAGACAACGTTTGTAGATACCTGTTTGGGTAATTGGGAAGGAACGATGTACATCTACAACCGAGGCATGCTCAAAGACAGCTTGTCTGTAAAATTGACCGTTAAAAAAATGACAGCTGCGGATGCATGGATGTGGAAAATGGAATATTTGTCGCCCCAAATGCCTATGGTTAAAGACTATATTTTACGGCTAAAAGACGCTTCAAAAGGGCATTATATTACAGACGAAGGAGGTGGAATTGAGCTGATGGACTATTTATTCGAGAATAAACTGTATTGCGTTTTTGAAACATCTGGCGTAATACTTACTTCTACCTATGAATTGAGAGGCAAAGAATTGATTTTTGAGGTGACTTCAGGAAAAAAACAAGGTGTTGATAACCAGCCCGTCACTAACTATTCGGTTGATAATTTACAGCGGGTTGTATTTAGAAAAGTAGAATAAATCAGAACCTTCTTCTGAATGTTGACTTTGTATTGCTGGTTAAAACTTCCAATATAGACAGTAACAATGTTTCAAAAAAAGCAGAAGGGTTCACCTTCTGCTTTTTTGTTAAGTTATTCTAGCCTCTTAAGCTATTTTTCGGACATGGCTTCTTCGTTAACAAATGACATTGCCACCTGTGTCAGTTCATCGTCGGCCGAGTGTTCTTCGTCCAACGTAGCCTGTAAAAGTGCTTGCACTTCCGTATGGCCCATAATGGCGGCCAAAGTACGCAGGGTACCATAGGTTGCAATTTCGTAATGTTCAACTTTTTGGGCTGCCAAAATCAGGCCACAATCCCGCACCATGGTGCCGTCTTCGGTATCGTCAATGATTTCGTTGGCCTCTCTGATTAGTCCTTTAAGGGCTTCACAGGTTTTGGTTTCAGGTTTTTCGTCCAATGATTCAAAAACCTTTTTCAAACGTTCTACGTGGGTTTGTGTAACGGCCAAGTGACCTTCAAATGCCTTCCTAAGTTCGGTTGAAGTACTGGCTTCGGCCATTTTTGGTAGGGCTTTCAGCAAATGATTTTCGGCCCAATAAATGTCTTTAATTTCTTCCAAAAACAATTGATGAAGCGGAGATTGTTTCATCTCTTCGGTGATTTGTTGCTTTTTCATAACCTTGTTTGTTAAAGTTGAATGATAAGTTATGACCGAAAAGATAAAAAAATCATGCTAACTTAAAGACAGGGTTTCTTGGGAAATAACAACCTCAAATTGTGCATCAGTTCAAGAAAGAGCTTCCCAAAAAGGCACACTTTTGGGAAAGTTGAAACAAAAAAAGCGAGCTTTTGAAAGCCCGCTTTTAAAGAAATATGGCGAAAAGAAAAACTGATTTACAGCTTGATGCAGACTGTATTTTCCTTATTTTACATTTATCAGTTTTACATTTTTCAGTTATTTATACCTTACAATCCCCCGAAATCAAAGGACTCCAAGTATTTGGTCGTAAATATCCCCGATTTAAAGCCGGGGTCGTCCATGAGGCGGATATGGAAAGGAATCGTAGTTTTTATCCCTTCAATGACGCATTCCTGCAAAGCCCGTTTCATGCGGGTCATCACTTCTTCGCGTGACTGACCGCTTACAATAATCTTCGCAATCATGGAGTCATAATTGGGAGGAATGGTGTAGCCAGCATATACGTGGCTATCGATACGAACGCCGTGACCGCCAGGGAAGTGCAATTGCGTAATCTTGCCTGGGCTTGGGCGGAATCCGTTGGCGGGGTCTTCTGCGTTGATACGGCACTCCATTGCGTAGCGCTTTGGGGTGTAGTTTTGTCCCGAAATTGGCTCACCAGCCGCCACTTTGATTTGTTCCTTAATGAGGTCAAAGTTGGTTACCTCTTCCGTAATCGGGTGTTCTACTTGAATCCGGGTATTCATTTCCATGAAGTAGAATTCACCGTATTTATCGACCAAAAACTCAATGGTTCCTGCCCCTTCGTAATTGATGGCCGAAGCACCTTTGATGGCGGCTTGCCCCATTCGCTCCCGAAGTTCGGGGGTCACGATGGGAGAAGGTGTTTCTTCAACCAGTTTTTGGTGGCGACGCTGAATCGAGCAATCGCGCTCCGAAAGGTGGCATACTTTGCCGTATTGGTCGCCTACCACCTGAATTTCAATGTGGCGGGGTTCTTCTACAAATTTTTCGAGATAAAGGCCGTCGTTGCCGAAAGCCGCGCCTGATTCCATTTTGGCATCATCCCACGCTTTCTGAAACTCACTTTCATCTTTGATGATACGCATTCCGCGTCCACCGCCCCCCGCAGTTGCTTTCACAATGACGGGGTAGCCAATTTCTTTGGCCAATTCTTTGCCTTGTTCTACCGAGTCAAGTAGCCCTTCTGAGCCTGGAATTACGGGTACGCCCGCGGCTCTCATGGTTGCTTTTGCGGTGGCTTTGTCGCCCATGAAGTTAATCTGCTCGGCCGTTGCTCCGATGAATTTGATACCGTAATCGGCACAAATTCGAGAAAACTCCGCATTTTCCGACAAGAATCCGTAGCCGGGGTGAATGGCGTCGGCGTTGGTGATTTCGGCGGCCGAAATGATGTTTGGAATATTCAGGTAGGACTGACGGCTTGCAGGGGGGCCAATACAAACCGCTTCGTCGGCAAAACGTACGTGCAGACTTTCACGGTCGGCTGTTGAGTACACCGCCACGGTCTGAATTCCCATTTCGCGGCAGGTACGAATCACCCGTAAGGCGATTTCCCCGCGATTGGCAATAAGTATTTTTTTGAACATAATTTTGAGTCATTGAGTAGTCATTGGTAATCAGGGGATTGTCATAAAATCGGGGAGTTTATCAATCAAAACTTGATTGTTCCCGATATTTTACGGCAAAAACTTGATTAACTCCGACGATTTAAATGGGTTCTACCAAGAACAAAGGCTGGTCGTATTCAACGGGAGTTGCATTTTCAACCAATACTTTCACAATCCGGCCCGATACTTCCGACTCGATTTCGTTAAAGAGCTTCATAGCTTCCACGATGCAAACTACTTTGCCCGCCGTAACCTCGTCGCCTATTTCTACAAAAGAGGGTTTGTCTGGGCCACCTGAGCGGTAGAAAGTACCAATCATTGGTGATTTAATGGTCAGGTACTTTGAATCATCAGCTTTGGGAGCCACAGGGGCGGCGGCAGGCTGGGCGGCAGGAGCCGCGGGCTGAGGAGCCGCTACAGGCGCTGCTGCTACGGGAGCAGGGGCGGCCGTTACATACGTAGCTGCCGCATTTTTCTTTACACTTACCTTAAATTCTCCGGTTTCGATATTGACTTCATCCAAGCCAGAATTAGCGATGAAGTCCAACAATTTTTGAATGTCTTTGATTTCCATTTTTTTAGTGGTTATTACGCAGTCGTCACTATTTTTTAGCGCCATGCCATCAATGATTGGCTACAATCAGTAGGAATTATTTTACGCGTTCTACATAATCGTAAGTGCGGGTATCGATACGGAGTTTGTCGCCTTCTTCGATAAACATAGGCACCATAATACGGGCTCCTGTTTCAACTTCAACGGCCTTGCGGGGGTTATTGGCAGTATCCCCTTTGATGCCTGGCTCGGCGTAGGTGACGACAAGTTCCACAAAAGAGGGTAATTCACAGGTGAGGGGGGATTCGTTTTCGGTATTAATGAGTACTTCAACGACTTGGCCTTCTTTCAGCAAATCAGCCGCAGTAAGAAGTTTTTCGGAAATAGAGATTTGGTCAAATGTTTCATTGTCCATGAAATTATAACCAGTTTCATCTTTGTACAAGTACTGGAAAGAGCGGCGTTCTACACGAACTGGATAAATAGCTACTCCTGAGTTGAAGGTGTTATCCAACACTTTTCCAGTGGTAAGGCTTTTGATTTTCGTGCGTACGAAAGCTGCGCCTTTGCCAGGTTTTACGTGTTGAAATTCAACTACTTGGAATAAATCGTTGTTGAAGTTAATGACCAATCCATTACGGATGTCTGCGGTTGTTGCCATACTTTTTTGAGTTACAGTTTTTGGTTGAGTAGTTGATTGGTAAAGCGGCTAAAACTACATTACAAACCCTTAAAACTGACGATTATTTGCAAAATATAGGTTGATAAAAAAAACATTAAAGAGCTGCTGGAAAGCTTAGTAGCCCCATTTGACATACACCGACCCCCACGTGAACCCACCCCCAAAAGCGGCCAAAATCAGGTTGTCGCCTTTGTTGAGTTGAGATTCGTAATCCCACAAACAAAGCGGGATGGTAGCGGCGGTGGTATTGCCGTATTTTTGAATATTAAGCATCACTTTATCCATTCCTACTTTCATCCGATTGGCGGTGGCAGAAATGATACGTTTGTTGGCCTGATGTGGTACGAGCCACGCCACATCGTCGCCCGTGAGGTGATTGCGCTCCATGATTTCGGCGGCAACGTCGGCCATATTGGTGACGGCAAACTTAAATACCGAAGGACCATCCTGGTACGCATAGTGCCAGCGTTTATCGATGGTTTCGTGGGTGGGCGGGTAGCGGCTTCCTCCTGCTTTTTGGTTCAAGAAAGGCTGTCCAGCACCGTCGGAACGGATAATACTGTCGATAATTCCAAAACCTTCGGTGTTGGGTTCGAGCATTACAGCTCCCGCTCCATCACCGAAAAGTACGCAGGTGGTACGGTCGGTGTAGTCGACGATGGCCGACATTTTATCGGCACCTACTACAATCACCTTTTTGTATTTTCCTGTTTCGATAAACTGAGAGCCCACGGTTAGGGCGTACACAAAGCCTGAACAAGCAGCCTGAATATCAAAACTCCCGATGGATTTGATACCGACCATATCGCAGATAAGATTGGCGGTACTTGGAAAGATAAAGTCGGGGGTTGTGGTTGCGCAGATAAGTAAATCAACTTCTTCTGGGGCGGTATGGGTCTTTGTCAAAAGACCTTTTACTGCTTCAGCTGCCATGTGAGAAGTGCCTAGGCCTTCTCCTTTGAGGATGTGACGTTCTTTGATACCTGTACGGGCGGTTATCCATTCGTCATTGGTATCAACCATTTTTTCCAATTCTGCATTGGTCAAAATGTAGTCGGGTACGTATCCTTGTATCCCCGTAATAGCAGCTCGAATTTGACTCATTTTTTACTTCGTAAAAGTTATTAGTTATCTGTGTCTCGGTTATACGTAAGTTCGTTTTTTAAATTCGGACAACGTTGAACGGGTAACAGCTAACGCAGTTTTAACTTAGGGCTTTGGCAATCTGAACGTAGGCGTGTGATTCCACTTGTTTGCGCGCCCAGGTAATCATATTTTTGATGGCGATGGCCGAGGATATTCCGTGTGCAATCATGACGTTGCCGTTGACTCCGATGATGGAGCTACCGCCCACTGATTCATAATTCATTTTATCAATAAACTCATCCTGAATACCGCGCTCTTTGGCAACATCGTAGAAAGATTCGGCCAATTTGAAAAGAGCATTTCCCGTAAATCCGTCGGTGACAATGACATCGGCTTTGTCGTCAAACATATCGCCGCCTTCCATGTTGCCTACGAAATGAATTCGGGTATTATCTTTTAAAAGTTGGTGAGCGGCCTGCGCTACTACCGAGCCTTTTTGCTCTTCTTCCCCGATATTCATTAAAGCCACGCGTGGGCGTTCAATCTGGAAAGTTTGCTGGGCGAATATAGAGCCTATGACGCCAAATTGCTCCAATACTTCGGGTTTGCAGTCGGCATTGGCGCCAATATCAAGCATAACGGCGTGTCCGCCTTTTTTCTGAGGCACAAATCCTACAATGGCTGGGCGGATGATTCCCTCAATTGCTTTGATACTAAAGAGTGCTCCTACGTGCATAGCGCCCGTGTTGCCTGCTCCGCAAAAAATATCTAATTGTTTGTCTTTTAATAACTTAAATCCAATTGAGATACTGGAATGGGGCTTCTGAGAGAGCGCTTTTGTGGGATGTTCCCCCATTTCGACGACTTCTTCGGCATGGACAACTTCAATTTGGCTGCCCTGATAATTATATTTTTCCAGCAAAGCATTGACTACATCCTGCTTACCAATCAATACAATATGGATATCCGGGGGTAATTGGGATGCTGCATTGACGGCTCCTTCTATTATAGCATCGGGGGCAAAATCCCCTCCCATTGCGTCTATTCCTATTTTCATTATTCTTTAGAGGTATTGGGTATCAAGAAGGTATCGTTATACTCAAAATGAGGCTGTAAAAATAGCAGATAACCGATACTAAAAAAGCATTTCACAACAACTTTATCTATAAGTTGCCATAAAATGCTTTCACATACAGAGAGTTATGAATTAGACTTGCTTGTAGCCTTCTACCACAACTTTGCCTTTGTAAACCAAATTTCCTTCAAATACGTGCGCACGGTGCATCAAATGTACTTCGCCCGTTGTTGGGTCAGTTGAAAGTGCTTTACCCTGGATTGCGTCGTGTGTACGGCGTTTGTCGCGGCGAGTGCTTGAATGTCTTCGTTTGGGATGTGCCATTGCTTTATGTCTTTATTGTTTGTTCGTTATCTATAGTTACTCTAAAAAAATGCTTATTCTTTTCCTTTTAACTTTTGTAAAGCGGCCCAACGAGGGTCTATTGCTTCGTTGTCGGGGGCATCAGCGGCTTTTTCTTCGCTTTCTTCTCCTGACTGATATACTAAAATTCCCTCTTCTTCATCTTCATTCTCTTCATTTCTGAAGCGTGGATGAAGTTTTTTCATAGGCAATGAAAGCGCGATGAAATCAAAAATGTACTGAGCAACGTTGATTTTAACCGTTTCGTGACGGATAAGCTCAATGTCTTCGGCCAGTATTTCATCGTGGTCTCCAAATTTTAAAATGAGCTTTTCGGTTAAATCAATTGGCTCTTCAAAAACTTCAAGACTGCGGTCACACACCAACTCAACGACTCCTGCAATGCTAAAATTAAGAATCAGCATCGTAGTAGACTTGTCGATGGTCAAATGCGTTGTAAACTGACCATTTTCAATTAATTCTTGCTCCAGTGCCTCGAAAAATTCGTGACCTGACTCAAAATTATAGACATACTGCTTGTCTTTTAAACCGTAAATGCCTATGTCGTACTGTGTTAGCGCTTTCACTTCTCTATCAAAATGGGCTGCAAAGTTAGGAGTATTTATTAAAAATCGCAAATCTAAAAAAGTTTATATTCGATTTTAATGTCGACAAAGCGAAAAACGCGGTTTTAACGACCAAGAGGCCCCAAGGCTGGAAAATATTTTTCAAAGGAAGTCTATAAAACCGTTTTGCCGTCGAGCGGAGAATTTGGAACGTTCGTCCTTTTTTTTGCCCATTTATCCTCAATTCCGTCACCATTTGACCAGTAGCTTGCATCTTGTTTACGAAAATCATTCTTAACCATAAAAAATCAACAGCCATGAAAACAATCATTTTCGCCATCGCTTTTTTGACTTCCGTAGCTGCCATTGCTCAGGACAGCGTTGAAGATTCAGCCAAAGAAAAATCGTCGAAGATTTATTACACGCAGGGTGGAAACGGTGCTCTTTTGTCGTTCTCGCAAGTAACCCGCAACGGTAAAGAAGTGGGAAGTATTCCGCGTTTTACGTTGTTTTTTAACTTAGGTACCAATGCCAATCTGGACTTGGGCAATCATTTCGG
Source organism: Runella sp. CRIBMP (assembly GCF_009905605.1). Lineage (GTDB taxonomy): Bacteria > Bacteroidota > Bacteroidia > Cytophagales > Spirosomataceae > Runella. The sequence goes on from NZ_JAAAKZ010000001.1 coordinate 800,981, forward strand.
GGTTTTTGGTGGATTGAACCTGACCAATATCGGAATGATTACGGAAGAAGAGATTGTAGGAACGGTCAAAACCGATAAATTTAAAACCAAACAGCGGGTGTATGCGGTGGGAATTCCGGTGGGAATTAAAATTGGAGATTTGCGTAACTTCTACGTGTATGGGGGAGCTGAAGCAGGTTTTGCCATCAATTACAAACAAAAAAACTTTATAAACGGCGAGAAAGTCGATAAGTTTAACGAATGGTTCAGCAATCGTACCAATGCGTTTATGCCCGCCGTTTTTGTTGGATTTCAGGCTAAAAATGGGTTTGGGTTAAAAGTGCAGTATTACCTAAATGACTTCCTGAATCAGGGCTTTTCGGAAGGAGGTGTAAAACCTTACGCTGGTACAGAATCCCAGATTTTCTTCCTGACGTTGGGGTATAATTTTAATAAAAAGTAGACTAAGAATCGTATAACTAAGTACAAATGTAAAAAAGCCCCAATGGCATGATGCGATGCTATCGGGACTTTTTACATTTGAGTAAGTTTCTAGGCTATGATTTCGCTTCTTTCACCAAAAAACAAGAAGCAGCGGCAAATAACATACAAACGCCCGCCAACACAAGGGCGTTGCGAGGGTCATCGCCCAACAATGTTTTATAGAAAAGCGGTACGGTAAGCATCCCGATGAACTGCGGTACGCAAATAAAGCCGTTAAATATACCCATGTATACTCCCATTTTTTCTTTGGGTACGGCTTCGGCTAGCATTAAATAGGGCATTGACATTATAGAGCCCCACATAAACCCGATGATGGTCATACCGGCCAAATAAATCATCTTATCGTTAGAAATCAATGTCATAAAGAAACCAGCCGCGCCGAGGCACATAAACAGGGCGTGGGTAGCGCGGTTGCTCCCGACGGCCTTGGCAATCCGTGGAATAAAAAATGAAACGACTGCGCACGAAATACTGAACATAGCAAAACAAAGCCCGCCCCATTTGGTTCCTTCTTCAAAACCCGTTGGATTTGAAACGGCATCGGGCGCGTTGAACGCGTATTTGGCCGTAGCCAATGAAAGGTATTGCCACATCAGCGGCAGGCCGTACCACGTAAAAAACTTTACCCACCACAATTGACGCATTACCGTAGGCATGGTTGAAAGCGGGGCCAAAATTTCCTTGAATACGGGCAACATCAACACCAAGTACCCGCCAATTAAAATACCTAAACCCCATTTAATGCCGTTGGCCAAGCCACCCGAAAAGTAAGCAAAGCCAAAGGCCAAAATTGCGGCGCCAACGGCTAAGGCTAAATGCCAAAAGGAAATGGATTTTTTTTCTTCTTCCGAGAAAACGTGCGTTTTTTTATAATCATCGTTTTCGGGAGGGTATTCTTTGGTGGTACGCATTGTCCAAAATACCGCCAGTAGAATAGACGCCGCTCCTATATAGAATGGATAGCGAACCGAGTTGGGAATACCATTGGCCAGTTGGTCGTCAGATAAAACCATCGAGACACCCAAAAGTGGCAAAATATAAGGCATCAGGTTGGCGAGGGTTTGTCCAAAACCCACAAAGAAGGATTGGACCGCAAATCCAACAGGACGCTGTTTTTCGTTGAGCATATCACCCACAAAAGCCCGAAATGGTTCCATGGCAGAATTGAGGCCCGCATCGAGAATCCACATCAGGCCCGCCGCCATCCAGACCGCCGAAGAATTGGGCATCAGAATCATAGCAATGCTTCCTAAAAGTGCTCCCGCAAGGATAAATGGCCTACGCCGCCCCCAAGTGGGAGACCAACTGCGGTCAGAAACTGCCCCGATGATGGGCTGGAGCAATAAGCCAGTAAGCGGTCCAGCAAGCCAAAGGCCAGGGATAGACGCTTCGTCGGCTCCGAGGTAGCGGAAAATGGGACTCATATTTGCTTGTTGCAAGCCAAAGCCATATTGAATCCCTAAAAACCCGAAACTCATGTTCCAGATTTGCCAAAAGGTTAATTTGGGTTTTTCGTTCATTACATAGGTTAAGTTAAATCGAAAGCAGTGATGCAATTATAGGCATTTCGTCATTAAATGCAAATCTAATGACTTACATTTAAGCGAGAAAAATTTGGATGAAAGTAATAAAAATAAGCAGTCGCTAGTTGTTAACTAGGGGTTATATTATTTTCGCTTGTCAATAGCCTTTACCAATCGTATACATTATTCTCTATCAGCTATTACCCAGTCTCGTTTATGAAGTTATTGCTCTTAGTATCTTTACTCTCACTTTTGTTGACGGCCGAAGAAACCGCCCTTACCATTGAAATAACCAACATCCGCCATCCGAAGGGCACTTTGCGTTTGGGCGTATTTCGGGCAGGAAATACCTTTGGAAGTACGTACACCAAGCCTGATTTTGGGCAAATGGTGGCGGTGTCGGCCAAGGGAGAAACCCGCACCGTGATGAATTTGCCGCCGGGGCGTTATGCGCTGGCGTTGTATCACGATATGAATGATAATTGGAAGTTGGATAAAAACTTCGTGGGTTATCCCAAAGAGCCTTTTGGCTTCAGTAATAATTATCGTCCGGTATTTACGGGCCCTAATTTTGAAGATTGTGCCTTTGAAGTGAAAGGCAACGGAACTTCACACCTTAGAATAAAACTGCTGAATTAGGCTGAAACCTTGGGGGGGATTCTTCTTTTCAATTGAAAAATACTTCATCTACAAAGACCCACGCTGGTTGTCCTTTGCCCGGATGCCAAGCGGGAAGTTTTGGTACTGGCCGTGCAACAACTTTAATGACCGTGTATTTACCCTCTTTCAATTGACTCTGAATAGCTTCAACGCGGGCTGACTGGTCTTTGGTCGGTTGTTCGGGTAAAATTTTCTGCAACAGTGTCAAATGGGCTTTGTCGCTGCCACCCCATACTTCGACCGAAGCAGGCGGAAAAATGAAGCCGCCGATGTTTTTGCCAATACTTAGTGTCAGTGATTTAACAGCCGTAGGCTGGGCAAACGTAAACAGTGCTTCAAAAGGCTTTTCACGGTAGCCAAGCCAAGCAGGGTTCTTAAAATCGCTGGCTTCGCCTTTTTTCTGATTGATGAGGGTATTGCTGCCTTCGCCTTGGTATTGAGGGTTGGGCTCGTTTAATAATTCAACATGGGTAGGGCGATAGGTTCCTTTGAAAAACGTGTACTCGACCACGTCGCTGGCGTACCAGTTGTCTTTGGTTGCGCGGGCTTTCACCACGGTATAGCCGTTAAGGGCAATCGGTTGTTTGTATACCGACGAGGCCGTAGAATCTGGGACGGAGCCATCGAGCGTATAACGAATTGTGACGCCTTTGAGGGGATGTTTGAAGGTAACGGGCGTTTGCTCGGTCAACACAAATTTTTCGTTGACCAACATCGGAGGATTGAGCTTTAGCCTTTCAGATTCTCTAGGAATGTAGCCCAATTCAAAGCGAATTTTAGGGTTTTGTTTTTTCAATTCAGCCACTTCTTTCTCCAAAATGGGCGTATTCCAGATAAATACTTCCTGAAGATTGGGTAGATTTTCAATGGTTTTCAATGATTCCTTGGTCACTTTTGTGCCCGACAATGACAGTGATTTTAAGCCCTTTAGCGTCTTAAAGGCCGACAGGGTTTTGCCTGTAATGTCTGAATTGTTCAAGTTCAGTTTTTCTAACTTTTCAAATTTGGCAATGGTCACCAAATCCTCGTCTTTGATGGGCATATTTGATAAATTCAGGACCACCAATTGTTGTTTGATGTCCGACAACTCGCCCAACTGCTCTGGTTTGTACGCTTGCCGCACAAAGAAATCAGCCTGTAATGCGGGCGAATTGTGCGCCAGAGGAAATACCACTCGGAAGGGATTGTTGAGTTTTTCAAGGGTAGATTCAGACGCCGGTTCAAAAGTGTAAACCGCTGCATTTTCCGTTTTCCTTTCTCCCTTTTCCAAAAATGCTTTTATTGGATCGTTGGCCGCCAATGCTTTGATGGGCTTTTTGACATCGGCTCCGCTCTGTACCCAGGCCGTCAGCAAACCGATTTCTTGAGGGGTTAGCTGGGCTTTTCCTCGGGGAGGCATGTGCTTTTTATCGTCGAGCGGCAGGTTTGCGCGTTGGATAATGTGGCTATTGAGGGCGTCGCCCGCTACCCATATCGGACCGTTTTTGCCGCCTTTCAGCAAGCCCGCCACGGTGGTCATGAGCAGTTCGCCTTTGGTCTTTTGCTCGTTGTGGCATTGAAAGCATTTGGCCTTCAAAATGGGCTGAACAGCCGCTTCAAACACCGGGGTATCGTCGGTGATGGTAAGGGGGGCGTCGCCATCTTTGGTGGGAAACAGATAATCTTCTCCGTGCGTGAGGCTGGCTCCAAAATGCCCCGTTACGGCTAAAACAACCGCACTAAGTGCCAAAATTGTATTAAATATGACTTTGCGTTCAATGGTTTGTTGATGCAATAAAACTAAGCCATACGCCAGAAAACTCAGGCCGATTCCTGTGTATTTGTGCCAATTGAGTAAGTCGGCGGTGTAGCCTTCTTCGCGGGAAAGGAAGAATCCCATAAGCGCGGTTAGGGCAGCCGTTAAGGCAGTCAATGACAGGATAAAGCCCAACAATTTGTTAAAGTTTGCCCCTTCAAATTCTTTCCTGAATATCCACAGCAATCCTGCCAAAATCAATAAACCAATGGGCAAATGCAGTAGCATAGGGTGCATTCGGCCCACGGGTTGTAGCCACGCTGGAAGGATGACTTTGTCCTGAAATGCCAATAAAAACACCAACAGGGCGTGAATGGCTAAAAGTAGGTAAGAGATTAGGTTTTGAAAACGAGGCATTTTTGGAAAAAGTGTCGGTTTAGGTAGTCACTCGCGGGACGCGAGCGACAGCGTTATGCAATCAAGCCCGGAATTACTTTTCCGGCTACATCCGTCAGGCGATAGCGGCGGCCTAAGTGCTTGTAGGTCAGCTTTTCGTGGTTCAGGCCCATGAGGTGCATGACCGTGGCGTGGAAATCGTTGATGTGTACTGGGTCGCGGACGATATTGTACCCAAAATCGTCGGTTTCGCCGTAAACGGTGCCCGGTTTGACGCCGCCGCCCGCCATAAACGTGCAATAGGCGCGGGGGTGATGATCGCGGCCGTAATTATCTTTGGTGGCCGTGCCTTGGCTGTAGTTGGTACGGCCAAATTCGCCACCCCAAATGACCAAGGTTTCGTCGAGCAAGCCACGTTGTTTTAAATCGGTAATCAACGCCGCCGAAGCGCGGTCGGTATCTTTGGCCTGAAGGGGCATTTCACCGACCATGTTGCCGTGTTGATCCCATCCCTGATGGTATAACTGCACAAAACGCACACCCGCTTCCGACAGTTTGCGGGCCAGAAGGCAATTTGCGGCAAAAGTGCCCGGTACCAGACATTCCGGGCCGTACATTTTGATGATGTGGTCGGGTTCTTTGCTGAGGTCGGTGAGTTCAGGCACGGCCGTTTGCATTCGGTAGGCCATCTCGTATTGCTGCACTTTGGCCTTGATTTCGGGGTCGCCAAAATCGTCGTAGGCCATGTTATTCAATTCAGAAAGGTTGTCCAGCATCTTACGCCGGGCCGAGCGGTCGGTGCCAGCGGGGTCGTTGAGGTACAAAATGGGCTCTTCGCCGCTGCTGAATACCACGCCCTGGTGGGTAGAATCCAGAAACCCGTTGGTCCACAGTTTGGAATAAACGCCCTGACCGTTGCCTTTGCCACGCGAAAGCAACACTGAGAATGCAGGAAGGTTTTTGTTTTCGCTGCCCAGTCCGTAGCTTGCCCATGCACCCATGCTTGGGCGGTTGCCCTGTTGGGCACCTGTTTGCATAAACGTGAGGGCTGGATCGTGGTTGATGGCCTCGGTGTTCATGGTTTTAATCATGCAGAGGTCGTCGGCGATGTTGGCGATGTTTGGAAACAACTCACTCATCCACATGCCCGATTGCCCGTATTGCGCAAACTTAAAATGCGAACCTACCAACGGGAATTTGGCCTGGTTGGCGGTCATACCCGTGAGGCGTTGTCCCATGCGAATAGAAGCGGGAAGCTCTTCTCCTGCCATTTTATTGAGCATGGGTTTGTATTCAAAACTTTCGTATTGCGATGGGGCGCCGTTTTGGAACAGGTAAATCACGCGTTTGGCTTTGGGGGCAAAGTGCGGAATACCCAAGGGCAGGGCGTCGGAGTCGTCGCCTGAGCCTTTGAACAAATCGGGAACGAGCAGTGAGCCCAGGGCTACGCTGCCAATGCCAGCGGTCATTTTACCTAAAAAATGCCGACGGTTTATGTTAAGGCGATTTTCTAAAAATTCATTTTTCATTGTAACCACATAGGGGATAGGAAACGTAGGTTTTTGTCGAAAAACCCCTTATTTCATGATAACTTCTTCCAAATTATACACCATCAAAATGGTCTGCATCAGTGCCGCTACCGACGGGCGGTCGGGAATGCGGGCCTGAGGCGCTTCGCCCACGCTTAGCAATTTGGTGGCTTTTTGCGGAGCTTTGGCGAGCGCGGTTTTTTCTTCGTCAAAATACTTTCTTATCACGTCCAACTCCTTGGGTTTGGCTTGGCGGCAGACAATCTGGCGGAATGCTTTGCTGATTTTATCGTCAACTGAAGATTTTTCCAACGTCAGTTTTTCGGCCAAAACCCTGGCGGATTCCAATACGGTGGGGTCGTTGAGCATCAGAAGTGCTTGGAGTGGAGTGTTGGTGCGGGAGCGTTTGACTTCGCATTGGTCGCGGTTGCTGGCGTCAAAAATCAACATGTTTGGGGGCGGAACCGTACGTTTGATAAATACGTACATACCCCGTCGGTAGAGGCTGTCGCCGTGGTCTTGGACGTAAGTTTTTAGGATTCCTCTTCCAGAAGTTGCTGATTCCCATAGCCCTTTCGGTTGGTACGTTTTGACGCTCGGACCGCCGATTTCGGGGTTCAGTAGGCCACTGCTGGCCAGCACTAAATCGCGGACCAACTCAGCGGGTAGGCGCATTCTGGGAGCGCGGGCGAGAAAAACATTCTCAGGGTCTTTTGATAAATGCTCTTTGGTAATAACGGACGACTGTCGATAAGTGGCTGAGAGTACGATTTGTTTGACCAACCGCTTAATGTCCCAGCCGTGCGTTCGGAAATCAACGGCCAGCCAATCCAATAATTGCGGATGGGAAGGAAGCTCGCCCTGCATTCCGAAATCACCGACCGTTTTGACAATTCCCCGCCCGAAAAACTCCTGCCATACTCGGTTCACAAACACACGGGCGGTCAGGGGGTTTTTAGGGTCAAGCATCCATTGGGCCAGTCCGAGGCGGTTTTGAGGGTATTTTTTAGGATTAAAAGGAAGAATAAAATTGGGCATATTGGCCGTGACCACATCGCCGAGTTGGTCATAGTTGCCACGGTTTAGAATGTGCGTAGGGCGTAGCGTATCTTTGTCTTGCATTACCATGACCAATACCGCCGCCGTGTCGGTTTTATTCACAAATTTCAGAATGTCTTTGACATCCTTCGTGGTGATTTTCATGTTTGGCGGGTCAGCAAAATTGGCATCAATGGTTCCGAATAGCCCTTTTTCGGGGACTTGGTTGAAAAACGCGAAAGCGCTGTAATAATCTTTCTGCAAAATAGGGTCGTACTTGTGGTCGTGGCATTTGGCGCATTCGTAGGTGAGCGCCAAAAACGTTTTTCCGTAAGTATTGGTCCGGTCAGTTACGTACTCTATGCGGTATTCTTCGTCGATTACACCGCCTTCCTGCGTGATTTTGTGGTTGCGGTTAAAACCAGTAGCCAGCATCATTTCCTTGGCTGCGGGATCATCGGCTTTTTTGCCCTGTTGTTTGACCAACAGGTCACCTGCCAATTGCCAGGTCACAAATTTATCGTATCCATAGTTTTGGTTGAAAGCATGAATCACCCAATCGCGCCACGGCCACATCGTACGTAGGCCGTCATCCTGATAGCCGTGGGAGTCGGCATAACGAGCGGCATCTAGCCACGGGAGCGCCATTTTTTCGCCGTAATGCTTACTTTTTAGCAATTCATCCACCACTTTTTCGTAGGCATTTTCGGATTTATCTTTCAAAAAACGCTCTTGTAATTCAAACGAAGGGGGCAAGCCCGTGATGTCAAGCGCTACGCGTTTGAGCAGGCGTTCTTTATCGGCTTCTTCGTTAGGAGAGAGGCCATTTTCATCCATTTTTGCCAGTGTAAACCTGTCAATTTCGTTTTTAGGCCAAGCCTCATCGCTTACTTCGGGGAGCTTGGGCGTGGTAGGGGCAATAAACGCCCAGTGAGGCTTGTACTTGGCTCCTTGTTTTATCCATTTTTCGATAAGGGCAATTTCGTGCTCGGTCAGCTTGAGGTTAGATTCCACGGGCGGCATCAGTTCGGCCGTGTCTTTGGTCGTAATCCGAAGCCAAACGGCCGAATTATCCAAGTCGCCGGGGACGATGGCGTGAAGTTTTGGATTGTCTTTCAGTGCGGCATAGGCCGCGGCTTCCGTATCAAGACGCAGGTCGGCTTCGCGTTTGTTGGCGTCGGGGCCGTGGCATTTAAAGCAACGGTCGGAGAGAATCGGCCGAATGTGGTAATTGTAGTCCACCTCGTCGGGAACAGACGCCGCCGATGCGTTGCCTCGGTTGAGAAAGCAAGCCGTTGTGACGCACGCCAACGCAACCACAATGCCGATTAAAAGCCTGTTTTTGAGCAAATAAGACTTTGCCGAGGAAAATATTTTCACGTTAAGGATTGGAACAGTTTATAATAAGTACAAATATATTTTAAAAAATATTAAAAACTAATTTCTACTCCTTGACGTCAAATAATTTATGCAAACACTACCTTATGATAAATTTCAGAAAGATCAATCACACATTCTCCAATCTGGATGGTAGTGTCTTTTTCGCTATAAGTATGGCTTAGCCACTCGGCTTCGCTCAGTTTTTTGATTACTTCTACTTTCTTCTTTTTTGAGGAAACAAGTACGTATTCACGGAATGAAGGTAGGGTTTTGTAGCAATCAAATTTTTCGAGACGGTCGTAACTTTCGGTTGAATCGGACAATACTTCTACAATAATCTCGGGATTTTCGAGCGCATCTAAGCCGTTGGGTGCTTTTTCGTACACAGGGTTTTTGCAAACAATGACCAAATCGGGAAAGACATATTTTTGACAATTTTCTATTTTTATGAGTTGGTCGCTGTTTAATACAACACATTCTCCTGCCCTAAGACAATTCTCAAGTGCGGCAGAAAGTGTGACACATATTCTGTTGTGGGCAGGCTGTGCGCCTGCCATGGCAACTACTTCGCCGGCATGGTATTCGAGTTTAATGTCTGATTTCTGAAGTAAATCAAAGTATTCTGCCACTGTTACCGACGTTGATGTTTGCATAGCTTCATCTTTTTTACCAAAAATACAAGAATTCGGGTAGTTGGCAAAGGCGGAAAGCATTTTCGAGGAAGTCCAACTCCCCGCGTTTTTTACTAACTTTGCCTTTTAATTTTGAAGATACATGGAAACAACTCTTTTGACTCGTATTACGCTAAATCCAAATGTAGGTCACGGAAAGCCTACCATCAGGAATACGCGTTACTTAGTAGAGGGTCTTTTGGAATACCTTGCCGCTGGCGATAGTATTGACGAGGTCTTAGAGTCCTTTCCCGATTTAGAAAAAGAAGACTTATTGGCTTGCCTTCAATATGCCTAACAATATTTGAAAATAACTTTGATAAACTTCTGCACCTTCTCAACCATAAAGACCTCGTCATTGTTGGGATTGATAAAATTGATATACACATTTAGATGAAAATTTATTGGCGCATTTTACAGTACGCGCGTCCGTTGAGCCGATACGTGGGGCCGTACTTTATTACTTCATTATTGGGTAGCTTGTTTGGGGTGCTCAATTTTACGTTGATTCAGCCTTTGTTGGATGTTCTTTTCGGAAAAGCAAAAATCCCTGAGCAGTTGGTTTTTCCGTCGTTTCGATTCGATGCGGCTTACCTTGTGGATTTGTTTCAGTATTATTTCGGCCACGCCATTCAGGATTATGGCAAATACGGCGCGTTGCAGTTTGTGTGCGGAGCCATCATGATTTGTGTGTTGTTGTCCAACGTGTTTAAGTATTTTTCTATTCGTATCATCGAAAATTTCAAAGCCTATACCGTGTCGCAACTACGGCAGGCGGTGTTTGATAACGCCATTCGGTTGAGCTTATCGTTCTTTTCCAATGAGCGAAAAGGCGACCTCATTTCTCGGGTAACTACTGACGTTCAGGAAATTGAAAACTCACTTGGGCGGGCATTCAGTGCGTTGTTCAAAGAACTTTTTACGCTGATTTTTTATTTTGTAACGTTGTTTGCGATGTCGGTCAAGCTGACCTTTTTTACGCTTATCGTAATTCCGCTTTCGGGAATTATCATCGGCACGTTGGCCAAAAAGCTCAAAGAATCGGCGTCGGAAGTGCAGCAGCGCTTGAGTAATATCATCAGCGTATTGGACGAAACCTTTGGCGGCATCCGGGTCGTGAAGGGTTTTAATGCCGAAAAAGTCATTCAAAAACGCTTTGCCGCTGAAAATCAAGGCTATCGTCATTCATTATTGCGGATGGTTTTTCGGCAGGAGTTGGCCCCACCGATGTCGGAATTTATGGGCGTGGCTGTGGTGGCTGGTATTTTATTGTACGGAGGTTCGATGGTGCTATCGGACAATTTTGAGCTGTCGGCGTCTACCTTTGTGACCTACATCATTATCTTTTCGCAGGTATTGCGACCCGCCAAAGAAATATCCAATGCCGTGAGCGGGATTCAGCGCGGGGTAGCGTCGGGAGAGCGCATCATGCGACTCATTGATACCCCCGTTGACGTAAAAGATGCGCCCAATGCAACGCAGGTAAAAACCTTTAACCACGCCATTGAATTTCAAAACGTATTTTTTGAGTACGAAAAAGGCATTCCTGTTTTGCAGGATATTTCGTTTACCATTGAAAAAGGAAAAACCGTGGCCTTAGTGGGCTCTTCGGGCGGTGGAAAATCGACGGTGGCCGATATGGTGCCGCGTTTTTATGACCCTACGGAAGGAAAAATTTTAATAGACGGCGCTGATTTGCGCGACGTAACTACAAAATCACTGCGCGACCAAATGGGCATCGTGACGCAGGAGTCTATTTTGTTTAACGACACCATTTTTAATAATATCGCTTTTGGTACGGAGGCTTCGGAAGAACAGGTCATGGCCGCCGCTAAAATCGCCAATGCGCATCAGTTTATTGTGGAACAAAATGACGGCTACCAAACCGTTATCGGCGACCGTGGCACAAAACTGTCGGGTGGGCAGCGCCAACGCCTGAGCATTGCGCGGGCGATTCTGAAAAACCCACCGATTTTGATTTTGGACGAAGCTACTTCGGCGTTGGATACCGAATCCGAAAAACTGGTACAGGAAGCCTTGACCAATTTGATGAAAAACCGTACAACACTCGTCATTGCGCACCGCCTCAGCACGATTCAACACGCTGATGAAATTTTAGTATTGAGCGGCGGAAAAATCATCGAACGCGGCACACACGACGACCTGTTGACGGATGAAAAAGGTTTTTATCGAAAGTTGAGCCTGATGCAGAGTTAGTTACTCTTAAAAACTCCACGTATTCTTACTGTGGTTGTAAGGCTCTAAAGAAAATTTGAAACCATTTCTGACGCCAAAATCATTGGATTGGCCAATGACATAATAAGCACCGAGCCGTATTCTTTCGCGGCCTATCTTGAAGACCCGATTCAATCCAAAAAAGACTTCTGAATACTGGTATTTTCGTTCGGGAACGTACAAAAACCCACCGCCTGCTACTTCTCTGATTTTAGTTTTGTTGAATAACGGTATTTTACTCGTCAAAAAACCGTTGAACTGATGTACATAGTGCGACTCAAAATACCAGTTGAATACAGGAAACGTCTTGGGAATCAGTTGATAAGTAAGCATGGCGGGCGAGAAAAAATAGTTGTCGCCACCCCGCATATACTTATAGTCCATCACCGCTAAGCTGGTGGTATCCAGAAACTTTCCAACATTGAGGCGGTATTCGGAAGTGCCGATGATGCCCACATTGAAAGTTTGTCGGACGGAGGCCGACAAGTGGGTAAAGACGTTGTTGTTTTGCCCTTTAATCGGCCAGGCACGGTCTAAATTGACGCTGAAAGTGGGGTATTTTGAGCCCAGAATTACTTTTTCGTTGGGTTCTCTCAAATACAATTGCCGAGGAGTGTATTCGATGCCGATGTTGGTTCGGTAGACGTGGCTGGTGGGGAAAGGTTGTGGGGTGTTGTTACTGAAAATTCTATCGCCTAAAGACCCAAATTTAAAATCTGCCAAATCGCTGCGGTTTTCATAATATAGTTGTGAGTTGAGATAAAATCCGTTGAAGAGCTCGGTACGGTGACGAACCTCCGCAAACTTATTCTGATAAAAATTGCTTCGTCGGGCTATATCGCTCAGAGTGGCGGCCCCATTAATGACGTTGAAACCCGATCCTACCGCGAAGTAGATATTGGATACTTTTAGCGGATTGTAAAAATAATTCAGGTTGATGTTGCCTTTAAGGTCTTCGTTTTTGAAACCGTATGTAAAACTCGTGTTAATCCACACCTGTTTTCGGTTTTCATGACGTTTGTAGTAGCCCAAACCGTATCGAATTCGCCAACCACCGATGGCCAAAGGGTCGATGAGGCCCAAAATCGGGTCAAAATACCAATTGTTTTTCTTCTCACGATTGATGTGCCCCATTCCCAAATAAAGGATTTTGGGAATCGTGATTCGGTTGTAAATCTTGTCGATAGAATCCAAATAGGCTTTTGAATTTTGCAATCTTTCAAGCCGTTCTTTTTCCTTGATGACCTTTTGCTCGTCCTTGGTGAGGGGGTGGGGTCTGATTGTCTCCCAAAAGGTCGAATCTCTTTTGTAGGCATTTTCGGTGGTTAGACCTACTTCATCCCCAAAAAATCGTTTGGGTAAATTCAGATCAAATGCATAATCGGAGTGAATGACTTCGGTCTTACCAAATTTTTTCGTTCCGCCTTCTTTTACTTTCCACGTATAGGTAATTTTTGATGCAACCCAACGATTTTGAATGTTTTCAAACTCTTGCTTCACCCCAAATTCGTCATAACGCAGCAGTCCTCTTTTGGTCAATTTCAAATCCACATTCCGTAGTACCCACTTATCTTCCAGCACTTCTATTGTACCCTCATACAGCGCGTTGCCCAAGGCTCGGGGCGTGACTTTGATTTGAAATATCTTATCCTGACCCACAAAATAATACTTGAGCAACTGAAATTTATAACTCAGAAAAGTAAGGTCGCTCAAAGGAGAAGTGATTTCGTTGTCACCAATTTTGGCTATTTTTTGGTGATTTTGGTAAAAGTTAAACTCCCCATCGGTGACTGATTTGAAAAAAAGGGTACTTTGGTCGCCTATTTTTTTCACGGCTTCGCGCTCTTCTTTTTGCTGACCAGTATTGCTTTGGTGCCTTATAAGTTGACACTCAAAAATGTTGAGATTGGGAATGCTGTCTTTTTTTGTGGGTGCTTTGTCGCTTAGTTGAAGCTGTTCGTTTGGATTGGGAGGCAAGTCTTCGTCTTTCTTTTTTACAACTTTTTTTTCAACTACCTCCACACTTTTGATGTACGCCTTGGCTTTGTAGTTTTGGTATTGGTTTAAAATAGCCTCCTTGTTTTCAAGTACTTTTTTAATGACTTCATACGATTCATCTTTCTTTTTGATTTTCACCACCACCTCATCCAACTGCTTATAGTCAATTTTCAGAAAGATATTTTTTACCAAATCTTTGTTAGCCACCACCTCAAATACCTCCGTTTGATAGGCCATGGAAGAAACAGAAATGCGGTTTAAGCCTTCTAACAACTTGATTTCGTATTTGCCTTGCGCATTGGTCACCGTGCCAGTATTATTGTTGACCACCCGAATAGAAGCACCTGGCAAGGGCTCGTTGTCTTCAGAATAAACGTATCCGCGCAGTATAAAATACTCTTGAGAAAAGGATAAAAAAGGCAGCAAGAAAAGGCTTGTTAGCAGTAGTTTGTTTTTCAAAAGGCTGTATTTAAAGTGGATTTTGCACCTTTTGAAAAAACGTAGGAAAGGGAGTTTTTATTTTCTTATGCGAGTATTTGATGCTTTCATCCAGGATGACAGGCTACGGGACAGAAAATCTGGGTGCTGAATCTTTAAAAAATTATATTGAGTGGGTCGCCATTTTCAGTGAATAGTACATTGCTCAAATGCCCGATTTCGGCGTAGCCGTTGGGGTCAAATTTTAAATCTTTAAAAATGGCCTCAATTTCGTAGGCCTGCACGCGGCGGTGAAAGGGCTTGAGTGTACCGCCGTATTCGCCAGCCCCTACGGCGGGATTCCATTGTAAATGGGCATCGACAATCGTGCCGCGCGGAGCCATGATGCCGGGGTTGCCCAAGCCTCTGAAATCATAACGCTCGGGATGGTCAAGTCCTAGGGCGTGCCCGAATTCGTGGGCGGCGGTGGTAGAGTCCCCCAAATTGTCGGACGTAATCCAGTGCCCGACGTTGTCGCCTAAACCAAAGCCCATGAACGAACGGGTAACGTGGTTTTGGACTTCTAGGCGAATGAAATTGTAACGAAAATTGGCGTTTTTTATGGCTAACTGAATCACTTCTTCAAAGCTAACCACTTCATAATCAATTCGTATGTTAACATCGTAGGCCTCGCCTTCGATGTTAACACATGCTTGGGGTTCGTGGTACATGTCACGAATTTCGGCAGCTATTTTTTTTGCTAAATCTTCCGTGGCTTGGGTGCCATAAAAGATAAGTTTGGCAGAGATGGTAACGATTTTACTTCGTTCGTTTCGGATTGCTAAAGCGGCCATTTTATGGATTTTAAGAGCAATTCTTAAACGAAAAAAAGCCCTGAACCATATAAGGCATTAAAGGAAATCTAATATTTAGGCCTTATATGGTTCAAGAGGTACTTCCAATAAAAAGAGAATGGCGTCGTTGGAAAGGGCCTCAAAATCAACCGTGTCTACTCCTTGAAGGGCAAGTCCGTCGCGGGGGTGGAGCAGGCGGTTTTGCACTTCAAAAGCGCCCTTAATAACAAATACAAAAATCCCATGCGTATCGGGATGTTGCACTTCATAAATCCCTTCTTCCCGCCCACCGAATTGACCAATGTATGCCCTTGTTTGGGTGTAAAGAAGAGGGAGTAATTGATTTTTTTGTTGGAAATCAAACGATTTTTGGATTAAACTGGCCGTAAATTCTTGCTCATTTCCCGTGAGCCAAATCTGTAAAAAATTGACCAATTCGTCAGGATACGGATTGGTGATTTCGTACTCCATACCCTGGGCTGCGGAGAAAATTTGCACCTGTCCTGCTTCTACAAAACCAGTCTCGCCTAAGCTGTTATGGTATTCGATAGCTCCCAACAGCGGCAGCAAAATCACCTCTGTATTTTCATCCACCTGCATTTTAAGGCTTTTTTGGGCAGCGAGGGTATCGTCATTAAAAACCCTCAATCGGCCAAACGGCTGACGGTGCTCGCTATGGTATGCCCCAAAATTGAAGCCATGAAAACTCCGAAACCAATCGGTTTGAGAACAGCCGCGTTGGTCGGCCAAAAAAATCGTTGCTTCAATTTGGGTCATTTCTGTCAGAGTTTTTTTCTTGAATAAAAGAGGCCTGGCAAAATCATTAGGCACTGACCACTATGGTATGCGTTAAGGCGTACCCGTTGGCTACGCTGCCCGTTATGGTAGCCATTTCATTGGCAAAACCATCGCTGAAAACGTTGTCTCTTTCGTTGGTCGTATCGGCTTTTCCTTTGGTATAAAAATTGGTGGCAGTGGTAAAGACCGTATCACATACTGCCGCAGGAAAGGCGATTTGCGTAACCAATATCGATTTGCCGGCAGCATTGTAAATGTGTACGTGAATGTGCACCGCACGGCCCGAATACCAGCCCGGAAAGATGGTCGTAAAACCCACGTTTCCGCTTGCGTCCGTTACCTGACGGCCCCGCAAAAAATGAACCGCCGTGTAATTGATACTTTGCATACCCGTTCCGCCGTATTCTGAGTAACTGCCGGCGGCATCGCAATGCCAAATATCTACCAAAGCACCTTCCAGGGCTTTACAATCATTGGCTTTATTTCGGATGCTAATCGTTGCAGTCATCGGAACACCCGTACGGTCAGAGCGAATGTCTTTTAGTACCAGTGAGCTGGGGGTTTTGGTGGGGAAAGGTCCTGCGGTCTCGGAAGGAGTAACGTCGCAAGTGCCGCCCGTGGTGCCATTGAGTAGACCCCGTGGTGGTGGTGGTAGTAGGATCAACGTCCGTTTTGCTGCAAGCTCCCACCAATGGCGTGACGGCGGCAATTCCCAAAAATGATAAACTCTTTTTCAAAAAATCCTTGCGTTCCATGTTCTTATAAATTTTTAGAGAGGGGTGATTGTTTACCTCTCTTTATACGTTCAAACCTGCACTTTCGTTGTGGTAAAGGCTGTATTTGAGGTGAATAGGATGTTTTCTGCGGTAAATGTGAGGGTAAAGTTTAACCCCTAAATCTCTGATAGATGGGGTTTTGTGGATGCTGGAGTTAATTAACAAACCATACGCTGTAACCCAAAAAACGTGTAAAAGTGATGGAAATTTGAAGTAAAGAAGCAGAATGTAACGGAGAAAAGGGGAGGGTTATGCTTCGGTTATTTTTAGCCTTTAAACAACCGAAAAAACTCTTTCTCGTAACTATTGCCAATCGGAATCTCTTCGCCTGCCAGCGTAATGAGCCTATTACGGACATTTTCAACGCGGCGAAAAGGCACAATAAACGAGCGATGTACCCGTATAAAATCCTGCACCGGTAGCTTCTCCATGATTCCTTTCATGGTCATGCGCGCTACGACGGGTTTGCTACCTTCAAGGTGGATTTTGAGGTAATCGTCCAGTCCTTCAATAAAAACAATGTCGGTAAAAGCGATTTTGTAAACGCTGTAATCAGCTTTGATAAACAAATACTGGGGCGGATCGGGTGCTTCTGACTTTTGCAGAAACTGCTGATAGTCTTTGGCTTTATGAACCGATTGCACAAAACGCTCGAACGTAAAAGGCTTCAATAGATAGTCAATGGCGCTCAAATTAAAGCCCTCTACGGCGTACTCGGCGTAGGCCGTCGTAAAAATCACCATCGCATCTTGCGGAATGGCCTTATAAAATTCAATGCCCGACATAGACGGCATGTTGATGTCCAAAAAAAGCAAATCGACGGTGTTTGCAGTGAGATAATCAAAGGCTTCGTCGGTGCGGGAAAATGTTTGTTGAAGGTCAACAAAATCCACTTGACCGCAGAAATGCGTAATCACGCGGAGGGCAGGCGGCTCGTCGTCTAAGGCAATGGCTTTGAGCATGTTGCTTACAATTCAATGGTTAAATCTACCGTAAAACTTTCGGGAACATCCGTAATGGTCAGCAAATGTTTGGCAGGATACATCAGTTGCAGTCGTGTTTGGGTATTCTCAATACCGATGCCGCTGGAAGTTTCTTCGTCGTAAAACACCCGTACTTTTTTATTGAACGTACGTAAATGTAAACGATTTTCGACAATAGAAAGCTGAATCTGTACCAGTGATTTTTCCTGCGGATTGACGCCGTATTTGAACGCATTTTCGATGAATGAAATCAAAATCAACGGTGCAATTTGCTGGCCGTTGGGCTTGCCCGTGATGCTAAAATCGACGGTCACGGTATCGTCTAGTCGCAATTGTTGCAAGGCTACGTAGTTTTCAACGTACGAAAATTCCTTGGCCAAAGGCACCCAATCGGTATCGGCCTCCCGCATGACGTACCGCATGAGCGACGAAAGTTTGACCACGGCATCGGCGGTTTTGGACGACTGCTCAATGGCCAGCGAGTAGATGGTGTTGAGCGTGTTGAACAAAAAATGCGGGTTGATTTGAGCCTTCAAAAATGACAATTCGGTGTTGAGCTTTTGGCGTTCGGTTTCCCGCAAACGGTCGTTGATACGTAACGAAAGCGAAACAAACACCCCCACCAAAAACAAAAAAAGCGCATGGCTCAGCTCAAAGCCAAAAGGCGGTTTTTCTTGGTTAGCTCTCTGGGCAGGCGGGGGCATGTGCAGGGCTTGAACGTCAAATTTAGGCGGAAGTGGGTGGGCGGTTTTAAGTTCTGAAGGCGATGGCTCTGCAGGGGCGGTGTGGTGAGGGATTAAATCTTGGCGGTCTACCGACACGAGCATCAATACCACGACCCCAAAGCACACAATCGTACTTCCTGCATAAAAAACGTACTTTTTGGCAAAATAGAACCTAGGAATTAGGACGTAATAATTCAGGTAAAAAAATCCAAGCATGAATAGATAAGCCAGCAGGTTGGTCCGTTCGTGGGGATTGTGCGCGATCTCGGCTATTTGAGAAAAGCCTTTTGGCGCAAAAATATAGGGCAAGGCCAAAAACGATACACCACATAAAAGATGAATCGCGATGGTCCAATAGGTTCTGTTCATTGGCAGGGATAATTTGGGTTGAAAGGTAAAAAACAAAGCCCTGGGCGCGAAATTTTTGAGGTGATAAAGTAGAATCCGTAGGTGAAACAGCTTGTATCACCGAAAAAACACGGAGATTTGGACGCTGGAAGACAATCCCTTGCTAAACTCACCTAACATTCAACTTTATATTCACTCGTATGGCCAACGAAGTAATTATTCAAATTAGCAGCAAACTTAAAGACTATCGCAAGTCCAAAGGGATTACCATTCAGCAGCTCGCCGACCGTGCGCAGGTAAGCAAGGGCCTGATTTCTCAAATCGAAAACAACCGGACCATTCCCTCGTTGTTGGTGCTCATCAATTTGATTCGTTCGCTCGGCGTGGATTTGAACGACTTTTTTGCCGATGTAGAGCAGGCCTCCGAAAGCAAAGTGGTGGTGAAACGCAACGAAGATTATCAAAAGTTTGAAAAGGAACAATCAAAAGGGTTTGTCTACAAACGCGTGATGACGCGCACCATTCAGAGCTTGCCCACCGACATCGTTTTGTTGGAATTGGCCCCCAAAGCTACCCGCTCTTTTATGGTCAAAACCAACGCGTTTGAATATAAATACATCATCAGCGGGTACGTAGAATATACCGTTGGCGACCAAAAATATACCTTGCAAGCAGGAGATTCCATCTTCTTTGATGCCAACCTACCGCATAAACCAACCAACATCGGAGATACCACCGCTACCATGCTGGTTATGTATTTTTTCAAGGAATAGCGCAAATGCCGATTTTATTTTGTTGCTTGTGGTTGCTCATCAATCAAAAGGCATTGATGTTGTCTACACTCAAACGCTTTTCTAATGAATAACTTAATTTATGTACTGATTGTGGGTGCCATAGCTGGCTGGATAGCTGGTGAAATCAAACGTGGTTTCGGCTATGGTTTGTTCGGCAATATCCTTGTGGGTATTCTCGGTGCGTTTGTTGGAAATTGGCTTTTTGCTCAATTAGGTGTTTCGCTCGGAGCGGGCTTAGTTGGGGTTATTCTAACCGCCGTTATTGGGGCGTTGGTCTTACTTTTTGTGGTAGGACTTGTCAAGCGACGATAGTATACAGAAAAAATTATCTTATAAATAGCCGGCCCGTTGCCGGCTATTTGTGTTTTTGATGGGTCTTAAAATGAAAAGAGTTGCTTTGATAGTGCGGAGTTCACTTTATCTTTGCCGCCGTTATTTACCCATTTACTTCATGAAACACTCATTCTTTTTACCCTTGTTTTTTGCTTCAGTTCTCCTTTTCGGGCAATCTCCCCGAATCGATGCCAACCGTGTGGCCAAGCATATCAATTATTTAGCTTCCGATAAAATGAAGGGGCGCGGAACGGGCAGCAAAGAAAACGCCAAAGCGGCCAAGTACATCATCAAACAATTCAAAAAACTCGATTTAACCGCCTTGGGCACAGACGGCTACCGTCAGCCTTTTACGGCCAAAGTAAGGCGTATAGTTGTGCCCGACAGCATTCGACCGGCCAATAATGTCATCGGTTTTTTGGACAACGGTGCTCCTTATACCATCGTCATTGGCGCGCATTATGACCACTTGGGCACGGGAACGCAGGGTAGCTCGCGGGATAAAGCGCCACAGGGAAAAATCCATAACGGCGCCGACGACAACGCCTCGGGCGTGGCGGGGCTGTTGGAATTGGCCCGCTATTACGCCCAAAACAACATCAAAGAACCCTACAACTTTCTGTTTATTGCCTTTGGAGCCGAAGAACTGGGCTTGGTGGGGTCGCGGTATTTTGTGAATAATCCAACCTTGCCGTTGGATAAAATCCATTTTATGAGCAACATGGACATGATTGGCCGCTACAATGCCGACCGGGGTGTGGGTATCGGCGGTTACGGAACAAGCGACGCCTGGCCAGAAGTGTTTAAAGAAGTGAAAGGAAGCGTTAAATTCTTTACCGACCGTTCGGGGAGCGGAGGGGCCGACCATGCGTCTTTTTATGCCAAAAAAGTGCCCGTGCTGTTTTTCCACACAGGCGGCCACGACGACTACCACATGCCCACCGACGACCCCGAAAAAATTGATATTCCATCTGCCGTCGGGATTCTGGATATTCATATTCAGCTGATTGAAAACGCAATGAAGTTGCCCAAGTTGGGGTACACCGAAGTGAAGTAGGTTTCAAGGTCGGCACTCAACGTCGGCGAGGTTATAAACCTCGCCGACGTTATGATGTTATAAAGGTCTAAACCTCGCCGACGTTATAATTCACCCACAACTTGCTTTATACCAAAGTAATCTAACTTCAACCTAATTTACGATAATGCATCCATTTCTAAGAACGCTCTCTGTGGCTGCCGCGTTGGTGACGGTAAGCGGTTTGGCCGCGTACAAAAGTGACGACACCACGGCTCCCAACGCTACAAAAACGACCACGGGCGTCATTCCTGCCACCGATATTAAAATGCCCGCTGGCTTCTCCGCCACCATTTTGGCCGAAGATTTGGAAACGCCGCGCCACTTGGCGGTTTCGAAAGGCGGCGATATTTACGTTAAAATCAACAAACTCAAAGACGGCAAGGCCATCTATCGCCTGCGCGACACCAACGGCGACGGAGCCATTGACGAAAAAGTGGGCTTCGGAGATTACAAAGGCTCGGGGATTTTTATTCGCGGGGGCTATCTGTATGCTTCTTCCAATACGGGCGTGTACCGGTACAAACTCAATGAAAAAGAGGAAGTGATTGACATGAACAATCCCGAGCAGATTGTGAAAGGATTGGTGAGCAAAGGCCGCGACGAAGCCAAAAATATTGCGGTCGATAACAACGGCTACGTGTACGTAAACGTAGGTTCTTACGACGAAACCTGCAAAGAAGCGGGCACCAACAAAGGCAAAATGCCGTGCCCATTGCTGGATTCGGTGGGCGGCATCTGGCGTTTCAAAGCCGATCAGCTTAATCAGCAGTATTCCGACGGCATTCGCTACGCCACGGGACTAAAAAACGTGGTAGGATTAGACTGGAATTCAGGCACTAATTCGTTGTTTGTGATGATGCACGGGCGCGGCAAGTTCCACGACGTTTTCCCGCAGTACTATACCCCTCAAGACAGCGAAAAACTCCCTGCCGAAACCATGTACGAGGTTCACGAAGGCGATGATGCCGGTTGGCCGTACGTGTACTATGACCCGTTCCAAAAGAAAAAAATCCTTTGCCCCGAATACGGCGGCGACGGTAAAAAAACGGGCGGCGAAAAAGCCATCAATCCTGTGGCCGATTTTCCGGCGCACATGGGCCCCAACGCCGTGCTTTTTTATACGGGAAAAATGTTTCCTGCTCGCTACAAAAACGGGGCGTTTATCGCTTTCCACGGCCAAGCTCCTAGCCTCAAAAAAGGCTACATGGTAGCCTTTGTGCCTTTCAAAAACGGTAAACCTTCGGGCCCTTGGGAGATTTTTGCCGACAATTTTGCGGGTACCGACCTCGCCAAACCCACGGGACCCATTCAACACCGCCCCACGGGCCTCGCCCAAGGCCCTGATGGCTCGCTCTACGTCACCGATGATTTGAACGGAACGCTCTACCGGATTGCTTATAAGGCTCCCAAAAAATAGGGTTGTATATACAAAAAAGCGCACGCCA
The DNA here is from genome assembly GCF_009905605.1 of Runella sp. CRIBMP. Taxonomy (GTDB): domain Bacteria; phylum Bacteroidota; class Bacteroidia; order Cytophagales; family Spirosomataceae; genus Runella. The sequence continues at coordinate 823,180 of NZ_JAAAKZ010000001.1, forward strand.
TCACTGACGTGCGCTTTTTTTATGCGTTTGCGGGTGTTCTCACCCGCAATAGGGGGCAGGGCCTATAATTCTTTGATAAAACACACGATACGCTCGGCCTCGGTAAACCCTATTTTTTGATGAAACTCAATACTTGCCGAATTTTCCACGGAAGTATCAGATGCCATTTGGGTGAGTCCTTTTTGCTTGGCCCACGCCTCCGAAACCGCCATTAGTTGTTTGGCAACGCCCTGCTTTTGATACCTCGGCTTTACATAAATACCCTCCACGTAGGCCACGGGCAGGTCGTCGGCCCCTTCTACGTACTCATGCCGAATGCTGACATGCACAAAACCAATATACTCTTCCTGCTGCCGAACAACGTAGCAAATGTCATTTTCTGACTCAATCAGCCCCGCAAACTGTTCGTACTCTTCCTCGAATACGCACTCGGGCCAGAGTTCCAACGCGAGTTGGGTCAGGGCTTGGCAGTTGTGGGTTGAAAGGACTTCGATGTGCATGGAAACGTTTTGAATTTGGGGTTGGGATGATGGCTAAGATGGATAACGGGTTGAGGCTTGGTAAAGAAGCGGAATTAGAAGCACAAATGCTCGGTTTAGCACAAATGTTGATTAGAATTCCGAATGTTCAATTAAGCACATAACTGGCTATTTTGCCAAACTGGTGTTGTGTGAAGCTTTATTTTTCAAGTTGTTGAATTTGGTAATTTAGTAAATCTAGTTTTGTCAAAAAGTATTTTCTTGAAATTAAATAATTGTAGTCATTAATAGCTGTGAAAAATATATTTAGATTGTCATTATTGTAGTTGTCATTGCTAAAATACTTCCATTCTTTAGATAAATATTTTTCAAAATTATCTTTTGTTTGCTTTGTTATTTCATTATACAGTACTGTGTCTTCAATTAAGTGTTTTATTTCATTTTTCAATTCAATTTCTAATTCTAAAATTGAATTGAAATTTCTTTCTATTTGTTCAAAAGGAGTTGCTACGCTAATAAATCCAGTAGAATTTATTAAATTATTGTACAATTCAATCTTTCTATCAAATTCGGAATCTAGCTTAAAGAAATTTTTGTATTTTTCTTTTAGTGTATTTGAATTTCCGTTTTTAAGAGCTTTTCTTTGAAAGAAATTATAAATTTCAGAATCATTTTTTTGAATATTCTCTTTAACGATAGTTAACTCATCTTCTATTTTATTAATTACACTATTTGCTTCGTCTGAGTTATATTTTTGCCCGTCATAATCAAATGTTTTTATATTATACTCTTTATTTGCAATACTTTTTAGAGTGTTTTTGTCATTTTCAAGAGCAGTGTAATTGTATATCATGTCAATTTTCTCTTTGCTGAATAGAGTGTCAATATTTTCAATTTCATTTGTCGTTTCTAAGTCAAAATTAATAGGATTTTTAGAATCATAATATCCATTGTATTGCCTTGGAAAACTATTTTTATTGAATGATTCTGAATAATCCATTTTAAATTTATCTAAATCTAATATTATTGGTGTTTCATTATAGGTTACTCCAGAAAATATTTTTTCTGTAATTTTTTCTTGAATTTTGTCTTTATTTGAGAATAACAAAATTGCTGAATTATCTATATTTTCAGTAGGTTGGATATTTAGTTTTTCTAACGCAATAACTCGCTCTTCTATACTAGGATGAGAAGCCCATTGGTCTTTTATGTTTAATTTTGATTTGTTATACTTACTTAGGTCTAATTCTGAGACAACTGGCAAATTATTTTTAAAGGGTAGTTTACTTTCAGTTGCTAAAAACTTCATGACAAATTCTTGCTCTTTGAAGATATTCTTGCTTTTTACATTATCGACAATTTTAGTCTCATAAAAGCTCAAAACAGTATTGTAGGAATAGTCTGCTAAATCCATTCTTAATAATGATTCTTTTAAAGGAATATGTCCGGCAACATTGGCGGCAATTTCATCTGCGTGAAATTCCATTTTCCGTGACAAACCCATATAACTTATATTTATAAAATCATACATTTTTTTTAAAAACCACTGAATTGCTTGAATAATTTTTACTGCAATTGCTACAAAAATTGAAAAACATCCACTAATATTTGCCCATTTTTGTATCATAATATCAAACGACTCATTATCGTAAAGCATATTGAAGATAACTTGATTGACATTATAAACATAACTTCCAATTTTCATACTTCTTTGTGAAAAATGTCCAAATTCGTGGGCTAAAATTGCTTTAAATTCCTGTTCGGTTATAGTATTAACTAAGCCTAGTCCAATTTGTAGATTTTTCTTAATTGGGAGTATCATGCTCCAAAAACTAGAGTCATAAAAAACGCATGCATTTACATCACTTGATAAATAGATTTTTTTTGGAAAATCCGTATGTGTTTGATTTGCAATTTCTGCTATAAAATTAAACAATTTTGGTTCTTCATCTTTCGTAATTTCAGTTAAATGACTTCTGTCAATTTTATGTTGTTTAAAAAGAAATTTAAACAAAAAAATAAGAATAAAAAAACCTAAACTAGCTAATCCAAAACCCAATCCAATTGTTATAATCATTGGTTTTGCAACAATTAAAGCAATTCCTGCCATTACACAAAAAATTGTCATTCCGATTGCAAAGAACAATAAAGTAAAATATACAATGATAAACAAAATAATAGCAAAAATTGCTTTACTTGTCATTTTCTTAAAATTGAAAGAAACTTGTACGTTCATTTTCTCTTATTAGTTTTTAATTGGGTTAGTGGTAGTTTAAATTTTACACAACTCTCAAATATGCAAAAGTTTTACGGCCCGCGATGCGGCAGTACTTTTTTATTTATTTTGACTTTATTATGTTTTTATTGTATTGTTTATAGTTCTTGTGCTGTCTGCATGCAATTGAATCATCCTGTCCACTCAGAAATAAGAGCATGAATCTCCCCCCAATTCCTCTCGAAAGCTACCAGTTTTTATACCCTTCAGCAAGTCGTGTCATAAAATAGTTATCAAGCGGTAGTTTGTCTAAAAAAATAGGCGGCACTAGCCCAAAAACGCCTTGTCACAGTATTCATTTCAAGAAAATCCTATTGAAAAAAATGATGAATAAAGCGTATTGGTACGGCATGGCCTTGGTTTTTGGCAGTGGAATAGGGGTAGCCCAAACGGGCAGCATCCACGAACCCGTGCGGTACGTGGGCGGCGAAAGCGTAGACCCTCAGGTGCACGAGGGGCGATTGCGGTACGCGGTAGGCGTGGAGAGTCGCCAAACGCTGCGCGTCAATCGTACACACCCCGAGCTGGCCGATGGCTTTGGGTGGACCTACAACCACGCCTCCAACCTGTGTTATTGGAACGATACCTTCTATCAGCAATACCTCAGCAACCCCGTCGATGAGCACATTGCGCCGGGGCAAACGCTGGTCGTGACCTCCAAAGATGGGCGTGTTTGGAGCAAACCCACGGTGGTGTTTCCGCCGTATGTGGCCCCCAAGGGCATCAAAATTCCCAAAGGGTCGGATGGCTACATGATGCACCAACGCATGGGTTTTTATACCGCGCCCAACGGGCGGCTGTTGGTATTGGCCTTTTATGGTCACACCGAAGAGCCGTTTAAGGAAGGCGGTATCGGGCGCGTGGTGCGCGAGGCCTACAAAGACGGCACCTACGGCCCCATTTATTTTATCCGTTACAGCAGCCACACCACCGTCGACGGCATGAAGTGGAACGAGAAGAACACGAGCTATCCGTTTTACCAAAAATCTACCGATAGAGGTTTTGTGGAGGCCTGTAATGCACTTTTGGCCGATAAACTCATGACGCTGCAATGGCGCGAAGAAGACCTTGGGCTGGACGGGTTTTATAAAAATAACCTCGATAAATCGCTTGATATTCAGGCGTTATCGTACTATCACCGCAAAGACGGCAAAGTGGTGGCGCTGTGGAAACGCTCCAAAGCGGCCTTGTCGGACGACGAGGGTCTAACCTTCTCGCCCCCCGTCAAAGTGCCGACGCTGACCATGGCGGGCGGCAAGCAGTGGGGGCAGCGCACCGACGACGGGCGCTACGCCATCGCGTACAATCCCATCGAAATGGACGAGCACCGTTTTCCGCTCACGGTCATCACGGGCGACGACGGCGCTATTTTTGACAATATGCTGCTCGTGCAGGGCGAAGTGCCGCCGCGTCGGTTTTTTGGGCGTTGGAAAGACTTTGGCCCCTGCTACGTGCGTGGCATCGAAGAAGGCAACGGCAATCCTCCCGGCAACGACCTGTGGCTGTCGTACAGCATGAACAAAGAAGATATTTGGGTCAGCCGCGTGCCTACGCCCGTGCGCTACGCGGTCAAAGGCAATGTCAACGATGACTTTGACGCACTCGACCTCAACGGCAGCGTGCCAGATTGGAACGTATACGCTCCCCAGTGGGCCCCCGTTACGGTGGTCAATACGCCTAAATCTACGGGAAAATGCCTCGAATTGTCGGACAAAGACCCGCACGATTACGCCCGCGCCATTCGGGTGTTTGAAGAAGGCACACAAATAGAATGTTCGTTGAAAGTACAACCCGCCCAAAACCAAAGCGGCTTGCTCGAAATCGACCTCACCGACCGCTACGGCAACCGCCCCGTGCGGGTGCGGTTTGACGAAAAAGGAAACATCATCGTCGCCGACGGAGGCACCGAGAAAATCGTACAAACCTATCAGCCAGCGCAGTGGTACGAACTGGCGTTTACGGTCAATGCAACGTTGGCCGGAAGTTTTAATTTGAGCATCAACGGCAAAAAAGTGTTAGAAAAAGCGGCTTTGGCCGAAGCCGTCAAATCGGTGGAGCGCCTGTCGCTGCGCACTGGCCCTTACCGCAATCTGCCCAACCGAAAATCCCCCAACGAAGACCCGCACCCACCGCTCGCGGGGGCTGATGAACCTGTAACACGGGCGGTTTTTTACGTGGATGATGTATTGATAAAACACCCGTAGGGGCAGGCCCGCGGCGATCCGCTTACGCCTACCCGCTTTAGGTCAAACATTACGTCTGCCTGAACGTAAAAAAAAGGCATATATCAGTTAATAGATAATTTTTTGGACAAAATACAGGTACGATTCCCTTGTTATTCAGTAGTATACCGTCAACGCTCCGTTCCTAAACCTCAAAATTTTATTTGTTATCATGGAAGAACAAAAAATCAAGCTTGATTCCAACAGCCGCCGCGATTTCATCAAAGCCTCTTCGGTGGCGGCCACGTCGTTTTTTATTGTTCCGCGCCACGTACTGGGTAAAGGTTTCGTTGCGCCGAGCGACAAACTCAACATTGCCGGCATTGGGGTAGGGGGCAAAGGGAAAAGCGATTTAGCGTCGTTTGCGGCGAGTCCCAACGTCAATATTGTGGCCCTTTGCGACGTAGACGACCGGCAAGCGGTGGAGTCTCGCACCAAATTTCCGAAAGCCACTTACTACAAGGATTTTCGGGAAATGTTGGCCAAAGAAAACAAAAACATCGACGCCTGTTCTATTTCTACGCCTGATAACACCCACGCCGTAGCCACCCTCGCCGCAATGCAGTTGGGCAAACACGTATATACCCAAAAGCCTCTTACGCACGACATCTACGAAGCGCGGATTTTGGGACAGGCCGCCAAAAAATACAAGGTCGTGACCCAAATGGGCAACCAAGGCGGCTCGGGCAACGGCGTGCGCCGCATGAAAGAAATCTATGATTCGGGCATCATTGGCGAAGTACACAAAGTATTGGCTTGGACCAACCGGCCCGTGTGGCCACAAGCCGTACCGACCGATAAAACCTTTGAGATTCCGAAAGAACTGGATTATGATTTGTGGCTCGGACCCGCCAAAAAAGTGCCTTACAATGAAGCGTATCTACCTTGGAACTGGCGTGGCTGGTGGCCCTACGGTACGGGTGCCTTGGGCGATATGGCTTGCCATATTATGGACCCGATTTATCGAATTTTACCTATTGATTACCCCACCTCGGTCGAGTGCAGCGTGGCCGGAACTTGGACCTTTACGCTCCGCCCGCAGGACGATAACCCCGACTGGACGCCGTTCTCGTCGTCGATTCACTTGGACTATCCCCGCAAAGACGGCAAAGGCAACATCAAGGTGAGCTGGTACGACGGCGGTATTTTGCCTGAATTACCCGAAGAATTGTTGCCCGGCGAGAGCTTCGGCAACTCCGACGGCGGGGTGTTGTTCATTGGTTCTAAAGGAAAACTGATGGCCGATTGCTACGGTGCCAAACCGCGTTTGTTGCCACTGAAGGCCAACGAAACGCTCAATATTCCCGAAACCATCGCCCGCGTTCCCGACGAAAACCATTATTTACAGTGGGTGAATGCCTGTATCGCTGGCCACGGCAAAGGCGTGACGAGTTCGCCGTTTGAGTACGCGGCACCGTTTACCGAAAGCATTTTGATTGGAAACTTGGCGCTCCGCAGCTGGATGCTCCGCGACAACCCAACCGCCAAACGCACCGTGGATAAATACAACGGCCGCAAGAAGTTGTACTACGACGCGCCCAACATGAGAATCACCAACTACGAACCAGCCAATCAGTTCGTAAAGCGCGAGTACCGCGAAGGTTGGAGCTTGAACCTTTAATTACTATCCCTAACTATACCTTTGCCGGGGCAGTCTCCAACGTTGGAGACTGCCCTTTTTTATGCCTTTGCAGGTGTTTTCACCTGCAAAATGGAATGGAAGAAATTGGCAGGGAGGATACCACCAAGTGAAATAAATGTTATTTATGGTAAAAAAATGGATGCTATGGAATTGATGGTTAAGCCAAGAAACGAGGAGGAGTTGCGTTTTGTGCAATCGGTCCTGAATCGGATGAAAATCAAATGCATGTGTTTTTTACCTTCAGAACTGTGTGGAAGGGGGGAAAGAGCTTGGTGGTGAGAACACCACCAAGGGAGAAGTGCAATATTGGCTGCTGCTGTATTTCTATGTCCTTATGACGAGTAGCTATTTAAAGACACACTTGCAGGTTGAAAGTTTATGCCTAAGTCCTTTTTTGCTAAATTATTACTGTAAACGGTTTTTGGGTTTCCAATCGGACTTTGATTGTTTAGCATTAAAGTAACATCTGATACCCTGTAGCTTTCACTTGACAAAAGATAATTCTTACCGTGTATGTTTTTTGTTGTCGCTGCTTTGTAAATAGCTTCTGCAACGTCTGCTACATCTACTACTGCCCAATATATGTCGTTGTCATAAAACATCTGTATAAATGGATTCGGGGCAATTTTATTTTTGAACAGGAATTGAATTCCAGTTGAAGTTGAGTCTGGTCTTGATGATAATGATTTGCCCATAACACCAACTGGGGAAACAGAAGTAATTTCAAAACTTAGATTTGGATTGTCTGCAATGAATTTATTGACAATTTGGTTGGCGATAAACTTTGCTTGTCCATATGGATGGCTTTGCTCACTCATAAATGGCATATCGCTTTCTTTGATTTGGTCATTTTCTGTTTTGTTTTCGGGTAAAAGCGGAAAATTAGTGTTGTAAGCGGCAACTGATGCTATAAAAACTACTTTTTCAATTCCAGATGTTTTTTGAATTGCTTCAAGAAAATTTTCTGTTCCCTTAATGGTTGGGTCAAACAACTCTGTTTTTGGGTCTTTCACATCCAGTTGAAATGGTGTACCACCGTGAATTACAATTTCACAGCCCTGCAAGAAGTCACTAAGTTCTTGTTTATTTTCAACGTCAAGTTGAACAATTTCTAAATGTTCAGCATTCTTCAGGCTAAGTAAATGTTCATACTTTTCTTTTTTAGAAATGTCCGTAGTAGATACTTTCACCCTATATCCTTCGTTCAAAAACTTTTGAGTGTTATAGCTTCCAATAAAGCCCGAACCTCCAATGATGCCTACTTTTTTCATCTTAGTATGTTTTAGTTGTAGTTAAAATTGTTTTTCTGATTTGTTTAATCATTGGAGTGTGGCCGAAACGGTAGCAGCTGACGGTTTTCGGCTTGGCGTTCGGGCGGGTTTCGGAGTATAAAGTTTCAATTTATCACCAAATTTCAATAGTAGCACTTAGCTTCAAGTTTGCACGTCTGCCCTGCTGACGCAAAACCCGTGTTAGGTGCTGCTTTTTTTGCTATAAGTTAGACTTTTATTTTTTCGGTTATAGCCAAATAATATTTTTCTAACATCTTTATATTAACGGATCTTTCGTCAGACTTATCATCATTTTTGTCTGTGTAAACAAGCCATTTATGGTGTAATTCTTTGAAAATTTTTGTCCCTTTTTCTGTCAAGTCATTATTTATAAAATTCATATGCAATATTCTGTCTTGTTTATCGAGTGGGTTTATTTTTAAAAGCCCTTTGTCATAACAAAAGCGTAAAAATGTTATATGTAAATAGTAAATTTTCTTTATGGTGTCAGAATATTTACTGTATGATTTAAAAAGCGAAGAAATGTCGCAAACAAAATCTTGTTGAAAATATAGGTCGTCATAGGTTGCACTAATGGCTTTCTCTAAGAGTTCAATGTTATCATTGTAGTCAATAGGAATGAGTTTGTAATATCCCCAATCGAAAGATTTTTCTTCTATAGCGTTAGGGAATAATTTTTTTAAATTTTCTGTCGAAACTAATAAAACTTTGTTGTCAAAAAGTACTCCAATTCTTTTTCCGTTTATATACAAAACATAATCATTAAACATTTTCTCAATCATTATGTTGTTTATGCCTTTAGTTTTCTTATAAAAATCGTCTGCGTATTTTTTTGTTGTCATTTTCGATATTGTCGGATTTATAATGTTGCAGCCAACGTTAAGGGCTTTATGCAGGTTGGGAAATAGCATTCTGCCTGCCAGTAACCAAAGTTGATAATTGCAATATAGTTGATGTTTTATTCAAATGTTCAATAGCGTTCCGTAGGCTGGAACCAAAGCTAAATAGTAGCACGAATATTGAGGTTTATTAAGTCTGCCCCACTTGCACAAAACCCCATGTTGAACAAAACCTTCGGTAGCTATATCGTCACAAAAGGCTTAATTTTAAGGCCAATTTAAACTTAAAATTGAGCATGACAAAAAAAGAATTCTGATGAGCTACGTGAGAACAAGCTTATCAATCGTGCCGGCCGAGAAGTGCCCGGCTTTCAAGAATTAATCCACCGTTTTGAGCGCAGTATTTCGATACTCGGCCGCAGCCCAAGTACTTTCAAAAACTATTCCATGCATATTACGGCCATCGCGCTGCATTATGGCAAAATCCCCACCGAACTCGATCAAGAGCAGGTCCATGAGTACCTTTACATGCTCCAACAGCGGAGCATAACCCCCTCCCAAACTTATTTCAAGCATACAGTTTATGGTCTTCGATTTCTGTTAAAGAGCGAAGGACGTCCTTACAGCTATCTTCATTTACCTGCCATACAGAAAGAGCAAAAATTGCCTGTTGTGCTGAGTAAACAGGAAGTCTGGGCGATGCTAAAAGCTTGTACTTTGCTCAAACACAAGGTGCTAATCGGTCTGTTGTACGGTTGCGGGCTTCGTTGTTTGGAGGTGCGAAGTGTACGCTTGGCTGACATGGACTTTGACCGTAAGCAATTAAAAGTAGTGCAAGGCAAAGGTAAAAAAGACCGCTATGTGCCCCTATCTGAGCATCTTATTCGCGGACTCAAGAGTTATATTTCAGCCGAAAAGCCGCAAGGTTATTTGTTTGGAGGCGTTGCTATCGTTGACCGTGCAGGCGGTGACTTTGATTCTCGTTACAGCCAAAAAGGGGTACAATGGGCTGTGAAAGAAGCCGCCAAACGAGCAGGTATCATCAAGGACGTCCATGTACACACGCTGAGGCATACTTGCGCCACCCATCTGCTGGAAGATGGCATGGATATAATCAGTGTCAAGAATTTTCTGGGACATGAGAACATCGAGACCACTATGCTATATCTTCATGTGGCGCAGTTGCAAACCAAACCCGTTTTTAGCCCACTTGACACGTTGTTTTCGCAGTGCAGCCTGTTTGGGAAGTAGCCCATGTGCTGGGTCGGCTGGGCGATGGCATTGAAGATTTGGGGTTAAATAGTTGGCAACTGCGCACCTTGCGAGCGATACAGCATTGCAGGACTTCGGTTATGGGTGGCCATATTGATGCGTGTGATGCCTGCGGCTACATTACTATCAGTTACAATTCATGCCGCAACCGCCACTGCCCCAAGTGCCAAGGCCACAAGCGAGAAGAATGGATACAGGCACGGGAGGCAGATTTATTGCCGGTACCGTACTTCCATGTGGTATTTACATTACCCTCGGAGTTGAATGCATTGGCACTTCACCAGCCCAAAGCGGTTTATGATTCGTTGTTTGGGGCTGCTTGGCAAACCTTGGAAACGTTTGGCAGGAATAAGGGTTTGCAGATGGGCATGATTGCGGTGCTGCATACATGGGGCCAGAACTTGAGCTTACACCCACACCTGCATTGCATCGTTCCAGGCGGTGGTGTAGATGCCAAGGGCAGTTGGCACAACCTGCGAGCGGATGGTAAGTTTTTGTTTGCCGTGAAGGCATTGGGTAAAGTATTCCGTGCAAAGTATGTAAAGATTTTGGGGGAGAAATTGAAGTTAGAAAAACCACTCAGAAAATCTCTTTTTGAGAAGAACTGGATAGTCTATGCCAAGCGACCATTTGGTTCACCCAAGTCGGTGGTGGAGTATCTGGGAAGGTACACGCACAAAATCGCCATCAGCAACCATCGCATACAGCATGTGGATGAAGAAAGTGTTAGTTTTTCCTACAAAGATTACCGTCAAAATGGTCTCAAAAAGTCCATGACATTGAGCCATCAGGAGTTTACCCGTCGTTTTGCTCAACATATACTACCCAAACGCTTCGTCAGAATACGGCATTTTGGGTTTTTGAGCAGTACGTGGAAGCGTGCAAAGTTCAAGAAGTTGCGGGAGCATTTTAAGCTAAAGCCGGCAGAGGCATCCGCACCTAAAACGCTGCTTAGAAAATGTCATTGTTGTGGCGAAGGGAATTTGGTCACCATAGCCACTTTCGATGGACGTGGCCCCCCTGCTGAATACATGGGCGTTTGCCAAAGTGAAAGCAACCACAAAGGCTGATTTTGTGGGTAGGGGATTTTGTGCACAAACTCTAAAAAAAACCATGAGAATGGCGCATAAGCAGCTGTAAAAGCAAAAAGCAGGTCTAAAACCTGCTCTGAAAGTAGTTGCCGGCTCGACGATAACTCCATAATAAAAGAAAAAGGTTTGGTGAGCACTCACCGCTACCGAAGCTTTCGTTCAACATCGCCTTCATGGCTTGGCCTACGGCCACCACGAATGCTTAGTTATTATCGGCTATTCTTTTTTCGTCATTATGATTTAAACTTTTCAAATGTCTTTCCACTAAATTTATATGCACCATTTTCGTGTGTCCCAAGCCAAAGGTCGCCATTGTTGTCTTTGTAAATACTGAATAAAGTAATGTCTTTTGAGTTGTCTTGAACGGTATAGTGTGTAATTTTTGTTCCATCATATTTCCAAACTCCATCACAATAAGTTACAAACCACAAATTATTCTCGTTGTCTCTTACTGTTGAAAGATACTCATTTAGACCTCTTGTATTTTTTCCATCTAAACTGCCTATGCTTTCGTGTCTTGTATAAAACTTATTGCTTTTTAATGTTATACTGTCGTAAATACCATAACGTTTTTCGGTATTAAACCAAAACTCGCCATTTTTGTCTTCCGTAATTGAACGCACGCCATTTGCTCCCTCATTGCGAAATTCTGTCACATCTTCTTCTGTAATCCATTCGAATGATTTTCCATCGTAACGACATACTCCAACTGGATTTGTGCCAAACCAAATGTTTCCTTTTATGTCTCTATATATGCTATAAACTTCAAATGGATTGTTAAGTTTAGGTGGCTTTGGAAGTGTCAATTCATAAAAGGTATTTCCATCAAAGCGGTAAACTTTTTGTTTGGCTTGATAAGCATTTATTAGCCACAAATCTTTCGCTTCAAGTTTCCATTCATTACTTGGGGTTGCTATAATATTGGTAAATGATTTTCCATCAAACTTTGTTATTGTAGAATTTTGGTTCATACCTGTGAAATATATGTTGCCCGATTTATCTTCTTTTATATCATCAACTCTATCGTTATATAAACCGTGTTTTGTTGTGTAATTTATCAAAGTTTTGCCGTCATATTTATACACTCCTGTTTTCCAACTACCAAACCAATATGTATTTTTCTTGTCTTGGTAAATCACCATTATACTACTTCCAAGTTCTTTTACTGTGTCACCCGTTACAGTTATTTCTTTTAAAAGGACAGAATCGTTTTTCGAATTAGAAGTCTGCCCATTGCACGAAGTCAAAATGGGTATAATACTAAAAATTAAGAGTATTGTTAATTTCATCTCTGTTCGTTTATTGTTTAGTGCTGTCTGTTATAGAATAGCCGATAACTCTCAAATATGCGAAAGTTTTACGGCCCGCCGCAGCGGTCGTATTTTTTGTATTTATTTTAACTTTATTGAGTTTTTATTGTACTATTCGAGTCGTGATTTTCATGTTGTCAATATCAGATGTAATGACCCAACAACTACTACAAAAGAGGAGGGGCAAAGGTAATATGTCACATTTCAACCATATTTTCCTTAAGCAAGCTACCCGTTTTTATGCCATTCAACAAGCCGTATCATAAATAGTTATCAAACGGTAGGTCGGTTGGGCAAGTGGTTGGCCGTGAGGAAAACAGCGAGGGTAAAGGTTGAATGCTATGGAATTAATTGTTAAGCCAATAAACGAGGAGGAATGGCGTTTTGTGCAATCGGTCCTGAATCGGATGAAGATCACAAATGAATTGCGCGAAACAGACGTAAAAAAAACGTCGAAAGTATTCCCTAAAAGCGAGTATTGGCATAGCAAATAAACGATTAGAATTGGGGGTTATTAATTGGCACACCCTCCAATTTTTGCCGTAAAATTTGTGCCAGCATTTGCTTCAAAACCCGGAGTGAAAGTAAGCGAATTTCCCGCTTTATAAGTAACTGTTGCCGGCGAGAATATTTTATTTCTTGCTGTAATTGTTGTATTGGCGATTTGCAAAGTACTGCTTGTAATGTTTGAAGTCAAATTCAAAGCCGTAGACGGCGAACCAACCAAAACTAATGGCGTTGCTACCCGGTCTCGCTTGTAATCAGGTGTTTCACAGCCTACATAATAAGTTGTATTTTCAGTGGGGTTTACAACAACACTCGCTCCGACAGCAATCGGGAAACCTCCTTCGGCTACAGTGTACCAATTGGGTGTTGTAGCCACTGGGCAATTCGCTGATAAAGTAAGTGGATTAGACACACAAACTTCGCTTTTGCTTGCTGCCACGCCCGTTGGAGGCGGTGGCCCTGCAAAATTAATATTTGCGTAAATACTTGATTTGATAGAAGGCTCACACTCAGCGTAAGTTACAAACTCAATGTTTTGGTACGACATAGGACTGGCAGGGTTCCGGCGTGCTATGTTGACATCGTAAGTGGTAGTTTTACATCCGTTTGCAGGAACTGCCGTTATCGTAGCAAGTTTAGTAATGGATGTACCGGTGGGTGAAGACCCAATTCCAGCAGTGCTCGTAATGGATACATCGTTTACAATGGATTCACCTATAAACCCAAAGCCGTAGTCTTTTATTTCGTTGGAGTTATTACATATTTTTACGCGAAAGTTTCCGCTCGTTCCTAACGACACATTTGAAATCGTAACGGTTGGGGATGTACTGCCATTAATTTCTAATTTTGGCTTATCTCTCTGGTAGCCACCTTCATAGGGGCAAGAGGTTCTTGATTGAGCTTCATCCAATAAAAATATGGGCGTTCCGTAAGTTTTATCTTTGATGACTTTTATTCTAAAAGAATCACCCAAATCATTGTCTTGCAAAGTATAAGAAATTGTGGTGCTTGAATTGTTGGTATTTGCTACCGATGCGCCCATCGTTTTTTTGGTTTTGAATTCATAACCTCCATCCACACCAGAACCTCCTACTTTTACTACAAAACTAGCACCCACTCCCACTTCCAAAAAATGACTGACATCGTAGGTTGTGGTTTCGGAGATTGACTGCGTAATGGTTGTTGTATTGGGGCCACTATTACCTCCCGTAATTGTGAATGGAGGCACAAGCACTGGAGCTGCGGGGTCATTGATGTTGATGCTATCTTTTTTTAATACTTGGTCCCAAATTCGATTCTGGTTTAGGGCTTCACGTCTCATTTTTGGAGAGAAGCTCAGGTTATTGATGATGGATTGATTTTGAGCTATATCATACAATATGTCATTTTTAGAATAATAAAATGGCGTTGCCGAACCCGGAACTAAGCCAAAAATGATAGATGAATCCCTTACAACTTCAACAGTCGGGCCGGTTTTAATGGCGACTATTGGGAAAAGACCGTAGGCGACCGTAGATGAGTACCCCAAATAGATTGAGCCTTCATTGGCCCGAGCATTTCCTGGGGCAGTGGATATTGAATTTAAAATGGAGACACAGTTTTGCCTACCGTTGGATTTCATTAAAGTTGAGCCTCCCCCTCCACTCAACGATGCCGTAACCGAAAACTCGTAATTTACGGATACAAACAGCCCCGCTGAGCCAGCTATTCCTAGCGTAAGATTCAATCGGCCATTGTTTGATTCATCGAGGGTTACAGATTCGCTCATGCTTCTACAGGCCTCTTGCAAAGTCTGAAAAGTTACACTGCTCATATCACCGGGTGGATTATGTAAAATCATTTGGGGAATGGCTGGTTCTCTGATATACCCTTTAATGGCCACCGGATTTGCTTGTGACGGAGTAATCAAAGGCCCCTCCACTACAAATGGAATTACGGCAATATACCTTTTGTATATTGGTGTATTAGACTGTTGGTCAAGTTGCCAAATGGGAAGATTCAAATACGTACCAACTTTTGAATCTTCCCATTTGGAATGTTAAAGTGGTTGAATATTCAACCACTTTACGACCATCAGAACTTGGGGACTCAGAAGAAATTTGATCAAGATATTTGTAATTTTGTTGTATGCCATTTGGAGTATCTTCTTGCCCATAATACCCTTCGAAAGATGAGGCATCACCTAATGATGGGGAATACTGGTAGCTAAAACTCCGGGTTACTACAAAGGGTTCGAAGTTATTGTAATTGTTATTTTGACCTAGTTTTAACATAAATTTTAAATTTATGTTCAATGCTTCGCCAGACTTTGCTTTGAGGTATTTTTCCGTTGGGGTGTTATTCATAACCTGTTGAATCATCTCTACTTCAGAAAGATTATCCCCATTGTTACCTGTGTAGCTGCTGCCCAAAGGAACAATGTGAATCCCCGAATTTGCTACATTACCATTGCTACCTGTAATATACAAAGTATCAACAGGAATGTCATTTTGTTGGAATAGCGTTGGGGCTGGTTTGATGGGGATTTTAATCTGCTGCCCGTGAGCAACTTGACAGAATACAACCAAGCAAAAAATGGCAATTTTTGTAAAATAAATTCTCATTGATGATAGTTTTTAGGATTAACTAAAGAATTCAAATTTGAGCCTCAAAATGCTGGGCACAGGGATATTTTCTTCGCCGAGATGTATAAAAAGCAGCGTTTTATTTACCAAACAATTTGAAAAATGATGAGTTTGGGGTACGGTTTTAATTACACCCCCCGACCGCCGCACTAAACACCGCCCCGTTGTCGGCCCTGAACCCATTGGTTAGCTCAATAGATTTGGCGCGGTAGCTTACGTTGGCTGTACCCGTTACTTTGTTAGTCGCCGTTATTTTTCCGTTGACGCTCGATGCCGTTTTCAGAATCGCCCCCGTAGCATAATCATCGGCGGGGCTGGCGAGGGTAACGGCGGCGGCGTTGGAGCCTACGCTTACCACGACACTTGCCGAACTGATACAACCGTAGCCGTTGGTCATGGTGGCCGTGTAAGTACCCGTCGTGGTGGCTACAATGGCGGGTGAAGTGGCTCCGCTCGGCGACCACTGTACTGCATTTAAAGGAGAGACGGTTTGCCAAGTGGGACCGTTTACAAATGTTCCGGTATTGCCATTACTGGTGGCGTCTGCGGTCGTGTTACCGGTGCCTTCGTCAAATTTGTAATAGGCCACCAATCCGGCACTGTTGCCGGGTATGGTATTGGTCATGTTATTGAAAATTTGAGCCTGGGTTCTCACCACATTCCATATCCGAAGTTCGTCCATAGTGCCGTTGAAATGATTACACTGGCAAGAAGTAGGTTGCTGTCGGCCAATGTTCAAGGGCTGATTATCTTGTAAAATCGTAGTGGTTGCTGTTCCGGAGGCGACTCCGTTGATGAAAAAGGTCAGCGCACCGGCATTGAACGTAATGGCTACGTGTGTCCAAGTGTTTTCGGGCACTATACCCGTTGAATATTTCCACGTGCCTGTACTTAACTCGTAGAAACCCAATTTATTTCCATTCCCATTGGCATTCAACGACCATAAATAGTTGTAATTTCCTTTATCTACAATGGTTGAATTAATGCCTGAATAGTTGACCCAAGCTTCCATCGTAAAACTGGTGGTCAGGTTTAAGCTGGTGCTGTGCGGAACGGTAACGTATTGGCTATTGGTTTCTACAAAATTCAGCGCATTGTTAGGGCCTACATTTGAATTGAGGGTAACTGAACCACCACTACAAAAGGCCGTCGGTCCGCTGGCGGTGACGGTGGGGGCGGCGGGTTTGGGATTGACCGTTACCGTAAAATCAGTAAAAGGACTTTGACAGCCTTCTTGGGTTTCAACGCGGACTTTGTAGGCCGTTGTCGCTGTTAGATTGGGCAAGGTTAAGGTTGAGCCAACGTTCACCACATTCGTCCCCGTCGCATCAAACCACCGCACCGTATTACCGGGAGAATTGACCGTTATTGAGGTACTTTCGTTGGAACAGACTGCGGTATTTGCCACAACAGGCGCCGCGGGTGTGGACGAGGCATTTATCGTCACTTCACCCGTTTTGTATTCGCCGTCGGTATTTCTTACGACGACGTAATACGTGGTTGTGCCGACGGGCGGCGTGACGGTGGCGTTACTCAACGCTTCGGCATCGTAGGTACTGAGGTCGCTACCACCAATGCGACTTTGACCCCACGACCGCGCCGAACCATCGTTGTAAAGCGTTAAAACGGTGGACAAAATGCCCGTTATACTGAGGGGTGTTGCCGTGGTTGTCGGCGGCACGTCATTTGCTGCGCCATCGCCCCAAACGACGGTTGCGCCATTTGTAAGTAGCGCGTAGCTTGTATTCCAACCCGCAAGCACTTGTTTGACAGGCGCGGCAAAAGTTGGTATGTTTATTTCGCCGTAACGGTTGTAGCCCCAACCTTGCACTTGTCCGTTACTCAAAAGGGCTAAACCGTGGTACAATCCGATTGAAACCGCCGAAACTGGTGCGGCAAAAGTCGGCGGCTCGTTGAGGGCTGGGAAAATACTTGGCGAGGGAGAGGGTGCGCCCCAAACTTTTACCGTTCCATCAACGGACAGCGCGGCGTTGTTTTCGCTTGTCGAATTTAAGTCTTTGATGCGACTTGGGAAAGCGGGAAAATTCAATTGTCCTCGACTGTTATTGCCCCAACCAACAAGCGAACCATTCATCAACAAAGCTAAACTGTTGTTGAGACCCGCGCTTAGTTTAATCGGAGGCGCGGCAAACGTTGGTATGTTGATTTGGCCGTTACCATTGTCACCCCACCCAACGACCGAGCCGTTGGTCAACAACGCTAGACCGTAGTTGCCATTGGCCGCAATTTGTTTAATGGGCCCGGCGAACACCGGAAAAGTTAACTTCCCATAAGCGTTATCGCCCCAACCCGTGAGCGTTCCGTTACTCAATAAAACGAAGTGAAAATTATAACCCGATGTCCCTTGAACGGCTTGCGGTTTTTTTGACCACACAACTGAACTGCCACCCGAAGTCGTGATAAGGCTGTTGAGATTGACCGAACCGCCGCATACAGTGAGGCTGCTTGTGTTAACCGTTAAGGAAGGCAACGTCCCAACCACAATATTGCTCGTACTCGCCGTGCAACCGTTGGCATCGGTTACGGTAAGGGCATACGTTCCCGCTGCAAGGCCCGTGAACACACCCGCGTAAGGTTGCGTCCCGACATTAGGTAAAATCGAAGCCGTGTAAGGTTTTGACCCACTGATGCCACTAACGATAATCTGACCGTCTGAAACACCTGAATTGGCCTTTGATACTGAGGGGGCGTCTATACTAAAAGGTGGTTGCGCGGTAAGCGTTGCGCTGAAAGTGACCGAGCAGGTGCCGTTCGTCGTGGGTGTGGCGGTGAAATTATACGTTCCCGCGGGTAGGTTATTGAACGTTCCCGAAGGGCTTTGCGTACCGACATTGGGCGAAATAGTGTAGTTAAACGTGTTGGAATTGCCAATCGGTGTGGCGACAATGCGCCCTATATTACCAGGGCAATTGGTGATTTGAGACGCAGTTGAAAAGGCAAACGGCGTGCTAATCGTCAAATTTTTTGAGACTGTACAGCCGTTTGCATCGGTTGCCGTGAAGGTGTAAGTACCCGACGTTAAGCCCGTAAACGTCCCCGAAACGGCTTGGCTGCCCACATTTGGCGACACCGAAAACGTTTTGCCGCCCGTTCCACCCGTTGAAGTCACCACCACTTCAAGCCCGTTGCACGCGCCCGACGGGTTGGTCGGTGTGCCGATTGTGATGTCTAAACGGTTGGTATAGATGCAGAAATTCACTCTGTTTCTAATCAAATTACCAGGCAAAGTCCCAAAGCCGTTAGCGGGGTTTATACCCGCCGCCGTCAAATGACAATAACTCATCACTGTACCGCCATTAACGGGTGCAGGTCCACGCGGACAACCGCCTTCGGTGGCACTACAATTGTCAATGGCACCACCAGGCCAAGTGCAGCTATGTGTATGCCGCGAACCGAAATTATGCCCGATTTCGTGCGTAATGACATTCACATTCCACGAATACGTAGGGACATTGACAACTGTTGAAGTGATACTGCCACTTACCGCCGCGCCTTTTTGGCACAAACTCTCGAAGCCGTCGGCAATGCCACCGCCTAAATCACGGGCAGAAATCAGGTGCGCCAAATCGCCCGTGTAAGTCGTGCCGACCTGCGCGACAAAAAGGTTGAGGAAGGTTTGGGTATTGTTTGCTGAAACGTAAGGGTCGGTGGTGTCCCAGATTTTGAGTTGGGAGATTTGAACTGAAATGTTTTCGTTGGCATACATCACCGCGACTTGTCCGAAAAGGGCCGTGACAAAATTAGTCGCCGTGGTCATGTTGGAGCCTTGCGCGGTGAAAATGCTGTTGTCGGCCTCGAAATAGATTTGAACGGGACGCGCCGAGCAGCCCGAATTGGTCGAACTCGGCGCAACCATCGCCTGGTCTATCAGATTGGTCACGTCCTCTTTTACGTTGCAATTGAATATCGGTTTCTCTACTAATTCGTTGTCATTATAAAAAATATAATTCGACTCATTCTTCAATTTGGCCAGTACGTAAGTTCCTTTCTGGTTAGCAATGAAGCCGCTCAATTCGCCATTTATCAACGCCAACGATGCAAGGGAGTTATCGTCGCCTTTAATGATGCCTTTATAAAAAATCCCTCTGTCAACGCTGACCATTTGGTTTTGGGCATCCATGACCTTGTACGATTCGCCAAAAATAGCCATTGGAATCAGTTCCAAAACCAAGGTGTTTTTGGCTGAAATGGGTATCGAAAACTCCACTAAAGCAGGCTTCTCCCGTTCGAGTTGTTTCAGAACGGTCTCATTGGCCGCAAACTGCACGGCGGTATTGTTGGCCGTAAAGGTTTGGTTACCAAGAGCCGACAGCGTCGTTGCCGCATTGAGCGCCCTTACCAGTTGGGGTTGGGCAATATTCCGCGCTGCGTTGATGTCTTTCAGCACCTGTTTTTGAGCGAATAGACTTGTGCAACTGAGCAAAAGCCACAGAATTGGGTAAATCTTTTTCATTCGAATTGTTTACTAAATGTTGAAGAAAGTAGGCACGGGCCAGTCCATTCAATTACACCCCCCGACCGCCGCACTAAACACCGTTCCGGCATCCGCTCTAAAACCAGCATTTAATTGGACTGACTTGGCTTTATAGTCGACTTTTGCGGTGCCCGTCACTTTGTTAGTCGCCGTTATTTTTCCGTTGACGCTCGATGCCGTTTTCAGAATCGCCCCCGTAGCATAATCATCGGCGGGGCTGGCGAGGGTAACGGCGGCGGCGTTGGAGCCTATACTAATCGTAACACTTGACGGATTTGTACAACCATACACGTTTGTAAGCGTAGCTGAATAGGTCCCCGCAGTGGTGGCTACGATGCTTGGAGTAGTGGCGCCATTCGACCAGAGTACCGCGTTCACGGGCGATGTGGTGGGCACTTGCCAGGTCGGATTGTTCACCAATGTACCGTTATTGCCATTTCCAGTGGCATCAGCCGTGGTGGTGCCAGTGCCTTCGTCAAATTTGTAATAAGCAGCAAAACCGATGCTACCGGGAGGCACCGACTGATTCATCCAATACAGAATTTCGCCTGCGCTTCTTTCCACGTTCCATATTCGTAACTCGTCCATCGTCCCGTTGAAATGATTACAAGCACAGAAAGTGGGTTGCTGTCGGCCAATGTTCAGCGGCTGGTTGTCTTGTGAAATGGTTACGGAAGCAGTTCCCGATGGCACGCCGTTGATGTAAAACGTGAGGGTTCCCGCATTCAGGGTAATGGCCACGTGCGTCCACGTATTTTCGGGGACATTTCCCGTCGAATACACCCACGTTCCGGTGCTTAGGGTAAAGAAGCCCATTTTGTTGGCGTTGCCATTAGCGCTCAACTGCCACAAAAAATTGTAATTGCCTTTATCAACAATGGTCGAGTTTACGCCCGAATAGCGTACCCAGGCTTCTATCGTGAAAGTAGTCCCCAAATTGATGCTGGCACTGTGCGGGACGGTAACGTACTGGCTGCTGGCTTTCAAAAAATTCAGGGCATTGTTGTTGCCAATGTTGGAATTGAGCGTCACCGAACCGCCGCTGCAAATGGTAGTGGGGCCATTGGCGGTAACGTCCAATGCGGTTGGTATAGGATTGACCATTACAAAAACATTCACAAAAGAACTCACCGAAACACCCTGCTCGCATCGAACCTTGTAAATGGTAGGGATAGGGGTAGAAAGTACTGGGGTGATATATGGCGAGCCTGCCGATAAAAAAGCATTGGTATAGAAATTGTACCAATTGGGCGTACCTACGTTACATGTTGCGGACAACGAAGCCGTTGAGCCTGCACAAATGGTTGGACTGGACGTGCCGGTCGGAACAGAAGCAACGCTGAATGCATACCGAATTACTGATACAACATTCGAGGTCTGCGTAGTGACCGATAAGTCAGGTCTATTATCCCCATCTAAATCTCCAATGCACACATAGCGTGGACCAGTGGCAGTTGTAAAATCGACTTTGGCAGCAAAAGAATTTGAGTTTATATCTCCAATCGTGGCCGTATTTCGATAAATAGAAACCGAATTTGTTCCAAGGTTAACAGATAATAAATCCAATTTTCCATCTCCATCAATATCAGCCAAGTTGGTTGCCGAGCAAGTGGTTCCGGTAGCGATGTCAAATTTAGCAGCGAAAGAATTGGCATCGATGGTGCCGCTTGTAGCTGTATTTCTAAGAATAGACATCGAATTACCATTGAAATTAGCGACTGCGAGGTCGGCTTTATTATCACCGTCAATATCACCAATACTAAAACCAAAAGGAATTGCACCCGTATTAAAATCAACTTTGGCAGCAAATGAACTGGCATCAATGGTGCCGCTTGTGGCAGTATTCCGTAAAATCGAAACGGTGCTTAATCCGCTGTTATTGACAGCAATATCTAATTTTCCATCACCATCAAAATCTGCACTACCTATATAGGTCGAGTTATTGCCCGCCGTCAAACCGAAATCTACCTTTGCATTAAAAGAAATACTCCCGTAGGTAGAAGTATTTCTCAAAACCGACATATTAATGTTGGAATGAGCGATTGCCAAATCGGATTTTCCATCACTATCAAAATCAGCGATGCAGACCGAGCGAGGACCTGTATTGGTCGGAAAATCAATTTTAGTGTCAAAACTAATGCTGCCAATGGTAGAGGTGTTGCGGTAAACCGAAAAATTGTTGCTGTTAAAATTGGTAACGACAACTTCGGGTTTTCCATCGCCATCAATATCCCCAATGGCTAAACCTCGGGGATTGGTATTAGTTGAATAATCTACCTTTTCCGCAAACGAGCCTGTATTGATAGAGCCCGCAGTGGCAGTATTCCGCAAAACCGACATCGTATTTGCACTAAAATTGACCGTTACTAAATCAGACTTTCCATCACCATCCAAATCGCCCATGGCCATATTTAAGGCCTCAGTTCCAGCGGCAAAATCAACCTTCATCTCAAAACTGGAAGCGGCGATGCTTCCACCCGCGTAGGTGACATTGAACGGTTTGGCACTACTGCCCGTCAGGCCGGTGGTTAGGTTGAGTACCGTTATCGGCTGGAAAGTAGCCCCCGCCGGTACGGTTACGGTTAAACTGGTACTAGAGGCTGCGGTAACAGTAGCTCTGGTAGCCCCAAAATAGACCACGTTCTGGATGGGCATGGCATCAAAATAGAGACCGCCAATGGTTACGCTCGTCCCAACTGCGCCGCTCGCGGGAGCGAAGGTAGTGATAGTGGGCTTTTGGGCTTGTAATGAAACAACGTTGAGTAAAGTTAGTAAGACGCAAAATAGAGTTTTCATAATGAGAAAATGGATTTATGCGATACAAGGCAGATGAGCGTTTGGTCGTAGTTGCTATCAATGTGGTCAATGAGTTTTTCTTGGTTAAAATGAAGGCAAAAATTCATTTTAACGACAGTATTTTTGTGTTTAAATACCATTTCATTCGTAAGGCCTATGACTACTTTTGTGCCTAAACGCTTGGTTGTTTTTTCTGCTGTGTGCGTTTCTACGGGTAGGTAAGTAGCATTCACAATTCTCATAGATTGTATGCCGGCGGTTATCTGATAGCTTTTCCAATAATTGATTACGGCCGTTTTACCCATCAATTTTGTGCCATCGGGCAACTCGTATTCTACGCTGTCGGCCAGCATCTCGGCAAAAGCATCTAACTCAAACCCGGCTAAATAATCCAGCGATTTTTCGGCAAGGATCGCGTAAACGGGCGAGGCAATCTCGTAGTCTGCTTTGTCTTTTTTGGTGGAATCGCAAGCTTCCAGCCCCAAAACCACAGCCATTATTTTGACAAATCCAAGTCTTGCTTTCATGGTTGTTTTTGTTAAAAAAAACGCGAATGCCTTTTTACAACTGCTATCGTCTACTCACAAATTCATCAAACTACTGCGCCTTCTTCGGGCTACTTTGGCAGCGGTGCCGTCGGCCATAAAAACCACCTTC
Source organism: Runella sp. CRIBMP (assembly GCF_009905605.1). Lineage (GTDB taxonomy): Bacteria > Bacteroidota > Bacteroidia > Cytophagales > Spirosomataceae > Runella. Next base: position 846,681 of record NZ_JAAAKZ010000001.1, read on the forward strand.
TGCTGGTCACAAAAGCCCGTTACAAACTCCCGATTGACGATGCACCGCTTATGAATCCTGATAAACTGACTCGGCAAAAACAGGCCGTAGTTGCCAATGGTCTTGGTAGAAACATGGGTTTGGCCATTTTGTAGCACAAAAACCGTATAGTTTCCAGAGCCCTCGAGGCGCACTACGTCGTGCCACGCAAAGGGTAGGCTGTGGTTGTAGGCGTAATAACAGGCAGGAATTTGAATAGCGTTCATAGTAAAGTTAGAATCAATCTCTTCCATTGACTTAACAAAGGTAAAGCACCCCCTCCGGCAGGGCTTGGCGTATTGTTGCAAAAACTATGTTTATTGTTGCACGAAGCTCAAAAACTATGTTTATTGTTGCAAAAACCATGTTTTTCACTTTTTGGCAAACAAGTCGTTCAGTGTGTGAGGTTGAAACACACAAAAACGGGCGGCTCTTTGTGGGTTGGAGCAACGACAAAAAAGCAACAGCAGAACAAGAAAAGCGGGGAGCTATGGGGTAGAAAAAGCGGGGTTGAGCAATCCTAATTTTTGCAAAATTGCGTTGAAGCGAGCGTCGTTGTGCAGAAAAACAAACAAAGGCGAGACTTTCAAATAATTGGGTGAATCGCTTTTCTCGGCGGCCAATTGGAGGTATTTCAAACAGTTGTCCCGGTCACCCAAACCGGCATATACAGTGGCAAAATACTTGTAGTTGTCGGGAATGGGGGGCAGGCTTTTTAAGTACAACTCTGCCTCAGACTGCTGCCCCAATTTGGCTTTTGTATAGGCAATCAATGTCTTGTAATAAACCCTGGCACTCAGTTGGTCGCACTGCAAAAACTCTGTCAGCGCGGCTTCGTATTCTTGGCGTTTGAGGTAGTAAAATGCCTTTGCGTTATGAAACAAATGGGTTTCGTTAAAAACAAGCTGACCGTCTTCGATGGCTTTCTCGGCGGTGGCCAATTGCCCCGCATAAGCGCAGCCAATGATGTGCCCGCTGTATATGGTGCTGGAGAGTGGGTCGAGCGAAACCGCCTTAGTGCTGTACTTAATGGCTTCTTCCATTTGCCCGATTGACCGGAGCGTCAGGCTGTACCAATAGGTGATGAGGGCATCATTGGGGCTGAATTTTAGTGCAATGTGCAGCGTTGTCATTGCCTGTTCCCACTTATTTTGAACCTTGTAAATAAGGCCCAATACGGCATAAGCCCTGCCGTTTTCGGCATCAAGTCTGATGGCGGTCAGCGCGTTTTTTTCAGCCATTTTATAGGCCGTTTCTACTTCCATAAACTGGTCGTCGCCCATCAAAAAGTAAGCAATGGCCTTGTCTGCGTATGCATCTGAAAAACTGGCATCAAGCTCAATGGCCTTGTCAAATTTGGTGATGCCTGCCTCCATTTTTTCTTTGGTGCGGGTTTGCAGCAACTGCCTGCCTTGCAGGTATTGATTGTAAGCGGGCAGGCTTTGGGTGGGGGTTTTGTCTAATTTCTGGGTCAATTTTTGGTTCAATTCTACAGCCACTTCCTTCGAGACTGTGTTCATGTAGCTAAAAATATTCTTGGTATCACCTTCAAATTTTTTAGTCCAAACCACCCTGTCGTCTTTTGCCCTGACCAGTTCAACCGTAATCCTTACTTGGTTGTCAATTTGGAGCACTGTGCCATTCAGAAGATAATTCACCCGCAGTTCTTGGGCAATTTGTGGAATGGTTTTTGGCGTATTGGCGTATTTGTTGGAAGAAGTGGTAGAGATAATTTTGAGTTCGTTGAAAGTGGCCAACGAACTGTGGATTTGCTCCATTACGCCCTCACTGAAATAAGATTTTTGGGCTTCGCCCAAGTTTTTGAAGGGCAAAATGGCCACCGAGTTTTCGGGAATTGCTGTTAGCTCGCTGTTACTTTTGAGAATTTGCGAGTGAGCCATAAAATAATAACCGATGCCTATAACGGCAAAAAGCGCCACAAGAGCGTAAATTTTGCTGAAATCAGGCGTTGAAGCGGCAGAAATGTCAACAGGATTGCTGGCAAAAGCGGCAGGCGGCTCTTGAACCCGCGCAGGTTCGGGCAGGTGTTCGGCTTCATTTTTCGGCTTCTGAACGCTATTTTTTTGTTCTTCAACACGCTTCTTAAAATCCCTGGGACTGATGTTAAATTCTTCAATAAAATACTTGCTGAAATTGGCGTGGCTATTGATACCAACGGCATCAGTAATTTCCGAAATGCGTAAATTGGTGGTACTGAGGAGGATTTTTGCTTTTTCCAGTCTTTTTTTACGAATGTAGAGCGTCGTCGAAAGTTGGGTTTCTTCAATCAACATGCGGTGCAGTTGCGAACGGCTCACTCCTAATTTTTGGCAAACAGCATTGATTGCAAAATCAGGATTATCCAGATTTGCTTCTATGAGGTCGTCCAGTTTTTTAAGAATAGTAGGGTCAGGATTCATTCAACCACTTTTATCGCGTTGCAACAACTTGTAAATGCAACAAACCTAAACAAAATAGGTTTTATATTTTTCCTGTTTGATTACAAAAATCAGGGCAAATACACGATTTTTTTTTGAAATACACCCATAGATGCAACTGATTTTGCATGAGTACATCAACTAATTGGCATGAATACCCCCACGATTAAAACATACCTCGACTTGTTGGAGAAGGTCTCTTTACCCGTTTTTATGCCATTCAACAAGTCGTGTCATAAATAGTTATCAAACGGTAGGTCGGGGAGAAAAGTGGCGGGTATGGTACGAGAAGTAGACCCTTACAGGGTAATAAAAGTGGGGGTGGAGGCTGAAAACGGAAGGATAAAAACAGTAAAAGGTTGCAACTGCCTATGAAGTAAGCGATTGCAACCCTTTTGCTATGTATATAAAGTTACTTTTTCGGGGCGCTGATGACCTTTAGGTAGCGGCCCATCCAGTAGGGCAGGAGCCAAATATCGCCAGCGCTGTGCTCAGAGGTGCCGTTGCTGCCCGTGCGGTCGAGGTTGAACATGTTGCCGTTGTGGCGCTGTACGGGGCGCTCGTCGGGTGGGAGCACTTCTTTGAGCGTTTGGTTGCGGAAATTAGGCGCTAATTTTTCCACGTCTTTGCGGTGGCTGTTGGAGATGGCCCAGTCGATGAGGTCGAGGGGGTGCTCTCTTAGGTACCAAGCGGCTTCATTGAGGTCAAATTCTGACGTGCCCGTCAAAGCCGTGAAAATGTTCCAAGCTCCTTCTTTTTCCGGGCGTTCGATTTCCCAGTGGTCGATGATGGCCTCTTTGTATTTGGCTTTGAGCGTGTCGTTGAAGGCATAACGGTACAGCCCCCAATAGCTCACAAAATACATTTCGTCGTCGGAGTGATTCCAGCCGTCGGAAAGCAGTTTGCTGAGGTCGTCGGCTTCGCCGGGCGCGGGGCCGATTTCCTTCATGGGGCGCATGAGGTTTTCCAAATACCCATGCTTTTGCATTAGCTCAAGCGCTTTTTCTTTGTAGATTTCTTTCTTGGTGAAATGATAGGCCGTTTGCAGCATCGCCGTGATATTGGATGATGTAATCTTACGGTCACCCACGTTTTTGGGCATGGCATTGACGTATTCTGGACTCCAGCGGCCCCAAGTGGTCGGTTTGCCATCGTAGTCAATGAGGTAATAATTGTTCTTTACGATGTGGCCCATCAGGGTGTCAATCAGCGTAATGGCGCGACTTTTCATGTCGGGGTCGTCGATTAGCTCGGCCATGGCTCCGAACGCAAAAATATGCCCCACGGCTTCGTCGCTGCTGGTGGTGGCTTTCCAATCCCATTCGGGGTCGGCGGCGTGTTGCCAGCGCTCGGGGTCGGCAAGTTGGGAAATGTACCCGCTCCGCTCAAACGACCGCGACGGAAATCCAGGCACAGGGTTGATGGTGTAGAGGCGCTCCATGGCGTCGAGTGCTTCGCGGCAATTTTGGAGAGCATCTTGGTCTTTGGTCACGGCGTAGCGGAAAATCTCGCCCCCCAAATACATCGAAGTCCACAAGCCGTCGTTGTCGGAGTCGGCGAGGTAGCCAGAAGCGATGTTTCCTTTTTCCATGTTATCCAAAGAGGCATTAAAACCATTGCGAATGTGGCGGCTGCGTACCTGCTCTTCGTAATACATGGCTTTTTCTTCCAAGGTCATTTGTTTGAAACAAATCTGTCCCAAACCCGCCGTGGTCAACACCAACACGGATTTGTTGGGGCCTTCGGCAATATGAACAACGCTGTTGCTCGGTAGCCAGCGCTCGCCGTTGTAGTAGTCAAATTTGCCGTCGCTGCGGAGAGCAAAAGCGCCGTTGGTGGTGCCAAACCACACTTTATCGCCGATGGTATCCACGGCCGTAATTTCGGTCCACGGAAGTTTTTTACGGATTTCACCCACTTGTTTTTTGGTGGCAATATCCCATTCGATGTAGCCGTCGGTCGTGCCGACGAAGAGCTTTTTGCCATCGTCGGTGATGTCGAAGGCCGTGAAAGCGGCACCCTGAAAAGCGTTGGTCAGTTGATTGCCCGCCAAGGTGTGCAACGATTTTTTACCCAAAATCCAAAACACATCGGCGTCGGCTTGGTAGCGAATCGAAAGCACTTCGTCGCCACCCAAATCGCCTTTCCAAAGCGAGGTCGAATCTTTGAGGAGTTGCAGTGATTTGCCGTCGGAAACCAAAAACGTAAAGGCTTTTCCGCCCGCAAAAATTCGGGAGGCAGGAAGGGCGTGTTTAGAAAATAGCTTGCCAGCCCAGGCATTGCTCAACACGGTTTTGTCGTCCAAAAACACGAATTGATTTTCGTACACGCCCAGAGCGGCGATTTTTTTATCTTTCAACGGACGATACGTGCCGTCGGTTTGGAGCTTGCCGTGGTACAAGAATTGCCCGTCGTAGGGCTGAAACAGACCCGCACTCGACAGGATTTTTACCACGCCGTTGCGGTCGCTGAAGGCCGAAAGTAAGGTGCCGTTGGTGGGTTCGGAATAATATTTGACGCTGTAATCCTGCCAAAAGGGGACATCTTCGTAGACGGGTTGGGTGGTGGTGTTTTTGCTGCACGAAAGAAATAATCCAAGACAACACAGCAATAGAAAGGTGGTTGAACGCATTTTGAGTGAATTACGAGTTATGAAATAGGATTGGTGAATGTTAACTGATAAATGAAAGTTATCGTATCATGCCGAGGTAGCGGCCCATCCAGTAGGGCAACTGCCAGAAAACGGGCTCTCGTTCGCGGTGCGGGTCGCCTCCGGCCGCGGTCCAGGGGTTTTTGTCCCACCTTACGGTCATGCGGATGCTGGCTGGTTGGAGAATGTTCACCTGTTGGTCTTCCAACACGGGTGTTCGTACAATTTTCAGGTCTTCGCGTTGGGTGTGGTCGATGGGCCAGTCGATGAGATCCAGCGGGGTATCGACCAGAAAATCAACAGAGTTGGCGAGCTCCACTTTTTGGTTTCTCGAATAGCAATAAATAAAATTGATGAGTGGATTTTGGTCAGCTTTGCGTTTTTCAAACCATTCATCCATGTGTTTTTGGTAGAAGGCCAAGCGTTGCGGGTCTTTTTCGCATTTTAATAAAATCGGGTAAATGTACGCCTGTAACACCACATCAAAATAGATAAACCACGCAGGATTTTGGAGGATTACTTGCGCCATGTTTTCCAGATAATGTTCCTTTTCGATGAGCCGCAGGTACTCGCGTTGGTATTTGTCGTCGTTGGTCATGTAATGCGCCAACTTCAGAAAACCCAACAGTTCCATCGAGTTTTGATTTTTGTCAGGGGCCCATTCCGGGTCGCGGTTGAGTTGGTCGGGCGACCACACCGACCAGCGCGTGGGCTTTCCGTCAATATCCACAAAGTTGTAATTGTGTTTGATGAGGTAATCCATGATGCGCGCTACGTGCTTGCGCACGATTGCTTTTTCGGCTTCGTCGGCCACCAGTTCGTAGTAAAAATAATAGCTAAACATGTGTCCGCACATTTCGTCGCTGCTGGTATCGCCTTTCCAGAGCCATTTGCCATCTTTGGACTTCCGCCAACGCACCTCCACGGGCTTGAAGCGCGGCTCTTTGACCAATTCGTCGGCTAGTTCTTGGGGAGAAAAGCTACGGTTTTTGTCGTGAAGCATGCCTTTCCAATCATTAGGAACGATTGTTCTGGCAAAAAAACCTTCGGTATCGGTTACTTCCTGCAATAGTTTCAGAAATCCAAAGGCCTTTCGGGCATTTTCTTTGGCGTCGGGACTTTTGGTAACAGCGTACCGAAAACACTCCATGGCGAGGTAGTTGCCCGTGTATTCGCCGTCGTTGTCATCGTCTTCTGGTTGCCAGGTGGTGAGGTCGCCCGCTTTTTCTAAGCGGCACTGGCCCGCAATCCACGGGGCCCGGATGTGGCGTTTGAGGAGTACATCGTGGAAGTAATCGTTTTTTTGCGCCAAGGTCATTTTTTGGCGTTTGATAACGCTCACCCCTTTCTTGGTGGCAATCCAGGCATTGCCATTTTGGTCAAAATCAATGTCAACCACGTGGTCGTCGAGTAGCCACCTGCGCGTAAACCGCAATGAGTGGGTGCCGTTTGGATAATAGCGAACCACGCCTTTCTCGGTGCCGACCCACATCGTACCGTCGGGCGCCGCCTTGACGCACGTGGCGTACACGGTGGGGAGGCCTTCGGCGGGAGTGATGGTCTGTATTTTTTTTCCATCTTGAATGACGGTTACTCCCCCCAAACCTCCTGCCCAAATTCGTTGCTGGGCATCTGATGCACTACCTTTTATATATGCGCTCAAAAGCTCATTTTTATTCCTGAAAATTCTGGTTTTTTCTACCTTATTAATATTATATAATCCCACGTCGCTTGAGAGCCATAAATTCCCTTTGGCATCAGTCATGGCATGGCGTACCGAACGGGGAATCTCCCAGTCTTTTTTTACAAACCGCTGCCCGTCAAATTGCCAAATTCCTTTGGGCCCGATGGCTACCAATCCGTCCTGCGTGGGGCAGAGGGCAGAGATGGGTGCTTCTACACCCGCGAGGCGTTCGAGTTTTTGGTTGTGAAACCGATAGATGCCTTCCCAAGTACCCACCCACGCCACGTTATTGGCGTCAACGGCGACTGAGAAAGCGGGCCCCTTTGGCGCCTCGGTTGGGAGGGCGGTCCAAGCGGATTGTTTGGCGTTTTTTACAAACACCCCCGCTGCGGTGGCAATCCATACGTTGGCGTTTCTGTCGACGGCAATACTGCGGACCTCATTGAGGGCGGAAGCCGACGGATGGACGGGGTACGCTTCGTGAAACTCCTGCCAAAATGCCGTGTCTTGATAAGAGGACAGCGGGCTGACTTGACCGCAGACATAGCTAAGAGGGGGCAAAAACAGGATGATTAGAATACTTTTTTTGAGGAACGATTTCATTTTTGGCTGGGAGTCATGCACAGATATTACTTCGTTCGACCGGGTGCAGGCTATTGAGAAGGCGTCAATTTTAGCGAATAGGAAAATTTTTGTTTTTTGGGAGGGGTGATACAGCGCAATGTTCCTCGTTGATAAACCAATTGTTATGGCTAAATGATAGTTTTACAATGGTTTATAGGCTTTTATTAAGGATATATTACTTCTTTGATATTTTGCGCGATTTGAGGATATATTTACGCAATTTGAGACGGTTTCCCGAAAATAAGGGTGTAATTTTACTTTCACAATTCTAAGAATAAGTAGTCCTTTTACAATCTATACCCAGTTTTAACCTTTCCCAAAAAACTACACCATGGCCTGTATCAGCGAATATACCCTGCGTAAAGTAATCCAAGGTGATCAGACTGCCTTTGCGGAGTTGTACAACCACTACAAAACCCCTGCAATTAAGTTTTGCGTTTCGCTCGTCAAAGATGAAGAGGAGGCAGAAAACATGCTGCATGAGGTCTTCATAAAGATTTGGGAAAAAAGAACCCAGATAAATCCAGAGCTAAACTTTAATTCTTATTTGTTTACGTGTTTGCGTAATTTGGCCTTTGACCATTTCAAAAAAATGGAAAAAAGCCATTTTATTCGTCAGCAGTACATGGAACGAATGGAAGATAGACACATCGATGAGATTGAAACCGAAGAGGCAAAGATTGTGCGCCTACGTTCGGCCATTGATTCGTTGTCGGAAAAGCGAAAAATCATTCTGAAGCTGAATGTGGAGGAAGGTAAATCATATCAGGAGATTGCAGAGTTGATGCGTATTTCAAAAAATACCGTCAAAAATCAGTTGGTTAAAGCCAAGCAATTTCTGCGCGAGCGGGTAGACATGGCAGCTGTTTTATGAGTTACTTTTAAACATTAGAGGAAATAGGGATGGTTTAAATATACTTTCTGGTTCTTGCTAATGGTGCTTGTGTACCCTTTAGCAATCTTTTTTTTTCTTCCGAATTATCTCATACTGCTGTTTTATATAGGATGCTCTTGGCTTGATGCTTTACCATCAAGCCAAGAGCATCCTTCTTTTTTGCCTGAAAATCAAGGAAAAACGTGCCCGTTGTGCATGCGTTTTTTAATCAGTTTTTAATCTTCGTTTTCTAGTACTTTCCCTTCATAGGCCTGTATCTTCTGTACTATTACAATCACAACTGAAATTTTTAATCTAAATGAACTACAACTCTACTTTGCAGCGTATGCTAAAACGCCTGCTGATGACAGCAGTGGTGGTGGGCGGTTGCATGGCATTGGCCAATGCGCAAGTCCGTACCATCACGGGTAAAATTACCTCTAAAGAAGACGGGGCGGGAATGCCAGGTGTAAACATCGTTCTAAAAGGCACACAGCGAGGAGCCAGCAGTAACGGTACAGGTAACTATTCAATTGAAGTTACTGGAAACAACCCCATATTGGTTTTTTCTTTTGTGGGATACAAGATGACAGAAATACCCGTCGGAACTCGGAGTATAGTGGATGTAACGATGGAACCAGGCGCTGAAAATCTCCAAGAGGTTGTGGTAACGGCTTTGGGTATCAGTCGGGAAAAACGTTCTCTGGCGTTTTCGGTGGGTGAATTGAAGTCTGAAGACATCGTCAAGGCTGGTAACCCCAACTTAATGAAGTCGCTCGACGGGAAAGTGAGCGGGGTTAACTTGACCAATATCAGCAGCGACCCTACTTCTTCTGTATTGGTCAATATACGGGGAACTTCCGCAATGCCGTCTTTGAGTGACGCCAACGTTGCTTTAAAAGGCCAGCCTTTGTATGTTATCAACGGTGTGCCCGTTGGTACACAGTCGTTTACCAATAAAGATGGAGTAGACTTTGGAAATATCCTTTCGCAACTCAACCCAGAAGATATTGCTTCTGTAACCATCCTGAAAGGCGGTAGCGCTGGAGCACTTTATGGTGCAGAAGGTGGAAATGGCGTGGTGATGATTACCACCAAGTCGGGCGCTGGACTCAAAAAAGGCATCGGGGTAAGTTTTACCACCTCCGCCACCGCCGACAAAGCGTACCAGTTCTTTCCTGAGCAATTGGGCTACGGACAAGGTGAAAGGGCCTACGAATGGCAATATGACAATACCGATACTTGGGGGCCTAAGCTCGACGGTAAATTTTCGGCAAATTATTGGGACGTAGCTGCAAAACAATGGAAGAATGGCCCGATGTTTTCGGCCAATGAAGACCGCGTAAAAGCCTACCTTCAGACTGGAAGTACCATGACTAACACCATTGGCGTGACGGGCAATTATGATAAAGGCTCTTTCCGCTTTTCGGTTTCGGACATGAACAACAAAGGTGTGATGCCTAATACCAAAACGGACCAAAAATCATTCAGCCTAAATACTACCTACAACCTGACCAAAGATGTACGGGTGTCGGTGAGTGGAAGCTATATCAAAACGTTTTCGCCCAACAAGGCCAACAGCACGGGTTCTAACAGTGTACTGAACGATTTGTTGTTTAACATTCCGGCCAACTTACAGCCTCTCGACCAAATGAGAGATTACTGGATGCCAGGCTTTGCGGGTATCCGTCAAAACGGTGCCATCATGAAAGACAACGGAATTGACGTTTCCCAAAATAACCCTTGGTGGATCACGTACGAAAAAATCCACAAGTTTGCCCGTGATAACTACTTCGGCAAAGCCCAGTTGGATTGGCAATTGTCTAAACCTTTTTCCTTGATGCTTCGTACGGGTATGCAGAATGTGAAAGAAAATTATGAGTTGAGACAATCATGGGGCGGCAAAGGCGATGCCTACGGCCAATTTGTTTCGGGTTCCAACGGTAGCATTGAAGCTAATACTGACGCCATCTTGACCTATAACAATACATTTGGCAAACTATCGGTCACGGTAGCTGGTGGCGGTAACTATCGGTACACCAATGCTACTTCGATGGAAATCATCGGTGGCGATTTGAGCTCACCTTCCCTCTTTACGTTGGGTAATATCAAAGCGGGTACTTTGACCGTTAACGGAAATCCGTACTTGGTGGGTAAGTCAGAAAGTTTGTATGGCACGGCCAATTTTGGCTATGACAACCAGTTGTTTCTAGAAGTAACCGGACGTAATGACTGGAAAGGGGCCTATTCGCAAGAGAAAATCAGTTATTTCTATCCTTCTGCTTCGTTGAGCTGGGTACTTTCTGAGACTGTTAAACTTCCCACGATATTTAACTTAGTGAAAGCCCGCCTTAACTACGCTGACGTAGGAAACGGACTGGTTCGTCGTCGTTCCATCGACACGTATAGTTATGACGCCAGCCCTTGGGGTTCCATCAATACCGTCAGTTTGAATGCCTCTATTGTGGATCCAAACCTGAAAGCTCAGCATTCAGTGTCTAAAGAAATCGGGACCGATATCTGGATGTTGAACAACCGCATCAAATTTGATTTTACGTATTTCATCAAAGACCAAAAAGACCAAATTGACAATATCCCGTTGGTGCAAGGAACTGGCTATACTGGTTTATTGACCAACATCGGCGATGTGCGCAATAAAGGCTTTGAGTGGGGGTTGACCTATACACCCATCAAAACCAAAGAGTTGACTTGGGATATTTCGGCCAGCTTTACCCATTATAAAGCTACAATTACTCGTTTGTCTGACAAATTTGCTCCTGCGGGTTATGTATTTGCGAGCTACGATGGCAAAACCAAAGTGAAAATCGCCGAAGGAGAAGTGATTGGGAGCATTTACGAAGAAAACCCAGTGTTGAGAGTAAAAACGGGAAAATACGCTGGAATGCCGTTGCTGGATGGTAATGAAGGGAAAATTCAAAAATCAAGCGACGAAAGAGACCGTGGTAAATTGGGTAATTTCAACCCAGACTTTATTCTCGGTTTAAACACAACCCTTAAATACAAGCAGTTTACGCTTGGATTGGTAGGTAGCCTGCGCAAAGGCGGCAAGTATGTGTCTGTCAATCAGCAATATGCCGAGTCAAATGGTCGTGCTACCACGACGTTGGGCGCGGGAGCCAACAACCCTTATTGGGTAGGAGGACGTGACGCCGAAAACGGTGGCTTGGTTTGGCCAGCCGAAGGTGCCAGCGAGTACGAGGCTATCAACAGTAACAACGATGATAAGCGGTCTAATTTTCAGGATGCTAGCTACGTAAAAGGAGTATTTCTGAATCCAAATTACACGGGCGACCCCGCTAAGGCAACGGATGCGGACTATATTGTGAACGGAGAGAATCCTAAAAACACCTTCTACGATTTCCCTTACAACGGATACGGCGATATCATCTGGAACTTTTCGGCCACCAGAACCTACGACGCTACCAATTTCAAAATGAGAGAAATCACCCTCGCGTATACTTTGCCAAGAACATTGACCACAAAGTACAACCTCAGCAACGTCACATTTGCGCTGATTGGTAGAAACGTGTTTCAGTGGAATGCCTCGGGCCGTAACGAAGACCCCGAATCAGCGTTTAGTGGAGTGGGTACAAACCAAGGAATTCTCCGCGCTACGTTGCCAAGTATTCGTTCTTATGGCTTTAAGCTCTCTCTTGATTTTTAATGTTTAATACCCTTTGTAACAACAAGATATATGAAATCCTTTTTCAAAATAGTCGCAATGGTCTTACTCGCGGGGGTGTTTTCCTGCAGTGATGACGAGTTACGGATTACCGATACCGTACAGCAGTTGGATGCGGTAGAATCAGTGAATGACCCTTATTTGTTGGCTTCCGTCATTAAGCAAACGTCGCTTTTTTACCAAAATATGAGCTTTGATAACCGCCGGCTTCCGAGCGCGGTGCAGCACATGCAAAGCAACTACCAAAGCGGCGACAACTTTTATTCGGGCTTCAAATCGCCAATCGACGATATGTATGCCGCGATGAATATCCTGAAGTTGGTGGATGGTTCTATTGGTTTAGCCGACAAAAGAGCCTCAAAAGCCCACAAAGGCATATTTATTACTTTCCGGGTGTTGCTGTTTTCATTCATGACCGATTTTTACGGAGACGTGTATTATTCGGAAGCCCTAAAAGCCCGTGAAGGAATTTTATATCCTAAATACGACAAACAGCAGACAACGTATAACGGTTTGCTCAAAGAATTGGATGATGCTACCGCCCTGATTACTTCGGGCACTGAGCCGATTGATAAGAGCTATGACCTGATGTTTGGTGGTGATAAAACCAAGTGGATAAAGTTTGCCAACTCCCTTAAATTGCGACTGTTGCTTCATGCGTCGGCCAAAATGCCTGATGCTGGGGCCAAAATGGCGGCCGTGGCTAGTTTGCCGATTTTTACGGAAGCCACCGACAATGCCTCAATTTCCTACGTAGGTGTAACGGCCGATAATTCTTGGAAAGGCGGAACCATCAACTGGGGTTCGGTCGATGAATTTAATAAAAGAAGACCTTGCAAAACATTGGTGGATAAGTTGACGGACTTGAATGACCCTCGTTTGGCTATCTGGGTAGCTCCTGTGGAGAATCCTTGGACAACCGATAAAACCAAAAACGGTGTTTCGGTAACCACGACTGACCCGAATGGCTTTACGTATACTTCAAAATGGGAATACCTCGACCGTACCAACAAAGACATTGCCGCGCAAGCCTCCAACATTACAGATACCGACAAATTATACACTGGATTTATCGCTGGGATGTTGAGTGACTGGAAAAACGGGAATGGTCACTACAACACCGCAGCTGGCGGTGTGGTCGGTAACTTTAAAGTATCACAGTTTTCGCAGTTGTTTCGTCAAAACAAACACAACCTGCTGAAGGCCCAAATCATGAACAGTGACGAAGTACAATTCATACTGGCAGAAGCCGCTGCCAAAGGCTTGATAACGGGTAGTGCTGATGCGTATTATCGCAAAGGAATCACCAATTCATTGCTGCGCTGGGGGGTAAAACAGGCAGATATTGATACCTATTTGAAACAGGGAAGTATCGCATTGCCAGCCGATAAGGCGGGGCAATTGGCCAAAATTGCCGACCAAAAATGGCTTTCGCTGTTCCTTGTTTCGTCAGAAGCGTATCTTGATTTACGCCGGTCAGGCTTACCAAATATTTTCAACAACGGACGTTTGAGCGGCTTTCCGTTCCCCCTCCGCTACCGCTACCCAGGCAATGAGCTAGGGCAAAACAAAACCGCTTATGACCTCGGAGTAGGTTCATTGACCCCCGCCGTTGATGACCAATTCTCCAAAATTTGGTTGCTACAATAACCTTTTTTACCGTCGGGGAATGACTATATACGTTTCCCGACGGTCTTTCTTGTCTTCTATAATTTTCTTCAAAATTTATTAATTTAACTATAAAGCGAGTCTTTTTGATTGATTGAAAAAAGGCCTCTTTTCGAGTTTTAAGCGGTGTTTGTTAAAAAAATAACACATCGCGAATAGCCTGTTTGTTAGGTTATTTCGTACCTCAGGTACTAACTAACTAAACATTGCAAGCTATATGAAACACTTTTTTCTATTCCAACGGACAATCAGGCGATTGCTTGTCGTGGGATTGGTATTGGGCATGTTTTGCCCTGCTGTTCAGGCCCAGAACAGAGTAATCACAGGTAAAGTCACTACCAGCGAAGACGGTACTGGAATGCCCGGCGTTAACATTGTTTTGAAAGGTTCGCAAAAAGGAACCAGCAGTAATGCAACCGGAAATTACTCCATCGAAGTAAACGGGGCCAATCCAGTGCTCGTATTTTCGTTTGTGGGTTATGATGCTGCTGAAGTGGCAGTAGGAAACCGCAACGTAGTGGATGTCTCGTTGACCCCAGGTACCGAAAACCTCAACGAAGTAGTGGTGACGGCCTTGGGTATCAAGCGTGAAAAACGCGCCTTAGGTTATTCTGTAGGCGAGGTGTCGGGAAAAGACATCGTCAATGTACCCCAAGAAAACGTGCTAAATGCGCTCTCTGGACGCGTAGCGGGGGTAACCATCAACCAAACCAGTGGGCCAGGGTCTTCTGTCAGTGTAATTATTCGGGGAGCTACTTCGCTGAGTAACGACAATCAGCCACTTTTTGTGATTGATGGAGTACCAGTAGCTAATAGTCTAAACAACTTGCGCTCCATGGGCGACCGCAACAACGTAGACTACGGTAACGCCATTTCTGACATCAACCCTGACGATGTAGAGAGCATCTCAGTATTAAAAGGCCCAAGTGCGGCCGCTCTTTACGGCTCTCGTGCTGGTAACGGGGTGATCTTAATTACGACCAAATCTGGTAAAAAAGGCAAAGGCGTAGGCGTTTCATTCTCGACAAGCAACGTTTTTGAGACTCCTTACCGCTTCTTAGACTTCCACTACAAATACGCCAACGGTAACAGAAATGCACGTCTTGACGAAGCATCTGCTTACTGGGCAGGACCGGAATTGGACAAAGGTATTTTAGCTGCTCAATGGAATAGCCCATTGGATGCCAATGGCAACAAAATTCCGACTGAATTGAAGTCTTACAAAGACAATATGAAGAATTTTTTGCAAACGGGTATTACTACGACAAACAATATCGCCATATCGGGTTCTAACGACAAAACAACCTATCGGGTGTCGTATAATTACATGAAGAATACGGGGCCTATTCCCAATTCAGACTTGAACCGTCACTCTTTATCAGCGGCTGGAACGTACGATATTACCACCAAACTAAAGTTAAATACAAATCTAAACTTCGTACGCTCTCAGTCAGACAACCGCCCTTCTACTGCTAACCGTGGTGCTAACCCACTGGAAGCGGTATATCAATGGTCACACGTTGATGTGCGCGAACTGAAAAACTATTGGATACCAGGACAGGAGCAAATCAAACAACTATCGCCTTCCAACGGTGATAACCCCTATTTCTTGGCCTATGGAATCAACAACGGCTTCAATCGTGACCGCATTTACGGAAATATGAAGCTGGATTATCAAATTACTTCAGAATTGAGTGCCTTCGCTCGCGTATCGCACGATATGTTTGTGGAAGACCGCGAAACCAAAATCCCGTGGAGTTATAGCCGTGTTAGAAATGGAGGATACTACTTACAAGGCATTGGTCGGAAAGAAACCAATACGGATTTCTTATTGACCTATAAAAAGAACATCAAGGCGATTGACTTGAGTGTATCGGGAGGAGGTAACTACATGACTCAAAACTACAAAGAAGATTACATGGGGGGTAGTATTTTGACGGTGCCAGGGCTGTATCGTGTTTCGAATATTCCATTGGCTTCGCTTCAAGTAAGTAATGCTAGTAGCAAAAAAGAAATATACAGTATTTATGGAATGGCTTCATTGGGTTACAAAAATATGCTGTATGTAGACTTGACCGCCCGCAACGACTGGTCGAGCACGCTCCCTGCCGAAAACCGCTCATATTTCTATCCATCGGCTTCGGTAAGCTGGTTGGCAAACTATACGTTCAATCTGCCTAAATCAATTTCATTGCTGAAATTCAGAGCAGGCTGGGCTCAGGTAGGTAACGATGCTAACCCTTACCAATTGGTACCTACGCTGGGTACTGGTACTTGGGGAAGTTTGATTACGACGGGTGTACCAAGTACGTTGCTTAACGCGCAATTGAAGCCAGAAATCGCGACCTCTACTGAGGTAGGAGTTGATTTAGGTTTCTTTGAAAACCGCTTGCGCTTTGAAGGTACTTACTATTATCTAGAGAACAAAAACCAGATTTTGGGTATTACTACCCCTTCTTCTTCGGGTTTTGGTAGTAAGCTAATCAACGCAGGTTTATTGGCCAGCAAAGGGTGGGAAATCAATTTAGGTGGTAGCCCAATTCGCGACAAAAATGGTTGGAATCTGGACATTAACGTAAACTTTACCCGCAACCGTACGACCATCAAAGAACTGACCGAAGGGATGGACTTTTATACCCTTTGGGATGACAACAATGGGGGGGCCTTCACCTTTGTTGGGGAAGAAGTCGGGAGTATCTATAGCCGTGGCTATGCACAGGTTACAGACCCAAGCTCGCCTTATTACCGGTGGCCAATCCTCGATAGAAACGGTAGCTGGATTCCTGTAAATGACCGCAACGCACGCGAAAAAGTGGGAAATTTCAACCCTCGTTTCATTGCGGGTATGCAGGCTACACTTTCTTACAAACGCTTCTCATTGGCTGCTAGCTTTGATGCTCGCATCGGTGGAAATTTCCAATCGTACACCTACCGTTACGGAGAGTCTGACTGGAAATCGCAGCGCCAAATTGACAACCTGATTGCAGGTGGGTTGTACTCAGAGGCAGAATTGGTGGCCCTCTTGAAATCAGATCCTGAAAAATACATCATTCCTCAAAATGGAAACTTCCCACGGGTAGGGGGGTATACCAAAGCAACGGGAGGTATGGGTGCTGACGGAGACGGTGCGTTTGTACCAGGTGTGATTCTTCAATCTGATGGTACTTACAAAGAGCACCTAGGTGGTGCTGGAACAAATATCTATCCTATCTCAAATACTTTTGCCTGGAGCTACAACAAGCAAATCACGTTTGATGCTTCATTTATAAAATTGAGAGAACTCTCTTTCGCCTATAACATTCCTAATGTTGGTGGATTCCGTAATGCCAGTATCTCAATATTTACCCGCAACTTGATGCTCTGGACTGCTTCAAAAATTGGCATTGATCCAGAAAGAGCGTTCCAAGCTGATGGCGGTCGTTTTAGACAAGGTATAGAACTACAAAACGTAATGCCTTGGACAATGCCCGTTGGATTTAAATTAAATTTCAATTTGTAATAATCTAACATTCCAATCATTTCGATGAACATGTTAAAACTCATATCAAAATCAATATTGGTTCTTGCGATAGTGGTTGTGTCTTCTTGTGAAGATCGCCTGTCTGAAATCAACGAGAACCCCAACGGGATAGACCCTGCTTCGGCTAATCCGAACTTGGTGATGCCTGAAGTAATGAACTCTGCGGCCCGGGCTTATCTGGAGCTTGGCTACGGGGATGTGGCTGGGGTTGCCCAACATATCCAACACGACGGCTGGTTTGGTGGAATCAACCACTACGAATGGGGGCCGCAAGACTGGAGTGGCTGGTATAACATGCTTCGTAACAACGAATTTATGTACAAGCGCTCAGTAGAACTCAACTACAAATTTCACCAAGGTGTAGCGCTCACCATGCGCTCGTTTATCTTTGGCGTAATTACGGACTTGTGGGGAGATGCACCCTATACCGCAGCGGTAAAAGGCGACCAGTCAAATGAGTTTTTGAAACCAGCATTTGATAGCCAAGAGGTGATTTACAAAGGAATCATTGCTGACTTGAAAGCGGCTTCGGCGCTTTTTGCCACCAAAGATGCCACAGGCTATACCGCAGGATACGATATTTTCTACGCGGGAAATCCTACGTCATGGCAGAAATTTGCCAACACACTTTTGTTGCGTTATTACATGCGGGTTTCCGACAAGATGCCCGCTGAAGCCAAAGCCGGGATTGAAGCCATCTACGCATCGGGAGTTTATATGAAAACCCCTGCCGAAGATGCCACGATGAGCTACATTGGTGCTACAGCGGGTAACTCATGGCCAGGTGCGGTAGCTTTTGACCAAGAGCAAACTAATTTCAGAAGAAAAAAACCTGCGCAAACGTTAGTAAATGCACTTTTAGCTAACAATGACCCTCGCTTAAAAGTATGGATTTCTCCCGTACATGTGCGTTGGGTTGCTGATGAAACCCTCACGATCGACGTCGAGAAGTTTATTCGTAAAGACGGTGTTCCTCAATCAGTAAGCTATCTTACCGATCAAGTACTATTGCCTGAAATAAAAAAAGGGGCAAAGTACACTCGTCACTACAATCCCAAACTTTATAAAGGGGTAATCGATACAAATGAGTATGTAGGAGTGCCACCTGGCCTTATTCAACCAGATACCCACAATAACAACCCAACCCCCGGGCAAGTGGTACAAAACCAGCACGTTTCTCAGTTAGCTGAAATCTACCGTGGCAGCAGCGGTGGCCTGTTGAGAGCACGTTTGGCCTCATCGGCTGAGACGGCCTTCATCTTGGCCGAAGCCGCTCAAAAAGGCTGGGCCGTAGGAACCGCCGCTACGCACTACAACGCAGGTGTGAAAAACTCCCTCGAAACTTGGGGCGTAGGCTCACAGTATGATGCCTACATCGCTAAGCCTGGTGTAGCCTACAACAATACGTTGGCGCGTATCATGGAGCAAAAATGGATTGCCAGCTGGACCGCCGCCACCGAAGCATGGTTTGATTATCGCAGAACGGGCCTTCCGGCACTCAAAGCGGGTCAGGCGTCGGCTGAGCCAGTATTGCCCGTTCGTTTCAACTACGGCGACAACGAAGTAAACTTCAACCGTACCAATGCCGACGCGGCCATCAATAAACTTGAGACCACAAAACACTCAGGTTTGAGAGGGAAAAATAGCCAATGGTCAAAACCTTGGATTGTACAAGGAACCAATAAACCTTGGTAGACAAAGTCGAAGATTAGTTTAAATGTACAATTGGTAGTATGCTGAAAGGCGGGGGAATATTCCTCCGCCTTTCGTTTTTTTAGGATATTTTTGAGACAGGTTTTGGTGTAAAATTTTTCGGTTAATGGTATTTAACGCTCAAGTATTTATTGTTAATTTGTTGATAATCAATAAAATAATAAAAATGTTTTTTTATAAAAAAAATAACAAGATTATCTCAATATTATAATATTTTTAAATTATCGTTAAATAGTACATTTTTTTGAAATAATTCTTCATGCAGAGTAGTCTGATTAATGGGTTTGTGGGTATTGGAATATAGAACTTCTTTAACCGATAATAACCATGATTATTAGCTCTACTTTTCTACAACGTACGTTGAGGTGTTTGCTTAGTTTAACAGTGGTTGCAGGGTTATGCTTCTCTACGGCGATGGCGCAAAGCCGAACCGTAACTGGCAAAATCACATCCAGTGAAGACGGTACTGGTATGCCTGGGGTAAATATTATTGTAAAGGGAACCCAAAAAGGAACCAGTACCAACGGTGCAGGTGCGTACTCGATTGAGGTGTCGGGCAACAATCCAGTCCTGATTTTTTCCTTTGTGGGTTTTACCGCTCAGGAGGTAGCCATTGGAGCCAGAAGCATCGTGGACGTTTCGTTGATGCCAAGTGCTGAAAACCTCAGAGAGGTGGTCGTAACGGCCTTGGGTATCAAGCGGGAAGAAAAATCGCTGGGATATTCGGTAGGTAAAATTGATAGCAAAGAACTGAACCGGGTAGCGCAAGAAAACGTCTTGAATGCAATGGCCGGCAAGGTGGCTGGGGTTACGGTAAGTTCTACAGGCGGCACTGGTTCGTCGGTTAGTATGATTATTCGGGGCGCTACTTCATTGGGTAGCGACAATCAGCCCCTGTTTGTCGTCGACGGGGTGCCGCTGGCCAATACCCTCAACAATATAAGTCAGGTAGGAAATGACAACCGCGCCGATTTTGGCAACTCCATTTCCAGTCTAAATCCCGACGATATTGAAAGCGTTTCGATTTTGAAAGGACCCAGTGCGGCGGCCCTTTACGGTTCGCGTGCGGGACATGGTGTGGTTTTGATTACGACAAAAAACGGGGCCAAAGCCAAGAAAATGACCGTTTCTATTACGTCTAATACCGTTTTTGATAAACCGTTTAAGTTCTTGAAATGGCAAACTCAGTTTGGCCCAGGTCAATTCTCGGCCATTCCGCCCTCAATAAGCGGGACTCCCCTGAGCAATCCGTTTGGGGCGCTTATTCAGGAAAATGTGGGGGCTACCTACGGGGCGGCATTGGATAAAGGTTACGAAGAAGTGCAGTGGAACAGCCCGCTCGACGCGAGCGGAAAACCAATCAAAATGCCGTTGGTTTCGCATCCCAACAACGTCCGAAATTTTGTACAGACGGGTATTACTACTACCAACGGCGTGTCGGTGGCCAATAGCAACGATAATTATAGCTATCGTTTATCGTATTCTAACATGCAGAACCGGGGCATCATCCCCAATTCTGATTTGTTCAGAAACACCATCAACTTGAACACGTCGGTGAAGGTGAATGAAAAACTCAGAATCAGTACGAATCTTGACCTGAGCCGTTCTAATTCTAACAACCGACCCGCTGGTAACCGCGGAACCAACCCCTTGCAATGGGCGTACGCCGTTTCGCCCCACACCGACATCAAAGACCTAGAAAACTATTGGTTGCCGGGTCAGGAAGGACTTCAACAACGCTCACAGTTCAAAGGAATTTACAATAACCCCTACTTCTTGGCAAACGAGGTTAACAACAGCTTTACCCGTGATCGGGTATTTGGAAACATCCGGGCTGACTGGCAAATCTCGCCGTCGTTCAGCCTGATGGGGCGTTATGCCGTTGATACGTATAATGAAAACCGTGAGTTGAAAATAGCCAACAGCTACACCAACGACCCGCGTGGTGCTTATGGCCTCATCAATATTGCCAATTTGGAAACCAACGCCGACTTTTTGGCGACCTACAAAAAAGACATCAAAGACTTCAGCCTGTCGCTTTCAGTGGGTGGGAACTCCCGTTATCAGCGGGGTTCAAACGTCACCAACGCCACCAAGGGAGGCACTGGCTTGATTGTACCGGGAGTGTTTAACATCCAAAATATTGCACCTGCCAACTTAGATTATAACAGCAGTCGTTTCCAACGTGCTATGTACAGCGTGTACGGATTGGCTAATTTTGGTTATAAAGACATGATTTTTCTGGACGTAACGGCCCGTAATGATTGGTCGAGTACGCTACCTGCCGCCAACCGCTCGTATTTCTATCCTTCGGCTTCGTTGAGCTTATTGGTGAACGAAATGTTGCCTTTGACGAGTCAAATCAGCATGTTGAAATTGAGAACAGGTTTTGCCCAGGTAGGAAATGACGCCAATCCGTACCAGTTGCTCGGTTCATTAGGCAACGCGGGTACGTGGGACGGCATTCCGCGTTTGTCAACGCCCGGAACGCTCCTGATTGCCGATTTAAAACCTGAAATCGTGACCTCCTACGAAAGTGGGATTGACTTAAACTTGTTTAAAAATCGTCTGAGATTCTCGGGTACGTATTACATGGTTGAAAACCGTAACCAAATCCTGAGCACCAAGTTGCCGCCTTCGTCGGGTTATTCATCCAAAAACATCAACGCTGGTTTGCTGGTCAGCAAAGGCTTTGAGTTGAGCCTCGGCGGAACCATCGTAGACAAAAATAACTGGAGATGGGATTTGACCACCAACTGGACGCGCAACCGCACCACCATCAAATCGCTTTCGGATGATTTGCCCTACTATACCTTGTGGCAAGATGCCAAAGGAGGCGCGTGGACGTACGTGGGCGAACAAATCGGGGATATTTATGACGCCAAAATCGTAACGGTCGAAAACAAAGAATCACCGTATTTTGGGTATCCAATTCTGGACCAAACGGGTAAGTGGCAGTCGATTGACGCCATTAATACCAAAAACAAAATCGGTAACTTCAACCCTAAATTTATCATGGGGTTGCAAACGTCGATTTCGTATAAAGGCTTTAGCTTGAGTATGTCGTTTGACTGGAGAAATGGCGGAGATTTTGTTTCTCAAACCTACCGCTATGGCGAAGAAAACGGACAGTCGCAGTTGTTTTTGGACAAACTCATCAATCCTAACGGTTTGACGGGTCAAGCATTGCGTGATTATTTGGTGGCAAATCAGGATGAACTCATTCGGATTAACGGAAATTATTTTCCGCTGGTGGGTGGTCCAACGCCTGATTATGGCGGCTATCCGTTCAAATACGGCCCCTACACCTTGCCGCACGGTGGGGTGTTCATTCCAGGTGTTATTGCTACGGGTTACGATGCCAATGGAAACCCAACTGGCTTCAAAGAAAACCTCGGCGGAGCGGGCACCACTATCCTGCCGTTTGCGGGTAGTACGGCTTGGTCGTTTACCCGGGCATTTTTATACGATGCTTCTTTCTTGAAACTGAGAGAAATTACGTTGGGCTACGACCTACCCCAAAACTGGCTGCGGAAAGTGGGCGTTCAGAGTGCCAACTTCTCAGTTTATAGCCGTAATATTATCCTGTGGACGGCCGCTAAAATCAACATTGATCCCGAAAACGCATTCCAGCCAGAAGCGGGGATTCAGGGTGGTAGCCAATTCAAACAAGGGATTGAGCGCTACAACGTCAATCCTTGGGTGATTCCGGTCGGCTTCAAATTAGGCTTAACTTTTTAAGAAAACATAAACGGATAAAGTGATGAAATTCAACACACTCAAATTTACCTGCTTCGCGGTTTTGTTTTCCTGTACGGTGTTTTCCTGCAAAGACTTAACCGAACTAAACATCAACCCCAACGGGGTAGACCCCGACAACGCCAACCCAAATTTGGTGCTGTCTACGGTGTTGACCGAAACGGGAAAGGCATTCGTCAACTTAGGGTATCAAGACATCGCTGGGGTAATGCAACACACCCAAAAAGACGGCTGGAGCGGTGGCCACAATGACTATGATTGGGGCGGAAGTCAGAGTTGGGCAGGGTATTACGACATCCTGCGCAACAACCAATACGTGTACGACCGTGGCGTAGCCATCAAGTCGGAGTTGCATCAAGGCATTGCTTTGGTGGTGAAGTCTATGATGTTTGGGTTAATTACCGATCTTTGGGGCGATGCTCCCTACTCGGCAGCGTTGAAAGGCGCCGTGGGTGGTGCTGAAAATACGTTCCCTGCCTATGATTCACAAGAAGCCATTTATACGGGTATTTTAGCTGATTTGGACAAAGCCAATACGTTGCTTTCCAAAAATGCCACGGAATACACCGCTACCGTCGGAACCGCCGATGTGTATTATCAGGGCGCGCCTGCCAAATGGCGAAAACTGGCCAATTCGCTCGCGCTGCGTTATTATATGCGTATCTCTGCCAAAAAACCAGATGTAGCCAAGGCGGGTATTGAAAAAATCGTAGCCAATGCCACGCAATACCCCATCATTACGGCCATAGCCGATGATGCCGCCATGCCATTTGCGGGCAACAGCAACGATGATTCGTGGCCAGCCAACGCCATTTATGACGCCAGCGAAAGTAATTATCGCCGGATTAAAATGGCCGCTACTTTGGTAGACAGACTGCTTGTTTTGAAAGATCCGCGTTTGGGTATTTGGGCCAATAAGGTTAAAATTCAAATCGTAGTTGACCCTGCTCTTCCAAAAGGAACGGATAAAATAGAAGGTAATAAACGCTTTCTGGCACCCGACAAAGTAGCTGGTAAAGAATACAATACCAACGAATACGTGGGACTGCCAACGGCGATGTTGGGCGGACCTACCTACAACCTTAGCCCCACGGCTGAGCAGGGAGCCAACAATCCACACGTATCGTGGTTGAGTGATATTTATCGTCAGGCCAAAGGGCCGTTGCTTAAATCACGGCTGATGTCGGCGGCTGAAGTGCGCTTTATATTGGCCGAAGCCGCCTTGAAAGGATGGGCAGCGGGTGATGCCAAAACCCACTACGAAGCAGGCATAAAAGCCTCGTTGGATACGTGGGGTGTGGGCAGTAGCTACGCGGCCTATATCGCAGGAGCGGATGCTAAATTTGACGGTACGTTGAAGCAAATCATCGAGCAAAAATGGATTGCGAGCTGGACGGCTGCGCAGGAAGCTTGGTTTGACTACCGCAGAACGGGTTTCCCCGAATTGAAAACGGGTAATCAATCAAAGCGCAGTGTTTTGCCAGTGCGTTTTTATTACATGCTTGACGAACGTAATTTGAATAAAACAAATGCTGAATTGGCCATGAGTAAGTTGGAAACAACGCCTTACTCAACCGTTGACGGTAAAAACAGTCCTTGGTCCAAACCGTGGGTCATCCAGGGTACGGGCAAACCGTGGTAATTTTTTGGGTTAGTTGAACAAAAAAGTGGTGGAGTATATCCACCCTTTTTTTGCCCTTTTCACAAATGAAAATAGAAAGTATTCGCATGAGAAAAATTGGTTATTTATTCCTTCTTTTATTGTTTTATAATGCTGGTGCGCAGGAGTTTAAAGCTGCCGCAGCATTGCGTGTCATTACTCCTAATCCACTCCTGCCCGTATCGGGTGGCATCGGGACGCCCAAACCAGCTACGGAGAAAAAAGGTGATTTGTTTGCCCGGGTGTTGGTGCTCGAAAAAGGAAACACCCGCGTAGCCATCGTCAGCGTAGATAATCTGGGCTGGTCGTCTATTTTGGGCAACCGTTCAAGGGCGTTAATCAAAGGCATTCCGCCCGAAAATGTTCTGATTGGCTGTACGCATACCCACAGTGGGCCAGATGCGTATGGATTTCCTGACCAAACGGGCAAAACCTCGGCCGACTTGAATTATTTGGAAGACTGCGTTAAAAAAATTGCCGATGCGGTCAATGAAGCCGTTGCCAAGTTGGAGCCAGCTACGCTGAAAGTAGCCGTGGGAGAAGCCAAGGGAAAGATTGCCTATAATTATTACGCCGCTGACTTGTATGACCCTCGTTGCGGCGTCATTCAGGCGATTTCCAAGTCGGGAAAACCCATTGCCACTTTAGTCAATTACGCCATTCACCCCGAAGTGCTTGGCTCTGGGAGGGGTATTTTAAGCCCCGACTTGTGTGGGCCATTATACGACCGCATTGAGTCTAAAGGCGGTGGCATGGCCATTTTTGTAAACGGTGCGCAGGGGGGGATGGTCACGGCCGATACCCGCCGTGAAGCCAACACCGAAGCCAATACGTGGGAAGAATGTATCCGCATCGGAGAGTTGCTCGGCGACGAAGCCCTGAGGATTGTCAGTACCGCGCCCACCGTATCAAATCCGTCGGTGTATTGCACGGCACGAACCATTGAGTTTCCCGTTGACTCCGACATGATGAAGTACATTCTCAAAAATTCGCCACTCAAACACCCCAACGCCAAACCCGACGCCGTGAGTACGCAGGTAAATCTGCTGAACATCGGGCCCGCGCAGGTTTTGACCATTCCAGGAGAGGCATTGCCCAACATCGGCTTTTACCTCAAACGACACATGAATACCAAATTGCCGTTTTTGTTTGGCCTCACCAACGACGCGTTTGGGTATATGCTCACCAAAGTAGATTTTAACAGTTTCAAACGTTACGATTATATAAGTCGCACCAGTCTCGGCGAAATGACGGGTGAAATTTACATCGAACAGGCGCTCAAGTTGGTCAAAGAAAGCCCTAAGCCAGAATAAAAAATCGTCAATAATTATTCCTCAATAATCAATTTATTGCCATGCACAAATCCCTTTTTAGTTTAGTCCTCAGTGTTTGCCTTGGTATTTGCCAACTCTTTGCACAGCAGGCCATTACCCCCGAAACAGCCCTTAAAAGTTACGTCACCAATGGAGATAAAACCTTTTCGTGGGAGTTGAAAGATTCGTTTACAGAAGGAGACGTAACGGGTTATAATTTATTGCTTACGTCCCAAACATGGCGGGGAATCGCGTGGCGGCACCAACTCACCGTTATGGTTCCTAAAGAAAACCTGCACGATGGCGCAATGCTTTTCATCACGGGGGGCTCTAACAAACAAGAACAACCCAATTGGAGCAAAAGTGACAAACTGTGGCCTTCGCTGATGGGAATCGCGGCCAAAAACAAAGCCATTGTGGTATTGCTGAAACAAGCACCCAATCAGCCTTTATACGGCAATTTGACCGAAGATGCGCTGATTTCGTACACCTTGCATAACTTCAAAAAAGACGGAGATTATTCATGGCCGTTGTTGTTTCCGATGGTGAAAAGCGCCGTAAAAGCAATGGATGCCGTGCAGGCATTTTCAAAACAAACCCTCAAACACGATGTCAATAACTTTGTGGTAACGGGCGCGTCCAAACGTGGCTGGACTACGTGGCTCTCGGCCGCCATTGATGACAAACGGGTGAAAGCCATCGGCCCGATGGTGATTGATATGCTCAATATGCCCGCTACGCTAGATTATCAGTTGAAATCCTACGGTGCATACAGCGAGCAAATCGAAGATTATGTAAAACTGGAAATCCCACAAACGGCCAATACCCCCCAAGGCAACGCCATTACGACCATGATTGACCCCTACTCGTACCGTGCGAAATTGACCGTCCCGAAGTTGATTTTTATCGGAACCAACGACGAGTACTGGACCGTTGATGCCATTAAACATTACTACGACCAGATTCCAGGCAAAAATATGATTCACTATGTGCCCAATGCTGGTCACGACTTGGGCGGAGGAAAACAGGCCTTGGAAGCATTAAGCGCGTTTTTTGGAACGACCATCAACGACCGCAATTATCCTACGCCGACGTGGAAAGTAAGCCCTAAGAAAAAAGGAGCGCAAGTTTCTATCAAAACGGACCGCAACGATTTGGTAGACGCCGTGGTGTGGACCGCTACTTCGGCGGATAAAGATTTCAGAAATGAAAAGTGGACGAGTTATAGTTTGGGCGTTTCCAATACCTCAAAAATAAAGTTGCAGGAAGCCTACGCAGGTAGCGGTTACAAAGCGTTTTACGTGGATTTAAAATACAAAGATGCCAACGGGGGCACCTACACCGTCAGTACCCGCATGTTTTTGACCGATTCAAAAGGTATATTGTAACAAAAAGCGTAACCCCATTATTGCACAAACCCCGGCTCAATGGTCGGGGTTTATGTTTGTAAAGATGGCTCGGAGGGGTTGCTCAAAAATGACTTTTAGCTCCTTTTTAAATATACACATCCTTGTAAATGAGGGTTGTGATGGGCTTGAATGTACGGAGTTTGAGGAGCGGTTTTTTGCCAATGTTGAAGCTCCGTTTTTTCTCAGGCGTATTTTTCTTGTTTTCTTCTTCCAAAAACGCCCCGCTCGTGTGCTCGGCGGCTCCTGTTGAGAGATTAAAATCATAGGTGTTGAATTGATTCGCACTCATTGACGAAAAGGTAGCTGTAGCACCAATCAAAAACCAGTCGTTGTTCTGAAAACGCCAGCGGTAGTCATAGCCCCAGCGGTCGGCGCTCCCGCCATAAAACTGCACCAACAGCGTACCCCTTTCGATGGTCAATCCCGCCAGCGGGTCGCCCATTACACCCCCTTCATTGGAAAGCAAGATGGACTCGTTGCTTTGTATGGATAAAGTATAACTACCGTTGGCCTGTCGCAGAGCAATCAGCAGAATACGAGGCTTTTGTGGATAATCTTCTTCTTTGAGATTGGGTACGTCTTTGTCGGCTTCCACCACGGCGGCAATGTCAGGGGCGTTGTCTTTGTTGAGGTCGCCTTCGGCTTTTTCCACAATGTGCCAACCTTTGGGCACAAACGATTCTATTTTTGGGCCAGTTGGGGGTAAAACTGGGTATTTGTAACGGTTTTGGGCGGAAGTTAGGTGTACAGCGAAGAGTAAAATAATGAACAGAAAAAGGCGAGCCATTGGGGAAAATATTAAGTACATAATTTATTGATGGTCAAAATTAATGAACTGGTTTGGATTGTTAATCAATCGTTTTTTTTACGGTACGCCGCCAGACAATTATCAAAATAACGGGTGCTGAAATTAGTCTTTTTCCAGAGAACAGGGGTATTACTTGATAAATAAGTAAGACTCATGAATCACAGAATTATTGTTGCTATTGTAGGTGCAGCTCTTTTTATGGGCACGGCTTCCACCATGACGCCGCGCCGCGCCAAAGAAATCAAAAAAGACTTCTTAACAACCACTTCCAATAGCGTGTTGGTGGCATCGCACCGCGCAGTTCATCATGTATACCCCGAAAACTCCATCCCCGCCGTCAAGGAAGCGATTCGACTGGGTATCGACATCATCGAAATTGACGTCAAAGTAAGCTCCGACGGTGTACCCGTGTTGATGCATGATGGTAAGATTGACCGCACCACCAACGGCAAAGGAAACCCCGAAACCATGACCTTTGCGCAGTTGCAAACCTACAATTTGGTGGTAAAGGGCGCAAAAACCGAAGAGAAAATCCCCACGTTGGAGGAGGTACTACGTTTAGCAAAAGGACGTATTTTGGTGGATTTGGATTTGAAAACTGACAAATTAGGCCCCATCATCGACGTGGTAAAGAAGACCAAAACCGAAGATATTGTCTTTTATTTCGACAGTGACTACAACGCCCTCCATTTTGTGGACAAGGTCGATAAAAAATACATGCTCATGCCCCGGGCACATTCGCAAGCCATGGCTGATTCGGCCATTACGCTCTTCAAACCCGAAGTAGTACACATTGATTTTTCGTTTTACACGCCCGAAGTGGTCAGTCTTATCAAAAAGCGTGGAGCACGCGTGTGGATTAATGCGTTGGGACCGATAGATATATTGCTCCGGACCGAAAGACGAGACGAAGCACTCGACAAATTGTTGAAACACGGGGCCAACGTTATTCAAACAGATGAGCCCGAATTGTTGTTAAAGCTATTGAAAGATAAAGGTTTACATATTTGAAGGAAGGTTGTCTATTGACAAACGACGTTTTTGTCCAATCAAATAATTGAAAACTTAAATTTAACACAGTCTGAGTAGCCTTTTATGATTGGAACAAAGTATATAGACATATAACAAGCCAAAAAAATAATGGAAACCAACCGTCCTGACTATTTGATTGGTAGGCTGATGCGCAACGAGATTTCACAAGTTGAACTCGAAGAATTTTTGGCTGGTATTGGGGAAAATGAAATGTCGCCCGCTTATTCGGAAGTGTTGGAGCGCTACTTCATGCAATTGCTTTCCGAGAACGAACACGCAAAAAGCGTGCAACAAGAAAAGTAGATTTTCTGGCTGTATCCACCCCTTTTTTAACGTAATAAACCTGTATCTTCAATAAGCGCTGGGCGTATCTCGCGACAGGATAGTTATATGACAAAATATATCTCTAAGTTTCTGCTGTTCTTAATAACAGCAACGGCATTCTTCGGAAGTTATGCCCAAATTCCTCTGCCAGTTTCTAAGCATAAGTTTGTGGTCATTGCCCACCGTGGCAACCACGTGAATGTGCCTGAAAACTCCCTTGCTTCTTACGAAGAAGCAATTAAAAGCGGGGCAGATTATGTAGAAGTCGATATCCGGACGAGCAAAGACGGGGTGTTGGTCATTCATCATGACGGAACCCTCGACCGTATGACTACCACAACGGGAGAGGTCAAAGCCAAGACATTTGCCGAACTGAGCCAACTTCAGCTCAAAAGCCCCAAAGCGGAGGATGCCACCGTTTACCGAATTCCGACTTTTCGGGAAGTGTTGAAGTTGTGCAAGAATCGGATTAATATTTATCTGGATTTTAAAGACGCCGACGTGGCCGAAACCTGGAAACAGATTCAGGAAGAAGGCATGGAAAAGCAGATTGTGGTGTACCTCAACAAAGTGCCCTACTACAAACAATGGCGGAGTATTGCCCCTCAGATGCCGCTGATGACCAGTTTGTTGGACGACATTAAGAACCCCCAACAGCTAAAGTTCTTTTTGGGCCAGGTAAAAGTAGAGGTGCTGGATAACATCTCCGAACAAGCAATGGTGCAAACCGCGCAGGAAGAAGGCGTGGCCGTTTGGCTCGATGTTCAAAGCCCTTCTGAAGGCAAAGATGCGTGGGATTCAGCGTTGAGCAAGGGGGTGCAGGGTGTCCAAACCGACCATCCCGAAGCGTTGGTCAATTACCTAAAAACCAATAATTGGCGCGATGGAGTGGCCAAAAATGCGGTCATTGTTCCCAAAAAGCCCGCGTATCAATCCCTGTTGGATGTGCCGTACGCCAAGGGCGAAGGGAAAGAAAATATGCTGGACGCCTACATCCCCGAAAATCATACGCCTGATACCAAAGTGCTAGTCTACATCCACGGCGGTTCGTGGAGTCGGGGTGATAAAAGCGAATTTCCGAAACAACTCATTGATGAATTGGTCGGTGTAAAAAAGTACATCGTGGTTTCGATGAATTATCGTTTGGTCAAAGACGGAAAAAATCTGTTTCCTGCTCAAATCGAAGACGTTAAAAAAGCCATTGCTTTTCTGTCGGCTCAATCCAAACGCTACCGATTTAACGGCAACGAATTTGCCCTCATGGGCGGCAGTGCGGGGGCGCATTTGGCCTTACTCTATGCCTACGCCCATGACCCCAACAAACAAGTAAAAACTGTATTGAACCTCTGGGGGCCTACCGACCTGACCGACAAGTCTGTGCGGGCTGATGGCAGTGATGCCAACAATACCGTTATTCGGTTTTTGGGCGAGGCCGACCCTAAAGCACAAATTTGTGTAGATGCCAGCCCGCTGCTACACCTCACCAAAGAAAGCGGTGTGCCCACCATTTCATTCCACGGGGTAGAAGACCCTTTGGTGCACGTAAGTCAGGCCGAAAATCTACACAAAAAACTTCAATCCTTAGGAATCCTGACCCAATTGGAACTGTACCCCCACGAAAAACACGGCATGAGCGCTTCGGCGGCGGTGGATGTTTTTGGAAAAATGGTCCAGTGGCTCGAAAAACAATATCCTGTTGTTAAATAAACATAATCTATTCAAACTCCCATCAAGCCGCTATGGAGCAAAGTAATGGATGCGCTTAAATGCTTTGCTCCTTGGCGTGAATCAACCCACCATGAAACTTACTGCTTTTTCCACCTCAATCTTCTTGAGTGCTTTCTTGATTTTTGGCACCGCCGCCACTACCGATTCCACGGTTCATAAAGTGATGGACAATGTGGTCACGCGGTTGTATCAAAAACTGACACCTGTCCAACTTGACACCATTTCGGAAGCCTACATTCTGCCTTTTTTAACGAACGAAGAAAAACAGACCCTCGCTACTCGTTACTGGACGTTTGACGTAAATGTACCCGTGGTCGTATCTCTCATGCGCGACCAAGCCCAGAAAGTGCCGCCGTTTTGGTTGGCAAAAAGTGGGTTTCAAAAAACAGGTATGCTGGTAAAAAATGAAGAATATACCTACGAAGTCTGGCAAAAGAAATTTTCTAAAGGTAAAGTGGAGTTGGGAATAAACGGGTTTGACAAGCACCGCCCCGTGTTTTTTGTGGGCGTAGGGCCGCAGAAAAAAAGCGATAAACTGACTATCTCAAACGTTTTTCCCGCCAACCAACACATCGAAGATTTTAAAGTTGGGGCCTTTACGTACCATGATTGGGACGAACTCAGGCTTACGGAAGTGCCGCCCGCATTGCAGGGGCAACAATTGTTGACCACCATTCGTGGGCGCGCCCGGGAAGCTCATTTGGTGAAAGCCTTCCGTCAGACCGACTATCCCGCCGGCAACAAACCCGATCAGTTGCTGCTTTCGTGGAGTGCCGACCCTTCTAACACCATTGATGTGCAGTGGCGTACGCAGGCGGCGGTTAAAGCAGGAAAAGTACAATACTGGAAAAAAAACTCGACCGATACGCTGACCGCCAACGCATTGCCGTTTCAGATGGAAGACCGCCTGCTGCGCAACGACCGTTATATTCAGCGTTTTACGGCCAAACTAACCCAACTTGCGCCTGCCACCGCGTATGCGTATCGGGTGGGTTCTGCGAGTACGGGTTGGTCAGAAGTGGCTGATTTTAGGACCGAAGCGGCCCAGCCAGAGGCGTTTTCGTTTGTGTGGTTTGGCGATACGCACAAATCGCCCGATTGGGGGCGAATGGCCCGTCAAACGCTCGAACGTCACCCCGAAATTTCCTTTTATTCGGTCATCGGCGACTTGGTCAGTACGGGCCTTGACCGCAATGAGTGGGATGAGTTTTTTCATCATTCGGGAAAGATTTTTAGTCAAAAACCCTTTATGCCTATTCCTGGCAACCACGACAGTCAGGATGGGCTGGGCGCGGCGATGTACCAAAACCTGTTTAGCTTGCCTGCCAATGGGCCTGACAAGGTGCCTTCTGAGCGAACCTACGCTTTTCATTACCAAAATGCCTTGTTTATCATGCTCGATGGCACGTCACCCATTGATGCGCAAACGGCTTGGATTGAAAAGCAGCTTTCGCAAACCAAAGCCCAGTGGAAGTTTGTGATGCTGCACTTCCCGCCCTATAATTTTGAAGAAGATTATGCGCAAATTCGCAAAGAATGGGGTGTGCTGTTTGACCGTTATCACGTTGATATGGTCATGAGTGGGCACGTGCATTACTACATGCGTAGCAAACCCATGTATGCCGAAAAACCTGTTGATTCTCCCGCCAAAGGCACGATTTATACCATTTCTATCAGTATTCCGAGCCAACACAAAAACTGGCCTGAAGAGCCCTACGCGGCGACGCGTTTTCAGAGTGGACCCGTGTACCAGCACATCCGTATCGACAAAAACAAATTGAGCCTGCGCTGTCTCGACGAGTTTGGAAAAGTGAAGGATGAATTTACGATTGAGAAATAAAAAGGCCACCCTGATTTAGGTTCATTCATGTAAAATTCGCTGAATCCCTGTACCTTTAGTCTTTATTTTAACGAATTAGGTATGACTTTCGACGAATTAAATCTCAATAAACCACTGCTCAATGCCCTCAATGACCTAGGCTTTACGACGCCTACGGCCATTCAGCAAAAAGTATTTTCGGTGGTGATGTCGGGGCAAGACGTGTACGGGATTGCACAAACGGGTACGGGAAAAACCTTGGCGTATCTGTTGCCTTGCCTTCGGCAATTTCAGTTTTCCAAAGAAAAAAATCCGCAGGTAGTTATTTTGGTGCCCACCCGAGAACTGGTGGTGCAGGTGGTGGAGTCGGTCAAGAAACTTACCCCTTACATGAGCGTAGTTACGGTGGGCGTGTACGGAGGCGTAAACATGAAGCCGCAAGTGGCGGAGGTCTCGCAGGGCGTAGATGTGTTGGTGGCAACGCCCGGGCGCTTGGTGGATATGTTGTCGAGCGGGGTGATCAAGCCCAAAGCCGTGAAAAAACTGGTGCTGGATGAGGCCGACGAAATGCTCAATCTGGGCTTTCGAGCGCAGTTGAAACTCATCTTGGATACCTTGCCCGAAAAACGCCAAAACCTTTTGTTTTCGGCCACCATCACCGACGAAGTGGAGCAGTTGATGCAGGAATATTTTCACCATCCCGTCAAAGTGGAGGCCACCCCAGCAGGTACGCCGTTGGAAAATATCTACCAAATGGCCTATCAAGTGCCCAATTTCTACACAAAAGTAAATCTGCTAGAATTGCTTCTTGGCCACGACCCCGACATGGTCAAAGTGCTGGTTTTTGCGGCGACTAAGACCTTGGCCAATCAATTGTTTGAACAACTGGAAAAGCAATTTGGCGATACGGTGAGCGTGATTCACTCCAACAAAGCCCAAATGCAGCGTTTTGAGGCCGTTAATCGCTTTCAGAGCGGGGCTTGTCGCGTACTCATTGCCACCGACGTCATTGCGCGCGGATTGGATGTCTCGGAAGTTTCGCACGTTATTAACTTTGATTTGCCGGAACTTCCCGAAACCTACATCCACCGCATCGGACGTACGGGCCGGGTGGATAAAAAAGGCATCGCCATCAGTTTTATCATGGAAAAAGAAAAGGAGCAGCAGGAAGCCATCGAAGCCCTCATGAAGCAGCCGATTCCGATGCGTCCGTTGCCCAAATTACTCGAAATTTCGGACGAGCTGACCCCCGAAGAAAGAGATACAGGGTACACGAAAATCATCAGCGTAAAAATTGTCAAAAGCGATACCTTCGGTGGTGCTTTTCACGAAAAGACCGAAAAGAACCAAAAGGTAAACGTGCGCCGCAATCACGCCAAAGAAATGATGAAAAAGTACGGCAAGCCGATTCGAAAAACCCGAAAATCATAACCCATTTATTGCCGAGGGTGGTGAGAACACCGCCCTCTTTTTTTGTCATTGGGAAGCAGAACCGTATAGTCTGTCCATCTCTCTTAAATCCATACCTTAACGTAAGGAGTAAATAAGCGCCAAACATACCTTCTTAACCAAGAAAAAGACTTCAATCTACGGGTGGAAGGTTATGACGATACGGTTACAAAATTTGGCTTTATTGGCGGCTACGGTGTTTGTTTTTGCCGCAAATTATCCTTCCCCAAAAGAAGACATTCAGCGGCCGTGGGAGGTATGGGCCATTCGCTCGGTGCTCGACAAAAAGCCCCGCATGCTGACCTTGGCGTTGGATAAGGAATGCTACGCCGCGTACGACCTGGTCAAAGGTAAACTGTACAAAGTGTGGAAAGGCGGGATTACGCTGGAAGGGGCGGCTTATACCAACAAAAAAGACATTCAGCCAGGCTCATGGGGCACCGCCTACATGTGCGACAGCCTGCCCGCGTCGCCGTGGCATGTTAGCATCCGTGGGAATGACGAGCCTGCCCGCGTACTGTACAAAGGTTATGCCTTCAAAAACCAACAGATTTATCTGCATTTTGCGTTAGTGCTCTCTTCCAAAGACACCGTTCTGGTGACGGAGCGCCCCGAATTTGTACGCAATACGGCTGGAAAGCCTGGACTGGAAAGAATGATTACTACATCAAAGGTTCCGGAAGGAGTGGCTGTTTCTTTACAAACATTCGAGGGAATAAGGGCGTTGCCTTCTAACAAAACAACTTACCTAGCCACTTATTTTGACCCGTTGCCAGAGCAGTTTCCGCCGCCACCTACCCCCAAAGCCGTTCATCCGGGACGGGCGCTGATGGACAAAAGCGACTGTTTTGTGTGTCATAAAGTCGACGAAAACGAAGTGGGGCCGGCGTTTCAGCGCGTGGCGCAACGCTATCCTAACAACAAGAAATCGGTGGATTTGTTGGTAAATAAAATTAGGGAAGGCGGCACGGGAGTTTGGGGTACTGGGGTGATGAATTCGCACGCTTTGCTGACCGAACCGGAACTGACGGCCATGGTCAGTTATATTTTTACCCTTAAACCCAAAGAAATTGTTGTCCAAAAGCCGGTGGGCCAACCCAAAAAAGAACAGGTGGTGCAACGAATAAACTCTCCCGGTTTTGGGGCACCGTTGGAGAAAGTACACCCAAGTTATGATCTGCAAACGCTGCACACCAAAAACTTCAAACCCCGGGTGGGGGCGTTGGCGTTCAAACCCGACGGGCGGCTTTTGGTCACTACGTGGGACGAAGTAGGCGGCGTGTACCTGCTGGACAATGTCACGACGGGAGATACCAACAAAATCACCGTCAAACGCATTGCTTCCGGACTAGCTGAACCGCTTGGTATTGAGGTGGTCAACGGGGAAATCTACGTCTTACAAAAACACGAATTAACGAAACTGATTGATACCGATGGCGACGAAATTATTGATGAATACCGCGTAGTGTGCAACAGTTGGGGCGTTACTGCCGATTTTCACGAATTTGCTTTTGGATTGGTCTACAAAGAGGGGTATTTCTACGTGACTCTCTCGATGGCGATGCGCCTCAAACCCGACGAAAAGCAATTGCCCGACCGAGGCCGCACCATCAAAATAGCCCCAAATGGTAGTTTTGAGTCCGTCAATTACGGCCTGCGTACGCCCAATGGTATCGGGTTAGGGGTTGATAATGAGTTGTTTGTAACGGATAATCAAGGGCAATGGCTGCCTGGTAATAAATTCATTCACGTCAAAAAAGGAGAATTCAACGGCATGGCGTGGGGCTGGCTCAGTGACGAACCTGCTCCTCGAATGGTGCCGCCCGCGATTTGGCTGCCCGAAGATGAGATCGGAAATTCTCCCTCCGAGCCCGTTTTGATAAAAGAGGGCCCCTACAAAGGTCAAATGCTGCACGGCGACGTGACCCACGGCGGTATTCAACGTGATTTTTTGGAAAAGATAAACGGTGAATACCAAGGCGCTGTCTTTCGGTTCTCGCAGGGATTTGAAGCGGGCGTCAATCGGCTGCGCTGGGGGCCAGATGGCGCGTTGTATGTGGGAGAAGTAGGTATGGCAGGCGGCGGCTGGAGTTGGAAAGACCGCGTACAGGGGTTACAAAAAATAAAATACAACGGCAAAAGTACCTTTGAAATGCTGGCCGTGCGCGCAAAGCCCCAGGGCTTTGAAATTGAATTTACGGAGCCACTCAAAGAAGGACAAAAGCTGCGCCCCGCTGATATTTTAATCCATCAATGGTGGTATCTGCCGACCAAAAACTACGGCGGCCCCAAAATGGACCTGACCGCGATGAATGTAGAGAAACTCAGTATTTCGGAAGATAGAACGCGGGTTTTTCTCGAAATTCCGAATCTAAAGAAAGAGCACGTCGTTTACTTTCGCTTGCCAGATACGCTCAAAAGCCATGGCGGACAATCGCTTTGGTCGTCGGAAGCGTGGTATACTTTAAACAATATTCCGAACTAATTTTATGGACTTTTTCAAAAATCAATTCCTTAATCGGCGAGAATTTATGAAGTATACGGGCAGCGTGGCGGCATTGGGTTTGGCGGAACCAACTTTTGCCGAAACCCGCGAAAAATTGATAAAAATCAAAAACGTTGATGCCAATTTTGAACGCGAGCCGCTCAATGCCTACCGTTTTAAGGGCGGCGCCATCACCGATAGTTGGCAGGCCGTGGCCATGATAGAATCCGAGTCGGGGGTTCGGAAGATCGGTTTGGGCACACAGGGCGTGCTGTGGTCGGATGCGCGGGTGGCGGCGGGCCATTCCGAAAGCGCCGGCAATGCCCTCATGTACGCCATGAGCGAACGCGCACTGCAGATCATCAAAGGCACTTCTTTTACCAATCCTGTCGATTTGATGGAGCAGGTTTTGCCCGAAGTGCTGGACTACGGCAAAAAAATCACGGGCGTGGCAGATTTGCGCAAAACCTTCGCCCTCAATGCGTTGGTATGTGTGGACAATGCAGCGTGGTTGCTGTACGCCCACGAGAACAACATGAAAACCTTTGATGAAATGATTCCGACGGCGTATCGGCCAGGGCTGTCGTATCGGCACGAAAAGGTGGCGAGCATTCCTTCGTTTAGCGTCGGGACCACCACGGAGCGCATCAAAACCGCCGCTGATGAAGGCTATTTTATCCTCAAACTCAAAACGGGGGCGGCGGGTACGCAGAAAGAAATGCTGGAAAAAGACCTTGAATTTTTGACCGCACTGCACAAGACCATCGGGCATTATGAAACGCCCTACACAAAAAGCGGCAAAATTCCGTACTATTTTGACGCCAACGGCCGCTACGAGCACAAAGACACCCTACTGCGGTTTTTGGACCATGCTAAAAAAATCGGTGCATTTGACCAAATTGCCGTGGTCGAAGAGCCATTTGCCGAAAACAATGAGGTCTATGTAGGAGATTTTGGGGTACGCATTGCTGCCGACGAAAGCGCCCACACCGTCGAAGATGCCGCTCGGCGCATTGAGCAGGGTTATTCGGCCATTGCGGTTAAGGCCATCGCCAAAACCCTGAGCATGACCATGAAGATTGCGCAGCTTGCCTACGAAAAAAACATCCCCTGCTTCTGTGCCGACCTGACGGTAAGCCCGATTCTGGTGGATTGGAACAAATCCGTGGCGGCGCGGCTGCCGCCGTTTCCCAATATGTCGATTGGCTTACAGGAAACCAACGGACATCAATACTACAAAAACTGGGACCGACTCATGAGTTATCACCCCAAAGCCAGCGGCACTTGGACAAAAACGGTGAAGGGTGTCTACCCAACCGACGCGTCGTTCTACGCCCAGAGCGCGGGCATTTTTGAGCCTTCCGCGCATTATGAAGGGTTATTTCCGAGATAGATAAACTTTATCTTAAGTATCAAGGCACAATAAATTTAAGATTTACGCTAAGGCGCAAAGCTGCAAAGTGTTTATTATCAATAACCTATTCCCTTTGCCACTTTGCGTCTCTGCGTGATTAAAATTGTTTTAGTACTTAATACGCGTTACACTTTTACAAAAATCTTGTGGCGATACATCACGTACAGCACTAGCCACACCAAAATCAGACCGCCTAGGGCGTTGAATACTTCATGCCATTTTTCGGGCGCGTGGCCGTACAATCCCGCAAAAAGCAGCCGCGACGATTCTCCGAAGTTGACGAAGCGGCAGGCCATGTAAATCACCAACGAGTTCATGCCAATAACTTTGAAGAAAAAGGCCCATTTGGTAAATTTTAACACGTCCATTACTCCATAAAAAAGAGCGACCAACAGACAAGCCATGCCTGCTGTCAGTAGAATAAACGAGCTAGACCACAGGTGTTTATTAAGTGGAAAAACCGTAGCCCACGCCAAACCCGCCGCGATGCCGATGGCACCCATGCCAATAAGCCGAATCAATTTGATGTTGGCGGTGGTTTTGTCCAATAGTACTTTTCCCGCCAAACTGCCAAAAATAGTTAGGCAGGTAGCCGAGAGTTGGGTGGTCATGGCTAGCTCATCATAGGTGGTTTGCTTGAGGCGTCCGGGCATGAAAGAGCGGTCAATCCACCCCACCAAATTGCCCTCAAAGGTAAGGTCGCCACCGCCGTAATCGCCAACCGAAATCAGCATCAATGCTGCATAATATAGCCCAAGAATGGCGAATGCGACGATAAGGTGTGTTTTCCAGCCAGTGTTAAGGTACAAAATAGCTACCAAAAAAGTGGCAATTCCGATGCGCCCGAGCACGGTTCCGTAGCGAATATGGGCGGGGTCAAAAAAATCAACGGGGGCATTTTTGTCTAATATTCCCAGAAAAAACAAAATGAGCATTCGCTTAAATACCTTTTCCAAGAGTTTGGATTGGGGAATGCCTTTGGCGACGCCGTTTTTGAGACTGATGGAAAGGGACACGCCCGCCATGAACAAAAACAGCGGAAAGATAAAATCGTAGAAGGTGAATCCGTCCCAATCGGGGTGGTGAAATTGCGCCGCAAGACCGTTCAAAAGGGTACTGTCGGTTTTGCCACCCATCAAAGAAAGAAAGGCACCGCCGCCAGAAATCATAAGCATATCAAAGCCGCGTAGAGCATCGAGTGAGGCTAGGCGGCTTGAAGAAGAAGCTGAATTCATGTGTCAGGTTGTAGGTTTAGGTATCTACATCCTATAACTCCGTTTGCGGCTTTTTTTACTATTGATTACCACCCAAATCTGCTACATTTCTCTAATTTCTTTGTCTTTGACGGTCATTTCCCAATCGCCGAAACTGCCGTATAGTACGAAAGAGCCAAAGCGAAATTTGTCCACAATTTCGGTGCCTTTCGACACGCTGTCGTAGAAATCTTTATCGACGGGAAGCTCAAAATCAATGGCATTCACGGCGTTTTTGATGTGTTTTTTGATACTGAGCGAAAAATTTGCCTGCTTCAACCGAATTTTGAGAATGTACCGTACTTTCTTGGCCGACTGAAGAGCGTTCAGTTTTTGCAACTGCGCTTTTAGGTCAAGATTTTCATTTTGCAGGCGTTCCAGTTCGGCGGCATCACCGCCGCAAGAAAACAGAAAAAGAACTGATAGAAAGAAAGATAACAGCGAAATGGAGGTGCGTTTCATGGTTGTTTTTGGTTCAAAGTTAAATATATCAAAAGCTTAATTGGGGTTTAAAGAATAGAAACGACAATAATGGCCAATGCCAATAAAAGCTGAATGGCGACTTTTAGGGTGAAGGTTTGCCCAAAATGAATCGGGTAGAGGAAAGAACCCACAAAAACGCCCGTTACGAAAAACAAAAACCGATTAGACCACATGGAGCCGTTAAAGCCTTTGACGCCGTACTCAGAGGCTTTGATCCACAGCCACGTACAGGCAATCGCCAGCAAATAAGGATAAATAGAGGAAATCCATTTGGGAGATTTGAACTGCCAATACATGATATACCAATGGCCAAAAGAGCCTAGAAGAAACAGGAAGGTAGCAATCAAAATCTTGGTTAAATTCATAACAGATAGCAATTAGGGGTTTAAGATAAAAAATGATGCTGAAAAGGTGTTAATGTGCGTTGGCTATTCACTGCAAAATTAGTGTTTTCGTTTGAGCGCATCGTTGTACAGAATAGCTACCTTTTTCGACATTTCAGCGGTTATTTCTCACAATTCAAGAGAGATGGTTGCGTAATTTAATGATAAATAAAGCAGTTTTGGGTCAGAATTCAGTATCCGTTTTATTAGAAACAGCCACTTTTTTATGAAAACACACTTGTTAAAAATGACGACATGGGTCGTTGCGGTAGCGTTGATAATGACTGCCTGCAAAAACAATGATGACCTTCCCAAGCCTCCCGACGAAACCGAAACGAATACCTTGAAATTGCGCAAGGCGAGCGCTTCAGAGATTGATTATCAGTTATTTGAT
Organism: Runella sp. CRIBMP; assembly: GCF_009905605.1. Classification (GTDB taxonomy): domain Bacteria; phylum Bacteroidota; class Bacteroidia; order Cytophagales; family Spirosomataceae; genus Runella. The sequence goes on from NZ_JAAAKZ010000001.1 coordinate 887,286, forward strand.
TACGACAGCATTGGGCGCATTACCCGACACGTTTCACAATGGCAGTATGTTCAATCAGACCCGAGTCAAATCAAACGCATCGAAAACAAATTTGAGTACAACACTGCTGGACAGCTCACTACGGTGCGCTCGCAGGGCAGCGACCACCGCTATTTTTACACAAATGGTACGTTGGAACGGGTCGAAAGCCGAGCCTCTAATCGCCTGATTTCCACTACATACTTTCTTTTTGATGCCAAAGGCCGCGTCAGTGAGCGGGAGGAGGTTGTCCCCGATGACCGTCAAATGTCGGATGCACCCGCCAAAACCAAATGGAAGTACACCTACGATGCCAAAGGCAATTGCGTACATGTAGACTATTTTCTCTTTATGGAAGGCAAATATTCTTTGTACGAAACGCTCGATTACAGTGAGTTTGACAGCGCGTCCAACCCCTTCGATCAACTATCGTTTTTTCCGTACGTACCTTGGGTAAAATTTCAAGTAAATAACCCCGGAAAACAAATCAGCACGGCGGCTTCGACGGGTCTCAAACAATCGACTACGTTCCGCTACCAATACGACGCCAAAGGGATTCCTACCCAGCGCACCATCAACCAAGGAGGCGCGGAGTGGACGTTGAAATTGGAGTATTGATTCAGTATGATTTTAAGTTTTTTGCCTCCTTCAAAAAAGAAAAATGTTAATTAAATGCACTTATATGCGACTAATCACTTTGTTTTTTGCTATTCTGTACTCATTTTCAACCGTAGCGCAGATTGATTTCGTTAAGCCATTCAAAGAATGTAACGTGAGTGGTAGTAGCACAATATATGATTACAAAAACCAAAAATGGATGGTTAGTGATAGTTCGGACGCAAAAATAACGACGCAGCCTGCTTCCACATTTAAGGTGATAAATCTGCTTATTGCGTTGGAAACGGGTGTTATCAAGGATGAAAATGAAATCGTAAAATGGGTCGGAGAAACCGACACCGTTTTGTATGGGTATCGGCCAGATATTTATAAAGACCTCACTGTAAAAGAGGCTTTCGAAGTGTCGGCTGGGTGGGTCTTTATTGAGTTGGCAAAAAAAGTGGGCAGAGAAAAATACGCCCATTATCTAACACTTTGTGGGTACGGCAACTCAAATCTTACGGAAAAAGGTGATGATTTCTGGAATTTTGGCGCATTCGGTATCTCTCCCTTAAATCAGGTTCAATTTCTGATTAAAGTCTATGAGAGTAAACTCCCTTTTTCAGCAAGAAACCTTGAAATCTTAAAAAACGTGATGATTACTGAAAAAAACAACAAATATACCCTTAGGTCAAAGACAGGGTGGACACGAGTTGACGGTAATAATATTGGTTGGTGGGTGGGGTATGTTGAGCGTAACGACAATGTTTATTTTTTTGCTACTCGTTTGATCAGAAAACGTACCATTGTAAATACTGATTTTGGACAATGCCGAAAATCGATAACGAGGAGTATCTTACAACAGTTGAAAGCAATTGAATAAGAAAAAAGGCAAACCTATGAATGGATAAAACGGTGGCTTCGTATTGAGTCTACGTTTTTTTGCCTCCGCTTGTCACCTTCTGTGTGACGAGAGGAGGCTTTTTTTGTGGTGAATGAAAAAAATGATTTGGGGAGATACGTTTTTCGTTCTTGAATTTATGGAGCCTATCTTCCTATCTTTGGTGATTCACTGACCCCGTAATCATCTCATGAACAAATTGATTTTTTTCTGTCTCCTCCTGAGCAGTGTCTTTTTGGTAAGCCACACCGCCGACGATGCGCTCATCGACGGCAAGGCATTTGCAAAGCATATTCAAGTACTAGCTTCCGACGCCTTTGAAGGCCGCAAGCCGTTCAGCGTTGGTGAAACCAAAACCATCAATTACTTAAAAACCGAATTTGAAAAATTAGGCCTGAAACCCGGCAATGGCAAAAGCTATTTTCAGGAGGTGCCTATGGTGGATATTTTGTCCAAACCCGCTGGTCCGCTGGTCATGAAAGGTAAAAGCGGGGAGATTTCCCTCAACTACCTTACGGATTTTGTGGCCGCTACGCGCCGCGTGCAAGACCAAGTAAAGGTCGAAAACTCCGAAATGGTGTTTGCGGGTTATGGCATTGTGGCGCCCGAATACGGTTGGAACGACTACGCTGGGCTGGACGTCAAAGGTAAAACCGTATTGGTATTGGTCAACGATCCGGGGATTGTAGACGATAACCTGTTTAAAGGAAACACCATGACCTATTATGGTCGGTGGACGTACAAATTTGAAGAGGCAGCTCGCCAAGGCGCTGCTGGAGTGCTCATCATTCACGATACGGGCCCGGCGAGTTATGGCTGGTCGGTGGTGCGAAGCGGCTGGTCAAAATCTAAACTGTACCTCCAAGCTGCTGACGACAATCGCTCACGGGCCGCGATGGAAGGGTGGATTACGCTAGAATCGGCCAAAAAACTCTTTCAGCTCGCAGGGATTAAGCCCGATGTAATGCACGAAGCCAGCAAAAAAGGGTTTAAACCAGTGCCGCTTGGTGTAACAACTTCGTTGACCATCAACAATGAAACCAAAAAATCTACTTCTCACAACGTGATGGCGGTGCTGCCAGGAACAACCCGCGCCAACGAGTACGTGGTGTACACTGCCCACTGGGACCACCTCGGCAAGGGCGAGCCAATCAACGGGGATTCTATTTATAACGGAGCCGCCGATGACGCCTCAGGTACGGCGGCGGTATTGGAAATAGCGACGGCTTTTACTAAACTCAAAAAGAAACCCGCCCGCTCGATTGTGTTTATGGTCGTAACGGCCGAAGAGCAGGGTTTGTTGGGGTCAGAATATTATTGTACGCATCCCATCTTTCCGCTTGACAAAACCGTGGCCGACATCAACATGGACGTTTTGCAGCCTTTTGGACGCACCAAAGACGTGATTGTGGTCGGAAAAGGGCAGTCAGATTTGGACGATTACATTGAGGCGGCGGCTAAAAAGCAAGACCGATTCACGCGGGGTGAGCCCAATCCGTCGGGAGGGTGGTACTTTCGTTCCGACCATTTTAATTTTGCCAAAGTAGGCGTACCGTCGTTGTACATCGAAAACGGCGTGATTTCCCGTCAACACGGTGAAGACTGGGGCAAAGCCCAAAAAGAGCAGTTTAATCTCTACCGCTACCACATGCCCACCGATGAGTATGACGGAAAATGGGATTTGACGGGTATTGTCGAAGACATGAAACTGCTGTACGAAGTGGGGCACCGAATCAGCAACGAAAGCACTTTTCCAGGATGGAAAAAGGGCTCTGAATTCAAGGCAGCTCGCGATAAAATGATGAAATGATCATGAAAATAGTAACGCTTTTAACGCCGCTTATGGTGGCTTTTACCATTGGTTATTCGCCTAACGAGGCTGGCGATGAGAACACTCCTAAAGGCAATAAAACGTTGGCGGTGAGAACACTACCCACGGCCTCTGAGGAATTTCCGAGTGAAATTGTCAATTTCAAATCCTACGCCCAAAATCCTGTTTTTGCAGGAACGGGTAAGCCTGGCACTTGGGACGAGAAAATCAGGGAACGCGGCTACATTTTACGTGAAGGAAACACCTACCATTTGTGGTACACGGGCTACAAAAAGGAAAAAAATGCCGTCATGCATTTAGGCTACGCCACTTCTCCCGACGGACTCACGTGGACGCGCCATTCGTCGAATCCCATTTATGATTTGGATTGGGTCGAAGATATGTCGGTCATTAAGTCCAACGGCGTGTATTATATGTTTGCCGAAGGCAGAAACGACGTAGCGCATTTGCTCACCTCCACAGACCGCATTCATTGGCAGGAAAAGGGGGCGCTGGATGTGCGGCTCACCAACGGAAACCCAATTTCCGAAGGGGCGTACGGAACCCCCGCGATTTGGTACGAAAAGGGCACGTGGTATCTTTATTATGAACGCGGCGACTTGGGTATTTGGCTGGCTACTTCCAAAGACCTGAAAATCTGGACGAACGTGCAAGACGAACCCGTGTTGAAAATGGGGCCTGAAACCTACGATCAATACGCCGTAGCCATGAACCAAATTATCAAATACAAAGGGCTGTACTACGGCTATTATCATGCTTCCGCCTTTAAAGATTGGCGCGAATGGTCGATGAACGTGGCGGTTTCTAAGGATTTGATTCACTGGAAAAAATATGAAAATAACCCCATCATCGGTAACGATAAATCCAGCGGTTTGCTGGTCCACGACGGCAAGCAATACCGGATGTATACGATGCACCCCGAGGTAAATGTCTACTTTCCAAACGACTGGATTCCACTTTTTAATGGCACCTCTACCGAGCAATGGGTTTCGGCCAAATCGGACCAATTTCCCAAAGCAGGTTGGGCCATTGACAATAAAATTCTGGTGGTTAATCAAGGGAAAGGCGAAAGCAAAGCCGTAGTGCGGGGTGGGGACATTATTACCAAAAAGATATTTGCGCAGTTTGACTTAGAGTTTGAATTCAAACTTGCCCCTGGAGCAAATACAGGGTTGAAATATTTCGTCAAAAAATACCCAGACGGTTCCATCTTAGGCTGTGAATATCAGCTCATTGATGATGCTGGCAACAAAGACATCGCCAACGACACCAACGACAAACGCCGCACCGCTGGATTGTACGAGTTGTTTGCGCCCGTTTCACGACAATTAAAACCCATCGGCGAATGGAACAAAGGCCGTGTCAGGGTGGAAGGTACGCGCGTAATGCATTGGCTCAACGGCGTGAAAGTGGTTGAGTACACCATCAGCAGTCCTGAATTTATGAGAGCCAAAGCCGAAAGTAAGTTTAAAGATGTAAAGGATTTCGGAACTGCCCCTGGGCATATCTTGCTCCAAGACCATGGCGACGAAGCGGCTTTTCGGAATATTCGGATTCGGGAGTTGTAAATTATTTTTTGACTCATTAATCTCTCAGATATTTTGAACGATAATTTGTTATAGTGTTTCCCCTAACGATGTTTCTCGACAAAAAATGAAGCACCTATGATAATAATTGTTTCCATTGCCCAAAAAATGTATTTATTAACTACATTCAGGGAATTTTACAAAATTTAGTCTAGTCTTTATTTGCGTTAAGGGTATTATGCATAGTTCAGAAAAAGAAACTTTTGAGAAACTAACCTATTTAATCCAGCAGAATATTACCAATCCGGCCTTCTCGCTAAGTAGCATTTGTAAGGAGTTGGGAATAAGCAGAACGCAGCTGCACCGAATCGTAACTGCCCACAGCCAACTTCCTATCACTCTTTACATCCGGAAAGTAAAAATGTTGAAAGCCAAAGACTTATTAATTAATACAGACATGCGAGTGTCTGAAATTACCTACGAAGTAGGAATTGACAGTCCGCAAAACTTTAGCAAATACTTTACGCAGGAGTTCAACGTAAATCCTACTGAATTCAGAAAACAGTCCCAAACGGAAGAGGTTTCTACGGTGACCGATTTGGAAGTGTCGATTGCAGTATTGCCCTTCGTAAATATGAGTAGCGACCCCGAGCAGGATTTTTTCTGTGACGGCATGACCGAAGAGATCATCAACCGACTTGCGCAGGTCTCGGGCCTGAAAATAGCGGGACGTACCTCCAGTTTTGCGTTTAAAGGCCAAAGCCTGGACGTAAGACAAATCGGTCAGCGGCTGAACGTTAGCTTTGTTTTGGAAGGAAGCCTCAGAAAATCAGGCAATAAGCTACGTATTACCGCCCAACTTAACAAAGTGGCCGACGGATTTAATGTATGGTCGGAAAAGTATGACCGCGAAGCGGAAGATGTATTTGATATTCAGGATGAAATTTCACTATCTATTCTCAACCGGATTAAGAGCAACGTATTAGTTACCGAAAAAGTCGCCGTCTTGAAGAGGTACACCAACAATCCCGAGGCGTATCGGCTGTATCTGTACGGGCGTTTTTACTACAATAAATTTGCGGGAGCCGACAATTTTTACAAAGCCATTGAATATTATCAGGCAGCAATAGCAATCGAGCCCAGCTATGCTATCGCCTATTCTGGAATGGCGTCCTGTTTTCTCAATTTGTGGTTTTATCGGTACGCTTCGGCTACCCAGTGCCTACCTCAAATGCAGCAGTGCGCCCAATACTCGCTTGAATTGGATGACCAAATTGCTGAAAGTCATCTGGCCATCGCTCGCTTAAAGATGTATCATGAATGGGATTTGGTGGGAGCGTTGCGCTCGTTCCAAAAAGCCCTCGAGCAGAATCATAACATGGCTGAAGCCCACGGTCAATATGCCCTGTGTCTCAGTATATTGGGCGAAGTTCCCCGCGCCATCGACCATGCTCAGACTGCCTTTGACCTCGACCCTTTTTCATTGATTAATAATTTCTACACAGGGTATATTTACTGGATTGCGGGTGATTTTCGGAAAGCCCTTGTACAGGGAAGAAGGCTGCTGGAACTCGAACCCAATTTTTGGGGCGGGCACATCATCATGGGGTTCAATTTGATAAAATCCAAGCAATATAATGAAGCCCTCACCGAACTAGAAAAGGCCCTCCGTCAAAATTATAGTGGCCTAACCCTGAGCGGCTATGGCAGCCTGTTGGCGCTGATGGGCCACCAAGAGAAAGCGAGGGAGGTAATCCAGAAAATGGAAGTCTTGCACCAAACCCAACCTGTGGCCAACTATGACATGGGTATCGTACACGCCTGTCTGGGCGATAAAGATACAGCGTATGATTTCTTTGAAAAGGCTATTGCCTTGCGCGAGCCTCCGATGCTGTTTTTCCCATTTATTGTACGGGATTGGTTGGCTAATTTCAAAGAAGATTCCCGCTACAAAACGCTATTGGAAAAGACAATCCTTAAAGCCCGATAAAAATGCACCCACCAGGGTAGCCTTTCACATCCAATCCGTTCCTTCTGCTTATTGCCGAGGGTGTGGAACAATAAGCTAAATATTTGAAACAATAGACTAAGTTTTCAGAACATCGTACCAACGACTTTTGTTGGGGCGGTTATACTTTTGGTTTATCATTTATTAATGATAAACAAGGGTCTAACCGTAATTATTTAAGATTGTTCTGCGTATGGAAACTCAACATTTTTCGTCTGTATCGGCTTTTGTACGTCAAAAAGACCACAATGATTCCGCGCTAAAATGCCTAGGAAGCGTAGCGCAACACCATGGAAAAATACTCTCGTTAAGTACCCTCCGGGCTAAAAAAAGCCATGGTTTCGGTAGCTTGAGAGACCTTGCCGAAACCGCCGAGTCCATGGGTTTCAGAGCCCGTTGCATCAGTATTTCTTTTTCATCCCTCAAACGTGAAATTCCGCTGCCCTGCATTATAAAATGGGATAATCACGGGTTTGTGGTAGTTTCCAACATCGTTCAGAATCAGGTTTCCATCTGTACCGACAAAACTCCGTTGACGGTGTCGGCCGATGAATTTTGTAAGCATTGGCTACCAGCGGGTGCAGAAGAAGGAACCGTATTGTTGCTCGATCCCACGCCCGCGTTTTTTCAGGATGCCGAAGCACCCACCGACGCCCAGCCACAGGGATTACGTTCGTTGACGGCCTATTTAAAAAAATACCCCAAATTGATGTGGCAGTTGTGGTTGGGCATGATTGTCGGGACTATTCTCAAACTCATTTTTCCTTTTCTTACCCAGTCCATTGTGGACGTGGGGGTGATGAATCATAACCTAAACTTTATCTACATTTTTCTGGCGGGGCAATTGATGCTGATGGTGGGGCGTAATTCGCTCGAAGCCATTCGGGGTTGGCTCTTGCTTTACGTCAGTACCCGCGTCGGGGTGTCGTTATTGACCGATTTTATTGCCAAAATCATGCGTTTGCCCATCAGTTATTTCAACGAGAAAGCGGTGGGGGAGGTGATGCAGCGCATCGAAGACCAAAAACGCATCGAAACGTTTCTTTCAACGCACCTGATTGCCATCTTGTTTTCGCTACTGAATCTGGTCATTTACACCCTTATTTTTGCCCTCTACGACTTGACCATCTTCGGTATTTTTCTGGGAGCTACGCTGCTCTATATCAGTTGGATTTCGATTTTTATGAAAAAACGCCGCGAGCATGATTTCAAGCGGGCAAAAATGGCCGAACAAGAACAAAATAAACTGGTTCAACTCGTTCAGGGAATGCCCGACATTAAGTTGGCCAATGCCGAAATGCTCAAACGCTGGGATTGGGAACAGATTCGGGCCAAGCTTTTTCGGCAAAATATCAAACTCCTTAAGCTCTCGCAGGTTCAGCAAATCGGCGGCTTGCTCATCAACGAAACCAAGGTGTTGATTATCACGTTTTTGTCGGCCAAGGCCGTTCTTGACGGCGACCTTTCGCTGGGAGCCATGCTCGCCGTACAGCAAATGCTAGGTCAAACCAACGGCCCTACCGAACAGCTTTTTGCCTATCTTCAGCAGATTCAGGATGCCCGCATCAGCACAGAGCGCATCAACGCGGTGCATCAAATGCCCGAAGAAGAAGGCGATGATTTTACAAAAGTGACGCAGTTGTCGGAGAAACAACCCTTGGTTTTGCGGAATGTAAATTTCCACTACCCAAATGCCCAAAACAGTACTCTCCGCGATATTCGGCTCTACATTCCTGCGGGCAAAACAACCGCCATTGTGGGCTCAAGTGGCAGCGGCAAAACCACCCTTCTCAAATTGTTGATGAAACATTACGCTCCCACTTCTGGGGAATTGTCGCTCGGAAAACTCAGTCTCAACAACATCTCAACGCGGGCTTGGCGCAGCGAATGCGGAGTGGTGATGTCGGACGGGGTGATATTTTCGGATTCGATTCTGAACAACATCGCCCTTGGCGATAACGACCCTGACATGGAACGGCTGCACAATGCCGCTCGGGTGGCTAATATTCACGAGTGGATTGAGTCCACGCCGCTGGGTTATCACACCATCATCGGCAGTGAGCACGGCAGCATCAGCCAAGGACAGAAGCAACGTATACTCATTGCCCGTGCAGTTTACAAAGACCCTGAATTCCTGTTTTTTGACGAAGGTACCAGCGCTTTGGACGTTCAGAATCAACAAATAATCATGAAAAATCTGGACGAATTTTTCAGCGGTCGCACCGTAGTAGTAGTGGCACACCGCCTCAGCACGATTCGTAATGCCGATCAAATTGTGGTCATTGAAGAAGGACAAATCAGGGAAAAAGGCACCCATGAAGAGCTACTTGCCTTGGAAGGGCGCTATTATGAACTGCTCACCACACAGCTAGAAGCCGCCGCCTAGTAGGGGCAGGGCTTGCCTCTGCCCGCATTAGCATTCTTTTCTCTGCCCGCAGTAGAGTTCTTGCCTCTGCCCAAAGTAGAGTAACCCTCAAAACAATTCAATCGTCGATTTTATTCAATCCAGTATATAACTTAAACGTAACATGAAAAGGTACTCAAATAATCAGTTAGGAGAAGAAATGCTCAGTATTTTGAGCGAAACACCCAGTTGGGTGATTCGTACGGGAGCGGGGGTGATGTCGGGAATTGTGCTGTTGTTTTTTGTGGGTACGTGGGTTATTAAATACCCCGAAGTGTTGAAAGGAAACGCTATCGTCACCACGCAAGTGCCGCCCATTCGGGTGGTAGCGCCCATGGGTGGGCGCATGGTACGGCTGTTGGCCAAGGATGAAATGATGGTAAAAAAAGGAGATGTTTTGGCCGAAACGGAAAATACAACGCGGCTAGAAAATATCCCTACCATGCAGCAATTACTCAGCGATGCGCAGGCTTTTTTACAAAATCCCCAACGTGAAATAGTTTTTCCAAGCAACAACTTTACCTGGGGAGATTTACAGGAAGATTTTAACGCACTTCGCCAAAATTACCGAGATTTCAAACGCATTCAGTCAGATACTTACCAAGCAGCGCAGGGGCAAACGATGCAACAACAAGCGGAGCAGCTTCGTGCATTGGCAGCCATCAACGAGCGTCAGAAAATGCTCAATGAAGAGGAGTTTGCCAATGAAAAAGAGCATTTTCTCAGCGACGAAAAGCTGTTTAACGAAGGGATTTACAGTAAATTTGAATACATCGCGAGCAAGAATAAGCATTTAAAAAAACAACGTGAGCGTGAAGAATTCCTTAAAAATACGTTTGAAAATAATTTAAAAATCAACGAATTGGAAGCAGAATTGCGGGTGTTTGAGCAAACGTTTTTGGAAAGAAAACGTCTTTATCTCGACAACATCGAACGCAGCGTTCATAACATTGAAAACAGCCTGCGTAATTGGCAACAAAACTACCTCATTACGGCTCCAGCCGATGGTAAGTTGGTATTTTTGAAGAACTTAACCGAAAATCAGCACCTCAGTGTTTCGGATACGCTCTTTGCCGTGATGCCAACAAAAGCACAGTTTATTGCCACTATGGATATCCCTGTTCATGGCATGGGAAAGGCCGATGTGGGCCAAAAAGTCATCATCAAACTAGACGACTATCCCTATCAAGAATTTGGGATGCTCGAAGGGCGAGTACTGAGCCTGGCTCCTTCGCTCAATGTGCGCTATTACCGCGTCATGGTGGCGCTACCTAAAGGGCTGAAAAGTACCTACAACCAGACCTTTGTTTGTAAGTCAGAAATGGCGGGTACGGCAGAAATCGTAACCGCCGACCTACGCCTGATTGAACGTGCCTTCTACGGTTTTCGGAAGTTATTAATGTAAGGTATTTTGGGTAGGCGTACCGCGACGGTTAGGTAGTTAAGAAATCCAAAATACAGGCCAAGAGAATTGGTCTTCAATCAAGGATATTTATTGTCCAATAAAATATTCTAAAAATATCATTAAAGGCCTTAACTTTATACCCAAACATGGCCCTAGTATTTGATTCCCAAGTTGGTCGTATGAGTGTACCCGAAAATGTAATCATTGAGAAATTAACCCGAATTGTTGAGGAAAACCTTGATAATCCTACGTTTTCATTAGATCAGGTCTATAAAGAATTGGGTATCAGCCGGACGCACCTGCACCGGATTATCAAAGACCAAACCCAACTCTCGACCACGCTGTACATCCGAAAAATAAGATTGCACAAAGCAAAAGAGCTACTGGCAACGTCCGACTGGCGTATTGCCGAAATTGCGGATTTGATCGGAATAGACAGTCCCCAAAATTTCAGTAAATACTTCTTTGAAGAATTTGCGGTTAGCCCGACCGAATTCAGAAAACAAAAAAATATCCCTGTCCCAGCGAGCAGCACTTTTACGGTGAGCGGGCCCAGTGTTCAGGGCGCTTCGGTGCATCGTTCAGACAAAAGTTATCGGTACGTATGGGGTGGTATCTTTTTGGCCATATGGTTTGTGATTGGGGTGTATTTTTGGAAAAGTCAGGAAAATTCACGCTCTGCTAATACGTTCGGTGTGGCTAATTACAACGAACTTTTTGATAACTCCGTTGCCATTTTACCCTTCAAAAGCGATGCTAACGGCGAATCGCTGGCCGAAGGGGTAATGGAAGAAATCCACGGTTCACTGTCGCTCATTGAAAACCTCAAAGTAATTGCCCGGCGGTCTTCCAACGAATACAAAGACAGCGGAAAAACGGCTCGGCAGATTGGGGCCGAACTTCAGGTGGCGTATATTTTGCAAGGACGCGTCGATGAAAAGAAAAACAAGGCGCAAGTGGCGCTAGAATTGGTTCGTACCCAAGATGGTATCACGGTTTGGACCAAAAACCAGGAAGGGGATTTGAAGAATTTTTTCAACCTAATGAACGAAGTCGTCAAAGAGCTTGCTTTAGAACTTAACCAAAAGATTACACCCGAATTGGCGAATAAATTAGAGCGGGTTCCGACAAAAAATGCCGAGGCTTACAATGAGTTTTTGCAAGGACGCTTGCTCATGATTGAGCGTACCCAAGAAAAATTGGCCGCGAGTATCCAGAAGTTTGAACGTGCGCTGGCGCTCGACCCCGATTTTGCGGAAGCCTACGCTTACAAAGCGATTGCTAGTCATCTCAGGGGAAATATGGGCTATGCCGATATGGCGACTAGCGGCAATGCCGCCGAACAAAACGCGCTGAAAGCGATTCAGTTGGATGCGAAAAATGCCACGGCTTACGCCACCTTAGGGAATGTGTACCGGGATCAGTTTAAGTGGCAGCAAGCCAAGACATCATACACTATTGCCTTGAAATACCGCCCCAACGACGCCCAAACCATTTATTGGTATAGCTTGTTGATGCGCTCGATGGGCCACCCAGAGGAGGCCCTCCAATACAGCGCCAAAGCCATGGCCATCGACCCGTTGTACCCCGTTATTTTGGGTGGGCATGTCTTGAATTGTGCCTACGCTGGGCGGTACGATTTGGCCGAAAAAAGCATCAAAGATGGACAGTTGATTTTCGATGACTCCTTTGTGTATTACATGGCGAGGGGCTACTATTATTTGATTCGGGAGAACTACGCGCAGGCGCTGAAAGAATTCAAAAAAGTGCAGGAGTTGAATCCGAATATGAAATATTTCAGCACGCTCATCTACTATTGCGAAGCCCGCCAGGGCAATAAAACTTCGTCGGTGTCGTATCTAAAATCGCTGGGAAATCACCCGCAAGATTACCTTTCTAAGTCGATGGTTTACGCAGGCATGGGGGAGAAAGACAGCAGCATGGTTTACTTACAAAAAGCGGCCGATTTGGGCGTTATTCACTCCGATATTCTGGTAAATCCAACGTTCAAAATTCACCGAAAAGACCCCCGTTTTGAGGCCATTCTTCGCAAGTTTGACTTAATGGATTCTAAATCACTGCCTCAATAAGCCAGCAACTGACCGCCAGTTTTTTTATCTCATTACCGACTGTTTATTTTCGGTGTAGGGCCCTTTTTTGCGTTTCAAAAAAGGTTTTGGAACAATAAACTAAGTTTTTGGAACAATAAACTAAGTCTGGAACGATAAACTAATTAATTGCCCAAATAGACAAACAGCTTCAATTTATAGCTCCTTAGCTTTGCCAAAACAATGGCATAACGCCTATTCTCTAAACCCTTAAACCAAAATTGGATGCAAGCTCTTTGCTGTTTTGGCAGGTGCCCACCTGTGCTTATCACTCCCATGCCTTCTTGATTCGGTGCTCGAAAGGCCAGCCTTTGGCGGCTTTCGTGGATGCGTTTTCACGCTTGGGATTTTCCACTTTTTACACGTTTACAATTACACTTTACCCTACTTTTTTTACAAGCGTTTCGTATGAAAAACTCTCTATTATTTTCCCAATCCTATCTATTTATGAAGGTCTTTTACCCTACTGTTGTTGATTCAATGAGAAAATTCTTCTCATCAATCACCCTCATGAAACATTTACTCCTGATCCTAACCGTTCTGTGCGTAGGGTTCACTTCCTCGTATGGAACTACCTTCACCGTCAGCAACACCACCAATAGCGGTACAGGTTCATTGCGCAAAGCCATTGACGATGCCAATGCTGACAACACGGCTACGGCGGCCAATCCGCATATCATCGATGCGACAGGCGTGACAGGCACCATCTCCGTGACCATCGACCCCGCCAACAGCCTATTCTTCCTGGTGATCACCAACCACATGACCATCAAAGGCTCGGGAGCCCCAAACCTTACCATCAGTGGCAATGGTACTAACCGCATCTTTTGGATTCAAAACGGCACCATTACCCTCCAAGACCTCACGCTCGCCAACGGCTACGCCAAAGGTGGCAATGGTAATAGCGGTGGTATGGGTGCTGGCGGCGCCATTTTTATTCATGAAGGTAAACAGGACCCAACTACTGCTACCGGTGTGCTGAGCGGCAGTATAGACCTGCGCCTGCTCAATGTGACGCTCAAAAGTAATCAGGCAATCGGCGGCAACGGTAGTAATTTTACCTACGGCAGTGTCAGGGGGGGCGGTGGTCTCGGCGGCGGCGGCGTTAATGGCACCGGCGGTGGCGGCGTATTGGGCAATGGGTCCATAGTTGGAGGAAGTGTAACGAGTGCTGGAGTAATGCCAGGTACCAACGGCGGAATTGTAATCTTCGGCGGCGGCGGCGGGAGCGGGAGCAGTGGCGGCTTCGGCAGCAGTGGCGGCTTCGGCGGCGGCGGCGGTAATGGCAGCGGCGATGGCGGCTTCGGCGGCGGCGGTGGCTCAGGTAGCCCAAACTTGGGCGTACAGGGCGATGGCGGCTTCGGCGGCGGCGGCGGCCTATACGGCTATGACGGCAATGGAGGCGATGGCGGTTTTGGCGGTGGCGGCGGCGGCAGCAGTGGCGGCTTCGGCAGCAGTGGCGGCTTCGGCGGCGGCGGCGGTAATAACAGCGGCTATGGCGGTGGCGGCGCTGGCTTTGGGGGCGCTATTTTTGTCACCAGCGGTAAGCTCACTTTACAAGGGGTCACTTTTGATGGCAATACTGCTATCGGTGGTACGGGCTACAACAACGGCAAGGGCTACGGCGGTGCGCTTTTCATTTTTGATAAAGCGGACAATGGCGGCACAGTCGCTCCGGGTACCACCAATGACCCGCAAGTAGTTGGCTGCAATGTGACGTTTACCAGCAACAGCGCTTCGGATGACCCGAATAGTGCGACCAACAATGACAACCTGTATGGGGCAATTGCATCTGCATCTATAACCATCAATGCCCCTACCGTCACGCAACCCACCTGTACCACCCCTACGGGAACCATCGTTGTCAACGCCACGGGTAGCGGCACGTTGGAGTACAGCATCAACAATGGCAGCAATTGGCAAAGCAGCAATACCTACGGTGGCCTTGCCGCTGGCAATTACAACATCAAAGTACGCTTGCAAGCCAGCCCCACTTGTGAGGCTACCTACGCCAGCAACCCCATGGTACTCACTTCGCCGTTTATCGCCTCCACCACTACCGACACTTGGACGGGCTGCGTCTCTACGAACTGGGCCACTCCAGGCAACTGGGCAGATGGCAGCGTACCTACGGCAGTAGACGATGTAGTGCTACCCAATACGATCAACAAACCCAGCATTGTGGGTGGGACTGCGGCAGTAGCTAAAACCATTGAAGTACAAACTGGAACTACCCTCACCATTGCCGCCATGGCCAGCCTGACGGTGAATGGCTCGAAGACCATTTCGGGAAACACCGTCGCTTTCTTTAACGGCGGTACAGTGACCAATAGCGGACAGGTGGCGATTGGGAGTTCGGCTATGGCAGATGTAGGCAAATACGGAATTCGTAACGAAGGCACATTCAACAACAGCACTGGGGGCAACATTCAAATCGACCGCTGGACGGATACAGGTTTATACAATGAGGCTGGGAGCTTTACCAATTCAGGAAACATCATCATTGGGGCATTGGCTGCTACTGGGAAAGATGGCCTTTTCAACGGGGCAATTTTCAGCAATACTGGTGCGGGGCTTATTCAGATTGACCGCTCATTTTCGGCAGGTATATCCAATTTATTTTCGGCTACGTTTACCAACTCGGCCAGTATTACGATTGGCTCATTGGCATCGGTAGGCACCTGGGGTCTATTGAACCTAGCTACTTTCAACAACAATACGGGCGGGGACATTAAAATTGATAATGCAGGCGATGGAATTGAAAACCGAAATATTTTCAATAACAACACGGGTGGGCAGCTAACCATTAATCGTTCTACGGGTTTTGCCTTAGAGAATTTCGGCACCTTAGACAACAGCGGTACGATACGAATAGGCAATATCACATCGGTTGCCAACCGAGGCATTGTGCATCGCAACGGCGGTACGTTGAACAACAAAACGGGCGGCTTGATCCAAATTGACCGCACCTCGGCGGTTGAAGCTTTTTTTACCTCTGGGGTAGTGAACAACGAAGCCACCATCGAGATTGGAAGCAATGCGGCGGTGACAGGACTGGGGCTCTATATTGATTCAGGAACCGGCATATTTAATAACAAAGCAGGCAGTCTCCTGACCATTAATCGTTCTACGAAGTGGGGAATGGAGAACAAAGGTACTTTGGATAATAGCGGCACGATACGGGTAGGCAATATCGCCTCTGTTGGTGCTATATGCATCGTACATCGCAATGGCGGCACATTTATTAACAAAACAGGCGGTGCTATCTATATGGATCGTACAACGGCGGGTGGGCAAGCCCTCTATTCTTCTGGGTTATTCAATAACCAAGGCGCTATCAAAATTGGTAGTAATGCAGATCTCAGCGGGGAAGGTATTAGAATAGACGGGAATACATTTAACAATGAGGCTCTCATCGAAATCGGTAGTCAAGCGGATGTGAAAGGATATGGCATCCGAAATGGAGGTGGTAGTACCTTTAATAATAAGGTTGGGGGAGAGATACGAATCAATCGAATAGGGATTTTAAATACTGGCGTCATAGGTGCTATTTTGAATATTGGAACCTTCACTAACGATGCGACGATTACCGTAGGAAATATTGGGCTTGTTAGTGCACAAGACGGTATTCTGAATCTAAGTAATTTTACCAACAATGCCGCAGGCGTCATTTCTATTGAAAAAACCTGGGGCAATGGCATCTGGAATTCCTCTGGTACTTTCCAAAATGCCGGAAAAATCACGATTCGTAACGTCTTCAATTATTTTGAAGGGACTTACAGCACGGGAATCCTCAGTACGGTTCCTTTCACCAATAGTTCAGGCGCAGAAATCCACCTTGACCAAGTGGCCAATGGAATAATCTCTACCCGTGCGTTTACCAATGCAGGGCTGATTCGGATGGGAGAAAACGGCCCCTTAACGGGAAGCGGTATCGCTAACGTACAAGGAGTTAATGCGGTGTTTAACAACAATGCGGGCGGAGACATTAGCATCAAACAAACGGCAGTGGATGGTGTGCAAAATGACGCACTTTCCACCTTCAACAACAACGCCTGCGCCAAGCTCACGATTTTTGATAACCTCAACAACGCCGGTACTTTTACCAACCTGGGCCTCTTTACGGTCAATACTACTCAAGCGCATACCAATACAGCCCTCACCAACAACGGAGTCATCGAGTACCCGCAGGGCAATCCCATCCCCAACGTGACCAACAATGATGTGATTATAGCGCCCATCAGCACCTGTGGCGTACTTACGCCTGCCCTACAAATTGGGGGTTCCAATGACTTTACCGTGAGCGGTACGTGGTACAAAGATGCCAATATGACGGTTGCGGCAGGTACTTACAGCGGCAATACATTTACGGTCACCGACCTGACGGTGGGTGCTCATACGCTTTATTTCACCGTGACCAATCCTGCCAATGCGTGTCCGCGAACGGTAGGGATTAATGTGACGGTCAATCCCGCCAGCGTCGGCGGAACGGTGGGTGCCGCCCAAACGATTTGTGCAGGTACATCGCCCGCTGATTTAACTCTCACGGGCAATGCGGGCAACGTGGTCAAATGGCAGAAATCAACCGATTTGGCCTTCACTTCACCGACTGACATCGCAAGTACGAGTACAACACTTACCAGTGCCACTATCGGTAACCTGACAACAAACACTTATTTCCGCGCCGTGGTCAAAAACGGGGTGTGTGACGAAGTCAATTCCATGCCGGTTTTGATTACCGTTAACGGGCAAGAAATCAACCTTCAAGGAGGTTCTCCCCTCACCAATATCCCCGATGGTGACAACACGCCTACGGCGGCCAAAGGAACCGATTTTGGAAGTTTTGAGGTGATTGGTAATGTAATAAAAACATTTACTGTACAAAATACGGGCAGTACTCCCCTCAATATCAGCAGCATTGTTTCCAACAACGCGCTGTTTACGGTAGGTGCTTTATCTCCTGCCAGTCCAATTGCGGCAGGCGGTTCGGCTACTTTCACAGTTACCTTTTCGCCCACCGCAACGGGCGTCCAGAATGCCACCATCACCGTCAACAACAATGATTGCGACGAAGCGGTGTATGATTTTGCCGTAACCGGCAATGCTGTTTGCCCTGCCATTGTCATCAATGCACCTACTGTTACGCAATCCACCTGCACCACTCCTACGGGGACCATTGTGGTCAACGCCACGGGTAGCGGTACGTTGGAGTACAGCATCGACAACGGTAGCAATTGGCAAAGCAGTGCCACTTTCGGCGGCCTTGCCGCTGGAAATTACAACATCAAAGTACGTTCGCAGGCTTTTCCTACGTGCACAACGACCTACGCCAGCAACCCCGTGGTAATTACCCTGAAAACCCCTCCTTCGGTGGATGCGGGTAGCTGCAAATTCGTATACAATGGCTACGGCAGCAACTGTACCAATCTGACTGCCTCGGCCACGGGTGCCGCGGGTGGGTTTACGTACAGTTGGTCGCCGGGCAATCTATCGGGTGCCACGGTGCAGGTATGCCCCACGGTTACCACCACTTACACCGTTACGGTGACCGATGCCAACGGCTGTACCTCCACCGACGAGGTAACGGTAGAGGTCATTGACGTGCGTTGTGGCAATTCCAATGCCGTCGAAAAAGTGCTGGTTTGTTTTGGAGGCAAGTCGCTCTGCGTAGCGCCGACGGCCGTACCCGCCCTTTTGGCCAACGGTGCCACGTTGGGCGCCTGCGGTATCACGCCTTGCGGCACCCAAAGCAACGCCCGCCTCGGTGTGGAGTCCGACGAAGCAACGCGCCCAATGGCCCTGATGATGCAGGTGTATCCTAATCCGACCGCTGGTTTGGTAACGGTTGATTTGCGCAACGTCAGCAAGGGATTGGCGCGGATTGAAGTGGTAGATTTGATTGGCCGCCCATTGGTGCAAAAGGCCGAGCAGATGAACGAAGGAGCCAACCAACTCTCCTTTGATTTGAATCAGCTGCCCGACGGACTGTACTTGATTCGCTGCCGCGACAGCCAAAACCACGAAGCGGTTGTGAAGGTCAATAAGTTGTAAAACAATGCATTGTATTCTCCGAAAGCACTTTTGTTTTCGGAGAATACTTCAATATTTAATTATCTGTCTATGAGTGAGTTATTTTTTAAAATTTGACAAAATGAAATCTCTTTTTCAAATCGGATGTATATTTGTTATGTTGAGTGCCTGTACGGCATCGCAGGGTGAAAATACGGATGAAAACGTTCAACTAGACTTGGCCCAAATCCGTACCGATATTGAAACCCTAGAAAACAATTGGGCCATTGCGGTGAATACCAAAAATATTCCCGAGCTCATGGCTTTCTACGCCAACGATGCCGTGTCAATGCCCGACGATTCGCCCATGCTGGTTGGGAAAGAGGCCATCCAACGGTTTCAGGAAAAGCAAAACCTCACCCAAAAATTGACCCATTCTTTTGAAACCATCGAGGTATTTTCGGAAGGAAAGCAAGTGTTGGAAGTAGGCAAAACCACCATGAAAGACTCGACGGGGAAAGTGGTTGGCAGTGGCAAATACATGGCGCTTTTTGAAAAACGTGGCCGAGAGTATTTGTGCATCAGAGAGATGTACAACGATGATAGCAAGTAACACGCGCTGGTGGTTACTATTTCGCAAACGAGGAATATGTGTGAGGTAAAAAATTGGGAATTGAACAATTAATCAAATCCTTTTGATGAAAACAACCCCTAAAGCCTATTCCCTGTACCCCAACCTCGGTTACTGGTTTTTGCCCATGATTATGTTGGTTTTTGGGGGCTTTTATCACACGTATTTTTCGGTGCTTTTTGAACCTAAGGCCACAATTATCCACGTTCATTTTGGACTGATGGCGGCGTGGGTCATTATGCTTATCGTTCAGCCGTTTTTGATTAAATACAAAAAAAAAGTGTTGCATCGGAGGGTGGGAAAAGCCAGCTATGTGCTAATCCCACTTCTCTTGATTTCGGCTTTTTTGATGGCCAAACACGGCTATTTCGTGTAC
The DNA here is from genome assembly GCF_009905605.1 of Runella sp. CRIBMP. Taxonomy (GTDB): domain Bacteria; phylum Bacteroidota; class Bacteroidia; order Cytophagales; family Spirosomataceae; genus Runella. The sequence continues at coordinate 907,100 of NZ_JAAAKZ010000001.1, forward strand.
ATGGACTTGATTTCGAAAGAAGCCGTCAAGGGAATTCCGAAATATACGCAGGAAGAATTACTGCATCTGTCGGCCAAGTACCAAGCTCTGCCTATGTTTTATATGTTTTGGCTGGGCTTATTTTACACATTGGCTATTCTTAATCGCAAAAGCACGTATGTGCATGCCCGTTACATGTTGGCGGCATCTTTGACCGTGCTGGGGCCTACCGTAGATCGGATTTGGTTTATGGTGGTAGGTATCTCCATCTTTCCTTTTGGAATACCCGTCGAAACCTTTGCGTATGCGTTGATTATCATTGTTATAGCGTATCTTCTGTGGCTCGACTACAAGGCGGGACGCAACACCAAAACGCTGGAGATTTGTCTCGTCATTTATTTCATCAGCCAAGGGCTGTATTATGTTGTGCCCGACATGGTTTGGTGGGAGCAGTTTATCACGCTTATCATGGGCATAGAGTCGCGCTGAAATATTTCTTTTGAATGTTCTTTGGGATTTAAAAATAAGCAAAAAATAGGCTTTTTAGCATCTTACAAAATATTGATAATCAGGTAGAATGATGAGTGAAGTGGAAGGAATTGTAGGGTGTTTTTGAGCCGATGGAACAATAGACTAACTTTTTGCAACAATAGACTAAGTTTCTGCAACAATAGACTAATGTTGTCTATTTTAAGCTAACTATCTTTGATTCAGCTTTTAAGTCTATCACTTTACTCTAAATCTTCCTCTACTAATGAAAAATGCTAAACATTACGTGCTCTTCGTTGCCCTTTTATTGAGCAACCTTTCACTTTTGGCTCAGAACCCCGAGCCTTCCTTTTTTATCGTCGAAACGATGAAGGCAACTCCTGGTAAGGAAGCCGAATACCTCAAAGCTGAACGCGAGGTTTGGAAGCGTATTCATCAGGAGCGCATCAAACTTGGTCTGATTACTTCGTGGAGCTTGTATGCCGTCCGGATGCCAAGCGGCACCGACCGACCCTATGATTATGTCACCGTAACGGTGGTTCAGGGGTGGAAAAAGTTGGAAAATCCGTACGGGAATTTGCTCGCTAGTGATGTTGAGAAATTGTTGACCAAAGAACAACTTGCCATTGCGAACGAAACTGGAAAACTGCGTAATCTGACCCAAAGCAATGTGTTTTACGGTGTTGATTTTGTGGCCGCCGACCCCAAGGCCACCACATTCGCCAAGTATCAAATGATCAATTTCATGAAAGTAAAAGACGAGAAGGCGGAGGAGTATTACAACATGGAAACCAAGTTGGTGAAACCGATGCACGTTGAAATGATGAAAACAGGTGGGCGCTCGGCATGGGGGCTTTACAGCCGCGTGTTGGGTGGAGAAGGGCAACCGTTTAATTACGTCACTTCTGATTTTTATAACAAGTGGGAAGACATGGCTGTTGCTTCCGACTTTCAAAAAATCTTAGCAAAAGTGCATCCCGGTATGACCTCCAAAGCCTACGAAAAAAAGATTTTTGACGCGCGGAGCATGGTAAGTCAAGAGTTGTGGGAATTGCTAGATTCGGCACGCTAATCGACTGATTATCAGATTTATTGAAAGGGCATCATTTGTCGTTAAATTTTGATGCACAAATGATGCCCCAGCTTACTACAATATATAATCGGGCCAACGAAAAAGATAAAAGCCATCGTTGGTTTCGAAGGGTTCAGTTTGAATTTCTCCCCTGAGGAGAGTACAGAATTTTATCATTCACTTCTTGAAACCCTTACAAAAATGAAAACCTCTATTCGTTCAGTTATTTACATTGTATCGGTTATGGTTTTTATAAGCCAAACGGTTTCTGGACAAATGCAAATTTTAGGCAAAGTTGCCGATAATGTGGGTAAACCGCTGCCCTTTGCCAATATTTTAGTCTTAAGTGCCAAAGATTCTTCTTTTGTAAAAGGAGATGTTGCCAAAGAAGACGGTTCATTCACGATTCAAAATATCAAAGAAGGTGCTTATTTCTGTGAAGTGAGCATGTTGGGTTTTTCTAAAAAAAATACAACTTTCTTTCAGCTGATTCCGCAGTCTTCAACGATGGATTTGGGAGTGATTACTTTATCAGAAAATATGGAATTGAATACCGTTGAAGTCGTTGCCAAAAAGCCGCTATTTGAGCAAAAAATTGACCGCCTGGTGATAAACGTCGAAAGTTCGATTACATCGGCAGGCAGCACCGCGCTGGATGTTCTTGAGCGCTCTCCTGGGGTGATGGTAAATCGCCAAGACAACACAATTTCTCTTTCGGGCAAGAGTGGCGTAGTGGTCATGATTAATGGTAAGCTAAATTATATGAGCTCCGATGCCGCCGTACAAATGTTGAGCGGCATGAGTGCCGGGAGCATTGAGAAAATCGAATTATTGTCTACGCCACCTTCCAATTTAGACGCTGAAGGCAATGCCGGGTACATCAATATTCTTCTGAAAAAAAATCAAAACGAAGGCTTTAGTGGCTCGTATGCACTTACGGCGGGTTATGGCAGAGGCGCTGTTGGAAATAGTAGTTTTAACCTGAATTATAGACACAATAAAATAACGGTTTATGGCTCCTACGACTACGTGCATTTGGGTCAGGAGCAAAACAGCCGGACGTATCGGCGCATTGTGTTGGGAAATAATTTGCTGGAAACGGAGACTTCTGCCTTGCGCCATCCCAGCGATGACAACCATAATGTGCGCATTGGGCTTGATTATCAGCTGGATACCAAGACAACGGTGAGCTTTGCGGTGTCGGCTTTTTCAAAAAAATACGCCATGAACAACACACTGAATGAATCAACCCTTTCACGAAACAACGTGGTGGATACCCTGATTCGTCTCAAAATCAACGAAGTGAATCTTTGGAAACACGTAGGGGCAAGTTTTGGGGTTCAGCGCACTTTGCGTGAGAATGAAGTGCTGTCATTTGGGGTCGATTACTTGCATTATGACAACGATCAACCCGTAAATTATAACAATACGTGGTTTGATGGTAAAAACAATTTACTTTTCAATCAAACGGTAAGAAGTACTAAAATCACACCCATCAATTTTGGGATTGTGAAAATGGATTATAGCCGAGATTTCGGCAAAAAAGGGAAGTTGGAGATGGGAGTGAAGGCCGTAATGTCTCAATTTAAGAACAATGTAGGCGTTGAAACGCTCATGTTTAATGCGTGGAAAGCTGACCCTGATTTCACGGCAAAATACAGTTTGAAAGAGAGTATCGGCGCCGCATATACTTCGTATGAAATGAAATGGGGCCCAAAAACCACGGTGAAAGGTGGCTTGCGTTTTGAATACACGCAATCGAATTTGGGTTCGGAAGAAGTCCCCAATATTGTTGACCGCAAATACGGGCGATTATTTCCAAGCCTGTTTTTGACGCATGATTACAATAAAAATAAAACGTTGAGCTTTTCGTATAGCCGCCGCATTACGCGCCCTACGTTTAAAGATTTGGCACCGTTTACCTTTTTTATTGACCCAAATACTTTTTTGTCGGGCAATGCGGCCTTGCAACCTGCCCTCTCCGACAATTTAAAGGCCGATTATCGTTTCAAAAGCACCTTGTTTAGTGTGCAGTATAGCTACACGTCGAGTCCCATTGCGGGTTTTCAGGCGCGCATAAAACCTGGTAGCAACAAACTCTATTATGTTGCGGAAAACCAAAAAAACTTGCAAACGTATTCGTTGACCATCGGACAGCCTTATAGCCCCGTTAAATGGTGGACAACGTACACCAATCTTGCGGGAGTATTCAGCGTTGTAAATGCTTATAACAACGGATATTTGGTAACGGTCAAATTTCCCAATGTGACTTTATACAACGTACAGACGTTTAGTTTGACCAAAAAAGTCACTTTGGAAGTATCAGGTTATTACAATTCAGGTGGGTTGTGGGGCATCTCTAAAATGAAAGCGTTTGGTGAATTGAATGTCGGTTTACAAAAGAAAATGGGTAAAAATGGAGGTAAACTCAGCCTCGGCTACGATAACATTTTCAACTCTTCGGTCTACCGAATTAATTTGAATTTGCCCGAACAGCAGCAGTATTTTGAAACAAGACTGCAATTTACCCAGCCCAAATTTAAAATATCTTGGTCGCAAAATTTTGGTAATCAAAAAATGAAAGCTGCCGCCAAAAGAGCAGAAGCAGAAGAGAAAGCGCGCGTGGAGTAAGTGTGTACCCATGACCTACAAACATTCTTCTACCCTAATTTAATACCTCTACCATGAAAAGAAGAACATTTTTGAAGAGCACAGCTTTATCAGCTATTGCGGTATCAGCCACTGGTTTTGTACGTCCAGAAGGCGACCGATACGTGGGCGATTGCGAAACTACCTCCGACATTTTAGGGCCTTTTTATCGGCCCGACAGCCCCGTTCGTAGCAATTTGGTCATCAAAGGAGAAAAAGGAGAATTGGTGGAATTGATGGGTAAAATTAAGCACCAAGACTGCACAACTCCCTACAAAAACGCCAAAATTGAACTGTGGCATTGCGATGGAAATGGGGTTTACGACAACGCTACCTCGGAGTTCAAATACCGTGGCACCACTTTTTCTGACGAAAACGGCAATTATTCTTTCCAAACGATTTTGCCCGTTGCCTATGATGCGGGTGGGGGCCAAATCAGACCTGCTCATTACTACATGATGATTACCGCCGAAGGTTACCAATCTTTGGTGACGCAGCTCTACTTCAATGGCGACAAGCACATCGAGAAAGACGCTTACGCCAACTCCGATTTTGCCAAAAAAAGAATCTTGAAAGTGTCTGATTCGGGCAATGCAAAGAAGGTGTTTTACGATGTGTCGATGGCAAAAATTATGATGGCTGAACCAATGGCAATTGATAGATTATTAGGTACTTATGTGAGCAAAGAAGATAAAACCAAAAGCAGAGAGTTTTTCAAAAAGAATAACGCGCTTTGGCTAAAAAATGAAGTATTTGGTGAAGAATACCGCTACATTGGCAATAATACGTTTGACTACGCAGGAATGCCCAAAGGGATGTTTGAAACCTACACTTTTGAGCTATTGGGGTCGGGGAGCGTTAAATGTACATTGAATTTTATGTACGAAAATAATCAAAAAGGAACGGTAGTGTATTGGAAAGGATAGCCGAAAATTAATACCAAAAACGGAGCTGTCGAAATCGTATTGCCGAAGCGACCGGTCAGCACAGGCAAAAAAATAAATCACTCAAAACAATGAAAAACAGTAACTTTTTCTTACCTGCCACTGTAGCAGTTGCTATTTCTTTTTTAACCATCGGGTGTAATTCGCCTGCTACTGACACTACAACCAAATCTGTTGCGGAGACTACCGAACAAGCAGTGACCAAGCCAGACATGGCGGCCATAAAAACTGAAATACAAGCCTTAGAAACGGCTTGGGCTGCCGCCGACAATGCCCGCGATGTGCAGGCATTACTGGCTTTTTATGCCGATGATGCCGCGAGTTTGTCCAATAATGCACCAATGGTAGTAGGCAAAGCGGCTCTTCAAAAGGACATTGAGGCAAACTTTGCCAAAAAAGCCAAAGGTGCCACGAGTGTCTATGAAGTTATGGATGTTTTTGGCGACGAAAATACCGTTACGGAAGTTGGTAAGTCAACGCTCAAAGATGCCTCCGGAAAAGTGATTTCTACGGGTAAATACATGGCAATCTGGGAAAAACGTGATGGAAAATACCTGTGCGTACGAGATATTTACAACGATGACGTGAAAGCGAAGTAATCATCTAGGGTTTTACTGAGAAGGTATTTTGCTTTCTCAGTAAAACCTATTGTCCAAGCAAAATGCAACCCACACTGCAGGACATACTCAACCTGCCCTATTGCCCTAGGTATATTGTTAATCAAATCGGGCTTACTAACTCCTCTACAAAAATCATGGATAGTGATGGGGTAGATGACTGACAATCCTTCTTCTATTTGTTTTGACATCAATTAAAAAACTTTACCTTTTTTTGCCAACAACTAAGGGTTGGAGGGCTTTCTATTGACCTACGCTTAAAAATTAGAGAAATTCCATCATCACTAAGCGTTGCAAAACCTCAAATTGATTATGTTTCTTAAAAAAACATAGAAGAAGTACTCATCTCCATAAGAATAACGTCCAAGATTGAACCATGCAAAAAATAGTATTCCTATTCTCAACTGCCTTCGTTCTCACAATGGCGGCCTTTGTTTCCAAAAAAGGGGCACAATCAGTCGAATCCCAAGCCCAAAACCCCAATGTAATCGTTATCGTAGCCGATGATTTGGGCTACAACGACGTGGGTTTTAATGGCTGCCAAGATATTCCAACGCCCCATATTGACCGTATTGCTAAGGCTGGCGTGGTGTTTTCGTCGGGGCATGTTTCGTTTGGTGTATGTAGTCCCAGCCGTGCTGGTTTGCTGACGGGTCGTTATCAATACCGTTTTGGTTATGAACTCAATCCACTATACGTAACAGGCGATAGTACAATGGGCTTGCCCCTCACCGAAGAGACAATGGCCGATGTCCTGGGGCGGTCGGGGTACAATAGTATGCTTGTGGGCAAATGGCACCTTGGAGCCCATAAGTCACTGCACCCTTTGAAACGTGGATTCAATGAGTTTTTTGGCTTCTTAGGCGGCGGACACCAATATTTTCCCGAAAATTTAACTCTCCAAAACCCCGAAGATGCCAATGGCGAAGGGGAAAGTTATAGAACAAAACTGAACAGAAATTATACTGTCGTTGAAGAAACTGAATATTTAACCGATGCTCTTTCCAGAGAAGCGGTGTCGTTTGTGGAAAGAAATAAACAAAAGCCGTTCTTCCTGTATCTTGCTTACAACGCCCCCCACACCCCGCTCCAAGCCACCGAAAAATACCTCAATCGTTTTGAAAACATCAAAAATCCCAAACGCCGCACCTATGCCGCTATGGTGAGTGCCGTGGATGATGGCGTAGGCGGATTGCTTGATAAATTGAAAGAAATTGGGCAAATTGACAATACGATTATTGTTTTTTTGTCCGATAATGGTGGGCCTATTGCTGATAACGGTAGCAGCAATGCCCCCCTGCGCGGACAAAAAGGTAGCGTCTTTGAGGGCGGTATCCGCGTGCCTTTTGCGATGCAATGGACGGGTAAAATCCCCGCTAATTTGACGTACGATAAACCCATAATTGCCTTGGATATTTTAAGTACGGTTTTGGCAAATATCAAAGGAGCGGCCAAACCTAAAAACCCATTGGATGGCACTGATTTGTTGCCCTATCTAACCAATAAAACCAACAAAGCACCGCATGATTTTTTGTTTTGGCGGATGTACGACAGAGGCAATTATGCCATCATCCACAAGGATGAAAAGAAAATGGTGGTATTGAAAGACAGCGTTTACTTATATGATTTGAAGAAAGAAATAAACGAAGCCACCAATAGCATAGATAAAGAAAAAACATTGGCAGACGAAATGGGCAAGGCAAGAGCAAGGTGGGAAAAAGGAATGATTGCCCCTGTTTTCTTGGGATTAACCCAAAGAGAAGAGTACGAAAAGCAGAAAGGGATGACTTTAAAAAAATAAAATCATAGTAGAATTGTCAATTTGTAAAACAGTAGTTTCTCGTAGCAAAAATGATTTTATAGATTGGTAAAATCTTATCCGCTGAATCCATCTTTCACGAATTATTATATAAATACCTTGGTGGTCAATGTACTATCGATCAAACACGCAAAGTGGAGGCTTGGTATAAAACACAAAGTGGTGATAACGACTTCCTTGCCTTGCTACCTGATTTAGATACGCAATTGTTGGAAGATCAGACCTTAAAAAATAAAAAGACGATTCAATGCTGTTTAATGTAAAAAAAACTTGCTTTAAAAAGATGAATTTAAGCCTCAATGTATCCATTTCAGAGAATTATTTTTGGGTCGATAAAATGAATAAAGCCTTTAGAAGTCCGTTGCGTATGCTCATAAAATACACAATCGTGTTGTTTTTGGCTTTTACTAGTCTAAAAGCGCAAAATAGTAAAGGCCAAGCACCCCAAAAACCAAATGTAGTTTTTATCCTTGTGGATGACCTTGGCCTGAAAGATTTAAGCTGTACAGGAAGCAAGTTTTACGAAACCCCTAATGTGGACAGAATTGCCAATGAAGGCACTGTTTTCACGCAAGGATATGCGTGTAGTGCGGTGTGTAGCCCTTCGAGAGCAAGCATCATGACTGGCAAATTTACGGCGAGGCATGGCATAACCGACTGGATTGGGGCAAAATCAGGTACGGAATGGCGGACCGAAAAACGATTCTCGAAGTTATTGCCTGCCGAATACGTACATGAGTTATCCAAAGCCGACGTAATCTTGCCCGAGGTAATGAAAGCCAACGGGTACAAAACTTTTTTTGCGGGCAAATGGCACTTAGGCGAGAAAGGAAGCTACCCAGAAGACCACGGTTTTGACATCAACAAAGGCGGCTGGGAAGTAGGCAGCCCCAAAGGTGGGTATTTTTCTCCCTGGGAAAACCCTTCCTTGCCTAATGTAAAAGATGGTGAAAACCTCGAAATGCGACTGGCCAAGGAGACTTCGGCATTTATCGAGCAACAAAAAGATAAGCCTTTTTTTGCCTTTTTATCATTTTACGCGGTGCATGGGCCCATTCAAACCACCGAAGCAAAATGGAAAAAATACCGTGAGAAAGCCGAGAAAAATGGACTTGCCAAAAACGGCTACGTGATGGAAAAAGATTTGCCGATTCGGCAAGTGCAAGACAATCCCGTGTATGGCGGTTTGGTAGAAAGTATGGATGATGCCGTCGGTGAAGTGTTGAATACTTTGAAACGGTTGAATTTGGAAGAAAATACCATCGTTATTTTCACTTCCGACAACGGAGGTGTTGCGTCGGGGGATGCTTTTTCAACCTCCAATTTGCCGCTGCGAGGAGGAAAGGGCTATCAATGGGAGGGGGGCATCAGGGAGCCTTACTTCATTAAAATCCCCTGGTTGAAAAAGCAGGTCAAACAAATTGATTTTCCAGCCACGGGGGCCGATTTTTTCCCGACACTTTTAGATTTTGCCAATATTCCGCTTTTGCCAAAACAACACATAGACGGCGTTAGTTTGAAGCCATTGTTTGAGGGTAAAGTGTTAAAAGATAGAGAATTGTATTGGCATTATCCACATTATGGAAATCAAGGCGGTCAACCAAACTCTACCATGAGGTATAAAAATTGGAAGCTGATTCACTACTGGGAAGATGGGCATGATGAGCTGTATGAGTTAGCCAAAGACCCCTACGAACAAACCGATTTAGCCGCAAAAAATCAAAAGGAAACGCAAAGGCTGAAGGCGAAACTGCTCAATTGGCTGAAAAGCGTAAACGCCAATTATCCCGTTCCAGACCCTGAGTTTAACCTTGAATTGGCCCATAAAAAACACCAAAACAATGTAGAAGTATTGATGCCAAAACTCGAAAAAGAAAGGCTTAATTTTCTGAGGGTAGATTACCAACCCAACCAAAACTGGTGGAAAAGTAAAACGACCAAGGATTAATAAGACTTGATTTCGCGTCTATTCACATTCGATTTTCTAACTGCTTATTTTCGTGATAATGAACCCTTTGAAAAAGCTTTCGCTACTTATTGCATTCGTTGCCTTTGCTATACAGATTATAAAGCCCAAGCAACGCTCCAAAAGCTCAATATCATTTTGATTTACGTGGATGATTGGGTTATAGTGACATTGGCGTAAACGGCGCTATGGGCGTAAAACGCCCAATATTGATTTTTTGGCAAAGAATGGCGTCAATTTCAGTGATGCCCATTGCTCGGCTTTTACTTTTACCCCTTCTCACTATTCTTTACTTACAGGCAGCCATGCTTTCAGGAGTCAAGCGGCCATTTTGCAAGGTGAAGCGCCACTTCTGATAAATCCGTAACAAGGAAGCTTGGCCAGTATGCTCAAAAAAGCGGGCTACGCCACGGGCGTGGTTGGAAAATGGCATTTGGGCTTAGGCAATGGCACCTTGGATTGGAACCAAGAAATCAGTCCAGGGCCACGAGAAATCGGCATTGATTATAGCTTTTTGATTCCCGCCACGGGCGATAGAGTGCCTTGCCTATTTGTTGAAAATCAAAAAGTAGTGGGCTTAGACACCAACGACCCTATGAAGGTAAGTTACGGTGAAAGATTTACCACATCAGAAATTTCAGGGTAAAAGTAGCATGGGAGCCCCGACAGTCAGAATTTTATGGATTCTTGGTTGGAAAAATCCGATAAAGGAAGGGAGTATTTGTTGGAAGAAGGCTTTACGTATGCCCTCCGAAAAGGAGATTGGAAATACGTCAAACCCACCAAATCAAACGGGGCAGACTGGATGAAAAACAAACAAATTGATAGCGGTCATAGAATAGAAAAACGGCTCTTCAATCTCAAAACTGACATCAAAGAAACGAAAAATCTTGCCGCTGAGCATCCCGATATTTTGAAAGAATTGGAACAAAAATTGAACGACACTATTACTTCTAAGATTCAACATTGAGCAAAAGATTTTCTCCTTCTGGGCTATCGTTTTAGATTTTGGAAATATTACCCCGTGCTCGACAAATTATTTGGAAAATCTTTTTTCGACAAAGGAATTTCAGAATTTCCTACTATCACGCTTTTAGAATTGAACTTTTCAACTTTGTTTTTATTGACAATAAAAGCTCGATGGATTTGTATAAATGATAATGACGGGAGAACTTTAAGAATCTGCTCAATGGTTGAGCGACATTTATAGGTCTTTTTATCGGTGTAAAATAGCAAATAGTTGCCTTCTGATGTGATATAGTTGATGTCTTCTATTGGCAATGCAACCTTGTATTCACCATCTTTTACCAAAATTGTAGGTTTGGGTTTGTCTTCTTTGGCAGATTTGATAATTGCCAATTCGACAGAGGCAACTAAGTCGCTGTTTTTAAACGGTTTGGTTAAATATGAATATGGCGAAGTTGCTACGGCTTCGCTGATAACTTTTGCGTTTTCGTAGGCAGTCAGATAAATAAATGGTACTTTTTGTTTGTTTTGAATGAGATTTCCCAAGCTGATACCGTCCATTTCGCCATCGCCAAGGTTGATGTCGAGAATGGTGAGGTCAACCAATTCTTTATTGAGAATCTTCAAGGCTTCGTCGGCATTTTTTGCTTCTAAAACCTGATAACCATTTTCTTGAAGAATCTTCTTGGTGAGTCTTCTATTCAGATAATCGTCTTCTACGACTAAAATTACCTTTGGATTCATCTTTAAAAATAGATTTTCAGTTCGAAGCCTTTTTTGAGGTATGTTTCTATTTTACCATTGAGTTGGTCAATCAAACCTTTCATTATTTCTACGCCAAGCCCTTTGGTTTCTACATTTACAAAATCAAAACCTTCGCCATTGTCAATGTATTGTAGGCAATTCTTTTTTGAATGTGTGTCATACCTAATTTCGATATCGATGATGCCATTTTGCTGGTTTTTGAAGGCGTGTTTCATGCTATTGCTGACCAATTCGACGATTATCAGACCTAAAGGCAAAGCCTTTGTGATAGATAAAATTTCAACTTCGCAAGTGATAAACAAATTCACATTTTTAAATTTATTATCATACGAATCTTTGACGAGTTCGGAGAGGTCTGTTATGTATCTTTTCAAATCAACGTCATTGACACTATCGGTTAAATTTAATTTTTTATGAAGCAGAGCAATCGAATGAATTCGATTTTGGTTGCTTTTAATCAAGTCGTCAATATTGCTATAATTAACTGATTCTTTCTGGATTTCTAAGATACTGATAACGTACTGTAAGTTATTTTTTACTCGGTGTTGCAACTCAGAAAGTAGCATTTGCTTCTGCTCCATTGTTTTTTCAATTTCATCTTTTTGAAGGCTTATTTCTCTGTTTTTATCCTTCAAAATAGCCACACCTTTTTGTTTCTGACGGTTGTTTCGTATCAAAATCAATGTTAGCAAGCCTAAAGAAATGAGAAATCCGATGAGTGCATTCTGCCTTATTGAGTTATCGTAATCTTTTTTTGCTTCTTTTAAATCTCGCTCACGTTGTTGTATAGTGTTTACGATATTTTGTGTCTGAATAATTCTTGTAGCGGTATAAAGGCTATCATTTGTAGCATTCAAAATTTTTAAATAATTGATGGCCTTTGAGGGATTTTTATGTTCATATATCTCAGCTAAAAGTTTTGCGGCACTTGCTGTCAGCACTGAATTTTTAAATTTTCTACCCCCATTTAAGGCTTTTTCGGCATAAAAAATAGCGGAGTCTGGTTGATGGATTGCATGAAAAATGCCTGCTAAATCAACCGATTGTTCTGATTCTAAAAAAGGATTACCAAATTTGTTCGAAAAACTCATTGCTATTTTTAAGTATTGCAATGCTTCTGCATAGTTTTTTCGTTTTTTTTCTACTCTGCCCATTATTGCATTTGCATACGATACCTCTATGGGAATATTCAGTTTTCGGCAATTAATATCTATTATTTCCGAATATTTCATTGCAGAATCATATTCATTTAGGTTTTCGTAAACCTCACCAATGTTATGGTAAATCAGCCATTTCCCATTGTTGGGTAAGGAGTTGATTTCGGGGTGATGATAGGCTTTCAATAGCCATTCCAGCCGCTGTTTACTATCTTGTTGCTTTTCATAAACAAGTGCTATCAAATTATAAAATACGATTTCTAATTTGGGGTATTTGGTTTGACTTATTTTCAAACCTTCATAAGCAGTTTGCATACCATTTTGCCAGTCGCCTGTAATGGTTGATACAAAACTTAAAGACTGTAAAGAAACCAATTCGCCGTAGGTGTATTTGAGTTTTCGGGCGAGCGTAATTGCCTCAGTTGCATACAACACCGCCTGACGAGGCTCTGTCATGGTATGATACCTTGCCAAACGCCATAAGCTAATGACTCTATTGGTGTCTTCTTTAAAAACCGTCAGATTTTGTTTCAATCTATCGACCTCTTTCGCCGGCAAACTAAGTGGTTGACCAAAGCCAGAGGTAGCCAAAGCCGTGATTAGCAAAAGTGATATTTTAATGAGTTTGCTCGGCATAATTGCTAAAGAACTTCCCGAAAGGACTAAAACTTTCGGGAAGTTGATTTTATTTGCTTTAATAAATCTTTCTGTAAACTTAACACAAAATCATATTCATTTTTGTGGTTTACAGAAGTCTATTTATTAATCTTTCAGACCATAAAACTCCTTCACAGCATTGTTTCTTTGTAAAGAAAATGTTGAGATTTTCAATTAATAACAGCAGCTGGTATTGAGAAAATAGTATAAGACATGAATAACTGCTACAGTTAGAATCCTTTACATTCACAGGCGCATGTATCAATACTATAAATTAAACATGTTGGGTTACGTAGAGACATTGATTGTTTATTTATTGCACTGGTACTAATCTCCACATTTGGCCCGAAACATTCTGAGTTTTATCCATAAATGCATTGCCCGAATATACAGATTTATTTTCAGGCTTATTTCCTTCCAAAGAAAAGTTGTTGCCATGGAGCATTGTACGTAATCTATAAAGGTGGTCCCCGTTATTGGCACTCACTAAATCTAATCGCCATAGTTGCCCTGTTACATCTTGACAATTATCCATAAAAGACCGTCCATCTTTCTCTCCCCCGGCAGTATTAGCCTCCAAACATCTACCATCGCCCTGATCATTCGATTTTAAGCGATACCAACCTTTATTTTTAGCATCTGGAACCAATTTCCACATTGTTCCAGTCGCACCTTTTTGGGAAGACATGAACGATGCACCAGTCATAACATTACTCGCTGAGCCATTGCTTTCAAGAGATAGGGCGTCGCCCGTGAATGCCGTCCTTAAATAATAATAGCCTTGATAATTAGGGCTAAAAGAACGCCCCCGCTCTTGGGCATAAGATGTTAATGTAAGGCCAATGAGCAGAATCATTCCAATGGTTTTTAAAGTTTTCATTTAGGTAAAGGTTTACTATTTGTTGCCTACTCTGAATCAGCATTTTCGGCTTCCTGCTTTTTGATAATGTACCAAAGCTAAATTGGCATACAAAGGCGTCAAAATTTTAGGGATAGAAGCCCGATTTTAGGGACAGAATGAAGATTTCACTTGCCTTGAATTCTTTATTATACCCAGCGCTAAGAGCTAGTTAATAGATAGAAACTCACACTTTGGAACAATAGACAAAGTTTTGGAACAATAAACAAAGTCTTTGGAACAATAAGAGCAGCCTTTCAGAAACCCGCTTTTTATCTTTGTTGTGTTTGGTAACCTATAAGAAAGAAGCCCATACATTACCATTACCCTACTTAAACCCTCTCAAAACCAATGGAACAACTCATTTCTTCTCAGTCTTCAACCATCGCGCCTGTATCGGAGTCAAATCGTATCAAAACCATTGATATGCTGCGAGGGTTTGCGCTACTCGGCATTTTATTAATGAACATTCCTGGCTTTTCAATGGCAGATTATTCGTTTGAAATCTTCAAAAATGACCCCGATAACCCAAACTTTTGGCTCTATCAATTCATCGGTATTTTTTTTGAGGGCAAAATGAGGGCCATGTTTGGGATGGTATTTGGGGCGGGCGTGTTGCTGTTTATTGCCAACAAAGGCACCAAAGGGGTTTCGGTTCATGCCCTCTATTACCGTCGTATGTTTTGGTTGCTGTTGTTTGGATTGATACACTCCCACTTGATTCTTTGGATTGGGGAGATTCTTTATCTCTATGCCGTTTGCGGTATGATTTTGTACCTTTTTCGTAACGTTCCGCCCAAATACTTGGTGTGGGCGGTACCCATCGTAGCCGTGGTTAGTTTTGTGGCAGGCACGATTCAGTACCAAGACATCCGCGAAAAACGAATTGCTTATGTGGAAGCCACCAAAGCCAAAAGTCAAAATCAAACGTTGACTGCAACCCAAAACAAGGCATTGACCGAATGGCGAGAAATAGAAAAAACCATGATTCCCAACCGTGAAGATGCCAAGGCCAATACCCTGAAAATGAAGTCGAATTATAGCACCGTGGCTAGTTATTTGCGCCCCATTGCTTTTGACATTCAGACCAAATATCTGCCCTTTGAAGTCTGGGATTCGTTGGCGCTGATGCTGTTGGGGTTGGCACTTTTCAAATGGGGTTTTTTGACGGGCGCTTGGTCAAACAAAGATTATTGGACGGTTATCAAAATCGGATATGGCTTGGGCTTGCCCTTGGTGATTTATGCTAATTATTACGCTTTTCATCATTTTTCCACGCTCGAAGCCAACCTCGCCCGCATGGAACAAGTGCCTATCAACTGGGTCAATTTGATTTATCCTTTTCAGCGTATTTTGTTGGTGATGGGTCATGCCGCTTCGCTGATTTTGCTTTACAAATCGGGCATGGTGCAGGGCTTAATGAACCGCTTAGTAGCGGTGGGCCGTATGGCTTTCACCAATTATATCTCACACTCGGTGATATGTACGCTGTTTTTCTTTGGCTACGGTCTCAACTACTTTGCCGAACTGGAATTCTATCAAATTTACTTCGTAGCCTTCGCAATTTGGATTTTTCAGTTGATTATCAGTCCGATATGGCTAAAGTATTTTTTGTTTGGACCGCTCGAATGGCTCTGGCGTAGCTTGACGTATTGGAAAATACAGCCTTTCAAAAAATAAAACTTGAAACAGTAAGTACCAATAACTTATACCAAAAACCTTAGTGCTTATGCAAACTCAAGAAACCCTACAACCTACTACCAAATCCGAACGGATTTTAGCAATGGACACCATCAGGGGTATTTCTCTCTTCGGTATTTTATTAATGAACATTATCGTTTTTGGGCTCTACAAAGCCTATTTTGACCCAACCAACAACGGTGGTGCCACGGGCTGGAACCTTACGGTTTGGTGGATGAATACGCTGTTTTTTGAAGGTACCATGCGAGGGATGTTTTCCATGTTATTTGGGGCAGGCATTCTATTATTTACTGGCCGTTCAGTTGAAAACACGTCAGGCACAGTCGTAACCGATCTCTTTTTCCGCCGATTGATGTGGATGGTGCTTTTTGGGGTTATCCATTGCTATTTGCTGTTGTGGGATGGAGATATACTCTATACTTATGGCATTGTGGGCATGTTTGCGTTTAGTTTTAGACATCTTGCACCCAAACATCTCATCATGGCATCGGCTATTATCTTAATCGTTGCGGCTGCTTTTAATGTAAAGGATTATTTCAAAATTAAAGATGCTTTTGGAAAGGTTACAATAGCCCAAACGAAGAAAACAACTGGGAGAAATCTCGTCAAAGAAGATTCTACTGCTATTGAAAAGTGGAATGCAATCCTAAAAGAAGAAAAAGCGACTCCCACACAAGTAAAGGAAGAAATGACTGCTCGAAGTAAAGGGTATTGGAGTATTGTGATGCACAAATTGCCTGTGAATCAATACATGGAGACGACGTTTCTATACTTTCTCAATTTTTGGGATACGCTGGCTATGATGCTGTGGGGCATGGCATTTTTCAAAATGGGAATTCTGAAAGCTGCCAAATCGAATCGGTTTTATTGGCTTATGGCATTGATGGGCTATGGTATCGGTATTACTATTAATTATTTTGAAGGGTCGCACATCGTATCCTCAAATTTTTCTATTCTGTCTATCTACAAAACCTTTATGACTTATAATCTGGGCAGAATCCCCACCACCTGCGGGCATATTGCCCTCATCATGCTATTTGTCAAATCAGGTTTTCTGCCTTTTCTACAAAAATCGTTGGCGGCAGTGGGGCAAATGGCCTTTACCAATTACATCACCCATTCTATTATTTGCAATTTCATATTCTTGGGTTATGGCTTTTCGATGTACGGCAAATTGCAGCGCTATGAGTTGTATTATATCGTTATCAGTATTTGGGTTTTTCAATTGATTGTTAGCCCGATATGGTTAAAGTACTTCCGTTTCGGCCCACTAGAATGGCTATGGCGAAGTTTGACGTATTGGCAAATGCAGCCGTTTAAAAGGTAAAAAATCTCTCAAAACTTTCTCCATTTTTTAACGATAAAACAATTGACAACAATGAAAAGAAGGATATTTTTGAAAACCTCGGCTTTATCAGCCATTGCGGTATCGGCTACTGGCTTTGTACGTTTAGAAGGCGACCGCTACGTGGGCGACTGCGAAACAACCTCCGATGTTTTAGGCCCATTTTACCGCCCCGACAGCCCAGTTCGGAGCAGCCTCGTCATTAAAGGCGAAAAAGGCGCCCCGATTGAATTATTCGGCAAAATCAAACACGACGATTGCATAACACCTTACAAAAACGCCAAAATAGAACTTTGGCATTGCGACGGCAACGGTGTATATGACAACGAATCGGCTGATTTTAAATATCGAGGCACGCTCTATTCTGATAATGAAGGTAATTACTCTTTCAAAACCATTTTGCCAGTTCCTTACGGTGAGGGCGACAACTACCGACCAGCGCATTTTCACCTGATGATTTCTGCCGAAGGTTATCAGCCATTAGTGACTCAACTTTATTTCACGGGCGACCCTTGGCTTGAAAAGGATAGTGGTTCGGCTTCTCCAACCGCCAAAAGAAGGATTCTGGAAGTCCAAAATCTGAAAGACGGAAGCAAAAAAGTATCTTTTGACATCAGTATGGCTAAAAAACTCGCCGCAGAACCTGCTGCACTTGACCGTTTGATTGGCATTTATGTGAATGAAAAAGATGCGAATAAAAAAACCGAACTTATCAAAAAAGACAAACAATTATGGATAAAAGGCGATAAAGCAAATGGTATGCCTTTCGGGATGAATTTAGAATACATCACTAACAACACTTTCACAATATCGGGGGTGCCACCCAAGTATCAATTATCTTTTGTTTTTGAAGTTATGCCCTCTGGTGAAGTAAAAATGATGGAAAATTTTACAAATGAGAAAGGAGAAAAAGAGACAACCGTATCGGTAAAAGGGAAGTGATGGAGAGAACTATCGGGTCGCCCACGCCCGATACTACCTCCAAAAATCAAAAGCTACAATCTTACTTTATACCATATAAGGTGCTGTATTTCATTGATTTATTCTTTCTTGTTCTTTTTGCCTCATGCCAAGAAAAAAAAGCCACATACACCCGAGGAAAACCGCTTCATGAAGGTACGTTGATTGGTACGTTGTCCATTGCACCAAAACCAATGGGGTTGCCACTCATATACACCACCCCGATAAAGACACAAATGGGCAAGTATGATGTCTATTTTTTCTGTAAAAACGACAAGGCTGCCACGGGGCGCGACTTGATGATGTTGAGTCAAGTAGGGTTTGAGAGGTGATAACTATTTTTCAACCAAAAAATCAATTTTAAAAATGAAAAAATTAATCATTTCTCTAATTGTTTTTATAGGCTGTTCAAGCCTATACACTTTTGCACAACAAAAGCCCTTGCCAAAAGGATTCCCATCTGAATGTCCTACTAATCTACCTAAGTTGACAAATGAGGTGAATGTCTCCCCACAACGAATGCGTTCTGATTCTTTGATTGAAACAAGGAAAAAATATTTACCCCTTACTAAAGAGAGTGTTGGGAAAATAATTGAAATACTTGAAAGCGCCATAGCCGCAGATACAACCAATGACAGGGCCTACTATACATTGAGTGACATTTACGGTTCAGCACCGAGATTTGCAGGTATGCAAAAGAAAATGGGAAGTGAAAAATCGTTGGAATATTTCTTTAAAGCCTTTTCTTTAAATCCTCACAGTGTTACGGGACTCAGAGGAATAGCAGAGGGGAAAATAGCATTACAGAACGACTATACCTGTGCAAGAGAAATTCTGGAGCGAATTTTAAAAGTAGACACTAAAAATGCGTGGATAAGATTTGAATATGCCATCTTATTGGCAGCGCAAAACAATTTTACCGAAGCTTATAAAGTAAGAGAAAAAGCCCTTGCCGATGCCGACAGTGTAACAAGACGAAGCATCCTTTACAACTCCACACGTATGCGTTTTATGGCACATGATTACGATTGGGTTATTAATTATAGCGATAGTCTTATTGCCCGTAATCCTGGCGGTGCAGTTCTTCATTTTTATAAAGGGCTTGCATTGGCAGAGCTTGGAAAGTTCGACAAAGCTTTGGAAGAAAGTAAAATTGCCACACCATCGCTACAAGGTGATGCGGGTGGTGTAGGCCATCTTGCCCGTGCCTATGTTCAGGCCGGTGACATTGAAAATGGAAAAAAGGCACTTCAAGAATTATTAGACAGGTTTGGAAGAGGTGAACATGTGGTGAAATATCAAATAGCTGGAGTCTATGAAGCACTTGGTGATTTCGACAACACGTTTATGTGGCTCAACAGAGTTGTGGAAGATGGCGATGGTATTCATGGTTGGTTGCTTTGGCTCAACCATGACCCTCGTTGGCAACGTATCAGAAGTGATGAAAGATTTAAGGAACTTACAAATAAAGCTGGCTTGTGACAAGCATCAATAATTAAAAGGCTACCCGTCTCCGCAAGTCTTGAATGAAATGGGGACTTGGTGTTTTTGTCACAACGACCAAGCAACCACCGTCCCCTCAGCATTTTCGCTATTTTTCAATCAAAAAACCAATTTCAACAATGAAAAAAAATATCTTTTTTCTGACAACCCTACTTCTTACTTTTTTAACAATCACCAAAACGATTGCACAATCCTCAGCGAAGTGATTTCTCAATTTTTAAGAATAAACCCCTTCTACAATGAAAAGAAGAACACTTTTAAGAAGTACGGCCCTATCAGTTATTGCTATAAGTACTACTTTTAGCATTGGATTTCAACTGAAATCAGCCTCTTTTGACATTCCGAAAACTTGGGATATAGCTGAAATTACCAAGTTTATGCTTCCCCCAACGGATGCGGCGGTATCAGTTACACCCATTTCAGAGGAGTATTATTACAAACTTCCCGAGAGAAAAATTTTTAAAAGCTACCCCATACTTTTAACAGATGATACGGAGGCAAATCGAAAATATATAGATTCGCTAAAATCGCTTGACCCTGTTGATATATTTCAAAACGAACCCAAAACGGAACAAGACCTAATTCGATTAGGTGAAGAAGTGTTTAGTGCACCATTAGCCACGTTTGACTATTCAGATAATTTTCTTGCGGAGCTTAAAGCATCTATCCAAAATGCCGAAATTCCTATTTCTAAAAAAACATTTCCGTATTATTCCTACGTGGTTGATGAAAAATCAAAAATTAAGGTTGGCGTTTTTTCATGTGCCATGTGCCACACTCGGGTAATGCCAGATGGTACAACTATAAAGGGGGCACAAGGAAATTTTCCGTTGGATAAAATAGATGGATTTGGTGCTGAAAACGCATTAAAATCATTGCCTAAGGAAAAGTTGAAAGAATTTGATGAAGGAATGAGAGCTGGCAGGAATATGTTGCAAAAAGCACCTTGGGTTAGTCATTCTTCTCAAACTGAACTTGATACCATTAGTGCAGCCAGAATTATCGCTTACTTAAAAGCAATCCCATCGGGTGTAATGATAAGGCATGGTTCAAATTATAATCAGCCAACAAATATTCCTGACTTAATCGGCATCAAAGACAGGAAATATCTTGATTATACGGGATTGATGATGCACCGCAATATTGGCGATATAATGCGGTATGCAGCATTTAACCAATTATTGGATATGCTCAATAGTTATAATGGTTATATACCCGCCGCTACTGATTTCAAGACCTTACCCGAAGTTGGCAAGGCACCGTTTTTAGGATGCTCTGACCGCTATTCTGAAATGCAATTATATGCTTTGGGGAAATATTTGTATTCATTAAAAGCACCTAAAAACCCAAATTCATTTCCGCCAGATTTGGTTAAAAAAGGTGAATTGGTTTTTAAACGGGAAGGATGTGTTACCTGCCACACACCACCACTCTATACAAACAATAAATTAACACCCGTTGATGGTTTTACCCCCCCTGCAAGTCATTATAAATCATACGACATTTTTGATGTTTCAGTCGAAACCAATCCTGAATTAGCCTTATATACAAGGCGTGGTACAGGATATTACAAAGTTCCTTCACTATTAGGCGTTTGGTATCGCAGTCCATTTGGGCATAGTGGCAATGTAGCGACTTTGGAAGATTGGCTCGACAAACGAAGACTTGACGATGATTATGTTCCTACTGGATTTAAACCCGCCTTCGCCAAAACAATGGCAATAAAAGGACATGAATTTGGAATGGATATCACAAAAGAGGAAAAAACAGCATTGATAGCATTTCTTAAAACGCTTTAAAAGATGAAATTTAAATTAATAATCGGCTACATAGCGCTTTTTACCCTCGCATCAAACTGGGTTTTTGGTCAAGATTCTTGGAAAATTGATTCCACCCGCCTTGTCTTTTACATTTCAAACGCAGGTCTTGACGTAGAGGGTAGCATGACAGGAATAACTGCCCAAATCAAATTCTCAAAAAACAAATTAGACAGAAGTTTTTTTGTGGCTGAAGCCAAGCCCGAAACCCTACACACTGGCATCAAACTGCGGGACAAACATTTGAAAAAAGCGGATTATTTTGACATTGAGAAATACCCAACCATCAAAATCGAAAGCAAAAAAATAATACAATCAAAAAACGGTTTTGATGCCTATTGCGCCATTACACTCAAAGGACAAATGAAAGAAATTGTGATACCATTTATGTTCAAACAAACCAACCGCAAAGCAGAATTCAAGGGAACATTTTCGCTGAATCGCTTGGACTTTGGTTTGGGTGAAAAAAGCATTGTCTTATCTGATACCGTTAAAATTGACATTTGGGCTGGTACAAGTCGGGGTACTAATTGATAGCACTTCATTTTTTAAACCAATAAAATCAAATATTTATGAAAAGCAAGGCCTTCTTTCCAACCGTTATTTTTCTTGCCTGTATAGCAACCACAAAAGTGATAGGCCAAACTAATACAGACGCTCTGCGAATAGCCGAAATAGACAAGAGCTATTGGAAGGAAATATCCCGAACGGTAAAAGAAGGTGATTTTGAGGGCTACAAAGCTACTTGCCACGAGAATGCCGTCTTGGTGACTACCTCAGGAAAAAATAAGTATTCAGTACCTATGACGGCTGCATTGGCTGGGTGGAAACAGGGTTTTCTTGATACCAAAAACGGGAAGCAGATGGATAACGTTCAGTTTCGTTTTTCACAAAGAATAGGTGGTGAAACTACGGCACACGAAACAGGCATTTTCTATTTCACCTCCCACGATAGCACGGGCAAGCTCATTGCCGAGAGTTATACACATTTAGAAGCATTGCTGGTAAAGCGAGATGGCAAGTGGGTATGTTTGATGGAATACCAAAAATCTAAGGCTACCAAAGAAGAATGGGATGCTTTGAAGTAATCATTTTCCTTTTCAAAATAATAAATCAATTTATGAAAACAACACTTCATCACATCCTATTATCGCTACTTGTTGGGGTATTACTCACAGGTGCCGCTTGTACTTCAACCACCGACAAGGAAGAAAAGCAGACCGTCACCGATTCATTGGTGATGGAGCAAGTCAGCGATGGCAAATGGGTCATCATGAACAGCAAAAAAATGGCACTCTACGCAGTCTTTGTTTATGACAACGGCCCCGATTATGCTGCCGATGGACTAATAAGAGTGGTAAAAAATGGCAAGATCGGCTATGCCGATGCCAAAACGTACGAAATCGTCATAGAGCCACAGTTCGATTGTGCCTACCCTTTCGAAAACGGCAAAGCCAAAGTCAGTACCAAGTGCCAAACCGTCAAAGAAGGCGAATACAGCGTTTGGAAGAGCGATACTTGGCAGTATGTAGATAAAAACGGAAAATTTCAAATAAAATGACTACCCAAAAACTAATCAAAATGAAAACCAACCTAATTATTTTACTCCTTGTCGCGTACTCTATGGGGGTATTGGGTCAAACTCCATCCTCAACAAGAGAAATCAGGGAAGTCAAGCTTTCGGGTAGTGGCTACGAGTTGGGCTTGCAACATGGCAAACTTCTGAAAAAAGAAATCGGTGAGCTCTTGGTGAAAATGAAAAAGAAAACTGCTCATAACCTGAAAAAAGATGCTGACCAGGTCATCAAAGAGTTTACAGCCTACGCTCAATTTACCGACGACATCAAAAAATACACGCCCGAATTGTACGAAGAAGTCCGAGGCATTGCCGATGGCTCAGGCCAATCTTTTAACGACATCATGGTTTTCAATCTGTTAGACGAATTTTGGGTCTATCTTAACGATATCTCAAAACACCATTGCAGCGGCATGGGCATACCATCCATCAAAGGAAGCACGAGCTACATTGCCCAAAATATGGACATTGAGAGCTATACAGAAGGATATCAAATGGTGATGCGGTTGGAAAGAACGCCCGATCGCCCCGAACAGTTTATTCTGACGCATCCAGGAGCCATTGCCCTCAATGGTATGAACGAAATGGGCATTGGGGCTTGCATGAATACGCTTATGGAACTCAAAGCCTCCAACAAAGGATTGCCAGTAGCTTTTATCGTGCGGCATATTCTTAACTCAACTGATAAAAAAGACATACTAAATTTCATTCAAACGGTTCCGCACGCATCGGGGCAAAATTACATTATTGGTATCAAAGGCGAAGTATTTGATTTTGAGGCCTCTGCCAATAAAGTCGTTAGGTTTGACCCAAAAAACACCAACGGAACAGTCTATCATACCAACCACCCCATTGTGAATGACGACGTAAAACCTTGGTTTGAAAAATTCAATCCCAAAGCAGATGTAAAACCCATTCAATCAAACAGTTACATTCGTTTGGCGGCTGTTCAAAAAAGGATTGGCGAAGCCACAAACATTGAAGACAGTCTCATCAAAGAAACCCTGCGGTCAAAAGACGATGCGAAAAACCCTGTTTGTGTTTCACTCTCATTGGGCCGAGGCGGCTTTACGTTCGGTTCGGTGATTATGACTTTGACAGGTACACCTTTTTTGCAAGTTACCGCAGGTTCACCCGATGCTTCGGAGTATAAAAGAATGGAGTTTAGCAAGAAGTAATTGTCAGGTGGAAACAACTGACTGCATTTCCAACAAAGCAATGCAACAACCCAAAACAATTCAGTCCATCAATACCAAAGCTATCATTGTTTGCATGGTATTGCTGTTTATTACCCTACAAATAGGTTTTCATCCATTCTATATTAAGTATTTTCCAAAGTTTGAAAAATTCACTTGGCTGCATCACATCCACGGGGCTTTGATGGCTTCTTGGATTATTCTATTGGTAGTTCAACCTATTTTGATTCATAAAAAGCGATTTGCTGCACATCGGTTTTTGGGGAAATTATCATACATCACTGCTCCATTAATGGTTGTTTCGATGTTTTTGATACTAAAACTTTCTTACCACAAGAACTTGCCAAACAGCTCAATTGAAAAAGAAATAGCAGGTCAAGCTTCTACCATCATGCAATTATTGAGCTTCCTCGTTTTATATGCTCTTGCCATTATTTACAGGAAACATACTTTTTATCATGTCCGTTTTATGATTGGAACGGCACTGCTGATGATTACACCCACTTTGGGCAGGATATTTTATGGATACTTTGCCGCCGAAATCATGTACGAAATGTATTTGACTTTACTTATTGCATCTAATTTATTGGTCGTTGACATCAGGAAAAAATTGGATTGGAAACCTAATGCGATTGTTGCTGGGGTACTTTTTTCCTTTGTGTCTGTGTATCATGCTCGCAATACAGATGTATGGCAAACCTTTGGGCGATTATGGGTGGATACGTTTTACTGATTAGATATTCCCTCCCTATTTTCTCAATTTTTTCAATCAATAAATCAATTTTAAAAATGAAAACCAGACAAACTACCCTCATATTTATCGCATTACTCAATCTATTTTCTTTTCAGCTTTTGGCCCAAAAGAGCAATTACAGCGAACTCATTGCTAATAATGCTGCTAAAATAGAACTAAAAGTAATTGCTTGGCGGCACGACATTCATCAAAATCCCGAATTGGGAAACCGAGAGTTTCGTACGGCCGAACTCATAGCCAAACATTTACAATCGTTGGGTATTGACTTAAAAACAAAAGTGGGTGTTACTGGTGTAGTAGGTATTTTAAAAGGCGATAAACCAGGCCCTGTGATTGCATTGAGAGCGGACATGGATGCGTTGCCCGTAGAAGAAACAAACGATTTGCCCTTTGCTTCCAAAGTAAAAACCATGTACAACGGCAAAGAAACCAGCGTAATGCACGCCTGCGGGCACGATGCCCACGTGGCGATATTGATGGGCGTTGCCGAAGTATTGGCAAGCATGAAAAAAGAGTTGAAAGGCACAATCAAATTCATCTTTCAACCCGCCGAAGAAGGCGCACCAAAAGGTGAAGAAGGTGGGGCTGATTTGATGGTAAAAGAAGGCGTACTGGAAAATCCAAAAGTGGAGGCAATTTTTGGGTTGCATATCAACTCCCAATTGGAAGTTGGAAGCCTTTCCTATCGTCCTGCTGGATTTATGGCGGGAGCTTCTGATTTTAAAATTACGGTAAAAGGCAAACCCAGTCATGGGGCTTATCCCTGGCTATCGGTCGATCCGATTCTTGTTTCTGCCCAAATCATTACCAGCCTTCAACAAATAGTGAGCCGAAATGTAAATCTGACAGAAAATGCCGCAGTCGTAACGATCGGGTCCATAAATGGAGGAAATCGTTCTAACATTATTCCCAACCAAGTAGAGATGATGGGTACGGTGAGGACTTTAAGCAATGAAGATGAAAGTTTGATTTATAGCCGTATTAAGCAAATTGCCGAAAAAACAGCCGAAGCAGCCGGGGCAACGGCCGTCGTTGAGGTTCCCTATACGATTCGTTATCCCGTTACTTTTAACAATCCAGTACTTACCAAAGCGATGTTGCCTTCCTTGCAAAAATCGGCAGGTGTAGAAAACGTCCTCCTCATTCCAGCCGTTACGGGCTCAGAAGATTTTTCATTTTATGCCCAAAAAGTGCCGGGCTTATTTTTTCGTTTAGGGGGCATGTCCAAAGGTAAAAACCCAAAAACCGCAGGACCACATCATACACCTGAATTTATGGTTGATGATACTGCCTTTAAATTAGGCGTGATTACCTTCTGCAATTTGGTGTTTGATTATGCGGAATTGAGCAAAAAATAAAGATAGATTATGATAAACCTAAAAGATTGGCAATTGAATAAGGGAAAATGGTTGGATACCGACCTGGCCTTGATGACTTCTAACGAAGGCTGGAAAGAAAGAAGCCACAAGAAAGGCATCAGCATTTGGCAACGACCTTTTGTAGATGATAAAAACGACCTGTTCAGGTGGCGGTTGCCTTGTGTAGCAGCCCCACACGACGAAGTATTTGATGTGTTTACCAATAAAATGATTGATTATCACCACTATTGGACCGCCGAATACACAGGCGGTTATGTGGTAAAAGAGATAGATGAAAACACCCAAATTATCTATCAACAATTCAACCCCAACGTTCCGTTTATTTCAAAACGAGACCTGTTGTATATTCAATGGTCAAGAAAAATAGATGATAAAACGATTCAGACCAGTTTTCGGTCAATCGTGTTGGATGATTTTCCTGTGCCAGATGGTTTTGAAAGAATTGATTGGTGGGGCGGGCATTTGTTTGAAGCCAATGCAGATGGCACCAGCCAACTGGTACTCATTGACCGAGAAAATCAAGGAGGGCGTTTTCCCGCATTTATGATGAATCTCATTATGCCAAATTACCTCACGCATCAGTTTGAAAGTATTGTCAAATTCTTTGAAAAAGGAGGAATGGAAGCCCATAAAAAATTGCCTGATTCCAAGAATACAGCATTGAAAAACAGAGAGCAAACGTCAGCTAGGTTTTAAACCCGCAATTGAATTGCTCGCCGACGTTAATTCGAATACAATTCAACAATAGATTATTGTAAATCAAACGATTGTAAATTATTTTTTATCGCGATGGAATTAATTAAATGGCTTGCCAACTACTCAACAATTATCAACCAAATTTGGGTTTTTACCCTTATTGCCACGGTTGTGCTGTATGTTTTATGTAATGTATTGCCCGACCGCATTGTCGGTCAATTTTTGCCGCTGCACAATGTTTTTAAGCCCCAAACCAACGTAGATTTAGACTATCAATCCATCGGTTACGCCCTGCTGCACACCACTTGGGCCACCAAAATTACCCATTCCACCATCATTGTTGAGGCAGTTTTATGGTTCGTCGTTTTTGAAAGCTGGCATTGGAGTATTCCTTTTATTGCCTTATTCTTAATTCTGATTCAGTCGGTATTGATTGGCGACAAAAGATTTGGACTTTTCTTCCTACTAATGGGGGTTGCGACCTATGGAAGTGCAATGTATGTCATTCAATTTCTGGGCATTGCCAACGCCGTTTTGCTCGCTAAAGTAGTCTTGATGTTGGGCGGCCTGATGCGAATGTTGAGCCACTCGGCAGAACTCGTTCCACCGCTTTTGATTAACCAGACGGACCAATTTGAAAAACTAACGGCTAAAAATATCAATTGGAGGGTTTTGCTTGCTTCGCCCATTGGCTACATTGGCGAGTTTGGCAGTAGCTTGCCCAATCGTATTTTACCCATTCAGGTGAATTACATTTACCAAACTGTTTTTGGAGTCAAACCCGAAACGACATTGCCTTGGACAGACGTTGAAACATCTGCCCAAAAAGTATTGCTTGGGGGTTATACGAAGTTAAATTCATTGCGAAGTTACTACGATAGCGTGGTAAAAAGTGAGTAAACAAATGGTAGTGCTTTTGGGTCTTGACGTCCAAAGTCTTTGTCACATTTTTCTCAAACATACATTTACCAAAAAATGAAACAAATATTACTCAGCCTTTCACCCCTTATTTTATTAATTATCAGTAGTTTGTCTTATTCGACAATGGGTCAGACCACGCCCAAACATGATGGCCGCTTAACCAATTTGAAGGTAAACGAACAGCGAATTTTAAGTCGCATTAATGAATTGGCAAAGATTGGTCGAGACGAAAAAGGCCGTGGCTACCGAGTGGCCTATAGCCAAGGTGATGTAGAAGGGCGGGCTTGGTTTATCGGCTTAATGAAAAAAGCTGGCCTTGAAGTAAGCATTGACGCAGGAGGAAACATCATTGGCAAACGCAAAGGAAAAAATCCATCACTCAAACCCATTGCTTTTGGTTCGCACATTGACATGGTGCCCGACGGGGGCAATTACGACGGAACGTTGGGCTCAATAACCGCCCTCGAAGTCATTGAAGTTCTGAACGAAAACAAAATCACCACCGACCACCCCCTCGAAGTGCTGATTTTTCAGAATGAAGAAGGAGGCTTGGTTGGAAGCAGGGCCATGACTGGAAATCTACCCAAAGAGATTTTGTCCCAAAAGAGTACCAGTGGCTTAACCTTCGGAGAAGGTATCAAAGCGCTGGGAGGGAATCCCGATAAATTGAGTGAAGCCATTCGAAAAAAAGGGGATCTGGCCGCTTTTCTTGAAATCCACATTGAGCAGAGCAAAGTTTTAGAAACCCGTAAGATTGATGTGGCGATCGTAGAAGGGATAGTCGGCATTAGTGATTGGGACATTACCGTTACAGGAATGGCCAACCATGCTGGAAGTACGCCTATGAACGACCGACAAGATGCTCTCATTGCGGCTTCCAAGTTGGTTCTGGCCGTCAACGAAGTGGTCAATAGCTATGAAGGTGCGCAAGTAGGCAGTGTGGGAAAAATGTCTGTGCTGCCGGGGGCGCCTAATGTCATCCCCGGGAAAGTCACCATGAGCCTGCAAATGCGGGATTTATCCCAAGAGAAAGTCATGAAAATGTTTGCCGACATTGAAAAATGTGCCAGTCAAATTGCCAAAGAAACCCGTACCGAAATCGTATTTGAGCACCTCAGAAGTTCAATGTCAACCATAGCCAGCCAGGAAATTCAGGAGAAGATGATGGCGACGGCAAAATCCTTGGGGCTTTCCTACATCAAAATGCAAAGCGGAGCAGGCCATGACACGCAGGAAATGGGAAAATTAGGGCCCGTCGGTCTCCTTTTTATTCCCAGCAAAGACGGCATCAGCCACAATCCCATAGAGTATTCCTCTCCCTCCGAAATGGCAAAAGGAGCCAATGTAATACTGCACACGGTGATGTTGTTGGATGGAAATATCCAAAAGCCCTAAAAATAGAGTGCTGTCGGAACTGGGCGCCCCTGCTTTTCCGCCCGACAGTATTTTATGAATATTTTGCATTCGTCATCGTACCTTGCTAAACCCCTACAAATATGACTATCTCCAAAGAAATAACCCGCCGTAACTTCATTGGAATCAGTACACAAGGAGCCGTTGGCCTTAGTTTGATGCCCCTCATTGCTTCTTCTTGTTCGGATGCCAACGCTGCCAAAACGGTCCATGGAGCTTGTTGTTTAGACTGCCCCGACTCGTGCAGTTGGCAGGTGACCGTTGCCAACAACCAAATCACCGATTTTAAAGCTCCTGCCGAGCATCCTTTTACGGCGGGAAAACTCTGCGACAAAATGGCCAATTATCCCACCGACGTCACCTACTCTCCCAACCGATTGCTTCATCCTTTGAAAAGAATTGGTAAAAAAGGTGAAGGAAAGTTTGAGGAAATAACGTGGGAAAAAGCGATTGCGGAAATCAACGCCCAACTGCAAATAATCATCAAAGAAAAGGGCGGAGAGGCAATTCTGCCGTTTAGTTACGGAGGCAACGAAGGCAAAGTACAAATCGGCGCGGGGGATAATTTCTTTTCCTATATCGGGGCTACTCAATTGGAACGAAGCATCTGCGGTGGAGCCGTGGAAGCAGGCATCATGGCGACCAACGGCCAAACCACGGGCGTATTACCCGAAGACATCATTCATGGCCGATACCTTGTTTTGTGGGGCACAAACCCCGTTCATTCCAATCAACATTTATGGACGATTATTGAAAAAGCCCGCGCAAAAGGTGCAAAGTTGGTGGTCATTGACCCGTTTCAATCGCAAACTGCCATGCAGGCCGATTGGCACATTCAACCGCTGCCAGGCACCGATACCGCATTGGCGTTGGGGCTGATTTACGTTATTTTAAACGAAAAACTGCAAGACCAAGAATATATTGATAAGTACACCACAGGAATTGCTGAATTGACCAAGCACGTAGAACAGTATTCACCCCAAGCCGTGGCTCAAATAACGGGTCTCAACGAAGCAGACATCACCCAATTAGCCCGCGAATACGCCAAAGGAAGTCCAGCGCTCATCAGGGTCTTGATTGGCCTTGAGCACCAAGCCAACGGGGCCAGTGCCGCCCGGGCCATTGCCATGCTGCCCGCCCTCACGGGAGCTTGGAAACAGTTGGGCGGTGGGCTGATGAACATGACTTATGAACTTTTTGGCGATGCCCTCAACTACCAACTTCTTGATACACCCGAAGAACTGAAAAACAAAAAAAACAGAAAAATAAACATGGTGCAGCTGGGTAAAGCCCTAACTAGTAAAGACTTAAACCCCGCCATTCATGCCTTTTTTGTGTTTAACTCAAATCCCGCCGTCACCATGCCTAATCAAAACTTGGTGGTAAAGGGTTTAGAAAGAGAAGATTTATTGACGATCGTCTTGGAACACTTTTTGACCGACACGGCTCGCTATGCCGACTACGTATTTCCAGCCACCACAGCCCTCGAAAATTGGGATCTATTGACCTCCTACGGAACGCCTTACCTGACTTTCAACGAACCCGCCATCGAACCTTTGGGACAATCAAAACCCAACACCGAGTTTTTTAGACTGCTCTCCAAAGCAATGGGTTTCACGGAAAAGTACCTGTATCATACAGATTTGGACATCGTGAAAAGCCTTTTGGACAGCGACAAGCCCTACTTGAAAGGAATCACGTTTGAATCGCTCCGAAAAACAGGATGGGCCAAATTGAATATACCCGAAAAATGGATGCCCCACACCGAAGGTAATTTTGGCAAACCAGGCGGCAAATGCAAGCTGTACGATGCTGGCCAAAATCCACCCATTGCCGACTATGTTCCTTTTGCGTATTCGGCAGAAGATTTGGCACAATACCCGTTGCATTTATTGACCGTCAAATCCACCAAAAATTTCTTGAACAGCACCCGTGCTAACCACGAAAAACACACTAAAAAGGAGGGGAGGCCCTATTTGGACATCCACGAAGCTGATGCCAAACTGCGCAACATCGCGGATGGCGACGAACTCAAAGTTTTCAACCAAAGAGGCGAAGTGTACCTGACCGCCCGCATCAAAAACAAAGTGATAAAAGGCGTAGTTTGTATGCCCCAAGGTTTTTGGTCGTCGTTGATGAAAGGCGGCTCATCGGCCAACGCCCTCACGCACGACCTACTGACCGATATGGGCGGAAGCGCCGCCCTCCAAGAAGCCCGAGTAGAGGTGGTGAAGGTTTGAAAACATTAATTCCTTCATTATCTTGAATAATTTTCTATTAATTCTTTCATTACCTTGGTATGCCAAGTAAGCCAATTACTCCTAAACCTCTTTCCTAATGAAAATACTTTTTAAAGTCCTCATTTTGAGTCTTATTGTGACATTGAAAGGCTTTTGTCAAGCCAATCAACCCCTTGTACAAACCGTAAATTCTTTTCTCAATACGCTCAGTGCGGATGAGATGAAAAAGACGGTATATGATTTCAACGATAGCTTGCGCTACAAATGGACCAACCTGCCCGTGGGCCTGATGCCTCGGCCAGGTATTGCCTACGGCTCGCTTTCCGACAAAAGTAGATTGGCTTTTCATCGGGTGCTTTCGGCCATGCTCAGCTCGCAGGGATATTTGAAAACCACCAGTATTATGGCCTTGGATGATATCTTAAATTCACTTTATCAACAGTCTTTTGATGAAGGCAAAATTGACCAAAAGCTCCTGAAACGGATGCAGGATTTTAAGTGGGCTTACGGAAATTATTTTGTTTCCATCTGGGGCAAACCCGACACTAAAGCACCTTGGGGACTCAATTTTGGGGGACACCACATGGCATTGAGCCTCACTTCTGACGGCAAGAACATCACCATGTCGCCCTATTTCATTGGTACCGACCCTTCCGAAGTTAAGTTTGGAAAATATTCAGGCCTGCGGGTGTTGAGCAAAGAAGAAGACTACGGATTTATGTTCATAAACTCACTTACGGATGCCCAAAAAGCGGTTGCTATTTTGAAACAAGACGTTCCTAAAGACATCATCACTTCACCGCAGGCCAAGCAGCGTATTGAGGGGTACTACGGCATTGCGGCCAAAGAGTTGAACGAAACGCAAATGACGATTTTCAAACTATTGATTCAAGAATATACCCATAATTTTGAACATGAGAAAGCCCATCAGTTGATGGAGAAAATCATGAAATCGGGTATCGAAAAGGTGTATTTTGCTTGGATAGGAAGCCTCGACAACAACAAGCCCCACTACTACATCATCCACGGACCTGATTTTTTGATTGAATACGACAACGTGGGCTTTCAAAACGACGGTAATCATATTCATGCCATTCTTCGGGAAAAAGGCAACGATTTTGGCGCAGATATTTTGCGCCAACACTATAAAACATCCAAACATTGAGTTTTGAGGCGGCCTTTACTCATCTGGATTTGCAATCGGCTTTCCTAAACTTTTTCTACACTTATTTACAAAAGCAGGATGATGAAATCTCAATCTATCCTATTACTGTTTTTATGTCTTTGGTCAGCCTGTACAAGTCAGCAAAGCAATCACCCGTCGAGCCTTGTTGATAATTACTACACCCAAGCCAACACCAACCGAACCGCCGCCGAATGGGAACCTGCCAAAGGCACAATGGTAGTGTGGCCTTTGGGTGTGCCGTACAAATTGGTGGTAGAATTAGCCAAAGACAATCACCTTTACACGTTGGTCGCCAACGATTCTTCCAAAATCGAAGCCCAAAAATGGTACGACAAATGGGGCATTGCGGCTGCCAACAATACATTTGTACAAGCTCCGCAAGGCATAGACGCTTGGTGGACGAGAGACTGGGGGCCAAGCGCCATTTTTACACCCGATGGCACCATGAAGCTCGGCGACGGCAAGTACATTTTTGCTACCCCCAACACCAAAATAGGTTGTAATGATTCTTTAGAATTTATCTACAAAGACCAAGAAAACAGAATTGTCAAGACCGAAACCGACGACAACGCCACCCTACCGCTGGCCAAAGGCTTGAATATCGGGGTGTTGGACTTACCCTTTATCACCACGGGTGGCAACGTCCTGACCGATGGACTCGGCACGGCGTTTTCCTCATGTATCTTGCTGAATGAGAACAAGTTTTACGGGGTTTCTAAAGACAATTTCTTTCGCCTCAATAAAGAATTGGCAGGGTTTGGAACGTATCATATTCTTCCCAATTTTGAGAAACGGGGCATCCAACACCTTGACTGCTTGATGAAACTCCTCGACGAAGAGCGCATACTGGTAGCCGAGCCACCCACCGACCATGAGCTGTACGCCGTTTATGAAAACATCGTTGAGAATGAATTGAAAAAATTGAAATCCGTCTATGGCCGCCCTTACCAAATCATCAGAATAAAAACGGGCCGATACGCCAAAGAACAGTTGGCGGCTTACACCAATTCGATTATTGTCAACAAAACCATTTACGTGCCGCTGTTTCAAATCAAAGAAGATAACGCAGCTCTCCAAACGTGGCAAAAAGCCATGCCAGGCTACACCGTCAAAGGATTTACTTTTGCATTGAAAGACGAGCCCATCGTCTCGAAGGCCATGCGAGAACACTACAAATCAGGCTACGGCTGGAACTTTGGCGATGCGCTGCATTGCCGCACCCGTGCGGTGTGGGACAGTCAGATGCTTTACATCACTGTCAAGAGGTTGCCCGCGAAAGTAGTCTCCAAAGAGCCCTTGACTGTATATGCAACCATTATAGATTACAGCAAAAAAGGGTTGGAGGCGAAAGCCCAAAAATTGTATTGGCGCATCAAAGGAGAGCAAAATTGGAAAGAAGAAGCCCTCAAACCCACCGACATTGACACGCATTTTGCGGCTACCATTCCGATTAATACCCCCCAAAAAACCATCGAATATTACATCTCAGCGGCCTCAAAATCAGGCAAAACAGAAACTATGCCGCGCACGGCACCGATGGGGTTTTATACGGTAGAAAGACGATAATTTGTTTAACCTTTACACAACCTCAATGAAACCTACTCAATCCATCAATTACCGCTACATCACCATTGCCTTTATTGTCTTCTTTTTGTTGGCAGTAGTTGGCTTCTGGAACTCTTACTTCACTAAAATTTTTGCCCAGGAAAGCTACCGAATGCACGCCCACGGCATTGCCCTGATTTTGTGGTTGGCTTTGCTCATTATTCAGCCTTATTTGATTCGGACCAAAAAAATAAAGCTTCACAAAACGCTCGGGAAATTCTCGTACCTCCTCGTTCCTATCTTGGTATTCACCACGCTGGACCTGTTCAAATACAGTTTATCAAAAACGGACCGGCTGGGAAACGTTGACAATTCTTTCGTGGCGTTGGTCCTCAATGCGTTGATCGCTTTTTTGATTTTTTATGGATTGGCCATTTATCACAAACGCAAAGCCAACATCCACGCTCGTTACATGATCTGTACGGTGTTTCCAATGTTTACGCCCATCACCGACCGCATCATTGTCCATCATTTCCGGTCGTTGATTGCCTATGTACCCACAATTGACACCACGCCGGTGATTCCAGTCATAGGTTTTCTGATGGCCGACCTTATTTTGGTGGGGTTGAGTATTTGGGATATTCGCTCAAATAAGCGGTGGAATATTTTTCCAGTTGCCTTAGTCATTTTACTACTCTACCATTTTTCGGTACTCAACTTTTACAAATACCCTTTTTGGCAATCGTTCTGTGAGTGGTTTCATGCCGTTTAATGAGGGTTCGGAATTTACTATTAAATTATCTCTTAAAACCAACGGATGATGAAAACCCTAGCCTTCTTTCTCGCCCTTATAAGTAGTTTTGGTTTTAGCCAAAACAGAAAATTAATTGATAGCTTAAAATACGAAATTACCATAGCAATAGCATTAGAATATGGCTTAAAAGGCAGTTTCGGATTTAAAAAATTAAAAGACTATTTGGGTTCTATTGAGAACTATCAGAGACGATGTTGACGGTAGTGCTATCTACTCAAACCCATTGATAACGAATATATTAGTATTTGTCTTAAAATAAATCCAATATGAGAAACTCTACCCTGCTCCTTTTTTGCTTTGCCGTTGGCTTTGTCTTCACCGCCCACACAAATGCCTACACTC
Source organism: Runella sp. CRIBMP (assembly GCF_009905605.1). Taxonomy (GTDB): domain Bacteria; phylum Bacteroidota; class Bacteroidia; order Cytophagales; family Spirosomataceae; genus Runella. Next base: position 942,466 of record NZ_JAAAKZ010000001.1, read on the forward strand.
AACACGACCACCACGTGGACGATACCAAAAACAGCCATAATCACCTCGCCCACATGCAGGCATCACGAAAACAAAATTTTTATATCCACACCCTCCCAAGCCCCAAATTGATGACAGGAATCGGGGGCTCAAAAATGAAGATTGAGACCAAATCCGAAAAAGCCCAACAGTACTTCAACCAAGGACTTAACCTATTGCACGATTTTTGGGATTTTGAGGCCTACCGCGCCTTCAAAGAAGCCATTCGGCAGGATTCTACCGCCGTGATGCCGTATTGGGGACTACTCCAAACCCCTGGCCCTGAGGAAGACAGCGTACTGACAGGTCAGAAAAAAAATGCTGTAAAACAATTGAAAAAGCTACTCAAAACCGCCAACGAACACGAAAAGCTGTATGCCGAACTGGCACTTTTGGACGATTCGCTCAAAGAAAAAGCCTATCCAGAAATGCTCAAAAAGTACGAGATGATTGTCCATAAATTTCCCGATGATATTGATGCTAAGTTGTTTTTGGCCTTAGGCAAAATGAGTGGTTTTGATACGAACATGAACCCAAACGAGGGACAACTATACAGCGAGTTTTTGCTCAAAGATGTACAACGCCTTGAACCCAACAACCATGCTTTTCATCACTATTGGATTCACCTCATGGAACATTGCTGCCCTGAACGTGCCTTAGCAAGTGCCGATATTTTGGCATCACTTGCCCCCACATCAGGCCACATTGTCCACATGCCAGGGCATATTTACAACCGAGTGGGAGATTACAAAAAAGCCTACGATTCGTTTGTGGCGGCGGTAAAAGTGGATTCGGCTTACATGAAAAACGAGGGCATTCAGGAAGTGGACAACTGGAATTATATCCACAATATCAATTACTTAATTAACAACTGCGTCCACGATGGCAGACACAATGAAGCGTTGTATTATGCCGAAAAGTTGAAAAACATGAAGGTAGATAGAGCCAGAAAGGAAATTTATGATGGTACTTTTTTTAACCAAGGCACATTGGCACCCGCCAAAATGGAAATAGCTTTTGGTAACTGGAATAAAGCTATAACTCAGCTTGAAAAAGTGATGAATACTGACTCCGCTTATAGCTTTGCCAGTATGGAATTTAAAAATTGCCTGACATTATTTGCAAAAGGAATAGAAGCCCTTGATAAAAACAATGTGGGCGATGCCATTCAATATTCTAATAATTTGGATGCCATCTTGTGGCGCAATGAAAAGCAATCAGGAAAAGACAGCACCTTAGACCAAAACTTCGGTCGGTTTTCTTGGGGGTATCAAAACACCTTAAACACCGCAAGTTTAGAGTTACAAGGCTACATAAAAAGTGAACAAGGCAATTATGAGCAAGCGATAAAATTGCTCGAAAAAGCCCACAAAAACGAATTAGAATTGGGTTATGGAGAACCGCCTTTGTACGCCCGACCTGTAGCAATGAACTTGGCAAAAGCGCATGAAAAAGCGCAAAAATGGGATAAAGCCATCGAAGTTTATACTTCGCTGCTCAAACGATTTCCCAACAGTGCCTACGTTTATCATGCCATGCTCAATGTGTATGTTCAGAAAAACGACCCCGCCAAAATCAAGGACTTGGAAATCAAGCTAAAAGAGGCCATCAAGTACGGCGATAAGGGTATTTATGCTATAGTCAAGAAAAAGTGACAGATTATCTCTTGGCGGTGGCAGATGCTCGACATTGGATTATAGACACTTTTTCGGAGAACTCGGGCTGCGGTTTAGAAGCTGGTCAAGTAAGTTCGTTATCAAGCCTTCTTTTCTATCTGAAGGGCCGTTCTCCCATGGCCAATGAAACCCTAATCCTCCAGTTTATCCACCATGAAACAAAGTATCAAGGCATTATTGATGGTCCTGTTTGGTAGCGTGTTTGCTACTTTTTGCCACGCCCAAAATAAAGATTTAGAAACCATCAAAGGGCGAATTGTCACCGAATTGATGAGCAGCAACGTCAGCGATAAGGCCATAGAAGCCATCATCGCCAAGATGAACGAAGACGGCAGTTTTCAGGGAATCAACTACGCCGACCTCAGCCGAACCGCGAGCTTTCCGCACGGAGGCCACACCCGAGATCTGGTGTATTTGGCCAAGGCGTATAAAACTAAAACCTCGGCATTTTATCAGAACAAAAAAGTCAAAGACTTGGTAACGAAAGGGTTGGAGTATTGGGTCAAACATGATTTTGTGGGCGACAACTGGCACGACAATCAAATTACTACTCCCACCAACTTGGGGAATCTGATGTTGGTCATAGGCGATGAACTGCCCAAAGACTTGGTAGAAAAAGCCCAACCCATGATTGGTCGGGCCAACATGAGCGCGTCGGGTGCCCGTCAAAGCGGCGACCGAATCGTGATTGCAGGGATTCTGGCTAAAAATTTGCTCTTCAGGGGAGATGCGAAGGAGTTTGACAACATCATCAAAATCATTGAAGGCGAAATGAAATTTGCGACGGGCGAGCGCGGCATTCAGCACGATTATAGTTTTCACCACCGCGTCGACCGCGTCAATAATACCTCCTCCTACGGCTACGGAAAATACGCTAACGCGTACGGCGAGTGGTCGTTTTATGTGGCTGGCACCAAGTATCAGTTTTCCAAAGAGAAAATAAATCAACTCGTGGACTATTATTTGGACGGGATTTATAAACAAATGGTGTACGGTGTCTACGAAGACATCAGCGTAAAAAACCGCAGTATTTCCCAGAAAGTAGCTTCTTTTCAGCCGCAAAGCACCCTCGAAATCGAACGGGTTTTGGTCAGTACCGATTACCGTAAAAAAGAGTTAGAAGAAATCATTCGGCTCCGAAAAGGAGAAGCCAAACCTTCTCAATCGTTCGCCAAATTCTTCTGGCAAACCGAGCATTTTGTGTTTCAGCGGCCCGGGTTTTACACCACCGTCCGGATGTTTTCTACCCGCAACCGCAACATGGAAGAGCCCTACAATGGCCCAGGCAAAACCACCCACCACCGCGCCGACGGCACCAACTACCTGATGCTCAAAGGCGACGAATACCACAACATTTGGGCCGTGTACGACTGGCAAAAAATATCGGGCACTACCATCATGCAAAAGGCCAAATTGTACGGTCCGGAAGACATTCAGAAAGAAGGGTTGACGAACTTTGTGGGCGCCGTGACCGATGGGTTGTATGGAGCCGTAGCCTTTGATTTTAAAAGTCCGCACGATATGACCGAAGCCAAAAAATCGTGGTTCTTTTTTGACGAAGAATACGTGTGTCTCGGCACCGACATCAAATCAAAGCCCGATTTGCCCGTTGCCACCACCATCAATCAGGTATTGATGCGAAGCGACGTAACCGTCATGCAGGACGGCACCAAAAAGACCCTCCCCCAAGGCAACCGAGTGGCCGAAAAGGTGAAATGGGTTTACCACGACAAAGTAGGGTACATTTTCCCCGAGCCCACCACCATCAACCTGTCTAATCAGCCAGAAACGGGGCGTTGGTCGGACATTACGGACCAGAAAAACATCAGCAAAGAGGAGGTCAAAGAGGACGTGTTTAAACTGTGGTTCAATCACGGAAACAAACCCAACGGCGCGTCTTACCAATACATTGTCGTGCCCAATGTATCGGAGCAACAATTGGCCGGCAGCGCGAATCGTTCTATCGAAATCCTTTCCAACACGCCTGATTTACAGGCCGTAAAACACACTAACTTAGGCATCATTCAATTGGCTTTTTATAAGAACGGCGAAGTGGAAATTACCAAAGGCTCAAAACTGAGAATGGACAGCCAAGGCATGGCAATGCTCAAACTAAACGGCAATCGACTGAAAGAATTAACTCTCGCCGACCCTTCGCGGAAATTGAGCCGTATGACCGTCACCGTGCCGGGCATGTACACCGCTAAAGGAGAAGGCTATTTTTCCGTACCAGACAGCAAGCAAAATACTACTTTATTGGTGGTAGACTTGCCGCAGGGAGTCTATGCGGGTAAAAGCGTAAGTGTAAAATTGTAGGGAGAAACGTTCTCGGCGCCGTTTAGTGCCGTTAGTGCCGTTGAGGGTGTTTTTCACCCTCAACTTGTTTCATAGGAAGGGCTTGGCGGTGAAGACACCCAAAGGCGCAAAATAACATTGATTGAAAATGAAGCAAAGATGGATTATAGTGCCCATAGATAAAAATGCAGAACAGGCATTGGACTATAATAAAGCTACAGAAGAACAATTAATTGAATCAAGTTTAACTCCTGACGAATTTGTTTTATTGGAGTCGCTTGGAATATTTCAGCTAATTAATGAAGAGGGAAGTTCCAATATTGATGATTATGAAGATGATTTTGTTTCTGAAGAGGAGGCTATTAAAAAAGTTATCAAGGCTCTACGCCTTAAAGAGGCTACGCTTGATAAAGATTTGTTACCATTAGTAGCTAAAATAAGAACATTGTTTGAGAAAGCACTTATTAGAGGAACAGGTGTTTATTTTTATTTCTGATTTTTTCACAAAAGAAACTTGGCGGTGCACACACCACAAAGGGGATATTTTCACTCAACTGTGCTTTTTGAAAACTCCACTATTGACAATCAAACAGTTACGGAAATTTGACACAGTTAGTTGAAAAGACCCCACAAAGGGCATAAATTACCTTTTTAGCCATTGCTTTGCTTCTTTCATTACGTCAGCGTGCAAAATACCTGTCCCTCCATCTGCACTTTTTTTGGCCTGATTTAATCTTTCCAAGACTGTTTTTTCCTCATCTGTCAACTTTTGCTGCATAAACCAATCTAAAGACAGATTGAGGTCAATCAGTTCGGAAACATTGTCCAAGGCATCTATTTTCTTATGAATCTCCGCTTTCAATTCTAAAGTTGACATACTTTTACTGTTTTATTCTTTATCAAAGATAACAGAAAAGTTCTTTTCAAATGCTACTTATCCTTCTCTCAACTCCGCTTCCATCGCCATCACTCGCTCAATCAGCGCCTCTGCGATTTGCTCATGAACGGCATCAAACGGTAAAAGCGCCGCCCGCGAATTGGGCGTGCTGTAAATCCCCTGGCGGTGCAGAAGGCGTTTGAAGAAATGAATCGAAATATCGAGGTGTTGGTTGGAGAAACTCAACACGGGGAGCAACCGATAAAACAAGGCTTCTGCTTTTTCGATTTCTCCCGTTGTGAAGTACTTGAAAATGGTCGTGTAAATCAAGTGCATGCCCGTGGGCATAAACGCGTGAACGCCTCGTTTCAGGCCCTCTATCATCTGCGTAACGGCCCAGCCGCCGCTCAAATGAAGTTTTCCGTCGGTCAATGCCAAAATTCGGCTGTATTTCACACCCGCAGGAACGGTTTCTATTTTCAGACTGCGAAAGGCGTCTACTTCATTGAAAAGTTCCAAAATAAGCGTATCCGAAAGACCCACACCGTTGGCATCCCAATCCTGCAACATGATGATTTCGGGACCGAGGGCAGCTAAGTCGTAAAACTGCTTTTTGAATTGGGTTTCGTTCTCAAACGGAATTTGAAACAACACGTGTCGGCAACCCATTTGCACGTAATGTCGCACCATTTCGCATTGGCGAGCGGCGTCCCTTTCTCCCGCGCCTGCAAAAACAGGAACGCGTCCCGCCACATCCTCCGTCACGATTCCCACCATGCGCAGCCGCTCCGCTATTGTCAACGAATACACCTCCGACGCCATCGCCGGCACCAAAAATCCCGCTACGCCCGTCGCCAAAGCATATTGTACATTTCTTCTCAGCGAAGCTTCATCAATACGATTCTGCCCATCAAAAGGTGTATTCAAAACGGTAATAATGCCCGAAACAGGCAGCAGTTCTTTCATATCTTACTGTTTCAACAACCAAACATCCGAAATCTTAGACTGCTTGCGCCAGTTTAGATGCGACTCTTCCGGCTCATCAAACGTGACGTGCAATTTACCATCCTGCGTGAGCGAAAGCGGCACAATCCATTCTTTCACACTTTCGGTTTCGCGGTTATAAACGGTCGGCTGTAAACGATGGTTATCTACCCGTAACAAAGCTTCGCCTTCGCCTACTACCCGAATAATATAGCGCGCGCCCGGTTGCAGATTATCATAGACCAATTCCGGACATTTCTGAAACAACTGCGATGAAAGCCGCGCCCGACTGAAACCGTCCTGCCACCACGCCACGTCGGTCGCATCTTCGGAGACCGTCTTGACGCGCGGGCCTTTGGCCACGCTGGATACATCGTCGTAAAAACTTCCCGGCCCGGGGTTTTCCCACGTACTGATGGTTTTGAGTCGCTGCAATTTGGCTTCGTTGGAAGGCAACGCGCTGATTTTCTTAAATTCATCGGCCAACCACCAACGGTTATTGAGTGGATAGTCCACCAAATCCAGCACCGCCCCGCGCTCGTAGCCTTTGGCCTTGTGCTTCGGTACGCTCGTTTGCAGACCGATGGAAAGGTATAAATCGGCACACAATTGCTCGATTTTCTGACGCAGTTCGGGAGCGATGTTTACTTTATCGGCTTGGTTCACCGTTTCCAACGCCGCGTCCATGGCCTTTTCTGTGCCTGTTTTCTGGGCTTCTGAAAGTAGTGCATTCGCCTGTCTTTCAAGCGATTGCTCGTAGGTTAATCTGCGTTTGATGTAGGTGTCATAATAAGCCCGCAGCAACAGCATTTGCCAACGCCAGTTGCCTTTTAAGGTTGGATTCGTGGTTTCGAGATTTTTCCAAAATGCAAACGTTGCCTCTACGCCTCCGTTTTGAGAGAGCGGCCCTTTCCAGTTATTTTCCAGCGCTGCAATCCCGTCGGCAGCGGATTCTGTGACGTTTTTCCCAAAAAAGAAATTCGTATAATCGGTCAAAATTTCGCGGACATCCATCTGTGGGTCCCAACCGCGCATACTCCAGATTACCTTGTTGACATCATCGTGGCAACCGTCGGAATACGAGACAAACCCATCCGTAAACGGCGCGTAGGTTTGGTGGATTTCGGCAAAGGCGTACGGACGCGGATTGGACGCTTCGCGCCCCAAGGTGAGGGCGTAAGCTTGGTCCCAACCGCGCACTGGAAACTCGCACCGGACGTTGTGTGTAATATCCGGATACTCGCGGTGTTGGTATTTTTTAGGTAAACGATAACGCGTCTCTGCCATCGGCGGGCTGCTTGGTCCGGAGACTACGCCTTGTAGCCAATCGGGATTATTTTCGGCCAGATAACGATAAAAATAATCTACCTGTTCCACACTAAAGCCCTGCAATGAAATCCAAATCTTAGCTTTGGGATGGTATTTGGTGAGAATTTGGTGTAAGTCTTTCAAAAACGGCATTACCTCGCTTGGGTGATTGTCGCCAGGGTCGCCGCCAGGTACAAAAATATGGTCAAGGCGCGGACAGTTCTTATAAAATTCTTCGTGCAATTTGAGTTCGGCGGTGCGTTTTTCTTTGTCGGTCAACTCAAACGTCACAGGTGTCCAAACCCAATAATCCATGTCGTACAGTTGGCATAATTCACCCATTTTAATGCGCATTTGGGACGCGGGAATCTTAAAATGCGGATTAGGTTTTTCATCTTCGTGAAACGGAATTCCTTCTACGGCATTGGTGCCAAAAATCGCTAACTCCCTGAAATACTGCTCGTACTGCGCCACACTCCACGCATCGTACGAGTTGGCCGTATGCCGATACCCCAATTGATGCCCCCGAATGGGGTATGCTGGCGAGGAAGCAAAATCCACTTTAGTATCCAACTGCGCCACACCGTTTGCTAACTGAAGTTTTCGCAATAACCAACCCGTACCAAACAAAACCCCGCGCGCATCGGCTCCGATGACCCATAAAATACCACCTTTTTCATTGGTTTCACTTAGCACTCGAAAACCTTCGGTTTGGTATTCTGCGTTGCTTTTATCGGGTCGGGTAGGAATCTTTTTTTCTAACAATTCACGGTCACTGGCAAGAACAAGCGCCACCGTTACTGCATTTGTTTTAGGCCAAGCAGTTGCTGTTTTAAGTGTTATATTGGTGCGCTTGGCAATTTCTTCCGTCAACATTCGTGCGGCAGTTTCTCGTATGGGGGAAGGCACCGAAGGTGCAACGATAACCGTCGCATTTTTAAAGTTGATGGGCTGAGCGTTCAGCGTCAGTACGCTGCAAAGAAGGAGGCCAAAGAGATAAAAAGTATTTTTAGAAAACATGGGTTTGTGAATCAAATGAATGTTGTTGTAGCAGACTTGGAAAGTTTCAAAAACTTTCCAAGTCTTAGGCGATGTATGACAGAAAGAAACAGATGCCTACGGCATGACGAAGGCACTTTCCAAATTATACCCTTTCACCCGCACCGCCGGGGCTTTGTTATCTGCGTCTTTTTTGTAGCATTTCACGCTGATGGTTTTGGTTTCACCTGGCAACAATGACACGTAATTATCCGTCCAAAAAACAGGCAAAATCGCGGCGCCTTTGGCGTCTTTGGCCAATTCTAGTTCAATGAAAAACGCCACTTTGTCCGAAGAGTTGGTCAGTTTTACGGCCACTTCGTATTCATCGCCCTGCTCTTTGATTGTCTTTTCGGTTTGGAGTTTTACTTTGGGCAACGTATTCAACGCCGTGAAATCCGCGTATTGTTTTTGGGGCGTATAAAACCAGAAATATTGTTTCCAGTCCAGCTCATCGGTTTTGGTTGGAAGCCAATAAAAATTATCAGCCACGATTTCACCAGCGGTATTTTTAAGTTTTAGTGATAAAAAATAGACTTGATTTTTACCCTTTAACGCAGGGAGTTGCAGCCATTTCTGAACGGTATTTTCTGCTACATCAAACGTTTGTTTTTGCTCAAAAATCACCTTTGAATTTTGATCCAGCAACTTCACTTCCGCCTGATATCCTTTTATGGCGGCGCGGGTGTCGTTACTTACGTGGAGGGTACGATTGAAATAATCATACACCATGTTGAGCGGTTGAGCGGCTTTTTTTGTGCCGTAATATGCGCCCGTCGGCATCAGGTAATAATCGTACAACTGCCAGTAAAACTCTGGCCAAGGCGAATTGAGCATCCATTGCACTACGCCCGTAGCCGTGGGACGATTGATGACGTGCGCCTCAAACATCGGGCGAATGGCTTCGTAGTTCATCAACTGCGCTTTCATAGCCAAATCGTCCAAATTGGCTGGCGTGCCGTATTTGTTGTTGAGGGCTTTGAGGTATACACCCATCGTATTGAAATCTTTACGTCCCGAGTGATAATTCCACATTTTGTTGTCGGCAGGCCACAAATCAGCTTCGGGAATCATCTTTTTGATGCTTTCTACGGGGGGAATCTGCGGGCCAGGGCCTACCTCGGAATTGAAGCCATAAGCACCGCCCAGTTTTTTGTCTTCGTACCAATACACCGGCGGCACGTATTCGTACGGCCCGTTCATTTTCATACCCGACGAGCCCGAAATTGCGCTCACAAACGCCCCCGACGATACCAAAAACTCCCGCGTTGGGTCGTATTTTTTCAGGGTCTCTTGGTACATTTTTTCCAATGACGGCTTCGGCATGGCATCGCTGCCGCCCGCCCAGGTGAAGATGCTCGGGTGATTGCGCAGCCATTTGACTTGGTCGCGGAAGTAGTTGGAAAGCAGCGTCTCTTCCTGCGGTGTGAGTTTTACGGCATATAAGTCTACCCCTTCGTTGATGGGCAGGTTTTCGTCGCCGGGCTTTATTTTCAGTTCCATGCCCAGATAATCAGGCCATTCCCACTGACAGCTCCAACCGACCATAAGCAGAATTCCGTTTTCGTCGCAGAGGTCATAGAGATGGTGGTTGTTGCCCCAAATTCCTTCAAACCGCAGCGAGTTGAGGTTCATTTCTTTGACGTAACGCAATTGCGCTGCGTCTTTTTCGGGCATGAATCGCAAAAACAAATCGTCTACCCAACCGCCGCTTTTGATGAGAACGTCGCGGCCGTTGACCTTGTAGCCGCGTACGCCTTTGTCGTTGAGCGCGGTTTCAATTTTTCGTACGCCAAATTTCGTGGATTGTGCATCCTGTACGACTCCTTGCTCATTGACCTCCAATTCGAGTTTATACATTGCGGGCTCTCCCAAGCCATTCGGCCACCAAAGGCGTGGGTTTTTAAGGTTCAATTGCGCAAATTCCTGCGGCGTAAATTTTACTTCCTGCCGCTCATTGGGAGCTAATTGGACGGTTTTCTTAAACGTAATGTCTTCTATTTTTCCCGAAATCTCCACCGTTTTGGCTTCGCCGCCGTGGTTCTGTACTTCGGTACTGACGGTCACGCTCGCTTTTGTTAGGTCTTTGGTGTCTACATCAGGAGCTACAAACGGTGCGTTGAGCGACACTTTTCCCGAACGTTTGAGGCGAATGTCACGGTAAATACCCATAAAATGATCGGGAGGCGTGGGGGCCCAATCGACGTAACCCATGTAAAAATCACGAACTTTGGGCGGAAAAATCTCCACCAAAAGCGTGTTTTCTCCCTTTTGGGCCGCTTGCGTAATGTCTAAATCAAACTGCCGAAACGCGCCGAATAAGGTGTCCTGCGTGGCGATTTGCTTACCGTTTACCCAAAAATTAGCGCGGTAGTTGATACCTTCTACCAACAATCGTAATTGTTCTTTTTGGGCGTCAAAGTCTTCAACGGTAAAGGTATTTCTGAACCACCAATTGTTTTCAAAACGCGCACGCGGCACTTTTTCCAAATTCTTGCCTACAAATACATCCTTGTACTCGCCCGCGTCCACCAATGCCCCTAAGACAGTGGTGGGCAAGGTGGCTTTGTACCATTTTTCGGAAGCATTGATTTTCTCTGAGAGGGTTTTGGCATCGCCACTTACTTCTTTTGAGGATGCAATCATCCAACCGTCGCGCAGGGCGCGGTCTTCAATTTTTATTTTTGACCCGCAGCTTGCGAGTAATAGTAGGGTGGCTAAACAGGCAAGAAGAACTTTACAATTTTTATTCATAATAGTTGGTAATATTGCCTTAACCGCAATGGTTATCCGCGATAGGTGCAAAGAGAAAAACTTGCGTCCATTGCAAAATTCTATTGCGTCTATTGCTACGGTCCGCCGTGCGGTTAAGAATAATTAAACTTCACTTTGTATTTTCTTTATGGCCTCCGCAAACGACTCCATGTCTTCTTTGGTTCCCAACATCGCATGTTGCAAAATCCAAACGGCTTCGTCGCTGCACGCGCGCTCCGCAACGGGACACTCTACCTGCGTGTAGTCTACATCGTCAGGAATGGCGTAGCACATAAAATTCTTGTTTTGAAACAACGGCTGTTTGTACAACGGATGAGGATAGCCCCGAAAACATGGCACACCTTCTGCCGCCAAACGCTCCACAAATTCGGTTTTGCTTAGTCCGCCAAAGTACGTTTTGTCGTATTTGAAAATGTAAATATGGTAGCAGTGCAGGGTGATGTCGGCGTCGCGTTTTAAAGGCGTAATGCCGTCGATTTGTTCCAACAATTGATTTAAATACAGCCCATTTTCGTTCCGCGTGAGGGTTTGTGCTTCTAGGCGCTTGAGTTGAGCGGAGAGCAATACTGCCTGCATTTGCGTAATGCGGTAATTGCAGCCCGGGTTATAGTGATCGTACCATTGCCCGCCTTCAATGCGACCCACATTGCGGAGGGAGTTCATCATGGCGTAGAGTTCATCATCGTCGGTTACCACGATTCCGCCTTCGCCTGCCGTGAGGTTTTTGGAAGATTGAAAACTAAAACTGCCCACATCGCCGATGGAGCCTAGTTTTTTACCTTTGTATTCGGCTCCGTGGGCGTGGGCGGCATCTTCAATGACGCGCAGATTGTGGCGTTTGGCAATGTCCATGATGGCCTCCATGTCGCAAGACTGCCCACCAAAATGTACAGGGATGATAACTTTGGTGCGCGGTGTAATGGCGGCCTCAATGGCTTGGGGAGAAATGTTGTAGGTATCGGGGTCCAAATCCACAAAGACGGGCACGCAGTTGGCCTCAATGACCGTGGAGGCCGTGGCAATGAACGTATAAGGCGGTACGATGACCTCATCGCCAGGCTTCACGCCGCAGGCAATCAGCGCCAACCGCAAGGACACCGAGCCGTTGACGCAGCTAACGGCGTACTTACTGCCGCAATACGCGGCAAATTCTTTCTCAAAAGCCTCGACCAAATCGCCGCAATCGGGATTCCCCCATTTGCCACTCCGTACCACTTGGGCCACGGCTTCTACTTCGGTTTCATCAAATATGGGCCAAGAAAAGGTCTTCTTGACGGTTTTTTCGGCTATTTCCACTTTATTATAATGGGTTTCTTAGTATAAGCTATAATACTGTTTTGGGAGTGTTTTAGGCTATTCTTTTACTCAGCGCCTTTTTATTAATCGCAGGAGTGCCTGCCGCAGAGAAATAGAGCTACACAGAGAAAAACTTTGTGCCACTCTGTGATCCAAAAAACAACCTAAAGTAGCCCTTTTTCTCGATAAAACTGTATATCAAAAAACGACACTAAACCCTTAAAATACCTTCTTTCAAGATGAAAAACAAACAACTCTATTTTGCGATGCTCATGGTAGGAATGGCGCTCGGGACGGCCTGGGCCATTCGCGGACAATTCGGTCACGAACACGGCGCTGCTTGGGCGGGGGCCATTGGTTCGCTGAGCGTTTTGCTCGTGGCCAAACGTGCCGATTGGTACGCCAAAGCCTTTGCTGCTACCCTTGCGGGGGCCATTGGCTGGGGCTTGGGCGGCTTGGCAAGTTATGGAATTGTAGTGGGCTACGGGCGCGGAATTGAGTTTGTAAACGTCTATTACGGCTTGCTGATGCTGTTTGTGATTGGCGGATTGTACGGTTTTGTAGGAGGGGGTTTGTTTGGATTAGCGTTGGAAAATTCAGTTGCCAAACCCGTCAAATGGCACGAAGTAATCATTGAAATGGTCGTGGGGGCGATTGTTTTTTACTTCTTTATGATTGAAGAATTTGAATGGCTCATGACCCCGCCGCGCTCCGAAATGTGGGCGGCCTGCTTTGGGTCGGCCGTGGCCCTGACGTGGTATCTGGTCCGAAATAAGCATTATCCAGCCCTGCGCGTGGCGGTGTTTACGGGATTGGGCGGGGGCTTTGGCTTTGGTTTCGGGAATTTTCTGCAAGTACTTGGGCATATATCAGGCATCAAGTTCAATTTCTGGAACGTGATGGAATATTCGTTAGGCTTTTTCGGCGGACTCGGCATGACTTACGGCACGCTGACCTCTCATTGGGAAAAGACCGACGATGCCCAACCCAAATCCAAGGTTTGGTTTCCGTTGCTGATGGTAGTGTTGGTGATTCCGTTTATTGTCTGGGACCAATCCTTTGACTTAGACCGCCTTCAGGGGATTTTTAGTAAGTTGGCTTTGGCCGAAGACAGCCCCGTTTTGGTGGGGGTACAGTGGACTTCGATTGGTTTGGTGGTGGCGTTTACGGCGTTTTGGTGGGGGCGTTTTTATCAAAATAAACCTAATCCGCTTGCTTACAGCGCCAACGAAATTTATACCCTTTTCCTCGGTCATTGGGGGCTATATGTGATGTTCAGCCTATTGGTGACGGGCGCTTTTATGAGTGGTTACCGCATTGAGCAGTACCTCTATATCGTCAATTGGGTCATCGTAGCCCTGTTGATTGGTAAAGCCCAGCCCGAGTTTAGCGCCAAACCGCTTGCGCCCAAGAAATGGGGAATCAATTTTGGTATTTTACTGGTCGTTTTTGCGCTCCTGACGCTCATCCTCATCAACTCCCATGACGAGCTGAAAAATGCCCAAAAGCGCTTTGGCGTACCGCCGCCAGTGGAGGAAGCAAAGTAATTCATGGCCTTAAAAAATAAAAAAAGCGTTGGAGTACCAGCGCTTTTTTTGTGAGGTTTTGCCGTTGGATACTAAGTTATTTACATTCTTTAATAGACTTTATAAAACAGCCCCCCACCCACCAAACTCCAAAAAATAACCTACTACTTGGCCTTTTTCTCTGCAGACTATCGGGGAGACAAGCCCTGAGATTTCTCCTCCCCCTAAAAAAATCGCAGAAAAAATTTGTGTAGTCAAATAGCTACGTATATATTTGTAGCCAAATGACTACACAATGAATTTACGACGAGACGTCTTCCAAGCCATCGCCGACCCCACACGGAGGGCGATACTGCTGCTGCTGGCTTCGCAAGCTATGACGGCGGGGGCCATTGCGGCCAACTTTGACACCGCCCGTCCGACGGTTTCTAAACACTTACAAATACTCACCGAGTGTGAATTGCTGCAACAACAACAAAACGGCAGAGAAATCTACTACCACCTCAATGTACTGAAAATGAAAGAAGTAGATGATTTTATTGAGCCGTTCCGCCAAATGTGGGACGACCGATTTAATAAATTGGAAGCTATCATGAAAAATTACAAAACAGAAAAATAAAACAGCATGGAACAAAAAACAAAAATCCACGCCGAAGACGGCAAACAGGACTTGACGATTACGAGAGAATTTGATTTGCCTCTAGAATTACTGTTCAAGGCTTACGAAGAGCCCAACATTGTGGAGCAGTGGATGGGAACGAAGGTGCTGAAATTGGAGAACAGAAAGCACGGCAGTTATCAATTTGAAACCACTGACCCGAAGGGAAATAAACACGGTTTCAACGGCGTAATTCATGAGTTTGTGCCAACCCAGAAAATCACCCGGACGTTTGAAATGGAAAATACACGATTTCCCATTCAGCTGGAGTTCTTAGAATTTGAAAAACTCACCGAAGCCACCAGCAAACTCACCATGCATATCGTCTATCGTTCCGTGGCCGACCGAGACCAAATGCTCAAGTTACCCTTTGCGCAAGGTATCAATATGGCTCACAATCGAATACAGGACATCCTAAACTCATTAAAATAATCCATTATGACAAAACGGAGTAAAATCATCTACTGGATAGCTACTGTCTGGTTGGCCTTGGGAATGCTATCCACCGGAATTGTACAGTTAATAAAAATGAAAGAAGAAGTGGATATGTTTGCTCATTTGGGCTATCCTATCTATTTCCTAACCCTTTTGGGTATTTGGAAACTATTGGGAGTGGTGGCTGTGCTTGTTCCTAAATTTCCGTTAGTGAAAGAATGGGCGTATGCAGGCTTTTTCTTTGCCATGTCGGGAGCGGTATTTTCACATATCGTGTTGGGTGATTCCCCAAAAGAACTGTTCGGACCGTTACTGTTATTAATCCTGACGGCGGTATCGTGGTATTTCAGGCCTGCCGATAGAAAAATCAGTTTTTTTGCTCAATAAACAGTCAATACACTTACAAAACCATGAATAACATTAAAAAGGAATTGTCGTCGGAACAACGGGAAGAACTGCTCAGCGTATTGAAGGCGCGCTTTGAGAAAAACAAAAACCGACATCAAGGGTTGGAATGGACTAACGTACTGGCAAAGCTGGAAGCAAACCCCGAAAAACTGTGGTCGCTTGATGAAATGGAAATTAGCGGCGGTGAGCCCGATGTGGTGGGCTATGATCCCAAGACCGACGAATACATTTTTTATGATTGCGCCGCAGAAAGTCCTAAAGGCCGTAGAAGTGTATGTTATGACCATGAAGCACTAGAGTCTCGTAAAGAACATAAACCTGAAAACAGCGCCGTTGAGATGGCGGCCGATATGGGCATTGCGCTTTTAACGGAAGAACAATACCGACAGTTGCAGCAATTGGGGAATTTTGATCTGAAAACTTCAAGTTGGGTACAAACACCCGCCGAAATTAGAAAGCGTGGTGGTGCCCTTTTTTGCGACCGTCGCTACGACACCGTCTTTTTGTATCACAACGGCGCCGAATCTTACTACGCTGCCCGAGGGTTTCGTGGCTCGCTAAGGGTCTGAATTCGGTCAAAAAAATGGCTCAGGAAGTCCTTCTTACATTTAATCATCACTTAATGGTTTATTCATATCCGCGTAATACAGGGAGGGTACTTTTGCAAATAAAACACGATGCAAAAAATACTACTTTCTCTCTCGCTGTTATTCGTCATCATCAGTTGCGATGATCACCGCCTTGACCCCGCCAACGAAAACCCCTCTACTTTTGCCGAAATCGGCAGTATCGACATTGGCGATATTGGCGCGGCTGAAATCAGCGCCTACGACCCCGTTACGGGGCGGCTCTTTGTGGTCAACAATAACGTAGCGGGGAATAACCCCATCAACAGAATCGACGTCATTGATTTTAGCAACCCGTCGGCGATGAAAGTAATCGGGAGTATCAGTATGGCCCCTTACGGCGGAGCGGTCAACAGCGTAAGTGTATACAAAGGTCAATTGGCGGCTGCCATTGAATCCCTAAATAAGCAAGAGAACGGGAAAGTGGTCATCTTCAATACCATAGATTACAAAGAAGTAAAAGTGATTCCCGTGGGAGCATTGCCCGATATGATTACTTACTCACCCGACGGGCGTTTTATTCTTACCGCCAATGAAGGTGAGCCAAACGACGCCTATACAGTCGACCCCGCGGGTACGGTTTCTATCATTTCAGTAGATAACAACTATTCGGTCGTTACGCTTGATTTTGCGGCTTTTGCCCCCCAACTTGCCTCCTTGATGGCTAAGGGTTTTCGGTTATTCGGCCCTGGTGCTGATATCGTCAAAGATATTGAGCCTGAATATATTACGGTGTCAGAAGATTCAAAAACGGCGTGGGTGACCTTGCAGGAAAACAATGCCATTGCCAAAATTAACCTCGCGTCAAAAACCATCACTGACATTTTTCCGTTAGGCTTCAAAAACTACAATTTGGACGAAAACGCCATCGACGTAAGTGATCAGGACAATGCCGTGGCGTTTAAGAAATGGCCCGTATTTGGCATGTACCAACCTGACGCCATTGCCGTAGTAGAAACTGGCGGAACTCCCTATTTATTCACCGCCAATGAAGGAGATGCCCGCGAATACAGCGGATTCTCGGAGATACGCAGGATAAGCGCTAATGCTGTTACGCTTGACCCTGCCGTGTTCCCCACGGCTGCCACGCTGAAACAGGCAACGCAATTGGGCCGCCTAAACATCACCACAACGCTCGGAAACACCGACGGGGATGGCGAACTCGAAGCACTTTATTCTTTAGGTGCCCGTTCGTTTAGTGTTTGGAACGGAGCCAATGGTAGCTTGGTATTCGACAGTAAAAACGACCTCGAAAAACGCGCCGTAACTGCGGGTGTATACGATGACGGTCGAAGCGACGATAAAGGCGTTGAACCCGAAGGTATCGCGGTTGGTACGGTGGGCGGTCGTAAGATTGCTTTTGTAGGTATGGAAAGAGCAGATGCGGTGGCAATCTACGACGTAACTAACCCCACGTTACCGGTATTTTTACAAATACTCAAAAGCGGCGATGCTCCAGAAGGCGTTCTGTTTATTCCCGCCCAAAACAGCCCCGTTAAAAAGAGTTTGTTTGTGGTCAGCAGCGAAAACGATGGCGTCATCAAAGTGTACATGCCTCAGTAAAGTTTATCCTTAATACAAACAGAGGCTGTTCTGCAATGCGGAGCAGCCTCTGTTTGTATTAGCAAGAAGCTTATTAAGCCGTTTTGCTAATTTTCCTTGCCCAAACGCGGCAAAATCGGTTAATTGCCTGCTTACTTCGACAAACCCATGAAAAAAATTTTCCTTGTTTGCCTTTTAGGATATGCGTCTTTGAGTGGCTTCTCTCAGGAGTTGGCTAAAGACACCGTGGCCATTAAAAACGTCATTGCCGATTTTTTTGAGCTGTTCTCCCAAAATGACCTCAAATACATGGAGCGCAACTGTACGCCCGAGTTTGAACTGTACGAAGTGGGGTATCTCTGGACAACTGATACCTTGCGTAATTTCGTGGCCAAACGGCAGGCGCAGAAGCGGGTTTGGGTAAGAACCAATGCCTTTAACTTCATTCGGATCAACGTCAAAAAAGACATTGCGTGGGTGGGGTATTACAATACCGCCTCGCTAACCCATGCCGAGACCAACGAAAAAAGAACCGTCAAATGGCTAGAAAGTGCCATTTTGGTCAAGAAAAACCGCCGCTGGTGGCTGACTCAAATGCACTCTACCCCGATGCCCAAATAGGCTAGTTGCTGGGAACAGGCGCGCTGCCAGTGGTGCTGTAGATACAGCCACTGAGTTGGGTCAAAAAGGATTTAACGGCGGTGGTTTCAAAACCGGGCGTGAGCAAAATTGCGTTGCCCGCCGTGAAAGTGGTAATACTGTTGGTCGAGAGCTTGGCCGTTGACGTAATGAATTGATGGGCCGTAATTTGATTGGTACCCGAAAGTGTGCCGTTCACGGTTGACTGAACGGGGCAATCTTTCAAGACGTGGATTTCGGTTCCCGTAGTGCCGTCGTTTGCCAGAAAAAGAATGATTTTTCGTAACGACGAATGGTAGAAACTGTTGGGAGAGGAACTGGCGTTCGTCGCGGTAGCAATATTTTTCAGCAGTACTTTGGTGACGCCGTCTGAAAAATAGGGCTCATTATTAATTGAGATAGTGTCGTAGCCCACAAATGCTAAGCCATAATTGGTGGCCCGTACTTCAACCCCAGCCAGCATCTGGAGATGATACGTACCCTCGGGTGTTAAATCCGATACCGTCAGTCGGCGCTGTCCGTCGGGAGCGGTGCTTGAAAAATAGACTTTATTGTTAAAAATGGCAAAACCCTTTTGGTAGAGATTGAGGGGGTCGGCCCCTTGCCCCCCAGGATTTAAGTCTTTGATCATTTGGGTGCCCGCCGCAGTGCCATCTGATTTCCAGAGTTCACCCCCGTTCACATTGTCATTGGCCGAAAACATCAGATACTGATTGTTGTAGTTGGTCATGTACGAAAGCGAAGCACCCACACCCACTCCCGGGGCGATGTCTTTGACCAAAACGGTTCCCGCTTCGGTACCGTCAGACTTCCAAAGTTCGTCTCCTATGACGGAATCGTAGAAGGAAAAAAATAACGTATTGCCCACAGGTTTAACCTGATATGAACTAGGAAGATTGGGGTAGTTAATGCCTGGGATGAGTTCTTTGGTCATAAATGTACCCGCAGTGGTACCGTCTGACCGCCAGATTTCTTCGCCGTGAGTGGAGGTGTATCCCGAAAAGAAGAGCAGATTATTGGCCACTGCAAAATTGCTAAGCGGTGGGCCTTGGCTGTTGTCCAGGCTTTTGACGAGCACAGTTCCTGCTTCGGTCCCGTCCGTTTTCCAAAGGTTGTTGTCGATGTTGAAGTACAATGCCCCCTGATAGACCGCGAGGGAATACGCATTGGCCGCGCCGTTGCCTTGGGTATTCTTGAAAAGAGTGGGAGGGTTGGTGCCGTCGGTCACCCAAAGTTGTTGATTAACAAAGAAATACATTTTGTTGTTGTACCAAACAAACTCCGAGTTGAAGATACTGGAATTGCTGTAGAAATCGAATGAAGAAAACGAGCGGTACGGATTTTGGGTACTCAGTGGATAAGAGTAAAAGTCATAAAATAACTGCGTGCCGCTTTGGGTACCGTCAGTTTTCCATAATTCTAGCCCGTCTTTGCCGTTGTCGTAAGTAAAAAATATACCTGCTGTGCTCTCGGTTATCCTGAAGAGATTTTGGCTGTTGTTTTGCGTGCCGCCCGTTTTAATGTCTTTGACCAACGATATCAGGCCACCGCTCAGTTTATACAATTCATAGCCCGTAGTGGCCGAAAATGCACTGAGAAAAAACGTACTGCCCGATTTTTGGAGTGGGTACACGTTGGTGATATTGAGGGCGGGGGTGATGGATTCAACGGTCTGCGTACCCGCCAATGTGCCGTTGGTTTTCCAAGCTTTGTACCCCAAGGTTGTTTCGTTGGCAATAAAAAACAATTCACTCTCAAATGCCTGCAAATAAGAATAGTTGGCCGTACCAGCGCCCGTCATAAAGTCCTTGACCAAGTTGGTACCAGCAGAGGTGCCGTCTGAGCTCCAAAGTTCAAATCCTGTTGTGCCATTATTGGCAAAAAAATAAAGTCGGTTAGGGGTTCCGATAAAGATTCGTTTGGCGGCCTCGGTCGGGAAGGTTACGTCACCAGTGGTAGTGGCGGGGTTGATGTCTTTGATGGGGGTAGGGGCGGTAATATCGGTGACACCGTCCGTTTTGAATAACTCACGTCGTAAGTTGAAATCATCGGCCGTAAAAAACAATTTCCCGTTGGCAACCGTCAAGTCTTTGGGGTCATTGCCGTAGGCGCCCAAAGCATACTGTGCGTAGTCGTTCGGGTCGGTTTTGAAAAGGGTACGATGTGTCGTAATATTGTCATAGTTGGCGGTAAAATATACCCGGTCATTAAACAGCGTCAGCTCTCTGGGAATGGCATTCTGGCCAAAGTAGGGGTTCCAGAAGGCTAATCCAAGTAAGCCCGTGGTGGAATAACCAAACAGGGCTTTGCCATAAACACTGTTAGCTACTGGAAAATACAGGTGGGTGGAAGTAGCGACGGGGAGTTGAATCGTCGCGTCAATCGTGCTTAGCCCACCGCCCGGATTGAGTTGGGCATCCGTCACCACAACAGTCCCAGCAGTGGTGCCGTCGGTCATCCATAGTTCGGTGCCAGTGGTGGGCTCGGAGGCATAAAAGAAGGCTTTTTCATTAAAAACGGTAAATCCTCGGATGAAGGAGTAGTTCGTTCCGCTGGAAATATCTTTGCAGAGTTGCGTGCCGTCGGTGGTGCCATCACTCACCCAAAGTTCTTCCCCACTGGTGGGAGAAAATGCTTTAAACAGGAACTTTCCCCCGAGTTGTACAAAGGTATTGGGGTTAGATCCCGAACTCCCTGGGTTGATGTCTTTGAGCATTTTGGTGCCCGCCGCCGTACCGTCGGTAATCCATAACTCAAACGTCTGATTGGACTGAGTATCGGTAGCGGTAAAAATCAGTTTATCATTGAATTTAAAGAATACAGGAGTGCTGGTATTTGGAAAAAAGGGCCCAGATGCGCCAGAATAGGGGCTCTTGACGAGCGATGTTCCTGCGTTGGTGCCGTCTGATTTCCAGAGTTCTACGATTTCGCTAGCGTTGGTTTTGGTAAGAAAAAAGATGGTTCCGTTGATGTCAATCACTTGCCGGGGGTGCGACGAACCGTTGTCGGTTTTGATATCTTTCAGGAGAGTTTGGGCTTGTAAACAACTGCAAATGGCGAAAAATGATACAACTAAAAGTAAACTTTTCATTTGTAGGTTAAATAAGTGGTTTAGGATTCTTTTATTGAAATGTAACTGCGTATTCTCCCGCCCCAATCTGCCGTTGTTTTTCAACGGTTTTCGCATGTCTCAAAAATAACTTAAAATGTAAAAAACATAAAATATGTACCTGTTTATATCATGCAAAACTGAATTATAACATACATAAGCATATTTTTAAATCTTCCTGAAAATGAAAAAAAGTATATCAATTACCGTTGGGGTATTTTTGTTGGCCACTCAACTGCTGATGGCCCAATCGGGTAAAGTATTTGATAATCTGAGTGTGCCGAGTAAAATCCTAAAAAGCGATCGAAAATTTGCCATCTATCTGCCACCAAATTATGAGACTTCGCAGCGCACATATCCCGTGTTGTACTTACTTCATGGCGCCGGCGACGACCAAACGGGCTGGGTACAATTTGGTGAGGTACAGCATATTGCCGAAAAAGCATTCAGTGATGGCACCGCTACGCCCATGATAATCGTTATGCCCGATGCCAACACGGGCACCCGTGGCTATGCCAACGACCCCAAAAATGAATGGCGTTACGAAGATTTTTTCTTTCAGGAATTGATGCCTTACGTGGAAAAAACCTACCGTATTAAAACAGAAAAACGGTTTAGAGCCGTGGCGGGCTTATCTATGGGCGGTGGGGGCTCGTTTACCTATGCGTTGCATCATCCAGAGTTGTTCTCGTCGGCCTGCCCGCTCAGCGCAGCTACGGGGCCGCTTACTTTGGAGGATGTAAAAGCCCAACTAAAACGAACAAAGCCCGATGTAACTTACACCGATGCCGAAATGGAAGCGTATTATAAGCGTCAGAGCGTGTTGGAGTTAATCAAAAACGTACCCGACGACCAAAAAAAGGCGGTCCGTTGGTACATTGATTGCGGCGACGATGATTTTCTTTTTGAGGGCAACTCTCTGGTACACATTGCGATGCGGAAGAAAGAAATTCCGCACGAATTTCGCATTCACGATGGCGGCCATACTTGGACGTATTGGCGCAAAGCCTTGCCCACGGTGCTGTCGTTTGTCTCCGATGCGTTTCATCAATATTGATTTAGGAGCAAGAAGCCATTTTTTGGGTTTGTACCATTGGCGGTGTTTTTCACCGCCATTTTTTTGTGTCATAGAGGAGCTTCTCTCAAGACGTTAGAGGGAATGTTAGCTCACACTGCGCTGCAATATGAAAATATATAACCATCTGTTTATCAATATAAAAACATGAATTTTTCTCTGAAATATCAGCTTAAAATATGACAATTATCATTCCTTGTTACTTCTGAATTCCTGACCTTACTCCAAGGAATTTAACTCCTTTGATAGAACATGGAAGCACAGAGAAAACACATCGACGAATTGCACGCGGAACATCAAACATGGTTGGCAGAAGCGAAATTTTACGCAGATGAATTGAGTATTTTCAACAAAAGATTGGAGGAAATCGCCGCTGAAAACACCGCCCAAGAGGTGAAAATACAGGTTGAACATTTCCAAAATCAATTCATTATTCAACAAGAGCAATTGGACACGCTCAATCACGAAGTGGTTATTCATGAGCAATGGCTGGCCAATTATGCCAAAGAAAATCCCGTGGCGATAGACCGCCACCTTTTTGGCGACCACCAAGCCACCCATGCTAAAATCACCACCTTCAAAGAAATCTATGCCGATCTAAAAGCGGAGTTTAATCGCTTTTTAGCTGACCGAATGTAATGCAATCAAAGTGTTATGACTTACTCCGTCAATTTCAAGGATATAAAGCTCACTGACCTGCCGTCTGTGGGTGGCAAAAATGCTTCGTTGGGCGAAATGCTCAGCACCCTTTCGCCGCTCGGCATCCAAATCCCCGATGGATTTGCGCTGACCGCCGATGCTTTTCGGTTGTTTCTGCATGAAAATAGTTTTGTGGAGCCACTTACCAAATGGCTTGCTGAACTGGATGTTAATACCCTTTCCAACCTCCCCGAAATTGGCCAAAAATGCCGTAAGCTGATTGGTAGTGGGGTGCTTCCAGAAGCCGTAAAGCAGGAAACGTTGCTTGCCTATCGCCTTTTGGCGAACAATGCGCCTATTTCGGTAGCCGTAAGGAGCAGTGCCACCGCCGAAGATTTGCCAACGGCTAGTTTCGCGGGGCAGCACGATTCTTTTTTGAACGTCGAAGGCGAAGAAAACCTGTTGAATGCAGTGATAAAATGTTATGTTTCGCTGTTCAACAACCGCGCCATCAAATACCGTATAGACAATGGGTTTGAACACTTGAAAGTGGCGCTTTCGGTGGGGGTACAGCAGATGATTCGGTCGGATAAAAGCTCGGCGGGCGTGGCATTTACGCTGGACCCCGAGACGGGTTTTACCAACGTAATTTACCTTACGGGTGCTTGGGGGTTGGGCGAAAACGTTGTGCAAGGGGCCGTGAATCCCGACGAATTTTACCTGTTCAAACCCGCCATTCAAGCGGGGCAACGGAGCATTATCCAGCACCGCATGGGAGCCAAAGAAAATATGATGGTGTATTCGACAGGCACCGAGCGGCCAATTATTAACGTTGCCACACCCCGCGAAAAGCGAGATGTATACTGCCTTTCGGACATGGATGTCGAGCAGCTTGGGCGTTGGTGTTCTCAAATCGAACAACACTACGGAATGCCCATGGACATCGAATGGGCCAAAGACGGGCTGACGGGAGAGCTGTTTATTGTGCAGGCTCGCCCTGAGACCGTACAAACCCAAAAACAGGCCAAAGGCATTAATATCAAAGAATATAAAATTCATTCGAGCGCGTTGCCCATCTGTAAAGGCAAGGCCGTGGGGCGCTCCATTGTAAGCGGTCGGGTGAGCATTGTGGAGTCGCTGGCAGATGCTGGAAAAGTCCAACAAGGTGACATTATTGTGGCTGATATTACCAATCCCGACTGGAACGCACTTCTCAAAAAAGCGGTCAGTATTGTGACAAACAAAGGCGGGCGCACCAGTCACGCGTCGATTGTGGCGCGCGAATTGGGCATCCATGCGGTAGTGGGTACGATGGATGCGACCCAAAAACTCAAAGATGGCCAAATCATCACCGTTTCTTGCATTGAGGGCGACGAAGGACGGGTGTATGACGGCAAATTGGAATGGGAAGAGCACGAAATTAATTTTGGCAACAATACCCGCACTCGCACCAAGCCGATGTTTATTTTGGCCGACCCCGACAACGCCTTCCGACTCTCGTTTTATCCCAATGAGGGCGTGGGTTTGTTGCGCATGGAGTTTATCATTGCCAACGCCATTCGGATTCACCCGATGGCGCTCGTGCTATACGATACCCTGCCCGACAGCAACGACAAAAAGGCAATTGAAGCCATCACGCGGCATTATCACGACAAAAAGAAATACTTTATTGAAAAACTCTCCGAAGCCGTGGCTACGGTGGCGGCGGCCTTTTATCCAAAGGATGTCATCATCCGGATGAGTGATTTCAAGACCAACGAATATAGTCAACTGATTGGCGGGGCGCTATACGAGCCCAAAGAAGAAAATCCAATGCTGGGTTTTCGGGGTGCATCGAGGTATTATCACGAACGTTACCGCGAAGGATTTGGCATGGAATGCGAGGCCATTCGCATCGTGAGGGATGAAATGGGCCTCACAAACGTGAAGGTGATGATACCCTTTTGTCGTACCGTAGACGAAGGTCGCAAAGTCTTGGAGGTGATGAAAAACTTTGGGCTGGAACGAACCAAAAACGGTTTGGAAGTCTACGTCATGGCCGAAATTCCGAGCAATGTGATTTTGGCGAAACAGTTTGCCGAGATTTTTGACGGATTTTCCATCGGCTCCAACGACCTTACCCAACTTACCCTTGGCATCGACCGCGACTCGTCCATCATCAGCGGGTTGTTTGATGAAAACAACGCCGCCGTGAAAGAAATGTTGGCGATGGTGATTCAGTCGGCCAAACAATCAGGCACTAAAATTGGCCTCTGCGGACAAGCCCCAAGCGACTATCCAGCTTTCGCCCAATTTCTGGTAAAAGAAGGAATCGACAGTATTTCGTTCACGCCCGATGCGCTACTGAAAGGAATTGAAAACATTGTTATCGCCGAAAAAACACTTTAATGCACCATTTTAACCAAAAAAATATGAGCCGTTTACAAAACAAAGTTGCCATCATTACGGGAGCAGCAGGAGGTATGGGAGAATCCGAAGCCAAGCTGTTTGCCGAAGAAGGTGCCAAAGTACTAGCCACCGATGTTCAGTTTGAAAAAATGCAAAAATGGGTCACCGAAGCCCAAAAGGCAGGGTTAGCCATTGAATGCATTGCCCACGATGTAACATCGGAAACGGATTGGAAAAAAGTGGCCGACAAAGCCGTGGAACTATACGGCAAAATTGATATTTTGGTCAACAACGCGGGGGTCTACCCCGCTGGGGCTACGACCGACAATACCGATAAAGCCAACTGGGACAAAATCATTGCTATCAATCTAACAGGGCCTTTTCTGGGCGTGAAAGCGGTGGTGCCAGCCATGAAACAAAATGGCGGTGGAAGTATTATCAACGTAGCATCCATTGCGGGCAACGTGGGCGGTAACGGGCCAGCCTATACGGCATCCAAAGGCGGGCTTCGGCTGTTGACCAAAGATATGGCCATTGAATATGCGAAAGACAACATTCGCGTTAATTCCCTGCACCCTGGCGGTGTACTGACCCCCATGACCGATTTCTTTACGCACGTGCCCGGCGCCGAAGAACTCATCAAAAACACCTCGCCACAGGGACGCCTCGCCGACCCTAAAGAACTCGCCTACGGTGCATTGTTCATTGCTTCCGACGAGTCTTCTTTTATGACGGGTGCCGAGTTGGTGCTCGACGGCGGGTTGATTGCCCGATAGATATTTATTGATGAAGGCGGATTTAAACATCCGCCTTCGTTTTTGGGCTATTAATAGGAATTTCTTTCATTATGAGTGTTTTTGCCCAGAATAAGCTACAATTTTACCTTAGTTGCCACACTCGTAATGCTTACAGTACCCGCTTTCGTACCCGAGGTATAGATACCATCTTTATACAGGCCGTCGGTGACTGTACCCGTTGAGCTTCCTCCAAAAAAGACGTCGTAGGAGGTGTCTTTTTTGAGTTCTGGGGAGGAAAACGCCACAGATTGGTATTTTTTGGTGGATTTGAAGGTTAGAATATCTTTGCCTGCACTGTCCTGAATATGGACTAAAGAGCCCGCCTGCTGCGCCGCAGAAAGGGTAATCAATACTGAATTTTGCGTCGAGCTTGTACCTGGAATTTGCGCCATTCCAGAACTGCCCACGGCCAACAGATACCCTCCAGTAATCTTGAAAGAGCGATCATAGTCTACGGCAGCATTGTTGTTGGCCGTGGTTCCGTTGACGATTATAACGCCTCCCGTCATTTCGGCTGTGCCGTTTACATCTACGCCGTCGCCGTTGGCATCCATCCAGATGTAGCCACCATTCATGTAAAAATAATAACTACCCGAGGCTGTGGCTGATTCACTGCTTCCACCCGCTGCATTGAGGCCGTCGTCGCTGGATACGATGTGAATAGTGCCGTCGTTGACGGTGATGATTTTACTTTCGATTCCTTCGTAAGACTTGGTGATGTTGATGTTTCCTCCGTTGATTGTCAACTTGCTTTCGGCATGAATCCCGTCGTCGCCCGCTAAGATTGTCATGGCTCCCTTCTCAATAATAATATAGCCCAATGCTGTATTTTCGTCATTGTTGGATTTGAGCCCATCGGTTTTTGCCGTCACGTTGATTGCCCCGTCTTTGATGATGAGATAATCTTTTCCTCGGATACCGTCATCAGCGGCCGTTACGTTAAGGGTGCCACTTTTGATGATAAGACCGTCTTTGCTCGCAATGCCGTCGTTGAATTTGCCAGTTACCGTCAGCGAGCCATTACCAAAAATGGTCAAATCTGCCTTGCTGAACAAGGCCGCGTTTGGCTCTTCGTCGGCGGGTATGTCATAAACGTAAGTGGCCCCGTCGGTGAGTTTATTTTGGGTGTTGTCGGCCAGAACAACAAGTGCTTTTCCCGCTTTTTTTATATAAATCGGGGCGCTGTTTGAACTCGTAATATCCACACCGTTAAGGATAATCCTTACTACACCCTTGTCTTCATTGTTCACCACAATTTGGCCGTTGGTCAAGGTGCCGCTGATGCTGTAAGTTCCCGCCGCTTTGATGGTAGCAACCGCCCCCGCTACGCTAACACCCGCATTATTGGCCGTAATTGAAGTTCCGTTCAGTACAATAGGAATCACATCGGCGTTGTTCCATATGTAATCGCTATCTGCTTCATGCAATTCGATACTGTCTTCGTCTTCGGAAGGCAATAATACGTCCGAGCCATCTTTACAGGCAATCAACATTGATGCAATTATGGTCAACATCATCCATAAAAGCAGGTTTCTCTTCTTCATCCTTTTCATTCTTGGGTGTCGGTAGTATTTGTTAAATCTAACTTGATTTATTATGATACGTTACGCACAATGCAGACATTGTGTTGCGGTGAAAATGTGATTCAATACAAAAAGCCGAAAACATATCAGATAACTTTTAGGTATATTCTTTGGAATATAAGCCATAAATAATCATATTGCTTTGTTTCCTAAAACCTCAAAAAAATGATAAACTCTTCCAACTATTCGGACTTTTCAGGTCTATTTTTATCTTCTCGAAATCAAAAGTTCTCTCTTTTGGTCAAACATAAAAGTCATTAAAAAATCAATAAGGTATGGTTTAGTGGCTGTAATTTGTGGCAAAATAAAACCTTGTCAGCTGTGCGAAGTACTTCATAATTACCAAAGATTTAGTGTAAATGACTTCAGCAATTCGGAATTCAACATTTTTGATAACTTGGTCTATTAAGATTTACAACTCAATCTGCTTTGCTGGGATTATATATTGCCTTCTTACCCTGCCAGAAGCAAAGGCTGCTAATCCTGATTCATTGTTGTATCTGACCCCGCAACGGCAGTACAGCGCCATTTTCAATACATATCATACGCTGCGCCAAAAAGACACTTCTCTTTTGAGACCGTTTGTAGATGAATTGAAAACATTCTTTACTTCCGAAGGGACCGCGTTGGACTTGCTCACGCTGGAGGTTACGATCATGCAATATGAACATGCCAACCCTAATTTTAAAACAAAATACCTCCCCCGGGCGCTGGCTGCCTTGCAAAAAGCGGAGGAATCAGGCAACCATTTTCTTTTTGCCAAAATGCACCAGGCACTAGGGATGTACCATTATAATGTTCAGAAGGAATACGGCCTCGCCTTTCAATACTACCTGAAACTTTTTGACCTTATCAAAGACCTCAACGAGACTGAATATCCTGATTACCAATACACGATGTACATCATTGCGTTGGCTCATTATGATTTTACTGACTACGAAAATGCGATCCGGTACGGTGAAGTTCTGATGAATAATATTCAGAAACCGATCACGCAAACCCATCTTTTTAATGCCAATATGGTGGGAATGGCCTATCTGAGGCTTCGAAACTACGCCGCCGCCCGGCGGTATTTTGAGTGGGGCGTTCCTTATCTTGCTTCGCTGTTTAGTAAGTCGAAACTGCAAAAGCTCGAAAAATGGACAGGAATCATCAATGGTAATATTGGCTTAACTTACTTTGGAGAAAAAAAATACAGCAAAGCCCTGCCTTATCTTCAAAAAGGCTTTGAACTCAGTGAGCAAACCCAAATGTGGAATAATTCAGCTTCGTTCGGGGCTAAGCTGGCGCTGATAGCCTTGGAAAAAGGTGACATTAAAAGGGCGCAGCAATGGGCCGTTACGACGCTGAATCATGCCAAAAAATACCGCGACCAAGACAGAGCTTTGCCCAACGCTAAATTTTTAGCCGAGCCTTACTTCGTCATGTCAAATGTAAAAAAAGCGAGCGGGAACTGCCGGCAGGCCATGCTATATGCTGACTCATCGGCAGCACAAGAACTTATTGTGAAACAGCAAATGGACGTAACTCATAAGCACAAAGCCGAAATTGCCGTTGACCACGAAAAATTCAACGCACGGGAATTGCTTCTGCAAAAAGACCGGGAACGGCAATTACTGATTCGAAACGGGCTGCTGCTGTTACTGGTCGTTTTTGTATTGGTGGCGTATCTGCTCTACAAACAGCAACACCTCAAACAGCAAAAATTGATCGCTCAAAAGCAATTGGCCGAAACGGAACTCCACCACTCCCAAGCCCAACTGGACCAAATACGGCAGGGAATTCAGCAAAAAAATGACATGATTGCGCGCTTTACCCAAAACTGGAATTCCGCCAATAGCACGCCGTCCCGCGATTCGGCGGAGTATCAACTGCTCCATGAACTTAGAAAATCAGTCATCTTGACCGACGACGACTGGAACTCCTTTGCCGAGCTGTTTGAAAAAGCGCATCCCGGCTTTTTTGTGCGTCTCAAAACCAAGTTTGCCGACCTGACACCCGCTGAAACTCGCTTCATGGCCCTCGCCCGGCTTTCGTACTCCAACCGCGAAATGGCCGCCATGCTCGGCGTAGGGGTGGGGGCCGTGCGCCAATACCGCCTCCGCATCAGGCGCAAGCTGGAAGCACCAGAAGATTTGGATATCAGCGAGTTGGCGAGCACTATTTAGCCGCTTTCGTCCCTCCGTATTTTGCCCAAAACAAGCCCGAAATCAATTGTAACGTTTTTGTAACGCTCGATTTTAGTCGGTGTATGCCAAATAGGCTACTTTTAAACACATACATTCCTAACCTACTGCTTTACATTATGAAACTCCTGATTTTGCCCTGTCTTCTCTTTTCGGTTTTGACATCGTTTACTCAACAAACCGCTTCTGCCCCAGTCAACGATAATCCCTTTTTCCAACCATGGCAGGGTCCCGATGCGCTGTTTCCCTTCGATAAAATCAAGGTCAGCCACCTGCGGCCCGCCCTTGACAGCGGGCTGGTGCTCATGAAAAACACCTACGCAAAGATCATTGCCAATAGGGCAAACCCCACTCCCCAAAATACCCTTTGGGCCGCCACTTTTGACAAAGGCTTTGATTTGCTTAACAATGCAGTCACGGTTCACTATATACTCAACAGTACAGACGCCACCCCGGAAACCCAAAAGCTGATGCAGGAATACTACGTCAAGTATACGGAAGTTCAAAATGAATTTACGTACAGTGCCACGTACTTCCAAAAAATAGAAGAGCTTTACCGTCAACGTCAACGATACACCGACCCCGAAGAACGAAAAGCCATCGAAGATACCTACCGAAAATTACTTCGGGCCGGCCTGAAACTCCCCAAGGATAAGCAGGAACGGTTGAAAGCCATCAACCTTGCTCTGGCAAAGCTCGAAACGACCTTTGCCGATAATATACTGGCCGAAACAGCCGCCTTTTCCAAACTTATCACTAAGCCCGAAGAAGTAGCGGGACTATCGGAAACGGCCCTTCAGGCCGCCAAAGAAGCAGCAAAATTGGTAAAGCAGGAAGGCTGGCTGTTTACGTTACAGGCTCCGAGCTATGCGGCCGTTATGCAAATGGCCGAAAACCGCGCCCTCCGAAAAGAACTGTGGCTGGCCAATGGCAGCCGGGCAGCGCATGACAATGCCCATGACAACCGTCCGGTGTTTAGGGAAATAGTGGCTTTACGGCAGGAGATGGCCCAATTGCTGGGATTTCCCACCTTCAGCCACTACCGATTGCAGGAGCGTATGGCGCAAAATCCCGAAACCGTGTACGCATTTCTGGATACCCTAACGGCCTACACCCAACCGGCGTATCGGCGGGAGTTTGACGAACTGACGGCCTATGCGCGTCTTAGGGGGTTTACCGAGGAGCAACTGCAATCGTATGATGTTTTGTTCTACCGCGAAAAGCTCAAACAGGAACGGTTATCTTTTAACGATCAATCCATCAAGCCTTTTTTTAAACTTCAAAATGTACTGGAAGGAATGTTTGGCGTAGCTAATCAGCTCTACGGTATTCGGTTTGTGGAAGACAAAACCATCCCAGTATACCATCCCGATGTCACTGTATACCGAGCACTGGAAGCCGACGGCCAACTGCTGGGGTATTTTTACGTGGATATGTTTGCCCGCCCCTCCAAACAACCCGGTGCATGGATGGACTTCGTGCGAAGCGGGCGGTACTCATCGGAGGGTCAGTGGCGGGTGCCTCAAATTATGATTGTCTGTAATGCCCCCAAGCCTACCGAAACGCAACCCGCTTTGTTGGGCTTTCGCGATGTGGAGCTGCTCTTTCACGAATTCGGTCACGCACTTCATTTTTTTAACGTCAAAACCCGCTACAACCATGAGGTATTTACTGACTTTGTGGAATTGCCGAGTAAATTCATGGAGAATTTTTGCTACGAGCCTTCGGTTTTAAAAACCTTTGCCAAACACTACCAAACCGATGAGTCGCTGCCGGACTCGGTCATTGAAAAGATCAGCCAATCAAAAACGTTTTTTGCCGGCCATGAAAACATCAACCATATCATCAGTAACCTTATTGATATGGCGTGGCATGCCGATCCGAAAGGACATGAAAAGACCGTTACAGAGCTCGAGGAGCCCATTTACCTGAAAATCGGGCGCTATCCCTATTTTTCCGAAAGTAAGAGAACCCCCACCTTCAGTCATATTGGCGGGGGATACGCCTCCGGCTATTACAGCTACAAATGGTCGGAGGTATTGGATGCCGATGCCTATGACTACTTCAAAGAAAAAGGCATTTTCAATCCGGAAGCAGCCCGCAAGTTCAAAACCCTATTGCAAAAGGGTGGAAGCGTACCGCCGATGGAGCTTTATCGTCAGTTTCGCGGCCGTGATCCCAAGCCGCAGGCGATGCTACGCCGAGCGGGGTTGATACCCTAAAGCGGGGTTTTATTTTGTACTTTCTATCAGACAATTTCAAACCGATACCACGTTCGTGACCTTCCGTAAGGGCGTGATTCCGAAAACAATTTTTTTTAAACAAACCTTACTTCTTATGAAAACCAAATTTATCATTTTCTGGCTATTCATTGGCTTCTCAGCCGCAGCACCAGCCCAGCCAAATCCTACCCGTGCCCGAGACCTGGGCATTCCCCTTGACGGCAAACCTGGGCTTTACAATGCAATTACTGATGTAAAAGGGGTAGAAGTAGGTATGACGACGATCATTGAAGGAAGCGGCCCGTTAGTGGTGGGGAAAGGCCCTGTCCGAACAGGGGTAACGGCTATCCTGCCCCGTGGTAAAACCTTCGATCCTGTTTTTGCTAACTGGTACAGCCTGAACGGAAACGGCGAAATGACCGGAACCACTTGGGTAACCGAATCAGGATTTCTTGAAACTCCGATTCTTATAACCAACACACATAGTGTAGGCGTTGTCCGGGATGCAACCGTAGCTTGGCAGGCTCAAAAGAAATTTTACAATACACAAGGCGGTGGTTTTTGGTTTTCTTACCCGCTCGTGGCTGAGACCTATGATGGACTGCTGAATGATGTCAACGGCTTTCATGTGACCCGCGAGCATGTAATGCAGGCGCTGGATGGGGCTAAGAACGGGCCCGTTGCAGAAGGGGCCGTTGGGGGAGGTACGGGTATGGTTTGTCTGGGTTTTAAAGGAGGAACCGGCACTGCTTCACGCGTCGTTAACGGACATACAGTGGGGGTGCTCGTACAGGCCAATTTTGGTAGCCGCGGGCAACTGACCATTGCCGGTATACCTGTGGGAAGGGCGTTGCTGGACACGCTCTCCTGGCGGCTTAACGGGGAGCAGATTTACGGCAAACCAACCGCTAAACAGTCCTCTGAACAAGGTTCCATCATCGTGATTGTCGCTACCGATGCCCCCTTGCTTCCCCATCAGCTTAAACGTATCGCCCAGCGAGTTCCTTTGGGAATCGGCAAAACAGGAGGCGTAGGTGGCAATAGCTCAGGGGACATTTTTCTGGCGTTTTCCACGGCAAATTCGGCTTCGTTTGACCGAACAGCGACCCGGGCCGTTCAGATGCTGTCCAACGATGCCATGGATCCATTGTTTACAGCAACCGTTCAGGCCACAGAAGAAGCCATTCTGAACGCTCTGGTTGCCGCGAAATCAATGGATGGTATCAATGGAAACTTCATTCCCGCCCTACCGCATGAAAGTATACGTACAATCCTTAAAAAATACAACCAGCTGATTATAAAGCCATAACCTCACTACGATTACGCTTTCATACAGAAGCGCCCCAAAACTCGCTATGAAGCCTTATGGAGAAATTATGCCATAAGGAGCTTAGTGTATGGACAAAGAAAGAGGTCAGGTTACGATGTTAATTCCTTCACCCAATTCAGTAATCGTAGGACTTGGTCATTACAAAGTTGTAAATGTCAGCCCTAAAGCTTTGTAAAAGGATTACGTGCTATGGCAGCTATACCTGCAAAAGACAAATAAGATGCCACAATAACCTTTCAATCTAAAAATCATGAAATCATTTACCCTCCTTTTCCTCATAACAGCCGCCTTACTAACCGTTGCCTTCGTTGGCGATCCTAAAAAAGATGAACCTAAAAAGGCAGGTCTTGATCTGTCAGCGATGGATAAATCGGTTCGGCCACAGGATGATTTCTTTCGGTACGTAAACGGTACCTGGCTTAAAACCACAGCTATTCCGGCCTCAGAAACCGGATGGGGAACTTTTAGTATACTCCAAAACGAAACGCAAAACCGATTAAAGTCTATTCTGGAAAACACTGCCCAAGGCCGCTTTGCTATAGGCAGTGTGGAACAACGCGTGGGCGATTTTTATGCCGCTGGCATGGACTCATTGACGATTGAGAAACGCGGGTATGCGCCGATTAAGCCGGTTCTGGCCGAGATAGAAGCCATTAATGATTATAAAGCCCTGCTTGCTTTTTGCGCGTCGCACCCCTTGGACGGGGGTAACACCTTTATAACGTATTCTATCTTTCAGGATGCCCGTAACCCAACCAAAAACGTACTTTATATGGCTCAGGCGGGTATTGGTTTGCCCGATAAAGACTACTATACCAAAACCGAGGAGACTACGGTTAAAATAAGAAATGCTTACAAAGCATATATCAGCCAACTGTTTGTACTGACTGGCACCTCAGAAGCCATCGCCCAAAAACAGGCTGACGAGATTTTAGCGTTAGAAACCCAACTGGCCGCCTCGCACCTCAGCAGCATTGAGCTGCGTGACCTCCTGAGACAATACAATAAGGTTACTTTAAAAGAATTCAGTGAGCAGGTGCCGAATCTGGCCTTACCCCAATTCCTGACTACTAGGGGAGCGGTTCAGGATACCATCATCATAGCCCATCCTAACTATTACAGGGCACTTAATGAACTATTAACAACCTATGACATTCAGATTCTGAAAGCCAAGCTACGCTTTTCGGTTATTGCGTCAGCGGCTTCGCTGCTGAGTGCGCCATTTGTAAGGGCCAATTTCGACTATAACAAAGTACTGACTGGCAGGCAAAAGCAGCAGAATCGTTGGAAACGGATATTGGACCAAACCGATGGTGCGATGGGTGATTTACTGGGGCAGCTATATGTAAAACGGTATTTCAAACCAGAGGCCAAACAGCGCATGATGGAGTTGGTGGGCAATCTGAAAAAAGTATTCAGAACCCGCCTGGAGTCACTTGACTGGATGACGGCCGAAACTAAAGCAGAGGCCCTCAAAAAACTGGAGTCTTTTACCCCAAAAATCGGCTATCCTGATAAATGGAAAACCTACGAGGGCGTAGTCATCAACCGAACAACCTTTTATGAGAACGTAAAGGCGCTACAGCTATGGCATGAAAAAGAAACCATTGCCCGGCTGAATAAACCCATCGATAAAACCGAATGGCGAATGACGCCCCAGACCATCAACGCGTATTACAATCCGTTGCAAAACGAGATTGTGTTTCCAGCGGGTATTCTACAATGGCCTTGCTTCGATATCATGTCCGACGATGCCGTTAACTACGGGGCCATCGGAGCAGTGATTGGTCATGAAATGACACACGGCTTCGACGATCAGGGACGGCTCTTCAACTACATGGGTATGCTGAAAAACTGGTGGAAGAAAGAAGACAATGAAGCCTTTAAACAGCGGTCTCAGCAGGTAGTTGATCAATCACAACGGGTTCCGAGTGCTGGAGGGGCTGTCGGTCAAAGGGGAATTGACTCTGGGCGAAAATATCGCCGATTTGGGTGGTTTATCTATTGCCTATGAAGCCTTTCAGCTAACTTCGCAGGCTAAGCAGCAAAAGAAGCTGGAAGGTTTCACCCCCAATCAACGCTTCTTCATGGCTTATGCTCAGGTATTTCGAGAAAAAGTACGAGATGAAACCTTACAGCTAAGCATCAATACAAATCCTCACTCGCCCGCCGAGTTCAGGGCTAACGGTCCCCTTTCCAACTTCGAGCCTTTCTATCAGGCGTTTGATGTGAAGCAAGGAGATAAACTTTACCGCGAGAACCGGACAAAGATTTGGTAATAAATAAGTAATCCTTTAAAAAAATAAATGATGAGAAAATTATCATTTATTGCGGCTCTACTTTTAGTCGCTCAGGTTTTTGCCCAAAGCCCTACTACTGTTGGTCCTTCAAACGGCTCCCTGATAATCTTAGGAAGCGGCTATGACTCTACCGTGCTGAACAAATTCGTTCAACATGCAGGAGGGCATAAAACAAAATAGGTTTTGATTCCCACTGCCTTAGACGACACTACGCTGAAAGGATACTGCCAGGGTTCGTAAAAGCAATGCCCACGGGAGAAGGAACGGGTTTGGGACTTTCGCTCAGTTATGACATCATCACCAAAGTCCACGGTGGAACACTCGAAGTGGAGACGATAGAGGGCGAAGGGACGACGTTTATTGTGACAGTACCAATTTACTTTTAATCTGATTCCAATGAAAAAAACGCTCATTTTACTCCTACTTATCTTACTTTCTTTCTTTGGATCGGCCCAACAAGTTCAATTCAGAATCGACAGCCTCAAACGCGAGTTAGCCAAAGCCACACACGATACGACAAGGCTCTCCTTATATCGAAGTCTAAGCGGTAATTATACACAATTCAATACTGATTCTTCCTCTTGGTACGCCCAAAAATTTGTTTCCCTGGCCCGACAAATTAAAGATCAGGAAAGCGAACTTTGGGGGTTATATCTTTTAGCCACCTCCCTTTTTGAGAGTGATATTCCAAAAAGTATGGCTTTGTACCTACGGGTAATCAAGGAAAGTCAAGGGCCGGGATTAATGAACGCCTATCGTGTAGGGGTTTCTAATTATCGGATAGGACAATTATATATGGTTTTAGAAAACTATCGACCGGCTATTCATCATTTTAGATCAGCACTTCCCCTGCTGGAGAAAAGCCAAAAAAAAATAGCATTGGTACGAACAGGTACAACACCCACTTATCTCTGCCTCTGGGAACTCAGTGGCGCATTTCTCTATAACAATCAGCTTGACTCAGCTCGTTACTATCTGACACAAGCCATAAAAATTGACTCGGCAATTAGTGAATCAAACTATAGTGCGGGCTTAGAAATAGACCGTAACCCGAAGTTGGCTTCACGATTATTCCAAAAGAATTTTCGCCTTGCTCAACAATCCGGAAACTTATGGTCAATAAGCCTAACCGCCCGCCGATTCAGTGAATTTCACTTAAATCACACCAACCTGCTCGATTCAGCGATCAGTGTAGCTAAAGCAGGATTACAAGCCGCCCAAACCATGAACTATGTTCGCGGCATGTATGTAAACAGTCGGGTGCTTTCAGAAGCCTATAAAAGACAGCGCAACATTGACAGCGCCTATAAATACCAAAACCTAATGCTCGGCGCTCGTGACTCCCTGTTCAATCAGGACAAAATCAATCAAATTCAGATAACCGTAATTGAAGAACAGCAAAGAGTGCAGAAGTTGGAAGAGGAAAAAGTCAAATTAGAAAACCGCACTAAAATTTACGTTTCACTCGGTACGATGGTGGTTTTACTGGCATTTGTCCTGTTTTTCTACCGAAACCAGCGTAAAACCCAAAAAGCCAACGTCCTGCTCCAACACCAACGTGACGAAATTCATCAACAGCGTACTCAACTTCAACAATCACTGGAAACCCTGAAAGCCACCCAAGCCCAACTCATCCAAAAAGAAAAACTGGCCAGTCTCGGCGAGCTTACCGCAGGCATCGCCCACGAGATTCAAAACCCCTTAAACTTCGTCAATAACTTCTCGGAACTCAGCGTGGAATTAGCCAAAGAGTTAAAAGAAGAAAGGCTAAAGGCCAAACGGGATGAAGAGTTAGAAAATGAGTTACTGGACGACCTGATTCAAAACCAGGAAAAAATCACTTACCACGGCGGGCGCGCCTCTTCCATTGTCAATGGTATGCTCGAACACTCCCGGGCCACCACTGGTGAGCGCCAACCGACTGATCTCAACCAACTCGCTGATGAATACCTGCGGCTGAGTTATCATGGGCTGCGCGCTAAAGACAGTAACTTTCATTCGGACTATGAACTGATTGTCGATAACAATCTGCCCTTTATCAATGTCGTGCCGCAGGAGATCGGCAGGGTATTGCTCAATTTGATTAACAATGCTTTCTATGCCGTCAATGAACGCAGCAAACTGAAAGAACCCGATTATCACCCCAAAGTAACCGTTAGAACATATTACTCCCCCTTTGGGGATTGGGGGGCTTCCGTCCAAGACAACGGAAACGGCATTCCTGCCGCCATCAAAGACAAGATCTTTCAGCCCTTTTTCACCACCAAACCTACCGGCGAAGGAACGGGTTTGGGACTTTCGCTTAGTTACGACATTGTGACCAAAGGACACAGCGGGACGATTGAGGTGGAGACGAAGGAGAGCGAAGGGACGACGTTTATAATTCGATTGCCTTTGTAACCCTCAACGCTCCTTTTGTTCGGGTAAGGAATCGCCTAGGGCTGCTTTTCCTAACAATAACTTACATAGACATACAAATGAAAAGAAGAAAGTTTATGGCGGCCTCCTCCCTGCTTGGGCTCGGGGCCGTTTCGCCAAAATTAGCTGCACAATCAGTTAAAAAAAACGATAAAGAAGTCTACGAATTGCGGTCGTACGAGACCAAAATGGGCGGCATGGGCCGTTTGGAAGCCTACATACAAACCGTCTTGATGCCCGCCCTCAACCGAATGGGAGCGAGTAAAGTAGGGGTGTTTAAGGAAATGAGCAAGGACGACCCCGCCAAATTGCACGTGCTGATTGCTTACGCTACGCAGGAGCAATATTTCCAAATCCACGGTCAACTGAAAACCGATGCCGACTACCTCAGCGCCGCCGATACCTACCTAAAAACCCCCGTCGATAAAGCTACTTTTGACCGGATGGGCAGTTCATTGATGGTTGCCTTTGACGGGATGCCCAAGTTGGCTACGCCTGTCAAAGAGCCGCGAATCATGGAACTCAGAACCTACGAAAGCTACAACGAAGACGCCGCCCGTCGTAAGATTAAGATGTTTAACGAAGGAGAAATTGCGGTTTTTAACAAAGTCAAACTCAACATTGTCTTCTTTGGCGAAGTCCTTATAGGGCCGCGTATGCCGTGTCTGACCTATATGCTGACCTTCAAAAACATGGAAGAGCGCAACGCCAACTGGGCACAGTTTAGCGCTGACCCTGACTGGAAGCAGCTTTCGCAAGCGCCCGAATACGCTAATACAGTTTCTAGAATTGCGCGTATCTTTCTGGAACCTACGGCCTATTCGCAGATTTAAGACCCATTGGGAGGAACACGGAAAACGGAGGAACGAAAAACGGGTGGTTTTGCAAGCGTTAGCTGCAAAACCACCCGTTTTGTATTAATTTTCTTGACAAAAAAATGTATAATCTACGGCAAAGCAAACGCTACGTAACTGTCGCCTTTGGGCGTGCCTAGCTTGGTACCACCGCAGGCAATGACCACGTACTGTTTTCCGTTGGCCTGATAGGTGCTTGGCGTGGCAAAACCCGCCGCTGGGAGTTTAGTTTCAAACAACAGCTGACCCGTTTTTTTGTTGAATGCCCGAAACATCCCGTCTTTGGTGGCTGCAATAAACAACACACCGCCCGCTGTAATGACTGGGCCGCCGTAATTTTCGCAACCCGTCGGGGCGATGCCTTTGGCCGTTAGTTCTTTAAACTCTCCTAATGTGATTTTCCAGGCGTATTCACCCGTGTTGAGATTGATGGCGCTCAACTGCCCCCACGGCGGATTGATGCCCGGGTAGCCGTCTTTATCCAAAAATTTATTGTAACCAGTGGTTTTGTAAGGCACGCTCGAAAACTTGTCTTCCACCGCTGCACTGCCCGCTTCTTTTTTCTCTTCTCCAAACAAAAAGGCAATTAGCGCGTCTTTTTCGGCGGGTTTCAGGTACGAAAACCCTGGCATCATTCCTTTTCCATTGCTGACCAGCGTGTGAATGTAGGCCCGGTCGCGACGGGTATTAATGCCTACCAACGACGGATACCCACTCTTTGGATTCCCCTTGCGGTCGGCACCGTGGCAGGCAGTACAGTACTGCACGTAGGCGCGTTCGCCCGTGGGAAGCATCGCCAACTTATCCATTTTGGGCTTGTCCACAATCGTCATAATCCAAGGCATTTCATTCGAATTTACGTACAATATGCCCGTTTCGGGGTCGTAGCCTGCTCCGCCCCATTCCCCGCCGCCGTCGTAGCCAGGAAAAATCAACGTTCCTTCTTTGCTTGGTTGCTCAAACTGATGGCGGTGACGAATACTGCGAAGCGTAGCGGCCAATTCATCCCGATTGGCGGCGAAAGGATTAATTTCGTCCATGGTCAGTGTTTGCCGTGAAAAAGGTGCGGGTTTGAGCGGTACGGGCTGGGTAGGCCAAGGTTTTTCGCCAGGCACTCCATTGGTGGGTACGGGAATTTCTTTGATGGGAAACAGCGATTTTCCCGTCACTCGGTCAAAGACAAACACAAAACCTGACTTGGTAATCTGCGCTACGGCATCAATTTTTTTTCCGTCTCGATTGACCGTCACGAGCGTGGGAGCCGAAGGTAAATCGCGGTCCCATACGTCGTGGTGCACAAATTGAAAATGCCACAGTCGCTTGCCAGTAGCGGCATCGAGTGCCAATAAACAATTGGCAAACAGGTTTTGTCCAGGCCGATTGCCGCCGTAGAAGTCATACCCTGCCGAGCCAGTAGGCACAAAAAGAATGCCCCGGTCGCGGTCTACGGCCATGCCAGCCCAGTTGTTGGCTGCGCCCACATCTTCATTTTTGTAGTTATTTTTTCCCCAAGTTTCGTAGCCCACTTCGCCGGGATGTGGAATGGTCCGGAAGGTCCAAGCCAGTTTGCCAGTGCGAACGTTAAAAGCCCGAATATGGCCCGGAGCCGCATCTGGGCCTTCTGACAGGCGTACGGGCATGATAATCAAATCTTTAAAAATAGTGCCGGGGGTGTTAGAGCAGATAAATTTATCCTTGGCTGAGGCAGGCAACCCATTGTGTAAGTCCATCCGACCGTTTTCACCGAAAGATTCAATTGGTTTTCCCGTTTTTGCTTCTAGTGCGTAGAGCCACTGCCCCGCGCTGAAAAAGATACGTTTGTCGTTGCCGTCTTCCCAGTAGGTCACGCCCCGATTGGTATTAAACCATTGCGGGTCTTTGGAGTCTTTGTATTTCCAAAGTTCTTTTCCTGTGGCGGCATCCAGCGCAAATACCTGCACCGAAGCCGTAGTGCCGTACAGGACTCCGTCGACCATGATGGGATTGCACTGAATTTGCCCCGTGGTATCGCCTGAGTGATACTCCCATGCGACCTGTAAATTTTTGACGTTTTCGGTCGTAATTTGGGTGAGGCTCGAATAATGCGTACGTTCTGGTCCACCCAAAAATTCACTCCAACCCGTATATCGGTTTTTATCATCAGCGCCAGAATACCACGCCGAAACGATAAGGGTCGCGCTGGCAATCGTGATTTTAGACAAAGAACTTAATTTCATAGCGAACAATTTTTAACTACCTCTATAAGCACCATTTGTGGATTTTTTCACGTAATAAATCTATAAAAGACGCTTGCCAAATAATAAAAGCTGGCATATTATCCAGTACGGATGTTTGTTTTGTAAGCCTTAACAGGTATTTTTACCACTAGTCTGTACCATTGTTCTTATTGGTATGTAGTTTCTTCCTTCCAAACCCAATATTTTGTTTTAAGAAAAGTAGCCTAAATGGCACGGTTCGTGTGAAAGATTTTATTGATAGCTACCCAAAATATTGGTTCGTTATGACTCTAAAAAGGCTTTTTTTGGTCTTGTTCCTGTTGGTATTGACTTCGGTATTGCCTGCATTGGCAATGGAAGTTGATTCGATTGATACGAGTTTTTCTACACCTTTAAAGCCCACCGCTGGGGTCGCAATTGTCCCTCGACGTAGCCCCGCACCCCTCCCCGCCAAAGCACCGAAAATGACCGATAAACGCTTCCGACAGCTCAATAACGCGGGTATTCAACAGGCTTATCAATTTAAACTTCAGACTTCCCAATCACTCTTCTTGCAAGCGCAGGAACATTCCTCCGCCAACGATACCTTATTGTACAATCTCTCACTCATAACGGGTTTGCTCAAAAACTATAATGATGCCTTAGAAATAATGACACAAACGGGCTTAGGGCTTAGGTATTTGCACAATAAAGGCGTTTGGGAAGCGCAAAAAGGAGAAATCAATAAAAGCTTGGCTACTTGGGCGTTGGCCCAACCGACCGATACGCTATTGTTCAATATGGCCTTGGCCGAGTACCGCCTCAACAATCTATCGGGAGCGCAGGAGCACATCAAACGAATTGGATTTGCCAAAGCCGCCGAATTTCATGAACTGTACGCCAACATTTTTTTTCGGTTGGGGGATTACAAAAATGCCGAAAAACTCTACCAAAAAGCCGAGAAATTTACCCTCAAAACAGGCCGAAATGCGAGGGGGCTAAGGCTGCTGGTTCAGCGCGGGAACACCCACCTTGCCCAACAAGAATATGAGCAGGCAGAGGTGTTGTACCGTGAATATTTAGAATTAAAAGACCCATATTATCGTTTTGCGGCCCATTTGGGGCTCGGCCACGCGCTGTACCGACAACGGAAATACCAGCTTGCCGTGTTGGAATACGATGCGGCTTGCCGCCACAATGAATCATCGGCCGAAGCGTGGTTGAGCCTCGGCAATGCTTATGTGGGCACCAACGGCCAACGACAAGCACAAAAGGCTTTTGAACGCGCCCTCGACTTGGACTCAACCCAAAAAAGTGCTTGGCTGGGACTAGGAATGGTCAATTATCGCCTACGAAATTTTGGGGAAGCGGTCTGCTGTTTTGAGCAAGCAGGCGAGATTCTGAATGTAAAAAACCGCAACCACGCTGATTTTTTTGCGGCCCGCGCTTTTTGCCGTTTGTATACCGAACAATCAAAACTCGCCAAAGACGATGTGCAAACCGCCGTTCGGCTAGCTGGCAATGGGTTGCTTCCATGTTTGGCCATGAGCGAATATTTACGCATTGAGGGATATTTTCTCTCCTCACTAAAATGGCTCGAAAGAGCTATTCGAGCCAACGATGAAGTAAGTGTAAGAATGCTCGTAAATCGGGGGAATATTTACCTCAAATGTCGTGAATACGACGATGCGATGGATGACTTTTCGCAGGCGCACCGCATGGATCCAAGCAATGTAAATGCTAGCAATGGCTTGGCGATTTCGCTCCTAAACAAAGATGAAATCGACCGCGCAAAAGTATTGTACGACAGCCTACTACGGCAACGAAAACTCGCCATGCTCTACAACAATCGAGGCATTGTTCAGTCGTATATGTCGCTACGGGAGCGCCATGAGCGCAACCACAAAGATGAGGCCAAATTTTCAACGCTGTCGATGCAGGACTTTGATAAAGCGTTGGAAGTCGATTCCACCAAAAGACCGTACTATGTCAATATCGGCAATGTGTACAAAAATCGGAATGAAGAAACCCCCGCCATTGAGAATTATCAACGCTACCTGAGCCCCAACGCCATCAGTAACATGGGCGTGCTGTTTGCGAAAGAAGCCCGGCGGGATTTTTCGGGGCATTACCTCGACATTGCCATCAGTTACGATACCTCCAACGTCATTTATCTCTATAACCGCGCCAAACTGTACCACGACCACTTTAAGGATGTGTTTGTGCGTCGCGCTGATTTGAAGCAGGCCTTTAAACTCATGCCCACCAACGACATCAGCCTCAAATACAGTCCAGACGGATT
Source organism: Runella sp. CRIBMP (assembly GCF_009905605.1). Classification (GTDB taxonomy): domain Bacteria; phylum Bacteroidota; class Bacteroidia; order Cytophagales; family Spirosomataceae; genus Runella. Next base: position 985,965 of record NZ_JAAAKZ010000001.1, read on the forward strand.
TGTGACGATTTTTTTGTTTGATTACGATTTTGAAACTTACCACTTTCCCGGCGACCCGCTTTTTGACGTACAGGCGCAGCCCCTTGATGATTTTGCGTTTTTGCCCTCCATGGATTTTATCCCAATGGACGGCGGCGGGGATGTCTTTAAAAAAGGAAAAGGAGGGTATTTAGTCACTAAAAACCAAATTCGCTTCCGGCCCGCTTCGCGCAGGAGCAGAGGCAAGACAAGCTGCCCGAAGATGTAGGGGAAACTGATCAGTGATTAGGCAAAAAACAAAAGCTTTGCAGCAATATAATGTAGATAAAGCCAAAGTTTTTTACCATAAAGGACATTTTCTATTCCAATGATTTCATCAATAGTTTCCCAAAACAAATTATAACCACTCACTTTGAAATTTTGTCTTTCAATGGGGGAAGCATTTTTCAGTAAATCCGACCATTCCAAAGGTATCCAAACTTCACGGCCATCATTTAACCAAAAACCCACTTGACTGTCGGTAACTTCAACTTTTGTAAAAGTTGGTAAATCCTTAAACTTAGGACGCTCTATTAATGGCGTCGGCATGGTAAATCTAAAAATACTTCACAAATAAATCAATGATTTTTCTGACATTGGCCGTGTAAGGTGGATACAGAAATTTCATGGTGCCAAATTGGCGTTTAGACACGCCCCGCAGGTTGCTGAATTCCTGAAAACCAAAATACCCGTTTGACTTCCCAATGCCACTGTTGTTGACCCCGCCGAAGGGCAACTCTGCGTTGCCGAACTGAATCATCACGTCGTTGATGACCGTGTCGCCCGCCGTGGTGTTGTTCAGGAAATAATCAATGTTTTTTGAATCCGTACTGTGAATGTAGAGCGCAAGCGGTTTTTCTTTGCCATTCACGTACGCAATTACCTCTTCTTTGTTTTGATAAGTCAACACGGGCAACAGCGGGCCAAAAATTTCGTCTTGCATGATTTTCATCTCGTCGCTGACGTTGGTTAGCAAAGTAGGCTCCACGTAGTTTTGCTCAGACAGTGTTTTTCCGCCCACCACCACCGAGGCTCCTTTATCGATGGCATCGTCCAGATAGCCTTTCAGGCGGTTGAAGTGCCGATTGTTGACAATACGCGCGTAACTGTCTGATTTTTCGGCGCCTTCACTGTACATTTTTTGGAGAGCAGCCCGATACGAAGTGATGAACTCGTCTATTTTTGAAGCATGAATCATCACATAATCTACCGCGATGCAGGTTTGACCGTTGTTCAGGCCTTTGCTCCAAGCCGTCATTTCGGCGGCTTTTTTGATGTCGGCGGTCTCGTCAATGATATTGGGGGATTTTCCTCCCAACTCCAGCGTCACGGAGGCTAGATGGTCGGCGGCGGCTCGCATGACTATTTTGCCAATGGTTGGCGCGCCCGTAAAGAAAATATGATTGAAAGGCAATTTCAGTAGCTCGGTGGCTACCTCGACATCTCCCTCAAAAACGGCAACTTCTTCTTCGGCAAACAAATCGTTAATCATTTTTTTGAGAAAACGCGAAGTATGGGGCGTAAGCTCGGAAGGCTTCAGCATGGCTACGTTGCCCGCCGCAATGGCCGAAATGAGGGGTTTGATGGCCAATGCCAACGGATAATTCCAGGGAGAAATAATCAACACATTGCCTTTGGGCTCGTGTTTGATGTAATTGGAAGTACCTATCATGCCCAACGGCGTAGGAACGCGTTGGGGTTTCATCCAGTTTTTTAGGTTTTTGCGGGCAAATTTTATCTCTGACGTAATCGTATAGACCTCTCCTAATAGCACTTCTACGGCAGGTTTGCGAAAATCGTCATACATTGCTTTCTCTACGTCGGGCAGGTGGGCCATGAGGTAATCCAACAGTACCTTTAGTTTTTCGGCCCGCTCATCTGCGTTTGTTAATGCCACGTTGACGGCATTTTTACGTTGAGCGTCAAAAACGCGTTGTAGGTCACGGGTTAAGGTTGATTCAGCGGTTATCATGTTGGAATACGTTAATTATTAATGAGTTATAAAAAATAAAGTTGTTCGTTCTGCCCAAATTTCCACCCTGACACTTTTAACCTGTGTCTAACTTTTATTTTATTATTTCTCCTCAAAAATACAATTTTCAAGGAGATTATAGATGTATTTTTAGTAAAACTGAAAATTCCCTACTTTTACTAAAATTTTTATCAAAATTGCCATGAGTATTGTCAGTGATAATATGAAATACCTGCGCAAACTACACGGAATGACGCAGGATCAGTTTGCCCGTCGGTTGGGCATTAAGCGGGCTTCGGTAGGGGCGTATGAGGAGCAGCGCGCCAATCCCAACATTGATGTGTTGAAGTTGATGTCAAAACTCTTCAATGTATCGGTGGACGATTTGCTAAAAAAAGACCTGCGCAAAATCCGTGAAACCCCCAATTTACTCCCGATAGACAAGCCCGCCGTTACCCCACTTGTGTCGGAGCCTAAAGTAGGGGTAGAACCACAGACTTTATCCAGCATTTTTGAACAATATTATACACCTCCTGCCGCCGTTCCTCGTCCGCAATCCATTCCTGCACCACCCTCTGTGCCAGTAGCTTCGGTGATTGAGCCGCCCAAACCCGTTGCTCCAGTTCAGCTACCGTCTCCGGCGTATCAGCCGCCTGCTTTTAATAACCAATACGACAACAGCAACGGAGCTACGATGGTACAAATGCCAACCGCCGAGTACGAAAAAACGTCGCCTCAGCTGATTCCTTACGTGCGCCAAAGCCAGTGGAAGGAGTACATTGAGAAGCACAACAACAGCGATTTTATCAAACGTTTGCCCGTTTTTCAGTGGCCGCTCCTGCCAAAGGGCGCATACCGAGCGTTTGAAGCTGGGGATGATTTTACCTATCCCAATGCTTTTTTGATTGGGCAATTTATCGGAAACTGGTACGACATTGCCGACGGTAAAACTTATTTATTGGTAGCCCGAAATTTGGGCGTAGTGTGTCGTAGGGTCTATAATCAGGTCAAAATCAAGGGGACACTCTTGCTCAGTTCCGACAAAAATACCATTCCAACCTTCGAAGTTCCACTGAAAGATGTATTGGAAGTGTGGGAAATTAAAGCGTTTTTTAGTACGGTTTTGCCCGAGCCTACCGTATCTTTGGACCACCTTAGGCATCTGGTCAATCAAATGCAGGAAGAGTTAAATCAAATTAAAAAGTAAGGCAGTTAACTGGTATCCGTTAAAGATTGAACGTCATAAAAGACGCATTAAATCCTTTAACTAATTAACGGTTAACGATATACCCAAAAAATGTCCAAAGTTATTTTAATTACGGGTGCTTCTACCGGAATTGGCCGTGCTACGGCCGAATATCTAACACAATTGGGGCATCGCGTGTACGGCACCAGCCGAAAACCTTTTACCGAAATCGTTCCATTTCAAACCCTCCTGCTGGATGTGAATGATGAGACTTCCATTCAGGCGGCCATCGCGCAACTGCTCCAACGTGAACAGCGCCTTGACGTGCTCATCAACAACGCAGGGTTAGGAATCATCGGGGCGCTGGAAGAAACCCCAGATGCGCTCATTGAACAGGTGTTTAATACCAATGTTTATGGACTACTCCGGATGTGCCGTGCGGCGCTTCCGGTCATGAGGCTTCAAGGCAATGGGCTGATTATCAACGTGGCATCTATTGCGGGGCGAATGGGCTTACCCTTTCGGGGTATTTATAGCGCCAGCAAAGCCGCCGTCGAAATCCTGACCGAAACACTGAATATCGAATTGAAACCCTTTGGTATCCGGGCGTGTAGTATCTTACCAGGCGACGTCCGTACCAACATCAACGCCGCTCGCTTGGTGGCCATGCCCTCGCTCGCGTCACCTTATCGTTCCTTCGTCGAAACCATGAATAATATTGTCAACGACGAAGTGAGCAAGGCCGAAGACCCGCTTTACATCGCCAAAATCATTGAGCAGGCCATCAATAGTTCTTCGCCAAAAATCCACTACATCGCAGGGCCATTTTTGCAGCGGTTTTCACTCTGGCTCAAACGTTTTTTGCCGAGCCGATTCTTTGAATACCTGCTCCGAGGAAATTATGGTTTAAAATAAAACACCTTATTTTTTCTGGTAAAACTTCACTCCGTGCTGACGCAAAAAATCCTTAATGATTGTTCCGCTGATGCATACCCCCACGTGCAGAAAAGGGTGATTAGACACTTTGGCGCGTTGCGTACCAATCCATACGTCGCGGTTGACCATGTCAAAACCCAAATGAAGATGCCGCGTTGATTGCTGCATTCCGTACACTATTCCGTCAGAATCAAACATGGGCCCGCCACTTTGACCTACCAGCCCGGGTGTACTCATTTCAATGGCGTAGGCTTGACCCGTCTCGTCGCCGATGAAGCGCGTCACTATGCCGTCGATAGGAAAGGCGGGCGTCACGTGTGGTGCCGCACCCGTCCACTCAATATCATCCAGGTCGGCGTTGTACCGAAAATTGTTAAATTCTGAAAAAGGATACCCTAAACGACACAGTGTTTTGCCGGGTTTTACGGCCTGGGCATCCGACAGAAATTCAGCAGGGCGACCGTAGTACGATTTGCCGTTGGTGCGAAAACGTAGCAGGGCCAAGTCGTATTTTTGGTGATAGGTTACGTCGATATGGGTCAGACTGTCAAAGCAATTGATGAAGTCCAGTTTTTGGGTAATGATTGTACCCAAAGCCATGCCGTGTTTTTGTTCGAGTCGTTTTTGGTGCAGGCGTAGCTGAGGGTCGCGCTGATACTTGCGCAATTCGGCCGCAAAATGAGTATAGTTTTGCTGAATCGCCGCTGCGTTGACAATAATCTCGGCCACGTGCCGACACGTAACGGCATAGCCGTTTTCGTTGACAAAAAACATCGTTGCCGCCCCGGGCAAAATATCGGATTGGTGATACAAACGGGTAATGATGTGAATAGGTCGGGTAAACTCGCTGACGCGCTCAATGGCTTCGACAAACATTCTTGAAGGGTTGGTTAGATTTTTGCGAAAGTTCCGCAACTTTTGGGAAGATTAATAGCAATTCTTGTACCAGAAAAAAAGAGGTAGAAATTGAAAGTCGGTCAGCCGCCATTAAAGTGCTTAATTTCAGGGTTTTTATACAAAAAAAAGCCCATAGATTACTCCGTGGGCTGTATACCAGACAATCATTACCTATTACCCAATCGGGCCGCCAGCTAAAATCTGCGGACTGGCAAAATCTTCGTATTTACTGAAATTATCCCTGAACAGACCCGCCAAATGCAATGCCATGTGGTCGTAAGCTTCGGGGTCTTCCCACGTATTGCGGGGATGCAACAACTCACTTGGCACGTTCGGGCATGAATCAGGCATTTCGATGCCGAAAATCGGATGTTTTGTATAACTTACGTGGTCTAAATCACCGTTGAGGGCCGCCGTAATCATGGCCCGGGTGTAAGACAGTTTCATCCGACTGCCCACGCCGTATCCTCCTCCCGACCAGCCAGTGTTAATCAACCATACATTCACTTGGTGTTGTTTGATTTTTTTGCCCAACAAATCTGCGTAGCGCGTAGGATGCAACGGTAAAAATGCGGCTCCAAAGCAGGCCGAAAACGTAGCCTGTGGCTCTTTTACGCCCATTTCGGTGCCTGCTACTTTGGCCGTGTAGCCCGAAATAAAATGGTACATGGCCTGTCCAGCGGTCAATCTGGAAATCGGAGGTAAAACGCCAAAGGCATCCGCCGCCAAGAAGAAAATATTTTGGGGAGCATCACCGCGCGAAGGACGCATGATGTTGGGAATATAATGGATGGGATACGCCGTCCGGGTATTTTGCGTCACCGATCGGTCGGCATAGTTGATGGTACGCTGACCTTCCACAAAACGGGTGTTTTCAACAATCGTTCCGAAGCGAATGGCGTCGTAAATCTCGGGTTCTTTTTCGCGGGTCAAGTCAACCACTTTTGCGTAGCACCCTCCTTCAAAATTAAACACAGTTTCGTCGGCCCAACCGTGCTCATCGTCACCAATGAGGGACCGATTCGGGTCGGCCGAAAGGGTCGTTTTTCCTGTTCCCGACAGCCCGAAGAAAATCGCCGTGTCACCTTTCTTGCCCACGTTGGCTGAGCAGTGCATGGAAAGCACTCCCCTTTCGTGGGGTAGTTTGAAGTTGAGCACCGAAAAAATCCCTTTTTTCATTTCGCCCGCGTAGCCCGTTCCGCCAATCAGAATGATGTTTTTGCTGAGATTTAGAATGGCAAAATTTTCGCTGCGGGTGCCATCAGTGAGCGGGTCGGCCTGAAATTCGGGAATATTGATAATTGTAAAATCAGTGTTGGGGCTTAGCAGGAAATGCTCTTCGGGGCGCATAAACAGGTTGTAGCAAAACAGGTTATGCCAAGCCCACGTATTTACTACCGTGATACCGAGGCGGTAGTTGTCATGGGCACAAGCATGGGCCTGACGTACATAAACGGTTTTATCTTCCAAATAATCCAACATTTTGCGGTGGAGTGCGTCAAATTTTTGGGCATCAAAAGGAATGTTTATGTCACTCCACCAAACGGCCTGAAGGGTCTTATCATCGCTCACAATGTAGCGGTCGTTTGGTGAACGCCCCGTAAATTTTCCGGTATCAACCATCAACGCGCCCGTATCGGCCAACACGCCTTCGCCGTTGAGAATGGCGTGTTCAACCAACGCCGCAGGGGGTAAATTAAAATTGAATTTTTTAACCTGTCCCAGGCCTAACAGGTTTTGTACCATGTCTTTTTTGACTTCAGCATTGTCCATTAAAGCATTCATGAGCATTATTGTTTGAGGAAGTGTACGTCATTTTGCGACTTCACAAAGTTAGCAACGAACCAAAATTACAAAAATATTCATCGGTGATTTTTATAATTTATTTTGCTAATTTGGTATTGCTCCAACAACCTACCACTTTAATCTAGGGGTAGGAATGATTTGAATCAGACTTTATAAATTTTCGGGGATATAAAACCCAATTTTGGGCTAATACTCTTAATCATCAGACTTTATAACGTAGTGTTTTTGGATTTTTTTAACATAATGTGCGTGATAACAAACCTTTTATCTATATATTTGTCTTACAAATATGAAACCATCGGAAGGCAGACATATCATCAGAAGGTTCATTTGCTGGGTATTACTTTTGCAAATGATTCACGTATCTATGGATACTGTCAGTCCGACGGGTTTTTCTGAGAGAGGTTTTTTCTACCAGGCAAGTTCTACTTCTCACCAAGCCAACAGCCTATTTGAATGGCTCGCTGGCAATATATTCAATCCTTCGATTTTCCATCAGGACGTTCCTGTCAATGATAAAAATGAGGAAAGCAGCTTTTTAGAAGAATTCAGTATTTGTCTTATTTGGCCACCGCTTGATTTGGAATTTATCCAACGCGGAAACCCTGAGGGGCTTTCACGCAATTTTGGTCATTATTTAGACAACTTCGTACCGCATTACAGTGAGCCTAATTCACCCCCACCGAATCAGGTTTAATTTTACACTTTAGTTCAAAGTGCTTCTTTTCCGTTAAATGCCGAACATCTGCCGTTATGGGTGTTCAGTACGTTCTTTTATATTATCCATTTCTGTTTAATAACCATTATTATAATGAGGAAACCATTCGTATGTTTAACGATTGTGGGTATGTCTATGATGGCATGTTCCACGCCCGACCAAGGAACCCAAACCACCCGCGAAAAATTTCAAGTTACTCAACCCGTGGCGATTGATACGGTGTATAATCAGGACTATGTATCTGATATCCACTCTATAAAAAACGTTGAAATCCGCGCCCGGGTCAAAGGATACATCGAAAGTATCCACGTCGACGAAGGTAAAAGTGTCAGAAAGGGGCAAGTGCTCTTTCGTATCAGCAACCAAGAATATAAAGGCGCGCTCTTGCACGCAACGGCGGGCTTAAAAAGCGCCATTGCCGAGGCAAAAACGGCCGAACTAGACCTGCAAAACGTCAAAAAGTTGGTCGATAAAAATGTAGTTTCCAAAACCGAACTAGACATGGCCAAAGCCAAGTTGGACGCGCTACTGGCCCGCGTGGAGGAAGCCGAATCAGAAGAACAAAGCGCTCGACTTAAGCTATCGTACTCTGAAATAAAAGCCCCTTTTGACGGTATCATTGACCGTATCCCCAATAAAATAGGTAGTTTGATTGACGAAGGCACGCTGTTGACCACCATCTCCGACAACAACGAAGTTTATGCTTACTTCAACGTGTCGGAAAAAGAATACCTAGAATTTGCCTCTGGCAACAAAGAGGAAACCAACCGCAATGAAGTCTCGCTCATTTTGGCCAACAACGAAGAGCATTTGCACAAAGGCTACGTCGAAACCATTGAAGGGGAATTTGACAACGCCACGGGTAGCATTGCTTTCCGGGCGCGTTTTGCCAATCCAGAGCGTATCCTCAAGCACGGCTCCAGCGGCAAAGTCCGCATCCTAAAAAAGGTCAATCAGGCCTTGGTGATTCCCCAAAAATCTACGTTTGAAATTCAGGATAAGATATACGTCTATGTGCTTGACAGTCAGAACAAAGTGCAGATGCGCAGTTTTGTTCCGAAGTTGCGTATTCCGCACTTATACATCCTCGAATCGGGCTTGAGCAAGAATGATAAAATCATTTATGAAGGCATTCAGGATATGAAAGTAGGGATGCAGGTTGAGCCCCAAATGGTTCCTTTAAGGCAGATTATCGCGCAATTGGAGCAGCAATAAGTGGTCTGTTTATTCAATGTTGTCTCACCCTAAAGGAATTTTAGCATGTTTAACACATTCATTCACAGGCCTGTCCTGTCTATCGTTATTTCTTTGATTATTACGTTGCTGGGGCTTTTGGCCATGACCCAATTGCCCGTGACCCAGTACCCCGACATTGCCCCTCCGGCCGTGACGGTAACTACCAAATACACGGGAGCAAACGCTGAAGCCTGCTCTAAGGCCGTGGTAACACCGCTCGAACGGGCCATCAATGGAGTGCCAGGTATGACCTATATGACCTCGGTATCTGGCAACGACGGTACCAGTATCATTCAGGTCTATTTTAAAGTTGGCACCGACCCTGATTTGGCCTCCGTAAACGTTCAAACGCGGGTGGCGACGGTGCTCGACGAATTGCCCGAGGAGGTAATCAAAGCGGGGGTTTCGACCGAAAAAGAGGTCAACAGTATGTTGATGTACATTAACCTCTTGAGCGAAGATACCACCGCCAACGAAGAGTTTTTGTACAACTTTGCCGACATCAACGTCGTAGCTGAGTTAAAGCGCGTCGACGGGGTGGGTTTTGCCAACATCATGGGGCAACGGGAGTACTCCATGCGCGTATGGCTCAAACCCGACCGCATGACCGTCTACAACGTTTCTGCCGACGATGTCATCACGGCGCTCCGTAACCAAAACGTAGAAGCGGCCCCCGGAAAAATCGGGGAAAGCTCGGGGCGAAAGTCGCAGTCGTTGCAGTACGTACTTCGCTATACGGGAAAATTTACTGACCAAACACAATACGAGAATATCATCATTAAGGCCAATCCCAGCGGCGATATTTTACGCCTCAAAGACATTGCCGATATTGAATTTGGTTCGTTAAACTATAACGTGTTATCCAAAGAAAATGGCCGTCCTTCGGCGGCGATTTTGCTTAAACAACGCCCCGGCTCCAACGCGAGTCAAGTGATTGCCAACGTGAAAGCCAAAATGACCGAATTGCAGAAGTCATTTCCTCCAGGCATGAAATATACCATCAGCTACGACGTATCGCGCTTTTTGGATGCTTCTATACACGAAGTAATCAAAACCTTGATTGAAGCCTTTATTTTGGTGGCGTTGGTGGTGTTTATCTTTCTTCAAGACTTCCGTTCTACGTTGATTCCCGCCTTGGCGGTGCCCGTCTCGCTCATTGGTACGTTTTTCTTTATGCAGATGTTCGGGTTTTCAATCAATCTCCTTACGCTGTTTGCCTTGGTATTGGCCATCGGGATTGTGGTCGACAACGCCATTGTCGTTGTTGAAGCAGTTCACGCCAAAATGGAGGAAAAAGGCCTCAACGCCAAAGAAGCCACCATCGAAGCAATGAATGAAATCAGCGGGGCCATTGTGGCCATTACGTTCGTTATGACCGCTGTATTTGTGCCCGTAGCTTTCATGGACGGCCCGTCGGGAGTTTTCTATCGCCAGTTTTCGATTACGATGGCCATTTCGATTGTGATTTCGGGGGTCAATGCCCTTACGCTCACGCCTGCGCTTTGTGCCATCATGCTCAAAAGCCACCACGGCCAAAAAGCTACGCTGCTCACTCGTTTCTTTGATGGCTTCAATAATTGGTACAACGGCGTGTCAGACCGTTATAAATCGCTTATCAATGCCATTGCCAATCGCCGCGTGGTAACATTCGCGATGCTCGTTTTCTTTATTGCGGCTACGTGGGGTACTAACCTGTTTTTGCCTTCGGGCTTTATCCCAACGGAAGACCAAGGAACGATATATGCCAATATCACGACTCCTTCGGGGGCTACCCTCGAACGGACCGAAGCCGTAGTGGACGAAATTGAAAAAGTGAGCCTAAAACTCGACGCCGTTGAGTCTATTTCGACTTTATCGGGCTTTAGTTTGATGACCGACGGAGCGGGGGCATCGTTTGGGATGGGGATGATGAACCTTAAATCTTGGGAAAACCGTAAAGAATCGGTAGACGATGTCATTGCGTTGTTATCCGAAAAAACCAAACACATCAAAGACGCTGACATTCAGTTTTTTCCTCCTCCTGCCGTACCCGGTTACGGAAACGCCAGTGGGTTTGAGTTTCGTCTTCAAGACCGTACGGGAAGTGGTAACTTGCAGGCGATGGAAAAAGTCACAAAGTCGTTTATTGAAGAACTCAACAAACGCCCCGAAGTGGTCAATGCCTTTACAAGTTATGATGCGAGCTTTCCGCAGTATTTGATTCACGTTGACAACGAAAAAGCCGCCCAAAAAGGTGTTTCAGTGGACAACGCCATGAACAACCTGCAATCGCTTATCGGTAGTTTTTACGCTACCAATTTCATTCGTTTTGGGCAAATGTACAAGGTCATGGTTCAGGCATCGCCCGAGTACCGTATGCAGCCCGACGACCTGCTCAAATTGTACGTCAAAAATACCGAAGGAGAAATGGTGCCTTACTCGGCTTTTGTCAGAATGGAGCGAGTATATGGCCCCGAACAGCTTACGCGCTATAATATGTTTACGGCGGCCATGATCAACGGAGATGCCGCTCCTGGCTTCAGTAGCGGCGATGCCATCAAAGCCATTCAAGAGGTGGCGGCTCAAAAGCTACCCAAGGGCTACACGTACGAGTGGTCGGGTATGACGCGCGACGAAATCCTGTCGGGCGACCAAGCCATTTATATTTTCATCATCTGTTTAGTGTTTGTGTATCTGCTACTTGCGGCCCAATACGAAAGCTTTTTGTTGCCGCTGCCAGTGCTTTTGTCGCTGCCTACGGGGATATTTGGAGCGTTTTTCTTCTTGGCCATTTTAGGGTTACAAAACAACATTTACGCGCAGGTAGCGCTGGTAATGCTGATTGGATTGCTGGGAAAAAACGCCATTCTGATTGTAGAATTTGCCATTCTCAAACGCGACGAAGGCATGAAGCCCTTACAGGCGGCCATCGAAGGGGCGGCGTCTCGTTTGCGGCCTATTTTGATGACGTCCTTTGCTTTTATTGCAGGATTAATCCCGCTCATGATGGCCTCAGGTGCGGGTGCAATTGGTAACCGTACCATCGGAACCGCCGCCGCAGGAGGGATGCTTTTCGGAACCATCTTCGGGGTAATCATCATCCCAGGGTTGTACGTCATTTTTGCAACCCTTTCCGAGCGTTTTTCCACCCCCAAGAAAAAGAAAGAGATCTACTTAAATCAGGAAATTGATGCGTAACCTACCCTATAAATATAAAACCATCGTTGTTGTTTCAGCCCTGTTTGTATTACTTACAGGCTGTAAATTATTAAAAACACCCGAACAACTGCCCACGCTCAAACCTATGCCTGAAGCATATCCAGTTGCGCAAAAAGAGGGGAATTCGGCCGATATTCATTGGAGAAATTATTTCTCAGACACGACGCTCACGGCGCTGATTGATACTGCCTTGCAAAACAACATTGACGTGCGCATCGCATTCCAGCGCATCGAAATGGGCCGGGCGCAGGTAGAGCAAGCCAAAGGATTGACGCTCCCTTTTGTATCGGGGGGCGGTTCGACGGGACAACGGCGGTTTGGGAAATACACCATGGATGGAATTGGAAATTACGACACCAATTTCTCCGATAATATTTCCGAGAACCAGAGAATTCCCGAACACCTACCCGATTTTACCGTTGGTTTGCAAAGTTCTTGGGAGATTGACATTTGGGGGAAATTGCGCACGCGGAAGGAAGCAGCCTTGGCGCGCTATTTATCGACGGTCGAAGGCCGTAATTTTGTGCTTACCAACCTTGTGGCCGACATTGCGCTGTTGTATTATGAGCTGCTGGCGTTTGAGAATGAATTAGACCTCATTCGAGAAACCATCACCTTGCAAAACAATGAGTTGAGTATCATCCAAATTCAGAAAGATGCGGGACGCGCCAACGAATTAGCCGTAAAGCAGTTTGAAGCGCAAGTGCTTAATTCTAAAAGTATTGAAGTGGAAGTATCCCAACGCATTGTAGAAATTGAAAACCGAATCAACTTCCTGCTAGGGCGCTATCCGCAGCCCATACGCCGAAACAAATCGCGGTTTACGACTCCTTTGCCAGGGCTGGTCAGGGCGGGCGTACCAGCAGAATTGCTCAAAAATCGGCCCGATGTGAAGCAGGCAGAATACGAATTAACGGCCACTAAAGCCAACGTATTCATTGCCAAAGCCGCCTTTTATCCGTCGCTAAATGTGACTGGGGTGTTGGGCTTGCAGTCGTTTCGTCCTGAGTTTTTAATCACACCGCAATCTATTGCGTACAACATCATTGGCGGTCTGACGGCCCCGTTGTTCAATAAAAGTGCGCTGAAAGCCGAACTCAAAACCGCACGCGCGGCGCAGGTGGAAGCCCTCTACAATTACCAGCGGAGTATGTTGAACGGCTATTTTGAAGTGTATAACCAGCTGGTACTCATCAATAATTTGGAGAAACTGCACGCCCTTAAAACCTCGGAAGCCGATGTGTTGACAAAATCCATCCAGACGGCTTCCGAATTATTTTCAACGGGTCGCGCTACGTATTTGGAAGTTATTTTGAACCGTAAAAATGCGCTACAATCCAGAATAGAGCTGATTGACGTTCGCAAGCGGCAATATTACTCCCTCATTCACCTATATCGGTCCTTAGGGGGAGGCTGGAAATAAGCAACTTATCGGCCAAAATTCAACAAATAGGGCTTTTTTTATATTTTTGTGGTAACCGACAGAGTTAAACATTTCAAATGTACTTTGTCCGGTTACCACAAATCATTTATTGACGTTTATAACCTATTCATTTCAACAAGCTAAACCAACCGTTTTATGACTGAAAAAACAGTATTTGGACACCCGAAAGGCTTATTTGTATTATTCTTTACCGAAATGTGGGAACGTTTTTCCTACTACGGAATGCGGGCCATCCTCCTGCTTTTTTTACTGGATAAAACCAGCGGAGGAATGGGGCTCAATGAAGGAGAAGGCGGGGCCATTTATGGATTATACACATTTTCAGTTTATCTCCTGTCGCTGCCAGGCGGTTGGTTGGCCGACAATATTTTAGGACAGCGTAAAGCCATTTGGTACGGTGGTATCGCCATCATGCTCGGCCACATTGTGCTGGCGTTTCCTTCTTCCGAAGCGGTATTTTTTACGGGTTTGGGATTGGTAGCCATCGGAACGGGTTTATTGAAACCAAACATCAGCTCGATTGTGAGTGAGCTTTACCCAGGGGGCGGCGCCATCAGAGATGCCGCTTTTTCCATTTTTTATATGGGTATCAATTTAGGCTCTTTTTTGGGCATCACCATTGTGGGCTATTTAGGCCAGAAAATAGGCTGGCATTACGGCTTTGGTGCCGCTGCCGTAGCGATGTTTTTGGGCTTGGTAGTGTACCGTATTTTTGCCGAACCCTACCTCCAAGATAAAGGAATGCATCCTAAAGTCTCTGAAGTGAAAAAGGGTGACGAAAAAATCAACCCGCTTTCTTGGGTGTTGGCGGCACTTTTGGTGGCTTTTGTGCTCATTTTGCAATTCAACGGTACGTTTTCTTGGAGCAGTAAATCGGGCGTGGCTACGTCTATGGGCATCATTGCGGTGGCTATTGTGATTATTTATTTTGCCAACCTGCTATTTGCATCCGACCTTTCCAAAATCGAAATGAAGCGCATCGTGATTCTGTTTATTTTGTTTTGGGGAGCGGTGTTATTTTGGGCGGGATTTGAACAACAGGGTTCGTCGCTCCAAATTTTTGCTGACCGCTATTCAGACCTTCCCTTTGGGATGCCTTCCAGTTGGTTCCAAAATTTTAATCCTTTCTATATTTTGGTTTTTGCCCCCGTTTTGGGCGGATTATGGGTGTTTTTAGAAAAGAAAAAGCTGAATCCTCCGTTATTAGTGAAGTTTGCGATTGGCTTATTTTTACTGGGTTTAGGGTACTACATCATGGTTTGGGGTGCTAAAATTGCCCTCACTGGCGTAAAAGCCTCGGCCCTTGTGCTTATTTCAACCTATTTGTTTCATACCTTGGGTGAGTTGTGTTTGAGTCCCGTAGGCTTGAGTGCGTACACCAAATTAGCCCCTAAAAAATACCTGAGTCAACTCATGGGCATCTGGTTTGTGGCAGCGGCTTTGGGCAATTTGTTTGCGGGCTTATTTGCGGGCGGCTTTGACGAAGAAAACGTACAGCAAATGCCCGAAATGTTTATGAGCATTGTATGGTTCTGTTTGGCCGTGGGCAGTGTAACGCTTATTCTTCAACGCCCGCTCAAAGATTGGATGGGCGGAATCAAATAAAAAGATGAAAAAAAAGGAGCTGCGCAAACTCTTCGGAGAGCGCCGTCAAACATTGACAACCGCAGAGGTGGCCGAGGGAAGTCAGGCCATTGCGCGGCTCTTTTTTTCTTTTTTTGCCATTGAAAACCTCAAGGCCATTCATGTTTATCTCCCCATCCGCCGTCAAAATGAGGTAGATACGTTTCCCATTATTTATACCATTCAGGAAAAATACCTTCATAATCAGGTGGTTGTTCCCCGGGCACTGCCCGAAACGAGCGAAATGGAGCATTATCAATGGCTCCCCGACATGAAGCTCCAACTCAACAAATGGGGCATTCTGGAACCCGACCCTACCTGCAATTTGCAGTATGCCGTTACGGGCATTGACTTGGTCATTCTACCACTGATGGCTTTTGACCGCAACGGCTACCGCGTAGGCTACGGCCGTGGTTTTTATGATCGTTTTTTGGTCCAATGCCGCCCCAATGTTATCAAAGTGGGCCTTTCGCTGTTTGACCCTATCCTCAAAATCGACGACATTGATTCCTTTGATGTCCAGATGGATTATTGCATTACCCCTACGCAAATTTGGCAGTGGTAACCTGCAGCTTTGCCTATCTGCGGCTTTGTGTGATTTATGGGAGAAATGATTTTTTAAAATCTCGCCCTACTTTTTACCATTTTGACAACTAACAAAGCCCTTTTTTGCAAAAAAGACATTTTTTTCTTGGTAAGTTTTAAAGTTTACCTTTATTTTGCACCCACATTTTTATCGTCACTGTGAACACAAAGAAATCTAAATAGACACGCGGAGCCTGATGGGATATTGACCCCGTCATGCCAGCGTGTTTGTCCTGATTCTTAACCTTCACGGTGACGTTTTTTTTATGTACCATTGTCAACTTTAATTTAACTCAAACAAAAGCAAACCAATGAAAATCGCAGTAGTAGGCGCTACCGGTTTGGTAGGCAGCGAAATCCTCAAAGTACTCGAAGAGCGCAACTTCCCCGTCACAGAATTGATTCCCGTCGCATCCGAAAGGTCGGTAGGTAAACAGGTGACATTCAAGGGTAAACAATACATCATCGTAAGCTTTGAAGATGCCATTGCTGCAAAACCTGCGATTGCTATCTTCTCGGCAGGCGGCGGCACTTCTTTGGAATTGGCTCCTAAATTTGCGGAAGCGGGCATTACGGTGGTCGATAACTCTTCGGCATGGCGCATGGATCCAACCAAAAAATTGGTTGTTCCCGAAATCAACGCGTACACGCTGACCAAAGAAGATAAAATCATTGCCAACCCCAACTGTTCGACCATTCAAATGGTGGTTGTGTTGAACCCATTGCACAAGCGTTATGGCATCAAGCGCGTGGTGGTTTCGACGTATCAGTCAGTGACTGGAACGGGCAAAGCCGCTGTAGATCAGCTGTTTGCCGAGCGTACGGGCGATACTAGCGTGGCGAAAGTGTACCCGCATCCTATCGACCTCAACGTACTGCCGCACATCGACGTATTTTTGGATAACGGCTACACCAAAGAGGAAATGAAAATGACCAATGAGACCAAAAAAATTATGATGGACGACAACATCGCCGTTACAGCTACGACGGTGCGCATCCCTACCATCGGTGGTCACTCAGAAGCGGTCAATATCGAATTTGAAAATGAATTTGAACTGAGCGAGATTTATGAAATTTTGGGTCAGGCCGAAGGCGTGGTAATTCAGGATGATCCAAAAAATAAAATCTATCCCATGCCGCTCACGGCGCACGGAAAAGATGAGACGTTTGTCGGTCGTATCCGTCGCGACGAATCGCAACCCAAAACGCTCAATTTGTGGATTGTGGCGGATAACCTCCGCAAAGGAGCCGCCACCAACGCCGTACAGATTGCCGAATATTTGGTAAAACACAATTTGGTAGAAGAGGCCGAATTGGTATAAAAATAACGAATTTTAGGTAGAGGCGTCTGACGGTTTATAACCGTCGGACGCCTTTTTTATTAATTTTATTTCGTGCTTCCCAATAGGTTTCCGAACTTTGCGTTATTTTCATTGCAACCAGCAAACGATTTTGCAGGTATTCCGTTTTGATTATCAAGATTATAAGCACAAAGGTTGAAGCTAATGGTAAAAAATATTTCTATACTTTTCATTTTCCTTTTTGTCACTCATCACTCGTTTGCCAAAGGTTATACTCCCACCGACACCCTTCGTAAAGCGCCCCTCTGGGCGGCCAAAAAAGGGCCGTACCGACCTACTCGTGGGCTTAAAAATGATATTCTACACACCCAGTTGGATATGCGCTTTGACTGGCTCCGTCAGCACGCACTCGGCTCGGCCACTATTACATTCAAGCCTTATTTTTATCCCCAAAAAACGCTGGAATTAGATGCGAAGGGCTTCGATATTAAAGGGGTATTTCAGCTTGATACCCTCACGAGGATAGATTCAACGACCAAACAAGTAGTTACAGAATACATCAATGACCCCCTCGAATATACCTACGACAAACGTCTGCTTACCATCAAACTTCGGCGCACCTATAGCCGCTTTGATACGCTGCACGTATTGATTGACTATGTGGCCAAACCCAACGAACTACCCGTCGGGGTGGCAGGGCCAAAAGGGGATAAAGGGCTTTATTTTATCAATGCCGACGGCATGGACGAAGGCAAACCGCAGCAAATCTGGACGCAGGGCGAAACAGAATATAACTCCTGCTGGATGCCCACGGTCGACAGCCCCAACGAAAAAATGACCCAAGATTTTCGATTGACCGTCGAAAACCGTTTTAAGACCCTTTCCAATGGCAGACTGGTCGAATCTCGCATCAATTCCGACAGTACCCGCACCGACCGCTGGGTGCAGCGCCTCCCACACGCACCTTATCTGGCGGCGTTTGTGGTGGGAGATTTTGCGGTAGCACGCGATACCGTCCGCCCAGGGTTAGAACTGAGTTATTATGTAGAGCCTCAATACGCTCCTTATGCCAAAGCGATTTTTGGCCGAACGCGCGAAATGATTCAATTTTTTGAGGAAAAATTCGGGGTAGAATTTCAGTGGGAAAAGTACGCCCAAATCGCCGTCCGTGATTTTGTAGCGGGTGCCATGGAAAATACCTCCATGACCGTTCATGCCGAAAATGTACAGAATGATTCCCGTGCCTTGCTCGATGGCAACTCCGACGATGTGATTGCGCACGAACTCATGCACCATTGGTTTGGCAATCTCGTTACCTGCGAATCGTGGGTGCATTTGCCACTCAATGAAGCCTACGCCAACTATTCGGAATACCTCTGGAATGAATACAAAAAAGGCACGGAAGAAGCCGATTTGTGGGGACATGGCGAGTTGCAACAATACCTCGGTGAGTCGGAACAAAAGCAGGAGCCGCTGATTCGGTACAACTACACCGACATGGAAGACATGTTTGACAATCACTCCTACGCCAAAGGCGGGCGGGTGCTGCACATGCTTCGGAAATACGTGGGCGATGAGGCCTTTTTTACGGCTTCTCGCAACTACCTCATCCGCCACGGATACGGAACCGCCGAAATCAACGACCTGCGTGAAGCCTTTGAAGAAGTGACAGGGGAGGACTTAAACTGGTTTTTTAACCAATGGTTTTTATCGCCGGGCCACGCCAACCTCAAGGTGGAAAAAACCTGGAACGATGGAAAAGTAACGCTGAAAGTAAGTCAATTGCAGGATTCGACCTATACGCCCATTTATCGCCTGCCACTCAAAGTAGATGTGTGGGTTAACGGCCAGAAAAATACCCACGACATTGTGGTCAGCCGGGCGCGTCAAACCTTTGAGTTTCCCGCCGCGCAACGTCCCGATTTGGTGGATTTTGACGTCGAAAAGCAATTGTTGGGTGAAGTAGACTACGAAAAAACGAAGCCTGAATTGATTTTTCAGTATGGTCATTGCGACAAATATCTGGCACGCTACGAAGCCATCACGCGATTGGAAGGGCAGATGATTGACTCAACCGTGCGCCACGTGATGATGAGCGCCATGAACGATAAGTTCTGGAAGATTCGTCAATTGGCCATCTCTAATTTCTCCGAATACGACGGGCTACAATTCAACGAAGTAGAACGCATTATTCAAAGTAAAGCACGCGTGGATGCCCACCCGCGCGTGCGCATGGAAGCTGTGATTACGCTGGGCTCGTTTGGCGATAACTCCAACGACCCGCTCTTCCGCGAAGCGCTTAACGACAGTTCGTACCAAGTGGTTTCGGCTGCCTTGGATGCGTACCTGATTGGCAAACCTGATGACGCCGCCGATGTGGCGCTTCGGTTTGAAAACGCCCCTAACAGCGAAATTGTGACCGCCGTGGCCAATTACTACGCTGGCTTGGCCAAACCCGATCAGTACGAGTGGTTCATGCAGAAAATGAGCAAGCTAAAATCGGCCGAAATCTATAATTTCTTGCAGGTTTTCGGTAAATACCTCATCCGCTCCAACGCCGATGTGCAGCGCAAAGCCTTACCTATGCTCGAAACCACGGCCCGCAATCACCCCGCCTATTTTGTGCGGTTTGGGGCCTATCAGGTGTTGGGATTATTGACCGACATCGAAGGCGTAAAAGCCATGCGTAAAGACATCCGCAACGCCGAGCGTGACCCCCAATTGAAGAATATGTACGGACAGGTGGGAGATTTTTGAGAAAATCACTTGAGTATAATCCGCATAAAAATCCCCACTTATGGCTTGCCAAGGTGGGGATTTTTGCATCAGAGAGAATTAGTCTTTTAGTGAATTTAAAATATCAAATAGAACTTCGCCGGGATTGTTATTACTTCCACTTCTGGCATTTCCCAGTAATCGAAAGGCAAAATTTATATAAGTAATTTTTTGGGGTAAGTGCTTCGTATTTTAAGACTGGGTCTGACTACCGTCTGACCTAGTCTATGCGAGCTGAACAGACTTTTGTCCCCACTCCAATTCATTAGTTTACTTTTTCTCTAATTTTTTCAACTCCTTTTCAATGTAGGCTTTTGAAAGCCAGTTGGTACCAATCATCACCCCTTCAATCTGCCTGGTCTGATTGATGTCTTGCAGGGGATTGCCACTTAGCAAGACCAAATCTGATACATTTCCAGTCTTGATAATGCCCGAATCTGGTTTGTTCAAATAAGAAGCTACGTTGACAGTTCCAGTACGCAAAGTTTCATACGGCGTCAGTCCCGCATCTACGAGGTATTTCATTTCGTGGTGAATAGAAAAACCTGGTACATTGAATATTTGGGGAGCATCGGAGCCTAACAAAATCTCTACCCCATTTTTCTGACATTCGTATAGCAGCTTTCGGCGAATTTGTATCAGTTTTTCGGCTCGCTCTTTTGAGAAATTAGGGTTGCTGTTATAGGTGTTTTTCGTATTTGCCCAACCCTTCACCTGTTCGGGCTTCATGTACTTCATTTCTGGGGCGTTGGTAAACGCCTCTGCCGAAAGCGGAGACTGCCACCGCTCCGCCAACGCCTGTGTAGGTACAACCCGTATGTGGTTGTTGCGTAGGCCCTCTATTAGTTTTGGAATGAGAGAAGCGTCTGCTCGATCTGCAATCCAAGCTCCAAACAAACCCGCTTCTTGTTCGACCAGCGTATCAATTCCAGGGGTGAGGGCTTCAATAAAACCATCCAAATGATCAATAGTCGAATACTTTGCATCAATAGCTCGCCAAACGCCTACATTAAATGAAACGTGTCCCACAAAGGGAATACCAACTTCCTTGGCTGTTTTGGCAATAGCGGGAAAAGTTTCTCTTGTGAGCCCTGGGTGTAACTTTAGAAAATCGTAACCCGCAGCTTTTTGCTCGCGTACCATTTCTGCTCCTCGTTCGGCAGTTTTTACGGTCTGTCCGTTGAATGAGGGACCCGTTGTGTAAAAATGAGGCCCAAGAATCGTTCCGTCGTTGATTTTACTCCGTAATTCAAGGTGTTTTTGGTGGCCGAGCATGCCTCGAATGGTGGTGATACCGTTGGCCAGATAAAGCATCAGCACCTCTTTCATGGGTTCAAAATCGTCCGTTTGGGGAACGTGTGCGTGGATTTCAGCCCAGCCAGGGGTTAGGTATTTCCCTTTTGCATCAATGACCAAAGCGCCTTTACTGGCTTTGACCTTTGCCGCGTCGCCCAATGCCGTTATTCGACCGTTTTTGATAATAACCGTTTGATTTTCAATGACTTGCTCCTTGTCCATTGGGATGACGTTAACGGATTTGAAGACGATTTCGCGCTCACTATTGTTGACGAGTTCTTGCGCCATGATTGTGGTGCAGAAAGCCAAAAGCAAGACAATAAACAGGAGAAGAAAGGAGGTGCGCATACAAGTATATTGTTAGGGTTTGTAAGTAGTAGTGAAGATTCAAATTGGAGCGGCCATCCATCAATGAATGATGCTCATTTCATGACTGATGCTATGGCAATTTGTTAAAAAAAGGACTGGTATCAAAAAGCAAAACAAGATTCTTTATGACGTACTGGATATTCTTTAAAATTAGGGGGATTCGAGCGGTATTATTTTTTTACGAGGAAAGATTAACGAATAAAAAAGCGTCCAATCGGCGCAAAGACCTATTGGACGCTTTTCTATAAATATAATTCTGAGAATTAAACCCCTATCTTCTCCACAACCAAATAATCAGCCTGTTTGACCGTATGTTGTTTGACCATCATTTCTCCCAAAAATCCCGCTAAAAATAGCTGAAATCCGATGACTATGGCGACCAAGGCCATGTAAAACAGTGGATTTTCGGTCACATTGCGAAAAGGCTCGTGGGCAAAAATGAGGTATATCTTTTTAATAATTAAACCACAGGTAATGACAAAACCCAGCAAAAACGAGAGCGTACCCCACAGCCCAAAAAAGTGCATGGGCGCTTTACTAAAACGATGTACAAACGTAATCGAAAGCAAATCCAGAAAACCATTCACAAAACGCTCCAGACCAAATTTGGTGCTGCCGTATTTGCGGGCCTGATGCTGCACTACTTTTTCTCCAATCTTACGGAAACCGTTCCACTTAGCCACCACTGGAATATAGCGGTGCATTTCGCCGTAGAGCGTAATGTTTTTGACCACCCGCTGCTTGTAGGCTTTCAGGCCGCAGTTGAAATCATGAAGATGAACCCCTGATATACTGCGAGTTACGGCATTAAAGAGCTTGGTGGGTAGGGTTTTAGAAAGTGGGTCGTAGCGTTTTTGTTTCCAGCCCGACACCAAGTCAAAACCATCTTCCGTAATCATACGATACAACTCGGGGATTTCGTCAGGACTGTCCTGCAAGTCGGCATCCATCGTGATGACCACGCTGCCGCGCACGAGCTGAAAACCCGTTTGCAGGGCGGGCGTTTTGCCATAATTTCGGTTGAAACGAACTCCTTTGATGTGCGGGTCGCTGACGGCCAGTTTCTGAATCACTTTCCACGAATCGTCGGTACTGCCGTCATCGACCAGCAGTACCTCATAACTAAACTGATGCGCCTCCATGACCCGCCCAATCCAAGCGGTCAATTCGGGTAACGATTCCTCCTCGTTGAAGAGCGGAATAACGACTGATATATCAAGGGCTTCGCCGGGCATAGTATCCAAAATCAATTGCGTATCGCGCAGCAAAGCTACAAATTCTTTTGGTGCTTCCATTGGATTTTGAGGATTAGGGTGTTGCATAAAACCCAAAATCAACAAACGTGCCAAAGCCCTTCAAAATTGCAATTATGCCCCAGTAACGGTCTGTTCTTCGGCTTTTTCGGGCACTTTACCCCGAATTTTTGTCAAAAGAATACCTACCAAAAAGATGGTGAGCGTGCCCACAACGATAATCATATTGGGATGAAATGCACTCCGTAAATACGCTAAAGAATCAGGAATTTGGGCCGAAAAGGTCATCCAGAGAATGACGAGCAAACCAATCATGGTTGCCGTAAGGGCTTCCACGTTGCGCGTCTGACGCGAGATGATTCCCAACAAAAACAGCCCCAACATACCGCCCGCAAAAATCCCCGAAAGCACCCACCATACATCTAAAATACTCTTGACGCCAATCATGGCAATGCCCGTAACCATGCCCATGAGTCCAAACACCGTGGTGGCAACGTATAGTAATCTCAGTGACTGCTTATCGGTCAGATTTGACTTAATGTAGCGCTGGTAAATGTCGACCGAAAACACCGTGGCCGAAGCGTTCATGCCGGAACTGATGGTGCTCATGGCCGCCGACAAAATCGCGGCTACAATCAGCCCCAACAAACCTGCTGGAACTTTGGTGACCATAAAGTGCGGCATCACTTTGTCGCCAAAGTCGCTTGGCTTCAGCGTAGCGGCCAATTGTTTGATGGCCTCTTGCGTTCCACCCGGCAACTTATCGGTCGCCGCTTGCATTTTAACCGCCTCCAACAACTCAGGATTGGATTGGTAATAAGCGTACAGACACGTGCCTAATACAAAGAATATCAACGAAATAGGTACGTACAAGTACACACATAGCCACACCGACTTGGCCGCTTCTTTGATGGACGTGGTGGTGTGGTAGCGCTGCACGTAGTTTTGGTCCATCCCGAAGTTATTGAGGTTCATAAAGAACCCGTAAAGCAATACCACCCAAAAAGTAGGTTGGGAAAAATCTGGTGCGTAACTGCCGAGACTAAATTTATTGTCGGCCTGCCCGATGTCGATGATTTTACCAACCCCTCCCGACATGCCATCGACCACCAACCACAAAATAATAACCGCCCCCGCCGTTTTGATGACACCCTGCACCACCTCGGTCCAAATCACGGCTTCCATGCCTCCCATGACGGTATAGAGAATGATACAAATCCCCACCACCACCATAATCGTGGCCATCGGGTAGCCCGTCAGGGCCTGTAAACTAAGGGCAATTCCGAAGAAAATGGACCCCATACGGGCGAGCTGAGTCAACAAAAAACACACTACCGCGTACGACCGCGCCCAAGGTCCAAAACGGTTTTCGAGGTTGGTGTAGGCCGATACTTCACCCGTATTTCGGTAAAAAGGAATGAAAAATTTAGTGGCTACCCACGCGGCCAAAGGCATAGAAAGGCTAAACACAAAGGAGTTCCAGTTGCTCCCGAAAGCCTTGCCGGGCACGCCCAAAAAGGTATTACTGCTAAGAAAAGTCGCGTAAATCGACATGCCGATGGCCCAGCCCGGAATCTGCCCCGAGGCGGTAGTAAACTGCTCGGCGTTGTTGCTGCTTTCCCGGCTGTTTTTACGGGAAAAATACACACCAACGCCCACCATTCCGGCTAAATACATTAAAATGATGGCAACATCAATAAGGGGAAGGTTCTTCATGATTTGGGTCTGGGTGCTAAAGCACGATTATTTGTTATTCGTTAATTGTATATCCAGTTAGTTGTGTGCCGAAAATCCGTTTTTCAGTCACGCAATCCTTAATACCTTTTTTTATTCGTTTAAGACTATTTATAACTTAAAATACTGCACACAAGAAATAGCCTCATTCGCCCAAAGGCAAGTATTGTTTCTATCCAATTTAGGAAGACTCATGAGCACTTCAATTACTCCCACGCTACTCCAAAAATTAAAAAACGGTCAAAATGTGTACGGAACGTGCATTACGTCTACCGCACCCATGTGGCCCGCCGCCATCAAGCGCACTGGCGTTGATTTTGTGTTTATTGACACCGAGCACATCCCGCTCGACCGCGCCGAATTGGCCAAAATGTGTCAAATTTTCAGGGCATTGGGCATTACGCCCATCGTGCGTATTCCTGAGCCTAATCCTTTTTTGGCTTGTCAGGTGATTGACGGGGGCGCATTGGGCGTGGTAGCGCCTTATTTAGAATCAAGGACCCAAATTCAGGAGTTGGTAGGGGCCGTTAAATTTCGACCACTTAAGGGAGAAAAATTAAAGAATTACCTGACGGGTGCCGAAGAAATGACACCTGAATTAAAACAATATATCTCCAACCACAACGCCGCCAATCTTTGCATTGCCAACATCGAAAGTGTACCCGCGGTGGAACGACTCGACGACCTTTTGTCGGTGCCTGGATTGGATGCGGTGTTTATTGGTCCGCACGACTTATCGGTGAGTCTGGGCCTGCCTGAGCAGTACGACCACCCCGACTTTGAAGCGGCCGTCCGGAGTATTATTCACCAAACCCGCGCCAAAGGGCTTTCGATTGGTATTCACTTTTCGCTGGAGCCCGAGCGCCAAATCAAGTGGATGAAAGAAGGAGCCAACATGGTGGTACACAGCTTTGACGTGGCGCTTTTTAGTCAACGCTTACAACATGATTTGAGTATCATCAAACAAGCCGCAGGAGATAGCCCAAACGCTGATACTACCACCTCCCTGACGGTCTAGGAATTTGCAAATGCATAAAAACAACTGTCCGAACTGGTAATCTTCCCTTTTTTTGGCCTTTATAGGTAAGTAATTAAAAATAAGTAGTTTCTACAAATTGAGCATTAGACAAACATGGAACAAATCAAATGGGGGATGATCGGCTGCGGAAACGTAACTGAAAAGAAGAGTGGCCCAGCGTTTAGCAAAATACCGAACTCATCGTTGGTGGCCGTCATGGGCCGTAGCGCCGAAAAAGCCGCCGACTACGCCCAACGCCACGGCGTACCTAAATGGTATACCAATGTTGATGAGCTAATCAACGACCCCGAGGTCAACGCCATCTACATCGCCACGCCGCCCGACGTACACCTTGACTACGCCACCCGAGCCATGAAAGCAGGCAAAACCGTGTACGTGGAAAAACCCATGGCGCGCAACGCCGCCGAATGTGAGGCCATGAACCAGGTTAGTCGCGAAACTGGCGTACCGCTTTTTGTGGCATATTATCGTCGTACGTTGCCTTATTTTGTAAAACTCAAAGAACTTATCGACCAAAAAGTTGTCGGTGATATTCGGTTGGTAAAGGTGCAAATCCATTATAATCCCTACGCCGAAGAAATTGGCGACGACGCGCGTCCGCGCTGGCGCGTAGACCCCGCTATTTCGGGCGGTGGTCACTTTCATGACTTAGCGTCTCACCAGTTTGATTTTCTGGAATACGTGCTCGGCCCCATTAAATTGGCGCAGGGCATTTCTCGAAATCAGGCAGGATTGTACGAAGCTGACGACATCACTGTTGCCAATTTTGAGTTTGAATCGGGGGTGCTGGGCACAGGAAGCTGGTGCTACACGCTCAACCCAGAGCAACGCCTCGACGAATCTCAACTCATCGGTTCTAAAGGGAAAATTACGTTTTCTTTTTTCGAACGGTTTACCATCAAAGTAGAAACCGCCGATAGCACCGACGAGTACTTGATTCCTTATCCTGAACACGTCCAACAACCTTTGATTGAGACCATTGTGCAGCAATTGCGCGGTGAAGGCCAATGCCCAAGCACGGGCGAAACGGGCGCTCGTGCCAATACCATCATGGACCAAATTACGCACCACTAACCTACCATTCATTACAAGGGAATTGGGGCCACTCCAAGCTGGGGACTTACTGCACATTTTTTCGTCCAAAAGCACCCCATTTCTAAATTAAGCATTTGATAATAAACGAAATTATAAAATCAGTGGCTTATGAAGTAAGTTTGGTTTTTAAATCCATGCAATTTCGGCCTCTCACGTTTCTAATAACCAACCCCTATGAAAAGTCTTTCTCTTAGTTTCTTGCTTGCCTGCGGACTGATTGCTTTTGTTGGCAAGGCCCAAACCCACAAGCCTTACACGCCTACGCGTTTTCCCGACCGCCTTATTTTGGGTTGGCAAGGCAACCCCGCCACTTCTCAATCCGTCAATTGGCGCACCGACTCATCGGTGGTGGGAGCCGTTGGAGCCATTCATGAAGCCGATGCGAGCCCTGATTTTGTCAAAAAAGCTACCATCGTTCCTGCAGTTACCGAAAAAGTACTCATTGAAGGAAAGCAGATTTTATACCATTCGGTCCACTTCAAAGACCTCAAACCCGACACCAAATACAGCTATCGCGTAGGTGCAGGAGAAGAATGGAGCGAATGGTTTCATTTCAAAACTGCCAAAGATCAACCCGCCCCGTTTTCGTTCCTCTACTTTGGCGATGCCCAAAACGACCTTCGTTCGCTGTGGTCACGGGCCATTCGCGGGGCGTATTCGGCCTTCCCCTCGGTGCAGTTCATGCTTCACGCGGGAGATCTGATCAATAACTCCAACGCCGATTGGCAGTGGGGCGAGTGGTTTGAAGCGGGCGGCTGGATTACGGGCATGGTGCCTACGCTGGCTTCGCCTGGCAACCACGAGTATTTTAAAGATGATGCTGGCGCCCGTCGCGTATCAATGCACTGGCGTCCGTCGTTTGTGCTGCCCGAAAATGGCCCCGACAAACTCAAGGAAACCGCATATTATATTGATTACCAAGGTGTTCGTTTTATTTCTTTGGACTCGCAAGGCGCATTGTTGGACTCAACCGTGATGGATGCGCAGGCCGAATGGCTCGTGGGCGTGTTGAGCAACAACCCCAACAAATGGACCGTGGCGGTGCATCACCACCCCATTTATTCGACCGCCAACGGACGTAATAACGACGAATGGCGTGTGAAAATGGAGCCCATCTATAAAAAATACAACGTCGACTTAGTCTTACAGGGGCATGACCACACCTACGGACGCGGCCTCAATATGCCCCTTGGCAAAACACGCAAATTCCCCGATGGGCCTATTTATGTGGTGTCGGTCAGCGGGCCCAAAATGTACACCATCGGCTTGCAAGACTGGATGGACCGGGCGGGTTCCAACACGCAGTTGTATCAGATCATTATGGTAGACGGCAACAAACTTTCGTACAAATCCTACACCGTGACGGGTGAATTGTACGATGTCTTTGACCTGACCAAAAATGCCAACGGCCGTAATACGCTCATCGACAAAGCGCCTACATTGGCTCCCGAGCGCTTGGCCCTGCCCGAAACCTACCTCAACCGATTCACGCCCGAGCAAATCAAGGAATACGAAAACAGATTCAAGGAATACAAAGCGCGGAAAGAAGGTAAGAAGTAAAGTAAGGCTTTTTTATTGAAGGCAAAAGCAATCAGTCGACCGATTGCTTTTGCCTTTTTCGTTTCTTACTTTCGTAAAATTACTGATAGAGAGCATTTGCCCCCAAGTTGTGCGTAGTCTTCCAAAGGGAGAGTGCGTACCAAAAATACTCAGAGTGTTCGTAACACGGTGAGTCCGCCAGAAGCGGCTAATTATTCTTCCAAAATACTGATTTCTTCACCTCAAGCCAAGGGAGATTGCAAACGCCAAATAATTATCAGAACTAAAAATAATCCTGTTATTCAGCAAGTTACAACCTTAAATCCCATTAAAAACCCTTATCAAAGAAGGGCTATTGTTGGGAAGGACACATACCTCAAATTTTAGAGAAACTTACTCCTGATCTATTAAAACCTATAGACTTTGCCCCAGAAGCAGGTCTTTTTTTTGCGTCATCATGCCCCGGTAGTTAACAAAAAAGATTTACTTTGGCATCCAAACACATTTAATCAAAGATATGGCATCAGGCTTTTTTGCAATTTTAGACGACATAGCTGCTTTGATGGACGACGTGGCTGTTGCGGCCAAGCTCGCTACAAAAAAAACAGCCGGGATACTTGGTGATGACTTGGCCGTGAATGCCGAAAAATCAACGGGCTTTGTGTCATCCAGAGAAATCCCTGTTTTATGGGCAATTACAAAAGGGTCCTTTATTAACAAGCTAATTATCATCCCAATAGCTTTATTGCTGAATATTTTTTTACCGACTGCCATTATCGTCATACTTATACTGGGTGGTTTTTACCTCGCCTTTGAAGGGGTTGAAAAAATAGTGGAATACTTCTTTCATAAAAAACAACCTGCACAGAAAGCAGCCGTTGGAGAAATAAAAGAGGATGCTGCTTTAGAAAAAACAAAAATAAAATCAGCCGTCACCACCGACTTTATCCTATCTGTTGAAATCGTTATAATTGCCTTAAGTACCGTTTTAAACAATAGCTTAATTATGCAAATTTTAACCATATCGGTTGTTTCCATAATAGCTACTGTGGGTGTTTATGGCATTGTAGCGCTGGTGGTTCGCATGGATGATTTTGGATTTAAGCTGATTGAAAAATCGAAGAAAAAAGGCTTTTTAAACACCCTCGGTCTGTTATTGGTAAGAACGTTACCCGTTGTTATCAAAATATTTTCGGTGGTAGGAACCATAGCGTTACTACTTGTATCGGGGGGTATATTTGCGCACAACATCGACTATTTACACCACATTTTACCCGAGTGGCCAACCCTTTTAAAAGAATTTACTTTTGGTGTGATAGGCGGATTATTGGCTTTGGCTTTAGTGGCTGCTGCTAAAACAATCCTTTCGTTATTTAGAAAAAATACCTGATTTGAATGCCTGTTTTGCCTTTTGAAAATTAAAAACACGTTAAACCCTTATCATCAATAACCTCAATCAAATGAAAAAGAACAACTTATTCGAAGACAAGAGTCTCGAAGAACTCAAAGCGACCAAAGCGAAATACCAAAAAATAGCCGCGGCAGTAGCAGGTCTTATGACCGTAGCTATCATCTTTATTGTGTATGTAGCCATCACAACTAAAAATTGGGGACAACTGGGTACCCTTGGGGTGATTGGAACATTATTGCCTTTATTCATCAGTATCCAAAACTTGGATAAAGAGATCAAAAGAAGGGAACAAAATAATTAAATCTCTGCATTGCTAGAATAGTTTTACAGCTTTTTGAATTTTCCTTGGTTCAACGTTTTCCGAAAACCACCCCAAACAAAAAACAATCTGCCTCTTTGTTATACGGGGAATGCGCCGAAAGCTACTAACGATGCTTTTAAAATACCCGCTTCCCAGATAACCTGAACATTACGTTGTATTATTAAAAAAATATAATAAATAATTTCTTTAACACAATTATTGCCCCATTGTTGGCCAATAATAGCCCCACACTGTGAAACTTTCACCTCGAAAAGAAGCCTAAAACCCTCCAAAAGGGGATGGTATGGTTATTTTGGTAAATAGAGCCAGAGAGATAATCTCTGAAAATGAGCATAGAGAAAGAGAGGAGAAATGGAAGAGCGGAATGTCTTACACATGGAAAAGAATCTTTCTCTTTGTTAAAATCAAAAACCATTTTTTTAACAAACCATCTTTTCGTTAAAATGGAAAACAACCAAAAAAGCGGAAATCAGAACCGAGATTCTGAGCAACGCAACAACCCTCAACAACAAGGTGACAAGTCGCAACAAGGACAAGGTCAAACCCAACGTCAGGATTCCGGCACTAAACAGCAGGAACAAAGACAACAAGGTGGCCAGACGCAGCAGGGCGACCAAAGCCAACAGCGCCAACAGCGCAGCGGTGAAAGTGATGCAGACCGCGAGCTTCGCGAGGAGCAAGAGCAAAAACGACCTAATGATAGCCCAAGTCGCTAGCGATGGTTCATAGAAAAAGGGGGGATTCCACGGAATCCCCCCTTTTTCTATTTTTTATCTTACTCTAAAAATCCGATGCGAAGTGTAGGTTTTGCCGAAGGCGTCAGTCGTTCGAACAGTCAGTCGGTGCGTACCGGGTGGTAAATCTGTCGGTAATTTTCCTTGCCAAATGTGCGTTGACACACTGGGCTTATCCATGCTCCAGCCAAAGATTTTATCCAGTTTGGTGTCGTTGACGGTTGCTTCCAAATAGGCACTTTGTTGAAACATAAGCATATTTCCGGGGTCGCTCTGAGGAGTGAGCATCAAAGGCGTCCAATTCGTTTGAGCCGCCAATTGAAACTCTACCTTGGAGCGAGCCGAGCCAGCAAAAACATTGACCCGCAACTGCGTGGTATCTAGTTCTGCCTTGGACAGCTCATCGGGCCAATAAATATTCATTTGATAGTCGTCTGGCCGACGAGCCGCTTTGAAGCGAATGGCATATTTGTTGCCGTCAAACGTCAAAATAGAATAGCCGTTGGGTGTCCCGTCGTTCATCGTTGCGTGCGGAATACCCATTTCATCTTTCAGGCCGCACCACCAACTTCCCGAAATCGTGGCATTGACAAAATGATGATGCGGAGCCGCGTTGGTCCAACCGTATTTTTCATCCACCCAAAAATTAATCATGGTGTGTGTATGTCCCGACGTCGAAAACGTGTGCGGGCGCTTTTCGATGAGCTGAAAGATTTCCTTGCGGTTATCACAAATCACAATCGGAATGTGCATCAGCAAAACGACCAATTTGTCGTCGGGAACGTGGGCAAGGTAATTTTTAACAAACGCAATCTGTGCTTCCGTAAAATGGCCTTTGTATTTTCCGTCGGGCCCGAAATACACGTTTTTGAGACCGACAAACGCCACTTGGCCTTCTTCAAAAGCGTAGGTACTGGGGCCGTAAAAACGCTCAAAGGTTTCATCACTGAACTGGTCATCGGATGCTCCACGGTTAAAATCATGGTTACCAAAAATGTTGTACCAAGGCACGCCGATTTGCCCGATGCTGCCATTGATTTCCGCAAAAAGGTTAGGGTCATCGGCCACAATATCGCCCAATGAAATACCAAAACGCGCCTTGGTTCCGATGCATTCTTCGACCACGTCGTGCGTTACGTAATTGACCTCCGTCAGCCCCCGTGTTTGCGTGTCGCTGAACAACAGCACCGAAAATTGCGTTTCTGACTTCTGCTTCCACAACGGAAAATCAATGGAACTGGGCAGCGCACCCGTAGGCGCTACTCCCTCCGACTTGGTAGAGGGCGAGCCGTTGGGTTTATGCAAATAATAATGTTTCGGCAGGTTATCGCTCGTCAGCGGAACGGCATACTCGGCAGGTTTAATCACAAAAAAGCCCGTATCATCGCCCGCGGGTAGCGTCCATTTACCATTTTTATCAGTCTTTACCACTTCCTTGCCGTTGGAAACGCATACGTTGGCAATGCCCAGCTCGCCCCTATCTTTTCGACTGTTTTTGTTAAGGTCGTGGTAGACCGTGCCAGTAGCGGTGGTTTGGGCGAACGAGTGCCAACCTATTAGTAGAAAAATGCTGCACACTACCTGCTTCATACTAATTTAAAATGGGTTTAAGAGCATATTTGTCATCTTGTAAAAATCTAACTTTATGCTTTTAGTGGTTCTTAATTATTCCTGTATAAAAACAAACTGAACGCTACCTAACAACAACCTATTCTCTGCGCACCATAGGCCCTTTCGTGGCGATGTGCACGGATGACAAATCGAAAGATTTATTTCTTCATCAACCAAATCTCCGTCACTTGTGAGCCGCGTTCTCCTTCGCCACAATTCCAAATAAACGTCACTTTTCCGTCGGCGGTGGCTTTTTGGGGAACGTCAAATTCGAAAATAGGCTGCTCGCCCGTTTGAAGAAAATCGTGGATAACGGAGCCGTCGTCGGTGGTGAGTTTCATGCGTGACCGAAAACGCCCCGTGTACGAAATTTTCATTCGGTACGACGACTGCGGTTCTAATTCATTGTAGGCGATTTTCAGCGGTTGGTCATAAAGCGTTTTGGCTTGCTTCATCCACACACGCGGCGTAACCTGCCCTTTAAAGCCCGTGGCTTTGATTTCGTCGACCCATTCTTCACCCACCAAACCTACCCCAAATCCAATGCGGGGAGATTGCAAACTGCCGGGGTCTTTTTCCCAAGACACCTCCGACACCACTCGGTGCCAGCTTTCGGGAGAACCAAAATGATCGTAAAAGCCACCAAGCCCAGGGTCGGTACGGCGAAGCAACTGGTCAATTTTCTGCAATCGTTCGGTCTCATTGCCCAATTTTTCAATTTTTGATAATTGGTCTAAAAGGTAGGGCGCATCATTGAGCGGAATGTCGATATTATCCACAAAATTGCCGCGTCCCGACATTGCACCGTGTTTAGAAATCGTCAACTGTGCCCCGATACTTCTATACAATGAATCTGCCAATGCAAAGCACTTGCGGCGGTAATCGGGCAGGATAGGCCACTTCCAGGCTTTTTCCAACGCCGTTTTGGCCCGCTGAATCGTGGCCAGTGAACTGCCAGACCGTACCCTTTCCAGAATATCTTTGGCTTCCTGCTCCACTTCGGTCTCGTACATCAGGCGGCGGCGCGTGTAGGCATCGTAATACACCCGAATCAGCCCCATCTGGAAGCGCGGATTTTGCAACAGTTCGGGCGACGCATTGTTTTCCATCGTTTGCCATTGCATCAGCGTTCGAGACACCGACTCGTTGGTCATCAGCGGTCCTTTTAAATTGTTTTCCAACGCCACCAATCCCTGCGCAACGGGTTCTTGATATTCAGGCCCAAAAAACAGGCGGGCGTAGTCACGCAGTGTTTCAATGACGGGCATATCTGGATTCCAGTCCTGATCGCTCCACACAAATTTGTTGACGTCGTCGTTGGTGCCTTCCGAGTAGCTGATGCTCCCCACGCCGTATTCATCCAAGGCATTATGAATCATTTTTTCATCGTGCGGACGCGGATTGATGCTCTCCCGCCCGAGCGTCATGGCGTAGGCCAAATCCCAGTGCGGCACGGGGTATTGTGCACTGTAATTGTGGGTAATATCGGGATAATGGCGAATGGGAATCGCAGGATTTATCACTTTACGAATTTCCGCAACGGGCATTTTAACCCACGGGCCAAACACCACGCCCCCAAACCACGGATAGTTACGATTGATGTGCGAATAAAACGCATCAAACCATTTTTTGGTGGGTCGAAATACCTGTGGCGACACCCATATTTTGGCCTTGGGATGGTATTTTTTTAACACAACGGCCATTTTTCCGAGCCACGCAAACATTACGTCGGGCTCTAAGTCGCCTGGGTCACCGCCGGGTACAAACACGTTGTCGAGTTGAGAAACCGTAGAAAAAATCTCGTGCCGCTCTTTCAATTCTTTTTGAATAGAATCAGGATGCGTGTAGTTGGAGCCCATGTTGGGGTACCACATCCACACGTCCAAGCCGTATTCTTTACAAATACGGGCTTGCTCCGCAATCATCTTGATGGCAGGCAGCTTCATATGCCGACTCGTGGCGTCGTCGTCGGTGCGGGGAGGCAGGATTTCGATACTGTTGGCCCCAAAAAGTGCTAATTCTCGAATATATTGGTCAAACTGCTCCACCGTAAAGGCGTCGTAGGCGTTGGTTTTGGGGCGGTAGCCCAACTGATGCCCGCGAACGGGGTACTTAGGACTCGTAGCCAACACCAGCGTAGTCGGAACGGTAACTAATGTATGGCTCATTTCCATTTTCCGCAAGAGCCGGCCTACGCCGTACAAAATTCCGCGGGCGTCTTTGCCCACAATAAAAACCGCTTTGGTGTCGGGCATTACCAACAACTTAAACCCTTCGGCGGCGATGGCGGGCAGTTTGCGAATCTCGTCACGTACTTTGGTCGGCAACGCTGACAAATCACTTTCCAACGCAATACCCACGTAGGGCTTCCCATCCGACGGGAGTTTATTAAAAAGGGGCCAATCCAAGCGGCTGCGTTTTTTTACTTCCTGTTGTAATATCTCAACACTTCGCCGCAACACCTGCTTATCAGAAATTGAAGTATAGATTCGTGCCTCAGAAATATCAATGGTTTGGGCAAAACCCGAAAGACAGAACAACAACAAAAAAACAAATAGTATTTTATTCATAATCAGATAGATATTAAAACAAATAGTCAAAACACGTAGGGGCGGGCCTTGCGTCCGCCCCTGTTTGCGTCCGCCCTTTTTCGATGCGGTTAGAAATCTTTCGCGGTTACTGGGCAGACGCAAGGCCTGCCCCTACGTTACATTTTACATTTATTATTTTAGGTTTTTCGGTTCATATACCAAAATATATTTGGGCGTCATACGCCGTTGCGGGCCTGCCCCTACGGTTTAAATTTCAGCATTCGGGCCCTGATTTCGGGTACTTCATATTCGCTATTTTGCACGGGGAAACCCACTTTTTCGGGAGCGGGGCCCACCCATTCCGATTTTTTTTCAGCAATAGAAATCGTTCCTTTTGTAGAGATTTCAATCACGGTATAAAGTGGGTCTTTGTAAGGAGCGGTGTATTTTATCCATTTAAAATCTTTATCAATTTGTTCGCTGTACCGCACGTGGCCATATTCTTCTCCCAGCCATTTGTACGACATCGAATTGATACACACGTACCAGATGCCATTGATATTGTCGGCGCGGTCGTAGTGAATGTGTCCGTAGAAATTGACAATAATTTTATTCTTTTTGGCCTTCGCATTGTGCGCTTCTAGCATGGCCCGAATATCGGCCGAATTGTCAACACCGTCTTTCCCCAATCCTTGATGTGAGAAAATAACGATGGGTGTTTTGGCTTTCGCTAATTCATCTTTCAGCCACGCCAATTGCTTCTCTCCGATGTATTGCTGATAGCCTTTTACGTCGGGTGTTTTTTTGTCGTTTCCGTCCAGTACGATAAAATAAAAACCATTTTGTTGGAATGAATAATACGAAGAGGACATACCACGGTAAGCCAATGCCTGCGGTAGAGAAAATCCTCCGTCCATTTCATGGTTGCCAATGACCTGATATTTTGGGCCAGCATACGACTTCCAAATATCAAATCCGTAGGCATACTTGGGCGCGGGCGTACCAAAATCACCGAGTTCGATGATAAAATCGGGCTTGGCGGTCTTCATGCTGTCCATAAAAGCCGTGAGGCGCTCTTTGGCGTCGTGCATGGTGGGCACATGCACATCCGTAAAGAGACCAAACTTTACCTTTTGTGCCTTTTGAGCAAAGGAGGTGGTGGAAAGGAGAAAACCGAAAAACAGTAAAACAGTAAAATAACAAACCGAAAATGGGTTTGCCCGCGCGGTGTAAAAATGGTTTTTCATACATCAACAAATTATTCGAGTAAATCAATGCTTGACAATCAGATGTTGTTACAATTTGATAAATATCTTTTTTTGAAAAAGAAAATAAGCGGGGACAAAATTGACCGAAACAAAAAACAGTGCGTACAACAAACTGGCCAAATTGGGCGCAACGCCTGCGTTAATTAAACCATTGACAACGTGCTGATTGAGCGAATAGTCGCCGAATTTTGCCCCGTAAAAAAAGAGTGCTAACACGTCTCCCAATACATACACCGCAATGGCGTTTGCGCCAAAGATAATTCCGGGTTGGGTACCCTTGGTTTTGCCCAAAACATCGACCATAAAATATAAAGCCCCCAGAAGCAAGGCCGCAAAACCCGACGTCACGAGGACAAACGAACTCGTCCAAAGGTTTTCATTGACTGGAAAACCCAAGCCCCAAAAATACCCCAATGCCGCCGAAAACACACCCGACGTCATGAGGTAATTAACCTTTTCGTTGGGGGTAAAGGTACTTTGCAACAACCGCCCCGCCAGCATTCCAGTTATGCCCGACACGATGGACGGAAACGTACTCAGGATACTTTCGGGGTCCCATGTGCCCTGCCACATTTTGCCCGGCAGAAATTTACTATCAAACCACGCCACCAGATTTACGCCCGGTTCTAGCATCACTTTCCCCACGCCGGGCGTAGGAATCAGCGTCAACGCCAGCCAATAAACGACCAGTATGAGGCCCCCAATCCAGGCCTGTTGTTTCCAATTTGTATTCAAAAACAAAATAGCACACCCCAAAAATACAAATGCAATGCGGTGCAGTGTACCCGTCCAACGAATGTCGCTGAAATCAAAGTTGGGCATCAGGTTCAAAAACATTCCCACCGCAAATATCTTCAGTGAGCGAATGACGATTTTCTTGTAAAGTTCTCCTTTCGGACTGCCGTCCTGCTTGCGTTTGGAATACGCAAAAACAATCGAAACTCCCACCACGAACAGAAAAAAAGGCGCTACCAAATCAGTAAAAGAAAGGCCGTTCCACTTGGTATGACGTAGGGTAAAAAAGACATGCTCATCGCTGCCTGGAAAATTGACCATGAGCATGGCCGCAATGGTAAACCCTCTCAGCGCGTCTAGCGAAATGAGTCGGTTGGTTTGGGGTAGCATCAAAAGGAAGGGATTAAGTCAATGTTAAAAATTACTTCAAACCTGAATGGTATTTTTAATACGTGCCACAGTATTATTAGGGCTATTTAACCCCGCAAATTATGCGTAATATTTTACATAGTGCGTTCCTCTTTACAACAATTCTTGCGATTATCAGCTGTAAATCAACCCAAAGCGGTGAGTTTGACCAAGCTGGCAAGGTGGCTATTTCGTGGGAATTGGTCAGTAATTTTGTGGGGCCAAAAGATACGTTTGAAGCCAAATTTTACCTAAAAAACAACGGAACGCTCACGTTAAATGACCGTGATTGGGCATTATTTTTCAACATGGCTCCGCGCCCGCTCACTGGGCATCCGACTCCCCAACCCGCTACCCTCGAACACATCAACGGCGATTGGTACAAAATGACACCCAATAAGGGCTTTCGTCTAGCCCCTGGCGACTCGCTGACGGTGAGTTATCGGGGAACGGAAGGCATCATAAAAGAAACCGACGCGCCTTTGGGCTTGTATTTTGTTTTTTATGATAAAACAGGAAAAGAGACACAAATCGTACAGCTTGACCCCTGTATTGTGGTTCCCTTCACTAAAAAAGAGCAATTGCTGCGCGGAATCAACGACGAAGACCCGATTTTGACCCATGAGCAGCAATACAAAGAAAATTTGGGCGTCAGTCCAGTCAGCGCCGACCAATTGTTGAAGGTGATTCCGACGCCCGTGAAAGTAACGCCCAGCAAAGGAACCTTTACCTTGACGGCCTCCATGCCCATTCATTACCAAAACGGACTGGAGAGCGAAGCCAAATTGCTCGCTCAACGTCTCAGGGAGTTGACCGGCGGCGATATCACGGTAAAAAATGCTGCCCCTGCTGCCAACACGATTTCATTGCAAACAGGCAAAATCGCCGTTAACGGCATCAGGAAAGAAGCCTACCAACTGAACATCAACGCCAAAGGGGTTTCTATCGTCGGCAGCGACGCAGCGGGGGTTTTTTATGGCACTCAAAGTTTGGTAGCGCTGATTCCGACCCAATCGTTTGTTCAAAAAGCGGCTTCGGTTGGTTTGGATTACGTTCAAATCGAAGATGCTCCACGTTTTCACTTTCGTAGTATGCAGCTCGACGTGAGCCGAAATTTTCAGACCAAAGAAACCCTCTTACGGCTGCTGGATGTGCTGGCGTTTTATAAACTCAACCACTTTTTATTGTACACTACCGAAGATGAAGGCTGGCGATTGGAGATTGAAGGTTTGCCCGAGCTGACGCAGGTAGGTGCACAACGTCAACACATTTCCTCGTACAAAAATGCCGCGCTGCACCCGGGCTACGGTTCTGGACCAGTTGCATACGAAAAAGGCAAGCACGGTAGCGGTTTTTATACCAAAGCAGATTTTATTGAAATCCTAAAATACGCCGCTGCACGGCACATCAAAATCATTCCTGAAGTAAATCTGCCCGGACACGCCCACGCCGCCATCAAAGCCATGGAGGCGCGCTACGAGCGGTTGATGAAGGAAGGCAAAGAAAAAGAAGCCAACGAATACCGTCTCATTGACCCTGATGACAAATCGGTGTACCTATCGGCGCAGGGCTATAAAGACAACGTAGTGGACGTAACGCGGGAGTCTACGTATCATTTTTACGAAAAAGTCACTGACGAAATCATCAAAATGTACAAGGAAGCAGGGCTAACGCTCGACCTTTTCCACATCGGTGGTGATGAAGTTGCCGCAGGCGCTTGGACGAAGTCCCCTTTGGCACAGGAGCTTCTCAAAAAAGACCCAACTATTGGCAATGAATACAACCTACATCCATATTTTATTCGTCGATTGTTGCCAAGACTCCAAAAACGCAACCTTCAGGTACACGGGTGGGAAGAAGTTTCGATGATTAAAGACAAAGAAGGTACGTTGAAAGTCAACCCTGAATTTGCAGGCAAGAACGTCATTCCTTACGTTTGGAACAATGTGTATGACCCCGACATGGGGTATAGAATCGCCAATGCTGGCTACCCTGTGGTGCTCTGCAACGTCACCAATTTCTATTTTGATTTGGCCTACAACAACGACCCCAAAGAGCCCGGTCTCTATTGGGCGGGATTTGTAGACACGCGCGACAATTACACCTTTGCGCCCTACGATATGTTCAAAACCACCTACACCACCGCCATGGGCAAACCCATGGTGTTTGATAAAGTGGAACGCCTCAAACCCGAAGCCCGCAAAAATATCATTGGCGTAGAATGTCAGCTCTGGAGCGAAACCGTCAAAGGCCGCGACATGATGGAATATTATACTCTACCCAAGCTGATGGGATTTGCCGAAAGTGCCTGGAGTGCCGAGCGCCCGTGGGAGAATATCGCCGATAAAACCACGCGAGAAAAAGCCATTCAAACGGGCTGGAATGTATTTGTAAATACGTTGGCCCAGAAAGAGTTACCACGGTTAAGCCATCTCAACGGCGGGTACAATTACCGCGTACCGTTACCAGGAGCCCTCATTGAAAGCGGCACCTTGAACGCTAACGTAGCCTTTCCAGGATTAACAATTCGGTACACTACTGACGGCAGCGAGCCCACCCAAAAATCAACAGAATACAAAAGTCCAGTAAAAGTAAGCGGTACCGTTAAACTGAAAAGTTTTGATGCGTCTGGCAAGGGAAGCCGAACCGTGATTGTGAATTGATTAAACTAAAAAACACAAAAGAATCATCAGTAAACGGAATTTACTGTCCAAAATTCCTAGGGTCGGTATTGCTTCAACAGTCCACAACTTTACGGTAAATAAATAGGTAACTAGCGGCAGGATATACCCTGTCGCAAGAATGAAAAAAAGAAAACGATTAAAAAAGAGTGAACATGAAAATAGGTGTAGATTTAGGAGGAACAAAAATAAAGGCGGGTGTCGAAACAAACGGTTCGATTATTCGGCAGAACACCATATTCCTTCAACAAAAGGACTCGTTATCGGCTACTTTAACCCAATTAATCAATCTTATTAAACCCCTGACCGACTACCCCGCCACCAGCATTGGTATCGGTGTGCCGTCGGTGGTGGATGTTGAACGCGGCATCGTGTATAACGTTGCGAATATTCCCTCATGGGAAAAAGTGGCCTTGCGTGATATTTTAGAAGAAGAATTCAACCTGCCAGTATTTGTCAACAACGACGTCAATTGTTTTACCCTCGGAGAGCACCGTTTCGGAGTGGCCAAAAATTACAGCTCGGTTGTTGGGATGACCATCGGCACAGGCCTTGGTTCGGGATTAATCATTGATAATCAGTTATATACAGGACACAATTGCGGGGCGGGAGAAATAGGCCTGCTTCCTTATCGCGACCATAACCTTGAATACTACGCTTGCAGCAATTTTTTCGATTCTATCCACGGCACCACCGCCCTAGAAGCAAGCCAAGCGGCACTTAATGGTAACAAAAAGGCCATCAATATGTGGTCTGAATTTGGGGTACATATCGGGTGTGCCATCAAGGCCGCCATGTACGTATTTGATCCAGAAGCCATTGTATTGGGCGGGTCGATTTCCAAAGCCTATCCTTTATTTAAGGCGGGAATGTTGGAAACGCTCAACGATTTTGCCTATCCGCAGTCGCTCAAACGCCTCAAACTGCTTCAATCTCAAGATGATGATATTTCAATGTTGGGAGCCGCCGCGCTGGTTTCGCAAGACTTGAAGGTGAAAGTTTAGGAGCAATAGAACTGGAAAATGTAAAACCGCGAGGGTGGTTTTGTGAAAAAATAGATTTCAACTTTGCACGGGACCGAGTCGGTCGGTTTGCCATTTTACATTTTTCAGTTTTGCGGCTCCAATTGCATCGTTTGCGCCATTCGTATTAAGAATTAACTTTGTCTTTCCCTATTCCTGTAAACCCCATTCCATGAAAAGCAACACCTTTATTGTTATTCTGATTTTTCTGATATTCTTCGTTATTTCCTTTCTTAGCAACATTCTAGGGCCCATCATCCCCGACATCGTTTCTGGTTTTGATCTGAGTATTGGACTTGCGGGTTTTTTACCATTTGCTTTTTTTGTGGCGTACGGGGTAGCCTCCATTCCTTCGGGGATTTTGGTAGAAAAATACCGGGAGAAAAAAGTGCTCTTGTGGGCTTTTATGATGGCTTTTGGAGGGGCATTATTGTTTGCCTTAGTGCCTACATTTACGGTGGCGTTGGTTTCGTTATTCATCATAGGTATTGGCATGGCTATGTTGCAAGTGGTGATTAATCCGTTGCTGCGGGTGGCGGGTGGCGAGGCCAATTTTGCCTTTAATTCGGTGATGGCGCAGCTTTTTTTCGGGGGAGCTTCGTTTCTGAGCCCGATGTTGTACAGTTATTTGGTCTTAAATGTACACGCTGGCACGGCATCCAATGCTGTCATCAACACGCTCAACCAAATTGTGCCCGCCGACCTGAAATGGGTGTCGTTGTACTGGGTGTTTGCAGTGGTGGCTTTTCTGATGGTGGTCGTGGTTCGATTTGTTAAGTTTCCCGAAGTGGAACTTAAGGAAGATGAAAAAATTGATACCGAAAATGCCTTCAAAGACCTGCTCAAAAACCGCTATGTATTCCTGTTTTTTATCGGTATTTTCTGCTATGTAGGTACCGAGCAGGGCATTGCCAACTGGACTTCTAAGTTTCTCCAAACCTACCACAACATCGATCCCGCCACCGAAGGCGCGTCGGTCATTTCTTATTTTTGGGGATTACTCACCATTGGCTGTATCTTAGGATTGGTATTACTCAAAATCTTCGATAGCCGTCGGGTATTGATTTTATTCACGGTGGGTGCTATTGTTTCGGTGTTGGTGGGTCTGTTTGGTCCTGTTGAAGCGGCGCTGTATGGGTTTCCGCTAAGCGGATTCTGTGCATCGGTCATGTGGTCCATCATTGTGTCGTTGGCGCTCAACTCGGTGCCGTATCACCATGGTACATTTTCAGGAATTCTTTGCTCAGGCATTGCGGGGGGCGCGGTGGTGCCGCTCATTATCGGCGGATTGGCCGAATTGGTCGGTTTACGCTTGGCAATGTTGTTTTTGATGATTACTTTAGGGTACATTTTGAGCATCGGTCTCTGGGCCAAACCCCTCGTGACCAATGCTACCGTCAAAAGTTGGAAAGAGCTTTTTTCGTAAGGCTATGGGCGTTTGTGTACGAGGTTTCTCAAAACCGAAGATTAACAAATGATAAAATGCTCCTTCCAGAAATGGGTGTGTACCTAAAATTAACCCTGCTCCGTCACACATGTACAAAATAATTCTTCTCATCGACTTTGCCGAAGAATACAGCAAGGGACTGTTGAAAGGAATTTCTAAATATTCCAAAGAGAACGGCCCCTGGATTTTCTGTCGGATGCCATTGTTTCAGCGTGAAACAATTGGTATTGACGGGATTTTGGAGTGGGCGCTCGAATGGGAAGCCGACGGTATCATCGGGCAGTTGTACAACGACCCCAAAATCAGTAAAATCGTGGAAGCAGGCATCCCCGTCATTGCCCAAGATTTTAAAGAGCGCTTCAAAGAGATTCCCAACATCACTGGCGACCACTACGAAGCGGGTAAAATGGGGGCCGAGTATTTTCTCCGAAAAGGATTCAAGAACTTCGCTTTTTATGGTTTCAAAGACATCGTTTGGTCGCGTGAGCGCGCAGATGGCTTTGAAGATCGGGTCAAAAAAGCGGGGCATCAAGTGCATTATTTTGAACACATTATGGCGCGGTCGAGTGAGTTGTGGTACTACAAACCCAGTCCGCTAAGTCAGTGGCTCAAATCGCTTCCCAAGCCCATCGCGCTTATGACTTGCGACGATAATCAGGGTCAACACATCACCGAAGCCTGTCGTCAGTCCAATATTCGTATTCCCGAACACGTGGCAGTGCTAGGCGTCGACAACGACGAAATGATTTGTGAATTTTCGGACCCACCGCTGTCGAGCATCGGCCAAGATACCGAAAAAGGCGGCTACGACGCGGCCAAGCTACTACACCACATGATTGAGCACGGCACGGCCGACTATTACGACATCATCGTTAAACCTACGCAAATCATCACGCGGCAGTCGACCGATATTTACGCCACCAACGACCGCTACATTGCTTCTTCGTTGAAGTTTATTCACCAAAATATTGATAAAAACCTACAGGTGGAGGACATTGTCAAGCAGGTGCCGCTGTCGAGAAGAGCCTTGGAACAGCGTTTTCAGGACATTACAGGCTATCCCATCTACAAATACATTTTTAATCTGCGTATCGAAAAGTTTACCCAAAAACTCATCGAAACCGACATGACGGTTTTTGAAATCGCACTGGACATGGGTCTAGCTGACAGCAAAAACATTGCACGTCAATTCCGACAAATCAAAGGCTGCACGCCCATTGAGTACCGGAATCAGCATTTGGCGGGGAAGTGAGTGCTCCAAGTTTCGTTAAAATTGGGGCATTAGGAATTTAAGAAATAAACAATTTATTTTCACACAACAGGCAGCCCAAATGAGCTGCCTGTTGTGTGAAAATCCAAAATATGTCTCACTAATTTCTGATACTGGTACTGCCCAATAATCATTAGATGGTAGCCACTAATCCATTCCCTTCAATTCTGCCACAACTTTCGTAATCGAATCTTTGGCGTCGCCGAAGAGCATGAGGCAGTTGGGGTAGTAGAAGAGTTCGTTGTCAATGCCCGCGTAGCCGGCCGCCATGGAGCGCTTGCTTACAATCACCGTGCGG
The DNA here is from genome assembly GCF_009905605.1 of Runella sp. CRIBMP. Classification (GTDB taxonomy): domain Bacteria; phylum Bacteroidota; class Bacteroidia; order Cytophagales; family Spirosomataceae; genus Runella. Next base: position 1,029,723 of record NZ_JAAAKZ010000001.1, read on the forward strand.
GCTTTGTCGGCGTTCAAAATGGGCATTCCGTAGATGGGGCTGGCGGGGTTGCTACGCGCGGCAGGGTTGACTACGTCGTTGGCTCCTACCACAAACACCACGTCGGTGGTGGCAAACTGGTCGTTGATTTCTTCCATTTCCACGAGCTTATCATAAGCTACGTTGGATTCCGCCAGGAGCACGTTCATGTGGCCGGGCATCCGTCCTGCTACGGGGTGAATGGCGTATTTGACTTCCACGCCACGTTTTTCGAGAATCGCTTCCAGTTCGTGGATAACGTGCTGCGCCTGCGCCACGGCCAATCCGTAGCCTGGTACAACGATTACTTTCTGGGCATAATTCATCAAGATGGCAATGTCGGAAGGTGTACTGCTTTTTACTGAGCCGCCCGCAAAGGTGCTGGCTTCGCTCGCCGTAGCACCGCCACCGCCAAACGACCCGAAGATAACATTGGTAAGAGAACGGTTCATGGCGTTACACATCAAAATCGTGAGTAGCGTACCCGCCGAACCCACCAGAATTCCGCCCGTAAGCATGACCTGATTGTCGTACAGAAAACCGCCAAAAGCCGCCGCAACACCCGTGAAGGAGTTCAATAGCGAAATGACCACGGGCATATCTGCCCCACCGATGGGCAATACAAACAGGATACCATAAGCCAGTGACAGGGCAAAAATAACGTACAGCAACGCAGTAGAAGCGTGTCCGAAGGCCAGATAAATACTCAGTCCGACGATGCCTGCCATGAGAATGATGGTCAGGATATTTTGGGCGGGAAGTTTGAAAGTCTTTTTCAGAATTTCCTGCAACTTGGCGTAGGCAATGATACTGCCCGAAAACGAAACGCTCCCGATGACGAGGCCAGCCACGATGGTCAGAATGGTTACGGGTGGGGTATCGCCGTGCAGGTGTCCAAATTCTACCAGTGAAATTAGGGCTGCGCAGGCACCGCCCATGCCGTTGAAAAGGCTCACCATTTGAGGCATGGCCGTCATTTTAACTTTCTTGGCCGAAATCCAGCCCAACACGGTACCGATAGCGATACCGCCGAAAATCCAGCCATAGTTGCCGATAGACTCACCCTCTTCATTTTTGTGCATGAAGATAGTGCCCAAAATGGCGAGTGTCATGCCTGCCGCTGCCAAAAAATTGCCGTTACGGGCGGTTTTGGGGCCAGAGAGCATTTTCAAGCCTACAATAAAAAACACGGAACCTAAAAGGTAAATGAGGTATAACCAGTATTGTTGAAGCATTGTGAGTTTGCAGTTTACAGTAAACAGTTGGCAGCCGCTTTCCCTTGTTACCGTGGGCTGCTAGCTGCGAACTAAATTTTATTTCTTCTTTTTAAACATTTCCAACATTCGGTCCGTGACTACGAAACCGCCGACGACGTTGAGCGTGCCAAGAATCACCGCCAAAAAGCCCAAAATCAAGGCGGGCCAGTTGCCAGCTTCGGCGTGCCCCATGACGATGATGGCCCCGATAATCACCACCCCGTGGATGGCATTGGCACCCGACATCAGCGGCGTATGCAGCGCCGATGGCACTTTGGAAATGACCTCAATCCCTACAAAAATGGAGAGTATGAGGATATAAATAAGCTGGATATTTTCTCCAATAAACGTGATGATTGAATCCATTTAATTAGTGATTTGTGGTTAGTGTTTGGTAGACGGTGATTAGTAAATGATGATGAGGATTGAAGTCAAAAACTCCTCATTTCTAGCTTCTCACTACTTCTCCAGAATCCCTTTTGTAAACGCATGTACCAACGTACCTTGGTGGGTGATGAGGCTGCCTTTGGTGATTTCCTCTTCCAATTCCCACTTAAAACCGTCTTTGTTGGCCAAATGCAATAGAAGTGTGCTGATGTTTTTGGCGTATAAATCACTGGCGTTGGTCGATAGCAAGGCGGGGAGGTTAGACTCTCCGATGATGGTGACGCCGTTTTTGACCACAGTTTTGTTGGCTTCGCTCAGGGCGCAGTTTCCACCCGATTCTACGGCCATGTCCACAATCACGCTACCCGTCTTCATGGATTTTACCATCTCTTCCGTGACCAGAATCGGGGCTTTTTTGCCCATCACAAGTGCAGTTGTGATAACGATGTCGGCGTCTTTGATGCGTTGTTTAATGAGGTCCTGTTGTTTCTGTAAAAACTCCGCCGATACTTCTTTGGCGTAGCCGCCTTCCGACTTGTTGGCCTCCATGCCTTCAACGCTCAAGAATTTGCCCCCCAGCGATTCCACTTGTTCTTTGGTCTCAGGCCGAACATCCGACACTTCCACGACGGCTCCGAGGCGTTTGGCAGTGGCAATGGCCTGCAAGCCCGCCACGCCCGCGCCAAAAATAAGTACCTTGGAAGGTTTGATGGTACCAGCGGCGGTCATCATGAGTGGAAAAATCTTGCCGAGGGCGTTTGCGCCGAGCAGCACGGCTTTGTAGCCAGCGAGGTTGGCCTGCGAGCTGAGCGCATCCATGCTTTGGGCTTTGGTGGTGCGGGGTACGGCATCCATGCTGAAAGCCGAAATCTTTTTCGCATTGAGGGCCTTGACCAACTCGGGTTGGGTGTAGGCGTACAAAAACGAAATCGAAACGGCACCTTCGCGCATTTGAGCTACTTCGTCGAGCGTGGGGGCGTTGACTTTCAGCACCACGTCGGCATCGGCCAGAAGGGTTTGAGTGTCGGCGGCGACAGTAGCGCCCGCTTTTTCGTAGTCTGCGTTCAGAAGGGAGGAGTTTTCGCCCGCGCCCGATTGAATGGTGCACGTAAAACCTGCTTTCAGAAGAGATTTAACAATATCAGGTGTGATAGCAACGCGCCTTTCAAAGGCTTTCGTTTCTTTTAAAATCGCAATTTTCAAGGTCAAGAAGATTTTAGGAATTAAACGCCAAAATATAGGACAAAATTTGCATAAACAATAGCAGAAGGCTGTTTTTAGCAAATTTGTGAAGTAATTTTTTTCGTTTGCTGACTTTATTTTCTGCTTGCCAACTTATTCAGGGTAAAGAATTAATAAATAACGATTAACAGATAACAATTAACAGTGCTTTTGCACATCAAAATATGGCATTAGAACAAACATGGCGGTGGTTTGGCCCCAACGACCCCGTAAGTCTGTCGGACGTAAGACAAGCCGGCGCAACGGGCATCGTAAACGCCCTGCACCAAATTCCGAACGGTCAGGTTTGGACGGTACAAGATATTCAGCAACGCAAAGCTATCATCGAAGAGGCGGGTTTGAGCTGGTCGGTGGTAGAGAGTGTGCCCGTTCATGAAGACATAAAGAAAGCATCGGGAAATTTTAAGCAATACATCGAAAACTACAAAGAATCGCTCACCAATTTGGCGGCCTGCGGCATTGATACCGTTTGCTATAATTTTATGCCCATTTTGGACTGGACAAGGACGGATTTGAACGCGCCCATGCCCGACGGTTCTACGGGATTGCGGTTTGATTTTAATGAATTTGCCGCTTTTGAACTGTATATTTTAAAACGGGTAGGGGCAGAAGCGCACTATACCGAAACGCAACAGAAAAAAGCCAAAGCGTGGATTGATAAAGCCGACGAGGCGGATGTTACACGATTGGTGCGTAACATCATCGCGGGTTTGCCGGGTTCGGAAGAAAGCTACACCGTTGAGCAGTTTCGGGACGTATTGGATACGTATAAATATGTAGGTGACAAAGAATTACGCGAAAATCTGTACGCATTTTTGCGCGAAATCGTGCCCGTGGCACAAGATGCAGGCATTCGATTGTCGATTCACCCCGATGATCCACCGTATCCGATTTTGGGCCTGCCGCGCGTGGTAAGTACCGAAGCTGATGCCAAACAATTGTTAGCTGCTGCCGATTTATCGGCCAACGGCCTGTGTTTCTGCACGGGAAGCTACGGTGTGCGCGGCGACAATGACTTGGTGGGCATGGTTGAGCGCCTCGGCGACCGCATTCACTTCATTCACCTACGGGCTACGCAGCGCGACGAAGAAGGGAACTTCCACGAGGCCAATCACTTGGAAGGAAATGTAGACATGTACGGCGTTATGAAAGCGTTGGTGTTGGAACAAAGACGAAGAAAACAGGAAGGCCGCACCGACCTGCGGATGCCGTTCCGACCTGACCACGGCCACAAAATGCTCGACGACCTCAACGCGGGTAAAAGGACCAATCCTGGCTACACGGCCATCGGTCGTTTGCGCGGCTTGGCGGAGTTGCGCGGCTTGGAGATGGGCATTGAGCGGAGTTTGTTGTCCTAAAAAAAGGGCATTCTGCTAAACGGGTGTTTTCAAAAAGTCACGCTTTTTATTTTCAGGAATAAGCCCCCTAAAATAAACGGCGTGACTTTTTAAGTTGAAAACATCAACCTCTTATTCACTAATTTACTCATTCACTCATTGCCTATATCACCGCAACCGCTCAGCATCTTCGCTAACACCCGATTTGCGGCCTTTGGTCTGGTATTTTGACTTCCCGAAATTGTGGGTAATTCGCAGCAAAGCATTGCGGTTTGCCTGCCGGTTGATGAAGGTCATGTCGCTGTTGTCCACCTGAATATGCGCCCTGAAAATGCTTGTCAGGAAAATATCATTGATGTTCAGTTGGGCATTCCAGCAATTGTTTTTAAAGCTTTTTTGCAACCCCATATTGACGGCGCCCATGCCTTTTGATTTGTAAAAACCCGATGGATTGGGCACATTGTACCAGCCTGACACCTCCAAATTGTAGCCTTTTGGCAACGTAAACAGGTTGGAAACCCACAGCGAAGCCGACAGGCCGCTAATTTGATTGTCTCGGGCGTTTATGCGTACTTTTTCACTGCCGTATGCCGCGCTCAGGTACATTTGATAGTTCCATTTCGGCAAAATCGGGGCCGAATGGCTCACGTCAAAAAACACCCGTTGGGTTTGGGTATTCACCTGTTGCCAGGTAGTGAGGCGCGTAGCGGCGTTGTAAAGAGGCAACTGCGACACCGTGTTTTGATTCAGATTATAACCCGTAATCAGCATCAGGTTTTTGTAAGTATAGGTGAGTTCGGACACGTTCCGAATGCGCGGAAAGAGAAACGGATTGCCCATTGCCACCGTGAGCGGGTCTATAAAAAACGGGAAGGGATTTAACTGCCACACCGTAGGGCGCGACAGCTTACGAGACGATGCCCACACCAAGTTACTGTTGTCATTGATTTTGTATTGGAGCGTCAGGCTCGGTAAAATATTCCAATAATTACGATCGACCAATGATTTCAGGGTTACGGATTCGCCTTGGGTCACGGTATTTTCGGCCCGAATCCCGGCGGTAAAACCCAGTTTTTTGAACTGCCGACTCATCTGGAGGAAAAACATAGTAATGTTTTCGTCAAACCTAAACTCATTGCTTCGACCCGCATCTTTTCTGAAATCGGCGTCGGTCAGCGGCGTGTTTTTGGTGGCATCGGCACGGGTGAGCGTGTCAAAAGCTATTTTGGCGGCGTTTTGTACGTAATTGATTTTAAAACCCGTTTCCAGCTTCCATTGCTTAAATATCAAGTCGGCATAGTTCACATTCAGCGTTTTGAAGTTTGAATTAGCCTGCTGCTCATTGCGTTGGCGTGAGATGCCGCGCACCGGTTGATCGTTTCGATAATATTCCGAGATCAGATCTTGCGAGCCGGGTTTTCGGTTGTCGGCCATGGCCACTTCCGCAATAAACTCGCGGCCGTTGTTTGTTTGATAGCGATACCCCAGCAACCCCGTCAGTGTTTTAGTTCGTTCGCTCATTTGGTTATTGCTCACTAAAAAAGGCTGCTCTACGCCCTGAATCGTGGATTTGTTTTCGGCGTAGGTAACATTGGGCGAGGTGGAAAAATCACCGGTCAGTTTGAAATCAATGCTGTTTTTGGCGTTGAGGGTGTATTCGGCTCCGGCGAAAAAATTGAGGCTTTTGGTGGGGTTTCGGATGAACGCAAATGACTCAACGATATCCTTTTGGGCGCTGCTTCCCATCATGCGGCGGTCGGTCAAATTTTGAAACCAATTGGAATTGCTTACTCCCAAATTGAGCAAATAGGCCATTTTAGGGGCTTTGAAGGTGATATTCCCACCCGCTCCGCTGTCGCTGAAACGGTGTTGGCGATACGAACCGTAGACACTGCCTTTGAGGCCCAAATTTTGGTCCCGTTTCAGTTTAACGTTGATCACGGTTTGGTACGAGGCCTCGTATTTGGCCGGAGGGTTGGGCATAAGTTCGATGCTTTCGATCTGCTCGGGGGCTAGGGAGCGCAGGTAGTTTTTCTCCTGCTCACCGGTCATCCGCAGGTCCTTTCCGTCGATCAGTATCTTGGGCGAGGTGCCTCTGAACGTGACATTTCCACTCATGTCTACCAATAGTCCCGGCGAACGGCGCAGGATTTCGAGGGCATTGGCCGAGGTTTTAAACATCTTACTGTCTACGTTGACGATGATCGTCCCCAATTTTTGTTCAAAAACGGGCTTGTTGCCTTTTACAATTACTTCTTCCAGCAGTTTTTGGTCGGTAACCATCGCTAAGTCTCCCAAATCCACTTCCTGCTGAGAGCTGTTTATCAGCAATGGCCCTTTACATATCTTTTGGTACTCAATGCTCGAAAGGATAAGGAGGTAGTTTCCTTCGGTAAGATTGGAAATCACAAAAACGCCGGAGGTATCGGTCAGGGCTCCTTTGACCATGGAGGAGTCGGCGGCAGAAAGTAAAGCCACACTCGCAAACTCGACGGGTCGGCGAGTGTGGCCGTCTAAGGCGCGGCCTTTGATGGTGCCTTTGACCTGGCCAAGGGCCTGAAAAACAGAAAGTACAAACAATAAGAAGGCAGCGGCAGAAAAACGGTTCATAGCTGTTAACAGGTTTGTGTTGTTTGGTTATGGACACAAAATTGAACCCTTGCTACCCCGCCGACAATTTTTTTAGATGAACGATGACGTGGCTCGACCAACGTTCGTTCAGTGATTTTGTCGATAGTTGATCACAAATTTCACCCAATCTTTTTCTGTATCCGGGATCTTTACGTCGGGTTGGAAGCCTACATTGTCAATCGGGGCATAGTCCACCCAACCCGTGCGCGTGGTAGGCAGGCGCAACTCAAAGGTCGGGCAGGGGAGTTTGTGCTCGCGCACGTTGCCGTAGTCCATCATACCGCCCGTATGATTGCCGAAAAGCGTTACTTTTTTGCTTTGTTTGGCATAAAACACAAAATACTCGGCGCTGCTGTAACAATGCTCGTTCATGAGCACCGACACTTTTTTTGGGTTTACCATCACTTCTTTGTACTTCATACTTTCAGCAGGGTATTTTACCATTTTGCCGATTTGTTTCCGGTTCTTAGCTAAGCTCTCCTGCCAGTGTTTGGCTTCTTTGGCCGAAATCCAGTACTCGGATAAGGCTCGGTCTATGATTTCCTGCTCGGCTTGTAGGTTATCGGCGGTGCTCCGGAAATGTGAATAAATATCTTTGAAACTGTTGGTATTGAGGTATTTCAAAAGGGCGGGAAACGAACTGTTCATGCCGCCGCCATTGTCTCGGATATCCACAATCAAATGAGGGGAATTACGAATCACGGCATCGTGGGCTTTCAAAACGCTGTCGACCATTTCAAATGAGATGCCAAAGGAGGGTATTTTTATATAAAACGTTTGCGGATCAATGGCTTTCACCTGAAATTCATCGTCGCTTTGTCGGGCTTTGGCAAGCTCTTCGGGGGTCGCTTTTTGTGGGTACTCCCGGGCCCAATAGCCTGAGTTCGGGATATTCATCATGTTTTCTACCAACGGAAACGTCCGCTCCGACGACGACAGATCGCCCGCCCAATAAATGCCTTTATAAGGGCTTGCGCCCTTGGCATCGGCTTCAAATTTGACCATGTCCGGTTGCCATTTTGTGTTTTGAGCTGCCAAAACCACGGCCGCCATTTTTTCTGTTTGGATCGGGTCGCGCATGAGCGCAACGCGATAACTGCCGTCCAAGGCTTCCCAAATGCCTTCGAGCGGGTGCAGTTTGCCCAAATGGGCGTCAAAATAGGCTTTGGCCTTGACCTCGTCGGTGTCAATGGTCCGGATAGGAACTACTGCCTCAGGGGCATTGTAGGAAAGTTGAAAATGCCCGTCGCGAAAAAATCGCTTGTAGATTCTCAGTAATTGATAGCAGTCTTTCTGACTAGTTATGTCTTTCGAGGCTGTGCGCAGGCTGTCGGTCAATTGATGATAACGAGGTTGGGTTTTAGCGTTCACTTTATCAAAATAACCCGCATAATTGTCCTCTGTTTTTTGAATAACGGCCGTTAACATCGTTGGACAGTCGCAGGTTTGGGCCTTGCCGAATAGACACTGAAAAATGAACATAAAAGCAGCCGCGGTTTTTCTCATGGTGTTGACGGTGTTGGTTTATCCAATGTAAAACTCGAAACAATGGCCGGATTGGCAAATTGAATTAGACAAACGAGGAGATTTCGCAAGAGATACTACCCAATTCTCCCGAAATTTGCCCAAACTTTTAGACAAACGCATGAATCGGCTCGACCAACGTAATTCCAGGGCATTTGAGGTTATTGAGAAAGTACTGCATTTCTACAACGAGCGGCTTTGGCTGCGGGTTTTGGTTCACTTGGGCTACCTTTATTTCTGTTATAAAAACTTACTGGCCGAATTTTACGTCGACAACCTTCGCTATTCGACCTCTTTTTATCTCTATTTAGGGAGTAATATTTTGGCCGGGTACTTTATTTTCTACTATTTGTTTCCCAAGTACTTTGCCCGCGAAAAATACCTTGCCTTCTTCTCGGCGGTGGCCTTTTGGTATTTTACCGTCTTTACGTACTGTACTTTTTTATTCGTTCAGGAAATATACGGGCTTAATAAGGTCAACGCCTATTCCACTTCCCGCGAAGACAATCCCCTGTTGGCTTTTGTAGATACGTTCAACGTGTACGGTCTATGGGGACATTTCACAAGTCTGCCCTTTGCATTCACGGTATTTTATGAATTCAGAAACCAATTCGGACTTATTGTTTTAGCCAAAACGATGAAGTATTTTATGGAGAATACCATCAAACAAAAACAGCTCAACGACCTTAATCATGACCTTGAATCGAAGTTTTTGCAAAGTCAGCTCAATCCGCATTTTCTGTTCAATTCGCTCAATAATATTTATGGGTTGATCCTCAGTCAAAAGCCCGAAACCCAAACCGCTATCAGCCAGCTGCAGAGCCTGCTTAAACAATCTTTTGATGATTCGTTGGGCAGCAAAGTTCCTTTACAATCGGAAGTTGATTACCTGAAAAACTACGTTAATCTGGAGAAAATAAGGCACGACAAAAACGTAACCATTGAGTTTGACACCGATGAGGCCGCATTGCAAAATAGAGCAATTGCACCGCGTGTGCTGCTGCCGTTTGTCGAAAATGCTTTTAAACACAGCCTGCTCAACAACCTCGACCATGCACACATCTCGATCTGTTTAATCCTGAAAGACAGGCAGTTGGATTTTAGGGTAAAAAATACAAAACCTGTCTTAAAAATTACCAAAACCAACGTGGGCGGTATTGGTCTCGTTAACATTAGGCGCAGGCTCTCATTGCTGTACCCCAACCATCTGCTGACGATTCAAGAGAACACCCATGAGTATGAAGTCAATCTCAAGCTATATTTATAATAAAAGCGCATTGCTCGGCGAATGGCTATTTTGGCTGTTTTGGTACTTCTATGCGTGTTTTTATGTAGGCGCATCGGCAAATATGTTTACTTCAGGGGCGATGGTTTGGGCCCTGGGGAACACGCTTGCCTCGTACAGCATCTACTGGTTGGCGTTGGTTTGCGTGCACCGGATGTTTACCGAGGCAAAGTACGTTCTCTACCTGATCGTTTTGTTTTTTGCGGGTTATGTGTTCAGAACGTTAATAGGTGAATTCTCCTGGCAAATCGCACTTCGTTACTTTAATTTTGGAACCTTCACCAAGGATTATAATCACATGATTAACATAGATGGCGGCGGGATGCTGAGCAGGCTGCAACTTTTGCTTTTCAATACTGATTTTTTTCTGTCGCAGCCCAGCCGGTGGTTTCCTATTTCGTTGAAATTAATGATAGATCTGGTCATGGACCAACGAAAAAACAATGCGCTTAAAAAAAACAAAATGGACTTGGAAATCAAGCTGTTGAAGTCGCAGATCAATCCTCAGTTTATCAATGGGGCGTTGGAAAATATCAAAAATCTGACGGCCACTTCTCCGGAGCAGGCGGCCCAAATGGTCCTGAAACTGTCAAACACGACTCGTTATACCCTTTACGAAACCGACGTGGACGCCGTACCTTTACCGAAAGAATTAGACTTTATTATCAATTGCATTGATCTGGAAGAAAGCCGTTTGCCGAACCAAGTCAATGTTAATTTCAGGCTCAAAACGGAGCAGAGCGAGTATTTACAGATTGCTCCGATGCTTCTTTTTCCCCTGATAAACAATGCTTTTAAATGCTTAAAATCAGAATGTGATATTGATTTATTGGTCGAAAAATCAGTACTGACGCTTAGAGTCGAAGCCGACAAAATCAATTCATGTCAAAATGACGCTATCGAAAATACCCAAAAACGGTTGGCCTATCTGTACCCAAACAAACACCGTTTACAGCTGATCGAGAACGAATATGTCTATAAAATAGAGTTGAGATTGGAATTGGAAAAGGCAATGACTGAAAAGAAATCAATGAATTAAAATCCGACTATATTTCTCCATTGGAATAATTTATGAAAAAAATACGCTGTTTAATCGTTGAAGACGAGCCCATTGCGCAGGAGATTATTGAGACGTTTATCGGACGTCTTCCTTTTTTGGAATTGGTCGCCAAAACCAATAACGTCTTTGAAGCCTACGACGAACTTTCCCGAAATGCCATTGACTTGATTTTTTGTGACATTGAGATGCCTCAAATCTCCGGGCTCGAATTTCTAAAATCATTGCCGCAACGCCCGCAGGTAGTAATGACCACCGCTTTTCATCAATACGCCCACGAAGGTTTTGAGTTGGATGTAACGGATTATCTGCTGAAACCCATTGCGTTTGAACGGTTTCTGCGGGCGGTACAGAAAGTAAAGGAGCGATTTGAGGCTAAAGAAATCTTAGGCCAAAGGCGGAATGAAAATCCAGAAATCGCCCTTCCCAAACCTCCCGGTGAGGAAACGGGTACACCGCGCTCAAACGCTGAAGGACATATTTTTGTAAAAGAAGACGGGAATCTAGTCAAAATTCAATTTGCGGATATTCAATACGTGGAGGCGATGAAGGACTACGTAAAGATTTACGTCGACAACCGCTTTATTGTCACGTACCTGACCATGAAAAAAATGGAAGAAAGTCTGCCCTCGGCAACATTTGCCAGGGTTCATAAATCCTACATTGCCAACCTAACCAATATCAAAGGCATCAGCGGGAATATGTTGGGGCTACTGTCCAATGTACAGATTCCGATTGGGATGCAGTACCGGGAGTCGCTTTTAGAACGTTTGGGGCATCAGATTGTAGTGCGGTAATAAACAAAAACGTCGGCGAGGTTTGAACGGGGGCACGTTACGCCGCCGCGACCCAGCCATCGCCGACGTTAATTCACTACAAAATATACTGACTCAAATCACGGTTTTTGACTAAGCTCGACAGACGTTGTTGCACCAATTCTTTGGTGACCAACACATGCGAATTGGCCCCGATGACGTCGGGAATGTCGTACATAAAATCATTGAGTAAGGTACTCATGACCGTTTGCAAACGACGCGCACCGATGTTTTCGACGTCGGAGTTGATGGTAAACGCCAGTTTGGCGAGTTCGCGCAGGGCGTCGTCGTTAAATGTCAATTCAACCCCTTCGGACTCCATCAGCGCGTGGTATTGGCGAGTCAGAGAGTTGCGAGGCTCTTTCAAAATCCGGTAGAAATCATCTTCCGTCAGGCTTTGCAATTCTACCCGAATCGGGAAACGTCCCTGCAATTCGGGAATCAAATCAGATGGCTTTGAAACGTGAAATGCCCCCGCTGCCACAAACAGGATGTGGTCGGTTTTGATGGGGCCGTATTTGGTGTTGACCGTGGAGCCTTCCACAATCGGTAATAAATCGCGCTGCACGCCTTCGCGGCTCACATCGGGACCGCCACCTTTACCGTTTGAATTGGCGATTTTGTCAATTTCATCAATAAAAATAATGCCTAAATCTTCGGCTTTGGAGATGGCTTCTTCTTTGACCTCGTCCATGTCGATGAGCTTGGCGGCTTCTTCTTCGAGCAAAATCTTACGGGCGTCGGCGATGGTCACCTTGCGCTTTTTGTTGCGCTTGGGCATCATATTGCCGAGCATTTCTTGGATATTCATCATCGACATATCATCAATGGGACCGCCCATGACGCCGATGTTGGGTGCAGCCGATGCCTGCATGTCGATTTCGATTTTGCGGTCTTCGAGCTCGCCCGCGCGCAGCTTTTCCCGAAAACGCCCGCGTGTCCGTTCGTTGAGCTCATGGTCGGGCATGGAAGAAATCGGTGGCGGTGTTTGCACCATGTCAGCATCATCCGTAATGGCAAATCCAACGCTGGGGCGGTGCTGACCTTGGTTGGTATTGTTGGGATACATCGGAGGGATCAACACGTCCAGAATAATATCTTCGACGATTTCCTGCGCTCTTTGTTTGACGGCTTCTTTCTTTTCGGTTTTGACCAGATTGACGGCCTGTTCTACCAAATCCCGCACCATACTTTCTACATCGCGACCCACGTAACCCACTTCGGTAAACTTCGAAGCTTCCACTTTTACGAAAGGTGCATTGGCGATTTTGGCCAATCGGCGGGCAATTTCGGTCTTCCCGACCCCCGTGGCCCCAATCATGAGGATGTTGTTGGGAATGATTTCTTTTTGCATTTCGGGCGTGCTGTTCATGCGTCGCCAACGGTTTCGGAGGGCAATGGCCACGTTGCGCTTGGCATCGTGTTGTCCGATGATGTATTTATCAAGCTCGGCGACTATTTCGCGCGGTGTCAATTTGTCTAAGTGTAAGGACATAAATGCGATTAAAATTTTGCAAAACAAATGTAGAAACGTTGGCAATTTCAAATTTGAGCTCTATTTTTGTACAAATTTGATAAACGAATCTTGAAGATGAAACGTAACTTTTTGAAAATAAGTGCTTTGTTGTTGGTTGTTTCTTTGGCCTCTTGTAAGTATCAAAAGAACAATAAGATTGATCAAACAGATGTACGCGCCGGCGATGAATACGTTTACGGTGTGCATCCTGATTCGGCGGCTCGTCAGACCAAGATTAAATATACGGCTAAGCCCGAACTCGAACTACGTACCAACAGTATTCGTGAAAAAATGTTTGGTGCAGCTACGGCTGAAACAACGGCTCCTGCGGCGGCACTAGCAGCGGCTGATTCAGCAGCTACTGCGGCCAACTAGATTTTTAGCATTTGATATAAATACGAAGCGACGTTTGAATAAGCGTCGCTTCTTTTGTTTCCTAAAACTCATTTTCTTATGAAAAAGTTATTCCAAATTTTGAGTATTTCGCTCTTTTGCAGCGTTGGCGTTTTTGCTCAATCGGCCGAAGAAATGGCGGTCAAAGTGCCTATTCAGCAGCTGTTTGACGGAATGAAAAAGAGCGATTCTACCTTGGTACGCCAATCGTTGATGCCAGGCGCGCGCCTTGAGTCGATCGCCAAAAACAAATCTGGTGAAGTCACGGTACGATCTGATTCTTTCGAAGGATTTTTGAAAAGTATTGGCAAAGCCACCCCTGGCGATTTGGACGAACGCCTGAGCGCGGTCGACATTCGCATCGACGGTGAAATGGCCACGGCTTGGACGCCCTATAAATTCTATTTCAAAGGCAATTTCAGCCATTGCGGGGTCAATGCGTTTCAGTTGGTCAAAACCGCCGCCGGTTGGAAAATCCTGAGCATCATCGATACCCGCCGCAAAGAGGGTTGTGAATAAGGTAGGGGCAGGGCCGTAGCGGCCTCTGCCCGATAGAATACCCGAGCAATACTAAGAAAAACAAGGTCGGTTGTAAGCAACCTCCCCTTCAAAAAAACGCGGTTATGAGTAACCGCTTTCACTTACTATCATGCGTTACGTAGGAGATATATCAAGCACCGATCATTACAAAATCGCTCTTTATACATGGAACGGTAAGTACATTGTCAAGGTGGAAGCAGGTTTGTATGAGCAAACGTACAAAGTTAGTGAAATGGATTTTTTTGGTGACGAAGCCGATATTCGTAAGCTGTTTTCTGACGAAGCCTTCCTAAAAACAATTTTTGAGCGTTTCAATCAAATGCACACCGATTTTCAGGAAGCAATAGAACGGAATGAGTAAATCACCGCACGGCGGACCGTTAAGCTAAGGAAGGAGCAAAGTTTTTCATTTTTCTCTGCTCCTTAGCGTATTTGCGTGCACAAAATTATTTCAATTCGCCTGGAATAACGCTTATCTTCTTTGCCAAATTATTCCTTAAAATCGTTACTTCAATGCGTTTTCCGATGGTGGTTTCGGTGAGCAATTTGTGTAAATCATCTACCGAGCCAACGGGGTTTCCTTCAAAGCCCACAATAATATCGCCCGCCCTGAATTCCGAGTTGTACGACACACCGTCGGCCTCTACACTCACGATGTAGATTCCCGTTTTAGTCTGTAATTGATTGTACTGCATGATGCGGTCGGTGAGGTTGATGAGTTGACCAGCAATCCCCAAATACCCCCTGCGTACGCGCCCCTGCATGATAAGCTGACCAGCTACTTGCGCCGTTATGTTGGAAGATACCGCAAAACACAGCCCCTGCGCGGGTAGAATGACGGCGGTATTGACTCCGATGACCTCCCCCTGTGAGTTGACCAACGGTCCGCCAGAATTGCCGGGATTAAGTGAAGCATCGGTCTGAATGACATCGTCAATCAAACGCCCAGACTCTGAGCGTAATGTGCGGCCCAAGGCGCTGATGACCCCCGCCGTGACGGTGTATTGAAATCCGTAGGGGTTGCCGATGGCAATGGCGATTTGGCCTACCTGAAGGGTTTTGGAGTTGCCAAATGCAACGGCCTTTAAGGCATCTCCGTAGATTTTCAACACGGCAATGTCGGTGGCGGGGTCACGCCCAATAATTTGGGCTTCAAACTCACGCCCGTCTTGTAGTAGTGCCGAAATTTTGGTGGCACCCGCCACGACGTGGTTGTTGGTGATGACAAACCCATCGGATGAAATCACAAACCCTGAGCCGGTTCCTTGACCTTCGTTGGGGTTGCGGCTGCGGGGTTCTTTTTTGCCGCTCACTTTGATTTGAACGACCGAGTTGCTGACTTTTTTAGCTACATTTACCACCGTTTGGGAGTAAGCATCGAGTAAAGGTGCATCATCTTGAAAGACTGAACTTCCGCCCTCGGCGACGTCAGTACTTGAGTTGGTGAAAGTGATCATGGTGTTTGAGAATGAGAAAAACCCAGTGCTTCAATCCCCGTTCCATGGCATAAAAAAAGACATTTTGACAGATAATGACCTTTGAACAATACCTTATCACCAAAAAAATTGACATAAAGGCATTTCGCCAACACGAAGCGGAGCGTTTTCAAGAATGGGAAACGCTATATGCACAAGTACATCCCGAGAGCTTCACCGCCCAAAAAAAGTTTTTAATCAATGATGTGCGCAGAAAGTATCTGTTAAAAAGCGGTGAATAGAAGGTTAGAATAGCGGCTTTTATGATTTATAGCAATAGTAAATCATAAAAATGATATGAGCCTTTTGCCTTCTTGCGTTCGTTGTCTCTGTTTTCTTTTATTTTTCTCCTCTTTGGCTTTTGCCCAACAAAAACCCAACATCGTTATGATTTTGGTGGATGATATGGGATGGGGCGAAGTAGGGGTATACGGTTCAAAATATTGCCAAACACCCCATCTGGATAACCTTGCCAAACAGGGGATGAGGTTTACGAATTTTTACGCCAATTCAACCGTGTGTTCACCTACCCGGGCCGCCCTGATGACGGGCCGTTATCCCGATTTGGTGGGTGTGCCTGGCGTGATTCGGGGCAATGTTGAAAATAGCTGGGGGTACTTTTCTCCCAAAGCCCTCACACTCCCTCAGGTATTGAAAACGGCTGGCTATCAGACCGCGATGGTCGGGAAATGGCATTTGGGACTGGAGCCCGAAAATCACCCCAACCAACGGGGGTTTACGCATTTTCACGGGTTTTTGGAAGACATGATGGATGATTATTACACGCACCTGCGCGAAGGAAAAAACTGGATGCGGCTCAACAAGCAGGTTATTGACCCACCAGGCCACGCCACCGATTTATTTACCCAATGGGCCATTGATTACCTGAATACCCAAAAGAAAAATCCGAAACCTTTCTTTTTATATCTGGCGTACAACGCCCCTCATTTTCCTGTACAACCGCCCCAAGAATGGGTGGACAAAGTAAAAAAACGGAATCCTAATCTTTCCGAAAAACGGGCCAAACTCACGGCCCTAATTGAGCATTTGGATGAAAGTATCGGCAAGGTAATGGATGTACTGCGCCAAAATGGGCAGGCCGAAAATACACTCATTGTTTTCAGCAGCGATAACGGTGGCCTGCTGTCGGACGAAGCCGATAACGGTATCTGGAAAGGAGGCAAACAGACAATGTACGAAGGAGGAATCCGGGTGCCGACCATCGCCGTTTGGAAGAATAAAATCAACGCCAACACGAAAACGGATTTTCGGGCGCTTACCATGGATTTACTCCCCACTTTTTGTGAAGCTGCGGGGGCGAAAATCCCACCCGTCGTAGACGGGAAGTCTTTTTTGTCCGTGCTGAAAGGAGAGCCCAAAACAAGCTCGGATAGGCCCACTTTCTGGGTACGGCGAGAAGGAGGTGCGTATGGCGGACAAGAGTATTACGCTTTGCGAGAGGGAAACTGGAAAATCTTGCAAAACACACCGTTTGAGCCGTTTCAGCTTTTCGATATGTCGAAAGATTCCCTCGAAACAACGGATGTTAGAAAAGCCAACAAGCCGATTTATGACGCACTAGAAAAAAAGTTGAGACGGCACATTCAAAAAGCAGGCGCGGTGAACTGGCAAAAGTAGCCGCGTGCATCTACCTGAATTAATTAAGTAAAAGCGTATTCTGTTACGCTTATTATCAAGAGATTTATTCACCTTACTTATAGCATGTTCAAACATTATGTTCAAAAAAGCCTTTCTCTTTGGTCTCGCGGCTACGGCTGGTATCTTTGCTTTGACGGGATTTAATCCGTCTAAAAACACAAAAAGCCTTGCTGCTTCTCCCAAAAATGTCATCTTCATTTTGGCTGACGACCACCGCTACGATGCCATGGGTTTTATGGAAAAGTTCTCGGGTTTACAGACCCCTAACCTGGATAAAATGGCTGCCAATGGGGCGCACGTACAAAACGCCTTTGTGAGTACAGCCCTTTGTTCACCGAGCCGGGCAAGTATTCTTTCGGGCCAATATGCGCACACGCATCAGGTGGTTGACAACTTTGCGCCCTTGCCGCCCAATACTAAATTTTTTCCGATGTATTTACAAAAGGCGGGCTACAAAACGGCTTTCTTGGGCAAATGGCACATGGGTAACGCCGACGACGCCCCGCAACTGGGCTTTGATTATTGGTTGAGTTTTAAAGGACAAGGACAGTATTACAACCCCACATTCAATATCAACGGCAAACAGGTAAGCCACAAAGATGGCTACACGACAGATTTGCTGACCGATTACGCTATTGAGTGGATGGGTAAGCAGGACAAAAACAAACCGTTCTTTTTGTACCTCTCGCACAAGGCCGTTCACGCCGATTTTCAACCCGCCAAACGCCACGCGGGCAAGTACAAAGACATGCCGATCCAGTACCCTGTCTCAATGTACCTGACCAAAAGCGATACCAGTAAAATTTGGGGAAAAAATGCAAAAGACCCCGAAACGGGTGAGGTCAAAAGCAATATGAAAGATATGCCCAATTGGGTCAAAAATCAACGATATAGCTGGCACGGAGTGGATTATCTTTACCATGGAACCATCAGTTTCAATGATTTTTATCGTCAGTATTGCGAAACCCTACTCGGAGTCGATGAAAGCGTGGGTCGGGTGATGAAATACTTGGAAGATAATGGATTGGCCGAAAATACTTTGGTGATTTATATGGGCGACAACGGGTTTAGTTTTGGTGAACGCGGTCTGATTGACAAACGCCACGCTTACGAAGAATCCATGCGGGTGCCGATGTTGGTGAGTTGCCCGTCGGTAATAAAACCCAAAACCAAGCTCACCAATGTGATTCAGAACATCGACATTGCACCCACGATTTTGGCCTATGCGGGCTTGGCTACGCCTGCTCAAATGCAGGGGAAATCTTTTTTGCCGTTGCTAAAAGGACAAAAAGCGGAGTGGAAAGACCGGGCATTTTATGAGTACTATTGGGAATATGATTATCCTCAAACACCCACGATGTTTGCGGTACGAACCGACCGTTACAAATACATTTTCAACCACGGTGTGTGGGATGCCAACGAACTTTACGACCTCCAAACCGACCCCGAGGAAATCAATAACCTCATCAGAAGTCCACAACACCAGTCGATTGCGAAAGACCTGCGCGACCAAGTTTGGGGCTGGTTGGAGAGTACCAACGGTTTGCAAATTCCGCTCAAACCAATTAAGCAGAAGCGTAGCGACCATATTTATAAGGGGAATTATTGACACTTTGTCGGTACCACACTTCACATCTCTTCATTATGAAATTTATAAAGTTTGCGGGTGTATTATGCTTGTTTATGCAGCCTCTGTTGGCGCAAAAAAAGCCCAATATCCTCTTTTGCATTGCCGACGACTGGGGTAAGCACGCGGGTATTTACGGGGATAAAGTCGTAAAAACGCCCAATTTTGACCGTTTGGCCCGCGAGGGTGTAGTTTTTACCAATGCTTTTTGTGGCTCCCCGTCCTGTACCCCCTCCCGGGCAACGATTCTGACGGGGCGTTATCCGCACCAAAACGAAGAAAGCGGAAACCTTTGGAGTACGCTGCAAACCAAGTTGCCCAATTATGCATCAATATTGGCCCAAAATGGTTACCATGTGGGATTGGAGCGCAAAGGATGGGGGCCGGGCGATTTTAAAGTCGGTGGTTATGAACAAAACCCTGCGGGTAAAAGCTACAAAAACTTTGATGAATTCTTGGAAAAACGACCCACCAACAGCCCTTTTTGTTATTGGTTTGGCAGCCAAGACCCGCATCGGGTGTATGAGACAGGAACGGGAAAAGCCTCGGGAATGAACCCGGCCGATGTGCGCGTGCCTGCTTACTGGCCCGATACGCCCGAAATCCGCGACGATGTGTTAGATTATTATTATGAGGTACAGCGTTTTGACCGGGAAGTGGGGCTATTGCTCAAAAAACTGGAAGAAATCGGCGAACTGGAAAATACCCTCATAGTTGTTACCTCCGACAACGGAATGCCTTTTCCGCGTGCCAAAGCGAATGTGTACGATGCAGGAACGAACTTACCATTGGTGGTTTATTGGAAAGGCAAAATCCCAGCTCATGCTACCAATAGTTTCGTAAGTTTTGTCGATTTTGCGCCTACCTTTTTGGAGGCTGCCCGTTTGTCAATTCCCAAAGAAATGTCGGGTAAAAGCCTGTGGCCTTTGCTACGAAACGAAACTCAAAATCATCGCAATGAAGTTTTTCTAGAACGCGAACGACACGCTAATGTGCGTAAGGGCGACCGAAGTTATCCTATCCGCGCCATTCGTAACCGTGATTATTTATACGTTCAAAACCTTGCGCCAGAGCAATGGCCTGCCGGCGACCCGCAGCCTTATTTTGCCGTAGGGGCTTACGGAGACGTTGATCCTGGGCCTACCAAGGATGTTATCTTACAAGATTCGGCCAAGTATGCCTATCATTACCGATTGTGTTTTGCCAAGCGTCCAGCAGAGGAGCTGTATGATTTAAAGAAAGACCCTGAACAAGTGAATAATTTGGCCAAAAACGCTAACTACCAGTCCATTAAAAAGAGTTTGGCAATGAAATTGAACCAATGGCGAAAAGAGACCGCCGACCCTCGCACGGCGGGAATGCAACCTTTTGAAACGTATCCTTACTACGGCAACTCAGCAAAGACCGAACAAATGAAGAATTAATAATTATTTTTTACTGCTTTGCTCAAACAGGTATTTTCGGAGACGTTCTTCGACTTCAGAAGCGGGAATATTGCTCAATAGATTTCCTTCAATGGCGAGCGAAATACGGCCTGTTTCTTCGGAGACCACAATGACGGCGGCATCCGTTACTTCACTCATACCCAACGCCGCCCGGTGACGAAAGCCTAAATTGCCGAAATCGTCGCTGTCGGAAACGGGTAAAATACAGCGTGCGGCTTTGATGCGCCCGTCGGCCACAATCACGCCGCCATCGTTCATGGGGCTGTATTGGTTAAACAATGAAAGAAAAAGGCGCTTGGAAAGTACGCTGTCGACTTCCTCGCCGGTTTGGAGATATTTGTCGAGCTCGTCGTTTTTCTTGATAATCAATAGCCCACCCGTAAATTCGGAGGCCATGGCCCGAACGGCTTCAATGATGGGTTTGATTTCGTTGATTTTGTCGGTTGAAGTAGGGTGGCGCAAAAAACGACCCAGAAGTCGGTTGTTGGCAAAAGCGGTCGATTTTCCGATAAACAACAGAAAGCGCCGAATTTCCTGTTGGAAAATCACAATCAACGCCACGGCGCCCACGCCCATGAAATATTCCAGAATTTTGGTCAAAAGCTCAAGGCCAACGGCCCGTACGACCAAATAGAAAAGATAAATCAGTAAATAGCCCAAAAATACGCGGCTCGCCAGACTTCCCCGTACTAAGTAGTAGATTTGATACAGCAAAAACGCCACGAGTAGAATGTCCAATACGTCTACCCATTCGATGTTTAAAAAACCTATCTGGAATAAAAACATAATTTGTTAAGTTAACTGTACTACGGCGGTTTATCCCTTTTAGACTACATTTTATCCCTCGCTGCTTATGTCTTTTTTTGCGCTAAAATACCCCCTCACCACAGTGAACGTAGTAATTCCCAAAAAGAAAAAGATAATATAATGAACATAATCAATAATCCAGGGAAATTTTTCGCCAAAATAATACCCACCGCCCGTCAATCCAAAAATCCATAATCCCGCCCCTAACACATTATAGAGCATAAACCCAGGCCATTTCATTTTGACCAACCCTGCCAAAATAGGGGCAAAAGTGCGTACTACGGGCAAAAAACGACTGATTACGAGCGTCCTACTGCCGTATTTTGCAAAATAAATGCGGGTGGTTTCGATGTGCTTTTTCTTAAAAAAAATAGAATCGGGCCGATTCTGAATCCTGTCGCCAAAAAAACGACCCGTGAGATACCCCGTTAGTGAGCCTATAATAGCAGCTCCAAAAAGACATCCCAAAAGTAGAAAAATAGGGACATCCAGAATTTTCAACGCGCAGAAAACCCCTGCCAAAAACACGAGGTAGTCGCCCGGTAAAAAAAACGCAAAGAATAGACCGTTTTCGGCAAAAATGATAAGCGTTATTAGCACCAATCCACCAGTACGGATAATTTCTTCAGAATTAACGAGATATTGGAAAAAGTCAGTAATTGAATCCATGCTCAAAATTACACAACTTCTGGCTCACGGTGAAATAACCAACCGAATAAGTCTTGCTTTGTTTATTATCTTTCTGAAAATAGTGCCGCAGAGGGGGTACTCAGGCTAGTTCGCTCAACTCCAGCCAGCGCATTTCTTTTTCTTCGATTTGGGCAGTGATATTTTCAATTTCATGCGCCCACTGAATGAGGTCTTCGTGCGAGCCACTGCCACCGTTTAGTTTCTCAATAAAAGTTTCTTTTTGTTTCTCCAAAGCGGCCATTTCAGCATCTAGCCCTTCCAGTTCCTTTTGTTCTTTGTAACTTAGTTTACGCTTTGGTGTCGTTGGAGGCGTGTCGGCCTTGACGGGTGCGACTGCAGGTTGTGTTTTGGTATCGGATTTTAGGTCGTTGTTGTCAGAAAGGAAGTTGCGGTAATCGGTATAGTTTCCTGGAAAATCGCGGATGCCGCCGCTTTCTTCAAACACAAACAAGTGGTCGACGAGGCGGTCTAAGAAATACCGGTCGTGGGAAACGATAATCAAACAACCCGGGAAGTTCATCAAAAACTCCTCCAGTATGTTGAGGGTCGTGATGTCAAGGTCGTTGGTCGGCTCATCCAGAATCAAGAAGTTGGGCTCGGCCATCAAAATACGGAGCAGTTGAAGGCGTCGTTTTTCGCCCCCGCTGAGTTTTTCGATGAGTGTACCCTGCTTATGCGGTGGAAACAAAAAGGCATTTAGGTATTGCGAAGCCGTTACGGTCTGGCCCGTGCCGAGTCGAATGACCTCAGCCACATCTTTTACCCAGTCTACCACCCGCTGACCGGGTTTGTACTCAAGGTCGGTTTGTTTATAATAACCAAACTGAACCGTATCACCACGTACCACTTGTCCGTTGTCGGGGCGTAGCTCGCCCGTAATCATGTTGAGCAATGTAGATTTCCCCGCTCCGTTTTTGCCGACAATCCCAATTCTATCGCCTTTTTTGAAGGTGTATAAGAAATTGTCAACGACGGTTTTGCCGCCAAAATGTTTGCCTACGCTGTGCAGTTCAACAATTTTGCTACCCAGTCGCGCCGACTTTACGTTGAGTTCTATTTGATTGTCAAACTTGCGTTGACTGGCTTTGTCTTTGGTGTCTTCAAAGGCATCGACGCGGTATTTAGCTTTGGTGCCGCGTGCTTTGGGCTGCCTGCGTATCCAGTCGAGTTCTTTGCGGTATAGGTTGCGCGCTTTATCTACTTCGGAGGCTTCTATGGCTTCGCGCTCGGCTTTCTTTTCCAGAAAATAGGCGTAATTTCCTTTGTAGGTAAACAGCGTGCCGTTGTCCAACTCCACAATCACGTTACATACGGTATCTAGAAAATACCGGTCGTGGGTCACGAGCAGGAGCGTGGTATTTTGGGTATTGAGGTAATTTTCGAGCCATTCCACCATGCTCAAGTCTAGGTGGTTGGTAGGTTCATCAAGAATCAATAAATCGGGGCTTTCAATAAGTACTTTGGCCAGGGCAACGCGTTTACGTTGTCCACCCGACATAGTTCCTATTTTGACCGTAACGTCGGGAATGCCGAGTTTTCCCAAAATTTCTTTAACGCGGGCTTCAAAATCCCAAGCTTGCAGCGAGTCCACGTTTTCAATGGCGGTCGCAAATCGTTTATCATCTCCCGATAAAAGTGCTTCTTCGTATTCTTTGACGGCTTTTGCCACGGGATTATTGCCCGAAAACAAAACTTCCAAAACGGGAAGTTGTCCGTCAAAATCAGGTGCTTGTTCGAGATAGCCCACGCGAATGTCCTTGCGAACGCTAACGTTGCCTTGGTCAAGGGGCGTAACGCCCGCCAAGATGGTCATTAATGTCGTTTTGCCCGTTCCGTTGGCGCCGATGAGGGCCATTTTGTCGCCGCGACTGAGGCCGATGGTCAAGTCTTTAAACAACCACTTGTCGCCAAAAGACTTGGAAATATTTTCTGCTGAAAGGTAATTCATGCCGCAAAGGTAGCAGGCTTTTGGCTACATATGATATGTAATCGTATTTGTAGCGTTTAATTTATAACTATTGCGCCTGATTTTGTTGTAGAAATGTGTTAATTGTTAATGAGTTAGGTTTATAATTCTACGATTTTAAGACGAATAGCTTCAATCACCATTCCCACCCGACTTTTGACGTTCATTTTCTGAAACACCGACTCGCGATAGCCATCGACGGTACGTGGACTGACGCACATTTTGTCGGCGATTTCGACGTAGGTGAGGTCGCTGCAAGCCAACTTAATGAACTCGGTTTCGCGGTCGTTGAGGTTCAGGGCCTCGACAGGATTCAAAATAGTGTCAGGGTTGAGGCTTTTGACGAGTTTTCCTGTCACAAATTCGGAATAATAATAGCCTTTTGCCACCAGTGAATCCAAAGCCATTTTGAGTTCATACGGCTTACAGCCTTTGGGTAAGTAGCCGTGTGCGCCGTTGCGGAGCATCTCGACGATGGCTTCTTCCTTATCATTCATTGAAAGGGCCAAAATTCTTATTTTGGGATAATTGTTTTTGAGCCACAACGCCGTTTCGTACCCATTCATTTCGGGCATACTGATGTCGAGAAGCACTATGCTGGGCACCATATTGAGTTGGATGTACTTAATCAATTCTTTGCCATTGCCGACTTCGTAAATGACTTCGTATTCTTCGTATTTTTGAACCAATCCTGACAGGGCTTTGGCCATTAATTCGTGGTCATCAACAATAGCGATAGAGGTTTTCATGGGGGAGGAGAGTGGGTATAATCAGTAAAAATAAAGTTTGCGCAGTTTGCCTAAATGTATCAAGGATTTAGATAAATAAAAAGAAAAGCGCTTGAATTTGTGGGTGCACTGGTGGTCTATACAAACTTAGCTTTTTTGTAAAATGAGTTAATTTCTAACGGGTAGCTCAATGCGTATTTCCTTCGGTTTTTTGTTTGTGAATACATACTTTCCGCCCATCAATTCGGTACGTCGGTGGAGATTACCTGCCTCTATTTTGACGTTTTTTCCCTGAAACTGAATTGAAATACTGAACAACGTAGGTGTATAATTCAGAATCACTTTAATGTTTGAAACATTGCCCGCACTCCACAGTTTGTTGATTAATTCCTGCACAATTCTGAACAGCACAATTTCTTTTTCATAGCCTAACGAATACCGATTGCCCAAAATCTGTAATTCAATGTTGACGCGGGTTATTTTCTGAATACGCAGAATTTCGGTAGACAAACTACTGCTTAAATCGAAATTAGTGGAAAGATATGCGTCCAGATTTCGAATCAGCGTGCGTAAATCAAGAATTGTTTTGCCCACAATATCATTGATTTGTTTGACATAATTCTGTTGCTCGTCGTTCAATGCACTTTCTTCAAGCGTACATAAATAAATCTTGGCGACGGATAGCATTTGGCCTACGTTGTCGTACAATTCGGTTTCGATGCGTTCAAATGCCTGTTTTTGTACTTCAATCTGTGACTCAAGCACTTCATGTTGATACTCCATTAATTTTTCAGTTTGTTTCAACTCTGTCCCTTCTGCCATGCTCACTGCTGTTTTTTGGATACATTATGACCAATAAAACGACCGATACGATCGGAATAGTACGAAAGTAAAAGGATGGAATGGGGAGCGAAAGGGGAGAATTCCCGTTTGTGAAGGTTTTTTTTACGGTTTTTAGGAAACAACGGGCAATTGAAGCCGTATTTTAGTGCCTATGCCCAGGGTGGATTCCAGATGACAGTTGCCACCGATGAGTTCGGTGCGGCGTTTGATATTGCGCAGGCCCGCTCCCGATTCGGTCATTTCTCGGCCCATTACTTTTCCAATATCAAAGCCTTTGCCATCATCCTGTACGGTAAGGGTAAACTGAGTCGGTTCATAATGAAGCGTTACATTGATGTTTTTGGCGGCAGCGTGTTTGAGGGTATTGTTGAGAATTTCCTGCACCACGCGAAACAGCACAATTTCCTTTTGTCCTTCCAACCGATACGGTTCTCCTTCCGTAATAATCTCAGTTTGATACTTACTCGTAGCGCGTATACGTTGCAACTCATGCGAAAGGCTCTCCATCAGCCCGAAATCTTTGACAAAATCGCCATCCAAACTCTTGCTCAGGGCCCGTAGTTCGTGGATGGTTTTGTCGATGACGTCGTTAACTTCGCGGATTTGCGTGGGAGTAGCAGTTTCTTCGTCTTCCAGCATATTCAGTTGCAGCCGCGCCACCGAGAGCAACTGCCCGATGTTGTCATGCAGCTCCCCGCTGATGTGCTGTAAGGTCTGATTCTGGATTTCGAGTTGAGATTGAAGGATTTCTTGTTGGTATTGAGCGTGGAGAGCGGCTTTTTCTTGGCGGTTTTGGAGCTGGCGGCGTTGGAAAAGAATGAAAAAGAATATGATAAAAGTAGCCAGAAGTAAAAATGTAAAAGTGGCTACTACTGCCAACAAACCCATGTCTGTCATATACTTATTGTTTCTTTTTGGACGCTAAAACAAAGGCCAAGATAGAAAATAAATATACAACTATCTCTAAGAGATAATTGAGTTTGTACAAAGTGCTCGCCCATTGCTTATTATTTTGCAATAGTTGATGAAACAGCCCTGTGGCAATGATGTTGCCTGCAAAATAAAACAACGAAGCCGTGGCTATCCAAAACAGGGGCGTTTCGGTCAATATCAGTATTTTATTGAGTGAAATAAGTTGCCAAAAGTAATACAATACAAGCACCAGAATCAAAGAACTTTTGAGCAAGAATGTATTGGTGGCGGCACTGCGGTCGTCGATATGAAATACAATTTGATACAAAGAAAACAAGACAAGTACCCCAAAAACACTCCAAATGATGCGTTTAGTTACTTTTGATGATTGATGTGATAATATGAATGCATACCCATACACCAAAAAATGAAACGGGTCTAAAATGCAATACAGCCCTCGCACCAAACGGCCGTTGGGAAAAAAATTATAAAAAAGATAGAGGCTTATATCGGCCAATGCCCATAGCAAAAACCAAACCACAAAAACACGCAAATAGTGGGGCTTCATTTGCTTATAACAAATCAATCCCACTATTACGCACACATAAAGAAGAGCTGAAACGACATTTTGCCACATGATAAAAGTTGTATTTTAAGGACAATGAGGGTCGCAGTGCCAAGAGTATCCATTTGGGTCACTTCCATCATCCCAGGCTTCTGCACTTGTCAATATTGCATCGTACTGCACATTGGCATTTGGGCTGATTTCGTAATACTCATCATCATCGTCGTCAAAGCTACCTTTAAACCAAGAAAGCGCCAAAATATCTACCCGTGAGCCATCGTCTTTGAGACCGGGCATGATTCGATAGCGATTACGATTGCCCGTAAAGGGAGGTAATGGGCTGATAGCCAAATCGGTGATAATCATAGCTAATCCTGCTTGCCCATGTACATCAGCGAGTGCGGGGTTAAAAGACATTGAAAAAGTACGGAAAGATTTATTGCCTCTTGATTTTTTTGTGCTGTGATGGTCTTTTACTTTTTGACCAAATTTATTTCCGATGGTATTTTCAGTGGCTTTTCGATAGTTTCGACGATACTTTTTAGCTATCTGTTTGGTAATGGAGATGTAAGTTGTCATAGTTTAAAAATTTAAAGGGTTTGTATATCTATTTTCGATGGATTTTAAGGCCGACGAGTATACACGAGAAACAACTGCTGAGAGCAATGAGCGTCCAGATAGTCCAAGTTTCTGTGTTATTGTAAGCAAAGGAGTGTTCACATTTAGGAATTTTTTCTTTTTTGACTTTACTGTCTTTGAACGCTTCCATCCCGTATTCTAATTGCAATGAATAATCCAAATTGCCTTTGTCATTTGGATAGCCCGCTTTGCTATGACATCCGATACAGGAAGAGCAGGGATTGTCCACGGGACCATTCAATTGTCCTCCACTTCCCAAATGCATACCTTTACCGTCATTGAACTCTTTTTTGAACAGTGTTGTATAATCTGGATTAATCCAATTGAAACCTGCATTCGTGGCCACTCCTGCGCAAATCAGTCTATGCCAAGGATTTTGGGCATCAATAGAATCATGATAAACAAAGGTACTGAACAGCCAATGTTTGGCATCGTACTTTAATGCTAAATCGACTTGTATCAGCCTCAAACTATTTTTTTTTCTTTCATTGTACTTATTCACGCTTTTATGAATATGCGCATCCCACCTAGGGGCGTTTTTCAAATAAGGAACAGCCGAAGTTGTTACGTTTGTAAACAATAATTTAACCGAAACTGTATTGGGCGGGAAATTTGCATTATTGAGAGGAACATTCTGATTTTTCCATACGCGACCAATTTCATACCCTCCCCTGCTGTTATAAAAACCAATTGCCCAGTTTTGTACCTTATACTTTTGATTTGGGTGCAATTCCTTTTTTTCCGAACTACGCTCTCTTGTCAACCCGTGTATAAACTCCCTACCATTTTGTGGATCTAATGCCATTGCAGGGGCATGAAACCACAAAGGATCAGACTCTTCTCCAAATCGAAATTCATTTTTGATGTTTTCGTTGGTCAAAAAAGATTTCAAAACTTTCTCGGCTAATGCTTTTCCTAATATACCATTGTTCGGTTTTTGGACGAACTCCCCTTTTTCTATATCCCAATCAAATTTTTCTCCCATTATTATGCCTTTGGGGTAGTTTCGGCTTAATACAAATTTCTTGGTAGGAGATGGAATTAAATCTATTTTATCTACTGTGTTAGCATATATATTTTTTTGGCAGTGTGACCAAAAGCTTACAAAAAAGCATATTATTAGAACAAGAAAGAGTCGCATACTATTTGGATTGCTTTGTATTTCAATATCACAAAGTAAAGGGTTAACTATGGCTTTTTCTACGGGAAAAATACGGTATCAAATAGGGAAAATTCCCCATAGGATACGAGAGAATGTGTTTAGAAATTTGTGGGGGGATAAAACCTGTGACCGTTATAAAAATTGCATTTCAGGATACCGAGGTTTTATCTTATATTTTACTACTAAATCCTCAACTTCTTATGAATATTCTCGCCTCACTCGATGTACTCATCGGACTTATTGTTATCTATTTGGTACTAGGCTTGGCCTGTACAGTTATCAATGAGTGGATAGATGCCACACTTCACGTACGCGCTGCACAACTTCGCAAAGGAATTGTCAAGATGTTGTCAACGAATGATGGTAAATCGCTTGGAGATGCGTTTTTCAATCACCCATTGGTTAAAAGTTTAGAGCGTGATACCAATTATGGTCTTTTTACACGCCAAGACAAACCAACTTATATATCTAACCGTACTTTCAGGGAGACACTGCTCAATATTCTAAAAAATGTAGTACAAGGCACTCCTATTAACGTCGATGGCACATTTGAAGAAATAGAAGATGCGATCAATAAACTCCCTCAAAGTGACCTCAAAGAGCAACTACAAACCCTTATCAGTGAGGTAAAGCGCAACACTAAAGAAACCGCCGACCGTATGGCTGCCTTCCAAAAAGCCATTGACCAGTGGTTTGATGAATCTATGGAACGTACCTCCGACTGGTACAAGCGCAGGGTGCAGTTATGGACTTTTTTTTCAGCAATAGTTTTCTGCGCCATACTCAACGTAGATACGCTGAAAATTTCTCAGTATCTGTGGCAAAACCCCGAAGCTCGCGCGGCTTATGTGAAGGCGGCTGATGCTATTATTCAGCAAACTTCCAGCAATTCACTTGTACTTGACTCCCTCAAAAAACAACTATCCAAGGGGGATTCATTCCAAATCATTCGTGCTAAGCAGCAATTGGACTCGCTCACTATGCACATTCGTACGCAACTTGCCCAAGGCACAAGCCTACCCTTGGGTTGGGAAATGGAACAGACACCGAAGGGTAAAGAATGCTCATATTGGCTAAAAAAATTGGCAGGACTCATCATCAGTATTGGAGCCGTAAGCGCAGGTGCACCATTTTGGTTTGATATGCTCCAGAAGGTGATGAATATCAGGAGTGCGCTAAAGGTGAAGACGATAGGAGGAGATAACAACTAAACTTAGGCCCAATAGACAACATCATGAAAAAGATAATTTATTCGACAAGCAAAAAATTAACGGCGCTGAGTGACTATGTCAATACCCAAGCACCTATTTGGTTAAAACAATTTCCAAATTGTATCGGAGTGCATCTTGGGAACAAAAAACGCAAAGGAAAGGATTTAAGATATTATTCCATTGTTTTTTATGTAGAAAAGAAACAAAAAGAGGACGATTTAAAGGTAGATGAAGTCATACCGACACATTTTGTAATAAAACTTGGACATGAGTTTAAAAAAATTCCAACGGATATAATTGAAACTGGGAAATTAAATTTGTTAAGTGGCATACAGCCTGGAGAAGGTGTTTTTTCATTAAGACTAAAACCTAATCGCGGCACAATAGGTCTGTTTTTTGAAAATAGTGTTGGAGATTTATATGCCTGTTCAAATATGCACGTAATGGCGCAAGATTTTTTAAATCAAAATCGGATATCTTTTTTTAAGCATAAAAACCAACAAGCACAACCCGATATAGTACTTTTTGATGATGAAATTCAAATAGATGCGTATTTAGAAAAAGCTATTTTTAACGGAATAGATGTAGCTATCGCTCGAATTGATGACCCAATTAAAATCGAAAACTCAATACCCGAAAACGGAGTGCCAGTAGGCATTAAAATTATCAATTCAAGTAATTTTAAAAACTTCCCAATTAATAAGTTTGGAAGAATTTCACACGAAACACAGGGGCAAATTATCGGTTTTTCAGGCCTTATCAGTACAGATATTGCTAATGTATTTTTGAATAACCTTATCGTTGCTGAATTAAAAACTGAAAAAGGAGACTCTGGCTCACCCGTTTTTGACAGTAGTTTAAATTTGATTGGGATTGTTGTAGGAGGTTTTAAAGGAGACGCAAGCGATATGCTAACCTTAATTATCCCAATCGCCAAAATTATAGATTTTGCCCAAATGACTCCCCTCATCAAAAGAATTCGTTAAAACATAATCTTTACAAACAATGAAAAAATTAATCTACATTATCACTCTTCTGGCAAGCACAATCGCACACTGTCAAGACTTTAAGGTTAAACTTGGCTTAACTGCCTCAGAGGCATTGGAGTTCAAGAAAGACGAACAAGATAAAAAATTTTCAGTTGAGTTAAATCCGGAAAAAATTTTTATCGCTGCTTCTGGTACAGCAGAGTATGTTATTAAGCATAAAGAAAAGCAAATGGGAACGTTTACTGCATCAGGAATAGATCATTTTACAGAAATCAGCTCACAATTTGAAATTGACAAGCCCATTCAGATTTTTGATAAACAGGACGAAAATGTTTTAGTTGCTCAGTTTAGTTTTGTATCTAGATCTACGCCACCTACGTCTGGAACTCCTGTTAATGCCACCAATGGCAATCAGGGAACTACAAATAACAGCTCAACGCCTCCGCTAAGTGTGGTTTTAGCTCGAACTTTCCCAAAAATTGTTCCAACTGAATTTGGATTACAAGTCTATGGCAGTAGTGCTACAAAGTATCGAGGCAAGAAATATGTTCATATTTTCTTCGACCAATTCGGTAATAATATTTTCAGTACCATACCGCAAGGTATTTCAAACTTGCAATATGTAGTTCATTTGTTTTTCTTGAAAAAACCAAGTGAAGAGTTAGAGAAAACTTATGCGGTAAATCAAACTTCGGGAGAATTTGACGCTACTATCGTATTCAATAATGCTGACCTTGTAGCAGGGTTAAACCCAAAAGCAGAAGGTGGAATCGAAAATAAGCAACCAGAAAAACAGCAATGGCATCATGCAGAGGTATTGCTCAGTACATCTACTACCAATATAACATTTGACATCATCAAAAGTAAAATGCAGCCAGATGATAATATAAATAAGCAAGTTTTGGGTACATACACAATTAAAATGTCGAAAGTATTTCATGGTTCATTTGATGTTGGGCTTTTAAATACCAATTTAGTTAATCCTACTTTTGAGCTGGTTGATGACCCCACGCCTGCCAATGTGGGTCAGAAGATAGTTAAACAAACAGATGGCAGTAACAGAGGCGTAGTATCGCTTATGGCCAGTTTTTATGTTTCACCTGTTATTATCGTCCAAAAACTACTGGGTCGTGATATACCTACCTATAAACTGTCCGGGCGTAATTTTTTAGACGACCACAAAATTTACGAGCGTATTTATCCAACTATTGGGGTTAGTCTAAATCAAAAAGCTTTCGATAATTTATTCTTTGGCCTAAATTGGGAGTTTGCGAGGGGAGGGGCTATATTTTTAGGTCGTCATTATGGCAAAGTGAATGTATTTGAGAAAGACCAATTTACGTTTCAAAGTACGAACATTACAGAAGCAGAATTTAATGTAATAAAAAATACTGCTTGGCGCACCAATTGGGCTTTTGGAGCCAAATTAGATATCAAAATTTTTAGAAATCTATTTGGTTTGGGAAATGAATCTTCGAGCAACAATTAATTTTTGCAGAACCTATCAAATACTACTATGAAGACTTTGACCCTGAGCTTTATCATAAGCCTACTTTTACTGAGCAGTTGTAAAACTGTTAGGTTATACCCTACAAAGACTGCTTGCCAGTGTACTGCTAATTTTACCGCGAGCGATATTAATGGTTTTAATACAGTATTAAGCGATTACTTAAATGCTGAAATAAGGAATGCCTCCAATGTTGAAAGTGTAAAAAAGGTAATGGTTATTGAAGTCAGCCCCAGCTTGAAAAAGTCGAAGAAGAAACGCTTTGATGAAATTGAGTACCTACTTTCAGAATATTTCAAGCCAGCTTTTTAAACAAATTAAAAACCATTCCCCATGAACCTTACTCCTCATTTCACCCTCAAAGAAATGACCGTTAGCCAAACGGCGATCCGTATGGGCATTGATAATACCCCTAATACCCGGCAAATCACCAATCTTACGCGTCTTTGCGAGAACATTTTAGAACCGCTTCGCATCATGGTTGGTAAGCCCATCAATGTGTCTTCTGGATTCCGGAATCCAACAGTCAATTCGTTGGTTGGGGGTTCTTCAAGCAGTCAGCACATGAAAGGAGAGGCTGCGGACTTTACAATTGAAGGTCTTACTGTGCAGGAGCTTTTTGACTTAATTCGTACCTCTACGCTTCCTTATGACCAACTTATTCAAGAATTTGATTCTTGGGTACACGTTTCTTTTGGGCCTCGTAATCGACGTCAAGCTTTGATTTTCACCAAAGATGCTAAGAACAAAACAGTCTCAAGAGTAGCATAATGCTCAAACTTTCCACCCAATCCCCTTATCTTTGTGCCTTATTATAATGATAAGGAATGATTTCAGTAGATAACGTAACAGTGGAGTTCGGCGGACGGGCTTTGTTTAGCGATGTGACCTTCAACATCAACGAAAAAGACAGAATCGCCCTCATGGGCAAAAATGGTGCAGGCAAGTCAACCCTGCTCAAAATCATCGCAGGTGCCGACAAGCCCACGCGCGGTAAGATTTCGGCGCCCAACGATGCCGTGATTGCCTACTTGCCACAGCATTTGCTGACGCAGGATGATTCCACGGTTTTTGAAGAAACCGCCAAGGCGTTTGCCGAAGTGTTGGGGATGAAAACGGAATTAGATGAGCTCAATCATCAGCTGGAAACGCGTACCGACTACGAATCGGATGCGTATATGGCCATCATCGAGCGGGTATCGGAGTTAAGCGAGAAGTATTACTCGACGGAGGAAGTTAATTATGACGCAGAGATTGAAAAAACGCTTTTGGGGCTCGGCTTCCTGCGCTCGGATTTTGACCGTAAGACAGGGGAATTCAGCGGTGGCTGGCGGATGCGGATTGAGTTGGCCAAGATTCTGTTGCAGACGCCCGATTTGATTTTGTTGGATGAGCCTACCAACCACCTTGACATTGAGTCGATTCAGTGGCTGGAGGAGTTTTTGGTTAATACCGCCAAGGCTGTCATCGTCATCTCGCACGACCGGGCCTTTGTCGATAATATCACCAACCGCACCATTGAAATCACGATGGGGCGCATCTATGATTATAAGGTAAACTATTCGCAGTACCTGCAACTCCGCAAAGAGCGTCACGAACAACAGCAAAAGCAGTTTAACGATCAGCAGAAAATGATCGCCGAGACGACCGAGTTCATTGAACGTTTCAAAGGAACGTATTCAAAAACCCTGCAGGTGCAGTCGCGGGTGAAAATGCTGGAGAAACTGGATATAGTAGAAGTGGATGAAGTGGATACCTCGGCGCTCAACCTGAAATTTCCGCCTGCGCCACGTTCAGGCAATTATCCAGTCATTGTGGAGCAATTGAGCAAAAGCTACGGCGACCACTTGGTGTTTAAAGACGCAAGCATGACCATTGAGCGCGGACAAAAAGTGGCGTTTGTGGGCAAAAACGGCGAAGGAAAATCTACGCTCGTGAAGGCCATCATGGGCGAGATAGAGTACGAAGGTGAAATGAAACTCGGACACAATTCCATGATTGGTTATTTTGCGCAGAATCAAGCCGCTTTGTTGGACGGAGATTTGACCGTGTTTCAGACGATTGATAACATTGCCGTAGGTGATATTCGTACCAAAATCAAAGACCTTTTGGGGGCGTTTATGTTTAGCGGCGAGAGTATTAATAAGAAAGTGAATGTGCTTTCGGGTGGAGAGCGCACTCGCTTGGCCATGATTAAACTCCTGCTCGAACCCGTCAACCTTTTGATTCTTGATGAGCCTACTAACCACCTCGACCTCAAAACAAAAGATATTCTGAAGGATGCTCTCAAAGCTTTTGAGGGAACTATCATTCTGATTTCGCACGATCGTGATTTTTTGGATGGGCTGGCGGAGAAGGTGTTTGAGTTTGGAAACAAGCGCGTCAAAGAACACTTGGAAGACATCAACGGTTTTTTGCGTAACAAGAAAATGGAAAACCTACGTGAGATTGAACGTAAAGATAAATAACAAATAATTGGTAGTTATCTGACTACTTAGCCCCGTATTTCTTACCTCAGAAATACGGGGTTTTTCTTTGGTCCACGCTGCGTTTTTCAAAATTGAGAAGCCTTGAATACTGCACAAAATCACAATAAACTTCATGATTGACCCACGTGATACCAAACGCCAGAATAAAAGTGCTATTAATCTAAAAATAGGTTGTTTTTAGGATTCGTAAGAGAAAAAAAAACAGTTTAAAAGAGGGATAAATCCTATTTTAGCCCAATTTTAGTGGATTTTTGCTTCTTCAAACTTTTGCCAATTCTCTATAAATATTCTTTTCTGAGTATTGTTTTTAATCTTACTTTCTCCATATTTTACATCTTTGTTGCA
The DNA here is from genome assembly GCF_009905605.1 of Runella sp. CRIBMP. Classification (GTDB taxonomy): domain Bacteria; phylum Bacteroidota; class Bacteroidia; order Cytophagales; family Spirosomataceae; genus Runella. Next base: position 1,064,783 of record NZ_JAAAKZ010000001.1, read on the forward strand.
AAAGTTGGCAAAATTGGCTCTATCTTGTTTTTGTACAAATATTTACCTTGTTAGTATAATTTACACCCTTTTTCTTCCATAAAAAATGGTTAATGTTAAAAAATATAAAATTTTATTTGGTGATTTAATAAAAACGCATTAATTTTGAATCCGTAAAAAGTACAACAACACCAAGTGAATTATTCAACCACCTAAAATCATACATGTCAATGGCAAAGGCTAAATTAGAGTACATCTGGTTGGACGGCTACAAGCCCACCCAAAGTTTGCGTAGTAAAACCAAAATTGAGAACGATTTCTCAGGTAAATTGGAAGATTGCGATATGTGGTCGTTTGATGGTTCTTCAACAGAGCAAGCACCAGGCGGTTCGTCTGATTGTTTATTGAAGCCCGTTTTTATCTGCCCCGATCCAGAGCGTTCAAAATTAGGTACGCCTGCTTATTTGGTGATGTGCGAAGTGCTAAACTCCGATGGTACTCCACATGAGTCTAATGGCCGAGCTACTATCGAAGATGGTGACAATGATTTTTGGTTTGGATTTGAGCAAGAGTATTTCTTATGGAATCTCGAAACTAATAAACCCCTGGGCTTCCCTGCCAACGGTTACCCTGCTCCACAAGGTCCATACTATTGCTCAGTAGGTGCTCAAAACGCCTTTGGACGTGACATCATCGAAGAGCATCTTGAGTATTGTCTTCAGGCGGGTTTGAACGTGGAAGGTATCAATGCCGAGGTAGCAACAGGACAGTGGGAGTTCCAAATTTTCGCTAAAGGTGCCCAGGAAGCAGGTGACCAAATCTGGGTAGCGCGTTATTTGTTGGAGCGTATGGGTGAAAAATACGGCGTAGGTATCAACTGGCACTGTAAGCCGCTCGGTGCTACCGACTGGAACGGTTCGGGTATGCACGCCAACTTCTCAAACACTATTTTGAGAACTGCAGGTAATAAAGAAACTTTCGATAAAATTTGTCAAGCGTTTGCGCCAGTAGTAGCTGAGCACATCGCAGTGTATGGTGCGGATAACCACCTACGTTTAACTGGTAAGCACGAAACACAATCAATTGACCAATTCTCTTACGGTGTATCTGATCGTGGAGCATCTATTCGTATCCCAATTGTAGCGGTAAAAAGAGGCTGGAAGGGATATTTGGAAGATCGTCGTCCCAACTCGGCTGCCGATCCTTATAAAGTAGCGGCTCGCATTATCAAGACCGTTAAAGGCGTGAAAATCTGATTTTTGGAATACATAGCACTAAAAAACCCCGTCTTTGGCGGGGTTTTTTGTTGTAAAGATTTCAATTTATAGGAATGTTTTTGTGGGTTTTTGATGTCTCTTTTTGTTGTTGTGATATAAAATTAGATTTGTACAATTACTTAATTTTACGTATTAAATTTTGATTAATTTTTCTTTGCGGCTCAGCCGCTAAATTTTATTTTCTTTAAAACCGCTGAAAACAGGCAGAAAAACTTGTTTTTTTTTCTTTTCTTTAAGGGAAATTTTAATTTATCGCGTTTCTAACAGCGTTATCTTACCCTATATGCCCCAACTGATTGAATTAAGTACCTTTGGTGACCCCAACGGAAAGCTTACTGTATTTGAGAAAATTCTTCCTGGTGACATTAAAAGAGCCTTTTATATCTACGGAGTTCCTCCAGAGGAGCAAAGGGCCAAACACGGACATAAAAAAACATGGAACGCCCTTATTCCAGTAGCTGGAAGTTGCCGAATCATTGTTACTTCGAAAGATGGTGAGCAGACTTTTTATTTAAATCAACCCGCCCAGTGTTTGATCATTCAGCCTGGAGATTGGCACATCATGGACGAGTTTTCATCGGATGCTATTTTACTGGTGTTGTCAAACGAATACTACGATAAAGAAGACTACGTATACCAAAAACCATGATACCTCACCTAGACCTAAAGCAAATCAATCGGCCGTATCAGGCTGAAATTGCCGAAGCTATGCAAAGAGTGGCGGAGTCGGGATGGTATGTGTTGGGTAGAGAGGTCGCTTCTTTTGAACAAAATTGGGCTGCTTATTGTGGTGTTTCGCATTGTATTGGGGTTGCTAATGGCCTCAATGCGTTGGAATTGATATTTAAAGCCTTCGATTTTCCCGAGGGAAGTGAGGTGATTGTGCCAGCCAATACCTACATTGCGTCGATACTTTCGGTAACGAGTTTGGGGCTAAAACCCGTCTGGGTAGAGCCTGACCCAAAAACGTTTAATATTGACCCCAAAAAAATTGAGCGAAAAATTACCCCGAAAACCAAGGCTATTTTGGCCGTGCATCTGTACGGAAAATGCTGCACGATGAAGCCCATTTGGGAGCTTGCTCAAACCTATGATTTGAAAATTATTGAAGATGCCGCCCAAGCCCATGGAGCGACTTACGCAGGACTGAAAGCGGGAAATTTGTCGGATGCTGCTGCTTTTAGCTTTTACCCAACCAAAAATTTGGGCGCTTTGGGAGACGCTGGCGCTGTGACTACAAATAATGCTGAATTGGCGCGCAAAATATCAAGCCTGCGCAACTATGGCTCTACCGTCAAGTATTACAACGACCACGTGGGCACCAATAGTCGATTGGATGAATTGCAGGCGGCGATTTTGAACGTAAAGTTGGGGCATTTGGATGCCGAAAACATACGCCGCCGAGAATTGGCCCGTTATTTTCTGGCTGAAATCAAAAATCCTGATTTAATACTGCCAAACGCGAAAACGCTGTACGAAGACGCTTGGCACCTTTTTGTGGTGAGACATCCTAAAAGAGAAGAATTTATCGACTATTTAATGGACAATGGCATTCAGGCCACGGTTCATTATCCCGTTCCACCTCATAAACAAAGAGCTTACGCTGAATATAATCACTTAAGTTTGCCCATTACGGAGCAAATTCACAATGAAGTGGTGAGTCTGCCGCTTCATCCTGCGCTGACCAACGAAGAGGCCGCGTATATTGTTCAAACCATCAATCAATCCGTTCTTCAATCTCATGCTACTGTCGGTTATTATTCCGGTATATAATAGTGCCCGGACCATCGGCAGGCTTGTTGAACATGTACTGGAAACGTTGGACAAAAATACCCTTGAAATTATTTTGGTCAACGATTGTAGCCGCGACGACTCCGAAAAGGTCTGTGCAGAGTTGGCGCGCCGTTTTGAGCAAGTTAAGTTCATCTCGCTTCGTCGAAACTTTGGGGAGTTTAATGCGGTTATGTGTGGGCTAAACCATGCTTCGGGAGATTACTGTGTGATGATTGACGATGATTTTCAGAATCCTCCTTCCGAAATTCTGAAGTTAATGACCACTGCCCAAGACCATCAATATGATGTTGTTTTTTCGTTTTATGGTCAAAAACAACATTCATTGTTTCGAAATTTTGGCAGTATGCTCGTCAATCGCCTTACTACTTGGCTTTTGGAAAAACCCAAGGACCTGTATTTGTCGAGCTTCAAACTTATCTCGAAGCCAGTCGTGCAAGAAATCATCAAGTACAAAGGGCCTTATCCTTATATCGACGGATTGATTTTCCGCGTAACGCGCAACGTGGGGCGGGTGCAGGTATCTCATAACAAACGCGAAGATGGGCAGTCGGGCTATACACTACGAAAACTGACGTCTTTGTTTCTGACAATTTTGTTTGGTTATTCCCTCAAACCCCTGCGGCTGCTCACGGCGGCGGGTTTATTGTTTATGGGATTGTCATTTGTTTCGGCGTTGGTTGATGTAATACTTTATGCGTTTCATGCGCAGTTTTTTATCCTTAATTCTGCCCTTATTTTACTGATTTTTTTTAGCGGAATGATTTTGACGGCTTTGGGGGTGGTGGGAGAATACATTGGCCGGATTTACATGGCTCAAAGCGGGCTGCCGCAGTATATCGAGAAAAGCGTTTATAAATAGTAAATGCCAAAAACATATTTTCCGAACTAGTGATATTTTTTTGAACCCATGATAGGTAAATACGACGAATATAAACGGATGTATGATGCGGAACGCCATTTGTGGTGGTACCGAGTTTTGCACCATAAGGTAACAATGAGTATTAAAAAGCATTTCCCAAACCGCCCTGATATTTCAATTCTTGATGCTGGCTGTGGCACTGGAGGAATGCTGATGCACTTGCTTGAGCAGGGGTTTTCTACTATTGAAGGGTTTGATTTTTCGGAAGATGGCGTTGCTTTTTCGCAAATGAGAGGTTTGGCAGTGACCCATCATGACCTCACAAAAATTGCGGACTACAAGCCTGGGAAGCAATTTGATGTTATCATCTGCAACGATGTTTTTACCTATTTCAGCGATGCCGTAATTCAGGAAATCGTAATGGGTATTCGTACTAAACTTAAACCGGGGGGGATTTTTATTACAAACAATAATTCCCACGAGGCTTTTTCGGGAATACATGATATTGTGGTAGGCGGCCAAAAACGTTTTATCAAAGAGGATTTGGAAAGATTGGTAGATAGGGCAGGCTTATCTATTTCTTATTGGACTTACTGGAGTTTTTTCCTTTCCCCCCTGATTATGGCGGTTCGGGCGTGGCAACGTTTTCAGTTGCGTCGGGGATGGATAGATTTGTCAAAACAAGCTTCTGATGTGGCAGTACCTCCTTTTTTTATTAATATTCCCCTTTATTGGCTTGTCAAGCTGGAAGAGGCGGTTTTGCCCCGGGCATCGTTCGGGAGCTCCCTTTTTACAGTAATGAAGCCTGCCGGTCAGGTAAAGGAGTAAGATAAATGCATAAAATTAAAACAATTAATTGGCTTTTAGTAGGGCTGATGGTGGGGGTGTTTCTGCTTAGATGGAGCAACATGACTCCTCGAGAGCCTAATATTGATACAAGTACGTGGTTGGCGGGGGTTATTTCGATTGATAAATCCTCGGACCCGATTTGGACTTGGCTCAATTACACCGACGGTCGCCCCCTCACGGTTGTGCCGTTGCTCATAGCCAATGCGCTTGGGTTTGACGCCACTTACCCCGTGGCCGAAGGAGTCGGGATTATTTGTTGGTTGTTTACTCTCGTTATTTTATATCAAACACTTCGTCGGCTTTCTCTATCAGCTTTACAAGCGTTGACGGTGATATTGCCGTTGCTGACTTGGCTGGGAACCACCGCCTACCACGACCATCTTGCCTATAACTCAGAAGCCGTCAGTGTATTGATGCTTACAGCGGGCATCAGTGCGTACGTATATGCGTTTCATCGGCGAGATCTACCCACGGTCAATCGTCAACTTTCGTTTATGTTTTGGCTGGGTTTGGGAATTGGATTGGGCTTGCTGGTCTACGCTAAGTTTCAAAATGTGCCAATGGGCTTGGTGATTGCCGCTTTTCTTGCCTACGAACTTATCATCAAAAAAGCTTGGAAAAGCCTGGGTTGGCTGGTAGTAGGAGGGTTTATGCCCACGGTAGTCATCAACGTTTATTTTGCCCTGCGCGGAGAGCTAGATGCGTTCTGGAACAACTACTTTTGGTATTATTTTTATTATGGTTATTCGGACGAATTTTCTAAACTGCCAGTATGGAAACGCTTTAGCCCTTGGCGGGCTGGGAGTTTGATGTGGCAAAGTTATGCCATTCGTTTTGTGTTTGGCGGGTGGTGTTTGGCGGTGCTTGTCGGTTTTCTCGGCACCGCGAAAAAAGTGATTCTAGACCGTTCCAACCGCCTGTTGTTGTTTGCGGCCACTTTTTTGTTCGTCACTTTTTACGCCATCTTACAATCTGGAAATCCGTACACGCACTACACGCTCTTTCTGCCGATGCCGCTTACCTTTCTCATCGGGGTACTTTTGAGCCGTCCTTCAGCAAGTCAATGGAGCTCGCTGAAAAATTGGGTATATGGAATTATATTGGTAAGTGCCATAGGACAGGGGATTTTTAACCTTACCAAACGCCAACCCTTGGAACGGCTTAGGTATGATGAGATTGACCAACAGGTGGTGAAAATTATTAAAGCAAATACCCAGCCTACTGACCATTTGGTTATTTGGGGTTATGCAGATCGGTTTTACATTTACACTGGATTACCGATGGGCTACCGTTCGCCGTATACCATCGGAATTTATTGGCCCAGCGCCCTTCATGACACGCGGGTGAAAGACTTTTTGGCGGATATGAAACAAAATCAACCCGTCATTTTTATGGATTTGAACGGGAGTTTGATAAATACGGAAGGAAAAACCGAGCACCAACATGAGTATTTCCCGCCGATTGCTAATTTTGTAAAACAACATTATCAACTGATAGCCCAAGTAAATGATGGTTCGCCAAAGGGCGTGCGGATTTATAAACGAAAGTAAAAATGAACGAAAAAAGCACCGAATTTTTGTATACCTACCTCAACAATGCTTCACCCACTGGTTTTGAATCGTCGGGACAGCAAATTTGGTTGGATTATTTAAAACCCTACATTGATGATTATTTTGTGGATACCTACGGAACCGCCGTGGGTGTCATCAATGAAGGGAAACCCTATAAGGTCGTGATTGAAGCCCACTCCGACGAGATTTCGTGGTTTGTCAATTATATCTCCGACGACGGCTATATTTATGTAATCCGTAACGGGGGCTCTGATGCCGTCATTGCGCCTTCCATGCGGGTTAATTTACACACCAAAAAAGGTGTTGTCAAAGGCGTTTTTGGCTGGCCGGCCATCCACGTGCGCGAACTCGCCAAAGATACCGCTCCTAAAGTGGCTGACCTGACGATTGACGTAGGCGCAACTACGAAGCAGGAAGTGCTTGACATGGGGATTCATGTCGGAACGGTGGCTACTTTCTCGGATGGTCTGTTTGAATTGAACAACCGCTATTTTGTAGGACGGGCGTTGGACAACCGCATTGGTGGATTTATGATTGCGGAAGTGGCTCGCTTGTTGGACGAAAACGCCATCAATCTGCCTTTTACGCTTTACATTGTCAACTCGGTACAGGAAGAAATTGGCCTGCGCGGCGCGGAGATGATTGTGCGTCGTCTGAAACCTGACTTGGCCATTTGTACTGACGTAACGCACGATACCCAATCGCCGATGTATAAGAAAAAAGAGCAAGGGGATTTGAAATGCGGAAGCGGCCCAGTGTTGTGCTACGGTCCAGCGGTGCAAAACAACGTATTGGATATGCTGATTCAAGTAGCTGAAGAGAAAAAGATTCCGTTTCAGCGCCAAGCCGTCAGCCGTTCTACTGGAACAGATACCGATGCTTTTGCGTACGCAACGGAAGGGGTGGCTTCGGCTTTAATTTCACTTCCGCTCAAATACATGCACACTACCGTTGAAACGGTTCATAAAGAGGACGTGCAGAATGTCATTAACCTCATGTACGAAGTGTTGGTGCAATTGAAAGGAGATGAGGATTTTAGATACTTGAAGTAAGTAATGATAGTTTTAAAAATAATGGTTTTTATTCAGCAAAGTGCCCGTTTAAGGCACTTTGTTTTTTTTAGCCTATAAAGTTTTGCTCAAAGCTCTTCCCATTCTCTTAATTGCATCCCTGAATTTGAGCTTTAAATACGCTACCAGCTTCGGCCTGAAACCCTGGGTTTAGTTCAATGGCTGCCCCTGCCTGATAAACAACATTCGCTCCGCTTTGAATGAGGTTGGCGGCTTGGATGGTTTGTCCTGCTTGAATCGTTAGGGGCGCTCCGCTTATTAGGATTTGGGTCAACGTGCGGGCGGGTGGGCAAGGATCCGTGACGGTAAACTCACGCTCGGCAAACGCGCCGTTGGTGGTATAAGTCCCCGCCTGAACGGCTCGCACCCTTACTGTGCCTTCTTGCCCAGTAAGCGTGATGAGGTTTCCATTGGAAAGGGTGGCGGGCCCGCTTACCACAAAATACTTGATGGCAAACCCCGAAGAAGCAGTGGCATTGAGCGTAAAAGCAGGTGAGGTGATTAGCTTGGGCGGGACAGAATCCAGCGTAACCGTTTGTTGAATAATGGGCCGCGTGACGTTGAAAGTCCGCTCCACAATCGGGGCTTGATTATAGTTAGTGAGAGTGCTTCCGTGTTGAGCAGCCCGAATTGTTACTTGTCCGGGTTTTCCCGTTAAAGTGACGGTTGAGCCGCCTATGGTTGCGGGGCCCGAAACCAAGTAGTAGGAAACAGGCAACGTAGAACTTGCGGTAGCATTTAGGGCAAACGCCGAAGCCGTCGTTAGTTTGTCGGGGATAGCGGGGAAGGTAATGGATTGTTGTAAACCCACACAATTGAGGTTAATGTCTTTGGTATAAGTTGTTGATAACCCCTGCTGGTCGGTGACGATGAGATAAATCCGAATCCAGTACGTGGCCACTCCCTTTTCGCACTCCAAAGAAGGGAGAGAGATGTTTTGGTTGTTGTTGGTGTAGGTTGTGTAAAGGTGCTCGTGGTCATTGTGAGCGAGCATGATTTTCCAGACGTACGTAAGTTGGGCGCTGTCGGTGTGGTCGTCGGAGGCAAAGGCGCTGAGGGTGATAGGGTATGCGGCATTGGCCGCAATAGAATTCAGCGCGTGAATACTGCTGCTATCGATAACGGGAGGGGTGTTGTTGAGGCTTACATAGAGAGAATCGTAGCCTTTTTCGCCGTTAGGGTCGGTCACGGTGAGTTTTACTTTGTAAGATGTTTGCCCCGCATTCGTAAAAACGTGGTGAGGGGCAAGGGTGGTTTCTACGGGGCTACCATCGCCAAAATTCCACTGATAAGTAATCGTTTGGTTGTCGGGGTCGTAGGAGTCTAGCGCCGAGAAAGCCGTGATGAAAGGGCTGCTGCCCGCCGTGGTATCAGCTTTAATTTTGGCAATGGGTGGTTGATTGTTGGGGGAATAGCGCATTCGACGAATTTGCTGACCCCCATAAGAAACGTAGTAAATGGTGCCTTCTATGGGGTGAATGGCCATAGATACCATACCTCCACTAATGTTATAATTGAAACGATTGACGTATTGGACATTGTAGTTCGCATCCAGTTTTACGTTATAGATGATACCGCTGGCATCACCCACAAAATAAGTGTTTTTGTACGCTGGAGGATAGGTATCTTTATTATAATACACACCAGCTACGGCTGAGTTGCCCTGCATGGGGTTGATGCCAGGTACCTGTGCACTGCCGATGTTAAATATAGTGTCATTTTTGATAGCGCGACCTGGCGTATTTTCAGGAGTGGTACGGTAGTCTATAATGGGTTTGATAGGATTGGCTGGCCAGTAAGCGGAGGGGCGGTTATGGGTTTTATTCATTCCTTCAATACGTGGCCAACCAAAGTTTTGCCCGCCTTCTACCACCATATTATATTCTTCTTTATCACCTTGCCCCACATCACCCACCAAAAAATCTCCAGGGTCGTCGGTGTGATTTCCGGTGAGGGGAATGTGCATGATTCGGAAAGGGTTTCGAAATCCGCTCGCCCAAACTCTGGACTGGGCGGTGCGTGGGCTGGCGGCGTTATAGTACGGATTGGAGGGTAGGCCGTCTCCCGTATTGGGGTCGATACGTAGGAGCTTACCGCAATGAGAGCTAAGGAGTTGAGAGCGATTCGCTCCGATGTTTTCGGCATTGGTCATTACGCCTGTGTTCAGACATTCCTGATAGGCGGTTTCGGGGTGTGAACCATTATCATCGTTGGAGTAATAAGCGCCGTCGCCCGTCGAAACGATGAGCGAATTGTCGGTTCCAAACACCAACGTACCCCCCATGTGCGATAGCTTTGTAATGGGTATGCCCGTGGAGTTGCTTTCGCCGATGAGGATTTTATTTAACGAACTACCATAATCGGTCGTTGGCAAAAGGGTTGGGTGATTTGGGTTGTTGGCTTTGAAGCGTTTGACCCTCCCAATGGCGGCATCTTCGCTGCTGCCCCCTACAATGTGACTTGAATAATACACATAAAAAAAGCCATTGGTAAAAAAATCAGGGTCTAACACAAAACCCAGCATTCCTCCGTCAAAATTACCTTTGACATCACCTCGAATATCGAGCATCAGCGACCATGAATAATTATCTTTATTTGTGTTGGGCAATACATATGGTAATACAAATACCCGTCCGTCTTTGGTCCACGCGAAAGTTCGTCCGTTAGTGTCAAAGGTGACTCCGACTATGGAAGCACTAATTCCATTGACTCCTTCATTTGGTAGCCAAATCCCCCTAAACGATTCATCTACAAAGCCAGATTGAACTTGTGCAGTACTGTTTAATGCAGAGATAAGCAGTATAACGATGAAAAATGCCGTTTTTTTTAATATATAATTCAGTCTCATTTTTGGAATTTCAGTTCAATGGCTACTTCGATATAGTTCTGATTGTCTTTGAAGGATAATATTAATTTAATAACGACAAAATTAGTTTAATGTTCGGATAGTTGTATACCGTACGATAAATGAGTTCAAATGAGGTATTTTACCGCTTTTGGATATTTTCATTTTTTTATAAAAGATAAGATTGTCTGGGTTTTGTTATATACGGGGAGAATAAACCATAAGTTTTCTGACTCGGGAATAAAACAAACGGCCTTCACCTGAAGGTACCCCAACTTTGTGGTGGGATGAAGATGAAGAGAAAACTCTGACTACGATGCTGTAAGGCATTTGTTACAATTTGATTACTTTTGTTAACGTGCGTTGTTAATGATAAAAACCATCAGAGTTGCCGCGCATAAACCCTTTCATTTCCAAACTAACCCTTTTGATTTCATGCTATTCCCCAAACACTATTTGGTGAGTGCAGTACTGACCTTTTCAGGTTTGACTGCGGTGTATGCCCAACCTTCCCCCACCAATTCGTTGTATAAACAAACGAGCGAAGTCCACCATTTGATGACCAATTATGCCGCCGATCGGGGCAGTCTGACGCGGTTTTACGTGGTCGAAAACTCCCCCGAACGCCGTCAGCGACTAGAAAAACTGACCAATGATTATCTGGGACAGCTCCAAAAAATGGACTTTGACAAATTACCCGTTGATAGCCAAGTGGATTATGTATTGTTTCAACGAAATTTACAGGTTGATATTCGAGAATTGGGTAAAGAAGCGGTCGAAGTGGGGCAGATTCAGCCTTGGTTCCCGTTTGCGGAGAAGATTTATGCGTTGGAGAAATCACGCCGACGCGGTGCGGCCGTCAACGGTGAGCAGATGGCTACCGAGTTTAATGCCCTTGGTCTGGAAATAGCTGAAGCGCGTAAAGCCGTGGCGAAAATGGACAAAATCGACCCAGTGTTGGCCGAGCGGGCCGCTGGCACCGCTACGGGACTGAAATCCGCCCTGAAAAGTGTCTTTGAGTTTTACAACGCCTACGACCCCAACTTTACGTGGTGGATGCCTGAGCCGTACAAAAAAGTGGATACGCTGTTGACGTCGTATGCTAATCTATTTGCAAAAAAAGCCAAGTCGGGCACTCCTTTCAAAGACGACGGTAGCGGTATCAATGGGGTAGCGGTAGGGCGCGATGAGCTCATTCGTCAGTTAGAATTTGAGTTTATTTCCTATACGCCCGAAGAACTCATCGATATTGCCAACAAAGAATTTGCGTGGTGCGACCGTGAATTACTGAAAGCCTCCCGTGAGATGGGCTTTGGCGATGATTGGAAAAAAGCGCAGGAAAAAGTCAAAAATTCCATGGTGCCGGTGGGCAAGCAGCCCGAAATGATTCTGCGGCTTTACAACGAATCGGTGTCATTTTTGAAACAAAAAGATTTGATTACCGTTCCGCCCATTGCCGAAGAAACCTGGCGCATGGCGATGATGTCGGCCGAGCGTCAGAAGTTTAGCCCGTTCTTTTTGGGCGGAGAAACAATTCTGATTTCATATCCCACGGCGGCCATGTCGCACGAAGACAAGCTGATGAGCATGCGCGGCAACAACCCGCATTTTTCGCGGGCCACGGTTCACCACGAGCTTATTGCGGGGCATCATTTACAGGGTTTTATGAACAACCGCTACAAAACCTATCGTCGTTTTCGCACGCCGTTCTGGACCGAAGGCTGGGCGTTGTATTGGGAGATGATTTTGTGGGATATGAACTTTCCTCAGTCGCCCGAAGACCGCGTCGGGATGTTGTTTTGGCGGATGCACCGCTGCGCCCGGATTATTTTCTCGCTCAACTACCACCTCGGTAAATGGACACCGCAGCAGTGTATTGACTTCCTCGTGGACCGCGTAGGCCATGAGCGCGCCAATGCCGAAGGGGAAGTGCGTCGGTCGTTTGTGGGCGGCTATGAGCCGTTGTATCAACTGGCCTACATGACGGGCGCGTTTCAGTTTTATGCGTTGAAGAAGGAATTGGTCGATACCAAAAAAATGACCTACAAGGAGTTTCACGACGCCGTGATGCAACAAAACTCCCTGCCCGTAGACATGGTTAGGGCCGTGATGACTAATAAGAAACTAAGCCGAGACTATAAGTCAAACTGGAAGTTTTATACGCCGCCGGTGGTGAAGTAGGGGGACGTAAATAGGGGTGGCTAAGGCTTGCTTTACTCACCCCCTATTTTGTTTTAGATCAATTCACTCTTGGAATCGACATTTCTATTCCAGGCGACAGCGGAGTTCCAAAAACGGGTACACCGTCGGCAGTGAAGGTAAAGGGCTGCATACGCGGCGCTCTTTGTTTGCCGCAGCCTTGGCCTGGTTCCGAATTGGCGTGGTAAAGAATCCAATTTTGGCTTCCATCGGGCGATTTGAAAAAGCTATTATGCCCAGCGGCATGAGTTCCTGATACATTGTTTGCCCAAAATACGGGCGTCGGATGCTTTTTCCAAGACGCAGGATTTATTAAATCGGAAGTGGGAGCAGCGTGAATCATACCCAAAGCGTAATAGTCTGTCCAGCAGCCACTTGCCGAAAAGATGATGTTGATTCTGCCGTTAGGGCTTTTCAGAAACTGGGGACCTTCATTGACCAATACAATGGGCTTATCGTCAGGCCCCGGGCGGGTTAGCAGGCCGTGGTGTTCCCATTCAAACTGTGGGTCGGCGATACGGATACGCTTGCCGACACAGGTCCACGGATTGCTCATTTTGCACAGATAGATATCTTGGCGACCATTCTCGTCGCCCTCCCAGCCCGACCATGTAAGATACATTTGGCCATTGTGCTCAAAGACCGAACCATCAATGGCCCATTTGTCTTGGGGTGTTTTGAGTTGTCCTTTCATCATCCAAGTGCCTTGGGTGGGGTCGGGAGAGGAGTTTTCTAATACGTACAGACGATGATTGCGGTTGCGACCGTCGTCGGCGGCAAAATAGATGTACCATTTATTTTGTAAGAAATGCAGTTCGGGTGCCCAGATTTCCTTTGAATAAGGGCCCGTGGCGGGCGGAGTCCAGATAATCGTTTTTTGAGCCGTGGCGAGTTGCGACAAATCTTTGGTTTTCCAGATGGTCAAATCTTTACCGGTAGTATGCATGTAAAAATAAAAGCCGTCTTTGTAAATCGACCACGGGTCAGCTCCCGCGGGGAGCAGCGGGTTTTTGAAGGTTTGGGCTTGCGCAAAAGCATAGAATAGAAAGAAGAAAAGGATTTTTTTCATCAGTAATTGTAAAGTTTATTAGGATACTTTCTTCAAAAGTAAAACCGCAAAAGCAGCTTTCATGCTTTTGCGGTTTTACATTGCTCACTTCTCAGTTTTTAGGTTCAAAACAGCTATACTTTCGGGTATTCCCAACCCTTCCGATACGCTCTTTCCAGAAGTTTGTTGGCTTCGGGGTCGTTTTTGATGATTCCCTTTTCTCCGTCCCATTCTATGCTTCGTCCTGCCTTCATGGAGAGCATACCAAGCAGTGCCATGTTGCTGGAGCGATGGCCGATTTCGATGTCACAAACGGGAGTTCTTTTTTTCTCAATGGAGTCCAGAAAATCAGCCCATAGGTTAGCAATGTTTTGCTGGTCGGGCAGGTCCAGTTTGGCGTCTTCGTGGATAACGGGTTTTTTGGAGTCGGTTGGGTAAAATGTCCAACCATCAAGCCAACCCATGTGAAAAGTACCTTCTGTTCCGTAGAAATAGCAACCTACGGCCTGTTGTGGGTGCGTTTTTTCGGCGTTATTTCCCGCAAATTGGCGGTGCTCCCAAGTTGCGGTGAAGTTTTCAAATTCATACACGGCCACTTGATGGTCGGGCGCGTCGGTATTGTCGGTTTTGATGGCGCGTCCACCTGCAGAGAATACTTTACGCGGATATTTTTCTTCCATTATCCATAACAATTGGTCGAGCCAGTGAATGCCCCAATCTCCCAACGTCCCGTTGGCGTAGTCGAGGTATTGACGAAAACCGCGCGGGTGAATTTTGGTATTAAAAGGGCGGAGCGGAGCGGGGCCGCACCACATATCCCAATCCATTCCTTGAGGGGTTTCGCTATCGGGGGTTACTTGACCAGGGCCGCCGCCATAGTGTACAAACGTGCGCACCATTCCGATTTTGCCCGCTTTGCCCGAACGGATAAAATCCCGACCCGAGATGTTGTGCGCAGATACGCGACGGTGAGTTCCTACTTGTACCACTTTGCCAGTTTTGCGGGCCGCAGCTACCATGGCTTTCCCTTCGTTGATGGTGTGACTGATGGGTTTTTCGACGTACACGTGTGCGCCCGCTTGCACCGCCGCGATGCAAATCAGTGGATGCCAGTGGTCGGGGGTAGCTACAATCACGATTTCGGGTTTTTCGGTCGCTAGTAGTTCCCGAAAATCGCGGTATTGTTTGGGTTTATCACCGTTTAGTTTTTCTACTTCCGCCGCCGCCTTGCCGATTTGGTTTTGGTCGACGTCGCACATCGCTACTACTTTCGATTGCCTTGCGGCTATGGCGGCCCGTAGAATATTCATACCCCACCAACCCGTACCGATGAGTGCCGTACGGTACTTGGTGGCGCGTGGCGCGGCGATTCCGTAGGGAGAAAATAAGGTGACCGCTGCCCCCGCAGCAGTATTTTGAATGAAAGTACGACGATTGATCATGGTGTATGCTGGTAAGGATTTTGTTTAATAACTAAAAAGAGCGTTTAAACACAAACCTCCCCAGCAAGACGCGCAAAAATATTTGTTGGCTTTCCTTGTCGAAACTTAATGCAGCAGACAACACCACAGAGGCGTACTATTTCGATAGAAGTAAAATCCCGATTTGGCCATTTACTGTTCGTAATAATATCCGAAAATAATGTCCATTTCGTCTTCGCTGGTAAGACCGAATTTGACGGTTTTGGTGGTAGTGTTATTGAAGGTCACTTCCGACATCAGGCCCTCGCCTTTGTTAAATTCGAGGGGTTGCACAAACGTTTTGATAAGGGGGTGTTCCCAGTCGGTACTTTCGTAGACAATCTCCCCATTGCGGGGACCACCCACAATTTTAATGACATATTTTTCACCCAATTTGTGCGTATGAGAAGTCAACATCAGCACTTTGGTAGGTTTTGAAAAGGTAAACGTTTTGGCTACTACCGTGCGCTGTCCTGCGGGTAGGCTAAAGCTTTCGTGGGCTAAATTGAGCGAATTGGCCACAATTTTCACTTTCTCCTTCTCTAGTTTGTAGAGATTTACGTAGACTTCACCGGGGATTTTTCCCGCGGTTTTATTGACGTAATGAGAGTTAAAGTCAAACGAATAATTGGCAGGAATACGGAGCGCTACGCCCTCGGGAAATTGATAATCGTGCTCTTGTGTTTGCGTACCTGCCCAGAAAACGTGATTTTGCATACTCAAAAAAGTAAGCAGATTGTTGGTCCCATCGGAATTGCGAAGGTCACGAACTTGCCCCTCAGTGGGTAAATTGGCGAGGTTTTTGAAATTATATAAAATGAAATGATGGCTGCCAGGTCTCATGCGTGTTTGAACCCGATTGATGTATAGCTCAGACGAATTGCCGACGGGCTTACGCACAAAAATCTCACGCTCGTAGGTATTGGCCACCTCAAATGGCTCCAAATGCAGTTGTAGGCCTTCGCTTGGCTTGGGCGGAGCGAGGGCCGTAAATGTACTTCCGAAGCCAGAGCCGCACAGCGGCACCGAATTGGTAATCAACGAGGCGTCGACTGATCCACCCGAACGCTCCGCTCCTGACTCAATCCATTTACGGATAAATTCTATTTCGCCCACCGAAAGCCCGTTGGCTCCCAGCGGCATGGGGTTTCCATACTGTTTTCCTGCCAAAAGCGATGCAGCGCTGCAATTGATTTTGGTGTAAAGAAAGCTCTTAGATACGTTGCCGGGCATCACCAAACGCATAGAATCGGCGTTGGCAGCGGTGTTTTTGGCAAATTTATTAATCAAATTAGTATAAGAAACATCGGCGGTCAACACTAGTCCGTGTTGACGGAAGGAGGCGTCTTGCTCCGAAGCGTGGCAGCCTGACGTGGCGCAAGATTTATCGAAAATCTGCGTCTGAATGAGTTTAAAGGAACCTTCTTCAAGCACATCGGTCTCTTTGGTTTGGCAGGAGCCTACCCATAACGCCGTTGTGATGGCAGTCAATAATGGGGCGTAGTAAGTGTTGAAGGTCTTCATTCAGATGCAGGGCTATTTTACCGGTCGAAGATACGTTATTTTTGCTTTCCAGAAAGCTGCTAATGGGACAATTCTTCCACGAAATGGTTTAATTAGGAATTGACGCCTCAATCAATTCCGAAAGGCACGCTGGACACAGACAACTGTCGAAATTCGCTTTAATAAATTCGGCCACCTGAGGGGGAATCTTAAACTGAAAACACACGCAACCCGACGCCGATGAGGGCGTACATGCAAACGACCGATGACAGCGGGGACAAGAATGAAGGGGCTGCGTTGAAAGATTATCCAACTTGTTTTACTTCTTTTTCGATAGCCAAATAATTGACTAATTCGCCTTTGCGATTCATGACTGGCCAGGCCTCAATCCAACACAAGTATTCCTCACCGTTTTTACGGTAGTTCACCACTTCGGTCTGGGTTTTGTTACCAGCCGTGAGTTGTTCTCTTAAAAACGCAAGTTGCTGTGGGTTGGTATTTGCACCCTGCAAAAAACTCGGTTTTTGCCCAATGGCCTCGTGCTTGGTATACCCAGTCATTTGCTGAAACGATGAGCTTACCCATTGGATGGTTTGACGCGTATCGGTGACAACAATTGTATATTCATTTTTCAACAACTCATCAAAATTGAGGTCCAATGACCATTGCTGCGTTGCCATGAGGGTTTTCAACGTAGAAACATCGTGTTGGGTATTGGTTGACGTTGCCCGGTACAGCTGAACAATGTCCCAGCAAAACAGCGGAGAATCACCCTCCGATTTGGCGTAAGACTTTCGTATCATGTTGGCAAAAGCAGACGTAGAATACATTTTTACTAACTGTTTAATTCAAAAAATAGAACGCAAAAAAAACTGTTTTTGGGGAATAAATGAACAATTGAAGCGCTTAATAAGTTGGGAATTAGAAAGAATGTCCAAAGCCGGGGTCTGAAAAACGAGTATCCTGAACAAACTGTTCGTCGGATAGTGTTTTCAGAAAGGCAATGACTTTTTGCTTCTCTTCTTCCGTAAGTGCTATGCCCAGTTTTCCATCCTGTTGAAGTAAACCATCAAGGTTGGGTGTTTGTTTTATATTTTTTGAATAATGATCCAACACCTGCTCCAGTGACGTAAATCGGCCATCGTGCATGTAAGGAGCTGTGTAGCCTATATTCCGCAGGCTAGGAACTTTGAACTTGTAACGGTCTTCGGGATTTTGGGTAATATTAAAACGCCCTTGATCGAGGTTTCGGTCGGTGCTCAACCCGTTGTTGCGGTAACTTTGATCCGTAAATAGTTCTCCTGTATGACAGCTGCTGCATTTCTGTTTGAAAATCGTAAGTCCCTCTTTCTCAGTGGCTGTAAGTGCGTTGGTGGCGCCTCGTAAGTAGATGTCGTAGCGGGAGTTATTGGAAACCATAAGCAACATAAACTGCGAGAGGGCTTTGCTAAATCGTTCGGTGGTAATGTCGGGGCTACCAAAGGCTTTTTTGAAAAGTCCGGGATAATTGGGGTTTTTGCTTTCGCGCAGTTTTCGCAGAACGTTAGGTAATTTCTCGTCCATTTCAACGGGATTTTCGATGGGCGCGATTGGAAATAAATCCAAATGTGGCACGCCGCCGTCCCCAAAAAACGCTTTGGTCCAAGCTAAATTCTGAATGGCAGGGGCATTGCGAGCCCCGATTCGGTCGTCAATGCCGTGGCTGAGGTCGTGCCCGTGGTGGGTAAAAGCGGCCGCTTGTTGGTGGCAGGTGCCGCAGGCAATGGTGCCATTGCGCGATAAAATACCGTCGTAGAACAATGATTTTCCCAGTTGAAACCCAGCGTATGTTACAGGATTGGAGGATAAATCGTACACTTTGTTGGGAAAATAACTCGGCTGAGGAATCTCAATTTTATCCGTGGAGGGGTCGGGGTTGGTTGGGGTGGGAGGTTCGTTGGTACGATTACACGCAGCCCATCCCCAAAGACCCAACGACAACCCGATGATGAATTTTTTTTTCATGAATAACTTCCTTTATTCTTTGACGGCCGAAACTCGAAACATAGCAGCGTAATTGTTGGCAACGGTGGTAGAATAGTCCGAAAACATAACCGTAGGGGTCGTAGCCAAACTGATTTTCTGCGCTCCGTCAAACAATTTCGATACGTCCGTAGTGATATTGACAACGGCCTGTTGGTTGGGGCCAACTTTGGCGGGAATGTTTCCGAGCGGCAAAGTCACGATTCGGAGGTTGTTGAACGTTTTGGCGTTGTAGCCTCCATACCCACCTATATGGTACCTAAACTTCTGATTGCCGGCGGGGTCTGGGGTGATTTTAGAGGAGTTGCCTTCTATTTTTAAGAAAATATAGCCCGAATTCCATGACCAATACATGCCATCTCCCTCGTGTGAAGCATCGCCTGGGTCCAGTACGCCTTTTCGGCGGCTGAGGTCCATCGTGTTTCGGAGGCTGTCCACGCCAATCGTGAACGTAATGGCGGTATAATCACCAGCGGGGATACGTTTCAACGTAATTTTTTTGGACGCCGGAAATGTTTCTCTTACCAGAAAATAACTCGAATCCTGCGGATAAACAAAAGTGGAGCCGTCGGCGTTTTTGAGCGAAATATTGCTGATAAAATAATTGAACGTTGTCACCGAAAAGTCTTCTCCCAACGTATTTTGATACGTGCCAGTTCCTAACGTAAGTGTCTTATCCCCAACGCGATGGTCAAACGTCAAGGTGAGTGAATTTAGCTCGGTGGGGTCGGGGTTTGAGTTGCAGGATTGAATCAGAACCACCAATGAGACGGCTGTTGTGTACAGCAGTATGTTTTTCATATTTATTACGGTTTCTTGTTTTCGTGCTTCAGAAAAGAGAAAACGACCGTTAAAGTTTTCCCCTCCTATATCATAATAACGTGGGATGAAATCAAAATGATGCAGTTTTCGTTAGGTTTTAAATTAAATTTGAAAAAAATCAGTGTAGAATTTTAATATATAAAAAACTTATATATATTTGTTCTCATAAATCACTCTTTAAATCTTATGGAAGCAACAAGTAACGAATTTTTACGGGGAACTCTCAAGACAATTGTGTTAAAATTGTTGGCCGAGCAGGGACGTATGTACGGCTACGAAATTACCCAGTCAGTAAAGGAGCGAACCAACGGCGAAATCACTCTGACCTTCGGAGCGTTGTATCCGGTATTACACAAATTGGAGCAGGAAGGTTTTTTGCTAACCGAATCAGAGGAAGTAGATGGGCGGTTGCGCAAGTACTACACCCTCACACCAAGCGGGAGCGCAACTGCCATCCAAAAAGTCTCTGAATTTGAGCGTTTTGTGGAAGCGATGCAAATTTTGCTTCAACCCCAACAAGGACTGTCAATAGGTTAAGAAATAATCAATTTTTTTATTCAATTTGTTGTTCATACCTAATGAATTGGATGATTATCAGTGACTAATACCCAATGACTTTTTGAGATGAAAAAGCTAACTCCCGAACAATTAAGCAGGTTGCACAACCACCTTCTCGGCAACAGTACCAACGACGCCCTGATTACTGAATTGCTTGATCATTTAGCCTGCGAAGCCGAGGAATACCTCTGGAAAGGGTATAACTTTGATTTAGCACTGGAAAAAATCACCCAGGAAGCCAATACAAAAGCGGTTAAATATCTACGCGAAACGTACCAACACGAAGTGGCCATGACCGACGAACAACTCGAAAATGCGTCGTTGGACGATATCATTTTTGAGTTTCGTAACAAAGCCTACGGGGCCTATGACCTCCGTCAATCTTATCCGTTTGCCCTGCGCAGTGCGCTGATATTGGGCGTCGGGCTGTTTATGATGCTGATGGCATTTCTGTCGGGCATGGCGCAGGGGTCGTGGAGTTTTCTTTCCACTGCCGGAATAATGTGGATGCTGGGCGTATGCGGGGTGGCGTATTCATTGGGGACGTGGTTTTTTAGAAAAGCCCCCCATCGGTATGCGGTGCCAGCGTGATTGCGCTCCTCTCCGAAAAATTTTAGGATAAAACAGCCTTTTTTCGCTGATTCAAAAAGCCATTTTGGCTTTTCTGGCTTAGCTATTGCCTTTTAACAGCCATAAAACTTTTACAATATCCCGCTTGCTCCACCTACGAGGTGTTTTTCTATTGGATTGTATGGTTTGTAACATCAGCTTCCATTTCTAACCCTTTTTATCTCAACTTTTAAGCTATGAATGCTGATTCATTGGCGCGGAAGGTTATTACCTGCCTAGTCGCCGGATTTACTATAAGTGCCTTGGTTTTACAAGTAGGCCGAGATTATCGTCCTGCGTGGATAAGCCCGCCGCTGGTGTTTTTAGGGGCGGGAGTTTCGGTAGTGGCAGCACTGATTTATTCCTTTTATTGGCATCTCAAAAAGAGAGATGATAGCGCCATTTTTTCGGTAGTTTTGACGGTCATGTGTTATGCGTTGGCGTTTGGAATTGCTCTTTTTGGTTGGAAGAAGATATTTAAATTGCAGTTTCAAGTACCGCTTTCGATGCTCTCCCAGCCCTTCAATGAATTGTCGGGGGAGTGGCTAACTTGGGCTTATTTTGGTTATTCTTATCCATTTGGCTTGCTGGTGGCATTTGCTCAGTTGGGCGGGGCAATGTTGTTGCTCTTTCCCAAAACCCGGCTTTTGGGCGTATTTATCTTGTTGCCAGTTCTGATGAATATTCTGTTTATCAATGTTTTCTATCATCTCAATGCGGGAGCGTTGCTCCAGTCCATTATTCTTACGTTGGGGGTTTTATACCTGTTGTCATTGCATTTGCGTGAAGTGATTGCTTTCTTTTTTCGTTCAACCCGTAATGAGCCTAGAATCAATAATGCGCTGAGGCTGGGGTTGTTTTCGGCTATTTTGTTGCCTTTATGGTTGGTTTTTTCAGTTGATAAAACTGAAAACGATGAGTTGGATGGAAGTTACAAAGTGATTAATAGTTGGCCTGCACTATCCCGCTCAGCTAATTTGGCTTCTGGGTTGAGTAAAGTCTATTTTGACAAAGGCAATGTGATTGTATTGGAATACGGGACCCATAAAAACCGTAAAGTAGCTGCGTATAGCTACAACCGTAATACCCACTTATTGAAGGCTGTTTTTGCCCAGAATAAACTTTCTCAAACCCTTTTGGTTGAAATTAAAGTTTCTAAAAATCAGATGATTATGAGCGGAGAAAATAATAAAGATCCATTTTCTGTAGAACTAAAAAAGCACTAATTCTAAACTAAAAAATAGCCATGAGTAATTACAACCACCCCTTCCCAGCTTTGGCTGAGAGTAGCGAAGCTATGACTTTGGACGACATTGTTTTTATGAACCGTCACCGTGCTTACGGCGCGTATGACCTCCGAAAATCTTATCCCGAAGTGCTTCGAAATGCCGTTTTGCTGGGCATTGGTCTATTTTTGTTGCTGTTTATTGGGCCAATACTCTACGGAAGTCTGGCCCCTGATGAAATTGGATATTCGACAACTCCTGTGGAATTGATAAAAATAAACGCTGTTCCGAAAGAAGAAAAGCCGTTGCCTGAATTGGAAAAACCTAAAGAGGTACCCAAGCAAACGACAGTGCGGTATTTGGTGCCAGAAGTGATCGAGAACCCGCCCCATGAAGATCCGCCACCCGCCCCGGAAGAATTGGAGAATGCCAACCCAGGGCAAGAAACCATTGAAGGTACGGGGGGCGATGAGGTAGCCATCATAGCACCGCCCGAAGATACCCCCGCGCCTGAAGCTACAAAACCTGCTGAGGTAGAAGCCAAAGCGCCCGAAATATTTGAAAAAGTAGAAATTGACCCGCAATTCGCAGGTGGTAACGAAGGCTTACGGACATTTTTAATGAAAAATCTGCATTATCCGAGTCCTGCGCAACGAAGTAATATCCAAGGGCGGGTGTACCTGACGTTTACGGTAGAGCCAGACGGCTCGTTGTCTAACATCAACGTGATTCGAGGCATTGGTTTTGGGTGCGACGAAGAAGCCATCCGCGTCATGAAATTGATGCCTAAATGGAAACCGGGTAAGCAGTCGGGGCGGGCCGTACGGGTAAAATTTACGATGCCGATTGTATTTGCGCTGGAGTAACAGGTAATGGCCTTCTGGTTGTAAACAGTCCGACCATTAGTTAGAATAACGCTTTAGTTTAGCTACAATAATTAATATTATTTCCCTCTTCAATGCAACATCAAAAATGGTACCTATTAATGCTCTTGTTCTTACCTTTGGCGGGACTGGCGCAGCAAACCGAAAAAGGAATGGTTTTTATACTTGTGGAAGAACCACCGGAGTTTATGGGCGGTCAAGATTCTTTAAACAGGTTTATAAAGTATCATTTAAAATATCCTGCAGCGGCGCGTGAAGCCAAAATTAAGGGCGTGGTTCATCTGAAATTTATTGTAGAGGCAGATGGTCATATCACCAATGTAGAAATCACACGCGGTCTTGGATACGGATGTGATGAAGAAGCATTAAGAGTTGTTAATGAGTTTCCGAAATGGAAACCGGGTCGTCAAAGTGGAAAAAACATGCGCGTTGGATACTTTTTACCTATTCGTTTCTCATTAGAATAAGGAGGCGTTGTAAATTTATCAACCGCTTGGCGTAAAAAAACAACTCAGTGAAATTCTTGCGTCAGACAATTCTAAACCGTCTGACGCAAGAATACTTTAATTAGAAGCGGTAATTGATGCCAATCGAGGCAAAATAAGGACTGCCTACCGCGAGTTCGCCGTTTAGGCCGATGCTTTCGGTAATGTAGCCGCGCAGTCCAAACAGAATTACTTGTACCTGAGGCATTACAAATCCACCTCTAAGTTTGTTGCCGAGTACGGTACGCCAGATGCCGCTGCCGCCCGCTTCGTTGAAAACCTCGTCAAGTTTACCGTCGACGGCACTTGAACTGGCGTTTACGCCCCAAATACCGACGCCTAACCGAACGCCCGAATACATATCTACGCGGTTGGCGTTGCCGTAGTGAAACAACGCACGGGCCCCAATCGTAATACGTGATACGTTGAGTTTGACATCGCCGAGGTTTTCGGTTTTGTCATACACGACATTTTTTAAGTCCATTGAGCCTTTATTGTAACTAACAGCACCGCCAATCGAAAACCATTTGCTGATACCACGGTCATAAGCAATGTTTATTTGCGGGAAATTGCTGGCGTTTCCTGACGAAAAAGAAACCGTTGTATCCGACGATTCTTGTGAGCCGGTGATGGTGCCTCGGAAGGGAGAAAAGAGGCTTACGCCCGATTGAACGCTAACAACGTTCTGATAATCTTGGTTTTGGGCAATTGCACCGAAAGAAAAAAGTAAGAAGTGAAAAACGATGAGAGACTTTTTCATAATACTAGATTTTGATTGGCTGTTGTGTTTTGAAAACTGATTATTGAAATTAGCAATGAATGAAGACGCAAAGTAAGTGATAAAAGTAAAAAGAGGGGCAAGAATTCGCAATTTGCGAATCGTGAATTATTTAACGTTGTTGGAAAATCGGAAGGATGGGATTGAATGTAGTCACTCCCTTTGATTAGACACGTAGATGTAAACGCATAAGTGTCTTCCCCAATTTTTCTTTCCCCAAACTTTGGCGAACTTTGTCGTTAGTAAAAACTGAGCCAATATGTCCGTTTTTGAAGCCAAAGCAGAGTTAGCTAAAATCCCGACTGAGCCGGGCGTGTACCGCTATTTTAGTGAAGAAGGGGAAATTATTTACGTTGGGAAAGCCAAAAATCTCAAAAACCGCGTCAGTAGTTATTTTGTTAAAAACCATCCCGACCGCAAAACAAGACGCTTGGTGAGCCAGATTCGGCGCATTGAATACACCATTGTACATACAGAGTTTGACGCGCTTTTGCTCGAAAACCAACTCATCAAGCGTTATCAGCCGCGCTTCAATATCTTGCTCCGCGACGATAAAACGTACCCTTTTATCAAGGTGTTTAATGAGCCGTTTCCACGGGTGGAGACTTCGCGACGGCTTGATAAAAAAACGGGGACGTTTTATGGGCCGTTTGCCAATGCGCGCTCCATGTACAACCTGCTCGATATGTTTCGGGAGCTGTATACGCTCCGTACCTGCAACCTTAATCTGACCCCCGAAAATATCGAAGCGGGTAAGTTTAAAGTGTGCATGGAATACCACCTTAAACGCTGTAAAGGGCCGTGTGAAGGCCGACAGTCGTTGGAAGATTATGACCGCGAAGTGGCCTCAATCCACCAGATTTTGAAGGGACAACTGAGCATTCCGCAAAACTATTTTAAGGAAAATATGATTGCGGCGGCCGAGAAAATGGAGTTTGAAAAAGCCCATGAATGGAAAATGAAGCTAGAAACGCTGCAAAGTTTCCAGTCCAAATCAACGGTTATCAATCCTAAAATCGGTAACGTGGATGTGGTAGCGATTGCGTCTGATGAAGATGCAGCATACGTAAATTACCTCAAAATCGTGAATGGGTATATCATGGCGGCCCAAACGCTCGAAGTGAAGAAAAAACTCGACGAGCCCGACGATGAAATTCTGGCGTTGGTGCTGTTTGAAATGCGTACCACGTACGAAAGCGACGCCAAAGAAATCATTTCTAATATTGACATTACCACAGATTTTAAAGCCGAAATCACGATTCCGAAGATTGGTGATAAGCGTAGTTTGCTAGACATGGCGCTCAAAAACGTGCACTTTTTCCGAAAAGAAAAAGCGGAGCGGCAGATGATTGAATCGAGCGCCACCACCAACCGCCGCGACCGGGTGCTGATTAAGCTCAAAGCCGACCTTCAACTCAAAAGCCTACCGCGTCATATTGAGTGTTTTGACAACTCCAATATTCAGGGTACCAATCCCGTAGCGGCGATGGTTTGTTTTAAGGAAGGACGGCCGTCGAAGAAAGATTATCGACATTTTAGCATTAAAACGGTGATTGGACCCAACGACTTTGCGAGTATGCACGAGGTAGTGACGCGCCGCTACACACGCCTGCTCGAAGAACAGGCCGAACTTCCCGATTTGATTGTAGTGGATGGTGGAAAAGGCCAACTCAGCGCGGCTTGCGATGCGCTCAAGGCGTTGAAACTTTACGGCAAAATCCCCATTGTGGGCATTGCCAAACGGTTGGAAGAAATCTATTTTCCAGAAGATACGCTCCCTTTGTACATCGACAAAAAATCAGAGTCATTGCGCCTTATTCAACAAATTCGCGATGAAGCGCACCGTTTTGCCATCACGTACCACCGCGATAAGCGCAGTCGCAATGCGTTTGTGAGTGAGCTGGAAAATATCGAAGGAATCGGGAAGAAAACAGCCGCTAATTTGCTCAAAGAATTTCGGGGTGTAAAGGCCATTCGCGAGGCAGACGTTGATAGAATTGCGCAGTTTGTGGGCAAAGACAAGGCCCAAAAGATCAAAGACTATTTTGCCGCTATAGAGCAGTGATTTGTAAATCATTGACACAGAGGGTCTTAGAGATAAAAAAGGACGCCACGTTGAAGTATTTCAGCTTTTTCCGTGGCGCTCCGTCATTTTCTTTGGTTTTCTGTATAATTAAGCGGACGGCTTAGACCAAAGCCGCTACTTGCGCTTTGAGGTCGTCAAAAGATATGTCAAAATGGGAGGCGTCATAGACACTTTCACCGTTGCGGATGATGAGCGCCTGCGGCGATTCATGCTCTACCTCAAATTCTTGGGCTATTTGATTTGAAATAGGGCGATACGCAATCAAATCCAAAAAATAAGGTTTTAAATCGCCTACTTCCTCGTTTTTCCAACTGCGCTCCAACCGCCCGAGGGTCGCGGAACTGATAGAACAGCGGGTGCTGTGTTTCAAAATCAAAACGGGATAACGGTGGGATTCTTTTTTGATTTCCTCCAACTGGGCACTGTCATTGAGTGGATGCCAATTCATTTATTTATGAGCAAATTAGTGATTGAGTGATTATTTTTACGGAAATAACGTAACTCATCCAAAAATTGTTCGCTTTCATCTATACCCTTGGAATTTATCTTGCGCAGGGCATTGCCAAATTAGTCGCCCTTTTTCACACCAAAACCCGCCTGTGGGTCAAAGGGCAGGAACAGACGTGGGCGTTAATTGGAGGTCAGAAGTCGGAGGTAGGAGGTCGGAAAACGGGGAACAGAGGACGGAGAACGGAAAATGGAGTTCAGAAGTCAGAAGTCAGAAGTAGGAAATCGGAGGAAGGAGAACGGGGAATGGAGAACGGAGAACGGACCGTCACCAATCACCAATCTACCATTTGGTTTCATGCGGCTTCTTTGGGCGAATTTGAACAGGGGCGGCCCGTGATTGAGGCGTGTCGGAAGCAATATCCCACCGCCAAAATCGTCCTGACATTTTTTTCGCCGTCGGGCTATGAAAACAAAAAAGCCTACGACCAAGCAGACATTGTTTGCTACTTGCCCGCCGATACTCCCGCCAATGTGTCTCGTTTTTTGGACGTAGTTCAGCCCGATATGGCGCTTTTTATCAAGTACGAATTTTGGCCGAATTATCTTTCAGCACTCAAAAAGCGTAGCATTCCAGCCATCTTGTTTTCGGCCATTTTTCGACCCAATCAATTGTTTTTTAAAGCCTACGGCGGTTTTTACCGAAACGTACTTTTTTGTTTAGACCATATTTTAGTTCAAAATCAGGAGTCTGAGCGTTTGCTTAAGTCAATTGATTATGAGCAGGTTACGCTTGCAGGAGATACGCGTTTGGACCGAGTAGTACAAATATCTAAACAGGCCAAAACTTTTTCGCTGATTGAACAATTCAAAGGCAACACGCCGCTGCTTATTGTCGGCTCCGCGTGGCCCGATGATCTGGAAGTGATTTTTTCATTCCTGAATAACTTTAATCAACCTCTGAAAGTAATTGTAGCCCCGCACGAAATCAACCCCGAACAGATTAAAAGTTGGCAAGAGAAAGTGACAGCCAAATCGCTTATTTACAGTCAGTTGTTGGGAAAGAGTGAAAATGAAGGAGGGCAAACGGAAAAACGGAGAACGGAGAACGGAAATTTCTCACAAGGTTCTTCTTCGCTTCTTTTTCTCGACACAGTGGGTATGCTTTCGTCTATTTACCGCTACGCTGATTTTGTATTTGTAGGTGGGGGCTACCGCGATGGATTGCACAATACGATGGAGCCGGCGGTGTTTGGCATGCCGATCTTCTTCGGACAGCCGTATTACCAAAAATTTCAGGAAGCCCTGGACTTACTCCAACTTGGCGGCGCGCAGACCGTGGCTAATGCCGATGAGTTTACCAAGGTATTCACAGAAGTGTATGAAAATGAGGAGTTAAGGAAACAAAAAGCTAATATTTGCCGCGAATACGTGCAGAAAAATGCGGGTGCTACGGAGAAAGTAATGGAGATAATCAATCCTAAATTTGTGATGCGGTAAGCATCTCTTGATGCCGTTGTTGGTGTTATCACCAACAACTTATTTTAACTAATATAGACTATGGCAAGAGTAAAAAAAACAAAAGAAGGAGATTTAATTGCTTTACCTATTGAAAATCAATATGCGATAGGTTTAGATGCCGTTGTTGGTGTTATCACCAACAACTTATTTAAGTAGCTAATGGATTAACGATGATACAGATACTGCTAATGCACTTGCATTTAAATAGTATATTTTGCTGCGATAGTGAGCAGAAAGTAGGTTGTTGGTGATAACACCAACAACGGCTTAAATGACAAGGCGGTGCTAGGCCCAATCATTGCAGCCATTGGCATAGTTGATATTCAGAATTGGATACTTCAATTCTTCGGGAAACTCCGATTGCCATGGAAAAAGACCGCTTTTAAGAGGGTAGATAATTTGAATGATGGGAAAGTCTTTGTAGTGGTTATACCACATTGCCCAACCTACATATTCTTTGTACAAATGTTTTTCAACATCAATAATTAAGCAGTTATAATTATTGATTATTTCTCCACTAAACTCACCTATTCGAAATTCTGTTCCCTGCTCATAAGCATAAGCTACATTTTCAATTAGGATATTTCTTATATCTATGGATAAACCCAAAACTAAAACTTCAGGCTTATGAAAAGTCGTAAAAAGTCCTATTGAATACGAAAATTCAATGTCCTTTTCATCTCCAGTATTAGCAACATTGATAATATGATACCCGTATTTTTCAATATCATCCAATACCTTTTGTTCTGCTTTAGTCATTTTAATAAAATCTGAGTATTAAAAATTTAGCAAAAATAATGAAACGGCTCAATCAGCGAAAATCAGCATTCCCGTCTGGATGAATGTTGGGATTCAGGATCCGCATCATCAGTGTGCCATTTTTAACGAGTGCGACAAATATTTTATAATACTGTACTACCCCTTACTGTCGCCCAAATTTCAACGTGGTTATAAAGCCGTTGTTGGTGTTATCACCAACAACCCCGCCTTGGCGCAAAGCTCCTTATTAATCTTCCCTATAATGCGTCAAAAAGCCAAAATCATCCTCTTGGGTTTCATAAAATCGAAATGAAGAATACTGATAATCGCTCGGATGTACGGCTAAGTTCCATTTTTCCTGTAACGGATTGTTGTGTATGTATACCAACTTTTGCTCCACGGTTTTTCGGTCAAACAAATCAATACTCAATGGATTGCGTTCCCAAAATTGATATTTTCTGTCTTTAGATTTACTTCAAATGTAGCTAAAACCTGAGGATGGTGTGCCTGTAAATCAAATTTGATTTGTTGAGCTGTGTATTTCAGAAAATCTCGCTGAACATCTTCTAAAAGGTGATTGTCCTGAATTCGCCAAACAAGGTGAATGTGATTGGGCATAATGACAAATCCGTAAATTTTCACTCGTTTGTCATTCACTAAAAAACGCATACTGTCGACGATGATTTGTTTGTACTTATCAGGTTGCAGGAGTTTCTTCCACCATAAGATGGTGGCGGTGAAAAACTGAATATAGTGAGGGTTCATGAGAAGAAGCTATTGGGATCTATTGCTTAGACGTGAATAGCCTTCTGTTGTAACTTTTGTTATATGGTTGTTGGTGATAACACCAACAACGGCATCAAATTTGTGATGCGGTAAGCATCTCAAACTGGGAGGCGCGTGCTTACTGCCGCCCAAATTTCAACGTCGTCCCTATGCGAAAAACAGTACGTTGGTATTTGAAATCCTGAAATACGGCCACGGCTTCTACCCTGAAAAACGGAAAACCTGGAATCAAACCATCCAGCCCGTAGCCGAGCTCGGTGTAGTGGGGGAGGGTAGGCGTAAGCAGGTAATGCACCATGAGGTTTTCTTTCAAACCTGCCAAGCGCACAAAAGGAATGCGGGTCAGCAAAAGGCGACGCGACTCGTTGATGACGTGGGCTTCCAGAAAACGTTCGGAAGTGCTGTATCGATAATAATTCAAGGCACGGAACTGCGCAAAAGCATCGCCGTATTGCACGAATGCCTGATTGCCCATAAAGTGCTTATAATCCATAAAATACACGCTACGATTGTTGAGAAAAGTGCCCGCCGAAAAAATATAATGCAGCTCGCTCCGCACGCCCGTCTGCACATCCTGCTTTAGACTCAGCTCTACCAAATCATAATCTACTACGCTGTTGGCAATGTTTGGAATTCCTTTTGAGTATTTCAAAATGACCGACGGGTTTTTGTTGTTTAGATAACGTTTACGGCCGTTGTAAAGGCGGTATTGCTGGCCCGGTCGCCACGTAATTGAAAGGTCAAAAGTGAGGGCTTCGTGGGTTTCGAAGCGGTAATTCAATTCTTTGGCGGCAAATCTGTTGCTGTATTCTTGATTAAAAGGAGCATTGGGCGAAAAAGCAAATTGATTCCATCGAATCCACGGGCGGGCGTTTTCGAGGTTGGTTAGCTCGTAGCGGCGACCGTATTCAAGATTCCCTTTGATGCTGAAAACATCGGCCAAGCGGGCGTAGTTGAAAGATAATTTCCCGAAATCCTTTTCGTAAATTTTCATAAAATTATTCTCGAACCACAACGTAGAAGTCGTGTTGACGTTGGCACTGATGGGATTGTCGGCGTTGAATTGTGACACGTACCGCCCACCCGTCAATGAAATACCGCGCCGGCGTCCTGCCCAACCCGTGGTCATGATTCCCGAAACGGCCTGTCGGCCGAAGGCATAGCGCACGAGTGGTTTGATGTAATAGGTATTGTCGCGGTGGAATTGTCGTTTGAAATTAAAACTGCTTTCCAGCACGTAGCCATCGACGGTATTGTAGGTGGCATTTTGGGGTTGGAAAGGCCCTTCATAGTCTAGCACCCATTTCTTAGAAAGCCGAAACGAGCGCCCCGTCAGAATGCTGATAAAGTCTACTTTGGAAGAATCTCTCTTGGCCTTGGTGCTGTCGGATTTGAATTCGATTTGTTTTACAATCCGCAGACTGTCAGAATGTTTGTAGCTTTTTGTTTCGATTTCGGTGAGCGGAATCGTGCGAATCTCATTCCAAAAACTATCGCTGCGTTTGTTGGCCATCGAATCAATGATGATGGAATCATTCCGAACTACGTTGAGGTCTTCCTTTTGTTGTTTACGCTCTTGTCGTTCTTGTTTTTCGTATTCCTTCATGATTTTGCGCATCTGTTGGGTCGAAACTTCTTTTTGCTGTTTGGCCAACTCGTTGAGTTTCTTGGTGCGCAGGTCTTTTTTAGTCAGGTCGTTGGTGGGTTTCTCAAATTTTTCGTCCAATACCGTCACTGACTCCTTAAAGGCGGGGTTGACGATGAGGTTTTTGTAGGTCATCGAAATAATGTACTTGAATTCACCCGAAAAACCCATCATAGAGCCGCCAAACCGAAACTGCAAGTTGGTGGGCATCCACACTTGCTGCACGGGATTAAAGACCTGCTTGACGTCTACGTCGAGGCTCTGAACCGTGGTTTGGAGGTCGAGACTGTGAATGGCCCACGTATTTTCAATGATGTAAATCTTACCTTTAAAAACCCCTTCGCCGTAGGAGCGCGGAATGACTTTGATGCGGTTTACTTCCAAATCTCCTTCGCGAAACGAACCCTCGTATTCAAATTTATAATACCCAAACGCCTTGGGCGACAGCGGCGACACGGCATCGCCAACGGTAGGGTCATAGAAACTAGCCAACACAAAGGCATTGGGGCTAGGTGCGCTGTTGTCCAGGCTATTACGGGTAGATATAATGCGTTGTTGGTAATTGTTTGGTTGCCGAAAAGTAATTTCATTCACACTTTCGTTCAAGATGGGGCGCCCTTCTTCGATGCCTTCTTTTTTGAGTGCTTTTTCGGCAAAAAAAGGAATTTGGGTGGCTACTCCCGTCGTTTTGATGTAAGCGCGGGCACTGTAAGAAGCCACCTGCAAGGCATGAAAACGTGATTTTGCAATGGCCCTCCGCATGATGGTGTAGGCAGGGTCTTCGCTTTTGGAGCCAATTCTTACTTCGTTGATGTTGAGGGCCTGTTCTTCGAGAGTAGCATCAAGGGTTTGAAAATCCGCCGTTATTTCAACGACTTTGAGAATGGTTTTATACCCCAAATACTGAAATATAATTTCATACCGTCCGGGTTGTAATGTCAACTCATAACGTCCTTCGGCATTGGCCATTGTTCCCAAATTTGTGCCCTTTACGGCAATGGCGGCATAGGCGAGCGGCTCGCCTTTTGTGGTTGTAACAACGCCCCGAATCCCTCCCGCAAACGCAGAAGTGCCCAATAGTAATAGAAATAATACTCGGTAAAAAGTCATGGAGCGGGCGGTTAGCGGCGTATAAAATCTTCAAAATAATGATGTGTCATTTTAAAAGCATCACTTTTCCATTTAGCAGTATATACGGGAAAACGATTCGTTTCGACAAAAACTTCCTTAAACTTTAGCTGAATGCCTTTGTGGGTTTTGGCAGTAATGGCTTGAGTTTGCAGTAAAACAAATTTAATCGAAAATATTTTTTTTCAAGAAGGAATTGTATGCTTGCTATCATCCAACGAAAGGCATGAGGTTTTTGTTATGTCCTGCTTGCCGGGTTATTCCTCAAAAAAACCTTCCTCGTAGGCTTCACAAAAATCAAAATAATCCTGATGTACTTTGGTGGGGTAGGCTTTACAATAAAAAATTAAATCCTGCTGCCACTGGGTCTCCTGCGAAAAAGCAATGAGTTCATCGGCAATAGACGACCCCTGCCGCCCTGCACTGCGCAGGTGTCCAGAGGCGGTCAGCATGGCCATGGTCCGAATCAAGTTTTCCAGACTCTCCATTTCTCCGTCCCAATATTCAAAGTCAAATTTATCCTGTTCGGGTTGTAATTCTTTCAGAATGTACGATTTAGTGCCGTTTGCAATGGGGTTGAGCAGGGTAGGAAGTACATTGTTTACGCGCTTTTGGATTTCTGCAATACGTTGGGCTTCTGTTTCCCAAAGGGGTTGTGGCAACTGAATATGTGAACTTAAAATAGAATGTCGTGCTTCTTTGAGGTCGAGCAGATACAACTTTTCGTTGGGACTTTCTACCAACAAAACGTAGCGCTCTAGCCCCAAACTCGCCGTGCCCGTGATCCGAATACCCACGTCACAGATGCGTTTAAAGAACGGATTGGGGTGTTGTTGTTGCCATTCCATTACCATTTGCTCTACCATCGCTTTTTGCTCAGGCAAAATACCCACCACTTTTTCGTGGTCAACGTTCAGCTTTCGTTCACCGTCGACTTTTACGGTGCGCTCTTTAATCAGGTCTTTTCTTCGGCGTTTTTCCAGTTTTTCCATGAATGCCTGCAACATTCCCGTGGCCGTACGACGCTCAATGTCAATGGGTTTTCCACTCAAAAGTGTTTGGGTATAACTGTTTAAAAACGCCTTGACTAGCAGGTTACATTCGGCTTCTTCCAAGTCCAGCTCTTCGGCGGCCAAGTGAATACTCACCAGCATCCGGCTCAACTCCCAGGTGGCGGGTACTTGCATGGCTTCATCAAAATCGTTCAAATCAAAATACACCAGCCTATTTTCGGCTTTGTAGGTGCCAAAATTCTGCAAATGTAAATCACCGCACCCCCATACCCGCGAGGTATCGATGGTCGAAAAGTGCTGCGCAAAATCATTATAAAACAAATGGCCTGTGGCCCGAAAAAAACGATATAAATCTCCCGTCATGCGCTCGTATTTGTGCGCCAATAGCAGCGCATTGCGGCCTGCGTTGTATTGTTTTATTTGTTCTATTGTCGTCATTGTCGTATCTGATTCTATGGATGATTTTTCTAGCGAAGCCTCTGTGTTTCCGCGCCTTTGCATGATTATTTGTTTTACTCAATATTTCTCGTGTATCTCTGTTAAAATACGCTCTACTTCCCGACGAATTTCGGCGGTTTTAACGATATAATTATTGTTCATCATACTGAATAGCAATGTCTTACCTTTTTTGGTTTTTAAATAACCACTCAGGCAGTACACATTTGATAAAGAACCTGTTTTGGCAAAAACAAACGGCTCTTTCGATTTGTATTGGTTTTTGATGGTGCCCGCTTTCCCACCTACGGCCATCATCCCAAAGAGACGCTGTTGGTCAGGTACTTTGTCATAGATTTTTTGTAATAATTTGATAATCGAACGGGGTGTAAATAAATTATAACGCGACAATCCCGAGCCATCTTCCCAAATGGGTTCGTCGGGCAAATCCATCAGTAGTTGTTTTTTGACGTAGTCAATGCTTTGTTTGCTTTCAAAGCCGAGGTTATTGGTGTCAAGATGCGAAGCGCACATCAACATCACCTGTTCGGCAAACATATTGTCGCTGACGTGCATCATGCGGCGGTAGAGGGTATCAATCGGTAATCCTTTCAACGTGCGATACGAAACACCGGGCCGTAGCTTATGAATTAATCTCACTTCTCTCTTTAGGGTATCGGCCAATAACCGAGCGTTCAATCCTGGCGAAGTTCGGTAAGGTACATCTTCTGTAAATGATTTAGTGGGCCAGCCCGTAGAAAAAAATGAGTTGTTGAACTCATCGCGCGACAGTTTAAACTCATCTGACCAGCCCGCCGTGCGCAGGCTATCTTTAAAAATCCGTGGACTGACGTTGCTGTTGGAAAAACGCACCACGTTGCCATATAGTGGAAGTGCAGAGAGTTCGGCCTGATAAGAATCGGCGTAATCACCCCATGACCAGCCCGGCCCGAGCCGCTTACCGATGTAGCTGTGAGGGTAATAAAGTAGGTGTCCGCGCCAATTTTTTAATGCGTCAAAAACCCCGCTTGATGGCATGTCTGGATGAAGTAAGTTGGGGTCGCCCGTGCCCCAAAAAATCAGAGAATCGCCCGTGGTGGTGTACCGTAGGGCGGGGATAGAGTCGCCCAAAAGGCACAGCCCTGCGTACAACGTAAACAATTTTGTATTGGAAGCGGGGACAAAATAACGGTCAGATTGATATTCGCCTACCGTTTCTTGTTTTTCAAGGTCATAAAGTGCAAAACCTGCATGACTTTGGCGAAAAACTGGCGAATTAGCCACTAAATCACGCCATTTGTTGGTGGATTGAAGCGTTGGTGCGGCTGTTTTGGGTTGTGAAGAAGCACAACTAATCAGCAAAAAACAACCGCAGAAAGTGAAAAAGTAAGCGTGTAAAGTGCGCAACATGATGTTAAGGATTGTGGGTAGTGGGAAGATGAAGTTGTATAAAGGTTTAAATGATAAGGAGCATGGGTTGAGTCGGGCTTTTCGCGCAAGATACTCAAAACTTTTTCGCCGGCTGACCGTTTATACCCATAAGTTCCATTATTTTTGGCTCGAAACCCATTAAAATTAATCATTATTTGTTGCCCGTTATTTGCAAAGTTCTATTAATCAACGTATAATAACCAACAACAAAAGACCGACAACAGACAACCCGAAATTCTGATGACTTTTCAACCCTATCTGGAAGCAATTTCAAAACAAATTCAACATACTACTTACGGCGAGGAGCCCGCCGAATTGTACGAGCCCATTCGTTATATTATGTCGTTGGGAGGCAAGCGTTTACGGCCTTTACTGACGGTTTTGTCGGCCAATCTTTTTATTGATGATTGGCAAAAAGCCCTCAAACCTGCGATTGCCGTTGAAGTTTTTCACAATTTTACGCTCATGCACGACGACATCATGGACTGTGCACCGCTGCGGCGCGGCAAGCCTACGGTGCATGAAAAATGGAACGCCAACACCGCTATTTTGTCGGGAGATGTGATGCTGGTCAATGCCTATGAATTGCTGTTGGATGTGGCACCTGCGCAGTTGCCGCGCGTCATCCGTCGCTTCAATCGCACCGCCGCCGAAGTGTGTGAAGGCCAACAACTAGACATGAATTTTGAAACCCGTACCGACGTGTCGCAGGAAGAGTACATCGGCATGATTCGCCTCAAAACCTCGGTTCTGTTGGGTTTTGCAATGGAATTGGGAGGGATGATTGCGGGGGCTGACGAAGTTACCACCCAATTGCTCTACGACGCGGGCGTCAATATGGGGCTAGGTTTTCAACTCAAAGATGACTTATTAGACGTTTACGGCGACCCCGAAAAGTTTGGCAAACAGGTGGGCGGCGATATCATTGCCAATAAAAAAACCTTCATGCTCATCGAAGCGCTGCTACTAGCCGAAGGAAAAACCAAAGACGATTTGAACTACTGGCTGAGCCTTGAACAAGGGACCTACGACACGTCGGAAAAAGTAGCTGCTGTGACGGAAATTTATACCCGACTCGGCCTTGATGTGCTCGCCCAAACGATGGCCGATGCGTATTTCGCCAAGGGATTTGAGGCGTTGGAAACCCTACCGCTGCCAGTAGACCGTAAAAAACCATTGATTGAATTTGCGGAATTTTTGGTGGGGCGGGAGAGTTAATCCATAATTTGAATAAAAAGACAGCCATCTATTCACATAGGTGGCTGTCTTTATTTAGAACCTCCTTATTTTGGGATTGAAAGAACAATTTCAAAAATCATTATAAATAGGTAAGTTGTGTCTTTGTTAAGACAGAAAAATAATATCTCTAATGAAATCAAACCTCTCCCGCCGCGATGCCATCAAAACGCTTGGTGCGTCGGCGGCAACCTTATCTACCGCTTTAACGAATGAAGCCATGGCCGCCGAACCGCTTAAACTGAAAGGTAATATCAAACATTCCGTCAGCCGTTGGTGCTATGCCTCTATTCCGTTTGAGGAGCTTTGCCAAGCCTCCAAAGACATGGGCATTGAGTCAATAGAGCTCACAGGCCCGAAGGAATGGGAAATAATGAAAAAATACGGACTCACTTCCGCCATGGGCTGGGCCGATCCTTGGCCTGAAAAAACAGGACTCACGAGCTTCCTAAACAATCCCAAAAACCATGATGCCATCTATAAATGTTACGAAGAGTTGCTTCCGCAAGCACAAGCGGCGGGTGTGACCAACGTCATTTGTTTTTCGGGCAATCGCAACGGTTTAGGCGATTATCAGGGGCTGCTCAATTGCCAAAAAGGCGTGAAGAGATTGATACCATTGGCCGAAAAATACGGCGTAACGCTCACGATGGAATTGCTGAGCTCACGCGCCAGTCACCCTGATTATCAATGCGATAATATTGAGTGGGGAGCTGTACTTTGTGAAATGGTTGGTTCTGAAAAATTTAAAATGCTGTACGATATTTACCACATGCAAAGCATGAGCGGTGACCATATTCGCAATATCCAGCGTTATGGAAAATACATCAGCCACTACCATACGGGAGGACATCCGGGGCGTAATGAGATTGATGAAACCCAAGAAATTTATTACCCAGCCATCGTGAAAGCCATCGTTGCCACGGGCTATAAGGGCTACATCGGACAAGAATTTGTGCCTAAAGCCAAAGACAAAGCGGGGATGTTGGAATCCCTCAAAAAATGCGTCCTTATCTGCGACGTATAGTTTGTAAATCAAGTATATATACCAAGAGCGTCTGGGGATTGATTCCTTGGGCGCTCTTGGTATGTAGGAGTGTTGAGAAGTTGGCTTTTCATTCCAACCATTGAGAATGAGTGAGCGTCTTTGTACAAAACCATCATCCAACTGTTGCTATGAAAAAGCTCTCCATTTTTTTGTTTTCTCTCTGTATCTTTTGGAGCTGTAACAAAGACGAAATCAGCCAAGACCCCAACGTACTGGAAGGCATGTACCGTACCAATGCTTTTTTGGACCCGCTCTGCATTGCTATTACGGACGACAATCAGCTGCCCAGTCTACAAATAACCAAAAAAAGTGACGGCACATTCAACTTGTTGAGGACCAACTACATTCCTCAGAAATCAACCCAAAAACTGGAAGGGGTTACCGCCCAAACCATCACAAAAGGATTTGAGCTATACTACGGCCAAACCAAAATAGGCAGCTATCAGGACGACCGCTGGTATGACGATAAAAAAGACAAAGAAGTTACTTCCAAAGTGTTGTCAGTGAGTTATTCCGAACCAACGAAAGGTCTGTATTTTTCTTATTTTGGCGTAAAGAAATAGAGAAGGTATCACTGGCAGAAAGTTCATTTCATTGTCGCAATCAATTTCAAAAGCTCCTCCCGAAGGGATGCTTTTTTGATAAACATCGGCAACCGGCTGACCATCGAGCTGTTTTTACGAATGGTGTTTCGTGGGTCAATACCCCGTTCGCGCAGTTTTGCGGTAATGTATTCCCGGAGCATTTCTAGGTGGTCGTAATTGTAGGCCCAAAGCAACTCACCGCGAAAGTCTTTTTGTAACCACAACGGCAGGCCGAAGATTGGGTCGGTCATACGGCTTTCGTGAAAATACCCGTATGAGATACTTGCTTCGTACTCGCAGTTGTCGCCGCAGTGCGTACAGTGCATGGCGAGTTTTTTCCAAATCCCATTCCAAGGAGCCGATCGGCTTAGTGGTTGGTAACATTCCCGGCATTTGACCGAAACGTGTGCTGTTGCGGCCCCATACCAATGGCCTGGGCTCTCAACGTGGAAACAATCAGGGCAAATGAGTCGAAAGTCTGCTTTTGAAGCTGGCTCTTTGGTGGGGTTGATTTGTGCTTTCCCCTGACATTTGGGGCAATGGACTACAAAGTGAGTGGCGAGATCTTCCAAAGCAACGCCTCTATCCGCAAAGCGCTCGGTGTCTGGGATAGCAGAGCTATTTCTCTTTTTCATATTTTTTTAACCAGCTGTCTAGTACGGGAATACATCTTAAATTGGCCGCTTGCTGGTAGCTTTTCAGCGGGGTATCCAGCGCCTTCCGTAATTTTCGTACGGCAGGTGCGTAGTCAACGCCTAAGTCTTGAAATTTGGCGATGGTTTGCAGGATGGCTTGCGTTTCGGAATAAAACTGACCGTCATAGAAAGTGTGGGTGCGCTCCATAGAGTCCTTAAATTTTTCGGCCATCTTCAAAATACCTGCCTTGATAGGCTCGGCAAAAAGCCGTCGGTCTTCAACGTCATTGTCGGCCAAAAAAGGAAAAACCTCACCTGCCCACGGTGTTTCCAAACGACTAACGAGATATTGCTGCCATTCAGGGTTTGATTTTATTTTGGCAAGGGCGGCCTCCCGCACGGCTTTGTCATGGTACTTAGTGGTAAAAACCAGAATCAAGACCATCTCAGTCTTGGGGTTATTCTTTTCAATTTGGTCCAAAAATTCTTGTTGACGGTGCGCGTCTTCTGCGTCTCTCATTTCGGCATGTTGTGCTGCTGCAATCGGGATATTGACGAGCCATTCGCCCAACATCAAAACGCAACTTACCGCGCTTATCAGCACGACGCCTTTCAGTGCCCATTGCCAAATCACAGCGGGTACGAGGGTTTGGAGTGAAGTATTGACTAATATAAAACCTGCCAACAACAACGGCGGCAAGGCCCAAACAATGGTATATTTTCCCAAAATCCGCATGACCCAAGGTGCGCCGCCGCCGTTAATCATTGCGGCAAAAAAGCTGAAAATCAACAGCGCAATTAACCCCGAAATCACGAATGTGTTGCGTAAAGTGGTTTTTTCGGTTACCCAATCAAAGCCCCCTTTCCATAAGACAATGGCGGTGGCGATGCTGATGCCCACGGCCACGGCAGCGTACGCAAATAGCAAGGCAAACGCGTGTCCTACGCCGTAGTCCCCGCCTGGGGTGGGTTTGCCAGCCATAGATGCAAGGCTAAAATAGCCAATAAAGGCTAAAAGAAGTGCGAGGTTTCCGAAGACGTTCATAGCAGTAGTACTAAAAAACTCGTAAGGTGTTCACAAAGCTATTTTTTTGCGTACCTACTTTCTAAAAAGAAAAACTCAAGTGCGGTTCTATAACCCTGAGGCGGTAGGTTTACCACTTGGAGCGGGACGACGGCCTGTATGCGGAGAAAAGCCTCCTTTGTCTTTACGTATCTTTCCTATCAAAAAACGCTGAAAATACGGTATAACTTTTGGATATTTGTAGTACAAATTGCGTATCTGACGTTTTCCACACACCGAAAGGCGCGAGAAGCTGTATTCCAAAAATGGTAAAGTCAAAAATTAGAAGAGGCTACAGGATAGCTAAGTACATCGTTTATAAAGAAACGCTCGTTGATTCGGTAGAGAATTTTTGGTCATTTGTAGGTGCTTTTTTGGGGGTAGGATTGATTGCCTTTCTACAAAGCGCCCTTTCCGAAACTGACAATTTGTTCTTGATTGGCTCGTTTGGAGCGTCTGCTGTACTCATTTTCGGTGCCATCCAAAGTCCGTTGGCCCAACCCCGTAATCTCGTGGGTGGACATCTCATTTCTGCGCTGCTGGGTGTGACCATTTACCAACTTTTCCCTAATATTATCTGGCTCACGGCCCCATTGGCGGTAGGGTTGTCCATTATCAGTATGCAAATCACCAAGACGCTACATCCGCCGGGTGGTGCTACGGCGTTGATAGCCGTCATTGGTTCTGAAAAAATAAAGGACCTTGGTTATTGGTTTGTGCTAACGCCCGTTGCTTCAGGAGTGTTTATACTTCTGGCGGTGGCACTTGTTTTCAACAACCTCACGCCCAACCGCAAATACCCTACCAACCGTCGATATTCAAGAAAGTTCAGATGGGCCATCATCCCCACCAAAAAAATAATGAAAAGGTTGCGCGGCAGGCGGCGTGTCATTTAAAACCGTCAGAGCCGAGCGACTGCTAAAACAAAAAAAGTCGGCTACCAACGCAGCCGACTTCCTTGGGAAGAAGAACCAACTTTCTACATTTAAAATTTTACATTTAACGGTTTTCGGTTCTAAATAAGCATTTACTTCAAACCTCCCACCATATCTTCGGGGCGTACCCACGCGTCGAATTGCTCTTCGGTCATGTGCGTGAAATCTAAGCCTTTGAGTTCAAATTCGAGGGAAGCCTGTTTGAGCGTAATACCGCGCTTGTGCGCGTCTTGGGCAATGGCGGCGGCGTTGTAATACCCGATTTTGGGGTTGAGCGCCGTTACCAACATCAGTGAATTGTTGACGTGCTTACGGATATTTTCGGTCAATGGCTCAATACCTACCGCACAATGGTCGTTGAACGCCACGCATACATCACCAATCAAACGTGCCGAGTGCAGGAAGTTATAAATCATTACTGGCTTAAATACATTCAATTCAAAATGACCGTTGGAGCCGCCAATGTTGATGGCAACGTCATTACCCATGACCTGACAGGCCACCATCGTCATGGCTTCGCACTGTGTGGGGTTTACTTTGCCCGGCATGATAGAGCTGCCTGGTTCGTTGTCGGGAATGTGAATTTCACCGATACCCGCGCGCGGGCCTGACGACAACATCCGGATGTCGTTGGCAATTTTCATCAAACTTACGGCCACTGTTTTGAGCGCACCGTGGGCTTCAACGATGGCATCGTGGGCGGCGAGTGCTTCAAATTTATTTTCAGCCGTGATAAAAGGTAAGCCCGTCAACGTAGCAATGTGCGCTGCTACATTTTCCGAATAGCCTTTTGGCGTGTTGATTCCTGTACCTACGGCCGTACCGCCCAGTGCCAATTCTGAAAGGTGCGCCAAGGTGTTTTTAATGGCGCGAAGTCCGTGATTCAATTGTGAAACATAGCCCGAAAATTCCTGACCGAGTGTCAGCGGCGTAGCATCCATAAAGTGGGTGCGACCGATTTTTACCACGTCTTTGAAGGCTTCCGATTTGGCTTGGAGTGTATCACGGAGTTTTTCGATGCCGGGAATGGTTACCTCAGTCAGAATCTGATAGGCCGCAATGTGCATCGCCGTCGGGAAGGTATCATTCGAAGATTGCGATTTGTTGACGTCGTCGTTGGGATTCAAATATTTCTTTTCATCCAACAATGACCCGCCATTGATGACGTGCGCACGGTAGGCAATCACCTCATTACAGTTCATGTTTGACTGGGTTCCGGAGCCAGTTTGCCACACCACCAACGGGAATTGGTCGTTGAGTTTGCCATCCAAAATTTCGTCGCATACTTGGGCAATCAAGTTTTTCTTGTCTTCGGGAAGAATGCCTGCTTCAAAGTTGGTGATGGCGGCGGCTTTTTTGAGATAGGCAAATGCCCGAATGATTTCTTTGGGCATTTTGTTAATATCTTGCGCAATCGGGAAATTCATGATAGAGCGCTGGGTCTGTGCGCCCCAATACACATGGGCTGGCACTTCTACTTTGCCCATGGTGTCTTTTTCGATACGGTATTCCATTATTGTGGTTGATTGGATTTGAGATTATGGGAATCTTAATCAAGATTGGTAGCGCAAAAGTAAACACAAAACGCTGAATCGCTTTTGATAGAAATCATAATCTCTCTAAATTTACCAAAAAAACAAAAGGCAATGGCTGCAACAGCAACTCTCCGAAAACAACGCCTTATGCTGGACATACAGGTAACTCCAAAACAAAAGAAGGCTTTGATGAGTGTACTTAAAGCATTGGATATTGAAATAAAGCAACGCGAGCTTACGGAAGAACAAGAGGATACTGCCCTGTATTTGGCAATGGAGGAGGGAAAGAAAGAGGGGCGAGCTACTGAGAAAGAGAAAGAAGACTTTGAAAAATGGCTTTTTCAGAAATAACAGTATGAAATACGACTATGAGAATGCCTATTTGAGAGATGCCAAAAAGTTGCCTGAAGCCCTAAGGTTATTGCTTCAAGACGTGGTATTGTCAGTCAGAGAAGCCAAAACACTTCAAAATATCCCCAATCTCAAAAAACTTTCGGGTTATAAAAATGCCTACAGAATCAGGATAGGAGAATACCGCATTGGCCTTTATTTAGAAGGCGATGTACTCGTATTTGCCCGAATTTTGCCCCGAAAAGAGATTTATCGCTTTTTCCCATAACTTAATTGATATGTTACATAAAGTCTTAAAAGTAAATTCAAATGATAACGTTATTGTAGCCCTGCGCGATTTATCTGCGGGGGAAGTGGTTGATTTTGAGGGAGAAAGCTACGTATTGCCGTATACCGTTTACGCAAAACATAAATTTGTTACCCAAGACCTAGCCATCGGCGATGCCGTCATGATGTATGGTGTGTTGGTGGGTCGTGCTTCGCAACCCATCAAGCGCGGTGAGCCAGTTACTACTTATAATTTAAAGCATGATTCCGAGCCTTACAGCACCGCCAAGCGCCAACCCTACAGCTGGACGCCGCCTGACGTAAGCAAGTGGGTAGGCAGAACGTTTAAAGGCTACCGTCGCTCGGATGGTAAGGTGGGGACGTATAATTATTGGTTGGTAATACCGCTGGTATTTTGCGAAAACCGAAATGTATTGACCCTGAAAGATGCTTTTGAGCGTGAACTGGGCTATGCTCAACCCGACCTGTACCGCGACCAAGTACGGGAGTTTTTGCACTTGTACCAAAACGGGCAAATGGATGTCATCAAGAAAATAGAACCTTTTGTTAGCGTTGCTGCTCCAAGTACAGATGCCTCCGGCATGACAAAAAGACCTTTCAAAAACGTCGATGGCATCAAATTTCTCACGCACGAAGGTGGCTGTGGCGGTACGCGGCAGGATGCGCATACACTGTGCTCGTTGTTTGCATCGTATGCGGTGCACCCCAACGTGGCTGGAATTACGGTGTTGAGTTTGGGTTGTCAAAACTCTGAAGAGAAGATTCTGATGGACGAAATTCATAAGCGCAGCCCTCATTTTGATAAACCGTTGTACATTTTTGAACAACAGCAGGGTACGGAAGCGCAAATGATGTCGATGGCCATCAAGCAGACGTTTTTGGGCTTGATAAAAGCTGACAAACACGAGCGCGAAGACGTGCCCATTACCGAGCTGGTCGTGGGCTTAAAATGCGGGGGCTCGGATGGCTTTTCAGGAATATCGGCCAATCCCGTTTTAGGGCAGGTGTCGGATATCTTGGTAACCCTTGGAGGAAAAACCTTACTAGCTGAATTTCCTGAACTGCATGGCGTAGAGCAAGAATTGTTAAACCGTTGTGTTACAGAAGAAAAAGCGGCCAAGTTTGAGCGGCTCATGCGCGATTATTCGGGTAAGGCCGATGCGGTCGGGTCGGCTTTTGCGTTCAATCCTTCGCCGGGCAATATCAAAGACGGACTCATCACCGACGCCATCAAATCAGCGGGTGCGGCC
Source organism: Runella sp. CRIBMP (assembly GCF_009905605.1). GTDB lineage: Bacteria > Bacteroidota > Bacteroidia > Cytophagales > Spirosomataceae > Runella. The sequence goes on from NZ_JAAAKZ010000001.1 coordinate 1,108,797, forward strand.
AAAAAAGGCGGCTCAGCTCCCATTCAGGACGTAACCAATTATACTGAAATATCTTCCGAAAAAGGCCTCCAACTCGTTTGCACGCCTGGCAATGACGTTGAAGCTACCACGGGCAAAACAGCCGCCGGCGCAACGGTGATTCTGTTTACAACTGGTTTGGGAACGCCGACGGGCAACCCGATTTGTCCCGTCATGAAAGTAGCTACCAACTCTACTTTGGCCCAAAAGATGTCAGATGTGATTGATTTTGACTGCGGACCCGTGGTGACGGGAGAACAAACCATTGCCCAGAATGCCGATGCGTTGTTGGAAGAAATTATCCAAGTAGCCAGCGGCAAACTTACCCACGCCCAACGCTTGGCCCAAGATGATTTTATCCCTTGGAAACGAGGCGTTTCATTGTAGACTGAGCGCTGTAATTGTCGGACGGTTTTGAACTGTCGGACAATTACAGAAAATTAATCAGTAAGGAAAATACGTAATGTGAACGCTGATAATACCCATGTCGATGCCTGTCCAAGTAAGCGGTGCTGCTCTCACTTCCAAGGCATAGTATGAGTTTTTGTTGTCAATCGTATGGTAGGGTTTCTCCACAGGATTGAAATTGTTAAAAGTACCACATCTTACGGTGCCAGATTGACCCGAAGTAGTGAGAGAATAATATCCATTGCCTGTGAGTGTCTGCGGATTGTATTGCCACAATATCATATTTAAATTATTATCAGCATTATTATCATAATAGCAGGCTTTGATTTCTTTGATTCTTGCTCGGTGCGGAAGATAGACAGGAGCAGACAGGTCAGCATTTGCCCCTGAGCCTAAATAAACACTGTTGAAATTGCCTATGCTGTAAAACACGCTGCTCGAAGAGGGGCGAAAAGCAGAGGGGGGAATGCTGAGATAAGAAACTGAGTCAGGAGAAAGGGGGATAAGTACCCCGTCGGGTGTAGCAACTACAGGACGTTGATTGGAGCCTGACAAAGTGGAAGAACGAATGGCCCCCGATACATCTACTTTGTTTGCTGCGTTAGGAGAGAGGGTTACTTGTGCAATAACTTTACAGGACAAAAGGAGAATCAGAGAAAGAAATAGAGCCGTTTTCATAACGCATGGATTTTGTTTAATGACACTGCCAAAATAGGTATTTACGGTGAAAAAGAAAAAAGTTGGACGTAATCTAAACTAAAGTGCTTTTTCATGCCGATGTTGGTGTTTTTTCACCAACATCCCTTCGCTAATCGACTTTGCATTTTTACGGTTTGGTGATAACACCAAACAGGGCAGCAGCAACAGATTTTTAACGGTCGGTCGGTTTTAAACGGGCTGACTGTTAACTTTGCCGCATTATGTTACAGAAAACAGCCACTCTTTATCGAAATGCGTACGGCGGCATCTCCCGCGAAATCTGGCTTCTGGCCTTTGTGATGTTCATCAATCGTTCGGGTACGATGGTGATTCCCTTTATGAGCGTGTACTTGACGCAGGCACTCCATTTCAGTTTGCCCAATGCTGGTTTGGTAGTGAGTTGTGCGGGTGCTGGTGGGATATTGGGGACGTATTTTGGCGGTAAACTGACCGATAAAGTAGGGCATTACTACGTCCAAATGGCAAGTTTGGCATTGGGTGGCTTGATGTTTTTTGTGCTGATGCAAATGCGTACGTTGCCCACTTTATGTATTTCTACGTTTTGTTTGAGCCTGGTGGGTGAAGCTTTTAGGCCCGCAAATTCTACTTCTATTGCGTTTTACAGCACCCCCGAAAATCGTACGAGGGCGTATGCTATCAACCGTTTGGCCATCAATATCGGTTGGGCCATCGGGCCCGCGTTGGGTGGTTTTTTTGCAACGATTGGCTACAAATATTTATTCATTGCCGATGGTATTACCAATATTTCGGCGGCGGTGGTACTAGCCGTATTGGTCAAAAATCGGGACAAAACCCACGGTGCAGAATACGACAAAGATGCGGTTGTCGTGCCAGCACAATCTGCTTTTCGGGATGGTATTTATATGCGATTTGTGGTGTTTACGATTTTGTTTGCCATCGGGTTTATGCAGTTTTTTAGCATTGTACCCGTATTTTGGAAAACAGAACTCCACGTCAACGAATTTTACATTGGTTTACTGCTCGGCTCAAACGGACTGTTGGTGGCAGCGTTTGAAATGATTTTGATTTACTACATTGAGCCGTTACGTCCTAAACTTACCTTTATCAGTTGGGGGGTGCTTTTTTGCGGACTCAGCTATTTACTCTTCATCATTTTTCAGGGTTTTGTGTGGATTTTGCCCCTTGCCGTAATTACCATTACCCTCAGCGAAATGTTGGCCATGCCGTTTATGAACTCCTTCACGATGGAGCGCTCTACGCCCCAAAATCGGGGACAATATTCGGCACTATATTCCATGTGCTACGCCATTGCGCAGGTTGCGGCCCCAGTGTTGGGTGGGCAAATTGCCGCCACTTATGGCTATTATGCTCTTTGGGGCGTTATTATTGGATGTATGCTGGCGGCCTTTGTGGGCTTTCGTTGGGTGCAGACATTGATTGAACAGGAGAAACAGTAGTGGGGCGGGTTCTCAAACCCGCTTTTGGCTCGGGATGTGAGCATCCCTTGGCACAAAAAAAATGCCGACCCTCTCCAAAGTCGGCATTCATTTGCAAACACTGTTTCACTACAACCCCTAGATACGAATCACGCTCGTATCCGTTGATTCTTTAATGGCGGTTGGCAGTACTGCCCACAAAATGATATAAATCATGACAGTGGGAAAGCCTGCAGTAAAGAAGAACGCCAGCACAAACAGGATGCGTACCAGTGCGCGGTCTATCCCGAAATGATGCGCCATCCCAGCGGCAACTCCCCCGATAACTGATTGATTGGCAATGCGATATAATCTGTTTGTTTCCATGGCTATTTCAGTATTTTAATGCTTTGTTGGTTATTCTTGGCTGTTTTGATGGGTCAAATGTAGGGGTGCTGCTGAAACTTGCCAAGGGGATTATAACCAACGGAAAAGGGGCTTGATGAATGGATGTTTTTGAGGATATTGTTGGTTAGAAAAACAGGATGAAAGTGAAGGAGGCCTCAGGGGTGGGGGTTCTTTCTAAGAATTTTTAAAAGGAAAGCAAAAAGACCGTTATTTTTGTTCAATAGACAGTAAGTCAAAATAGACCCGACTTTTTTATAGTGTAGAACCTAACCCACTTAACTTTACCTTCGGAGGTCCACCGCCGAGGTGTTATGAATCCACATGAGTTACTTTAACATAGATTCCATCAAAGAACGTACTGGTGCGACGAATCGCTTTGACGCCATCGTCATTGGCACGGGTATCAGCGGTGGCTGGGCCGCTAAAGAGCTGACTGGAAGAGGCTTGCGCACGCTGGTGTTGGAGCGTGGCCGTGATGTAAAGCACATTACGGATTATCCAACGGCGATGAAAAACCCGTGGGAATTTCCGCATTTAGGGGAGGTCCCGTTGGAGTTAAAACAAAAAAGCCCTGCTTCGAGTGGGCACTATATTTTCAAAGAGCCAACGCTGCACTTTGTGGTGAAAGATTTCGAGCATCCGTTTGTGCAGGAAAAACCTTTTTCGTGGATGCGCGGCTACCAAGTGGGAGGGCGCTCGCTTTTGTGGGCGCGGCAAACACAGCGCTGGTCGGATTTTGATTTTGAAGGCCCCGCACGTGACGGTTTTGCGGTGGATTGGCCCATTCGTTACGCTGACATTGCACCTTGGTACAGCTACGTTGAGAAATTCGCGGGTATTTCGGGCAACAAAGACGGGTTGCCTAACCTACCCGACGGAGAGTTTTTGACGCCGCACGAAATGAGTTGCGTTGAAAAACACTTCAGTCAGCAGGTAGCCAAAAACTATACCGACCGTCATATCATCATCGGCCGTACGGCCAATCTCACCGACCCCAAGCCTATTCACTACCAACAAGGCCGAGCTAAGTGCCAACACAGAGTGCTTTGTGAGCGCGGTTGCCCGTACGGTGGGTATTTTAGCACCAATGCCTCTACGTTGCCGTGGGCGGAGCGGACGGGTAAAATGACCCTGAAAACGCATTCGGTGGTGCATTCAATCATTTATGATGAACAAAAACAACGGGCAACGGGAGTACGTGTGATAGATGCCAACACGAAGGAGATGACCGAATACTACGCCAAAATCATCTTTCTGAATGCCTCGGCGCTGAACTCCAATTTGATTTTACTTAATTCAACCTCGAGTCGCTTTCCTAATGGTTTTGGCAACGACAGTGGCGTGTTGGGAAAATACATCGGGTTCCATAACTACCGTGGACGCGTTTCGGCTGAATACGACGGTTTTCACGATACCACCACCGAAGGCAAGCGACCCAACGGTGCTTATGTGCCGCGTTTTAGGAATGTCTATAAACAAGAAACGGACTTTTTGCGGGGGTATGCCGCTTCGATGAGCTCATCAAAAATGGGTGTTCCGACCGATGGGCTGTTTGGGGAGGAACTCAAAGACCAACTCTCCAGACCTTCCGAAGAAGGTTGGAGCATTGGAGCCAATATGATGGGGGAGGTGTTGACTAAAGAAAGCAATCATGTACGCCTTGACCCGAATCTGAAAGACGATTGGGGGATTCCGCAGTTGCGTATGTCGGTCGATTTTGATGACAACGACATGAAAATGGTGAAGGATTTTTACGAGCAATTTACCGAAATGTTCACCAAGGCGGGTTATACCAACATCAAAACGGTGGATACCAAGCGCGTACCCGGCAACGAAAACCATGAAATGGGCGGTATCCGGATGGGCAAAGACCCCAAAACCTCAATGCTCAATAAATGGAATCAGATGCATGCCTGCAAAAATGTATTCGTGACCGACGGCGGTTGTATGACCTCGACTTCGACCCAAAATCCATCCCTGACCTACATGGCCCTGACCGCTCGGGCGGCTGACTATGCCGTGAAAGAAATGCGGAAGGGACACCTATAAATGCGTTACAAACGCACTTTCCGGTGGTTTGTATTGCAAACGCAAACCAACGGAAAGATTAATCAATCCGAGTTTCCATTTTACGAAATCGAGAAATTCTCATTCTTTGATATTCCCCAAAGAAAAGTACTTTATTGTTACCTCATTCCCTACTGAATCAATGTAAAATGGGCGGATGTAAACTTTCAAATCTTTCGGGGTAACTTTACAGTTGAAATAATCACTTTTCCCCAACATAACATTTAATATGAACAATAATTATGCAAAATGCTTACTGATTAGCCTCCTTCTAATCAAAACTTTGCATTCAGCTTATTCCCAAAACAGGCCTAATGTCATATTGATATTTCCCGACAATATAGGCGTTGGCGAAGTAAATGCTTATGGTGGAGTTCGGGGCGTCCCCACACCTAATATTGACAAAATTGGAAAGGAAGGAATCAGACTGACCAATTTCAATGTAGAGTATTCTTGCACGCCGTCACGCATTGCACTCATGACGGGTAGATACGCTGCCCGTGCGGGTGACGACTATTATACAGGTACTACACTGTGGGAAAACACGATGGCCGAACAACTCAAAACGGCAGGTTATGCCACGGCACTTTTTGGCAAATGGGACATTGGTGGCGACGATTGGTTAGGTAAACGAGAGCCAACACATCAAGGCTTTGACGAATGGTATGGCATTCCAGGCACGAGCCATTTATCGCAATTTACAGCCATGAAAGGTTTTCCAAAAGATCAAGAGATTCCGTATGTGTGGGAAGGGATAGCAGGACAAACCTCCAAACAAGTCAAGCCTTTTGATGTAGCTGCAAGGCGTACCATTGACCGTGAGGCTGCCGAAAAAAGCGTGAATTTTATCAGAAAAAATGCCGACAAAAAGAAGCCTTTCTTTTTGTATTACCCCATGACCCAACTTCATTTTCCAGCCCTACCTCACCCCGATAAGGTAGGTACAACGGGCGCAGGCGATATGGGCGATGCCATGGCCGATGTAGATTATAACGTAGGATTGATTTTAAAGGAATTAGAAAAACTGGGCATTGATAAAAATACCATCGTAATATGGTGTTCGGACAACGGTGCCGAGCTACGACGACCGTGGCGAGGTTCGTCGGGACCTTGGCGGGGTTATTACAATTCTGCCATGGAAGGCGGTGTACGAACCCCTTGTGTGATTCGTTGGCAGGGGCATATCAAAGACGGACAAGTTTCCAATGAAGTGGTTCACGAAGTGGATTTATTCACCACTATAGCGGTAGCAGCGGGTGTTCCTTATGCCCCCAATGACCGCAAAATTGACGGTATAAACCTACTCCCTTTTTTGGAAGGCAAGCAAAATCACTCCAACCGAGAAAGTGCTATTTTTATGAACCGCAACGGCGGCGTAATGGCCGTCAAATGGCAGGATTGGAAATTATGGTACAATTTCAAAACTGAATTGCCCGATGCTGAGCCAGATAACCTTGTCCGATTGTTTGACCTGCGGGTGGACCCACAAGAAGAAATAGATGTCAAAGACCATTATCCGTGGGTGATTGGTATCATGGATTCGCTTGTCAAAGAATACGAGCTTTCGTTAGTGCAATTTCCACGAGTGTCGGCCCAAGCCAATGCGGCTGACCCATACCTGCCGCCGCCTGTGGGTTCCGGAAAACTGATATCTACCTATACACGAACCGATAGGTCTATGCTTGGAGGTCGTTCGGTGGCGTTGCCCAATCCTGATTTTTCGGGTAGTTGGTCCACTGCCGAATTACAGACCGTTTCGGTTATCAATCGTTCAGACAAGCCCAAAGTAGCAGCTTTGGGAAGTGGTTGGGGTGAGAAAATATCCATTTGGCAGCGTTCCGATTATTTGGACATCGAAAGAGTTGTCTTCAATGCCCGCGAACTTCAACCAATGGTCAACTATCGCTATGCCCTCAATGGCACTTCCACTCAAAACTCCATCAACACAGGGCGTAGCCGGAAACCTTCCGTTTCAACGGCAAAATGGCAAGAAAACAGATTGGTGATTACAACAACCTTACCCTATCAAAACCCCAAAACTGGGTTGTGGCAAGAACACAAAACGATTCAAACCTTGTGGCTGGAAGACGCCACAAACGCACCTTGGGAACCCAGGTTAATTGTAGAAACTTTCAGAGAAGGCGTATTAGGTGGTTTAAACTCAACCAATAGGACGGCTTACTCGAAGGGGTATCGGTAAGGATAAAAATACACCGACCTGCAAATGAGATGCCGGGGATTGATTTTTGAGTTAATTTGCTAATTATCAAATATTTGTAAAACTTGGTATTTACCGTATTACAAATACTCTCTTTATTTGACATTCGCAGCCTCCCTACGGAAGGCTACGAACAACTTGGGGCGGCATTCGGATGTGCCATCGATGCTCAATGAATGGAATCAAATGCACGCCTGCAAAAATGTATTCGTGACTGACCGCGTTTTGTATGACCTCGACCAAAATCCGTATTTCCGTCCCAATGCAAATCGGGATTTGGCATTTGTATCATCCGCGTTTCATTATGCTTTATTCTAAAGCATCACAAGCGCACAGGCAATTTAGGACTTAATCATTCTTCGCCCCCTGCAAAATCCATTTTTGAATCACCAACAACTGGCAATCCGTCAATTTTCCAGTCGGGGGCATGGGTGAGTAGCCTTGTTGCGAGCTCATTGTGCCAAAAAGTCGTTGGTTGTCAACGTAAATTTTTACCCCTGTATAACTGTCTAATAGTACACTTCCCGATGAAGAACCTGTTTTGTGGCAACCCACACAATAGGTGTCCAACAGGGGCTTCACTGATTTTGAGAAGCTTACATTGGCAGTATCCACGCTTACATTGCAGATTGTTTCCTTCGCGCCTTGTTGAATCCATTTAAGAAATAAGTCGGTTTGGGCTTTGGAGAGAGGCGCAGAAGGGGGCATTCGGTCTTTTCCTGTATCAATCATTACTTGGTATAGCTTGCTGCTGAGGGGCTTACTGATATTGATGCCTTTGCTAGTGATGGTTTTATAGCTCGTTAATTCATACCCGTCTTCCCTACTTTTGGCATCATGGCAGCCGCTTGTGGCGCAATTGCTCACAATCAGCGGAAGGATTTGGGTATTAAAACATACTTGGTCACTTGCCGTTGTGTTTGGCACAATCGTGCAGGTCAGGGTGATACCCGTAGCAGTATTTGTGCCATTTGAGGGATTGGTCGGGTCGGGTGTAGTGGTTGAAGTGGTTTCAGGGGTGGGTTTTTCGTAAAGGCAGGAAACAAGCACCCCGATAATGCCAATAAAGAGGAGAAATTTAAGTAGTTTCATGGCCTTATTTTTTTTGGGTAAAGACAAAATAGTTTTTGACGGTCAGCGACTCGGCGATTTTGGCCATCACCAACGTCGGAATTTCTATTTTATGGTCAGCCAGTTTTACGTCGAAGTTACCGACAAAGGTTAATTGCTCTTTTCCAACCGTTAATTTCCCCTTAATGACTCGTTCTTGTTTTACCCCATGAATCTCTAAAATACCCTTGGCAGATACATTATATACCCCTTCTTTTTTGAAATCAATCACTTCTTGAATCTTTCCTTTAAACGTCGAATTGGGATATTTTTCAGATTCCATGTAATTTTCATTGAAGTGTTCTTCCATGAGCTTATTGGGAAAGCGAAACGCTATATTCTGAATTCTCACGGCCACTTCTGACGTCGAAGTGTTGATAATTGCCGCCACTTGTTTATTGACAGCAGAGATGTTTTCTAAAGGGGTTTCGGAGAAAAAACTCGTTTCGCCCCCCTGCGCCATAAACAACTGAGATTTTGCCTGAAAAGCCATAAAGTGTATGATAATCAATGGAATAACAAGCCTTGTTTTCATGATTGTTGGATTTTTGGAGTAAGATTATTTGTGTGTTTTCTTGGCGCTTTTATCAAAACTGAAGACCCTGGAGACATTGAACCCGTAGAAGATATCACCGTTTTGCCACATTCCTTCAGTTTGGCCGATGAGGTATTTTTCGGTCATTCCCTTGGAGTTTGTGAAATGAAGTTGGAATACGTGGCCGCCCGTTTCGATGTCGAAGCCGATGGAAAGGGCATTTTTAAACTGTGGGTCACGTAGGGAGATTTCACCTACGGAGGTAGGAGTGTAGTAATATTCTACGTTGAACGACGTACGGCGCGTCAATTTGAAGCGGCCGCCCATGCCCAAGCTATACAGAGTATTGGCGTCGTTTTCGGTTTCTACTTTGTTGCGGTGCAGTATTGAAGGAGAAAGCTGTAGCGAAACCCGCTCCCCAAATTTTCGGGCAATCAACAACTGCCCACAATAAGTTTGGCGTTCTAAATTGTTAAAGAAACGGGCATTGGGCTGAGAGGGCATCGTATTGGTGTAGGCCGCCGCCAACAATGCCACGGTGACGGGCATTACTTTGGCTCCTGAGGATTGCCGCAACAGTTTGTACTTGGCATAATAATCATAGGTTTTTTGGTAACTGTTGCGTCCTACGCCAACAGTAAGGCGGTCAGTAAGGCCAAATTCAAATCCTAACCGAATTTGAGATTGATCCAGACCAAACAACTCTTGATACCCCGAATTCAATGCACCGAATCGGTGTGAGATTCTGAAATCAAGGTGCTTAGCCGCGATGGTTTCGATTGAATGCCCCGATACGATACGGCTTGACTTGAACGTAGCCGAGGCATAGTTTGCAACCGGCTTTTGAATTTTATTGAGTTCGTCCAACAAATCGTCTTGGGCGCGTGCAACAATCGCAATGAAGCTGATCAGTAGAAGAAGTGAGTATTTTTTCATTTTAAGGCGTTAAAGAAGTGTCAGACTGAATGCCTGCATGATAGTTAAGCGGCTTTTACCGTAAGTGTGGTGCCATTGAGTGAGGTGGTATAAACTGTCAGCCCCTTTTTACCTTCAGTGTTTAGTCCTTTTCCTGCGTTGTCGAAACGGGCTCCGTGAGCAGTGCAATAAAACTCCCCTGACCTATAGGTGATTTCGCGTTTTTGTTCGTGGCTACAGATGAGCGTTACGGCTACGTAAGTGTTGGTACCTGTACGAGCTACCACTACATTTTGGGCGGAAAGGACCACATAACCATTATTGGTTTTGAGGGCGGAGTATTTGCTGTCGGTTAGGTCAAGTATAATATCGGCCCCTAAGGGAGTTACGGCTGAATCATTTTGGCAACTTGTGAGGCTATTTCCAGCACAATAGACCGCTACAAGAGCGGCCCCTTTTAATCTTAAATTCTTCAAAAATGCATGGCGGTTGATTTTTTCTTGGTCAATCATTTTAAAATTCTGGTTACGTGGGATTGCATGTTTTCGTCAGTAAGAGGGTAATTTTGAAGAAAAGGTGGGGTGCCCCACAAAAAAAAGTGCCGAACATCGTTGTTCGGCACTTTTAAAGAGGGGAGTTTCTTATTTTTTTAATTGATATTTTAGCCCGAAACGGCATCCAAATCCGCCTACAAACGTCCGGAGAGGCAAATTGTGAACCATACTTTGAATACTAGTCTGATAGTAGGGTTCTCCAAATACACTCCAATGTTGACCATAACGTATTTCTGCTCCTAACCCAACATTCAATCCAAAATGTGCACTTGTATTTTGGAAATGGGTAAGTGTTGTATAAAAATCGTGGCCGTCTGGTTCATAAATTTCTACTTTCATTTGCTGTTTTGTGGGGGTGGCCCAATAACCACCAACAAGGGTGTAGAGTTTTAAATTGGTGTTTCTTTGCTCAAACCAGTGCAGCTTCTGACGGTAAAAGTCATATCTGAATGCCAACGGAATGCGTAAAAATTGCATAAAATTATCTTCGTCACTTTCAAGCACTACGCTACTGCCTACCGCTGGGTTGGAAGTGTAGAAATCTCCAGGGATTTGGGCAATGCCAAAGACCGTTTTTTTGAAAAATGTGGGCTGACCGTTTATATCCTGGGCAATCAAGGTTTCTTTACTCAGTCCTGAATGTTCAAAGCGTATGGTTTGGTGTTCCAGGCCCGTTAAAAGGCTTAGGTTGTCAGATATCATAATACCAACACGTATACCAGCCACTTGGGTGCTTGTAATACTTTCGTGACCAAACTCAAAAGCATCAATATTGTCTCTTCTTAAATTAAGTTTATTGAGCTCTGGGGCATAATAGGCCGATAACGAAAGCCGCTCGCTAAACGGTTGGCGAGGTTTTTTAGACTTTGCCGTTGATTTGTTTTTTAGCGTATAGTGAATTTTAGGAATGCTCAGATGCGGTACATTTGAATAATTCAACGCCTCTAAAAAATCAAGATTAAGTAAGTCGGGTTTTCCTTCGTTCAACTCCTCGGTGGTATTTGTTAAGCCGTCTGCGGAAAGTATGCTATCCCCGATTAGCGCTTTGTTGTCTGTTAAATTTTGGCCGTAAGATTCAATTTTGCCAGCCTGTTTTCGGCGATTTAGATTTTGGGTGAGGGGTTTGTTATTGAAAATGCTACGTTTACGGTTGTCAGCTCCATTATTTTCAACAATTTTTTTTGAATCGAATGGCCTATTTTTATGGATTCCGATTTTAGGATCTAAAGTAGTAGTTTCTTCATTCGGTAGGGTTTCAGAATTTTTATTGGCGTTAGATTGATTATCAGGTTCTTCGTAATTATTTTGAGCTAAATCAGGGCCGTCGTCGATGGATTCAGGAATGGGCACCCGAATATAAACCCGCTCCGTTCGGGTAATATAAACGGTGTCAGTTTGTTTGACTTTTAGGGTCTGCTGAACTACCGACTCCTGCCGTACCGGGGCGTTTCCTTTTAGCAATACATAGCCCGTACTGCCCAACAGTAGCATGACTATGCCCAAGGCGGCTTTAAGCCAGCCATTTTCTGTTTGGAGTCGGCCCAACTGCATTTGGAGCACATTGGCCCGCATGGTATCCAGATTGGCAGCGGGTGGCTCGAACGACATCCGTTCAATCATCGAACGAAAGGTTTCGTCTAGTTTGTGTGGTTCTTGCTCGCTCATATCGAACGGGTTTTAGCTTCTCTGTTGATCATCAAAATCTTCCTCTGTAGCAGTCGGCGGGCATCTTGCAAGTTTGATTTAGAGGTGCCTTCGCCAATGCCCAATTGCTTAGCGATTTCCTGGTGTTTAAATCCCTCAAAAACGTATAAATTGAACACCATCCGATAGGATGGGGGCAAGCTTTGTACCAAAAGTAATAATTCGTCGGCTGAAAGCTGGCTTTCAATATCTTCGTCGGCAATGGGTTGGGAATGGTCGTTCAACAGGGAAATGTCATCCAATTGATGACCTAGCTTGACATTTTTTTTATAGTGTTCAAGTGAAACATTGACCATAATGCGTCGTATCCAACCTTCAAACGAACCCTCATTGCGGAAGCGGTGCAATTCCTGAAAAACTTTCATAAATCCCTCTTGCAGAAGGTCTTTGGCATCTTCATAATCACTCACATACCGTTTGCATACCACCATCATCTTGGGGGCATACTGTTGATAGAGGCGTTCATAAGCAAATGATTCTCCTCGCAAACAGGCTTGTATGAGCTGACTTTCCGGCAAAATATTATAAGGTTTAGTGATAAATCAAATGAACATATCATCTATTCGGAGAGTCTTATTTTTACCATAGGAGTCGGTATTTAAGAATGAATATTGTTCTCAATCCGCCTATCTCACACAAGATGATAAAAGGCTCAAAAGGGTGGGGTGTCCCATAAAATATAGTTGGACTTTGCACAAATCGGTGCAAAATCCAACGGACAGTAAGTTGGATTTAACTACTCTTCAGATTTATTTTTAAGGCTCATCAACAACGCATACGCCCCTTTTACCACATAGTTTTGGGTAGCTTTGTCAGGGTTAATCAGTTCCGTAAAGCCATTTTCGGTGTTGCCAATTTGCACTTCTTTCATTTCAAATTCATTGGCGGCTTTCTTGAGAAAAGCATAATGCTTGCCTTCGTAGCGTATAATGGCGTCTTCGGGCAGTACGTAGGCGCTGTTGTTTTTGACTTCCACTTCGGCGTTCATGTACGTGCCTGGAATGAGGGCTTTGTCGTAGTTTTTGAAATGACACTGCACTTCGCTCGCACGGTCGGCGGTGAGGTCTTTGCCAATCATAATTACTTCCGAAACATACTTTTTGTCGGGGCGGTTGTTGGTAAACGTCATGATTTTTTGTCCGATGAAGAGCTTATCTACGTCTTTCTCAAACACTTTCAACGCCAGGTGAATATCGGTCGGATTGATGAGTTCAAACATGACTTCGGTTGGCGATACGTACTTACCGATGTTGCTGTTGATTTTGGACACATAGCCGCTGATGGGCGAATAGATAGTGACGGTGCGAGAAATGCTGTTTTCGCTCAACTTTTCGGGGTTAATACCCGCCAATTTCAATTTTTCGGCCAACGCACTCAACAATACCCGCTGTCCTCTGAATTCGGCTTCCGATTGCTGATAGACCTTATCGCTGCTGGCTTTGCTCAGGTTGAGGTCTTTTTGGCGCAGATATTCGTTTTCTAAGAAATTGATTCTGGATTTGGCTGTCAAATAATCCTGCTGCAATTGGATGTATTGTTGGTCTTCCATCACGGCCAAAAGCTGTCCTTTGCGTACATTCATCCCCACCAACAAATCCGTATTTTTCAAATAACCGCCCATCGGTACGCTGATAGAAACCACGTTTTGCGGCGGCACTTCAATCTTTCCGTTGACTTTTAGCACCGACGAGATTTGCTTTTGCTCTAAACTGCCCGTTACAATTCCCGCGTTTTTGATTTGAATTTCGGTGAGTTTGATGGTGTTTTCGTTGGTTGGCGTCGCCGTCGTTTGTTCTTCGGTAGTTTTGCTGCCGCAGGCAGTTAATAAGCCAAGAATTATGATGAATATGAGTGTATTTTTCATGGTGATTGTCTATTTGTTGTTGAAATAATTGAGTTGGATAACGGCCTCATTCAGGTTCCGAACGGCTTCTACGTATTCGTTTCGGACGGTGGTGGCTTGGTTTACCAATTGCACCCATTCGAGGTAATTGATGTTTCCCGCAAACAACTGTTGGTTGGCCGTGGTCGTAATCAAACGGGCATTGGCCAGGGCCGTAGTTTCAAAATAAGCCACCGTTTGCGCGAATTTATCGTACTGATTTTGAGCCGTTTTGTACTCTGTGTCCAGCGATTGCAACTCCACCGAATAATTGCTTTCGGCCACGAGTTGAAGTACTTTGGCGCTGTTGATTTGGGCTTTTTGTGCCGCCGTAAAAATAGGAATCCCAACCCCTAGCTGCACCGACTGAAATCGGTGAAGGCCCGAATAGGTTTTATTGTCGGCCCCCACGCCACGGATGCTGCCGTTGTTGTACATCACCGAAAGATTGGGAAGCAATCGTGCTTTTTCGACCTCAACAGCGGCCGCCGCAATGGCTTGCTGTTGTTTTAGCAATTGCATGAACGGGTGCTCGTTTAACGACAACTCAGCGGATGTTCTTACGAGTTTAAAGTTGTTGGCAGAAGGGCTAAAAGTGGTGGACGTATTGAGCAACAACTGAAACTGCAATTGCATCATGTCAATATCCTGCAAAAGCTGATTGAGTTGTGTCGTAATTTGTCCCAACTGGGTTTCGGCGGTGGCTTTTTCTAACACGTTGCTTTCGCCTTTCGACAAACGCAAGTCGGCCCTTTTGAAAAAATCGGTGTAAAGTGTGTCGGCAAATTGCAGTAATTGTCGCTTTTGTTGCAAGTACAACAAGCCGTAAAAAACCTGCGTCACCTGTTTTTTCAATAAAACTTCCCGTACGTTGACCGCCAAAAGGCCTCGTTTCCATTCTTCGTTCAACAGATTTTTTTGGGTAGCATAAACTTTCGGAAAACTGAACGCCTGTCCGATGCCGATTTTTGAATCCACATACGCGCTGTTGATTTGACCAATTTCGGCAGTGGCAGTGGCTTGTGGCAGATTCTTGGCCGTTTTTATCAACTCTTGTTGGTAAGTCGAAATCAGTTTTTCATTTTTCACCAACAGGTTGTTTTTCAGGGCTGTATCAATGGCCGCCTGCAAGGTGATGGGCATTTGAGCTTGGACGTTGTTTCCCCAAAAACCTAAAAATAAAAGGATAACTGCGGCGGTATTTTTGATAGGTTTAATACCCACTTTTTCAAAAACCATGTACAAAACGGGCAGCACAAACAGCGTCAGAAACGTAGCAATCAAAAGACCGCCAATCACGACCGTGGCCAAGGGGCGCTGCACTTCGGCCCCTGCACCGTTGCTGAGGGCCATGGGTAAAAAGCCCAAAGAAGCCACAAAAGCCGTCATCAAAACGGGCCGAAGGCGTACTTTGGTGCCGTTAAGGACAATGTTTTTTGTGTCATTTAATCCGCTTGCTTTGAGACGATTAAACTCTGCAATCAGTACAATGCCGTTCAGCACCGCTACGCCAAACAATGCAATGAAACCTACTCCTGCACTGATGCTGAACGGCATTCCGCGCATCGCCAAAAACAAAATACCGCCAATGGCCGACAGCGGAATAGCCGAGTAAATCAGCAAACCCTGTTTGACCGAATTGAAGGCAAAAAAGAGCAGTAAAAATATCAGAATCAACGACACAGGCACGGCAATGATTAGGCGTTCTTTGGCCGCATTGAGGTTTTCAAATGCCCCGCCGTAGGTGACGTAATAGCCCGCAGGAAAGCGAATTTGCTTCTCAACTTTGGCTTGAAGTTCGGTGACGATGGTTTGCACGTCGCGGCCACGAACGTTGAAACCCACCACAATTCGGCGTTTGGCATCTTCGCGCTGGATTTGATTAGGGCCTTCTTTGATTTGAACGTCGGCCAATTGATACAGCGGAATTTGCGTGCCTTGTGGCGTAGGAATCAGCAGGTTCTGAACGGCGGTCACGTCCTTTTTCTGCTCACCGCCGAGGCGTACGACCAAATCAAAGCGTTTTTCACCTTCAAAAACCATTCCGCTGCTTTGCCCCGCAAAAGCCGTATTGATCACCCGATTGATGTCGGCGATGTTGAGATTGTATTGAGCAATGGCATTTCGGTTGTACTGAATAATGATTTGAGGCATTCCCGATACTGCCTCTACATACAGGTTTTTTGCCCCTTCCACGGTGTTGATGAGGCCGCCCAATTGATGAGCATAAGCCGCCAAGGTATCTAAATCTTCCCCAAAAATCTTACAAACCACATCTTGCCGCGCCCCCGTCATCAACTCATTGAAACGCATCTGAACAGGGTACTGAAAGCCTGCCGTCACGCCAGGGATTTCGGACAAGGCTGTTCCCATTTTTTCGGCCAATTCGTTAAAGGTTTTCGCCGAAGTCCATTCGCTTTTGTCCTTCAAAATCACCATCATATCGCTGGCTTCCATGGGCATGGGGTCGGTCGGAACTTCGCCGCTGCCTATTTTTGTCACCACTTTTTCCACTTCGGGAAAACGGCTTTTGAGAATATGAGCCGCTTTTTGGGTATTGGCAATGGTAGTCGTTAAGTTACTTCCCGTCAATACCCGCGTGTCCACTGCAAAATCGCCTTCTTCCAAGGCAGGAATGAACTCACCGCCTAAAGTTGAAAACACAAAAAGTGCAAAAACAAAAAGAGAAATGGTAGCGATTAAGACCGTTCTGGGAAAATCTACGACTTTGTTGAGCGCGTTTTGATACGCATCTTCCACCTTGGCCATGAGTCGGTCCGAGAAGTTAAGGTCGTGTTTGATTTTCTTACTCAAAAACACCGAACTCATCATCGGAATGTAGGTCAGCGACAGGATAAACGCCCCCAACAACGCAAACGCTACCGTTTGGGCCATGGGTTTAAACATTTTTCCTTCAATGCCTTGTAGGGTAAAAATGGGCAGATACACCACCAAAATGATGATTTGACCAAACACGGCGCTGTTCATCATCTTGCTTGCCGATTGATTTACCTCGACATCCATCTGCGGCTGACTGAGTTGCGCAACGCCGCTAAATTTCTTATTGTGAGACAGTTGGTGCATAACGGCCTCGACAATAATTACGGCCCCATCCACAATCAACCCAAAATCCAGCGCCCCCAAGCTCATCAAATTGCCGCTGACACCGAATAAATTCATCATAATAATGGCAAACAACATCGCCAACGGAATCACTGATGCCACCAAAAGTCCCGCTCGGAAATTTCCCAAAAACAGCACCAACACAAAAATCACAATCAACGCCCCTTCCAAGAGGTTTTTCTCTACGGTGCCGATGGCGTTGTTCACCATTTTTGTTCTGTCCAAAAACGGTTCAATGACCACGCCTTCGGGCAGGGTTTTCTGAATTTGGGCAATGCGCTCTTTTACTACTTTAATCACTTCGCTGCTGTTGGCGCCTTTCAGCATCATCACCACCGCACCCGCCACTTCGCCTTGGTCGTTGTAGGTCATGGCGCCGAAACGAGTGGCAAAGCCGATTTTTACGTCGGCCACGTCGCCGATGAACAGGGGCGTTCCCCCGCTGAGGCTTTTGATGGAAATGTTTTTGATGTCGTCCATGCCACCCACCAAGCCTTCGCTACGGATGTACAAAACGGTGGAGGCTTTTTCGATGTAGGAGCCGCCCGTGTTTTGGTTGTTGTTTTCGAGGGCTTTGAAAACGTCGTTGATGGTGATGTTGTTGGCCTGCAATTTGGCAGGGTCCACTTCGATGGAATACTGTTTGAGTTTTCCTCCAAAACTGCTGACTTCGGCCACGCCCTTTACGCCCAACAATTGCCGACGCACAATCCAATCCTGAATGGTGCGCAGGTCGGTTTCGTTGTATTTGCCTTCGTAGCCATCTTTTGGACGCACCACGTATTGATAAATTTCGCCCAAACCCGTCGTAACGGGGCCTAACTCAGGGACACCAACCCCTTGAGGAATAACGGATTGTACTTTTTGCAAACGCTCGGCTACTTGTTGGCGTGCCCAGTAAATATCAGTTGCATCGTCAAACACGATGGTAACAAGCGACAATCCAAATCGGGAAAAACTACGGATTTCCTGCATTCCCGAAATGTTGCTGTTGGCTTGTTCAATGGGAAATGTAACGAGGCGTTCGATGTCGGTAGCCCCAAAAGACGGTGCAATGGTGATGACCTGAACCTGATTGTTGGTAATGTCGGGAACGGCGTCAATGGGGAGTTTGGTAACTTCGTAAGTACCGTAGCCGAGGAGGGCTAGGACAAATAGCCCAATGATGAGTTTATTCCTGACGGAAAACTCAATGATTGAATTTAACATGAAAATAGAATTTAAGGAAACAACAGAACACCCTCATCGCACTTGATAAAGGATAAATAAGGAGACATACATCTCAAAAATGTTTCATTAAATGAATCGAGGTGGCTGCCAAATAGTAGAAAGGTGGGCCGCCAAAATGTGTGCAGAGGTGTAATAAGAAGGGTTTTCTTCTTCAATAATCGTAATGCTTGGTGATAAAGGCGTAAAAGTCAGAAACAGGTAAAAAGGAACTTGAAACGAACTACAGTTATCGTGTGATTGGAAGGGTAACTGACGGTCTCTGTTGGAGTCTCCATCATCTTTATGATTAACGGCGTAGTGATGGTGCAGAAATTGAGCGAAAGAGATAGAGGGGTTCTTTTGTTGATGTTCTTGAAAATGCATCACAAGTACCGGCAGCTTCAACAACTGACTGAATTCCGTTGCTGAAAAGAGGTAGATAATTAACAAAAATCTTGAAATAAGCATTTTCACGGTGCAAAAGTAGCATTTTATAAAGATAGTTTTTGTGCTAATGCTAGAAAATGACTTAAGTCATTATGTGTATAGAGAAACATAAAGACCGATTCTCTCCCACAGAGGTATTTTCGGGATAATCGTTGGTTGGTATTACAGAGGAAAATTTAACAAAACAATTGTGCGAACAACCTGTTCATAGGTCGTAGTATCATTTTATACTATTGACAAAACTAAAAACCAACAATGAAATCAGTTAAAAACACCATTTTCGCTTTTGCATTAAGTCTGATTGCCGTAAGTGCTATGGCGCAGAACAAAAAAGACATCGTTGACATTGCCATTGGCTCAGCTGACCATACCACGCTGGTAGCCGCCGTAAAAGCTGCTGATTTGGTAGCTACATTGAAGGGAGCGGGGCCTTTTACCGTATTTGCACCAACCAATGCGGCATTTGCTAAGTTGCCTGCTGGAACGGTAGAAACCCTGCTTAAGCCTGAAAACAAAGCAACTTTGGCGGGAATTCTTACCTACCACGTAGTAGCTGGAAATCTTGATGCTACCAAAGTAATGGCGGCTATCAAAGAAGGTATGGGAAAAGTCGTATTGACAACCGTAGCAGGCGGTAAATTGACTGCTTCGATTGTGGGTGGAAAAGTGATTTTGACCGACGAAAAAGGCGGTAAAGCCACCGTAACGGCCACTGATTTGAAAGGCAGCAACGGCGTGATTCACGTGATTGATACAGTAGTAATGCCTAAGTAAACAAACACGGACTAACACTCCACATCACTGGGCGACAGGCATGGGTAATTTACCCGTGAATGTCGCCCGTTTTTTCTTAGGGTCGGTTTGGGGCGTGATTGGTGTATTTTCGTCTTATTTTTCTATTTTTACCATTGACTCTTTCATCAACGAATCTCTGCTTCCTCATGCTTCTTAACAAACGACAATTTCTTCAATCGCTGACTGGGCTGGCGGCCTTGCCTTCCATCACCATTGATGCGCTGTTGCCTACTATTGCTTCCCAAACACCTGAGCAAGTGGCTCAAAATGAAGCTTTTTGGGGGGAATTACGGAAAGGTTTTACGGTTACGAAAGATTTTATTCATCTCGAAAATGGTTATTATGTATTGGCCTCCAACGAGGTTTTGGAATCGTACATTCACCACATCCGAGAAATTAATCCCATTTCGTCCTATTACATGCGGACGCGGCAATTCGATGATAAATTGGCGGTGCGCAAACAATTGGCCGAATTGGTCGGAGCGTCGCACGAAGAAGTGATTATCACCCGAAATACCACTGAGTCATTGGATACCATTATTTCGGGAATCGACTGGAAAGCGGGCGATGAAGTCGTGATGGCGATGCAAGATTACGGCGCTATGTTGGATATGTTCAAACAACAGGTGCGTCGCTATGGCATTGTCAATAAAATCATTTCGGTGCCCAATCACCCCAAATCGGATGAAGAGATTGTGGAACTATACGCGCAGGCCATTACGTCCAAAACTCGCCTGTTGATGGTGTGTCACATCATCAATATTACGGGACAGATTTTACCAGTGCAAAAAATCGCCGACATGGCCCACGCCAAAGGCGTTGAGGTAATGGTGGACGGTGCCCACGCCGTAGGTCATTTTGATTTTAAGATTCCCGACCTGCACTGCGATTATTACGGCAGCAGTCTGCACAAGTGGCTGGGGTGTCCTTTGGGCGCGGGCTTATTGTACGTCAAAAAAGATAAAATAAAGCAGATTTGGCCCCTGATTGGTGAAACAGGCTATGCGGATGATGATATTCGTAAACTTAATCACACAGGTACACACCCTGTTCATACTGATTTAGCGTTGGCGGATGCTATCAAATTCCATCAAAAAATCGGTATTCAACGCAAAGAAGCGCGCCTTCGCTATCTGCAAAGTTATTGGACCTCGCAGGTGAGAAACCATCCGGGAATTGTGGTCAATACCCCCGCCGACCCCAAACGCCACGGAGCGATTGCCAACGTGGGAGTAACCAAGCTCAAACCCGCCGACCTCGCCAAAACACTCATGGAAAAATACAAAATTTGGACCGTTGCCATTGACTACGCCAACGTCCACGGCGTACGCGTGACCCCGCACGTGTTCACCACTACCGAGGAATTGGATACGTTTGTGAAGGTGTTGAAGGAATTGGCGTAGAAGTAGAGAATGTTAGATTTAGCGATTAGTTAGTCAACATTAAAAGAATGAAAAGCAAAGAACTTAATACTCTATTAAAGAAGCAGATAGAAAAACAATCATTCCTAAGGGATATTGAATTTGCTTTGAATATTTGTAATCGGTTGTTGCCAGATTATGTAGACTTTTCCAAAAATAATGAATGGGGTGAGCCAGATAAGCTTTTACGGGCAATCAATTTCTGTGAAAAGAATAAATTGACTTTAGAAACTGATGAAGATGAAGTGATTGACTTGAAAGAAGAACTAGAGTCCGTCACTCCTGACACAGATGACTTTGGTGATTGGGACGGAAGCTATGCTCTTAATTCAGTGACCGCTATTTTGGAACTTTTAGAATATTACCTAGATAAGGACAAGGCTCATATATTGAATATAAGTAGCTCTATAACTGACACAATAGACTTCAAACTAAATGAAGAGGAAGATAATTTAAGTGACGAACAGTTAAGCGAACATCCCAAAGTTATAGAAGAACTACTTTATCAAATAGAGTTAACAAAATAACATTGCCTAACAAGACATAAACGTCAGCCTTCGGCCGACTGCCTCGCCCGTCGTTTATACAAGACGTTATAAATACGTATACACGGTATGGTAAAAATTGAAATTTTAAAGATTTATAAAGGTAAAAAGGGTACTTATGATTGGGGTCTTACCATGTGATTTGACCATTTTCAAGAACTCCTGTGAATGCCTGTAAGATATTTTTATGCGTTAATTTATGTCAAATCTACGCAGTTTTTATCTGAAATTTGCACCCCATTTTTAAAATATTGATGACAACCTAAACCGTAAAAGTCGTCATTTTAACGAACAAAAACATATCCCTACTTCACCTCAAAAAAGTCCCCCTTTTTCCAAGCAGGGCGCGCGGGATTTTGGGCAATCAGATACCCAATCAAAAAATTAAGTTGGGCGTATTTGCGGCCTGCCGACCAGTAAAACGTACCACCGTTGAAGTTATCGGCGGTTTTATGATAAGTGGCTTCACGCCATTTTTTGACCGATTCTAGCAAATTAAAGTTTGGCAATGAAGTTTTGCTACCGTATTTGACGTGCAACGCTGGAATCCCCGCCCGTACGAAACTGTATTGGTCACTGCGTACAAAACGCCCCTCTTTGGGCTCTAAATCGGGCTCAACGCCTAATTTGAGGGCTTTTGCAGCCTGAGCCACCACCGTCGATAAACTGCTGTGCTCCGCACCTAAGGCCGAAATGGATTCCAACGGGGCAATGATGGTGGGCATATCGGTATTTACATTCGCGACCATCGTCCCCTTGGGTACCGTGGGATGGGCGGCAAAATAGGCCGAGCCGAGCAGCCCCATTTCTTCGGCCGTGACAATCACAAAAAGCACCGACCGCTTAGGCTTTTCCTTTAAATTGGCGTATATCCGGGCCATTTCCAGACTACACGCCACTCCCGAGGCGTTGTCGTGTGCACCGTTATAAATGGAATCCCCGTTGACCGCTTTTCCGATGCCAAGGTGGTCTAAATGGGCGGTGTGAACCACGTATTCATTCTTAAGTTCGGCGTCGCTGCCTTCTATCTTTCCAATGATATTGTAGCTGGTGAAGTCTTGGTGTTGAGTGGTATAGCTTGACTGAAGGGTGGAGATAAGAGGCGTGCTCACGTTTTCGCCGCGTTCCATCCGTTGTCCGATTTTTTCAAAATCTAACCCTTCGGCTTTTAATAAGTCACTCAACATTTTTACCGAAATGGCTCCCGCAATTTGCAATGGCAATCCACGGTGCGAAATAGAACCGACCACTTTTCCTTGCTCATCCATAGAGGCAGTTTGCCCAGCAGAAGTCAGGGTGCTGCCTTGGGCTTTGAATTGTACCGCGCTTGTGGCGTAGTTGCAAGTCAGAATGCCGATTGCTCCGTTTTTTATCGCATATTCTTGGGTGGTGGCGGCGTAGTTGAGGTGTAGCTTTACATTGGCGGCGAGGCTATCCGGTACTTTTTTCATGACTACAACTACCTTGCCTTTTACGTCAATGTTTTCATAGTCCTTAAAACCCATTTCGGGTCTATCAAACCCCGCACCGACAAACACCATCGGGGCTGAAATCTCGACCGAAGTTTTTTCTGGATGCGGAAAAATTAAAAATTCAGTGCCGTAATCTAAGGTTTTTGTCTCCCCAGTTTTCAGGTTCATACGCAATGCTAAACCTTCCTTTTGTAGTATGGACTTCCGCAAAATCACTTTTTGGGTATATCCATTATCTTCTCCTGCGGGCTGTAGACTGATGGTTTTGAATTGGTTGATTACATAATCCACCGCCAGTTGGTAGCCTTCTTGCCCTGGCATACGCCCTTTTAATTTATCATCGGCCAAATACGCTACATGGGCTTTGATTTGATTGGAATCAAGTTGATTAAGGGCTTTTCTTAACTTTCTGTTGATAACTCCCTGTGAATGAACGAATAATGGGAGAAGTATAAAAAGTAACAGTTTTTTCATTTTTTGGTAATTTGTCAGCCTGCAAAAATAGACTATTTGCCGACTAACTCATGAAAATCCCCGCCTTAATGAACCTTCCGGCGGGATAATTTGCTACCCTTAGACTTGGGCTTTACGTACAATTGATGTACTTTGCGTAAGTAGCGAAGCAAAAACCGCCCTTGGCGTGGGCTTCGCAATCAACCATTGATTTATTGAATTCAGATGAATTTTGAAGATTTTAACCTCAATCGCCAACTGCTCAATGCCATTGCCGATGCGGGGTATGAGGTGCCGTCGCCCATTCAGGAACAGGCCATTCCGCTCGTTTTGGAGGGCCACGATGTGCTTGGAATTGCACAGACCGGAACGGGAAAGACCGCCGCGTATGTATTGCCGCTATTGATGCGCATCAAGTACGCGCAGGGGATGCACCCCCGGGCGCTGATTCTGGCACCAACGCGTGAATTGGTGATGCAGATAGGGGCTGCTCTGGGCGAATTGGCAAAATATACCGACTTGCGGCACGTCGCCATTTATGGCGGCTTGGGCCCAAAAACCCAAATTGAGGCTCTGCAAAAAGGTGTGGATATTGTGGTGGCAACGCCGGGGCGTTTCTTGGATTTGTACCTGCGCGGCGAGATTGTGGTGAAGCAGTTGACCACGCTTGTGATGGACGAAGCCGACAAGATGATGGACATGGGCTTCATGCCTCAAATCAACCGAATTTTGGAAGTAATTCCCCGAAAACGTCAAAATTTGCTGTTTTCAGCAACGTTTCCTGAAAAAGTAGAACGACTTTCAGAAAACTTTTTGGAAGGCCCTATTCGCGTGGAAGTGACGCCGCAGGCCACTACTGCCGCACGCGTTGACCAAATCATTTATGAAGTTCCCAATTTTAGAACAAAAATTAACCTGCTCGAATTGTTGGTACAGGATACCACAGTTTTTGAACGCGGTATGGTTTTTGTTCGCTCTCGCGAAAATGCCGAGAACATTTATAAATTTTTAAAACGAAAGGTGGTGACCGAAGATGAAGTACGGGTCATTCACGCCAACAAAGGCCAAAACACGCGAATCAACGCGATGGAGGCTTTTAAAGAAGGGAAAGTTCGGATTTTGATTGCCACCGATGTGGCCGCCCGGGGCATTGATGTTACGCAGGTGAGTCACGTGGTAAACTTTGATGTACCCTTGATTTACGAAGATTATGTACACCGCATTGGGCGTACGGGTCGGGCCAATCAGGAAGGGAATGCCATTACATTTGTGACCATTGCGGATGATTATCACATTGCTAAAATTGAAAAAATCATTCGAATGACCATCCCCCGCCAGCCTTTGCCTGAAGCGTTGGAAGTGCCAGAAACGCCTTTCGAAGAGCAACAGGCCCTGTTGCGAGAGTTGGATGAGCAGCGACGCAAAGATGACCCAACTTTTAAGGGGGCATTTCATGAAAAGAAAAATAAAAAAGTTGTAAATTCGAAACCTAAAAATGCGAACCCGCAAAAGAGGGCATCCACATCAGCGAAAAATTCTTTTAAGAGACGAAAAAAGTAAATTTGTCATAATAACCCTTTGAAAGCATCGTTTTAGTAAGACGTTCTGATGAGTTGGTAGCGATGAAAAAAATACAGGCATTCAGTTATTTGGTACTCGGATTGTTAATTGTGCTGGAAACTAAGGCACAAACAATGCAGTTTGTTACGAGCAGCCGCCCGGCTGATACCAGTAACAAAGCAACCGGGGCCGCTTCCGAGGCTACAGTGGTGAAAAATCTTCACCTATTACCCCTGTTTGGCGAAGTGGCCAAAAGTGGCGAGCAAATTGAATTTGAAATTAATTTTCTGAACGATTGTGACCAAAACTTTCCTACACGCAAGGAAGCCAGTGAGTTTTTTTCGGCGCGTGGTTGGGAATATTTGGATGAAGGCGACCTCGATACGGCTTGTTATCGTTTTAATCTCGCCTATTTGCTCAATCCACAAAATGCCGACACTTATTGGGGCTTGGGCGTGGTGTGTTTTCAACAGGGCCATATCACCGACGCCGAGCGTATGCTCCGCAAAGGCGTTGACCTTGACTCAACCAACGTAGGGTTGCTTGTTGATTTGGCTACCGTCGATTTGATACATTTTAAAGAAAGCAGTGATAAATGGGAATTGATGGAGGCCGAACAAATACTTAATCGAGCCATTCGTCTGGATACCACCTTTGCTACCGCTTACCTCAAAAAGTCGGTGTTGGAATTTCATAAAGGCAATTATGACGCTTCTTGGGACAACTTACACAAGACCCGAGTATTGGATATTGAGCTGCTGGATTATGATTTTATGAAAGAACTCCTCGCCAAAAAATGCGACCCGCTGGGTATTTTTAGTACGCCCAATTAAGGCATTTTATCCCCTCTATCCGCCCGTATTACGGTTTTAAACAGTAATACGGGCGGGACGGCTAGATAGAATCGTACATTAACAATGATTCGCTCCATTACCGCTGCTGATACGTATCCCCTCCGCCACCAAGTTTTGTGGCCGGACCAACCCCTTGATTTTGTCAAAGTACCTGAAGATGAAAAAGGGCTTCATTTTGGCTATTTTGTCGATCATCAGCCTGTATCGGTGATTTCTCTTTTTGTGGATGACCACCGCGTTGCCCGCTTCCGAAAATTTGCCACTCACCCTGATTTCCAGCGCCAAGGGCTGGGAAGCGCCCTTCTCGAAATTGTATTTGAACGCGCCATCGAACTTCAGGCGACGCGAATTTGGTGCGATGCTCGGCTCGACGCTAAGCCATTTTATGAGCGTTTCGGTATGAAACAAGAAGGCGATACATTCTTCAAAGGAAACATTCCTTATGTAAAAATGAACCTCAATTTTTGAGAAGAATACTTGCAATGGTTTCCCCAAATGAGTGCTTACAAGATTGATTTTTGCGTTCTTGTTGCTCATTTTGGGGTAATAGACTCTTTTTTTTGCCATGTATAAGGCTTATGGGAATTTTTTTCTACAATTTACTGTGGAATACTTTTTTTGATAATTTGCCATACATATACTTGTACGTCTTTCGTCCCCGTTTAAGTGGTTTTGGCCAAAAGGGTAATTTTTGGTGGATTGCCTGAATGCCAATGGATTGAAAAAAAATGATTAACGGGAGGGCTCGTACAGCTCCAACTGCGACAACGATTAACCAGTGCGTGCGCACTTAATAATGATGAACAGCGAATCTGCGAAACATGTCTTCTCCGAAAAAGTTGATGATTGGTTAATGGGTTTTTATGACGCCTTCGAGTTTGTAAAGTTGGTTTTTAGAGAGGCATTTTCTGGGGGCTTTGAGTTTACCGAATTTGTTCGGCAATGTTATTCTATCGGTCTCAAATCTCTGCCGTTGATTTCGTTGACGGGATTCGTTACGGGATACGTTTTTACCAAACAATCGCGCCCTTCGCTGATGGAATTTGGCGCTACCTCATGGTTGCCGTCGTTGGTGACGATTGCCATCGTGCGGGCGTTGGCACCGCTGGTTACGTCGCTGATTTGCTCGGGAAAAATAGGATCGGGCATTGGTGCGGAGCTGGGTTCGATGAAAGTGACCGAGCAAATAGACGCCATGGAAGTGTCAGCGGTCAATCCGATTCGTTTTTTGGTGGTTACGCGCGTGGCAGCAGCCACCATTACTATTCCCATTTTATCTTTTTACTGCGCATTGGTGGCGTTGGCGGGTGCTTTTCTTAACGTGACGGTCAACGAAGAAACCAACGTACTGGCCTTTCTGGAGCATGGATTCGACAGTATCGTTTTCTTGGATATAATTACGGCGGTGGTTAAAGCTACCTCTTTTGGGTTTACCATCGGCATGATTGGTTGCTACAAAGGTTTCAACGCTACAAACGGTACCCAAGGGGTAGGACAAGCCGCCAATTCATCGGTGGTCTTATCCATGTTCCTGATTTTTATTGAAGAATTATTTATTGTTCAAGTAGCTAATTGGTTTCGCTAAATTCGCACGCAATCATGGAGAAAACGATTGAAATAAAAAATTTATATAAATCGTTCGGGAGTCTGCACGTATTGTCGGGGGTAGATCTGGATGTGCATGAAAATGAAAATGTAGTGGTATTGGGACGGTCAGGAACGGGAAAGTCGGTGTTGATTAAAATCATTGCGGGGTTACTAACTCCCGACCGTGGAGAAGTAAAAGTATTTGGGCAATCGGTTCCTGATTTGACGGCTAAAGAACTGAATGAGTTGCGGTTAAAGATCGGTTTTTCGTTTCAGAGCAGTGCGTTGTACGACAGTATGACCGTGCGGGAAAACTTGGAGTTTCCACTGGTCAGAAATCTAAAAAACATGACCCGCAAAGAAATAGACAAAGCCGTTGATGAGGTCATCGAAGCCGTAGGGCTGAAAAAAACGTTGGACCAAATGCCGTCGCAACTTTCGGGTGGGCAGCGCAAACGGATTGGAATAGCCCGTACCCTCATCATGAACCCGAAGATAATGCTGTACGATGAGCCAACCGCGGGCCTCGACCCCATTACGTGCCAAGAAATCAATGATTTAATGAATCAGGTAAAGGAAAAATACCGTACTAGTTCCATCATCATCACGCACGATTTAACCTGCGCCAAAGAAACGGGTGACCGGGTGGCGATTTTGTTTGATGGCAAGTTTGCGTATCAAGGCACGTTTGAGGAAGTTTTCGGCAACCCAGATCCCCGCATTCGTAGTTTTTATGATTACAATTTTATCGAACCAAAACTTCAGAATTAATATGAAATCAACGTCAAGGTCGGAAAGCTATAAAGTAAAAGTGGGCATTTTTGTGGTACTTGGGATTATGATTCTGGTCGCGGGGATTCTTATGGTGGGCACTTTGCGCAAAACCTTTGTGAGTAAAATCGACGGGTTTGCCATCTTGGACGACGTAAATGGCCTTACCAAAGGCAGTAATGTGTGGTTTTCGGGTGTTAAGGTCGGCACCGTAAAGCACGTTGCTTTTGTCGAAAACTCTAAAGTAAAAGTAACCTTTGGTATCGAAGAATCTTCCCAAAAATTTATCAAAAAAGACGCCAACGTGAAAGTCAGTACCGACGGTTTGATTGGCAACACCATTATTGTGATTTCGGGCGGTTCGCCAGAAGCCGAAATCGTGGAAGACGGGTATCAGTTTAGGGTTCTAAAAGAGGATTCTCAACAGGATATGCTGAAAACATTGCAGGAGAATAACAAAAATTTACTCGCCATTACGGCTGATTTCAAAGAATTGGTTCGTGGCATCAAAGGTGGAGAAGGTACGGTAGGGAAGTTGTTGACCAAAGATGATTTATACCAAAAATTAAATTCAACCCTCACGGGATTGGAAGCCGCCACGCTCAACGCCAAGGCCACGACGGTGTCGTTGGCGCAGTTTTCCAAAAACTTGAACACGCAGGGTAACTTCGTCAATGACTTGTTGACCGACAAACAGATGTACGGCGATTTGAAACAAACGGTCAGTACGTTGGGAGAAACCTCGCGAAACTTGAAGGAAACCTCCACTTCAGCCAAGAGTTTGGTGACCGATTTGCAGCAGACAACCCATAAAATTGCCAATGACAAAACCAGTACTTTGGGAGTACTTTTGCACGACCCCAAAACGGCCAATAACGTAAGAAATACGCTAAAAAATCTGGAAAGCAGTTCGGCCAAATTGGACGAAAATATGGAGGCGTTGCAACATAATATCCTGCTTAGAAGGTATTTCCGTAAGAAAGATAAAGAGGAAGTCAAGGCTGATACCTCCACCCAAGTGACAACCCTCGAAAAAATGCCTTGATTCCTAAAAGGTTCTTAATTTTGGTTAAGCAAAACAAATGATCCACAAATCATTGCTTTGCTTAACCTTCTTTGTTTATAGCAGCTTACAAATTGGGCTACTTTTAGCGCTTTTCTTATGTACTTCTAATCCTGCATTAAGCCCTTATTAAGGTTGGGGTTATAACTTTGTTGTGTCATTTTGGAAGACACAATCTAAAAAGTTGACCAAAAGACGCCAAAGTTCAAACCTGACCACCTTAAACATATTAATCATGGAAAGTATCCTAATTAAGAAAATAACCGTACCCGTAGATTATAGTGAAACCTCCCGCAGTGCGCTTGCCTTGGCATTAGAAATGAGCCGTCAGCACCAAGCCTCCCTTCATTTGTTGTATGTTGTGGAGCAATATCAATGCATTTCTATTTCCGAAAACGGGTTAATAATTGATTTCTCCAAGGAGTCTATCAAAGCCGCTGAGCTTAAAAGGTTACAAAAGTTAGCTAACGAAGTGATTGATGGCCAGACTGCTTACATGGTTGAATGTCGTATCGCCAATGACCTGTCGACGGCCGTCGTTGAGGCGGCGCTTGAACAAGAAAGTGATTTGATTGTAATGGGTACACAGGTAACATCAGGGTTTGTGTCGCATTTTGTCGGCTCAGTGGCTTATGATGTTGTCAAAACAGCGTCTTGTCCAGTACTTACCGTTCCGAATCATCGAGCATGGACGGCATTCAAAAAGATTTTATTTCCTGTTCGGCCAGTGGCTACGGCGCTAGAAAAGTATGATTTAGCCAAGGAAATGATTAGGCATAATAAGGCTGAGCTGACAGTTTTAGGTCTATATAATGAAGAGACACCGCAGCTTTCTGACGCTCTTACTGAGATGCTCTCCAATTTGGAAATTCAACTGAAGTACGACCGAATTTGGGCTAGTATTGAGTTGGCAGATACTGAAGAAGGTGCCGAACTTGTCTTATTCAAATCCCGTCAGCTAGACGTCGACTTGATTATAATAACGGCTGATGAGAGTGAAACAAGCGGAAGTTTTTTTGAGAGTCCTTATACAGAACAAATTATAAACCAGTCTAAAGTTCCAGTTTTGTCCATCAGACCCGCGCCCGTTAGGGTGGTTCAGATGCAGCCAATTGACGCAATACCAGTATTTTCGGTTGTGGCATAAATTCAGGACGATAAGATAGTCTCTTCGGTGGGAGAGAAGGTAGTATTAGAAATTCACGGTGGATGCCTTATCCTACTGAACTCAAATCGCTCACCCAACATGAGATTATTTTCCTTTTTTTTACTGCTTCTTTCACTTCCCCCGGCTTATGCCCAAAACTGGTACAAAGGCAATCTGCACACGCATTCGCTCTGGAGTGACGGCGATGATTATCCCGAAATGATTATGGATTGGTATAAAGCCAACGGTTATAATTTTGTCGGGTTATCAGACCATAATACGTTTCAGGAAGGAGAAAAATGGGTCAATGTTCCGCGTGTGCCCGAGCGTCGGCGTACATTTGAGCGTTACTTACGTACGTTTGGACCTGATTGGGTCACGTACAAAAAAGGGCCTAACGATTCACTGAAAGTACGCCTGAAAAACTTGCAGGAATACCGCAGTTATTTTAATGACCCAGGTAAGTTTCTCATTATCAAAAGCGAAGAGGTTTCAACAAGCTACGACAGCAAGCCGATTCACATCAACATGACCAACGTGCAAAACCTCATTCGTCCACAGCGAGGCAACAGCGTAGCCGAGGTGATGCAAAACAATATTGACTTGGTGGTAGCGCAGCGCCGCCAAACGGGACAGCCCATGTTTCCGCACATCAATCATCCCAATTTTTACTATGCTATCACCGCGCAGGACCTGATGCAACTACGGTACGAGCGTTTCTTTGAAGTTTTTAATGGCCACCCGATGGTCAATAATTACGGTGACGACAAGCGAGATGGCACCGAGGTGATGTGGGATAAAATCAACGTGCATTTTGTGCAGCAGGGACGCCCGCTTATGTACGGTTTGGCCACCGACGACAGCCACAACTATCAGTTTTTTGGCTTAGAATATAGCAACACTGGCCGTGGTTGGGTCATGGTCAATGCCGCCGATTTGTCGCCGCGTTCCCTGATTGAGTCGCTGGAAGCAGGGCGGTTTTATGCCACGTCGGGCGTAGAATTAGAGAAACTTGTTCAAACACCGTCCAGTATTTCTTTTAAGATTAAAGCGGAGCCTAGTGTCAATTATACCATTCAATGGATTGGGTTGAAGAAGGGCAAAGAAAAGACGGAAATTTTTAAAGAAATCAAAGCAAGTGAAGCGAGCTATACCTTGGCCGAAGATGATTTGATGGTGCGGGCCAAAATTATTTCCAATAAACCAAAATACAATCCATTTAGCGCGGGAGACGTAGAAACGGCTTGGATTCAGCCCATTGCAAAGCTCCAAACCCCGCCCATAAAACTCGGCGTAGTGCCGCTTCCTAACGCCCACGCGCACAACGATTACGAGCAATCGCGGCCGTTGTGGGATGCGCTAGACCAAGGATTTACGAGTGTAGAAGCCGACGTCTATTTAATCAACGACACGCTGTTTGTGGCGCACGAGCGCCCGACCTTCAACAATCCTGCGCATACCTTGGAAAACTTATATTTGAAGCCATTGGCTGAGCGCATTGCCCAAAACGGAAATCAAGTTTATGCGGGCTATAAAGGCCCCGTGTATCTCATGATTGACTTCAAAACCGAGGCCGAAAGTACCTATAAAGCCTTAGACAAATTGCTCCAAAACTATCGTTCTATTTTTACTTCTTATAAAGGCAACAGCTCTAAAGCGGGAGCTGTAACGTTGTTTATTTCGGGTAACCGCCCGATTGAAACGTTGAAAAAATCAAAAGAACGATTGGCGTCTTTGGATGGGCGACCTGCTGATTTGGGTAAGAAACTGAGTGCTCAATTAATGCCCGTGGTGAGTGATAATTACGCAAACCATCTTTCGTGGCGTGGCAAGGGTGAAATGCCCGAAGAGCAGTTTCAAAAATTGAGTCAATTGGTAAAAAAAGTACACGCCGAAGGCAAAAAACTCCGCCTCTGGGCTTGCCCCGAAGACCCGGTCGTTTGGAAAAAACTCCGTGAAGCAGGCGCTGATTTTCTCAGTACCGACCAATTGGAATTGGTGAAGGAGTTTTTACTGGCGAAGCCTTGAAGGTTTTGGTTATTTAATCATCGCGGACTTTGCCGCCATGGCTCTTACAAAATATAAAAAAGGGTAGCCCATAGAGGAATATAGAAAAGCCCTTCCCAATTATTGGGAAGGGCTTTTCTATATTCATTGACGAATTTTAAATTATAACCCCGCAATCAGCTTTTGGTTAAGAACCACGTAATCGTCGTTTTTGGCTTGTTTAGCCATTTCCATCGACTTCATGGCGGTGGCTTTTGCGCCTGCTTTGTCGCCCGCTTTAGCCTGTACTTTGGCTTTCAGGTGCATTACCCAATACGCCGTAGGTTGTGCTTCAACGGCTTTGTTGGCCCATTCCAGCGCTTTGTTGATGTCTTTGCCGTTGTCAAAATAATAGCTGGCGGCTTGGAAATACGGGCGGCTATCTACGGTCATGGCGGTGTTGATTTGTGCCATGATTTTAGCGTCAATATCAGCCACTACTGGTATCTGTACGGCGGTATTTTCCCACAGGATTTGAATGTCGGCCGAAGAGGCGGTGAGGTTACCCAAAATGATGGTAAAATTCTCAATCATCATCGGCAATTGCATCGACTCTACTTTAAAGCGAGCTACATCATCTTCAGTTTTATAGCCCGTTAAACCACTGTTGTTGGCACCTTTGTTAATGATAATTTCCCATTCGTTGGCAGTCGGTACAGAATAGATAGCGTACGAACCTGCTTTTACGGGCACTCCACCCACTTTTACGTCTTCTCCGAAGGTCACTTTGGTGGCGGCGTTGGCACCTGTTCTCCAGATTTTACCAAAAGGCACCAAATCACCAAAAATTTTGCGGCCCTTTGCGGCGGGGCGAGAATAAGTGATTTCGATGGAAGAAAGCGCAAAGTCCTGCTTGAGGGTTTGGGTTGGACTGGGAGCGGGTGTCTTGATTCCCTGGGCCGATGCGCCTACTGAAAATAGGACAAAAAGAAGTACAACAACTTTTTTCATTTGATTTTTGAGGGTTTTGTTTTGATAAGTAATGTGCGTAGTCTATCGACTGTTGGCAGAAGTGTAAACTCAATTATCAGCCAAATAATTCAAAAAAATGAAGTTAAAGTGAAGCATTTGCTTGAATAACGCAAGTGAGTACTGATTTATATCATCATTTTCATGCAGAGAAATGTCGATTTTTGAAAGGTTGGGAATGAGTTTATATCCCTTCGTCGAATCATTTATTAAAACACTGTTTTCCACATGTCAACACAACATACATTTCATATTCCCGTCATGGGGCTGGGATTTACGATGGAATCGCCCATTAAAGTGGCGAGGTTTGGGATTTCGTCAGTTATTTCTATCATTGAAGACGAACTGATGGAACGCCTCCGCGAGTTGTACAGCCCGTGGGTAAATGAGACTTTTGTTCCGATCACTGAGCAGGTGGAGGATTGGCGCGCCAAACGAATTCAGTCATATCTCAATCTTGTCAATCGGATTGTGACGCAACAGGTAGAAAAGCTCCGAAATCTGCCGTTTGTGATGGGTACCGAAATTGTAAAATACTTCGAACTCCTCCCCGACGATTCGTCGGTCAAGGCGCTTTATCAAAACATGATGTCGTTGGAGGAAGGTGAGGCCAAAGCACAGTTGCAGGAAAAATTGCGGGGAGAAATCAAACCGGGGGCGATTGATGTCAACATCATGGCGAAGGTAGACAGAAATAATTACACCAAAGACGGAGAAATGTTGCCCAAGGAGTTTTCGGACGCCCTTTCCAGTTTAAGGGGATTCGCCCAAAGTGATTTGGAATCTTCAGTGGTTTTTTCGGCTGGATACAACCCGCGTTTGTACGCATATATTGATACTTTCAGTGACTTTTTCCCCGATGAAAAAGGCTACCTAAAAAAGAAGATTGTATTGAAAGTAAGCGATTACCGCTCGGCTCTGACCCAAGGAAAAATATTGGCTAAAAAGGGTTTGTGGGTGTCAGAATTCAGAATTGAATCGGGATTGAACTGCGGCGGACACGCGTTTGCGACCGATGGCTTATTGTTGGGGCCAATCATGGAGGAATTTAAAGCCAATCGAGAAGCATTGGCCGCAGAGCTGTGGACGATGTGCAACCAAGCCTTGACGACCAAAGGCGTACCTACGTTTGAAACCCAACCTGTGCTACGTGTCACGGTGCAGGGAGGCATTGGCACGGCCCACGAAAATGCCTTTTTGCTCGACTATTATCAGGCCGATGCCACGGGTTGGGGTAGTCCCTTTTTGTTGGTGCCCGAAGCCACGAGTGTCGACGAAAATACGCTCCAGGCACTGGCTACCGCTAAGCCTGATGATTATTATTTGAGCCATGCCTCGCCGCTAGGGATTCCGTTCAATAACTTTCGGAAAAGTACCGCTCAGCATCAGTTGGCGGCACGGATTGCGAAGAACCGTCCGGGAAGTCCTTGCTATAAAAAGTTTTTGGTGGCCAATACCGAGTTTACCGAAATTCCGATTTGTGCGGCTTCGCGCCAATACCAACATCTGAAAATCAATCAGTTGAAAGAACAAAATCTTTCGCCGGAAGTTTACGAAGCGCAGTTGGCGGAAGTAACGGAAAAGGATTGCCTTTGCGAAGGGCTGGGCGCGTCGGCGTTGTTGAGTGAAGGGCTCAAACCAGCGCACAACCTCAACGCCGTGACGATTTGTCCGGGGCCTAATTTGGCGTATTTCTCGGGGGTTTTTACGTTGCAGCAGATGGTTGACCACATTTATGGGCGCCTGAACTTGCTCAACTCCGTGAAGCGTTCCAACCTGTTTGTGAATGAATTAAGAATGTACGTAAAATACTTTGACGATGAGTTGAAGAAAAGTGCGGACAATCTAACCACCAAGAAGGTACGCTATCTGCAACTATTTCAAAACAATCTTTTGCAAGGTGTTGCTTATTACAAAGAACTCCTTCCCTCACTCAAAAACGAAGCTGAACGTTATCTGGAAGAGATGAAGGAGGAGTTAAATCAGTTTGAAAACACGATAAGAAATAAGACGGTGCCCGTTCCAGTAAATGCCTAAACGTAGGATATTTTTTTAGTGGGTTTAATTGTTTCTAGTGGTCCGCAAGTTTTGCTGACCACTTTTTTGTTTAAAACTGTAGAAAAAGAAAGAGGTTAGTAAACAGATTTGTTCATTAATTGTAAAATTGATAAATTATTACATCCTAAGGAATTTTGATTATGAATAAAGTTGCAATAATCATTCTTGTATTTCTTTGCAGTTCATTTGATGAGCCAAGGCTTAATAGCTTCTTTGTAAGTAAATACAATGGATGTGTTTTGAAAATGAATAAGAGTATCAGAAAGAAATTAAAATGGGAAATGTTTACTAATGGTTCTATAAAGCCTATTTATTCAATTCCAGACAGTGGTTTCTATAGTAAAGAAGGAATTGTTACAAATGATTGCAGAAAAGTAATTTTTATAAATGATTACCCAGTTGGAGAGAAACCAAATGATTCTGAGAAAATGCTCTTTTTTTATGAAGATGGCCATCATACTTCTACCTACAGTTGGAAGGATTTTCAGGTTGACAGCTTAATGATAAGAAGAAGTATAGGTCACTTTGAGTGGTTATTGGATTTTGAATTACAGGATGAGGAACGTAAATTTACGTTGATAACTCGTGATTGGTGGGAATACGAATTTGTAACTTTAACAGGTAAATTTTTGACAAAAAAAAGGCCTGTAGGGTTTGATGAAAACACTGTAATTGTGCGGGGTAAATTTTACAGAAGCCCTGCTACAACCAAATCAAGGATGTACATTACAAAGCAATTAGCGGGTAAAACTGTTCAGGAAAAATATATTGACTTTGACGCTAATCGATTTGGTATTGGGACATGGAATAGTGTTCTTATGATACGAGACGGGGAAGATATTACTCCTGAAAAGTACCGTCGTTTTTTCTAAATGCATTAAATCATATTAAAATCATGACTACAATCACCAAAAATACTCCTCCCGCTGAAATTGAGAAAAAACTCAAAAAAGCGCAACCTAAACCGGTCGGATTAGATACCAGCAAATATTTTGGTAAAGTAAAATGGAAGGAAGATCATTTAAAATTTTAGCAAGAATTTAGGGAAAAGTGTTTTATTGAATTTTGAGCCTATATCTTTGCATCT
Organism: Runella sp. CRIBMP; assembly: GCF_009905605.1. Taxonomy (GTDB): domain Bacteria; phylum Bacteroidota; class Bacteroidia; order Cytophagales; family Spirosomataceae; genus Runella. Next base: position 1,145,319 of record NZ_JAAAKZ010000001.1, read on the forward strand.
GTCCCTTGGGCTATGCAACTACACAGCCCAAGGGTTGTAGCATTTACTTCTTCTGCTTTTTCGCCAGTTTTTCCTCTAACACTTTCATATAATACCCTCCCACGACCGAGCGGGCGGTAAAACCTACACGCTTGGCGTTGGGGGTTTCGTGCCAATCGGTAAGGGGTGTGCGAGGTTGGGTCTCGTTGGCAAATTTCCAAACCGGCTGCATCAGGGATTGAAAATCAGCGGGCGATTGCGCCAGTACGGCCGTCCACAAAATCCAGTCGGATTTGGTATAGGTCTTGCGACTGTCGAGCGGTAGGCCGTAGGGTTGCTGTATTTTGAGGTAATATTTGATTTCCTTCTCCGCCACCGAAGGGGGGAAAACGTTAAATTTCAACAGCTTGTCCCAAACCAAATTGTACTTCTGTGACCATGTATTGCCCTTGTCGAACGTCAGGGCGTAGTGGTCGCCCACATCGGCCATTGTTTGCCAACGGGTGGCTAGGCTGAGGGCCAAGTCGAGGTATTTCTTGCCAGTAGCCGCGTCTCCGATTTTATGAGCAAGCTGTCCGTAAGCGGCAATCCCCAAAATAGCTTTGATGGAAAGGTTGGCATTACGGGCCAAATGTCCCGCAAAATCGTCGGTACAAAGCTGATTGGCGGGGTCGAACCCATCCCTTTCTAGAAATTCCACCCAAGTAGAGAGCGTTTTCCAGTGTTGTTTGGCAAAATCTGCGTTCCCTTCAGCGGCGGCGACGGCGGCCGTGAGTAGGAGCATATTGCCACCTTCTTCCACGGGCATGTCTTCGGGGTAAGTTTGTCCGTTGGCTAGTGGATAGGTTCCTACATCATGCGCAGGGAAGGGTTTGGTCCATTGGCCGCTTTCGCTGTAATCAAAGATAGGCCGCAGCATTCCTTTCATCAACTCGATATTGTACGCCAAAAACAACGGAGCCGAAGGGTACGTTACATCTACGGTGCCGATGGAGCCGTTGGAGAAGTTTTCTTTTGAGAAAAACAACAGCTCACCGTTGGGTTTGGCCACTATTTTGTGGGCAGCAATAGCTTGCCGATAGGCTAGGTTGCAGAGTTCAGCGTATTGTTTGCCGCCCACTTTGAAGGCGTCGTTTTCAATGGTTTTATCGAATGCTGCACATTTTAGTTGAATAGCGGGGTACTCTTTTTCGGCCAGTGTCAAGAGTTGTTCGATGGTCACTTTACCCGTTCTATTCCACCACGGGCGCAAGTTTGTGCCAAAATACTGAACCGAGTATACGTCATCGTATGCCACGAGCAAATGACTTGTTTTAAGCGTGTTTTCTACTTTTCCAACGTTAACAACTGCACTTACGGCCATGTCGGCGGCCGTACCCGCAGCAACCGCCGTCGATGAGGTTTGATTACTAACAAAGTTTTCTTTCAACATCCTAAATGCACCGCTTGCGAGTTGGGTTTGGGGGTTTTGAGGAACCGCTAAGTAGGCATAGCCCCAATCAATGCGTACATCATCGCCTTTTTTCTTGAGCAACGGTTGCTCTTTGGTGCCGATAGACAGCCAGTTTAGGTTGGTTGCTTTACCGTTGTTTGTTACTACTTCTTGATTGGGTAAGTTGGTGGCAACGGTGCCTGCTATTCCCGTAAATAATTGTACATCGTGGGGTTTGGCGTCGTTGGATTGCACCGAATAAGTGATGTAGCTGACGGGCCGCGCGGTTACTTCAAGGTCGTTTAATAAAAGAGGAGACAAAAAACTGACCGTCAGATTTATTCCTCCCGCCCTGAAACTATACGTTGTTTTGGTGGCGGTAAGTTCGGCCTTGGTTTGCTCGGCCAATGGAAGCGGCTCGGCTTTAATTTCTTGGGCAAGGCCCGCGTCAATAAAGGCATTTCCGCTGGTGTGCAGTGCATAAATCGTCAACAGGTTTTGGCCTTTTTTTAATGTTTGCAGTGCTTTGGCGGGAATAGTGTACGGACGATAATCTTCGGCTACGCTGTGGTGTTCAAAGAGGGGAATCCCGTTGAGAAACACTTCCACTTCGTCATTGTAAGCCAGCATAAGTCGAAGGGCGCTTGGGTCGGTTTGGCCGTCCCAATCAAAACTGCGCCGAATCCAAACTCCGCCTTTTGTCCAAGACAGGTGGCTGCGGTCGGTGTGTGAACCAAACGGAAGCCGCCCCGTTTGCCATTTAGCATCGTCAAAATTGCTTTCTTTCCAGCTTTCGCTGGGCTTCTCAAAGGTATATTTGACCGAAACGTTGGCATCGGCTCCCGTGGATAAAACGGATTTATATTGGATGGGCGTTGCACCCATAAATTGATAGGCTTTGCCATCTACGCGCACAATCCCTTCCATGGATTGCGGCTTGCTAGTCCAGTGGGTAGTAGCTACATCCGTCAGGTGGTCGCCCTCCGACCAAATGCTGAAATAAGGGTCGTGGGTTATGAGTGGGTAGGCTGGTGGGCGGAGGGTTTGGGCTTGGAGGGTGAGGGAGAAAAGCGCAATGAGGCAGAGCGAATAGCCAAATGCGGCATTTGCATAAATTCGTTGTTGCATGGGTTTTGGAGTGCTTTATTGGATTCTAAGATATGGCGTTAGATTATAAAAACATTTGTTTGATGGTTATACTCAATTTAAAATGAGCGGCCTTTATAGTAGTGCTAAGATTTTGCGAGTATCTTGGAATAAATAATGATACGTAACCATGAAAATTGTAAATAAAGTCTTCAGTCTTCATGGTTGTGCTCTAAAGAAATGTGTATTCGTAATTGGCCAGATATTATGATTTGTATTTATTTGCTAAGGCAATTATTGCCTTAGCATTTTTATTTTGTAATTTAGCGCATACTTTATTGTATCTTATTAAGAAAGATTATGCCTATTTATCATAAACTCGGCAAAATTCCTTCCAAACGGCACATTCAATTTGAGAAGCCTGACGGAGGACTATACTACGAACAACTGTTTGGCACGGTCGGCTTCGACGGCATGGCGTCGTTGATGTATCATGTGCATCGGCCTACGATGGTTAAAGAGATTTTGTCAGAAACGGATGTTTCGCCTAAAATCGCCGTCGAAAAGGGAATAAAAGCGCGGCTGCTGAAAGGCTTTGACGTACCGCCGAAAGGGGATTTTTTAGAAAGCAGAACTCGACTGTTGGTTAACAGTGATGTCCATATTAGTCTGGCGGCACCTCGCCAATCATTGACCTCGTATTTTTACAAAAATGCCGACGCCGACGAGTTGTTGTTTATCCACCGTGGTTCAGGAAAACTGCGCACCCAACTCGGAAATATTCCGTTTGAATACGGTGATTATCTGGTCATTCCAAGGGGTATTATTTATCAAATCGAGTTTGATTCTGAAGATAATCGGTTACTGATTACTGAGTCGTTTCATCCGATTTATACGCCCAAGCGGTACCGAAATTGGTTTGGACAATTGCTCGAACATTCGCCCTATTGTGAGCGTGATTACAAACTTCCCGAAGAACTCGAAACCCACGATGAAGCGGGAGATTTTGTGATGAAAATCAAAAAACAAGGCAAAATTTACGAAATGCTTTATCCTACGCACCCGTTTGACGTGGTCGGGTGGGACGGGTACAATTTTCCCTACGGCTTTTCGATTCATAATTTTGAGCCTATTACGGGGCGTATTCATCAACCGCCGCCTGTACACCAGACCTTTGAGACGAGCGCGTTTGTAGTGTGTTCGTTTTGTCCGCGCTTGTACGACTATCATCCCAAGGCGATTCCCGCGCCCTACAATCACTCGAATATCGACTCCGATGAAGTGATTTACTATGTAGATGGTGATTTTATGAGTCGAAACAACATTGAGCAGGGGCACATCACACTCCATCCGGGCGGTATTCCGCACGGCCCCGCGCCGGGTGCGTACGAGCGGAGCATTGGCAAAAAAGAAACCATCGAGCTCGCCGTCATGATTGATACCTTCAGGCCGTTGATGGTGACCGAAGAAGCCCTCAAAATTGACGATGGAAAGTATTACCAGAGTTGGTTAAGCCCCTAACCCCAAAGGGGAGTTCACATCAAAAAATATATTGTAAATGAATAATAACACGATTTGGCTTACTCCCCCTTCGGGAGGCTGGGGGGCTTCCGATTTTTCGATTCATAATTTGCCTTTCGGTATTTTCTCAACGCCCAAAACACCCAAAAGAGTCGGGGTGGCGCTTGGCTCTTGGATTATTGACATGACCAAACTGGCCGATTTAGGCGCTTTTGGCGGCGTTGAGTTTGATAAAAACGTCTTTCAAAAAGAGTTTCTCAACGACTTTATGGCGGCAGGCAAAGCCGTTCGGGTGGGAGTGAGGCAGGTGTTACAGCAAATTTTTGAAGACCCATGTAGCCCTTTCAAAGGTTTTGCCTCCGATTTTTTGGTTCCCCAAAAAGACGCGGTGTTGCACATGCCCGTCAAAGTGGGTGATTACACTGATTTCTATTCGAGTGAGCAACATGCCTTCAACGTCGGGGCCATGTTTCGCGACCCCCAAAATGCGTTATTGCCCAATTGGAAACATTTGCCAGTGGCGTACCACGGTCGGGCGTCTTCTATTTTTGTGTCAGGTACTGATTTTCATCGACCCAAAGGCCAAACATGTCCCGACGAGACGCAACCGCCGATTTTTGGCCCCACCAAACGCCTTGATATTGAATTGGAAATGGCTGCCATCATTGGCACGGGTAATGAAATCGGTGACTGTATTTCGGTCGATGAAGCAGAAGAACACGTTTTTGGCTTTTTGTTATTCAACGACTGGTCGGCGCGAGATATTCAGAAATGGGAGTATGTGCCACTGGGGCCGTTTTTGGCAAAAAACTTTTTTTCTTCGGTTTCCCCTTGGGTCGTTACGATGGAAGCTCTAGCTCCTTTTCGGGTGCCTACACCTGCGCAAATTCCTGCTGTTTTGCCGTATTTAAAAGGACAACATCTCCAAAATTTTGATGTAACACTGGAGGTCTACATTCAACCAGCAGAGGATAAAGGGCAAGCCGAGTTTTTGCTTTGCCGCTCCAATTTCAAAAATATGTACTGGACCGTAGCGCAGCAGATTGCGCATCATACCATTAATGGCTGTAACCTCAACGTGGGAGATATGCTTGCTTCGGGCACGATTTCGGGTAAAGAACCCGACAGCTTCGGGTCGTTGTTGGAATTGACGTGGGGAGGAAAAAATCCGATTAGGCTTCCCAATGGTTTGGTACGTAAGTTTGTAGAAGATTTCGACACGATTATCATTCGAGGTTTTGCACAAAAAGGTGAAATTAGGGTAGGGTTTGGAGAAGTAAAAACAACTATCTTGCCAGCAAAATAACCTTCATCACCATGCTTACCATCAATCCGAAAGATGTCTCCGTTCCCGTTATTCACCATTATTTGCAAGGCGCAGTGGCACCGCGCCCGATTGCTTTTGCCAGTACGGTCGATAAAGACGGAAACGTTAATTTAAGTCCCTTTAGTTTTTTCAATTTATTCGGCACTAAGCCCCCTACGCTTATTTTTTCGCCCAATCGCCGTGTTCGCGATGCCACCAATAAACATACTCTCGAAAACGTACAAGAAGTGGACGAAGTGGTGATTAACATGGTAGATTATACCATGGTTGAGCAGATGTCGCTGGCGAGTTGTGAATATCCGAAAGGCACCAACGAGTTTGTGAAAGCGGGTTTTACAGAAGTTCCATCCCAACTGGTAAAACCACCTCGGGTGGGGGAGTCGAAAGCCGTTTTTGAGTGTAAAGTCAAGCAGATTATTTCGCTGGGGGAAGAAGGTGGTGCCGCCAACCTGATTATTTGCGAAGTGATTTTAGCGCATTTTTCGGAAGATATTCTCGACGAAAACGGTCGTATTGACCAAAGAAAAACCGACTGGGTAGCCCGCATGGGCGGCGATTGGTACGCACGTGCTTCGGGTGATGCCCTGTTTGAAATTCCGAAACCCAGTACCCAAAGAGGCATTGGGGTTGATTCAATTCCAGACTTTATAAAAACGAATCCATTGTTTACAGGAAATGAACTGGGGCGTTTGGGGAATATTGAAAAATTACCAGAGGTTGAGGAAATAGAGCGTTTTAAAAATGAAAATTGGGAGGAAGACTTTATCCAGTTAGCTAAAAAAATGCTTGTAGAAGGTAAAGTAAAAGATGCTTGGCTGGCGTTGTTGGCAATGGAAGGATAGGGATGGGGCTTTTAATTTATCATTCTGAGAAATCTCCCTTCAAAGATATCTAGCTTAGAATGAAATAGTTATGGGAAAATATAAATGTTAGATATTTTTATTTTCATTTATCTAAACTACTAATCACTCATAACTTTGTTAGGAACCCTAAAAAGGCAAAAAAGTAAACAAAAGTACCTGCAATTGGAATTTATTAGTTAAAATTGCGTGGTTTTTCACACCAGAAACTCCAATTCAACATCACTTTATCACCTAACTAAATCACAATGAGAAAAGCTTTACTGCTCTTTCTCCTCCTTTGGGGGGGGATAGCGGGCACTTATGTAATTGCCCAAGAAAAATCAATCACAGGAAAAGTAGTTGCCGATGATGGTTCCGCTCTGCCGGGTGTAAACATTATTATCAAAGGCACCACTCGCGGTACAAACACCGATGCCGAAGGGAACTTTAAAATCAATGTTCCTGCCAACGCACGTTTGTTGTTCAGTTATGTTGGGTTTACCGGACAGGAGATCATCGTCGGTAACCAAACTACACTCAATGTAAAGTTGCTTCCTGATGCATCAAACCTCGAAGAGGTGGTTGTGACCACGTTTGGTACCGCCAAAAAGACGTCTTTTACGGGTTCGGCTGCTAAAATTGATGCCGAAAAATTAGGGCCTCGGCCCATCACCAACGTGGGACAAGCCCTAGCGGGTTCTTCGGCTGGGGTACAGGCTACGGCAGGCAGCGGTCAGCCCGGCGCGGCACCTGATATTCGTATCCGGGGTTTTGGCTCTATTTCTTCTTCAAATTCTCCTCTTTACGTAGTAGACGGTATTCCTTACAGTGCCGACATTGCCAACATTAGCACGGACGATATCGAAACCATAACTATACTCAAAGATGCAGCCTCTACGGCACTCTATGGAGCACGGGCTGCCAACGGGGTGGTGATGATTACAACCAAAAAAGGTCAGAAAGGTCAGAATACCATCAATGTAAAATACACCAAAGGCTTTAGCACGAGAGCATTGCCAGAATATGACCGCGTTGGGCCAGCTGATTACTATCCTTTGATGTGGGAAGCAAACCGTAACAATTTTGCTTATCGGGCTACCAACCCTATTCCGATGGCTACAGCGAGTGCCAATGCTTCCTCTGGCTTGGGGGCGGTTGTTGGGTACAATGTTTATAATGTACCGTTTGCGCAATTGGTAGGTACAGACGGAAAACTGAACCCAAGTGCGTCGATGATTTACAGCGCCGATGATTTGAACTGGGAAAAACCATTGATGCGCCAAGGAAATCGGGATGAAATAAGCCTTAATTTCTCGGGTTCGGGTACTACTTCAGACTACTTCCTTTCTTTGTCGTATTTGAGCGATAAAGGGTTTTTGATTCGTTCTGATTATGAGCGTTATACGGCGCGTTTGAGCGTTAATAACCAAATGAAGCCTTGGTTTAAAACAGGTGCTAACCTTGCTGCTACCATCACCAAGTCTAACTTGGCGGATGCCGACGGCAACACGTCGTTTGTAAACCCTTTCTTTTTCTCAAGAGGAATGGCCCCTATTTATCCTATTTACGCTTTTGACCCCGCAAATCCTTCGTCTTTCTTAACCCTTGAAAATGGCAACAGAAGATGGGATTACGGTAACCTGAGCGCATTGGGCCTTCCAAACCGTCCGCAATACGGTGGTCGTCACTCTATTTCTGAAACGTTGCTAAACCAAAACTACTTCCGTCGCAATGTACTGGGTGGCCGGGCGTATGCGGAGTTGTCTTTCCTGAAAAATTTTAAATTTACAACCAATGTAGGAGCTGACATCACCAACCGTAACAACGTAACTTTTGGAAACCCTGAAATTGGCGATGGTGCCCCTGCGGGTAGAGCTACTCACGAGTTTGAGAACGTTACGAGCTATAACCTGTCGCAGTTGTTGAATTACACCAAAACGTTTGGAAGCCACGGCATCGAAGCATTGGTAGGACACGAAAACTACAATGCAACCGACAACAACCTGACGGGCTCACGTTCGCAGCAAATTTTGGATGGTAATTATGAACTCGTAAACTTTACCACTACTACCAACCTGAACTCACAGTATAACATCCGTAGAGTTGAAGGCTTTTTCTCAAGGGTAAATTACGACTATAACCAAAAGTATTTCTTGTCGGTTTCGGCCCGGAGAGACGGTTCTAGTAAGTTTTATAAGGATGTTCGCTGGGGTACTTTTTATTCAGTTAGTGGTGCATGGCGCTTAGACCAAGAAGATTTTATCAAGGCTATTCCAGCGTTGAGTATGCTCAAGTTGAGAGGGTCGTATGGCCAAACAGGTAACGATGGGGGGATTAGCAACTACGCATGGCAGCCCCTATATGCACTTGGTTGGAACAACGCAACCGAGGCGGGGATTCTGCAGTCAAGCTTAGGCAATACCCAACTTGAGTGGGAATCTAGTAATGCATTTGACGTAGCTTTGGAGTTCGGCTTGTTGAAAAACCGTATTTCGGGTACCATTGAGTACTTTGACCGCCGTTCTTCTAACCTAATTTTTGATGTGCCTTTGCCTTTATCGTCGGGTATTACAACTGTAACCAGAAACATCGGTACCATGTACAACAAAGGTATTGAGGTAGAATTGAGCTTGGTTCCTTTCAGAAGCAAAGAATTTTCATGGACGATTGATCTGAACGCAACTAGCCTGAAAAACCAAATCACGAAGATGCCAACCGAAAGCCCCGAAATCATTGACGGTACGAAGAAACTCAAAGAAGGAAAATCACTTTATGATTTCTGGTTGAGAGAGTACATGGGTGTGAATTCGACCACTGGCGAAGCCCTTTACAGAGCGGTAAGTTTCCAGGCGGCTAACTCTAGCATTACGGAGAAAGGTGACACCGTGACGACCAACGTAAACAATGCACGCTTTGGCTATTTTGGTACTTCTATTCCTAAACTGACGGGTGGTTTTACAAATACAATCAGATACAAAGGCTTTTCACTGTCGGCGTTAGTGGTGTATCAAATTGGTGGTAAAATCTACGACGATGCCTACGCTAGTTTGATGGGTTCGGGTTATCATAATGCCAAACACGTTGACATTTTGAAAAGATGGCAGAATCCAGGCGATGTAACTGATGTTCCAAGAATGGACGCTGGTCGTACCGTTGATTTTAACGCCGCTTCTAGTCGGTGGTTGATTGATGCCAGTTACCTCAACATCCGTTCGGTAACGCTTTCTTACACTATACCCAAACTGTTTGCCCAAAAACTGTATATTCAAAACGCGCAGGTTTATGTGAGCGGCGAAAACTTCTTTATTAAGTCTCGCCGTAGCGGTATGAACGTTCAACAAAACTTTGGCGGTACTACCAGTAACGTTTATAGTACGGCAAAATCGCTGGTAATGGGTATTTCATTCTCAATTTAACATCAACACACTCATGAAAAATAGATTTTTAATCGTATTAGTAGCCGTTTTCAGCATGTTTGCTACGTCGTGCGAAAACACCTATTTGGACACTGCTCCCACGGCCAGCGTTGATGCGGCCTCGGCGTATGCCACCACCAAAAACGCCGCTGCGGCCGTTAATGGCATCTATCGGGCGCTTATTGTTAGATACCTTGATTCTCAAGGACATTCGGGCCATCCTGCCATGATGATTATCTTGGATCACATGGGCGAAGATATGGTCATTGGAACAACCGCGGCCAGCTGGCACGTTGGAGAAACCCGCTGGACCGCTCACCGTTCAGACGTTAATACGGTGACTCGTTTCCCTTATCAAATGTATTATCGGGTCATTGGCAACGCCAACATCGCCATTGCCAACATTGATAAAGCAGTAGGCCCACAGGCCGACAAAGACCGGTTGAAGGGTGAGGCATTGGCGCTTCGTGGATGGGCTTATTTTAATTTGGTGCAGCTTTACGGAAAGCGTTATGACGCAGCCGCTAAGCCAAACAGCCAGCCAGGGGTTGCGTTGGTATTGACGCCCACCACCGAAGGTCTGCCAAGAGCTACCGTTGAAGAAGTATATACGCAAATTAACAAAGATTTGACGGATGCGGCTGCGTTGCTTCCGGTATCCAGAAGTTTCAAATCGCATATCAATTCGGCAGTAGCAAAAGGAATATTGGCGAGAGTAGCGCTTACCCAGCAAAATTGGGCTGATGCCGCTAAGTACGCAGCAGAAGCCAGAGCGGGCTTTACGCTGATGTCACAAACGCAATATCAGGACGGGTTTCAGGACATCAGCAACCCTGAGTGGATGTGGGGTTTTGACCACCTTGAAGACCAGTCTGAGTTTTTTGGAGGATACCATTCTTACATTTCCTGCAACTACAATTCAACGGTTATCAGAACGTATCCCAAAGCGGTTAATAATTTGCTATATGATAAGATTCCTGCCACTGATATAAGAGCTAAAATGTGGGTGAAAGCACCTACTGCTGCAAATTCTATCGTTCCTCCAGGTGGGGTAAGAGTGCCTTATCTTAATCAAAAATTCAGATTGCCAGGAACTCCTTCGACTAGTGCAATGGGCGACACCCCTTATATGAGGGCGGCCGAAATGTATCTGATTGAGGCAGAAGCAAAGGCTAAATTGGGCAATGACGCTGATGCCGCGAAGGTATTGTTTGATTTAGTAAGTAAAAGAGACGCTTCTTATTCACTATCAACCAGCACTGGTGCTAAGCTGTTAGACGAAATATACTTCAACCGAAGAATCGAATTATGGGGTGAAGGTTTTAGATTTTTAGATTTGAAACGATTGAACCAACCCCTCAACCGGAACGGAACCAATCATATTGCTTCTATCGCTGTGCTTTTTGATATGCCAGCTGGAGATAAGCAGTGGGAGTTTTTGCTTCCAAGAAGAGAATTGGATGCCAACAAAGCAATGGTGCAAAATCCGCTTTAATTGCTTGATTATTACCTAAAAAAACGCCCTCCAAATTTCTTTTGGAGGGCGTTTTTTTAGGTAATGCTTTTCAGGTTTATTTTCAAAATTGGAAATCCTAGGGTCAAACGGCCGTTTTTCCTTGCAATACTGGGCGCTTGTCTTTGGCTCCCGTCATGCGGTTGATGCTGTTGTCAAAATTTACTTTGACAGTGTCTCCCTCAAAATGACAAATAATGTAATTGCGGTGCGGAGATTCGTAATAGCGAAGCGTTATTTCGAAGGTATTGGGGTCTTTCCACGTACCAGCGGCGGCAATCTTGGCGATGCGCTCAAATTTTAATTTTTGAGAAGTAACCAAATTAGGCCGGGCAAGGTCAGTTTCTCCAAAAGCCCATTTTTCGAGTCCGCATATTACCCTATGAACACCCTCTTGGTCTTTGAGCATAAATTGGTAGCTATCACCCTCACGGTACGCCAGCGAAATACTTTCTACGTTGAGTGAATTGGGTTCAATCTGAAATAATTTTCCTGAGATTTTGGCCGCATTGGTACGCAATTCTCCTCCCTTTGGAGGCAGCAGCGCCAAGGCAGCCATTTGTTGTTTTAATGCTTTATTGGCCGTGGTATTGGCGGGTATGGCCTGTGGTTTCATGGCGGGCAACAAATGCTCCCAAACCAAATCTAAGATTCCCTGCATGTTGGCCGTTTCGCTTGTGATGGCAATAACAGCATCTTGTTCAGGCATCACAATGGTGTATTGGCCGTAGGCACCGTCGCCCCGGTAGGCATTGTGTCGACAGCGCCAAAACTGGTAACAATACCCCTGCAACCAGTCATTTTGGTCATTTGGGCGGGTTGGTTTGGCGGGTGCTGGCTGCTGGATTTTAAATGTTGTTGCCTCTTCCACCCATGCTTTCGGAATCAGTTGTTTGCCGTTCCACACCCCTTTTTGCAAGTATAATTGACCAAATTTAGCTAAGTCTTCGGTCCTTACACGAAGGCCCCAGCCGCCTGTGTTAATGCCTTGCGAATCTTCTTCCCAATCTGCTCCTTCAATGCCCAAAGGGTCAAAAAGACGTGGTTTGAGGTAGTCGATGATTTTTTGGCCCGTTACTTTCTGCACAATGGCCGAGCACATATACGTAGCGATACTATTGTACAAAAATACACTGCCGGGTTTGTATTTGATGGGGGTGGCCAAAAATGCCTTGGCCCAATTGTCTTCGTTTCTTACCATTGGCTCCGCCTCCTGACCCACCGACATGCTGAGCAGGTCTTTTATGGTCAGCTTGGCCAAGTTTTCGCTGATTGTAGCTGGCAAGTCATTGGGGAAAAATGACACCACCAAATCACTTGTTTTGAGTTTCCCTTCGGCAACGACAAAACCCACCGCCGTGGAAGTAAAACTTTTACTCATCGAATATAGCGTATGCTTCAAGTCGTGTCGGTAAGGTGCCCACCAACCTTCGGTCACGACTTGCCCATGGCGGAGAATCATCAAGCTGTGAAACTCATGCTTGCTTTGAGCTACGGCATTCATAAAGGCCGTAATCCCAGCAGAGTCTACGCCCTGAGCTTCGGGGGTGCTTCGCGGCAGGCTTAGTTTTGATTTTGCAAACGAATCAAAAGGGATACTGGCCCCAAGGGCGATTCCCGTACTAGCAAAGCCCAATTGCTGTATAAACTGGCGACGAGTGGTTTGCATGGGTTATTTATATTTTTTCGTTAGAAATGGGAGAAGGATTTTGGTATATTCGCGGTAGCCCTGTGCGTTGAGGTGCAGGCTGTCTTGGGTATAGAGCTCACCTTTGACGGTGCCGTTGGGGTTGAAAAGTACGGGGTTGATGTCTACATACGATAGGTATTTGCCCGTACTGAAAGATTTTACCATGGCGTTGCCTTTTTTGACCGTTTCCCAATGTTTACGACGCGAAGGGGAGAGTTTCATTGAAACAAAACAAATGTTGGTTTTGGGTAAACGATTTTGAATGATTGAAACAAACTGTCGATAGGAATCAAACATTTGCTCAGCAGATTTGTACTTTTTGCCCGTCAAATCATTTTCTCCACCGTAAATGACCAGTATTTTGGGTTCGTGGGGAAACACCACACGTTCTGTGTAGTGAATGAGTTCTGGAATGGTTGAGCCACCAAAGCCTCGATTCAATACGGGGAAAGGAGCCAAATCGGATTTCATATCTTTCCAAATCCGCCAACTAGAACTACCATAAAACAATATATCGCCTTTCTTTATGCCTTTTTCGGTGTCCTCTTTTTCAAAATTCTTAATCTCCTTTTCAAAGCGATCGATTTGATAATCAGGCTCGAAGGCTTCCGCAATGGGCTGATAGTTTACACTGCTGCGTTTACAGGAAAAAGATACTCCAAGCAATGCTATCACCAGAATCAAGGTAGTTGTAGGGGTAGAGTGTTTCATCATAAGAAGTTGTTTCTCTTCAAAGTTAAATAGAAACAAAATTTACGGCTTTATAGGACAATAAAAAAGGTTGCCTTGTGAGGGCAGCCTTTTTTATTGAAAGAAGCTTGGCTAGTTTTCCAACAATCCATCGGCTTGCCATTGCTTTAGTAGGGCAATGGTCGCAGCGGGTAGTTGAGCGGTACCGTTACGGGGCATAAATCCTGTTGTTCCAGGCATCCGTTGTGTACGGTCAAGGATGTTAGTGATTTTAGATTTGGCGGTAGCGTAATCATCCCACTTGTTTGGATTTGCCCCACCAGCTAAGTGGCAGGGTGTACAATTGGCAACAAAAATAGCCTTAATGTCTTTGTTGTACGTAACTTTTACGGGTTCGGGAGTATCATCCGTTTTGCTACAACTGATTAAAAAGGACATAGCAATGCTTGCTACCCCCATTTGGAGGAGGAGACGTTTTACATTCATGGGAATCAAGGGTTTAAGTGAAATAAAGCTGTTAGAGAGTTCACTTATACACACGTAGTTTTTTTCTTGAAGGTTGCGTCAACTTCTTTTTTATTCTTTTTTTCCTTCAAATACCATTCCCTGATACTCTACGCTTACTTTGATAATCTTTTTTTCTTCGTTGCGAAAGAAAGTAAATTTTGCGGCGCTATCAAGGGTCTCAAACCGATCTGTGGTTTCTTTGATGGGGGTCATAGCTCCTCCCTGATCTCCCGCCTGAACCGTGAGCGCCCCTTCTTTTAGTGAAAACTCCATGTGTTCAAAGGGGAGTCCCTCAAACTTGTATTTGCCCGTAAATTCTTTTAAAGCAGTAGTGTCGGTAGAGGTTGACTTGTTAATGGTAGGTGGAACCGTTTGTGCTGAGGCTGAATAAGAAACGGCAAAAAATTCCGAGAATGAGAGAAAAAAACACTTTTTTCATAGGTATTATTGAATTTTTAATGGAAAGATTAATAATTCACAATGATAGAAAACAGTTTTTAATACGACCATTTATCCTCTGTGTTTTTTTTATTAATTTCTTGTTTAAGTACAAAATATATACCTAATAGTTAAAATCCAGCCTCCCAATGAGAAGCTGGATTCTTGCTATACCTAAACCTTTTCTCTACTACTATAAGAGCAAACTAAATAAACACTTGATATTGGATGGTCACGGCGCCGCGTCGTCCGTTGGGTTTTAAAAGTCCGTCGGAGGCATTCTGATATACTGGGCGATTTTGGAAATCCAACGATATTTTGGAGTTATGGGCTTTAAGTAACCAGTTAAGTCCTACGTTATAAATCCCCGCTACTTTGGTGAGGCGTTGATAGTCAGCTAATTGGGCGGATGCATAAGGCATGACTGTACCATTTTTGCCTAATAAATCAGCCGCGCACAAATACCCCAATTGACTGTAAATCACACTTCCAGTACCAAACATAGGAAAGGCATTTCCTTGGATTCCTGATACCCCCGAAAGCGACTGCGTGGTTCCGTTGGCGGGGTTCATGATTCCGTTGAAACGCAGGTAGTTGGCGCCATAATCGGTATGAAAGTAGCCCAAATAAGCCGAGATAGCAGTTCCTTTGGCTTTACTGACGGGCATATCGGCAAACATCGCCAACGACCACAGATTCACGGCATTGTACACTGTATCGCGGCCTGAGTTTTGGGTACGCCACATAGCTGCTTTTTGGCTGATGAATCCACCTTCGATGTTCAGTACCTTCTTTTTGCCCAAATAAGTACCCGTCATATAGGGGGTTTGGTGGGCTTCTTTGTCAAAGAAATTATAAATCAAAAAGCCTTGGTATTGCTTATGATGGCCTTTGGCGGCAAACGTAGAATTGGCAGAAATGGCGGGGACGGGGTTTCCGCTCGTGCCGATAGGGAACGGGTCGGTTAATCCCAAACGGTAGTCCCATTTGCCCACTTGACCGCGAGCATAGAGCGTGAGTTTACGCGAAAATTCATCGGTTTGATCAACGGTTGCCTGAGCAAAAACGGGCACATCCATGGTCATAATGCTGGAAACGCTGGGTTGGCTAAAGCGAGAAAGACCGTTGAGGATGGTCAGTCCACCGCCTATTTTGAGCCAGTCTTTATGGGCAAATGCTGAATATTCGACGACTGCATCGTGAACAAAAAAGGCAATTTTACGATTAGAGGGCACTCCCTGAGCGTTTCCTAAGGAAGGAAAACCATTTAGAAAGTTAAAATTGTTCATTCCCAATTGAAAATAAACAAAAGTCCGGTCGGTGATTTGTCCGAACAATTGCATGCGCGTTCGGCGCAGGCCCAAATCCAGCGTTTGGGGGGCGGCTTCTCCAAGAACAGTGGTGCCAGGATTGCTGTTGTTGAAACGAAACCACGTTTGATTCAAAAATGTAGCTTTAAAAAAATGGGACCCTGAAGTATTGAGATTGTACTTCAATTCGGTTTTTTCGGGCATTGTTTTGAGAGAATCTTGCGCTTGGGAAGTGAGGGCGCATACTAAAAAAATCCAACTGAGGTGCTTCATGGTGCGAGCTTATTTTTTTCGACACAAAGCACCGTTTAAAAGATTAATACCGTCTAAAAAACAAATTAAAAAGCAGTTAAAGCATTCTTTTATTTTTCACTTCCCTAAGTTTATTCTAAATTAGTGTTTTCAAAAACCCACAAAATCAACGGTTTTACCCCCTACTTTTAGCTTTTTGGGCATGAAAAACTCGCTCATTTTATGGATTTTCTTTTTACCGCTGTTCAAAATAGCAGGACAGGTGCCACGTATTGACCATACCCGAAATTATAACCGAGTCTATAAAGACAGCCTAAAAACCGTAGCAAAAAGGCTATTGGCAGAAGTTGAGAGGCCGTCGGGAGATTCCAAACAGCTTCTGAAAAAAATGCAGGTACTTAACCTGCTAGGAACTTTGTATCTGGAAGGAGATTATAAAGAGCTGGATACGAGTATGGCCTACAACGACCGCCTTTTTGAGTTGGCTAAACAACAGGACGATAAAGAAATGATGATCGATGCGCTGCTGCGCCGGGAGGTGAAGTATCGGCGCGGACATGATTATGTGAGGTCGCTTGAGATCAGTCTTGAAGCGCTCAAACTTTGCGACGCGTTGGGGGGCAACTGTCGCAAGGCATGGATGATTCAGCAAAATTTGGGGTTAAGTTTTCTTCATTCTTCTGATAATCCAAAAGCTGAAAAATATTTTAAAACGGCCTTGGCGCAGTTGGAAAGCACGCCCGATGACGATAGGCCGCTCAAACTTAAACACATCTTGGGGCTCTACAGTATGCTCAGTACCCTTTATCAACAGTGGGGGAAGGATAAATTGGTCCTCGAAATGTTTAATCGCCAACTTGCCGTAGCCCAGGAGCTGAACAATAAGATTTCGTTGGCGGGCACTTACGAAGAGATGGGCGATTATTACAACAAAATCGGGCGAGCGGGTAAGGCATTGCCGTTGTTGAGCAAAGCGTATGCTCTTTTTGAAGAAGTAAACCATACCCGGGGTATTGCCTCGGTAACAAACAGCCTGGGAGAATCTTTTTTAGCGTTGAAGGATTATACCAAAGCGCAAAGCTACGCTGAAAAAGCGCTGGCCATGGCCAACCAGTACAATTATGCCTCCCTCAAGCCTTTTGCGTATCATACGCTCACCGAAGCCTACGATAAACTTGGCAACGAAATGGCTTCCCTGCGTGCCTACCGGCAGGAGGCCACCCTGCGCGACAGCTTGGGCATTGCGCGTCGGTTGGTGGCATTGGCCGATATGCGTCGGGCGTATGAGGTAGATGGTGCCCGGCTAGAACAGCAGATTGCGCTGCAAACGCGGACACGGAATTTTCTGCTCGTTGTGGTGCTTCTTCTGAGCGCAATCGGAATAGGACTGATTTTTCATAGCCGGACATTGCGTCAGAAAAACTATGAACTGGCCCGTAAAAAACAGGAAATAGAACAAGCTTTTCTGAAAGGGCAAACAACAGAACGAAAACGCGTAGCTTCGGAGTTGCACGATAATTTGGGCGGTCTGCTGTCGGCGGCTAAGCTCAGCTTACAAATTCTTGACCCTTCGCAACTTGACCGCCATGAACGCGAGATTTATGACAATGTGGTAGAAATGATGATTGATGCGTGCCGTCAGGTGCGTACGCTCTCGCACAATATGCTCCCAGAAGATTTGGAACGTGAAGGACTTTTGCCCGTATTTGACCGCTTGATTTACAAACTAAACTCTGCAGGAACGACCCAGTTTAGCCTCCAAACGGGCGGCGATTTGCCAGCGCGCCTCACGCCTGAAATAGAGTTTAATCTCTATTTGATTGGTTTTGAATTGTGTAATAACGTGCTGAAACACGCCAAAGCTACCAAAACCTTTGTGACACTGCAACGACAGGGCAATCGGGTGGTTTTGACCGTAGCCGACAACGGAAAGGGCATTCCAACTCAACGAGTGGAAGAAGGAATGGGCTTACAAAATATCCGCCAGCGGACGTTGGATATTCGCGGCACGCTCTCTATCGAAAGTCAACCCAACGGCGGTACCGTCATCATTATTAATATTCCGTATGAAGAAACAAGGCAATTTCTTGCTTCTGAGGTTGTTACAGACAACTGATTTTTTCGGCTTCAAAAATTCGGTACTTAAAATGATGGCCGCTGAGCCTGTCGCGGTAGTTCATCAAAAACTGAGTGGGCGTTTTCTGAATTTGGGTAGTACTGACAGTTCGCAATTGACCGTTTCGGTTCATCACCAAATCGTTTGCTTTGTCGCCATTTCCGCCCAAGTTGTGAAACTTAAGCACATCTTTTGCTTCAAAAACGGGGTGCTGTTGTTGCCAATCCTGCCACCAACGTTCTCGCTCCCGAACCACGGCGTCTGAATAAAGCGTCACCGACGACCATGCGTAAGACTGCCCCGCATTCAGTGCTTTGAGGTGTAATTGTGCCCCATCCCAGCGAAGCTCCGAAAGTACAGGCTCACTACCTTCCTCTATTACCACCAACGTAAACGGCTCAATGCCCGTAAAATCGTATTGGCTGGCAAAATCGGCTAAGTGTGCATACATAAAAAAATCAAGGACTACTTTTCCCCGGCTCATCCGATAGGGCGGTTTATGATGATGTATTACAAAAGCTCCGTTGAGCAAGCAAACGGTCGCCTTGGGCGAAGCCGCAATCCAAGTGCCTCCTGCCAGTCCGTCTTGTGGATAAAAGACGGGAGTGGAATCAATGAGGTACTTTTTGGGTGGCAAAGCTTTTGGGCGACCTACGCTCTCATCGCGGTTAGAAGTCAAGATAAAGCCTTGTTGGTGTGGAATATAGGTTACAAAGCACATGGTTTGCCGGTTTATGTTCTGCCGAAACAGAAGACGAATTGAAAGATTATTTGATGATTTTCACCCAACGCCCTTGCGAGGCGCGTCTCAGGCTGGCACGACTTCCCGGTACTTGATGGTTGAATACGCCACGCCAAAATGTATTGGTACAGCTATTTCCGGGAATTGCTCTCTTAGCGCAATTTTTATGATGGCAAAATGGTGAATGGCGTGCTCAGCCATGTATACCAGCTCGCGGGCCCAAGTCGTTTGAATTTCTTCGATATCGTTTTCCAAAAACGAAGCCTTTAGGATAATCTGAGTGGTGGGAATCGGTTTTTTTAAGGCTTCGACCAATTGCTCCGCCTTGTTTATGCTAAAGGCGGGGTCATTTTCCAACCGCAGGTCTCGCTGGCGGGCATCATAGTCCACAAAACCGTGCGGTGCTTGTTCAAAAAGACATTGGTAAAACTCCAAGGTATGTCTCACGTGTTGGCCTACGCTGCTTCCGTGCAGTAGGGGCAATGGGTCGGAATACGCCGCTGGAGAAATAATTTTGAGCAAATCTTTCAGTTGTAATAAAACGTCCAGATTGGTTCGTTGGAGCAAGGTCATTTTGAAATGGCGTTAACAGTTAGACGGATAGTGACATCATCAGACATGCCGAAGGTGTTGCCTCCGATGGCCCAATCCTTACGGTTGATTTTAAAGGTTCCGCTGAAAGTAGCTTTATTATTGGTTTCTGAAAATGTAAACGGTACTTTGACATTTTTAGTGATGGCTTTGATGGTCATGTCAAAGTAGCCGATGTAGCCGTTGGTTCCTTTTTCGATTTTAGTGGATTTTAGGCTGATTTTTGGGTACTTAGCAACCTCAAAAAAGTCTTCTTTTTCGCGTAAATGGCGATTCCGAAGCGTATTTTCGGTTTCAATCGTTGCCGCATCAACGCTGGCGGAAATGCTGCTCATGGTGGGGGTTTCAGGATTGAATTTCAAGGTTGCGGCCAATCCTTTAAATGAACCGTTGACTGTTACTCCCAACATCTTTACAGAAAAACCAATAACAGATGAAACGGGTTGCCAGACTTGACTCACAGCGGTTACCGAGACACTTACGCAAAGTACTAAAATTAAGATTTTTTTCATAGGGCCGAAATAGCATTTCGCAGTTATAATTTGAAAGAAATTGCCACAAAAGGCATCAGAATCTTGTTGCGGAAGCGGTCGTTTTCAAAAGTTAGATTTTGGGAAGTGGTATATTCCGTAAACTGAAAACTTGCCCCGAGTCGTATTCCTGTTTTGTGACTGATCCAATAGCGTGCATACAACTCAGAATTT
This sequence comes from Runella sp. CRIBMP, assembly GCF_009905605.1. Classification (GTDB taxonomy): domain Bacteria; phylum Bacteroidota; class Bacteroidia; order Cytophagales; family Spirosomataceae; genus Runella. The sequence goes on from NZ_JAAAKZ010000001.1 coordinate 1,165,475, forward strand.
AAACTGCCCAAGTCGTTGTCGCTGACCAACAATAAATTGAAAACCGTTGGCTTGGCAGATTGTTGCGTACCGCTCAAACGTGAGTCAGTAGATTTGGCCAAAAATGTTCCTGTTTGCTCGGCTCCAAAAGTAGCGCCGATGGCGTCGATATTGAAGCCTAGGTCTAGTTTGCGAAAACTGTATTCTAAATGAATGGCCAAATTGAGGGCGTTGGTTTGGGAGCGTGGTAGTTTGAGCGTATCGAGGTTGGACAGTACATTTTCGACAAACAACACCTGTGGGCCCGTTTCTCCCGAAGTGAGGCGGGCGGGTGCGGTGATGTAGTCTAGGTCTTTACCCACAAACGATGTTAACCGAACGCCCCAACCTACTTTGAATCGATTGGCTTTGCCGATGCCGTAGAACTGTTGGTACGAGAGCGCACCCGAAAACCCTCCGATGGCCGACAGGGCCACGTCGGCCGTAGTTGTTTTTTTTGGGTAACTGAATTGGGCGTGACTGCCCGTAAAAGCCGCTAACGCGAGTACTATCAACAATGCTTTTTTCATGGAATCAATAGGGTGTAATTGTCAAGAAAAGAATTTTTGAATGCTCCTATTCAAGGCTAATTTTTGGGGAAAAATTATTGTTTGAGTTCGGCATTGCCAAACAGAACGGAGAATGGTTTGCACCAAATCAGGATGTACTTTTGGGTTTTGAGATCGGGAGCCGAAGGCAATTCAATGAAAAAATTGCCGAGATTTACGCCTTTGCCGATTTCCACAAACCGAGAAGCAACGCGGTCTTCGGAGAGATAAATTCGCAAATCTGGCCCACTGTCTGTTTTGAAGTCGTTGAAAACAAGGGAATATTTATCCCCTTTTTGGTACAGCTTTACCCCACCAGAAGTCGGATGGACGTTGGACATAAACATCCCCTGCGCCACTAATTTTTGTCCAGTAGAATCAAATGACGTAATGGGCTTGTTGATTCCAGGGCCTACATTGCCCGTAGGGGAAACAGGAGAAACGGGTTGGAGCTCTTCATTCTTTTGACAGGCAATTCCTCCCAGCGTCAAACAAATCATTAACAGTGCCTTTTTCATAGATTTTATAGTTTGTTTCTATGACAAAGGTGTTTGAATTTGTCACAACGGAATGTCGGCTTGCTGACATTCCTTGAATATTTATACGGTTAATTTTCGAAGTTGCTTCACATCAGGAATAACAATACTGCTGCGGTTGTAATCAATGAGCCCGCTGTGCTTCAATTCACTGAAAAGTTGTGTTACGGTTTGGCGCGTACTGCAAATCAGGCTGGCTAGGTCTTGGTGGGTCAGGTAGTTTTTGAGCGTAATACCCTGGGGGGTAGGAGTGCCTTCTTTTTCGGCCCATTCTTCCAAAAAAAGCAGAAGGCGCGTACGGACGTCTTTAAACATCAGATTGGCGTAACGGTTCTCCAATCGGCGAAAACGCAACCCAATCAGTTTAGTGAATTTGACAGCGAGGCTAGGATTTTGTTGGATGACTTTTTCAAAATCTTCGATTTTGAAACTGCACACTGTCACGTAGTCAGATAATGCCACCGCAAACTCATCGATGTCGGTTGCATCAAGGGTTATCTGGCCAAAAAGGTCTCCTTTTTGAATCACTTCTTTGACCGTTTCGTTGCCTTCGGCATCAAGTTCTACAATCTTGATAACGCCTTTTTTGAGGAGATAAACCCGGTTGGTCTCATCGTGTGCAAAATAGATAATCTCGCTTTTCTTGGCTGATTTAAAATTGGTAATCAGGCAGATTTGCCTGAGTTCTGCGGAGTCGAGGTGCCTGAATAGCTGATGGTCGCGGAGGTACCAGTAGCGGGTTTCGAGGGGAAATTGCGGGGTCATCCTACAAGGTGATTAGAGTAAATCAGGCATTAATACCAGTAAATATACGAACTATTTACTCAAATAGATGAAGCTCAAAGTTGACCGCTCATGGCAAAAAACTCGCGGGATGTTTGTAAGAGTTTCCCCAACGGCGTAGGTTTTACCCCCAAGCGGATATTAGCGGCGCTGATGTCGGCCACGATTCGCATATTGTGCATAATATCGCGATAGGCTTTCCACAGTGTATAGCTAGGGTCATACACGTGTCCAGGCTCCGATGTGGCTCCGTTTAGTTCCATAATTTTGATGTTACGGCCCGCGTAGAAGTCTTCTAAGTTGCTTACTTTGAGGTCAAAACGCCCGTAATAAAATCCTTCAATCGGCAAGGCAATTTGGTCAAAAACGCTTTCTAGCCGTTGATTAATGAGGTGATTAGCATTCAAAAACTTCGTCCCCAAACAATGATTGCCGATGGGCTGAATGTAGCGGCGCTCACCTTTCGGCACTACGCTATTCCAGTCGTTTTTTACGCGTTCCTGCAATTCCTGCATTGCAAAACGGGCGCGGGTGTTTTGGGTTAGTAGTTGGCCCACCGTAGAATGACCATCGCCGACTACACTCAAAAATTCCTTTTGCGTTATCGAGGTGATTTTGCCTTTGGATTCTTCGGGCAAACGGGCATACATTACCCCAAATTCCAATTCATAATCAATGTATTCTTGAATAATAACAGGTTGTGGTGTCTGTTTTAAGTAGTGTTGAAGCTGGTCGGAATCTTCGATTTTGTGCACCCGAAATCCCCGACCTCCTACGTCGGGTTTGACTATGACTGGGAACACAATGCTCGCTTTTTTGAGTTTTTCCCTCACCATTTCCCATGCTTCTCCTTGTTGGATAAAGATCCCTGCCGGCAAAAATGGGGAAGCAATTTGAGCGAGAATATCATTTTTAGATTCACCGAAGACTCCGCCGTCGGGAATACACGTATTGACGGTAGTAAAATACGTAAGAGACCGATTACGTATGGCTAAATAGAGCCAATAGGGTGTAAGTGGCAGAAAAAACACCCACCAAGTCCAATATTCATAATTCACTAATTTAACGAGCCAAAGTGGGGAACGAAGGGTTGAGAACATACGAGGAATAAGAGAATATTAACACTAAAAGCAAGTTAAAAGGTAAAATGTTCAATAAAAAAAGGCGTGGCTCAATGGGCAGGAAGTAATCCACGAAGGGTTGAAATGACTTTTGACCAATGTAATATCACGACGAGTGCACAGCATTTGAATGTTATCAGTGCCAAAGCAAACAACTGCCCACCATCGCCTAGTACATCAATCCCCAGTATCGTAAGGTGCGACAAAATAGCGCCTGCCATGGTGCCCAGCCCCAAGATAGCGCCAATCCAGCAATAACGCGGTGTGAGCAAAAGTACACCCGCGATTAATTCAATAACGCCCGAGCCAATTCGGCCATAAGGCTCAACGCCAAGTTTGGAGAAAATGTAGACACTTTCTTCGGCCCCCGTAAATTTAAAAAAAAGTGTTTGTAACAAAATGACCGCCGCTACGATTTGAACGAGCCAGGAGAGGATGGTTTTGGTTTTCATGGATTGATGTATTTTTCAGTGAGGAAGGAGGTAGGGTATATTATTGAGCAGAAACACGTTGCCAATTTTTGTCGGCTTTTATTTTCAAATTGCCCTCATCTTTGTTCCAATCCGATAAAGTATTGTTGAACAGTTTGTTGTAAAAAAGATACAACTTGCCGTTGATGATTTTGTAGGTTTCGGGATTTATCTCGACTTTTTCACCGTTGGCTGCGCCCATTGCGTAGGCACACCAACCTCCATATTGAGGCTCGTAAGCGGGTGGATTTTTTTTAAACGTTTCGGCATTGGCCGCGGAAGAAAATTGATATGTAACTCCCTCATATACGACTACATACGTCTTTGAGCCTTTGGTGGGATTTTTTTGGAAATAACTGACGGGGTCGTAGCCAGAGAGCGCGAGGCCTTTTTCTAAATTAAACTGTTTTTGACGAAGCGCGGGGGACTGCGCAAAAATAATTTCGGTCAGGAGAAGAAGCGTGGCCAAAAAGATTGTTTTCATGACTTTATTCGGAATTGATAGTTTGATGATACAAAAATGACACATCAATTCTTAACCGAATGTCGGCCAAACGACAAAACCTTGAAAATAGTTATTTGTCAAAAGATAAAATGCGGTTCATTCTCAAGTCTCTAGTTTACTGAGGTTTGCCAAAAGCCCATTTTAGAAAATCGGGCATGGCCGCCGACCACGTTGCCTGGTCGTGGTGCCCGCCTTTGACTTCGGCGTAGCAAACGTCTTTGCCCCAACGATAGCCTTTGCGTTCGAGTTCGGCAATCAAGTCAAGGGTGTCTTCAATGGAATCAATGACGCCGTTGTTGTTGCGGTCGTCTCGTTCGTCTTCGGAGCCTGTCTGTAACCAAAATTGCGGATGTTGTATGGAAGTATAGGCGGTTTCGCGTACCAAACGGTGCATGATTCGGTCGTTGTGGTCGTCGTAATGGTTTTCGTAAGCGCGTTGTCGCCACCAAAACGAACCCGAAAATACGCCTGCCTTGCCGAAGCGCTCAGGATGATGCCAAGTAATATCAAACGCCGATAGCCCACTCAGTGAAAAACCGCAGATTACTGTGTTTTGGGGGCCAGTGAGGACGCGGTAGTGTTGTTGGATGTAAGGCATCAGTTCTTGCAGCACGAACAATGTGTAGGAGCTGGCCTTCGTGCCGCGTTGTTTATAGTCTGGTTGAGAGGCGGTTCCGTATTCCTGAATTCGTTCACCGCAATGAATGGCTACAAGGATAAATGGCTCAATGGAAGGTGCCGTTTTTTGGATGACTTGTTGCATTTGTAGGCGCTCCAAGTCCTGTCCATCGTTCATGTAGAGTACTTTATACGCACGATTTGTTTGGGTGTAGCCTTCGGGCAGAAGAATGTCAAGCGATACTTGCCGGTGCAGATGGGTTGAGTGAAACTTGGTGTCGTGCAAAACGGTCATTTCGGGGAGGGAGTCAATATGTTTCAATAAGGTAAAAGTGCTAGTAGGAAACAAAAATACAAATAACCCATATTGGGGTATAAATTTCAAATAATTCATTCTTCCAAACTTTTTTCTATCAATTTTACGTTTATTTACGAAAGTTTAAAGAAACTTTTGATTTTTTGAATTTTGCTTAGTTTTAATTGTGAAAGCGACCCCGATTTTCAAAGAATCTACTAAAACCAATCCAAATTTGTTTATCTAATGAAGTATCTAGCTTGCACTGTATCTGTATTGTTGATTTCAACGGTTGTTACATTTTCACAAACTAAAAAAGTACCCGCCAAACCTGCCGCTAAACCCGCGACTGCCGCCAAACCAGCCCCTGTCAAAGCAACGCCAGCCAAACCAGCTGTTGCCTCCAAAATGACCAATGAATTAGACTCGGTAGCGTACAGCATCGGGATGAACATAGCCCAAAACCTAAAAGGACAAGGCCTCGACAAAATCAATGTTAACTTATTGGCCAAAGGAATTCAGGATGTATTGAAAGGTGGTAAATCAGATTTGGATGACAACCAGGCGCAAATGATTTTAGGAAATTATTTTAATAAGCTCCAAACCCAGCGCCAATCAGAAGATGCCAAGAAGTTTGAAGGAAACAAATTGGATGGAGAAAAATTCCTTGCAGAGAATAAGAAGAAGGCCGGTATCGTTACTTTACCTAGCGGCTTGCAGTACGAGGTTATGAAAGCGGGAGAAGGCCCCAAACCTACCATCAACAATACAGTAAAGACCCATTATCATGGAACATTGGTTGATGGAACGGTTTTTGACAGTTCAGTAGATAGAGGTCAGCCAGCGGAGTTTCCAGTAGGCGGAGTGATTCAGGGTTGGGTGGAAGCATTGCAGCTGATGCCCGTAGGTTCTAAATGGAAACTATATGTACCCTACAATCTTGCTTACGGTGAGCGGGCCGCAGGTCCACAAATTAAGCCATATTCGGCATTAGTATTTGAAGTAGAGTTATTGGAAATCGTAAAATGATTTTGGCGGATGTTGGAGGTTTTTCCAACCATTTCAATCTCCAATATCCCGGGGCCGAAATCAATTAAATCAGTGTATGAAAATGAAAAGCTTTTTAATCGCCTTAGCTCCGGTGTTGCTGCTGAGTCTGCAACCCGACGACTCGCGTTCGCGGGTAGTATCTTCTCGTCCCTTCGCTGTTGCGGATGATGACCTCAAACCTACCCTTACGCAGGAGAAAGTGGAGGCGTACGTGACTAAAATCTTTTCGGGGTATCATTACCGTAAATTCAATGTCAACGACTCGTTGTCGACAAAAATGTATGATAACTACCTCAACGACATTGACCGCGGCAAACTGTATTTTCTTGCTTCGGACATTCAGTATTTTGATAAATACCGTACCCAACTCGATGAAGCCCTCAACAACGGCGATTTGACGGCGGCGTATGATATTTATAATACCTTCCGCAAACGCTACCGCGAGCGGAGCAATTACATCACCAAAGCGCTGGCCAATCCTAAATTTGATTTTTCGGTAGATGAGTCATTCAACACCGACCGTGAAAAAGCGTCTTGGGCTAAAAATACGGAAGAGTTGGACGAAATCTGGCGCAAATTGCTTAAAAACGAAGCACTTGAACTGAAACTATCGGGCAAGGCCGATACTTCGGTGGTAACGCTTTTGAGAGATCGTTACAAAAACCGTGAACGCAATTTAGGCCGTTTCCGTAGCGAGCAGGTATTTCAGATGTATATGAATGCGTTCTGCGAAGTGCTTGACCCACACACCCGTTATTTCTCACCCGCCGATTCTGACCGTTTTAAGCAGGATATGTACCAAGCCCTCGAAGGAATCGGTGCGGTATTGCGTGAAGATGGAAACTATATCAAAGTAGTGGAAGTAGTTCCTGGCGGACCTGCTTTTAAGGACAAGCGTCTCAAAAAAGACGATCGGATTATCGGTGTAGCTCAGGGAGATGAAGGAAAAGTGGAGGATATTGTGGGTTGGTACGTAGACGATGCCGTGAAGAAAATCAAAGGAACGAAAGGCACAATCGTGCGCTTGCAAGTATTGGCTTCTGACGCACTGCCCAACGACCCTCCCAAAGAAATCCGTCTGGTACGTGAGAAAGTTAATTTGCAGACTTCTCGTGCCAAGAAAGAAATCGTGACCATCAATCAAAATAAGCACGATTACAAAATCGGTATTATCAACATTCCGTCGTTCTATCGGGACTTTGAAGGGGCCGGTAAGCGTGATAAAGACTTCGCTAGTACCACCCGCGACGTTCAGAAAATCATCGATTCACTCAAGGCTGAAAATGTCGAAGGAATTGTAATCGACTTACGCAACAACGGCGGTGGATCATTAACAGAAGCGATTTCATTGACGGGCTTATTTATTTCAAAAGGCCCAGTGGTACAAGTACGTGAATCAACGGGTGATACGGAAGTGCAAACTGACCCTGATCCAAATGTCACATACGATGGCCCGATTGCGGTTTTAATCAACCGTTTTAGTGCCTCTGCCTCTGAAATTTTTGCGGCTGCTATTCAGGACTACAAACGTGGTATTGTGTTGGGCGAGCAAACTTACGGCAAAGGTACCGTACAAACCATGGTTGATTTGAACCAGTGGATTAAAGATTCTGATAAATTGGGGCAAATCAACATCACCGTTGCAAAATTCTACCGCATCAATGGTAGCAGTACCCAGCGCAAAGGGGTGTCGCCCGATATTGAATTCCCATCGGCATTCAGTGCGGAAGAATACGGCGAAAGCTCACAACCCACGGCTTTGCCTTGGGATCAAATTGCCACGGCGCGTTTTGACGTGACCAAATCGTTGAACGAAAAACAAGTGGCAAAACTGCGCGAGAAGTATCAGCAACGTCTTAAGTCGGAATTGGAAATGAAAACGTTTGTAGACGAGTTGGAGCTGTTCCGCAAAGCGCGCGAAAATACCGTAGTTTCGTTGCAAGAAACCAAACGGAAGAAAGAGCGTGAAGAAGCCGAGAAAAAACGTGCTGCCCTGAAAAAGCTAGAAACGGATGACGAAGTGGATGACGATGAAACTTCTGCAACCGCCAAAGCGACCGAAAAGAAGAAAAAGGACATTTACATGAATGAAACCAGTCGGATTTTGGCAGATTACATTACGCTTTCTAAAGCACCTTCGGTAGCTAAGCGATAAAATTTGTTACCTTTAGACGTTGGACGTTGGGTCGTGGGCGCTATCTTTAGTCCCTAATCCGACGTCCAACGTCTATTTTTAATCCATTCTAATTGATTTATGAAATACAAAAAACACGTTTTTATTTGCACCAATCAAAAAGACGGTGGCAAAAAATGCTGCGGAGCCGAGCACGGCGCAGCATTGGTTGATGCATTCAAAACATCTCTGAAAGAGAAAAATCTACATATTGATATCCGTGCCCAAAAATCGGGCTGTTTAGACGTATGTGCCTTCGGCCCCGCGTTGGTGGTGTATCCAGAAGGTGTTTTCTACGGCAAAGTAGAACTCGCTGACGTTGAAGAAATCATCGAAAGTCATTTGATAAACGATGTTCCTGTGGAGCGTCTGGCGTTGAAATTCTAGGAACGCGCTTATTTTATCCCTTATTTGTCAACGCTGAACGTAAATTCCCAGAAGGGTCTTTGCATTCAGCGTTGACATTTTTATTTTTACCAAAACTGCCAATTCCTATGCTCCAACGCTACTTTTCCCTCGACCAAAACGGTACAACAGTGCGTACCGAAGTCATTGCGGGGCTTTCTTCTTTTCTGGCTACGATGTATATTATTGTAGTGAATCCCGCCATTTTGAGTCAATCGGGAATGCCTTTCGGCGGTGTGCTAACGGCTACGGTGTTGCTCTCTTTCTTTTGCAGTTTGATGATGGGGCTGTATGCGCATAATCCGCTTCTCGTAGCACCAGGTATGGGGCTGAATGCCTTCTTTACATTCGCCGTTGTGAAAGGAATGGGTGTGGCATGGCAAACGGCTTTGGGTGCAGTATTTTGGGCGGGAATCGTTTTTCTTATCCTGTCAATTTTCAACGTTAGGACTTACATTGTACAGGCCATTCCGAAGCCCTTGCGCTACGCGATTTCGTCGGGAATTGGGCTTTTTATCACGTTGATTGGCTTGACCAACGCCAAGTTTATCGTAAGTAACCCCGCCACCTTGGTCGGTATCGGCAATTTAAAAGACCCTATTCTACTGACGTTTTTGTTGGGGTTGGTCATAACGGCAGTATTGGTGGTGAAAAAAGTGCAAGGCGGCATCGTCATTGGCATTGTGTTGACCACATTGGCGGCGATTCCCGTGGGCCGTTGGTGGGGCGATGCTTCAGCGGTTAATTTCGGACAGGCTACACTGGTCAATTGGAGCGGACTTTGGGCGGCTCCTGATTTTAGCCTTTTGTTTCAACTAGATTTGATGGGCTCGTTGACTTTGGCGCTTTGGCCCATCATTTTTGCCTTTGCATTTACCGATTTATTTGACAGTCTTTCAACCTTCGTTGGCGTTGCCGAAGCAGCCAATCTTTACGACGATAACGGCGACCCTCGCCATATTCGGCAGTCTCTGCTAACCGACGCCGTGGCCACCACAATGGCAGGCTTGTTGGGTACTAGCCCTGGAACGGCCTACATTGAGTCGGCGGTGGGAATCGAGCAAGGCGGTCGCACGGGGCTCACGGCGGTAGTGGCGGCATTTTTGTTTCTGCCGTTCATGTTTTTATCTCCTTTGCTCTCGGTCATTCCGAGCATTGCCACTGCTCCTGCGTTGATTTTGGTGGGTGCGTTTATGATGAAACCCATCACCAAGATTGACTGGACCCGTATGGACGAAGCCATTCCTTGTTTGTTGGCATTGGTGTTAATTCCCTTCAGCTATTCCATTACTCAAGGAATTATTTTTGGTTTTTTGAGTTGGACCATCCTCAAAACCGCCGTTGGAAAAGGGAAAGAAATATCATTCACCCTCTGGATAATTGATGTTTTTGCCGTGATGTCTTTGGTATGGGGGCATTGAAATAGTCTTCTACCAGCGCGAATCTTCCAAGTAAAGTTAAGCGAGACTGATAGGCTTCGCCAAGAAAAAAGCGTCTGACGGCTTTTAAACCCTCAAACGCTTTTTTCTTGTGAAGTATCCCAATTAAATGTACTGATTCAGAATGTTCTCAAATAGTTCTTGCTTACCGCTGATTTGTTTTGGAGCACCAGCTGCCACCGCAAAGCTATGTAAGTCTTCCAACGTCAATTTGCCATTTTCAAAATCCTTACCCGCACCGCTGTCAAACGAAGCGTAGCGCTCAGTACGCAGTTTTTTGTACGCAGATTTCTCCAGAATATCATTTGAAATCACGAGAGCACGTGCAAACGCATCCATCCCGCCAATGTGCGCAATGAAAATATCGTCGAGGTCGGTTGAGTTGCGACGGGTTTTTGCGTCAAAGTTGATGCCACCTGCCTTGATACCTCCAGCTTCGAGAATTACCAACATTGCCTCTGTCAATTCACTCAAATTAATCGGGAATTGGTCAGTATCCCAGCCGTTTTGGTAGTCGCCCCGGTTGGCATCGATGCTACCCAACATGCCGGCATCGGCCGCTACTTGCAATTCGTGCTGGAACGTATGCCCCGCCAAGGTGGCGTGGTTTACTTCAATATTTAATTGAAAATCCTTGTCCAAACCATACTGACGCAGAAACCCGATCACGGTTGCCGAATCGTAATCGTATTGGTGCTTGGTAGGCTCGCAAGGCTTAGGTTCAATAAAGAAAGTACCTTTGAAGCCGTTTTTGCGGGCATAATCACGCGCTATGGTCAAGAATTGACCAAGGTGATCTAGCTCACGCTTCATGTTGGTATTCAACAAAGTCATGTAGCCTTCGCGGCCACCCCAGAATACGTAATTTTCGCCATTGAGCGCAATCGTTGCATCCAAAGCGTTCTTGACCTGTACCCCAGCATGAGCTACTACATTGAAATCAGGGTTGGTCGAAGCACCGTTCATGTAGCGTGGATTGGAGAATACATTGGCCGTACCCCACAATAATTTTACGCCGCTTTCGGCCTGTTTGGCTTTTGCATAATCAACAATGGCCTGCATACGACGCTCGTATTCGGTGATGCTTGGGCCTTCATCGACCAAATCTACATCGTGAAAGCAATAGTAAGGAACGCCCAGTTTAGTAATAAATTCAAAAGCAGCATCCATTTTATCTTTGGCGCGTTGAACCGCGTCATTGTTTGCATCCCATGCAAAATCCTTCGTCCCAGGCCCGAATGGATCGGCACCAGTGCCGCAGAATGTATGCCAATAGGCAACGGCAAAACGTAAATGCTCTTTCATTGTTTTTCCACCCACCAGACGATTTTCGTCGTACCACTTGAATGCCAGCGGGTTGTCGGATTCACGGCCTTCAAACTGAATTTTGGAGATGCCTTTGAAATATTCGGTATTTCCGAGTGTTAGGGACATAAAATAGATTGTTTTGAGGTTAGTCTTAAAGAACGATTATTACTAAAAGAGGGAAATATAAATTCTTACTTGTGCAAAGAAAAAGAATAATTGTCAAATTGACAATTTTATTTGTAGCTCGCTTTTGTGGATATTGTACAGGTTGTTTTCTAACTACTTGTAAGTAAACATTGTAATTTTAAAATAGTCTTTTCGACCAAAAACAGAGTATTACTAAAGCTACACCTAAACTTAAATTGAAAACGTACATGTCATGAAAATGGATTAGCCAGTTGATGAAACTTTATCGAACCAAGCAAGGCTTTTATGCTGAATTTCAGGAGGAGTATTTCCAACTTCCCTGCCCCGATTGGGATACGCTGATTAACAGGGATGATCTGCACTCGTATCTTCTGACCCAAATAGCAGGTTTAGTCCCAGTGTTGGATTTTGAATCAAAAGACCTTTTAGCGCCCGCCGTAAGTCAGGAAGTATGGGCCTCTGGGGTGACTTATTACCGTAGCAAAGTAGCCCGGATGGAGGAGTCAAAAGGTGCGTATGGAGGTATGTTTTACGACAAGGTATACGAAGCCGAGCGCCCTGAGCTTTTTTTTAAAGCATTGGGTTACAAAGTAGTAGGGTCGGGAGGTACCGTTAATATTCGGCCCGATTCTATCCGGAATGTTCCCGAACCAGAATGGACATTGTACGCCACAACTTCTGGCAAAATCGTGGGGTATACTGTTGGCAACGACATGAGTTCTAAATGCATTGAATGCGAAAATCCGCTCTATATGTCGCAGGCCAAAATATACGATGGCTCTGCCGCTTTGGGCCCTTGCCTGTATGTGCCCGCCGAACCAATGGCACAAAATGCGGTCATCAGCATTGAAGTAAGGCGTAGCGAACGTATTGTTTTTCAGGGGATAACAACGCTCGACCAACTCAAACGAACACCTGACGAGCTTATTGGCTGGTTGTATCGGGCGAGTACGTTTAGAACTGGTGCATTCCTGATGACAGGCACGGGATTAGTTCCATCAAGTGATTTTACGGTTGAGGTGGGCGATACGGTTGCCATTTCAATTGATAAAATCGGGAAATTGACCAATGTTGTCGGGCTGGCAAAAGCCTAAGTAGTTCAAAATGGTACTGAACTTTATTACTTACATATATAATATTTGATTATTCATCCATGCAAAATTCCCTTCCACAAGGTTTTATTCCCGTTATGTTGACCCCGTTTAGAGAAAACGGCGAAATTGATTTTGAGGGATTAACCAAACTTACTGAATTTTACTTAGAAGCGGGCGCGGCGGGCTTATTTGCCAATTGCCTTTCGTCCGAGATGTATGAGCTGACCGAAGACGAGCGTATTGCCATCACCAAGCATGTGGTGGATGTGGCAAACGGGCGCGTTCCGGTCGTGGCAACGGGTACATTTGGCGGTCCAATTGCGGAGCAAGCCAAATTTGCTAAAAAGATTTATGGTACGGGTATTCAGGCGGTGATTGTGATAACAAGTTTAATTGCCACCGCCGACGAGTCAGATGCGATTTTTATGGAGCGGATGCACGAGTTGCTTCAATTAACCCCAGGTGTTTCGTATGGTTTGTATGAATGTCCTGTGCCTTACAAAAGGCTCGTTAGTGCCGAAAATTTGGGAGAATTGGCCGCCACGGGTCGGGTGATTTACCATAAAGATACATCACTAGATATTGAAAACGTAAAAGCCAAAATAGCCGCTACTCAAGGCCAAGTATTCGGCGTTTATGATGCCTACATGGAGCACGCAGTGGCTTCGTTGAAAGCAGGTTCGGCTGGATTGTCTTGTATTCAGGGAAATTTCTTTCCAGAATTGATTGTGTGGTTGTGCAATAATTTCAATAAACCAACGCAGCAGGACAAAGTTCAGCGTGTGCAACAGCTGTTGATTGATACCATGCCCGTAATTCATTATGCGTACCCAACCGTCGCTAAGTATTACCTCCAAAAACGTGGTTTCCCGATTTCATTGTACACCCGTCGTAAAGTGGAAGTATTGACTGAAGTAGAAAAAGCCAATGCCGATGAATTATTGGAAATGGTGAATGCATTGAGCCAAGAGATTGAAGTGGCTTCGTTGACGTTTGCCTAATCATACTTCTTTGTTTTCAAGATAAAAAAGACCTTCTATGTCATTGGCGTAGAAGGTCTTTTCAGTTAAAAAAAACTGATTAATTGCTTTGGTAGGAATAGCTAACCATTTACCTATGAAATCCTTCTTTTCTTCAGCACTGATTATCATTTTTGGGGTTTACGGCGTCTCGGCCCAACGCCAGATTTCGCCCGTAAACTTTTCCAAAGTCACGGTCAAAGACTTCTTTTGGAAACCCCGAATTGAAAAAGTCCATTCGGCCACCTTGCCAGTTTGTATGACCTATACCGAAGATTCAACGGCTCGAATTCGAAATTTTGAGAATGCCGCCCTCCGGAGCGGAAAGCACAAAGGCATCTATTTTGATGATTCGGATGTGTATAAAGTCATTGAAGGGATTGCATACACCCTCAAAACTACGCCCGATAAAGCCTTAGAGGCCAAAACTGACGAGTGGATTGATAAAATTGCGGCGGCTCAACTTCCTGATGGTTATCTGAATACTTATTATACATTGGTAGGTCTTGAAAAACGCTGGACCGACATGGAAAAGCATGAAGATTATTGCTTGGGTCACTTAATTGAGGGGGCGGTAGCTTACTTTGACGCCACTGGAAAACGTAAACTATTGGATGTGTCTATTCGTTTTGCCAATCATTTTGATTCTACGTTTCGTCTCCAAAATAAGCCGTGGGTAACGGGGCATCAGGAATTGGAGTTGGCCTTGGTAAAACTTTATCATACAACCAACAACAACCGCTACCTCAAACTCGCTGACTGGCTTATCGAGCAACGCGGCAAAGGACACGGACGCGGTCAAATCTGGACAGATAAGCATTTTGACGGCGCACGCTATTGTCAAGACGACGTGCCAGTGCGCGAAATGACCGACATCAAAGGGCATGCCGTTCGCGCCATGTATCTGTATACTGGCATGGCCGACGTAGCCGCCGAAACAGGCGACCGTGGCTACACCCAAGCCCTCGAACGCGTGTGGGCCGACGTGGTAGAGCGAAATATGTACATCACTGGGGGCATTGGTTCTTCAACCAAAAATGAAGGCTTTACGGTCGATTATGATTTGCCCAACGAATCTGCTTACTGCGAAACCTGCGCCTCGGTCGGAATGGTTTTTTGGAATCAACGCATGAATCTCTATTCGGGAGAATCCAAATACGTGGATGTGCTAGAACGCTCGCTGTATAACGGTGCGCTGGCAGGGGTACAACTGACGGGAAATCTGTTTTTTTACGTCAATCCGTTGGCTTCGTTCGGGTTGCATCACCGTCGCCCTTGGTATGGCACTGCTTGCTGCCCTAGCAATGTGTCGCGTTTGATGCCTTCGGTGGGTGGTTATATTTACAATACTTCCGAAAATACTTTGTGGGTAAACCTGTATGTAGGCAGCGAAACGGAAGTGGTTTTAGGACAACACAAGGTGAAGTTCGCCCAAAAAACCAATTATCCTTGGTCGGGAGAAGTGGAAATTAAGGCCATTCCTGATAGTAGCAAAGCTGATTTTACCCTAAAACTGCGTATTCCCGCTTGGTGCGATAAGTACGTCGTTGAAATCAACGGAAAAGCCGTAGCGGGTTTAACGGCCGATAAAGGTTACTTGACGGTTGCGCGTACTTGGGCTAAAAATGATGTTCTCAAACTGCGGATGGAGATGCCAGTGAAGGTCATTGCTGCCGACCCCCTTGTGAAAGCAAACCAAGGCAAACGCGCCATTCAGCGTGGACCACTGGTCTATTGTGTAGAAGAGCAAGACAACCGTCATTTGGATTATGATCAAATTCTGTTGTCGAAAAAAACGCAGTTTAGTACCACTTTCGAGCCTACCTTACTGGGGGGGATAACCACGATTAAGGCCCAAAACGGCAATGATAATTTTACGCTCATCCCGTATTATTCATGGGATAACCGCCAAGCTGGCCGCATGAAAGTATGGGTGGATTGGAAAGATAAATAAGCCTTAAGGGAGCAGAATGACTCCTTCCCGTTTAATAAAGCAGATGCCATTTGTTATCTTTCAACTTTGAAAGTTTCTATCTTTCAGTCGAAAATTACAGTTTTTTGTTTGAACGTTATTTAACTCAATGAAAATGAAAAATCATCTATCTCGAAGGCATTTGCTTTATTGGACATTGCTGTGGCTGACTGCATGCGGTACTTTGTGGGCCGCACCGACCCAAACAACTCCTTACATTAAAATTGACCAATTTGGCTACTTGCCCGCTTCCCGAAAAGTAGCGGTAGTTGCTGACCCTCAGACGGGGTACAATGCGGCTGAATCGTTTACCCCGGGCACAGGTGCCAATCAATATCAGGTACGCCGCTGGAGTGACGACGCCGTGATGATGAGCGGAACGCTTCAGGTATGGGGCGGTGGTGCCACCCACGCTCAGTCGGGCGACCGAGGATGGTCGTTTGATTTTTCGAGTATTACCGCGCCAGGTTCTTATTACATTTTTGACGTTGCCAACAATGTAGGCTCTTACCGTTTTGACATTGGCGACAATGTGTACGACGAAGCAATGAAACATGCCGTACGGATGTTTTATTATCAGCGGCTTAATTTTGCCAAACAAACGCCTTACACCGACGCCAAATGGGCCGACGGTGCCAGTTATGAAGGGGCCAATCAGGATCGTTTTGCCACGAGCCGATTCAACAAAGGGAATGCCGCCACCGCCAAAGACCTTCACGGAGGCTGGATGGACGCGGGCGATGTAAATAAATACACCACCTTTGCCGAAAGTGCGGTGATTCAACTGGCAGAAGCTTACCGAATAAACCCCAATGCTTTTAAAGATAATTACGCTATTCCAGAGTCGGGCAACGGAATTCCAGACGTATTGGATGAACTCAAGTACGAGCTGGACTTTCTGAAAAGAATGCAGGATGCTACGGGTACCAACGGTTTTTTCTTGAAAGTGGGCGTTGATAATTACAATGAAGTATCTCCTCCCAGCACCGACACCCGCCCGCGCTATTATTTGCCAGAATGTACTTCTGCCACCTTGGCGGGGGCCGCGATGTTTGCCGTGGCTGGGCAAACCTTCAAAACGCACCCGTCTTTACTTACCTACGGAAATGACCTCATTGCACGCTCCGAGGCCGCTTGGAATCGCGCTAAAATAACGACCAACAACTTTACAACGTTTGAAACAAGTTGCGACGACGGAGATATAAAATCGGGGGATTCGGACCGCCCTGGCGAGGACCAATTGGGAAGCGCGTTTGTGACGGCAGTATACCTTTACGAGGCCACTGGAAAAGCCGAGTACAAAACGTTTGTTGAGTCACAATATACATTCGTAAAACCTTACAACGGCAACTGGTGGGGACCTTACTGGATGCCTCAGCAATTGGCGTTTTTGCGTTACACGACCCTTTCGGGCGCTTCTAGTGCGGTGGTAACCAATATTCGTAACCAAAAAGCAGGGATGAATTACTTATTTTCTCTCAATGATTACAACAATGGTACAGACCTTTATCGGGCATACATGGCCGATGCGCAGCATCATTGGGGGAGCAATCAGGTGCGTGCTAACTCGGGGATTTTAAATCTTGATTTTGTTACGTTTAACCTCAACCCGTCGAGCCATGCCCAATACCGTGAGGTGGCGGAGCAGTACCTGCACTGGATGAACGGCGTTAATCCGATGAACTTGGTGATGCTTTCCAACATGTCGGTGGCGGGTGCTGAAAACAGCGTGAATGAGATTTACCACACGTGGTTTACCAACGGAACTGTATGGGATAATGTACAAACATCGACCTACGGCCCTGCCCCGGGCTATGTAACAGGCGGGCCTAATAAAAGTTACAGCGGAAGCGTGGCCAACATTACCAACCAACCGCCCCAAAAAGCGTATAAAGAGTGGAATAATGGTTCTCCCGAAAACTCTTGGGAAATCACGGAGCCAGCTATTTACAGTCAGGCCGCTTATATCATGTTGTTGGGGCGGGTGATGAGTACAACGGCATCTGCTGACACCCAAGCACCGACGACCCCGACCAACCTTACGGTGTCCAACCTAGCCGCCACTGGTCTGACTTTATCGTGGACTGCCTCAACCGACAATGTAGGAGTAAGCGCCTATGAAGTGTATCAGGGGGGCAATCTTCTCAACGGAAATGTGATAGGTACGAGCTTCAACGTTACGGGTTTAACCTGCAACACGGCCTATTCGTTTACGGTAAAAGCCAAAGATGCGGCGGGAAACGTGTCGACGGTGAGCAATGCCGCGAATGCAACGACTGCGGCCTGCGACACCCAAGCGCCAAGTGTGCCGACAAGCGTTGCCGCGTCCAATGTTTCGGCATCAGGTTTGACGCTTTCGTGGATGGCTTCGACCGACAACGTGGCCGTAACCGCGTATGAAGTGTACCGGGGAGCGACGTTGGTAAACGGCAATGTGACGACAACATCTTTGAATATTACGGGTTTGACCTGCAATACCGCCTATTCATTTACGGTAAAAGCCAAGGATGCGGCGGGAAATGTGTCATCAAGCAGTAGCGCTCTGAACGTCACAACGGCGGCCTGTCCCACGGGGACTATCATTTACGACGACGCCCTTGCCGCAGGCTGGGAAGACTGGTCGTGGAGTTCGACCCGTAATTATGCCAATACTTCTCCCGTACAAACTGGTGTCAATTCCATTCGGGTCGATTTTG
Source organism: Runella sp. CRIBMP (assembly GCF_009905605.1). Taxonomy (GTDB): domain Bacteria; phylum Bacteroidota; class Bacteroidia; order Cytophagales; family Spirosomataceae; genus Runella. The sequence continues at coordinate 1,183,672 of NZ_JAAAKZ010000001.1, forward strand.
CGGGTTGGGGAGGTTTATCGTTGCGACAGGCCACGGCTCTGACGACCAATTCCAACACGGTTATGAAGTTTTGGGTGTACAGTACCGCCGTAAATAACATGCTTTTCTTCGTTCAAACGGATGATTCGTCGCCGCAGCCTGCCTCATATGCTTTTACTACAAATGCTAATCAATGGAAAGAAATAACGGTTAATATGGCGCAAATGGGAAATCCGGCCACGATTAAACGTCTCAATTTTCAGAACAATTCGGCCAATAACATCACGACTTATTTCGACCAAATCAGGGTAGAAACTGGGGCCACTACCGATACACAGGCCCCCACAACGCCCGCTAACCTTTCGGCCTCGGCCATTACCCAAAATAGTCTGACGCTTTCGTGGACGGCTTCGACCGACAACGTGGGCGTAACGGCCTATGAAGTGTATCGGGGAGCCACAGTGGTGAACGGCAACGTCACCTCGACTTCTTTAAACATCACCGGTTTAACCTGTAATACGGCCTACTCGTTTACCGTAAAAGCCAAAGATGCCGCTGGAAATGTATCTACGAGTAGCAATGCGCTGAATGTTAATACCTCTTCTTGTGCTGATACCCAGGTGCCGAGTGCCCCCTCTGGGCTTACGGCTACCAATAAAACCCAAACGGGTTTTACGCTCGGTTGGGCAGCCTCGACCGATAATGTGGGCGTGGTGGCTTACGAAGTGTATAGAGGTGGTGTATTGGTGAATGGTAACGTTACCACCACCTCATTGTCTATTACGGGTTTGACTTGTAATACAACTTACAGCTTTACCGTAAAGGCAAAAGATGCGGCGGGCAATGTCTCGGCAGCAAGTAGCGTGTTAAGTGTAAAAACGAATGCCTGCTTGAGCCCAGTGGTTTATGACGAAACCCTGGCTGCAAATTGGAGTGACTGGTCATGGAACAGTACGCTTAATTTTGCCAATACAAACCCTGTGCGGGTGGGCAGTAAATCGCTCCGCGCTGATATTGCCTCTACTGGAGGGGTATCTTTGCGCCACGTTGATGGCATCAGTACTACCGCGTCGACCGTCTTGCGTTTTTGGGTACGGGGTACGGCAGCGAGCAGTCTGCTGGTTTATGTACAAACTGACGACACAGGCGCGGCGATCGGAAATTACACGTTTACGACAAAAGCCAATACATGGTCGGAAATTGTGCTGAATATGAGCCAATTGGGTAATCCGTCGGTCATTAAAAGGATTACGATTCAGAACAATTCGGCCAGCACCGTGACAGCCTATTTGGATAATATTCGTCTAACAACCGTTAACAATGCCCGTTTAGCCGAGGAGGAATTGACGGAAGAATCAAATGAATTGTTGGTGTATCCTAATCCTTCTGAGGGACCGATTACGCTCAAGTATGTAGCTCCCCAGCCCGAAAAAGTTCAACTGCAATTATGGGATATGCAGGGCAGGATGTTGCAAAATAATGAAGAACATGCGGAATCAGGAACCAACTTTTTCAGGATGGATGTATCTCAACAGCCAGTGGGGATGTATTTGATTCAACTGAAAGGACCCGAAAGAATCCAAACCCAAAAGGTGCTGATTCGGCGGTAAATATTGTGATTCATTGGAAGAGGCGGGCTAATTGCTCGCCTTTTCTATGTTAGATGGAAGTAATAATGGCTTTATAGGTTATATTTAGTGCCAAACATACCTCCCTAAACCTTCACTTCATGGAAATCAAAGACTTCAAACCCTACGTGTCCAACGAGCAAAACATGGCCGAATTTACCGTAAAGTCGGTCGTAGTGGGCATTCTTTTCGGTGTTTTATTTGGGGCTGCCACGGTTTATTTGTCGCTCAAAGCTGGGCTGTCAGTGTCGGCTTCTATCCCAATAGCGGTCTTGGCGATTTCGCTCGGACGCAAGTATTTGGGTACCACCATTCTGGAAAATAACATTATTCAAACCACGGGTTCGGCGGGCGAATCCATCGCGTCGGGCGTGGTATTTACCTTGCCAGGTTTTCTTTTTTTATCCACGACCGAAGAAGGCAAAAGCATCGGGGCCGATTTTTTCAATTATTGGACAATTTTAACGTTGGCCATTTTGGGCGGGATTTTGGGGACATTGATGATGATTCCGTTGCGGCGCTCGCTGATTGTGCAAGAACACGGTACCCTTCCATACCCCGAAGGAACCGCCTGCGGCTCGGTGCTGATTGCGGGCGAAAAAGGCGGTGATTTGGCTAAAACAGCCTATCAAGGCTTGGGACTTGCCATGCTGTATGCATTTTTTCAGAAAATCCTGCACATAATTGCCGAAGTGCCTCGAATAGCTTCTGAGCAAGCCAGTAAAATCTTCCCATCGGCGGTGGTCAGTGGTGAAATCACGCCCGAATATTTGGGCGTGGGGTACATTATTGGTTTTCGGATTTCGGCGGTGTTGGTCGGCGGGGGTTTATTGGCTTGGTTGGGATTGATTCCGCTTTTGGCAACGCTCGTTCCAGGTGATACCATTGCTGAGCAATTAATCAAACTCGGTTACCTCAAAGACCTCGCTACGTCGGGTGGCCCTGGTGGGTGGAATCCCGCCACTCATAGCTTTAACGATACGGCTGCGGCTATTTATCGCGCATATATTCGCCAAATTGGCGCGGGAGCCGTGGCAGCGGGCGGGTTTATGGCGTTGCTGAAAAGTATTCCCACGATTATTTCTTCGTTTCAGCAAAGCTTGGCTTCAATGAAAGCGGGCAATGAAGGCGCTCGCGTCCGTACGGAGCAGGATTTGTCTTTTAAAGTGGTGATTTTCGGATGCTTAGCGTTGGTGGTATTGATGGTCATTTTGCCCCAAATCCCTGGCGATGGTTGGTTAACCAAATTGCTGATTGCTGTTTTGGTGGTGGTGTTTGGCTTTTTCTTCGTGACGGTCGCGAGCCGGATCGTGGGGATTATCGGCTCAAGTTCATCGCCAGTTTCGGGCATGACCATTGCGACGATTATGGCCACCTCGTTGGTATTTATCGGGTTTGGATTAACGGGTAAATTGTATGAGCCAGCAGTGTTGGTGATTGGCGGGATGATTTGCATCGCTGCCGCCAACGCTGGGAATACGTCGCAAGACTTGAAAACGGGGTATTTGGTCGGAGCTACGCCCAAGTATCAGCAAATAGCGCTGTTTATCGGGGTCATTGTTTCGTCGTTGGTGATTGGGGCAACGGTCAAGTTGCTAGATACGCCCACGCCCGATTTGGTAGCACAGGGCATTCAGCACGCCATCGGAACTGACAAATTCCCCGCTCCGCAGGGTACGCTCATGGCAACGCTTATCAAAGGATTATTGTCGTTTAATTTGGATTGGCAGTTTGTATTGGTGGGCGTTTTTACGGCCATTACCATCGAAATAATGGGTGTTAATGCGCTATCGTTTGCCGTAGGGCTTTATCTTCCCCTTTCGACGACCTTGCCTATTTTTGCGGGTGGTTGCGTGAAAGCCTTTGTAAATTGGAATGCCAAACGCAAAGGCATTGAAGAAGAAGACGCTGATTTGGGAAAAGGAAATCTCTTTTCAACGGGCTTGGTGGCAGGTGGTGCTTTGGCAGGGGTAATTGTAGCTTTACTTTCGGTCAATGATTCTATTTTCAATGCCTTGGCTAAAATTAATCTTGAACCAGTTTTGGCATCTGTTATTGGCGAAGGCGGTTATCAACTCTTGGGGGCGGTCATGTTTGCGGCGATGGGAGCGGTGCTGTATCGGGTGGCGATGAAACGATAGAAATTAATGTAGAATAAAAAAAGCCCCGCCTGATGAAACCAAGCGGGGCTTTTTGTTAGAGATAGTTTTAGCTTTCAACTTCTTGCTTTTTTACTTCCACCCTAGGCGGAATCAAGCGGTACAATACGGGCGTAACGATGCGCGAAAGTAAGGTTGAACTAATGAGTCCGCCGATCAAAACCCAAGCCAACGGCGAATAAAGCGGGTTCCCTTCAATGGCTAGGGGGATTAATCCACCAATGGCCGTTAGTGAGGTAAGTACGATAGGCACAAATCGAATCTCGCCCGCTTCTTGAATGGCCTCAATCAACGGAACACCTTCTTCGCGGAGTTGATTGGTGAAATCAACAAGCAAAATAGAGTTCTTGACCTCAATTCCAATCAAGGCAATAAGCCCAATTACGGCCACAAATGAGAGCGGATAGCCCACAATCCACAGCATCGTAAAAGCCCCAATGATACCCAATGGAATGACCGAAAGCACAATCAGTGAACTCTTGAAATTCCCGAATTCCAAAATCAAAACCCCCAGAAACCCGAAAGCGGTGATAAGAATGATGGTTCCTAAACCGCCGAACGATTTTTGACGGGCTTCTAGTTCGCCAGCCGCCACATAGCTAAAATCGTTGGGGAATTTGTATTTATCTAGTTTGGTAATGATGTCTTTATACACATTATCTACAAGATAACCGCTTTTTACAAAGGCCGAAATCGTGACAAAACGGTCGCGGTCGTAGTGCCGGATCTGATTGGTTGAGGTTTCAAACTGAATATCTGCTACCTGACGCAATGGAATTGCCGACCCAGTTAAGGTATTCACGTACAGATTATTCAAGATGGCAGGGGTAGTTGTTTTTCCTTTTGGAAGAGTAACGTTAATCCCGTAATCATCGCCACTTTCATCTTTGAAGGTTCCGATGTTTAACCCTGCAATCGCCAAACGAACGGTGCGGTTGATGTCGGCAACTGATATTCCCAACAATCCCGCTTTTTCTTTATTGATTTTTACCCGTAAGTCGGTACGGCGCGTGGTCAGGGGATTTTTAACGTAAATCGTGCCCGGCGTTTCCTTTAGGACTTTCTCTACGTCGGCGGCCACACTGCGAAGCTTTTCCAAATCTTCACCCATGACTCTAATTGCCACGGGTGCTTCGGTGTTGGGCCCTTGTTCAAAATCCACTACTTCCACGTTGGCATTGGGCACGTAGCGCAGGCGGTCGCGCAGTTGGTCAATGATTTTTTCTTTTTCTGGCGGGTGAATTTCATCCTGTAACTGTACAAATACCTCCGCGTAGTTGCTTGATTCTGAGCGTTCAATGACATTGTAGTACATTCGTGGATTGCCACGCCCGACGCTCGTAGAGAAAAATTTCACTTCGCTAATACGTTTCAATTCATTTTCTACGGTGCGGGCCACGCGGTTGGTTTCGGTTAGACTACTGCCTTCTGGCGTTTCCAACGTAATTCTGAACATGGGTTTCTCTGATTTTGGAAACAATCCGAATCCGATGATTTTGGGAATGTATAACGACATCCCGAACAGTAATCCCGCAAACAAAAGCGTAGGAAGCGGATGCCGCAGCGCCCAGTTGAGCAACTTGCTGTACGAACCTGAAATGACTTTTTTCAACGCTCTCAGAAAGATATTTCCTTCAGGATTATGGCTGTTTTCCAACAAACGGCTACTCAAAAAGGGAACAATCGTGAGCGAAACTACCATCGAAGCCAAAATCGTCATGGCAACGGCCATAGGTAGACTGCGGATAAAATCTCCTGAGGCTTCGGGTAAAAACAACAGTGGTAAAAAGGCCAAAATCAATGTAACTGTACAACCAATTACGGCCAATGTGATTTGTTTGGTGGCTTTGACGGCGGCTTCGCGTTTGGAAAAACCATCGCGCATCCAGCGCTCAATGTTTTCGACGACCACAATGGAGTCGTCCACCAATATCCCCAACGCCACAATCAACCCCACTACGCTCAATTGATTGATGCTGTAGCCTAGATAATCGACGGCGGTGAGACCGATGGCCAAGGAAAGCGGAATCGAAATCATGACGACCACTGCCGCCCTTAGCCCAAGGGGGAGGAGCGTAAGCGCCACGAGCAGAATGGCAATGCCAAAGTCTTTGGCAAAGCGGCCCAAACGACGGTCAACACTCACCGATTGGTCGAAATATTTGACCATTTTGATGTGCTTGGGCATCGTTTTCTCAAATTCGGTCAAACTTGCATTAAGCACTTTACCCGTTTCTGTGATGTTTTTGCCCGTTTTTTGGGCCGCAGCTACCAAGACCGCACGTCGGCCGTTGAGGCGGGTAAAATTGGTTTCTTCTTCGTAATTAAAATCAACGTCGGCAATGTCTCTTAAGTAGATGATTTTCTGACCGTTGGTGGACACAATCGTGTTGCGCATTTGTTCCAACGACTCATAATCACCGCTGGTCTTGACGTTGAATCGCCGAGCCCCTTCCTGCACGCTACCCGCAGGAATGTTGAGGTTTTCGGCCTGCAATGCCCCCAATACCCGGTTGATGGCAATGCCTTCTTGCGCCATTTTCTCGACGTTGAGCGAAACGCGTACGTTTTCTTTCGGAAAACCGTAATCTTTTACGCTCCTTAGGTCTTTGATTTTCTCCAATGTCTTCCGTAGTTTTTCGGAATAATCGGCCATTTCTTTGTACGAAGCTACCTCCGAAACCAAGGCTACCTGAACGATATTGACCAAGCCGGGGTCGAATTGGAAGTAACGAATATCAAAAATATCAGTAGGTAAAATGCTACGCATGGAATTTACTTCGCGGGCTATCTCCTGCTTTTTTTCATCATTATCGACCGAGTATTCGTATTCCAGCATAAATACGGCGAGCCCGTCGTCGATGGTGGTACGAATATTTTTAACGTCTTTGAGTTCATTGAGACGTTTTTCGACGGGGTCAACGACCAATTCTTCCATGTCTTTGGGGTCGGTGCCGGGATAAATCACCGTAATCACAAACGTAGGAGCCTCAAACGTAGGGTCTTCGGCGCGGGGCATATTAAAGAGGGAGTTGAGCCCAAGCGCCACCACCCCCACAAACATCACCAGCATAAACTGCCAGTTCTTGACGGAAAATTCTGAAAGATTCATCGGTGTAGGTGTGGTCTATTTGATGATTACATTGGAAGATTCGGTCAAAAAAGCACTTCCCGAGGTAACTACCTCCGTAATGCCTTCCAAGCCATTGGTCACTAGCACTTTATCGCCGTCTACAAACCCAATTCGGATGGGCAGTCGTTTCACTTTCTTGCGTGATTCATCCAAAACGTACACAAAAGCATCCTGCCCGTTGCCTTCAACGATGGCCTCAATGGGTACCATGATATAATTACGATTCTGCACGGGTTTGAGCTCTACTTTGGCAAAAAGCCCAGACGCAAATCGTTGGCCATTGGGGTTAATGCGGACCTCAATTTCGTAGAGTTTGTTCAAGGGGTCGGCGGCAGGAGCTAATTTTATAACGGCCCCCGTAAACGTTTCGGAAGGATAGGCATCCAACGAAATAGTTGCTTTGTCGCCTATTTTAAAGCGTGCCCAGTCTTTATCTGAAACTCCCACGCGCACCACCCAGTCGCTTTGACGATTGGAGGTAATGTAAAAGATAGGGGTTCCTGGTCCAGTTAATTCGCCTTCATTGGCCATTTTTTTGATAACGGCTCCGTCAATCGGGGACGTGATTTGGGCATATGAGCGGTTGAATTGCGCAATTTGCAGGCTTTGTTTCGCTACATCAAAGCCCGTGGTAGCATTTTGCATTTGTTCAAGCGTAGCGGCAGTGTCTTTGAGCATGTTTTCAACGCGCTTAAAATCGCGCTCGGCTTTTTCAACCCCAAATTTAGCCTGACTCACCTGTGCGTCGATTTCGGTCATGTTTAACGACGCCAGCACTTGCCCTTTGCGGACTTTTTGTCCTTCCTCAACAAAGATTTTTTGAATGATGCCCCCGATTTTAAACGACAGCTTGGCTTCTTCCGACGAAGCTACCAAGCCAGAGGCACTAATGGATTCTGAGCGAACGGTTTGCGTTACTTTTTCAAGTTTTACAGGAACGACCGTTTCGTCGCCCATAGCGTTGTCGGCTTTTTTTTCTTCCTGTTTTCCGCAGGCTGCAAGCAGAAAAAGGGTAATGATGAATGAGTATTGTTTCATGATTGTATGCGTTATAAAATCATTTTTTAGTTGAGAAGATGGGTTCGATTAGTGGGCGGTCACTTTATTCAGCAATGATTCTTTGATTAACACATCAAAACGCGCGAGCGACTGTTGCAACTGAGCCGTTACGACTTCGTTTTGGGCTTTAATCCATTCAATGTAAAGCACATTGTTGTTTCGGTATCGACTGTCAATGACGCTGAAATATTGCGTTGCTTTGTTGACGCCGTCCTGAACCAATTTTAGATTTTCTCGGGTGGCCTGAAGTTCAAGAAATGCCTGAGTAACTTGCAGTTCTATCTGTTTTTCTACTTCTAGCTTTTTGGTTTTGAGCAATTCGGTCTGAATTTTGGCACCTTGAATTTTGGATTTGCGTTCGTATCCTTTAAACAAATCCCAAGTCAATCCGAGTTGGGCCACTCCGTATGCCTGTTGATTGAACGTATAGCCAAATCCCTGAAAACCAGTATTGCCACCAATAAACACCGATGGGCGTTTGGCAGCTTTTTCCTGAAGGGTAATAGCCGTTTTGGATGCTAAAATGGATTGGTCAAGTTGATTTAATTCCTGACGGTTTTGCAGGGCAGATTCGCTCAGTTTATCTAAAGATTCATAGGCCGTTGCGGGAATCAGGTTCGTTGAGTCAATCAAAACCACTGCACTCAATTCTCTGTTTAATAGAAAGTTAAAGTAGGCCTTTGCCGTTTCCCGGTTTTTGGTTGCTACCGCGAGCTGTTGGTTTAGTTTGCTGATTTCGTATTCTGCGCCAATGACGGCGTCTTTGGTCAGTACGTTATTGTTGACCAATTTCTGATTCAGGCGTACCAGTTCATTGAGCGTTTTTTGCGCATTCCCAAAAATTTTAATGGCTTCCGATGCTTGCAAGTATTGATAATACGCCCCTTCAATGGTGTAACGAAGTTCATTTTCGTACACTTTCTTCTTGGCTTCCTGTGCGGTTAGTAGCGTTTTCTGTATCAGGTAATTATACTGAATTTCAGGGTTGTAAATTGAATACTGAACGCTGATTTTGGTGTCGTGAAAGTTGTTAGGAGCCAACAACTCGTCAACGTTATCAATTTGTGGAAATACGCTCGTTTGCGTTAGCTTATTGAGCGTACTGTATACTGGATTGAGTAAATCGCCGACGGGAAACTGCAGCCGTCGTCCACCAGCAGCCAACGAATAGGTAGGCGCAAAAGTGACTCTAGGATAAAACAAAGCTTTTGCTTGTTGAATATTTTCGAGCACTTTTTGAATTTCCAGATTCTCCTGTTTCAGGGCGAGGTTATTTTTTAATCCTTCCTGAACATATTCTTCCAAAATAATCGAATGCTGGGCTTGTATGCCAATGCTCATCATGAGCAGAAACATAGTGAAGTATATCCTTATCATATCTTATAAAATGAACAGTGTTTAGTGAAAGGGTAAAAAAAGTTATTTTCCAATCCATCCTAAATGAGTGTGCTTGAAGGAATCGGTGTATTTTAGACCATAACCAAAAATACGGTCCATCGCAGAATGGGCGAACAAGATAACTCCTGCCAACATCAATGTCGAAGAAGTCAAAGAGAATCCAACCAAAGCGACGCCGATACCCAGGGCTTTGTGGTGCACGAAGTTATAGAGATAAGCCCCGATTCGGGTGTTGATTAAGTAGCCTATCATGCTTAGGTCAGGGAGTAACAAAAGGGCGGGAAACCACCACCAGGCATATTCTAGGCGGCTGAACAAAAACACCGCGAGCAAAAATTCGCCGATGTCTTCAAAAGTGAGGAGTGTTTTCATGGCTGTTTACAGAGTGATTTTAATAATAATTGATAACGAGAATGATAAAGCTGATGAGTAGGCATAAAGGAGAATAGTAACGGGTATCCATTTGCCCAAATTCGGTTTGTTTTATTTTTTTGAAAAAACCAACGTAGTTGAATTCTCCAATGGCGCGCAGAAAAAAAATAATTGCTATGCCGATTGAAATAAATGTAATGGTGCTATCAGATAGCAACGAGCTATTTATAAAACCCACTTTTAATGTAAGAATCCACGCAAAGCAGAGAAGACCTATTCCGACGGCCATTGTTGACAAAGGTCCTGGCGTGAATAAAGGTTTTTGTTGGCTACCGCTTGATGTCGGAACGGCTAATTTACTCCAGCGACGCCCGCCAAACGCCCAATAAAAGTGAATGGAGGCGATGAATGCAAAAATCAAAATATCAATGAGTGCAAGAATGGGTTTCATTGAATTAAACATTTAACAATCGGTTACAAAGACGTTTTAATCATTTTGATAAATAATTGAAAAGACTCTTGAATACGTTCTAATTGCTGGTCATCTTTAAACATACTCATTCGATTTTTGAGATAAATCGTGACTAGCCCGTGCATATAAGCCCAGATAGTCATGGCCATTATTTCAATATTGGTTTCCTTAAAATAACCCGCCTTTACGCAATCTTCGATGACCAATTTTAGGAGGCCAAACGATTTTAAGCCATCTTCCCAAATTTCGTCTCTACAAGCGAGCGTCTCCATAGGCGCTTGCATGATGAACATCAAATCATAGAGTTCGGGATTTTCGATAGCATATTTGATATATTGGTGCCCCATCTCAATCAACCTCTCAAAAGGGTCGCTTATATGCGTCACGGTGATTAATTGCTGCATCATTTTTAAGAATGCTTCTTCGTGCAATGCAAACAGCAATTCATTTTTGTCTTTGTAGTAGAGATAAATCGTGCCTGGGCTATACTCAATGGCATCGGCAATGTTACGAATGCTGGTCTTTTCGTAGCCTTGTTCCAAAAATAATTTTCGGGCTGCCTCCAAAATCAGACGCCGCATATCTTCTTTTTCCCGTTCTTTTCTTTCCTGAATGCCCATGGTTCATTACAAAATACTTCATTTAATATAAACGATGCAAATATAATGAACACTGTTTAGTGAGCAAGAATTTCAGAAAAAAAAATGTTAAACGGCTAAAAAAAAGGATAAAATGAATCGGGACGGTAGAAGTCAAAGAAGAGATAATATTTTGAAAAAGAGTTGATTATATGTAATAGAAAGGGTAAATAAAGATTTTTTAACACAACAAAACTCAAACCCGACAGTTTATTACGATAAATGTTGTAACTTTCGAAAACCTAAAAAACCCTTTGTAACGGTATGGGTAGGAAAGTCTTAATCCTTAATCAAGATTACTCCGCGTTGAGCATTTGCTCCGTTCCAAAAGCCTTCTTGCTTGTCTATCTCAACAAGGCTGAATTAGTAGCGGAATCTTCAAACTATTTTTTGCGCACCGTCAGTACGGAGTTTCCAATGCCGACGGTGATTCGCCTTCATCGTTATATCCACTTGCCTTACAAAGGCGTAATGATGACGCGGCAAAATATCTTCAAACGTGATGGTCATCAGTGTGTTTATTGCGGTTTGCATGGCGAATTGACCTTAGACCATGTTTTGCCAAAATCGCGCGGTGGGCGTACCAGTTGGGACAATCTGGTGACGGCCTGCAAGCGTTGCAATGCACGCAAAGGCGATTACACCCCAGAAGAAGCGTCAATGCCTATGCGTCATCGTCCCTTCAAACCTTCTTTCATCATGTTTTTACGGGATTATTCTGGCGCTACCGATGATTCATGGATGCCTTTTCTTTCAAAAAGAGAAAAGGTCTCGTAAAAAAAATTGCTTTTTCCGGTGAGATTTTCTACTTTTGCACTCCGTTTGCAAAGGCAATCGTTTGTTTCACCAAATTTCAGCCATTTTGCCCATTGGCTGATGTACGAGAGGGCAATTTCAAAACTACATTATGAGTAAAGCTCAATTAACTGATTTTGACTGGGACAGAGCCGACAACAGAGGCTTTGGTAGTGGATACTCCGCTTCTGAAAAAGCCCAGTTGGAGCAACTTATCAACGGTACAATCTCTCCCGTTGCCGAAAAAGAGGTAGTAAAAGGAATCGTGGTCGGTATGAATGACCGCGAAGTGATTTTGAACATCGGTTCAAAATCAGACGGTATCGTACCGCGTTCAGAATTCCGTGATTTGACGGACCTGAAAATCGGCGACGAAATTGAAGTATACATTGAAAATCAGGAAGACCCTAACGGACAGTTAGTGCTTTCTCGCAAAAAAGCGAGAGTTATCACTGCTTGGGATAATATTCAAAAATCATTTGATCATGACTTGGTGATTGACGGTTTCGTAAAACGTCGTACCAAAGGTGGTCTTATTGTTGATATTTACAGCATCGAAGCGTTCTTGCCAGGTTCACAGATTGACGTTAAGCCAATTCGTGACTTCGACATCTTTGTCGGCAAGAAAATGGAAGTGAAAGTAGTGAAAATCAATCACGCCAACAACAACGTGGTTGTTTCACACAAAGTATTGATCGAGAAAGACCTCGAAGCACAACGTCAGCAGATTCTTACCAACTTGGAGCGTGGCCAGGTACTCGAAGGAGTAATCAAAAACATGACCAAATTTGGGGTATTTATCGACCTTGGTGGCGTAGATGGTTTGTTGCACATCACAGACATTTCGTGGGGACGTATCAACGATCCTTCGGATTTGTTGCACCTTGACCAAAAAATCAACGTTGTAGTTCTTGACTTCGACGAAGATAAGAAGCGTATTTCATTGGGCATGAAGCAATTGCAGGCTCATCCTTGGGAAGCTCTTTCTCAAGAAATCGAAATCGGTTCACGTGTGAAAGGTAAAGTTGTAAACGTAGCAGATTACGGCGCATTCCTTGAAATCATGCCAGGTGTTGAAGGTTTGATTCACGTTTCAGAAATGTCATGGTCTCAGCACTTGCGTAACCCGCAAGACTTCTTGAAGATTGGTGACGAAGTAGAAGCCGTGGTATTGACCCTTGACCGCAACGAACGCAAAATGTCGCTTGGCTTGAAGCAACTCACCGCTGATCCTTGGACTCGTCAAGAAATCATTGAGAAATATGCAGTAGGTACTGTTCATAAAGGTGTCGTTCGTAACTTGACTAACTTTGGTCTCTTCCTCGAGCTCGAAGAAGGTATCGATGGCCTAGTTCACGTATCTGACCTTTCTTGGACCAAGAAAATCAAACACCCAAGTGACTTCATCAAAGTAGGTGAAGAACTCGAAGTAATGGTTCTTGAATTGGATGCTGACAACCGCCGTTTATCCTTGAGCCACAAGCACCTTGAAGAAAATCCTTGGGACACTTTTGAATCGGTATTTGCGGTAGGTTCAGTACATAAATGTACAATCGTTGCCAAAGGAGATAAAGTTGCGACCCTCGAATTGCCTTACGGTATCGAAGGAGTATGTATCCTTAAAAACTTGGCGAAAGAAGACGGAACTGTCGGAGAAATCGGAGAATCTCTTGATTTCAAAGTAGCTGAATTCTTGAAAGACGAAAAACGTATTGTGCTTTCACATACAAAAACTTGGCAGGAAAAAGAAGAGCCTAAGGTAGAAGAAAAACCAAAAGCTCCTAAGGCCGAAAAACCAAAAGATGCTGAGAAAGCGACTCTAGGTGATTTGGAAGCACTTTCTGCATTGAAAGAACAAATGGAAGAAGGTGAGAAAAAGAAAAAGGCGGCCGCTACCAAAAAAGTAGCAAAAGAAGCGTCGGCTGAGTAATTTTTCAATCCCTGACTTGCTAAATTGTTAGTTTGTTGTGATATTTACGGCTGTAAAAAGTCATAGCAGACTAACAATTTAAAAAACAATAAAAGGTCCTGTGGCCGAGTGGCTAGGCAGAGCTCTGCAAAAGCTCGTACAGCGGTTCGAATCCGCTCGGGACCTCAAAAGTGAAGTGCCTTTTCTCAAAAAAGTACCATTTAGCCGTGAACAACCAAACTAGGCTAAATGGTACTTTTTGTTTTTAATTTGCATGATTTTGGATAAAAATAACCCTTGTGGCTATACTTCTGGCTAATTTCTAAATTTAATTAGAAAGAATCTAAATAATAGAATTATTGCAAATTAAGAATAGAAATGCTTTGGCACGTATAAATTCGTGCATTACTTTTGTACGGTTAAGAAGTATCATGTTTTTGTTAATTCATACACAAATGGAAATTAGTTTGTTCTTAAAAAGAATGCGCAGTGTCACCCAAGCGTTACTGATTGCTTTAATGGCTACGCTTAGCCAACAAGCAACGGCACAGGATGGCGATGCCGCAAGCGGTGAAACGCTTTTCAATAATAACTGTAAGGCTTGTCACTCCGCAAAAGATGAAGTAGTGGTAGGCCCAGGTTTAAAAGGTATTCAACAACGCCGCGATTTGGCTTGGCTCGTTAAGTGGGTGAAGAATCCAAACGGGGTAATCCAGAGTGGTGATGAATACGCAGTAGCTTTGTACAATAAGTTTAACAAAGCTCAAATGACTGCTTTCCCGGCTTTCGGTGAGAAAGAAGTGAAAGACATTTTGGCGTACGTTGAAAAAGCAAATACAGCCGCAGCTCCAGCTGCTGCTGCTGGTACTGCCGCTGCGGGCGCACCCGCAGGCGAGTCTGCTCCTTCCGATTTGTTTACTTACATCTTGGTTGCGTTATTGATTGTGATGTTGTTGGTACTTGGTGTATTGATGGCAATCGTATCAATCCTATCTAAAGCTGTGAGTGGCGAAGCTACTGCCTCGGCAGGAACGTCTTTCTCCGATAGACTTCGTGATGGGTTGGTAGGTTTGAGCAAAAACTCGGCGATTCGTAGCGCTACCGTATGGTTCTTTATCCTGATGGTCACCAAAGCAACTGTCGATGGAATGTATGGTGTAGGTATTCAACAGGGATATGCCCCTAAACAACCAATTGCTTTCTCGCACAAACTACACGCAGGTCAGTACAAAATCGACTGTAACTATTGCCATACGGGTGTTAACCGTGGTAAGTCGGCTACAATTCCTTCGGCCAACATTTGTATGAACTGCCACGGTGTGATTAAAAAAGAATCACCCGAAATTCAGAAAATCTACACGGCAATTGAAAAAAATCAGCCAATTGAGTGGGTTCGGATTCACAACCTGCCTGATTTGGCATACTTCAACCACGCACAACACGTAAATGTAGGTGGGGTGCAGTGCCAACAGTGTCACGGCGAAATTCAAACCATGGAGGTAGTAGAGCAACGTTCTTCACTTACAATGGGATGGTGTATTGACTGCCACCGTAAAACGGAAGTAAATACCAAAGACAATGCTTACTACGACAAATTGGTGGAATTACACAAAACCAATAGCAAGGAGCCGTTGAAAGTAGCCGATATCGGTGGTCTGGAATGTTCAAAGTGTCACTATTAATCACGTTTCTTATTCATTAATATATATGGAAAACCAAACGAAGAGGTATTGGAAAGGTCTGGAAGAACTTCGGAATGACGAGACTTTTGTAAAAAATGCCCATAACGAATTTGGTAGCTTTGAGGCTAATGATTCTACCCAGTACAAAAGCATCGTAGACGGAATCGGTTCAGATCGTCGTGATTTTCTGAAAGTATTAGGGTTTGGCCTCGCTGCAGTATCATTAGCGGCTTGTGACGCTCCCGTCAAAAAATCAATCCCTTACCTTAACAAGCCAACCGATACGTTCCCATCAATCGCTGATTGGTACGCTTCCACGTATGCTGAAGGTGGAGATTATGCGAGTGTGTTAGTTAAAACGCGTGAAGGCCGTCCCATCAAAATTGAAGGTAACAAACAATCTAGCGTAAGTAAGGGAGGCGTAAGTGCTCGTGCACACGCTTCTTTGTTGGCTTTATACGATGCCGAAAAATTAAAAGGCCCTAAAAAAGGAGAAGCAGACGCAGACTGGGACACGGTAGATAAAGAAATATCGGCTCAGTTGGCTTCAATAGCCGCAAAAGGCGGTCAAATTCGCATCGTTTCTTCTACTATTTTAAGCCCTTCTACCAAAGCTGTCATTGCTGATTTTACTGCAAAATACCCTACTACCCAGCACATTACTTATGATGCTAATTCAGTAGCTGGTTTGGTAAAAGCCAATGGCGATTCGTTTGGTAAAGCAATCGTTCCTTCATACGATTTCAGCAAAGCAAAAGTAATCGTAGGGCTTAGCTGCGACTTCTTAGGAAGTTGGATTGCACCTCATGAATATTCTGTTCAATACGTAGCAGGACGTAAATTGAATAGTGGTAAAGGTGGCAAAAAAGATATGTCACGTCACTATCAGTTCGAAACCACCATGTCGTTGACGGGTGCTAATGCTGATTATCGTGCTGCCGTGAAACCCTCACAGGAAGGCTTGGTTGCATTGGCGCTTTACAATAAATTAAGCGGAAAAGGCGGAACCTCTTTAGGAGCTGATGTAGATAAAGTTCTTGATAAAGCCGTTGCCGATTTGAAAGCCGCTCAGGGAGCTGCTTTGGTTGTTTCGGGCTCAAATGATCCTAACGTACAGGTAGTCGTAAATGCTATCAACAGTGCTTTAGGTGCTTATGGCACAAGCATAGACTTAGGAACCCCCGTTTATTACCGCCAGGGAAATGATGTAGCCATGAATGGCTTGATTGATAACGTAAAGGCGGGCTCAATCGGCGCTGTTATTCTTTATGGTTGCAATCCAGTATATGACCATCCTCGCGGAGCTGAATTGAAAGATGCACTTTCAAAAGTAGAACTATCCGTCTCTTTTGCTGACCGTGCTGATGAATCTTCATCTCTTTGCAAATACATTACGCCAGCTCCTCACTATTTAGAGTCGTGGGGTGATGCCGAGCCTAAAGCAGGCTTTTATAGTTTACAACAACCTGCTATTTCACTCATTTATAAAACACGCCAAGCGCAGTCAAGTCTGTTGAAATGGTCAGGTGCAAATCCTGATTTTTACACATATCTTCGTAATTACTGGAAAGCCAATATCCTTGGTGGAGAGAATTTTGAAGGTACTTGGACCAAGGCTTTGCATGACGGTGTTGTAGAAAAAGGTGCCGCTGCTGCCGCCGCTAGTGTAGGAGCAGTTGCTGGATTGGATGCTGCTATCGCAGCTGTTACTGCTTCATACAAAGCTTCTGCAACTGGACTTGAAGTAGTTCTGTACGAAAAAGTAGGGATGGGAACAGGGGCCTTGGCCAACAACCCATGGTTGCAAGAATTCCCTGAGCCAGTAACAAAAGCATGTTGGGATAACTACGCTAGTGTTTCTCAAAAAACGGCAAAAGAACTTGGCCTGTCACAAGATGATGTTGTTAAGATAGAAGTAAAAGGTAAATCTGTTGAATTGCCAGTATTAATTCAACCAGGCCAGGCCAACGGGACTGTTTCTATTGCCATTGGGTACGGTCGTGAAAAAGCAGGTAAGTCAGGTAATGGAGTAGGGGTAAATATGTATCCTTTCATCCAAAACAAAGCAGGTTTTGCTAATTTTAGCGTAGGTGAAGCAACGCTGACCAAAACTGGCGATTCACACAAGATTGCTCAAACCCAGACTCACGAAACTGTAATGGGCCGTAGGGCGGTAATGCAGGAAGCACGTTTGGCAGAATACCAAAAAGATTCGAAAGCGGGCCGTTATTTCCCACACGTATCTACTTCAGAAGGTATAAAGTCGCCAACCGAAATCACACTTTGGGACGGATATCAAAAGCCTAACCACTCCTGGGGAATGGCTATTGACCTCAACTCTTGTACGGGTTGCGGTGCTTGCGTAATTAGTTGCCAAGCTGAAAACAACGTTTCTGTTGTAGGACGCCAAGAGGTAATTAACCGTCGCGAAATGCACTGGATTCGTATTGACCGTTATTATTCATCAGATGCGGATGTAATGGACAAGAGCTTGAGCGGCTCGAAAGCTTTGGAAATCGCTTCCGATAATCCTGAAGTTGTATTCCAACCTTTGATGTGTCAGCATTGTGGTAATGCACCTTGTGAAACGGTTTGTCCAGTATTGGCCACAACCCACAGCACAGAAGGCCTCAACCAAATGGCTTATAACCGTTGCGTAGGAACTCGTTATTGCGCAAACAACTGTCCATATAAAGTTCGTCGTTTCAACTGGTTTAAGTACTTTGATAACGATAACTTCGATTTCCATTACAACAACGACCTTGGCAAAATGGTCATTAACCCTGACGTAACCGTTCGTTCACGTGGAGTTATTGAAAAATGCTCAATGTGCGTACAGCGAATTCAAGAAGGTAAGTTAAATGCCAAGAAAGAGCGTCGTCGCCCCGTTGATGGTGAGATTGTTACTGCTTGTGCGCAGTCTTGTCCAACAGAAGCCATTGTTTTTGGGGACATGAATGATCCTGCGAGCAAACTTTCGAAATTGTTGGCTGAGGAAAAAGAAGGACGTGCTTTCCAAATGTTAGAAGAAATCAACGTGAAACCGCAGATTTCTTACTTAACTAAAATCCGTAATAAGGACGTCGATGCTACAAAAGCAGCAGCTAAGGAAGCACACGCCGAACACGGAGGCCACTAGGATAAGAGGGTTAATTGTTAGGGTAGAAATCCAAAACAATTAACCTCTACATAAAGATTATTAGATAACAATTAACAATTAACTTTCAAAAATATGCACGTTACTTCACCCGTAAGAACCCCTCTCGTAACCGGCGGTAAGACCTACGCCGATGTGACAGAGGATATCTGCAAGCAGGTGGAAGGCAAGCCAACCAAAGAGTGGAAAGTCGCTTTTGTAATTTCATTGGCGGTTTTAGCATACGGTACAGTTTGCTTATTCTGGACCTGGTGGGAAGGTTTGGGCGTTTGGGGCCTAAACAAAACGGTCGGCTGGGCGTGGGACATTACCAACTTCGTATGGTGGGTTGGAATTGGTCACGCGGGTACATTGATTTCCGCCATTTTGTTATTATTCCGTCAAAAATGGAGAACCTCAATCAACCGTGCTGCAGAAGCGATGACTATCTTCGCCGTTCTTTGTGCCGCCTCATTTATCCTTATGCACATGGGGCGTCCTTGGTTGGCTTATTGGGCGTTGCCACTTCCTAACACCTTTGGTTCTCTGTGGGTTAACTTTAACTCACCACTCGTTTGGGACGTATTTGCCATCTCGACATATTTCTCTGTTTCCTGTTTGTTCTGGTACGTAGGTTTGGTTCCTGACTTGGCTACCATCCGTGACCGGGCCCAAAACAAGGTTTCAAAATATATCTACGGAGTTCTTTCTTTGGGTTGGAACGGTTCGGCGCGCACGTGGTCACGTTATGAATACATCAGCTTGATTTTGGCTGGTTTGTCAACTCCTTTGGTACTTTCGGTTCACACCATTGTATCCATGGACTTTGCAACCTCGGTTATTCCGGGCTGGCACACAACTATCTTTCCTCCGTACTTTGTGGCGGGTGCCATCTTCTCAGGTTTCGCTATGGTACAAAACCTGATGCTTGTGACACGTGTGGTGTATAAATTGGAAGATTACATCACGTTTGAGCACATCGAGTCAATGAATAAAATCATTACGTTGACGGGTTCTATCGTAGGTGTAGCTTACTTGACTGAGTTTTTCATTGCTTGGTATTCAGGAGTTGAATATGAAAGCTATGCCTTCTACAACCGTATGGCGGGACCTTACTGGTGGGCTTACTGGGCAATGATGACCTGCAACGTAATTTCTCCTCAGCTCTTTTGGAGCCGTAAAATTCGTCGCAGTGTTAAATGGACGTTTTTCATATCAGTTATCGTAAATATTGGTATGTGGTTTGAGCGTTTCGTAATTATTGTGACCTCACTACACCGTGATTATGTTCCTTCAAGCTGGGCAATGTTTTCACCAACGATGTTTGACATTGGTGATTACATCTTCTCTTTTGGCTTTTTCTTCACTTGTTTCTTCTTATTCTCTAAATACTTGCCAGTTATTAACATGGCGGAAGTAAAAGGAGTTATTAAGTCGACTTCTGAAAAATTGCCATTGAAAGTTTCGGGTGTATCGAAAGCGGAACGTTTGGCTTCACCTGCTTATAAAAAAGACGCAGAATAGTAATGATACAGGCTATTCTGCTTTCATAAGAAATAGCCAAAACCAGTATCCTGAATCTAACTGATAAAATAATGGCTGAAATAAATAAAAAATTTTTAGTAGGGGTATACGACGATGAGGATATTGCCCTTGCCGCAGTGAATAAAATTAAAAGCGCAGGCGTAAAAATCTATGAAGTTTACTCTCCGTTTGCAATACACGGAATGGATACGGCAATCGGCCATCCACGCTCTCGAATTGGTATTGCCGCGTTTTGTTTCGGGGTAGTAGGTTTTCTTTGCGCCCTAACACTTACAACTTGGACAATGGGTATCGATTGGCCGATGGTCATCGGGGGAAAAGATCCACTTTCTTACCCCAACTATGTACCAGCAATGTTTGAGTTGACTGTATTGTTTACTGCTTTCGGGATGACTTTTACTTTTTTCATTTCCAATGGCCTGGGACCAACCGTAAAACCGCTTTTGTTTGACCCACGTTGTACTGACAACAAGTTTATAATGGCAATCGACCTGAGCAAAAATAAACTTTCGGAAACCGAGATCGAAAACCTGATCAAAGCTTCGGGAGCTGAAGAAGTGAGTGTTAAACAGTTGTAATGTATTGATACACAAATGAAAAGAATTCATACACTAATAGTAGGGGCTTTTTTTACCGCAGCAACCATGACTTCTTGTCAGCGTAGTCATGATGATACGGGTTGGGAATTTGCACCTAACATGTACAATTCGGTTGGGTATGAGCCTTATACTCAAATCGAAAAGAATCCAATCAATGCGGATGGCAAAAACATGCGCGAGCCAGTTGCTGGGACCGTTTCCCGTCGTAATTACCAAACAAAATTTGACAGCGCAAGCGTTGATTTAATGGTTTATAACATAGGGAAAGATGATTTAGCTACTGCTGAGGCTGTTTTGAAAAACCCCGTCCCAAACAATGAAAAAACACTCGCTCAGGGTAAAGAGTTGTACGTGCGTTATTGCCAGCATTGCCATGGTGAAGCAGGCGACGGAGCGGGCCCCGTAGCAGATATGTATAAAGGCGTTCCTAATTATAAAGCAGACGCTTATCTCAATATGAATGATGGCCATATCTTCCACGTGATTACACACGGCAAAGGCCGTATGTGGCCACACGGCTCTCAAGTTACCCCTGAAGAGCGATGGAAAATAGTTCACTATGTTCATAAATTACAAAAGGGGTAGTTCCAATACGTTAGTTGTTAATTGTTATTCTGAATTAAGATAAACGTTAGCAGTTAACAATTAATAATAACAAATAAAACCGATAACGAATAACAATTTTATAATGGGCGCACATCATCACGAAGTTGTTTCGGTAGAAGAGCAATTTGAGTTTACCGCCGAGTCGAAACGTAATCTCCTTATTGGAATGGGTGTAGGTATTGCACTTGTTCTGCTAGGTTCATACCTGTTGTCACAGGGAGGAGGGCATGATGCTCACGCGGCTGCTGGACATGGGGCAGAGCATGACCACGGAGCTCATGGCTACCATTGGACGCAACGTATCATTGCCAATCTATGGCTTAACAGTGTTTATTTTGCAGGTATCTCAATTATTGGAATGTTTTTCATTTCCTATAATTACTTAGCTCAGGCGGGTTGGTCTGCTGTTTTCAAAAGAATTCCAGAGTCAATGCCAGCTTTTTTGCCAATCCCTGCTGTTATTATGATTGTTTTGGCCGTGTTTTTTGGCGATAAAATTTATCACTGGATGCACGAAGGAATCATGGATCCCGCCAGTGCAAATTATGATGCCATCATTGCAGGTAAGCAAGGTTTTTTGAATAAGCCTTTTTATATTATTCGCTTGCTGCTTTATTTTGGCCTATGGTACGTATTGTGGCGTATCGTACGTAATCTATCTCTTCGTGAGGATGAAATCGGTGGACTTGACGGTTACGAAAAATCAATCAAATACGGTACGGCATTCTTGGTCGTATTTGCCGTAACTTCTTCAACTTCGGCGTGGGACTTTGTGATGTC
This sequence comes from Runella sp. CRIBMP, assembly GCF_009905605.1. GTDB lineage: Bacteria > Bacteroidota > Bacteroidia > Cytophagales > Spirosomataceae > Runella. The sequence goes on from NZ_JAAAKZ010000001.1 coordinate 1,205,562, forward strand.
GATTGATACTCACTGGTTTTCCACTATGTTTGGATGGTATACATTGGCAAGCTGGCACGTAGCAGGTTTAGCTACTATGACCTTGACTATCGTTACATTGAAGGAGAAAGGATATTTGAAAGCAGTAAACGAAAGCCATCTTCATGACTTGGGTAAATTCTGTTTTGCATTCAGTATCTTTTGGACGTATGTTTGGTTTGCTCAATTCTTATTGATTTACTACGCAAACTTACCCGAAGAAGCAATTTATTATCGTGAGCGCTTTAGCGGTTATGGCGGCATCTATAAAGCTCCATTTTTTATCAATATTTTGTTAAACTTTGTGGCACCTTTCCTAGTTTTAATGACAAGAGACTCGAAGCGTACATCGGTCATTTTGAAACTAGCTTGCTGGTCGATTTTGGTAGGTCACTACTTTGACTTCTACACCAACATCATGCCAGGTACAGTTGGAGCAAATGGTGGTTTTGGTGCGGTTGAGTTTGGTTTTGTTCTGTTGTTTGCCTGTGCCTTTATCTGGTCGGTATCGAGCCAACTGACAAAAGCAAATTTGATTCCTCGCAATCACCCAATGTTGGAAGAGTCTTTGCACCACGATATTGCGTAACGAATTTAAATTACAACCTATCTTAATACAATGGTATATTTAGTTGGTTTATTATTGCTTGTGCTGCTTGGGGTAGCAATTGCCATCGCAGCCAAATTGCAAAAAGTAATGGGCAGTGTTCAATCAAACACTGAGGAAGATGCTCCCGCCCCAAATAACAAAATAAACGGAGCTTTGTGGATAATTTTCCTAATTGCAGGAACAGTAGGTGCGGTATGGTCTTACTTGTCGGCCCGAAACTACTTTTTACCGGAAGCGTCCTCACCACATGGTCGTGAGACTGACAGCCAGTTTTGGTTGGACATGTCATTATTGACCATTGCGTTCTTTATTGTCAATTTCCTGCTTTTCTTCTTTGCGTGGAAATACCAATACAAGAAAGGATATAAGGCTACTTTTTATCCTGAAAATCACAAGCTTGAGTTGATTTGGACCGCTATTCCGGCCGTAATTATGGCGGTATTGGTATTCTTGGGATTCCGTTCATGGACCCAAATTATGTCGGATGCTCCAGCTGATGCCCAAGTAATTGAAATAATGGGAAAACAGTTTGGTTGGATTGTTCGCTATCCAGGTATTCAGGATAATAAACTTGGGAATTATAATTTTAAACTTATTGATGACAACAACAATAATCCAAGTGGGATAGATTATTCAGACGAAGCTTCGTTTGATGATTTTATCAACGTCAGTGAGATGCACGTCGAAGTAGGGAAACCAGTGTCTTTGAAAATTCGCGCCCGTGATGTTTTGCACAGCGTGTTTATCCCTCACATGCGGGTTAAAATGGATGCGGTTCCAGGGATGCCGACTAAATTCTGGTTTACTCCTGATAAGTCTACCGAGCAAATGCGTGCAGAACTAGGCAATCCTAATTTTGACTATGAGATTGCTTGTACGGAAGTGTGCGGACGTGGTCACTTTGCTATGCGTTTACGTCTGATTGTTGAAGATAAAGCATCGGTAGATGCTTGGAAACAACAACAGAAACCTGTTTTGTCGACTATTTTAGAAAACGATCCAAAGTTCATCTCTAAAATACCTGAGAAATTACGTGCAAAAGCAATGGATTACGCTCCTTATGTGGAAGAAGTTGACAGTACTACTGCAGCTACAGGTTCGGCCGCGGCGGCAACGTCTTCTTTGCGTTAATTGAAAATTTACAACTTTAAACTCTCATAAAAATGTCAGTAGTAGAGGCCAATTTGGAACACGATGTTCACGCCCATGATGAGCATGAACATCATGAAGAATTAAACTTCTGGCGCAAGTATATCTTCTCAGAAGACCATAAGGTAATTGCCAAACAATACATGATTACGGGTATTTTTTGGGCGATTATCGGAGCGGCGATGTCGGTTGTTTTTCGTATTCAATTGGGTTTCCCCGGAGCAGATATTAGCTGGATGAAACCCTTCCTTGGGAAATGGATAACCGAGACTGGTGCATTAGATCCTAACTTTTACCTTGCTTTGGTGACAATGCACGGTACTATCATGGTATTTTTTGTACTAACAGCGGGCTTGAGTGGTACATTCAGTAACTTCTTGATTCCGTTGCAGGTAGGTGCGCGCGACATGGCGTCTGGTTTCTTAAACATGTTATCGTTTTGGTTCTTTTTTGCATCAAGCGTATTAATGTTTGTATCTATCTTTTTGGAAACAGGGCCTGCAGCAGGTGGATGGGTTGTATACCCTCCTTTGAGTGCATTACCGCAAGCACACATGGGTTCTGAAATGGGAATGACGCTGTGGTTGCTCAGTATGGCAATCTTCATTATGTCATCTCTTTTGGGTAGCTTAAACTACGTAACAACCATCATTAACCTCCGTACCCGTGGTATGACGTTCACGCGTCTTCCGTTGACGATTTGGGCGTTTATGATTACAGCGATTTTGGGGATTATCTCATTCCCAGTATTGTTGTCAGCAGCTTTGCTCTTAATTTTTGACCGCCATTTTGGTACAAGTTTCTATCTTTCAGAAATCTATATCAACGGAGAAGCTTTGCCAAACGTTGGAGGTAGCCCGATCTTGTTCCAACACTTGTTTTGGTTCTTAGGTCACCCAGAAGTTTATATCGTATTGCTTCCTGCCTTGGGGATTACTTCAGAAATTATTGCTACAAATTCACGTAAGCCAATTTTCGGTTATCGTGCCATGATTGCTTCTTTGATGGCCATTGCATTTCTTGCCTTTATCGTGTGGGCTCACCACATGTTTGTGACAGGAATGAACCCATTCTTAGGTTCAATCTTTATGTTCCTGACGCTTATCATTGCCGTTCCTTCGGCGGTAAAAGCGTTTAACTACATCACGACGCTATGGCGCGGCAATATTGTTTTTACGCCAGCAATGCTATTCTCTATTGGCTTGGTGTCGTTGTTTGTATCGGGTGGATTAACTGGGATTATCTTGGGTAACTCTGCGTTGGATATTCAATTGCACGATACTTATTTTGTAGTGGCTCACTTCCACATTGTAATGGGAGCTGCCTCGGCATTCGGGTTCTTTGCAGGGATTTATCACTGGTATCCAAAGATGTTTGGCCGTATGATGAACAGCACATTGGGGCAACTTCACTTCTGGTTGACGTTTGCGGGGGTATACTTGGTATTCTTCCCAATGCACTACATTGGTATTGCGGGCTTCCCACGTCGCTACTACCAATTTACCAGCTTTGACTTTGGTAAGTCTTTTACCGACCTTAACATGTTTGTGAGTATCGCTGCCATCTTTACATTCTTTGCGCAGTTTGTATTCCTTTGGAATTTCTTCTACAGCATGTTTAAGGGTAAAGTGGCTCCGATGAATCCATGGAAGTCAACAACCCTTGAATGGACTACGCCTGTGAATGTAGGCCACGGCAACTGGGTTGGTGAAATTCCTGCCGTGTATCGTTGGCCTTATGATTATAGCAAACCAGGTTCAGACGTTGATTTTATTCCGCAAAATGTACCTCATTCTCAAACACCGGAATCCAATTTCCCGCATGAGAATGCCTACATAGCGCAGGAAAAAGAAATTGAGGCTCAAAATTACAATGACCAATTCCAGGCTCATTGATCAAAATAATAGCAATCGCCTATTTCGAAGGCTGGCACTTCTAACAGTTGTCGTTGTATATTTATTAATACTTATCGGCGGAATTGTTAGAAGTACAGGCTCTGGGATGGGGTGTCCCGATTGGCCAAAATGTTTTGGAAGTTGGGTTCCTCCTACAGAGGTATCCCAACTTCCTCCAAATTACCAAGAGATTTACGGTGCTAAACTCAAAGGTGAAGTAGAATTCAACCCTACGAAAACTTGGATTGAGTATCTTAATCGTTTGTTTGGGGCTTTTACGGGAGTCCTAGTTTTTGGAACACTGCTCGCATCTATTCCCTTCTTAAAAAAAGACCGCCCTATTTTTTACATGAGCTTGACAGCGTTCTTGCTGACAGGTTTTCAGGGCTGGTTAGGTTCTAAAGTAGTATCAGCCGAACTATCGCCGTTCATCGTCACATTGCACATGCTTTTGGCAATTGTCATAGTATTTGTACTGTTGTATGTTATGGCTAGGTCGTATGTAGGGAAGGTGAAAGTAGAAAAGGTAGGAAATAAGCCACTGATTGATAAATGGTTGAAGTGGACGATAGGCCTGTCGTTGCTTCAGGTGTTGATTGGTACGCAAGTGAGGGAAGCAATGGACGACGTAATTGTGAATCTTGGTAATGAAGGACGTAATAAGTGGGTAGAAAACTTAGGGATTTCATTTTACATTCATAGGTCTTATTCTATTATTATTTTGGTCCTCCACGTTGGTTTGGTTTATTTATTATCAAAGCATACACAGACTAAAGGGATTGTTTCTAAGTTGTCCAATGCCCTTCTGGCAACAATTATTGTTGAGATTGTAACAGGGATTATTTTGGCTTATTTGAGTGTACCCGCTGTTGCACAGCCAATCCACCTAACCTTGGCAACGATTGCCGTTGGAATGCAGTTTGTGGTGTGGCTACTAATTAATGCTGAAAGTGTGTTTACTCAAAAAACGGCTTTAAAAGCCGAAAACATAAACGTTTGAAATGTCAATAACCTTAGACATACTCTTTTTAAAGTTACGTGCATATCTGGAACTTATGAAGTTGCGGTTGGCGTGGCTGGTTGCTTTTTCGGGGGCTTTTGGATACAGCTTAGGTATCGATAAAGTGGAATGGTTACCGCTAACCATTTTTTTGTTTGCTGCGTTTTGTATCACGGGGGCAGCCAATATCATCAATCAGGTTATTGAGATAGATTTAGATAAATTGATGAAACGTACGCAGAACCGTCCGCTTCCGAGTGGGCGTGTGAGTGTACAAGAGGCCGTTTGGTTGGCAATTGCCTTATTTGTGGTATCGACGATTGTCTTCTTTGTTGAATTCAATTTGCGTGCCTGCGCGTTGGCGGTATTGTCAACGATTCTCTATGGTTTTGTTTACACACCCTTAAAGAAAGTAGGCCCGATTGCTGTATTTGTGGGGGCAATACCAGGTGCTTTCCCGCCCATGATTGGCTGGGTGGCAGCAACCAATCAATTTGGACTTGAGCCGGGTATCCTTTTTGCCATTCAATTTATTTGGCAGTTTCCCCACTTTTGGGCAATTGCTTGGGTTCTGGATGAAGATTACAAAAAAGCAGGTTTTCGTTTATTGCCGTCAAAAGGTGGCAAAGATTTAAGTACGGCGATTCAAATAATGATTTATACATTGTTTTTATTGCCAGTAGGATGGTTACCTTATGAATTGGGAATGACAGGAATCAATTCTGCTTTGGTGGCAATGTTGTTTGGTGTTTTATTCTTGGCTCAAACATTCCATTTAATGCGTAAATGCTCTGATAAGACAGCGTTACAATTAATGTTTGGCTCATTTATTTATTTGCCAATAGTACAAATAGCGTATCTATTGGATAAAATTTAATTCAGAACATGGCTGAGGTAGAAAAAATAAGAATTGAGGAAGCTCCTGAAACGTTGGCAATGGACCCTAAGAAGTTTATACTTTGGGGGTTTATTGTTACCATTATCATGTTGTTTGCTTCCCAAACCAGTGCGTACTTGGTTCGACGAGCAGAAGGAAACTGGGTAGAGTTTCAAATTCCGCAAATCTTTTGGTACAGTACCGTAGTGCTTGTTGTAAGTAGTGTGGCAATGCACTGGGCGTACGTAGCTGCAAAAAAAGATAATTTCAATACACTCAAAATAGCAATTTCTATTACTTTTGTGCTCGGAATGGCATTCTTGGTGATGCAGTTTCTGGGCTGGAAAGATTTGGTCGCGCAAAACGTATACTTTGTAGGTAATCCATCAGGCTCGTTCTTTTACGTGTTTACTTTGTTACACGGTATTCACTTAATCACTGGTCTTATGGTGCTTTGTGTTACGTTTATTTCAGCAATGAGACTGAAAGTGCACGCTAAAAACCTGCGTAGAATTGAAATTTGTACCACATATTGGCATTTTCTTGACATTCTGTGGATTTATTTATTTGTTTTCCTTTTGTATTTTCGTTAGAAAAAGAGTCTTAATTAAAACTTGCAATATTTAATAGAATAACGATGGCTGCTACTGCACAACCGAATGTTAAAAATGTATGGCTGGGGGGAGTTGAACCCATGAAAGCCAGCTACGGGAAGTTGATGATGTGGTTCTTTTTAGTTTCGGACACATTTACTTTCTCGGCTTTGCTGGTTTCTTATGGTTTGGTTCGCTATAGTTACCCTGCCTATGCAGGTAAAGTTGTTGATTTTGTTTCCTCGCCCACCTATTGGCCGATTCCAGAAAAGGTTTTTGATGCACTACCCTTTTTGCATGGTTTACATGCACCACTTGTGTTTGTGGGTATAATGACCTTTATCTTGATTTTTAGTTCGGTAACAATGGTATTGGCGGTAGAAGCAGGCCATCGTAATGATAGAGCGACCGTTGAAAAATACATGCTTTGGACATTGTTGGGAGGAGCTACTTTTCTGGGTTGCCAAGCATGGGAATGGACGCACTTTATCCATGGAACAGAAGGGGGAACTGTTGTTAAAGAACTTGTCGACGGTTCGTGGGTTTCCAAAACTATTTTTGGGGCAAATCTCACTGAAAATCAATACGGTCCCCCAGCGTTTGCTGACTTCTTTTTCTTCATCACAGGTTTCCACGGAACCCACGTATTTTCGGGTGTTGTATTAAATTTCTTGGTTTTCTACCGTACTGCTACGGGTACGTATGAGCGCAGAGGCCATTATGAAATGGTTGAGAAAGTAGGTTTGTACTGGCACTTTGTGGATTTGGTATGGGTATTTGTATTTACATTCTTTTACCTTGTATAATTTATTATTGTTAAATACAAAGCATTAAATGCATCCTTAGTTTTAATGCCCCCCTTCCTAACATTTAACTTAAAATTTAAAAGATATGGCACACGTACACGAACACGATGTTGATGAAAACGCCGGTGCAGAGCAAAGAAAAGCAATTTGGCGTACTTTTTGGATTCTTTTAATCCTTACTGCAGTAGAGTTTTTAATCGCTTTTACGCTTGAAGCAGGGCCACTCAAAACGGCAATTTTCGTCGGAATGACCATTGTGAAGGCTTTTTATATCGTGGGTGAATTTATGCACTTAAAGCATGAAGTAAAATCACTCATTTGGGCAATCCTAATCCCTTGTATTTTTGTTGTTTGGTTGTTGATTGCCCTAATGCGTGAGGGAGGCTCCATTTTTGACTTACGTTAATTTTTTAAGTGAGTTGAATGGTATCTTACCCACTCAATTCTGAGTAAAAGAGTATTTTATACTATGAAAAGATACCTGAAAGCCGGCTTGCTAACCCTAGTGTTGGTGTTGCCGGCTTTAATCGTTTTATTTTTACACGGTTTTGCCGAGAACCACTTTAGATTGCCCTACCTTCTACCGTTGGTTGACTCAACTGGAAAGGTCGTAATGAACGGTCAGGATACGGTTTTTTACCAAGTTCCGACAGCCGTAGAAAAGAATATCAAAGTTGTGGCGTTTTTTGGTAAAAACCCCTCCAATCAGCTAATTCAACAGTTTTCGAGGGTTGAAAAATTAGCCTCAGATAACGTAAAAGTAGAGTCCTTAAAAGGTGAAAATGTTGAAAAAGCCGCTACGGAGATTTACAAAGTTAAGCCGTTAATAAAAGCCAAGTCTGCAGAAAACATTCTCTACAACGAACAGTTTATACTGATAGACAAAGAAGGATATACCAGAGGTATTTATGACGGTACTGACCCCGAAGACGTAGACCGTTTGTTGGCAGAATTGAAAATCCTGATTGATATTTACAATAAAGGCAAAGATTAACCCGAAAATGGCAACACTTGCATTACCCAAAGACAAAAAATTTAATAAAGTAATAAACATTGTTGCGGTCGCTATTCCGCTGGTTGTGGCTATTTTGCTCAATCCCCGAATCCCTAAAGTGGAGCTTGGAGAATGGAGTAAGGTCTTACCGCACGTTAATGGCCTCATTAATACCCTAACTTCGCTTACATTATTGGCGGGGTATTACTTTATTAAGAAAAAAAACATTGCAGCGCACCGCCGAATGATGACTATTTCTTTCAGCTTAGGCGCTTTGTTTTTGGTCAGTTATGTATTGTACCATTTGTCTAACGAGTCTACCCCATTTGGGGGAGAGGGGCTGATAAGACCCATTTATTATTTTCTCTTAATAACGCACATAACATTGTCAATTGGTGTTGTTTGGTTTGTGTTGAGAGCCATTTATTTTGCGTTGAGCAATCAGATTGACCTTCACAAAAAAGCGGTGAAATGGGCGTTCCCAATTTGGCTATACGTAAGTATTACAGGAGTGATTGTATATTTAATGATTAGTCCTTACTATAATTAAAGATTAGTATGAAAAAGGTAATAAGCTTGGTAGTGATTGTTTTGTTGGCGCTTGTTTTCTCTGAAAGTGCAATGGCACAGTGTGCGATGTGCAAAGGAGCAGTTGAAACCAATATGAGCACGGGCCGAAATGTAATCGGAAACGGTATCAACGCAGGGATTGCTTATTTATTTGTGTTTCCATACCTTACAGTGGGCGTGATTGCCTATTTGTGGTATCGTAGCAGCAAGAAAGCCTTGGCAGAGCGCGTGGCGCTTCAGCAGCGGTTGCGCAGTGTAATAAACGGCTAAAAAGCTTTCTTGTTTATGCATTGTTTTTTACGGATTTAGGGCATCTTTCCCAAATCCAATGCCCAAATCTAATTTTTGTTCAATGTTTACTTCAGCCAAATCACTTTTTGATTATATCGTCCAAAATGTCACTGCCTATTCTTCAAAAGAGACTAAAGCGATGGCGTTTATGCTTTTGGAGCATTATTTGCGCTTGCGAAGCGTCGATGTGATGGTAGACAAGCCCATTTCGGCTGATGAGTCACAACCGAACTGGGATAAAATCATTGAACGACTGAACCAAAGTGAACCGATACAGCACATTATTGGAGCCACTTTTTTCTGTGGTCTTGAATTTAAGGTTTCTCCTTCAGTGTTGATTCCGCGCCCCGAGACGGAAGAATTGGTTCGGTTGATTGTAAAAGACTGTTTTTGGGAAGAAAACCCCGTTAAAATCGTTGATATTGGCACCGGCAGTGGTTGTATTGCTATTGCGTTGGATAGATTCATGTCATTTGCTAAAGTATGGGGTTGGGACGTGTCTGACGAAGCGTTGACCGTGGCGCGTGAAAATGCCCATCGACTTTTATCGGAAGTTACATTTGAAAAATACGATATACTAAAAGATACTTCGTTTGATGGGCAGTTTGACGTGGTTGTGAGCAATCCGCCCTATATCACCTATGCTGAACAGACAAGTATGCAGCCAAATGTGCTGCGCTTTGAGCCGCATTTGGCATTGTTTGTAGAAGATGAAGACCCACTCTTGTTTTATCGGGCGATTGCTGATTTCTGCACCAAGCATTTAAAAACGGATGGCACGTGTTATCTTGAAATAAATGAGCTTTTTGGCGAGGTAGTAAAGCAATTGTTTCTTGAAAAAGGCTTTAAAAAGGTAGAAGTGATTCAGGATATGTACGGCAAAGACCGTATTGTAAAAGCGCAATTATCCGCATAAAAAGGCCTTTAGAACAGAAAATGGGGTGATGTAAATCTCCCCATTTTCTGTTTCATGCCCTAACGATTTTGACATCTTAGTTAAATTCGGATGATTTATCCAATTCTAACGTACATTAATCAGTAAGTCTGACGTTTAGGTTTTTGTATGTGCATGAAAGGCTGTAATTTGCCAATATTTTTTGATTCGAATAAAAATGAATGTTGCTAGAATTTCTTTTTTTAGGTCATTGTTTTTAGCGGTTGTATTTGTTGGTGTTGGGTATGCACAAGATGTTCGTAAGGTAAGTGCTTCTATGATTATGCGCACGTCACACAAAGGAAAAACCACCAATACGCGGGCAGAACTCTGTTATGCTACTTCTGGTAGAATGGTGACGTTGTTTCCAAAACCAGCCGAGTTGTATTTATTTAATAATGCCAACGGTGAATTAAGGGTGTATGACCCGACAAAAAATACCGTATTGCAGCAACAAAATGCGACTTACAGCACCGAAACAACCCAATTCTTCTTTTTCCTTCACAATCGTAAAGCAGATTTGGGCCTGTCAAGCATGGGATTTAGCTTGGGAAGTACGAAGTTTGAGAATGGAGTGATGATAACGACTTGGAAATCGCCTACTCCTTTAGCTAAAAATATTAAGCGGGTGGAGTTGGTGCATAAAGGTCAAAATCCCATTTTTATGAAATACGTTGACCCTTCAGATCGAACGATTAAGAAGGTGTTTTACTACGATTATACAAAGTTGGGAACGATTGATTTTCCGCAGACAATTACGCAAATTGACTATGTAACGGCCAAAGACTCTATCGTGACCAAAACCGCTTACGGTGCATTGAAAATAAACGAGCAGGTACAGTCCAATTTGTTGGAATTTGCCATTCCGTCTAATGCTAAGGTAATCAAATGAAAACTCTCATAGCTGGGAAATGGGTTATTTTGCTCTTAATAGCCCTGTCAATGCAATGCATGGCACAAGTGTCTGATTTGGATTTATTGGCCGAATCTGGTTCTGCCCCAACGGTCAAATTCGGCCAAGCTAAGAAGGCAAAACAAAAGGCATTTTTGCGATTTAATCCCGTGTATTGGATGCTTAATGGAGCCCTGACGGGGTATCAAAAAGTAATATCTCCGCAGATTTCAGCGGAGTGTCTTTATGAACTTTCTTGCTCCCGCTTTAGCCGGGCCGCAATTCAAGAATTTGGTATTTTTAAGGGCATTGCTTTAAGTGCCGACCGCATTTCGCGTTGCAATCGAGTGGCAGCAACCAGCATTGAATTGATTCGTATTTCGCCTCAAACGGGGAGAGTAATAGATCTGCCTTCGATGTATCGTCAAAACATCAAAACCAGTAAATGATGCATAAAAGGAATAGGTTTAATCTATTGTTTGGGTTTTGTAATTTGATAAGTTTATTGACTTGGCTTCCCTTAAATGCACAGCATAAATCATCTTCAGATTCACTTTTTGTAGAATATTTATTGGAGAAGAAGTACTACAATGACGTACTTCAATGGACAGGGAAACACCAGTCACTCCCGTATTTTCGCGCCCTTGCTTTTTATAATCAACAACAGATAGACTCCGCCATTCATTATTTTGAACGTGTGCCAGTTCAACATCCATATTATATCAAATCGCGATTTTTAGAAGGTTTTGGCCATACTTTTTCAAAAAGTTACGAAAAAGCAGACACTATATTTACGGCGTTGCAAGTGGTCGATTCGCTACAAATGGCGTTAAGAAATCTACAGTTAGCGGGAGTGAGCCTATTAAAACGCGATACATTGCGGTTTTCATCCTACCAATCTCAATTTAGCGGCAAGTACTTTGCCTTCAGTCAGGAAGAAGAAATGCTAAAACAGAGCTTTGATATGCTCAAAAAACATAAGCGCAAGTCGCCAGTGGTAGCGGGACTTATGTCGGCGATTGTGCCGGGAACGGGCAAAATGTATGCAGGGAAGTTGGGGCAGGGGGTAATTACCTTTATTCAAAATGTGGCCTTGGGGTTCCAGGCGCGGGAGGCTTATCGAAAAGATGGTTGGAAAAGCCCGCGTTTTTTGCTGTACAGTGGACTATTTACGTTTTTCTACGTGGGTAATATTTGGGGGAGTGTACTTACGGTTAATATTCACCAACAGGAATTTAATGATAAAATGGATGGACAGATTTTGTTTAATATGCAGATTCCTTTGCGTACTGTTTTTAATCAGTAGAGGAGTAGTAGCGCAAGTTTCATTGACGGCCGACAGTCTTAGCATAGCAGGTCAGTTTGATTTGGCCTCGGTGTATTATGAAAAGGCATTGTTTGATCAAAGTCAACGAATTGACTCAATGAATGCTGATGCTTATAGAGTGACGGCAAATGAATTATTATACAAAAAAATTCAGTGCCAAAAATACCTGAAACGTTTTGAGGAGGCTTGGCAAACGGCTCAGCGTTTTAATCTCAATGAGCCGAATGATACCCTGCACTATAAACTCAGATATGAGGTAGCATTGGCGGGTTATTTGAGCCAACATTATGGCGAAGCACACGGACAAATATTGCAAACTCGGTTCTATATACGCGATTCTACGTTGTTTTTAGGTTTGGATGTATTGGAGATTCTTGCCCTGAATGAGCTTGACCGTTGGGTCGAATCAAAGGAATTATTTAGGAAATACGCCGCTCGTAATCAATTAAAAATAGATACAGAAGAGTTGTATAGTTTTCTTCGAAAAAAGCCCAAAAGCCCCGAAAAAGCGCAATTGCTTTCGTTTATAATGCCTGGCGTTGGGCAGATGTATGCGGGCTTTCCGACGGAAGGGCTTGTTTCGGTTGGCTTACAAACATTGGCTTTAGGTTTTGGCGTATATCATGTTTGGCATCGTTATTACCTGATTGGTTTTTTTACGGGAGCGGGTATGTTTCAGGCGTTTTATTTTGGAGGAGCCCGTCGAGCAGAATTAATGGCTGAAGAAACCAACCGAAAACGAAAAGCGAAGAATAATCAACAAATACGAATGGTGTTGATTGAGTCAGAAAACAAAAAAGGGAAGTAGTTGCTACTTCCCTTTTTTGTTTCTATTGGACGAATTAGTTGGTCCACATGAAGAATTTCTTGTTGTTGACGTACGAATCGAATTTCTTTTCTTCGATTACTTCCATCAATAAAACAATCCAGTCAATCAAGTTTACAATTCCTAAACCACCGCAGGTCAGGATATAACCAACGATAACGCCGCCCGCAGTACCTAAGTAAGCACGGTGAATACCTAACCAACCCACAACCCAAGAAAGGATAAAAGCTACAACGGGCTTTTTGTCGCCGGCCATTACCTTAGTAGCATCGCCAGCCTGTCCTGTGCCCATAAGGCTTTCAAGCGCAGAGGTAGCTTCGGCGGTATTTGCTAAATCAAGTTGCTCACCAGCATTAAGGGTTTGCTCAATGGCTTGTGCATCAACAAAATATTCAGCAGTGTTGGTAGCATAGCTTTTACCTACGAGAAGTACGGCAAAGCTGAAAACAAGTGCAAATAGTTTTTTCATAAACTTACTTTGGGTTTTTGTTTAAATACAAGCCAAAAATAGACTTTTGGCGCACAACGTACAAATAAGAATACGGAGAATTTTTAGAATTTAAAAGAAACTCCCGCCTGAACCCATGAACCGCCTGAGCCAAGGTCAGCAAAGAGGGCCATTTTTTCAGAGAAATTATACGTACCTCCAACTCTAGCGAGTAAAGTTGCTGTGGTATAACGAGTTCTTGAACCCAGACCATAGGCATTCCAATAGGAGTCAGGATAACCGTAGCTACGAAGTAAAATACCCCCAGATACGTACAAATCGAAATCGTCATTATCTAGATTTAAGATACGATTAAGGTGGTACGTGGCACGTGGCCCAATTTGAATGTCAGAATAAGAATAGTTGACACCAATGTAACCAAGGCTAGGTCTTTCATAGCTGGCATATAAACCTACTCCTAAATCATCCATAATTCCATACTCAACAGTTGCGTTGGCTCCCAATGAGAAAAGGCCGACCCCAATGGCAACTCTTTTATCGCCTTTAGAGAACTGAGCAATGGAAGTTGAGTGGAAACAAATCATTGCCGCAAAGGCCAACAATGTGATTGAAAAGAATTTTTTCATAATGAACTTTTGATTAATAGTTGGAAAAACGGTTCAAAGAAACTACAAAAAGTACTTAGAAAAAAGTTGGAATACGCTAATTTATTATTCGGTAAGCTAAGGAGCAAAAAACGATTTCTCCTTTAGTAAATGTAGAGACGAAGCCCCAGAAATACAAACGTTTAAAATAATTTTAATCACTAATTAAACTGAGAAAATACCTTTTTTTTATAATTGTCGACGCTTCATCTCTATCTTTGCCGCCTAACCTACTTCACTACGTATGTCCAAAATCATTATTGCGGTAGATGGCTATTCAAGTTGCGGAAAAAGCACCACCGCTAAAGGTGTCGCGGCCCATTTGGGGTATGCATACATTGATACTGGTGCCATGTATCGGGCCGTTACGCTTTATTTCCATACGCATCATATCACACTCACCAACCCCAGAGAAATCTCCAAAGCGCTTGAGGGGATTAAAATAGACTTCAGGAGAAATCCTGAAACAGGACGCAACGAAACCTATCTCAACGGATTGAACGTGGAAGATGAAATTCGGAAACTGTACATTGCCAATTGGGTCAGTGAAGTAAGTGCGGTGTCGGAAGTACGGCGGGCGATGGTGGCCCAACAACAGCGAATGGGTAAAGCCAAAGGCGTGGTTATGGACGGACGCGACATCGGAACCGTGGTGTTTCCTGAGGCGGAGCTTAAAGTGTTTATGACCGCCGACCCGCAAATCAGGGCACAACGCCGCCAAATAGAATTGTTGGAGAAAGGAGAAATGCTCGATTTGGAAGATATTCTGAAAAATATTCACAAACGAGACTTGATTGACACTACCAGAGCTGACAGCCCTTTGCGGCAGGCAGATGATGCCACTTTGGTCGATACCTCTTTTATGACCTTGGATGAACAAATAGAATTGCTTACCAACTTGGCCGACGAAAAAATCAGCAGTTCGATAAGACAACGTCGCACCAACCTATGAACGCCGATTATTTGATTGTAGGTCAAGGCATCGCAGGGTCGATTCTGGCTTGGACTTTATCTCAGCGCGGGTACCGGGTGCTAATCATGAATGACCCCACGCTGCCGTCAGCTTCCAAAGTTTCGGGGGGGATATTTAATCCCTTGACTGGGAAAAAATTATATCGGACTTGGAAAGCCGATGAGCTTTTTCCGTTTGCCCACAAATTTTACTCCGACATGCAAGCGCAGCTCGGTGGAGATTTTCTCCACAACTGCGATGTGTATCGTCCGTATCGCTCTATCGAAGAACAAAATTCTTACTTGGCCCAAACCGCTGATCCAAACCTTTCGAAGTATGTGGTTGAACGCGCCGATGATGCCAAATTTTCGCCTTTTGTCGAAAATCCTTATGGGGGACTTCAAATTACGCAGGCTGGATGGGTAGATTGCGTGCAGATGCTTCAAAAAATTGAGCACTATTTTATTGAAAATAAACAATATATACACGATAGAGTAGACTATCAAAAAATTGAGATTCAGGGAGATGGTGTAGCGTATAATGATTTAAAAATAAAAAAAATACTATTTTGTGAAGGTTACGAAGCCCGTCAGAATCCATTTTTTAATTGGCTTCCGTTCAATCCCGTGAAAGGCCAAAGTCTCATTGCGATTGTTGAAGACTATACACTCCAAGAAATCATTAATCAAGGGACTTTTATTCTGCCACTTGATGGAAAAGGAAAATGTAGGTTGGGAGCTACTTATAGTTGGCATGATTTAGACTGGGAGGCTACAGAAGACGGAAGAGCCTATTTGGAAGACAAAATAAAACCTTACCTAAAAAAAAAGTATCAAATTCTCGAACAACATGCAGGGATTCGGCCTTCTACTAAAGATCGACGGCCGTTTGTTGGAATCCACCCAGAATACGCGTCGTTGGGGATTTTCAATGGGCTGGGAACCAAAGGCGTTAGCCTTGCGCCTTTTTTTGCGAATCAGTTTGTGAATTTTTTAGAGACTGGAGAAGAAATAGACAAAGAGGCGAATATTGAGCGAATTTTTTCGTTATATTTTCGTTCTAAATAGTGTTAAGTGTTAATGGCAATCGCGGCTGAAGGGCGAAATGCGAGAAGCCCTTTGTGAATGGCAACTATTTGCCTAACCAATTAACCCTTAACTTTTAACGATTAATAGGTTAGCCTGAATATGAAACGTTGTTTTATCACTAGATTGCTGTGGATAGGGGCGGTGGTTTTGCCGGCGCTGTCGGCTGAAGCTCAAAATTACCCTTCGCAAGAGCAATTCGGCAAAAATCGAGTACAGTATCAGCGCTTTGAATGGAAAATCCTCAAAACCAATAACTTTGAGATTTATCATCACGGTGCTGGAACACCGCTGGCTACGCTGGCGGCTCAATATGCCGAATCCGAATTTGACCGAATTACGGAAGCCTTAGGATATACGCCCTACAATCGAATCAAAATCTTCCTCTACAATTCTCCCCAAGAGCTTTTGCAAAGCAATATGGGCATGGCCAATAGTTCAGACTTAAGCGAGACCGAGCTTAATCTAGCAAAAGCGCGTTTGGAAATAGCCTTTACAGGAGACCAAATTAGCTTCCGAAAGCAGCTAATTAAGGAAATTTCGCGCTTATTTGTCTACGACATGCTGTACGGTGGTAGCCTGAAAGATGCTTTGCAAAGTTCGCTTTTGTTATCGCTCCCCGACTGGTTTATGTCAGGAATTGCGGCATATATCGCAGAAGGATGGAGCCCTGAATTGGATGATTACATGCGCGACGCGATTGTGCATCGGCAGATGAAGAAACCTTCTTTATTGACGGGCCCAGAAGCAACGTTGGTAGGCCAATCTATTTGGAATTATATTGCAGAGCGCTACGGAAAAGATAATATCTCAAATATTCTCAACTTAACACGTATCATACGTACCGAACAAACCAGCGTATCAAGCACCTTGGGGGTATCGTTTTCTCGTTTTTTGAAAGAATGGCGGGATTTTTACACCAATATGGCGACTACTGCCACTAGCAACGGTTATAAAGATCCTGCGGGGGATTGGGTACGTGACTTGGATTTGCCGCTGGGGCATCCTGCAAATAATGCACGTTTGAGCCTGGATAATCAATATGTTGCAGTAACCAACCGTAAATCAGGGCATTATACAGTTGACGTAATCAATACTGAAACCAAAGCAGTGACGACCATTATCAAAGGAAAATATGCCCTTGAAAAACGTACCTATTTGAGTCGAATGCCGTTGATTGCTTGGAGTCGTGGCAATGGTTTAGCCATTATTTCAGAAGAAAACGGGCGGGTATTTTTAGAGTTGTTTGATATTGGAGACAAAGGAAAATCGAAACTTCGATTGAGTAGAGAAATAAGGGGAATTAATCAAGTAGTTGATTTTGACATCTCAAATGACGGTTCAACGTTGGTGTTAAGTGCCGATAGTCGTGGCCAAAACGATTTGTATCTTTTCAATATAGGCCGTTCTTCGTTACTCGGGCTCACGGGCGATCTATACGACGACCGCTACCCCCATTTTGTAGGCACATCCTCTACACGTGTTGTGTTTTCATCCAATCGCGTCAAAGATTCGCTAGGCATTGCAGATAAGGGTTCCTACAAAACCGTCAAAGAAAAAATGGCGCTGTTTATACACAACGGAAACCCTCGTGCTCAAACAGTTACAAGAGTTGCGGACTCGTTGGGTTTTATCTCAAATGCCCGCACCACAGATGAAAACACCTTTTACTTTCTTTCAGATTATAAAGGTGTCGCAAATTTGTATCGGTACGAGTTAGATATTAAAAAACTAACTCCTCTAACTGGTTTTAACCAGAGTATCCGGGACTACGATTATTTGCCATCATCAGGAGCGTTTGTAAGTATTAACTGGTACAAAGACAAAGAAAGTTTATTTTATCAAAATCGACTTTCTCCAGTTGCCAATGAGTTGGTTGCTACGCCGAGGGTACAAAGTATGTCTGGGATGTCGGTTTATAAGACCGAAAATCGTAATAATCCAGCGGCGGATGCCAGTTTAATTGCACAGATGGCCAATCCTCGAAAGATTCAGTTAGATTCGGGAGAGGTTGACACGGATAATTATGAATTTGACCCAGATGTGCTTAAGTCGTTTGAATATCGGCAACGAAGAGGGACTACGGTTTCTAGCGCGGCTAATCTACCCAGTCGAAATCGAAAAAGAGAAAATATCACAATAAAGGGGCCGATTGATTATAAGAGCCTGTTTATCAGCAATGATGCCACTTCTGATTGGCGAATCGACCCAGTTCGGGGATTTGGATTTGCGCAGTCACTGACCATGAATGATTTGCTTGAAAACCACATTGTAAAGGCTGGGTTTTTCTTAGGGCTTCTCAATTTCAGGACCAATAACTTGTGGGCAGAATACAACAACCTTGCCCATCGTGTTGATTTCGGCGTTCGGGTCGACCGTCAAAGCCTCTATGTTCAACCCCCTGCTAGCCAAAAATACCGTTACAATCGGGTAGCCTTTACGGCATCCTATCCTTTTAGCAACAATGCCCGCGTTTCATTAACACCTTTCTATGCAGAATCCAAATTGTTGGATGTAAGCAATATTTCAGCGGCCGATGTTACCTCATCTTATTTGGGTGCTCGTGCTGAGTTTGTATATGATAACTCTCGAATCAATGGCATGAACATGATGGAGGGAACACGTTTTAAAGTCCGTTACGACCAATTTGGGGGTATACGAGGAACAAGGGGTTTTAACCGACTTGTTGTAGATTTTCGTCATTACCAAAAAATCCACCGTGATTTGATTTTTGCCACCCGTGTTTCTTTTGCCCGCTCAGCAGGAAAATCTCCCAAGCAGAGTGTTTTGGGAGGAATGGAAAACTGGACTGGTAACAATCAGGACGAACGTAGTGTGAATCCCTTGGCGGTTGGCTTAAGTAGTTCACTGATTCCGATTGATAATAGGGACATCTTTTTCGTAGAATTGGCCACCAATCTTCGAGGATTTAACATAAATAAGGTTTCGGGAACAAATCATTTATTATTTAATGGTGAATTAAGAATGCCCCTGATTAAGTATTTTTATCGTGGACCAATTACGTCAAACTTCCTGAGAAACTTTCAGTTGGTCGGATTTACAGACGTTGGTACTGCTTGGACGGGCCAATGGCCTTTTAATCGTCAGAATAGCCTAAACACGGAGATTATACGTTTAGATTTCTTTAGTGCCACTGTCAATAATTTCCGAAATCCTTTTTTGTTGGGTTACGGTCTTGGAGCGCGTACAATGTTATTTGGGTTTTATGTAAAGTTTGATTACGCTTGGGGTTTAGATAATGGAGAAATAAATAAAGCGATTCCATACCTAACTTTAGGGTATGATTTCTAAGGGTAAAAATATATTTCCAATCACAAAAAAAGCTGAACAATTTGTTCAGCTTTTTTTGTGATTGAAGGTGTTGGCCAATTTGTATCCCAATAAGGCAATTATTAATACTGTTTTATGAACTTTTAGAAATGGGTTATCTTTCATTTGTATCCTACAAATATTCCCTAAACTATTAAGTGATTTCTTTTGGTATTTTTCGTAAATAAGAAGTCGGCCGATTCGTTATAGGGTCCTTTTCAAGGCTTTAGGAAGGGATTTTTGACTCCTGAAATGGCTAAAAATTAGGCTTCTTGGCACGGTTTTAGCTAACCCTGTCCTTCAACGAATAATACCCGTTTTATAGAGTTAAATGGACGAAAAAGTCGAGATTAGATGTAATCCCAATGTACTTATATTTTTTGTTAAGTATTTGATAAATAGATTGTTATGTGTTTTTGGTAAAAGTAAATAATGATAAAGTAGAGTTTGGCATAATTTTAGATACTTTATAGGTGGGGCAAAACCCTCATTTAATGGTAAACACATAGGCGAACATGTTATAGTGGAAGTTCTAGGATGACTGTTAGGTGAATTTACCAAAAAAGTATATCTAATTAATAAACGATAAATTGCAGATGCAAGCACTTTTTACCACAGCCCGAAATCTGGAGATCACAAATGCTTTTAAACCTAAGCGTACGTTACAACTGGGTTTATTTAAAAAGACTCTCTGGAGTTTTTTGACAAAAGCATTTTACTGTCTACCTTGGGTTAATTCTGGAAGTAGGCCTGTGAATAACAGTGCTGTTTGTAATAAACCCTTCAAATCAAAATTAGCGCAGGAGGGGCAAATTTCATATTTGGTAAATTCTGTGGCTATTGATAGCCATTATCATTTACCAGGGGCCTCCCCTCCATTTTATGAATGCAACTCATTATCTCTTTATAAACTTACCCCGAATATTACATCTATTAAAACATTTACTTCACAGATTATGAGTAAGTTATCCATTCCTCTTCCTCTGGATAGACATCGTGTTCTGAGGGCGCGTTTCGATGAAAAATCGGAGCGATGGGTATCTACTTCCCCTCCTTATGAGGAGCGGGCAGTATCTAATACAGGCATCCATAAAAATATCGCAGTTTCTCCAAAGACGCTAATGAATTCATTAGCGTCTACGGTGGGGATATTCGTGGTTTTAATGTTGACTGTATTTAGTGCGTTAGGCCAGCAAGCGCCTAAGGTTGTAGATATTAAATTGTCTAAAACAATCAGCAACGCACAACCTACCCTCAATCAATCTATCACTTACACTGTATATGCAAAGAATGAAGGGCCTGATACCGCCAAAACGGTTGTTGTAAAAGATATCTTTCCTACAGCGGGTGCAAATTTGATTTCGAGCACACCCAGTGTTGGATCTTTTAGTGCTGGATTGTGGACGATCCCAGTCATAAGCCCTGGAGATTCGGTAAAATTGGAAATGACAGGCACTGTGATTGGTCGCGGTGTTTATTTCAATATTGCTGAAGTAGTATCAATGGCAGCGGGTCAAGAAGATGCAGATTCTGATCCGAATAATGGTGTTTTAGGGGAAGACGATTATGCTACTTCCTGTTTTTCGGTTCCTATTTTATGGTACCCAGGAGATGAATATGTAGTTTCTCTTGCTGTGTCTGGTTATACGAATGTTGTATGGACAAAAAATGGAGCCCCAATTACAGGAGTTCCTTCCGACAGTTCAAGTGTAAGCGGGGATACTTTAATTATAAAAGGTACTGGCCGATTTGCATTTAGTGCTCAGGTAAATACATGCCCAGCCACAGGCTGTTGCGAAATTATCGTAATTCCTGGTCCGCTGGGAAGTATTGGTGATTTTGTGTGGAAAGATGTAAACGATAACGGGATACAAGATTCTGGAGAACCTGGTGTAAATCAGGTTCTGGTACGTTTGTTCCAAAAAGATGATTTAGGAGTTTTTGTACAAACAGATTCGACCCTCACTGCGGGAGCAGGCTCAAATGCGGGAAAATATCTGTTTTCAAATTTGTATCCCGGAGAGTATAAGGTACAATTCGTTAGTACCACATTACCTACTGGCTGTTTACTTTCATCAAAACAGGATGTAGGTTCAGATTCTTTAGATAGTGATGCCCACCCAACGACTGGCTTTAGCCAAGTTGTAACGATAAATCCTGAAATGGGAGGTTTGCTCAAAGACAATCCAACTATAGACGCAGGTCTGTACAGTCCATTGGGTAGCATCGGTGATTTTGTATGGAAAGATACTGATAATGATGGTATTCAGGATGCTGGGGAAGCAGGTATCAATAACGTATTGGTACGTTTATACAAAAATGTCAGCAATGTATTTGTACAAGTTGACTCAATGTATACCACCGCAAACCCTGTTGGAAGTGCCCCTGGCTGGTATACTTTTGAAGGACTTTCGTTAGGAGAATATAAGATCCAAATTGTAAAAAGTTCTCTTCCTAATGGTTGTGTTTTAAGTGATTCAACCAATAAAGGCGGTGATGATACAAAAGATAGTGACTTTGATCCAACAACGGGCTTCAGTCAAGTCGTAAGTATTGATCCCACCAAGAGCGGTTTGAACAAAAATAATCCAACCATTGATGGAGCGCTTTACAGTCCGCTGGGTAGCATTGGTGATTTTGTTTGGAAAGATCTGAATGATAATGGTCAACAAGATGTCGCCGAACCTGGTGTGAAAAACGTACGTGTTATTTTATGGACTAGTAGCGGCACCACTCCAATTACGGCCATTGATACCACATTTACAGATGTGAATGGTTATTATTCCTTCACAAATTTGGTGGGCGGAACCTATCAGGTACAATTTGATACGCAGAGTTTGCCAGATACATGTCAGTTGAGTTTAAACCAGAACGTAGGTTCAGATGTCACTGACAGCGATGCCAATCCTATCAGTGGCCTTACCGCTGCAATTGTCATTGACCCAACAAAAAGTGGTATAAATAAAGATAATTTGACGGTAGACGCGGCCTTGACGACGTTCGACTTGTCGTTGACGAAGAGTTTAGCTTCAGGTCAGAGCGGGAATGTAGCGGCTGGTGACAATGTAACGTTCACGTTGACGGTGAAGAACGAAGGGTCAATGACTGCGACGGCGATTGC
>NZ_JAAAKZ010000010.1 GCF_009905605.1 Runella sp. CRIBMP
TGCGGCCGTTCTTTCTGCCAAAACCAATTGCACAAAGGCTTCAAATTCGAGTGTTGTTTTTAATAAGCTTTCCTATTTGATTGACTCCGCACACACTATTTTAACGTAATTGCTTACAACCAAGAACCCACAAAATGATGAATGGCGAAGGCTTCCGAAAGTTTAGCAGCGCCGTAACCCATTTTTTTATTCTCCCGGTACAGCGTAGCCTCTCTGCCTCTAAACGGCCCAATGAGTTCTGGCGGCAGAAGCCTAACACTTTCTTTGTCTTCAAAATCATGATACACCCGATTGATCAACGTGGGCCCCGTGGTTTCCATGACGTAGTAATACTTACCCAACTCCTGCCACCGAGGCGTAAGCAAGCGTAGCTGCTCCTCACAACGCGCGATAGTCACTTTAAAAAATTCATGCTCAGGAGCGGCAGACATATACGCACTCCCCAAAAACACCGGAAACTCGCGATGTAAACCCTCATCTCTGGGCTCTAAACCTATACAAACGGGGTGCGTAAGCAAGCTATCTATAGGTTTGAGGCACTCACAATCAAAATCTATGTACACCCCGCCAAACGCATACAGCACCAAATACTTAATGACATCTACTCGCTGCGTAAGATACGGAAGCGACGCGTACAAAGGCCATAAATGCGAGTACCGCTCTCGCACCAGTGCATTGCTCTTTGCATCATCCCACAGTTCAAAAGACCATTCAGGATGTTTCAATCGCCATGTTTGCGAATAACCAAGCAATGACCTTGGAATAGGTTTATTGCCTAACCAGATTTGGTGAAAGGTTTTGAGAAACGATTTCATAATCACAAAACTATTTTTTCAATAACTCATCAAAGATTTGTCTAAGTTTTGGATCACTTGGGCGCGGGGCATCTGCGCTAATAACTTTACCATCTTTACCGATGAGAATATAACGTGGAATAGAAGATATTTTGAAGTGTTTCGCAAAAGTCGATTCAAAATTATTAGCTAATATATAGCTGTCATTTTCAGGATTGATACCTATGCGAGTCATTGATTTCTCCCAAGCCATACGGTTCTTATCTAAACTGATAAAGGCAAAATTTATTTCTTTGCCCATATACAGTTGCTGAAGTTGATGGGAGGCTGGCATTTCGGCAATACAGGGCGAACACCAAGATGCCCAAAAATCTATGTATAAAACTTTTTCTTTTGAGGATTGTAATAAGTAATTTAATGAGTATTTTTTCGAGTTACTTTTGAACAAAACAGAAGACATGAAATCTTTTTGCAAAGGCTCTTTTCCATCTGACAATAAAACGTTATTTTTAATATATTTGACATAATCGTCATTTTTACAATCTAAATAAAATCTTTTTAATAGTGGCTCAACCCCATCTTCTTGAGCATTTTTTTCAATTTTCATTTTAATTATTTTAAATAACAGGTAGTCTTTTATTTTCCCTTTAAAATTTTTATTAGCCATTGCATATAAATTAGAAATGTCGCTTTTTAATCCCATTTTTTGACACAAAAAATAAACATAAAATAATGACGAATTTTTATAATTATTAACATATATACATTCGTCACATTCAAAGTCTTTACTTAAATTATCATAAGTAGAGACTAAGCCAATAGGAAATTTTTTCTTATACTGTTCTAAAATAAAAGGAGAAAAATAATCTCTCTCTAAATAATAAATCTCATCAAATTTACAAAGAGCCATAATATAACTTTTAAAACGGGAACTGACTGTTTTCTTTTTTTCAAAAATATTCAAATATTCTAATATCCTCTCATTTCTTTCTTTAGACAATTTAACTTGTTTATCTACAGGAAATTTTATAGGAAACATTGCTCTCGGTCCTTCAATCTCTCCTACCCTTTGTTTTAAATCAACTAAAAAATCCAACTCGTTTGTTCGTACATTGTCTTTAAGAGACCGTAATCGTGTATATCCATTTGCATCTTTATAGGCTATTAATGAATCACCAGGGTAAATTAAAAAACTAGTCCAAGATTCCATTTCTAAAAGTGGCTTATTAGTATTAATATCTGCAGTCAGTGCTCTAACAGGGTGAGGAGTTTCTATTTTAAGTATAAGGTTAGACTTTTGCCCATTATACTCAAAAGGCGGTGCAGTATCGCCATATTCATCAAAAATTTGCCAAGAAATAGTTTCATTCTTATGTACCTCATTTATTATTGTTATCGTCTGAAGAGCTTCAAAAGCAATTTCATTTCTTAAAAAACTTTCGCTTTGCGAATGGCTATTACATGAAAAAACAATAACTATGAAAAAATTAATTATCTGTCGCATAACATTTATTTAAGTAAGATTAATTTTTCAAACCTTGGGAAGCGGCAATTAATTGCTTTACTTCCCAAAGTTCTATTTTACATTATAGATTTTTAGGGCAACTATCACAACAATACCCAGTTCTTTCACCGGCACCTCCATTAGACACATGAATGTTATTTGCGCCTTTTTTGGCATTGTCCATACTCATGGTATAAGTGCTGTATTGTCGCTCTCCATTTTGTTCGTACCAGTATCTGCATGTACCAGAACCTCCTGCTACCTTTTTCATTTCAGCTCTTGTCAAGGCAAAATCTCCGAAATTTGATAATCTGTTCATTGTTTAATAGTTTAGAATGTTTAAAAATTGATTTATTTGAATTGGCCAATTCCTATGGTAGAATAATAAGTACAGAGTTTGGGCAGCTCTCGTACTTGGTAAAATTTAGGCAGCTCTACTGCATTTAGAAAAGTAGTAGGTGCAGTCATAACTCCTGCTAACTCAAGCCAACGAACATGAAGATGCAGTTGATTTTTACCGCTATCGCTACGGTAATCACCCCGTACTTTGCTACTCCATTCGTTGTAATGCTTTCCATTGGTTTCAAACCAACGGTGAAGTGCCGCTCCCATCTGATCAGTGGGTAAACTCAGAACTTGCCTAGCTACTTTACTCGCAATATCTTCGTCAGAAAACCCTGCGGCTAAAATGATTTGTACTTGTAAGGCTTCGTTAGTCTCAAGTAATTTTTTGATTTCCAAATGATTGTGACGACAAGTCGCACAAGTAGGGCTGATTACCATGATCAATGAATTTTCAGCATTCGGATTTCCCAACCTAATTACTTTCATCCCTTCAAAAATCGGGGGTAATATCTGCTGCTTGCTCATTAACCCTTGCAAATAATCCGGGTCAAATTTTAGTTTTTGAAATTCCCGAAATAAGGAATCATAGCGGATGGATTTCTGTAAATGTCCTTTAACCAACGTCCAAAGCATAGGTACAATAGCAAAAGTGCCTCCTAAATAGAGCAGAGAATCCGGCGAAAAATCGTACGTCAGCAACGGTCTTCCTTCATCGGAGAAGTCGTTGATACTAAAGGCTGTAATTCCTATTCCCAATTCTACCCAAAGCAGTACCTGCACTGTCAAACACAACACGCACCACTCCCGTGCTACTCGCCATTGGTAATAAACCGACCAAAAGGTATAAGGCAAAGAAAGAAAGGTCAAAGTGAAAAGCGAAGTGTGCAAAGTAGTAAGCTGTGTATTATTGCCTGTCCACATACTTAATGCCAAAGCTAGCAGGCTGCCTGCAAAATAAAATAGACCTACTTCACTCCAACTTAGCCACTCGGTTACTTTCGCAACGGGTGATTGAAGGATGGTTTGGCAATTGCTGCGACGGTTGATTTGGCATACTTTCTGTAAAAAGGAATTTTGGGAGTCAATACCGTACCAAACCAACATTCCGCTCACAATGGCTCCCACTAATTTGGTCGCTAAAAGGCCATAATAGGAGAGATTGGAAGCAAAAGTTTTTTTTTGAAGCAAACTCCACAGAACTACGCCTAAACATAGCAGTATGGCACTCACAATGAATGGAATACGCAAAGAATCAATCCATTCCCGACGGCGGTTTTGGGCATATTCACGCTCACCCGAAGTCTCAGTGGGTTCTATCAATAGAGCAACACCCGTCCATTTATGGACAAAATCATTATAACTGTCGCTCTGCCAGCCGCGTTGAGTATGCAGCCACTCTACGGTGCTGCCAATTTTTCGCACAGGCACAAACACTCCACCATCAACCTGCAAATGCGCCATAGCTGGAAGCGGTATTTCAGGCAAACGGTCGGGTGTAAGGCGCGTGGCCATGTTGGGCACGTTGAAATCGGTCAATACATCACTCAGCGCACTTAGGCTTGGGAAATCAGGATGTTGCCACATCGCATTGCGCAAACTACGCGCAGTAACGCGTACCTTACTCAGGTACAGAAGCATATTGGTAGCTTCAAGGGCATTTTTTTCGGAGGGGTTTAGTTTCATAAGATTTTTTATTTTTGTCACCCTGTAATGGTCTAAACTATCTTAGGCCAATACGACTGAATGCTTATCCACAAGAAGACTCTGCATTGTCCCTTTTATTTTCCCTTCCTTGTATTCGTCAAAAATCACCTCCCTAAACTGCCTCACTTTTTCCCGAAATGAATTTTCTCCCAGCAACCTTTCAAGTTTCTTTTTCAAATCCGCAAGGCGTTCGTGGGCAAAAGCACCACGCAGGCCCAAGCCGTGGTATTCAAGTTTGAGGGCGTTACCGTTTTGGTCGTAGTGCGGATCGAGGGGGTAGGCCAGCATCGGTACACCGTAATAAATAGCTTCCTTGATCGATCCAAACCCGGCGTGAGTAATAAAAACATCGGCTGAGGCCAATACCTCTAACTGCGGCACTCGGCTAAAAATGTGCGTACGGTCGGTAAGCAGTTTTCGGGCGCGGAGGGTTTCTATCACGTATTTATTTACCGAGCATACCAAATGTACATTCGGCAATTCACGGATTACCTCCAATAAGTTGGTCACGAAGCGTAACAGGGTGGCGTCGGCGCCTTCGTGAAAGGTACCGAAACTGCAATAGATCAGCTTTTCTCCGTGCTGTTTTTGAGTCAAAATCGCTTCCCATGCCTGTTCAAATACGGGATCAAGCTCAGTATCTTGCCGATGCTCCCGCATACACAATCCCAAATAATGCTGATTGGGCTTACGTATTTCGGTGGCAAATTCAAACTCCAACGGCCCCAATATCAACTCAGGCACGTTGGCGATCACCTGCGTCACGGTCACATCTTGGGCCAAAGGAAAATCAGGCAGCGCTTCCGCCAGCTGCTGTAGTCGCTGCCGGTGGCGGGTAACAGTCCATTGCATAAACCAAGACCTCACCCCAACCCCTCTCCATGTTGGAGAGGGGCTTTTTTTCTTTCTTGTTTCAGGTCGGGACGTTACGCCGCGCGGAATGAGGTAACTCTCCGATACGCTCGGCCAATCCTGCACCCGATAGGTAGAAGGCATGGGATTGAAGAACAGCAACTTAAACTCACTTCGGCGGGGGTTCAGTACCCAGAAATCGGTGCAGACAAACAAATCAATCAAAATAGCTGATGGGCGAATCTCATCAATAAGCGCGTCTAATTCACGCTTACGCTCCCAATACAGTTCGTCGTTACGGTAGGCTTTTAGAAGCCGCCAATAAGTGGGCTTTTGTTTCTGGGAAGCCAAAAAAGAGGCTTCCATATGGTAGCCGACCCTATGCCCTGAATTCATTACGGCTTGGTAGCCATTCTTGACCACGATTTCGGCCAATACTTGGCTTGTTACCGCATAATACACTTCATATTCATCCGCCAACAAATCCGCCAAGTACAGCGAGGGCAGTACATGGCTTCGGATGGCAGCGGGAAGAATGAGTAAGCGGGGTTTCATGCAATCGTTTTCAGGGCTTAGGAACGTATGCCACAAAAGACTATACTTTTTTCAAGAAACAGTATCGGTTTTCCGATAATTTCAATCGGTTTTCCGATATTTTTCGCTTAAAGACCGTTTGATAACTTTTCGAGCAAATGAGAGGCACCATCTATACAATTTTTCTATCTTGCGTCGTTACACAGCTATAGCCGTCCCTACTTTGATACTTATGTGAGCGTTATCGAGTACTCTCGACAGAGCACACCCATTCACAATTTATCAATATATTATATGACCTTTGGGACATTTTTACTGAACCTACGCCATGAACACAGATTATCGCAGAAAGACGTGGCTGCTGCCGTCAACGTGGCACAAAGCACCTACTGCGACTGGGAAAGTGATAAACACTTGCCCAAGATTGCCTACATTCGGCCATTGGCCGATCTTTTCAGGGTAAAAGAAGAAGTGATTTTGCAAAGAATTAATGGGCACAACGCAGCCACCGAAACGGAGCTACAACGCCTAAAGACCGAAAATGAGGATTTACGCCAACGCGACGCCAAACGGGAAGAAACCATCCAGGTATTGGAAAATACCATAAAGAAGCTTTCTAAAACCAATTCTTCAAATGGGGAAATAAATGAACAGACGGGGGGGGGGAGTAAGGCCCTGATTAGCAACAAATTAAAAAAGGGATAACCTACTGAGGCTATCCTTTTTTTAATGAATTTTGACCAAATTGACTTACTTCTTTTCGCCGCCCATTTTGGTGGGTTATTATTCGGTTTAGTGTTATTGGCAGGATTATTTCCACGTGCGTTCCCCCTTCCTCCGCCTTTTTTCTTTTTATTTCTGTTACGATTACCGCTTTGTTGCTGGTCACGGTCGCCGCTGCTGAGTTTCTTATCCATCTTCACCAAATCGCTGGCGTTTTTTTCTGCATCTCCGAACCCTTGCCTCAAAGCAAAGTGCGATTTGACGATTCGAGGTCATTAATTGAATTTTTCATAACCAAGTCCCTATCTTTGCTCAAACCGACTTCAAAACACCCTAAAAACCATCCACCGTCCTTTTTCTTTTTATGACGAATCTCTTCCGTTTCCGACCCTTGACAACGACATTTATCTTTATTCTTCTGGCGTCTGTTTTTGGTTATAAAAAAACATTTGCTCAACAAAAACCCATCCCTTATTTCCCCCCCGCTCACAAATGGGCAAAAAAAACGCCCGCTGAGATGGGCTTGAATCCCGTCAAAATTCAAGAAGCGATTGCGTTTGCCCAAGCCAGCGAGTCCAAAAATCCGCGCAGCATGGAGCAATCTCATTATCAGAGTTTTGGAAAAGAACCCTACGGTTTTGCCATCGGCCCCTTTGCCGACCGGGGCGACCAAACGGGCATCATCGTCTATAAAGGCTACATCATAGCTCAATGGGGCGACCCGTCGCGCTGCGACATTACGCACAGCGTCACCAAAAGTTTTCTTTCGAGCGTCGTGGGTATAGCGGTCGACAAAGGACTGATTCGGAGTGTAAATGATACCGTAGCGCCTTATGTGCCGCCAATCGAACTTTATGGCCAACCCGTTCAACGCCCCGCCGACGAGTTTGGCAAATCCGAATTGCTGCGGCTTTTTGATACCCCCCACAATCGCCGCATCACGTGGGACCACCTCCTGCGCCAAACCTCCGATTGGGAAGGCACGCTCTGGGGCAAACCCGAGTGGGCCGACCGCCCCGACAAGGATGCCGCCACTTGGCTCACCCGGCCGCGCAACGCCCCTGGAAGCGTGTATGAGTACAACGACGTGCGCGTCAATGCGCTGGCGCTCGCCGCCACGAGTGTGTGGCGCAGGCCGTTGCCGCAGGTGCTGAAAGAAAATCTCATGGACCCCATCGGTGCGTCTAATACATGGCGCTGGACGGGCTACCGCAACGCTTGGATTGTCTTAGACGGTCAGCCCGTACAATCGGTCAGCGGTGGCGGCCACTGGGGCGGTGGCATGTTTATCAATGCCTTTGACATGGCTCGTTTCGGATTGCTGACGCTCAACCGAGGCAACTGGAACGGTAAACAATTGCTATCTGAACAATGGGTAAAACAGGCCACCACTCCCACTCCGGCCCAGCCTACTTATGGGTACATGAACTGGTTTCTGAACACAGGGCAAAAACCGCTACCGAACGCGCCCGCAAACGTCTTTTATCATGTAGGCAACGGCACCAACATCGTCTATGTAGACCCCGACCATGAACTGGTGATGGTAGTACGTTGGATTGAAAACAACGCTTTAGATGACATCGTCAAACGGGTGCTGGAAGCCTTTACGCCTACCGTGCCCGATACCGAAATATATCTAACGGATCTGAAAGTTTCGGCGGAAAAAGTGAGGGTTAGACCTCCCGTAAACATCACCAAACGAGCGGGTTACGACAACCAACCTTCCTTTACGCCCGATGGGAAAAAGCTACTTTATACCCGACAAGCCAACGGCCAAACGGACATTTGGACCTATGATTTGACCAAGAAAAACCACAGTGCCGTAACCCAAACTCCCGAAAGTGAATATTCGGCTACGGTCATGCCCGACGGCAAGCATTTTTCGGTGATTCGCGTGGAACCCGACCAAACGCAGCGGCTTTGGCAGTTTGAATTGGCAACGGGCAAAAACCCGAAGGTGATTTTACCGAGTATTAAGCCCGTTGGCTATCATTGCTGGTTTGGCTCCGATTCGTTGGTGTTGTTTGTGTTGGGCCAGCCCAATATGCTTCAATTGGCGCAGGTCTCGACCGATAAAGGCCAAACGATTACAACCAACGTCGGGCGCTCTTTACTGCGCGTTCCTTCGCAAAAGGTGGTCAGTTTTGTGCACAAAATATCAGCTACGGAATGGCAAGTGGAGCAATTAGATATGAATACATTACAAACAAAAACACTTATTCAAACACCCGCTGGCAGTGAAGATTGTGCCTGGGCGGCGGATGGAACGCTGTTGATGGCGCAGGGCTCGAAGCTGTACAAATGGAACCCTCAGTACGACAAACAGTGGCAGGAAGTTGCCGATTGGAGCAGCTTGGGCATCAAACAAATCACGCGTTTGGCCATTGACCGCAAAACCCAAAAACTTGCTTTTGTAGCGCAATAAAAAACAACCCGTCGGACGGTTGGTTAGCGAAGTAACAAAACCGTCGGACGGGTATAATTGATAGGCTATTAAAATTAAAGCGATGCCCTCAGTTGTGCTTCCAACTCCACCGCCATAGGCACCAATACGTGGTCTTCGATGATGGCGTGTTTGCGAAGCTCTAATTCAAAAAATTCCACCTGATTCAGAAACACCCGGTACGGCATAGGAGGGCGCTCAACGGGCGAATAACGGTGAATAATTTGGCTTACTTCTTTCAATTCATCTTCAATGGAATCGTGGTGCTCCGTGAATTGACTGATGGAAGCCGAATTCAATAAATCCGTAATTTCAGCTTTGGTATATTCACCCGCCGATGCCTTCATCAACTTTTTGATGTACGGAAAAAACTCGCGCTCTTCCATCTTAACGTGCTCAACGAGGTCGTTTTTGTATTCGTTAAAAAACAGGCAAAGTTCTGCCAACAACTCATGCGTTTGGCCGTATTTGCTGAATATATGCAAAAGCGATTGCTCGATTTCGGGTAATTTTTTGGTCAGATAGTAGCGGTGTGTTGCCTGTAAATACGCCAAAATATCCCCCATTGAAAACTTTCTAATTTTCTGGTAGGGAAAATCCTGATCGTCGTTGTACAAATCCAGAATCAGACTGATCAATTCATTGTCTAACTCAATGCGGTTTTTGCCACCAAAATCTTCGAGGCGTTCGGTAACTGACTGGTGAACGAGGGAATCGTTAATGAGTTCGTTGTAGGTACTTTTTGTCATGACTTGCGTTTTTTCAGGTTGAAAGACGGCATCTGCCGCCATTAAATTCAAACAGCAAGTTTATGCATCTGCTCATAAAGAAACCATGATTAATGTCAGCAATGGTCAACGAGCTGTTTATACAGCAATTTAGAATTTTATAACGTAATCCCAAATCTTTTTCCTAGTTCTTCCAACGACTGAACCACGGGGTCGAGCAAATCAAGCCCGTCGCGCAAGCGCTCGGCCTCGATTTCACGCTCAGGGTCGCCCGGCACCAATACCTGTTTACCTTCCACGGCCTGCGCACTACGAAAACGACGAATCCAGTTGTCCATGTGCCCCTTAAATTCATCGGCAGGCCGGAAGCCATCAATACGCATCGCCCCGAAGAAATGTCCCGTTCCTCTGCCTACGCCTTCGGCAGCAGCCATAAAACCCGCCGTGGCAAAAGGCGGCACCCACGGGCCGTAATTGGCTCCCGATAAAACGCCCGAAAAAATATCCACAATCGCCCCTAAACCATATCCTTTGTGGCTGCCGTGTTCGCGGTCGGAGCCGAGGGGTAATAATGCCCCGCCATTTTTGATGGGATTGGCATCGGTCGTAATTTCTCCGTTGGCATCCTGCGCCCAGCCGAGCGGCGCCGGCAGGTTTTTGCGTTGAAGAATCTCAAATTTGCCGTAAGCCGCCGCCGTACTGGCAAAATCCGCCACAAAAGCGGGTTCTTCATGGGCAGGGACCGCCACCGCAATGGGGTTGGTACCGAGCATTTTTTCCAACGAAAAAGTGGGCGCTACCAGCGGCGCAGCATTGGTCATGGCCATCCCAATCATGTCGTGCTCTAAGGCCATCATGGCATGATAGCCCGCAATGCCAAAGTGATTGGAGTTTTGCACCGAAATCCAACCCGAACCTACATTTTTGGCTTTTTCGATGACAATCTCCATCGTTTTTGGCCCTACGACCAACCCCACGCCAGCGTCTCCGTCTACCACACCCGTACTGGGGGTTTCGTGTACGATACGAATATTGGGCTTGGGATTCAGGCGACCGTGGTCGAATAGGCGGACATAGCCCGCCAAACGGGCAATTCCGTGCGAATCTACCCCGCGCAAATCGGCTGAGATGAGGGTTTTAGCCGCCAAATGCGCATCGGCCTCCGAGAAGCCGATGCTCTGAAATATATGTTGCGTAAAGGTTTTGAGTTGCTCAGCGGTAAACATAATTGATGCGTTAAACGTGTGATGTTGGAGAAAATAATAACGCCGCAAATGTCGTACTATTTTTGAGAAAAGCGGTTGAACGGCCGCTGAGAAACCCCGTGATTTTTAATCATCATCCCCCTCTTCTTCTTCCTCTTTTTCTTTTAATTTGACAAACGCTCCCCGTACCGGCGCGGGCATTTTTGACTTTTCTCCTCTCACCGTTTGCCACACAATTTCGCTGAAAATCAGGTCGTCAATGGCGTCGGGTTTTGACAAATCAAACTGGAGCGTGCGGCGGTGATTGTAGTTGGCCGCTACGTTTTTTTCGTTCAAATCAACGCCCGGTTCTTTGGCCTGAAAAGGTGCAGTATTGGGCGTTTTTTGGAAACAGCGCCACATCGGCACCGCTGCGGCATCGTACTGACTCATGGGTTTGAGTCCCAAAATCAATTCTATGGTACGCAACATTCCAGAAGTAGAATACATGGTATGGTCTACAAAACCGCGCTTTACGTAGCCACCCGCTACAAAGGCAATCGAACGGTGCGCATCCACGTGGTCAGGGCCATTTTGGGCATCATCCTCCAAAATAAAAACGACGGACTCTTTCCAAATCGGGCTTTTGGAAAGGTGCTCCACAAAGCGCCCCACGGCCAAATCATTGTCGGCCACGGCGGCATCGGGGGTAGGATAGCCCACCCGAGCGCCCGACGTGTGGTCATTGCCCATCCGAACGGTACTGAGGCGTGGCACAGCGTTATTTTTCACCAATTCATCAAAATCTTTTTCCCAGGCTTTTTCACGGTCAATGTCCATGTAACCCAAATTATAACCTTTGAAATTGGGGGCAAAATGACCTTCAAGAACGGGAATGGTGGGCTTGTCATCCACAAACCAACCGTAACTGCGGTAGCTGACGTTGGCACGTTTGCAGTGGTCCCAAATAAATCCGTCGCGGGGGTAAGCAATTTCTTTTTGTCCTTCATAATCGTAGGTACCGCCACGACCGCCGTAACTCGTCACCCAGTTCTTTTCAACGTAATCATTCGCATACGCCGCCGATGACCAATTGTGCCCGTCGGCGCTTACTTCGGCATCGACATAAAAATTATCCAACAGCACAAACTCGCGCGCCAAGGCGTGCTGATTGGGTGTTACTTTTTCGGGAAACAAACACAGGGCCGCGTCGCCGTTGCCTTCTTTCATATCGCCCAATATCTGGTCGTAGGTACGGTTTTCTTTGATGATATAAAAAACGTATTTGATAGGCGACGCCCCCCCGTGCGACGGTCCGACCACTTGCATCGGGATCGGATTGCCCGCTTCGCCCTCGGCCAGTGTTTCTTTGTTTTTGGTATAAGGGGTGTTTTCGTAAACAAGCTTGGAATAAACGCCCAAAATATCTTCGTCAGGAAAATCAATAATCGATAACGTTCCTTTAAATAACCCACCAATGTACTGCGTTTCATCGCGATTAGCCTCCGCATTTGCTCCTTTGTACTGAGGAGATTTGGAACGATTTGGATTCGGCCCTTTGGGGTTGGCCGCCGACGAATAGCCTTTGCCGTTGGTTACCCAAATTTGGTTATTAATGACCTTCAACGACGTCGGATACCAGCCCGTCGGCACAAAGCCCAACGAACGGCTTTTGCCTTTTTCAGCCACGTTAAAGACCGCAATGCAGTTATTGTCAGCGTTGGCAATCAACAGCTTAGATTCGTCGGGCGTGAGTGCCAAGGCGTTGGGGGTACTTCCCACGGGCGCGTTGGGATACAACGATGCGTTGAGGGTTTCAACCACTTGTTGCTTAGCCAAGTCAATCATCATCACTGTGTTGTCGTTGCCACAGGCCACGTACAGAAATTTGCCATCGCGGGTTTGGAGCAAATCATTGGGGTTTTTGGCCGTCGGAACATCCACAACCGTTTGCAATGTTTCGGCATTCAAAATCCTCACCCCGCTTCCTTCCCAAAGGCTTATAAACAATTGTTTTTTGTCTTGCGACAACTGACACGCGTAGCCTTTGAAACCCAAGCTAATGTTTTTCAATACTTTACGGGTTTTCAAATCGCATACGTACAGGGAGTTATTTTCTTTGGTTACGACAAACAATTTCTGTTGTGCTTCGTCGATGCAAAGCCCGACGGGGCCGATTTTCTCGGGCCAAGGTTTGCCCAACACGATTTCGCCGTCGGCTTTGAGTTTGTTATTCTGAAGTTGAAAAATCAGAATTTTGTTGTCGTTGCCGCCCGAAGCGTACAACGTTTTTTCGTCGGCACTGAAGGTGAGTCCGTAATACGCTTTGGGCACGACAACATCATCCAAAATCTGCTGCGTGGCAGCATCAATGAGAGTAATGCTATGCGTTTTTTGTCCGTTGTTGGTTACGGCCGTGTATTTTCCCGACGAAGAAACCACCAAGTTTAGCGGTAAATCATTCAAGGAGAGGCTTTTATTACCAGCTGGGGTCAACGACCATCCGTTGGGCAATTTAATCCGTTTGGAGGTCAGCATTTGGTAAAACTGAGCGCTTTCGGAAGTGGCGCGACTTTGCCGCTGACAGGAATTTTCGAGAAAAAGAAACACCCCGACGAGGCATAGAAAAAGGCTGGATTTGGTGGAAGGTTTCATCTGATCTGAATTTTTACAAAAGTGTCAATTGATTGGAGCATTTCACAGTAAAGTGAGTAAAGGAATTATTAAGCTACAAAAGCAGATTGTTAACAATTACTACACAAATGTTTATAAATATTTCTTACATTTAGCAGTGAATTGTTGAAATCGAAGCGCCAATGCGTTTGTTCTGAGCAAATTCAGTGGCTAGTCCGAAACATAACTTTCGCGTAATTCATCAAGAAGTAAAAGTCAGTAATTTTGTCACCATACCGTTTCTTTATCAAAATATGTTTAAACTCTCCTTTTCCGCTTTTTCTTTTTTCATCGTGTTTGGCTTGCGCTCGTCATTCGCCCAGTCTCCCGACTCACTCAAAACCAAGCAATTAAATGAAGTTGTCGTCACCTCCACCCGGGGCGAAAAAACCGTATTTCAAACTCCCGCCCTGATTTATGCCATCGGTCAGGAAGAAATCAAGACGTCGCAGTCGCGCAGCACCCCAGAGCTTTTGATGAATCAAATGGGCGTGTTCGTCCAAAAAACCACCCACGGTGCGGGTTCGCCCTTTGTGCGCGGCCTGACTGGAAATCAAACCTTGCTACTCATTGACGATATTCGCCTCAACAACAGCACTTTCCGCTACGGCCCCAATCAATACCTCAACACCATCGACGCCTTTACTTTAGGTCGGGCAGAAGTACTTTTAGGAAGTGGCTCCGTGCAATACGGCTCCGATGCGTTGGGGGGCACGATTCAACTTTTTACCACCGCCCCTGAATTTAACACGGGATTCAGTGGCCGGGTATTGGGCCGCTTGGTAAGCGCGGGCATGGAGCAAAGCGGACGGGTAGAGGCGCGCTACGGTGGAGCCAACGCGGCGTTTCAGGCGGGTTTTACCCATCGTCGTTTCGGGGATGTGTTGGGGGGCAAAAACACGGGTTTCCAATCACCTTCGGGTTACAAAGAGCAGGATTTTGACCTGAAAGCAAAGTTGAACTTAGGCCACGGCTGGATGGCCACATTGGCGCATCAGTCGGTCAGTCAACGCAACGTAGAGGTATTTTTTCGGTATCAATTGGAAAATTTCAAAATTAACCAATTTGACCCACAGCGCCGGCAATTGACGTATATCAAATTGGAGAACCAAAGTGAATCCAACTGGTTTAACCATCAGACATTTACGGTTTCGCGGCAGGCAACTCAGGAAGGCCGCCTGAGTCAAAAAAACGGAACCACCGCGCTCCGCTCTGAATCTGATAAAGTACAAACTTGGGGCTTGACGTACAACAATCAGTCGCGTTTTTTGAGGGGAATGTTAACCCTTAATTCGGGCGTAGAGCTCTACCGCGACAAGGTCAACAGCGAGCGTTATGACGAAAATAACACCACCTTTCAACGCACCTACAGCCGCGGTTTGTACCCCGACAATTCGTCCTTTCTGAATTATGCCGCTTATTCAATTGTAAGCACAAACTTAGCACGGCTCAATTCGACGTTTGGCATTCGCTACAACGGATTTGTGATTGACATTCCCGACGCTACCATCGGCGACAGCCGCTTAACGCCCGCCGCGTTTGTGTACAATTACAACCTATCTTACAACATCGGAAAATCCATTGCACCTTACTTCAACATCAGCACGGGTTTCCGCGCCCCCAACATCGACGATTTGGGCACGTTGGGCATCGTAGATTTTCGCTACGAAGTTCCCACAAACAACTTAAAACCAGAAAAATCAACAACTTACGAGCTAGGCGTAAAAATAGCGACCAAAACCATTGGCCTCCAAATGGGCTATTATTCTACCCAACTCCAAAACCTCATCACGCGGGTAAGGGTACCCAATGAGCAGGTCAACGGCATCAATGTCTACCGTAAAGAAAACGTAGAAAAAGCCTACATCAACGGTTTCGACGCTAAAATGCAGGCGAATTTGCTTACGTCGCTACAACTGTACGGCAACGTTTCTTATTGCTTCGGACAAAGTGAAACCAAAAATGAGCCCATGCGTCGTATTCCGCCCGTCAATGGCCGAGTAGGACTAAATTTCTCAAAAAACAACGCTTGGGTTCGTCCCGAATTTTGGTTTGCGGGCGCGCAAGAGCGCTTAGCCCAAGGCGACAAAGACGACAACCGAATTGCAAAAGGTGGTACACCCGCTTGGAATGTATTGAATCTGAATGCGGGCTATACGCTGAAAAAAATCAGCTTTACCGCCGCCGTTCAGAACCTTTTTGACTCAGATTACCGCACCCACGGCTCAGGCATCAACGGCTACGGGCGCAGCCTGTGGCTAACGGCTGAGTTTAAATGGTAATCTCAAAGGGCTAAAGACCTCAAAACTTTATTCTTTATTCCTTGCCATGGTAATTTAATGGCAATTTAAAAATCAATTTCTTATGCTACGCATTTTCTTCCTTTCCTTTTTGTGCCTTTCCGTCAGCCAACTCAGTTGGTCACAGGCTTGGCAAATTTCTGCTCCTGCGGGCAGTGAATACGCCAAAGTTGACAAAAACGGCGTGAGTGTGTTGCCCAATGGACGCCTCATTACGCCCTTGGGCAAACAAATCATGACCGCCCCGCACCCCTATGGATTGGTGTTGAGCAAGGATGGAAACATCGCCGTCACCGCCAACTCGGGTACTAACCCTTTTTCCGTTTCAATCATCAAAAACGTACGCAGCGCCAATCCGACCGTTTTACAAGTACCCGAAGGGTTCAAAACGGACGACGGTATTTTGGAAGCCTGCTTCATGGGTTTGGCCATCAGCCCCGATAACCAAACGCTCTACGTAGCGGGCGGACAAACCAACAAAATCTTTTTGTTTGACCTAAATACGGGCAAAGGCAAGGGTTTTATCAACTGCGCTGCCAAAAACTACGAGCATGGCTACCTCGGCGACCTCGTTCTTTCCAACGACGGCAAACGTCTCTATGTGGTTGACCAAATCGGGTTTAGAATGGTGGTCGTTAACACCGAAACCCAGCGCGTAGCCGACAATATTCCCACGGGTCGCTATCCCTTCGGCATCAGTTTTTCGCCCGATGAGCAACGCATCTACGTGGCCAACGTGGGCGTTTTTGAATACAAACCTTTTACCGATTTAGACCCCAAAAACCTCAAAAAAACCGCCCATCCGTGGCCCGCTACCAAATATGGCAGCAAGGAAATGGAAGAAGGCAACGCCGCCAAAGGCATCCCCGCGCTGGGGAGTCCAAACGCACCAGAGGCTTTTTCAGTGTGGAGTTATTCGCCCAACGGCACGAGCTGGAAGGTAAAAAACAAGACCAAAACGGGCTTTCTGGTGGGTCAGATGATTGAGGATTTTCCCGCTGTGGGCGGCAGTAGCCCCAACTCGGTGGCCGCTACGGACAAATATGTGTTTGTCAGCAATGGTAACAACGACTGCGTATCGGTGATTGATATTCAGAAAGATACCGTGGTGTATACCATTCCGTTGCAGCCCGACCCACGTTTGGGCAAGCTGCGCGGATTGATTCCGTTTGGCGTGGCTACCTCGCCCGACCAAAAGCGCCTCTACGTGGCAGAAGCGGGCATCAACGCCGTGGCCGTGATTGACATTCCAAGCCTGAAAGTATTGGGTCATATCCCCACGGGTTGGTTTCCGTCCAAGCTGAAAGTATCGCCCGACGGGCGACAGTTGATTGTCACCAATGCCAAAGGATTTGGGAGCGGCCCCAACGGCGGACCAAATTTTAAACCTGGCCCAGAAGGTAGCTACGTGGGTAGCTTAATGAAAGGAACAGTATCGGTCATTGATATTCCCGCAGATGGACAACTCGCCGCGCTGACCCAAAAAGTGATTTCAAATAATTTTAAGTTTGAACAAAAATCCGTTACCAAAAATGCGCTTTCCAACATTGAGCATATCGTGTTTATTTCCAAGGAAAACCGCACCTACGACGAAGTATTTGGACAAAACACCAACGGTAAAGGAGAGGCTTCATTGGCGCGTTATGGCCTGAAAGCGACGTTTTCCAACCGCAACAAAACCCAAACGTTGGAAAATGTAGACGTGATGCCCAACCACACGGCATTGGCGAAGCGTTTTGCCATGTCTGACAATTTTTACTGCGATGCCGACGTGTCAGCCGACGGCCACCGCTGGATGGTGGGCGTATATCCCAACGAATGGGTCGAAACGGGCACCGCCGCCGCTTACGGCGGAAAACGCGACTTGATTGATACCTCCAAGGCACCGGGAAATTGGTCTTTTTACGGCTCGGCAGGCAGCATTTATCCTGAAGATTATACCGAGGCTGGCTCAATTTGGGACCACCTCGAACGCAACAAAAAGGAGTTTTTTAACTTCGGTTTCGGGGTCGAAATGGCCGCCGCTTATTCTGACAGTACCATGAAGTACATCGGCGAGCTGTATACCATCAATTATCCGTTACCTTCCCCGCTCTATGACCGTTCGTCCAAGACCTTCCCTACTTACAACATGGCTATTCCAGACCAATTCAGGGCCGATGTGTTTATGAAGGAATTTAACGAAAAATGGGGGGGACCGAATGGAAAATTACCATCTATGTTAACGCTGATGCTGCCCAACGACCATGGCACCCGCGAACGCGCCAAAGCGGGATTCCCGTTTACGCAAAGCTACATGGCCGACAACGACTTGGCCCTCGGACGCGTGGTAGAGTTTTTAAGCAAAACGCCTTATTGGAAAAAAATGCTCATCGTGGTACTGGAAGATGACCCGCAGGGCGGCGTTGACCACATCGATGCCCACCGCAGTTTGTTGCTGACGATTTCGCCTTGGGTCAAGAAAAACTACGTTGGACATGAGCACTATAGCTTTGGCAGCGTGTTCAAAACTTTCTGGAATATCCTCAAAATACCCTACCTCAACCAGTACGACGCAAGTGCGACGAACCTCATCGACCTGTTTACCAATACTCCCGATTACACGCCTTACAATGCCGTGGCGATTGATAAACGCCTGTTTGACCCGCAAAAAGCGCTTGACCCATTTGATGAAAAATTTGACTGGAAAGCCTTTGCCCAATCAGAAGAATTGGACCGCACCGAAACCATGCAAAAACGCCGGGCCGAAGATGA
The DNA here is from genome assembly GCF_009905605.1 of Runella sp. CRIBMP. GTDB lineage: Bacteria > Bacteroidota > Bacteroidia > Cytophagales > Spirosomataceae > Runella. Next base: position 18,539 of record NZ_JAAAKZ010000010.1, read on the forward strand.
TGAAGAGCTTAAAAAGGCAAAACCGAAAAATGTAAAACCGAAAAGTACAAAACCGAAAAAGTAAATGCCAATGTGGTTCGGGTTGGGAGCAACCCGAACCATTTTTTTTCATGCTTCAAGTGTGAGCAATCTGGCGAATTACTAATCTACGCCGAAGGAGCCAAGACCGCTTTCATTTCGGCAATTGCAATTTCTACATCTTTTTCGGTGGTACGCCAGTTGACAAACGCCGCCCGAATGCCTTTTTTGCCGTTATACACCGTTGGGGTCATGAATACTTTTCCGCGTTGGTTTAGTTGGGTCAGAAACAAAGGGACTTTATCCTGATTTTCTTCACCCTTTAGGGTAAAACACACATTGTTTAGGCGAGTTGGCGCAAGCAATTCAAAATCAATGCTTTGCTGAATAAAATTATCCAACAACTGCGCCATCTGGATGCTGTTTTCCACAATTTCCTGATAACCTTTTTTACCGTACGCCTTTAGCGTAAACCACGCGGGCAACGCGCGCAGTCGGCGCGAGTTTTCTGGCAAAAAATTAAGAAAACTGAAATTTTCGAGCGGGTTGCCGAGGTAAGGTGCATTGGAGTTTTGGAAAGTTTCTACCTGCAAAATACTGTGTTCTTTTTTCACCAAAAAAAAGGCACTTTCGTAAGGTACATTCAGCCACTTGTGGCAGTCAACAGTAATGCTATCGGCACCTTCCCAGCCATTCAGTAAATGCTTGTATTTGGGCGAACAAGCTGCAAAACCGCCAAAGGCCGCGTCGATATGCCACCAAAAATTATGTTTTTCTTTTAATCGAGCAAGGGCTTCAAAATCGTCAAAATCAACGGTATTGACCGTGCCGCCACTCGAAATCAGAATAAAAGGCTCGCCTGAAAGCGCTTCTATTTTTGTTTCCAAATCCGCAACATCCATCGCTTCCCGATTGCCAGGCAATGTATTGACTTTGATAAAATTCTGACTTCCTACCCCTAACATCGCCAGCGACTTCACGGCCGAAGAATGCGGCGTAGCGCTCAGTATTTTTACGCCTTTTCCGACGCCTTCTTTGGCAATATCGCGCCCCTGCTGCTTGCCTCCCCACTGACGCGCCACGGCCAATGCGGTAAAATTGGACATCGTCGCCCCCGTCACAAAACCGCCAGTGAAAGTTTCTGGTAAGTTAAATAGCGACAGTAGCAACTGAATGGTTTCCACCTCAATCAGCGCCGACAAGTCACCTTGCCCTTGAATAGCCTGCGGATTTTGGTCGTATACGCCCGCCAACCAGTCGCCCGCCACGGCGGCGGGCGTAGCGCCACCCGTCACAAATCCCCACGAGCGCGGTCCCGAAGAAGCCACGATGAGCGGGTCAAAACGTTGGTTAAATTCGGCCAAAACCGCCGACGTTCCCTTTCCGTCTACTTCCAGGGCGGCTACCAACGGCACAGTGTGGGGCGCAGAAGTGGGGCGTTGGTCAATTGTTTGTAAAAAATCAACGCCTTGTTCAAGAATTTTTTGAAGGATTTCTCCGAACTGATTTAAGTCATTTTGTAACATAGCTGTAATGGATTGTTTTTCAGTTGCAAAGAAACACGAAATCAGCCATTGTCGGAAATGTCATTTGGGTATAAACCAATACTTATCCCTTGTTTTATTTATTGATTCAGAATACACGTAAAAAGTGCATCTTTGCACCCCGTTTTGGCGGTTTGCCCAGTCATGCAAAACTTTTACATTTTGCATTAGTAATTTTGCGGTTTTGCGCGGAGCCGCCCTTGCGGTTTTCCATTTTTCGGTTACTCTTTATCCCAACTTCATGAACCCTTTTCCCGTGTATGATTCGAGGCTGTCGGCTTCGCACTTAGGCACTTTTTTGCAGTCACGCTACTCACTTAACGCCCCCCTTCAATGCCGTATTCTGAAAACGGGTATCAATCATTCCTATCTTTTGAATGACGGAGATAAAAAGCTGGTTTTCAGGCTTTACAGCTACAATTGGCGCACAAAAACCGAAATTGAAGAAGAAATCCGTCTGCTCAAACTGTTGAACGAAAACAGCGTGCCTATCTCCTACCCCATTGCCGATGCAACGGGCAGTTTTATTCAGGAAATAATGGCTCCCGAAGGTCTGCGGTTTGGGGTCTTGTTCTCGTTTGCCGAAGGCGAAAAAATACGAAGCTTTACAGACGATATGCATTTTAACATCGGAATTGCTATGGCTCGCTTTCACCAAGTTACGCACAATTTAGCTTTGGAGCGAGTCACATACAACGTCGAAACCCTACTCATTTCGCCCCTCCAACGTGCCCAAACTTTTTTTGCTGCTGGTTCTGAAACCATGACTTTTTTGAAAACATCCACCCATCAATTGGTGGAAAAATTAAAGGAAATTAATATGAAGGAAGTCAGAACAGGCACGGTTCATCTGGACATTTGGTTTGACAATATGCACGTTACGCCCAACGGCGAGGTTACCTTTTTTGACTTTGATTTTTGCGGAAACGGTTGGCAAACCCTTGATTTAGCGTATTTTAATGTGCAATTGTTCAATACTGAATTTGATGCCGACGAATACCAACGCAAACTCCAACGGTTTTTGGAAGGCTACGAAACCATTGTGAAGATTTCTGACGAAGAAAAACGTCTGATTCCCTACTTGGCGGTGAGCCTCTGGTTTTTCTATTTAGGCGTTCAGTGTAAACGCTTTGATGATTGGGGCAACTTGTTTATCAGTGAAGATTATTTCAAACGTTTTATCGGACTGATTCAAAAATGGTGCACGAAACATGAGTTGTTGGCGTAAAACAGCAAAGGCGCAAAGAAAAAGCTTACTTTCTTTGCGCCTTTACATGATTTAATATTGGCAGTTACTCTCCCGCGAGCATTTTGGCCGTTACTTCTTTTTCAATCGTAATGTAGCCAGGATAGTTAATTTGTGAATTACCGATGCCAAGCGTTGGCCGGAGCTTGATGGTCAGCTTTGAAGGCTGTGAACCCGCCTTGCCTGATAAATTTTCGACCATGTTCACAAACGCATCCCGCGCTTTGGAGTCGGTCAAGAGGCGGTAGGCGTTGGTGCTGAGCTGCATGGGCACACGGGTGGTGCCGCCGTTGGGCTGAACATCAATTCGCTGGTCCCAGAAACCAGTAAACACCTCATTTTCAGAAAGAAACACTTTGTATTCAAATTGATTGATTCCTGCCTGCTGTTTGGTCGGATTGGTCACATCCAAATTCAACCGAAGATTAAGCGGCACATCCTGACTCAACAACGCTAAGGCCAGCCTTGGCGACTTGGCCAAATCAAAATCCTGCATATTTCTGAATTGACGAACATCGATGCCCGCCAACGTGATGTTGTCGGCCGAAGCAATGGCGTATTTACAATCGCCCAGGGTTTTTGCTTCCGATATTTGTCGACTAACGGCGCATTGTTGAAAAAGCCCCGTCAACGCAATTCCGAGGATAAAAAGACTAATTTTTTTCATCTGTAACTTGTTCATAAAATCATTCTAAAAATGACCTATTAACGCGTTACTTGGCACAAAATTGCTATCGACAACAAGTTTCCTGTCCGTTGTTTCCTTCTCACGCAACCTATTTGCACACTTCTTGGAGCTTTTTTTCGGTGGCTACGTCAAACGCCTGCCGCTGCTCAGTTGTTTTATAACTTACGGCAAAGAGGCTATCCATGGTTTTGGTAATTTTTTCGGCCAATTGACCCGTCCGCAGTGTGTAGACCGTCTTGACCGAATCAATGTGCTGGCTTTGTGCGGGCGAAAGCGGCAAGTGATGCTTGGCCAATGAATCTTCCATGAACCGAATATCGTTGGCGGCGTTGAAGCGTTCTTCCTTCAATTGGCGAGCTTCACACTCCAAATTCGCCATTAATTGTACGTCCTTTTCAAATTGAGCATCATCATTTTTTTCACAACTCAATAGGCCTATACAACCGATTATTACCCAATAAAAAAGTTTAAATTTCATAGTGACAGGTAGTATTGAGCGTTACTTAATTACGGAAGGCCATTGGATGGATTTAACGACATTATCCCCAATTCCCCGGCCCATTTTCAAGCCGTTTATGTTGTCCATATCATAGTGGATACCTCCATAAAGGCGCGAATTAGCACATTCTTCGGCCATTTCGGCAAAGTTTGAGAATTTCCGGGGTGCAAAACCGTGCTGTACTTGTGAGCGGTCTGTCAGCGCGTATGTCCCATCGCCGCTGGTAAAAAGTTTCGTAAAAATGCGCTCTCCCACACCGATTTCGGTGGCGTGCCCAGAGGTATAAGCAGGAAAAGGGGGTGTTCCGATCACGGTTTTGAAATTGGGGTCAATATACCGCTGAATATACGTAACTGGACGTATCAGTGAATAGTCGTATTTGGCTTTCCAACAGGCAATAAAAGCATCAATTTCACCAATGCCCAGCATGGCATAGCCCACAACGGCCCGTTCAAGGGTTGAGTTGGTTTCTTCCAATAGCTGTGTCATGATATTGAACGTGTGCCCAGTAGGGGTACAGGTGGCAAATGGATCATCGGCCCAAAATTTGGCGATTTCGATTTGATCGGGCGTATTTTTGTTCACCTGCGTATAAACGTGAAATGCCTGTTTGAAAAAATCCGATTGGGTATCAAATGAAAATGGAATCGGCTTGGGCGGAGTGCCATACGTCATATTTGAAGCCAAAACGGGGCGGCATTTGTACCAATAAGGACTCAACGGGGTGAGGTTTTTGGCATCGGTTGGTTCCCACTTATCAATGCCCCTCACGGGAGTAAAAGGCCTCGAAAAAGGATTGAGATACGAATCATGGCCACCATCCGATTTGGAATATTCATAAATGGCCTTAGCCACGGCTTTCCCATGTTTCACCGATTCCTCTCGCAATATTTCAGAAGTGGTTTCGGCAAAAATCGACAAGTATTGCCCTTCCAACTCATTGATTTTGGCGAGATTGGCGGGGCTTATGTTTTTGTCAAACATAAACCGCATCATGTCGGCCACGGCGGAATTGACCACAATTCCCCAGTGGTAGCGCACATTGAGCGGTATCGCTACGGGCATATCTGCTGGAATCAACCGGTTGAGTTGACCCGCCAATGGCTTGGCATTCGGGATGCCACTGTACGCCGCTTCGTAGGCCGTAATGCCCACGTAGCCAAAAGCTCGTGAGGCTTGCGGAGGTAAAAACCCAGGCGTTTCTTTCACGATTCGGCATTCTAACTTAAACCACTCGCGCAGAAAATCTGCCGAATAATTGGACACATTATTGGGTTTAGACGGCTCTATTTCCGTACCCGTACACCCCGCAAAAAAAACAAGGCTGACAATAAAGTAAAAAAGCTTCTTCATAAGAGTTAGACTTAAATGACTGTTTGAGCAAGCACACAATGCCCATTTAACGTATACACTTCAATTACTATGCCAAAATATATCCTTAGCTTATTTTATATACCATAATAACAAGCGTTTTTAGTCATATTCCAGCAGTTCTTGTCTTTTCAAATATTTACCCCAACCGTTGCAACAATACTCCTTCCATCCAGTGGCCCAATCCACAGGCCAAGGTAAAATGTAGGGCATTTCGCAAAACGGCTTTTGTTTATTAAGTTATTGTCCAACAGCCGAAAAGTATATTTATTTATCAAATAAAAAGTCTTATTCAGGTCAACCAAACGGTAACTTGGTACCGTTGGCCGTGGCATTCACGGTGTTGAAGGCATCGGCAAATCTTCTACTTAGGTAGCTGTAAAGCAGGGTCGAGTTCAGCCAATGGCACATAAATTATATCCCATTTTGACTAACCCATTTCATTCGAATATTGCTTTGTGTCAGATTTTAATTTGGGGCAATTAATAGCTCACTGGATAACATTAAAAAGAGGAAAAAAATAAATTTTTCTCATGATTAAAATTTCAATAACAGATTAATAAATAGTGTGTTATGGCATAAACTAACTTACTGCATTAGCTTATTTAAACTGCTTGGTATCAGGATGAAAAGTCTGCCAACTGTGCCAATATTCTTGATATGCGTTGACTTTTAATAAATCAGGTCTGTCGGGGATGTATGATTTGCCGAGCAAGTTGTATGCACTGCCTCCATTATCAAACAAAGAATCATTTTTGACCGACAGTACTTGTCCAGGGGTAGCGCGGCGTAAAGCCGTAAAGCTCTTATTATCAGAGGCCAACACAACGGTGATGGGCAAATAACCGACCATGTCGTTGATGATTCGTTTCTTTAGCAACTGATTCCAATCGTAGGCTTTTACCCCGCTGCTCACCTCAACGCCCACCACCCACGATTTTTCCTGCCAAGAAGCCGAATCTCGCTTCGTAAGTTTTCCTTTCCGCTTGCCCGATTCATAATTGCTCAATGAATCATATTCTTCCCGAAACTTCGTATCTGGCTGCATGACCAAACTGTTGGGGTACAATGCCAGCCATTTGGCAAGCGAAATTTGCGTAATCTCCAATTCTGGCAGCGTTTGGCCTTTCAATTTCCCCGCAATGGCTTCGCCGTTGGCTTGCCGCCACCAACTCCCAGTGGTTTTATCCTCAAACATGGCATTAAAATGATCCATTCCTACAAGTCGAAAGGTTTCGGGCTGGCCATTTATCACAGGCTCAAAAACCCGCCCCGTGCGACAAACCGTGCAATAAGTAACAATGATGGACTTCCCGCCCAAAGTATCCCGTACCTGATGATGGTAACCAATAAACTGAATCGGATAGGCCCGCGCCTGACCGTTGATTTCAACGCCAATTACTATACGTTCCTTATCGACCTTATTTGCAGCGGCATTTTTAAAAGTCAAAACGGACGGTTGATAAAACATGGAATCGGCGGCCATTTCAAAATTGGCAGCGTAGGCCACGACTGAGACAGCCAATAAGGCCAAGCCCGCCCAAAACGCGCCCCATCGCCCCGCCCGAAAGGCTGGCAGCCCCCCAAGGAGTATCAAGCACCCTAATAAACTACGAAAAACCCACTTCCACGAATGCAAAAAATAGGCCACCTCAATGCTGTTCAAACGTTGACTCCCCGGCATAGGCATGATGAAATACACGTTGGCGATTTCAAACAAAAGGAGACCGGCTATGCCGATATAAAATAAATTTTTCATGTGTTTGACAAAATACATTTTATAAATAATCAACTCATTAACAAATTGTTATGCCATAGTTTTTGTAAAATCCTCCGACAAAATTGTCGGAGGATTCATGTTCACTTCAACCTATGCTTACTAAGTGGCTTGGGGGGTATACTCCCCTTCTGCCGAGTATCCTTTTTGCGTAATTCTTGCGGCACGGTAGCGGTAAATGTTGGGGTCAGACGGGGCAACCGTCGCCAAACCATCCACGTAGCGATTGAACATGCAAAAAGCCGCCGCAATCAGCACCGTATCATGAATATCTTTATCGGTAGCACCCTCATGACGGGCTGCTTCTACCTGCTCACTTGTTACATTTTTACCGCCTTTCTGCACACTCCCCGCAATGGCCAAAAGCGCCTTCATTTTATTGGTCAAGGGCGTTTGTTCATAATCCTCCTTTACGGCGTTTACAAACGACCAATCTTCATCACCGAGGTAAGCACTCGCCACCGCACCGTGTATTGTTTGACAAAATACACATTCATTTTGCGACGATACATAAGTCGCAATCAGTTCGCGCTCCCCCCGACTCAGGCCCTCGTCGGTTTGCAAAAGGGCATTAGCCAGTGCATTCATAGGCTCCGCCGTCTGGGGGCTGAATTTCATCGGGCCGAGGATTCCCGGCGCATTTTCGGGTACTTGAATATGTGGCATAATTGATTTATGGTTATCGTTTTGGTTAAAGGGCTAGGGATATTTGGGAGGAACATAACCCAACGTAGCCATGCGCTCGCCCATGGGTTCATACGCGCCTGGGTTGGTGGGTGTCAGTGTGGCCAAACCATCCACGTAGCGATTGAACATGCAAAAAGTAGCCGCAATCAGCACCGTATCGTGAATTTCGCGGTCGGTTGCTCCTGCCAAACGGGCATTGGCTACAATTTCATCCGAAACCGTTCGTGCATCCTGCTGTACACACTGGGCAATGGCCAAGAGCGTCTTCATTTTTTCAGAAATGGGAGCCGTTTGATAGTCTGCAATGACCGCATCCACGATTTCTTTATCGGTACCAAACAAATAACGGGCCGCCGCCGCGTGGCTACATGTACAAAAAGTACAGTCATTTTGCGAAGATGTAAAGGCCGCAATTAGTTCGGCATCCGCTTGACTCAGTGACGAATCGCCACGCAAAAGTGCCTCGGCCAATGCGTACAGCGCCGCGCCAGTATCGGGGCGATAGACCGCCAAACTGCGGATGCCCGGAAAACCTTCAGGTAATGAAATATGTGGCATGATTATACAAGTTTTGTAGATTAGGTGGAAGAAAAACAGGCCCATTAAGCAACAAGCCTGTTTGTACAATTATTAACCTATTATTTATGAATACTCTTATTATCAACAATTTATAACCAACAAACAACGACACTCCCCAATCACTTCCTACTTTCACGGTACATTTCGAATGCATCGCTTATTCATTGATTTTTGTCTCTCTACTGAAAAAAGCCCCCGCCAACGACACCAAAAAAGCGACTGAAAAAGTCAGTAGCGCGTTGCTGAGTCCGCCGAAAAAAGCCACCATAGCCCCCACAAAAAACACCGAAGTAGCCGTAAAAAAACGCCCGATGTTGAAGCAGAAACCTGCGGCCGTTGCCCGAATGACGGTCGGAAACAATTGGGGAATGTAGCCAGAAAGTGCCCCTTGACTAATGCCAAAAAACAACGACAGGCACGCCATTTCGATGTAGACAATCGGGCTGAAACTTCTGTTGGTCAAAAACAATATGAACGAAACCGACGCGCAACCCAAAAACGTGACAATGAGCGTTTTGCGAACACCAAGACTCTTTATCAAAAAACCCGAAAGTACGCCACCCACAATCCCACCCGAACCAAGGAGCATCATCGTAATACCACGTTCTTGTTGGCCGTTTTGACCCACCGGAAGGAGTGATTGAACCCACGTAGGTATCCACGAAAAAATACCCCACAACCCAATAAGTACCGAGCCAAATATGAGGGTACCGATGATGAGATTGGGCCGATTGTCAGCGTCCCACAATTCGGAGGTTTGTTTACGATAGGTTTGGCGACTACTCGCCCACGCGGCAGACTCAGGGAGGCATCGTATCATGGCCAAAGCGGTGCCAATGGGTATTATTCCCAACCAAAAAGCGTCTCTCCAATTCGCAAAAAAAACATTTAATCCGCCTGTGGTCACGATACCGATTGGAAATGCAACAGCCAAAATCCCCAGCGCAATAGGACGTGTACGGACGGGCCAGATTTCGGACAAATACACCGTCGAAATCAGCAATACCCCACCAATGCCCATCCCAGCGGCAAATCGGCAGGCAATGAGCGCATACCAATTGGGGACAAACACCGTCAGCAGTGTAGCTATTCCGTACAATCCAGTAACGAGCGCCAATGATTTTACGCGCCCAATGCGGTCACTGACTACTCCAAAGGTAAGCCCGCCAACGCCCCAACCGTACAGAAAGGCCGCGCCAATGTAAGCACCCACTTCGCCCAAATGCGCTTCAGATACAGTACCGCCGAGCAATTCAGGCACGGCCACGGGCAAGTACACCGACATGAGTGTTGCCACCGTTCCGCCAAATAAATAGCTAATCATGCACAACGCAAACGCTAAATTTTGCGAAACCGAAGGCCCAGCTGTTAGTTGCCCGGCCAACGGATTTATTTTATCGACTTTCATCATCTCAGCAACTCGTCAAAAGTCAAACTCACATAATATAATCCGCCCACCGCTGGCGAGCCAAAGGCCTGTACTACGTAGTTGTTGCCCAGATTCGACGCTCCTACTTTCACGATCGATTTCAGTTTGGGGAGCTTGTAAGACACCTGAGCATCAATCAAACTATAAGCAGGCACCAACCCTGGGCGGTTTTCGGTAAATGTTCCGTACCACTGAAAGGCGTCCTGCCAATGCCACGCGATGCTGAAACCCACTTTATCGGTCAAACGGGCGTTGCTAAATGTCACGTTGGTTTTCCATTTCGGTGTGTTGAACGCAGGTACATTGTTGGGATTGGCGTCCAAAATATTGAACTGCGCCCACGTAGCGTTGGCCCCCAGACGGTAGCCTTTGGCCAACAAAGCCGTTATGCCACCACTTGCTCCGTTGGTCGAAACCTTGTCGGCGGCGTTGGTATAAAGCTGGAATGTTTGGCGCGTTGTGGTGCTCAAAATGTCCTGCGCAGCCGCAGGATTGACCGTACCATCAGCCAAAAGGACGTTGGCGGTATTGGGACGAATCACCACTTGATTGATTAAAAAGTTGGTGTATTTGCCGTGGTAATAACTTATATCAAACAACAATTTGTTGTTCAACACGCCTTTATACCCAATTTCGAACGCCTGCAATTGCTCCGGGCGAATGTAAGGCACATTTGATTTGACTAACTTGTCTTTGTGCTTCGCAACCGCCTGAGGGAAAGGCGTTCCAGCGGCAGTCTCCTGACCAAACGCCGCGCCGAATGCGCCTACGGAAGCCGCCGTGAACGAATTTTCGTAGGCGTTGAGCCCTACGGAATTAGAAGGTGCACCGCCCAATAAAATCAACGGCCCAACATTCAACTTAATGTATTGATCCACCACGGTCGGATTGCGAAAACCCGTTTGGTAGCTTACCCGAATGTGGTGATTGTTGGTCGGGGAATAAACCGCTGAGGCCCGGGGGGTGAAATTGCCCGTAAAATTTTGGTTTTTGTCAAAACGACCCGATACCATCAGTTTCAATTTCTCCTCAAACAACGTTTTGGAGGCCTGCACAAAAGCACCGTATTCTTTAACCCGTACTTTATTGATTTTGTCGTCAAACAAAGTACCGTTTGTATTCATATCATAATAGCGAATATTGCCGCCCGCCTGCACGCTTAACCACGATAAATGAGGCGTAAAATCGTAGAGACCTTCGACGTGGTACATTTTGCACAAACTCAACACACCAGCCCCTTCGAGGCCGTACAAATGACTGTATTTGTCTTTGGCGGCTTCAAAAGCAGCTGTACCTGGCAACACCCTACCATCGTCGGCAAACGTCCGCGCTACGTCATGGTTTTGAGGCGCTATTCCGTTTATTTTTCCGTTGTAAGCCGCACCGTAGCGCTCAAACCAAGTGGCATCTGCTTTACCGATAGGCACCACATTCCCGCTCAAATCCTTCACCCAAGTACGATTAATGAATTGTCCCAAAGAGCGCGTATTATAGGCATTTTGCGAATTTTCAGCGACCGCGTAGGCCCGTACAAAAAAGTTAGCTCCTTTCAGTTCCACACGCTGCTGCGTAAACCGAAAATCCCGCAACATGTTGCGGCTGCTGCTGGTATAGTTGGCTGTTCCCTGATTAAAATTGATTTGATAAATAGCCTCCAATTTGTCAGAAATGCGGTAATGTGCCGCTGCATTGGCCTTAAAACTGTATACATCATAAGTGGTTACGTCTTTTTCGTAATAACCCGTACGCGATACCCGGCCAATGCCTGGCAACGTGGAAGCTACCTCGTCGCCATAGATATTCAGGCTATTTTTACCCGGGTTGGCTGCTCCTCGTTTTTCAGAAGGAGTATTGGGGTCAATGTCAGTATAATCCGTGGCGTACCAATCCGTTCCTTTGATATAGGATGCGTTTAGTTTAAACGCAAAACGATTATTGAAGGCTTTTGCGTAACGAACGGCGGTTTCAGAAAAGGGCTTAGCTCCGCCACCATTAGGATCATTGACGTGATTAATACCTACTTTTTGTTGTACAATCAATCCCTGATAATCAAACGGGCTTTTGGTTTTGGTCATGAGCAACCCATTAAAAGCGGCGGGGCCGTACAACGCAGATGCCGCCCCCGGAATCAATTCAATAGACTCCACATCCAAATCTGACACGCCGAAAAAGCTACCCGCTGGAAACCCCAATCCCGCCGATTGGTTATCGACACCATCCGTCAGTTGCAAAAAACGACTGTTGCCAATGCTGTTAAATCCGCGCGTATTTACTTGTCGTAGCGTCAGTCCACTCGTTACCATGTCTACTCCTTTGAGGCTATTGAGTGATTCAAACATGGTTGCCGCGGGAGCTTGTTGAATGGCGCGGGCATCCATTTTTTCAATGGTAACGGGGGTACGCAAGCTACTCTCTTCAATCCGCGAGGCCGAAACCACTACCTGATTTAGGTCAGCCGTACTTTCTTTCAACCCAATAGTGAGCGGTTCCGCAGACTGCACGTTTATTTCTTGGCGTTCGTAGCCAATCATTGAAATCACCAACGTGGACGGAACGCTTGTGTTAAGCTCAAATTTCCCGTTTCCATTGGTTACCGTACCCGTAATTTTCCCTTTCACCGCCACCGAAGCACCCACCAAAGGTTGGTGGGTCTCGGGGTCAGTAATGGTTCCCGTCAAGCGCGTTTGCTGCGCCTGAACGGGAGAATTCACGGCTAAAATATAGGTAAAGAATATAAAAAGGTAGAGTTGTTTTTTCATTTCAGGAATGGGTGCCCTTTTACCAAAAAGGGGTTAATTCGTTCATGTACAGGGCGTTTCCTTATACACAAACTGGTTGTATAAAATTTAATACGAGTAATCTTGGAAATTGTATTGGCTGGCTCTTTTCCTACACCTCATTAGTGGATTTAGGGGGCTGATGCCCGCCTGGAGGACGCATATATCCTCGCCCAACGATTCGTTCGCCCAAAGTTTCATAATAAGCGGGGTCGGTCGGGGCTACCGTAGCGAGTCCATCCACGTACTTGTTGTACAGGCAAAACAAAGCCGCAATCAACACCGTATCATGGATTTCAAGGTCAGTGGCTCCCGCATGGTGAGCGCGTTCGATGGCCTCAGGTGTAACGGATTTACCACTTTTTTGGGTAAGCGCGGCAATGTTGAGCAACGCCTTCATTTTGTCACTAACGGGGGCTGTTTCAAAATTCAATTTGACCAATCGGGCCGTTTCTGTCTCACCCAAAAGCATATCGGCAGCTTTGGTGTGGGCTGCTTCGCAAAAATTGGTACAGTTGCGTGAAGACACAATCGTCGCAATCAGTTCGCGTTCTCCCTGGGTCAGCGTAGATTCGCCACGCAATAAAATCTGCGTCAAATCACGAATCGGCAACGCCGTGTCTAGGCGGTATTCGAGCAAGCCAGTAATACCAGGCAAATGCTCGGGAAGTGGAATATGTGGCATAATTAAAGCATTGATTTTTAAGACAATAAAAAATACACGATTTACACTCCCACCGTTAAACAGGAATAAATCATTGTTTTTTAACCGTAAAAAATCAAGCTAATTCGGGAGGCGGTGAAACCACGCAATGGGCCCGAAAAAGAAGGGATAAGGTATTTTTCTGCAATGGTGCGGCATCGGATAGCCATTCTACTACATAATAGACGTGCAGATGTTGAAACGAAATATACTCTTTCAACAGCTGATTTGCCATGCTTTTGGAAGGTTGTGGACCGTTGGTCGCATGGTCGTGGATGTGTTTGTTGATGTGTTCGGCCAGCGCGAAAAAATTGGCGCGGGCATCGCGGTCGGGTTTGCAGGTGATATAGAGGGTATCGTTGAGCATAATTTGCTCGACCATTTCATAAAACTCATTGCCTACCTGCAATTTTCCTTGTACTGGCTGCGGAGCCGTCCAGCTGGTTTGATACGGCAACGAAACGGGCACTTGTACGGTAATGTACTCCTGGAGTAATGGCATTTCTGACTCATTCTGGGGTGCATCCAATGCCACATTGCCCCCCAACCAATAGACGACAGAATAGCCGACCATGTTGTAGACCAAAAGGCTGACGAGCAGTATGGAAACGAGTCTTTTCAAATGAATTAATTTTTAACCTGACGGGTCTTTCAAAGTCGTTTTCAGACCCGTCAGGTGCTCAGAAATGAGCCTTCTGTTGTATATATCACAATCCCGACCCATCGGCCTTGCCGCGCGCGATGGCGTAATTTCCAATGGTATTGCCATGTTTTAAGCCCATTTCACAGTCTACTCGGAAGTGAATCAAGCCATAAATCCGCGACACAGAGGCTTCGTCGGCCTGCGCTTTGAATTTCTCAGCCTGTTCGGGAAAGATATACCCCAAAACCGTAGCGGCCGCCGCCGAAAACGTAGAGTGACCAGAGGTATACGATGGGAAATTGGGCAATCCGACCGAAGTCTTCAAACCAAACTGCTGAGGGCGAGGAGTATAGTAGTAAAATTTCGCCTCCCAACAAGCAATTCCAGCGTCCATTTCGGCGGTTCCCAACAGCGCCAGCGTACGTGCCATCCGCACTTCACTGAAGCGTGCTTCGTGCGCGGCATTGGCCGCAGCGCGGTGCCAGTGGCCCGGAGGCGTATAGCTTCCCGCCCCGTCGGCCCAGTAGTTAGCAATGCGGGCCTGCTCGCGGGTTTGGGTTTTGTTGATTTTGCTCAATTCATCGAAATCTTTCTGCCACTCGGCCGAACCCACTACGTAAGGAATGGCGGGGCGAATTTGAGCTAACGTTGCTTTGTCAAAATTCCAGGTTTGTACGGCTCCGTAGTTGGGCAACATCGGCGGACGAATCGGAACTTCTTGGCTCAGCCACGTTTCTTTGATACCGCGACTTTTGGCGGCCTCAATCATTCCTGCCGTGAGCGCTTGGTTGTTGGCGGCACTCATTCCGTCGGTTCGGGCGCGGCCCATTACCTTTGCGGCCACGGCACCACCCAAAGCAGTACCTGCTGTCAGGTCACTTTGTACATTCATTCCCGCCCATTGGCGGGCTTCCAAATGCTCTTTCATTTTTGCTTCCAAATAAGGCACTTCACCCGGAAACATCGCTTTCAGTATCGTCACCGAAGCTGCTGCAACCACCGCATCTTCGGATGGATACGAAGGCAACGCCGAAACTGGCAACGCCACCCGAAGCGTAGCATCTACTTTTGACGGTGCCGCCCGTTTGTACTTGTATTTGTAATTCCAAGCCGAAACCAGCGCATCGTATTGAGCCACCGACAGATAAGCCAACGCCCGCGCCGTATAAGGGGGATTGGCAAACGGAAATTTAGGATCCGCCAAGGGGTTGGCCGCGTCAGGAACGGGATATTTTCCATCGGCGTTGGAAGCCGGTGGAATGTTGTAGCGCGCGGCCAATTCCCGCGCAATTTCGTTCCAACGATACACCGCACCTGCCCCCCAATAGACCACGGCTTCCTGTTGCTCTTTGGTGAGGGTGTTCGATAGTCCTTTCAACGCTGCCAATTCTGCTACGTACTCTGGAGAGGTAACGGAAGTAGGAGCTGGTACATTGATTTCTTCGGCTGAAGTAAGGAGGTATGTTTTCCACGTACCCGCTTTATCATCCACGTTTGCGGGCAAATACCCTACGCGTTGCGGCTCTTCAAGTGTTTTATCACACGCGACCATTCCTACGACCATGGCAAAAGCTAAACCGCTGTATTTTAGAATATTTGAAAACTTTTTCATTCTCTTGATTAAATTCAATTATGATTTCTTTACCCCAAACTGATAAAGTACTCCTACCATGTAGCTTGTGCTTTGACCCATATTGAGGCCATTGGTTACGTACCCTACGCGGGCATTAACTCCCAGCGCTTTCGGTTGAAATTTACCGTACCACCCCACCATCGTTGCCTGCATGTTATTGGTCGGGAAAGGCATGTCGTTACGACGGATATTATCGCCGTTGACGCAAGAATTTCGCTCAGCCCAGATTTCTGTCTGCCATTTTTGTTTTAATATCCCAATCCTCGCGCCCATGTCGTATGCGTTGGGCACTTTTACTTCGTTGGTATTATACACCCGGTCGTCGGCCTGATAGGCATCGCGGTCTACGTTGATATTGCTACGCCACATGTAAGTTCCGTGGGCAGTAACGTAAATCCCCGTTTTAGGATGGGTATAATTAGCCAAAATTCGGCCCGATACCACCCGGCATTGCAAGCCAATCGACATCGGCAGAAAGTCAGGAACATAGTTACCTAAAGGAATCATCAGACCCGCTAATCCATTGATAGAGAAACCTTTTACATCCACTGCTTTCACTTTCAGCCATGCGCCCAAATCTTGAATCCCTTTCTGCCCCATCAAGTTGCCCGCGCTCGTTTTGGTCCATACGTAAGGCAGGCTCAAAATAACATTAAAGCGGTCGGTGATGCCAATGGCCGGCATTACCATTACGCTCTGGGTGGTGTGCGTACCGATGTTGAGGTTTTCACGTTTGAGGGTATTTTCCCAGTATTGGTTCCAACTGGTGTGGGTATACATTGTCCCGATGCAGGCAGTTCCTTTCGGCATATAAATGGCATCGTTCGGCATTTGAGCGCGCAACTCTCCGCTCCACAGAGCAGTGAGAGTTGCGGCCAAAAGAACGTTAAGTAAAGTTCTTTTTTTCATCTTGTGTTACAAGTTAGTTTTATTAAAATCCCGCCCTTAACGAGCGACCCGTCGATAGATTATTTATTTAAAACCAACGGCTTATGTTCACTGATACCGAATAATCTGCGAAGGCGGCATCACCATGACGTACACCCAGCGGGTCAAGTTTGTCGGAATAGCTTTTGATACGATTACGATAAAGAGCGTAAGGGACGGTCACCGCCGCCGAAAACTTGCCTTTCATGTACGCTACACCCGGCTCGACGGAAACAATATACCCAGGGCGACGGAAGCCTTTACTCCCTCCAAACACATCCGACGAAGGCACCCCTTCTACGCGCCCGCCGAGCATCACCGAAAGCCCTCTTCCGAGGCTTTGGCTCAGGCCGATACGTCCCGCAAACTGGTCAGCAACGGAAAAATACCCCGTTACTAAATCAATGGTGGTTGCCTCTGGGCTGCGCAGTACGTTGTTGGTTTCTTTGGGATTGAACAGATAATAACCATTAAAATACGCCGTCAGTGATTTAGTAATCTGGCCATAACCCTGTAATTCAAGACTGTAGCCCACACCGCCATCTCCCAACTGAATCGACTGGTCGACAGGTTTATTGATTACATAATCCTGCTTTTCTTTGTTAAGCTTATGAAAATCACCCGTTACGCCCGAATTACCCGTTGGAAGTTTAACTCCCGCGCCTAATGCAAAATTGAATTTGGGTAATTTATACGGGTTTCTCATCCAATACGTAGCCGATATGCGCATGTCTCCAATACCTTTTGAATAGGTATGAAAGCGTTTTTGGTCAGGATTGGCACTAACGGAATTGCCATAATGCTCGTACAAAGACGAGCGGTCGTTGTATTGAATGGGTAAATTTACCGCAAATGACAGCCGCGCGTTGGGTTGATAACTAATCCCCAAATCGAGGGCGTGCGACAGGTTGATTACTTCGGTATTTTGTTCCAAACGCTCATGTTGCTCAACGTCTCCTTTATAGTGACGGAATGAACGAAAATAGCGGTAGCCCGTGCTGATTTGCCATTGGCCGTTTTTTTGTTTGAAATATTCAGCCGACGACAGTGAGTTGGCAGCGGTACAGCTCATGTGCCGAACAGCGACACAGCCTTGAGAAAAACTTTCGGTAACAAACAACAAAGAAGCTAACGTGTATAATATACGTTTCATATTCTAAATGCGATAATAGGTTATAAATAGATTCATTTATCTACGGAGAGATTCCGTAGTTAACCCATTTCGAGAAGCGATGACTGGTGGTTGTATGATTACAAAAATGCAATCTATTTGTTTACTTCGCTGCCGTTTGGTCAGCTTCAATCAGTTTTTCCAATTGCCCAAGCGGAATGGCACAGCCTACCGAAGGAAGGTCGTTGACCGACACCTCGGTTGGACGTTTGGCACAATTCACAGTTTCTGACATGCGACATTCGTTGGAACAACAAAGTGCGGCAGGTCTTTCTGATTGAGCAGAGGTATCACTGCAGGTAAACATCGCGGTGGTTGATAACAACACCGCAAACAACACCATTTTCATTGGTTTCTCTCCATTGGATTAGTAATTCATTCTTTGGCAGGATGCAGTTTCTCCGAAGGATTGACCCACAAAATACCGACATGAAAACTAACCTCGCTCGGGTGGTGGTGAATGGAGCAATTGAACTGATTGCAGAAGTGCTTGGTTGGGAGTGGCAAACGAAGAACGCATTGACAAATTTGCCATCAGCGCGTCTGGCCATTGCATGGATGTATTAGGAAGATATACTTTTACTAAATCACTCAATAATTTAACAGCTTTGCTCAGCGGGCTTTCGGGCGATTCGGTAGTTTGGTCCGTAATTTCCTGAATCATCTCCGCTAGTTCAAAAAAGCGGTCACGGGCGTGTTGGTTTGATTTTAGGGTTACGTACAGCGTATCGTTTTCGTGGCGCTGGTGGGTTACGTTATAAAAATCATCCCCTTTACGAATCAAGCCTTCCTGACCTTCAGCGTTCTCCCACGAATTATTATAAGGAAGGGTTGGCAAATGCATTTTAACCGTTTGCCATTGGTCATTTTTCATCACTGGCGACGCCGTCTGGTAGTCGTCCTCAAAAAACAATACCGCAACCGTCAGCCCAAACATATTGTAGAGCAGCAGTAAAAGTAAGCCGATGGCGGTTAGTTTTTTCAATCAGAAAAATTATATTGTATCCAAAGATACTGCAAATGTAAAAAAATATACGAAATATAGGATAAGTTTCGTACCGAAAATCCTCATTTTGCGAAATACAGTTCTCAAAATGAGAACAAAAAACTTACAGATACCACCAATACTGCACGTCGTCCCAATTGATGGTATGGTAGATATTGATTTGCAATAAATTAAAGAGTCGATAGTCCTGTACTTTGTTACGAACCAGCGCCTGAAAACAATATCCTAATTCTGCGCGGGTTTTGCCAGCATTATACCCACCCCCCAGATGCATCCAGTTTTCAGAAAGCAACGAACCGTTACGCGAACTCACAGGCCCATTGGTCGCTCCTTTAAAGTATAAAAAGGCTTCATTGGAGGCCGTTAAATAAAAGCCTTTTTTGGTTTTGCTAGCATCATAAAGTGGATAAGTTACCCAAAATTGGTAGCGTCCAATATCCGCCTGAGACCTAATATGTGTCTGTAAATTAATGGGTTGCCTCCACTCATAACGCCCACGATGGGTAATAATAAAATTACCTAGTTTATGTTGGTAGGAAATCTGAGCAATGAGCCGATTTTCATTTTCCCGTAACCCAAAAATATTATGACGTCCAAACGCATATCCTCCTCCCAACGACCATTTTTTGTTAAGTTGATAAACCGACGTGGCTTGAAGGATAAAGTGAGTGTGCCCCGCGGGGAAATGCTTGTTTTCAACGGTCTGACTCATCATATTGACTGCCGACGTTGCATTCAAATTATAGCTCCATTTACCTGAAATTTTGCCCATTTGAGAGTAGCTCGGGGCTACGCCATAAAGCGTTACGTTTTGGGCAATACAAGAAAACGTAAGCAAAGCCGTGAAAAACAAAAGAATATGTCTCATTGCAGGAAATCAGATATAAATGCGGGTTCGCTAATTGCTTGTTCAAAGACTATGCCATAAAATCATTGGTTTTGTATCTTTGCGCCATGAGAATTTTAAATATTTGCGCTTACACTTGGGCAATCGGCGGTCCGGCCCGCATTATTTATGACCATACCTCCGTCGTTTTGAAGCAGGGGCACCAAGTAGATATTCTGAGTCCAGCCTCACCAGGCGACAAAATTTACCCCGCTCCCGAAGGCGCCCGGGTCATTGTTTGTAAGCGCACACCGCCCATCAGTCGTTTTTTTCCTGAATTTTCGTTGGAGCTGTGGGATTTTCTCAAAGCACACATCCATGAGTACGACGTGGTGCATTGCCACGGAATTTGGCATTTTGGCAGTGTAGCACCTTTTCTGTTTAAAAACAACACCCCTAAAGCCATTACGATTCATGGTTTGCTCGACAAATGGGCGCTCAATCACGGTTTTTGGAAAAAGAAAATTTTCTCCGTCTTGTTCCAAAAACGCTTTCTGAAAAGGGCCAACCTCATTCAAATCAACAACCACGACGAACTCAACGACCTCAAACAATATTTGGGATTTCAACATCCCAACGTGGCCATCATTCCCAACGGGATGCAGTTGGCAGAACTGGCTGATTTACCCTCTAAAGGCACATTTCGGGCAAAATACAACCTGCCTGTCGATAAGAAGCTTGTATTGTTTATGGGGCGGCTCAACATCAAAAAAGGCCTGGATTTATTGCTCCCTGCCTTCCAAAAATACACCCAACACCACGACGATACGCTGCTCATTTTAGCTGGTCCAGACGATGGCTACCAAGCTGAAACCGAGCGGTTCATTGAGACACATCAACTGCAAAACAAAATGGTCATGGTGGGAATGCTGACGGGAGAAACTAAAAAAGCGGCTTTGGCCGATGCCACCATTTTTGCGCTTCCTTCTTATTCTGAGGGCTTTTCGATTGCCGCTTTAGAAGCCATGACGGCGGGGGTTCCAGCCTTAGTTTCTGACCGGATTGGTTTTGACGGCACCGTGGTGCAGTACCAAGCCGCCCACGAAGTGCCGCTGACCGTTGAGGGCGTTTTTGAAGGGTTAATAAAATTGCTGCAACAGCCCCAATACGCAGATACGCTCCGCCAAAATGCCCGAAAAATGGTGGAAACTTTATACGATATAGAGATAGTAGCCACCAATTTGTCGAAAGAATTTGAGAAAATTGCGCGAAATTAGGCCATGCTAGACACAACCGTTTCAAGCTGATTATTTTCGACTTTTTTCGTCAGCAGTGACTATTTCTATGTTTTTTTTGAGAGAACTAAGCTCCTGCTCCAATCGCCGTATCTGTTGGCTTTGCTGTTCTGCTAGTTCTTTTTGCACATCAATGAGTTGTTTTAGAGCTTTAATAGATTCTACCAACATAGGGTCATAACTACCATACGACGCCGACAAATAACCAGCGTTGTCGGTTTTTACATTGCTCGGAAAGACCGTTTGAAGTTCTTGCGCAATAAAACCGTACACCTCTTCTTTTCCTTTGCTTTTATCTTTCCAATAAAAAGTAACACCTTTCATTTTCAACACTTTATCCAATATTTCCTGACTGTCAAGATAACTAATATTCTCTTTAAGTCGTCTGTCGGAAGGGATAATCCAGTTGCCCGTTCCCAACGTTTTGAAGGCTTCGCCGGTTACCTGAAAGACTTCCCCTCGACCGATCAAGTCCGAATAAGTACGATTGATACCTAATTTATCATTGGTAAAATCTCCTATTATGAGGGGTTGATCAGAATTAGAGTTTTCGATGACAAGCTTATTACTACTATTGGTAGAATTTGCCCGGTAGCCAATGTATATATTGTTATTGCCCGATGTATTGGTCAACCCCGCTTCGAAGCCGATGATGGTATTATTACTTCCTCCTGTATTATTTTTCAATGCATCTTTCCCTACGACCACATTGCCAGAGCCACTCGTATTGTCAGATAAGGCCAAATCCCCTACGGCGGTGTTGTTGATACCCGTGTTGTTGGCAGTGGTGCCGCTTCCGCGCAGTGCAAACACGCCCACGGCGGTATTGTAGGTATCGCGGCCCGTGCTACGGTTGTCAGCCCGTTCCATAGCTCCATAGCCTACGGCTGTGCTGCGACTGTTGGCGACGTTATTCAATAAGGTATTGTTGCCGAGGGCCGAATTAAAATTGCCTGCCGTAGTATTGGTCAGGGCATTGTATCCCAATGCAGCATTGTTCGACCCAGATGTAAAATCTTCTAAAGTTAAGTCGCCAATCGCCGTGTTGAATTTACCCGTATTATTGACGGGAGCATTGCTGCCATACATGGCTCTGTATCCCACGGCCACATTGTCATTATCAGCCGGCAGAACGTTATTGTGGGCAAAGTAAAGTGCTCCCGAACCCACCGCCGTAGATCTTGAACCTGCTCTGTTGTGGTACAGGGCTTTATCGCCAATAGCTACGTTATCATTTCCCAAAAAATGGTTTCTCATGGCTTCGTTTCCTACGGCAACATTAGATTGGCCTGTAGAATTAGAATTTAAAGCGGCAAAACCAATAGCTGTATTCGCAGAACCATTACTGTTGCCACTCAATGCTTCCCAACCCATGGCTGTATTATTAGATCCACCGGTATTAGCGAACAAACTACCGGTGCCAAAAGCAGAATTATACCCTCCTGAAATATTATTTCTCATAGTAAAACTGCCAAATGCGGAATTCTGAAATCCGGTAGTATTATTCATTAAAGCGTCAGTTCCGAAAGCCGAATTGCCAACACTATAAAAAGATTGATCAGACCCTACCGAATTGTTTTTTAGCGTATTCGCGCCAAACGCCGTATTGTTTGACTTGCTCACGTTTAGCTTGAGCGCATCTAACCCCAATGCTGTATTGGTGGGGTCATTGCTGGGCGGGTGGTTGGTGCGTACCCCATCAGGAGTGATTGAGATGCTTGTGGTATTGTTTTGAATCACCGATTGGGCAAAGGAGCTCACCGACAATACGCTCAATAGCAGAATTTTGTATAGTGTTTTCATGCCTTTAATCAATTAAAAAAGTGATTTTTGGTTACCAACAAAAAGTATTCTACCACCCAAGTTTAGTCTTTCTTTCCGTAAATGGTCAGTACCTCGGCAGGGTCAGCATCGCCAAAGGTGAGCGTCAGTTGGTTGTTTTGCCAAGAAATACCATCCATGCCAATACTCCCTTCAATGGCTCCGTTGCTGCCTTTTTTCAGAGAAACATCATTGAGTTTGCTATTTGAGCTCGACGCTATGCCCGATTTGGTTTGGGTAAAAATAAACGTAAAGGAAGCCACATCATCACTTACTTTGGTGCTGGTTATTTTGGCCGTAACCGTGATACCTGTGGTAGTGGTAGCAGGTAAATTAACAGATGCATTTCCTGATTTATACGAAGTTACGGTATAACTCCCCAGTATCTGATCTGCTAAAGGTGGCTCAGGTTCATTTTTTTGACAAGCCACCGACAGCAACGCGAGGATAGCAAACATCAATAGTTGGATTCGGCAATTGTTTGTGCGATTTATCATGTTTATAAGATGTTAAAAAGTAAATGATTATTCTTCAAAAGTAACCAAGATGCTAAACGGCTTTTGCTTAATTTGCCCCCCTAAATCTGAGAAAAAGATAAAAGGCGTTGGATTAGTGCCAAGGTTAGTCAATCTTAAAACCGCTCGATAATTGTAGCCTGCGGGGTGGTCATTGCTGGGTTTGTACTTAAATTTAAGTGGGATAGTTCCTGCCAAATCGTCGGCTTCTACCAGTACTTCATACGAAAGGATTTTGCTGAAGTCTATGCCGTCCAAAGCAATTGTGTGCGTGTTGGCGTCGGGGGTCGTACCCGTAAACTTTTTCATCTTGATTTTTGGGGCCTCAATACCCAATTTTGTGAATCCATTGAGTTCGGTATTGCCATTATTTTTAAATTCTGCCACGTTACCAAAATCAGAATGAAAGATGTTGAAAGTAGGCGTGTTGGCATTAGAGCCGTACAAAGTCCAGCGGGCAGTAAGACCAAAATTGGCAAATTGTATTCTTGCCCCGTCGGTATTGCTATTCTCTTGCAGTGTGAGGTGCGGTATTTCAGCGGTGCTGTTGGTTAAGACGTGAAGTTTTCCATCTGGGCTAAAAGTACCAATACCCGCCCTACTGCTTGTTCGGTTCCAAATAATCCCTGCTATGTTGCTATTGTTTGAAAGATTGAACACGTTATAATCATCGCTAAAAAACAGTCCACCTTGCTGCATTTGATTTTGAGAAAACCGCAAACCCGACAGGCTATTACTACCCGTTTTGTCAATATCAAAATAGTTGCTATTTCTCGTAGATTTCACCGTGCTCGTACTGGTTGGGTCGAGGGTGATGGATTGGGCATTTGCAATGTGCATCATTCCAAATACCAAGGGAATCAACCAAAATTGAGCTATTGTTTTCATAGATTGCTTATTTTAGGTTTACTAATATTTTTATTTTGATGGCTGGGCCCTAAAGTGCTCTAACGCCTTGCCTACACTTGTTTTTATACAGTCAAATCAGCGGGCATTGGGTAGCTTGGCCATCACTAAAGCAATCATGACACCTTAAAAATGCCTTTTTTAGGGTTTTGAGAGGTTATAGACCAAGGGTTTTATGGAGGCAAAGTTCCGCTGCTTTTTTTTGCTAAAACATACTGTAAATGAGTATTTTTTGCCTATGTTTAGCCTAAAATCGCATTTAAACAAGAAAACTTGATGGACATTCAGGCACAACCTATCCGCGTTGTATTGCTCGACGACCACGAGATATTTCTGAAAGGCTTAGAAAAGCTCCTCGGTCAACAGCCTATTCTGCGGTTAGAAGCCTCGTTTTCAACGGGCAAAATGCTGATAGAAACGCTACCACAATTACAAGCCGATGTACTGCTGCTCGACCTCCAAGTACCCGACATTACTGCTGAAGAACTGCTGGCTCAAATCAAAAAAATATACCCAAAAGTACCCGTATTGTATCTGACCATGATGCGTGGGAGCCGCATCATGCGCCGTATTGAAAAATTAGGGGCCAGTGGTTATATCCTCAAAGATGCCTCGGTGGCGCAGTTGCTCACTGCCATCCAGTGCGTGGCGGCGGGCGACACGTATTTCTTGGAAGAAAGTCTCCCAAAAGACGAAGATAAAAACACCGTTACGCAGCCTTCCGTCCGGGTAGTTGAGCTATTGAGCAAACGAGAAATTGAAATTTTAACCTTGATATGCCAAGAATACAGCAGCGCCGAAATCGGCGAAAAACTGTTTCTCAGTACCGGCACCGTCGATACGCATCGCCGAAATATCCTCGTCAAGCTGGGCGTCAATAATACCGTAGGTTTGGTAAAATTTGCAATTCAAAACGGACTATTGAATGAAATATAACTACCTCATTATCATTTTTTTAGGACTAATTTATTTTGAGGCTTCGGCTCAATTGACCACGTCGCGAGTAGATGAGTGGATTCTGAGCTGGCCCTACACGGATGCTGAGAAAAAAGACTCCATGTTGGTATGGTCCAATCAACTTCTGGAAGCCTCAAAGACACTTAACTATCCAAGAGCCGAAGCTTATGCCCTAAGATTCAAAGGCTTGTACCATGATTATGACAACAACCCTAGCGAAGCCATCAAGTACTATTTTGAATTTTTAAAAAAAACAAAAGTGTATGAAAACGTTTCGGATCAAATGTCGGCGACGTCTGATCTGGTCTATATTTATATGCTTACCAATCAATTGGACAAAGCCAAACCATTGCTACTGAGTTTTACGACTCTGGCTGACAAAAGCGCGCTCGACCAAAAAAAACTGAGCTCTTTCTATAATAATTTAGGGATTATCTACCGAAAAGAAGATAAAAAAGACAGTGCTATTTTGGCGTATCAGGCATCGCTCACCATCAAAGAAAAACTCAAAGACGAAAAAGGACTGATAAATTTGAGAATCAACCTGAGTTCGTTGCTGGTCAATCAACAAAAATACACCGAAGCTCTGAAGCTGACTGAACAAAACCTGCAATACCTCCAAAAGAAAGAAAATAAAACAGATTTGTGGTACAATTTGGTGAATAAGGCTGGCTCCCTCGACGGGCTGAAACGCTACGATGAATGTATTTTTTATTTGAATGAGGCATTGGCACTGGCCCAAAGCTTAAAATCAGAAACTTTTGAACAACAAACCATCGAGCAGATTTCAGGTACGTATGCCAATCAAAAACAATTTGTAAAAGCCTATGAGTACCTCCGCAAAAGCAACGACCTGAAAGCCCAACTGATTAATAAACAGACCAATGAAAAAATAGCTGAACTGCAAGAACAACATAATGCCGAAGAAAGAGAAAGACAAAATCAGCTACTCAATTCACAATTGGAAGCCCAGAAAAATAAACAAGCTGCGTACGGAATCGGCTTGGCCGCCTTATTGATTGTAGCCGGAGTATCACTGACTGCTTACCTAAAAAATCTCCGCAAAAACAAACTGATTATTGCTCAGAATCAAAAACTTAACGAGCTGAATACCAAAAAAAATCAGTTGATGGCCATCGTTTCGCACGATTTGAGCAGCCCTTTTACTGCCATCAGGATGTGGGCAAACACCCTCAACGAAAACTCTAAAAATACAGATTTGACCGAAGTCAAAGAAATGATTCTGAAAATATCAACGTTTGGTCTAAGCACGATTCAAAAGATTCTAACCATCGACAAAGGGGAAATCGACGTTTTAAATCTTCAGGATGTTGACATCGCCGACCTCCTAAAAAACCTTCACGAACGATTTAAGGCCGAAGCAGAACAAAAAAACATTACCCTAAAAATCAGAGCTTTACAAGAAAAAGAGACAATTTTATCGGACAAAAATCTGCTAGAAAGAGCTTTACAAAATCTCGTATCAAATGCCATTAAATTCTCACACGCTGATTCTGAGGTCTACATCAGCACCTACCAACACCACCAAGAAATGATCTTTGAAGTCAAAGATTTTGGGGTTGGAATTTCTGAACATGACCAAAGCAGATTATTTGAACGTTATAACGAATTAAGCACAAAACCAACGGGCGTAGAAACCTCAAACGGCTTAGGATTGAGTATTGTGAAACGCATCGCTGAAGAATTGGGGGGAACCATCAGCGTTCAATCGTCCCTCGGTGCGGGGAGCACGTTTTATCTGAAATTGAAAGACTCAGCGCCTTGGTTGGGCAATGGTTAGTTTGACAATGCCGCCGCCGACAGGATGTCGGGGCGGCAGAAAATATTTTATTACTCGTGCAATACTCCGTCTAAACCTAACTCTTCAATGGGTACTAAATTTTCTTCCACAATGCTCTCAGGAACGAAAATAAATTTTTTATCAAAAATCTGATTATCAACGTAATAACTCACCCAGTACTCATTGTTGAGGTGAAACACATCGGGCATAATCGGCTCAACGACCACGGATTGACCCGCTTCAATTTCGGTAAAATAATGCCTTAGGGTGGAGGTCTTCTGCTGCTCTTCTTTCTTTTTTACATCATCTCCAGAATAGCCCCGAGAAGTGACAAACACGTTGGTTATCAGCGTTGGATTCCGGTTGATGAGGTACACATTCCACTCTGGCTGATTAAGCTCATTGATGCGGCGAGCAATGGTTACATAAATACCCGTTACGGGCGTAAAAGAAATATCTTTTTTCATGATTTAAAGTCCTTAAAACCCCAAAATTAACAGGTTTTACAGAGATAGAAGGTATAAAACATGATAAATACGTACTTTAAACAGGAAAAAAGTAATCATTATCAGCAGCATGGACACTTTTTCATGGACTTAAGCTACAAATTGACAGTGAACATCCCCGATTGTATTTCTGCGGTTGCATTAATAAAATCGCTTACTTGGGCCTCAAATTGTCCTTCAATTTTCTTATTCGTAAAGGTCGTAAAACGTATTTTTCCACTTTTGGCTAACAGCGGGCTATTCTGCCGTTTATAAATCAAATTGGCATTTTTATTTGTTTCATTGGCCGGAATCTCAAACCGATAATCCACACCTGTCTGAATATCTTTTCCAATCATCTGAATGGAAATTTCGGTAGCATCGTCTATTTTTCCAACGATGGTCAGCAAGCCCCCAACCACAGCCACGCCTCCGCTTGCTTTTGTCGCTTTCCAACTTTTACCATCGACGGTCGCCGTAAAAGAATTCGTACCTGACGGCGTCGGCTCATCTTCACTTGAAGAGTCTGATTTACAAGCACTAAACAAGGATACAATTGCCAACAGCAAAAGAATAAATTTGGGATTCGTTTTCATTATGTATGGGTTTTGGATAACGTTTTAAGGAAATTCACTTGCATTTTGCCAATACTTCGGCGGCCAATTTTTTGGCTAGTTCAAGGTTGGTGTCTTTGTCTTTGCTCACATCTGCAATGACTTGAAACGTGTAACCTTTGAAAAGTACAATCAACTCATTGTCGCCCAATTCCCAAACGGCTGCCTCTCCCACGCCCGCTACGTTTTCAAACTTGGTGGCGGCGGCCATGTCTTTGGCTATGCCCATACCGGCGGCTTTTTGTTCTTTAGTGGCGTTGGTTTTGTTTTGCACCTGTTTTTCCGCTTGGCCAAATGCCTCGTCGAGTTCCTTTTGGGTAAGATTGCGGTAGAAATGGCGAAAACTTTCGAGTTCAGATTTCTTTTTTGCAATCTTAAACATATCATCACCCACCCACGTCAGGCCGATGCGGTTGCTGACGGGCACGGTCATGTCTTTTCCCATGAGTTTCATGGTGCGGGTGCGGTCGCTGGACCAGCTGTACGCATAGGTGTCGTGGTTGCGGTATTTTGGGGTTTTATTGACCCTGTATTCTTTTTTGGCTTTGCTCATATCGCCTTTGTAGTGCTTTTGAATCGTGGCCAAAGGCAGCAATTGGTCGTATTTGTCTTGATGGGTCAACAAGCAGTTTTGAGCTTGTATATGGGCAGAAAAAAACATCAATAAGCTGATAATTGAGTAAAATCTCATTTTTTTTTGATTTACAATAACAATTTTTACCTCTTCAACCCTATCAATATCAACCTATTGCCGGGTATAAGTAAAGTCTATTTTAACAATACATGTAGGCTGGCTAGGGATAGCAATCGAATAATTTAATTCCCCTTCCATGAAGTTCGGATTTTTGACTTTAACCTCATAAATGGTTTTAAAAGTCGGCTGGTTTTCTACAAGAATCAATCCACGGTACGCATTTGGCTCCGTATTTAGTCCAACCGAGCCCGGCGGAAGCAATTCTTGCATTTGAAAAGGCCTTTTGAACACTTTTTTGCCGCTTTTGACAAGGTTTAACTTGCTCGCTTGTTCGTCTAGGCCTGCAGGGCAATTCTTCACAACAGGGGGCTTGGCACTCACCTTCCAATCGCCGTCGTTGGGTTGAATGGTTGCATCTCCAAACGGAGACGAGACCGCGCCTTTCGCAATGAATGGCTCTCCTTTCCCGCCAAAATAAGTGTGCAACTCCCTCACGGAGCGTTTATTATCAGCGTAGTATATATTTTCACCCGATTTATTTTTAAAAAACACAACGATTCCTTTTTTTTCTTCAAAGACCCCGAGATAGTTCATCATGAGATCTACTTGCTTATAACTCAACGGCGTCTGATAAAACTTACAGCCTCCGTTGAGCGTACAATAGGCCAACGTCACTTGGGCGATGCACACCTTCGAAAAAAAGGCAAAAAACAGCACAAGCATCATTTTTGGTTTAAAAACAGTCTCTTGGTTTTTCATCATTATTCTTGAAAAGCATTAATCGCAGGTAGTGTCTTTGAGCTGATCTTCGTAAATTTTTCGTTGGGCAGCCGTATAAATACTGCAAGAGTTAATGATACCAGTCAGCGATTTTTTTACCGCTTCGCACTTGGCTTTGTTGGTGGGGTCTTTTGAAAATTCTTCAAGGGCTGTTGTGTATTGCTCCAATTCTTTGCCGCAATTCTGGGCGGGGTCCAATACGTTGCTTTTTCGGCACGAG
Organism: Runella sp. CRIBMP; assembly: GCF_009905605.1. Classification (GTDB taxonomy): domain Bacteria; phylum Bacteroidota; class Bacteroidia; order Cytophagales; family Spirosomataceae; genus Runella. The sequence goes on from NZ_JAAAKZ010000010.1 coordinate 48,151, forward strand.
AGCGTGGCCAAAAGGCAAACGAAAACGATTATTTTTTTCATAACACTCATTGTTTAAAGTTTAATAAATTCTACGCGACGGTTATTGGCTTTTCCTTCTGATGTTGTGTTGGGCGCGGCTGGCTGGCTTTCGCCCTTGCCGTCGGTTTCCATACGGGTAGCTTCAATGCCAAATTCTGATTGAAGTGCATTTTTAACAGAGGCCGCACGGCGTTTCGACAAATCGAGGTTTTTGGCCTCCTCACCGTCGGAATCGGTATGACCGATGATACGCACTTTCACCGTCGCGTTTTCTTTCAATACCGTGCCCAGTTCCTTCAAAACGCCGTACGATTCAGGCTTTATTTTGTCGGAATTGATATCAAACAAAATACCCGTGGTACTGAATTTGCCTTCGGTGATGAGCTTGGAGCGGGTGTCGGGCGTACCGACGGCCACGCGGAGGTTGGCTAAGTAGGCCGTACCTTCAAAAATATGGGTAGCAAAAAGCATTGAGTATTTGAGCGTATTATCAAATGCTTTCGGAATATCCCAAATCTTGTTTTCGTTGACGTAAATCCGCAAGCGCGTCTTTTGTTTCCAAATTGAAACTCGGTTGACTTCATTGGCTTTCCACGCAAGTGGATTGGTATTTTCTAAAATTTTCTCGTTGGTTTTGTCAAACACCCATACGCTGGTGCTGCCTCCTTCCTGCGTTGAAGTAGGATGAATATCAACGCCTGCCTGAGGTACGGTACCAAAATCCTGGTCGAAGGTCAACTTGCGTTCTTTTATTTCGGGAAAAACCACTTTCAGCCCCGTCATGTTGGTGCTCATATCTTCTGATACCACCATATCAAACTCTATTGTGAAGTTTTCGGGAAGCTCTTTGACGAATTCGGGATAGAAAATACCATTATTGGCAAATTGTAAAAATTTGGCGCTTTGACCGTCAAGCGTTACCACTTCACCGCTGGCGTTGGTATTCCACTTGGCGGGAAAATCACCCACGGCATCCTGACTAAAATCTTCGATGGCGACGACTTTTTCGCCCGCTACAAAATCAAATTTAGAATAGGCTTTTAGGTTTTTGGGTTCGGTTGTCTTTGAAAGGGGTATATTCGATTTTGAGCTGTTTGTTGAAGTTTGATTTCCCTCCGACGCCTCCTGCTGGTTTTCGCTGTTCTCCCGCTCCTCATTTCCAGATTCTGATTTCTGTTTCTTGTCTTTCTTTTTAAAAATATTGCCGATTCCTTCTTCCACCTTATCCAATCCTTTGTTGATACCTTGGTCAATGCGGCTATTGACGCGGCCTTCAACGCTGCGTTCGGTGGTGCGTTTGGGGTTTTCGACCCGTATTTGGGCAAAAGCAGAAGCATCAAAGAAAATCGCAACCATGATGGTGAAGCAGATACACTTAAAATAGAAGTGGTGGAGTGCGTTAGTAATCATCTTTATTTTGACCGTTGAATAAGTAAAAATGACTTAATTTAAACGTCCAAACTTGCCACTTTTAACCAAAACATGGGCGCTTCATTTCACCCATGCGGGATTTGGGTCAATGAAGCGGTGATTTGAGTCAATAACCTACCGCTGAAACCGCAAAGACAAGCCTATAAAGTCAGATTCGTTTTTGATACACTCAAATGCCCAAGCCGTCAGATGAAGCGCCAGAATTGACAAAAAATTTGTTTTCTTTGAAAAAAACTAAAACACCGCCTGCTAATGGTTGGCCGCCTTTTATTTCTGGTTGGCATTTTGATTGCGTTTTATGCCAAAGCCCAACCCGACACCCTACGTTTGAGTGAATTCAAAGAGCATCGAATGCTCTTTGAAAAGGCCGTGTTTACCACTACTCCCCTGCACGAAAAACGACAAATTTCATCGCAATTTTTTACCAATCAGTTTTCCAACTGGCAACGCCTCACGCCCCAATCCCCCACCTACACCGACCAAATCCATTGGCTGCATTTTCGGGTCCATAACGATACCGATACTGCCCAAACCATCTATATCAATGTACATTCAGCCAACCAAATCGTTGTTTTTTACGTAGCCTACAATGGCCAAATAAGCGCGCATAGGAGTGGCTACATGACGCCTTCCTCCCAATGGGCGCTTCCCGAAGACGACCGCTACATTCCCGTGATTTTCCCCAAGGGCGCGACCTTTGACCTACTGGCTCAACTTTCTAACTATACTGGTATTTTGCCTTTTTGGACGGGCACCCAATCCCAGAAGCCTTCGTTTCGCTTACAGCTCGAAAAAGAGTCCTTTTACCTGAAAAAGACCCTACATGAATACCGCCGCAATATGCCCGAATTTCAATACCGAAGCTGGATTCAGGGCGCGTTGGCGCTTGCTGTGTTGTTTGTAGGATTGTTGTATCTCAAATATCGCCAACGAATTTACGCCTATTATTGGGCCTATATCTTGTGCGGTTTTTTGTTTTCGTTGCTCAAAACCCGCGCCTATACGCCAATTGGTCACAGCCTTGGCCAATGGCCCCTGCTCAAAAGTCATCTGATGGAATCGCTTCTATGGTGGGGCATCGGGGCGTATTTGTTATTTATGACCGAACTACTCGACCTCGCCAAAACCCATCCACTCATGCAGCGGTGGTTTCGCCGCTTGGCGCTTTTGCTGACGGGCTATGGGTTTGTCTACATCACAGTTATGTTATTGACAAACGACGGTGGCTTCCAGCAATTTTCGTTTTGGGGTGGTCGGTTCATTGCTTTACCGATTTATATCTTTACGCTGATTTGGATGAGTCGAAGTGTGCGCTCGCCGATGGTTCCGTACGTGATTTGGGCCAACTCTATGTTGGGATTGTTTGGAGTATTAGCATGGCTAAGGGCAGGAGAAGTGATTCTGAAAGGCGTCAAACTTCCCGCTAATGTGGATGATTTATTAACGCTGTCGTTTGCCGTGGTGGCCGAAATCATCGTACTTTCGTTGGCCCTTGCTCACCGTTACCGTTTGTTGGAAAAAGAAAAAACCGAAAGCCAACTAGCTTATTATGAAGAACTTCAGCATAAATCATTTTATGAAAAGCGCATGGCCGAAACCGAAATGCTGGCCTTGCGCAGCCAAATGAATCCGCATTTTTTGTTCAATAGCCTCAATTCCTTGGAATATTTGATTTTATCCAACGACGAACATAAAGCGACGAGCTACTTGGCCAAATTTTCCAAATTATTGCGGATGATTCTCAACCACTCGCGTGAAGAATCTATTTTATTGGAAGAAGAACTGACCGCACTGCGGTATTATCTAGACATTGAAGCTACGCGCTTGGGCGAGGGCTTTACGTATTCCATCGAAGTAGCCGAAACCGTTGATACCCAACGCCTCATCATACCGCCGTTGTTATTGCAACCGTTTGTCGAGAATGCCATCTGGCACGGCCTAATGCCTTCTGATAAACCCACTAAAAATTTACAAATACGCGTTCGACTGGTCGATGGGCATCGGGTTGAGTTTGAAATCGAAGACAACGGAATTGGCCGAAAAAAATCGGCGGAGATGCGGAGCCGCTCCTCAGTAAAACGAAAATCGTACGGTATGGACATTACGCAGCAGCGCATTGCGCTCTTTAACCGAAATTATCCGAATCAACTTTCCATCGAAATCAATGATTTACAGCGCGAAAAAGAAACGGGAACGTTGGTTCGAATTGTATACAATTTATTGGATGAACCTACTAATGAAACCTAAGCCATGATACGCGCCATTTTAATTGACGACGAAAAACCCGCCACCGAAGTGCTGGAAATGAAACTCAAACGCCTCAATATGGGCGTACAGATTTTGGCGAAGTTTAACCAACCCGAAGCGGCAGTGGAGTTTATGCGCGTTACGTCATTTGACATTTTGTTTTTGGACATTGAAATGCCACGCCTCAATGGCTTTGATTTGTTACAACAGTTTGATGAATTTCACTTTGACGTTATTTTCACCACGGCTTACGACCAATACGCCCTGCGGGCATTTCGAGTCAGCGCGTTGAATTATCTGCTCAAACCCATCGAAGAAAGTGAACTGAAAGATGCGCTTGTCAGCTGGCAACAGAAGAAAATCAAGCAGTTACAAATCCCTCAAATACAAACCTTTCACGAACATTTAGCCCCCAAGACACCGCCACAGCGCATGGCGCTTCCGACCAACGAAGGCCACGAAATCATCGAAATAAGTCAGATTGTACGCTGCATGGCCGACACAAGCTACACGCACTTTCACCTGACCGACGGTCGAAAACTCGTTATTTGTCGTACGCTCAAAGAAATCGAACAGGCATTGGAGCCCAACGGGTTTGTGCGGGTGCATCATTCACACCTCATCAATCCGCATTTTTTACGAAAAATCGTGAAACAGGAAGGCGGCTATCTGTTGATGTCTGACGGGGCTCAGGTGCCCGTTACGAAGCAAAAGCGCGATTGGCTGGTGGAGCAGTTTAATGTGCCGGGCAGGGGCGGAGTTTAAAATACTTTTTCAAAAACATCTTTCAGTAAAACTGATACATCAACCGACTGAAATTGGGCCGTTTTGTCTAATCCATGCACGGTTTCTACGCTCCATTCCCCTTTGTCATTTTTGCGAAACACTTCCATTTGAGGCAGTTCTGTAGAGATCAGTACATATTCTTTCAGTGTTTCAATGCTGCGATACGCAATGAATTTATCGGTTTTGTCAAACACCGCCGTGGAAGGCGAAGCCACTTCAATCACCAAAACCGGATTAATCAGATTATCATTTTCTATTGTTTTTGCTTCGCCGTCGCTTATCATAATATCTGGGTAAAAATAGCTACCGTTCTGAGGATTAAAAACGCGCATATCACTGCCTAAGACTTCAAAATCAGTTCCTCTCAGTAGATTATAAAGTAAACCGAATAACGCTATAGTAATGTAATTGTGAATTTTGGTAGCTCCAGCCCTTTCAATGAGGGTATTGTAAATAAATTCATGCCGATGCTGACTTGCTCGTTCGAAGGCGAGGTATTCATCAGCGGTAAAAAAAGATGAGATTGCAGGCACTATAACGGATCTATTTTAAGCGAAAAGACAAAGAAATTTCAACCCATAAGGCATTGTACATCCTTTTTTTTACCTTTGCACCTTAGAAACACGTCTATGTCCGAACAAATTCTGATTCTTGATTTCGGTTCGCAATTTACCCAACTCATCGCTCGACGCGTCCGCGAACTTAATATTTACTGCGAAATCCATCCCTTCAATAAAATCCCCGAAATTACGCCTGATATTAAGGGAGTTATCCTTTCGGGAAGCCCCTATTCTGTGCGAGACGAAGGCTCGCCACGGGTAGATATGAGCTTATTCAGGGGCAAAGTACCCTTATTGGGGGTGTGCTACGGAGCGCAACTGCTCGCCCACACGCTGGGCGGCGAAGTCAAAGCCTCAAAACACCGCGAGTATGGCCGGGCCATGCTCACGCACCATTCACATTCAGCGCTGTTGGATACGGTCTCCCCGATTACCCAAGTGTGGATGTCACATGGTGATACCATCGTTTCGGTTCCTGAATCGTTCAAAATCATCGGCGAAACCGACTCCGTCAAGGTGGCAGCTTTTCATATCGAGGGCGAGCAAACCTACGGAATTCAGTTCCACCCCGAAGTGACACACTCAGTAGAAGGAAAAAATATTCTCAAAAACTTTGTGGTAGACATTTGCGGCTGTGCGCAAGATTGGACAGCGGCCTCGTTTGTGGAAAGTACCATCGCCGACCTCAAAGCCCGGCTTGGCAATGACAAAGTGGTGATGGCCCTCTCAGGCGGTGTTGACTCGACGGTGGCGGCATCGTTGGTCCACCACGCGATTGGCAAAAATCTGTACTGTATTTTTGTAGATAACGGTCTGTTACGCAAAGACGAATACGAAAGCGTACTGCACTCCTACTTAGATATGGGGCTGAATATCAAAGGGGTAGATGCCAAAGCGCATTTTTATGGCGTACTAGCGGGCCTCACCGACCCCGAAGCCAAGCGCAAGGCCATAGGTAAGGCCTTCATTGATATTTTTGACCAAGAAGCCCATTTGATTGAAGATGTAAAATGGCTCGGTCAAGGCACCATTTACCCCGATGTGATTGAGTCGGTTTCGGTCAAAGGGCCTTCGGCAACCATCAAATCACACCACAATGTAGGAGGTTTGCCCGATTATATGAAGCTAAAAATCGTGGAGCCACTCAATACGCTTTTTAAAGACGAAGTAAGGGCCGTAGGACGTACTTTAGAGCTTCCAGAAACCATTTTGAAACGCCATCCTTTTCCAGGTCCGGGGCTTGCTATTCGGATTTTGGGTGATATTACCGCCGAAAAAGTGGCCATTTTACAGGAAGTTGACGCTATATTTATCAACGGTCTCAAAACCCGCGGCTTATACGATCAAGTATGGCAGGCGGGCGCTATGTTGCTTCCTATACAAAGCGTAGGAGTAATGGGTGATGAGCGCACGTATGAGCGCGTAGTGGCACTACGGGCCGTGACATCGATCGATGGGATGACTGCCGACTGGGCACACTTACCTTACGATTTTTTGGCAGATGTTTCCAACGAAATCATTAACCGAGTTAAAGGTGTTAACCGCGTGGTGTATGATATTTCGTCAAAACCTCCCGCTACGATTGAATGGGAATAAAAAGTAAGCAGTTCACAGTAGGCAGTCTGCAAACACGCACTTAGGTATGAGTGTATTATAGTAGACTGCAAACTGCCTACTGTAGACTGTAAACTGCCTACTGCGATGCTAAGTTTTTTCAGAGTTAATGCTCCTTATCAGATTTTGAGCCTCATCATCGTTTTGGTGATGTTTCAATTTCCGTTTTATATCAATGCCCCTGACCTGTTGGTTTCTGAACTCCAATGGATGCTAGTAGGTGAAAAAATGGGGCAGGGATTTATGCTTTACCGCGACGTATGGGACAATCTCAGTCCTCTCTCGGCGGCGGCCTATTGGGGCATCGACGAGCTTTTTGGTCGCTCTCCCGCTGCTCACCGCAGCATTGCCAATATTCTGATTCTTTTGCAGGCCATTTACTTCAATTATATCTCCAATCAACGTCAGCTTTTCACGGAGCGCAATTACGTTCCTGGGGTACTGTACCTGCTTTTTATCAACGTCTCGTTTGATTGCAGTATATTGTCGCCCGTATTGATGGCCACCACGTTTATTTTATTGGCCTTTGGCACGCTTATCCGTCAAATGCAACGTGAAGGAGTCACTGACGAAGTATTTGAACTGGGTTTTTACCTGAGCGTAGCTACGCTGTTTTATTTGCCCATGGGCCTATTTCTACTGTGGGCTTTTTTCTCAATGCTTCTGTACACAGGGGCTAATTTCAGACAACATACCTTGGCGCTTTTCGGGTATATTTTCCCGATTGCACTTTCGGCACTTTTCTTCTTCTTTCGTGGTGCGCTCGACGATTTAAGTCAAAACCTGCTCACGTCGGCCTTTGAGGCGCGACGGTATAATTTACAGGATTTTTTGGGGGTCATCGGCACTATGGGGGGCGCTTTTTTGGTAGGTGGGTTAGGCTTTTTTCAAACCATTGGGTATCCTCGTTTTATCAATTATCAGGGTCGATGCCAGCAAATAATGGGTTTGTGGGTAATTACCGCTTTACTTTCTATCGGGTTGATGCCGTTTATTGCCCCCATGCAATTCATTATTTTCATCCCTCCCGTGGCATTTTTTGCCGTCAATTTTTTTATGCTGATGAAGCGCCGCTGGCTGGCCGAAGTTCTTTTTATGGTTGTATTTCTGACTACTTTGTTTTTTCGGTATCAGGCCTCTTTCCTCACCGACCCCATTACCCTGACCAGTTCGGCACGCCTAGATAATCTGAAAATCAAAAGTGCCCTGTTGCCCGCCTCGATTCGTCAGCAGAAAGTGCTTGTCATCGGGGAAGACGAAGGAGAATACCGCGACAATTACCCCGCTACAGCCTATATTAATTGGGAATTGGCTCGCAATGACTTTGAAAATTTGGACAGCTACGAAAGTGTTATCAGTATCTTTGACAATTTTACCGCTGACCCTCCAACCTACGTCATCGACAAAGAAAATCTAATGCCACGCCTCTTTAAGCGTCTTCCCGAACTCGGCAAGCGATACCATTCTACCCAGTGGAAGGGGATTTATCAACTTAATGTTCAGTAGGCAGTAAGAAAAAGTAAATTAATTCTCTCCAACTCAGGATTATTCAACCGTAGATTAACATCGCTTCCCATTAATTGACTGCAACTGCCCCCTGAATCAGCACTCGGTCACGCTCAAGGCCAAGCCCGCTTCTGAAGTTTCTTTGTATTTCTTGGACATATCACGGCCAGTGGCTCGCATTACTTTTATGACGCTATCGAAAGAGATTTTTTGCATCCCAGGGTCGATGGTCATGGCCAAAAGGTAGGCATTGTAGGCCTTGGCCGCCCCCATGGCATTGCGCTCAATGCACGGAATCTGCACATAGCCACCGATGGGGTCGCAGGTCATGCCGAGGTGGTGCTCGATGCCTATTTCAGCCGCCGCTTCTACCTGCTCAATGCTCCCACCAGCAGCGTACGTGAGCATGGCTGCGCCCATGGCCGAGGCCGTTCCGATTTCGCCCATACAGCCCATTTCAGCCCCTGAAATACTAGCGTTGTGTTTTACCAAAAATCCAATGGCTCCAGCCGCCAACATTCCATCACGCATTTTTTGGGGAGAGTAGTGAAAGTGGTATTTCATCAGGTAAGTAAGCCCCGGAAAAACCCCCGACGCCCCCGAAGTAGGAGCCGTGACGACAATACTGCCCGCCGCATTTTCTTCGGAGGCTGCCAAACAATAGGAATTCAGAAAAATCAAAAAACTGTCGGTCGTTGATGCGTGTTGTTTCGCCCGCTCATAAAGCAAAGGCGCTTTTCGCTGAAGACGAATCGAACCAGGCAAAATACCCTTGGCCCGTACTCCCCGCTTGACGGCTTTGTGCATAAAATCCAAAATTTGGTCGATTTTCCGAACAATTTCTTTTTCCGAAAGGCCCGTCAACGCCTTTTCATTTTCAATCATGAGCTGCGATAGGGTGAGGTTGCCCGCGCCTAAATGCGCCTGCAATTCCTCCATCGTTGAATAAGGATACGCTGGCAAACGATGCGTTGTTCCTTCGGGTTCATGGCCCTTTTGTTGAATAAACCCTCCACCTACGGAATAAAACTCTCCTTCGACGACCGTTTGCCCATCTTCATCCAAGAGTCTCAAAATCATGGTATTGGGGTGTGGAAATGAAGTTTTTCCTTTGTGATAAACAATACTGCTTTCCGAAACAGGCACCTTCATTCCCTGAAACTGAATTTCGTAAGTGTCTTCTTTCTTTTTCATGAGCCCCGTCAGCTCTTTCGGGTCGCAAGTATGGGGTTGCCAGCCCAATAGCCCCCCCACAATGGCGCGGTCGGTACCGTGGCCTTTGCCCGTGGCACTCAATGAGCCATAGAGGTTGATTTGGAGCAGTTTACCACGTTGCGCCTGTTCGGCTGGTAGTTGTATCAGTTGTTGTAAAAAAAGATACGCCGCCTTCATAGGGCCTATCGTATGCGAACTCGACGGCCCAGGCCCCACTTTAAATAGGTCAAATAATGAAGTAGTAATTGCGTTTTTGGAAGGCATAAACGGGTTATTTTAGCAAAAAAAGCGCGATAGTGTTCAAAAATAGCTATTCTTGAACACTATCGCGCAACAAAATTGAGCGTTTATTAAATAATCTTAAATCAGAACGAGCACTATCTCAATCAATAGGCGGGCTCGGCTACCTGATTGTTCATTCTGGCAGCGATTGCCTCCCACAATTTCTTTTGCTTGCGTCGAGAGATGATGCTGGGATTTTTTTCAATCGCCTTAAGCAGTATCCGCTGGGTAAGCGAAAGATATTTGCTGACCTTGGGTTGGTCCATGCCAAAACTGGCCGCTAATTGTTCCTGAGGCACCCCACCCTTTAAATAAATCAGCACAAAAAGCAATGCATCCTGTGTATCGCTAAAGAGGCTGTTTTTCCGGGTAGAAATTTGACGCCGCAAGCGCGGGCTGCCGTCAAAAGTATACTCTGAAAAATAAGACTGCCATACTTCATGGAAAGGATTGTAGAGCATTTTAAACTCATTTTTTCTCAATCCTGTAAGCCTGCGAAGATTTTTTTCATCAGCTTGAAGGTCTTCGAACCTTTGAATCATTACCCAAACCATATAATATTAGTTAATGTAGAAAGAAGTGGATATTAAATTGAATTGTTTTTTTTTAACATTTTAGTTGGACTCACCATGTACTTTTTCTTAAATGCTTTATCAAAGTTAGCCGCGCTGGTATATCCCAAGTTAGATGCAATCTCCGAAATCGTCCATTTATTCTCTAGCAGCTGATTTTTTGCTACTTCCAATTTTTGATTAAGATGGTACTCATACGGAGGAAAACCATACACCTGCTTAAAACATTTCTTAAATTTTGACAAGCTCATATTTGCCTCACTTGCCAAAAATTCGAGATTTGGAAGTGGTTTGTTGACCATAAAGTAGCGGCTTTCAATCTCCTCTATTTGCTTCAAATCATGTTGATTGATTCTATTTTGTTGAAATGTAGACTCACTACGGCCTACTTGAGCGATAAAATCAGCAATTAATTTATAGCATTGAGCCTGAGCCACTAGTCTTCTGGTAAATGAAGAGGTGTCATCAAAAAGTTTATCCAGCGTCACTGTTTGGTCAAAAAAAGAAGCCCCCTGCAAATAAACTCCTGCCTCAGAAGTCAATAATTTGATAAAAGGCGAATAGTTTTCCTGACCAGTAGCATTAATGCCAAGTTTATCATACAGCCAATCGCGATGAAAACTGATTGCCACAAATCGGGAGTGTTTCCCAACGGGCCAATGCGTATCTACCGTCATTTTAGAACTGTACAATACCATTGATTTTTGCATCTGCGTTTTCTGCCTTGTTTTGTTATCCAACAAATAATGCGTGTGCGCATCCTCCGATTGTACAAACGTAAGAGTCCAATAATCATTTGTACCAAGCGACTCCTTTAATGTATTCAGTGGTTTATACCAACATAACTCTCCAAGTAAAACCGACACTTCCCTGTCAAAAAGCATGGCGTCTAATTTAATAAAAGAATTTCCGTCTGTATGGTAAAATTCAGTGGGAGATTCTGCCTCTACGCCAAATTGCTCAGCAACTTCTGCCATCCATTGCTTAGATGGTTTAAGACTTAATTTGATCTCCATAAAATTGGAATACGAATTTAACAAATCAATTTTGCCACTTAATTTATCCTATTCTTTAGGTCAGATAAATTATGTCGAACAAATAAAGGCTCTTTTTTCGCTAAAACACTCCTAAATTATAATTCTGAAGTCAATTTTAATGTCTCTCTGTATCGTTTTGGGGAATGCCCCGTCGCTTTTTTGAATGCTGTATAGAAGGATGATTCAGAATTAAACCCAGAGTCTATTCCAATGGCAAAAATGGTGGCACTTTGATATTCAATATCTTTTAAAAGTGTTTGAGCTTTGTTAATCCTATATGAATTAACAAACTCATTGAAATTCATTTTCCATTCACTGTTGATGATATAAGAAAGTTGGTGGGGACTGATGTCTATTTTCTTGGCTAAGCTACCAAGTGTCAGCTTAGAATCAAGAAACAACTCATTTACTTCCAATTCTTCCCGAATTTTTTCTATATATTTTATCCGTATATCTGCGGGTATTTCCTTTTTAGAAGAAATTTGCTCATAATGGTTTTGGTTATCCACTTTAGTTTCTGGACCCAACATGCGCTCCTCCTCCCAATAAGAGACGTGAACATCGGGCACAAACTCCTCCAATACAAAAGGTGATTTTATCATTAAAAAAATCGTGCCCAAACACCAAATCAGAAGACTTATTTGCCCAAACAATTCATAAATCTTAAACTGAGCTGAATTCTCACCCCAAAAAGACCGAATTCCTACCCCCGAAAATGCCATTAAGGATTGAAACAATAAGAACCCAACGATACTTTTCAACCAAATTGAGGTGGTTGGATGCATAGAACGGGACAAACGGGCATAATTTTTTGACAAAAACTGAAAAAGAAACAATCCAGCCAGGGCACTGAAAATTCCTACAGCCACCGAAGCACTCATCTGAAATGCCCCATTGGTAAAATCGGAAGCCGAGACCTCACCCGCTGCGTATAAATAAGAAAACACCTTTAAATGTAAAAAAGCGGGAATCAAAAGCCACTTAGAATAAAGATGATTCTTGAATCCAAGCGATGCCCGAACATATCCCACCACCATCACCGGAATGACCAACCTCAATGTTTCGGGCACTACCAAAAAAAAAGAGGATGCCCGAAGTTGTTCTGGTATGGTAAACTGTAAAAATTCAGCAATTGAAATAAGCAGGAACAAACCACCCAAATAACGCAAATGAACACCCGTGTTTGTCCTGATACACAGGCACATACAGATTAAGCTAATAAAAACGACCAAAAGATGTAAACTGTAAATCATCAGTAAGGATGATTATGTTTGTAACAAAACAATGCTCGACAATATATACGAATATATACTACGTTATGGATTATATTACAAATAAAATAATTTTATTGGTATAAAAAAAATAGCCTTCTTGGGATAGAAGGCTATTTTATACTTAGAAATTAAATAGTGCAGTTCTTGTTGTATCAAACAACTTCTTTAAGCTATTGAAGCTTTTTCACCGTTACAGGTACGCAGACAGGAGTTGGAGGACAGTTTGAACAGCCACCTACTGGAGCTACCACTGTTATGGTTGTCGAGCATGTATTTGCATCCGTAATGGTAATTACTCTGTTGCCTGAACTAGCAAGGAAAGGTCCAAAAACTTGAGGCGTTCCGTAGTTGAACGGACCAGCTGTTACAGCGCCGCTAACAGTATACGTTGTATTGCTACCACCTTCAGGGTTCAGGGTAAAGGTGAAGGTATCGTCAGTAGGATTGTCGGTTGTACCTGCGTTGTTACACAATGCGATTACTGAGCCAAGCAAAGGTTTTGGATTTACAGTCACTACTACGGTATCAGTATCCACACATCCATCTACCGAAGTAACGGTCAAGTAGTAAGTTGTGGTGGTCGTTGGTGTTACTGAAATAGTAGCCGTAGTGGCTCCTGTGCTCCAAAGGTAAGTTCCTCCTACGCCAGCGCCGCTTCCAGTCAACTCAACTGTGGTACCTTCGCAAACTGGAGCGGGATCTGCCCCTGCATTGGCCACCAATGTTCTGTAAATAACAACCACTGGGCAACAGTTACCCGAAACACAGACACCCACCGACGAGCTCGTGAAAGTATAACTTCCAGACTCCGTAACAACATAAGTAGAATCAGTAGCTCCAGGAATCAATGTACCATTACGATACCACTGATAAGCAGTAGAACCTGAAGGGGCCGACAATGAAATGGATGAGCCAGGGCACAAAAAAACGGGTACAGATACGCAAGCACTCGCAATGTCGTCATCTCCAGCCCCAGCAGTGCCGTTGCCTGGGGTTGAATCTGGGTCACCTTCATTGACGGAAAGCACTTCTGCAATATTTGATAAAACACCGCTAGAATCCGCACTTGCCGTAATGCTCAAGGCAAGGCTCGTAGTAGCTCCGCTCAACGCACTACCCACATTCCAAATTCCAGTGATTGGATCATAAAAAGTTCCCGTTGGTGCCGTATGGCTTACGTAGGTAAGGCCCACTGGAAGTAAATCTTTGATTTTTAAGCCCGTAGGTGCCTCAAATCCTGTTGAATCAGCCTGGCGATTTACGGTAACGGTAAATGTAACATCGGTACCTGCGGCTACGCTGTCGTTGTTTACGGTTTTTAACACGTTCAAGTCAGCCATATTTTGGTCGCAGAAGTTAGGAATACCGTCGCCGTCGGTGTCTAGCAAGTCATTTCCAGCGCATTTATCCATACAATCCAACATACCATCGGCATCGCTGTCTGTTTTCACAAAGGCATAGTAGACATTTAGATCATAAGCTACTGATAATAAGCCGCCACCTGAAATTCTGATTTTATCAAAGGGCTGCGTTACTTTGAACCCAAGTTGTACACGCGTACCGCCCAATAATGAAGCCGTAAGCAAAGAGCCTCCTGAGATTGTCTGAAGTGGAGTTGTGTTACTACCTAAATAAGTAGTGATGGTAATATTACCCAATACATTGACATCCAAAAGACCCGACCCCTGTTGTACCACAAAACCCGCGTATACATCTCCAGGAGTAGGACTGGCTGTATTAGCCAAGGCAACCTGCAAATAACGTGCACAATTAATCCCAGCTACCAGACTTATCTGGGCCGCATTTGTCGAATCAGCATCAATTGCGTTGTTAGGATTGGATACTCCCCCCCCAAGACATACTCCTAGACCAGTCGTTGTAGAACCTGTAGTAACTCCCGAAGCATCAGCACCTACCAATGCATTGACGCAGTCTAGTGGGCAAGAAGCAGGCCCTTCAAATGCGTAGTATACATCCAAAGAAGAAAGCAAACCTAAGAGACCACTTGCCGCAAAAAGTTGCACTTCGTCAAAATCGCCCGTTGTAGTGAAGCTCAGGATTTGCTTACCCGTGGTTCCTCCAAAGGCCGTTGCCTTCAAAAGTCCCGAACCGCTGTTGAACGTGGCCGTTTCCACAAGGGTTCCGTTGCGGTAAGTTCTGATTTGGATGTTGTTGAGGAGATTTACGTCCAAAAGGGTACTGCCACTTCCCACCACAAAACCAACGGTGTTGCCAGAGGGATAATACTGGAGAGAATCTTTTACCGAAACCGCCGAACCAGAGCCTAGCAAGCTGATTCCCGTGGTTAACGTAGCAAAGTTGGTTAAGTTGCCATCGATGATGTTGGCACCGCTTGCAGCAGTACAGCCAACGCACAAGCCAGTATTCACGGCATTGATAAACGCCCCACGACCAGCGATGGGGTCCATACAAATTTGGTTGTTTTCGAGGGTTTGCTGTTGGGCAAACACGGTTGTAAAGGCAAGCAGCAGCCCTGCCAGCATGACAACAAAGCGCGAGTTTTTGTAAAACGTGGCCATAGATAATTGAATTTGTTTAAGAGATTATTTAAGAACGACACCAAAATTTGGGTTCGTTGTTATGTTCTCTATTATCAATATCTCGGCCGATTTAGAAGAAATAAAAAGGAATGAAACTTTTAGGAATGGCTAAAAAGCGTACAGGAATGTTTAAGGATAAAAAATAGATATTGTAGTATTTTTGCGGCATTTGATTGTTTTCGTGCCAAAAATCAGGAGTTATATCAAAAACAACTGATAAGAATCAAAATACACCTTCTAGGCAAAAGAACAAAAAAAATGAAGCTACCAGCAGAGCCGATAGCTTCAACGAGTACAACAAAACCACAGTCAATAGGGCTAACCCTCTGTGGTCTTGTTGGTATATTTATTCATCCCTTGTTCATTGTCATTATTTAGATGATATGAACCGCGAGAATTACTAAGCTTCAACTAAAAACTCATCGTGCTGGCTGATGTCCAAACCAACTTTTTCGTCTTCTTCAGATACACGAAGTGGCTCAATAAGGTCAGTTACTTTCAGGATAACGTATGACATCACGAACGCAAAGACGGAAACCAATACCAAAGCAATCAAGTGATTTTTGAACAACGTAAACGTGCCATATGCCAAACCTTCATCAACAACGGCCGAGTTTACACCCTTAGAAGCAAAGATACCTGTCATCAACATACCCATCATACCGCCTACACCGTGGCAAGGGAATACATCAAGCGTGTCATCCAAGGTAGTTTTGGTACGAAGGTGTGCCAAATAGTTTGATACCATTGAAGAAATAGCACCGATAAAGATAGACTGAGGAATGGTTACGAAACCACAAGCAGGGGTAATGGCCACTAAACCAACTACCGCACCGATTGAAAATCCTAAAGCGGAAGGTTTTTTGCCTTTGGCAGTATCAAAAAGAACCCAAGCCAAACCAGCAGCAGCAGCAGCGGTGTTGGTAGCAGCCAAGGCTGAAACGGCCAATGGACCTGACCCTACCGCCGAACCAGCGTTGAAACCAAACCATCCGAACCAAAGCAAACCTGTACCTAACAATACATAAGGAATATTGGCTGGAGGTAAGAAATTAGCTTCTACGTGTGACCGACGACGCTTCAAGTACAAAGCACCCGCCAAAGCAGCCCAACCAGCCGACATGTGAACAACGGTACCACCCGCAAAATCTAATACGCCTAATTTGAAAAGGAAACCATCAGGGTGCCAAGTCCAGTGCGCCAAAGGTGCATAAACGAAAATGCTGAAAAGCACCATGAAAAGGATGTAAGAGCGAAATTTGATACGCTCAGCCAACGAACCCGTAACGAGCGCAGGAGTAATAACGGCGAATTTCAACTGGAAAAATGCAAACAATGCCAATGGAATGGTAGGAGCCAGTGACCAAGGCTTGCCATCCAATACACCTTTGAACATAAAGAATGTCAGCGGATTTCCAACCCAACCTCCGATTGAATCACCGAATGCAAGGCTGAAACCAACAACCACCCAAACAATGCTGATTACGCCCATGGCAATAAAGCTCTGCAACATGGTCGAAATTACGTTTTTGTGGTTAACCATACCTCCGTAGAAATACGCTAAGCCGGGAGTCATTAGGAGAACGAATGCCGTGGCAACGAGCATCCAGGCGATGTCGCCTGAGTTGAGACCTTCGGTCACAATTTGGGTAGGGATGGCAGGCATCAGAATCCCCAAAAGGCTCACGCCCAACAAAATTACGAGTGGGATGTACTTTTTCATAAAGTTACTTGACTGGTTTTGGTTGTACGTTTTATTAAGTAGGAATTGGTAGCGGGTAGTCAGCAGATTGACCGACAATCTATACTGACTACCTGTTACGGTTTACCGAGTGTACTAAAACTTATAGATGAAAGCCAATCCAAGGGTTGATTGTGAACTCTTGGTAAAATCACCGTTTTCATCCTCAAATTGCTGATTTTTTGCTTCGCTAGTGCCGCTCACCTTCTTGTAAGCATCCAAACGGAACTCAGGTTTTATGAGCAAGTGACCATCGGCCAAAGTGAAGTTACCAGTCAAAGTCAATGAATTTACAGAAGTACCTTCTCCTTTTTTGTTAAGCAGGGCACGAACACCGCTACTATTGTCAAAATACTCATAACGCGCTCCGATACTGAATATATCGCTGGCCGCAACGTTGAAGTAACCCGCAGCACCGCCCCATGTTTGCGCTGTAGTTGGGCCACCTGCACCTTGATAATCACCTTTTTGTGAACCGTAAGCAGCGTTCAATCCAACCAAGAGCTTGTCAGTAGCCTGATAAGAAGTGGTCAAATCTAACACTCTGTAGTGCGCATCAGGAGTGTTTCCGTTGTCATCAGGGCTGGCTTCATTGCTGTTGATGAAGTTAAGGTATACGTTCCAGCCTTTAGCAGGATTGATAAACAATTGAGAGATAAGACCTTTTTTGCGGTTGTTATCATTCAAATTGTCAACGTTGTTGACAAGACCCAACATCAACGATACTTTATCAGAAAAAGCATAGTTAGCTTTTACTCCAATGTGGTAGAATGGGCCGTTATTGAAAAGATTTGACAATGAATAGTTGAAGTTAACAGGCGCATCAATTACTTCATAACCGATGTGGGTACCAAACTGACCCGCCGTAAGCGTAAACTTGCTTGAAGCTTTCCAGTTAAAGTAAGCTTGCTTAATGGCTAAAGCCGTGTTTGTGTTGCTGCCCAAAGCACCCAGTACGTTACCGTAGTTTCCCAGGTCGGCGTTTGGTCCGAATGCCAAATCTACCACCACATCCGACTTATCATTGCTATACTGCATTTTGGTTTGCACCAAACCCAAAGAGAACTGTCCTGATTTTTGATCAAATGCCCGAGCATAATAAGCACCCAAGTTTGAACGTGAAGCTGGCTTGTTGAAATTGCCAATGTAGTAGGAATCAATATAACCCGAAAAAGTAAAAGTGCCTTTTTTCTCTTCTTCTCCTTCTGTTTTGGTTTCTACTTTAGTTTCTGATTTACTTTCTTCTTTCTTACCATCTGTTTTTCCACCTGCATTTCCCTTAGGAAAAGCCAAAAAGGTTGCAAACAAACATAAAACAAGTAAATTAAATTTTTTCATAATATTATTTTGTTTAAGGTGGGTATTGAGTGGTTTTGTTTTCCGATACAAACTTTGACTTATTTTTATAAAAATCCAAATTTTTGGTTCGTTTTTTAAGTAATTTTTCATAAAAATTTAATATTTCCGCAGTTTTATACTTAATATTATTGATAAATTTAATTTATTATTAAAAAAATACAACTTTTAGTTTTATTCTGCATTATTAAATAATCTCAAAATATTATTTGCCCACTACTTCAACAATATGTAAACAAAACATTTGAATAATTATATTTTATTTCAACTTGGCCATTCGAAACATCCTTAAATTATTAAATCAAAATCGGCATAAAGCGCACAAAAAAAGCCCCTGAGAAATCTCAGGGGCTTAGATTGAAGGAACTTTCCTCTTATTTAAAAGACATTGGGTTATTCACCGTGCATCCACGCTTTCTTGGCAAGCAATGTTTCTTCATCCTCTACATTTTCTGGATCGGCCACACAACAATCTACGGGACAAACAGCGGCGCATTGCGGCTCCTCATGAAAACCCATACATTCAGTACACTTATCAGTAACAATGTAGTAAAATTCGTTTGAAATAGGTGCTTGTTTTACTTTGGCGTCTACAACGGTACCATCACCATAGTCAACTTCTTCCAAATGAGTACCACCTGCGTATGTCCATTCTACGCCACCTTCGTATATTGCAGTATTCGGACATTCCGGCTCGCATGCACCGCAGTTGATGCATTCGTCAGTAATCATGATTGCCATAATTGCACTGTATCGTTTAGTTTTGGGATATTTGCACTTGTAATCAAAAAACAAATTTAATTATTTAAAGTTTCGGTTGGGTCATAAAAATCATAATTCTTTGATTTTTTGTACTTTTCCCATAAATATTTCAATGAATAATAGCACCGAACACATAGCACCCTTTGTTGAGCTGGGCAAAATCCTCACCTCCAATGCCATAGAAGACGTTGTCTTTAAGGCATATTCACAAAATCATTGGTTCATTCCTGACTTTGTTACCCATGCACTGAAGGCCATCGGAGAAGAATACCTCAACGAAGAAAAACTTCGAACTTGGCTCAGTACCTATCAATTACAGTCATGGCAGCCTGATTTTGTCCCCAAAAAAATCGGGGTGGTCATGGCTGGAAATATTCCCGCCGTTGGTTTTCATGATTTACTGAGCGTACTCCTCAGCGGTCATCACCTTATGGCCAAACTCAGCACCGACGACCGCGTCTTGATGCTGTTTTTGATTGAAAAATTGACTGAAATAGCACCCGCCTTGGCTCAACGCATCACCCTTGCCGAACGTTTAAACGCCGCTGATGCCTACATTGCCACGGGCAGCGACAACACCTCCCGCTATTTTGAATACTATTTTTCCAAGAAACCGCACCTTATTCGTCGCAACCGTACATCGGTCGGAATTTTGACGGGCGAAGAAACAAACGAAGAATTGATGGGATTGGGAAGAGATGTTTACTCCTATTTTGGCCTCGGCTGCCGCAATGTCTCCAAAATCTTTGTTCCCACAGGCTATGATTTTTCTAAATTTTATGAAGCCATCGAGCCGCAACTCGACTTTTTTAGAAACCATCATAAGTATTTTAATAATTATGAATACAACAAATCGGTGTATCTCGTCAACCGGGAGCCGCACCTCGACAATGGTTTTTTGATGCTCCGGGAAACCGAATCGTTGGTTTCGCCTATTTCGGTGCTGTTTTTTGAATATTACGCCAATGCCCACGACCTAAAATCAAAATTGGAAGCTCATTCTGAAAAGATCCAGTGCATTGTGTCCAAAGAAGGTCACTTCCCGTCAAGTCTTCCATTGGGGGAAGCTCAAAAACCGTCTTTGTATGACTACGCCGATGGGGTAGATACGATGGCTTTTTTGACCAGCTTATAATTATTTCGGCCATTCGGATTTTTTTCAAAAAAGAACCCGAATGGCCGAAAACTTTTTATTCTCTCATTCTGAAGGCCAATTCCTTCATTACAATCCATAGGCAGTTTCTTGCACAATGTAATCCACTACCCGAGTAAAATCCTGCGTGGCTTCCCATACCGCCAACTGACGGTCGGCTCCAGTACCCATTTCCAGAATTTTGTGAATGTATTCTACCTCTTTTCGACTACCGAGGTCGTCAACCACATCATCCACAAACTCAAGCAGCTCTTGCGCCAAGTTATAATAAGGAACTTCTTCTTTACGGCCAAAATCAATGAGTTTGCCGTGAATTCCGTAACGAGCCGCCCGCCACTTGTTTTCGTTGATAAGGATTTTGCGATAATGCTGAAAGTTGAGGTTTTTGCTCATCAACTTATAAATCTTCACCACCAACGCCTGCATGAGCGCCGCCAAACAGATGGTTTCATCGGCCCGCATCGGAATATCACAGACGCGGTATTCGATGGTATTATAGAAAGGATGCAGGCGCAGGTCCCACCAAATCTTTTTGCCGTTGTCGATGCACCCCGTTTTAACGAGCAGGTTTACGTAATCGTCGTAATCGTGCGCCGTTTCAAAATATTCGGGAATACCCGTTCGAGGAAACTTGTCAAATACTTTTGAGCGATACGATTTAAAACCCGTATTGCGTCCGCACCAAAAAGGCGAATTGGTAGAAAGTGCATAAATATGCGGCAAAAAGTACGTCAATGAATTGATAAGTTTGACCCCCGTGTCCCGGTCAGGAATACCAATGTGAACATGCAACCCAAAAATCAAGTTGCCACGCGCCACGTCACGCATTTCTTCGATAAGCTTATCGTAGCGCGGATTGGGCGTAATCAGCTCATCCTGCCAATCAGAAAAAGGGTGCGTACCCGCCGCCGCAATCTTAAGATTTTGCTGCGCTGCCAAATCAATGATCATCTTCCGCAAGTACGTCACCTCCTGACGCGCCTCCTGAATATTGGTACAAATATTGGTTCCTACTTCCACGACCGACTGGTGCATTTCGGCCGTAACGCGCTCTTTAAGAATGATTTTACCATCCTCTACAATCTTCGACATGTGGGAGCGCAGCCCACGAGTTTCAGGGTCTATTGTCTGAAATTCTTCCTCAATTCCGAGTGTAAAAAGGGGCATAGCAGATGAGTTTACAGGATGCCGTTTGCGGTTGGTACGCCGATGAGCCTAGCACCGCCGTACCAACAGCAAACAATAAACTTATTTTTTCTTGGGCGCTTTTTTAGCTGGTTCTTCGTCTTTTGCCTTTTTGGGCGCAGCTTTTTTGGGAGCCTCTTCGGTGGGTTCGACATCGCCCTTGGCCAAATTTGCAATCGGCAAATTCATGGCCGAAGTGCGCACAAAACTACCCCACGTAAGGTTGGTTTTGCCTTCTTTATGCGCTTTTGCTTTTTCGATGGCCATTTTAGCGGCGTTTTCAACAATCCAATCAAAGTTTTCCTGTCCTACGGAATGAATGTCGGCATCGGGCGCAGGATTACAAAAATCAATGGCGTACGGAATGCCATCATGTACGGCAAATTCTACGGTATTAAAATCATACCCGAGGGCTTTGTTGAGACGCAATACATAATCAGTAATCGTAGCAATGAGTTTTTTATGGGCCTCACCCGTGGTTTTGGGCTGCGTAGCGTAGCGAAGGTGGTGAGGATTGCGCGGCTCATACGGCATGATGTGGACGTATTTACCACCCAAACAATAGCAACGATAATAATCTTCAAAGGTAACCTCACTTTGCAGCATCATCACCAACTGTTCGGTTTCGGCGTGTTTGTTCCACAAATCATCCATATCATGGATTTTATAGACGCTTTTCCACCCTCCGCCCGCGTGGGGTTTCATGTAGGCTGGAAAACCCACGTATTCAAACATTTCTCCCCAGGCCATCGGCATTTTCAGGTTACGAAATGAAGTTTCTGAAGTATCGGTCGGACGTTCTTTGGAAGGCATCAATACCGTATTTGGCACTGGCACACCTAGTTTCACGGCTAGCGCATTATTAAAAAACTTCTCATCGGCACTCCACCAAAACGGGTTGTTGATAACCGCGGTGCCGCAAAGCGCGGCATTTTTAAGAAACGCCCGATAAAAAGGCACATCCTGCGAAATACGGTCGATAATGACGGCGTAGTCAGTGGCTTCTCCCTGTACTACCCGATCAATTAGTACTGGCTCTGCAATAATATTTTTACCATCTAATTGGTTGACCCGTTCAACAAAAGCTTGGGGGAATGTATTTTCCATTCCATGAAGTATTCCTATTTTTTTCATAAATGAATCACCGGATGCCCCGGCGCGGTTAGTGTGATTTTTAGATGACAATTATTTGCAAGATAGACTGATTTATAGCCCCATTTGAGACACGTATTCGGGAAACATCCTGTTCCAAAGTGGCCAATCGTGTTTGTCCCAGCCTCGAATGTCCAACCAGTGCGGAATCCCTTTGTTTTTCAGAAGATTAGACATCTGGATATTGGCATCAAGGCAAATATCCCATTCCGAAGTCCCTAGCACAATTTTCATATGATGGAACTTCCATGCTTCTTCGTTGTGGATAAAATCAACGGGATTATTGAAGTAAACGGTATCATCGTGGTGGCCTTCTACAAAATTACGGATGTCAAAAGCCCCGCTCATGCTAATCATATAAGCCACTTTATCGGGGTGTTTGAAAGCAAAATTGAGTGCATGATAGCCCCCAAAGCTACATCCTGCCACCGCGATTTTATCCACATTGGCTTCACGGCGAATCGAAGGCACCAGTTCGTCGTTCAAAAAACGGTCATAGACGGAATGGTTATGCGCCCGGACCGCCGGCGGTAAATGCTTGGCGTACCAACTATCTTCGTCGATTCCGTCGATTAGGTACAGTTTTATTTTCCCTGCGTCAACAAACCCTCGTACCGAATCAGTTAGCCCAAACTCTTTGTTTTGGTAGTACCTGCCCATCGACGTCGGGAACAGGAGAATGGGATACCCCCAATGCCCTATCACGAGCATTTCAATATCCCGGCCCAACGTGGGCGAATACCATTTTTGATAGGTTTCTTTCAAGATTGATAAAGTGTTTAACGTGGTAATAATTTGTCGAAATATAGACAAAAAGTGAGAATAACAAGATTCTGTCCCAAAAATTGTGTAAAAGACTATTTCCGAATACTTTTGAAACCATTATGATGCGTTGAAAGTTAGAATAACGGGCATAAGCATACTTTAAAATACGGCTTTACTCCCTCATTTCAACGCCCAACGACACTAAAATATTCGATCAAAAATGACTCGCCTCAGCGTAAATATCAACAAAATAGCCACTCTGCGCAATTCACGCGGAGGCAACAATCCCAACGTTGTCAAAACCGCCCTCGATTGCGAAGCATTTGGTGCTCAAGGCATTACGGTACACCCCCGTCCCGACGAACGCCACATTCGTTACCAAGACGTACTGGATTTGAAACAAGTGGTAACGACAGAGTTCAACATTGAAGGAAATCCTACCGAGCTTAAATTCATTGAACTCGTACTCGCCACCCGCCCCGCCCAAGTGACGCTCGTTCCCGACGCGCTAGGGGCTATCACCTCCAACGCAGGTTGGGATACCATCACGCACCGCGACCGCCTTACCGACTTGGTACAGATTTTCAAAGGTGCTGGCATTCGGGTTTCTGTGTTTGTAGACCCTATCGAGGCAATGGTAGAAGGGGCCAAAATTTGCGGCGCTGACCGCGTTGAACTATACACCGAGCCATACGCCACGGAATACCCCGAAAATCGCGAAAAAGCCGTAGCTCCTTACGTAAAAGCCGCCAAAGTAGCGCAGGAAGTGGGGCTGGGATTGAACGCAGGCCACGATTTGAGCCTCGAAAATTTACGTTATTTAAAAGAACAAATTCCGCATTTGGATGAAGTCTCCATCGGCCACGCTCTCATTTGCGACGCCCTTTATTATGGGCTAGAAAATACCATCCAGATGTATTTGCGTGAATTGGACGTCTAACATCTATTGTCTTTCATTTCAAACCCAAAAGTCATGCCCAAAAAAATAATCTTTACCAACGCCGCTCCCGCGCCGATTGGCCCTTATTCCCAGGCTGTAATGGTTGGAGATACACTGTATGTTTCTGGCCAAATCCCCATTGACCCTGCCACGGGCGCGTTGGTCAACGGAACGATTGAAGACGAAGCTCGTCAGGTAATGCTCAACATCAAAGCCATTTTGAATGAGGCAGGACTCGACTTCTCCAATGTCGTTAAGACGGGAATTTTTTTGAAGGATATGAACAACTTCACTAAAGTCAACGAAGTATACGGTCAATTTTTTACGGATCAGTACCCCGCCCGCGAGACCGTCGAAGTGGCACGTTTGCCAAAAGATGTCAACGTAGAAATCTCAGTGATTGCGGTAAATGACTAATACAATCACAAGGTCAGCCTTGGAAAGTTTTAGACTGAAAAATTGGTATTCAGTCTAAAACTTTATAAGACTGAATACCTTAATTCAGGAATTCATAAATTCCTGCTACGCCTTGTCCACCGCCCACGCAGGCCGTAACCATGCCGTATTTTTGATTGCGGAGGCGCATTTCATTGAACAACTGCACCGACAAACGCGCACCCGTTGAACCCAACGCGTGCCCCAACGCAATGGCTCCGCCATTTGGATTTAACTTGGTCGGGTCAATGCCCAACTCTCGAATGACCGCCAATGATTGTGCTGCAAAGGCTTCGTTTAACTCAATTTGGTCAATATCCGCCAGCTGCAATCCAGCTTGTTTGAGCGCAATAGGAATCGCCGCCACGGGCCCAATGCCCATAATACGCGGCTCCACACCCGCCGATGCGTACGACATCATACGGGCCACGGGTTTGAGATTCAGCTCATTGACCATCTTTTCTGACATCACGACCACAAAAGCAGCTCCGTCGGAAGTTTGGGATGAATTTCCTGCCGTAACACTACCACCCGCCGCAAAAACGGGCTTCAAGCGCGCCAGTGCTTCCAAGGTGGTATCTGCACGAGGCCCTTCATCTTGGGTGACTACGTATTCTTTGTTTTTCTTTTTGCCACTATTGACGTCAAAATAAGTCTCTTTGACGGTAATTGGCACAATCTGACTATCAAATTTGCCCGCTGCCTGCGCGGCAAGTGCTTTTTGGTGCGATGCCAACGCAAAAGCATCTTGGTCTTCTCGACTGATTTTAAATTGATTGGCCACCTGCTCTGCCGTCAGTCCCATACCAATATAGTAATCGGCGTGTTCTTTGGCGATTTCATAGTTAAGCGCCATTTTCCAACCCGTTGTGGGCACCATCGACATAGACTCTACCCCACCCGCCACAATACAATCGGCAAAACCAGCGTGGATTTTGGCCGCCGCAAGGGCAATGGCTTCTACTCCTGAGCCACAATAACGGTTGATGGTAAAACCGGGCACGCTTTTGGGCAAGGCCAATAGCGAAATATAGCGGGCAATCTGCATTCCCTGCTCCGCTTCAGGCACGGCATTGCCTACGATGAGGTCGTCCACGCGAGCAGGGTCCAACGCTGGCAATTGTGCCATCATGTGTTTGATTACTTCGGCTCCGAGGTCATCGGGGCGTGTAAAACGGAAAGTACCTTTGGGGGCTTTGCCCACCGCCGAGCGGTATCCGGCTACAATATATGCGTTCATGGTTTAAGGTTGTTTCTCAATTTGAAATTATTTACTACAAAACAAACATTTTTTTTGCAAAAAATACTCTGCAAGCATAACAAATTATTTTTTATCATTTAGTTTTATTCTTAGCAAAGGAACCTGTTGAGGTTTGACTTCGATGAAGTCAAACCTCAACACATCTCTTCTATCACCTTTCGTTAACATCTCTAAAATCCTCCTCTCCACTTACAGGATTTTTACTATTTCTGGAGTAAATTGCATCCGTTTCTACCGGCAGAGGTAAATCCGTAACATACAATCAGATGCGAGTTAGGTTAGCGGCTGTTATCAGCATATTCTTTTTCACCCATTTCGTTTTATCCACCCACGCCCAAACCACCTATGGCAACGAATGGATCAATCATCAGCAAACGTATTTTAAGATTCCGATTGCGCAAAAAGGCATTTATAAAATTTCAACGGCCGAATTACGCCAAGCGGGGTTTCCAGTAGGAACAACCAATCCAATTTCGATGCAGCTGTTTTTCCGGGGTGAAGAGCAGGCCATTTGGATACAGGGAGAGGCCGATGGAAAATGGGATGAAGCTGATTATCTGGAGTTTTACGGAGAAGGAAACGACGGAACCCAAGACTCTTTGCTGTACATTCCGCACAGTGCCCAACCCCACAAAATCTACAATTTGTACACCGACACCACGGCTTATTTTATCACTTGGCGTTTGGATGGGCAGCCCGGAAAGCGCATGGCTTCGTATCAGGAACAAAATACCTCCAACCTAACGCCAGAGGCATTTCACCGCGAAGATTTGTTGATTTCTAACATTGCAAGCTATAACTACGTAGGTATGTCGGAAGGGCTGATGTACCCGTTGGGGACATCGCAGGGCGCTCAACATTCGTATTATGACTTTGGTGAAGGCTGGTCAGGTCCTGAACTTTACAAAAACGCGGTCGTTTCCAAACGAATTCAACTAGAACACCCCGTTCGTACCAGTTTTAAACCCCAACTCGAACTTCATTTGATGGGGCGCGACCATCGCCTGCATTTTGTGGAAATTAAGGTAGGAAGCAGCCCCGTAGCCAATCGGTTGGTGGATACCGTACGGTTTAACCACCAAAATGCACTCTTAGTACAAAGAGAAATTGCGTTTTCGGATGTATCGCTCGACAGTAACCGAATTTCTATTTCCACCACCTCACGCGGCACTTTTCCTGAGCAAGCAGAAGATGTATACAGCATCACGTATTACCGCTTGCGCTATCCACAACGTTTTGATTTACAGAATAAAACCCAGAAATATTTTTACCTTAACCCAAGTGCCGTTGGCAAATCTTACCTTGAAATCCCCAACTCTGTAAACGAAGTTCGTTTGTTTGACATCACGGATAAAAAGAACATCGTTCGCATCGGCACCACACTTGAAAATTCTACCCTGAAGGCCGTTGTTCGCGGGACAAACACCGCCAAAACGCTTTTTGCTACGCGCACGGTTCTCTCCGTACCAAGTATTCAACGCGTTGGTTTTCGGAATATAGACGCTACCAAAGCCAATTATCTCATCGTCACGCATCGCAATCTGGCAAGTGCAGCCAAACAATTCGGCGGCTATCGATCATCCATCGCAGGTGGGCGTTATGACACCCTGACCGTGGATACTGATTTCTTAGTGAATCAATTTAACTACGGTGAATTCAGTCCGTTGGCTATTCGCCGTTTTATCCAGTTTATGGCCGACAAAGGCAACCCTCGCTTTTTATTCATTATTGGCCGCACCGAGCAGGTAGACTTTAATCGCACCAAACCTACTCGCAGTCAAGTCGATATGGTACCGTCGTTTGGTTGGCCAGGGTCCGATAATCTTTTTTCTCATGGACTCAAAGGGCAACCCCAACTCCTTGCCGCCATTCCCACGGGGCGACTTTGGACCGATAGCCCACTAACCGTACTGAATTATTTGGAAAAAGTACGTGAACATGAAGCTACGCCCATGAACGCTCTTTGGCGCAAAAATGTACTTCACCTCAGCGGCGGTACTACATTGTTCGAGCAAGGTCAATTTTTGCAAATCATGAATGGCTTTAAACAAAAAGCCCAACGCCAATATTTGGGGGCGCGTGTCACTACCATCACCAAAAAAACAGACGAAGCAGTTGAGTACGTTGGTATCGCCAATGAAGTCAACGAAGGAGCAGGCATCATTACGCTTTTTGGCCATTCCAGTTTGCAGGTAACTGATATCAACATTGGACATGTCTCGGATGATGTACTAGGATTTCGCAACAAAGGACGCTATCCGTTGGTCTATGCCAATGGCTGTGTATTGGGTAATTTCACCTTCGGTTCCAATACTTTTCCCATTGATTGGGTAGGAGCCAAAGACCGAGGCGCCATTCTATTTTTGGCCCATTCCAACTATGCCTTTGTTCACTCGCTCCGTGACTTTGCCAGCACTTTTTATGAAACCCTTCTCGGCGACAGCACCAATCTGAGCCGCCCGTTTGGGGAAGTGCACCAACAAATCATGCGCAAAACATTAGCCAAACTCCCCAATGACCCTATTTATCAGGCAGATGCACAACAAATGACCTTGCAAGGCGACCCCGCCGTAGTATTGTTTCCAACCAAACAACCCGATTATGCCGTAATAAGTCAGGGAATCAGCGTAAAAGGTAAAAACGGAAGCGCAATTGGGCCTTTGAGCGATTCATTGGAAGTACGGGTAGTGGTTTCAAATTTGGGACTTTACCGTAACGAAAAACTTCCCGTTCGCCTCACCCGTACTACCCGCGACGGAGCCGTGCAAGTATTTGAGGCTACTTTTCCCTCCGTGACTTATCAGGACACCTTGCTGTTTCACATCCCAAGCGACCGTAACCAAAATGGACTCAATCGTTTTGAAGTGACGTTGGACCCTACCAATACACTTGTCGAAATGAACAAGTCGAATAATATGGCAGCCGTCGAAATCGCTCTGCCCGTAGCTGGTGCGTACCCTCTGATACCCGCAGAATATGCCATTGTTTCTTCCGCAGAAAACGGAATACCGACAGTACAGTTGTTGGCACAACACATCGATAACGCCAGCCGAAATTATACCATTGAACTTGACACCACCGCTCGTTTTGATAGCCCTTTTAAACGCTCACAAAATGTCACAGCAACCCTACTGCCTAGTTGGAAAGTAGCGTTACTTTCTCGCGACAGCCTCACTTATTTTTGGCGTATCCGCTATGCCGACCGCCCCGCCGGAAGTGACAACGTATGGAGTGAAAGTTCTTTCACTTATATCCAAAACGCGGGCGAAGGCTGGACTCAGCGGCAAGCCGTACAGTTTACCAAAGCTACCCCACTCGACATTAACATTTCTCTAACGTCACAACCCACCTGGAACTACACTCCCATTGCGGTGCCCATAAAGGCGGTGGTGGCAGGAAGTTCGGTAGGTGGGTTTAATCAGGGGCATCAGGTGAATCAGCTCACTATCAGCGACATTTTATTTGTGGCCCAAAGCAATTGTAGCACCTTTCAAGGAGCCAATGCCGAAGCAAATATCGTCGTAACGGCCCTGCACCGCGACAATCTTCAGGCGTATTCGGTCATGCCAAGCCGAAATTGCGGCAACCCGCCTTACGTCATGAACACGCTTCGTCAGCCCGAAATCATTAACAATCAACTGTTCAGCAAATGGATTGATGCAGTCCCCAACGGCGATTGGATTGTCCTTATGTCGGTCGGTGCTGTTCGTTTTGACCAATGGCCCTCCTCCGAAATCGCTAAATTGAAAGCTTTGGGGGTCAACGAAACTATTTTGCGTAGCCCAAATCTGCTCATTCTTCAAAAGGGAGCCAACAAACCCGCCCTAGAGTTGTCCACCGACCCCAACGATATAGCCCCTAGCATTAAGACACTGACCTTGGATGGGTTTACCTTAAAAAGCACCAAATCAACGGGACAAATTACATCCTCACTCATTGGTCCAGCCAGTAGTTGGGCTTCACTTACCAACCAACAATCCATTGTCAATACCCAACAATCAACCCTAACGGTGCTAGGTGTGGATTTGAACGGAAAAGAAACACCCTTGTTGGTCAATCAATCAGCCAATAAGTCATTGGACTTAAAAACCATCGACGCTCGCCGTTATCCTTTCTTACGGTTACGCTTGCGGTTAACAAATCCTGACGTCAATATTACTACTCCCGCCCAGCTTCGCAATTGGCTCGTCATGTATACGCCCGTTGCCGAGGGGAGCGCTACTTCTAATCTCAGCGGCGTGATTGAGCGACAGGAAGGAGAAATATTGACGGTGAATGTAGCTTTCAAAAACGTCTCCAACGTAGCGTTTCAAGATTCCGTGGTGGTACAGCAAACGATTTTCGGCCCCAGCGGCACACCTCAAATCACCGAAAAAAAACTGGCTAAACTCGCCCCCAATCAGGAAACCTCTTTTACGGTATCGCTCCCGACCTTGGGCCGTGGCGGTGATAATCGTTTACTGGTCAATTTTAACCCGCGACGGCAACCCGAACAAAGCTATGCCAACAATGTCGTCAATCTTCCTTACACCGTAATTGCAGACCGATTGGCGCCTGTACTGGATGTAGCCTTCGACGACCAGCGCATCAAAGACGGAGAAGTAGTTTCGGCCAATCCACTGATTGTGGTGCAGCTTAAAGATGAAAATAAGTTTCTGTTTAAGCGCGACACGGTTGGTATTGATGTGTTTCTCCAGCGCCCGGGTCAAAGTACGTTTCAGCGCATCAGTTTTACGAATCCTGGCCTTAGATTCACGCCCGCCAACAACCAAAATGTAGTACGTATCGAATACCGCCCTGGCACGCTTCCCGACGGACTGTACACGTTGCAAGTACAGGGAGCTGATGCCACCAACAACCGTACAGGCCTGTATCAAATTACCTTTAGGGTCATTAATGAACAAAGGATTATAAGCGTTGAGGCCAACCCGAATCCTTTTCAAGATTTTCTACGTTTTGCATTTACGATTTCGGGAAAAGAAGCTCCTACCGAAGCCACCATTGTCGTTGCTGATATAGAGGGTCGGATTGTCAAAGAGGTAAGTCTTACGCCTCGCATAGGAGCCAACGAATGGATTTGGAACACCACCGCAGGATTGGCGATGGGCACCTATCTATACCGAGTTACGGTCAAAAAAGACGGCAAAGAACTTACTTTGGGCGAAGGAGTGAAAACAACAGGTAAGTTGGTGTTGTTGCGGTAATGCATTGTTTCACGCAAAGGCGCTAAGGAGCAAAGTTTAGCTTCTCTGCGCTTTTGCGTCAATAATCAAGAAGTATAAAGGCCTTTCTACCCATCGGTACAGTCCATACGCCACAATCCACAGCAAAATCAACAACAACAAGCCGTTGTTGGAAACATAACGTTGTAGCACTACTGCGACAGGCCCAATATGAATCAGATAAAATGCGTAAGAGGATTTACCCAAAGTCTGAGTAAATGAATAGGATAATACGCGGTTAATGAAGGTTTTTTCGGTAGAAAGCCCAACTAACCCAAAACCAAGAACACCTGGTAGCAAAAGATTATAGAGAAGCCACTCGGTATAAAAAACCGAGAATTGCCCATAATAAACCGCTAAGACGTAGCCGATTACCACCCCAATTACTCCCCCAACCGCTATGATGGTTTTGAACCGAAAGACTGGTGGGCTCTGATTTTTTCGTAGCCACAGCGCCGCATAAATCCCAACGCCAAATTCAAAGAAACGACCAAAAATTGTATAGAAACTCCCAAACGACAGGTGATTTTTGTACAACACAAACAGCCCCAAAATAAAGGAAGAATACAACAAAGCCAATACCAACCACCGACGCCTAGCCACCAGAGAAATCCACCACGGCGCAAGGAGGTAAAAACATAGTTCAACGCTCAACGACCAACTTTGGGGAATACCGCTAAAAACCAACGATGAAATCAGCCCTTTAAGAAATAAAAAATTAGAAAATTGCGCAAAAAAAGAAGCCGTTTCATTTCCTTTTGTAAACCACTGAAGCCCATAAAGCCCCGTCAATAACAGCCAGTAAAGGGGCATAATTCGAGCAAAACGCAGAAGATAAAAGCGTTGTCGTTGGGCAGTAGCGCTTAGCTTGTCGACGTAATTCCACGTAATTAGAAAACCACTGAGTACAAAAAATACCGTCACACCCACGTAACCTTCACGCGCCAATTGATATAAAAAAGAGGATTCAGGAAACGGATTATAGTGATGAATATAAACCAACAAAGCCGCAAAAGCGCGTAAACCTGTAAGAGAAGGAACGGAGGAAGAGGTCATCGCACCAACAAAACTGAGCCTGTATAGTGGCTGGTTTCACCGTTTGTGAAGGCAACGGCGATTTTATAAACGTAAACTCCCCCTTCCGCAATTTCACCTAAATAACGTCCATCCCACCCCTGCTTGGGGTCGGCAAAGGTAAAATTTTCATTCCGAAAAACGATTTCACCCCAACGGTTATAAATCGCCATTTCTTTTATTTGTTTAACGCAAGAGTTACCATACACGTAAAAGACATCGTTTTGTTGGTCATTGTTAGGTGAAAAAATATCGGGAATGTAAATATTACAGGGTAAGACAAATACATTAACTTTTTCGGATTGCTGACACGCCTGGCTTGCGTTCTTGATCGCCACCGTATATTGAGTTGATTTCAAAGGATGTACCCAAGTGGAAGGGCAACTAGCACACGCAAGCCCCAACGGCGGACTCCACTGCACACTGAATGCGCCTACCGGCTCTACCTGTACCTCGAGCCGTGTGCTGTCGCCTTGGGTAATAGACGAATTTCCTATGATTTGAACCTGCATTTCTTCAACAATCAAACGGGTAGTTACCATGCTGTCGCAGCCTGAAGGCCGCGCCACCGCCGTCAGATACGTACCTGGTTTTGTGTATACCGAATCCCCAACTCTTAGGCTTTGCCCAAGGCAAATGGCCACGGTTTGGGTATGATTAGCCGCAGGAATCACCGTCAGATTCAGCCGCACGGTGCTATCGCATACGTTGGTCCGTAGAATTTTTTTTACGTGAATACCCGTCGTTTTAAAGCTTTCACCATCTACTTTGACTTCTTCCCCCTCACAAATCGTTCGCGAGATGGAGGTATCGGCTTTGTAGTATTTTATCTTGTAATCCAGTTGCAATTGGCAGCTTTCGTCCAGTTTATCCAACGGGGAAATTTTGACCGTATACACTTCTCCCAAATTGGCTTTTACGCGCGCATTCGCCGTCTTTTCGCCGTTACTCCAGAGATAGCTCCCAAATCCATCGGGCGCGTTCAATGTCATGTATCCCTGTGCATCAGGGCAAAGCGTGTTTACTTTTACCTCTGATTTTACACATTGGGCATCAAAATACGCATACCCAAAATGCTCCCTACCCGTGCAGCCGTGGGCGGTTACTTCAATCTTAATGATTCGCCCTATATAATTGCGCAAATCAATGGCTCCCGTGGTCCAGTTTTTATATTCAATGTCGCCTTGGGTTTTGAATCCTTCGCTTGTACCTGCGTTTTGCAACTGAACCCCAAAAGAATTACAAGAAAGAGGCTCACCGTTACTATCAGTGATATTAATGTCAAATCCTGATTTTTGGGCGTCAACGTGTCGATTATCATTTTGCAGCACAAGTGCAAACTGATATTGAAAAAGCGTATTTTCGGGGGTGACGAGAAAAGACGTTTTGATACGGTCAAACGAGCCGCCACCCATAGAATAGTTGGTGCCAATACGAATAGAATGCATACTTCCCGGAGCCACCATCGGAATTTTTTCGTTGGTAATCTTAGGGTCAAATCCGTCGCTGATGCTTGTAATATAGTGTCTTGCGTTTATCGAACCCGTCGTTTCGTTTTGATAGGCGAGTTTTGCGTTTGAAATCCGTACAACGCCGTTGGTCAATTCCCACCCCAAGGTAGTCCCTGACTCAAAACCGATGTTGCCGCAGTCTACTTGCTGCCCCAGCATCCGGGCTTTGATAAAAACCAAAAGACTAATCAATATCAATGCCCTTTTCATTAGATGCTATAGAGTTTATCAGAGTAGAATAAATTACGCACGATGAAATCGGGATGTTGCATTTATTTTAAGGAACGCGGCGGGTGAGAGTTTTCACTGCCTAAAGTTAGCTCAAAATCTTGTTTCTAAATAGTATGGCAGCATTTTTTGCCACGAAGGCCAATCGTGCGGAATATCCTGCCCCCACACATCCAATTCATGATTGACGCCTTTTGAATGAAGAATGTCGGACAAATAACGCGAAGAATCTGGGTCCTCATAACTCCCCGAGCCCGTTACGATATGAATATGCCCTTCAGAGCGGTATTTAGACAGATACGCCTCGTCTTTGAGATTGCGTAAATAATGTACTGGTGAATTAAAATACACATTGTCGTCGTAATGCCCTTTGGTATAGGCGGTCAGGTCATAACAACCACTCATCGCAATCACCCCATTGAGGAGGTCGGGCCGACGAAAATAAAGATTGGCCGAATGAAGGGCTCCAAAAGATGCCCCCGCCGCAATAATGGGAGTATCAGGCCCAACTTTACTTTTGATGTACGGAATTACTTCATTGTAAATGTATTCGTTGAATTGTTGGTGACGAATGCCTTTATCACGGCCATTCATGTGCGGGTTCATCCAGCTTTCGGTATTGATGCTATTGACCGAAAACACCTTCACTTTTCCTTCATTGATAGACTTACCAATGCTATCGATGAGCCGACATCGCTCGTATTCAAGGTAATCTGATGCCGCCGTAGGAATCATCAAAAGCGCAAACCCATAATGCCCGTAAGTGGCAATTTCCATGTGTTTATTAAGTGCTGGACTGTGCCAACCGTCTAATTCGCGATGCATATTGTTTTTTTGATTAATTGAAGAACTAATTACGAGAAAGGGTTGATCGAAAAGCGTAATGTATAAATGAACTTTGCCAAAGTTCGTAAAACCCTTTATTTTTGGCAACCTCCAAACCCATTCTTTACATGCTCATTTTTGCTATTTGTCTTTATCTATCCCTCAATATAGCAGTAGGCGTATGGGCTTCTCGCCGCATTCATACCACCGAAGACTTTGTACTGGCAGGCCGTAAGCTCCCCTTGGTGATGGCAACAATGGTCACATTTGCCACGTGGTTTGGTTCCGAAACCATGATGGGCGCCCCTTCAGAATTTTTGGAAGGAGGTTTTCTGGCCGTTATGGAAGAGCCGTTTGGGGCAGCGTTGTGTTTAGTGTTGGTCGGTGTTTTCTTTGCCCGAACATTTTATCGCTGGAACATCATCACCTTTTGTGATTTCTTTCTGGTGCGTTTTGGGCGCACTTCCGAGTTTGTATCGGCCGTCATGATTATCCCTTCGTATTTTGGCTGGATTGCCGCCCAGTTTGTGGCAATGGGCATCGTAGGTCAGGTTATTTTTGGTTTGCCTTTGAGCACTGGTATTTGGGTGGGAGCACTCTTGGTCATGGTTTATACCTTTATGGGTGGAATGTGGTCGGTATCAATCACGGATTTTTTACACAACATCATTCTCATTATAGGGCTTATTATTTTGGCTGTTATTCTATTTACCAAAACGGGTGGAATCTCGCCCGTAACGAGCCAACAACCAGCCGATTTTTTTCGGTTTACGCCCAAAGAAGTAACATTTCAAAGCTACGCCGAATACTTGGCGGCTTGGATTACCATCGGCCTTGGCTCCATTCCACAGCAGGATATTTTTCAACGTGTAATGGCCTCTAAAGATGCCGATACGGCTGTAAAATCTTCGATATTGGCAGGATGTATGTACCTGACGGTAGCCTTGTTACCGCTATTTATTGCGTTGGCGGCCAAAACGCTGTATCCTGAACTTATGCAGGAAAACACCGCATTGATTATTCCCAATATGGTGTTAAAACATACTCCCCTTTGGATACAGATTTTGTTTTTTGGAGCGTTGATTTCAGCCTTGTTGAGCACAAGCAGCGGGGCCATTCTAGCCCCCGCGGCGGTATTGGGAGAAAATATCGTCAAACCCTACTTTCCCAAACTTAACGACCGACAGCTCCTGACCACGATGCGAATCGGCGTAATTTTGGTGACACTTGCGTGCATTTGGATGGCCCAATCAAGGCAGGATATTTTCGAATTGGTGAGTGAATCCTCCGCTTTCAGCTTGGTTTCGCTCTTTGTACCGCTGACGTTTGGATTGCACTGGAAACGAGCCAGCGCTGTTGGAAGTTTGGCTTCAATGATTCTGGGATTGAGCGTTTGGATTGTGTGTGAATTTGTGTGGCACACTACTTTTCCTGCCCTGCTCTACGGAATATCGGCCAGTTTGGTCGGGATGGTTGGGGGTTCGTACGCTTATCCGAAAAAAGACTGATCTATTTTTCCAACGTATCCGCCCGTCATGGAAGCGATGTAAGAACCAACGTTAGGATAAAGATTAAGCTGAGCCAAAGCAGCAACGGGTTGCCACACTACTTCAAGGGCTGTTGTTTGGGCAGGATTAAGGATGGGAATTCCTCCTACTATTTGGGCCCTAAAAATACAATGAAGCACATCTTCTTTAACGGGTGATAGCAACACTTCTCCCGCCATGAGCATTTCTTCGATTTCGGTTTCAATACCAAGTTCTTCACTCAGCTCTCTTTCAACGGCTTGCGTCAGCGTTTCGCCTGGGTCGGGATTTCCGCCAGGTAACGCAAAAACATCGTGTCCACTGTAATTGTAGCGCAATAATAAAACGTGGTTGTTCTCAATAATCAAAGCAGAAGGACGTACTTTCATATAGTTTGGCACCCAAAAAGAAAAAAGGAACGTAAGAAAAACAGCTTTTTGACGGTAAATTTAATTTTTACCTCACTGCTCAATTTTAGTGTTTTTCCGAATATCTATCAAATTTCGCGCCTATTTTTCCATTCAATGGATTAATAATCTCCGCCAGCACCACCGCCGCCGAAATCACCGCCGCCAAATCCGCCAAAGCTGCTACCGCCGCCACTGCTACCACCACCCCAATTTCCGGAGGAGCTTCCCCAGCCAGAGTAAGTTGTGTATGGAATCCAGCCGCCGCCACGGTTACCCATTCCACCACCGCCGCGATTGGAACGAGAGAAGATAATGATGATAATGACAAAAACGATAATCAAGAAGATAATCACCCCCAACGGAAATCCATCTTCGCCGTCAGAGGGGTCGGCTTTGAACTCACCAGTAGCGTATTTAATAATTTCATCAGTACCACGGTCTAGGCCGCGATAGTACATTTCAGCCTTAAATTCAGGCGTAATTACTTCCCGAATGATTCGTTTGGCAATCACGTCTGGAATAGCCCCCTCTATGCCCCGGCCCGTAGCAATAAAAATCTTGCGGTCTTGCGTAGCCCATAGCAGCACTATTCCATTGTCTTTGTCCTTTTGTCCTACCCCCCAGCGGCGGCCCAATTCAAAAGCATAATCGCCAGCGGGATAATCGCCCGTCGTTTTCACTACCACCACCGTAATTTGGGTAGAAGTTGAGTCATTGTAAGTCCGAAGTTTTTGTTCAAGGGTATTAAGCTCGGTCCCGTTGAGCATACCCACATAATCATTGACCAATCGCTTCGGCGACATGGGTTCAGGAATATCCTGTGCCCAAAGACCGACGGTTAAAAACGAAAAATATAGAATAAAAAGGAGTTGACGCATTGGGGTAATTAACGTTATGGAGCTAAGGGTTAGGGATTTAATCATTTCTTAATTCAAAACATACCTTGAAGTTTATCCAAAAGAAATATCATCTGAAAGCTCATTGGTGTCGTTATCCTGGCGAGGAAAGTACTTTTTAAGTTGTTGCCCCGCTTGTTCTATTCCAGCACTGAGCCCTTCCGAAAAAGCCTCTTTTACAAAATGGGCACGCATTTGGTCGCGGATAGCATCCCAAAATCCTGCAGGAACCCGTTTGTCAATTTCTTTATCTCCCAGTACGGCAAATTTGCGGTCGCCAAAAGCTAGATAGAACAAAACGCCGTTTTTCAACGCCGTTTTATGCATTCCCAATTGCGCAAACACCTGCTTAGCCCGTTCCATCACGTCGGTTTCGGGACAAGATTGCTCAATATGAACACGTACTTCTCCCGAAGTTGCCATTTCAGCATTACGGATAGCCGCGACAATTCGCTCTTGGTCAGTTTTGGAAAAAGGGAGGTTTTGCATGATTAAGTATTGAGTAAATAGTAATGAGTATTAAGTAGAAAAAATATACTTAATACTCATTACTCCCTACCAGTTAGAATTTTACCGTTGGGGCTGTCTGCGAGGACTGAGATGCCTCAAAATAGCCTTTTTGCTGGAATCCAAACATGCCTGCAAACAACGCAGCGGGGAAAGTACGCACCGATTGGTTGTATTCTTTCACTACATCATTAAAATCATTACGGGCTATGCTGATGCGATTTTCGGTGCCTTCCAACTGCGCCTGCAAATCCAGAAAGTTTTGATTTGCTTTCAGATTGGGATAGTTTTCGGAAACGGCCAAAAGGCGCGACAGCGTTCCACTCAATTGGTCTTGAGCGGCCTGAAATTTCTGAATATTTTCGGGCGTAAGCTGATCAGCCGTCAAGTTAATGGAAGTAGCCTTTGAGCGGGCTTCCATAACGGCAGAAAGGGTACTTTTTTCAAAATCTGCGGCTCCTTTTACGGTATTGACCAAGTTAGGAATCAAATCAGCACGACGTTGATATTGCGTCTGAACTTTGGCCCAGGCACTGTTGACGGTTTCATCCTTACCCACGAGGCCATTGTAGGTACTACAACCGTATGCACCAAAAAGAAGAATAACAACGACGACAATTATTGTGGTTTTTGACATGGTAATGTTTACATTTTAGTTAACGGATGCAAAGTTTGTCCAAATCTAAGCGTTTTGTTGAAACATTTACATAAGCGGTTATTTTTCGTTTCAACTATGCCTTTTTTTGTTTCTGTACTGGACGAATTTTTGTTTCCATATTCAACAGAAGCAAGCGGCCCGCCGCTGCGGCCCCGCCCCTACGTTTTATATTTTACAGTTTCTCGGTTTTACATTTTTCGGTTGAACTGATGTCCCGCCGCTACTTGGTTTCATAAATCATTTCCAGAATCCCTTCGAGGTATTCGCGGGAATTGCTCAGGCGCGGCACTTTGTTTTGACCACCCAATTTGCCACGTTTTCCCATCCATTGATAGAACGTCCCCGAAGGTACGCTGTGAACCAAAGGTGTCAATAACGCCAAATCCATATAGCGTTTGGCATCATAATCCGAATTTGATTCGCGAAGGCGGGAATCTAGCAATGCACAAAAGCCCTCCCAGTCGGAAGGCATCCGACTGAATTCGATAATCCACTCGTGGCGCCCTTTCGTGCCGTCGTTCATATAAACAGGACCAGCGGTATAATCATTGATAACGGCCCCTGTTTGCTCACAAGCATACGTGATGGCCGAATCCGCATTTTCGATGATGAGTTCTTCTCCAAAGGCATTGATAAAATGCTTGGTACGACCGCTTATTTTGATTCTGAACGGGCTTTTGGAGGTAAATTTAATGGTGTCGCCAATCTGGTACCGCCACAGCCCGCTGTTGGTAGAGATAATCAGAGCATAATTTTTATCCAATTCTACTTCTTCGAGGGTAAAAGCACGCGGATGGGGTTTATCCCATTCTTCTACGGGTACAAATTCATAAAAAATCCCGTAATCAAGCATCAGCAGCATTTCTCCAGGGTGAGCCAAGTCATCCTGAAGCGCAAAAAAACCTTCCGACGCGTTGTAGGTTTCCATATACGTCACCTTGTCGCTCGGGAAATATTTCTTCATAAACAACTCGCGATACGGCTGAAAGGCCACTGCTCCGTGGATAAAAACCTCAAAATTGGGCCACACCTCTAACATGTTTTTTGCGCCCCGCTCTTCCATAATACGGTCCAGCAGCACAATGGTCCAAGTAGGAACGCCCAATATACTGGTTACGTTTTCTTGCGCACAGAGGTCGGCCATTTTTACCAGTTTTTCCTCCCATTTATCCATCAAGGCCACTTCAATAGGCGGTGTACGCAGGTACTCGGCCCAAGTGGGCAAATTGCGCATAATCACCGCCGACACATCCCCCACCATACCGGCTTCTTCGTGGAACGGATTTGCGTGTAAGCTCCCCCCGATAGAAAGTCCCTTTCCCTCAAATACGAGGGAATTGGGGCGATTTTGGGCATAGAGTGTCATCACATCTTTGCCTCCTCGGTAGTGGCAGTCTTCCAACGACTCTGGCGTAATTGGCAAATATTTACTCCGTGAATTGGTCGTGCCCGATGATTTGGAAAACCACTCTACATCCGACGGCCAAAGCACGTTCTGCTCGCCACGCAATACACGCTCGATAGACGGATAAAAATCCTCATACGTCGAAATCGGAACACGTTCCTGGTACTGTTTGATGTTTTGAATACTATCATAACGGTATTTAATTCCCCAGTCGGTATAACGCGCGGCTTCAATCAGTTCATGAAAAACCTGATGTTGGACTTCAATAGGATGTGCTTTGAAATGCTCGATGCGTTCGGCACGGCGTTTCATAAAAAAAAGGAGTATATCGTTCAGAAGTGGCACGTAACAATCTGATTTGTTGTGTCAAACATAAAGAAAAGAACTGAATGAATCACTTCATCCCCAAATATATCCCGTTTGTCAGTTTGGAATCCGGTCAGGATAATCCGTAATGATTCCATCCACTCCCATGGCTTTTATCCGCTTCATTTCTTCGGCTGTATTCACGGTCCAGGGAATTACTTTCATGCCAAGCGCATGAAGTTGTTGTACTTTTTCCTTGCTTAATAATTGAAAATAAGGACTGTATACATCGGGCGTAAAGCCCAAATCCTCCAAATTTTTTTCAATTCCCCTCAAATTGCTCACCAAAGCGGCCAAAGTCACTTTTTGATAAACGCCCGCGTCAATTTGTTTCTTCCAATGCTTCAATACATTGAAATCAAAACTTTGCAAAATCACTCGGTCAGCAGGCAACAATTTACTGATTTCGTGGTACACTAAATCCGAAAAAACGGCTGGTTGAGGCTGCGATTTATCATATTCTTTTTCTTCACTTTTGATTTCAATATTATACCAAAACGGCGGCAGGTTATTTTTGATTCGGTAGGTTTCAACGGCCTCGATCATCTCGCGCAGGAGTGGCTTGTACACTTTCAGCTTTGTTTGTTTCGGAAAATTCGGGTTGCCGTTGCTTCCCACGTCGTACCGTTTTATTTCATCATAACTCAGCTCGTACAGATTTATTTTCTCCCCTCTTGGGACGGGCTTTCCGTAGGGGTCAATAGAAAAATCGGGGTGAAAGTACGGATCATGCGAGACTACTACTTGGCGGTCTTTGGAGACAACAACGTCTAACTCAAGCGTATTCACCTTTAAATCAAGGGCTTTCAAAAACGCAGGGATGGTATTTTCGGGCATCAGTCCCCGGCTACCACGGTGGCCTTGCCAATTAAAATCAGCTGTTTGGGCAAAAGAAGTTTGCATACATAACACAAAATAAAGGATTCCCAAAAAATGATTTTTCATCTGATTTTTTTCATGTGCTCTGCAAAGCTAATTATTTATCATAAATCTATCGAAAAGTAAAACAGCACTTCAGGGTATTTTTTTTCCACAAATCATGTGGATATTTTTTGAAAAACTTTTTGGATGAAAAAA
Organism: Runella sp. CRIBMP; assembly: GCF_009905605.1. Lineage (GTDB taxonomy): Bacteria > Bacteroidota > Bacteroidia > Cytophagales > Spirosomataceae > Runella. Next base: position 89,711 of record NZ_JAAAKZ010000010.1, read on the forward strand.
TTATTCCGCTACTTTTGTAGAAGAAATACGCGTTCAGCGAAAATTCGCAACACAAAATGACCATAAAATATATTATTTCACTCAACCGACTTCCACTCACCAAAACGGTGTGAGAAGGGGATATTTTGTGAAATACAAACCCTTTCTCCTCCGAGAAAGGGTTTTTTATGAAATTAGATTAATTTTGGCGAAGTTTAACCCAAAAAGTACAACTCAATAATCAATCCCTCTTTACTAACAATGAGCCAGAGAGTTCAAATTTTCGACACTACATTGCGCGACGGCGAGCAAGTGCCGGGTTGCCAATTGACCACCGATGAAAAGATTGTTGTCGCCAAGGAACTCGAAAAGCTGGGTGTTGACGTAATCGAAGCGGGTTTTCCGATTTCGAGCCCCGGCGATTTTCGCTCAGTCGTAGAAATTTCAAAGGCCGTTCGCGGACCCGTTATTTGTGCCTTATCCCGCGCAGTAAAAGGTGATATTGACGCCGCGGGGGAAGCACTCGCCTACGCAAAGTACAAACGTATCCACACCGGACTCGGCTCGTCGGATATTCACATTCAACATAAATTCAACAGCACGCGCGAAAAGATCGTTGAGCAGGCAATAGGTGCTGTGAAGCTCGCCAAAAGCTACGCAGAGGATGTAGAATTTTACTGCGAAGATGCCGGTCGGGCCGACTTGGCGTTTTTGGCCCATCTGGTAGAATCGGTCATCAAAGCAGGGGCAACGGTGGTCAATATACCCGATACGACGGGTTATTGTTTGCCGCACCAATACGGCGAGCGTATCAAGTATATTTTTGAACACGCTTCCAACGCCCATCAGGCAACGATCTCTATTCACTGCCATAACGACCTCGGCTTGGCCACCGCCAATACCTTGGCGGGTGTGATGAACGGTGCCCGTCAGGTAGAAGTTACCATGAACGGCATTGGAGAGCGCGCCGGAAATACCTCATTGGAAGAAGTAGTCATGGCGCTTAGAGTACACAAAGAATTGGGTTACGACACAGGCATCAATGCCGAATTACTCTACCCAACAAGCCAATTGGTCTCCAAAATGATGCGTATGCCCGTACAGGCCAATAAAGCCATTGTAGGTCGTAACGCCTTTGCCCACTCGTCGGGTATTCACCAGGATGGTTTTCTGAAACATACACTCAACTACGAAATCATGAGCCCCACCGATGTGGGTGTCGACAAGTCCATGATCGTTCTGACCGCCCGAAGCGGACGTCACGCACTTAAGCACCGTCTGGAGTTGTTGGGGTTTGTATTTGAGAAACCCGTATTGGACGAACTTTACAAGCGGTTCCTTGACGTGGCAGACATCAAAAAAGAAGTAAACGATAAAGATTTGGTTGAATTGGCCCGCGAAGCTGTCGTGGCATAGCCTTCATTCTAAACCGAAAAATGTAAAATATTAAACAACAAAACCGCAAAAGAACTTTGCGGTTTTGTTGTTTAGGAGTATTGCAAACAACGAATTGACTAAAGTCTCAATAATTAATCCCTTAATTCACCAATAATTGTTCGTCCTTTTACGGCATTTGTTCCCAAAATCATATCGGCGGCTTTTTCCCCAATCATGATGCAAGTCGCGTTGGTATTTCCCGCAATGATGCGTGGCATAATAGACGCATCAGCCACGCGAAGCCCTTCAATTCCTTTGACCCGCAACTGAGGGTCTACCACGGCCATTTCGTCCGTGCCCATTTTACAGGTACCGACGGGATGGTATACTGTTTCCAAAACGGTTTTGATGTGTAATATCAATTCATCATCTGAACTACGATGAAGCGGCAGAATTATTTCCTTCCGACACCCCGCAAAGGCCGTGGCCTCCATGATTTCTAACGCTTTTTTGGTTCCTTTCAACAGCGTATGCAAGTCCTCTTCTGCGGTCAAAAAACGTGGATCAATGAGCGGTGCATCAAGGGGATTGGCCGAACGCAGCCCTACGTATCCTATACTTTTGGGTTTTAAAAGCGTTGGCAATACCGTATAACCGCTTACGTGCGGAAACGTATCAGGGTTATAAAAATCCGCTTTTCCATCATTACCAAAATGGACGGGGGCAAAATGAAGTTGTAGGTCGACAGGGTCGGTGCCCTCATTGATTTTCATAAATGCAGCCGCTTCAAGTGGGCTGATGGTCAACGGCCCTTTTTTAAACAACAAATAGTTGATTAAACCTTTGATTTGGTTTAGGGGCTTGAGGGCATCGTTGGCGGTCGGTACGGTCGAAAGCGCACTTACGCCCGTAAACAAATGATCCTGAAGGTTTTTGCCCACACCCGGCATGTTCTTTTTCACCTCAATCCTGTGGCGCTTCAAGGCTTCGCTTTCGCCTATTCCAGAAAGCATCAACAGTTGCGGCGACTGAAAAGCCCCTGCCGAGAGAATAACCTCTTTGTCGGCATAGGCTTTTTCGGTTGTGTTTTTGGCAGTCAAAAATTCGACCCCTACTGCGCGGTCATTTTCAATCAAAATCCGTTGGGTGTGCGCTTGCGTAATGATTTTGAGGTTAGGACGGTGCAAAATGGGCCGCAGAAACGCCACTGCGGTACTGCATCGTTTTTGCTCTTTGATGGTAAACTGAAGCAACCCCGCCCCTGTTTGTTCGGCCCCATTGCAATCATGATTTTCAGGAATACCTTTTTCAACACAGGCTTTCACAAACGCATCGGCTACGGGCGTACGAAAAACCTGCGCATAAGTCACATTGAGCAGACCACCTTTGCCATGATATTGATTATCAATTTGTTCGTTGTGTTCTGACTTTTTAAAATAAGGCAACACCGAGTCATAGTCCCAACCTTGGTTGCCCAGCGCAGCCCATTCATCATAATCAGCACGGTTGCCGCGTACGTAGGCCATGGCATTGGTTGAACTGCTCCCTCCCAGCGTTTTGCCCCTTGGAAGGTACATCTTACGGTTCAACACTTGCGGCTGTGGCTCGGTTTCAAAACCCCAATCCACGTTCGTGCGGTTGAGTTTGGAGTAAGCGGCTGGAATATGAATTTCCATTTTTTTGTCGGGGCCGCCCGCTTCCAGCAACAATACGTGATTGTCGGGGTCTTCGGAAAGGCGATTGGCCAGCACGCATCCCGCCGAGCCCGCACCGATGATGATGTAATCGAAGGTCATTTCCGTCAATGGTTTATTTTGCAGGAAATGTACTATTTTTTCGGCAAATTATATAGTAATCACACAAAGGCACTAAGGGGAGAAGGCCGTACAGGTTGGTTCTTTGCGCCCCTGCGCCTTTGCGTGAATCAAAAGGCGTTGGACGGCAAAGAATGTAGAGCTCTTAGCGCTTTTCCAGAAAAAGACAAGGATGCTTTATTAGAAATATAAGTTGGGACAATCTGGGTTATTTTGGCATTATTATCCCGTAAAACAGCGCTGTCGGTCAGTTTCACTTCCAATAAATCTACCGTTGCATCAGCCTTAAAACTCAGCGTAGATTTATCTTTCACTTCGGCATTGATTTTTCTAAAACTGCTTTGCTCTACCAAAAGTTGACTGTTTTTTTCAATACGGGTGTTTAGCTCTTCCTCAGAATTGGCAATAATATTTGCATTGGCATTCAAAAGAATAAGGTTTGGAACCCTGTGAAAGTAGGTTTCAAAGTAGTTTCGCTCATGGTGTTTCCCGTCTTTTGAAGAAATAAAAAGTGTATCCCCTTGGGCCTTAAAAGTAATCCCCTCAGGCCGAACATCCTGTTTGAACCCTTGCTGATTTTTGGTGAGATACAACGTAAAACGAACCCCTTTGGCAATGACAACTTTGATGTTTTCAAGAGGAAAATCGTTGATGGGAAATACCTGATTTTTCACAAACAAAAGGTGTTCTTCGTAGCCTTTTTTGAAACCCAAGTTGACCAGTACCTGCACAGCCAATGTACCAGCGCAAAAAATTGCAAACAGAATATTAGATAATTTCATGATAAAATAGGTGAAGTAAATTTTTATTTCCGCAATTTATAGGGTCTTGCGTTAAAGCTGACATGTGTTTTATCGCCAATTTCGCCGTAGTTGACATTGTTAATCTGGGATTCTTCTTCATAAAGCGTTGCTTCATCTTTCAACGTTAGGTCCAGATTCCTGATCGTTGACCTAGCTTTGATCATAAGGCTAGACTTGTTACGTGCTTCTGCTTTAAGCTGCTGTATGTTGCATCCTTCCATAAAAAGAAAGCTTAGCGATCGAATCATTATATCTAACGTATCAGCACTAACAGACTTCATGACTACAGAACTGTTTCGGCAAATAATATTGGGGGTTTTTACAAAATACAAGTCAAACGAAACATTCATCGTCCGTTTCAGATTGGTGATATAGAGTGTGTCATTCTGCGCTCTGAATTCAATGAGCTTCATATCATCCTCGTCGCTGTACCGTACTTTGTATCCCTGCTGCGTTGGGTGGTTTTGGAGCGTAAATTCAACTCTGTCTGTCACAATTGTTGTAAAAAAATTGTTGGCAAAATTAGCTCCAAAAGGCTGAATACGAGATTGATTCAGCAATTCAAGTTTATACGCTTCACCATACCCAAAGGCAAGCAATACCTGTAAAAGAATCGTAACGACGAGGGCAGTGATGAGAATTCCGTTGGAAAGTTTCATGTTTTCAGCATTTTATATTACGGTGCCAAAAGAGCTTCGTATCGTTTTTCGAGTTCGTCAAAATCCATTCTGAGCAAGCGCATCTGCTTGAAAAAAATCGGCAATTCGTTTTGAATAAAAGTCTCTCGTCGCCAATCCAAATAGTTCTGTTCGGCGGCTGGCGTAACGAAGTAACCAAGGCCACGCTTCGTATGAATCACTTCACGGGTTTGTAGAAAATCGTAGGTACGCTGAACAGTATTGGGGTTTACCTCCAACTGCACCGCCAACTCCCTGATTGAAGGCACTTTATCATCAGGCTTCCAGTTTTGCACCAGTATTTGCTCACCTATGTACTCGGCGATTTGCAAATAGATGGCAGTTTGATTATGAAAATTCATGATACTTAAATTTCTTTTTCTTTGAGTTTCAAAAACGTAATTACCCACAAGACCATCGGCAAACAGTATACCCACCAAACAAAATACGGAAGTTGCATCGTGGACCGGGGCGAAAGATATAACCCAGAAGCAGTCTCAATATTTAAAAATGTACCCCAATACGGAGCTGGTGAAAAAAACATTTTCGTTGTATCGGGAATAAGTATCTGTAGTAAATTGAGTTTTATAAAATACAATACCACGCTTATTCCAAGTACGAAACTCAAGGTTTTAAGTAAACTAAATCGTCCGAAAACCACTGCCCCAAGCATAAAAGCGGCGGTATAAACAAAAATAAAAACCGAGCTATAAATACCTACGCCGTAATATTTATTGTATTCCACAAATGCTTTTGGATATATCACTTTGATAATCGGAGTCGCTATTCCCCAACTGAAATGCCAAAATAAATACACCAACAATAAGCTGACAGGGACGGTAATAATCCATGCAAAGCAAAAACGCTCAAATGCGGAAACAGGCAAGGTAAGTGCAAACAAAGATTTCTGAGGAGTAGCAAGGTATCGAAAGCTAAAACTACCTACTAACCAAAGTGTTATACCCGCCGAAAATAAGAGCGACGGATATGGACGCAACATATATCCTGTGAGTTGTTTATAGTAAGCGTAATCACGTAAAGGCCCACATAACTGATAAATAGCCCCCAATTGTATAACTAAAATAATAAGCGGAAAAAGCGCATACGCTTTCCAATTTTCACGGAATTCTACGCGGGCATACCACCCAAAACGACGAATGTTAAATGTGTTGTTCATGGCTGTTAAACTTCTTTTTCTTTGATTTTCAGGAAGGTAATAATGTAAAGCAATAAGGGCACACACAACACCCACCAAACTTGATGTATACCTTCAAAGGAAGAATGAATATCATAGGCAAAAACACCTTTCGTCGACTCTATCGTTAAGATAGGTCTTACCCAAGGGACTGGGCCAGAGGTGCGAAACCCGTAAGCATTGGGAAAAATGGCTTTAAAAAACATGCCTTGCCCCCACTCAAATATCAAAAGGATGATACCAATTAAAATGCCCAATGTTTTCAAAAAATTTAACCGCCCAAGGCTAACTGCACCCCACATAAAGGCCGCTGAACCACCAAAATAGAAAACTGAAAAGTAGGGATTTGTGACCAAAAACACAGAATCCTTTTCAAACGCCAGGCCTGGGGTATCCTTCAGAAAATAAGGCAATGCCATTGACCAAGCAATTTTCCAAAGAACATAACAAGCACCTATCGAAAAGGGGACAGTCATTATCCACGCATATAATAATTGCTCAAAGGAAGAAACGGGTAATGTCAAAGTCGCAAACGCCCGCTTTTGCTCAGAAAAGGCTTTTAACGTATAACTCCCTGCAACCCAAGTCATCAACCCAATCATGATTGCCAAAGAACGAAATATATTTACTTTATAATCGCCTTTGTCAAAAAAGGGGCTGTGCAAATACCCCCATTCCTGATAAATAAAATACCAAAGTACAGCCAACACTGCTACTAAACCCAACGCATACGCTTTCCAATTTTCACGAAATTCTTTGCGGGCATACCACCCAAAACGACGACTGTCAAATGTGTTGTTCATGGCTGTTATTTTTGAATTATATCCTGAAACAATGCTTCTAAATCAGGCTGAGAAGTACTCTCTTCAGCGAGTACATTGAGGTCTTCTCGGTACTTAATTTTACCATTGTGCAATACCAATACCGTATCAATCAAACTTTCTAAATCGCGTACTTGATGTGTAGAAATAATGATACAGCGCTCATCGGAAGCCGCCCCAGCCACCAACTTCCGAAAGGTGCTTTTTGACGGGATGTCTAGGCCATTGGTGGGCTCGTCCATCAACAGCACCGGCACATTGGTAGCCAAGGCAAAGCTGATGAGGGCTTTTTTTCGTTGCCCAAAAGATACTTTTTCCAGTTTTTGATCAGGATTCACCCCAAATTGTTGGAGATAATTAAAAAACTGTGCATCGTTAAACAAGGGATAGAATACCCCGTAGGTATCCGCCAACCGGCGGGCTGTAGTGTCGGGCACAAACGCATCTTCGGCCACAAAATACAACTGATGCATCAGCGAAGGCTGCCGTTTGCGCGGCTCGTGGCCAAGCGTAACTACCGTCCCGCCTTTAGGAAAAACCAGACCCGCAATCATTTTTAAAAGCGTGGTTTTGCCAGCGCCGTTCTCGCCCAAAAGCCCATAAATATGCCCCGCTTCGAGGTTCAATGAGAGCTCAGTAAACAACTTTTGAGACCCGTATCCAAAATGAACATGATTGAATTGTATCATGGCTATATTGTTTTTATTAGTGCACTAGACAAATAGTACACTACAAAAGTGAGAGAAAGAAAAATAAAAACCAAGTTTTGAGGCAACATTTTTTTAACTACTGAGAAAGGGAGAGACACGGAGGCAATTTACTTACTCTGTACTCCTCCGTTTTTCAGTGGTTAATGGATAAAGGATGATTGTAGTCAAGGTCATTTATGAACACAAAGACATTGAAATCTTTGACGGAATTACGTTCAATATTCCGTCTTACTCAGAAAAAGAGGGCATTCCAGTGGAATAAATGCTAATTTTGCGGTTCAATTCCAATTCTTGAATGGCACACAACCTCAAACTCAAAAAGCCTCTGGCGGTTTTCGACTTAGAAACCACCGGTATCAACATCCAAAAAGACCGCATTGTAGAAATCAGCGTGGTCAAAGCCTTGCTCAACGGTGAGATAGAAAGCAAGACCTTTCGCGTGAACCCGGGCATCCCGATTCCGATTGAATCTAGTCTGATTCATGGCATTTATGATGAAGATGTAAAGGATTGCCCTACGTTCAAGAACTTTGCCAAAACGCTGGCACAATTTCTGACAGGTTGCGATTTGGCTGGGTTCAACTCCAACCGTTTTGATGTGCCTATGCTGGTGGAGGAATTTCTGCGGGCCGACGTAGACTTTGACATCAAGAACCGAAAACTCGTGGATGCCCAACGGATTTTTCACATGATGGAGCCGCGCAATCTGGCGGCTGCCTATAAATTTTATTGTAACAAAGATTTGCAAAACGCCCACAGCGCTTATGCAGATACCATGGCCACTTTTGAGGTACTGTGCGCACAAGTCGCCCGCTACGAAGGCGTTAAGATTAAGAATGAAAACGGTGAATTATATGAGCCGATTCAGAACGATATGGAAGCCCTCCACAATCTGACGGCGTCAAAAATCGTAGATTTTGCCAACCGAATGGCCTTTAATGCCAAAGGAGAAGAGATTATCAATTTCGGAAAACACAGCGGTAAACGCGTGGTGGACGTGCTTACGCAAGAACCCGCTTATTATGATTGGATGATGAAAAGCGATTTTCCGTTGGATACCAAGCGCAAACTTACAGAAATCAAAATGCGCATGGCTTTTGGAAAAAAGTAAACAGTTGGCAGTAAGCAGTAAAAAAAACGGTAGGCAACTTACAGCAAAATTTAATTTTGATAACTGTAAACTGCCTACCGTAAACTAATTACTGCAAACTAAGTTTTCAGCTTTTTCTTCTTGGCCGCTGGGAACAGAATATTATTCAGAATCAACCGATAGCCCGCCGAATTGGGGTGAAGGTTTAAGTCTGTCGGCTCCTCATTGATTTCGTGACGATAATCTTCGGGGTCATGACCACCGTAAAAGGTGAAAAAACCTTTGCCAAACGTACTGTGAATGTATCTGGCCTCACTTGCCGCGCGATTTTCCGCCAAAATAATGACTTCGGGCTTAATAAATTGCTTTTTAAACGCCGTTGTTTGTCCCATAAACCCTTTAATAATTTGCTGGTGGTTTTGGGTTAGCATGGTAGGTACGGGGTCCCACTTTGCCGAAAATTGAAACAACGTAAAATAATCATTGGCCTCGGTCAAGCCCCGGTCATTGGGTTGACTGTCGACGGTCGAAAATTCAATTTCGTACGGATTAGTCACCACTTGAAAGTTCTGGAAGGCAAATGTTTGCGTAAAATCCAGTTTTTTCTGCGCTCCAGGGTCAGTCCCATCTCCGTCGTAAAGTACGTCGGCGATGTCAGTATTTTGGGACGCCAAGGCCACATCATAGGTATCAGTGGCATTGCACATGGCAAACATATACCCTCCTCCTGCTACATACTCCTGCACTTTTTTGGCCACCGCCAATTTGAGTTTAGACACTTTTGAGAAGCCCCATTTGGCAGCAATATCTTCAGCTTCGCGTTTTTGGGCACGGTACCAAGGATAATCCCTGAAATGAAAAAACTTTCCGTATTGGCCCGTAAAATCTTCGTGATGAAGGTGAAGCCAATCATATTCGGCCAGTTTACCCTGCATTACATCGTCATCGTACACAATTTCGTAGGGGATTTCGGCGTAGGTCATCACGAGCGTTACGGCATCATCCCAAGGTTGTTTTGTTTTGGGCGAATAAACCGCCACTTTGGGTGCTTTATGGAGTTTTACGTTGTCCATATTTGCATCGGGCTGTGCCACTTCGTTCAAAATGGCCGCACTTTGTGCATCAGAGATAACATCGTAACTTATTCCCCTGATGACCAACTCATTGACTACGCGCTGATTCCAATCCAGCATAAAACTCCCGCCCCGGTAATTGAGCAACCAATCGATTTCTGTATCGTACGAACGGAGTACCCAATAAGCCAATCCGTAAGCTTTCAAGTGATTTTTTTGGGCTTCATCCATCGGAATAAAGACTTTAGAAGCCCATGCTCCCTGAACTAAGCCAAAAAAAATGATAAGTGGTAGGATGCACCGTTTCATCGGTTTGTGGATTTACTTTTTGATGTTGACTTTTGTATAAACGAATATACTACAAAAAACGTGCAGAAAAGTGGAGAGCAGCCTTAATTCGGAAGCCTACATGAAAATATTTTTTGCCGCTGGCTTTTTAGTGCTCGTTGCTACTTTTGACTTATAAAAAATGAACCTCCTGGAAAACATCCGCGAAGGCCTCCGTTCGATTCAATCCAACATCCTTCGAACCGTGCTGACTGCCCTTATCATCGCCATTGGAATCACCTCTTTGGTGGGCATTTTGACCGCTATTGATGGCATGCAAAGCTCAGTTAACAACAGTTTCGCAGATTTGGGTGCCAATACCTTTGACATCATGGGACCTCGACCCTTCCGCCGACGTTCTGCTGGGCGTAGCGAAAAAGATTTTCCCGCAATCAACTACCGGCAAGCGCTTCAGTACAAAAAAGAAATTAGGGATACATACAACGCCACCGTTTCCATTTCTTCAAACGTAGGCGGAGCAGCGCAGGTAAAGTTCCGCTCCCAAAAAACCAATCCTAATACCCGCATCGTAGGCATTGATGAAAATTATTTGACCATCAAAGGCTATAAGTTGATCGGTGGTCGTAACCTCTCGCAAACCGACTTAGACAATGGGCTCAACGTGGTCATTCTCGGCTCAGAAATTGCGCAAAAATTGTTTGAAGGCAAAATTGACCCCATCAATCAGGAGGTGGTAGTTCGGGGCAATCAGTACAGGGTGGTGGGCGTTCTTGACAAAAAAGGCTCGCTCACTGGCGGCGGCGACGACCGCATCCTTTTAATACCGCTAGAAAACGGAAGGGCACTGGCCGCCAATCAGCAGCTCACCTTCGACATCACTACCTCCGTCAACAGCGGCGAAGCACAAGAGCTCATTATTGAAGAAGCGCGCGGTATTATGCGCCGCATCCGAAAAGACCGTATTGGTAAAGCTGATTCGTTTGAAATTGAAAGCGCTGATGCCATCGCCAAGAATTTCGCTGATATTTCGGGCTATTTACGCATGGGAGGGTTTGGCATCGGCATCATCACGTTATTGGGTGCCGCCATTGCTTTAATGAACATCATGCTGGTATCGGTTACGGAGCGTACGCGCGAAATAGGGATTCGAAAATCATTGGGAGCCACACCGCGCCTCATCAGGATTCAATTTTTGATTGAAGCCATTGTGGTATGTATTTTGGGCGGAATCGGCGGCTTAATCCTCGGAATCGGCATCGGAAACCTGATTGCAAAACTAATCAGTGCCAATGCGAGTTTTATTGTCCCGTGGTTTTGGATGTTTATGGGCATATTGGTCTGCATCATTGTAGGAATTATTTCAGGAATTTATCCAGCCATAAAAGCCTCACGCTTAGACCCTATAGAAGCATTACGTTATGAGTAACGATATTTTTATCAAAAAAAATCATTCGAAAATTTGCATATTAATCTGTAGACGCTACTTTTGCAGTCCCGTTTCCAATCAGATGCCCAGGTGGCGGAATCGGTAGACGCGTTGGTCTCAAACACCAATGGGGTCACACCCGTGCCGGTTCGACTCCGGCCCTGGGTACTCTTAAAGGCTTGTAAGTTACTGTCTAACAGATACTTGCAAGCCTTTTTTGATTGTTCATTGAAACTATACTGAAACAATTCTTAATTATCTCAAAGTGTCGAATTAAACCATGCCACCTTTAATAACGGATTTGATTGTGCCTGAGTCAAGAAGTTTTTTTGTTTCCCTCTCAAAACGACGGTAACGGCGATAATAAAACAAAAACCTAAAACACCTTTGAATATGAGTGATATATCTTATTATGAGCATGACGGTAAACAGTTTATTACAGGTGAAACAGTAAAAGATTTGCAACGGAATAACAGAGTAGTTAACGCTGATAGGGGTGGATTCGTAAAGGGGCCGTTTCATACCGAGGGCGGTATTATGTGTTTTAGAGAAAGCTTGGATTTTAAAGGTGAATTTGAGGTAGTAGCCGAAATAGAAGGTTGGGAGTACATAATAAATACGGTTGGTACGGACAGGTATGCAAAAAGAATCGGAGAAATAAATGCAGAGATTGACGGAACACTTCCTTTTGAACCGTACGACGTTCCTAAAAACATCAGTACTATAAATGCAGAACCAATTATTATTTTAGGCAATTCCACGAGCAAATGGATTAAATTAAGTCCCTATAAACAATGGATTGTCAACCGACACTCAACTCAAAAATATCTCCGTTGGCTTATCGGAATAAACAACGAAACTTTGGGCATGTACCTAAAATCCTTGACAGGCCGACGTTAACAATTGCTTTAACTAATTCTTCAACATCTTGAATATTAAGGGGAGTAGCCTCTTTTTGAAAGCGTTTTACATTGTGCCCTGAAGCTCTAAATTCTTACGAAGTAGTTCTGATACATCAAAGGCACTTTTTCCCGAAGCAGTAGAGGGCAACTTTGCGAAATCTTCACGAATCTTTGCCCGACGTTTCTTCCTGTCTTCTTTTGTCAATACATCTTCAGGAATTGTTTTGAGCAATAACAAAATCAAGTCTTCAGCATTGAAGCCAAAACGTCCTTCGGCCTGTTTGAGAGCAAGCAAATAGAGATTAGAAGCTGAAAGGTCTTTTTTATCCGTTGGTATTTGGTAGACACTTTGCATAATACTTTCGTATGTGGTGAATAAATCAAATTTACATCGTTCGCCAAAATCAGGACTCAATAAATCAGCAACCAAAAGAGGGGTTTGTTTAAAACGAATTTGGGCTTTTTGTAATGGTTTTCAATCCTGACATAGTGAGCGTCTGGTTTATAGCCGTAATCCGTTTGTAGTGCATTTCTGACTGATTGCGGCACTACCTGTTTAATCCTTCTACCAGCATCGTACATTTTTACAAGTGTGACCGAATCTTCAAAGTACCTCCCATAGTCTTTGGGATACTTACAAGCAAAGGTTGCTACAAAAAAAAGATGGCACATCAATGTGCCATCTTTTCTTATCAAACTGTTTTTATTTATTTTTCGCCTAGTTCTGCCTTATTGTTTTGCCGAAAACATCGGGCTCTTTTCGTTTCCTCCGGCCATCAAATAAGCCATCAAATCCTTCAATTCTTCTTCGCTAAGGCTATTGATTAAGTTACCATACATGATAGAAACTGGTGAATACTTGTGCGATGCCACGTTCTTTTTCGCCAACTTCATGACAGTCTCAGGCTCGTATGGGTTCTGAGAAACATAGTAGTTATTGGCGTCTTCGTTGGTCAATCGCCCAACGACCGTTTGTCCGTTTTTGAGCGTAAAGTGCGTTGCAGCATATTGGTCAGAAATGGTTTTGTTAGGCTCTATAATGGCCTCCAACATATCTTTTGCGGAAAAACGAGTGGCTAACTGCGTCAAATCAGGACCGATACTTCCGCCTTCTCCACGCATACTGTGGCAACGGTTGCAGGTGATGGCGTTGTACATGTTTTTGCCTTGTTCAAAGTTCCGGCCCGACAATCCCGCTTCCACCAACGGAAGTGCATTCTCCAGTTTCCAGTTTCTGCCTGGACCTTTGGGATAAGTCAGTTTGACCAAGTCATTGCCATTTTTGCTCAGCAACTCACCCCCCGAAAGTTTGTCGTAATAAGCAACCTTATTTTCAGGAACGTGCTTCAAAGCTAACTTGCGGGCCCGGTCAATGAAACCAACGTAGCTACGGCCTCCTTTGTAACTAAAGGCATTGTAGAACCATTTGAAATAACGCTCATGCAACTCGGGCGTCCAGTTTTTGCTTGCCAAGCTCAACATGTTGGCATAGTAAGTTTGTTGAGCAGGTGGCATGCTTTTCAACATATCAGCAATGTCCAAACCATACTGCGGGTTACGCATGATCAACTCCGCAGAAGCAGTTGCGGTATTTCCGCCAGCAGTAAGGTTGGTGGGTTGCTCTTTTGCTTCCAATAAAGCCAACGTTTTAGGGATTATACCAGGAGCCTCTAAGTAAATTAGGATTTTGCTTAATGCACGATTTAAATCCGAACTATTCACATTGGCGGGGAAAGATGGATTCAACGCGGCTACAATTTTTGAATTCGTAGCGGCATCTGGCGCGCCTGTACGCAAGAATACCAACTCATAAGCCCGAAGTAAGTCGATTTGTTGAGGCTCAGTAAGAGATTTAAAGTTGATATTCAACAACGAATTGAGCATTACCCCTTTAAGTTCTGGCTTCGTCTGACGTGCTAACGCGATTATAGCATTAATAGAAGTGATGGGGTCTTTTTCATTCAAAGCCTTGTCTTTCCATTCAGCTACTGGCTGATGTTCTACCGCCAAACGAGCCGCATAACGAATGAAACGGTCAGGGTGTTTCAGATAAGGCCAAGCGGTAGCAACAGCCTGAGGGTTTGGATCACCATGGAATTTCTCTAAGCTACGACGGAGTTCATTTTCCTTGGTTAGCGTAATGGGAGCGGTGGGAGCGGTACTTTCTGAGCCCGCATAATAGACACGATACACGTCAGACTCAAGGCGACGACCGCCTGTCATGAAGTACAATGCACCATCTGGGCCAACCACACCATCGGTCAATGGCAATGGAATACCCGACAGGAATTCTTCATGCTCTGATGTGTAGGTTGAGCCTGAAGGCTTGAGGTGAATCGCATGCATGATACCAAAACTCCAGTCAAATGCTAATAACGTTTTTTTGTATTTAGCGGGAAATTTGGCATCCCTCAAATAGATAAGGTTAGTGGGCGAGCCTTGGCCTATGTTCATGATAGGTGGGAGGTTGTCAGGCCAAGTAGGTGACCACTTGCTATTCCCTGTTCTCCAGCCAAATTCACTTGCACTTGTTGCGTGGCAAATGCGTGTAGGGCGATACCAAGGAAGGCCGAAGTCCCATTCCATATCGGCATCATACACAAATAAATCACCCACTTCGTTGAAGGCCATATCAAAAGCGTTGCGATAACCCGCACTGATCAGCTCCCAACGTTTACCTTCTGGGTCCACGTTGGCAATCCACCCCCCTGGAGCCATGCGGTCGTTGGCGTGGCCGCGAGGGTCTTTGATAAGTGGGAATAAGTTATCTTCTTGCCAGGTCGTAGGCAAACGGTGCGCATCCATTTTAGGCACATCCGTATGGTTTCCTGAAATCACATAAAGAGACTGTTTGTCGGGGGATAAAAGAATACTGTGAGGACCGTGTTCGCCATCGCCCGCAAGTTCTTTCAACAGTGTAACTTTATCGTATTGGTCATCATTGTCGGTATCTTGTAAGCGATAGAGACCACTTTTGCGCGTAAAAATTTTATTGTTCTTGCTGTTGTTAATCATTACATACAAGCTATTGAAAGCATACAGCAAGCCATTGGCATATCCCATACCTACCGTATCAGTAGCAGCTCCTTTTTCAATTTTTAAGGCTTCCACTTTTGGTTTTCCCTCCGTTCCAATAGGCGGAAGTTCTAACCGGTATAATGTTCCGTATTGGTCTGATGTAATCATTCGACCTTTGTTGTCGAAAGTCATCGCAACCCACGAGCCCTGTTTATTGTCGGAAGGACTGTAAAGGTGTTCGGCTTTAAAGCCAGGTTGAAGTTTTAATTTCTCCGTTTTGGGGTTGTCCCGGCCATTGACGGCGGGCTCGGTTTTATTTAAAATCGTAAAGGAAGCTCCCAGTACGAATAAGGCTCCCACTGCCAACAATTTAGGGATAGACTGGTGTTTAGGATACATAAAAGTGTATGCTTTTAAATGTAATTAGTATGAATTTTTCTATTGTAACAAAAGCTAATCGGTCAGTATGTTTTACCCTATCGTTCACAAAATGGGCCATCCTTTTCTAATTTCATCACGGTAAAAATCAAAAATGAGCCAGTCTCTATTGAAGAAACCGGCTCGTTTTGGGGTATACGTTAGAAATTAGGACTTAAGTCTGCCTCGGCAGCAGGAAGACCGTAGTAAGGGGTGATGTTAGTGAAAGCGTCGCTTGGCACAAAGCCTTCAGATGGGAAATAATATCTAAATTTATCAGCTTTGACCCGGTCGCCGTAGGCTTTGATCACGGTTTCAAGGCGGCCCGTACGGACTAAATCATGCAGACGCTTTGATTCGAAAGCCAACTCAACTCGGCGCTCCTGATATACGGCATCGCGCAGGGCAGCTTGGGTAGTGGCAGT
Organism: Runella sp. CRIBMP; assembly: GCF_009905605.1. GTDB lineage: Bacteria > Bacteroidota > Bacteroidia > Cytophagales > Spirosomataceae > Runella. The sequence goes on from NZ_JAAAKZ010000010.1 coordinate 105,726, forward strand.
CGTATTGGCCAATCCCGCACGCGTACGAACTTGATTGAGGAATGGAGCTGCATCCGCCAATTTGTTTTGCTCAATCAATGCTTCTGCCAAGAACAACAGCACTTCAGAATAGCGATAAATGGGCCAGTTCATGCCGTGGTTATTGTGCAATGCGTGTGGTCTTGCGTACTTTTTGATGTAAGGAAAAGTTTTGTTGGCATGCAGTGCCCCTCCCAATGTGATGTAGCCAATCGTGGCATCTTTACGCTTATCACCTGTTTCATAGGCCTCTATCAAATCGGGCGTAGGGATATTGTTGCCTTCGCCAGATAAAGGCTGGGGATTAGAGGTTCCTGTAATCGTTACCAACTCATTGGCCGCGATAGGAAAAGGAAGCATACTGTACAAAAAGTTTCCGTTGAGCCCTGCCGAGCCTTCCAAATACTGCACTTCAAAGACCGATTCTCTGGTGTTTTTGTTGCTGGTACTGTTAGAAAACGCATCGGCATAGTTGGGCATCAAGCTATACTCACCGCTTGATACAATGGCCCGAAGCTGGGTTTCGGCATCAGCCCATTTTTTCTGAATCATGTAGACGTTGGCCAACAACGCACGAGCGGCTCCCGATGTGGCACGGCCTGCTTCCTGAACTGATTTTGCGGGCAATAAACCCACGGCATCGGTGGCATCCTTAATGATTTGAGCGTACAACTGGTCGGCTGTACCGAGAGCGGCGGCGGCTTCCGAACGGTTACCTACGGGCGTTAATTGCAACGGCGCTTTATTGAAATAACGTACCAAATCCAGATAGCCCAACGCTCTCAGAAACAATGCCTGTCCTTTTACATTCTTTTTGGTCGCATCTGGGATTGTAGCAGCATCAATCAACGCCAATACTTGGTTAGCACGGGCTATCATCAAGTAATTTTGACGATACGCCGTCAAAACGTTACCGTTTGTAGTGATTCCATTGGCCGTAGGAACGTTAAAATCCGCCAAGTTAGATTGGTTTTCAGTTGCACCAAACAAAACGTTACGTACGTAGCGCGCATTATCCGAATGTTGCTCGGTAAGCAAATGCGAGTTGATGTTGTGAAGCGTGCGTAGAGGCACGTAAGCACTATTGACGGCCTGTATGAAGTCAGATTCTGTCTTAAAGAAAGTAACTGAACTCAACGCCGTTTCTGGCGTAACGGTCAGAAAGTCGTCACTACAACTAAATGCCCCTAGACTTAACGCAATAGAAAATATGATTGATTTTTTCATGTTTTATTCAGTGTTTTTAAGTTGATTTTATGCGATTTGGAGGAGTGCAACCACAGTGTAAACGGATTTACACCCTCCAAATCAACTAAATCTACTTTGCTAGAAATTAAAGTTTACCCCAATCGTCGACGTACGTGGTACTGGATAGTTGAACAAATCAACCCCTGGGCTCAGGTTTCCACCATCACCTTGTCCGTTTTGCTGCGCGCTAGTCTCGGGGTTTGAGCCACCCCAGTATTTAGTAAACACCAACGCCTGCTGAATAGAAGCATACACACGTGCCGAGCGGAAAAGCTTATTGCGCTTATTGATGGTATAACCTACCGTAATATTCTTGATGGTAAAGAACGAAGCATCCGCTACAAAGCGACTGTTTTGCCAGTCACGCTCTATACCTGTTGCAGTACCACCACCCACGGTTGTTCCGTAGAACCCTTTGCCAGGATTGGCTTCAGAGCGGAAGCGATATTTTACTTCTCTGTGCAGGTTAAACACCCCATCAAGGTTGGCAGTACTGTACAAGTGACGTACCCACAATTGGTTGCCCTGCGAGCCCGAGCCTATTACGCTAAAGTCAAAGTTACCGTATGTTAAGTTTGTGGTTATTCCGTAAGTAAATTTAGGGAATGGATTACCCAAGATCGTACGGTCATCTCTATCTCCACCGTTAGTAATTACACCATCGCCGTTGACATCCACGAGTTTAATTGTACCAACAAATGAACGCCCAGGCACAACAGGAGAGTTTTTGAGGTCTTCAGCATTCATATATACCCCATTGGCAAGGTGGCCATAGAATTGTCCAAACGGCTCACCTACCTTTGTAATATGGTGTAAACCATACACACGGTCAATACCATCGGCAAGGGCTAACACTTTGTTACGGTTGAACGAGATGTTTGAGTTCACACTCCACTTCAACTTACCACGGTCAACGATGCGAGTGTTAAGCGAGAACTCGTGTCCCCAGAATTTAATCTCACCAATGTTGTCGTTGAAGTTGGTAAAGCCTGATTCTTGGGGGATTTGGACAGCAAACAACAAGTTGGTGGTATTTTTAGTGTAATAGTCGTAAGTAAATTGGAAACGGTCATTGAGGAAACCAAGGTCAAAACCAATATCCAACTGACGGGTTGTTTCCCAGCCAAGATTGGGGTTGGCAAGGGATGTTACAGCGGCACCAGGAGCTACGTTATTTCCAAAAACGGCATTCACCGTATTGTTAATCAACGCGTACTGTGTGTAGTTACCGATGTTGTTGTTACCAGTCACCCCTAAACTCGCTCTCAATTTTGCAAAAGAGACTTTGCTAAAATTCTTCATAAAATCTTCATCTGACACTACCCAACCAGCTGATAATGAAGGGAAAGTACCCCAACGGTTGTTAGAACCAAAGCGAGAAGAACCGTCGCGACGGATAGAGGCTGTGAGGAGGTATTTGCCTTTGTAGTTGTACGCCAAACGCGAAAGCAATGAAGTCAATGTCCATTCTTGCACGTTGCTACTAGTTCCACCACGGGCGATGTTAATGGCACCCTGTATCGTTGGAAGGCGGTCGTCTGAATAAGTATCTGCCTGAATACGGCTTGATTCACTCCGGAAACTTTGGTTGGTATAACCTGCCAATAGCTCAAAGTTGTGGTTGTTGAATGATTTGACATACGTAGCCAAGTTCTCGTTCAACCAGCCCAAATTGTCGGTGGCTTCTCGTATCGAAACCGCCGTAACAGGTACCGCAGTATTGATGGCACTGGTAGCCGTAGAAGGGTTAAAGAAGAAGAACTTCTGATTCAACAACTCGACGTTGAACGTTGATTTTAAAGTTAAACCCTTAATTGGGCTGTATGAAATGTAGGCGTTTGAGAGAATATTGGTTTGCTTGGTTTCGTTGACCAACTCATTTGCCGCCCGCACCCAGTTAGGATAGGCAAAGATATTACCCGTACTAGAAGGAAAACGGTTGAATAACGTGAGTTCTCCTTTATCGTCGCGAATAGGCATCACTGGCCATGTGTGGATGGCGTTAAACAAAATACCTGTACCACGGTCACCGTCTGTACGTGGCGTATTGTCAAACACATACTGGGGAGCGATGTTCAACCCAATCGTTACTTTGTCCGAAACTTTGTATTCACTGTTCAAACGAAGTGAATAGCGTTGGTATTTAGTATTGATTACAATCCCCTCTTGGTTGAATACCCCTGCTACCAATGAAGTGCTTACCCGGTCTTTGTTTGAAGTCACGGTCAAGTTGTAGCTTTGCAGGGGAGCACGACGAAGCACGGCATCGTACCAGTCGTTGTTTTTGCCCTCATAAATAGAAGGGTTTTGGAATTCGGCAGGAACGGGCTGTTTGGCATCTTCGTAGTATTCTTTTTTAAACTGGGCAAACTCAACCGCATCCATCATTTCAAAACGTCCTTTCTTTGGCACTACTTGTGTACCCGTGAATACGTTAAAACTCACGTTAGTTTGACCTGACTTGCCTCTTTTGGTGGTAATTAGCACTACCCCGTTGGCTGCCCGCGAACCATACAGCGAAGTAGAAGCAGCATCTTTCAATATAGAAATATCTTCAATTTCATCAGGGTTCAGCGCACCGATGTTACCCGTGATTGGAAAACCATCCACGACGTAGAGTGGCTCACTACCGCCCGATACCGAAAGTTGACCTCTGATACGGACGTTCATCCCTTGTCCTGGCCGGCCTGTCGTTTGGTTAATTTGTACCCCAGCCACTTGCCCCTGAAGCTTCTGGGCAATTTGAGAAACTGGCAAGTCTTTTATTTCTTTAGCTGTAATCGTCTGCACGGCACCAGTCACTTCCTTCTTTACCTGGCTACCATAACCCACTACAACAATCTCACTGAGGGTTTTGTCATTAACGGCTAAACTTACATTAATGGTCTGTTGGTTTCCCACAACAACCTCTTTGGTCAGATAGCCAATGTAACTGAATACCAACGTTGCACTGCTCGCCGCCTCAATTTTGTACGTACCGTTTGCGTCGGTTGTGGTACCTCTCGTGGTTCCTTTAACGCTTACGTTCACCCCAACCAACGTTTCTCCGTCGGCAGAAGTTACTTTACCCGTAATTGATTGTTGCGCAAACGAGGAAGATGTAAAAAGTAAAACCAGCGCCAGCAGGGAATAAAGCGTCCGGAATTTACTCTTAGATAGAATAAATTTTCTTTTCATTTGAAAATAATTTAAATGTTAAGTAGATAGATAATAGTAAAAAGGATTCATAAAATAGAAATATAAATCCCCTTTATTGTACAAATATTTAAAAGTCCGCTAAAAGAACTATCCTATGCCATCCTGCCAAAGTCAAAACATACCCTGAAATTATCCTAGTGTTATACTACTTTGAAGCCAGTTGGGAACGAATGAGGAAGAAGTTGTCGTCACTCAAATTGGATTTAAAACCCCATTGGAGCGTACCTAAAATAAAAAAGCTCAATGTAGAAAAGCGAACTCTTCCACACTAAGCTGAATATCAATATATTACACTAATTATTTTAAGTTTTTTTTACTTAAAACCGAAATACCTGCCCCTAGTGAATTGGATATTTTTGTGATACAAAGTTTTTCGAAAACTTCTAAAAGAAGTGTTTTTTTAAAGTAAATAAGGGCAATAACTTAAAAAAAATCTTCCTTAATTTTCTTATTTAATAAAGGTTGCTACGTTGTCTTTGGTAACCAACTGAAAAGGAATAAGCACCTCTTTTTCAACGGGTTCTCCTTTGTATAGCTTCACGGCAGTTTCTATGGCTTTGGCACCCTGTTGTTGCGCATTTTGAAAAACGGTCGCGTCCAAAGTGCCCTTTTTTACCGCTTGCAATGCATCAGGAATCGCATCAATACTGACAACAATCACTTTATCTTTCATGCCTGCCGCCGTCAGGGCATTGACAGCTCCCATGCCCATTTCATCGTTTTGGGCAAATACGGCATTAATATCTTTGCCATAAGATTGAATCCAGTTTTCCATCAGCGACATTGACTTAGCGCGGTCCCATTCGCCCGTTTGATGCGCAATCAGTTTTAGGTCAGGGTATTGTTTCAAAATTTCACGCGCGCCCTGCTCGCGTTTGATTTGCGCGGCTTGTCCCATGTAGCCGTGCATCATGACCACGTTTCCTTTACCGCTCAGTTTTTCGGCGATAAATTTCATGGCAATTCGGCCCGACTCCACGTCGTCAGAACCCACAAATGCCGAAGGTTTTGTGCTGGTTTCTGAATTAACATTGATAATGGGAATCTTGGCCGCCAAGGCTTTGGTCACCGCAGGCGAACTGGCCTCCACTTCGCAAGGATTCATCACTATAGCGTCTACTTTTTGAGCAATGAAGCTCTCGACTTGCTCAATCTGTTTCAACGCCGAACGCTCGGCATCGACGGTGATTAGTTCAATACCCAACTCCTGCGCCTTTTTATCCATTTCATCGCTGACATTGACAATGAACTCATTCTGCATACTCAGCATCGTAACGCCAATGACCATTTTCTTTTCGCCGCTCTCTTTTTCACTTGTTTGGTTACATCCTGCCAACGTCGCCAAAGCAATCAATCCAAGGTATATTCTTTTCATTTTTAGTTAATATAGTTCAGTTTGTTACTACAAAACAGTCAGGGCTAAAGCCCTTTTGGACAGCGTTTTATTTTCACTGCCCAAGCTAAAGCAAGGAGTTAGAAGAGACTGCCAGCTTAATTATCGCTGCGCGGCCGACTGATTCCAACCATCTAGTACCACGGCTCCGATAATGATAGCCCCCATCACGACTTGCTGGTAATAGGAAGTGACATTGAGCAAGTCTAACCCGTTGCTAATCACGCCAATCAGCAAAGCACCGATGAGAGTCCCCGTCATGGTTCCTGTTCCTCCTGAGGTACTTGTGCCACCGATGATGGCGGCCGCAATGGCGTCAAGTTCAAAACTGGCACCCGCGTTTGGCTGTCCAGTGGTGATTCGGGAGGTCAGCAAAATGCCCGCTAAAGCCGCCAATCCGCCACATATCGTATAAACGGCCATTTTGACTTTATTTACTCGAATTCCCGATGCTTTTGCGGCCTGTTCGTTACCCCCAACGGCATAAATGTAACGTCCCAAAATCGTCTTTTTCAAAACTACCGAACACACCACAAACGCCACAATAAGCACGATGATGGGAAAGGGAACCCCAAAAATACTTCCTCCACCAATAAAATTAAAAGAGTCGGAAAGATTGGAAACAGGACGACCCTTGCTCAGAATCAGGGCCAAGCCCCGCCCGATGGTCATGGTGCCGAGCGTAACAATAAACGGCGGCACTTTACTTTTGGTGATGATGGTTCCGTTGAACGCTCCCATGAAAACGCCCGCCAACAAACCCGCCAGAACGGGCACAATGACGGGGTAGTCGTCGGGATGGGCCAATAACGATGCCACAATCCCCGTTACGGCCACCATTGAACCCAGCGAAAGGTCAATCCCGCCCGTGATGATGACAAACGTAACCCCAAATGCCAGCAACGCATTGATAGACACCTGCGTGACAATGATGGTCCAGTTGGAAACAGTCAAGAATTTGGGAGTAATGAGCGACAGGATGAGACAAATCACCACAAAAGCGATAAAAATCCCGTATTGCCCCATGCCACGGGCCCGTTGTTTGGTGGAATTCCCTAATTGCGTAAAATAATTATTCATTCTAAAGTATTTGGGTTCTCGTTCCTATTTCGTCCGTAAGGGCGACGGTTGTGAGCAACCTCCGCCACGGTTTTTATAAATCCTTGCGTCCATTGCGCTGGGCCGCTGGAGCGGCTAACAAAACTTAACCGCAAAGAACACAAAGGTTTTACCCAAAGGGTTAATGCTGCATTGCGTATTTCATTATCGTTTCTTGCGTAGCTTCTTCTTTAGAGAGCAGGGCCGTTTGTTTTCCTTTTGATAATACGACAATGCGGTCGCTCATGCCGAGTATCTCGGGCAGTTCTGACGAAATCACCAAAACGGCTATTCCCTTGATTGTCAACTCGTTGATTAACTTATAAATTTCAAATTTGGCCCCAATATCAATTCCCCGAGTGGGCTCATCCAAGATGACGATTTCGGGAGTGGCAAGCAATACTTTCCCAATGACCACTTTTTGTTGATTACCGCCGCTCAAATGAGTTACTTTTTGGTCCATACCCGACGCTTTGATTTTCAGGTCGTTTATCATCTGAGTGGCTACTGCGCTTTCGCTTTTGTCCTGAATCATCCCCCATTTGGTATGATTAGACAGGCTCGCCAATGTAATGTTATGTTTGACCGACAGTGCGGGTATAAATCCTACGCCTTTTCGGTCTTCGCTCACGTACCCAATGCCATTCTTGATGGCGTCGCGCGGCGATTTAATGTTTATTTTATGGCCTTTGAGTACAATTTCGCCGCTGCTGAATGTATCCAATCCAAATATAGCCCGCGCTATTTCTGTCCGACCAGCGCCCATCAATCCTGCGATGCCGACCACTTCTCCAGCGTGTACATCAAAACTAATATTGTCGAATTTACCGCGCTGACTAAGATTTTTTACGGATAAAACTACTTCTCCTTTTGAGGAAGATTTCTCGGGAAAAAGTGTGTTGATTTCCCGCCCGACCATCATCGTTATCAGGCTTTTACGGTCAAGTTCGGCGGCTGATTTGGTGCCGATGTATTTCCCATCTCTCAACACCGTAATCGTATCCGCGATTTGGTAGATTTCATCCATTTTGTGCGAGATGTAAATTACCGATACGCCTTTGGCTTTCAGGTCTTTGATGATGGTAAACAGCGTTGCTACTTCCTTGTCCGAAATCGCAGATGTGGGCTCATCCATGATGATGACCTTGGCGTTGTTCGAAATGGCTTTGGCAATTTCTACCATCTGCATTTCGGCCACGCTGAGGTATTTCATTTTAGTCTTGGGACTTACCTCTAGCCCTATTTGCTGCAACAGGGTTTCTGCTTGCTGATTGATGTCACGGTCGTTTAACCAGCTCGAAAACCATTGGGTAGACTCTCGTCCCAGAAAAATATTTTGGGCAACGGTCAACTCAGGGACAATCAGAATTTCCTGATGAATCATCGAAATTCCTTGTTTCAGGATATTGTTGACATCGTTGTTTTTCAACACGTTTCCTTCAAACAAAATCTCACCATCGTCGGGCGTAAGCAGGCCAATCAGAATTTTCATGAAGGTCGACTTACCCGCCCCGTTTTCTCCCATCAACGCATGAACCTCTCCCCTGCGCAGGTTTAACTGCACCTCATCAAGCGCTTTGACACCCGAAAACGATTTGGAAAGACCGTGAACCTGAAGAATAGAATCCGAATGTAGGGTCATTTGGAATGGATACCGTTATTGAGAAAATTATTCTACTAAGCATAAAAAGCGTTTAAAATACTCACTCAAAGGCATAAATTGAAGCAAAGGAGCTTGGCGGTGCGCGCACCGCCGAGGGCACTGTCACGCAATACACATCTACCGGTTGACGGGCAGTGGAGGAGCAAGTTTTTCCAACCCTTCAATCGTCCACGCTTCATTGAATATAGCATGTTGCTCTCGCATTTTCTTAACATCGGCTGGATAGACCGCTGGATAGGGAAAGCCTCGATACTCTCTTGGGCGATTGGCCCCAAACTCATGCCGGGCATAACTCAGTACCGCCGCAATCCACTCATCGGTGTTGTCTTTCATTGCGGGCATTTCGGTTGGGTACGCTTTCCCCTCAATCGGACCTTTCAGGCCGTGGAGCAAAATTCGGATGGAGGTTTCTTTATCAGCAATTAGGTGCTTGGCCCCCAGCAGCGGTGGGGCGATATTGGAAGACAAGCCTTTTCCGTCATTCCCGTGGCATACCGCGCACATAGCCTTGTAGATTTGGGATCCTTCCATCACTAATTTCCGGTCGCCCACCGACAACCGCCCCAATCGGCTACCGTAGGTTTTAATGTCTTCGTTTTTATCAATGCTCGCTTTGGCGCTGACCAACATTTGTTTGTCGGCGTGTTGTTCCAAAATACCTTTCACAATGCGCTTCGCACTTTCGTTTTTGCTCGCTCCCAACGACAGAATCAACTGCGTTTTGACATCATAATCGGCGTCGGAAGCAAGCTCGCTTAGTTTTGCGATATACTCCTCGTCGTTTTGTTTTTGATACATTTCGCCAATCCAGATGGCCGCCCGTCTGATTTGTGGGTCAGGGTCTTTCATGGCGGTGTAAATCACTTCTTTGTCAATGGCGTTTAGGCCCTCTAAGGTCCACAAAGCATGAAGCTGGCCCAACGCCGAAGGGCGTTTTGGCAACGCCCCCTGCTGCCCTTTGGCCATTTGTTTCAGTACAGGAATGACCGATTTATCGCCCAAAACAACAATCTGTTTCTGGGCATTATCCCGCCACCAGCCATTCGGATGGTCCAAATACGGAATCAGATTGCTCGCAGGCACATCCAACATTTTGGGTTGGGGGCCTCGGGTATATCCGTCATGGACCAGTCGCCAGATGCGGCCCCGTTGATTCACTTTGTCCAACTTATAGCGCTCAATTTGGTCGCGCAAAAAACTTCCTTTGGGCGTCCAGTTAGATTCCTGAATAATTCCCCGGTTCATGTCTATGATGTACACACAGCCATCGGGGCCAGTGTAAGTATTGACGGGTCGGAAAAAGAAATCAGTACTGGAAATAAACTCTTTGTTTTGGTACACATTTTCGAGATAGGTTTTTCCTTCTCGATTCACGACGTTGGCGCGTCTGATAATGCGGGCAACTGGCTCGGTAATTAAGTAATCTCCCACCAAATCGGCGGGGAGACGGTCGCCCCGAAAAATGGATTGACCATTGGCCGATGTAAAGTGGTTCAGGGTACTGTCGGAACGCAGCCGCTTAGGCCCGCCCTGCACGTCGGGGTTGGAAATGCTCGACCACACGGGGCTGAAGGTTTCTTCACTGTATGCATCAGGAAATTCCAACGCGCCGTATTTGGGATTGATTTGGAAGCCCGAACCCGCATTTTCGCCCCCGCCTCTACTGAAAAACAAGCGTCCGTAGTTATCGTGCGTCAATCCCCATTGGCCGTTGGAGCCGCTGGGCAAGGAATCGGCCTTCAAAACGCCGTTGGTATACCGAAAACGGACGGGGTCTACGGTCTGATAAATATAATTGTCGAGGTTCCATACCAATCCACTACGCTGATGCTCTAAATTGCCAGGCGCTACTTTTCCCACGATATAAACGGGCTTTTTTACGTCCGCCACACCGTCGCCGTTGGTGTCTTTGTAGCTGTATATATCGTAGGTATCCGTTTCATTGACCAACAACTCGTGGTTGACGCAAAGCAGCATCCGGGGTAGCATCAGGTCTTTGATAAAAACGGAGCTCTTGTCCATTTTTCCGTCATTATCAGTATCTTCCAACAGCATCACTCGACTGATTTTCTCTTTGGTGCCTGTGCCGTCGGCGTCTTGGGTATAGGTTTCCATCTGCGCCACGTACATTTTGGCATTGCCGTCCCACGCCAGCGCCACAGGCTCCGTAATCATGGGTTCACTGGCCACGAGTTCTATGTGGTAGCCTTTAGGCACGCGAAATGCCTGCTGACTTTGCGCCGGACTCAGCGGCACCATGGCAGGGACCGTCTCCACTGGCAAGTTCAGACTGGCCTGTTCCTCGGCCTGGGTAATGACCACCGGCGCGGCCGACGGAGCAGACGAAGAGGTGGTGGTCATCTGCACTTTACAGGCATAAATCAAGGCCGTTAGGCTTACCAAAAAAAATACCAAGTTCTTACTTTTCATTGAGCTGACTTATTGAGGAATATGAATCGTGACGGGGCGTGCTGGGTAGCATTATTCGGAAACAATGACAAAATCATTTTAAGGCTCTTTTTTACTCGTTTGAGTAAACGAAAGTGGCGTGTCACAAAGTCTTCGGGGCCAAAAACGCCGCAATAGTCCACAAGAAATCACACTAGGACTACGTTTTCCCATCTTTTGGGGGAGAGTGATTTAAGAAAGGAATACTAACTTGCGGCCCTATTCATATCACATTCCACTCCTCGTATGAACTATAAGTTTGCGCTGGCCCTTTGCTTGTTACCGTTTCTTTGTTTTTCGCAAGATGTACTTCTGTTTAAACCCGATTCTGTCCGTAAAGAATTTGAGGCCGTCCAGGTTTCCAACAACCTAAAAATAGACGGATTGCTCAATGATAAAGAATGGCAGCTGGCCAAACCCAAAAGTGATTTTATCGAAATAGACCCCCATCAGGGAAAAATTCCGCGCCACCGTACCGAAATGCGGGCGCTGTACAACCAACACTATTTGTACATCGGCGTGTTTAATTACGATACGCTGGGCAAAAAATCCATCCGCGTCATTGATTTTAAGCGGGACTTCAACACCCGCACTTCTGATTTTGTGGGCATGACCATCGACGGCTTCAACGACCGCCGCAATGCCATGGTGTTTACGACCAATCCGCACGGCGTTCAGCGCGACTTTTTGGCTTTTGATGCCAACTACATTGACTTAGATTGGGACGGCCTTTGGCGCGTACGTACCGCCCGCTCAGATTCGGGTTGGGTGGCAGAGTTTGCCATTCCTTGGAAAACTCTCCGCTATGCCAAGTCGGACTCAGCTTTTCAAAGTTGGGGTTTTAACCTCAACCGCAGCCGACGCATGACCAACGAAAATTATGCGTTTTCGCCGTTTCCCCGTTCATTCAATGTGTTACGCATGGACTACGCGGGCATCATCAAAGGACTGCAACCGCCCCCGCCGACGGCCAACGTACGCATACAGCCGTTCTTTTTGACTTCGTACGACCGCTACCGCAACATGGACGGGCGCAAACCCCACGATGCCGCCGTGAAATTGGGGGGTGAAGTGAAATGGGCCATCAACTCCCGAGCCGTGTTGGATTTGACCTTTAATACCGACTTTGCACAAGCCGACGCCGACCGGCAGGTCAACAACGTAACGCGCTTTTCGGTGCTTTTCCCCGAGCGCCGGCAGTTTTTCTTAGAAAATGCCTCGCTGTTCGGGATTGGCGTTGGCCCAGCTTCTGACCTTTCGGGCGGTTCGATGCGGATTCAGCCCTTTTTTAGCCGGCAGATTGGCTTGGACGGAGGCGGAAATCCCATCCCGATTGATGCCGGTGCCCGTTTTGTGAGCCGTTCGGCCAAGACCAATTACGGTGCCATGTATATTCGCCAACGCGGCACCAACTCTTCGCCGTTGACAAACTATTTTGTGGGGCGCTATTCCGAAAACTTGGGAAAACAAAGCCGTCTGGGGGCCTTGGTAACGGTCAAAAGTGACACCGGCAATACCAATATCGTGGGGAATCTGGATGGTTTTGTGCGATTTAACGAAGCCCATTCGCTCAACTGGATGTTTAACCTGAGCCACGATTCCAAAGGCAACGTAACGGGTGTGGCAGGAGCGGCGCAGTACTACTACGCCACCAACCAATGGAAAATTTGGTGGACGCAATCGTTGACTTCAAAATCGTTCAACCCTGCCGTAGGTTTTATTTCCCGTACTGACGTCATCGGCACTACGCCAGGCATCTTTTGGTTTTATCGGGGCAAACACCTGCCCTTCAAAAAAATCATTCGTTCGTTTGAGCCGAGTTTGTTGGTCGAGTTTTACAATCAAGCCAGTACAGGCCGGCTCATTGAGCGCTCATACGGCTTGAGTCCTTTCTGGATCATGCTTCAGTCGGGTGGGTTTATGGGGCATGTCATGACGCCCACGTACCAGTACCTCACCGAACCTTTCAGTCCGCTGGGGGTGAAAATTGCGGCGGGGGCCTACAATTACACACGTCATACGGTGTATTGGGGAAGTGATGGCTCTAAAAAACTGAGTTTTACGTGGAATGGCGAATACGGGACGTATTACGACGGCAAGCTCAATACCACCAACCTGAGCGTATTGGTTGCGCCGATTCCGCATATTTCCATCACGGGGCGGTTTAATCGGAATAATTTTAGAAATGTGGGCGTGAACAATACCACCAAAAATATAGATTTATTGTCGGTAGAGGGGCGTTTTGCGGCCAACCCGCGCCTTCAGCTCATCGGTTTTTACCAACGCAACACCGACACCAAAGCCAACAACTACAACATCCGTTTGTCGTGGGAGTATCAACCGCTGTCGTTTATTTACATCGTATTCAACAAGCGCGAGTTCCAATCCACCACGCGCCTCGATACACGCAGTCAAGAAGACCATCTCATTGCCAAGATCAGCTATTTGCGGCAGTTGTAGGTTAAAATATTGGTGTAATTACGTTTTTCACTCCCTTGAAAGACAATGATCGTTCTAACTCTATTCTCCAAATTAACGTTAATTGAGCGAATGTATTAGCCTGATTAGCGCTAATTTGGTGAATAGCAATCATAGAATAGATTCCCAGCGCTCCCCGTGTTACAAACACTCTCTTTTTGGAAAGGTCGAAGTCACCCTTTATGAGGCTTCGACCAACGGGGGAGGAAAAGGACTTTTATAGCCTTCTTCTTCTTACCTGTTGCTTAGTAATAGTATAAAAACAATGCTCCTCAGTTTTAAAATGTTGCTGTAATGTACTCAGTAGTAAGTTAGCAATCGTTTCATAGTCAGGTTGATCGTAACGAAGCAGAATAACGGAAACGTTTTTAATATTTTGAGCAAACACGATATCGCCGAAATCTTTATCTTCCGTTACAATTAACGCATTTTTATCAATAGCTATCTTTGTGACCTCTATGTCAGTAATACCTGCGAAATGCTCTCTTACTGAAAAAGTCTCGTATCCACTCTCTTTAAGCGAGTTAATCCATCGCTACGAAAGATTTTCGTCACATACAATCATGCGGCCAATATGAAGTCTTCGTTAGCAATCACATCAGCTGCGTAAGCGAGTGCCGCTAAAATTTGCTCATAGCGCAAGTGAGGATAATCTTCCAACAATTGTTCTATGGTATGTCCTCCAGAAAGTTTTCTAATGATTAGCTCCACAGAAATTCGAGTTCCTTTCAATACAGGCTTACCCAACAACACAGCAGGATTACGTTCAATTAATGGGTGATGGTTCATGGTTTTATTGATTTAATGAAGGAGACCAAAATTGCTGTTTTTCCCATTTCAAAAGAACAACAATGCTAAAATTCACCAAAAGCGTACAATTTCCCTAAAGTATATTCACAAAAAGGCAGACAAGAGAACCGGCGTTGGCTCAAAGACCTAATCCTGATTTGTCATGCTGGAGGCCTTGTGATAGTCGTCACGGTTCGGGCTACCCATCGCGGGACGCGAGCGACTGCGGGGGGGGATTAAAATATTCATTAATCAATGAACAAAAGTCAGCATATATTGACATATTTGTATGAATAATGCAAAACAGAGGCATCGCCATGAACGCAGTATCCGCAAAACATAAGAAAAAAATAGCTAAAAACGCCTCACCGTCCATCTTCGATATAATGAAACGTAAGTTGGAGGATAAGGAAGCTATTGACAAGTATTACCGGGGAGAAATCACCTTAGAAGAATTGTATGCGAGAGGAATTAAGTTCGTACAACCCCTATAAGTACGAAGGGAAAATTGGTACGAATGCCCTAGATTATACTTTTGTTACTGACGTTGGAATCAAATACCAGGTTTATTTCATTCATTCTCAGGGCGATTTTCCTGCACACCCTCATTTAGACAATCAGACGTACACCTTTGGATTCGGTCCATCGGTTGAACAATCTACTCCTCTACCAGCAGCCCCAAGAGCCGGAATTGACAAAAGAGTCAAAGATACCATCATAGACATTCTGCGAAAGATATTACAGGGTGATAAGGATATGGCATTGTTGTACATCTGCTCATCGGGTGGAGACAGGCAATCAGCAGCACGAAATAAATTATTCAACGCATGGTTACGCGAAAAAGACCCCAAAGCGTTGTTCGGCCTGCAACTAACCGTCCATACGTTAAAAGTGGATGATACCTATATGTCTATTTTGGTAAGTGATGCCAATGAATATTACATCGATTTTGAAGAAGCCATCGCTATTTTCAGAGAGCAGATAAAGAATAAGTAAGAGAGTACTCAATTCAACTTGCTGGACAAAAACAGCGTTCCCGGCGCTCCCCGTGTTACAAACACTTTGTTTATGGAAAGGTCGAAGTCACCCTTCGGAAGACTTCGACCAACGGGGCTGTAATGGGTAGGTTTTTCTAAAAACCCCATACTGAGGAACAATGTAGATTTCCCAGGCCAGAAACCCCTATTTGGGCTATCAACTCCTCTTTAAAAGGCCGTGGCGCAATTTTTTAGTAGATAAATGAGGTTTTCTCATTTACGTATCATCACGCCATGCTGTTTCATCCCCTTATGCCAACGTCGGCTCATTGCCCTATTACCACAGTTTCGCTGTTCCGCTTTCCATCGCCTCAACAATGGTGGGCTTTTACCCAAATGGGGCTAAAATCGCTGCTGAATCCGCTGCCCCATGGACTTACTTTCGGTAAAATGATGGGCTGCGGACGCGCCGGATTTAGCCTGCTGCCCGATTTTTCGCAGTATGCGCTTATCGCGCAATGGAAAACCGAAGAGGAGGCAAACCAATTCTTTTCGTCAGAAAAAACAAAAATGTACTTGGAACGCGCCAAAGAATCCTATACCATGCAGTTGGCTCCGATTCAATCGCACGGCCTTTGGGGCGGACAAAACCCCTTTGCCGCCACGCCCCCCACTGCGTCTTTGGGCCCGATTGTGGTACTGACGCGGGCCAGCTTACGCATCAGCCAACTGCTCTCATTCTGGCGTCATGTTCCATCTACTTACCGAGCCATGCAGGCAGCGGAAGGGCTCATTATGGCGGTGGGTGTAGGGGAAGTTCCGATTGTACAACAGGCGACATTAAGTATTTGGGAGAATGCAGAAGCCATCCGAAAGTTTGCTTACCAAAGCGGGTTTCATAAAGAAGTGATCAAAAAAACGCGGCAGCAGCATTGGTACCGCGAGGAATTGTTTGCCCGATTTAGTGCCATTGCCACCGCCGGAACCTATTTGGGAAAAGACCCTATCCTCTCAGCCGTAGCTCACAGCTTTCAGTGATTAGTAGCTACTTCGCGGCACGCATCATGTTGCAAGTACTCACTTTTTCAGGCCGTAGGTATCTAATTTTTTTTCTCTAAAATGAAAGTACTGTGGAACGCAGCTCATGGGGAAAGAAGCAAATGTATATAGGCAAAACGGCTGGAAGCCTTGTAATAGGCATCACGGCTCGGGCCGCCACGTCGCGGGACGCGAGCGGATGCGGGGATATTTGGGCACTTACCGTGTTACAAACACTCTGTTTATTTTTTGTGCGGAGTATTCCTTCGGAGGACACCGCACAACGGGGGACCAACGGAGGTACGGCTGTAAGCCTTGTGATAGCCGTACCTCCCGGGACGCGAGCAACTGCAGGGACACAGTTTAGTTTATTCAAATAATTTACTGATTGCAAGTAACTTCGGTCCTTCTAACAATATTGTGTTTGATCCTTCTCTTACATAACTATGATTGCCAACAAATGATATGGCTTTTTGCTTTGGAATTCTGATTCTAATCACATTTTTTCCTTTATAGTCTATTAAATCAATTGAAGATAAAATTTGAGATTTTAGAGGTTCAGTAAGAACTGATCCTCTAATTGATGTAAGGATTCTGTTGATGTATGTGTCAATATCTATTCCTTCAATTGCAAGTTCTCTATCTATTCCTACGACATACCTTGTATTTATTTGGTTTGGTTCAATTCCGTCAAGTACATTCACTCTATCAGCATCTTGCTTTTTGTCAGCTACACCTATAAAAATAAAACCATCTGAATCAGGACCACAGTTGGCTATTCCGCACATAGTATTGATTAAGTCAATATATAATTGCGCATTTAATTTTCTTTGATTTGATAAGTCGTAATAACCTTGCTTGCATTCATATCTACTAGTTTCAACTTTCGATCTCCGAATCGAGTTTTCAAAATCAAGTGAAAGTCCTGAGCCATGTCTTAAAACTGGAGGGTCTTTCTTTACAAAATAATTCTGAATCAGACCAATAGTTTGGTTTATATTATTTATTCGATCTTGAGTAACTGCTGTTTTTGCGGTATATTTCATTTTGGCCTGTAAACCAACTAATGCTGCAACAATTTTCTTATCTTGATCGGGTGATTTCTCTTTCTTAACAACTAAATAAAAAACTGCCATGAAGATTGCATAAAATGAACCTTTTACTGGATTACGAGAGCCAGGATTAACAACATTCTTGACAGTGGTTCCTTGGCTTTCAAAAATTTTCTTAACTATAGAAAAAGTAACTTTTATTTCATGCATCATCCTTTCAGCCCCGTAATGAGTTAATAAAGTATTCAGTTCTCTATTTTCATCTGCATTCTCGTCATACATTGAATTAAAAAGTTCCCGACTAATTGGCAGAGGCTCTTCTTTTAGAATACTTGATACGATATCTGCAATCATCTCTTCATCTTCACTATCTCTTAGTTGAGATTTCCAAACTATTCCATGTGAACACCAAAATATATCTTCAGCCGTCAACCCATATCCTATGTTTTCACGGTTAGAATCAATGCTTATTTGAGGCATCTCAGAAAGTTCTAAAATATCTTTTGATGAATCACCTCTGATTTCCGATGAAATTTTTCTAATTAAATCTGCAAAATTATCTGTAACTCCAGCTTGTCTTTTTTCTTGAGGACTAAGTTGTTTTCCTCCTGAATTAATCCTTCCAAATATGTCAGTAATCTTTTCTTCTTCCGCCGAAGGATAGATTGTTACTGCTAATTGATAATCTAAAATATTTGCACATTTATCTGCTGCTAAAAGTAAAGTTACATCTGTTTGTGCTTCAAAAATATCGTTTTCAAATTGTTGCTTAGCCCTTGCAGATTGTTCTATGTCAAAATACAATTCATTTACAGCAAACCTATTTTCTATATAAGAGAAGATTGCATTGAGCCTTTGTAATCCATCAATAATCTCTAATTTTCCTTCCTTTGTTTGAGCAAGAAGAATTAAAGGTATAGGCAAACCATTTAAGATACTGTCAATTAAAAATGCTTTTTCATCAACAGTCCAAACAAGTTTCCTCTGATATTTTCTATTGACCAAAAATATTCCTTCCGTATAATTTCTATACGCTTCTTGAATACTCATTCCTCTCGGTGTAATACTCATATATTTCGATTTTTTTATTGTTTACTTGTGCCTAACATCTGCATGTCGCTAAATAGTTAAGTCAACTAAGGGACTTATCGTTTTCTGCCTTGCTTTATTAGTGACACTGTAAATAGCATATATTTTGTAGTACTGTCAAGCGGTTATCGAAAAACTTATCCAGCGCCCCCCCCAAACAATAAAAGCGCGAGGCAAAACCCCGCGCTTCGTGTATAAAGAGGAAATGAAACTACCCAATCGCCTCAGCACCCGTATCTTTCCAGCTTCGCGAATTGGCTGATTCAATGACCGCTTCGCATACTTTTTGGGTTTGGAGCGCGTCTCTGAACGTGGGGCCGCAAGGCTCGCCCGTTTCGAGGCTTTTGAGGAAATCGGCCACTTGGTGAATGAAGCTGTGCTCGTAGCCGATGCCGCAGCCCGGAATCCACCAACGGTTCATGTACGGTTGGTCGCCGTCGGTCACGTGGATAGAGCGCCAGCCGCGCACGATAGATTCGTCGCTGTGGTCAAAATATTCGAGGCGGTTCAGGTCGTGCAGATCCCAGCGGATAGACGCGTGCTCACCGTTGATTTCAAAGGTATAGAGGGCTTTGTGGCCACGAGCATAGCGCGTAGACTCAAAAAGCCCCAGTGAACCGTTGGCAAAATGGCAATGGAAAAGGCAGGCATCGTCGATACCCACGGGCTGTACTTTACCCGTGATTTGGTGCATACGCTCTTTCACGAAGGTTTCGGTCATGGCCGATACGTCGGTAATGGCACCATTGAGCCACATGGCGGTATCAATACAGTGCGCCAATAAGTCGCCCGTTACGCCCGAACCAGCCGAATCTACATCCATGCGCCACAGGCCCGTTCCGCCCTGCGGCAGGTCGGCGTTGATGGTCCAGTCTTGGAGGAAGTTGGCGCGGTAGTGAAATATCTTGCCCAGCTTGCCCGAATCCACGATTTGCTTCGCCAAAGTCACGGCGGGTATGCGGCGGTAGTTGTACCAAACGGTGGTTTTCACGCCCGCTTTTTCGGCGGCTTCCACCATCGTTTCACCTTCGGCCAGGGTGCGCGCCAGTGGTTTTTCGCACAGAATCATCTTACCCGCAGCGGCAGCGGCCAAAGCGATTTCGGCGTGGCTGTCGTTGGGCGTACAGATGTCGATGGCGTCAATATCATCGCGGGCCACGAGTGCTTTCCAATCCGTTTCGTAAGATTCGAAGCCCCATTGTTCGGCAAACGCCTTTACCTTCTCGGCGTTGCGCGAGCAAACCGCCTTCAATACGGGATGATATTCTAATTCAGGAAAAAAATTTGCAATTCGGTTATATCCATTGGAGTGCGTACGGCCCATCAAACCCGTTCCTACCAATCCAATGCGTATTTGTTTTTTTTGTGCCATTTTTCTTTAAGTTGTTAAGGGTTAACAAATTACAAAGCTACACTTCGAAAGAAGACGTGGAAAGTTTTTGAAACTTCCCACGTCTATAAATTTCTTATGCTTCGTACCAGCCGTGTGCCTTACGCACGTTGATCATCGTAGCCAGAATGTCATTCCAAGTTTGTTGCTTGGTCATCACCTCGTTGGCAAACATACAGCCATCCCAGCAAATGTGCTTGAAGGCTTTGGTAAGCTCACCACTTTCGTCGCGGAGCCAAAGTCCAGCGTCATGCACTACGTCCAATTTTCCGTTGGGGTCAGTGGCCAAGCAGTGGCGACCCGTTTTATCGTGTGAGCCTGTTCCGTGTACGGTTCCGTCGTTTTGAGCCACGTGGAAATCAATCGTCCAAGGACGAAGCGCTGCGGTCAATTTCTTCAACCCGTCTAAGAATGTTTGGCGGTCGCCCCACTGAAAATCTTCGGGCAGGATGCGGTGTTCGGGGGCATTGTAGCCCAACAGATATAACGTGGTGTGCGACATATCAGCTTGGAAACCGATATTTTTACGGTCTACGGCTTCGAGGGTTTCGAGCATGTATTTCCAGCTGTGCATTCCGCCCCAGCAGATTTCACCTTCGGCGGCCAAACGCTCGCCAAAGTCGGCGGCTACGTCGGCCGCTTCGCGAAATGTTTGGGCAATGAGTTTGGTGTTGCCCGCAGGGTCAGCGGCCCAGTCGTGGGGACTGCTTGCCGAGTCGATACGGACGATACCGTTGGGACGAATGCCCATTTCGCGCAGTTTTTGGCCGATGTGACAGCTTTTACGCACCATTTCTACAAATTCGGCACGTTGCTCTTTGGTACCCATGGCAGGGCCGCCCCAAATAGGAGCCACCAAACTACCGATTTCGAGGCCGTGTGCGGCTACTTTTTCGGCCAACCGTTTGATGCCATCGTCCGAAATATCAAGGTCGTAATGAGGATCAAAAAGTCCAAGGTCAACTCCATCAAATTTAACACCGCCCACTTCCGCCGCAGCGGTCATTTCCAGCATGGTATCAAGTGAAATCGGCGGTTCGGAATCGGGGCCTTTTCCTACAATACCCGGCCAAGTGGCATTGTGGAGTTTAGGATAATTATTTTCGGGCATGTTGATAAAAGTATTAAAGGTTAATAGTTAAGTGTTGTCTGAATATCTGTCAACCACGGCAAGGTCTGTTTAGTCCTTGCCGTGGTTAGGATTAGAGTACTAAATCAGGGTTGTTGGGACCAAAGTGTTTTAGAATCACGATTGGGTCGTTAGCCGACGGATTGCTGATTACAACCCCTTCTTTTGCCGCTGCTTCGCTCACAAAAAACTCATCGTTGGTCAATTGTCCGTACCGAATCAACGCGGGAGTTTCGATGTCCCACACGCCAAATTTGCCGTGGCCTTGCATCACAATCATACCATACGCTGCCGCGTCTTTGATGGTCACGGTGGCGCCGGGCATGACGGTGAGTTCTTTGGCACTGTATGCAGCGGATTTATAACAAATCCAGTTTTCTACGTATCCTTGTGCTTGCATATCTTCCAACGGCCGTACGGGCTTAGGCATCATAAAGTGGTTGGCGGCAAAATTGGGGTCAACATTGGCTTCCCAGTCAATCACCGAAACCAACTCGTCATAATCACCTACCTTGTCTTGTGGCGTGCCATTCCAAAGCAACTCTTCTGGCACAATTGCCTCATTGACAAGGCTTTGATACATTGCAAAAATATCGGATGCTTTTTGTGGCTCGTAGGTGCACAAGCTGCCTGGCGCGTGCAAAATACCTGGGGGCACGTCCCAGCCTGTGCCTGGTTCTAATTTATAAGCTGACGAAAAATTGGTAATTTTGTTGTCACCTTTGTTGAAGTCCATCAAGCATTGCTTGATTTGTTCTTTGGTTGTACCCGGAGTAATTCCGAAGAATGTATAGGGGAAATCACCACCGTGGTTGTTGAGTTGGGGAGGGAAATAATAGGCTTCGGGTTTTCCATTTTGCCCTACCAAAGCCGCCTTTTCATCGTTATGGTGAATGTGGTGCGGCAGGGGGCCCATGTTGTCAAAAAACTTAGAATACATGGGCCAGCTTTTGTACTCATCCCACAGACGGTCACCGATGATTTCGCCTTTCAGCTCGTCGATAACGTCTTTCAATAACAATTGTTCGGTTGTATCTCCGTCCTGAAAAACCACTTTGCTCAAGCCTTCGTGCTCGCCCGTCAACGGACCGTTTTTAGCTGGCGTGGTTGACGACAGCCAACGCTCGTCGATACCGCCGCGCACACCACCCAACACATAATAATCGTCGGGGTGTAATTTAATTCTTCGTCCGGGTACGCAAAAAGAGCGCGGTACCCATGTAGGGGCTAAGCGTAAAATCCCTTTTCCTTGTTCTAAGGCTTTTGCTGCTAAACTTACATTTGCCATTTTCTGTATAAAGTGCTCGTGCACAATTTAATAGTTGATTGTTGTTCGTTATTATTTTATTTGCAGAAACAGGTTACAATGTCAAAACCTCTATTTCCAAATCATACGTGCGGCGTTCGCCAGGAGCCAACTGAATGAGCGTATTTTGTGCTCTGGCCGTTGCCTGTCCGATGGGCGGGTTGGTGCCTGGCTCGATACCAGTCACGTATTCGCCTTTACCCCAATGCTGCCAATTGGTCATCCAGGGCAGTTGATTTTTCTGAAAACGTATCGCTAATTCAATACCTAGGGAAGCGTTACGTATTCCACAATGGCACCGACCCGCATCATCGGCGTCAATATCAATAAAGGCTGCTTCTTCTCCTCCTCCATTGTGCGCTTCCAGCGGAGCAGGGCAGGTTTTAAAATCATTTCCTTCTCTGAAAATCGGGTTGTTGGGGTCACCATCACGCGATTTCCACGCGCCTTCCCACACAATTTCGGCACCTTCATCTACCAGCGGCCAGCCCAAATTGCAGTGGTACAGCATCATGTGCGGGGTGGTGGTATTGGCGCGGTTAATCACTTCATCATGGATGCGAATTTTGGCCTCGCCGAGGGTTCCCGAAATGGTTCTCCGTAGTTCCAAAATAGGCCCAAAGACCTGCGTTTGCTTGATAATTCCCGTAATACTCATCTCCATTTTGCCAGCAACAGGGTCGGGCTGGATGATGGATTCAATTTCGGCGGGAATGTTACTCACCAAGCCGTGTAATCCTCGTTCACCGTATACATCTGACTCAGGCCCACCCACGTGCGATAGTCCACAGGTTGTTATCAATCCCCCACCAAAAGTCCGAATCCAGTCAATCCCCTTGCCCGAAAAGGGCTGCGGGGGCATGACCCCTGCATGGCTCAACCATGCCAAACTATGCTGATTATAGAATGCATCAGCAATGTCCATGGCGCGGTCAATGACGACTTTGTAGCGCAGTCCGGTACCTGTATTTATCCACGCAATGCGCGTTCCTCTACCCAGACCATTGTCGATGATGGACGTCTCAATCCCTCCCAATTGTGCCGCATTCGATAGTTTATTCGTCCAGGGCTGAGTCGTTATTTCTTTACCGTCCATAAAAATCAATTGTCAGTCACATCGTCGGTCAAAAAAGGCAAAAGCCCCTTAAAACCTATTTTTAATGTATTTTTTGC
Organism: Runella sp. CRIBMP; assembly: GCF_009905605.1. Taxonomy (GTDB): domain Bacteria; phylum Bacteroidota; class Bacteroidia; order Cytophagales; family Spirosomataceae; genus Runella. The sequence continues at coordinate 129,213 of NZ_JAAAKZ010000010.1, forward strand.
TTAAAAATTATGCATTTATTTATCCAATCAGTGGGCCAACAACCAATTTTTAACCCTTGGATTAAAGTCTTCCAATTGCTCAAAATGGAAAATATGGCCAGCCCTTTCGTACAGAAATAAATCGGAGTTTGGAATAGCACCCGCCACTTCGTTGGCCATCCATACGGGCGTAAAAATATCTTCCTTGCCCCCAATGATGAGCGCTGGCTGGGTTAGGCTAGGTAGCTCCGCTAAGGCGTTGTGAGCAATACACGCCGCCGCCTGTCCTTCCAACCCATGAAGGGGCTGAGGAAACGGGTCGATTGCGGCTTGATTGCGGCCTGCTTCCAGTTCAGCCGCTGTTTGCTCATTGTCCCAAGAGTCTTTGGAATAAATCAATTGTTGGATGTATAAGCTGAATTCTTCGGGCCTAAATCGTGCTTTGCAGTGCATCATGTGTTGAAAAATCGCTTTGGCGGCATTGTCGCAACGCGCCCAAGGACACATCAACACCAACGAGCGTACTTTTTTAGGGTGACGAATTGCCAACTGTTGCGCAATGGTGCTACCCATAGAGCAACCCACAACTCGAACATTTTCCAGTTGAAGGGCATCCAATAGCCCGGCATAATCATCGGCCATCTGCTCGGTAGAATAGGGTCCCACAGGCTTATCCGACTGGCCCACACCTCGATTATCACCAATAATGCACCGAAAATCATTTTGCCAATACGACGCATGAGGTTCCCACACGCCGCCAGGTGCCGTGATTCCCATGATGAGCAGCAGCGGCTCGGCCGAACTTAGGCCGCGTTCTTCATAGTAAAAATTGATTCCGTTGGTCTGAACAAAAGGCATAAGAGGAACTGATAAACATTAAACCGAAAAATGTGAAACCGTCCAGGCGGTTGAAACCCAAAAACTATTACCTAAATACCGTGGACCGCATTACTTATTTTAAGCCTGGAATTAATTCATTCTGAATCCAACGTCCATCGTGTAAAGTCACAAAATCGGGATCTTCCAGCGCCTCAACGCCCTCGTCTTCGCAGATTATCCAACCGCCGTAATTGGTATCTTTCAACCATTGGGTAATGGATAACAGGTCTACTTTTCCTTTGCCCATCAACGCAAATTCTGGATTGCCATCCCAATCTTTGTAATGCACGTGATTGATTAAGGATGCATACTCTTTCATCTTTTCGAGCGGGTCCATACCGCCGTTGATGATGTGGCCCACGTCGGGCGTCCAGCCCGTCACGGTCGTATCCAACGACTCCAGTACCACTTTATAATCTTCTTCGGTACGAATAATAGAAGTATGCGGAGAATTTGGGTGAAAACTACAAGGCACGCCTTTCTCTTTGGCTCGGGCCGAAACCGTATTTACAATATTGACCAAACTGCGACGACGCGCTTCCAAATCATGCCGACCCGTAGGGATTTGGACGGTGTTGAGTATTGCTCCCGGAAAACGCTCCAACAAACTGATGGCATTGTTGGCAATCAGACGTTCGTTGTGGGTTTCTTCGGTTCCGTTCCATTCCAGCGCCAAGGCTACGGCAGCCAATTCGATGCCCTGTTCTTTCAATTTAGCTTCCAAGCGGTCGGGGTCAACTAGCTCGCCCATCCACGTAAAAATGGGCTGAATCCCCGTAAAGCCCGCCTGGGCAATGATTTCAATCATGTGGCCCAAACGCCCCTGATGCGTAGTGCCATTGCCGCTCATAAACCAGGTATAAACCTCTGAGCCAAAGCGAAAAGGAAGTTTTTCTGACATATTTGTTGTAATACTTTAGTAACTAAATGATGTGATTTTATTTCTTCTTTACGACTTCGCCAGGCATAATCAACGAATCCCAGCCCGCCAAATCGGCAGGCTTGACGTTGGCTTTATACCCATTGAAATTGAACGTGGTTGGCTTGTACGGCCCTACAAAATCAATATTATTGTTGGCTTTGATTTGTTTTTCCATACCTAGCGCCCAAAAAGCAGCATTCAGGGCCATACGGCGAAAACCTTCGCTCAGTAAGTCTTCCGAAGCACCGTGGGTAGTGGCAAAAACCCGCCCCGATGGTCCTGAGTCGATGGAATAGGTACGTATCCACGCCACAGGCAGGAGCTCTTTGGTTTTGTCTGGCTCCGCATCGGCCGTCATGCCGTTCAGAACCTGTCCGCGTGCAATCACCGTGGCGTTTTTCGGGTAAGCCGTATAGCCTCCCGATTGCGCCAGCATGTCTTTCACACCCCGCAAAATCGGGTGTTCTTTTTGTGCTTCTTCGGGAATTAGTTTCGAGGCCTGTTTGTGGTTGGTGCCGTAGTGCGAAACCCAAGTTTCACCCAATACTAACTCACCAAAACCATCTTTCCACTCACTTTTTTCGCCTTTATAATCCCACGAATAATGCCCCCATTTGGCATTTCCTTTATTGCTAAAAGCATGCGTGGCGGTACGAAAAGCAACAATAGGACCACCTCGCCGGATGTATTTATCGAAGTGTTGCATTTCTTCGTCCCCGAAGTTGGAGAAGCGGGTAAACAACACCATCAAATCCGCTTTATCCAATACATCCAGTCCTTTCAGGTTGGAACTGCCCGGCAAAATAAAACCGTTGTCGTCGAGGCCAAAAACCACCGTACACGTAAACCCGTAGCGTTTGGCCAAAATTCGGGCCAGTGCTGGCAAAGATTCTTCGCTCCGGTATTCGTGATCAGACGTAATAAAAACGATGTTTTTTCCGCGTCCAGGCCCTTTTTCGCCTTTGTAAACAATGCGATATTTGTTTACATCTTCCTGAGATGCTGTTTTTTTGACGGGCGTAAACCCGACAGTAAAAAAAACAATACTGCACAACAGTATTAAATGCTTTCTGTTTTTCATAAAAGTGTAGAAATAAGGGTCAGATGCTCATCAAAATCACAGATTGTGTTTGATACACATTTGTTGAATAAACTTCAGACCATGCTCGGCGATGTGCCAAGGGTCGTTGTATTCTCTCCACACGTTGATGGCGTTGGCAAAACCAGGGTCATTGCGGGAAAACGCCTCAATCGTAAGCCACCCCTTGTAGTTAATCGCCGCCAATCCCGCAAAGGCATCATCCCAAGGGATGTGTCCGTCGCCGGGCGTACCTCGGTCGTTTTCACTGATGTGGACGTGACTCAACACGGGCGAGATGGTTTGGAGTGCCTGACCGTATTTCTTTTCTTCTACGTTGGCGTGGTGCGTGTCAAACATGGCCCGTACGTGTGAATGATCGGCCAACGTAACCAACTTACTCAACTGCGACATGGTGTTGCACAAATAGCACTCAAAACGGTTGAGGGCTTCCAGCGCCAGCACCACATCGGCCTGGGCGGCATGTTCGCCCGCTGCGTGCAGCACTTCGGCCGCCCATCCATATTCTTGCTCATACGGCTCATGCGCCGCAAAATGGGCGTGAGCCGAGTGAAAAGGCCCGCATAAAACGCGTGAATTCAAATCATGCGAACGGTCGATCGCCCATTTGATACGGTCAAGTCCCTTGGCACGCACCATAGCCGAGTCGCTTATGGGATTCATGTCAGGGCTTACAACGGTGACGGTGGTTGTTTCCAAACCTAAGCCACGGGTAAAATCACCTACCTGCTTATACGCACTTTCTTCGGGAGAGCCCACAAAAAACTCCACCCCGTCGTAACCAATTTCTTTTAAACGCTCAATAATGGGGAATAATTCTTCTGACATTCCTGCCGACCAAGCCAGCACATTAAATCCAATTTTATTCATGGGATACTAGAGTTGCTTTAAACGAAGATTCCGATACTGTACTTTCATGGGAGGACCCACGTGTACTTGTACCCCTAGAAGTCCCTTTGACTTACCATTTACTGCATCATTGTCCACGACCTCACTCATTAAAACGCCATTTATATAATGTTGGAGGCGGTTTCCTTTGACAATCAGGTGGAACTCATTCCAGTCTTCGCTTTTAATCAAGGTCTTCAACGAATCTGAACTTCCGAGCGAGCCCGTTACGCTCAAATCGGTCCATGCGTTACTTTTTACTTTAGCGCGTACGGCTTCGGGAGTGAAAGTACCCGTTTGGGGATTAATAGATGTTTTTTGTCCGCGATAGGCCAGCGTTGTTCTTTTACGCTCTTCATAATTTTGGCCAGTATAGCGGTTGTTACCGTCGATGTCGGCCTGATACCCGCGCAACGCAAAAGGGATATCCGTTAGGCGGTCGCTGCGGTAGTTAATGCCTGAATTACCCGCCTTGGTGATGTTAAATTCACCTTTCAATTCAAAATCGGCAGGCTCACCACCTTTCCAGATGATAAAAGAATTGGTTTTAAGCAAAGTAGTCGGGGTGATTTCTCCCACTAAATTTCCGTTTTCAACGCGCCAATAGGTAGGGTCTCCCTCCCAACCGTTCAGTGTTTTGCCGTCAAATATCTGAACAAATCCATCGGAGCGGCCTTCCGCTTTTTTTCCTTGACCCGTGGTCGATACTTTACAACTTGACCATACCAATACGGAAAGAATTAATCCTAGATGTAAATAGTTGAAACTGTGTTTTTTTATCATTTGAATTGGTGGTTGAAAGGTTTATGTATTTCGTATTTTTGGATTGTTATAGGCTTTGAATGCAATTGTCGTACTTCTCAATAAGAGCCAAAACTATATTCAAATATTTCTAAAAAGTGTCTTAAATACTATCCTATACATACCTGCTTACGCAAAATCATTGCATAAGTACTACCCACGCAGGCGCCCTTAAACCATGAAAAGCGCACCGAAATTCGATGCGCTTTTCATGGAGGGATTTATAATCAGCAAGTTATGCTAGATTCGGCTACTATACTTCGCTATTTTCTGAAATAACTCTTTGGGATTGAAAGGTTTTGTGACGTAATCGTTCATTCCTACCAAAAACGCCCGGTCTTGATTGCTCAACGTGGCCGAGGCCGTTAGGGCAATGATGGGAATATTAATATCCATTTCTCTGATTTTCTGCGTGGCAGTATACCCGTCCATTTGTGGCATTTGAATATCCATCAGAATCACGTCGTACTTGCCAGCGGCGTACTTGTCAACGGCTATTTGGCCGTTTTCGGCTACATCCAATACAATCTGCCACCTCTCCAGAAATTTAGTGGCCACTTTTACATTCATGGGGTAATCTTCCACCAACAGAATTTTTACGCCTTTTAAGGTGCTTTCGTTCAGAAGTTCATTGTTTGCTTCCACTACTTTATTCTTGAGTGCAGTTCCGATCTCCAGCTCTATCGTGAAGAAGAATTTCGAACCTTTGCCTAATTGGCTCTCAATATGAATATCGCTGTTATGAAGATATAGCAGCTTTTTGGTAATGACCAGCCCCAGCCCCGTGCCCCCAAATTGGCGGGTTGTTTCGGAATTGGCTTGGGTAAATTTCTCAAAAATCGACGCCTGTTTATTTTCGGCAATACCGATGCCCGTATCTATGACCGAAATGTCCATCACGGCCTTATTTCCAACTTTCTTAACAAAAGACAACTCGACGGTGATACTGCCGTTGGCCGTAAACTTAACGGCATTCGACACCAAGTTTGAAATAACCTGACCGAGCCGAAGCGAATCACCGATAACCACATCGGGCACGTCATCGTCAATCATCAATTTGATTTTGTTGCCTTTTTCTTCGGCCTTGACTTGGTTGGCTTTTTTAATGTTGGAAATCAGTTGTTTAATATCAAACGGAACTTTTTCCAGTTCCACTTTGCCCGCCTCAATCTTGCTAAAATCCAGTATATCGTTGATGAGTACGTAAAGATTATCGGTCGAGAATTGAAGAATTTTGAGATTTTCGGCCATGACCGGCGACACATCTTCCTGCTGCATCAAATACGTAAGGCCCACAATGCTGTTCAACGGGGTACGGATCTCGTGGCTCATCATCGAAAGAAATTCCGATTTGGCATCGGTGGCGCTCTCCGCCGCTTCTTTGGCCTGGCGTAGTTCTGCTTCAATCAATTTACGGTTTTCAATTTGTACCTGAAGAAAGTCCACCAATCCCAGTAGATTATTGGAATCAAAAGCCCTCGGTTGAATCCCTTCCTGAATTTCTAGCGAGTGAATCGCCTCAATCAGTTTTTCAACCGATATTTTACGTTGCGAAATTTCTTCTTTGAGCTTATGGTTGATTTCTGCGTACTCTTTGTCATTCAGCTGCGCCGAATGTTCGAGCAATTCTTTATCGCGGTCAAAATTGAGGTAGGAATCATTCACCGCTTTGATAAAATGGCCAAAGTGCTCATGTTTCAAACAATCCTCGGTCAAGAACTTATTGATTTGCTTTTTCAGTAAGCGGTGGAATTTTGTGGTATCAATCGCGCTCATTTTTCGGAGAAAGTAGTAATCGTCATGGTTTGATTGTGTAACTCACAACGTGCATTGGGGTTTAGGGGCGAAATCTCCCCGTAAGAGTAAAAACCGGTCATAATTGGTTGTTCTCCGAATATCTCCCTAGCGGCCTCCACTTCTTCTTCGGTGCGGGAGCCTAGCACTAATTTTCGCCCCACGCAACTCACCAAAATGGCCAGTTCAGGCGGGCTGTCAAAAAAGCTCATTGAGTTTTGGGCGGCACTGGCAGAAGCATCAATCAAGCGGTCAAAATTTGCTTTCATAAACCGCACCAAAGCGCCTTTGGGTAGCTCGCCCGCGAAAGTCATGCTTCGGTTGGTTTCATCAATGGAAAGAATGGTCCGAACGATGGGCTTAGCATCGGCGGTCGCTCTCATCGAAAGCGGAAACAACAATGCCGCTCCGGGCAGTTCATCGGCGTATTTGCCCAAATATTCTTTATAAAGGTCAAGGGCCTTTTTTTCGCCGATTTTATAGAGCACATTGTACTCAGACTCAGTCACTTCTCTCTCTGGGCCGAATACATCCCATCCACCCATAGTTCCGTGGCCTACGGTCAATTGCGTTCCGTAAAAGCCAATTCCTACGATTTTTCCTTCTTTGGGGTTTTCGTTCAGGCCTACGAGTGTTTTTTCAAACCGGGCTTCGTCGCCCGCCAAGCCACCTGAAATGAGGATTTTATCGCCCGTATGTTCATTGAGGGCCGCTATCAACTCGCTGCCGTTGACCCGCCCACCGTCAGAGATGACAAATATCGCCGTCAGGTCGTCGGCCAATAAATTTTGCGCTATTTTTTTTCCTGACTCAGCACTTTGAAAATGGTTTTCGATGTCAATTTTAGTCGTTTTGACAAGTGTTTTATCAAATTCAATCGCAGTGACAATGACGGTTCCTTCATGGACCGAATTTTGGTATATTTCTCCCGATGTAGAATTAATGACAATTTCTGCGGCAGGAAATAGCTCCCTCAAATAGTCATAAGGTTGAAGGTCTTCTAAACACTTCCTCTCACCAAAAGCCAATACCAATTGGGCTTGCGAAGCAGCAAAAGCTGGGGTTTCAGATATAGGGTTCCAAGCACTATTCCGAAAAGCGAGTTGTTTTATCCTCATTTTATTGTAGAAATGCGAATATAAGATATGTTTTAGTATTTTCTGTTGTTAAATGGGTATATTTTCTTGAGAATATACCTACTGAGGAAGTATGTTTTAAAATAGCTGATTAGGCACTTTAAAATGGTCCATTCCTTCTAAAACCAATAAGAAAGAATTTTACTTCATCTAATCGTATATATTTATCTGCGCCACTAACAAGCATTATTTATGGTCAGCGAAAGCGCTGGCTTGCTTCGTAAGTACGAAATTGTTAGGTTAAAAGAAGTAGTGAGGCGTATTTCAGCCAGTAACAATCGTACCTTTCAAGTATAATCGTACCTGACCTGCTATTTCTACCCGCTCTCCAATCAGCTTGGTCTTCAGCACTCCTCCCCGCTTTGAAACCTGCAAGGCGCTGAACTCCGTTTTTCCGAGTTTTTCGGCCCAATAAGGTGTGAGCGTAGTATGGGCTGAGCCAGTTACGGGGTCTTCGGCGATGCCAGACTGAGGGGCAAAAAAGCGAGAGACAAAATCAACGTCTTGGCCTTTGGCAGTAATAATCACGCCTCTAACGGGTAAGGTAGAAAGCAATATTACGTCAGGATTGAGGTTTCTTACCTGCTCTTCATTCTCCAATACGGCCATAAAGTCGGTTTTCCCCCGGATTATTTCTACGGGTACGACGTCCCCCAAGGCTTCCAACAAAGCGGGAGGTGACACCAGTTGTTTATGAAGTGTATCAACTGGAAAATCCAGAATAAGCCAATCTTCTTCCTGTCGAACCGTCAAAACGCCACTTCGAGAATCAAAGTGGATTTGCTCTTGGGCGTAATTCTCAATCGAAAACAAAACGTAAGCAGTGGCAAGGGTAGCGTGACCGCATAGGTCTACTTCGACCGTAGGCGTAAACCAACGAATATGAAATCCGTGGTCAGTTGGAACATAAAAAGCGGTTTCGGCGAGGTTATTTTCAGCAGCAATGGCCTGCAATGTTGCATCAGGTAGCCAAGATGTAAGCGGTACAACGGCGGCGGGGTTGCCCCCAAAAACTTGACTGGTAAATGCATCAAGCTGATATATAGGAAGTTCCATATTCATAGCGTTGGTAAAATCTCTAAACATTTGCAAAGGTGGACAGGTTCGTTTTTCTTCAAAAATCTTCTTTTAGAAAAAGAACCTCTCCACCCCATGCCAATCTACAGAAAACAATGGTATACAATGATAATTACTGTGCTTTCGCCGTGTATTTTCCGGGATACGTTTTTTCTTTAAATTGGTCGAAAGGTTCTTTTTCGTGGTTGTTATCCCCAAAATACGTCAGCACCTGATGAAACATACGCGGCTCCAAGTATCCCGAAACTGGCTGAATGAGCGCCATTTTTTCATTCATAAATACGGTCGTAGGATAGCCCGTAACTTTGCCGTTGAGCATGTTTTTAAAAGAAACTTTGCCCAACATCACATCACCGTCTTTCTCGGGATTGAACTTTACGGCATAGTATTTCTTGTTGACAAAGTCGATTACTTCGGCATTTTTGAAGGTATTTTTATCCATTACCTTGCACCATCCACACCAATCCGTGTAAAGGTCAATGAACACTTTTCGGGGCTGTTTTTGGTTAAGTTTATAGGCTTCTTCTAAGGTTACCCATTTTATTTTGGCTTCTTCTACGGGGGGATTTTGGGGTTTTAGCGCCATCAGACTTACCAAAAGTGCCGCCGATAGGGTAACTAATACTGCTTTTTTCATGGTTTTTAGAAATGATTAAGTACTGATTAGTAACGGTTTTGAATTTTATTTGGTTCTCTCAAATACCGCGCCAATCGTACAACGAAATTCTTATCCTGTCAATATATTTCTAATTTTTTCAAGCTTTTGTCTGGGTAATCAGCTTCCCGAAATTTTTGTTTACTTTCCGATAAATCAGTCGATTAGAGGGGTCAGGATGGTAAGTTTCGGCAAAATGAACACAGTTCTGAACGCCTTTCTCAAGACTTTCTATTTTTTCTAACGCTTTCATTGCCAACATAATAGCCCCCAAACACCCGCTTTCACCACTTTGGTTGACTTTTACCGCTATCCCAAAAATATCAGCCAGCAATTGCACCCAAAATTTGGATTGCGTAAATCCTCCATTGGCGTGGAGTATCTGGGTTTTAGAAAGTTGGTTATCAATGATTTGGCGCGTTTGATTCAAGTTGAGTACAATGCCTTCAATCGTGGCGCGCACCAGATGCGCTTGGGTATGTTGCCAACTTAAATTTCGATAGCTCCCTCGGGCATGGGCATCCCAAACGGGCGCTCTTTCTCCCAACAGGTAAGGCACAAAAAGTAAGTCTTCGGCCCCAGGAGGAGCATTTTCGGCCAAAGCAAGCAGCTCGCTCGGGTCTTTCAGTAAAAGGTGTTTTGAAAGCCACTCCAACACATTACCGCCGTTATTGGTCGGCCCGCCCGATACAAAATGGGTCTCGTCGAGCACGTACGTAAAAAGTCGTCTTTTCTCATCACGGGCTGGCGTAGCGGCCGTTTGACGGATGGCTCCGCTGGTACCGATGGTCAAGGTAGAAACACCTTTGGCCAAAGCCCCCGAGCCCAAATTGGCCAAACAAGCATCGCCCGCGCCAATGACAAAGGGAGTTCCGGAGCGCAATCCAAGTCTGCGGCAAAGCGAGGGATTCGTCAGTTTTTCGATATGGTACGTGGGCACCGCTTCCGACAATTGCGTGGCCTTGATACCCGTATAAGCCAATGCCATTTCACTCCATTTTAGGCGGCGGTTGTTCAAAAGCGACGTACCCGAAGCCATCGAATAGTCAATTTGAAACTTCCCAAAAAGGTTAAACCAAATGTATTCCTTTTGGGATACAAACCGTTGAATACGCTTAAAAAGTTGGGGCTGGGTTTGGCGAAACCAAACCATCTTCGTCAGGGGGGCGTACGGATGGGCAGGAATGCCCGTATGCGAATACAATTTGGGGAAAATATCGGCTTGTTTAAGGACGTCGGCTTGGGCTTCGCTGCGATTGTCTGCCCAAAGTACCGACCGCGTAAGACGATGATTGTGGGCATCCAGTGGAATGACGCTGTGCATGGCTGAGCACAAACTTATGGCCTCTACCGTGGCATTTTTGTGCCGCAACTGCTCCGTTACCTGCCGAAGTACATGGACAAAAAGTCGGTATATCTCGTCAGGATTTTGTTCAACAAAACGATTTCGGGGATGGTACGTCACGCAAGTTCCCGTGGCGTGGGCCACCACGCTCCCGTTTTCGTCAAAAGCCACGGCTTTGACATTGGTGGTGCCGATGTCTACTCCAATCCAAGTACTTTGCACAGAGGTAAGGTTTAGTAAATGGTAAAAAGCTCACTCCTCAATGGGGACATTTCGTTTGAAAGCGGCCCCGAAATCAATCAATGATTCGGTTTTCAGTACCCCCGGAATGTGGTCTATTTTCTCGTAAAGTACGCGCCGCATGTGCTCATTGCTGCGCGCCACAATCCGGATGTACAACGTATATTTACCCGTAATATAATAACACTCCGTCACTTCTGGAATTTGCTTGAGCGCTTCAATTATTTTTTCAGAATCGGAGTCTTCTTTGAGCATTATGCCCGTAAAAGCTCCCCACTCAAACCCCAATTTACGCTCGTCGAGCACGACGGTAGTACTTTTCAGAATACCAATGCGTTTGAGTTTTCCAACCCGCTGGTGCACCATTGTGTTAGAAATACCCAAGTCGTCGGCAATGGCCGAGTAGGCTTTACGCGCATCTCGTTCGAGTTGCTGTAAAATAAGTCGGTCGTATTCGTCTAAGGGCTCTTCCATGGGTTATAAATAATCGTTGCTTTTTGGAAGAAATACTCCTCCAAAAAGCAACGTTAACGACGATTATTTAGGGTCTAATGCCTTCGTGATGCGGAAAAGACAATCTTGAAGGTGGTATTTGGTCATTTTATCGGTAGTGGCAGGAATCGCCGCCTGAATCTCACCACGCAGCAGGGTCAAATGCGCCCGCACCATGGTCTGAATATCTCCTTTGCGCGGGTCGGCCGAAGGTGGCAAAACGGCACCGAATACTTTGGCCGTACCCGTTCCGCCAAACGACGGCACACTTGGCAAGTTCAACGTTGCAACCATCCGCTCTACAAAGATTTTTTGGAGGTTTCGGCGGTGGGTATCAGCAGCTTTACGCGTTTTGAGTTCGGACCAAATACCCGAACGAACATCAGTAAACAATTCGTCTAACGTATACGCACCCGTCGTTTTTTCGGTGGCTTCGATGATACGTTGCAGGCGGTCTGCCGCAAAGAGGCTTGTCAAAGTTGCTTCCTGAATTTTTGATACAAAATCTACGCCCATATCTGGACGAATACGGCGCATGATGTTGGCATCCAACAACCACGTTGGCGTGGTAAACAGTTGCTGGTTCAGAAACGTGACCGCGTCTTTCTGGAGTTTTTTAGGCGTAACCTCATAAATCACTCCTTCTTGGTCCATGGTTTTCGGCGTTTCGTAGATTCCCCCTACGTACTTGGTCACGTGGCCCAGATAACGACGGTATTGCGTCACCACTTCGTTGTAGCCTTCTTCGAGCATTTCGTAGTCTTCAGCTTCTTCGGAAGTCCATGTCACCAAGTTTGGCACGATGCGTTTCAGGTTTTTGATACCGTAATCACTGGAAAGCATCGCGTTATCGCCCACGTCTTCGTTTTGAGCGCGCGGGTCGTAAGGGTTGGTTTCGGTCAAAAACCACAAACGACGGTTCGGCAGGGCTTTTTCTTTGTACCATTTGTTCAAAACAACCTTGTCTTCTTCGGGCGTTTTGGTATCGTAAATAGGCTTGTAGGCCCATTCAATGGCCCAAATATCGTAATCACCTATGCGAGGGAAGAAATCTGTTACGCCGTCTTCGGGTTGGGCTACGTAGTTAAAACGGGCGTAATCCATGATGGAAGAAGTGTGTCCGTTTTTACTTGTAAACTCTTTATCACGCAGTTTTTCTACGGGCGTCGCGGTCGAAGCGCCGTAGTTGTGGCGCAGGCCAAGCGTATGTCCTACTTCGTGCGACGACACAAACCGAATCAATTGTCCCATCAACTCATCATCAAATTTATTTTTGCGGGCGCGTGGGTCAGCGGCGGCGGCTTGGGTCATGTACCATTTTTTCAGGAGTTTCATGACGTTGTGGTACCAACCGATGTGGCTTTCCAAGATTTCGCCCGTACGCGGGTCGTGAACGTTGGGTCCGTAGGCATTTTCAATATCGGAAGCAAAATAACGAATGGCTGAATTTCGGGCATCTTCTAAGCTGATGGTCGTGTCTTTTTCGTCCAATATCACACCCTGAATGGCGTTTTTCCAACCTGCTTTTTCAAACGCTACATTCCAGTCATCAACGCCCATTTTGAGGTATTTACGCCATTTTTCGGGCGTTGCAGAATCAATATAATAGATGATTGGCTTTTTAGGTTCAATCAATTCTCCCCGACGCTGACGCGCTTCGTCTTCTTTATTTTTGGGTTCCAAACGCCACCGCACCACAAACGTTTTGTCTTCCGTACGCTGCGAGTTTTCACCGTATACGCGGTAGCCGTTGGCAAAATAACCTACCCGAATGTCAAACAAACGCTGCTTCATCGGCACGGCAGGAAGCGCAATAAACGAAGTGTTCAACTCCATCGTGACAGCCCCCGCAATGGAAGAAGCGGGCAAATTGACCGAAGGTATCGGGCTCGGAACGGGCGAAGCAGGTGTAGGCATCGGCGGAATGGCTCCGTAGGTTTTTACCACTTTAATCTCTGTATTGAGCGGAAACGACTTGATGCTCTGAATGTAGGTACGGTCGGTCTGAATGGTGGTTAGTTTGTACGCCTGCTTCACCACGGGCGACATAGAAATTACGGCGTTTTCACCTTTGAAGAAATCTGTTACTTCAATCACCACTGAGGTATCTTTGCGAACAGCCTTGATGTCAAACGCCATCGCAATCGGGTCAACGTTGGAGTTGCGTACGGCCTTATAAATGGGCGAGTTAGCGTCTTCACTTACGTTAATATACGCCACAGCACGCATGAAAATTTTGTTTTCAGGCCCCTTCTCAAACCGCACTACTTGACGATTAAGAAGTTCACCGCCGTAGGCTGGCAAGCCCACCGAACCAGGCGTAGTACTCGACTGCGACAAGCGCGTTACGGCCATCATTTCTTTGCCCAACAGGGAATCAGGCAATTCAAAAAAGTATTTTTCATCAATTTTATGGACGATAAATAATCCCTTCGTGGTTTTGCTTTTGTCTGTGATTACTTCTTTGTAGGCTTTAGGGCCAGGCTTAGCTGGTGCGGGAGCCGCAGCGGGAGGCGGAGATGCAGGAGTAGTAGGTGTGGTGGGTGTGGTAGGTCTTCGGTCTTGCGCAATGGCCGTCAACGCCACAAAAGAAGACAGAAATGTCAGGTATTTAAGCATGGTTGTAGATTTGTTGATTGACGTTTTACTCGTCAGGTTTTTGGTAAGTGGTTTTTTGAAAATATTCAAGTGTCAAAACAAGAAAAAAAGCCGCAATGTTTTATGAAAATTGCTTTTAATTTTTACTGTTTTAAATAAATATGACCTATTTCTGATTGAAAATAAGTTATATTTTACTTTTGACAAATTTGAAAATTGTCAAAAATACAAAACCAATCGACTCCCATGACGGCAGAAATCACCCAATCAGACTATTTAATTGGCCTCGAAAAACGCTACGGAGCGCACAATTATAAACCTGTTCCAGTCGTGATTGAGCGCGGAGAAGGTATTTTTGTGTGGGACATCGACGGCAAACGGTATTTCGATTTTTTGTCGGCCTACAGCGCCGTCAATCAGGGGCATTGCCATCCGCGCATTGTGGAAGCCCTCGTGACCCAAGCCCAAAAACTCACGCTCACGTCGCGGGCGTTTTACAACTCAGTCCTCGGTGAATGTGAAAAATTCTTGTGCGACTATTTTGGTTACGATAAAGTCCTGATGATGAATTCAGGCGCAGAAGGCGGAGAAACTGCCCTCAAACTCACCCGCAAATGGGGGTATCTGGTCAAAGGCATTCCCCAAAACGAAGCCAAAACCGTGTATGCCGCTGGCAACTTTTGGGGGCGTACAATGGCCGCTATTTCATCCTCTACCGACTCCGACAGCACCGACGATTACGGTCCGTTTTTGCCAGGCTACATCATTATTCCGTACAATGATTTGGCGGCGTTGGAACAAACCTTTCAGGCTGACCCCAACATTGCGGGTTTTATGGTGGAGCCGATTCAGGGCGAAGCGGGCGTGGTAGTGCCCGACGAGGGCTATCTGCGTGGTGTGCGTGAACTTTGTACAAAATACAATGTACTTTTTATTGCCGATGAGGTACAAACGGGACTCGGCCGCACGGGGAAACGCCTCGCCTGCGACCACGAAGATGTAAAACCCGACATTTTAATTTTGGGAAAAGCGCTTTCGGGCGGTGTGTACCCAGTTTCTTGCGTACTGGCAAGCGACGAAATCATGTTGACCATCAAACCTGGCCAGCACGGCTCGACCTACGGCGGCAACCCACTCGCAGCTGCGGTGACAGTAGCGGCCCTCTCGGTACTTAAAGACGAGCATTTAGCCGAAAATGCCGAGCGATTAGGCGAAGTTTTCCGCGAAAGGATGCGAGAATTACAACATAAAACAGATTTGATTCAGGAAGTACGCGGCAAAGGTCTACTAAACGCGGTGGTTATCAATACTGACGAAGAAAGCCCGCTGGCGTGGCAAATCTGCCTTCGATTAAAAGAAAAAGGCCTACTCTGCAAGCAGACCCACGGCAACAAAATTCGTTTTGCACCTCCCCTCGTTATCACCGAAGCTCAACTCCACGAGGCATGTGACTTGATTGAAGAGGTAATTTTGAGTGTATAGGGAATCTACAACGTCGGCGAGGTTTGGCACCCACAGTGGAGCTGCTCGCCGACGTTCTTTTTTATTTCCGCAACCACTTATTAGTTTCCACAATCGGTAGCGGATATTTTTCTCCCAGTTGGACATTGTACTGGCTCTGCGCTTCGGGCGTCAACGTCCACACTTTATGAACCGACTCAGCCGGAACGGCAGCCAATTCGGGCAACCACGTTTTTACGTACGCCCCTTTACTATCGTATTTATTAGCCTGCGTTAGGATATTAAAATAACGGTTTTCGCGCGGGTCATTTCCCACCCCCGCCACATAATTCCAGTTCCCCCAATTGCTACACACATCGTAGTCAATCAGTTGGCTTTCAAAATAAGCCGCCCCCCACGTCCAATCGACCATTAAATCTTTGGCCAAAAAACTCGCCACATTTTGCCGTCCACGATTTGACATAAATCCCGTCCGTTTGAGTTCACGCATGTTGGCGTCGATAAATGGAACACCCGTTTGACCGTTAACCCATTTATCAAACAGCTCACGACGATGATTCCACCGCAATTCGAGATTGTATTGAATCCCTGAGGTTTTAAAAAGGCGAGTGCCGTACCTTAGGGCCACAAAGCGAAAATAATCGCGCCAAATTAACTCAAAAATGAGCCAGTAGGTCGACTCGTTCGCCCCATTTTTGGCTTCATACTTCTTTATTTCTTCATAAATCTGGCGGGGCGACAAACACCCCAAAGCCAGCCAAGGCGAAAATTTTGATGAGTAATCAGCCCCCAAAAGGCCATTCCGGGTTTCTTTGTAGGATTTTATCAGGCCAGTTTCCCACAGGTAATGATGAAGACGATGAAGAGCTTCCGTTTCTCCTCCTTTAAACGCCAACGCCGCCCGTTGGTCAATTTCGGGGAGCTGCGAAAACAAAATCAACTCGTAGATTTCAGGCATCTTACCAAACTCCAATCCTTCGGGGATACGCAGCGCCACGGGTTCATGAAAAATCGGACGAATCACGGATTGTCCTTCCACCGCTTTTCTGAAATCAGTAAACACCGTGGGCAAACGAGACACCCAAAAGGGTAAATCACGTGGGTGATAGAGCGTAGAGCCCCAAAAAACCTCAAAATCAATATTATCCACCTTGAGTTTTTTTGAAAGGGAGGTTTCTACGTCGGTTTCTTCCTGCGTTGCTTCTTTAGCGGTATAGATGGCCGTCACGTCCAAATCACGCGCAAATTCGCTAATGACTACTTCGGGTTTACCCATTCTGATGACCAGATTTGCACCTTTTTTGCGAAGGTTATCGCGAAGATTTTGGACTGATTCAAGCAAAAATTTCGCCCGAAAAGTACCTGTTTTAGGAATACCGAGCGGATCTATCTGTTCAAACTGACGCGTATCAAAAACGTACATCGGAATCACTTCGTCGGCGTCCTGAATGGCTTTCAAAAAGCCTTCGTTATCGTGCAGGCGCAAATCGTTTCGAAACCAATAAATAATGCGTTTGGGCATGGAGGTAAATGATATGTTATTTTCAATACGTCAAAACTACGCCTATCAGGGATAGATTTAACGAAAACACGAAGAGTTTTTTTTGAACAAGTACCAAATTTTATTTCTTAGCGTCCCCCCTTTTATCCAACCCTTTGAGCATTGAACAAAAGTAGTTTACTTTACAAAACCATCGGTTTATACCTTTTTGTTTATGCTATCACTTCAAAATATCCATCACGTCGCCATTATTTGTCGTGATTATACGCGTTCAAAACATTTTTACACCCAAATTCTCGGCCTAACGGTCATAGCTGAAACCTACCGCGAAGCACGCGATTCGTACAAATTAGATTTGGCCGTCAATGGCTTGTATCAGATTGAGCTGTTTTCGTTTCCGAATCCACCAGCGCGTCCATCACGGCCCGAAGCAGCGGGGTTGCGGCATTTGGCGTTTAGTGTATTGGATATTGACCAAACCCACGCCTATTTAGAACAAAAAAACGTGGCTTGTGAAGCCATTCGAGTGGATGAGCTGACCCAAAAGAAATTCTTTTTTATTGCCGACCCCGATGATTTACCGATTGAGTTTTACGAAATTTGAGCAATACCGCCCAGTTTCTTCGTAATTTTGTAGCATGAAAATCAAAACGTCCGTTTTCGTCAAAAGCTCGGCCAACAACGAGCAATGTCCCAAACCCGACCGTCCGGAGTATGCGTTCATTGGACGTTCTAACGTGGGCAAATCGTCGTTAATCAACGCCCTCACCGAACGACGCGACCTTGCCAAAACCTCCTCTAAGCCTGGTAAAACCCAAGTAATCAACCACTTTCTAATCAACGACTCTTGGTATCTGGTTGATTTGCCTGGGTATGGATACGCCAAGGTTTCCCAGACTGACCGCAAAATCTGGGGCGAAATGATTAATAATTATTTGTTCCAACGCGAAAATCTGATTTGTACCTTTGTCCTCATCGACAGCCGCATTGAACCCCAAAAAGTGGACTTGGAGTTCATGGAAAAACTCGGTAGCAATGGCGTACCTTTTGCCCTTATTTTTACTAAAACAGATAAATTAACTGCCACTCAACTGCAAAATCACCTGTCTGATTATAAAAAGAAGTTACTAGAAACTTGGGACGAACTACCGTTATTTTTTGTAACCTCATCGGTGTCGAAACAGGGACGCTTGGATGTTTTGAAACAAATTGATGAATGGAATCAGCTAAAAAAATGAACATAACTACCCTCACCGTCAACCCTGCCATCGACAAAAGTACGGTCATTGACCGTCTGATACCCGAACAAAAACTTCGGTGTGACCCTCCTCGTTTTGATGCAGGCGGCGGCGGCATCAATGTGTCCAAAGCCATCAGACGCCTGGGCGGTAAATCATTGGCCATCTTTACGGCGGGCGGTGCGTCGGGGCAATTGTTGGCAGATTTGGTAAAACAAGAGCAAATTGACGCCAAAATCATCGAAACCAACGAATGGACCCGGGAAAACTTCGTTGTTGCCGAAACATCTACCAACGCCCAATACCGCTTTGGAATGCCGGGGGCCGCACTCACGGAAGCCGAAACACAGGCAATTTTGGATGCTTTAGAACATTCTGGGGCTAACTATGTAGTAGCCAGCGGCAGTTTGCCACCTAAAATGGACGTCAATTTTTATGAAAAGGTAGCGGCTATTTCCAACAAAATCGGTGCTCGGCTCGTGCTCGACACGTCGGGTGAGCCGCTCCGTGCCGCGTGCGACGAAGGTGTGTTTTTGCTCAAACCCAATATCGGCGAACTTGAAGCGCTGGTCGGAACCACCAACCTCCAAATGGACGACGTAGATGATGCCGCCCGCACGCTCATCGGCGACGGCAAATGCGAAGTGGTCATTGTCTCAATGGGGCCCAAAGGGGCGATTTTAGTGACCAAAGACCTTTGCGAACACGTCCCCGCCCCACCCGTGCAGAAGCGCAGTACCGTCGGTGCAGGCGACAGCATGGTGGCGGGCATGACGTGGGCACTCACGCAAGGACTTTCGTATCCCGAAATGTTACGCTGGGGCGTGGCGTGCGGCTCGGCAGCAACCATGAACGAGGGCACCCAGCTTTTTTTGCGCGCCGATGTAGACCGGCTGTTGGAGTGGTTTAAACGATTTGGTAAATAAACCTCACCAATTGACATTTAGAATTTTGATTATTATTTGAAGGCTAACAAAATAAAAGTGAACGCCTACTTCCAACATATCAACGAAGGCATCCGCACCACCCTTGCGGGGATGAAGCTCACGCTCAAACACTTATGGGATGCGCGCAAGCGGCGCGGCAATCACAGTATCCGAGAAAATGACTACTTTCAGGAACAAACTGGAATGGTGACGCTTCAGTACCCATTTGAAACCATGCCCATCCCCGACAATGGCCGGTACCGTCTCCACAACGAGATGGATGACTGCATCGTTTGTGACAAATGCGCCAAAGTTTGCCCAGTAGATTGTATTGACATTGAGCCGATTAAGGCCACTGAGGAAGTAGGAAAAGCCTCTGACGGCTCGCCTATTCGTCTTTATGCGGCGGTATTTGACATCGACATGGCCAAGTGCTGTTACTGCGGACTTTGCACCACGGTTTGCCCTACGGAGTGCCTGACCATGACCAAAACGTTTGATTACAGCGAATTTGACGTGCGGGACATGAACTATCACTATTCGAATCTAACTCCCGAACTGGCCGCTGAGAAAAAGTCACTTTATGAACAATTCTTGCTCGAAAAAGAAGAGTTAAAAAAACAAAAAGCCACTCCCCTACCCGCTGAAGCACCTGCCCCCCCTGCAACCAAGCCCAAACCCGCTTTTGCCCCCAAAAAGCCCGTTCCTGAAAGTCCACAGGTAGAGGTGGAAAGTGCTGAAAACAGCGAAATAGCCCCCAAGCCGAAGCCCGTTTTTGCACCCAAAAAGCCCGTTATCGAAAGCTCAGCTTCGGCCGAAAACAGCGAAGTAGCGCCCAAGCCAAAACCCGTTTTTGCCCCTAAAAAGCCCGTTATCGAAAGCTCAACTTCGGCCGAAAACAGCGAAGTAGCGCCGAAACCAAAACCCGTTTTTAAACCAAAAAAACCTCTTGTTGACGATTCTACAGCTACCGCTGAAAATGCGGCGTCCACTGAAAACAGTGAGCCTATTGCTAGACCTAAACCTGTTTTTACGCCAAAAAAACCGGTTACTTCTACCGTAGAAAATCAGGAGCCTGCTATTGAAAAAGCTGCAAATAATGAACCAAAAGAAGAAGTCAGCGGTGCGCCCGAGGCAAAGCCAAAACCTGTTTTTAAGCCCAAAAAACCAGTAGTCGAGGGTTCACAGGCGCAGACCACCGTAGACAGTACACCAGCAAACGACGTTGCTCCCTCCAAACCTAAGCCCGTTTTTGTGCCGAAAAAACCTACGGCTCCATCTGCGGAAGAGAGCGTAGCGCCCGAAATTTCAGAATCAGAAGAAACCCCAGAAATTAAAAATATCGATTCAGACGGGATAAAACCCAAGCCTAAACCGATATTTAAGCCTACCATGAGGCCAAAAAAGGAAGAGTAAATTAAGCGCCGATAGTATCGGGAGGAGTTGGCGTATCGGTCGACTCAGCTTTTGGCTTACGAACGTAAGTTCTCTTGGCAGGAGCCGCTACAGTCTTTTTAACGGGTGCTTTTGGCTTAGGCGCTGGTTTCACTTCAACAGGGGCTTCAACCGCTTCAGGTGCCGACACCTCTTTTACTTCATGAGGCGTTTTTTTTGATGACTTATCTTTTTTGTCACCTTTATCCTTTTTTTCACTTTTTTTATCCTTATCAGACTTCTTGTCCTTATCGGCCTTCTTGTCCTTATCAGACTTCTTGTCTTTATCAGACTTCTTGTCCTTATCGGCTTTTTTATCTTTATCTGACTTCTTGCCTTTGTCTGCTTTTTTAGCAGCTTTTTCAGCGTCTTTTGCCAGTTTTTCGGCAGCTTTTTTTACTTTTTTTGCTGCGTCTTTTGCCTCTTCTTCTTTTGCTTTCGCCTCCTTTTTCTTAATTTTATCTAATTTCTTAGCCAGTTTTTCCGCGGCTTTCTTCACCGCTTTAGCTATCTTTTTAGAAACAGTTTCCCCTACAACGACGGCGGCAATTTTTTGGGCAATTTCGCTTGAGGCTTTTTTCTTTTCTGATTTCATGGGGATTTTGATATTGTGTTTTATTGTAAAGTAAAAAATCTACAAATACATAACTAAATTTCCGTTAAAACAAAAATTTCAGGTTATTTTTATGTTAAGATTTTAGCATTTTTGAGACATAATCCCACGCCACGATTCCAGCACTTACCGATACGTTGAGGGAGTGTTTGGTGCCAAATTGGGGAATTTCCAAACAAATATCGGCTTGGCTTACCACTTCTTCGTTTACCCCAAAAACCTCATTACCAAGCACAAATGCATATTTTTGGTTCAATTCGGGCATAAAATCCTGCAATTTTGTACTTCCTTCTGCTTGTTCTATCGCCACCACCTTGTAGCCTTCCGCCTTCAATCGTGCTACTAAGTCCAACACATCCAACACATGTTCCCACAGCACCGTATTATCTGCCCCCAGGGCCGTTTTAGTAATATCGCGGTGAGGAGGCGTTCCTGTCAATCCACAAAGATAGATTTTCTCCGCCCTGAAGGCATCGGAGGTTCGAAACACTGAGCCTACATTGTTTAAACTACGAATATCATCCAACACAAAGACAAAGGAATGTTTTGGAGCAAGCAGGTATTCATCGGCCGAAAGGCGATTAAGCTCTTCCATTGATACTTTACGCGGAGAAATCATTACAAATTTACAGATTAAAATAGACCTTTATGAACGCAAAAATAGTCGGAATATACACGTCTGAAACCTCTATCCACCAAAAACTGTTATCTTTGTATAGTGACAAAACTTACGAATGGAAGAATATAACTTACACACGCTGCCCAATGGCATCCGTGTCGTACACAAACAAGTACCTCATACTCAGATAGCCCACTGGGGCATCATGCTCGACATCGGTAGCCGCGATGAGTTGCCGCATCAGCAAGGTTTAGCGCATTTTTGGGAACACATGGCCTTTAAAGGCACCCAAAAACGTAAATCATACCACATCATTAATCGTCTCGAAACCGTTGGCGGGGAGCTGAATGCCTACACGACCAAGGAGAAAATTTGCTTTCATGCCTCGCTGCTCGCCTCGCACAGCGACAAAGCGATTGAGTTGCTTTCCGATATTTCGTTTCATTCTATTTTTCCCGAAAAACAAATCGAGAAAGAGCGGGGTGTGATATTGGAAGAAATGGCCATGTATCATGATTCGCCCGAAGATGCCATTCAGGATGAATTTGATGAAGTAGTTTTTCAAAATCACCAACTGGGTAAAAATATCCTTGGAACGTCGGACACGGTACGCTCTTTTGACCGCAATGATTTGCAATCTTTTATTGCGGCCAATCTTGATACTGAGCGCATTGTGGTTTCATTGGTGAGCAATTTACCTTTTAAGAAAGCCGTAAAACAGGCCGAGAAATACCTCTACGACTTGCCTCATTGCACCACGCAGCGAGTACGTACGTCGCCCGAAATTTATGTACCTCAAATCATCCAAACGCCCCGTGGCATGACACAGGCGCAGGTAGCCATGGGTCGCCCAGCTTACGCGTTGATGGACGAGAAGCGTCTGCCGTTTTTTATGCTTGTCAACCTGCTCGGCGGGCCAGGCATGAACTCCCGCTTCAACATGACTTTGCGCGAGAAATACGGTTTGGTTTATTCCATTGAGGCCAATTATGCGCCATTTTTGGACACAGGTTTTCTGGGTGTTTTCTTCGGTACGGAGCCTAACAACCTAGAGCGTGCCATGCAACTCGTAAATCGGGAACTTCGCCTTCTGCGTGAAAAACCACTCTCGACCGTTCAATTGCGCAATTTGAAAGAGCAACTGATGGGCCAACTAGCCATGTCGGAAGAAAGTAATCAGAGCTTTATGTTGATGATGGCCAAAAGCATTCTGGATACGGGCAAGGTAGATTCATTACAGGAAATATTTGCCGAGATTGAGGCGGTAACGGCTCCGCAATTGCAAGATATTGCCCAGGAGATGTTTGATGAGAGTCAATGGAGCACCCTGACCTTTGTTCCAGAAAGTGAGTGACGAACGAGAAGATCAACGATAAAATATATTCCAAATAAGTCACTATAAAGAAGCATTTTAAGCGATAAAAACGGCCCAAATATATCTTTTTAGCCGTTTTTTCGTTTATATTTGTTGAAATAATACTCACTGAATGGATTTTATTCCTGCAGCCATAGAAGCATACTCGCTGGCCCATACGTCAGCCGAAAGCCCCTTACTGGCGCAACTCAACCGGGAAACCCACGCAAAAGTACTTCAATCTCGAATGCTTTCGGGACATTTGCAGGGCCGTCTTTTGTCGTTGTTTTCGACCATGCTTCGACCGCGTCGAATCTTGGAAATCGGCACCTATACTGGATATTCAGCCTTATGTTTGGCAGAGGGATTGGCCGATGATGGCATTTTGATAACCATTGACGTCAACGAAGAGCTCGAATCGTTTGTACGGTCTTTTTTTGACCAATCTCCCTTTGGAAAAAAAATTGATTTCCGCATTGCCAATGCCGCCACGCTTATACCAACCTTGAACGAGACCTTTGACCTCGTCTTTATTGATGCTGATAAACTCAATTACGGTTTGTACTACGATTTGGTGTTTGACAAAGTCCGTCCGGGCGGAGTCATCATCGCCGACAATGTCCTTTGGAGCGGAAAAATTGTTCAGACAGACAAGCGAATAGATAAGGATACTCAGGCCCTTTTAGACTTTAATCAGAAACTCCACAACGACCCGCGGGTGAGCAATGTGCTACTGCCAGTTCGAGACGGCCTAATGATCGTGTGGAAACATTAACTTTTAGCGATTCCAAAGCAATGAAACGTACCTTAACCCTCATCACCTTCATTTCTTTCTTTGCCATCTCCGCCATCGTGGCGCAGGCACCTGCCGTTCCTACGGTTCCATCCAGCGTAGGCTTCGCTGGAATGAACGTTAAGATTGACGATGATGCTCGCGCCATCATCCAATCAGACGTGAAAGCGCTCCTCGGCAACCGCAAGTATTGGGAGTCAAAGCTCGACCGTTGCGTGATGTATTTTCCCCTCATTGAAGGGATTTTGATTGACGAAAATATTCCCACCGATTTCAAATTTTTGGCCTTGCAGGAAAGTGGCCTTCAACCCGATGCCGTTTCTGCCTCCAATGCCGTTGGATTTTGGCAATTCAAAAAAGAAACCGCTGTTGATTACGGTCTGCGCGTCGACGATATGATTGATGAGCGCAAAAACATTACTGCTTCTACCCGGGCAGCAGCGCGCTATCTCAAAAAAAGCAATACACAGTTCAACAACTGGGTTGCTTCGTTGTACTCTTATTATTTGGGCGCGGGAGGAATCAGCAAAAACATCCCCAGCGAATGGTCGTATGCCAAGGAAGTTACATTAGATGGTAAATCAGACCGTTATATTTTGCGTTTTTTTGCGCATAAAATCGCCGTTGAATCCGCCATTGACCGTTATCGGTCTCCTATTCAAACGGTATTGCTAGAATATACACAGGCCAAAGGCCGAACCTTACGGGATATTGCCTCGGAGTTAAGCATCGACGAAGCCACATTGCGCAACGAAAACCGCTGGCTTAATGCCAACGAAATTCCGACTGACCGAGATTATACACTGATTGTTCCCGCAAATAACGAGCAACTTTCTGCTACTCGTGCTCGCCTCTCGGCGGTTCAAAAGCCCAATCAACGCGATAATTTTACCCAAAAAGACATTGGTTTTCCAGTCTTAGTACGCGCCGAAGGCTACAGCAATGACTTATTATTGTACGAAATAAATGGCTTGCCGGGCATTATGGCGGGAGGCAACGATAACGTTGAATCCTTAGCCCGAAAGGCAAAAATCAGTTTCAGCAGTTTTTTACGATACAACGAAATGTCGGAGCGTGACCCCATTGTTCCGGGAGACGTTTATTATCTAGCAAAAAAAGGCAAACGCGCCGTTGTTCCTTTCCACACTGTTCGTGAAGGCGAGTCTCTTTGGAAAGTTTCGCAAGTGTACGGAATTCGATTAAAATACATTGTCAAAAACAACCGCATCGACAATCGTAATCAACGGCCACAAACGGGCCGAGTACTTTGGCTAACCAAAAAACGGCCTCGCAACACCCCAGTTGAAGTCGTAGATATGCCGCAGGATGAATGGGTTCCGGGCAGTGGAAAATCGCAGCCTCGTCCCGCCGTGCAGGAGAATACCCGGGAAAGCGCAGCCCCGACTGCTTCCAATAAAATACCACAAAATCCATCAGAGCGCAAAGTGTACACTCCTAAGATGGCCGATACCCCGCCCCCTACTAAGTCTACGGCCAACGAGCCATCATTGGGTGGAGTAGAAGTAACGGATGCGGCCAATCTGCCTAAACAGGGCACCTCAACCACGGCACAACCAGCAAAGCCCAATAAAAGAGCCCCCTCTTTTAACCCAAGTGATGACGACCGGGTAGTGATTATCAACGACGATGAGCCAGTAAGACAAACTTCGGCCAACAAACCAGCCAACAAAACTACTGCTACCCAACCCGCACCGCAAACCACCGCAAAACAGCAACCAGTGGTTAAGAATACAACGTCTCCTTCTACACCTAAAGAAACAGTGAAAGAAGAGCCTGTTGTAACGACAAAAACCGAAACGCCTAAACCAAAAACGACGACGCCACCTTCAGCACCAGCAGCAAGCGGAAAAGTCATTAAACACGTCGTAGAACCAGGGCAAACTTTTTACAGCATCTCAAAGATGTATGACGTGACCGTCAACGATATTTTATATTGGAATAATCTCCCGCAGGATGCAAAGCTACTCCGCGGCCAAAAGCTAACCATCCGACCCGTAGGTGATACCCTTACTCAACAACCTAAAGCTGAAGAGTTTACGAATCATACCGTAGCCCAAGGCGAAACAATGTTTAGCATCTCTCAGAAATACGGAGTCAAAGTAGACCAAATCAAAGAATGGAACGGGTTGCCTGATACAGGAGTTAAACTCGGGCAACAACTGAAGATAAAAAAACAATGATAGTAATTGATAATACCGTTATCAGCGACGACATAGCTGACCATTTTTTCGTTTGTGAATTATCCAAATGCAAAGGTGCTTGTTGTGTGGAAGGTGATTTGGGCGCTCCCCTTGAGCAGGATGAATTGGCGCTACTTGAAGAAGTTTATCCCCACGTAAAGCCCTATTTGAACAAAAAAGGCATTGAAGCCATTGAAAAAAACGGGCTTTACGAGCAGGATTTAGATGGCGACTATGTCACGACCACGGTCAATGGGAAAGAATGCGCCTACGCCATATACGACAAAAAAGGAATCCTTAAATGCGGTATTGAACAGGCTTTCTTGGACGGAAAAATTAATTTTCGGAAGCCCATTTCTTGTTATCTTTATCCTATTCGAATTACGAAATATGACCATTTCGACGCGCTCAACTACGACCGTTGGCATATTTGCAACCCCGCCTGCCACAACGGACGCGAGTTAGGCGTGCCGATTTATAAGTTCCTGAAAGACCCGCTCATCACCAAGTACGGCAGTGAGTGGTACGACGAATTGGTCAATAAAATTGAGAACCAGTAATCTTACATCTTTAAAATCGGACAATTAAACCGTTGGAATCTAAAAACTTCTTTGATGATGTCTACGACGTAGTTCGACAGATCCCCGTGGGACGTGTGACATCATATGGCAGTATTGCAAAGTTTTTGGGCTCTAAATTGAGTGCTCGAATGGTAGGTTGGGCTATGAACGCCTGCCACGGAATGCCCGACGTGCCCGCACACCGGGTCGTAAACCGAAATGGAGTTCTCTCAGGGAAACTTTTTTTTGGGTCGCCAACGGCCATGCAAGAGCTTTTGGAAAAGGAAGGAATCGGGGTGGAGAACGACAAAATCAGGGATTTCAAAAACGTTTACTGGGACCCTTCTACTGAACTTTTATAATCTCTCAAAAATATACTAATCCATCATTTTACCCTTGTGTCCCTTCTTTGCCTTTGTAAAAATTAAACTAAATAAGGTAATCGATTGGCACGAATAATGCAAGACTTAAAAAAAAGTGTTGCTATGCGTATTCTGATTCAGTGTTTTTTCTTAATAATTATGGCTTTATGGGCATCCGCCCAAAACGAACAATGGGCCTCGAAAATAGTCGGTGTTTCGTCTGAATATACAGCTGGCAATGGCCAACAATACCGTGCCGTTCAGGTCTTGGGGAAACCCAATAAACTGCCCCAGGGCGAAACAGGGGCCTCTGCCTGGCGTCCCGAACAGCCCGACAATGGCGTGGAATGGATAAAAGTAGGTTTTGAAACCCCGCTTTCCATTCGGCAAATTGCCATTGCGGAGAATTTCGGAGCGGGATGCATCACCACCATTTTTGCCTACGATTCTCAAAACAAAGAATACAATATCTATACAAGCAAACCTGAAACTACCCAACGCAACGCAGGTATGTTACGGGTTTGGCTCCCCAAACTCACCGAATACAAGGTGGCTTCGCTGAAAATAGTACTCGATACGAAGCGCGTTAAAAATTGGAATGAAATTGATGCCATCGCTATATCAGCCTCAGAAACCCCCATTGAAGCATCCATTAATTTGGCAAAAAATGTTCCAAAAGAACTGAAAAAAGAAAACCTCGGAGCCAATGTCAACTCTAAAGCAAATGAGGTTGCTCCCGTAATTTCTCCCGATGGCAAAACCATTTATTTTACCCGCTTCGACCATCCCGAAAATCTAAAAAATAGCGAAGATTATGATGTATGGTTTGCCGAAGAAAAAGACGGGGTATGGCAAAAAGCCCGTAACATGGGCACTCCAGTCAACAACATTCGCGAAAACTCCATTTGTTATATTTCTCCCGACGACCGTACCGCTTTGCTGATGAATATTTACCGCCCCGACGGTACGTTGTCTAAGGGGGTATCGGTCAGCCGTAAAAACCGAAACGGGTGGACTTTTCCGCAGGAAGTACGCCTTCAAAGTTATGTAAATGAGCATCCCTTTTCGGGATTTTATATCAGTCCAAACGGAAAAGTGATGGTCTTGTCTTTGCAAGATGCCAATACCAAAGGCGGTGCCGACCTCTATGTTTCTTTTCTACAAACCAACGGGACATGGTCAGCTCCCACCAACATGGGCGCCAGCATTAATACCGCCGATGACGAATTTACGCCCTTTTTGGCCACCGATAATAAGAGTTTATATTTTACCTCCAACGGCCGCAGTGGCTACGGAGAGATGGACATTTACGTAAGCCGCCGGCTAGACGATAGTTGGACCCAATGGTCGGAGCCTGAAAATTTGGGCCCTGCTTTCAATACTTCTGATTACGAAGCGCATTTTACCATTCCTGCCTCGGGAGCCTATGCTTATTTCTGTTCTTCCGAAAACTCGCTGGGGGAATTTGATATTTTTCGCATAAAACTACCCGAATCTGTGCGGCCTATCCCCACGGTTATGCTTCAAGGCGGCGTGATTGACCAAAAGACCAAACAGGCCGTGGCCGCCGAAGTGATTGTGGAGGATTTGGACCAAAAACAACCACCTCAGCGCATTGACTATGACCCCGCGGTGGGTGATTTTAAAATTGTGTTGGATACCCAGAAACAGTATGGTCTCACAGCGCAACGGAAAGGCTACCAAGCAGCAGGGACGATTGTAGATTTGACCAAAGAAAAACAATACCGCGAAATCCGTCGCGAAATCGCTTTGACCCCCATCGAAATTGGACAAAAAGTAACCCTCAACACCATACGTTTTGCCCAAAGCAAGTTTGACCTTCTTCCTTCATCCTTGCCTGAACTAGACCGTATTGCGCAAATGATGACCGAAAACAGCAGCATGGAAATTTTGCTCGAAGGCCATACCGACAACGTGGGTGATTTTGAAGCCAACGTCCAATTGTCTAAAGACCGGGTGGAAGAAGTAAAACGGTACTTGACCACTAAAAATATCAACGCCGCACGCATCCAAACCAAAGGCTACGGCCCCACCCGCCCCGTGGCCCCCAATACCAGTGAAGAAAGTCGTAAACAAAACCGACGCGTGGAGTTCTCTATTCTAAAAATATAACTGTCTTAAAGTAGTTTAGTGGCTCGGTGTTACGTTTTACACCAAGGTACACTTACTGAACGTTTGTGTATATTTTTTTTCCTGAAAACGAAAACACTACTCGGCAGCGTTGTTACGTATGTTATTCATCCAATGCACTGCCTAGCAACATCGCCAATTATTCGCTCAATGAAGAGACTTATCCTATTATCACTATTTACTGTTTTCGCCTGCGGCAAAAATCAAGCGCCTGCTCCCATCCCCGTACCGACCCCAGTTTGCAATATCAGCAGTGAAACTGGGGTAAACAATACCTATAAACTGGAATACATATACGGCGCATCGGGGTTGCCGGAGGGGGTGAATGTATCCATCAAAAACACCGCCGACGGGCTGTTGAAACCCGTAAGTACGGCTCGATATACCTACGAAAACAATCGATTGGTGAAAGTAGTCGACGGGGCGGTCGAAGAAACCTTGGAATACGCTCCCAACGGGGCATTAACACGCCTCACGGTAGACAAGACCATCGAACCCGCTTACGTTAATTATACCCTGTCTTTTGAAACAGACGCCAACCTACGAATCACCAAAGTGACGGATTCGATGGGGAAACAAACGACGATTAAACGAGACGCCAAAGGAAATATTACGGAAACAGTCACAACAAATATTCAAACTGGCCAAGAACTCCACCGTATCGAATTGAGCGGCTACGACAACCGAAAATCCGTTTACGATTCCTTTAAAGGCTGGTCATTCAGCGTACTGAACTACTATGCCGACTACATCAAATTTCCACTTTTTACAACAGGTGCAAGCGGCAATGCGGGCAAACGCATTGACTATGTGGCAGGAAAATCCTTCAGTGAGACTACGTATACGTATACTTACAATGAAAACGGCTTTCCGTTAACGGAACAATCCTTTACCCGATTTTCAGATGGTTCGGGCGTAGCAACCAACAGCCGAACTTTTGTGTACGCAGATTGTAAATGAGAGGACTTAAAACGTAATTTTTTCTGCTACATCAGAATCTGACACCACTCTCAAAAAATAGACTGCTTTGTAAAATAACCTGATTTTTCTTGCAGAGAACGAAAGATTTAAGGATACTTGTAAACTTAAATCTGAATCGCTGTGATGCAATGATGCCATAGGGCAACCAAATGATTATCAGCCCAAAACAACATAGTAATATTGCGTCTAATGACAAGTTGGAACGTAGACACATTGACATTAACAACAAAATGGGAAAATTGCTCGGTAATAAAGACTATTCTAAAATGACACTTGAAGAATTAGTGTCAGAAGAGAAAAAAATAAAATCGCAAAAAATACCAACTGCTTTATTTGTCGGCTTTGCAGTTGGTATCGCTATTTGGTCCGCTACGCACAAAGGAGGTTTTTTCCTCACGGTGGGTTTGCTAATTTTTGCTTTGATTATTGGTTCCAGTTATTCAAAAAACCTGAAAGGCATTCAAGCGGAAATAAGCCGCAGAGATATTGGTCAGTGAGACGGGGGGTAACAGTGGTAGGTATGTTCGTTCAGACAAATAACCTGTCTAACCCTCAAAACCCATTGGCGTTTTGCAAAAAACTCCCCCAGCATCCATCCCCTACAACTTCTCCCGTATTTTCGCAGCAATCTCCGCCAACTCATCCTGACTCATTTTGAGCTTATTATTGAAGTTCATATCTGCCATGCTATTGAGCGGAATCAGGTGGACGTGGGCATGAGGCACTTCTAATCCTATAACGGCCACGCCAATGCGCTTGCAAGGAACAGCTTGCTCAACGGCAGCGGCAATTTGCTTCGAAAATTTCATTAAACCTTCATACAGACTATCTTCCAAATCAAAAATGTAATCTATTTCTTGTTTTGGAATCACGAGGGTATGGCCCGGAGCGCAGGGAAAAACATCAAGAAATGCCAAAAAGTCTTCGGTTTCGGCAATTTTATGGCAGGGTATCTCACCATTAACAATACGCGTAAATAAAGAAGGCATAGTTTTTAAGTATAAAAATGGAAGGATAGAAAACGATAATCATCCAGCAAGTATAACAACAAAATAGCATAACTTAAGACCCATCAACGCCATTTTCGTCGTATGCTCTTTCGACGAATTCCGAGCCGATACGTTCCAGTCATGGTAATCAATTGATAGCCATCATTTCTATTTGGATTTCCTGCCTTGCTTATCCCATCGACGTAGTCGCTCGTGGCAATTCTAAAAGATGCTTCTATTCCCAAATTGACGCTCGGCGACAGGTCAAATTTCATCCCTCCTCCAAACGCAAATGCCAAATGCCAGTGTGCATATCGGGCATTTTTATCATGCTCGATTCCTTCCAAAATGGTCGCATAGGGCGAGTAGGTCTGGGTAAAATCGGGACGGGGATTGGTATAGACAACCGTCGGGCCAGCAAAAAAATACGGCGTATAGACAGGCTGATAACCATAATATTGGCGATAATAAATAGGATTGATGTCAAAGTAATCCCATTCGATCAAAAAAGCATTTTCAACAAATCGGGTGTCGATACTCAGATTTCGGGATGCGCGATTAGGATAATTACTGTCGCGACCGCTGAATTTACCAACTTGAAGATTATAACGAAAGGCAAAATTACTTGTGTTTATGTATTTACGAACAAATCCTTGATAGCTGAAATTAAATTCTTTTGACATAAGATCCTGTTGATTTAAATCTCCTAAATATCCAACTGCTCCCAAGCATCCTCCTATCTCCCAGCGACTTTCGGCCTGTCCGCAGGCAGCGTGACTATCTAATAATAACAATGCCAAAATCCATACAGCCCTTCCTAAAGGGCCGAAAAAAGAATAGTCTTTCATTACTTCAATAAAATCATAGGGTAAACAATACTTCTTGTAGCCTACTAACGAACAAAAATAATACCAAATCGTCCCTAACTTATTTTATTAAAACCTTCGTTTTGTTTCTAATGCTAAAACCTAGCCTAGGGTCGTATAAGTCACTCATTCTAAGTCCGAACTTCCCAAAAGACTTCTTTTTTCTGACACCCTACTGAAAATATCCCGAAGGTGTGCTAATTACTATTGAAAAGTTTCAAGTGAGATTTTATAAATCTACCCAAATAATAAAATTCATTTGATTATCAAACAGTTAACTCCATTTTATATTTGGAAAATATTATTGTTTTTTTTAGCTTTGTATAGATGCTCTTTTCAGGATATTTAGCCATGAATCAGTGGTGATTGTTAAGTTCTTTAACATTTTAACTATCCATAAAATGAATCAAATTTTGAAACTTCTTATCTTGGCATCCTTCCTCTTTACTTCATGTAAAACCAGTTTTAGCAAAAAGGACACACAAAAAGGGATGAGCACTGAAACAGTAAATAATACGACAAACCTCACACTTGCCGCAGTGGAAAGGTTCAATGCCGCGTTTAATCGTCACGATGTTGATGCCGTGATGAATGCGATGACAGAAGACTGTATTTTTGAGAATACCAATCCGCAACCAGATGGTACCCGATTGGTCGGGGCTGAGGCCGTGAGGGCGTATTGGGGAAAGTTTTTTGCTAATAACCCAGACGCTTTTTTTGAAGCGGAGGAGACATTCGCCCACGATGACCGTTGTGTGGTCAGGTGGATTTATCGCAAAACGAAAGATGGAAAGCCTTGGCATTTGAGAGGAGTCGATATTTTTAAAGTTCGAAACGGAAAGGTGGCAGAAAAACTAGCTTACGTAAAAGGCTAATCATATTTTTTTAAAAAACTCCCCTTCCTGAAACTCATACGCTTTCAGGAAAAGAAAACACGGCCCAACCAAGTGCTTGAGTCTACATTATTAGGGTATTTGAAATAGACCATCTGACTGCCTACCGTGGGGTTGTGAGCAACGCCCCCCGCACCTTTTTGGCTAAAAACCCCAAACTTTTGCTCAACTACTAAAAACTGTGCCTTCAATTTGCAAATTTGTATAAATCTAAGTTTGCTTTTCCGATGTAAAACTTCTAATTTTGCGCTCTGATTTTCAGAATGGTACCGTAATTTGTGCGTATATGCCTAATATTGAGGCAAAAAGCGTTCTGCATATCATCACAAATCAAGGAACTTAGACTTAACAGATTTAATAACAATCACAAAAACCATGGCACGTGATTTAAAATTCACAAGAAACATTGGGATTGCTGCTCACATTGATGCTGGGAAAACCACCACAACGGAGCGAATTCTTTATTACGCAGGGGTAAGCCACAAAATCGGTGAAGTACACGACGGTGCTGCTACGATGGACTGGATGGCGCAGGAGCAAGAGCGCGGTATCACCATTACTTCAGCTGCTACTACCGTAGACTGGACGTATAGAAACGAAAAATACCACATCAACATTATTGATACGCCAGGCCACGTTGACTTTACCGTAGAAGTAAACCGCTCACTTCGCGTATTGGATGGTCTTGTATTTTTGTTCAGTGCCGTTGATGGTGTTGAACCTCAATCTGAAACCAACTGGCGTTTGGCCAACAATTATAACGTTGCGCGTTTGGGCTTCGTTAATAAAATGGACCGCTCAGGAGCTGACTTTTTGAACGTCTGTAAGCAAGTAAAGGAAATGCTGGGTAGCTACGCAGTGCCTTTGCAATTGCCAATCGGTGCTGAAGATAACTTCAAAGGGGTAGTTGACTTGGTGAACTTCCGCGGAATGGTATGGAACGAGCATGACAAAGGAATGACTTTCCAAGAAGTACCTATTCCTGACGATATGTTGGAAGAAGCAACCGAATGGCGTGAAAAACTATTGGAAGCCGTTGCGGAGTTTGACGATACCTTGATGGAAAAATACTTCGAGGATCCAACATCTATCACCGAAGATGAGATTTTGGCAGCTTTGCGTGAAGCCGTTATTGCCATGAAAGTGGTTCCAATGCTTTGTGGTTCTTCTTTCAAAAACAAAGGTGTTCAGACCATGCTTGATTACGTGATGGCGCTGTTGCCTTCACCGTTGGATAAAGAAAGCATCAAAGGTACTAACCCTAACACTGGCGAAGAAATCGCTCGTAAACCAAGCGTTACCGAGCCTTTCTCAGCTTTAGCGTTCAAAATTGCTACCGACCCTTACGTAGGTCGTTTGTGCTTTATCCGTGCTTATTCTGGGGTATTGGAAGCAGGTTCTTATGTATTGAACAACCGTTCAGAAAACAAAGAGCGTATTTCTCGTATCTTCCAAATGCACGCTAACAAGCAAAACGCCATCGAGCGTTTGGAGGCAGGTGACATCGGTGCGGTAGTAGGTTTTAAAGACATCAAAACGGGCGATACCCTTTCTGATGAGAAAAACCCAATTATCCTTGAATCAATGATTTTCCCTGAGCCAGTAATCGGTTATGCGATTGAGCCTAAGAAAACCGCAGATCAGGACAACTTCTCGAAAGCCATCGGTAAACTCATCGAAGAAGATCCAACCCTCCAGGTTGAATCAAACGAAGAAACTGGTCAAACCATCATCAAAGGGATGGGTGAGCTTCACTTAGAAATCATCATCGACCGTATGCGTCGTGAGTTTAAGGTGGAAGTAAACCAAGGTGCACCGCAGGTAGCTTACAAAGAGGCCATCACCAAGAGTGTTGAGCACCGTGAAGTTTATAAGAAACAAACGGGTGGTCGCGGTAAATTTGCCGACATCGTATTTGAACTCGGGCCACGCGACGACCACGAGCCAGGTCAGGAAGTGAAAAAAGGTTTACAATTCGTAAACGAAGTCGTTGGGGGTGCTATTCCACGCGAATTTATCCAACCAGTTCAAAAAGGATTTGAAGCCGCAATGGTAAACGGTCCTTTGGCGGGTTACCAGTTGGAAAGCATGAAAGTGCGTCTCTTCCACGGTTCTTACCACGATGTTGACTCCGATTCACTCTCGTTTGAATTGGCCGCAAAACTTGGTTTCAAAGAAGCCGCTCGTCAGGCAGGTCCAAAATTACTTGAACCCATCATGGCCGTTGAAGTATTGACTCCTGAAGAATACACTGGTCCAATCACGGGTGACTTAAACCGTCGTCGTGGTATCATGAAAGGCATGGACTCGCGCGCTGGTTCACAGGTAATCAAAGCTGATGTACCTTTGTCGGAGTTGTTTGGTTACGTAACCGACCTACGCACCATGTCGTCGGGTCGTGCTACTGCCAACTTGACCTTCTCGCACTACGAGTTCCTGCCAAACAACTTGGCTGAAGTCGTGATCGCAAAATCAAAAGGATAGTAAATCGGTTAGCAGTAAACAGTTTATAGTCAGCAGTTCTGAAGATTGTATTCTGTTTACTGCCAACCTAAAAATATTTCCTGTCGGAGTTAATGGCTCTTTCGACGGGATATTATCAAAACAATTAGAGCCACCTTATCACAATGAATCAAAAAATTCGTATCAAACTGAAGTCATTTGACCACAACTTGGTGGACAAATCGGCGGACCGCATTGTAAAGGCGGTGAAATCAACGGGTGCTGTGGTTAGCGGCCCGATTCCATTGCCTACAGAAAAGCAAATCTACACGGTACTTCGCTCACCCCACGTGAACAAGAAATCACGTGAGCAGTTCCAACTTTGCACCTACAAGCGCCTGATTGACATTCACTCTTCAAGCGCCAAAACCGTAGATGCTTTGATGAAACTCGAATTGCCAAGTGGTGTTGATGTTGAGATTAAAGTTTAATGATAAGGTTTCCAACCACCAAGCCGACTTCGAAAGAGGTCGGCTTTTGTTTTTTTAGGGGTAAAATGAGCCCCTGCCGCCTCCAAAACCGATTGGTAACTTTTCAGGTTATTGTTTGTAACTCTCCACAGGCTAACTGTATATTTGGCACACTATATGCTAAGGCGTATCGTATTCTTACCGCACCGACAATACGACGCTTCCGCATCTCACCCTACTTTCTGATAAACAATGTTGACAGCCTAGCCCAAAAAGCTGTTTGTCAGAATGATATCCCATCCCCCGGATTCATAAATAAAGTTGACTGACAAATGGTTGATTTGGTGTTTAAAAGAACATTCTATAAACAACAACCAAATACATGACAGCCAAACAACAACCCGAAAACTTCGAAGAATTAGATGCATTAGAAATATTTCTTCTCCGTAACAATACACGCCTTACGCACCAAGAACTTTTAGTTCTTGGTGCGGCCATAAACGGCAAAACAAATGCTGAGATATCCGAAGAGATATGCCGCTCAATCGCTACTGTCAAGACCCACAAAAATCACATCATCCGAAAATTGGGCTTAAATGGAAAAGACGGTTTTCGGCGCTACTTGCTCAAAATGGCTCACATTGGTTTTAAAGAGAAGAAAAATCAACCCTAGGGTGGAGAAAAATCAAACTTTGGGTGGAGGCGCGATAAAAATATTTTGCAGAGATTTGCCCCTGACTATTGCGCATAATTAGAAAATGAGAAAGCCCCGCTTCAGTTTGGTACTATGGGTGCGGATCTTGATTGAACGCCGGGTATTATCTCTATAATGTTATGGATCCCTGAACTGTAGCCTACTATTATATAGGTGATATGACTCGTTGGGAATACACAAGTGGAGGATATAGGAGAGAAATGTGTTATGGTTTTTCAACTTAAGGTTCATTTGTTAACTAATATTTCAGCTAAAAACATCCCCTTCAAAAAAGTTTGCAAAAATTTAACTACATACTTTGAAGCAATGAAATATTACTTTTTCTTTTTGTTTATCTTATCAAATATACAAGTGTCATGTAATGAGCAAGCTCATAATGATGCAAGAGTGCTGAACAAAAATGCACGTATTGCTTCTGAAATAGACTTACTTACTTATTCTATTCCACCTCATGAAGGTAAACCTGTCTCAGTGGGAGCATTAATGGACTTGAAAAGCAGGGGATTGCCTATGCTGGAGTCAGATATTGAAATAGAAAAAGCAAAAAAAACTTGGCAGCAAATGGATTCGCTTTTTGTGGCTGTTTATCCTACTATTACCGACCCGCAAACGCGATTTGTTTGGGAAGAACATATGGCCCAAGTCATTTTGAAGGACTTTAAATTATTACTCAGTACTGAAGTAAAAGCATTGGAGAAAATAGCATTTTATACCGACATTTTACATCGTAATCAGGGAGTACATGCAGGACATCTCTATTTAGCTTTGACAAAGCTTAAAGGTTTTTGGTCTGAACAAAAAATCAGAGAATATAGTCAGACTGCTCTTAAGCGCGTAAATGTAATGCTTACCCAGAGTGAAGAAAAGGTTCTGTTAATGAAACAGAATGATGAAAAAAATCTACAAAATTTATCCTTTCAAGAGCGTAAAGAAGCTGAGAAATCTCTGGGGAGAATATTTAAAATGTACGATGAGCACATTTATTTTTCGGCAAAGTTAAAGACGATATCGCAGGATTAACCAGGAATTATTACTATTCAAGAGTACTTCATTCAAAGTAAAAAAATCTCTTTTCTTCCTATATACCAAAGACTTTGCTTTGGTAAAACGCTATCCATGAAAAAAATCATTTTTCCCCTTCTGCTTTCTATGATCGTTTTTGCCGGATATACACAAAAACCTTGTCAGGAATATACTCTCAATGAACAGGAAGGAGTGATTATCAGCCAATATATTATGTCTTGCGTCAGGGATCATTGGTTTGTCAACAACAAAGGGATTGTGGAAATCAGGCGGTTTGTCAACGAAAAGGGAGAAAAATGCTGGTACATGATGGCCGTCATCGACGACAGCTACAAAGACAATCCTCCTACAGAATACGCATGGCGCAATGGAGATTTGGTTTTTTTCTATGATGGTATTACGCCAACCTCTTTTGCAAAGAAACAAACTACGCCCACCCCTGAGTTATTGGCCTGTTTGGAAGAAGTCACCTACGACAAACTTTACATTCGGCCACCTGCCAAAACACAGTACATTACCGTATTTGGGAAAAAGATTATCAACACGGGTCGTCATTGTTTAGGAAATTGTGCCAATGACCTGATTGTGACATTTCATGAAAGAGGAGATTATACCAAAAACATTGTCCATTGACGACCGTCTGAGGTTTTCATAAGTGAGCAAACTAAACCTCTTCCCATATATCAATAACTTGGCAAGAGTGATAACTTACTACTGTTTTGCCCGTTGTAGCCAAGATAGCGTACCCCAAAATTCAGGCAGTTAATTTTAAATTATTCGGCCTTTCTGAATTTTCGGGGTGCGCTTCATGCGTTGCCCCCCAGAGTAAACTGTCAATAACTCATTTTCAAATGAATCATCCTATTATGAAATGTGCTTTTTTGAGTCTCCTGATGCTGATAGTGTTGCGGGGAGCTGCTCAGCCCGTGCCTCAGGTGACGCTCCAAAATCCCGAACTCGAACAAAAAATCCGGCATTACATTCAGGAGTCACGAAACAAAGGTTTTTTGCCCGATACCTTGGGCATCGTAGTGCTTTCTGACGATGGGCGTTTTGATGACCGGCCCTTGCATCTGATGGCCATCCGCCAAGCCCCCCCCACTATGTTTAAAAAACAGCTCATCCCCGCTTGTTATACCCTTATCGACGGGGCCTTGGTGCTGATACGGTCGGGCTTTGAGTTGAGCTTTCAGTATCCCAAGGCGTTTCATCAAGCCGTTGCTCGGCTCACCAAAGGGTACTACACGCCCAAGAGAGGGCGGCGGGTGGTTGCGCCCAAAAACATCAAAGAGGCAACCACCTACATCGAAGGGGGAATCTATAACGGCACTTTCATCAAATGATACTACCTGCTGCACCAAAACTTTTTAAATCCATGAAATTCAACCTGTTATTCTTTTTTGGGGTTTTATTCCACCTCCCTGTTTGTGCGCAATCTGTTCCTCAAGTGACTATCAAAGACCGTGTTCTTTTTAAACTTTTTGAGGATTACATTGCTGAATCGAAACTCAAACAGATTCTTACCGACAGTACCGGTATTGTATTCGTGAGTTACGGCCGTACCACCGACGGTTATAGAGTTCAGTTATCAGCCATTAAAGAACAAATAAGTTCCTATTTCGTAAAAAGTTCTATCCCTGCACAATACACTTTCATTGATGGC
The DNA here is from genome assembly GCF_009905605.1 of Runella sp. CRIBMP. Lineage (GTDB taxonomy): Bacteria > Bacteroidota > Bacteroidia > Cytophagales > Spirosomataceae > Runella. The sequence continues at coordinate 168,373 of NZ_JAAAKZ010000010.1, forward strand.
GTACTGGTCCTGTTCGCTAGTTCGTATATGTACAATTCGCAATTATCTGCGGCCTATTTGCAAGCCGTAGATGCACTGGTAGAAGGCCGTTTTAAAAGACTCGAAGAAGAAAATGGATGGGCGGTAAAATGGGAAAATATCAATGGGCAACTTGTTAAAAACAGATACTTTTTTGAGGGAGATTCAAACAGCAAGCTGATTACCTATCCTTTTGACGGTAGCGAACGCATCATCCAAAAAATGTTAAATTAAAGTTTAATCACTAAGGTTTCCCATAACAAAAGCCGACTTCTTTCGAAGTCGGCTTTTGTTGGTTTATCTGTTTTTGACCCGTAAATAAAAAACACCTTTTTTACCTCCATTTTGAGCAATAAATTGCCACAAAATCCAATCATAACTTCTTTTATTGAAAAAAATGAGGATTAAATTCCCCAATTCAATTATCTCTTCTTCTCCTTCACTTCCTGCAATTCCACCTGTAATTCCTTCAATTTTTCAGGATTAGCCTCAGCCAGATTATTTTTCTCCCCAATGTCTTTGGCCAGATTATATAGCTGCGGCTGCGGGTCATTGCCAAGCTCAGTATTGGTCTGAACGCTCATTTTTTGGCCTTTACTCGGCTCAATGTATTTCCAGTCTCCTTTGATAAAGGAAAAAGTACCCGCGTGTTCTATCAAATAATCACGTCCTTTCTTGTCTTTACCCAAAAAAGCCGACAAGTAATCTTTGGTGTCGGGGGCGGTGGTTGCGTCAAATTTTTGCCCCGTCAATGCCGCAAAAGAAGCCAATAAGTCTACTTGGCTCACCAACGCATTGGAAACTCCCGCTTTCACCTGCCCCGGCCACCGCACAATGAACGGCACGCGCGTACCCGCGTCAAACGCGCTATATTTGCCGCCGCGCAATGGCCCTGCAGGCGTATGTCCGTTGAGCAACTCTACGGCTTGGTCTTGGTAGCCATCGTCCACCACGGGGCCATTATCGCTAGAAAAAATGACAAGAGTGTTATTGGTCAGCTTTAGTTTGTCCAAAGTTTTCATGACTTCGCCCACCGTCCAGTCCAATTGCAAAATAACGTCGCCGCGCGGCCCCATGCCACTTTTGCCCGTAAAACGCTCGTGCGGTACGCGCGGTACGTGAATATCTTGGGTAGAGAAATACAAAAAGAAAGGCTCGGCTTGGTGTTTTTCGATGAATGAAACGGCTTTTTCGGTAAAAATATCGGCCATGTCTTCATCCTTCCACCGCGCTGATTTTCCGCCCGTCATGTAGCCAATCCGGCCGATGCCGTTGATAATCGTAAAATCATGCCCGTGCGAATGTTTCATTTTTAGTAGTTCAGGATTGGCGCGCCCCGTGGGTTCATTACCAATGGGCTCCTTAAAACTTACTTTAATGGGGTCGGCAGGGTCAAGATTCACCACCCGACGGTTTTCAACGTAGACACACGGCACGCGGTCGCCAGTAGCAGCCATAATAAACGACTCATCAAAACCAATATCCAACGGGCTCGGTTTGATTTCGCCGTTCCAATCGGGCCCGCCCTGCGGTCCGAGGCCCAAATGCCACTTACCTACCACGCCCGTTTTGTAACCTGCTTTCTGAAAAACCAGCGGCAACGTACTGCGTCCGGGCAGAATCAGCGCGGCGGCGTCGCCCGTGGCTACGCCCGTGCCCGGCTTGCGCCAAGCGTATTCACCCGTCAGCATTGAGTACCGCGACGGTGTGCAAGTAGCGGAGGTCGTATGAGCATTGGTAAAGCGTATGCCTGCTTTGGCGAGTTTATCAATGTTGGGGGTAGCTATTTTTTTGGCTCCGTAACAACTTACATCACCGTAACCCAAATCGTCGGCGTAGATGATGATGACATTGGGCCGTACCGCTTGGCTGAATGCCATTTTGGTAAAAAGAACAAGCACGCCGAAAGCGTAAACGAGTTTGTTTAATTTAATCATGTTTTAGCAATAGGGATAAGCAGGCTAAAAAAGGTACATCTTACTTCAATGTATTTAAAAGACAGTTCATCCTAAAATTCTCCTTGGTGGGCCTCAATTTAAACCGCTCTTCTAGTCCTACCGTACCTGCAAATAATTTCTTCTCTACCTTTACACTATGTTTACGGGGGTTTTTATAACTTTCCGCAACATACACTCCAATTCTTAACTTTTCAAACATACACAACTGTGGCAGAAGAACCTCAAAAAAGTAAAATGGGTGGATGGCTACGCGATTTAGCGGGCATTTTTGTGGTCATTGACGAAACAAAAACGGAGGAAAAACCAGCGTCAACGCCCGCGCCAGCTCAACCGGCCACGTCGACAAGTAAAACGACCGCCCCCGCAACGAGCACAAGTACCTTGGCTTCCACCCCACCTGCTTCGAGCGATTTTGTGGATGATTTACGAAATCGTTTTCGGAAAATATTGGAAGAAAAGAATCAGCCAGGTTTTGATTTCTACGAATTTTCGTTGATGCTGCTTCGTACCAGCACAAACCCTTCCGTTGAGCATTTTAAAACTGCTTACGAAGGCGCTAAATTGTTGAATCCCAACTGCAACCAACAGTTTTTGTTGGAATCGGCCAACTTTTATAAAAGCGAACTCCAAAAGGCTTTTGAAGCCACGGTCAGTGCGGGCGAACAAAAAAAATCAGCCCTCAACGCCGAAAAAAGCAACGAGCAAAAACAGCTGAACAACGAAGTGGCCAATATTGAGCAGCAACTCGGTAAATTGAAGCAACAAATCGCCGATTTGGAAAAAGCCCAAGCCGAGAAATTGACCGCGTTGAACGGCATTGAAGGAAAGTTCAATGATAAATTTGTCGAAATTGAACAAAAAATTCAAGCAACGATAACCGCCAAAGAGGGCGTAGCCAATGAAATTTCGCTCATCGAAAACGGCATCAAACAATATATTGCTTAATCATTCACCTCTTATTTTTACCTAAAACAAAACCAATCAAACACTATGAATCTTACAGGAGCAGGAAAAATAGCCTTGATTCTGCTAATCGCAGGAGCGCTGGGGGCAGGATATTATTTCTTTGGGCCCGACCCCAACAAAGCAACCAATGAAACCTCCATCAACTCCACAACTCCCGAAGGAGGCCCCGCAAGTGCCGCCAATGACAATGTGGCCTCTGACGACAACACCGCAAGCAGCGAATCATCAACGGCTGCTTCGGAAACCTCCGCTTTTTCGTACACTGCCCCCGAGCCCGTTGACGGTAAACTCAAAGGAGTTGTCGAATTGGGTGCCAGTGGTTTCAATTCGTTTGTGGTCAATATCGACAAAGATAAAAACTGGAAACTCGAAAAAGCGGAATTTGGCAACAGCATGGTCATCGAAAATATGGCCTCTGACTACGACATCCGGGTGGGTTTAAAGAAATATATCGGCAACATGATTGACCACGGCGTGAGCGGCAAAGACATTCACTTTGTGGTAAGTTCGGGAGCCGTAAAAGCGGATGTAACCCAAAAAATCATCAAAGTATTGAAAGACATGGGATACATGGTCAACACCGTAACCGCCGAGCAAGAAGGCACCTTGGGCCTGAAATGCGCCTTGCCACAGTCATTTAGCGGTCGCGGTTTCTTCGCTGACATCGGTTCGGGCAACACCAAAATTGCTTGGACGACCGACTCAGGGATTAAAAGCTTAGAATCTTACGGAGCTAAATATTACGAAAAAGGCATCAGTGACGACGCTGTTTATGATGAAGTGGGTGCTAAGGCCAAACAAGTCCCTGCCTCCAAAAGAGAAATCTGTTTTATTATCGGGGGCGTTCCTTACGACTTGGCCAAAGAAGTACGAAATGGCAAAGAAAGATATACCGTTTTGAAAGCAGCCGAAGCCTATAAACTCGACAAAGCCAAAGCCAAAGCAGGCGGCAATATTTATAAGGCCATCGCTGATGCTACGGGTTGTAAGCAATTCGTTTTTGATTGGGACGCCAACTTTACCATCGGGTTTTTATTGGGCTTAAAATAAACCTATTTATCCATTCATTCCCCTCAGGCGGCCGCTCCCCAAGCGGCCGCTTTATTATTTTTCATTTGTTTAGATTATTTTGTACTTTTTTAGCAATATTATAAAATTTTTAAAAACAAATTTAATCTATTGTTTATATATTCTAGTTTTGTTTTCCAAAGAAAACACTCACCCGTAAGCTAGTACCAAAATGCACGCTGAACAACACCCAAAAATAACCGCTACGGCATGGGCACGGCTAAAAGCCGGTGACAGCTACGCGTTGGGTGAATTGTACGACGCCTATGTTCAGCTACTTTACAAATTTGGCAAACGCCACTGTCAAGATGATGAACTGCTAACGGACGCGATTCACGATGTTTTTGAAGATATTTGGAATTACCGCGCTACATTGAGCGACGTAGAAACGTCTAATATTCAGTTTTATCTATTCAAATCGCTCAAAACTAAGCTGTTAAAATACTTGAACCGGCAAGCACGCCATACCGAACTCACCGATAATCAGGAATACCTTCATGAATACGTTGAATCGGCAGAACTGTTCATCGTATCGCAGGAAATAGACCGGCATCAGCAACACCAGCTTGCCCAGCAAATTGCATTGCTTCCCAAACGCCAACAAGAAGCGCTACTATTGCGTTTTTACGACAATTTGAGTTACGATGAAATTGCCGAACTCATGTCCTTAACGCGCCACTCAGTCTACAATTTAATCTACAAAGCCCTCTCTCAGCTTCGTGACAACTGGGTTTTTGACCTCATTTTTTTGGTTTTCATCGTAGGGTTCAAAAATTTTTAAAAATTTCGCAAAAATAAAGAGGTAATCCAACGCCTTGCTTTCTCTATAGGTTATACATCACCCAGAAGCATGGCGGAATCACAGAAAAAATATGAATTATTTGATGCCAATCAGTTGGCAGCCGATGAGTTTTTTCAGCAATGGGTGTTGAATCCTTCGAGAGAGGCAACTTTGTTTTGGGAACAATTTTTAAAGACAAACCCCGAGAAACAAACATCCATTGAGGAAGCTCGTCGGCTCATCGAAGTTCTTCATTTTCAGCTACCCGCCTTGGCAGAAACAAAAGTTATTGCCCTAAAAAAGCGGCTTGAAAACAGCATTGGGCAACCACTTTTTGTTTCGGAAACCCCAATACTTCCGCTTCGTCAGTCTTTCTTTAACCGTACCCGCTGGATGGCGGCTGCGGCGGTGATTTTGATGCTCGGAACCATCTTTTTTTGGCAATACTCGAACCGACCGACCGAGTATACAACCTCTTTTGGGCAAACGCGCCAAGTAATGCTTCCCGACGGCTCTGTTGTAAACCTGAATGCCAATTCTTCCATTTCTTTTGCGCAGAATTTCAGCGAGCAGCCAGTCCGTGAAGTGTGGCTGAAAGGAGAGGCTTTCTTTTCGGTAAAACACACCGCCAATCATGCCAAATTTCGGGTACATGCCGAGGGCTTGGACGTAGATGTCCTCGGAACTGAATTTAACGTTTCGGACCGACGTAACACGACCAAAGTGGTGCTCCAATCGGGCAAAGTACAAATCAAATCCGCCAAACAGTCTGCCATATTACAGCCAGGAGAGATGGTTGAATTCAGCCACTCAACACAGCAATTAGCCCAGCGTAAAGTGCCCGTAGAACGCTACAGTTCTTGGAAAGAGAAAGTTTGGCTCCTTGACGGCGAAGCCATGAGCGAAGTAGCCCAGCGTATCGAAGACAGCTTTGGTGTTGAGGTAGTTTTTGAGAACCCATCCCTTGCCAATGAAAAAATTTCGGGAACCATTCCCACTGGAAGTCTGGAAGAAGTAAACGAAATCCTCTCGGATTTACTGAAAGCAAATTGTGTCCTCACAAATCATAAACTAATCATTAAATAAATCAAACCCCTCCTGTGTTATGTTCAGACAAGTTCTATTAATCTTTTTAATCGGTGGAATAACTGGGTTTTTTAGCATTGTAAATGCCCAAGTATTTGCCGCTAATTTTCCGACCCGACAAAGCCAGGGTAAGAGCGACCAAAAATCAACGCTGTTACTGAAAGATGCCTTACGTGACATCGAAACCCGTTTTGGGATTCACTTCGTTTACAAAACCGATGAAATCCCCAATCGTAGCATTCCCACCGAGACCATTTCAGGAAAGCTCGAAGAGGTGCTTGAAAGTACGCTGCGTCCCGCTGGGTTGACGTACAAAAAAGTGCGCAATACCTATATTATTCGTAGCCTGAAAGCGAAATCCCCCTCTAGTAACCCCACGCCCAACGAAACAACGCCAGAGCGGCTCAACATCACCGCCCCAGGAAACCCTGCCAACGAATCAGCAAGTTTGAATTTAATTCTCAATCGCGTTGTCATTCCCACTAGCGGCCTTACGGCTCCTTTGGAAATTAAAATTTCTGGAAAAGTAGCCGACGAAAGCGGTTTGACCCTCCCCGGCGTAAGCATTCTTCTCAAAGGCACCAACCGTGGAACCACAACCGACGGAAACGGAAGCTACCAAATCAGCGTTCCAGACAACAACGCTGTCTTGGTATTCAGCTACGTGGGGTATTTGCCGCAAGAAATCGCCGTTGGCAATCGTACCACCATTGATGTCACCTTGGGCACTGATACTAAGGCCTTGAGTGAAGTGGTTGTGGTAGGTTACGGAACCCAAAAAAGAACAAGCTTGACGGGAGCCGTTGCCGAGGTAAAAAGTGAGCAGCTTACCCGCCGCCCCGTATCCAATGCCAATCAGGCACTGCAGGGAATTGCTCCCGGAGTAACGATTTTGGATCGTGGCGGCTCACCCGGGCCTAATTCCCGAGCTACGGTTCGGGTACGCGGTATCACCACGCTCAGCTCCAACGACCCACTTTTTATCGTAGACGGCATAGAACAGCCCTTCAATACCATCAATTTGGACGATGTTGAAAGTATTTCAGTCCTAAAGGATGCCTCTTCTACCGCAATATATGGTTCGCGGGCGGCCAATGGTGTTGTATTGGTGACCACAAAACGCGCCAAATCGGGCAAGGCTGTCGTAGATTACAGCGGCTACTATGCCGTTCAGCAGGCCATCAACAAACCCGAAATGATGGATTTGGAGCCCTATATGCGTTTACAAAATGTTGCTTACATCAATTCGGGGGCGGCCGCAAGATTTACGGAAACACAAATCAACGAGTACGTCAACGCAACCGACCGCTTAAAATTTCCCCTTCCCAATACGTGGTTCAATACGGTTTTGCGCTCAGCGCCGCAGATGAATCACAATCTATCGGTGAGTGGCGGAAATGATGTTTTCAGAGGGCGTGTTGGGGTACGTTATCAAAAGCAGGGAGGCATTGCCCCCAATTTTGACAGCGATGTTCGAGAAATCCGCGCCAATACCGATTTTAAAATTTCAAGCCGCTTAAATGCGAGCATGGATATCAACTACCGCAACAACAACTGGCAAACACCCGTCAGCGAATTCAACGTTTTTAATACCATGTTTCACGGTTCGCTTTGGGCCGTTCCCAAATACCCCAACGGCACCTACGGCCTGAGTGCCCAAGGCAATAACCCGTTGATGTACGCCGAAATCGCGGGGCTTTCCAAAAACATTCAGGACTATCTATTTGGAAGCGCCAAGGCCGAATGGGAGATTATTCCTAACCTAAAATTCAGCACGCAGTACGCCGTTCGTTATACTTTTGAGCAAAACAAAAACTACACGAACGCCTACACAATAACCGATTATTTCAACACGTCACTCGTAAGAAAAACCATTCCCCGGAGCAGTTTAACTGAAATCAGAAGTAATATCCGCGAAACTACCCTCAACAATTTATTGGGTTACAGCAATACTTTTGGCCAACATGACGTGAAAGCGCTTGTTGGATACTCCGAGATTCAGAACAAATACAACATCATCAACGCCTACCGCGAAGATTTTTACAATAACGATGTTCAATCCATCGGGGCAGGTTCAGACAACAATAAAAACAACGGTGGAAGTGATTCTCAGTGGGGCCTACGCTCGTTTTTCGGACGTGCTAATTATGCCTTTGCCGACAAGTACCTGTTTGAAGCCAACGCCCGTTACGACGGCTCGTCGCGCTTCACTGGCGACAAAGTATACAGCTTTTTTCCTTCATTTTCAGCGGGCTGGAGAGTATCAGAAGAGAAATTTTTCGATGCCTTCAAAAACATCATAAGCGAGTTGAAGCTACGCGGCTCGTGGGGAAAAACAGGAAACCAAGCCGTGGGTCTTTACAGCTATTTCCAAACCCTCAATTCTTCCACGTACACCTTTGGCGGCAGTGTGGTTCAGGGCTATGTCCAATCCAATCTGGCCAACCCTGGCCTCACCTGGGAAACCACCACGCAAACCGACATCGGCTTGGATGCGCAACTTTGGAGCAATCGCCTGAGTTTTACGTTTGATTATTACAACAAACTTACCGACGGAATTTTGCTCAACCTACCGATTCCAACAACCGTAGGACTGAACGCACCGCCGCAAAACGCGGGTAAAGTAGGCAACAAAGGCATTGAATTAGGACTGAATTTCCGCAATAAAACCAAAAGCGGCTTTGCGTATGATTTCGGGCTGAACTTTGCCCAAAACGAAAACAAGGTCATTGACCTCGCCAAAACTGGTCCTTACATTTCGGGCTCCGACATCGACCCGCGCTACATCATCAAAGAAGGATTGCCCTACAATGCCCATTGGGGTTATAAAACCGACGGTTTGTTTCAAACAACCGATGAAATCAAGGCATACCCTACTATCGTCTCAAATGCCAAACCTGGCGATGTTAAATACGTAGATTTGAACAATGACGGCAAAATCAACAGCGACGATATGACCTTCATCGGACTCACCTTTCCGCGTTATACGTTTGGGCTAAACACCAATTTCAGCTATAAAAATTTCAACCTCTTTACCCAATGGCAGGGTGCCGCCGACGTTGATACCCGTTTGTCGGGAGCTTTGGCCGAAATGGGAAATTACGAAGGCTTTACGCATAAAATATACACCGATAACTACTGGACCCCCGAAAACCCCAACGCCCGTTTTCCTCGTCCTGTAAAGTTGGATTTACGCAACGTATCCACCTCCGACCGAATGATTATTGACGGGTCGTATTTCCGCCTAAAAACGATTCAATTGTCGTACAGTTTGCCAAAGGGAATTCTAGAAAAAGTCAAAGCCAACCGCGCCACGATTTACGTGAGCGGCACCAACTTGCTGACATTCTCTAAGCTTAACGAATGGAATCTCGACCCCGAAGCCGAGTCAGGACGGGCGACGTATTATCCACAAACCTCGTTGACAACCATCGGCTTGAATGTTCAATTCTAAGCGTGTTTGGATTTGTATCCCAAACATTCATCAAAAACTCAAACTGTCTTAACACAATGAATATCAAACATATCCTTCCAGCTCTTTTAACCATTGGGCTGCTTACCAGCTGCGAAAAAGACCTACTTGATACCGTCCCCAACGACCGTATATCTTCCGATATTTTTTGGAAAACTGAAAAAGATGCTACGCTGGCTTCCAACGGTTTATACCCATTATTAGACGGAGTCAACATTTTCGCTATCGACGGGGTTACCGATATTGCCCACGTAAATCAGGTATTTCAGGTAGAATCCAACATTGAAAAGGGCATCCACGACGCCCTCAATTCACGCCCCCAAACCGAATGGACAAGTGCTTACCGAGGTATCCGTTTGGCCAATGATTTTTTGGGAAATATTGGCACCGTCCAAACGACAAATACCGCTTTTATTGCCCGCCTAAAAGGTGAAGCACGCACCCTGCGCGCCTACCAATACATTAAATTGGTGGCGATGTTTGGGGATGTGCCATTGGTCACCACGAGCATTGGCATTGACGAAGGTCGAGCGTTGAAACGGACGCCATCGGCCCAAATTTGGGATTTTGTGCTCAAAGAACTCACCGAAGCCGCCAACGATTTACCCGCCGTTCAGGCCGAAAAAGGACGCGTAACCAAAGGGGCAGCCCTTGCCCTTAAAGCCCGCGCTGCTTTGTACGCTGGGCGCTATCAGGAAGCGGCCGATGCCGCCAAAGCGGTAATTGATTCCAAAACCTACTCGATTTATTCGAGTTATACCAACTTATTCTCGTACGCGGCCGAAAACAATTCGGAGGTGATTTTGGACAAACAATTCATCAAGGATACCTATTCCAACAACGTGTTTGCCAGCATGGGACCTTATAGCCAACGCACCGCCAACAATACCTACGTGCCCACCAAAGCGCTCGTAGATGCGTATCCGATGGCCAACGGCAAAGAAATCACCGACCCAACGAGTGGATTTGACCCAAAAAACCCTTACGCCAACCGTGACCCGCGCCTGCGCGCTTCTATTTTTGTGATTGGCGATGACCTTCCCGACGGCAAAAAATTCGACTCGCGCCCCACAAGCGGCACCGCCGACGCCGTGGGCAACACGTATTTGGCTACTTCAACGGGCTTTGTGTTAAAAAAATACATCAACAAAGAAGACTTGGCCACGGGTGGCAATTGCGGCATCAACCTTATTCTGCTCCGCTACGCCGAAGTTTTGTTGACCTACGCTGAAGCGAAAATAGAGCTAAATCAAATCGACGCGAGCGTCTATGACGCCATCAACCAGATTCGTCAACGTGCGGATGTCAAACTTCCAGCGTTGGAAACTGGCCTGACCCAAGCCCAACTTCGCGAAGCGGTACGTAAAGAGCGTACGTTGGAACTGGCCTTTGAAGGGCTGCGACTGTACGATATTCGTCGTTGGAAAATCGCCGAAAAAGTAATGGTCGGCGATGTATACGGCATGACCTACGTGGACGGCACACAGTTGAAAACCATTCAGATTGCGTCATTTACGCGGGTTTTTGACCCCGCCAAACATTATTTGTGGCCCATTCCACAAAAAGAGCGTGAACTAAATCCAGAGCTGACCCAGAATGCTGGTTGGTAATTTTAGCACAACAAAAAGTAGTATCTCCACCCATTTTTGTTTTATAATCGTCGGGGGCAAGAACCTGCTTGCTCCCAACGGTTAAACTAAAATATCCTTATGCAACGACTCCTATTCCTACCCCTATTTTTATTTTCTGCTTTACTATTTGCCCAAAAACCAAGCTCCAAGCCCAATGTCATCTACATCTTTGCCGACGATTTGGGTTATGGTGAATTGGGCTGTTATGGACAAAAAAAGATTAAAACACCCAACCTCGACCGCTTGGCAGCGGGCGGGTTGCGTTTTACTCATCATTATTCATCCGCCCCCGTTTGTGCGCCCTCCCGCTGCGGTCTCATGACAGGCCGCCATACTGGGCATACGTATATTCGGGGAAATTATGAACTGGGCGGCTTTGAAGATGACAAAGAAGGTGGGCAAATGCCCCTCAATGAAGGTGCTTTTACGCTGGGACACCTCTTCCAACAGGCGGGGTATAAAACGGGGGCCGTAGGAAAATGGGGCATGGGCATGGCCAACACCACTGGCAACCCCAATCAACAGGGCTTTGATTTCTTTTATGGCTTGCTTTGTCAGAAACAATCTCATAACTTTTATCCCACACACCTTTGGAAAAATGGGGAGAAAGTACCGTTGAACAATTCATTCATCCGCGTTCATAAGCCCATGGCCGAAGGCGATGAAAACTACGAGTACTACACTGGAAAAGAATACGCCATTGACAAAATGACCGAGCAGGCAAGCGCGTTCATCACCGAAAACAAGAACAAACCTTTCTTTTTATACCTGCCTTACACCCTACCGCACCTTTCGTTGCAGGCTCCAGCCGAGGCAGTAAAGGAGTACATTGGCCAATTTGAAGACAAACCCTATCGTGGCCAGTACGGCTATGCATCAACGCGTTACCAGTACGCCACTTACGCGGCAATGATCTCGTACCTAGACAAACAAGTGGGTATCATTTGGGATTTACTGAAAAAATCAGGTTTGGAAGAAAATACCATCATTATGTTTTCGAGCGACAACGGCGCTACGTTTGATAAAGCGGTAGATACCCGTTTTTTTGAAAGTAACGGTAACCTGCGCGGGGTAAAAAGAGACGTGTACGAAGGCGGTATCCGAATGCCGATGATTGCGTACTGGAAAAATAAAATCAAAGCAGGTCAGACCACCGATCACGTATCAGCGCAATACGACGTACTCGCCACCTGCGCCGAATTGGTCGGTATCAAACCCACCACCGCCACCGATGGAATTTCGTTTTTACCCACGTTGCTCAATAAAGGAACGCAAAAAAAGCACGACTTCCTGTATTTTGAATTTCCCGAAAACGGTGGTCAACTTGCCATCCGAATCGGCAACTGGAAAGGCGTAAAACGCAACATGAAAACCAATCCTAACGCCCTGTGGGAAGTATACGATTTGGCAGCGGACGAAAGCGAGCAAAACAACGTGGCCGCCAAACATCCTGAGCTTATTCCGCAGTTTGACGCTATTGTTAAACGCGAACACCGCCCGTCGCACTTGCAAGAATGGGAATTTGTAGCCCCCAAATTCGAAACAAAAAAGTAACACACTCAATACCCCTCCTCCAATCATGAAAAAAACAACCGCCTTTATTCTTAGCCTTTTTATCGTTTCGATTATTTCGGCGTTTCAATTCCTGCCCGTAGAAAACGCACCGAAAGCGGGGCAACCCAATATCATTTTGATTTTTATGGATGATTTGGGCTACGGCGATTTGAGTTGCTACGGCGCACTCCAATACCGCACTCCCAACCTCGACAAACTGGCGGGCGAAGGCGTTCGATTTACCAATTTTTTGGCCGCTCAAGCCGTTTGTAGCGCTTCACGCGCCGCTCTAATGACGGGCTGCTATCCCAACCGTGTGGGTATTTCGGGGGCCTTGTTTCCCAATGCAAAAGTGGGTTTAAACCCCGACGAAACCACCATTGCCGAGCTTTTGAAAGAAAAAGGCTACGCTACCGGGATGTTTGGCAAATGGCATTTGGGCGACCGCCCCGAGTTTTTGCCAATCAAACAAGGCTTTGATGAATATGTAGGTCTTCCTTACTCCAACGACATGTGGCCTATTGGCTATGATGGTAAGCCTTCCGCTGATACCAACCGCAGAAAGAGAAACCCTTTTCTGCCACTTTTGCACAACAGCGATACACTACAAGAAATCAAAACCCTCGATGATCAAGCCAAACTGACGGGAATCTACACCGAGCGGGCCGTGAATTTTATCAAGCAACACAAAAAAAGCCCGTTTTTCGTGTATTTGCCCCACTCCATGCCCCACGTACCCATTGCGGCATCGGCTAAGTTTAAAGGAAAAAGTAAGCAAGGCACCTACGGCGATGTGCTGATGGAAATCGACTGGTCGGTGGGGGAAATCATGAAAACCCTCAAAGAAAACGGGCTGGACAAAAACACCGTCGTCATTTTTACGAGCGACAACGGCCCTTGGCTCAATTTTGGCAATCATGCTGGCTCGTCGGGGGGCTTAAGAGAAGGCAAGGGAACGAGTTTTGAAGGCGGTCAACGCGTGCCGTGCATCGTACGCTGGAAAGGCGTAACGCCCGAAGGATTGGTGTGTAACAAGCTGACTTCCACCATTGATTTATTGCCGACCATTGCCAACATTTGCGGCACTAAGCTTCCCGCCAAGAAAATCGACGGTGTCGACATTTTACCGCTTTTGAAGGGCGATATGGAAGCAACGCCACGCAAGTATTTTTACTATTACTACCGTCGCAACAACCTTGAGGCCGTTCGCCGCGATGATTGGAAGCTAGTTTTGCCGCATGAAGGCCGTACCTATGAAGGGCAAATTCCCGGCAATGAAGGATTTCCAGGAAAAGCTCCCGAAAACACACCTTTTCCACTGGCGCTCTATGACCTCCGCCGCGACCCCGCCGAGCGTTATGATGTGAAAGAAGTTTATCCAGAAATTTTGGCCGAACTCCAAAAAGTAGCCGAAGAAGCCCGCGAAGATCTAGGAGATGATATCACAAAACGTACCGGCAAAAATGTACGCATGAGCGGTCGAGTACAATAATCGTTTGGGGGGATTTCTTTTTTAGCGCCTTCTTCGACGGGGAAATTCGTAGATTTGCGGCGGGAAGGAAATCCCCCAAACGCTGTTGAATGAAAAAAAATCGGCTTTATATTGCCCTTGGTGCAGGAGTTGTCGCAATTATCGCGGTAGTTTTGTACTTCCAATTTCGTCAGAAACAACAACCTCAGGTGGCCTTTGCACCTGATTCAAGCGTTTATTCCAAGCAAAATTATACGAATTTTATTCTGGACAGTGCAGCCTTGGTCTCTTTTTACCGAACGCATTTGATCTCAGACAGCACGCAGAAAAACATCACTGAATTTTATAAAAGAAGGGCGTATCAATATGCATGGTTCAGCGAAAACAGCCTCACCAACGCTGCCGTAATCTTCAACGGGCAACGCGAAGCCTACATCAACGATTTTGCCGACAGCAGTCTTTACAACGCCGAAATTGACCTCTTATTTTCAGAAGCACAAAACCGCCCAGCCGAATTTTTAAAAAATCCCTTAAACGCTCAGAAATTAGAACTACTTCTGACAGCTGCCTTTTTTAATTACACCGATAAAGCCTTTACGGGAACCATCAAAAATCCGTTAGACTTGGAATGGTTTATTCCCCGAAAAAAGAAAAATTATCAAGCATTACTCGACACCCTTGTTTCGGCCAAAGGCAATCCCATGCGCGAGCCCGTCAACCGTTATTATACCTTGCTTAAAGAACAGCTACGCCGCTTTCGCCGCATCGAAAAGCAAGGAGGATGGCCAAGCATTGACATTGGCAAAAAAACATTTGTTGAAGGCGATACAGGCTCGGTGCTTTTGGACGTACAAAAAACGTTGCTGGTGCTGGGCGATTTAAAAGCCATTGATACTACGGGCGTTTTCACGGATTCGTTGACCACGGCAGTTAAGCGATTCCAACATCGCATGGGTCTGAAAGAAAGCGGCAAGCTAGACGCCGCCACCGCCACCGAGCTCAACCGTCCCGTAAGTTTCCGCATCCGCCAAATCATGGTCAACATGGAGCGACTGCGATGGGCACCGACCGAGATGGAACCTAACATGCTGTTGGTCAATATCCCTGAGTTCAAACTACACGTTTTTGACGAAGGAAAACAGCTCTGGATGTGTAACGTTGTGGTGGGAAAAGAAGCGACCAAAACGAGCATTTTTAAGGGAAATCTGTCGTATGTGGTCCTGAATCCGTATTGGGTGGTGCCCAACAATATCCTTCGAAATGAAATATTACCCCGTTTAAAACAAAACCCTAGTTACCTCGCTCGCAACAACATGGAGGTAGTTTCGGGCAATAAAGTCATCGACCCTTATTCAGTTCGGTGGAGTTCCTACAGCAGTCATATTCCGTACACTATCCGACAAAAACCTGGAAAATCAAATTCACTAGGAAAAGTAAAATTCTTATTTCCAAATAGTTACAGCATTTACCTTCACGACACCCCCTCCAAAGGACTGTTTGGGGAATCGCGGAGGGCGTTTAGCCACGGATGTATTCGAGTGGCGGAGCCTGAACGTTTGGCACTGCACGTATTGAAAGATACTCCCTCGTGGAATTTGGAAAAACTGGAGAGCGTTTGGGCCACACAAAGCGAAAAATGGATTACTGTGCGGCCTTCCATTCCCGTTTACATCGTGTATTTTACAGCATGGGTAGACCAAACAGGTCAATTGAATTTCCGTAATGATTTGTACGGCTTGGATAAAACGTTAGCAAAAGAAATTTTTGGAGAATAAAACACAAAGAATGTCGGATATATCTTGTGGCGTAGATTTTGGAACGTCAAACTCTACCATTGCCTATTACCGTGGCGACCGCCTTAGGTTGGTGCCCGTCGAAAAACACCATACGACCATCCCCAGTGCCCTCTTTTTTGAACGAATCAGCAATGCACCCCACTATGGTCGTGAAGCGGTCGATTTATTTCTTGAACGCGAAAAAGGGCGTTTCATGCGCAGTTTAAAGCGCGTACTCGGTACGTCGGTCATGAAACAGGGGACGATGGTCAACGGCGCTCCGATGCATTTCAATAAAATCATTGGCCAATTTATCAAACACCTGAAAGACAAAGCCGAAACCGACGCGCAGCAGGAAATTGAAAGTGTCGTCATGGGTCGCCCAGTTCATTTTATTGACAATGACCCCGTTGGCAACCAAAACGCGCAAGAAGAATTAAGGGTCATTGCCCAAAATATAGGCTTTAAAAACATTGATTTTCAGTTTGAACCCATTGCGGCGGCCTTCGCTCACGAGGTAAATGTGGTGGGCGAACAACTGGCACTTGTGGTCGATATTGGGGGAGGGACATCCGATTTTACCGTGATTCGGCTTTCCCAAAAATACCTAAATAAGCTCGACCGCTCAGGCGACATTCTGGCCAATACGGGTGTCCGGATTGGGGGGAATGATTTTGACAAAGATCTAAGTCTCCACGCTTTTATGCCCGAACTGGGCTACCGAAGTACATACGGCGACAAAAACCTACCAGTTCCGTTGAAGTTTTACTATGATTTATCGGAGTGGAGCAAAATAAATTCGTTGTACACACCCAAAAACCTGATGCTGTTGCGTCAATATTTGGGGCAGTCGCACGACAAAACCCGTTTTTCGAGACTGCTCAATGTGTTTACGCAAGAAAGTGGGCACATTCTTTTGGGCGTAGTGGAAGACACTAAAATTGCCCTTACCTCCGACGAGGTTCACGAGGCCCCGTTGGATTTTATCGAAAATGGTTTTACCGTAACAACGGCCAAATCGGTGTTTGAAGAAGCCATTACGCAGGAAATTACCAACGTGGCCAACGCCGCTACCCAATGTGTGCAAGACGCAGGCGTGAGCCCAGAAAACATTGATTTGATTATCTTGACGGGGGGCTCAACGGAGATTCCTGCAGTACAGTTGAAGTTCCGTGAATTGTTTCCCAACGCCACCGTTTCCGAAGAAAACAAACTAGACAGCGTTGGCGTTGGCCTCGCCTACGACAGTAAACGCAAGTTTTTGGGAGAGTCTACTTCAGTTCGTTAACCAACCGCAACAATTCAATTTCAGCAGCCTTGGCCGCAAAGCTTAGATTGGTAAAAGTATAACCTATATTTTCAAAGCTTTGCTGCGCTTGGCGCACTTCTACGATGGTGGCTTGACGAAGCTGAAAACGTTGTAGCGTCAAATCCAATAGTTGTTTGGCCAAGTCTATATTCTTTTTCTGGTCCTCCAATTGTTGCAGGCTCATGGTATAGGCTTGATACGTCCGCACGGCCGTATTGCTAAAATTGCGCATCAAAATGCTTTTTTGTAGGCCTGCATTTTTGGCATTTATCCCAGCTATTTGTTCTTGTCTTTTAAATATTCCACCGTTATAAATTGGGATGCTTAAAGATAATCCAATCAACGGGCCACTGCTTTGGTTGAGTAGGGTTAAGCCCGCTGCTTGTTGATTTCGGTTGTAGCTATACCCTGCATTGGCCCGAAGCGAGGGATAACGCAAGGCCGTTGTTTCTTTAATCAATTGTTCGGCAATCCGAATTTGATAATCGGCGGCCATCAACTCGGCGTTTCTATCTAATTTTTTTAGAATATCGTTTAATCCAATTCCACGCTCTACGATGATGGTATCCTGCACCGAAATCAGGGTATCGGGGCGTACATTCATCAGCAACAATAAATCGGTTTTGGCCTGTTCGATGATGAGTTGCTGCGATTGTTTTGTTTGGTATAGGGTGTTCAAATCAATTTGCGACTGAAACAAATCGGCATTGTTGGCAAGCCCCACACTTTGCTGGGCTTTTACGATGTCAAGGCGTTTTTGGGCTACGTCGATGGATTGATCAATGGTTCGGGTATAGGCCTGTTGCCGAATCACGTCGTAGTACTTCGTCATCACCGCCGCGATGGTGTTTTGTACTTGCGCATTCACCAACTGGAGGCTCTGCAATTCCACCTGTTCCAACCGCTTTTTTACGAATTTCACCCGATTTCCGTTGTAAAGCAATATCGTTGCGGTTACGTTTGAGTTCAACTGGTTGGCCGCAGCACCGTTTCGTCTGATTTCTACGCCCGTATTCAGTTTCTGATTTACGTTCGTAATCTGCTCATTGTCATTGATGGTCGCAGTGACGGTAGGCCGCCCCCCCGCAATGCTGATGTGGTTATTGATGTCGGCGATTTGTACGTTATTTTTCAACACTTCAATATCAAGATTGTTCTTCAGGGCAATACTAACCGCATCAGATAGGGAAAGTGTTTGCGAAAAAGCTCTTGAAGAAAGAAATAAAACGAACAGTACTAAAGTGTATTTCTTCATTGTGAAGATCGTATTTTACAGAAAAAGGATTTTATGTTTTTTATAAACGTCGGTGAGGTTTTGAACCTTCTTTCACAAACGTCGGCGAGGTTAAAACCTCACCGACGTAATTTATCCCGACATTATTCAAGTAAGTCGAAATGCTATTATATTAATGCACAGGCATTTCTGCTTCTTTAGGTGTTTCTTCGGATTCGATGGTTTTGTGCTCCCCCGAAACATACGTGTACACGGCAGGTACCACAAACAGGGTAAGTACCAAAGAAAACAAAATGCCGCAAACGACCACGATACCCAAAGGAATACGACTTGAACCCGCAGCGCCCAAACTCAGCGCAATTGGCAGCGCGCCTAATGAGGTAGCCAAACTGGTCATAAGGATAGGGCGAAGGCGTTGAGTTGCCGCATCTACCACAGCTTCCATCTTTTTGAGGCCCTGTTCTCGCCTTTTGTTGGCAAACTCCACAATCAAAATTCCATTTTTGGTCACCAATCCAATGAGCATAATCATCCCAATTTGCGAGAAAATATTGAGGGTTTGGTCATAAACCCACAAGCTCAATAGCGCTCCCGCGAGTGCCAACGGCACCGTAATCATGATGGTGAAGGGGTCGATGAAACTTTCAAACTGAGCCGCCAATACCAAGTAAATCAATACCAAAGCCAGCGCAAACGCAAAAAGAATATTTGATGAGCTTTCCGAGAAATCTCTCGAAGGGCCAGAAAGCGCGGTTTGGTAGCTTTCGTCCAATAATTTAGCGGCAATTTTATCCATGGCAGCAATGCCATCACCAATGGTATAACCCTCTGACAAAGAAGCGGAAATGGTAGCTGCTTTGTAGCGATTATAGTGATAAATCGTCGTTGGATTGGTGCTTTCTTCCCATTTGATTACTGAACTTAAAGGGATATTTTCACCCCGCACATTACGCACATACAGCCGCCCGATGTCTTCGGGCTTGTTGCGGTCGCTTCTTTCTACCTGCGCAATGACCGAGTATTGAAAACCATTTTGAATAAAATAAGCCAAACGCCCGCCGCTGAAGGCCGCCTGAATCGTCGCAATCACATCTTGGGTAGTTAGCCCCAAGTCCTTGATTTTCATACGATCTACGGTCAGTTTTAATTCAGGACGGTTAAATTTCAGGTTTACGTCCACGTTGGCAAACGTTTTATCATTCCGTGCAGCCTCCAAAAATTTAGGAATAATTGCCCGAAGTTTGTCCAAATCTTGATTTTGGAGAATGAATTGAACAGGGAGCCCCCCGCGTGAGCCAAAGCCCACCGAAATCGTTTGCTCTTGTACGGCAAATACCCGTGCTTGATTGAAACGGCCTAATTTTTTCTGCAAATCATTTGTAATATCACTTTGGCTGCGCGTACGTTCGGTAGGAGGTACTAAGGCCAAACGCGGGGCAGCACTGTTGGTACTACCACCTCCACCTGGCCCTCCACCTGGGGTACGCACAAAGATAAAATCTCGTTCGGGAATGGAGTCATACAAAAACTTGCCTAAATCGTCGGCAATTTGTGCCATAGCACTATAGCTCGTTCCTTCGGGGGCTGTCACGTTGAAACGAATGCTACTGCGATCTTCCAAGGGTGCGAGTTCGCTTTTTAGGTTACCCATGCAAAACCAGATAATTCCTCCACAACCCGCAATGACAATCCAAGCAACCCAGCGTACTTTAAGAAAACCCTTTAGCATGACCTCATATAGGTTTTCCATGCCCCTGAAAAAGGGTTCGGTTTTTTGATAAAACCGCCCATGTCCTGCTTTTTTGCGGGTCAAATACACGTTTAGTACGGGGGTGATAGTGAGCGATACAAATGCCGATACCAACACCGCCGAAGCGAGCGTTACCCCAAATTCTCTAAACAAACTTCCGATAAAGCCTTCCAGAAATATCACGGGCAAAAACACGATAGCAAGGGTAATGGAAGTAGAAATAACCGCGAAGAAAATCTCTTTACTGCCTTCAATGGCCGCCTTACGGATGGGGAAGCCCTGTTCAAGTTTCTTGAAGATATTTTCAGTGACCACAATCCCATCATCTACCACCAGACCCGTGGCCAATACAATGGCAAGCATGGTAAGAATATTGACCGAAAAGCCCGCCAAATACATGATGAAAAACGTAGCGACCAATGAAATAGGAATATCAATCAATGGTCGAATGGCAATGAGCCAATCGCGGAAGAAAAAGAAGATAACCAATACCACCAAAATAAAAGAAATGATCAGAGTTTCTTCCACTTCGGCCAGTGAATTACGAATATTTTTGGTGTTATCGCTTAAGACTTTGAGCTGAATATCGCTTTTACTACTTTTCTGAATTTGCTCAAGACGTTTATATATCTCATCGGCAATTTTGATGTTGTTGGCTCCCGGCTGAGGAATAATCGCCAAGCCCACCGCGTGCAAGCCGTTGAATTTCCAGCTTTGTTCAAGTTGTTCGGGCCCTAGTTCTACTTTGGCAACATCGCTCAAACGTACAATCCCCGTGGCATCTTCCCGAATGATTAAGTCTTGGAATTGCTTTTCGGTGGTCATACGCCCCAGTACCCGAATCGTTAAATCCGTGTTGTTACCGTATATTTTCCCGGGGGGCAGCTCAATATTTTCGCTGTTGAGTGCAGTACGAATATCCGAGAAAGCTACATTGTAGGCACTCATTTTGTCAGGATTGAGCCATATCCTCATGGCATAGCTTTTCTGCCCAAAGATGTTGATTGCACTTACTTCATCAACCGTTTGAATCTGTTGTTGGAGTACGTTTTCGGCATAATCACTTAGCTCCAAGAGGCTTTTGGTTTCGCTCTGAATGGCCACAATCATAATGAAATCCCCGTTGGCATCGGCTTTTGATACCACCGGCGGAGCATTTATGTCCTGAGGAAGGCTACGCACGGCTTGGCTTACCTTATCGCGCACGTCGCTGGCGGCGGCTTCCAAATCTACGCCCAAGTTAAACTCTACGCTAATCTGGCTGTTGCCTTGCGAGCTAGACGAGGTAATGGTACGTATGCCCTGAATCCCGTTGATTTGTTTCTCCAACGGTTCGGTAATTTGGCTTTCGATGATGTCGGAGTTGGCTCCGGTGTACGACGTACTCACCGAAATCAGGGGTGGGTCAATGGCCGGGTAGTCACGAACGGCCAAAAAAGTAAGTCCAACGACTCCAAAGATAACCACTGCCAAGTTCATGACTGTGGCAAGCACGGGACGATTAATCGATAGTTCAGAAATGTTCATCGCTTTGTTGCTTTTCGTACTTTAAGAATGGCATCAGGTTTGGCAAATAATACTCCAGTCACTACCACCGAGTCTCCTTCACTGATTCCCTGCGTGATTTCAACATTATTGGCAGTACGTATTCCTGTTTGGACATTGACAAAGGAAGCTTTGCCTCCTTTTACTAAAATTACTTGGCTGTTTCTATCGTCAGGGATGATGGCATTGGTCGGAATCATAATGGCTTTTTTGTCATTGCCACTACTAACAATCACTTTGGCAAAAGCTCCTGGGTTGACCCGTGAATCATCCAGCAATGCACGCACCATCAGGTTGCGGGTCAGGCGGTTGGCTTGGGGTTCAAGCGCTATTACCGTAGCTTTTCTCATGGTGGTATCCCTGCCTTCCAGTTTTACTTTCACCACACTTCCTATCCGTATCAGATCACTGTTTTCTTCGGGAAGGGTAAAGTCGATTTTCATTTTACCTAATTGCTGCATAGTGGCAAGAATACTCGTCGGAGTCACATACGCACCAGGACTCACTTGTCGCAATCCAACTGTCCCCGTGAAAGGTGCACGAATGATGGTTTTATCAATTAATGTTTGGGTATAAGCAATATCTGCTTTCAGCGTATTGACCGTGTTCAAAGCGGCATCATAATCGCTCTGATTGATTCCGTTTACCTCCAAAAGCTTTTTTAGACGCTCTTCGGTTTTTTTGGCAGTCTCCAACTGAACTTTCGTCCGCTTTACCTGTGCTTCCAAATCGGCGCTATTGATACGCGCCATTACCGTTCCCTCAGCCACCGACTTGCCTTCCAGAACGTTTAGGTATGTGAGCCGCCCGCTGACTTCAGGCCGCAGTTCCGTAGACTCCCCCGGAATAATGGTTCCATTTGCTTCAATGACATTGGTAACGGGCTGAGAAGTGGCTACCATCACATCTACAATCGTGGGTTTGTCTTTTTTATCATCACCGCCTTTCGGTTTTTCTTTTTTTTCTTTACAGGCTGCGAAGGTCAAACAAAACAAAATTGTGTACAAAGAGATATAGGTAGAGGGAATTCTTTTAGGGCAATTCATTAAAATACCAGTTAAGTAGTCGAATAATATAAAGTTGAATCAGCAGAATTAGTCATAATAATATATAACTACAAATATATGTATTCGTTGGTGAAGCCGGCGGGGATTCCTACCCAAAAGCCTTAAAAATGAGAGCAACTACGGTTAAAACGCTACGAGCGCCAAAATGACATTCTGGAAGGAGCACTTTTTGGCGTAATTCTGAAGTTTATTTACCCTTAATGAAATACATTTTTAAACAAAACAAAACCCGACCTCGCTACTTGTTTTTAAGCAAATCCGAGACCGGGAAGTTATAAAAATAAGACAGGTTACTTCAATTTCATCGCCAGCGTTACACTGTTGCCAACCATCCCCGTACTGCGCAGGTAGTGCCCGTAGCGGAGTTCAACGGAGTGCCACTGCTTGATACCCAACAAACCACCGGGTGGCGCAAGTCGTATACCAGTACCCACAAAATGACTGGTAAAACCCGAAATGTCATAATCGCTCGTGTAATAGGCCTCCGTAGGACTGTGCTTGCCATAGGCCTTAAAATAACGCACCGCCGTTTGGTTATGAAAACGATAAAACGGGCTGACCGATACGAAAGGCGTTATTTTATAGGTTGCTTCAAAATTGGCAGTGTGGGCTTTCATGCCCCAATCGTCGGCGTAAAAACGATAGAATCCGCGCAAGATAACCTTATCACCTAGAAAATAGCTTAGGCGCGCTCCTACTGGCAATTTAAACCGCGACCCGGGCAGTTTTTCGACCGTATGCGAACCATCGGTAAAATAAACGCGGTGGTAAGGCGTGCTCAACAGCCCTTGTTGAAACGCTGGCTCTACCGTAACCAACAATTGGAAGCGTTTATTGATGACTTGCGACAGCGACAACGCTAAATTGTACGAATTTCGGGGTTTATACGCGACAGGGTCGCGGTCACCTTCGGCGGCGGAGCCGTAGCCTGCTGGTCGCAGTTCGGAGGGCAATATCGCCATCCAAGTATCAAAAAAAGCGCCCGCTTTAAGGCTAAATTCGCGATTATTATCCTTAGAAATTTTCGCAAAGTTGACATTAAAGCCATGCGACTGGTAATCATATTCAGCTGAATACGAATAGCTTATCCCGCGAGAGGTGCGGGTAGCATCATCCTTCACAGTCCACGACAACGACGGATACACGTGCGTATCACTGCGTGAGGCTGATGAAATCGTCAGAGGGTCAATGTTATCGGAAGAAGCCGAAGTATAATGGTCAATGTTGAAATCTGCATTTATAAAATGTTGGCGGCTTTTTCGATCAATAAATGACAGTTTTAAATCAATCGAATTGGCAAAATTGCTCAATTTCTCTGTCCCGATTCCTCCCGTTACGGCTGAATTATTGCCGTCCTGTCCGTAATAACCAGCAACCAAATTTACCTCTTCTATTTTGAGTTTACGTTTTTCGTAAGCCTCTTTGTCGTTGGTAGTTTGGGCATAGACGCCTTTTAGCAAGCCCACCAATAATCCGACGGTTAATACGAT
Organism: Runella sp. CRIBMP; assembly: GCF_009905605.1. GTDB lineage: Bacteria > Bacteroidota > Bacteroidia > Cytophagales > Spirosomataceae > Runella. The sequence continues at coordinate 192,548 of NZ_JAAAKZ010000010.1, forward strand.
TTTTTTCATTTAGGGAGTGTATTTGATAAATCACGCAGACGCGCAAAGTGCGCTCTGAAAAACTGGCAAGGTTCTGAAACATTGGCGAGGTTTTGAACCTCACCGACGTTAGACATTTAGCCTAGTTACAGCCACAACCACCGCCGCTTTTACCGCCGTTGGCCCCAGAAGCGCCTTCGCGATAGAGGTAAAAACTCTGCTCGAATTTCTCAGACTTACGGGCCGAAAGCTCCATTTCAGAGTCGTTGATGCGGCTTTTTTGGTATTCCTTGACCGAAACGCAGGAAGATAGAGCCCACGCCACAAACAAAGCAAACAGGCTTATTTTGATGATTCTGTTCATATTTTTTGGGGTTAAAAACAGCATTTAAACGCCTACGTAGCGCATAACAAACTAGCTGATTTTGATATTTTTTGAGGTGAAAATGCGGTCTTTATCGTCAATAATAATACAGGCCATGCCCTGCATTTGGTTGATTAAATCCAACCCAACCCGTACCCCCATGACCGTCACGGGCGTAGCCATCGCATCCGCAATTTCGGCATTGGGAGAGAGAATCGTCACGCTTTTGATGCCCGACACTGGCAATCCCGTTTTGGGGTCAATGGTATGAGAATATTTCTTTCCGCCGATGACCGCATATTTTTCATAATTGCCCGACGTAGCCACGGCTACATTGCTGATATTCAGATAGGAAAAGGGCTGATTTTTGGCATTCGGGTCTGCTACGCCAATCGTCCACGGACTGCCATTTGGCTGACTTCCCCACGCCGTTAAATCTCCTGAAGCATTAACAATACCACTTTTTACACCCTTTTGTAGCAACAGCCTCTTGGCCATTTCAGCGGCGTAGCCTTTGCCGATACCGCCAAATCCTATACGCATCCCTTTCTCTTTCAGAAAAACGCTTGCATTGGCTTCGTTCAACACCACATTACGATAATTAATCAGCCGTACCATCCGTTTGGCGGTTTCGGCATCAGGCAGGGAGGTCATAGTGGTATCAAAATTCCACAGGCTTTTGTCAATGGAGCCGTAAGTAATGTCAAAAGCACCTTGTGTAAGTTCAGAAATCCTTAGCGAGCGTCGAATCAACTCAAACACCTCGCGTTCTACCCTGACGGGTGCAATACCCGCCTGGGCATTGATTTGATTGGTTTGGCTATGGTCGTTGAAAGTGGTCAACAAAGCCTCAATCCGCTGGATTTCGGCCACAGCCTCTCCAATTCGGTCATTAGCCCACGCTTCATCTTCGGCTACCACGCTGATTTCGAAGCGATTACCCATTAACCGAACCACCCTTTTATGAAGCATCAAACTCACGGCTAACTCACTTTGAAGCATCGGCAATGAGTGCAATATCATGAACAAACGCCAACGTACTCATTGTTTTGGGATAACCTTCCCACTCTTTCAGTACTTTTCCATTGGCATCCAAGAGGAGCGTAAAAGGAAATTTCCCCTGTGGATTGTATTTTTCGGCCAATGCTTCGTTGTGGGCGGTTTGTTTAGCATCCAATTGATTCTTTTTTTGCCGGGGAAAATCCGCCCGAACCAATACCAAGTGCCCATCGGCGTATTGCTGAAAATCTTCAGATTCGAAGATGTCTTTCTTGAGCTTTATACAAGGCCCGCACCAGTCTGAACCGCAAAAATTCAACAGGATATATTTATTATTTTGCACTGCTTCTGCCTTGGCTTTCTCAAAATCACCTCCCCACTGTGGGGAGGCTGCCAATAAGCTGGTAATCAAGACTAAAATGATTGTTTTCATGGTAGTTTTGGGAGTTATTTTTTATCTGATACTTAGCTATAAACGACCAGTGTTGTACCGCTAACCGCCACCTTATAAACGGTAAGCCCCTTACTACCGAAGCTATTGAGACCCTTACCGGTCAAATCAAACCGAGCGCCGTGGTCGGTGCAGTAAAACTCGGTCTTGTTAAAAATGATTTTCTTTTTGGGCTCATGGCTGCACGTCTGCGTAACAGCCGCATAATTTCCCGCGCTTGTCTGTGCTACTACAATTCCGCTTTTGGCGATGTATCCACCGACAGTTTTGAGGCTAACGTTGGCAGTAGCACTAAGGTCAAGGGTTAATAATGGATTTTTAATAGTGCTCAAATCCGTAGTCGTTCCAGGAGTGGTCGTAACTGGTGTCGTGGTCACTGGAATGGGCGTCGTATCGGTCGGCTTTTCAACCAATGCATCAATGTATGTATCTTCCTCCCTGATGCACGAAGTCATTACTGCCATCAAAGCAGCTCCTCGAAAACCCATTGACTTCAAAAATTGATACCTATTCATACGCAGTTTGATAATGATTGAATATTTTCTTTCCTATCATTACGTACAATCGTATAGCGCTGTTGCAGTTAAAATGTCATATAATATAATTTAATTTAGAAAATTTCAAAATAGCACTTTGTATCAATTGGATACAAAAATCAAACGGCGGGCAAATACCCGCCGTTTGAATAGCCCACAATTATCTATTTTACACTGTCCTTAGTTATTCTTGATACTACGGCGTTTTTCTCAAGCTGAAAGAAAACCTAAATTTCTTGACACAATTTTTTAATTTAAAAGGCATTAAAATAAAAAAACATATAGTGCCACACACACACCCAATCCTATCAAAGTCCATAACAAGCCGCTTGTTCGGCGCTTTTTTAAGAAAAGTAAAAGTAGCAGTCCTGTCAATGAAACTACCGTCATAAATATGGCAGATGCATCAATCACCAGCGACCATGTTTTTCCCGTATCGCGTCCTTTATGCAAATCATTGATGACGGCCACCAAACCCATCTTCGTTTCGGTAAGTTGGTACGCTCCTGTGGAGCGGTTTATAAAAACATCAGCCGTATATCCCGGCCCCCGAAACGCCACCGAACATTCAGCTGCATCAATGCGAAAGTCACTCATGGCTCCCTTTGGGTGGTTCGCTGCTCGCAGATGCTCAACAATTGCCAATTTATTCACCTTCGATGTGTCGGCAACGTTTGTCCAACTTGCATTCAACTTCCCTTTGTACTCAGCAGTACGAGAGGCATCTTCAAACCAATCTGCGTGGTTAAGCGTCAAGCCTGTGACGGCAAAAAACAACACCAACGCAAAGCTGAACATCGAAAGATACAAATGAACCCAACGCGCCAGTGCGGGCATTTGGCGCTGCCAAGCAGCATTTCCGTCGGAAGCACGCCCTCGGGTATTAACGGTTGCTTCCTTTCTCGCGGTAGTCCAAGGCTGCGGCTGCGATCTCGGTGTTTCCATTAAGTGTCTGTTGTTTCGGTTTTCCGTTAAAATCCATTTCTTGTCGTATCAATTGATACGTACCATGCTCGCGGGCCGCTTCGATATTGATGGTGTACTTGCCTTGTTTTACGTATTGCCCTTGGTCGTCTTTGCCGTCCCAAACCAATGAATAGGCGCCCGCTGAGCGAGTAGCGCCCGCAATAGAGGCCGCATTCAAACCGCTGCTACGCTGCATGGTGTACCAAGTCCGTAATTCAGGAAGCCAGCGGGGTTTGTTGTACCAAATCGCCAATTGACGCACAGGAACATGGTTTTGGTCTTCAATCCACACGGCTACAAAAGGCCGATGCGAACGCCCCTCAAACCGACTGAGTTCAAACGAAACAAGCAGCTCTTGATTGGCATTCCAGAGTTTATCTTTGATGTTTGAAACTGATAAAATATGGGCCGTTTTTACGGAAGGGTTCGACGTAAGAGGCGTTGCTAAGTCATTCCAGTAAGGACTTGTAAATGATTGGCCTTCTTTGGAAACAATGAGGTAGTCGGTCTGCGGTATAGAGGCCGCCAATCTGATGCTTTCGGCTGGGGTAAGCACATTAAATGCCGTTGCTAGTGCTCCTGCGGTGACCGCGTTGGGGTGTACTACCGTGGCACTGATAATGTCCTGAGCAGGCACGCCCGTGCGGGGGTCAACAATGTGCGAATACCATGTATTGTTTACCCATACCCCTCGGCGATAATTGCCGCTCGTGGCTACCGCCCGGTTGCTTACATTCAGCCAGGTCAAAGGGGTAGCATTTTCGGCATGGGTCTTGGGGTCGGTTAGGGCAACGGTTTCTGTCCAATTTCCCCGTATGACTAAGTCTCCCCCGCTGTTTAAAACCACCGCATCAACGTCAGCATTTTTAAAGGCCGCT
>NZ_JAAAKZ010000011.1 GCF_009905605.1 Runella sp. CRIBMP
GTAATCACGCTTCAATACTTATCCACAGCTGGCCTAATTATCCATCATTCAATGGCCTTCTTTAGCATCATTATACACAAAAGCGTATTTTGATTATGAGTTGGCAAAGAAAAATACCCAACAGGCACAAATCACGGCCGATTTAACAACAAGGCAATTGGTCAATGATTTTGAAAAGGCTGTTTCGCAACTGCAAAGTCATGTCGATGTTCTTGAGATTCAGCAAGATACCTACGAGAAAAACAAAAACCTTTATTCAGAAGGACTTATCAGCATTGACCGAACATTGACCAGTTTCAATGCCATGCTCAACGCCCAATACAGCCTTATTTCTTCAAAGGTGAGTGTAATGCTCGCCCAATCAAAAATTGTTTTTAACAATAAAATCAGGTAACAATGAAAAGTAGATTGATAGTATTCATCGCACTTGTGGGTCTGTTGAGTGCTTGCGGCAAAAAAAACCAAGAAACCAAACCCACTCGTAAAGATGTAATCGAAACGGTCTTTGCCTCGGGTATTTTGGAAGCTAAAAATACCTATACACTCAAAGCACAAACGGATGGCTATCTGTCAGCGGTCAATTTTGAAGAGGGCCAGATCGTGAGTGCAGGTAAAATATTGGCAGTGGTTGACAACAAAGAGAGCGGTTTCAACCGGGAAAGTGCTGGAGAATTGTACAGCATTGCCCAAGCCAACACCCAAAGCAATGCCCCGGCTTTATTGCAGGCCCAAAATGACATCAACCTCAATAAACAAAAAATGGAGCAGGATCATGTGCAATGGCAACGCTATAAAAAGCTTTGGGAAAGCAACAGTATTGCCAAAATAGACCTTGAAAACAGCGAATTGCAATACAAAACTTCAAAGACCAATTATGAAAGCTCGCTCGAAAATTACAGGGAAATCAAGCAACAAGCCGAACAGCAAGTGATTAGCAATAGGGCATTGAAAGAAGTAAATACTGTGGTGTTGAGTAAAAATCAGATCAAAGCGCAAAAAAGCGGCAAAGTCTATAAAAAATACAAGCAGACAGGCGACTACGTTACCCGTGGCGAAGCCATTGCTTTGATTGGCGAGCCGGCCGATATTTATGCAAGGGTAAATGTGGATGAGAGCAACATTGGCAAAATCAAAGTTGGCCAAGAGGCATTGGTGCAACTCAATACCCACAAAGACAAAACCTACAAAGGTACAGTAGCCGAAATTTTGCCTGCTTTTGACGAAAGTACTCAGTCGTTTATCTGCAAAATCACTTTCAATGAAGCCCTTGACTTTTCTATTGTAAACACCCAATTACAATGCAATATTACGGTGGCTACCGCCAAGAACGCCCTATTGATACCCAGAAATTTCGTTGATTTTGGGGGATTTGTACAGGTAAAAGACAAGAAAGAAAAGGTAAAGATTACGATCAAATTTGCCAGCAGTGATTGGGTACAGGTACTGAGCGGAATTACGGATAGTACGATTTTAATCACAGAAAATATTGAAGCTAACGAAATAGTCACTTCTGAAGTAGGGTCACAATTAAAGCCGTAGAATGAAAAAGAACATAAATATAGACATTGCTTTTACACATATTTATACGAGGAAAAAGCAAACCATGGTAGCTGCATTGGGAGTAGCTATTGGAGTAGGCATGTATTTATTCATGAATTCGTTGGACGCTGGTTTCAGCAAATATTCCACTGACGAAATATTCAAAAATAATGCCCACATAAAAATTTATAAAAATGATGAAATAAGCAAACCTTTGACTACAGATGATAGCTCAGGTTTGCGAGTTATTATCAATCCCCAGATTACTACTTTATCAAAAAAAATCATCAATCCGGAGGCATTGTTAGCTGCGGTAAAAAGCCAACCCTACGTTACAAACGCTATTGCTCAAGTAAATTTTGATGCATATTATAACCGGGGCAAAGCCCAAATAAAAGGTACGGGGAACGGAGTGAACATGATAGAATATGCTCAAATGTTTAATACCGATAAATATATGGTGGCAGGTAACACCGAAGCATTACAGGGTAACCTCAACGGAATCATTATTGGCAGTGGTATTTCTGAAAAACTGAGTTTAAGTATAAATGATAACATAACCGTAACCTCTTCTTTCGGGATCGTAAAAGTGATGAAAATCGTGGGAATATTTATGACAGGCAGCAGCATGAATGACAACACCAAATCCTATGTGAACATAAGCACAGCACAGCAGTTTATAAAGGAAGGGCCCTCATTTGTGAGTACACTTTTCATCAATACCCGTGATGCCAATAACCCAGAGCCTTTTGTCCAGAAATTACAGCAATTGACTTCCTATACGGTAGAAGACTGGAAAACAAGCAATGCAGATGTTTTAAGTGGCAACAACACCCGTGAAACCATGATGGGAGCTATTTCAATGGCTATTTTAATTGTGGCTGGATTCGGAATTTACAATATTTTGAGTTCAACGATTATTCAAAAAATAAATGATATAGCCATACTTAAAGCCACAGGTTTTAATGGCAACGATGTAGTGAAAATATTTATTGTTGAGGCTATTATTATGGGAATAATCGGAACGGCGGTCGGTTTGCTTTTGGGCTCAGTTTTAATTGCCATCATGTCAAATATCTATATGGGTGGCCCGGTTGGCTATTTTCCCATTGGTTTTGAGATTACACTTTTTATCAGAAGCTTTATTTTAGGTATGTTAATAACTCTTTGTGCCGGATATTTCCCTGCTCGCAAAGCCGCAAAAGTTGACCCCGTTGAAATTTTCAGAAAGTAGCACCTTCGACCCCCATCTTCTCTTTTAAAAAAAGATAGTTAAAAGACAGAAAATAAATGAATACATTGATAGAAAAAACCTCCATCGGGGGTTTGGAGGTTGTTTTAAGCACCCGAAATTTAGGAAAATACTTTTATGACCCCGTGAAATTTAAAGCTTTAGACAATGTCAGCTTTGATGCTTACGAAGGCGAGTTCCTGACCCTTGTGGGCAAAAGCGGCTCGGGCAAATCCACCCTTCTGTATTGCCTGAGTACGATGGACACCGTCTATGAAGGCGAATTGTACATCAAAGGTGAGAAAATAACGGGTAAAAAGCCCGATGAGTTGGCCGCTATTCGCAATGAAAATATCGGTTTCGTTTTTCAATTTCACTATCTGTTGCCCGAGTTTACGTGTTTAAAAAATGTAATGATCCCCGCTCGAAGATTGGGGAAATACGGCTACGAAGAAATAGAACATAAGGCTTATGAAAAACTCAAAATATTGGGTTTACAAGACCAGGCGCTTAAACCGGCTTCCAAGTTGAGCGGTGGTCAACAGCAAAGGGTAGCCATCGCCCGGGCGTTGATCAACGACCCCGCCATTCTGATGGGAGATGAGCCAACTGGAAATTTGGACAGTAAAAACTCGGCTGTTGTGTTTGATATTTTCAAAGAGATTTCGAGCCAATACGGCCAGACCATCATAGCAGTAACCCATGATAATGACTTCGCCAAAGCTTCTGACAGAACCATAGAATTGGCCGACGGTAGGATAATCGATCAGGACAAAAATGATTTTGAGTGAACCTTTCAGCATTCAGCCTTACCTGTATGCGCCTAACACGGTATTTTCAGTAGTATCCGATTGATTAGGAGTGTTAATAGGGTGGTGTAGTCATTTGCTGTAGCTTATCGATACGAGCCGGTTGCGGTGTTTGTACTTCATGCGTATTTTAGGGCACCAGATGATTTGAACACCTTAATTTTTATATATAGGGCGGAGAGGCTTCTTAGCAGGTTTTTTTTAGGATGAGACGCTCCAAGGCATGTTGATCCGGGACCTAATGACGAATCCGTAGCACCGCCTGGGTTATTCAGTCGTTAGCTTTTAACTATCTCTAAGCGTTTTGATACTTATTTGCTAAAATATTGGAAAATATTGCCAATTCATCGGTATACAACTATGGCTAAAGCCCATTTCTTTGCATGAAATTAGTCTCCATTGTTTTACGTCCTGTCATTAAAAAAAAACAGAACGAATGTGCGGAATCGGAGATATATTGAGACAACCGCTGTGCGGAAGTATTTCTAAATTAATGATGCTGTTGAAAGTGTACAATAAAAGTAGATAGATGCCCTTGACAAATCAATCTCCGGCAAATTTTGTTGGGGATTGCTTCTTTTGCGGCAAACGACACCTTATTGAGCAGACATTTTAAATCACTCGACGACCAGTAATTTGTAACCTGAGCATGTTTCAACTGACCAATAAAATTGCGGTAATTACCGGCGGAGGAAGTGGTATCGGCAAAGCCATTTCCATTCTTTTTGCCCGCATGGGAGCTACCGTTCATATCTTTGAGCTGAATAGCGAGGCCTCAAAAGAAGCCGTGAGGCAAATAACTTATGACGGAGGCCGGGCCTTTGCTCAAGTCTGTGATGTGACCAATCAACGTGAAGTGCTGACCGCGTTCAACAAGATCAAACATATCGACATTTTAGTCAATAATGCAGGAATTGCACACGTCGGTAAGATGGAAACCACCTCTGCTGAGGATTTTGACCGAATCCTGAACGTCAATGTCAGGGGAGTCTATAACTGCCTGTATGCGGCGGGTATTCATTTAGACCGTTCACTCAGTGAACCTTAAATCTTTACGATGAAAAATGCCAAACCGAATTATGTCATTCCTTTCGCTTTAGTGACAAGCCTTTTTTTTCTGTGGGGTATTTCAAATAACCTGACGGGTATCCTGATTCCGCACTTACGAAAAGCGCTTTTACTGACCAACACGCAGTCTACTTTCGTGGATACGGCCGTTTATTTGGCTTATTTTTTAGCGGCCATTCCGGCGGGATCAGTGCTGAAGCGCTTTGGTTATAAACATGGGATTATTACAGGGCTGTTGGTTTTCAGCGCAGGAGCGTTTTTGTTCATTCCCGCCGCCGATAGCCGCAGTTTCAGTCTCTTTCTGTTGGGGCTGTTTATCATCGGCTGTGGACTGACGATGCTCGAAACGGCGGCCAATCCGTACGCCACCAAACTCGGTGATCCCCAAGGAGCGACCGCTCGCCTCAATTTAGCCCAGTCCTTCAACGGTCTGGCGGCTTTTCTGGCTCCCATGATCGGTACGCTGTTTATTCTTTCGGGAAAAGAATACTCTGCGGCAGAACTTGCCGCCATGCCGGTGGCAGAAAAAATGGCCTATCTCACCGCCGAAGCTGCTTCCGTGAAAATGCCTTACCTGATTTTGGGGAGTTTTCTGCTGGTGCTGGCCGTGGTTTTTGCTGTGCTGAAATTTCCCGAATTTAAAGAAGGAACCGGCGGAGTATCTTCGGGCAGCATTGGCAAAGCCCTCAAATATAAGCACTTGGTTTGGGCTGTCACAGCCCAGTTCTTTTACGTGGGAGCCCAGGTCTGCGTAACGAGTTTTTTTATCAGAATGGCTGTTTCGGGCGGCGGAGTGGACGAGAAAACGGCAGGGTATTATCTCGGGGTATACGGTCTGCTGTTCATGTCAGGCAGGTTTATCGGAACAATCATCATGCGGTATATTCAACCCGCAACCCTTCTTTCCGTATACGCCTTACTCTGTATACTTCTCAGCGGTGTGGCTATTTTTGCCGAAGGTAAAAACGTGGTACTGGCTTTGGGCGGTTTGGGATTTTTTATGTCGATCATGTTTCCGACGATATTTTCACTGGGTATCAAAGACCTGAACGAAAATACCAAACCCGCCTCTTCGCTAATTGTCATGTCTATCATTGGCGGGGCTATTTTTCCAGTAATCATGGGTAAGATCATTGACAACGCCGGTGATGATATTCAGAAAGGTTACGTTGTTCCTTTGCTGTGCTTTTTTATGGTTCTTTTTTTCGGCATGAAAGGCCATCAACCTAAAAACTCCATATAAATATGAAACAATTCTGTTTAGCTTTGGATTTAAAAGATGATGCCGGGCTGATCGCCGAATACGAACGGTTGCATCAGAATATTTGGCCTGAAATCTAAGCGTCGATCATTGATTCGGGTATTGTGAGCATGGAAATTTACCGTATCGGCGTTCGCCTGTATATGATCATGGAAACCGCCGATAATTTTTCCTTTGAGGCAAAACGGAAAGCAGATGCCGAGAACCCGAAAGTCAGGGAATGGGAAGATTTTGTATGGCAATACCAACAGGCCTTACCGATGGCCAAAGAAGGAGAAAAATGGCTGATGATGACTAAAATTTTTGATCTGAAAAATAAATCATGACACCACTACAGTACAATACCGATTATCCGTCAGTTGATGACCTGATACGTATGGCCAAAAAGCGCGTTCCCCGCTTTGCCTTTGAATATTTGGACGGAGGCTGCAATGAGGATGTAAATCTGATCAAGAATACGGCAGAACTCCGGGAAGTGGAATTAAAACCCTACTACCTTTCCAAGCATACGGGCTCCACCCTCAAAACCGAACTTTTCGGACATATCTACGACGCTCCTTTCGGGATCGCCCCCATCGGATTACAGGGGTTGGTGTGGCCCAATGCCCCGGAAATATTGGCAAAAGCGGCTTTACAGCATAATATCCCCTTTATTTTAAGTACCGTTTCCACCGCTAGTATCGAGCGAATCGGTGAATTGACCGAAGGAAAGTTTTGGTTTCAGTTATACCATCCCAAAGAAGATACGTTACGGGACGACATCCTTGACAGAGCCGAAGCGGCAGGCTGCAAGGTACTGTGCGTCCTGTGCGATGTACCCAGTTTCGGGTTCCGCCCCCGCGACATTCGTAACGGCCTGGCGATGCCGCCCAAAATGTCTTTGACTAATTTTCTGCAGATTTTCGGTAGACCCGCCTGGGCCCTGAATACCCTCTATCATGGACAACCCGGTTTTGCCACCATGAAAAAATACATGCCCAAAGGCTTGAATATGAAAGCGCTGGGCGCTTATATGAATCAAACGTTTTCGGGACGGGTCAACGAAGCCAAAATCGCCGCCATCCGTGACCGATGGAAAGGAAAACTGGTACTGAAAGGAGTGGCAAGCGAGGAAGATACCGAATTGGCCGTAAAACTAGGGCTGGATGGTATCATTGTCTCCAATCACGGAGGCCGCCAATTGGACGCGGCTCAATCGGCGATAAAATCGCTCCTGCCGATTGTTGAAAACTATAAGGGGAAAATCAAAATTATGATGGACAGTGGCGTTCGTTCGGGACCCGACGTAGCCCGTACCCTTGCAAGCGGAGCAGATTTTGCCTTTATGGGCCGCACCTTTATGTACGGGGTGGGTGCCCTGGGCAATGAAGGAGGCAACCATACCATCAGTATGCTGAAAGTGCAATTGCAGCAGGTAATGGATCAGATATGCTGTGAGCGGGTGGAGGACTTTCCGAATTTTTTGGTTTGAACACCGTAATCTGATTCTTTTATGGCCTTAATTATCACTGTTTGCGGACTTATCCTACTGGTTTTATTCATTTCCTATTTTAAAGTTCATACTTTTTTAAGCTTTATTGTTGTCTCTTTGGGGGTTGGTCTGGCTTTGGAGATGCCACCACAGGCCATTCTGAAAGCCATACAGCAGGGAATGGGAAGTACGTTAGGATCGATTGTGTCCATTATTGCCCTTGGGGCAATGCTCGGAAAATTGGTTGCGCAAAGCGGGGCGGCACAACGTATTTCGACCGAAATGGTGAAGTTTATCGGCACAGATTATGTACGCTGGGCGTTTATGATCACGGGTTTTATCGTAGGTTTACCTTTGTTTTATTCCGTGGGTTTTATGCTTTTGGCTCCATTGGTCATCACCTTTGCCTATCGTTTCAAACTCCCTGCCGTTTACATCGGGCTTCCCATGCTGGCCTCGCTTTCCGTAACGCAGGGGTATTTGCCCCCGCACCCTGCTCCCCTGGCGATTGTAAAGCAGTTTAATGCCGACATGGGTTTGACCCTTTTCTACGGAATCATTGTGGCGATTCCGGCCATACTGATTTCGGGGGCACTGTTCGGGGTAACGCTGAAAAAATATACAACCCTTCCCAATCCGGCTTTCGTTGCTTCCGATTTGCCTGAATCAGAAATGCCTTCGCTGTTCAGCAGTCTTTTTTCGGTGTTATTACCCATTGGGTTAATCGGTGCAACGACTGTTCTTTCCTCCTTTCTGCCCGAAAATTCATTTCTTTTTGAGGCACTCGGTTTCATCGGCGACTCCACCGTAAGCATGTTTATTTCGGTATTGGCGGCCGTGTATCTGCTGGGTATCCGGCAAAACCGAAAAATGGCGGAGATAACGGCCCTTTTGGGAGATTCCATCAAAGACGTAGCCATGCTTTTTCTGATTTTTGGGGGAGCGGGAGCGCTGAAACAGGTCCTGACAGATGGCGGGGTCACCCAATCCATTGTCGAACAGATGCAGCATTCCACGCTTCATCCGCTTATTTTGGGGTGGGGGATGGCCGCTGTCATTCGGGTGGCGGTAGGTTCATCCACCGTTTCAGGTATTACAACGGCTGGATTTATGGCTCCTTTGCTATCCACAACGCAGACCGAACCGCACCTGATGGTGTTGAGCATCGGGGCGGGGAGCATGATGTTTTCGCACGTAAACGATGCTGGCTTCTGGCTTTTTCGGGAATACTTTCAACTATCCTTGGCAGATACCCTCAAAACCTGGTCGGTGATGGAAACGCTGGTTTCGGTATCAGGTTTGTTAGGCGTGATGCTGTTAAATGCAATAATCGGTTGAAATTCATCGACTTCTTTACAAAGTTTAATTTTTTCCTACTTTTGTTGAATTTAATGCGACATTGAGGAATCCGTGATAAACGTAACAATGACCGACGAAACCCTTTGGCAGGCGGTACGTGAAGGCAGCGAAACTGCCTTTGAGGCGTTGTATCGTCGGTATTTTCAGGTACTCTTCAGTTATGGAAAACGCATTCACCAAGACGAAGATGCGGTAAACGATGCCATTCAGGATCTGTTTGTGGATATTTGGCGCAGTCGTCATTCGTTAAGTCAGGCCCAATCGGTTAAATTTTATCTGATTCGTTCGCTTCGTCGAAAAATTCATCGCTCGCTCAAAGCCGATTTTCTCCATGGTGAAGAATGGGGAAAGGTAGAAGAGTCGTTTTTACCGATGGAAGACTCACCGGAAACCTTATTTACCCATGAAGAAGATACCCTGATTCAGTCAGAAAAGTTAACGGCCTGGTTGAGTCAATTACCCCCCCGTCAAAATGAGGCGCTTCTGCTTCGGTATTATCATAATTTTGAGTATTCAGAAATTGCCGACCTTCTTCATATCAAAGAGCAAACCGCCCGTAACCTTGTTCAGAAAGCCCTTCAGATCCTTCGTAAACTGGCTATTTCCTTGATTATCATTGCCGTGCCGTTTTTTTTATGATTTTTTCAATTTTTTTTTCGATTCAGGAGGTTGAAAACCTTCCTGATTGTCTCTTTCTATACAGAATGGGAATAGTACCATTATTTCCAAAATAGTCACCATGAAATATTCGCAATTCACCACCAGCGATTTTATAGAAGATGCTCATTTTCGGCGATGGGTTCAATTCCCCACGGCCGAATCTTCGGCTTTTTGGGAAGATTTTTTACAACGGCACCCTGAAAAAAAGCAGGAAATTACCGTTGCCCAAAATATATTGTTGACCCTTGAAGCGCAGGTGGAGAGCGGTTTCTCCACAAAAGCAAATGAAGACAGGGTGTTTCAGCAGATACAGCAGCAGCTCGGGGAAGAGCAGGAGGTTAAAATCCGTCGCTTACCGGTGTGGGCTCGTTGGGCAGCGGCGGCATCAGTGGTATTGGTGATGAGCTGGTGGTTTGTAAATCGTCAAACTGCCCCTATTGAGTTGACGTATGAAGTGAATCGGGAGCAGTCCGAATCACCATTAACAGAAAAAGTAAACGATACGCCCAAACCCATTCTTGTCACGCTTGCCGACGGAAGTTCCATTTTTCTAAGCCCCAAAAGTAGGATAAGTTACGCCAAAACCTTCAACGAAGGGAGTAAACGAGAGGTGTATCTGAGCGGAGAAGCATTTTTTGAAGTGGCCAAAAATCCAAATAAACCATTTTTTGTGTACGCCAATGAATTGGTCACCAAGGTACTGGGTACAAGTTTTAATGTAAAGGCGTTTCCCGAAGATAAAAATGTAGAGGTTAAAGTTCGGACGGGTCGAGTAGCAGTTGCTGTAGCCGAGAAAATCAGTAATCGGAAAAATATCAGCAATAGAGAACGTGAGGGCATAGTGTTGTTGCCTAATCAACAGGCAGTCTTATCACGGCAGGAAATCCGGTTGGTAAAGTCGTTGGTAGAAAATCCAACTTTACTGAGTGCCACTACACCCACACCGATGCGGTACTCATTTGTGTTTGAAGCTGCCCAGGCTTCTGATGTATTCAATATGATTGAAAAGGCCTACGGGATTGACATGGTGTTTGATGAGGAAATTTTCTCCAAGTGCCAGTTTACCGCCGACTTAACCGACGAGTCACTCTATGAAAAACTGGATATTATCTGTAAAAGTATTGAAGCCAACTATCAGATTTTAGATGCTCAGATCATTATTTCGGGCAAAGGCTGTGCCAATTAACCTATTATTCACCAAACACAAAGCTGAATGAACTGAACCGGTACCTGATTATCCATTAAAAAAAGAGAAGTCGGCAATGCACCACCATCACCGACTTCATAAGCCCCTATCGCGCGAACGACATCTGTAGTGTACAGATGCGGGGGTGTTTTGTCAAATTTTTCGTTTAACAAAAACATTCAAATCTATGAAAAAAAGTAACACTGCCCGGCATTGGGCGGTTAAAATCATGCAATGGTCCTTTATACATCTGTGTATTGCCCTGATTTTTGCTAATCTTTCGTTTGCTGATGACGCAGCGGCGCAGGAGGTGCTGGAGCGTCGTATTTCGATTCAGGTTACCAATCAGAACATTAATTCAGTACTTTCCGAAATTGAAAAAATTGCCGAAGTAAAGTTTTCGTACAGTCCCAATCTCATTCGGGCATCCCGTAAAATTACGGTAACTGCCTCCAACGAGAAACTTTCGGCGGTGTTGGAAAAACTGCTGACTCCCCAAAAATTGTCTTACGAAATTGTCGGAAGGCAGATCATTCTCAAACGGGGAATATCGGAAAAAACCCAAACCGGACAACTTGAGCTCCCAAACGCATTTCCCCAAATGCTCGACCAAATCATTACAGGAACCGTCACCGATGAAAGCGGTTCCGGATTGCCTGGGGTAAGTATTTTGGTCAAAGGAACCCAACGCGGCACCACGACGGATGCTGGTGGTAAATACAAAATAGACGTACCCGATGGCAGTGCAGTTTTGGTGTTTTCGTTTGTGGGGTATTTGTCGCAGGAGGTAGCGGTTGGGAATCAAAGCCAACTCAACCTAAGCCTTAAAGTAGATACCAAGACGTTGGATGAGGTAGTGGTTACGGCATTTGGTATCAAGCGCGACCAAAAGGCCTTAGGATATGCTTCACAAAAAGTAGCCGGTGAACACATATCAGCCGTCGGCAATACCAACATTCAAAACTCATTGCAAGGGAAAGCAGCGGGGGTCCAGGTACGATTGAGCAGTGGCATGCCGGGCCGTCCTGCCCTGGTAAATATCCGGGGCTCCCGTTCCATTACGGGTTCAAATGAGCCTCTGTATGTCATTGACGGTTTACCCGTGGCGGCCGGGGGGCGTTCCATTGATTTCAATCCTGCGGATGTGGAATCAATGGATATTTTGAAAGGACCGGCGGCGGCGGCCCTGTATGGCGTAAGGGCGTCGAACGGGGTGATCGTTATTACGACCAAAAGCGGCAAAAACGCCAATCGCAAGCCTACTGTTACGTTTGAATCACAATTTGCTCAGGATAAAGTTAGTTTTTTACCCAAGTTGCAATACGAGTACGCACAGGGAAATAACGGTGTGTTTGATCAAAACGGATTATTTGCCTACGGCCCCAAAATCAGTACACTCGGTACCTATACCAATTTGTTGGGTCAGCAGGAACAGGCCGCTTCGTACCGAAATATGGAGGAGTTTTACGGAACGGGTTCTACTTTCAATAATAATTTGGAAATAGCACAGGGTGGAAGTTTCGGCAACTACGCCATTGGGGTAGGCCGCACTGACCAAACGGGGGTGATTGCCAATACCGGCTTGCAGCGCACCAACATCAAATTCAACGGATTGTTGACCCCGTTTTCGAAATTCAAAGTAGGTGTCTCCATAAATTATGCAGATATTAACGTTAATGACTTTCCCGATGAGGTAGGAAACGCTGCTTTTTTTCGTACTGTTTACGAAACTCCACCTTCCTACAACCTGAAAGGAAAACCTTATGCCGAGGCCACTGACCCTTACCGGCAAATCCTGTTTCGAGCCGCCCAAAACAACCCCTATTGGATTGTAGAAAACAACTTTCGAAACAGTCGGACTGCACGCACTTACGGAAACCTGTTTTTAGAATATCAATTGGCCAAAGGCTTGAAGGTGACTTATAGGGTGGGCTTGGACAATTTTAATACCAAAATCGAAACTTACGACGAATTGGGCACGGGGCCGACAGGAAGAACAAATCCACCAAGCGGAGGGAAATTTTTATTGCAAAACCAACAGGAAACTCAGCTTAACTCTAACTTATTTTTGAGTTATGACCGAAATTTGACCAAAGATTTGGTACTGAATGTGATTGCAGGAAATGAGTTGTTTGACATTCGTCGTACCAACAACAGCACCAATAGTGCAAATCTGGTAGTGGGCGACTGGCCCAACATTGCCAACGGCACAACCATTACCGCCAACAACAGCAACAACGCCCAACGAGTTGTAGGTTTTTACGGCAATGCAAACCTTGGCTACAAAGAAATGTTGTATCTGAACCTGTCGGCTCGGCAGGATTATGCCTCCAATTTACCTTCAGGCAAGCGCTCTTTTCTGTATCCTTCAGCAGGGTTGAGTTTTGTATTGACTGAAGCCGTGCCATCACTCCAAAACCTGTTTACTTTTGCCAAACTGCGAGCCAACTACGCCGAGGTAGGTCAATTGGGACAGCTTTTCGTCAATGGCGTAGGCTACTCGGCTGCCAATCCTGGGTTTCAATTTCCGCTCAACGGAGTGGCTGGGTTTTTGCCAAGCAGTACCAGCATCAGTTCTACGCTTCGCCCTGAAAACACCCGTAGTGTAGAATTGGGAACGGAACTGCGTTTTCTAAAAAATCGAATCAGTGTTGATTATACCTATTTCAGAAGCCTATCCGACGGACAGATATTTGGTATTCCGCTGCCTCCTTCCACGGGTTTTGGCAGTCAGGTGAATAATGCCGGAAAAATGCTTTCGAGGGGGCATGAAATTATGCTTCGTCTGACTCCCCTGAAAAACTCCGACTTCCATTGGGACTTCAACGTTAATTTCTCGAAATACAAAACCACCGTTGAAGAACTGCCCTCGGGCCTGACCCGCATTTTGCTGGCAGATGCCCAATCAAAAGTTCAACTGGTGGCAGAAAAAGGACAGGTGTATCCTTCTTTCTACGGTCGTCCCTACCAACGAGACCCTGCTTCAGGCCAAATTGTGGTAAGTTCCACCAACGGAATTCCATTGCAATCACCGACACTGCAAATTTTGGGTACACCCAACCCTGACTTTGAATTCAATTTTATCAACTCGTTTCGGTTTAAGTCTTTGACCTTTGGTTTTCAGGTAGATTGGCGCAAAGGGGGGCTGTTTTATTCTCAGTTACAGGACGAATCAAGGGTAAGGGGTTTATCAGAAGCTACGCTCGACCGGGAGATTCAACAGGTGATTCCCGGCAAAAAAGGAAGGTTTGTAAACGGGGCCTTGGTAGTAGAAGGTGATAATGACGTTGCCATTTACAAAACCAACACGTATTGGGCCGCATTGAGTGCCAACCATGAATCTAACTTAGACGATGCCACGTTTGTTCGATTACGGGAAATAAGCCTCAATTATGATCTGCCTGCTGCAATCACCAAAAAAATTGGTATGTCAAGGGCAAGTCTTTTTTTGACGGGCCGTAATTTGTTCCTGATTACCAACACGTTTGTTGATCCCGAATTGAACATGACGACTAATTTTTCAGGAGCCAGTACGGGTAATTCGGTGGGAATTGAGTGGTATCAACAACCCCAAACCCGCAGTTTAGGAGGAGGGATCCGCCTCAAATTTTAAGTAACGTTTTACAACCATATGCTTCAATTCCAATGAAAAAGACCCTATACTTCAGTGCTTTCCTGTCACTTATTCTCAGTGCGTGCTCAGACGAAAAACTCAATGAGATTGACACTAATCCCAATATCATTTCTGACGCACCATTGAATACCATTCTCCCTGCTGCTCAAATGATGGTATTTCAACGGGTGGTAGGCAGCATTTCCATCATTAGTGGCTATGCTTCAGAACACACCAATTTCACGGGAGTAAATACGGCTACCAAATTGCAGATTGGCGGTGCTTCTACCCTCGGCGTAAGCGGTGGTACCAACTGGACGAGTGGTTTTCAGGCGATACGCTATTTCAACGACGTTAGAGCCAAAGCTGATAAACAGCAACGTCAGGGCTATGCGGCCATTGCCGATATTATGTCGGCTTATACTTTATTACTTTTGGTAGATACCTACGGTGATATTCCTTACAAAGAGGTAGGTCTGGAGAGTATCATTCAGCCAAAGTTTGACAAAGCCCAGGACTTATATGCCGAAATGCAGAAATTGCTCGATGCAGGTATTCAAAAATGCGACCAGGCAACTACGGCGGCCACTCGCCCGGGAAACGATGATTTGGTGTTTAAAGGCAATATGACGCTTTGGAAAAAAACGGCTTGGGGCCTGAAAGCCCGTTTGTTAAATCGCCTGAGCAATGTAAGCCCCAAAGATGCCGATGTTTTAACGGCTATCGGGAATTCGTTTTCCTCTGCCGAAAACTTCACGGTCACGGGTTATCAGAGCAATCCTGAAAACGCCAATCCCATTGCCAACAACTTTATGAATGCCTCTACCATTGTGATAGCCGACGGAATTGTCACGGCCATGAAGTCGTTTCTTGAATCAAATGAAGATGTGTTGGCCGACCCGAGAGCCAATATTTGGTTTACCAAAATTGGCGGTAAAGTCATAACGCCCCCCACAAGCAAGGCAAATACCGACGTAACCCTCAACGGTACGCTGTATTCAAAACCTTTGTATCTTCAAAACCGTACTTCACCTTTGCCCTTATTGACTTACACCGAATTGAAATTTATCGAAGCTGAAGCTCAATTGCGTTTGGGTGATAAAGCCAAGGCATACACCGCCTACGATGCAGCCGTGCGGTCGGCGATGGCCCAATCGGCTGTTTTTAACTCAGCAGCGGCGATTACTGCTGCTCAAATCAACGCTTATTTGGCCCGGCCAAAAGTGTTGATGGGAGTTGATAAATTGACATTGAAAGACATTATTACCCAGAAATACATATTCCTGTTCGTGTTTCAAAGTCAGGAAGCGTATAATGATGTCCGTCGTACGGGCCTGATTACCCTCAACGACCCTGATGGTACCGCAAAACGCTTTCCGTATCCGGTAGATGAAATCTCCCGTAACGCAAACGCTCCGCAGGTATCTGACCAGAATACTGTGTATCAGGACAATGCTCGCTTGTTTTGGGCTAAACTTTAACCAATCTCATTCTGTTTCTGAGCGATTGAGTTCAGAAACAGAATCTCTTTATTCACAATTTGATGATGAAAGCAGTCCTTGCTTGCTTAATTTTATTCCTATCGGTTATTTCGTTTGGACAGACTCCCAAACAATTTGACGTGGTGGTTTACGGTGCTACGCCTGCGGGTATTGCCGCTTCGGTCAATGCGGCTCAATTGGGCGTAAAGGTAGCCCTGATTGAAGAATCCAATCACATTGGCGGACTCACCTCCGGTGGATTATCATTTACCGATTTTCGCACTTTTGAGGCAGTGCAGGGCACATTTCGAGAATTTATGAACCGTGTATTGGCTTATTATACAAGTACTTATGGGCCTGAATCACAGCAGGTGAAAGATTGCTATCGAGGGGCTTATTATGAGCCGAAAGTTGCTAAATTAATTTTTGAGCAAATGCTGTCGGAGCAGCCTAATATTGAGGTTTTTACCAATTACAGACTGGAAAGAACGGAAAAAAAGGGCAACCGATTGACGGGGGTAAGCTTTGCCTCTACCGCAGGAAAAGCGCCGATTATGACCAAAGCAACGGTTTTTATTGATGCCACCTACGAGGGCGATTTGATAGCAAAAGCAGGCTGTGCGTATCGTTTGGGCAGAGAATCCAAAGAAGAATTTGGGGAACGATATGCTGGAAAGGTCTTTATGGAAGATGGAAAATTTTTGGCAGGAAGCACGGGGGGCGGCGATAAAGAAATTCAAAATTATAATTTCAGAATTTGTATGACAAAAGACCTGGCCAATGCTATTCCAGTACCTAAGCCCACTAATTACGTCAGAGATTCCTATTTACCATTACTCGAAGAAATAAAAAGCGGCAAAATCAGGCAGTTTAACCTCAATTTGGTCACCATACGTTCAATTCCCAACAACAAAGCCGACGTAAATGACCGTCATTTTGCTTCGTTGAGTTTGGCCTTGTGGGGTGAAAGTCATACCTGGCCCGAAGGCAGTCCGGAACACCGAAAGATGCTTTATGAAAGACACAAAGACCATGCTTTGGGCTTGATTTATTTTGTTCAGAATGATAGAGAAATTCCTGCGTCCATTCAGGCCGAAGCCCGAAATTGGGGTTTGCCCAAAGATGAATATACCTACAACGAAAACTTTACTCCTGCCCTCTATGTACGGGAAGGGCGAAGATTGGTCGGTAGTTATATTTTCAAAGAGCAGGATACCCAACAAGCCTCCAACAGCTTGCGGGCACCCCTGCAAGCCAATTCCATTGCCGTGGGTGATTATGGGCTGAATTCACACGGAACTGGCAAACGAACCGCTTTTCACCCTACTATTCGTGATGGGCAGTTCAGTGCGGCGTTTTCCAACGTGCCGCATCAGATTCCTTATGGAGTGATTGTACCTAAAATGATAGATGGTTTGTTGGCCCCCGTGCCTATTTCAGCAACGCACGTGGGTTACTCTGCCCTGCGTATGGAGCCTATCTGGACTGCTTTGGGGCAGGCAGCCGGCGTAGCAGCGGCTTTGGCAATCAAACAAAAAGTACAGTTGAGAAATGTGAAAGTACATGAAATTCAGGAGATTTTGCACGAAAAGGGAGCGATAACGATTTATTTTTCTGATGTGTTGCCTGGTTCTCCTTTTTTCAAAGCTGCTCAATATTTCGGTCAAAAGGGCTTTTTAGTAAAAGTACCTGCCATTGATACTGTCCATTTTGAAGACCATTTAAAGTTTATTCAAGGGCAATTTACTGCCGCTTTTCCGCACCATTATGTATATCCCCATCAAAAAATGAATCAGAAATTAATGAATCATTGGTTAGAAATCATCAGCTATAAGGCTACTGATAGCGAAAAGGAAATTTTTTTGACCATGACCCGTGGGGATTTTTTGAATGAACTGTATCGAAAATTCAAAACTCACAAATAAATTCTAAAACGATTTTAATGAATACCATTATGGAACGCAGGCATTTTTTAAGTACGGCTTTGCTCAGTGCGGCAAACCCACTACTGCAATCATTTTCGGCACCGGATGCTCATACGGCAGCCGCTTTGCAAGAATCAGCCCGTGAAATCCCCGTTACGGGAGAATACGATGTCATTGTCTGCGGAGCAGGCCCGGCGGGCGTTTCCGCAGCAATTGAAGCAGGCCGAAACGGGGCAAAAACCCTTTTACTGGAAGTCCATGGGTGTTTGGGAGGTGTTTGGACATCGGGTAATCTGACGTGGATTATTGATAACCAAAATAAACCCGGCCTCATGCGCGAAATCATGCAGGACTTGACCCAACGGGGCGGCAGTGCCACCATTTCGGGTGGAGACAGTTTTGGATTTGATGCCGAAGAAATGAAGGTATTGCTCGAAGAATATTGTCTGAAAGCCAACGTAACCGTTCGACTATTTACCCGTGTGGCAGCAACCGCCAAAAAAGACAACCGTCTGACCCACATTGTCACTGAATCTAAATCAGGACGGGAAGCCTGGGCGGGTAAAATCTTTATTGATTGCTCAGGCGACGGTGATTTGGCAGCACAGGCCGGCTGCAAATACGAATACGGCGGCAGCGACGGCGTTGGGCAGCCCATGAGTTTGTTATGTTTAGTGAGCGGCATTCACTACAATGAAATCAAGCCGTTTGTGCGAGATGCCGAAGACAGCAAAATAGGTACACCTTCTAAAAAAAGATTGGAAAATGAAATTATTCGAGGAGGAGTAAAACCTTCTTATACCCGTCCCGGCCTGTACCCCATTCGGGAAGATCTGTATATGTTGATGACCAACCACGAGTACGGATTTAACGGCACCGATGCCAATCAGGTTTCTTTGGCTACGCTGCGGGCGAGAGCCGAGTTGCACAAAATCGTGAATGGGCTACGTGGTTTGGGCGGCGTTTGGAAAAACCTGCGGATTGTGGCCACGGGGGAGCAGATAGGTGTTCGGGAGGGGCGTCGGATTCACGGGCTTTACACCGTTACCCGTAAAGATTTAATGGAAGGTGCCCGCCAACACGATGCCGTGTGTCGGGTCAATATGGGCGTAGATGTTCATTCCGTCAAGAAAGATGATGAATCCAAAGGCAGTTACAGTCGTGGGGTAAAATTGTTGCCTTATGATATTCCGATGCGGGCATTGATTGCTTCTGACGTACAGGGGCTGATGATGGCAGGGCGGTGCATCAGCGGCGATTTTATTGCCCATTCCAGCTATCGAGTAACGGGCAACGCCGTGCCGATGGGACAGGCGGCAGGAAGAGTAGGGGCGATTGCCGCCTTATCGAATAGGCTTCCACAAGAGGTAAAATGGGAAGAAGTAAAATGGCAGGTTGAATAAAAATAAAGCATGATAAATTTACGCATAATAATCGTTTTATTGTTAACAATAGGTACTTGGGCGAAAGCCCAAACCAAAACCGACGTTGTCATTTACGGGGCCACGCCCTCGGGTATTTTTGCCGCCATCAATACCGCCCGTCAGGGGCACAGTGTGGCTTTGGTGGAAGAATACAAACACATCGGCGGGCTGATGTCGGGCGGACTGTCATTTACTGATTTCATCTCACAGGAAGCATTAAGTGGTACTTTTAATGAATATCGATTCAGGGCATTGGCCTATTATGAAAAAAGGTACGGCAAAAACTCCAGGCAGGTAAAAGAGTGCTATTTCGGCGTGAATGCCGAGCCGCACGTAACCGAATTGATTTTCGGGCAAATGTTGACAGAACTGCCACTGATAAAAGTATATACTCAACACCGAATCACCAGGGCTTTTGTTATAAAAAACAAGCGGGGTGAATCAAAAATACAATCGGCAACTTTTATTAATTTGTTTGATAAAAAGCCGATTGCAATTTCAGGTAAAGTCTTTATTGATGCTACCTACGAAGGGGATCTGGCCGTAGCGGCAGGAGCGGAATACCGGGTCGGCAGGGAGTCACGACATGAGTTTTGCGAACGCTTTGCGGGGCATATTTTCTCGAAAGGCGGACAGATTCTGACGGGCGGTACGGGTGAAGGCGACAAAAAAGTGCAGGCCTACAATTTCCGCATCATCATGACTGATTCGGTCGAAAACAGCCGAAAAGTGGAAATGCCCCAAAACTATAACCGTGAAAAGTATTTACCGATTTCCCAAGTATTTAAAAGCGGAAAAGTAAAGCAAATTTTTACTCAAAGTGCCGAAGGGATTTTACGGGTGCAGCCCATCGCCAACCGCAAGGCCGACATCAACGACATCAAAAATGCCCCCGTGCGTATGTCGTCGTTGGGGAAAAATTATGAATATCCCGACGGAAGTACCGAAGTTCGTTCACGTATCATTCAGGAGCACCGCGAACATATTTTGGGCATGATTTACTTTCTACAAAATGATGAAAGTATTCCTCCTGACATTCGCAGAGAAGCGCAAATTTGGGGATTGGCCAAAGATGAATTTACGGATACTGACGGGGCGGCCCCCCGCAATTTCCCGTATCGTCTTTACATCCGCGAAGCTCGTCGGATCATGGGTGACGTGGTTTTTACCGAAAAAGATACCTATCAGGCACCTAACTCCATTCGTTCCGTATTAAATCCAAATACGGTGGCCATTTGTGATTACGCCCTCAATTGTCACGGAGTTTCGGCCCCTGGGCCTGTCTATGCAGACATGACCGAAGGAGATTTTAACTTTGTCCCGCAGCCTTTTCAGATTCCTTACGGGGTGATGTTGCCTAAGAAATTTGAGAACTTACTCGTGCCCGTAGCTGTTTCGTCGAGTCACGTCGGTTTTTGCGGAATCCGTTTAGAACCCACCTGGTCGGCATTGGGGCAGGCGGCAGGATTGGCCGCGCATTTGAGTATCAAAAACGGCGTGAAGGTAACCGCAGTAAAAGTACAGGAATTACAATCCCTGTTGTTGAAAAACAAGGCTAAAATCATCTACGTGAGTGATGTGGACGCCGATTCGCCCTATTTTGAAGCCGTTCAATATTTTGGGGCAAAAGGTTTCTTTCACGAGTTGTACCCGCTGGAACAGGTTCAAATCAAGCCTCGGACTGTCCATAAATTGCAATACATGGATGCCATAGACTACCATAACCTTGAATCGGAGAAAGTACTGGAAGAGATATTGGCCCTGCATTGGATCAGGAAACTGCCGGATGGTCAACAAGCCGATGCGAAGAAATTATACCAATCAAAACTCTGGAAAAGGGGCGAATTTTTGAACAACCTTTACCTTAAAAAATAACGATACCCATGCTAAAAAGAAGAGATTTTCTGAAAACGGGGGCTTTATCGGCTTTCGCTCCCATGTCAACGTTGGAAGCGGGCAACTTAAAAAAAGATGCACAAACATTTCAGGAACCCAAGCGTGATTTACCCGTCGTAAAAGAAACCGACGTAATTGTCTGCGGCGGCGGGCCGGCCGGAATCGGTGCGGCGTTGAGTGCAGCTCGAAGCGGGGCCAAAACCACTTTGATAGAAGTTCACGGATGTTTGGGCGGGGTCTGGACGGCGAGTCTGTTGAGTAACATCATTGATCATGAAGGCAAGCCTGGCATCATGAAAGAGATCATTGACCGCTTGGATGCTACCGATGCCCAATATACAGCCAAGAAATACGATGCCGAACGAATGAAATGGACACTCGAACAGCTGTGCTGGGAAGCGGGAGTGGAGGTTCGCCTGCACACCCGCGTCACGGCTGCTTACAAAGGCAAAAACAATACAATCGATTACATCGCCACCGAGAGTTTTTCGGGCAGGGAAGCCTGGAAAGCGAAGGTATTTATTGATACTACGGGCAACGGAGAACTTGCGGCCCGGGCCGGCTGCGGGTTTGAAATGGGTGAACCCCAAACGGGCAGAGTCCAGCCCATGTCATTGATGGTCATTTTGAGCGGTTTAAACGAAGATGATCTGGTAAAGGCGGGTTATATTAAAGGCTACGGCAAAGACGGTTCTCCTTCAGAAACGGGCAAGAAAAAATTGCACGCTGAAATTCAAAAAACAGGGATTGATGCCAGTTATTCCATGCCCTCCTTTTTCTCCATCCGTCCCGATATGGTGGCCCTGATGGTCAATCACCAGTACGGCGTATCGGCCACGGATGCAGGGGCGGTTTCACAGGCGACCGTGGAAGCCCGTAACGAAGTCAATAAAATCATTGACGGACTGCGAAAGTCGGGAGGCATGTGGTCGAATGTTCGGATTGTGACCACCGCCGCCCAAATCGGTATCCGGGAAGGACGCCGCATTCACGGACTCTATACCCTGACCAAAGAGGATCTGATGCGGGGAGCTACCTTTGAAGACGGTGTGTGCACGGTCAGGTTCGTGGTGGATATTCACTCGCTGGTTAAAGGTGAAGGCGGCGGTTACGGCAGTGGCGGAGTAAAAATGAAGCCTTACCAAATTCCGTTGCGCTCATTGATTGCCAAAGATGTGAATAACCTGATGATGGCCGGTCGGTGCATCAGCGGTGATTTTTACGCCCACGCGAGTTACAGGGTCACGGGAAATGCCGTTCCCATGGGCGAGGCTGCCGGGAAAGTAGCCGCCAAAGCGGCCCTGAGCCATCGGTTACCCAAAGACGTGCAATGGCAGGAGGTGTATGGTCTTCAAATGAATAAAAAACACAAAACTCACTAAGGGTTTTTGCCCCGATGTACGTCCTGTATAAACGGAGGATTCCGTACGGATGTTTTTTTCAGTAAACTCAATTCAAATGCATAACACGTTAACCCAAAAAACCACTCTCCAACATTTATTGAGTATCCCCGTCATTGTTGCCGCGTTAGGCTATTTTGTAGATATTTATGATTTACTGCTTTTCGGCATCGTGCGCATTCCCAGCCTGGAATCCATGGGGCTGTCGGCCGCCGAAGTTTCCACCACGGGGGCCTCCATCCTCAATTGGCAAATGACGGGTCTTTTGCTGGGCGGCATCCTGTGGGGCGTGCTGGGCGATAAAAAAGGACGTTTGTCGGTACTGTTCGGCTCTATCCTTACCTATTCCATTGCCAACATTGCCTGCGGCTTTGTGCAATCGCCGGATATGTACAAAATACTTCGTTTTGTAGCGGGCATCGGTCTGGCCGGCGAATTGGGTGCGGGCATCACGTTGGTTTCAGAAATATTGCCTAAACAACTTCGGGCCATCGGGACCTCTTTGGTAGCTGGCGTCGGCCTGTTAGGCGCTGTGGCTGCGTATTTTACGGTCGAGTTTTTTGATTGGCGAACTGCCTATTTCATCGGCGGGGGCATGGGCATCACGCTGTTGCTGCTGAGGCTGGGGGTGTTTGAATCGGGGGCCTTTGAAGCCATCAAATCGCAGAAACGGGTTGAAAAGGGCAACTTTTTTTCGCTGTTTACCAGGCGCGAGCGGTTGATAAGATACCTGAAATGTGTCGGCATGGGCCTTCCCACGTGGTTTGTGATCGGCATCCTGGCTACCTTCAGCAATGAATTCGGCAAAGCGTTGAATATCTCTGAGCCAATCCTGCCGGGCCTTTCGATCATGTGGTGCTACATCGGCCTGTCGGCGGGCGATCTGGCAAGCGGTTTTTTAAGTCACGGTCTGCGTTCCCGCAAAAAAGCGGTGCTGTATCTGATGTTGTTTACAGCGGTCTTTACGGGGGTATATCTTTACGGAGGAGTTCAAACACCATCAATGCTTTATGGACTTACCGTGCTGCTGGGGTTTGGCATTGGCTATTGGGCCATGTTTGTGACCATCGGAGCAGAGCAATTCGGCACGAACCTTCGGGCCACGGCGGCCACGACCATTCCCAATATGGTACGGGGTACGGTGGTGTTGATGACTACGCTGTTCGGTTATTTCAAAAGCGGGTTCAGCGTAATTGACTCTGGTGCTTTGGTAGGAGCACTATGTTTTATGATCGGACTTTACTGCACGCTGACCATTGCCGAAACCCACGATAAAGATCTGGACTTTCTGGAAAAATAGTAGATAGGTTAAATGAACGACATTAACCCCTGCCGGGCTTCCGCCAGGGGTTTCTTATTTTGTTGGCCAGTTTAGGGGTTTTTACATGAAAAAAACAATTTATTTGTAGAATAAATCAATAAGTGTCTATTTTTGGGTTGATTCTAAACGCGTCACGGCAATTGATAACTACCCAAAATGATATACAGCTTTGGCAGGCCTTCAAAAAAGGAGATCGTGAAGCGTTTGCGGAGTTATACAATCGGCACATTGAAGATTTACTCAGTTATGGTTACCGGGTTACTTCTGACCGGCAACTTATCAGGGACAGTGTACAGGATCTTTTCCTGCATCTGTGGCGAACCCGCGAAAATCTGGCGGAAACAGATTCCGTGCGTTTTTATTTATACCGTTCATTGCGAAACAGAATTGTTCGTAACAGTGAAAAAAATAATCATGTTGCCATCGACTCCGCCCATCTGTTTGAAAATATCATTGGAGAATTGTCATCTGAAGATGATCTGATTGCTGGAGAGCAATTGACTGAGCGCCATTTACGACTTAAACTGGCGATTCAGCAACTGCCTAAACGTCAACAGGAAATCATACAGTTGCGTTATTATCATGATTTCAGTTTTGAGGAAATCTCCGAAATGATGCATATCAATCAGCAATCGGTCAGAAATCTGTTGCACAAAGCCATTACCGAACTTCGGCATTATTTTACAACATTATGGTGGTTTCTGTTACCCTTCACGGCATTATTCAAAAAAAATTAAAAAAAATTCAATTAAAAAGGGTACAAAACATAAGTCAGCCGGTTTAGGGGGTAGAATGGCTTGATTATGACAAAATCATACGAAAACTACACCCTCGAAGAATTCATCACAGATGATGATTTTATCCAATGGGCCAAATATCCGACACCCGCTGCTGACGTTTTTTGGCAGAACTATCTAGAAAAATATCCCGAACAGAGTCGGGTGGTTCATCATGCCAGGTCGGCGGTGCAGCAGTTGGCGTTGGTTTCCGGTCAAAAAGCTCCTGTGGAGGAAACTCCGGGTATTTGGATGACCATTGAGGAGAACCTAAACGATTCAAGTAAACGTATATATATAGGCGTTAATTCATATTGGCGGTACATAGCTGCGGCTGCCTGTGTGCTGTTTGTGTTGGGCATTGGGTATTGGGTGACGAAAGAATCTTCTCAGCAGACCAACGCAGTGTACCAGCAATTGGTGGCCCAAACCCGCCTGCCCCTTAGAGAGGTGGTGAACAACGCCGAAACGAGCCTCAAAGTAAAGATGCCCGACGGCAGTACGGTTATGCTGGAACCCAGCAGCCGAATAAGTTATAACGAGTCATTTTCGGGACCGCTTCGCGAAATTTATTTATCGGGTGAAGCGTTCTTTGATGTCATGAAAAACCCCGAAAAACCGTGTATGGTCTATGCCAACGGGTTGGTAACCAAGGTGCTGGGAACCAGCTTTCTGATTCGGGCCAACGAACGGGAAAAACAGGTGATCGTACAGGTAAAAACTGGTAGGGTTTCCGTATTTGCCGGTAGTGTCGCTCGGAATCAGGACCCTGAAACGAAGGGAATTGTGTTAACGCCTAATCAACGGGTGACATTCGGTAAAGAAGACGAGCGTTTGACGCGTTCATTGGTGGAAAAACCGTCGGTGATTTTGACAACGGAAGAATTGCGGCATCTGTCATTTGAGAATGCACCCGTTAATGACATATTTGCCGCACTTAAAAAAGCCTATGGCGTTGATATTGTTTACGATGAAGAGGTGATGGTCAGGTGCCGCCTAACCACCTCGCTGACCGATGAAACTCTTTTTGAAAAGCTTGATATTATCTGCGAAGGCATTGAGGCTACTTATAAGGTAGTTGATGCTCAGGTGATTATATCAGGAAAGGGCTGTAATTGATTCTTAAAACGCAAACCATCTGAAATGATTCAAAAAAGAACCTGATCTTACAAAGAAAGCCGATAACGATTCCGGCGTTATCGGCTCCAAATTTCCTTCATGGTTCTTATGAACCGCATCCGATTTCCGGCGGATGTGAAGGGTAGTTTTTTGCTTCTTCTAATCACAAAAACCTCTGTAAATCAATGAAAAAAAGATTACAAATCAAAAAAAAAGGGCTCCAACTCATGAAACTCACGCTCATACAGTGCTGCATTGCGATGATTTTCGCGGGGGTGTCGCTGGCAAGGGATGTTTCCGCTCAGGAATTGCTGAATCGTAAAATCAGTATTCAAATTGAAAATCAGGACCTTTTGAGCGTTCTGACCACAATAGAAAAAAAAGCCAATGTAAAATTTACGTACCGCCCCAAATTGATCGTTTCGGCACCTAGGATCACCATCAGTGCCTCAAATGAGCCATTGGAGGCAGTATTAGCTAAAATATTGATTCCGTTCAAGATCAAATACAAAGTGATCAGCAATCAGATTATCCTGTCGAGGGTTACGGCATCCTCCCTGAAAGAACTGGACCTAACTGAGGTGCCCTCCCCAAACGTCGAAGCCTTTACAGAACAGGTCGTTACAGGAAAAGTAACCGATGAAAACGCCGTTGGGCTGCCCGGCGTAAGTATTCTGGTCAAAGGTACCCAGCGCGGTACGACCACCAACGCCGACGGCGAATTTAAAATTGCCGTTCCTGACGAAAGCGCTATGTTGATTTTTTCCTTTGTGGGTTACCTTCCGCAGGAAATTACGATCGGGAGCCGTACTTCCGTTACCATCAGCCTAAAAGCCGACATAAAAGCCCTGGGTGAAGTGGTCGTTGTGGGCTACGGAACACAGTCACGCCGAAACATCACTGGCTCAGTGGTGAGCGTAGATCTGAAACAGATGGAAGGGTTGCCCAATACCAACATCGCTCAGGCACTGCGCGGCCGCGTGGCGGGGGTGCAGTTTACCGACAACGGCCGGCCCGGTCAGGGAGGCAGCATTTTGATACGCGGACAGCGCTCCATTTCGGCCAGCAATAATCCGCTAATCATTTTAGACGGTATCTTCTTTGAAGGAAGCCTGAATGACATCAATCCCGGAGATGTTGAATCCATGGAAGTGCTGAAAGACGCTTCCGCAACCGCTATTTACGGCGCGCGGGCGGCCAACGGGGTGATTTTGATTTCTTCCAAAAAAGGAACGACCGAAAAGCCGACTATTCGTTTCAGTACTTTTTACGGAACCTCGAATTGGAGTTATCGACCCAAATTATTGACTCCTGAGCGGTACATTCAAAAAACATTGGATTGGCGCAGCCAGAGCGGTCTGGAAGCAGACCCGGCAAAGGTTTCCAATTACCTGACCATTACAGAAGCCAAAAACTACGCTGCTGGCAACACCGTTGATCCATGGGAGGCCGCTTCGCAAACAGCGGGAGTTCAAAACGTAGATCTGAGCATTTCAGGCCGTACTGGAAAAACCAATTATTTCATTTCCGGAAATTATGCTGATGAAAAAGGGCTGATCTATAATGACAATGCCAAACGGATAGGTGTACGAATCAACCTTGATAATCAAATCACCCGTTGGCTCAAAGCAGGGGTAAACGCCCAGTATGCCGAGCGAGATCTGTCGGGCAATGAAGCGGATATGAGTGTAGCCATCTGGACCTCACCCTACAATGATATCTGGGCCGATGAAGCCAAAACCGACCCCAAACCGTTGGGCAATGAAGACGGTTTGGTGGGGAGTATTCTACTGAATGCCGTCATCAACAAGAATCGGGAGATTCAGCGCAATCTGTTCGCAAATTTCTACGCGGTGGTTGATTTCCCATTTATCAGCGGCTTGTCGTATCGTATCAATTATTCGCCAAATTACCGCTGGTACAACCTGGATAACTTCAGCCCAATCTATGACCGCAACAGCCGGAAAGAATTGGGAAATGCCAATCGACGTGCGGATTTCACCAACGCTTGGGTGTTGGAAAACATCATTACGTATGATAAAAGAATCGGAACGAATCAAAATGTGGATGTTACTTTACTGTATGGCCGTAACCAAACTTTTACCGAATCAATAATAGGCTCGGGAACGGATTTTTCAGGATCAAGCGATGCCAACGGCTGGAATAACCTTTCACTGGCCAAGATTCAGACTTCTGCTTCATCGGCGTCGGCGGTGGATGCGATTTCTTCAATGGCACGCGTCAACTACCGTTTTATGGACAGGTACCTGCTTACCCTAACGGCACGACGCGACGGCAACTCGGTATTTGGAGCCAACAACAAGTTCGGAGTGTTTCCATCGGCAGCGTTGGCGTGGATTGCATCCGAAGAACCCTTTCTGAAAAATATTTCGGCCATTAACCTGCTCAAAGTCAGACTTTCGTACGGTTCAGTGGGTAATCAGGCGATTTCAGCCTATCAGTCGCTTACCCGACAGGGACAGGTTCAGTACGTTTACGGCGACGGCGGCTCTACCTCTACCGGTCTTTTTCCTGCCAATTTAGCCAATCCTGACCTGGGATGGGAAACGACCACCACCGCCAATTTTGCCGTTGATTTTGAGCTGTTTAAAGGAAAAGTGGGAGGAGCGGTGGAATACTATAACATGAATACCCGCGACCTTCTGCTGACCCGCCAACTGCCAGGCCCGACAGGATTTTCGTCCATCCTGACCAACGTCGGAGCCACAAATAACAAAGGCATTGAGGTAACAATCAATACGCTGAACGTTCAAAAAGGTAAGCTGGAATGGTCAAGCAACATTGCCTTTTCCACCAATAAGAACCGAATAGTACACATTTACCAAAGCGATGCCAACGGGGATGGTATTGAAGACAACGACATCAACAACCGCTGGTTTATCGGCCAGCCGATTTCGGTGGCCTATGATTACAAAATTGATGGCGTATATCAGGTGGGGGATCAAATTCCTGCCGGTCAGAAAGCTGGGTTTTTCCGGATGCAGGATGCAAACGGCGACGGGAAAATTGATGTAAATGACCGTCAGGTATTGGGAACACTGCAACCAAAATACCGCTGGAATATAACAAACAACGTTCGTTACGGTCCGTTTAATCTGATGTTTTCAATCAATGCCCTGCAGGGATGGATCAATACAAACAACCTGCTGGCGCTGGATAATGCCGCCGGCGGTAATGGTGCGGGTAACTTCCCAGGCCGGGCCTCAAATTTTCTGGATGCAGATTGGTGGACTCCGGAGAATAAATCCAACACGCGCTCTTCTCTGGTATACACCAATCCTTTTGGACACGCGTATTATCAAAACCGCGATTTTGTACGAATTCAGGAAGTTTCATTGGCGTATGATTTTCCCCGTTCCCTGCTGAATCGAATGAAAATGAATGGCTTAAAAGTATACCTGAGCGGCCGGAATCTGTACACATTTACCGAATGGCAGGCCATGGACCCCGAAAGCGGACAGGGTTCGCGGGGGGCGTTTCCTACACCTCGTACAGTATCTGCTGGTTTAAACGTAAGTTTTTAGTCCCTTTTACTATTGAAAAGATGAAAAAATATATTCAAATTTCCCTGAAAGGATTGCTTTTAATTCCTTTTTTCCTGCTCACTCAAGCCTGCGATGAAGCGGTTCTGAATGAAAAACCCCTTTCATTTCTTTCACCGGATGTTACACTCACCAACAATGCCGGTTTCCAGAGTGCAATTACGGCCCTTCATCAGGCCGTGCGTGAAGTAGCGGGTATCGACGATCAAAATGCGTACTGGTCGGTTTATTTCGGTACCGATATTGGGTCCATCGGGGTCAGAGATGCCTATTTAAGAAATTACGAAACCCAACTCACCCCTACGTTTACGGGTGTCAATCATTTTTGGGATTGGGGGTATTTGAATCTTTTGCCGAGAGCCAATCAGATCATCGACTATGCACAGCGCCCTACGGCGGTTTGGAGCGATGAAAAGCAAAAAAATGCGGTCATTGCCGAAGCCCGGTTTTTCAGGGCCTATGCCCACAATATGCTCACCAATCTGTACGGAGATGTGGTGATTGCTGATAAAATTGCCACTGGCCCCAAAGTCGATTACCAACGAAGTCCGAGAAAACAAGTGCTGGAGTTTGCCAAGGCCGACCTGGATTTTGCGTCTCAGTGGCTTCCGTTGGCAGAGCCTCAACCCGGCAGAATCGTAAAAAATGCCGCTGACCATTTACTGACTGAGGTAAACATCAGTTTGGGAAACTACGATAAAGCTATTGAGACCGCTACGTCTGTTATTAATTCGGGACGGAACCAACTCATGACCCAACGGTTCGGCACGCAGCGAACCCAACCCGGGGATGTGTACTCCGACTTATGGAAAGACGGAAATCAAAACCGTTCGGGCGGTAATCTGGAAAATATATGGGTGATTCAGTACGAATTTCAAACTCCCGGTGGGGTGACCGTTTCTGGAAACGGACGTAACTGGTTGCGGTGCTGGGGCGCACGCTATTTCGACGCCCGTGATCCCGATAATGCTTCTGGGATGCTGATCGTTGACAGTCTGGGGCGGGGTGTAAGTTGGATGCGGCCGAGCAATCATGTATTGTATGATATTTGGAAAGAAGACCCCAACGATATGCGTAACTCACAGTACAATATCCGTCGCAAATGGTACTATAATAATCCGGCCTCCAAGCATTTTTTGAAGGAGGTCAAATATCACCCGAATTTGGATACGCTGTACCACATATACCCCGCTTTCCGAAAGGTGGAAGGGCTGTCTTTGGGAGGAGCTACCAACGGACGGACCTGGAATGACTGGCCGATGATGCGACTGGCGGAAACGTATTTATTACGCGCCGAGGCTTATTTAATGAAGGGCGATAAACAAAAGGCGGCCGATGATCTCAATGTCGTCAGGGCGCGGGCCAAAGCTAAACCGGTAGCGGCAGACCGGGTCGATCTGGACTATATTCTCGACGAGCGTTTGCGGGAACTGATCGTGGAAGAACCTCGTCGACTGACGTTAAGCCGAATGGGCAAACTGGTGGAAAGGACTAAAAAATACAACGGTTTTGCCACTACGATCAATACCATTCAACCCAAAAACGCCCTATTCCCTATTCCGCAGAAGTTCATTGATGCTAATTTTGGTGCAAAAATTATCCAGAATCCCGGGTACTAAACACATTTCATAGAATTAAAAAGTAGATAGTACCTAAAATCACCGTCTAAGTGTCGGCGGTGATTTTAGGTACACTTCTGCGAAAGAAAACGCACATGGAAAAGCGGTGAATAAAAAAGGTTTCCTTTTTTGGCAAATTATGGCAAAATTAGTAATACCATAAGCATATATGGATTAAGCTTGCAGAACCCGGCAAAAATGAATTGTATCTTTTTAACTTACCTGAAGCGTGAATACTATCTTAAAAATAACCTCCCTTTTTAGTTTACTCATTTGGGGAACGCTTTCTTCACTCCGCGCTCAATCCGATTCCCTCAAGGTGATTTCCCCCAATGGCCAACTCACTTTTACGCTGACTCTCAAAGACATAGAAGCAGAAAAGTCCGTCCCTTTTTACGAGATTATGTATCAGGCGCGGCCCGCGATCGCCTCATCCCGATTGGGGTTAAAAACATTGCCAACTGGTTTTGGGTACAGCGATTGGTCCAAAGAACTGCGAATCACAGGGACGGCAAAAAGAAGTCAAACGGCCAAATGGCAGCCCGTTTACGGAGAGCAGAGTCAGTATAATGACAATTTCAATGAACTGACCCTAACCTTCCAACACACCGATTTGAAACGAAAAGGATCGATGCAATTGATTATCAGGGCGTATGATGAAGGCATTGCTTTCAAGTATCATTTTCCCGAAGAATTAAGTACGCAGATTCTGGAATTTGGTGATGAACTCACCCATTTCACCCTGCCGCCTGATACGCAGGCGTGGCACACTCCCGCAGCACAGGCAGAATACGAAAAAAAGCCCCTGAAAGATTGGAAGAAATCGGCGGAACTACCCCTGACGCTGGAGCTTTCTAACGGGCTGTACGCAAGCATTGCGCAGGCAGAACAGGTTAATTATCCCCGCGTTAGATTAATAACAACCGAAAAAGAAAATGTTCTGAGAACCCAACTCTTTGGAGAGGTGGTGGAAACATCGCCTTTCTCTACTTCGTGGCGAGTGGTGATGGTGGCCGAAACACCCAGTCGGCTTTTGGAAAACAATTACCTGATCCTGAACCTGAATCCGCCGTCTGAAATCCAAAATACGGCGTGGATCAAACCAGGGCTGGTCATGCGGGAAGTCACCCTTTCGACCGACGGGGCAAAAAAACTGGTGGATTTTGCCGTAGACCAGCTGATCGATTACATTCATTTTGACGCGGGTTGGTACGGATATGAATACGAGGTAAAGGAAGATGCCACCACTGTTACAGTTGATCCGCGCCGCAACCCTAAAGGAGACCTGGATTTGCAGGAAGCCATTCGGTATGCTGCCTCCAAAGGCATAAAGGTGATTCTGTACGTGAATCACCGTGCATTGGAGCGGCAACTGGATACGTTATTACCCCTCTACAAACGTTGGGGCGTAGCAGGAATCAAGTACGGGTTTGTGCATACCGGGTCCCATCGCTGGACTGCGTGGCTGCACGAAGCGGTGAAAAAAGCGGCCAAATACGAAATGGTGCTGGACATCCATGACGAGTATCGACCCTCGGGATTCAGCCGAACGTACCCGAATTTACTGACGCAAGAAGGGGTTTTGGGGAATGAAGGGTTTCCCGACGCTACCCACAATACCGTGCTGCCCTTCACCCGTTACATTGCCGGAGCTGCCGATTATACGTATTGTTTTAACGTGGAAACGATTCGGCCCGGCATAAGCAAAACGACCAAAGCGCACCAATTGGCGCTGCCGGTCATTTATTACAGTCCCTTACAGTATGTATTTTGGTACGGCAAACCGGAACATTATCCCAACAAAGATGAAATTGAATTTTGGAAAGGGATACCGACCGTTTGGGACGAAACAAAAGTAGTGAACGGGCGGCCCGGCGAATCGGTCACGGTAGCCCGCCGGAAAGGAAGCGTCTGGTACGCCGGCATCATTACCAATAACCAAGCCCGCACCGTTGACCTTACCTTTTCTTTTTTGCAACCTGACAAAACCTATACGGCCACCCTTTACGAAGACGACGGCACGGGAAAAATTAAACGAACTGATAAACGCGTTACTTCCACTTCTGTACTTCCGCTTGTATTGGCACCGGCTGGCGGGGCTTGCCTCAAAATTCGGTGAAAGGCCTATAAGGTTAAATCCCCACTCGCCGGCGATTTAATCTTACATGAGTTGCATTAAAATTTAGGCAGCGGCTGAATCAAACCTTTGTAATCAGGTGCATCCTGGTAGACGGTGTGATAGGTTCGTTTGATAAACACCCATTTTCCGTCTTCTTTGATCAATTCATCTTCGTACATCGACAGGTTATAATTACCGTGTTTATCATCCGACCTGCGGGCCACTTCATTGACATATACCCGCGCCGTTGCCGTATCACCATTGACTTGAATAACCAAAGCGGAAGGCATCTGCACGAAAAAATCCCAAAGGCCAAGCATTTTAATGACGGAAGCCCCCATGTTTTCTTTCCCTTTGAATTCGACATTGATGGGCGGCCCGATTTTCCAAACTCCTTCTTTTGCCCAGAGAGATTGAAACTGTTCTCCGTCCTTACGATTGGCGGCGTCACTGAAGCGGTAAATAGTGTTTCGAATTTCTGATTCGTCCAGCAATTGGCGGTGCTGAACTTTCAGATTGTCAAAGTCTTTTTGAAGT
The DNA here is from genome assembly GCF_009905605.1 of Runella sp. CRIBMP. Taxonomy (GTDB): domain Bacteria; phylum Bacteroidota; class Bacteroidia; order Cytophagales; family Spirosomataceae; genus Runella. The sequence continues at coordinate 33,378 of NZ_JAAAKZ010000011.1, forward strand.
TGTTCGGTAGATTGCCCGGTCCGTTGATTACAGGAGTTCAGGGTGAAAAGGGTCGTCAGCAGTAAGCCGATAGCGACTTTTTCGGTAAAGGATGGGATGAAATGCATAACTTAAAGGGTTTCGGAGTTGATGGATAAGCTGAAATGAACAAAAAACACGGCGGCCGTCTTATCCACGGGCAAACCATTGCGGATATACAAAGCCAAAATATTCCTCAAAGCCCGTCAAAACGCCCGCTTCAAATGTCAAAGCGATCAGGTTGAATCCGTCGTAAGGCTGGGCTTGGTTCATGACTGTCCCCGCCGAATCAAATTGAAAAATAATATGGTTGTTTTGGGCAGTGACCCGTAGGCTGCGAAAGCTTAACTCATTGGGCGAAAGGGTTCGGTCGTCCATCAGTTTCAGGAACGTTTCACGGGCTGAGTGCCCATCGTGCCTGCCCAGTAACGGATGTGAGAAAGCAATGAATCCTTCGGTGATAAATTCTTTCATTTGAACGTAGTCGCCGGTTTTTTCGCCCGTTTGCCAAGCGGTAAAAACAGTGATACCTGCAGACTCCAAAGCGGTGGAGTTGTTCATTTTAAGGTTTTATTTTAAAAACATTTACCCGAAATGAATGTTCAAAAAGAGCCAAAAAGTTACCTTATGGCAACTTTTTGGCTCTTTTGGCCCGTTTTTTTCTGAGTCTGCTCAGTGATGTATGGGTAATTCCCAAAAAGGAAGCAAGGTGTTTTTGCGGTACCCACTGACTGTACATCGGGTTTTTCAATAACAACTCATAGCGTTCTTCGGCCGATTGGTATTGAAACTGAATGATGCGGTCAATAATGTGTACAACCGCCTCCCCCCAGATTTTAGCCTGAAAGGTCTCCCACTGTGGTACCGATTCCGAAATACGCTGAAACGCTTCCTTTGAGATTCTGACGTATTCAATGTCGGTCAGGGCCTGAATGAAAAACTTCGAGGGTCTGCCGCTGATAAAACTCTGAATATCCGATCCGATATAGCCTGGAAGAGCAAACCATACGGCCACCTCTTTGCCTCGGCTATCTTTGAGGTATACGCGCGTGCAGCCTTTGGTGATCAGGATGAACTCTTCGGATACCTCCTCTGCACTGAGCAGTATACGGTTTTTTTTTGCTTTTTGCAGATCAAACCGAGAAGCAATGAATTGAAGTTGCTCGTCGGTTACGTCAATGTAGTGTTGGATAAAGGTATACAGGGCGGAAAACATAATAAGGGAGGCTTGAAACGGGTAACTGTTCAGTAAGGCAGCGGCGGGTTAGGGTTATAGGGCATCTTAATGAGAATCGTAACGGATCTGGCTAAAAAACTTTCCGAAAAGGAATCCCTTACCAAAGAGGGGAGCGCTTCAGAATCGGGCAGAAAGGTATACATCGGTGTAGTTCACTCGGTCCCCAAAACTTAGGCAATGTATTCCCGCTGGTACTGGATCGGGCTTTTTCCGGTCAGACTCTTGAAATATTTATTAAAGTTAGAAAATGTATGAAAACCGCTCTCGAAGCATATCTGGGCAATACTCAAATTATTTTCCCGAAGCAGTTTACACGCATGCCCTACCCGGAGCTCCAGCAGAAACCGGGAATACGTTTTGCGGCTGCGGCTTTTAAAATACCGACAGAACGAATTGGGGCTGATATTGGCTACCGCCGCCACTTCTTCAATACTGATCTTTTGCTGAAAATGCGTAAGCGAATAGGTATATATACGATTAATGCGGTCGGTGTCGTCCTCGTCGAGTTGGGGCGTTTGAAAAGTGGTGGACAGTAGCTCATAGTCATGGCTTTGCGCCAGAATATCCAAAATTTGGTACAGGGTAATGAGTCGGTTGCCGGAGGTTTGATGCAGTAGCGACTGAATAAGTTCCCGGCTGGTATCCCGAGCGCTGTCCAAAAATCGAATGCCGTGTTTGGCCCTTTGGATTAGTTCGGCAATGGCTTGATTCTCAGGAAGGGAAAGAAAGGTGCTGCCCCACATATCCCCCAAAAAGTGTACCACCGTCGCCTGAGCGTAAAGGTCTTCATTTCCCTGAAAATACTTTTCATCGCAGCGCCAGTAATGCGGCAGATTGGAGCCGATCAGCAGTACATCACCGCTGTTGAAATGCTGAATGCTGTCGCCAACAAATTGAGTACCAGAGCCCTGTTCGATATGCAATAATTCCAGCTCTGGATGATAGTGCCAGCGGTTATAAAAGTATAGCACCACATCACGACGTACACTGAATGACTGAGCCAATGCCTTCGATACTTTTAATAATTGCGGTTTCATGGAAACAGAATTACAGTATTTGTAAACAATGTTTAATTTGATGCCAAAATAATGGTAAATATTGCCAAAATAGATGAATTTACACTTGATTCTATTTCATTTTTTTGTTGAAGAATTCTATTCTGGCTATTTTTTACCGATAAAATAATTAAATCTCAGACGCACAGAGAGAACCAAGGAAAACCGTCTTTCCGATAAGCTCTTAATTTTACTTTAATCTCGTCTAATTCAACACTTTCTTACCAATGAAAAAACTGCTGATTTTAAGTATTGCAGTAATCTTGTCACTCTGTGGATATGCACAAAAGACCTATCAGGCCGATTGGGCCTCCATCGACAGCCGCCCCGTTCCGTCGTGGTTTGAAGATGCCAAATTCGGTATTTTTATCCATTGGGGAGTGTATTCCGTGCCTTCCTACAGTCCGACCGTCAGAGACAGCGTCGGAATCTATGACCGCTATGCCGAGCATTATTGGCGAAGGCTCTACAACTGAAAAACACGTGTTTTATTTGGGAACCGTATTAGTGGAAAAATGAAAAAAACGGAGTAAGGCAATTCGAAGGTAGAAAAATGGGTAATAGGACCTTTTCTAATAGGCGACAGTTGTTGGTGTGGCCGTCCGATTAACAACCAAAATTATACAAATAATGAACAGAAGAGAATACATTAGTCACGTAGCCGTTTTACTGGGGGGAGCGTTTTCGATGCCCACCCTGCTGGCCATAGAGCGTTTGGAATATCCTCGTGCCGAAGCACCGGCAGCCGTGTTTCAACTCAATAATATACAGCGTACAATTGTGGCCGAAGTGGCTGAAATGATCATTCCCCAGACCGAAACGGCGGGTGCAAAAGAGGCTGGTGTACCGTCATTTATTGAACTCATGCTCAATGACTGTTACCGTACGCCCGTGCACCTCAGTTTTATTGAAGGTGTCGAGGAACTGCGGGCAGCGGGCTTTTTAACCAAAAACGGGGCTGAGAAAACGGAACTGCTGCGTAAGGTTGAAAAAGATACCAAAGAGCTCATGAAAGCCTACAATATGCAGCAATCAAAAATGGGCGACAACGAAGACCGTGAATTGATGAAAGTACAGACAAAAGGTCTTCCTTTCTGGCGACTGATGAAAGAGCTGACTCTGCTCGGTTATTTCACATCCGAAGCGGGCATCAAAGGTTCTTTTGAGTACGTGCCGATTCCCGGAAAACTGGAAGAGGTAAAAATCAAACCCAACCAAAAAATCTACGCATACTAATATAAACGGTCTGAAAATGAATTTAAACCTGACAGTGGATAAAACGCACCGATACGATGCGATTGTGGTCGGCTCGGGCATGACAGGAGGCATGGCGGCCAAAGAACTGACCGAGAAAGGCTTAAGCGTGCTTATGATTGAGCGCGGGCGTGAAGTCAAACACATTGAGGATTATGACACGGCCATGAAAGCCCCGTGGGAATTTGCTCACCGTGGGAAAGTACCCGTTCATTCGGCGGAAGAATTGTGGGCCAATAACCGTTTCGGGACGCTGGCCAACGAAGAAACTGGGCCGTTCTTTACCAACGATAAACAAAATCCTTACATCGAAAAACGCCCTTTCGACTGGATTCGGGCCTACCATACCGGTGGTAAATCCATGCACTGGGGGCGACAGTCGTACCGCTGGAATCGTAGAGACTTTGAGGCCAACGCTTTGGAAGGCATCGGAGTGGACTGGCCGATTCGCTACGATGACCTAGCCCCTTGGTACACCCACGCCGAAAAATTTGTGGGCATCAACGGCAGTAAAGATAATCTGGAAGTGCTTCCCGACGGTTTTTTTCTGCCTCCCATGCCGATGTATTCGCCCGAGCGGCATTTTACGGAGAAAGTAAAGACAAAGCTGGGTCGCCCCGTCATCATCGGGCGTACGGCCAATCTAACCAAGCCTCAACCCTGGCATATCGCTCTGGGCCGAGCTACCTGCCAATACCGCAGCAAATGCGCCCGGGGCTGTCCGTACGGCGCGGTGTACAGCTCACTTTCGGGAGCCATTCCTGCCGCCGCCAAAACCAAACGCCTTTCCATGCTGCACGACAGCATTGTGGCGGAAGTGCTCTACGATGAGAAAAGCCAAAAAGCCAAAGGGGTTCGGGTGATAAACCAAAATACCCTCGAAGTCAGTGAATATTTTGCCAAAATTATTTTTCTCAATGCAGGCTCAATGAATACCGCCGCGTTGCTGCTGAACTCCAAATCAAGTCGCTTTCCGAATGGTTTGGGCAACGACAGCGATCAGGTAGGCCGTAACATCATGGACCACCATTTGGGCGTCGGAGCCAACGCTTCCATTGAAGGCTTTGAAGAGAATATCGTCTTCGGTCAACGCCCCAATTCCCTTTATATTCCCCGTTTCAGAAACTGGGGCAATGACCGACAAACGGCTTATCTGCGCGGCTTCGGGTACCAGGGCGGGGCAAGTCGCAGTGACTGGAAGCGCGGCGCGGGGCAGGATGGTTTCGGGGCCGATTTCAAAAAGGAAATGACACAACCCGGCATGTGGAGCATCGGTTTTGGCGGTTTTGGGGAAGTACTGCCTAACCCTAACAACCGGATGTACCTTGATTCGGAAAAAAAAGACAAATGGGGTATTCCGATGATCGTGTTTGATGCCGCATTCGGTGAAAACGAAATCGCCATGCGAAAAGACATTGCCAATTCAGCGGCCGAAATGCTGGAAGCGGCAGGATTCAAATCCATTACAACCTACAACCGCCCCGAGGTTCATTTAGGTCTGGGCATCCACGAAATGGGTACTGCCCGTATGGGGAAAGATGCCAAAACGTCGGTTCTAAATAAATACAATCAGATTCACGCCTGCAAAAACGTGTTCGTCACCGACGGGGCGGCAATGGCTTCCTCTTCCTGCGTCAATCCTTCGCTGACCTATATGGCCCTTACGGCCAGGGCGGCCGACTTTGCGGTGGCGGAGCTGAAAAGAAAAAATCTGTAGTCAGCAGAGTGGCAAGGCATACTGGGTTTACATCTTTGAAACTTACCCGTAAACCTAAGAGGAGCGGGTGAGTTTCAAAGAAATAGGGAAACGGTTATTTTTCGTCGTTTTGCCGCTTTTGTAATACCTACACAAACCGGTATACAAGAATGGAAATGAAAAATACTTTGCTTTCCCTGTTGCTTTTAACAGGCAGTACCCTTACTTCTTACGCTCAGAAGACGGATTGGTCTAAAAAGAATTGGTCCAAGCCCGAAGCAACTGAGTTTTGGGACGTAAAACCGCCTATCGTTACTCCGGCCCAAAAGCCTGGTGATGCCCCCTCCGATGCAATGGTTTTGTTTAACGGTACAACGATGAATCAATGGGTAATGTCCAAAGACGGTTCTCCGGCCAACTGGAACCTGAAGGACGGAGCCATGACTGTGAAACTGAATACCGGTGATATTCAGACCAAAGAGCAATTCGGCAGTTGTCAACTGCACGTTGAATTTAAAATTCCCGCCGATTCCAAAAATTCTGCCGACCCGCATAACGCTGGCAACAGCGGGGTTTTCCTTCAGGAACGCTACGAAGTGCAGATTTTTGATTCATACCAAGATGAAGTGCCGCTTTACTCCAACGGCCAATGCGGAAGTCTATACAAACAGGCCATTCCGCTGGCCAACGCATGCAGCCAGCCTGGTGAGTGGAATACTTACGATATTTTTTATACCGAACCCTCTTTTCATCCCAACGGAGCTGTCAATGTTCCAGCGTATGTAACGGTAGTTCACAATGGTATATTGGTCTTGAATCACTTCCAAATTCAGGGCCCGATCGCTTACATTGGCGTGCCTAAGTACGAGCCCCACGGCAAAGCGTCTCTAAAACTTCAGGGACACGGCAGCGAAGTCAGTTTCAGAAATATCTGGATTCGACCTTTGTAACTGTTTTTTGAGGTAAAGGTAAGCCAGTCTTGGCCGCTGTTTGCAGAACTTTCACAGGATTCGATCGGCAAACAGCGGCCAAAAAAATGCAGGCTTAGGGCTTACCAGCGGGTACCCTTTCCACTTTGGTATGATCAACATAGGCATGCTTTCCCAGCAGGGTTCGCTCTACCCGCAAAGTATACGTGCCGCCAGGATAGGGAGCGGTTGAAATGATCGTTTCTTTTTTGGCAATCGGGGTCTGCTGCTCCGTCTCTTCCGTCAATAATTCGTGAAATACCCGTCCGTCCATGCTTTCAGGAACTGGAATATGATGAATATGCAACACCGTAGGCACAATATCAATAAAAGACGTAGGCAACTCACTCTCAGTTGCCTTTCTGAAACTCGGCCCGCCCGCAATCAGGGGTATGTGCACTTCGTAAGGGCTGAAACAGCCGTGGCCCGCGATGCCGCCGCTGTAGCTTGAACCGGCATACCCCATGCCGTTTTTGTCATCATTCCAATTATAATCTACCAGAATATCAGCCGCCCGCTCGGCATGATTCCAGTGAACGGCATCAAACGAAACAGTACCTTTTACCCATCCTTTTGTGTCGCCCGGACGATCCGCCTTTGTGAAAATGCCCCCGATCCATTCCTGAGCCTGTAAAGCGGAAACAATTTTTTCGATCATTGGCTTATCGTGGTTTTGAACATACACGGCCCCGCCGACCACCACAACATCGTCACTTTCTTTGTCTTTTTTTAGGCCCGATTTGATCAGAAATTCGGCAATTCCGTTTTTGCCAATGTGTGTAACGAATCCGTGGTCGGCGGAAATAATGATGTTGAAATGATCGGTAAGTCCTTTGCGTTCCAATTCAGCCAGGATTCTTCCGAACTGCTCGTCGACGGATTTAATGGAGGCCATGGTCTTGGGAAAGCCGATGCCGTCACCGTGGGCCGTCCCGTCGGGGTCTGAAAACCATATAGTACTCACCAGCGGGCCGTCCATTCGGAGTCCGTATTTCAGTAAGGCGTCCGTAACCCATTGATGTTGAGGTGAATTGGGCGTGGCATGGGCGGGAATCGGTCCAATCTCTTTTTCCAAAACGGGTTTCAGGATTTCGGGTAAGATCAGCCCGGGATTGACCACTGCGCCGCCGCTGACCTTATGGTTTTGCAGAAATGCCTGTCCGGTAGAGCCGGAACTGAATACCATCATTTTGGCTCCGGCCTGTTGCAGAGCTTCTCCCATGGAAACGGTGGTCAGAAGCTGGTCGTTGGTGACGGTCGCCACCTTCATGAGCTCGGAAGCATCTCCGGTATTCAGCCCTTTGGTGGCATTGATTTGCGGAAAATAGACGGTATTTCCCATCAATCCGTGGGTGGCCGGATAGCTGCCCGTGGCAAAAGAAGAAGAGTTGACCCGGGTAACGGTCGGAAAAACGCTGTGGTGGTGTTTTCCATAAATGCCCTTTTTACGGAATGCGTCGACATTCGGCATGGTTTGCGGGGTAATATAATCTGGACGCAGACCGTCAAAAATAACGATCAGTGTTCTGAGGGAGTCCGGTGCGGTCTGGGCCGTTGCCGTACCAAGGTTCAGAAGAGCGGCCAGTAGGACCGCCAATGAGGTGAATTTAGGAAGCATATCGCTGCGTTTTAGTTTATTTATTTTTCCCACCATACTTTTATGTCACTGTTGTCTCCGCCCATGGAAGCCACCGCCGCCGAAAGGCCTTCGGGATTCAGGGATTGGAGATACGTAGGATATGGCACACGGCTTGGAAATTTATTTTCGGCCGGAATACCCGTGCCGCGCGGTAAGACCGGATAGCCCGTACGGCGTTTTTCAAACCATGATTGGTAATCTACAAAGAAAAAGGCGTAGTATTTTTGGAGCATAATCTGCTCCAGTTGCTTTTCTGCGGGGGCAGCGGCATCGTAGGCCACTCCCTTTTGGTTTAAAAAACCGGCAGGCAGTGTGGCCCCCCACTGCACCATAGAAGAAGCTATGCCGGCTTCGTAATGGGCTTTGGGGGTTTTGCCAGTGCTGTATCCTTTGAGGGCAAGTTCCGCCCGGATAAATTCCGTTTCGGCAAAAGTCATCATGATACCAAGCTGCGGCAGGGTTTTGAGGGCGTCGGTGTAACTGGAATTTTGACCTACCACGTATTCCAGCGTGGTGGGATAACCGCTCTGAATGCCCCTAAAAACAGGGGTGCCGTTGACGGTGACCGGAATAGCCCAAACGGCACGGCGCGGGTCCTGAACGGCATTGAGGGGTTCGAGGAAAAACTCGGTAAAATACGTACCTTCTCGCCAATCGAGGGTGCGGGCATTATAATAAGGATTAAAATACGGGAAAGTGCCCGGGTAGCGAAAAATGGCATCATCGGCTGTAGCCGTAAAAGTGGGGTATTTTGCAGGGTCGGCCAGTATACCGTTGAGCTGCTCTTTAATGTTCAGCTCGCCGTCGCGCTTCAGGAGTCGGAGCAACAGGCGAAGCCGGAGCGAATTGGCAAACTTTTTCCATTTTTGGATACCGACATTTTTGCCACCGGTCAGTGCGTTGGCGTTGTAGACCAAATCACCGCCGTAGGTCAGGGCTTTGGTATCGTCAAAGAGGCTGTTGGCCGTTTCCAGGTCTTTCAGAATCTGTGTATAAATATCTTTTTGTTTGTCAAAGGCAGGTTTGAAATTTCCTTCGGTCGCTTTGATGGCCTGCGAATAGGGCACATCACCATACAGATCAGTCAGAATTGAGTATGCCCAGCACTTATAAATGAGGGCAATGCCTTTGTAATTATTCTCTTTGAGCCGGTCGGCAATGGCGTACATATCCTCAATGTCGGTCAGGTTTTGGTAAAGACCCGACCATGCCCCTGCGCCAGGATTGACGATATACCGGTGCAGGCCCTGCCCGCTCGTGCTGGCACGCGGGGCATCTACTTGCATTAGCTCGTGGGTGAAGTTGCGGGCCGCCGATACCCCGTTGTTGACAATTCGGTACTGTAACTGCCCAAGAATAACCCCCGGATTAACCTGCTCGGGGCGGTTGGGATCGGCGTTGATCTCCTCAAAGTTTTGGGTACATGACGTCAGAGACGCAATGATGATGAAGAGCAAAACGAGGCGTTGCGGTATATTTTTCATGATTCTTTATGTCCGTAATATAGTTAAAACTTAAACGTCAGGTTCACTCCCATGCTGCGGGTGGAAGGAAACTGGGTCAGCTCCACACCAGGCGTCAGGGTTCCGTTGTTGAGGTTGCCGCCTTCGGGGTCAAAACCCGGAAACGAAGTAAAATTGAAAAGGTCGCGACCAAACACCGCCACGCTCATCTGTCGTATGCCAGTACGGCGGAGTAATTGTTGCGGAACGTTACCTTCAAACCGAACTTCTCTGATCTTTAAGAATGAAGCATCAAAAATGTTGGTTTCGGCATTGCTGATCTGAAAGTAGTTGTCGTAGTAGGCGCTTGCGGCCACTTTAACGGTATTGGGCTTATATGAGCCGTCGGACTGTAACACTACGCCGTTGCCGATCAAACCGCCGTCGCGCCCGGGCAGGGTAACGCGCGTTTTGCCGAGGGTATTGTTTTTATGATTGGTTTGCGAATACATACTTCCGCCCATTTGTCCATCCAGCAATATGCTCACTCTGAACCCTTTATAATTAAATTCGTTCATAATGCTTCCTTTCCAGTCGGCAAAGGCATTGCCCCATTTTTTAACGTTCGGGTCAAGTTGGGCGGGCAGGCCGTTGGTGCCGTAGATGATTTGGCCATCGGGCGAGCGCTGAAAACCGCGCCCGTACATGTCGCCCATCAGGCCGCCTACGCGGGCTTCAATGCTGACGTTGCTCCCGTGATTGTAAATGGTCTGGTTAGTAATGCCTTCGGCAAGATCCTTCACATAACTGCGATTGCGTGACCAGATCAGCGTGGTATTCCATGTAAAAGTGGGGTTACTTACGGGTTTGCCCGTGAGTTTTACTTCCCATCCTTTGCTGTTGATGAGGCCCGCATTGATGAGCGCATTGGAAAATCCCGACGTGGGGTCGAGCGGAACCGCCAGAATCTGGTTGCGGCTGTTGTTGTTGTAATAGGCCACATCCATGCCAAGACGGTTTTTATACAGACGTAGGTCGATGCCCAGTTCATAACTGGACGTGATCTCGGGCTTGAGGTTGGCATTGAACAAGGTTCCCGGGTTGGTAAAACTGTTTCCGTAAATACGGTCGTAGTAGCGGGCGGTTTGGTAGGGGCGCGTATCATTGCCCACCTGCGCCCACGACGCTCTGAACTTGGCAAAGGAAATGGCTTCCGGCAGGGTAAACAATTCGTTCAGTAGGAAGCTGCTGCTCACGGAGGGGTAAAAAAAGGAATTGTTGGCAAAAGGCAGCGTGCTGGACCAGTCATTCCGACCGGTCAGGTCAAGAAAAATCTTTTCGTCGTAGGCAAACTGCGCCGATCCGTAAACGCTGTTGATGGCTTTTTTCGTTTTGAGCGGGTCGGCAACGGCCTGATCCAGGCTGTTGGAAATCTGATAGATACCCGGTTGAGCCAACTGATCGGCATACATTCCCGCAAAATCATAGGTTTGGCGCATGGCATTACCTCCAGCAGAAGCCGTCAGGCTGATTTTATTGGATAGATTGTCTTTGTAGGTCAGCAAAAAATCCGTGTTAGATTCATAACTGAAGACATTTTGCTCCCTGAACATCCCTCTGGGGTACTTGGTCATGCTGAAAGGGCGCTGCTGCGAGCGGTATTCAAAAGACATATCCACGCCCGTTCGGACCATCAGGTCCAGTTTTTTTGAAATTTCATAGTTAGCCGATATATTTCCGATCAGCCCATGTTTGTTCAATTTATTCAGCATCTCGTACATGCTCAGGTAAGGATTATCAGGCCCAGGATTGAACGGATTGCGTTGTTGCACTCCTTCCAGACCTGGCTGCCAATAGGGCTTGTACCATTCGGGCCGCACATTTGGCGCGGGCCCGATGATCAGGAAATACATCAGCGATTGATTGTTGTAGCCTGCGGCGGGAAGATTATCGCTGCGTTTATTGGTATAATTGGCCTTTCCCATGATCTTCAGTCGGCTCGACAGTTGCTGATTGACCGACAGTGCGGCATTGATGCGTTCAAAACCTGTATTGGGGATGATCCACTCGTTTTTTAAGTGAGTAAACGAAAACCGAGCCGACCCTTTATCCGTTCCGCCTTCGAGCGAAAGACTGTTGGAAAAGGTTCGTCCCGTTTGGAAATACCCCGAGATGTAGTCTTTGTAGGCTACCCAGGGAGTGCGTTCTGTGGGCTTGCCGTCGGGAGCGTCGGGATTGTACTGAAAGTAGGATTGACCGTTAAATTTCGGGCCCCACGCCCGTCCGGCGGCGGCCGTGGTGCTTGTATTGATGCCGTCGGCACTGTTTAAGTAGGAATAATAGGCGTCGGTACGCCCTTCACCGTACTCAAACTGATAATCGGGCCAGCGGTTTACCTGCTCAATGTTGAAGTTGGTATTGAAAGTCACGCCGATGCCCCGGTCTTTGCGGACCCCGGTTTTTGTGGTGATGATCAGCGCACCGCCCGCGGCCCGGCTCCCGTAGAGAGCCGTGGCTCCGGGGCCTTTCAGCACCGTAACTTTTTCTATATCGTCGGGGTTAAGGTCAGAAACGGTAGAGCCGTAATCAATCGGACTGTCGGCCGAAAGGTGCGAGCTGAAGCCCGTGCCCGTGATTTTGCTGCTGATAGGAACACCGTCCACTACGATCAGGGCCTGATTGTTTTCCAGATTGAGCGATGATTCACCCCGGAGTGTAATCCGGGCCGAGCCCATGGGCCCGCCGCCTACGCCCTGAATGTTCAGTCCCGCCACTTTTCCCGAAAGGGTATTGGCCCAGTTGTTGGTTTTGGCATCCACTACGACGTTGGCATTGATGGTTTGGGCGGCAAAACCCAGTGATTTTTCTTCACGTTTGATACCCAATGCCGTCACCACCACCTCACTTAGGGTTTTGGTATCCTCCTGTAAAACAACATCAATGCTGCTGCGATTGCCTGGAGTTATCTCCTGAGTGGCAAATCCGATGGCGGAGAACGTTAATACGGAGGTGGCAGTTACCCCGTTGAGTTTGTAATTTCCGTTGGCGTCTGAGGAGGTGCCGACGGTGCCGCCTTTGATCAGAACGTTCACTCCTGGTACCGCCTCTCCCGAAGCCGAAGTGATCTTGCCTGAAACCGATGCAATCTGAGCTTGTACAAAAGAGGAGAAGATACAGCACAACACCATTAGCCATCCACTGCAAAGTAGATTTTTTTTCATAATTTTACTGCGTTTTTAGTGACCTGATAAGAAACTGAAAATCACTTGAGTCACAGCCGGTGCAACGGCTGTGACTTTTTTTATAAAATGTTTCGCTGCAAAATTAGGGCTTCAGCAAGCCGCCGACGTTAAGAAACGTTTAAGGCTTTGTTAATTTTACTAACAGCCGATGCTTCATTTGTTCATAAAACGTTACTTTCAGAAAGAATTTACCTTTGAATTCCTGTATCAATCCATATACATCGTAAAACCTGCCGAGCGAGTAACTGCCTGGGTGGAGGGGATGCCAAAATAGTGGAAAAAGTTGCCAACATCTGCGGAGTAAACCTTGGAAAAACAAAGGTTATTTGCAGTATAATGTCTATAAAAAATGTACTAATATTTCCTGATACAGCACTATGCAACTGTTTTATCTATTTCTCCTTGTGTTTTCGATGGGTGTACAGTCTGTTCAGGCTAAGTATGTTGAGATCAACATTCAGCCCCAAGCAGGAGAACAGTTCAAATCTGCCGCGTATCGGTTATGGATTCCTCGCAATACGGCTACCGTTAGGGGAATAATTGTCAAACAGCACGGCTGCGGTACAGGAGCCTCCAATCACGGGCTCAACCACGCCAATGATCTTCAATGGCAGGCCCTGGCCCAAAAGCATCAAATGGCACTGTTAGGTACGGAGCTGACTAATTTTGAAGCCTGTTCGCAGTGGTTCAATACGCAGGCAGGTTCAGGAAATGCCTTTCTCCGGGCACTGCAGGCTCTTGCCGAAAAGACGGGTCATGCCGAGTTGACTGCCGTTCCGTGGGCATTATGGGGTCATTCGGGCGGCGGGTTTTGGTGTACAGGGATGCTGTTTGACCATCCTAAAAGTGTACTGTGCGCTATACCGAGGTCGGGTGGGTATGCTTCCATGGTTTGGAATGCCGCTGTAAAAGAAATCCCGGTCATGTGGATGGCAGGTGAAAAAGACATTGTTGACGGTCAGGATTATGTCAAAGCGCTTACCTTCAAATCCTTTAATGCATACCGACGCCTCGGGGCGTATTGGGGGGTAGCTATTGATCCCAAAGCCGACCACGGCAACCGCGATGGCCGCAGTTTTTACATACGATGGATGGATGAAATGCTTTCGTTGCGACTCCCGAAAGAGGCCCGAAAGCCCGTGCTGTTGGATTCCCTGATAGGTTGGTTGGGGCATCCGACTTCGTTTGAGATCAAGCCTTTTGCGGCTGTACCTGAAAAACGAAATGATTGGGTTTGGCTGCCTTCCGAATCGGCCGCTCATCACTGGCAAGAGTTTGTCCGTAGGGGATGGGTGACGGATACTTCAGCCCCGCCCACTCCGCAAAACCTATCCCTAAGCCCTGCCTCATCGACTGGGGTCATGTTGAAATGGGAGGCGGAGATTGATTTGGAGAGCGGAATAAAGCAGTTTACTATTTATAGGAACGGTGCATTGGCAGGAACAGTGCCGGGGCAGAAATCCAATTTTCACGATGCGCCGGAGCCCGCGAATCCACTTTTTCACTACGTGTTTTCTTCACTGAGTCAATCGGACAAAATCACCGTTACGGCAGTAAATTATCAAAATCTCGAAAGCGGAAAAAGTAAAGAAATCAGTATAAAGTAGGAGCATCTGTTCTTTTTTCTTCGCTATTGGACTTAATAAAAACGTTTTAAGCGCTTATTAGCTATTTTCTCATTATTAATTTTTAGAAATGAAGATCATTAAGTTGAAATATCTATTATTGGCCTTGTGTTTAACTGGATTCACGGTCGCTACTGACGTTCCCAGTAAACCCGACGACAGCCGTTTTACCAAGATCGTGCTGGACGATGACCTTAATGAACCCATGGAACTGGACATTGCCGACGACGGGGTGGTGTATTATATTGAACGGATCGGTAACCTCAACAGTTTTGACCCTAAAACCAATAAAAAAAAGCTCATTGCCAAGCTGAGTGTACGTGCTACCGCCGAAGACGGACTGCTGGGCCTGGCCCTTGACCCTAATTTCAGTACCAATCATTGGCTGTACATGTATTACGGCGACCCAGTACCTCAAAGAGAGGGGTTTGCAAACGTACTTTGTCGTTTTGAGGTCACAGCCACCGGATTGATCAATAAAAAAGAAATTCTACGCGTACCGCTGCTGCACGAAGGAGTCAATCATTCAGCGGGCTCGCTTGCCTTTGACGCGAAAGGGAATTTGTATCTTTCCACCGGCGATAACACCAGTCCATTTGAATCAGACGGCTATTCGCCTTCGGATGACCGTCCTGGCCGCCTTCGCTTTGACGCCCTCAAATCATCTGGCAATACCAATGACCTGCGCGGTAAAATTCTGCGAATTCATCCTACAATGGATGGCGCATATACCATTCCCGAAGGAAACCTGTTTCCCAAAGGCACGCCCGGCACCCGTCCTGAAATCTACGTGATGGGATGCCGCAATCCCTACCGTATTTCGGTAGATAACCGTACTGGATTTCTGTACTGGGGAGAAGTGGGCCCGGATGCCGGGAATGACAGCCTGATGCGCGGCCCGAGAGGAAATGACGAAATCAATCAGGCACGCCGGGCAGGAAATTTCGGTTGGCCGATGTTTGTCGGCAACAATAAGCCGTATTATCGTTATGATTTTGATGCAAAGAAATCGGGAGAGCTGTTTGATGCTCGGAAACCGATTAATTTTTCCCGCAACAATACAGGGCTGAAAGAACTTCCTCCCGCCCAAAGCGCCTTCATTTGGTATCCGTATGCCGATTCTCCCGAGTTTCCAGAACTTGGTACGGGCGGGCGCAATGCCATGGGTGGCCCGGTCTATTATTACGATGATTATGAAGCTTTTGCGGGAAAGTTCCCCCGCTATTTTGACAAAAAACTTTTTATATACGACTGGATGCGAGGATGGGTGTTTATGGCTAAAATGAAAGAAAACGGTGATTTGGAAAAATTGGAGCGCTTTCTGCCGGAGACCGAATTCAACCACCCCGTTGATATGGCCTTTAATAAGAAGGGTGAGCTCTACATGCTGGAATACGGTACTTACTGGCGCGCCAAAAATACCGATGCCAAACTGGTTCGGATTGAATACAACGAAGGTAACCGCGCCCCGGTGGCCAAAATTACAGCCGATAAAACCGTTGGAGCCGCGCCGCTGAAGGTCCGATTTTCGGCCAAAGGTTCTTTTGATTATGATAAATCCGATTCGCTGAAGTATGAGTGGTTTTTTACGGCAAACACCGTACAGGGTCGGGGGCCTGAGCCAACCTTTACCTTTACCAAGCCTGGTATTTATCAAAGTCGAGTACGGGTCACTGACCCCAAAGGAAAAATGACGGAAAACAGACTGACGGTACGCGTAGGCAACGAACCGCCGACAGTCAGGGTGGACTGGCAGGGAAATCGCTCTTTTTATTTCGATGAAAGCGAAGTCAACTATCAGGTAAAAGTAACTGACCGCGAGGACAAAATCACTGACCCCAAGCGAATCAAGGTATTGTTTCATTACCTGCCAGAAGGTGAAGACGCAGCAGGTATGATGGCTACAGGAGAAGTGACGCTGAAAGGCAAAACATTGATAGAACAAAGTGACTGCAAGGCATGTCACGCCCTCAATAATAAATCCGTAGGTCCGAGCTATCAGGAGGTAGCCAAACGCTATTCCGAAGTCGACATTTCGAAACTGGCCGAAAAGATCATCAACGGCGGGGGAGGGGTTTGGACCAAAGACCACGTGATGTCGGCGCACCCGCAACTGCTCAAGGAAGATGCCGCCGAAATGGTTCGGTATATACTTTCACTCAACAGACCAAGCCCGCAGCTTCCGTCAAAGGGAAGTGTCAAACTAAGTCAGCCGCAGGGGAGCTATTTTATGATTGCCCGCTACACCGATGCCGGAAGGCTGGTGGGGCAGGATATTGTTCGTTTGCGTCCCGCAAAATTTGTGGCTTCCGAAGCGGATGTATTCCATAAAGTGGCTAAGAAAAACGCCCCCGCCCTAGGTGCTTCCACAATGAATTACAATGAAACTGGTGCCTGGATCTGCTTTAAAAATTTGGATTTGACCGGGTTAAAAACCCTGAAAACCAATCTCTATACACCAAAACTGATCGGTACGCTGGAAATCAGGGCGGGCAGCCCGTTGGGGCCCGTCATTGCAGAAGTACCCGTCGGCGGTAAGGATGTAGAAGAAACCACGGTCCCCCTTCGTGCGTCCGAAGGGCTGCAGGATGTTTATGTCGTGTACAGGGAAACGTCGGGAGGAGCCAATATCTGGAAAACGCTGAATCTTCGATGGCTTGAGTTTGGAAAGTAATTCTGGGGCAGAAACTCAGTAGATATAAACGAGTGATTCATCGCTGTTTTTTCCGCTCAGGAAACTGCTGTATGAACTTACCACCAGAGTATCGGCACTTGTTTTCAGGCTAGATTTCCGAATGATCAACTCATTGGAGAGGGTTTCGGCGCGTGATTTTGTCGATTTGTTTTCATTTTCAATTTCGTTGATACAGAGTTGGGCCGCCATGCTGCCCATTTCAAATCCCTTTTGGCCCAGACCCGTTACCGAAGGCTCAAGCAGCGCCAGTAAAGGATCGCAACTGAAAGCTGCCAATCCTAGTTGACTGCCGATGTGAAGACCCATTTTTTTTGTCTCGGAATAAACCGCCAACGCTATTTGTTCTCCAGTGGCAAAAATAGCATCGGGCTTTTGTTCCATACTCATCACCTTCTGAAAGCCCACTCGTCCTTCTTGAAAACTCATACCCGTTTTCACGATCAGTGATTCGTCAGGCGTCATTCCGTATCGACTGATAGCTTCCCGGTACCCTTTGATTCGACTGCGACAGGTGTTCAAATGATCTCCTCCCGTTAAAATAGCGATACGCTGATAACCTGGAAGGTGAAAATGTGAAGACACACACCGACAAGTCGACGCTGGTCGAAGAGCTTTTGGCAGATATTGAAAATTTCAAAATTGCCCACAACTGCGACCGTCTTGTAATGGTATGGTGGGGTTCGACGGAAATTTACCATGAGGCACAAGAGGTACATTCTTCATTGGCAAAGTTTGAGGAAGGGTTACGTACAAATGACCCGGACATTGCCCCCTCAATGATGTATGCGTATGCCGCCTTAAAATCGGGGGTTCCTTTTGCCATGGGGGCACCCAATCTTTGTCTGGATATTCCCGCGCTGGAAGAATTGGCCCTATTGACCAACACCCCTATTGCGGGCAAAGACTTCAAAACGGGACAAACCCTGATGAAAACAATTGTGGCTCCTGGCTTAAGAGCAAGGGCTTTGGGCGTAAGAGGCTGGTTTTCAATCAATATTTTAGGTAACCGCGACGGATTGGTACTTGATGTTCCCGAAAACTTTAAAACCAAAGAAGTATCCAAGGGCAATGTGCTGGATGGAATCCTGAACGGTGAACAAAACCCTGAATTGTGGGGCGATATACATCACAAAGTGCGAATCGAATATTATCCTCCTTTGGGTGATAATAAGGAAGGTTGGGATAACATTGATATTTTCGGCTGGATGGGGTATCAGATGCAGATCAAAATTAATTTTCTTTGTCGGGATTCAATTTTGGCCGCACCGATCGTGCTTGACCTGGCCTTGTTTCTTGATTTGGCCAAGCGGGCCGAATTGGCGGGAATTCAGGAATGGCTTTCGTTTTATTGGAAAGCTCCTCAGACTTTGCCCGAACTGGAGCCTATCCACGATTTGTTTAAACAACTTGAGAAGCTCGAAAATACCCTTCGTTATCTGATGGGGGAAGAGCTGATCACGAACTTGGGTATGGATTACTACCAAAATGTGGAGGAAGATGCCTCTTATTAGTTGTACTGATAAAAGTACTTTGGTAAAACTTTACCACAATACTTTTATTTGAAATTACCATTTTATCAATTATTTTTCTCTGTCGTGAGCTTAGCCTGTTAAATCATAATTTTGGTGGTGAAACCTTTACATTCACTAACTAGCTCGCAACTACTATTTTCAATTTGAATTTATTGACAATTCACATTCTTTGATGTCTCATCAAGTAAATCATGATTATGTAACAGGGTACTTTTAGATAATTTTATATCTAAAAAAAGAGATATTGATAAAATTATATCTAATTTTGGCTCTCTACTTTAACCCTTATTGCTGATGTTGACACAGGATATTGTGTTTCGATTTCTTAGATCAAAACCTGCACTGAATCATTCACAAATTGAAAAAGAGGCGGGATTGCCTTCAAAAACCCTCTACAAGGCGCAGGGTGGACTGATAAATCTCAACGAGAACCACTTGTCTAAATTGGGACCAGTATTGAGAAACTATGGTTTTTCGGAGGAGCAATTCAGCAAAGCCAAAGTAATATCTATCGTCAATCACAAAGGCGGAGTCGGAAAAACAACATCTACCATCAACCTTGGCAAAGCCCTGAGTTTGCTCGGGAACCGCGTGCTGATGCTGGACATGGATTCGCAGGGAAATTTGTCACAATGTTTTGGAATCCATCAACCCGAAACGCAGATAATTGATTCTTTGTTGGATAAAAGAGAGCTTCCAATCATCGAAATAGAGCCAAAACTGCATTTATCCCCCTCTGATATTCAAATGGCTTACCGGGAGTTAGAACTGGTAAATTCAATTGGCAGCGAGAAGCGATTATCCAACAAACTTGCTCCTATCCTCTCTGAGTATGATTTTATTTTGATTGACTGCCCTCCCGCTCTTAATGTGCTGACTACCTGCGCGCTGGTTGCTTCGCACGAATGTCTCATTCCGATTCAGCCCGAAGCATCGGCCTATCACGGGGTTGAGAATCTGTTTAATCGTATTTTTGAAATTAGAGAACATTTGAATTATTCGTTACGAGTGAGGGGGATTTTTTTTACAATGGTTCACAAAAATCAGAGCGTTCATCGTACAATGATTGATCATATTTGTCAGGTTTATGGTCATTTTGCCATTTTTGACACCCTGATTGAAACCTCCACGGTCATCAAACAATCGCAGGTAGCCAAACAAGACCTGTTTGAATATTCCCCTAAATCCAATTCCGCAAACCAGTATTTGGCGCTGGCTAAGGAACTGGCAACAGCATAAATTTTCTTCGAGATATGGCAAAAGATTTCATGTCGGGTATCAAAAAAGCAACAGCTCAATTGCCTAGTTCGGCATTTTCTGAAGTGGAAAAAATAAAAAAGCAACTTATCATTCTGGAAGAACTTCGTCAATTTATTACCCCACTGACGACCGACGAATTGTCCATACTGGAAGCAAATATCTTGAGTCAGGGATGTAAAGACCCACTGGCCGTATGGGAAACAACTCGAAAGGCGGCGGGTTTGGATGACACTGACGAAATGGCTTATGTGTTAATCGACGGGCACAATCGATACACGATTTGCCAAAAATATACGATTGATTTTAAGATTGTACTTCTAAAGTTTGATGACCTTGAGAAAGTCAAGGATTACATGATTGATTTCCAACTAGGACGTCGAAATTTAAGCCCCGAGCAATTGTCTTTTTTTAGGGGGCTAAGGTACAATCGTGAAAAAGGTCGCAAGGGAAAATACGACCGCGAAGAAGGTGGTATAGATATCTCGAAGCAGCTGGCCGATGAATTCAAAGTTAGCCAGCGTACAATTAAAAACGATGGAAATTTTGCCAAGGGTATTTCTAAGTTTTCGCCAGAGCTACGTCAACAGGTATTGGCTGGCAACGCCACTCTGAACAAAACAACAATACAGGAATTGGGCAAACGGGAAGATGTTGCTGAAGGAGCGTTTCAATCCCTTGAGGCACTTTCTGAGCCCGCCAAAACAGACTCATCTCCTTTTCTGGTAGAGCTGACACAACGCAAAAAGGAAGTAGCAAGAATTGCGACAAATATGGTTTCAAAATCAGACTACGCACTGCTTGTGCAAAAGGTAAAAGAATTAAAAAAATATTTATAATGTATTAATAATCAACATTTTAACCATAAGTGCAAAACTTGCACTTATGGTTTTTTACTTTTTTAATGTAGAAGTAGTGGCTACAAAAACACAGAAATATTCGGTTGTTCTTGTGAAAAAATGAAAGAATTTAAAATTGTTGTTTTTAAATACAAAGAATAAAAAATATTTATAACTATCTGATAAACAATATTTTAATCATAAGTGCAAAACTTGCACTTATGATTAAAACGTCAAAAGTTATGTTCGTCTAGGACTTCACTCAAGGTTAAACATATACTAATTATCATCCAAATCAGAAAAAAGGTATATTCATTCGGTTGAATTAGTAGTTTTGCGTGAGTTATGAGAGAACAAACTCGTCTTTTACTTAATAATTGGAGTTGAAGTAGCAAAATAAATCATCAAAAGACTTCGAAGTCAGTATTATAATCCGTTAAAACCCTACTTTACTCAATGACCATAAATTTCTATCTTATATGCTAAAAGTCTCCTACACACTAATTGCTTCATTGCTTTTCCTCATTTTAAACGGTACCCAACCGTGGAGAACTGAAACACCGAAAAACTACACTACTACAACCAGAATTGATTCCCTACGGAATGCTTCAAGTTGGCCCGAAGAGCTTAGTATTTCTAATTTCAGCAGCGCCGACATCACACCCAGTCCAGCATGTATTGCCGTAGCTCCTTCAGGAGAGGTGTATGTTGGGGTTGATAAAATGGGTTCACTTGGTAAAAAACCTGGCAATGGAAGTATAGTCAGATTGGTTGATACTAATAATGATGGAAAAATAGACCAACATACTACGTATGCTTTGGCGGACAATCCGCGTGGAATTCTACCCATTGGCGACCGGGTTTATGTACTTCATACCGTGTTCTCCAAAGAAACGGGAATTGCAACGGGAATGAATTTGGTGGTTTTTGAAGATAAAAACAATGATGGGGTGGCCGATGGACCTTCATCCCTTCTTATCGAGCACATCAGTTCGCCCAAATTTCTACAAAGTCGCGGAACTGACCACGCCACCAACGGAATCCGCATGGGGATTGATGGATGGATTTACATAGCAGTTGGGGATTTTGGTTTCCATAACGCTACCGACCGTTCAGGAAAAAAAATGACCATGTTGGGCGGGGGAATTGTCCGTGTTCGTCCTGATGGTACCGAAATGGAAGTATATACCCATGGCATGAGAAATATTTATGACGTAGCCATTGACCCGTACATGAATATTTTTGCCCGGGGCAATACCAACGACGGCGGCGGTTGGAACATTCGTTTCAGCAACCAAATTCAGTCTGGCGAATACGGTTATCCCGTGTTGTTCAAACATTTTACCGATGAAATTATCCCCGCACTGATTGACTTGGGCGGCGGCTCGGGAACTGGAGCGCTGTTTATGGATGACGCAACTTGGCCCGCAAAATACAATAACGTACCCATGATGGCCGATTGGGGGCGCAGCCAGCTCTATATTCACCGCGTTACGCCAGATGGTGCCAGCTTTACTCAGAAAGAGGAGCCGTTTATTAAATTAGCCCAAATCACCGATATTGATATCGATGCTTCTGGGCGGGCTTATCTTTCAGCTTGGGATGGGGCAGGTTATTCGGGCAATCCTAAAAAAGGATTTGTGGTACGGGCTGTCCCCAAAAACTGGGTTTACAAGCCTTTTGCTGACCTTAAAAAAGCGTCGGTAAGTAAGTTAACAGCCTACTTATCTTCGGGCAGTGCAGTAGCTCGATTGGCGGCCCAGCAGGAATTGCTTACGCGTCCGACGAAAAAATACAGTAAGGCGGTTTGGAAATTAACAACCGACAAAAATAAACCGCTTGCGGCACGCGTAGCGGCGCTTTTTACCTACGCACAAGCCACTGGAGTTGAGGGTATAGCGAATCTACTCAAGCTGACAGAAGATGCAGATTTGAAAGAATTTGCGTTACGCGCATTGGCAGACCGAAAGGGAAATCTGGCGCCCGTGCCAACAGAACCATTCCTCAATGGATTAAAAGATTCTTCTCCTCGGGTTAGGGTGGCGGCTACCGTTGGACTGGGCCGTTTGGGTCGTACAGAGGTCGCTGATGCGCTGTTGCAAGTGGCCGTTCCTTCCACGTTTGCCGCTCCAGCCATTGGTACGGAAGGCCCTCACGCTACGCCAAATTCGGCCATTATTCCAGCCCACATCGCGGTACGGTCGCTTGTAAGCCTAAATGCCGTGGATGCTTGCGTAAAAGCCATTGGAACTGCCAATTCAACGATTGCGCTTTGGGCGTTGCGCTATATGCACGATTCTAAAGCTGCAAATGGGTTGATGGCTGCCTACCAGCGTACAAATGATGAATCGCTAAAAAAGCAAATCCTTACTACACTTTCGCGGATTTATAAAAAAGAAGCTGATTATGATGGCTCTTGGTGGTGGAGCACTCGCCCCGATACCCACGGGCCTTATTATAAAGCAATTACGTGGGAGTCTTCAGCGGCAATCAAGGATTTCTTGGTGGCGGAGTGGCAAAAATCGACCGATAAACAGTTTTACATCGACCTAAACAGTCGTCACCGGATGGAAATCCCTGAGTTTGGGAAAGAAGAACCAGTGGCCGTGAAGGAGGAAGTAAAGGTTGATTTGGAAAAAATCAGGAATAAAAAAGGACAGGTAGGAGAGGCGTCGATTGAAGATGTTATGTTGGCCATGGCCAAATTTCAGGGAGATGCGGCGTTAGGAAAAACGATTTTTACCCAACAAGGCTGTATTGCCTGCCACAGCCTTTCAAAAGGCGAAGTAATGAAAGGCCCTTTCATGGGGCAAATTGGCTCTATCATGAATCGGGAACAGATTGCAGAATCTATCCTAAAGCCCAATGCCTCAATTTCGCAAGGATTTTCTACGGTTCTCATCACCGCCAAGCGTAATAAAAGCTACATGGGCTTCATTACGGAAGAATCGGCGACCAAAGTAGTATTGAGAGATATTACGGGGCAGGTCACAACCCTTAAAACATCTGACATTGTCAGTCGTAAAGAAATGGAAACGTCGATGATGCCTTCAGGGTTGGTTAATGCACTTTCTTACGAGGAATTTGCCTCATTGCTGACTTTCCTTGCCCAACAAAAATAATGTAACGTACTTAATAATATACCTATGAAAGCATCATTGACAGGCCTATTGATCCTACTCGGAGTCGTGGCTTTTGGGCAAAAAAAAGCCGATAAAGAGGAATGGAAACAATTGTTTAACGGTAAAAATCTCGACGGTTGGGATGTTAAAATCAGAGGATACGCCCTTAACGAAAATTTTGGAAATACCTTTCGGGTCGAAAACGGCAGTATGGTTGTGAGGTATGACGCTTACGATGATTTCAAACAACAATACGGCCACATTTTCTACAAAGGTGATTTTTCGTATTATCGGGTTGCTGTAGAATACCGTTTTGTGGGCGAGCAGGCTCCCAAAGGAGAAGGCTGGGCCTGGCGCAATAGCGGCATCATGGTTCATGGTCAGCCCGCCGAAACCATGGGTTTAAAGCAAGATTTCCCAGCATCTATCGAAGTACAGTTATTGGGAGGAAACGACAAAAAACGTACTACCTGCAACCTATGTACGCCGGGTACAAATGTTGTCATTGACGGTAAGTTAATTACGCAACATTGCATTAATTCTACCTCACAAACCTATAATGGGGATCAATGGGTACGGGCCGAAGTACTGGTATTGGGCGATTCACTCATTCAACATTTTGCAAATGGAGAAAAAGTGTTGGAATACAATAAACCCCAACTTGGAGGCGGTAACGTGAGCGGACACGACCCTGCACTGTTGGTCAACGGAAAATTATTGGAACATGGATCAATCTCGCTGCAAAGTGAAAGTCACCCCGTTGAATTCCGTAAAGTTGAGCTGTTGGAGCTGAAAGGATGTATGGACCCGAAAGCCAAAAATTACAAATCCTATTTTGTAAAGGCCGATAACTCGACCTGTGAATACAAAAAAAGGAGAAGAAAATAATCACTTAAGTCCTTCATTTAAAGGTGTTTGTTGAAGTAGTTGTTAGCTTCAACAAACACCTTTTTTTATTACAAAACATTGAAAGAAAGAATTACTCTAACACCCTGACGCTGACGTAAGAAGAACTATTGCCTGAGCAATACACACGGTGAAAGGCTTTCTGAAAATCACTCGCTTCTGCTTTGTAAATATTTACGAACTTTTGTGGATTACGGTCAACCAATGGAAACCAACTGCTTTGGACCTGAATCATAATTTTGTGACCCTTTTTGAAGCGGTGGGCGGCGTCCTGCATGTCGAAGGCTACATGCTCAACTTTATTGGGTACCATTGCCTCAGGCACCGTAAAACTCTTTCTGAATTTAGACCGCATCACTTCTCCACGTACCAATAATTGAAAACCACCCATTGCTTTACGTGGATTTTCGGGGCTATCATTGGGCGCATTGCCCGGATAAACATCAATCAATTTTACCACAAAATCGGCGTCAGTGCCCGTGGTTGATACAAACAGATTGGCAAAAACATTGCCCGAAATCGCCACATCCTCCGTCAAAACTTCCGATTCATACACCAGCACATCGGGGCGTTGGGCGGCAAATCGTTGGTCTTCGTACATGAAATCGCTTCCTCTGATATTTCTAATTTCGGCGGTGTAAGGAACGGGCTTGTCTGGGTCGCTTAGGTACTCATTGAATGCGGGTGGGGCCGTTGTGATGGTGGGCGAAAAAGAAAGACTACTATCAGAGTGCAGATAAAGTTTTTTTTCAACGGTATTTTTGGGAGGCCATTGGTCATATTTTTTCCATTCGTTGGAGCCAGTTTCAAAAATATAAGCTTTGGGCAGTTCTGGGTTTGGTTTTTCTTTCAGGTAATGATTAAAAAAGGGTAATTCAATGTTTGTTTGGTAAAAATCGCTTGTACGGGAGCCAAAACGGATATGGCCCAACGATTCACCCGTGCCCCGTGCCCATCCGCCATGAATCCACGGACCCATGACCAAGTGATTGGGCGATTTTGGTTGGTTACGTTCAATACCTGCGTAAGCTTTCAAAGGTCCGTACAAATCTTCTTGGTCAAACCAACCGCCCACCACCATCACGGCGGGTTTGATGTTTTTAAGGTGCGGAACTGGCGTACGTGATTGCCAGAATTCATCGTACACTTCATGCTCCATCAACTGATTCCAAATGCGGTTTTCTCCCTTAAAAATCTTCTCATTTACATTTTTAAGCGGCCCTAGATTTTTATAAAACTCGTAGCCATCGGGAGTGCCGTAGGCCGAAAACCCTGGCTTCCCCTTGGGGCTAGGTGTGGGTCTTGGCGCGCCGTAAGAAGAGATAAACGAAAACGTACCCATCAAAAAAAATGCCCCGTTGTGGTGGCGGTCATCGCCCATAAACCAATCTGTTACGGGGGCTTGTGGCGAAGAAGCCTTCAAAGCGGGATGCGCTTCGATGTTGGTCATGGTGGTATAATAACCCGGCGCAGAGATGCCCCAAGTGCCCACCCGACCGTTGTTTCCTGCCACATTTTTGACTAACCAATCAATGGTATCAAATGCATCGGAGCTTTCGTCATTATCGGTTTTGTTTTTCTTGTTTGGAATAAACGGGCGATAGGCTTCAAAATCACCTTCAGACATGTATTTTCCTCTAACATCTTGATAAACAAAAATATACCCATCGCGTGCAAAATGCATGGAAGGCCCCAGTGATGTTTTGTACAGTGTGTCGCCATACGGTGCCGAACTGTAAGGCGTGCGGCAAAGCATAATGGGGTATTTTGCCCCCGTCGATACATCCTTTGGAACATAAATAGAGGTAAACAGTTTGACCCCGTCACGCATGGGCACCATTCGTTCTAGTTTTGTATAATGCTGTCGCACGTAGATAGAATCTTCCTTGGCTTTTGTGAGTTGAGCCATCGAACCAGTGGAGTACAAAAGGAAAAAAAACAAAATCGACATGAAGCCAATTTGATCGTTTGAGGTAAACCAACGTGGGGGGAGTTTACTAAATAATGGGGGGGGAGGAGACGTAAATCTAAGTTTTTGCATAATGAAGTGAGGACAAAATAGAATAACCTATAATTATCGCAATATACTGCTTCAACGCCTATTTTTAGCTAACAAAGGCGCTTAAACCTGTTTATTTTAAAGGTATTTTTTGAAAAGGCAGTTTTTTATTTTGTTTTTCAATTGTGATTTCTTCTCAAACAGTAGTTTAAATTTGCTATTTTTTGTAACTTGCCGAAATACAATAATCAATTATAACCTTTATTTGGTGAAAAAAGCGGCAAAACTGATTGGTTTCTTAGGCATTTTAACCCTGTATAGCTTTATATTAAGCTTATACAGTGGGAATGCTTTTGTCAACCATTCAGCAGATTTGCAACTTGCTGATTCTCAAAGTAAACACAGTAGTTCTGTACAATTACCAGAGCTATTTTGCCTCACTGCGCACGCCGAAATATCAGTTGCGCCTCCACAATCCCCTTCGTTTCCTCGTCCCGAAAACTTTATAAACAGGTTTCTGGCGTGCTACAAAACAGCTGAGCAGTTATTTGACACGACTTTTTCACAGTACAGTTTCTATTCCCTCAACTTATTGGTGCGTTTAGAGCGGACCGATATCATTTTTCCTTTCCATTACTTCTGGTAATTAAGTTTTTATCCTTTCGTAACTTCTTATAAATTATTCTTTGCAGAAATGGCTTTGACTGTCGTCTCTGTAGCGATTGTGTATTTTAAAAATTTAAAAGACTAAAAAATGGATTTAGGAGCTTCAATCGTAGGTATGATTGTCATACTTATTTGTATCATACCGTTTGTTTTAATAAGTGTAAATAATCGTAAAAAAGGTGAGGAACTACGCCAAAGGCTTTTCGATTTTGCCAAAATGAGCAATTTTACTGTCAGCAGATTTGATTCATGGCATCGTTCAAGCATTGGAATTGATGACCAAAATGACGTAATTTTCTTTACAAGAACCGTGAAGGACCAAGCGTTTTTACAACAAATAAACCTCTCTGAAATTCAAAAATGTCGGGTCATTATCACCCGAAAAACAGCCAGTAGTTCGGGTGGAATCGATATACTTGAGTTGGCATTTACTTACCAGAATAAACAAAAACCAGAGGTTATTTTGGAATTTTATAATGCTGCTCATGATAGTTTGACACTATCTGGTGAGCTGCAAATGGTAGAAAAATGGGGTAAGATTGTCAATGACAAAATTGCAGTAGTGACCTCTCTACGATAAATTTCCCCTCCCCAACAGTGTTGCTTAGCGACTCTGTTGGGGATAAAATTCACACCCATCCATTTCAAAATATAAAAAATATGAATTCGTTCTTGACCAAAGTAATCACCCAAACGATTCTTCGCAATAAAAAATCGCTAGGGGACCAACAGAAATATTCAGACTTCGTACTGGCCAAAGGCTTTCGTGAACTCAAAATTAATATTGTCAGGTATTTCAAAGATTTTATCTTGGTTTGCCTCGGAATTGCGTCGGCCGCTTTTGGGTTGGAAAGTTTCTTGATTCCCAATAGTTTTATCGATGGAGGTGCCACTGGAATATCACTCCTTATTACAAAGCTGACGGGTATACCTCTCGCGGTTTTATTAGTGCTGATAAATTTACCGTTTGTCTTCCTCGGTTACATCGTCATCGGCAAACAATTTGCGGTCAAAACGGCCCTCGCCATTGCGGGTTTAGCAGTTTGTGTGGCAACCGTTCATTTTCCGGAAATAACCAACGATAACTTGTTGGTGGCCGTATTTGGTGGTTTTTTTCTGGGAGCCGGAATTGGTTTATCCGTGAGGGGTGGGGCCGTGATTGATGGGACAGAAGTCTTGGCTATTTTTCTAAGCCGCAAGTTTGGCACCACCATCGGTGACATTATCATCATGATTAACATTGTTATATTTTCGGCAGCAGCCTACTTTCTTTCCATTGAAACTGCCCTTTATTCAATGATTACGTATTTGGCTGCTTCCAAAACGTTAGATTTTGTCATTGAGGGTATTGATGAATACACGGGCGTTACCATTATTTCGGTTCACAACGAAGAGATACGGCAAATGATTATCAACGAAATGGGCCGAGGTGTGACGGTATACAAAGGAAAACGCGGCTACGGTAAAAGCGGCGAAACTGGTGAATTTGATATTATTTACACGGTTATTACGCGTTTGGAGCTTAATAAATTGAACACCGAGATTCAAACCATTGATCCCAATTCTTTCGTTGTAATGAGCAGTGTAAAAGATACCAAAGGTGGGATGATTAAAAAACGCTCATTGAAGCACTGATTAAAGTTTGTGAAAAACAGTATCGTTTAGTTTCGCGGGGAGTAGTAGAGGCTACTCCCTTTGAGTGCAAAAGGCTTATTTCTTGTCATTCAATCCTAACTTCAGGGCAATAAACTCTCTTTTTAGCCCCCTAATTTCATTCAGTATTTCGCCAAAGGGTGCTTCTTGTTCGGGTTCGGGAAGTTCAGAACTCATATAAAGACTGAATTCCCAAATCTCCAACACCTCTTCCAATTTTAAATCATAGGGAGCATAAAGCTTATTTAAGGAAGTGAGTGTCAGGTACGGTTCGGTGGTTTGGACTGAGGGTTTAGCTGTTACTATTTTAAAAACAATGTCTTCTTTGGTGATGATGATATAAGCATTGTTTTCGCGGACGCTAAACCAGTTATGAACATGAGAGCCAAGTACATACGAGCCATCAGGTATTGGATACATAGAATCTCCTTCTATCTGAAACATCCGAAACTTCCGATTTGTGGGGAGCATTGGTAACCTAAACTGTACCAACTCGGATATAAAATCGGCATCTTCGTGCCCTCCGCCAATGTACCCTGCTTTGGCTTTTTTCGGTACCAATTCTACGTTATCAAGGTTGTCGTTGCCCACTGATATGGGCAGAATGCGCAAGTTGAGGCCCTTGGCATTTTTGAGGTGAGCATTAAAGATTTCATCCAGTTGGCTGGCATTCATTGTTGCCAAATTTTTTCTAACCAACGTCTCCAGGCTTACCTTAAAAATATCAGCCAGACGCAGGAGAACGTCCATCGGTGGCATAGAACGTCCGCGTTCGTATTGAGAATAGCTTCCCCGCCCGATTTGTACTGCATCGGCGATGTCATTCTGACTTTTATGTTCTTTGTTTCTGAGGAAAACAAGGTTTGAGGATACGTACATGCTACAAATTGTTACGTAACAAATGTACAAATGGTTGGATAAATACCCAAATAGTAGCCAATTTATTGGTATACAAAAAATATACCTGAAAAATCATTGCAAAAACTTGTATGTGATACATATTGTAACATATATTTGCAACAATATGTATCAAAAATAATCATCTGATGTACAAGCTCAAATCTTTTGCGATACGGTTTTGGGTACAGTCATCCGAAGTGCTTTAAGTTCAAAATTTAAAACAACAATACGATGGATTGGCTACCTAACAAACGAAATGTATTTAAGGTATGGGATGGAAAAAAAATGCATCTATCGCCAGTTAAGCTAACACTCGATGGTTTGCCTGTGCAACTTCATATTGATGAGGGATTGAAACTTATCTTACCTGATGGCTCAGCTTTTCAAACTAATCCGAAAATAAAACGGTTTATCGAACTCCAATTTATTGGCTTTAGTGACAAAAACGGGGAGAATCTCTTCGAAGCAGATATTGTCATTTACAACGGACAACCTTGCGTCATTCTTTGGAATGAGGTTTTTAAAGCTTATCATTTTTATTCGGTCAAAGACAATAAACTCCATTTAGAAGGCCCAGTTAGAAGTTCGCATGAAAAAGAAATTGAGATATTAGGAAATATTTTAGAGAATCCTGAATTCATAAAACCATTTCGGGTTCAAATAAATAACTCCTTCAATAACTCTCGACGCATGGCAGGATAGTTGCCGTCTACTACTTTAAGCTAATATTTTTTTTGCCTTTTTTCTTCGCTCATTAAGCTGCATTTATTGAATAAATCAATTGCACTTAGTTTTATAATTTTATATCTTTTTTTTATTCGTAAGTAAAATTATTACTTACGATAAGGTTTAATTATCACAAGTAATAATTATTTTTGTTTTTCACCCCTTTTTTGAACCGATGTCAAAAAACACTGCCTCTCAAAACGTTCCAGCAACTTCGCCTAATGCCCAACTTCCCAAAGCACTTTCTGGAAAAATCGCCGATTATGTGCGCAAAGGCTTGGAAGGGGCAGCCAATACCCAACGCGCCTATAAATCGGATGTACATTATTTTAAGGAATGGTGTAATGAAAACGGGCAAACAGAATTCCCCGCCACGGCTGCGACTTTGTCAGCGTACGTTTCACATTTGGCCGATACGCACAAGTGGGCGAGTATTAATCGTAAATTAGCGGCCATTCGGAAGTTGCACGAGTTGAATAATGTTGACCTGCCCACGCATGACCGGGCTTTCCAGGCGGTGATGGAGGGCATCAAACGAACCAAAGGCATTCGCCAAAAACAGGCTCCTGCTTTTCAGATGAATGAATTAAAGAAAGTTTTACGAACAATGGAGACCGAAACCAACGCTGGAATGCGTGATAAAAGCCTGATTTTATTGGGCTTTGCAGGAGCTTACCGCCGTTCAGAATTGGTGGATTTAAACATCGAAAATATTGAATTTAACGAAGAAGGAGCAATAATAACCTCGTCAAAAAGTAAAACCAATCAATACGGGGAAGCAGAAGAAAAGGCATTTTTTTACAGCCCCGAAGCAAGTTTATGTCCTATTAGGAATTTAAAAAACTGGATTACGCGGCTAGAGCGCTCCGCTGGCCCGCTGTTCGTAAGAGTACGTAAGGGCGACCGACTAACGACTGACCGACTCAACGACATGACGGTTTATACTACGGTCAAAAAATACTTAGGAGAAAAATATTCGGCGCACTCCTTGCGGGCTTCATTTATCACCATTGCAAAGATCAACGGTGCCGACGATTCTGAAATTATGCGTCAAAGCAAGCATAAAACGAGTTTGATGATTCAGCGATACACCCGAATTGAGGACATCAAAAAACACAATGCCGCCACAAAATTAGGTCTTTAAAGCCGCCTGAGAATCGTTTATTTTCTGAGTCAAAGTAGTTAGCCCTAATTTAGACAATTCTCAGGCAGTTTTCAGGCCTATAATTCTACTGATTTACCATTGTCGCAACACGTGTCCCAATCAATTCGATGGATTTCATCAGCTTTAAATGCGATAATCCGGCATTGTCCATCTGGAAAGTTAATCGGGAAATACCACCAAGTGCTTCGCTGTGGCGCAGAATTTTTTCTGCTACTTCTTCTGGATTACCAATGAGCAGCGCCCCCTGTGGTCCTCTTTGGGCGTCAAAATGTTCTCTTCTCACGGGTGGCCAACCCCGTTCTTTACCGATTCGGGTAAAAGTTTCGGCGTAACCTGGATAAAAGTCGTCAATGGCTTCTTCGGTTGTATTTGCCACGTATCCGATAGAATGTAAGCCTACTTTTAATTTTTCTGGTGCGTGGCCAGCCCTTCTACCTGCTTCACGGTACAAATCAATTAAGGGCCGGAAACGGTGCGTTTCGCCCCCAATCACGGCCACCATCAGCGGTAAACCGAGCACTCCAGCTCGTACAAACGACTGAGGTGTTCCGCCTACCCCTAACCAAATGGGGAACGGATCCTGTTGGGGTCTTGGGTAAATGGGTTGGTTTTTAAGTGCAGGGCGGAATTTTCCAGACCACGTAACAGTCTCATTGTCACGGATGTTAAGCAATAATTCTAGCTTTTCTGAGAAAAGCGCATCGTAGTCCTGAAGATTCAGCCCAAACAATGGAAAGGCTTCAGTAAATGAGCCTCGTCCTACAACCATTTCGGCCCGACCTTGAGAAATCAAATCAAGGGTTGCAAAGTTTTGGAATACCCGCACAGGGTCAGCGGCGCTGAGCACAGTAACCGCGCTCGTCAGGCGGATTTGTTTGGTACGGGCGGCTGCCGCTGCCAAAATAAGCGCAGGGGCCGAGTCAAGAAACTCCTTGCGGTGGTGTTCTCCAATGCCAAACACATCAAGTCCTGCCTGATCTGCCTGTTCGATACGGTCCAATAAACGGGCCATTGCCTCAGTACTTGTATTTTCTGCACCCGTCGAGTTGATGGTTACCGCGGCGAAACTGTCAATTCCAATTTCCATTTTTTAGTTTACAATTTTGTTGATTTGTTCAATGCTAAACACCGTCGTGTCACTTCTTTTTTGAAAATCGACGCCACCATAAACCAAGTTCAGTTGGGCATCAGGGGCTATTTTTTTGAAATAATTGAGACCTTTAAAAAAATCGTTGTTGATGGTTTTTCCTGATTTTATCTCCACGGCTTTTAGTTGCGTTCCTTCTTGTATCAATAGATCCACTTCGTTTTGACCATAATCACGCCAAAAATAAAACCTTGGGCGGGCCCCTTCATTGAGTACATCTTTTTGTAACTCATTAATAATCAGGTTTTCAAATAGTGTTCCTTTTGCAAAATGTAGGTTTAGGTCATCCGTAGATTTTATCCCTAGTAAATACGCCGCTAATCCTGTATCATAAAAATAGACCTTAGGCGTACCCACCACACGCTTATTAAAATTTTGGTAATAAGGTTGTAAGCGAAAAGCGATGAAAGAAGTTTCCAAGACGGAAAGCCACGAATTCATGGTTTTGTTGTCAAGCCCTAGTTCGATTCCCAAACTATTTTGGTTGAATAACTGCCCAATTCGGCCCGCTAGTAGCTGAATAAATCGCTGGAAAAGTCCTAAATCCAAAATGTTTTTTACCTGACGAACGTCCCTTTCAATGTAAGTACGGAGGTAATTCTCGTAAAATGTATCTGCATCAATATCATCGACGCGTTTGCGCGGATACGAGCCCTCTATCAGGTATTGCTCCCAGTTTTTCGACTGATATTCGGTGTTTTTTAGTTCGTTCCACGAAAAAGGTAAAAGATGAAATACCGCGACTCGTCCTGCCAATGATTGGGTAATTTTTTCCATCAACAGAAAATTTTGGGAACCCGTCAAAATGTATTCACCTTTTCGGTTTCTTTCGTCAGTGTACACTTGCAAGTATGAAAACAATTCGGGTACGTATTGTACTTCATCCAAAATGACCCCGCCTTGGTATTGGGTCAAAAAACCCTGCGGGTCAGATTGGGCAAATTGACGAATACTCAAATTTTCCAGACTTACATACTGATAGTCAGGTCGTATCATTTTTGCGAGTGTTGTTTTACCCGACTGTCTTGGCCCCGTAATGCTCACAATCGGGTATTTTTCCAACAATGCATTTATCTTAGACGAGAGGTGTCGTTGAATCATTTTCGTACATTTAGGAATTCAATTCCTAAATGTACGAAAAACTAACTTTCTAAAAAAACGAACAAATTTAAGCCAAGAAAAAATTGCTGCCAGCAAAAAACGCCCTCTCGTGGAAAATAGCCCTTTTCGTAGTATAAGTGCTACAATAAAAGCTTTTTATGTATAGTTCGGAAATATACCGAACTGGCTTATTCTATTAACTAAAACACATTCACACGACCTTCTATTGCCGGTATCCATTACCGGGCCGCAAATTGTATGAAAAAGAGAAATGTAAAGGCTTTACTCAGTCCTATTTTAGTCGTAATTTCCATTGCCATTGGGTCAGTAGTGGCCCAAAATCAGCCTAAAATAGCCCCATCTACGAGCCAAATTTTTGAACTTAAAGACAATGACAGAGTCGTTTTTCTAGGAAATTCGTTGTTTGAAAATGAATTTCAATATGGATACCTGGAATTGGCCCTCACCACGCGGTGGCCAGGCCATAATGTAACATTCAGAAATTTGGGTTGGACGGGGGATAATGTTTGGGGAGAAGCGAGGAGTACATTTACCAATCCTCCGACACCTTATGAGCACCTCATTCAACAAATCACCAAAGCACAGCCAACCGTGGTTTTTGTAGCTTATGGTGGCGTAGAGGCGCAAGAAGGTGAAGTAGGCCTGCCGCGTTTTAGGGATGGACTTTCCAAGTTGCTAGATAAAATTGATTCACTGGGCGCAAAGTCTATTCTGCTTTCACCGATTCCTGTCAAGTATGAAGATGTTACCGCAAATGTTGAAAAAAGAAATGCAAATCTTGCGGTTTATGCTTCTGCCATCGAAAAGTTGGCTGCTGAGCGCGGCAAAATGTTTATTGATATTTACAAACCCATTGAAGAAATGAGCAAAAAAACGACTATTTTGGAAAATGGAGTTCACTTAAATGAGGCGGGGTATTATTACTTGGCCGAAGTACTGGAAAAGAATCTCGGATTGGATCCCCAACCAAAAGCCGTCAGCATTGCAGTGACAAAAGATAACGTTGAGGCGGTGGCAACGGCTAAAATGCTAGACGCTGATGTTAAGAATGGGATGCTGAAATTTACTGCCGAGGAGCGTTTTTTACCCCTTCCGTTTCCGACAAATAATCCCTCGATTCCTACCAAAGGCCAGATAATCAGGGTAACAGGGTTGAAAAAGGGGTTTTATACCTTGACTGCCGATAATCAGCATGTGATTACGGCGTCGGAAAAAAAATGGGCTGAAGGGGTTGAAATTACCCAAGGGCCGTCATTCAATCAAGTCAGTAAATTGAGGGAAATGATTTTGAAAAAAAATGAGCAATTCTTTTTTCAATACCGCCCCCTCAATCGAACATACATTCTTGGGTTTCGCTCGTACGAGCAAGGGCGCCACGCCAAAGGCCTCGAAGACCAAAGTCTCATCATCAAATGGCTGGAAGGACAAATAGCCCTGCAAAGTGCTCCAAAGCCTATTGTGTATCAACTTGCCCCGGTAAAGTAGTATAAAAGATTTAAAAGTTATTATGCAAAAGTTCAGCTTTTTCAATTCGTCCAACACCACACTTGTGTTTATTAAACGGTTTATTTTCATTCCTTTATCTCTGCTCATTACATCTACGGTTTACCAAGACGACCGCAAGGCAAATCCAGAACCAGATGTGGAGCGAGAGCTTCGTTCGTTTAAAGTAGCAGAAGGATTTGAAGTAACCTTGTTTGCCGCTGACCCGCTCGTGGCCAAGCCCATTCAAATGAACTGGGACGCTGACGGACGTTTGTGGGTGGTGAGCAGTACTGCTTATCCTCACCTTAAAACTGGGGAAGAAGCAAACGATAAAATTTTTGTAATCGAGGATACCGACGGCGACGGCAAGGCCGATAAGTCAACCGTTTTTGCCGAAGGGCTAATCACGCCCACGGGAATATTGCCTGGGGATGGAGGTGTCTATGTGGCGAATTCCACCGAAATTCTGCATTTTTCCGATACTGACGGAGATGGAAAAGCCGACAAAAGACGCCGCATCTTAAACGGTTTTGGAACAGCCGATACACACCACCTTATTCATACGTTTCGGTGGGGACCAGAGGGTAGACTTTATTTTAACCAGTCGATTTACATCTACAGCCACGTCGAAACGCCGTTTGGGACCAAGCGCCTAGAAGGCGGTGGTGTGTGGCAGCTTAACCCCAAAAATCTCGACATGGATGTGTATGCCCGTGGGTTGATTAATCCGTGGGGGCTGCAATTTGACCGCTGGGGGCAATCTTTCCTGACCGACGGGGCAGGTGGAGAAGGCATCAATTATGCTTTTCCGGGGGCTACTTTCGTAACCGCTCCTGGTGCGGCGCGAATCATCAGGGGCCTGAATCCGGGTCAACCTAAACACAGCGGGTTGGATATTGTTTCGGGTAGGCACTTGCCAGAATCGTGGCAAGGAAGCTTGATTACCAACGACTTTCGTGCCAACCGAATCAATCGCTTTAAACTAGAAGAACAGGGAAGTGGGTATGCTTCGAAGCAGGTTGAGGACCTGATGTGGACTGATAACGTAGCTTTTCGCCCCGTTGATATTTCGGTTGGACCCGACGGAGCTATTTATGTAGCCGATTGGTATAACCCGATTATCCAACACGGAGAAGTGGATTTTCATGACCCGCGCCGCGACCAGCAGCACGGTCGTATCTGGCGGATTGTGGCAAAAAATCGTCCGCTGGTAAAAAAAATGCAGTTAACTAAAGCTTCAGTGAATGAACTCTTAGAAGCACTCAAACTGCCCGAAGACTGGACCAGGGCGCAGGCCAAGCAGGTATTGAAAACCCGTGGGGCCACGGAAGTGATTCCAGCCCTTCAAAAATGGGTTCAGAATTTGGATAAAAATGACTCCAATTATGAACATCATTTGTTGGAGGGACTTTGGGTGTACCAAACCCTCGACACCGTCAATGAACCGCTACTTTTGTCTTTATTGAACGCCAAAAATCACAAAGCGCGCGCGGCTGCCTTGAGGGCTCTTGGGCTTTGGTTTACGAAAGTCACAAATCCTGTTGCCCATTTGACCAAGGCTGTAGCCGACCCTCATCCGCAGGTGCGATTGGAAGCTGTGATTGGACTTCGCAATGTAAAAACCGCCGAATCGGCCAGAACGGCGCTCTCATTATTAGATAATTCTATGGACGAGTTTCTGGATTTTGCCCTTTGGCAAACCGTTCGAGAGTTAGAGCCGTTGTGGGCAGCGCGAGTGAAAACTACTCCAGATTTCTTTGGAGATACCAAAAAGACGGTTTTTGCCCTGAAATCAACCAGTAGTACCGAAGCGGTTTCGCAATTGGCGCAGTTATACCAAGCCGACCGGGTGCCTGAGGAATACCGCAGCGATGTATTGGCATCAATTTCTAAATTTGGTAAGGCGGCAGATTTAGCCATCATTTTTGGCAAAGCTGTTGATTTAAATGCAAATAAAAATAAACAAGTTGCAGCACAATTAACCGCGCTAGAAGAGGCCGCCCGTCGAGGTGCAAAACCATCTGGTGACTTGAATCGCATTACATGGTTTATTGAAAGTGAAGATGAAGCGGTTGCCACTGCTGCTATTCGTCTGATTGGTTTGTGGCAAATCAAGGAATTGAACGGCAAATTGGTCAATTTGGCCGAAAAAGGGGAAAAAACCAGCCGAAAAGCCGCTCTTGACGCGTTGGTTTCTATGAAAAATGACCAAGCGCGCAAAGCCCTCATTGGGCTTACGGATAGTAAAAACCCAGCTGATTTGCGAGTTGCGGCCGCTTCACGATTGGTTTCGACAGATGCCACTGATGCAGCCCGCATCGCCTCGGACCTGTTGCGTACGCTGCCAAGTCAAACGGATGTTTCTGAATTATTTAGGTCATTTATTGCTACCAAAGCCGCTACCGTTGCATTGACCGAAGAATTGAATTCCCAAAAAATACCCGAGTCGATGGCTATCGCAGGGCGTCAGGTTTTGCAACGCTCCGTCCCTTACAACCGACGAAACAGTGAAGATATTAAAGCCTTCGTAAAAGCATTGGAAGCAACGGGGGGGGTATTGCCAGTTGAAAAAATGCCGCAGGAATTAAACGAAAAGGAAATCAGCAGTTTGGCAAAAACCATCGCAGAAACCGCAGACCCTGCCAAAGGAGAATTGATTTTCCGTAAAGCTGGACTTGCTTGTCTCACCTGCCATGCCATTGGAGGAGCAGGGGGGCGCATCGGGCCAGACCTAAGCAGCTTAGGAACTAGCTCGCCCGCCGAGACCATCATCCGCTCTATTCTGTACCCTAATGCCTCCATCAAAGAAGGTTACGAGCTACAACGCATCGTTAAAAAAGACAAAAGTGAGATGATGGGCTACATTGTCAGTAACGGGACGGCCGAAATCATCATCCGCGACGTAACGGGCTCTGAAGTAGCAGTACCTAAAAGTCAAATCAGTGTCGTTGAAAAAATTTCAGGCTCGCTGATGCCTGCGGGATTGACGGCTGGTTTGGACAAAGAAGAATTCAAAAACCTTATCGGTTTCCTTTCCAAAATGGGCGAATCTGGTAAATTTAGGGTTCCGACAACCCGCTTTGTTCGTCGTTGGAACAGTGTTTCTAATAGTAAGGAGTTGGTTAAAAAGATTCTTTCGGAAGGCCCTAACTACGTGGCGAAAGACAATGCCAAGCTTGCTTATGAGCCCTTTTATAGCAAAGTAGCGGGTGATTTGCCCTTGGAAGAACTGCCTGTTGTTGAAATAAATGCAAACAAAAAGTATACGTTTGTGAAGTTTGACATAGAAGTGTTAAGCAAGGGAAACGTCAACTTGGCTTTTAATTCTACCGCAGGTATCACCGCCTGGGTGGGCGGAAAACCGCTCAAACTAACGGAGCGAGGCGTAGCTTCCGACCTAGCACCAGGGATTCATACATTTACATTGGCATTGGATAGAAGTTTGTATAAAGACAATGTATTAAATGTGCAACTAACTGAAAATGAGAATGGAGCGGCACAAACACGATTGGTGATGGGCAGATAGTAAGACCTAAAAATAACTTAATTTAGCGCAGAGGTTCTGCCCAAAAATCATCCCTAACTTTTGGAAAGAAGAGTTAGGGATAATTTTTGTTACCTTTGAAAAAAAACAAT
Organism: Runella sp. CRIBMP; assembly: GCF_009905605.1. GTDB lineage: Bacteria > Bacteroidota > Bacteroidia > Cytophagales > Spirosomataceae > Runella. The sequence continues at coordinate 72,404 of NZ_JAAAKZ010000011.1, forward strand.
TGATGCCGAATCAGGAGCGTATTGAGCAGTTGGAAGCTTATAAAATCAAAGAAAGGTTTATTTTGGATCATTGGGAAGACCGCGAAGTGGAGTCTTCCTCGGAGCAAACGATTGAACTAATGCGAAACGAAGTGCTGCGTTTTGCCGACTTTTTAATCCACCAACTCAGGGCAGAAGCAACTAACCTTCAAGAGCGCGTGCAGACTTATTTTACAGAATGGGATAATGAAAATTTTAGCCAAGATGAAACGGAGTTTATCGTAGAAGTGGAATACGAAGCCATGAGAATTGCAGGTGTCAAAATTGACGACCTTTTGATTTAATTCCAAAGAAGTTCCTCCCAAAATCATGTTCTTGCAACGACTTCCATTATTAATTTTACGGCCAAAGGCTGTTTAAATATGATTAAAAATATCACCATTGATGAATTTCTTCCCTTAAAAAACGCCATCCCTTTGGTTGACGTTCGAACCCCCGCCGAATTTGAGCAGGGGCACATTCCTGATGCGTATAACTTACCGTTGTTTAGCAATGAAGAACGGGTTGTAGTGGGTACAACTTACAAACAAATAGGACGGGAAGAGGCGATTTTGCTGGGTTTTGATTTGACTGGACCGAAGTGGTCGGGTTTTATCAAACGGGCGTTGGAAATTGCTCCCGAAAAAAAGATTGGTGTATATTGCTGGCGGGGAGGCATGCGAAGCGGGGCAATGGCCTGGGCACTAAATCTATATGGATTTGAAGTTTACCTTATTGAAGGGGGCTATAAAAGCTTCAGAAGGTGGGTATTGAATCAATTTGGAAAAACCTATCAGCTCTGGATAATGGGAGGGATGACTGGGTCAGGAAAAACCAAACTCCTTCATGCCCTTGAAGACGAAGGTGAGCAGGTGATAGACTTGGAAGATTTGGCGCAGCATCAAGGTTCTTCCTACGGTACGATGAACAAAATGGTGCAGCCCACGCAGGAACAGTTTGAAAATAATTTTGCCGACCAATTGCGTATGCTTAATCCGCAACGCAGAATTTGGGTAGAAGATGAAAGCCTGACCATTGGTAAAATTTTTATTCCTAACCCTTTTTGGCATCAGATGAAAGAGGCAGTTTTAATTAATATTCAGGTAGGACTCGAACAACGAATCAATGCTTTGGTGCAGGAATATGGAGAATTGGACAAAGATTTTTTGGTCGAATGTACCGAAAGAATCCACAAGCGACTCGGGCCGCTCCAAACTAAACTGGCCGTTACGGCCATTCGTGAGAACCGCATGACAGATTTTGTTCGGTTAGTGCTGGTATATTATGATAAAACCTACACAACGGGTTTGGCTAAACGTCAACCAGAAAAACTATTTACTTTGGTTATCACTGATTATGACATGGCAGTAAATGCCAGCAAGATTTTAACTTTTACCCAAACCCTGCCTCTACTTGAGCAGGTATAGCTTACGTCAATGGATAGTTCAACAATAAAACTTACTCAGTACTCCCACGGTGCAGGTTGCGGTTGTAAAATCAGCCCTGCTATTCTTGATAAAATTCTTCACAGTCCGATTGCGGTTCATACAGACCCTCGCTTGCTCGTGGGCAATGACAAACGCGACGACGCGGCGGTGTTGGATTTGGGCAACGGAACGGCTTTGATTTCTACGACCGATTTTTTTATGCCCATCGTGGACGATGCTTACGATTTTGGACGCATCGCCTCGGCCAATGCCATCAGTGACGTATACGCAATGGGCGGAAAACCTGTCTTGGCCATTGCAATTTTAGGCTGGCCGATTGATAAACTTCCCCCTGAGGTTGCCCAAAAAGTATTGGAAGGCTCCCGAGCGGTTTGCGCTGAGGCGGGCATCACCTTGGCTGGAGGCCACAGCATTGACTGTCCTGAGCCCGTTTTTGGACTTGCTGTAAATGGAATGGTGAGCATTCCTCAACTTAAACAAAATTCTACCGCACTGGAGGGTTGTCGACTGTATTTGACCAAAGCGTTGGGGGTGGGAATATTATCAACCGCTCAGAAGAGAGGGGTTTTGCTGCCAGAGGATGCGGCTATTGCCTTGAAAAGTATGGTTACGCTCAATAAACTAGGCGAAGTTTTTGCCAAAATGGAAGGCGTTAAAGCGATGACCGACGTAACTGGTTTTGGATTATTGGGGCACCTTTCGGAGATGTGTGAGGGTAGCGGCCTATCAGCTGAAATTGAATTTGATAAAGTTCCTATTATTTCATCAATCCCGTATTACCTTGCCCTCAATTGTTTTCCGGGCGGCACACAGCGTAACTTGAAGAGTTATGGCCATAAAGTAGGGCCGCTTACCGATGAACAAAAGTACATTTTGGCCGACCCCCAAACGAGCGGCGGTCTATTGGTTGCTGTTTCAGAAGAAACTACGGACGAATTTGAGCAATCATTAAGAGGGCTAGGTCATAATTTTCAATCTTTTGGTCGGCTTAATGTACAGACTGATGGTCCATTGATTTCGGTTCAATAACTAATTTAGAGTCAAGTTGTGGATGAATGTTTTTTTTCGTCCACAAACTTTGACAAGATGTAATGAGGATTACATTACTTTAGAAGTTGGAGTATAATAAAAAATAAATTTATATCGTAATAAATCCGTTATAAAACCATATAATTTATTCGCAGTGATTTTTAAAAATATAGAAAAAAGACATAATTACTTACAGTTACTAAAATAACGAAAACAACAAAAACCGTAACACCCAATTATATAAATTATAGAGAACTACCATAAAATTAGCATAAATCTAAGTTAGCGATACGCGTATTAGAAACAAAACGATTGAACACTCCCAATATTTTTTTATTCTATCTTAAGATGATAAATTACTAAACGATTACCTCTAACCCTAAATTGATAATAATAGCCAAACATATTCGGTCAATTATTTTGCTGATATCAACAAACAAAACAAACGTATATACATTATAGTTATATTTGAAGTACCGTTAGATAAATTCTTTACTAAATAAGAGGAAATAGAAAACAAAAGTGCCAGCAGGTAGAAGTGGAACTATTATTCAAATACAAAATATGTACCTAATAGAACAATTCCACTTTGCTAGTGTTGGCTCCTAACAGAATAAAATATGATTTTTCCCAGAAACTAACTCTGAATACCAGACACTTAATTAAAAAAAATACCCTACTTTAGAAAATATGACTGACAATTTTTAGATAAATACAATTGGTACTTGCAAATAGGAATATTTTTCATTTATTTTTGTATGAGTTTTTTTATGCTAATGATTGAGAACATTTAGTTGAAATATCTAAATTTCGGGGTACAGTGGTTAATGCACAAGGCTTCATTTAATCTTATGTATTGACCGAATGGATGGAATTGGTATGAAAAACCTCACACATGAAAAAAACACATATACTTCTTGCAGAAGGTGAGCCCATTGCAGGAGCTGATCTTAAAGACCAACTACAGGAAATGGGTTACATTGTAACTGGCCCGTTTTCACAGGGAGAAAATGCGGTGAACTCATTAAATAACGGTTACCCAGATTTGGTTATCTTGGATATTCAACTGGCAGGAAAATGGGATGGAATCGAAACTGCCAAACGAATACTAACAAAACAGAAGCTACCCATCATATTTTTATCGAGCAACTCCGATGCGGATACCTTCGCTAAAGCAAAGAATACGGCACCAGTAGCCTTTATGTCTAAGCCATTCCGCATCCGTGATTTAAAATATACGATTGAATTAGCTCTTGAAAACTCAGAAAAAGAACCAAAAGATACAAGGCCCATAAAGTCTCCCGATTGTACTCCATGCCTCAGCGACCGACTGTTTATAAAGACAAAAGACCGAATGGAACGCGTTTTCTTTGATGATATATTATGGGTTGAAGCCGAAGATTATTATTGTAAAATCATATCGAAAGAAAACGATATTCTGCTTACACAGAACTTGGGCAAATTAAGTGAAGCCCTCGAAAACCGCCCCGAATTTATAAGAGTACATCGGTCTTTCATTGTAAATCTTAAACATGTAGAGCAAATAAGGGAACTTCATCTTCATATTGGAACTAAACAGATTCCTCTAAGTAAATCATCGAAAGAAGAGTTAATGAGTCGACTTAGAAAGATATAAGTAATTTTTCTACTTATATTAACTCAAAAAGGACTTTTTGACTCCTAGAGCTATTTTTAAACCGTTAAATGGTATTTTTCTTTTAACTCTCATTACATTATCAAGCCCAAAATGAAGAATACTAATGATTTTTAAGAGACTTGACAAGTTTGTAACTAAAAATGATAGTTTACTGGACAAAACGAATCGTTCACTGAAAAAACAAACACTTTCACTGAAAATACAAGGTTATTCACCTTTCAATAAAAAACAAGCACAGCCCTAAAAATGGCATATAAAGTTAATTTTATCCTAAAAAGACACCTATATATTAAAGGCATATAAAGTTTTTGCTTTCCCTGTAAATTTTAGCGTTAAAAAACCGAATCCCTGACGAAGAATCGCATCTTCCCTGCGAATAACATACAATTCAATGGAAAATGAGCGTTCTTCACTGAAAATATTTGGTATTCTTTAGGGTATCAATGATTTTTGATATATCAATGTTAGCATAAAGACTCAAAACAAAGTATTCTCAAACGTTTTAACCCTTCGGCAAGCACAGCTGAAAAACTCTAAATCAATTGTGCTTGGTCCTGTAACACTCTTGTGGCAAGCAAATTCGTCAATCTTTTTTTTTAGGTTATGGCTTTTTTTGTTTTGCCTCTGATTTCAAATGTGCTCATTCAATGTGCATTTGTGGAGATGTGCATTATTATTGATTGTAACCCCTAAACCCGGTAACACTTTTGACCTCATTAATTACAAATTCGAAAAAGAAACTACTGTTTGAAGTTTCTTGGGAAATATGTAACCAAATTGGGGGAATTCATACTGTAATTCGTTCAAAAATTCCATCAATGATGGATAAATGGGGAGATGGCTACATAATGATGGGCCCCTATTTTGCCCAAAAGGCGGTAGAATTTGAACCGATTGATTATCCGAATGATTCCCCTGTTGGCAAAACAGTAGAAAAGTTACGAGGTATGGGCCTAACCATACATTGTGGCTATTGGTTGCTGGTTACAGGTAAACCAAGGGTAATTTTATTTGATTTAAACTGTATTTGGTCCAAACTTAGTCATCTCAAAACCGAGTTTCAGGAACAACACAGAGTACAGGACTTTGGGACAGACCCACTTGTAAATCAAGTACTTGCATTCGGTGAATTGATTCGACTTTTTATTGTTGAATTCATGTCGATCAATCCCATTTCTAATGAAGTTGTTGTCCATTTCCACGAGTGGATGACGGGGAGTGGTTTGCCAAAATTGTTCGCAAAAAAGGTAAACATCGCTACTGTATTTACCACCCATGCCACCATTTTAGGGCGGTATTTAGCCCAAAATGAACCAGATTTTTACACAAAACTCGAAAAATTTGACTGGCGACATGAGTCTCGTCGATACGGTATTGAGGCGCAGGTGATTATTGAGAGGATGGCCGCCCAAAGTGCGGGTACTTTTACCACTATCAGTGAAATTACCTCCCAGGAATGCATTCATTTTTTGGGTAGGGTTCCCGATTTAATTACGCCCAATGGCATCAAATTGGAAAAGTTCCCCCTCTTTAAATTAGAAAATCTGCATTTGCAGTACCGAAAGCACATTCATAAGTTTATAATGGGTCATTTTTTTCCGAGTTATTCATTTGACCTGAACAAGACCATCTATTTTTTTACTTCGGGTCGATTTGAATATAAAAACAAAGGATTTGATATTACCCTCGAAGCACTTTCTCTGCTTAACACTAAAATGAAGCAGGCGCGTATGGACACTACAGTGGTGATGTTTATAATTACCAATCAAAAAGTTAGGTCGGTCAATGCTTCGGTCATCAATTCACACTCTGTACTCAACGAATTGGAAGAAACCTGTAAATCCATTCAAAAGGAAGTAGGCAGTAAGCTCTTCAAAAGTTTTGTAACAGGCGATCAGATTCAATTGCCTAATCTCAATTCTTTTGTTAGTGAATACCTCCAACACCGGAGGGTAAGAACGATTCTGAGCTGGCGCTCAGAAAATCAACCTGCTTTTTTGACCCATGATTTGGCACAGGATGATGAAATCACGGATTATTGCCGACAAACTAATCTCCTTAATAATCAGAAGGATAAGGTAAAGGTAGTTTATCACCCCGAATTTATTACTTCTTCCAATCCGCTATTTGGACTTGAATATGGGCAATTTGTGTGCGGATGCCATCTAGGGATTTTCCCGAGTTTTTATGAGCCCTGGGGTTATACTCCCCAAGAATGTGTGGTGGCAGGGGTGCCAACGGTGACCAGTAATTTATCAGGTTTTGGACATTATGTTACCCAAAATATGAAAAATCACGACGACCGGGGTATCTATGTCGTCAACCGAAAATCTCAAACGTATACTGAATCCGTTGAGCAGTTGACAGATATCATGTTTCGGTTTGTCAAAAAGACCCGACGCAGCAATGAATCCGAGCGCAACCGAATGGAAAATGTGCTTGAAAAATTCAGTTGGAACAACATGCGCACCCATTACGACACCGCGCATGAAATAGCCCTAAAACGAAAAAAAAACATCCCTCATCCGCCGGCTTTGCCCGTCGAAGCGAGCGATATGTATTGAGGTAAACAAGCAAAATCAAAGAATAAAGTATAGTATTCAATTTATCGTTCATCATAGATTTTTTCTCTTTTATGTCTAAGAAAATTTTGGCTATCCTGTCTGAGTACGGGTACTGGGGCGTTGAGTTAGTCGGGCCCCTCGAAAAATTGGAAGCCGCCGGTTATACCGTCGAGTTCATGACCCCGAAGGGTAAAAAGGCCCAGGCCTTACCCCCAAGTTATGATACTACTTACGTAGATCCACCGCTAGGCACCTGCGTCACTACGCCCGAAGCCGCCGAAAAAGTGAAAGCTTTTGAGGCTACAAATCGCTTAGAGCAACGTCGCAACCTTTCGGAGGAAGTTCCTGAAAGACCTTATTTCTCAACGCCAAACTTTTTGAGAGCATTTGAGCAGTATTTCACTGACTTAAAAGTAGCCCAAGAAAAATTAACGGAAGAGTATGCAGGTCTTTTATTGGTCGGCGGTAGCGGTCCAATCATCGACATGGTAAACAACCAGCGCGTACATGACCTAATTTTAGGTTTTTACAAAAAAAATCAACCCATCGGTGCGATTTGTTACGGGGTTGCTCCGTTGGTTTTTGCCCGTGATTTCAACGAGCGTATTTCCATCATCAAAGGCAAACACGTGACTGGTCACTGCATTGAGTATGATTATCACGACGGTACAGGATTCCTCAACACCGACCTCAACATGGGGCCTCCACCATATTGCCTTGAATACATTCTGGCCGATGCCGTTGGCCCTGAAGGTCAATTCCATGGAAATTTTGGCAAAGAAACTTCCGTCATTGTGGATTATCCATTCATTACTGCTCGCTCTCTTCAATGTTCATTCGAGTTTGGCGAACAATTTGTAAATGTGCTTGATAAAGGAGTAAAACGGTATGGCTGGTAAAACTGGTAATCAAAAAATCGTCGAGCAGTTTTTGGCCGACGGGATGGACTTTATGTTTGGTAATCCGGGAACGGTTGAACAGGGTTTTCTGGACGCCGTTGCCGAATACCCCGACATGAAGTATATTCTTACGTTGCAAGAAAGTATTGCCGTAATGATGGCGGATGGGTATGCTCGGCATACCCAACGCCCTACGTTGGTACAGCTCCACAGCTCTCCTGGGATTGGGAATGCGGTGGGTGCGGTTTACCAAGCCAAAAGAGGCCACGCCCCTCTGGTGGTGATTGGGTCGGATGCTGGTACGCAATACATGAACATGGATGCGCAAATGGCCAATGACTTAGTGGCAATGATGGCGCCCGTCACGAAGTTTTCGACGATGGTGATGGATTCGAAATCATTGTTGAGAACCCTCAGAAAAGCCGTAAAAATTGCCTCTACCCCACCAATGGGTCCCGTGTACGTTTGTTTGCCTATGAACGTCCTCGACGAAGTAAATGAAGAGGAAGTTTTCCCAACCTGTATTCCCTCTACGCGGGTACTTCCTGACCCTGAGCTGATTACCCAAACGGCAAATATGCTTTTGGCTTCCGAAAAACCCATGATTTTCATCGGGGACGGAGTGGCTTACTCTAATGCCATCCCAGAATTAACTCAGGTGGCGGAGCTCATCGGTGCCGAAGTATACGGTGTAGATTTTGGGGATGTTATTTTTGATACTACCCACCCGCTTTATCAAGGTACCACGGGGCACATGTTTGGGTCTTATAGTCTGCCCATTACATCCAAAGGGGATATAAACCTTATCGTTGGCACTTATATGTTGCCAGAGGTATTTCCCGAAACGGGTGAGATTTATGCTCCTGGGGCCAAGGTGGTGCATTTCGACCTCAACAGTTACGAAATCGCCAAGAATCACCGGGTTGATGTAGGCGTAGTCAGCGACCCAAAACTTTCGCTAAAAGCACTGGCCGACGCGCTGAAATCAGCCATGACGCCCGAATTTAAAGCAGCGGCGGCGGCCCGGGTTCACCAGATTGGTGACGAAAAAGCCAAAAAACATTCTGCCGAACTGGCCAAAGACCAAGACGAACCCGCTCGAGAAACCTTACGAATGGCGCAGTTTGCCGAAGTACTGTCTCGAAAATTGCCATCAGATGCCATTATTTTCGACGAAGCCTTGACCAATTCGCCCGCCATTACGCGGTACATTCCACCGCGCCAAGCGGGGCATTACTTTGTTACCCGGGGCGGTTCGCTCGGGGTTGGTTTTCCAGGTGCCATTGGCGTAAAACTGGCAAATCCTGACAAAGTAGTGATTGGATTTTCGGGAGACGGGGGCAGTATGTACACGATACAAGCGCTTTGGTCGGCCATAAGACACAAGTCAGGGGCTAAGTTTATCGTCTGCAACAACGGTTCGTATAAGTTGCTTCAACTCAACATTGACGTTTATTGGAAAGAACGCAACATTGATAAGCACGATTACCCGCTGCCCTTTGATTTATCTTACCCTGCCATTCGTTTCGACCTTTTGGCCCAATCCATGGGAGTCAAAGCGGTGCGGGTAGAAAAAGAATCAGAAATCCTGCCAGCCATTGAAAAAATGCTGGCCGACGACGAACCATTCCTGATTGACTTGGTGCTTGAAGGAGATTATAAACCCGACTTGATTAAAATCAATTGTTCTCATTAATATCAGTTGACGTTATTTAAAACTTTCCTAAACCTTTAATGAAATCTCACTGTCACTACATTATTATCGGAGCAGGTGCTTCGGGAAGCGTGATTGCAAACCGACTCAGTGCCGATCCTTCCGTGCAGGTTGTACTGCTCGAAGCCGGAGAATGGGATCAAACCGCCAATGTTGTTGACCCAGGCGGCTTTGTAAAATTGTGGGGTTCTCAACTTGATTGGTCGCTCCCTACCACTCCCCAACCTGCAATGGCTGGCCGCGAGCTGACCATCAATCAGGGAAAAGTGGTAGGGGGTAGTACCTCTATCAATGCCATGATGTATGTAAGGGGCAACCCCGCTAACTTCGATCAATGGCAAGCACTAGGGGCCGACGGGTGGAGCTACAAGGATGTCTTACCTTATTTCAAAAGATTGGAGGATTACCAAGGTGGAGATCCCAATTTTAGAGGTACAGGCGGTGAAATCTCCGTGCGTGACTGTCCCGACGAAGTAATGCGCTCTGAAGAATTTCTGCAAGGAGCTGTTGAGCTCGGTTATGATGGCCCACACTGGGACTATAACGGTGAGCGACAAGAAAATGGAGCTGCGTTGCTTCAGTTTCACATCACTCCTGAAGGCCAACGAGCAAGCAGCGCCACCGCTTTTTTGCAGCCTATTCTTGACCGTCCAAATTTTACGCTCATTACGGGCGCCGAAGTAACGCGTATATTGATCAAGGATAAGCGGGCAATCGGCGTTGAATACCAACTGAACGGCAAGATTGAGCAACTCCTCGTTGAGAAGGAAGTAATTGTCAGTGCGGGAGCGCTAAGTTCTCCTAAAATCCTCTTGCTGTCGGGCATTGGTGAGGCTGAACATTTACAAAGCGTTGGTATTCCAATACAGCATGAGCTGCCAGGTGTGGGTAAAAACTTGCAGGATCACGTGCAGTTGCCCGTTATTTTCCGTACCAACGACGGTCCAATGACCACTTTATTGACGGGAAATGCGTTGTTTGTCAGAACCAACGAAAATTCAGTTGGGCCAGATTTACAGCTCAATTTTACCCCCAGTATTCCCGCACCTTTAGCCCCTGTTTTGCCAGATTTTGGCGGTAATGTCTGCATTTTTCTCCCGATTCTTGTGCAACCCAAAAGCGTAGGCGACGTAAAACTTCGTTCAGACGACCCGCACGACAAGCCGCTCATTAATCCCAATTATCTGGAGCATCCCGACGACATGGAGGTATTGCGAAAAGCCATTCAACTGGTTCGAAATTTGAGCAATACCAAAGCATTTGCGCCCATTAATGGGGGTGAGTTAGCGCCTGGTCCTGGAGATCCTGATGGGTTCATTCGTACCCAAAGCTCAACGCTTTGGCATCCCGCAGGTACTTGCAAAATCGGCACTGACGACTTAGCTGTGGTAGACTCCCGCTTGCGTGTTCACGGAATATCTGGTTTGCGCGTGGCCGATGCCTCCGTAATGCCAAACGTGACGAGTGGCAATACCGTAGCGGTCTGCTTTATGATTGGCGAAAAAGCCGCTGATATGATTTTGGCAGACGCCTAAATGAATAATTACAAATCTTGATTTGAAGTAACTAAACCAGCTTATAAATTTTAATTTCTACACAAATGTCACAAGGCAACCCAAACAAAGCCATCGCGCGTCGGTACTTTCATGAAATCATGAACCAGGCGAATAAGGATTCAGCCTATGAAATTCTGTCAGAAGACTTCGTTTTTACGTTACCCACTCACCCCGAGCCCTTCCACGGGCCAGATGGTTTTTTGGGTCTGGTAAATATGTTACACAGTGCATTCCCTGATTTTTACATTGACCCTCAAGACATGGTGGCCAGTGGAGATTGGGTAGCTACCCGCTGGGTAGGTGGCGGCACGCACGTTGGTGGACCATTGTTGACCGTAAAAGGCAATTTGGAAGCTACTGGAAATTATTTCCAGATTGATGGAATGACTTGGCACACCATCAAAGACGGCAAAATCACCGAGTCAATCGGTCACGAAGATACCCTCGGATTGATGATGCAACTCGGCGTAATTCCTGCCCCAGAGATTGTGGAAGAAACCACTCCTGAGCAAAACGAAGCCTTGGCGATGCGTTATTTCCAAGACATCATGAGCGAAGGTAAACTGGAAGTGATTGAAGAAATTCTGGCTCCCAATTTCGCCTTCATTATTCCAACCCAACCAGAGCCAATTACGGGATACGAGGCTTTCAAAGGCTTTGTGATGTACCTCCGTAATGCATTCCCCGATATTCAGTTTACGGCATTGCGCCACATGAGCGAAGGCAACAAAGTAGCCAGCCGTTGGCAAATTACGGGAACTCACTTGGGAGAGTTCTTGGGAGCACCTGCCACAGGAAACAAAATCAAAGACTTTGGTATCGACATTTTCACCATTCGCCACGGCAAGATTGTTTCTGTTCACGTCAACGAAAATGATTTCGGTCTCATGCAGCAATTAGGCGTAATTCCTGCCTAAATAAACTCTGTTTTTTTTACCGAAAACGTTAAAGCTATTCTCATGTCAATTGAAGCCAACAAAGCAGTGGTTACCAGATACTGGACTGACCTTTGGAACAAAAAGGACGAAAAGGTAATCGACGAGATTACGCATCCAGACGTAAAATTGCACTTTCCGCCTGGTCAGGCACACCAGCCTCCATCTTTTCAAGTATGGTTAAAAACGGCACTCATTGCCTTTCCAAATGTTCATTTTACGATCCATGATTTGGTAGCTGAAGGTGATAAGGTGGTTTGCAGGTGGTCCTATACTGCCACAAATACGGGTGTATTTTTGGGAAACCCTGCCACCAATCGCGATGTGACCGACCAAGGGATCAATATGTTTCGCATCCAAGACGGAAAGATTGCCGAAATGTGGATGTCGGGCGATAGCCTCGGTTTATTACAGCAATTGGGTGTGATTAAATAAACAATAATACCTCCAACGAAAAAAGTCATTTTCAATCATGCAGGAAAATCAAAACCCCCAAACCGCTGAAGTCGAAGCTTTGCAAGCGAAGCAAATGGGTTTTCTGCAAAGAGGCGATATTGACGGAATGGTTGAGGAGTGTTATTCTGCCGATGCCCGTATCCATGGATTCACTTTCAGGGCGGAAGGACACCTAGCCCTAAAAGAGTTGATACGACTGTATTTGAGCCGCTTAAGCACACTTGGAGAACGTACCATAGACAAGTTTACGGTGGGCAAAAATTTTATTTGGATGGAAATGACCATTCAAAATCCCCAAGGTAATCCTGTCAAAATTTACGAGGTAAAGTTTATTCAAAACGGAAAATTTTACCTTCAACTCTTTGGCTTACGCCAAGGTACCGTGTGGCAATCCGATGATTTTTCGGGCTTTACAGCTCCTGATTCCAGCATGGCACGGGCTTTTCACAGTCGCTATCTTGAATTTCACAGTGAGGGTGATTTTAATGGATTGGCGGATGATTTTTTTACAGAGGATGCTCAATTGATAACGGCCCGGGTAGATGTAGCCGGTCGCGAAGCCATCAGGCAGATGTTTCAAGACCTGTTTGCCAAAGAATCGGGATTTACGCCCCTTTCGGTCGAAAACATTACCAACGACCATGATTACATTTGGTTTGAGGCCACCGTAAAAAGTTCGTTGGGCCAACGACGTGTTTATGATGTGATGCTGATTCGGGAAGGAAAAGTACATCTACAATTGGTGGGTTCATTGATGGGCGCACTACCGACCGAAGTGGCTTTTTCCAACGACACAACCACCTCATAAATAACATTTTACAACAAAGTAAGAAACAATTTCCTTTACAAAAAACCAATAATAAAACCTAAAACACACAGTTATGTCACTTACTCCCGAACAAAATAATGCGATTTGCATTGAGTTTTTTGAGGCCGCATGGAACACAGGCAACGTACGCGAAGATTTATTATCTGCCGATGCAGTTGACCACTCTTTGGTAGGTGGTAAAAGTAAGACAGAACCCGGCTCTGGCAGCTTCAAACACATCGTTGGTATGTTTCGTCATGCCATGCCTGATGTTAAGTTGACCATCCTTGACGAGATTTATACAGCTGATAAGGTGGTACACCGTTGGAGCCTTTTAGGAACAGATACGGGTGGTGTGATGGGAATGCCCCCTAGCGGCAAGACTATCACTCTTACTGGTACAACGATTGTAAGAATGGCAGACGGCAAAATTGCTGAGCGCTGGGCAAACGTGGATGAATTAGGGCTATTGCAACAATTAGGCGTGGTTCCTCCTCCTCCGGGTGCATAATCAATCCATAAGTTGGGTTCAAAACCCAACTTTTATCCTCTCAAGCCAACTGTCATCATGACTAGAATTGAACAAAACAGAGTAGCGATTCGCCAGTTTCTGGAAGATGTCTGGAGCAAAGGCAACGTAGAAATCGCCGAGAGAATCATTGACCCAAACTTCCAGTTTATACTGGCTTTTGCGCACCTCGACGGTCGTGCTGCATTCATGGGATTGGTTGAAAGAAACAGAAGTATTTTTGAGAATTTGACCTATTCAGTTGAGTCAGAAGAAGATATTGTAGCTGATGAAAAAAACGGCGCCGCTTTTTGGGCCATGAAATCCAAGCACATTGGTACTTGGCGCAATGTACCAGCCAGCTACAAAGATGTTGCCATCAACGGAATGACACTCTTCAGATTTAACGAAGAAGGGAAAATTTACGAAGCCAAGGTTCAGAATGACGTCATGAGCCTGATGAATCAAATCGGCGGCATCAAAAAACTGTACGACTTTTAAGAATTGCGGGTTGCAGTTATTAAACTCTTTTTAAAACTCCAAAAAATTATGTCAGTCGAAGCAAACAAAGAACTTGTCAGAGGATACGTAAATGCCATCCTTGTCAATCGAGACTTTAGTAAATTCAATGATTTTACGGCCCCTGGTTTCTATATCGACCGTTCGGCCGTTCCAGAGGCAATCAAAGGGGAAAATGCCCTCCATAATCAAATGGATATGCTCTACGGCGCGTTTCCTGACCTTGACCTCCAAATCGTAGACATGGTGGCCGAGGGTGACAAAGTTGTGGTACGGTTTGCCGCACCAGGCACGCACCAAAACACGTTTGCTGGAATCCCAGCTACGGGTAAAAGAGCCACCTGGAAAGGCATAGTTATGTACCACGTCGTAGATGGTAAAATAACAGAAGCATGGGCGAACTGGGACGATTGGGGATTGCTGGAGCAACTTCGCTAAACCTTACCTTCAACAAAATCCCAACTAAACACAAAAATGGAAACTAACACCTTATCCAAAGTACTGGTAAGATTACCGAATCTAATTACGTTGTTTTTTTCACTTACGCTCGTAACGGGCTTTCGTCTTCTTAATGACCGCTTTCATTGGAACACATCCCCAAACTTTGATTTTACCGTTTGGAACGATGTCTTGGTGTTAGTTTCTTTTCTGACCACGCTGTTTTTTATCGTTACGGCGTGGTTGGGATTCAGTGTTTTGATGGAGCGCGTGCCGTATCAGGGTTCTTTCAACCGATTTATCTTCGATACCGCCCGTTTTTCGGCTTTATTTCCGATTTTGATGTGGTCATTTTTGGCAGAATCTCCGCATCATTTTCAACTGTATGTTTGGGCCCTTTCAACTTGGCATTTTGCCATGACGATTTGGTACGTTTGGCCCATTGTTTTTAACCATAGCAACCGTACTGGCCATTCTTCAGACCTTAATAGCCACGCAATCATTTGCGCGGTCTATTTTGTATTAGGACTTGCTTATTATCTGTTGATTAAAAAGAGATGGGAAACCGAGCCCAACGACACGCTACGAATTGCCCTCGTTTTGGTGACGTTGGCCAGTATCTTTTTTTGGTCACTCAACCGGCTTTTGGGACTTCAAAAACGCCTTGTCAACGAAGCTGCTCACAAAGAATAAACAACCTGAAAAAATATTATTTGTCATGAAAAACGTACCCGACAGCCCGCTGGGCAACATGTACCGCGAACACATCCAACTTATCCTTGACAAAAACATTGAGGCCCTGCTGGATCAATACACTGATGACGCGCTTCTGATCAGCAGTTTTTCAAAAGCGCCCGTTATTTACAAAGGTCGTGACCAAATCCGTGAACACATGCAGGGAATTTTGGGGATCGACGGACTAGAAACCGACATCGTGTTTTGGGCCGAAACCGAAGACCCACAAACCCTGATGATTACCGAACAAATCACGATGAAATTCGGGAATGATACCGCCAATATGCGCTTTGCCGACAGCTGGGTGCTTAAAGACGGCAAAATCGCCATTCACTTTGCAGGTATGGTGCAACACCCCGACGGTACACTGGCCTAAGCCTTACTCCTAACCCATCGCATCAAATTATAACTTTTATTAAACAAGAAATTATATGTTAACTCCAGAATCAATACAATCACTTGCCGAGGTTTGGTACCGCAAGTTAGACGTTCACGCTCCTATGGTTGAAGTACTTCCGATGCTGGCTGACGAAGGATTGGAAATGGTTTTTCCAGAAGCAACGGTCTATGGCTACGCTGGCTTTGAAGGCTGGTTTCAGCGCGTTATCCGCATTTTCTTCGATGAAGTACACACCGTAAAATCGACCGAAGCCGTCATCAATGGCGACACCGCCGTGGTAAAAGTTGTAGTAAAATGGGAAGCAAGTGTTTGGAATGCACCCGATGCTTACAGCAAGCGCATTACACTTGACGCATACCAAACATGGGACGTGAAAGTGGGCCCCAACGGTAGCCCCATCATCACCAGATATACAGTCGACGATTTGAAATACTATGAAGGGTCGGCAACGCTTTAATTCAAAGCAGGTAAAATAAAGAATTAATACCGAGTTCTTTATTTTACCTATCTTACTGAAATTATTTAAAAAGTTGCTGATTTACAGCCCATTAAATTAGCCTTTAAACCGGATTAACATGAAACTTATTGGTAAAAAAATTGGAATTCTCTTTGAAGCCGACTATTACGAAAACGAGATATTTTATTATCAATATCGTTTTCCGGAAGAAGGGGCCGAAGTTCATTTCCTGACCCGACTCTGGGGGCAGCCCAAAATCACTTTCACCGGTCACGAACACAAAGTGCCGATGGACTGTTGGGAAAGTTTTGAAAACATGAGCGACGAAGAGTTGCGGAGCTACTCGGCCATCATCGTGCCCTCGGGTATGGTGTCTGACAGGCTGCGGTATACTGAAGATGTTGAAAAAATCCCTCCTGCTACTGAGTTCCTCAAACGCGTTTTTGCCGAGCCAACTATCCTCAAAGGCATCATTTGCCATGGGTTGTGGCTTACGGCCCCCGCTACTGAGCTAGTTAAAGGTCGTAAATTAGTTTGTCATAACAACCTTATCGGCGACGCCAAAGCCTACGGAGCGATATACGTCAATGAGGATGTCGTCGTTGACGGCGATTTAGTCACGGGTCGTTCGGGCGGACATGCGCACTTTTTTGCTGCCAAAATCATCGAAATCTTATCCGAAAAAGCTTAAATAAGGCTGTATATGCTCTCTACCTCATTTTTTCACGTAGCGGTAACGGTCAAAGACCTCGCCGCATTTGAGAATTTTTATACAAAATACTTCGGGTTTAAACGAGCGCGAACCATTTCGTTGGGCGAAGGAAAAGAACTGGTCTTCTTGAAAGATGCTGGTAATTTTTACTTTGAAGTTTTCCCCCCCGACGAAGAGCGCCCCATTCCCAACGTGGAAGGTGATGGCCCCCATTATCCTGGACTGCGTCATTTGGCTTTTTCTGTTGCCGACGTAGACGCCAAACTGGCAGAAATGGGTTCAGATGCGGTCATTACATTGGGCCCACTTGCATTTGATGATTTTATACCCGGCTGGAAAACCGCCTGGGTCAAAGACCCCGAAGGGAATATCATTGAAATCACCCAAGGCTACGTTGACCAAGAGGATTAATCACCGATTCAAATTCTGACTGATTTCTAAATCCTTAATTTAACACTATTAAACTCTCAATTCATGAAACTCGATTTTACCTTCTCTGATACCCTTGCAGGGTACATCATAGAATACAACGCTGCCGAAAAATGGTATACTGTCGAAACCTCCGATAAGCGGGTTTTTAAAGTAAATTTGCTTCCTTCTACGTATGCACGTACGTTCCGAAACCTTGATGAATCCTATCAGGATGCCTCTGGAGTGATGCAAGATTTGCTAGCCCAAAAAGGTCAATTTCTGTATTCTTACGGTACATTTTATCCACCAGTAGAAGGTGGCGAGCCCGTTTTTGAAGTTCAGTGGATTATTTTCCCAAGTACCCAACCCCATGAATACCGCCACGAAGCGCAAGATTGGTGGATTCAGCAAATTTCTTCCATTGCCACGAGTTATTTGAAATGGCAGTTTAATTATCCGCAAGAGCCGATTAATTATAAAAACTACCGCACCATGCTTCATTTGGCGGGTGCAAAAAAAGGGGATTATTTGCAGGAAACGGATACCATTTCCCGCATGATTTACGGGTTTGCTTCGGCGTACATGCTCACTGGGAATGACTCGTTTTTGGAAGGTGCTGAATTGGGAACGGAATACCTCCGCGACCACATGCGTTTTTATGACAAAGATGCTGACTTGGTATACTGGTACCACGGCGTAAAAGTAGATGGCCAAAAAGAAACCAAGTTATTGACTTCCGAATTCGGCGATGACTTGGATTCGTTGCCAATGTATGAGCAAATTTATGCCTTGGCTGGTCCTACCCAGACTTACCGTTTGACGGGTGATCCACGAATCATGTGGGACATCGAAAAAACGATTGAACTGTTTGAGAAATACTTCAAAGATGACAAACTAGAGGGCTATTACTCACACATTGACCCGATTTCGTTGGATGCCCACGAAGAATCGTTGGCTCACAACCGTGCCCGCAAAAACTGGAACTCAGTCGGTGACCACGCGCCCGCTTACCTCATCAACCTTTACTTGGCCACGGGTGAGAAAAAATACGCCGACTTCCTTGAGTACACTTTTGATACCATCACCAAATACTTCCCTGATTACGAAAACAGTCCATTTGTACAGGAGAAATTCTTTGAAGATTGGAGCAAAGACCAAACTTGGGGCTGGCAGCAAAACCGGGCCGTTGTGGGTCACAACCTCAAAATAGCCTGGAACTTGATGCGTATGCAGTCGCTCGTTGCCAAAGATTCTTACCTCGAATTTGCCAAGAAAATCGCCGCCCTGATGCCAGAAGCAGGCTCTGACCCGCAGCGTGGTGGTTGGTATGACGTGGTAGAGCGCGAAACCAAAACCAACGGTCGTCACCAATTTGTATGGCACGACCGCAAGGCGTGGTGGCAACAAGAGCAAGCCATTCTTGCGTACATGATTTTGCACGGAATCCTGAAAGACGACGAATACCTCAAATACGCCCGCGAGTCGGCCGCCTTCTACAACGCGTTTTTCCTTGATACCGACGACGGTGGGGTGTACTTCAACGTGTTTGGCAACGGTATGCCATATCTATTGGGTACTGAGCGCTTCAAAGGTAGCCACTCAATGAGTGCCTATCACAGCACTGAGTTGTGCTTCTTGTCGGCAGTATATACCAACTTGCTTATCACCAAAAAACCAACTTATTTCTACTTCAAGCCATACCCTAATGGTTTCAAAAACAATAAGTTATTTGTTTCGCCTGATATTCTTCCCAAAGGAAGTGTTTATATCAGCGCGTGCTACATCAACGATGAGCCGTACCCCAATTTTGACGCCAACGAGTTATTTGTCACACTCCCTAAAACCGACGAAAGGGTTCGGGTGAAAGTGCTTATAAGTCCAGTTATTTAAATTAGACAATACACTATCGACATGAAAGTAGCCGAGAATATAATAGAGAGCATTGCTGTCATTGAGGTGGAAGGCAACATAGATAGCAAAACCGCCCCCGAATTTGAAAAAGCCGCCATTTCGGCCATCAAAGGACAAGGGCAAGTCATTATTGACCTGAGCAAAGTGGAATTTCTTTCAAGCGCTGGTTTACGGGTTTTATTGATGATTTATCGGCAAATAAAATCGCAAAGCGGTAAAGTGGTGCTCGTAGGAGTATCCGAAGATATTCAGGACGTAATGTCGAACACTGGTTTTATCAACTTCTTTATCATCGTTAATAAGTTAGAAGAAGCGGTAGAAACACTAAAAAAGGGCTAACTATGGCAGATATTCGTATTGATTACTACCCAACCCACGAACACGAGGGTATAAAATTCCGACGGGGGCATACGCTACCGTTTGGAGCAACCATGGTGCCAAACGGGGTCAATTTCAGCGTCTATTCAAGTGCCGCTATTTCATGTACTTTGGTTCTTTTTGAACGTGGTGAAGCCCAGCCCTACGCAGAAATCCCGTTTCCCGACGAATTCAGGATTGGGGATGTGTATTGCATGACGGTTTTTGACCTTGATTTTGAACGACTTGAGTATGGCTATCGCATGGACGGGCCGTTTAAACCCGAAGAAGGTCATCGGTTTGACAAAAATGTCATCTTGAGCGACCCTTACGCCAAAGTTTTGGGTGGCCGTGATACCTGGCGTGCCCAACCCAACTGGGATGATGTGTACCCCTACCGTTCGCGGTTGGCCTTTGAGGATTTTGACTGGGAAAACGACCACCCGCTCGAAACACCCATCGAAGATTTATCCATCTACGAAATGCACGTGCGGGGTTTTACGAGTCACCCATCGTCTGAAACCAAAAACGCGGGTACATTCGCGGGTATTCGTAGCAAAATTCCGTATCTCAAATCGCTGGGTATCAACTGTATTGAACTCATGCCCATTTATGAATTTGATGAGTGGGAAAATAGCCGCACCAACCCCAAAACGGGCGAAATGCTGGTTAACTATTGGGGATACAGTACCGTAAACTTCTTCTCACCCAAAGCAGGCTACGCCGCCACTGGTAAGTTTGGAATGCAGGTGGATGAATTGAAAACCCTCATCAAGGAACTGCACAAAAACGGTATCGAGGTTTTTCTGGACGTGGTGTTTAACCACACCGCCGAAGGCGACCACCGTGGGCATACTATCTCGTTTAGAGGAATTGACAATAAAACCTACTACATGCTTACGCCTGAGGGGTATTATTTCAACTTCTCTGGAACAGGCAACACCCTGAATTGCAACCACCCCGTGGTTAGAAACATGGTGCTTGACTGCCTGCGTTATTGGGCATCCGATTACCACATCGACGGTTTCCGCTTCGACTTAGCCGCTATTTTGGGCCGTGCCCAAGACGGTAGCCCGTTGAGTAACCCGCCGCTGTTGGAATCACTGGCCTACGACCCCATTTTGGCTAAGTGTAAATTGATTGCCGAAGCCTGGGACGCGGGCGGTTTGTACCAAGTGGGTTCGTTTCCTGCCTACGGTCGCTGGGCCGAATGGAACGGAAAATACCGCGATACCGTACGCCGTTTTCTGAAAGGAGATACGGGCCTGGTAGGAGAAATGGCCCAACGGCTTCAAGGCTCCCCCGATTTATACCCCTCCAGAGGACCAACCGCGAGTATTAATTTCGTAGCCTGTCACGATGGATTTACGTTGCACGATATGTTTGCCTACAACGAAAAACATAACGAGGCCAACGGCGAAGACAACAACGACGGTGCCAACGACAACAACTCGTGGAACTGCGGTTGGGAAGGAGAAACCGACGACCAAGCCATTAATTTTCTGCGCCACAAACAAATCAAAAATGCCTTGACGATTTTAATGGTTAGTCAGGGAATTCCGATGATTTTGATGGGCGACGAAATGGGACATACCCAACTCGGCAACAACAATACGTATTGCCAAGATGTGGAATGGAACTGGCTGAATTGGTCATTGGTCAATAAAAACGCTGATTTGTTTCATTATGCCCAACAGATTCTTCGATTCCGTCGGGCGCACCCTGTACTCAGAAGCCCAACGCACTTCCGTCATTACGACTACGTAGGAAGCGGTTTGCCCGATATTAGCTTCCATGGTACGTTGGCATGGCGGCCAGATTGGTCGGCAGAAAGCCGCACCTTGGCTTTTATGCTCTGCGGAAGCCACGCCAAAGGGGGAACCATACGCGACGAAACCATCTACGTAGCCCTGAATATGTACTGGGAGCCGCTGCATTTTGAACTTCCGACGCTGGAGCCTGGGTTGAAATGGCACGTTTTTGCCAACACCGACATGGCCAACTCAGAAGACATCCACCAAATTGGAGAGGAACCTTTGCTCGAAAATCAAGCAGGCTTTTTTGTAGGCGGACGCTCAGTCATTGTTCTGGTCGCAAAATAAAATTGATTAATCTCAACCAAAAACACTCAATAACATGGATTTTACAATAACCTCAGAAGTAGTCGATAAAGTTGCCAAGCTTAAACTGACGGGCGAGCTGGATTCATTATCGGCCAGGGTTTTTCAAAAAGAAATCGAAAAAGTAGCGCTTGAATCGCCTACCGAACTCGTTCTGGACTTAGAAAATCTGTCGTTTATGTCATCGGCAGGATTGCGCGTTTTGATATTTTCAAAGCAAAAAATGGGCGTTGGACTTACGATTTACATTGTAAAACCGCAGGAAATCATCGTCGATACGCTCGAAAAAACGGGGCTTCAACACAGCGTCAATATTGTTGATCAATACCCCGTTTAGGTCATCACGACAAGTAAATGTTTTTGGATACATCAAATAGACTTTAAGTGGTTGAAAAGTGGTGATACTACCATATTTCTCAACCACTTAAATCTATTTTAATGGCAAAAGCATTCACTAACATTTATGCTTCGTATAGAGAATCAACTCAATCATCGTTCGTACTTTGTCAATTAACAAATGGAACTGAAAACCTTTCCGGCAATCATTGACTCGCTTGATGCCATACGGCAGTACGTCAAAGAAAAATCCCAAGAGGCGGGAGTAGACAAAAAAGCAACCTATAATTTATTGGTAGCAGTCGATGAAATTGCGACAAACATCATCTTGTACGGTTATCAGAATGTTGGATTAGAGGGAAATATTGACGTCTTTAGCGAAGCTACCCCCAATCAATTTAAAGTGATTTTTGAGGATGATGCTACGCCCTTTGACCCTACCACTCGTGAACTCCCCGACGAGGAGGATTTCAATCTGCCACTGGAAGAAAGGCCCATTGGCGGACTAGGAATTTACCTTACCATCACCGGTGTAAGTGATTTTTCTTATGAGTACAAGAATAATCGAAATCGAAATATTTTCGTAGTGGATATCAAAAGTCCCTAGCCCAAAGGGGCAACCCTTGACTGTCTTTTTTTAATATGGCACCCAACAGAACTTATGCGAACCCCTACCCTGGACTGAGAAGTTTTGACTCCAAAGACGCAAATCTTTTTTTTGGAAGAGAAACGCACGTCAAAAAGCTGAGAGAAAAATTAAGTAGCTCGCGTTTTTTGGCCATTATCGGTTCGTCTGGAAGTGGAAAATCTTCGTTAATTAAAGCCGGCTTGATTCCTTCATTGGAAAAAAACCGATTGGAAAATACGCTCGAAAATGGCTGGCATATTCTCATTTTAAAACCAGGTGCTAACCCTATAAAAAACCTAATAAGTATTCTTACCGATTACATTTCAAAATATAACATCGGTAGTTCTTCCCCTAAAATCATTAACAACCTAGAGTCGTTCATTTTTAATGATTCTGACGGTTTAACCAAAGTTTTTCAACTTTTCGGTGACAAAAATATCTTGTTGGTCATTGACCAGTTTGAAGAAGTATTTCGCTACCGCCAAAAAGAAGCGCAAATCACCACAGACCGTGATGAAACCATTCTTTTTATTGAATTTTTAATCCGACTCATTCAGCAACGCACGATGCCCATCCACGTGGCACTAACGATGCGCTCCGATTACTTAGATTATTGCACCAACTACAACGGCCTGACTGAAGCCATAAACCGCGGGTATTATCTATTGCCCAAGATGAACCACGCCGAAATCATTCAGGCCATCAACGGGCCACTCGAAACCGTTGGCGTGGATATTTCGCCCAGTTTAGTAGATCGTCTCTTGGGCGACATTGGCAGCAAAACTGACCAACTTCCTGTACTTCAACATTCACTCATGCGTACTTGGGACTATTGGCAAGTCCACAAATCACCGCAGCAGCCGATTGATGAACAAGACTATGAGGCCATTGGTACCATGTCTGATGCGCTATCACTCCACGCCGAAGAAATTTATCAGGATGTATTTGATACTAAACGCAAACAAGTTACCGAAAAACTTTTTAAGTCACTGATTGTAGTTGGTTCAGGAGATGTCGGGGTGGTTAGCCCAACTACGGTTTCAACCATTAAAAAAGTAACGGGGGTAAATGAATTTTTGCTTTTGGATGTCATTGACCGCCTGCGTGAATTGGGGACTTCTTTTCTTTCTCCCTCCTACTCCACTCCGCTTTCTGATGCATCGGTAGTGGACCTCACCCACGAACGCCTTACCTACCTCTGGAAACGCCTGAAAACATGGGTCGATGAGGAAACTGAATCAGCAAAACTATACAAAAACCTAAGTTTTTCGGCCGACTTATACCAACAAGGGAAAACAGGTTTATGGGTAAATCCCGAATTACAAATTGGGTTGAGGTGGTTAAAAGAAAACCGCCCCAACAAAGAATGGGCGCTCCGCTACGACCCCTATTTTGAAAGAGCCATAAATTACCTCGAATACAGCCGTAGCCAATATGAATTTGAGGTACAAAATAAAGAAAGTCGCCACAAAAAAGAGGTAAAACGAACCCGCCAATTTGCCATAGCCTTGGGGATTGGCTCGTTGTTGTCGCTCATGTTTTTGGTGGTATCCATCATTCTCCGAACGCAAGCCCAACAAAGTGAAAAGGAATCGTTAGAAAAGGAGCAACTGGCTTTGTCAGAACAAAAAAAGGCTGAAATCCAAAAAAGAGAAGCAATCTCTCAAAAAAGGATTGCCCAACAACAAGAAGAAATTGCGGAAGCCCAAAAACAACTAACCGAAGAACAAAAAAGGATAGCGGTAACCGAACAACGAAAAGCGGAGATTCAGCGACAGGAAGCAATAATGGCCCAAAAGGCCGCAACTGAACAAAAAAACAAAGCAGAAATAGCCCGTCGAGACGCTGAAAATCAAAAGACAATTGCCGTAACCGCCAAAAGTGAGGCCGAAAAACGCAAAGATGAGGCCGAAAAAGCAAGCCGCGAAGCGGAAAGGCAAAGAACCATCGCCGAAAACGCCAAGCGAGATGCTGAACGGCAAAAAATAAAAGCAATTGCCCGGGCAATTGCCATTCAGTCGTTTCAAATGCCCGAAAATTCGCAGGATGAATTGCCCGCCTTGCTGGCCCTGCACGCTTATAATCTCAACCTGAAAAGCCTAGGTGAAAAAAGCAATCCAGATATTTTTAATGCCCTCGCCAAAGCCGCTGGTACAACTGCAAAAGTAATATTAAGGCGGCACACCGATGTGGTACGCTCAGTAGCCGTTGGGGTGAAATCAGTCGATAATATCTTTGCCTCAGGTAGCGATGATGCCACCATTAAACTCTGGGATTATGGCATCAACCCGATTCAACCTACTCGTTCGTTCAGTCGCGGCAATAAATCAAACGAGGGATTTAGGTCTGTTATCTTAGACAACGATGAGAAAAAACTTATTGCGGGTGGAGCTTTGGGCACCTTATTCAGTTGGAACATCGACTCCCCTACCCCAACGCCAGTGGTAGTAAAAGGGCACCGCAGCCCAATCCATTCACTTTTGCTGGCCCAAAACAATCAGCTGGTTTCAGTGAGCAATGATGGAAATATTCGTACCTGGAATCTATCGGGCAACGGCATTGACTCCGTGGCCAATTTGCGTTCAGGGATTGATATATTTTGCGCAAAACTTAGCCCAGATGGCCAAAAAATTGTTTGTGGCTCAAAAGAAAAAGTTGTTGTTTTTGAACTAAATGATTTGAAAAAAGCACCCGCCGTTTTTGCTTTTTACGGAATGGGTGCACGAGTAACAGCGCTCGCATTTAGCCCTAATGGTAGGAAAATATTGACCGGAAACTCTGCTGGGGTCCTAACGGTATGGGATTATGAAAATGACAAAATCGTTGAATTTTCGGCGGGTACAGTACTGGGTAAACACAATTCGACCGTCAGTGATATTGTTTTTTCTCCCGATGGTCATTTGGTGGCAACGAGCAGTTTTGATTGGTCGGTTCACCTATTTAATTACGAAGATATAACACGACAACAACAGCCCATTGTCATCAACGATTTCAACACTTGGGTAACGGGTGTGCGGTTTACAAAAGACAGTAAAAAACTCATCTCTTATGGTGCCGACCGTACGGTACGACTCTGGGATATTGGCATCGAAGAGCTGTATGCCAAAGTAAGTAAAAAAATCACCCGGGACTTGACCGTCGACGAATGGAATAAATATGTAGGAAAAGATGTCGAATTCACAAAAGTGCAAACGGCCTTAAAGTAACCATACTTTGAAAATGACCTGTACAATGATGAAAATTATACAACTGATAAAATGGGGAATTTTGGTTGGGGCATGCTTACAGGCAACGTGCTCAATGGGACAGATTTGTGACGAAACGGTGAGCATTCCTGAGGCCGAAAAAAAGTACACCACGGGCAACTTTGACGAAGTCTTCCAAATCCTTTTGCCTTGTCTAAAAACCGATTTTTCGCCAACGGCCAAGGTTCAAGCCTATAAAATACTGGCCATGGCGCATTTGGCAATGGACTCAAGCGCTAGAGCTGCTGAATCCATTCAGAGTTTGTTGGCTATTAACCCCAATTTTGACCCTGATTTTGCTGCATCACCCCAATTCAAAGATATGTTTCAACGTATCAAAGATTCGCAGGAACGCATTATACAAATTACATCTGTATCTAAAAGGGCTGAAAACGTATTGAAAGTACCCGCAACAGTAATTGTTATTACTGAGAAAGATTTTGTAAGACGAGGTTATCAAAACTTAGAACAACTTCTGCACGATTTATCAGGATTCGACATTGCTAAAGGCAACGGCCCAGGCTATTCAAATTTCTACACGCGGGGCTACCGTTCTACTTCCAACGACCGTATGCTGATGCTCATTGACGGGGTGGAAGAAAACGATTTGGCCTCAGACAATATCCCCATTTCGCGCCAGTATACGCTTTCCGACATAGACCGGGTGGAGGTAGTGTACGGGCCCGCTTCTACTTTATACGGAAACAACGCTTTCATGGGGGTAATAAATATCATTACTAAAAAATACCGCGAGATTATCGACGGCAACAACAAAGTACGGTTTAATGGCCAAATAAAGTCAGGAACTTGGAAAACCCGATATGCTGACGGAACTGTAGCAGTCAAAACCAAAGACGTGGCCATTTCGGTTACGGGTAGGTTTTTTGAGTCCAACGAAATGAATTTGTCGAAATACCCTGAATGGAATTACGACGCCCGTAACCCCGCCGCCTATGGCACACGACTCGACAAAACAGGCACCGACGCGCTCAATTACATCAACAGTACCCAACTATTGACCAAATTTCCAAACTCTGATTTGTTCAACGTTGAATTCACAAACGGTGTACCTAGCGCACTCCGACTTACTCCGAAAGGAGCCGAAAAAGCCGCTGAGCTAGATAACCGACTTTTTAACGGAAATGCCTTGGATAAACCCGTCCAGTTCAACGATTATTCTAAGAACTGGTACATGAAAACCAAAATTGAATTTAAAGAATTAACCATTGCCATCACCAACTGGAAAACCGACGAAGGGGCTGTACCTTGGTATACAAATTTATCCCGAATCAATACCGCCGACTTAGGTCGGTGGATAACTTATTATCGAAGTTTTGCCGTGACTTACAACAAGGTAATAAATGATAAATTCCAGATTATCAACCTTTCATCCTACCGCCTTCATGAAATAGACGGAGGAACAAATTTGCCTTCATACCGCGGTTATTACAACGCCCGTCTGGGTATCGCCGACTTAGCAGCAGGTACTGGACCTACTTTCTCCACTACTTACAATTACCGCGTTTCCAACCAGTTTCGCAACGAATTTCGGGCGCTCTGGAGTCCTTTGCTCAACCTCGACGTCAACGGCGGGGTAGAGTATCGAAACAGTATTATTCAGGGCAATTATGTTACCTCTGGTACTGGTAATCCCGAAGAACAGGGTTTTCCAGCCGATACACTTCGGGGTGGCAACAACTTTCGGGTTTTTGATATAGGCATCTACGCCCAAGCCACATATCGTTATTCCGAATCGCTCAGTTTAGTAGGTGGTTTGCGGGTTGACAACAACCGCGTTAGAAACAACGGCGGGTACGGCATGGTAGCAAACCCTAGATTATCAGCCATTTATAGCAAGGGGAGCTTTATCTTAAAGGCTATATATGCAGAAGCCTTTAAGGATGCTTCATATCTTCAAAAATACGGCACCACCGCCGAACGGCGGCTGAATAACCCCACGCTCCAACCAGAAAAAGTGAGAAACATGGAATTCAGCCTTTATTACAAACCCATCAAAGACCTCAATATTACAGTTGCTGCCTACCGCGCCAACTACAGTAATGCGGTGGGTTTGGCCTCGGTAGTATTGGAAAACGGAACCAAAACCAATCAATTTCAGGGCATTGGTCGTCAGCGGATTTGGGGGCTCCAGGCCGAAGTAAACTATCAATGGGAGAAACTCAACGTGTGGAGCAATTTTACCTACACCAACCCACTCGACTTAACCTCAAATTTACGCATCAGCGATATTGCCGATTTTTCATTCAATATTGGGGCAAACTATCAATTCACAAAAAGTCTGAGGCTAAACATCACCTCTCATTATGTGGGTGCCCGTAAAACTGGAGCTGGAACTTCTGGCAGCCGAAACCCCATCCAACTCTTCGACCCTTATTTTATCATGGATGGTGCGCTGACTTACCACGACGTCATCAAAGGGGTATCGTTGCAGGTAACAAGTTATAATCTACTAAACAAAGAATATTTTGTCCCTGGAATCAGAGAAGCCGACAATATTGTGGGAGCTTCGCGTTTTCCGCAAGAAAAACGAAATATTTCAATGGGTATATTATTTGAAATAAAATGATTCATAATGAACACTTTACCCGATTTTTTTGACTTTTTAGTAATGGAAAGAAACAAAATAAAGTCATTGCCCGACGGGTTTGAAATTCATGAGGGCTATTTTCCAGAACGAATGGAAGAAATAGGTCGGTTCAGAATTAGGGCTTGGCGAAATGAGAATGGCATAAATCCCACTTTTTTTTCACAGGAAGTGTGGATTGATTCTTTAGATAAAAACGCGCACCATTGGATTATTACCAAAGAAAAAGTCATTGTGGCAGCGGCACGTTTAAGTTTTCATGAGTGCATCGAGGAGGTTCCTTACGCAGATTTTTTGCACGACGAACATCGTCCGCTTTTTCAAAAAAGCCCCATTGCTTCCATCAACCGTTTGGTGGTCGACCCCGCGTTTCGGGGTCGGGGTTTTGCTAGAATTCTGGACAATGAGCGCATAAAGTTAGCGGCAAAAGCGGGTTCAAAAATAATGATTGCTTTTCCTCAATTGTCCCGACTTGTGCATTTACAGAAATTAGGTTTTAATTTAATTTCTCAACTTGAAAATATCCCCGAAATGCCCGAAAGGCCTTTTTTCCTGATGAAGCTAGACCTTTAGTCCATTTATATTTTACTTGATTATGTTAAAAAAAGAGCGACTATATCACCTGATGAACTTGAAAGAAGGCGACCTCAAGGTTGTCAATCCTTTCATGCGTTACTCTTTTTTTATGGGTGTGTCCGTTGCTATTTTTTATACCGCAACGATGTCTTTGTTTCTCAATAGTTTTGACCGGACCATGCTGCCAAAAGCGTACATCGCGAGTGGCATCATCGTTTATGCTTTGGGATACATTGTTTCTAAAATTCAAGAACGCGTATACTTTTCAAAAATCGCTCTGTTTTTGATTGTTTTCTTGATTATTTCCGTTTCAGGACTGCTCATTGGCCACTTCATTACGGGCAACAAATGGATTTACTTTTTTCTGTTTATCTGGAACCGCGTCTTTGTTTTTGTCAATGGAATTTCATTTTGGGCCATTGTCTCTCGCATTTTTAATATTCAACAAGCCAAGCGGCTCGTTAGCTTTATTACCACAGGAGACGTAGTATCATCCATCCTTAGTTATTTATCCGTTCCGCTGCTATTGCAGTTTACTGATACCAACGGATTGTTGTATTTATCGATTGGCACACTGGTCTTTTGTTTGGTTTTGATGGTAACGATTTCTAAGAAATACGAATCAGAACTTTCCATTTTCTCGCGCGAAAAAGAAAAACCGAAACAAAAAACCTTCAATTATTTTTTCAAAACCCCGTATTATACAGCGGTATTTATGTTGGCGTTGTTCCCCGTAATGGGGTTGTTTTATGTCGAATTTATTTTTGCCGTTGAATCCAAAAAGGTATTTCCCGACAAAGAATTATTAACTGGCTTTTTGGGGTTATTTTTTGGCCTTTGCGCTATTATTGAGCTGTTAATCAAAACCTTACTATACGGACGCTTTATTGAAAAATACGGTTTAAAACTTGGCTTGATTGTATTGCCCTTGGTACTGACCATCTTTTATGCGTTTGCCGCCGTTTATGGAACCTTTTATGGTACTACCTACGTCTTTTTTGCGTTTATCGTCATGAGCCGTTTTGCAATGAGTACGGTTAGAAAATCTATCAGTGACCCTTCCTACCAATTGCTTTTCCAACCCATACATCCTGAAGAAAGGCTTGAACTACAAAGCCGGATTGAAGGAGGCCCCAAAGCAGGAGGAAATATTGTAGCTGGAGTACTACTTTTAGGTCTGACCTATTTTACGTTTATCGACACCATTTATCTTTCCTACATTTTTGTGGGTATTCTAATTGTATGGTTATGGGTTGCGTTCAGTACCCAAACTCTTTACCGGAATGTGTTGAAAAATTTATTGAAAGAATCAGCACAACGTAAAAATACAAGCGATAAAAAAAACACAGAAACATTTATGCCAGTGGAGTATACGGGCAAAAAAACGGATTTCGATGATGTCATCAAAATGGCAAACTCTCCGTTGCCCGAAGAACGGCTTGAGTCGGTGGCCCTTCTTGAAAACTCAGGACGGTATTATGCCTTCAAATATATTGATGCCCTGATGCAGGACCCCAACCCTCGCGTAAAAAGGGCAGCTCTGCTGGCCGCTGGAAACATCCGAAAAATGGAATTATGGCCCCATTTGTTGAATAATATCACGTCAAACTACTTTAAGCTCCCCACAAAAACCGCTCTAGCTTCCATCGGCGACCCTGTCATGGGAGAATTAGAACGTTTTTTTAACCGCTCTGAAAACGACCGGGCAACCCAAAAAGAAATTATCAGTATAGTTGAAAAAATTGATAGCCTATCTTCAACGCGTTTTTTGAGAGCCAAAATGAACCACCCCGACCCCCACATCAGAGACCGGGTTTTTGAGGCGCTTAATCAGAATCGTTATACCGCAACGGTGCTCGAACGCACCCACATCAACGCTGAAATTGACGAAAAGGCAGCCTTTGTGGTTTGGCTAATTGCCGCCCAAGCCGATATTGAGCGAATGCCCGAATTAGCTCCGCTACTCCGTTCGTTGGAAGAAGAAACCAGACAAACAGCCCCTAAACTATTCAATCTGCTCAATATTTTGATTGTAGACCAAGATTTTAACTTAATTAAGGACTTATACGAAAATAAAAATGAAACCACACAAGGCTTTGTTCAGGAAGTCTTTTCGATGGCCCTTTCAGAAGAACTTCGCGTAAAATTGGCCCCTATTTTTGAAGATGAGTCGATTGAAGAAAAACTACAAAAATGTCGCGAAAATTATCCACAGCAACGCTTATCGCCCGAGGAGCGCGTGCTTGACATTATAAACCGGGATTTTGCGCAGCTTTCGAGTGAATTAAAAGCCTCGGCAATTCAAAGCTTATTGCATTTTCCAAACTCCCAAAATCAATACATTTTAATCTCTTGTGCACACTCAAACAGTGAAGTGATTGTTGAAACTGCCCTTTATGTGTTGCACCAGTTATACCCTACTGCATTTGAAGAATTTAAGGAAACAGCCGCTTTTTTACCCAACTGCCATCGGTCTGACCTTTGCAAAAAAATTGAACATGGGTTTAATAGGGAAGATTTATTAATCAATAAACTCAATGCCATTCGGTCCATAGATTTATTAAAAAAATTGCCCGCCGATTCGCTCTTACCAGTGACCATTTCACTGCAAAAACTTCAATTAACCTCCTACGAAACCATTCTCATGGATCGGTATTGTACGGCGGGCCCACCATTGTTGTTTGTATATGACGGTGAAATTGAATTAATTGAAACCGACGGTAATCAGCAATGGATAAACGAAGGTGGGTATTGGTTTCGCGAACCCGAACCTCCACCCAAGGTGTATCTACACTCAGTTAATACCCTGAAAGACAGCACTATTTTTCTTTTGGACCCCTATTTAGTTTATAATCTTATTGCCGAAAATACTGCTTACAAAGAGGATGTTGCTTTGGAAACAGCCTAAACCGTCCAGTATAAAAGAATCAATGAAAAACTTATTGTCAACCTATCAACTACCAAACAGTTTACGCCAAATAGCTGTTTTTGCCCGTGGAATGACCATGTGGCTTTTGTTACTGTGGGGAGGTGGAGTGTGGGGACAATACAACAAACAGGCTACTGAAAAGGGAATACCCCTCAGCAGAATGTTTAATCCGAAACAATACAATGCCCACGGTCAAAACTTCGCCATTGCGCAAGATAAACGGGGTTTGATGTATTTCGGAAATTTTGCGGGAGTGCTTGAGTACGACGGCGTTTCGTGGCGAACCATTCCTACCCAAAACATC
This sequence comes from Runella sp. CRIBMP, assembly GCF_009905605.1. Lineage (GTDB taxonomy): Bacteria > Bacteroidota > Bacteroidia > Cytophagales > Spirosomataceae > Runella. Next base: position 104,679 of record NZ_JAAAKZ010000011.1, read on the forward strand.
ACAAAGGTTTCGGCCCTGTGTGTAAGTGAATTCGGACGGGTGTTTGTGGGTGGAAAAGGTGAGTTTGGCTATTTAAAACCTGATAGCACCGGAACGCTCTATTTTGAAAGTTTAAGCAAAGCCATTAAAACTTCCTTTGGGCAAATCCTGAATATATTTCAAACAAAGGCGGGGGTATATTTTATCTCACAAGAATACGTTTTTTTGCTCACCTCCAAAGGACTCAAAGAATTTAGAGTTAAGGGTACCATTCTGTCTTCGTTTTATGAAAATCAAAAAATTATCTTATTTCTAAAAAACGGAGGGCCTCAGTATTTAGAGGGCCAAAACTTGGTTCCGATCCCCAAAACCGCTATCACCCCTACTCTTTTTGATCTAACCGCGGTATTTCCATTAGAAAACAATGAATTCCTGTTGCTTACGAGCAGTCAAGGTTTATTTAAATTATCCCAAAATACCATCAAAGTTTTTGATTGTGAAGCCAATAGCCAATTAATTACCAATCAAACTACCTCTGGAACTGTACTAAGAAATGGTCAATTTGCCATTGGAACCTTAAATGCAGGAATCGTTATTATTTCTAAAAATGGTCAAATTATCAACCAAATTAAAGACAATGACTACCTGCAAAACATGCTCGTTAATGCCATGTTTACCAACCGTGACGGTGCATTATGGTTAGCGCTTAATAACGGTATTGTACAAATTGAAGTAGACTCTCCCATTGAAAAATTCAATGAATTTAGTAACCTGAAGGGCGAAGTAAAAGCCGTAGTACGGGCCAATGGACGCCTATATGCTGCCACTCTCAACGGCCTTTTTTACATCGACAATTTTAACGTCAAGCCCGTAGCTACCCTCAATGCAGGTTGTTTTGACTTGGCTGTGGCCTCTAATGGACTTTTAGCAGCTACCAACAGAGGCTTATTTTTAGTTTCAGAACGTGGTAGTCAACAACTTACTCCTTTTTATTCACTGTGCGTCTACGTTTCTAAAATAAATCCCTCCGTGGTTTTTGTGGGGCAGCAAAATGGGTTAGGAATGTTGAACCTAGCAGGCGGTGGACGAAACTTCCGACTTGTTGGTAAAACCAATGAGCAAATAGTAGGCATAACCGAAGATGAAAAAGGGAATCTGTGGCTTGAAACCCTATCTGACGGCGTCATAAAAATCAACGTTCAAACCAACGAGGAAAAAAAGTACTCCGCCCAAGATGGTTTGCCGCCCTTATCGTACAATCGTATCACCAACACCTCCAAAGGACTTATTGCTTATAATCAAAAGGGAATTTTTCGGTTTCAGTCGCAAAAAGACAAATTCGAACCTTTTAATCTTTTCCAAACCGATAGTGCAGCAACTGTATATTGGAACGGAAAAATTTTGGAAGAGCGAAGTGGAAAAATATGGACCACCCGTGGCGACGAAAAATTGATAACTTCTTATCTACCAACAGGCCAACCCAACAAGCCTTATCAGGCCACTAATACCCCATTTTTGCCGATTTCAGATATACCATTTAACGTTATTTATCCAGACCAATCAAACATAATTTGGTTTGGAGGATCTGAGGGTTTGATTCGGTTTGATTTAAACCTCAGTCAAGAATACCAAAGGTCGTTTCCAGCATTGATTCGAAAAGTGACGGTCAAAGGCGAACAAGCGCTATTCAACGGTTATCCTACCGATTCAACAGCCATTACTGATAATCTGTCGGTGCCGAAAATTCGTTTAGAGCCCAATAATAATAACATAGAATTTGAATTTTCAGCCCCGAGTTTTAATGTTAACGAAGTATTGAGCTTTCAATACTACCTCGAAAACTTTGATAAAGTGTGGTCAGAATGGACTACACAATCTCAAAAGGAATATACCAACCTTCCGCCAGGAAACTATAAATTTAGGGTAAGAGCCCGCAATATTTACGGAAAACAAAGTGATGAAGCCATCGTCGAATTTTCGATAGCAACGCCAATGTATCTTAAATGGTGGGCTATTGCCGCCTACATTTTGCTGATTGGAGCGCTTATTTACAACTCCGTACGTTGGCGTTTGCGGGTATTGGTTCGTGAAAAATTGGAACTTGAAAACCTCATTCGTGAGCGTACGGAGGAAGTGGTGACCCAAAAAGTTGAGTTGGAACAACAATCAGAAGAGCTTACTACCAAAAATGATCAACTCGAAAAAATTGACTTTATCGTTCAGGCCATCAATACAGAAATCAACTTCGCGAATTTGTTTCAAACCGTCTTAAACCGTTTGAAAATCATTCGTAACATGGACTGTGCCAGTGCTTTGATTTTTAATAAAGAAACCAACGGCTATCAATTCAAAGCGCTTTATGGCTTCAATGAACTATCGACGGTAGAATCGGTTCAATTAAGCCTTGAAGAAGCCGAAAATCGCTATATTTACGAAGCCATAGAAGTCTACGAAGATATTTATTTTAAGAATGACATTACCTATGAAAAACTGAATAACCCCATTGATTCTTTGGTGACTCCTAAATCCATGATTGCCATCGTTATCAAAGTGGATAATCATATTGAAGGTTTTATCACGCTCGAAAACTCCGTCCGCGCAAACGCGTTTGACCAACGAGATTTCAACATGATTAAAAACTTAAAGGAACACCTGATTGCGGCTTACATCAAAACCCGCATTCTGGAAGACCTCGAAAAGACCCTGAGCAACCTTAAGAATACCCAAGAAGAGTTGATTCGACAGGAACGTCTGGCCTCGGTGGGTCAATTGACCAAAGGAATTGTTGACCGAATTTTGAATCCGTTGAATTATATAAACAACTTTTCTGAATCTTCAACCATTTTGATTGATGAACTCAATGAGCTGCTCGAAAAGAACAAAGCGGGTATCAATCAGGATTTACAAGAAGAATTTGAAGATTCGCTGACGTTACTCAAAAATAGCATTACCAAAATTTATGACCATGGAAACAGTACAACGCGTATTGTCAAGGACATGCAGAAATTGCTCAAAGAAAAATCCCGTGAGTTTTTTGAAACAGATTTAAATTATTTTATTGAGAGCAGAGCAAAAGTCATTTTTCACGACTTTACCCAAAAGAACAGGGATTTTAACGGTGAATTGCTCATTGACCTAGAAAACCAATCGCTAAAAACCCGCATTCTCCCGCCTGAGTTTGGGGATGTTCTTTCCAACATCATTGATAATGCCCTTTACACGGTGTCGGAAAAAAGTAAACTCAATAAAAATTTTTCACCCCAAATTAAATTAACAACGAAACTAATCAACGGTGAAATTCAGTTAAGAATCCGCGACAATGGAAAAGGAATCCCACAACGTGATTTAAATCTAATTTTTAGCCCTTTCTTTACCACCAAACCAACTTCAAAAGGTACTGGATTGGGCCTTTTTATGACCAAAGACATCATTGAACTCCATAAAGGGAGAATAGAACTCACTTCCAAAGAGGGGGAGTTTACCGAAGTAATTATCACGTTACCAACGCTCAACTAAGCCTCTTTTAACCAAAAGGATATATGGAAAATGACAATAAAACGATTGAGTCTGAAAAAAAGGGTGAATTAGAACACCAAGAAAATCACCAATCTGAGCATGACATTGAGGCACTTAAAGAGCGGTACAAACAAATGAATAAATTGGCCGAAATTGGTCAGTTAACGGCAGGAATTCTGCACGAAATTCAAAATCCCCTAAATTTTGTAAATAACTTCTCAAAACTCTCCATTGAATTAGTCAAAGAAATAAAAGAGATTTTTGACAATCGTAAGGATGTTCAACTCACCGAAGAGGAGGAAGATTTGCTTTTTTTGCTTGACCAACTAACTGGTCTTAACCAGAAAATCGGAGAAAACGGGGCCCGAATTACCCGAATTATCCAAAGTATGTTAGCGCAAACAAGAAGCGAAAGCAAGGACCCCCAATTTGATCCCGTTGATTTAAACGTTTTGTTAGAAGAATTTACAAAACTCGCCTATCAAGGCACCCGCGGAGAGGATAGGTCGTTCAATGTATCGTTGGTTTTTCAACTGGATACCACCGTAAAAATGGTAAAAATCTCCGCTACCGAGATTAGTAGGGTGATCCTTAATTTGGTTAATAATGCCTGCTACGCCATCAATGAAAAACTCAAACTGCAGATTGAAGGATACGCGCCCCAAATCATCGTCACTTCAAAACGGCTGAGTGATATGGTTGAGATAAAAATCAGGGACAACGGCATAGGAATTCCAGATTCAATTAAAGAAAAACTATTTACACCTTTTTTTACCACTAAACCCGTTGGTAAAGGCACTGGATTAGGGCTAGCACTGAGCCGTGATATTGTAAATATTATGCACCGAGGCACGGTGAGTGTTGACTCTGAGGCAGGTAAATTTACTGAATTTACTCTTCAAATTCCTTTAACATTATAATATATTTAAGTGCATTATAACCCATTATAACCTAACCAATCAGTTAAAACGTTAAAACTCACCTCAAATTACCAAGACAATGGCAATCAAGATACTAAGTATGGATGACGAATTAGATATGGAAATGCTCATCCAAACTCGATTCAGAAAACAAATTCGTGAAAAAAGATACGAATTCATTTTTGTACACAATGGCGTTGAAGCCCTCGAAGCGTTAACTGAACATTCCGACATCGACATTGTGCTTTCGGATATCAACATGCCCGAAATGGACGGGCTGACTTTTTTGTCGCACCTCAACCAAATAAAAAAATCAAGGATAAAAGCGGTGATGGTTTCGGCTCATGGTGATATGGACAATATCCGGCGGGCCATGAACCTTGGAGCGTTTGATTTTATAACAAAACCCATCAATTTTGATGACTTAGACATTACCATTGACAAAACCGCCGGGTACATCGAAATGGTGATACAGCATGAGAAGGAGCGAGACCAATTGGTCTCGATTCAGAATGATTTGCTCATTGCCAGGGATATTCAACAATCAATGTTGCCTAAGATTTTTCCACCTTTCCCCAATCGAAAAGACCTAGATTTGCACGGCTTTCTCGAACCAGCCAAATCGGTAGGTGGAGATTTATTCGATTTCTTCTTGATTGACGAAAATCACCTTTTCTTTATCATCGGAGATGTATCTGATAAAGGAGTGCCAGCGTGTATGTTTATGGCCATTACAAAAGCCATTTTCAAAACCCATTTTTTACACCGTAACTATGAAGATATCGCCGATGAAGTAAAAGAAGTTAACGCATTCTTATCGGAAGACAACGACTCTTTTATGTTTGTAACTGCCTTTATTGGCATTTTAGATTTACAGACAGGCGTCGTTGAATACGTTGATGCAGGCCATGAGCCACCTTTCATTTTACGAAAAGATAAGGGAGTTGAACCGGTGGTAAAAACAACGGGTATGGCACTTGGTATCGACCCGAGCTACAACTATAAAAAACAAGTGTTGACTTTAAACCCTGGCGACACCCTTTTTATGTATACAGATGGTGTAACCGATGCCAATAATACGGCAGGCGACCGCTTCGGCACCCATAGAGCAGAAGAAGTTTTAACACCTTTTGTTAATGCACCGTTGCCCCAAGACATCAACAACTCCATTCGCCAGCACTTGAAAGACTTTATCGGTGAAAACTCACAATTTGATGATATTACCGTCTTGACGATTCAGTATAACGGCAACTAAGGAGAAAATTTCGTTTATTAAACGAATAAACTGCTTAAAAAGCAGCCTCGAAACGCCCCCTTTTAGGGTTAGTTTCAGAGGCTGCTTTTTTTTCGTATAATAAAAAACTACGATTGGCATATAATTTTTAGCCCTTTCGTACACAAAAAAATGATTTTTAGTCCTAAAATGGCTTAATTAGACCCTTATTTAATACACTAATGATATTGACCTTTTTCCTCAAAACTTCCTTTTAAGTAAATTATGGATGCAATTCAAATCGTTATTGTTGAAGATGATGCCATTATCGGAGCAGACCTCCAAGACCGCCTTGAGGAGATGGGCTACGAAGTGATTGGACTTTTCGATAATGGTGAGGAAGCTTATGAATATCTCCAACAATCTTCTCCAGATTTAATTATCATGGATGTGCAGTTGTCGGGAAAATGGGATGGGATTGAAACAGTAAGACAGATTTCAAAAAAAGTTCAGTTTCCAATCATTTTTTTGACGGGTAATTCTGATGAAATTACCTTTTCAAAAGCAAAAACCACTGCACCAGCGGCTTTTCTTTCCAAACCTTATCGTGGTCGAGATTTAAAACATGCAATTGAATTAGCCATCATTCAATCAGCCGTAAAAACAAAAAAAATGGTTGATGTTGCTGAAAATGAAAGTGCCTACGTTCTTCAAGATCGGCTTTTTGTCAAAGTAAAAAACGGTATGGAACGATTATTTTTTCAGGACATCCAATGGGTCGAAGCCAACGATTATTATTGTAAAGTTTTTACTCGGACGAAAGAGATTCAAATTTTACAAACCTTAGGTAAATTTAGTGAAACCCTGAGCAATCTATCTGAATTTTTGAGGGTACATCGTTCATTTATTGTTAATTTGAACCATGTTGAGCAAATTGGTGACCTTTCCCTCTACATTGGTAAGCACCAAATTCCAGTTAGCAAATCCGCCCGAGAAGAAATCATGGGACGTTTAAAGAAGATTTCTTAATTTCATTTCAATAATGAAAAAAACTTTACTCAAAACTCTGGCTTTTTTGTTTAGTTTTTCGGCATTTTCACAAAATACACTTCCCGAAAGTTCTGAGAAAAAGATTTTGTTATTGAACAATACTCTCCTAAAAATCAGAAAATTATATACATTAGCAGAATCTATTAACAACACTGATATAGGAAGCGCTAAAAGAATTTTTCACCTATCTTACCATATTGCAAAGGAAAATAATCACCAAGAGTGGATTCCCAAAATTGAGTTTAATCTAGGAAATGTCGGGGCAAATTTAAATCAACCCGACTCAGCTCTTTATTACTACAATCGAGCTTTATACGCATTTCAGAAGCAAAACAATTTAAAATGGGAAGCCAAAACTTTTGGTAGAATCTGTTGGGTATACAATTATTTGGGCAATTTTGACAAAGCGTTACTTTACGGATTTCGGGCGCTTACAATTTATCAAAAACTCAATGACCCCATTGGAATTGCAAAAGCTAATTCGGATTTAGCTTCCGTTTTTTTTTCACAGAATAAATCTGAAGAAGCAATCAATTATGCACAAAAAGCATACGATGAGCAAAAACAATCAAATATTTTAAGAGACCTCTCCACGTCGGCCCAAATTCTGGGGGATGCTTGGCTGCTGTCTGGTAACTCTCAAAAAGCATTGACATTTCTTAATGAAAGTCTAAACATTAGGCGTCTTTTTAACTACGACACAGATATTGCGCTCTCATTGAATAGTAGAGCCAACGTTTACAAAAAAAAACGACAATATATAGCCGCCCTTGCTGATTATAAAGAGAGCCTCCGAATAGCCCAAAATAGCAGAATTTATTGGCTTACCGCCTCTATTACTGGCAGTATTGGACATATATACAATATGATGAGAAAATATCGGGAAGCTCTGCCATATTTAATTGAAAATGAAAAGCTATTAAAAAAAACATTTCGCTCCCAACAGGCTGTAGATAATTATAAACTACTAGCTGATACCTATGGTCAACTAAAAAAGTACGATTCAGCCTTTTATTTTCAGAAGAAAGCATCGTTTATCGGTGACAGTTTACTGAATGCTCAGAAAAATTTTCAATTTTCAAGTTTAAAGACGCAATACGAATCAGAACAAAAGGAGACTCAAATTGCATTACAAAATAAGCAATTATCAGAGGACCGAATAAAACTTTGGACTTTATCTTCTTTTCTTGGTTTGATGATTATTGGTGGTCTGATGCTATTTAGGCTCATTCGCACCTTACGCCAACGCAATAAAGAAAAGGAATATTTGATTAGGGAGATTCACCATCGTGTGAAAAACAACCTTCAAGTTCTTTCAAGTTTATTACATCTACAAAGTAAATACATAAAAGATAAAGCCGCATTGGAAGCAATAAGAGAAAGCGAAAACCGCGTAGAAGCGATGGGACTTATTCACCAAAAATTATACATGGGAATCAATCCAGGAACAGTGGATATGAACGATTATCTCAAAAACCTGGGTATTTCGTTATTGGATTCATTTGGTTTGCTTACCACTGAGCAAGTCACGATTAACTATAAGTTGGATCCAATTTATTTAGACGTAGACACCGCAATGATTATTGGCCTGATTGTTAATGAATTATTAACCAATTCCCTAAAATATGCTTTTCCCGAGGGGCGAACAGGCGAGATTGAACTTTCGTTTTGTGAGGAAAATGACAAACTCTGCCTTCAAGTAAAAGACAATGGTATTGGCTCTGCCAAAGCACCAGAATTAAATAATGGAACCGCTTTTGGATTGAATCTGGTAAAGATTTTAAGTAAAAAACTCAAAGGAGACTCCAAAATAATCGAAACTACCGAGGGCTACTCAACATTTCTACAATTTGAAAAGGTAATGGGTAATCATGCGGTATACTAAGTTGTAGTAGCTAATAATGAAGGGTAGAGAGATAAGCAAAAATGGTCTATATTTCGGGGGCGTGGCAATCGGTGCAAATTACGGTTTCAAAAATTGTTCGTGAAGTAACCACAATTGGAGCAATGATTTTGGAGAAAATAGCCCACTAATAAATACAAGTTAACCCCTATCCTCTAACTTTCCGACTAAACTTGCTAAAATAGTTTAAGTGTTCGCTAAAACTCTTCCACTTCTTCTTTATCGCGGATTATACCTTTGTATCCAACAAAGTCTTGTATTATTTTAGTAAAAAGTATGTCATTATCTTTATTCAATCTATCAGGCAAAAGGGCATTGATTACCGGAGGGACGCAGGGAATCGGTTTTTCCATTGCCAAAGGGTTGGGAGAAGCTGGTGCATCGTTGGTCATTAATGCCCGTAATTCCGAAAAGCTAACTCAATGTATTCAGGAATTGAAATCATTGAGAATCGACGCAATAGGCGCATTGTTTGACGTAACAAATGCCGAAAGTGTGAAAGAGGCGATACATGAAATTGAAACCCATATAGGCCCTATTGATATTTTGGTCAACAACGCCGGCATCATCCGACGCTCTCCCGCCGAGGGTATGAAATTGACTTTATCAATAACGTCGAGGGGGCGTTGAGTTAATGAAAAAAGTCAATCGGCCCAACATGAAACTCATGCCGGATGTATTCCACATGAATATTGAAGACCGAACCATAGGCCCCGAATTGGCATAACATATTGATTTTGTGAAGTACATTCATTTCGCTGACTCCAATCGTTTAGCACCCGGGCAGGGGCATTTAGACTTCCCCAAAATCATGAATAGCCTTTTTCAAGCCCACTATGACGGGTGGGTCTCGGTTGAAATCCTTCCAAAGCCTGACCCCGATACTGCCGCCCGACAATCAGCGGAGTTTCTATTGCCTTTGATTCATGCCTATAATGAGCGAAGAGCAGAAGTATTGCCGATAATCGTTTCCTAACAGTTATTATAAAACACCATGGAAAAACCAAAAATCTACATCGGAAATGACCACGGCGGCTATGCCCTTAAAGTGGCATTGGTGAAATACCTGACCGAAAAAAGCTACACCGTTGAGGATGTTTGCTGTTATTCCGAAGACATTGTACGGTATCCTTACTTTGCCGCCAAAGTAGCAAAAGCAGTACTGTTCGGGCGGTTAGGCAAAATACAAAAACAAGCGTGGTAATTAGCTGTTTCATAACATTTAAAAATATTAAAAGTCTCGGGTTTCAGCAATTATTTAAGCATTATTTCATCGGCCATTCGCTGTAAAGTTTCTGCCTGCGATTCCGAAAGGACGGCACTGGGTTGCCCATCTTTCAGTAATTGACGCGGCAATTCCAATGCACTTTTTCCCGACAGCGTTTGATAAATAACACAACAGGCCAAATAGCTTCCGAATAAATTGGGGTGTCTTCCGTCGGAGATGAACAAATCTATTCCTACCAAACCGGCCTGTTTCCAGGCTTCGCCCACAGGTGCCACTAAGCTGCCCGTTTCTTTGGCAATGGTTCGATACGCTTCCGAAAGTTTGGGCTGTTCGTCGGGATTTGCTTTGGCGGCCCATGTCATGTAGAACAGCGGCTTGGCTTTGGCTGCTTCTATTTCTTCCGTAAACAGCTTTGCGTAATGAAAAAAAGCTTCACGATGGCTAAACGGTCGCGTACTTTGTTCCTGCAACACCACATAATCCCAGGTCTGTTTGTGAATCGCTCCTTTTGCTTTCCCGTCCAACCAATGTTTTTCCAGCGTTGCCCCGCCAACGGTAACTGATTCATAGCTGACTTTTATTCCCTTGCCGTTCATGAGTTGAGCCAGTATTTCGGGCAGGTCGTTGCCGTAAGTGTAGCTGTTGCCGATGAACAGAATTTTCAGTTCTTTGGGCAACGAATTTTGAAGGGGCTGAGAACGGAGTGCATTAGAAAGGAAAACCAAGTACACTATCCCAATAAAAAAGACGCTTTTCTTTGCCATATTCATGGATGCATTGATTTAAACCTCGTTGTTTCTCCAAATATACCTCTACTAAAACACGTTAATGGCAGAATTTCCCGTTAAGAACTCTACTTTATTTTGAGCGGTGAAATTACCTCTTTTACACAAACCCTAAATCCAGTGCTTTCAAGCTCGCTAAAGCAACGCCTTGAACGTCTCTTTTACGACTTCCAAATCTTTCGTATGCGCCTCGACCGCATTGAGGGTATTGGGTGATTTTGCTTCCAGGCATTGTTCGATCACCACGTGCGGACGAATCTTCAAAGCCGAAAGTTCGCGCACCAGTCGACGATAATCAATATCTCCCTCTGCCGTAAACGTTTCGGCCCAAACACCGTTGACCGACTGACGAATATGCAGTTCCACAACTCTTTTTCCGTATAATTTCAGTACGTCAAAAACGGCGGCCTGCGAATTTTCGGTGCCGCGATAGACCCAGTGCACGTCAAAACAAAAAGAGACGTTTTCTGGAGTGGTATTCAGCAAAATATGATGAAACTCCCGGGCCCCTGCTTTCAATTCTATGTCGTGTGTGTGATAGGCCAACGTCAACCCTTTTTTTCGCAGTTCACTTCCTAACCGTTCTATGGCTGCGGCCTGCATTTCTAATTGTGCATCACTTTTCAGTTGATTTGCCCCCCACTTTATGGGGTTGGGATTGGTCACAATGATTTTGGTACCGTAGGTTTTTACTGTATCGGCAATTTCCAAAATCTTAGTAATTGACTTTTCAATTTCCTCCGTGTCGTGCAGGATACTGCCTACGTAAATAGAAGGCATGGCAATCACGTGTTTTTTTAAAGCGGCTATGTAGTTAAGTGCCATAGCTTTATCGGCTATATTAGGCTCAAAAGCCTTGATACCGGTCCGGGCAACCTCCGCTATATTTTGCTCCAAAGCTTCGCCTCCCCACACTTTGTTTTCCCGTTTATAAAAAGTAATCCAATTGTAATCGTTGCAGGCAATGGGAAAAGTAGCTACGGCTGAGGTCTTTGCTAATGAAGTAAATGAAATAGCCGGCAGAATGGAGAGAAAATTCCGCCTGTTCAGTGGGGTGGTTTCCATAATGAATAGGTAAAAAATCAGAAGCTTAAAAACATCATTTCTAAGCCTCTTTGGAGAAAATTAATAATTGAAAAATCAGCTCAGCTTCATTTTTACAGCGTCCCAGTTCAGGGCTTTGTTTTGAGCCGAACTGATGTTGCAGGCGATGGAAGGCCCTGCCGTTCTCAGTCCAAAGGTGGCATCTTCCAAAATGGGTGAACCGGTCCGGATGCCGTTGAAAAACGAGATCATGTGATCCACACGATCATCATACCCTGCCGGTGGAGTAAACTCAATGGTTTTTCCCATCTCAAAACCGCCCTTGGCATCTCCGTATTTGTCTTTATACCACTTTTTGAACTCTTCTTTCTGTTGCGCCGAAAAGCTGTCAAACGAATCGTATCCGCCAAAACCTGGTGCAGCACTTCGCTTCAGGGTTTTTACTTTAAAGTCATTCCAACCGATGTCAATAGCTCCGTCCGTGCCAATTAGCTTGATACCAAATCCACCTTTGCCTTCGCCGCTGGCCAGATTGACGCGGGTGTATAATTGAAATGAAGGGTGAGTTTTGGCTTCGGGATAGGTCATAAAGGAGTTGACCAGGTCGTAGGCATCCCGGCCGTCATTCCAATAATTGACCTCACCCAACGCCATAATTTTGGTAGGTCCGATGGAACCCGTGATGGTATGAAGTCCCGTTAAAAGATGCACAATCAAATCTCCCGCCGAACCGGTACCGTATTCTTTGTAATTACGCCACCGAAAAAAACGCTCCGCACTGAAAGGTATTTTGGGAGCATTGCCCAGAAAGGTATCAAAATCAATGGTTTGCGGCGACGCATCGGTCGGAATGGAATATTGCCAGGCCCCTTTGGCATCGGTTCGGTCACAGTAGGCTTCTACATAGGTTAATTCTCCGATGACGCCCTGTTCGAAGTATTTTTTAGCTTCCAGTATGGCAATGCTGCTGGCCCGTTGACTGCCTACCTGAAACACTTTACCGGTCTTCTTTTGGGTATCAATAATGGCCTGTCCTTCCTCGATTCGCTTGACCATAGGTTTTTCGCAATAGACGTGCTTACCAGCATTCATGGCATCAATCGCTATTTTTTGGTGCCAGTGGTCGGGCGTACAGATGAGGACAGCGTCGATGTCTTTTCGGGCCAACAGTTCGCGGTAATCTTTGGTCACAAACAGGTCTTTGCTCCATTTCTCTTTAGCTCGTACCAATCTTCCGTCGTACAAATCGCACACAGCTCCCAACTCCACGCCGTCGACTTTCAACGCGGCATCGGTATCAATTAACCCAATAATTCCCGAACCAATCAGCCCGATTCTGATTTTATCCACAGCGGCTACTTTGGCCGCAGGCAGCAAGGTTTTTTTGAGGGTTTGTTCCTGGGCGAAAGTATTTCCTGCCAAGCTCAGCGCTGCGACGGAGCCGCTAACGTTTTTTAAAAATTTCCTTCGTGAATTTGCCATATTGGTAAGGGTTTTATAAATTAAAATTTTAGTTCATATCATTGTTCAACGTTTCCAACTCCACAATTTCCCCTGTTTCTTTTTTTCGTAAAATGACCTTTTTATCACCGTTGGGTAAAATTTCATCTTTGATAAACCAATGCTCCGCGTCGTATTCCTTAAAAACGGACGGTTTGGTCAGCCCCGTTTGTCCGCGCCATACCGGCAAATCCACGGGTTCCCACTGCTTGGTTTTGGCCGATTTATAGGCAGCATCAATGATGGCATTGACAACGTAGCCATCATAAAAAGTCTCGTTGGGTTGTTTTCTTTGTTCCATCGCATTAAACATGTCAATAAACATGTTTGTATAGCCCAACTCATGCGCTTCGTCTCCCACTGGAAATTGCCAACCGGTGACCGATTCGGCCTTTTCCACCACGTACCCGCCGTCGCCCGCGCCGCTCGTGAACATTTCAAAACCCGTTCGGAGCCAGGAATTCAGCCAGATGGTGCCTTCCGTGCCCATGATTTCATCGCGTAAATCCATGCCGCCCCGGAACGTCCAGCTTACTTCAAACTGTCCGATGGCTCCGTTTTCGTATTTTACCAACCCAATGGCGTGGTCTTCGGCGTCGATGGGTTTTACCTGTGTATCGGCCCAGCACATGACCTCCACGGGTTTGATGTCTTTGCCGATAAAGCTTCGCGAGATTTCCACGCAGTGGCATCCCATGTCCAAAATGGCTCCGCCTCCTGCCAAGTTGAGGTCCCAAAACCAATCGGAATGCGGCCCGGGATGCGTTTCTCTGGATTTTGCCCAAAGAACACGGCCAATGGCACCGCTCCTGACGCTGCTGAGTGATTTCAGAAACTTGGGGGTGTAACACAGGTCTTCCAGATAGCCCGCAAAGATACCGGCCTCTTCGCAGGCGGTCATCATGCGCAGAGCTTCTTCGGCGGTGCGCCCTAAAGGTTTTGTACACAAAACTGCCTTTTTATGCTTAACGCACAGGTTTACTGCTTCTTCATGCTGATAATTGGGAAGAGCAATGACGATGATTTCGGCCGCCGAATGTTTTACCGCTTCTTCCATGTCAGTAAAAAAATACGGAACGCCGTAGTCTTTTGCAAAGCGTTCTGCCGATTCTTCGCGGCGGGAGAAGACGACTTCGACCGTATCTTTTCCGCGTCTGCCGCTCAATGATTCGGCATAAAAACGCCCGATAAAACCACCGCCCAGAATACCGATTTTTGCCATTGTTGTTATAATTTTAAAGATTATTGTTTCTTATGTAGCTAATTCAATGACGGAGGTTACTACATGCAGATCGTCGCAAGAATTATCTCGCTAATCTGTTGAAAAAGAAAAAATGCGTCTCGGGTTGTCGATGAACAGTTTATTGAAAAAGGATTTTAACCCTCTGACATTCAGCTCATCGACAAACGTTGTTAATAAATAACTCAGTCCAGGTGTTCCGCCGTAAGAGCTCCAATAAGCGTTTCGGGCGGCATCCATCCCGACCGTTATTTGGTCAGGATAAGCTAACAGTAATTTTTCCAACAGGCCATACGTCCAATTCTCTTCGCCTTTTTTCCAACGAAAAGCACTGTCATACTCCACACTTACGCCCGTTTGCATCAATTCAAGATGATAGCCCAAATCCCTGTTTCGGTCGGTATGAGAGAGAACCACATGGTTCAAATCAGCCCCCAGTTTGTCAAAAAGTAACGCCTGCTCCATCGCCTGATTTCCGTTATTTGTATGGGTTAAAATGGGCGCGCCTGTTTCCCGGTGCGCATTGACCACCGCCCGGATTATTTTTTGTTGGTGCCGGTTAAATGGTTCATCGCCTGTGGCTACTTTGAGCAGTCCCGCTTTGAATAAGCTTCGTTCGACCACTGGGCCATTATAATCGAATTTATCAATGCCCGACTGAATATCGGCCATAAACAGATGGGTCAGTTGGTCTTCCGAGTACTGATATCGCCAATGGTTGGCGGGATAATACATTTCCTGGTGCATTCCCGTACAGCCGATCAAATGAACCCCCGTTTGTCGAGAGATTCGGGCCATTTTAACCGCATTTCTGCCAGCATTGGCGGGCATGGCATCGACCATCAGGCTGCATCCCAGTTGTTTTATCTCGGACAATTCCTGACTGATTTTATCTACATCGTTCAATAAAAATTCGGGATACCAGTGGGTTACATAACTTTCATCAATCATCACGTGCTCGTGAGAAAAAGTGATTCCAATTTCTTCCGTCCGAATGTCACCTAAAATAGTTCTAATGAAAGACATGACTGTTTAAGTTTAATTTCCAATCTTCTTTGCCCGTAAAAGCTATTTTATCAGGCACTTCCAATACACCGCCTGTGCGGTACAACTCATTCTGCAAAAGACGCACGTCCAACTCATTGGCCGCCGAATCATCGGTCAGCGACTGCACGGCCGCCAAGCCTGCCGCCGTTCCCATGGACATCGTTTGCGCCATGGAGCGACACGACGCATGAGCGTCGTGGGTAGCTGAAAAACACCTTCCAACCACCCACACTGTTTGGCTTCCCTCAGGCACGATGGTTCCATAGGGAACGCCGTAAATGCCGCTTTTCGGGATGTATTCCCAATGCGTTTCGCTCGCTCCGTTTTTGCCTTCACGGTGGTCTTCGATGGGCGCACCGCAGAGAAAGATAGAATCGTTGGGGATTTGTGCCGACATACACTCTTCTTTCGTGAGTCGATGCTCGCCGTACACGCGTCGGGTTTCACGAACGCCGATTTGGTGGGATAACCCAATGATTTTGGCATCGGCATAACCAGGTACTTCCTTCTGAAAAAAGCTTTCAACCAAAAACGCCTGCTTTCTGCCTTCAATCTCGGCTTGTGTCAATTCGTTCACGTTCAGCGCATTTAAGCCCGAAACTTTGACAGCCACGGTCGAAATGCACTTGGGGATATTCATTGCGTGCGCGGAGCCTTCTTTTCTCGGTAATGGCATGGCAGTAGCGGCCATTCGTTGAGCGAGCATTTTTTTGCCCCCCGCTTTTTCATATTCTTCCAAGTCAACATTGGCCATTCGAAAAGTAGTAGTCATACTTTGGGCAGGTTCTTTTTCACCCGCGGTTTCGTAAATAAATCCTGCCAAGTGACAGAAATCCGCATCGCCGGAAGCATCTATAACGCGTTTGGGGATGACCGAATAAAATCCTGATTTATTCCAAAAAATACATTCATACCGACAGTCAGGCAGTGGATAGACGTCAATCAACGTGCTATGCAGTAACACATTAACGCCTGCTCCGAGCAACAGCGAATCCCACACATGTTTGAGTCGTTCGGGATTGTAGTTGACTCCCGTTCCTGCTCCGTAGGTATTGGGTCTCAGAAAAATTTCTCCGTAGTTGTCCAGTTCGTTTACCACAATGTCGGGCAATCCTCCCACAATTTTTTTGGGGTTTTCGCCGGGAGTAAAAAAACCGTAAAAGGTATCCAACATCTGCGTGGATGTTCCTCCAAAAAAACCGTAACGTTCAACGAGCAAAACGCGATGCGACGAGTGGGAAGCCGCCGCAATGGCCGCCATACAGCCCGCCGAGCCCGCGCCGATGACCAAAATGTCCACGTTTTTGATTGATTCCGCTATTTTAACCATCGCTTTTTCAGTTTTTCTCCGACACATAACTCGGAATTCCCACTCTTTTGTACAATCGTGAAACGCGGTGTGCGTGCTCATCATATGCCGACTGAAATAACTCAGTAGCCCGTTCAGCTCCCACAATGGCGGCAGCCGTCAGCACTTTGGGTGGCTCACCGGCCTGCGTCAACAAATTGGCCAACTCGGCTTTGATGCAGTTGATGAGCATGCAGGAACCTACCGTAGAACCGGGCGCAACGGGTGTTTCCAAGTGTTCAACTTTGATCATCGCGTCGCCGACTGGTGCGCCCGAATCCAGAACGATATCACAATAATCCTGCAATTTTCGGCCGTCTTTTCGTTTGCTCAAGCTTACTTCAGAATGCTTTTTGGAGATGATCCCTATTGTTTTGATGCCCTGCTCCTTAAAAAGCTCAGCCAATTCGATGGGTACTACATTGCAGCCCGACGACGATATAATGAGGGCCGAATCTTCGTTCGACAGGTCAAAATTGCGTAATATCTGCCGGGCAAAACCGGGGACATTTTCCAAAAACATGGCCTGTCGCTGCCCATTGGCTCCCACAACGAGGTTATGAAACGTGAGCGACAGCTCCACGATCGGATTGAAACCCGGAAAGGACCCGTAGCGCGGCCACATTTCTTCGACCATGATGCGGCTGTGTCCGCTGCCAAAAATATGCACCATACGGCCCGACAAAATGGAATCGGCAAACAGTCGGGCCACTTCTAAAATTTTATCTTCCTGAAGGGCAACGGCTTCCATCAGCCCTTGGCATTTTTGAAGGTATTGTTGTGTATAAGTCATAAGTATCGGAGAAAGGATTTTTTGGAAAACGGATGAATGGAAAACAGATAGCGGAAAACGGATAAACGGTTAACAATTAACAGTTAACTTTTTTTAATTTTCCAAAGGCAAAAGCCGCCGCCCCGACTGCACCTGCTAAGTCACTGAATTTGGCCTGTTTTATCAGGGTTTGTTTGTTTTTTGGCCTAAATTCGTACACGTCTAAAAAACCATTGAGCGGCGTAAACAGGGCTGTATCGGCCTTGGTAATGCCGCCCGCCAATACAATGATCTCAGGCGATAACACATTGGCAAAGGAAGCAATGGTCAACCCCAGTTTACGAATGGAATCCAGCCAAAGCCACGAAGCAAAAGGGTCGTATTCCTTATAACCCTGTACTAACTCATAGGTGGACGAAAAGCGCCCCGAAGAGCGGCGACGAATGGAATAATTTCCTAAGGCGTATTCGAGGCTGCCCGGCATGCCCAAAAGGCTCAATTCATCGTCGTGGGGAGTGATAGACAGGTGGCCAAAATGCCCCGCCATTTGGCTCAAGCCCTGATACAGCTCCCCGTTGATGAGCAACCCGCCTCCCACGCCCGTTCCCAACGTCAGCAAAATGGCATTTTTGTAACCACGGATTTCTCCAAACGTTGCCTCAGCGATCAGGGCTGCGTGAGCATCATTAATGACATAGGTTTTTGTTCCGAAACAGGCTTCCCACTGAAAATGCTCAACGCCCGACAACCGCCCCGGCATGTAGGAAATACAGCTGTTTGTCTCATCGGCAAAGCCTGGGCACGACAAACCTATCAGTTCAATCGGCTCATTATGAGACTTTTTCAAGTACCGGACTACGTCCTGTACCGTCTCCCGCCATTTTCCTTCTCCGTCATCATTGGTTGGTACAAAATGTTGCTTCAGTATCTCTCCGTCGGCGGTGAGAATGATTCCCTTGATATTGGTCCCTCCAACGTCAATTCCAATGGCTGTTTTCATTTCACCGGTGCGTTTTGGTATTGCCCCTCCGATACTTCCCAGCCACCGTCCACATAGAGTGTTTGTCCGGTAGTAAAGCGCGAACCATCCGACATGAAATAGACCGCTGGTACTGTCGGTGACCGTGATTCTTACAGGAAAAGGACTTGCACTGCTTTTGGGCTGAATTTCAAAGACTTTATACCCCAACGAAGGAACATTGGCCGCTAAAATCCGCATGTAGGGTTTGTCTTTTTTGATAATGCGTTGAAACGGCACTTCCTTACCGTTGGTTTTATCAATAACACGGATAGAAGTTGGGCCGACGTAAGCATAATCGCTATAGTCGGTGCGGGTCCAATTCAAGGAATTGAATACGTAAAATGATGTATTGGTGCTTTTGGGCTTTTCAATCAATTGCCCAAGGCGTTTGAGCGACCGATTGTACAGCGTATCCACATAACTCGTAAAAATGTTCGCCATTTTCTTCTGCCTATCCGCCCGTTGTTTGCGGGTAATGTGCGGGCCGTCGGCCGTCCAGTCGTGTTCAAAATACATGCCGCAGGCCAGCTACGCTTTTTCTTTTTGGGTGGACAGATCAGCCGCAAAGGTTTTATCCTTCAACGCCACCAACGTATAAAGGGCTTCGGCGGCTCTTAATTTTTCAATACCACGTTTAACCGAAGCCGAAACTTCGGCCAACGAGGCAAAGCTGTTGCCCCATTCTGTACTGCCGTAAGAAACGGTTTCGGAAGGCAGCGTGGCGGCATATTGTTTTTCGAAGTCTTTGAAGAAATCTATTTCGTTGGATACGATGACCTCATAGTCTTTGTCCGTTTTTTCTTTGGCGATTTTCGGGAAATTATCGGTCAGCGTTTTGAGGTCGTCGCCGCCTTTGCCAAACGCTGCTGCGAGTCCAAAAGGATAAACGGGATCGTTCATCAGCTCTTTGCAGTCAATAATGGCATTTCCCTGATGACTTGCTTCGAGGTAGTTTCCCAAATTATAGCGGTATTCTTTTCGATTGGTAATCATGGACGGATTAACCGAATACCATTTCATCAACACTTTTTGATCGTCCAGCCCTTTGTACCAGAACATCTGATTCCGTTTCCGTTCCAGCGCGGTTACTTTGGTGGCGCAGGCGCACACGCCTTTCCACGAATATTTAGCCCCACACCGGCCCACAACGACGATAAGCCCAATGGTAACACCTGATCTTCCATGTTTAGAGCCAATGAAATGTCTACGTCATATTTGCGCTTGAGGGAGCCGGCATAATACATATCGCGCAAGGTGGCTTCGGCCGGGGCTGCTCCCAACAACACGATCATTGAGTTCAGCGGTACCGTGATCTTACCTTCTTTCATCTGCCGGATGAGTTGCGCAAACTGCGCCGGGGTGCGGGTTTCCCGGTAGTTATACACCCAATAGGAACCGTCACAATTCCATTTGTTTTGCTGGTTGTACGGCAAATGTGCGGTGGAATCATTGAGTTTGATGTAGTAATCCAACATCTCGGAAAATGCCTTTTTATAGGTTTCTTCATCGCCCGTCCACATGTAATCGGTATGGTCGTCGTTGGCAAGGTATATCTTTTTGGGTTGCGCGTTCAGACTGATAGTCAGCAGCAACAGAAACCCGGTAAGTAACTTTCTCAAAACATGTTGACGTTTCTTCATTCAATTTCAGGGTTTATTGCATGTATTTTCCCGTTGTATTTTAAAGGGAGGGGGAAGCTGAATATCCCGTTTTTAAGCAAAATTTACTCCACTTTAACTCTGTTAGGGCCATGTAGTCAATTGCTTACATCCACCACGCACCTAAAACCGAACGTAGCGCTGCGGTCCAAGCCCAGCCACGTCAGCAAATACTTGGCTCCGAAAGAGGGTTTGGGCACCTTGGTTGGCGTACCATTCAGAAGCACAATTGACGTACCACGCTCCACCGCGTAAAATGCAGTAGTTGTTGTAGCCGTCGGTGCGCTCACTTTCCGTGAGTTGCCACAGGTTACTGCTCATGTCGTAAAGTCCGAGTGGGATTTTGCCTTTTTCAAATTGGGTACGGGGGTCGTACTTTTCCATTGTCTGGTATTGACCAACGTAGAATCGTAGGTATTTCACCACAGATATGCTGTTGGATTTGCACCGCCAATGGCGAGCCAAGCGATTGTGGCTATTTCAAAATCAAACGGTAGGTTTTCAATTGATGCTGCCGAAAAGAAGCTTTCAAGCTTCCGTTTATGGGTGCTGTTTTATGTTCATTGGTCTCAATATGAGTCGTTTGCCACGCGCTGTTGATGGGTCGGGCAAGTTTTATGACAGGGGTAACGGGCTTGGCATTCATGTTCCAAAAACGGGTAATCAGCCCCTGTTCAATGCCCTCTTCCGACGGCTTAACACTCCACAAAAACACGTTGGGGTCATTGACGCTAAGGAGCGAAAAGGTGTTGTTAGTTTCTCCGTTATTGTCACCCGTAATCATTCCCGCGACCAGTGGATTTTGGTGTTCCAGCGAAAATTTCATGGCAGAAGCGGCATCAAAAGCCGATGGGTGCGTTTGGATGGCAAATTGGTAGAAAAAAGCACTGTCGCCATTTTGGGCAGAAATTCCCAGTTTTTCACCGTCGGTTTGGCCGCCCGCCAGCGCATTCAGTTGCGACGATTGTTCCCACAATGAATCCGGCGAACTTTTTCCTAATTTGAAAAAACTGCAATCCTGATTGGAAATTGTAACGCCGTAGTTGACTTCACTCAAGTCGGCAAAGTGATTGAAAGTCAACCAGTCGTAGCGGGCCGGTCCGCCGGCGCGGGTTTGAGCGGCGTAATGACCGCCGCGTGTTTCTTTCTTTGCCGTAATGATGGCTCCCAACTCTTCATGGCGGGTGGTTTGGTTGGTTAAATCAAAAGAGAATGCCCAGGTTTTCAGGTCTTTAAAATTGGCCTGAATGCTGTCCTGAATCTCAATACGCGGACTGTCTTTGTAGAGCGTGACCCGTACTGTATGGAGAATCGGATTTCGGGAAACGGCTTTGAAGGTCACCGAAATCGGACCGGCATTTTCAATCAACAGCGATGCTCCTTCGTCGAGGTCGGTTGTTCCTAGATCATTAAAATAATTTCCGTCAATGGCTTTTACAAGTTGGCGGTTGGCGGCACGTTTGTCAAATAATTCCGTAATCACGCCCGATTTACGCAACCGAAGGCGGTAAAAATCATTACTGATGTAATCGCCGTTAACAGTTGCAGCCTGTAGGTGTGGCTGCGGAGCACCTTGCCTGAGTTCAAATACTTTGTACCCAACTGAAGGGATATTCTCGGCTCGGATACGTAGGTACGATTTACCCCCGACCGTTACGAGTTGACTGTTTGCCTCTTTGCCCGTTGACATATCCACCACTTTGACGGACCCTAAGCCCGAATAAGGCAAGTCAGCCACGTCGTTGCGTACCCAACTTAGGGGATTAAACACATAAAAACGCGGATTCGGCGCCTTTTTGAGTTGTCGGCCGAGGGTAGAAAGTGACAGGTTGAAGAGTGAATCGGTATAGTTCGAAATCTGCTTTTGCATTTTGATCTGCCATCGGGCACGGTCTTTTTGGCTGACTGGACCATCGGCCGTCCAGTCGTGCTCCCAATACAGTCCGAAAGCATCCCACGCTTGGTTACGGGCAGGAATCAGGGAATTGGCGAAGGTTTGATTTTTAAGCGAAACAATGGACGATAAGGCTTCGGCAGTTCGCAATTTTTCGGTTGCACGACGCACGCGGGCGGTGATTTCGTTCATACTCGCGCAGTACGTGTCCCATTCGTTACCATAGGTGAGGGATTCGGCAGGAAGTGTTGGGTAAGAACTTTCTATATCCCGAAAGAAATCTTCTTCGTTGGAAACCCGCACTTTTCGGGTAGGCGTTGTGCCGTTTTGTGCTACGGTAATAAACGCTGGCGAAACAAAGGTTTCCAAATCATCCCACCCGAACCCAAAGGCACCAGCCACATTGAACGGATAAGCAGATTTGGTAGAAACCGTGTCGCACATTTTATCCATATCTTCTACCAATTGGCTCATTTTCGCAACGGTTTCTTTGGGGACTTTTTCCTGACGGGTTTCCGCATATCCACCAAAAGAGACGTTATTTTTTGGAAATAAATTATACCATTTCATCGTCACTCCTCCGCCGTCCATGCCCATGTATCGGTACAATTGGTGCCGACGATGCGCTAAACTCGCATTGGCAACTTTGCTGGCACAGCCACACACGCCGCGCCAACTGTATTTGGCACCCGAGCCCGCCCACAGCGAGCTCAATCCCAACGGCAGGGTTTGGTTTTCCATGCACACCGCCAACGGAAACCGAAGATTCAGACGCCGTTCCATGTGTCCCGCGTAGTACATTCCCCTCAAAACTGCTTCCGTGGGCTGCGCTCCGTAGGTACTAACGAGCATATTGAGCGGGCTGCTGATGTGCCCCGAGCGAAGCGCCTCCACGAGGCGATTGAATTGCGCAGGTGAACGGTATTTTTCGTACACTTTCAGCCAAAAGCTGCCATCGCAGTTGAAACGCGCCTGAAAATCAGGAGAATTATGTTTAGTAGCCTCGATTTGGTCCAAGTAGTAATCCAGCATTTTTACAAACGCCGAATCATATTGGGCTTCGTTGCCTGTCCACATGTAATCGGTGTGGTCATCGTTGGCCAAATAGATACGTTTTGTGGTTTGCGCATTGCCGGAAAACAAAACGGTTAATCCGAGAAAAAGCAATAGAAGTGATTTCATCAACGTGAAGGTTCAGGTTTTTTGTTGGTCCAAAGTTTAAAATCGTCCCAATAGATTTGCAGCGTTTTGCCCTCTGATTTCATAAAACCCACTAATTCTTTGGAAGTGTAGAGTTTCATGGGATTGTATCCCGTCAGGCCGTTAGGGTTGGGGTCATTGGTATTGTGCGTAAAATCATTCACATCATACACCACTTTTTTGGGTTCACCATCGGGCGTGATGGCCATGTAAAACCGTCCTGTTTCGTGATTTCCCTCTTTGAAATAACATTCCATGGTAAACCATTTTCCGATCGGAACCTTTATGTCGTTATTAATAGCTTTCCACACTTCTTTTTGACCAGGATTTTCGGCATTCAGTATAAAATGCAGGTCATTTGCGCCCGCTGGTTTACCGATGCCCAGCGTGACCCGAAATCCGTAGGACTCGGTTTTTACCCACCATTCGTTGTTCCAAAACTCCGAAATCGTAAGCCAACTGATACGCTTGGGATATTTTTTGACCGTATTGAAATCGTCCGTCAGAAAAACCCGCACCGATTGGTAAAATTCTTTCAAACCTGGTTTGATGCCGTACAGATCGCATTGTACACGGGCCTTTTCCTGATTTCCATCGGCCAACCACGAATCGTTTAGCCAAAATTTTAGCACGTTATTGTTGGGGTTGCCGGGCTCGGGTACAATGGCCCCGTAGCGTTTGGTGCTGTCTCCGCCCGTATATTCGATTCGAAAAGTTGCTCCTTTTTCCAAATCTTCCACCCAATCACTTTTGAAAGGTAAAGAGTTGTCTTTTCCAATAATGTCGTGGTTATTCTTCACAGGTATCACCCTCGACCCTTTTTCAAAGCCCGATCGAAAAATGAGCTCTTCGGTTTGTGCCTGTAGTTTTAGAACCGAAAAGAGAAGTAAGAATAATAAGTGTTTCATAACTTTTTCCCCGCAGCCGCGGACGGTCGCTGATTTAAGGAGATTTTAAAGCGCTGATTTTGGCTGATTTAAATCCCCGCAGCCGCGGACGGTCGTACATCTGCGAAAAATAATCTGCGCAAATCTTCGGGGAAGATTAAATCAAACCACTTCCGTCACTTTTCCACCTACGGTAAATGTATCGGTGATACCCATTTTTTGAGATAAATAATAGGCCATGAAATTAAACGGAATGATGTTGTGCAAAACAGAAAAATGCTCTTCCGCTTCGGGCTCTTCCACCGTCATCACATACGCCCCCGAGGCTTTGATTTTTTCGGACAGATTCAGACCGCGCTCGTAGGATTTCCCCTTGGCCAAAATCTGAATGACGAGGCTGTGTTCAGCCGTTTCTTTGGGACCGTGGTCATATTGCGCCATCGGCAATCCCTGAAACGAGATCTTGGTACTTTCGCTCAAAATCAACGCGGCCTCCATCGCCGTACCGATATTAGGCCCGCTGCCCGTAATATAAATGCCGTGTACCCGTTTTTGGGTAAGAATGGCGTACACGTCCTCGGCCAATTGTTTGCCTTTTGCCTCGTATTCATCCATTTTTTTAATAAGCAATTCCACGGCAGCAGAAGGGTCCAAGCCAAAACCTTTAAACAGCACAATCAGGGTGTTAATATAGGTTTTTGAAGATGAATAACGCTCTTCACCCGCCCGCATAGCCACTACACCGGCAACGTTGGCAGCAGTACTCAACGAATTTTGGGTGTAATTGGAAACGGCCACGTATTGGTCAAACAATTGGCTGCACCAAAGTGCTTCGGTGCTTTTGCCAGATTGCGAAAGAATGACGGCCAACGGTTTCTTTTTGTTGAACGACAAATAGGTAAAATATTCAGAGGCAATTTCGGGCTGAATGTCAATGCCCATGTATTTGAAGGCCAACGGGGCAAAGTACGAAGAACCCATTCCCAAATAAGGTACCCGTAAGGGCAGTTCTAACACCTCGCTTTGCAGGGCAATCAGGGCTTTTTCGGGAATTTCCAGTATTTCAGCTAAAATAGGATTCATGGGTTGGAAGTTAAGTTGGGGGTTATTTCGGCATCAGGCTTTTTTTCATAAGAAAGCGCAAGCGCCGCCACAATGGCAATGCCAATGCCGATGAGTTCGATATAGGCGACGCTTTCGGATAAAAAGGCGATGGCGAGGATAATCGTAAAAACGGGTTGCAGCGCTCCTGCGATGGTGGTTACCTGCGATGCTTTTCCTTCGGCTTTGTATGCCGCAAAACTGCACAATACGCCAAGGCCGTTGAGCATACCGGCCAAAGAACCGAGCATAAGTGTATTTTGAGAAAAACGAAATTCAACTTTTCCCAAGGCAATGAAAATCAATGAGATAACTACACTCGAAACAATAAAGGCAGCGTAGGCCCACTCGGCCGAAATGAAGTTGGTCGTGACCTTTTGCGCGGCGCTGAATACGCCCCAAAAAAACAGGGCTACCATTGAAAAAAGCAGCCATGTAGTGAGTCCGATGGTTTTGAAAAAAGTATTCGGGTCATCAAAAAGCAGCGTTTGACCGGAGAGCATAACGACAGCGGGAATGGCCAGTAAAATGCCCAATCCATTGAGCCAATTGAGCTTTTCTTTGAATACCAATAAAGCAATGACAATCGTAACTAGCGGGTATAAATTGGTCAAGGGAATGACAATCGCCGCCAAACCGCCGCTCGAAAAGGCCTGAAAAACGGCTACATTGCCCGTAACAGCCAAAATACCCGCCACCAATCCCCAGCCAATTCCTTTTTGATTGGGCCTTCCTTTTCGGATTGTGCCGACCACCAACGGCAGCGTAAACAGCATTCCGATTGTAAACAGTACGTGATTGGTGTAAGGGTTTACATCTTCAGAAATAAACTTAGCCACTACACCCCATACGCCCCAAAAAAGGGCCGCTGCAACCGAATAATATATCCAAGCGTTTTTTTTCATAATCCTTTTCGCGTCGGCGAACCGCCTCTACCCCTCTCCACGTGGAGAGGGGAGTTTTTTGTTTATTTAAATTGCGCGGCGCTACCAAAAATTCCCGCTTGTTCTTCGAGTTTGGAAAGACCAATTTGTATTTCGTAGCGCTTAAAAGGCCCCAAAAGAAGGTCTTCCTGCAACCTTGGCAAATAGGGTTTCAATCCTTTGGCGACGCCTCCTCCGAGTATGATCTTATCGGGAGCATAGAGATTGATGTAGTTGCCGATACCTGTTTTTAAATGGGAAACAAAATCATCCATTATCCTGACAGAGAGAGTATTTCCTGCTTCGGCAGACTTAAAGATACTCTCTACATTAAAGGGAAGTTCTCTATTTTTCTCCTCCCAACTGCCCCTTTTTGCAGCTTCAATGATTCCCGAAGCCGAAACTAATGATTCAAGGCAACCCGTTTTACCGCAATAACATGGAAAGTCATTTGTGGTAATCGTCATGTGTCCGCCCATGTGGCCATACGGTAATTTTCCGTCGAGTTGTTGTTTCACCACAAAACCAATTCCCAAACCGGTCCCGAGCGTCAGCACCAACACCCGGTCAAAGCCGCGTCTTTCGCCGTATAATGCTTCTCCCAAAGCGACCAAACGGGCGTCGTTGTCTATTCGGCAGGATAAATTATGTTGTTTTTCGATGATTTTGGCCAGGGGATAATCTTCCATGAACTCCATGAATCCGTAGGTTGAATCTACCGTTCCATCTTCAAAAACAAAGCTTGAAACCCCAATACCAACGCCCGAAATTCGAACGTTCATTTCGTCGGCCTTCAATTTTAAGTCATGAATGGCATCGCCGATGCCCTGTTCAAAACGACGGGCATTGTGGATTTCGGTCGGAAATATGATGGTTTCGACCACTTCCCCGGTCTCTAAATCTACCAAACCGATTTTAGTACGAGTTCCACCGATGTCAATGCCAATTACAAGTTTTTTCAATTTATAAAATAGATACGTTTCACAAAAAACTCACTGAACTTCATACGCTCCGCAATCAACAGCTCCTCCTTTGGGGCGGGCTACATTCCTTATGTCTTTTGGGGCGAAAATCGACTGCGTACCGGCGTCAATGGCGGGGCTGCCAGGTCTTACAGAAAAATTAGCCGAGGCTGGGTCGGTCGTACGGTTAACAAATTGTGGGTCCATCACTTTATCATTGGGCCCTTTGACCGCCACTTTACCCCCAAAATAGATATTATAATCGTAGGTCACGTTCGTATTCCTATTGTTGGAATTGCAATTGCCGTCGGGTTTTGAGTAAATGATGTTATTCATGATTTTAACATCATTGCAGGTATTGGCAAAAATATCGGCATACGTCTCCATAATTTGGGCGTTATTGTAGGCCGTATTGTTGATAATATCCACATGTGCGGCATCAAACGCATGAATCCCCGAGCCTCCGTTGTTGTAACTGACATTGTTTTCCACCAACGTCCGACCTTTATAAGGCTTATTGGTAACCGTTGAGTTGTAAGGTCGTAGGTTTACATCAATGATAATACCGTTGCCGTCGCTTAATCGTTTCTGACTTATCCACGGAATAGTTGTTTTGTTGTTGTAACACACATTGTTTCTTACAATGTTTTTATAGCCTGAATTGGCATCCACATCAAACGGCGTCAAAATACTTATTCCGCTGCCGCCATACATCATGTACCAGGCGTTATTGTAAACCGTATTTCCCTCAAACGTAGTATAATCGGCCTGAATGGAGCTCAACCCACCGCCAGGAAAATCGTGAACCTTACAGTTACGGATGACGATATGATGCGGAAACTTTGTTTCATCCCTTGGCCCACCTATACTGATTCCATTCATATTGTAGATAGCATACAGAGAATAATTAGTGCCGCCAGCAACATTGTCATTGTAAGAAGCCAAAGCATCTTGGTAGGTAAGATTCTGATTATTTCCCTGAAATTCAATCCCTTCCACGACAATATAGGAACCATTTATGGAAATGGCATTCCAAAGATTTCCCGAAAACGAAAATTTAGGCGTATGGTCTTTGTAGGCTTTGTAGGTAATGTATTTACCAGCGGCCCCTGACTTGTCCAGCTTGATGGTGGTAGCCGGCAGATAAGTACCGTTCAGGAGAAAGACGGTATCGCCGGGGGCCGCCAGATTTTGCCCGGCGGTGATGGTTTTCAACGGAGCCGAAGCGGATGTCCCCGGGTTGGAATCCGAGCCTAAAGCCTCTGACACATAATAGCTTTGGGCCGCTACACTGACGGGGGGCTGCGGTATTATTACTACATCATCAACGGTTTTTGCCCCGCATCCAAAAAGACTTAAAATGAAAAATGACAGGATAGTTAGCATCAAAATTTCGCGATTTCGTTTCATTTAAAAACCAATATTTGAAGTGATTTTCACTAATACGCATGAAACGCGCGTGAACCGCTTTTTTCACGTTTATGATTTGACAAAATTTTTAATACACCTTATTCCACGAACTCAATCTGGCTCCAATTGTCCGTTAAATCGTATCATACATGCCTTGCGGGGTAAGGGACATGGCAGGGTGGGCTGAACTTCCAGGCCACCGACCCTAAGTTTTTGAAATCATCCCATAAATAGTGCCCACACGTCACCTGTCGTAGGGGGGAAGCGTACGCCCGGTGACCAATAATTCCAAACTGCGCAGGGGAATGGTAATATCTACACTCCCGCCTTTGTCAATGTCACCGTTATCATTCAATATTCCGCCAATCTACACGGCCGTTTCCAACCCGGGTATGTCAAAATGGGAAAACGCTCGGCGAATCCCGCGCGGATAAGTGCCTTTCCAAAACAAAGCGCCATTCGCCGCCAAAAGTGTACGCCTGCTATTGTTGAAAAAACTTCACACTGGGTTTGTGTTCATTATTTCATGTTCTATGCCCCAGTAGTAGATACTTTCTAAAATCGGGATAAAAGACTTTCCCAAATCGGTTAGGCTGTACTCAGTGCGGGGCGGAATTTCCTGATAATCTTTTTTGGTCACCCATCCGCTTTGCATTAAATCCTTCAATTGCTGAATCAGCATTTTTTCGGAAACGTTCGGAATGGCTTTTTTGATCTCGTTGTAACGTAACACATCAGTTCTCAGGTGCCACAGAATGATCAGTTTCCATCGGCCCCCAATGGCCAGCATGGTAGACGTGATCGGACATCCCTGGGTGATGGTCTTCTCGTTGAGATGGTTGGTTGAATTTTTCTTTCTCATTGCAGTTTGCATTTTGTACTTACTAAATTGTATGTACTTACTTATTTTACAGTAAAGATACCGGCTTTTACTTTTGTTGCAAAATCAACCGGATCAACTATGAATTCCCTGAAAAGTAAGATCGTAATCGTCATTGGCGGCAGTTCGGGCATTGGACGCGCCGTTGTTTCTCTGGCCTGTGAGCAGGGTGCATCAGTCACCCTGACGAGCCGATCGTTGGATAAAGCCAAAAAAATGGCCAACGAAATCGGCCCTAACGTCGATGCATCGGCTCTGGATGTTAATAATGAAAAAGCAGTGAATGATTTTTTTGCCTCATTCAGCGAAATTGACCATGTCTACATTGCTGCGGGAAAAACTCGATTGGGAAGTGTAACGGGCGGGGATCTCGAAGACTCCATGTCGGCGTTTAACGAGCGCATTCTGGGCAGTTTGCGGGTCGTGAGGGCGGCAGTTGGTAAGATAAAACCGGGCGGCTCCATTACGTTTACAGGAGGGGTGTCGACCGACCGCCCCATTGCAGGTGCCTGGGTATCAGGCTTAGGTACGGCTTCGGCTGAGCAACTGGCCCGCGTGCTGGTGATGGAGTTTCCAAGTGTTCGTTTCAATGCCGTTGCTCCCGGCTATACTGACACGCCCCTGTGGGATTCGATCATGGGTGACAATAGGGCCTCCCTTCTGGCAGGAGTTGCTGCCACCCTGCCCGTTAAGAAAATCGCTACCCCTGAAGAAGTGGCTTCGGCGGTGCTGTTTCTGATGTCCAATGCCTCCATTACCGGTGAAACTATCCACGTGGATGGCGGTGCCAGGCTGGTTTAATTATTCAACAACCGTTAAACACTAAAATAAATGACAGAACAACAGATTTCAGCCGCGTTAGACGAATTGGTGTCAATCGTTTCCGCAGGAAAACCCATGGACGCTTTTGAAAAATTTTACCATGAAGACCTTGAAAAAACCGATTTGGACGGAGTTTTGGTCAAAGGTAAAGACAGGAATCGCGCAATTGGGTGGGAGTTATTATCGAAAGTCTCGAATGTAAAAGACTTTTCACGAGTGGGTCAGGTCATCAAGGGCAATCGAAGTTTTCTAGTGTGGAGCCTTGATTTTGACCACGCTGAGAATGGCCCCGTAAAGGTAGTCCAGGTAGCCATTCAGGATTGGGAAATGGGAAAAATCATTCGGGAACGGTTTATTGCTTAACAGATAAATTTCCAAAAAGGGGTGCCGGTAATCAGCCCCCCTTTTTCGATTTCAGGACATGAGAGGTAATAGTTGTCGTTTAACCTCATCCAATGATACGATTGTCTTTGGCCACATAGCGGGCAAAACCCAATAGTGCTCCGGTGACCATTAGGTTTCTGAAAACGTTTACCATTTCCAGTTCTTTTTCGCGGGCCAAATCGGCAGTCATATTTTCTATTCCCAATTCATGTCCCATTGCTCTTGGGAGATGAACCAACATTGCCATCAGAATGACGTACAGCGCCATCAGCGAATAGGCCAATTTGTCGTATTTACCAATCAATGCACTCACAATAAAAAGCAGAATGCAAACCGCTGTGAAGTAATTCCAAAAATAAGCAAAAGGGAGATAATCGGGCACGAAAGCGGCTCCGGTTTCGGGTTTCCCAAGGTGTAAACCCACATACATCAAAAAAGAGAGCGGAAAAAGGTATTTTCCAAAAGTAAGAATTTTGTTCATTAGTGCTGATTGGTTTATGATAGGACAAAATTACTGCCCTATTTTGGCATACTTGGGTGGCAAATCTGACAATACAAGGTGCCGATCTGGTAATCATACCGGCAATGGTGGGAGATTTTACTTCTCTTATTGAAGAACACTCCGCTTTTATTGACTGGTTGAAAATACAGTATGAAAAAGGAACGGTTTTGTGCAGTACATGCAGCGGAGCGTTTTTTTTGGCTACCACGGGGCATCTCGACGGCAGAGAAGCGACGACATCCTGGTTTGCTTCTGCTGCCTTCCGGGCTTTATTTCCCCACGTAAAATTGATTGACGAAAAAATCATCGTTGACAACGGCAGATCCATCACCGGTGGAGCTACCATGTCATTTCAAAATCTGTGTATTTATTTAATAAAGAAGTATTACGGAACAGAAATAGGAAACTATGCCGCCAAAATGTTTTTGGTAGAAAAGGGCAAAGCCTCACAGTTGACCTATTCCATTTTCAACGCACAAAAAGATCATGCGGATGATGAAATTCTGAAAACCCAACACTTCATTGAAAAGAATGCGGGAGAAAAAATAAGCGTTTCGCAACTTGCCCAAGATTCAGCCATGGCCGAACGCACCTTTATCCGACGGTTTAAAAATGCAACGGGCAATACTCCCTCCGAATATATCCAGCGGGTAAAGGTGGAATTGGCCAAGAAATTACTGGAAAATGAGACGTATTCCGTCAAAGAAATTTGTTACGAGACCGGTTACGAAGACCAAACCTACTTCCGCAGTGTATTTCGCAAATTTACGGGTCAAACCCCTGCGAAATATAAAAAACAATTTACGTTTATAGTATAAAACAACCTTCAGCGGAATCTCTCTGTGCGATTTTTAAGCGGTCCCGATCGGAATTCCTTTGAGTGCTCGTTGCAGTAAATAAAACTTGTTATGATGCTGAGGTAGAAAATGGCGGTACTTACCGGATCTTTGTGGTCATTCATTTTTTTAAGCCCGATATTTCAAAAAAATCTGCTAACAGAAGATAAACCCAATGCATATTTCGTTGATGTTTTGATTATCATGCAAAGTTCCGATGATCAAAACACGAGCAATTTGACTTAGGTCAATTAATGCGGCTGCTTACACTTTAGCTCGTATTCTGCTTAATGTTTCGAGGGAAATACCTTCGGCAAAACCTCTTTGAGAAAATACATCAGGCCCGTTACCCAAACGGTCTCTTCTTTTTGGTAAAATTCGCTTTCCGGCACCACAACGTAACTTTGAGTAAGTGATAGATCGCGCCGACTTTCATAAAATCCCCGCGACAGTGTCGGGGCATTCGTCAATTTGATTTCTATTCCGATCTTCTTTCCCGAAGGGGTAATGAGCACTAAATCTATTTCGGCCCCTACCTGCGTACGATAGTAGAAAAATTGATAATCCGGCCCGACAGTACGGCGAATCTGTTCGATGACATATCCTTCCCACGACCCGCCTGCGGAAAGATTCCCCAACAGGTCTTCGTACGAATTGATTTTGGCCAAACGATGCAAAACTCCCGAATCACGTACATAAAGTTTAGGGGATTTGACCAACCGCTTACCGATATTGACAAAGTAGGGTTGCAGGCGCGTTATCAAAAAACTCCCTTCCAAAATGTCGAGATATTTACTGACCGTAGGTTGAGAGATACCGATAGAACGGGATAGCTCAGCCACATTCAGGATATTTCCATTGACTTGGGTAAGCATTGTTAATAACGTGCGCATGAGGGTTTGCGGAATTTCATACCCCAGCGATTGTAAATCACGCTGAAGAAACGTTTCAATAAAATTGTCCGTCCATCGACGCATGAGCAGGTCAGTCGGCGCAAAAAGTGCATTGGGGAAACCTCCGCGCAGCCAGTGAGTTTGGAGCGACGTTTGTTCAACCACTTCTTCCGCCGAAAAAGGGGTTAATTCGGAATAGGCAATTCTTCCCGCTAAGGTTTCTGAAGAATTTTTAAGGATACTCGGCGAAGCCGAACCCAAAAGTATAAAGCGAGCAGGCTCCCGTTGGCGGTCAATCAGGGAACGAAGCTGTCCAAACAGTTGGGGCATGAGTTGGATTTCATCAATGATAACGCATTTATCGACATGAGCTTCTAAATAAAAACCTGCTGATTGGAGCTTTGAACGGTCACTTTCGTCTTCCAGATCTAAATATAAACAGGGTTTTGTGAGCTGATGTTGGAGCCAACGCGCCAGGGTCGTTTTGCCCACCTGACGCGGCCCAATGATACCGACCGCCGGAAAATAGCTGAGGTCGGTCATAATCTGTTGGGTGATTTTTCGCTGAATCATGGCCAAAAATAAAAATTAACCTTGAAAATATAAAATCAGATTTATATTTTCAAGGTTAATTTTAACAAATAAGCTTGTTAACCACCGACCATCTGCCACCTGCCCGTACGGAAATGAAGCCGATAACTTCCCTTTGAGGAATGGGGACGGAAGAAAAAATCACCTTGTGAATATAATCAACCCCAGCCCGATGATATAACACATCAGCATCATGTTCAGCAACGCGGAGGTACCTTTCGGCGCATTTTTGAATTCTTTCTAAATATAGATTCCCCACAAAGCGGCCACGATCGTAACGCCTTGTCCAAGACCGTAGGAGATGGCGGGGCTGGCCTTTTCGGCGGCTAAAATGCTGAACGACATACCCACATTCCAGATCATGCCTCCCAGGATTCCCATCAGGTGGTCGCGGGCGCTGCCGTTGAAATACGCCGCAAACGACGTGGGTTGCCCCACAAACGGCCGATACATCAGCACGGTATTGAAAAAATGCCGACGGCAAAAAAGACCAATGCCGTGTAGGGGGTTAATTTTCCCGCTTCGGGAAAGGCAAAATCGGTGGTCATCGAATTGGCCACGTACTTATAAAAAAAGCCCATCAACACCGGGTCGTGTGCCTCCACGGTAATGCCTGTGAGAAGTTTGGTCTCCGTTTCGTTGGGCGTGATGGCAAACAGATAGGAATAGATCTCATCGGGTAGCGGCTTTGCGGGGGCCGGATTCATATCCCTTGCAAAGATACTGTCAAAAACAATAGAGCTGTATCCGAACGTATGAACCGGTGTTGCCTGTTTTCATTCTATAAATGATTTTTAATTATCATTTATAAATTGCTCAAATGTTATCGGCTGTTTGTCGGTAATTCTCTCAACTCAATCTGTTATTTTAGGTTTTTTTTGAAATCTTGGGAAATAGTGAAGCATAATCATAGGTGCGAGATAAGGTAAAACTTAAGTAGTACGAGTTTTGATTATAAAAATGTTATCATTTTATATGAAAATGATAACATTCGGAAATCTACTGCAATTAACTTATTATAAAGAGTTAAATCGTTCGGTTTATATATTACGACGGAGAATTGTGGTAAGAGTTTACGAAGTTAAAGATTGTTTATCAATCAGTTAATTAACAAATTAAATGGAATTTTGCCGCTAAGAGAGCATTTTTCGATTAATAACCGCGACGGCATCCCGCAGTCCCTGAATAATTTCTTTCTTTTTAGCTGCCGAAAAACGATATTCGGGTAAAAAGATACTAAGTCCGGCAACGACCTGATTATTGACCATTATGGGCACTGCAAAACCTACCAAATGAGTATTTTTGAAATGCGTCATGGCCATACCGTCCTCCCTGATTTTGGCCAATGCTTTCAGCAATCCTTCTACGGTATCCGCTTCTTCCCACAGCGCTTTCTCAGGGAGGCCGTTGTGTTGCAAAAAACGTTCCCGCTCTTTGTCCGAAAGATACGCCAACAGCAGCCGACCGCTCGCGGTTTCATAGACACTGCGCTCCGAACGAATCCGTACCTGTATGTCCTGATTGCTATTGACAACGTGCAGTATGAAGCGTTTATAATTACGCAAAGTCCCTAAAATACAGGATTCATTCAACCGCTCGGTGAGCTGTTCCATCGGTTCCTTGGCCGCCATAACCAAATCCTGTCCGTAGGCTACTTCATTGGTCAGCTGAAAGGCCATCGGCCCGAGCCGATAGCCTTTCTTTTTGCCGATGTGTTCCAAATAATTTTTGGCCACCAATGTTTTGATGATGTTGGCCGCGGTAGCCTGATTGAGTTGCAGACCTTCCGCAATTTCGGGGAGAGAAACCGCCTGCCCATTTCGTTGAGCGACCATTTCCAAAATATCAAATGCCTTAATGATTACCTGTACCATACATTACTATTGTGAGAGTAAATATAGGTGATTTTCAACAATTCATTAAAACGCGTCATTTTTCGGAAAGTGCTTTAAGAAAAAACGTCCTACCGTCCCATCCAACCACCATCTACGGTCACAATCGTTCCGTGTACATAATTAGCCGCTTCAGAGGCCAGAAACAAGGTAATTCCCTTAAAGTCATCGGGTGTTCCCCAACGCCCGGCAGGAATACGCGATAAAATAGAAGCGCTTCGGTCGGCATCTTTGCGGAGTGCGTCTGTATTGTCGGTAGCGATGTAGCCCGGTGCGATGCCGTTGACATTTACGCCTTTTCCCGCCCATTCATTAGCAAGCGCTTTGACCAAACTTCCAATAGCGCCTTTGCTCGCGGCGTAACCGGGTACATTAATGCCCCCCTGAAACGTGAGCAGCGAAGCCGTAAAAATGATTTTCCCCTCCCCTCTTGCCACCATCTCTTTGCCGATTTCCCGACTCAACACAAACTGCGCGTTGAGGTTGGTTTCAATGACGGTATCCCAGTATTCATCGGGGTGTTCGGCAGCGGGTTTGCGCAGGATTGTGCCTGCGTTATTCACCAAAATATCAATTTTTGGAAAGTCGGCTTTTACAGCTTCAATGAAGCGATACAGATCCAGACGATCGGCAAAATCACACTGATATGCTTTAAAGCTTCGGTCCAATGCCAGCACCTCCTGTTCAATGCTGCTCCCCGACAATTCCAACGTGGCAGATACGCCGATAATATCGGCTCCTGCCTCGGCCAAAGCAAGTGCCATAGCTTTACCGATTCCTCTTTTAGAGCCCGTTACTAGTGCTGTTTTTCCCTTAAGATCAAAAAGTTGATGCGCCATAATATTTGATTATTGTTAGAGTATTAATGTTTTATTTATTGACTATAATTTTATTCTAAATAGGAATTGAAAAAAAAATAAAAATGATGATAATATGATTTTTTTTATATCAAACACCAAATTTAACTTCTAATTATTATTTGTATTGTACAAATACAATAAACCTATCTTATTAAATTACAATAAAAAAATTATATTTTGACAAAAGTATTGACATCTCGTTAATAATCAAATAATATTGTATCGTGATAGTATAAATTATCAATGTTATAGTATAAATTCCAGAACCAATGAAAATGACATTTACATTTAAACCGACATCCTGGCTTTGGGCGCTTTTGTTGCTTTGGTCAACAGGCACTTTTGCGCAGACCGTCAAAGGTAAGATCATCGATGAAAATCAACAGGGATTGCCAGGTGTCAACGTAGTGGAAAAGGGCACGACCAACGGAACTTCAACCGATGCCAACGGTGCTTTTTCAATTAACCTAACCGGAAAAGCACCGATTTTAGTACTATCATTTGTAGGGTACACTCCGCAGGAAATCCCAGTCAATAATCAAACCTCGCTTAATGTCACGATGAAGACGGACAACAGACTCCTCAATGAAGTCGTCGTGGTAGGTTACGGCACCCAGAAAAAGAAAGATTTGACCGGCTCCATTGCTTCCGCCGACTTGGTGGCTTTCAAAGAATCTCCCAATGTCAGTATCTTACAATCGTTGAAGGGGTCGTTGCCGGGTTTGACCATCAGCCAGACCAACCGGGCGGGAGATGAGCCTTCCATCAATATTCGGGGAACTTCGACACTCAACGGCAATACCTCACCGCTGATCATTGTTGATGGAATTATCTTTAACGGACGCCTTTCTGACATTAACCCTTCGGATGTGGCAAGTGTGGACGTATTGAAAGACCCGAGCAGCAAGGCGGTATATGGTTCGCAGGCGGCCAATGGTGTAGTGTTGGTAACAACAAAAACAGGACGTGCCGCCACAAAGCCAAGCATTACTTATTCAGGAAGTTATGCAGTTTCATCGCCAACAGTTGATGCTAAATTATTACGTAGAGATGCTTTTTTAGAGAAAATCAGAGACATTAATTATCTGACGGCCTTCACCAAAGAGTCGGGTTATACAGCTCCCAACCCCGCTTGGACATTTGCCAATTCAGAACTCTTCCCCGTTTCCTTAGCGGGTGTAAACTCCACCAACGATTACGATTGGTATGGCGACCTCACTCAAAATGCTTTAATTACCAATCATAACCTGAGTATTTCGGGTGGGTCAGACAAGACTAATTATTTTATGTCGGGTGGTTATACCAACGAAAAAGGTTTAATAAAAAACGACGATTACGGTCGTTATACGATGCGTATCAATTTAGATACTGAGGTAACGAAATGGCTGACTTTGGGGGCAAATACCTCTGGTTCTTTTACGAATTTCTTCAAAGATGCTCCTGATATGAACTCTATCGTGGGCACCAACCCATTGGTATTGCCAAGAGATGAAAACGGAAATTATAGAATCAACCCGATTGGCGACTTTCAGGTAAATCCCTTTTTATCGGCCGAAAACGACCGCTACGAAGTACAAAGCCGTTTGGTAGGTAATTTTTTCGGGATTGTTCGTATTCCGAGTATTCCGGGTTTTAGCTATCGTTTGAATTTTGGCCATAATCTCAAATATTTCAAGAACTATGCGGCAAGTATTTACGGTGCGGGTCAAACGGGGTCAGCTTCTAAAAACGATGCGACACAATATGAGCAAACATTGGATAATATCTTCAACTACAAAAAGAGCTTTGGTAAACACAATATTGATGTCACAGCTTTGTACGGTTACAACATCGCTAAGTTTAATAATACGTCTGCTTCGGGTACCGGTTTTTCGGATCTGAACTTGTCTTATAATAGCTTACAACAAGCTGAAATTCAGAAAATAAGCTCTTCTGCCTGGCAGGAAAACTTGCTGTACCAAATGGCAAGTGTAGCCTATAATTACGGCAGCAAATACTTAGTCAAAGCTACGGTTCGTCGGGACGGTTTCAGTGGTTTTTCAGCAAATAACAAAACAGGTATTTTCCCTTCTATTGGCCTTGGTTGGGTGCTTTCAGAAGAAAGTTTCTTTAAAGTTCCGGGCATTGACTATCTCAAAATCAGAGGAAGTTACGGAGAAAATGGTAACAAAGTAGGGCGATACAGCTCACTGGCAAGAGTGGCTTCGACCGACGATTCAAAATACGTTTTTGGCGACGGTGGTATGACCTCTATCGGTCGGTCGGTGGCTTCATTGGCCAACGCCGATCTCAAATGGGAACGTACCCGTGGTATCAACATCGGGCTTGATTTTGCCATTTTGAAAAACCTTATTGATGGAAATATCGAATATTATAATTCAAATACCAACGACCTGCTATGGCAACAAACGCTTCCACAAACCTCAGGCTTTGCCAATGTATTCACCAACTTGGGCCAAATCAACAACACGGGAATTGAGTTTATGCTGCATGGACAGCCCATTAAAACTGGCAATTTTACATGGGATTTGACGGTTAACTTTACCCGCAACCGAAACAAAGTAGTCACGATTTTGGATGAAGATAAAAACCAAGATGGCGTAGAAGACGACCTCATAGCCAGTGGTTTGTTTATTGGAAAACCTATTGGAACAATTTACGACTACAAGACGGCGGGTATTTATCAACTGGCCGACGAAAAATTGGCGGGTTTTCAAGCGGGTACCTATCGCATTGAAGACCTAAACAAGGATGGTAAAATTACAGCTGCCGATGACCGTCAGATTTTGGGAAATACCGAACCAGCGTATCTGTTTGGTATTCAAAATACCGTATCCTATAAGCAATTTACATTGCGGGCATTTATAAACTCTGTTCAAGGAGGTAAAAGCAGCTACTTGGCAGCAAACGCCCCCGCCGGAAACTATGGTACACCCGGAAATGCCACCAATTCCAACTGGTTTGATTTTACTGATTTTTGGTCGCCACGCAACCCCAATGGCATACACCCCAATCCGTGGGTACCTACGCCTGCCGGTGGAAGAGAATTTTTCCAGCGCAATTTTGTGCGTTTGCAAGACATCTCACTGTCCTACAATCTTACAGACAAAACTGCTAAGAAAATCGGGGCATCCAATGCAAAACTATTTGTAAGTGGTAAAAACCTACTTACACTTACCAAATGGAAGGGCTGGGATCCGGAAGTGGGCTTAGGTGTAAGTTCTGTCAATGCCTTCCCGGTAATGAAGTCCTATTCTTTTGGCGTTGAAATCACATTTTAAAGCCCCTCAAAATCTCCCGATGGGGAAACTTTAATTGATTTAATCAACCAAGATTTTACAAAAAATGAAAAATAACCTATTTAAAATACTCCTTTTGGCAGGTGGAGTCCTGCTGAATTCAAGTTGTAACGAAGAAGAGTTTTTGAAAGAAGTACCGTTGGATTTTTACAGTCCCGAAAACTCTTTCATTAATGCCGGAAACTTTGAAGCTGCCCTGACCGATTTGTATTCGAGGGTGCGAGCTATTCAAAGCGTGGATGGAGGTGCAAACCTTTATTCAGAAGTACTCGGTACAGATATTGCATTTAATGCCCGTCTGGACCAGTCTCGATTAGGAAGTTACACCGTTTCGCTTACTCCTCAGGGTGATATTCCACGTCAACACTGGATTCGTTGGTACAAAATTATTGGCAATGCCAATACTATTATAGCGAGAGCGGCAACATCAAATGTTACAGAAGCACAAAAGAAACAATTTGCCGCCGAGGCTAAACTTTTCAGGGCTTTTGCCTATCATAAGTTGGTACATTTGTATGGTGGTGTGCCGTTGATATTGGAAGAAGTAAATACGCCAAGAACCAATTTTACGAGGGCTTCGAAAGACGATGTGTTGAAGCAAATTATTGCCGATGCTACGGAGGCTGCCGCAAACTTACCCAATGTAGATGCTGTAAAAGATGGCAAATTGAGCAAAGCCGTAGCCAACCACCTTTTGGCCGAAACCTACATTGCGGTCAAAGACTACGATAAAGCCATTGCAGCAGCTACCGAAGTGATTGATAAGTCGAATCTACGACTAATGACTGATCGTTTTGGTAGTCTTAGAACCCAACCAGGCGATGTATTCTATGATTTATTCAGAGTAGGCAATCAAAACCGAAAGGCGGGAAATATGGAGTCTATTTGGGTAATTCAGTATGAGTTAGATGTAATTGGCGGTGTTTTGACATCATCGGGTAGCCCCATGAATAACCTCGAACGAGTGGTAGCCCCAGCGGTTTTTTCTATCTCTGACCCAAGTGGCAGGGCTGCTTTATTAGATAATGCGTCGGCATCAACGCTCAATAGTGGCGGTCGTGGTGTATCTTTCGTTCGCCCATCTGATTACTGGACTTACGAAATTTGGGGATTAGACCCTAAAAAGGACAATCGTAAATTACCTGCCACGCTTACCGACATCAGAACATCGCCTTTCAACATTGTGCGTGATTTTGTTTATACCAATCCAGCCTCTCCTAATTTTGTGGGTAAAAGTTTGATTGATTTTCCTGCCCCCAACTGGATAGCTGCTTCTTGGCGTTGGTATCCGTACCCTTCAAAAGTAACTACCCCCGGGCAACATCCTGCGGGCGTGGTGCAGGATGCTGCCAAATTGACCTTGAAAACCACGGCCGGACCTACGTTTAGAGATATGTACATGATTCGTTTACCAGAAACAATTTTGTTGAGGGCCGAAGCTCAGCTTCTAAAAGGAAATGCTACTGCTGCCGCCGCTGATATTAATTTGGTTCGCAACCGTGCAAAAGCAACGCCCGTAACAGCCGCCGAAGTTACACTGGATTATATTTTGGACGAAAGAGCCCGTGAACTGATCTTTGAAGAAGACCGTCGCGTGACGCTTTCCAGAATGGGTAAATTGGTGGAAAGAGTTAAAAAATACAATCCACTCAATGCGCCGAATATCCAACCGTTCCACGCCCTGTTTCCGATTCCTTTTTCCGAAATAGAAGCCAACAAAGACGGGAAACTGGAGCAAAACCCAGGGTATTGATTTGTACTGTGCCCAAAAGGGTCCATACCGACTGTTGGCCCTTTTAATTCAAACACGTTGTACCATGAGAATGTATTTATTTCTTATCCATTTGCTGGTGTCCCTCCAAGTGACGGGACAGCAGGTCCTCCCTTTTATTCTGGTAAATCAAACACAGAAAGCGGTAATTGTCTTGCCGAAAACGGAACTGGAATCGGTGCAATTGGCCGTAAAAGATTTGGTGAGCGATGTACAGAAAATTACGGGAAAAACGCTTGAAATCGCTACCGCAAAAGTACCCGGACGGCAGGCTGTATTTATAGAAACCCAGCAGAACACGGACGCTGAAAACTATCGAATTCAAACCAAAAACGGAAACCTTTACATTTCAGGCAGTAATGCGTTGGGGACAATAAGCGGCATTTATTATTTTACAGAAAAGTATCTGGGCGTTGACCCGATGTATTTTTGGAACAACCGGGAACCAGCAAAACAACGCGTTTTAGCCTGGCAGGAGATTGATGTACAATCTCAGACGCCTACATTTAAATACCGCGGTTGGTTCATTAATGATGAAGACTTACTAACAGAATGGCAGGAAAGTAACGGAAAACGTACTATTGATTATCCCTATTACCAACAGGTTGTTTCACCCAAAACAATGGCAAAGGTGTGTGAAACCGCTTTGCGACTGCGCTTCAATTTGATCATTCCTGCCAGTTTTATTGATATTCGTAATCCTGCCGAAGCCGCTTTGGTGCAGGAAGCGACCCGTCGGGGGCTGTTTGTTTCGATGCACCACGTTGAACCAATGGGAGTCAGTGCCTTTTCGTATTTTAATTATTGGAAGGAAAAAGAGGGTACGAAACCTGGCGTCGGACCACCACTTTTTTCGTATTTCAGTAATAAAGAAAAGGTAGAAGAAGTTTGGGAACTGTATGCTAAAGAGTGGGCAAAATACCCGAATCTCATTTGGCAGATCGGTTTGCGTGGCATAGCTGACCGCCCCATGTGGTTGGCTGATCCAAACACGCCCCAAACGGATGCCGATCGCGGCAAATTGATTTCGGAAGCAATGGCATTTCAGATGCAATTGATAAAAGAAGTGGACAAACGACCCAATCCGCCCGTCACCACCACCCTTTGGGCAGAAGGCTCGACATTAAATCAGGCAGGATACCTCCAAATCCCTGAAAACGTTACCATCGTTTTTGCAGATAATTCACCGGGTTGGCGCTGGCAGGCAGATTTTTTTCAAACCAAGCGTTCTCCAAAGAACAGTTACGGTGTCTATTATCACCATCAATTATGGGGTTCGGGTCCGCATTTAGTGCCGATCGTATCACCTGCGCAAACGCACAAGGTTTTATCGCAGGCCATTGAAAAAGGCGATACGACCTACTGCATTATGAATGTATCGAATGTACGGGAATTTTCGTTGGGGATTGCGGCTTCTGCTGCCATGCTTGTAGATTTCAAAAACTTCAGTGTACAAGCGTTTAATGCTCAATGGTTTAAAGAGCGATTCGGCAATTCTTCAAAGCCGGCCCAACAGGTTTATCAGGCCTATTTTGAAAGCTTTGAGGTAAATGACAAAACTGGAACGCCCATCTTAATGGATGGTCAGATCAATGGTTTAGCTGCCGGAATTTTGAGTGAATTAAAGTGGCAATTGACAGATTCTGTACAGTATCAGGCCTTATTAAAAAAGAAACACCAAGAAACGGATGAAAGTAAATGGATAAAATCTGCCATTGGCGATATGCTGTCGGGTAATTTGACCAACAAAGAATTATTACAAAGGGTGATCCGTCAGAAAAATGGGTTATTAAAAGCCGAAAACATGGCGCAGCAAATCGAGAATAACGCGTTTTTCTTGACTGATTTTGCGGCCCATTTAAAGATTATGCTAGGCCTGACTGCGTGGCTTGAAAACTGCCTTGAAGCCAAAATCGCCGCCGATGAACACAATCTAACAAAGACAAAAATCCACCTGCAAAAAGCATTGGAGTGCTTCTCGGTAATAAGAGAAGGTCAACGATTGAAAAGTCAGGGTGAAAAATGGCGAAACTGGTACCGAGGAGATAAGAAAATGAATCTGTCGAGTAAAGAAAACCTGACAACATCGGTTGTAGAAATTTTGAAATAATCCATGAAACAATCTGCTTATAAATCTCTTTTTTTACTGTTCATTGGCCTATGGCTGAGTGATTTAAAGTCTATTGCCCAAACAAAACCCATTGGCACCGAAGCCATTGCTGAACTTGCCGTTGAGCGTGGTTTGAAAGAAATCGACTTGGGTATTTATGGAGGTACGCTCTTTATGCACGGCTTGAGTGAATTGGCGGTGCTGCAAAAAGACCCCAAAAACCTGAACCGAGCTATTGAGCTGTTTGGTAAATTCAAAACCAAAGAAATCAAAGGACGCGGGAGTTTTATCAGTTACGAAGCCGGCGGCA
Source organism: Runella sp. CRIBMP (assembly GCF_009905605.1). Taxonomy (GTDB): domain Bacteria; phylum Bacteroidota; class Bacteroidia; order Cytophagales; family Spirosomataceae; genus Runella. The sequence goes on from NZ_JAAAKZ010000011.1 coordinate 148,430, forward strand.
GCGGCGTGGCCTATCTAAATTATTTGAAAAAGTCGGACAAACTGAAAGAACAGGCTGAGGAGTATGCCGACAAAATGTTCAAAAAACAAAAACGTACTTCCGAAGGATTGATGACCGCCCCGTGGCTCAAAGACAGTCTCGACCAATTCATGATCGATTGTGCCTTTGCCGTGACCCCTTACATGCTCTACGCTGGTCTGAGCATGAACAGGCCCGAATATCTTGATCTGGCCGTTTTTGAGACCTTAGAAATGTTTAAAATCCTCAAAGACCCCAACGGCCTGATTCACCAAGGGCGGGGCTTTCAGGGATTGGGAAAGATTTCGGAAGACAACTGGAGTCGGGGAAATGGCTGGGGCGCTTTTGCATTGGCGTTTTTGGTACGGGATTTGCCCGATAACCACCCTCGAAAAAAAGAAGTAAACGACCTTGCCAAAAACTTCTTTACGGCCATTTTAAAATATCAAAATCAGGAAGGTTTGTGGAATCAGGAAATGACCGAACACACCTCTTTTGTCGAAACTTCAGGTAGCGGACTGATGCTCTTTGGATTGGGAATTTGTCTCGAAAAAGGCATCCTTGATAAAACTTATTTGCCACAATTCATCAAAGGATTGAGCGGTTACACATCTTACATCACGCCCGATGGCTCCATCAGCAACGTTACGATAGGCTGTTTATGCCCCGGCAAAGGCACAAAAAAGGATTACATCAAACACGCATTGAAACTCAACGATATTCACGCGTTTGGTCCGGTGGTGTTGGCCTTTACGCAGGCCGCCAAAATGGGTATCAAAGAAATTACCCCCGCCAAAAGCATAGGCTGTTACGTGACCGATTTTAACAAACCCATGAAACCGCAGGCCTACGTAAGATACATGCCCGAAGCCAACGAAAATATTTGCTGGGAAAACGACCGCATTGCCTTTCGGGTGTATGGCCCGCCCGTCAAACACCGGGTGAGCAGCGGTATTGATATTTGGACCAAATCGGTGGATTATCCCATCATTTCCAAATGGTACAACAACAATAACATGGGCAAATCGTACCACGAAAATCACGGCGAAGGCAACGATTTCTACCATGTAGCGTACGGAAGAGGTTTAGGCGGCACGGCTGTTTGGCGCAACAGCAAACCTTTTATCTCTCAGCCTTATGCTACGCACAGAATTTTGAAAAATACCGAAGAAGAGATCGCTTTTGAACTCAATTTTGATTCTTGGGACGCAGACGGTATCAAGGTTAGCGAGAAAAAAGTAATCAGTTTGAAAATGGGGACGAACTTCTGCAAGGTGGTCAGCACGTTTACCACCAATTCCAAAGAACCTTTAACAATAGCTCTGGGAATTTCATATACCAACAAACCCGAAATAATCAGTGACGCAAAAAAAGGCACCCTTACGTTATGGGAAACTTTTCAACTTGAAAACGGTGAGTTAGGTACAACAGTTAGGGTAAACCCTGCTGATTTTAAAGCATTTGCCGATTACGAAAAAGAAAAATATGTATTGGTAAAAGCTCAATCCGGCCGGCCCATTACCTATTACGTAGGAGCCGGTTGGAGCAAAGCACCGCAATTCAAAACGAAACAGGATTGGCTGGAATATGTAAATGCCGAAATTCCAAAAATGAAGTTTTAAAAAGAACAGTATGAAATTTTGCACATCGCTCATAGTTAGCTTTTACATTGGTTTATCCTACCCTTTCGCTCAGAAGATCGACACGTCGGCCAACCGGGTAAAGACGGAGTTTACCATTGCGCTGAAACGAATTGGGACGCTCAAGTCCAAGAGCACCAACGAGATAAAATCGTCCAATTGGCTGCTGGGCTGCGAAACTCTCGACCGCGACATGACGGACTATGAGCAATACAAAGCCTACATCGCGCCCCTGGGTATCAAACGCTTACGGATGCAGGCAGGATGGGCCAAAACCGAAAAAGTAAAAGGAGTATACGATTGGGCTTGGCTGGATAAAATCATCACCGATGCCGCAGCTCGTGGCTTTGAACCGTGGTTGGAACCAGGCTACGGAAACCCGATCTATCCTGGCGGCGGCGGCGTGAATCTGAGCGCTGGCATTCCATCTTCCGAAGAAGCCCTGAAGGCTTGGGACAAATGGGTGGAAGCGTTGGTGAATCGTTATAAAGGCCAAGTAAAGGAATGGGAAGTGTGGAATGAACCCAATTTTGGAGATAATGAAATCAACAAACCCGAAAAAGTAGCCGATCTGAACATTAGAACTGCCGAAATCATCAAACACATTCAGCCCACGGCTAAAATCTCGGGCTTAGCCATGGGTCACATTGACCTGAAGTATGCCGATATTTTTTTCAAAACCATCCATGAAAAAGGTAAAATGAACCTGTTTGACAACATGACCTACCACGACTACGTCTACAACCCCGATTCCAATTATGGAAAAGTAGGTGAATTGAGAAGGGTTTTGGACAAGTACGCCCCCAACGTAAAATTACGTCAGGGCGAAAACGGAGCACCTGCCATCAACGGCGGCGGCCGGGGAGCCTTGGGCGATTATGACTGGACCGAAGCATCGCAGGCAAAATGGGATATCCGTCGAATGTTGGGTGATCTGGGGCACGACATCGAATCAAGTATCTTAGGCATCATTGACATGAATTACGGCGTTATGGCAGGTCCTATAAAACTACTGAACGTCAAAGGATTGATTGAGTCAGATTCTACCAAAAGAGCCCTTCGGCCCAAAATGGTCTATTACGCCATGCAAAACGTTGTCTCTGTTTTTGACGATCATTTGGTACGCATCAAACACATCGAAGACACTCACAATGTCAATATGAAAATAGGCAGCGACGAAGTACGCTACAACAAAGGCACCGACAGAAGCATTGCCGTCTATGCCTACGAACATAAAACCACCAAAAAGCAGGTATTCACTATTTGGAACAACGAGTACATTCCAATGAATACCAATACGACCAAAAACATCAATTTCACGATCCTGAACGGCAATTTCGACCAACCGGTTTATGTCGATATTCTGACGGGAGGCATTTACGAAATCCCTGAAAATCAGTGGACTAAAAAAGAAAACAAATACATTTTTAAAAATATTCCCGTTTACGATTCTCCCATTTTGATAGCCGATAAATCGGTTTTAAAATATTGAAATATGAAAACAAAAGCCTTAATTTTTCTCGCTTTCACCGTGTGCTGTGTCTCGCAGCCCGCCAACGCCCAATCAACCTGGAAAGAAATCGGCCAACTTAAGACCCGCGATGCCAAAGATATCAAAAGCAGTACGTGGTCTATTGGCGGTGAAACCCTGGACAGAGATTATACTGATTATCAGTCGTACAAAACCTATTTGGGGCCACTGGGTGCCAAGCGCATTCGATTGCAGGGTGGTTGGTCAAAGTGCGAAAAAGTCAAAGGGGTGTATGATTTTGCATGGTTGGATGCCGTCATTCCTGATGCCGCTGCGCGTGGCGTGGCCCCATGGGTTGAATTATCTTACGGAAATCCAATTTATGAAGGCGGCGGCGAAGCAAAATTGATGGGGCATATACCCACTTCCCCAGAGGGCTTACAGGCGTGGGATAATTGGGTACGGGCCATGGTGATTCGTTATAAAAACCAAGTACCGCAGTGGGAAATTTGGAACGAACCCGACGGTAATCCCAAACATACCGGCAGGCAAATCGCAGAGTTTTATGTTCGCACCGCCCGCATTGTGAGGAGCATCCAACCCGAGGCAAAATTGATCGCGCTGGGCATGGCAAGCGTGACAAAGCTTGATTTTACGCGGGATTTTATGGAGTACCTCAAGCAAAACAACGCGCTGGATTTGATTGATATTTTGACCTATCATGGGTATTCCCATAATCCTGACCTTTCTTATCCACACATCGAACGGTTGCGATCCGTCGTATGGAGTTACAAACCCGAAGTAGTATTTATGCAGGGCGAAAACGGTGCCCCGTCTCAGGCCAAAGGCACCACGGTAGGTGCCATGACCGATCAGGACTGGTCTGAGTTGACACAAGCCAAATGGGATTTGCGCCGTATGATGGGCGACCACGGGCGCGACATTGCCACCAACCTGTTCACCATCAGCGACATTCACTACGCCCCCGGCGACCACATGGTGGGCATCAACTCCAAAGGCTTGCTGAAAACCAATCCCGACAAAACCATCGAACGACCCAAAATGAGTTACAAAGCCGCTCAACACGTTTTTTCGCTGTTTGATGACCAAATCGAATTAACAAAAAATAAGCCAACTACCAATCAGTCAACGATTTATACTTTTCAGTACCAACACAAACAAAACAAAGCCAGTCTGATTACTCTTTGGAGCGGGGAGGCACGCCCGGCAGAAACGTACGAGCCTAAATTGACCACGGTTACGGTTGAAGGAAGTTTCAGTAATCCCGTTTTTGTAGATTTAATTTCGGGGAAAGTGTATGAAATTCCTAAAAATAAAGTAAAAGTCGAAGGTAAAAACATCACGTTCACCGACGTTCCCGTACCGGATTATCCCGTCTTAATGGCTGATAAAAGTGTACTGCTGTACAAGTAATGTCCTTTTTTTAAAATAAAGTGAAAGGAGTTTAACACGGAGAACCACAGCGTTATCAATTACTCTGCAACGCCACCATAGTTGACCTTTCGTATTAAAATTGATTTTAAAAATGCTTTACTCCCGTCGCCAAATGCTGAAAACTGCAACGCTGCTCGCTACGACTTCCCCTTTTGAAAATTGGGCAGTAAATGCGGCATACAGTTATTTATTGGCAAAAGTCACGGAGGAAGAAGCCATTTTACCAACTGATAAATACATCGCTTTTGATTGGTCATTTTCAGAAATTTCGGCTGGGCATGAAGGTATAAAACTAAATTGGAATCAGCCGCTTTCCTCTAAAAATCAGTTTGCTTCCTTACGTATTACCAGTGCTACTGACGTGCGGGAAGTCTTAGTTTTGGAAGTAAGCACCGCCAAAACAGGCAAAAAAATAGCCGATTGGGATATGCGATTTGCGGCGTTGTTGCAGCCGTTTGAGTTGCAAATTCCTCAAGAATACCTACAAGCTGTTTTTGACGAGGGAATCACATTAAAAATGGCAAAGGGCACCAAACCTTTTTGGTTTTTTAAAAACAATCATTCAGCGAAAACTGCCCCGAAAGCCTATTTGCCACATTTGCTGGTTTACGAAAAAGGAACAAACAAAGAAGCCGAATCGTCGGACCGCTGGAAAGACCGTTTATTATCGTTCGAATCGCTGCAAACGTTTGGTTGGCAGCAGGGCATCGTGTGGGATGGACTTCTCGAAATGAGCAAAAAATCTGTGAAAGCAAAAGCTGTTTTAACCCAACAATTGGACTTGTATTTTGCCAATAACAGCTTGGTGTACTGCAATTTAAACAATGTAAAAACTGTCGAAAAAATCCATACGGTCGAGTCCATTTTGCCCTTTGCCATTTTAGCCCAAACTAACCCAACTCACCCGCTGTTAAAAACGGCCATTGAATTTTGTGAAGCACACGCCAACGTTGAAGGCGTCATTGCCGACGGAACGGGGAATAATAGAATGGTAAAAACCGAAGAATGTTATACGGTCAGTTATCCGTTGGCAGTGTTGGCAAAAACCCTGAACCGTCCCGATTTGGCACAACTCGCCATCAAAACGTTACAATCAAGAATATCTATACTTGAAAAAGGAACACGTATTTATCAGCGAGGTACTGAGCAAGGGGAGCTTTTCTTTGAAAATTGGAGCCGTGGCGTGGCTTGGTACCTGTTGGGATTGGTAAAAACGTTAGTGCATTTACCCCAAAGTACCGAAAAAGAAGCATTGAAAATTTCTTTTCAAAATGCAGTTGAAAAAGTGATGAGTTACCAACAATCCAACGGGTTGTGGTACTGCTTTTTTCATATGCCCAAAACAGGCTTGGAAACCTCCGGAACTGCGGGGATTGCCGCCGCTTTAACATACGGATACCAAAACGGTTTGCTCAATCAAAATGTAAAAGAAGCTGCCTTAAAGGCTCAAAAAGGGTTGTTGTCGTACATGACACCCGATGGCTTTTTGCACGGTACCGCCCAAGTAAACAAAGGCGGCGATACCCTGCAACAAAACGGATTTCGAGTTATTTCACCCTATACCTTAGGCTTTTTAGCCCATTTTACCACCACATAGGAACATAGAAAACATAGACTTTTTACACTTTGACTAATTTTTAAATACCTTATAATGAACAAACTACAAACCCTCGATTACGTTGCCATTTTACTTTACATGGTCATGGTGTCCGGGATCGGGCTTTATCTTGGCCGGTTCGTCAAAAACATCAATGATTATTTCAAAGGCGGCAATTCGGTTTCGTGGGTGGCCAACGGCGTCAGCAATTTCATGACCATGTTCAGTACGTCTATTTTTGTAGCGTATGCGGGCATCGCCTACACACATGGTTTGGTGGCGTTGACCGTGATTTGGTGCTCGGTTCCGCCTTCGGTTTTTGCAGCCTTGGTACTGGCCAAACGCTGGCAACGGGCAGGTATCATGAGTCCGGTTGAATTTCTGGAAACCCGATTCAACGCCCCCGTCCGACAGCTGCTTTCGTGGGGAGGAGTGGGTTTTAAGGTGTTGGATGAGATGATCAAACTCTACGCCATCGGACTTTTTGTGGCAACGGCCACCCAAATTTCGCTCGAAACCGCCATTCTCTCCTGCGGCCTCGTGGTGTTGCTCTATACTGTTGCCGGAGGTCTGTGGGCAGTGGTCGTGACTGACGTAGTGCAGTGTATCATTTTAGGATTGGCAACGATTATTTTATTGCCGCTATCGTTGCAAGCTGCGGGGGGCTTTTCCAATTTAAGTGTACAACTGCCCGCACACATGACCTTTACCAACGGCCCCAAAGGTCAACCCACTTACTTGATGGTATATTACATCATGGTTTTGATAAAATTTTGCGGCAACTGGGCATTTATGCAGCGGTTTTACAGCGCCGAAACGGAATCGGATGCGCGCAAAACGGGCTGGTTGTCAGCGGCTTTGTTTTTGATATTTCCCATTATCTTTTTATTGCCCGCTATTGCCGCGCGGGTTGTTATCCCCGAATTAAAAGACCCTGAAATGGCGTACGTGAGCATTTGCTTAAAGTTATTGCCTCAGGGATTGATGGGATTGATGATCTCGGCCATGTTTGCCGCTACCATGTCCACTTTGAGTGCCGAATACAACGTGACCGCCAGCGTGATTACAAGTGATATTTACAAACGACTCTTCAACCCCAATGCCACCTCCAAACAACTTCTATTGATGGGCCGAATTTCGACCATTGCCCTCGGATTAATGGTAACCGGCGGGGCCCTGTTTGTCGGTGGATTTGGCGGGGCTTTTGAAGCCAACAAACTATTTACGGGACTTTTTGCCATACCTATGGTGATTCCGCTGGTGTTTGGAATTCTTATGCACAAGCCCAACCCAATCGGGGCCATGGGTGCCGTAGTGGGCGGCGTAATTGTAGGTTTGGTATTGAATGGTTTTTCATCTTTAACCTGGGAAATAGCCACGTTAATCGAAATGGTCGTTTGTTTCCTAATCTTCTGGCTATCAGGATTTATCAAAAGCAATGACGTGGCCTACAACCAACGTGTCGCGGCTTTTTTTTCTAAATTAGAGATTCCGATTTCAAAAGTAAAAAATGCAACTGTGAATGCGATGCAACCGATTCTGCAACGGTTATATGGCGTTGCTTTGGCCGGCACGGGCCTTCTTTTTGTGGTTATCGGCAGTCCTTCTGTGGGCGTTTACAGCGGAAAAATGGCCATCACAGCGGGTCTGCTCTGCTTGATTACATCATTCTTTTTGTTTAAAAAGAAGAAGAAAGAACCTACCCAAAAGCAGGTAGGTCAAGTTCATTAAAAGGATAACAGCACATAAAATTCGAATTTAACAATTGATTTAATATGTCTTATTTACCAAACAAAGTAGTTTTCATCACCGGCGCTTCCAGCGGAATTGGAAAAGCCACGGCGCTCATGCTGCTGGAAGCCGGTGCCAAGGTGTTTGATTTCAGTCGGACACACCAATTATCCGACGAAGTTATGCACGAAAATTTGCGCTCTTTCAAGGGCGATGTCAGCGTTGAAGAAGATGTGATTGAGGGCTTTGCGGCTTGTGTCGAAGCCTTCGGCACGGTCGATGCCCTACTCAACAATGCCGGCATGGGCGTTTTGACCACCGACCTTTCCACCACCGACCTCGATACGTTTGAACAAATGATGAACGTGAACGTGCGCGGAGTGTTTCTCTGTAACCGTGAAGCCCTGAAAATAATGAAAGCCAACAAAGCGGGACACATTCTGACGGTGATATCCATGGCCGGTAAACGCACAAATCCTAACGCACCCGTTTATTGCGCATCCAAATTTGGGGCAAGGGGGCTGAACAGCGGCCTAGCCGACCAAGTACTGAAACTCGGCATCAAAGTAACCGACATCAATCCCGGCCCGACCGACAGCAATTATTGGGGTGACCGTCAGGTGCCGCGTGAAAAATTCCTAAAACCGGAAGATGTAGCCCGGGTCATTGTCTTTGTATTGAGTCAGCCGGAATATGTGCTGATTCGGGAAATCAATTTTGATAATATGAAATTTTTAGCATAATGAACACGAACGGACATACCCAAAAAAGCCCCTTCCCCATTCCGGTGGCTGAAATGAGAGAGCGCTATCTGAAACTTTACACTGGAGCGGTCAACGACGTGCTTCGTTTCAATTACCAAATGCACGCCACGAGTTTGCCTTCGTGTTTTGCGCCATTACGCGAAAAAATGAAACTGGCAGGCTTGGCCTTTACCGTCAAAGGCGGCCCTGATATCACCACTGAGGGTGAATTTGAGATGCGTGCCGAAATGCTCGAAGCCCTGCACGAAGATTCTGTGGTGGTATGGGACTGCACTGGCGATACCGTCACCTCGCAATGGGGCGAAGTAATGACCATGGCGGCCATGAAGATCGGCTGTCGCGGAGCCGTGATCAACGGTATTCGGGATACCCAGGCCATTCTGGATTTGGGCTTTCCCGTTTTTCATCAATTCAAGTCCAACACCGGCATGTTGGGGCGTTTCAGGATGTACCATTACCTTAAACCCATTTTAATGGGTGAAGTAATCGTCAAGCCTGGCGACTGGGTTTTTGGGGATATTGACGGGGTCATTTCAATTCCGCAAAACATCGCCTTCGACGTGCTGATTGCCGCCGAGAAGCTTTTGTTTAAGGAAGATGAAATCAGAGAAATGGTAGAAAGTGGCATGAAACCCACGGATGTAGTCAAAAACGGAGGATATTTTTAGAATGCCTATTTTTTTAAACGATACAGAAAATGCTTTGATAATCAACGGAATTACCGAAAGCGATTCCTTGCTCAATACTTTTTACCACGCTTTGCAGGAACGCGTGTACGAACGGGTAACGTGGGGCAATTTATTGGGGCACAACGCCACCACGATTTGGTGGCATTCGGCAGCGGAATACCTTTCGGATGCCGCCATGAGCTATGCCCTAAAACCCTCGCCCGAATTGGCACAATGGCTAAAGACGGAAACACTCACCATCGTCCGAAAATCGGCATATGAGTGGGTCGGGCCCGAATTCCGAGATCATTCCGAGCCATTCACCGGACATTTGGAAACGGCCCACCTATGCTGGGGCGTTTCGGCGGTGGTTGATTTAGCAAAAGATGTTTTCACTGAAAACGAACAACGGGAAATCAAAACTGCCTTGCAGGAAAAAGGCATTACGCTCTGCCGAAGATGGATTCAAAAAAACAATCATTTGGCAAATTGGCGCAGCATTCTGGTTAGCGGTGCACTGGTTTCAGCCGTAGTCTTAGAAGACGAAGAAACGCTGAAAGAATTATTACCCGAACTCGACATTTGCCAACAGGCCCTTCAAGACGATGGATCATACGGCGAATCTTTACAGTACGGCAACTATTTGGTTTTGGCGTTAACCTTCGCCAAAGAAGCCATAATAAGAAAGTATCCCAATCGTCATGCGTCATTGGTAAATCGTCATTCCTCTATCACTTGGTTTGCCACATCCATGTTCTACGCCAAACCCCTGCACGGTTGGGGCGATGAACCACTCGCCAGAGCCGCCAATTTCAACGACAGTGCCGCTATATTCAGACCTTCGGGCGATGTTTTGCTGCACATTGCCGCCCGCAGTGAAAATGAAACCGAAAAAGGATTGGCAAAGTGGCTTTTTGATACCTACTACGCCTCCTCTCCTACCCAAGGCCCGCACGATCTTGCCATGTTAGGGATGCGAAACGACTGGGGTTTTTTAACTTTACCATTACTTACTTATCCTGCTCAAAGCATTTCGCCTGAAGAAGCTAATTTGCCGATAACTGCCTCATTTTCAAACGGAAATGCTTTTATCCGTGACGCTTGGGACGGCAAAACCATCATAGCCGTTAACGGCGGCAGCGAGCCTTTAAACGGACTGGGTCATTTACACGGCGATTTAAACAGCTTTATACTTGTTCATAACAACGAACGCCTTTTGGCTGACCCAGGGCACAGTTGCTATCGAAACCTAATTCACGGCCTGGAAAGCAGTTCCCAGACCCACAACACCTGCACTTTTCTCATTGAAAAAGAATCTTTGGGCTTGCAGGAAGACTTAGCCAAGGCTTCTTTGTTGGAACAAAAAAGTGTGTCTCCCCGTCGGACAATTCTCAACGGAGTTGCGGGCGATAAAATCAGCCGAGGAGATAAACGCCTGATTTGTGCCCAAGACGACGTGGTTTCGGTTGTGGGGGCTGAAGTAGGTAAGGCTTACGGACAGCCTATTCAGGAATTTTCCCGTTTTTGGGTGTTGGCCGGTAGCCACGTTTTATTCATTATTGACCGAATATCTGCCGATGAGCCTGTCACAAACCTTTGGAATTGGGTGGTGAATAATCGGGACCAAAAGGCAGTTTGGCAAAAAGCAAATAACTGTTTGATGGTAAAAAAAAATGAAGCAGGGATGAAGCTCTTTCATGGTGGTAACGGCTCATGGTCTTTTCCGGTATACGGATTTCTCCACGATGCTTATCATCCCGAACCAAATCAATTGGGCGAAGGGCGTTCGGGCGACAGTTTATTGTTTCGCTTTACCGAAAAGGAAAAAAGTAAAGCGCGCACTGTCATTCACGTCATTGCTTTAGATGAGCCTAATTTGCTGGAAAAATGGCAATTGGAAGTAAACGAGAACCGCTACACTTTAAAAAGTGATACCCGAAAATGGTCCTTGCAATTGAATGATGAAAAGGCCAACTCCTTTTCCCTGATTTCGGGACACGACTGGCAATGGAATGTTCAAAAAAAGGGTGATATCTTCGAACTGAATCGAAAATAAAGATGGCAGAACAAATACTTAATAGTCCTCAGGCACTGGGTTTAATGGGTATCGACCACCCCGCCGTAGCCGCTGACGACGTTGTTGCCTTGGCTGATTGGTACTGCGATGTACTTGGATATGAGCGTTGGTTTCTGTTTCAAAAGTCAAAAACAGTATGGATGCTCAAAGCTCCCGATGATACCTTACTCGAAATTATGCCAAAGGACGAAACGCTGCGCCACAGTCGCACTACTTGGACGCCAGGTTGGTCACATTTGGCGCTGCGCGTGAGTGACATTGAAGCGGCAATCACTTATTTGGAGCAGTTCAATGTTCGATGGGGCGGTGACCTTACGAATGCCATCGGCGGCGGACGCGTGCGTAATTTTTTTGACCCGGAAGGGAATATGCTGCAATTGCTGGAAAGACTACCCTTCAACGCTTCTTAAAAGGGCAATAAAAATAACAAAAATCATTTTTTCACTTCCTTTTTGGGCTCGCCGTTTTCGGGGGTCAGGGGGTATTTATAGCTAAATTCAAAATCAAGGAAACAATATGAAGGCACTTTTTTACGAAGGAAACCATTCCTTCACCCTTAAAACGGTCGAAACGCAACCTTTAAAAGAAGGAGAAGTACGACTCAAAATGGCGTATGCCGGCGTATGCGGAACGGACGTACACATTTATCACGGAAAAATGGACGCCCGGGTCAAACCGCCGCAAATCATCGGCCACGAAGTATCGGGAATCATTGATGCAATCGGTGAAGGTGTAACGGATTGGCAAATCGGGGATAAAATCACCGTGCGTCCCCTTAATCCGGGTCCTGAAGTAGCGGCCGACAATGGCTTTCGGCACATTGGTCAGCACCTCAAATTCATCGGCATCGACTCCGCCGGCGGAATGCAGCAATATTGGAATGTACCCGCATTTACCTTACACCGTCTTCCTGAAAACCTCCCCCTGACCCTCGGTGCCATGATTGAACCCTTGGCCGTAGCTTGTCACGATGTGCGACTCGGAGAACTCAAACTAGGTGAAAATGCCGTGGTCATCGGTGGTGGCCCTATCGGTCTATTGATTGCGTTGGTGGCTCGTGAGAAAGGGGCAAATGTATTGATTTCGGAAGTGAATGTTAATCGTATCGCCTTTATTGAATCGCTTGGTATTCAAGCCATTAATCCTTTGGAAAAAGACATTGTAAAAGCCGTGGAAGAATTTACCCACGGCGCCATGGCCGATGTGGTTTTTGAAGTATCGGGCGTTCAGGCGGGAGTAAGTACCATGACGCAGCTTCCGCGCGTACGCGGTCGGATTGTAATGGTAGCCATTCATTCTGAGCCCAAAGCGGTGGATTTGTTTCGCTTTTTCTGGCGTGAATTAAAGCTCATCGGAGCCCGCGTGTACGAGCCCGAAGACTTTGAAGCAGCCATAGCCTTAGCGGCTTCTGGGACATTGCCGTTGGAAAAAATGATTACCCAAATCTCTCCGTTGGCTGAGGCACAGGAGGTTTTTGAGACCATTGATAAGAACCCAGCGGGGATGAAGTATTTATTGGATATCCAATCTTATGATGATACAATATCGTAAACGTTTGGACTATGCAATAGCAACAATAGTGAAGTCGCATAGTCCAAACATTTTTCTCAAAAATCAATCCTGTTCTTTCTATCTATAAACCCCTGTGATTCAGTATTTTTTATTTTTTGAACTTCTTGATAAGGCCTAATTATGGGAGGTTCGCCTAGTATAAGATTATGGGAAGGTGGTAACGCCTGACCGTTACGCTCTCTCAACACATCGTTAAAATCTTTTTGCTGAAGCGTGGGGCGAACAATTTTAAAAAGTTTTTGCCCTTGCCGTTTTTCAATTTCATCACTAATACGATTCAGTACTTTTGTTAATAGCTTAGAATCATTCGGAAAATGAATAACGGTACGGGTAATCATTAATTTCATGCTTTCGTCGATCATCGTTTCCCTCTGAAACTCATTGATTTTTTTTTCTTTATCGTTCAAATCAGTGCTATATCTATTCACAAACAAGTTCATATCTTCCACTAAATCCTTTATAAAGCCCTCGTTTAATTCCTTCGCTTTTCTCGCCCCTAAAGCTAATGGATAACGGAGTTCCAAGTTCAACCGATTCGTTCCCACTGATTCGTAATTTTCGGTATTTCCTTCCGTTTTTCTTATTTGCTGGTTGGAAGGCGAAGAATAAGTAAGGTAAGGTTTGATCTTCATTTCGGGGTTCTCTGACGGGTGGGCCAAGCCCAGATAATTTACCGCAAACCGTAGCCCAGCATTGTCGCCATCCTGAGCAATCACCAATTGTGCTTGCGGATTTCGATTCAAGATTTCCTGCAAAAAAGTTAACTGTTTTCCGCCAGGCTGCCCGCCTGTTGCCACATAAAAACGTCGTTCATTGGCTTGTTCAGGATTCAATTGTTTTAACGAAATCGCATCAATGGCTGATTCCAAAATTATAATCCGCTGTACAGGAATTTCATAAAACCCTGTTTTTGCCTTTTCAATGGGTAAAATAGCACGCTTTTCTTCACCTGAGTCTTGATACATAAACACTGCACTTTTACCATCCTGGCGATAAATCGTACCAATTGTGCATTGTGGAATTTCCTGTCCATTTTCACCTGTAATCGCTTCCTTGGCCTCAAAAAACCGATTAGAATGCCAAAGTGCCTCTCCTCTTTCCCCTTCGGGAAAGGCTTTGTAGGCCGTACTCCTAATATCCATTGACGCAATATTTCCGTCACGGGCATACATAGGAAACGCCGTGTTCACGTACCGAATCACACCTGTATCAAAGGACACGTTTTTGATCCGTCCCTCAAACTCTTTTGAAAAAAGCACCTCTTTTGAAATACTTCGCCCTTCCAAAAAGTCTGTATCCGTCAGCGGGACAATCTGATATTTGCTGTACAAATCCTGCTCACGGAGGAGCGTATCTTTCAGAAAATAATTGGCAGGGACTTCAATCATCGGCTCAACCATACGCTTCTTTTCAGCGAAGCCATCCTGCATCATAATCGAGTCAATCGTCTGAAAAATATGGCGATAATTACCATGCTCCATACATTCCATAAACTTAAAAATATCGCCTTTGAATTGCGGGTCATTCAAGTCCACAAAGAACTTCATTCCATAATCCTTAACAGCTGCTACTGCTAGGCGATGCTTATCACCCTTGATTCCAGTTTCGTACAACCGCCAGGCATCATTGGGCCGCGATTTTTTCTTATCCAACTGATAACCGTAGTGTTGCAGAACTATTTCCAAATCTAAGTCCTGTTTTATTTGTTTCATATCTCGGGTCAAACGTCCGCCTTTTCGTTGGGTTTGGAGTGATATGGCTATTTTATCCCGTTCGGTAATTTCGCTGCCATCAGGTTTCTTCAGATTCAAGTCATTTTTAGCGGCAAATCGCTCAATGGTTTCCAGATTCCATGCCTTATGTACCGACTTTGATTCTCGAATATTATGATATAAATCACTCATATTTAACTGCTTATACCCAACAGAACCATCTAACTTACCCGTTTGGCTCGGCAAATAGGCTCGGCTTTTTTCGCCCCTTTGATATAAATCATTAAACTCAGCAGGATGAAAACCACTGATGGCAGGGTAGACAGCGACCCGAACCTCTCCACTGCCCAATGTCAACGTTCTTTTTGCTTCAGGATTGGTAACAATACTTTGGGGTAATTGTGTAATACTTCTGGCTCCATACATATTTTTGATTGCCTTATTACACTTTTCAACATTATCGGGTGTAGGCTCAATCCAGAGTTGAACATTTCCAATAGTGCGGGTATTATCTATGCCATTTAAAGCAAAATCACCAAAAGCAATGTAACGAACCGCTTCTTTGTTTAGGTGACGGAGAATGGCTAATTGCTCTCTTGAAGCTCGGTTTTTGACATCTTGCATAGCAGTCGCTTAGAGGTTAATCCGGAATCTCAAACCCACCTTCGGGTTCATTAATATCAAATAGTGAATTTAAAAGATCCTTGGTATCGAAAAGCGTATCTAAATGGGCTGTGTACAGCAGATTTTGTTCGTCATTGGTCAGTGATTCCCATAATTCAGCGTCGTTGACGGAAGCGTTTATCACATATCTACCCGGGTCAAGCGGCTCTTCACCATCAGCAATGTAAAGCGGCTGAATTGCTAAATTAATTCGTTCTGCCCCGTACCTATTCGTTAATTCGTCTAGTGATAACATCTTCAATAGTTCTGGATTGTCAGTTGAAAAATGACTCAACTTATTTTTCAATTACAAAGTAAGTTAAGTCGCTTTAATAAAATATCTTATTTATTTCTGCTCATATGATTAAATATATATTGAAAATATTATTATTGTTTTTCCCATTACTTACTTGTACCCAAATTGCGGCAGATACCGTACTTCATTAGGAAAGAGGGGTAATAAACGAATTGAGCGATTAAATCTCAAAGAATTCATTTATTTCATCATCTTTTTGAACATGGTGTTAAAAGACGGACTATTAAGTTATAATTATGATACAGAAGGTTACATTGCCTATACTTTTTATGCTTTCGATGATTTTCTGGTATTTAAATCCCGTATTGGTATTACCGAAAAACGCGTTCTCCAAAATTTGTTCCTTTTTCAGAAAGACTACGGTAAAGTTCGGACTTTGACGCAAAACTCCTGGTTAAGCGATGCTGCCAAATCCACGTACTTAACTGCTTATGAATCTCGGTTGAAGTGATTAAATATGCATTCAGAATGCCTGGGTACGAAAATCAGAAAAATAGGTTCTTCAATTCTTCACCCGTATATTTATCACTATGCAGCAGTTGATAGTAGGAGTATGCCTTATTGATGAGGGTATCGGTGTATTGTAATGAAATAAAATTCACTCCGTTCTCATACAAAAATGACTGATACTGCAACAGATTTTTGGCATTCCCCCGGCCGGAGTACATATTTTTGAAGTTATGATACTCAATATTTACAATCTCCGCCAACTGTTTAAGGTTCATTTTTCTGATATTTTCGAGGGTGGCCGTATCAGCCCGCTCAAAAATAGCATCGGTCATGCGCCGGTTTTTATAGACAAAAAACGAATAGGTAAATACCAATTTCCAGTAGTATTCACTTGCCTCGGGATGATTTTTGATAATTGTCAGTTTGGCTTGCAATTCCGACTGCTCCTCGGGTTTTTCAGAAGATATCTGTAAGGTCTTCAATACATCTTCTCCTACTAAAATAGGGTTATAGCTGCCTTTTTCATCAGCAGCTAACTTAGGTCTTCCTCGTGGATTCATTTGTTATAAATTTTCAAAGTGGAAGATTATTTAAAGGTTTCGGACCGCCAAAACGGCGGTGATGCCATATTCCGTTATTTCGCTCCGCATGCTTTGGCATTAATATAAGGACAGACATAAATTTTCACTTCGGGATATTGCTCCATTATCTTGAACGTCTCATCATAACGACGATTTGTAAATTCAATCGGAAACGTACAAATTTGACTCAAACGCTTAAAATCCATTAATAGTTTAGGACTTTGCTCACCTTTGTTTTTTTGTTTTTCCCGCTCGACCTATTAACGATACTTCATACAGACCGTTCGCATGTACCAAATCACCGAAGTCAGAAAGTTAATGGCCGACTCATGAAAAAACTCGCCTTGCTTCTGCCAGAATGGGCGAAAAGGCTGCTTTCAGATAGAGCAGAAATATTGAACCCATGAATAAAACTTTCCCCACGGCTGCATCAGCCATAATTTTTTGCAGTTTTACATTGGTGTCGATTTTTCCTTTCGAGCCAAGTGGGTACATAAAAATCAGGAAGTATGCCAGAATTTTGGAAATGAGAGGGATGTCATACAAACCGAATTGCCTTTGAAGTTTGTTCAAAAAAGTATAAATAAAGCTTCGGATGGGTAATTCTCGGGCAATAATCTCGTGGCAAAACCAAAAAAAGTGAAACACCAACAACGGAATTCCAATAATCAGCAGTAGCTCTACCCCCTGAGCAAATCCTTCCTTTTCTTTGCAAGTCAACCCCGACATTTAAAACATTCGTTTAATTTGGGGCTTAAAATAATAAAAATATTTAATTATATAAAGTTAAAATAACTTTATGAATTATTATAACATTCAATACTGGTAGTAGATTTAAATCTAGGACTGCTTGCACTCATCGAGAAAGATAACGTACATAGAAGGCAAGTGCTTCGTAATCTAAGATCCCAATCTCGGGTAATCAATTTCCGAATCGTATTTCCCCTACTCCAACTTCATTGTCTACCCGTTCTTAAAATACTCAATCAAAATCTGCGCTACCATATCTTTGATATTTATATCTTGTTCCACCGCTTTCAGTTTGATTTTTTTCATCAATGAAGCGGGGATTTTTACGTTAAACTGCGTTATTTCTTCTTCCGGCTCTTCCACGATTTTCTTCTGGACCTGCTGAACGGGTTCAACTTTCTGCATGGGCAATGCAGCCGGCTCTTCCGCCAGTTTTGTACTTAATTTGCCCAAACGGTTTTTGAATTCGTTACTTACTGCCATTTCATTCTATCAGTTAAAGTTGTCCAACTATTTCTTCTGCCAACGACATCATTTCCTCCCGGGCCTTTTCGTCTTCAATATTTCCTACACCATTTGCCACAACAGATCGAATGTAACTCACCCGTTCCATAATTTTTGTTTTAAAGGTCGGGATAGGATAGCCATCCAAAATTTGTTTAATATCGGAATTTACACTTGTTCGGTGCTTTACCATATTTAACACAATTCCTGCTTTCATCGCTGGGTTTTGTTTTTGAGCTTCGGCTATGAGAGCAATTGTTGCTTTAATAGCCATGACATCCAAATAACTCACCTTGGTAGGTACCAATACAAAGTCTGAAATCTCAAACAGTGTTGAAAGTTGGTCTGTTAAGTAAGGTGGGGTGTCAATAATCAGGATGTCTAACTCAGGTACATCACCTGTAGTAAGGACTTCCTGTGGCACAAGTGTGATACCTTCAAGCAAATCTCCCAAACCAACGACACTGCCCTGTAAATCAGTATCAAGAATACCGACTTTGAGCGTATCTTTAAATAAAAAGGAAAGATTCAGTGCTATGGTGGTTTTACCTACTCCCCCCTTCTGATGTGCCACGGTTATTACTTTCATCGTTTTTTTTATGATATTTTTTTCCGGCGCAAATCAACCTATAAATACCAAAATATCAAAATAA
Source organism: Runella sp. CRIBMP (assembly GCF_009905605.1). Classification (GTDB taxonomy): domain Bacteria; phylum Bacteroidota; class Bacteroidia; order Cytophagales; family Spirosomataceae; genus Runella. The sequence continues at coordinate 167,052 of NZ_JAAAKZ010000011.1, forward strand.
AATCGTATCTGAATATAAATATATTAAAATATCTAAATAGGTATTTTATAAATACATGAGAGGGTGAATTCATTGATTTAGACATGAATAAACATACATTAAACTATCAAATAAATAAATTTATTTATTTTAACATTAAAACTAATAAATATTATGATTTATTTTACAATAAAATTATTCACCAAACAAAATAAAAAGTACGTATGAAAATTAGATTCATTTCCAACAGAGTCCTGTTTTGACCTTTGTGGCTTTAAACACAGCCAAAGCACATAATGCAAGGATCCAACAGGATGCACAGATCATTGAACAAAAAGCCACTGCCCTGCTGGCGTATTTTACTCCCTTAACCACAATTATTTTCGTAATAGCGGCCATTCTAGGATTAATGGGTGGGGGTAAGATTTACAGTAAATGGCAAAATGGCGATTAGGATACCCAAAAAGCTGTTGTGGGATGGATGGGTGACATCTTATTTATTTTAGCCATTGATGCGACTTTGTAGGCCGTGTTTTTTAAGCAGATGAAACGACTCTAAAATAGAGTTTCTTCATTTTTGCTGACTGCAATGATGAATGGGTATACATTTTGACAACCGGTAAATTTGACAAAGAAAAGCGGATTTTGAGGGTTGGAATCGGTTAACATTTTACCGAACCCTAGCACGACACTCTTTCAATGTTTGTTACCTTTACATGTATATTATGAGGTTTCAAGTAACTGATTGGCAGACTTCGTATCTATACCCGTTGGCAACTAGGTAAAATCAAACGCATAACCGTTGAAATATGGCGATGAGCAGCGGCAATTCTTGCCGTTATGGCCATTAACCTAGCCCTCAAAAAAGCCTTCGGCGGTCAATTACCTGCTCAATATTTCAAATTACAAAAAAGGAAATTAAAGCAGTGAGCAAGGGCCTGCTTAAAAATGAGGCTTAAGAAACCACTACCATGATTTTGACAGAAACAGTAAATAGAACGGTTAAAGGTTTCTACGGAGCTGACCTTAAAAAAACCAACTCCAAACCGGGCCGAAAGAACAACACCCTATTGAAGCCTTCATTCATGGTTACGGTGACAAAGTGGTTGTAGAAATAGGATGTACCCTAAAAATTCGATTGACTGAAATAGTACATTTACTCTTCAACAACTAACGAGTCACATTACCTGCTCATACACTTTTAGCCAAAAGCATTTCATTTGACTTTTTCTAAACTCGACTGAATGTTATGGTTCAGGCTTCGACCCTGCCAAGATGTGGACGACTGTTTCGTCCCCTATCCTATTCAAAGGTAGACAATACATGTATGGCATTGTACGATTTGCAGAGGAAGTTATTAAGCTATCTAATTATCAAAATAGTTAAATATCCATTCCACAATTACTCGAAATGCTAAAACAGGATTAACCAAACAAAAGAAAAAAGAAAGCCAAACCCCTTCTGCTATCTCAGAAATGGACTTTGACGATGAGATCCTAAAACGCCGGGTATCGGTTTATCAGACAAACGCAAAAATCAAATTTCAGCCTGTTTGTTATAATAACAAAATCCAAAAAAGTTTTTCATATTGGACTAAAATTGGATAAGCATTTCGTTCGGAGTGGTTACAGCTCAAATACTCGTTGGCACTTCGGCACGGTTTTGAGATTTCGATTCGGAGCGCCGATGCGACAGAAATATGTAGAATTCCTTTATGCCAAGGCTGTTGAAAAAAGCGGATCTGATGATTTTTTGGCAGAAATGGCAGGTTATTTTCAAGCTAAAACCAAATGATATTACAAATTTCGTTGAGTTTATACCTAGTCGGTTACGTATTAGTAATTGTAATTTGGGCGGCTCTGCTCTTCGGCTTTTTCAAAGTTTCTAAATGTACTATGTAAAAAAGACCCAATCCCGAAACCTTCACATTCTTTCAACCCAAACAAGGGGGTCCGTTCAAATATACAGAAGACTTAATCGTTAGCTCACGCTTGGATGACTTGGATACTAAAATAGTTTCCTATCAAAATAGCTTATTAGGTAAGAAACTAAAACCAGCAACTCTTCCGATTGAAGAACATTCCAAGTTTGCGAGTAATGATTCTGAGCAACAATTTTCCTTATTTTCCAATAAAGAAATTTAAGCCTCATTAACCCAAGCTCAACAAAACTTAGAAAAATTTTTGCCAACCGTAAAGAACGAAAAGCAGAGTTATTTGAATTTGAGCTTTTATTGGAGGCTATGGAAGATAAAATAGTTGAATATTTTTTTATTTAGATATTTTTCTATTTTTCTTTCGGTTATTAACGTTTACCCCCAGATTCCCGCTGCATAGAGCCTCGCTTTCATAGGCACAACCAAATCGGCCGGGGCTTCGATTTGGCTTATTTTTTTAATCGAAATATCCGAGCGTAGAAGCGATACCCGAACGAAACAAGGGCATAATTTTTCTCAGCCGGTGATAGGGGATTGACTCGGTAATATAAACCAACAACAATCGGCCCTTTTTCAGCTTCTGAATTACACTCAAGACCTGCAACAAATCGGGATTGCCTACCTTTGACTGCAAAACTTATAACACGGTATTCGCTCAGTTTTTTCTCTTGCCCGCCAAACCGGACCTACCAAAAAAGCCAGAACGGCCACTTCTCAATTCGATGATTTTTTTTCCTTATCCCTACACTTGCTAATCTTTGAAGGATCGTATTCTCTCTAATCAACTTGGGTGAGTTGAACTATACCCTTATATCTCGATTGTAATAATGATTTTCAATCAATCCTAATTGAAAGCCTTTAAAAGTGCCTGTTAGATGATGTCTAAAGCCCACAATAGACTCGGCATTTTTTATAGTACAACTTTTAGTTGATTCTATTTGAGCTAAAATCGGAAATGAAAAGGCCTGAGTAATAGTTGAAATTTTAAATTTAAACTTCTCATTTTAAAATTGATTAATTATGAAACATAGTACTGTTCACTGCCCCATTTTGGGTAATTAGCTTACTATAAAGATACCTAAATATTTAGATATTTAGGTATTTGAACTGATAATCAACCGTTTACCATAGTTTTCTGAATACCATTCGTTTACATTGGATTTTACCCCTTGATTCCTAACTAACGAAGAGCAAAGCAATTAAGCCATGCCTTCGTTCAGGTTTACTTTCCTGACGATCTTTTTGAATCGGATTTTGAAACGGTTTGTGCTTCTTAAATGGTATTGGATCAACTATTGCTACTGTTTCGCTTGCAGCTTCCACTTTGAGATGTTTTGGAAACCAATAAGATAAGAAGGTAGTCAGGGTAATAGCCCAATTAACTTTGTATGCTCTGCCACGTCTCGCACCAACTTCAGAAATGTTAAATCACCTTCCTCAAATTGAAAAGTAGCGGCAAAGTAGTTGCCATTTTGCGTTTTACAGTTAGTTAGTGTTACCTCATAATCATTCTTTTCAGATATGAGAACAAATTTCAAGTCTTCAAATTACTTTCTTTGATAAACGATTTTTCTACGGGCTTCTTTGAAGTTAATGGCACGCCTGCGGGCGACCGTTCGAATTGTTGAACATGATCGTGCTGAGACACAAATCAGCGTTCAAAAAAAAGAACTCAACGGCAGCGGCCAACCGTCCACTGGGAACTCTCTTTACTGTAGAATAATCAACCATTGAAAAGCCGCTATGAAAAAGGTTTAAACGTGAATTCAGTGCCTAAGTCTTCTTTTCCTTCGAGATTGAAACGTCCCGTTTTTCCATCAAAGCTTTATATCTTGGGTCTTCCTTCAATATAAACCATTTTTGGTTTGAGTGTTTCCTCGACTGTGTCTTCATCTACCAACTTTTCAAATAAATCACGGAACAATTCTTAGTTGGGTTTTTGAGTTAAAGTTAAAACCGCTGAAACTGTGGTAGTTTCGGGAGAAATTGCTGTTACTGACATAGTGATATGATTAAAAATGAAATAATATCTTGTCTTTGATTAATCATTAAAAATACGATTTTTAATGATTAAGATGAACACATTTTATTGATAATCAATTAGTTACAAACTAATAACTACCATTCGATTAGCAGTTATAGCTTTCTCCATAATTGCATTTGGATCAAAGAATTTCAAGCCAGACAACTGAATAGAGTAGTGGCTATGTGCGTGTCCAGCTTGAATGTTTTTGGTGCGTTTTGCCTTAAAATGTATTCAATGCGAAGTTGAACATATTTTGAAGGTATCCCCTCGATCCTTTGATCAGGTATAAAGTTGGTGAACTCATAACGTTATAAGTCATTGAGTAACAAACCAGTATCTTATTATTAAAATAGAAAAATATCTAAATATGAAATAACAAAAACTCAATCTCAGATTCAAAAACCAAAAAGGATAAATCAGGATTGATGTCGGGTATGAATTCAAAATCGGGTTTAGCAATCCCAATTCTCAAGTCGGTTTTGTTTTTAATTGCGAATTACCTTCCCAACAAGCCCTTTTCTGAAAACCATATCAATCGTATGACATATAACAGCCCGACGATAGCGGGATGCTTTTAAGATTCTGCAAGTGGCCTTAATCAAAGATTTCGCGACTGTATTCAAATTTTTTAATCTTACATGCCAGATGAATCTAAAAGTCTCGTTTTCGTCATAAAGTACAACTAGTGTTTTTGATTTCTCTGCTTTGGGAAGGGCGCCACTGCGAGCTTCCTGCCTACTTTTTCGGAAATAAATTAACTCCAGTTTAAACACTTTTTTTATAAGGGTAGGTAATCGTATTGTCTTCTTCAGTATTTTATAGTTTATTATCTTAATATAAAGATACTTAAATACTAAAATATCTATTTCATCTTTTTTAAGTAAGTATTAACTTCCACTGACATATTGTTTTGTATTGTCAATAGCCCCCTGATTCCCGATTTTAGTAACTTGATTTTACAAGCTACCTTTTAAAGTATCAGAGAGTTGAGAAAGCCCTAATTATTTTCATATTAAGATAGGTGAATATTAAAATATCTTATTAGTTAAGATACTCAGTCAGCAAACCATGAAACACCCTTACATCAGCATAAAATCAATCTTGCACGCTCATTAAGGTAGATTGATTAAAAAGTGAGTGATTGACCGAATTGTACAGCAGCCAAACATTGGCGGAACTTTCCAACATTCCCTTTTCTAATTCCATTCGTTCTGAGGCGGCCGTTATCAACTTTTTAGGAATACCAACCTTCTGAACAGTTTCGGTTGCTTTTTCCACATCTGCTACCTGCAAATCAGTCATTAAATTGTATACCTTTGAAGTGCTGTTTTCTTTTTTGATTCGAGAAAAAATACCAACCAATCCAACTTAAAACTTTTGAAACCTGTCTAAGTTGAAGCATTTGTTCGAGAAAATCTGGAAGAATTGTTCCTCATCTTTTTGTTCCAACCATTCTTCTAAACCCTTTACCCTGGCATTGGGAGGCATCCGGTTGGTGAGCCAGCGCAAGTAATCATCCAATGAAATAAAATTGCGTGCCCAACCCATCATTTCATTTGAACGGTACGCCGCTGCGGCATATTTGGCGTTAATACAAAACCCGTATAACGGCACTTTTTATTGCTCACATCTCATGGCACTGAATAGTTAAAGGGAGTTTTTGTAGGAGTTCGTAAAAGTTAATTGCTTGTGAATCGTGTCATTACCAGTTTTGCCGAATATTAGCGAATCGTGCAGGACAATCCCAACGGTGCGCCGCTGCGCTCGAAAACTCACCCTGTAACCTGTACCGAACACTAAGTTCATAGTCAAGACCTAAACACACGTCGGAAATGGACTTAATCAGAGAATTGGGAATCGGGGAGTAGCTTTTGCTTTATAGTTTTCGGGCAAAAGACTTTCTAAAGCTAGGGTTTTAACAGGGAAGCATATTTTATCCCAGTTTGTCGATATTTATCTGCATTTTTTGATGATTTATTCATTATGATAGGCGTTTAAGTGTTTATTTACAAATCAAAAATAAGCACTTATATTGAGGGTCATAAGCAGTTAACATACTGTAAATCAGAATATTAATTCCATTTTTTATTTATAAGTTTCCCATTTTATTTTTATGTTAAGAATGTATATCTATTCATGTTTATCAATAAATAAAAATATTTATTGATAAAGGTTAATGTTTAGTTGGGCTTATTATAACTAAATGTTTAGTTATAATAAGCCTAATAATGAATCCAAATAAATTTTATTATTTCCACATTGATTAAGAAAATAATAAGAAAAAACAAAAAAGTGCTTTTTTAAATACTTTTTTAAGAAAGGTTTTTAAATACTTTTTTAAATACTTTTTTAGGAGCCCTGAAAACGACTGTAATTAATTGATATTTAATACTTTATAGAAAAGGAAATGTATATTCATTCATGTATAAATGTATATTCATTCATGTATAAATGTATATTGAGTCATGTATAAATGTATGCTGAGTCATGTGTTAATGTATGCTGAGTCATGTATAAACCTAAAACTGATAAAATGTATATTCATTCATGTGTGGATAACTTCGTATTGTACTGATATTCAAATGATTAGATAGTATTTATTGTTGATAACTCAGCATAAAATGTATATTCATTCATGTAATCTGAAGTTACTGAAACCTGATAATGTAAATTGATACAAGGTAATATACATTATTGTTCATAATGTATACTCATTCATTATATGATTGAGTGTAATGTATTGATAATCAGTGTGTTTTAGGAGTTATAATGTAAATAAATTTTGAGTCCATTTACTTTTTTTCTATGTTTGCCTGAATTCTATATCAAATGGGCTCGTTATGGCAAAGAAGACCAATTCGGAATACATAGAAGACTTACAGAATAATTCCGATGTGGTCATTCTGAATAACCCTATTGCTACGCCTACCTTTATACGTCAGCTTTCAAAAAGTAAAAAAGCCGAAATTAACGAAGTATATACACCCAAACTGTTTTACGAAATTGCTTCAAGGCTTAAGCCATCAGATTTAGAAAATCTGAGTCGAAACTCTAATATCGTGCTGACACTCGAAATCAAAGATTTCCTCAAAAGCATCCAAACGACCAATACCTCTGGCTATTCGTACCTTATCGACTCCATCAAAATGTTACAAACTACGCTGGTGGAATGGGTGGAAGGACGTGAAACTATCATCGTACCGATTATTTCGCAAAGTGTGCATAAGCACGATTCGGGAAAAATAGATCTCTACATTTCGCATGACTTGGCGAAGCAAATTTTGCAGGTAAAAGAGACCGAAAACTTCAGCTTTTTCAAAAAAAACGTATTTGCGCTGCAAACCACCCGGTCCATTAAGCTATTCCCTTTTTTCAGCAGTTGGAAAAACTACGGCCGTCCAATTGATGTAGATTTAAAATCTTTTAAAGAAAAGCTGGGATTTAATAAAGCGGTTTACTCACGGTTTTCTTCCCTGAGAAAAAACGTAATTGACCCCGCTATTCATGAGATAAACGAGAAAACTGATCTGTTTGTAAAATATGAATTGCTTGGTAATAATCTGGATTCTAAGAAACCGCGAGTAACGGGCATACGGTTTTGGGTGTGGGAAAAGAAGAATTTAAAGGTATTGGAAGAAAAGAAAGCCAAACAGGGTAGGGGAGAAGCTATTACAGATGTGGACAAATACATTGAACAGGTAACCGCCGATTATAAAACCCGTCTGCGAAAACATGCGGATGAATTTTACGACCGTCTTTTGAGTAATGCAGCCAATAAGATTTATTATGGTGAATTAGTTGCCAAATTTCAAGGTACAGCCCTGATCAATCAGTTTAACATGATTACTGATATGGAATGGATGATGAAAGAATTCTTCCGTATGTTTCCTTTCCATGCCGAATCGCTACGTTCACTTTCTGCAATTCGATCGCACATTGAAGTAACGGAAGAAGAATCTAAACAGCGGGGATTTTTACTTTATTTTGAATTAGATGAAGGGTTTGGTTTACGGGTTACTAAGTTATAATTATAATTTTTGCGGTTTACCTGCTACTTTTTGGCGAAACTCAAACGGCGTTTGCCCTTTCACTTTTTTAAAAATATGGATAAAATGGGAGACATTCTCAAAACCTACATTAAAACCGATTTGAGTTACGGAATCTCTGCTTTTACTAAGTAACTCGCAGGCATAACGAATGCGCAGATTAGTAATGTATTGATTCAGGGTTTGACCGGTTTGAGCTTTAAAGAAGCGACAGAAAGCCGATTCTTGCATACTTCCCAATTCTGCCACTGCCTGTAAAGAAATTGGTTCGGTAAAATGTTCCAACAAATGAGCTATTACCTTATTCATTCGTTCGTTGTTTTTAGTAAGTGTCGAAATAGGTATGTAATTGGGAGAAATCACTTTTGTATCTTTAGACTTGGCTATGGTATCCAGGATACCAACCCACAGCATCAACTGCTCAAATCCTTCTTTTTCAGGTAACAGATGTAATTGCTGGGCTACTTTAATGCGCAGTGGTTCGAGAAGTTTTAACCCGTAAACAGCCCGTTCAAAAAGAGCTTCTATGTGTTTGGTTTCCGGTAGTTTGAAAAACCGGTCTCCCGCAAAATCTTCTGGAAATCGTACGATAATTGCTTCTGCCGGGGGCGAGGCGGTATTCTGAGACAGGGAAACGTCATTTTTCCAGTAATGCGGTAAGTTCTTACCCAAAAGCACGATTTCGCCGCTTTCAAAACGCTCGACACTTTGCCCGATGAAGCGGGTTCCTGTACTGTTGACAATAAAATTGAGTTCAAGTTCAGGATGGAAATGCCACGGGTTTGTAAAATAAGGTAATTTTTCGTGTCGGATGTCAAACGAGCGGTAAGTTGTTTGGGGAACAGTCAGCAAATCTGGACGCATTTGTTTTTAGAGCTTTATTTGTTACAATTTTTGCTGTAATAAAAAATATTAATAACGTTTTGCAAATATTGCGATATTTTTTGCAAAAATATCATTAGAAAAATGATGATATATGTTAGAATTTTGCAAGAACAAACAACCCTATTATGTATCGCTTATCGCTTGTCTTCCTCAAGGTGTGGCTTTTAGTATCCTGTCACTGCAATGCTCAGGTCGCAAATACACTCACTCAATCCGAAAAAAAGTTGGGCTGGGTGTTACTGTTTGATGGAAAAACGACTGCTGGGTGGCGGGGAGCATACAGCAGCGTGTTTCCGAAGCATGGCTGGGTTGTAAAAAACGGGGAACTGCGGGGAGAACTTTCGGATGGAGCAGAATCAGGGGATGCAGGAGACATTGTTACACTTAAAAAGTACCGAAATTTTGAGCTGGTTTTTGATTGGAAGCTCGGCAAAGGCGGAAACTCCGGCGTGAAGTATTTTATTGAAGAACGCAGGCCCAAACCCGAAAAAGGCTCGCAGGCCGGCTATGAATACCAACTCATTGACGATGCCGATTATATCTACAATGGAAAGCCCTTGCCGCAAGACCTCAAAACGGCTTCTATTTATGATGTTATGGCTGCAAAAAAGCCGGACACAAAAGTGGAAGTGTGGCACTCTTCCCGAATCGTGGTAAAGGACAATCATATACAACATTGGCTCGACGGACAAAAAGTGTTGGATATTGACCGAAACACGGAGGCGTTCAAACAGGGTGTTCAGGACAGTAAATTCAAGGATTATCAGGGTTTTGCTTCGATTCCCGAAGGATATATTTTACTGCAGGACCACGGACACAGCGTTGCATTCAAAAACATTAAATTGAAAGAAATATGAACCGTCGAAATTTTCTTAAAAATACCAGTTTGGCAACAGCATCCGTCGGATTGCCTACCATAGTTCCCGCCTCGGTCTTTGGGAAAAATGCTCCTTCCAACCGAATTACCGTTGGCCTGATCGGTACCGGTCGGCAGGGCTACGGACAAAATTTACAGGGCGCCGAACAGAAAAGCCTTGGGGTAAAAATCCCCGGTCTGCTGGATATTGCCGATGCCCAAATCGTAGCGGCCTGTGACGTGGACAGTTGGCGACTTGATAAGGCAAAAACAACTATTGAAGCGCATTATGCCAAAAACACACCCAGCGGCAAGTACAAAGGTTGCACCGCCTACGAGGATTTTCGGGAAATCATTGCTCGCAAAGACATTGATGCCGTCATGATTTCGACACCGGATTATTGGCACGTGCCGATGGGCATTTTGGCGGCCAAAGCCAAAAAACACATCAGTTGCGAAAAACCCCTCAGTATGAGTGTTCACCAGGGACGTGAGCTGGTAGACGCCCTCAAAAAATACGGGGTGGTGAATCGGACCGACAGTGAGTTTCGCTCCATACGTCCGCAAAATCTGGCGGTAGAATTGGTACGAAACGGCAGAATCGGAAAATTGCAGAAAATCGAAATCGTGTTTCCGTCGGATCCGACCCCCGTACCTTCACAGGCAGATATGCCGATTCCGAAAGAACTCAATTATGATCTGTGGCTTGGGCCCATGCAATACGTGCCTTATACCGATATGCGGGTGCATACCCCGTATGATATCCTCAAACGCCCCAATTGGATGCGGGTAGATACCTATGCCCAGGGAATGATCGCCAACTGGGGAGCGCACTATTTTGACATGGCGCAGTGGGCCAACAACAGCGAATATTCGGGACCTGTCGAAGTGGAAGGCAAAGGAGAATTTCCCAAAAGCCTTTGGAATACAATGATCAATTTTCAGATAACGTATCGTTACGCCAACGGCGTAGAAATGACTTGCCTGCAAAGCCCCACGAGCATACCAGGCATCAAATACGTCGGCTCTGAAGGATGGATTCACATAGAAAATTATCCGGGTAAATTGACGGCTAGTAACCCTAAAATGTTGGATTCAAAACCTACGGGCAGCGAGTTGGATCTATCCAAAACACTGTGGGATAAAACAGATTTTATTGAAGCGGTAAAAGCAAACCGCAAAACCCTGGAGCCCATTGAAGTAGGCCACCGTACGATTTCGATTTCGCAAATCGGTTTGATCGCCTGTCAGGTTGGAGCGGGGGAGAAGTTGAAATGGAATCCTGAAAAAGAGCTTTTTGAGGGAAATAACTACGCCAATGCTTTGTTGGCGGCTCCGTTGGCCAGAAAACAGTGGGTAATGTAAATGGTGTCCGGTAAATAGATAATTAGTTTAACTAAGCCAATCATGAGACTGATAACGATCGCATTTTGCGCACTTTGGACCAGTATCGCCAACGGTTCTTTTGCCCAAAAAGTTAAAAATGATTTTTTTACCCTACACAACATCATTCGGGGCGACAGCACTTACAATACCTTTGATAAGCAGGTAGAATTGGTCAAAAAAGCGGGATTTGATGGCATTGAAATCAACCAAACGCAAAGTTTTGAAGGGATGAAGGCGGCATTGGATAAACACCGATTTACGAGTTCTTATTTTTACGTGCGGATGGAACTGAAGGAACCGTATATGGATAAGCGTTTGGAAGAATATATACAGCAACTCAAAGGCAGTAAAACCATTATTGCCCCGTTTATCATTGCCGATGCGGCCCGTTTCAAACCCTCGTCGCACGGAGCGGATACGCTGGTGGTAAGAGTAATTACTCAGTTGAGCGATTGGGCACAGGCGGCAGGGCTTCAAGTTGCTATATATCCGCATTACAGTTTTTACGTTGAGCGCACCGATCATGCCTTGGCATTGATAAAGCAAATAAATCGTAAAAATGTAGGACTCACTTTTAATCTGTGCCATTGGCTGGCAACAACCGCCGCCCCCGAACGTATGCAACTCAAATCCCATCTGAAAGAACTCAGACCGTACCTAAAAATGATGACCGTTTGCGGAGCAAAAGATATCATGACTCAGCAGAAAACCATTTGGGATGACTATATTTTACCGCTTGGCATGGGTAGTTTTGATACTTACGGGTTACTTAAATACATGGTCAGAGATCTGAGATTCAAAGGACCGATCGGTGTACAGTGTTACAACATCAAAGGTGACAAACCACAGCTTGTTCAAAATACTATCACGGTTTGGAAAGGATATAAATCACGTTTGGAAGAAGAGAAATGAAGACAGCCACTGAAATGTCGCTCAGCCAGAAACCTACACTGATGCGTTGGTGGGTATGTGTTTTGCTTTTTTTTGCCACAACCATCAATTACGTTGACCGTCAGGTTCTGGCTATTTTAGCACCTCAGTTGCAAAGCGAAATCGGTTGGTCGGAAATCGAATACGGCTACATCGTTACGGCTTTTCAGCTTTCATATGCCGTCGGGTTATTGATGGCGGGGAAGCTGATTGATTTCCTTGGTACGAAAAGAGGATTCATACTCTCCATCGTTGTGTGGTCGTTGGCCGCTATGAGCCACGCTTTGGCGCGCACGGCTACAGGTTTTGGGTTGGCCAGGTTAGCACTAGGTGTTGGAGAATCGGGCAATTTCCCTGCGGCAATCAAAACCATCGCTGAGTGGTTTCCCCGCAAAGAGAGGGCTTTGGCAACGGGTATTTTTAATTCGGGCTCTAACATCGGGGCAATCGTTGCTCCCTTAACAGTACCGGTCATTGCGCTCAATTTCGGTTGGCAGTGGGCCTTTATACTGACGGGTGTGCTGGGTTTTGTTTGGTTGTTTTTCTGGGTCAGAATGGTACGCAGTCCCGATGAACATTCAGGGGTTAACGCTGCTGAATTGGCTTTGATAAAAGCAGATACCGATACCAACCTCGAAAAACCGGCGTCCCTTCTGCAAATCATCCGTACGAGGAAGGTTTGGGCAATCGCTGTCGGAAAGTTTATGACCGATCCTATCTGGTGGTTTTTTCTGTATTGGTTGCCCAAATTTCTCAATACGACCTATGGCTTACAGCTGGATAAAATAGGTTTGCCGCTCATTACCGCCTATTTGATTGCCGACGTGGGCAGCATTGGCGGTGGCTGGCTTTCGTCCAAGTTCCTTCAAATGGGTTGGAGCGTCAACACCGCCCGAAAAACCACGCTACTCATTTGTGCAATACTCGTTGTGCCCATCTATTGGGTATCGGGTATGGCCGATTTGTGGCCTGCCGTTTTACTGATTGGCTTGGGTATGGCTGCCCACACGGGATGGTCGGCCAATATGTACACCTTGGCAACCGATTTTTTTCCAAAAAAAGACGTGGGAACCGTCGTTGGATTTATCGGTATGGCGGGTGCCGTCGGCGGGATGCTGATGGCCTCCGCCACTGGACATTTGCTCGAAGCTACGGGAAGTTATAAAAGCCTTTTTGTTATTGCCGCTTCCATGTACGGGGTTGCCCTGCTGATTATCCATTTATTAGTTCCCGATATTGACGCTGTAAAATCTTAAAACCAATCATAACATGAAGTTTACCAAAGAACACCTCGAAGCCTACAACCGTGACGGATACGTGGTGGTACGCAATTTCTTCACCCTAGAGGAGGTAGATTTGCTGTATAAAATAGCCATTGATGACAACGTCATGAGTAAAAAAAGCTATGACCGAACGGATGCCTCGGGCCTGAAAACAAAACTGGCCCTGTGGTATTCACTCGACGACAGTTTGTACAGCAAATTTGCCAGGTCGGAGCGTATTGTGAATGGTGTTGAACAAATTTTGGGCGGAAAAGCAGCGCATTATCATTCTAAACTGATGCAGAAAGAACCAAAAACAGGCGGAGCATGGGAATGGCACCAAGATTATGGCTACTGGTACAAAAATAACGGCTTTTTATTCCCCGATATGCTCAGTGTTTTGACTGCCCTTACCCCTGCAACCAAAGAGAACGGATGTTTGCAGATGATTCGGGGGTCACACAAAATGGGACGGGTTGAGCACGGTTTTGCGGGAGAACAGGTTGGGGCTGACATGGAAAAAGTAAACGAAGCTCTTAAAATTATGCCGCTGGACTATTTGGAGATGGCAGCAGGTGATACGGCTTTTTTTCATTGCAATACCCTGCACGCTTCGGCTGCTAACTTATCGGACAATCCTCGTTGGTCAATTATTACAGCTTACAACTTGGCAAGTAATAAACCTTACAAAGATGTTCATACGAGCAGCTACACTCCGATTGAACCTTTTGCTGGCAATTTACTTGAAGAGAAAGTGGTAAGTATTACCGACGATGCCGAATTTTTGGTAAAATAGATAGATTTTTCAGCAGGTTTACGATTGCGTATGTCGGCATCAGATCAGCTGATTTTTGCCCAAATAGTGGCAAATAATGCTTAATTAGACGAAGATTGGTATTATTTAGATGGATACCTTTGTATAAAAAAGGTGCAAAAGACGGGAAATGAAGAGCGAATACCCGTTTCTGTACTTGTAAGAACCGAGTTACTATGTTGATTTTTGATAGGTAAGAAATAGATGAAGTGTATCAAAATCAGATGGTCAACTGACCACCTGATTTTTTAACGCTTTTGGGCATACAGAACAGAATAAATGATGAAGCGCAGAAACCTACTTAAATCATTGGGAGCAAGTGTGGCAATTCTGCCTTTTCAATCAAAAAGTGAATATTTACTCAACAATAAAAATAGCATGAACATTAAGTTTTACGCCCCTGCCTGGGGCAACACGTTACCGTTTGATACGTTCTGTAAAAATGTAAAAGAGGCAGGCTATGATGGAGTGGAAATGGCCCTGCCATTTGAAGCAAAAGAAAAACAGGAAATTCTGAGTACATTCAAAAAATACAACCTCGAATTCATCGGGCAATATTTTCAATCGTTTGAAAGGGATCATGACAGTCACGCCGAAAACTACGAGAAATACCTCCGAAACCTGATTGCAGCCAAACCCGTATTTGTAAATTGCCAAACGGGAAAAGACTATTTCAGTTTTGAGCAAAACAAGCACTTATTTGATCTGGCAGCCCGCATTTCAAAGGAAATGGGCGTCAGAATCATCCACGAAACCCATCGCGGCAAGAGTCTCTTTGCGGCGCATATCGCACAGAATTACTTTAAGAAAATTCCTGATCTGCGAATTTGTCTGGATATTTCACATTGGTGCAATGTCCACGAATCTTTACTGGCTGACCAGCATGAAGCCGTTGAACTTGCCATTACCCGTGCCGATCACATTCACACCCGAATTGGCCATCCCGAAGGACCTCAAGTAAATGACCCAAGAGCCCCCGAATGGAAAGATACCCTTGACACCCATTTGAAATGGTGGGATAAAATAGTGGAAATCCATCAAAAAAATAACACGCCGTTGACCATGACTACGGAATTCGGTCCCGCAACTTATATGCCTGTGTTGCCTTATACGCAGCAGCCGGTGGGGAACCAGTGGGAAATCAACGTATTTATGATGAATATGCTTAAAAAACGTTACCAAGGATAAGAGCTATAAATAAAATATGGCAAAGGAACTGCGGGTAATCATCGAACGAATGGTAGAAATAAACGATGATACTTTCGAAATCATTGCTCCCTTGTTCATCCGTAAAAAACTAAAACGGAAACAACACAGCCTTCTTCGTTCATGTTTCATCCTTTTTTGCATTGTTCCAATATGCAGCCTAACGCTCGGGCCAGTTTTTACGGCTTAGCAGGCTGGCATACCAAAGCTGATATGATGCGTGCTGTGTATGAGGGAATTGTGTTTGGGCATTTAAGCCAGGTCGAAAAATAGACAAAAGCGGGTGTTGAAATCAAGTCAATTCGCCTGACTTGTAGTGGCTCCCGCAACCCTGTACTGGCGCTGCTGTTTGCCGATATATTAAACACTGACATTGAAATCCCGTCCAATGCCGAAACGGGCATATGGGAGGCTGAAATGGCGGCAGGTGTTGGCAAAGGTATTTAACAACTATGTCGAAGGCATCATTAAAAGTGTGGTGACCAATAGGGCATATTATCCAAATTTAATTATACTGCTTATTAAAATGAAAAATTCAGGTTTTATCAAAAATTAGTTGAACAATCAAAACACTTATGGAACGATTTAATTGTGTTTTAGCTGCTTATTTTGATAAATCTTGTTTAATAACAGTCTGTTATAATTAAATAATAATGTTAGAAATTATGCAAAATAGGTTTTTTAAGTTTTATTTATAAACCATTGAAAATTAGCAATTTTATAAACAAAACGGCCTTTAAATTTGTATAACATAAATAATCCGAGAAAATTATAACTTGGAATACTTCGCAGCAGCGGCCGCTCAAAACGACAGCAATCAGGCGGCATCTGCTGTCCCAACAAATGAGGATAACTTAGCGATAGGATGTGCCATCGGAGCGCCACATTAAAGTGTATTACAATCGTATTCGCAGTCATTTGGCTTTTAATTATCAAAGCCCAGAAAAATTTGAACTAAGGGTACCATCAAAATCAATTAATAAACCTGCACAGTAAAATGTCCGTCGTTTGAAGATTGCCCCAGAATACAAGTCTTCAAGTTCTATGGCAATGATGCCGCTCCGTGGATTATCTGCATTTTTGTGATTTCAAAAGGATAAAATTACGTTGCCGCCAAATTGCCCGGTTTGAAATTTTACGCTTTCTTTCACGCCGTTAACCGTTCCGTTTCTGTTGGCATTTTCGTACTGCAATTCAAGGCTCAGTGCGGTCTTTTTGAAAGGAATAGTATAGCCGATTCCACCCGTTAAAGAAGTACCGATAGCATATTGATGTTGGTACTCATTAGCGGTTTCGTTGAGTCTTTTGGAGGTAAATTGACCAAATCCAAAACTTCCTGATACAAACAAACCTTTATTGAAGGATCGGCTCAGAAGAAAATACTTAGAAGCAATGGCCAAATTATAGTAATTAAACACGTATTTGCTGCCATTGTCGCCATTGGAAGGAGACCCAAATGTGCCATGAATTTTAGATCCTATTCCCAAACCTTTCCAACTTTCGGGCGAAACATAAAATGCCATCATCAAATTGTTACCAATGCCCGGTTCAAAACCTCCGCCCAATGCGTTTTTTAAGGCGGCTTTGGTTTTAGTGTTAATAATTGCCTGACCTGCCCCCAGGCCTATTTCACTGTAAATACGTAATTTTTGAGATTGGGCAATGCTGTACTGAACGGTCAGCAACAATGCTGACACAACGAAGAGATTAGTTTTCATTGTATTTAGAAATTAGATTGTTTAAAAAATGATGCCTAAATTCAAACTGACGTGGTGGTTGATGTATTTTAAAGGGTAGGTATTGCCCGTTACGTAAGCGTTTTTGCTTGAATATTCGTAATCAATGTCGATGTTGAGGGCCCATTTACTGTTTTTAAAGGGGATGGCGTAGCCTAATCCGCCTGAGTAGGAAAATCCATTGGCGTTTTGAAACACATAAGTGTTGGTTTTACCGTATTTCATGCGTTCGGTGCCTGGGCCATAACCAACATTAGCTTTGAAGGAAAAACCTTCATTGAATTTTTTGGTGACGAAAAAATCCTTGATTCCGATGCCGACACTGTAGTAATTATACGAATAGGTTTCGTTGTCTCCTCCCTGATTGGGACGCGCCACGAAGCCTTTGATACCTGTTCCGATTCCCAAGCCCGAAAATGATTTGGGGGCGTAATAGTAAAAGGTAGAGAAAGAAAACCCGTCATTTCGACCATATCCACGATTGTCGTTAAGGGTTTCCTTTTCGCCAAGCACTCCTCTCAAAAAAGTATTGCCGTAGCCAACATTGACAGCGCCGTAAACGGGCAGTTTTTTCTTGGGTTCGTTGGATTCCTGTGCGATTGTCAACTGCGAACTGAGACAGGCAAGAGTTACGGTAAGAATTGTGATGAATGTTTTCATTTTTTTAAGGGAGCAAAGTATATACTGGGAGAACTGTTATTTATCGTTTTTTTGAGCAAAAGTTTACAAATACCGATGCTCTTAATTTGTTGTTGTAAAAATCGCCTGAGGGGTTTGCATAAGTAGTCCAGTCTTGAACCGTTAAATAATGGACGCCAATGCCCCATTGTAAACCATTTATCCGAGTAGGAAACAAAACCCTGATACCAAACTCCGTCATTCAGGCAAAAGCGGCATCTTTGCCTTCAAAAAGCTCGTTTTCCCATTCACTCACTCTTCGTCCATCGGGGGTTTTTCGGTCGTTACCTGCCAGATAAAATCCAGCACCGATGGAGCCGATATTTACTGGAAAGTCAATTTCAACGTTTGATTTCGGTAATGTGAACGATGGCGCAATCATTAACCCGAAAGCACCGTAGTCGGCTCTTAAATCTATTGAACTCTTACCTTTATACGTCACCCCTGTCGGTAATTTAGTATTGACTGTATAACGGTTGATCGGGCCGCTTCTTCCGTAGTTGAAATAACCCACTTTTAAATGGCCTTTGAATAACTTTATCCCCATTAAAAAACCAACTGCCAGACCGTTATGACCCGTTAAGAACATGGTGCTGTATTCTGGGCTTACAAACCAACCTATCTTTATTTTATTTGGGTTTGAAGACACTGCATCATGAGCAATTGCAATAAAAACCGTGAATAGTAAAACCAGAGTAATGAATATTTTTTTCATGATTATCAAAGATTTAAATGTTGAATTTTTGTTAAAATGTCGGATCTAATTGGGGAGATAAACTCTTCTGGTTTTTGTTCAGTGCGAAGCGAAGTCCCGCTTGTAATGACCAATTAAATTTCTGAGAGTCGCCCGAAGCACCCGCTGCAGGGCCTGCATTGACTTTGAGCATTAAAATGGATTTTTGCGATAATTGGTAACCTACATTTGCAAAAATGTTGGTGATATTATTCTCAAAAATAAACTGAGGCTTCAATTCAAATAAGTTAGGAAGGGTTACCCCCGATTGAAGGTTGATCTTTTCAGAAAATGCTAAACTGACCTGTAATCCTGGCTCTAAATGGAGTCCCACCGAAGTATTATCTTTCAGCACTTTTTCAGTTGCCAGATTTTTATCAATCCCTTGAAAGCGAACCCCAACTCTTGAGTAAAAATCAAGTCGTAATTTCTGATATTCATAAAATCTGATGGAAAACGGAAAACTTAGCGTAGTACTCAGTCCCTCATCAATTACTTTGGCGCCAATAAAACGGTACCTGACCGAACTCGTTTGAAGCTCGATACCCGCTCTGAATTTTTCGGAGAATTGCTTCCTCAATGCCAGATTTAGAGAAACCTTATCCTGATTGGATGTTCCGATGCTGCCATCTAAGGAGGTTTGTGCATTGGCGGTGCAGACTCCTGCCAATGCGATTGTGACAGTCAAAAGGATTATTTTCATTTTGTAACGAATTATGATGATTTATAATTTACGTTACAAAGGTCAGGTGCTGGATTTGGCTAAACGTTAACCTGGGTTAAGAAATCAAGTGTTATTCATAATTCTTTTACGAATTCGGCTTAATGAGGGCGGTTTTATGCCCAAATAAGATGCGATGTAGTGTTGAGGCACCCGTTCAATCACTTTTGGCCTTTCTTTCATCAGCCTCAAATATCTTTCTTCGGCACTTTGCTGGGTTAGCAACTCGGTTCTGTTTCGTAAGCCCAAAAATGCGTTCTCGGCCATGATTCGGCCAAATTTCTCAAACTTTGGAATGGTGATATAAAGGTTAAGCAATTCACTTTTGGGAAGCAATATCAGTTCGGTGGGTTCTAAGGCATCAATGTTTTGTTTGGAAGGTTTTTGCAGCAAAAAACTTTCGTAGTCGGTGTACCACCCGTTTTCAAAGAAGAACTGACCGGTGATTTCCTCACCGTCCACATTATGGAAATACCGCAAACACCCTTTTTTGATAAAGTATGCGTATCTGCAAATGTCCCCTTCGGCAATCAGGACTTCTCTTCGTTTCAGTTTTTGCGATTGCAGGCAACCCAAAAAAATATCAAACTCCTCGTTGGTCAGGCCAATTAAGTGTTGTAGATGTGGAAAGAGCGACTGTTGCATACTGGTTTTTTTTGAACTAATATACATTCAAAATACTAAAAACGGGGATATATTGAGTTGTAACCTGAATTTTTAGGTTCCTGCCGATTGGAATATGTAAAAATCATAAAAAATTTCATTCGTTTTTTTAAAATCTCAACTCAAAACTGGCGTACCGCCCTACTAAAAAAGAGGTGGATTCGCTGAGTTTTTAAAGCGGTACCGACGATATGGATCATTCCACTTCTTCCAATTTCAACGGCGGCGGGCCATTCGGCGGCTCGGACTTTGTATTACAAATTTAGACCTAAACCGCCAAAACACCGAACCTGGCTCTAAGTGCCTGCGGATGCCTATTTTTTTGTACACTAAGAATTCCGTGAAATCAAAATTTATCACCTCGAAGTATTGTACATCGAAAGACTGAAAGATTATGTGAAAATATACCTGATCGGTCAGCCCGCCAAACCCATCATGACCCGGATGAATGTAAAGGCCATTGAAGCAAAACTCGACCCGAACTGGTTTTGCTGGTGGCATCAATCCTACAAAGTACCGCTCAGCTGGATAATTTCCTTTCAAAAGACCAGAATAGTGCTGGGCAGGTTGGAAATCCTCGTCGGGGGGCGCTATGCCGAGGCGTTTTTGCTGAAATACAGGGGAGAAAAGAAGTCCCGATAAGCTGCTGCCTGCTTACAGCGGAAATAGGTCTTTTTGTAATAAACGTCTTTGGGGTTAAATATCCCGAAAATGATGCCTGTCAGGACAATAATGGTCCGTTTGACTGGTCACTTTGTCCATTTCAGCTTCTAAATCATGAAGTGTTGTGTTAGTTTGTATAGATTTGTTACAGGAAATCTGTTCACTAACCAACATGAAACAAAGACTGCTTCTTTACGCTTTTATTTCCACTCCCATTTTCGCAATCTATGCAGTGAGTCACCCGTTGATTTTTGGCGTGCTTCCGTTTAAAGTACTGCTTCTTCCTTTTTTGGGTATAAATATCAATGTATTTGTTACCTGGCTTATAAATATCTATTTGACGCTAAACTTTTCTCATTTATCTATATGGAGGAAGGTCTCGTTTAGTTATGCCGGTATTATTTTGATGCAAGGAATTATAGGTGGAATACAATACTTTTTTTTCACAGAGAAAGATATTTTTGTACCAAAGGTGGCGGTTAGTTTTCTGGACAATAAATTTCTATATGCTATTCTTACTTCTTCGGCAATTAATGTCATTATTATTATTATTTGTCAAGCCACAGAAGCCTCTTATCGCCGCAACCAGGCTGAACTCAAAGCCAAAGAAATCGAACTCCTACACAGCGAAGCGCAGAAAAAACTATTGGTGCAGCAGTTGCATCCGCATTTTTTGTTCAATGCCCTTAGTGTCCTCAAATCGTTGATTGGAGAAAACACTGCCCAAGCTGAAGAATATACCGTTAAACTGGCCGATTTTTTGCGGTATTCGGTGCAGTCACGCCAAAATGAAGTCGTTACACTGGCTGACGAATTACGTTTTGTAAACGATTTTGTAGCACTCCAAAAAGTGCGGTTTGAAAACAGCTTTATGTATGTGGTAGCTCTTTCTGATGAAGTGTTGAAGCATAACGTTCCCATTTTCGCGCTGCAAACGCTGGTTGAAAATGCCTTCAAGCATAATTATTTTACAGTGCAAAAGCCATTGATTATCAAGATTTCCTGCCATGATAACTCAATTACGATTTGGAACAACAAAATGCCAGTCAAAACCGCTGATCTTACCCAAACAGGGTTGGCTAATCTTAACATCCGCTACGAACTTATTGCAGGTAAGGGCATTGAAATAAACGAAGGAACTGATTTTTTTGAAGTAAGAATACCACTGATAAATTCATGAGAATTCTGATCATTGAAGATGAAAAACTGACGGCCAAAGACTTGGCGCGGACTATTGCGGGCCATGACCCCGATGTCGAGATTGTGGCTATGCTGTCTTCGGTGGAAGAGAGCATAGCTTTCTTCCAGACCTCCCCGCCGATTGACCTTATTTTTTCGGACATACAACTTGGCGATGGCCTTAGTTTTGAAATTTTTGAAAAGACCCAAAACCAAACGCCCGTCATTTTCTGTACGGCTTTTAACGAGTATGCGCTCGAAGCCTTCAAAACCGTCGGTATTGACTATCTGCTCAAACCTTTTTCGAAAGCAACCGTGGGTAAAGCTTTAGAAAAATACCAACTGCTCAAAGAAAGATTAAACCCACCCAAAGACGAAATGAAAGGGCTGATGAACCTGTTGAAAGCGCAACTGCAACCTCATAAAACTCCGTCGGTCATCATTCAGCAGGGAGATAAAATCATTCCATTGGACACGGCACAGGTAGCATTGTTTGCAGTAGAAAACGACGGGGTTTTTGCCTATACGTTCGATCAACGTAAATGGCTGTTGTCGCAGACCTTAGACCATCTGGAGCATAGTTTATCGCCAGCTTTTTTTCGGGCCAATCGGCAGTATTTGGTCAATCGGCGGGCGGTCAAAGATGCTTCGCAGCACTTCAACCGCAAAATAGCAATCAATCTGACGGTTCCGTTTACGGAACAGATTGTGATAGGCAAACTCAAGGTAACGGCGTTTGTAGAATGGTTGGCCAATAATTGAATCTCCCCCCGTCCACTTCACGGCTCATTTTGTCCATTTCGTCGGCAGCCTACTTCTCTAAATTGTAGTTTTGGTTGAGTTTTGAATCGAAATAAAGATTTAAAATTAAACGAAGACCAAAAAATGGCAAAATTGAAATTTATTGTTTTCTGCGTTCTGATGAGCAGTTTCAGGCTTTTGGCACAGGAGAAATTTACGATAAGTGGCACCCTCAGAGATAAGGCTTCGGGCGAAGAACTCATCGGAGCAACAGTGGTCGTGAAAGAGATCCCAAATACCGGCAAAGCTGCCAACGAGTACGGCTTTTATTCCATCACCTTACCCAAAGGAAGTTACACGCTCAAAGGAACATATATTGGTTATGAAGAAATGACTAAAACCGTCAATTTAGATAAAAATCTAAAAATTGATTGGGAATTGGAAAGTGGCAAAATGCTGCAGGAGGTGGTGGTAAAAACGACCAAAGAAGATGACAACATTACCAAAACTTCCATGGGTACCGAGAAGTTGGACATTAAGGAAATAGCCAAATTGCCAGTGATTTTCGGAGAAAAAGATGTGTTGAAAACCATCCAATTGCTGCCCGGCGTTAAATCAGCGGGGGAAGGGAACAGCGGTTTTTTTGTACGGGGAGGTGCGGCTGACCAGAACCTCATTTTACTCGATGAGGCTCCCGTTTACAATGCTTCGCATTTGCTTGGTTTTTTCAGTACGTTCAACTCCGATGCTATCAAAGACGCTACCATCATCAAAGGGAACAGCCCGGCCAATTACGGCGGCAGATTGTCTTCGGTGCTGGATGTGCGCATGCGGGAAGGCAACGACAAAGTGTTTCAGACTTCAGGCGGTATCGGTGTGATCAGCAGTCGCTTGGCAATAGAAGGACCCATTCAAAACGAAAAATCATCGTTTATGATTTCGGGCCGCAGGACGTATGCCGATATGTTTTTGAAGGCATCCCCTGATTTCAGCGACACACAATTGTATTTCTACGACCTCAATGCCAAAGCAAATTATCGCATCAACGAAAATAATCGAGTGTATGTGTCAGGGTATTTTGGTCGCGATAGATTGGGTTTTGGCGATGCACTCGGCATTGATTGGGGAAACAAAACGGGTACCCTGCGCTGGAACAGCATCATTAACTCAAAATGGTTCTCAAATACCTCACTGATCTACAGCGATTACAGCTATGAATTTAAGGTTTCGGGGGGCGATAACAGCTTTGTCAATCAATCAAAAATCAGGGATTGGAATTTGAAGCAGGAGTTTCAGTATTTCCCGAGTCCCAAAAATTCGTGGAGATTTGGGTTTAACACCATTCATCACACCATTACGCCGGGTAGTTTGATCAATGAAACCAATGCCAACGAAAACGACATAAAAGAGGACAGAAAGGCTTTGGAAAATGCTGTTTATGTCCAAAATACGTATTCAGTTTCGTCCAATTTCAGCATGGATTATGGCCTGCGGCTTTCGTCCTGGAGTATTTTGGGAAGAACTACCTACAATATCTATGACAGAGACGTAAAAACCGACTCAGTCGTTTTGGGGGAGGGTGCCTTTGGAAAGACCTACTTCAATGTTGAGCCGCGATTGGCCTTTAACTTTATTTTGAACGAAAAAAGCAGCTTGAAGGCAGGCTATGCCCGCAATACCCAAAACCTCCATTTGTTGAGCAACTCCACCAGTTCCAATCCAACCGATCAATGGATCGGCAGCAGTTACAATATCAAGCCCGGTATATCGGACCAGATAAGCTTGGGGTATTTTCGCAATTTTGCTCAAAACAACTACGAATTCAGCGCAGAAACGTATTACAAGGCCCTTCAAAACCAAGTAGATTATAAAAACGGGGCCGATGTTCAAACCGCCCCCGATGTGGAAAGTGAATTGCTTTACGGCAAAGGGAGAGCGTATGGACTGGAATTATTACTGAAAAAGAAGTCTGGTAAATTTACAGGCTGGGTAAGCTATACACTTTCAAAAACAGAACGACTGATTGACGGCATCAATGAAGGCAATTGGTACTCGGCACGACAGGACCGTACACATGATCTGGCCATCGTAGGGATGTACCAACTAAGCCCTCGCTGGTCGTTATCTGGCAATTTTATCTATTACACAGGCGATGCGGTTACGTTTCCGAGTGGTAAATACGAAGTGGCAGGCAATACAGCGTTCTATTACACCGAACGCAACGCCTCACGTATGCCCAACTACCATCGCTTGGATTTGAGTGCTACCTACGAAAAACCAAGAAAAGGCAGGTACCAGACTTCATGGAATTTTTCTTTATATAATGCCTATGGCCGACAAAATGCCTACACGATTTCCTTTGAAGATGATGAAAACGACCCCTCTCGCACCCGAGCTGTACAGACTTCACTTTTCAGATGGGTACCGAGTGTTACGTACAACTTTAAATTTTAAAACAGCAGCAATCTACGGGAAACAATTTTAAACCATTCAAGAAAATGAAAACCAATAAAATAGCTTCCATCTTACTTTCCCTAACGGGGGCATGGGGACTTTTCTCCTGCGAAAAGGAAATTACTTTAGACCTCAATTCGGTCAATGCCAAATATGTAATCGAAGGTGAAATTACGCCAAACCAAAAAGCAACGGTCAGGGTTATTAAAACCGTCGATTTTACCGAACCCAATGATTTTCCATTGGTGAAGGGGGCAAACGTAAGCCTTTCGGATGGCAGCGGCAATACCGAGAAGTTGGTAGAAACTGGTGAAGGGGTATATCAATCGCAAAAGATTGTGGGCTTCGAAGGTAAAACGTATAGTCTTACCGTTATGGCCGAAGGCAACACATTTACGGCTCAAACTACGATGCCAACCAATGTAAAATTAACGGGAATAAAAGTACAAAAGAGCTCTTTTTCGCCTCCCGGAAGTACCGCTGAAAACTACATCATCTACCCACAATTTATAGACCCTGCTGCCTTTGGCAATAGCTATCGGTTTATACAAACCCGAAATGAAGAAAAATATAAATCAATCATTGTTGCAAACGATAACATTGGCAATGGACTGCCTAATTCAAGGCCGATTTTGAGTCCAGACTTTGAAATCGTACTCGGTGATAATGTTACCTTAGAAATGCACTGCATTGATAAACCAATCTACGATTATTTCTTTTCGCTCAACTCAGTGCAGGGGAACGGCCCAGGAGGAGGCACCATTCCTACCAACCCTGTCACTAATATCAAAGGCGGCGCTTTGGGATATTTTTCGGCTCACACCCAACAGAAGATAAGTATAGAAGTAAAATGAACAATTGATTTAAAGGCCTTGATTTTTGATTGAGGTCTTTTTTCAAATCTTTTCGTGTCCACTTCAAACCCTATTTGTCCATTTCAGGTCCACACTCATTTCATAAGCTACTGATTTGAAGAAACTTTGAATCAGATACAGGACAATTCTTACTGAGCATAACACTTCGATTTTAAAAGCAGTTTGACACAATGAAAAAATTAATTTTGATAATGTCATTTATATTCAGCCATTTGGAGCAGATCAAGGCACAAAAAAGATTCGATAACTTAGAAGCTTTATTAGCATATTCAGATACCAAAAGTATCTCTGTTCAATCTAACCATATTCGTGTTTTACAAGCAAAAAAAACAAAATTAGCCGCCAAATTGGCCATAGCCGACCCCGTGGCTAGCATCAGCGGTAATTTTACCAACAACACTCGCCTGCCCGTCAATCTATTTCCCGCCGAGATTTTTGGTGGTCAAAAAGGGGAGTTTCGAGAAGTGCAAACGGGCGTGCAGTACAACACGGCATCCAACCAAAATCTGGACATTAAGCTACTCAATTTTGAAGGCTGGCAAAACTATAAACTGTCAGATATTAACATTCAGATTTCGGAAACAGAGAGCAGGCTGAACCTCAAAAATCTACACGAAAACATGGCCGCTGTCTATTACAACATCATCCAACTCAATGCGCAATTGGAAAGCACCCAACAAAATCTATTGGTGGCCGATACGCTGCTGCAGGTGGCCGAGAACAAATACAAACAGGGCATCGTCAAGCAACAGGACGTAAACGACAGCCGAGTGAATAGGCTCAATATCAAGGAAAACATCAACCAAATTCAGCATTTGCTCAAACAAAACTACCTCTCATTGAAAATCCTGGCCGACATTCCAGATGCCGAAGAGGTTGAGATTACAGAAAAAGTTGCGATCAATTTCCCCATTACAAAACAAGACGTTCAACTCAACGACCTACTGATTCAGAGCAATCTGTTGAAAGAAAAGTATGCCTTGGAGTATATCGACAAAGCCAGGAAAAGCATGTATCCAACCTTGTCTTTTGTGGCCGGAAATTCCTTCAACCAATATAACAATGATTTTACGCTTTTTGGCGGGAAGTGGATCACCAGCAACTACGTTGGCATGAAACTCAACTTTGCCTTGCCCAATGCCAATACTATCAGTAACCGAACAAAAGTGTAAAATGATGCAGAAGGGAGCCACCGAATGATGGCAAAGTAGTCCAAGTGTGGATAAGTTCAGAGCGATAAAAAT
>NZ_JAAAKZ010000012.1 GCF_009905605.1 Runella sp. CRIBMP
ATTACAAGGTGACTGGGGTAATGAAGGACGTCCCCTTTTTTTCGCACATCAATTTCGAAGCGCTGGTATCGCTCTCGACCGCCGTGCAGCTCAATAAGACCAACAACAGCTTCGAAAAATGGACAAGCATGTCGTCGAACTATGTATACCTTCTGCTGCCCGAAAATGTCGACAGAGCTTCTATCCAGTCGCAGCTTGACGCCCTTGCAAAGGAAGAAAATCTCGCCGAAGAAAACACTGAAATCCAACTTGAGCTTCTTCCTTTATATGATATTGTGGTCGGAGAGAATCTCCGTCACTCCGAGGGTGGGCCCGGTTCCGTAGGCCCTCACATGCCTCTGGTCATGCTGTGGATACTTGGCGGGCTTGCACTCATTGTGATATTGTCGGCATGTTTCAACTACACCAATCTTTCGATAGCACGTGCCATGCGCCGCTTTAAGGAAGTTGGGCTTCGCAAAGCTATCGGCGCTGGAAAGAGTCAGATATGGCAACAATTTCTAGTGGAAGCAATTATGATTTCCCTAGCCGCCCTTTTTCTTTCATACTTCATCTTTCTCGTCATGCGCCCCCTGCTGATAAATCTAGCTCCAGAGATGCAGCGCACGGTGAAGCTGGAGCTTACTCCGCTTATGGTCGCAGCCTTTATCGTCTTTTCGGTTACGGTAGGTGTGATATCAGGCCTTATGCCCGCACTATTCTTTTCAAAAGTCAGCGCAATCAGTGCGCTCAGGAATGTATCTTCGGTAAAAGTGTTCAAACACGTCACCCTCCGACGCGCCCTGGTGGTGATTCAATACTCGCTCACTTTGATTTTTATAACCACAACCGCTATTGGCTACGTTCAGTATAAAAACATCCTTACCTTCGACCTGGGATACCGCACCAAAAACATCCTGAACATCAATATGCAGGGTAATAAACCCGATGCACTTCTCAAAGAACTAAGCGAGATACCAGAAGTAACGGCACTGTCGCGGTCGTTAATCATCACCAGCGTTGGAAATGCCTGGGGTGGATTTATGAAATACAAAGATTCGCGAGACTCCGTTTTGGTTATGACCAACCACGTCGACGAAAACTATTTGACGCTGCACGAATACAAGCTCGTGGCGGGCGGAAATTTTATGGCACGACCCACTACAACCACCGCCGCTACAGAAGTAATCGTGAACCAACAAGTTTTAAAACGATTTAACATTGGCAGCAACGACCCCCAGAAAGCAATCGGGGAAGAAATCACATTCAGTAGTTTCCACGGAACACGCAAGATGACCATTGTTGGCGTAATGAAAGACTTTCACTATGGAAAGGTCGACAACCTTGTGGGGCCAGTAGCCTTCATGTTCTGGACACCCGAAGATAGAGCAATCATTAATGCCAAAATACAAAGTAGGGATATTCCGACGACCATGGCTAAAATCGAATCGGCATGGAAGAAAATCGACCGTATCCATCCATTTCAGGCTGAATTTTATGACCAAGCAATAGAAGAGGCATACAGCGAATTCTCAACCATAATCAAAATCATTGGCTTCCTTTCATTCCTAGCCATTTCGATTGCATCAATGGGATTGTTCGGCATGGTGGCGTTTACGACCGAAACCCGGCTGAAGGAAATCAGCATCCGCAAAGTGATGGGCGCAAGCTCTGTTACCCTTATTTACTTATTGAGCCGCAGTTTCCTCATACAGCTGTCGTTATCGACACTCATCGCGTTGCCCGTAACTTACTTTTTCTTCGAAAACGTTGTGCTCACCCATTTTCCGTATCACACACCCGTCCAAATCACGGAGCTGTTGGTGGGTTTGCTGGTGGTATTGCTGATTGCATTTATTATGATCGGTTCGCAGACGATGAAGGCAGCGAGGAGCAATCCAGTGGAGGTCCTCAAGAGCGAATAAGAGTTACCCATTTATCCTATCCAGCGCAATTGGCAAGCTAACGCCCACAAGGGCAAACACGTAGAAAAGCTCCAGTTACCTGAGTTTCGGAAACCAAGTGCAACTTAAGGTAGATGGAGGGTAGCTCGTAAGGGATGGTACGTAGCACCACACCCCATAGAAGACCGAACTGATTGTAGTCGATGACCATTAAAACATGTTTTATAAATTATGTTGCAGGTCTGAAAGACATGATTAATTAGGTTGAAGCTATTTTAGAGATAGCCATTCATCCTCCAGCACTCTACCTTCGCAAATTTTTTGGTTATTATTCGCTTAGGTAGCTCCGTACGAATCAGATCCTAAAAAAGACAAGGCACAGTGTATATCACTGTGCCTGTACTACTATACTCAACGTTATGAAAAATTTTTATATCCGAAAAATGACTCTATGCTATCGAGGCATGAGGAATTTTGTTCGGAACTACTTAGGAAAGAATCGTCGTTTATTTACGGTAAGTCACCCTTTTTGTCGCTTTAACATCCCCTCTGTCCCTCCATCTCAGCGAAAAAAAACTACTTAATTATTTTGTTTTTGTTAAGTGAAACCGAGAATATATGTATTAACAATTATTTTTAAGAATGTGTTTTAATTGACCATTTTTTTTTACAAATATATGTTAAAACTCATATTAATCTGTTCCTATATAATGAATCGTGTTTTTTTTTATATGAAAGCTATGAAAATTTGAATGGATGCCTGAAAATCAATAAAAGCTGTTTATTTTTGATGAGTGCCTTTTTTACTTAGAAAATTAACTTATCTAATGAAGAATAAATTCGCTGCTCTTATTGTGGAGGATGACCCTGTTGCGGAGGCAGAATTGACTCTTTATTTAGGTAGAACAAATATGTTTGAGAAACCTACTGTTTTTACCTCAGTAATGGAATCCTACAGCTATCTCGTCGGTCAAACGGTAGACATCCTTTTTTTAGACCTTGAGCTACGCGATTTTTCAGGGTTAGAACTATTAAGGCTTATTGAAAGCCCACCACCCGTCATCATTACGTCTTCCCATGTCGAACTAGCCATTGATTGTTTTGAGTTTGACGTGGCTGATTTCCTAAGTAAACCTTACTCTTATACCAGATTGTTGCGGGGTATTCATCGTGCAATCCAAAAACAACCCTCCACCCATATCTCAGGAGAAGATGCGTCATTAAAAAAACATATTTTTTTACAGACAGGGCGTGCCTCGGAGCGGTTTGAGTTAAATGATATTTTATACATCGAAGCCTACGGCATTTATGTAAAAGTAATAACAAAATCGGGGGTTTCAGTTGTCAACCAA
Source organism: Runella sp. CRIBMP (assembly GCF_009905605.1). Classification (GTDB taxonomy): domain Bacteria; phylum Bacteroidota; class Bacteroidia; order Cytophagales; family Spirosomataceae; genus Runella. The sequence goes on from NZ_JAAAKZ010000012.1 coordinate 3,236, forward strand.
ATAATGTCAAGTATAGAAAAGGACCTTCCGCCCACCTCTTTTTTGAGAGTTCACCGTTCTTTCTTAATTAATCTTGAACATCTCAATAGAATCGAATCCAATGACCTGTGGGTTGGTAGTTATCAAATTCCGATTGGCTTGTCACACAAAGATAAGGTACGTCAAACACTAAAAAATAATGGGATACTTGATTGAATTTTTCGGCTAGGGACTGTAAAATAAAAGGTACTGCCTTCTCCTTCAAGGCTAGTTGCCCATAATTCTCCCCCGTTTTTACGAACAAATTCCTGGCTTATCCAAAGTCCCATTCCGTTACCTTTTTCTCCATTTGTACCGAGTATACTTGAACGGGAAGCGCCCGTTAGGACCCTTTCTAAATCCTCTGCCCCAATCCCAATACCCTTATCCTGAATCGAAATGACTGTTTTATCAGATTTTTCTTCCGCTTCAATGATAATTTTGCTCGCAGGGAAGGAAAACTTAACTGCATTACTCAATAAATTCCTCAAAATCAACTGCAAATGATTTTCATCACCCCATCCTAAGGTTCTGGTAGGCACTTTATTGAGCACCTGCATCTGTTTAGCATTTATTTCCTCCTTTTGAAAAAGAATAGCTTCTTCCACCACTTCCCTGATGGGTATCTCAACAACAACACTTTTGTATCCGCTCAGCTGCAAATTTGCCCAATTCAATAAATTACTCAGCAGCAGGCCTACATCTTTAGTTTTAAAATCTATTTCATTAATAATCTGCTTAGATTGCTCTACAGTGAGGTCACCTTCATTGAGCCGTCTAATGGTTGACTGCAAATGATACAGAGGAGCGCGAAGGTCATGACTGATTACGGCAAATAACTGGTCTTTGTACTGATTTATTTCCTGCAAATCAACCGTCTGCTGAGATAGTTGTTCATTTCTCTTGATTAACAACGCCTGAAATTGTCTAAAAATTGACTTATTAAAATAGACGCAAACACAGATAAAAAAATAACAAACTATAAAATTCACAATTACTGAATAGTAATTACCTTAGGTCCAACCCAGAGATATATCTTTGATAACCAACACAATAACCCAATAAACCGCTACATTAAACACAATTGCCGCTGCTTGAAGATACCTATCAAAAAGTACCATGCCCATGGCGGATAGGCCAATAACTACGATTTGCAAATCATCGATTTTGCCCAAATTCTGATTATAAACGGCAACTGATATTAAAATGAAGTGGGTAACCGCAAATATGTAAACAAAACTAACTCGGTAATGGTATGCTTTAAGCATTAAATAAAGTGGTAAATTTATAATGGCAAAAACAACCATTAAAATAACCGTAATGGTCCCATCTCCCCAAAAAAAATCCATCAAAGAAAGAACAATCTGTAACACTAAACAGCAGATATTAAGCACATTACATAAAAGAATACGCTGTTCATCCAATGGCGATAAGCTAGGGTGTACCCCTGTAGTACATAGGTTTTTCCAAGACAAATTTTTCATAATTATACTCTTTTTCCGACGCCCAATGTAACCCATAGGGATATATACGTCAATAAATGTTCCATTCGACGCATTATACTCAACGTAGTCATAAGATGAGGCCCTTAAAGAATGAAATTGTGCTATCTTCTTAAATTCACTGAAAAAGAAAAAACTTAAAAAAAAAGCACAAACAACCATCCCAAGATTCGTGTTAGGATGTTATGGATACGTTCATTTCACCAAAAATGAACGTACAAAAGCATAACTCAAAAACTTAGTTAAACTTTGGCAGAGAGAAAGGTTGACTAACAACCAAGTAGGGAAAAAGAAGAGGAGAAACGATGATTAAACAAATCACCAACAGGCATCCTACCAAAACACGAACTAATCGCTCAAAAAGGTTCATTATATGAGGGTTACTAGAGATGTATTATGTTTTTTTGATAACAACCACTTATTAGACCTCTCCAAGGATTTTTCTAAATATGCCTTTTAACCGCATTTTCAGAATGGGATGCTACTTGCGTATATTTTCTCAATAAAATTTAGCCTCTAGTTAAAGATTATTATTCGAAAAACCAAAATATATCTTGGATTCATTAAACAATGCCGTAATTTATTTGGCACGTTTTGTTTTGAATTCACTAAGAAGTTTGATAATAATTTGAGGAAGTATAAGTAAGGTAAAGTGCTGGTACAAAAATACATTGGGTATTTTTACCATTCATAAAATACTAACGAACAAGACCTTTTTTTATGTAAAACCTACAATTAAATATATAAATGAGTAAAATAAGGCAGGTTAAAGTTAAAAAGCTTTGCTATATTAACGCATCCATTCTTTTTTGAGATACTATTTTCTGATTATTTTTTAAGCATACTATTAATATATACATATTTATTCAACGATATGGAACATAAACTTGTCCCTTTAATTGTAGAAGATGACCCACTTGCTCAAAAAAGCCTAGTCTATCTCCTCACTAAAACCAATATGTTTGAAGACGCTGTTGTGTGTGGAACAGTTACCGAAGCATTTGAATATCTGAATAGAAAAACGGCCGATCTAATTTTTTTAGACATTGAACTTCCTGATCTGTCTGGGTTAGAGTTATTGAAACTATTTCCAGCACATGCGCCAGTCGTTGTTACTTCTTCACACGTAGAGTTAGCGGTGGATTGCTTTGATTTTGATGTTATTGACTTTCTTACAAAACCTTTTTCTTACACCCGTCTTTTAAAATCTATCCAACGTGCCACTAAAAAAATGCCAAGTCAACAAGTTATTGCGGAGAAAACACCCGTTAAAAACTATGTTTTCCTTCCAACAGGCCGCTCAACGGTTCGATTTAATTATAGCGACATCCTGTACATTGAAGCTTACGGCGTATACGTTAAAATTGTCACTCCAGAGGGTACAGTAGTGGTAAACCAGATGCTCTCAAACATTGAAGAGGTATTGCCTCAGGAGCCATTTATACGAATCCATCGCTCGTTTATTGTAAACATGAATCATATCAATCGTATCTCTTCCAATGAGCTGAGAGTCAGCACCTACTTTCTTCCCATCGGGATGTCTTACAAAGATAAAGTAACACAAAAACTAAAAAGCAGTGGGTTACTCAGTGAATAAAAACTTACTCTTTAGTTTGATTTTCACTTCTAACCCTTGTTTCTGACTATCCATTAGCTCTATAATTCATCGGGGTCCAGTTCTTCATATCGTTTGTCCCTTAATTTATATTTTCCTTATCCAAATAACCTTTTATGAAAAAAAAAACCTTTTTACTCTCTCTATTGGTCTTTGCCCAGTGTTTTCTTGTTGATAGCACTTACGCCCAAACAAATTTTGTAAATGGTGATTTGCTTCCTGATGCCCCTGAACTCTCAGCGAGGGGCAAGTATAACATTGGGGTCCAAACCCTGAAATTGGTCAACAATAATCAGTTGGATGTACTCCATTCAAAAAACGGGAAGGACTCCCTCTATAATCGTCCTTTAACCGTAGAAATTTGGTATCCTGCCATCATTCCGTCAGATAAGCAACAACTCGTAGAATATGACCAGGTACTTGGCTCTAGTAATGATCCCAAAAGGCCATTAATCCCATTCAAATTTATGGGGCGGGCTTTACGCAATGCCCAAGCCGACAAGACCGAAGGGCCCTACCCTCTCTTAATTGTCTCTCACGGCTACTTAGGTTCTCGGTATTTACTTACTTACCTGACCGAAAACTTAGCTTCCAAAGGCTATATTGTCGTGGCCATTGACCATACAGAATCTACCTTTAGTGATGCGGCAAGTTTTGCCAGCACATTACTCAACCGTTCGCTCGATGACTTGTTTGTTCTCAATGAAATGGCTCGATTGGGGAATAAAGAAAGTAAAACTTTTTTGTCTGGGTTGGTAAACGCTAACAATACGGCTTTGATTGGCTACTCAATGGGTGGTTATGGGGCACTCAATGCCGCTGGTGCGGGTTACAGTGCCCAAGCCGTAAAGTTTTTTGGCCAAATGACAGGCGGTAGCAAGGCCTTAGAAAAAAGGATGTCAGGAAATGCTGCCTTTTCGGCTTCCCTTGACCCGAGAATCAAGGCAGTTGTCGCTTTTGCGCCTTGGGGAATGGAGCGGGGCGTTTGGGATGCTGAAGGACTAAAAGGGCTTACCGTCCCTACATTTTTTGTTGCAGGCAGTCAAGATGATATTTCAGGATATGAGAAGGGAATCAAGGCCATCTACGACGGAGCAATCAACGCCGACCGTTATATGCTAACCTACATTAATGCCCGTCATAATGTAGCTCCCAACCCTCCACCAACCGAATCTATCACGCCCGGCCTCCCCCTTGATGAATATTTGCGATATGCTGAACCTGCTTGGAACGAACGTCGTATCAATAATATCAATCAGCATTTTGTAACGGCGTTTTTAGGCGTACAACTCAAAGGCTTAGACTATAAAAAGTATTTAGAGTTAAAAGAGAATTCTAATGAAGCAACATGGACTGGATTTAAACCTCGTACGTCAGTGGGCTTGGAATTAAGACATGCCAAACCTTAAACTGCCCGACTCATAAAAAACAGGAGGTTTTATTTTTCTTTACAACAGAAACTCAACATTTACAAAAAGGGTCATTTTGCAAAGCAAAATGACCCTTTTTGTATCAATTATATTTTGAATTTCTTATCTCTGACGTTTTTCGCGGGCTGGCTTAGTTGCCTCTTGCTCTTTCTTTTTACCCGTACGGAAACCTGCAGGATAAGTTGAGCGCAAGTCGTTCATCGGTAAAATTCTGATTTCTACGCGACGGTTACGGCTCATTCCTTCTACTGATTTGTTATCGGCAAGCGGCCGAAGCTCTCCGTAATATTCAAGCGTGATACGGCTTGGATCCTGCAAACCGTTACGAATCAAGTAACGTTTGGCGGCTTCTACCCGGCGTTTCGAAAGTTGTACGTTATAGTTATCAGAAGCGCGAGCGTCGGTATGGCCTACGATAATCGCCCGGCAATTTGGACGAAGATTGAGTAAGTCAATCACCTGGCGAAGAATCTGCTGCGAAGGATCTTTTACAATTGCCTTGTCGGTATCAAACTCAATGTTACCAAACATTGCTTCACATTCTTCTTTCGGCAAATTACGGGCAATAATATCTTTGATGTACTTATCAAGGTCCATTGCTACCCCACCACCTGATACAATGCTGTTGGCAGGAGTACTTGGTTCTTTGTCGAAAAGGTCAGCAACACCATCACCATCTGAGTCTGTAAATAAACGCGGATCAACGGGCTTTGGCATATTGGCTTTGGCAATTGAGTCAGCTTCTTTCATCGTAGGATTATACGGTGGCGGAATCAATGACAAAGGGTTGGTATAACGCAAATGATAACGGCCTTTGGCAGGATCGTGCACCCAATTACCTTTGGCATCTTTCTTGGCCATTACTGCACTCTTGCCCATTTTGTAGGTAATTGCCAATCCGACACTCCCCCATTTATCCTGTTTTGAATCCCCTTTTCTAAACAACCAAATATCTTGTCTTGGGTATTGCTCAGCACCTCCACCACCATACGTAACGTCCAATTTTTCGGAATTGACATGGTTTAAGGTAAAGTCTAAGCCAATATCAATACGTGGAGAAACTTCAAAGTGAATCGCCGACCCAATAGGAACTACAATTTCACGCGTGTAGGTAGATCCATCTCTTTCCCATTCCCCCGCCGTTTTCGAGCTTCTATTCGTGTTACTGCTAATGAGGAGCGTGCCATTATTGGTTCCCAAGCGGTACACTTTGGAGTTGAACCACATGTATCCATAACCTACGTAGACATCCCATTTCCAACGTTTGAGTTTATCATACCCAAACAGAATAGGCTTGAGATTGGCATGAGCGTTGATTGAAGTTTGCAAAAAACCTTTCGACTCAAAGTGAGCATTGTAAATTCGCTGTTTGGAGCCATTCAAGTTTCCAGTCCAGAAGTTAAGACTTGCGCCGAAAATAGGAGATACCTGTTTGTGTAACCCCAGGCCTAAACCACCCGTTAGATGTTCTTCTGGCCCCAGTTTAAAGTCGTGCTGACGTAAATCACCGTAAAATTGAGTCAGGGCGGGGGTGATGGTAAGTGCCCATGTATTCAATTTATTAGGACCTTCATAGCCTGCGCGTTTGGGTGCGGGGGCCTGAGCATTAATTTTCGTCAATGCAAACGATACAATTAATAGAGTGGACAGAAAGTTGACTTTTTTCATGGGCAATGAATGATTGTTATTTACTACAAAAAGGTAATACTAACATTTTCTTAAATAATAGTGTATCAAGTCTTATAAGCCGGATTCTGTTTCCCGATTTTCATCGGGACTCTTATCATTTATCTGGTTCTGACGTCGCCGTCCGAATCTATCAACCTACCCATGCCGATACCCCTTGGAAGAGGATTGGAGCGAGTAACTCCAAAATCGGCACTTATTTGGTCTTTCAGCCCGTAAGGTTTACCATGCCTCGCTTGTCACCAACCGAGCGGTGGGCTCTTACCCCACCCTTTCGCCCTTACCCAATTTCGAACGAGTTCGAAACTTGGCGGTTTGCTTTCTGTTGCACTTGCTGTCAAGTCGCCGTCACCAACGACTTGCCTTCCTGTTAGGAAGTACGGTACTCTGCGCTGTCCGGACTTTCCTTCCCAAAATTAATTTGGAACGATAAGACGGACCTGATTCACTATTGGGCACAAATCTATGAAGAGTTGTGCTCTTTAAAAATCAAATAAACAGAAAAAAATCGTAATAACCATAAACTGTCATTCAATTTTTTGACTTACAGGAGCCCATCAATTTTAACTTCGATGCGCCCTTTTGCAACAACTAACGCTACTAAGGAGGTTGGGGTCAGATAAACTTGATCAGGAACCAAGGTGTCTAAACGCCCTCCCAAATCTACCCCTTTGGCTACTTTACGGTTAGTAAGTTGTTGACGAATAGCTTTTTGGGCTTCATCAATTTGGGTGCCTATTGGAAACACAAATTGTTGTTCGATTTGTTTTGCAAAACGCCCCTGCAACAGCCAATTGGCCGTTTGAACAAGTACGTTTCGGGTACTTAAATCATAATCTACATTCTTCAAAGAAAGTAGGCGCGTGGTGGCATCATAATAGGGAACACCTTTGAGATATATAACCCCGTTTATACTTCCCTTCAATCCTGCTTTAATGACAAGTTTATCGTTTTGACCATAAATATCAATCTCCGTCACTTCAATTTTGTATTTTCCGTCTTTAAAATCAAATGTTTTCCCAATAAATTGAGTCGCCGCCAATCGAGAGGCCTCCTCATAGGGCACCACCCCAATCAATCCGATTTGAAAGCCTTGAGGTATGTCATTGGTTATAATCAGATTGGGTACATCAACGACGGGCTTCATGACTGGTTTTGCCCCAACTAGGGTTTGGGTAAATCCCCTGATTCCGATGGTTGCACTGATTTTGCCGTTTTTAATTTCGAAAGGTGAAGCCAAAATATCGGTCGGAGTCACCACAAGCCACGACCTATACTCTTCGGAGAGTAATCGCGGTTCACGAATTAAATTCCAGGCTTGGATGACGTAGGGTTTAATGATAAAATTTTTCCGTACGTTATCGTCAATGGATTTTGAAATCGTGCCTAGGTTTTCGGAAATTTTACGGCTTACCAACCCTGTAATGGGTATATCTATTCCCGCTACTTTAATGCTCGGTTTGGTCACCCAATCAAAGCCCGCCGAAACGGTATTGGTACTCACTGTCCAGTCGGGATCTATACCGACACGGGTCATAAATTTCATATTTATCTGAAATTCAGTACTTTGACTACCCGAAATCTCAATACCCAACGGAGCTATTTTATAGGCCTTCTCAGCCCATATTTTCAGGGGTACGGTATAATAAAGCAATGAATCTCTGGCCTCCGCAACGATTGGCGCTCTTTTCCAAACTTTAATCTTAAAGTTATCTTGGTTGTCGTCGCTGAAACTGTTGTCTTCATAAATCAATCCCTGCACCTGTACATTCAGATGTTTTGTTACCTCAGCAATCGATAACTCGATGGGTACATGAACAACCGATTTATGTTTCTCGCTTTGAATTTCCATGTTAGTGTGTTGATATGCCTCCGCAGGTGCTTTTGGCTGGGTAGTGGTTGGGGTTTTACAGCCCATGACCCATACAGAAAGAACAAAAACCGAAAGGTAAATTAACGAAGAGAAAGGGCAGGAAAAAGTATAACGCAAATCTAAAGGTTTAACACCAATTTTATCTAAAAACATGGGAATAAATCAAAGTAAATGAAGGACTCACAAAGTTATTAAAACAACCTTATAAGTCCTCTTATCAATCTTTAAAATACCCTATTTCTATTTTTTCAACGGCCACCGATAGGTAAATTTATGATTAATTGGTGCTTCGAAATAATTTACGTTTAAATGGTCAAGGCGCTTCTTATGAACATCTAAGCGTTTTTTAAAATCATCGATATTCTTGCCGTTTTTTGCCGTCCAACCTACTTCTGCCAATGCACACGCTCGCGGAAAAGTCATATATTCGACGTATTCAGAGGTGGGCATATATTCGGTCCAGACATTTCCCTGAACGCCAATAATGTGTTTAACTTCATCGGGAGTTAGGTTGGAGGGGGTAGGTTCGTACAAATACGACTCTTCCAAGGGCGTAAACCCTCCGATAGCAATGGGTTGTGTTTTGGCATCGGCCTGATAATGATCTAAATAGCAAAAGTTCCCTGGCGTCATAATGGCATCGTGGCGCTGTTTGGCAGCCGCCACTCCCCCTTCAATTCCCTGCCAGCTCATTACGGTAGCATTAGGCGAAAGCCCTCCCTCCAAAATCTCATCCCAGCCAATCATTTTACGCCCTTTGGAGGTAATGAATTTATCAATACGGCGGATAAAATAACTCTGTAATTCATGTTCATCTTTCAAGCCTTCTTTTTTAATCAACTCCTGACAAAAACGACTTTCTGCCCACTGTTTTTTGGGGCACTCATCCCCGCCAATGTGAATGTACTGGCTGGGAAACAAGTCAAGCACTTCGGCCAGAATGCCTTCCAGAAAGCGAAATGTCTCTTCTTTAGGGGCAAAAACATCTTCATGTACTCCCCATTTCGTGCCTACTTGGTAGATTTTGTCGGGGTTATTCCCATATTCTGGATAGGCCGCCAGCGCTGCCAATGCGTGTCCGGGCATTTCAATTTCAGGAATAACGGTCACAAAACGCTCCTGTGCGTACTTCACTACCTCTCTGATTTCATCTTGGGTATAAAAACCACCATAGGGCTTACCATCGTATTTTTGGTCGCTGTAATGGCCCAACATGGTTTGTCGGCGTTGCGCGCCGATTTCGGTCAATTTGGGATATTTTTTGATTTCAATGCGCCACCCTTGATCATCCGTCAGGTGCCAATGAAAGGTGTTCATTTTGTGCAACGCAATCAAATCAATGTATTTTTTTATAAACGAGACGGGATAAAAATAACGCGCAGCATCAAGCATCAATCCACGATAGGCGTACCGTGGTCGGTCTTCAATCAGGCAGCAGGGAATACTCCATTTTATATTTTCAGCCCTTTCCACACCATAAATTTCAGCAGGCATCAACTGCAACAACGACTGAATTCCGTAAAAAAAACCTTTGGGTTGCTCGGCCGTAATGATAATCCGCTTGGGCGTTATTTCCAAAAAATATCCTTCGTCGCCGAGCTTATCATCTTTTGTGGTGACAAAATTGATACCATCCTTGACCCGAAAATTACCAGCAAATACCTTCGTATCTTTGCCTGTGACACTCCCAATCTTGTTTGCCAGCGCTTCGGCTAGGCGGCGCAGTACGGGGTCGGTGCTTGCTACGGCAATTACTGGATTCGGGGGGAGAATAAACGTTCCTTCTTTTGGCACTAGTTGTAACGGCTTCGGAAGAATTGGGTAGGACGTTTGTGCCAAAACTGGGTATAGTACCCAAAATGACAGCAAAATAAAAAGCTGAACGCTCTTTTTCATAAATTGGGATAACGGTTTGGGCATGAATAAATGACTGATCAATCAAACTTTTAGGTTAGACGGAGGCGTTGGGTACACTGCACGCAAGAGCAGGAATCAATTCCAAAATTGGTGGAGGAATTTGGATTAAGCATATAACTGAGTTAGTCGGTAAAGGAAAAACTCTACACTTCTTACCCTTCTGAACTGACTTCTAAACGCTTAGCATCAAAAGATTCGGCAGAAGCATTAGTATTTTAATTGTACTGACACCTGTATCGACCGATTTTTTAAAAAAAAGCCGCGGCACCGTACAGTATGAATTCACTCGTCATTTGCGACTGCCCCCCCCCTTCCTTGACCTACTACTGTCAAGTCTCTGTAAACTACTTTACCTGTTTGGGTACTGAGCCTTCGGCGGCGCTTAATGTAAAAAAAGACCTTATGTCCACGGATGCGGTCAATGGCAGTCAATTCGAAAGTTTTTGGGAACGCCTAGGCCAGAATGAACTTGGGCAGCGTAAACTGAATGATAGGTAGGAAACTTTCTAAAACAGATAGGTTTGATGAAAACACAAACCTAAAAAAATACAACGCTCTCAACAAATTTTGTACTTGATCCCAATTTTTGGGTTTGCTCCATTTCATTCTACAACAAAAAACCCTCAAAACAGCGTGTTTTGAGGGTTTTTTCATTTTTTTGTGATCCCGCTGGGATTCGAACCCAGGACCCATACATTAAAAGTGTATTGCTCTACCAGCTGAGCTACAGAATCTTTTTTTTACAATTCGGTGGTTGTTCCCGTGAATTGTGGTGCAAAAGTAGGCGAAACATGGATACGACGCAAGACCTCAACTAAAAAAAAAATAAAGAAAAATTGGAAGTTAACCTATATCAGCGAATTACGACTAAAAAAAAACTTTATTTTTTTTAATTCACTATTCTACTGCGTTAGAAATCGGTCTAAAACTGCTTATTTTGAAAGATGAATCTTTCAAACAATTGTTATTTCTCACAGAGATAGTTTTAAAACACCACCTAATTCCATGAAACTTTTTCGTTTTGGCACTTTTGAACAGGAAAAACCGGGCGTAATTCTCCCCAATGGGCGTAAAATTGACGTTTCAGCCTTCGGTCAGGATTACAACGAAGCTTTTTTTGCAAGCAACGGTATTCATCGTTTGGCAGAATGGCTGACCGCAAACGCAGACACCTGTCCAGAAGTATCCGATAGCATTCGGCTCGGCTCCTGCGTAGCGCGTCCTTCCAAAATCGTGTGCATTGGGCTGAACTACGCCAAACATGCCGCTGAATCAGGCGCTCAGGTGCCCCCAGAGCCTGTTATTTTCTTTAAATCTACCACGGCGCTCTGCGGTCCTTTTGACAATGTCGTCATTCCCCGAAACTCCGTCAAGACCGACTGGGAAGTGGAACTAGCCTTTGTGATTGGCAAAAAAGCTAGCTACGTCGATGAAGCCGAGGCTATGGATTACGTGGCGGGTTATATTTTACACAATGATTATTCAGAACGTGAGTTTCAACTTGAGCGCAGCGGTCAGTGGGTAAAGGGAAAAAGCAACGACACCTTTGCGCCTATGGGGCCGTTTATGGCAACCAAGGACGAAATCGCCGACCCGCACAAATTACGCCTTTGGCTGAAAGTAAACGGCGAAATGTTGCAAGATTCCAATACCGACGACATGGTATTTAAAATCCCCAAGCTTGTTAGCTACCTTAGCCAATTTATGACGCTTCTGCCTGGTGATGTGATTTCTACGGGTACTCCGTTTGGGGTGGGTCTTGGTTTCAAACCTCCTCGCTACCTCAAATCAGGCGACGTGGTAGAACTGGGCATCGACCACCTCGGCACCCAGCGTCAGGTAGCAGTGGCGTACCAATAAAATAGCCTTCAAGACACACCAAACATTTTGGCGGTTAGGGCCCGACTCTAACCGCCTTTCATTCTTTATTATTACATCTTTTCAAATGCTACAAATGCGTCTGTTTCTGTGGTTTTTACTGTGTGGGGTAACGGTTTTTGCCCAAAAGAAAAATGAATCCTACCAGTACCACATTCGGGAAGCAGAGGCTCCTCTCAAAATCGACGGTCTGGAAAATGATGCCGCTTGGCAAACCACCGAAACCGCCAAAGACTTCTTTATGATTACGCCGATGGACACCAGCTTGTCGCGCGCTAAAACGGAGGTTAAAATGTGTTATGATAAAAATAACCTCTATATCATTGCCATCAATTATAAGCCTGTAAAGGGCGCCCTAGTGGTAGAATCCCTGAAAAGAGACTTCAATTTTGGCAACAATGACAATTTTTTTATCGTTCTGGACACGTTTGAAGACTTAACCAACGGCTTTTCGTTTGGGGCCAGTGCCGCAGGTGCTTATTGGGACGGACAAGAGGCCGACGGGACATTCATCAACCTTAATTGGGATAATAAATGGCACGGAGCTACCAAAAACTACGATGACCGCTGGGTATGGGAAGCCGCCATTCCTTTTAAAAGCATACGCTACCGGCCAGACCAAACCCGATGGGGCATCAATTTTAGCCGTCTCGAACTAACCATCAACGAAAAATCGGCGTGGGCACCCGTTCCACGTCAATTTCAATCGGCCAATTTGGGCTATGCTGGCGTATTGGTGTGGGACAAGCCGCTGCCTCCTGCAGGAAAGAACATTTCACTGATTCCCTACGCACTCACGAATGTATCGAAAGACCAAGTTAAGAAGACTCCTGCCGACTGGAAGCCCGCCATTGGAGGAGATGCGAAAATTGCCCTTAACTCATCCCTTAACCTAGATTTGACCGTCAATCCAGACTTTTCGCAGGTGGAGGTGGATGTTCAACAAACCAATTTAGACCGTTTTGAACTATTTTTTCCCGAACGACGGCAGTTCTTTTTAGAAAATGCCGACTTGTTTGCCAGTTTTGGTTTTTCGACCCTGCGCCCCTTCTTCTCACGACGTATTGGGTTGGGCGTTCCGATTTTATTCGGGGCAAGGCTCAGTGGTAAATTGGATAAAAACTGGCGTATCGGCGTTTTGGATACCCAAACCCGTGAGCAGGGAGATTTGCCCGCCCAGAACTTTGCCGTCGTAGCCTTGCAACGCAAGGTGTTCGCCCGTTCCAACGTCGGGATCTTGATGGTCAACAAAGAATCATTGGGCTATGATGAGCAAATCCATAAAACAACGGGAAGATATAACCGTAACATAGGCGCCGAATTCAACTTGGCCTCCGCCAATAATATCTGGACGGGCAAAGCGACCGTGCTCAAGTCGTTCAGTCCACACTTATCGGGCAACGATGTGGCCATTTCGAGCCTGCTCAACTTCAACAAAGCAAATCTCTTTTGGCAATGGCGATATGAATACGTCGGTGAGAACTACAACGCCGAAGTAGGCTATGTGCCTAACGCCGCCCGGCGCGGGTATCAAATGGCCGTCCCCAATGTAGGATATTTATTTTTTGTCAATTCGCAAAGCCTCATAAGCCACGGACCGCTTCTCCAAACGACCTTGTTTTGGAACAAATCAAATAAGTTGACCGATAATGAAACGACGTTGACTTACACCTTTAACTTTCGAAATAGAGCCATTGGTGTTGTCGGCGTTGCTTCCAACTACGTGCAGCTCTTGGCTCCATTTGACCCCACAAATACGGGGCGGGAGAAGTTAGCAGCTGGTACAAATCACAATTGGAAATCGGCAGGAATGGATTTTACCTCCAGCCCACGCGCACGCTTAACGTACGCTTTCAGCGCCCGCTACGGTGGCTTTTTTGCCAACGGAAGCCGCCTAAATTTAAAAACAACCCTCGGGTATCGTTTTCAACCTTATGTAGCCACCAAGTTTTCGGTAGATTATAACAACATTCAGGTTCCTTACCTGAAAACCCCCGTTGAGTTGTGGCTCGTAGGCCCTAGGGTAGACATTACATTTACCAACAGTCTGTTCTGGACTACTTTTGTGCAGTACAACAGCCAAGCAAAAAACATCAACCTGAACACTCGCCTTCAATGGCGCTATCAGCCTGCTTCTGACCTGTTTATCGTATACACTGATAATTATTTACCCGAAAACCTAATGGTCAAGAACCGCGCCATTGTCTTAAAATTGACGTATTGGTGGAATGTTTAAAAATTGATTTTCAATGACCGCTAGTCATTAAAATAGATATGAGTATTAAAGTAATTGCGTTTGACGCCGACGATACCCTTTGGGTCAATGAGCCTTTTTTTCAGGAAACTGAGCGTAAATTTTGCGGTTTGCTCGAAGATTACCTTCCCCACCACAGCATTTCGGCGGAGTTGTACCAGACCCAAGTCCAAAATATTTCGTTGTACGGCTACGGCGTAAAAAGCTTTATTTTAAGCATGGTCGAAACAGCCCTGCGCATTTCCGAAAATACCCTCGGCGTACCTGTCATCGAAAAAATCATTGAGTTGGGCAAAGAAATGCTCGAAAAACCCATTGAATTACTGGAAGATGTTGAACACGTCCTGCAATCACTTTCGGGACATTACAGGTTGGTGGTAGCGACCAAGGGGGATTTGCTCGACCAAGAACGAAAATTGCGTAAATCGGGCTTAGAGCATTATTTTCACCACATCGAAATCATGAGCGAAAAGAAGGAAGCCGATTATCAAAAGCTTATCAAACACCTTGACATTGAGACTGATGAATTTTTGATGATTGGCAATTCGCTCAAATCAGATGTCTTACCCGTATTGGCCATTGGCGGGCACGGTTTTCACATTCCATTCCATACCACTTGGGCGTATGAGCATGTTGAGCATCGAGTTGAACATGACCGTTTCAAAGATTTCAAAAACATAAGTGAAATTCTCCCTCATTTAATGGGTCAAGAGTAAGTAACAGTGCAAAATAAACTTCCTCTTTCCAAGCTTGATTCGTTAAGTAGTTCATAATCAACAGCTTTAAACCGTGCGGTCGACCACTTGAAAAGTCTCCTTTCAATATGCCCGTTCACTTAAATTCCCTTTTAATTTTATTGATTGTTTCCACATTGCTTTACCAGAGGAGAATTATTCAAGAACACGCTCATTACCAAAATGTTATTAAGCGGTTTGAGGATATGTATGATATGCTGTAATTATGTCTTTCTGTTCTAAACACGGCATATTTGTATGAAAAGCTCTTTACTATCACTTCAAAAGTGGCTTCACCGCTTTTTTGACTTACTGCGTGCATTTTACTTATTATTTCCTGCTTCTCTCTCCGCCATTGCCCTCTGGTACAGTACGTGGTACTTACCGCAGGGGCGCGACTTACTGATTTCCATTTTAGAGCATCCCGCTTCTCGCTGGTCAATGCTGTTGGCACTACTATTTTGGGCTATGGTCACTTGGTACAGCGGGCGAATTTTGATTTATCGCGAAAAAAAATTTTTCACTACCCGAAGTCGATTTATCGGCTTTCACCTTCCCCGTTTTCTAGGTTTCACGGGCATTGGGTTGGTGGCAGCGGCTTACTTTCAACTTCCCATTACGGATGCTTACTACGGGTTTGATTGGGGAGGATTCCACTACCAATTATGGCTCTGGCTGCTCATCGGTACGGGATGGTACGGCCTTTGGGCCTGGCTATTTACGTACCTAAGGGATGTGATTATCCCCGAAAACCGTTTTCGTTTGCTGCGCTATATCTGGTTGGGCGTTATGATTCTTCTATTGACCCCTTCGAGTATCGGCATGAGCGGAAATTTCATGGTATTTTCGGTCATTCTCCTTCAAATTTTATTCCTGTTTGGGGTCATTTTTCGACGCGGAAAACAACGGGACACCGATGATGCCGAGCGAATGCCTATTAGCTATTCCTCTATTCAAATATGGGCGCAAAGCGAAGGAAAAGACCCCGTTTATTGGTATCATTATTTGCTTTATTATGCCAATATTCCTTTCTCAGAACGATGGTTTTTTTTATCATTCAATATCATCAGTGTCATTTGCCTCATTCTTTATACCATTACTATTTTCAGTGTTTCTTTTGCTGGTCAAACCATCGGCAGTTTCACGTTTGTTTTACTGGCATTCGGCGTTCTGGTAGGCGGGGCGGGGCTAATTTCGATTTTTTCAATTGCCAAACGAGTCAATTTTTACATCATTATCTTACTGTTAATGCTTGCCTTTGGCGGACTCCAAAAGAAAGACCCTCATGCCGTCAGAACACTCCCGCGACAATCAAGTCCAAAAGAAATCCGCCCCACTTTTGACGAGTACTTCAGGCAATGGGTAAGCCGCCGAAAAGACTCCATTCAAAAGGATAGCATTTATCCCGTATATTTTCTTATGGCCGACGGAGGAGCTTCCCGGTCGGGGTACTGGGCGGCGTCGGTATGGGGGAAAATCCAAGATAAAACTTCTTTTTCTGAACATATTTTTTGTCTTGCAAGCGCTTCCGGTGGAAGTGTAGGCAATGGCACTTTCTTGGCGGCCTTAAAAAACGCGTCTTTACTGCCAGCCCATGACAGCACCTTTCAATCGGCCACCCAACAGTTGCTGAGTAGTAATTTTTTAACGTTTACCCTAGCTCGCATGCTAGGACCCGATATAATCAAATTAGCTGGAATCTCCGTGGGCCAAGACCGGGCAGTAGCCTTGGAAGAAGCCATGGAATATGCGGCAAAAGGGCTATACGCCCAACATGACGTTTTTTCCGAACCAATCACTCATTTTATCCCGACCACCCGTAATCTACTTCCCATTGTTTGTTTCAATACCACACGGATGCAGGATGGAATGCCCGGGGTCATCAGCACTATTCAAGTTAACAGTTTCAGCAAAAGAATTGATGTACTGGACAGTACTCAGGATTTACGGTTAAGCACGGCGATGGTCTTGAGCTCGCGTTTCCCTTACATCAGTCCTGCCGGGTTAATTGGCAATAGCTATTATGTTGACGGAGGTTATTTTGACAATTCAGGCGCGGGTGTGGTAAATGAGATGTTGCAAAAAATTAAAGAATTAAAATCTGACACGACCATTGATCCAGCGCTGTTTAATAAGCTTCGTTTCTACGTAATTCACGCCACCAATTCGCCCGTTGACATTTCTGAAATTGAGCTAGTACACCCACTCAAAAATGATTTGTTTGCGCCGATTGTTACCCTCGTGGGGGCTTATGGAACTCAGACCACAGTCAATGACTTGAGATTGATCAATGCACTGAAAGAAATTGGCGGAGGCTACATTCCGATTCATCTTTACCGGCCAAACGATGCCGTAAATTATCCCATGAACTGGGCAATCTCAAAATATTACCAAATGAAGATGAACCACCGGCTGAATAATCAGGATACTCTGTCAAAACTGATAACCCATATTAAAAGCCCTATTTAGTTGTACCGCCTTAAATGATGGCGAGGGTCTCGCCATCATTTATTCTTCCAGTCGATAAAAACGCGTAGCGTTTTCTCCAAAAACCTTGGCTTGGTCGCTTATCGAGAAACCAACGTTTATCATGTAGTCACGGACTAGCCCGATAACTTGCTCATATTCAGCCGCTACAAGGCACACTGGCCAATCGGAGCCAAACATCAGTCGGTCAGGTCCAAATGCTTCAAATACGACGTCGAGATAGGGATAAAAATCTTTTTTCGTCCAGTTTTTCCAATCGGCTTCGGTTACCATCCCCGACACTTTACAATGAACCTGCGGTTGCGCCGCCAATTGCCGCATATAATTGGACCATGTGTTTAATTTACCATCTTTGATGTAAGGCTTCGCAATGTGGTCAACCACAAAATCTACCTGAGGCAGCTCCCGCACTAAGTGCAGCGCAGCTTTTAGCTGGGTAGGATAAATCAGAATATCATACGTAAAATCAAAAGCCGTTAATTGTCGAATGCCTTTGATGACTTCGGGGCGAGCCAGAAAATCGTCGGGTTCGGCCTGCGCCACGTGACGAAACCCTTTCAGGAGTTCGTATTGTGAATAGTATTCGAGCTTTTCGTAGAGATTGGACGCTCGCAAATCCACCCATCCCACCACGCCTTTGACGAATCTGGAATATTTTTCGGCCAAAGCCAGCAAAAAGAGCGTTTCTGCTTCCGATTGGTCAGCCTGCACGGCTACGCAACCGTCAACGGCGTTGGCTTGTAAAACGGGCCATAAATCTTCAGGTAAAAAATTGCGCTGAATACGCTTCATTTCGTCATTAATCCACGCATCGCGTACTGCGTCAAAAATCCAAAAATGTTGGTGAGAATCGATGGTCATTTGTGAACCGAAAAATAGTAAACAGAAATGTGATAAACCAAAAAATAGTACACAAAGAAAGTAAATGGAATACAGGAAAGACTATTTTAATACTTCCATTGTGGTAAGTTCGGGGCCGCCGCCTCGGTTGCCAGAGCCTGCCGCCACGTACACTTTCTTTTTGTAGACCGTGGCTCCTGTCCCGTGACGCCCCTTGTTGAGGTTGGGCAGTTTTTCCCACTTCATTTGTTTTGTATCAAAGGCTTCCACTTCGGCGTGAGCTTCGACTTGCGCGGCGCTTTCACCGCCCATAATGAGCAATTTATACCCAAACGGAACGGCCGTATTACCCGCTCGTTGGGTGGGCAAATTCAGGCTTTCGGGCAGGGTCGTCCACGTATTGGTCTTAAAATCAAACACATCCACGGCGGGTTCGGTCAGGTTTAGCACTTGATTGATGCGCGCCGTGGAGCGTCGCCCACCTGCTACGTAGAGTTTGTCATCAATGATAGCGACCGAAACGTGGTCGCGAACGTGCGGCGCATCGGGGAGTTTACGCCAGGTGTTGGTTTTGGGGGCGTATTCATCCAACCAACCCACGTGCCCGTCATAATGCCCATCCTGAATGCCGCAGACCAGATAAAGTTTATTTTTATACACCACCGAGCCCGCCGCACCGCGCAAACGGTCGGCAGGAATGGCAGGGCCCACGCGCCATTCATTTTTGGCGGGGTTAAAAATATAGATACTCGAAATGGGTTTTTCGTGCGGATACGCCCCCATAAAAGCCCCCATTACGTAGGCTTCATTTTTGTATTCAATGGCCTGAAAATGATTCATTTCGATGGGAGGCGCGGCCAATTGCTTCCAGGTGTTGGTGGCGGGGTCGTACTCGTCTACGGGGCGCGTGCCGCGTCCTCCAATCAGGTATAGCTTATCACCTACTTTGGTGAAGGCGTTTTCGTGCCGCGCGGTGCAGCTTGTGGTCGACTGAACGGTTTCCCAACTGCTTGCCGTTTGAGCCTGCGCAAATGAAGCGCAAAGGCTACCAGCGACCATCAATATCGAGGTAAGTTTTCTTTGCATGGTTATTTCAGGTTATCCTTAAAACTGAAATAATGCCTTTTTTTACTTACTCAAAACAGTTTTATACGTTGATAAAAAGTAAAAACGCTCCTCTTTTTGGCCTAAAAAAATGGCAGCTGCTCATCGCCGCTGCCATTTCTGTTCACTTTAACCTATCAGTTTTGGTGGGTTACACCATTGCTGAATCTTGATTTTCAACGACGCTCGGTGGGCATCATCTCAAAAATTTCTTATATAAAACCCTAGTTTTTATTATCGCTTACAGTATCTGATTATACTCCAAACGTTCGCCATCGGGCCCCTTGATATTGAAATATTTACAGCCATTTTTCCAAAAAGGCAAAAACACGGGTGCCTCTTCCAAAATGGTAAAGCCTGCCGCTTTAAGTTGCTCAAACGCTTCGTCGATATTTTCGACATCGAAAGCAACATGATCTACGTGTCCGTCTTTTCTATTTTTGATTTCGGCCAATTCACTATCGGGCATCTGGTAGATTTCGATGATAATCTCCCCACTTTGCATCATAGCAACATTGCCTTGACCACCGTTGAATTCAAACGAAGACGACATTACATTTTCAAAGCCCAATTGCTCATAAAAAGCAACGGAACGGGCCAAATCAGTAACTGGAATACCTATGTGCTGAATACGTTTTAATGTAAGATTCATTCGATTTCTAGAAATTTAGTTGGTAATAAATCATCCATTTTTAGAACAGAAGGTTGTCTTAAAAAGCAAAGACAACCTTTCGTTATTCATTTATCATAGGTTAATTTATGACAAATGTATTTGACTTTAAACACATTTTTTTATCCTATTTATTCTATTATTAGTTAATTTATCACAAAATTTTAAACTATTTTCGGAACAAAATGGAACACAATTGCCCTACCGATGAACATCAATAAAAACTTGTGTGAACAACTTTATCTGGACGTTAAAACCAAATTACAGGAGGAGTTCGTAAAACGCGGAATGACCTACCGAGGCTCCGAAACATTCATCTGGAAATTAACCAATCCCAAAACCAACGTCACTTACTTTCAATCCATTCTAGAAGAAGCCACCCATTTATCTTTTTCCTCTACCTTCAATACAATGTACCTCTGGCGCAAGCGCAACGAAGTACAAACTAGAGAACTGGTTAATTTTCAGGAGGATTACTTAAATTTATTTACAAAGTTTTTGGGATATGCCAATCCTCAGGCTTATATCAGCGAGTTTTCGTTGACGCTTCATCATTTTTTTGGCATCAAAAAAGAGGGCAAAATAGTGGTAATCCAACCCATTTTTGACGCCAACAAAGACGTTCCTCCTCCCGACATGATGGGAAAGTTTCCACTGGCCAATGAGCAAACCGTTGATTCGAGAGACACTGAATGTTTATTGGAATTGATTACCCTGTTTCATGATTACAATCAAACCCTTCCCAAAAGGATGTATGACCAAGATTTGATTCAAGTTACGGATGGAAAACTAGATTTTAAGGAAACGAATTTAAACCTAAACAAAACAAATTGCATTTTTTCGATTGGGTTTTATTCTAACTACTTTTTCAGGTGGGTACTCAAAAAACAGGCTGCCAATTTTATAGAATATACCGATGGCCCCGTACGGTTCAGAGTAAAGTATGTTAATGCCCAAACCCAGAAAGCGGCTTGGACCGATTACTACGAAAGCAACGAGCGATTTGACTGCGGATTTTTGTTGAAACTTCCCGTAACATTCTCTTCCGAAACCATTAACTGCTACTTTTTTTGTGGAATCGAAAATAAGTCTACCCTCGCCATTACTACTTATTTATGTCAAAACTGGCGAATCATTCAGAAAAAGCAGGATTTTGAGCGCGATATTCCCCTCAACGACGCCCCGTTTTTGATGATTTTTAAGGTCAACAAAGACAACCTCAACGAGATGTATTGCGAAAAAGTAGTAGCACTGGATTTTATTTAAACTACTTGCTCTTCACCTTAAAATCCAAATCGTGGAAGTCAAAGCTGAAGTCGGTCAAGGGAGAAATTGCCTTCATTTTGAAGCCTGAGGCTTTGCCTTCATTGTCCAACTCAAACATCACGTAGGCGTCGGCATCCATGCTGCGCTCAGTCCATTTGACGATAAAGGTATTGCCTTTATACGGCAACAACTCTCCCGTTAGTTGAAAAGAACGTTTGGAATCAAACCATAGCTTCCCGTTTTTGATTGAAATCACCGCCTCGCCAAACCACGCGTCTTGATAAGTTCCCAAAAACAAGTTTGTCTCCGTTTGGGCCCCGTTGCTTTTTTGTTGACTCTCAATTGCCGACCAAATCTCAGCGGTTATTTTTTTGGCTTCGGCTTCATTGGCAAGTACTCGGTCGTGGTTTTCTTTCACGCGGTCTAAGCCTTTAATACCCAAATAACTGTCTTTAATGGTGTTGGTTACGGCCGTAAATGCTGCGCCCGATTGCTGATTAGTAAAAACAATAATGCCGAGTTTCAGCTCGGGCAGCAACGTCACCTGCGTTACGATACCCGCCAATCCGCCCGTGTGAGTAGCCTGTTTGAATCCTTTAACATCGCTCAAAAACCAGCCCAATCCGTAGCCCGAAAAATGCGTATTGTAGGAGTTAGTGCCTCTGACGGGAATGATGGTCTGGGGTGTCCACATTTCATCGTGTACTCCCCTGCTGAAAAGTTGTTTATTGGTATCAAATTTACCATTCTCCATCTGCATGATTATCCACTTGCTCATGTCGGTCACGTTGCTATAGATTCCGCCCGCGGCATTGGCCACCTCACTCCAATCGCGACGAATTACTTTGACAACTCCTTCCACGGGCGCGTGCGGGTCAATCACGTTCGACTTGTCTTTCAGGCGTTTGTACGAAGCCGCCGTGGCATTCATGCCCAGTGGTTTGAGTATTCTGCTCTCAATAAAATCTTCCCAAGGCATTCCTGATACCCGCGCCACCACCTCGCCTGCTACGATGTAGAGCAGGTTGTCATAATCGTACTTGGTTCTAAATCCCGAAACAGGTTTGAGGTAGCGGAGGTTATGAATGATGTCTTTCAAGGTAAAATTGTTCTGGTCGGGCCAAAACATCAAATCCCCCGCGCCCAAGCCCAATCCGCTGCGGTGCGTAAGCAAATCGCGAATGGTAAACTCTTCGGTCACGAACGGGTTGTACATTTTAAACTCGGGAATAATGTCCGTCACTTTGGTATCCCAAGTCAGTTTTTTTTCATCCATCAGCATCCCGAGCGCCGCTGAAGTAAAGGCTTTGCTGTTGGAGGCAATACCAAAAAGCGTGTTTTCGGTTACTTTCGCTTTCGTATTGAGCGACCTCAGGCCGTAGCCTTTGGCATGAATCACTTTACCGTCTTTAACCACCGCCACCGCAATTCCCGGCACGTCGAACGTCTTCAAGGTTTTTTCAACCAATGCATCAATCTCAGGGGAAGTAATTACCTGAGCATTTAGTAGCAACGATTGGAGACCGAAAAAAAGTAAGACGGTAAAGTAAAGATGCTTTTTCATGTTTTTTTGTAGGTTTGGTTTTACGCGGTTGTGAAGGAATGTATTTTGCGACAAAATCAGTGTTTTGTCCAAAGACTCCTCGCCAGATTGTCAAACAATTGGAGGTGCGCTTTTTTTAATACCGTGATAAAATAAGCAATCAGCCAGCGATTTCCTTTAACTACTATGTGTTCTGCAAGTTCAACCTGATTGGTATTTTTATCGTACACAAAGTTAAAATCAATCACCAACAAGATCCCTCCTTTGACATTACTGACGTATCGTACGTGTTTATCTTTCTCTATTTCCAGAACTTCTACATTGTATTCGGGGCGCATTTTCAGAAAGCCCAACAATAGTACTTCTTCATTCACTTTGTATGCCATGCCATTCATATCCGTTTTTTTTAGTTCATGGACATTGACCATGTACGGATGAAGTTGGCCAAATTTCCTAAAATCCAGGATAGAATCGTAGACACGAGCCAAATCGCCAGTAAATGAATGGTTCAGGAGAAGGGTTTTGGTAGCCATTGATACGTCGACATTGAGCAGTAAATGTTAACAAATGTAACATTTTTCTCCCCTGTTAACTCCCTCAATCATTTTCAGGCTTTTACCTTCCAGCCTTCGCCTCCTTTTACACTACCGCATGTGGGTCCACCGTCTTTACCGATTCCTGGCACTGTGATTTCTAGCACCGCCGTTGTGTCAGTTTGTACTTGCCGAAGCATCTCCCACGTGATACTCTTCAAGGGTACTTTCAACCGACGGCTCCAAACAGTGCCCATTTGCCCAGCGGCAGTGCCGATGTCAATGTATACAAATCGCTCCTGCGGCGAACCTTGGGCCATGGCCCCTATAAAAATAGGAAACTCACCCGTTTGTGATTTTAGGGTCAGCAAAAAGTCAAAAACAAGGTCTTCTCCCGTTGAACGTTGTTTTTGGAGGGTCACATAATTTGACCCACTTCCTTGCTGAATGCCAAAATCAACTCCTGCGTTTGGTTTCTCCAACCGTATCTGAAACTTAACTTCCATTCTACAAAAGTTGCGCCTCCGTCGAGGCTTTTTGAATGTTTACAATTCTTTATCCTACAATGGTTGCTCCTCCACTACGGCTGTCCGTTCCGAGGCTTTGTGGCATTTGAGTATTGTCCAACACTACCAAATCGGCGGAATACCCTGCTTTGATTCGACCGAATTTGTCGCCAAGGCCCAAGTGTTGGGCAGGATACATAGTGGCCATTCTGAAGGCTTCGTCTTTGGGGATTCCTACGTTGTGAATGCAGTTGCGCACCGCGTCGAGGAGCGTAATGGCTGAGCCTGCAAGCTTACCTTCATCGTTGAGTAAGCGGTGACCATCATAGTTGGCAATAAAATCTTCAAACTCAAAACGCATCGGTTCAATTTTGGCCAAAGTAGCATCTGAAATCAGAAAAAGGCGCTCCCGCATGAGCTGTTTGGCAATCCGCACCGTGGCATAGTCGCAATGATAACCATCGACAATGATGCTAGCGCTGACCGTAGGCGTATCCCAAATGGCCGTTACTACGCCCGGTTCGCGGCTTTCAAAGGGGCGCATGGCGTTGTATAGGTGCGTTGCCAACTGAATCCCACTGTTAAAGTAGCCTTTGGCTTGTTCGTACGTTGCGTTGGTGTGCCCCAATGACAATATAATGTCACTTTCTTGTAAAAGTTGCAATAATTCTTCGGGCCAGATTTCGGGCGCAATCGTCATGATTGTGCGCAAACCTTCACAGTTGGCAATAATTTCGGCAATTTCTGCTTTGGTTGGTACACGTACGGCATGGGCACTGTGAGCACCGCGTTTGGTAAAATTAATAAACGGCCCTTCGATATGCAGCCCCAGTACGCCCGTTTTACCCGCTCCAATGTACGATTTGGTTACTTCGATTGCTTTTAAAATCCTTTCGTGCGAGGTAGAATAAAGCGTAGGAACCAAGCCAACTGTGCCATCCTGACGGTGCGTTTGGACCATATCCGTGAGCGATTCTTCCGATAAATCGCGTACGAAAAAGCCATTTTTTCCCCCATAAAGTTGCAAGTCAACCAAGCCAGGAAGGAGGTCAAACCCTTGTAAATCAAAGCAGAAAACATCCTTTGAAATATCTTCTTGTAGCACAACGTCCACAATGATTTCATTTTCAATCAAAACGGCGTAATTGGCCAAAACCTCTTCACCAGTATAAATAGTACAGTTTGTGAATGCGTGCATTGATTGGTGGATTTTTTTGGGAACTTCCCGAAAGATGTAGAACTTTCGGGAAGTTTTCCAACTAACAATGAATAAAATTTGGCTTTCATCGCCGCATTTGAGCGGCCACGAACAAAAATACGTACAGGAGGCTTTTGCCGCCAATTGGATTGCACCACTGGGCCCCAATGTCGATGGGTTTGAACAGGATTTGTGTACTTACGTGGGGGTGGGTCACGCTGCGGCCCTTTCATCGGGCACAGCCGCCCTGCATTTGGCACTCATCTTACTGGGTGTCGGACGGGGCGATGTGATTCTGTGTCAATCACTTACCTTTGCCGCTTCGGCCAATCCCATTGCGTATCAGGGAGCCACGCCCGTTTTTGTTGATTCGGAACTTGACACATGGAATATAAACCCTGACGCCCTCGAAACGGCCATCAAAAGCGAAAAGGCAAAAGGGAAAAACGTGAAGGCGGTCATTGCAGTGCACCTCTACGGAATGCCCGCTCAAATGCGTGAAATTCAGGAAATCTGCCAACTGCACGACATTCCGCTCATTGAAGATGCCGCCGAGGCCTTGGGGGCATCGTATCAAGGCAAAAAAATGGGAAATTTTGGGTTGCTGAATGTCCTTTCTTTCAACGGCAATAAAATCATCACCACGTCGGGAGGCGGGGCGTTACTTTCTGACAATGAAGCCTTTATTCAAAAAGCCCGTTTTCTAGCTACCCAAGCCCGCGACAATGCGCCGCATTACCAACATTCCGAAATCGGTTACAACTACCGCCTGAGCAATATCTGCGCAGGCATCGGGCGCGGCCAAATGGAAGTGATTGACGAGCGCGTAGCCCAACGCCGTGCCAATTTTGCGTTTTATGAACGAGAATTATCCAGTATTGAAGGTATCACATTTCAGCCCGAAGCCGAAGGTAGTTTTTCCAATCGTTGGCTGAGCTGCATGGTTGTTAACCCCAAACTGACGGGCGGCATCACCCGCGAGAATATGCGGTTGGCGTTGGCTTCCGAAAATATTGAGGCGCGTCCGTTGTGGAAACCGATGCATTTACAGCCCATTTTTCAAGACGCACCCTATTATGGCAAAAGTATTTCAGAGCGATTATTCGAAAATGGACTTTGCCTTCCTTCAGGTTCCAACCTCACCCAAGAGGAATTGGGAAGAGTGACTACTGGAATTAAAAAGTGCTTTTCTTAACATCGGCAATACGTCGGCGAGGGCTAGGTGCCCCCGTTCGAAACCTCGCCGACGTTGGAAAATCAATAATCCATCGGGTCGTCGGCAACGCGTGTATTGTCGTGCCAAGTATTCATTTCGGCCATATCTTCGGCCGAAATTTGAAAGTTAAACACATCTATATTTGCCGCTAAGCGACTTTTACTCACCGATTTTGGTATCGTAATAGCACCCTGTTGCAACGACCAGCGAATTAATACCTGAAACGTACTTTTGCCGTATTTTTCAGCGATTTGGACCAGCCTAGCATCGTTTGCTTTCAGCCCCCGGACCAACGGCGCATAGCCTTCTACCTGAATACCCCGTTGACGACAGTATTGTATTTGTTCGGGCAAATAGCAATAAGGGCTCAATTCAAACTGATTGACGGCAGGAATGATTTCTGCCTCTGGCCACAGTTCCTCAAAATGGGAGATATAATAATTGGAAACCCCGATGGCCCGGGCTTTTCCCTCCGTATAAATTTGCTCCAACGCTTTCCAAGTTTGGATACGATGCTCTTTTACGGGCCAATGAATCAAATACAAATCCACATAATCCGTGTGTAGCTGCCGAAGGCTTTCTTCAAAAGCGCGCAACGTTGATGCGTAGCCTTGGTCTTCGTTCCTGACTTTGGTCGTAACAAATATTTCTTCACGAGCCAGTCCACTTTCGCGTATAGCTTGACCTACGTCACGCTCATTTTTGTAGGCCGCTGCCGTATCTACCAGTCGATAGCCCAATTCAAAAGCCCATAACACCGCCTGTTTGATGTCTTGGTCGGGTTGCGGGTCATAAATACCCAATCCAAATTGGGGCATTGTAATGCCGTTATTGAGCGTAATAAGTGGAAGCATATCAGTTAGTGTTTTTAAGCCAGGATGTCCTATCTTTGAGGAGATGTATTCAATTTTTCAAAAATAGAAGATTTTCATGGCTAACCCATATCCCTATTGTTAGCGATAAAACATTTTTTAAACTTGCAACCAAAAGTGACGTTCTTGCGCCTACTTCGTCCATCAGAAAATAAATCGTTGTTGATTTTACCACTTCTTATTATGAGAACACTCTTTCGTTTCAATTGGATACCCTTTGTGATGGGTTTAGTTGTATTGCAATCTTGTTCGCGCAATCCTGTGACAGGCAAAAGGGAAATCATCCTGATGTCGGCCGAACAGGAAATTGCGTTGGGCCAACAATCTCACCCTTCCATTGTTGCTTCCATGGGCTTATATGAAGATAAAAGATTGCAAAGTTTTATCTCTGAAAAAGGGATGGCGATGGCTAAAATTTCGCACCGTCCAGAGCTTCCTTACCAGTTCAACATCATTGATTCTCCAGTTGTCAATGCATTTGCCGTGCCTGGAGGCTATGTGTATTTTACCCGAGGCATTATGGCGCACTTCAACAATGAAGCTGAATTTGCGGGTGTTTTAGGCCATGAAATCGGCCACGTTACGGCGAGACACTCAGCCCGGCAACAGACCAGCCAAATTTTAGGCACTGTGGGACTGATTGCTGGCATGGTCATTTCGCCCAAACTAGCCCAATTTGGTGAACAAGCCATGCAGGGTCTACAAATGCTGATGCTCAGCTACAGCCGTGCCCACGAATCCGAATCTGATAAAATTGGGGTGGAATATTCGAGCAAAGTAGGCTATGATGCACACCAAATGGCTAATTTCTTCGGCACTATTAAACGTATTTCGGATAACGCTGGCCAATCTATTCCCAACATAATGTCGACGCACCCTGATCCAGGCGACCGTTTCAACAATGTTCACGCAATGGCCAAAGATTGGCAAGCCAAAAATGTTGGTAATTACGCCGTAAATCGTGAAAGTTATTTACAAATGATTAATGGTATTGTGTACGGTGAAGACCCCAAACAGGGCTTTGTTGAAAATAGCGTTTTTTATCATCCAGAGCTACGCTTTCAATTTCCTATACCGAACGGTTGGCAAACCCAAAACTCCCCTGTTCAATTTGTGATGGCGCCCAAAGATGGTAAAGCAGAGATGTTGCTCAATGTAGCACAGGGCGGTACGCTGGATTCGGCCGCTCAAAATATGGTCAGGCAGTACAATTTAAAAGTGTTGGAATCTGCTCGTAAGACCATTCACGGCAACCAAGCCATCGTCATGATTTCGCAGCAACAACCTCAGCAGCAGCAACAGGGGCAAACTCAACAACAACAACCCCAAACGCCCGCCAACACGGTTCAGCTGGCCACGTGGCTCATTCAATATAACGGTTTGATTTACGCCATTCACGGAGTAACCACCGCCGATGTTTTTGGTAACTTGTACCCTACGTTTCGAAATACGGCCGAAAATTTTCGTTTATTGAACGACCCCGACAAACTGAATCGCAAGCCCGAACGCATATTTGTAAAAAATGCCCCGCGCAACGGTACATTTAAGGAAATCATGACAGGGCTGGGAATGCCCGCCAACCGAATCGAAGAATTGGGCGTGGTCAATAGTATGAAAGCCGACAGCCCAATTCAGAAGGGAATGTTGTTGAAAGTAATTGGAAAATAAGGAGTGAGAAATAATTAAGTAGTGAGGAGTCAATAGCAAAACTACTACTCCTCACTACTAATAACCTACCCCAAAGCATAGCGTTTACCGGGCAGCGAACGAATGTAGCCTTGCAATTCAAGATTGAGCAACAGCGTGGCCAATTTTCCCGTCGAGACCTGACTTTCCCAGGTGAGATTATCAATGTGCATTTCGCCTCTTTGACGCAATAACGCCACAATTTGGCTTTCCTCCTGGGTAAAATGGTCGGGCAACGTGGCCTTTACGGATGCTTTGGAAGTGAGCCAACTTAATGATTCAAGTAAATTTTCTACGCCCGTAAAAATCTGGGCTTTATTGGCGCTAATTAGATTATTGGGGCCAATAGAATAAGGGTTCGACAAATTGCCGGGCACGGCAAATACATCCCGGTTGTAATTATTGGCAAACTCTGCCGTAAGCAATCCCCCACCCTTCTTAGCCGATTCCACCACAATGACCGCGTCAGATAGCCCAGCAATGATGCGATTTCGGGCGGGGAAACGCATCGAATCAGGCTTGGTTCCTAAACAGTATTCCGTCACAATTCCACCGTTGATTTCCATCTCTCTGGCTGTTTTGATATGCCCTTCAGGATAAATCACATCCACCCCCGTAGCCATCACACCAATCGTCGGAATTTGACTCCTTACGCTGGCCCGGTGCGCCGCAATATCAATACCATACGCCAATCCACTGACAATCGTTACGTCATGGTTAACAAGCCCTTCTACAATCTGCTCAGTGATATTTCGGCCGTAATCGGTCGCTTTTCGGGTACCAACCAAAGACACATAACGGCCCTTGTTGAAATCAATGTTGCCTTTGGTGTACAGCAAAACGGGGGCATCATAAAGGGATTTGAGCCTCTGCGGGAAGTGGGCATCCGTATAAAAAACCATATTAGCGTTTAACTTCTCCAATTTTAGAAGTTCTACTTCAGCTGCTCTCAAACCTTCTTTTTGCAGAACAGTCCGGGCAATTGCCTCTCCAACGCCTGTAACGCGAATCAACGTTTTATAGTTGGCTTCAAATACCTTTTGGGCATCTCCAAAGTGAGCAATCAAATAACGAATCAATACCCCGCCCAATCCGGGGGTCAAGTGCAATCCTAATTGATAAAGACGTTGGTCCATGAATGAATGTTAATGTTCTTTTTTAAGGCCACCTCCCAAGTATTGGCAATTGATAAGTGTATCAATGCCGTCGTAGGGTACAGGCGCTTTTTCGTAGTCATAAACCACTCTTAATGAGCGGGTATGGTTATTGTCGCCCATGGCTACGTCTACATCTTCCATCGTAAACTGACAGGGATGTTCATAGCCGCAGGCAATGGCAATTTCGAGAATTTCTTTGGTCAATGTTTTTCCGTAATGGTAAAAACGTTCACTTTTAAGCGCTGGATCAAGGCCTGACTGCAACCATTTATTTTGCGTAGCTACCCCCGCAGGACAGCGGTTGGTATGGCATATCTGTGCCTGAATACACCCAATCGACATCATGGCTTCGCGGGCAACGTTGACAATATCGGCGCCCATCGCAAACGCCATAATTGCCTGCGCGGGTAGACCTAGTTTCCCCGACCCAATGAACGTTATACGGTCGGTAAGTCCGTGTTTTTTAAAGATTTTATATACACTCGAAAACCCATACACCCACGGCAAAGACACATGGTCGGCAAACGACGGAGGGGCAGCACCCGTTCCTCCTTCCCCACCGTCGATAGTAATAAAGTCTGGCCCACGGCCCGTTTTCACCATTAGCTCCGCTAGTTGCTCCCACATGTCCAGTTTTCCTACGGCCGCTTTGATACCTACGGGTAGCCCCGTAGCCTCGGCCATAGCTTCGATCAAATTCAACATTTCGGGCAGGGTAGAAAAGGCACTGTGCGCTGCTGGAGAGATGACATCTTTCCCCATCGGCACGTGGCGGATTTCCGAAATCTCTTTCGTGATTTTGGCCGCTGGCAATACCCCTCCTTTACCAGGTTTTGCTCCTTGCGAGAGTTTCAATTCAAGCATCCGAATGGCGGGGTTTTTCTGCGTCAGTCGGACCAATTTTTCCATGATAAGATTTCCGTCGTCGTCACGAATACCGAAATACGCTGTGCCGATGTTGAGCACTACGTCGGCGCCTTTATCGTGGTACGGCGAAAACCCTCCTTCTCCTGTATTGTGGTAACAGCCAAACTTCGCCGCTCCTTCGTTGAGGGCGGTAATCGCCGATGCCGATAACGACCCAAAACTCATTCCTGAAATATTAATGACCTGCTTCGGACGGTAGGGTTTGCGGCGATTATGGCTCAACCCAATCACTTTGGGCGCTGGCAAAACGTACGGATTTTCGCGGTAAGGATGGTCTTTGGCCAATCGTTTGGTTACCAAAGCGGGTTTGATAAAGATAAAACCTGCACTGTTGACATCCTGGTCGGTCCCGAAACCCTGAAAATTATTTTCCCGTTTCGACGAAGCATAAATCCACGATCGCTGACGGCGATTGAACGGCAATTCCTCGCGGTTGTTGGCCACAATATATTGCCGAAACTCCGGTCCAATCGTTTCTAGCCAATACCGCAGGTGCCCAATGACTGGAAAGTTGTGCAAAACGGTGTGCTTTTTTTGAGTAATGTCCAAAATAGCAACAATTGCCAAAATGATGGGAAAGCATATCCACCACGGAATGAGCGCAAGCCAATTCAAAAGAGTATTCATTGGGGTTTAGTTTTTCTTGTTGAAAATTTTAAAACAAATTTCACCGATTTCACCAATTATCTTTTCGGCGTCTTTTTCAGGAGTTCCTCTCACAAAAACTGAAATCACAAAGGGTGTGGCCGCAAACACAATGCCCGCATCGCCGCGTACGTACGTGAGTCCGCCTGTTTTGTGCGCTATTTTGATGGTTTTGGGAATGAGCCTCGGCAACGTAACCGTGTCCCGATTTTCAAACAAAAATTCCATCATTTGTTCACATAAAGCTGGCGTTGCTACTTTATGACTATAAATAAGACGCAATAATGCATTGATGTCACGGGCGGTTACGTAATTATCAATTCCTCGCGCTACGGCCGCCGTGTCCATCATCACCCGATTCAACTGGAGGCTCGCCAAACCGAGGAGTTTCATTCGGTCGTTGATTTTTTCCCGCCCCAATGTTCGGATAAAAATATTAGTGGCTGTGTTATCGCTCGCAATCATCATCAAGCGGGCCACCTCTTTGAGCGACATCTGTTGGCCATCGGCGTACGAGGCCATCACTCCCGCGCCGCCCGTTTTGTCGGTAGCCACCAGCGTATAGGTTTTGTTGAGGTCCACTTTACCCGCTTTTACCTGTTCCATCAGCTCAACCAAAATCGGAATTTTGATAATGCTCGCCGATGGCACCGGCTCCGCAGGCCCTTTGCTGAAAAAGATTTCACCCTTTAGCGATTCTACCTGAAGGTTGACAATGGTAGTGGGTGAAAGTTGTGCAAGATAGGTTTCAAGAGAAGAAAAAGATGGGCGTTTTTGGGCAATACTCACGCATGGGAGCAGCATGAAGCATAAAAAAATAAGTTGTCGCATCAGAAAAAGGGTTTCTGGCAACAACTTACGCACAGGAAGAATAAAAATCAAGGGATGTTACCTATCCTATCCTTGTGGTGGGGCGGGAACATGGATATGTTTTTCTAAATCTTTGCCCATAAAAAGTTTAAATTCGGTTTTTAACTTTCGGTAATTGTCGTGAAAAAAAGACATTTTCTCCCGTAAATAGGCCTGGCTTTCGCGGACCTCGTCGTTAAATTGGGTGGTTTCTTCCTTAATAATGTTCGCAATAATCCCCTCCTGATCACGAATATCGGCCTGAATGCTGTTAACGGTGCGTTTGAAATGGTCGAACTCATGCTCAAAATGGGTAAGGGTTTCGGCAAAATTAGACTCCATTTCCTCTACCGGCAAAAAGGCTCGCATTTCATGCACCAAATGTCCAAAAAAATCAACTTCTTGGTCCACAAAATTGACCTCGTTGAGCCAGAGTCTATGCTCAAAATGAAAGCGATGTAAATCAAATTTAGTGTTTCGTGCCATGATTCGCGCGTGGTTAAATGAATGGTTCTAAATTCTGCTTTATTTTAAGCTTTGAGTATGAGGTGGGTCAGTAACAAAACTGACTAGCGTCAGGTATTGAGAAATTAAAATGAAAGGAGCAGCCTCCCGCATAAAAATAGTTTGTAGCTTTACGTTACACAGCAAAGTTGATTCACTAACCCTCTTTTTGAAAATGTTGAACGCTTATTTTTCCTTGTTAATTTTCGGTTTTTCCCTTACCGCTATTGCCCAACAAACGGATAGTCAATTAACAAACACCGCCCGCGATTTGATTAATTTAAACGGGTTTAAAATCAACGCTAATAACGTCAATACGGGACTTTTTGGCATCAAAGGTCCCAAAGGCAACCTCATAGGCGACCCGTATTTGGACTCAACCTGGCGAACGGGTTCCATCAAATTATACAAAAAAATAGGCCCTCCTGGGCGTGAAGGCGACAGCATAGCTAATGTACCTCTCCGTCTTGATTTATTCGTTAATGAACTGGAAATTCAAATCCCCAGCACCAACGACACGAGAGTCCTCGCTGGAGATTATATTCGTTTTTTCACGCTTGAGGGGCTGGAGCGGCGTATTTTTCTTAACGTGAACCAATTCAGGTCAGAAGATAATATGAAAGGGTTTGTGGAATTAATCAAAGGAGGACGCTTGTCGCTGGTCGAGTTGACCAAGCTATCAATCATCAAACCCACTTACAACGATGCAATGGCGCTGGGCACCAAAGACACCAAAATCGTCAAAAACAGTCAATACTTCGTCGTCAAAGGAAACACCCTAATTTCCATTGGAACCTCAAAAAAGAAACTGTTGGATGCGATGGCCGACCGTGCTGATGATGTAGAAGAATTCATAAAAACTAATAAACTCAGCCTTAAATCTCGGCCCGATATCACTAAGGTATTTGCGTATTATAACAGCTTATAACGGGCAACAATCGGATAATGGTCTGAATATTTAACATCTTTTCTTGTCTGAAAATCAATCACTTCCAGGCCTTTTTTATCATAAAACTGATTATCAATTCGGATAAACCCTGGAGCCTTCCTGTACGTAAACCCAAACCCTGAACCCGCTTCTTCAAAAGCATTCGACAAGCGTTTACGAACCTGTCCGTAGGCATAACTGTACGGAACTTCGTTAAAATCACCGCATACCACCACAGGGTGCGGGCTTTTCTCAATCCAGTCTGTCAGAATTTTAGACTCCACTTCGTGATGTACAAAGCCACCTTTTAATTTTCTGAAGGTACTCGCCAATTCATAGCGTCCCAGTCCAAGATTTTTTTCTTTGACCGCCAATTTAATCCCTCCCACGCGCACAATCATCGAGCGTAAATGCACACTGATAAACCGAATCGTATCGCCCTTGATATTTATATCAGCGTAAATGATGCCATTTTGATTACTGAATTCCATTTGCTCCTGTTTAATAATCGGATATTTTGAGAAAATCGCCAGCCCATTTGAGTAATCTTTCCCCTGATCTTGTATAGATTGCATAGATACGTAATAAGAATAGCCCTCTTTTTTCAACTGCGCAACTGTTTGCAAATCCTTTCGGTCTCGGTGATTCAAAAACTCCTGAAAACATTTAACATCGGCATCCTCCTTCTTCACCCATTCAATCAGCTTATTGGTATTTTGGGGATTTTTATCAACTAAATAACTGTATGAATCAAACGACATAACGTTATAACTCAGCACCTTAATCTCAGTCTTAGAAGAGTCCGTTTCTTCCTCTGCTGGCCCTAGTCCGTACGTTCTTGCCCAAAAAGGGAAACTTAACAACAAGGCCAATCCCGAAAGCCATACTCTTTTGGGACTAAACACCAGCCAAAAACCAACCAATACAATATGAATAACCAGCAGCAAAGGAAGGCTCATCATGATGAAGCCCGCGAGCCAATGCCCCGTAATGGCAGAATAGGTAAGCGTGTAACTGAGTAAGGTAAAGCAAAAAAATAATTGCTGAATACGCCAAAAAAGGGGAGTTTTGGATTTCATTGCGTAGTTTTTCACTGGCACTGCGTTTTAATTGCAAAGTAAACAATTCCATGACGAAAATTATTGCTATTGGTTTAGTATTATCAATTCTCATTGCCTGCAATACCTCCCAAGAATCGGAGGAGCAAAAATTAGCCCAGAGTTACTGTGGAGGCTGTCACCTCATGCCAACGCCCGATTTGCTCGACAAAAAAACGTGGAAAGAAAGTGTACTGCCCAAAATGGCACTGCGGTTGGGCGTCGTTCAGCAAAACATCGGCTTCTATCAGGACTTTTCTACCGAAGAGATTGTGGCGTTTACCCAAGCAAATGTTTTTCCCGAAACCCCCATCGTAACACCCGAACAATGGGAAAGCATCGTGAATTATTACGTCAAAAATGCTCCCGATAAACTGCCAGACTCTTCCCGAAAAACCCTTATTTCTCCCACCCTCTCCCGATTTTTGCCCAAAGCCAATACTCCGCAGGTGGAGCCTTTTGTTTCGCTCCTCAAGTACGACTCCCTTAGCAAGAAGCTATTTGTGGGTAGTCGGCGAGGAATGGTGACGGTATTTGACCAACAATTCAAACGCATTGACTCCCTCAAAGTGAGCAGCCCCCCCTCTGACTTACGCGCCTACCCCGACGGGAGTTTGGATGTATTGCTGATGGGAATCATGGACCCCAACGACCACAATCGAGGTACGCTAGAAAAAGCCCGCAAATCGGCCGATGGCAAAACATGGGCCTTAACTCCAGTACTCCAAAAACTTCGCCGCCCCGTAAATCAATCTTTTATGGATGTAGATGGCGATGGGCTTGAAGACATCGTGATGTGCGAATACGGCAACAATGTAGGTCAATTGTCTTGGTTTAAACAGCAACAAGACCACACCTATCAGGTGTTTAAATTTGACCCCGCTCCCGGGGCGCGATTTGTTCAACCTTATGATTTTAACCGTGATGGCAAACTGGACTTTTTTGTAATGATGGCGCAGGGTGACGAACAGGTATCTGTCATTTATAATCGAGGCGGTGGAAAATACGAGAAACAAATCCTGTTGCGCTTCCCACCCGTATACGGCTCCAGCTACGCCGATTTGGCCGACGTCAACGGCGATGGTTGGGTTGACATTGTGTACACCAACGGCGACAATGCCGATTATTCCATGATTCTGAAACCTTATCACGGCGTACGTATTTTCTTAAACGACGGTAAAAATCAGTTTCAAGAAAAATGGTTTTTCCCTTTGCACGGTGCCTCAAAAGCCCTCGCCGATGATTTTGACAATGACGGCGACATTGACATTGCGGCTATCTCTTACTTTCCTTCCAACCCACAAGAAGGATTTGTGTATTTTGAAAACCAAGGAGAGTTGAAATTTGCCGCTAAAACCTTCCCGAAGCCTCGGCAAGACAAATGGATGCTCCTCGAAAAAGCGGATTATGACCAAGACGGCGACAAAGACCTGTTATTGGGCTATCTCGAACGCCCACCTTACAGATTTCCGTTGCCCGCGGGAATGACGGGCTTACAGATTCTTGAAAATAAAACATTAACAAAAAATACAACTAACTAACAATCAGAATTTTACATAATTATCACAGATTCAAACAGTTGGGTAATGAAGCGTTGGCGTTGCATTTATTCGACTCAATTTCTCATTAGAAAACCGCAACTTCTTACTTATTCAATTTGATTTTAATCATCCATTTAAAAATGAAAAAGACACTTTTTGCAATCATTACTTTACTGATTTCGCATTGTTTCGATGCGGTTCAGGCCCAAAAAGCGACTTGGACACCGCTTTTTGACGGCAAAACCCTGAAAGGCTGGAAACAGCTAAACGGCCAAGCTAAATATGAAGTGAAAGACGGCGTCATTGTCGGAACAGCCGTGGCCAATACCCCCAACTCCTTCTTAACCACCGAAAAAGACTACGGTGATTTTATTTTTGAATGCGAAGTAAACGTCGATGAAGGGCTTAATTCAGGCATTCAATTTCGGTCATTGTCAAAACCCGACTATAACAATGGCCGCGTACACGGTTATCAAATGGAAATTGACGCCACCGACCGCGATTTATCGGGCGGAATCTACGACGAGGCGCGCCGTGGATGGTTGTACGTTCCAGAGGTAAACCCTAAGTCAAGAGGCGTATTTTTGCGCAACAACCAGTGGAACAAATACCGCATCGAAGCCATCGGCACCAGCTTACGGACGTTTGTCAACGGCGTAGAAATCAGCCACGTAATCGACGATGTCACATTGAGCGGATTCATTTGTTTACAGGTTCATTCCATCGGAAACCGCAAAGAAGATGAAGGCAAGCAGGTACGTTGGCGCAACGTGCGGATTCAAACCACTAATCTGCAACCGACTCCCGCCAGCAACGTTCGCATCGAAAACTGGATTCCAAACACGGTTTCTGAACCAGAAAAAGCCTTGGGAATCCGTTTGTTGTGGGATGGAAAAACCACCAACGGGTGGCGTGGTGCTTACAAAACAGAATTCCCGAAAGGGGGCTGGAGCATCAAAGACGGCGTGTTGAGCGTAGATAAAGGCAACGGAGCTGAATCAACCAACGGCGGCGACATCCTGACCACCGAAAAATTCGGCGCTTTTGAACTTACATTCGATTTCAAACTCACCGAAGGAGCCAACTCTGGCGTAAAATATTTCGTCAATGAATTACTCCAATATACCCACGAATTTCAGCCAGGAGAGCCGATGACTGTGCCTGCTGATTACATCAAAAAAGGCTCGGCCATTGGTTTGGAGTTTCAGGTGTTGGACGATG
Organism: Runella sp. CRIBMP; assembly: GCF_009905605.1. Classification (GTDB taxonomy): domain Bacteria; phylum Bacteroidota; class Bacteroidia; order Cytophagales; family Spirosomataceae; genus Runella. The sequence continues at coordinate 40,933 of NZ_JAAAKZ010000012.1, forward strand.
CCAAACATCCCGACGCCAAAATGGGCGCTGGTGGCAACCGCACCATTGGCTCGCTTTACGATCTCATTCCTGCCGACAAAACGGGTTATCGCAGAGGCGCGGTCAAAAAAATCGGGGATTGGAATCAAGGACGCATCGTGGTCTATCCCAACAATCATGTAGAGCACTACCTCAACGGATTCAAAGTGGTGGAATACAACCGCAACTCAGACTTTTATAAAGCCCTCGTACAGCGCAGCAAATACGCCGTTTGGGGCGACAAATTTGGTTCAGCCCCCAAAGGCCCCATTTTGTTGCAAGACCACGGTGACCTTGTCATGTACCGCAGTATCAAAATTCGGGAGTTGAAATAATTAATTACCCATAAAAAAGCCACCTGATGCGGTGGCTTTTTTTATTCCCCCAAGGCGGTTTATTCTGGCAATCAGCAATGTGTGCGTTTTTGGCAGTTGCCGATTTGAGAAAAAAAACGGAGTTTTGGGGTATGGAAAAGAATTAAGTGCCTTTATATTAAAAACCTGTTTTTACAATGCAACGCAGAGAATTTATACAAAAATCTATTTTAGCGAGTGCAGCGACCGCGATGTCGACCACGAGCTATTCTAAAATCATCGGAGCCAACGACCGCGTGCGCGTGGGTGTTGTGGGCTTTTCTGATCGTCACCGCGCTTCACACGTAGGCCCTTTCAAAGAATTGTCTAAAGGAATGAACTTTGAAATCACATCGCTTTCCGATATTTGGAATCGCCGTCGTGACGAAGGAAAAGCCTATTTGGACAAGCAGTTGGGAGGTAACGTAAAGGTTTTCCGCAATAACGAAGAAATGTACGATGCCAAAATGGTGGATGCTGTTTTTATGAGCACCGCCGACTTTCAGCACGCCCTTCATACCATTGAAGCCGTGCAGGCAGGCTGCGATGTATACGCCGAAAAACCCTTGGCCGAAACCATGGAAGACAACCGCGCCGTATTGAAGGCCGTAAAAGCTTCGGGAAAAATCGTACAAATAGGATCGCAACGCCGCAGCGGAGAAAACTACTGGGCCGCCGATGAATTTATCAAATCAGGCAAATTCGGTCCTATCGTCATGGTAGAATTGATGTGGAACGTCAATCAACCGGGCCGCTGGCGCAGACCAGAATTAACCAAAGATTTGAAAGAATCGGATGTAGACTGGATACGCTACCAACTGAATCGCCCCAAAGTGGCTTTTGACCCCCGCAAATACCTTGAGTATCGTCTGTTTTGGCCGTATTCATCGGGTATCCCAGGCCAATGGATGAGTCACCAAATTGATACCGTACACTGGTTCAGCGGATTATCACATCCGCGTTCTGCCGTAGCCAACGGCGGGATTTATCAGTGGAAAGATGGTCGGACCAATCCAGATACCCTCACGGTAGTGTTTGATTATGGCCCAGCCAACGACCCTACTTCGGGCTTTCAGGTACAATTTACCAGCCGTTTCTCCAATTCTGCTGGCGAAACCAAAGAATTGTACTACTCAAACGGTGGTATGATTAACTTAGATACCAACGAAATCAGCTCAACGGGTGGTTTGCGCGAGCGCGAAGCCGCCGCCATGGGACTGAAAGCCAACTTAATTACGCCTACAAAACTCGAAGGTATAAAGGTAGCTACCGACGCCAACACTGGCGGTGACCCTTTGACGTTCAATCACATCAAAAACTGGATGGAATGCGTGCGCAGCCGCAAACAGCCCAACGCTCCGATTGAGGCTGGATACCAGCACTCCATTGCCACCATCATGGCCAACGCCGCCTACCGTACTGGTCAGCGCGTGACATTTGATGAAAAAACGCAGGAAGTATTGGCCGGCGGAAAACCGTTTAAGTACTAAAAACAACGTAATCTGTAAGCGAATAACATCGCATAAAGAGGCGGCACTGAACGGTGCCGCCTCTTATTTTTAAGCCATAAAATGCTTTATTCTGCAGTTTCTGGCTCCGAAACAATCAATTTGATGCCATCAAGTTGTTTAATAATAACCGACGAACCCATTGCGATAGGATGCCCTTTTTGGGTCAAAGCAATCCATTCTGTTCCACGGTAAAAAACCCGTCCCTCTCCATCTGAGGGAATCGTTTGTACCACCGTAGCTTTGTCGCCCACGTACTCAGAGTATTCGAGCGACTTATTTTTGCGGCGCGAAAACTGGAGCAGTGGTTTTCGCAAAGCCAACAAGGAAAGCACCGAAACTACCGAAAAACAGAAAAGCTGGGAATTGACGGTTGGCGTAAGACCTGTCCATGATAAAATGGCGGTCACAAATGCCCCAACACTCAAAAACAAGAAAACAAACGTTACCGAAAGTAGCTCTGCTATCAGCATAGCGACTCCAACTATTACCCAAATCTGTGTCGAATCCATCTGATTTATAGAAATTTATACACTGCGGGCTATTCTAGCCCAATTGATTACTTCTGTTGTTTTACTACGCTCATGGCCGCCGCAATCATCGAGGCCATGTCTCCAAAATTGGCTGGCAAAATCATTGTATTGGTCGATTTAGCCAAGTTTCCGAACTGCTGTACCATTTGCTCCGCCACTTTAAGTTGTACTGCATCCATTCCGCCTTTTTCTTGAATGGCGGCGGCCACGACCCGGATACTTTCGGCGGTAGCATCTGCTACCGACATAATGGCGGCAGCCTGTCCTTCTGCCTCATTAATCTGACGCGTTTTCAATGCTTCTGACTCCAATACCACCTTTTGCTTTTGGCCTTCGGCTACGTTGACGGCGGCCATTTTTTCACCGTCTGATTGCAAAATCAATGCGCGGCGTTCACGTTCGGCCTGCATTTGCTTTTCCATGGCGTGCAATACGCTTTGCGGAGGGGTGATGTTTTTAATTTCATACCGTAACATTTTTACACCCCAGCCAATCGCCGCTTCGTCAATGGCATGAACCACGGCCTGATTGACCGTTGTCCGTTCTTCAAACGTTTTATCCAAATCAATCTTACCCATTTCCGAACGCATCGTGGTTTGGGCTAATTGCGTAACCCCAAAAATATAATCTCCGATTCCGTAAGAGGCACGTTGCGGGTCAATTACCTGCAAAAAAAGCACCCCGTCTACCCTTACCTGAACGTTGTCGCGAGTAATACAAATCTGCTCAGGAATATCAATAGCTTTTTCTTTCAAACTGTGCTTATAGGCCGTACGGTCAAAAAAAGGAATAATAAAGTTGATGCCCGGCTGCAACACGGCATGAAATTTGCCGAGGCGTTCAACAACATAGGCCGTTTGTTGTGGTACAACTTTGACCGTCATTAACACAATAAGCAGGGCCAAAACGACAATAATGATAAATGCAATCATGAGGATAGTTAAGGTTTAAATTTTGAACGAAAATACCAGAATAAGCGACGTATTACAATGCTTTAAGGATGAAGATAATAAAACATTCCAAGAACGGTGTAAATGTTTATTAAGCGGCAAACTCATCCGAAAAAGCGCCCTTCTTCAACCCTAAAAAGTTGATTTTAGTCCTTTTTTCTCAATATATTTATAATTTTTATTTTTATATTTAAGTAATCAGCTATAATTACACTTATTTTTGCCTGCTTTATCCTTCTTTCACCCTAAACCTTATAAATGTATGCTTTCAACGCTCGGCCGTCTGTTGCTGGCAATCCCAATGGCAATTTTCGGCGTGTTCCATCTTATGAATGCTAGCAATGTATCCGCAATGATTCCTGCTTACTTACCTGGAGGTATCGTTTGGGTTTACATCACGGGCGTTGCTTTACTGGCCGCGGCTTTGGCAATCATCCTGCAAAAATGGGCGAGAACCGCCGCGATTCTGCTCGGCATTATGCTTATCTCATTCGTAATTTTTGTGCACTTACCCATTTTTTTGGGAGGGGATGAAAAGGCCATGGGAAGCCTTCTTAAAGACCTCGGCATTGCAGGAGGGGCCTTAATCTTGGCCAACACAGAGAAAGATTAAGCGACCAAAAAGACAATATTAATACGGTTTGGAAACAAACACAGGCTGGTCAAGTGAAAAATACCTCCAAATCCATAATTGAGTTTGGAACAATATGCGGTATAGGAAGGCCAACGTTCCTACCAAAACAGAATTTTGGCTAACTTTGACAAAAAATTGAATTCATGGTCAAAGCAGAAGTAATTACGATTGGCGACGAAATATTGTTTGGACAGATTACCGATACTAATACCCAGTGGATTAGCACCGAATTGACCAACATCGGGATTCGAACCATCCGAAAATCGTCGGTCGGAGACGATGAGCAGGCTATCTTAGAAATCCTTGCCGAAGCCGAAAGCCGGGCGGATGTCATTCTAATTACGGGTGGGCTCGGGCCTACCAAAGACGACATTACAAAAAAAACACTCTGTACTTATTTCGATACCGAACTTTCCATCAACGAAGAAGCATTGGCCTTCATCACCGCTTTTTTTGAGAAAAGAGGACGTCCAATGACCGAACTGAATCGTTTACAGGCAGCAGTGCCCAACAATTGCACTTACATCCCCAATCGTTGGGGAACCGCCCCAGGCATGTGGTTTGAGCGCAACGAGAAAGTGTTTATCTCTATGCCCGGCGTGCCGTTTGAAATGAAAAACCTCATGACGCACACGCTCCTGCCCAAATTGCAGGCCTTTTTTGAAACGCCGATTATCTACCATAAAATGCTCCGCACCATCGGTATCGGAGAGTCTTTTTTGGCCGAGCGCATCGCCGATTGGGAAGATAACCTGCCACCTCACATCAAATTGGCGTATTTACCCAATTTTGGACAAGTCCGGCTTCGTCTCACCGCCACAGGCACCGACTTAGAGCAACTCAAAAAAGAGACACAAGCCGAAGTCGAAAAAGTATTGCCCTTGATTGACGTCAACGTTTTTGGGTACGATAACGACGAAATTGAAACCGTAGTGGGAAGAATCTTGAAAGAGCGCGGCCAAACCCTGTCTACCGCCGAAAGCTGTACGGGCGGCTATGCGTCGCATTTGATAACAAAAGTACCTGGCTCGTCAGCGTATTTTGTAGGAGGCGTAATCACTTACAGCAACGAAGTCAAAATAGCAGAATTGGGCGTTAAACCTAGCACTTTGGCGGAGTTTGGAGCGGTAAGCGAGCAAACCGTCGTTGAAATGGCCGAAGGGGTACGCCAACGGCTCCACACTACTTACGGCATCGCGGCCAGCGGAATTGCAGGCCCCGACGGCGGCACCGACGAAAAACCCGTGGGCACCATCTGGATTGCCAGCGCAGGCCCCAACGGCACCGTAACCCAAAAATTACAACTTGGAAAATTTCGCGAACAAAACATCCAATACACCGGCGTTTATTTACTGAACCTGTTGCGCAAACAACTGCTTGGTCTTTAAATCATTGATTTTTTGAACGTTTGGAATAGGAATTAATAAGAAAACAAATGGCAATTGTAGAAATGGTGATGCCCCGAATGGGAGAAAGCGTCATGGAGTGTACCATCATCAGCATCCTTAAAAAAGTAGGTGATGCTGTCGAGTCCGATGATTCTGTGATGGAAGTAGCTACCGACAAAGTAGACACCGAAGTACCTAGCCCTTACAGCGGCATTATCAAAGAAATATTGGTGAAAGAGGGCGACGTCGTGGCCATCGGAAACATCGTAATGCGCATCGAAACAGAAGTCACTACGCCCCAAAACGGTTCTCCTACGCCCATTGCGGAGGTTCCCGAAGAAGCCCTTGCGTTGGAAACCCAATTCCAATCGTTGGTCACTTCCCCTATCCAATCCACGGCGGTGGTTCCTTCAAGTGGTCGTTTTTACTCTCCTTTGGTGCTCAACATTGCCCAAACCGAAGGCATTTCCCGTCAAGAACTTGACCAAATCGCAGGAACGGGCACCGATAGCCGCGTGACCAAAAAAGATATTTTGGGGTATTTGGAAGAAAGGAAACACCAACCCGTAGGGGCAGGCCTTGCGTCTGTCCAAAATCTCACATCTAGCCAAAATCTTGCATCTGCCCAAAACAAAGCTGTTACCCAAGAAGCATCCCACGCCAGCAGTCCGCAATCGCCTGCCTCGATTCGCAAAACTGGCATTGAGGTTATTCCGATGGACCGCATGCGGCGCGTTATTATGGAGCGGATGCTGGAGTCACAGCGAATTTCGGCCCACGTCTCCTCGTTTGTAGAAACCGACATGACCAACGTTGTTCTTTGGCGGAATCAAATCAAGGATGAATTTAAGAAACAAACGGGCGAAGGCATCACCTTCACCCCCATTCTGATAGAAGCTGTGGTGAAGGCCATCAAAGATTTTCCGTTGATTAATATTTCCGTAGAGGGAGAAAATATTATCAAAAAACGGGATATAAACGTCGGTATGGCGGTTGCATTGCCTAGCGGAAATCTCATTGTGCCCGTCATCCATAACGCTGACCAATATAGCCTGATTGGGTTAGCCAAAAAAGTGAACGAACTGGCCAATCGTGCCCGTCAAAATAAACTTACTCCCGACGACCTAGCGGGCGGTACCTACACGGTTTCGAATATCGGTAGTTTCGGAAACATCATGGGGACACCCATTATTCTCCAGCCGCAGGTAGCTATTATGGCCTTTGGTGCTATTCAAAAACGCCCCGTGGTGATTGAAACACCCCAAGGTGACGTAATTGGTGTACGGAGCATGATGTACATTTCGCATTCGTATGACCACCGCGTAGTAGACGGTGCACTGGGCGGAATGTTTGTGAAACGTGTTTCTGATTATTTAGAAAAATTTGACCTGAAACGCTCTCCTTTTTAGGAAAAAAGCAGGGCATTTATTGATTCAGCCTCAAATCCCCAACTTTGACCAAGTTGGGGATTTTTTTGCCGAAACCATGGGCGGCATACTTGTTTAACGGAAATAGAACTATTGTTTCAACCGCAGTTTGTGCCTACTGACTGCTATTAACTTCGTTCTATTATGCCTAAAATAACCACCGCACCCAATGTACAGCTCCACGTTGAAGACTGGGGTCAGGGACAACCCGTCGTATTTTTGCACGGTTGGCCGCTTAGCCACGAAATGTTTGAATATCAAATCAATCAATTGGGCAACGATTATCGCTGCATCCTGATTGGCCGACGTGGCTTTGGCCAATCCGATAAACCTTGGGCGGGCTACGATTATGACACGCTCGCCGATGACTTACAGGTTGTTTTTGAAGAACTTGATTTACACAATGTTGTATTGGTGGGTTTTTCGATGGGAGGCGCCGAAGCCATTCGCTATATCAGCAGACACGGCAGCAATCGCATCGCAAAATTGGTTTTGCTCGGAGCCGCCGCTCCACGTTTACTAAAAACACCTGCCTTTGAAGACGGCGTTGAAAAATCGGTGTTTGACGGCATGATTGAAAACGCCATTGAAGACCGCGCTGCCTTCATGGAATCTTTTTCGAAAGACTTTTTTGGGGCTACAATCATCAGTTCTCCCCTGAGCAGCAAACTCATGGATTGGTTTCACGGGTTAACCATGAAATCATCGCCTCGGGCTTTCATCAACTGCATTCTGACGTTTAGTCAAGCCGATTTAAGCGAAGAATTGGCCTCAATTAATGTTCCTACGTTGATTATCCACGGCACGGGCGATAAAATCGTACCTTTTGATATTAGCGCCAAAATCTTGCACGCAGGCATTGCTGGTTCTCAGCTAATCCCGTACGAAGACGCCCCCCACGGCTTTTTCTATACCAACTGGCCCCAATTAAACCACGACTTGGCGGCGTTTATTCAGCAGCCGGTACCTGTTATGGAATAAGTGGGATTATTGTACAAAATTAGGGTTCAACCATCCCATCGGTACATCGGCAACGATGCGGCCGTCAGGGTCAAGGACGCGCCCCACCGCGCGTCCTTCGACCCTGAAACCCAGCTTTTTATATAATTCGATGGCCGCAGCATTACTTTCGCGGGCGTGAAGCTCTACCCGCAAAATATCTTTACGCTCCTGCTTGACATAGTCTAACAAGGCTGAAAATACTCTTCTCCCTAGGCCTTTTCCCTGATAATCAGGATGTACACAAATGGTAGTGTCGCCAAATAAATGTGTAAAACACTCTATTCCCAAAGAATACGTATGCACTTCGGCCACAACTTTTCCATTATCTTCGGCTACCATTGAGCAGCCATTGGCGAGACTTTTGGTCAAAAAGTTTAGAATATAGGCTTCTGAAATTTCGTGTTCTTTTCGTGCAATTCCACCCGAAATACGGGCTACATCTTTGTACAATTGCAGAATGGAAGGTAAGTCTTCCAGGGTAGATTTTCTGATAATCATGAACAGTCGAGAGGTTGATTGGTATAACAACAAAAGTACTGCATTCACGTCGAATAACGCTCTGGAAACTAAAACGTATCTCAATCTGTCTGCCCGGCAAGGGGTTATGAAAGTATTTATTTCTTATTCACTTTCTTTCCCATCATCCCGCCTACTATATTGATGACTGCTTTGCGGGGTAAAAACCGCGGCAACAACGATTGAAAGTAATTATCCATTCCCACTATTGTATAACTTTTCCCTTTTTGCAGCGCCGCTATCCCTTCTTTTGCCACGCGTTCGGGCGTATCGCTGCGCATTCCCCGGGTATCGGCATTGGCATAGGATTGAAATCCAGTGGCGGTATTGCCGGGACACAGAGCGGTGACCGTAATGCCTTTTGAGCGATATTCTCCGTAAAGGGCTTCCGAAAAACTCAACACAAAAGCCTTAGAAGCACAATACACCGCGATGTACGGACAGGGCTGAAAGGATCCCGTGGAAGCAACGTTGATGATGCCGCCTTCTCCTTTTCGGAGCATTTCGGGCAATATAAGATACGTTAACTTCATCAAAGAAGTGATATTCAATTCGATCATTTCTTCATAATTTTCAACAGTTTCTTCCAGAAAACCCGCCCATTTTCCCACACCGGCATTATTGACCAGGAGGTCAACGGACCAATTTTCCGCTTTGATCTTATGAAAGAGTGATTCAGCGGCTCCTTTGGCAGCCAAATCTTCTGAAAGCACCAGAACGTTTACCGAATAAGTGCTTTTTATCCTTTGGGCTATGTCCTTTAACTTTTGCTCTGAGCGCGCCGTAATGATGACGTTGACGCCCAACTTAGCCAATTGGTACGCGAATGCTTCACCGATCCCGGAAGAGGCACCCGTGATGAGCGCCGTTTTGTTGATCAAATTCTTCATGATTTCTTTTGTTGGATGATTTATGAAGCAAAACTAGGCGCCCCCAAAACCAATCTGCTGAACAAAAGTTAAGAAATGATCTTTCGCCGAATTCGGCTCAATGTTTGGGGCTCAATGCCGATATACGAAGCAATGTATTGCAGCGGAACGTTTTGAATAATGGCAGGCTCCTCCTGCATCAATTTCAGGTACCGCTCTTCGGCACTCAGTGTGATGAGATCTTTGCCGCGCTGATTATTAAAAACCAGGTACTTATCTGCCATCATAATACCCACCAGTGCCCAATGATGGCTTTTACGGTACAACCGATCCAGATTATCTTTGGTGATACGCAGAAGGTCGCATGGGGTAATGGTTTGGACGGTTTCGTCGGCGATGGTTTTCGCGGTAAAACTGTTGTAAGACGTAATAAATGTATTCGCTCCCGCCAAATGATTGGTGATTTCCACCCCTTTTTCCAAATGGTAAGCCCGGACAAATCCCGAATTGACGAAATACATGTACTTGGCTACTTTGCCATATTCCACCAAAGGTTCATTTCGGCCGCACACCAGGGGTTCAAACATGGAATGAGCCAATTCCATATCCGCAGCCGTCACCGCTACCAATTGATTTAGCAATGCCCCTAACTTTGAATACGACATATTCATTCTGTTTTACTTACTATCTGATTATTTCAGCCAATTTCCCCTCTCTTTACACCTTGGTTAAAGAGCCGATATGTGGTCACCGGAGAAAATCCTGTCTCATATCATTAACCCTCTGCGTTACTCTGTCTCTCCGTGGTTAAAAAATTTCGGGTCGTTGAGGATACCTTCAGTACATTAGCGTTTACCTTACCTCAATCGCATACTTCTCCTCAAACACGGTGATAAACAAAGGATAACGCTCATCCAGTTTATTATAGTCGGCCGACTTTTGGTCTAGGCGATTTTTGGTCACTTTGACCGCAAGTGTCAGTTTTTGTTTTTTTGTAGGTTTGTAAGCAAAGGCAAAAGTGCGCTCTTCTTTTGGGTTCAAATTATTGTCTTCCAACTTTTTAGCCGCTGGATACCACTCCCACTTCTCCCCTATCCTATCCGTTTTTTGAGCGATTGGTCTACCATTTTCATCCAATAACTCCATTGAAATACCGAAAAATCGTTCGGGGTCTCCCGAAGGGACTCGGTGACCCGCAAATTCGTTTTTCAGTTTGAGATGATAAACAATTTCTTGATTAACAGCATAAGATTTTTCCACCTTAGAGGGATAAAAAGCCAAGCCGTTCAGCGCTTTGGTTTTTGCTCCTTTTACTTTAGGAATGCCCGAGCCCGCAAAATAATGCAAATGGCTCAATCGCTCGCCAAAGCCCGCCACAACCTCTCGCTTTGTGGGTTCCATGTGGCAGCTTATGCAGTTTTTTTGCCCATAATACGGTCCGGCTTTCCATTCATCGCCCGTTTCAAAAGAACACACCAACGTAGACGTAACGACCGCATTGGCATTATGACACGAAATACACAGCTTTTCGGAAAGAAAAACGGGGTCTTTTCGGGTGGCATGGGGGGCTTTCGTGGTGCCAGTGGAGCCAATCACGACGTTGTCGCGTACGTGGCAGCTCGCGCAATTGATCCCTTCCTGCTGAAGTTTTTTATCAAAATGAGGATTTTTCTCTTTGACGGGCTGATAAATATCACCGTCAATCAGTCCCGTCACAATAAACTCCTGTTGATTTTGGAGCGGAATATGGCAATTGATGCATAAGTAAGGACTAGACTCTTTTTTCAATTCGGCCTGAAACTGCAAGTCCGTCCACGCGTGCGAATGGGTAGAATGTTGCCATTCTTCGTAATGCTTTACGTGACACGCACCACACTGCTCGGCACTCAACGACGCCAATCCCTGCGGAATTTGTTGGTGCGGTACAGCCTTTTCCCAGCTTTTGGTCAGGGGATGAATTTCTTTTTCGGTTGCTTTTAGGAATACTTGATAGGCTACGATACCTGCAAAAACAATCAGCGATAGGTAAACAATCTTTTTTTGCATTTTTTATCAAAAACAAAGCGTTGGAAAGTTCTGAAAACTTTCCAACGCTCACATCAATTACTTCATATTTTTCCGACGATTGCGCTGGAAATCTTCCAGTACAAAACCGCCCAATCCCTGCAAATTGCTATAATATGCGCGGCCATTGTTGACCCGCGTAAATTCCTGCACAAATTGTTTTAAATATGGGTCGGAAGCAATCATAAAGGTCGTAATTGGCACGTCCAAGCGACGGCATTGGGCCGCCAGCGTGAGGGTTTTGCTCACGATTTTTCGGTCGAGGCCAAAGCTATTTTTGTAGTACCGAAGGCCTTCTTTCAAGCAAGTCGGCTTGCCGTCGGTAATCATAAAAATCTGCTTGTTTTTGGTCTTGCGGCGGCGCAACAAATCCATTGCCAACTCCAAGCCAGCTACGGTATTGGTGTGATACGGACCCACTTCGAGGTATGGGAGGTCTTTCAACTGAATCTGCCACGCGTCGTTGCCAAACACGATGATGTCGAGCGTATCTTTGGGATATTTGGTTTTAATCAACTCCGCCATCGCCAAGGCCACTTTTTTGGCGGGAGTGATGCGGTCTTCGCCGTAAAGAATCATGGAATGGCTTACATCAATCATCAACACCGTAGCGGTGAAGGTTTTTTGCTCTTTTTCCACCACTTCGAGGTCATTTTCTACCAGAAAAAATTCGCCGATTCCGTGGTTAATTTGGGCGTTTTTGATGGATTCGGTCATGGCAATTTGGTCGAGGGTATCACCAAACTGAAAATCACGTACATCGCTGCTCAGCTCATCGCCTGTGCCCGTATAAGGGGTGTGATGGTTGCCGCCCGCTTTGGAGCGTTTGAGCTTACCAAAAATTTCTTCCAGCGCACTCCGACGAATGCTCCGCTCGGTTTTGGGGGTCATAATGACCTTCCCTTCTTCGTTTTCCTCCGTAATGTAACCTTTGCGTTTGAGGTCTTCAAAGAAATCACCAATGCCGTATTCGTCGTTGGTGAGGTTATACTGACGGTCCAGTTGACTCATCCAAGCCATGGCTTGGGTTACATCACCCGAATTCATCAGCAGAAGTTGCTGAAAGATGTTCAACAACTCGTCAAATTTATTTTTACCGGTTTGTTCCGTGGGCTTAAATTCCGAAAAACGATGACCAAGCATGAGAGATTGTCAAGTTAAGGATGAGAACTGTTCTACGTTATTTTAACACTCAAATCCCCCAGGAAGTTTAGGGACTTTTGGATAATCTACGGGGATTTCACGGCTTTTAATTAATTTTGGGGAAGATAAATCGTATTTGTTACCTTCTGAACTATGCCAAACGCCCCGCTTTCCTCCTCGATACAAACTGTCTACGACCAACAATACGTTAATTCTGATGCCCAATGGCGTGAGATTGGCGCGCGTCAAAAAGCGGATGACATTATAAAGTTATGCCAAAAATTTAACTTTAAAAAGGTACTAGACGTCGGGGCGGGCGACGGAGCTGTATTGAAAGAACTCGACAGCCGTGGGTTTACGGAAAACCTGCACGCGGTAGAAATCTCAGGCAGCGGCATTGAAAAAATCAATGAGCGTCAGTTGAAATCGTTGCGAGAAGTAAAACTGTTTGACGGTTATACGATTCCATACGAAGATAAAGCGTTCCCGTTGGCTACCTGCTCGCATGTTATTGAGCACGTGGAGCATCCGAGATTGTTGCTGAGAGAGATTGCCCGCGTGTCGGAGTACCAATTTTTTGAGGTTCCGATTGATTTTAGCCTATTCGTAGACCGCAAAATAGACCATTTTCTTTCCTACGGACACATCAATATTTATACGCCCGCACTATTTAAGTTCTTACTAAAATCAGAAGGTTTTGAGGTCATTGACGAATTGTTTTTGTTCTTCAGCGACGAAGTCGTCTCCTACCTAATGAAAGACTGGAAGCAACGGCTGGTGTACAAAACAAAGGCATTTTTGCTCGAAAATTCCCCTTTGCGTCAGGTAAAACCCAATGCGTATGCAGTGTTGTGTAAACACACAGGCGCAGGGGTAAAGATATTTTAAAAACAAAACTTCCCGAAAGTATGAAACTTTCGGGAAGTTAGCTTCTGGCAGTAAAAGCAAAAAAATTAGCTTATGCTTTCTCTCCGCAGAACTCTTCAAATGCCATCACCAAATGTTCCGCAATCATTTTGGCATTGCGGCCTTCGATGTGGTGACGCTCAATAAAATGCACCAATTCATCATCCTTAAAAATGGCAATGGAAGGAGATGAAGGAGGATATGGCAACAGATATTCACGCATTTTGGCGGTAGCTTCTTGGTCAACACCCGCAAAAACCGTCACCAAATTGTCGGGTTTTAGGTCGCTAAACGCCAATGCTGCTTTTACACCTGGGCGGCAAGCACCCGCTGCGCATCCGCAGACCGAGTTTACCACCACGAGCGATACTCCTTTGGCATTGGCCATGAAGTTATCAACATCGGCCGCGTCGGTGAGTTGTTGAAATCCTACGCTCGTCAGATCTTCTTTCATCGGAGCTACTAAGTGAGGAGGATACATAATCAGATTACAGTTTTAAGTTTATAGTTTTTTAATGGTATACATCCCTTCTCTGAGAAGGTTTTACAAAAATCCAAGTTCAAGTTTGGCTTCTTCACTCATCATATCCTGTGAGTAAGGGGGATCCCAAGTCAATTCTACACTTACATCATTGACGCCTTCTACTTCCCGAATTTTTTGTTCAATTTCGGCAGGAATCGTCCCTGCCGATGGACAAGACGGCGACGTGAGGGTCATTTCGACGTAGACATTGTTTACAGGAAATATTTTTAGGTCATAAATCAGGCCTAATTCCCATACATCCACGGGGATTTCGGGGTCATAAACCGACTTTATGGCTTTGATAACTTCTTCTTTTAATTCTGATTCGGTCATTTTTGTTAGGGTTAATCTTAATGAGCGCTGAATGCAATTGTATTAACTAACTTTTTCGGCGGCACGTTGCGCAAACTCTTTCATTCGGGCAATCATCGAAGCCAAGCCACCCGCGCGCCGAGACGTAATGATGCTACTCATGCCTATTTTATCAATAAAGTACAAATCGGCATTGGCAACATCTTCGGGTTTTTCTTCCGACAATATCTTAATCAAAAGGCTCACTAGACCTTTGCTGATTTGCGCCGTCGGTTCGCTGTCGGCTTCAAAATGCACCACATCACCGCGCATTTCGGAGTGCAGCCACACTTTCGACTGACACCCGCGAATCAGGTTTTCATCCGTTTTATATTCTTCCGCAATGGGCGAAAGTTTTTTACCCAAGTCAATAATATACTGTGTTTTGTCCAACTGGTCGTCGAACAATTCAAAATCTTCAATTAACTCGTCTTGTTTTTCGTTGATTGTCATATTGCCTGTAAATCCTGTTTTCGATTTGAATACCGAGTCGCTAAAACCCAAATCACGTTTCTTAACTCAACATCTTTTTAACTCTCTCCAAACCTACGACTAATTTATCAATTTCTTCTTTGGTATTATAAACCGCAAAGGAGGCTCTGGAAGTTCCGGGAATTCCGAGTCGCTGCATCAAAGGTTGGGTGCAATGATGCCCCGTCCGAACAGCAATGCCCTGTTGGTCGAGAATGACGCCCACATCCTGCGGGTGAATCCCATCCATCACAAAGGAAATGACGCTCACTTTCTCTTTGGCCGTCCCCACTAGTGTCAATCCTTCAATGTTTTGCAGGGCATCAGTACCATAAACGAGCAGCTCATGCTCATAGTCTGCAATCTGTTTTTTACCAAGCTTTTCTACATATTCAACGGCCGTATAGGCCGCTACCACATCGGCAATATTGGGTGTACCGGCTTCAAATTTATAGGGTAAATCGCTATAAGTAGTTTTGGCAAATGTTACTTCTTTAATCATTTCGCCACCACCACGGTACGGCGGCATGGCGTTAAGAATGTCTTTTTTGCCATACAACGCACCCATGCCCGTAGGGCCATAAAGTTTGTGTAACGAAAATACGTAAAAATCACAATCTAAGGACTGTACATCAATGTCAATGTGTGAACTGGCCTGGGCGCCGTCAATCAGCACTTTAGCCCCCACTGCGTGGGCT
The DNA here is from genome assembly GCF_009905605.1 of Runella sp. CRIBMP. Classification (GTDB taxonomy): domain Bacteria; phylum Bacteroidota; class Bacteroidia; order Cytophagales; family Spirosomataceae; genus Runella. Next base: position 56,287 of record NZ_JAAAKZ010000012.1, read on the forward strand.
TTTTCAATGATTTCAGCAACGGGGTTGATGGTTCCGAGGGCATTGGAAACGTGGACAACCGAAACGAATTTTGTTTTCTCAGAAAGCATCTTTTCGTATTCGTCCATTAGCAATTCACCCTCGTCATTGATGGGAATCACGCGAAGCACACAGCCCTTTTCTTCGCACAACATCTGCCAAGGCACAATGTTGGAATGGTGCTCCATGGTGCTGATGATGATTTCGTCGCCTGCTTTCAAAAAGGTTCGTCCGTAGCTTTGAGCAACCAAGTTGATACCGTCGGTGGTGCCGTAGGTAAAAATGATTTCTTCCACGTGGCGGGCGTTCAAAAAAGTCTGAATTTTATGGCGCGATGCCTCAAAGGCGGACGTGGCTTTTTCAGCTAAATGGTGGATTCCTCGGTGAATGTTGGCGTTGAAATGCTCATAATAACGCGTCAGGGCATTCAAAACGGGTAGTGGCTTCTGAGTAGTAGCGGCATTGTCAAAGTAGACCAACGGTTTTCCGTTGATTACTTCGCTTAAAATGGGAAAGTCCTGCCGAATTTTTTGGATATCAAGCACTTTATGGAAAATTAGTGGTGAGTAATTCCCGTTAATAGTCAACAAAATAGTAAAGTAGCCGACATTAACGTTGTTGTATAGAAATAAAACACACAAAATTAGAGTTGAGTTTTATAAAGTCTAAATAAAAAGCCAACCGTTGGTGTAAAAATCATTTTTTGCGTCATCTAATCGTGCTATATTGTTTATGTTTTTAAACTAAAACCACAAATACCATGGTCAATGCCAAACACTTAGCTACGTTTATTCTGGGAGCCGCTGCCGGGGTAGCGTTACACAAATATTTAAAAACAGACGAAGGCGAAAAAATGGTCGAAGACCTTAAATCCAAGGCGGGCGACCTGAAAACGGAGGCCGAAGACTCCCTTGAAAAGATTCCGGAGTATTTCGAGCAGCTCAAAAACCAGGGCTCTGATACCCTCAAAAAATATTCCCCAGAAGTCGAGAAAATTCTTCAGGATTTGCTCGACAATATCCGAGGCAAAGGCGGCTCTGCCCCAACCACAACGCCTCCTACCCCTTAGGGCAGGGCACAAAAAAAGTGGCGCACCTTTCGGTAGCGCCACTTTTTTTATATTGAGCGTAGATTACGCTTCAGCTACTACATTTACCGTTACGGCATGTTTCACTTCTTTGTGAAGGTCAAGCGTAGCTTTGTAGGTACCGATGGTTTTTACGTCTTCAACCGTGATTTTCTTACGATCAACGTCAAATCCTTTGGCTTTGAGGGCTTCCGAAATTTGGATGCTCGTTACACGACCAAAGATTTTGCCGCTGTCACCCGCTTTAGCGGCGATTTCAACGGTCATTTCACCGATGGCTGCGGCCAAATCTTCGGCGTCTTTTTTGATTTTTTCGGCCTTGTGAGCAGCTTGCTTCAAGTTTTCGGCCAATTGCTTCTTGTTGGACTCGGTCGCCATTACCGCAAATCCCTGCGGAATAAGATAGTTGCGACCATAACCGGCTTTCACCTCTAAGATATCATTCTTATATCCTAGTCCGGCAATATCAGTTCTTAAAATAACTTGCATCGTCAGTTTTCTCCTTCCGTTTTTACTTTAATTGATCAGCTACGTATGGCAATAATCCCAAGTGACGCGCACGCTTGATGGCTTGCGACACCTTACGTTGGTACTTCAAAGAGGTACCTGTCAGGCGGCGAGGTAAAATTTTACCTTGCTCGTTGATCAACTTCAAAAGGAAGTTAGGATCTTTGTAATCGATGAATTTGATACCAGCTTTCTTAAAGCGGCAATACTTTTTGCGATTTTGATTACGCTCGATTGGTTCGTTTACTAGTGTCATTATGCGTCGCCCTCCTTAGCTGTTTCGGTTTGTTTTCTTCCAACTAATCCACTGCGTTTGCGCTCGGCATACGTTACGTGGTGTTTTTCCATAGCTACCGTCAAATAGCGCATTACGCGCTCATCGCGACGGAATTCAGTCTCAACGACTTGAATCAAAGAAGGCGCAGACTTGAACTCAATGAGGTGATAAAAACCTGTGTTCTTGTTCTGAATTGGATAAGCCAATTTTTTTAGGCCCCAATTTTCTTCGTGTACGAGCTCCGCACCGTTGTCGGTAAGGATTTTGCGGAACTTCTCAATGGTGTCCTTCATCTGTTGATCAGATAAAACGGGAGTTAAAATGAACACCATCTCATACTGTTTTGTAAACATACTGAGAATTGTTAAATGGTTATACTAATGAACTCATTGTAAATGAGGGCGCAAAGGTAGCTTTTTTTGAGAAAAGCACAAAAAATAGTGTAAAAAACCCAGCAAAATATGAGCCGTAAAACAAAAATCATAAAGTTTTTCAGAGTAACCCTTGGAATTTTCAGGCAATTTTATCCATATTTGCAATGGAATTAAATCGCTAGACGTTAAAGAGAATAAACAAACTCGGTCTAATCGTACACTTTAGCTGGAACTAAATATTAAATTAGTCTTTATTTTAGTATACTATATATATATATTAAATAAATTTTTACCTAAGTCTGATTTTGTAGTTTTGTTGTTAAAGGTTTTCAGTTAGATGTCAATTTGGCGGCCAATGCGGCACATGACGCTGCCAAATACTGAAAATGCGGGGATACCGTCGCGCAAATTTGCGCGACGGTACTTTTACACCTAAAAACAGATTAGTTTATCCCCCAAAGGCTAGATTTTTATACCATTTTATTCAATTGTACACAAAACACCTTGACCATGTCAGTTCTCGAATCAAAACTCACCTACTCCTTAATATTATAGCTAAATTGGGTGAATTATTAGAATTTCTCGCTGGCATCAAAACAGCCAACGCACAATTTTTTGTCTTTTTTTACGAAACACTAAGAAAAAAGGCAGTTGCTTGTCTTTAGTTAAGAAGTGCTTCGTGAAAAAACCTTTTCTCGTTTTTCCAATCACTCAGATTCATTTTACATCTAATCAAAAAACAGTCTTATGAAATTTGAAACGCTCCAACTTCACGCAGGACAAGCCCCCGACCCGACCACCAATGCCCGCGCGGTCCCTATTTACCAAACGACTTCTTTCGTTTTTAACAATGCCGAACATGGGGCTAATCTATTTGCACTCAAAGAGTTCGGAAACATTTACTCCCGTATCATGAACCCCACAAACGATGTCTTCGAAAAACGCATAGCGGCGCTCGAAGGTGGGGTTGCGGCATTGGCGACGGCATCAGGGCATTCGGCACAATTTTTAGCGATCAATAATATCACAACCGTCGGCGACAATTTTGTTACAACTTCTTTTCTGTACGGTGGCTCTTACAATCAATTCAAAAACTCGTTCAAAAACATCGGCGTAGAAGCCCGTTTTGTATCGGGTGATAAAGTTGAAGATTTTGAGAAATTGATTGACGAAAAAACCAAGTTCCTTTACTTGGAAACCATCGGAAATCCGGGCTTCAATGTCCCTGATTTTGACGCATTTGCCAAACTGGCGCAGAAATACGACTTACCCATAATCGTTGACAATACCTTTGGAGCAGGCGGTGCCATTGCACAACCCATCAAACACGGCGCGCACATCGTGGTAGAATCGGCTACGAAGTGGATTGGCGGCCACGGCACTACCATGGGTGGGGTGATCGTCGATGCAGGCACCTTTAACTGGGGCAACGGTAAATACCCTCAATTTACCGCTCCGTCACCAAGTTATCACGGGTTGGTACTCAACGACGTATTTGGCATCGGCGGTCCTTTTGGTAACATTCAGTTTATCATTCGCGCCCGCGTAGAAGGCCTGCGCGATTGGGGGCCTTCTCAATCACCGTTCAATTCATTCTTGTTGCTGCAAGGTTTAGAAACCCTGACGCTAAGGGTAGAGCGCATCGGCGAAAATGCACTAAATCTGGCAAAATGGCTACAACAACACCCTGCCGTTGAGAGCGTTAATTACTTAGGACTGGAAAGCAGTCCATACCATGAACTAGCGAAAAAATACCTCACACGGGGCTTTGGTGGAGTACTTTCTTTTAAGATAAAAGGTGATAAAGCACAGGCTGAGAAGTTTGTAAATAGTCTTGAGTTAATCAGTCATCTGGCCAATGTAGGCGATTCAAAAACGCTCATCATTCACCCTGCGTCTACCACACACTCTCAACTTTCGGAAGCAGAGCAAGTTACGGCGGGAGTTGACCCCAACCAACTACGTCTTTCGGTCGGCATTGAGCATATCGACGATATTAAGGCCGATATTGAGCAAGCATTAAGCAAGCTGTAAGTGTAAACTTTTTAATTATAGGTGGGTTAATTTAAAAGCTCCAAATCGCTGATTTGGAGCTTTTAAATTAGACATACACACTCGAATTACCTCTTTCTTGTCACATGTGTACCAGAGCTAAGTTTCGTAGGTACGGTTTTAATGATTTCCATAGTTTTTCTCTCCCGCCGTCACCGCAATAGATAAGCGATTTTGTTTGGGTGGCAACGGACAGGTTGCAAAAGTCGTAAATGCACAAGGCGGATTGATAGATTTATTAAAATCCAGAACGGTGATTCCGCGTTCGTTTGGCTTTTCGGCGTACAAAAAACGCCCTGCTCCGTAGGTTTCTTTGCCACTGGTTTGATCGGCAAAAAGAATAAATAATTGCTCTTCACTTTCTACGGCATCCAAACGGTGTTCTTTTCCATCAACAGTAAAAACCAACGTACCGGGAGACGCTTGCAGCGATGTTTGGCCCGTTACATCCGTAATCGCGATTTTTTTATCAGTTGTCGCTGGTTCTAGTTTGGCTTCTATGCGCCATTTGGGGTCAATTGAGTAGGTTTTTACCCCTGCAAAATGCCGTAATTCTGGACTCTCTAAATCCCGAAGACGTATCCCAAATTTAGTCCCACGCTTAATCACAAACCACCGCAAAGACCCGCTTTCGAGTACGATATTAGTTTCAGAAGGAAAAATTTTAAGCGAGGTAACAGGTTTTTTATTGACCGATACCTTCGCATGGGGTTCAATATCAACCCAAACTTCACCGTTTTTGAGGGTAAAATAGCCCAGCAAAGGAGCACTCTTTCCAGTTGGAAAGACCACTTTATTTTTAGCATCGGCTCCGAAACTGTTCTTGCCTTCTTCCAACCAAAACAGGCCCGCTAGATTTAACCAACCATTCTCGGCTTTGAGGCCTTCAATGCGTTTTTGATGCCATGTTTTAAGGTCATTTACGTAGGTATTATCGTCAGAAATCCGCTGAAACCCCGTCAAAATCAAGATTGAGAACAGGCAAAAAATAAGTTTAAATTCTAAAGAAACTTTCATTTCTGATTAGGTTTAAAAATTGCGCTTGTAAAAGAGTATTCTGACGTACAAAATGCAAAAATTGCGTGTCAATAAAAAAAGAACAGTTACTCAATTTAAGTATTACTCGATTAGTCTTATTTACCCAAATAATCGTGCAATTTTAACGGCCTTTTCAATTTCTTTATCGGATACAACATACTCAAAATCAGGGTCAACGTAGTTGTACACAATGCGACGGTCGGCGTTGACCACAAACGTGGCCGCAAAAGGCACATCTTCTGAGATACCCGCAATTCGGTCCCAGACGGGCTCGTATTTAGAATAAACGCCCAACGCTTCGCTGATTCTGTTTTCATAATCCTGTACTATATTAAACCCAAGGTCATGTTCTTGAATCGTGTGGACGATGTTTTTAAAGTACTCCGTAGTCAGCACGAGCAAATTTCCACCGAGCGCGCGGATACGCGGATAAATACCGTTGAGGAGTTTTAAGTGGCGCTCTCCGTACTCATTCCAGTCGGGACTGTAAGTACTAATCACCAACGGCCCATCCTGCAACAACTGATGAAGATACATCGTACCAGCGGTCTGCAAGCTCGACGGGAGATATTGCCAAACACCTAATTCTAAATTGATGCGAACCAGAGGAAGGGTGTCTCGGTTTTTTAAGGGTTGAATTTTTTGATACGACTTTGGCAGAGAAGATATAATGTAGTCTTCACCGACGATTTTGATGATTGATTTCATTTTTTATACTTTTTACGGATTCTTAAATTATAAATGAGGTCAACATTTGCCTACTTTTTCTATATATTAAACATTTTTATTAACAACAATGAATGACAAAGAGATAAGAAAAGCAAAATGTTGATTTATAAGGCTTTAGTGCACTTTTTTATTCTTACGTATGTCTAAATTCTGAAAATAAAACAGCCTGATTGTATGCGAATTTTGGTAGCGATTACCAACTCCTAACTGTTGATAAACATTCATGTATCCCAATTGAAGGTTAGAATGAGCACTGGTTTGGTAGGCTAATCCCGCAAAAAACCGATTTTGGTCGAATGTATTATACACTACTTTTCGGCTAAGATTAACAAATATTTCGTCGTTAATTGCCACAAAAAATGTATTCGAAACAATCCCTTTTTTACTCAACGGAATATTAAGCATGTAATTGAATCGCAGGCGGGTGTCAAAACGGTAACCAGCGGCTAGCTCGTTATCATTCTTAATGTTTCGTCGCCAACGCTCTTCCAAGCGCAGCCATTGCATGGTACGTACTTTGCCGTATTTGGTATGGAGCTGAAGCTGCTGCCATATTCTGTGTTCGGGCATAGATACGTTGGCATGACCTTCTTCGGGAAAATGATTGGTAAAATTGTAACCGTTGGTCAGCTTAAAATCGTCGGTTAAATAGTACATCAATCCAGTCCGAAATAAAAATTTGGACGGCTCCCCCACAAAACCATCAGTAGTACGAAAATGCACATCAGTCCACAGGCCCCACTTATCACTCAATCGAGTTTGATTAAAATAACCCAGCCAAATCTGCTCACTGCTTTTAACCTGTTTGGTAATCTGACCGTACCCAGACAAAGCTAAAGCACTTATTATCAATGCCAAATATATTTTTTTCACAATATAAACTTTAAAATGCAGTCACAATATTCAGAATATGCGAGGCAATAATTTTAGTTTTTTACACAATTGGTTTGACTTTCACCAATCCCGTAATGGCTTTCAAGCGCACAAGTAGGCTGTCCAAGCGCTCGTTATTGTCAAGTATGATACTTAATGAGCCTTCAGAACGAACGCCATCTGCTTCAAATTTGGCACTTATGATGTGTCCGTAATCGGCAATAAAACGAGTAACTTCTTCGACAAAACCTACCCGGTCAAAACCTAATATTTCCAAATGGGTGAGGCGGGTATGATGATGTGTTTGTGTTTGCATTGTCTTGGCTGTTTAAAAGGTTAAATTCTCATAACGCTCGAAAGCTGCTTTTTGATAGGTGTCAGGCAGTTTCAACCATTATTAATAAAACTACCTGACAATCAATTGGTTATTTAATCAAAAAGTGTATCTCAAAGTAACTCCATAGGTACGTGGATCTCCTAAAATCCCCCCAATTTGGCCCGCACTACCTGGAGCAACCAAAAGCTGCTCGTAATAATCCTGGTTGCCCAAGTTTCTACCCCAGACAAAAAACGAAATACCATTGGAAGCTCTGAAACCCACTCTACTATTTACTAATGCATAACCTTCAATGTCTAAAAATTGTGACGGAGATGGGCTTGAAGAAAACGTAGAACGATAGTAGACATCAAGCCCGCCGAAGAAGTTACCTTTTAGGCCCAATAAATTCCCTCTTCCCGTTAGCTCAGTACCAAACGAACCCGCATATTTTGAAATCCCTGGCAGTACACCACCCGATATATCTTTAAATGCCCGGTCTCCTCCTACTTCTTCAATGGGCACAGGGGCATTGGTAAACTTGACGTATTTACCATCGGTATAAGCAAAGGCACCAGTAAAGGTCACGTGATTATTTACCCTGATGTTACCGTCTATTTCCAAACCAATCACCCTTACTTGTTCGGCATTGGCCAAATACCCTCGGTTTACCCCTGGTTCAGGCGTTTGTACTTGCGTTTGATAATCTTTTATGTCGGTATTGTGGAACACAACGTTCAATACAGAGTTGGACGTTGGTTTGGTTTTGATACCAAATTCAACATGAGAAACCGCTTCTGGTTTTACCGTCGCCAGCTCAGTCAAGACTCTCCCGCTGGCCGTTGGCAAGCCCCCCACATTTACCCCAATAGGCTTGTAGCTGAGTGAATACGTGCCAAAGGCATTGACGTTTTTATTGAATTTGTATTGTAAGGTCAACTGACCCGAAAAATTGCCTTCGGAAGCATCTATATCAAAGGTTTGGTTACTGTAAACCCCGTTTTTCAGGGCCAACAAAGCAGGGTCAGTCGTAGTCAAGCCACCATACGTTACTCGGCTGTAGTTCACTTTTTTGGTGTCATTGTTGTATCTGACCCCGGGCAAAATGTGCAATTTGTCAGTTATCGCCCAGTCAGCCTGCGCAAACAATGCCACACTCGAACTCTTTATCCCGTAGGTGGTTTTGATGCCAAAGTTGTCAAACAAACCGGGCGTTTTCCAAAGAGCACTCGTGGAGCTTTGGGCAAAACGCCACTGTGCCGAGCCCGCTTCTTCGGTGTGAACAGGGTCGGTTCTTAAATCTTGCCACAAACCAAAAGCACCAATTACACCGTTTATTTTATCATTTATTTGACCCGAATACCTGAGTTCTTGGGAAAACTGGTCGTGGGCAGAGGTTCCAGCAGAGATAGAAAAAGAATTTAAACCCGTATAATCACGGTCGTTCAAAGGATCCCACTTCCAATATCTCCAAGCGGTGGTAGAAGTCAATGTACCTTTCCCAATCTTAAAATCAGCATTCAACGATAATCCGCCCAGTTCGTTACCTGCTCTTGAAGGAGTATCTAAGTCCAATGTCCTTTCAAAGGCGCTTTGGTAAGGAAGTTGGTAATTTAAATCAGCAATAATAGCATTGAATTGACGGTAAGCAGCCCGTTTGGTTGTCACAACTTTGGCCACTGGCCATCCGTACCCCACAGGGTTTTGATCGGTAACATCTGCAATAAACGTAATATTTATCTTGTCGGTAGGTTTGTATAAAAACTGACCTCTCACCCCAATATTATTAATATCATTGATATTTGTTTGCGTGCGGCTATTGTACAATAACCCATCTCTTTGGGTACCGACAAACGAAACCCTTGCCGCAAGTTTTTTGCTTAAAGGCCCAGAGATAGAGGCTTTTGCCTGAATGTAGCCATAGTTGCCATAGCTTAGTTCGAAGCTGGCGGTGGGGTCAAAACTTGGCGCACGAGATGTTACGTTAAATGCTCCCGCCGTGGTGTTTTTGCCAAACAATGTTCCCTGAGGACCACGCAGTACTTCTACCTGGTCTATGTCAATAAAATCAAGTGCCGTAGCCGCTGGGCGAGCATAATATACGCCATCGACATAATAACCAACCCCAGGATCGATTCCGTCGTTGGTCAAACCATAAGTAGACCCTAAACCTCTGATATTGAGCGTTGTATTCCGTGCATTTGATGCATAAAACTGAACCGTAGGCACCAATTCTTTCAAACGGTTTACGTTAAAAGCACCTTGGTCTTCTACCGTTACGCCTCTGATAACCGAAATCGGAATCGGAATATCCTGTACCGCTTCTTGACGGCGGCGGGAGGTTACTACCACATCCGAAAGTTGATTGGCACTTTCTTCGAGTTTGATTTCTACTTTGCTGTCACTAATCAGAACTTCTTTTTTTAAATAACCTACCGACGATACAAGGAGGATGAAGGGAAGTTTTTGGCCCGTAATCAGCGCAAATTCTCCATTCACGTCAGTCGCCGCGCCATTGGTGGTGCCTTTGATTGATACCGTCGCGCCAATCAATGGAGCACCACTACGGGCATCAAGTATTTTGCCCGATACCGTCGCATTAATCATTGGCGTATTTTGAGCGGATAAATAAGAAGGTAAAAAAACAGAAACAACCACTAATAACAGATTGATTAAACTGGGTGGGAAGAAATTTTTCATAAAAAGTAAAAATATAGATTTAGTAGTTTTTTTTAAAAATACAATTATTCGAATTGTTAGTAAAGCTTAATACCTATACTGGATAGAGTACAAGAAGTATTAATACTTTATATCTATTGATTTAGTATGCAAATGTAAAACAACTGTTTTTATAAAAACAAATTGTCCTGAAATATTCTTTGAAATATTTAATTATATCTTATAAAAAAGCCAAAAATGCACCTTGATTGTGAACAAAATACCACGGAAGGCCCAGCTCTTTGGCTTGTTTACGGAGGTTTTCCAAGGCGTAAAATTTATTGGAATTATCAAAAATGAGCTTTTGATTTCCAAAAACGGGAAGAAGTTCTTCTACTTTTCGAAAAGCTGTATTTCGAATAACCACGTAATCTACCACAGGAGGAATCGTGGTCTGCACTGATTTTTCAACCAGCAAAAAGCTTTTTCCTTGCCAAACGATGAGCTTGCCGAAGGGTAAATTTTTAACAAAACGGGAGAGGTTTACGGATGAAGCCAACGGTTGTTGTTGAATGGAGCGAACGTTCCGTTCGTCGTATAAATTCTTGAGGTAAAAGTTGAATGGTTGTTGGTTTGGTTGAAAAAAAGCAGAATCAGCGAGCAACAAAGCCTCCTTCCCATTTACGAAGCTAATGACTGATTGACGGGAAACGGAATGAACGACCACGAACTTTTGTTGACTAAAATGGGCCATTTCCTTTAATTGCAAAACACACAGCAAGACACTAAAGGCCAGCGCATATCCTCCCCAACGAACTTCTCGGTAATACACCAATGCCAATAACATGGCCATGATTCCGTATACCAAGCCCAGTTCGACTGCTGACAAAGACAAACCTTTAAGGGTAGAAAAGGGCAACAAATCGGTCCAAATAACGATTTCATTTAATAACCACGTAATTCCAGTCAGCCCCCAACCTAGGAGCACCGATAAGTAAGGTACCCACGAAAGTACCAGCGCCACCATCGCAACTGGCAACATAGCGGTAGCCAAAAGCGCCACAAAAGGATTAGCCAACAAAAAATACGTCGGAAATTGATGAAAATAATAAACTGCAATCGGAAAGGTTATGAATTGGGCAGCGAGTGCTACGGTGGTCATTTCCCATAATTTACCCATCAACCATGTTTTGGGAGTAAAATACTGATTCAAAACAGGTTGAAGAAAAATAATCCCCCCCAGCGCTGCGTATGAAAGCTGAAAACTTACGGAATATAACAATAACGGATCAATGGCTAACAGAATGAGGGCGGAGCCAAAGAGGGCATTTTCGCCATTTTCTTTCCGTTTCAAAGGACTTGCCAGCAAAAAAATCGTAAACATCAGCGCCGAACGAATTACGGGGGCCGAAAGGCCCGTGAGCACCGCATAAAACCACATGGTAACGAGCGTAATGCCCAACGAGAGCCACCGCCCGTAGTGGCGTTTCTCCAAGCGTTTGAGCATAAAAGTCAAAATCGAAATAAAAATGGCGATGTGAAAACCCGATACCGACAGTACATGCACGGCCCCAGCGGCCGAATACGACTTAATCAGTTCGCTGTCCATCTCATCACGAAGTCCTAAAATCATCGCTTTCGCAACGGCATATTCACGGTCAGGAACAACGAGACGCCGCAACACCGCATCGCTCCATTCGCTTACAGCAAAAGCCCAGCTTTTATACCGTACACCTAGATAGTCACCTGTAAATAAAAAATCAGAGGATTTCAGGTAGTGCTGATGATAAATTTGTTTTTGACCCAGAAATTTTTGGTAATCAAACTGCGCAGGGTTTTGCGGAGGCTCCACCCGCCGAGGCTGGCCCCTCACCAACAAAATTTGCCCATAGTGTGGTTTTTTCGCCATTTTATCAAGGTAAATCAGGACCTTACCTTGCATTGGATGCCAGCCGTTTTCGCCTTTGCCCCGAAGTAATTCCACTTCAACTTTGTAGGTTTTGGCGCGGGTTTCGGATGGAGAAAGCACCACGGCTTCATAAGCCGTCAGTTGTGACCAATCTTTTTCCAAAACAGTCTGCGGCGTTCGCAACCAACCCAATCCCGCAAAGAGTACTATCATCAGCGTTCCTGACAAATAACGGTTGCCGCGCGAAAAAAGAACCAAGAAAAAAAAGGCAATGAAGACAACGGCAACGCCGCCCATCATTGGCCCGTTGATGACGGTCAACCAATGTTCGGGAAGCGCCTTATGCAGAAGGATTCCACAACAGAAGGCGATACAACAACGCAGCAGAACATTCATCGTGTAATGACCAAGCGTTTACTAACTGTCTCTTTTTCAGTCTTAACCCGTACAATATAAACCCCAGGCGCAATATTGGTCGTTGGAAACGTAACCAACCAACTTGGATAATCAGTGAATTTTTGATTGCCTACCAATTGTCCCGTTATGCTGTACAATTCAACCTCAAAATCCGTAAATTCAGTAACGTTGATTTGAATATTTACTTGGTCAGAGGCTGGGTTCGGGAACACTTTCACGTCAAACGTGTCTCCAAAAGGGACTTTTGAACACCAGTATTTGACCAGCCGCGCCCGACGGGGGGCTTTTTCAATCACGGCCATCATTCGTTCACTCTGGTTGACAGTAAAAATATTCATGCAGGAGTCAGGCGAATAATCCATGAAGTTTTCGGTCATGTTGCGGGTACGAACACCCGAACAGGTAGAAAACAACGGCCCGCAGTTGGTTGACTGATTGCCCGACTGAGCCGGGGGAGTATCAGCACAATAATCATCGCCGCAATCGGTGTCTCCCCATGTATGAATCAATCCCAGCCAATGCCCCACTTCGTGGGTGGTGGTACGTCCAAGGCTGTACAATCTACTCGTTACTGCCCCGCCCGAACCAAACACTTTGTAGTCAATAAAAACCCCATCCGTTTTTTCCAATAGCTCATTGGCACTGTCTAGCCCTTTCACGCCAGTGGCCGATGGAAACTGTCCGATTCCCAGGTAATTATTCCCAAATCGGCTAACCCAGATATTGAGGTAGCGGTCGGTGGGCCAACTGACAATATCAGCGAGCGTTTGGTCGTCAGTGAAGATATCAAAAGTGCTTTTAGCGCTATAATAATGGCGCGTAATACCGTTGGTCGGATTTCCGTCGGGGTCTTCATTGGCCAAATAAAATTCAATCCCCGTATTAGTTCCCACTGGGTTGGTATTAAAGCCACGCGTTCCAGGCTTTCGTTGATAGTCCTCGTTTAAGGTTCTGATTTGAGCCAAAATCTGATCATCCGAGATGTTGCCATTATCACGCCCACCAATCGTCATGGCGGCATTATTATGGACCACATGCACAACGACCGGGATACGCACTTGGGCGCAAAGCGCCGCTTGCCGAGCCCTGCGGTCGGTGGTAGCATTTTTTAAATAAGATTGAATGGAATCTTCAAGCATTGTGCGTTTTAGGCGCCAATAAGGGTAGCGCTTCGCAATGGCTGAATCATATTGAACGGCAGCACAGCGCTGCGCGTAAGAAGCAAGGTGTAAAAAATTCAGAAGTAAAAAAACACGAAGAAAACGGTTGGCAGTGAGCCGTCTTTTTATCCGACTACTCACTGCCAACTGCTCACTATTCTTTCTCTTTCTTTTCATATGCATCCAAAATGTCTTTGACGAGGCGGTGGCGCACTACATCACGTCCATCAAGCTCGACAAAGGCAATCCCCTTCACATCTTTCAGGGTTTCAAGCGCATCTTTCAAACCGGACTTTTGATTTTTCGGTAAATCTATCTGGGTTTTATCGCCCGTGATAATCACTTTTGAACTGGGGCCCATCCGCGTCAAAAACATCTTCATCTGCGAAGGAGTCGTATTCTGAGCTTCATCGAGCAGGATAAAAGCGTTATTTAGAGTTCGCCCGCGCATGTACGCGAGGGGGGCAATTTCGACAATTCGGTTTTCAAGGTAAAACTTCAATTTTTCACCCAAAATCATGTCGTCAAGCGCATCATAAATAGGGCGCAAGTACGGATCAATTTTCTCTTCCAGATTGCCTGGCAAAAACCCTAAATTTTCTCCTGCCTCCACGGCCGGCCGGGTAATAATGATTTTTTTTACTTTTTTTTCTTTCAACGCCTGCACCGCGATAGCCACTGCGGTATAGGTTTTACCCGTTCCTGCGGGCCCGATAGCGAACAGCAAATCGCTTTCAGCCGCTTTTTCCACCATCAACCGCTGATTGGCGGTTCTGGCCTTCACTACCACTCCTTTGGTACCGTACAAAATCACGTCTTTTTCGTCCTCCAATACGTGCGGCGGCGCCACGGAACCTCCATTGGCGGTCAGGTAATGACGTACGTTTTCGTTGGTGATTTTGCCGTATTTCTGGTAATGTTGCAGAAGGGACTCCAGAATATCGCTGATGCGGAGAATCTCGGGCTGAGTGCCCATTACACGTATTTCGTTGCCGCGTGAAATGATTTTACTCATTGGAAAAGCGGCAGCAACTTCTTTGATGTGGTTGTTTTCTACGCCGAGAAAGTCAACAAGTGACACATCTTCCAAGGAAATTATTTTTTCTACCAAACGATGTAAGTGGTTTAATAATGATTGATTACGTTTTGTTTACCTAAAACGTTGCGTTGTTAGTTTTAGCTTGGTGAAAAATACGTTTTTGTTTTTAGAATTACAACTTTTTAAGCGATTTTCCAGAGAAAACCCTGCCGTAAACTTTGATTATGAAAGGGTTGAATAAAATAAAAAACCGCCAGAATGATTGTTTTTTGTTGGAACAATAAACGGCAAAATGTAGCGCATAAAACCCGTTAGCCAAGGGATATTGATTGACGTATCTCCCGATTCTACCCTACAAAGAAGCCCAAAACAAAGTAAATATCCATTTTATCTTTAAAAACCTTTTTTAGCCCTAAAAATTCAAATAAATAACCAAATAGGGATATAAATACATAAATAATTAGCCCATTTAAAAAAATGGCACACTTATTGAGAGGCCTTGGTTTGAAGCTAAAATTAAAACAACCAAGGCAATGCAACACCTACTATCTAACCCAAAAGCTTTAACTGTAAGGACATTTTTAAATCTACTATCGTCTTTCGTAATGGCTTATTTTTTACTAAGTTCAGGTCTATCCAGAGCGCAAGCTCAAAACTGCGGACTAGGAACTAAGTTGAGCGGATGTGTGGGTGTCGATTGCCCTCCACTAACATTAGCACCCGACGCCAACAATGACTTAATTCAAGACAACAACCAAAGCGGCTACCCTATAAATACCACTTATCTCCCCCTTCCGTTCAATTGGCCAAACAATCAAGTCAGGGCCTACAGTCAAGTCTTTAATGTATTGGTTGGTGGCAATTTCAATGTAAAAGATGGAGGCCAAGGTGTACCCGCCGAAATCGAAGGGCGTGTGGCCATTAAGGGCAATTTAATCCTTGGCAACCCAAGCATTCCTTACAACACTTATTATGGAATTGGCTCTTCGGGTGGCGGAACCTACGTGATTGCCTCCACCAATTTACCAGCCTTATTGATTGGTGGAACCATCACAGGCTCGACCAATATGTTCGGGGTGGGCGGAACAGGCATCGCGATGGGGGGCACGTATCAGAGCAATTTGCCCAATTCCATCACCGTCACCGATAGTCTTGGGATAGGCGGAATAGGACTAAACATCGACAGTTGTTTAATCGATATTTCTACCAAAAGCCTCTATTGGGCCACGCTTACCCCTACTGGAACCCTGAGCGGGGATACATTGATTGGAAACAACAGCTCGTCGGTGCAGGTATTTAATGTGTCAAGTTGGAAGAACTTTGTGTTTAAAAATATCCCCTCTGGTGCTTCTGTCGTGGTAAACGTCAGCGGCTCAACCCACACAAACGTTCAAATGCCCTTGGTAAATGCAGTTACGCCAGCAGCAGGTTCTCCCTCTTTGTTTCGGTTACTCTTTAATTTTCACCAAGCTACAAACGTTACGTTTATAGGTACTTTTTATGGCTCGGCCATTATTCCAAACGGAAACGCTACTTTATCGGGAGGTAATTTTGACGGTCGATTAGTAGTAGGCGGCAACCTTACCCATGAAGCATCTGGGGGTGAAGTGCATAATTATCCTTTTGTTGGCGAATTTCCCTGCCCTCCTGCCTGCTTGAAAACGAGTTTTACGTTTACAGCACCCGCCTGTGCGCCCGACAAAAAATCATACAGCGTAACGTTTAACGTAACCCAAAAAAACGGCACCATCAAAGTCAATGCGGGTACCCTAACAGGCAACGGAAATGGTCCTTATACCGTAAGCAATATTCCTCCAACGATAAGTTTGAAAATCACGGACAGTCTGACCTCAATCTGTAAGTTTGACACCACTATTTTAGCCCCTGCGGCATGTAACTGTACCCCCGCTGCCCCAGTGGCTATCAGCCCAAATGTGTTTGCCTGTGCAGGTGATACAATCCCAACATTAAAAGCAACCGTATTGAGCGGGGTAACTGCCGATTGGTACGCCAACGCCACGGGCGGCTCCGCAATAGCCACGGGAGTGCTAAGTTATAAGCCTACTGGCACCGCCAGTGTCACCGATACATTCTACGTAGAGGCACGCGGAACTACCCAAAATTGCGGTGGCATCAGTGTATTGAGAACCCCGATTATCGTAACGGTGCAGGATTGTGATAGTCTCATTGATTTAAAACTCAAAAAATCAATCAGTAAAAAACTTGTACAAATCGGAGATACCCTGCAATACACGATCAAAGTATGGAACGAAAACACCAGTTTTGCCACGGGTGTAGAGGTCATCGACTCGCTCAATGCGGGTGTACAATACCTCAGCAGCTCTACTAATCGCCTATCTAACAATACAGCCGCTGGCAGTTACGATCCCCTAACCTCCAAATGGACCATCGGCGCTATTGGTATAAACGGAGATACGGTAGCCTTGACCATCAAAGTAAAAGTGGTTGCACAGGGCGTGTGGTTCAATACTGCCGAAATCAGCAAGGCCAACGAAAAGGATGTAGATAGTATGCCTTCCAATCAATCAGAGTCGGAAGATGACCTAGACCGTCAATGTTTTAGCGTACCCATCAAGCTTTGCGGTGGCGAAAAAGCCCTGCTGACCATCCCAAGCCAATTTACGGGTGTACAGTGGTTCAAAACAGGCTCTACCACGGCTATCGCTCAGGGCAATCAGGTGTTATTGGAAGAAAGCGGAACATACACATACACCTCAAGTTCAGGCACTTGCCCAGCGGAAGGGTGCTGCCCCATCATTATAGAGGCCAGTGCTAACTGCTGCATCGTAATGTGTGTTCCGTATACAGCCAAGAAAATAAAAAAATAAAGACCACAGAATATGTGTGTTAAAAGCCGCTCATCAAATAGCGGCTTTTTTCGTATTTAAACCTCCGCCTAGTAGTCGCGGCCTAAATAACTGATAAAAATCAATTTATTGACGGTATCGTTTCGTAAATTTGCATTCTGAAGGTGTGTTTTTTTGAATTTTAATTTTGATTTTTTTCAGAAGCTATGTTGAGAAAGTCTTTACTGGTAAGCGTGGGAGTCGTTTACTTGCTGATGAGTGCCTGTAAACCCAAATTACCTCCCGAAGAATATAACGCCAAAGCCGCTGACCCCGAACTCTATCATCAATCGGTCGAATTGCTTACTGAAGTTATCATTCACGACATTTTCAAGCCCCCGGTGGCGAGTCGCATTTATGTATACGCCAACCTTGCAGGCTATGAAGCAATGGTTCCTGGCTATCCTGCTTATGAATCATTGGGTGGAAAACTCAAAGACTTTACCGCCCCGACCGCTCCAGATGCCGACAAGGAATATTGCTTTCCGTTGGCCAGTACGCGGGCTTTTCTGAAAGTAGCCCGAAACCTTACTTTTTCGGCTAGTTTTTTTGACGAATACGAAAAAGAATTTTACAAAAAATATGAGGACATGGGCGTGCCCAGCGAGGTCATTGAAAACTCCCTGGCCTACGGCGATAGCGTGGCCGCGCACATAATGCGGTATTCCTCAAAGGATCGTTATAAACAAACCCGAGGCATCCGGTTTACAGTCACCAATGAACCTGGCACTTGGGTCCCCACCCCACCCGCTTACGCGGATGCCTGCGAGCCTGAATGGCACAAAATCAGAACAATAACCCTCGACTCCGCCACCCAATTCATGCCCCCTCGCCCACCCATGTGGACCAAGGATAAAAACAGTGAATTTTGGCGCGAAACCCGTGAGGTATATGAAGTAGGTAAAAACCTTACCGATGAACAAAAACGGATTGCTTGGTTTTGGGATGACAATCCATTTGTGATGAATGTGGTAGGGCACGTGATGTTTGCTAACAAAAAAATGACCCCCGGAGGGCACTGGCTAGCCATTCATGAAACGGTTTCGAGAAAGACTAAAGCCTCTTTTGACAAAAGCGTTGAAGGATACGCCCTCACTTCCATTGCGTTGATTGACGGGTTTATTGGCTGTTGGGAAGAAAAATACCGCACCCGAAAAGTGCGTCCAGAAACGGTTATCAATACCGATATTGACCCCAAATGGCAACCTTTTCTGCAAACTCCGCCTTTTCCTGAATACACCAGCGGGCACAGTACCATCTCAGCCGCCGCCGCTGAGGTGTTGAGTTTTGTTCACGGAGATTCCATTGCTTTTACTGATTCTACTGAATTCAAACATGGACACGGGGTATTGTCCTTTAAATCGTTCAGAGATGCCGCAATGAGTGTTAACATCAGCCGACTTTACGGTGGGATTCACTACCGTTCGGGTTGTGATGAGGGCAATCGCTGCGGCGTTAAAATCGGCAAACACGTTCTGGCCGTGGCCCGTACCCGAAAAGAACAAAAAGTAATCTCGCAGGTACAGTAGCAAAGTAGAGTTACTTTATTTTTGTTTTTCTATCTCACCTCGCAGAACATGATTGTCATTAAAAATCTTAAAAAATCCTACGGCGGGCATTTGGTTATCCAAGTGCCCGACTTGGTTTTGACAGAAGGCATCCACTGGTTCAAAGGGGCAAATGGCTCGGGGAAGACCACTTTTTTCAGAACATTGGCGGGAATGTTGCCGTTTGAGGGCGAAATTACCCTCGGCGGAATGGACATCCGCCGCTCCCACACCGCCTACCGCCTCAGCATCAACTATGGCGAGGCTGAACCCGATTATCCTGAGTTTTTAACGGCCAACGACCTCATTCAATTCGTGGCAACCGCCAAGCAAGCCAAAGCTGAGCAGGTAGACCAACTCATTGACACCCTCGGAATTGAGCCGTTTTTATATCAACCTTCGGGAACTTACTCAAGCGGAATGTTAAAAAAAACGTCGTTGGCGTTGGCATTTTTGGGCAATCCTAAAGTAATTATTTTGGACGAACCGCTCATTACAATTGACGATTCTACAGTGTTGAAAGTATATGAACTTGTCCGCGATTACCACGCCCAAGGAGTCAGTTTTCTGTTATCATCCCATCAGGATTTTATGTTTGAGAAACTGCCGATTCAAACTGTTTTTCGCGTTAAAAATCAATCAATCCAACCAGAATCAATCCCAACCCATCGGCACTAAGTACGTTCGGTTAAATACTGCGCAGACGCAAAGCACCCCGTAGCGCCCCCCTTTTTCGGTTTTTCATTTTTTGGTTTTTCGGTTTCACATTTTTTAGTTTCCAATCCCCCTTCATCCCTTGCTTTCACTTTGGAACATCCTCTATAAAACCCTCGTAAGGGAATATTACCGCCAAAACACAGGCTTTTTGTTTTTGAGCCTGATGTTTGGGTTTGGTATTCTTCGTCCTGAAGACCACATTGCCCTGTCGGCCTACGTGTTTGCCTCCCCTTTTTTGCTAGTGTTGGTGTTTGGACTTTGGGCGTTGTACCACCTTAAAACCCTCTTTTTTGTACGGCAACGTTTCTTGTGGGACTCTCACTCTTTTCTGTTCGAATTGGTATTGATTCCCCCATCCACCCGTTGGCTTTTACTCTGGGGCATCCAAATGATGCTTTGGATGCCCGTATTGGCGTATGCCGCCTTTGTGGGTTATTATGGCTGGAAACTGGGCCAACCCGAAGCCGTCATTATTACGGCTGGTTATTTACTAATTTTGCCAATTACGGGCGTATGGGCGTACGAGTACCGACTATTTCGCCCCAATCCAGACACCCGCCTCAATCAACTTTCAGCCTTTTTCAATCGCCGATTTACGAAGCCTTATTGGTCGTATTTTGTGTTATATTTATTCAATAAAGCGCCCATTTTACTGTTTTTGACCAAAGTTTTTACCTGCATCGTGGTCGTGGGAGTTTGTAAAATCTACCCCACCGATAGCTACGATGAGCGCCTGTTTTCGCTCGCGGGGGCCGCCATTGGTATGGTGCAAGTAGTGTTACTACTGCATTTATATGAATTTGAGCATGTCCAGCTACCTATGCTCCGCAACCTTCCCTTTACATTGGCACAGCGATTTTACAAATACAGCGGTCTATTTGCATTACTTATGCTCCCCGAAACACTTTTTTTGTTTCGTTACCTCCCCAAAGGAATAGGTTTTTTGTATATAGTTGAGTGGTTTGGGCTGCTACTCAGTCTGCTATGGCTGATTTTCGGGCGTTTTTTACAGAAACACCATACCATGGAGCATTTACTAAAGCTTGGTATCTACACATTCATTGCGCTCTACTTTGTAATTATGTTTCGAGTACCCATTTGGGGGATTGTCGCCCTATGCCTTGGTTCTGGGATATTCCTGTTTCATCGGCATTATTATCGTTCGGAATACTTGATTGATTCCAAGGCACTGGATCCTCGCCCAGAAGATTAGCCGTTACTCCTCCTGTTTTCGGGTTTTCCTAAATTGAATGGCTCGGCTCGTAATACCCAAACGATTGGCCGCCTGGGCCACACGCCCTTTCTCGCGGCGTAAAGTTAATTCAATTGCCGTTTGAGTGGTCAAATCCCTAAGTTCTCGCAAGTTCAACCCCCGTTCTAATATCTTCTGAATGGCACTCTGATACTCATCGTTTGAAGAAGGCAACGATTCCGCCGAAATCTGACGCTCAGGGCGGTCAAGACTCGGAATATCGGCCAATGTAATCGGGCTTTTGCCTACATGCTGATTGGCAATCCGCTGAATTAATTGTTGTAATTCACGCACATTGCCTTGGTAAGAGCGGCAAGTCAAATAAGCCATAAGTGAAGCATCAATAGACGGCAAATCCCTTTTTTGGAAAGATTTTTCAAAAAAACGCTGCGCCAAAAGCGGTATATCTTCGCGTCGTTCTTCCAAAGATGGTACTTTACAAACCCACGACGAGATGCGATAATACAAATCTAGCCTAAATCTTCCGTTACGAACCTCTTCGTCCAGCAGTCGATTGGTGGCACCTACTAACCGAAAAACAGTTTTTTTCCAAAAATTATCTCCGATGGGTTTGTACATACCTTCCTGAACCACCCGCAATAACTCCGCCTGTAAGCGCAGGGGTAATTCGCCGATTTCGTCCAAAAAAAGGGTGCCATTATTGGCCAATGAAAACGCACCTTCACGGGCATTGACGGCGCCCGTGAAAGCCCCCTTTTCGTGCCCAAAAAACTCACTTCCTGAGAGTTCTGGCGAAATCGTAGTACAATCTACCAGCACTATATTTCCTTTGGGACGACGTGGATCAAAATGATGGACCAATCTGGAAAGCATCTCTTTACCAGTGCCACTTTCTCCGATAATTAATACCGAAGATTCTGAATACGTCGCAATTTCGATCATTTCACGAAGCGTATTTTTCCAAATGGCAGACTCTCCGATGAGGTTTTCTTTCACAAAATCGGTTTGTATCAACCCCTCAATCGTATGCCAACGATTAAGCTGCTCTTCAATTACCTGATGAATCAACGGAGTATGTTCAAAATCATACACTTTCGATGCTCCCGCAAACAGCAACTCCCAGATCACTTCCGAGCGGTACATCTCGTTGTCAAAAATCACCACTATCGTCCGCTCATGCCGCTGAAACGCTTCTTCCAATAAACCACAGACGGCGTCCGAGGTATCCGTAGTATCCAGCAAAATCAATCCGGGAGCAGAGGCCACAAAATGGTCTTTAACACATGCCTTGATAGTAGCAAGTGATTTCAATAAAGCGTCACGCGAACGTTGAGAATGGCGCGTGAAATCCTTATACCAAATCGTTGGGTATTTCATAATTCTGCGCGGTAAAAAATAATACGGGGTAACGAAAATACTAAAAATGATTTCGAGAACAAGCAAAAGACCTGACTACTTACTAAACGGTAAATTGCCCTAAATACTGTGCGAAAAAATGTTCGCATCCCAGCTCAAAAAAAGCGAACAACACTTCGCGTCTATTTCCTAAAACGACCCAAAAGGGCGTTTTGATCCACTGGCACGGCATTGGTAATCAGGAAGATCAAAACAATTTAATTCACTTTAACTTTTTTCAATCATGCACAACATTGATCGTACCGTCGGCGAAACAGGGTTTGAGTTTGGCAATGAATTCGGACAAGAGTCTTTCGAATTTGGCAACGAAACCTTTGAATTTGGCAATGAAACCTTTGAGTTTGGCAACGAGATGTCGGGCGAAATGCACGAAGCCCTCGAAATGGAATTAGCCACCGAGTTGCTCTCGGTCAGCAATGAAGCCGAGTTAGAACAATTTCTGGGAGGTCTGTTCAAAAAAGTAGCGAGCGGGGTAAGCAACTTTGCCAAATCATCGGCAGGCAAAGCCTTGGGAGGAATGCTCAAAAGTGTCGCTAAGAAAGCCTTGCCCATCGCTGGTGCTGCATTAGGTAACTTAGTAGCGCCTGGTGTAGGAGGAGCCATCGGCGGAAAATTGGCAGGGATGGCTGGCAAAGCCTTTGGGTTGGAGCTGGAAGGATTAAGCGCCGAAGACCGTGAATTTGAAGTTGCCCGGGCTTATGTGCGTTTTGCTTCTGACGCCGCCCGCCGTACCGCCCGCTCGCCTCAGCTTTCGTATCAGCCCCAACAGGCGGCCCGCACCGCCATGATAGAATCTGCCCGTCGGTATGCACCAGGTTTGATGAGTGCTCCAAGTTCGTACGGTAGCAATGCTTACCCCAGCACCCCTCCAACTGGGGGCGGCCGCAGCGGGCGCTGGGTACGCCGGGGAAGTAGCATTATCATTTACGGCATCTAAAAATCCCTCCGACATGATTCGGGACTATCTAAAAAACGAAGCCCTTTCGATGCTCACCCGGCTAGGTCAGTTGCAACCTTTTTCTTTGAGTACACCCATGGTAAGCGCAGCTGGGCCTTCCAACGAAGCACTCAGGGCCATCACAAACCATTTGGTGAGCGCTAAAACTGAACTCCGGCAAAAGGTACAAACCTATCTGGCTCAACTGCGGGGAGAGGCTGACGAAACTTTTGGCAATGCCGCCGAAGCGCAGGCAGCGTATGCGGTATTAAAGCTTCGTTTTAATAACATACTCGATCAGTTAGATATTTTTGCCGATGTTCTCACCCAACGTTCTGAACACCAAACAGGCGTATGGATTGCGGGTTTAGATGTAGTAGCAACCGACGCGCTGGCCTCGCAAGAGGGGTTATATGAGGTTCCTCCAGTCATGTGTTTTTTGGAACGGGGCCACGGGGCGGCCATTCGACGCGCCCGCACCCGCCTGCCGGGGGGGGATTACAATCCAGTAGCCATCATCCAAGTACCACGGGAACGAATGATTGGTAGCGGAATAGCCTCGTCATTGATTCATGAAGTGGGCCATCAGGGCGCTGCGTTGCTGAATCTGGTAGAAACATTACGAAAAGAACTCAAAAATAAAATCGCCCAAGCCCCTCCCTCACAACACATTGCTTGGAGCCTTTATGAACGATGGATTTCGGAGATTGTTGCTGACTTTTGGGCCACGGGCCATTTGGGCATTACCGCCACGCAGGGCTTGATGAATGTTGTGAGTTTGCCAAGGTATTTCATGTTTCGTATCAAACTCGATGATCCTCATCCCTTTCCCTGGATTCGTGTAAAGCTGAGTATGTCGGTAGGCGCTTTGCTCTATCCCGACCCGCAATGGCAACGATTTGAGCATCTCTGGCAACAGCTTTATCCTTTGGAAGATTTGGAGCAAGATAAACGGGACATCATTAGGGCTCTAGAAGAGGTCATGCCTGAATTCGCCGAGCTGTTGACCAACCATCATTCCAAATACCTTGCAAACAGATCATTGAAGGATATTTTCCCGTACAAGCACCGTCAACCAGAGCGTTTGAGGGAGCTCTATTCAACCGTCGCCAGCCAACCAGCAACCGATGAGAGCGACCTCCCTCCTTCCCTGACCTTTGCGGTCATTGGGCAGGCCCGGGCCGATGGGCGTGTCAATGCCACCACCGAAAGCTATCTTCTTTCCCGATTCCTCAATCGTTGGGCCTTGGGAAGGGCCGAAAGCCGAGGAAATTTGAATTAATTCCTATTTAAAACAATTAAAATCATGGAAAATAAAACACCTTCCAAAATCCTACTAATTCCTCCGACCCCTCCAAATTGGAATACTGCTTACTGGCAACTGATGTTTCAGGTCTTAGCCTCCGACGGGACTCCCATCCTGCTCGACGCCCTCAATGACTATAGCTGGAATTTCATTATCAGAAAAGACGGGGGTGATGTATTAGAAGACAAGGGAATTCAGCGTTTTTTAGCCACCGATAGTTCCATTGAACCGTCCGTTGCCTACCCGATGGCCATGTCTGAATTGAAGGAAGTGGCTGAACGATACGGGGCTGGAACATATGAAGTATTATTTGTGTGTATTGACAAAGACAACAATCCCTTATACTGTGAGCCGTCCACCGTTAAATTAACACCTCCCAAAGGCAACACACTTAACTTACTAAGCATAAACAGTGATTTAAAGAGCACCAAAGAGGATGTAAAACGCATTGAGTGGGACGTCCAAGAAATCAAAGTAAAAGTTGAAGGGCTCGGTGCCAAGTTTGACCAAAACTTTGAAAAATTGGGCAACAAAATCGAAGAATGCCTGAAGGAAAAATGCCCCCCAGAAGCCGAGGTCCCCGAAGATGTGACGTCTCTTGTGTTCGAATTGTGCGATTCGGTCATTGACGAAAATACCAATCAACCGCTGATGGGTTTCATGACGGTCCATATCAACGGAGAACCCGTCACAGATTTGGAAAGAATCAAAAAGCACAACATTGTTTTTAAAGTGACGCAGTGCGGAAAGATTGACCTCCAGCATGATATTGCACTTGATACCCTGCTTAGGGAGCAGCAATATCAGTTATTGAGTAATACCCAAAAACCTGAAAAGCTACTTTGGTCACTTCCCAATGAAGAGTTTAAAAACCTATTTCAAAAATTCGGTAAACTTGGCGGTATCAAATTTGTACCATCCGTTCCAGAGTATGATGCAAAAGGAAATCTAAGTAACTACCGGTATTATGCCCCCCAGGAACTCATTTTTGGAGGAACGGACACTGGGATGCGGAAAGGGTTAGAAAACGTAAAAGAAGTACTCAATCGGGGCTCGAAAGTATATCTACAAAGGGCAAATACCGAAGATTTAGAACATTCCACCCAACAACTATGGGACGCTCTCAAGGCCCGAGTGCCAGACTTTCGGCTTTTTGACAGTCTGATGGATGGAATTCTGGGCGGACAAAGCACTGGACAGGTTCCACCCATTACACTTCGTCCCCCTTCGGCCCGTCTTGCTGATTTGCGAAAAACTGGGCAAAACTCAAGAATTGCTAATCAGGTGGCAAACCGCAACGAGCAACTTCATCCGTTGCCATTTACAAACATTAATGCGTATCGACTGCTCAAATCAGCGGCGCAAGCTTATTTGTGGGCCACCAACAATGTTTATACGGGTACCATTGATTCTTACATCGACAGTTATCCAAGTTCCAACGCAGACGAAAGTGACTACACGCCTTACCTCCAAAACATTCTGAGTCGACTTGATGAATGGCGCGATGATTTGTTGGTCAGCCATCCGTTGGCCCCAAATGTCTTTGGCATCAATTATTTGCCAGGCATCGAGCTTATCTGGAGCTACTGGGTAGAGCAGGGAATGTTGGTCCAAACCATGAACGCCATCAGTTTAAGGTTTCAGAATGTCTCCACCAACCAAGGCACCGATCCTTTATCCCAACTAGACATTGACCCGCTGCGCCCACTGGCCAATTTATTTTGGGGATATATTCAGGACGAACAACACACTCTGACCATCAAACGCCGCGCCTATGAATACGACCATACCTATGGATTGTCGTTGCAGGGACGGGCAGTGCCTACCTTCAAATCAGTCGATAGTCGCTCAAAGTTTCTGGAAGCTTTTCATAATTTACTACACGGCGCCTCAATTTATTTCAAAGAATCTGACGACACGACCCGCATTGCAGATGCTTTTCCCATCCTCAACAACCTGCGAGAAGTGCATTTACTCTTGGCCGAAGGAAACCACAATGCCTACGGAAACCTAACTTGGACCGCCCGTCAGGAGATGATGCTCCAACAGTATCTGCTGGCTCGGCCAGAAATGAGGGAGTTTTTAGGCGGTCGTATCATGGTGCCATATCGTGAGGGTTGGATGGATCGCGTAGACCGGATGAAGCAAATTCAGAACTGGGGCAGTACGAGTATTACCCATTATTACGATTTGGCGCAGTACGGTGAAATCATTCTGCTTTCGATTCGTGTGCATGACTGGTCTAACGAAGAAAGTACCATCGTAGCTGGTAGCTGGGCAACCAACTTTCGCGACAATATTCAGCGCTACATTCACTCCTACCGCACGGTTACGGGAGTAGACCTTTCGGCCGATGCTCAGCAATCCGAAGCTAGTTATATGCAGCCGTCGGTGTTGATTCAGCGTCGTTTAATGACCGAGAAAAACGGTCCGCAACGCAACAGCCGAATTGTAGGCCCCAGCCAGCAGACACGTTATTAAGCAAGTATTCACGTTTCTCTCTGAATCTATTTTTTTCGTAAAACAATGATTCAGAGAGAACTCAAAACGTTTTTCAGCATCATGCAATTCTTTGACGAAAACGAGCCTTTTGATTACGATGAGCCAGTGGAAGAACCCGTAGCGCAGGACGACTGGCAGCACCTAACCACGTTATTGGACAATGCGGATGATTTCCGTCCCTTCGATCTTAACGATAGTTGGGATAAGCCACCAGAGCGGTCATCGGCGGTCATCCGCATCATTTTTCGGCGACAGTTACCCTCATCGGTATTCCAACATTTCAGCGACGATCCACCGACCGTCTATCGAAGAACAAACACTGGAACGCCGACTGCCCCGTACCTGTACACCGATGAATCGAGAAACGGCCTAATCTTTTTGCCCGAACCCGACATCAGTGCTATAAACATGCTCACATGGCAGCCCACTTCAGCCACCACACACGTGCACCCTGAAAGCCAAGCCATTGAATGGCTGAAACGACAGCGCCAGGTAAACCCATTATTTGCCGATAACATTCAGAGAGTCCAGATGCTGATTCAGGATCACCCCTGCAAAAGCTGCCTTAACGGCCTTAAATCATCCATGGGGCAGGTGCTTCCCGCCAATGCCAATGTCAGGATTCGTTGGATAAAACCGCGTAACCGCTTTGCTACCTTTCGGGAAAGACGCTATCAGCCTAAAGTAAACCGTTGGTCGACACGCTAATCCGAGTCAATTACCCTTTAATTCATTTACAACCATGCTATTTTTACCTGAAATACCGGCACGCCCTGAGTACGGTACGATTCTTTTCAGCACTTGGGAAGTGCTCCTAAAAACCGTACCACCCCATATGAAAAAACCAGTATTCATCGAACTGCGACGCCGTTCTAAACGCTAAAAACAATGCAGCCTTATCACATCCCTCCCTCTCAAGCATCGCCCTCAATCAATGCTGAATTGGAAGCCGAGTTTGAAACTTGGCGCGAAAGTCTCTCTACCTTTTGGAGACGCAATAAAGCCAAAGCCCAAAAATTAGGTGCGGTAGCAGGTATTCTGGCACGGCTAATACCAGGCACTCCGTCAGATACAAAGCCACCCGTACAGCATACCGCCGCAGCCGACTGGCAGCAAGTTCAGGACAAACGACGAAAAGACAATACCGAGCAAACAACCAAAAAAGACACCCCCGCAGGCGGTAAAGAGCTTGAGAACACTCTTTTGGGCGAAATTCTTACCGAAAGTTACGCCAAAAACGCACTAAATCAAGACTATGAAATGGCGGTATTGGTCAATGAACTAAGTGGAATATACGACCGCTTGAAAGAAGTCCGCGGGGTTCAATCGATATTGGCGGAAATATTGTTGGAAGCACTAGAATTAGAAACCTACGAGCAAAACAAAACCAAAAAATGGTCGGACATCAAAACGCAGGGGTTCAAAGCCGAAAATGCCATCAAGGCCAGCGCCCGATTTGACGCCCGAAAACATCACTTTGGCAACCCTACCTCACTTCAACCCATTGGCATTGAAGTACATCACTGGATTCCTTTCAAATATGCCGATTTGTTTGACAATGTTACGCTGGAGCAGTTGAATAAACAAACCATTCCACTCTCTGCCACCACTCACGCAATCGTAGGGGCGGCGATTGACAAGGCTGTTGCGGGCAAAACGACCAAAGACCAAAAGAAAGCCGCCATCATCAACGTGCTGAAAAGAATGGGAGAATTTAAAGGGCAAAAAATCGTACTCAATCCGACTTACTTCGATTACAAAGAAGATCGAAACTTTTTGCCCTCTTCGCGGACGGGTAAAGGCGTAAAAATCGGGGTACTGCGCAACATCCCTAACTTTAAGGCACACTTCGGACTATCGAAAGAACTGGAATTTGAAGCAGTAAATTTCTTTTGAACATGTACACTCGCACGCTCAACGAATGGAAAGAATTCGTTCGAATTCCAAGCGTGAGTTCAGGTTCTGCTTATCGTTCTCACCTGTTTGATTGCGCCGATTGGCTGGCTAGGCATCTCCAGAAGATGGGAATGCAACAGGTAGCACAATTGACCTCTGGGGTAGCGCCCCCCGTCGTATATGCCGAAGAGTGGATTGATACTGCCAAACCTACCTTATTGATTTACGGGCATTATGATGTACAGCCCCCCGACCCATTAAACGAATGGGAAACACCCCCTTTCGCGCCTACAATTCGGGGCGATTATCTCTACGGGAGGGGCGTTTCTGACGACAAAGGTCAACTGTTTTTACACCTTAAAGCCGTGGAAAGCCTCATGGCCGAACATCGACTTCCCATCAATATTAAGTGTTTATTTGAAGGTGAAGAAGAAATCGGAAGCCAACATTTAAGCAATGTTTTAGGCACACACCAAGCTTTGTTTAAAGCTG
Source organism: Runella sp. CRIBMP (assembly GCF_009905605.1). Classification (GTDB taxonomy): domain Bacteria; phylum Bacteroidota; class Bacteroidia; order Cytophagales; family Spirosomataceae; genus Runella. The sequence continues at coordinate 85,634 of NZ_JAAAKZ010000012.1, forward strand.
ATTGCGCCGTGGTGTCAGATATGCGTATGCTGGACCTGCACCAACCCGCCCTAACCTACGGCCTTCGTGGCAATATCCACGCCGAGCTATTGGTAACACGCCAAGGTACCGATCTGCATTCTGGAATATACGGCGGAATTGCATCAAACCCAATCCACGGTTTAGCTCATATCATTGCCAAGTTGCATACCTCGAAAGGACAAATAGCACTACCCGGCTTTTATGATGACGTATTCAAAATCTCGGCCGCAGAACGTACATATATGAGAAAAAATGGCCCCTCTGATGCCCAGCTAAGACAGGAGATACAAATGGCGGATGGCAAAGGTGAAGAAAATTATACCGCCTACGAGCGACTTACCATTCGGCCTTCTCTCACCGTCACGGGCATTTCGGGAGGATACGAAGGAGAAGGCAGCAAGGGCGTGATTCCTCGGCAGGCCCGGGCAAAAATAAATTTCAGGTTGGTTCCTCATCAGGATTCTAAGCAGGTAGCCCAATCTTTATCGCGGTATGTTGCTCAACAGTGCCCCTCTGGGCTGCGCGTAGAAGTCTCCGTTACGGCCCAAAGCAACGCCTACCAAGTGAATCCCGACGAAGGTGTTTTTCAGGCAGCTTCTTCCGCTTGTCAAACCGTATTCGGTCGCAAACCTGTATTGCTGCGCTCAGGAGGCAGCATTCCCATCGTAAGCACCTTGGCAGAACAGTTACAGCTCCCCGTAGTCATGATGGGTTTTGCTTCTCCGTTCGACAACCTGCACGCCCCAAACGAAAGATTTTACATTCCCAATTTCTTTCGTGGGGTAGAAACGTCCAAACAGTTTATCAAAAACCTTGAGCACCATGCTTATCATTGATTGCCACTGCCACGCCGGGGAGGGCGACGGGCTTACGGGCCCTTGGGATACCCGCGCTCCGTTGAAAAAATTTATGCAATGGTCGACCGAAGCGGGAATTCAAAAAACGGTTTTATTTGCCGCTTTTCACACCGATTATGCCAAGGCCAATGCCCAAACAGCCCAAATCGTCGGTCGCTATCCAGCGCGTTTTTATGGATTTGCGTTTGTTCATGCCGAGCGCGACCGGGGTAGAATTCATTCTATGGTACAAACGGCCGTAGAAGAGTACGGCTTTTGCGGTATCAAGGTACATCGACACGACGCCCGCATCTCACGTGAAATATGTACCGCCGCCCGGACATTCAACATTCCCGTTTTGTACGACCCCACTGGCGAAACCTCGACCATTGAACTCATCGCAACTGAGTACCGGGACGTCAACTTTATTATTCCCCATTTGAGCAGTTTTGCCGATGATTGGCGAGCGCAGTTAGCTTTTCTGGACCTTTTGGCCCGGCACCCGAATGTGTACACCGACACATCTGGCGTACGACGTTTCGATTTGTTGGAAATGGCCTATCAACGAGCGGGTGCAAGCAAGATTTTATTCGGAACCGATGGGCCGTGGCTGCATCCTGCCGTTGAAATCGCAAAAATATACGCGCTGAAAGCGCCCCAAGAAGACCTTCAGCTCATGTTGGGTGAGAATTTTCTAAAATTAACGTCTAAGGTTAAGACAAAACAATCCGCCTATTGATGCACAAATTGGATACTTACCTTAAAAGACCTATTTTCGCCCCCATAAACCAACATTGATAATGAAACGTACGATTGGAACAATTCTCACCAGCATGGGCATCATTTTTATACTTTTTGCGTGTATCGCCTTCATGTCCGACAAAGCAGTCTTAGGATTCACACTCACCAAATGGGAAACCCTCGTGCCTTTTATCGTCGGCGCATTGTTTTTGTTTGTGGGCGTAGGAATGCTAAACAAAGTAACTGATTAGTCTTTTGCATTTTACACGGGGCCGTCCTGCGGTTTTCATTTTGCAGTTTTTCGGTTCCCTAAGCCTGACGCGGAGCATTTAGAATACGAAATCCTTATGACAAAAAAGAGCGAGACAAATGCCTCGCCCCCTATTATAAAGTTGAATAAAGTCCCGACTTAAATTTTAATCATCTTCCCGCCCGCAGCTACGGATTTGTAAATAGCTTCTACCACGCGAATGTCGCGCAGACCTTCTTCGCCAGGGGCAATCAGCGCAGTACCTTTCATGAGGGCTTCGGCATCTTCGTCGAGTTGTCGGGCCTGCTGATTTTCGAGGGGGAAATTGATGGGTCCCAGCGGGCTACTTCCTTTGTTTCCGGTGTAGCTCGAAAACGGCTCCATTTTAAACCAACCTTTTTCGCAATTGGCTTGTAAATAATTCATATTGATACCGAAACTGGTATGGCAAGCCGCCAATGCACCACTCGGAAATTCCAATTGGAACGTAGCCGTCTCTTCCACTTCTTTGTAAATATCGGGACGTGTAGTATGAAACTGCGCCGTGACCGAAATCGGTTCTTCGCCCGTGGCCAAGCGCGCTCCCTGAAGGGCATACACACCCATGTCGCCCATGACACCGCCCCCGAGGGCTTTGTTTTGTTTCCAGTGCGTAGTACGAGCGTCAAAATATCCCGCGCCGCAGGTCACCATACGAACTTTGCCGAAGGTGCTCTCTTTGGCAAATTTCTGATACGCCTGCGTGTTGGGGTCATGCTGACAGCGATACCCAATCGCCAATTTTACCTTGTTATTAGCACAAGCCTTAATCATGGCTTCACAATCCGCCACGCTCGGTGCCATGGGCTTTTCGCAAAACACCTGCTTGCCCGCTTTGGCAGCCCGCACCACAAATTCGCGGTGCATACTGGGCGGCAACACCACATAGACGATGTCGATGTCGGGATTGTTGGCGATTTGGTCGAAATTTTGGTAATTATAAATATTTTTATCGGCGAGATTATATTTCTTTTTCCAGGTTTCAGCTTTTGAAGGCGTACCCGTCACAATTCCTACCAACTGGCAATTCTTGGTCAATTGCAAAGCAGGGGCCAACAAATCGGTGCTGTAGTAGCCCAACCCCACCAATGCCACGCCCAATTTATCTTTTTTGGGGCGCGTAGCCGAAAACAACGTATTGGGAGATATAAGCGAAGCAGCACCACCTAAAGCAGCCTGAATGAGAAAGTCGCGACGAGAGAACATAGACAAGATAATTAAGAGGGTTAAACGTTTAGTAATAAACGCGATAATCCTCTTAATCTACTCAAAAATCCCTAAAAATCAACCTCCAGCCCTAGCAGCCGCTGCAAGTCAATGAGGGCGGGATTGCGCTCGGCCAATACGTTGAATTTCTCCTGCGGCGTGTAGGGGTTGCGCTTCCCATCACTTTGCGCAATTTGGTGAGAAAGCTGAATCTGACGGTTTTGGAGCTTTCGGCGAAGATAACCCAATAACGTCGGTTTGATTTCATTGAGCAGGGTTTCCTGATGCAGGTTGTCCAATACCAACTCAATGGTCATATTCTCAAATATAAAATCACGATTAAGCATAATCTGCTCACTCACGGCACCACCGTTTTGCTCACGCATTCGAGAAAATTCAGCCCAAACTTCTTTCAGGGCCTCCATAGTCACGGGAAGGTCTTTTTCGGGCAAGGCATCCAGCGCGACTTCTACGGGTTTGGAAACCTGCGTAGGCGCGGGTGTATCGGTAATGGAGGTGCTTAAATTGACCGTTGAGCGCAGTTTCCCCAACGGCAATCCTTTGCCGCTAGGTGCATTTTGATAGGTTATGGTAGGCTCAGCCGTTGTGGGCAACGACGACGAGGATGCGGGATTGGCGTCTATCCTATTTGCAGGGCTTGCCTGCGCGTTTGGCGAAGAACCGTTATTACCGTTTTGAGCAGACGCAAGCGGTACACCGCCCAGCCCTGGTTGGGCAGACGCAAGGCCTGCCCCTACGTTAGGCTTTTTTTTTTCGTCGGCCGCGAGGGCTTCCAAGTCCAGCACCTCGGTAAGCTTGGCCATTTTCATTAGGCACAGCTCTACGTGTAGCCGTTGCTGCTTAGAGGCTTTGTAGTTAATATCGCACTGCCCCCCAACGCTCAGGGCCGACAATAAGAAGGAAAGCGACGCCCGCGTTGATTGATCAAGGTATTTATTCTTGGCGGTTTCGGATACTTCGAGCAACTGCACCGTGGCTGCATCTTTGGATACCAACAGGTTACGAAAATGCTCTAACATTCCAATTACGAACAAATGCCCGTCAAAGCCTTTTTTCAGAACTTCGTTAAATATCAAAAGTGTTTCCGAAAGATTTCCCGCCAAAAGCGCATCCGTCAATCGGAAATAATAATCGTAGTCTAGAATGTGAAGATTTTGGAGAACCTCTTTGTAGCGCACCGTATTATCGGTCGAAAAGGTCACGTTGAGGTCAAACATCGAAAGCGCATCACGAAGCCCACCGTCGGCTTTTTGGGCAATAAGTTCGAGGGCTTCGCGCTCGGTTTTGATGCCTTCTTTCTTCGCAATTTGCTCAATATGGTCGGCAATGTCGCGCGGTTGAATCCGGTTAAAATCGAAGATTTGACAACGTGACAGAATCGTCGGCAAAATCTTGTGTTTTTCCGTGGTTGCCAGAATAAAGATGGCGTAGCTGGGTGGCTCTTCGAGCGTCTTCAAAAACGCATTGAACGCCGCCGAAGACAGCATGTGGACCTCGTCAATGATGTAGATTTTGTACTTACCCGTTTGTGGCGGATATCGTACCTGGTCAATCAGATTTCGAATATCATCGACGGAGTTGTTGGAAGCCGCGTCCAATTCATGCACGTTGAAAGAGGCATTGTTTTGAAACGCAACGCATGATTCACACTCACCGCAGGGCTCAACATCTTCCGTAAGGCTCTGGCAATTAATGGTTTTGGCTAGAATACGCGCATTGGTCGTTTTTCCTACCCCACGCGGGCCACAAAACAAAAAAGCCTGTGCAAGGTGATTGGTACGAATTGCATTTTTGAGGGTAGTGGTAATGTGCGACTGTCCGACCACCGTATCAAACGTAACGGGGCGATATTTTCGAGCCGATACTACAAAATTGTCTGCCATGGCCGCAAGTTACGCAAGATTTATTAAACGGTAAATGAGTTTTTAGAAATTCAATTTAATTTCAACTCATCTTCCTAAACCTCAATTTCATGGCTCTCAACTTTGAATTTTCCAAGCAGAATTCTTCCCATTTCGGAAAAGTAATCGGTACGCCCAATAAGTTTTTGATTGGCAGAGAAACGGTTTATCAGGGCAATAGCGGCCTTTTTAACGTTACTGTCAGCCCCGGGCTTTCTTATAAACCCGAAGATTATGAAGCAGAATTTGGCTTCTGGGCTTACTTTATTACGCCCACGGCAATGTGTGAAAGCCAAGGCTCTTTTTTCTGCCTTAATACCTATGACCGCGCCAAATTCACCTTTAGTTTTATGCAATATGCGGCCCACGTCCCCAACGGCGATTTTGTAATTTTTCTAAGAAAGTTGTTGGGTTTGGACGCAGCCCGTGAGTACTTTCCACGATTGCAACTGAAGGAGGGATTAATTCATTACCTCAATGCCAATGGTACACTTTCATCACTTGAACCAGCGCCCGGTGCAGAGGAAAATACCGCATTGATGAAATACCTCAATCCCTCTCTGGATGAAATTGAGTTTCAGGAGCTCATCACTGCCGCCAGGTTTGTACATTGGGCCATGAATGACCCCGCCCATCGCAAGTTGCAGGTAGAGGTGGGCATTTCACTTTTCAAAAACAACATGGCTAGCTATGCCCGCCAATACAACCTAGACGGGGTCTTGGACGAAATTTGTCTGGTCATTTGTGATATTAGGCATCAGGGAAGAGCCAGAAGTAGCCACATTATCAGCGCCCTCAATACCAACGGCAATACCCAAAAAGCACTGCAAAACTTGTTAGAACTTGGGCGAGTACACTATCCAGAGCGTATCAAAACCCTCAAAACTAAACTTCAGGAGTTAAAAGCAAATGGCCACCTGGGCACTAAAAAATACCATCTCGCCACCAAAGATTTTGTAAATCTTTAAGGTTTACCCACAACAGTGACCTTATCTCCATTTTTGATGCTTCCTTCCTGCACCACGCGCGCAGTGATACCACCGTGGCCGCGCATGGCGTTGTAGCCTCCTGGCCCTAGGACTTCTTCCATGCGGCTGCAGGGATGGCACAGCCCAGTCATCTCAAGTACAGCATCTCCAATCTGTATTTGATGGTCTTTGAGTGCCAATAGGTTGATTCCCTGCACTACAATGTTGCGTCGCGTCAGCACAGGGTTAATGATTCCACGCCCTAAATATGACCCTACCGCCGCCAAATGTTCGGCCTGAATGAGCGTCACCTGGCGTTTGCTATCGGCAGTACCTTTGTAGCGGTCGCCTTCCAATCCCGTACCGATACGGGCGTAGGTTTCTTCAACAATATTAATCTCTTGTCGCGTAGCCGTACGCAGTCCAATCCAAATTACCTCTCCCGCCTGCGGAAAGTGGCTCATCAGTTCTTTTAAAGGGGTAGGTTCATTAAACATGGTTAAAGTAGTTAGATAAATTTCATCTAATCGTACGAAAGAAAATCTTTGCAGCTGCTAATTAAATCAGGAAAAAACGCGCGAAAATACGGCTCATAGAGGGCTTCATTTTCAGAAAGCTCCGCTCCTGCCCGCTCAATGCCCGCCAAAAAAGGGTATCGCCGCGACATTCCACCAAACGACCGATTCATGCCTTCCAGAAACTGATAATTGTACAACCAATCGTACTTAATCATCGAATCTACCAACCCGAACGCTTCCTGTGACAAGACCGAACGGTGTTTTTCCAACACCCCGTACACGTACGTCGTAAAGTGTTTTAGTGATAAATGATGGTAATCGGCAAAATGTTTTGCCAGAAAATAATCAAAATACATATCCGTAATCACGCCTTTGTATTTGCCAAAATGGTTGGGTAATGCCTGCCGGCAGGCCTGACCCAACGGATGTGAATCAGTAAATGAATCAATCTGGCGGTGCAACAAAATTCCCTGCTTGATAGACGAATTGTATCGGTCATTGCGCGGGTGGTCAAGGCGGCCACGGGCAAAATCGCCCAGTAAATTGCCAATGATTAATGGTTCCTGCTCAAAAGACAAATAAAAATGGGCGAGGTAGTTCATTGGCGAGGTTCAATTACGGATGACCGATGGGGTTTTGTCAGAAAAAGCGCAGAAAATGTTATTTTAAATGGTCAATAGACAATTGACTTTCAACATTCTCTTTCGGAATATACCGATCTACTTCTACCCCAAACTTGCGCAAAAACTCTACTCCTTCATCAATACCGATGCCTTTGTATTCAGCGTAAGAATTTAGATAAATAACCCGCTTGATTTTCATCGTAAAAATCACCCGAGCGCAGGCGATACAGGGCGAAAGTGTTACATACAGCGTGGTTCCTTCCAGATTTGCGCCATTTTTGACCGCGTACAAAATGGCATTTTGCTCCGCATGTAAGGCCAAAGAACAACTTCCTTTTGAATCTCGTGGACAACCGACGCCCGGAAATTCTTCATCACAATTGTGGGTTCCCGACGGAGGGCCATTATAACCGATTGAAATAATCCGCGTATCTTTGGTGAGGACAGACCCTACCTGCGCTTTGATGCAATGCGACCGCCGCGCCAGATTTTGGGCCAATTCCATAAATATATCGTCAAAAGCAGGACGCATTTTCTTGAACAGTGAGTTTAAAAGTGTCGTGTATTCGTTGTAATTTGTACGTAATGAAAGACAAAGTAACAAATAAGAAAGGTATACAGCGTAGTATCGCATGGGTTTTGTTGTTTTTTATCGTGCAATATGCCCTCAAAACGCCGTGCTTCTCGCAGACCCAAACCATCACCCTGAAATCCGAAAGGCTCAACGTACAGCCCAAAGGTTTTTTTATCGTCGAAGTCATTGACAGCCGCCCCATTACTACCAATATCGGGACGGTTTGGAGTAAGCCCCAGCCCCTAACCACCGTGCTTCAAGGTGGAACAGCCCCCGCCATCGACAAGTTTTTAAGGCGGCAATTCAACCCCACCAACACCGACTCACTAACACCCATTATTCTTGTAATCAAAGAATTACAAGTGAGTGAAACCCTGCTACCTCCCGCCAAAGTAACTGGAAAAATCAAAATGAACCTAGGCTTTGAAACATACCGTGACGGCAAACGAGTCTTCCTTACTGGCGGCAATGCCACCACGACCTACACCCGCAGCGGGATTGCGCCCGAGGATATTATTGAGCCCCAAATCAGGCGGTTATTGGAAAATGAATTGAAGGGGTTCGGTAAATGGTACGCCCAAAGCGTGAACGTATCCGATATTTTTGCGAAAAGTGTCACTGTCATTATCGAGGATGATAGCCTTATCGCGCCCGCCAAAGCCGACTCACTGGTGTATTATAACCCCAATCGCCCGCTTACGTGGTTGGATTTTCAGGGTGCCCCCAGCGTATTTAACCGTTGGGCAGCGCAGGTGTTTACGAGTTTCGGATTTGAAGCTCGCTCCTCCGTCAAAAATCGCACCGTAGAGCTGCGGGTTCGGACCAAAGTTTGGATTGACAAAACCATCTCATGGGTTCGGCCCGATTCCAAAAACGCCTACGTTCTCGACCACGAACAGCTTCATTTTGACGTAACTCGCATCATAGCGGAGCGCTTCAAAAGAAAAGTACAAAGCATGACATTTTCGGTCGAAGACTTTAGTAGCGAGATTCAATATCAGTATCTGGAATATTTTCGGCTTCATACGCAGCTTCAGCAGCAATACGACGACGAAACCAACCACGGAATCAACCAAGGAATGCAGGCAAGTTGGGTAAAAAAGATACGCGACGAATTGCACAGTTACGGAATAAAACCTTCAGCAAAATAGGGTTAATTTTAATCCATAAAACAGAAACATTAATAGAAAAAATAGCGCAAAAGTAAGTTTTGAGGAGCACATGCTTTTAAAGTAAAACCTTTAATCTTCAACTTAGTATCTTGTGAAACCACTCTTTTTCTCCGCTATTCTATGGGGGGTACTTACCTTACCCCTATTTGCCCAACAAATTTCCAAAGAAGAGCTCCTTTTTCTGACCCCCGAATGGAAAGGAGAACGCTTTGCCGACGGTCGCCCCAAAGTTTCCGATGCACTCCTCAAACGCATGAGGCTCGTCACCCACGAAGAAGCATGGGCGGTGATGAAAGGGGCAAATTATAAATTTCAATATGCCGAAGGCTGGCAATGCATCAACCCCGACAGCGTGTTGGTGGGCCGAGCCTTGACCGCAACGTTTATGCCCGGGCGGCCAGATGTTCACCGCGTGATTGATAAAAAAGGGCACGAAAAAGAGGGGCGCATCAAGTCCCAGAATTCATGGCCGATTGACCTGCTCGTCAGAGGCGATGTGTACGTGGTGGACCAATTCGGAGCGCACGAAAACGGCCCCACCATTGGCGATAATCTAGGAAATTCTATCTACGCCAAAACGGGCAACGGCATCGTGTACGAAGGTGCCATTCGCGACATTGCGGGTCTGAAAGAAATCGGCGGTTTTACCTCTTTCTTCCGCACTTATCACCCTTCGCACCACCTCAATAATCCTGATGGTGAACTGAATACTACCTTGGTGGGCATTAATCACCCCACGCGCATTGGCAAGGTAATGGTCATGCCCGGCGACGTAGTGCTGGGGCGCGACGGGGCCGTGACGTTTATTCCGCCGCATTTGGCCGAAAAGGTAGTAACTACTTCAGAAATCGTGCGCCTGCGGGACATGTTTGGCCACGAACGGCTCCGCGAGCAAAAATACACGGCGGGCCAAATCGACAATCGCTGGTCGGACGAGATTGAAAAAGATTTTTCGAAATGGCTCAATTCGCACATCAATGAGCTTCCTGTACCGAAAGAACAAATTCAAGAATATTTGAAAAATCGCACTTGGTAAAGTGTAAACCCTTTTCCTTCCATTTTTAACCTTTCTAAAATCCAATGACCTCCCGCCGCGACTTTTTAACCAAAAGTGCCATTACCACTGCTTTGGGGCTTTCAACCCTCAGCAGTTATGGCCAAGGACTTGAAACTGCACTCCAACGCACGCCCCAATCTTCTGCCCCTTCTGATTTAAAAATCACCGATATTAAATGTGGATTTATCCGTAACGGGCACAGTTTATTTGTTAAAATTTATACCAATCAGGGCATTCACGGTTGCGGTGAAGGCGTGGATGCAACGCCTGGTACCTACCATCTGGTCAAAATGATGGGCGAGCGTATCAAGGGAAAAAATCCGCTCAATGTACACCGCTTGTTTGAAGATGTGCGCCGGGCTGGTTTTTTTGAAGGAGCGCAGGCGGGGATGTACATTGCCGTTTTGTCTGCGGTCGAGTCTGCCCTGTGGGATTTGGCTGGCAAAGCGCTCGGAATGCCCGTATATCAGTTATTGGGCGGAAAATTTCGGGACAAAATCCGCGTTTATTGCGATACTGGTGCGTACAGAACCACCCAAACAGGCCCTGCTGCCTTTGCCGAAAGCGCCAAAGCCGCTGTCAAAATGGGCTTTACCGCTGTAAAATACGACATTGACGAGCGCAATGACCCCAACAAGTACGACGCTTACAACTGGACCGCAAGCAATGGAGAACTGGAACGAATGTATAACCAAATTGCCGCTGTTCGGGAAGCAGTCGGGCCCAAAATCGACATTTGTGTGGACATGCACGGACGCTACGACACCACCACTGGCAAGCGTGTAGCTAAGATGATGGAACCGCTGAAATTATTGTTTTTGGAAGAGCCCTTTCCCGCCGAAAACCCCGAAGCCTATAAGACAGTCCGGGACTCTACCCAAACGCCCATTTGTGCGGGAGAGAACCACTATTTGGCGCACGGCTTCCGAAAACTGTTGGAGTTGGGGGCAGTAGACATCGTGATGCCCGATCTCCAAAAAGCAGGCGGGCTCGGTGAAGGCCAGCGTATAGCCAACCTCGCCAACTTATACTACGTGCCGTTTGCACCACACATGGTGGCTTCGTATTTGGGGGCCATGGCTTCCAGCCACGTGTGCGCTTCGGTACCTAACTTTTTGATTTTGGAGTGGCAGATTTATTTCCACGAAGAACCGATGTTCAAAGAAATCGTGACGTTTGACGGGCCAATGGTGAAAGACGGGTATATTCCGCTTTCTGAAAAACCAGGGGTCGGTGTGGAAATCAACGAAGAGGGAATGCGTAAATACGCCCCAAAAGGGGTTCCTTTCTTTGAATAAGCCCTCTACTTCAATCAGAAAGCCCCGAAAATTGGGGCTTTCTGATTGATAAATGACCTCAATCCAATCTGCCTTTATTCAGCTCATCTTGCCATTTTTTGAGTTCATCCCATTTCCCATCACGGGCCAAAGAAGCTTGTTCTGGCCAAGTAGTAGGGTCATGAATCTGAAAACGCGGCCCCGCTGCATTGAGTATTTCCTTGATAGATTCGGCGGGCGTTTGGGCCAACTGCGCAAACGTCAAAATCCCTTTCTGATTGAGCAACTCCTCGATTTTGGGTCCAATGCCCTCAATAATTTCCAAATCGTCGGGTTCACTCGGAATTACGGGCATCACTTTAAGACTTTCTGGTTGAACTGGCTCTGGAATTCGGCCTGGGGCAGGCGTTGAGTGTATCAACTTGCTCTTGTGGCAATCATTGAGTTCTTTATGACGCGTATGAACGTCGGCTTCCAGACTGGCCAACTCAACCGCAAAAGTACGGCGGGCAATCCACCAGCCAATATAAGCGGCTAAGGCCAACAGGGCGAGGGCCTCCAATCCTGCAATCCAAAAGTTCTGACTTATTGAAGTAGCTTGTAGTATAATCATAGTGATTAATCTATTTTAAGGGTAAAACCATTAATGTGTACGGCCTTTGTTGAGCTCATCCTGCCATGTCTTGAGCGCGTCCCATTGGCCGTCGCGGGCTAGTGCTGATTGTTCGGGCCACGTAGCGGGGTTGTGCATTTGATAACGGGGCCCCGCAGCCACCAATATTTCTTTGATTCGCTCAGGCGAGGTTTTCGCCAACTGAGCAAAGGTCAAAATACCTTCTTGATTGAGCAGTTTCTCAATTTTCGGCCCAATCCCTTCCACGACTTTCAAATCATCGGGCGTAGTAACAACAACGGGTGCAGGAAAGGGAGCTACAATAGCGGCCGCCTTTGCGACCGGCGGAGTAACCGCGCCTATTTCCTTTTTGCTCTGTTGACATTCATCAATATCGATTTCGAGCGCCTGCAATTCTGCCCGTAAACTATCGGCCTTACTTTTTGCCGAAATATAGCCAATGATGTAACCCAATACAGCCGCTATCACCAGCATCAATATATGTTGCCACCAGGCATCTCCCGAAGCAAACGGATTAAAATGTGAGTACATAATATAAATAGGAGTTTTACCGAATTGACAAATTTATTGCACAATAATACTTACCCGACGGTTGGCTTTACGGCCCTCAGGAGTGTCGTTGGAGGCTTTTGGTTGCGACTCACCTTTGGCATCAGTCACCAACTGGGCTTCTGAAATTCCTCTTTTCATCAATAATGCCTTCACACTTCCTGCCCGGATTTTAGAAAGCTTCAGGTTTGTTTCATCCGTACCGTCGTTGTCGGTATGACCCGTTAAGGCAAGTTTTTTATCCTTATTGGCCGCTAGGTATTTGATTGCTTCTTCGATAAATTTCTCATTCTCGGGCGTTTTGATATAATCCGCTTTGGCGGTTTTGAAGTACAAATCCATGGTTTTGAATACATTTTCGTATTTCTCCGCCGCGGCAAGCGCCTCTTCCGTTTTTGGAATCATCAAACTGTCAAACCCAAACTCCATCCCGTGCGTAGAGTCATCGGCGCTAAAGGTTAAGTCAATCAATTTACTTGTCGTCGCCAACTGACTTCCTGGCACTCCCGCCTGTACCAAATACTGTTTCAGGGCATCCGCACGCGCTAAGCCCAAATCAGGGAAGGAGGTGTCATTTTGTTCAACAGAAGAATAAAGCCCAGTAATTGTCAGTTTTCGGCCAGAATTTACTTTAAGGTAGGCCGCTAATGAGTCCAACTCTTTTTTAACATTGGCATAATTAGGCTCGGGCATCGACTTTTTAAAGCCAAAATTCATCGCCGAAGATAAACTAAGAGTGTTTCCATCCACTATACTGAGGGCAGGGACAGAATAACCAGCGGGCGTAGCGGTACTTACTTCGGAAGGACCGTCACATAACATTTTGATTTTGCAAATGTGCCAGTAAGTGGACCCGCCCATCCAGCCAATGAGCAAAATCCACGCAAGCGTTTTGACACTTGAAGCCATAGAAATAAGAGGTTAAAGAGGGAAGAATAGAATAACAGCACTTATGACTGTGAAAATAACAATAAGTATCTCAATAACAATGATTTTTACAAAAAGTAATAAAAATAGTACAATAAAATAACTTAAACTTTATTGGTAAGAAAACAGGAAATTAGAATACACCATTATCATATTTCAACAAATTATAAACAAAATATAATTCTGTTAAATATATAATAAAACGTATTTAATATATAATTTTTTATTTACAACATACAATTATACAGACAAAAACAGAATATATTTTGGTTTGACCGAAAATTTCACACCATTCATCACTAAAAAATACCCACTCATCCAATTTCACTTTTCGAAGTCGACAGAACCCTGCACCTTTGCAGTGTCAAAAAAGGAATAACAGCCAATAACAAATACTAAATCGTTAAATTAAAACAAAGTACCCATTATGAAAACGTTCATCATCACCGCCGCTTTAAGTGTTTTATCACTTGGACATATTGCCGTAGCTCAAGATGGAAAGAGCCTTCGCACCCAAAATCAGATTGTAGAATTGTTGGCTTCTTTACCAACGCAAGATACGTATACACCAACGGCCCCCGTTTTTTCACTTAACGAGCAGCGCCTGATTTCTCTACTCCCAACCATGGATACAGTCGTAGATACCAAAATCAGCATTGATGAAAAAACGGAGATTGCCAAAAAAACAACTGACACCATGATTGCCCCAAAGGCAGAAGTAAAAGTTGAGATTCGTCGTACTGGCGATAAGTAATCAACACCTAACAAAACGAGAAAAGCCGCTCAATGAGCGGCTTTTCTCGTTTCTCTACGTTCAGATTAATACAACTGAGACGCTATTTTGTAAATATTTTCAGACTTACCCATTGTATAAAAGTGCAAAACAGGCACGCCAAACGCCATCAATTCTTTGCATTGTTGCGTACACCATTCATTACCTACCTGTTTGGCCTGCACATCGTTTTCACAAGCTTCAACTGCTTTCACAAAATCATCGGGCATGTGTAGATAAAAAATACGCGGCAAAACACTTAGTTGTTTTTTGGTTGAAAGCGGCTTTAAACCCGGAATAATCGGAACCGTAATGCCCGCTTCTCGGCAGCGCTTTACAAACTCAAAATATTTGCTGTTATCAAAAAACATCTGTGTAACGATGTAATCGGCTCCCAGCGCAATTTTTTGTTTTAAATATTCAAAATCAGCATCGAAATCAACCGCTTCAAAGTGTTTTTCAGGATACGCCGCCACTCCAATACAAAAATCTGTCGGTGTCAGTGCTTCTACGCCTTCATGCAGGTACTGGCCTTTGTTCATGTTGGCTACTTGCTCCACCAATTGACTGGCGTACTCGTGGCCGTTTGTTTTGGGTTTAAAGGTCTTGTAAGGCTTGGCGGGATCTCCGCGCAAAACCAACACATTATCAATACCCAAATAGTGTAAATCCATCAAAAAATCTTCGGTTTCTTCCCGCGAAAATCCACCACACAGTACGTGAGGAACCGCATCCACGCCAAATTTGTGCATGATGGAGCTACAAATCCCTAATGTTCCAGGACGTTTGCGCGTTACGATGTGTTTTACGGTCCCGTCGGGGAGCATCTGTTCGATGTACTCTTCCCGGTGGTAGGTAACATCAATAAATGGAGGTTTAAAATCCATCAATGGCTCAATGTTGGCCAATAACTCCTTGATGCTGCTCCCCTTAAGTGGTGGAATAACTTCCAGTGAAAACAAAGTTTTTCCGTTGGCCTGCTGAATGTAGTCGGTAATTTTGGTCATGCGTGCTGTTCATTTGGAATGCAAAGATACACAAGTGGCCGATTATCTAGCCTAAAAAGTGCTTCCTGCGTTTGTATGATAACAATTCAGGAAAAAAAACATTCACTAAAGCTAAAAACTCCTGCATTTCGATTGCATTTATCCGCAGAAAACAGTACTTTTGCGGGCAATTTTTCTGATAAACTCGCTTTTTTGAATGAAGGCCGATAAGCCGTCCGCTGGAAAAAGCTACAATTTTACTAAAACAATGACTAATGAGTTAATCAAACTGGTAGATGCTGAATTCGCAGGAAGACGCGACAGCCATCCTGCATTCGGTGCGGGAGATACTATCAGCGTTCACCTTAAAATTATTGAAGGTGCCAAAGAACGTATTCAGGTATTTACCGGAACCGTTATCCAACGTCGTAACAACGGCGGAAACGGCGAAACGTTTACAGTTCGTAAAATTTCAAACGGTGTAGGTGTTGAGCGTATCATTCCTATTTTGTCACCAAGTATCGACAAAATCGAAGTAATTCGTCGCGGTAAAGTACGTCGTGCACGTTTGTTCTATCTTCGTGGTAAGCAAGGCAAAGCCGCTCGTGTTAAGGAGAAGAAATAATTTCCTTTCACAGAGTGGTCATAAAAAGCTGTCTTTATAGGCGGCTTTTTTTGTACCTAATTTAACCCCAAAACCAACAATGAAGATTTCATTTTCAAAATACCAAGGTACCGGCAATGACTTCATCATGATTGATGACCGCGCCGAACAGTTTCCGGTTGATAAAAACCTGATTGCTTTTTTGTGCCACCGCCGTTTTGGCATCGGAGCCGATGGACTTATCTTATTGAGAAATGCCGAAAACTATGATTTTCGGATGGTGTATTTCAACGCCGACGGCGGCGAAGGTAGCATGTGCGGCAACGGCGGCCGCTGCACCGTTCGGTTTGCGCAGGATTTAGGTCTTTTTGAGGAAAACACCACGTTTATTGCGGTAGACGGTGAGCACAAAGCCGTGGCCTGTGAAGACGAAATATTCCTCAACATGATTGATGTATCGGGTATTCAACACGACGGCAACGATGATTTTATGAACACTGGCTCTCCGCACTTGGTAACCTACGTTGAAGATATCGAAGCCGCCGAAGTCTTCAATGAAGGCAAAAAAATCCGATATGGCGATGTGTATGGTCCTCTTGGCGGCACCAACGTCAATTTTGTGGAAGTACTCAACGAAGATTCACTATACGTTCGCACTTACGAGCGCGGCGTCGAAGACGAAACCTACTCCTGCGGCACCGGCGTGACGGCCTGCGCACTGTCGGCGCATGACCGCTTACAGATGGAATCACCCATCAACGTCAAGACCCGGGGCGGCAACCTGCGGGTGTCTTTCGTGGCCCAAGCCCCTGGAAAATTTGACAATATTTACCTCATTGGTCCCGCCATCAAAGTGTTCGAAGGCGTGTTCAAAGTAGACGATTTATAGGCCTTATCCCTTCTTCTGAGTCAGAATTATTGGGCCAGAAGAAGGGATTTTTTCCAAACCATTCGTAAAAAATAGATTGTGCAAATCACAACACCAACTTGCAGGATATAGTCCAGAATATACATTGGCTGGACAAAAATAGCGGCAGGAGAAGAGTAATAAGGACTTTTAAGCCGCCACCACAAAGAAGGGTGAATGACCGACAATACGTTGAATAGCAGAAACATAACAATCTCTTTCCGATTACTAAAATCAACCCAGACAAACGTAAGCGGCAAAAGAAATATGAATATATAGCTGCTGTAAGCACTTTGCTGCACCACCATCATGGTGCCGTACACCACCACAAAGACCGCCGAAAAAGCCGGGACGAAATCCAATTTTTGTAGACGATACGCCAAACCTACACCCACACCCACTGTAGTCAGCAATCCTAACCAATTCCAACCTTTGGCCCCAGCTTGAAGCACCCCAAACGTAAGCGGATTAAGAACCGAAAGCCAATTGGGTGCGCGAAGGGTGGCGGCTTCGTGCAAGGGCTGCTCCAACCACAGAAATTCGGTAAAATAATACAACGCCCCTAAGCATACTATTCCCGCCGTCGCCGCCGCACCAATCCATTTGACGGGCTTAGGAACCAAGAACAACAATGCAGGCCCCACCAATATAAAAACGGCTTTGGTAAACACAAAACCAACCACCAGCCCTACCCCAAACCATTCCACTCGCTTGGTACGTTGCCACACCATATAAGCACTTATTAGCAAAAACCACATCCACTCATCTTCTTGTCCGCCAAACACACAGAACACCAGCGACCCAGGCAACAACAAGTAAATCAAGCTTTTAAAAATCCGTTCACTACTTGGCAACAGTGCTTGGAAATATCGATTAGTAGCCCACAATGCGCCACCTTCGATAAGAATCATGATGAAAATAATGGCTTTTTTATCCATCCAAAACCCCAATGCCAACGCGTTTACGTACGGAAAGAAGGGTGAATACATGCAATAAAAATCGCGGTAAACCATTTTGAGTTGTACCGCTTCACGGGCCTGATTATAAAAACCGTCAAGGTCTGAAAATGGCGTAAAACCAACGATAACAAAGATGACGATAAAGGGCACAAGCCGAGTAGCCACCCAAACGCCACCGAGCAATAACCGCTCATTCTGACGCACAATCCACTGTTCTATTGCGGTCCGATAGACAAGTAAAATACCCACCAGACTTATACAAATCAGCGATACAATGGTTTTTGCAACAATAACGAGCATTAATTAAATATTTGATTTACAGTTTAAAATCGATGGTTAGACCAAAAAACTCACATCACACTACTCAAGCGAAGCGCGCCTTTTGATATACTTTCAAAAAATACCACCCATAACAAGCCACGTTGAGGAGCTGTAACGTATATTCCAACAGAAATAAAGGCTCGCCTAATACAGTAATATCGTCGTAGGTGGGGCTATTCAAATGCGTAAAGAGGAAAGGCTGCACTACAAGCAGTGCGTTGAAAATCAGCAAAATGGCTACATCTCGGCTTTTTTTCCAATCTACCAACTCCATCACCAAAGGCAGCATGTACGTAAATACATAATAGCCTGGCGAACTAAGTTGGAAAATAGTCATGGCAATATAGGTTGCCAAAAACGCCAGAGGCAAAGTCTGCGTCAAGGGTTTATGTCGAGCAAAATATACCATCCCAATCGCCGAAGAAAGCGTAATCACCATACCAATCCAACTAAAAGTGGGCAGGTCGGGCGCGTGTCCTAGCACAGCGGTGATGAGTGGCCTCACTACCGTAAATAGATTGGGGGTCAACAAGTTGGTGGTCATTTGCAGGGGCATCAAAAAATCCATCTCCATCAAAAAATACAAAATAACCAACGATGGAACACCGACCAAAATCATCCCCAATAGGAAAGACCAGCGTTTTTTTAGCAAAAACCACAGCGGAAATAACCAAAAACCTGCGGTGGCTTTAATAACAATCAATCCTGCCGAAAAACGAAGTCCAAGTCCTAACCCGTCGTCTTTGATCTGTAAAAAGTAGTACAACATCCAAACCGCAATCCCCCACAACCAAATATCTTCTTGTCCACCCAACAAAACCATCACCGCTGGTGCAGAGAGCGTCATGTATAGCATTATCAGCTTAAATGCATTGGTTTTCAAAGACGTATAAGTACGATAAGTACCCCAAATAATGGCAGCTTCGATCACCACCATCAACAATACTATGGCTTTAGGGGTGTACCAAAGCAAAATAGGTAGAGTTATGATATACGAAAACAGCGGGGCGTGGTAAGAAGCAAAATCTCGATAAACTAAGCCTCCTTGGTACGCTACGGTGGCTTTGCCCCAGAAAAAAGGCACATCGCCTCGCGGTGAATAATTCATTACTACATACACCAAAATGAAGGGCAACAATCTGAACAAAATGAGCCCAAGACCGAGCAGACGATTTTCTTGCCGCTTTTCGTGAATTTGTTGCCAAAAAGAATCCGAACGAGCACCTAACCAAATGGCTGCCGACGAAAACGCAATCAATACAAGCTTTATATAAAATACCGTAAGTGTTGACATATCACCTTTATTTCTCGCCCACTATCAAAAATTGTTTTCCTAAAACCCACCACGTGAAGGGCAACGACAGGTAGAGTTTTACAAGTAACGGATGGACAGGTAAGCCTCCCCTAAACGACAAAGGTAAAAATCGGGCGTGTGATTCACTGATTTTGAATCCTGCTCCGTACAAATGCTCTTCCACTCCCAATTCTGAAAGAACGACTGTATGATCGGCAAAATCAAAATATTGCTTATAACAATACTTAAAATTTGGCCCTATGATACCAATTTTCCCCCCGGGTTTGAGCGATTTATACATTCTTTCCAGAAAAAAAGCCACCTCTTCCTGCGAATGTAGGTGTTCAAGAAAATTTGAAATAAATACCGCATCAAAATAATTTTCAGGCAAATCCACTTTCAAAATATCGCCAATGATAAGATTTACCTCGGGAGCCGCATAATTTTTAATGGCATCAACAATATCTACTGTCCATTTTTCGGGAGCAGGAACCGCGTTGATAAACTCACACATTCCACCCGCCGAGTCCAAAATACGTTGTGGCTTTCCAAGTTTATGATAAAAATAGTCAGCGATAATGGTCCATATCACCTTTTTCTTCTCGTGAGCTACTTGCTTGAAGCGGTACTCGTAAATTCTCTCGTAATTCATTCGGACTTAAAAAGAGTTTAGTGTAGTTAGTAACGCAAAGAAACGACCCTTTAAAAGAATATACAAATAATGGACAATGGCCATGATTACTCAGTTACTACTTCTTGTAAAACGTCGAGCAGTTGTTTGATTTGAAGATTTTCTCCCTTCAACGTAAAATCAGCCTGCGAATAAAACGGCAAACGGTCGTGGTATTTTTGTTGAAGATTCTGTAAAAGTTGCGTATCCTGTTTACGATACGTGGGCCGGTCATTGGATGCGTGCCGTTGGATACGCGCCACAATTTCTTCGGGCGACACATCCAGAAACACACTAATTCCGTTTGCTTTGATGTACGCCATATTGTCATGAAAGTAAGGGATTCCACCGCCCGTTGCCACAATCAATTTGGAATCGGGGCGAATGGCCCGCAGAATTCGGGCTTCGGCTTCGCGGAAATAAGGCTCCCCTTTCTGGGCAAAAATTTCATTGATGCTCATGCCTTCTTCTTTAACAATGAGCACATCTGTATCCACAAAACGGTACCGAATATGCCGAGCCAATTGTTTACCAAGCGTCGTTTTTCCTGACGAAGGAAGGCCTACTAAGAATATGTTTTTCATAGAAGCGAGTAGCGGGGAGTCAGGTGTGGCAAATTTTTCTACCGCCTAACAGCCCGCTACTTTTTTTACAATTTACTTACAACCCCTTCTTTATCAGGCGTTTTATTATAATGCCATTTTCCTTTAACGGTACCGTTGTCGAGCAGCCACACACCCGGATTGGAGCGCGAAATGGTTTTCAGTACGGTACCATCGGCAAAGAAATAAGGAACATCCAGCGCGTAGGCTTTACGGATTTCCTGAATTTCGGCATCGCTGTTGGAGGTTAAAATCAATGATTCAACGTCGGTACCTTTCAATGAATTCACCAGCGAACGAATCTTTGCCAAACTAGCGCCATTGAGGTCGGGGCCGTTTTTAATGATGATGATGAGCTTTTTCCCTTTGAAGGTTTCTTGCGTAAAATCTCCCTCATTGTTCCACACTTTATAATCCGTAATTTTGGGCTTGGCATTTTCGTTGATAAGCACCATTTCTTTGTACTTATAGGTTGTATCAGTCGGAAATTTCTCAAACTCTTCCGATTTTCCGTCTTTTTCCATGATGTATTTGTAGCGCAACGGCTCCGAAGGCTGCATCAATTGCGGAATGTTGTTACCGATTTTGTAGGGCAAAAAATCAAAAGGTGGCAAGTAGCGAATGGCATAAATGGCCAACGCCAGCGAAAAAATAGCCGAAAAGCCCACCAACGAGCCCGTCAAAAGATTTCGGAAGACTTTTCGTTGCCAAATGAGGAACAAAATCAGCACCAACAGGATAACGTCTTTGGTAAAAGAAGTCCAAGGCTTGAGTTTAAGGAAATCACCGAAACAGCCGCAATCAGTCACTTTGTTGTAATAGGCAGAATAGAACGTCAAAAACGTAAAGAAAATAATCAGCGCTAAGAGAATCCAATTGACCACTTTAAGCCGCCACGACACGAGAAGCGCCACTCCCAAAATCACCTCAGCGGCGCACATCAACACCGAAAAATACAATGCATAAGGCACCAACGACATCCAAAAATCGTGCATTGCTGGAAAATCGGCGGCAAACACTTCAAAGTATTCTTCCAGTTTGATTTGCGTACCGACGGGGTCATTGAGTTTGACCAATCCCGAAAAAATAAAAATGCCCCCAACCAGGAAGCGAACAATGTGGGCTACTATTTTCATTAATCAGTGGGTTCGTTATTTATCTTTTGAAATTTTAAAAAATCATCAATCATAATCACATCTCTCAAATTCTTGAGGTCTGTGGGCTATCACTATGCTGTGGACAACAAAAATTCATTGTTTTCTAAATCCATGAAACTTTGCGAATAACAATTTCCCTTTTGAGCGATTTTTTTATCCCCATAAATGCCCTGAATTTCGCTCTTTCTTCAAAGAACCGCACAAAGCGCTCATCAGGTGTTTCCTGTAGCCCCCGTTGAAGCATCGCCTCATAAGGTTCGTTCAGATTTTTAAAGATGGTTATTTTACGCTTCATAAAAGGCTCCTTTTGTTGAGTTGCATAAATTTCAAAAATCAGGCCAGAAAAGAATCCTATTTAGTCTTAAACCGCCAAGCCTAGTTTTATCAGGCAAAAAACCGAATAATTGATAATGTCCTGATACCCTGACTTTACACCTTCAGAGATGATAGTTACGCCTTCATTGTCTTCTATCTGCTTGATTCTAAACAACTTCATCAAAACAATATCGGTCATGCTACTCACGCGCATATCGCGCCAAGCTTCGCCATAATCATGGTTTTTGTTAAACAGCAATTCATAGACCTCATTCATCTGAGCGTCGTACAGTTCAGTCAGTTCGGCCGCCGTAAAATCTGTCCTTTTGTTATCTCCTAACTGAATCTGAATCAGAGCCATAACGCAATAATTGATGATACCAATAAACTCGGGCACTTCCCCTTCGTCTACTTTCGAAAAGCCATTTTCCTGCAACGTCCGTATGCGTTGCGCTTTGATAAAAATTTGGTCTGTAATGGACGGCAATCGCAAAATTCGCCAAGAAGGGCCGTAGTCTTGGTTTTTTTTAGTGAAAATATCTTTGCAACGAGTCATTACACTCCGATATTCGCGCTCGGTTTTACTTTGGTCATTCATAGTCATTAGATTCACGTCAAAAAAAGGTCAAGTGTGGTGTATCCATCATTTATTGTTTTTAATCAATTTTATGACTTTACGTGGACTACAAATGACAATTTGTGACTTTTTCGCCGCTAAATTATGAAAAAAACGCTGAACATCGGTGGTAAATTACTGGACTTGTCAACGCCGCAAGTCATGGGAATCATGAATATTACCCCTGATTCATTTTATTCAGAAAGCCGAGTTAATCAACTCGACGAAGCTTACAAGAAGGCGGAACGTATGCTCTCAGAAGGGGCTTCCATACTAGATTTGGGTGGACACTCTACGCGGCCCGGTGCTGATGCCGTCAGTGAGGAAGAAGAACGTAAACGCATTTTGCCCGTGGTAGAAATGCTTCGCAAAAATTTCCCCAATGCTATCCTCTCCATTGATACCTTTCGGGCGTCGGTAGCACGGCAGGCGGTAGAAGCGGGCGCGCATATCATCAACGACATTGCGGGTGGAAACCTTGACCCACAGATGTTTGAAACGGTGGCGGCGCTCAACGTTCCGTACATCCTGATGCACAGTCGCGGTACGCCCCAAACCATGAAAGACCTCAATCAATACGAGGATTTGGTGACGGATGTCTTGCGTGAATTACAGGCAAAAATTTATCAACTTCAACAGTTTGGCGTCAAAGACATTGTGGCTGATATGGGGTTTGGATTTGCCAAAAACGCCGACCAAAATTACGTTTTATTGAACGAACTGAAATCGTTTAAAGCGCTCAATGTGCCCATTCTAGCGGGGGTTTCGCGCAAGTCCATGATTTGGCGAAAACTTAATATTACGCCCGACCAATCGCTCAATGGAACAACCGTTTTGAACACCGTGGCGCTGCTCAACGGTGCAAGTATTTTACGGGTACACGATGTAAGAGAAGCGGTTGAAGCGGTAAAATTGGTGGGTTTGCTACGACACGACTATTGAAAATAGTAAGACTTTCCAAGTTTAAAAAAACTTGGAAAGTCGGTAAGTAATACCGTCAGAATCTTCTTTTTTGGTACAAAGATTTATCCAGCGAATATTTTCCTGGGCCTATCAACAAAATCGTTGTATAAGGAATCAGAAACAGAAGCGCGTGTTCTTTCTCACTCAGCGGCTCGCCGGCGTGCATCATAAAGGCCACTACCATAAAATGAATAATTTCAATCAAACAGGCCACCCGAGTCCATAGCCCAAGTATGACCAAAATCGGGGCAATCACTTCGCCCACTACCGCCAAGGCGTGCGAAACCTGCGCCCCTACGTGCAGGGGGTCGGGAAAACCATCGGCACCGTTCAATAAACTCAACAACTTGTCGTATCCGTGCGTAAGCAGCAACAACGGAACACACACCCTCAACACCAAAACACCCCAATCCGTGTAGGCAACTTTTGAATTTGGTTTAAAGAAATCAAACATAGCCGGATAATTTTTAAGTGGAATAATAGAAACGGTAAATGCTGGGTTCACAGTGTACAGAAAAACTAACTTCTAATTTCCGCCCAAGATGTAAATCTTATTCTTTTCGGTTGTCAAATCGTAAACGAATCCACTTGCTTCGGGGGTAGTGGTTTGATATTTATTTTCAAACACGGCATAAAACGAATTAGGGTTGTTGCCCTTGGCTGGCTGAAGTTTGGCATTGGGCAGTGCATTGGGCAGTTTCAATCGACAATTGCCGCCTAATGTTGATTTTATGATTAAACGCGTGATTTTTCCGTCTTTCCACACCATGTCGAGCTCAAAACCACCGCGTGCTTTCAAGCATTTTACTTCGCCCGTGGCCCATGCGTCGGGCAAGGCAGGCAGCACATTAATTAACCCATCTTGGCTTTGAAGCAACATTTCTGCAATGCCCGAAGTGCCCCCAAAATTCCCGTCAATCTGAAACGGCGGGTGTGCACAAAATAAATTGAGGTACGTACCGCCCCCATTGGCATAGTCAGTACCTTCTACGCCCGTCACTTTGAGCAATTCACGTAAGAGTTTATAGGCGTGGTTGCCGTCGTGGAGTCGTGCCCAAAAGTTAATTTTCCAAGATTTGCTCCAACCCGTACCGCCATCCCCGCGCAACTCAAGGGTTTTGCGGGCGGCATCGGTAAACTTAGGCGTCCGCAAGGGAGAAATGTAACGGCCAGGGTGCAGCGCAAACAGGTGCGAAACATGACGGTGTTGCGGTTCTTGATCTTCCCAATCTTTGTACCATTCCTGCAAATTTCCTTTTTTACCAATCTGCAATGGAAACAGGTTTTGTAGTCTTTCTTCCAAAGTCTTGCATAACTCCGCGTCAACTTTGAGGTGTTCGGCCGCGTGAATTACGTTTGTAAACACATCGTAGACCAAAGCCATGTCCATCGTCGTGGCCACCGATACGGATTGTTTTACGCCTTTGTCAGTAATAAAAATGTTTTCTGGCGAGGTAGAAGGCGACGTAATCCATTTACCATTAGCATCTTTGACCAGCCAGTCCAAACAAAACTGAGCGGCATCGCGCATGAGCGGATAGGCATAGTTTTTTAAGTAGGCTTCGTTGCCCGAATACACATAGTGCTCCCACAAATGCTGGCTCAACCACGCGCCGCCCATGGCCCAGTTGGCCCACGACGGACTCCCTTTGCCTTTGTCGCCCACGGGATTGGATGCCCCCCAGATGTCTGAATTGTGGTGAACTGTCCAGCCGCTCATGCCATAAAAATTCTTGGCTGTTTCGCGTCCCGTTGCGGCAGCGCCAGCTATCCAATCGGTAAAGGTGGTGTGCAACTCCGAGAGGTTGGCGGCTTCGGCGGGCCAATAGTTCATTTGTGCGTTGATGTTGGTGGTGTAATTACTGCTCCACGGCGGACGAGTCATGGGATTCCAAATTCCTTGCAAGTTGGCGGGAATGCCGCCTGGCCGTGAACTTGAAATCAACAAATATCGCCCAAAATCAAAATACAACGCCTCCAATTGCGGGTCATTTCCCATTTGAGCGTAGCGAACCAACCGCGAATCCATCGGCAAGAATGCCGCTTCGCCCGATTGACCAAGGGTTAGTTTTACCCGATTAAAATACTTCTGATAATCGGCAATGTGTGCCTTCCGAATCAACTCAATAGATTTGGCTGACGCTTTTTTTAGATACGATTCCACCAACGCTTTCTCATCTCGTCCTTGGCTATCGGGGCATTTATCGAAGCCATTGAAACTGGTAGCGGCAGTAATGAGCAAAATAGCTTCGGTGGCATTGCTGATGCTGAGCCCTGATGTGTCGGCAGTTACTTTTCCGTCGGTGGTTTGCACCTTGACGCGCCAATCAAAACGCATTCCTTTACATCCCGATGGGTCCTCATAATATACAGGTTTGGCATTGTAATTCACATAATTAGGGTCAGCATGAGCGGGCGCTTTTCCGCGCATACTGAGTTCATTTTTCCCCGTTATTTGTTTAAGCAATGGGTGCGGGCTTTTGGTAGACGCCGAAAAATTCAATTTTCCTTTTTGCGACGCCGTCAAACGAAGCACAATGACTTGGTCGGGTGCCGACACAAACAACTCGCGGCTATAAGTGACACCCTCAATCGTAAACTGCGTGTGCGCCGTGGCATTTTGCAGGTCTAAATCGCGAAAATAAGCGCTGGGCTGCGCATCGAAAGGCTGTTTTATGAGCAAATCGCCCAGGGGCTGATAGGCCTCGGTATAAAGGCCCTGAATCTTTTGTAATTCTTTGGAGGCCGTTTCGTACTCTTCCCGATTGAGCGCTTCCCGCACCGCTGGCAAATGTTTAATGGCATCAGGGTTGGGATTTTTCTCCACGGGGCCGCCCGACCAGAGCGTTTCTTCGTTCAGCTGCAGCAGCTCTTCATTGACCCTACCAAACGTCATAACCCCCAATCGGCCATTTCCTACGGGCAAGGCCTCGTTCCAGTTACGGGCGGGTTGTTTATAATAAATAGGAGCTTGAGCAAAGGCGCTGCAAAGCGTTAATAGACAGAAGACTAGCGGGAAAAAGCTTTTTTTCATGCAGATTGAGATTAATTAATCATTTAAAATCAGCAGCATTATTTTTT
Source organism: Runella sp. CRIBMP (assembly GCF_009905605.1). Lineage (GTDB taxonomy): Bacteria > Bacteroidota > Bacteroidia > Cytophagales > Spirosomataceae > Runella. The sequence goes on from NZ_JAAAKZ010000012.1 coordinate 112,195, forward strand.
CAAATACTGTTTCAGAGAACATTTTTTCAGGGATTTCAATCCCTTCACCACCGAAGAAGCGTTTAGTTTTGCTCCTGCTTCATTGGTGTGGGTATTGTCTTTGGGAGTAAAGAATTCATTCTTTACTTTCTCCTCTCCCACGGCTTCGTATTGGGGCACAATCAGGCCAAACAAATCAAGGTAAAACGCTCCGTTGGAGGCGGCAACGGCTTCGGCCCATTGCCGATGCCCCGCTTCTGAAGTGGCTATTTTGCCTTCTTTCCAACTGTTGCGCGGTACGGGCGAACAGATAATTGGAATCGCTCCTTTGGCTTTGGTTTCGTCAACATACTTGCGCATATACCAACCGTAGCTATGAACAATCTCGTGCTTTTTGGTCAAAAGATTATCAATTTCTTCGGTTTCTTCTCCCAATCCTTTGATGGTTCCACGGGCGCGGGTGGAGTCGTTGATGGCGCTGTTGTCATTGTGGCCAAACTGCATAATTACAAAATCGCCAGGCTTGAGGTCGGTCAGAATTTTATCCCAACGACCTTCCGTGATAAAAGTACGACTGCTGCGCCCTCCGATGGCGTGATTTTCGAGGTGTATCCGGGTCGTGTCAAAATGTTCATGGAGAAAACTTCCCCATCCCCACATATTATCTTGTCCTCTTCCAGAGCCATTTTTAACGGTCGAATCGCCAATAATGTACAGGGTAGGTTTGGGAGATACGGCGGCGATGATTCCCCAGAGAAGAAGAATGGAGGCAAACAAAGAGTAGATAGTTTTCATGGTATTTAGCGATTTATAGAATTCAAAAGAGCGTAAAAACAACTCTTTTACTATGAATTGTTTTGTACTTTTCGTTGTGAGTTGATTTTATTACTACGCAAAAAAGAAAATGCAATGATAGGTATTAGGCGGAAAACATGGTAATCAAAATTACTAATCAACTGATAATCAATTTATAACCATCTATGATAGATAACGATTAGCGATTAACAGACACACAAATACCTAAAAGCGAGAAGAATGTGTAATTTTGCTCACGATTATCTGCTTACTGCATGAAGTTCCCTCAAAAACATTTAGCCATTCTCGGCTCAACGGGTTCCATCGGAACCCAAGCCCTCGACGTAATAGCCGCCAACCCCGACGCCTTCTGCGTTGAGATTCTCACCGCCCAAAACAACGCTGAATTGCTGATTCAGCAAGCAGGACAGTTTCGTCCCAACGTGGTGGTTATTGCTAACGAAGACTTATACGACAAGGTTTTTGATGCCCTCGACCCACTCGGTATCAAAGTCTACGCGGGTTCGAAAGCCATCGCTGATGTGGTTCAAATGGACACCATTGATACCGTTTTGACCTCAATGGTGGGGTATTCGGGACTGATTCCGACCGTCAAAGCCATTGAAGCAGGCAAACAGATTGCCTTAGCCAACAAAGAAACCCTCGTTGTAGCGGGCGAGTTGGTGACGGCCCTCGCCCAAAAGAAAGGCGTCAGCATTTATCCCGTGGACTCCGAGCATTCCGCGATTTTTCAATGCCTAGTGGGTGAATTTCATAATCCCATCGAAAAGATTTTCCTGACTGCTTCTGGTGGGCCATTTCGAGGTAAAACCCGCGATGAACTACTGCACGTAACCAAAGCACAAGCCCTAAAACATCCCAATTGGAGTATGGGGGCTAAAATCACCATCGACTCTGCCTCCCTGATGAACAAAGGGCTAGAGGTGATTGAAGCCAAATGGCTGTTTGGTTTAGATGTTTCACAAATTGAAGTAGTAGTGCACCCACAAAGCATCATTCATTCTATGGTGCAGTTTGAGGATGGCAGCATCAAAGCCCAGATGGGCCTGCCCGATATGCGCTTGCCGATTCAATTTGCGCTCACGTACCCGCACCGCCTGCCAGCTGATTTTCCTCGGTTCAACTTCGCCAATTATCCCGCGCTGACGTTTGAACAACCCGATTTGAAAACTTTTCGTAATTTGCAATTCGCTTTTGATGCCATCGAGCGGGGCGGAAACATGGCCTGTATCGTCAATGCCGCCAATGAAGTAGCCGTAGCCGCTTTTCTTCGCGACGAGATTGGATTTCTGGAAATGTCGGACCTTATCGAAACTTGTATGCAACGCGTGACGTTTATACAACAGCCAACGCTCGATGATTACATCGAAACCGACGCCGAAACCCGAAAAGTAGCCGAAAATTGGGGCAACATTCATATTTAGGAGATTATGCAAACACCGGTGCTGATAAAAATGGGGGATTTAATGACTGACGAGGAGTTTTTTACTTTTTGTCAGTTGAACGATACCCTTGACTTTGAACGCGATAGTGAGCGCAACATTATTTGTATGTCACCAACAGGCTCTTCTACTGGAAATACTACTTCAACCATTCTGGGTGAACTTTATTTTTGGAACAAACAATCAAATCTTGGCTATTGCTTTGATTCATCTACTGGCTTTCTAATGCCCAACGACGCCGTTCGTTCACCAGATGCGGCTTGGATAAAAAAAGAACGATGGGAAAAGCTTACTAACGAACAAAAAGAAAAATTTGCTCCGCTTTGCCCCGATTTTGTGGTGGAAGTCCGCTCCAAAACGGATAGTTTAACGTATTTGCAAGACAAAATGAATGAATACATTACCAACGGATGCCGTTTGGGATGGCTCATCGACCGTTTAGAAGAGAAAACGTACATTTACCGTCTAAATAAAGACGTTGAAACTGTAGAGACGTTCGAGTCTGTTCTCAATGGTGAAGAGGTTCTGCCCAATTTTGTTTTTGAACTTAAATGGATTCAATAAAATAATGCCTCAAGTCTTAAACATACCCACCATGGATACCATGAACGACGATGAGTTTTTCGCACTTTGCGAAGCCAATCGCCTAAATGGGATGCATTTTGAAAGAGATAAGTACGGACACATTATTTTTATGTCACCCCCTGGAACTATCGGAGGCGCACGCGATTTAGACATCGCTATTGAAGTTGGCTATTGGGCCAAACAAAATAAAACTGGAGTTGCTTTTGGCCCAGCTACTGGTTTTACTCTCCCCGATAGCTCCATTAAGTCGCCTGATGTGGCATGGATTCGAAGAGACAGATGGGAGCAAATACCTCGTGAATTACGAAAAAAATTTGCTCCCATCTGTCCTGACTTTGTGGTAGAAGTAATGTCAGAATCAGACACTTGGAATGAGCAGAAAGATAAAATGCGTGAGTACCTAGTCAATGGCTGCCAGCTCGGCTGGCTCATCAATCCTAATGAGCAAGCCTACATGATTTTTACTCCTCAGAATACCAATCCTGATAAACAACCGTTTGGAATTATCAACGGCGGTGACGTGTTAGAAGGATTAACGATTGATTTGAGAACCATTTTTGAAGACATAGGATAAGAAAACGGCGTTAAAGAAAACGACGTTGCCCAACAGAAAAAACAATACAAACTCACAAAAACACAGAATGGAAATTTTAGTAATGGTCGGGCAGTTAATTTTAGGACTGTCAATTTTAGTTGGATTACATGAATGGGGGCACCTCATCACCGCCAAGATATTCGGAATGCGGGTCGAAAAATATTTCATTGGATTTCCTCCTAAAATATGGTCGATTAAGCGCGGTGAAACAGAATACGGCGTAGGCGCCATACCATTGGGTGGATTTGTGAAGATTTCAGGCATGGTCGACGAATCGTTGGACACTAAAAATCTATCAGCCGAACCTGAGCCTTGGGAGTTTCGCGCCAAACCCGCCTGGCAACGCCTCATCGTAATGCTCGGTGGCATTATTGTCAATGTCATTACGGGTGTCATTATTTTTGTAGCCATCACTTACTACGAAGGCCACGATTATATTGCTACCAAAGACGTAAAATACGGAATCGTTGCGCACAAATTAGGCCAAGAAATTGGTCTCCGTACGGGCGATAAAATTGTGGCTATCAATGGCAAACCCTTTGATGACTTTTCGGAAGTTCGCAAAGTATTTCTGGAATCAAACAGTTATTATACCGTTGAACGCGGCGGCGAACGAGTCGACGTTTACGTGCCCAATGATTTCATTGAAAAGGTCAGCGACAAGAAAAATGCGAAAGAGTTTATCGACCCGATCTTTCCTTTTACGGTACGTGAACTGGTTCCGGGGATGCCCGCCGAAAAAGGTGGATTGAAGCCTGGCGATAAAATCGTAAAGCTCAACGAAACACCGATTAATTTTTACCACGAAATTCAGGAAGCCTTGGATAAGTCCAAAGGTCAAACTGTTACGCTTTCGGTGGTGCGAGGGGGCCAAACTCTACCCTTATCGGTCAAAGTTTCTCCAGAAGGCACGATTGGTTTTTATCCCGAACAAATCTTGAATATCACCCACATTGATTATTCTTTTGGCGAATCAGTGGTAGTAGGAACAGGCAAAGCATTTAGTGTGGTGACAGACAACATTCGCGGCTTTGGTAAGATATTTCGCGGAGAAGTTTCTCCTTCAAAAGCCCTCAGCGGCCCGATTGGTATTGCCCAAATGTTTGGCGGTATTTGGGACTGGAGCCGTTTTTGGTTCTTAACGGGTCTTTTGTCAATGGTTTTGGCCTTCATGAACATTTTGCCGATTCCAGCCTTAGATGGTGGGCACTCCGTGTTGTTAATTTATGAAATGGTAACTGGCCACAAACCCTCCGACAGCTTTCTGGAAGGTGCCCAAAAAGTGGGCATGGTCATTTTGCTGGGACTTATGGTATTTGCTTTTGGCAACGATATATTCAAATTGTTTAGATAGTACAGTGAAAAAATATCACCATTTAAAAAATCACGCAAAGATGCAAAGGAGCAAAGCATTAGGAGTTATAATGAACCTTAACTTTGCTACTTTGCGCCTCTGCGTGATTCAATCCGTATCCTTTTCAGCCCTTTTTCTTTTGCTGTCTTTTCGTCTTCACGATTTCCACACCAGCATCACTCGGATGGACTATAATGTCAAGGAAAAATCCTTTGAAATAAGCATTCGCGTCTTTACGGACGACTTAGAAAAAGCCCTCTCGAAAGATAACAACGGACAAAAAATTGTGGTGGTCAACAACGACAAAAATGACCCATTGGTAGAAAAATACATCCGCAAGCATTTTGCGTTGGTTAGTTCACAGAAACAGAAGAAAGCATATTCTTACGTTGGCAAAGAACAAGAAGCCGATGCCACGTGGATATACATTGAAATTCCCAATCAGGAAGCCGTTACGGGGTTTTCGCTCCAGAATACCATCATGCATGACCTTTTTGACGACCAAATCAACTTGGTAAACCTCAATTATCAGGGTCAGAAAAAGTCTTATATTTTCAAAAAAGACGACACTACACTGGCTTTAGGAATTTAAAGGCCCTGCCTCTGCTATGCTTGACACTTAAAATCAAATACATCGTTGTATTTATAGCAGCAAATCACTACCTTTGCGCCCCAAAACTTTACTTTTTTAGTATCTTAAACGATTCAGTATCATGCCTAAAGTAAAAACACACTCAAGTGCTAAGAAGCGTTTTAAGCTTACCGGCACCGGGAAAATCAAGCGTAAGCACGCTTTCCACAGTCACATTTTGACTAAAAAATCAACAAAACGTAAGCGCAACTTGGTTGGCTTTTCGCTGGTTGATGACACAAACCTTGACCGCGTTAAATTGATGCTCAAGATTTGAGTTAACTGCTTGAACGTTAATCGTACCTTTTTTTACAATTAACGACCAACTTTTAACAAAAAAAGTGCGCAAGCACAGGTTCATTGTTTCACCCGATTGTTGGTCTAAAAAGTGCTTCAGCAGAGGCCACCAACCGTCAAAAAACGTTTAAAAATTATGCCACGTTCGGTAAATCACGTCGCTTCGCGGGCTCGCCGCAAAAAAATCTTAAAATTGGCCAAAGGTTACTATGGCCGTCGTAAAAACGTTTGGACCGTTGCCAAAAACGCCGTTGAAAAAGGGCTTGTTTATGCATACACTGGTCGTAAACACAAGAAAAGAAATTTCCGCGCGTTGTGGATTCAGCGTATCAACGCTGCTGCTCGTCAAGAAGGATTATCTTATTCTGCTTTGATGGGTAAAGTTCACGCCGCAGGTATCGAACTGAACCGTAAAGTACTTGCTGACCTTGCAATGAATCACCCAGAGGCATTCAAGGCAGTAGTCGAAAAAGTAAAGTAGTACACAAAAAGCGGGGCAAACGTCCCGCTTTTTTTTTGAACAAAATTCTTCTTTCCGACGTTTTGGTATTACATATAAGACTTATTATCTTTACTACGTCTTTCAGTATTGGTTAGAAACAAATGAAAACACTGCTCCGCAAAGCGCTTACCTTATTCATGGCCGTCGTTGTACTCACCGCGAGTATGGGATTTGGTGTGGTTGAGCATCACTGCCTCATGCGGGGTAAGTCAATCCAACTGGCCGCTTTACAAAAAGAGGGCCTAGCCGCTTGCGGACAAGACAGTACCAAGGCTCCCGTTTCTGATCAACCTTCTTTCCAAAAACCCGATTGCTGCGATGACCAACAAAGCTACGAAAACGTAGATGTGTCGTCATCGGTCACTCAATGGGTTGCCAAGTTTTTACAGATTATCAGCGATGCCGTCATTGGTGCATTGTCGGCCGTATTTAAGTCAATCCTTGCATTTTTTGTTTCAAGTCCAGAATCAGCTGATTCGTTATCTTCCTTCTCCTCTTTATTTCACGGACGTACCCTGCTTTCGTTTGTCCAATCTTTTTTGATTTAGCCACATTTCGCGTTGTTTTCCTTCTGTAAGAACCACTCTTACGGTCTATTGGCGCATATTTTTTTTGGAAAAACGTATCAATCAAAAAAGTAATTTCATCATAATCAACCATTGGCACAGGGAAAAACCCTGAAATTTTGTAAAACATCGGAAAAATTCTGAAGCATTTTTCAAAGAGCCTGCCAGTACCTTTGCAGTGTACAAAAACAGCTCAATCATGAAAACAACATTTCCGATTCGTATTTGCCAATTTTTCAATTTAAAGGTTGATTCTAACATAAAAACAATGAAAAGTTTATTGCAAACCATACTTATTCTGACTGCCTCTGCACTTGTTATGACGCTTCGTGCCCAACGCGTTACAGGTACTGTTTTTGAGCGCAATGGAACGGACAAAAAGTCACCTTTGGTAGGTGTAAATATATTTTGGGCCGAAACTTCATTAGGCACTATTACTGATTCACTAGGCAAATTTGACATTGCCCGCTCTGCCAAATCAAACCGACTGGTATTAAGATACATCGGCTTCAAAACCGACACGATAAGAGTCACTTCTGAAAACAATTTTGAGATTGTGATGAAGCCCGAGGGCCAACTGGGCGAGGTGGTTATACGCGGCACCTCTTCCCAAATTGACCGCCTGAACCCGATTCAAACCGAAATCATTACGACTAAAGCCTTGGCTAAGGCGGCCTGCTGTAACTTATCGGAAAGTTTTGAAACCAATGCATCAGTATCCGTAAGTTACAGCGATGCCGTAACGGGTGCCAAACAAATCCAGTTTTTAGGTTTAGGTGGCCAATATGTCCAAACTAACGTCGAAAACGTACCCACCATTCGTGGGTTAGCGTCTACGTTTGGAATGAGCTATATTCCAGGCACTTGGATTCAGTCCATTGATGTAGCCAAAGGAGCGGGGTCGGTGGTCAATGGCTACGAAAGCATGACGGGCGCCATCAATGTAGAGCTCGTAAAACCCGATGCACGCGAGAAACTGTATTTCAACACTTACGTTAATCATTTGGGGCGCGGCGAAGTTAATCTGAACCTTAATCGAAAGTTATCCGACAAATGGGCTACGGGCTTTCTTACCCACGCCAGCACGCTACAAAATCGTGTTGACAACAACGGTGATGGCTTTCTGGATTTACCACTTTATACCCAATTCAACGGTATCAATCGTTGGCAATACAAAAGCGACAAAATGATGGCTCAGTTTGGGGTTAAAGCACTCTACGAAGACCGATTGGGCGGGCAGACAGGGTTCCGCCCAGACGAACATCGCGGAACGGCCCAATTTTATGGCTTTGGAAATAAGACCAACCGAATCGAGCTTTTTTCTAAAACTGCCAAATTGTACCAAGACAAACCCTACAAAGGCTTAGGACTGGTATTGAATGCCTCATTGCATAACACAGACTCTTACTTTGGGTTTGTAAATTATGACGGTCGGCAGCGGACCCTTTATGGAAATTTGATTTATCAATCCATCATTAATAATACAAATCACCAGTTCAAAACAGGCATCAATTACTTGCTGGATGATTACCGCGAAACCTACAAAGACAGCCTCATGACGCGCACTGAATCGGTTCCGGGAGCATTTTTCGAGTACACTTACAACCACTTGGATAAATTTACGCTCGTGGCTGGTTTACGTGCCGATTATCACAATTTGTTTGGTGCTTTTGCCACGCCACGCCTACACCTTCGGTGGCAGCCTTGGGAAAACACTACCTTGCGGCTGTCGGGAGGACGTGGTCAACGCACTCCCAATGCTTTTGCCGAATACTATGGATATTTAGTAAGCGGACGTACGGTTCGTTTTTGGGGACAAACCATTCAGCCTGAAGTAACTTGGAACTACGGCCTCAGCCTGACCCAAACCTTCCATTGGTTTGATAAGCACTGGGATTTGGTGCTCGACTATTACCGAACCGATTTTCAAAATCAACTCATTGTCGACACCGACCACGCCACACCGTTGGCTTCGCACCTGTATTTTTACAATTTGAAAGGTAAATCTTTCTCCAATAGCTTTCAGATTGAGCTGAATACGCTATTATCCAAACGTACCGAGGTAAAATTGGCATACCGTTTGTTCGACGTATGGCAAACCATGGGACAACCTTTCGGAAATTCTGTGTTACAACAACGCATGATGGTACCCCGCGACCGGGTATTGTTCAATATTGGGTACAATCTTCCGTACGACAAATGGAAGTTGGATTTGACCGTTCAGTGGAATGGTCAAGCGCGCATCACCGATCCGATGCAGTCATTGCAGGCCACCATTGATCGCAAGCCAATGCCAATTTTGTATTCACAATCGTTTATGAATATAAATGCACAGGCATCACGAGCGTTTAAAAAGTTTGAAGTATACCTAGGAGGTGAAAATTTGGCAAACTTTAAACAACCCAACCCAATCATTCACGCAGAAGACCCCTTCAATAAATATTTTGATGCAGGGCAAACTTGGGGTCCCGTGGTTGGTCGCATGATTTACGCAGGTATCCGGGTAAAAATCAAAGATTAGGAAACTTTTAAACTAAAATTTACACATAAATCAATCAAGCAATGAAACAGTTAACATTCGTAGTCGCGTTAGTTTTGACAATCGTTTTTGGGGCGGTAGCCAACAAACCTGGTAAAGACAAAGAGGTAAAAATCAAGACCTCGGCTGTCTGCGACATGTGCAAAGAGCGCATTGAGAAAAACCTCACCCTTAGTAAAGGTATCTCAGAAGCGGTACTAAATCTGGAAGACAAAGTGGTAACCGTCAAATACAACCCCAAAAAAACCGACGAAGCCCAAATCCGTAAAGTGATTACCGAAACGGGTTACGACGCCGACAATTTGGTGTGCAGCCAAACGGCCCACGACAAGTTGCCAGAGTGCTGCCAAAAAACAAGCGAAGCGCATTCGCACTAAAAATCAAAAAAGCCCTTTCAAAAAATGAAAGGGCTTTTTTGATGTATATTCAACCAAAGTTACTGCGCTTTCACCGCATCCACTTTGGTAATTTGCCAATTTGTATCAAAAAAGCCTGCTTGTTTTACGCCTTTGGTGCCTTCTTTCAGCATATCTGCTCCGAAAATAAAGTAGTCGGGGAAACCACTCCCACCCGTAAAATATTGGTTTGACTCGGTAGCCAACATTCCTGCCAAACCTGAACCAGCCACAACCGCCACTGAAGCAACGGGGCTGTCGGGGCGCGGATAAGTAAAGTAAGCCGCCAAATCATCGCCCACGATTTGCTCCTCTCCTATTTTGATACTTCCCCGCTGAATTTGAATCGGACTTTGGCTCAACAAAGCAGACCAAGCGCCGTTTGTGGTGGCATTTCCAAACAAAACAACGCCACGATCAGCGTAAGCCGTAGGGGTAAACTCCCGGTCAGAGATGACATCAACGGCCCCGTTGCCGCGATAATACCAAGTTTCGGCATCATAGCGGGCTTTGTTGTACGCCCATTCGTTTTCTTCTTTGGTACCCGTCGTTCCATAGACAAACACCATGCGGTGATTAAACGCGGCCTTAAATGTACCGTTGCGGTGCGAGCCTCGTTGGGCCAGTGCTGGTTTTTCGACCGCTTCCCACTTTTCTTTTTTTGTAAAATACAGCGGCTTCTCATCCAAAATGCAGGCGGCGCATACCACCGTTTCGTCCACTGTTGCTTTAAATGCCTGACCTTTTGCAAACGCCCCCGGCATTATCATAACGGTACGGACATTGTCGGTGGTAATGATTACACTTTTGTCATTCACATTTCTTTTGGCCTGAATACGGCTGTAATTGAGCGGAGTTTCCTGTTGCTCAATGCCCGCCCACAAATAGTTGGCCGAAATAGCTGGATTGGCCGTTGTAAAATCAATAATATCCTTTTCTTCGGCATTTTTGCTGCGATGCCATTTAAAAAAGTCAAACAATGCAGGCCAATCTACGCTATGGTCGCCGTACCAATGCGAGCCGTTTGGGTATTCATAATACGAAAAATCGTTGTGAAAAGCCCCCAATACTTTACGCATCGTACGCGCATATTCTACCGAAACGGTACGGTCGGCATCTCCGTGCAACACGTAAATACCGCTGGCTTTATAATTTGAGGCCAAAGCCATTACATTACTAGGATTGCTGGCCCGAAGCAGCATTTTTTCCATTGGATTGGTACTATTTTCAGGAATCTTCCCATCGGCAGAGCCGTAGCCCATTAGCGTTGGATACCCCGCGCAGGGTGCAACCCCTGCCCATTTTCCTGGGTACGTTGCCCCCAAGTACCAAGACCCGTGTCCACCCATCGAGTGCCCCGTCAGGTATATTTTTTGGGGATGCGGTTTAAATTTCTTTTGCGCAACTTCCAATACTTCCAAAGCGTCAATTCTTCCCCAATCTTCCCAATTGAAACCCCTTGGCCGGCGATTGGTGGGCGCAACCAAAGTTCCCCAATCTTTTGGTTTATAGGCTCTTGCTTGCCCGATTGCCTCTACACCCGCACCATGTACCGACAAAAACAGCGCAGCGGTGTCCGTTTGCCCACCTTTTTGGGGGGCCACCCCGAAATACTGAACGCTTCCATCAATGCCGCTGATAAACGTATTGCTGTAATGTTCATTGGCAGCAACCGCCTGCAATTTAATCGTACTTTGGTCAACGGTTTTGCCGTTTTGTAGCAAGGTAAGTTCACACACAACATCGCCTTTTTGCTGAACCGCGCTCGCATCCATTCTAAAACCTACTTTTCGAGAGTTCATTGCCGAAACAACAGGGACTTCAGAAATCATTTCTTTTCCCTGAATAACGGCCCGAATTTTCAAATTTGTCAAGGGTTTTTCGGTCAAATTAAATAGCACTATTCCGCCCAAAAGTTGTCCGTTATTTTCTGTAAGCACTACATTTGGCAAAGTTATATCTGGAGTGCTTAACTGAATATTTTTTTCAGAAAAAATCCACTCCGCCGAAACACCCTGAAAGCGTCCACCCATCCCCACTCTTACCAAAACCTCGTTCAGTCCTTTCTTCAACTTGACAGGACTATACATATACCCATAGCGATTCGCATCTCCACCTCTAGGAGCGCCGTTAAAATACAATCCCGCGTGACCCGCCACGTGCAACAACGCCACGGTTTCTTTGGGGGAGGTGTAGGTTAGGTATAAATATCCATTCGTCAAAGCATTGTGCCGAAACCGCTGCGAGGTGTCGCTGGTGATACGTTGCCATTTCTGCTCTTTTCCTTGCGCATCAGTCAAAAAGACCTTTCCCTCTGCGGGTGTTTGGAATGTTTTGCGAATCAATTGGTAGGTTAATTGGTCAGTATAGATGGCTTCTCTCCCGTATTGGTGGCAAGGCCCAACCGCGAGTCCCTCTTTGAAGGGCACCACGGTCTGCGCAAAACCAAAATGAACGATAAACAAACCGCCAAAAATCAGTAAATAAAGAGCTTTTTTCATGCGAGTGGATAGTTTTTAATATTTTTTAAAATAGGAACAAATATAATTTTTTTGCCGACAACACGAATAGTAAATATGCTTTCACATAAGAATAAAAATTAATATGTAGGATATGTAAATAATTAACCGTACTTTTATGGCCTAATACTTTAAAGAAAAGATAATGCAAGAAGGCGTAGTAAAATTTTTCAATGATACCAAAGGATTTGGTTTTATAACTCCATCAAATGGAAGCCAAGACATTTTTGTCCACGTTACAGGTCTTACTGAAGACATTCGTGAAAATGACAACGTGTCTTATGATGTCGAAAATGGTAAAAAAGGCTTAAATGCAGTTAACGTAAAAGTTATCTAATTTTATTCATAAAAATCATTCTGTAAGAAAGCCGCTTCCTTCACTGGAAGCGGCTTTCTTTTTTGATCATTCCCCAGACAATCAACCACTGGGCCGCGCTATAAGTCATCATGACAAAAAGCGTTGAGCCCTCAAAACGATGTAGGAACTTATTGACCGCTATTCCAGAATCAGACGCGATAAATAATACAGCCCCCACCAAAACCCAAGCATAGCTTGTTGAATTCACGGAGCCTTTTCGGAGAGCGGCAGCTGCCCCCATCGCACAAAGGCAAATTGAATAAGCAACCACTGGACCCCAAAGACCCTGTTTATCAGCAGATTGAGTGATTGGTGAATACAATATCACCAGAAAAATAAGCGCGTATAGTGCAAACGGTAACGTTAACCACCACCAAGTTGAACGTAACTGCGCTTTTCCAGTAGGGGTTAGTGTCTTGCTAAAAGCAATGATATAAAAAATTTGCATGACCAAAAAAGAGCCTAAACCCGCCACAAACAGGTCTTTTTCTCGAATCATTAAAAATATATCTCCACCTAGACCGAACCACATCCCTATCCATAAGTAAGGATAAGACTTGCGGTAGTCGCTCGTCCAAAAAAGTAGGGAAAGCATAATTAATGGCTTAAATAAATAAACGCCCTGCCAGAAACCATCATAGCCAGAAGCAATTTCGGCCACCACAATAACCAAAAAAATAAGTAGTTTTAAACGCATAAAATCTGTCAGAAAAGTTAAGAAAATTAACATATAGGGGCAGGGTTTGCCTCTGCCCGAAGTCACAAAAGCATCGGTAAACCCTGCCCCTACGTTTGTTCTTGGCAAAGTTCAATCAACACTCCGTTGGTGCCTTTAGGATGCAGAAAGCACACTAATTTATTGTCAGCTCCTTGCTTTGGGGTTTTATTTAATAGCACAAATCCCTCTTTTTCAAGTCGTTGCATTTCAGCCAAAATATTTTCTACCTCAAATGCTACATGGTGGATACCCTCCCCTTTTTTCTCAATAAATTTGGCAATGGGGCTATCGGGATTTGTCGCTTCAAGCAGCTCGATTTTCGTTTGATTAATTTTAAAAAAAGAAGTTGTTACTCCTTCCGACTCCACAGCCTCGTGTTTATAAGGCTGCGTATTAAAAAGTTTGGAAAATAATTCGTCAGAAGCAGCAATGTCTTTGACCGCTATTCCGAGATGTTCTACGTTAACAAACATAATTTTATCTTTTTTTTACAAAGCTAGACGGATATTGAAAATAACCATCAGAGGTGGCAAATACCCCAACAATTTTACTCTAATTTTTGGGGTTAAATTATTTCAAACGTTTGCATATATCTTTTGTCACAAAGGTTTATTTCTTAAAAACTTAATAATGTATATTTGTTGAGTTATAAGCGACAACTCCAATTATACCTTTCATAGTACTCATGAACGCAACGACTTTCAGCAATGCAGAAATAGCTCCTTTGGCAAGTTTAGATGAGTGGGAAGACGACCTTTTAGTTCGTTATCCCGATCCTGACAGCATCGCTCAGGCCAAAGCCAAGGAAGAATTCCGCAATTATGACACTCCCGCCCGCGACACGGTGACGGAGTTTTATCGTCTCAATCACAAGTATCAGACCTATGACTTTGTGATGGAAAAAGAGCGCGACTTCCTTAAGTTTGACAAAAAAGAAATGACCCTGTGGGAGTCATTTGATTTTCTTAATACGTTGGTCGATGATTCTGATCCAGACATTGACCTTGATCAGCTTCAACACTTGCTCCAAACCTCTGAAGCCATCCGTGCCGATGGTCATCCTGATTGGTTTGTGTTGACGGGTTTATTGCATGACATGGGAAAAGTACTTTGTTTGTTTGGAGAACCCCAGTGGGCGGTAGTAGGCGATACTTTCCCCGTAGGTTGCAAGCATTCAGGCAAAATCGTTTTCCCTGAATTTTTCCAAGCCAACCCTGATGCGCACGATGAGCGCTATAATACCAAATATGGCGTGTATGAACCCAATTGCGGTCTGCGCAACGTACACATGTCGTGGGGGCACGATGAGTATTTGTACCAAATGACCAAAAATTACTTGCCCGAGTCGGCGTTGTATATGATTCGTTATCACTCGTTTTATGCACAGCACCGCGAGAATGCCTACACGCATTTGATGGACGAGCATGACCACGAATATTTTAAGTGGGTAAAAGTTTTCAATCCTTATGATTTATACACGAAGTCGCCAAAGGTTCCAAACTGGAAAGAACTTCGTCCTTATTACGAGGATCTAGCCGCTAAATATTTACCGGCAACTCTCAAATTTTAAAACAAAAGAGCGGCTTTGAAGCCGCTCTTTTGTTTTAAAAGATACTCCCGTAAAAGAAAATCAGTATTGAGAAATAAATTGTACTTTAGTGCAATCCTCAAGTTATTATTGCCATGGCTGCTGACCGCCCCGTTACGATTAAAGACATTGCCAAGAAGTTTAAATGCTCCCCTTCTACCGTATCAAGGGCGCTAAATAACCATCCTTTAATCAATGAGGATACCCGTCGAAATCTTCAGGAGTATGCCCAAAAAGTTGGTTATCAACGCAATTCGGTTTCCCTCAGCCTTCTTAACAAACGAACAGGAACTTTGGGCGTAATCGTCCCTACCCTCAATCATCAACACGAAACCGCCATCATCGAAGGCTTGCAATCCATTCTGCAACCTTTGGGGTATTTGATGAATATCTGTGTAAGCAACGAAAGCTATCTCCTTGAAAAAGAATACGTTGAAAAACTCTTAGCCAACCGAGTTGAAGGTATTTTTCTTTCAATATCGCAAGAGACGTATGACTCAGGGCATTACGAACATCTGGAAAGTATCATTCAACGCAAAGTCCCCCTCATTTTTATTGACCGCGAATACGAAGGATTTGATGCTTGCCGGGTTACCATCGACGACTATTATGGTGCCTTTGCCGCCACTGAACACCTGATTAAAATAGGCTGCCAAAGAATTGCTCATCTAAAAGGGCCGCATGGTCTGGCCGTGACTGAGCAACGCTACAAAGGTTATGTTGATTGCCTTGCCAAATATCAATTTCCTTTGGATGAAGAGTTGATTGTCACGACCAATTTTGGGGTAGAAAGCGCCATTATTCCCACCCAACGCCTTTTGGACCTGCCACATCCTCCCGACGGAATTTTTGGGGTGAATGATCAAGTAGCGATTGGGGCCATGTATGTTGTGAGAGAAAATGGACTCGAAGTGCCCAACCAAGTTGCAATTGTGGGATTTGATGACTCACCCATATCAGCCTACATTCACCCTACGCTTACCACCGTAAAACGCCCCGGAAAACAAATCGGCACTGAGGCTTCTCGGATATTTTTAAGTCAATTAAAGGATTCCTCTGCCAATCAGCTTACTGAAAACATTGTTTTATCGGCCTCACTCATCGTCCGAGAGTCTACCTTAAGAACCAATATTTCCCCCGACCAAGGCTCTTGATGGTAATTTTTGATGCGCGTTAAAAGTCAGATTCTACCCCGATGGGTTCCTTAGCCGAAATAATTGTTTCTCTCAACTGATTACTGGTTTTGGTACTTCCATCGTGTGACCATCCTGGCGGGTTAAACACGTACTTAATTTTTGTTTTAAAATCTACATCACGCTTCAAATCATCCAAGATTGCCTTCCATTCATGAAAAACGGTATGGCCAATGCTCCGTTTGGCAAGGGGCGTTGTTAATCCATATTTTAAAGAAATACTTGCTTCTTCCTCCTGAAAAGTCCCGAATATTCTATCCCAAATAATAAGACACATTCCCATGTTCTTATCCAAATATTCTACGTTGGAGGCATGATGCACCCGGTGATGCGAGGGAGTAACCAAAATATATTCCAAAACGCCTAATTTTCCAACATAATTGGTATGTACAATAATGCCGTATATTTGCGTAATGGCATACATCAGTATAATATCGGCGGGACGAAAACCTAGCAAAACCAGCGGGATAAAATAAATAAACCGATACAAGGGCTGGAATACCGAAGAACGAAAACCCGTGGTAAGATTAAAATACTCCGAAGAATGATGGGTAACGTGAACCGCCCAAAACAAACGACAATAATGGTCTACCACGTGCAGTACATAAAAAAGGAAATCTTCGGCCAAAAACAGCAATAACCAATATCCATAAACGTTGGTAATTTCGGTAAAGTGATATTGATAAAACCATACCAAAACAACAACGTAAACGGCACGGAAGGCCAAATCAATTCCACCGTTAAAAAGCATCAACAAAAAATTGGTAAGCGTGTCCGCAAAAGAATAATTCTGACGGTGTTGCCAATGGCTCGCCAAAGCTTCTAATCCAATTAGCAAAGCATAAAATGGCGTCGTCAGTTGTATTAACGCTTGTTCTAATTCGTTAGTCATTAGAAAAATACTATTTTTGTGCGGCAATTTAAGTAAAAACAACACATATTTAACACGCCAAAGTTGATAAAGTCTGCGAAACTTTGTATAATAAGCTAAAATACGTACGAAAATAACATGGTAGGAATCATAATGGGCAGCATTTCAGATCTAAAAGTAATGCAGGAAGCTGTCGATATTTTAAAAGAGTTTGAGATTGATTTTGAGATAGACATCGTTTCTGCCCATCGTACTCCCGAAAAAATGGTTGATTATGGCAAAAACGCCCGCCTTAGGGGTTTGAAAGTCATCATCGCTGGGGCAGGGGGAGCCGCTCATTTGCCAGGGATGATTGCTTCCTTAACAACGTTGCCTGTAATCGGTGTCCCTGTCAAAAGTAGCAACTCAATAGATGGATGGGACTCAGTTCTTTCGATTTTACAAATGCCATCTGGTGTGCCAGTGGCTACCGTGGCCCTCAACGGTGCCCGGAACGCGGGAATTTTAGCCGCACAAATTATTGGTACGTCAGATACAACAGTTGGTACAAAACTTGAGCAATACAAAGAAGACCTCAAAGTGAAAGTAGCCGAAATGAGCCTCGAAGCCAAAAAAATGAACGCCTCCAAATAAAATAAGGGGCATCATTGTAAGGTACAAAATTTTCACATAATTTGAATTAGATTATACCAAGTTGGGGTTTTATGGCTATAAAGTACAACCTTTACACTTCGGAAATCGACTAAAACACCACCAAATCAAATGTCAGAGAACGAAAATAGAAATCGTCGCCCTGAAGAATCATCAAAGTTGCCTTATCTTTCGTTAGGCGTTTTGGTTTTGATGATTGCTGGATTATTGTACGTAGGTTATGAATACATCGCCGACGACGCTGCCGATGTAGATCAGCTTCTTAATACCCCTTTGGACACCACAGGGCGGGAATTACAGCCCATACCTAACGAAAACGACCAGTTATCGACGGTGCCTCAATCTTCAAAAGAGACAACCAGCAGTACCACAGAAGAGAAAACGAGCGATTCTCCCAAGGAAGAGGAAACGGTAACTCCCACCCCTCGCCCTGCCGACGAAGAAGAAACTAAAAAGCCCGAAGAAAAAGCCCCTGAAAAACCTAAGCCAGTCGCGGTAGATCCTGGAGGCGTAGAAATTACGCACACGGTTCAGAGTGGTGAGACGTTTTACGGCATCGCCAATCGGTACAATCTAAAAAGCGGAACCCTTAAAGGGCTCAACCCAGTCATAAAAGATGAAAGTACTGATGTAAAATCAGGGGTAACCCGCATAAAGGTTCGCGTTCAGGCCGTTCATACGGTTGGGCCCGGCGATATATTGCGGGTCGTTGCCGAAAAATATGGCGTAACGGTTGAGCAACTGATGGCTGCCAATAAGAAGACTAAAAACTTTACCGAACGGGGTGAAAAACTGATTATTCCTTTTCCAGAAAAGAAATAGTTAACTGACTTTGGCCAGCCGCTCTTTACGTCCAAAAAACTCTGAAATGGTTGGTTCTGAAGCACTTTTCACTTCTTGTTCATTGTAAAACATTAAACTCCAGTTTCCATCGTGGTCTTCCACTAAAGCACTCAACGATTCCACCCAATCCCCCGAATTCATGTAAATCAAGCCGTCTATTTGCCGAATGGCAGGTTGGTGAATGTGTCCGCAGATGATTCCATCACAATTCTGTGAACGGGCCAGCTCAGTTAGCTTTTCCTCAAAATCAGAAATATAACTGACCGCCGCCTTTACCCGTTGCTTGATTTGTTGCGACAATGAGTAATATGGAAGTCCCTGCCACGAACGATAATGATTGTAGAGTTTATTGACCCAAAGCAGGAATGTATAGCCCATATCGCCCAAGTAAGCCAACCATTTTAAATTGGTAGTGATGCTGTCAAAAACATCCCCGTGGGTAATGTAGAAACGCTTGGAGCCCGATTTAAGAATGTAATCTTTTCGAATCTGAAACTGCTTCCCCAATCGAAGGGGCCTGATACGGTCTAAGAAATCGTCATGATTACCACGAAGATAAATTACCTTTGTGTCATAATCATCCATCATTTTTAGGACTGTCTTAAAAAATGCGGTATGTTTTTTCTTCCACGCGCCGTATTTTCTCAACTGCCATCCATCTATGATATCGCCGTTGAGAATCAACTTTCGGCATTTATATTGTTTCAGGAAGTTAGTGACTTCTTTGGCTTTGGAGCCTTTCGTACCCAAGTGCAGGTCCGAAATGACGATTGTGCGAAAATGGATCTTGCTTTTCATGTTCTCAAAAAAAACATTAATCCATTACTTATTCATTATCAGCAATTTACCTTTTTAATATATTTTTTTTTGTGCAATAACATTTGAGTAACAAAGAATAATCTACCCAAAACATCATTTGTCAAACAATTGATTTTAAGCATGATAACCCTATTCGTTTCCAATCAACCAAACATAAAGATTTGGTAGTTTAGTACATTTGGAGGAACTTTAAAAATGAAATAGTCATTTAAGATACATCAAAATTTTATCAGCAAAACCGTATACATACATGGAAAACCCAGTATTAATTTTTGGGGCAAAAGGTTTAGGAGTGGTTGCATTAGATATTTTTCAGCGCAATAACGTAGTAGTGTATGGCTTACTGGACGATGACCCTAATTTACACAACACCCAAATTGGTGAATACACCGTTTTGGGAAGTACCGACGACGATGGGTTTTTAAAACTCATCGGCAAAAAGTGTGAAGCATTTGTCGCAATCGAAGCGCGTGCCGAACGGCACGACCTCGTCGAAATGCTCAACGAACGACGCAGCATTATGCCCGTCAACGCCATTCATGATACGGCCATCATTTCTTCCTTTGCCCAAATCGGCCACGGAAATTTGATTGGTGCCCGCGTAGCCATCAGCTCCAAAGCGGTACTCGGCCACCATTCTATTTTGCACACTGGCGTCATCATTGAGCACGATGCCATCTTGGGTGACTACGTTAATATCGGAGCCGGAAGCATCATTGGCAGTGGCGTAGTGATTGAGCAGGATGCCTTTATCGGGTCAGGAGTTACGATTATTTCGGGCGTAAAAATCGGCAAAGGGGCCAGCGTAGGTGCAGGTTCGGTAGTGGTAGAAAATGTGCCCGCAGGAAGTCGCGTCTTTGGGAATCCAGCCAAAAAGGTCTAACATTTTAACCCAGAAGGGGCCTCAATGAGTGAAGCCCCTTCCCTTATATTCAAGGATTTACGGCCTTAAAAACACCCACTTCACTTGAATATCATCCCGCATTAAATCTTTAATTTTCGACTTTGTACCTTACCCAACGTAGGAGTTACCGAAATCATGTACTATATTTTGATAGGTATACCATTTTTCAAATTGATTGGTACCGCTTAAAATCAGGTTCTGCTCTAAATATTAGTTACAAAAAACTTCACGTCCACGCTCACATCCTTTAACAGCTCACGCGTTCTGTCAGGGCGGGCATCCGTCAAAAATACTTGCCCGAATGACTCATTTTCAATGAGTTGAATCAATTTTTGAATACGACGGTCGTCTAGCTTGTCAAAAATATCATCCAACAACAACAACGGTTTCATTTCTTTTTCGACGGAAAGTAGTTCAAACTGGGCCAGTTTTAACGCCAACACAAACGACTTCTGCTGCCCTTGCGAACCAAATTTTTTCAGGGCAACCCCACCCATTTCAAACCGAAAATCATCTTTGTGGGCGCCCATGAACGTACGCTGCATTTGCAAATCCCGCTGACGATGACGCCGGAAGTTCTCTCTAAACGCCAAATCTTCCATTTCCGATTCGTATTTCACCGCCACCGCTTCTCGACTTTCGCCCAAAAATTCGTAATAATGCTGCACCAAAGGCTCAAAATCAACCAAAAACCGCTGACGACGGTCAAAAATCCGATTGGCAAGGGCAATTATTGATTCGTCGTACGTATCCAACAATAAATCATCCACATAATGGCGCTCAAAAAAAATCTTCAGGAGGCCATTTCGTTGTGCCAACAGTTTGTTATATTGAAGTAAATCTTGCAGATACAATTGGTCCAGCTGCGACAGCACACCGTCAAAAAAACGCCGCCGCTCTTCGCTTCCCTCCCGCACCAAATCGGTGTCATTGGGTGCAACCAAGACCACTGGAAACTCCCCGATGTGGTCACTGATGCGCTCGTACGTTTTTTTATCCGACAACAACACTTTTCGTTGCCCCCGTTGCAGACTGCACGTAATCTGTATTTTGCGGGAGTCTTTCTTAAAAAAACCATCAATGAGCATAAAATCAGCGTCGTGCTGAATACTAAACGCATCTTGCACCTGAAAGGCACTCTTGGTCAACCCCAGCCAATAGACGGCATCAAGCAGGTTGGTTTTTCCGCTTCCATTCTCCCCTACGATACAATTGAGCCCGGGACTAAACTCAAAACGCCCCTCTTCATAATTTTTGAAGTACGTCAAATGGAGTTTTTCTAAGTGTAGCTGTGGCATTAATTGGTTTTATGCTTATTTTCGCGGGGCAAAGATAAAATAGTCAACAGTTCTCAGTTCATAGTTGACCGATAAACTTTATTTTTTATAAAAAATGGCAACCAAAACCAAAGCGACACCCGCAAAAATTACCCATCCCAAAGAACGATATATGTACTGGTATGAGTCAATGCAACTTCAGCGTAAGTTTGAAGAAAAAGCAGGGCAACTCTACGGTCAGCAAAAAATACGCGGCTTTTGTCACCTGTACATTGGTCAGGAGGCGTGTTCGTCGGGCGGAGTAAGTGCATTGACTAAAGATGATAAATGGATTACTGCGTACCGTGACCACGGCATTCCGTTGGCATTGGGTACTGACCCCAACGCCATTATGGCCGAGCTTTTCGGGAAGGCTACGGGTACGACCAAAGGAAAAGGCGGTTCAATGCACATTTTTGATAAAGAACACAATTTCGTGGGCGGACACGGTATCGTAGGCGCGCAAATCCCGTTGGGAGCTGGAATTGCATTTGCCGAAAAATACAACAAAACCACCAACCTTTGTATATGTCTTTTTGGCGACGGAGCCGTACGCCAAGGTGCTTTGCACGAGGCGTTTAACATGGCCATGACTTGGAAACTCCCCGTCATTTTTGTCGTAGAAAACAACGGCTACGCAATGGGAACGTCGGTCAACCGGACCTCCAATGTTACCGACCTTTACACCATTGGCGAAGCCTACGATATGCCTTCGGAGCCCGTTGATGGCATGGACGTAGAAGCCGTACATGAGGCCGTTAGCCGCGCGGCAGAGCGTGCTCGCAGCGGGCAAGGCCCAACCTTTTTGGAATTCAAAACGTATCGTTACCGTGGACACTCCATGTCGGACCCGCAAAAATACCGTACCAAAGAGGAAGTTGAAGAATACAAAAAGCGCGACCCAATCGAAATGGTAAAGTCCACAATCCTGACAAACGGAATCGCTACGGAAGAAGAATTAGCCGCTATCGACGCCAAAATCAAGCAACAAGTAGAAGACGCCGTGAAGTTTTCGGAAGAATCTCCTTGGCCTGATGCATCCGAGATTTTCAAGGATGTGTACGTTCAGGAAGATTATCCTTTTATCATGGATTAATTTTCGTTGACAGTAAACGTTGGACTATAGATGCTGGACATAACCACTAGTATCTGTAGTCCAATGTTTTTTATCTACTTTTATGGCTATGAAAACGTTAGGGAATTATTTTATTTTTCTGGGAAGTTTATTGAGCAACCGCGAGAAGTTTCGCGTATACGTCAAACTGGTATTTGATGAATGTGTCGAAATCGGCACCAATTCCGTCTTTATCGTTTCCATCGTTGCTACTTTTCTGGGGGCCGTTACCTGCGTTCAAACGGCCGACAACCTCGTTAGCCCTTTTGTGCCTAATTACATCATTTCGTTAATTGTCCGCGATAGCAGTATACTGGAATTTGCGCCCACTATCACCTGCGTTGTGTTGTCGGGGAAGGTAGGTTCTCACATCGCGGGCGGGCTAGGTACGATGCGCATTACGGAGCAAATCGACGCACTGGAAGTGATGGGAATCAATTCAATTTCTTATTTAGTACTGCCCAAAATCATTGCCTCGGTCATTACTTTTCCGATGTTGGTCATTCTCTCAGGTTTCTTGTCCATTTTTGGGGGGTATTTGGCAGGAATCGCCACCAATGTTATCTCTCCTGAAGATTATATCATCGGCCTTCGTTCTGATTTTCGTCCCTTCAATATCCCCTTTGCCATCATCAAGTCGGTGGTGTTCGCCTTTCTGATTACCTCTATTTCTTCATTTAAAGGGTATTTTACCCGAGGAGGAGCCTTGGAAGTAGGGCAAGCATCAACAGCTGCTGTTACCAACAGCTGTATTGCCGTATTGATTGCCGATTATTTGTTAGCGCAATTGCTATTATTGGATTAGATACTTTCAATTACCTTTTCAACCACATACGCCTGAGTTCCAAGCCATTTGGCTTCTTGACCCAGTTGAGATATAACCACGGTGAGGTTGTTTCTGAAGTCCGTCAAACAATATTTATTGATGGCTTGCTCAATTGGATTGGTGATAAAAGCGCCTGCTTTTGCCACGATTCCGTCCACGATGATAATTTCGGGGTTGAACAAATGAATCGCGATAGACAATCCTTTGCCAAGTTCCATTCCGATTTCGTGCAGGATATCGATGGCAAATGAGTCTCCCTGCCAAGCGGCATCAATGATGGTTTCGGCATCTATTTTTTCGCCTTCAATCGCCGATAGTCGAGAAATTCTACCTTCGGCCAATCCTTTTTTTATACGTCGAATCAATGAAGCTGCCGATGTAATGGTGTCGAGACATCCTACTTTTCCGCAATGACACAACTCCCCGTTGGGCACCACCTGAATGTGACCAAGCTCACCCGCAAATCCCGACGCTCCCTGAAAAACTTCTCCGTTCAAAATAACGCCTAAACCTACGCCCCAATCAATATAAATAGCTAAAACGTGGTCTTTACCCTGTGCTAATCCAAAACGGTGCTCACCCAACGTTGTCGCTTTGGTGTCATTGATAACGTAGACTGGAAATTTGAAATAATTTTCCAAAAAAGTGCCAAAAGACTCATTTTGGTTCAGGCTACGGTACGTAAAGTTGAAGCCTTTGCGCGCATCCACCAATCCAGCCACCGAAACGCCCATAGCCATAAAGCCATCATAATGAATGTTTGACTCCCGTAAAACTTGCTCGGTTGCCTCAACAAGACTCTTCAAAAATTGGGGAGAATCCTCCAAACGCAGGTTAAAGTCCCTACGCATAATCACCTCATTCTTAAGATTTAATATCAGAATTTTGGTATCATGCGTGTTTACATCCAACACAACAGAATAGAAACGCTCCGTACTGAGACTGAACAAAACGGGCTTACGGCCCTGCTTTGTCACCCCCGTTCCTACGGGTACGATCCATTTTTCTTCTACCATTTCTTCCACGATACTGGTCACGGAAGGAACGCTGCTGTGAATGACGCGCGCCATTTCGGCAATTGAACAAGTACCCGAGCGGTATAACTCAGTAAGAATACGACGACGATGTTGGCTCTTTTTGTAGTCAACGACAGAAGTTTTAGGCAGAATATCAACCTCAGACGAAGTAGTGGAATCAAACATATAGCATTAAGGAAAAACAGCGTTGAAATTACTGTATTTAAAAGTATAAATGTAATATTAATTTTTTTTAGTAATTAATACAAATTAAAAATAATTTTTATTAAATTTATTTGTTAAAATTAACTTTCTCTTTATAATTGTAAAATAATTCTATAAATCCCTCCATTCACTCTTAACAAGTACAACCAAAAATTATTTTTTTTACTAATCATCTACTAACAATCCATCATTTATGAAAAAACCGCTACTTGTGTGCATGTTGCTTTTGCTAGGCTGCATTTCAGCCTTTGCGCAAAGCAACCGTACCCTCACGGGTACTGTACGCGATGCTAAAGGCGAAGCCATTCCAGGCGTAAGCATTATTGAGAAGGGCTCTCGCAGTGGCGCCATCACTGACCAGTATGGTAACTTTCGAATCAACATTGGCCCCAGCTCAACGTTGATTTTTTCTTACGTAGGTTTTCTAAAGAAAGAGGTGTCAGTTGGAAACAGCAGTGCTTTATCTGTGGTATTGGATGAAGACACCAAAACCTTAAGCGAAGTAGTTGTGACGGGATTTGGGGTAAAACAGGAAACCCGAAAACTGGCCTATGCGGTGCAGGAAGTAAAAGGGCAAGACCTTATCCGTGCCAACAACGCCAACGTTGTTAACTCACTTCAAGGAAAAGTGGCTGGTGTACACATTGACCAAGGCACTGGCGGACCGATGTCTTCTTCTCGGATTCGTATTCGTGGAAATGCTTCTTTGGGCGGCAACACCCAACCCCTTTTTGTGATTGACGGCGTGCTAATTCGTCCTGGAACTTCGGGGGCTGACTCTTGGGGTGCTGCTCAGGACATGGGTAACATCATGAAAAACATCAACTCTGACAACATTGAGTCGATGACCGTTCTGAAAGGTTCGGGTGCAAGTGCGCTTTACGGCTCCGAAGCATTGAACGGGGTAATTGTAATTCAAACCAAAAAAGGACGTGTACAGAAGGGATTGGGCGTAACCTACAACCATACTTCTTCTTTTGAAAAAGCCTATCGCTTCCTTGATTTACAAAACGAATTTGGGGCGGGTATCAACCCAACTTTCACTAAAGGAGCCGACGGCGTAGACGAAGTAGACCGCGTAGGCGGCGCATGGAGCTATTCTTATGGCCCGCGCTTGCAGGGGCAAATGGTGCGTGATATGGACGGACGGATGGTGCCGTGGGTAGCTAACAACCCACTTGATTTCTTCCAAACTGGTCGGTATACCAACCATAACGTAGCCGTTGAAGGCGGTACCGAAACAACCACTTTCAGAGCCGCTTATTCACGCCTCAACAACAGTACCATTATGCCTTCAGGTACTGAACTCCAGCGTAACAACTTTAACTTAAGAGCCACCCAAAAAATTGGAAAAATCTTCACGTTGGATGCGACCGTTGACTACACCGACAACAACTTGATGAACCCCGCCCGTCAGGGAGGTAACTTCAACCCAGTATTCCGTCTCGTGTTTGGTCGTCCCCGTACTTTCGACATTAATTATTGGGCCAACAACTACATTGACCCCGTGGCAGGTGGCCGCCGTCAGGGTGTAAACGACCCTTACAACATTACTTCTTTCTTCTGGGAAACATTTGAAAGAGACGAACTTCAGAATGAGAAAGTATTCCGTACCAATATCGACCTTACGGCCAATATCGCGCCGTGGCTCAACCTTTTGGTGCGCGGAAACGTACAGAACCAATTGATTAAAGCAGAGACCAAAAACCGTGGTGATGGTCCCCGTTTTGCTGGCAACGACTTATATCAAACGCGTACACAAGACGACTCTCAGTATCGTTTACAGGCCGTCTTGAGTGCTAACCGTACCATTGGCAACAATTTGCAATTTAACATCTCGGCAGGTGGAGAAACCAACCGCCTATTGGGTGGTCGTAACTACCGCACCTATACTGATGGTGGCTTGCGTTTGCCTGAGATATATTCACTGGCCAACGCTCGTAACCGCATTGAGGTTGCTACGGGTCTAATCGCCCAAAAACGTACCGACGCCGTCTATTTATACGGTGACTTGACGTACAAAGAGTTTTTGACGTTCAACTTTAGCAATCGTATGGACTTTTCTTCTACCCTGACTTATGCTGATGGTAGCGGAGATTTCTCTTACTATTATCCTTCAGTTGGGGTTTCTTACATCGTGACCGAAAGCATCAAAAACTTGCCTAGCTGGCTCAGTTTCGGTAAACTTCGCGGTAGCCTTGGCTACACTGGAGCCGATACCGACCCGTGGTCACTCAACCGTACAGGTATCTATAGCCCTGGCGGAGTTTACAATTATCCAGGTGGTACCATTCAACGCTCTGGTTTCCGCGACAACACCCTGCCCAACTACGGATTACGTAACCGTTTGGCGCGTGAGTGGGAACTTGGCTTTGACGCCCGCTTCTTCAACAATCGTCTTGGTATCGACTTTACCGTTTATAACAAACTCACTACCAACGAAATCTTGAGCATTCCTGTTACTTCAGAAGCAGGGGTTGGTAGCCGGATTATCAATGCTGGTAAAATCCAAAACAAAGGGATTGAGTTGATGATTACAGCTACCCCAATCAAATCAAATGATGTGCGTTGGAATACTTCTTTGAACATTACCCGCAACCGAAACAAAATCCTTGAATTGACCGAAGGAATCAGCTCTTACCAGCTTGATTTGGCATTCGGTGCCGATATGGCTTCGGTGGCCCGCGTTGGAAAAGACTACGGTACCATCGTAACTTCTTATGCTTTTGCCACTTATCAGAGAAAAGATGCTTCTGGCAACCCAGTTGCACACCCTAGCAACGGACAACGCGTAATCGGCTCAGTGAGCGGTGGCTCTGGTGGTTACCTTGGCTTTATGCGCAGCGGTGCTTATGGTCAAGGCGAAAAAGAAATCGGCAGCATCATGGAAAGAGTATTGTTGAGCAACATCAACACCGTTACTTACAAGAACTTTACCCTGAACCTGCAAGTCGATTCAAAAATTGGCGGCATGATGGCTTCTGCTACGCACCAGTACGGTTCGCAAAGCGGTAACTTTGCCCGCAGTCTACCTGGCCGTAACAAAGAGCTTGGCGGCGTTGAATTTACGGATGCACAGGGAGTAAGACGCGACGACGGTATTATTCCTGATGGTGTTATGGCGGATGGTTTTAAAGTAACCAAAGATGGTCAAACCATCGAATTGGGTGGTATGACTTATGCCGAAGCAGTACAAAAAGGCTACATTACACCAATTCCTGCCCGCAACTACTACGAAAACCTTACCCAATGGTCGTCGGGTATCCGTGAGTATTCAACCTTTGAAAACTCTTGGGTGTCGATGCGTGAAATCTCAGTAGGCTACGATGTACCAGCTAAGATTGTAAACAAAATCAAGTTCCAGACCCTACGCCTCAGCGTAGTGGGTCGCAACTTAGGCTACCTGTACCGTACTGCCCCCGATGGCATCAACCCTGAAGGTTTGAAATCTAACCGTCCGGGTGAGTTTGCCGAATACGGTGGTTTGCCATTCTCACGTAACATTGGTGTAACCCTTAACGCAGGTTTTTAATTTTCAGCCGTTCATTGCTGAATTTTTACAATCATTCATTAAAGACAGAATATTATGAAATGGTCCAATAAAACAATCCTTGGTTTGCTCGTTGCAGGATTTGTCACTACTTCCTGCGAAAAGCAAGACTTCGTGGAAATCAACAAAGATCCGGATGCGCTTTCAACCGTACCACCGGAAAATCAGCTGCTCAATGCAACCATCAGCTTGCATTCACAAGATTTCGAGGCTTTTTACGATACTTATCGCCGTATCATGCCTTGGATGCAATACAATACAGGTACCAACGGCAACGAGCTAGGCTTTACGAGCAACGTAGATAACTTCTCTCAGCGCTACGGCCGCTTCTATAACGGAATCGGCAACGTATTGTATGATTTGGAAAAGCTAGTAGACCGCCTGCCCGAAAGCGAGCGTCCAAAATACGTGCACATGGTTCGGATGGCCCGCGTATTGCGTTCTTACTACGCATTTTACGTGAGCGACATCTACGGCAGCATTCCTTATTCTGACGCTTTTCAGGCGCGTTATGGCGGTACACTTACCCCAAAATATGACACGCAACAGGAGCTTTTCAATAAGTTGGATACCGATTTGAAAGAAGCCGTTACTACCCTAAAAACCCCACAAACGGTAGTTCAAATTAACACAAGTGCACCTGCTTATGACCAGTACTACGGTGGCAACGCTGCCAAATGGGTAAAAGCCGCCAATGCGCTCCGTTTGAAAATCGCTACGCGCCTCGTCAAAAGAGATGCCGCTAAAGCTCGTAGCATTGCTCAGGAAGTACTGGCCACGCCCGCTGACTTAATGACATCTAACGCCGACGGTTGGGTATTTGTAGGTCGTTTTGACTTTACTAGTGGTGGCAACTGGAACCCCGACGGTTTTAGAGCTGGAAAGCCATTAGTTGATTTTATGTGGAACACCAAAGACCCGCGTTTGGACGCATTTTTTACGCCAAACCGCTACACACAGGCCAATATTAACGCTTTGATTGCCGCTAAGCAATTGCCTGCGGGTACTACCGAAAATGCCCGTCGTTATGTAGGCAGCTTTACCAGCCCCGACGAAGCCCAAAACGCCACCAATCGCCGTGCGTTTTATACCCCGCGCACCATCACTGTCAACGGTCAGCAAGTATCCGTTGATACTTTGTCTAACATTCAACCACGTTTGTTTCAGCCTGCCTTCAACAGCGGCAACGGCGTTGGTGATGGCAACTCTTACCTACCTGTCATTACGTACGCTGACTTCTGTTTGATGCGTGCTGAGTTAGCAGCCCTCACCATCACATCAGAGTCGGCCAAAGATTGGTATGAAGCAGGAATTACTGCTTCCATTCAGTGGTTTGACGAAGTAGCCAAAGGTAGTAAAATCGAAAACTACACCCCACTGGCTGCGGGCGAAATCGCGGCTTATCTGGCCAAACCAGAAGTAGCTTTCAACCCCGCCAAAGCGCTGGAACAAATTGCTAGCCAAGCCTACATCAATTACTTCAACAAAGTAAATGAAGGATGGGCCGTTTGGAAAAGAACAGGTTTCCCCAACGCAACTTCGGTTTTGGCATTGCCTAATATGCGCTCAAACGGTGCAGTATTGAGCCTTCCACGCCGTGCCCCTCTTGGTTTAATTAACACAAGTGACCCTAACTATACCAACAAAAAAGGTGCATACGACGCCATGGCTGCCATCACAGGATGGGGCCGCGACCCACAGGATGCTACCGGCCGTGTATGGTGGGATCAATAATAATGCAATTCAATAGAGTTGAACTTTGGTAAACTGATTTAAATTCCGAGATAGTTTTATCTCGGAATTTTTTTCTTTCATTTATCGTACTTTTGTGCATCTCATACTACCAAATACCACTTTTACCATGCGATTGGGGAAACCGAAAATGAACGTATCCCGTAAGGCATTCTTTTTCTGCCTTATCAGTATTACTTCTTTTGCCCAAAAATTCACCTTCTACCAAGACGTACAACCCATTATCCATGCACACTGTGCGGGATGCCACCGCCCCGGCGAAGCGGCTCCGTTTAATCTTATTACTTACAACGACATCAGTAAACGCTCCGACTTCATCAAAAAAGTGACTACCAACGGCTACATGCCCCCCTGGTACGCCAACGACCACTACACCGATTTTACCAACAAACGTCAACTCACCGAGGCTCAAATCCAAACCATTGGATCGTGGATTGACGACGGTATGCCCAAAGGAAAAGTCAACCTTGAAGCCGAAACAAAACTTTTAGAGCGCACCGAAGCTGGTACCGCCTACCACCGCAAACCCGACCTGACACTCAAGATGGCGCAAGCTTACCTGCAAAAAGGTGATGGCGAAGAGCGCTTTATGGTATTTAAGATTCCTTTTGAACTGCCCGCCGAAGCCAATGTGGAAGCGGTAGAGTTTACGTCCAACAATAAAAAAATCATTCACCACGCCAACTACGCCGTTCACCCCGTTGAAGACCCTGGCATTGATATTCATACCACAGTGTCACAAATCAATCTGGGCACCGACGAGAAATACAACTACGACCAATGGCTTCCCTATAAAAAGAAGATGGTCTATTATGGCGGCTGGATTCCAGGTTCATCGTACGAGTCATACCCAGCGGGCGTCGGCTGGAAAATGCCCAAACGGGGCGTCATTTTGCTGACGATTCACTTTGGTCCGGCGGGCAAAGACGCCGAAAGCATCGACGGAGTCAACTTCTTTTTTAAATCTGAACCCATCCAACGCACCGTAAAAGTAATCAGCTTGGGCTCTGGCGGCATCGGTCAGAAAGACATCGACCCTCCGCTGATGATTTTTGCCAATGACAAATCAACGCACCACCTCCAAGTCACCAACCGAAACGAGGATATTTCATTGCTGTATGTGTGGCCGCATATGCACCAAATCGGTGCTGAATTTAAAGCCTACGCCACCACTCCGACCGATACCATTCCGTTGGTACATATCCCCAAATGGGATTTCAGATGGCAAGAACTCTATCGTTATCGCCGGCCAGTGGTACTACGACGCGGCTCAGTCATCAACATCGACGGCACTTACGACAACACCGCCGAAAACCCAGCTAACCCGTTTAACCCGCCGAAGCTTATCTTATCGACGGGCGATATGCGCAGCGACCAGGAGATGCTCACGCTGTTGCTGGTATATGTACCTTATCAAGACGACGACGAAAAAAAAACTTGGGAATAAACGGGCTGGATTCTTCCATTAAACACGACCGATATGAATCGACTTTTATACAGCGCCTTGGGTTTCTCCGCTTTATTGCTGTTTGAGATTTTACCGCCAACGGTATCCAAAGAAAAGTTTGTAACCATCGGTAAAAAGGACAAACAACACCCCGATATATCAGCCGCTGCCCAGCCTCTCTTCAAACTGCTGAGTCAAGACCAAACGGGCGTTAGGTTTATTAACCAAATCAAAGAAGACGATTCTTTGCACATTTTCAAATACGAATACCTCTACAACGGCAACGGCGTAGGTGTGGGAGATTTTGACAATGACGGATTACCAGATTTATTTTTTTCGGGCAATACAGTTCCCCACAAATTATACCTCAATCGCAAAAACTGGAAATTTGAGGACGTTACAACTCCCGCCGGCGTCATTGGCAATGGCACCTGGGGCACTGGAGTGAGTGTAGTAGATATTAATGGCGACGGTTTATTGGACATCTACGTCTGTCATTCGGGGAAATTCCCCCCTGAAGGCCTCGTCAATGAGCTTTTTATCAATCAGGGAGTACAAAAAGGGATTCCTGTTTTTAAAGAAAGTGCTCGTGAATACGGACTGGATCTGCCGGGCACGCAAAGCACCCAAGCCGCCTTCTTTGATTATGACCGCGACGGCGACTTGGACGTGTTTGTCCTCAACCATTCCAATCACACCTACAATCCTTTCCTGAATACCCGTTCTATCCGCGCAACCCCCGATATGCGTTTTGGAAATAGATTATTAAAAAATGAAAAAGGCGTATTTGAGGACGTTACTTTACAGGCAGGAATTATTAACAACCCACTCAATTTTGGGTTAGGCGTTGCCATATCTGACCTAAACCACGACGGTTGGCCAGATATTTACTCCACCAGTGACTATACTGAGCAAGACTGCCTCTATCTCAATCAACGAGACGGCACTTTCAAAGAATCATTGCGCCAGAGCATGGCCCACACTTCCAAGTTTTCGATGGGGGTAGACATTGCCGATTATAACAACGATACACGGCCCGATGTGTTTACCCTCGACATGCTGCCTGAAGATAACCATCGGCAAAAAATGTTGAAGGGGCCAGACGAATATGACCAATATAAACTCCTGATAGACAGCGGCTATTATCATCAAAATATGCGTAATATGCTACAATTGAACCAAGGATTGAAGCAAAACAACGCAGGGCCATCGTTTTCAGAAATTGGTCAGTTGGCAGGTGTTTCTGCCACCGACTGGAGTTGGGCGGGTTTGTTTGCCGATTTTGACAATGATGGTTGGCAGGACTTGTTTGTTTCCAACGGTTACCTGCGCGATTTTACCGATTTGGATTTCATGAAATATATCGTTGCTGAAGCCAAACTAGACTACGCAGCGCGCGGAATACTGGATTTTCAGACCTTTGAGTTGGTCAAAAAAATGCCTTCAAACCGACTGCTTAATTATGTTTTTCGGAACAACCATGATTTAACGTTTTCAAAGAAAAACCAAGAATGGGGCATTACTTCGCCTTCGGTTTCAACGGCTGCCGCCTACGCCGATTTTGACGACGACGGGGATATGGACATGGTGGTTTGTAACCAAAATGAACCCGTACACCTTTATCAAAACCAAATCAACCTTGACAGTGCTAAGCCCCATTTTTTAAAGGTAAAACTGAAGGGGCAGGTAGGAAACACCCAAGCACTGGGGGCGAAAGTCGTCGTTGAAACCGCCGCTGGGGTTCAATACCGGGAGCTGTATCCCGTGCGTGGCTATCAGGCATCGGTCGAACCATTGCTCAATTTTGGACTAGGAATACAGACCTCCGTCAAATCCATCACGGTGTATTGGCCCAACGGAAAGCGCAGCATTTTACCCAACCCTCCCACCGACCGCCTGATTGAGTTATCGCAACAGGAAGCCTCCGAAACTGTCGCCTTTACACAGCCTATCCTCTCCCCGATATTTACCGAAACCGCCGTAAAAAACACCTTAGATTTTCATCACCGAGAAAACGATTTTATTGATTTTAAAGTCGAAGTTTTGATCCCGTACCAACTCTCCCGACTAGGGCCAGCACTGGCGAAAGCGGATGTAAATGGCGACGGGCTAGAGGATATTTTTGTGGGCGGAGCTGTAGACCAAAGCGGCGAATTGTGGCAGCAACGTGTAGATGGCAATTTTCAGCGGGCCGCACAACAACCTTGGCAAAAAGAAGCCGTCAGTGAGGATGTCAACGCCCTTTTTTTCGATGTAGATGGTGACAAAGACGCTGATTTGTACGTGGTGAGTGGGGGAAATGAGTACGAATCTGGCTCTCCTGAATACCAAGACCGGCTGTATATCAACGACGGGAAAGGTAATTTTCAGCGTAACACTTCGGTCCTTCCTGCCATGAATGACAGCAAAATGGCCATCACTGCGGCAGATTTTGACCAAGACGGCGACCTCGACCTCTTTGTTGGAGGGCGTGGCAAAGCTGGTTTTTTCCCCATGCCTTCGGTGAGTTATCTCCTCCAGAACGATAAAGGTATTTTTACCGACATTACAGAGCAAGCTGCCCCCGCCTTACGTAGCGTCGGCATGGTTCAAACCGCGGTTTGGGCTGATTTAAACAATGATAAATATCCCGAACTGATTTTGGCGGGCGATTGGATGCCCCTTAAAATTTTCCGTAACAAAAGCGGCCGTCTTACCGATATATCAAACGAAAGTGGGCTCATTAATACCGAAGGGCTATGGGCCACATTGCTGCCTGCCGATATTGATAATGATGGTGATCTGGACATCATTGCGGGCAATGCTGGCCTCAACAACCAATTCAGAGCGTCGGTCAAAGAACCCATGAGTATCGTGACCGCCGACATCAACGACGACGGCGTCATTGATCCCATCTGGAGTTATTTCATAGAGGGAAAAAGCTATCCTGTAGCCTCCCGCGATGAACTGCTCGACCAAGTGGTGCCGCTTCGTAAAAAATTTAACCGCTATCATCTCTACGCCAACGCCACCATCAACGACATTTATTCAGCCCGGCAACTCGCCCAAGCCAACACGGTCTACTGCCGCCAATTGGCTTCGGGAATTTTTCGTAACAACAACGGCAAATTTGAATTTGAGGCATTTTCGGTTGAAGCACAGTTTTCACGCATCAGCAGTATTTTGTACGAAGACATAGACCAAGACGGCCAAAAAGACCTATTGCTTCTCGGCAATTTTCACCCGTATCGGGTACAAATGGGCCCTTGCGACGGTAGTTTCGGGCAATTAATGAAAGGTAACGGCAAAGGGCTCTTCACGCCGCTTTCGCCCGCTCAAACAGGATTGTGGGCGCAAGGGGACGTGCGCACTGCCACCATTGTTCAGACCAAATCAGGCCTTAGAAAGTTATTATTGGGCTTAAACAATGACCAGTTAAAGATTTTTGAATTTAAGTAAACACACGGCATGGCTTTCCCAAAAAAAATATTTTTTTGTCTACAACAAAGCGTCATCAGCGGAATACTGCTGCTTTTGGGAGTCATTTTCAGTCCTCGGGCCACGGGTCAAAGTACCCGGTTTGAGGAAACAGCCTTCCACCAAGCGCATCAGCTGCTGACCGACGTCATCGTTACTGATATTCTTACCCCGCCCGTGGCTTCTCGCGTGTACGTATACGCCCACGTGGCAGCCTACGAAACATTGGTGGCAACTCGGCCATCCTCGCATCAATCGTTGGCTGGACAACTTTCCCAACTCACCCCACCTCCTGTTCCTACCCACCCTATCAACCCCAGCATTGCGGCCATTGAAGCACTCCTAACGACGGGACGCACCATGATTTTTTCGGAACAAATGTTTGACGAACTCAGCGCAAAAATCTGGCAAAGTTTTGTGCAGAAGGGCTATTCTCCTGATACACTGGCACTTTCTCGAGCATATGGACGGCAGGTAGCCCAACACATATTGAGCTGGACGACCAAAGATAACTACAAAGCCACCCGAGCAATGCGGCGTTATACACCTATCAAGCGCCCCGGCATGTGGTTGCCCACGCCGCCAGGATACATGGCTGCAGTAGAACCCTACTGGAATCGAATTCGACCTTTAGTGCTGGACTCTGCTTCTCAGTGCAGGCCCGCCCCCAATGCATCTTTTAGCACTGCTCCCGATAGCCCATTTTTTCGGTTGGCCAAAGAGGTACATCAGGTAGGACAAAATTTAACACCTGAACAAACCCTAATTGCCAATTTTTGGGATTGTAACCCCTTCTTTCTCAACACGCGTGGACATCTCAATTTTGGCACAAAAAAGCTTTCGCCAGGAGGTCACTGGCTTTCAATTGCGGGTCAGGTAGCGGCTCAAACCAACGCTGATATTCTGAAAAGCAGCGCTGCCTACACACTCACGGCCATTGCATTGTTTGATGGGTTTATCAGTTGTTGGGATGAGAAGTATCGTTCAAATGTGATTCGTCCTGAGACCTACATTAATGCGCATATCGATGAAAAATGGCGTCCGCTGCTCCAAACACCGCCTTTCCCTGAATATACCAGCGGCCACAGCGTTATTTCGTCGGCGGTGGCGGTGGTGCTTACCCATTGGTTTGGGGATAACATTGCGTTCGTCGACGCTACTGAAGTACCCTATGGCTTACCCACCCGCCGGTTCAGTTCTTTTAAACAGGCCGCCGAAGAAGCTTCTATCAGCCGTTTGTACGGCGGGATTCATTACCGCCCTGCCATTGAAAATGGTCAAAAACAAGGTCAGCAAATTGGAGAATGGGTGCTTCAAAAAATAAAAATGCGTAAGTAAAAGCAGACAAAATATCATCTTTTCGTTAAAGATTTAATATACAGCCTTTAACGCCTGCTTTATGAAAACTTCGCCCCTTTTTTACTTGTTAATTTTCTGTTTTGGCATTGGCTGTTTTGCCCAAAATGAGAACAATTTACCTGCCTCCTCCACGGTTCAGATTTCTCTAAAAATAACAGGAAAGACGCAGGGATTAAGCGCGTTTGTCACGAAATTCAATTCGATCAACTACCGAAGAGACACTTTAGCTGGCAATAAAATTAATGCATCAGGAAATGCTGTATTACTGCTCTCATTGACCAAGCCTACCTTTGCCGAAATACGCATTGGCACTAAAAAAACAGACCTCTATCTTAGCCCTGGCGATGACTTACGTCTTGAAGTTGATTTAACGAATCCCAATTTCACCTTCACTGGAAAAGGAGGTGACGCCAATAATTACTTGTGGCAATCCGCCGTTATTAAGGATAAAAAATTTCGATATAAAAACCAATATATCAATGAGTTAAATACAAACGAATTTGTTATTGGACTGGATACGATGGCAAAAGCGCTCAAGGCTTTTCATTCCCAGTATGTCACAAAGCACCCCTTGCCCAAAAATGTAAGTACTTTACTTAAGGCCAACAATGAGCTGTTGGTACTGGCATTTGCGCAAAATTACACTGATGCTTATTTTGGATCTTTTGCCACCAAAGACAAAATGCCGCCACGTCTGAAGCAGTGGACGAATACCATCTTTTTTGATACTACTCTTCTCTCTTCAGGATTGATAAATTACGCCGGAATGCTGGATTATTATTATCGGCAAAAATTCTACAACCCTTTTTTTAAACCAACCGACACTCCGCAAAAAATAGATTCGATTCGCCATATCATTCCTCAGGCCGCCCACGCAAACATTCAAAAAAGTATGCTTTCTCCTCCGTTTAAAGGGTTTTTTCTGGCTAAAAACATTGATGAAGCACTAGAGACCTTAGGAATAATCCCCGCTACCGAAAGCCTGCTTAGTGATTTCAAAACCCATTACAGTACCTCACCGTATCTGCCCGTTCTGCAAAGAAGTTATGCGAAATGGCTCAGCGTAGCACCGGGCACGACCGCACCTGATTTTACAGGAGAAACGCCCGATGGGCAGAGATTATCATTGAGCAACTTAAAAGGGAAAATAGTGTACATCGATATATGGGCCACTTGGTGCGGCCCTTGCCGGGCCGAATTTGCGTGGGCAAAAGAATTAAAAAAACAGTTTGAGGGAAATAATGAGGTCGTATTTTTGTATGCTTCCGTAGATGGCGACCCAAACGCCTGGCGTAAATTCCTAAAAACGACCAATAGTCCCGAAGGCGTCCACCTCAGGCTCTCGCCCATCGAACAACGTAAAATCAGTGAAGAATATCAGTGCGGCGGCGGCGTTCCCAAGTATTTCCTCATTGACCAACAGGGGGAAATCGTGAGTACCGTTGCCCCAAGGCCCTCATCTGGCAAAGCCGAGGAAGCCATCCGAGCGCTGTTGAAGTAAAATATCAACAATGACAACGTTTGAAACGTTGTCATTGTTAGACTTACTACACATCCTGCCGCAGCACCTCCAGCGGCGAGCGCGACAGAATCCCCCAACTGTTGACCAAACCGATGAACACCGTGATAGCAGGCACTACCAAAAACACCACCAAAACGGGCAGGAATTGAGGGTTAAAATCCGTTTCAAAGCTAAAACGCGCCAGCGCCCAACCACCGCCTACGGCCAATAAAACACCCGTTGCGGCGGCCAACGTTCCCAAAAAGAAGTATTCTAAGGCCGTAATCACCAAAATTTGCCGACGGCTTGCGCCTAAGGTTCTTAACAACACGCTTTCCTGAATGCGTTGGTACTTAGAAATCAACACCGACGCAATGAGGACAATCAAGCCCGTCAGGATGCTGAAGCCCGCCATGAAACGAATCACAAAGCCAATTTTGGTAGAAATATCGTCCAAAACGGTGAGAATAAGCCCCAAATCAATCATCGAGATATTGGGAAATTGCTGCACTACCGACTGCTGAAACTTCGCCGACACTTGGTTGTTGGGTACGTGCGTCAGAAATACGTGAAACTGCGGCGCGTCTTCCAATACCCCTTTGGGAAACAGCACCAAAAAATTGGTTTGTACGCCCGCCCAATCCACATCGCGCAGGCTCGCCACCACGGTCGTCAGCATGGTTCCCTGCACGTTGAAGGTCAGCGTATCACCAACTTTGATGGTATTGCGCTCCGCGTAGCCATCCTCCAACGAAATCGGCACGGGCGCGGCCAAGTCTTTTGCTTCGCCAATCCATTTACCTTTCACTATTTTTTCGGTCGAAATCAGCGAATCGCGGAAGGTAACGCGGTATTCACGGCTAAACAGCCCCCGCCAACGTTTATTGGTGG
The DNA here is from genome assembly GCF_009905605.1 of Runella sp. CRIBMP. GTDB lineage: Bacteria > Bacteroidota > Bacteroidia > Cytophagales > Spirosomataceae > Runella. The sequence continues at coordinate 150,813 of NZ_JAAAKZ010000012.1, forward strand.
TATCTTTGAGAGCTTCTACTGAGGTTTGTCCGTTCAGTTCATCCAAGCGCATCGTCACAATCGGCACCGACTGTAAAACAGGTAGTTTTTGTTGTTTCAACAAAGCCATCACGGGCGCTTTTTGCGGTGTTTGAATATCAAACAGTACCATGTTGGGTTGGTCGCCGTCGGTCGAAAGTTTGATGCGGGCCAGCAAAAGGTTTTGTACAAAAAGCAACGTGCAGATAAACATGGTTCCCAAGCCAATAGACACCATCAAAATGGCCGTTTGATTGTTGGGACGGTACAAATTTGCCAATCCCTGTCGCCCCAAATACCCCCACGAAGAAGGGAAAAAACGGCGCACCAACCACATCAACAGCGAGGCCATCCCCAGAAGCAGCAAAAACGCCATCGTTACCCCCCCCGTAAAGGCTACGGCATCGGTCCATTTTTTCATTTGCAACCACGTAAATCCGAACACAAACAAGAGAATCAGAGCATAAACGAGCCATTTTAGCGGGTCTTTGGTGATGGTTGTTTGTTCGTACGAGGCCCGAAGTACATTAAGCGGCGACACTTTACGAATGGAAATCAACGATAATAACGCAAACAGATTTGAAATGATTACCCCCAACACAACGCCCTGACCGATGGCCGAAAATGACAGTTCGGTAGCCAACTCAAACGGTAGAAAGTCTTTCAATACAGCGGGTAAAAATTGCTGAATCACGGCTCCTAATCCCGCCCCGAGGAGTGAGCCAATCAAACCGATTCCTGAAATTTGAATCAAATAAATTAGAAATGCTTGTGACGCTTTTACACCCAAACACCGCAAAATAGCAATGGAATTGAGCTTTTCCTTGATATAAATATGAATGGCACTCGCCACTCCAACACATCCCAAAAGCAACGCAATAAAGCCGACTAAACTCAAAAAACGTGTCAAATCGCGAAATGAGCGCCCCGTATCTTCTTTTTGACTTTCGACGGTGCGGTAGTTGTAATCTTCGGCCTCCACCGTGGGTTCAATTTTCTTGACCAACAGCGGCATATTGACCTTGGGCGCAAACTTGAAATAATAACGGTACGTGATTCGGCTGCCTTTCTGCGCCAAATTCGTTTGCTTCAAATATGACAAGGGAATGTAGACCGACGGCGCCACCGTGGCTGCAATGCCCGTTTGCCCAGGCGCTTTTTTGAGAATCCCTGCAATCAAAAACGTCACCTCGCCTACTTTGAGCGAATCGCCTACTTTGGCTTGGTATTGCAGCATGAGCGTCTGGTCTACCAGCACTTCTTTTTTGTTGCGGAAGGTTTTCCCCGCCGAGGCTGGCTCGGTCTCCAATTCTCCATAATACGGAAAATCTCCCTCCAACGCCCGAATCTGCGCCAAACGCGTACCGCTGTTTTTGGGGAAATAAATCATGGACGCAAAGCTCAACTCTTTTGATTGCTGCCCTTTCAATGAATCAACCAAATGGGTCATTTTAGGACTCGGCGGCGTATTGTCGGAAAGTTCCAAGTCGGCCCCCAACAGCGATGCAGCCTGTGTATCAATATTTTGCTGCAAGTTGTAGCCCAAAGAATAGATCGCTACCAACGCCGCAATGCCCAAAACAATGGAAGAAACAAAAAGCAACAAACGCGAATAATTGCGCCGACTGTCGCGCCAAGCCATCGTGACTAGCCACGCAAAATTTATCTTTGAATTCATACTATGTGGTTGAATACTTAAATCGTCGGGAGATTGACAATGTTAGGCAGTAAGCGTATCTGAAAGAATTTTTCCGCCTTTGATGCGAATGATTCGCTGGGTTTTGGCGGCCAATTCGAGGTTGTGGGTCACGAGAATGAGCGTAGTTCCTGATTCTTTGTTCAAATCAAACAGCAATTTCTCCACTTTAACGCCTGTTTCGGCGTCTAGGTTTCCCGTGGGCTCATCGGCAAAAAGGATTTGGGGTTGGTTAGAAAATGCCCGCGCCAACGATACGCGCTGCTGCTCGCCGCCGCTCAACTGCGTTGGATAATGATGCCCTCTGTCGGCCAAGCCCACCTTATCAAGCAAGTCCAAAGCACGACTGCGAACGTTTTTTTCGCCGCGCAATTCCAACGGCACCATCACGTTTTCGAGCGCCGTGAGGGTGGGCATGAGTTGAAAATTCTGAAAGATAAACCCAATGTAACGATTCCTGACCGACGCCAATTCATCTTCGTTGAGTTGGTTTAGACCGATGCCGTTGAGCTCAACCTGTCCGCTCGACGCGCGGTCCAATCCTGCACAAAGACCAAGTAAAGTTGTTTTTCCACTGCCCGACGGCCCAACAATCGAAAGCGTAGAGCCTGCTTCGACCGAAAAATTGACGTCATCCAGTACTTTTAAATCTCGATTACCACTCCGATAAACTTTCCCAACCTGATGAAGATGAAGTATATTTGCCATAGTCTATGTTTAGAATTCACGCCAAGCTGCAAAGGAGCAAAGAAACGACAGTGTTTCAGAAACTTATACGTCTTTGCATGAGTTTATTTTATATCAGTATTCTAATCAAAATACATTATGCCAAAAATAGTTTCAATCTTTCTGCTTTATTTTTTGATGTTCGCCTTTGTGGCCTGTACCAACACCGAAAAACCCTCGGATGAGCAAACTTCCGCAACCAAAAGCAGCCCCGCCACACCAGTAAAAACCGTTAAGAACATTCTTATTTTTGGCAATAGCCTCACGGCGGGTTATGGTCTGGAGCCTTCGGAATCGTACCCTGCACAGCTCCAAAATCGGCTGGATTCGCTCAAATTACCTTATAAAATCGTGAATGCGGGCGTCAGCGGCGAAACTACTTCGGGCGGCAATAGCCGTTTGGATTGGGTACTGAAAAACCCCGTTGATATTTTCATTTTGGAATTGGGCGGCAACGACGGCCTGCGCGGGATTCCCGCCACTGAAACCCGCAAAAATCTCCAATCCATGATTGACAAGGTAAAAGCCAAATACCCCAAAGCCAAGATTGTTTTAGCGGGTATGCAGGTGCCGCCCAGTATGGGCAAAAAATACGCCGACGAATTTAAAGTAATTTATCCCGAATTGGCCCAGAAAAACAAGGTAGAACTCATTCCTTTCCTCCTCGAAAACGTAGGCGGTGAAGTAAAACTTAACCAAAAAGACGGCATCCACCCCAACGCCATCGGGGCCAAAATCGTAGCCGAAAATGTATGGCAAGTGCTAGAGGGAATGTTGGAGAAGGGTGTGTAGTAACCTGCAGAGCCTCGTTGGAACGATTTTTTAGCGATTTAGGCGGTATCACTTTACCAACACCTGACGCATGGAAATGTACACCCAAATCCAATGGCTTTTTCTTTTGGCACTTCCTATTGCCTGCATCTCATGGACGGTCACCCATGAGGAAATTTTTCGGGAACCCCGCGAATATTGTGTAAATCGAAGTCAGAATGACCAAACCTTAGTCCGACGCAAGTTCTATTATCTTTTTACCTGCGAGTATTGTTTCAGTCACTACATCACGATTTTCTTTCTTTTCCTGACCGACTTTAAGTTACTGATGCCCGATTGGCGCGGCTATCTGGTGGCTGGATTTGCCTTGGTCTGGCTCGCCAATCTCTACATGAACATCTACGCGTTGATTCGTCAGGCTATCAAAAAAGAGAAAACGGAAATTAAGATTTTAGAGAAAAAAACGGAGAAATAACTAGCATTTTCTCACCCCAAAGTCACCGTCCAACTCCGCTCAAAATGTTCTTTGGCTGCCAACTGAATAATGCCTTCCTTTTGGGTAATGTCTTGGTTGTGGTCCACCGAATCGGCGATGCCGCACCAAGGTTCGATACAAACGAAGTCAGCGTTTTTGGCGGCCCAAATGCCGAGATAAGGAAAATCAGGGAAATCAAATTGCAACGAATGAGGGGATTTTGGAGTGTGCAGCACCACGCTGTCGGAACGATAGTTTTTGAAGACAAGCGCATCTTCGTAGAATAGTTCTTTGGTCAGCGGCAAATCCGTTGTTTGCTCTGCCAACAAAACAGGCGTTTTTTCAACCATTCCTTCGGGTGTCAGCGGCCACCGCGCCCAATCTTCGGATTTATTGAAACTCAAAAGATAGTCTTCATACTGCGTTGCTTCTACTAACGGCACTTTAAACGCGGGGTGCGCTCCCACCGAAAACCACAGCGTGCCGCCGCTTGGATTTTCTACCAAGTAGCTAACTTTCAACTGATTATTCAACAATGAATACCGAATCCGAAACGCAAATCCAAACGGGTACACGGCCAATGTACTTTCATCGTGGGTCAATAAAAACGTAACTGAATCGCTTTGTTGCTGCTCCACCGAAAAGGTTTTTTCACGGGCAAACCCGTGGCGGGGAAGGTGGTAGGCTGTGCCGTTAAAATAGTAAGTGTTATCTTTCAGGCCTCCTACAATCGGAAACAAAACGGGCGAATGTTTGCCCCAAAAATTAGGATTTCCCTGCCACATAAATTCAAGCTGGGAAGCGAGCAAAACCAAGCTATTGAGCTCCGCACCTTTGGTATTGATGGTGGCTTTAATATCGGCGTTTTGAATTGTTATCATAAAGGGAAGGCTATTTTGAGACAAATTTAATGAATAAAAGCCATTCCGTTACCCCATAAACGCGTCCCTCTTTTACGGTGGATTAATCAAATAGCCATTTCCATTCAATCACAAAGGGTAAACTAATTACCCATACAATAAAAAACAGGGCCATACCCTTAGGAAATGGCTGATGCAAAAGAAGCGCGGGCAAGGCGGCAAAAAGCAGCCATGAAGATTTATAGATGAGTTGAAAAACCAACACTATCTGCATTTTTTGCGGAAAAAAAAGCCCCAAAACCGAAAGTAGAAAAATAGCACCCCACAATGCACCTACCAGACGAATGGCCTCAGAAGATGCCGGCACACTTTACCCTCTTCCAGCAATACGGTTTCTTTTTTTATTTCTCTCCTCGAAAAATACGTCTCAATTGCCTACCATTTCTCTTCCAAAATCGCAACGTACCTGTTGATAAACTGCCTGAATGGATGCATATTCCACATAACAAAAACCCTGCTCCAAGGGTTTTACTGGACGTTTTCTTTATTTTCTCAAAAGGTCTCAACTTTTTTAGCCAAGTATTTGATCATCACTTTCTGCACTCACAGTCTCGGCAGGCTTCCAAGGTCTCAAACGGTACGACGCCTCCACATCCGCCCCATGTAAATTCTTTACATTTCTTTTCTTTTTTATCGTAATAGTATCTTTTAAAGGCCGCAAAACATGCTCCACTCTCGGGTTCTAATGAGCAATTAGGCGATACCGGGCAGGAGCCTTCGCAACTTAACAGGCATACAATGGTGGCAGTACATAACAAAGAAGAATAGAATGAGCGCATTTTCATCATTTATTGTTTGCACCAAAGACCCCAAAAGATTTCAAAGGGTTGGAATTTTCGAGGTGTTACCTCAACAATTTTGTCTCATATTCTACACCCATTTCAGCGCAAAAATCACAGCGGATGCGCCTGCCATGTCGATTCTGTTAAATAAAAATTGGTAAAACCCGCCTCAAAACTTGACTCCAACGGACTGCACGCATACACTCCAAAATGTACTTCGGGCAACGGTTGGTGCAAATGAAAAATGCGCATTTGACTGAATTCTTCACCATCTTCTGAATTTTCAATCAAAAAATCCGAACCACCCCGCGACAGTCGATACCACATGGTACGCACTTCGGCAGAAATATCGGTTGTGGCCCAATCTGAATATCCTAAATTGGTTACGACGCTGCCCAAGCGGGCTATTTGTTTATTTTCATATTCAATGGATGCCTTAAACCAGTTGTCGCTGTTTTGATAAATGAGGACGCCGCATTGGTCAAATTGGATGTTGGAATCAAAGGTTGTTTTGACCGTAAATGTAAAATCCCCAGTAATACTCCGCAGGAAAGCCGGGGCATTGTCATTTTGAAAGCCATAGTAGGTGCGTTGCCAAAAATCGGTTTTCGGCTCAGTTCTGATGCTGAGACGCTCGTTGGCTAGCTCCCATTTCTGCGGTGGGTTTAGCCAGTAAAATTCAGAAAAGTCAAACATTTTACACAGGGGTTAAAAGTACGTTCGGGCGGTTTGCACCCAATAGAAAGGCGGGACAAATTCAACAATGCAAACTAACAACGATAACCGTATTTATTAACTTCTCACCCGACTTTTCTCGCTTTCTGAGCCGCCTGTTTGGCGTACATTCAGGGTTTTGCCTTTATTGAAACGATAGGTAAGTGAAAGAGTCGCGACGCGCGAGTCCAAATAGCTGAACCAGTTGGCCGAGGCATTGGCAATGTTGCGAATATCTCCCTTAATTTGATTGGTATAAAATATATCGCTGACGTTGAGTCTAATCGTCCCCTGATTTTTCCATACCTTTTTGGACAATCCAGCCCGCACCGAGCCAATCGGATAAATCAAGAGTTGGCCCAATAGAAACGTACTTTGGTACGACCCTGCCAATTCGGCCGACCAAGTGCTACTGAGTTGGAATTGATTGGTGGGAATAACCGCCCAATAAAAACGCGAATCATCCAGCTTTTGACCGTACAAAGTTGCCTTAAAACCATTGTTGATGTACTCGGTATAGAGATTGAGTGTCCACCATTTGGTGGGCTGCAAGCTGCCATTAACCGAAATTCCATATGAAATCCGCTGCCCAAAATTGCCTGGTCGACTGTAATAAATCGTACCACGCTGTTCGTTGGTTTCCGAAATCACGTTTTTAGCAAGGCTGTACTGTAACGTCGTGGTAATCTTGTTTTTGAAGGTATGGGAGAGTTCGAAATTGTACGAAAATGTCGGTTGCAAAAAGGGATTTCCACCGTAATAAGTAAAGCGGTCGAGGGGGTACGAAAAGGGATTCATGTCCTGATAATTGGGTCGGTCAATCCGACGGCCAAACGAGAATCCGACTTGGTGAACATCGGCCGAATCTAACCGATAACGGGCGTAAAATGTCGGGAAAAAGCTGTTGTATTTTCGAGTAAAAGTTGAGTCTTTGGTTTGCTCATTGCCCAATTGATGCCCTTTGATGGTGGTATTTTCAAAACGAAGCCCCGCCTGCACCGACAGCCGCTTGAACTCCCGGGTGTAATTTACGTACGACGCGTTGATGTTTTCTTTGTAATTAAAGTTATTGGTAAACTCATAATTTGGAAAACGTTTCCCGTCCAAAACATCAAAAAAATCGGCGACGTTTCCTGTCTTGATAAAGCTCGTTTTCAGGCCCGTTTCAATCTTACCGCCGCTTTTCAACGGGCTCGTATAATCAACTTTAGCCGTACTGATGTCGATGGTAGTAGGCAGCGACGAAAACAAAATCGACTGACTGACAAATTTATTTTGGGGGTCAAACAGGGTATTGGTCAATGTTTGGTTGCTGGTCGATTGGTAGTGAATGTAATCGGCATTGGTCGAAAGTTCTTTGCCCGTGCTGTCAAATTTATAGGTAAAATTAAAATTGGCGCTGCCGTTTTTCCACACTCTGTCGGTAGGACTGACGGCCTCCACCAGGCTTGTTATTTCATTTGCGGCGTTAAGTACTTTGGCTTTGTTGGTTACATTGACCAACGAAGGGTTGTAAAATCCATTCAATACCACCCCCAAAGTCGTTTTTTTGGACGCGTAAAAATCCACGCCGACTTTCAGGTTATTCCCGCCCTGATTGCGCTGAATGTAAGAATTTTGGGTAAATGCCGAGGTATATTCCCCCGTGGGCTGGTAATAGCGTCGCCAAATGGTAAGGTCTTGATAAGTACTGTTATGGTTAACGCTCGCGTTGGAGAAAAAATTAAGCTTATTGATGCGATAATTAAAATTGAGGCTGTTGTTGGTACGTCTATAAACTCCCTGACCATAGCTCAAATTGACCCCGCCGTTAAACCCCTTCAACACATTTTTTTTCAGTCGAATATTAATCACACCCGCATTCCCCGCCGCGTCGTATTTGGCGGGCGGATTGGGCATAATTTCGATGGTTTCGACCGAGCCCGCGGGGAGCGATTTGAGGTAATTGGCCAAATCATCGGCCGATAGGTACGTAGGTTTATCGTCCACAAACACCACCACGCCCGATTTGCCTTTCAGCCGAATTCCTCCGTTTTGGTCAACGGCAATTCCTGGCGATTTTTCGAGTACCTCCAACGCATTTGTGCCTGCATTGCCAATCAGCGCATCCACATTCACCACTGTTCGGTCAATTTTAGTTTCGACAAAGGGTTTCTTACCCGTCACTTTCACTTCCGCCAAACTTTTGTTTTCTTCCACCAAAACCACGGCAGGTAGCGTCGCATCAGTTTGCGCCACTAAAAATGGCTTACTGATGTATTTTTGATAGCCCAAGTTGCTCACCATCAGCAGGTAAGCCACCGATTTGATGTTCAGCAATTCAAACTGACCATTGGCTTCGGTCACCGCCGCTTTTACAAACGAAGAATCTTTGGCATTCAACAAAGAAACCACGGCTCCTTCTAGCGGTTTTTGACTAGTGCCCTGTATTTCACCAGAAAGTCTAAATGTTTGCGCCAAAAGGGGTTGGGTTAAAATAAATAGCAAAAAACCTGCAAAAACAAAAGTGTAGCGTTGAATCATGGGCTGTAATGAGTTGGATGACAGGATGCAACAAATGTATTTGCTATCATGCCTTTTCAGAAACAAGGAGGTACTAAATCCGCCTTTTTTTAGGCTGAGTTGCCAAAAATAGCGACCGAGGTGTTTGTTAAAAACACGTTTAGACCAATAAAAAGGGTGTCAGACCATTTCTAAGCCCAACACCCTTCTCAAGATACTTTATGAGAACAAAAACTACCAGCCAATACCGTAATCTTCGCCGTGGTTGCTGGAGCCACCCCAGAAACTGCCGTGTTCCCAATCGAAATAAATGGCGTTGATGGGTCCGCTGGTACGTTCCTGATAATTTATTTTGTAGCCCATTCGACCCAAATCTTTGCGGGTCCAGTCGGGCATGGCTTCGTTGAGAGTCAAACCGCCATTGATACGCTCGTGCTTTCCAAAACTTGAATACATCTGAAAAGTCTTAAAACTAGGCGCTTCGCAGGATTCCTGCACCGTCATGTCAAATTCTACCATGTTCAGGAAAAACTGCAATAGCAATTGGTCTTGCTCATCCCCCGCTTGCTTGGCAAACGACAGGTAAGGTTTGCCATTTTTGAGGGCCATGCTCGGGGTGAGCGTCACGCGAGGGCGTTTGCCGGGTTCGAGCACGTTGAAAGGGTTTTCTTTGGCATCCAGCACAAACGCCTGCATCCGTTGGCTCATGCCAATGCCAGTATTGCCCGCAATGCAGGCAGGTACCCAGCCGCCGCTCGGCGTCACCGAAACCACCCAACCCTCTTCGTCGGCGGTTTCGATGGAAGTAGTTCCTGCCGTAAATGATTCTTCAAATTTTTCGTCCAGAGTGGCATTGTTTTTCGGCGACGTCAGGCTAGCGCTGCCCCAATTTTTCAGCATATCCAAGTACGGATTGGCCTTTCCCTCAAACGGATACGGGTCGCCGGGGCCGATTTTGGGGTCGTTCATGTTGGGATTAATCAGCTTGCTGCGCTCTTTGGCGTACTCTTTAGAAAGCAGCCCTTTCATCGGTTCTTCGGGGCCAAAAGCGGGGTCGCCGTAGTAAAAATCACGGTCTGCAAACGCCAAGTTCATGGCCTGATACAGCGTATGCACGTAGCGGGTGGAGTTATAACCCATGCTTTTCAGGTCAAAATTCTCCAGAATATTTAATGCTTGGAGCATGGCCGGCCCTTGGGTCCACTGTTGCAATTTATAAACCTCGATGCCTTTGTAGGTGGTCATCATGGGCTCTTCAATCTTCACTTTCCAGTTGGCCAAATCCTGCTCTGTAATCAACCCGCCCTGCTCGCGGCAACCCCTCGAAAATTCCTTGGCAATCTCGCCTTTATAAAACAGATCGTTGGCGGCGTAGATAGCGTCTTTGCGCGATTTACCTTTGGCAAGTGCCTGTTGCTCCGCGTTTACCAGTTTTTTTAGGGTTTCGAGCAGGTCTTTTTGAACGAATATCTCACCTGCGTCGGGCGCTTCGCGACTGGCCCCCAAATGCGGCAAAAATACTTTTTTGGAATACGGCCACTGCTTGATCAGGTCTTTGCCTTTTTCAATCGAATTGGCGGTTTGGGCTTCAATGGGGTAGCCAGCGGCCATTTCCATGGCTGGTGCCAACACGTCTTTTAGCGACATAGTGCCGTACTCGGCAAGCATGGTCATCAGTCCGCCGGGCGTACCGGGCGTGACAGCAGCCAACGGGCCATATTCGGGCGGGTATTTCATGCCTTTGCTCTTATAAAACTCGGGCGTGGCGCCCGTGGGAGCTACCCCGTGAGCGTTGATGGCGATGACCTTTTTGGTTTTGGGGTTGTAAATGAGTGCCTGCGTCTCCCCGCCCCAACTGAGCACATCCCACATGGTACAGGTAGCGGCCAACATAGCGCAGGCCGCGTCGATGGCATTGCCGCCTTTGGTAAAGGTCATGGCCCCGGCCGTAGCGGCCAAGGGCTTGCCCGTAATGGCCATCCAGTGCTTTCCATGCAGCGGAGGCTTTTGGGTAGTGACTGGTAAGTTATTGAATGCCTGCGCATTGCCCTCCCTATTTATCAGAAAAAGGGCAAAAGCCATCGGCAGAAAGCGAAGTAGTTTCATAAGGTTTTAGTTTGGGTTTGTCGATTTTATCCTAAAAATAGGGATAGTGGTGCAGGATGTCAAATGAAGGGGGGGATTTTATGACGGGAGTAGGTGCTTTTGGAGAATGGCCAGAGAGGGGAAATAGCCGTTTGATAAATTAATTGGCATAAATTGGGGTAGTGCAAGCAGTTTTATACATTCCCGTAAGTTATATACATCCCTGTGTAAATTACGATTACAGGTCTTTTATATAGCTGCAATAAGTTACACTACCGCAGATTGTATACGCAATTATTATAGCTTTTAAAAAGATGAGTAATGTATATATCAAAAATTAAAATCAAAAATTTTCGCAACTTCAAAGAAAAGGAAGTAGAGTTTAAAGAAGGAATAAATGTCCTTATCTGGCATAATAATTCAGGCAAAACGGACCTACTTAAAGCCTTAGCTTTGATTTTAGACTATCAAGGCACTAAACGATTGGGCATAGACGATTTCTATAAATCATCTTCCCCCGAGCTTTTAACTGAACTAAGAGCCGCCGCGGGCCTGCCCCCTACATCATCCCTCTCGCCTTCAATTCCAGATATTTATTCACCGTATTGGCATTCAGGTCTTTGGGGGCGGTGAGGATGGATTGGATGCCATATTGCTCAAGCTCTTTTACAATGCGGCGCTTTTCGTAGAAAAACCGCTCGGCAATGGTTTTGAGGTAGATGTCTTCGGTGTTTTCGGCGGGGGTCTTGAGCAATAACGAAGTCTCGGTATTTTCGAAGAACACCACAATCAGCAAGTGGGTTTTGGCCAATCGCCGCAAAAAAGGTAGCTGCCGACGCATTGCGTTGACGGTCTCAAAATTGGTAAACAACAACAACAAACTCCGCTGCCGCACGTGCGTTTTTACGTACGAATACAGCGTTTCATAATCACTTTCTAGGTAACGTGTTTTCTGCTTGTAGAGCATTTCCAGAATCTTCTGCATTTGTCCCGCTTTACGCTCGGCGGGCAGAATTTGACCGATGACTTCCGAAAACGTAATCACGCCCGCTTTGTCTTGCTTCAACAACGCGATATTGCTCAATACCAGTGTGGCATTGATGGCATAATCCAAGAGCGTTAGCCCTTCAAACGGCGATTTCATGATGCGGCCCTTGTCAATCAGACAATACACGGCCTGTGAGCTTTCGTCCTGAAATGCATTCACCATGAGGTCGTTACGACGGGCGGTTGCTTTCCAGTTGACGGTGCGGATGTCGTCTCCCTGCACATAAGGCCGAATCTGTTCAAATTCCATGCTGTGCCCCAACCGACGGATGCGCTTTATGCCCAGCTCGGTCAGGCGGTTGGAAATGGCCATCAATTCGTATTGACGCATTTGGAGGTACGACGGATACACCGCCACCATCTTGTTTTGCGAAAACTGAAACCGACGTTTTATCAACCCCAACGGGCTTCTTACCAACACATTGACGGCCCCAAAGCTATATTCTCCGCGCTTGGTAGGGCGCAGTTCGTAGCGTAAAAGTTGGGTTTCGTTGGGCACCAATTCGGCTTCAAACAGCACATCACGTTTTTGAAATTGAAACGGAATCTCGTCAATGACTTCCAACCGTGCCTTAAATCCATAGCGATTTTCTAAGTAAATGGTAATCGGATTAGGGTCACCGTTAGAAAGGCGGTCGGTTACATCACGACGCGCAAAAACGCCCTCGTTATTTCTAAAAAGCAAAACCAAATCGGCCACCACCAGCAATGCCGCGATGGCACTGCCGATCTTGGCAATTCCGAAGAGAAACGGGAAAGCAAACGCCAACAAAAAGGTGGCCGTCAATCCAATGAAAACCTCCCAAAAAAGGGTGGAGATATAAAGTTGGCGAAGGTATTTCAAGACAACAGTTTTTAATATTATTCCTTCAAAATCAGGAACGTATTGAATGTATTTTATTGTGAACAGACACTTTACTAACGCGTAAACTCCCCAGCACCCTCTCGAATAATGTCAAAATTATCGTCGGTGGCATCAATGACCGTGGAAGGGATCAACCCACCAAAGCCTCCGTCAATGACAATATCTACCTGATGCTGAAAACGTTCAAAGATAATCTCGGGGTCGGTGGGATATTCCATGATTTCGTCTTCGTCATCCTTTATGGAAGTAGTAATAATGGGATGGTCCAATTCAAACACAATCATCCGCGCAATGGGGTGGTCGGGCACCCTAATTCCCACGGTTTTGCGATTGGCCAGTACTTTCGGGACCTTATTGTTGGCTTCCAAAATAAACGTAAACGGCCCAGGCAGGAGTCGTTTCATTACTTTAAAGGCGGCGTTGCTTACCCTAGCGTAGTCTGAAATATGGCTCAAATCGTGGCAAATAAACGAGAAATCATTCTTTTGGGGTTTGATTCCTTTGATGCGCGCAATGCGCTCCACGGCCCTGGCGTTGTGAATATCGCAGCCGAGGGCGTAGACGGTGTCGGTCGGATAAATAACAATACCCCCGTTGCGCAGGCTGTTGACTACCTGCTGAATCTTACGCGGTTCGGGCGTTTGGGGATGAATATGAAGGAATTCCGCAGGCACGTAGGAAGTGGGTTAAGTGTTTGAGTGCAAAATCAGTTGGACTAATTACGCGGAATTTTTCATTAATTGGAAACTTCCTTCAACTATTTTACACGTTTGGGCCTATTTTCCTCCCTGTCCACTTTTAACTCACTACCGTTCCAGTTGTACAAAAGGTACTCCCTGTTGCATCAGGGCGAGGTTGCGGTGATTGCGCCATTTGGCGTAACGCTGGTATAACCAGTTGACGGGCAAATGGAGGCGGCAGAGAAACACCAAAAGGTCGGTTTTCCAGCCAGGGTCTTCGATGTAATTGAGCAATTTTCTAAATGCCAGGGCTTGTTCGGGGTCTTCAGCAACAAAACATTTCTTGATAAACTCCCGGATTCTATTGGCCAAAATATCGTATTCTTCTTGCGACCGGCTCAAATCGTAGGCCTTGTTGCACACCTCCCAACTCGACCGCAGCATCGGATTTCCGATACGGTAAAATTGCGTCGCCAACGAATCGTCAAGTACCCGTTTGTACATCAGTACTTCGTCGATGTAGTGGTATTTATAATCGTGGGCCGAACGGATAAAAAAATCAAAATCTTCGTAACTGAGGTTTTCGTCGTAGCCGCCCAGTTTCATCAGCACCGACTTGCGCATCATGATAGAAGGCGTACAAATAAAGTAGCGTCGCAAAATTTCTTTGTAGATATCACCCGTGGGCACTTGACCTTTGGCGTGCCCATTGGCGCGCAATGCATAATGATAGCCCAATTTTGCGCCCGAAGAATCAATATAGGCGGCATTTGAGAATACCACCGCGTAGTCTTTGGGGAGACTCTCAAAGGCTTTTACCTGCATTTCGATACGGTTGGCCGGCATCACATCATCGGCGGCCAAATCAATGATGTACTTACCCGTCGCGTCGCCAAGGCCTTGATTAAAAGCCCGGCATAGACCTATATTGTGGGTATTTCTGATAAAAACAATTTCAGGGTATTCATCTACTAGGCGTTGAATCACCCTCCTTGATTCATCAGTGCTCGCGTTATCAATCACAATCAACTGAATGGCAGAATACGTTTGTTGAATGACCGATAAGAGACTTTCCCGAACAAAAAGTTCATGATTGTAGCAGGTGCAAATAACGGTGACAATTGGATTCATATTCAATGGTTACAGTACGCTTAAAAATTTATAAACGGCGCGTTTTTGTATAGTAAATGTAAAATATTAGACTCTATCTCTAACCAAAGTAACCTGACTTTTTAGTAAACGGTAAACTAAAAAGGAATCAAAGGTAGGTTTCTGGGAGACGATTATTGCATTTTTTGGTATATAAAAAATGCAATAATATATCCAATATCATACAAATCAATTAGTTATAAAATATCCCATAAAAATAACCATACAAATCAAAATCACCTTAAAATTTGGCACGGTTTTCTCTGCAATTTCATTATGATTCGATATAGAAGTATATCTTTCATTATTTATGGGTTAGGGTAGTACATAAATGCCATCCCAATTTGCGGATGGCATTTATTTTTTTGTTTCGGCGCCTTTCCTGTCATGCTTGGCCCGCCAAATACTGGTATTGAGTTCAAATCCAAAAATCAACAGCAACGCTACGAGGTAAAACCAAATCATCATCGCGATGATGGTTCCGATAGAGCCATAGAGTTTGTTGTAACTACCAAAACGAGAGAGGTAAAAAGAGAATCCGTAGGTCACCAAAATAATCAACATTGAGGCAATGATTGCCCCTAAATTAAAGAAGCGCCACCCGTGACGTACTTTGGGGGCAAACCGGTAGATGATGGCTACCGCAACTGTAAAGGCGAAAAACATCACTAAATAGCGCAGAGCGTCCAATAAAAAGACGGTTAAATGATCACCAAACAAAATGGTTTGGTGCAACCAATCGACCAAAAACCCGCCCACAATAATCACCAAAACCGCCAAAAAAAGCACGGTCGATAGCAACACAGTCAGCAATAGCGCAATTCCTTTGGCCTTAAAAAATCCTCGGTTTTCCGAAGTATGGTCTACCATGTTGAAGGCGGTCATGAGCGCTCCCATGCCGTTGGTAGCGGTGAGCAACGCAAACACAAAACCAAACGACAGGATGCCTCCCTGCTTCCGACTGATGATGTCATAAATGGTGGCCGCGGCAAATTCGTACAGCGATTTGGGCATGGCATCGTACATGAAGTTCATGATTTGAGACTCCATATTGGCAATCGGGAAGTACGGAATCAGGGTAAACAAGAACAGAATGGCGGGAAAAACGGCGAGCGTGAAGTTGTAAGCTACGGCGGTTGCCCGTTGGTCGATGTCGTACAACAGAATTTTTTCAATCAACAACGTGCCTATATCCGCCAACGAGACACCCTTGCTAAAAAACCGCTTTCGGTGCAAGAAAGCATAAGTTTTACGCAACTGTCGGTATTTGGAGTCAGACCAGTGTTGAAGCATTAAGGCGTTTTGATGATTTCACAACCCAAAAATACAAAACTTGACCCTAATAATTTCTTTAACCCAATGACTGCAAAAAATTAATTCAGCTAGAGGAGGCCTCCGCAACATCACAACTACCTGTTTATCAGTTATTTATTTACCAACAAGCCTCATTTAGTCAAACTTAAAAGAAAACTGTCAAGCTCAAACGAGCGAAAAAAGGCGTTCCGGGCGTAAAGTGAATTTCTTCAACGGGTGCCGCTTCTCCCTGCAATCGGCTTTCAGTAGCAAACTGAGTTTCTTTCCAACGTGTATTAAACAGATTCTGAACCGATAGGCCAAGCGTATAATTTTTTCGGCTATAATTGGCCTGCATATCCGTTACAAAATAGCCCTTGGCCACGATGGAATTGTCTTCGTTGGCAGGACGGTTGCCGATGTAGCGATACCGCAACGACCCGCTGAAACCAGCATTATTCTGTACCGACAGGCCACCCATTGTCGTAAAAACAGGAGCCAAAGGTAGGTAGTTTTGGCCTTCCAATTCTCCAATTGCCCTTGGTTTGGTGGTATTTACGTCAATATCAGCGTACAAGTGATCGGTGATTTGATACCGCACCGACAAATCAATTCCCTGCCGACGCGTACGACCCCCAGGTTCGACCACGCCCGCATCACCTACGTATACAAATTCCTGTTGTAACCACAGATACCACGCGGCAGCATTGATGAGTAACTTAGGAAAAGGCTTGAAAATCGCGCCCAAGTCGGAGCCGTAAGCAGGCGGCAAAATCTCCCGTCCTCCCTGCGGAACCACTACCCTAGTATCGTTGGAATGAAAGCCTCGACCCGTGTTGAGATACAACTGAAAACGGTTATTGAAGGTGTAATAAAAATTCAACTTGGGCGAAAGAATCGCCGCCGAAGCCTGTTTGGTCGTCAAAGGCGCCGACAGTAAATCTTCGTATTGATTACGAAAAAAATCAAGGCGCAGGCCCGCATTGATGGTAAACCGACTGGAAACCTGCACCAACTCATCGGCATACACCGAAGCGTTGAGTTCGTCGATGTTACCGAATTGAATCCGATTGAGGGTTTCTATTCGATTTTTGGTGTGCGAAAGTTCCGAGTTTTTTGTAAAATCCTGTCGGTACTGCACGCCCAATGTGGTCGTCCATTGCGTATTACCTACGTCATTTTGGGTAGCAAAACTGCCGTTATAACCCACTAAATTACGCTTCTCTTTCTGACGGATTTGGTCACCATTGATTGAATCTACCAGAAAAAAGGTAAAGTTGGAATACAACTCAAAGTTATAATTTCCGTAAAAAAACTGATTCTTAATGGTATGGTTGCGCGGGGTTACGGTCACCAGTTCGACGTTTACGTTGGTTCGACTTGTTTCACCGCCTTCGGTGGGATCGACGGATCCAAAAAAGCCAGTCAGCCCCGATTCAATGGCCCGGTCGGGAATCTGCCCAGAGTGGTTCCATTTACTCCAAAACGTCGACCCTGTCAGCGTGAGATAGGTCGTTGGGGAAAGATGCCCGTGGTATTTCCCCATGATATTTAAGCGCTTAAAGTCCTGCGGATTGTCAAAATACGAATTAGAATAAGAATACTCCGATGCCAAATACGCCGATTGGTTTTTGTCACGATTTTTCCCAGATTTCAGGCGATTTCCCAGTAAATCCAGCCCTGCTACTGCTCGGTACGTGCCAAATTGGCCCGCTTCCAGTTTCACAAACGAGCGGTCAAGTGCGTTGCGTGTGCGAAAGTTCACCCAACCTGCGGTCGTAAAGTTGCCTTTTTCGGCATGATAAGGTCCTTTTTTAAAATCAACGCCCTGAATCAATTCGGGAATCACAAAATGCAAATCAGCGTATCCCTGCCCGTGAGCGTGAGAAACCATATTGACCGGCATGCCATCTACGGTAAGTTGAATATCGGTGCCGTGGTCGATGTCAAACCCGCGCAAAAAAATCTGTTCGGCTTTTCCACCGCCCGCATGTTGGCCAATAAATAAGCCTGGCACCATCCGTAAAATCTCCTGAGAATTGACAATGGGACGAATTTTAATGTCTAAGTTACTGATAAGCTGTTGATCATGCGCCCGATGCGCCGACACCACCACTTCTTTCAATTCGAGGGTAGAGTTGACCATGAGCGTTTTGAGGGACGTGGTTTGGTCATCCAGCACAATCGCTTCCACTACCACCGTTTTCAAACCTACGTAAGACAATTCGATTTTATAAGGAGCCGCTACCAATTCATCAAAACGGTATTGCCCCAGTTCGTTGGTGGTGGTGGTTTTCCCCAACCCAGTCAATTGCACATTTACGCCCTTTAGGGGCAGGTTGGTGGTTTGTTCATACACCACACCCGAAATACTGCCAAGGTGTGCAAACGCCGAAAAACTAAACAAACAACTGATAGTCAATAATATGTAATAAACAATTTGTTTCATAACCGAAAGAGACTGCTAAAATTGGCACAAAATACTCAAAGAAATAGAAACCAACTCACCAGCAAGTGAGTTTGATAGCCCCATCAGAATACGTTCTAAAGCGGGAATCGTACCAAATGCTATGCAAAAAAATAACAAGATTTAATCCAACCAAGATAACCTCAGAGCGTGAACCTCGGATTGGTTTTTTTGGCTTCGGCAATCAGTTTATTTCCAGGGCCAGCATTGCCGAGGGCAAGCTCAATGGTGCCCGCTTTTTGCAATAATTCAGGGTCTTTACTACCCGTACGCAATGCAATCTGTACGTGTTGCTGCGCTTTTTGAATATTATTTTGTTTGAAATACACCCACGCCAACGCGTGATTCACATCAATATTTTTGGGACGTTTGTTGTATTCTTTCATGCCATATTCCAACGCCAAATCAAACTGCCCCATTTGCGTATAAAGTTTGCAAAGCTCCAAATCAACGGCATGACCTGACTGCGCATCTTCATCCAGCATTTTCACCACCTCGGCATATTTGGCATTTGCTTTTTCCTTGTCTCCTTGCAGCGCGTAGATTTCGGCCATTTCCTCATGAAACGAAAATTCGGGCATAATGGCCGCTGCTTTGTCGAGCGTTGCGAGGGCTTTATCGTATTCTTTTCTGGCTTTATGAATGCGGGCCACTCCTCTCAAAGCAAAAGCATAACTCGGACGCAACGCCAAAATTTCGTTGTATTGTTGTTCGGCTTCTTTCAATTTGCCCGTTGTTTCGTACAATTGCGCCAAAGTGTTTTTACTCCAACAATACGGCTCTGAGCCGGGCAGTCCTGCATCAACGGCCAATTTCATGGCTTCGATTGAGCTTGGATACTGACCATAAATCTCCCGCAGATAAGACGCTCGCGAGTACGATTCTAGCGAAGGCTTCATCTCCTGCATTTTATCCGACATCGCCACGGCTTCTTCATAGTTACCGAGTTCGACGTTGGCATCGACCAACACACCGTACACATAGGCGTTGTTGGGATTGAGTTGGCGGGCTTTTTCTGCCAAATCGCGGGCTTCGGCAAATTGGTGCTGCGACATTTTTACGGAAGCCTTGAAAGTAGTCGCCTCAAAGTTTTTGTAATCCATCGCCAACACTCCGTCCAAGATGGTTAAAATTGCGGGATAATAATAGGGATGTTCGCCCGTAATCCGTGCCTCCGAAAGGTAAATCATGGCCATCTGGAGACGCGGCTTGACATCACTCGGGTCTTTTTTGATTTGTTTCTTCAGTTCTTCTACTTTTTCTTTGGTTCGTACCCATTCTTCAGCTTTGGCCAACTCTCCCCTACGTTCATACAGCGCGGGTATTTCCATCGTTGAGGTGCTTGAAGCGGTGGTTTCAGAATTGGTTTTTCCTTTGTCGGTGCAACTCATTGGTAACAAGCCCATCATCAAAATAGGGAGGGAGAACAACAATGCTCGTTTTGGAATAAATATTACTTTTTTCATTTTTTTAGAGGGGAGATAGCGGTTGTTATTAAAAAATTGGGAGGCATGATTTTCAAACGATTACCGACCTCCCAAGTACTTCATTAGTTACGAATAATCTTCACCGTTTGGTGCTCGCTCGCGGTAGATACCTGTAGGAAATAAATGCCCGGTTGACGGCCGATACGGAACGTTTGGCGCTCAATCCGACCAGCTTTTCCGACCGATTGTTGTCCCATGACCTGACCTTGACTGTTGGTCAATCCCATGCGCAGCGCCTGTCCGTCAACGCCTGAGATTTCGACAGAAACATCATCCGTCAACACGGGATTTCCCAAAACCTTGACCGACAACCCTTGTACTTTATCTTCCAACGGAGTGGTAGCAATACGGGCCGATGAAGTAGATGGGCCCGAGTAGCTGTTACCCCGGAAACCTCGCCAAGGATTTTGTTCGTACGGAAACCAAGGTTTTAGGATGGTATCATTTTTAGTAACACCCGCATTAAACGACAGCACACTCACCAGATTTGGCGTTACGGGGCTGGCAGTTTCACCGGGTTTAAAATCGTCGTACCACAAACCGATGGCCGCCAATACAACGCCACCCACGGCCTGAAGCTCGATGGTGGTGACGTCATCCTCTAAACGGCGACCGTTAGGAAAACCATCCATGTTGGGAATAAACTGCAAAGCCGTCGAGCCGTTGTACATTGGGTCAGTAAGACCCAAAACAGCGGCTTGCACCAAGCCCAACGAACTAAATTTAGGGTCGGTACGGGGCGTGGCAGGCACGGCCATGTTGAGGCGCAGCCAATCACCAAAAGTAGGCAAGAAGTTGTGAATAAACGGTTTACCTGCAGCCAAAGGATTTCCTGCTTTGCCCGTGGCCAATTGGTACGGTGGCAAATTGGGCACACCCGTGTAAAATATAGGCAGAATATCAACCGCGCGTGGGCTTTTATTATCTGGCAACAACACACTTCCAAAAGCCGCTTCTGACAACGCCGTACCGTTGAGGGCAGGGTTGCCTTTCAAACCAAAAAGACCGGGCTTGCCATTCCGAAAATCGAAGGCTCCCAATGATTTTGATTGAATCCGCAAAGGAGCCAAGCCTGGAACTGCCGCCCCAAACTGAGAATCATCCATGTAAAGTGCCAGCTCAGGATTGGTAAAATACTGGGCAAACTGCAAATCTTCGCTTGGCTTAGCAGCATTCCATTTATCTTTCATCCCCAACGGAATCACGGCTTCGTTGGTCAATGGCATTCCCAACCTTGACACCTGAACGTAGTTGCCATCAAAGCCTACATCTCCACCCGAATAGAGCGTTTTTATCATCTGGCGGCTCGCCGAGGCATACACTCCGATGACGTAATCAGGGTCAAGAATATTGGATGCCTGCGCCACCGTTTTTTTGCTTTTCTGCAAGGTCGCAACGGGCACTTCAATCACGATAGAATGGCAGTTAAATTTAGCTACACCGTCTTTTCCGCTGCTTGGACGCATGTTTCCAAGGTCAAAAATTCCGCCCAAATCCACAAAGAATGGGTCATCTACCGGTCCGCAGAAAATCTTTTCGCCCGTGGTAGCCGTGGCCACAGCCTTATTGACCAAATCATCGTAAGACTCCGCACCCAAACCCACCGTTTTGTTCTCAATCGAACGGGGTCCGATGTTTGGTGGTGGTACCGTGCCTTTCATCACAATGGTGCTGAAAGACCTACCGCCGTCCATGCTGCGCTCACACTTGTAGGTAGTTTTCAGGTTTTCTTTACCCAACCGAATCAGGAAAAAAGTAGTAGGGTCTTCGTTGACACGCTCAAACGTAAAACGATAAATAATGTCAGAGCCGGGCGTAGCAGCGTTGTTGTCTACGTGAACTTCGTAGCGGATGCGCTCGCCAAAAGAATACCAGTTGGGTCCACCCGCAGGATGCTGAAAAGGGATATAATTGGCAATAAGCACCACATTTTCGGCATTATTTGGACTTTTAAAGGCGTACAAGTCCGTATTATCCGCCAGTGGGTCGTTTGAAATCAGCGGCGCTTCGCGGTGCGAAGAACCAAACGATTGGGAGGTTTGCAGGCAAATCACGGCCAGTACCCCCACCACAGCTATAAGGTTTTTTATGTTTTTCATCTTTTTCAGTGTTGTGAATGGTGAAGGTTAGAATCTTGCTTTTTCGGGATAATCAAATCCTCGCCAAGGGTTCTGAACGAAGGGAAACATGGGCTTTAGCTCAATGTCATTTTTGGTGGGTCCCGCGTTGAAACCCAGCACGTTAACGAGTTTAGGCGTCACGGGGCTGGTCGTTACACCCGGCTGAAAATCGTCGTACCACAAGCCAACGGCGGCTAGTACTACTCCACTTACGGCCTGCAATTCAATCGTGGTTACATCATCTTCCAAGCGGCGTCCGTTGGGGAAGCCATCCATATTTGGAATGAATTGTAAAGCCGTGGAAGCGTTGTAATCAGGGTCGGTTAAACCCAAAACGGCCGCTTGTACCAAGCCCAAAGAGCTGAATTTGGGGTGGTTGCGTGGGGTAGCAGGAACCGCCATGTTGAGCCGCAACATATCTCCCAAAGTAGGCAAGAAGTTGTGAATAAATGGTTTACCTGCTGCCAAAGGATTGCCACTCTTGCCCGTTGCCAGTTGATAAGGAGCTAAATTAGGCACACCAGTGTAGAATATTGGCAGTAAATCAACTGCACGCGGGCTTTTGTTGTCGGGCAATAACAACCCGCCAAAGGCAGCTTCCGAAAGCGCCGTTCCATTCAATGCCTGATTCCCTTTCAGCACAAATAAGCCTGGCTTGCCATTCCGAAAATCAAAAGAACCCAACGATTTTTCCTGAATACGAAGGGCATTCAGCGAAGGTACCGCTTTGCCAAACTGAGAATCATCCATGTAGAGTGCCAACTCAGGATTGGTAAAATACTTGGCAAATTGCAAATCTTCGCCGTTGTAAGGAGTGGAGGCATTCCATTTATCTTTCAAACCCACTGGAATCACGGCTTCGTTGGTCAGCGGCATTCCAAGGCGCGAGACTTGCACGTATTTGCCATCGTAACCCACATCAGCCCCTTGGTAGAGCGTTTGAATCATTTGGCGGCTCGCCGATGCCCACACCCCAATCACATAATCAGGATCCAGAATATTGGCGGCCTGCATCACACTTTTACCATCTTTTTGTAGTAAATTCACCGGAATTTTGAGGGCAATCGTGTGAACGTTAAAACGATTCAAGCCATCCACCGTTGGGTTGGTAGTGTTTCCTTCTGGACGGAAATTTCCGACGTCAAAAGCACCCGCCAAATCCACAAAGAAAGGGTCATCTACGGGGCCACAGAAAACCTTCTCACCCGAATTGGCTGTGGCAATTGATTGCTGAACGAGGGCATCGTATGAAGTCCCCAATCCAACCGTTGCGTTTTCGATAGAGCGCGGTCCGATGTTGTTTGGCGGTACCATTCCGTTGGAAATAATGGTTACGAATGTTCGGCCACCGTCGGTGCTTTTTTCACATTTGTAAGTGGTTTTAAGATTTTGCTTTCCCAAACGAATGTTGAAAAAAGTTGTTGGGTCTTCATTGACACTCGAAAATGTAAAGCGGTAGGTAATGTCATCACCGGCGGTAGTGGCTTTGTTCTTTATGTGAATCTCATAACGAACATTCGTGCCAAAATTGTAGTAATTGGGCCCGCCTTCGGGCGACTCGAACGGGATGTAATTGGCAATGATGGTAATTGAATTGGGGTCATCGGGGCTTTTGAAGGCATAGACGTCGGTGTTGTCGGCCAGAGGGTCCTGTGAAATCAGTGGAGCTTCCCGGTGGCTGGAAGCATAACTGCCGACAGACAACAGCAGTGCGCAACAAAGTAATCCAAACCCGCGTTGGACACGAAGCAAAGGAAACATTCGCATGATGTTAATGTGTTAGATTGTGAGAAAAATGGGTATTAGAAAAACCTTTAAAAAGGGCAATAAAAGGACTCCCGTTGATGAGAAGCATATCTCAAAACGGTTACGTTACTAAACTTTAAGAAAGTGATGAGGCTTTAAACAGGGTCACTGCAGCATTCCTGCCAAAGACAAAAGGTTAAACCTTAGTGGGTCAACCCGAAGACGAAACCCGGATACGCAGGGCAATTGGGGTACTCTTTTCCTTCATACGTTTCCATTTTGGTTGTACAAATCCAATAATTTGCTGTCATTTATTCATACATACGTGCCAGAAGCGGAAATAGATTTTAGGTAATGATTAATTAATGCAGCAAATCAAAAAAATTCGGTTTGGGATAAAAAATACCCATCAAAAAAGAAAAACCCCGAATGAAACATGACTCATTCGGGGTGCTGAAAAACGCAATTATGTCTACTCAAATCGTCTGGTCTACGTAAAATAGGGTTTCAATTTCTCCAACAAAAAGCTCGGTGCCCGCGTAGGTCGGTTGGTTTCGCGATTCAGAAAAACCAGCGTGGTTTCGCCCGTATTGAGTACCGCTCCCGTCTGATTCCGAATTTCGTACCGAAATACCACCCGCGCGGCGGGCAATTCCGGAATGGTCACTTTGATGGTTAACTCATCGTCGTAACGGGCAGGCTGCAAATAGCGTGAATAATTTTCGTAGACGGGCATCATCGTTCCTGCTTCCTCCATGTCCCGGTACGAAAATCCAATGCTACGCAGGGCTTCTACCCGCCCGATTTCATAAAACCGTCCATAATTGCCGTAATACACATACCCCATTTGATCAGTATCGGCGTATCTTACTCTTATACCTTTGTATTCGTAAGTAAACATAAATCAGTTGTCAGGAGTGAGAAGTGAGAAGTGAGGAGTGAGGAGTATTTTTTATTCTCACTACCGGCTACTCACTCTTCACTTCTACTTTATATTCATTTTATTGAGCGCTTCTTGGTACTTGCGGGCGTTGAGGAGGTGGTCGTCGTAGGTGACGGCAAAATCGTGGTAGCCCATCAGTTTTCCTTCGGGGTCAATTTTTACGCAGAAATAGAGGTAGTTATGCTCTTCTGCATTCAGCACGGCATCAATCGCCACCGTACTCGGCACGTTGATAGGCCCAGGAGGCAACCCTAAGACACGGTAAGTATTATAAGGAGAATTTAACGCCGAAAGGCGACCCGTAACGCGTTTGATGGAAAAGTCACGCCACGCAAAAATCACCGTTGGATCGGCTTGTAGCGGCATACTTTGGCGAATCCGGTTTAGGTACACCCCCGCAATGCGCGGCATCTCATCATTCCGATTGGTTTCGGCATCCACAATCGACGCCAAAACCGACACCTCTGCCTTGGTATATCCCAAAGCCTTGGCTTTTTCGAGGCGGGCGGGCGTCCAAAACTTTTGGTATTCGTCGTGCATTCTTCCCAAAAACTTATCTACGGGAGTGGTCCAAAAAATCTCGTAAGTATTGGGCAAAAACATACTTGATACATTGGTGGTATCAAATCCAAATTTTTGGCATACTGCGGGGTCGTTCAGCAGTTTGCCGAGCGCCTCGGGGCCAAATTCAAACTTGCTGCCAATCCGCTGAATCAAATCTTCTTTGAGACGAATATTATTGAAGGTCAACCTGACGGCATCCTGCGACCCGTTTCTTAGCTTTTTGATGGCTTCCAAATTTCCCATATCCCGCCGCAACACGTACCGCCCCGGCTTGATGCGCTCGGGCAGTTTGAGCAACTTGGCCATAAACCGAAACGAAATTTCGTCGTTGACCACCTCATTTTTTTTGAGAGTATCCAGCACCGATTGGTAGGTAGCACCCGTCGGAATCAACAGCGCAAAATCCTTGTCTTTACTTACCTGAAAGTTAGGCGTTTGGGCCATTTGCCAGAAGTAAACAGTAAACGTAGTAAACACGACTGCTACTGTAATAAATATTCCTATCTTTAAATTACGCGACATGAAATGATGATGTTTGACATTTATTTTTTGGAATTGGACTTCAAGCAGCACATTGCTACAAGTCGGTCGTCTGCTGCTAAAAAATCAGTGCAAAAGTACACGTTAGGTTTGGTTTTCAGTGCAGGCATTGGAAGTTTCCCTTTGTTTATTGCTTTATTGAGCACAAAAAAAGGTTCAAACGCCAAGTTGGCTAATATCCTAAAATGCCCTTTCATGTTAACTATTTTGCTATTTTAGGGAACAGAACGTTCAAAATTTGCATAATTATGCAAGATTTCGGAATCACAATGAGTTGTTAGTAGTGAGTATTCAATAACTTTGCATTTCTTATAATTTCACTATAAAGCTACCGATTAACCAAAAACTTCGCTGAACTATCCCAATGGACAAAAAAGAAGAATTACTCCGAATTATTGATCAATTTAATCTTATATACGAAAGCGAAGAAGCATGGCATGGTCCTTCGGTAGTAGAAGTACTCAGTGACGTGTCGTGGGAAATGGCCTCGCAAAAAATAATGCCCAATACCCACAGCATTGCGGAATTGGTTTATCACATGACCACTTGGCGGATTTTTGTGGTGAAACGCTTACAAGGCGATGGAGAGTATGAAGTAACCAAAGCGCGTGATTGGAAATCCTTCCTTGTTTTTGATGAATTTGAGTGGGAAGCGCTCCAAATGGAATTGAGTCTCAGTCAAGAAGAATTGATTGCCGAACTTGAAAAACGCGAAGACGACGAGTTTTTGGAAGAAATTGTACCAGGTCGTGAATATGATTTCTACACCATGCTTCACGGCATTTTACAACACGATTTATACCACGCCGGACAAATTTCTATCCTTAAAAAATCATTACTCTACAAAGGGCTTGGCAAAAAAAGCCGCACCGATGATGATGACTACTACGGTAACGGAGGCAGCGACGATTTTGATGATTACTGATAGTGTCAACCATTATTCCTAAACTATTTCTTTCGTCTCATGCGGATTTTTGTTTTTTTGAGTTTGTGGGGAATGTTTACGGGAGGGGTATCGGCACAAAAAACACTGACCGGTTTGGCTCCCGTGGCCGATACAAAGCTATATTATGAAGTAGAAGGCAAAGGTGAACCCGTGGTGTTTATCCACGAAACGGCCTTAGACTCTCGCCAGTGGAACGCCCAATGGAAGGCCTTTGCCCGTCATTTTAGAGTGATTCGGTACGATATTCGCGGTTTTGGGCAATCCGCCCGCGCCCGCGACCCTCACAATCCAAGCGATGATTTAAAAGCATTGCTTGACTTCCTGAAAATTGAAAAAGCGCATATAGTAGGAGTAGCGCTCGGAGGAAATGTGGCCCTCAATTTTGCCGCCACCCACCCCGAGCGTGTCCTCAAAATCGTGGCTGCCGATGCCAATCCAGACGGATTTACCGACGGAACCCCGCAACTCAAAGCCGTAGTTAACAAAATCGTTGACCTCGCTTCGCACCACGGGTGGCACGACGAGCAGCAGGATGTGTGGCTGCGCTCTCCACTTATGCGGCTGTATGCCGCCGACGACAAAACCATTATTAATTTGAGCGAAATGATTGCCGACTACCACGGCGATCATTTCATCAACCCCCGAATCGACCCCGCTTTTGGCACTCCTACGACTCTCGATTTGGTTTCTTCCATCCGCGCCCCTACGCTCCTTTTGGTAGGAGAAAAAGACGAAGAAAGCTTTCACCGAGCGGCTGATACAATGGTCCAGAAAATTCCCAACGTTCGGAAAGCCGTCATCAAAGGAGCGGGCCATCTATCAAATATGGACAAACCAAAAACATTTAATAAGCTGGTTATCCATTTTTTAAGCACCAATCCAATGACCATTAAGTAACCTTTTTACCTCTTCTTCCCAATTTCATTCTACACACAAATGGATATTGAAAAGCGTCGGCGCTGGGCCAAAATAGCCACAATTGGCATGGGATTGGCCGCTTTGGTTACCCTAATTGCGGGTTTTGCCCAAAGCTGGAATTTACCGCGTATTGTCATGGCAGTTTGCTTCACGGCCAGCTCGGTGTTGTATTATTTTCAGTATAAAAATCTGCTTAAAGAAGACGATTGACACCTAGGCCATCCCCAAGCCTACGTACCTGAGTGTCGGCATTAATCCACATTATTTTGCGAAGCTATTCTAAAGTACTTCGTGCGTTATTCTGTTGGGTTTATCTCAAAACTCACCTTTACATCTCCCGCCCCCAGTGCCCCTGTCAGCCCCGTTACATCGTCAATTTTACCAATTTTGGTGTAACTGTAAGACGTTGTAAAACCTTTGTAAAACAACACCAACGTATTTGCCCCGTACATCATCAAATCTCCCGATTGGATACTTGCGGGAACTGACGAATTTGTGGGAAGACTTTTGGGCAAATCGAAAAATTTCTCGTTGTTATTGAGTTCTTTCATGTTGATTGTCAGCGGCAACAGCGCCTTAAAGGCATTTGCAGTAGCGTTATCCAAAAGAGTAGCCGTAAAAGTACTTGCCCCGATTTTGATGGTAATTTTAGGGGTGGTTGCTACAGATGTAGGTGGCTCAGTCATAACTAAATTGATTTCATTGATAATTCTTTCCGATTTACAAGCCATTGACACAGAGAGTGAACCAAACAGCAGGTATGTTAAATATTTCATTTTAGTAATTGTTTAAATGTTCCTGAGTTCTTTTGCCGGTACTCCACCTACGACGGTATTGGCGGGCACATCTTTTGCCACGACCGCCCCCGCGGCCACAATCGAATTTTCGCCGACAGTAACCCCGGGTAAAATCGTAGCGTTGGCACCAATCCAAGCATTGCGTTCAATCGTTACCGATTTTAAATCAAGCGATTTGCGTTTGGCGGGGTCGATAGGGTGATTTTCGGTAACAATACAGACCTGAGGCCCAATCAGTACATCGTCTTCAATTATTATGCCTCCGAGGTCGAGGAAAGTGCAACCGTGATTGATAAATACATTTTTACCCAATTGGATATGCTGCCCAAAATTGGTGTAAAAAGGCACAAAAATCGTGGTACTGGCATCAATCTGTTTGGCAATGATTTCACTCAGTCGCTCCCTAATTTGCTCTGTATCAGTTGATTTATTAAGCTCAGAATTCAGTTTCAATGTCCGATTTACTATCTCCCACATGTAAGGCATTTGCGGGTCGTCAGGAGGAATAATTCCCCCTTCCAACATGCGTTCAAATATGTTTTTCTCCGAATTCATCATCTTAGATTATCTAAATCAAAAGGCATTTTTCTTAATCGAATGCCCGTCGCTGCAAAAATAGCGTTAGCAAGTGCGGCCGCTATTGGTGGCAGAGCGGGTTCTCCCAAACCTGTTGGGGCTTCTTCTGAATCCACAAATTTTACATCAATTTCTGATGGTGCATCCTTTTACCTTCAGAAATTTGTAGAGGTGAAAATTAGTTTCGGCAACCGCCCCATTCACAAGGGTTACTTTTGGAAACATGGCATGGTTGATACCATCTACGATTGCCCCTTGAATCTGATTTTCAGCCCCGCTGAGATTGATTACTCGTCCACAGTTTGTTGACCGATTTCATTGGCTTCAATTTCCAGTGACTTTTCGTTTGAAATGATAATTCAGCGCCACATTCCACATAAAATTCTGATTACCAGGCACATTTGAGTTAAATGTCTGATTGATGGTGGATTGTAAACTAAAAGGCCATTTTTTGTGTGATAAGCTCCCCGTAAGCGTAAAATAATCACCCCGATAGCCGTCGGTATGCAAGAAAAAAATGGTTGGAAATAGATCTAATCGAAGGTTTTGACTCAATTTGAGGTTGGTAAAACTGGTATTGAGAAACAGCACTCTTGTGAGCTGAGGCCCATGATTTTGCAAAGCATTTCCTTGTAAATACATGGCACTTACCCCAACGTGGGGCGTAATTTGATAACTCGGCACCACCTCAAAGGCAAGAAATCGCAGCATTTCGGTAATATCTTTGGTATTTCCATTGTCGGTCACGCTGCTACGAATGAGGGTAAAGGCGGGGTGCGCCCCTACCCGCAAACTGAACTTCTTTTGCTCAATCAGACGGTAGCGCACCCAAAAAATCAATCCACCTTTGCTGGCATCGGGAACAAGCCGAATGTCAGGATCAAAACTAACCCGTTTTTTGCGCCACGAAAAATTCATGATAGCTGCGGGGTGATTCAATGAAAAAGTAGGAATAATCGAAAAGCCATTGTTGGTAATCCCCACCGTCCCCGAAAAGGTAGAGGTGGTTTGGGTGCTATCAGGGGTTTGGCAACCTCCTGATAATGCCATAAAAATTAAGACAAAGAGCAAAAAAATAAATTGTAAATATTTCATTGATAGGCAGTTATTTCACACACCACAAAATTATACACAACCTATCTCGTTGCTTTTATACATTTTACGGTTTTACTTACCATTTTTACGGGTGGTGATTTATTTCAATTCGTTCGTTCGTAGTTTTGGTAAAAAAACAAGACTATGATTATTTATGACTCGATTAAAAAGTACTGCCAAACCTTCAACAACCCAACGTTACACCCGTTGATTGGGCTGGTGGATTTGGACAAATCTGACCTTATTCAGCGCTGTAAATTCAGGATTGATTTTTATGCCATCATTATCAAGGACAGCAGGTGCGGAGACTTACGATACGGTCTCAAATACTATGACTACGAGGAAGGTACAATCGTGTTTTTTGGGCCTGGACAAATTGGGGCCAGCGAACCCGAAGGTGAATGGCATCAGCCCTACGGAAAAGCCTTGATTTTTCACCCTGACCTATTACATGGCACTCACCTCGCCAAGCAAATCCACGAATATTCGTTTTTTGGGTACGACTCGTACGAAGCCTTGCACGTTTCGGAAAAAGAACGGGCGTTGATTGACCTGTGTTTTGCAAACGTTGAAACGGAAATCAAGCAAAATATTGATAAACACAGCAAGCAAATCATTGTTGCTAACCTTGAACTACTCCTGAAATACTGTTCTAGGTTTTACGACCGTCAGTTTATCACCCGCGAGGTGGTTCACCATGACCTGTTAGCGCAGTTTGAAAATCGGCTTAATGCGTACATTTTTGGCGAAAAATTGGGAATGGATGGCCTACCCTCGGTCGCTTACTTTGCCGAAAAGCTAAACGTCTCTGCCAATTATTTTGGAGATTTAATCAAAAAAGAAACGGGGAAAACAGCGCTGGAGTTTATCCACTTGAAGTTGATGGAAGCCGCAAAGACGAAGGTGTTGGACCGCTCCAAATCCATCAGCGAAATTGCCTACGAATTAGGCTTCAAATATCCCCAACATTTCACAAGACTTTTCAAGCAAAAAGTGGGGGTAAGTCCCTTGGAGTATAGAATGGGGATAAATTAAGCATTTTACTCTACTTTGGCAGTACAGTAAAAATGGATGAAGTCGTACCGGTGCCAACCGTTGGGAGTCGATAAAAACAAAAAAGTAAATAAAACTAAAAATAGTACTTTTGTTGTGGGGGCTCTATTAGTCACTATTCCTTCCTTTTAAGTAGTATTTTTGTTTATCCACTTTTCTCCATTTTTCAGCTTCAGACAACCTTATGGATTCCAGAAGAGACTTTCTAAAAAAAGCGGCACTCCTCTCAAGTGGGGCAAGTATATGGGGCATGTTGCCTGCCTCTATTCAAAAAGCACTAGAAATCAATCCACCCTCCGGAAGTACCTACCTTGACGCCGAACACATCGTGGTGTTGATGCAGGAAAACCGCTCCTTTGACCACTGCTTCGGTACACTCCGGGGTGTGAGAGGCTACAACGACCCACGTGCAATTAATCTACCCAATAAAAACCTTGTCTGGCTCCAAAAAAATGCGGCGGGTGAAACCTACGCCCCTTTTCGACTCGACATCAAAGATACCAAAGCAACGTGGATGAGCGCCCTTCCGCACTCGTGGGAAAACCAAGTGGACGCCCGCAACGACGGAAAATACGACCGCTGGCTCGATGTAAAACGCTCTGGAAACAAGGAATACGCCAATATGCCCCTCACCATGGGCTACTACAACCGCGAAGACATTCCGTTCTATTACGCTTTGGCCGATGCCTTTACCGTTTGCGACCAACATTTTTGCTCCTCCCTGACGGGTACAACCCCTAATCGTCTGTACCTCTGGACAGGAACCGTCCGCGAAAAACCCGACATCAACTCAAAGGCTAACGTTCGAAATTCTGACGTTGATTATGAAGATGAAGCGAGCTGGACCACGTTTCCGGAGCGTTTGGAAGACAATAATATTTCGTGGAGAATCTATCAAAATGAATTGAGCTTGCCGATGGGCTTCACGGGCGATGAAGAGGCTTGGCTTGCCAATTTTACCGACAATCCCATCGAATGGTTTACCCAATACCATGTTCGGTTTTCGAGTGGTTATCAGAAATTTCTGACCACTCAACTCAAAACGCTGCCCGACGAAATCGCTGCGTTGGAACAAAAGCTCAAAACGCTGCCCCAAACTGGTAAAGAAACCGAAGTGGCCCAAAAAGCCCTGAAACGGAAGCAGGACATGCTCGTACTTGCCAAGCAAGACCGCGAGAAATGGAGTAGTGAGAATTTTGAAAAACTTTCGCAACGCGAAAAAAACCTGCACCAAAAAGCATTTACAACCAATATCAACGACCCGCACTATCACGAACTTACCACACATACCTACAAAGACGGCGACACTGAGCGCCAAGTAGCTATTCCCAAAGGCGATACGTTGCACCAGTTCAGAGAAGATGTAAAAACGGGCAAATTGCCCACTGTTTCGTGGGTGATTGCCCCCGAAAACTTCTCCGACCACCCCGGCGCGCCTTGGTACGGTGCTTGGTATATTTCGGAGGTCATGGATATTTTGACCCAAAATCCTGACGTTTGGAAAAAGACGATTTTTATCGTGACGTACGACGAAAACGACGGCTATTTTGACCACGTGCCGCCGTTTGTTGCTCCCAAACCCGACCTTTCTGACGGTAAGGTTTCCAAAGGCATTGACCCGAGTGTCGAACACGTGAGCATGGAGCAAGAAAACAAACGCAAAGAAGCAAGTCCGCAAAACAAAGGGCGGGCGGGGTCTATTGG
>NZ_JAAAKZ010000013.1 GCF_009905605.1 Runella sp. CRIBMP
GCTGCTGTTCACCCCTGTCAAACAACTACCCCAAAATTGTACTTTTTCCAACAATTTCAATGAACTTCAAAGATATGTGCGGCGGGCCGCTAAGTTCACAATGCTTTGTGTCCTTTGCGTTATTCTTCGTGTTCTTTGTGGTTAAAGAACTTTTATACTTTAAATCAATTCCAATATCCGCTGCTCCGACACGGCGTAGCCAATCTTGGCCTTCAACTCGCTGATGTGTACGCGCTCCTGTTCCATGCTGTCGCGGTGGCGAATGGTGACGGTATCATCTTCCAAGGTCTGATAATCGACCGCAATACAGAAAGGCGTACCGATGAGGTCCTGACGCGTGTAGCGCTTACCGATGGCATCGCGCTCTTCATAAAATACGCGGAACTCGCCCCGAAGTGCTTTGACGATTTCTTCGGCTTTTTCGGGCAGACCGTCTTTTTTCACCAACGGGAAAATCGCCGCTTTGAAAGGAGCCAGCGCCGGATGCAGTTTCAGCACTGTACGCTCTTTTTGGGCATCGCCCTCTCCTACCGTTTCTTTGGTAAAGGCATTGCAGAATACCGCCAAAAACAGACGGTCAGCTCCTACCGACGTTTCAACCACGTACGGGATGTAGTTTCCGAAAGGCTTACCGTTTTCGTCGAGGTCGTTGTCGAAATACTGTTGTTTCTTTTTGGACAGTTCTTGGTGGTTTTTCAAGTCAAAATCAGTACGTGAGTGAATCCCTTCAATCTCACGGAAACCAAAAGGAAACTGATACTCAATATCCACGGCGGCGTTGGCGTAGTGGGCGAGTTTTTCGTGAATGTGGAATTTCAATTTTTCGGCAGGAAGTCCCACAGCTTGGTGAAATTTCAGACGCGTATCGCGCCATTTTTCATACCATTCCATTTCAGTACCAGGGCGCACAAAAAACTGCATTTCCATTTGTTCAAACTCCCGCATCCGAAACGTAAACTGCCGCGCAACAATCTCATTCCGAAAGGCTTTTCCGATCTGGGCGATGCCAAACGGAATCTTCATCCGACCTGATTTTTGCACGTTCAGGAAGTTTACAAAAATCCCCTGCGCCGTTTCGGGGCGCAGATAGATCAAATTGGAATCTTCCGCTACCGAACCCACCTGCGTGCTGAACATGAGGTTGAACTGACGTACTTCGGTCCAGTTGGTGGTACCTGAGATCGGGCATTTGATACCTTCGGCAATGATGAGTTCACGAACCGCTTCGAGGTCATTATCTCCCAACAAACGGCCCATTTCGTTCAACAGCGCCTGCGCTTTTTCAGGTTGTCCGTCGGCCGCGTACTGTTCCGCTTTGCCTTCGAGCAACTGATCGGCGCGGTAGCGTTTTTTGGAATCTTTGTTGTCGATCATCGGGTCATTAAAGCCGTCTACGTGCCCGGAGGCTTTCCACGTAAGCGGGTGCATGAAAATCGCCGCGTCGATGCCCACGATCGGTCCGCCGCTGCGGTTGTCGTTGAGCTGCGTCATGGCTTTCCACCAGATATTTTTGAGGTTATTTTTCAGCTCTACGCCGTTTTGACCGTAGTCATATACTGCCTGTAGACCATCGTAAATCTCGGAAGAAGGAAATACAAATCCGTATTCTTTGGCGTGCGCCACAATATCCTGTAAAGAGGTAGCCGGTGCTTGACTCATGGGTACGTTATTCGTTTGTTATCTATTGTTCAAGATGATATAAGGGCGCAAAATTAGGGAATTTGTGACGTAATGATGCAATGTAAGTCAAAAAGCCGCTAGACAAGCCTCTAATTCTCTATGCTAAAACGCCTTCTCTACTTAATTCGCGATGAATTTGGCCTTTCACGCAGTCAGGCACGGGGATTTTTGGTGGTTGCGGTTGTAATGGTTTTGTGCTGGTTTGGGCCGTTGACCTATGACCGTTTTACGTCCGAAGAATCGACCGTCATTCCCGAAGCCGATAGCCGAAAAGCCGACAGTTTGCTGGCTATTTTAGAAAAGATACAACCCGAAAAACCCTATTATACAAAGTCAAATCGCGCTGAATATTCCACAAAAGAAATAGAAGAAAACCCAGAGCGGCCGTTATCGTTGTTTTATTTTGACCCTAATATCGCTTCTGCTACGCAATTTGAAGAGTTAGGGATGCCAAAATTCATTGCCGAAAGGATTATAAAATACCGAACCAAAGGAGGGCAATTTCGAAAAAAAGAAGATTTACAGAAAATTTACGGCTTGGCTCCTGCTTTGTACGAACGTCTCGAACCCTATATCAACATTCCCGAAAAAAAACCGTTTGCTGCAACTACAAACCCACCCGTTCCTGAGCTAGCCTTTACCCCTGCGGCTCCTAAACCTGCGTTTACAAAACCTACATTGACGGCTTTCGACATCAATACGGCCGATACAAGTCAGTTGATTCGTTTGAAGGGAATTGGCAGCAAACTCGCCGCTAGGATTGTGAAATTTCGGGATGGCTTGGGGGGCTTTGCTTCTACGACACAGTACACCGAAGTTTTCGGACTGGACTCATTGGCTCTGAGTGAGTTAAATCGTTTTGCGCAAGTACGTAGCTCTGTACAGAAAATCAGCATCAATACCGATTCGCCAGAAGAATTGGACCGGCATCCCTATCTTTCCAGACGTCAATCTGAAATCATCGTGCGATACCGTGAGCAGCATGGGGCTTACAAAACACCGCAAGATTTGCTGAATATCAAGATTTTGGATGAAAAGCTGGTCAATAAGATAGCGTCTTATCTAGCGTTTTAACAAAAAATCACGCTGAGATGCAGAGCAGCACCGTTTTTCTCGGTGGCTCCGCATCTCAGCGTGAGTATATTTTCAGGAGTTAATTCCTACCTAGAACTGCCGGTGATTTGACTCTTCGTAGAGGCGTTCTTCGGGCAAGTTTCTGAAGTAATCATACGTAATTCTTAAACCTTCTTCGCGGGACACTTTCGGTTCCCAACCCAACACCTTTCTTGCCAACGTAATATCTGGCTGACGTTGTTTTGGATCATCTTGCGGAAGTGGCTTGTAGATAACTTTCTGCGAAGTTCCAGTCAATTTGATGATTTCTTCGGCAAACTGCCCGATGGTAATTTCGGCAGGGTTACCCACGTTGACTGGCATGGGGTGGTCGCTCAAGAGCAAACGATAAATCCCTTCCACCAAGTCGTCGACGTAGCAGAAAGAGCGCGTTTGCGAACCATCACCAAAAACCGTTAAATCTTCCCCGCGCAAAGCCTGACCGATGAACGCAGGCAATACCCGTCCGTCGTTTAGGCGCATACGGGGGCCGTAGGTGTTAAAAATCCGCACAATACGCGTTTCTACACCGTGGTGGCGGTGGTAGGCCATCGTTATTGCTTCCTGAAAACGCTTCGCTTCATCGTAGCAGCCGCGCAATCCGACCGGGTTTACGTGCCCCCAATATTCTTCATTTTGGGGGTGAACCAACGGGTCACCGTACACTTCTGAAGTAGAGGCAACCAAGATACGAGCACCTTTGGCTTTGGCCAGACCAAGGCAATTGTGCGTACCCAGTGAGCCTACTTTGAGGGTCTGAATCGGGATTTTTAAATAATCAATCGGGCTTGCCGGAGAGGCAAAATTGAGAATGTAGTCCAAGTCGCCATCAATCACGATGTGCTTAGAAACATCATGATGAATGAATTCAAAATGAGGATTTGAACGCAAATGCTCGATATTGCGCAAATCGCCCGTGACGAGATTATCCATCCCGATGACATAATAGCCTTCCTTAATAAAACGGTCGGAAAGGTGGGACCCCAGAAATCCTGCTGCGCCAGTGATTAAAACTCTTTTCATTTATCAGTAAACATTTATCATTTAACAATTTTACCAGAACCACATCAAGAACATTTTGATAGGATTTATTCGGGTGGTTTTAAGAATTGAGAACAGGATTTTAGCTAGTTCATCAGCATCGTTATAAATACTTTCAAAAGCCTTTTGCTCAATATAGCCCGTATCTTTCAGTAAAGAAAGCCAATATTTCGTTTCTAGACATTCCTTGTAAGCAATCGACATTTTAGCAGAAAAATCTGATTTTGATATTGCCCCATTGGCCTCCGCAATATTTGCACCAATAGACGTACCACTTCTTAGTAACTGCTTTGATAAAATGAATTCTTTTTTATCTTCACTTAAAAACTGGTACGCTTTTACTACTCTAATAGCAAAAGCATACCCCTTTTCGTATGTTACATTATCTGATTTTGCCATTTAAATGCTCAATATTAATTGGTCAATGTTAAATGCCAACCGTTGCTCTTCCAATGGAATAATACGTAAATCCAAGTTCTTTCATTTGGTCGAGTTCGTACACGTTACGACCGTCAAAAATTACTTTACTCTTCATCAACAACGCCATTTTCTCAAATTCTGGCGTACGGAACTGCGGCCATTCCGTAAATATCATCAACGCATCGGCCTCGTCCAAAGCAGCGTAGGGCGTATGTGCGTACGTGATTTTGTTACCCAATACGTAGTTGCGCACATTTTCCATTCCTTCGGGGTCGTACGCAATCACTTTGGCGCCTTGTTCGAGCAATAAGCTGATATTTTCTAGGGCTGGTGCTTCGCGAATATCGTCAGTATATGGCTTAAATGACAATCCCCACACCGCAATGGTTTTGCCGGTCAAATCTCCATCAAAATGTTTTTTTACCAGCGGAATCATTTTGGTTTTTTGCGCCTCGTTGACTTCCATTACTGATTTCAACACTTTGAACTCGTAATTATATTCCTCCGACGTTTTGGCCAAGGCCTGAACATCTTTCGGGAAGCAGCTTCCGCCGTACCCGATACCCGCAAACAGGAAGCGTTTTCCGATGCGGCTATCCGTTCCGATTCCTTTACGAACATTGTCTACATCAGCACCCGCCAATTCACAAAGGTTCGCAATTTCATTCATAAACGTGATCTTCATCGCCAAGAAAGAATTGGCCGCATATTTGGTCATTTCAGCCGAGCGCTCATCCATAAAAATAACGGGGTTTCCTTGACGTAC
The DNA here is from genome assembly GCF_009905605.1 of Runella sp. CRIBMP. Classification (GTDB taxonomy): domain Bacteria; phylum Bacteroidota; class Bacteroidia; order Cytophagales; family Spirosomataceae; genus Runella. Next base: position 5,021 of record NZ_JAAAKZ010000013.1, read on the forward strand.
CAGCGGCGCGTATAGCTTTTCCATTACTTTTTTAGCTCTTTCCGAACGCGTTCCTACCACCACCCGGTCGGGCTTCATGAAATCCTCCACTGCTACTCCTTCTCTCAAGAATTCAGGGTTGGAAACCACATCAAACTCTACTTTTGCATTTTTGGCAATGGCAGCACTCACTTTTTCTGCGGTCCCGACGGGTACGGTACTTTTATCAACAATAACCGCATATTCTTCCATGATTTTTCCTAAATCATCGGCTACCTTTAAAATATATTTCAAATCGGCCGAGCCATCTTCACCGGGAGGCGTAGGCAATGCCAGAAAAATCACCTGTGCATCTTTGATTCCATCAGCCAGATTGGTTGTAAACTTCAACCGCCCTTCTGCCACGTTGCGATGGAAAAGCACGTCCAACCCGGGTTCATAAATCGGAATGATTCCGTTGTTCAGCTTTTCAACTTTTTTAATATCAATATCAACACAAGTCACTTGAATCCCTGTTTCGGAAAAACAAGTTCCCGTTACAAGTCCTACATATCCGGTTCCTACTACTGCTATTTTCATAAATCGCTGTTTGTTGGTTGTTATTTTATTCCGCTTTGGAATTCTATAAATTTAAGAAATCTAAAAATTGTATTTTTTTTAGCTTATAAAATCGCCTCAAAATTAGAAGAATTTTGGCAATCCCTCTAAATCAAACGCATATTTGTCTATGCATCATTGATTTTACGGCAAACACCCAATTTTTTCAAGAAATAATATTACCTAAAAATTCGTTGTTAAGACAAATTTTCTTTACCTTTTTACTCCTTGCTTCCAAATACCTTTGAACTGTTATTCAATCCACACCAAATCCAAAATCAGGCTAACCAACGAAATGCTAACCAGTTGTTGGCAGAATCATTGAGTAAGCATACATTAGAGAAACGGAATCAACAACTATACCTTTCACTTGTTACGACTATGATGGCAGAAATTGCAGAAAACCAAGAATTGATTGCACAATCAGTCCGCGATTTTGCAGCGCGTCTGATTCAACCTCACGTTAGAGCTTGGGACGAAAGTCAGTATTTCCCCGTCGAAATTTTTCATCAGCTTGGGGCATTGGGCGTGATGGGCATATTGGTTCCTGAGTCTTATGGCGGCGCAGGATTGGGCTACCGCGAATACGTAACCGCCATTGTTGAGTTGAGCAAAGTTGATCCTTCCATTGGTCTTTCGATGGCCGCCCATAACTCGCTCTGCACCAATCACATTTTAATGTTTGGCAACGAAACCCAAAAGCAGAACTACCTGCCAAAACTTGCGTCGGGCGAATGGATTGGCGCATGGGGCTTGACCGAACCCAACACGGGGTCGGATGCTGGAAATATGCGAACCGTTGCCGTCAAAGACGGAGAATATTGGGTATTGAATGGCGCAAAAAACTTCATTACCCACGGCAAAAGCGGCAATGTAGCCGTCGTGATTGCGCGGACAGGTGCGCCAGGCGATAAACGAGGAGCGACGGCTTTTATCATCGAACGAAATACGCCAGGATTTTCGGCTGGAAAAAAAGAAGACAAACTCGGTATGAGGGCTTCCGAAACGGCAGAACTGATTTTTCAGGATTGTCGGATTCACGAAAGTCAGGTGTTGGGAGAAGTGGGAGAAGGATTTATTCAGTCACTGAAAATATTGGATGGGGGACGCATTTCCATTGCTGCTTTGAGTTTAGGAACCGCCATTGGTGCCTATGAAGCGGCTTTGGCGTATTCCAAAGAACGTCATCAGTTTGGAAAAGCAATTTCGCAGTTTCAGGCCATTGCGTTTAAATTAGCCGATATGTTCACCGAAATTGAAGCCGCTAAATTACTGGTTTATGACGCTGCCGATCGCAAAGACCGGGGCGAAACCGTTACGCTGCAAAGTGCAACGGCCAAATATTACGCTTCTGAGGTATCAGTACGGGTAGCCAACGATGCAGTGCAGATTTTCGGTGGATACGGTTTTACGAAGGACTATCCCGTAGAGAAATTTTACCGCGACTGCAAACTGTGCACCATCGGCGAGGGAACGAGCGAAATTCAAAAACTGGTTATTTCAAGAGAAATTTTGAAATAACCTCCGTAGGGGCAGGCCTTGCGTCTGCCCAAAAGCGCCCGATATGTCTGCCCGAAAGTGCAAACACCTCTGCAGGGCAACGGACCTAAGTAAAATTCCAATCTTCACAAAAAAGGGCGGCACAAAAAAAGGGCGGAGGTAAACCCCGCCCCTACGATTTGTATTTAAACCTTATTCAGGTTTTCCGTCATCGGCGATGTTTGGCTCAAGGGTATCGATGAGCGCATTTTCATCTTCGTTGACTTTGGCCCGGATTTTAGCTTCCAGTTCTTCCGTCAATTCAGGATTGTCTTTCAGCAATTGTTTTACGGCATCACGGCCTTGCGACAAGCGGTTTCCGTCGTAGCTGAACCATGAACCTGATTTTTTAACAATCTCCAACTCCACCGCCAAATCGATGATTTCACCCACTTTGGAGATACCTTCTCCGTACATGATGTCAAATTCGATAACCTTAAACGGCGGCGCCAATTTATTTTTCACCACTTTCACTTTGGTACGGTTACCCGTGATGTTGTCGGCGCTTTCTTTGATTTGACCGATACGACGAATATCCAAACGAACCGATGCGTAATATTTGAGGGCGTTACCACCCGTGGTGGTTTCGGGACTACCAAACATAACGCCAATTTTATCGCGCAACTGGTTGATAAAAATACAGCAGCAGTTGGTGCGGTTGATTACCCCCGTCAATTTACGCAAAGCCTGCGACATCAAGCGGGCCTGTAAACCCATCTTGCTGTCACCCATTTCACCTTCAATTTCGGCCTTTGGTACAAGGGCCGCCACTGAGTCAATCACGATAATGTCAATGGCACCCGAAGAAATTAAATGTTCGGCAATTTCGAGTGCTTGTTCCCCATTGTCGGGCTGTGAAATCAATAAATTTTGGGTATCAATCCCTAATTTTTGCGCATAACTGCGGTCAAAAGCGTGCTCGGCATCAATAAAGGCGGCCAATCCGCCTGCTTTCTGCGCTTCGGCAATGCAGTGCATGGCAAGAGTGGTCTTTCCTGATGACTCAGGACCATAGATTTCCACGACCCGGCCACGTGGCAATCCGCCAATTCCTAACGCTAAGTCCAACCCAACGGAACCCGTTGAAATGACTTCTACGTCCATTACTTTTTTGTCACTCAGACGCATGACTGTGCCTTTTCCGTAGGCTTTATCCAGCTTCTCAAGTGTTGTTTGCAAGGCTTTAAATTTCTGTTCTTTGTTGTCTGCCATTGGATTAAATTGTTGCTTTACAGCTAATTGTAAATGTTAAAATTATCGAAATTTTGCTGCCTTGAGCAGCCACCTTTATAGAAGTAAAATTACGGTTTTTCTGTGACATTACAAACTCTTTTTTTGAACAAAACCCACCCGTTTCTGTCTTTATTGGAACAATAAAAATAAGGGCCAAAATTTTGTACAGCAACGGTACTGTTGGACGGTAATTGCGGTCAACGTCACGAGTATTCTTGGAAAATTTGGGTTATTTAACGTACCTTTGCGGCTGGAAACACAAGCAAGTTCTTTTCCTTGCTGCTTATTTGCACAAATTTCAAGACTGAATGTTAAGTCGAAGACACCTGCGCGTAAAGGTGCTGCAATCCCTTTACGCTCTGCAAGCTGCCCGCGAGGCAGACTATCAATTGGCGGTAGATTTCATCACGGAATCTTTCAAGCCAGACCTCAATTCCATGACCCCCCAAGACCCCTTGAAGTTGGAAGGAATGAGAAAAATGACTACTCTATTGCTGGAGGAAAATTATCGCAAAGGGGAAATACCACACGATGATGATACCCCACCCACGGCTTTGGTAACGGCCAAAAATGCCCTCCGGTATTACCAAGATTTGTTCAAAAAAGACAAGCAACGCATTGCTCGGCAACTAACTCCCGAAGTGGAGGCCATCTACAACACGTACCTGCTCCTTTTACAACTTTTCATTGAATTTGGCTCGCTATCTCAAGCCGAACGCGAACGTCAGTATGACGATCCAGACAACAAACCGCTCTCAAAAATTGCGGGTTTTGATACCAATAGAGTTGTGGTTGCGCTGAGCGAAAGCAAAACCTTGGAAAACGAGTTTATTCGTCGCGGAATCACCTGGGGGCAAGAAACCACTGGGCTGGTTCGTACCTTGTTCAGGGATGTTTTTCGGAACGACGATGCCTATCGGGCCTACTGTGAAACCAAAGAACACACCCCCGAAGAAGACCTGCAACTCATTTTGAATGCGCTCAAAGATGTGGTTCTGAAAAATGAGGATGTCGTAAGCTTTTTTGAACTCAAAGACCTGTACTGGAGCGAAAACGGCGACCTTGCCCGTAAAATGGCCAACAAAACATTCAAATCGACCATCGAAGACAGCGGACTTCAGCTCACTCCTTTGACCGATGATTGGGACGAAGATCGCTTTTTTATGGAAGAGTTGTTTGAGCAAACCACCACCAGAAACGACGAAATCGAACAAATCATTGCCGAGCCACTCAAAAACTGGGATTTGGACCGCTTAGCTCCGATGGATTATTTAATCCTGAAAATGAGCGTTTCCGAGATGATGTCTTTTCCTGGAATCCCCGTCAAGGTGACAATAAACGAAGCAATTGAAATGGCTAAAGAATATAGTACGCCAAAAAGTGGTAAATTTGTAAATGGAATCTTAGATACCCTTTCAAAAACGCTGATTAAAGAAGGAAAAATCCGGAAAAGCGGAAGGGGATTGTTGGATAATAAATAAATCCGAGTTGACTGTAAGCGTTTAGCGCGGGCATAGTCACTAAAAACAATAAACATTTAACACAACATGAGCAATTCATCAAAAGTATTGATCGCATTTCTGGCGGGCGTCGCTACAGGCGCTGCAGTGGGTGTTTTGTACGCCCCCGAAAAAGGCGAAATCACACGTGACAAACTGTCGTATCGTCTTTCAAAATACCGTGAGCAATTACAGGGCCTTATCTCTGATTTGCTAGAAGGTAAAGATTTGCCCGAAAGTCTGGCAAAAGCAGAGGGACAAAAAGTGGTCACCGATGCACGCGAAAAAGCCGAACGGCTCTTGGAAGATGTAGATCGTCTGATGGCCCAAATCAAAGGACAAACTGCTTAATTTCAGTCCCCCATGCGATACCTATTATTAGTTTTAGTAAGTACAGTTCTTTTTTCCTGCGGAAGCAATCAGGATAAAAACGCCACAAGCAATCTGGATGATAAACTTCCAAAGTTTGAATTTGCGGAAGACATCAAAAATGTTGACTTTGGTTCTCTTAAAGAAGGCGCACAGGTAGAACACACGTTCAAATTCAAGAATGTAGGCGATTTTCCGCTCATCATCAACAACGTGAGCGCTTCTTGCGGTTGTACCATTCCTGAGTGGCCGCGCCAACCTATCGGCCCAGGCGATGAAGGCGCCATTTTGGTTCGATTCAACAGTAAAGGCAAGCAAGGGCAACAATTTAAAACCGTCACGATTTTTGCCAATACCAATCCCGCAACGACGGATATTCAGTTTAAAGCCGACGTTGAAGCCGCTAAAGATTCCGTGACCACTAGTTCGCTCTAAAAACCAACGACAAACCTTTTATTTAACCCTAATCATAAACCCATGCTCAACAGCATTTTTTTACAGGCCGGCGGCCAATCTTCCATGATTTACCAACTCCTTCTTTGGGCGGGTATCATTGGTGTATTTTACTTTTTCATGATTCGCCCTCAGCAAAAGAAGCAGAAAGACCAGAAGAAATTTTTGGAAGAACTAAAAAAAGGAGACGAAGTAATAACAATCGGCGGTTTGCACGGTACGGTAGTATCCGTATACGAAACAACCGTTACGCTTGAAGTAGACGGCAGCAAAGGCACAAAAATGAAATTCGAGAAATCGTCCATTTCGCGTTTGGCAGGTACAAGTGCATCCTAATTGACATCAAGTGGCGCAGATTCCCCTTTCATCCCAACCTTCTCGTAGCCGCATCATCCTGTTTAGTTTGGTGGCGGCTACGATTATTTGGCTTTTCAATGAGCTTAACAAAGATGGATATACTCTTCGGGTACAGTACCCCATTAATTTGACCTACAACGATTCGCTTTATATTCCCATTACTCCCCTTCCCAAAAGCGTCAGCGCTACGCTCACTGGAAACGGCTGGATGTTGCTGCGAAAATCCCTTTCTTTTACGGTTTCGCCCGTTCAGTATCCCATTCTCAACCCGCTTGCCACCCAAACCCTCAATCCTGCGGCATTGACCGCCATCATGCACGAACAAGTGAAAGATGTGCGAATCAGCAACGTGATGCTGGATGTTAACCGCTTAGATTTTGAAGAACGAATGATCAAAACTACGGTGCTGAGAGTAGACAGTGCTGGTCTGCAACTCTCTCCGCGATTTGTGGTATCAAGTTTCATCAATCTCCGCCCAACAACGGTCACGTTTGACGGCCCGACATCGTTGGTAAGCGATATTTCGGACACTATTTTGGTACGGGTGCCTGCCCAAAAAATAAGGGGTAATTACGATGAAGAACTCCCCATCCGGTATCCCCAATCTCCCCTCTTGAAAGCAAGCACCGACCGTGTTTTTGTGAGTTTTGAAGTAGCGGAGTTATTCGGCAACATCCCTCCAGCTTCTCCCCCACCCACGGAAGAAAAAACGACTCCAACGCCAAAACCTAAGTCGGACGGCAAAAAATCCAAGAAGAAATAGGCTTATTTCAAACGGCAGACTGACTACCTTCGATTTTTAAAATCGTAAATCAACCCTCCATTGCAAATGCTCAAAATAGGCGTCACAGGCGGTATAGGCTCGGGCAAAAGCATTGTTTGTCGGATTTTTTCGGCTTTGGGAGTCCCTGTATACTCTGCCGACGACCGCGCCAAATGGTTGCTTAATCACGACCTTAGTCTCAAAAGCGCCGTTACACAGTTATTGGGTAGCGAATCCTATTTACCAAACGGCATTTACAACCGCGCTTGGGTGGCGAGCCAAGTATTCCAGAATCCTCCGCTGTTGCAAAAACTAAACGCTATCGTCCATCCTCAGGTAGGTGAAGACACGCAGGAATGGGTTGAGCAAAACAGCAACGCGCCGTACGTCATCAAAGAAGCAGCCATTATGGCCAAAGCGGGCCAAAACAATGACTTGGATAAAGTAATTGTGGTTGATGCTACCGTTGACCTGCGCGTCGCCCGTGTAATGCAACGAGATCCGCAACGCTCCGAAAAAGACATTCGTGACATCATTGCCCGCCAAATCTCCGACGAAGAGCGCCACAAAATCGCCGATTTTGTCATCTACAATGATGAAAGCCAACTGCTGATTCCGCAGGTGTGGAAACTGCATTTGCTGTTTAAGAAATAATTTTCTGGCTACGTTTTCAACCTTCATCTATCTCAAAAGCTACCGTTTTTACCCGCTTGCTGACCGTCCCGTCGGGCAGCGTTTCTTCCAAAATCATGGACTGCGCCGCGGCCAATTCAAATACTTCTTGCATATTACGAATGGCGGCGGCGGGCACAGATGCAGCTTCTAGTTGCTGAAGCAATGAGGCGGCCTCAACAACCGAAATTTTCTCGGCCAGTATTGCATTCAATGCCGCTCGGTTTTTGACCCGTTCTATATTTGAACTAAATGAGGGCTGCGTTAAAATTTCCGATAGGTCCAGCACTTGGCACAAATTTTTGAACTGCTTTTCGGTGCCAACGGCCAATAAGATCGCTTTCCCATCGCTGCAAGTGTACATATCGCCGTAAGGGGCAATATTGGGATGTTGGGTACCCATCCGTTGAGGAATGTGGCTGGCCATGAGCCAATTGGTCGCCTGATTGACCAACGACGCCACGGCCGATTCAAACAAAGAAGTTGCGACATAGGCCCCTTTTCCCGTTTGGGTACGACGCAATAACGCCAACAAAATCCCTTCTTTCAACTGGTGGGCCGCCAACACATCAATCAGCGCAACGGGCATTTTGACGGGTGGCCCGCCCACTTCGCCATTCATGTACAAAAAGCCCGCTTCGGCTTGCAGTACCACGTCAAATGCGGGACGTTCGCTGTGATCATCAAAGGCATTGAGCTGCGCAAAAATCAAGGTTGGATTGATTTGGGAAAGCGTTGGATAATCTACCCCCAATTTTTCGGCGACGTTTGTACGATAATTACTGATCACAATATCGGAATTCTGAAGCAGCGCATAAGCCTGCTCACGGTCACGAGTATCTTCTAAATCAAGCAGATACGTTTGCTTATTCCAGTTTACACTTGCATAATAGGCCGAGTACGGGGAAGTCGAATCTTCAGACGGCAATTTCCACGAGCGCGTCATATCGCCACCCGTTTTTTTGTTTTCAATCTTTACGACCTCGGCGCCCAATTCGGCAAAAAACATCCCCACGGCAGGCCCCGCCAAAACGCTGGCCAATTCGACTACTTTGAGTCGGTTTTTGAAAAATTGTTCGGTCATACATTCGGCATATTTGTCCCAAATTTGCCAACTATTCTTTGATTTTCAGTAATGATTCGGTTACTTTACCAACTCTTACTCATCATTAAATCAGATTGCGATCATGAATGAAGGATATAACCCCGAGGAAATCAAATTATTAAAGGAAGAGTGCCAAGAAGCAGGCACCAACTTCATTCATTGCGACGATGAAGATGTCAGCACCTCCGAAAATGGCGAATTAGCCCACGTCCAGTTTGTAGGTAGTTATAAAGGTCAGGAAGTTATTTATGATGCCATCATTTATACATTGCGCCTGCACCACAGCAGTTTGGTGTACGAAAAAGCGGTAGAACAAGCCCAAAAAGTATATCCTGATTACCTGCCGTTGGATGAACGCGCTCCTGGCTACAAAATCAGCCCAGCGGTAGAAGAAGAAGCCGAAGAACTCATCACCGAACTTATCGAATCCATTGAGGAAGAAGAGGAAGTAAAGGTCAAAGAACATTTGGAAATTGAGCCAGAGTTTGAATATGGTGTAGGCTTAGACGCTTGTCTCAACATCGAGGCCGTTACCGACGAAGTGATTACGAAATTCATCGAAGACTTTAACCACGGTCGTCTGAAGTTAGACACAACGCTGTATTCTTTCACCAGCGACGAAGAAGACGAAGATTAGTCTTTTCCATAAGCACAACATTGTAGGGGCGGAGATAAACTTCCGCCCTTTTTTTATACCCTCACGCGATAAGGGGCAGACGCGAGAAGGGCAGACGCGAGGCCTGCCCCTACAGTTTTTGTTTGGCAAAGGCCAGATACACGCCCAAGCCCAACATCATGCCCCCCGTCACCTTATTTTGAATGCGCGAAAAATGAGGTAGTTGGTTTAGATACCTTCCTGCTTTCCCAAAAAATACCGCCACGGCCGCGTTTACCAGCGTTCCTGAAATATTAAACCAAATACCCAACACCAACACCTGCCACTTAAAATCTTCGGAATGAACGTCGGCAAATTGGGGCAAAAAAGCCAGAAAAAACAACGCTACTTTGGGGTTGAGCACGTTGGTATAAACTCCCTGCCAAAATATTTTTTTTAAAGGTGCCGATTCCGAAGATGTTTGGGTTGACAGGGTATTTTTGCTCAATAAAGACGTAATTCCTAAATAGCACAAATACCCCACTCCCAAAAACTTGACAATGTTGAACGCCACCGCCGACTCGGCAATCAGCACCGAAAGCCCCAAAACCGCCGCAAAAGTATGTACCAAACATCCACCTGCGATACCCAAAGCCGATACAATACCTGCTTGGGTTCCTTGAGTGGTACTGCGCGTGGCCACGTAAATCATGTCGGAGCCAGGCGTGAGGTTAAGCATTAAGGTCGCAAAAGCGAAAAGCAGAAACTCGTTTGGATTCATACAAAAAGCGTTTTGGTTTACTATTTTGGTAACGTAAAACGCCTAGTGATAATTCGGGATATTCTTTCCTAAAATAATGTCTCTTTTGCCAATCCAAACTCCTTTTTCATTTTTGGTCAATGTGATAATACCCGACCCACCTCGGTTCTGGGCGTTTTCGCGGTCTTTTTGGGTCAATAGTGGATCACCTTCAAATTGATATTCATCAATCCAATATTCATTCTTGGCGGCTTCTTTGATGATGGGATGCACGTGGGCCGCAAATTTTTGACCTGGATACGCCGCCGGACGAATGGTACTGAACTGATACCTTCCTTGTACATCGGTTTTTATCCAGCCCCGCAAATGCCCATGCCGACGGGCATAGACCTGCGTGGCGGCAGGTGTATATTCGCCCTTTACGTCGGTATGATACACGTACAAAATCACCTCAGTCGCGGGGGTTTTGCCATCAGATTGGTAAATAGTACCGCTGATTTCCATGCGCTCGCCCGCTTCTTTAGCATCGGCGATGGTGGTTTGCCAAGATAGTGTTTTCGGCATTCCTTCAAACATCATTTCGCAATCTTCACAGCCGTCGCCCACTTTTTGGGCTTGAGAAAGCACACCTACAAAAAGCAAAATTGATAAAATAAGAAGTTTTTTCATGGCCGTATCGTGTTGGTTTTCTGATACAAACCAAAAAAAATGACCGAAGACGAGCTAATTTATTAGGTGAGATGTCAAAACTCCTTGACATGCTACTTTATGCGCAATTAGTTTTAGTGAATTTTGATGCAGGATTGCCCGGGGATATGAAATACAAAATGCATCAGTTCAGCTAATTTTTGAGCCAAAAAGCATTGGAGGGATATACAACATGAATAAAGAGCCTCTATTTGGGCTCTTTATTCATAATTAAGCGCATTGGGTGGGTTGACTCATGCCTGTCGTCGTGAGATTTAATTCTCTCCGCCCTTCTTATCATCGTTGTTGATGCTCTTTTTCTGGCGTTGGGGCGCATTGGTCATTTTGCCGAATTCATACGAAAAACTGACTCTCCAGCCGCGATTAAAGAATTTACTGCCACCTTCCTGTACAAAAGTGGGGGAAGAGAACGACATTTTTTGTTCAATAAAAGGAGCAAAGAAGTTGTCCAATCCAGCACTGATCGAGCCTTTTTTCTTCAATACTTCTTTCTGTAAAGCGATGTTGTAATAGGCATAGCCACTCATTTTTCCCTGCAACATCACGCGCGGAGAATTGAAAAATCCAAAAAACTGCGCTTTGAAACCTTTACCGAAATCGTAGGTTGAATTCAGGTTGACCCGGTACATCCAGTTGGCATTGCTTGCCTGCAAAGCGGGGCTGTTCAACACGTTATAATACAGATTGAATGAACCGTTGGTTGAAAATTTCTTCTTGATTTTGGCCGTTCCGCTCAAAGTAAGGCCGTAAGAAATGTTTTGGGCAATGTTTTGAAAGGTGATGTTGGCATTGCCTTCACTGTCAACGGTGCGAATCCGCTCCAAGGCGTTGTTGGTTTGGCGCATAAAAAACACCGCATTGACCGACGACTCTTTGATATATACGTTGTAGCTCGCTTCGGCGCTGTGGGTGAGTTCGGGTTTCAGGTAAGGGTTACCCGAATACGTCATTTTCGGTTCGCTGGCGTTGACATACGGATTCAAAAACCACAACATAGGTCGCTGGATTCGTTGCGAATAGCTCAGCTTCAATTTTTGATTTTTGGGCAAGTTTCTTGACAAACTGATGTTGGGAATGATATTTCCATAATTATTGGAAAACGGCACGGTTCCCGACAAAAAAGCGGCTTGAATAAACGTGTGCTCGTACCTCGCCCCGGCGTTGATTCCCCATTTGTTTTTGGAGGTACGCGAATAGGCAATATAGGTAGAAGCTACCTGCTGATTATAGTCAAAGACATTGGCCAAAGCGGGTACATCCGTAAAATTGGTAGAGCCGTCGAGAGCCGTGGCTACGCGATAATCACTTTTTACGTTTCGTAAAATAGCTTTTGTGCCCATTTCTAACGTGCTGACGCTGTCGAGAGGATTGGTAAAATCAATTTGTACCGTTCCTTCGTAGTTTCGACTAGCGTTGGGGCTTTTTTCGCGGTAATACACGGCATTTTCGGCATTCAATTGGTCGAGATTATAATAACTATCTTCGGCTTCTTTGGAAAACATCGTCAGAACGTTAAACTCTTTTTTCGGCTTTTTGAAGGTCTTGTTGTAATCCAGGTTCAGAGTGCCGCCGTCCCAGTCGTAGATACGATACAACTTTCGGGTAAAGAGCGTCTTTTCACTGCTACTTGAAAAATTGTTGATGTAATCGAAGTTCATGGCGTTTTTGCCGTCGTAAAAATTAAGCCCGGCACTCAGACGATTGAGTGAATCAATGTCCCACTCTGCCGAAATGGTTCCGTTCATATTTTCGCCGCCGCCTCTGAAATAGGTATTTTGAAGCAACTCCGTTTTGTAATTTTCAACAGTGGTGACTCGTTTCGTGTAATTTTCCCCCAAATTCCGCCATTTATTGAACCCTCCCCGTGCCGAAAGTCCAAAGCTTTTTTTGCGATAATTGAGCGAGCCGTTGTAGTTGTCGTTCCAGCGGCCAATGGAGGCATTCGCCTTTCCGTTAATGCCTTGTAAGTTGTTCCGTTTGGTAATAATATTAATAATCCCCGCCGTTCCTTCGGCGTCATATTTGGCAGAAGGTGAAGTGATGACTTCAATTTGCTTGATGTCATCGGCGGGGATAAGTTTGAGCACATCGGCTATGCTCTTGGCCATCAAGTTGGAAGGTTTATTGTTAATCAAGACCTTAATGTTTGAACTACCCCGCAGTTCCACATTCCCATCCAAATCTACCGCGATGGACGGGATTTTCCGTAAAACATCCCCTGCATTTCCGCCTTTAATGGTGATGTCTTTCTCGGCATTATACACCAAACGGTCGGGTCGGTCTTCAAACAATGCTTTCTGTTCCACCACCTTGACTTCGTTGAGTTGTTGGGCCGTCTGCGCAAACGGCACAACGCCTAAATCCAAGTCATTGTCGGCTGTAACGGCCACATTCAGTAGGGTTTTGTCCTTGTACCCCACAAACGTAATCTTCAGTTGATAGACCCCTTCTGGTACTTTTGAAAACGTAAATTTCCCTGTTACATCAGACGTTGTACCTTCCACAACTTTGGTGTCTTTCATCAGGGCAACGGTGGCAAATTCGACGGGTTTACGGGCGGTAGAATCCAAGACAAAACCCGTAATTTTTGATTTTTGGGCAAAGGAAGTCCCCATCAGCCCCATGCAAAGGGCTAGTAAGAATAGCTGTTTCATTGTTTAGAGTAGTTGGCTGTGAATGGGTTGGTATGGCTGTATTTAGTGGTTATGAGAAATGGCTTTATGGTGGATACTCTCCTTTTTAAAATTAGTTACAGCAAAGAGTAGGATTTTTTTTAAGTGTTGCATGAAGGCCAAAATAAAATTTACAGCGCTTTCTTCTTCCCGTCTTTGTCGGTCATCGTAATGCTAGTGCCTTTCTTTTGGGCCAAGGCATGAATTCCCGGTTCGGTGGCATCGTTTAAAAGGACCAAGCCTGAGCCATCTTTGCCTGCCCCCATTTTTACACGGATGGTACCTTTGGCATCCTTCATTCTAAAAACCACCTTCATTGGGCTCATTTTTAAGACTTTACTACGCGAACAACATTCAATTGATTGGTTTCTAATATCCAAAGATTCCCATTTTTGTCAACAACGCCACCCGTAGGCATCCAACTGATGGGGCTTTTATACACCACGAACACCCGACCGTCGCGCGTTATTTTTTTAACCATTTTTTTTGAGGTAACGGCTACGTAAACGTTACCCGCAGGGTCATCCCACACCCCAAAAATGCTGTTGTTCGGTTTTCGTTGGGGGTCTTCACCCGTGACCCCGTCTAAATCCAGCGCAACTACTCGGGCTTTATTTCCCACTATCTTGCACAAATCGTTGTCGTCTACGTAATAAAAAGTACCGTCTTTGCTACAAAACTGACTGCGCACATCTTTAGTAGGCACTGTGGCAAGCCATTCAATTTTTTGGTTGGGCGACATTTTCATCCAATCGCTACCGTTTTTGCTGCTCACCAGCCAATACATACTGCCTGCCGTATCACGCACAAAGCTATAATTTCGCAAAAAACCTTCGGCAATAGGGCGTACTTTGCTAAACCTTCCCCGCGCATCGTATTTCCACACATAATGCCCCCATTTATTTGTTGTTTCTCCTTCGTACCACAGATGTTCGCCGTAAAGATTATCTTGGGCATCCATGTATAGTTCGTGGGTATGCACATTGGGAACAACTACCGTCTTCGAGTTTCCGTCGGACGAAACTTTCCAAATACGCTCGGTATCCGTGTAAAAAATCTCACCCTTTGAGTTCTGAACTATGCCGATACCTGGATGGGCAAACGTAGACAGCGCCACCAATAAACACATCCATATAAGTTGCCATTTCATATCTTTATTCCGCTGTGTTTGACAATTCAAATCAACAAAAACTGAGCATATCAATGAAAATAGTTTGGTAACTGGTTGAAAATTCTTGATGTCACGTCTTTTTATCGTTTAATGTAACTTTTTTGTTTCTGAACACCCGAATTTCCTAACTTTCACCATGGAAAAATTCTTCAGATACCGCCTCGACCATATTCTTTTCTGGATAGCTACCGTTTCTTTCCATGCATACAATCGGAGTTATATCATCTATAAATTGAGCTTCGGTGATTTTGTAGGGGAGTTATTGGTCCGGAACGTTCTTTTGGCAGGGGTTATCTACGGCAATTTATGGGTCTTGATTCCTCGTTTTTTTAACACCAAACGATACGGATTGTATTTTCTAACTCTTTCAGTAGTCGTTTTGGGATATGTAGTACTCAAAAATCTGCACGATGTGTACCTATACGGATACGTTTTGGGAGACATAGAGCGGCGGTCGCTGCTCACCAATGCGTTTTACAACGTATCCATTGCCGTTTTTTACGCCATTTTCAGCATGGCAATATGGCTGAGTCGAGAATGGTTTTATCAGCGAGAAATAGTCCAAAAAATCAAAAATGAACAATTAGCCACCGAATTGCAGTATTTAAAATCGCAGATAAATCCGCACATTATCTTCAATACGCTCAACCTGATTTACGGTTCTATCCACAAAACAAACCCCGAAGCGCGGCAACTTGTCCTACAATTTTCAGATTTACTGCGCTATCAATTGTATGAATGTAACGTAGAAAAAGTGTCCATTGAAAAAGAAATAGACTACTTAAAAAATTACGTCATTCTGCAACGATTACGAAAAAATGACAATCTAAATGTACATTTTACTCCCAATGAAAATATCTCTGGTATCACAGTAGCTCCTCTGCTTTTTTCACCTTTTGTAGAAAATGCGTTTAAGTACGTCAGCAACCACGAAAACAAACCCAACTATATTGATATTCAACTTTTTAGAAACGAAAATCTCTTGATTTTTAAGTGTGAGAATTCCAAAAATCAACACCCTTCAAACCCAATTTATGGCCCTGGAGGTATCGGGATTGCGAACGTAAAGCGCCGTCTTGAATTGCTCTATTCTCAGCACCACACACTGAAAATTTCTGAGGAGAACGATATGTTTAGCGTTGAATTAAGCATTGTGTTGTAAATCCTGAAGAAACGCCCCATGAAAATCAACTGCCTTATTGTGGATGACGAACCCATAGCCCGTAAAATCCTAGGGGAATATGTCGAAGAATTAGACTGGCTACAGCTGGTTGGTCAAGCAGAAAGTCCCTTAAAAGCCATTAATCTAATGGCCCAACATCCTGTAGATTTACTATTTTTAGACATAGAAATGCCCCAAATGAGCGGGTTTGAATTACTCAAAAAACTTACTAATCCACCTGCGGTTATTATCACCACGGCTTATCCAACTTATGCCATTGAAGGCTTTGAATTGGATGTATTAGATTATTTACTAAAACCGATTTCTATTGACCGTTTTTTGAAGTCTGCCTTGAAAGCTAAGGCACTCTTTGAGCAAAAAAACAAAACTTCGTCGTCCCAAATTGACTACTTTTTTGTAAAATGCGACGGCAACATTGAGCGCATAGAACTACGTGATTTGCTGTATGTCAAGGCATTAGAAAACTACATTGTCATTCAAACTACCCAACGAAAATACATTACCTACCTGACGATGAAAGGCCTGGAGGAATACTTACCTAGCGAACAATTTGTCAAGATTCATAAATCATACCTTGTCCCAATTGCCAAGATTGACCGTATCGAAGGAAATGAGGTACACATTGGCAACGAAAAACTTCCGCTTAGCCGTACCCTCAGAGCTGATGTATTGCAACGTATTGATGAAAAATTAGTAAAACGCTGAGCAATTTATCTGGGTGTCAAACACAATCACTATTTACTTCCTATTTTTCTGGAGACCTTACTAAGGCTACTCATCCCATCATCAGATTCATTTAATAGCCCCAGAAACGCCTCTCTTTAGCAAAATCAAGTCTCCCTTAAATGTTTAACTGGGTTAAACAAAATTACATTTTTGGGGAAATTCATTTTTTGAAAGCAATTAAAAAATATACCTTTGAGGTAAATTTAAGCAAATTTGCTTAAATTTAGGCGTGTTCTAAATTTTCATCATAAAAATAAGCAAAACAATCTTTTACTCACTGTATTTGTCGCAGCAACACAGATGTACAAATAAGAATCATATCCAATTAGATATTCCAAAAGATTAATAACCCGATTATTTTAAATGTTTTTGTATGTATTCAGGTGATTGAATTAATAAAAAATATCTAACTTTTTACTGAATGGGGTATTAAAATGCCTCGTATAATACAAAACATCCCTAAAACAGTATTCGCAAGCGAGTCAGAATGAAAAAAAATTACTACTCAACGATGATGAAGAAAATGGTAATTTTTCATTTAACCTCTAACTGCCGCTAATTAGAATGAGCACTTTACCCTCTGAAGAATTAACAAATAACGATGGAGAGATTCCAACGTTAGAGATTAGAATTTTAAAAAAAGATGCCGAAACCGTCTTTCATCTTCTCTTACAAAAAGAAATTTCGTTTAGCTGTTTCCAAGACAAAAAAGACGCCGACAATATTTTTTCATCTTCTCCGAAATCCCTTCCTACGCCTGTTAAAAAGGTAAATTTGAGTATCATTGAACAATTGTCAAGTCTGCATAAGGAGGTTACGAGTCATATTACCAACAAAATCCCCTCGGTCCAGGAAGCCTCTGAAAGACTTGGTCTCAGCCCTTCTAAGTTTAAGACAATTTTCAAGAAAATTTATCAAGAGCCTTATTATCAATACTTTAAGACTCAAAAACTAAAACAGGCAAAGGTACTAATCGAAAATGAAGAATATTCGGTCAAAGAAGTTTCGGAGTTGCTGGGGTACTCTGAACCCATTAAATTCATCATGGTGTTTAAAAAGAGATACAAAATCACTCCCGGAAAACTGAAAACAAAATACCCTACCGAGTTGCATACGGCCAAGAAACCGCAAGGTTGATTTTCAGTCAGCCGTTGGAGTGATTTCCCTTTCTCATAATGCTATAATGGGATATTTCCGTGTTTTTTCTTAGGAAGGGTTGCCACTTTATTTTCAAGCATTTTAAACGCTCGCATCAGTTTTTCTCGGGTCTGTTCTGGATAAATTACTTCATCAATGTAGCCCCGGTGCGCCGCACGGTACGGGTTGGCAAACTTTGTGGTATATTCCTGCACTTTTTCCTGCAATTTGGCCGCAGGGTCTTCTGCTTCCGCAATCTCTTTTTTGAAGATAATCTCAGCCGCTCCGCTTGCACCCATAACTGCGATTTCGGCCGTTGGCCACGCGTAGTTCATATCCGCACCGATGTGTTTTGAGTTCATTACATCATATGCTCCACCGTAGGCTTTTCGGGTAATGACCGTCACGCGCGGCACGGTTGCTTCGCAGAAAGCGTACAGCAGCTTGGCGCCGTTGGTAATGATGGCGTTCCATTCTTGATCGGTCCCAGGCAAAAAACCAGGTACGTCTTCCAACACCAACAGAGGGATGTTGAAACTATCACAAAAACGCACAAACCGCGCCCCTTTGGTACTGGAGTCAATGTCTAAAACCCCTGCCAAAACCGCGGGCTGATTGGCCACGATTCCGATGCTACGACCACCCAAACGGGCAAAGCCGACGACGATATTTTCGGCAAAATATTTATGCACTTCCCAAAAACTGCCCGCGTCCACAATTTCGTCAATCACCTCGCGCATGTCGTAGGGCTGGTTGGGGTTTTCTGGAATCAGCGTGTTCAGTTTAAGGCGTTTTTCGTCCCCACCCACGTATGGAAGCATGGGCACGTCCTCCTCACAATTTTGGGGGATATAACTCAAGAGTCGGCGAATATCAGCAATGCACTCCACCTCATTGGCACTCACAAAGTGCGTCACTCCAGATTTTGTGGCGTGGGTCATGGCTCCGCCCAGTTCTTCCGAAGTTACGTCTTCGTGCGTCACGGTCTTGACCACGTTTGGCCCCGTCACAAACATATAAGAGGTATTTTCAACCATCATGATAAAATCTGTGATGGCTGGCGAATACACCGCACCACCCGCACACGGCCCCATAATGGCCGAAATCTGCGGAATAACGCCTGATGCCAACGTATTTCGGTAAAAAATATCGGCATAGCCCGCCAACGACAACACCCCTTCCTGAATTCGAGCCCCACCTGAGTCATTGAGACCAATGACTGGTGCGCCGTTTTTCATGGCTAAATCCATGATTTTACAGATTTTTTCGGCGTGGGTTTCCGATAATGAGCCCCCAAAAACCGTAAAATCCTGCGCAAATACGTACACCAACCTTCCGTCGATGGTGCCATAACCCGTGATGACACCGTCGCCCAAATAATATTCTTTATCTAAACCGAAGTCTTTACAACGGTGCATGACAAACTTGCCGATTTCTTCAAACGACCCCGCATCCATCAACAACTCAACCCGTTCGCGAGCATGCAGCTTGCCTTTTTTATGTTGTTGCTCAATGCGTTTTGCCCCACCACCGAGCAATGCTTCTTCGTTTTTAGTATCAAGGATTTGGTTCCGGTTCACAGGTTGATTCGTCATAGCGATTGGTTAGCTCGATTCAGGAATGGTTTATAAAAGTCCGTCACAAATTTAAGCGAGTTTAGAGCTTAATCTAATGAGTTATGCGCCGAACATTTGCTAAAGAACTATAGAGACCCCGATTATTTACGGTCAATGCCCGACAGGATGCGCCGAATTTCGTTGGCTCGCTGCATAAAGTCAACACTGGCCTTAATGTCGCGGTCGTCAATGAATGTTTTGTATTGCTGCAAAAACTCAATATAATCTCCCAACGCCCGCGAAAGATTCTCGCGGTTTTGGTCAAAAATAGGTGCCCACATCGCGGGCGAACTTTTGGCCAAACGCACCGTCGAACTGAAACCTGTACTCGCCATATCGAAAATATTTTGCTCGTCCCGTTCTTTTTCCAACACCGTATATCCCAAGGCAAACGAAGTTACGTGACTCAAATGCGATACATACGCTAAGTGCAAATCATGCTCTGCGGGCGTCATGTAATGAATTTTCATGCCGATATCTTTGAAAAGCGCCTCGACCAGGGCTACGCTATCGGCATCGCTTTTTTCACAATCGCAGAGAATGACGTTTTTTTCGGGCAACAATTCGCGAAACGCCGCTGAAGGCCCTGAGTTTTCGGTTCCAGCCATCGGGTGAGCGGCCACAAAGCGATGGCGTTTTGGGTGCGCATCAGCCACTTCACAGATGAGCTGCTTGGTTGAGCCCAAATCTACCGCGGTGGCGGTATCAGAAATCAAATCTAATACTGTCGGCAAGAGCTCCACGATATAATTGACGGGTACGGCAAGCACTACCAAATCGGAGTTTGGAATGGCCATTTCCATCGGAAGAACCTCATCTACAATACCTTTGGCAACCGCCAAACGACCGTGAACATCGGAAGCATCTACCCCGATAAAATGCATTTTTGGATATTTATCCCTTAACGAAAGCGCATACGAGCCGCCAAGGAGACCGATGCCGATAATTGTGGTAACCATTTTTGAATTAATTAAAGAATCAGGGAGACGCTTGCTCCTGTTGGGATGCAAAAGTAGAAAGTTCTGGTTTTTAATCCGGCTTTTTGTTTCGTTAATTTGTCTCTTTCAAAAACGAATGATGTCTGATGACCGATTCTTTATCAATGCTGGATAATGTATACATGCGCCGCGCGTTGGAGTTGGCGGCGCTTGGGCGCGGCAGCGTAAGTCCCAATCCGATGGTGGGCTGCGTGATAGTACACAATGACCGAATCATCGGTGAAGGTTGGCACCAACGCTACGGCGATTGGCACGCCGAGGTCAACGCTGTCAATGACGCACTAACACGACACGATGCTCTCCTGCTACCAGAATCTACGGTATATGTCACGCTCGAACCCTGTTCACATTTTGGGAAAACGCCCCCTTGCGCCGATTTATTGATTGAAAAGCAGGTAAAACGAGTTGTTGTTTGCAACGACGACCCCAATCCGCTCGTGGCTGGAAAAGGAATTCAGAAATTAAGAGACGCAGGAATTGACGTTACAACGGGCGTATTGACCGAAGAAGGCCGCAAACTCAATGCCCGCTTTTTTACATTCTTTGAAAAGAAACGTCCTTACGTCATTCTCAAGTGGGCCGAAACCGCCGATGGATTCATCGCCGACGAAGACAAACAACCGCTTACCATCAGTTGCCGACAATCGCGCACGTTGAGCCACCAATGGCGCACGCAAGAAGATGCCATTTTGGTAGGAACAAACACCGCCCTCAACGACAATCCTCAACTCAACACCCGGCTGTGGGCGGGGCACAATCCCGTCCGAATCGTGCTTGACCGCACCTTACGACTGCCGCGTGCGCTACATTTGTTTGATAATTCACAACAAACGATTTGTTACAACGCCTTCACCAACGAAGAAGCAGGCGCAACCACATTTGTGCAAATCAATTTTGATGATACGTTCCTCGATCATTTTTTTGAAGACCTCCACCACCGCAAAATTCAATCTGTACTGGTAGAAGGCGGTTCTCAATTACTGCAAGCATTTTTGAATGATGGACGTTTTGACGAAATCCGTATTGTAAAAAGCCCCAATCCCATCGGCAAAGGCACCTCGTCGCCACTCTTGCCGCCAGGCGTTAGGTTCATGACGCAAGAAAAAATTGGGGTGGACTGGCTGTCCTATCTTGAAAAAGAGGGATAAAATGACAATCCGCCGATTTTATCCAACTAAAAAAGCCAATGGTATCATCAGCTTTTTTAGTACTAAGATATTTTAAAACCAAAACGTCTATTGTTCGGCCACCAACTCGTTGGTTTCGGGTACGAGCAATTGAGCCACTTCGCGTTTTTGATTCGCATTGTTCAACGCCGCTTTTACAAAATGAACAAACAGAGGATGCGGAGCCATCACCGTACTTTTAAGCTCAGGGTGGTATTGCACCCCGATAAAATAAGGGTGTTTCGGCAATTCAATCACTTCCACCAAGTCATTCTCAGGATTGATCCCCGACAACACCATGCCCGCTTTTTCGAAGTCTTTCCGGAACTGGTTGTTGAACTCATAGCGGTGTCGGTGGCGCTCGCTGATGTTTGATTTTCCGTAAATTTTATGCGCCAACGTGAGCGGTTGCAATTTACAGGCGTATGCCCCCAAACGCATCGTTCCTCCTTTGTTGGTAATGCTTTTTTGCTCTTCCATCATCCCAATAACGGCATGGTCGGTTTCGCTGTCCATTTCGGTAGAATGCGCATCGGCCCAGCCCAACACATTGCGGGCGTATTCGATGACCGCCATTTGCATTCCCAAACAAATGCCGAAAAACGGAATATTATTTTCACGTACGTACTGCACCGCCGCGATTTTGCCCTCAATACCTCGCTCGCCAAAGCCCGGCGCCACGAGTACTCCGTCCAACGCCGCCATTTTTTCGGCTGCGTTATCTGGCGTAAGATGCTCAGAGTGAATCCATTCTATTTCCACTTTACATTCATTGACCGCTCCCGCATGAATGAATGACTCAGTGATGGATTTATAAGCATCATGTAATTCCACGTATTTCCCGACCAAACCGATGCGAATCGTGCTTTTGGGATTCTTGAGTCGATCAACAAATACCTGCCATGCATCCAAATCTACGTCTTTGTCGTCGTAGATGTCTAGCATGTAAAGTACACGTTGGTCGAGTCGCTCTTTTTTCATCAAAAGTGGAACATCGTAAATCGTGGAAGCATCCATGGCTTCAATCACCGATGCAGGTTGAACATTACAGAACAACGCGATTTTTTTACGCATTTCGACCGGAAGCGGATGCTCCGTACGGCACACCAGAATGTCGGGCTGAATACCTGACTCTTGCAACATCCTGACGGAGTGCTGCGTAGGTTTGGTCTTCAACTCGCCCGCTGAACTCAAATACGGAATCAACGTCAGGTGAATCACAAGAGCGTCGTTGACGCCCAATTCAAACTTCAGCTGACGTACCGCTTCCAGAAACGGAAGCGACTCAATATCGCCCACACATCCACCGATTTCGGTAATGACTACGTCGTACTCGCCTGTTTCGCCGAGCAAAAGCATTCGGTTTTTGATTTCGTCGGTAATGTGAGGTACTACTTGAACCGTTTTTCCCAAAAAGTCGCCGCGACGCTCCCGCATGATGACATCGTAATAGATGCGCCCAGTGGTGACGTTATTGGCCTGAGAAGTACGTACGTTCAGATAGCGTTCGTAGTGCCCTAAATCGAGGTCAGTTTCGGCACCATCGTCGGTTACGTAGCACTCACCGTGTTCGTACGGATTGAGTGTACCCGGATCAACATTGATGTACGGATCGAATTTTTGGATAGTGACCGACAATCCCCGTGATTGAAGGAGTTTTGCGAGGGAAGAGGCTATGATGCCCTTACCCAAAGATGACGTTACGCCGCCCGTAACGAAGATATATTTTGCGGTTTTTTGCCCGTTAGCAGCCATGATTAGCAGTGAGTTTTTGACTGGTTACGGGATACAAAGGTACTAAAATTTGGCACTGAGGCACTATCAGATTTTACAAAGCACCTCTATTTTCAAGGTAATGCACTGATAATCAATATTAAAAAAAAATTTAAAAAGTTGAAAATAGTTTGTCGGGCACAATTTGGTTCAACTTTCTTACTTTTACTTTTCAAATCCCCGTCCTCTATGAGTGCTGTTCTTCGTCTGTTGCTGCGTCTGTTTCTTTTTGCGATTTTTACCGTTGGAATCATTTCGGTTTGGGAAGGTATGAAGACTGGCAAATGGTTTTCACTCGGAGCGGCTGGAGAGACCGAAACGACCCATGCCATGGTGCTGGAAGAGGTGCAAGCGATGGGGAAACTGGAGCTGGTTCGGTACAATTTTAAGGACATTGTAGAGCACGAACAAAAACTCCAGTGGTTTCCCAATCCAAAAGCTATTTTGATTGTGCAAGGCGAAGCCATCGGCTGCATTGATTTAACCAAAATCACCACCTCCGACATCACGAGCGCATCTGACACCGTGGTGGTGCATTTGCCTGAGCCGGAGTTATGTAGCTATAAAATCGACCATACAAAATCAAAGGTCTACAACACCGAATATGCCTTTACAGAAGAGGCAAAACTGGTACAAGAAGCCTACCTACAAGCCGAAAAACAAATCCAAAAATCAGCGCTGGATTTGGGCATTTTGGAGCAAACAAAACAGAATGCCAACCTGATTCTGAAACCTGTATTAGAGAGAATATCGGGCAAAAAGGTGGTGCTGCGCTATCGCTTAAAAGCGACCATTCCCAGCCCAAGGTAAGGGCCTAAAATGAGCCAACAAAACCTATGATAAAATGAAGAATACGCTTACCCTTAAAGTTGTCCTCTGCGTGGTCGGGGGGCTTCTACTACCTTTTTTGCCGCAGGCGCAGCAATCAATTTCCATCACCTCTCCCAATCGCTTCGTTGCCCTAACCACCACCTTGGCCACAAATAGCACTATACAGTATCGCGTCAGCTACAAAAACAATACTTTTATCGAGCCATCTTCGTTGGGTTTTTCATTGAGCAGGCCCAAACTTACCCTTTCTCAATTCTCGATTGTATCGGTCGATTCCTCCACGACCGACGAAACTTGGCAGCCTGTGTGGGGAGAAGTAAGCCGCATTCGAAATCATTATAAAGCCCTAAGCCTACTCCTGAAGGATAAATCAGGAGTGTTGGTCAAGGTGCATTTTCGGGTGTTTAACGAGGGGGTAGGCTTTCGATACGAATTTCCCAAACAGGAAAATTTGACGCATTTTGTGGTTGCCGACGAGCTCACCCAGTTTAATTTGGCGGGAGACTACAAAGCGTTCTGGATTCCAGGAGATTATGACACCAACGAGTATCTTTATAACACCACTAAGCTCAGCGAAGTAAACGCCGTAGCGGCGGCGGCCAAAGAAACCGACATTGCCCTCAAGTCTGTTATCGGCCCCAATGCCGTACAAACACCGCTGATGCTCAAAACGCCTCAGGGGCTTTATATCAACCTCCACGAAGCGGCATTGGTCAACTATCCAGTGATGCATTTGATGTTGGACAAAAAAACGTTTACGCTTACATCGCACTTAGTACCCGACGCCGTTGGCAATAAAGCGTATCTCCAAACACCCTTTCAAACCCCTTGGCGCACCATCAACGTCAGCGACAAAGCGACCGACATTTTGGCATCAAAGCTCATTCTGAACCTGAACGAGCCATCCAAAATCACGGATGTTTCGTGGATAAAACCGCAAAAATTCATCGGGATGTGGTGGGAAATGCACGTAGGAAAAGCCACTTGGGAGAAAGCGGGCGGAAAACACGGGGCCAACACCGCCAACGTAAAAACGTACATTGATTTTGCGGCAAAACACGGTTTTGATGGCGTATTAGTAGAAGGCTGGAACGAAGGTTGGGAAGATTGGTTTGGCAACTGGAAAGAAAACGTGTTTGATTTTATTACCCCTTACCCTGACTACAATTTGGAAGAACTGACGGCCTACGCGCGGCAAAAGGGCGTCCGAATCATCATGCACCACGAAACCTCTGGTTCGGCCACCAACTACGAACGCTGGATGGACAAAGCCTACAAATACATGAACGACCACCAAATAAACACCGTCAAAACGGGTTATGTCGGCAAAATCATTCCTAGGGGCGAGCACCACGACGGTCAATGGATGGTCAATCATTACCAGCGTGTCGCCGAAAAAGCGGCGGAGTACAAAATCATGGTAGAAGCCCACGAACCCGCGCACCCCACGGGACTGCACCGCACCTATCCCAACTGGCTCGCCAACGAAGCCGCGCGCGGCAATGAGTTTAACAATGCCCCCAAACTCGGCCTCGTGCCCGAGCACGAAACCATATTGCCTTTTACTCGGTTGATGGGCGGGCCAATGGATTATACACCGGGCTTTTTTCATTTTCAATTGAACCAGTACGACGCCACCCGTACCACCCGCGTCAAAACAACCCTCGCTAAGCAATTGGCACTGTACGTTACAATGTACAGCCCTCTGCAAATGGCGGGCGATTTTCCCGAAAACTTCAACAAACATTTAGATGCTTTTCAATTCATCAAGGATGTACCCGTAGATTGGGATGATACCCAAATTTTAGAGGCCGAACCGGGTGATTATATCACGATTGCTCGCCGGGAAAAAGGCAAGCCTAACTGGTTCTTGGGGGCTATTTCCGATGAAAACCGCCGAACAACTGCGCTTCCCTTGAATTTTCTGGAAGAAGGCGCCACTTATCAAGCCACCATTTATCGAGATGGCGAGAATGCAGATTGGCAAACCAATCCTGCGGCGTATACAATAGAAAAAATGACCGTTACAAACAAAACAACACTGAATTTACGTTTAGCTAAAGGCGGCGGTTGTGCCGTCAGTTTTCGTAAAATTTAAGTTTTTATTCTTTTTTCAAGTCCAATATCCATGCAAAACACTACTTTAAAAGTCACACTCTTTACGCTTTTCATTGCCCTAATGTCTCATTCTTCAATAGGCCAAATCGACCCTTTGAGAAAAAAAATCCAGCAAATCGCCTCTAAGACCGATGGCACATTGGGCGTGGGGATTTTAGGGTTGGAAAATCGAGACACGCTCACGCTCAATAACCACGTTCATTTTGCGATGCAAAGTGTGTACAAGTTTCATCTAGGATTGGCCATTTTGAATCAGGTTGATAAAGGAAATCTCAAACTGAACCAGAAAATCCTCATTCAGAAAAAAGATTTACTGCCTGATACGTGGAGTCCATTACGCGAAAAATATCCCAATGGAAACATAGAAATTCCTCTCAGTGAACTGTTTCAATTTACGGTTGCCCAAAGCGACAACAACGGTTGTGACATTTTATTCAGAATTATGGGCGGACCCAGAGTGGTTGACAACTATATCAAGAGCATTGGCATGACGGATGTTTCTATCCGTACTACCGAAGAAGAAATGCACAAAACCGAAGGCGCACAGTTCACCAATTGGACTACTCCTTGGTCGGCGGTGCAATTATTGGAGAAGTTTTACCAAAAGAAAATTCTTTCGCCTACCAGTCACGCCTTTATGTGGAAAGTATTGACCGAAGCCAACACTGGAAGCGGAAAAATCAAAGGATTGCTACCCGAAGGAACCCTCGTGGCGCACAAATCGGGCCTTTCGGGAGCAAACAAGGAAGGCATTACGGCGGCCACCAACGACATCGGCATCGTGACCTTGCCCAACGGTAAGCATTTTATCATCTCCATTTTCTACGGCAACACCAAATTGAGCGACAAAGAAAGCGACAAAGTCATTGCCGAAGTAACCAAAGCGGCTTGGGATTATTTTTCGGCCAAATGAACTGGATATTTGTCGTTTCAAATTCCGAAAAGCGTCGCTACCTTTGCCCATTGTCTCATTTTCCATTCACTACTACTCTAATTAGTTTACATCGTGCGTATCGGAATCTTTTTTGGCGGCCCCGCGCGTGAGCGCGAAATTTCTTATGCAGGCGGTAAAACGGCCTATGAAAACATAGACAAGGCGTTGTTTACGCCCGTATTGGTATTTGTAGACAGCCTCGGCAATTTTATCCTGACCGATGAGTCAACCCTTTACCATGCTGGCATCCGCGCTTTTTATCCAGGACCCGCATTCAGGGAAGGTGGTTTTGAAGTATACATTGAGTCGTTACAACAACAACTTTCGCAGGCCGAATTGGAAGCACTGATGCACGGCATCGGCACGCCGATTCAACCGCAAGATTTCAAAAAATATTTCGATTTTGCTTTCATCATACTCCACGGTCCCGACTGCGAAGACGGTGCCATTCAGGGCCTAATGGAGTGGCACAAAATGCCTTATATGGGTCCAGGTCTGCTCGGCTCGGCGGTAAGTATTGATAAAATCTTGCAAAATGAGCAAATCGCCCGTGCCAATGGTCAGCAGAAAAAAATGAAAGTAGTCCGCTGGGAAGAATGGAACGGTGGCGATGTAAACACCATTTTTGAGGCTGCCAAAGCCGCCGTAGGATTGCCTATCGTGGTAAAAGCTCCACACCAAGGCTCTTCGATTGGGGTAGCGATTGTGAAAGAAGACAGCGCTTCGGCCTTTGCTGCCGCAATGAATCAATGTTTTTTCTCGTTGGAAATAAAGTCCGACGATTGGAAAAGTTGGTCAGAAGCCGAAAAACACGCTTTTGTGCAGCGCATCGGCAACCTCGACGAAAGCATCGGTTATCCAGTGGTGATTCAAGAAACAGGCGAAACCATTTACCACCCCATCGACTTAATTGAAAAACTGGATTCGTCCCTCTTTTCTTCCCGCGTATCGCTGCTCTCTGTTAATGCCGAAGACCAAGTATTGCTGGAAGAATTTATGACGGGTCAGGAGTTTTCGTGCGGCGTCATTCAGGACGACGACGGCACCGTCATTGCCTTGCCTCCTACCGAAATTGCCAAAATGGACGAAAATCAGACGTTTGATTTCAAGACCAAATACAAACTTAACGTTACCCGTAAGTTTATTCCAGTGAGAACGGTACTTGAAAACAACCAAAAGATTCAGTACAACATTGCATTGGTATTTGAAAAATTGGGTATGAACGCCGTAGCTCGCATTGATGGCTTCCTCACTCCCGACGGGCGTATCTTGCTCCACGACCCTAATACACTGCCCGGCATGTCGCCTACTTCATTGATTTTCAAACAAATGGCCGAAATCGGATTGGACGTTACGCACGCCATCACGTACCTGATTCGGCAATCATTGCGCGAGCGTATTCGTACAGGCAAAGACACGGTACATTTACGGCAATTGCTGGCGGCTTTAGATGCCAAAATTGAACAAAAACTTTCGGAGCTTACTTTTCAATCGGTTGAATTTGAGGCTACTACGGAGGCTTATATGGAAGTTCGTCGTACTTTCAGCCAACTTTCGGCCTCTGGTAAAGTAAAACCCACAGCAGTGTTGAAAATCAGCGATGAAGAAAAATACGAATTGCCAGTAAGTCTACTTTTTAAAGATACAATTGAAGATGTGTTGGAAATGGTTTCGCAACCTCTGCATCCGCTCATCGAAGAAACCCGCGAAAAGGCGAAGAATATTACCCGTCGTTTTGTGGGATAAAAAAACGATACTTGCCAAGTCTGGGCGACCCCGTCTAGGCGACCCCGTCTCGGCGACCCCGTCCAAAAACTTGGCAAGTATGAAAAATTTATTTTTCAGGCAAGTGTACTTCGGCCATCATGCAACGGGCTGAGCCGCCGCCGTTTCCTTCAATGACCGACAAATCGAAGTGCAAAAGCACGGCATAATCGTCGATTTCGTCGCGTTGCTTAGCAGAAAGAGATTCAAATGCCTGCGTCGACATCACCAACAGTTTTTCTCCGCGTTTATTATTTACCAACAGCATATTACCCGCAAAACTATTCATCTGTTCCAAGGTAATTTCAATCACTTGTTTGCCCGTTTTTTCGAGTTCTTCACGAACCATAAGCCGCTCGTCGGGGTCTTGAATCGACTGCAAACACACCACCGCAAACGAATCGCCGACGCACATCACCACGTTGGTGTGGTATACAGGCTTTCCACCCGCATCTACTGCGTTGAACTTCACAATTTTGTAGCCCGTTTCGCGGGCAAAGGCATCCAGTACTTCCTCGTGCGTGCGGGGCGAGAGGCAGGCATATGCAATTTTATAACGACGGTCTAGCACCATACTCCCCGTACCTTCGAGGTATTTTCCCTGCTGCTCAAATGACGACAAATCAATGATTTCTTCAACGTGAAAACGCTTCCTGAGGTCTTCGACGATATCCATCCGTCGCTCCAAACGACGGTTAGGGGCTTGCATCGGATACAGTACTACCTTACCGCTTTGGTGAAAAGAAATCCAGTTGTTAGGAAAAATCGAATCGGGTGTAAAAGGCTCAGGCGTATCTTCATAGACGGTTACCTCTACACCCGCTGCCGTAAGCTGTGACACCATGTGTTCAAACTCTTCCAAGGCTTCCTGTTGGGCAGCTTCTTTGGTCTTAGCGGCCATCTCAACGCTCTGAAATGCGTTACTTTCGGCGGTTTGTTCATTAAAAGCGAATCGCACCGGTCGAATCATCAAAATGTGCGATGTGGCTTGGGGTTGCATTTTGTGCGACATATCAACTTCTTTTTCTGATTTTAGGAAACTAATCTTAACAATTTACCACCATAATCGGCGCTTATTAGCTTCAATTTATCCTAAAGTTAGGGATAAAATGAATAAAATTCTTAGAAATCATCCCGTAAAATCGGTAAACTCATGCAATGTGAGCCTCCGCGCGCCCGCGAAAGCTCTGCCGAAGGCAACATGATAAACGTATCGGTGAGGGTATCAGGCGAGGAAATTCCCGCTTCAAATTCATCCAATAAATCTTTGGCCCGAACGGTCCTGAACCCTGCCGTTCGGAAGGCCTCCAGTGTTTTATCGTTACGGTCGTAGCCAATCACGACGCCGTCTTTTAGCGCCAATAAATTGCAAGAATCGGTCCATTGTTCACGGGCTCCAAAAGGAAATTCGTTGTTTCCTGAATAGATAAATTGCACCGGCTCTGCACATCCCAAGTCATTTTTGCTGATGTCGGTCAACAAATCTTCCAAATTTTCGATTTCGGTGGGTTTGTTTTCCCAACCTTTATTAAACTGCATAATTTGCAGGCGGTCAGGGTCTTCTTTGGGGGCAAAAAAATGGAGCACATCCCGTTTTTTTGCTTCGTCACCTTGCCGCGCAATCGCTCCTAGCAGCACCCACATATTGCGTTTTACCTGCGTAAATACCGTATCAATGTGCATATAATCCCTCTTTTTGGGAATTTTAACGATAGTAATGGTATCTACTACATTTCGTTCAAACAGCGCTTTCATTACCTGCTGGGCCGCATAAAGCGTGGTACGCTCGCTACAACCAATCAATAAATGCCTAGGGGCTACCATCATCACATCACCACCTTCGAGGGTTGACCGTAGATAATCACTTTTAAGCTCATCGTCGGTCAACAAAAAATGGTGCTCGTTGTCGGGGATTTCGATGATATTGTCACGATACACCTCAAACATCGAATGGTAGAAAAAGATGTACTGCGTCAGAAGCGACTCCCGGGTGCGGGCCGTTTTGGCTGGTTTGTTCAACAAAACATAATCGTTAATGACGATTCCGATATCACGCGTAAAAATGAAATTGGGAACGGGCGCAAAAATCATGGACTTATCGGGCAATGACCCTGAAATCAGGATTTTAGCCAATTCCGACGCGTCGTATTCTTTGAGTTTGTGTTGTATTTTGAACGAACAACGCTCCACCGCGCAAATAGACGCAATCAATTTGGTTTTGATGGTTTCGTTTTCCAGAATTTCGGTCAAAAGTTTCTGAATATCGACCACCTTATCAGAATTAAAATATTGAGGATTTCCCGGTTTATAAAACGACCGCGAGGCATCAGCGTCTATTTCTTTCAACTTCCCTTTTACTTTTTCAGGGTCAAGGAAATACAGCAGAATCTTGACGTAATAATCGTACTCCTCACGCCGCATCGTATCGAGGTGTACAATATCTTCAAAAAGCCAATCTTGGGCTTTGGAAGGAACCACTTTTCCTAACCCACGGTCAGGACTGTGAATGAGGAGTTTGCGCAGCGTGCCAACTTCAGAAGAGACCTTAAGTTGATGAGTTGAATTCATGAGAATAAGTTAGTAGTGATTCGTTTTGGTAAAATTATTGGGGATAAAATCAATCCCAAAAAATTCTGAGACGAACCTAAAAAGTTGTTTTTTCGCAAAATACAATTTTGACGTAAAACAAATATCTATCAAATCAAAATAGCTTAAAATAGCTATTCTGGAGTGTATATTAAATTAAAAATGGGTTTTTTGAGGGCAATTTAACAATCACAGTTTATTGGATTGATACACTATGACTGGTAAAAAAGACTTGCTTTGACACACGGTCGAAGGTAAAATCAAGCCGTCCCAAACTCGCCCCCCCCCAGCCTGCCTGATTCACCAGCACGGGCTTGCCAGCCAGATTTTTCAAGGCAGTAGGTTCATTCAAAAACGTGTGTGTATGCCCACCAATGATTAAATCAATGTCTTTTGTTTGCGGTGCCATCACCAAATCCGACATCTCGCCGTCACTCATTTTATAGCCCAAATGCGAAAGACACACCACCAAACTACATTTTTTCTCTTGGCGCAAGAAAGTAGCGGTTTCGTTGGCCGTTTTGATAGGGTCGAGGTATTTGGTGCCGCCAAACAGTTTTTCTGGAATGAGCCCTTTGGGGTCAATTCCCAAGCCAAAAACGCCGATTTTAATGCCCTTTACCGTAAAGATTTTGTAGGGTTGCGCCAAGCCTTCCATGACCGTTCCTTTAAAATCGTAGTTGGCCACCAAAACGGGAAACTTAGCGTATTCTTTGATTTGCTTTACGTACAACTCCAGACCGCCGTCAAAATCATGGTTTCCCATCGTAACAGCGTCGTAGCCCATTTGACTCATCAGTTCAATCTCGGGACGGCCTTTGTAGAAATTGAAATAAGGCGTTCCTTGAAAAATATCTCCCGCGTCAAAAAGCAACACATTGGCTTCTTCTGACCTGATTTTGCTTAAAATACGCGCCCTATTGACCACCCCTCCTCGTCCGGCCAAGCGGTCTGTTTTAGGAAACGGCTCCAAACGGCTGTGCTGGTCGTTGGTGTGCAAAATGGTAATTTTTAGCGACTCCGCGTTGGTGCTCGCCCAGGTTTCAAAAGGCCATTGTCCCAATGCTACCGCACCACCGATACCTGCTATATTTCTAAGGAATAATCTTCTTTCCATTTCTTGATATTATTTTACGGTGGTCCGTCCGTCTTTTGTTGGGTTAAGCTCTTGATTTTGTTGCCCTTTCCGTCGCAAATAATCAGCAATTGCATCCCGCATCAGGTAACGAAGAATCTGAAAACTCTGATTGTTTTTAACGATAGCCGCCATATCGCTGCTCACAGCCATGTAGTCGCTCGTGATGAGCGTGTAGGTTTGTTTTAAATCCAGCGGTTTACCGCCGATTGTAGCCTCCAGTGGTTTATTGGTCGCTTTGTCGATGACCAATTTCACACCCGATTGGGGTTCTTTGCGTTGCGCCAAATACTCAATTACTTTCTGCATGGTTTCGCCCGTGAGCGTAATGGCCACTAATTCGTTGTCAAAAGGCATGACTTCGTACACATTGCCGAGGGTAATATTTCCCGCGGGAAAATCAGTTCTGATTCCTCCGTTGTTGGTAATGGCGACGTCTACGGGTTTACCTAAGCGTTCCTGCCCCATTTCGCGCAAAATATCCGCCATTAAATTTCCTAATTCTGATTCTGGGACTCCTTTGGAAAGCCGACGCGGCGATTTTACCAATACCGTATTCATGTTTGTTTCCAAACTATCGCGGTAAGGCTGTAAATATGCAGCAATCTGTTGCGAAAGCGCTCCCGAGGGGGCTGAAGCGGTATCACTGACGGCGATGAGGGGCAGCTGGACAGGCTTGGCAATAAAATAACGCGTACAGGCCGTCAACGAAGCTGCAAACAGCGCAATCAGCAGGATATTTTTTTTCATTTTTTGGTTAGGTCAAGAATGTTGATGGCCGAAAGTTAAGAAATTCTTCTTAGCCCACGACCTTTAACTCTTTTTCCAAGGCCTCCCGGCTTTCGGCCACGATACGTTCGTAATAGGCTTCGTATTGCGGCAAGATATTGGCCAAATCAAATTCTTTGGCCCTTGCCAGCGCATTTTCTTTGAAACGTGGAAGATTTTCTTCCTGTAAAATGTAAGCGGCGTTTTTGACCATGTCTTCGATGTCGCCCACATTGCTCATAAACCCAGTCACACCCTGAATATTAAGTTCGGGCAAGCCACCTGCATTTGACGTAATCAGTGGCACTTCACAAGCCATGGCTTCGAGCGCGGCCAAACCAAAACTTTCGGTTTCGGAAGGCATCACAAACAAATCAGCCACCGACAACACCTCTTCGATGGCGTCTAGGTTGCCCAGAAAACGAACATCGTGCATCAATTTCATCTCTTTACACATGTATTCGATTCGGCTGCGCTCGGGGCCATCGCCGACGAGCAACAACTTGGAAGGAACAATATGACGCAGTTTGTCAAACATCAACACAATGTCTTCGATGCGTTTTACCTTACGGAAGTTAGAAGTGTGAACGAGCAATTTTTCGTTATTAGGACAAATTGCTAGCTTGAAGTGGTCTTTTTTCTGCTTTTTAAACCGATCTAAATCAATAAAATTGGGAATAACTTCAATTTCTTTGGTAATCGGGAAAGACTCGTTGGTGGCGTTTTTGAGAAATTCCGACACCGCCGTTACACCGTCGGAAGCATTGATACTGAACGTAATTACCGGCCCAAAAGCCGCATCGCGACCCACCAACGTAATGTCGGTTCCGTGCAGGGTTGTGATAAACGGAATATGAATTCCTTGTGATTTCAATATTTGTTTTGCTAAATACGCCGACGAAGCGTGCGGAATGGCGTAATGCACGTGCAACACATCCAGTTTTTCATCGTTTACTACATTAACCATGGCGCTCGAAAGCGCAGATTCATAAGGGGCGTATTGAAAAAGCGGATAGTTGGGGATATGAACTTCGTGGTAAAAGATATTTTCGCCAAAAAAATCGAGGCGGGTAGGTTGCGAATATGTGATAAAGTGGATTTCATGGCCAACCGCAGCCAGGGCTTTGCCTAACTCGGTGGCTACTACACCACTACCCCCAAAGGTGGGATAACAAACTATTCCTATTTTCATTCGTAAACGGAGCGTTAGATGGACTGATTTATAATTACAACAAAAAAAATCCAACTTTTTCTCCTTAGTGCATGTAAAGATTTTGTGAACTCGCGAAACGCTTCATTTTTTTTTGGTGTTTCGTACAGAGTTGAAACCCAAATCCATCATCCTCCATACTCCATTTCTCATTGAAAAAACGACTAACCATAAAAGACGTAGTGCTTGGTTTTCTGCGGCTTATCCGCTGGCCAAA
The DNA here is from genome assembly GCF_009905605.1 of Runella sp. CRIBMP. Classification (GTDB taxonomy): domain Bacteria; phylum Bacteroidota; class Bacteroidia; order Cytophagales; family Spirosomataceae; genus Runella. The sequence continues at coordinate 39,655 of NZ_JAAAKZ010000013.1, forward strand.
TCTCTTGATTATCGCAGTAACTCAGTACATGGCGCGGATTTTTCTGGTTGGCCCAACCCAAGATTGGCGGTCGATTCTGGGCGAGTCTGCTATTTTTTTTATTAGCCTTTCTACCGTACTTATTGCAGCAGCAGGTTATATCATAAACGACTATTTTGACATAAAAATAGACCTTATCAATAAACCCGACCGGGTGATTATCGGCCGCTACCTCAAGCGTCGCGTGGCCATGGGTGCCCATCAGGTACTGAGTTTTGTGGGCTGTTTATTGGGGTTATGGGCGGGCAAATGGATTTTTTTAATCAGTGTTTTATCCGTAACACTGCTTTGGTTTTACGCCTCGTATTTTAAGAAACGCCCTTTTATCGGTAATCTTATCGTTTCTTTGTTGACCGCCCTTTCACTTTTAATTCTGGCCGTTTACTATCCTCAAAATCGCAATTTGGTCCTTCTTTACGCCCTTTTTGCTTTCGGAATTACGATGATTCGCGAAATCATCAAAGACATGGAAGATGTCAGGGGCGATGTATCGCACGGCTGCCGCACGTTGCCCATTATTTGGGGAATTCCGCGCACCAAACTTTTCCTTTACGTTCTCATTGGTTTGTTTATTCCTAGTCTTTTTGCGGCAGCGCATTGGCTCAACAATCCGCGTCTGGGTTGGATGTTTGTGGGCTTGGCATTGTTAATCAGTTGGTTGGTATATCGCTTGGTTTATGCCGATACCAAACGGGAGTTCGGAGCGTTGAGCAGTTTATGTAAAATCATTACGTTGGTCGGGATGGTTAGTATGATATGGATAGTTTTTTAAATTTGGGTTATTATTCATCTTTTCCCCCAATTCTCCAATGAAAAAATACGCATTGTTCAGTCTCATCTTAATCGCATCGGTAATCAGTACACGCATTAAGGCGCAAACGTGCATGGGCGTAAACATGAAAGCAGGAATGGGCTACGAAATGGTTACCTACAACGCCAAAGACAAACCCACTGGAAGAATAGTGTATACCGTCAAAAATGTAAGCACCGAAAACGGCACCACGCTTATGTCTATGGAAATGCAAAACTTCGATGCCAAAGACAAACTTCAAGCGACCAACAATTATAAATGTGCTTGCAAAGGCAATGAATTGATGGTTGATATGACGGCAATGATGGCGGGCCAAGAAAACCCCATGCTAAAAGATGCCAAAATGACCTTTACTTCTACCGACCTTACCTACACCGACAATTACACCGTCGGTGCAGCGCTGAAAGATGCCGAACTGAAAGGACAAGGCGAAATGGGCGGAGGAATGATGCTTAACTACTCGATGTCTATGAAGAATCGGAAAGTAGTAGCTCAGGAAAATATTACTGTCCCGGCGGGTACATTCAACGCCTATAAGGTAACTTCCGACATGACCGTAAGTACCAAAACCATCATGAATATATCTTTTGATTTTCAAGTGGTCAGTTTCCGCGCCCCCAATGTGTTGTGGGATATACGCTCCGAAACATATCGCAAAGACAAACTCATGGGTTATAGCATACTGACCAAAGTATTTTAGTAATCTGATGAGGGTGTTTTATTGAATACAATTTATCAAAAAAATTATCAGTTCTACCAGTTCTACTCCACTTCGGGTTGCCCAACGGCAACCCTTATTTTTTCCATTTCAGGGTATTGAGCAGGTGCATGACATCTTTTCTGAGAAAATCAATGGCGGGCTTTAGAGAATCTTGTTTGTCGGCAACGGTAAAATATAGCGCCCCCCGCAAGTAATGCTTGGAAGAATCAGTCGTAAAAAACTGGGTATAACTCGGCACATCTCCCGCCAAATCAAGCACCACTGCCGTTTGACCCGATTTTGTTTTGATTACCTGTTCTCTAATTCCGGTGGCCCTCACCTGATGTTTTCCAGCTAGTCGATAAGCATCATTGATAAATCCTGACAAGCGCTGCGGGTTGTTTTGTACCGGCTTGTACGTCAACTGAATACTGGCATTCAAAGAAGGATACGCCACAAAAATCCAGTGCGGCTCCGCCATGCGGAAGGTATCGGGCAAAATCACCGCACTTTTGGAGTATTCAAACGTGTAAGGATGGTCTTCCTTCAGGGTTTGGTAGGTTTGGGAGGGCAAATCCATGCGCGGGTAGCCTTTAGGCTTAGGAACATAATCCGGCGTGGAAGAATTACAGGAACTAAGCAAAAAATATAGCGGCAAAAGACAAAGAGTCAAAGACCCAATGAGGCCTGCTCCCCGGTTCCTATTTTCCGTTTTCGGTTTTTTGTTTTCTACGGCAAACCGCATTTGATTAAAATACATAACTGATTTCCTTAAAATCAAAATATTCGAGTTTATTATTGATTTGAACCGCCAAATGCCCCGTTTCGGCTACTCCCACAATCACCCCTTCTATCTCTTTACCGGCCCGTTGAAATAAGTGCGACTCCTGATAACGAAAAAGATGCTGCAAATAACGCGTTTTCAGGAGGTCATACTTTCGATTACGCAATAAAAGATAGTTTTTTTCAATCGAAGCCAACAATTCAGGGAGAAGCGCTTCCAACGACAACTCCCTCCCGAGCATCAACAGCAGCGAAGTAGCACGGCCTTCTTCAAAATCAAGCTGATTGATATTCAGGCCGATTCCTACGACTGAACTTTCCAGGCGATTTCCCTGTAATGTATTTTCAATTAAGATTCCGCCTAGTTTTTGATTGTTTACGTAGATGTCGTTGGGCCATTTTATTTTTAGGAGAGGCCCCAAGTAAGGAAGTAAAAAATCAAAAACTCCCAGCGACACCGCAATGTTTAACCGAAACTGTTCATTTGCCATCAAAAAATGGGGGCGTAAAATCACCGATAGCGTAAAATTTTCGCCTGGCTTAGCGACCCACTGATTGCCGCGTTGGCCGCGCCCTGCCGTCTGGTAATCGGTTATGACAACCGTCCCTTCCAAGCCTTGGCCTTGGCGCAACAAATCAGCCGCTTCGTCGTTAGTCGACTGACAAGATGGCAGATAAAGTATTTTTTTTCCAATAAACAGGGTTTTGGGCTTACTTTTGTACAAAATTTTTTAATTTTAGAATTGAATTGATGCAATTTAAAACTTACGCATGAAACAACGCAAATCAAACATTATATCTTCAGAAGAACTGTGCCAGCTGGTTGTGAAGGGAATGCAGGAAAAGAAAGCAGTAGACATCGTAGTGATGGACCTGCGCGAAATAAAAAACTCCATTACAGACTTCTTTGTTATTTGTACCGGTAACTCCGATACCCAAGTAGACGCAATCGCCGATTCTGTCGAAGATGAAGTACAAAAAATCACGAATTCATTGCCTTGGCAGCGTGAAGGGCGTGAAGCCAAAGAATGGATATTGATTGATTATGTGGATGTTGTGGTCCATGTTTTCAAGAAAGAACGTCGTGAATTCTACGGATTGGAACAACTCTGGGGTGATGCCAAAGTTACCCACGTCGAGGAGGAATTCGCCTGATTGAACATTAGAGATAAAAATAGTGTTTTCTCATTGTACGTGAAAAACTCAGCTCTTACACGTATAATCAACCATACCTGTATACAATAATCCATTTGTTAATTGTTTTTCGTCCCCGCAGCAACAACCCTTTTTCATTGGTTTTTGACCGGCTCAACGATTAATTATTAACCATTAACCGTTAACGTTTCAATTATTATGTCCGAAAACAATGGAAATCCGCTTAACTCCAATAACCGCAATCCGCGCCGTTCCGGGTACCAGGGGTGGATTATTGCGGCATTGGTGTTAGCAATTTTGGGGATTACCTTCTTCAGTAAAAATACTGCGGTAAGGCCGATTACCCAAAAGAAATTTGAAAAGATGGTTCAAGCACACGAGGTGCAAAATATCGTCATTGTCAATAACGAATTTGTAGAAGTAACGCTTACACCCAAAGCGATGGAAGATCCCAAATACCGCGCTTTGTTTGCCGATAAGCCTTATTTTGGCAACGGAGGTCCCCAATTTCAATTTGAAGTTACCTCGGCCGATAAATTTTTGGATGACTTCCAAAAACTAAAACCTGATAGCGATTCAATTGACTACGATTTTGATCGCCGCAGCGACTGGACAGGCTTCCTCAGCACTTGGGGCTTCCTGATTATCATGATTTTGGCCATGTATTTTTTGCTTGGCCGCATGACAGGCGGTGGCGGTCCGGGTGGTCAGATATTCAACATTGGTCGGTCACGTGCCACTCTTTTTGATGCCGAAAACAAAGTTAAAATAACCTTTAATGATGTTGCTGGTCTGGAAGAAGCCAAAGAGGAAATCAAAGAGATTGTTGATTACCTAAAAAGCCCGGGCAAATTCACCAAACTTGGGGCCAAAATCCCGAAAGGTGCTTTATTGGTAGGCCCTCCCGGTACGGGTAAAACCCTCATTGCAAAAGCGGTAGCGGGTGAAGCGGGCGTCCCGTTCTTCTCCCTTTCAGGTTCTGATTTTGTGGAAATGTTTGTCGGTGTGGGTGCCGCTCGTGTGCGCGATTTATTCAAACAAGCCAAAGAAAAAGCGCCCTGTATCATCTTTATTGATGAGATTGACGCCGTGGGCCGTTCACGTGGACGGGGTGCGATGCCCGGGGCTAACGATGAGCGCGAAAATACGTTGAACTCCCTGTTGGTGGAAATGGACGGTTTTGCGACCGACTCAGGCATCATCATCATGGCGGCCACCAACCGTCCAGATGTACTTGACCCAGCGTTGTTGCGTCCGGGTCGTTTTGACCGCCAGATTTCGGTTGATAAACCCGACATCGTGGGTCGTGAGGCTATTTTTAAAGTTCACTTGAAGCCTATAAAGCTTTCGCCAGATGTAGACCCTAAAAAATTGGCCGCTCAAACGCCCGGTTTTGCAGGAGCTGAAATCGCCAACGTGTGTAACGAAGCCGCCCTAATCGCAGCCCGTCGTGACCGTGAAGAAGTGACCATGCAGGACTTTCAGGACGCAATGGACCGAGTAATTGGTGGTTTGGAGAAAAAGAACAAACTTATCTCGCCCGACGAAAAGAAAATCGTAGCCTACCACGAAGCAGGACATGCAGTAGCAGGATGGTTCTTGGAGCACGCTGACCCATTGGTTAAAGTAACGATTGTACCCCGTGGTGTAGCGGCTTTAGGATATGCGCAATACTTACCGCGTGAGCAGTATCTGTACCGTACCGAACAACTCATGGACGAAATGTGTATGACGTTGGGAGGCCGCGCGGCCGAAGATGTCGTGTTTGGCAAAGTGTCTACAGGCGCCCTCAGCGACTTGGAACGCGTAACCAAATTGGCGCACAGTATGGTAACCGTATACGGTCTGAACGACAAAATCGGTAACATGTCTTACTACGATTCCAAGCAGTCTGAGTACTCTTTCAATAAGCCTTATTCAGAAGAAACCGCTCGCATGATTGACGAAGAAATGCGAAAAATCATTGCGCAGGCATACGACCGCTGCCATGCCTTGCTCTCTGAGCACCGCGAAGCGCTGGAAGTAATTGCCAAAGAATTGTTGGAAAAAGAAATCCTGTTTCAGAGTGACTTGGAGCGTTTGATTGGCAAGCGTCCTTTCGAAAGAGAAACGGTATATCAAGCCTACATGAACACTGAGAACAGCAACGATCAGGTCAAAGAAGAGAAAGAGGAAGAAGCGACCAGCGAAACCGAAGCAAAATAAGCATTTCAGTCTCATACCGTAAAGGGTTAGAAATAAATGGGTTTTCCCTGATTTCTAACCCTTTTTCAATTCTATTCTGACCACAAATAAACCTTCACATATAACCCCTTTTAATGTATGCTTTACGTAATTCATGCCTACGATTTTACCGATGAACAAGCCCTCGAACGCCGCATGGCCGTCAGGCCCAATCACTTTGATGGCGCAAAACAGTTGAAATCTACTGGAAATTTTGTCCTAGGCGGAGCCTTATTAGACCCTCATGGAAAGATGATTGGGTCAATGATGGTGGTTGACTTTGAAGATGAAACAGGGCTCAACCAGTGGCTTCAAAACGACCCCTACGTAACTGGCAAAGTATGGGAGAAAATAGATGTAAAGCCCTTCAGAAAAGCCGATATATAGAAGCCGAAAAAGGCACTGCGACGAATCGCAGTGCCTTGATATATATGAAATGACTTTATAATCGCTTATAGTTCATCGCCCTCGCGCATTTTCTGCACGTAAGAGGCATGAATCACTTGCTGACGACGTTTCACTGATTTCTTTTCGAAAGCAGAGCGTGAACGCAATTCTTTCAAAACTCCGGTCTTTTCAAATTTCTTTTTGAAACGTTTGAGTGCCTTGTCAATTGATTCGTTTTCTTTGATTTGTACGACGAGCATATGTGTTTATGTTTATATCTATTTTGAAACGGATTGCAAAAATAAAAGTCTCCTTCTAAAAAATCAACTTTATTTGTGTTTTTGTTTCAGTTATTTACATTATCCGCAAAAATACCCCTTCCCAACCCATGAAGTACGCCATTATTGACCTTGGAACCAATACTTTCCATTTGTTGATTATTGAACAAAATCCTGACGGGATTATCTCTCTCTTTAAGACTCAAATCCCCGCCAAGATAGGCAAAGCAGGTATTAATCAGGGTTTTATCACCGAAGAAGCAACCCAACGCGCATTGATTGTGCTAAGACAATTTCGTCAAAGAATAGATGAATTCGGCGTTGAGCTTTCCAACACCAAGGCTATTGGCACCAGTGCGATTCGAAATGCAAAAAATGCAAAAGAATTTTGCGCAACGGTCAAAAAAGAAACAGAAATCACGATTGATATCATTTCGGGCGACCGTGAAGCGGAATTAATCTACCACGGCGTCCGACAAGGAATTGCGTTAGGCGAGAAAATATCTGTCATCATGGACATCGGCGGAGGCAGCGTTGAGTTTATCATTTGCAATGCTTCGCGCATCTTTTGGAAACAAAGTTTTGAAATAGGCGGGCAGCGGTTGCTCGAGCAATTTGTGCTTACTGACCCCATATCGCCGTCGGCAATTCGGCGAATGAATGATTATTTTCAGGAACAACTTTTACCGCTGGTCAATGCCGCTCACCAATACGCCCCCCAAACGCTGGTCGGCTCTTCAGGTTCATTCGATACGTTGGTTGACATGGATTTTATGCACCGACTTGGCCATTTGCCCTCCCCCTCACAAACAGGTTTTGAGATTGCAACGGAAGAATTCTACCGCGCTTACCATCTTCTCACTACCCAGAATCACGAGGAGCGCATGACCATTCCTGGCATGATAGAGTTACGGGTCGATATGATTGTACCAGGTGTGGTGCTAATTGACCATGTTTTACGAAGTTTGAACATTCAACAGATTCGCTCTTCAACCTATGCGTTGAAAGAAGGAATTATGGCTTGGGTTTTGTCAGCATAATCACTATCTCCTTAATATTTTTCGGGCGTTGGTTTGGTATATTTTTTTAAGCGTTCTGGGACTTAACGACAATCCATACAAAGGCCAATGGTACCCAAACCGATTGTGCTCGTAAAAGTGTTCGTCGGCCGACTCAAGGATTCTGAACGTAGTAAGATACATTTCGCGTGAGAAACCCATGTCGGTACCATAGACCAACCGATCGCTGTATTTTTCCATAAATGCCTTGGCAAAGCGTGGAATCGGGGCAAATTCGGCAAATCGAGCTGATATATCCGCGTACAAATTGGGATACGCATCCAGTAGCCTCGCCAATTGACTCAAGTCAGCGTTGCAGTTAGCCAAGTGACAAGCGATAAAAGTCGTGCGGGGATTGTCGCGTACAGCCTCCTCAAGTGTAGTAATCAGCTGATCATGGTTCAAAATACCCTCTTTGGTCATATCCACCCGCCATTTAGCAGCGTTCATCAAACCGTCATTGGTAGAGTCTGAAGGCAAGTACATCCAGGCATCCTCCGCTACGTGAATACTGATGGGCATTCCCAGTTCCCCGCACTTCATTAATAGGGGTTTCATACGGGGGTCGTTGATGTGCATACCACGCCCTGGAGTTGGTTTAGAGTACAATTCCCCCAAACCTTTGTCACCCAACTCCCCCACCCCCCGTGCACCCGATTGGTAGCACCGTACCAATTCTGCCACCGCCCGCTGCGACCAATCAGGTTGGTCCATTCCAGTATAGTCAAACCCACACCATACTTCAAAACGACTGGGATAACGGGCGTATTTACGCGCCATGGCATCAAAAGCCGCTCCCGTACTGTACGATAAAATGACTGACTTATCAATCCCCACTTCATCCATGAGCTGCACCCACCTATCCACATCAGCATCGGTTCTGGGATTATCGTGTGTGTGAAGGTCTATTGCGGGGTATTTGGCTTTCGGAATTTTTGATTGGGGCGTTTTGTAAATTGAGACTGGGCGGTAATCTTTCAATTTGATTTGTTGGACATCCTCTGTCAGTTCGGTACGTTGAAGAAAATTCAGCCGGAAATCTTTCAATTTAGCCGACGGTGCTTCCTGACCGAAGATGACACACTGTACTGCCCCCAAAATGACGGACAAAAGCGTACTGCGGTAGTTGAACATAATACTGTTTTGATTTAAGTTTGCTACTTACTAAACTGCTTATAATCAAACCTTTCTACCCTTCAAATCTACTCACTATCCTACCTTGATGATTCTATATAGCGTCAGGAGGTAGTCCTATTTAAGGAATACAGTAAGACCCATCAGAAAGATACAACTTGTACCAAAATTTTTCAGAGAGAATTAGAAGATATATACCAACAAAAAGACAATCATTTAGCTCTGCTGACGTGGCATGTTATAGTGGCGCACTACGAACACGATTTTCACCAAAGCCTATTGAAAACCAATATCTTGCAAACCTTTTTTACCCGCTGAGGTCCGAACTAAACCCACTGGATAAGGAACAGGCTTGGGCAGGGTGGGGAATAAAAAAAACGTCTGACAGTTTAAAACTGCCAGACGCCTAGCCTATGACTATTTTTTCTTAATGCGATTCGCGACTTACTTTGTGCCCTGATTTGCCAATCAAAAAGTCAAAATCACAACCTTCATGCGATTGGGTCACGTGCTCAATGTAAAGCTTATTGTGGCCGCGGTTGTAGCCCAAATCAATTGGCGTCCAAGCCGCCCGACGACGCGCGATTTCGTCGTCTGAAACGTGCCAGTGAATATAGCGTTCGTGAATGTCAACTTCGATGATGTCGCCGTTTTGCACCAACCCCAGATTACCGCCGATGGCACTTTCGGGCGAAGCGTGTAGCAAAACCGTTCCGTAGGCCGTTCCGCTCATACGAGCATCAGAAATACGCACCATGTCCGTCACACCTTTTTCCAACAATTTTTTAGGCAACGCCATGTTCCCAACTTCAGGCATTCCTGGATAACCTTTTGGTCCTACGTTTTTAAGGACCATTACGCAGGTTTCGTCAATATCCAGTTCTGGGTCTTCGATACGAGCATGATAATCTTCAATCGACTCAAACACCACAGCCCGACCTTTGTGCTTCATCAAATGCGCCGAAGCCGCCGAAGGTTTAATGACCGCGCCATTTTCGCACAAATTGCCTTTAATAACCGCAATCCCTCCTTCCTCCAAAATCGGCGATTCGCCCGAAGCAATCACGTCAGGATTCCAGTTTTTGGCATTTAATGAATTATCAATCAATGATTTACCATTTACGGTTATTACATTTTTGTGTAAATGCTCCTTCATTTCATTGATGACTACCTGCAATCCACCCGCGTAGAAATAATCTTCCATGAGGTATTTACCAGAAGGCATCACATTTAGTAAAAACGGCATTCTTGAACCTACGCGGTCAAAGTCGTCCAACGTCAAGTCTACTCCTATCCGACCCGCGATGGCCAGCAAATGCAACACAAAATTGGTAGAGCCTCCCACGCCTGCATTGAGCATAATGGCGTTTTCGAAGGCTTCTCGGGTCAATATCTGTGAAAGTGTCAGGTTTTCCTTGACCATTTCTACAATACGCATTCCCGTCATGTGGGCATTCATTTTCTTGCGAGAATCTGCAGCAGGAATAGCCGACAGCCCCGGCAACGTAAGGCCCAGAGCTTCTGCCATGGTCGCCATGGTAGAGGCCGTACCCATCGTGGAGCAGTGACCAATACTACGGCTCATACAACTCTCCGCCTCTTCAAATTCTTCGGGGGTCATTTTGCCCGTTTTGAGGTCATCGGCAAAGCGCCACACGTCGGTGCCTGAGCCGATGGCTTTGCCTTGAAAACGCCCCGCCAACATCGGCCCGCCGGGCAATACAATCGTGGGTAAATCGACACTCGCTGCACCCATGATGAGCGAAGGAGTGGTTTTATCGCACCCCGTCAATAAGACAATCCCGTCAAAAGGATTGGCACGAATGCTTTCCTCAACCGACATACTCGCCAGATTGCGATACAGCATGGCAGTAGGACGAATAAGGGTCTCGCCCAAAGACATCACCGGAAATTCCAACGGAAAACCACCCGCTTCGTAAATACCGTTTTTAACACTCTGGGCTAAGTCTCGAAAGTGGCCGTTGCAAGGTGTTACTTCCGACCACGTATTACAAATACCAATCACGGGTTTTCCCTTAAATTGGTGCGGCGCATGGCCTTGGTTTTTCATCCAACTGCGGTAAATAAAACCGTCTTTACCTTCTTTGCCAAACCAGTCCTGGCTGCGGAGTTCATTTTCCATGTGTATAATTTCGGATTACTGAATGCTATTGTTGATTTACCATAGGAAGACCAAAATCATCAAAATCTAATATTTATTTAGCGAAGGGCGTGAGGGATTTTTTAATAAAAGCAAACTACCCACTAAAAAGGCTTCAAAAAGAATCAAGAGAAGTTGCATTATTAGAGACACTTAGGCTATTTTTCGTAGGTAGAATGTCCGAATAACCCAATACGCCAGCAATCCAATCGGCCCCAGCATAAAGCAAAAAAACAGCGGGAGGATAATCCACCAGTGCGGGATATTTTTCTCTTGAGAGTCTTTCAACACAAAACTTCCTGCTACTAAATCAAACGCTAAATAGTGAATCCACCCGGCCAACACCGCGCCGTCTCCGCCTTTAGAAAATAAACTTTTGACCCCCTCAAACGTACTGAAGTCATTGAAATTCAACGGCCCACCGCTGAAAATAAAATATGCGTACAGGCACGCAAGCAAAACGGGAATCAGGTACGAGCGCACCAACCACTGCGAAACGCGCCAACGCGGCGCAACAATCATCAGAAGCCATTGGGGCAATACGAGCGCATTAGCGATTTGAAAAGCAGTTTCTATCATTGTATTTTGGATTGGCGTAAGTTTCTTTATTTCAATCTTCAATTTACATGTTTTAAGCAGAATTAAACCGTTTTCCCCATTAGTTTGTTGAAACACTAAAAACAGGCAAGTCGAACAAAGAATGATTGACTAGCCGTACCAAAAATACATGAAAATTTATACAAAAACGGGTGATAAAGGCACCACTTCGCTCGTGGGCGGAACGCGCATCAGTAAGGCAGATTTACGAATCGATACCTACGGCACGGTAGATGAGCTCAATTCCTACATCGGCTTAGTCCGCGACCAACCCGTAAACGAAGTACGCCGCGACTTTTTAAAATACATTCAGGACCGCCTCTTTACGATTGGCTCCATTTTGGCCTCCGAGCCTGACAACAAAAAACACTTTATCCCTGACCTCCACGAAGAAGACATCGTCGCATTGGAGCTTGCCATGGACGAAATGAACACCGTACTTGAGCCCATGCGTTCGTTCATTCTGCCAGGAGGGCATCCTTCGGTGTCGTTTGGGCACGTAGCCCGGACGGTTTGCCGGCGGGCCGAGCGTTTGGTCATTGCACTCAATGAATCTGAACCCGTTGAAGCCGAGGTGATTCGGTACTTAAACCGTCTTTCGGATTATTTATTTGTGCTTTCACGAAAAATGGCACAGGAATTGGGAATAGAAGAAATAAAATGGGCGGGCCGTAAATCCTCGTAAGGGCAGACGCAACGGTACAAAAGGGCAGACGCAACGATACAAAAGGGCAGACGCAACGGTACAAAAGGGCAGACGCAAGGCCTGCCCCTACGAGCCCAATTCATTTTTTTGATAACTAAACTGATATTTTCTTGTCTTTTCGCCGAAAAATAAAAATATTTGCATTGACAACTAATTTTGGTCTTTCGGCACACTAAGTGCTGATACAGAACAGTTGATACTTAGAAATCAGATACAATAATTGCTTACATACAGTAAAACCACCAACACAATGACAACGGACACATTGGCCATGGAAATCAAACGCGTAGAAGCTTCGCGTATCCATGAAGTAGATTTCGACAATTTGGTATTTGGTCGCCATTATTCAGACCACATGTTTGTCGCCGACTATATCAACGGCGAATGGACCAACCTTCAAATTGTCCCCTATGCCAACCTCAGCCTAAGCCCCGCCACTGCCGCTCTCCACTACGGGCAAGCGATTTTTGAAGGAATGAAAGCCTACAAAAACGAAGCAGGTGAGCCACTGATGTTCCGTCCGTTGGATAACTGGGCGCGTTTTAACAAGTCGGCCACGCGTATGTGCATGCCAGAAGTCCCCGAAGAAATTTTCATGGGTGGCCTCACCGAACTGCTCCGTACAGATGCGGCTTGGATTCCTACCACGCCCGACTCCTCTTTGTATATCCGTCCGTATATGTTTTCTACCGACGCATACATCGGCGTAAAACCTTCCGACACTTATAAGTTTATCATTTTTACAGGACCTGTAGGTAAGTATTATTCAAAACCTCCCCGCGTAAAAGTTGAACAGCATTATATCCGCGCCGCCGAAGGGGGCGTTGGTGCCGCCAAATGCGCTGGCAATTATGGTGGCTCACTCTATCCTGCACGCTTGGCACAACAACAGGGCTACGACCAAATCATCTGGACCGACGCCCGTGACCATGCTTTTGTAGAAGAATCAGGCACGATGAACGTCATGTTCGTGATTGACGGTAAACTTATCACACCAGCTACTTCCGATACAATCTTGAACGGAGTAACCCGCAACAGCATCGTAGATATTGCCCATCACTGGAATATCCCCGTCGAAGAGCGTAAGGTGTCGGTCAAAGAAGTGATTGATGCCTTAAAAGAGGGTCGTTTAGAAGCAGCCTTTGGGGCGGGTACGGCCGTAGTTGTATCCCCGTTTGGCGTTATCGGCTTTGAAGGAACCGACTACGAACTTCCTGTCGTAACCGAAGATTCATTTGTTTCGCGGGTTAAAAACTTTTTAACCGATCTCCGTACTGGAAAAACAGAAGACCCTTTTGGATGGGTTGTGAAGGCATAAATTCATCATATTTCCTAGCTTATCTAAGCGTCAGACGGACTGGGCGTCCCCGTTCAAACCGTCTGACGCTTTTTTTATGCTGTCTTATAATTCAAAACACCTAAAAGTTAGGTGTAAGCAAGCCCCACCTCTACCTTAGCTTTTTGTACTTCAAATACGTATAACGGGCATTTTCTTTGGCAATAAACCAGCCATAATACCCATCTAAGAAGCCAAATTTGAAGATATATTCTACCAAAAACCGAAACGCTGGACTAAGGTAGACTTTAACAAAAGAAGCTTTTTTGCCTATTTTTCGCCCTTTTTCAGCAAAAAGTGTACTGTATCGGTCGGTTTTGGCGATAAATTGTTCGGGTGTATCAACGGTATAATGATGTACATACCCCGTTAGTTTTTTTACAGTATGCTCTGGTTTGAGCGTTAAGCCTTCATGGACCGCGTCAGTATTCCACTGAATCTTTTTTCTGTTAAAAATTCGGACGTGTGATTCTGGATTCCAACCACCAAAGCGAATCAACTTCCCCGCAAAAACTGTTCTGAAAGGCAAATCATAGGCATCAGCCTCTGGGGCGGGAGTGAAGGCCTGCTTTATGCTTTCAACTAACTCTGGGCTTACTACCTCGTCATCGTCGACGGATAAAATCCAATCATGTTTTGCCCACTGATTACCAAAGTTTTTCTGCTCAGAATACCCCGTCCAAGGTCGTTCGAGCACGTTGGCTCCCGCCGCCCGGGCTACTTTCCGGGTAAGGTCGGTGCTGCCAGAATCCACAACTACAATATCATTGGTGAGGGCTTTGAGGGCTTCAATCGTTTTAGCGATTTTCTTTTCTTGGTTTACAGTAATAATAACGGCCGAAAGCGAGGTCATGGCGTATTTTTTATACATTTCTAAAGCGCAACCTACTGTTTTCTCCCCAATGCAACAAATAATACTCCTCTTACGTCAATGGTTCTTTAGGGGAAGATATACGCTCAACTGCTTTTTGGGAGGCTTATCCCACTTCAACAAACGCTCTATCAGTAAATACCAGAGGCGTAGCAAGGGGCAAAGTGAGTTCGATAATTGTACCCTGATTAGGTGCTGATTGCACAGTCATGCTGCCGTCAAGTTCTTCCACCCGTTTTTCCATGTTAAAAAGTCCGTTACCGCTGCCTTTCGCGGCTTCTTTATCAAAGCCTATTCCATCATCTTTAATCTCAAGATGAAGTTGTTGGTTTTTTCTGCAAATCTTTATCCAAACATTACGTGCCTGCGCATATTTGGCGGCATTGTTGATGGCTTCTTTAAAAATAAGGTAAAAATTATACTGTTGATTAGACGGCAGCTTATAGCCTTTCAATTCTTCTGAAATACAAAAATCGTAGTGAATGTGCTTTGGTTCAAGCATTTCTGACGCAAAAATTTTCATCTTGGTCGTGATACTTTCCAGGCTATCATTCATGGGGCGAGTGGTCCAGATAATGTCCCGAATCGTACTCACGGTTCGTTGCGAGTTTATGCTTATCAGGTCCAACAGTTCTTTTAACTGTTCGTCTTTGTCCTTCAGTTGGCGTTTGGCCGCTTGACTCAGCATTGCTACACCGCTCAGTGTTGCGCCCAAATCATCGTGCAAATCGCGCGCAATCTGACTCCGAATGCGGTCCGACAACTGCATTTGACGGATGGTTTCGGCCTGTGTTTTTTGGGCATCGCGAATTTGTTTCAACCGATTTCTGTAAAATGCGTAGCTCAAAACCCCCATCAACACCACAATAACCGACGCCAGCGAAATAATCCAATAGGTTTGGCTCTTCAATTCCGCTTCCTGTGAGGCCTTAATTTGCTTGAGGCGTTGGTTTTCTTTGTCTTTCTCGAAAGCGGTATATTTCAATTCAACCAACTCGGCACGCACCACATTCTTTTTCCGTTCTATCGAATCGTTCAGCATTTTGTACGCTTTAAAATAGCCCAACGCCGCTTGAAAGTCCCCCTTCATTTCCGCCAATTCCGCCATCTCTTGATTGATATGTGCAATTTCCACAATGGATCCAAACTGCGTAGCCGTGTCGAGGGCTTTTTGAAAATACACTTTGGCGCTATCGAGTTTCTGTTGAAGCCTGAACGTCTTCGCAGATTCTTCATAGCACTGAATTTGGAGTAATTTTTCGCCGTGTTGTTGACTTTGCTGTGTAGCCTTCCCCATGTACCAAAGCGCCGTCGCAAACTCCCGCCGGTCGTTATAATTTCGGGCAATTCCTAGTAAAATTTGGGGCAATATCTGGTAATTTTGGTCGGCTTGCTCCGCCAATTTCAGACCTTGATCTAAGTATTTTAACGATTCTTCATAGCGGCCCATTCGACGATATAAGTCGCCGATTTGCTCGTGATTAACTGCCATTCCCCGTATTTCATTCTTTTTTTTGTTCAACTCCAAAGCACGAAAAGTATAATACAACGCCTTATCAAGTTGATTCATGCTTTTGTAGTTTTCGGCAATATTGTTGAGGCAAATCGCTTTGCCACGCTCCCACCCTGTCTGTTCAAAAAGCTTCAACGCTGTAAGATAATATTCCTGACCTTTGGCATAATTCCCTTCCAACGACTCCAGAATGGCGTAATTGATAAAACTTTGACCAATATTAGTATTGTTATTGAGTTTTTTGGCGAGCTGGTTAGCTTCATTGGCGTAGCGCCACGCGGTAGTTTGGTCAATTTCAGAAAGGCGATAAGCCAACCGATGGAGTGTCACGACACGCGCACTGTCTTGGACAGGATGCGTGGCCAGCCACTGCCGCAGACTATCGACCATGCGATTTTGAGCCGTCAATCCAATGCTTACCGCGTAAAACAAAGCAATAAAAATCAATCTAATTTTCATAAGCAATAACGGAAAGCCATAATTAAAGAACGAATTTGCTAATTTTCTTATATCTTACCTACACCAATTTAGTTAATGGTAATTGTATCAAGATACAGTAGTTATCTGACTTATTAGCAAAATGCCGTATACGTGCCAGATTCGCGCCTCTAGCCTGTGTGAGAAGCAATTAAAGCATCACCATTATGAAATAAATGCAGGGTTCGACAAAGAAAATGGGGCAGAAACCTATTCCCCTTTCCGCAATACCTTTCCAGCCCGCAGCCCCGTATGTTTTTCATTTTCTACAACCGATTCCCCGTTGACGATGACGTACTTCATCCCACGTGAATATTGATGCGGACGATCGTAGGTAGAAACGTCGATGATGGTATTCTCGTCAAACACGAGTACGTCAGCCACTCGACCAGCTTGAAGCAGGCCTCGCTCGGCCAACTTGAATTTTTGGGCAGGCAATGAAGTCATGCGACGAATGGCTTCTTCCAAGGGGATGATTTTCTTTTGACGTACGTAGTAACCCAACACGCGGGCGTTGGTGCCGTAGCCGCGCGGGTGAGGCACACCAAAGTTATACACCCGAATGGAAGCATCGGAGGCAAACATATTTTGCGGATACCGCATAATGTTTTCGACGTCCCAATCGCCCATGCCATGAAATACCATACTAGCCCCACCTTTGACGGCCATTTCCATGATGGTCTCGGCTTCTACGGTTGCTTTATGTTTGCGCCCTTTCAGGAGATTTATCTCTTCAATATTTTTACCGTTGAGCGTGGTATCAGCGTCATAATAGGCCACTACAGCATAGGTAAAGTGATTTTGCTTACGACGTTTGAGCGTTGCCACCATTTCTTTCACCATACGCTGACGCGTGGCAGGGTCGTTGACGCGTGCTTTGATAGAATCCAGCCCACCTGCCAGCGCCCAACTTGGCAATAATGTATTTAGCCCAGTGCTGCTGGCGGTATAGGGGTATTGGTCAATGGTGACGTCGATGCCTTCACGTCGGGCGTTTTCGACAGCCGCAATGGTCTCTTTGGAGCGTCCCCAGTTGTTTTGTCCGCTTACTTTAAAGTGCGAAATCTGAACAGGAATGGCGGCTTGCCGCCCGATATTAACGGCCTCTTCAATGGCGGTCAGGACTTCATCGCCTTCATAACGAATGTGCGAGGCATACACGCCGCCGTAGCGAGCCGCCACTTTGGCCAATCCCACCACTTCTTCGGTGTTGGAATAGGTACCGGGTACGTAAATCAGCCCCGTGGCCAGACCATAGGCCCCGTCTTTCATGGCTTTTTCGACGAGGGCTTCCATACGCTGTTGCTCTTCGGTGGTTGCAAACCGATTGGCCGTGCCCATCACCGCTTTCCGAACGTCATTGTGGCCAATCAACGACGCCACGTTGACTGATGTTTTGACACTGTCTAGTTGTTTAAAATACAGCCCTAAGTCTACGTTTGACAAACCACAATTGCCCGTTACCACGGTAGTAACGCCATCATATATAAAATTGTCGGCCGTAGGGAGTCGGAATTCGTCTTCTTCAATGTGGGTGTGTACATCAATAAAACCTGGACTCACAATCAGCCCTTTGGCATCCAATATTTTCTTGGCGGTGGCATTCGGCCATTGGCCAACGCGTGCAATCTTGCCATTTTTAATTGCTACATCGCCGTAAAACCAAGCATTTCCGGTTCCGTCTACAATTTTACCGCCGCGTATGAGTACATCGTATTCTTGGGCAAAAGTTGCGGTTGTGGCGAAGAAAACAAACGTGATGAGGGTGCAGAGTTGTTTCATGAAATGGGGTTAATATTAGGTTAAACGAAGAACGTAAAAAAACGGCGCAAAAAAAATTGGCTGCGCTTTCGGGCAGCCAATTTTTCGTTCATATTAATGCAAAATTAAAAAACCAGTAGGGGCAGGCTTTACGTCTGCCCGATTTATAAAACCGCAAAACCGAAAAATAATAAATGTAAAATATAAGGTGTGTTACAGGGTTTTGGAAACAATGCCTCCTTTGCGGCTGTCTACCTCAACGGTCCATTTGTCGGCTTTGCCTTTTACAATCCAGCGTACTTTTACGGAATTTCCGCCGCCCCCGAAACCGCCAAAACCGCCGCCGCCACCTCCGCCGCCGACGGTACCAGCGATGTTGGCTACTTCAATCGTTTGCGGATTGTATTTTTGTTCTCTCGTGATTCCCAAATCTTCATTTTCTACAATCATTCCCGCCAATACTTGCGCGTTTTTGAGCGTGATGTAATCAGGTCGCTCGATTTTGAATCTTAAATCATGCGCGGAGTGCGTCGGAATAGCGCGTTGGTTTTGCACCACTGCTGTTACTTCCGTCAGGCCATTGGCCAAGGCTTTGGTTTTAATATCAATGATTTCCAACTTAGGCATGTGGTAGGCATGAAGCATGGTAAAGGCCATGTTACGGTGCCCTTCTTCTTCCAACAAAAAGCCCGGCGTGTTACGAATATAGTTGCGTTTGGTGCCCCCGATTTCGATATCGCCGTATTGTGGGTGTTTGATGGGTTTCCATTTGACGTAGCCGTCACCCAACAACAAGAACTTATCAAACTCCTCAAACTCACTGTTTTGGTTGCGGTTTTCGGTAGAGTTTTTGTTGAACATCCGCCAAGACGTATTGATTTCGTTGGAGAACATAAACACGCCGCGCCCCAGTCCAATCCAATCAATTTCACCTCCATACACCGTATAAAGGTCTTTCCAAAGCACATAGTACTTATACCCCGGAATCATTTTCTCGCCCGTTTTTCCGATTACATCATACACGGCAATATCAGATTGCGGCACGTACATGGCATCTTCTTCCGCCCCCGGAGGACGCAAAAACATCCCGCCGAAGTTGTGGTAACTTTGCGCACCTGCAATGTTGGGATGTGAGTAAAAGAATTTCTTCACGTTTTTTGTTTCGGGCAATGTTCCCGGATAAAAAAGCGCCCCACCCTGAATATAATCAGGCTGCCAGCCCCAGCCCCAGTCGCGGTTAGGGTCGTATGCTCCCGGATTGTCTTCATTAACACGTCCGTCACCATCATTATCAATCCCCTCAAAACCAAGCATTTCGTATTCTCCTTGCTCATCTGGCTTGGCCAAAATCATACGACCCGGAAAATCAGGGTCTACTTTATACCGCCCCGTAGGAGATTTGCGACGCATGGTCACGATGTTGCCATCACCATCCAAATCATCGTAAGTGTCTTCATCCACCAAACCATCGCCGTCGTCGTCGAGCGGCATCATGCCAGAGCGCGACGAGCTAGTGGTGTTTGATTTATAGATAAAATTTTCGTGCGCATCGGGGTTAAGTGAAGGCAATATGTAAAATGTACGTCCTTTCAACATATCGGTTACAAAATCCATTTTCCCGAAACTTTCGGCCAAATACCAAGCCGTGTACATGGCAAACTGCGTTCCCTGCAACTCATTGGCATGGATGTTTCCGTCAATCCAGAAAGCAGGCTTATTTTCGGCTTTTCCGCTTTTAAAATCCGTAACGGTAATGACGTACATCTCACGCCCCTGAAACGATTTTCCGATGGATTCGTATTTGACCAAATCGGGGTACGCTTTGGCGAGTTCTTGCATCAGTTTGTTGAACCCAGCGTAGTCCATATAATAATTCCAACCCCATTTTACTTTAGGATTGGCGGGGGTTCCAATCGCCCGCATACCGTTCAGGTCTGGGTCGGTTTGGGGTGCAGTTTGTGCAAAAGCGTTGACCGCTAAAGTGCAGCAAACGAGTGCATATATAAATGAGTGAATGTGTTTTTTCATTGTTTCTACAATTAACGGATAACAAATAACGATTATCAGAAAGGCCTACTTCAACGTCACATCTGCTGATTTTACGCCTGCCGTAGGACATCCCGTTTCAATGGTCAATTTACCAGTTCCCGACACCAACCAGGTGTATTCTTCCGACTCATCAGAAGCAAGCGCGGCGCGGAGGTTTAGGCGTTTACCCGACACAATGGCCTGTCCAGCGCCCAATTTCAGTTCGGTTTTTACTTTCTGAACAAATCGAACACGGTCGCCGATTTCGGCATAGGTTGGCATCAATCCTTTATTGATAACGGTTGCCGTAATGCGCGTCAGGCCATTGCCCAAGGATTCCGTTTTTACATTTACCAATTGAATTTCGGGCATCTGCGCACCCAATCCCGTCAGAAATTTTACATGTTTATCGGCAGCAGCGGTCAAATAAGAGACCGGCGGGTTCAATTTAGAGAAAGGGACAATCCCCCCCACTTCCACTTTTTGGCCAGGGAAATCAGGGTGCTGAATGGTCTTCCAATCGACATACACACCCGTCAATTTTTCTTTGTCTGCCCACTTCAGAAAACGGGCATCATCTTCACTTGCATTGGCCGCGTTTGTTGCGGCGGCGGCAGCACCACCGCCCATGCGTCCACCACCAGCGGGGCCGCCTGTGGCAGCAGGTGCAGTTGGAGAAGGAGTAGTTGGGGCGGTTGCGGCGGCTCTTCTGGTCGTATCTCTGGGGGCTTCTACTTTGGGAGTCCACCAGCCTGGGGTCGTAAAGCTATAACGACCCGCGTGGTAATAGGCAGTTTGGGAGAAATTCCCGCGTGTTTGCGGCATGGTAGGTGCGTCTTTCAAAGCCGTACGACCATTGTATAGTTTTGACACCTGCTCCATCGCTTTGGCATCTTTTGCAAGTGGTCCAGTCAAAATCCGACGAGCCACTTTTGCCGGGTCAAAACGCGGAGCTTCGCTCAGGTTGTTGTTGGGACCAAAGGTAAGAACCGCAAAAATATTGGGGGCACGATACAGGAAATCCAGTAAAGCGCGTACTTCTGGCTCCGAAGCGGCGTGTTCTCCCGAACCAGTTGTAAATATCTGATAATCAAACGTAAAGTTCTTCTCTGGGTTTACACCCCCCGCGCCATCTTCGTTGTATACTCCATCTTTGTCGTTATCAATGCCTTCCGTATAAACCAAATATTTACCGCTTTCGCCCTTTGAAGGGTCAGCTTTGACCAGAATGCGCGGGTCTTCTTTGCTCGCTACATAGGTTCCCGCCGCATCTTCTACGCGAATCCACGACACAACGCCATCGCCGTTGAGATCCTCAAACGGATCTTCATCTACGCGGCCATCGCGGTCGTCGTCGGTTTTGGAGTCATTGGTTGTACGTTCGTACTTTAGTTTAGCCGAAAACTGCTCCTGCGCATCGGGGTTCATGCTTGGCAGAAAATAGAACGTCTTGGTTTCCAATAGCTTAGCCACGCTGTCAGCGTTAGCCGCTCCAAGCATTTTTTCGGCCGTCTGGATGGCCAATTCACTACCTGCCAAGTGGGTACCATCTAGCCCAGCCACAATGAGAATGGCTGGTTTTTTGGTGGCATCTCCTTTTCCTAAAGTAAGTAGCCAAAGGTCGCGACCACCGGCACTTTTACCGATAGAACTCACCGAAGCCAATGCGTTGAACTTTGTCGAGAGGTTTTTAAGTCGGCCAGAGAGTTGTGCGTGGCTATTGTACGTCGTTTGCGCTTCTAAAGTCTGCGCAACACACGCCAATGCCAGTACTCCTCCATAGAGTAATTGACGAATCATAAAGTTTGGTTTTTAGTGTTTAGTCTGGTGCAGGAAAGTAGGTGTTCAAAGTCACAGATTGTAATGTCCGTACTTCTTATCCTTCCCCTTACATACCATTGACAAGGCAAGTTAGCTAAGAAATTTTATACCCAATAGTTTGTTGTACTTTTGAGCGATAAAAACCGAAATTTCTGAGAGGTAACTTATAGTTTTGCGAACAATGTCTTTTTTTAAACTCAATTCCGTTTCAAAAATATACCAAAAACAATGGGTCGTCAAAGAAGTTAGCTTTGCGCTTTTTGAAGGTGAAATCTTTGGTTTACTGGGCGAAAGCGGATCTGGCAAAAGCACCTTACTCCGTATTGCGGCGGGATTATTGGACCCCGACGAAGGGGACGTTTGGCTTCAGGGACAAAAATTACGCCTTGCTAGCGACCAGCTCATCCCGGGCCATCCCGACATCAAAATTGTTCATCAAGACTATAATCTTTCGGCACCGTTGACGGTCCGGGAGAACATAAATTATGCGTTGCGGTATTACGAAAAAGCCTACCGCAACGAACGGGTAGACGAATTACTCCAGCTTTGTCAACTGGAATCCGTGGCCGAACATCCCGCCAAATCGCTCTCAGGTGGCGAAAAACAGCGCACCGCCATTGCCCGGGCTTTGGCCGAAGAAGCCAAAGTATTGCTGTTGGATGAGCCTTTTGCCCATTTGGACTTACCCAACCGTCGCCGCCTCACCGAAACCATTCGAGAGCTGGCCGAACAAACGGGCATTGCCTGCATTTTTGTCACCCACGACGCCAATGATGCCCTCAGCCTCTCTACGCGCATGGGTATTTTACAACATGGAAATTTGATTCAGCTCGGTACGCCTGAAGCCATTTATCATTCACCCGCCGATGCCTACGTGGCCGAACTGACGGGCGAAATAAATCTGTTGGATGCAGATTTTTTCAAAAACCATATCCATTCTCACCTCCCCGATGGCCGGCTCGCCATTCGGCCCGAAAAACTCACGCTCTCCCTTTCGCCTACCATTTATGGGGTAGAAAGTGTGGTAAAACGGGTAGTATTTGAAGGAAGTCACTACAAAATATACCTTCAAGCGGGGCCGCAACTCCTCAAAGTTTATCACGATGAAGTGGTGCCTTTGGAAAAATCAGTATTTGTTGATTTTCGTACTTTCTAAAATCGAATAAAGATAACCTTGAATACAGAGAAACTACAGAGATAAATCGCTACTAGCGTACCACGGGGAAATAGATTTGGGGAGCATTGCAAATATACGTAATTTTCAGCAAAACTAAATAACCCTTCATCATGCGATTTCTACCCTTTCTGGCCTTACTGGTTGGTTTTTGGGGCAACAGTAGCCACGCCTCGGCACAAGGCACTCGTCTGCTGCGTCAACCCACCGTCAGCGACCGCGCCATTGTCTTTGTATATGCCGACGACCTCTGGCTCGTTGACCGCGACGGCGGCAACGCCCAACGCCTCACCACCCACGAAGGCACCGAATCTCTCCCTCATTTTTCGCCCGACGGTAGCCTGATTGCATTTTCGGCCCAGTACGCTGGCAACACCGACGTGTACGTTATTCCCGCCACTGGTGGCGAACCCAAACGCCTCACTTGGCATCCAGGTGAAGACGCGGTGCAGGGCTGGACTCCCGACGGGCAGAGTGTCGTTTTTCGTTCGGGGCGCAGTGGCTATCCAACCGCCATTGCTAAGTTTTTCAAAGTCAATGTTAAGGGCGGATTTCAAGAAGAACTGCCCATTCCGCAAGCCCACGCGGGAGAGATTTCGGACGATGGCCAAATGGCGGCCTACCAAACCATCGGCTTTTGGGACCCCGAATGGCGTAATTATCGCGGCGGACAGGCCCAACCCATCTGGATTGTAGACTTAAAAACCCTTACGCTCAAAACTACTCCTCAAACCGACCGTGAGCGCCATACCGACCCCGTTTGGTATAAAGACATGGTCTATTTTCTTTCTGAGCGCGACTATGCCAACAATATTTGGTCGTTCAACCCCAAAACCAATGAGCTGAAGCAGGTCACTTTTCACAAAGATTTTGACGTAAAAAGTCTGGATGCTTCCAATGACCGCATCGTGTATGAACAAGGAGGCTACCTCCACCTGCTCGACCCGCAAACTGGGCAAGCCAAGCAACTGATAATCAACGTTCAGGGAGATTTTACGTGGGCATTGCCCCGCTGGCAAGATGTGCGCCCGTCGGCCCTGTTGAATGCGTCGCTTTCTCCCACGGGTAAACGGGCTTTGTTTGAATACCGAGGAGATATTTTTACCGTTCCCAAAGAAAACGGCGATTGGCGCAACATCAGCCACAGTTCAGGCGTGGCCGACCGCTCGCCTGTATGGTCGCCCAATGGTCAGAAGATTGCTTGGTTTTCGGACGCCAGCGGTGAATATCAGTTGATGATTTCGGACCAAGAAGGACTCGAAAAACCGCGCGCCGTGGCCTTACCCACTCCCACATTTTACTTTAAACCCCAATGGTCGCCCGATAGCAAATACATTTCATACACCGATACGGATTATAATTTATGGGTTATTGAAGTTGAGGGTGGTCAACCCAAAAAGATTGATACCGAGCGTTTCGCGCACCCAAATCGCAGTCTGAACCCCGTTTGGTCGCCCGACAGCAAATGGATTGCCTACGCCCGTATTTTGGACAATCAACACAAAGCCATCAAAGTCTATAACCTTGAAACGGGCCTAACGCATCAATTGACCGACGGCATGTCAGACGCGATTTCGCCCGTGTGGGACGCCAGCGGTAAGTATTTGTATTTTTTAGCGAGTACGAATTTTGCGCTAAACACAGGTTGGCTTGACATGAGCTCGTATCAAATGCCCGTTACCCGTGGGGTATACATGATTGTTTTGGCCAAAGGCGAGCCATCTCCTTTTCTGCCCAAAAGTGACGAAGAAATCGTAGAAAAAACCGAAAAGAAAGAAGAGCCAACCACCGACGACAAATCCAAGAAAACGGATAAGAAAGGCAAAGAAGTGCCCAAAAAGGACGAAAAACCAGAACCTAAAAAGGGAGTTGTGGTAAAAATAGATTTGGATGGGCTTGACCAGCGCATTCTGGCGTTGCCCAAAGTAGCGGTAAAAGATTATGACCAAATCATCGAAGGCCCTGAAGGTTCTCTGTTTTTTACCGAAAACATCCCCGACCAACCTGGCTTTATCCTTCATAAATACACCCTCAAAGACCAGAAAAACGAAGATTTTTTGAAGGGAATTCAATATGCCGTTACGGCACACGACCGCAAGAATCTGCTGTACCGCAGCGAAGGTTCATGGGGTATTGTAGCCACCGCCAATCCCCCTAAACCAGGCGACGGAAAGCTGAACATGGCAGGCATGAAAATTCAGATTGACCCCAAAGCCGAGTATAAGCAAATCTTCCGCGAAGGCTGGCGCTACCAACGAGACTTTCTGTATGTAAACAATACCCACGGCGCTCCTTGGAACGATGTGTATCAATGGTACTCTCCTTGGATTGACCACGTTCGTCACCGCACCGATCTCAATTACGTGGTCGATATTTTGGGTGGAGAAATTGCCGTAGGGCATTCCTATACCTCAGGCGGTGATTTTCCAACCTTGGATAATAACAATCCTGCGGGACTTTTGGGGGCAGATTTTCGCATTGAAAATGGGTTATATCGCCTCAAAACCATTTTTACGGGCGAAAACTGGAATCCTGAGTTGCGTGCTCCCCTCTCTGGCCCAGGCATCGACGTCAAAGAAGGTGATTATCTGCTGGAAATCAACGGCGTGCCCCTTACGGCAGAGATGGATATTTACAGTTTATTGGAAGGCACGGCCAACCGCCAAATCAAAATTCGGGTAAGTGCTACGCCCGACTTAAAAGCCGCTAAGTTGATTACGGTGGTGCCCATTGCCAACGAAGCCCAGCTCCGCACGCGGGCTTGGGTGGAAGGCAATCGTCGCAAGGTATCCGAACTTTCCAAGGGCCAGTTGGCCTACGTATGGATTCCCAATACGGGCAATGGAGGCTACGAGTATTTTAACCGTTATTATTTTGCCCAACAGGATAAAAAGGGAGCGATTATTGACGAGCGCAACAACGGCGGCGGTTCGGCCGCTGACTATATTGTGGACGTTTTGGCCCGAAAATTACAAGGATATTTCAACAGTCGCGCCAACGACCATAAGCCCTTTACCACACCGATGGCTGGGCTTTGGGGCCCTAAAGTAATGATTATCAATGAGCGCGCTGGCTCTGGGGGTGATTTGATGCCGTTCTTGTTCCGCCAAGCCAAAGTCGGTCCGTTGGTAGGCACCCGCACCTGGGGAGGGTTGGTCGGCACGTGGGACACCCCGCCGTTCATTGACGGTGGTCGGATGGTAGCGCCACGCGGTGGTTTTTATGATATTGACGGAAAATGGTCGGTAGAAGGTGAAGGCATTGCGCCCGATGTGGAGGTCCACCAAGACCCCGCCAAAGTAGCCAAAGGCGAAGACCCGCAACTGGAAAAATCGGTGCAGGTAGCGTTGGAATTGTTGAAGACGCAAAGCGTGACGCTCAAACCCGAGCCAGAAGCGCCTATTCGTTATAAAAGACCACAGAAGTAAATAATAACGTTGGCGAGGACCAGTCCGCCGGTGCGACCCAGTCCTCGCCAACGTTGAATTTATGCAGACATCTTATCCACCAAATCGCGCACAATTTCCTGAAAATAGGCACCGTTGTAAGGCCCAAACCAGTTCATGGTGAGGGTTTCGTAGGTATCTCTTCCGTAGTATTTATCGGGTGTAATGTACCCAATATACCCTCCATTGAAGCTCGTAACCATCAATTGCAATCCTTTCTTTTCGGCATAAGCGCTCATTTCGGCCACCAATTCTCCCGAAAAATCACACGGGAAACCCACCATCAAAACATTACCGATGCGCATCGCCTTGACATAATTGGGATAATCGCCAAAAGCCCAATGAAACACCCAAGGCCTCATGCTCAAACCCGTGGTAACTCTCGGAACCGGCTGGCGCAGCGGCAATGGAAACGTTACCATCTGAAAAACTGGATTTGGAAAAGGTTGGATTTGAGTAAGTTGCTTCTGAACATCGCTTTCTAAACTGTCGGCTTCGGTCCCCACTTTAACAAAGTCAGAATCAGATTCTATCCCAATTTTAGGCCCCATGCTCCCCACCGCCCCCGACATAAACAGGGCAAAATTGGCTTCTCCTTTTTCCAACGAATCTACCAACACCCCTGGGTAATCGCGCGAGAGCACGATGTTGTCGGAACTCATAATCGTTGAATGGGCCGCGTAGGAGCACAGCAAGGCTTTTTGGCCGTCGTTTCTTACAAACTGCATGGTACGCACAAACGGGTCAATAGTCCCTTCATCAAACGCCCGATTTCTAACACGCGCGGTATCAGCCAATTGATTGTACGCCACTGTTACAGGTTGGAGGTCTTTTTGCGCCAAAGTCACTGCTTTAACCATCGCATCGGCAATCCACGTTACATTTGCTTCGTTAAATTCTCCCCCAAACAACTTCCCGACAATTCCTTCACTCCAACCACCCATGCTGTTGTGCGAGTGCGTTGCACCAAAATAAACTTGCTCAAACGGAATTCCCGTTGCTTTGAGTTTCTCTTTGAGTTGTTCGGTAACGGCGGGCGGAATAATCAATAAATCAGCGGCAACGATAGCGGCTTTGGTGTCACCATTTTCGATGACCACCGCCCGAACATAAATAGAATCATGCACCGATGTGTACAAAGCCCCCCGCCTTACGCCATATCCAGCCGTGGGCGTGGGTGATTTTGGCGTAAAATTTACCTTTGCCCAACCCGCTTTCAATTGATTAAGGCCCGATGACTGCTTTCTAACCGGCAGCTCCTTCATTTGGGTCTTCCATTGTTGATAATAGGGCATTTCTTGGTAGGGCGTATCGTCAATGGTAGTCAACATACACACCAATACAACCGCAATCAGCGCGACCAGACCGCCGAGAATTTTGAGAAGAATTTTGAGAAAACGCATTTTAGGAAGGAGCAGAAGTTTGATTTATGATGCACAAACTAAGAGAGAAATAACGACTGTACATAAAAAGGCGCAAAGAAATATAATCTCTTTGCGCCCCAGTGATTTTTATAGGATTTTGTTTAGTCCATCAAAAACGCCAACATAGACTTAGGGCCATGCGCTCCCAAGACCAAAGATTGCTCAATATCGGCGGTTTTGGAAGGGCCCGCGATGAAGGCCCCAAACCCATAACGCTCTCCTCCAATACGGACGTAAGCATCATGCATCTTGGGGACGAGTTCTGATTTTTGAATCACTAAAGCGAGCGTTTCGGCAATAAAAGGCGTTACACGCTGCCCCATTTCGGTCTCGGTGACCCAAATAGAGCCATTTTCGGCCACGCCAAATTGGCCTTTCAAAATGGCCAAGCCCACATCCTCCAAAGAATGTGGGTCTGATTTTATCCAACTTTCCTGCGCTACATCGGCCAACGGGTCAATGTTGGTCACAATGCGACGCCCACCGAAATGCGTTTGGATATACGCCCTGATTTCTTCCCAATCTTTGACGTACACCACCTCACCGCCAATTGCGGTCAGAACGGTCTTAAACTGTTCTACCAAATTCGCGTAAGGGTTGCCAAAATTTTGAATTTCGGGCAACGGCGTCAAAGTTGGTTTATTTTGGGCTACGGCAGCCAGTATTTTTTCACGACTCATTTTAATATATTTTTGTCATGCTGGAAGCATCTAAATGCAACTGAAGCAGCCGATAAATTTAGGTCGATGTTCGGCTCTTTCTAACTCGCTGGGCAAACGCAAGGCTTGCCCCTACTTCCTCACTTCTCACCCCTGTTTTTCTTGTACCATTCGCCAAACGATTCCTTGGGTGGCTCGGGCATTTCGCGTTGTTTGAACCAAGGATTGAATGAATTATTGACCACAAACGGGGCATTGGCCATGGCAAACCGGCCGATTTTTCCCGACAAATGATACACGGTCGGATTGGACAAAACCGCCGACATCACTTTCATGCTCAGCGTTTTAGCGGTAGGCGAATGTCCGCTTTTCGTCAGCACCTGACGCCATTCATATAACTGCTCGTGGATGTTGATTTTAACGGGGCACACATTCGAACAACTACCGCAAAGGGTACTGGCAAAGGGCAAATCTGCATTTTTGGTCATGTCCAGATTGGGCGCTAAAATGGCTCCAATCGGCCCCGCAACTGCATTGTGATAGCTGTGCCCGCCGCTGCGCCGATACACGGGACAGGTATTCATACAGGCCCCACAGCGAATGCATTTGAGCGAATTGCGGAACTGCTCGCGGCCCAATTGCACCGTACGGCCATTGTCCACCAACACAATGTGCATTTGCTGCCCTTCGCGTGGTTTACCAAAATGACTCGAATATGTCGTAATAGGCTGCCCAGTAGCGGAGCGCGTCAGGAGGCGCAGAAAAACGCCCAAGTGTTCGCGTTTGGGAATGATTTTTTCGATGCCCATGCACGCTATGTGTACATCAGCCAAGTGTGCGCCCATGTCGGCGTTGCCTTCGTTGGTGCAGACCACAAACTCGCCCGTTTCGGCCACGGCAAAGTTCACGCCTGTAATGGCCACACGGCGCGTCAAAAACTTCTCTCGTAGGTTTGCGCGGGCCGCGTGGGTCAATAAAACGGGGTCGGCACAGCCTTCAGGCGTTCCTAAATGTTTATGAAATAAGACACCGATTTCTTCTTTTTTCCAGTGAATACACGGCAACACGATGTGGCTCGGTGGCTCGTCGGCTAGCTGCACAATGCGCTCACCCAAGTCGGTATCAATCACCTCTACGCCGTTTTCTGTCAGGTATGGATTGAGGTGACACTCTTCGGTCAGCATCGACTTACTTTTTACGATTTCCGTCACGCCTTGGCTTTTCAGAATCGAAAGGACAATTTGGTTATGCTCGTGGGCATCGGCCGCCCAATGCACTGTAATGCCGCTTTTCTGCGCATTTTTCTCAAATTCAATCAAATAATTGTCTAGGTTAGACAACACGTTGTGCTTGATTTGAGAGGCGGTTTCGCGGAGTTGTTCCCATTCGGGAATGGCAAAAGCCGCGCGGTCGCGCTTTTGGCGCACCCACCAGAGCGTTTCGTCGTGCCAAGTAGTACGGTCAAAATCCTTATTAAACTTTTCGGCGGCGTCAGCGTGGTTCATTTTTTTCAGGTATTAAAGGTTGCTCACAACCCGATACGACAATCACGTGGCCGATTTGAGAATCTACCACTACATTCGAAATCATTTCGCATTTAGAATCTCAGCGATGTGCATTACTTTGATGGGCAATTGACGACGGCGAATAACCCCCTCCAAGTGCATCAAACACGACATATCGCCTCCGGTCAGAACTTCGGTGCCGTTTTTGATGTGGTCATCTACGCGGTCGATACCCATCCGTACCGAAACGGCTTCTTCGGCTACACAAAATGTACCGCCAAATCCGCAGCATTCATCCACCCGGTCGAGCTTTACTAACTCTAAACCAGTAACCATCTTCAATAGTTTTTCGGGTTTAGAAAATGGCGGTGCCACCAACTCCGACATCTGGGCTACATGCAGCCCGCGCTGCCCGTGGCAACTCTGATGCACTCCTACGCGATGCGGGAAATGGGCCGTTAAATTTTCAACCTTTAAGATATCAGTCAAAAACTCCGTGAGTTCATAAATGTGCGTCCGCACGTGCGTTGCTTCGCCCTCACGTTTGTCGTCATGCAGGTGGTCTTTGATGTGTAGCACACAACTTCCCGACGGAGAAACGATATAATCAAACTCGGAGAAGTTATTGATAAACAAACGGTTACAATCGTGCGTCAGGTGCTCATAACCAGAATTGGCCATGGGCTGACCGCAGCACGTTTGTTTGGCAGGATACGAAACCTGACATCCAAACCTCTCTAATAATTGAAGCGTAGCAATACCCACTTGCGGGTAAAACTGGTCTACATAGCAGGGAATAAATAAGCCGACTTTCATAACACAAACTTACATCATTCCCCGCTAAAATGCTGTCCTGTGGACACCTGTAGAGGAATTTTAATGCATCCGAAAGGGTTACTTTTTTTGCTGCAAAAACACGTGTACCCCTTTTTTGTTCGCCACCACAACATCCGGAAGGCGGTCGTTGTTCATATCTTCCGTCACAACGTGCAAGCCTACGCCCGAGTTATTGTCAATTTCGTGCGGGGTCCAAGTAGGCGTTGGGCCGGGCTTGAATTCAAACCAGTACAATACCGCTGGCTGAAACTCTCCGGGGTCGTTGCCATTGTGCGCAAAATAACGTTTCCCCGTCACCAAATCTTTTTGTCCATCGCCGTTGATATCAACTAAACTTAGTCCGTGTGTCTGCGAAAACGCTTTATATATTTCATGCTTCGTCCAAGTGGGGTTACCTTGTCCGTCTTTGCCCTGCTCGTGCCACCACATGCCATAGGCGTGAGCCGAAGTGCTGATGACGTCTTTCAACCCATCCTGATTCACATCAAGCAGGTACATTTGCGAGCAATCTTCACCCAAATTTGCCTTATGAAATGCCCAATTGGGCTGTTTACGATCGGCAGGTGCTTCCCACCAACCTTCTTTGATAAGCACATCTAGCCGGCCATCATCGTTCATATCTACCAACCCCAGGCCGTGGGTGAATCGGTGCGTACCAGGAATATTCCCTTCCGCAATCACCGTTTTTTCCCACTGGGTATCGCCTTTTTTGGTGGGAGATTTCAACCATATAATCTGTTTTGATTCAGAATCGTTACCCACAATATCGGGGCGGCCATCACCGTCAATATCGCCAAAATAAGGAGATTCATTACCCAACGATTTGCTGATTACATGTACTTTCCAGTGGCCTGGTTTATTCTGTGGGTTTTCGTGCCATACCACTGGAATTCCGGGATAATCTACCCGTATCAAATCAATCCATCCATCTTGATTGACATCCATACTAAAATTCAGGAACGAATTACTGTAGCCTCCATTGACCGTAAAAGTATCTCCTTTGGCGATTTCGTGGCGTTCCCAGTTGGGTGCCTGAAACCAAAATGCCCCCGCCATAACGTCCTTCTTTCCGTCATGATTTACATCCCCTACCGCCACACCTTCCGAAAAAAACATCTTGGTCAGTACCTGTTTTGTAAAACTCACGTCTCGCCCCTTCTGCGCATAAACGGTCGTTATTCCTGCAAAAAGAGGCATGAGGGTAATCAATATTATTTTGCAATTTTTCATGTATCGGTTTGAATTAGGTGCTAAAACATAAAATGGTCAATCATTAGCTATCTACTTAATTCTGCCTTTACTTTTATCAATTTACGGCCATTTATCGGTCACACAGTTTAGTTACAAAAAAATGCCCCCAACTTTGGAGGCATTCGTTTTTCCCAAAAATTAGGTGGAGGACAAGAAATCTCAAATAAGCAGATGAATCATGGCCCGTAAAACACCACCCGTGAAAGGCCATTTCAGATAAGCCGTCGGTCGGTTAGGGATAGGCATTTCCGTAAAACCGCCTTCATTTGCCCCAACAAACACGATAGGGATATTTTTTTGAATTCTCCGCTCAGCGCTCAAAATGAGTTTACTGTAAGAGTCTTCGCAAATAATTAAATCAGGCTGAAGCGCAAAAATGCTTTTGAGGAGCTCGTCAGAAGCAGAAGCCAACACACGTAAAACTTCGAATCCTGGCTCTTCTATCATCTTTTCAATCGGATGGGTACAGGCCGTACTGTCCTGAAGAAGGAGTGCTTTAATGGTTGTCATGAATGAGTTAGGGTAAAGTATTAAGACGTAAAAATATAAAATAGTATATGAAAATTTAACAAATGGTATATTTTTTGTAAATAAATTTTTCAATTCAAAATGCCATTTATCAACATCCTGAGATTTTATTGAACGAATCCAATTCACTTTTCGCTTCTTTGATTTAACTTTACTTTTCAAGCAAAAAACGAAAGTTAAAAAGTCGACAACTATCTCAAATTCTCATTTTTATCCTAAATTGAAAGTGTATATACGCAAAATATGGCGCTTTGGATTCTAAAGAGTTACATTCTTTAAAAAAAAGTATACGCGCCCTTTTTATTACATTTAAATAGTTCATACCATGGGTTCAGAAATTATTGCTGAATGGCAGGGTTAGGTTTCATCCAGAATCACTTTTTAATTATATCCCCAATTGACTTTTTTACATATGAATTCAATATTCAAGAAACACAATCAATACAAGACGTTTTGGTATATTATCTTTTATTTTTTTTCTCTTTCAACAACCATAGCCAGTGGTCCCAACCCCTTCCCAAAAAAAATCCACCGAATTGTCTTTATCGGCAACAGTATCACCTATGCGGGGCAATTTATCACCAACATCGAGGCCTACCTTCTGACGCATTACCCCAATAGGCGTTTTGAATTCATCAATGTGGGCTTGCCCAGCGAAACCGTTTCGGGGCTTTCGGAGCCCAACCACGCGGGCGGAAGATTTGCCCGACCCGATTTGCATGAGCGTCTCGAACGGGTACTGACCCAAACCAAACCGGACTTTGTTTTTGCCTGTTATGGCATGAACGATGGCATCTATCTGCCTTTAGATGAAGAACGCTTCCGAAAATTCCGCGAAGGTATCACGTGGTTGCACGCCCAAATTGCGGACTTAGGCGTACCAATTGTCCACCTCACACCGCCTATTTATGACGAGCTCAAAGGCAAGGCCGTGGGCTATGCCGCCGTACTCGACACCTACTCAGAATGGTTATTGAGCCAACGCAAGACCCAAAAATGGGAAGTAGCCGACCTCCATTTTCCAATGAAAACTTATTTGGATGAACACCGCCAGAACAATCCCGACTTTGCACTGGCCAAAGACGGCGTTCATCCCGACGCTTTGGGGCATTGGCTGATGGCTAAACAAGTCTTGGTGTATTTGGGAGAAAAAGGGCTGGATGCAGCAGAGGACGTTCAAACCACTTTGGCTATTCATCCAAACGGAGAGGAGATTTTGAAATTGGTCGCGGAGCGGCAACAACTCATGAAAGATGCTTGGCTAACCTCCACTGGCCACACCCGCCCCGAAATGAAGGTGGGTCTACCAATGGAGGATGCCCGAAAAAAAGCCAAAATGATAGAGAAACAACTCCGTGAGTTGCTCAAAAAGAAATAAAGAAGCAGACTATAAAATCGCTAAAAATCCAAGTGACAATTAATCCAGCCCTCGTCAAAGCGGGTGCCGTATTTTTTGTAAAACTGGATGGCTGGTTCGTTCCAATCCAGCACTTGCCACATCATACCAGTACATTGGGTATTTTTTGCTTCTTCTACCGTCACATCAAAAAGTTGTTTGCCTAGGCCATACCCGCGCATTGATTCCGTCACCACGATGTCTTCCAAGTAGAGGCGTTTGCCTTTCCACGTAGAATAACGATAGTAATACAACGAAATCCCCACCACTTTACCGTCGACTTCCGCCACAAATAAGCCAAAAATCGGCTCAGGGCCAAATCCATCTTTGAGCATCATTTCGGGGGTATTGGTGACTTGTTCAGGGGCTTTTTCGTACAAAGCAAGTTCCTGAACCAATTCAAATGCCTGGGGTACATCTTCAGCGGTACCTCTGCGAATCGTAATATTCATTCTTAAAATAAAAGTATAGTATAGTAAATTTCAATTCCTCCATTTGACCGCCGAAATGCATCTATGCATTTTGGGGCGACTCACTGGGAGCCGCACTGGGCGTATTCAAAATGGGCAACCCATTTTCCTGAATGTATTCAAATCCCGTTTTGTAGCCTTGAACAATCAACCGCACGATGTCGTCCGAATTAAATTTCAACATATCGAGGTGCAAGGGTTCATGCGGACGCACCACCGATAATTTCAGAGCCCGACCTTTCAGCCCTTCTTTTTCAACGTAGTTTTGCCCCCAAGCAATGTCGCTATTAACAATCTGGTTTACGTTAATATCCTTTACCCGGTCCAGCAGTTTCAGCAGATTACGATAGTTTACGGGCTCATCATAAATATGCTCTGCGTGGCAGGCTATACACACAATTTCGGTGGCTCCATCTTCCAGTGCTGCTTTGAGCGGGGCTACTACCCGAAGCCCTCCGTCTAAGTACGCCGCTTTCCGTTGACCTTTGATGTGGATGGCTGGCATCAACGTAGGCAACGAACTACTGGCCATGATGTATTCCAAAAAGCTTTCATCTTCGGGCGTGGCATACACCATTTTTCCACTTACAACATCTACCGCTCCTACTTTGAGTTTAACAGGGCTATTTTTGAGAATAAACTCATTGAGGTTTTTTCGGATAAGGGTATGCAGAGGAGTCGTGTCTAGCAATCCATCAAAACGGCTCATCAGGGTATCTATCCCCAAGGTAAGGCGCGACCGCACGATGGCGATGTCTTCGGGGTGGGTAATGTTTTTTATCCAGAACTCAATCAATTGACGGCTAATACCCGGCCAGTCAATTGCCTTTTTCTCAATATGTTGCTTACCAGCAGCATTTACCAAAAAGCCAGCGTTAAGGCTACCGACAGAAATCCCGTATATCATTTCGGGTTCAAAACCACTTTCCAATATCGCCTGAATTACCCCCACCTGAAAAGCGCCCTTCAGGGAGCCTCCTCCAAGTACCAATGCCTTCATAGTATGTTATTATTATTTATCAAAAAGTGGCCAACATTGCCCTTTTCTATCCTTTGTTTTGTATTCATAAACAATGCCGTTTTTGGTATTTTGCCCTCAAAAATATTTTCTTATTCTAAAAAAAGGGGAATGTCATTACAGTTATTGTCGCTCGGTTGAAACAAATTATAGAACTTTCGTGTAATGTTAACAGATTTTGTCCCAAATTTGGCGTTTGTCCCATAACAAAACAAGTAAAGATACCGATAGGCTGAATTTGTCATTAGTATACGGCTAACCTGCCCACCCATTACTCGGGGTTGTCCGTACACTTTTCCCTGAAATTATGTCTCTTTCCATTAAAGATATTCAAGCCCCCATCTCCTCCGAAATGGACGCCTTTGAGCGAAAATTTCGGCAATTTATGAAAAGTGAGGTCATGCTTCTTGACCAAATCATGAATTATATCGTGCGTCGAAAAGGAAAACAACTCCGTCCGATGTTTGTTTTCTTGACGGCTGGTATTAGCGGTTCCATCACCGAGGCTACGTATCGGGGAGCAGCCCTCATTGAATTGCTCCACACCGCCACGCTCGTCCACGACGACGTGGTTGACGACTCCAACTACCGACGCGGTTTTTTCTCGGTCAATGCCCTCTGGAAAAACAAGATTGCGGTATTGGTGGGCGATTATCTTTTATCACGCGGGCTATTACTCTCGGTTGATAACCAAGACTTTAGTCTTCTGCAAATTGTCTCCAACGCTGTTCGAGAAATGAGCGAAGGCGAGCTTCTTCAACTCTCAAAAGCGCGCCGCTTGGACATCACGGAGGATGTCTATTTTGAAATTATTCGCCAAAAAACCGCCTCGCTTATTTCTTCCTGCTGCGGCGTGGGGGCACGCTCTGCGGGAGCATCTGAAGAATTGGTTGACAAAATGCGCCAATTTGGCGAGAAGGTAGGGCTCGCCTTTCAAATCAAAGATGACCTGTTTGATTTTGGAGATGCCGAGGTAGGAAAACCCCTCGGTATTGACATCAAAGAGAAAAAAATGACCCTGCCGTTGATTTACGCCTTACGTCAAACTACTTGGACCAAAAAACGGCAGATCATCAATATCATCAAAAATCACAGCGACAAGCCCCAAAAAGTAGCCGAAGTCATCCAGTTTGTTCGTGACTCTGGCGGGATTCAGTACGCTACACAGGCCATGCAAAAACTGGTCGAGGAAGCCAAGGCTATTTTACACTCCTTTCCTGAGTCCAACTACCGCAATTCACTGGAAGGCTTAGTCCAATATACCATCGAAAGAAGCAAGTAACGAGCGTCTTTTACTTCCCCAATCTGGTGCGTAAGTAAGCCATCAACAGCATTCCTACTCCGCTCACTGTTAGTCCCAGAGATTCGCGGGCGAGCTCGATGTTAATGCTCCGCATTTTCATTTCTCCCCAAAATACGCCTTCATACTGGGGTGGCCATTGCTGATAGGAAGCAAAAAAATAGGCCAGTGCCATCACTACAAAAACATAAGGACGCGGCGCCTTGGCGAAGTAGATACTCAAGCAAGCTGCCACGGCAATACCGTAGATGGGCATCCATACCTGAGGGTCGGGGTCGTTGTATTGAACAACCACGAAATAAACAAACAAAAGGGCAAACAGCAGGGAAACAATCTTAGTTAGGTTCATAGTCAGAAGAAAAATTAGCGGATTTGCAAAGTATGATTTCCGAAATACGATTACTGAAAAACAGTTATTGGGTGTGCAAAACGTTTTTGACAAATTTATGTGTTCACCCTGTCACAAGCAAAAGCCTTGCTCCAAAAACGGTCAGAGCAAGGCTTTTTATATAAATCAGGAATAGTTCCTATTTTTTCGTCACCCGAACCGAGATACGGCGGTTCTGAGCACGCCCTTCTTCGGTGTCGTTGGACGCTACTGGATATTGGTCGCCGTAGCCTTCTGAGTCAATCCGGCTGTTGTCAATGCCCATCGCTACCAATTCAGCTTCAACGGCAGCCGCGCGGTCGCTCGACAGTTTGAGATTGGCATTGGCATCACCTGTGTTGTCGGTATAACCGCCCAATTTGATATTTACCGCTGGAAATGCTTTCATAATTTCGGAAACGTTCTTCAATTGCTCCTGCGACTCCGGCTTCAACGTTGCTTTACCTGTTTCAAACAACAAACGGTCAAAATCAAACCAAGTCGTTTTATCAACGGGTTTGTCAGAACGAATAAAGTCAATCAAGCCTACTTCAATAGGGTTGCCATTAGCGGCAATATTGAGTTCTAAGCCGTTGTCAAGTTTCAACGTTGCGGCGCTAGTGATGGTACCGTTTTCGTTGTTTTTAGTTACGTTTACCTCCATTGTTTCTTTCATGGCAGTATGGTCATGGCCACCTTTTACGGCGATATAAGGAGCAATTACCAACGACACGATAGACATCAACTTAATCAAAATGTTCATAGAAGGCCCCGAAGTATCTTTGAATGGGTCCCCTACGGTATCTCCCGTTACGGAAGCCTTGTGTGGTTCCGATTTTTTGAAATACATCTGACCGTCAATCATTACTCCTTTTTCGAATGATTTCTTAGCGTTGTCCCACGCACCACCGGCATTTGATTGGAAAATCCCCATCAACACACCTGATACGGTCACCCCTGCCAACAAACCACCCAATACTTCAGGCCCCATGGTGAACCCAACAAGTACTGGCGTAATCAAGGCAATGGCACCTGGCAAAATCATTTGCTTAATAGACGCCTCGGTAGAGATGGCCACGCATTTTTCGTATTCGGGTTCGGTTTTGTATTCCATGATACCAGGAATCTCGCGGAACTGACGACGCACTTCGTTCACCATTTCCATGGCTGCTTTACCTACCGCTGAAATACACAACGCACTAAAAATAAACGGAATCATCCCCCCAACAAACAAGCCCGCAAGTACGTCGGCTTTGTAAATGTCAATTTGGGTAATGCCCGCAATTCCAACGAAAGCCGCAAACAGGGCGAGCGAAGTCAAGGCGGCCGAAGCAATTGCAAAACCTTTGCCAGTGGCAGCAGTGGTGTTACCAACGGCATCCAAGTTGTCGGTACGCTCGCGTACTTCTGGAGGCAACTGCGACATTTCAGCGATACCACCCGCGTTGTCGGCAATCGGCCCGAAAGCGTCAATCGCCAACTGCATGGCCGTAGTCGCCATCATTCCTGCGGCTGCGATAGACACGCCATAAAGGCCCGCAAACTTGTACGAAAGAATGATACCACCCGCCAACGTTAAAATTGGCAACACCGTTGATTCCATACCCACGGCCAAACCTCCGATGATGTTGGTAGCATGACCCGTTCCTGATTTTTCGATGATTGACAACACAGGACGCTTGCCCATGGCCGTGTAATATTCGGTGATATAAGACATCAACGCACCTACAACCAAACCCACCACGATTGCATAAAACACCCCGTCAGAGGTAAATTCAAAGCCGCGTAGGTTGAGGGTCTCGGGTAAAATATTTTTTACTAAAAAGTAAGAAGCCACAAATGTAATTCCAATTGAAGCCCAGTTACCGATGTTCAAGGCATTTTGTACGGATGAAGTTTCTCCTTTGATACGTACAAAGAACGTGGAAACCAACGACGCCAACAGACCCACCCCCGCAATCAGCATCGGGAGCAATACGGGCGAAAAGCCTCCGTAGTTATCTTCTACACCAATTTCTTGGCCTAAAACCATTGTTGCCAAAATCGTGGCAACATACGAGCCAAATAAGTCGGCACCCATACCCGCCACGTCACCTACGTTATCGCCCACGTTGTCGGCGATAGTGGCAGGGTTACGCACGTCGTCTTCTGGAATACCTGCTTCCACTTTACCCACAAGGTCGGCGCCCACGTCGGCCGCTTTTGTATAGATACCACCACCCACACGTGCAAAAAGCGCGATAGATTCTGCACCCAACGAAAACCCAGCCAAGACTTCGATGGCGGTTTTCATTTCGTCGGAGGTCAGCGGTTTACCCGCCGCGAAGATGTTATAAAACAAGATAAAAAGGCCTCCTAAGCCCAAAACCGCCAAACCTGCTACACCCATTCCCATCACAGAACCACCCGTGAAAGAAACTTCAAGGGCTTTGGCCAGCGACGTCCGCGCCGCTTGTGCGGTACGTACGTTGGCTTTGGTGGCGACTTTCATACCGATGTAACCCGCAGTAGCCGACAACAACGCACCAATCAAAAACGCGACGGCAATGAGGGGTGAAGAATGGATAGGATGCTCAGGCGTGCCTTCATCAGAACCTAACCAAAATAATAAAATGGCCGTGGGAATGGCGAAATAAGCCAGGATTTTCCACTCGGCTTTAAGAAAAGCAATGGCTCCGTCGGCGATGTAGCCAGAGAGTTTTTGCATGTTTGCGTCACCGGCTGGCTGGTTCGACACCCAGCTGAAACGCCAGGCCGTGTACAATAGCCCCAAGACACCAAAAGCAGGAACGAGATAAACGATATTATTCATGCGTAGTAGTTAGGATATTTGATTTAAGGTTTAAAAAAAATTCGGGCAAATATAGCAGAACCTAGCCCATTTACCCAATGCCCAAGGTAGGAATTTGCTTATTTTATATCGCTTTTGTACTATTTTTACGACTATCGAGACTCTATGAATGCCCCATTTTCGGTCGCAATGGGCAAATGCTATTTTTCATTACAGCGTAAATAGGATCTGTTTTGGGAGTCCATCTATAGTAAGTCGTGTATGTCTTATTAAAATATAATGATTGTTGTCTAAATTTGCCAAAGCAGCCACAGTCCTCCCTTTGAGCTGCAAACAGCCCCTTATCTATGAAAAGAATGCTTTGCCTCTGCTTTTTTTTACTTCCGTATTTGGGCCCATGCCAAAAAACTGGAATTACTATTCAAACGGGGCAGCTGTTTTTCAAGGATGACCACTGGAAATTTATGGCCGGAGATTCATCAGCATGGGCGAATCCAAGCTACGATGATCGTCATTGGAAAAAAGCAACCACCTCACTACGGGACAATAAGGATCTTTGGAAAGCAAAAAAAGGCTGGTTTAGGTTAAAATTCAACCTTTCTAAAAAGTCCTTAAAAACGGACTATTCCCTCATTGTAAAACAATTTGGCCACTCCGAACTGTATTTAGATGGGAAATTGGTGGCGACAACCAACAACTCTGATCCACAGGATTCAGCATCGCAGCTCAGGCTTATGCAAATCCCGTTTACCGTCAAAGACACCAATACTCACGTTTTAGCCCTGCGATACTCATTTCGTTCGTCCCCGCTCTATTACGCCTCAACCGATGAAGATGCTTTCAAGCTCTGGCTTGAACCATCGCATCAGTCTATGCTCAACCAATTGGTCAATACTGCTTGGAATGCGGGCGTCGGCGGTATGCTGACGGGATTGTTTGGGATACTCTCCCTACTTCATTTTCTTTTTTTTCGCGCCAACTCTAATCAAAAGGTTCACCTGATCTTAGCCTTTGCCACTTTTTGCTTTACTGTCCTGTTTGCGCTCAGTATTGTAGATGGCTTTACGGGAACTCTTACCCAAAAATCATTGCTGGATGTAGGGCAGACGTTAAGCATTCATCTGGCTTTTGGCTTGTTGTTGACTGCCGTTTACACTTTTTTAAAACGCCGACACGGTTGGTTCTTTTACTTTATTATTATCTCGTTGGTGGTTAGTTTTGGCTATCAATGCTTTATCGGGCCTTTACCTAATGGCCAATTTTTCATTCCTTTTTTTCTGGTGTTAATCGATTATATCAGAGTGAGTTGGCTGGGAAAACGACAGGGTGGTTCTGATAATAAATTACCTTGGAATTCGCTCCGTTTCTCCTTTTTTGCTTTACTGCTATTGATTCTTTCGGGAATCATAATGGGAATTGTGCAAAGCCTCACTGGGCTGGGAGACAATGCTTTTATCTTAGCTTTTGTGCTGCTTATTTTTGTTTTTTCAGTAGTGCTAAGCATTCCTATTGGCCTATCGCTCTCTTTGGTACAAGACTATACCCACACGTACAAATCCATGCGGCTGCATCTGGAAGAAGTCCAAAAACTTTCGGCCAAAACATTAGCTCAAGAGCAGGAAAAACAACATATTCTGGCTACCCAGAACGAAACCCTTGAGCGTCAGGTAATGGAGCGAACCGCCGAGCTGAATCAGTCGCTCGAAACCTTGAAAGCTACGCAAGCCCAACTCATCCAAAAGGAAAAAATGGCCTCACTCGGAGAGTTGACCGCGGGCGTGGCCCATGAGATACAGAATCCGCTCAATTTTGTCAATAACTTCTCAGAAGTCTCCGTGGATTTATTGGACGAGCTACAGGAAGAAAGGGAAAAATCTCTCGAACAACAGGACGTCGAGCTCGAACAGGAAATTCTGGCCGACTTACGACAGAACCTCCAAAAAATCACCCATCACGGGCAGCGGGCCAGTTCGATTGTGCGCAGTATGCTCGCGCACTCGCGCATATCATCGGGCCAAATGGAGCCAACCAACCTCAACGCCTTGGCCGACGAATACCTGCGGCTCGCCTACCACGGCCAACGAGCAACCCACCCAACTTTTAACTGCCAATTAATCACCGATTTCAGCGCCGATATTCCGACCCTCCACCTTGCCACACAGGACATAGGACGCGTATTGCTCAACCTGTTTGGCAATGCCTTTTACGCCCTTCACCAAAAACAGCAACTTATTGCTGAAGCCTACGAACCAACAATTTGGGTAAGCACCGCTTTAAAAGAAGACAAAGCCGTAGAAATTCGCATCCGCGACAATGGGCTGGGCATTCCGCAAGCCATTATTCAAAAGGTTTTTCAACCGTTTTTTACCACCAAACCCACGGGCGAGGGCACTGGGCTCGGGCTGTCGTTGTCGTACGATATTGTCACCAAAGGCCATCAGGGAACGTTGGACGTGACGAGTACCGAAGGAGAAGGGACGGAGTTTGTTATCACGCTGCCTGTTAAATAAGAACAATTAATTATTCCACATCCACTCATAAAAAAGATGCAAATCTTCTATATTCGTTCAGCATCCATCCTTATTTATGCCGTTTTTACGCTACAATGCCTTGCCCAACCTTCCGTTTCGGAAGTTTGGGTTTCAGAATCATTACTGAAAAAACACGTTTATACATTAGCTTCCGACAGCTTACAAGGGCGAGAAACGGGAACCATCGGGCAATTCAGAGCCGCTGGTTATTGTCTTGAAACTTTTAATAAAAATCATTTACAACCTATTTTTCAGTTGGATAGTGTAGGGGGGAGTTTCTTACAAAAATATTACTTTACACCCGCTTTAGTGTCTTTTTTTGGCAGGATGGCTGTCGTAGCCAAGCGTAGTGAACTGTCAAATCCCCCATCGGCTGAAAATAGTCAAGTACTATTTGCCCATAACGTGGGCGGTTTGCTCGTGGGCACGGACCTAAAAAACGAGATTATTATTATTTCTGCTCACTATGATCATTTGGGAAAGCAGGGAAACCTAATTTACAATGGAGCAGACGACAATGCCTCCGGTACGGCCTCGGTGTTGGCCATAGCCGCCGCCTTTGACAGTCTAGTGCAGCAGGGCATCAAGCCGCGTCGCAGTATCTTATTTTTATTATTTTCGGGCGAAGAAGGCGGTCTGATAGGCTCCCAGTATTTTGTGGCGGCAAGTCCTTTTGCCATGAGTCAAATCCTCTGCAATCTAAACGTCGATATGGTGGGACGAACCGATTGGAAACACCGAAAAAAAACCAACTACTGCTACTTGATTACGGGAAAATCAGATACTGAGCTAAAACAAACCATTGAAATCGCCAACCAACAAACGGTCAAGCTTAGTATCGACTACAGCTATGATTCAGAAAACGACCCCAGTCAATTTTACTATCGTTCTGACCATTACAATTTTGCCAAAAAGGGCATTCCGATTGCCTTTTTTATGGACGGCGAACACCCTGACTATCACCAACCTTCGGATACAGCTGACAAAATCAACTACAACATACTACAAAAACGAGCTACTTTGATATTTCAAAGTGCATGGATGATGGCGAATCCGAAGTAGACGATTTTTCGCGGCAATACCATTTACCAGACTCCGCTTTTCATTGCAGCTTCATTGAAAAAAACGTAACTTTGGGTAAACTTTCACCAAAGCAAAACATAAATTTTCCTTCATTAAACCGCCTTACGATACTCCATTGAGTCCTATGCAATCTCTCAAAGACATCTTGCACTATTTGGCAAATCCAAATTTTTACCAAACATACAACTTGGAAAGAATCGGGGTTTTTGGCTCAATGGCGCGTGGAGAAGTGGCCAATGATTTGGACTTATTGATTGATGCCGACCCACGAGATTTCAAAAAATGGATCCAATTTAAAGAGAAAATCGAATCTGACTTGGCTATTAAAGTAGATATTATGTTTGAAAAATATGCCGATCCAATCATTCTACACAGAGCAAAAAAAGAAGTAATTTATGCGATCAGATATTAAAAATGATTTAGTCTATTTGCTCCGAATTCTTGAATCTATTGGAAAAATACAACTCTATATCGCTGATTTTGAGGAAGCACTTGGCTTTTTTAAAGCCAATGACCAGCAAAACTTTAATGCTTCCCTAATGTTGCTTATTAATATTGGTGAGCAAAGCAATCGAGTGAGTGATGCATTAAAAACAAAGCACTCAAGTTTAGCTTGGTCTCAAATTAAAGGGTTTCGTAATCGAATCGCTCACGACTATATTGGTATTGACCGTTTTATCACTTTTGATATTCTTCAAAATGAATTGCCTGCATTAAAAGGTCAATTAGAACTTATTGTACGCTTGGAAATGCTGGATGGAAATTTTGACAGAGAAGAATACGAACTCGCTCAAACCAGTGAATACTATACCCATATTGATTATAAA
This sequence comes from Runella sp. CRIBMP, assembly GCF_009905605.1. Classification (GTDB taxonomy): domain Bacteria; phylum Bacteroidota; class Bacteroidia; order Cytophagales; family Spirosomataceae; genus Runella. Next base: position 84,101 of record NZ_JAAAKZ010000013.1, read on the forward strand.
AACATTGCTTAATACCCCAATATGCAATTCTCCCACCTCCACTGCCATACCCAATACTCCCTACTCGACGGCGCGGCCGATATAAAAAAGCTGTTTAAGAAAGCCAAAGCCGACGAGATGCCCGCCATCGCCATCACCGACCACGGCAACATGTTCGGTGTGTTTGAATTCGTGGCCGAAGGCCACAAAACGGGCATCAAGCCCATTGTGGGCTGTGAGTTTTATTTGGTAGAAGACCGCCACAAAAAACAGTTTACCAAAGAACAAAAAGACGTACGCCGCCACCAACTGTTACTGGCCAAAAACGCCGAAGGCTACCGCAACTTAGCCAAACTTTGCTCGCTGGGGTTCATTGAAGGGATGTATGGCAAGTACCCGCGTATCGACAAAGAACTGTTGGTAAAATACCACAAAGGACTTATCGCCACTACCTGCTGCATTGGGGCAAGTGTGCCGCAGGCCATCATCAAAAAAGGCGAAGAAGCTGGGCGGCAAGAGTTTAAATGGTGGTTGGATTTATTCGGTGACGACTACTACGTAGAAATCCAACGTCACGGTATCCGCGACCAAATCATTGCCAACGACGCCCTGCTCAAATACGCCAAAGAGTTCAACGTCAAGGTGATATGCTCCAACGACAGCCACTATGTAGAACAAGACGATGCCAACGCGCACGATATTTTACTTTGTGTAAACACTGGCGATAAACAAGCCACCCCCACCAATAAGGATTTTGACGACGCCAATCCGATGCCCAAAGGCACCCGCTTTGCGTTTTTCAACGATGAATTTTATTTCAAAACCAAATCCGAAATGCTCAAGACGTTCAGCGACCTACCCGAATCGCTGGACAATACGCAGGAAATCGTGGATAAAGTAGAATTGCTGAAGCTCAACCGCGACATTCTGCTGCCCAACTTCCCCATTCCAGAAGAATTTAAGAAGCACACTATTTCTCAAATGATTGACTTCAACGGCAAGATGAAAGAACTCACCGCCGACGTCCTCAATCAATGGGAATACCTCAAACACTGGACCTTTGAGGGCGCACGGAAGAAATACAAAGAGATTACGCCCGAAATTGAAGAGCGCCTCAACTTTGAGTTGAACACCATCAAAAACATGGGTTTCCCTGGCTACTTCCTCATCGTGGCCGACTTCATTCAAGCGGGCCGCGATATGGGCGTGCTCATCGGCCCTGGGCGCGGCTCGGCGGCGGGGAGCGCGGTGGCCTACGCGATTGGTATCACCAACATCGACCCCATCAAGTACGACCTGCTGTTTGAGCGTTTTCTCAATCCCGACCGTATCTCCATGCCCGATATTGATACGGACTTCGACGACGAAGGCCGCCAAAAAGTGATTGATTATGTGGTGCAGAAATACGGCAAAAACCAAGTAGCGCAAATCATTACCTACGGCACTATGGCCGCCAAATCGTCCATCAAAGACGTGGCGCGAGTCATGGACCTGCCGCTGGCCGAAGCCAACGCCGTGGTGAAGTTGGTGCCTGATAAGCCTACTTACAACATGAACCTGAACAAGGTTTTTAACGTACCCATCGAAAAAATGGCGGAAATCATTTCGCCCGATGAGGTCGAAAACCTGAAAAAACTGCGCGAAATGCTCAAAGGCAACGACCTCACTGCCAGAGTATTGAAGGAGGCGCAGAAGCTGGAAGGCACCGTCCGCAACGTGGGTATCCACGCGGCAGGAATCATCATTGCGCCCGAGGATTTAACCAATCTGATTCCCGTTAGTACTTCAAAAGAATCAGAATTGCTCATTACGCAGTACGAAGGAAAAATCATTGAAGATGCGGGCGTTATCAAAATGGACTTTTTGGGGTTGCGCAACCTCACCATCATCAAAGAAGCCCTGCGCATGATTGAGGCCAACCACGGCGTCAAAATCGACATCGACTATATTCCGCTCGACGACCCCAAAGTTTTTGAACTCTTCCAACGCGGTGATACCAACGCCGTGTTTCAGTTTGAATCCGACGGCATGAAAAAATACATGCGTGAGCTCAAACCCGACCGTTTTGAAGACCTCATCGCCATGAATGCCCTCTATCGTCCTGGGCCAATTGCCTATATTCCCAACTTTATTAATCGTAAACATGGACGTGAAAAAGTCGAATATGACCTTCCCGAAATGGAAGAATATTTGGCAGATACCTACGGGATTTGTGTGACAGGCGACACGCTCATCCATGATGCTAAAACGGGAGAAAGAGTACGTATTGATAGCCTTCAGCACCGCGTAGGCACGTTCTGGGTACAGGGAGTAAACGAAGCTTTGCAGCCCCAAAGCGCCCCTATTACCCATTGGGTTTGCAACGGTGAAAAAGAAGTGTTAGAACTTACATTAAAAAATGGTAGTCGCGTGAAACTGACCGCCGACCACCAAGTTTTGACCGAAACAGGCTGGCGTAAAGCAGGAGAATTAGGTGTAGGAAGTGCCATTGCTACACCTCGAAAATTGTTGGTTGAAAATGAAAAGGAATACGACCGTGACAAACTGCGCGTTTTGGCCTACATTTTGGCCGATGGCTCATTGAGTGGTTGTGGTGCTACTGCCGATTTTGTTTCAAAATCCCCCGAACTGATTCATGCTTATACCGATAGCCTCAACGCCTTTGAACGCGTGGAAGCCCGCACGTTACAACAAGTACGAGACGTAACCCGTGTGATGGTGGCAGGCACTGAGAAAACGCATTACCACGAAACAAATTCGTTGGTATTTCAACTACGTGAATGGGGATTAAAAACAATGAAAGGCGGTTGTCGTTCAGACGAAAAATTTGTACCTGAGTTTATTTTTGGTCTTTCGGAAGATACGATTGCTTTTTTCTTGGCATCACTTTGGGATTGCGATGGTCATATTGCCAATGATTTATGCCATTTCAAAACCATTTCGCCACGATTGGCCAACGACGTCAAGACCTTACTTTTACGGTTAGGAATATATAGTATCACTTACGAATCTTATTATCACAACAATCGCCGTGACCAAGAAATGACCGCCTACCAAGTAACGGTCTATAACTTGAAATCATTTGCTGAGTTCATTGCCCCACATTTGGTTGTGAAATCAATGAAAGAGGTAAAATTAACGGGCCACGAAGTACACGATTCTATTTCAAGACAATTATTTTTAGATGAATTGGGGCAAGTTTGGAAAGGGTCAGGACGAGGGCTAATGGAAAAATACGGTTTTGACCGTCAGCATCTTTTACCCCATAAGATTGAAAAATGCCCTCGTATAAGTCGTAGTGCCGTTTTGCCGCTCACCAAACAACTTCCGCTCGAACGCACTTCGCGGATTTTAAATGTTCGTTGGGAGGAAATTACTGAAATTCGGTCAATCGGTAAGGAAAAAGTGTATGATATTACGGTAGCAGGAATCCACAATTTTGTAGGTAACAACATCATTCTTCACAACTGTACCTATCAAGAACAGATCATGCTTCTCTCGCAAAAGCTAGCCAATTTTACGAAAGGCGACGCCGACGTTTTGCGGAAAGCGATGGGGAAAAAGCAAATTGAGGTCTTGAACAAAATGAAGAGTAAGTTTGTGGAAGGCGGTAAGAAAAATGGCCTCGACGAAAAGAAACTCGACAAAGTTTGGACCGACTGGGAAGCCTTTGCTTCGTATGCCTTTAACAAATCGCACTCAACTTGTTATGCGTTTGTGGCTTACCAAACAGCCTACCTCAAATCGCACTATCCGTCGGAATACATGGCGGCGGTGATGACGAGTTCGTTGGGCAACATCGAAAAACTCACTTTCTTTTTGGAGGAATGTAAGGCCATCGGCCTGTCGGTACTCGGCCCCGACGTCAACGAATCGGAGCGGCGATTTGGTGTCAACAAACGCGGCGAGATTCGCTTTGGGCTGGGCGGTATCAAAGGCACGGGCGACGCCGCCGTGGAAAGCATCATCGAAGAGCGCGACAAAAACGGCCCATACAAAGATATTTATGATTTTATGACCCGCGTCAACTTGCGGACTGTCAACAAAAAAACCATTGAATCGCTGGCCTACGCGGGGGCGTTTGATTTGTTTGAGGACTTCCACCGCGCTCAATATTTTACGACGATAGACGGGGAGCAACAAAATCTCATCGAAAAGCTCATCCGCTACGCCAACGCCGTGCAAGCCGAAAAATCCAACGCCCAAGCCTCGCTGTTTGGAGGATTTGGCGGCGGTCGGTCCGACATTGCGCGACCCAAAGCGCCCAACGTGGAGCCATGGGGCGATATTGAGCGGTTGCGTTTTGAAAAAGACGTAGTAGGCTTCTACATCTCTGGCCATCCACTCGACATGTTCCGACTTGAACTCGACAACTTCTGTACCTGCACGCTCGACCGCGTCATGGCAACCTCCGAGCTCGTCGAAACGAGCGACGAGGAAAGCCCCGAAACCACTGGGCCCGTCAACGTCGAAATTGGCGGAAAGCCGCTGTTGTTTGGCAAAGACGTGACCGTGGCGGGCATAGTGAGCAGTTTTCAGATTCGGACCACCAAAACGGGCAATCCGTTTTGTATTTTTAAACTGGAAGACTACGCCGGCTCGATGGAAATGGCGCTTTTCGGCGAAGATTTCGTAAAGTTTTCGGCCTACATCCAAACGGGTCACTTCCTATTTGTGAAAGGCAAAATCCAAAACCGCTGGAAGTCAGAAGACCAATACGAGTTTAAAATCAGCTCAATGCAGCTACTAAGCGAAGTGCGCGAAAAACTCACCAAAGAGATTCGTTTACAGTTGGATCTAGACCTGCTCGACGGGGTATTGGTGGCCAAGCTCAACGAAGCCGTGCAGGCGCATCCTGGCAACTGCTCGCTGTCGGTTTCGGTATTAGACAACCTCACCCGTACCGAGATAAAACTCCAATCCCGACTCCACCGCGTAGCCCCCACCAACGCTTTTTTCAAACTGCTAGAAAGCATGGGCGGCGTGAAGTTTTCGGTGAATTGATGGACAAAATAAATTTGAAACATATCTTTAAATAAAACTAGAATGATAGAAAATAAAATAGCAAAACCATTTTTAAAGTGGGCAGGTGGAAAAACCCAGCTCATTTCTGATATTGAAAAAGCTTTACCAGCAGAAATAACTCAAACAAATTTCACTTACATCGAACCATTTGTTGGAAGCGGAGCAGTTTTATTTTGGATATTAAACAACTTCCCAAATTTAAAAAAAGCCGTAATTAACGATATAAACGAAGATTTAATAAATACGTACAAAATCATTGCAAGCAGCCCCAAAGAGTTAATTTCAATTCTCAACATTTTGCAAAATGAGTTTCATGGTTTGGAAGGAAATGAAGGTAACAAAAAACTTTATTATTACCAAAAAAGAGAACTATATAATTCAAGGAAAGAAGAACAAATAGGACAAGCTGCTTTATTTATTTTTCTCAATCGAACTTGTTTTAATGGCTTGTATAGAGTTAACCGTAAAAATGAATATAATGTCCCAATGGGAGGCTACAAAAATCCAACTATTTGCGACAAAGAAAATATTTTGGCAGTGAGTAATGCACTACAAAAAGTTGAAATTTTAAACGGAGATTTTGAGCAAACACTTAATTACACAAGCAATAATTCATTATTTTACTTTGATCCACCCTACAAACCTTTGAGTGAAACTTCAAGTTTCAATTCCTATGCTAAAGACGACTTTAACGACCATGAACAAATTAGGTTAAGAGATTTTTGTTCAAAACTTGACATTTTAAATCACAATTGGATTTTGAGTAATTCAGATGTTAAAGGCAAAAATATTAATGATAACTTTTTTGATGATTTATATTCAGGCTTTAACATTAAGCGTGTAGAAGCAAGGCGAAATATTAATGCAAATCCTGAGAAAAGAGGTATATTAACAGAGTTATTAATTACAAATCAAGTAAAAAATCAGAATTATGTCAGAGCAATTTAAAATCTTCTTATCACAACTTTCAGAAACCAATGCAACGCTTGATTATTTTACTGATTTTAAGAAAATAAAGAGTAATATAAACAAAATTTCTATCAAGTTAAACCAATTAAATTACTTACTTGGAAAGGACAATTTAAAAGAAGCTGTTAACGAACTTTACGAAGAAAACCCGAAAGTTTTCGAGGTTTTAGACATTCTTATTGCTATTCGCAAGAACAAAAGTGCCAAAACCTTCAACAACAAAGGCAAAATTGTTTTGCTTGACACTTATTTTAATTCGCCCGAATTGATTTTGGAATACATCGAAGAGACAGGGTTAGCCAAAGTTTTTAGAAACAAAGACGTCACTAATTTGGTAGATTATGTTTTTGGAATTGAAGTTGGTTTAGATACCAATGCAAGAAAAAACAGAGGTGGTGACAATATGTCAAAAGCCGTTTCACTCATTTTTGACAAAGCAGAAGTTTTCTATAAAAAGGAAGTAAACAATACTATATTTCCTGAAATTATCAGTTTAGGAGCCGATGTTAAACGATTTGACTTTGTCATAAAAACAAAAAAGAAAACTTATTTGATTGAAACCAATTATTACAATAGCGGAGGTTCAAAACTGAATGAAACAGCAAGAGCATATTCAGATGTTTCCCCAAAAATTAATAAATATGACAATTACGAATTTGTTTGGATAACAGACGGACAAGGTTGGTTCTCTGCAAAGAACAAATTGGAGGAAGCGTATAACATTATACCTAGTTTATACAACCTAATAACGCTTGAAAATTTTATAAAAAAAATTCATACAGAAGAAATAGTTAAGTTTTAAATGATAAGTCCCTATTTCAAACTTGATAAAAAAAACTTCTATCTTCTTCACGGAGATACAAGAGAACTTTTGCCTCAATTTGAGCACAAATTTGATATGATTTTTGCCGATCCTCCCTATTTCCTATCAAATAACGGGCTTTCAATTCAAAATGGACAAATTGTAAGCGTAAACAAAGGAAAATGGGATAAATCTGAAGGTTTTGAATTTGTAAATAATTTCAATCGACGATGGTTATCTCTAGTTCGTAACAAAATGAAAGACGATGCCACAATTTGGATAAGCGGAACCATTCACAATATTTTTTCTATAGGTCAAATTCTGGCAGAACTAGATTTTAAAATATTGAATATTATTACTTGGGAAAAACCAAATCCACCACCAAACTTTTCTTGTAGATATTTTACATATTCAACTGAACAAATCATTTGGGCAAGAAAAAGTAAAAAAACACCACATTTCTTTAATTATGAATTAATGAAGCAATTAAACGGTGATAAACAAATGAAAGATGTTTGGAAATTGCCTGCCATTGCTCCCTGGGAAAAATCTTGTGGTAAACACCCAACTCAAAAACCGCTTTCAGTTTTAACAAGGCTGATTCTTGCTTCAACAAAACCAAATGCATGGATACTTGATCCTTTTACAGGAAGTAGTACGACTGGAATAGCCGCAAACCTTGTAAACAGAAGATTTTTAGGAATTGATCAAGAAAAAGAGTTTTTGGAAATCAGTAAAATGAGAAGGTTAGAAATTGAAAACAATAAAATTGCAACTTCATACAGACAAAAAATAGGTGGATTTAATGAGAGAAAACATCTTGAATACCTCCTACTTGAAGAGCCAATGATTGAATATAAAAATGAACTAATACTATAAATGGGGAATAACGAAACTTGTATACACGGAGGTGTTTCGCCAATAAGTCTTTTAGTAGATCTACACCATAGCCAAGCAGGCAGTGGTAGACACCGTTGTCCGACTTGTGCATATGAACAAGGTTTTTATTTAGGTAGCAGTGGAAGTTGGAATTCCTATAAAGAGTTTTCTAAGACCTTAATAGACCCTGAACTTTGTCAATTCGGTTCAGTTGCGCCTACCCATATCTTATCCAATTTAGGTGAAAACCAAGGCGGGTCTGGCAGGCATAAATGTACCAACTGTGCATTTAAACAAGGATTTGAAGCAGGTGTCTTAAAAAATAAAATTAATGAAATTAGTATTGAAACTGTTCCTATTCCAACATTTAGGAATAGTGGGGGAAAGATACCTAATACACCTTTAAGTTTTGATTTTATTGAAAAGGAAATTAAAAATAAACACTTAGGCTTATTGGGAGAACTATTTATTCTTAAAAGTGAAATTGATTTTTTAAAATCTAAAGGTAAAGACGATTTAGCCGACAAAGTTAAGCACGTTTCTGTTGAAATTGGTGATAGTTTAGGTTATGACATTCTATCTTATGACCTTTTGGGAAATGAAAAGAAGATTGAAGTAAAAACCACTAGAAGCGACATTGCAAGACCTTTTTATTTAACGAAAAATGAAATAGACGTTTCTTCTAAAAACCCCAATAGCTACTACCTTTATAGACTTTTTGATTTTGACTCAAATTTACATAAAGGGAAGTGCTATATAATTTCTGGCGATTTAACCAATTTATTGATTTTAGATGCTTTAGTTTTTATTGCATATCCAAAGCCAAATGAAAGCAAATAATGTTAACGTTTAACAGTGGTACCTCTTAACAACCAGTGACAGAAAAAGCAAAGGCGCCTCATCAGTCTAATAATATGATGGTCGAAGTGCTTTATAGATACATTTGTACTAAAAAAATCATCAGGTATTCTAGTGTGATTTATACATCGCCAATTCCTAACCATCAATAGCCATTTTAACAAATATTACACCAATAATAAAATTCTCCCAAGATTGATCGAACAATGCAGACTGACAATCTATTAAAACAGGTAAGCTTCATTAAAGAGATAGACAAGTTGAAATACATTCAGCGTAAAACTAAATTATTTAACAGCGATAGGCACGAAAATGACGCTGAACACAGTTGGCATTTAGCAATGATGGCAATTGTGCTGGCCGAACATTCAGACAAACCCATTGACGTTCTGAAAGTTGTAAAAATGGTTTTAATTCATGACATCGTAGAAATTGATGCTGGCGACACTTTTATTTATGACGCTCAAAAAAACCATACAAATACCGACCAAGAACTTATTGCTGCAAACCGAATATTTGGACTTTTACCCGCAGAACAAGCAGAAGAATTTATTGACATCTGGAAAGAATTTGAAGAAGGTGTGACCGACGAAGCAAAATTTGCCAAAGCAATGGACCGATTTGAACCATTGCTACAAAATACCTCAAATAATGGCGGTACTTGGACCGAATTTAATGTTCCTTATCAAAAAGTTTACGATAAGAAAAAAGCAATTAAAAACGGTTCAGCATCCATTTGGAGCTATGCAGAGAACTTAATCAACGAAAGTGTGGAAAAAGGAATCCTCATAAAAAAGGTTGACTGACCAAGCAGAAAAACTTCGCTAACACGGGTTTTGCATCAGCCAGGATGGCGTGCAAAATTCAACCCTCAGCCGCCACGCTTTGATTTCCTCCTGAATGCAAAGAATCAAAACTTTAGCTTAAAAGAAGCCTTTCAAAAACCTAGAACACCAATGCAAACAAACAGCAGTGAAGACAAGCCAGACCTAAGTTTACATACATTTTATCATGGAACGAAGGCCAATTTGAAACATGGAGACCTGATTGAGCCGGGATTTAATTCAAACTACGGCAAAGGCAAAAAGGCCTCTTATGTTTATCTAACCGCCACCTTGGATGCGGCCATTTGGGGAGCTGAACTTGCTTTGGGCGACGCACCCGGCCGAATTTACATCGTAGAGCCAACGGGCCCCATAGAAGATGACCCCAATTTGACGGACAAAAAATACCCGGGCAATCCAACCAAGTCTTATCGTACAAAGAGCCCGCTTCGGGTCTCGGGTGAGGTCACCGATTGGCAGGGACACGCTCCTGAACAGCTAAAAACGATGAAGGAACACCTTGAGCGACTGAAGCAACTGGGGATTGAGGCAATCGAAGATTAAGTAAAAATGAACAATAGTGAGCCATTTTCAGACTCACTATTGGCAAATTTAGACACTGGCAATAAATGGCGCTTTTTTAACAAACGTTTGGGTAAACAGCTGTTGAATAAGAAAATGTGCCAAATCTGTCGCGCTTATTTTGTCCCCAAGACAATCTTCCAAACTGACACGAATTTGACCATATTCGTCGGTTTGTTCAATTAAAGGAAGTCTTACTAAAGTCCAATCAACCTCACTATTTGTCAAAATCTCAAATTCAGACTGCTTGTTAGCCGTTGAAATGGGATATTTTTTTCTCATCCATTCTGTTGCGAAAGCTGTTTTGGGGCTTTTATTATCCAAAGGAGTATCCACGTTCAGCCCAGTAGTTACGATATAACGATGAACATTATACTTGTTCATCGCCTGAATAACATTGGCAGTTGATTCGCTAAAGATGGTAGGTGCACTTGGAGGAATTCCCAAACCTAGTGTGCTAATTACGGCGTGACAACCTTTAACCAAGGTATCGACGGTGCTGTAAATCGTTACATCACCCTTAACAACTTCGATAAGTGGGCTATTGATAGGAAAATTATCGGGGTTTCTGAGAAGAATTTTGAGTTGAAACCCTTGATTTATTAGTTGCTTTACGAGGTATTTCCCTGATTTACCCGTACCGCCAATTACTGCAATTTTTATATTATTTTTCATTCTCGTTCTTTATAAAATTTGAGCAAACAATTACATCCGTATTTATCCAAATAGACAAAACGAACCAGCAAAAGCCTTTTGGACTTTCGTAACAAGAAGCGTCAATATTTTATAAAGAGATTTTAATAGGTCAAAAGTACAAAAAATAGGACATTACACAAGCCGATGGCCTATTACCAAATTATGGGTAACACAAATAAGATGGAAAGTCAACTACGCTATTCCAAATTGAACTCCTTGCGTAGAGTGTCTGTAATTATACTAATTTAGGGGTGATAATTATTCAAACCTATGATGAAACATAAACACCTCCTTGGACTCCTTTTCGCATCAGGAATCAGCTTTCACCTTCCTGCGCAAAAGGTCATTCCGCAAAGCATTGCCTCCGTTTTTGCCAATGCTGAAAGCATTACGGGCCGACCAAACTACCTCGATAGTCCTTTCAACACCGCTGGTGACCGGCTCTACATGGTAGGGCATCAAAACGGCACGTTTCCCGATTTGGGCTGGCACGTCAAAGGCGAAATGGGCGGTATTTGGCATCATCCCATCAAACTCATGGACGGTTTTGAGGCGAGCGTCACCGCCGACGGTGCCACCGTAGCTCTCACCAAGGCCGATGCGTTTGTCAATTATCCGTTTGGCAACAAACATATTTTCAATACTTTTTCAGAAAAAATAACCGTCGAGCGCCTTCAATTTGTACCCGATGGAAAAAGTGCGGTCTACGTCGAGTTTTTGGTCAAAAACAAGACCAACAAAAAACTCAATGTGACGCTAGACCTCAAAGCTATTTCCAACCTCATGCCCGTTTGGCTGGGTGAGCGCACGGGAATGGTGGACGGAAAAGATGCTGCGATTTATCGTTCGGCGGAGAATTTTTGGGTCGCCAAAGACGCCCTCAATCCATGGTATGCGGTGTATGGTTCTAGCATAAAGGGCACCCCCTCAAGTACTTCAGAAGCCAATCTCACCAAGCCCAATGTCTCAACGACCCACACCCAATACACCTTTGAAATCGCGCCCAATGGCGTTTTCAGCTTTCCGTTGATTATTGCGGGGTCTTCCAAAAGCGAAGCCGAGGCCGTTCAGGCCTTTAAGGAAGTGCGCGAAAATGCCCTTGCGTTTGTTTCAAAAAAGAAAGCAAGATTTGAGCAAATCAATCAAAAATCCCGCATTACGCTCAACGACAAAGAACTTGAAACGGCGTTTCGTTGGGTCAAATACAACACCGACTGGCTCATCGTCGACGTGGCGGGCCAAGGCCGGGGCGTGAGTGCAGGCCTGCCCGATTATCCGTGGTGGTTTGGCGGCGACATGGTCTACACCCTCAAAGGACTGATTGCTACTGGCCAAAAGTCGCTGACTTACAGCACGATTGACCTCATCCAGCGCATCTCCGAAAAGACCAACGGCAACGGCCGAATCGTTCATGAAGTATCTACCAACGGCGCGGTTTTTAACCCCGGCAACGTCAACGAAACGCCACAATTTGCGTCCCTGATTTGGGATGTTTTTTGCTGGACGGGCGACCGAGCATTTCTGAACAAATACTTTCCTAGCATTGAAAAAGGGCTAGATTGGCTCCTTAGAGAAAACGACAAAGACGGCAATTCGCTGCCCGATGGCTTTGGAATGATGGAGATTCACGGCATGAATTCCGAGATGATTGACGTAGCGGCCTACTCCCAAAAAGGCTTTGCCGATGCAGCCCAAATGGCGACGATTTTGGGAAAGAATGCATTGGCAAAAAGCTACCAAGATAAAGCAGACCTCATCAAAGCAAAAATCAATAAAGACTTCTGGGTGGAAGAATTTGGCTCATATGCTGATTTTATCGGCACGAAAGAACAAGCATTGCATTTGGCCCAAGATGCCATCGTGCGCGCCGATACCCTCAAAAAACCTTGGGCGGTCAAAGAACTAAAAGACACAAAAGCCAAAATTGAAACTTACGAAGCTGGCCTGAAAAAGGGATTTGTGATGCACCACAACTGGGTCGTCAATACCCCGATGGAAATGGGCATTGCTGACAAAGAAAAGGCCCTTGCCGCGTTGGAAACCGCCAAAAAATTCACCAATCCTTTTGGAATGTTTGTGACGGGAATCGACCGCGACGAAACCGCTGGCACCGACGAAGGTTCCTTTGCCGCCCTATCCGACAAAAAAATATTTACCTACACGGGGGCCGTCATGACGCTACCCACGGGGGTACAAGCCGTGGCCGAAAACAACTATGGTCGCCCTAATGAGGCCTATAATTTGCTCAAAAAGATGACCAAATCGTTTAGTTACGCGTTTCCCGGCTCCATTTATGAGGTTTCGCCCGACTACGGTATGATGACCCAAGCATGGAACATGTACGCTTTTGGAGAGCCCATCATCAAGCAGTTTTTTGGCATCAAGCCCCTCGCCCACCAAAAACAAATCAAGCTTTCGCCGCTGCTCCCTGCGGCCTTGGTAGAAGGAAAAATTGAAAATGTGACTGTTGGAACAAATGAAATTTCGGTGACGTTCAAACAAACAACGGGCCGCGATACATTTAAAATAAACCAAAAATCAGCCGACTGGGATATCGTTTTGGCCCAGCCCAAAGGCAAATATGCCCGATGGATTTTGAACGGAAAACCAGTGCAACCCCAAACCGTGGGTGACACAGAGCAGATTTCAGTTTTGGGGAACACTGTTCGTTTAGAGCTTATTAAATAAAAAACAGCCACTACAAAATGGACAACGCTCAAAACAAGGACCTGATTTTACGGGAAAAACTGGCCATCCAACGAACAATTTTGGCCAATCAATCCACCTTTTTGTCATTTTTGCGCACGTCGATGTATTTTCTAGTGGCTGGGCTCAGCATGAAAAGTCTGTTGAAAATTGAAAGCGCTTTGTCTATTCAACTCCTCTTCTTTGGGTGTTCATTCATCCTTCTCACCGTGGGTACTATCAACTATTTCAGGCAAAACAAAAAAATAAAGGAAAGTGAAATCCACATTGGCAATTACCAAAAAGAGCATCTCGAATAAATACCCATCCAATGGAGATAAGAAAATACAAAAGTGCTGATCAAGAACAGGTTATCCAACTCCTACGTCTCAACACCCCCGAGTATTTTTCGCCCGACGAGGAGGAAGATTTAGTGTATTATTTAGCGCACCACGTCGAATATTATTACGGGGTGGAAATAGACGGCGTAGTTGTTGGTTGCGGCGGCATTAATCTCGCCGACGACGGCATCACGGCCAAATTATCCTGGGATATTGTACATCCTGACCACCAAGGAAAAGGCATTGGCAGTGCTTTGACAAAGTACAGAATCGAAAGAATCAGGGAAATGGAAGGGATAAAAACCATTTCCGTCCGAACGTCGCAACTTGTGTATCCTTTTTATCAAAAATTCGGTCTCGAACTCAAAGAAATCGTGGAAGATTTTTGGGCCGAAGGCTTCGATATGTACCGCATGGAATGTGATTTAGACATGGCCCAACCCTAAACTTACTCACGCAAAGTCACGAAAAACAGACTCTTTGCACCTCTGCGACTTTGCATGAGAATTGGGCACCTTAAGGCCGTTTTAACAACTCTTCCAATGTATATACTTTTCCATTGACAAGCACGTAGCGTACGCGCTGGGCATCATGGATATTTTGGAGTGGGTTACCTTCTACGATGCTGATATTGGCAATTTTCCCCACTTCTAACGTTCCCAAATCTTTATCAACATTGAGGCTTTTTGCGGCATTAATCATCGACGTTTGTAAGGCTTGAAAGGGCGTAAACCCGCTTTCTACGTAGCTCCACAGTTCTACATGCAAGCTCGTACCGTAAGGCATAATGGGCGAATCGGTACCGCTCGTGATGCGCGCCCCTCTTTCCAGAAGTCGTTTGGCAACTTTGCCCGAATTGGCATAATTCAGCACAATGGCCGAAGGCTGGCTTTTCATCTGTTGGGCCGTCTCCAGCATTCCAGTGCGGTAATATGAGGGATACAATTGCCGAAACTGCGGCGTATCAAACAGGCTCGTATCTTTCGTGATGGTGCTCCAATACCCACCCGAAAGCGCCAATGTAGGTGTAATAACCATTTTTGACTGACTGATAATTTGCACTACATCGTCATAGCTATGGGCCGTTGAGGTCAGCTTGGGCGAATACCCCCGTCGACTCGTAGCGCCAAGGTGCTCCACCGCATCCACGCCGTACCGGGCAGCAGGAAAAATCTCGTGCGACGATACCGTCATGCCATTTTGGTGGGCATATTCGGTGATTTTTTGCTGCCATTCATCGGGCATCCGCACGTAGGTTTTGATAAGGTCGTAGCCCAATCGGCTGGCGCGGTTGAGTTCGAGTTTAAGCTGCGCTTCAGAGCCGATGGCCGTGGCCATGTTGTAATAAATGCGGCCGCCGTCGGTGAGGGCTCCCGTCAAAAAGTGAAACGGCCCTGGTCGCTTACCGCTGTGCCAAGCTTCGCGCTGCTCTACGGCATCATACGGGTCAGAACCCGGCTCACGCACCGTCGTAATGCCGTAGGCCAACCAAATCCGCCCCGTTTTTTCACCAAACTGCGCATCGAGGTGAGAATGGGTTTCAAACAATCCAGGCATAACGGTCAGGTTGGACGCATCTACTTTACGGTAATTGGCGGGGTAATTAGCGCGGTGCGGTTGAATCGCTTTGATGCGACTATCTTCCACCACCAAGTCTACGTTGGTAAGTAATTTTTCATTTTTTCCGTCAAACAACAGCCCCGCATGAATCACGACCGTGCCTTTGGGCTTGGCGTTAGTCCACGTCAAGTCAAGCGGAATGTCCTGCTTACTTGTGTCGGCGAGGGCCACTTTCCGCAGGTGGTCGGTGGCCACGTACACCAACGATTTTGAATCACCCGTCCACGTAGGCGCTTCGGCCAACTCCGACGTAACGGCGCGGGGTTGACCCTTAAATTGACCGTCTTCATTGACATCAATGACCCACAGCAAAGCGTCTTTGACGTAGGCCAGTTTGGTGCCATCGGGCGACCAAATCGGGCCGTTGCGGTAGCGCATCGCGGGGGTTTGGTAGGGCATGGGCGTATTGAAACTAACGGCTTGTCCGCTTTCGGAATTGACCAATAAAAACTTGCTTATCCCTTCACGAAACTTGGAAGAATACGCTTCCAGTGCCGCCAACATCACGTATTTTCCATTCGGCGACCACGAAGGCTGCCCCGGTTGAAACATGGGTTTGTAGACCGCTTTGGTCAAATTAGTGGTCAAATCCATGATTTGCAGCACCGTTCCCACGGCCAGTGTGTTGCGCAGGCCCTGTTTCATGAACGCAATCTTTTTGCCGTCGGCCAACCATGAACCCTGAAATTCATCGTCGGCAGTTTGGGTCAATTGAGTGATTTTTCGGGTCGAAAGCTCCAACGTGTACAAATCCATGTTGCCCGTACGGTCGGCAGAAAAGAGTAGTTTTGCGCCATCTGGCGACCACGCCAAGTCGGTTTCATAATACGCATCGTCGGTCAGCTTTACGGGTTTAGGTAGGCCAATCGTCAGCAGCCACACATCACCGAGCGCAATAAAAGCTACCTGTTTGCCATCGGGCGATGCGACTGGACTGCGAATACCTCTCACTGTTTTTAAAGAAGGGCCATCAAAATCGTAGGTTTTTCGTTGATACACAGGCGTACTGACCGTCATCGTCACCTGGAACGGCACTTCTACGCTACCGCCATCTTCGGCACCACGCCGCTTTATTTTTCCGTCGGTGGTATACAAAATACTCCCGTTGGCCTCCCACGCCGCCCGAAAGGGAAACACATCTTCGCCCGTTTTGCTCAACGCAACAATTTTGCCCGTTGCCACTTCGACCGACAACAGCGAAGTTTCGGCAACAGTCAATAATTGGTAACTAATCCATTTTCCGTCTTTGCTCCATGCAGGGGCACTCGGCGTGCCTTTTCCCGCTGGAGCCAGCAATTTTTCCGTACCATCCTCCAACAGCAAATAAATACCCGCGCCATTGGCCCGACTTGACGCAAAAGCCAATGTCTTGCCATCGGGCGAATAAACAGGGGTGTAGTCGTGTTCCAAATGGGTGGTGAGCGCGGTAGAGGTACCCTTTGAAAAGTCGATTTTCCAAATGTCATAATTGCCTTTCTGGTCCGATGAGCAAACAATGCTTTTGCCATCGGGTGCCCAGAAAGGTTCGCGGTGGTCGTAGGGTCCAGAGGTATGTTGTTTGAGCTCTTTCCCGTCTTTATTTACACTCCAAATATGGTACGTACCACCCCGATACGACTGAAAAGCAACCCGTTGCCCATCGGGACTCCAGCAGGGTTGGCGGTCGTCGCCCATGCCGTCGGTCAGTGATTTAGCCACTCCACCTTTGGCGGGAAGCGTGTAAATAGTTCCCTGCAAATCAATGGCAATGGTTTGGCCGTCGGGCGAGAGCGCCATCGCCATATTGGTTCCTTCATTGACCGTAATCTGTTTTGAATCCAGACGCTGGGCCGCGACTTGCATCGAAAAAAATAAAAATGCGATGGTATAAAATTTCATTTGCAGCAAGTTAAGATACAGAAAATAAAAAGGTTTGAGTGGAAACACGTTTGCCCATTTACTGGTCTGAATCAGCAAAGGGGCAAACGTTCCTAATAATACGAATAAAAGAGCTTATTTATAAATCGCCATTGCATCAAAAACCCCTGGCACGGGTTTTGGTGAAAGTGGATTTCCGTTGATTTCGTTTTGCGAATAGATAAAACGCATGGGCAATTTATCCCCCGCGTTGGGAGTCAACTTTATCCCTGTTGGGCTGGTGCGATTGCGGCGTTCGTCGTTCCAACCGATGGTTTGACAATAAAAAGCCACGTAGCGCTCCTCCAAAATTTCCCGCATAAGGGCATCATTTTGGGCAATTCCGTCGGTATTTTCCATGCCTCCCTTTACAAAATCAGCTTCTACATAAGGCAGGTATTTATACGAAAAATTGGCGGCAGTCACACTGTTGATGTAGCCGCCACCCGTGTTCATAAACGCCCGGTATTCATTCAAATACGCAAGTGCATCCGCAAAACTACCCGCCCGTAGGGCCATTTCGGCCTGAGTTAGTTTATTTTCCTGAAACGTCACCAACGGAAACGCCGCATCTACGCTCATAAAACCTACCTGCGTGGCCCGTTTTTGGGTATTCGGCTCCACCCGATTGGGCACGTTGACCCCTTGACGCAAATAATAAAAATTGAAACGGGCGGTTTCGTCGGTTTTGGCATTGCCCCGGTAGGTGGTGGTGAGCGTAGGGTCAATCAGTTTTAACAGATGACAAGGCGCATTGGCTTTGGTAACGGCCGCCCCATCACCAATCCTACTCACGGCCAAGAAGTTATAAATAAAATTTTGATTTTGTCCCTGAATAACCCCGTGCGGCATGTACATAGAATTGGTGGCTTTGCTTACGCCTTTTGCCGCTGCTACCGCCGCCAATGGGTACTCTTTGGTATCGGTATAAAACCTGGCTTTGAGCGTGTAGGCCACTTCAATCCACTTTTTTGGGTCCCCCCCCAACAGCACATCCGTGCCGGCACGCGGTACGCCCACACCCGTTTCGAGGTCTTTGATGGCTTCGTCAAGCAGTTTTTGCACGCCAGCGTAGACTTCGGTTTGGGTATCATATTTTGCATTCGGAAATTCCTCCAATTGAGCAGCCTGCGAAAAAGGAATATCTCCGTAAAGCGATGTCATGGTTCCCATGTTGTGGGCCATGAGTACTTTGGTCATCCCTGCTAAAACCTTGACGCCCTGCGGCTCAATTTTGGCCAACAACAGGCGTGCATTGCGGTGAATGCCATAATAACTGCTGCTCCACATGCCGTCAAAATAAGAACCCGCCACGTTGTAAACGTGAAAATCGGCCCACTGACGGTCGTAACCGAAATAATAGCCGCTCCAAATACTCGACAAAAGCGAGTTGTAGCCTTCGTGTACCGAGGCCGCGGCCAACTCAATACCCGTAAACATCAGCTCAGCGGGCGCATCGGTCGGGTTGTTTAAATCATCGTTAAGATTACTCACTAGGGAGTCACAGGCCGTCAGAGACAACGTGATGGCAAGGGCGGCGGTTGAAATATATTTTTTCATTTTTTGTGTCATTTTGGAGATTAAAAATGCGAAAGGCAGGTATCAGTTATTATCAGTAATTGATTCTGACCGAAAAAACGACCGATTTAGAGCCTGGGTTATTGAAGTAATCTTGACCGCGACCGTTGCCAGTACCATTGAGCGACGTTTCGGGATCAATACCTACCACATCCGTCCAAAGCAATAAATTACGCCCCGTAGCCGATACGCTAATCGAACCCAATTTGAGTTTTTCTTTCAACCAAGGGCTGCGCCAGTTGTAGGCAAGGGTAGCCTCGCGGAGTCGGGTCCAACTGCCGTCCACCATGAATTGTTCCTGCAAAGCACTGAATCCCTGCCCCAACGTAGTGTACCAAGCCTGATCAAGCAATACAGGCCCTGCGCCAAAATCCTGAATATTGCCGCGTACTGCGCTGCCTGCTTCAAACACTTTTCCGTCGTAGTTTTTGAGGCCGCCGGCTGGTATCGTCACTTCATTTCCTACGTCCGCGTGTGTACCGAAATTATAGAGTACAGATTGGGTATTGGGCGCAAACGTCGAGCCCTGGAAGGTTTCAAAAAGCACATTGAGCGAGAAGTTTTTGTAATTGACATTGGTTCCGAAACCTGCCCGGTATTTGGGATTAGGATCACCAATCACGCCGTAGGTAGGTGCCAATTGCGGAAAACCGTTGGCGTTCAAACTCAATGAGCCGTCGGCCTTACGGAGATACGTGCCGCCATAAAGGGCTGATAATGAATAACCAACTTTAGCCACCGAGCTAGTAAGCGTGCTGAACCCTCCCAAAACAATCTGGTCGGTTCCCGCCAAATCTTCCACCCGATTTATGTTCCGGCTGATGTTACCAATGAGTTGAATATCCAGCGCTCCTTGACGAAACACCTCGGCCGAAACTTCACCTTCCCAACCTTTGTTAGACATGGTTCCCGCGTTGGTATAACGACTCGTAAAACCCGTACTCGGCGCGGCGGCCACTTCTAGTAGCAGGTCTTTGATGGTATTGCGGTAATACGTAAAGCCCAGCGAAAGGCGGTCTCTGAAGAAGCGCATATCGCTTCCGATTTCCCACTCCGTTTTACGTTCGGGACGCAAAAAAGCATCTCCCTGTTGCGACGACTGCACAAAAGCACCGTTTCCGTACGCCACGCCGCTGGCTGTACCGCCCCAGCCCCCCGAAAACTCCGCCGTCACAAAATCGGTCGTACTTCGGTACGGTTGTGGTTGTACACCCACGACGCCGTAAGACCCGCGTAGTTTACCAAAACTCAACCAACCGATTTCTCTCAATGGGTCTAGTTTGGTAAACTGCCACGCCATATCTACCGAAGGATACAGAAAGGTCCGGTCGGTTTTTTCACCAAAAGGAGAGCCCGACTCCGCCGCCGCGCCGAGGTTCAGATAAACTTGATCGTAAAATCCAAAATTGGCAGTGCTGTAAAGTCGTGTGGTACGAATCCGGCGCTCTTCATCAAAAGGAGTACGGTTGGCTGCGGTGGAGTTGCTAGCATCCATCGGGCCATTCGGAATCAAGAAATTGACCATTGAGTAGCCCAGATTGAGAAAATCACGATTGTTGACATTCCAACCCAAAATATACGTCCCCGAAATATTAGGCGTAATGTCTTTCACGGCGCGGGCTATCACGTCAAAGTTAAGCTCGGTTTCTTTAAACATCTCTTCGGTATAACTTCCCGTGAATGCGCTCCCTGCCGAGCCTACTGGATAATAACTTTTGCGCGTATCGGTATAAGAATCTACCCCGCCGCGTGCTTTCAACTCAAACCATTTCTGCGGCTTGAAACTGATTTCGGTGGCGGTGATAAAACGGTCGACGAGCGTAGGATTTTGCAACTCATTGATCACCCACAACGGCGAATCATAAATGGGATTATCGTTGCCCAAATAGCGGCGATAAGACCGTTGGCGCAAAATCGGGGCAGCCGTAGGAGAAGAATAGTAATAGCCTTTGTAATCAGTATCGTCAAAATCAGGTGGCGTGCGTACCATCCCCAAATAAAGTCCGTTGACGTTTGACCCCGTCTGGATTCGATTCGATTTAGATTTAACGTATGAGGTCTTGGTCGAAAGTGAGAGCATATCTCCAAACTTACGGTCGGCATTGAGGCGGAAGGTAGTCCTGCGATAGTCACTTTGTCCGCGAATTATCCCTTTTTGGTTCAGGTCACCCACGCTCAAATAATAGGTTCCCTGCTCATTTCCGCCGCTGATGCTTATGTTGTTATCCACAAAATATCCCGTCCTGAACACCTGATTGATGCGTTGATCGTTGTAGGTTTCTTTGGAATTTTTCTTTGTAATCGGATAATACTTCGTTCCGTCTAGGGCTTCAAAATACTGCCCCGTGGTGTTGAATTCATCGGCGCCCCCCGAACGGTTTTCGATTTTATCCCCCCACGAGTTGGAGGCCGTAGGGCTAAAAACCCCGTTGACCCCCTGCCCGTATTTATCTTGCATGGGGTGCAAAAGATTTACTTTATCAATGGAAACCGACGAGCTGAACGAAATATCAACTTTGTTGCTGTTCCGACCTTTTTTGGTCGTAATCACCATCACCCCATTGGCCGCGCGCGAGCCCCACAGAGAGGCAGCGGCGGCTCCTTTAAGAATCTGCACATCGGCAATATCATTGGGATTCAGGTCATTGAGCCGCGACTGTTGGCGTACCCCACCAGCCGATTCACCAATGCTGCTATTGCTCATCGGAATACCATCAATGATGACTAAAGGTTGATTGTCGCCAGTGATGGTACTTTGCCCACGTATTTGGATGTAGGAACCTGCGCCTGGGTCACCTGATGAACGGGAGATTTGGACCCCGGCGGCTCGACCAGCCAAACCGTTGATAACGCCCGTTTCGCCCGTTCGGGCTATGGCTACGCCCGTTACTTTGGAGGAGGTCGCGCCTTGGATGTCTTTGTTTTGCTCAAAACCCAACGCCGTCACGGTCACTTCCATGAGCTGCTTGGTATCGGTTTTAAGCTTAATTAAAAAATTGCTTTGGTCGCCAATGGGCAATTCTTGGGTAGACATTCCAATGAATGAAACCACCAGAATCCCTCCCCCAGAAGGCACACTGAGGGCAAAATTCCCTTCAGCATCAGAGTTGGCCCCCGTGTTGGTGCCTTTGAGCAAAACGTTGACCCCAGGTAGGACGGAGCCATTTTCGGCATCAGTAATTTTACCGGTAATCTTGCGGGTTTGTCCGTAGGTAGATATACCAATCAAACCAAGCAAAAGAATGAGTAGAGAACACTTCATAATGGGCATTTAGTTTGTTGTTTAGGTTAATTGTCAACATAACTTACTGACCAAAAGCGCTAACTCAAAATTTAATTCGGCTATTATGAGAAAATTTAAAATAGTTATTTAGATAATTAAAGATTCATATAGTTTGAATTTTTATATTATACAAAAAATATAATTTTATCGACAAAAAGTCATTATTTGTCTACATATCTCTACTACTCAGCATTCTAAGAAACATACGTATTTGTACTTAACTTTTAAAAGCCGCCCGACATTTCATTTTTTAAGTATAAAAAAAGGGAGACTCGAAAGCCTCCCTTTTTTAGAACTGATTCTGACTCGAACCTACGAAGCAATAAACAACGTAGCCACTGCCAGTACTTGCTCTTTGGTCAATGGCTCGTCAAATGCTTCAGTGATGGCATTGGCCGAGAAGCCACCGAGCGTTTTGACATCTACCCCTGCTTGGGTGGTATTTTCTTCGCCATTATAAATGGCCTGAACAACGGCGTTATCAATGCCACTGTCTTTACCAGTTATCCACGGCTTGACCGAAGCGCCATTGGCTTTCCGCATCATACGGATATGAGCCGCATGACGGGCTTCTACCGAGTGAATATTGAGCGCGGCGGTGAGGACGGCATTTTGCTGTACCAAATTGGGGGCTTGTCCTTTGTAAGCACGAACGCCCGTATCTTCCAGCGATTGTGCAACGGCCAAAAACAATTGGTAATTGGTAAAAGCCATGGCAAACGGCCCCGTACCAGTACCTTGCCCACCAGAAAAGTCAAACTTTGGCTCTGCCACTGGCGTTCCACCTGCTCCAGTAATAGCCGTTTTTAGAAAATTCACGTGCGCTTTTTCGTGATTCATGATGGTTGTGATGGCCGCAGTGGGCGCTCCCGCAGGAATCAAGCCCGCACTTGCCAGCGCTTTTTCGTAAAAACGATACTCAAGGTATTCGAGAGTAAGCGCGTAGTTGAGCACATCCACCACATTGGTAGTAGATTGGCCGTAAGCCTTCTGAAACATACTACCCACTGCCAGCGGCACCGCCGCCATGGTTAGTTTTTTACCTAAGTCGGCAAAGTCACGCAGTGCCTTGCGGCGACTATTGAGGCGGTCACTCATTTCAGGGTCACGCTCCTCAATCATATTTAATATTTTCAAAAAATCCATGATGTTCCCTTGGTTATGCCAATGTACCGGCGTTGATTTTTGTTTTGATAAATGGAGCCGCCGCCGTTAACACTGCCGATGGCTCTTTGGACATTTCCAAGCCGTTGGCATCAATGACGGTGCTGTCGGCAAACGTTCCGTTGCTGATTAAATCACGGATATAGGCCGCATGACGTGCCTCTACCGACACGATTTTTCCAGCAATGGCCAGCAAATCGGGCGAAGTCAGGAAGCGTCCCGCTCCGTTGTAAGCTGCCACTCCCAAATCTTCAAAGGTCTTCGCGGCATTCAGCACACTTTCACGTTTTGAGAAGTCAATAGAGCTAAAATCCACTTCCAATCCACCAATGGCATTGACCCCAAGAGCTGCTTTGAAAAATTCGCGGTGTGCCATTTCATGGTCTCTGATGTCGGTCAATAAAGACCTTTCATCGGCGGTAATTCCCGAGAATTGAGACTCGATAACTCGCTGATAAAAAGCCGCTTCCAGTTGCTCCAATGCATACGCATAATTCAACACCGCGTTGTCGCCAGTACCAAAATTCACCTCTCCCGCCACAATCACTGGGTCGTCCTCTTTACATCCCGTCAAAATCAGCGACGTAGCCGCTGCCGTTCCTCCAGCCCATTTGAGAAATGAGCGCCGATGCACACCCTTTACCAGCAAACCACTGTTGCTTTCAAGGGATGATGGTGTGTTTTTTAAAATGTTCATACAATTGGTTTGTTAAAAAATAGTACTGAAACTAATAAAGGCAAAAGCAAGGGGTACTCGTTTATCATTTTTCCGCAACCGTTATTGCTATACTTTTTAACGTACGGCATTCTTTGGGCAAATAGATTTAGAACGTTTCTAATTTTTCTCACCAGAAACATTCTAAGGAGCTAATTAATCTTTCAAGTCACGCTTGAGTTCGTCGATATTTTTCTGAAAATCCGATTTAAATTCTTTCCAATCGCGTTTCAAACCTCCTTTAAGCTCGGTAATATCGTTGTCTACGTCCTTCAATCTAGCATCCAATCGGTCCCTTTGCGCCCGCAAACGAATCTTTTCGGAGTTGCTGGCTTTGTCTATATCGCGGTCTAACTTCTCAATACGGGTTTTTATTTCCATTCTTCTTTCCTCCATCGTCGCCAAAAACTCCCGCTCTTCCTGCTTGAGTTCGGCCGAAATTTCTTCGCGCTTGGCGGTAGCCTCCTCCTTAGCTTCTGTCAAATCTTCGGTTACTTCGGCGCTTGCTTCTTGGGCTTCTTTTTGTGCCTCGGTCAATTCTTCTTGGGCATTTTCCTGCTTGCTTTCACAACCCACAAACGCCAATCCCCCAACCAATAGCGCAACTGTTATTATGTACTTTTTCATAGTTTTCAACTTAGATTTTAACGATGATTATTGATATCTTTTGATAGGGTAAAAACTTTGTACCAATCGGTAAATCAGCTAAAAGAGGGCAAAAGCCAGCCCCAACTTTCTACAAAAAGGGTAATAAACTACCCGACCCAAAAAACAGAAATAGCCCAGTCAGGCATAAGGTAGGTGGTCCATTTTTTTTATTGTAAACAGGACAATGTATTCCTCCAAAACCGATAAAAGACATGCAAACACCCTCAAATAACAATTCAAGTGCATCCATCGGAAATTCTGCCTCTGACTTGTGGATTCCGGATGCCGAGCAGCCCAACGAGGCCGCCAACGAAGTGTATGATGAACCAAAAAATCCAAGAAATTTAGCGCAGGAAGCCAAGGACTTTCCAGAATGGTCCATCCTTCAGAACACCCACGATGATGGCCAACCCGACGAGGCACACGACGCATTTTTGACGCCTTCAGGCCGAAGTTTTATTGACGAAGTATAAAAAAACAGGACAATTATTCATCAAAAAAGGCTTGCCGATGGCAAGCCTTTTTTGATGAATAAGGTGGCTAAGAAGCTAAACGGGTACTTTCTTACCTCCCGCCGCGATGGATTTATAAATCGCTTCTATCACTTTCATGTCTTTCAACCCTTCTTCGCCCGATATATTGGGCTCAGGTTTTCCGTTCAGAATACAATCAGCCATGCCGTCCATTTGCCAAGTTTGGTGCATTTTGGTCGTATCCCAGCTCATTTCGCCTTTGTGGGTGCGGCCTTTGATGGGGCCGTAGCCAAAAGCAGGACCGAGTTCGACAAAGCCCTTCTCGCCAATTACATAAAGGCGTTCAAAATTATTGAAATTATAAGTAGTTGAACAAGAAGCTATTACGCCACTCGGAAAGCCCATTTGCCAGGTCACGGTCTCGTCTACTTCCTTAAATTTTACGGGGTCAGTTTTGGCTTCTTCGGCCGAAACCCAAATGGGTTCTTCACCCGTGGCGTAGCGAGCACCGTTGATACAATAAATACCCACATCCATCAGGGCACCTCCTCCCGCGAGGGCTTTTTTGAGTCGCCATTGATTAGGATTGCCGCTTTTGAAGCCGTCGTAAGTGTTTACATGCATAATTTTGCCCAATTCACCCGATTCTCGCATCCGTATCAATTCGCGGGTGTAGGGTTCGAAGTGCAGTCGGTAGCCGATATATAGCTTCACATTTGCTTTTTTACAGGCGGCAATCATCTCTTGGGCCTGTTTTACGCTGACGCTCATGGGTTTTTCGCAGATGACGTGTTTACCCATTTTAGCGGCCCGAAGGGTATATTCGTGGTGCATTGAATTGGGCAGCGTAATGTAGACCGCGTCGATGTTGGGATTATCTTTGATTTTTTCAAAGTCCTTATAATCGTAGAAATTGGCTTTGTCCAAACCGAATTTATCCGACCATTTCCCGACTTTTTCGGGTGTTCCCGTTACTCCTCCCACCAACTTGGCTATTTTGCAGTCTTTCATGGCAGTAGCCACCCGCTCTGCATAACTTCCAAGGCCTACCAAGACCACCCGAAGTTGTTTGTCGGCTACAGGGCTAGTTTCAGGAAGTACGGCGGCCTGTGCTGGGGTCAGTGCAGATACCAAAGGCAGGGTGAGCGCCGAGCCACCAATCTTGAGAAGAAAGTCACGACGAGATTTCATGAAGTTGTTACAGTTAGTTTCTCTAAAAAGCACCAATACGTCGTTTTCTATGGTTACTACGGCTAAATTTGTCAAATACATTCAAAAGAAGTTTGTCTATCTTTGTTACAAAAGTCCTTAGAATGCCATTTATCTTCAAACAAAACCCAATGAGAAAATTTACGTTCATTTTAGCAGGATTACTCCTGACGCTTCAATCCTTTGCTCAACTCCAATCTCCCCAACAATTTTTCGGTTTTGCCCCTGGCGAACAAATGGTTCCTACGCATCGGTTGTACCAATACGCCGACCATGCCGCCTCTCAGGTTCCTGCCAAGGTGAAAGTGATGTCGTATGGACAAACGTTTGAAAAACGCCCGCTGATGATGGTCGTGGTTAGTTCCGAAGAAAACATGAAGAACTTGGAGCAAATTCGCACCGACCACCTCAAAAGCATTGGAATGTTGGCCGGTCAGCCCACGAGCAAAACCCGCCCAGCAGTGATTTGGATGAGCTACAACGTACACGGCAACGAAGCCACCAACTCAGCCGCTTTCCCCAAAGTTTTACATGAGCTATTGGCGGGTGGAACCGTATCTGACAAAATCCTAAAAAATGCCGTTATCATTCTTGCGCCTTGTCTCAATCCTGACGGACACGACCGGTATGTAAACTGGTACAACCAAAAAATAGGCACTTCGCCCAACGCCAATACCTCCGCTTGGGAACACGGCGAGCCGTGGCCAGGTGGTCGCTACAACCACTATTTGTTTGACCCCAACCGCGATTGGGCTTGGCAAACGCAGGAAATCATGCAACAGTTGGTTGCCGTATACCACCAATGGATGCCGCACGTTCACGGCGATTTTCACGAAATGGGTCCCAACAGTCCGTATTATTTTGCACCCTCGGCCAAGCCCTACCACGAAGATATTACCCCTTGGCAACGCGAAATGCAGGATGTAGTCGGAACTTATAACAAACGTTATTTTGACCGCAACAACTGGTTGTACTATACCCGCGAGCGCTTCGATTTGTTTTACCCCAGCTACGGCGACACTTGGCCTACCTACAACGGTGCCATTGCGATGACCTACGAACAGGGTGGCGGCGGCATCGCCGGATTGGCATATGAGCGCACCGAAGAAGGCGACACCTTGCGCCTTACCGACCGCGTAGCCCACGTGGCAGCAGCCAGTATTGCCACCATGGAAGCCATTGCCGACCGCTCCGCTAAAGTGGTGGATGAATTCATTAAATTTTATGACCGTAACCAAAACAACCCGCTTGGCACTTATAAGTCGTACGTGATAAAAACCGCTGGTGAAGAAGGCCGCATCAAGGCATTGAAAGAGTTGTTGGACAAAAACCAGATTCGCTACGGATACGCCACCGACTCCAAGTCATTGACTGGTTATAATTACTTAAATCAAAAAGACGAAGCCTTCAAAACCGACGCGGGCGATTTGGTCATCAGCGCCTATCAGCCTAAATCCAACCTGTTGAAAATATTATTTGAAACCAAGCCCAAACTGGAAGACTCGGTGACGTATGACATTACGTCGTGGTGTGTTCCATTGGCATTTGGGGCCAAAACCTACGGTGTTAAAGAGAAACTTACGCCTGGCGCGCAACCAACCTCCGCAACTCAACCCGCATCGGGCATGGTAAACAAGCCCTACGCATACCTTGTCAATTGGAAGTCAGCCGAAGATGCCAAGTTTTTGGCCGCGGTTCTCAAACAAAAAATACGCGTTCGGGCGGCCGAAAAGCCGTTTGAAATTGGCGGCAAAGCTTACGCACAAGGAACGCTTGTCATTACCCGCGCAGGCAATGAGCAGCTAGGCGAGGCCTTTGACAAAATCATTCGGGCAGAAGCCACCAAACTTGGCATAACCCTCAACGCCACCGAGGGCGGTGGTGCGACCAAAGGCTCTGATTTTGGTTCTGATTATGTCTTTAACCTAAAAGCAGCTCCGCGCATCGGCCTGATTGCGGGCGAAGGCACCTCAATGACCGCCGTGGGTGAGGTGTGGCATTTCTTCGATCAAGAACTCAAATACCCCATCACGCTGATTGATCCCAACAGCCGTTTTACAAGCAGCTTACCGTTTGCGAAACTGGACGTATTGATTATTCCTACTTCGTTTGGTGCAAATATCCTGCGCGAAAGCCAATTCCCTGTGCTGCGCGAGTGGTTGCGCGGGGGCGGCAAATTGATTTTGTTAGAAAACGCGACCTCATTGTTGGCCGACAAAGAAGGATTTGGTCTCAAAAACAAAAAAGAGGACGGCAAAAAAATGGACAAAAAAACATCGGCCGACTCACTCAAAGTATACGGCAACCGTGAGCGAGAAGCAGTTTCTGACGATACCCCGGGTAGTATTTACCGCATCAAACTTGACAATTCTCACCCGCTAGCTTTTGGTTTTCCTGACCATTTCTTTGCTTTGGTCAACAACACTTACAACTACGACTTCCTGAAAGATGGTTGGAACGTGGGGTATTTGAAGAAAGAAAAAGATAGCTACGTGGCTGGCTTTACGGGCAAAAACGCCAAAGAAAAACTACAAAATGCACTGTTTTACGGCGTAGAAGAAATTGGTCGCGGCAAGGTGATTTACATGGCCAACGACCCGCTCTTCCGTGGTTTCTGGTACAACGGCAAACTGCTGTTTTCCAACGCGGTATTTATGGTTCCTTAACAAGAACATGGTGCAGGTTTCTCAAAACCTGCACCAGTACAAAGCAAAAGCGCGAGACTGGGTCTCGCGCTTTTGCTTTGTATATCAATGTCACAGAGCTTACATCAGCCCTTCTTTTTCCATAATTGCTTTCAGTGTAACCCCCAGTTCGTCTGACGCTTTGACCAACGGCAAACGGACCTCACTGCTGCAAATGCCTTTGATTTCGAGGCACTTTTTGATTCCTACGGGGTTAGACTCGGCGTACAACGGTGCGTCCATATCCAGAAAACGGTACTGAATCGCGGCGGCTTCTTCCATGCGGCCTTCGAGGGCGTGCCAGGTCATTTCGGTAAATTCTTTCGGGAATGCATTGGCAATCACCGAAATAACCCCTCTCCAGCCCACGCTCACCATCGGCGTCACGTGGTTGTCGTCGCCTGATATCAACAAAAAATCTTTCGGACACTCGCTGGCGAGTTCCATGTACTGGTCAAAATTTCCACACGCATCTTTGATACCGATGATGTTTGGGTGCTTTGCCAATTCTGCGATGGTTTCTACCTTCATGTTGACCACCGTTCGTCCAGGTACATTGTACAGAAAAACGGGCACGGGACTTGCGTCAGCAATAGCCGTAAAATGTGCAATCAGGCCTTTTTGCGAAGGTTTATTATAGTAAGGACATACCGACAAAACTGCATCGACGCCCGTCAAATCTGTTTGTTTGAATGTTTCAAGCACTGCGCGGGTATTGTTTCCTCCCAACCCATACACAATGGGAAGCTTTTTAGGGTTGTTTTCCTGCACAAACTTCAACAAATCGAGTTTTTCCTGTGCGGTGGTGGTCGATGTTTCTCCCGTAGTACCCTGTACCACAAGGTAGTTAACGCCACTATCGCTTACAAAGTGAAGGAGTTTTTGGAGAGCAGGAAAATCAATATCGTGGTTAGCGTCAAAAGGGGTCACAAGCGCAACGCCTACGCCTAAAAATCTGGTGTCCATTGGGTACTTTTTCCGTTAGTTATTAATTGAGATTGGTGGAGGTTAAAAATCGGGTCACGACTTTCGCTGCAAAGGTATCAAAATTTGTTAATCAATCGCTTCCAAAATTATCGCGCAGGCTTCGCGAATCTGCGCTTCAGAAATAACCAAAGGCGGCGCCAACCTCATGGAATTATCACAAAATAAGAACCAATCCGTGATAACGCCACTACCACTTTGACTGTTTTGAATGGCCCGGTCGATGATGGGTTTCAATACATCAAAAGATTCAAACTCCACCGCCAACATCAACCCTCGGCCGCGTATCTCTTTTATCTTGGGATGAACCAACAATCTTTTTATCAAATCTCCCTTTTCATTAACGCTCCATCCCCGCTTTTCTTCGTTTTCTTGTGTTCCATACAAAACATCCTGTACCACTTCCAACGTAGCCAACGATGCCGCACAACTCACAGGATGTCCGCCAAAAGTAGTTATATGACCCAAAATCGGATTATTTTTAAAAACCGACATGATTTCTTTGGACGAAATAAAGGCTCCGATGGGCATTCCGCCGCCCATGCCCTTAGCGCACAAAAGCACATCAGGCACCACATTGTAGTGTTCAAACGCCCAGAAGGTACCCGTTCGGCCAAAACCCGTTTGAATTTCATCAAAAATCAGGAGGGTGCCTGTCTCGTCGCAACGTTTTCGGAGGGCTTGGTGGTAGGCTTCGGTGGGTACGCGCACGCCCGCTTCTCCCGAAATCACCTCAATAATCACCGCTGCCGTACGGGTCGTAATTTTGTCCAAATCTTCCAGCACTCCGTGCCGAATATGACGAATATCAGGTAATAAAGGCCGAAAACTCCTCTTAAAAAACTCCGCCCCCGCCAAACTCAACGCGCCCTGCGTACTGCCGTGGTAGGCATTAAAACAGGAAATAATTTCGGAACGTCCGGTAAAACGCTTGGCCAACTTCATGGCCCCTTCCACGGCTTCAGTGCCAGAGTTGGTAAAATAGACATTGTCTAATGACCGGAACCTTGGCAGGGTTTTGAGCCCTGCCAAGGTTTCAACCAACGCTTCGGCCAGTTTGACCTGCGGGGTTTCGATGTATTCGCCATACACCATCAAATGCAGGTATTTATCCAACTGATTATGAATAGCTTCCAATACTTTTGGGTGCCGATGCCCCACGTTGCTGACGGCAATCCCCGAAATCATGTCGATATAGCGTTGGCCGTTTTGACCGTATAAATAGATTCCCTCGGCCCGTTCGATGTCCAGTGCCAACGGGAAATCGGAGGTTTGGGCGAGGTGATTATAAAAAAGCTGTTGTCGGTGAGAAAGTGCGTTGGTCATTGAGAATTCCATTTTTCAGCTGCAAATATCAACAAAAAACCTTCGACCCAGGCCGAAGGTTTTTTGTTTTTAAGAATAACAAAACCGTGGAGCGGTTTCTAGTAACCCACGTTTTGTGTCAATT
This sequence comes from Runella sp. CRIBMP, assembly GCF_009905605.1. Lineage (GTDB taxonomy): Bacteria > Bacteroidota > Bacteroidia > Cytophagales > Spirosomataceae > Runella. The sequence continues at coordinate 115,445 of NZ_JAAAKZ010000013.1, forward strand.
GCTTATTTGCATCTATTTCACGCTGCGGAATCGGGAAAATCAAGCGCGGGCTGTTGAAGTCCAACGCGCCCACTTTGCCTTTCAAACGCTTAATATCGTGCAATGTGTGACCCTCAAAGGCCAGTTCCAACTTGCGTTCTTTCAAAATATCAGCAATGGTCACCTCGGTTAAAGCCGTTGCACCCGCTCTGGCACGAATCGCATTAATATCTGCCAAAGGAGCCGCTCCCACGGTAGTACCAAGGCGGAAATTAGCTTCGGCACGAATCAAATACATCTCAGCCAAACGCATGATTGGCACATTCCCAAAACGATCTAGGTGCTTTTGGGTATACGTTAAATTGCTTGGGGGAGTGACAAAAAATTCTCCTCGGGTATCTCCTGCTCCATAAAGGGCACGGTGAGCGGGCAAAATACGAAAATCGCCGCGACCTGCGGTACCTGGAATTGAGCTTATTGCTGTCCCAAAAAACGTATTAAGGCTATTGGCACCATCTTGGGCGGTTACGGTCGTTGAGAAAATATATTCTGCGGGGTTTGCTCCACCGTTTCTCAAAGATGTATAAAACAAAGAACTGAAAGGAGTCACCAAACGCTGACGACCAGAAGTGATGACGCGATTGGCGGCGTCGCGGGCAGAGGCATAATTTCCCTGCTGCAAATACACCCGGGCCAACATACCAGCCGCGGCATTTTTGGTGGCATAGATGGTGTTGGAAGCGGGCAATAAATTCTCGGCTTTGGTTAAATCGTCCAATACCTGCGCGTACACTTCGGCTACGCTGTTGCGTTTTCTGTAATCAGCATCGGTTACGCTACGCGTTGGCTCAAGCACAAGCGGTACCCCTGCATTGGCGGCGTTGTCGCCATCGCCCCATGTTTTGGCATAAAGACGTACTAGTTCAAAGTACAAAGCCCCACGGATGAAACGTGCTTCACCTTCAATACGCGCCTTTTTGGCCTCTTCTACCTTATCCAACGCCGACAATACATTGTTACAACGGTTGATGGCATTGTAAGAGTCAATCCACGTAGTGCTGGCGGTTGAGTTGGCGGTGGTTAATTGCTTATCAAAAATTTCTAATAAGTTGGCAAAAGTACCGCCAAAACGAATTTCTCCAGCATCACCGTATAAATCGGATACGTACTGAAAAGCGCCCCCGTACACATCACCATCCTGAATACCGTCGTAGCAACCAATCAGGGTCACTTCAACGTCTTTGGAAGTACTCAAAGCAGCCACATCATCAATACTCTGAGTGGGTGCTACATCGAGTTTTTGGTCGCAACCGCTCAACAGCGTCATGGCCGCAGCGGTTAAAAAGCTATATTTGAATAGTCTATTCATTTTCTGAAAGTCGTTTTAGAGAGGATATTACAAACCAATATTGATACCAAACAAAATGGTACGTGGCTGAGGCGGCGTATAGAAATCGTTACCGATGGCAAAGTTGCTGGTAAAGCTATCGGCACTTACTTCAGGATCCCAACCCTTGTAATTGGTAAAGGTTGCTAAGTTCATTCCAGAAACATAGACCTTCACTCTTTCCAGTTTTACACGATTGACAAGGCTCGTTGGCAGTGTGTAGCTCAATGTAGCCGTACGAAGACGAAGATACGAACCATCAAAAATGTAACGACTTGATGCCTGGTTTCCGTTGCCACGCAGATAACGGGCCTCTGGAACGTCGGTGTTACGATTTTCTGGAGTCCAAGCGTTCAACTGATCTTTGGTTTGGTTATCTTCATAAATACCGTTGGCCGACGAATACTGACCTACCCCATAAAAGTTAACTTGGTTGCCATATACTCCGTTGAAGAATACGCTCAAATCAATGCCCTTGTAAGAGAAAGAGTTGGTAATACCTCCGATAAATTTAGGGTTGGGATTTCCAACCACTACCCGCTGGGCAGAGTTATAACCCGAGTTGGTTACCGTTGTTCTGTCAATTGAGCCGTCGGCACCTTTAGTATTTTTGTAGAACAATGCATCACCGTTATCAGGATTTACACCCGCATACTCAACCGTGTAAAACACTCCGATAGGCTGGCCTTCCACCACGCGGTTCATGTTACGAATCCCGCCTTCAATGACTTGACCTTGAATATCAGTCACTTTGTTTCTATTGTTGGCCCAGTTGAATGACGTATTCCACTTAAATTTACCCACAAAGTTTTGGGTATTTACCACAAATTCAAAGCCCTTGTTTTCCAACTTACCCACGTTACGCACTTGGCTTACAAAACCAGTGGTGGCAGGAATGTTTACGTTCAGCAACAACCCAGAGGTATTTTTAACGTAGTAATCAATTTCACCATTGATACGGTTGTTAAGAATTCCAAAGTCAATACCAAAGTCAGTTTGATAGGTTGTTTCCCATCTCAAATCAGGGTTTCCGATTTGTGAAGGCCGCTGACCTGCCGCACCTGCGTACCCTGCATCACCCTGAAACAGGCCTAATTGTGGGAAGTTACCGATTTCTGAGTTACCTGTTCCACCGTAGCTAGCGCGGGCTTTTAGGAAGCTGATGACAGTATTATTCTTTAGGAAATTCTCTTCCGACAGCACCCATCCCAACGACACCGCAGGGAAGAAACTGTAGCGTGAGTTGGCCCCGAAACGTGAAGAACCGTCGATACGTGCACTGGCCGAGAGTAAGTATTTATCGGCAAATTTATAGTTGGCACGGGCAAAATAAGATAAGAACCGGAAATTGGTTTCGGTACTACTACCGTCAGATTTGGTTGCCGCACTGGCAATCCGCTGGTAGGAGTTTGAAGGAAACTGGGTACCTTCGATGAAGTTGGTCTTGGTCTGCGATTGTTGATACGACATCCCCAGCGTAGCACTGATTCCGTGTTGGCCGAAACTATTGTCGTACGCAAAGAAATTATTGGTATTATAGTTGGTCACAAACGTACCGTAGTTGGCACCGATACCGTTGGTCGCCCGGGTTTGGTTACGTACCGTTTGGCTCTGGAAATATCCTTCTTCCTGCTGGTTTAATAAGTCAACCCCTACTTCACTACGGAATTTCAAGCCTTTAAAGATGTTGGCCTGCAAATAACCATTCGTAAGGTTACGAATAGACGTTGCCACAAATTTGGCGTAGTTGATTGAAATAATCGGGTTGTAGTACAAAGGAATGTTAATGTCACCAGGAGGCGTACCCGCTGGAAGACCCGTGTTGGGATCCAGAAACGGCGTCAGTGGTGTCAATGCTGCCATCTGCAATGGGTTAGAGAAGGCATTATCATCGGGCAAACGTTGGTTTTCGGTACGGGCCAAGTTCATTGTCAAACCGACCGAAAGCCAGTTGTTGGCTTGGTGATCAAGGTTTAAGCGCCCCGACATACGCTTCAATCGGTTACCAATAATCGTTCCTGTCTGGTCTAAGTATTGACCTGAGATAAAGAACCGTGTTTTGTCATTCCCACCGCTCAACTGCAAATCAGCCTGATGCATCGGTGCTTTTTGAAAAGCCTGTTCTTGCCAGTTTACATCGGCTTGTTGGGGAGTGCCGTAGGTACCATAACTGTAATAATCCAAGAATCCGCCTGCTCCAAAGATAGACTGAGTAAAAGAATCTGGGTCATTTGGATCAATATTGGCCAAACGGTCACGGTATCCAGCTGCTTGCTTATAAAAAGAAATAAATTCTTCAGAATTAAGGAAAGGCAAACGACGGGCGGCAGTGGCCGAACCAGTTTGAAAATTGAAAGAAACATTCGTTTTTCCTGCCTTACCGCGTTTGGTGGTAATCAACACCACCCCGTTTGCGGCACGGGCACCGTAGATTGCTCCCGCAGAGGCATCTTTCAATACTTCGATAGACTCAATATCGTTTGGATTTATATCCGCTAAAGCGTTGGTTTCACCGCCGTAGTTACCGAAGTCTCCCGTAGTGATAGGCGTTCCGTCTACTACATACAGCGGCTGACTGCTGGCGCTGATAGAGGAGTTTCCGCGAACGCGCACTGTTACGGCTTGGCCCAATTTACCCGAACCTGAGTTGATGAATACCCCGGCGGCTTTTCCTTGCAAAGCGGCATCTACGGTTGGGGTAGGCATATTTTCAATGTCTTTTCCTTTTACCTGAGCGATGTTACCCGTCAATTCGCGCTTGATTTGTGAACCAAAACCCGTTACCACAATCTCGCTCAGTGTTTTGGTATCCTGAGTCAGTTGAACATTAATCACCGAACGTCCGTTTACTTTTTCCTCCAAAGGAGAAAATCCGACAAAGCTGAATACCAGCGTGGCATTGTCAGGGATAGAAATACGATAATTCCCTTCGGCGTCGGAGTTGGCACCGCGCGTGGTGCCTTTTACCGTAATCGAAACGCCCGGTAGCCCAGCACCCTCATCGGATGAGGTGACTTTTCCAGTCACGACCTTGTCCTGCGCCCTTACGGCAACGAACGACAAGCATACCAGCATCCACAAGCTAATACGTAAAGTGTGTCTCATGCAATTTGATTTGTTAGAGTTGATAAAATGAAAATTAAAAACGGTAAACTAAAGTATACATCTAAAAGCAACCTATTCCTTCTAAGCAAAAGCAAAAAAGGCGATTGCGGTTATTCAATCAAAAAACTACCAAAATAGATTTTTGTTAGTTGTATCTACAAAAAAGCAAGGGAGTGATTGTTTAGGTTAAGCTCCTGAGCCGATTCGAGCAGAATGTGAAAGATGGCTCAACAACAGAAAGTACAAATTTGCGCATTGGAATAATTAAGCAAATCACCCTTTTTTAGGGATATTTTTCTTTCTGTATTTTCATTGGCTAACCGTTCCATTGACTATTAGTGCAGATATCTTCAAAAACCTGCACAAAGGTACTGATTGATACTTAAAAAGTCAAAACATCAGGGCGATTCAATCCCCTGAAAAAGGGGATACTTGCATTGAGTTCCCTCCCCCATTAAGGTTGATAAAAACAAGTACTTCCGCCTACCCACGTAAAATCTTTATTGAATCTCACCCCAATCATTTCGCCCCTACTCAGCCGACTTAGGCTCGTCAATAGCTGTGGACGTGGGGCATTATCCTCCCAAACATAGAGCATTCTGATTTCACATTTCACCAACCCATCTGGTGCTTCAATGACGGGCTCATACGTTACTTTTCGTTGTAAAATCCAATTTTCGGGGTCGGTTACTTCCTCAATATCCTGACGCGTAACTTGGATTTTTACGCCACTCCCTGCAAAGGAAAAGAGCGGTTTCAGCACGTAGTTTTCTAAATCTTCGGGAAAATCATCGGTGTATTCACTCAAAAAATGGGTATCTGGTACATAAGGACTTTTCAAATACGGAAGTGTATACTTACTGATTCTAAAAAACCAATTAGGGTGTCCTACCCACGTCACGTCAACATCATCCGTGAGGTCAAACTCAGTTTGAAGATCGGGGAAATTATTTAAATCATCAAAGATAAGTCGGTTGTAGATGCGCTTGATTTCGATGGTCTGGCCGTCTTTCTCGTAAAAAAGCTGACGACCTACTTTTTTAATTTTAGTATAACAAACAGCTTTTACGCCCAACAGGGCCTCGGTCACGGCAAAGTCAATACGGGTCTTTTGCTGCTCCGGATAAATTTCCAACAAAATCACATTTTCGGGGTTTTCATTCCCCAAAATCACCGCTTTCAACTTAGCAATGTATTCTGCCTGATTGGAAATACCGCTGAAATAGTTAGTGAACTCGGCTGGAACAGGAAAGTAATCACGGAATTTTTCGGTCACGTAGGTCTGGAATCCAAAAATAGATGGGAAACCCTGCAACTCAATCAATTGAGGCATCAACTCACCGTTTTCATCTTTACAAACGGCAAAGTCGATGGCTAAAAACGAAGCATGGTCATTTTCGTGGGGGACAAATTGCCCTGGCGGAATAGCGTGCTGGGTCTTGGCTTTAAAATGGGGCCCAACAATCACATCAATAAAAGACTCTCCCGCTTCAATCAATTTGTTTTTAAGGCCTGCTGGCACAAAAACGGGGGTTTCTGCCACTCGAAACTCCAATTGACCCGGCCAATCGGCCTGAATACCTTTGATGAATTCATTGTATTTTTCATCGCTAAAAGCAGCGTTGTAAGTTTGTCTTAGGGAAGAAATCATAGGTTATAGAGGGCGTTTACCCAAACAAAATTGCAATAAGTTGTTCTAACTAAAATGAAAGCTCCAAATTTACACCAACTGGGCTCCTACCAACTGCTCCGCCGCCCGTTGAAGAAAAGTGGGAATAATGGCCGCTTCGGTGCGCAGGATTTTGTCGGGGTCTTGCAATGAATTGACCATATCGTTGTACTTGGCTTCACCGTAATTTTTAATAATCAAGCTCCGCTTTTCTTCTTTTTGAAAATGACGCAACATGCCTTCACCGTCGGCTTCGGGATGAAACTGCGTACCGAAAATCTCCCGTGAAAATCGTACCGCCATCACGGCCCGTTCCAAATGCGCTACGTGAGGTCGTTCTTTTTCGATGCAAAGCACTTTGGCTCCCATGCGTTCTAGCTCATGATAGTTTGGCTCAATGACTTGATAGTCGCGCGAATCAACGGCAAAGAATGGATCTAACAATTGTTCGAAAACAGGTTCTTTTAACCCAAATTGAGTTTTATGCATCGGAAAAATACCAAAAGACGTTGACCGCCGCTTACATACCAGACCGACGTTCCAATGCAAACAGGCCATTTGATACGAATGACAAATCAGCATCAAGTGTTTTTTTTGCGGATGGTGCGGCTGGCGATTGTGTTGCCAAATTTGGTCAAGCAACATAAAAAAGGGCTTCTCCCAAGGCTCACCTACGGGCACGGGATTTCCAGGCCCACCCGATGAAATATAAATATCGTAGCTTAAATCAGGGACGTCGCATTTTTGACGAACATCAAACACTTCATAACTGCCTTCGATTTCCTCCTGTGCCAGAAAATTCTCCACCAATGTTTTAATACAACGCATACCTTCGTTGGCATGACCGTCGTACATGTCCAAAACGGCAATCTTAATGCGCTCCATGAGCTTTTTGTTAATTGTGTTGCTAAAAATAGAAAAAAAACATACCGCCACATCACTTAAAATCTTAAAAAAAGAGTTTAAAGGCTGTGGCGGTATGGAACTTAGTTCGTTAAAACGTTCCGCAAAATTACGGAAATATTATCATCGTTTAACGATATGTATCAAGAACGGTTCAACTATTCCTCAGAATCTATACTTGAACCCAACGTTGCTCGCGGCTACTTTGGACGATTTTATCGCACAATTTAAGTTCGCGAAGCCCATCGGCAAAGGTCGGATACGTCGGATTTTCGGGACGACCGTTGCGAATGGCCGCATAAACTTCCTTAAATAATTGCTTCGACGTATCGGGAAATCCTTCGTTGTGGCCACCCGGAAACGTTAATAAAGGACGTACTTCTTCGTGCACCAATGCTGGGTCACGAATCAAGGACTGGTTGTACCCGTCGCGGCGCCCAATCCACATTTCGTTGGGCGCTTCTGAGCACCAATTAAAGGTTTGATTCGATCCGCTGATTTCAAGCGTGGCGCGGTTTTTACGTCCCGCTGCTACCTGACTGACCGTTGCAACGCCCTTGTTTCCGTTTTCGAAACGGTACAGAATAGAGGCGTAATCTTCGGTGGTAATGGGTACCTCTTCGTAGTCTTCGGCCTGTAACAGCTTGCCGGAATAAGTAGCAATCGCTTTTTTAGGCTTCATCCGGGTTTTATGGACGGTATTAAAATCAGCCATTACTTCCGTGATGTGCAAACCGGTGATGTATTCAATCAAATCAAACAAGTGAGAGCCTATATCAGCCACGGCCCGTGAATCACCCGACTGCGACGGTTCCAAACGCCAGTTGTAGTCGGTAGGCAGAAACAACCAATCCTGAAGATAGCTTCCCTGAACTGAATACACCTCGCCTAATTCGCCTTTTTCGCGCATGGTTTTCATCTGACGAATGAGCGGATAGTAGCGCAAATTGAAGTGAACAGCATTCACCAATCCCAGTTTATCCGCCAATTCTACGAGTTCTTCGGCTTCTTCGGTGTTGGTGGCCAAGGGTTTTTCACACACCACATTTTTGCCCGCCAACAATGCTTTTTTCGATTGCTCGTAGTGCAAAAAGTTGGGCGTACAGATGTGAACACACTCAATGGAATCGTCTTTCAGCAAATCATCAAATGAATCGTAGGCTTTGGGAATCCCCAGCGACTTAGCGCGGGCCTGTGCAATCTCAGCCGAAAAATCAGCAATACCTACGACTTCAACATCTGGCAAGCGGCGAAGTGCTTCGATGTGCGCGGGGCCAATAAAGCCGAGCCCTACAACGGCTACTTGGGTTTTTGACATAGTATTTTTGGGTTTTGAACGTGGGTTTGAATTTATTCTTTATCGGTGAATTATTAATTGAGTTTCAGTACTACAACGGGGCTTTTCTGATAACCAATGCGATGCGCCACCACGTACAACGAATCACCTGCGGAGGCATTGATGGGTTGCGTATATACTTTCCAGCTTGGGTCTTTCCAACGTTGTTTGTAGCCAATCGAGGCGCCTTTGGTGGCGCAAGATAAAGTAATTTTAGAAAATTCAGGCTGTATTTTGGGCGTTTCCGTGACGGGCGCCTGCTCTTTACCGTTCCACCAACGGCGCACCATCTCCATTTCGGGTTCGACGGCGGTATCACCGACCTTCTGAATCCACGCTTCGTATACTTTCCGCAATTCTTTCAGTTTGGGTTGGTATTGAGGTAGCTCTGCAAGGTTATTGAACTCATAGGGGTCCTTTTGGCAATCATACAATTCTTCTTTGGGTTTGGTCGGCCTAAACCACAAAGATTGAGCAGCATTGAGTTTTCCCTGCTCTTTCAACGCCAGTATGGCCCGCATGGAAGGCTGTTGCAAGCGGTATTGAATATTTTGATAGTAGGGCTTTTCGGGCATATAGTTTCGCACATATCGGTAGCGGCTGTCGCGCACGGTTCGTACGCGGTCGTATTCTGAATCCATCCGGTCGCGGGCGGCGAAGGTATACTGACGAGGTTTAGGTGCCTGCTGTTTCCCCAGAAACGCTTGCCCCTGCAAATGCGCGGGAATGGGCAAATCTACCAATGACAAAACGGTGGGGGCCAAGTCTACAAAACTGATGAATCGGTGATCGACAACGCCTTTTTTACTTTTTTCAAAGGGATTTTTTACAATAAACGGTACCCGCAGGCCACGGTCATAGATTTCCCGTTTTACAAAAGGTAGCCCGTCGCCATGGTCGGAATAAAAGAAAACGATGGTATTTTGCTCAAGGCCATCTTCTCGAAGCTGCGCTAGAATTTTACCCGCTTGTTCGTCCATTACCATGGCATTGGACAAATGCCGCGCCACGTCCAGACGCACTTCTGGTACATCAGGATAATACGGCGGCAACACCACGTCTTCTGGTTTTACCAATAAAGGCTCTTTGGCCCGCACCCAAACTTGCGACTCGTGCGTGACGGTAAGATTAAAAATGGCAAAGAAAGGCTGATTTTTATCCGTTCTGTTGCGCCAGTGGGCTTTGTTGCTGCTTTCATCCCAAACGGTGGGGGGCGCTTGAAACTGATAATCCTCTTTAGAATTGTTGGTGCAATAGTACCCCGCCGCCCGTAGATATTCGGGGAAACATTTTACTTCTTCGGGCACAACCGCCGAATAACCTTTAAAACCAGGAGGATAGGCATCAAGTGCCGCCGCTGAGGCCGCCAACGTGCGCATATTTTGGGTGCCGATAGACTGCTGATACATGCCCGTAATAATGGCCGAACGGCTCGGAGCGCATACCCCTGCGGTGGCAAAGGCATTGGTAAATCGAACCCCTTCTGCCGCCAAACGGTCAATATTCGGCGTTTTCACCAGTTTATTTCCGTAAGCCCCCAATTGAAAACTCATGTCTTCGCAAGTAATCCATAAGATATTGGGCGGGGTTTTCGTTTGTATCGGAGCAGAAGCAGGTACAGGCTGCGGAAGGCGAAAAGCAAAGAATGCGGCACATACAACCACCGGCAGAAAATAGGTATGTTTCATTCAAAAGAACGGTTAGAAGATGTCTCTTTTTAAGGCGTTTAGCGCCGATTTTTACTGATGCCTGTTTTCATCTCATTGATAAAATTTTAATTCGTTTAATAACTTTTAACAATGTTTCGGCCTTTTCAAACCTGTAAAGACGTACTTTTGCAAATAAAGCATGTGTAAAATTGTTCTCTTCCAATCGTAAAATCAGTGCGCGTGTGGCTATAAGCCTTCTCTGGCTGACCTTTCTGGGGGTTGGCTTTGAGGCTTTTTCACAGGTATTAGCCCCCAAAAGACTATCCACTCCCGTTTTTTTGGATTCTATGAAAAGGGCCACTCCAGTGGTTCCGAAGGTCATTTCTGCCGTGGGTATCAATGCCGACAGCACCCAAACCGATTCACTCCAATCCGACAGTGATTTAAAAAGTACCGTAAAATACAGCGCCCAAGACTCAACCGTCATGGACCCAGGGCAGCAGGAAGTTCATTTGTATGGTAAAGCAAACGTCACGTATGGGGCCATCATTTTGGATGCCGACTATATCCGTCTCAACTGGAAAACCAACGAGGTATTTGCGCGAGGCAATTACGATTCAACCGCTAAAAAGTGGATTGGGCAGCCCATCTTTCAGGACAACGGCGAAAAATACGATACCAAAGAACTCCGGTATAATTTTAAAAGTAAAAAAGGGTTTATCAAAGGTATTGTAACCCAACAAGGCGACGGTAATATCCGGGGCACAACCGTCAAAAAAGACGAAGAAAACAATATGTACGTGAGAGGCTCAATTTATACCACCTGCAACTTAGCCCAGCCTCACTTTCACATTGCAGCCAGAAAAATCAAGGTTATTCCCGAAAAACAGGTCATCTCTGGGCCTTTCCACTTGGTCATTGCCGATGTACCTCTGCCCGTGGGCTTGCCATTTGGTTTTTTTCCCGTTCCAAAGAAAAAAGAAATCGGCACTTCGGGTATCATTATGCCTCAATACGGCGAAGAGCCCAACGGTCGGGGATATTACCTGCGCGATGGTGGCTATTACTGGGCCATCAGCGAAAAAATCAACATGAATTTTACGGGGCAGATTTATTCTAAAGGAAGTTGGGGTTTAGGAGTTGCCTCGACTTATGCCCAAAAATACCGTTACAGCGGAAGTTTTAACGCGCGCTTCAACCGCAATTTGCAAGGAAATGAAGTGAAAGCCTTGAACAGACCGCGCAATGATTTCAGCCTCACGTGGAGTCATGCGCCCGTGCCACGAGGGACCTCAAGTTTTGGCGCTTCGGTCAACATCGGAAGCAACAGCTTTAATCAGTTTAATGAATTTAGCACCACGCGGTACATCCAAAACGTGGCGAGTTCGTCGGTCCAGTACAACAAGCAATTTGGGCAATTTGCCCGTATAGGAAGCAGCATCCGCGTCAACCAGCGGTTTCCAGACCGTTCCAAAGAAACCCGAGATTCGTTGGGACGCGTGACCAATACCGACCCTGGTGCGCTAGATGCAGGGATTGACTTCAACTTTGGAATTAACCAAATTGCGCCGTTTGCCCTAAAAGGCGGCACAGGTGCATGGTACGAAAGCTTCCGTTTAGGAATGGATTTTAGCGGCGGTATCAGTGCCAACAATACCAAGGTTTTCGCTGATACTTCTACGGCCCGGCTGGGATTTTCGCTCTTTAACCCACCCACGGTAGTTACCCCAGAATCAGGAGCACCTACTACCTACGCCTTAAACTCCCAGAGTTTACCCGAATTCATTAAAAATGGTCAACTCACTGGGCGCTTTTCGGTCCCGATTTCATTACCCAATATCAAGTTATTCCGCTACATCAACATTACCCCTGGCATTTCACTGTCGGGAGAAACCTTTACTAAGAAGTTCAAATATGAGTACATGGGCAACAACAAAGTGAAGGTCGATACCCTTCAGGGCTTTTACTTTGCCAACAACGTTTCGTTTAGCGCCAGCATGAACACCCGAGTATACGGCACCTTCTTTTTTCACGGCAAACGACTGGAAGCCATTCGACACACTTTAATTCCTTCGGCCAGTTTCAGCTACGTTCCTGACCAATCAAATCTTTTTGAGAAAACCGTCGTCAACCAACGCGGCGACGTGAGGTACCTGAATCGCTACCGCACCATTGGTGGTAACCTCACCACTTCGGGCACCTCTGCGGCGGGTATTTCGTGGAGTTTGAACAACTTATTTGAAGCCAAAATGCGTCCCAAATCAGATTCAACGGGTAAGCAGTTTGAAAAAAAATCTATTCTGGACAACCTCAGCCTAAACGGCTCTTATAACCTGCTGGCTGATTCATTGAAAATGTCGGACATTAGCCTCAACGCCAATGCCCAGCTTTTCAAGAATTTGAACTTTAACTTTTCGGCCAATTTTGACCCGTACGCCTACGTAAAAGACGAACTTTATGGTACAGTAGGTAGAAAAATCAACCGCTGGTCGTTTACTGAAAAGCAAGGATTGGCCCGGCTCAACAACGTCAATGTAGCACTAAGCACTCGTTTTGCACCCAAAGGCTCCGATAAGCCCAAAAAAGCCAACACTCCAAATACCGAAGAGCAACAGCGCCTCATCAATGCCAACCCAGACGCCTACGTAGACTTCAACATTCCTTGGACGCTCAATTTAAGTTATAACTTTGGGTACTCACGCCAAGGGCTGTCCAAAGGAACCACCATTCAGGCTTTGCGCGTCAACGGTGATTTCAGCCTTACGCCCAACTGGAAATTTGTGTTTGATACGGGCGTCGATGTTGTTGCCAAAGCCCCTTCCATCACCAATATCGGCATCACCCGCGACCTACACTGCTGGGAAATGTCGTTTAACTGGACACCATTTGCGGGTTCGGGCATTCGGGCCAACAACTATTCGTTTGAAATCCGGGCCAAATCGGCACTGCTACGTGACTTAAAACTCTCTCGCCGCCGCTCGTTCTACGACCGTGGCAGTTTCTAGGAACGTTTTTGGTTCAGCAGCCACTGGGCCAAATGAATTTCTCGCACGCAAAGGTGTATACTGTCTGATGATTTCTTAGCCATTTCTTTCAAGGCTCGTTTAAAATAGCCATCCAAAATAAGGGCCTGCGTTTCGGTAAATAACAATGGTAGCAGTTGTCGCGCCTGTCCAAATAGACCAGTGATTTCGCGCTGATGCTGGCTAATTTGCATTTTAACAGGCTGATTCATCAGGGCCTTGCTGGTTCGTAACCGGACCTCGTCGTGTAGTATTTCTTTCATCATGGCCCTGAGGGGTCCACGTCCATAGCCACGGTCAAATTTCAGGCGATCGGGGATGACCAAACACAATTCAATTAGCCGTTTGTCATAAAAAGGATGAGCCGCTTCGTAGCCATAGTGCGCGGCAATCTGTTCAAACTCTTCTGTACCTTCCAACATCCCTTCGTGGAGAATATCGGCCACTAAATGCGCCTGTTCGGGCAAAAACCCATAGTCTGTTTCGACAATAAACTTTTGTTTTTTCTTATATTTTCTAATCCAATTTAGCCCCCCATAAAGCAACAGCGCATTCACTCCAAAAGGCAACATTTTCAGCGCTTTGACACTTTCCCATCCTTCCTTTGTTAAGCGTTTCCATTCTTTATTTTTTGCTATTTTTACAAAATATCTCTGGGTATAACTCCGCAAGATAAATGCATACCTTTTTGATAAGGGCCATTCAGGCCATTGTTCAAAACGATGGCTAAAATCCGCAATTTGAGCGTATTGTTTCATTAATTCTTTAAACTCTCCCCACCTTTGGCTTTGAAGCAACCGCATAGGATAAGTTTTTCCGTATCCCACCACACTATCGCCGTCATGTCCTGTCAAGAGGATACGGCTTCCTTGCTTTTTTATAGCCTCAGCCGCCGCCAAATGATAGGTGGGCAAAAGCGTAAAATGGTCGGGACGGTCAAGAAGAGTGACTAGCGTCTGTACAGAAGCCATCAAATCAGTCATTGGACTGATGTACTGATGCTGATAAATACCCCATTGAAGTATACGTTCGGCAAATCGTTTTTCCTCTGCTTGTTTGGCCTCTCCCATGTCGAAGTGGAGTGTGTGCAGTTCTTGTCCGAGCAGGTGATGGGCGGTGGCACAAACGGAAGAAGAATCTAGCCCACCACTCAAATGCGCACTTACAGGATATGACGTTTGAAGCCGACACCGTATTGCTTCTAAAAACGTTGTTTTGAATGCTTCAATGAATTCTTCATCGGTACGGAGATAGGCAAAACGCTCCAATTTCAAATTCCAACAAAAACGGGATTTAAACGCGTGTGCCTCCACGGTCAGTAAGTGGGCAGGTGGCAACGAATGAATATTTTTATAAAAAGTCTCCGCTCTGTAGGGTCTCAAAGACGAGGCCCATTCCAAATAACGGTGGATTTTATCAAAATTAAATTCGTTAGAAACTTCTGGAAGCGTTAACAAAGACTTGATTTCCGAAGCAAAAGCAACAAAACTACCAGGTTGATAACAGTAATACAACGGTCGTGCCGCACAATGGTCTCGTCCAGCAATGAGTTTTTGGCGCGACTCATCCCATAAAACGAATGCAAAGTCGCCAATTAGATGAAAAAGCATTTCCTCTCCCCAATGCGCGTAAGCCGCCAAAAGGAGGGCAGTATTACCCAAACTCGCTGCTTCACTGCTGGGTAGAGAAGGCAATAATTGAGTTAGCAATGCTGCACGATTATCTATTCGAGCATCAGCTACGCACCAAACGCCGTTTTTATCAACAATAGGGGATGAATCAGTCGCTGTGTTTACAGAAACGTTCAGTTGTAAATGTACAAAGCCGATATTCTCGTTTTTTATTACTCGAATTCTGTCACTTCCTCGGTGCTGTATGGCACAGGTCATTGCCTGAAGTTCTTCCTGTACCTTCCTCCCATCAAAATAGACAATTCCACAAATACCAGACATAACCGTTGATGCAATAACCTAATGAACAGATTGTCAGTTTATTTTCAAAACCCGTTGCTGAAAAGTCCGTCCATCTTTTGTTTTGACCTGAAGCGTATACATCCCGTTTTCAACACCTTCCACTGATACATTACTATCGGAAAACTCCCTTACTTTACGACCCGTTAAGTCTATCAAACAAGCCGACTCAATTGTTGACTCGGAAGGGAGTTCAATCGTCAAAATTTCCACAACGGGGTTAGGATAAGCCTTAAAAAGGCCAAATCCAGTCAATCGTGCAGATACAATGCGACTATATTCAAATTGTCCGTCTAAATCAACTTGTTTTAGACGGTAATAATTAAGACCTATTTTTGGAGAAACGTCCACATAAGAATAAATCTGCTTTGCGGTGCTGTTGCCAGTGCCCATGATGCGCCCAATCGCTTCAAAGTTTTGGGCATTGCTACTACGTTCAATTTCAAAATGACTATTGTTTATCTCCTCTCCCGTTTGCCAAGTGAGTTCAATAACGGCAGATTGTGCCTCTGATTTGAAAGATATAAGGCGCACAGGAAGGCTAGAACTTGTGTAAGTACAGGCACTTACCGCCGGACTCAGGATGTCCGCATTTATAGTCCAATTAGTGGCCGTGTTAATGGTTGACCCGATAGTGGCGATGTTCCCCATTACACTTCCGTCACTGCAATTAAAGCGCCCATTGTCCTGATTACCTACCGCAACTGCGTTGGAACCATTCGTTAATGCTGCTGGTAAAGCGCTTGAATTTGTACTAGCTGCGGTATCATCCCAACCCGTACTTCCGAAATTTATTCCAGCGATAAAGGTAGGAGATGCTAACGTACCTTTGAAGGCAAATAATTGGTCTCCTGCGGTAGATAATGCATACGTTCCTGAAGAAGTAACGGTTCCGATGGATGCGGTTGCTCCTCCCGTGATTGTCACCACCGTCCCCGCAGGTACGCCTCCTGCTGGTGCGGTCCATGTCAAAACCCCTTCGCTGGTCCGAAAAGCCGTACCGTTCCAGCCATTATCGGTAAAAAGAATTGTCGTTCCTCCGGGAATCGGCACCAACGACACCCACGAAAAAGAATCTGGATCATCTGATTGAAAAGAAACAAAGGCGATTTCACCCGCTGAGAAACCCTTCAACCAAATAAATACCAAGAATAGACTAAGATAGATTTTCTTCATAAAATCGGGAATAAAAAGGTTAATAATACACTAAGGAGTGAGTGAATTTGTACCTGTCAGCGCATCAAATTGACTCCCTATTTTAGCAGTCATTTTTTTTACCTGACCTATCGTACGAAGCCTCGGAGACATATAGCTTCTTTTGGGTGATGAGGCGTGTTCTTTTTTAATGAGTAACGTTTGTTTCATCCTTTTTAGGCTTTTATCATCAGACGAAAAATATTTTAGAAGGTCACGCACCTCCCCTAGCTAACTTACTGATTATAAATAGACGGCGGCAAAAAAATCTCCTTAAGTGTGCATCAAAATATACCGACCAAAATAGAAAATCAACGAAACTTGATTTCTTAGGAAGAATTCCACCCCATCAAAAAAAGCCTAATAGGGATGTTATTTTTTCAATAAACACACGCTAACAAAGTCAGGCGCTCATTTATTAAGACTTGCATTACCCTGCCAATCTGTCAGCTTTTGAGGTAGTGGCAAAGAAATTGCCGACATTTGTAGAAAATATTGAACAGTAGCGTACACCTATTTATTATGACAACAGACAACGGAAATGACATAACTACGGACGAAACGACAGCACCCGTAGAGGGCACGGAAACTCCCGTAGAAATAGCTCAGGAAACAGAAACCACGGAAACCGAAAAATTACAGGCTGAAATTACGGAGCTGAAAGACAAATACCTGCGCCTATATGCTGATTTTGAAAACTTCCGTCGCCGCACCGCCAAAGAAAAATTGGAATTGATTTCAACCGCCAACGAAGAATTGATGAAGGCGGTATTGCCCATCGTCGACGACTTTGAACGTGCCATGTCTTCTTTTGAAACAACAACCGACATTGTGCCGTTAAAAGAAGGAGTTGGGTTAATTTATACAAAGTTCTCAAAGACATTGGAAAACCGAGGCCTCAAACCAATGGTTTCTAAAGGTGAAACATTTGACGCTGATTTGCACGAATCCATCACGCAGTTCCCCGCCCCAAGCGACGACTTGAAAGGCAAAGTGATTGATGAAGTTGAGAAGGGGTATTTTTTAAATGAAAAAGTAATTAGATACGCTAAAGTGGTCGTAGGAAGTTAATTAGGTTATCCGTTATCTTTAACCGTTAATCGGAGTAAACTTATGTCAGATAACTAATGACAGCGGAACCGCCCGCGCGGTAACGATTAACACAAAAAAAAATGGCACAAAAAAGAGATTATTACGAAATTCTTGGCGTTGGCAAAACGGCGGCAGATGATGAAATAAAGAAAGCCTACCGTAAGCTGGCGATTAAGTATCACCCCGACAAAAACCCCGACGACCCTTCTGCCGAAGAGAAGTTTAAGGAAGCAGCCGAGGCATACGGGGTCTTGAGTGACCCTGAAAAACGCAAGCGCTACGACCAGTTTGGCCACGCTGGCATGGGTGGAAATGGCGGTTTTGGCGGAGGTCAAGGCTTTGATATCAATGACATATTTTCACAATTCGGCGATATTTTCGGTGATGCATCACCATTTGGCGATATTTTCGGCAATGGTGGCGGGGGCGGCGGACGCCGCGTACGGCGTGGCACCGACCTGCGTATCAAGTTAAAACTCGATTTGCGCGAAGTAGCCGAAGGAGCTGAAAAGAAAATTAAAGTAAAACGCTACGTTGGCTGTAACACTTGCGGCGGCAACGGCTCAAAAAACGGCGCTTCCCTCAAAACCTGTACCACTTGTAACGGCAACGGTCAGGTGCGAAAAGTGGTAAGCACGATGCTTGGGCAAATGGTTTCGACCAGCACCTGCCCTACCTGTAACGGTGAAGGTAAAATAGTAACCGACCGTTGCGAAATTTGCGCAGGCGAAGGTCGTGTATTGGAAGAGGACGTAATCAGCATCAAAATCCCTGGCGGTGTAGCCGACGGAATGCAGCTTTCGATGAGTGGCAAAGGAAACGTACCACCCCGAGGCGGCGTGGCGGGCGATTTGCTCATCGTGGTAGAAGAGGAAGAAGACGAACAACTAAAGCGCGACGGCAACAACCTCGTCTATGACCTTCACCTCAACTTCGTAGATGCCGCCCTGGGCACTACGGCCGAGGTACCTACCCTCGACGGAAAAGCCCGCGTGCCAATTGAAGCGGGAGTACAGGGTGGAAAAATCCTACGCCTCAAAGGAAAAGGCATCAAAGAACTCAACGGCTACGGTCGCGGTGACCAATTGATTCACGTCAATATCTGGACGCCTAAGCAACTCAGCGCCGAAGAACGCAGTATTCTCGAAAAACTAAAATCTTCTCCCAACTTCCAACCCAAACCGGGAAAGAATGAGAAAGGATTTTTCGAGAAAATGAAAGATTTCTTTCATTAGTCGTTGAATAAAAATTAACGAAACGGGTGGCCCAAAGCCATCCGTTTTTTTTGTAGTTCCTCCTCCTTGAATTGGCCTCTCAAGCCAACATATTCTTCTTTGAGTTGCTGTATTCGGGGTCATTACATTTTTTTTACTCTGCAACATACACGCTGACGGCCAAACTATTTTTTAAAATCTTGGGTTGAAAAGTAAATACCTAAGTACAATTCGAAATATTCCAAATCAGTCATGCGGCGCGAAATTCTTGAAACGATTAAGTTAAGTATTCCCATCATCATTGCCCAACTCGGCGTTATTCTCATGGGCGTTACCGACAACCTGATGGTGGGGCGGTTTCTGGGTGCGGTGCCGTTGGGCGCGGCAGGATTGGCTACTTCACTATCCTTTCTGGTCACGAGTATAGGGTTTGGTGGCTTAGGCGTCATTGCGGTGCTGATTTCTCAAGCCAAGGGCCAAAATGATACAGCCGAAATCGGGCGTTTGTTCCGGGCGGGGCTTTACGTGGCCATTTTGCTGAGTACTGTTTTAGGAATCGTAGGAGCGGCCATTGGAATGAATATGGACGCATTAGGCCAAACCCCCGAAGTAGCCCGCTTGGCTGAGCCATTCATGTACTATTTAAGCGTTTCTACCTTGCCGTTATTGATATTTGTGGCGGCCCGGCAGTTAGCCGACGGGCTTTCCTATACACGGGTAGCCATGATTGTGACCGTTTCAGCATTGTGTTTCAATGCCTTGGTCAACTGGTTACTGATTAACGGTATTTGGATTTTTCCAAAAATGGGCCTCAACGGAGCCGCTGCAGGAACTCTACTATCGCGCATCTACATGGCGGTGGCTATTCTGGTCTATATCTATAAAACCAAGCATTTTTCACGGTATCTTGTGGCCGCCCGTCGCGTAAGTACCCAACTAGTGGTCAAAATTTTACGGTTATCGGTCTCCGTGGGGTTTCAGTTTTTCTTTGAGGTAGCCGCTTTTTCACTGGCAGTAGTCATGATTGGTTGGCTGGGTGAAAGTCAGTTGGCCGCCCACCAAATCGCCATCAATTTAGCTTCTACTACCTACATGATGGCCACGGGCATTGCCTCAGCGGGAGCTATCCGCGTGGGGCGCGCTTTTGGAGAACAACAGCCCAAAAACGTGCGCAGTGCAGGCACGGCCGCTTTTGTGCTGGTTGCAATATTTATGGGCGTATGGTGCATTACATTTCTGACGGCGAGTGATTTTCTGGTGTCGCTTTACCTGAAAAATAATCCAGAAGTAACGCAAATTGCGGCAACACTCATGATATACGCGGGCTTTTTTCAACTCTCCGACGGCATTCAAGCAACGGGTCTGGGCACTTTGCGTGGCGTTTCAGATGTCAATGTCCCCACCATAATCACACTGATAGCCTATTGGGGTATTTCCCTTCCGTTGAGTTATGTGTTGGCTTTTACCTTCCAAATGGATGTTGAAGGGATTTGGATTGCCCTCTCGGCGGGACTTACGTTTTCAGCGGTTTTTCTGACCATTCGATTCTACCGATTGGTGCGTTTAAAACAACCAGAACCATCCAATTTGCCCATAGTTTAGCCTTGGAAAATGTTTTTTTGTTGATTCGTCTACTTAATGCAAAAATACTGCGCCCTAACAGTATTACTTCCTTTAAGTTTTATCAATATTTGTAAAAACATCAACCCAGTATGAAGCCCCGTTACTCCTTCGTCTTCCTTTTTTTACTTACGTTTGTCACTTTTGCCCAAAAGAAAAATACCCCTCCCCCACCTACCGACCCACTGACGGGCTTTGATGCCTTTGTTAACCAAATGCTTGTGGAATGGCGCGTCCCCGGGGCATCAGTGGCCATTGTGAAAGACGGTAAACTTCTATACGCCAAAGGATATGGATTCAAAGACATCAAGAAAAATTTACCCGTTACAGAAAAGACCCTTTTCCCTATTGCCTCCTGTACCAAATCCTTTACCTCGGCGGCGTTGGCGATTCTGGCCGATGAGGGAAAACTGGATTGGAATAAACCCATAAAAGAGTATCTTCCTGACTTTCAATTGCAAGACGAATTTGCCACGAGAACCGTTGCAGCCCGAGATTTGGTCTCTCATCGCACTGGCCTCCCCCGCCACGACCTCACGTGGCTCTATGCCAACCTGGGACGCCAAAGTTTATACCAAAACCTAAAATACTTGCCGCTTTCGAAGCCCCTGTATGCGCAGTATCAATACAACAATTTGATGTTTATGACCGCTGGTGTATTGATTGAACGCCTCTCTGGCAAAAGTTGGGAAAACTTTCTACGGGAAAAAATCCTGCAACCGCTCGGCATGAACCAAACGGCCCTTACCTATCCAGAACTGTTTCAGAAAGAGGACTATGCACTTTCGTACCGCGACTCCAATGGCCAATGGACAGAACAGGGGTTTGGTAGCAACGTAGATGCCATCGGCCCGGCGGGATCCATCAAATCCAACGCAGTAGAAATGGCCAATTGGCTCATTATGCAACTCAATAAAGGGAAGTTTGGGGACAAACAAATCGTTTCGGCCGCTAATCTAAAAGAAAACCATACCCCGCAAATTATCGTGTCGCCCGCCGAGGCAACGTTTAGCGAGTTGGGTTATGCCTCTTACGGGATGGGGTGGAGCATCAATACTTACCGTGGGCACCTCCGACTGGCCCACAATGGCTCGATTGAAGGGTACCGTTCTCAAATGGCTTTTTTCCCCAACGACAATATCGGTGTTGTGATTCTCACAAATACAGGGGCCGTAGATTATTATTTTGTCAATGCCGTATGCAATTATTTCTCCGACAAATGGCTTAGTTTACCCGTCATCGACTGGACTCCTCGCCTCAAAACCGCCCAAGCCGAGACAAAAGCAAAGCAGGAAAAGGCAAAACTCGACAACGCCTCAAAACGCAAAAACAATACTGCCCCCTCCCACATACTCGATTCATACGCTGGAACCTTTGAGCATCCTGCGTACGGCACCTTTGTGCTGGAGCCCAAAACCGATGGCACTTACGTAGGTGCTTTTCATGGACTCCCCTTCACACTCACCCACTATCACTACGATATATTTGAAGGCACTGGCATCTTTGACCAAACAAAATTTGATTTTAAAATAGGACCGACGGGCGAAATCGAACGTGTGACTCTCCACTTGACCAATGCGGGAGAAATTGATTTTCAAAAAGTGATTAAATAAAACTGATTTTCAAAATCTTTGAATTTAAAGCGTTGATATACTTATATCACCGTTTATCCAAATTTAGTAGAGGGAGCAAATTTAGTTTTGTAACCTTGACCTTGAAAATCCGAAACAGCGATGAAAAAATGGTTACTCGCCTTTGTGCTGGGTGTTAGCGTATTAGTCCACGTCCAAGCTCAACAAAAATATACCCTCCAACAGTGCATTACGATTGCGTTGGAAAATAACCTGCAGTTGCGGCAATTAATGCTGCAAGTTCAAACGAATCAGAATGTTTTTGAACAGTCAAAATGGCAGCGTTATCCTACCCTCAACTTCAGCGGAAGCCAAGGTTTACAGTCAGGCCGTAATATTGACCCGTTTACCAACCAGTTTGTGGAGCAAACGGTCAATTTTTCCAACTTTTCGGTCAATACAGGCGTCAATTTGTTTAACGGTTATCAGCAAAAAAACATCATTAAACAAAACCAAACCAACATTCTTGCCACCCAGAAAGACGTCGAGGCAAACCGTAACACCCTGATTTTGAACGTTGCTTCGAGCTATATTTCTGTCTTGAACAATCAGGAACAACTCGAATTTGCCCGTCGTCAGGCAGAAACTACTCGCCTGCAATTAGACCGCACGGATAGATTGGTCAAGGCGGGGTCTTTGTCGCAAATCAACTTGTATGATATTCAATCCCAGTTAGCCAACGACGAACTCTCTATCGTCAATGCGCAAAACAATATCGAATTGTCGAAATTGACCTTGAAACAATTCCTCAACCTACCCGCAAGCGAAGTATTTGAGATAACCCCCATCGCGCTGCCCGCGCCCTCTACAACAACGCCATACGATGCTACCCTAGAACAAGTCTACAACGCGGCCATCAAGTATTTACCCGATTTGGACGCGGCTAACTTGCGCATCGAAAGTGCCAAAACGGGCATTGAAATTGCCAAAGGTGCCAAACTTCCTTCCATCACCTTGGGCGGTGGGCTTAGTTCTTCGTTTTCCAGTGCGGCCCCTAAACAACGTTTTGTCGGCGACGGTGGCGCTTCCAGAGTCGTGGATGTTCCTTCTACTACGCGCTATGTATCTTATGGAGGTTTTACCGTCCCAGTCATTGAAAAAGTGACCGTTCCGAGCGGATCCATTCAGGACTTCGGGTACTTTGACCAGCTGAATTTTAACCGCAACGCTTCCCTTTCTCTTTCGTTAAGGATGCCTATTTTCAATGGTTATCAGGTAAAATACCGCATTGCAAACGCCATGATTCAGCAAAAAAACTTGGAATACCAAGCGCAAATCGTCCAGAATCAAATTCGTCAAACGGTGGAGCAGGCTTATTACAGCATGGTCAACGCCGCCAAGCGCTATGAGGCTACTTCCCGACAAATCGAGTCGCTTGAATTGTCGTTTAAAGCCGCCGAGTTACGTTTTAACGCGGGCGCTATCAACGCCACGGAATACAACATCGCCAAAAACAATTTGGACCGTTCACGCGCCAGTTTGATTCAAGCCAAATACGAGTATCTCTTCAGAACCAAAATTCTGGATTTCTACCAAAGCAAACCTATCTCTTTAGAATAAAAAAGGATTCCTTCCTCATTAACATTAACACGAGAAAAAAGCAGGAATGAAAAAAATGCTTTTCCTCACTCATACACTAAATTACACTTTACAATAAAATTAAACATGGCTAAGAAATCTTCTTCTCGTTTATGGTGGATACTCGGAGGCGTTGTGGTAGCATTGGGGGCGGGGTTGCTAATCGCTAAGCAACAAGGTTGGATTGGAAAAGTCAAACCGACCGAAGTAGAATTTGCCAAAGTAAAAAAGATAGACATTATTGAACGCGTGAGCGCTTCGGGTCGGGTGCAGCCAGAAGTAGAAGTAAAAATCAGCCCCGACGTACCTGGTGAAATCATCGGTCTCTACGTAGAAGAAGGCGACTCGGTTGTAAAAGGGCAATTGCTCGCCAAAATCCGCCCCGACAACTACGATGCGTTGTTGGCCCGTGCGCAAGCGGCGGTCAATTCTAGCAAAGCAGAAGTAGAACGCTCTAAAGCCTCACTGGCGCAATCTAATGCTCAATTGATTCGGGCAAAAGCCGATTACGAGCGTAATAAAAAATTACAAGCCGATAAAATTGTTTCGGACGCCGACCTTGAAAGAAGTGAGGCTGACTATGGGGTGGCTTTGCAAAACGTAGAAGCGGCCAAAGCCGCTATTTCGGCCTCTAAATTCAACGTTCAAAGCTCCGAAGCCGCCCTGCGCGATGCGGCCGAAAACCTCCGTAAAACAACCATCTACGCCCCGCAAAGCGGAACGATTTCTAAACTAAACGTCGAACTTGGAGACCGTGTAGTAGGTACGTCGCAGATGGCAGGTACGGAAATGATGCGTATTGCCAACCTCAACAACATGGAAGTACGGGTGGATGTAAACGAAAACGATATTGTGCGGGTTCATCTCGGCGACACCGTCGACATTGAAGTTGACTCCTACGCCGAGCGCAAATTTATGGGCATAGTCACTGAAATTGCCAACACGGCCAACGGAATGGCTACGACTTCGGCCAGCTCAGGCTCAACCGATGCCGTTACCGAGTTTGAAGTAAAAATCAAAATTCTGAACTCATCGTACCGAGATTTGATGGTTAACCGCTCCAAAAAATCGTACCCTTTCAAACCTGGTATGACGGCCGCCGTTGAAATCATCACCGACCGTAAAGCGGGTGTGCTTTCGGTTCCGATTGCGGCGGTAACAACTCGTGGCAAAGAGGACGAAGCCAAAAAAGAAGGCCCCGATGCACCTCCTGCCCCCGCCGAGCCTGAGCAAAAGAACAAAAAAGAGGAAAAACTCAAAGAACTTGTTTTTGTGAATGACAAAGGCAAAGCCGTAACTAGAGAAGTGACCACGGGTATTAGTGATTTTGAAAACATCGAAATCTTATCAGGCCTTAAAGAAGGCGAAGAAATCATTTCAGGGCCGTTTATTGAAGTTTCCAAGCGCCTCAAAAACGGCACTTTGGTCATCAAAAAAGTAATAAAGAAAACAAAAGAAGAAGATAAGTCTGTAAACTAAGCTTTACTTTAACGGCTTATTTTGAATCAGTATTTTAACGGTATTCCGCCTAGGCAGGACCGTTAAGGTACTGATTCTTTCTTTTTAGGGGAAAGTCGTTAAATTTGTCATTTAACCATTGTTGCACCCATGAAGCGATTCTTTTGCTTTTTTCTGCTCAGTTTTGTCGGTTGTACTTCAAGCTTTGCTCAAAATGAATTTGAAGTAGGCATTGAAGTAAAAGATAAGTACACAAAGCGCATTCTTATACCAATTATATCAGTTTTGGCCCCAAACAGCCCCACGGAGCTTACTGGGCAGATGAATTATGATCAGTACGTGATAACTGCAAAACCCGATATAAACTACCTTATAGTGGTGGCTTTTCAAGAATATAAGACCTACCGCCAAACCCATACATTTACCAAAAGCAATACCAACTCTAGAACCCTCCTGACCATAGAATTGGAACCGCTAGTGCCACCCAAAAATGCAGCACCCATACCTCAAAAACCACAGGAACCGTCCAAACCTATCCAAACTGCTCCCGCTACCGTCGTTTCTGCTCCTCCCAAACAAGAACTTACGTTTCAGGCAGTCGATGCCCTGACAGGCATGCCAATTGCGGCGGAATTTTTGCTCACCAACGACCTAAAAGAAAGCTATTCGGGCACAACTCGTGCGACGGATGCTACGTTTTCAGCGCGGGTATCCTTACAACCTCGCCCATATACCCTCACCGTGAACGCAAAAGGTTATCGAAGTCACGCGTCAAAACTCTCCGTTTCTGTACCTTTAGCAGGAAATCAACCCGTTCAAATCATTAAATTATCCAAAGGTGACATTGTTTTAAGAATCAAAGTATTGGAAGAGCAAACGGGCAAGCCCATTCCTGCCACACTCCGGATTGTGAATGAGAGCGATAACCGGGAATTATTTAACCAAAAAAATTCTTTCAACGGACAAATCCCCATTTCGCTCAACCCTAACGGGCGTTATATGATAGAGACCGAAGCCAAAGGCTACATGCCTTTTCGAAAAGAACTGGAAAAAGCCGTAGAAAAGCTCAGTGAAACAACGCCCTTAACCATACGGTTGTCGAAAATCGGTGATATTTTCCTCAATCTATCAGCTATAAATGCGGCTACTGGACAACGAGTTGCGGCAACTTTTAAAATTACGGCCTCCTTGACTGGACAAGTGACGCAGTTAAAGAGTGCGTTGCCTATCAAACACAAAATTGTGGAACCCGATATTTACCAAATCGAAACCATAGCGCCGGGGTTCGCCTCTTTAAAAGCAGAAATAGATGCCGAAGAGATTAGCGTTGGACAAGTGTTTAATTACGAGGCTAAACTCGTACCGACCACCAAACAACCCACCACCAACGCCCCTTTAGAAACCTTTCGTTTTGCCATTTTGGACGGCCAAAGTCAAAAACCAGTACCCAACGCACGATTAAAAATTATCAATGAAGCCACGCAAAAGGTAATTACGACCAAACCAGCGGGACAACTCAAAGAAACCAGGCTGAAAACGGACCAAACCTATCTTATTGAAGTTGAAGCCAAAGGATTCGAAAAAACAACCATGAAGATGGCAGCAGCAGAATGGGCCAACCGGGGTGAATTTTTGACCAATATCTCGCTTGTTCCCCTCGTTAAAACCACCGCCCCCCCCGCAACTCGGGTCATCAATGAAAAGATTTTTGACAATATTAAAGCGGGTCAATCTGTGAGTATTGAAGACAACATTTATTTTGACCAAAGCAGCTATATTCTTCGTACCGAAGCCTACGGTCAATTGCTACGTTTGGCCGCTGTCATGACCAAAAACCCCGACATTAATATTGAAATTGTAGGCCATACCGACAACGTAGGCGATGCTCGGCTGAACAAAATTCTTTCTGAGCAACGCGCAAAAGTCATTGCAAACTTTCTTGGCAATGAAGGCATCAATGAATCACGCCTTATCTACCGAGGCGAAGGCAGCACCAAACCCATTGCCCCCAATGATACCGACGAAAATCGCCGCCGCAACCGGCGGGTGCAGTTTCTGATCAAGTAATACACAACCCTTCATCAATAATCTATTTATGAAATACCTCTTAGCCTTCATTGTTATTGGATGGACATGGTCCGCTTTTTCTCAAAAGCCCTCCACTGAACCTCTCAAAAAAGCCATTCAGGCTAAACTAGCAGGTGTTGAAGGCAATTTTGGCGTAGCCTTCAAAGACTTGCAATCCAATCAAACGTTATTTATCAATGAAAAAGAAAACTTTCATGCGGCAAGTACGATGAAAACTCCCGTAATGATTGAGGTTTTTAAGCAAGCAAAGGGGGGTAAATTCAAGCTTACCGATTCTATTTTGGTCAAAAACGAGTTTAAAAGTATCGTGGATGGCTCAGCTTTTAGCCTTGATATAAGCGACGACAGTGCCGACGGAATGTACAAAATGATTGGCAAAAAAATGACCATTTACGACCTGACATACCAAATGATTATCGTCAGCAGTAATTTAGCTACTAACATTCTGATTGAGTTGGTTGACGCGAAGAAAGCCAACGCCACCATGCGCGATTTTGGAGCAAATGACATTCAAGTACTGCGTGGCGTAGAAGATAGCAAAGCGTTTCAGCTCGGAATGAACAACTCCGTAACGGCCTATGATTTGATGGTTATTTTTGAGAAAATCGCCAGAAAAAAAGCCATCGACCCCACTGCCTCCGAAGGCATGACGCGTATTTTATTTGACCAAAAATTCAACGAAATTATCCCCGCTAAACTCCCCAAAGAAGTAAAAGTAGCGCATAAAACGGGCTCTATCACGGGTGTACAGCACGATTCAGGAATTGTATTTTTGCCCGATGGACGCAAATACGTGCTTGTCCTACTTTCCAAAAATCTAAAAGACCCCAAAGCAGGTGTACGAATATTGGCCGATGTTTCGGAGATGATATACGATTTTGTAAAATAGAAACTCAATCCGTATCAAGTCGGCTTTGGATAAGCCTAAAAAAGCTCCTCCTCCACGCCTTCTTCTACTTTACTTTTACCTTCCAACACCTCCAAAATAGGTTTGATTTGATAGATACTGCGATTGTAGCGATTGCTGAGAATGATAATGACAAATTTGTTTTTGGGACTAAACCACATCAGTGTATTATAGCCTTTCCACCAGCCAGTATGGTAGACGTACTTGGGTTCACGCGTAGCTTCGTTTACGTGCATCCGGAAGCCATATCCGTAATTTTTGATGCCATGGCGCTCAAAGCTCCTTGGCGTAAAGGCCTCTTTCATGGTTTCTGGACGCAAAACACAACCACCACTAAGACCTGAATACCAACGCAATACATCATCCATGGTGGAATATACTCCCTTATCTCCCACTACATCATCAAAATTATCCTTGGGTAATCGACGGTTATATTGATAGCCCGTGGTACGATATAAATTTAAGGAATCGTTACGACTCGTAATCAAATAGGTATCTTTCATCCCGAGGGGTTTGAAGATATACTGCCGCAGGTAGTCTTCAAATTTTTGACCCGACACTTTTTCTACAATCGTAGCCAAGAGGGCATAGTTCGTATTGCTGTAACTGAAATTCCGATTGGGAGTATTGTATAATTTGGGCTTGACGGCACAATACCATCGCACAATGTCGTCGTTGCAAGGGTAAGGATTTCGCTTGCGCACGCTGTCGGTGAGCACATACGCATAGTTGGGTAAGCCGCTGCGGTGCGACAACAAAGACTTTATCTGAATCCCAGAATAGGGAAATTGCGGAATAAATTTTTGAATGGAATCCTCAAGTTTTAGCTTGCCTTCTTCGTACAGTTTCAGAATGGCCACCGCCGTAAAGGTCTTCGAAAGCGATGCTAATTGGAATTTGGACTCCGAGCGCATCGTATCTTTTTGTTCAATTTGCGCATACCCAAAAGAGTTGCGATAGAGCACTACCCCTTGTTGGGCAATCAGAACATTCCCGTTAAAACGCTCCAATTTGTACTTCCGTCGAAAAATCGAATCCAAACTCGCCGTTTTTTGGTCAGCCTTGATGCGCATCCGAATTTTAGAAATTTGTTCTGGAGTCAGGGTTGCATCGGTGACACAATCGGCCAGTGCATTTTGAAGGGAAGCGGCATGGTGGTGGTCGGCCGTGTTGTTACAGGAAAACGCAACAATTAATGCGAGAATGATACCAGTTTTAAACATCGTTGAAGGTTATAAAGACAAGGCATTGAGTATTGAGCATGATCGTTACGCAATACGTTGCAACACCCGGCCATACCCTCTTTCGTTTACAAAAATAACAAAAAAGGCTTTGACATCAAGCCAAAGCCTTTATATGCTTTTAAAAATTAGTAGTCTAAAGATTAATCTGATGGTTATGAGCCGCATAACCATCCACTAATATCTACTTACCTTTCTTTGCTTCAGGTGCTTTGCTGGCCACCACTTCCCCCTTGAGGGTTAAGTATAGAGTGCCATTTTCAGCATTGCTCGGAACCGTCACTGTTTTGTTGAAAGGTCCCATTACGCCTGCATTAAACGTAGCTTTGATTGAACCTTTTTTGCCAGGCATTACAGGCTCCCGCGTCCATTCTGGAGTGGTACAACCGCATGATGCCGTTACGTTTCCTAAAACGACGGGATCAGTGCCAGTATTGGTAAACTCAAATACATGGCTTACGGGCTTACCTTGTTCGATTTTGGCAAAATCATGCTCGACTTTGGCGAACTTTACGACTCCTTTTTGCGCGTAGCTTGTTGCGCTGAATACCAAAATTGCTACGAAAAATGAAAGAAACTTTTTCATGTTCATTGTAAAATTTAGTTTTGTAAAAGTTGGTTGCTTATCTAACAATAATTGTACTAGCAAAAGTTTTGCCAAACGTTCTTTTTGACGAAATTTTTATGGCAAGGTAACAGAAAAAACTTGTATTTTGAAACCTGATTTGTTTTCCCTTATATTTACTTGCCAAAACAATGAAATTAATTATTCGTTGTAAATAATTAGTAAATGTTTATTTATTTTACTTTTTATTTCAACGGAAACCTACAAACTTTCATCAAGAAACGTGATAGAGAACGAACTCGCGACCGACTTTATTGCCCTTACGCGTCAAGGGATTCTGAACGATTATCGTTTGGTATGTGAAAGCCGACAAGCCAGCTTATTGGGTCGAAAGGATGTGATGGGAGGACGTGCTAAGTTTGGTATTTTTGGCGATGGGAAAGAGTTGGCGCAGGTCGCAATGTCCAAGGTGTTTCGTAAGGGAGATTTTCGCTCGGGTTATTATCGTGACCAAACCATTGTAGCGGCACTAGGAAATCTCACCTGGCAACAATATTTTTCTCAATTGTACGGACATGCCGACGTGGCCTTTGACCCGCATACGGCTGGGCGTTCGATGAACAATCATTATACAACCCGTTTTCTGGACGAGAACGGCCTCTGGAAATCGCAGGTAGATACTTATAATCACATCAATGACCTTGCCCCTACCGCAGGGCAAATTCCGCGCTCGGTGGGTTTGGCCTATGCATCCAAACTTTATCGTCAAAATGAAGAACTCTGGTCGATGACCAATTTTTCGCGGAAAGGCAACGAAATTACCTTTGGCACCATCGGTGATGCCTCCACTTCGCAGGGGATGTTTTGGGAAACCATGAATGCGGCAGGGGTATTACAGGTTCCGCTGTTGATGTCGGTTTGGGATGATGGCTTCGGAATTTCGGTCCCTGTTGAGTACCAAACCACCAAAGGAAGTATCTCAAAAGCCCTCGCGGGGCTTCAACGCCACGAAGAGGAAGCGGGAATTGAAATTTTTACGGTCAAAGCCTGGGATTATGTGGGTCTGCTGGAAACCTACCGTAAAGCAGAAGAGATTTGTCGTCGCGACCACGTGCCTGTGCTCGTTCACGTGCAAGAAGTGACTCAGCCGCAAGGACATTCCTCTTCGGGCACGCACACCCGTTACAAATCAGCAGAACGGCTTGAATGGGAAAAGGATTGGGATTGTAACCGTAAGTTTAAAGAATGGATTCTAAATAACGGCTACGCCAACGAAGATGAGCTGGACGAAATAGAAGAACAAGCAAAAAAACTTATTCGGAATCAAAGAAACGATGCGTGGAAAGCCTACCACGAAGCTATTTTAAAAGAGCAGAAAGAGGCCTTAACGCTCATTGAGGCAGCGGTTCAAGAAAGCCGTTTCAAAGAGGAGCTACGCCAAGTGATTGACGAAGTACAGCGAGAATTTGTGCCCCTACACCGATACAATACCACTGCCGTCCGAAAAACACTCCGCACACTGCGTTCTGAAAACATACCCGCCAAAAAGGCACTGGCAGATTGGCTTCAAAAAAACACCGAAATCAATCACGACCGATTTAGCTCACACGTTTACAGTCAGTCGCCCGAATCCCCGTTAAAAATTGTACCTGTTGCTCCTATTTACGATGACGAATCGCCGTTTGTCGACGGGCGGGAAGTAGTACGTGCCAATTTTGGGGCGCTATTTGCCAATGACCCCCGAATCGTGGCTTTGGGTGAAGATGTGGGCAAAATCGGTGATGTGAACCAAGGATTTGCGGGCCTACAAGAATTATTTGGTGAGTTGCGAATTACTGATACTGGCATTCGCGAAACTACCATCATCGGCCAAGGCATCGGCTTAGCCATTCGTGGGTTAAAACCCATCGTTGAAATTCAGTACTTTGATTACGTATTTTATGCATTAGCCACCCTCACCGACGACTTGGCTTCCTTGCACTACCGAACCAAAGGCGGTCAAAAAGCCCCCGTCATTATCAGGACACGCGGCCACCGTCTGGAAGGAATATGGCACTCTGGCTCACCCATGGCCTCCGTTATTCACAGTCTCCGTGGACTGCATGTATGTGTACCTCGCAACCTTACCCAAGCCGCAGGGATGTACAACACCTTACTGCGCGGCGATGACCCCGCACTGGTAGTAGAGCCACTTAATGGCTACCGGCTCAAAGAGCGGATGCCTTCCAATCCTGGAGAATTCTGCGTTCCGCTGGGTCAGATTGAAGTGTTGCGTGAAGGCACGGATGTAACCATTGTAACGTACGGTTCTATGTGCCGAATTGTATTGGAAGCCGCTGAGGAGCTCGCCCAAACGGGAATTAGTGTTGAAGTTATCGACGCACAGACATTGCTCCCCTTTGACCTTGACCATCAAATTCTCAACTCCATCAAAAAGACAAATCGGGTTATTTTTGCCGACGAAGATATGCCTGGCGGTGGTAGTGGATATATGATGCAGCAGGTACTGGATGAACAAAACGCTTACAAATGGCTTGACTCGGCTCCCCGGTGCGTATCAGCCAAACCCCACCGCCCTGCTTATAGCTCCGACGGCGATTATTTTTCAAAACCAAATGTGGAAGATATTTTTGAAGCAGTGTATCAATTAGTAAGTGAAGCTGCGCCAGACCAGTACCCTGAGTTCTGTTGATTTTAGGGCACCAAACCTTACTTTTCCTACCCTTTCCACCTGCCCGCGATTTCGGTTGCGGGTTTTTTATTATTCTAAATCCAGTAGGATTATTTCAGGAAAACGACAGTCATATTCCATTTGATGAATAGGCCTAAATTTAAAAAAGTTTTCAACCTATGGATTTTATAGTGATTAAATAAATGACTAAAATCAGCATATTTTCGACTTGGGTTTAGTACGTTGTAATAGTAATCGCTAATTTTACGCATTATTTTTAATGACATACCGAACCAACAAGTATGAATTTTAAACTATCTCAGGTCCCCGAGCGCACAAGTAAACCTCGTCAATTTGGGTTAACCATGGTCATGGACAAAGGGCTAAGCATCCGTCAAATTGAAGATATGCTTGATATTTCAGCCCCGCACATCGACATCGTCAAATTGGGCTGGGCTACTTCGTTTGTTACTCCTAATCTAAAAGATAAGATTGCCGTCTATAAAAGTGCTGGAATCCCAGTGTATTTCGGAGGGACCCTATTTGAAGCCTTTGTGGTTCGCAATCAATTTGAAGACTATCGCCGTTTGATTGACGAATACGGCTTAGAGTACGCCGAAGTTTCTGATGGCTCAGTAGATATGCCCGAAGAAATCAAATGTGATTTTATCAAGGTGCTTGCCGAGCAGGTAAAAGTGCTTTCGGAAGTGGGTTCAAAAGATGAAACCAAAATCATTCCACCCTACAAGTGGATTCAACTGATGAAGGCCGAACTTGAAGCAGGTGCTTGGAAAGTAATTGGCGAGGCCCGTGAATCTGGAAACGTGGGTTTGTTCCGCTCTAGTGGTGAAGTGCGCCAAGGTTTAGTGGAAGAAATTTTAACTCAAGTTCCCAACAAAGACATCATCTGGGAAGCCCCCCAAAAAGCCCAACAAGTATGGTTTGTCAAACTTCTTGGAGCCAATGTCAACCTGGGTAATATCGCTCCTAATGAAATTATCCCACTCGAAACCATTCGTTTGGGCCTTCGCGGCGACACATTCGCCCATTTTCTTAACGATAAAACGCGTAAGCGCTGGAAGTTAACAAAGTAAACTCGCACCATTGTGCGTTAATTAAATACAAAATAAACATCACACACAAATGGAAATTCTCGCGCAGATTTTAGACTTTTTTTTACACCTTGATAAACACCTCGCCGACATCATCAATGAATACGGTACTCTTACCTATTTGATTCTGTTTTTGATTGTCTTTACCGAAACTGGCTTGGTAGTTATGCCACTCTTGCCTGGCGATTCACTTTTATTTGCAACAGGCGCTTTAGCAGCATCTACGGGTGCACTGAATCCCTGGATTGTTATTCCATTGCTGATTGTAGCAGCGTTGATGGGGGATAATGTAAATTACTTTGTCGGGAAATTCTTGGGCAGTACCATCAAGAAACGAGAACGAATCTTGTTTTTCAAACGTGAATATTTGGAGCAAACAGAAGAGTTTTATGCCAAGCACGGCGGCAAAACCGTCATCATGGCCCGTTTTATTCCGATTGTCCGTACCATTGCTCCTTTTGTGGCGGGTGCTGGAAGCATGACCTATTCTAAATATATCCTCTTTTGTATCATCGGAGCTATCCTTTGGGTACCATCCCTTACCATGTTGGGTTACTTTTTTGGAAACCTAGACTTTGTAAAGAAGAACTTCGAATTGGTCATCTTCGGGATCATCGGCCTTTCCGTTTTGCCGATGGTGTGGCAATTTGCCAAATCAAAATTGGCATCATCCAATAAAACGACCGCCTAATAAACGAGTCTATTCCTACTAAAAAAGGTCGCGAGAGAGTTCTCACGACCTTTTTTAGTGGGCAGTTCCCAAATATCAATACCTAGCTTAACTAATACTTTAAAGTAGTATCGGCAGGGCTATCAGCGGGGCCTTTATCCTTCTTGCTAAATACCGATATATTTACGTATCGCTTGGGGTATTGACGGAAATTAGTCATTAATTTATTGACACTCACAATAGTACGGTTCAGGTTATCGTACAAGGCTTGATCTTTCAATAATTTACCCGCCGTTCCCTGACCCTGTTCGAGCGCTGTAAGCGACTTTTGGAGCGTTGCCACGGCAGCATTGGCCTGCGCCAATGTCTGGCCTAGTCGTAAGGCTTTCAGTGAATCGGTGGTAGTGAGTAAATTACTAAGAATGGGCTTCATGCCTTTTTCAGTCTCAATCAACGAAGCCGACAGAGCATTGATATTGGCCATTGTAGCGGCGATTGTTTGCCGATTCTGGTCTACCAATGCGTTGATTCCCATGGCCGTTTGGTCGGTCGTGGTCAGCAGTTTGTTGAGGGCGTAGCCAGTCTGGTCAAATTGGTTGATGATTTTATTGAGGCTAACAATCAGCGAATCAGCATTTTTGACCACAGGCAACGCTTTCTCTTGCAACAGCGACTGAATTCCTTTTTCAGTTTCGGCCAACAAAGTATCCCCTTCGTTGAGGCGAGGCGCACCCGACGGAATCTGGAGCATTAGAGCACTTCCCCCGAGCAATTCTGAGGTTAGCATAGCTTTGGTTCCTTTGGTTAAAATAATATTCCGATTGATATCGAGCGTTACTAAAACGGCGTTTCCTCGCTCTTGTAGCAACTCCGTTGCTTTCACAATCCCCACAGCAACTCCGTTGAGCTTAATGGGGTTGGAAGGCTGGAGGGAGCCTACGTTGTCGTAGAGTACGTAGTATTTATGGTTTGTTGAAAAGAAATCCGAACCTTTTAAGAAATTGAAGCCAAAATACAGCATCGTTATGGTGACAATTGCTAATATACCAACTTTTGCTTCTTTTGATATTTTCATGGATGAGTATATGTTAAAAATGAAGCGTTAAAAGTGCATTCATAACGCTTAGCTTTTAACCCTTGACTATCTGTTTGAAATGGCAAATTTATCAGTTTTCTTCTACTTCTTCCTTATATTGCTTAAAAGCTCGGAAGATAGATTCCGCGATTTGGTCCTGACCTTCTTCCGAATTAAGGTATTTTTCTTCTTGGGCATGGCTTAAAAAACCCGCTTCAATCAATACACTAGGCATAGCAGTCTGCCACAAAACCATAAAACCCGCCTGTTTTACCCCCCGACTGCTACGGTCGGCGTGTTTTTTAAATTGGCGTTCAATCTTTCCCGCAAAATTCAAACTGCTCGCTATATACGCATTTTGGCGGTTGGCAAGCATGATATACGCAAGCGGTGAGTTAGGATTAAAACCCTTGTATTTGTCTTCGTAGTCTTTTTCCAACAAAATAACCGCATTTTCTCTTTTGGCCACCTCTAGGTTTTCGTCCGATTTGTGCAATCCCATCACAAAGGTCTCGGTACCAGCGGGGCTTACTTTATTTTTCGGAAGAGAATTACAGTGGATAGAAATGAATAAATCTGCTTTACGGCGGTTGGCAATGTTGGAGCGTTCGTCCAAATCCACAAATTTATCGCTGGCACGCGTCAAAACCACCCTCACTTCGGGCATTTCTGACTTGATTTTACGCGCCAATTGAAGGGTAATATCCAGCACAATATCTTTCTCACGCGAGATGCGCCCGCGCGCGCCAGGGTCTTTTCCGCCGTGCCCTGCATCAATCACCACCGTCTTTATCCCTCCTTCGGCATCAGATTTTAACGTAAAGCTGCAGAGCGCAATCCAGCTAAAAATCAGTAGGGTTTTAAGAATCGTCGACATGTACGTAATGAATCGTGATTAGTTATACAACTAATGTATTAACGTATTTAGATACAACGTCTGCGCAATTTGCGCAGCTATATTTTATCTAGTACGAAATAACGTTTTTTTAAATTTCAATGATTAAACTATACAAAAAAACTT
Organism: Runella sp. CRIBMP; assembly: GCF_009905605.1. Lineage (GTDB taxonomy): Bacteria > Bacteroidota > Bacteroidia > Cytophagales > Spirosomataceae > Runella. Next base: position 151,603 of record NZ_JAAAKZ010000013.1, read on the forward strand.
TCCGTGATTTTATCCAATGGTAAAACGGGAAAGTTTTTGTTGAATTTTAGGCAAAGAAACTCAAAAATAGGATAAAAATCGCAAAAGAAGCCCTATACTCCTTCTGCCACTACCTCTTTCACGTCGGGTACCATTTGGGTAAGCAAGTTTTGGATACCTGCTTTGAGCGTCAATGTGGAAGAAGGACACCCGCTGCATGAGCCTTGCAACAATACTTTTACGGTTCCGGTTATTTCTTCAAACGAATGGAACGAAATAGCTCCCCCGTCTGATTCTACCGCTGGGCGCACGTAGTCGTCCAAAATGGTTTTGATTTGACGGACGGTCGGGCTGTCGGTATCTAAGATTGCCGTGTTCTTGTCCACCGTCTTTTGTTCAAATACGGGGTGATTTTCTTCGAAGTAAATTTTCAAAAACTGCTTGGTATCCAGAATGACATCCCCCCAATCGGTGGCATCATCTTTGGTGACCGTAATAAAATTGGACGCTAAAAAAATACGTTGGACAAAAGGAAACTGAAATAAATCTCCCGCCAACGGCGACGCTTTCCCTTCCATTTGGGTAGACTCGCTGTCGGGATAGTCAAACGAAAGTCCCTGCGGAACAAGCTCGAAGTTTAGTACAAACTTCATCGAATTGGGATTGGGGCTCGCTTCTGTATAGATAAATACGGGTTGCATGGTCGTTGCTTCGCACTGTTAGTGATTAATAAAAAAACAAAAAGGACAACCTCTGAAAGATTATCCCTTTTGCAACAAAAATTTAACTGAAATGGTTTTCCTTTGGTCTAATTAACGCCTTAACACCTTCCTAAAATCGTAGAAAAGTCGTTCAATCAACTTCAAATCTTCCGTCACTATCTCGCCCGTAGCCGTCATGCCGTTTTGCCTGAAAATGCCCGTCAGGAAAGCTTCTTTCAGAGTTTTGAGAGGCGGTCAGACGTATCGCGGGCCAGGCACTTTACAGCGAATTCCTTATAAAGTCTGCCTACTCTTCAGTATCTCATGCAGGTTTAATTTTGCTCCATTTTTAAATTTTACAGCTACTGTGTCACTAAGGTCATGTTTTTTAATCTGTTCATCTGATGGCACAAATATAAGTTTATCAAAAACCACATTTTCATTACTTGTAGAATCCATAGAAAAACTAAAACTGATTAGTTGATTACTTTTCAGCTTTATCAGGTTTTTGTCAGATGTAATTACAAAATCTTCATTTTCCAAAACTATACCATTGGCGTTAAATGTTGAAGTAAACTTGGTTATATCTTCATTTTGGTTGCAGGCAAAAAGAATAAAAGCGAGAAATACTGTGCCATTTTTCATTTGTATAATTTTTAGCTATGAAAGCTTTTACACTCCCATAGATTAGGTTTAAAGAATAGAAAATTATCTTGTCAACTTTTAACTGATTCGACAAGTGATATGCGATTGGCCTGGATGGCATGGGCTAAATGGACTGCTCCACGCAGTTTTTGCTTTTAGCAAAGCCACCGTTGCCGAATCCGCCTCAAAGCTTATTCCTGATACTACATGCCCTTCATGTGTACAAGAGCAACTCCAATAAGCCCCACCTTTCATTTGCTTCATCTCCGCCTTTGTGAGCGCCGCATCCATAAAACTTGACATTGATTTTTTCATTTTGTTTCGTTGTGCGGTTCGCCGCACCGTTGTGTGTATTGGCAAAATAATGTATGTTGTTTCGGCCAAATCCTTATGTTAATGTACTATCCAGTGCTAAAATACGGCACAGAGTTTCTAATTGGCTGAGGTGATAAGTGAGCTATACACCAAGCTGATATTCATAAATCGGGTTTATACATGCCCTCCACTCTAATAATAGACTTATTCTTGTTTAAAAATCGGCTTTAACGCCTTAACACCTTCCTAAAATCGTAGAAAAGTCGTTCAATCAATTTCAAATCTTCCGTCACAATCTCGCCCGTGGCCGCCATGCCGTTGCGAAAGGGGATTTTCTTTTGTGAAGACGTCACCAATCCTTTGGGAAACTGCACCTTCACCAAGTAAGCCGTATCTTTGGGCATATCCGAAATCGACGCAATGCGCCCGCTCACCGTGCCAAACTCTTGATACGGGTAGCCCGCAAACTTCACAATAACCTCCTGCCCGCGACGAACTTTCCCGAAATTGTACTGACCTACGTACATTTCTCCTTCAAATCCCGCTCCCTCGGGCAACACATAAAATAACTCCTGCCCAGCTTTGACGGTTTGGCCTTCTTGCAACGGACTGAGAAAAGCGACTTTTCCGCTCGTCGGTGCCGCCGACACAAAACGCTGTTTCCACGCTTCGGTATCACTTTTGAGGGTATTGATGGATTGAAAAAGGCTGTTCAATTGTTCGATACGGGTCTTTTCCAGCTCCAACAGTTCCTGCTGTTTTTGATTTTGCGACATTCCGTTGTTGTTAAACGCCGTTTGGGCTTGGTCAACGACCTGTTTTTTAGACAAATACCGACTTCGGGTCTGACGCATTTCTACATCCGCAATGACTTTTTCCTCGTGCAGTTTGCGGTTCATCCGTAAATCATCTTCGGTCAGTTCGAGGTCTCTTCGGTAATTTTCTAGTTGGGTTTGCAAGTTTTCCCGCAATAGCCCCAATTGAGCCAAGTCATTTTGCAATGCGAGCCTTTTTTGTTCAAAAGCGCCGCCGTGCAATAATGCTTTTGACCGAACATAGGCATCCTGAAACGTCTGATACGATTTTTGAAGCTCGCCCAATTGAAAATACAACGGAATGGTGACTTTATGAATGCCTTCCAAATCGCTGTCGATGCCTAGTCTAACCAACTTATCTACCACTTCATCTAAACCCAGCGCTTCTTCAGGATTGGCCGTACTTTCCAAATACGCCAGACGCTGCCCCTGCATTACCTTCATTCCGTCTTTGACAAACAGTTTCATGACAACTCCTTCACTTTTGGCATTGACCGCCTTGGGAAAATTCAAAGCCACTACGCGCAGATTCGCTTTGACCAAATCGGGATATTCCACAAACCACCCTACGCCCAGCAAAATCAACAACACGAAGAAAAAAACGGTAATGCCCCAACGTACCAACCACGACGGCGGCTGACTCAATACTTCGTTGACCTCAGAGCTGCGTAACCCCACTAATTCCTGGCCCGCCTGTCCTGGTTGGGAAAGGACAGCCACGCCGTTGGCACGGCCTCCAGTATTGTGTTTCAGTTCTTCGGGTGATATAGGATTTATTTCTTTCATACAAAGGGCTATTCTGCCAATTCCAACTGATTGCTCACCAATTCAAAATACTTGCCACGTTGGTGTACCAATTCTGAGTGCGTCCCAACTTCCACAATCTCCCCTTTTTCCAAGACCACAATCTGATCGGCATTTTTGACCGTACTCAAACGGTGCGCTACTACGATCACCGTCCGTCGGCCCATCGGCCCGCCCTTAAAAAAATTCATCCAAATTTCGCATAATCACGCTTTCATTGTTGGCGTCAAGTGCATTGGTGGCTTCATCAAAAAACAGATAATCGGGATTTTTGTAGACGGCACGGGCAATGAGCAACCGCTGCCTTTGCCCCTGACTGATGCCGTTGCCTTCCGCTCCGATCTTGGTGTTATACCCCAACGGCAACTCCTCAATAAACGACCGGATATTAGCCACATGCACGGCATGAAGCAGCTTCTGAACATTCGGCACTTCGTCGCCTACGGCGATGTTGTTGGCAATGGTATCCGAGAAAATAAATCCGTCCTGTAGTACCGTCCCGCATTGACTGCGCCATTGACGGTGAGAAATTTGTTTTAAGCTTAGCTTGCTGTGGAAACTTCCTTCTCCGCTTAATGAAGAATGGGTGAGATTTATTTCGCCCTTTTGCGGCTCGTAGAACTTCAACAGCAATTTCAAAAGTGTAGTTTTACCGCTTCCGCTGGTCCCTACGATCGCCGTTATTTTCCCGGCCGGGATGTGTAAATTGATGTTTTTCAACACAGGCTCGTTTCCTGCCCCGGGGTAGGTAAACGTGAGGTTGGTTAGGCCTATCCCGCGCGGCATGCCCTTCTCTCCCCCTCCTCCCGTTAGCAATTGAGCGTGCATAAGCCCCTGTGAAGCAGGCTTATCCTCATCTTCCAACTCATGAATTTCGTTCAACCGCTCTAAACTGATCTGTGCATCCTGCCACTGTTGCATAAACTGCACCAACTGCTCCACGGGACTGTTCAACTGCCCGATGATGTACTGCAAAGCCATCATGCCGCCCAAGGTCATTTGACCGTTGACCACGGCCGTGGCGGCTAAAAAAGTAATGGCAATGTTTTTTCCTTCGTTCAGAAACAGCGCCCCTGCCTGTTGGTATTGTCCCAAGGCCAGACCCTTCATACTGAGTTTAAACTGCCGTACCTGCAAATTCTCCCATTGCCAGCGCTTAAGATGTTCAGCATTGTTGAGTTTTATTTCCTGCACACCCGTAATGAGCTGAATCAGACTGCTTTGATTCTGCGAAGCCAAGGCAAAGCGTTTGTGGTCCAGTTGCCGACGATATCGCAAAAAAATCGTTACCCACAGCGCGTACAACACACTCCCAATCAGAAAAACTCCGAAAATAGACAGGTTGTAATACGCCAGTATAACACTGAAAACCACCAAATTGAAAAGTGAAAACAGCGTATTGAGCGAAGTGCCCGTCAAAAATTGTTCAATGCGGTGGTGGTCGCCGATGCGCTGGAGAATATCGCCCGTGAGTTTAGTATCAAAGAAAGAAAGCGGGAGTTTGAGTAACTTCGTGAGGAAATCCGACAAAATATTGAGATTGATGCGGGTACTGATGTGGATCAACACCCACGACCGAATAAAATCCACCGATACCCGCCCCACAAACAGCATCACCTGCGCTGTCAGTACCAACGTGATAAAGTGCAGGTTACGGGTCTGAATGCCCACATCCACTACCGATTGGGTGAGAAAAGGTAACACCAGTTGCAAAATACTGCCGACCAACAATCCCAAGCCCAACTGTGAAATCAGGCCTTTATAGCGCCACAGGTAGCCAAAGAGGTAAGGTAAGCCAATTGCTTTTGTTCTTTTTTCTATTCCTTCTACCCCTTCAAAAAATTTCGGAGTAGGTTCCAGCAGTAAAGCAACTCCTACTTTTTCACCATCGGCCACGGTGGTGGCCCATTTGCTTTCAAATTCTTCGTTGGTGTAAGTGAGCAGGCCGGCGGCGGGGTCAGCAACCTCTATCCCGCGCGGCGTACCGTCCCCGCCCTTTCTCCTTGTAAGAGAAAAAGAGCCAACCCCTTTACCATAAACCACCACAAAATGATTTTGCCCCCAATGTACAATACAGGGCAGCGGTGCTTCTTCCAATAGTTTTTGAAGAGTGACTTTTACGCCCAGGGTTTTGAAGCCGATGCTTTCGGCGGCTTGGGCAATGCCCAGCAGATTTACGCCCTCTTTCCCTATCTCCGCCGCCGCCCGTAACGGTTGTATGCCATAACTCTGCCCATAGTATTTGGCTACCATTCGAAGACAAGTGGGACCACAATCCATGGCGTCGAGTTGCTTATAAAAAGGGAAGGATTTCAAATGCTTATTATTATTTGGCTGACAAACGTAAGCAGATGGGTCGGACGGACGTTTCCGCGCACCGGGCAGGCGTTCCTGCGGTCCGACGTTTCGCGGTCCGACGTTTCGGCCATGGTGTCGAGTTGCGGTTCGACGACTCGCGGTTCGACGATTCGACGGCAGTGGGGGAATTTTGGAAACACTGTCAATAAAATTTTATTTTTGCACAATGGAGAAACCTATTTACAACATTGAATCATCTTCCGACCGCCTTTTGTATGAATTTGAGAGTAACAGCGATCACAAAATGATTAAGAAAGCAGTTGTTTACTTGCCGATAAAACAAGACCCTAATTTATATGAACTTATCTTTGGCGACTTACAGGATGACGGGACAATAGATGTTCAAACAGTCAGTAACAATCAAGATATAGTCCTGATTTTAAATACAGTAATCAAAACCTTGTATCATTTTTTTGAACTTTACCCTTCAAAAACTGTTATATTTACGGGTAGTTCAGCGTCAAGAAACCGTCTGTATCGTGCTGTCATATCGAAATTAATCAATGAAAAGTTTGACATTTTTGGTATTACATTCGATGATGAAATTGAACTGTTTGTTCCCAATAAAAACTATTTTGCATTTCAAATCTGCTTAAAGCAATGAAAAAGCCCGCCCGTATCAGTGTTAATCCCGCTTTGGATAAAAAAAACGAGGGTATCAAACTTGGAGCAACTCATCAAAAAAAGCACGATGATCTTATGGCATTGATAGAACGTATGAAAATCAAGGAATCTAAGCCTACTCCTTCTAACTTCCCCGTTTGATTCTTCACTCTTTTCCTCCATTTGGTCAAGCAATTCTCTTCCGATTGGCATCTCGCCGGCAGTGCGGAAATTTCATTCAGACCGATTTCTATGGTTTATGCAAGCGTGTTTGTATAATTTTTGTCATATTTTTCCCCGCGTCGAACAACAGCATAAAT
>NZ_JAAAKZ010000014.1 GCF_009905605.1 Runella sp. CRIBMP
GTAGCGGCCAAAGTTGCGGATGTGATGGCGGTATTGCCCACACAAGTTGGCGATTGATCAGTACCTGCGTTTGGTTTCACGCAAGCACAATTCGGAATTGTAATTTCTACTGTATCGCTACAAGTAGCCGACGTTGCCCAGATGAATTGATATACACCTGGCACTAAACCTGTGACGGTCGAGGTGGCTGAACTTGAGTTTGTAATAGTAGCGGTATTTGGGGTGTTTCCTACCTGCGTCCAAGCCCCGCCTGCTACGGCGGTAGCGGCCAAAGTTGCGGATGTGATGGCGGTATTGCCCACACAAGTTGGCGATTGATCAGTACCTGCGTTTGGTTTTACGCAAACAGGTGCTTCATTCACCCCAATATCAAATGAGTGGTTGTTTTCGCCTGCATTACCCGTTTTTAGGGTAATCGTACCTGTACTTGTATTGTTATCTATCAACGTTGTTCCAGCACCTGTGGGTGAGAAAGCCGTACAGGTAGCCAACGCTCCTGCCCCTAACGCTGTTTTTACTTTGATGACATAATCTTGATTGGCTTTGAGATTAGTGAAAAACCAGCTCCCTTTCTGACCATTGAGTGTAGCAGAGGTAACCGTTTGTACAGGTGAACCCGTAGCGGTCGTCCCTTCGTAGAGTTCTATTTCTACGCCATCCACACCATCCTCGCCCGCATCCTGGATACCGTCTTTATCAGTATCTTTCCAGATACGGTTTCCGATTTCGATGGGAGCTTCAATGCCCGAAAGTTCTATGTCTCCAAGGCCGTTTGCCTTTGCAAAAATGCCATCAGGATTGCCTCTATAATAAAGTTGGTAATAATCGTTAAAAGACCCGTCGGTGGTTGACAACGTCATCGTTCCTGCATCTCCAGAATTTTTATTCTGAGCAAAAGCTGTCGACATTACTTCACCTTGACCTTTTAAGACAGCTAAGGCACCTGTTGACGATTCTCTATGAGGATCACCAGCTACAGAATTATCATTAAAAAACTCTTTACCACCAGGCCCTTCAGGTGTCAGGGTACTCGACCCTACAAGTACTGAGCCATTGGCTGAGGTAAAAGTGCCATTGTTTTCTAAAGTGAAAGCCCCAGTGCTACAATTTAAGCCAGCAGCCAATATATCTCCTGAAGTCGAAATTGTAACAGATGTTGTGGCGGTTTTTAAATACCTACGATTTTCCTCACCCCATTGGTGCCCAGACCTGTCCATGAAGCCCAGTACCATGTCTCCATTGTCGGTAAACTCAATGTCGGAAAGCAACGGAGTTCCGTACCTTTGAGCTTCCTGGGTAGTAGAGAAAGGATTGCTATTATTGGTCCATGGTTTAGGATCATTCTCTTTGTCATAGGTTAATGGTAAGGTTACTACTGCAGTTGTATTAAATGCGGCCGCTGCTGTTGGATTATTTAATTCAAAGACAGATGCACTTAAGTCTGCTACTGCTCCGCCATCTTCCCCACTACAAATTACCCCGACATATAGCTTATTCCTGAAAAACTTTAGACCCCATGGGCGGTATGTCCCGTTTGTACAAGCTGGGTCAGGAACATCATAGCTGGTGACAGCAACAACCGAGGTTGGATTATAGGCATTGTTCAATTCGAGTCTAAATACTTTTCTTGAATACAAATTCATCACAAAAAGGTATTTGCCATCATCACTGATGTCAATATCGCCTATACCCACTTTGCCCACCTGATCAAAAGCAGCAGGGTCATAGCTGGGATCTAATGGATTTGCAGTGAGGCCTCGTTGGGCGTTTGTGCCGATTACGCCTAAGCCAGATGGTTTTCCTGTTAGTGGGTCATTGGGTGTTCCTAAATAAGTAATCGTAGAATTATCGGCTGCTATCGAATAACTTGTTCCTGAACCATAAGCTGGTGCTGTAGCCAAAGCCCTTGTTCTATGCCCATTGGCATCCATATCATAAAACTCGGTAACATTAAATGAAGTTGCTGTAGGTTCGAGCATGTAGATACCTCCACTACCCAGTTTTCCCAATCCAACATGCCTCTTTAGAAGTGCTGAAGTAAATACTTTTTTGGCTTGTTTACTGTAAGCTACACCCCACGTTGGCCCAATGATTGCGCCATTGACTTTTTGACTTGGTTCTGTGCCTGCACCCGTACCTGTTCCTACAGGGCCTGTATTGGTATAAGGATATCCGACAAACCAATCAGCATCGGCAACCGCTCCCGATACCAAGGGGTCGCCGCTGATATAACAGGGTATAAAAGCATTTACTCCTGTTGTACCCGTATTATAATCGCTCGGATTATGGATGGCAAAATTTACATTGGTCGAGTTACCATTGACAAATTGTATAGATGTGGCATTGCCGGTACCTGCAAAAGAGGCAAAATCAATTCCGGAGTTGGCACATAAACCCGTAGATGGTAACACAAATTCGACTCTAACCGCCGCTGTACCGCAACCCGTCAGCGTATAGTTAGGGGCGGTGCTGCCCGTTGTGACAGCAGTACCGCAAGTTGAGGCACTATTGGCTGAATAGGCATTTACAGTAATACCGGATACCAATGGCTCATTGGTATCTTTGGTTCCGTTGCCATTATAGTCTCTAAACACTGAGCCAGTTACCTGTGCCTGTACGCTCATCAACGAGAGCATCAGCATCAAAAACAGCACTGCACAGACCGTTTGCCGGACAGAAAACAGCCCCCTGAAATTTTTTGAGAGTGAAATAAAATTGGACATAAAAGTAAAGAGTTGATTCGGGTATAAAATCTTTACTTTTATTAGCAAGGTCCGTGCAGAAAGGGATAAATAGGAGTTGATTTGGTGAAGACCTGCTTCAATTTGTATGTAAACTGCTAAAAGACATGGAGAAAGTTGGTATATTTCTGAAAGATGAGGCCTTCACAAAAGCCGTGCTAAAGAAACTTTTGCATGAGGTTGGTATTACACTTTCCTGTTTACCCATAACTCAAAGGTTGTTCCGATACCTTCCCGGCTTTCTACATTTACTTTAATCCCTGCCTGCTGGGCAAACGTACTGATAATGATAAGCCCCAAACCAAGGTTTTGTTGTGTGGGTTGGAATCGTTGAGGGGTATCTAAAACGTTTCTAACCAACTGCAATTGATCTTCCGACATCCCGGTGCCGCTGTCACGGAGGCTGATGTGCACTTGGAAGGGATCAGCAGCGGGTTTTGCTTCTATACGGATACTTCCCTGTGCCAGTGTATGCTGGGTAGCATTGTCGATGAGATTGCGCAGGATGAGGTCGAGGGCATTGGTGTCGGTGTGCACCATAAGGTCAGGGGCACAATCGTATACCAATTCAACGCTTTTGAGAAGTGTCACGGCCTTATATACCGAAACCAACGCTTCCAAAGTCGGTTGTAAGGCAAAAGAAGTGGGGGAAATGACGGTGTTGCCTTTTTGGGATAAAGCCCAGTACATGAGGTTATCAAGCATTTGGCGGATGTAAAGCCCAGATTGGTCAATGGAGCGCGAAAGTTTAATGATGGCCTGTTGGTCGCCGCGCTGGAGCAGTTTGCTGAATACCTCACTCAAGCCATAAAAGGCGTGGAGCGGACGACGCAGGTCGTGGGCAATGATGCGGATAAACTCATCGCGCAGCAGAACGAGGGCATTGAGGCGGGTGTTGGATTGCCGTAAGCGCAGGCCCAAATAGCCCAACGAGGCAGCTACTGCCATGGCAATGAACAGTAGGGTTAGAATGAAGCGGTTTCGATTTTCGGTTTGGGTTGTTTGAAAAGTAAGTTCGGCTATTTGCGCTTGTTTGTTTTGGGCTTGAAATTCAATCAGTTTCTCCTTGCGCTGTTTTTCATAGACAATATCCTTCATGGTGGCGATGCTGTCACCATAAGCAGATGCTTCTTGGTAGCGCCCACGTCGATCCATTTCCTCCTTGGACATTTCGTATAGTGTCAAAAAGAAATAAGGAGTGCTTTTTTTGGAATAGTTACGCAGCAAGACAGCTATTTTGTTGCACAAAGCCAACCGTTCGTCGTAGCGGCCCAATTCCTCACAATCCATGGCTAAGTTTTGAGAAAGAAGAATATTCACCTCGGTTTGGTCGGGCTTGAGTTGCGTCAAAAGTCCTTTGAAGGTAGCATAAGAGGTGGCGTAGTCGCCCTGATATCCGTGTCCAGTACCAATAAAACTTTTGATTGTTATCCGTATGTATTCGTACTCGGGCTTGCTTTGGGCTAGCGCAAGGGCTTTTTGAAGCGATGCTAAACGTTCCTTAAGGTTGCTTTCGTCCGTACTGAGTTGATGCATCAACAAAGCCCTTTCAAGAATAAAATAATCGTGAGCATTAAAACGCGCCTTCAACAATTGCTGGGCTTTTTTTAGAAAATCCTGCGCGGCGTATTTATCGCCTTTGTCCAACGCATTAATCGTGTAATTGGAGGAAGCCAAACCCGAAAGGGTGTATATCATGCCCGAAGTATCTTTGAGGGCCTCAAAATCCTTGAACGCTTGATATTGTTCATTAAAATTGGAGCTTCTCCAGAAGGTGACAATTGCCTTTCCCACAGGCTGATTGAGCCTTTGAGAGAGTTGGCGCATTTCGAGCGTATCGCGATTTATTCGTTCAGGATACGAAAAAAAATAGGTTCTTTTCAGTCGTATCAAATTTTTCAACCGCTCTTCGGTGGGCTTGGGGTGGTTTTTAAGCCAACTTTCAAGGCTGTCCACGTTATTGGTGGGGTAGGTGTCAGAGAAAGTAAAGGTTTGGGCTTGGGCGGCTAAGCCTCCCACAAGGAAAAGGGCAAATGCGAATCGAAAAGCAAAGGTCATGAAGGCAGAGGTTAAAATATTTAGAATGTGCTTTTCTATAAATGTTCTTTGTACTTTTCGATGAATAGTCTGCGAAAAGAACGCCCAATTTCAAAAGTTCTTTTCCGGATCGTTACGGTGTTTTCATTGAGGCTGATGCGCTGGATGAAATCTTTATTAACAAGGACGGACTTATGGATCTGAACAAAACGTTCATCAAGCAATGACAGGAGCTTAGAAAGCGAGAGTTTCTGTACGTATTCGCGCTCGCCGGTTTGGATGGTGCTGTAATTGCCTTCCACTTCTATAAAATGAATTTTATCAAAAGGGATAGCTATTTTTTGGCCGTATCGTAAAGGGACAATCAGGGCTCGCTCAGGCTGAATATTGTCATTCATTAAACGATATGCGGCATTGGCTCCTTTAATGGCTGCGAGTAGCGTAAGGGGATGAAATGGTTTTACGTAAAAAGACGAGAAAGGTATAGAAAGGGTTTGTCCAATATAATGTTTGTCGGCAAACTCCGTAACAAAAATGACGGGAATACCAGGTGGATTAACTTTGAAAAAGTCAAAGGCCAATCCGTCGGGTAATCTCACGTCGGCAAGAATAATGTCCGGTAGAGTTGATAAGAGCAGTTGTCTCGCTTCGGCCATAGAGGTGGCCAGTAAAATTGAAAATTCAAATTCTTCGAGCATGACCTGGAGTTTAATCTGCCAGATGATGTCGTCTTCTATGATTAATACTTTGAGCATTAAAATCTACCAGTTTTGAGAGTGGGTTGCTCCTGACTGCTACTAAGGTAGCAACGGTTTAAATGATATGGATATTTTTTTGAGGATATTCTGCCTAATTTGGTGATAAACTGCATTTTGGACTACATTCATATACTTTTTGTGCTTTTTGTCTACTTAATAGTAAGAATTTGGTAAAGATGGGCAAATAATTGCAATTGCTTATAGAAAATATGACTTTTTAAAACCTATACTTTAGCATTATAATGATGACAACATTGCACCCTACTACCCAACTTAATGATAGAGCACAGATTGTTTTATCCATTGAAATAAAAGACTTGTCGCAAACCATTACCCAATTAGTGCAGCAAGGGATACATTTTACGATCAACTATTCTCCCATGCCGGAAAAATATATGGAGAGGGCAGACGTTGGCTGCGAGTCTTTGGGCATTGAGCCGATTTTCCAAGATGACTCGAATTTAAAATACGTGTTTATGCAAAAAATAGATCAGGTCATTCAGAAATCTATATCGGCAGGTACAACCCCATTGATTCAAGAAGTGGCAAAGGCCACTGAGATGAAGTGCAGTCGGGTAAAAGTGAAGTTAATGGAACTGACAGGTAAGACGTTTTACCAATATTACTTAATAGTAAAGATGGAGTACGCGGCCAAATTGCTGAAGACCGGATACAGAGCGTCACAGGTTTCGGAAAAAATAGGTTACAATCAGCCCATCAAATTCAATAAGATGTTTCAGAAATATTACGGAATGACGCCCTACCGATACCGAAAACAGCATGAATCTGATTAGGCATTGTTAAGAGCCGATACAAAAATAAGGAATAAAAAAGCAGGAGTCATAATTGAGGAGTGGCCGTCGATACGATGAGAAGTTAGAAAAAAGAAAAATCCGTCATCGCGTCCGCGGGCCGCTCGCTCATTCGTCATTCATCATTGTAACGGATGCTCGAGGGACGGTAGCCTGATACACCGGGCATTTACGGCTGTGGTTTGCCAAACGGCTGGTCGAGAAGCTCGACGCATTGATCACTCGATTGGGAGAGGCAACGCCCCACGGTCTATTTAACAATGGTTAGGATAATGCCGTACGTAGTAGTTATTATTTAACCACAGATTTTTTAGGCTGCGTTAAGATTGATTCGGGAATACATGGAAGGCAGGAACGCCGAAGCGGCCCACATCCCGCTGTGGTTGTACCAATACATCTGCGAACCCAAGTCATAGTACCTGCCAGATTACGGCAGGTAGTAGTACTGCACATCGGCTACGGCAGCCTCCTGTGATAGCCGGTGTCACCCCCATCCCATGCCGCCGTACGGAAAGAAGCTCCCCCAACGTGCGAAAAAGCGGTTGAAACGGCCAGGGCAATCATACCGAAAACCACTGACCCTATTTTTACGTACATATTCATGATTCTACGTTTTACAGTAGGGTAGCTACTGATGCAGATATATTGATATCATTCTCAGAGAATCCGGAGAAAAAAGCCGCTCTAAAGAAAGAATTGATTTTTTTTGAAAAATGCCATGAAAATATTGATCATTGAAGACGAAGCATCGCTGGCCTACACCATGCGCGAATACCTCATCGGCGAGGGGCATGTATGTGAGTGGGTTTCGACGATGCCCGCCGCCGAAGAAAAAATCGGGGTGTATGATTACGACTGCGTGTTGGTGGATATTATGTTGCCGGGCCAACCGTTTCATTGGTCGGAACTCAACGCCCGCCTGAAATCAGTGATGCGACGGCGACAAGGCGGGGGTTCAGGAAGGCTTTATCATTACGAAATTGAATGGGTTTCCCCTTCAATTTCGTACAGGAATTTAAGAGGGAAATGGAAGGCAAAAAAGGCGCAAGGGTACAGATCGAAGGAGTTTATTCCGACCGCCGGCCGACAGTTTCTCATTCGGCTTTAACGTATAGTTCATACAACGTTAATTCATGGCTGTATATAGAAGTAAAAGCACTCGGCGTCCTGTTGAGTGCTTTTCTGTTTTAACGGGTTTCGAATGACGAGTTATCTGAATGATGAATTAGCGAGCGGACCGCCGCCATGATGACGAAGTACGAACTTTTCTTTTGTTCTCTGTGTATCCGTTCTCCTATTTTTAACTTCCTGCTTCTGATTTACTCTCTCCTCCCTCCTGACTTCTCACTTCTGTCTCTGACCCGTTTTCCTCGAAAATCAATTCGTTCGTCTATCACCAGCAAATCGGCCCATCGCGTGGTGTAGCAAGGAGAGCGCTGGGTCTGCTGCGTGGTCCAACCTTTTCCCTGTGTGGCAATACGGATGGTATCGCGGCCCAACTTTCGATTGAGGGCATCTACCGCTTGAAAAACGCGGTGGTCTTTGAGTCGTTTGGGTTCATTGATGTCAAAAAGTACGGTTTGGGTGTTGGTTTCTGGCACAAGCCCGCTGACCATTACCCCTGCTTTTTTGTACCGGTATCCTTCTTTGAAAACGAGCTTTAAGGCTTTCAGTGCCATCGTTACCAAGTCAAAACCGCTGTGCGTGGCGGCAGAAAAATGAAGTACTTTGGAGCCAAAATACTGCGGGTCGTTTTCGCGGTGTGGGTTGGTAAACAAAAACAAGTGCAACAGATTGGCGCAGGTTTTTTGCTTACGCAGCTTCTCGCCGCAACGCGCGGCAAAAGTCGCGACGGCCTCCTCAATCAAAGATAGGTCGGTGAGGGTATTTGAAAAAGAACGCGAAACACAGATGCCTTTTTTGGGATGAGGCTCAAGCGTTAAACCGTAGCAAATTTCGCCTCTTAATTCGCGCACCATACGTAAACCCACAATTTTGAGGTGTTTTTGAATCCATGAGTCGGGCATTTGAACGAGGTCAAAAGCGGTTCGGATTTGGTGATCAGCCAAAAAACGGGCGTACCGGCGGCCCACCCCCCAAATATCCTCAACGGGCGTTGCGGCGAGGGCGATGTCGGCCGTAAAATTGTCTTCAATAACAAAAACACCCTCGTCTTTTGCGTGCGCTTTAACGTAGCGATTGGCGGCCTTGGCCAACGTTTTGGTGGGGGCAATGCCCAGCGAAACGGGGATGCCCGTCCACTGCCGAATCGTTTGCCGAATCTCCTGACCAAACACATATAAATCATGGTACGGCATTTGTCGTAAATCCAAAAAAGCCTCGTCGATGGAATACACCTCCAATTGCGGTACGAGTGCATGAAGGCTTTGCATGACGCGGTTGGAAAGGTCGCCATAAAGTGCGTAATTGGAGGAAAAGACTTCGACCTTGTGTTGTTTAATCAAGGATTCGATTTGGTATAGCGGCACGCCCATTGGGATATTTAACTTCTTGGCCTCGTCAGAACGGGCAATAATGCAGCCGTCGTTGTTAGACAAAACTACGATGGGCTTTTTTTTCAGTTTAGGCTGAAAAATCTGTTCACAGGAAGCGTAGAAATTGTTGCAATCGATGAGTGCGTACATTCTATTGCTTTTGGGTTTTGTGAATGATGTACGTCACGACCCCCCAAACCTTAAAATCATTGGCCTCGGTAATGGCAACGGGGTCGTAGGAAGGATGCTCAGGCAATAAAAAAGTTTGTCCTTGTTCTATACGTAAGCGTTTGACCGTAAATTCGCCGTCCAATATCCCAATGATAATGCTTCCGTTTTGGGCGCTGAGGGAGCGGTCTACCAGCAAGATGTCGCCATCGTATACGCGTGCTCCTTCCATCGAATTGCCGCGCACGCGGATGCAAAAAGTGCTGTAAGGGCGCTCTATGAGGTGCGAGTTGAGGTCCAGAGAAAGTTCGGTGTAATCATCGGCTGGGGAAGGAAAACCAGCCGAAACGGTAGCGCTGACCAAAGGGATGAAAACGGTAGGAAAATAAAAGTTCATGAATAACAATCAGTTAAGGATGCTGTATTGGTATATAAAGCAATAAATAGTTGTTTTATTTGTCTTTTGGTTAAAAAATATGTATTTTAGTTGCAAATATTACTCGTAATGTAAATAATATGCAAGAAAAAGTGAATAATTTTGCTCAAAATCTTTCTTATCTGCGGAGTAAACTAGACGGGAAGGTATCTCAACAGCGCTTGGCCGATGAGTTAGGGATAAAAAAATCTACCTTGGCAGCGTATGAATTGGGCAGAGCGGAGCCGAGTTTTGAAGATTTGATTCGTCTGGCTACGTTTTTCTCGATTCCTATCGACGGGTTTTTGCGCAAGGATTTACGTAACGATACGCGCCCTGTGTCAACCAACGGTGACCTTCGGGTGTTGGTAACCACCGTTGACCCCCAAAACCGCGAAAATATTGAGTTTGTGCCTGTTCGGGCCATGGGAGGCTATGCCGAAGGCTACGGCGACATTGACTACATCAACCGCCTGCCGGCGTTTCAGGTGCCTTTCCTATCGCGTGACTGCAAGTACCGGGCATTTCCGTACGAAGGAGATTCTATGCCGCCCCTGCGCGAAGGCTCAGTGGTGTTTGGAGAGTACATTGACCAATGGGACGGCGTCAAAAACGGCACCATCTGCCTTGTGGTGACCAAAGATGAAGGCGTTGTGCTAAAAAAAGTATTTAACTACTTGGAAGACAAAGGGGTGCTGGTGCTTAAGTCGCTCAACGAGCGCTATGCACCTTACCCAGTTCGTCGCGAAGAAATTCAGGAATTGTGGCGTTTTGCGGGCTATTTTGATTCAGAATTTCCAATGGGGTAATATTGGGCGATGTGGGTGCGGGAGGTTTCTTAAAACCGACCGCAACCCATGTCTATATTTCTTTCTTCATCAAAAAATCATTCTGAACTTCGGTGCCGAGCGTAAAAGAATGCGCTCCAAAGCGCTCGAAACCCATTTTTTCGTAGAACCGAATGGCTTTGGGATTGTGTTCCCAAACGCCGAGCCAAACCACTTCTGCGGCGCTTTTTTTGGCCCATTCTAGGCAGGATTGCATGAGTTGCGCGCCTAATTGTTGGCCATGGTAGGCCTTATCTAAGTAAATTCGTTCAATTTCCAACGCTTTTTTGTTTTCTAGCCCTTCTGCCGAATGGTTTTGAACGAGCTTGGCAAAACCAATCAATGCGCTTTGCTTTTCAACAATCAAATAGTGGACATTTTCATTCCGTAATTCGAGCTGAACTTGGGTTAATCCAAACCGCGTTGATATATACAGCTGCATGTTGGTGGGTGTGTTGTAGCTGGCATAGGTGTCAACGAAGGTCTTTTCCATCAAATCGCGTAAGGGGGGAGCATCCGACCACTGGGCCGGGCGAATGGTAAATTGGGTGGTTATTGCGTTCATATTATCCAGCAATTTTGTATTCGTAAAATACAGTGTCAAGCGCCATGGCGGGAAACTGGGGGGGGAGCGTCGATTTTGGCAGTTGCACAAAACCGTTTTTTTCGTAAAAACGCATGGCCGCCTGAAGTCGGGGCAGAGTCCCTAAATAAATAGCGGTCAGGCCGTGTTGGCGGCAATGCTCAAGCATGGCATTCAAAAGCAGGGTAGCAATACCCAGTTCTTTGCCCCGAAAATCTTGATGAACAAACATCTTACGGATTGCGCCCATTTGGTCGCCGATGTCAATCAACGCAATGGTTCCGACCACCTGCCCCTCGTTTAAGGCTACCCAAAAAGCCCCTTTGTTATGACAATAAAACGATGGAATGGTCAATAAATCGGGCTGGTCGGCCAAGGTGATGGGAATGTTGAACTCGTTTTGTTGAATTCCTAAAATCAAGTCAATGACGGACTGTTGATGTGCTTCGCTGTAATGGGCAATTTGAATCATATTATTGTATTAGATGGGTTCCTACTTGCTGACGACAAACCTCCCCGCAAGCGCGGAGAGGTTTTGGGGTCATAAAAGACAACTAAAAATCGTATTGGAAAGTGAGTACGATGAACAAAGTAACAAAAGCCGTTTAATAATCAGAAATGCTATTTTTTTACTGATTTATGCTTAATTTGTATAAGTGTATAAAATCAATGGCCCAAAGTCTAACGTCTACCTAATCTTCTGTTCAACATGGATATTCGTCAACTTACCTATTTTCTGGGCGTTGCGGAAGAGCTACACTTTTCGCGGGCGGCAGAAAAATTGTTTATCGTACAGCCTGCTTTGAGCCGGCAGATTCAGCAATTGGAGGAAGAGTTGGGCGTTTTGCTTTTTGAACGGGACAAACGAAATGTAAAACTGACCGCTGCGGGGAGTTATTTTCGGGACGAAATCAACCGCCTCCAACATCAGCTTACTTATATCACCGAGCAAACGCGTCGTATTCACAGCGGGGCCGTGGGTAAAATTAGGATGGGGCATCCTGGCTCCGCCTTGTATTCGATTTTGCCCGAAGTCCTGGCCATGATGCACGAGCGTTTTCCATTTGTCAATGTGCAATTGACCGAAATTGCCGAATTGGAACTGATGGAGGCCCTGAAAAACTACGACATCGACGTTGGTTTTACGCGTGAGATTACCGTTGACCCGCGTTTTTCGACGGATTTGTTGTTTGAAGAACATTTTGCGTTGGTTGTGCCGAGCGATTTTCCGCTCAATGATTCCAATTTTGAAGACATCAGTCAGTGCCGAACGGCGGAGTTTATTTTGCCGAAAATCGACGTTGACATCAATTATGGGAAAATATTACACGGCATCTTTGAAGAAAAAGGCTTCCGTCCCAAAGTGGTGTATCATTCCAACTACGGCGCGACTATTTTGCGGTTGGTCGAAAAAAAACTCGGGCTTTCGGTATTGCCAATTTCGTATCGCGAGGGCGCATCGTTGTTGGGCGTTCGTTTTTTAAAACTGCCTACTGTCACGCAGTTGTACCTCATTTGGCGGGCCGATGATACCAATGCGGTGCTGCCGCACCTGCGAGAAATTGCCCAAGCAGCCGTCAAAAGACTGTGTTTAGACGAATTGTAAAGGCGCAAAATTTGAGGTCGCTACGGTTTTACAAATTTTTCTTTTTTGTGTTTCCAACGGTTGTGCGACCACAACCACTCGGATGGATGGCGTTGGATAGCGGCTTCCAACAGGTTTTTGTAGGAATTGGTAATGGCGCCTTCGGGCAAATCGTCGTACGGCGGCTCGGCTACGGAGTGGAATAAAACGATATAATACCCCCGACTTTTGCGGTACATTTCGCCAAATACGACGGGCATTTTGGTGGTACGGGCTATTTTTTCGGTGCCCGGAAAGAAGCCCGTTTCTCGGTTCAAAAACGGGAGCCAGTGGGCATGTTCGGGTTCGTGGGGCGATTGGTCGGCCACGAGACCCGTTGTACGAATGATTTTTCGGCGAGCCACGATTTCACGCATCAAACGTTGCATCGGAATAGGGTACACCCCAAACGAAGAGCGCACTTTTATCATAAACTCGTCTGATTGCTTGTTGGTCAGGGTTTTGTACACTACATCTACGGGAATGCCGCGCGTAGTCAACGCTCCCGGTACCCATTCCCAGTTGGCAATGTGGGCGCTAAAAGACAGAAAAGACTGCCCTTGGTCTACGTAGTTTTTGATTAACTCAAAATTTTCAATTTGCACCCGCTCCTGAATCTCTTCGGGACTCAAATACGGCAGTTTGAGGGTTTCAACGAATAAGTCGGCCAGCAATTGGTAAAACTTTTTCCTAATTTCTTGAATCTCTTTGGGTGTTTTTTCGGGAAATGACTCCGTTAAATGTTTAGTAACAAGTTTTTTGCGATAACCGACTACATAATAAATTAGCACGTAAAAAACGTCGGATAATTTATATAAAAACGCCAGAGGCAAACGCCCCAACCAGCCCAAAAACCACATTTGATGCGATGATTTACGATTGCCAAAATACAACGGGGGGACCGTTGGTCAAGGAAATCTTTTAAAAAAAGAATTTTAGCGCGCAAAATTAGTAAATCAACCGATGTGTTTTACTTCTTAGTTCTATAATCAACAAATAGAACGATGTCTCGACCTTACCTTCTTGCCGAAACCCACTGGAAAGCCGTAAAAATGACCGACTATGACGCGGCCGTTTTGCCTTGGGGTGCTACCGAAGCCCATAACTATCACTTGCCCTACGCCACCGACAACTACGAAGCCGACGCCCTAGCCGCTGAAGCGGCGCGTTTGGCGTGGGAGGCGGGTCGAAAAGTACTGGTGTTGCCCACGATTCCGTTTGGAGTTAATACGGGCCAAGCCGACATTAGGCTGTGCATGAACCTCTACCCAAGTACGCAAATGGCCATATTGCGGGATTTGGCCGAAGTAGTGGCCCGAAGTGGCATAAAAAAATTACTGATTTTCAACAGCCACGGCGGCAACGATTTTAAACAGATGGTGCGGGAAGTGGGGACGCAATTTCCTGAACTATGGATAAGTACTTGTTTTTGGTTCAAAGCCTTAGATGGGTCGGCGTATTTTGCAAACCCCGGCGACCATGCCGACGAAACCGAGACCAGCCTGCTGCTGCACCTGCATCCTGAGCTGGTGCTCCCGCTGGTAGAAGCGGGCGAAGGGCGCGCCAAAAAAACAAACATCAGCGCCATGCGCGAAGGCTGGGCGTGGGCCGAGCGTAAATGGAGTCAGGTAACGGAAGATACGGGCGTCGGGAATCCCAAAGAGGCCACCGCCGAGAAAGGCGCGCGTTTTTATACCGACTTGACCCAAAAATTAGGGCAATTTTTCATCGAATTGGCCGATGCTGATGTAAATCAGTTGTATGAGTAAGCCCCCATGTTTCTCTACCGTAAAAGGCAAAAACGGCATTTTTAATTTTATTGAAATTTGTACTTTCCTCATTTTTGGTATCGGCAAAGAAGGTTTTGCAAAATTTTTTTATCATTTTTTTGATATTATCATTCAAATTACTTTATTTACATAATCACTTATTTATAAACCAAATTGTCGGCCAGAATAGAATTACAGTACTTACCCTCATTGGAGTACTTTGCTTGTTTGTTAAAATATGGGGAGATAGAGATTGAAGCGCAGGAGTATTTCCTAAAACAAACCTATCGAAATCGCTGCCACATTCTGACCGCCAACGGCGTAGATACGTTGATTGTTCCGGTAGTTCATTCGGAACCCAAAATGCCCATTAAAGAAGTAAAAATTGATTATTCGCAGCCTTGGGTAAAACGACATTGGGGGGCTATCGTAGCCGCTTACGCCAAAGCCCCTTATTTTGAGTATTTTGGTACAGATTTTGAACGCGTTTTTCAGAGAAAACCCACTTTTCTGTTTGACTTAAATTGGGAGCTACTGACAATCTGTCTGCGGCTGTTGAGACTAAAGCCGACAATACGTCTGACCGAAACGTACCAACCCACGGTAGAAAATGGCCAATTTGACGCACTTTCGTTGGTGCATCCCAAAAAGGGCTACGGGCACAACAATTTATACGTTCCCGTTGTTTATCAACAAAACTTCGGGCGAGAATTTGTCCCTAATTTGAGTGTGATTGACTTGCTGATGTGTCAGGGAGCGGAGGCCACAAACATCTTAAAGCGGTCAGTTTTCGTAAATTGAACGAAGTAGGAGGTTTATTCGTTAAGAAGTTGATACATAAGCTAGCTATACTCCTCCATTCCAACCGTGAAGAAACCATAATTAAATGGAAGCAAAATTTTCAAACCGCGTAAAAGAAGTCATTTCACTCAGCCGTGAAGAAGCCTTGCGTTTGGGTCATGATTATATCGGCACCGAGCATCTTATTCTGGGAATGATAAGAGAAGGAGAAGGAGTAGCGTTGGCTTTATTGAAGAAACTTGGGGTTTCTTTGGACGAACTCCGCGTAACCATTGAACAGGTTACGAAAGGAACGGCGACCAACAACGTGAAAAATCTGGCCAATATTCCATTGACCCGGCAGTCTGAAAAGGTGTTGAAAATCACCTACTTAGAAGCAAAAATTTTTAAAAGCCCACTTATAGGTACGGAGCACCTGCTACTGTCCATTCTGCGTGACCCCGACAATCTGGCCTCGCAGATTTTAGCCAAGTTCAATGTAAACTATGAAATCGTTAAGGAAATGTTAGAGTATCAATCATCAGGCACCAAACCCCATGCGGGGCCCGAAACTGACGACGACGACGAACGGAGTATGTTCGGAGGCGGTGCTCAGCAAGGCAAAGACCCCAAAAATACCGAAAAATCTCGCACGCCTGTATTAGACAACTTCGGTAGAGACCTAACCAAAATGGCAGAATTGGGCAAATTAGACCCTATTGTTGGCCGTGAAAAAGAAATTGAACGTGTAGCGCAGGTACTGAGCCGCCGTAAGAAAAACAACCCCGTACTCATCGGTGAGCCGGGCGTTGGTAAGACGGCCATCGCGGAAGGCCTAGCGTTAAGAATTGTACAAAAGAAAGTTTCGCGTGTCTTGTTCGGCAAGCGCGTCGTAACCCTGGATTTGGCCTCACTCGTGGCAGGAACCAAATACCGCGGGCAGTTTGAAGAGCGCATGAAAGCGGTTATGAATGAACTGGAAAAATCGCCCGAGGTGATTCTGTTCATTGATGAGTTGCACACCATCGTGGGCGCGGGGGGCGCTTCTGGTTCGCTGGATGCCTCCAATATGTTCAAGCCTGCATTAGCCCGGGGCGACATCCAATGCATTGGAGCCACTACGCTCGACGAATACCGTCAGTACATCGAAAAAGATGGTGCCTTGGCCCGTCGTTTTCAGATTGTAATGGTCGATGCTCCAAGCGTAGAAGAGACCATTGAGATTTTGAACAACATCAAAGATAAGTACGAAGACCACCATCACGTAAACTATACGGACGAAGCCATTGCGCAGGCCGTGAAACTGTCGGAAAGATACATTACCGACCGCTTCTTGCCCGACAAGGCCATCGACGTAATGGACGAAGTAGGTGCCCGTGTACACATCAGCAATATTACCGTTCCCGAAGATATTGTGGTGTTGGAACAGCAGATTGAGGAAGTGAAAAAGCAGAAAAACCTCGTGGTGAAAAGCCAGAAATACGAGGAAGCCGCTCAACTTCGCGACCGTGAGAAGAAATTGTTAGATCAACTCGACCGCGCCAAAATTGCGTGGGAAGAGGAAACCAAAAAACGCCGCTATACCGTTACGGATGATAACGTGGCCGAAGTAGTAGCCATGATGACGGGAATTCCCGTGAATCGGGTGGCGCAAAACGAAGGCCAGAAATTGCTCGGTATGGGTGATGAACTCAAAAACCGCGTTATTGGTCAAAATACACCGATTGAAAAACTGACTAAAGCCATCCAACGGACGCGGGTAGGATTGAAAGATCCTAAGAAGCCCATTGGTTCGTTTATCTTCCTCGGCCCAACGGGTGTAGGGAAAACGGAATTGGCGAAGGTATTGGCTACCTACCTGTTTGATAAGGAAGATGCGCTCGTTCGTATCGACATGAGCGAATACATGGAGAAATTCAGCGTATCACGCTTGATTGGAGCGCCTCCAGGCTACGTAGGTTATGAAGAAGGCGGGCAGCTAACCGAAAAAATCCGTCGTAAGCCGTACAGCGTGGTGCTTTTGGACGAAATCGAAAAAGCCCACCCAGATGTATTCAATATCTTACTTCAAGTGCTGGACGACGGTATTTTGACCGATGGTCTAGGACGGCGGGTTGACTTCCGTAACACCATCATCATCATGACCTCCAACATTGGAGTACGTGACCTGAAGGATTTTGGTTCGGGCATTGGTTTTGCCACCAAGTCAAAATCTGAAAATCCAGATGACCAAATGAAGAGCACCATTCAGAGTGCATTGCGTAAAGCATTCTCGCCTGAATTCCTCAACCGTCTGGACGACGTGATTGTGTTTAACTCGTTACAACGTGAAGATATCCATCGCATCATTGATATTTCGTTGGGTAAATTGTTTAACCGCGTAACTAACCTTGGATATCAGGTAGAACTGACGGAAAAAGCCAAAGATTTCTTATCAGAAAAAGGCTACGACCAACAGTACGGTGCCCGTCCGCTCAACCGCGCTATTCAAAAATATCTCGAAGATCCCGTCGCAGAAGAAATTCTTAAAGGGGATTTGCGCGAAGGCGATACACTTTTGGCCGACCATGAAGATGGCGCTGAAACCCTCGTGATTACGGTTAGAAAAAAAGAGGAAGAAGTGATAAACTAAAGTTTGGTTTTGTCTAAAAATATTCCCTCCAATACACTTTAAGCTGTTGTGGAATATATTTTCTCTAAAAATATACTTCTAAGTGAAAAAGGGTACGATTTTTGTCGTACCCTTTTTTGTTTGTAACAATAGAGCTGTGCCAAATGAACTTACCTCTACTCAATGATTTGCGGGGAATTGCAATGGACAAAAAAGCGTCTATCCAGTTCATGGACCGGATAGACGCTAGGTACCTTTTTGATAAAACGCATCTGGAAGAGATAATCCAGAAAATTCGGCCGCATTACCAATTGATTCATTTTGAGGGAAAAAGGCTTTTTCAGTACGATACGCTTTATTTTGATACCCCAGAGCGTCTTTTTTATTACCAACATTTGGCTGGGAAGTTGAACCGCTACAAAATCCGTAGTTGTCGGCAAGTTGAAACCAATGAGCAGTATTTTGAACTAAAATTTCGAAACAATAAAAGTTTTACTCGCATACAACGTATACAGCTCGAAGATTTGTCGGAAGATATTTCAGGAAATGGTAGACAGTTGCTGCTCCAAAATATACCAATCGACGTGTCAAGTTTAGAGCCAGCAGTTTGGATTTACTACCATCGCATTATGTTGGTCCATCCAGAAACAAGAGAGAGATTGACGTTTGATTTAAACGTGTGGTTTCGATGGCGTTCAAAATCGGTGGCGTATCCGAACTTAGTCATTGCGGATGTCCAGCAAGAAAAAGGGAGCGTCAGCCCGTTCAAAAATCTAATGAAAGAAAAAGAGATTCGGGAGGGAGGCGTTAGTAAATACTGCTTAGGACTTGCCAGCGTAGAGCCTTCATTGAAGGCAAATGCCATCAAACCGATTCTGACTAGAATTAACCGACTAAATAAGTGTTGAAAAGCTCGAAACAACGTTACGAATATGTCCAATGTTTTACTTAATGAACTCATTTTTCAAATTGGCCTTGATGTGTTTAGCATGGCGATTTTGCTGTGGCTGATCTACTATCCCATTTATCGAAACCGCGAGTTTATTTTTTCTTTTTTTGCTTTTAATCTCATAATCTTCTCCGTAACCTATCTAATCAATAAGGTAGAGGTTTCGATGGGTGCCGCTTTTGGGCTGTTTGCGGTATTTTCGATGCTACGTTATCGAACAGAAGGTATAACCATGCGAAATATGACCTATCTTTTTCTGTCCATTGCGTTAGGACTCATTCATGGGCTGTCGGCCAATTCTGTCGGAATTACGGCCATTCTTACCACAGTGATGCTGTTTTTGACCTTTCTTTTTGACGGTGATTTTGTCTTTCCGAGGGAATACAGCAAGGAAATTATGTACGACAAAATTTCGCTCACCTCCGCCGCGCGTCGTGAAGAATTGATGGCTGATTTGCGGGATCGCACCGGACTAAAAATCATCCGAATCGAAATCGATAAGCTTGATTTTTTGCACGACATGGCATTTTTGAGGATTTATTATTACCTCTAAATAGTCACCGATTCTTCTTTAGATACGCTTTCTTTGGGTTTTAAACCAAACAAAATTTGGGTGAGGATAAAGGGTTTTATCAGCCAATGATAAAGCAAGGCTACAATTGAAAAGCAAATGCAAATCAAAAGCGTGAGTTTAACAACAATGGGTAGAGACCATTGTACAATAAAATACCCCGCTACGACAATCACCGTTTGATGAAGAATGTAATAGGGGTACACGGCCTGATTGGTATATTTTAAAAATGGTGTAGAAAAATTCAGGTGTTGTTTCGCAAATCCTATTGCGGCCAGAATCAACGTCCAGATGTGGACGGAATTTAAAACCCCGTAGAGATGCAGTCGGCTGTCGTTTACTTTGGGTAAATCTAAAGTCCACCAATACTTATAAAATAAGATGCCAATGCAGACGAGCGCCGTGCTTAGATAATAAAAACGGAAGCGGTCACAAGTTTGCCAAAAGGCGTTACTTCCTCCCAAAAGATACCCATACACCACGAACGTAAGCGACGACGCAAACAAAAACCAATCGTCGAGCAGACTTTGCTGCTCGGGATAATCGAGGTACAGGGTAAAATAATACAGCGCGAAAGGAAGCACCAACGCACCTACGGCCAAAGGATGCGTGAGACGATTCGTTATTTTTTCCTTCCAAGCATTGACTGCTTTTAATTTAAAAACGGAAAAAACGGGTAGTAGCAAAAGACAAAACACAAACAAGTAGACGACAAACCATAAATGACTCCAGGTGAGGGTTCCGTCGGGGTAGGGTACAAACTCCCAAACGCTGGGATAAAACGCGGCATAGCTACCCGTAAACTGCCCCCGTTGCAATCGCTCGATGTACACCTGCGCGGGAATCATGAAAAACATGGCAAACAGCAAAGGAATCAATAAACGAACTACCCGCTCAATGGCAAACATCCCTACTGACCGTTTTTTTAGCGAAAAGTGAATCCCTACCCCTGAAATGAAAAACAGCAGTGGTAGGCGCCATTGGTGTAGCCAATAAATTAAGCGCGTTAGCGCGACAGAGGTCTCCGCATTTTTCACTTCCCAGTTGAAAGTGACAAAAGGCATGGCGCAATGAAAAAAAATCAGCAAAAAAAAGGCCAATACCCGTATCCAATCAAGGTAGTGGCGACGTTGGGAACGTGAGTGCATCAGAGTGGCTGTAAGTTTTTTACAGTCAGATGCAAATGGACAAACAAAAGGTTGCGTCGTGGTGGTGGTTTTCGTGGACTAATTTTGCGTCTTTATAGGGATGTTTTTGCCTTTATTCAATCCGTATTTTGTTGCAAGGGTTGTCGCAATAAGCAAAAACCCCCAAAATATTGCTATTTCAGGGGTTTTGTGGTGATGGACGGAATCGAACCGCCGACACAAGGATTTTCAGTCCTTTGCTCTACCGACTGAGCTACATCACCGTTTCAGTCGCTTTCCCTATTGATTTGGGACTGCAAAGGTAGGGAAGTGAATTATATAACGCAACTTTTTTTGCAAAAAAATACGTATTATTTTTCTCAAAAAGTGCCTTTGCAAAGGTAACTATACTGTTTTTCAGTTGTTAAGGAGAATATTTTTTTTATTCTCCTCCCACAAAATCACGATATAGGCTGCACTCTTCCAATACTTCTTTGGTGTATTGCGTGGTGGCGTATTTGCTGCGCAGCAGGGCAAAGTACTTCCCAAGGCGCTTTTTTTCTTCGGAGCTCATCCGTTTTTGAAAAGCAGTTTGTTCGTCTTCACCGTAGCCCAAATCACGTCCTTCATTGGCTTGATAGATAAAGAAGGCGCTTTGCTCGCATAGGGCGGCCCCAAAAGCGGCTTTGGCAGCCAATTCAGCATCTTTGGTTTGCATTGCTTTGTCGAAATACGTGTGGGCTTTGGTCATCACGTAGTAGTCCTCGCCCGACAAGTCGCGGGGTGGGTACATGTATTGGTATTCCGAGCTGCTCCGTTGCCGTTGTGAAAGTATCCAACTGTTGCCCCAATACCCGATATTGTAGGCACCGCAACCCAACAGGTAGGCCGCTTTGGCGTCGCCTTTGTTCATTTGGCTTTCCAGCTCCGTCATGCGTTTGGCAAACGTGGCGGGAGTAAACGTATGTTTTTTGCTTTCGCCGTTGTCAGGAGTCAAATGAAAGGGGTTCTCGTCGAAGTAAGTCGGAAAAACGGAGGTCTCGGCGGTCCAGTGGATGGGGGTTACCTTGCCAAACGCCTCGGCAGCTTTGGCGTATTGGTGCTGGATGAGGTATTTGCGGCCCAGTACTACGTATAAATAATCCGCATCCACGCCCGACAGTTTCATCAAACGCTTATCAAAATCGGTCGGAGTCGGGACCTGAAAGTATTTGATTACTTGCTCGATGGTCGCCGTCGAAGCGCTGTTTTCAATGGCATAGCGGTCTTTATTGGTCGCAAAAATAGGAGAGTAATCCGCATTTTGGGGACGCGATTGCCAACTTGCGGCGGCTTCCAACAAAAATGCTTTGGCTAAATGCGTGGCGGGAACCTCTTCAGATTTTTTGCCGCAGCTCGACAGAAACCCACCCGATTTTTTGTCGTCAAGGGGTTGGCCTCGGTACATTTTGGCGAGTAGCCCACAAGCGCGCGTGTAGGCGTTGACCAGACGAAAATTGTCTGAGCCGCCGAAAGTCTCCAGCATACCGATGGCCTGTGTTTCAAATTCTGGCGTGATGCTTTCCTGTTTGGCAATCAAGAGCAGCATTTGCTGTAGGGCGATTTGCTGCTTTAGGTAGTTGTTTTGTGTGGGTTGGGCCTGCGCTTTGGCCAGGAAATCGCTCGCTTTATCGTAGTCTTTGTTTACGTATGCCAAATAGGAGGCTGCGGTGTACCAAAATGCAGAATTATTGAGGGTTTTGTTCGCGGCAATTTCGGCCGTAAATGCTTGCAGTTGCTCAAAATAAGAAGGTGATTCTTTGCGATGCGCTTCAAAGGCCAGTGTATCTTCGGTGTACGGAATTTCGCCCAATGAATAATATTCGGTTTTGTTGATTTCGCGCGCGGCAATTAGTTCAATAAGGCTGTTTTTGGGGTTGAGTTCCACTATTTTTTTTAGAAAGGGCAAGGCATCCTGAAACGGTTGGATGGCACAGAGCGCGTATACGGCGGCTTTTTCGGCGTCATTTTGGCAATATGTCAATGCTTTTTCCTGAAACATCACCCCTTTCATGCGCAGACTCAAATCGGCTTCGCGGCGTCGAGAGGGGCAGCGCTCAAATACTTGGGCGAATTCGTAAATAGCCTTGGCCGTATCTCCCATGGCCATGCTTGCCCCTGCGCGCCGGGCGTAGGCCCAGTCGCTGATAAACGATTTTGTTTTGAGGGGCTTGATGAGTTCGTCGTACAATTGGACACAAGCCTCGGGTTGGTCGAGCATCATCGCTAGTTTTACGGCCTGAAATCCGTATCGTTCCTTCAGAAATCCATCAGTGGCAACCCGCGCGCTCTGCTTGGCTTTTTCGTAAGATTCCACCAATACCAACGAATCCTTCCGCCCTTCTTCCCACGCATAGGTAGCGGGCTGATAGGCCTTATCGACGGTTTTGGCGAATTGCAGATACGCGATGGCGGCTTTGTTGCCCTTCAGCATGAGTCGGTTGGGAAGGGTGTTGTTGGCGCTTTCTGAGTAAAAATAATTATAGGCAATGTCGTTGGAAACGCCAGCGTATTTGGCCCAAGCTTCGGCGTTGGTGTTTTCGGCCAAGCGAAGCGAATCGCTGTACTCGTCGAGATACAGAAATTGTTGGGTATAATGATACCGCCCGTCGCCTGGTTGAGTGTCGGTGCTTTCGGGTAGAAAATAGCTCGTAAATTCGTTTAAATCAGCAGGGCCACCCGCGCAGGCCAGCAACAACAAAATAGCGATGGTTTTAGCGGAAGGTTTGAAATAGCTGCTGAATTGGGTCTTGAACCCCTTTCCCTTGCGGGAGAAAAACGCGGGCAGTCGGCACGGCATAGTAGGTAAGATTTAGGGAATCTAGGTGATATAACGCAAATGTAACCTTCCTATTTTGAATTTCCTGCGCTAATGTTTGGGTACTTATTTTTAGGTTTTCAAGGGTACTTTCTTCGACCCGGAACAGGTCGCCGCGCCGCACGGGAATTTCCAAAAAAGTGCCGTTTTGCACCACCGTGTAAGCATTGGGTAAGGGTGATTTGATAAAGAAAGGATGGCTTTGTAACTGTTTATGTGTAAGGTGATTAACGAATCGTAAAAATCGACCGTTGCGGTACACCACCGCCCACCGAAACACGGGTAGCACCACGTCCAGCGGTAACGGATAGGCGGATACGTAGTCGGCGTAGCGCCCCGCCACGTTCAGGTCAAGGATGGAATTTTCGGTCTTGATATTCTTCCAATCGTCCATGTTGTAGTACATCAGCATCCCACGCTCCACGGGCGGCACGCCGGTTGTGCGGTAAAACTTGATTTGGTGCAGTCGAATTGTAGCCGAAAGCCCTGTGCTGTCGGGCAGATTTTTCTTCAATTGGGTCAGTAATCGAAAATATTTGGCCCGCGTCGCCAACGACCAATCGCAATCAATTTGTACTTCTCCCAGCGGGAAAGGGTTGAGGTTCTGGACTTTCTCAGCGATTTTTTTCGACAATTCATCCACGCCGCCCCAAGAAAGTTTTTCAAGGGTACGATTGGTTATAAATACCGTAGGAATTACCTCCAAAGATGGATTTTCGAAAAAACGAATTGCGGCTTTGGGTACGGCCTGACGCGTAGAGATATCCCAATCCACGTCAAAAAACTTTACGTATAACCGTTGGATGCCATAGCGGCGCAATGCCGTTTTTTCGTAATCTTTGAGTTGAAAGGCAGATTTCCAATAATAAAAAGCCCGCGTCACTTCTTTGGGCTTGGGCAGAACATGGGGCGCAAAATAGTGCAAATATGATGCATCAGCTTTGCCCAAATACTGGGCCGTTACGTCAAATGAGTCGGGATGGTATTTGCTCAGGTAATGAATGGAGTAGGGCGTAAAATCCTTGATTTCCTTGTCAGCAATGACAGAATATGGTTGGGCGCTAAACCAACGGAGCTGTTGTTTAAGTGGCAATACCGCACAAAGTACCAGCGTAAAAATCATCCATGGCTTTTTGAACGACAGGGTACTGACGCCCCAACAAATGACCATCAACGCGGGTAAACTTGCGCGTCGGGCCAAATCGTTGAAGTGGCCGTAACGATAAAGGGTGAGACCCAATAAAATGAATAGTGTGCATAGTAGCAAGTTGAAATCCCGTTTGAAAATCGTTTGGTTTTTATATCCCATCCCGATCAATACGGCCCAGGTGCTGATTTCCAACACAATAAAAACAACTAAAAAAACAGTGTCTTTGCGTGTGGTAAAAAAACTCCACCACCAACTACTCACCTCATTCGAGGGAACGTGTCCTGCATAAAAAATCAGGGCAGGGTAGGCAAGAAGAGTTACGAAGAATAACAGACGAAAAGCACTAGAGAATGAAGAAAGAACGAGCGTTTTTTGGACAAAAGAGAGGTAAAATGCCAACCCCAAAAAGCCGATGGCAACCAAAGGGGACCAATAAAGCAGAAAAACAACCAGAGCAAATGGAAGAAATGTAAGTGGCGCTTTTGATTTTTCTTTCCAAAGCTTCAATAATACAGCGGTGGAAAGCCACGCGGGAAGGGCGTGTTGGGGCGTGGCCACGAATGCATCAACGTGGCTGTGGAACAACAGCCCACCCGGAGATTTGATGAGTTCGACGGTGTGATCGTTTTGCCAAAAATCTTTTAGAAAGTGTAGGAAATGAGACGATTTGAAGGCGTCATAAATGAGTAAAATCGCTTCTGGGCTGTTGAAAAACAAAAATAAAAACACCAATTTCCAGCCGTTGAGCCGATACAAAACTGTAAAAAGTAACCCAAGTCCGAGCCACGTCCAACCAAAAGTAAAGTAATGAACATACGACATTCCACCTACCCAACGCGCAAGCAAGGCAGGAGGTAAATAATATGCGTGATAATAGCACAAATACGAGCCATCGGCGTAACGCACGGGCCACTGGTAGCGGACTAGGTTATTGAAAATCAGGTTGTGTTTATAATAGTCAAAATGCTGCGGACGAAAACCGCCCACTCCCGCAAAATACGTCCAGAAAAGGGCAAGAAGCAGGCAGGCAGAAAGCGGGGTAATTTCTATTGAGCTGATCGTTGAGCGAAGATGAATTTCTGAAGATTTACAAAATGTGAATAAAAAATAACCCAGCACCAGCGTAGGCGGAAGGGCTACCCACCACTCAAACCATCCCCCCCAAAAGATGAACAGGGGCAGCGATAAATACAGCAGAATAAGGGCGATGGTTTTCATTGTTTGGGGGCTCGGACAAAGATAAACAGCCAATTGTAAATTTAACGCCTGGGGCTAGTCTTTTGATTTTTGGGTGTTTGTCGTTATTTTCGTAAAAAAATAACGAAATGTCAATGCGTTTGCCCATTTATTTGGATTATAATGCTACTACGCCCGTTGATCCCCGGGTGTTGGAGGCGATGTTGCCCTGGTTTACCGAGCATTTTGGAAATGCCGCCAGTCGCACGCATCTTTACGGCTGGACCGCCGAAGAAGCCGTGGCGACGGCCCGAAAACAAGTGGCTAAACTGTTGCGCGCCAACCTAAAAGAAGTGGTGTTTACGAGTGGGGCAACAGAAGCTAATAATTTGGCTATCAAGGGGGTATTTGAAAAATATTCGTACAAGGGTAAGCACATCATTACCATTGTTACGGAGCATAAGGCCGTGTTGGATACTTGTCATCATATCGAACAATTGGGTGGTGAAGTGACCTATTTGATGCCCGATTCCCAGGGACTTATTGCCCCACAGCAAGTGGCTGATGCTCTGCGGCCCGATACGATTTTGGTGTCAGTGATGTATGCCAACAACGAAATCGGGGTCATTCAACCCATTCGCGAAATTGCGGAGTTAGCCCATGCGGGCGGGGCGTTATTTCATACCGACGCCACACAGGCGGTTGGAAAACTGCCGATTGATATGGTTGAAGAAGGCATTGATTTGCTGAGTTTATCGGCGCATAAACTGTACGGACCCAAAGGCGTTGGTGCGTTGGTGGTGCGGCAGGGCGTTGAAATTACGGCCCAAATGGACGGGGGAGGACATGAGCGCGGTCGCCGTTCGGGTACGCTCAATGTGCCAGGAATTGTGGGTTTGGGTAAAGCCTGTGAACTCGCCCAAAAGGAAATGGGTACCGAAGCGCAGCGTCTTGGTTGGCTGCGCGACCGTTTAGAAAAAGGTATTTTAGCGAACATTCCTCATACGTTTGTCAACGGAAATACGCCACAACGTTTGGCGCATTTGACCAATATTTGTTTTGAACACGTTGACGGCGAAAACCTGCTGCTGAGCCTGAAAGACATCGCGGTTTCGACGGGGTCTGCGTGTACTTCCGCCTCGGTATTGCCTTCGTATGTATTGAAAATTCTGGGTCTCACCGACGACCAAGCCTACGCTTCTTTGCGTTTTAGTTTGGGTCGTTTCAGCACCGAGGAAGAAATTGATTTTACATTACAGCACGTGTTAGAAGTAGTCGAGCGTATGCGGGTAGGAAGTGCGGTTTAGAGCTTACAAGAGTACTTGTTGTAGGGTGTAATAAGTACTCTTGTAAACTTCAATTCTGAGTAAAGTTCGTTGTAGATTGGATTATTATTTAGGTTTTCTTATTACTTGTTTGTGACTAATATTCGTACCGTACTATAAATTTAGTTCACTTGTGATCTTGGATTGTAATTGGTATTTTTTGGGTGTTATTCCAAAATGTTTTTTAAACATTTTAGTGAATTTGATTGGTTGGGAATAACCTACCATTTCTGACACTAATCCTCCTCTTAAGCCTTTCAGAAGTAGCTCTGCTGCATATTTCATCTTTTTGTTCAAAAAATATTCGTAGAAAGATACTCCATACATCTCCTTGAAAATACGTTTAAAAACTGAAATTGAAAGACCCAATGATTGCGCAACTTGTCGCATTTCAGGGTTTTTTGCATTCGAAATGTAATTGTCAAGAATTGAGTCTACTTTTTCAATGCCTTTGTACTTACTTAAATGATGATTAACTGCCGGTTGCTTTAAAGAAATAGAATGTGAGTTATAACTTGTCTCTAATTGCATACTATTTGAGTAGGGGTAGTCTACTTTAAAATAGATATTTCTCTGCAATAAAAATTGGACAATCATCGCTAATTCCTTACTTTCAACATGAATGCTCACATAGAGCGGCTGCGACTGAGTCTCCATTAATGAATTAGTTCCTTCCATATTTCTGTTGACTTTAATATTACAATTGTTTTGTACCAACCTTGTGACCAAGAAATATACTATTCGTCAACTTTTTTTATACAAATTGGGTACGAGAGGTCGCTAAAAGGGCTTAAACCGTAATTTTATACGATACGGCTTATTATTTTCCTCGAAAAATTTAAAAAATAGCCCTAAAAGAAGTTTTCTTTTAGGACTCCATGGTGCTGATTTCAATAAAGAAATGAGTTTCTGCTAAAACTATTTTGAAATGCCAGAATCACGCTTGCAGGGTGTTAATTGCTGATTAGTAGTTTATAACCGCATTATTTGTGGAGTCCTCGAGCACTTTTTTCAATGTTGGAAGCCTGCTTTCCCTTGATTCTATTTGCCCTCTTTCTCAATCATTCAATCCTTTCGCTCTAGTTTGGAGGGCTTTAACGGTATATCCCTAAAAGTGTTGATTGTTTAATGTATTGAAAGTGAGTGTTTTATATATTTTGTGATAAAGAAGTTTGAAAAAAAAAAGCCCTACTGAATCTAAGTGAAAGAGGATTTCCGTAAGTCTGTTTGTAAATCAAATTACACATACTAACCAATTGTAAAAACTTAATTTTTTTTAAAACAATCATGAAAAAAATCGCAATGTTGCTCGTGTCGGCGTTATTCATCAACGCTTCTTTTGCCCAAGAAAAAACGGTTGAAGTAGGCGGAGCGCCGATGTATCCCTCAAAAAACATCGTTGAAAATGCCGTGAACTCAAAAGACCACACTACCCTTGTTGCCGCCGTAAAAGCAGCGGGATTGGTTGAAACCTTACAGAGTGCTGGTCCATTTACCGTATTTGCTCCCACCAACGGAGCGTTTGATAAATTGCCCAAAGGCACCGTAGAAACATTGGTAAAGCCAGAGAACAAGGGTACATTGACCACCATTTTGACCTATCACGTAGTGGCTGGCAAAATGGATTCGAAAGCCATTGCGGAGGCCATCAAAGCAGGTGGTGGTACGGCTACTTTTAAAACGGTGCAGGGCGGTACGTTGAAAGCAATGATGAAGGGGAAGAAATTGATTTTGTCGGATGAAAAAGGTGGCATGTCGACCGTAACCATCAAAGATGTGTACCAAAGCAACGGTGTCATTCATGTGATCGACACCGTGGTAATGCCAGGTGCAGGTGCGTAGTTAGGGAGTAAAGTTAGGAATAGGTTTAGAGAAGGCAGCGAGGAGCAAATATGTTCTTCGTTGCTTTTTTTATGCCTTGCATACGTGTTATTAAAATAAACTTCCTTGTAATCCCCCTTTTTCATATTCAATCAGCCATTTTTTGCGCCAAAGTCCACCTGCATAACCCGTGAGTGAACCATCGGTGCCGATAATACGGTGGCAGGGAATAATCAACCAAATAGGATTTTTGCCATTGGCAGCGGCTACGGCCCGAATCGCTTTTTCGTCGCCCAAACGGCGCGATAAATCTAAATAGGATACTGTTCGCCCATAGGGCACTTTGAGCAATTCTTGCCAAACCCGTTTCTGAAAATCTGTGCCCTGTGGATTGAGCAGCAAATCAAAGACCGTCCGTTGACCGTTAAAATAATCGGTCAGTTGCTCAATGGCGGGGGCTAAATCCTCTGGAATGGGGTGGTTGGAATGGAGAGAGGTACTATCTTTTATGCTAACAACTTGGATGCCATCGGTATCTCCTTCTACGTATGCAATGCCGAGTGGTGTTTGCAAATATGCAACAGACATGGGGTTGGGTTGATAAATTTTAAATAAAAATAGGAAGTTTTTGGACGGAATCGTAATTTTGCGGCGAATTTTTTAAACCACCAAATATGTCTGCTGTTGTTGAAACGGCCAGTTCGTTGGCCGACCGCATTATTGCGCTGGAAGAATCCTCTACCTTAGGGATGACCAAAAAAGCGCGTGAATTGGCCGCTCAGGGCCATAAAGTGATTAGCTTGAGCGTCGGTGAGCCCGATTTCAAGACCCCTAAGCACATCTGCGAAGCTGCAAAGCAAGCCATTGACGAGGGTTACCACGGCTATTCGCCCGTGGCTGGTTATGCTGATTTGCGTAAAGCCATTGCCGATAAGTTCAAAAACGAAAATAATATCAATTGGAAGGCCGAAAATATTGTGGTTTCGACGGGAGCCAAGCATTCGCTGGCCAACGTAATTCAGGTATTGGTCAACCCCGGTGACGAAGTGGTTATTTTGGCCCCTTACTGGGTGAGTTATTCCGAGATGGTTAAATTGGCAGAAGGTAAATCGGTGATCATCGACGGGAGCTTTGAAAATAACTTTAAAGTAACGCCTGACCAATTGGAGGCTGCCATTACGGAGCGCACGCGCATTGTGATGTTTGCTTCTCCCAACAACCCGACGGGTTCGGTTTATTCAGAAGCAGAATTGCGCGCTTTGGCCGCCGTTATCGCAAAACACGAAAATGTGTTTGTGTTGGCCGACGAAATCTACGAATACATCAACTTTACCCCACAAGGTCATTTTAGCATCGGTTCTATTCCCGAAATCCACGACCGCGTTATCACCGTCAACGGAGTAGCCAAAGGTTATGCCATGACGGGCTGGCGCATTGGTTACATCGGTGCCGCTAAATGGATTGCCGACGGGGTAGAAAAACTCCAAGGACAGGTAACTTCTGGAACGGGGTCTATTTCGCAGCGGGCCGCTTTGGCCGCTATTTCAGGGCCGAAAGATGCTGCCAAAGAAATGTGCGAAGCTTATGAGCGTCGTCGTAATTTGGTGGTGGGACTACTGAAAGAAATTCCTGGTTTCAAAGTAAATATGCCCGAGGGTGCTTTTTACGCCTTCCCTGACATCAGTGAATATTTCGGCAAATCTGACGGGACTACTGTCATCAAAGATTCCGATGATTTTTGCACTTGGTTGCTCAATGAAGCCTATGTAGCCACGGTAGCAGGCTCTGGTTTTGGCGCTCCGAAGTGTATTCGTATCTCAACGGCGGCTTCTGATGAGAATCTGGTAGAAGCTTGTCGCCGAATCAAAGAAGCAGTAGCAAAATTAAACTAAATAAATAGCACAGTAAAAGGGCTGTTTCATACGTTGAAGCAGCCCTTTTTTGTTTATTGAAGTGCCTGGTAATTAAAAAAACGAGGTTTTGAGAAACCTCAATGCAGGTTGTGAGCAACCCGCGTCAACCCGCATCATAAAACTAATTCCTTCTTGTATTCTCTGGGGGTTTTACCCGTCACCGACTTAAACGTCTTGGTAAAATGGGAAAGGTTATTAAATCCGTTGGTATAACACACATCCGTCACCGACGGGTTTTGGGTAAACATCTTACACGCTTGCTTTACCCGGTACTCATTCACAAAATCGGTGAAAGTCATTTGGGTTATTTTTTTAAAATAACGACAAAATGAAGGGACGGTTAGGTTGGCCAAATCGGCGACGGTCTGTAAATCAATCTCGCTGCGATAGTTTTTTTCGACAAACGCGTAGATTTGTCGGATGCGGGCCTCTTCTCGGTGGCTGTGCTCGTACGAAATTCCGTTTATTTTGAGCAAATTATATTCCTTAGTGGTAGCCAATTCCTGCAAAATCAATAATAATTGAATGAGTCGTTCAAAGTAATTGAGCGAGGGCATCCGCAACATTTGTGCAGCAACATTTCGTTGGGTTTTTCCGTGAAAATTGAGCCCCTGTTTCGACAATTCAAAAAGACGTTTGATGGCGTGAAGTTCGGGACTTTGCAAAAAAGATTCTCCCAGAAAATTATCCCGCAACTGAATGACAATTTCTTCGTGCTCATTGTCGGCGCCGTAGCCAAAATTGAGGTGCGGAATATTGGGGCCAATAAACATCAAAGCGCCCTCTTCAAAGTGTGAAAGGTGCTGGCCGATGTGCCTTTTTCCGGTGCCTTTGTGGATATAAACAATTTCATATTCGGGATGCTGATGCCAAAAAAAACGATCTTCATGCGAGCGCCAGCGCAGTACTTTGAAAGAGCTGCCTTTGTCGGGGGTGATGTTTTCGTACTCGGTTTTCATGCTTGATTGTCGCGTATTCTTGCACAAATATTATCAAAATGTTAAAATAGAACAAATTCTAGAAAAAAGGGTATAATTATTTTAAGAAAGAAATGGCGACATTTGTAACGTTGTCAGAGAAGCAATCACACTACTTTTCTCGCTAAAAACCTATGATGATAACAGAAAAAAGCGGCTTTGGTCGCTTTTTTCTTTTAGTTGAATTCAATACTTGTTTGTAAGGTACTCCGGGCGTATATTTGTAAACGTTCGAAAAGTGGCTCTACTTTTTGGATGTAGGTTTTGGATAAATCTCTTCCTTTTCTTCGGTAAAATTTTAGTATGAAAGTCGCTACTACTCAGCCTTTTTCAATTGTTTATTCTCTTTTTCAGCACGAGTATCTCGGGTATTTGTTTGGGTCTTATGTGGTGCAGGTCAATGGAAAAGGAGAACTCACACTACTAAATCAGATTGTTTCCTCCAAAAATGTGGCTGAATTTTCGAAGGGATTGGATGAGAATGATTTCGAATTGGTGAAGGCCATTGATGCGATTCAGCAGGATACCATTTTTAAAAAATTTAACCCCAAAAAACTCCCCGCATTAGATTTTTTTCTAAAAGTATACGACCCACAAAAAGGCGATAAACTGATACAAGAGGCCATTGCGGGCTACATTGAAAAGTGGAAAGTAGAGATACTGGAACGTCTGAAATCCAAGGATTTGTACGTGATGGGCTCTGACGGGAATCCTGCTTGGAAAAAAATTGAGTGGATGCCTGAGCGGGCCAAAGTCTATTTTCATTTTAAGCGAAACGAAGAAAATACGCATTATTATCCCAACATAAAATACGCGGGCGAACGCCTGAATATTCGAAATCAGAATGCGTTGCTGGTCTGTGATGAACCCGCGTGGCTGTTGATTCAGGACAAACTATACCATTTTGACCGGTTCGTAGATGGAAAAAAAATACGTCCGTTTTTGACCAAACCCCAAATCATTATCCCTCGCACGGTCGAAGAGCAGTATTTCCAGCGATTTGTGGTGCCTTTGGTAGCGGCCTATGAAGTGTATGCCGATGGGTTTGAGATAAAATACGAGACCGCCGAACTGATTCCTATTCTGCATCTGACGGAGTTGACGTCCACTTCAAATAAGGTGGCCACGTTGTTTGAACCGACGGATGACGATGACACCATTGCGACCGACGACACGTCGCAAGTGGTGCTGGAGTTGTCGTTTCGGTACGGAAATTTCTTGTTTAAGTTTGATAGTTTTGCGGCCAATGCCAACGTGAGTTTAGAAAAAAGCGGTGATTCTTACCTCTTTCATAAAGTGAGGCGAGACATCCGCGTCGAAAAAGCCAAAGTGTTGTTGCTCAAAGGTCTGGGGTTGGATATGTTGCAGGGGCGCAAAAAAATGGCCCGAAGCGAGGCCTTTGAATGGCTCCGAACTCACCATTTTACGTTGAAAGAAGCGGGAATTCAAATTCGGCAGAGTGCTGAAAACGGGAAGCAGTACTTTTTGGGATATTCCTCCATTGATATTTCGTTTGAAGAAGGTCGCGATTGGTTTGACATCTACGCCAAGGTATGTTTCGGAGAGTTTGAGATACCGTTTATAAAGCTTAAAAACCTGATTTTGGCCCGTAAAAAGGAATTTACGTTGCCCAACGGAGAAATTGCCATTATCCCCGAAGCGTGGCTGACGGCGTATTCCGAACTGTTTGCATTTGCCGAATATGACCCTGATAGTCAGCAGTTTTTGCTGCGTAAGCACCACCTTGCCCTTGTTCAGGAGTTTGCCGAAGATAGCCTCGCCAAGGTAATCATGAGCCGTAAATTGGAACAACTGCGCGACTTTAAAGAAATCGACGAAAATCCATTGCCCGAAGGTTTTGTGGGCACCTTGCGCCCGTATCAAAAAGCGGGGTATGACTGGATTAATTTCTTGAATAGTTACCGTTTGGGCGGTTGTTTGGCCGACGACATGGGCTTGGGCAAGACCGTGACCACCTTGGCCATGTTGCAGTACCAAAAAGAGAAGGGTGCGAATCGACCTTCGCTGCTGGTGATGCCAACGTCGCTGTTATATAATTGGCAACTGGAGGCGCGGCGCTTTACGCCCCAATTGCGGGTGTTGGTCTATACTGGCACTTACCGCGATAAAAATCCCCGTCAGTTTGACGATTATGATTTGATTCTGACTTCCTACGGCATTGTGCGTATCGACATCGATATGCTGAAAAACTATCCATTTCACTACATCATTCTGGATGAATCGCAGGCCATCAAAAACCCATCGTCGCACATTACCAAGGCCGTGATGCAACTGGATGCCCGCAATCGGTTGATTTTAACGGGAACGCCACTCGAAAACACGACCATGGACTTATGGACGCAAATGACCTTTGTGAACCCCGGTTTGTTGGGTAGTCAATCGTATTTTAGGTCGCATTTTCAGATGCCGATTGAAAAACACAACGACGAAAAGCGTTCACAGAAGCTGTATTCGCTGATAAAACCGTTTTTGTTGCGCCGACATAAGTCGCAGGTTGCCTTGGATTTACCTCCTAAAGTGGAGAGTGTCCATTATTGCGACATGGTGGAGGAGCAGGAGCAGCGCTACGAAGAGACCAAGTCGTATTATCGTAATTACATTTTAGAGCAGATTGAGGAGGAAGGCATTGCCAAGTCGCAGATTATGGTGTTGCAGGGGTTGACGAAGCTGCGACAACTCGCCAATCACCCACGCATGATTGATGAAGAATATGAAGGCGAATCGGGCAAATTAGAAGAAATTCAGGCAAAGTTGGAAGAGTTGTTGGCAGGAGACCATAAGGTATTGATATTCAGTCAATTTATTCGACACCTTACCATTTTGCGGCGTTATCTGGATCCGCGCGGCATTCGGTACGCGTATCTTGATGGCTCCACCAGCGACCGTCAGGCACAGGTAGAACTTTTTCAGGAAAATGATGAAATAAAAATCTTCCTCATTTCGCTCCGGGCGGGGGGCTTAGGGTTGAACCTGACAGCCGCCGATTATGTATTTATTTTGGACCCGTGGTGGAACCCGGCCATTGAGGCGCAGGCCATTGACCGCGCCCACCGTATTGGGCAGCAACGGACCGTTTTTACCTACAAATTCATTACCAAAAACTCGGTAGAAGAAAAAATTCTGGACTTGCAGCGAAGCAAGCAAAAACTTTTCAACGAACTGATTACGACCGAAGAAAGCTTTGTGAAATCCCTGACCAAAGAGGATATTATTGATTTGCTGGCGTAGGGGGGCGAAAAAAACATTAAACCCTTAGAAACAAAAAAATCACCTCAAAATCAACAAATTCCCCCGAAAGATATGCCCTTCGGATTGCGTAATGATTTGGTATGCGTAGTTTCCTGACGGCAATGAAGTTCCGTTGAATGTACCGTCGAAAGGCTGTTTGTTGTTTTTTGTTGAATTGTAAATGGCGTGCCCCCACCGGTCAAAAATCTTGATTTCAGCCGCTGGAAATTCCTCCAATCCTCTGGGCTCCCAGGTGTCGTTGATTCCGTCGCCGTTGGGAGTAAAGGCATCGGGAATATATAGCCCCTGCACGATGTTGACCGTAATGGTATCTTTACTCGTACAACCATTGGAACCGCTGACGGTGAGTTGATATGAGGTGGTTTGGTCAGGGGTAGCGTAAGGACTGGCAACGGAGGGCGACGACAACCCCAAGGCGGGCGTCCATTGAAAATTAAAGCCATTGGAGGCGTTCAGTGCGTTGTTTTGATTCAACTGCACCCCCCCAACCGACGAAATGAATTGGTCGGGCCCCAATTCGAGCGGAGGTGAGGCCAGCACAACGGCGGTCTCGACGGCGGTGCCCGTTAGGCAGGCCTTGGGGTCGTCGAGCAAGTAAGAAATCTGGTGTGCTCCCGCGCCCGCATTTTTTGGCGAAAAAGTATTTTTGTTTACCCCGTCACCGCTAAATTTACCCCCGGCTGGCGTGCCAGCCAAAGTAACTAAATTGGTATCATTGCTGCATCTGACGGGAATGATGTTCATGCCAACTTTAACGGTGCTGTCCAATCTAATACTCAGCGGTGTGGATTGCCCTTGGCAGCCATTTTGGTCGGTAATGGCTACGGCGTATTGCCCTATTTGCGTTACTTTAAAGGTTGAATCGGTTGCCCCCGCGATGGCCACACTGTCGCGAAGCCATTGAAACTTGACCGATGGCTCGGAGGCCAAAGTCGAAAGTTTCAGGGAGCCACCGGGGCACAATAAACCGCTTGGCACGGAAGATTCAATCAATACTTTGGGATTGGGAACAATAGAAATGAACGCAGGCGAGGATGTATTGGTGTTGCAGGCCCCTTTTTTTGTCAACGTCACGGTGTAGGCTCCACCTTCTTTTACCACCAAAATAGAATCTTTTTGCCCCGCAATCACGGCTCCGTCTTTGAACCATTCGTAAGTAATATTGGGCTGCTTGGCCCCCGCATTGAGCTGGACGGTTTTGCCTTCGCATACCTTGGCAGAAGCCACGGCGCTGGGGCGATTCACCTCGCTGATTCGAATGATGGCGGGCGGCGGCGGAAGGCAATCTTCAACTTTGATTTGGTATTCGCGGTATATTTCGCTCAATGGAACGCCGTTGCGGCTGTGTTTGATTAAAAAACCGACGGAGTAGACCCCCGCTTTGGCGGGCTTTGCCGAAATGGGTAAATTAGCAATCCCTTGTGCGTTAATCAAAAACATGGTCGGCAGGTAAAAATTCCCCCCGGGCAACATTTGATTTGGGGAAAAACCCGCTTTCCAAGCCACGGTTTGGTAACGAACTTTGGCCGTTGAATCGCCCGTCAGGGGGGAGGTGTTTTGGAGTTGGATGGTGTAATTGCCGCGTCCTAGGCCCGTTTTGAGCGGATTAGAGCCTACTTGGAGACTAAAATTGGTGTCTTCGTTGGTACAAAAATAATTGAATGAATCGGGCGTCCACTGCGGCGTGGTTTTGCCCGGCTCTAGGTTGTCAAAATATTCCCAAAGGTACTGAGGGGAAAACCAATGATAGAGCACTATGTTGGAAGAGGCGACGTTTTCGGTGGGGTTTCGGTTGCCCACGGGGTCATTGATGATATAGTAGCCGTCGGGGTCAGAATATTTATCAGGTTTGAGAATTAAGCTTTGGTTGTAATTGACAAAAACATAAGTCGTTTTTTCGCTTTTGTTGCAGGAGGATGCCGATTTTGTGCCGCTTATGTCTTTGCTTTTATCGGCAAAAAACGTTTCAATTAATTCGTTGTCTTTTTTTCGATAAATACCAAAACGAAGCCGATTGGGAAGCGCTTCATAACCCGCTTGGTCGGC
Organism: Runella sp. CRIBMP; assembly: GCF_009905605.1. Taxonomy (GTDB): domain Bacteria; phylum Bacteroidota; class Bacteroidia; order Cytophagales; family Spirosomataceae; genus Runella. The sequence goes on from NZ_JAAAKZ010000014.1 coordinate 36,803, forward strand.
AAAGAAAGTACAGCTTACATCGTACACATAAGCTGTATTTGTGGCCTGATAGCGCCGGTCAATCTGCCCTCCAAAGATGCGTTGAGCCTGAGCCACCAAACACAAACCTACCAAACCAAAGGCCAAAAAAATAGAGTAGCGCATTCGTTGTATATTGAGACCGAATGTCAAATTTAACAAAAAAAGATAAACATCGGTGACTATTCGGTAAAGTTGAAAACAGAATTATTCAAGGGTTTGTTATAAAAAAAATGCAAAATTTGCACTAAAAAGGCATTTATTCATGCAACGTTTGGATCTTAAATTTTATCAAAAATACGAAACGTTATCTTTGGCAAAACAGCTGTTGGGTTGCGAATTTATCCATGAGAGCCCGGAAGGGCGCACGGCTGGCATTATCGTTGAAACCGAAGCGTACCTGACTGGCGACCCCGCTTGCCACGCCTACCGAAAAAAAACACTACGAAACGCTGCCATGTTTGGCCCGGCAGGTTCGGTGTATGTGTACCTGATTTATGGTATGTATCACTGCGTCAACATCGTCAGTGCCGTAGAAGGAAAAGGAGAAGCAGTGTTGATTCGCGCGCTGGAACCTACCGATGGGATTGAATTGATGGAACTCCGGCGGGCAGAAAGAAAGGGACAGAAGTTGATGGCGTTTTCGCTACGGGAACTTTGCAACGGGCCCGCAAAACTGGTACAGGCCATGGGAATTAGCCTGGCGGGTCACAATGGTAGCTCGCTCTTGGACGACGACCTCTACATTACTCCGCCCAAACAGACTGATTTTGAGGTGGTAACTACGACGCGCATCGGCATTACACAGGGGGCAGATTTGCCCTATCGTTTCTACATCAAAGGAAACCGCTTTGTGAGTAAAAAATAATTGCCGTGAGTGCTTATCCTAAAGCTTTGCATTTAACCACTCAGTATTTTCAATCAGGCGCACCAATTTGCTGTGCGAAGAGATTCCCTTGAGCGCTTCCAAATGACGGCTGTGGTGCAAATCTGTTCCTAAAAAAGACGCCTGTTTGTTCTGAACAAGTTGTTGGCCCATGGCTTGGGTGTGTTTTCCGTAATAACCCACCAATGAGAGCAAGTTGACTTGCAATAAACATCCGAGCGATTTTATGCGCTCAAAGTCGTTCATAGATAAATAATTATACCGTTCGGGGTGGGCCAGAATCGGAATTAGGCCCTGCGCCTGAATTTTAAAAATCGTGTTTTCGTAATTAAGCGTCGGTGCCACGTACGACATTTCAACCAGTACGTAGCGGTTGGCAATGGGTATCAATTGGTTATTTTCCAGCAGGGTATCAAATCCATCGTCAAGCATGTATTCAGCCGATGCTTCTAGTTTGATTTTCAAACCTGCGTCGATGATTTCCTCGTTTACCTTAGCGGCGAGGGCCTTGATGTCGTTGGGTTTGTTGGGATATAATTCCCGCATTACGTGCGGCGTAGTAATCACTTTTTGATACCCCAACGCCTCCAATTCGGTGAGGTAGTGGAGCGTGGTGGACATATCGGGGCTTCCATCGTCAATTCCGGGCAATAAATGGGAGTGCATATCGGTTGCTAGCCATTTAAAAATTCGGTGTGTTTTTCCGGAAAATAGACGTTGAAGAAAAGACATAATTTGGAACGAATTGGAAATGTTAATTTAAATATTCCCGTCTGTTTTTACTCAAATGAATGGGGAGACACGAAGGGTTTTAAATATGAAAGTACAACAATCTTGCGAAATTATTAAACCCTATTTTTGGAGTCAATCACAATCGTTACAGGGCCGTCGTTGAGTAGTGATACTTTCATATCGGCCCCAAATTCACCTGTTTGAATAGGGCGCCCCAGTTCTTCCGCAAGGCGTTGAATCATTCGGTTGTACAAAGGAATGGCGACTTCGGGCCGCGCGGCTTCAATAAACGACGGGCGGTTGCCTTTTTTGGTACTCGCGTGTAGTGTAAACTGGCTGATAAGCAGTATGTTGCCGTCAATGGATTTGAGGTCAAGGTTCATTTTTCCTTCGGTATCGGAGAAGATTCTCATACCGACAATTTTCTTGGCCAACCATTCGGTGTCTTCGTCGGTATCGGTGTGCGTAATACCCAAAAGTACCAAAAAACCCTGTTGAATTTGGCCGTTTATTCGGCCTTCTATATTGACGGAGGCTTCCGACACGCGTTGAATGACTGCAATCATTAAGGATAAAATTGTAAGGTGCAAAGTAAAGGCTAAAAACGTTCAAGTACTAAATATTTAATCATAATATGGGCTAAAACCGCCCGAATAGCCTCGAAATAAACCATGATAGTTTAGTTGGAATGTAGGTTTTGTAAGTATCAATCTGGAAAAATTGCCTTTATTTTACAGTTTTACTCACCCATTTTAAATCTATGTTTCGCCCCCTAGTTTTTGCTTTTGTACTTGCGGTCGGCTACGTATCGGTAAGCTTTATGCCTCCAGCCAACAAACCCAACATTATTTACATTTATGCCGACGACATGGGCTACGCTGAACTTGGATGCTACGGCCAACAGAAAATCCGGACGCCTCATCTTGATAAAATCGCCGCTGAAGGCATTCGGTTTACGCAACATTACACAAGTACGCCCGTGTGTGCGCCCGCCCGGTGCCAATTGTTGACGGGAAAACACGCGGGGCATTCCTACATTCGTGGCAATTATGAGTTGGGCGGCTTTGCCGATTCGTTGGAAGGTGGACAAATGCCGCTGTATCCGGGCACGTTTACCATTGGGCGGATGTTGCAGCAATCGGGGTACAAAACCGCTTGCATCGGCAAGTGGGGTTTGGGCATGGCCAATACCACTGGCAACCCCAACCAACAGGGATTTGATTATTTTTATGGCTATTTGGACCAAAAACAGGCCCACAATTTTTATCCGACGCACTTATGGGAAAACGGAAAATCGGTTCCTTTAAACAATACTTACATTGATGTTCACCGCCGCCTAACGCCCGAAACGGCTACTAAAGAAGCGTTTGCGTACTACCGTGGCAACGACTACGCCATCGATAAAATGTCCGAAAAGGCATTGTCTTTTGTGCGTGAGAACCGAAACAGGCCTTTTTTCCTGTATTTGCCTTTTACAGCTCCGCACGTTTCGTTGCAAGCGCCCGCGTCGGCGGTGGAGGAATACATCGGAAAATTTGAAGAAAAACCGTATTTGGGACAACAAAATTATGCTTCTACGCCTCATCCACGCGCTACGTATGCGGCCATGATTACGCACATGGACAAGCAAGTGGGCGCGTTGATGCAGTTGTTGAAAGACCTGAAACTCGACGATAATACCATAGTCATGTTTTCGAGCGACAACGGTGCGACCTTCAACGGTGGGGTAGAAGCGGCCTTTTTTAGGAGCGTTTCTAACCTGCGGGGGTTAAAAATGGATGTCTACGAAGGCGGTATTCGGGAGCCGATGATTGCGCGTTGGCCTGGACGTATTCCTGCTGGAAAAGTGACCGACCTCGTGTCGGTGCAGTACGATGTGATGGCAACGCTAGCCGAAGTAGTGGGGTATAAACAACTATTAGACACCGACGGAGTGTCATTTCTGCCGACCTTGTTGGGGCAAAAAGACAAACAGAAAAAACGTGAATTTATCTATTGGGAATATCCCGAAAAAGGCGGGCAACTGGCGATTCGGATGGGTAATTGGAAAGCCGTAAAAACCAACGTTCGTAAAAATCGTAAAGGCCCTTGGGAATTATACGATTTAAGCAAAGACGAAAGTGAAACCACCAATGTAGCCGCGCAGCATCCTGAATTGTTGCGCCAATTTGACACCATTGTACAGCGTGAGCATGTGCCCTCGCACCTTAAAGAATGGGAGTTTGTAAGTCCTAAATTTGGAGAATAAAGTGCTATTTTTAATTGGGAGATTTTCGCTGGGTTGTGAGCAACCCTGTCATTGACTTTGAGCAACCAACGTTACTATCCATCCTATCTTTTAACTATCAAAAAAGCCGAACTACGTAGGTAGTCCGGCTTGGGGTCGATAGGAACAGTGCGAACGTTAATTTTCTACGGTTTCGGTCACGGGAATTACGCCTAATTTTTGTCCCACTTTCGTAAACGCCGCCACGGCACGTTGAAGGTGCGCTGGCTCATGCCCCGCCGAAATCTGGACACGAATGCGCGCTTTGCCTTTGGGCACTACAGGATAAAAGAACCCAATGACATAAATGCCTTCTTCCAACAATTGTTTGGCAAATTCTTGGGCCAACGGTGCATCGTAAAGCATGATTGGAACAATCGGATGCTCACCTGGCAAAATGTCAAATCCAACGGCGGTCATGGCCTCGCGGAAGTAGCGCGTGTTGGCTTCGAGCTTGTCGCGCAGGGCGGTCGAGGCCCGCAGCAATTCCAACACTTTGAGCGAAGCACCCACAATGGAAGGAGCTAAGGTATTGGAAAACAAATACGGCCGCGAACGTTGGCGCAACAACTCCACAATCTCTTTCCGCGCCGCCGTAAACCCACCCGATGCGCCTCCGAGAGCTTTTCCGTACGTGCCCGTGATGATGTCGATGCGGCCCAATACATTTTTGTGCTCAGGCGTGCCACGGCCCGTTTTGCCCATAAAACCGCTGGCGTGGCATTCGTCTACCATGACCATTGCACCGTATTGGTCGGCCAAATCGCAAATTTTATCTAACTGCGCAATGGTGCCGTCCATCGAAAAGACGCCGTCGGTGACAATTAATACCCGTCGGCATGAGGTAGCGGCTTGAAGTTGTGCTTCCAAATCGGCCATGTCGTTGTGTTTGTACCGAAAACGTTTGGCTTTGCACAGACGGATACCGTCGATGATGGAAGCATGGTTGAGTTCGTCGGAAATGATGGCGTCTTCTTCGCCCAATAAAGGTTCAAAAACTCCGCCGTTGGCGTCAAATGCCGCCGCGTACAAAATGCAATCTTCAGCCCCGACAAATTCTGCCGTTTGGCGTTCGAGTTCTTTGTGGATGTCTTGCGTACCGCAAATAAACCGTACCGACGACATCCCGAAACCGTGGGTATCGAGCGCCTCGTGGGCGGCCTTAATTACCTCTGGGTGTGAAGAAAGTCCCAAGTAATTATTGGCGCAGAAATTCAGTACTTCGCGTCCGTCCTGCACCGCAATCACGGAAGATTGAGGCGTAACGATGATGCGTTCGGTTTTATAAAGGCCCGCTTCTTTGATGGCGGCCAATTCTTTTTGGAGATCTTCTTTGATGCTTCCGTACATGGTGCTAAGCAGTTACGTGATACAATTCGTTGAGATGGGTAATCATTTCGTGCGTCATTTTAGGTAAATCAAACGCGGGTTTCCAGCCCCAATCTTGCCGGGCAACCGAATCGTCAATGCTTTTGGGCCACGAATCAGCGATGGCTTGCCGAAAATCGGGCGCATAAGTTACCTTAAAATCAGGGAAATGCTGCTGAATAGAGGCCGTCAATTCGGCGGGAGTAAAGCTCATTCCCGCTAAATTATAAGACGTACGAATGGTGATTTTATCGGCGGGGGCGTCCATCAATTCCAGCGTGGCACGGAGCGCGTCGTCCATATAAATCATGGGCAAACGGGTGTCGGCGGCCAAAAAGCATTCAAAATGATGACCCTGAACGGCTTCGTGGTAAATAGCCACGGCGTAGTCGGTGGTGCCACCACCGGGCATGGATTGGTAACTGATGACGCCTGGATAACGCAGCGAGCGTACATCCAGTTTGTAGCGTTTGTGGTAATACACCGACCAATTTTCAGCGGCCACTTTGCTAATGCCGTAGACCGTGGCGGGATCCAAGACCGAAGACTGGGGTGTTTCTTCTTTGGGGGCATGTTCGCCGAAGGCGGCAATCGAACTCGGCACAAAAACCTTGTTTAGATTAAACGTTCGGCCTATTTCTAAAACGTTGAGTAAAGTCTGCATGTTGAGGTTCCACGCCCACAATGGGTCTGCCTCGCCTTTGGCCGAGAGCACGGCCGCTAAATGATAAATTTGGGTAACACGGTGCCGCTGAACGATGTCGGCCAGCGCCGTTACGTTGGTGGCATCCAAAACTTCAAAGATGGCTTCCTCGTGCCCTGTTTGGCGAATATCGGTAGCGATGACGTTACCGAATCCGTACATTGTTTGGAGGCGTGGTAAGAGTGCCGTGCCGATTTGCCCGTTGGCCCCGATGACTAAAATGGTTTCGTGCTTCATGGTTCAATGGGTGTTGAGTAACTGATTTTTGGAAGAATGATGAAGTGTAATTCACGGTACAAAAGTAGTTAGGCCGTTAGAATTTGTAAAATAGTGCCGTAAAATCAGTTAATATTGTGGTTTATTATTTATAATGAAGTTATTTTTGTTGAATTGTATTAAAAGAAGATAGTATAGAAAGAAAAATTTTCGGCATGGAACAACTCGACGACATCGACAAGAAACTGCTCCGCCTCTTGCAGGCCGATGCAAAGCTAACCACCAAAGAATTGGCCGCTACGCTCGGCCTGACGCTGTCGCCCGTGTATGAGCGCATTAAGCGGCTGGAAAACCTCGGTTTTATCAAACAATACGTAGCCATTCTGGACAAAGAACTGCTTGGGCAGCCCATCACGATTTTTTGTCAGGTGTCGATGCGCTACCACGACAAGGCGTTTATTGAAAACTTTGAAAAAGAAATTCAGAAGCTAGAAGAGGTGCAAGAGTGCTACCACATGGCGGGTCAGGTAGATTTTTTGTTGAAAATAAACATGGGAAGTCTGGACGAATACCACGGTTTTGTGCGCAACAAACTCTCTAAAATCGAAAATATTGGCACGCTCAACAGTACCTTTTCGTTGAAGGTTATCAAGCAGAGTTTGGGGTATCGGGTGGGGTGAGGAGGCTAAATGAATGGTTACTTTTTGCCTTTGTTGGTGTAATTTCACCAACAAAAATACACCCCTCACGGCGGGCAAATTAATAAACTTTGCTAGGTTGATGTCTTTGATTATGAATCTAGCCAAATTTTAAAGTCTGCTACCCGCTCCCGGCTCACAATGTTTGCGTCCCCTTCTAGCAATTTGGCCGAAATCGACAACCGACCATTAAAATATGTGCTTGCCTTTTCGACGGCCTGAATATGCAGGATTACTTTTCGATTTATACGAAAGAAATCTTTGGGTAGAAGAATTTTTTCTAGTTGGTCCAACGTGTAGTCAATGATATAACGGCATCCGGCGTTGGTTACTAAAAAAGAGATGCTGTCTTGGGTTTCAAAATGATGGATCTCATCGGCTTGAATTGTGGTAATGTTTTGCCTAGATTTGACCAAAAAACGAGTTTTGTATTGATTGTTGAATTGCTGATAGGCAAGGGTGATGGTTTCAAGCAAGTGCTTATTGCCAGATTGTCTTTGCTTCTTAAATTTTTCAACGGCAAACGTTAGCTCTTTCAACGAAATGGGCTTTAACAAATAATCAATGCTATTCTGTTTAAAAGCTTGAATGGCATAATTGTCGTAGGCGGTTGTGAAAATAATGGGAATTTCGGGCTGGATATGGGAGAAAATCTCGAAACTGTTGCCATCCGCCAAGTGAATGTCCAGAAAAAGCAAATCTGCCTGCAAGCCACTCTCAAATGCTTTTACGGTAGCGGCCACCGAATCCAAATATTGGATTACCTGAACAGCGGGGTCTATCTTCAACAGCAACAAATGCAAATGCTCTGCCGAAAGCTTTTCGTCTTCTACGATTACAACGTTCATGGCTTTAAAAGTAAAGGCAAAATTACGGTAAACGTTTTATCTGTACGGATGATTTCTATTTTTTCGTCGGTAAAATACTGATACCGTACTTGCATATTTTTTAGTCCTGTCTGTGAGCTTTTGGCTTTATCGCTGCGGGGCTGAATCGGATTTGTGATCAATAACCGATTTTTTTCGGTGAAAATCGTTACCTGCAACGGCTTGGCTTGTGAGGTTTCGTTGTGTTGAATGGTATTTTCGACCAACATTTGTAGACACATGGGGGGCAAATAGAGGCTTTTGTCAGGAGCGGAAATGTTGAGGACAAACGTAATGCTGCTTCCAAAGCGTATTTTCAACAAATACATGTAGTGTTCTAGAAAATCTAATTCTTCTTGTAGGCTGACCAACTCGGCATTTTTGCTGTCCAATACATACCGATACACTTTTGACAGTTCGTTGATAAAATCAACTGCTTTGTCTTGGTTTTGGTACACCAATGAACTCAATACGCTGAGATTATTGAACAAAAAGTGGGGATTAAGTTGGTTTTTTAGGTTTTCAAGTTGGGCGGTTGCGCTGGCAGTTTTATATTTTTCAATTTCTACCAGACTTTGGTTCCAAGCCCTAAAAAATTGGCTTGAAATATAGCTCACCAAGCCCAAAAAAGTAATAATTATGGCTGGAATAAACATTTGCCTGATGGCTCTGTTGAACAAACGTATTTCGCCGAATTTAATAAAATGAAGGAAGTTCATTAATAAAAATAGCGAAATAGCCGTAAAAATAAGGCTAACGATAAATTGACTGAATATTCTTTGTTTCGTATTCCCCAACCAACTGTATCTTTTTTCTAATTGCCAGTCAATATAGGTATTGCCCTCCCAGAGTATCAAAACGATGAAGGGGATGATGAATAAGTCGGGTTCTAAAAAATCAATTAATCTAAAGAACAGTACTTTAAACAGGAGGGCTACCAAGACGGCAATACCGAATTTTTTTAGTACACGACTTATAGTTCTGTTCACGTTATTCTCCTTTCAGCGATTTTATATCTTCCAATAGTTTTTGCATTTCCAAGCTCAGGGTTCCGTTGTAGATGCCTCTGATTCTCTTGTTTTTGTCTACCAAAATAAAGTGCTCAGTGTGAAGAAACTCCGTGCTGTCTTTACTGAAACCAATGTCTTCTTCGGCAAAATATGATTTTCGAGCCAATTGATAAATGCCTGATTTACTGCCCGTTAAAAAGTGCCACTGTTTATTTTTGATTTGGTGTTTTTCCGTAAATTTTTTAAGTACAGCAGGCGTATCAATCCAGGGCGTGACCGAAAAAGAGAGAAGTACAATGTCATTCGTTGTGCTATCGCTGACAATTTTCATATTTTTTGTCATTACTGGACAGATACTTATGCATGAAGTAAAAATGAAGTTGGCAACATGGATTTTTCCTTCGATGTTTTTCTGTGAAATGAGGATACTATCCTGGTTTAAAAAAGAAAAATCGCCGATAATATGCGGGATTTTTTCTTTGATCTCTGCTTCGTTTTTGACAAAAAGGGGCGTAAAATCGGGGTCATTATAATAGGGTAATACCGTAGTACCCGAGCCATTTTCAGTACAGCTGAGCAGGAGCATACTACTTAACAACAAAAATGCTGTCTGATACATTTTTACAGTTTTTAGTGCCCAATAACCCATATCTTTTTCCTTTAATGATGACATAATTGGCGCGTATTTTTCCATTATCATACCACATTTTTTGAGGCCCTTCTTCTTGTCCCTTCACATAAGTACCCAGATGATACAACTTCCCGTTTTGGCTCCATTCCTTCAATTCGCCCTCATAGGCATCGTTTACGGCCATAAATTCAAATCGTTTGGTACCGTTTTCCCAATAAGAGACCTGTTTGCCGTGTTTTTGCCCGTTCAGGTAATTTCTTTCTTCCCATAACTGCTTGTTTGGATACCATTTTTTGTACAGCCCACTCAGTTTGCCTTTGTAATAACCCTCCAAGGCGAGTGTGTCATGGGTGGGAGAGAGTTCCACCAAAAAACCGCTGTAGGGTTGATTACCCACAAAAACAATGTCATTTTTTACTGAGATACTGCCTGACGATCGGAGAAAATAGGTTTTAGGGACGGTTTCTTCTGGCTTGCTGCAAGAGCAGGCCAGAAGAAACCAGAAAACTGTTTTGTACGATTTCATTTATTGCGTTATCGTTCCTGGCGTTCCGTAATAGCCGCTTCCATTCAGGTAAGGAGCGTCGGCGGTAAAATGATAGTGGTAGATACCGTTTGGATAATCGGCCGTAGGGTGCGTATGCCCGTGATAGGCATCCAGCATACTGCTCGTCACGGTTGTGCCATTTTCTTCTTGTGGCCCGTACACGGGAAAGCCGTCCAATAAAAAGCCCATTAGGCCCGATTTTGTGGATTTGACGGTGGTCAGATACAAAGGTTCAACGTGATAATGATACACGCCTGTGTTTTGGGGGTGTCCATAGTATTTGTCAAAACTCGCAATCTCGCCCGTTAATGCTTGGTTGTTGGGGCCAGCATATTGATTAAACAACGCTACGCCATTGAGTGCAATCCCGATGGCCCCCAAGGGTGTGGCAGCGTGCGCCGCATCCACCTTGGGGTTCAGCGGAATTTTAATGGTAGCGTTATATTCAGCAATCGTATTCGGGTTCTTGGCAAAATTGACTCCGCTGAAGGTCTTCCCGCTGTAAGCTTCATACAACGCATTTCCTGCTGCATAGTAGGGGCTTTTATGGTCGGGTAAGTTTTTGGTTTTGATGGTGATGTAGGTGCCGTCGCTGGTAATGCTCGTGGCTCCGTAAATTTTTTTGTAAACGGCAGGCACTTCGGTAGAAACAGGAGTCGTGGTGTCGGTGTCGTCACTGTTACAGCTAGCCAAACTCATTGTAATGAAAATTACGAGCGCCAATTTGTTGATGAGTGTTTTTTTGAAATCCATAGTTGATTTGGTTAAAAAATTGAAACCTCTAGATCTGAAAGAAGGGTAAAGCATACAAAAAGATAATTTCATTATAGGTAGTGTTACTTCGGTTATAAAACTATCGTTTAATGATGGCCTCAAAAAAGGAATTCCTTTGGGTTGTTGTAAAAGTAGGTTAAGTTGTTGAAATTTTTGGTCAGGCTAATATGCGCTTTTGTGATAGTAGCCCATTCTAGCTATAAACATCCAACCATGCCCGATTTCATTTCTTACCCAAAGTCAATGGATAGAGAATTTGCGGGTGGTAATTTTGGGCCATCATTCACAAAAAAGCAAAGAAATGGATACTAAAATGCACCAAACATCCCCAAAAATGGCCCTCTTGGCGGGCTTCTCACTGATTGCAATGGCCCTCATTGCGGGATTTGCCTACGGGTACGGATTTGAAAATATCTACGTGGCCAACGATGGCCCCGCCACGCTGAAAAACCTGAACCAATCAGCGACCCTGTTTCGATGGGTGCTGTTTTCGTTTGTCATTATTCTGATTCTGGACGTGGTGGTGGCATGGGCACTTTATATTTTCATGAAGCAGGTCGATGAATCGTTGTCGTTGCTTTCGGCGTGGTTGCGCTTAGTTTACGCCGCTTTGTTGGGGGTTGCGTTGCTGAATCTGGTGGGTATTTTACCCGAAGTAACGGGGCCGTCGCAAAGTGCGTCTGTGACCATGACCAGTTTTAGGGCTTTTTTGGCGATGTGGTCGTTGGGGTTAATTGTTTTTGGCGGCCATCTGTTTTTACTGGGTTATTTGATGCTCCGGTCGGGTTTTATTTCCAAAATTCTGGGAATCTTAATGCTTGTGGCGTCGGTTTGTTACCTTTTTGCCAATATGGCGCAGCTTCTTTTGCCAAATTATGAGCATTACAAAGCCACAGTAGACGCTGTCATGAGTGCGCCAATGGCCCTTGGGGAATTGGGCCTTGCTGTCTGGCTGGTGTGGAAAGGAGGGAAGGGAAGTTAACGTTATTTCTCTTTCAGGATTCGCTTTCTGATTCGGCTCAACGATTCGGGCGTAACCCCAATGTAGCCAGCGAGTTGGTGTTGCGGTACTCGTTGCAATAAATCAGGTCGATTTTCCAATAAATTTAAGTAGCGTTCTTCGGGCGAAGAAGCCATAAAATACGCCAGTGCATCTTGCGTTTTGCCAAAATCCTGCTCCATCATCTGGCGGGTAATTTCAATCAGCTTCGGAAATTTTTGATACATCTCCGTTTCTTTCGCGGGTTCTCCGATAAGTAGGATGGAATCTTCTACGCACGACAAATAACTTTCGGACTTGGCCTGAGTGGTGTAGCTCGTAAAAAAAACTGCGGCCTGCTCTTCCGTGTAAAATTGGGTGGTTTTTTCGATGCCATTCACCAACCTATACTGCCTTAAACAGCCTTTCAAAACAAAATAACATTCGTTGCAGATGTCTCCTTCGTTGACCAAAACGCTGCCTTTTTCATACAGCTTAACTTTCATATTTGCGGCAATCGCCTCGACTTCTTCTGAAGTAAGGGTTTGGAATTTAGAGAGATAGGTCATTAACTCGGTTCTTAATCGAGCGTCGACTTCTGGAATATTATTGCGGTTGTTCATAGGTTTATAGGCTGTTTGTTTGGAGGGAGAGGTAGAGTAGTAAGTTTCAAATTTTATCTTCATAAAGTCATCCAAATTAGGGGCTATTTGTGAATCTACAAAGAAACGTTGCCCGATTTTTAGACGAGATTATTAACCACTAAAAACTAAATGGAAAAACCTTCATGCTCATCGGGGGTATTGGTTTTTGCCAGCAACACAGCGCTAATTTTTTAAGGGTAAACTAACTTGTACTAGGTAGCGTATTTGTGTTATTGCTTGGTTTTAGGGCCAACAGAGGATGTTTATATTCATAAGAAACACCGTTAAAAAAAAGAAGGAGAGTACAATAATGCTTAAAATTATAAAAAAGAAATTTAACGATATAAGGGTATCACCCTCCTGTTTTGCCCTGGTTCTTATATTGCTCGTGTTTGACCATATTCATTATTTTTGACTATCTGTAGGATAGGAAAAAAAGCAAACAAATTCAGGTATTGTCCCGAAAGATAGAATCATTGGAGTCTTTGATGAAGCGTATTCCGCCCGCAGTTGCAGAAAGTACCCAGCAGCAGATAAAAAATAAGACCCAAATCCGTCTGAAACCAGAATTGGGTCTTTGGTGCCTTTGGTGGTGTTTTGTGCGTTTTGTTGGTGTTTTTTTACCAAAAAAACCTATCAAACGAGCATTTTGAGGATTTCTAATCCTTCGTCCCAACGGCCGTAACCTGAATAGACGTTGATATGGCCTGCGTCGCCGATAGAGACCAGTTTGCTTCCCCAAGATTCGGCAAAGAACTTGTACCGCTCCATGGAGGTCCAGAGGTCGTTGGTACTTGCGACTACTACCGACGGAAAAGGGAGAGGAAGCAGTGGGATGGGTGCAAAACTTTGCAGTGACAAATCCATGTAGGGGTTGTCGATATCGGGAGGGGCCACAATCATGGCACCTTTGATTTTTTGGGGATGTTTGGCCGCCCAATGCGCCAGGGCAATCCCGCCAAGGCTGTGCGTGATTAAGATGGTCTCGGAGGTGTCGAGGTCTTTCAGCGTTTTTTCAATTTCGCTCGTCCAATCTTCGCATGTTACCCCCGTCCATCTTTTCTGATTTATTCGTCGACAATTGCTCAATTGTTGTTCAAAATGAGTTTGCCAATGCTGGGCGGGAGAGTTTCCGTAGCCGGGCAGCGTAAAATATTGTATCATTTGTGCTGAGTATAATGGGTTAGTGTATCTAATGCAATTTAGGGATAATTTTTGAGGTGTTTTACTCTTTATAAATTGCAAAAGAAAAAGGGGCATTTTGCAATGTGCCCGAGATATTGTAGGTTTTAACCTCTAATTGCCCATTGATGATTAAGAAATTTACAAGTACTGGAAATGAAGCAAAAGTGGAACCTACTACTGAATTACTCCCAATCGACAGCGTTTGGCCTGTTATTGTAATTCTTCTGTGACCTGCGGCTAGGGTTTCAATGGTGCCTATGTTGGAAGTGCCCGTTAATAGAACTCCGTTATCCTGTACTGTGGCAACAGCAATGGGGATTAGGCTATAATCACCAGTAGTGGGTGTATTTACTTTTCCTGTTAGTTTAATATTGCCTACGATATCCAGTTTCTGGGTGGGTGATTGTATGCCTATTCCTACATTTCCTGAATTATTGTTGTAGATATGCGTGCCGTTGACCGACCAAGGATTAACGCCCGTAAGTAAGGCTTGCCAGGCCGAACCATTGCAATAATAGGTTTTGTTGTCGGTCGTTAATAATACCAATTGCCCTTTTTGAGAAGCCGTACATCCACCCAGCGTAGCAACGTTTGGAAGTTGCAATGAACTTGGTAAAATCGTGCTGTTTTGGGCTGATAAATTCCCGCATGTTCCCAAAAAGCAGGAAATTGTAAAAAATAAGTTTAGCTTTTTCATGATAAAATCTTGGTTTAAAGTAAGGAAGGTGCCATTTTCTGATATACACTATTTTTTGGTAAAAGGTATTCTTTCACTACACTTGATGAATCTGAGGGTTTGAGTCTAAAATATTAGCTGACTTTAGTCCTGAGTTTTCCAAAATGAAATATCGGGTGGGCCAGCCAGAAATTGTCTGGAATCATTGATGAATTGTAACAAATGCGGGGTTTTCATGTGCGCTCCTTTGTAATAGTCTTCATCGGCCCATTGTTCATGGAGCAAAATGTTACTTTTATCGTTGGGATCTATATGAATTACAATGCTCACATAATGAGGCTCTTTCTTAACTTTTGCGATTAACTCCTGTAATGCCTTCAAAGCCATATCTTCTTTGGAGGGCTGGGTTTTGTATTTGACAAGGACTGTAATCATTCCACCCATATTATGTTGGTGAAAATTACCTGTCGTTATCTTAAATGAACTGATGCCCATAAAAAGTAGGAAGTAGATGGACGCTTTTAGTGGTTTCATAGTGATAAACGTTATGTAAATGGTTATTTTAGATTGATTTTTGGGCTTTGAAGTTATTCCTGTTTTTTCTTATACCGCCAACCGAACCGTAAATTCCGTTCCTTTTCCGGGTTCGGTTTTGCACAGAATGATGCCGCCGATTTCGTCCAAAATCCGTTTTACAATGCTCAGCCCCAAGCCCGTAGATGAGTTGCCAGCGGTGGCAGCTGAGGCCGTATTGTATTTTTCGAATAAATGGGGAAGGTGCTTGCTTTCGATGCCAATGCCTTCATCTTTGACGTGTACTAATACGGTATCGTCTTTTTTTTCGGCACTGACCCATACACGACCGTTTGGATTGGAATATTTGATGGCGTTGGAGACGAGGTTTTCGAGCACCCGCTGCACCAAGTGTGGGTCAGAGAGAAGATGCAAAGGCTGAGGGGCTGGCTCAAACAACAGTTGAATGTTTTTGGCGCGGGCCGCCTCCGCAAACTCGTTGAGCACCTCTTGCGTTAAGGTCTGCAAATCAAAGGTTTCGAGGCGAAGTGTGTGTTTGTTGGTTTCTGCTTTTTCAACGTTTAGCACGTCCTGTATCAAGTTCATACCCTGTTTGGCGCTTTTTTCGATGATTTGGACGGCTTCCAAGGCTTTGGTATTGGCGGCATCTATGTTCATTTTTAAGATAGAATTCCACGTGTTTATCACCAAAAACGGCGTACTCAAATCGTGAGATACAATGCTGATGAGCTGATTTTTTTCGCGGTTTAGGTCCGACAATCGGGTATTTTGACGCTCAATAAGTTCATTTTTTTCGTTCAACATTTTGTTCTTTTGCCGATTTTTGACCAGAAAATACCCAATCACGCCCGAAAACAGCAGCACGCCCAAAAAGCTGATTCCGAAGATGAGCCGTTGTTGTTGTTCCTGTTTCAGTTGCTGATTGAGGAGTTTGTTTTCTTGCTCCTTTTTCTCGGATTCGTACTGTTCTCTCAGTTGCGCAATGGATTTATTGGTCTCGGCGTTAATCAGTTCCTTTCCCAGACTATCGTAAATAGCGTAGTACTCATAGGCTTTTTTGTAGTCGCCAAAATACCGGTGCAGGTCGGCGAGAGAATTCATGGAGATGTGTTCTTTGGTTTTTGAACCGCTTTTTTTCGCAATCCTGAGGCACTCATTTACGTACCATTCGGCTTCTTTGCGCTGATTCAATTTGAGGTAAATTTCAGACATGTTTCCGTAGTCATACCACAAGTCTTCGTCGGAGTGAATGGCCTTGTGAAAGGCAATGTTTCTTTCTATGTAAGGCTTGGCCTGTGCGTATTTTCCCTGTTTGATGAGCAGCGTGGCCAGATTGATGTACACATTGGCAATGCCGACCGAATCTTTGATGTTTTTTTTGATTTTAAGCGCTTGGGTATAGTAATAAAAAGCGCTGTCAAACTTGGATTCTTTACGGTAAATCACGCCGAGATTGGTGTAATAAGTGGAGAGTCGTCGTGGATTTGCTTTTTCTTTTTGACCTTCAAGGATGCCTTTAAACAACAGGATTTTGGCTTTTTCGTTCTGCTCCGTACCGATATAAATATTTACAAGGTCGCCGATGGCTTGGTATTTTTCATCAAAAAATTGATTCTTTTCGGCTTCTTTCAAAAGCGTCAGGTACGACTTTACGGCTAGGTCGATTTTGCCGTCGTATTCGTAGTAAAAACCCATAAAACGATGGTAATAAAGGGCTTCTTTTTTTAATCCGATGCTTTGGGCATCGGCCCGAATTTGTTCAGCCATCAGTTTGATGGAGTCCTTTTTCGATTCGTAGAAGGTCAGCGTTTTGTCAATTTTTGCCCGGATGGATGTTTCGGTAACTTGCCCAAAGACGGGCTTTAGACAACCCATAAAAAACAAAAGAAAAAATAACAACTGTTTCATAATCAGTGGAGTATGTAGTGTTGTTAATTGTCAATCAAATTATAGTTGATTGCGTATTTTACCAGACCTACGGTATTGCTCACCCCCAGTTTGATCATGATATTTTGCCGGTGCGTATCGACGGTACTTACGCTGATAAACAGTTTAGCGGCTATTTGGGCACTGCTGTATTCCTGACAGATGAGGGTTAAAATTTCTTTTTCGCGTTTGCTCAAAATAACGCCCGAGTTTTTGGTGATGTATCCATTTTGGTGAATGGATTGGTCTTTTGAAAAGTCAAGCTCAATGTTTTTGGCGTAGTAAGTTCCGCCGCCAGCCACCGTTCTAATGGCATCAAAAACCTCCTCGTAGGTAGCATCCTTGAATAAATATCCCTGAAAGCCAAGTTTTTGGAGTCGATGAAACAGGCGTGAGCCGCGCAAGATAGTGAGGTAAATGACGGGTAATTGTGGATGTGTCGCCCTGATTTTCGATAACAGATCTTCGGGGTCGGAGTTGGGTAAATTTACATCCAGTACTAAAATGTCAATACAAGGTTTTGTGGCCAAAAAGTGGATGGTGTCCTGGCCAGAGGTACAGGTTTTAACCACCTCAAAATCATGCTGTGTTTCGATGATAGCGGCCAATCCGCGTAGCAATAATTCGTGGTCATCTACTAGGCAGAGCTTAATCATAGCGGCTTCTTTGAGTCACTTTTTACTTCTTTTTCGCTATTAAAATTAGAAAATGACTCGCGCATCTACAAACAATGGGCGGGCCGAAAGCTTTAATTGACCCGAAAATTTACTTAACGGTTCTGATTCACTAGAATATACTGTTTAGTCAACCCTCTCTGGTGTTATTATCCCTATTTACACGATGTTTTGGCATGGATATAAATCTGAAATTTGCCAACAGAAAATTTCTGCGGACTTCATTCTATGTTTGATAATCTCCCTAATCATACTTACTTAAACCATGAAAAAGCGCTATTTGTCATTCGTTTTATTATTGACTGCCTTGGCTTCTTGTTCCAAAAAAGAAAACGTCAGTCCTTTCTTTTTCTCGTGCATGATAGAAGGTAATAAATACGCCATTGAAAATGAAATAGGCGCTTATGCCGTGGTTTTTAGCAATACGTCCAATACTATCTATGGTACTGAGTTGGAAAATGTCAAAACCGCTACGCCTCGTACCATGTACATCACTTTGGAGTCTACTAAGGGCGTAGGGGTACACCAATGCAACGGCAAAAACTCTATCTTTTTTGAAGATACCGACAAAGTGGTGTACCGAACCAATTTTAACAATGGTTCGGGCCAAATCGAAATCACCGAGAAAACCGCCGAAGTTATAAAGGGAAAATTTTCGGGCATTGCCAAATCATTTACTAATCCCATAAAGACCATCAATATCACCAGCGGAGAGTTTTCTGTGCGGTTTCGATAACAGACGCTTCTTTTTCCATCTTGTAACTCAACTCTTAAAATCATGCAAAAGCTATTCATTCTTTCTATTTTTAGTTTTTTAGCCTCTAATTTATTGGCTCAGAGTGTGTTAATTACACCCAGCAAAATGGAGTCAAAGCAAAACTCGCCTGGTGATAATCTCATTTTACAGGGCACTAATGCCCCCAATATCTTTGCAAAACGGCACAATGGTACGCTTGCGTTGCCTACGGCGGTTCTTTCGGGCGATAATATTTTTATTCTTCAAGGTGCAGGGTACAACGGAACTACATTTACGCAAGCAAAAGGAGCTATTCGGTTTGAGGCTACCCAAAATTGGACTACCACCCAAAACGGAACTAGAATGGTATTTTTGACAACTGAGAATGGAAGCACCGTACAAACGGCCCGTATGACAATCAATCATGACGGAAATGTAGGAGTCGGAACTGAAATACCGCAGGCAAATTTTGAAGTGGCGGGCAACGCTGGTATTGGCGTACGGACCTACGGGGCTGGTAATACTTATAACTCCCACATCTACGGAAGCCATGCAGGCGGCACGGAGAGTGCCCCTACGGCCTCGACCAACGACCAAATTTTGGCCCGTTTTGAAGGGCTGGGCCACAATGGTAGTTATTTTGAAGAAGGAGCCCGCATGGAAATCCGCTCAAAGGAGACCTGGGCAAGTGCCGAAAATGGGGCCGAAATCAACTTTTATACTACGCCTATCAACAACGACATTCCCCTCAAACGGATGACCATTGCCGAAAATGGAAATATCGGAATCAATACCAGTACGCCGACTTATCCGCTGGAAGTGTTGGCAACGACCGATGATGGAATTGCCGTGAAACGCTTCGGCGACGCTCCCGCATTTTTTGGGGTATCGGCAGGCGGAAATATAAATACTCCGGGGCCTTCGTTGAATGGCCATATTCTGGCCCGCTTTGGGGCGCGAGGCTACGACGGAAACAATTTTACCAATGCCAAAGCGCGTATTGAGATGCGAACCACCGCCGACTGGAGCCCAACCAGCACGGGTGCCGCCATTGATTTCATAACAACCACGGCCGCAGGTACTACGCCTGTAGTAAATATGACCCTTTCGGGGCCGGGTAATTTGGGTGTGGGACGACTGCCAACGCTTAGCTATCGACTTGAAGTAGAGGGAAATGCCTATAAAACCGTGGGCGGTGGTAACTGGGACTCGCCCTCCGACCGCCGTTTGAAGAAAGATATTACTTACCTCGACAGTCAGGAAATACTCCAAAAGGTGCTGCAATTGAAGGGCGCCAATTACCGTTGGATTGACGAAAAAAAGGGCAAAGACCTGCAATTTGGCTTCATTGCGCAAGAGTTGAGAGAGGTGTTCCCGACCAAAGTTCAACAACATGCCGATGGATATTTGTCGGCTACTTACGGCGACTTTGACCCAATGCTGGTCGAATCCATTAAAGCACTCAAGGCGTTGATTGATGAACAGCGGGAAATGATTGCGGAGCAACGGGTAGAAATTGACCAATTAAAAACGGTTGTTTCGGCCAAGAATGACGTATCGAATCAATCGAGCAGAACAAAAGAGTAATGATATGACCATGATTCTCTTTACTTTAACCTCCTTTGAGGCGGGTCAATACGTTGATTTTGAGAAGGTTGTTTGTATTACTGGTGACGGAAATTACTCCTGTATCCATTTGACCGACGGACAGAGATTGTTGGTGTCGAAGTGTTTGGAACAACTCGAATCGCGACTGCCGCACCGTCAATTTCTCCGAATTCATAAGCGTTACCTCGTCAACCTACGTTTTGTGGAAAGTATCTTTCCGAAACAAATCAAGCTGACCGACGGAAAAGTCTACGCCGTGGCCCGTAGGCGGTGGCCGAGTGTCAATTCTTATTTTAAACAGAAAATACGACGCTAAAAAACAACTGCATCTATCCACCAAACATTTGGCAGGTAGATGCAGTTATCTGCTTTCCAGAATTGTGAAGTTATTTTTGGGGGGCCGAAGGGTGAGAATTTACCATCTGCTCTACTTCTAACTCTGAGCCAGGCGTAGCTTTTGTTTTACGTTTGAAAACCGCTTTTACCACAAAATAGATAATCAAAGCCGACAGAACACCCGTCAGGAAGTCGGTCAGCGGAACCATAAAGGCCGTGTAGGTCATCATGGCAAACTCAAACTTGCCCTGATGCTTGATTTCGCGGATTTCGGAAGGTTTGATCATGTTGCTTGCCACCCAAACCAATATCCCCCCAATACAAGCCATCGGAATCAGTTCGAGATATTGGGCCAAGTTGTAGGCCATTGCCAATTTTAAAGCCGCTTTGAAGTAACCTGCCAACGGTGTTTGGGCACCTGCTTTGATGCTCGTAGCAGTACGGGCCAGCGCTCCTGTACAGGGGAAACCCTGAACCAACGGCGTAAGGATTTGCACCATTCCCTGTCCAAAAAACTCTTTGTCGGGATTAAAGGGCGTTCTTTGGTTGTTGGCCAATTTATCGGCCATGGATGAGCACAGAATACTCTCGACGCCCGACACAAACACGATGGCACAGACAAAATAGATAATATCAACAACGACGCTGCCGTTCAGTGCGGGTAGCATGGGCGGCGTAAACACGAAGAAATTGTTGGGGATAGAGCCGTAAAGGTCTTTGACCAAAATGATGTTTTTATCGGCTAGAAAGGTGGCCGAAAGCAACGTAGCCAGTCCCATCGCAATGACTGGCCCGGGAATAAAGACCGAAATTCGGAGTAAAGTTTTGGTTAAAGCGAAAGTCATCAGCCCCAAAAAAATGGACCAGCCGTTGATTTTGTCGATGTTCCCAAACGCCGTAGTCAGGTTATGAATCAAGCCGCCTTTGATGTCTTCGTCTTGTCCCAATAAATCCTTAAATGATTCGATGCCCAGAATATCTTCCACGTTGGTAAGTGCAATAGCCACCGCGATACCGATGGTAAAGCCCACAATGATGGAATTGGGGACGAGCTTGGCGTAGCGTCCAAAACCATAAATACCCATGATGATGAGAATTACGCCAGAAATCATCGAAACCAAAATCAAGAACCCGTGGGCCGTTTCAAAATCGCCACCATTTGCGGGGCCATATTTGGTAATCAAGCCCGCAATGACGGGAATGAACGCGGCGGTAGGCCCGTAGACTTGGTATTTGGAGCCGCCGAAAGTACGTCCTACCACGCAGGCCAACGCGCCCGCAATGATGCCGTGCTCGGGGCGCATTCCCATTGCCATCGCAAAGCCCATCGCCATCGGAATGGCCGTCATGGCCACAATCAATCCCGCGCTAAAATCCCGATAAACGGTTTTGGCCCAGTTGTCTTTTGTCAGGTCTTCCCAGCGGGAGTCAAACAAGGTGAAGAAGAGCTTCAGGCGGCCAGCAGGCGTGGTCGGAAATAATTTCTTGTTCATTTCATTTTAAATAAAAAGTGCAATTAATTGTTCTTGTTCTGATTGCTTGTAATCGGTGCCCCAGTTTATTTCAGTGACGGGAACCTTGGCTTTTTTTAGGATGGGTAAGGGGTTAAATCCATTTTTTGCGGGTTTTAATTGATAGGTTTTAGGAAGGTAGATTTCGTTAATTTTGTTTGCGTCTACGTAGTTATTCAAATAGCCATTGGTGTTCATGGTCAATAACTCAATTGAAATATCCAATAGCTTGCCTTCAAAGCGATTTTTAATGATTTCGAGGGCTTCTTTAAACTCATTGGTGACGAGGGCTTTTATTCTATTTTCTGCCGAATAGAATAGTAATTCAGTAATTGAATTGTCGGGGTATTCGGCATAAATAAGCACCACCCGGGTGGGTTGGTCGATATAAGATGCCAAAGCGAGTTTCAAAGTGTTGAGCGATGCAACACAAAAATCGGTAGGGATTAAAATAGTTTTTGTTGCCATGCCTTGCGTTAGGTTATGGACACAAAACTATTTTGGCGTTATTAAGAGCCTCTAAGAATGAGATTAGAAATTGATAAGAATGAAATTATTTTGCCGGCTAAGCTGGTAGGACAAGGCAAAACACCGCCTTGCAGCATAGGGTAAGTAGAAGAAATTACGCACAGAAACGGCTTTTGCTTGCTGTAGTTGGCTTAAACACCAACAATGGCTTAAATAAAATTCCAGCAGCTTAATGGTATTTTCGTCAAGCCAGCTATATTGCCAAGTCAATGTTAGCGGCTGGCTTTTTCAATTATAACTGGTTTGACATTAAATCCCTTCCTTTTGAAAGCTTCCAATAGACCACAATTATACTTTAAGTGTAAGAGTCCAACTGCAACAAAACAATTTTTCTTAGAAAATAAATCTGTCAGCGTTAGCATCCACTCTTCATTACGTTTTACAATTAGAATATCGTCTTCACATTCATTTGTAAACTCGTAATCAATTTCAAACCTTTGATATTTTTGGGTTTCTTGGCATTCTTCATACCAATTTTGTTCTATAGTCAGCTTTGAAATCCAAAAGCTTATTTCTTGGCCAATTAATTCTTTGCTCCAAGATTTCTCTATATCATCTAAAATATTGAGTTGTAAACTATCAGTCTCAAGTCCTTGAATACTTATTTTGTTCTTCTTTGCAATTTCTATAAGATAATTATCAAAATGATCCCATTGGTCAATTGGTTTTACTGTTTTACACTTTAATATTTGAAATTCCCGTGTCAAAGTGAGTAGTACTTCAATTGGCTTTAAAACAGATAGACTTGTTTTCCAATTCTTACTCAAATTTTTGAGTGTTGAAAAATCTTGATTAGATAATAATTTTTTAAGTTCATTCAGCTTTCTTCTTTTATGCAAAGTATATACTAATTTAGCTTCTTCGTCAATGGATTCAAATATAGCCATATCAGAATTTAGCAGTGCAGTTTTTATTTCTGGAATTGAATCAACAAATGAGTTTCCTATATTATGAAATGTACCTACAATAAAAGACTTTTTGTTATTAATTGTATCAGAAATTTCCCAAATTATTGTGTTTTGGGAATAACAAATATTTGAAAGTAGAAGTATGCCTAGTAGAGTTTTCATATAAGCTTGCCGCTAACGTTTGGGCGCTTGGCAAATAAGCGGATTTCGAAGCACTAAACTGTCTGCCAGCAGTGAACTTGATACGAGGCAGAATGTTCAATTAACCACTGAACCCGCTTTTTTGCCAAATGCCGTTTATGGGCAGGTTTTCTTGTTTTGGCAGGGCAAAGAACAATTATTGCTTGATAGCATAGCCCAGATAAAATATATTCATATCATTGCTTTCTTTCAATTGAAAGTTTTTGCCAAGCTCAGCGTAGCCCCATTCTCCTTTTACTCTTTTTCTTAAATAACCCAACATCTTAGGAATGGAAACACTTGGTGATGTTCCTTTATGTTCTTTCCAATCCAGTTTATTTTGGGCAAGAAGTGTTTTTAGTTCTTCGGGCTTAATAAACATATCCCAATTATGAATATTGGGTGGCATAAACGCCCAACGTTTCCATTCCTGCCAAATTTTAATAGCTACCAATTTGCTTAAGAAAGTTCTATTCAGCGTATCATAATAAAATACACCGTTTGGTTTTAATACCCTGGAAATTTCTGAAATTGTTTTGGGCAAATCCATGACGTGTTCCAACACATCGCAACATACTACACAATCAAATGATTGGTCAGGATAAGGAAGGTTTTCGCTAAATCCTTTGTCGTATTTAATGGTTAAACCACTAAGGCGTGCGTGGTTGATGGCTGTATTTAATGATTGTTCGGCAGGCTCAATCCCAGTGGTAGTGAACCCCAGTTTAGCAACTTCTTCTGTAAGTATCCCGCCACCTGAACCAACTTCTAACGCTGTTTTGCCCTGCGGGTCTATAGCAAGTTTGTGGAGTACTTTCTTAAAATAGCCAACTCTGCAAGGGTTAAGACTTGTTTTCAGAAGGTGTAACATTGAATCTGGTTGCCACCAAATATCACCTTCCCCTTTGTAATAATCGTTGTCTATTTTTGCATAGACTTCTTGTGTTACTTTTTCCATTTCATTTCTTGTTTTGCTTTTTCCTACTTGTAAGGCTATTCGGTTTCGCCCTTGTTTTTTACAAAAAAACTACTTAAAGAAATGAAAGTCATTCGCCTATGCTAATAAATTACTTTTTTACTGCTTCTAATGCGGCTAAGTGATGATGGCAAAATGCCGAGGTACGCTGCAATGAGATATTGTGGTACCCTTTGGAGCAAGTCGGGCATATTTGTCAATATTTGACTATATCGCGCCTCAGCATCCTTTGAAACCAACTCGGAAACCTGAGAATACAG
This sequence comes from Runella sp. CRIBMP, assembly GCF_009905605.1. Classification (GTDB taxonomy): domain Bacteria; phylum Bacteroidota; class Bacteroidia; order Cytophagales; family Spirosomataceae; genus Runella. The sequence continues at coordinate 61,179 of NZ_JAAAKZ010000014.1, forward strand.
ATTCTTGGTACACTGAGAATAAAGAAGCTGTGAGTATACCGAAATTTTTGGACTCTTAATACAAGCCAGTTCCCAATCTTCTTTTGATAGAAACCAGAGTGAGCTAGCTTCAAATGTTTCAACGGTCAATTGAGCTTTATTGCCAGAAATAAAACTTTCCATATCAGAAATCCACTCGTTTTCCCTCGCAAATGTAATGACTCTGATTTGTCCGTCATCCAGCGTCTTATAGTTATAAGCAAGACCCTTCTCCACAAAAAAAAGCTTGTTGTTAAAGTCTCCTTCAGCGACCAAGATCTGCTTTCTCATGGTTGTCATACGTTTGAAGTATGGTCGAATGCTTTCAAATTCTGCTTTGGTCATACTTCCTACCTTATTGTTGATATCTTGGTAAAGTCCGTCTAATTCCATAAAGTGTAAGATTGAATTTTATTGCCATCAAATATCACCTTCTCCTTTGTAATAATCGTTGTCTATTTTTGCATAGACTTCTTCTGCTACTTTTTCCTATTTCGTAAGGCTTTTCGGTTTTGCTCCGTTTTTGAGTGGTCGCTGGTCTGCACTTTCTTCTTGTCAGTTTGTGTAAGCTATGCCATTTTATTATAATGCTTCCATTAAACAAAGTTACTTAAAAGCGGCAATTTAAAACTACAAATGAGAAGCTACTTTGGCACTCACCGTGTTACAAACACTCTATTTATTTTGCGTTCGCAGTCTCCCTACGGAAGACAACGAACAACAGGGGGGGATTTCGAAGTACTTCACTGTCAACCAAGCAGAAACTTTGATAGATGCACAAAGCTTGATTTAACCACTGAACCGCCACTTTTGGATAGGCGATGTTAGCTACTGTTGATTATTGTTGCAAATTAAATAAAGTGATAATAGTTTTAAATAAGGGCTTAAAATTTTCAAAATTATTCGTTGGTAAATCAAATAATGATTCCCATATTTTATCTTTTTTAGCATCCTTAATCTTGAGATATTTCCCACCAGGAAAAGTTTGTTCACTTGCGAAATGATTTTCAATTAGAAATTTGCTTGGTAAAAGATTTTCGATTTCAACGTAACTAATGAAATTTTCCCACTCTAAGCTTGCAAAGCTCTCTAATTCTTGAGGAATAGGGAGTAGCATGGCAATAAAGCATTTATGATCTTTCCTTTTTCGATAAAACCCATTAGTCAAATCACCATAATATTCGTCATGCCAAAAGGAGTCGTTTTTTAAAAGATGAATTTGTTCTCGTCCTTCTTTATCAAAATCATAAAGTCCTATTATTTTTTTATCCTCGTATCCATCATTGTTTGCAACTCTCATTCGTCCAGAGAGCTTTCCTGCCCCTTCACTTCTTCTTATGGTAAAAGGCGCAATTTGTTTAAATTGAATTTCAAAATTTTGTTTATCAAACTCCACACCTTTTGATTTTAAAAATGCAATTTTATAAATTTGATCATATTTATCTTCGACATATAGAATTGGCTTTTTAAATTCTTCTATTTCCTTTTCCAATGAATCTTTGCTAAGAATAGCATCTTGTAAACGTTTATTTAGGTGATTGATTATTTTTAATCTTTCCTCAATCTCTAAACCTGACTCTTCAATAAGTTTTCTTTGCGTCCTAAGTTGGTTTTGCAAGTTTTCAATCAAATATTGGTCTGTTTCCAAAAAACCGATATCTTGAAATATTCTATTCAAAGTATCTTGCTCTTCTTGTGTTTTCTCCTTTTCTTCAATGCCTCCCCAGAAAGATTTTTGAATGGCTTTTTTATCAAACCCTTTATCCTTTCTATAAGTATCTATTAAAGACCCGTTTTCAGCAGTTTTATAAACTCTATGAAGAGAAACTCTATCCTCATTTCCTTTAATTAATGATAGAAATTCTTTTGTATGACTAGTAATGAAAATTTGTTTTTTTTTCGAATAGATTTGTAAAAAATCATTTGCAAGGATCTCGGCATTTCTATACTCATAGGAGTTTTCAGGTTCTTCGAAACCCCAAATTACATTCTTTTTTTCTTTAGAAATTTCATTTAGAATAGCAGGTATAAATCGAGCTTGTATTCCATCACCCCTTGAGTATAATGAAATCCCTTTTTCAGTCGACACATTTATAGTTGTGAAAAAATCAATCAGCGATTCTGGTATTGAAAAACTTGCGTCAATACCTGTTTTTTCTCTAAATTCATCAAACAAGTCTGATGTAGTTACAGCAATTTTACTATTTATGTCCTGAGATGTTTTTTGGAATGTGTTATCTCGTTCAAAAAGTGCAGTTTGTAATTTTTTGAATAAATACTGTAAAAATTGTCTATCCTTTACTGCTGGAACATAATCGAAATTAATCGAGTTTAAAAATTGTGTCAATTGACCTTGTAATGCTGCAGCTTGAGCTTGCGTAGGTTCTTTTTTGTTTTTTTTTAGATAAGCCGCCTGAATGTTACTTGTTTGTTTATTAAATCCGTTTTTATCCCAAGTTTTTTCTACCCAGAATTTTTCTGGTGTTGTCGAACGATCCGATGGAATATTTCGATTAAAAAAGACCTTTACTTTAACAAATAAATCTCTTTGTGAAGCATAAGGGTCATCTTTTGTTCGTTGACTTTTCTTGATTTGTAATTCTTTCTCACTTCTTTCTCGTTGCAAAAAAGACAAATCCTTTCTTAGATCAAATGGTTCACCGATATTGATTTCATTATTAAAAAATAGATTTAAAACTTTTAACACATTAGATTTTCCAACATCATTTGAGCCTGACAAAATATTTAGATCTTTTAATTCAGTTATTTTGACAGTTTTTTCTCCAAATGATCTAAAATATCTTATTTCTACGCTTTCAATTATTTTCATATTGTAATGGTTGTATCAATTGTGGCTAACGGTGCAGAGCTTGGCGAAGGTGGCGAATACGAAGTACAAAGCTTTCTGTCAGCACTATACTTGATACGAAGAACAAAGCTTCAATTAATAACTGGAACCGCTTTTTTGCCAAACCCATGTTATGCGGTCGTTTTACCTTTTTCATTCAGTTTGATAGAGACATTAGTTAGGATGTTAACAATTAAAATGTCATCTTGTTTATAATTCTTTTTAATCCAGTTGGACAATGTTATTCCTCCCATTATTCTTGGTGTCCCATTTTTATTTGCTGTTCTGTTTATATAACCTTGAATAACATTTTTTGAATTGTCGCCCAATTGGATTTCTATTAATGCTTTGTCAGCACCAAAATTTTCAGAATGATTTTGTGAAACATTAAAGAATCCTTGATTATAATATGCTTTTCCTAATTTAACCTCAAAGGTTTTGTTTATTTGATTTTTAATTTCCAATGGGTTATTTACTATTATTAAATTTTCACTATCACTTTCTTTCTCCACCTCAAGTTTGTTTTTACCAGAGAAATTCCACTCTGGACTAATTTCATAAATTAACGTGTCCTCAAGTCCTGCGGCAAGATTAATTTTAAAGTCGCCATATTTTAAAAGTCCGTTGTCGACAAGTATAAAAATGTCAACTGGCTGGTCTGTTTGAAGAAGCTCTTTTATTTTTCCATTTACTCTTATATTGGTTGTCTGTGAAGGTCCTGGAGTCTGATAGCCATACATTCTTCTTGTCAGTTCCATTGTAGTCTTTCCAATATATTTAATGACCCCATTCGATACAAAACTGTAAAGAATATTTCTTGTCGCCTGATGAGAGGTTAAATAATACCTTAAAATGTTGTTGTTAAATGTCCAATGACCAACATTTATGAATCCTATGTTAAGAAGTCTATTCATTGTTATGTATTTTTAAAATGCCGCATAACTGAGAGCAAATGGGTGCAGTCTGTTGGCGTTTGCCAAGCCTATTGCACCCATTTCATGTTGGCCGACGTTGATTTTTTTGAGCCTTTCAAGTGATTGTAGAACTTTGAGGCCTTTATCCCCAATAAAGACAAACATTCCTCTTTTATACGTCAATCTCATAAAATAGTTATCAAACGGTATCTGAAGTGTTCGGAATGGGATACTATAAGGCCAAATAAGGCAATGGAAGGGCGTCGCAACCATAAAAGGAGGGCTAATTTCTAATTTGCCCGTTTTAGGGGTAAGGCGTGGTGGGGGGGAACTGAATCAGTGGGAGTTTTATCTGCACCTTGGTGCCTGCATTCAGGGCCGAACTAACCACAAGCTCGCCCTTGTGAAGGTTAATCACGTTGCGCGTCAGCGGGAGGCCTATGCCGTAGCCTTCGTACAGTTTGGTGTTGGATGCCCTGAAAAAAGGGTCGTAGATGTAGGCCATTTCAGCTTCGGGAATACCGATGCCCAGGTCTTCAATAATGATCACAACCTGCGTATTGCTGGAGGCGATATGGACCGTTACGGGGCTGTTGTTTGAGTACTTGCAGGCATTGTTGAGGAGATTGGCAAAGGCGAGGTGCAGCAGTTGTTTATTGCCTTTTACTTTTAGCTTTTTGGGGTCTTCGGGCAGCAAATTCAGGTCAACAAAGATTTTATTGTCGGGGTTAAGCTTGTCAATCAGCCCCTTCGTTTCCCAGATAATTTCGTCGATACGCAGCATTTCAAAGACGATGGTCTTCCCTTTATAGCCCGTTTGGGCCAGAAAAAGCAATGATTTGGTGATTTGGTCGAGCCGTTCGGCCTGTTGGAGAATACTATTCAGGGATTGCTCGTACTCTTGCGGAGTTCTGATTTTGAGCAAGGCAACATCGGCCTCGCCGATGATGGTCGTCAGGGGAGTGCCTAGCTCGTGAGAGGCGTTGCTGATAAAATTCTTTTGGGTTTCAAAGGCCGTTTCAATGCGGCTGAGCAGATCGTTAAAAGTGTTAATCAGTTCGCTGATTTCGTTGTTGTTGACGCTGTTGTTTTCAAGCCGAAGGTGGATGTTTTCGGTGCTGATTTGTTTTACGTTGTCCGTAATTTCTTTAATGGGTTTGAAAATGTGTTTTGAAAAATAGACCGAAAGCGATAGCACAATCAACACCAACAACACAATGCTCCCAAAGAGCATATTTCTTAAAAAAATGAGGTGGTGGGTGACGTAGTAATTTTCGGCTGATACAATCACAAGGTGTTGATTGTTGTCGTTTTGAATTTTACTGCCTGCAAAAAAAAAGCTTCCATCTTTCTCTTTTGCCCTACCTTCTTTCAATAGTGTTTCTAAAAAAGTCTTTGGTAATTTATGTTTTTTAGATAGCGAATCAAGTGTAAGTTGGGGCGTTATTTTAATGATATATTCTTTCTCTTTTTCGAGTTTTTCGAGGTGCTGATTTTTTATTGATTTTAGATAGGCCGCATCAAGCGTGTCGCTATTGAAGTTATATTTGGCCGAAATGCGCACCCGAGTTTCGAGCCTTTTATAAAAATCTACGTACGAGTAGTTATTCAAAAAATAGTAAATGATGGTACTAAATAAAATAACGATGGATATACAAAGTATGCCCAATAATAATGCTATTTTAGTTTGTGTTTTCATTTTTCTTTTAGAATATACCCCATCCCAACCACCGTATGAATTAACTCATTTTCGGGGTCAATTTTTTTGCGTAGATAATTAATATAAACATCCACGACATTGGTGCCCAAATTAAAATTAATATCCCAAGCACTTTCCAATATATCTATTCTTGAAAGAACTTTTCCCTTATTTTTTATTAAAACCAATAATAAGCGGTATTCGGTGGCGGTCAAAGAAACGACGTTGCCGTTTTTAGCGACTGTTTTGGCATCATCGTTGACCATTAAGTCACCAATGAGGTATACATTTTTAGATTTTTCTTCTTTATTTTCTTCTTTTTGAGAGGAGCGTCGCAAAAGCGCGTTAATTCGAGCGTGTAGCTCAATGAATTTAAAAGGCTTAATGAGGTAATCATCGGCCCCGATGTTTAGTCCGAGGGCGATATTTTCGGAAGTGCCCAATGCCGACAGAAAAAGGACTGGTGATTTGATATTTCTGATTCTCAGTTCTTTACATACTTCAAGGCCGTTTTTGTCGGGCAACATAATGTCCAAAATAAAAAGGTCGAAAGAAGATTCTAGGGCCATATTGATGGCAGTATTTCCGTCAAAAGCGACCGATACTTCATAATTCCCTTCTGTCAATCCTTTTTTTATAAAGTCAACTACGCTTGTTTCATCTTCTACCAGCAGTATTTTTTTCATGCTTTTACGGTTTACTCAATTGGCCTATGTGTTTAATATAAAGCCAAGTGCTTCAATCTAAGGACGGTATTTCGTTTTTCAGGCTAAATTTTAGTATTATATATCCAATGAGTCCGGCAGTTAATGACGAAATTAGAATTGCAAATTTAGCATTGTTGATGATTGTTGCGTTCTCAAAGGCTAGGAGTGTAATAAAAATGGACATCGTAAAACCGATTCCCGCTAAGCAACCAACCCCCAAAACGGATTTCCAATGAAGGTCGTCGGGAAGCTTACAAATCCCGAATTTGACCGCTAAAAAGGAGATGATAAAGATGCCAATGGGTTTGCCTGTAATGAGCCCAAGTCCAATACCTATGTTGTAGTTTTGGGTGAGTGTTTGTCCAATATCGGTACTAATTGTAATTGCAGTGTTGGCGAGTGCAAAAATGGGTAAAATAATAAATGCTACGGGTTTGTGGAGCCAATGTTGCAGAAGATAAGAGGTTGATTTTTCGTCACCGTTGCCGAAGGGGATGGCAAATGCGAGCAAAACGCCCGTAATGGTGGCATGAACCCCAGAATTTAGCATAAAATACCACATCATCACTCCGCCTACTAGATACGGGATGAGGTTTCTGATTTTTAGCCTATTAAAAACCAAAAGCACGGCAAAAATGCCCAACGCAATGAATAGATTGACCCATAACAGTGTTTTGGTGTAGAAAAGAGCGATGATTAAAATAGCTCCAAGATCATCGATGACGGCCAATGCGGTCAGAAATACTTTGAGAGATGCGGGGACTCGGTTGCCGAGAAGTGATAAAACACCTAATGCAAAGGCGATGTCGGTTGCCATGGGTATTCCAGCGCCCGATTGGGTCGGTGTACCAAAATTGAAAAGTAGAAAAAGACTAGCGGGAACAAACATACCGCCAATTGCCCCAAAGATGGGTAGTAATGCGTCTTTGATGTTAGATAATTCACCATCGTAAATCTCTCTTTCTAACTCCAATCCAATCAGTAAAAAGAAGATAGTCATCAGGCCGTCATTGATCCAATGGCCAATACTGTGTCCTGCAAAATCTATTTGCCAAAAACGGATATAGTCGTTGCTAAATGAAGAATTGGCAAGGATGAGCGATAAAATCGTACAACAAATAAGCACTAGCCCACCGGCTTTCTCGCTTTCTGTAAACTCTCTGAATAGTTTAGTGATTCTCATTGAGGAATGGATGATTTTTCAAAATGGTTCGCTTAGAATTGATTCTAAAACCACCGTATGTGTGGATAAATCTAAGTTGTTTTTTAAGTAAAACAACTTTTACGTAAAACTCCATATACTTATTTAACCCCTAAAATAGGTTTTTGTTGCCTTCGCATTGGAGCAACAAAACAAGCTAAGATGGCTGGAGGATACATTTACTTGTCACTCCCCGAAGGATAAAGCAGTCGAAACGCATTAAAAATGGCTTGGTGGGTAATGGTGGCGTGGTCTTCCTGCGGCAAATAATCAAAATGAACCGTAATGTTTTTGCTTTTCGTGGTTTTGAGCCTTTCTACCAGCAGGTTTGCATCCACTTCCATCACGTGCGGGATGTCGCTTGGGGCAAGCCCTTCTTTTCCTACTCCGATGTAAACGTCCGTTTTGGACGGGAAAGGTTCTTCAAAAAGGGGAGACGGTAGTTTTAGTAACGAGGCATTGTCCCACCACAAACTCGGGCTAATGATGATGTATTTGGTAAAAAGAGTGGTTTTTTTGAGCAAAATTTCGGTGGCCAAGAGCCCGCCCAGCGATTGCCCAATGAGTGTTTTTGAGTTGGTGGTTTTATAGGTACGCTCGATGTAAGGTTGCAACTCTTTTTCCAGAAAGGCAATGAATCTTTCGGACTTTCCTGCGGTTTTATTGCGCTTTTGGTCGGAATCAATGCTCGTTGGGTAGGTAAAATCCCGCCTACGGTCGGTATTGGCGATACCCACCACGATGGATTTGGGAATGCGGTTGATCCACGAAAAAGTATTGAATTGTACCAACCCGACTACGTGTATAAAATCTTCGTCGGCCGAGCCATCTAGGAGATAAATAACGGGGTATTTGATGGTGTCGTTTTTGTTGTAACCCTCGGGTAGGTAAATGTTGAGGATTCTTTTTTCCGCCAGCTGCTCCGATGCTATTTCATCAATCAGACCAAGTACAAAGGGCTTGGGAGGACTTGACTGAGCAAATGACAGTGTAATACAGAACATTAGCGAGAATATCGACAAGGCTGCTTTCATAAATGTTGTGAAAAGAAAAGGCTTACGGATGGTTTTTAACGGTCCAGTATTTACATTATTTCTCATCCTTATTCAGCCAAATTACCTTTTGTTCTGGTTGGTGAGATTGCCCGACGATGTCTCTGTATAAATCGGGTCGTCTTGCTTTGATGTAGCGGTGGCCGCCTGCCTGCGTCAATTTTTCGGGAACGAGCGTGGCGCAGACAAAACTATCGTCGAACGAACGGCATTCGGCAATAATATCTCCAAAGGGGTCAATAATCATCGAACAGCCGTTTTTCAATTGGTCGTCGTCCATGCCGATTGGGTTTGAAAAAATGGCGTAGATGGCATTGTCGTAGGCGCGGGCTGGGAGCCATTTTAGGAGCCACTCACGTCCTTTCAAACCGTCAAATTCGGCCCTCAACGAAGTGGGGTCATTCTCGCGATTTTCCCACAATTTTGGATCCACAAAACCTGCGCCTGGCCGGGTAGAAGGAGTACACATCGTGACGTGAGGCATGAAAATAATATCGGCCCCCAGCAACTTTGTGGCTCTTACGTTTTCGATGATATTGTTGTCATAACAAATCAAAATGCCGCATTTCCAGCCCTGAATTTCGAACACGCAATACTGGTCGCCGGGCGTTAAATGCGGATTGATGAACGGGTGCAATTTTCGGTATTTGGCCACCAATCCGTTTTTGTCTACGCACACGTAGGCTTTGAACAGACGGTCATGTTCATCTTTTTCAAAAAGCCCCGCCAGTATTACAATGTTATGGGCTTTTGCGGTTTCGGTAAGTTTTAAAATGCTTTCCCCGGCAGGAATAAATTCCGCCAAATCAAGCATTTGCTCTTTGGAAAGATGCCGCGCAAACGTATAACCCGTAATCGAGCATTCATGAAAAGCAATGATGTTGGCGCCTTCCGCCGCCGCTTTTTGAGATAGCTTTTCAATGACTGATAAATTATATGATTTGTCGCCGCTTTTATGCTCAAACTGAGCCGTGGCTATTTTTAATTTATTCATGGAATGCTGAGAATTGATTGCCAAGCGGGCATTGGTAAATGATGATTTACTGTTTACCGCGATGTGTTTTTGCGTAAGTTTTTACAAACGTGATTATTTCCTTTGTTTTGAACGAATAACCACTGCTTATATCTTTTGCATCTTTAAAATCCGTAATTCTTCCAATACTGATTTTCTTCATAGCACAAGTATTGATTGGCTATTTTTTGCATTTAGGATAAAGAACAACAAAAATGTTGACGGTGCTGACTTCATCCATTTTTAAGTCAAATTTTACATTCAGCGGGGTTCTGGGACGGGTATTCCCTGTTTGACGTCTACATTATGATACGCCACGATTTTCCACGCATTTCCTTGCCGTGTCATCACCTGCAAAAGTCGGGTGCGTAAACGCCCCTTTTCGTCAAGGTAAGCACCCCGGGGAGGGCCTTGATTTGAAAATCCAGAAACCCACGTCAGGGTTTCGACAATAACGGCGTCAGGATTTGCGAATTTGAAGGAAACCGTTTCCTGTTTCATCACCGTTTTGTTGAATATCCCTTTAAAAATCTGGTCATGCCGCGCCTGAAACTCGTTTTGACCCACAAAAAAAGTCCCTAAAATATTGGTAAATGTACCGTCGGTGGCAAAATGCTTGGCGTAAGTTTGGGCATCTCCGTTGTTCCAAGCCACCACTTCTTCATTGATTATGTTCATAATGGCCACGGAGTCGGCGGGGCTTTGGGCTTGGGTAACCGTTGCCCAAAACACGATGGCCAGAAAGCCAATTGTTTTCTTTAAAAAGCGTCGTTTCATGGGATTTGTTGAGCTTAGGGTTTTGACTGTTCAAGTTAGTAAAAAAGCAGAGATGACCCTATTGCCTACACTCCAAAATCGCGCTTTTAAATCAGTTTGGCCGAGGAGCGTTGCGTTGGATATATACAAACAGAAGGTACCTTACGTGGATAATCGCTCAATCGCTTCCGCTTTGGATTCAACAAAATTGACGTGTCCGTGCTTGTTGCTTTCAAAAATAAAGTCTTTGATGCTTTGGCTCTGATACGCGCTGAAATCGCCCACGATGGCTAAACGAACCCGATAATTAGAGAATTTCTGAAGTATTTCGCCCGCTATACCCGTTTTTAAATCAAAGAAATCAGGGGTAATATTTTGTTGGTAAATGAAGATTCTATCAAAATCTTGGTAATATAGATTTCCCAACAAATCGAGTCCTTCTTCGGCGTTGCCAATCACGGTGGTATCTGAAATGACCTCGGCTATTTTCACGCCGTTGCGCTGGTGTGTTTGTATTTCCATCTTTCAATACGTCTATATCTTCAACAAAAAATGCGCAATCATGAAGTAAGTTCCAATGCCGACCAAGTCGTTGGCAGTGGTGATAAAGGGACCCGATGCCACGGCGGGATTGATGCCAAAGCGGTTGAGAATCAGTGGCGTAATGGTTCCCATGAAAGAAGCTAACAACACCACGGCCAATAATGATAAACTCACGACCCAGAAAAGCTGGGTTTCGCTAAAAATAAGCACGTATACACCCGCCAAAATGCCGATAATCAGGCCGTTGAGTGAAGCAATAGCTACTATTTTTAATAAACGTTCTTTCCAGCTTATTTCCAAACCCGTTTTGTCGGCGAGGGCTTGTACGATGAGCGAAGCGGTTTGGATGCCTACGTTGCCGCCCGTAGAACCCATGATGGGAATAAACATGGCCAACGCGGCGATTTTGGTCAATTCTCCTTCAAAAAAGCGAATGACCGTGGCGGCCATCAAGCTGCCGATTACGCCCACGATGAGCCACGGCAAACGCGCCTTCACTTGGTCCCAAAGGCTGTCGTCTTCTTCGACCTCGCCCGTAATACCCGAAATCGCCTGAATGTCTTCTTCGGCTTTTTCGGTCACTACGTCCAAGATATCATCAATCGTGATTCGCCCCAGCAGGCGTTTTTGGACGTTGACGACGGGAATGGCTTCCAAGTCATAGCGCTGCATGATTTCGGTGACTTCCTCTACGGGGCGGTAGGTTTCGACATAATGAATGTCTTCGTCGAAAATGTTGCTGATTTTGGTGTTTTTGCGGGCCAGCACCAAGTTTTTGAGTGAAATCAGCCCCAAAAGCGTTTGTTCGTCGTCGACCACGTACACGGCGTAGACTTTTTCAACGTCTTCGGCTTGTTTTCTGATTTCTTCAATGCACTCGTTGACGGTCCAGTTGGCGTTGGCTTTGACCAACTCTTTTTGCATCAATCCCCCCGCCACGTCTTCGTCGTAGGGGAGAAGGTCAATGATAAAACGCGCTTGCTCGCGGTCTTGCAACAAGCCGATGACCTCTTCGCGAATTTGAATGGGTTGCTCTTTGAGTAAATCCACGGCGTCGTCGGAGTCAAATACCTCGATGTAACGGGCGATTTCGACGGAGGAAAAATCCTGAAGAAAGCGGCGGCGGTCATCTTCGTCGATGTTGGCCAGAATCTCCGCCCCAATTTCCGTCGTCAACAAGCTAAACAGATAATGCGCTTGTTCGGTATCGAGTTCGTACAAAATGCTGCTGATATCGGCTGGATACAATTCCTCCATGGCCGCGCGCAGATACTTCTCGTCGTGCGCTTCAACGGCTTTTTCAATTTCCTCAAGGTATTCTTTGGTCAACTCAAACGTCATTGCGCGTCAATGGTCAGGATGTGGGGGGTAAGTTTGGAAAACAGACGGAATGTTGACTCCGGACGATATATTAGACTAAAAAAGGTCTTCTTCAAACGATAGATTGTCAGCCTCAAGCTGCGGGCTTTTATCAGCGGTTGTTTGACTATGAGTGGTGACTAAGTTTGTCAGTAATACAAATTCTGCCACGCCTAGTTGTTCGGCTCGTTTGTCCAACAAAGGATGATCAAACTGAATTCCCAAGGGTTTGAGGGCGTTTCGCAGGGTTTTGCGTCGTTGATTAAACCCTGCCTTTACGACCTGAATAAACTTTTTTTCGTCACATTCTAAGTGCGTTACGGCGTTACGTTTCAGTCGAATCACGCCAGAAGTCACCTTTGGAGGCGGTTCGAAGGCTTCGGGCGGAACAGAAAAGGAATATTCAATGTCGTAGTACGCCTGCAACAATACGCTCAAAATTCCGTAATCTTTTTTTCCGGGTGGCGAGGCAATACGCATCGCCACTTCTTTCTGGAACATACCGACAATTTCGGGGACGAAGTCTTTGTATTCCAGTGCTTTAAACAAGATTTGGGACGAAATGTTATAAGGGTAATTGCCGATAATAGCGAATTTGGGCGATTCTCCGTCAATTGCGTTCGCTTCTTTTTGGGTCACGGATTCTATCCATTCTTTCAAATTCATGCGTAGAAAATCACCTTCAATGATGCGGCCTTCGAGGGCAGGAAAATTGATTTTCAGGTAAGCGACCGACTCGCGGTCTATTTCGATGACGTAGGTAGTATATTCTGATTTTGGCAATATAAACTGCGTCAGTACCCCCATTCCGGGGCCAATTTCCAGAACAGTGTCGTACTTTCCGTGTCCTGACAACAAATCAGCGATGCGTTTTGAGGCGTCAAGGTCACGCAAAAAATGTTGTCCTAAGTGTTTTTTTGGTCTTACTTTCATGCTTTCGGGGGCAAGCCATTGGCTTGTTTAAGCGATTATGCCACGAAAGTACGTTAGTTTTGGCTAAATTGAATCACGCAAAGACGCAAAGTATTAAGGTGGCCACTCTGCCTTGGCTTGCCTGCGGGTTGAATCTTGATATAGTCTGGTATAATTTCAAGAAATGATTGATTTTATTCATAAACGACCTTGCCCTAGCACAAACAACGTTAGAATTTAATAATTTGCTGCCTTAATGTTGGATGACGAAAAATAGTGGCCGGGAATCGGCAATCAAAAATCACCCATTGTAAATCACAAATCGGAACGCATTGTGGAAACCCCAATCATTATCGAATCGAACCCTTTTCTTGAACAACTAAACCTTTTTGGCTTAACGGTCACGCCCGGCGGGACCATCCGCTATGCCAATGCGTACACCATCAGGATGTTGGGATGGGGAGTGGAGGACCTGCAACGGTTCAATTTTTTTGAAGATTTGCTCGCAACTGAACAAAGGGATGAAATACAGGCTTTTTTAAACGAATCGCTCGAACGTGGGCAATTGGCCGAGTTTCGGGAAATTCCGCTGGTAGCCAAAAACAAAAATTTAAGAAGAGTTCAGGTCAACTCCTTGATTATCAATAAAAAATCAGGAGATGTTGCCGACTTTACGTTGATTGGCGAAGATGTGACCAACAAGTTGCGCGTCACCAATGCGCTCAATAAATCCAATGCCCAGTTACAAGATTTAATTGACAACACTAGCGATTTGATTCAATTGGTATCGCTTGACGGACGGTTTTTGTTTGTGAATCGGGCGTGGCGCGAGCGACTTGGGTATGAGTTAGACGAGCTCGTGTCACTTTCGCTCAAAGACGTGCTGTGGCCCGATGCCGCAGACGCAACCATGCAACTGCTCAAACGGGTGGAAGAAGGAGAGAAAGTGCCTGATTTTGAGACCATTTTCTGGAGCAAACAACGCAAAAAAATATACCTGACGGGGAGTGTGACCTGCCGCTACGAAAATGATAAACCGACGGCTTTTCGGTGTATTCTTCACGATGCTACGAGCCGGGTACGGGCCGAGCGTTCGCAGAGTTTGTACTACAGCATTGCCAACTGGATGATTAAAACGCAGGATTTGGACGAGTTTTACGCCCGGGTCCACGAGGAATTAGGGAAAGTAATCGACGCCCGAAACTTCTTCATTGCGCTCTACGATCCCACCAAAAGCTTTATGTATTTTCCGTATTACGTGGATGAATATTTCAAAGGAAATGTTCGATTTACCAAACGTAAAATCGGTAATGGACTGACCGAATACGCGATTCGAGCCAATAAACCCTTGTTTTTGTACGAAAAAGACATTGAAGAACTGGCCGAAAAACAAGGGCTTTATATGTACGGCAAAATCCCCAAAGTGTTGCTGTGCGTCCCTTTGCGCATCGGCGACCGGGTCACGGGAATCATTGGCGTAAAATCGTATTCAAACCCCAATCAATACCGCCCTCGAAACCTCGAAATGTTGGAGTTTATCTCAGGGCAGGTGGCGTTGGCGATTGCCAGAAAGCAAAACGAAGCGGATTTGAATCGCCAAACGGCGCGCCTAAACGCCATTTTTGACAGCAGTGCCTACCTGATTTGGTCGGTAAATAAGGCGTTGCAACTGACTTCATTCAATAAAAATTATTCGGCGTTTTTGCAACAGCACCTTCGTACCACGCCTGCCATCAACACCACCACCGAGCGTTTGGGGTGGCAATTGATGACCACCGAAAATCGCCGGCAGATGGAAGAACGATACCGGCAGGCGTTTAAGGGAAATCCGCAGGGATTTGAGATGAAAATAGAAACCCGTAACGGCGAAGGTGATATGTGGCTAGAATTCAGCTTAAACCCGATTCAGCCCAAAGAAGGAGTGATAGAAGAAGTATCAGGTGTGGCACGCGACATTACGCCGCGCAAATTGGCCGAACTGTCGATGCAACAAAGCGAAGAGAAGTTCAGAGGGATTTTCGTTAATCTTCAGGATATATACGTGCGCACCGACCGCAGCGGCAAAATTACGATGATTAGCCCCTCCGTACTCAAGCGCACGGGCTACACCATTGAGGAGGCGATGGGAACCAATATTACCGACTATTTCGTAGACCAAGGTCGCATTCACGCGGCGCTTGTGCGACTTCGTCGGGATAAAAGTCTGCGGAATTTTGAGGCCGAGCTGCGCATCAAAGATGGCACCGTTCGACAGTTTATGTTTAATATGCTCCTCTTGCGCGATGAAGACGGAGCGCCTATTGTGGCAGCCTTGGCGCGGGACATCACCGAATTGAAACGTAACCAAGAAGAACTCGTCAAAGCCAAAGAAGAAGCCGAACGCTCACTGAAAGTGAAGGAACGGTTTTTGGCCAACATGAGCCACGAAATCAGGACGCCCATGAACGGCATCATCGGGATGATTGATTTGCTGAACGAAACCCCGCTGAATCCCGAACAAAAAGATTATATCCTGACCATGCGCCGCTCGTCGGGTACGTTGCTCAATATTTTGAATGATATTCTGGATTTGTCGAAAATCGAAGCGGGCAAAATGGCGCTCAATGAAGCCCCCGTGGCGTTGGAAGAAATATTTGAAAAACTGACGGCGTTGTTTGCCCAAACCGCCCGTAATAAGAACAATACGCTCAGCTATCATTTTGCCGAAAACCTGCCGCAGTTTATCATTGCCGACCAAACGCGTTTGCTGCAAATTCTTTCTAATTTGACCTCAAACGCCATTAAATTTACGGAAAACGGCGCGGTAAAACTCAAGGTGTCGTCGGTATGGACGAAAGGTAAATTCCATAAAATCAAGGTGGAAGTGCAAGATTCGGGCATTGGAATTTCGACAGAAAACTTGAATCTGCTGTTTAATGCCTTCAGTCAGGTAGATACTTCCTCGCGTAAAACTTTTGGCGGAACGGGGTTGGGGTTGGCCATTTCAAAGGAGCTTTGCCGCCTGATGAAGGGCGAAATCGGGGTGGAGTCAAACGTAGATCGGGGCAGTACGTTTTGGTTTACGTTTGAAACCAAAGAAACAATGATTAGCCCCACCCAGCAAAAAGCCGACAGCCAGGAGATTAGATTTGAGAATTTCTTTAGCGATTTTCACCCCCGACTTTTGTTGGTAGATGACAACTTCGTGAACCGAAAAGTAGCGAGCGAAATCCTCAAAAAGTCGGGATGCGTGGTCGATACGGCCGAAAGCGGCAAGCAGGCCATTCAGTTGGTGAATGATAATTTTGCCTCGGCGGGGCCTTATTATAACGCCATATTCATGGACATACAGATGCCCGACATGGACGGCATCGAAACCACCCAGCGCCTACGCGAATTGTTTGGTACCAAGCTCCCTACGGTGGTGGCCATGACGGCCTATTCGATGAAAGAAGACCGCGAGCGCTTTCTGAGTCAGGGGATGGACGACTACGTGCCTAAGCCGATTCGGGCGCAGGTATTGATTCAAAAAGTGAAGGAAATCATTGATGCGGGCAAAACCTTTCAAGAGGGGGTTGTTTTGCAGAAAAAACAAAAAGAGATTGCGCAGGAGCTGCAATTGCCCATCGTTGATTTAGAGATTGTTGGGCAGTTGCGACAACTGGGCGGCATGGAGTTGGTCAGTTCTATTTTTGAAGATTTCGTGGCCGAGGCTACCGAGTTGGTCAATGAAGCCGTGGCGGCATTTGCAGACCATGACATAGCAACGGTAAAAAGCAACCTGCACACGCTCAAAGGAAGCGCGGGCACCATCGGGGTAGCGCGTGTGGCCGAGATTGCTCGTATTGGCGAAGGGAAATTAAAAACCAACGATATGAGCACGCTAGGCGAGGATTTGCCAAAACTAGAGCAGGAATTCAAGGTGTTTTTGAAGGAATACCAGACCATACTGGAAGAATTTACGCAGAAATAGCGGAATAGGTTGGGGGTGAGAACACCCTCCAACGGCAAAATTTACGCAGAAATAAAAATATAGACTGTGGGGGGAGATACTCCGCTATCGGCAAAAAAGTAGATAAATTAGACCCAATAGACACCGCCAACTTCGGAAATGAAGCATGGGCGGTGTTTTTTATTTCAAATGGATTCAATAAAAACTTGTTTAAGTTATATTTTAATAAAAAAAATGCTATTATTGTTTTTAGGTATATAATCCCTACTTTCCAGCGCTAATTTTTAGCTTATTCACTTCACGATTGTTAAACTCTAAACCTCAAAATATGAAAAGGTTACTTCTATTTTTATTCTGCTTATATAGTTTGTTGGGTGTTACCCAAAATCCCGCTAGTAAGCTTAGTTATGAGTTGCAAAGACTGCTCCCAGGGTTTGTGCCTATTCAAACGGAAGGAGATCAGTTGGTCTTTGATCAAATCATGTACGATGCCAAAGGGAATGTAGTGGTGCGGTTACTTGCTAAAACTGGTTCTGCCGTTTTGGTAAATGAATTAAGAGCCAAAAATTTCGATATTATAGTAACCACTAAGTTTACGGTCACCATTTCGGTTCCAGTTTCCCGCTTAAATGAACTGGAGAATGTTCAGGAAATGAGAAAGGCTAATGCTGAGTATAAGCCGAGCCACGGGGCGGTTGTCTCTCAGGGAGATACGGCAATGAAAAGCCATTTGGCGCGCGTAACCTACGGGGTAAACGGTGCTGGGGTAAAAGTCGGTGTTCTCTCTGATAGTTACAATAACTTGGGCGGGGCTGCCGCAGGGGTTACCAACGGTGAATTGCCCGGTCCGGGTAATCCCAACGGCTTTACCACCCCTGTTTCAGTATTGGCAGATTTATCCAGCGGTGGCAGCGATGAAGGCAGGGCAATGGTAGAAATTATCCATGATGTGGCACCTGGGGCCCCCCAAGCATTTGCCACTGCTTTTGTGGGCGGCCAGGCTGGTTTTGCCAACAACATAATTGCCTTAAAAGATGCGACCTGCAAGGTTATCGTTGATGATGTTTTTTACTTTGCCGAGCCGTTCTTTCAAAATGGTCTCATTGCCCAAGCCGTCAATACCGTCAAAGCGGCAGGGGTTAGTTATTTTTCAGCCGCAGGCAACAGTGCTAGAACGGCTTATGCCAATAACTTTCGGGCTGGTTCGTTTACATTTCCTGGAATAACTATGTCAAACGTACCTGCCCATAACTTTGCAGCTCCTGGAGATCCAGACGTATACATGTTGCAGATAACGGGGTTAGCCGCCGCTACCTATACCGTCGTTCTTCAATGGGATGAGCCTTTTCCTTCGGTAAGCGGGGGAGCGGGTGCGCAGACAGATATGGATATTTATTGGTATAATGCTGCTGGTACAGCTCCTGTCCCGTCGACTCCCACCAATAATATTGGCTTGGATCCGATAGAGCAGCTACAAATACTTACTTCTGGAGGAACCAGAAATCTGGCAATTCGGCATACTGCAGGTCCGGCACCTCAAAATTTGCGCATTGTCATTTTTACCAACGGGTTACCGCTTACTTTTGGCAATACTGCAATACCGGGCATCAATGCCTCTACCCTCGTGGGGCACGCTAATGCGGCAGGGGCCATCGCAGTTGGTGCTGCGCCTTGGTTTCGTACTCCAGCGTATGGAGTCAACCCACCCGTCATTGAATCGTTTTCTTCTCTCGGTGGTACGCCCATTCTGTTTGATGATGCGGGAAATCGTTTATCAGCACCTATTCTTTACTCAAAACCTGAAATTACGGGCCCCGATGGAGGAAATAACTCTTTCTTTGGAAACGATAGCAACCAAGATCCGGATACTTTTCGTAATTTTTTTGGGACTTCGGCGGCGGCCCCCCATGCTGCGGCAGTGGCGGCCTTGATGATTCAGTCGCGCAATGGACAATCACCGCTTACGCCTGATCAAATCAAAACCGTGATGGAAAATTCGACCATAGACATGGACGACCCCGACATTGCGGGCTTCCAAACGGGCTTTGATTTCCGTACAGGCCACGGACTTTTGCAGGCCGACCTCGCGCTTGCTCAGGTAAATTGTACAACCCCTATCACCCTTACTACGGGTACTATTCCTAATATTTGTCAGGGAACAAAATCGTTCACCATTCCTTACACGGCTACTACTGGTAGCCCCATAAGCTATTCAATTTCTGGCCCGGGGATTACTTCAGTCAACGATGTAGCTTTAGCAGCAGCGCCTTCTTCGATTACGGTTAATCTCACAGGTGGTGCAACTTTACCATCTATGGCGTATAACCTGCAACTCAAAAATGCAAATGGTTGTGTATCAGATACCATTAAAGGCACGATAACCGTTGACCCTGCGGCAATAGTCGATGCGGGACCCGACCAAACCGTCTGCGATTCGGATACGATTTATCTCAACGCAACGCTTTCGGGGGTAGCTACCAACATGGTTTGGCAGAAAAATGCGGCATTTGGCACGTTCATAGGACCCGATACACAGCCTCAAGCCAAGTTTGTGCTCAATGCGGCGGGAAAAATGCTAGATAGCCTGAGTTTCGGAGCTATGAGCAACGACCCCGGTGGCAATGTGTGTCAGGGGGGCTTGGATACGGTTAAAATTTTCATTCAACCCGGACCTACGGTTGAGGCAGGGCCTGAACAGAGGGTTTGTTCAAGCAGCCCAATCGTTACTTTAGCTGGCAGCATAGGCGGGACGGCTACGGCGGCGATATGGAGCGGGGGTTCGGGTTCCTTTACCCCCAACATTGGCACACTCAACGCCACTTACACACCAACCCCTGGCGAAATCGCGGCGGGAAGCGTGAAGCTTAAATTAACCACCAACGACCCCGCAGGCATCTGCAAATCGGCAGTTGATTCAGTAGTCATTATTTACGACCCCGCGGCCATTGTCAATGCGGGGCCTGACCAAACTGTCTGTGATTCGGATACGATTTATCTGAGTGCTACGCTTTCGGGGGTAGCTACCAACATGGTTTGGCAGAAAAATGCTGCATTTGGCACGTTCATAGGGCCTGATACACAGCCTAACGCTAAGTTCGTGCTCAATGCGGCGGGAAAAATGCTGGACAGTCTGAGTTTTGGCGCTATGACCAACGACCCGGGGGCCAATGTGTGTCAAGGCGGATTGGATACGGTCAAAATTTACATTATACACGGTCCTACGGTAGAAGCTGGCCCTGAACAGAGGGTTTGTTCAAGCAGCCCGACGGTTACTTTAGCTGGTAGCAAGGGCGGGACGGCTACGGTGGCGACCTGGAGCGGCGGTGCGGGGACTTTCACCCCCAACAATACCACGCTCAATGCCACCTATACGCCAACCCCTGGCGAAATCACGGCGGGAAGTGTGAAGCTTAAATTAACCACCGACGACCCCGCAGGCATCTGCAAAGCCGCTGTCGATTCGGTTGTTATCAAATACGACCCAGCGTCGATAGTCGATGCGGGGCCTGACCAAGCCATTTGCAATACGGATACAATTGTGTTGAACGCGACGCTTTCTGGGGTAGCCACCAACATGGTTTGGCAGAAGAACGTCGCCTTTGGGACATTTATCACCCCTGATACACAGCCCTTCGCTAAATTTGTGCTCAATGCCACGGGAAAGCTACTGGATAGCCTCAGTTTTGGCGCCATGAGCAACGACCCAGGGGCTAATGTATGTCAAGGAGGATTGGACACGGTTAAGATTTACATTTTGCATCCTGCGGTGCCCCTAGTGGCGGAGGGCGATACCATTAATGCGGGCAGTTCCATAAACTTGACGGCAACTGGATGTACTGGGCCAAGTTTTACGCTTCGTTGGTACCAAGCCGCCGACGATGCTCCCGTTTCAATGCCAGTCAGTCCCTTGCAAACTACCGCTTATTATGCTCGTTGCGAACAAACCCGTCTCAGTGTAACTTGTCAAAGTGGCAAGTCAACGGAGTTTATAGTGACGGTTTTGCCTGCTCTGACTAGCGTGATTTATGTCAACGTGGCCAACAACGCTCCCGGACAGGATGGCAGTAGTTGGAGCAAAGCCTTCGCCTCCTTGCAACAAGGACTGACCGCTGCCGCGGCCTTGAAGGCATCAGTAAGCACGGTGCAGGTTTGGGTGGCGCAGGGTACTTACAAGCCAGGCACATTGCGCAAAGACGTTTTCTCCATTCCATCAGGCGTGAAAGTATTCGGTGGATTTGTTGGCACGGAAACCCTACTCTCAGAACGCAACTGGCAAACCAACTTGACCATCCTCAGTGGAGAGATTGGGACCAGCGTTCCAGATGACAATACGTACCACGTCGTTTTGTTTAAGTCTACCAACGACACCACCCAACTCGACGGATTCCGAGTCGTAAGAGGCTTTGCTGAATTTTTCGCGGGCAACCAGACCAATAACTTGGACGACCCTAGTATTCAGGCCTCAGGAGGAGGTATTTTGGCGATTGAAAAAAGTAAAGGACTTATTATCAATTGTACCATCACTGACAACCGAGCCACTGGCGGTGGCGGGATGCACCTACGCGACAGCTCACATCTTCACATCATCCAGAGTGTTATTTTTGGCAATGAAGCCACCTTTGGTGGTGGGGTGTATTTGTTGGGTGGAAGCCAACCGTATTTTGAAAACGTATTGTTTGCCATCAACAAAGGGTTGGGGGGAGGACTGTACGTCAACCAAAGCCAACCTAGGTTGATGAATTGCACGATTGCTTCCAACAAAGATGGAAGCAATAACGTGGGTGGCGTTTATAACTCCAATTCGACAACGACAATTCAGAACAGTATTTTGTGGGGCAATACGCCGCTGCAATCCACCGCTGGCAGCAACATCACCAACAGTATTGTGGAGGGAGGCTATACCGGTACGGGCAACCTGAGCCTGAATCCGTTGTTTGTCAACCCCAATCCTACAGGACTGGCCCCTATGGGTGTGTTGGGTGATTATCATTTGCAGGTTTGTTCTCCAGCCATCAACTCGGGCAGCAATGCTGGTGCACCAAATGTAGATTTGGACGGTAATGCACGTCCTTTTCCGATTGGAATCGGAATTGCCGACATGGGCGTTTACGAAAGTCAAAGTGCGGGTAGCAGCGGACCCAATAGCCTGACCGTGACGGAGCCTATTACCTCAGGCACGGTGTTGAAGGTGGCGGGTAAGATTACGGCGACTAATCAAATTTCGGGTGCGAAGGTGGTATATCAGGCCACTAATTCGGTGACACTATCCCCTGGTTTTTCAGCCACGGGTAATAGCTTTCTGGCAGTCATCGGTGATTGTTCAACTCCAGTTCCGGCAGCAGTAGGTTCGGAAGAAAGTTTGAATCAAAAATAAACTGTTGTCAAATACCTCCTCATCCCTTTGGTGAAAGCATGACAAATCTGACGTCATGCTTTGCCAAAGGGATTGTTTATTTGCGGCAATCTCTTTTATCTTTAGCACATAACCACTTTATTGAAGATTTTTAAGGTTTAATTTTATTGGAATTAAAAAGAACTATGAACCCTTCCCAACTTTCTATCGGAGTCGTTGGACTCGGCTTGATGGGCTGCAGCATCACAACATGTTTGTTATTGGCGGGGCACCGAGTGGTGGCCGTGGCGCCGCTTCCGATGGATGTACCCACGGCGCACCCACGTATCCATGAACACCTCAAAAAATCGTTGGAAGAGGGCCTAACCACGCATGCTCCCGACCATTTTTTTGAAGCACTGGTGATTACCGAAGACTACGGTGCGCTTGTCGATTGTCAACTGGTGATTGAATGTACGCTAGAAAATCTTGATATTAAGAAATCCGTGTATGAAAAGATAGAGGCTGTGGTGACGACGGATGCCGTGATTACGAGCAATACGTCGGCCATTCCCATTAGTATTTTACAAAAAGAAGTACGTCATCCTGAACGTTTTTTGGGGTTGCATTGGGCAGAGCCCTCCCATACGACGCGCTTTTTGGAGGTGATTTGTGGAGACCTCAGCGACGTAACCAAGGGCGAATGGCTGTATGAACTTTCTCATGCTTGGGGCAAAGAACCCACGCTTGTACGTAAAGATATTCGGGGTTTTATCACCAATCGTCTCATGTATGCGCTGTACCGGGAAGCGTTTAATCTGGTCGAAAATGGCTACGCCACGGTCGAAGATGTAGACCGTGCCTGCCGAAATAACGGGGGGTATTGGATGACGTTGGCCGGGCCTTTTCGTTGGATGGATTTGACGGGCGTACCAGCCTACCATACGGTACTCAAAGATTTGTTTCCAACCCTGAGCACAAGTACCGAAGTGCCTGCGTTGATTGACGACATTGTGAAAGCGGGTGGTAAGGGGGTGGCAAATGCCCACGGATTTTACTCGTATACGCCCGAAGAAGCTCAGTTGTGGCGCGAAACGTTCGAAGCCTTTAGTTACGAAATTCGTGAACTAGCGCTCAAATACCCTGCCGACGTGGTCAAAAAGAAGTTGAAAAGTAAGGAGTGAGTTGGGCACAAATACTCACTCCTTACAACGGATTGCTTAAATAATATTGGCCGTTTGTTCCTTTATTTTCTCCAATTCATCTTTCATCTGCACCACCAAGTGCTGGATGGCCGAGTCGTTGGCTTTGGAGCCGATAGTGTTGACCTCACGGCCGATTTCCTGTGAAATAAAATTGAGTTTTTTGCCGTTGCTCTCTTTGCTTTGGAGGGTCTCAATAAAATACGTGAGGTGGTTTTTGAGACGAACTTTTTCCTCAGAAATATCAAATTTTTCGATGTAATACACGAGCTCTTGCTCAAAGCGATTTTGATCAAAAGATTCATCGCCGAGTAAATCACGGACGTTTTTGCGGAGCCGTTCCCGCACCCCCGGAATACGAAATTTGTCTAATTCCTCAATTTCTATGAGAATGTCAGTGATTCTCTGAATGGCATCTTTGAAGGCTTTGTTGAGTGCAACGCCTTCTTGGATTCTAAATTCAGTGCATTTTCTGAGGGCTTCGTGTACCGTTTTTTGAATCAACGCCAAATCCGCCACTTGTTGGTCTTCGGTGGTGGCGTCGGTCAGATAAGTATTGGGCATCATGAGCGCCATGCGGAGCACGTCGGTGGGAACGGGCGCAAACCCTAAATCCTCGGCGGTTTGGTGCAAATCGCGGTAGTAGGCTTTCACCAGCGCACGGTTGACGATGGTGCCCGAGCCGCCCTGTCCTACGGGTGTAACTGTTAGGTTAAACTCTACTTTGCCGCGTTCGAGGGCTTGGGTAATGAGGTTTCGAATTTCGATTTCTCGCTCTGAATAATTACGCGGAATACGGCAGTATATGTCTAAAAATTTGGAATTCAGGGACTTCACTTCGGCCGTAACCGAAATGCTTTCTGATTCGAAGGTGGCTTTTCCATAGCCGGTCATTGATTTCAGCATAATTTTAAGAGCGAGTAGACAGGAGCGAGTAGGTGGCCGCCCGCACTGTCGGTAATTAAGAAGTAAATTTTTATAATTTTTCAATCGCAGAAGAATACGCATGAAGAAGTTTTGTAACTTCTTACTTCTCCTCCTGCGACGTCATTTTTTCAACGACAGGATTCTTTTTCAAGGCATTTTTTTCGAGTTCGGCTTGTTCTTTTCGGTGCTTTACTACGTCACAGGCGGTGTAAATGGCTTGGCGGATGGAGGTTTCGTCAGCTTGGTTTTTGCCCGCGATGTCGTAAGCAGTGCCGTGGTCGGGCGAAGTGCGAACGATGGGTAAACCCGCCGTAAAATTGACCCCTTCGCTAAATGCAATCGTTTTGAACGGTGAAAGCCCCTGGTCATGGTACATCGCCAAAACCGCATCAAACTTGCGGTAGGTTTGGGCGGCAAAAAAACCATCGGCGGGGTACGGCCCGTAAATGAGCTGCCCTTTGTTGCGCAGTTCTTTTAGCGCGGGGGTAATGATTTCTTCTTCTTCCGAACCCAAAAGCCCGTTTTCGCCAGCGTGGGGGTTTAGCCCGAGCACCGCAATCCGAGGTTTACGGATGCCAAAATCGCCGCGTAGAGACTTGAGCATGGCTTGAAGTTTAACGACAATTTTTTCTTTGGTAATTTGGCTCGCTACTTCCGACAGAGGTACGTGACCCGTTACGACCCCAACGCGCAACACATCGCTCACCATAAACATGAGCGGCTCTTTGATGTTGAAGGCTTCGGCTAAGTATTCGGTATGACCCGGAAATTTAAACTCGTCGTTTTGGATGTTGTTTTTATTGATAGGGGCCGTTACCAGCGCGTCTAATTTACCCACTTTCAGGTCTTCCATGGCCCGTTTGAGGCTTTCAAAAGCCCCCTTACCCGCTTCGGGTGTTACTTTTCCAGGCTGAATATCCTCGTCGGTATTGGGCCAACAGGTGATGACGTTGGTGACTTTAGGGTTTACCTGCTCAATTTTTTGGAGGCCAAACAAGTTCCAGTCCTTCATGTCCATCTGGTTGCGGTAGCGGTTCAGAAGGCGCATGGAGCCATAAATGACAGGGATACAAATGCGGTTTAATTGGTTGTTATACAGTGCTTTCAGAATGACTTCAGGTCCTACGCCGTTGTAGTCACCCATGGTTATGCCAATGACAGGTTTATCAAGGTTTGATTCGCTCATGATGCATCAAAAAATTAGATTTGAGAGGAACGGGAGGATTCAGCGGATAAATATTTGCCGTTTTTGCCACGTCAACCCCAAAAATCAATAAAATCGTTTTAGTAATGACGCTGCAATTTACGAATAAACCGCACTATTTTTGTGCCGATTACTAACTGACACTGTCGTGAAGATTTTAATAGTTGACGAGATGCATCCCTCCTTGTTTCCGATGTTGGACCAAGCGGGCTTGTTGTATCGTTATGAACCTACTTTCAAACGTCCCCAAATTTTGAGTCACATTGCTGAATATCAGGGGCTTATTATTCGGAGCAAAACTGTTATTGATGAAGAAGTATTGCAACATGCTCCTCTATTGCGCTTTGTGGCACGGGCGGGAGCGGGGTTGGATTTGATTGACTTGGAGGCCGTTCAACAACGGAATGTTCAGGTTTTTGCGGCCAACGAAGGAAACCGCGACGCCGTAGCCGAGCACGTAGTCGGGATGTTGTTGGGATTGTTTGCCAATATTGTCAAAGCGGACCGCGAGGTGCGGCAGGGAATTTGGGACCGTGAAGGAAATCGCGGAATTGAACTTATGGGAAAAACCGTGGGCCTCATTGGCTACGGGTTCAACGGCAGTGCCACCGCCCGACGATTGAGTGGGTTTGGTTGTCGAGTGTTGGCCTACGATAAATATTTGGTCAACTACGGCGACAACTACGCGCAAGAATCGTCGTTGGAAGAAATTATGGAACAAGCCGATGTCATCAGCCTGCACGTACCCCTGACCGCCGAAACCCGACTCATGATCAATGATGATTTTGTGGCAAACGTAGCGCGTCCGTTTTTTTTGCTCAACATCGCGCGGGGCGAAATTGTCAACATGGAAACCATCGTCAAAGGGCTGGAAAGCGGCAAGATTAGGGGGGCTTGTTTGGATGTGCTTGAAAATGAAAAATTAAGCACCTTGACGCCCGAACAACAAAAATCGTTTGAGTACCTCTGTAATTCGTCGCGGGTGATACTAACCCCCCACGTGGCAGGCTGGACGCAGGAAAGTTACGCGAAAATAAACGAGGCGTTGGTGAATCAGATTACGGCGAGCTTGTCGGTTGAAAAATAGCTGAGGCGTGCTGAGATTAAAAAATGACCAGTTATTTTGGGGATTATGTGTCCAAAAAGTTACGGAATCAATTCTAGGAACCTAACGTGAATATGGCCTTGAATACCGTATTTAAGCCAAGCCTGCAAGATAATCACTTGCGTTTTGATGGATTGATTCCTTTTTACTTTTTTCCCACTTATCAAAGGTCTTAACCAGCATACTCAACCTTGGGTTTTTGAGGAAAAAAGTACGGTGATTGTCTAAAAATCGCCAAAATAAAGCATCCCAAGTTGCCTGCCAGTCGCCTTTGGGATAGTCACTCATTTTCATCAAATAATTACTGCCGCTTATGTAGGGCTTGGTGGCCATTAATCCTCCATCGGCAAATTGACTCATGCCGTACACATTGGGAACCATCACCCAGTCATAGGCGTCGATAAATAGCTCCATAAACCAGCGGTATACCTCGTCGGGGTCAAACTCACACAGTAACATAAAGTTGCCGAGTACCATAAGTCGCTCAATATGATGGCAGTATCCTGTTTTTAGTATCTTTTTAATGGTGTCATCCACGGGGGTAATTCCAGTGCTAGCATCATAAAAACTTTTTGGGATTTTTCTGGTGAAGCCCCAATGGTTTTTGGTTCGTTCTTCATTTCCCTTCGTAATATAAACTCCTCTGATGAACTCCCGCCAACCAATTATTTGGCGAATGAACCCTTCAAGCGAATTGATGGGAACACTGTTGTCGCGACTATAATCTAAGGCCTGATTTACAATCTGGTCAGGTGTAAGCATACCGACGTTGAGCATGGGTGTCAGCAAACTATGATTGAGCAGCATTTCTTTGCGCAAAATGGCATCTTCGTACTCACCAAACTCGGCCATACGATGTTCAAGAAATTGGTTTAGCCATTGCGCACTTGCTTCGTATCCAATGGGGTAAGTTACGCTATCATTCAGACTACCAATATTGTCAGGAAAGTATTGATGAGTATAGCTATGAGCTTCCTGGGTATAGTTGTTTATTGGCGGGAACTCCACCTTTATCACCGACTTACCCTTTGGATATTTTTTTCGATTTTCTACGTCAAAAGTCCATTGACCACCGATTGGTCCTTCTGATGAGTCGATTAAAATTTTTCTTTTGATTCGTTCCTGTTTATAAAATTCAGTTTGAAAAAATTTCTTTTTATTGGGGTTGAAAAAAGGCGCTAATTCTTGAGATGTATTCAGAAACATGGGGGATTCCAGTATCTTAAGATTCATCTTTAGCTTTTCGCAACTGATTCTAATTCTTTTTAATAACCACTCATCAACAGGATCAATAATGACTAAAGAATTGACGCCTAGACTGTACAAATGATTGAGCAAGAGCCTAACGTCTGCTTCCTGTTGGTTAGCCTGAACATATTTTACAGAAAATCCCTTTTGGAGTAGGTAATTTTCGTAATATTTCATGGTTGCGCGGTGGAAAGCTATTTTTTGCTTATGAAAGTTGTACTGCTGAAAAAATAAAATTTCCTCTATCAGATAAATATCACCTTCAATGGAAAAGAGGGGATTAAACTGAAATAATTGGTGTGGAAAAACGAGCTTACAAGTTTGCATTCTTTAGGTTTATTTCAGTATGTTTCTGCGGACGTTATGTCACCATTCAATGATACCATCTACGTACGATTAGAGGCTTTTCCCAATAAGCACTTCGTATTCTTTGGGGATTGTTACGCCGTTAAAATGGTTCGTTAGTCCATAAAATATGAATATTGTCAAAATGAAACCCAAAGCCACGATGAGGGCAGATTGTTGGTTTGGGGTCAAACCCAAAACAGATTTTTTCATTTTTTTGTTATGAATCGCAGCAACATGTCCAAAAAAGGAAAGAATTGCCAGCCCATAATACGGAACAAAAAAGAGGTTGAAAGGAAATGCATTCAGGCCCGCTACTCCAAAATAAAAATTTGTGTCAAGTTGCAGAACGTGCCGCCCACCCAAAACGGCGCTTAAATGAATGATGAAAAAAAAGGCCAAGTAAAGCCCTGTCCAAATTTGAAGTTTTTCAAAATAAGAAACGGCTGTTTTTCTGTTAGTTTTGAAGAGCTTCAGGCCTGAAACAATTTGTGTAAATACGGCAAGTAATAAAATCGTTTCAACAAAGAGGTTACGATAAAATAATCGTAAAGTATTCATCATTTCGATGTGCTTTTCAGCGCCCCAAACGCTTAAAGAATGATTAAACAAATGAAGCCCTACAAAAAGCGTGATTGTCAGTCCTGATATATAATGAATTTTCTTTATAGTCATACCTTAGCGGTTTGTTTCGTCATTTACATATTCCAAAATATCACTTGGTTGGCAGTCTAATGCTTTACAAATTGCCTCCAAGGTGCTAAAGCGTATTGCTTTTGCCTTCCCTGTCTTTAAGATAGAAAGGTTAGATAATGTCAAATCAACTCTTTCAGAAAGCTCATTCAACGAAATTTTTCGCTTTGCCATCATCACGTCTAAATTTACAATAATGGGCATAGCTTAAATTGTTAAGTCATTTTCAGATTTCATATCTATGGCACTTTGCAAGAGTTTTTCAAATATTGCCGCAGCAGTTGTAAATACGATTGAAACAAAAGTAGCGACGATGCAAATGGCAAGAAAACCCGCAGGGTCGTCTTCTTTATGGTGAAATAGCCTTATGTATAGTCCTGCTAACACAATTAAAACACCCACTACGATAGCACAATACTTAATACTCTTTAATGTCTTAACGGCGTTTGAAGAGAAAACTTTATTTTGTCCAACGTATCCGAGTAATTTGAACGCCTTATACAGTGCAACAAAAAAAGCGATTGACGTTGCGTATCCATACAAGATAAACGGGTCAGAATAAATGCTGAACAAGTCTAAGTTTGCGGCTCTTCCCTCAGTTGAAGGGAACCGAAGCAAAATGACAAGTGCCACAATGCCGATAAGCACGATGACAGCCTGAAGAAATACCGCTGAAATTCTTTTCATGATGATTTTAAGAGATTGTTTTATGCTGCAAACGTAATAAATTTTTATTGATAAACAATAAAAATTTAGTGTTTTTAGGAAATTGCGAAAAAGTAGGGCCTTTTGTCTTATCGGAGTTGTCAGACAGTTAGGATTGGCTGGGTTGTCTGTTACCATGAAGGCTAACGTTCAAGGCTTTGCGTTCGGGCGGGATTTTTTGCACCACACTTGATACGAAGCACCACAGTTCAAATATAGCAAAAAGCGTCAGACGAAGCAATGAACCCCGCCTGACGCAAAACCGCTCTTAGCCGTTCGTTGTTTTATTTTGTCTTCCGTTTCTTTGATGATTTGGCGACTTTGTTATAGTCAAGGCATAAGTTTAAGAAAAATTCAAAGTCCATTCTGTCTTTAAACCCGTCTGGATTTATGTAGCAGTAGCCTTTGTATTCTTTACCTTTCATCAACATTGTCTCATAACCAACTTTTTCCGAAAGTTCTTCTTGTCGGCTTGGGTCAAAACGCAACATTAAATTTTCACCACTTACACAAACACAAGTTTTTCCGTTTGCCATAAAGTTTAGAACATTGAACATTTCTTTTTCTTCAATGTCTATGCCTGGTATTTCGGCAAGAAATTCTCTAACTCTGTCAGCAAGATATGGGTCATAAGCCATAAATGAAAATTATTTACGTGAATGAAGCCCTACTGTATTGCCTTCTGTGTCAATGAATATAGAGATAAAACCAAACTCGCCAATATTCATTTTAGGTTGTACCACTTTTCCGCCTGCTCCTTCAATTCTTTGTTCTTCAGCTATATTGTCTTCGGTCTCAAAGTATATAACTGTATTGTTACCACTTGGAACAAAATCTGCTTTCTCCACCAATGCGCCTGATATGTCGTGGCTTTCAGGGCTAAAAGGAAAGAATGATTGCTTACCCCATTCAATGGATGCATCTGTCAACTTTACATTGAAAACTGTTTCGTAGAATTTTTTTGCTCGGTCTAAGTTTGCCACATTGAGGTCAAACCAACCAACTGGATTTACATTTGCCATTTTGCTATGATTTTTAAGTTTTTGCACTATTGCGATGCAAAGGTAGAATCAACCAAAACGGCAAAATTGTAAAAATGGGACAAGGCTATTTTTTGTCAAAAATCAACGACATTTTTAGGCTGTCTCCGAAAAATTCCTTTGGTGTCAATCCCGTAAATTCCTTGAATTCTTTAATAAAATGAGCTTGGTCAAAATAGTCGTTTTCATAAGCCAAGTCAGTTAAACTATTAATCTCTTCGTTCAGTAATACTTTTAAGGTTTTCTGAATTCTAATTGTCTTTGCGAGTTGTTTTGGGCTTAAGCCAATAGCGGAAGAAAATTTTCTTGCTAATTGTCTTCGGTTAATATTATTGTTCTTTGAAAATACATTTACAGAAAATTGTCCATTGGTATTAAATATTGTTTCAACAGTTGATTTAACGATATTGTCAATTGTTTTTTTATCGGCCAATTTTTTTAAAAGAAAGGTCTCGATAATTTGGATTCTTTCAGATGTAGAGTTAGCGTTTAAGATTTGATTACCAATTTTCCTGCCTTCTTCTCCAAATAATATATCCAATGGAACCGCTTTGTTTTCCATTTCCTTCATTGGAATTGATGTAAACGGTAAAAACCCATTTGGTTTGAATTGCACAACAAAACTACCTGTTACACCAACGGGCTCAATCACATAGGGCTTTGTCAATTGTCCAATTAAAAAGCATTTTGGTAAAATTGTTATCTCGCCATTTTGAGAATGGTATTTATAAGTGTCGCCATAATGAAAAATCAATTTCATTGTTCCGTCTGGCACGATAGTGTTTTTGAGAGGTATATTTTCCTTTTCACCATCTAATGTCCAATACCGTATAACAAACTCTGTCAGTTCGATATTTGGCTCATATGTTTTCGGATTTAACTCCATTGTCAATTTTATGTACGTTGTCTTTTTACAATGAAGACTATTGGTTGTGTTTCTGCAGTGGTGCCTTTCGAAAGCCGCGTTCTGTCCCACGAAACTAAAAGTTGAACAAAGTTAAAACTTTAAACCAACTCGTCGCGGCACCATTACAGAAACATTTTGTTGCACGTTCATTTTTGTTTTAACTTAATTCGGTCGTAAATGCTCGTCCTCTTGATAAAGTCAAAGAAATTTGTCCTGCGTGATGAGAGTTATGGAAAAGAATATGTGAGAAAAGTCGCATTCTGGAAACTGTTCCAAAAAATGGTGTGTCAGTCGTCAAAGACCAATCCTCGTCTCTTGAAGTGTCTATTAAATTTTCAAGCATTTTATATCCTATATTAATATATAATTTACTTGTTTCAATTTCATAGTCCTGCCCTATGTCTTGTTGTCCCATCGTAGTATTTTGAATATTGGACGGAACACCAAGAAAGTAGCCAAACAAATTCATAGTTTCTCCAATATGCCTATAAATAAATCCGATAGAGGCAGTTTCATTATTTAACTTATATCTTTTGTTCTCGTTAGTCACTCTGTCCAAAGCATATGAGTTAGTAATCATATTTTGAAATAACATTTCTCGAAGTAATTCTTTTTGACTATTCATATAGATATTTTGTGTTTAACAAAATGACGCACAACGTTTCGGGGCTTTGCGTTTGGGCGGGTTCCAAAGCACAAATGCCCAATTTATTACTAAAATTCATTAGAAGCACAAAGCTCCAAGTTTGCACATCTGCCCGCCTGATGAAAACCTCTTGTTGAACAAAACCTTCGGTAGCTATCTTGCCTTAAAAGGATTAATTTTAATGCCAATTTAAACTTAAAATTGAGCATGACAAAAAAAGAATTCTGATGATCTACGTGAGAACAATCTTATCAATCGTGCCGGCCGAGAAGTGCCTGGCTCTGAGGAATTAATCCATCGTTTTGAGCGGAGTATTTCCATACTGGGTCGCAGTCCAAGCACCTTTAAAAATTATTCACAACATATTGCGGCCATATCTCTTCATTATGGCAAAATCCCCACCGAGCTTGACAAAGAAGAGCAGGTTCATCGCAGCGGCGCACCGTGAATATTTATTTATGCTCCAAAAGCGGAGCCCAACCCCTTCACAAACCTATTTCAAGCATATGGTTTATGGTCTTCCTTTCTTGCTCAAAACAGAAGGGCTTCCCTATAGTTATCTTCTTTTGCCTGCGATAAAAACGGCAAATAAACTGTCTGTGGTACTGAGTAAGCAGGAAGTTTGGGCACTGCTCAAAGCGTGTAGCTTACTCAAACACAAGGTGCTAATTGGTTCTGTTGTATGGATGTGGTTTGCGCTGTTTGGAAGTTCGGAGTGTAAAATTGGCCGATTTAGACTTTGACCGTCTCCAGCTAAAAGAAGTGCAGGGTAAAGGCAAAAAAGATAGATATGTGCCTCTTAGTGAGCATCTCATTCGAGGGCTTAAAATTTATATCTCAGCCGAAAGGCCCATGGAATACCTTTTTGGCGCAGTAAATATTGTAGACCGCGCGGGCGGTGATTTCGCTTCTCGTTACAGCCAGAAAGGGGTACAGTGGGCTGTGAAAGATGCCAGTTAAAAAGCGGGTATATTGAAGGACATACACGTACATACCCTGCGCCACACTTGCGCCACCCATCTGCTGGAAGATGGCATGGATATAATCAGTGTCAAAAACTTTCTGGTACATGAAAATATCGAGACCACGATGTTGTACCTGCTTGTAGCTCAGTTGAAAACCAAACCCGTTTTTAGACCACTTGACACGTTGTTTTCGCAGTGCAGCCTGTTTGGGAAGTAGCCCATGTGCTGGGTCGGCTGGGCGATGGCATTGCAGATTTAGCGTTAAATAGTTGGCAACTGTGCACCTTGCGAGTGATACAGCATGGCAGGACTTCGGTTATGGGTGGCCATAGGGGGCCGCCCGCGCGGTTGATGTGTTTGATGCCTGCGGCCACATTACTATCAGTTACAATTCTTGCCGCAATCGTCACTGCCCTAAGTGTCAAGGCTACAAGCGAGAAGAATAGATACAGTCACGAGAGGCAGATTTATTGCCTGTACCGTATTTTAACGTGGTATTTACATTGCTATATGAGTTATATCCATTGGCACTGCATTACCCCAAAGCGGTGTATGATGCGCTGTTTGGGGCTGCTTGGCAGGTACTGGAAACTTTTGGCAAGCAGAAGGGCTTGCAAATGGGCATAATTGCGGTGCCGCCACCGAAGGTTTCGTTCAATCCTGAACGCTTTCGGGAGTTTCATGGCTGGGCTTTCAGCCACCACGAAACCTTAGTTATTGGTGGCTGGCATTTTTAATTAGATGAATCGCTTTAACAGAATTGGTCTCCTATTGTTTTTGTAATTACTGAAGTTATTTTTCCTGTATGTTCAGTGGTTTTAGATTCAATAAGCATAATTAGACACTCTTTTTTTGAGGAAACTCTGTGTTTTTTTCCTTTATTTACAACAAACAAATCGCCTTTTTTCAATATCAGGTCTGGCTGATTTTCAATTTCCATTAGAAGTGTACCTTTTGCAATATAGAATAATTCATCTTCATTTTCGTGATTATGCCAAGGCACTTCTTGCCCCTTTATTTTTACGACTTTAAAATATTGGTCATTTACTTCACCTATAATCCTTGGTGAAAAATAGTTACCAAGACTTGAAAACGCATCTTTCAAATTCATCTTTTAAACAGTTTTCCTTTTACAATTTTACCCTCTCTTTTTGCCAGATAATAAAATATGATTCCAATAAGCAATAAAAAAGTTACTGTAAAAATGGAATCTTCAATTCCAACTGCACCACCTGTTAATAGTTCAGGGCCATTAAATTTGGATTGAATTATACTGCCCATATTATTTAGCCCCGAAAGATTTGAGCCATAAAATGGCTGTGAAAAATTCCAGCCTAAATGGAAGAAAAAAGGCAGCCATATTCTTTTAGTATAGATAAACATCATTGCCATAGTAAACCCCCAAATTAAAGTAAGAAAATGACTAAATAGGTTGAAATTTGGATTGAAAAAGTGTTGTTGAAGCTCAACTAACATTGCAATGACAATGGTTAGATGAGTTCCTAACCAATTTTCACAGACACGAACTATTAACCCTCTATGAAACAGGTCTTCTACTATGGCCGCAAACATTAAAAACGTGAAAAATTTGATGGGGTAGTGAGCTGTTGTAATACTAAATGCTTGATAATACCCTAAGACGTATAAAATGAAAATAACGAATGAAATTGCAAAAAAACCAAAGAAAAACCCTCCAAACATTTCTTTAAAAAAGTATTTTAGGGATAGCTCTGTTATTTCTCTTTTATCATAAAAACGGAATAAATAGTAATAAGAGGTTAATAAAACAATAAAAGAAATAATGTGAATAATTGGATTAGCAATATTTTTATCTTGAATAATACTATAAAAAAAAGGTTTCAAAACAAAGTTTTGAATTACGACAAATAGCGAAAAAGGAACGACAATGCCTACGATAATTTTTGTTATTGGAAAATGCAGGACTTTTTTAATTGATGCATTCATTGTTTCTTTTGATTTATTGTAAGTAAAATTTTATACAAAGAAAACTCCTTATTATCTTTACAGCAAGTACATACAATAAAGTAGCCTACATACTAAAATGATACTATTGTTGATTATCAATATTTTAAACTTATAAATAAATGAAGAATAATATTAAAAAGGCACATTGTGCAGTTGATTATGCTTTCCAACGAATAGGTGGAAAGTACAAGGGCCGAATTTTATGGATATTGAGAGATGGTTTTTTGAGATATGGGGAATTAAAAAGAGCAGTAGTGGGTATAACACCCAAAATGCTTACTCAAACGCTAAAAGAATTGGAAGCCGATGAACTAATTGTTAGAAAGGTTTATTTAGAAGTTCCACCGAAGGTTGAATATTCACTTACGGATACAGGAAAAGAATTAATTCCGTTTATTAGTCAAATGAGAAGTTGGGGTGAAAAGCAAATGTCAACAAATTGAAACTTACAATGCTGAGGGTGTTGGGATACGCTTACCACCAGCGGAGGGTAAATGTGTGCAGTCTGTTGGGCGAAGTTGAATAAAAAAGACAATATATATCAAGACTCATTTGTTTACAATTCAAGATTTTTTCAAAATCTTTTGCCATTGAGGCAAATGTTTCTCTTTAGAAAATTCTTTTCTTCTTTCATCATCTTGCCTCAATGTCCTGAAAATCTTTTAGATTTATGAATTGTAAACCCATCTTCTGCTTCGTCTTTTTTTATTCAATTTTGCCCAACGGTTTGCGTATTGACGATGGTGGGGCATTTCAAAAACGTCAGCCCAACATTTGCACAAATGATTAATAGAATTACAAATGTTGAATTTATAACTGTCAGTCCCACTATGGCCAATACAATGCTTAGCGGGTCGTTGTTTATTCATTTGTCTGTTTTAATTTCCATTTTTTTAGTCCGCCAATCAAAAACAGAAGTCCAATAAAAACTGCAATTAGTGAATAGGTTATTTCCAAAAACTGGTTTGCTTGTTGTTTTTCCAAGTCAAATATGAGTTCTCCAAATCCACGAAGTAGATAAATTCCTGCTATCATAAAAATCACTGGTTTCAAAAATGGAAGTGGTCTAAACTTATTGTCAGCCGAAAACCCATATAACCCAAAAATAAAAAATACGAATGTTACAAAAATTGTCAGTAAATACGGCAATGTAGAATGCGTTTGAGCAAGTTCTGTCATTTCTTTTCCAATTCCTGTTACTTCAAACATTTTGTCAGCCCAAAAAAGTCCAACTATATGTCCAATTGCAATAACTATATTTATGTACCCACCAAGTTTAAGCATATGTTATATTAATTTGTTCCAAAGTAAATAAGTCCGCTAATTAGCAACAGTAAAATCCATTGTCCAAGTTTAAAATAGTTTTTAGGAAACTGTTTTGAAATTGCAATTGTCAAAACCCAAACCACTGCATAGCCTAAAAAGTATATTGTTAGTATTTGCAAAAATAGTTTTTCGTTGTCAAAGTAGTTGGTAAAGTTAATCAGCCCGAGTCCGATTGTAGCAAAAAGTAAGTCAAACGAAACCCAATGCCAACCACATCTTGCCATGGTCCATTTTTCTCTTTTGTGAAAATTCTCATCATTTCCGTATGTCGGTTCGTTTACTTTTAGTTCTTTATCGCCAATAAAAGTGTGAACTACAAAAGCTAAAAGTGTCAATATGTTGGCTATTAAAATTAGTATGTTCATATTTTCTGTTTTCTATGTTTCTTTCCATTGCCGCTAACAGATTGGGGATTACCGAAGTCCCCTGAAATAGAGACCCATTAGGTCGAAATGAAAGGGGGTTTCGGTAATCCCCTGTTGTACGAAGTTGAGGTGGTAGGAAAAGTGGCCTAAAGCTCGCCAAGCCGGAACGAAAAAATATTTTGCAAATCTCAGATTTGCGACGTCTTTTTTCGTGGTTTTTGGCTAACTTCGCCGCTGCTTCAAAGCCTCTGGCTTACGCCCCCGCGAAGTTAGCCCAAAAACGGCACACCTGCTCCACAACTGGCCTAAGGATGATCCCACCTCGATTTTGTACAACGAACAGGTATTTAAGAAGGATTGGAATTTGAAAAACGGATGTTCAGTTACCTTCAAAAGCCAAATAGCATTCCAAAAGCGGAATTACTTCCGTCAGCCAGTCCTTATTAAATACCATGTTGGTGGCTGCTGCTACTTTTGCAATCCAACTGTCCGTACAATCATGAAATAATTTGAAAGCCCCATATCATTGTTATTTTTTCTCAAAAGTAATTACATCGCCATCATTACTACGGGCTGTATAAGTTATAGTAATGCCCTGATATGTTATCGTTTGGGCAACGCTCATTGTTGCTTGATGTTTTTTGGTGTCAGTTTCATTGATAGGCAAAACTTTCACGGCACCATTTCCAGAGGCTATACTGGCATCTACCAAGTAAACCAAAGGGCCTTCTTTTACCAAATTTTTGTCGTAGCCCAGCTTTCTTCTACTTTCCACCACAATCGTTGATTTGGTATCAATCGGTATAGTCAATAACTTAACACCCCCTGCGGTTTCGATAGGGGTCAAGGTAACAGACCCATTACCCACATTGCCTTGGCATACTATTTGATTATCATCCAACCAACCCAATGTCCAACGTTCCCAACCTAAAAATTCAGGAGCGATGCCACTAATCAAACCCATAAGGCTATAATCACCTACAAATCTATGCTGTGTTCCATTATAAGGATACAGATCGACAAGACCTAAATTATGCCCAAATTCATGAGCAAATAATAATCCTTTTGGCCAATCTTTCAATGCTTTACCAGAAGTGAAAGCGTTATTCACAAACTTGCCGTCCACATTGATTCCGCTTGCGTTACTGTTTGAGTTCCATGCGGCCGCACCTGCCAAGGGACTATTGTTTGGGTCAGTGACGACATAAACATGGCTATATTTAGAAAAATCAACTTTTGGATTTGCTAAGGAAATTGCCTCTTGGATATAAGCTTTATGGTCTGCAAAAGTAGAAAATGAATAAGAAGTACCTGGTTTGCTCATCCTGAACCATTCAAAGGTAGGTTCTAACTCTAACTTTAATTTGTTGTAAGACATTGTCTTTAAAAAATCTTCTGCTTCTGGTGAGATATAAGTATCAAAGATTTCTTTTGGAGTTTTCGTCGCAATAGCCTCGTTAAAATCAACAAAAATAATACCCACTTTCACTGTTCCAGTTGAAGGAACTCGATATTGATTATTGGTAAATCCGACCACAACAGGACTGTTGAATGTAGATTGTATCTTGCATGATGTTACGTTGGGGCTGTTAAATACGAACCCCGCCAATGTAGCATTTCCACTCGGAGTAGTTACAACGATGTCTCCGCTATTACCAGTACCCACGACCGCCGTGATAGTGGTGGCATTATCAACTTTGAATGAAGATGCAGCTACCCCACCAAACGTTACAGCTGTTGCCCCAGTGAAATTAGTACCTGTGATGGTAATGATTGAGTTGGTTGTTCCACTTTTGGTACTAATTGATGCAATGGTAGGAGGCGGATTCACAAAGGTAAACCCTGATAGTTTGGCAGTACCTGTCGGAGCAAATACTGTAACTTCTCCACTTGCTCCGATACCGACTTTAGCTGTGATGGTAGTGGCATTGACAACTGTAAATGAAGAAGCTGCCACTCCGCCAAAGGACACGGATGTCGTACCTATAAAATTTGCTCCAACAATCGTTATGTCGGTGCCAGTAGTTCCTGATGTAGGCGAAAAAGATATAATTTGTGTTGGCGTAGGTAATGGTGTTTCGACCGTTTTTTTACAGCTTGAATAAAGCAAACTGATTAGAATTAAGTAAAAGATTGTTTTTTTCATATTTGGGATGTTTATTAAGTTGATTTACAGTAGCCACCAACGTACAGGGCTTGTGGTCAGGTGGGGGTTTTGAAACTCGTTCGCCCGAACGTCTGCCGATGTAAAATACTGATGCTGAGTTACTTACAAATATTCAATAGGTTTCCGTCCGCCGAAACAAAAGTACATAAAATTACGAATGTTCAATTACTTTCGTCAGCCCCCACTTGCCACAAATCCATGTTGGCGGTAGTTTTTATTTTCTCGCAATGCTTATGTCCTGCTATAAATTGTCAAGTCGCAACTTAATGCAATAACGAAAGTGTCGCCAGTCTCGGAAAATCCAAATGCTCTTAATTCACAAGCACCATCCTTACAAATAAATTTCTTTTCTGTCCCGTCAGGCGATAATAAATAAATTTTTTGGACTAAATATTTCTCAAATGGTCTGTCGTCTGGTTCGGGTTCAGATATAATCAAAGTCCAATTGTCTTGTGTTGTCTTTGCTAAGTTGTCGCTGCCATAAAGTCCATAAGTCTTTATTTCAATATTTTCTAAAATGTCAAAACCTACGATTGAATTTGTCGATTGGTCGAATTTGTCCCACCAATTTGAATCATTGTTCAGTCTTGCAATTTTTTCTCCCGTTTTGCAGTTAAAGATTCCCTGTCCCTGACTTGATAAAACGATTAAAAAGTCTTCTTTGTCTGCGTACCCAATGTTTTCAAGTCCACCAATAGCAAAAGTGTTTTTGTGTGTCCACATGAGGTCTTTTTTTTAAAATTACTGCCAACGGACAGGTATTGCCGAAGGCGGGGTTTAGAATTGCTAATGCTTGGTTAAAGTACAAAAGTTTATAGAAATACCAAAAGTTTGGATTATGTACTGAAGCCCCGCTTTTGGCAATACCTTGTTGGCAGTAGTTTTATTCTGTCCAAAATTTTCCAATTGAATATGTTTTTGCTTGCCCACTAATAATCACTCGGTCTCCTTTGTCTTCACAATACAACTTCCCTAATCGTTCAGAAACTTGTTTGGCATAAAGTTCTTTTTTATTAAGTCTTTTTGACCAAAATGGAATTAAAGAACAATGTGCAGAACCTGTTACAGGATCTTCTAGAATTGATGCTTGTGGTGTAAAAAACCTTGAAACGAAATCGCATTTATCACCAACTGCTGTTACAATTACACCTCCTGGGTCAATATTTATTTGGTCGAATAATTGTCTATCAATTTCAATGTTTCTAACTTCTGTTTCATTTTCATACACCAAAACATAGTCTCTTGATTTTAAAATTTCTTTCGGTTGAATATTTAAGGATTTTGAAATTGTCGGTGGTAAGATGTCGACAACAGGCATTCTTGATGGGAAGTTCATTTTATATTTTCCATTTTCAATTTTGACAATTAAGTCGCCACTTAAAGTTTCAAACACAATTTTATCTTTCTTATAGTCAAGAATTGTCGCTAAACTATGAGCAGTTGCAAGTGTAGCGTGACCGCACAAATCCATTTCAATTTCAGGCGTAAACCATCGTAAATGGATTTTTTCTCCTTTGTCAACAAAAAAAGCAGTTTCAGCAACTGCGTTTTCTTTTGCTATTTTCAACAAGATTTCGTCTGACAACCAATTGTCAAGTGGCACAACACAAGCAGGATTTCCTCCAAAAATTGTGTCTGTAAATGCGTCAATTTGATATATATTATGTTTCACTATGTTCTGTTTAAAATTACTGCTAACGTTTTGCCGCTTTGCGAAGGCGGGGTTTTTCAGCACTAAACTTCATTAGATGCACAAAGCTTGAATTTAGCACTTCACAGTCATAGAAGCACGAAACCTCAGCTTTTGCAAAACGGCTGTTATACACCGTTTTTCTATTCTCCATTTGTTTTTACAAATCGATTTTTTATTATTTTCCATTCATTTATCAGACTGTCGAAAGCAAATCTTATGTCAGGCTGGTATCCATTTATCCCACCACAACCCACAGTAATTTCTGTTTTTTTTAAACGTATTCCTCTGCAGAAATGAAGTTTTCTTTTTCCTGTAAATCCTATATAACTAAAATTTATGTCAACCGTGTCCTTGGATATTATGTTGTGAACAATTCTTAAAACATTAATTGTCCGTTTCTCTTTTATTGATAAGTCAATTAATTCGTCTGTCGTCAGAAATTTATACCTGTCAGGCACGATTAAGTTTTTAATTCTGCTTCCGTATTCGTTCATTTCAACGTAATGCCATCCACTCTGCAAAAGCAAATCAATCCTATTGTTTAAAGCTTTCACATATAAACTGTCCAATATATCTGGTTCAATTTTATTTATGAGACTTCCGTCTTCGCCAAGTTTGTTTTCTTGTCCGAAAGTCAAAAATCCTATTAGTATCAATATGATTGTTAGTGTCGTTCTCAAAATGGTGTATAACGAAAAAGGCTTGGCGTTGTTGGGGAATTAGCATTCCGTCAGCCCATAACCAAAGCCCAATGAT
This sequence comes from Runella sp. CRIBMP, assembly GCF_009905605.1. Lineage (GTDB taxonomy): Bacteria > Bacteroidota > Bacteroidia > Cytophagales > Spirosomataceae > Runella. Next base: position 102,743 of record NZ_JAAAKZ010000014.1, read on the forward strand.
TGCAATATTGCTGATGTTTTATTCATAAGCCAAATTTATAACGTCAATCCCGAACTGAAGCACAATAAAGAACAAATGCTGAGGCAGTATTCGTCAAGCCCCAATAATGCTAAACCTAATGTTGGCTGCTGTGTTTCTTCTATTTGAGTTTCTCTTTTTTCAAAACTTCATCGAGAATATATGATTTTACAACCTCGTAGTTATTTGTTGGAACTCCATCAAAATTGTCATCATTAAAATCGTGGTGAACAGTTCTGTCCCAATAAACTTCATATTCAATAATTGGGAAATATTTCGGTGTTTCAGTTATCCAAAAATTTCCAAAACCACCTGAATATGCTCCAACAGGTTTAAAGTAACCATTGAAAATTCTTCCTTCAACTGTCTGAAACATAAAACTTCTCATTTTCAACTTGTCTATAGAAAATGGATTAATTATGTTTAGTCCTAAAAACCCAAAGACCAAAGTCAGACATATTATTGCAACAGATTTAGAATATACTTTTAAAACCCTATTGGTTTGTCCTGGTTTAAATGTAAGTCGGTAAGAATAAATTGCTAGAACTACTGAGAATATTATGTCTGTCCAATAACCGACAAAAGAAAAGTCTGAAATTGTAATAAAAATCAAATAGATCAAAAATAAACTTGGAATAATTACAGTCTTTGATTTCATTCTAAGTCGTAAATATTGTTAAAAGTGTCAAATAAGTAATAAGAAATTTCGGAATTTAGAGTTTTTTCTAACATAGCAGACAACATCTGTGTTTACGCTACTTTCTCTTTGTTATTGCGTATATATCGGCATTGAGCGAGGGGAACGTAGTTTTACAAAGTGATTGATTGTTGCTATCAAACATACTATCCTCAATTTATATTTCCAAAGTATCCAACGGACTTTTTATTTGGTCAAATCCTTTGGTAGTGAGGTGAGTATAAATTTCAGTGGTCTTGCTGCTTTCATGCCCCAACAGGAGTTGAATGTAGCGTAAATCGGTGCCGTTTTCGAGCAGGTGCGTGGCAAAACTGTGCCGAAGCGTATGCACTGTAACATTTTTTTTGATGCCTGCTCTTTGGCATGCTGCTTTCAGAATCTGTTGAATAGATCGTGCCGAATACATGGGCGCGTCTTGCCCCTCAAACAAATAGTCAATGGGCTTATACTGTATGTAATACTTTCGTAACAATTCCAAGGCTTTGGGCGATAGCAGCGTATAACGGTCTTTTTTGCCCTTTGATTGCTCTATGCGTATTTGCATTCGATGGGAGTCTATGTCTTTGATTTTGAGTCGAATCGCTTCGCTAATTCGTAACCCTGAAGCGTAAATAAGGCTTAGAATCATTTTGTGCTTGAGGTTCTGAATCGTATTCAATATCCGCTGTACCTCATCGCTGCTGAGCACCACTGGCAGGGCTTTGTCGCGTTGGGGCCGTTGGAGGGCATAAAACCGCCGCTTACCGCCCAGTACTTTTTCATAATAAAACTTGATGGCATTGATGGCGGTGTTTTGGGTAGAAGCAGACACCTTGCGTTCAAGGACCAAATAGCGACAGAATTCAATGATTTTCTTTTCGTCTATCTCATCAATGGCATCCAGCGGAAAGTGATTGATAAACTCCTCAAAAGCTACTCCGTAGGATTTGATAGTCGTGCTGCCGTCTTTATCTTCATAATTACGTGTTTTGATTTTACCTTCAATATAGACCAAACTTCCTTTTTGGAGGTATTTGGCTGCTAAATCTGCCAAACTACGCCATATAACGATATTGTGCCATTCGGTTTGAGTGTGGTTTTGTCCATTTTTGTCTTTGAAAATTTCAGTTGTGGCCAGCGAAAACTTTGCTACGCTTATGCCGCCTTCTAAGGCCTGAAATTCAGGCACATTTCCAAGGTTTCCAATTAAAGTGACGCGGTTAAGTCCTCTCATATTTAAATATATTAGTGACAATGTGCTATTTAGAACACATTCCGCCCAAATAGCCACTCACCAAAACGGTTTCGTCGCTTTTTCTTGAGAAATCTTCCAAATTTTACTAACATTAGGTTTCATTAACCTAACTGTATCCTTTGAAACCATTTGTACTGCTGCTTGCCGTGGGGTTGTTCGTGCGTTGTACGGCTTCTTGCGCCCAAACCCTCGCCCTCAAAGGCCTCCAACAACCCGTCGAGGTCATCCGCGACCGCTGGGGAATTTCCCACATTTACGCCCAAAACGACCACGACCTGTTTATGGCACAGGGCTACGTGGCCGCTTCCGACCGCCTGTTTCAACTCGAAATCTGGCGGCGACAAGCCACAGGAACGGTGGCCGAACTCCTCGGAAAAAAAGAATTGAAACGCGACATTGGCAGTCGATTGTTTAAATTTCGGGGCAATCTTACGGCTGAACTGGCTCACTACCACCCCCGCAGTGCGCTCATTATCAATGCTTTTGTGGAGGGAATCAACGCCTACATTCGCGAGATGCGCCAAACGCCCGAAAAACTTCCGTTTGAATTTAAAGTCCTAAACACGCTGCCCGATTACTGGACGCCCGAAATCGTCATCAGTCGGCATCAAGGATTGCTGAGCAACGTCAAAGACGAACTCAACAATGCCCGAATCGTGCAGTTGGTGGGTGCCGAAAAGCTGCGTGATTTGCAGTGGTTTCACCCCGCCAAAACCGCCAACGAACCCGATTTGACCTTGGACAAAACCGTGCAGAGCGAAGACCTTTTTCAACCCATACTCGAATTGTACGAAGCCTTCCGTGCGCCTTTGAAATTTGTTAAAGACGATAAAAAAGCGAGTCACACGCCTGCGTTTGATTTTGACAGTTGGTACGAAGAAGAAAAAGCCAATGTCGGCTCCAACAACTGGATTATCAGCGGCCACCGCGCCCAAAGCGGCTATCCGATGCTGGCCAACGACCCGCACCGGGCGCAATCAGTGCCGTCGTTGCGGTATTGGGTACATTTGCACGCCCCGGGCTGGAACGTCGTGGGGGCGGGCGAGCCCTCCTTGCCGGGCGTTTCGGTGGGCCACAATGAAGTGGCTGCCTGGGGATTGACCATTTTTGAAACCGACAACGAAGACCTGTACGTCTACGAAACCAATCCTCAAAATCCGAATCAGTACAAATACCAAGGGAAATGGGAAAATCTTAAAATCCTGAAAGACACGATTAAAGTAGCCAACGGCTCGCCTGAGGTGATTACACTCAAGTACACCCGCCACGGGCCGGTGGTGTTTGAAGAGGGGGCCAAAAACAAATTGTACGCCGTGCGGGCTGGTTGGTTGGAGGTGGGTTGTGCCCCCTATTTGGCGAGTTTGCGCATGAACCAAGCGCGTACTTGGGAAGAGTTTCGGACGGCGTGCAGTTTTAGCCGTATCCCCGGCGAAAACATGATTTATGCCGACAAAAACGGCCACATCGGCTGGCAGGCAGTGGGGATTTCGCCCATTCGCAAAAACTGGACGGGGCTTGTGCCCGTGCCTGGCGATGGCCGCTACGAGTGGGCGGGTTATTTACCCATTCAGCTGTTGCCCAACAAAAAAGACCCCGCAGAAGGCTACGTGGTCACGGCCAACAACAACATGACGCCCGTTGATTTCCCCAACCGCAACGCCATTGGCTGGACATGGTCCAACCCTGTGCGGGCGCATCGCATCGAAGAAGTGCTGAACGCTGGAAAGCGTATGTCGTTGCAGGATTTCGCGACCTTGCAAACCGATTATCTCTCTGGAACGGCCCGCACGTTGTTGCCTGTCTTAATCAATGCGCTGAATACCAATGCGGCCAAAGAAAGCAATGAAGTGACGAAAGCTCAAGCGCTTTTGCAGGCGTGGGATTATCAACTAAAGCCCAATTCGACGGCGGCGGCCATTTATGTACAATGGGAAACTGAATTAAAAAAGGCCGTTTATCAACTGACCGTCCCCCAAAATATTCAGACCTATTTTAAAACGCTGCCCACCAAGCGGCTCGTAGATTGGGTCATTACGCCCCGCCCTGAGTTTGGTATAGACCCCATCAAAGCGCGTAATGGGTTGTTGGTGAATAGTTTAGAGAAAGCGATTCAGGTACTCACTGCACGGTTGGGCAATGACATGAACCAATGGCAGTACGGACAAGCCAAAAACAAACACATTAAACTTACGCATGCGCTCAGCGAGTGGGTAGGTGAGGAGCAACGCGCTAAAATTAACCTTGGCCCTTTGCCTCGTGGCGGCTACGGCGAAGTGGTGGGCAATACTGGCAACAACCTCAATCAGGAGCATGGCGCTTCGTTTCGGATTTTGGTAGATACCGAAAACTGGGACAAGACCTTGGGAATCAACAGCCCCGGTCAATCGGCCAACCCCGACGATCCGCATTATGTCGATTTGTTTGAATTATGGGCCAAAGACGGTTATTTCCCCGTTTATTTTTCTAAAGACAAAATTAAGCAAGTAGCCGACCGAACTTGGACGCTGAAGCCTAACTAGAAATTTGTACATTTGCGCCTCCAAAATAACGCCGATGAGATTTTTTTAACCTAGCTCGTTGGCGTTATTCTAATTCAGAACTAGATGCGTGTTTGTTTTGTAATGCCCGCTTTGCCCCACTACTTTAAGCTCATCCTGAACAAGATTGTGGCGGGAACGGGGTACGAGATTTTGATGATAAAACCCGCCCAAAAAGGGAAAGCAACGGGGGCGGCCGTGAAGGAGGAAACCGACAATGCGCTGTTTCGGGTGGTGGAGTTGGAAGAATACCGCGCTTGGTATGGCAAACCTTTTTTTAAGGATTTATTGCCCACGCTCAAAGCTTTTCGTCCTGATATTGTGGTGATTACTACTTGGCCGTATTTTCTCTACCTCACCCTCAATCCGTTCTTTTATAGGCGGTTGCGGGGATTGGGGGCCAAGCTCATCGCTCGGGATATTCCCTTCAACTACGCCATTTGGGGGCGGGTCAAAGAGTTTTATTTCTCTCCTCAGTTTCTCTCCGAAAATTTTCAGGATTCCAACAAAACTTGGATTGGCTATATTCTTTTTTGGATTGCCTCCTTACTGCGCCGTTTGAATTTGCCATTGGCCGATGCTCACATCAACTACATTGACGAAGCCCACGAAATCATTGGTAGCTACGGTGTGCCATCAGAGAAAATATTTGTCATTTCTAACTCCCCCGATACCGACGAACTATTGGCGGCGTTTGAAACAGTTCAAAAACGACCTTCTATCTTGCAGCCCAATCCCCATCGCCTAATTCACGTGGGGCGCTTGGTGCAGTGGAAACGTGTGGATTTGATTATCGAAGCCGTAAAAAAACTACAACCAACCTATCCCGACATTGAGTTGGTGGTGGTAGGTTTTGGGCCAGAGCTAGAAAAACTGAAAATACAGGCGGCAGAGGCAGGACTGGCAGAAGCTGTGCGTTTTGTGGGAGGAGTGTACAATTCAGTAGATTTGGGGCAATATTTGCACGAGTCAGCGGTGTATGTACTGGGCGGAATGGGCGGCCTGTCTATCAACGATGCCATGTGTTTTGCCAAACCCGTGGTATGCTCGGTGGCCGACGGCACCGAAAAACGCTTGGTACGCGAAGGAACCAACGGTTATTATTTCAAGAACGGAAACGCCGCTGATTTGGCACGAGTTTTGGACTTGTTGTTGGCAAATCCCGAGCGGGTTCGGGCCTTTGGCCAACGTTCATTGGAGATTATTAAAGAGGAAATAAATATACAAACCGTTATCGAAGGGTATCGTAACGTATTTGAATTCGTAACCAAGAAATGAAGATTCTTAACATTGTAGGAGCACGGCCCAATTTTATGAAAGTAGCGCCGCTGCATCGTGCTTTTCAGCGAAAAAGCGAGATTGAATCAAAAATCGTTCACACGGGGCAGCATTACGACGCCAAGATGTCGGACGTATTTTTTAACCAACTCGAATTGCCCAAGCCCGATTATTTTCTGGGAATCGGCGGCGGCTCGCACACTCAACAAACGGCCAAAATCATGTTGGAGTTTGAAAAGGTGGTAGAAGCCGAGCAGCCTGACTTGGTGTTGGTGGTGGGGGATGTTACCTCCACCATTGCCTGTGCGTTGGTAGCCACCAAAATGCACATTCCGATTGCGCACGTTGAAGCGGGATTGCGGAGCGGCGACCGCCGGATGCCCGAAGAAATCAACCGTATTTTGACCGACAGTATTTCGGATTATCTGTTTGTGACCGAGCAGGCAGGTATTGACAACCTCAAACACGAAGGCGTGCCCGACGAAAAAGTATTTATGGTGGGCAATTGCATGATTGACTCGCTGGTGTATTATCGTCAAAAAGCTGGCCTTCTGGACATTATGCCTTCATTGGGCGTAGCCAAAGATGATTTTGTGCTTATGACCATGCACCGCCCCGCCAATGTCGATACCGCCGAAGGGCTGACGAGTATTTTGCAGATTATTGAAAATACGACCCCGTACAAAAAAGTACTGTTTCCGATTCACCCCCGGACCAAAAATAACATTGAGAAATTTGGCTTAAAAGCAAAATTAGACGCGATTGAGGGCCTGATTTTGACCGAGCCGCAGGGCTATTTGGAGTTTTTAAATTTGATGGAAAATGCGGCCTTGGTCATCACCGACTCGGGCGGTATTCAGGAAGAAACGACCTATTTGCAGGTGCCTTGCTTGACCTTCCGCGATAGCACGGAGCGCCCCGTGACGGTCGAACTCGGAACCAATCAATTGTTGGCCGATTTGAACCCCGTGACTGTGCACGAAAAAGTAATCGAGATCCTCGAAGGTCGGGCCAAAAAAGGCGTTATTCCGCCGCTTTGGGACGGCCACGCTGCCGAGCGAATTGCGGAGATTTTAGTGAAAAGAGCAAAGTCGCTTTCTTAATTTTTACATTCGACAATCGTATTTCTTTTATGTCGCAACCTATTCGCGCCGAAGCACTTCCCGACAACCCCGACGAGCATTATCGTATTAAGCCCCCGTTTGGGCATCCGCGTTGGTATTACCTCAAAAAACTACGGCAGTTGGTGGAGTGGGGAAGAGATCAATATGTTCGGCAAAAAACCGCCCAAGGCCCGATTAAACTGGCGGATTATGGCTGCGGAACCAAGCCTTACGTTTCTCTTTTTTCGGATAAAAATATTGACTACCTAGGCATTGACTTGGCGTGGAATCCCCACGCAGATATTATTGTGGGCAACGATAGCGTAATTCAATACCCTGATAACCAGCTTGATGTGGTGCTTTCGACCCAGGTGCTTGAGCACGTAGACGACCCTGAAGGCTATCTTCGCGAAGCGCAGCGGATTCTTAAACCCAACGGGTTGCTGCTGCTCACCACGCACGGGTACTGGATGTACCATCCTGACCCCACGGATTATTGGCGTTGGACGTCGACGGGATTGCGTAAAATCGTGGAGCGCAATGGTTTTGAGGTGATTGCCTTTCGAGGTATCATTGGGCGGGCGGCCATGGGATTGCAGTTGTTTCAGGATGGATTGTTGTTCAAAATACCCAAATTCCTACGCCCTTTGCTGACAATTCCGATGCAGTTTTTGATCGTATTATTCGATAAAATCAGTTCTCAACAAGCCACCGACACCGACGGATGTACGTATTTGGTTGTGGCCAAGGCGAAGAAATAACGATGAAATTGTGCATTGCTTATCCCAATCGGAATAGTTACTCCGAAACATTCATTCACAATCATTTATCGTACCTAAAACCAGAAATCACATTGACGGGTGGCTGGCGGCCTTACATTACAAAGGAAGGGGAAAACATCATTTCTATTCCCGCAGGGGAGTTGATTCGGATAGGAATTAAACGCGTGTTTTCTGTATTCTACCCACCTTTTTATACTTATTTTTTGACAAAGTACTTGCAAAAAGAAAAACCAGATGTTGTACTAGCAGAATATGGAATTACGGGTTTGGGTGTAATGGAAGCCTGTAAGAAGACAAATACGCGTTTGGTGGTTCATTTTCACGGCTTCGACGCTTCCCATCGTCCGACCATTGAAAAGTACAAAAAAGACTATCAACGTCTTTTCGAAATTGCGGAAAAAATTATTGTAGTGTCGAAAGATATGGCGGCTCAATTGATGGGAATGGGTGCTCCTGCCGCCAAAATTATCAATAACCCCTATGGCGTTGAAACTGAAAAGTTTTACGGAGCAAATCCACAGCAGGCTGAAAAAATAGTACTGTCGGTGGGACGGTTTACGGGAAAAAAAGCGCCGCACCTGACGTTGCAGGCTTTTGATAAGGTACTCGAAAAACATCCTGATGCACGACTGGTGATGATTGGCGGAGGCGAACTTCTTGAGTCCTCAAAAGCACTGGTGGAAACCTTGGGTATGAAACATGCCGTTGAATTTGCAGGGATAAAATCACCCGATGAAGTGGCAGAATGGCACCGCAAAGCAAGGATTTTTGTCCAGCATTCTATCACTAACCCCGAAAATGGGGATTCAGAAGGTACACCTAATACGATTTTGGAGGCTTCGGCGGCAGGACTGCCGATTATAAGTACGCGTCATGCTGGGATAAAAGAGGCTGTTGATCATGAAATAACTGGCTTTTTAGTGGAAGAAGGAGATTATTTGAAAATGGCTGATTATGTGTGCCTTTTGTTGGATAATGTTCAACTTGCGCAAAAAATGGGGAAAAATGCAGCTTTAAAAATGAGGCAGGAGTATGAAATAGAATTGCGAATCGAAAGACTACAACAGATTTTGCAAAGAGATACTCAATAAGCCTTATAATTGTAGTAGCCCTTACCCCTCGACATATATTGAAGTTTTTAACTTTTTTGAAACAACTATTCAATGACCGTTATTTCACCCCTTACTGGCAGTCCTGAGGTTGTCCTCGAAAGCCGACTTTTGCCAAAACAGATTATCAGCCAGTATAAAACCCAGTTTGGTGTTGATGTAAGCGGCTATTTTAAGGGCTTAAAAACGGTGGATATTTACCGTTGCAAGACCTCTGGGCTTCGTTTTTATTACCCATTCAATTTGGCGGGTGATGGGCAATTTTATGCCGATTTGGCACGGGTGTATAAGGGCTATTATTCGGTTTGGAAATGGGAACACGAAAAAGTGAATGGTCTTATTCTATCTGAACAAAAAGTACTAGAAATTGGGTGCGGGAGGGGCTATTTTTTAGAAAAATTAAAAGAGAAAAAAGCGCAGGCAACGGGTTTGGATTTTAATCCAGACGCCGTGGAATACGGTAAAACCCACGACCTCAATATTGTGGATGAAACGATAACGGCTCATGCCCAAAAACAAGCGGGGACCTACGATATGGTGTGCGCTTTTCAGTTGTTTGAGCACGTCAATGAAGTCGGAGATTTTTTGAAAGATTCCATCGCGTGTTTGAAAAAAGGCGGACTTTTGGCCATTGGCGTTCCCAACAATGATTGTTATATTTTCAAAGAAGACCCGTATCATACCCTTAATGTGCCTCCGCACCACATGTTGTTATGGGCGCCAGATTCTCTGCGTTATGTTGCACAATTGTTTGATTTAGAATTGATTGAGGTGGCCGTTCAGCCATCGGTATCTGTCAATAAAAGTACGGCGTATTTGCTTTGGCTCAAAAAACAATTTGGAGATTCAGCCGTGGTAAATTTGCTTCACCTTACCACTCGTTTTTTGGTAAAACGCTTGCCCGTGTTTACGCAAGGCCCCACGGTGGTGGCGGTTTACCGAAAAAAATAAAAAGCTAAGTCGCTTAACTAGAAATGCCAAGATTTAATAAGTAAAGTATTTTTGTCCAAAATTATTTAGATGAAAAAAATCATTCTTTCGCTCATTGAAAAAATGGGGTACGAAGTTGTGAAGGCAGGAACATACCGTTTTGCCAACATTGACATTGAAAATGACAAAGATTTTGGTCGTTTGATGAATCAATGTCGCCCATTTACAATGACTTCCATTCAACGACTTTATGCCCTGAATCAAGCGGTCAATTATATTTCCAAAAATAAAATCAGCGGCGATATTGTGGAATGTGGGGTTTGGAGAGGGGGAAGCTCTATGATGAGTGCCCTTACATTGTTGGAAGGCAAGGATACTTCACGAAATTTATACCTGTACGACACTTTTGAAGGCATGAGTGAGCCCACAAACGATGATGTAAGTATGACGGGTGCTCTAGCGGAGAAGACTTGGCAAAGTATTGATAAATGTGACGCAGATTTGAACGACGTCCAAACCAACATGAAACAGACCAATTACCCTTTTTCTAAAATACATTTTGTACAGGGTAAAGTAGAACAGACAATTCCTGAAACAATACCGTCTTCGATTGCCTTGTTGCGTTTGGATACCGACTGGTATGAATCTACGTACCACGAACTGGTTCATTTGTTTCCCAAACTCGTGACGGGGGGAGTGCTAATCATTGATGACTACGGACATTGGCAAGGTGCCCGCAAGGCAGTAGATCAATACTTTGCCGAACAAAAAACCCCTATTTTGCTCAATCGAATTGACTACACGGGTCGTATTGCGATAAAATCATAACATATATTCATGGGAGTTATCATTCGCCAAAGTCTTAAAAATTCAATTGTCACGTATTTTGGCGTAATCATCGGGACCGTCAATGTTCTGTACTTGTACAATGCCTTCTTGTCGACAGATCAGATGGGGCTTTACAGCGCCATTACGAGTTTTCCGTTGGTTTTCGCTTCGTTTACCCAGTTGGGCATTCCGCTGATTGCAGTACGTTTTTTCAATAGGTTTAAGGACGAAGCCAAACAACACAACGGTTTTTTTGCTTTTTTGATGGTTGCGCCGCTGGCGGGGTGCTTGATTTTCAGTGTGTTGTATGTTTTTGGGCGTGATTTATTTCGGTGGATTTATCAAGATGGTTCTCCACTGTTGGTTCAATATTATTATTATTTACTTCCACTGACCATTTGTTTGGTCTACATGACCGTTTTGGAAGCCTACGCGCGGGTGCATCTACGAATTGTGGTCCCCGCCATCATTCGCGAATTGGGCGTTAAGCTAACAAACTCGGCCTTGGCGGTGGGCTACGGAATGCACTGGATTACTTTCGATCAGCTTATTATGGCGCTGGTACTCGTGCATTTGTTGGCCGTTTTTGCGTTGTTGGGCTATTTACAATGGCTGGGTAGGTTGTACTGGAAAGTCGATTTTAGCTTTTTGCGCAAGCCAATTTTTAACGAAATGTGGCAGTATGGCTTGTGGGTCTTAATGGGCGGGGTAAGTGTCAATCTGGCGGTCAACATTGAAAAATTTTTCCTCCCAGCCTACTCCAACGGGATGACCAACACCGCAATTTTTGACATTGCGGCCAAAATTGCCCTTGTCATCGCCATTCCAAGAAATGCTCTGTCGTCTATCAGTACGCCGCTGCTAAACGAGTCTTGGAGTCGCAATGATATGGAACACATCGACGAGATTTACAAAAAATCTTCGCTTAATCTGTTGATTATCGGTGGGTTATTGTTTTTAGGGATTTGGTGCAATATCGACAGTATTTTCAAAATTATTCCTAAATCGGAGGTGTATGAGCAGGGGAAATGGGTGGTGCTTTTTGTAGGGCTGGGCAGGGTGATTGATATGGCCACGGGGCTCAACTCTGAAATTCTGATTGGTTCAAAGTATTATCGTTACGACCTTGCATTTTACATTTTTCAGACCGTTTTGCTCGTGATTGCCAACGCCCTATTGATTCCAATTTATGGGTACAACGGAGCCGCATTGGCCATGTTGGTGTCGCTCACGCTCTACAACGCCATTAAATTCTGGTTTATTTATTCCCGTTTTGGCCTTCAGCCTTTCACCCCTGCTACCATCAAAGCGGTTGCATTACTGGTGGTTACGTACGGAATCACCCAGGTGATTTCCATCCCCAACGACAGCCTTGGGATGGTATTTGTCGGCATTGCGGTCAAATCATTCGTGATTCTGTTGGTACTAGGCGGTGGGGTTCTGGGACTAAGAATTTCCGAAGATGCCAATCAAACGCTGTTGGGTATTTGGCGCAAATACAGAAAGAAATAATCTTCATTTTTAAGATTGAATTCATAAAAAAACACTGGCTTGGAGTACCAATTCCCCAAGCCAGTGTCTAAAAATAGAAATGTATTTTAGCGTTTAAAATACATAATTTCAGAAACAGGCTCTCCTACGTAAAGTTTAAGCGAAGTGCCGTCGACCGAAAATTTGGTCACGTTTTTTAGATTATTAAGGAAATTATACTCGGCTTTCATCATTTCGGGCGTGCCAGCCATTTTGGTCGTACTGACGGGCGCGACGAACTCAATGCTGGATTTAGCTTCATTAAACGTAAAATGGGTATTGTAGAGATTTACGAATGCTCGTCCGTTCACTTGCAATTTATCAGTGGTCTCTGAAGCGGTAAATTCGATAGAGGCTTCGCCGTCGGCGGGTACCGTTTTGTCTTTCAGGTATTCCGTAAATGTCCATTTCCCAGACAGTTTGTTAAAATTTACGCGAGCATTGGTGACGTTTTTGGCGGCTTGCAATTCATCTTCAATCGTAACGCTCGTTTTCGCACAGCTCACACACAGGAGCAATAGCGTGGCAAAAAAGGGGATTTTAATCATGGCTAAAAGCGTTTTTTGGTTGTTTATAGTCCTACCTGGTTCTTCAATGCAGAACCATAAAAAAGACGCAAATCGGCCTGATTTGGTTGGAATCTACTTCCTGATTTTATACACTTGCCCACTAACGGGTGCAATTTGGCCTTCTGGTGCGGTAGTAGTTTGAAACACCAAATCATAATCACTAAGGTTGATGTTTTCCAAAGATATGCCCGATTGACTGTCAAAATTAGCTACAAAAATATACATAGGAGCGATGGCTTGGGTCCATGCGACAAGTGTTTTTGTGGTATCGGGCGGCAAAATCCACTTGATTTGTTGGTTGGCGATTTGTTTCCAAATCGTTTCTGCAAAAATACGTAAGTCGTTGATTTCACGGAACTGCGCCATGTTTTCACCCCATTCAAACGGTCCGTGAGTTACTTTGTCGGTTTCGGCATCGTCGTGAATTTGAAAAACGTACAGTTTGGAATATTCTTCGTTTTTCCCCCGCGTTAAGTGAAGGTTTCGCACCTCAAATCCAAGGCTGTAATAACTTGGCATATCCGTTAAGAATATTCCAACAAAATAGCGAAGGAGGTTGCCCGTTCGGTAAAATTCATCAAAACGCGGGTCGTCTTTGTCGGCCGTGATAATCGTAAAACTAGGGGCAAAATTACGACTGTGGAGCAATTGGTCGTACAAGGTAAAACGCTCCCGGAATTCGGGGGAGTCGATGACCGCCGCCTGCAAATCCCCGAGCGTAGCGTCGGCGTGGATGGCTTCCAAATGGTCAAACTCATCGCCGTAGCCCATCACGTTGGGAGGAGCGATAAAGGTCTCGGCGTAAAACGCGAAGTGGGGCGTTCCGCGTCGTTGAATGTATTTTTTAACGGCACTCAGCGGGTCATAAAAAGCATCGGGATGGGCAGGAACACCCTCTGGACGCATTTGTACGTGAGCCATATCGCCGCGCATAAAATCAAAATTGAATTCCTGCTGGCATTCAAGGTATTTTCTTGAAAAGTAATTCCAAGCGTCTATATTGGGGCGTTCAAAATCCAGTTCCCAATGCCGATTATCATTTTTGGAATGATAAAATCGGTAGCGTGTCAGCGGCCCAAATACCCTCGACATACCCTCAGGATGGTCAAAATCGTATTGAAACCACTGCGTTCCGCGCTCGTCAAGGACAAAAACCTCTGGATTGATATGCAGTCCCCGGTAGGGTGGCGCCATGGTCATGGGCAGGGTTTCGAAGCCGTGGGCAAGCAAATCCTTCATCAACTCAATGCGTCGGTGCAATCGTTGTTGATGGTCAAAACCAAAAATAATTTCCTGCCGTCGCTTATCAGTAAGCAAGGGAATGCTCGGGTCGAAAAGGATGGATTTATCAAAATACAATCCACTGCTGTCGGCCGTGCCGCAGTTGTGGAGGTGTTGCCAAATCACTTCTTCAACCTGTTGCCAAATATGCTCCGAATGGTCGGTCAGTCGGCCGCCATCGCGGCGCACCCACTCAAAAAGTCGGGGATGAATCAGCGCAATTTCCGAAAAACGGTCGGTGTGGGGAATTACGTCCAAGCCAACAGTTTTGCCCAGGGCGTGCAGTAAATTAACGACCGCTTTCAGTTGTTTTTCCACGGAGTCCAACCACGGAATGGCCTGTTGAAGCGGCCAACTGTAAAACTCTTGGTTGATGTTCCAGCTCACTTTTCCGTACAAACTTCCCACCACGCCCGGCTCCCAAATGGGTAGAAGATGAATGGAATCGTGGAACTTGGGCAGGGTAAGCGCATAGCCTACAACGTTCCAAAAGCTACCAATGGTTCGGACATTGACGCCGACCATGTTGGATTTTTTGAGCCATTGACTGTCTTTTTGAGTGGCCAATGGGGATAAAATTGTTTCGTTTGGGTTGAGCGCTCGCATCATCGTCTCGGTGCCGAGTTTTTTTTGCAGGATGTTTAACACCTGAAAAACGTCAAATTTAGTGGCGAATTCAGGTAATAAACCAGCTACAAACGAAACTCTGGAGCGCTCATAGTCAGTAAGATGCAGGTGATAGGTGTTACGCCAATCTGTCACGTACGCGTCGCGCGTATGTGTACTGGTGGTGTCGAGAATATTCATCATAGGTTGTGTAAGTCAGCAAAATAATATTTTTATGGGGAAAAGTGCAAAAAATCCCGCATATTACTTTACAGACCATTCAATAATCCCTCCCGCATACTCCTTAGGTAGCATCACTTCCATTTTCAACGCTTTGGCCTTTACGGGTTCAAAATAAAGCTCATTGTATTGGTCTTTTGCTATCCCAAACGGGCCTTTGGGTTGAACGGGTTTCCATTCTCCTGATTCGTTTTGGTAAAGTAACCGCCACGAAGCGGGCACGCGACACCCACCCCACGGGCCGTCGTCAAACCAATAAACGTTGGTGGATGAAATGGTTTCTGGTTTGTCAAAAGTGTATTGGACCCATTGAAGCGTATCTTTCATGGGCCACCAGTGGTAGTAAATATTGTCGTGGTCGTTGGAGTTTTTGGGCTCGGCTTGGTCGTTGAGCGCGATGAGGGTTTTGGTCACGTGCGAGGCCGACAGCTTACTTTTGGATGCAATAGTAGTAGCTGGGAGTGGGCGAGAAGCAGAGGGTTTTGTGCCAAACCAAACAGCCATTTCACCTGGCCCACGGTTGGCCCATGCGTAATAAGGAATGGCTTCAAAAGTAGCCTTGGAGACATTGATTTGATGGTCTATTGTCCGTTTGGATTGTTCAACTTCCGCTTTAATCACCGTGACACCGTCCAGAAAATCAGGACGATAGCTGGCCGTGAAAGCGGTTTCGGGGTTGACCACCAAGTTGAGCACCCGACCTTCCGAATGCTCGGGCCATTCGGCACAATACACAATCGGGCCGCGTTGAAGCGCAATTTTGTCTTGGTCAGCAACCACTTTTTTATTGGCGGCTACTTGCCTAATGGGCATCGGTAAAGTCAGTTGGATAACGTCCCCTTTTTTCCATTCTCTTTTGATAACGGCGTATCCATTTTCGAGTTGGTACTCGGCGGGTTTGCCGTTGACCATCAAGGTAAAAAGAGTATCATCTTTTTTCGTAAAAGAATATAAGTCGCTCGGTAGTGGTTGGTTTTGCGCCCAGCCGGGTATCCGAATGGCCATCTCGAAGTTTTTACGTTTGGCGGGGTTCAGAGTGAAATCAACCGTACCGTTCCACGGATAATTGGTCGTTTGGGTAATTTGGACTGCGGTTCCGTTGAGCATGATTTCGGCGTTACTGCTCATGAACAAATTGGCAAAAACGCGGTCATTTTGTTGGGCATAAACATAACCTGGAACAGACGGGATAAACCGACACACATTGCTCGGGCAACAGGCGCAACCAAACCACGCACTCCGTGAATGTTGCCCCAAAGATTCGAGCGGATTGGGATAAAAAAAGCGGTCGCCGCTGAGTGACACCCCCGACACCATGCCGTTGTACAGCGTGCGCTCTAGCACATCATAAAAACGGGAATCGCCGTGGAGCAGAAAAAGGCGGTAATTCCAATAAATATTGCCAATGGAGGCACAGGTTTCGTTGTAGGCCGACATATTCGGCAATTCGTAAGGAGCGCCAAATCCTTCGTGGCCACCCGCCGCGCCGATGCCCCCCGTGAGGTAAAATTTGTCATCGATGATGTCTTCCCAGATTTTGTCAATGGCGTTGAGGTAAGCTTTGTCGCCCGTGATGGCGGCTACGTCGGCCATGCCAGCGTACATATAAGTGGCGCGAACGGCGTGCCCAACGGCCTCGGTTTGTTCTGTCACCTTTTTATGGTCTTGGCTGTATTCTTTGCCTTTGCCGCGCACGTCCAGAAAAAATTTGGCCAAATCAAGGTACTTTTTCTGGTTTGTAGTGCGGTAGAGTTTCACCAGCGCCATTTCGATGATTTGGTGGCCGGGAGCGTGGTCCAACTTGCCGGGGCCAAATTCACGACAGAGCAAATCCGCGTTTTTGATGGCAATGTTTAACAATGTTTTTTTGCCTGTGGCCTGAAAATGGGCAACGGCGGCCTCAATCAAATGCCCGCTGTTGTATAACTCATGACTCAAATCAGACTCTTTTTCCCAGCGTTTCAGGCCCGACCAAGGGTGCGTATGTAGTGGGTCGATGGTTCGATTGGTATATAGATAACCGTCGGGTTCTTGCGCTTTGCCCACGTAGTCAATGAGCGTGTCAAGGCGGGCTTCCAAATGTTTGTCGGGGAATGTTTGCAACGAAAAACTGGCTCCTTCCAAGATTTTGTAAATATCAGTATCGTCAAAAGGGTATTCAGTGCAAAACTTGCCCGATTTGATTTTGGCGGCAAATAAAAAATTGTTGACCCGTCCTGTATTGTAGCACTGCTCTAGGGCAATCGGAATCGTGACGTCGTGGTTGCGTTTGATGCGTGGTGCCCAAAACTGATCATTGACTTTTACGGCCGTAAACGGCACGGGTTGAATCGGATAATCGCCCTTGGGTTGGCTTTTGACGGTGTTTGTAACGAAAATGACGAACCAAAAGAGGACTGCCGTTTTTAATTTGACCATGTTTAACATTAGGAATCCGATTTTATCTTTCTGAAAAAAACTGTTTTTGCAGTGTTCAAAAATAATGATATTCTCGTTCCCTTCCGCACAAAAAGGGCAAATAGGGAGGCCGTGCTGCTTTTCTTTTAAAATAACAGATTTGGCTAGGGTAGCCTCACCTCCAAGCTAAGCTGGTAACTGCCCGTAGCGCCTAGGTAAGTAGGGTCAAAACTAGCAGTGACCGAGTTTTTGTATGACTGATTGGCATTGCGCTGACGGAGGAGCATCGATTGATTGGTGGGCAAATAACGGGCCGTAACGGTATATTTTCCGAGGGGAATGTCTTGCGCATTTTCATCGCCCGTTTTTATGGTCAGGGTTTTACCGGCATTGCCATCAATGAGCATTCCGACGGGTTTAAAAGTAAATTCAACGTTGTCGGTGTCGAAGAATACTCCGATGGCACCGTACACTTCCAATGATCCGCCGTAGTGCCCCGACATACCAAATTCTTTTGGTTTTTCTCCCGTCAATTTCCAATGCAGGTTGCGAATAGCGCCTTCGGTGCCCGCAAAGGCCCCCGTGGTTTCGGGAAATAAATCAAGGACGTAGGTTTTGTTGTCAAAACGGACGGTCACCGTACCCCGAACGTACCACGAGCCAGCATTGACCGATAGGCTATAATGCCCGTTGGCATCGGTTTTCCCCAAGATGTTATTGTTGTAAAATTGGGCGTTGTTGACCACTATATCGGCATTGGCCAAAGGTTTACCGTTGGTGTCAACGACGCGTCCCGAAACAATCCCTTTTTGGGGGCTGTCCGAATCAGGATGTACATGTGCGTGGGGAGGAATGCAGGACGATAGCAGCGCCAGAGCGGCGTAGAGCAATGTTTTCATGATTGGCTGTTGTTTTTGTTAAGGGCAAAATTGCCCTTCTCCGTGCGCACAACCAACCATGAAATTGATGAAACGGAAAAAGCGACGGCTGAAACGTGATGCCGCCGCTTTTTTCAGTTGAGTGTCTTTTCTGATTTATTTCGTACCTTCATTCACCGTAATCGGCATGGTCCATGCGGGGGGCTCAATTCCTAGCAAATGCCGTACGAAAAAATCGCGCCGCTTGCGCTCACCGTACTCGCCGCCGGTGGAGTGGGCCATATTGGGTACCATCAAAAAATCAAAATCTTTGTTGGCTTTGATGAGCGCATTCACCAACTGCATGGTGGATGCGGGGTCGACGTTGTCGTCTACTTCACCCAGAATCAGCAACAATTTTCCTTGTAGTTTTTCGGCGTGGGTCACGTTGGAGCAGTCGGCATAATGCGGCCCGATGGGGTAGCCCATCCATTGTTCGTTCCACCAGATTTTATCCATTCGGTTGTCGTGGCAACCGCAGGAAGAAACGCCCACTTTGTAAAAATCAGGATAAAATAAAAGTCCCCCCGTGGAGCTTTGCCCACCCGCTGAGGTGCCGTAGATTCCTACGCGACTAAGGTCGAGTGAGGGATATTTTTTGGCGGCTTCTTGCATCCATAACATCCGGTCAGGAAAGCCCGCGTCTTTTAGATTTTGCCAACATACATCATGAAAAGCTTTGGAACGGTTGGACGTACCCATGCCGTCGAGTTGCACGACAATGAAGCCCAATTCGGCCAGTTCAAACATCGAACGGTTGTAGGTCATAAACGATTTTGGCGTAAACGAACTGTGCGGCCCCGCGTAGATATTTTCAATGACGGGGTATTTTTTAGTGGGGTCAAAATTGGTAGGGCGAACGATAATCCCCCAAATATCGGTTTTGCCGTCGCGCCCTTTGGCCGTAAATACTTCTGGGGCTTTCCAACCGGCTTTTTGCCATTCTGAAATATCGGCTTTCTCCAATTCCATGAGGACTGAGCCGTCGGTAGCGGAGAGAAGCGTGGTCAGTTGCGGCATATCAACGCGGGAGTAGGTATCAACAAAATATTTTTTGTCGGGCGAAAAATAGGCAGTATGATTGGCGTTCTCAGAAGTCAGGGCGGTCAGGCCAGTGCCGTCAAAATTAATGCGATAGTACTGCACAAAGTACGGGTCTTGTTGGGGGTTCATGCCGCTTGCCGCAAAGGTAATACTCCTTTTTTCTTCGTCGACGTTGACCACATTGCGTACTACCCATTCGCCTTTGGTGATTTGTTTTTTAACTTTTCCAGTCAGACCATCGTACAGATAAAGGTGGTTCCAGCCGTCGCGCTCAGAGGCCCAGATGATTTCTTTTCCATCCGTTGCGTCGTAACGATAGCGTTTGCCACTGTAATCAATGAAGGTTTTGCTTTGCTCCTCAATCACCGCCCGCACCGTGCCCGTTGCGGCATTTATTTCCAACACCCTGTACACTTGATGGCCGCGTTGGTTGTACTCGAACGTAAATGCGCGGCTGTCTTTGCGCCATTCCGAGCGCGACAACCCGTATTGGTGGTTAAATAGCGCATCATCAACGGGGAGTTGTTTCTGCTCGTCGACCAAAAATAACTGAGGGCGGCGTACTGGCAACGCATCACCGGGTTTGAGGTATTCGCGGCTTTCGAGTTTGGGTTGGAGTTGGTCTTCGGGCGAGGAGCGCACGAAGTAAATCAGGTGTTTTTGGTTGGGCCTAACTTTAAATGAAATCAGTTTTTTGGAATCTGGTGACCACTGAACGTAGCCCGAATAATAGTCGCCTTCGGAGCCGTCGAAACTGAGTTGGGTCTCTTTTTTGGTTTTCTCAAAACGAACGTACACGTTGTAATTCTTGATGTAAGCCGTTCGGGTGCTGTCGGGTGAGAAAACGGGTTTGTCGTTTTGGTCGTTGGCACCCGCGCCCCAATATCGCCGTTCTTCGGAGCGAACGGGTTCTTTTTTGCGCAATGTGTTGGACGTGAGGCCGTAATTCCACACAAATCCCTCGGCGCTAAATTCTATTTCTTTGTCATCTTTACTGTACGTAAATGTACCAAAAGGAAGGGCGTAGGGGGTTGTTTTTTTGTTGGTTGCCTCAGAGAGTTTCTGGGCCAATTGTGCGTGGTCAAAGGCCGCTTGACGGGTTTTGTTGGTGGGGTTAACGGCCATGAATTCTTTTCCGCGAACGGTTTGCACAGAATACCATGCCCATTGACTGCTCGCCGACCAGTTGACCAACGCGGGGGCGTTGTAGACTTTGTCTTTGAGGCGGTTTTTGAGGGTTTCTGAGCGTTGATAATCTTCCAAACGCCCCTGCGCTCGCGAGGATTGGGAAGTAAAGCTTAAAAAAACAAGCATTGCCAGAAAAAGCGACAGCTTGGGGTGGCGGGGAGGCGTCGGCAAAAGCATAGGATAAAAGGGTTAAGATATTACAAATTTAGGCGACTTTTTTGGGTAAATCTCCCCTCTTCTTGCCTAAATAAGATACTATTTTAACTTTTGTGCTACTGAACCGAAATCCCCACCTATTTTTAATGCACGCTTGAATGGTGCTTACTCTGACAGATTCTCATCAGAAGATTTGATCCGATAAACCATTTGATTTAAATGCTCATGGACAATCGCAGTGGGGCTCATATTGTACTTCTTTTTGAATACCTTATTGAAGCTCGCAATGCTCGAATACCCCAATTGGGTCGCGATTTCCGCCACGGTCCATTTGTTTTGTAAAAGCAGTTTTTTGGCGATGTCTAGTTTAAGATTGAGGTGGTATTCATAGGGAGCTGAGCCGTAAATCTGCTGGAAACATTTTTTGAATTTGGATAAACTCATGTTGGCCTCTCTCGCTAAAAACTCAAGTGAGGGGAGCATTCCGGTGGCAATGAAGTGACGATTTTCCACCTCCATCACCTGCTTGATGTCGTACTGGCTGAATTTGTTGTTGGAAAGGTCAGATTTTATGGTGGCGATTTGACTGATGAAATCAACGATTAGTTCATAGCATTGTGCTTCTACCGAAAGTGCCCAGTTCAAAGAACGGGCATCACTAAAGAGGTTATCAAATGAAACAATTCGTTCAAAAAGCGAAATTCCCTGAAAGTAAACGCCGTTTTCGGACTGCAACATTGTCACAAAAGGCGAGTTGGACGAGGTGGTTGCATCTACGCCGAGTTTTTCACAAATCCAATCCCGGTGAAATCCGATGGTGATAAACCGAGAACGTTTGCCTGCGGGCCAAAGGGTATCTACGGTCATTTTGGAACTGTAAAAAAGCGTTGATTTAAGCGCCTTTATTTGGTGTTTTGTGTTGTTATGGATTAAAGAGTACGTGTGAGGAGCTTCAGAAAGGATAAAACTTAAAATCCAATAATCGTTGGTATCAATTGATTTTTTTAACGTGTTGAGGGGAGTCGCCCAACGTATTTCGCCTAAAATAACGGCTACTTTGTCGGGTTCAATAATGAGGGAATTTAATTTAAATAATAGATCATCTTTTTCATAACTAAACTCATTAGGTGATTGTGGTTCTGTGCCAAATTGCTCAGCTACTTGTGCCATCCAGTTGTGGGAGGGCCTAAGTCCTAAGAAAA
The DNA here is from genome assembly GCF_009905605.1 of Runella sp. CRIBMP. GTDB lineage: Bacteria > Bacteroidota > Bacteroidia > Cytophagales > Spirosomataceae > Runella. The sequence goes on from NZ_JAAAKZ010000014.1 coordinate 124,389, forward strand.
TTTCCATAACGTTGTTGAATTAACAAATATAAAACGGGCTATCTGAAAGGTGTGTTTACGATTATAGTAAGGGTGTTTGTATCCCAAATTGGTAGCAATATAAACCTATATTATGTAAAATTTACTTTTGCTTTGGGATAATATTTATTTTATTTAATTAACATGAGGTGGCTCAAGAAAGTGATGGTTTAGTTAAAATTCGATTTTAAAAAATGGAAGAATTATGTTAGATTCGCGAAAAACAAAGCCTTACTAAAGAATAAGCACTAACTTCGCCGCCAACCCGTACACGTTTTATACGTTATATAATTATGGTACCAACCATTTGGGAATCATTTTTTGGTTTAGAGGTTAATCGTTTGTAAACTTCGGAATGGCATTAATTTCCCAGTGTTATTTTCCTTTTTCTTTCACCTCTAACACTTCACCACTTGACTTTTGACGATTTTGATTTTGACGAAGAACTTTTAGATGGACTGCATTCTATGGGGTTTAACCAGCCAACTCCTATTCAAGCCCAAGCGATTCCGGCCATTTTAAATAATAAAGATTTGATTGCCTGCGCCCAAACAGGCACTGGCAAAACGGCGGCTTATTTGTTACCTGTTTTGAATAAAATCATTGATGCCACGCCCAATAACCGCCATCTTAATACGCTCATCCTCGCACCTACACGGGAGTTGGCGATTCAGATTGACCAGCAAATTGAAGGATTGGGGTACTTTACGGGAGTAAGTTCCATCGCGATTTATGGAGGAGGAGACGGGGCGGCTTGGAGTCAGCAGCGCAAGGCATTGGCCGAAGGCAGTGAGGTGATTATTGCTACGCCCGGGCGTTTGATTGCGTTGTTGCAAATGGGTGAAATTAACTTCGGAAACCTCCAACACCTTATTTTGGACGAAGCCGACCGCATGTTGGACATGGGTTTCTACGATGATATTATTCGGATTATCAGTTATTTACCCCAGAAAAGGCAAACATTGCTGTTTTCGGCCACTATGCCGCCAAAAATCAGAACGTTGGCCAACACGATTCTGAACAAACCTGAGCAGATCAGTATCGCCGTGGCCAAACCCGCCGAAGGAATTTTGCAGCTTGCGTATTTGGTTTACGATGAACAAAAAATAGCATTGCTCAAAAATATCCTCAAAGAAGGACAGTTTGGTAGCGTAATTATATTTGCTTCCACTAAAGAGAATGTTAAAAAATTGGATGAAGAGCTGCGACGTAATAAGCTGACTGCCAAAGCATTTCATTCTGATTTAGACCAAAAAGAACGAGAAGGGATTTTGCGGGAATTCAAAAATAAAGCCCTGCCGATTTTGATTGGAACCGATATTCTGTCGCGCGGAATTGATGTGGAGGGAATCAGTTTGGTAGTAAACTATAACGTACCGCACGACCCCGAAGATTATATTCACCGGATTGGACGCACCGCAAGGGCCGAAACGACGGGTACCGCGATTACTTTTATCAATGACAAAGACCAACGGAAGTTTGTGGCCATTGAGCGAATGATTGGGAAAGAAATTCCTAAAATGTCGTTGCCAGCAGCTTTGGGCGCGGGGCCGAGCTACCACTCGGGCGGGAGTGAAGTAAATTCGAGCCCTCCACGCAAGAAAAAACCTTTTAAACAACGGAGTAACAAGCCTCGTCCTGCGGGCTCTCCACGCCCCAAAAGCGGAACGTAAACGCCGAAGCATAAAAAAGTGAGTCAAGGGCTTTTCTGTTTTACCAAAGAACTTAAGGTTTTTGTGAGTAGGAAAGAAAAGTCCAGATGCTTTTTGTAGGGTTCTACTAAATCCGATTTCTATGCGTCCACTTGCTGTTTCCCTGTTGTCATTCTGCACAATTGCGTATTTATTTTTATCCTGTGGTGGCTCCAATCAGAAAGCCGAAACCACCTCTGTCGATACTATGAGCACGATTACAAAAACTACTTTTGGGCAATTGCCCGATGGCCAAACGGCCGACCATTTTACGCTTCGTAATTCAAAAGGTACAGAAGTTAAAATTACAAATTACGGAGGGTTGATTACCCACTGGACTGCCGCCGACAAAAATGGCGTCTTTGAAGATATGGTCTTGGGGTATGACTCCCTGAGCGGGTACTTAAAAGCCAGTCCTTTTTTTGGGGCATTGGTGGGGCGTTATGGCAACCGTATCGGCAACGCAAAATTTACCCTTGACGGAAAAACTTACACTTTGGCGGCCAACAATGGCCCTAACAGCCTGCACGGTGGCAAAGTCGGATTTGACAAAGTACTCTGGAAAGCCGAGATTTTGGAAGATACCAAAACGTTGAAACTGACCCACACCAGCCCCGATGGCGATGAAGGTTTTCCGGGAGCTCTCTCGGCCGAAGTTACCTACCGATTGACTGACGATAACGCGCTTGAGATTGAGTACAAGGCCACTACCGACAAACCTACCATCGTAAACCTGACCAATCATACCTATTTTAACCTGACAGGCGGGAAGCGTGACGTAATGGGGCATCAGGTACAATTGAACGCTGATAAATTTGTACCCGTTGACAAAACCCTGATTCCAACGGGACAATTGCAGGACGTGAAAGGTACACCCTTTGATTTTCTGCAACTGACAGAAATCGGTGCGCGTATCGACGACCCAAAAGATGAGCAAATCAAATTCGGCGGTGGCTATGACCATTGCTGGGTAATCAATAAGGGGGCAGATTCGCTTGCCCTGACCGCCACGGTATACGAGCCTACGTCGGGCCGGGTGTTGGAAGCATTTACTACCGAGCCGGGCGTGCAGTTTTATACTGGTAATTTTCTGAATGGATCTATTACGGGTAAAAACGGCGTGACCTACACAAAACGCTCTGGTTTTTGCCTCGAAACCGAGCATTTTCCTGATTCTCCCAACCAAGCATCGTTCCCGAGCGTAGTGTTGCGCCCTGGAGAAGTTTACAAAACCAAGACGGTTTATAAGTTTTCGACAAAATAAATATTCCACGTCGAAGAAGCCGTAAGTTGGGTTTCTTCGACGTGTTGTTTTAGTATTAATTAGTTGATTTTTAATACCTTATTGGGTATTACAACATTTTTTTGCCCTTCCGTTATCGCTTCTGCCTTAACATTTCCAGCCAAAAGTTGCCAAATATCGGATTATTGCATTAGTTTAGCGATTGTCAATAAACCAACCCCCACCTTACTGATATGGCCATGTTAAGCCGCGTTGCCGATTCCATTTATTGGATGAATCGCTACATCGAGCGAGCCGAAAATTATGCACGCTTCATAGGAGTCAATTTTAATTTGGCATTTGATTTACCGCCCAATGTGAACGAACAATGGGAGCCTCTTTTGATTGCAACTGCCGACAATTACCTTTTTTATCAACACTACGACGAACCTACCCGCGAGAATGTCATTAATTTTATGACGTTTGATAAGCGAAATCCCAACTCGATTTATAGTTGCTTATTATTGGCCCGTGAAAACGGTCGGACCATCAGGGAGTGTATTTCGAAAGAAATGTGGGAAAACCTAAATGAACTTTACCTGTGGATTAAAGATGTAAAGCCTCAGTCAGAATGGGATCTCAACCACATGCAGAATTTTTACACGCAGGTGCGCAACGGAACCCAACTTTACTACGGCGTAGTAGATGCCACCATCACGCGCAACGAGGCTTGGCATTTTGGTCGATTGGGGCGTTTTATGGAGCGCGCCGATAAAACTTCACGTTTTTTGGATGTTTCTTACTTTACTTTATTGCCCGATTCGGACGTTACGGGTAGTACATTGGAGCTGGTTTTGTGGACGGCTGTGCTTAAATCGGTAAGTGCCTATAATATGTACCGTCAACAGTACCAGACGCTTACCCCAACGCATATCGTGGAGTTTTTGATTTTGGACAAACTTTTTCCGCGGGCAATGGCGCATTGTATTCGTCAAGCCGAGTTATCTTTGTACGAAATATCAGGAACACCAATTACCAACCGTTTCAGCAATCAGGCCGAAAAAATGATGGGCAAGCTCCGTTCAGAAATAGAATTTACGGAAGTGGAAGATATTTTCAAATTGGGCTTACACCAATACCTTGATCAGTTCCAAATCAGAGGGAATGAAGTAAGCAAAAGTATTTTTGAAACCTATTTTGATATAAAACCTGTTGAACAGTAAGTAAGCGTTTCATTACACTTTCTGTATTCAGTCAATAATTTTTGGTATAAATATCCATTGCTACCAAAATGAGTGCATTTGAATTTACTCTTTTATTTATAAGATTATGACGTATTGTCTTGGTATTAAAGTCGCATCAGGCTTGGTGGCGATTGCCGACACTCGGCTCACTTCGGGCACCGAGGTCAGTACCAATAAAAAAATCTCCGTTCACCAGTTGGAGCATCACTCGATGTTTATCATGACGTCGGGGTTGCGTTCGGTACGTGACAAAGCGGTGACGTATTTTCGGGAAGTGCTGGAAGAACAGGACCATAGTTTTAATAAACTATACAAGGCCGTAAATGCCTTTGGGCAGCAGGTGCGTCGGGTGGCGCACGAAGACAAAGAAGCACTGGATGCGGCTGGGTTGAGGTTCAATTTACACGCGATTGTGGGTGGGCAATTGGAAGATGATGGTGAGCACATGCTGTATTTACTCTATCCCGAAGGCAATTGGGTGGAAGTGGGTGAAACCTCTCCTTTTTTTGTGATTGGTAATTCCAATTATGGTAAGCCGCTGCTTTTTAGGAGTTTGAAGTATGGTTCCTCCTTGGCAGAGGCGCTGAAAGTTGGATTTCTTTCCTTTGACTCAACCCGGGTAAGTGCCAACGACGTAGATTATCCGATTGATGTGGTGATGTACGAACGTGATAGTTTTCACGTTACGGAGCATCGTTTTCAGAAAGATGATTTGGCTCACTTGTCGCTGCAATGGAGCATGTTGCTCCAAAACTCGGTCCAGCGCTTACCCAATGATTGGATGGATCCAGTTTTTGAAAAACTACGTGAAAAAGTCTAAAGTAGCGGCAGGGGTTTTCCCTGCCGTTGTGTTTTAAGTATATTGAGAAAGAAAGGCTCAACATTATGATTCTGAACGTCAGTCATCGGCTATTTTACACGTATTCTGAATCGGTAATTTTAGAACCACATACGTTTTATCTTTATCCCAAAGCGTATCCGCACCAACAAATCGTCAGTTATACGATGACGATTGACCCGGCACCCTCTATGTTGGTTCAAAACATCGACGCCGAAGGAAATCATCAGCGGATAGCCTATTTTCGGGAAGCTACTTCTTGGTTGAACGTTTCGGTCGAGATGGCGGTACGCTCCGAAGATTTTAATTTGTTTGGCTTTGTGCTGTTTCCATTTGAAACCGAGCAACTTCCTTTTCAATACCCCGAGTCACTCAAAAAACTGCTCCAACCGTATCTGGTGCGGGAAGGCGTAACTACGTATGTGGAGCAATATGCGCGTCAAACGGCGGCTTCCGAACGTTGGAAGACCGTTGCCTTTCTAACCGCATTGTGTCGCGATATTTCTCAAAATTTTGTGTACGAGCGTCGGGAGGTGGGCCCTCCGATGTTGCCAGAGCACACGCTCATTGGCCGCAAAGGCACTTGCCGCGATTTTGCGCAGCTATTTGTGGCTTGTTGCCGCGCGTTGGGCATTGCGGCGCGTTTTGTCAGTGGTTATCTGTACGGCAATGCCCTTCAAGAGCATGATTTGCATGCTTGGGCCGAAGTCTTTTTGCCCGGAGCTGGGTGGAGGGGATTTGACCCGACAGAAGGCAACGCAGTGATTAATAATCACATACATTTAGCGGCCTCTGCCGACCCAGCGCTGATTGCTCCCGTCACGGGCGTATTTAGAGGTCGAGCCAAATCTACGCTACGGGCCGAAGTGTCGGTGGGTGAAGGCATTTAAGGTTTTGTTATGGGCGACTAAGAATTCACATTTGATATTTCTTGGGAGCGCTTCCAAATGAGTTTTGAAACATCTTATTGAACTTGATTTGTTGTGACTATGCCACGCGTTAAGATTCCTGCGTGGCTTTTCTTTAAAGTATTTCCGACGAATGAGATTTGTAATTGTACATATTGTTGGTACGTTGATTCTTTGGGTGACCTTGGTTAATGACACTTTTGCACAGAGTTTTTATGCGCAGGGAGGCCGTATAGCTGATTTTAACGGCAAAGAGCTTGCAGATACGTTTGCTGTCCAAATCAAGGGATTGCCCCCCCAAATAGATACTAATTTTGGTTTGACAAAAGTTTGCTTTGACATTACCCACGGTCGAGTATCCGACCTTAAAATTGAACTTATTAATCCCGCTGGGGCAAGTATTTGGCTGAGTAATCGGAACGGGGGAGATGTGGGGGGCAATTATAACGGAACCTGCTTTCGGGCCAATGGTTTTTCTGGGTACATTCAGGATGGTAAAGCGCCTTTTGAGGGAGAATATACGCCCAACGGACGTTTTGAGTTTCTTAACAATCATACCAACCCCAATGGTACTTGGAAACTACTCATTTCAGATTTGAAGACTGGATTGAGAGGAAGTCTAAATTTTTTTACCCTTGAGTTCTCTTCTAATCCTATGCCCAACTTAACCAAAGGTCCATGTAGTATCGAAAATGGAGCAGGATGTACATGTGGAGATGAGGGCGCATCGTGCGAACTTTTACCTGATTTTGTCATTCTTCCTACATTTACGCAGACACAATGGAAAGAATACCCCAAAGATGACCCCTATTATCCAGGTCAATTGCGTTTTGCGGCATCAATTGCCAATATCGGCGATGGTCCTCTCGAAACGATTGGCAAAGGAGAATGGTATTGTGGCAATACCCTCGTGGATTCGGCTTCAAAATGCGCCGATGGGGCTTTTCCAAGGCAAAAATTATACCAGCGGGTTTATAAAAAAAAGGGGGATAAAATCGAATGGTATGACTACGAAGCGGGTACCAATTATTTCGACGACCAGCCTGGTCATAATCACTTTCATGTTGATGGATGGGTGGAGTTTAGATTGATTAAAAAGCAAAAAAAGGGACTTATCGAGAAAAAAGTAGTGATTGGTAAAAGCCGAAAAGTGAGTTATTGCTTATTTGATTCAGGAATTTGTAATAATGATGGCTTGTGCCAAGTAGACTCGGTGAATTTTGGACAAAAGAACCTCCCCAACTATGGAATGGGTAACTACGTAGACTGCAAATCTAAAAAGCAGGGAATTAGCGTTGGGGGCTATGATACCTACGGTATGATGTATGAAGGGCAATACATTCAATTGCCCAAAGGATTGAAAAGTGGCCAATACTTTTTAGAGATAGAAATAGACCCTTCGAGGATCTATAAAGAAAAAAAACGCAGTAATAACTTATTTACAATGCCAGTGGTCATTTCAAAACAGAGTTCATGAAATTGCTATTTGGCATGGATTCTGATAACTAATCAATAACTTATTGAAAGAGACGGTTTAGGCAAGGATAAACCTATTGGGTATATATTTTTGAAAAAATATATACCTTTTTTTGTTCTTAAACTTTTTGGACTTATTGGAATATAAAATCCTGATATTTAGGCTTTTAAGTTCCTTTATATTGATTTTGGGTATTAAATAGGCATATTTATTGTCAGTTTTTTGTTTTTTTGGCAGGATAGTTGGTGTGTTTTTATGGAATATGCAAAAGCCTAAAATCATGAAAATACCTTTTACTCTATTATTATTTTTTAGTACCTTCTTAGGTCTTCATGCCCAATGCCCTGGAACCTGTACTTACACTTATAATGGTTCAGGAAGCACTAACTTTACATTAAATGGCGGCGAGACGCTTTGCATTACTGGAAATGCACCCACTGGATTAAACATTAATTTCAACGGGTCGGGGGTCAATACGATATGTATATCGCCGGGTGTATCATGGACGCAGGCTTTTGGCTTTAACGTTAGTGGAAACCTCGTCATCAACAATTATGGTACGTTCAACATGAATGGTAGCTATAATATCAATGGTGGTGGCACAATGCAGGTCAATAATAATCCAGGAGCTACGCTTAACACCAACTCAACGGGGTTTGGCACGGGGGTCGTGATTACTAACAGTGGTACAATGACTTGGACTGCAACTTCTGCTATCAACAATCAAGGTACTTTTCAACTCTATAACGACACTCCGACGTCGATAATGACTGCTACTGCCACGTCTTTGTTTAAGATTGGCAATGGCAATACTTTTGAGAATTACGGCCTTTTTACGGTGTCCAACTTAGAGAATGAAGAAGCCTTTCGTTTTTATAATGACGCAGGTGGCAAAATCACGATTGGCCGTTACTTCTATAATCATGGGGCTTTTTTGAACGAAGGGTTGGTCGAAACAATTTGTGGTAACTTTGGCTCAGTTGCGTGTGAGTTTATTGTTGGCGATAAAGGCCCAGGGAAAGAATACATCAATAGTGGGTGTATGAAGGTGAAGGGTAATGTGAATTTTAACGGTCCAGGTAAATTAAACGAGGGTACGCTCATCATTGAAGATGGTAACCTGACAATCAACAAACAAGTAACTGGAACGAATGGACGAATAGTGGTCTTAAACGGCACGAGTACCATTACAAGTAGTGGCGGTTACAATGGTACAAATATGAAATTTTGTGACCAAAACACCGCAGGAAACGCTTTTGATGTAGTGAATGCCAACAACCAAGGGACAACGGTTGTCTACACGGTTGATTGTTCAGTAACGGATTGTGGAAGTGCGCCTGTATGTACACCACCGACGCGCACTGTAGTAGCCACCGACCCTACTTGCACCATACCAGGCAAAATCGAATTGACGGCCACCAACGGTGACAAATACGGCATCAGTAAGGGCAATACCTACACAGGGCCAGCCTACGCTACAGCCACGGCGGTAGGTACGTTGCCGATACTTATCAAAGGCAACATCAGCCACGCGGCTGATTCGACTTGGACAATACGAGTGTTTAACGCAGACAACGATTGTTTCAAAGATACAACGGTAACGGTGAAAGCGTTGGTAAACGACGCCACGGTATCGGTCAACAGTGGTTTCCCCGCTTGTCGTTTGAATGGCACGGCCTACACCATCAAGTTTACTAAATCACCTTCGGGTTCGTTTGTGACGGCCAAAAATATCGCCACGGGTGCGGCCATTGCCGTAACTGGCGACTCAGTGGCCAACATACCGCTGACTGTCGCAGGTGTGCGATTGATTGTGACCAACGGGGTGTGTAAAGATTCTGTGGAAGTCACAGCCCCCGCCTGCGATAAGCCCGTAGGCAGCATCGGTGACCTGATCTGGAAAGACGTCAACGACAACGGTTTGCAGGACTTGCCCGCTGAAACAGGCGTGGCAGGCGTTAAAGTGAACTTATACGCGGCAGCAGGCGGTACGAAAACGGGTGCAGTATTGCAAACCAAAACCACGGCAGCTGACGGCTTGTATTTGTTCACGGGCTTGTTGGCGGGTGACTACATTGTCGAAATCGACCAAACCACTTTGGCAGATACGTGTCAAATCACCGCTAAACAGAATATTCCAAGCGACGATACGAAAGACAGCGACTTCAACCCGACAACGGGCTTAAGCCAAGTCATTACGCTTGCTCCTGTCTTTAATCCAACGACACCGGTCGAGATTTTGGCCACAAATAACCTGACGGTCGATGTAGGTTTGGTGGTTCCTTGTATCAAATCAAGCGTCACCTTGACGGCAGCACCCGTTTGTTCGCCCGACGTGCAAACCTACAGCCTGACTTTCAATGTTACCAACAAAGTAGGTACGGTAAAAGTTGACAAAGGCGTATTGACGGGCAGTAACCCTTATACTGTGACGGGGATTCCCTCGGGCGCAACGCTGAAAATCACCGATAGTCTCAGCGCGGTTTGTAAATTTGATACTTTGATCACAGGGCCTAATTGCAACTGTACTCCTCCGTTGCCAGTGCTGATTACGCCTAGCCTGACAGCCTGTATCGGTGATACCTTCCCAACGCTTAAGGCCACAGTCGTTGGCCTAGCCACGGTGGAATGGTTTACGGCCCCTTCGGGTGGAGTGGCGGTCTTCACAGGGCTAAACTACAAACCCTCAGGTACAGTAGCGGCGGGAGGATCCGTTTTCTACGCCCAGGCCCGCAGCACGGATGCTAGTTGTCCATTAGCCATCAGCACGAGTCGGGTAGGGGCCACGGTCAACGCCCAAAACTGTATTGTAGAAGTAGATTTGGCCTTGAAGAAGTCGATTAATACCAAGATTGCTCAAATCGGCGACACGTTGACGTACACCATTAATGTTTTCAATCAGTTGAACGTGCCCGCAACGGGGGTAGAAGTGACCGATTCGATAGCTACGACGGTACAGTTTGTCGCGGGTAGTTTTGTGGCGAGTCGTGGCAGTGCAACGCTTGTGGGTAACGTGATTAAGTGGAACATTGGAGGCATCGCCGCCAACGCGGGGGCCAACGGCGACACAGTCACGCTGACCTACAAGGTGAAGGCTACGCAGGAAGGCGTTCATTTCAACACGGCCGAGATCAGCAAGACCAACGAGAAAGACGTGGACTCTACACCAGGCAACGGAATTGATGGAGAAGACGACATAGACCGTCAGTGCTTTACAGTACCGATCAAGTTATGTCCTGGGGAGAAAGTGCAGGCGAGTGTACCGTCGAATCTGACGAATGTACAATGGTTCAAAGTTGGGTCAACCACGCCAGTAGCTTCGGGTAAGGAAGTCTTGTTGAGCGAAGTGGGCACGTATACCTTCACGGCGACGAATCAAACTTGTCCAGCCAACGGCTGCTGCCCCATCATCATTGAGCCAGGTGTCAACTGTTGCCCCGAAGAAGTGTGCGTTCCGTTTACCGTTAAAAAAATCAAAAAGAAGTAATCATAGAGCGTTCTAATAAAAAACACCCCGTCGGCGATGCCGACGGGGTGTTTTTGCTTCCATTAGGTCAAATCAGTTCGGGCGTTGTTGGTATTTTTTTGGCGTGATGCCAAAATGCTTCTGAAACATCTTGTTGAATTTGATCACAGATTTTTCCCCGTAACCAATTTGTTTTGATACATCTACCGCTTTATATCCTTGTTTGAGGAGTTGTGCGGCATATTCCATTTTTGCCTCTATATAATAGCTATTGAACGTTTTTTTATAGCGTTTTTTAAAAAGGGTTCGAAATTGAATAGCACTGACTCCTGCTTCTTCAGCAATAGCTTCTAATTTTGGTGGTATTGTTCCTATTCTATCATTGATGTATTTTTGAAACACCTGCTCAATACGGCTTAGGTTTTCCGAAATCTCGTATTTTAGTTCTTCTTCCAAAGATATATTCTCTTTTTTATCAAGTATTGTTTTATCCGCAATGCCCGCTGAAGACATAAAAAAGGGGATTTGTTGGGCAAATAGAAAAGGGATGATGTCTTTTATATAGTCAATTGCGACATGAATAGTAACGAATGTCTCAGATAAAATTGCACTTGGGAGAGAATTCAAAGATTGAAAATCCGTTTGAGAGCGCATAATTTTTAGATGATTAAGAACTATTAAAACGATTAAGAATATTAAAAGTTGAAATTATTATACCATAACGGTATTTATTGCATTCAGTTTGCTCTTAGTATATACACTGACATAAATAGTATATTTTATGATATTTAAGTAACTAACGGGCAAGCTAAATTGCGATTATTTTATTTTTGATACCTACCTAGTGACTCTAATATAAGACATTAGGAAAAATATACCCTATGAGAAATGTAAAGCCTATTACTCAACCGCTCGATTACTTTTATCAGGCCTGTGATGTCACTCATGCAACAATACTGGAAGACGACAATGCACTTTTACATTGTGTTTCTGACAATGATTTTTGCAAAGGAATAGGCGAATTTCTACCCTTCGAAGAGGGCTGTTATTCATTTAGTGTTACAGGTACTTTTCATGAAGGATTTTATAATGCGTGGAGGTTTCAATACAAGGCCAATTGGCTCCAAATTTTGATACGCCCCGAAAACGACCGATGCCTGTTCATTATTGACCGGTTTTCCAAATACAGAGATGCATCTGAGTATGAAGATAAGTATCTGCTGATTTTGCTGGATGACAGAAATATCACCTGGCATCAGGCCGCCGGTAGCAGCGCTGATAAAATTGTCTTATTTATCAGCGATGAGTGGCTTCAAAAAGCCTTGAGTTTTTTTCCTGCCCTAAAAGAGAACAACTGGAAAAATCTAAGAGATGCTGTGCGAGGGAAGGGCATTCGTGAACAACTGGTCACGGATTCTGTCTCGGCTTTAACTATTGATATCTTAAAAGGTTTATCTGATAGGGATACCTGCTCTATCCAAAATCGACAGCGAAACCTGAATCAATTGGCCCATATGTGTATCAGTTTTATTCTGGGGCATGAGTATTCGTTGTGGACTGAACAGCAAAAAGCTGACTTGCAGAAGATAATTCTGGCTGAAAAAGAACTCACCTCCAACTTCAGGACACCCCCTCTAAGCCTTGAGGAATTAAGTAAGATCACAGGGCTGAATCGCCGAAAATTTCAGGAACTTTTTAAGGAATACTATGGCAAGCCGTTTTTCCAGTACTATCAAGAAGCCCGTTTTAAATATGCCAAAGAGCTGATAGAAAAGGAGGGGTTCAATATTTCGGAAGCAGCCTACATGACCGGATTTAAACACGTGAGTTATTTTTCAAAATACTTTGAAAGCATAACTGGCATAAAACCAAGCAAATTAAAACAGGACTTTTCAAACAAATAGAGTAGCTATAACCGACCATCAAAAGTATAAAAATCCCCATAGAAGACTTTGGGGATTTTTTATGCCCACTAGTCCGGCATGTTTATTGATAGACAGCGTCCGTCTTCAATTACCCCTTCCCACTATTACTTCTAAGAAATTTCCGACAAAAAAAATATATCAATTAATGATATACCTTTTTCGGCAAGAGAAACAAGATGTTCTATTATAAGGATATTTTATTTAGGGATAGTTTCAGTGCATATTGTGATATAGGATTGGATTGATAATGGCTGTGTATCATTTCTGAACAAAATACGGGTTAGAAATGAATTATTCTACTTTTTTTCACTTCAAGGTAAAGCATTTAGCAACTGTTCTATGTTTTCTTTTCAGTCTTGGCTCCGCATACGCACAGGTATCTGGCACTGTATTTAGAGACTATAATGCCAATGGCACAAAAGACACCAATGAACCCTTGGTAACTGGGGTAACCGTAAATGCCTATTCTTCAACAGGAGTTCTTTGTGGGACAACCCTTACTACGGCAGCGGCAGCCCCCAACTATTCGCTTACAGGCTGTGGTACTTCTGCAGTTAGAATAGAGTTTGTGATACCATTAACAGGAAACTGTTTAAAAAGTGGTATGGATTTTTCAGCTTTGAGTGGAGCTACTTACGGCTCGTCTGTACAGTTTGTAAATGGTAATAGCACCAACGTTAATTTTGCACTGAACAACCCTGTCGATTACAATATCGGCATAACAAATACCAATGTATTTGTTCCCTGTTACGTTAATGGCGATCCTTTGCCTTCGGGTAGTGCTTCGGGGGCCATGGATTGGTTTGTTGGATTTCCTTATTCAAATACTGGTACAACTGTACCTACCCAAAAGTTAACGGGTGAAATCATTGGAGCTATTTGGGGCGTGGCATATAGTAAACAAGCCAATAAAATTTTCACTTCGGCTTTCATAAAGAGACACGTAGGGCTTGGCACATTAGGAAGCGGTGGTATTTATGTTCTTACGCCTACGGCTAATTCGTTTACCGCAGCTACTTTTTTTGATATGGATAACAACACCTTTAATACAGCAGGTACTCCAGTTACTCGTACTCGCGCCGAAGCCTCTGCACCTGCTTATGGAAATACAACAAGTTATCAACTCAATGCGACATTTGACCAAGCTACTTTTTTAGGTAGCAATGACCCTCTTACTGGCCTTCCATCAGGCTTGGGCGTAATTGGCACAAATGTAGAAAGAGGGCTTTTGCCAGATCCTATGCAATGGCATTATGATCCTGCCGCATTCGACCAAATAGGAAAAGTAGGACTAGGAGGCTTAGAAATTAGCGATGATGGTAAGTATTTATTTACTATGAATCTTTATAGTCGAAAAGTTTTTAGGCTTACACTCAACAATGCCTTTAATCCTACTAACGTAATTGCAATTGAGGCTTATAATTTACCAGACCCAAATTGTACCAATGGTGTTTTTAGACCGTTTGCACTAAAATATTACCGAGGAAAATTATTGATTGGGGGAGTTTGTTCTGCGGAAAATGGAGGAAAAAATATTATTAATGGCGGTACAGACATGTATGCGTATGTATATGAGCTAAATAATCCAACAGGGGCGGCTGTATTTAATCCAACGGCCCTTATTTCTTATCCACTTAATTATCGAAAAGGTCCAGTAAGAGATACCCAATCAGGATTGTCAAGAGGTGACTTTTGGCTTCCATGGAGTGGTCGGGCAGGAGATGCAATGGAAGGGAATACTCGTCCCACCCCCATGCTAACAGATATTGAATTTACCGATAATGGGGATTTGATTATGAATTATACCGATAGAAGTGGACATCAATGGGGCGATGAAAATTACAAATTTTTGGGTAATCAACCTTGGACAACGAGCTACATGGTAGGTGGCGACATATTAATAGCTGGTCAAAACTGCAGTACAGGTACTTTTACTTTAGAAAATAATGGAAGTTTTACCTCTGCCAATGGGCAGACCTATAATGGCGGCACAACTAATAATGAAGGACCAGGTGGTGGAGAGTTCTTTACAGGAGAAGATTATAGGATACACCGTGAGACATCTCAAGGGTCGGTAATTGTATTACGTGGTTCGGGCGAAGCATTTATTACCACAATGGACCCCCAAACTTGGGATTCAGGAGGATTGAAACGTTTGTCAACAACAACAGGGACAGAACTACCAAGTCAATGGAGCGGGTATGAATTATATAAAAAATTTCCTTTTGCTGGAAAATCCAATGGCTTAGGCGAGGTTGAACTTTCTGGTCAAGAATCGTTTATCGAAATTGGCAACCGAGTGTGGGAAGATATTGACAATGACGGTGTGCAAGATGCTGGTGAACCTCCCATTAGCGGAATAGCCGTTACCCTTTGTGCATCAGATGGTACAACAGTATTAAGCACAGCAATTACTGATACAAACGGAAATTATTATTTCTCTTCAGCAACAGGAACAAGTTCTGCTTCGGCTATCTATGGCGTTAGTTTAGCTTTCAATACCAACTATATTCTCAAATTTCCGATGACATCAGGTAATAAAACACTAACCACCAAAGATTGGGGGGGGAATGATTTAATTGATTCTGATGCTGGCTTAGATGGTAAAATTGCATTTGCGGTAGGCACAGCAGGTCAAAACAACCATAGCTACGATGCTGGATATGCGGTTGTACCTTGCAGCGTACCCGATTGTTTGGGAGCAACAGTTAAGAAAAACTAATCAGAGGGTAATATTAAAATCAATAAAAAAATGAAAAAATTACTACAAGCTATCCAAATCTATCAAGTTAGATGGGTAATGTTTTTAACATTCATTATTTACCACTCAACATTCATAATTGGTTTCACTCAAGTTTGTAAAACAACAGACTTCATTTACCTGAACGATCCTCAAGATTATAATACTCAGGGGTTTGTTCATAAACTAAAAATTGGTACCGGTGGTACACTTACTGAAGCCCCGAATGGTTTAGGCAACACGCCTTGGTTTCCCCAAGGAGGTGGACTTGGTTCCCCACATGGCTTAGGGCAAGATTTGAACGGAAATTTATATATTGGGCAACGTCCTGAAGGTCCCATAGCAAAAATTAAATGTGATGGAACCCTAGTAAGCTCAAGTTTTATCAATGACGGTGGGTTTAATATTGTTTCCAAAGATGGCTACTTATATATAAATTCATTTGGTACGAATCGCATTAGCCGCTATTCTCTCTGTGATGGTTCTCTACAAGGATATGTAACGCTCGATGGTGTTTCCCCTCAACTTGCTTGGGGGCTTTTCATTAGCTCAAACGGAACTTTTTATGCAACACTAGGTGTAGCTTCTGATTACACTAATACTAGCGGGACTAAGTCAATTTATAGATTCAATCCTACAGATGCAGATTTTACTAATCATACCAATTATACGTCTCTGGTATCGGCTAATAACATTCCGCCGGGAGCAGCTCAAGCCAATTTGGCAATACCATCTGCGGGTGCATGGCTATGGGGTATCACTGCCGACGATGCTGGGAATATGTATGTAGTGGCCGAAGATCCTTGGTTTAATCATCAAGATACAGATTTTACAGGATACACATGGATTTTGAAATATGACCCTGCGGGTAATTTAATAGCAAGTACTTCTCAAAAGCAAACAACAACACCAAAAACAGGCTTTAAAGGAGGTAGAGGAATCGTTTATTATGCCCCTTTGAATATACTCTATATTGCTGCAGGGCCTGATGGTGATTGTATTGCTAAAATCAATCCTTCGGACCTTTCTTATGCTGGAGCAGCAGCAGCAAATATACCAGGGCAAAATCCTAAAACAATACGGATTGCAACAGAAGCATGTCCTGTTTTAGCTTCAACATCGGTTGATACTACGCTTTGCAATGTAAAAGTTGGTGATAGATTATTTTTATCTCAACTTATTGGCAAATGCAATGCCCCAATATGTGGCGGCACATGGGCAGCAGATCCAAGTAATGCCGGAATGACGTTTAATCCATGTGATTTAAGTTTTACAGTAACAGGTTTGACTGGGTGCGGCAAGTTTACACTTACAAATGTTGGAGGTACGTGTGGCGATTTTACTATCGAGGCACGAATCTCGTTTGTTGATATAAAAGCCCCTGTCATAGCAGGCACTCAGACCGTCTGCTCCAACATCGATCCTGCCGCTTTTACAGTAGCAACACCAGCAGCTAGTAGTGGTACATTAAGTTATCAATGGCAAAAAAGTACAACTTCATGTACTACTGGTTTTAGCAATATTTTAGGGGCAAATAATGATACTTATGACCCACCAAAAACTACACAAACAACTTATTACCGTGTAGTAGCCTCATCAATGGGTGGCTGTAATCCACCGCCCAAAACGTGTAGTGATACGAGTAATTGTGTTACAGTAACGGTATTACCTCTGCCAGTAGCAGGTGACGACCAAACACCAACTTGCGTAGGCAACATCGCCATCACAACTGCGACCTTAGCTGCTACAGCAGTTAGCGGTGGCGCATGGACACAAGCCCCTGGCAATCCACCAGGAGCGACCATCACCACAGTGAGCAGTGCAACGAGCGGCGTCACAGGCTTAATGCCAGGTGTATATCAATTTATTTGGGCAACCTCGGCTTCATGTAGCGATACGGTCAAAATAACGATACCAAATTGTGCATGTACCAAACCTCTAGCCAAAGTAAATAACCAATCATTGTGCGAAGGCGACACGCCCAAAGCATTCACAGCTACGCCAAGTACAGGCGTAACCTACGCTTGGTATGGTCCTCTAAACGATACGACAAGCACATTAGGCTCAGCCATAAGTGGGCAAACAGCAGCAACTTATACGCCCAATGGCACTTTTGCAGTAGGCAAAATTTACTACGCTGTAGTAGTAACAGATGCCGCTGACGCAACTTGCAAAGACACGGCCTTTGCTGCCATAACAGTATTGGCCAAACCCGCTGCAATAATGTTTTGCCCTGGAGAATCTTATACAATTACAGCAGAGCCAGGCACTACCAATATAAAATGGTATAAAGATGGGCTATTGATAGCCGACTCGACTCGCAGTAGTCTTGTTGTCAAAACTATAGGTTCTTATACCTATTCTGGTATCAAACCAAGTGGCGATTTATGTCCCGATACGCTTTGTTGCCCAATAGTATTTTTACCATGTGGCAGCTTAGGAGATTACGTTTGGAAAGATTCCAACAACGACGGTATTCAGAACGAAACTGGTACAGGAGTAAAAGATGTGATATTAGAATTATATAAAAATGGAATAGCGACAGGTATCAAAGACACTACCGGCATAGACGGAAAATACTTGTTCGCAATCTCAGATTCAGCCAGTTATCAAGTCAAAATCATCTCGGCCTTACCCACAGGTTGTGTGATAAGCAGCATGCAAAACGCAGCAGCTGGTACAGAAGCCACAGATTCAGATTTCAACCCAAGTACAGGTATGAGCGATGCCGTAACGGTAAATCCATTGAATCCTGCTAAGAAAGATGTTTTGACCGTTGATGCGGCCTTGTACTCGCCCAAGGGCAGTATCGGTGACTACGTCTGGAAAGATGCCGACAACGACGGCGTACAAGATGCCACCGAAGCGCCAGTAGCAGGGGTGATTGTCCAATTGTTGCAAGGCACGACCGTTGTAGCGACCGACACTACCGACGCCAGCGGTTTGTATCTGTTCTCGAACTTGTCAAGTGACAGCTACCAAGTCAAAATCTTGACAGCGAGTCTACCCGCAGGTTGTGTAATTTCAACCCAGAAAGATTTGGGAGGCGATGATACCAAAGACTCAGACATCGACCCCACCACGGGCTTATCACTGGTGATTGTGATAGATGCTTTAGGTACAGGCATTGCCAAAGACAACCTCACCGTGGATGCAGCATTGAACTCGCCCAAGGGCAGTATCGGTGACTACGTCTGGAAAGATGCCGACAACGACGGCGTTCAAGATGCCACCGAAGCGCCAGTAGCAGGTGTGATTGTCCAATTGTTGCAAGGCACGACCGTCGTAGCGACCGACACTACCGACGCCAGCGGTTTGTATCTGTTCTCAAACTTGTCAAGTGGCAGCTACCAAGTTAAAATCTTGACAGCTTCATTACCCGCAGGTTGCACCATTTCAACCCAGAAAG
Source organism: Runella sp. CRIBMP (assembly GCF_009905605.1). Classification (GTDB taxonomy): domain Bacteria; phylum Bacteroidota; class Bacteroidia; order Cytophagales; family Spirosomataceae; genus Runella. The sequence goes on from NZ_JAAAKZ010000014.1 coordinate 143,327, forward strand.
ATTTGGGTGGTGATGATACCAAAGACTCCGACATCGACCCCACCACGGGCTTATCGCCAGTGATCGTGATAGATGCTTTAGGCACAGGCATTGCCAAAGACAACATGACTGTTGATGCAGCATTGTACTCGCCCAAGGGCAGTATCGGTGACTACGTCTGGAAAGATGCCGACAACGACGGCGTTCAGGATGCCACCGAAGCGCCAGTAGCAGGTGTGATTGTTCAATTGTTGCAAGGCACCACCGTCGTAGCAACCGACACCACTGATGCCTCAGGACTGTA
>NZ_JAAAKZ010000015.1 GCF_009905605.1 Runella sp. CRIBMP
ATTTATGCTGTTGTTCGACGCGGGGAAAAATATGACAAAAATTATACAAACACGCTTGCATAAACCATAGAAATCGGCACGGTCCAAAATATAACTTTTGGCAAACGTATGCAACCGCAAAGGGGCTTGGCTGAGCCGGGTGGCAGTTTGATGGACGGGGTCAAGATTCCAGTGGGTTTGATTGGCCGCTAAGACCGCATTCAGTCGTTCTGCTTCGGAAGGAAGGGTCTGCGTTTGAGCAGCTTTTTGCCAGAGTTGATTAATGACCTCCGCGGCGGCATTGAGAGCGCCATCTGTTTGCTGATGCCATTCGGTAAATTCGTTCAAAACCGCCCACAAATCTTCGGATACCGAAGTGGTTTGTGGTGCAGAAATCCCCCAACGGCTAAATTCGCTGGTGGGCAGATAACTGCTGAGAATGTTGTTCAGACGCTCTATTTCTGCTAAAATACCCTTTTCAGTTTGCCGCGCAGCTGCATAGGAACGAGCCACAATTTTTAAATCAAACGACGTTCCCAGTACATTTTCGAGGTGTGAAACAAACAATCCCTGTACTTCAGGGATTGTTTGGTAGGGGCCAGCTACAACAGTTGCCATTGAAGCCAGCCCAAGTTTTAATCCATTCATTGCTGTTTATTTTGGATTGTCAGAGGAAGAATTTAGTTATTATCTCCACCTTCTTTCACGTCGTCGTTTTTCACACCTTTGGTTTTCTTAGGAGCGACGAAAGTCATTTTACCAATTTTATAACTGAATGTCAATTTGATGTTTTGGTTGTAGATATTGTTGACCATCGTTTGGTTCAATATCGGCGTTACTGAGGTAGATTTCATTTTCATTCCACCTAAGAAGTTTTCGGTAGCTAAACCAATGCTTCCTTTTTTGTTGTTCAGGTCTTTCTTTACCCCAAATGAGTACATGTAAAAGCTACCCTGAACCCCTTGAAGCGTGACTTGGTTTCCGCGCATTCCGCCGTGTAGTTGCATGGCCCAACCTTTGTTAAGCGCAAGGCTCGACATCAAGCGTCCGCCAATTACGATTCCAGAGTTGCTGGTATTAATCGAAGTACCATCCAATCCTTGTACTTTTCCTTCGAGGTAGTTGTAATACACATCTACCCCACCGTTCAATGTCCACTTGGGTGTCAGATACACGTTGGCAAATACGTTGGCACCCATTACTTGTTGCTTACCGATGTTTTGGAAAGTGGTGATAATGGCACCCGCCAAAGTATCAGAAGGAGCGCTCAGGCGCATGATACTGTTGTTGGTAGAGCGGCTAAATACCGAGGCATTTAAGTAAGTTTTCTTAATGCTAGTGCTTAAGCTCAACTCAAAGTTATTGGTCATTTCAGGCTTCAAGTTTGGATTTCCGATGCTGATGTTGAACGGGTTGGCGGCGTTGTAGTTGGGGTTCAACTGTTGCAAACCTGGGCGTTGGATACGACGGTTGTAAGCGGCTTTCAGCGTTGTTCCTGCTTTGATGGTTTTGGATACGTTAATGCTTGGCACGAGCGTTCCGTAGCTTGGAATCGAGATTTTACCGATTTGGTCTTTGGCATCAATGGTGGTGTACTCATACCGTGACCCCAACTTGAATGTGTATTTATTGGCGGTTGAATAAGTGTAAGATAAGTACCCCGACACAATGCTTTGGCTGTAATCCAAATTACCAACAGGGTTGCGGGCGTCGGCGGCAAAGGCACCCGTAGGCCCTGCTACTTGGTAGCTATAATCGCTGTTTACCTGACGCATAATCGTTTTGGCCCCAAACTCAATCATTTGATTTTTCTTGATGGGCGTCTGATAATCGGTCTGAATCGTGGCTTCTTGGTTGAGGTTGGCATTCAGGTTTTTCTGACGGCTCAACAAAGCGCTGCTTTCACTCAGCAAATCGGCATTGAAATTGTTGGTGAGGTTGTTGCGGCTGTACTGCGTCGAGATAGACCACTCTCTACCCGGCACTTTAAAGGTACGGATATAGTCAAGGTTCATGTCCACGTTGTTGGATAAGTCTTTGGTAGTCACATCACGATACGTGGTGGAAGTCAGCGCGCTGTTAGTAAACAGGTTGCTCGTCATGTCTTGCGAACGAACCATGTTACGGGTTCCGAAACTTACGCCAGCGGTCAATGATTGTGTTTTACTTAATTCATAATCAAAGCCAATATTGTAGCGGCCAAAGAGTCCATTATCGTAAGCGTCAGAGGTTTGTTTAGTCAACAACGAAGCGCCGTTTTGCAGAATCGTTTGATCTAAAGAAGTAGCAGATTTGTTGTAGAAAGCCCGTCCAAAACCTCCAAGTGTAATTCCTAATTTTCCTTGGCGATAGTTTCCGTTGAGGCTAAGGTTTGAGCCCCGTGCACCAACTCCCGCATCTGCGCTGAGGGTAAGTCCTTGCAGCGTTGATTTTTTAGTGATGATGTTGATAATCCCTGCCGAGCCTTCTGCATCGTATTTGGCCGAAGGAGAAGTAATTACTTCCACCGATTTAATCAAATCTGCAGGAATCATTTTTAAGGCGTCAGCAATACTACTTGCTACAATCGTCGAAGGCTTATTGTTAATCAATACCCGAATATTCTGGCTACCACGAAGCGATACGTTCCCGTCCAAATCTACCGACAACATCGGTACTTTTTTGAGCACATCAGCCGCATCACCGCCCCGGGCTGTAAGGTCTTTGTCGGCGTTGTACACCAAGCGGTCTACTTTTTCTTCAATGAGAGATTTTTCGCCCGTTACCACCACTTCGTCAAGCGTTTGGATATCGGGGTTCATTTTGATGACGCCCAAATCTAGGTCTTGACCTTTGGCAATTTTTAAGTTGTCAATCGTTTTATCTTTAAATCCGATGAAAGAAATCATCAACTTATATTCCCCAACGGCAATGCTTTTAAGGGTAAACTTTCCTTTTTCATCGGCCATTGTTCCGTCGATGGCTTTGCCAGTTGCTTTGCTGTAAAGGGCGATATTGGCAAATTCAACGGCTTGGGTAGCGGCAGAATCAATCACAAAACCCGTTATCTTTGAATTGCCTTTGGGAGCAGTTCCTTCTAGGTTCAAGGTAGGGGTTTGCATAGCACCGGTATTTCTGTTGCGGCCGTTTCCGTCGCCGCCTTGCATACCGCCGGGACCACCGGGAAACTGAGCGTAGGCGGCTGTCATACCTAACGCAAAAAGAATGGAGGTGATAAGTGTTTTCATTTTTTTATTTGTTTGTCGTCGCGTTTCTTTTATATTGATGACGGATTTTCCCGTTTTGATGATTCAAAGTAACGTCGACTTATATTCACAAAAAAATACAATAGACCGACCGCCCGTATAATACCGATAAGCGACGATTAATGACCGATGAGTTGCCTTTTTGGGCGTAAACAAGGTAGAATAGGTACCTTTAAAGATAAAAAATGTTCAATTATCGGTAAAAATGAGCAAACTGGCGATTGCTAGAAGAAGTATGAAATTGTTTTAATAGGATTGTTGTCATTTTGAAAAAGTCGATTTGTATTCCTATCGACCGACATAAAAAAAATACAACTATGTTACTTCTCCCAAATAGAAAAAATATAACTCTTGTAATCCATGTATTAGCCTGGGGATTGTTGGCCGCGCTGGTCATGATGCCACCCTTTGGCGGGCGTTTTACGATGCCCGATGAGTATTGGATAAAGCAGGGCATTTTGCTGGGATTGCTCGCGAGTGCTTTCTACCTCAATGCCAAGGTTCTTCTGCCTCGTTTATTGTTTCAAAATCACTCACTTTGGTACATCACTTCTATTGTAGGGGCCGTTATAATCATTTACTGGACCATTCAGGGGGTAGAATCTTGGCTCAATTTGCCCGAACTATGGCATAAAGCTATCCGTCCAGATCGTCCTTTTAATCCCAATCGTGGGCATCGTTTTGATATGTTTACCTTTTTGTATTCGCTATTATCACTCGGGGTCAGTACCAGTTTAACGGTTGTGCAAAAATGGCAGAAGGATACCCAAATTCGTGAACAGTTAGAACGCGAAAAGGTAGTTTCAGAGCTTTCTTTTTTGAAAGCACAAATCAATCCTCACTTCTTTTTCAACACCCTCAACAACATCTACGCCCTCACCATGATGGATGTAGAATCAGCTCAAGAAGCCCTGCACCGTTTGTCGCGTATGATGCGCTACGTGTTGTACGAAACCAAAGAAGGCACCGTGCGCCTGAGTCAGGAGATTGCTTTTTTGCAGGATTATATTCAATTGATGCAACTCCGTTTGACCGACAAAGTCAAAGTAACTTTTAGCCTTCCCGCTGCGCATCAAGACGTAGCCATTGCGCCAATGCTCCTTTTACCTTTTCTTGAAAATGCCTTTAAACACGGGGTGAGCGCCACGCGTCCGAGCGAAATTTTTATTGGCTTGACCCAAATCGAACAAACCCTACGGGTAGAAGTGAGGAATACGCTCTTTACTGAAAAAAGGGTTACGTTGGATGAGAGTAACGGAATAGGCTTGGTCAACACGCGCCGCCGGCTTGATTTATTATACCCTAATCGGTATGCTTTGGTTATTACGGAACAAACCCCCAACGATGAGTACTTGGTAGAATTAACCCTCCATACTGCCCCCCTTAAACAGCAAACGTCCACTTTAAGCCCTGCGCATTATGACGCTTAACTGCATCGCCGTTGATGACGAACCCCTCGCCCTTGGATTGGTGAGTGTTTTCATTGAAAAAACGCCTTTTTTGCATTTGGTCGGAAAGTATTCCAGCGCCATCGAAGCCTTGCAGGCGTTGCATCATCAGCAGGTAGATGTAATATTTTTGGACATTCAAATGCCTGATTTGACGGGCATTGAACTGGCACGGGTATTGGGGCAATCTCAACAAGGGGGCGCTGGTCCCCGCATCATTTTTACGACGGCTTTCAACAATTTTGCCCTTGAAGGTTACAAAGTAGATGCCTTGGATTACCTGCTCAAACCGTTTAATTACGAAGAATTTTTGCGGGCGGCCACCAAAGCAAAAGCCTACTTTGAATTAATCAATCGCCCTGCATCCACAGCTCCTGCCACTACCGCGCCAGAACCCGAAGAAGACTCCCTGTTTTTGAAAGTGGAGTACCAGTTGGTACGGGTATCCTATAATGATATTCTGTACATCGAGGGGCTTAAAGATTACGTAAAAGTCCATTTGCAAAGCACCACGAAGCCCGTTTTATCACTAACCAGCCTCAAAGCCCTCGAAGACCGACTTCCCGCCCGTAAGTTTATGCGGGTACACCGGTCATTTATTGTTTCGTTGGATAAAATCACTTCACTGACCCGTAACAACATTCAGATCGGCACCGTTACGATTCCCGTCAGCGACCAGTACAAAGATACCTTCACGCAGTTCTTAAATAAATGGACGTAAACCAGGGCTTCTATACCCCGATTTACGTCCATTATTGTTTAGTCTTATTTCGACCAGTCCTTAATTTCTGCGTCTTCCGCTGCCTTCACTTGAGTGCTCTGGCGCATTCCGTTGTCCCTGCTCCTGTACCCTTGGCGGGGCAGATTCACGATTTCCTCGCGATTGTGGTTGCTGCCGAGGCTCCGCACTGCGCTGCTGCGGTTGGGGAGCATCATTGTTTCTGCGTTGGGGCAAATTTTCGCGACTTTCGTACGAACGCTGCGGGGCCTGTTCCCGATTATTGGCCCGAGGCTGTTGATTTTGATTTGCGCCGTTGTTGTCCGACCAAGTCCGTTGGGCATTGCCTCGCTCCGGAGCTGTATACGGTCTATCATCTTGGCGCGGTTGCGAATAGTTCGGCCGCTGTTCACGTCCTTGGTTATTGTTATCATAACGATCACGTTCGTTGCGTGATACCCGGTCGTCATAGCGCGGGGGTTGGTTTCGGCGGTCGTTGTTGTTCCATTGGCCTCGGTCGTTGTAATTGGGCCGCGAGTCATATTGGCGATTATTGCCGTTGCCACGTACATAACTGCGGCCCCGTCCCTGACGATAAAGGTCATCGGCGCGGTACACATTGACACGGTTGCGCGTTATGCGCTCAATATCATATCGTTGTGGCCCATATACATAGGCTCGGTTGTTGTAGCGATAATAATTGTTGAGATAAGATGTTCCACCATAAATCACCCCGATTCGGTTGCGTGGTACGCAATAACTATACACGCGCGGGCTTCTAATGTAAATATCAGGTACAAAGACCCAATAGTTATACGGAATATTGAGGTTAATATTTATATCTATTCCCATCCCAGGGCCCAAAGGTGCCCAGCCGTAATAGCCTCCACCCGAGCGCCAAGATACCCACGCTGGCCCCCACTCATCGCCTGGAACCCAAATCCAGCCGTAGTAATCATCAAACAGCCAGCGGCCGTAGTGGAAAGGTGCCCAGCCCCATTCGTAGTCTGAAACCCATGTATTGCCGTATTCGGTCATTTCCCAGTGGCCATCGGTGGCATAAGGCTGAAAATCTTGCGATACGCGCGGCCGCCACACCTGCCCATACGACGGGTTGTCCATCCAGTCGCCGTAGGGAGAGAGTTCATTATAAAAGTCCTGCCGCGAAATACCCACCCCGGGCTGGGCAAGAACATTGCTCGGAATGGTCAACCCGATGGCCAGCACAAAGAGCAGGCAAGCGGCGTGTATTTTATGGATTCTTTTCATGACATTTCTTTTGGTTAAAATGAAACTTCCCTCGGTCGGTAGCGTACATTTCGGCGACGTAGTTCGGTTACAAATGAAACGAAATTTTCCCCAATTCTATTTCAATTGGGGTGCCCTAAACTCGCAGATTAACAATCATTAACCAATGTCCTTTTTTTTTAAAAAAATTACTCGATTCAAGACTACGCCCGGAAGATAAATTTTAGTAATATCAGCCTGAAAATTAGCCCCTTAAAACCAAATAGTATTTTCCACTTTTTTCCTATTCTTTTTCTTATGAAAAAAACCTTTATACTGCTTCTTTCGCTGTTTACCTTAGCAAATGCTGCCGCCCAGAAGCCCTATTACGGTGAGCAAAAATGGCCCGAACAAGACACGGCCAATAAGTTTTACACCGTCAAAGGCGAGCGGCACGGCGTTAGCTTTTTTAAGAAACATTATTTTAAAGATGTGGAATACCAACCCAGCAATAAACTGGCATTTGACGTTTATCACTCACCCGATGTAATGTACCACTGGTACCGAAAATGGGCCGCCCAGTATCCTGACATTGTAGACCTCTACGAAGTAGCTAAAAGCTACGAAGGGCGGCCTATTCTGCAAATGACCATTACGAACAAAAAAACGGGTAAACATACCGACAAACCCGCGGCTTATTTTGAGGCTGGTCGACATAGCGGCGAGGTAACGAGCAGCGAAGCCATTCTTTGGCTTACGCAGCATTTGCTCGAAAACTACGGTAAAGATGCGTCTATTACCCAACTCGTTGACACTAAATCTATTTATCTGCGCCCCGAAAATAACCCCGACGGGTCTACGATGTATCTTTTTACGGCGCAACGCAACCGAAGCACTGTACGGCCCAAAGACGATGACCGCGACGGCCTGCTCGACGAAGACCCCGAGGAAGACCTCGATGGCGACGGGGTGATTTATCAAATCCGAAAAAAAGCCGTTACCAAATCCGAAAAAGAAAAAGCCGATTATACTCTCGACCCCCGCGACCCGTCGGGACGCTTGATGAAACGCGTCCTGGAAGGCAAGGGCGATTGGCTGGTCTACACCGAAGGTATTGACAACGACGGCGACGGAAAATACAACGAAGACGGCATCGGCGGCTTAGACAACCACCGCAATTATCCCGAAAACTGGCGACCCGACCAAGGCGGCGACCTCACGGGGCGCGGCTACACGCAGGGTGGGGCGGGCGAGTACCCGTTGAGTGAAATTGAAACACGCTCCACGGTTTTGTGGCTGTTGGCTCATCCTAACATCTCGGTGGTCAACTCGATGGATACACGCGTGCCGATGCACCTGCGCCCGCCCTCGACTTCCAAAAGCGACGAGAGTATGTTCCCCGCCGATTTGGCGATTTATAAACACATGGACAGCCTGGGATTGGCTTTTACGGGTTATCCTTGGGCGGGCGATGTGTATGATACCTATGCCACCCGCAACAAAACCGACCGTACAACTGGCGACCCCACCAAACCCCAACCTTTGTTTGGCCACGGTCCCGACTTCGGCTATTTCTATTACGGCTCGGTATGGTACGGTGATGAACTTTGGAATGGTGGTGCCATGAAAGATTACAACAAAGATGGTGCTTACGATGAGTACGACGGCCTCATGTGGGACGATGAAGCCAACAAAAAGAATGGCTTCAAACCCTGGACAAAACTCATGCACCCAGAATTGGGCGAAGTAGAAATCGGCGGATTTCACCCTAAATTTTTTGCGCAAAATGGCCCCGCGTGGCAGCTAGAAAATTGGATTTCCAAACAGTCCAAATTCAATTTGGCAATGGCTAAAGAATTGCCCCAAATTGACCTGAAAGACGTGAGCGTGAAAGCGTTAACCAATGATGAATACGAGATAAAAGTAACGTGGAGCAATGCAGGAAAGCTGCCTGTTGCGCTGGAACAGGCCAAATTGGTTAAAATAGTGCAGGAAGACCGCGTTACGCTGGACTTTGACAAGACATTACTCAAAGGCTACGAAGAGGCTAAGGTAAAAATCACGCAACCCGCCTTGTTTGACAAAACGATTTACAGTGGCTACACCAAAGTTGGCGAACAAAAAGAAGCCGTTTTTAAAGTAAAACTCAACCAAAAAGGCCCCATCAAGGCAAAAGTGAAGCTTTCTTCCACCCGAGGCGGTTACAAAGAGAAAGAAATCGTTCTGGGGAATTAGCAAAATCCTCATTTCTCCAAAGCAAATTGATAGACAAGAATCAGCGGAGAACGGGGAAAATCTATCCAAAAAATGGTTGTCGAGTTTCTCAAAAATGGATTCGACAACCATTTTTTATCGCCATTGCATCAAGGCCGCATTAAGCACTTCTTCCACACGCCGACGGGGCTTGTGAAAATAAACCATGCCGTGGCCTGGCAACATAATATCGGTCTCTATTTTGGCAAACCGGCGTAAAGAAGCCGTATAGATTTTTTTGTCGAAATCAATGGAGCCACTCCACCCAAAATCGCCACTCAACAAGGTGCCAATTACATCTCCACTGATGACGACTCGTTTTTGTTCCCACGTAAACAGGTAAGCTGTGCAACCCATGCTGTGGCCAGGCAAGTGCATTACCTCTATTTCTATACCCAATAGATTACGTCGTTGCTTATCCACCAGAACTTGGTCTACCATAACGGGCTGAAAGGTTTTATGATATAAATAGCCACAACAGCGTTCATCGCCCGTCGCAATGGCCTCGGCAGTTTCGGCCACGGCCATGATTTTTACGCCTCTTTTTTTGAGGATATGCGCCCCTCCAGCGTGGTCCAGATGCGCGTGAGTCAAGAGGCAATACTGGATTTCCTCGGGCGCCAGGCCCCAATAGCGCATATTGTCGAAGAGTTGCTCGATGGTTTCGCCACACCCACAGTCAAAAAGGATTAACCCCTGCGGTGTTTTTAGCACGTATGCGTTTCCATCATTCCATAACGCTCCAGGTTGGTCAAACGTAAGTCCGTTGAGGTCTCCACTTACCTGAAAAAGATTTTTCAAAATTTGCATAGATACTATTTTGTTAACAAAGACCCGAATTGGGATATTTTACCGCATTCAAAAAAATATCCACAATAACCCGCAAATGTTTGTACAAATGTTACACCTCCACGGGGCGGATTGTGCCGAAATTTATTGGATTTTACGCCCGTTTATGATTCGATTTTTAGGGGGCAATTTTTGTTTTCTTTAAAGTTAGCTGAAGTTTTGTTACCAATACCGCCTCTAAAACCCTAACTTTGCAGCGGTAAGTCAATCAAACATCCGCTCAATACTTCCTATATCTATGAAATTCGGCGTAGTAGTTTTTCCCGGTTCCAATTGCGACGATGATACTGTCTATACATTACGGGTCAATTTAGGCCAAGAAGTGGTAAAACTTTGGCACAAAGACCACGACCTTCAAGGCTGTGATTTTGTGATTCTTCCCGGAGGTTTTTCCTACGGCGATTATTTGCGCACTGGCGCTATTGCCCGTTTTTCTCCCATCATGAATGAGGTCATCGCCCACGCCAATCGCGGCGGGTACGTCATGGGTATCTGCAACGGTTTTCAGATTGTAGCCGAAGCAGGGTTGGTCCCAGGGGTATTGTTACGCAATAGCTCTCAACGCTACATCTGCCGCAATATTTACTTGAACCCACAAAGCAAATCCACGATTTTGACGGGCGGCTTGGACCGCACCGCCTATAAAATTCCGATTGCCCACGGCGACGGACGTTATTTTGCCGACGAAGATACCCTCAAAAGCCTCAACGACAACGACCAAGTATTGTTCCGTTATTGCGACGAAAACGGTCTCATCACCGAAGCCGCCAATCCCAACGGTAGCTTAGAAAATATCGCGGGTGTAACCAACGCGGGTAAAAATGTATTCGGAATGATGCCCCACCCCGAGCGCGCCTCCGACCCTGCCTTAGGCAACACCGATGGGCGTTTTATACTAGAACAACTTTTGGCCGTAACGGCATAAACCTATTTTTTTCCAAACAAAAAGCGCGGATGTGGCTCACATCCGCGCTTTTTGTTTGGAAAGTATCAGAAAGAATAACCAACGGCAATGTTAAAAACTAAATTTTCTTTTCGCCAAGGTTTGCTTCGTAAATCAAATTGATTGAGTACCCACCGCTCGTTTTCGGGAAGCCACGGCTTTCGAAACGGTACTGCCAAGTCGAGGCGTAAGAGCACAAAAGGGGTAATAATCCGTAGCCCGATTCCTCCACCCACGGCTACCTGTTTGTAAAATTGGTTGGTAAACACCGCATTTTCTTCGGGCGTATAAAACGAATCATCGTAATTGCGGTACATCCAGATATTGCCTGCGTCGGCAAACATCGCGCCTTCAAAATACTCACTGATTCGCAAACGCAGCTCACTGTTTGCCTCCAAACGAATATCGCCGAAGGCCACATTTCCGAAAATATTGGTGGTAGCCGTGTCTAATTTATAACTTCCTGGGCCCAGCGTTCGCGCCCGAAACGCCCGTATTCCGTTGGTTCCACCCGCAAAATACTGCTTAAATTGCGGCAACGACAAGGAGTTTCCGTGCGGAATACCCAGCCCAATCAAAAGGCGATTTGCCCAGCGGAGCTTAGGACTGACATTTCGATAATGACGAACTTCCGCATCAAAACGGGCGTATTGTTCGTACGGAATGCCGAACACCTGCCCCACTTCCTCACGGCGTTTGGCAATCAATCCTGCAACATTCCCCGCCAAATCAACCCCGCCCGTTACGACAAACGTATTTTTGCTCAACGGCTTTGGGGTAGGTGTGTAGGCAATGTTGTACTGAGCTCCTAAAATAAGGCGGTCTTCCAGAATTTTAAAATAACGCAGTAAGTCTTGTGGTTTAGTGAGGGGGTCAATAATAAGATTTAAAAATGCTTCACCATCAATGATCTTTGGTTTTACCACGTTGAGGGCAATCGGTAAAAAAGTGTGCTCGATCTGGGTATTTTTTCGCCAACTATACCCCCAGTTTAATTTAATGGAAGTTTGACGATAAAGCCCCTGCTGGGTTAACTGTTCAAAACCCGTTGTCAGGGTGGTTTTGGGTAATGTTTGGTTTTTATCGGGCCGTACTTTATAAAACGGTAATACAAATCGTGGAAACGATAGCTCAGCCTCAACACTCGTACGGTAGAAATCCCTTACTTTGGAAGCGGTATCAGTTCGACCTCCTATCTGCAAATCTAAACCCGCATTGGCGGTAATACGAAGCTGCTCGGCCGCCCGAAAAAGATTCCGATTGAGCCAAGTCAACCCCACCTGCGCCCCTGCCAAGTTATTGGATTTAGTCACCCCGCTGAGTTCGGCGCGGAGGGTTTTCTTTTTCAGGGGAGTGAGGTAATAGTACACATCCAACAAGGCCGAATCTGAACGGGGTAGCAATTCAAATTGGTTTTTGACAAACTTAAAATTTTTGAGGTTAATCAGCCGCGAGAGCGACACATCGTGCAGTTCGCTGCTGTAGAGCGTTCCCTTCCGAAATCCAATGGCATCATAAAAAATGCGTGGGCGGTAGGCGTGAGCGGGGTCGATAATCCTAATATTGCCACGTCGTCCGGTCACCTCAGCCAGCGTATCGGTCTTCAAGCGTCCATTGTCTGAAATGACGTAAATATTTTGAATAAAATACCTTTTCAGTGCTAACTGCGTCGTATTAGGCTTTAACTCTACATACAAACGCGTCTGGTGATTATTTAGATTTGTATCGGCTTTTACAATCAGATAATCGGGGCGAAAATAGTAAAATCCGTGTTTTTTTAGTTCACGCTCAATGCGATTGCGCTCTTCTTCGATGACCGGCAAACGATAAGGAGCACCTTCTTTCAAAAGCGTATTTTTTTGGGTCAATTGCAGATTTTTAGAGAATACAGAACTGTCTTTGGTGATAAATTCAACCGTTTTAATGGTATACCGTTTTCTTAACCCCACCGTATAAACGGCCTTGGCTCGGCGTTTGGTTTCGGTCATTTCTCCCGAAGCCGTCGAACGAAAATAGCCTTCGTTATTTAAATAATTCGTAATCACCGCGCTGTTGGTCGTAACCGCCCGCTTGCTAGCAAAAACGGGCGATTCTCCAAAACGTTTCCGAAACCACCCCCTGAAACTCTTTTCTTTTTTGGGCTCTCCCAGAAAATAATACAACCAAACTTTATAGGGAAATCCCAACAACATGCTGTTGGGTTGGGGCCGCAGGATGGGTTCAAGCTCGGCTTTAACCGTTTTAGCCGTCTTGGCCGACACGTTGGAATCGGGCGCCATCTTTACCTCCGCTCCCACGTACAGGCTCTCGTTGGGCGGCAGATAGCGCGAGACCGAACAGCCCATAAAAAAACTGGACAGGAGTACGAGAAGTATACAGCTAAATCTAAACGTCATTTTTTAAACATTTCTTTCAATTTGTCGTAATCTAACACTACCGCAAAACTCACGCCCGTTTCTACAATAAACCCTTCCAATACCGCCTGATACTGGTTTTTTCGGTAGGCCCGAAAAGCATAGCGTCCATCCCGGGTCAGGTTATAATTTACGTTTACATTGTCAATGATTTCGGTGGAACGAGCCGCTCGTGCGCCGCCTTCGATTTCAAAATTACGGCCTACATTGACCGTGAGGCGGTCATCCATAAAGGCTTTGCTCAAACCCACATTCAGGTCAGTTTGGGCGGCAGTGCCTGTGGTGGTCGAAACGGAGGTAGAATTGAGATTGAAATCCAATTTTACGCCTTTAATCAAATCAGAAGCCAACATATTGAGTTGGTCGGTCAGCAGTTTACTCACACTTTCGCGGGCAATCAGCTCCGGATTCACACTCGAAAAGAAATCGGATGACTGCTCTCCCGAAAATTTATTCAGCACCAACAACGAAAACACTTGTTTGTTCATGGCCGCTTGGTTTTGCTGAAGTTCACCAAACACCCCATCGTTTTCTATTCTCGAAACTTCATCTGCCGACATTCTCGTTTTATCGGGCCGAATATCAAAAGTAATTTGGGGTTTCTCCAAACTTCCCTGCATTTTGAGCAATACCTGAAGCGGAAGTTTTTTGTTTTTATAATCTGCATCATTCGGAACAATCGGCGTCAATTCAGCCGTAACGGGATACACCGCCGTGATGTCTACGTCGGCTTTCATCGGGTCGCCAGTCCAAATCAAACGGCTTCCTTTTTGAATGGTAAAACCGCGTTTCAGAATCTCAAACGTAAGGTCATAGGAGCCTTGGGTTATTTCGTACAAACCTAGAATAAAGACCTGACCACTTGGCGAAATTCCCGCATTGAGCTGAGCATTACCCCTTACTTTTAGGTTATCGCCGTTGAGTTCATCCACCACAATGGTGAGTTGTGAGCGGTCGTCAGCTTCGAGGTTGAGCGAGATTTCAGAGGCAAAATCAATGGGGGCTGCTTCGATAGTGCTCGAATCCACCACGACGGGTTTGTTGGGATTTATAAATTCAACAATGCCTTCCGTAGCATTTTCTCCAAAATTATCGTCGGGCAAAATAACTGTAATATCACTTCCTTCTTTGAGTTTTACTGAACCGTCAATGGCTGGTTTTGAACCCACCCCCGCCACGTGCAGGTTGGCGTCCACGATTCCTTTTCCGTAGAAAAACTCATTTTCTTTCCGAGTAGCGTTAAGCACCGTAAAATCTTTTCCGACGATATTTAGATCGTACGAAACATCAGGAATTTTAGCAATGTTGATTTTACCGTCAATCTGCAACGGGCGGTTGGCGGTATCGCTTACGACAAATTTTTGCAATAAGATATCTGACCCTTTAAACTGCAAACGGCTGTTGTTGATACGGTACGTAGCCCCCAGCTGGGTTACATTAAACGACACACTGTCAAACGCAACACTGCCATCAATCTGAGGTTTGTCAATTGCCCCTTTGATGGTCGCTTTGCCCGCCAGCGAACCACGCGTACGCCGCAATTCCCCAAGGCTAAAGGCTTCAACGGTCTGCATTCCCATCCGACGAATGTTCAATGTTAAATTCAGGGGTGTTTTACTTTTGAGTAAATAATTTCCACTCAGCTGCACATCGTTTTGGGCACTTTTGAGGGTGGCTTCGGCCACAATATTATCAGCCGACTGATTGGCGGCTTTGGCATTCAGATTACCGATGAGAATATCCATCACCGTCAAATCACGAATGGAAAAATCGCCCGTAAACGCAGGGTTTTCTTGCGTATAATTCTGCAAAATAACGTTACCTGCTAGTACCCCACCCATGAGCGTAGAATCGGCCATAATACCCACTAACGGGCGTAAATTAAGGCTATCCATTTCGATTCTCAGTGGGCCATTGGGGGTATCGGTCAGGCTATTCACAAAAAATCGCTGCCGATTCTGGGTGATGGTAAATTTCCGGGCTAATAGTCCCTCTTTTCCAAACTGAACGTAACCCGTGGAATCGGCCGTCCAATTTTTATAATCAAGCAACAGCCCCCGCCGCCGTAATTGCAGGCGATAATTATTTTCAATCGAAGCCAGTACTCCCTCCATTCCGTGGCGGTCTTTATCCAACGAATCTTTGAGCACCAAGTTAAACCCAACGATATTGTTGGCGATTTCGCCATTTAGATACGTGCGTCGAATGTTGGTCGTTCCCGACGTCACTTTATCCACATAAGCTGCATAATTTGCTTTATTGTTGGCCCCGTCTACGTTAATAGTTACCCTTTCTACCAACGTACTGTCATATTCTACCAGCGGTGCTTGTAGTTTCAGCCGCAGAGTAGTATCCTGTTGACTGTTTAATTGCATCGAAAACCGTACCGTGTCCATCCGCGTCAATTCAGGCACAAATGCCTTCAGGGCGGCATGGTTGGCCATTTTACCTTCTAAAGAGAACCGATATGGCTCGGTGATGGGCTTGTATTGAATCTCGGGCAGGGCAAAGTACCGATTGATTTCGGTCAACAAAATATCGGCAAGTTGCTCGTACCGAAACACCCCCGTAGCGCGGGCTTTGAGGAAAGGTGCATCAATGACCGCCAATCGTTCGCCATTTTCATTTTCGAGGTTCAACGACAGGGTTTGCAAAGGAATTTCTTTCCCATCCTGAATCAACACCCCGTCCTGAATCAGCAACGTACCGCGCGGGTCGGCGGGGTTGGTAGAAGGAAAAACAGCGTTTATTTTCCCACGAATCCCGAGGTTTTCACTGTACAGATTGAGGGGCTTGAGTCGTAATTCGTCAATGTCCGCTTCCGCCGATATCACTGGATATTCGGACCGCAAATCAGCTTGTACATTGAGACGTAAGGTAGCGTTAGGATCGGCAATGGCGGCGACAAAATCGGCTACCTGCTGACGATACGTGCCTTCAAGATTCAGATTTTGGTAGGTATACCCTTTGACATCCGCGCTCAAAACCGTGCCTTTCAGCTCCGCCTGCAACGTTTTTGGGTCAATCCCCTGCCCATTAACGGTTGCCGTCAACGAAAGTTTCCCGAGTTGCTCTGGGGGTTGCTTTAGCCATTTTCCTGCGTTAAAATCTTTTAAAACCAGAGTTCCTTGATAGGCTTCGTTTCTGCCCCTGACAAAATTCTTCAGATTCCCTTCAAACGTCGCGTCGCCCATATCGGAGGCCAAACGGGTGTTTAGATTAAGGTCATTCAGGCTGCCTTTCACGGTACCCGTTAGCAGCAGTTTCGTAGGAATTTCGATAGAAGCTGGCAAGGCATCTTTGGGCGCAATACGTTCAATATCAGCCCGAGTAGTAGACAATTCGTCAACTTTCAAATCCAATGCCATTTTTTGCGGGTCGGGCAATCCCGCAATTTTCCCCTCCATACGCAGATGAGTTCCTTGCAGGGTCTGTACGTCGACGGCCTTCAGGGTTAATTTATTGACCTTGCCCGTTACTATTCCATTTACCTTGACAATGGCCGTTGGATTGCGGTCAAAAGGTGGCGTTTTTCGGAGGGTGGGCATCCAAGTCAACACATCTTTAAAACTGATTTGGCTGTTTTTTAGGTTGACATCTACGCCTACATTGCCAATATTATTGGTCAATTCATCCAACGAACGATAACTTAAAACGGCCCGATTCCGAAGAATGGTTTCGTTGGTTTGGATAAACAGATTTTCAAGTGATGTTTGAGTGTTTGAGTAGACAAAATCGGTTTGTACCTGACGCAACACAAAGCCTCTTTTCTCCACCATACTTGCCGATTTCAACTTCCCTGCGGTACGTTCGGGGGTAAAGACAAAATTTTCTAGCTGCGTATTAAATTGGCTTATGTCTACATTCAGGCTCTCGGTTTGGTAGGCCAAGTTTGTATTTTGTACACCTATTTTTTTGAGCGAGAGCGCCAGTTTATCCAAATGAATGTAGTCACTTTCCAAATCCAACTGCCCAATTTTACCGCTTGCTTTCAGCTTCTGGGTCTCGTCGTTGTAGGTAATTTCGTAATTCTTAAGCTGAATTTTTCCCAATTTAAAATCCAAAGAATCGGCGGAATTGACTGTTGCCAAACTATCTGTACTTGGTTTTGCAGGCCGAAGCGGGGCGTACATTCTCACCGTAGCTTTGCCCTCGTTCAAGACCGTGTTGGTCAAATGATACCGATTATAAGAAGGGTTAAAAGCCGAAAAATTTACGTTTGATTCTTCAATCCACAGAGCGGCGTCAGTTCCGATGATGGCATCGCGGTACGATACTCTTACATTTTTGAGTTTGATGGCATCCAAACGCATATCCAACGGTGTTGACGCGGTATCGGGCTGGGTATCTGGACTACTAAATGCCTGCGTAACGAAATCGAAATTGAAAGTAGTATCGGGTAAAGTACGACGAACATTGAGATAAACATTTTCTAGTTCAATGTTATTTATACCCACTTTATTTTGCATCAACCCCCACACATCCAAGTCCACAAATACCCTTTTGCCCATCAGCAGGGTATCCCGCTGTTTATCTTCCAGATAAACATTTTGTAATTCTATCCAGTCGGGCAATTGAAAACGTACCTGCGCGATTTCAACGCGGGTCTGAAGTTTTTGGCGCAGATACGATACCACACGACGCGTAAGCCAGTCTTGTCCCGACCCTGTTTGCAGCCAAACGATGGCCGTTCCCAAAACCAATAACAACCCAATGAAGACCAGAAGAACTATTTTGCCTACTTTTCTCAAACCGGTATGGCGATGCTACCACGCGGGTGGTACGGTGTTTAATCATTGAAACTGTTCTTTCTCTCTTTTATCTTGCAAATGTATTATCTGAAATGGTTGGATTGAACTCCATGATGGTTGTGACTTTTACGGGCTTTTTATCAATACTACTTACATAGGTAGACTCCGAAGGGTACGAAATTCCGTAGGTAGACTTGGCATACTGGGTATGGTCGCGGGTTTGCACCTCGCGGGTGGGCAGCGTTAGCTTTTCCCGAACCAATAAGCTCGTAGCTACGTCAAAATACAAGTTATATTTCACTCCTTTTCCTTCCATTTCTACTTGGTAGGCGGGTTTCCCGTTTATTTGCTCCGTGCCTACAACCGTAGCGATGTAGCCTTTTTGGGTATAATTGCTAAAAGGTGCCAACAAATCGCCTAGCTCGCGGCGCATATTTTCGCGTTCTTTTTCGCTCAAATCGCTCGTTTGAAACTGCGTGACTTTGTCGCGGCTGCCGATGGGGATTTTCACCCATCCATCCGCTCCTTTGATTCCGTAAATAAAATCACGTTTCATGATGGTACGGATTTTAGACAAAGCCTGTTGAGGCAACGCCCCCTGTATTACTAAGTCATAATCATTGGCCGTTCCTGCCCGATAGGCCTGTTTGATGGTGTATGTTTGTACTGCATCCCAAAGGGCTTTTCCTCCCGTAGCACGGTAGAAATTATTAAAGATTGTATCGACGGGAACGGCACCCGTTTGGGCATTCAGCCCCGCTTGGGCCAACATTACAATCAGAAAAGTTTTTATGAATCGTTTCATTGTATGAAAAATTGATTAGTCGATTGAATAACTCCAAAAATAGCAGTTTTATGATAGGAATTTTATTAAAAAAATCATGCCAAACAAAAAAAGCTCCTCGAAAGGAGCCTTAAAAAAATAAAAAATTGAACGTCGGAAGAATGAGTTTGTCCCCTTTCACTCCTGACATTTAACAGTTTTTTAGTCTTAGCTACGGTACATAACCGCCTTCACGGCATCGATGGTACGCTTAACGCTTGGCAAGGTTGCTTCTACCAGCGTAGGTGCGTATGGCAATGATACGTCCATGTTGTTGACCCGAATCACGGGGGCATCCAAATAATCGAATGCTTTGCGTTGAATCATGTAGGTTAATTCAGTAGCAATAGATGACAACGGCCAAGCTTCTTCAACCACCACGCACCGATTTGTCTTTTTTACCGAATTAATAACCGTATCATAATCAATCGGGCGCACCGTGCGAAGGTCAACGAGTTCGGCGTTGATGCCCATTTTTGCCAATTCTTCAATGGCAGGGTTTACCACGCGCGGAATCATCTTCCCAAACGATACAATGGTCACGTCCGTACCTTCTTTTTTCACTTCCGCTTTGCCCAACGGGATTATGTACTCTTCTTCGGGCACTTCTCCCTTATCTCCGTACATCAACTCTGACTCCATAAAAATAACGGGGTCATTGTCGCGGATAGACGCTTTCAGCAGCCCTTTTGCATCGTAAGGATTGGCCGGAACAACCACTTTCAATCCAGGCGTATTGGCGTACCAGTTTTCAAAATTTTGAGAGTGTTGCGCTCCCAACTGACCCGCGTTGCCGGTAGGACCGCGAAACACAATCGGACAGCTGTATTGACCAGCCGACATCGAAAGAATTTTAGCGGCGGAGTTAATCACTTGGTCGATGGCAACCAACGAAAAGTTGAACGTCATAAATTCCACGACGGGACGTAAGCCGTTCATTCCAGCTCCCACGCCAATCCCAGCAAAACCCAATTCGGCAATTGGCGTATCAATGACCCGCTCAGGTCCGAATTCATCAAGCATTCCTTGACTTACTTTGTAGGCTCCGTTATATTCGGCGACTTCTTCACCCATCAAAAACACGCTCGGGTCGCGGCGCATTTCTTCAGAAAGGGCCTCACGCAAGGCTTCACGGAAAAGTATTTGTCTCATTGTATATGATGTAAAATTCAAATTTGGGTTGAAAACGGCCGTAAAAATAGGAATTTTTTGTAAAATCGACTCATAAACCTTTCCTCCTCTGCGCGAAATTCGTTTGCGCACGCTGGCAGGCTCCGCCAAGCTTCATTATTCGCCAATTATTTCAAGGTTTTCTTACTAACTTTCAAGTCATTAAGTACCTTTATATGCATTTTTAAGGCTTTTTTAGGTCGTAAGGTAACCAATGGGTCGGGCACGGCATCCTTTCTCTCAACGAGCGAAAAATCAAACTTGCGCACCAACAAGGCTAACACAATCTGCATTTCCATCAAGGCAAAATTATTGCCAATGCACATTCTGGGGCCGCCTCCAAAGGGAATGTAGGCATAGGTGGGGCGATTCTTGGTGTTTTCGGGCAAAAAATGGTCGGGGTAAAATTCGTGGGGCTTTTGCCAATGCAACGGGTCGCGGTGAAGCAAATAAATCGGCAGCAGCAGGTAGGTATTGGGTGCAATGGGATGACCGCTCAATTGATCTGCCCCCAACGCCCTTCGCCCCATTACCCACGCGGGCGGATACAGGCGCATCACTTCTTGCACCACTTGAAGGGTATATTTCAGTTCGCGCACAGTTTCAAACGTCGGCATTCTTTCTTCGCCCAATACCGTTTTTACTTCTTCCCGAAGTTTATAGAGAACATCCTCGTTTTTTGTCAGTAAATAAAATGCCCAAGACAGGGCATTGGCGGTGGTTTCGTGGCCTGCCATAAAAATCGTCGTTACTTCATCCCTCAACTGCCGGTCGGTCATGGTCTCCCCCGTTTCCTCGTCTTGCGTATGAATCAACATATCCAGCAAATCGTCGTACCGAACCTCGGGGTTGTGTTTTAGTTCTTCGCGGCGGCCTTCGATAATACTGTAAATAACCGATTCTACTTTTTTTACAGCCTGCTTAAAGCGCAAGTTTCGCGGTGTGGGGAAATACAGAGGAAGGCGAATAAAACTCTTGAGGGTGTTGTCGGCAAAGTGCATAATCTCGTTGAGCGATTCCGAAATACCGCCCAAGCGGTGTTTCACGTCGGTACTAAACAGCGCTTGGGTCACAATTTTCAGGGTCAGGTTGAGCATTTCTTCCGACATATTCAGGGGTTCGGTCTTCTCGTGTCGTTCCCAACGCTGCACCAAGCTCGTCACTTCATCGTTCATCATTGCCACCATCAACGCCAGACGCTGTTTGTAGAAAGCAGGCTGAGTCAGTTTACGTTGGCGTCGCCAAAAATCTCCTTCGCTGGTCAACAAACCATTGCCCAAAAATATGGCCAATACTTTATACGCTTCGCTTTTATGGTAATTGCGGTTGTTTTCTTGCAATACATGCTTGGTATCTTCTGGGTTCAGCACTAAGACAAAATCACGGTTCACTAAATTTAGTCTCACTAAACCTGCCCCTCTAAAATCTTTTTGCATTTTTTCAAGAAAGCCTAAAGGGTTGCGCACAAATGCCGATGTATTTCCCAAAAAGGGACTTTTTTTAGCTTCGGGGATAGTACTTAGTGCCGATTTAGAGTAATTCATCATAATAGTACGCATGATTGTAGCGCAAAGTATATTTATATATCCTTCTGATATATCATTTCCCTTGCCTATCTTTGTGACGTTTTTTTGAACTTTTCCTAAAAAGTGTTATTTTATGTCAAGTAAAAAAAACAAAAAAAGTGTTTATGTATTTAATTAAAGACAACACCGTTGTTAATTTCTAACCTTAAATTTAACCATTCACCTCAAACCTCATAATCAATGAGAAAGATTATTTTATTTTCCCTGTCGGTATTATTATTTGCATCTTGTAACAAAAAACAATTAGCTCAACTGACCAAAGATAAAGCTGAACTTCAGGCTCTTCTTGACAAGAATAAGGCTGATTGTGACGCACTTAGTGCAAAACTTAAAAATGACATCAGCGATTTGAGCAATCAAATCAAGATGAAAGATGGTGACATCACCAACGAGCGGGCCAAATTGAAAGCGATGGAAGATGAGTTGGCTTACTTGAAGCGTACAAACACCAACTTATTGGATCGCCTTTCTGACCTCTCTATCGTCAGCAAAGATGGCGCCGAAAGCATCAAAAAATCATTGGATGCCCTCAACCGTCAGAGCTCTTACATCCAAGATTTGAACTCAAATCTGCGCCGTAAGGACTCTCTTAACTTGGCCCTTGTGATGAACCTCAAGCGTTCATTGGACAATGTGAGCGACGAAGACGTAAACATCGAAGTGAAAAAAGGAGTGGTTTATATCTCTCTTTCCGACAAAATGTTGTTCAAATACGGCAGCTACGATATCACCACCCAAGCTGAAAACGTGTTGAGCAAAATTGCTAAAGTCGTAAACGACCGCAAAGATTTTGACATCTTGGTAGAAGGCCACACCGATAGCGTACCGTACAGCAGCGCTTCTGTATTGGAAGACAACTGGGATTTGAGCGCAAAACGCGCTACCTCGGTAGTACGCGCCCTCCAGAAAAAATACGGTGTAGCTCCTGAGCGCATGACCGCTGGCGGCCGTGGCGAGTTTGTGCCTAAAGTAGCAAACGACAGCAGCCAAAACCGCAGCCGTAACCGTCGTACCGAAATCGTTATTTTGCCAAAATTGGATCAATTCTTCCAATTGTTTGAGTCAGGCAAATAAGCATTCGTTAAGAATAAATTTCAGAAAAGGAGCGGTGTCTTTCGGGGCATCGCTCCTTTTTTTGGTAGAAATACATAACTCAAGTGTTAGATAGAGTAAAGATAAAATTGATATGGATAGCTTTTATAGTCTATTTTAGAAGGTTTGGCAAAACTGGAAACGACGTCAATATATACGCAAGTATCTGATTACAAAGCAATTGTATCACTAAAAGAGGTTGGCGGTGAAAACACCACCAAGGGCGGAAATATACAACTATTTGATTTTTAGTGATTTATAAAAAATATAGTGATTGGCGGCGAGAACATCACCAAAAGCGGTAAACACTCTCTTTATTCTTTGTCGTAGTTGCAATATACGACCAACGGGGGGGAAACTGGGACTTTATTTCATTTAATCGTTCTGTCATTTGCTTGGCATAAAATTGTGGGTCGCTCTTGAAAAATAATTTTAAATCTTCTGTGGGCGTAATTTTAAATTGGTATTTCTCGCCGTTCTTCATGTCAAGAGTATAGCCATTGTTAAATACACTTGTCATTTCAATTTTTCCGAATTGGCTAACTTCTACTTTTTTAGTACTATAAAGATTTTGCATAATTATAAAGCCATTCTCATACCAAATATTCCACATTTTGGCACTTGCATAATTTATTATCGTGGTAATAAATAGTATTAAAAGAATAACATAAAATCCATTTAGGGTAAACGAAGAAAAAACTATACCTGTAGATGCTAATAACAACAATAGTGTGAAAGCCCACGTCATAACTTGTGAAGCTTTTATGTCGAATTTGCTAATTTCAATTCTATAAGTCATCTTTCTTAGGTGTACATGTTGCTCTAACTCCAATACTTGCACCAAATGAAAAAGTGAATGGCATACCTATTTTGATACCGAATCTTGTTATTTTTCCACCGTTGTGTGCAGTGTTCTTTGAATACAGGTTTAGCGTAGATTTATTTGGGAAGCATCATAAAGTCGTACTGGGTTTTTGAACCGATTTCTACGGGACAGCAATAATTTACTCGATTACTATCTTTGTAAGAAAAATAGCCCCTGTATTTTAAAGTGTACTTTAATTTATCAAAATACCTATTTAGTACAGTTATTTTATGATAACCATTAGGAACATCAATCGTAGTAGAGTAATAGCCTTGTTTGTCAGTATAAATTATCTTCAGTTCATCAGCACTAGAAGCAACTACTCCTTTTTCCCCAGTAATCATAACTTGCACACTGTCCACGGGCAATTTGGTATCATTATCGGTAACCGTACCAAAGACGGTAGTTTGTCGGCTTTTAAAGGGGCTGGAAAAGCAGCCTTCCGTCAGCAGCATTACTACTCCTCCATAAAGCAAGGGTTTCAGTAACTTTCTCATTTTTATGTTATTTCGGGATGGATAAGCGGCGTTGGTATTAGGCTGTTAAAAATACAAATAACGGAGAGCCTAGCGAAAAGAACAATACCGGAATTCTGGTAATTTTCACGGATACCAGCAAAAAACCGCTTACCAAACATATCTCACCAGCCACCCAAAGTCATTAGCCATTGAGAAGAATACAATAGGCTCATTTGCTGAAAACATAGATCAAAAATCACCATTCTTGCTCTGCCCAGAGGGGTGAGTTTCAAAAAAACGGCTATAAATGATTTTTTTAGCGAGCGGTGTCTTTCGGGACATCGCTCCTTTTTTTAGTAGAAATACATAACTTCATCGTTGTTTTTCGTTACTTTACAACACAAGATTTAGAGACGACCTGCCATCAACTTTTCTTACGATTCATCCCAACCATGAAACACCTCCGCAAACTCACCTTAGCCGCCGTTTGTATGATTGGCGTAGGATTCTTTGCCTTTCGCCCCGACGAACGTTTTTTTGAAATCGCTCGTAACCTCGACATTTACGCCACGCTGTTTAAGGAGTTGAATCGTTATTATGTAGACGAAATCAACCCCAATCGCCTAACCAAGATGAGCATCGAATCCATGCTCAAAAATTTGGACCCTTACACCAACTTTTACGCCGAAGACGAAATCGAAGATTATCGTACCATGACCACGGGCCAGTACACGGGCATCGGCGCCATCATTACGACCAATAAAGGCAAAAACATCATTTACTCCATTCTGGAAGGTTCTCCTGCCGAAAAAGCGGGGCTTCACATCGGGGATGAAATCGTAAAAATTGACGGGGTAGATCTCACCACCCGCAAAGATGCCAACCCCGACAAATTGATGAAAGGTCAGGCCAACTCAACCGTAAAATTGGCCGTACGCCGCGTAGGAAGCCCTTCACTGCTCGAAATGAACGTAACCCGCGAATTTGTTAAAACGGGCAATGTACCTTATTACGGCATGTTGAACGACGAAGTGGGCTACATTGACTTGAAAGATTTTAACCAAACCGCCGCCCGGGAAGTCAAAACTGCCTTGGTAGAGTTGAAAGGAAAAGGCATGAAAAAACTGGTGCTCGACGTGCGCGAAAACCCCGGCGGATTGCTTGACCAAGCGGTATTGATTTGTAATTTATTTATACCAAAAGATGCAGAAGTAGTTTCGAACCGTGGTAAAGTAACAGAATGGAACAAAACCTACACCGCGCCGATGGCCCCCGTCGATACCGAGATTCCGTTGGTGGTGTTGGTCAATGGCCGCAGTGCTTCTGCCTCCGAGATTGTGTCGGGCGTGATTCAGGATTATGACCGTGGGGTGTTGATTGGACAGCGTACGTACGGTAAAGGATTGGTCCAAACCACCCGCGATTTATCTTACAACACCAAACTAAAAGTAACCGTTGCCAAGTACTACATTCCGAGCGGCCGTTGCATTCAGGCGATTGATTACAGCCACCGCAACGACGACGGCAGCGTGGGTAAAATTCCTGATTCTCTCAAAGTAGCGTTTAAAACCCGCAACGGACGCACCGTATACGACGGCGGTGGCGTAGAACCCGACGTTCCGACGGAGTTGGTCAGCCGCACGTCTATCGTTAATAGCCTCAACAGCAAAGGGTTGTTCTTTGACTACGCACTCAAGTACCGCGCCGACCATCCGACCGTCAAGCCCGCCAAGGAGTTTGAATTAAGTGATGCCGACTATCAAGGATTTGTGAATTGGCTGAAGGATAAAGAATACGATTATACTACGCAGGTAGAAAAAGACCTGAGCGAGTTGGAAGCATCGGCCAAGAAAGAAAAATATTTTGATGCGGTTCAGGAGCAATTCAAAGCCCTCAAAACCAAACTTACGCACAGCAAAGACACCGATTTAGCGATGTTCAAAAAAGACATTAAGCAGGTATTGGAGCGCGAAATTGTTTCGCACGTATATCTTCAAAAAGGGGAGCGTGAGTTTGTGTTCCGTACCGACCCCGAAGTAAAAGCCGCCTTGGATTTATTCAAAGATATGCCCCGCTACGACAAAATTTTGAAAGGCACGAAGTAGGGGCAGGCCTCGCCGTCTGCCCTCTAGTTGCGGCTCTAGTTGCATCTGCCCTTCCACCAAAAAAGGCAGCTATCGTTTGGAGCGATAGCTGCCTTTTTTATTTCCAAAAAATGCTAAAACTACTCAGGCGTTACGTAGGCCGCCGTAATACCGCCATCCACCAAAAAGTCGGTGCCTGTGATGTAAGATGATTCGTCCGAGGCGAGGAAAAGCGCGGCATAGGCCATTTCTTTGGCTTCGCCAAAACGACCCATCGGAACGTGCACCAAGCGGCGTTGTTTCTTTTCTTCGGTATTCAAAAATTTCATCAACAACTCAGTACGAAGCGGGCCAGGGCAAAGCGCATTGACCCGAATACCTTCGCGGGCGTGAATCACCGCCAACTCACGGCTCATTGACAACACTGCTCCTTTGCTCGCCGTGTAGGCAATCTGCGGAGTAGCCGCTCCCAACAAAGCCACAAAAGATGCCGTGTTGATGATACTTCCGCCACCCGCACGTTTGAGGGCAGGAATGGCATATTTACAACCAAAAAAGACCCCTTTCACGTTGATGTTCATCGTCAAATCCCACACTGATTCTTCGGTCGTCACGGCATTATCGTCATCGCTGTGCATGATGCCCGCGTTGTTGAACACAATGTTCAATTTGCCAAAGGTTTGCTCAGCAAAGGCGACCATGTTTTCGCAATCTGAAGCTTTTGAAACATCGCACCGTACATAGGCAGCTTTGCCACCTTGGTCCAAAATCAATTGAGCCGTTTCTTGTCCGGCGGTATCATTAACATCGGCCACTACCACGGCGGCTCCTTCTTGGGCAAATAAAAGTGCTGTTTCGCGACCGATGCCGCTGCTTCCGCCCGTAACAAGGGCAACTTTATTGAGTAAACGCATACGTAAGTTAAATTAAACAGGGTGTTTTTAAATGAGAACTATTTTTAAAATATCAGCCAGTGATGACAATACATTTTAGTGTTAATAAGTGATTCGTCAGAGTTGCATTTCTTTGGGTATCATGCCCATAAAAGCTTTGTACACACGTACCGCACCTTGGGGTGCAGGATATTTGGAATCTCCCCACACCACCTTATGCTCTTTCTTCCCTTTTTTATAAATGATAAAATAAGACGTTCGGCCGGGATGCTGAAAGTTCATGGTATCAAATTTTACATCCTGCAATGACTTGAACGCCATTTCAATATTCTTCGGATTTTGCTGCCCCAACACTTCAAATTCTTTCGAAGTATTCATCCGCCGAAAAATACCCCCATCATCCAGTAGGCGATATTCTTTCTCCAAACCTCCAATGGCCTGTCCAACAATCATTTGCCGTCCGCCAAACGTAAACGGATGCGTTGAAACCGCAAACGGCGTAGGGGGCTTGGTGGATTGCGTTTGGGCGTACAGATTCCCAAGACCTATAAAAAGCAGGGCAAGCATTCCTTTTTTCATGATGTACCCTTAACTTATTTTCAACTCTTCCAACGCCAGCCACGCCATCAAACCGGGGCCGATTTCGAGGGCTGCTTCGTCGATGTCAAACGTAGGGGTATGCACTCCCGATACAATTCCACGAGCTTCGTTGCGTGTTCCGAGGCGATAAAAACAAGCATCGGTCACCTGCGAGTAAAACGCAAAATCTTCGCCTGCTAGCCACAAGTCCAAATCAATGACATTCTCGGCACCCATATAATCAATTGCCGCCGCTTTGGAACGACGCGTTAATTCGGGATGATTTTTCAAAAAAGGATACCCTTTTCTGACTTCTACTTCGCAGCTTCCGCCCATGGCTTCGGCAATTCCTTGTGCCATTTTGGTGATGCGTTTCCAGCCTTCTTCGCGCCATTCTTCATCCATACAGCGGAACGTTCCTTCGATGTATACTTCGTTGGGAATCACGTTGGTGGCACCGTTGGCAATGACTTTTCCAAACGACAATACCGACGGAGCCGCTGGCTTACGGTTGCGGCTAATGATTTGCTGCAAACCCACAATAATGTGCGACGCAATCAAAATGGGGTCAATCAGCATATCGGGCATAGCTCCGTGACCTCCTTTTCCCTTTACGGTTAAGTAAAGCTCATCGGTACTTGCCATGTACATCCCTTCTCTAAAACCGATTTTTCCGACGGGAATATTAGGCGCAACGTGTTGCCCCAAAATACTCGCGGGCGAAGGATTTTGCAGAACTCCCTCCTTAATCATCAAGGACGCCCCGCCTGGGATTTTTTCTTCGCCTGGCTGAAAAATAAGTTTAACCGACCCTTCAAAATCACCCCTTAACTCGTGCAAAATACGTGCCGTACCCAGCAATGAGGAGGTATGCACATCGTGCCCACAGGCATGCATTACCCCAGGGATTTGAGATTTATAAGGTACATCATTGGCTTCCACAATGGGTAAAGCATCCATATCAGCCCGCAAAGCCACTACCCTACTCTCGGGATTTCGACCTTCAATGAGCGCCACAACACCCGTGTTGGCCACACCTTCCTGCGGCGTTAAGCCAATTTCTTTCAATCGGTTGGCTACAAATTGAGCGGTATTAAACTCCTGAAAAGACAACTCAGGATGGGTATGTAAATGCCGCCGATTAGCCACCGCATCTGCCGCGTAGCTTTTGGACAAGGCTTTGATTTTTTCTAACATTGTCGTTTATTAAGTATTTTTGACGGAACAAAAATATGAAATAGAACGGGGATGGCGCAGTGATTACTGATTTTCACCTAATAAAAATCTATCGTCTGCGTTATTTCTTTGATTCCTTCTTTTTACGTTAAATAATGAAAATAGGACTATTCTTCGGCTCATTTAACCCTATTCATATAGGCCACCTCATCATTGCTAATACCATGGCTACCGCCACTGACCTTGAACAGGTATGGTTTATTGTTTCGCCCCAAAATCCGTTCAAAAAGAACAAAAGTCTACTGCATGAATTTGACCGCTACGACATGGTTGAAAAAGCCATCGCCGACAACAGTAAACTGAAAGTAAATGATGTAGAGTTTTCGATGCCAAAACCTAGCTATACCATTGATACTCTGACGAAATTGCAGGAAAAATTCCCACAGCACACGTTCAAACTCATCATTGGAGAGGATAATTTGGGGCAATTTAAAAACTGGAAAAATTACGAAGCGATTCTACAATATTACGGATTATACGTGTACCCGCGTCCCAATGTGGCTGCCCATGAATTTGCCGACCACCCCGCCATTAAATTCATCCCCGCGCCGCTTTTGGATATATCGGCCACTTATATCCGTGATTGTCTAAGAAATAATCGTTCAATTCGCTACATGGTACCCGACGTTGTAGAAGAGATGATAAAAAGGAAGAAATTTTATATTTGACAATCTCCTTTGAAATACATTACTTTGCAGCGATTTTGAACCAAACTTCTCACAAAAATGTCAGAGATTGCAGAAAAAGTAAAGAAAATTATCGTTGATAAACTAGGCGTAGATGAGTCAGAAGTGACCGAAGAAGCTAGCTTCACCAATGACCTCGGCGCTGATTCACTCGATACGGTAGAATTGATCATGGAATTTGAAAAAGAATTCAACGTTTCAATTCCTGATGACCAGGCTGAACACATCGGTACGGTAGGTCAAGCCATCAAATACCTCGAAGAAAACGTCAAGTAAGCATATTTGTTGTAATTTATAGATCCATTTTATGATTCTAAAACGAGTGGTAGTGACGGGAATGGGTGCTTTGACGCCCATCGGAAACACACTGTCGGAATACAAAGAAGGGTTATTTAGCGGCACCAGCGGAGCTGGGCCGATTACCCGATTTGATGCAACCAAATTCAAGACTCGCTTCGCTTGCGAAGTAAAAGGTTTGGATATGGCTCAATTTATTCCGCGTCAGGAAGCGCGTAAAATGGATCTTTTTACACAATTTGCTGTGGTGGTAGGGGAAGAGGCCGTTAGAGATAGCGGGCTCAACCTGGAGAAAGTAAATCTCGACCGTGCGGGCATCATTTGGGGTTCAGGTATTGGTGGTTTAAAAACATTTGAAGAAGAGGTCCTTTCGTTCGGTAGCGGCGACGGAACTCCTCGTTTCAACCCCTTCTTTATCCCTAAAATGATTGCCGACAGTGCCTCGGGAATTCTTTCGATGCGTATGGGCTTTCGTGGGCCTACCTACGTAACGGTGTCGGCCTGTGCTTCTTCCAACAACGCAATGATTGACGCATTCAATTACATCCGATTGGGCAAAATTGATTTTTGCTTAACGGGTGGGTCAGAAGCGGCCGTTACACAAGCGGGTGTTGGAGGATTTAACTCGCTGAAAGCACTCTCTGAACGCAACGACGATTACTTGACGGCTTCGCGTCCTTACGACAAAGACCGTGATGGATTTGTACTTGGAGAAGGTGGTGCGGGCTTGATATTGGAAGAATACGAACATGCGCTCGCACGCGGTGCCAGAATCTACGCCGAGGTAATCGGCG
Organism: Runella sp. CRIBMP; assembly: GCF_009905605.1. Taxonomy (GTDB): domain Bacteria; phylum Bacteroidota; class Bacteroidia; order Cytophagales; family Spirosomataceae; genus Runella. The sequence continues at coordinate 30,391 of NZ_JAAAKZ010000015.1, forward strand.
GGGGGATGTCATCTGATGCTTATCACATTACGGCCCCTCATCCAGACGGAATCGGTGCTTATATGTGCATGAAAAATGCGCTTGAAGATGCCGAAATCTCGCCCGAAGACATTGATTATATCAATACCCACGGAACCTCCACTCCGATTGGGGATCCACAGGAAATAAAAGCGATTGAAAGACTGTTTGGTGAGCATGCTTATAAACTAAACATCAGTTCGACAAAGTCCATGATTGGACACCTTTTGGGCGGTGCAGGAGCGGTAGAAGCGGTAGCCTCCATTCTGGCGATTCAACATCAACTGATTCCGCCAACGATCAATCACTTTACCGACGATCCAGAGTTCAATCCTCGGTTAAATCTGACGTTCAACAAGCCCCAGTCGCGCACCGTCAATATTGCCTTAAGTAACACTTTTGGCTTTGGTGGGCACAACACCTGTGTTATTTTCCGTAAAATGTAAACCTTTTAGCTGCTTTTGGCTACGGTATTAAATCCCATCATTGATTTCTTTAAGCCGGGGAACATGTCCCCCGAAAAGAAATTCAGAAAGGCCGTAGAACTTATCATCGGCGAAAAACCTTCGAATATGGAGGTTTATCAGCTTGCTTTTCGCCATACTTCAGCATCTAAGGAGACAAATATCAAGGGTTTTAGAGAATCCAACGAACGTTTGGAATTTCTGGGCGACTCGGTATTGGGCATGGTTATTGCCGAATACCTCTTCAAAAAATTTCCGTACAAAGACGAAGGTTTTTTAACCGAAATCCGCTCACGCATTGTAAACCGTGAAACCCTCAACGGCATTGCCCGTAAAATTGGCCTCGACCGTTTGATTGAATTTGACGGCAATCGCAAAGGCATGCCTCCCAACTCTTCCATGTACGGCGACGCCCTCGAAGCCCTCGTGGGAGCCGTCTATCTGGACAAAGGCTTCCGTTTTACCCGAAAGTTTATTACCAAAGAACTCCTCACGCATTACGACCTCGACGCGCTTATCAACAACAACGCCAACTTCAAAAGCCGCCTCATCGAATGGGCGCAGCGCGAAGGCAAAGAAGTTCGTTTTATGATCGTGGAAGAAAAAGGCAGCCGTCACTTCCGCGAATTTATCTCGCAAGTAATACTGAACGGTGATGTTTTTGCCCAAGGCAGCGGCTATTCCAAGAAAAAAGCGGAGCAATCAGCCGCAGAGAAAGCGTGTGAGCAGTTGGAATTGAAGTAGAAATTAAATGTAAAGGCAAAAGTGTACTAAGCGAAGAAGTTTTTCCGCACAGTTTTATATACACTTTTACCTTTTTTAACTCGCTCAAAACATAAATCCCAGCCGTAACGCCATTCGGTTATAGGTTCGGTCTTCCCATTTTTCCACTTCTTGCCAGCCCAATGGTTTGGTTACTTTGGCTTCCTGCCGTTTGTAGGTAAGCGACAACAGCATGGCACTTCCTGATTTAAAGGCGAATTTGAGTCCCAAACCTGGATTGAGCATCATACCGCCTTTGGTGTCATAGCCTGTGCCATCTACCTGAAGCCAGTTGAAGCCATAGCCCGCATCTAGCGTGCCAAAAAGATGGACGTTTTTGGGTGTGCTGACCAAATCGTAGCGCACTCCAGCCGCAATGGGCGTGAGCAAAGCCGTTTTGTACCAATCCACCCCCACCGTAGCCCCAACCGCCAAACGCGGTTTGAGCTGTACCCCGTTGAAGGTTTGAATGGTGAGGCTCAATCGGTTTTGCACTTCCTGCACCAACGGAGCACTCCACCGGACATCATACACCACACGTCCAAACAATCCTCCAACTTCTGTCATATTGACGTAGTGGGGTTTAAAAGGGGAATTTTGGGCCTGTAAGCGGCATAAAGAGGCGCTTACCCATAGGATGAGCAAAAGCCCACCTACCCTATTGTTACGATAACAGTTAGATGCTTTCAACATGACAAAACGGGTTAGGATGAGGCTATTAAATCGCTACGCGTTTTACGGGAATCTTACTCAATTGGCGCAGGTTCGACGGATTGGAAATATCAAACTGATACAGGCCATCTTTGCCAATCATCAATAGGGTTTTGTTGGAGAGCGGAATCACGTCATAAGCGTCCATGCCAGTCAGGTGCTGGAGTTGTTTTACGTCAAAATCATTGGCCACGTTTAACGTTTTAAGCCCGTGAATACCTTCGCAAACGTACACATTGGGATAATCAACGCCCAACCCGTGCGGATTTTGCATCGGGTATGATTTGAGCAAACGCGGAGCACGTAAATCCGTGATATCAACCACATCCAGTTGGTTCAGGCCACGGTTGCACTGGGTGCCCGAACGCAGCGTAACGTACGCCCGATTGTCGGTTACGGCCACGGGGTCGCACGACATAGCGTGTTGAAATACGGAAAGTTGTTCGGGTTTTTCGGGATTTTTATTGTCATAAATAAACATTCCCGTGGTGGAGCCGATAAACAATTTATCGCGGTACGGAAAAATGGTTTCGATTCCCCACCCCAAATTAATTTTGGAACTAAAAGCTGGTTTTTGGGGTACACTGATGTCAAACAACTGCATGTCATTTTGCCCAACGGTGTATAAATACTTGTCATACAATGCAAACCGCGCCATTGAGCCAGCCTGCCCTTGAGCAGCAGGATTGGCACTACTGCCGCTTGAAGCAGAATTTTGGAATGCCATGTCAAAAACCGCCCTACCACCCCAAATACCGTTGTTTCCATCTTCACAATTGACTTTCACACTTTCAGTCACAATGTCAACCCGTTGGTCATTGATGGCGCCCGTACTTTTATTCAAAGACCACCACGCCCCGTCAAACTGGCCATTTAAAAACACCTCTTTCTCACGACCTACTTCTCTGACATCCAACGGATTAGAAATATCAAAGGCTACCAAGTCAGCATAACTATCGGCGTACAAAATATTGCCGCGAATGGCCATGTCGCCATTGCCAGGAATCTTAATGAAAGAAACCATTTTGGGTGCCGAAGGATTTGAATTATCCACCACGTGCAATCCTTCCTTGAGTTCATTAATCAGCAGGTAATTCCCTTTGGTATAAATCTTACCAGGACTGATTAAATCACGGGCCGTTTCGGTACGTACGCTTTGGCGCATCTCCGCCAAGGAGACCGTTACGGGCGTAAAACGTTTGTACCTGCGGGTTTCGGTGCATTGGTCAGTACACGACCATTGGAGAAAAACAACCGAAAAAAGAGAGAGTAAAAGTGTTTTCTTCATGGCAAGCGTCAGAGGTTTGAGTTTATTTCCTCTAAGACGCAAGCGCCGAATAAAACGTTGGAACGGAATGTAAATAGATCTAAAGTTTTAAATCTGTCCCTACACCTAGCGTTTTCTCCACCACTCCCGGCTCCATCTCCGCTCAAAACTCCAGCCTTTAGCGCGCAACTGTAAAGGCAGATACGCATGAGATTCTTTGGCCGAAACCGCTTGCTGATACAGTTCATCGTCCGTCAGAATGAGGCCTTCATATCGACCATCTTTTTTGACAGTCAGGTCGGCAAAAGGAAGGGTTAAATGCAGCGTCGAAGGCGCAGATTCCGCTTTTGTTTGCCATTTTTCACTTTTCATCAACTGCTCTTTCAACAACCATTCTGAACGGTAATTCTCTGACACAAAAGGCTGGGGCGAGTACCGCCCTTCCGACACATCCAAGGCGTATTGTAGATAGGCTTTGAGCAATCTTGGCCCTTCGTGCAGGCTCTCTTCCACTCTCAATTCGTCGGGCAAAATACTGGTGACGACAAAGACTTTTTCACGGGCGCGGGTAATGGCCACATTGAGGCGATTTTCACCGCCAAGCGCATTTAAACTGCCAAATTGTGCCCGTAATTTACCCCGAGCATCGGGCGCATATCCTACCGAAAAGATGATGATATCACGCTCGTCTCCCTGTACATTTTCGATATTTTTGACAAAAAGAGAATGAGCAGCAAGCCCTAAAAAGTGGGTCTCTGCGCTATTTTCATCTCGGGGCCTGAGAAGAAGATTCTCAATCAATTGTTGTTGCGGAAGATTGAACGTAACAACCCCGATGGAGTGATTTGGGTAAGTGCGCTGGAAATCATTCAATAATTCTACCACTTTTTCTGCTTCCGCAAGGTTCCGATTGTTTTCCCAAATTCCTCCAACCTTAATAAACTGGATAGCGGGCTCTGATTGGTTAATATCCTCAAAATGAGGCAATAGCTGCAGTCTATTTTTATAAAAATGCTGGTTAGAAAAATCAATCAAATCCAACGAACGACTCCGGTAGTGCCCTTGTAGCATTGTTTCGGGCAGGAACTGTTTCGACAAATCGAGCAGTGATTCCACTTCCAATGCTGCCCGTTCTTCGTCATTCTCACCTTCGTATCTGACTCGGTATAAGTCATAAGGAGTCAGCTGCTTACTGTCTCCCACGACCACTGTTTGTTTGGAGCGGTAGATAGACGGAATACCGTATTCGGCATAGCATTGCGAAGCCTCGTCAAAAATTACTAAATCAAACAGGCCTTTGGTCAGTGGAAACACCGCCGACACCGTCTCAGGAGAAGCCAACCAACAGGGAACCAACCGAAATACCTCTTCGGCGTGTTGTTCCATGAGTTTGCGCACGGGCCAAATCTTTCGTTTTTTAGTCACCTGATGATGCAGTTCACGGTAGGTAACGCGGTTTTGTAACCGATTAAACTCCACATTTTTGCCCGTTTGTTCACGCAGTTGCATCAACAAAATCTCCCGACTCAACGATTGTTTTTGAAGAATACCCTCCTGCAACTCTTGCTCTAATTGACCCATTTTTAAGGAAGAAACCGCGCGCAAAACTGGATAAAGTTCTTCCAAATGTGCCAACCAAGCCAAGCGCAGTGAATTCTGGAACAGCCTTATGAAGTCTTCGTTTTGCGTTGCTTGCTGCGTTTCCAGAGCTTGACAAACTTCTGCTTCGATGGGCGAAAAATTACTTTTCAGGACGTCTGCTTCCGTCAATAAATCAAAATCACGGTGAAGGGTTTGTTTGAGTTCGTTTTGGAAAGTAGAACTTACGAACAAACGATTTATCTGTTCTTTGGTCAGGTATTTTTGCCACACTTGGTACTTCTGAGCGGTTTGCTCACAAAGTGCAACCAGCGCCTCAATTTTCTTTGTTAACTCCTGAAATGACCTTGCTTCGTTTACTGATTTCCTTAAAAATTCGAAGTTTTTCCCAAGCTGTTGGAACACCTCCTGTGCAGTGCCATAGGAAATCATAAATGCCTTATAATTGGCTTGCGAACGCTCAAACTGTTCGGTTAAAATCGACACTTCCAGCTTCTCTCCTACCTCCTTTAGAAGTTGTTCCCCACTAACTCGGTTAGTCAAATAATCATTAAGTTTGTATAAATCTTCCAGATCCAAACTCAGGCCGTAAGACGCGGCAAGTGACCGGAAATAGGCTTTATCGCCGTAAAAAGCCCATTTTAGCAATGAGCCCCGGGCCGTAATGATATTTTGTAAACGGAGAGCAAAGGAAGTTAATCCACTAGACGCTATTTCAGCTCCAAGTTGCTTTTCAGTGGACAATCTGAAAATTTCTTCCGCGGCGTTTTTAATCCATTTTTTTGTTTCTTTCGTAAAAAAGCCAGATTCCCATTTTTTCAATAGCGGCCAAACATTTTCTTCTTCCAACCACTGAGCGCATTGCAGAAGTGCGTTTTTCTGGCTCGCGAGGTGCAGGGCTTTGTCGATGGTTATTGCTTCTCCCAAACACCCTTGGGTTTGCGTTTGCAGGTTTTCGTTCCAACTAATCACCTCATCAATGGTCGCATCGATTTTGGAGATTTCCTGAAATGATATTTGAGAAAAATCTACGCGGTTATGCCAAGGATGAGTCTCATTTAAGGCCTCCCTATACGACGCATATCGACGCATTTTTTGCAAAAACACCTCTAATTTATCATCAAACTGAAACGATTTAAAATGCAGCATCGCAACCTGCGGCGCCGTTGGGTCGCTTGTCAAGTATAATTCTTTGGGTGAAATTCCACAATCCAAGGAATTGAAAAGCGCTGTTTTGAATTCTCCCAACTCCTTGCCCACCTGCTCAATGCTCCGACTTGTCTGTAAAAACCGCCGTTCGAGCACAATCGAGTCCAAGCTATAATTTTGCTGTTGGTACGCTTCAACATTCTCAATTTGGGCGGTTAGCTGCCCATACAACGCCGCACGGTCATTTTTGAAATCATGCACCAACGCCAGAAAAGGCGACATGCCCACTTGCGCCAACCGCTGATGCACTACATCAAGGGCTACCCGTTTTTGGCATACCAACAACACCCGCTTACCGCGCGCGGCAAAATCGGCCATCAGGTTAGAAATCAATTGCGATTTTCCAGTACCGGGCGGCCCCTGCACCACCAATGACTCGCCCTGCTTGATTCGCTGAAGCGCCGCCTCTTGCGTACCATCCTGCACGAAAGCCGTAAACGTATACTCCTCTCTGATAGAATTAGTGGTGGGAGTGATAATGGGAAAGAAAAAAGGCTCGTTTTCTGCCGACACACCTGCCTCTTCGCTAATCAATGCCTCATAGTCAGGGCCTAAATAACTGCCCGTTTGGGGAAAAATGCCTAAAACAGCTTCTGGATACAGTTTAAGTTCGCCATTTCGTTCGAGCAACTCAAGGTCGGGTTTGGATTGTCCGTCAAAATATTGAAGATTGTCTTGAAAAAGGTCTTGGTTAAAGTTGATTTCCAATGCGCTGTTTTTAAGCAATTCGTACAATTCGGTCCGAAACACCAACGGGTCTTTGCTCAGTTCGTCAAGGCTTTTTTCGAGTAATTCCTCCGAGATTTTAATTTGATTGAAGTGCCCATAAGCCAACAAAAAACTACGATTGAGCGCGGCTGGCTCTCCTCGGCGATGGAGTCTCCAGGCAGCACCTTCTGCGCTTTCAGAAAGTTGTTGTTGCAACGTAACTGGAAAAAATGCCAACGGTGCGTGAATCACCGTACCATCCATGAGTTTGCCCCGCACAAAGGGATACGCCACGTACAAATCCTCCGAACCACGCTCTTCCTCAATAAACCGTTCGGTGCGGGCCAGTTTTGTCAGTCGCTTGCTGATTTCGTTGACTTTTTCAGAACGACTGTCCAAACGTTGACAGAGTTTTATCGTCTTTTTCTGAGAAATGACGTCTTTGAGTACCTCAAATGCTGCGCGGCCATCTACGAAATCCAGTTCCTTCCAATCCAAAAACTGTTCGGTAGGGAGCGTATTTAATAACAGCGAACGGTTGCGCGTACTGAGATTGGTAAGTCGACGAAGGTATACTTTAAGAACGTCAGCGGTCAGCATTATCTACGTGTAAAATGTGGAAAAAGCGGTGGATGAAAGGAGCAAATAAGACTGAAGTAGCTGATAAAAAAGTAATGCCACTAAATAACGCATAAAACGAAGCAAAAATTTTGGCGGTATCGCATTTAAGCGGATCTACTGGCCCCATACCTCCCAAAATCATGGCAGCATTGTAGAAAGAATCAACCCAGCTTAGGTGCGGATGAGTCAAATAATGATAGCCCGCCGCCCCGATGATCCACGAAACACCAATCATCCCAAGTGCCACCAAAGAATACTTCAATACGCGGCGCTGAAACTTCGGCCGGGGTAACACTTTTTGGGAATGATGCTCAAACATGGAAGTAGTTGGTTATCAAGAATTGAAAACCTAAAATAGCATTTTTATTTCCCGAACCAAAGCCCGAACTTTGTCGTTAAATCAGTATCAACTTTTTTTTAGTATGCTTTCACGCCGCCAAGAACGCGAACAACTTAAAACCACCCTCGGCTACCGCCTTTGGAGCGTGGCATTTACGATTTTTTATCCGATTATCTCGCTCTTTGCCTTGGTATTTACGGGGATAGTGCGGTTATTTTCGGGTATTTCGCAGGGATTGGTTTGGCTCTTAAACGGAGGTAAACGCGCCTAATGACAGATTATGTTGCTGAGTTATTGGAACAAAAAGTAGCTCAATACAACCGTCCTGATTTTATCCCCAACGACCCCATTAGCATTCCACACCTATTTTCTCGTCGACAAGACATTGAAATTATGGGGTTTTGGGCAGCGGTATTGGCTTGGGGGCAGCGCAAAACCATCATCAACAAGTGCAATGAGCTGATTCAGTTGATGGACGGTGCGCCCTATGAGTTCATCAAAAACCATCAAGATTCCGATTTAAAGCGCTTTCTTCAATTCAAACACCGCACCTTCAACGCGACGGATACGCTGTACTTTCTTCATTTTTTTAAGGAATATTATCAACGGCATGATTCGTTGGAAAGTGCCTTTTCACAGACCTTAACACCCGATGCTTCGCACGTAGAAAAGGGTTTGGCGGCATTCCATGAGCTATTTTTTAGTTTAGAAGATTTCCCCGAGCGCACCCGCAAACACATTGCCACGCCCATCCGTAAGTCGTCGTGCAAACGCCTGAATATGTTTTTGCGCTGGATGGTCCGCCAAGATGATAAAGGCGTAGATTTTGGCCTTTGGACTACCATCAAACCCTCCCAACTTATCTGCCCCTGCGACGTACACGTAGACCGCGTAGCCCGCAAACTCGGCCTCATTCAGCGCCCCACTACCGATTGGCTTACCGCCCTAGAACTCACCGAAAACTTAAAGCAATTGGACCCTAATGACCCCGTAAAGTATGATTTTGCCTTGTTTGGACTAGGTGTGGAGGGGGAAATGTAGACGAACTGACTTGCAAAATCGCCAAACGTTTTCAATCTTTAATGCGTTATTTGTATAATAATAACAATGCACCGATGAAAACGCCTGCAAATCCCGATAAGTTTAAAAAACAGAACCCCAAACCTCCTAAGAAAAGTTTGATGGAGTTGGTGAAAAAAGTCATTCCAAAGGGGAAATACAAAGGGCTTTCAAAAATTTTAGAGCCTCACGAACTACCTGATTGTTAATGAATTATTTGCTGGACACAAATGTCTTCATTATTCTTATAGAAGAAAATTTTGACAGACTTAGCCAAGCTCAGAAAGAGGTAATATCAAATTCTGAAAGTATATTTTGGCTTTCTGAATCAAGTTTGTACGAAATTGCAATCAAAGTCAGGTTGGAAAAATCTGATTTTTCTCACATTAAAATTTCTACGATTGAGAAAGACAGACAGCGATTAAACATTCGCTTGTTAAAACCTAAAGTACTTCATTATTTGAATATTCCCGAAGTTCCCAAAGTGTATGTGAGTCCCTCCAAATTACACGCCGACCCATTCGACTTATTGATTATCTCACAGGCACTTATCGAAAACCTCCCTATCCTTTCAACCGACCGCTATTTCCCAGAATATGAAGGGCTCCAAGTGGTTAATTAACAAGAGAAAAGTTACCCTAACTCAAACACCACCGCATCTGCTCGGCCTTCATATCCGGCATCCACTTTTTTCATTCCTACTTTCTCCAAAACGTGTTTGGAAGAGGTATTTTCATCCTGCACAAAAGCCACGATTTTTCTGCCTTTAAAGTTTTGTTGCAAGTAATCAATGACTTTCTTTGTGATTTCAGTGGCGTAGCCTTTGCCCCATGCTTCGGGCAAAAAAGCGTAGCCTGCTTCAATATCATCGGTATCTTCAATGTGTTTGATTTTAACGAGCCCAATATACGTATCGGTCGCTTTTTCAAAACACGCAAAAAGCCCCAGTCCCTCATTGGCGGCGGCGTAAATGGCTTCTTGTCGGATTCTTCCCAAACTTTGAGAAAGTTCTGTAACGGGCTTTCGGATGAATGCCATCACTTCGGGGTTGCTCTCAATGCGGAACAAATCATGGGCATCACTTTCTCCAAAAAGGCGAAGATAAAGACGTTGAGTTTCTAAAAAAGGCATTATTGTAGATAAGTTTCAGAGTGAGCGACGCGAATCACCAGCTAAAAAAAATGTCTTTTTAACCCATTCTGCAATCGGAATGGCCACGATTACTCCAAGGGCATCGGCAAGAGCGTCGTAAAGGTCAAACGTACGGCCAATGGGCAGTACATGCTGCCATACTTCAATAAAAAAGCCGTAAATAATTCCTCCGACAATTACCCAAATGGGCTGAGGCTTGGCCCAATACCAAAGTGCGCCCAAGATTCCAAAAGAGCCGAAATGATGTAGTTTATCCCAGCCTAAATCTTTGGGCATTTGTTTGCTCGGAAGTGAGCAAAGCCCCAAAATCACCAACGTCCAAACGATGGCAAGATGGGGCTTTGAAAAGATATTTTTTAACCAATGATTCATTTTAAAAGTGATTCTGTGCCGCAAAAACGGCAAAAAACGCAAGGAATCCCAAAAAATGGAGCCCAAGATTTACATTCTCACTCCTACATTATGGTCATTTTTTACAAATTCTTCAACAACTCTGCGCCCATGGCGTCGGTGCCTAAGATTTTGTCGGCGGGAGTTTCGCTGTTGGCGATGTCGCGCGTGCGGAAACCGGCTTTCAACACGGCATCTACGGCGGCGATGATGGCCTCAGATTCTGCTTTCAAACCAAACGAAATATCCAACAATAATGCTGCCGAAAGAACAGATGCCAACGGATTGGCAACGCCTTTGCCCGTGATGTCGTGCGCTGAACCGTGGATAGGCTCGTATACGCCAGTGCTGTCGCCTACCGAAGCAGAAGCCAACATTCCCATAGAACCCGCAATTTGACTGGCTTCGTCGGTGAGAATATCGCCAAATAAGTTACCCGTTACAACCACGTCAAAACGGCGTGGGTCTTTGATGAGCAACATCGCCGCCGCATCAATGAATTGGTGTTCTACCTCTACGTCTGGATATTCGGGAGCCAATTTCTGAATAACTTCACGCCACAAACGACTTGATTCCAGCACGTTGGCTTTATCGACCGACATGAGTTTTTTGCTGCGCGTACGAGCGGCTTCAAACGCCTTGCGGGCAATGCGCTCCACTTCGTATTTGCTGTAAATCATGGTATCGTAGGCGGTATTTCCGTCGTCAAGGCGTTCACGCTTTCCGAAATATACGTCGCCAGTCAACTCACGGAAAAAGAGAATATCACAGCCTTTCAGGATTTCAGGTTTGATACTAGATGCTTCCAACAACTCATCAAACAATTTGATAGGACGCAGATTGGCGTACAAGCCAAGCTCTTTGCGCATTCTCAACAAACCCTGCTCTGGACGTACTTTAGCCGAAGGGTCGTTGTCGTATTTGGGGTGGCCTACGGCACCAAACAAAATGGCATCGGAAGCGCGCATTTTAACGAGGGTTTCTTCGGGAAGCGGGTCGCCAGTGGCTTCGATGGCTACGTGGCCGATGAGGGCTTCGTCGTAGGTAAATTCATGGCCGAATTTTTCGGCGATGCGGTCTAAGACCTGTTTTCCAACGGTGGTAACTTCTTGCCCGATACCATCACCGGGAACGATTAGGATGTGTTTTTTCATTTGTATTTTTGTACAACTATATAGAAATCAAGTTCAGCATCTTCTGAGTGGCTTTGATGGCCGATACCGTTTGGTCAGAGTCCAAGCCTCTGGTTTTAAACTCTTTATTGTTCCAATTCCACGTGATGATGGTTTCACAAAGTGCGTCGGTGCGCCCTCCCGTTGGGATACGAACGGCGTAATCAGTCAACAGCGGGAGCGTTTTTCCTTTGACCTCATAAATTTTCTTCAGCGCATTCATAAACGCATCGTACTGACCATCACCCTGCGCATTTTCTTCAAACACCTCATCTTCGATTTTCACCTTGAGCGTTGCCGATGGTTTTAGGTCTTTGGAGTGGGTCAACACATAATTGAGCACTTCAATTTTGTACTCGATGGCGTTGGTATCCAACACGTCAGAGATAATGTACGGAAGGTCGTCTTGCGTCACCACTTCCTTTCTATCACCGAGTTCAATGATTCGTTGCGTTACTTTTTTGAGGTCTTCATCGGCGAGTTTGATGCCCAATTCCCGAAGGTTATTTTCGATATTGGCTTTCCCCGACGTTTTGCCCAATGCATACGAACGCTTGCGCCCAAAACGCTCTGGCATCAGCTCATTGAAATACAGGTTGTTTTTCTTGTCGCCATCGGCATGAATACCAGCTGTTTGGGTAAAAACATTATCTCCCACAATCGGTTTGTTGGCTGGAATACGAAGCCCAGAGAAGGTTTCAACGATTTTGCTAATGGAATACAACGACTCCTCCACTACTCCCGTGGTTACTTCTGGCATGAAATCCTTCAAGACGGCAATCGCACTTGCCAACGGCGCATTTCCCGCCCGTTCTCCCATGCCATTGACCGTCAAATGCAATCCGTGGGCTCCCGCCCGCACTGCTTCCATAACGTTGGCAATGCTTAAATCATAATCGTTATGGGCATGAAAATCAAAGTGTTGATTAGGATAACGCTCCACAATTGATTTTACAAACGAATAAGATTCAGCTGGCGTAAGCACCCCCAGCGTATCGGGCAACAGCACGCGACGAATGGGCTGAGTAGTCAGAAAATCAAGGAATTGGAATACATATTCGGGAGAATTACGCATTCCATTGCTCCAATCTTCGAGGTACACATTGGCAGAAATCCCTTTCGAATGTGCCAACGCAATCACTTTTTGAATGTCTTCAAAATGCGCTTCGGGTGTTTTTTTGAGTTGATGCACCAAGTGATTCAGCGATCCTTTGGTCAACAGGTTCATGACCGTAGCACCCGATTCAAGCATCCAGTTGATAGACGCTTCGCCGTCTACAAACGTCAGTACTTCCACCTTATCCAAAAAACCGTTTTCCTTCGCCCAATCGGTGATTTTCTTTACCGCCCGAAATTCTCCTTCTGACACCCGCGCCGAAGCAATTTCGATGCGGTCGACTTTGACATCCGTGAGAAGCAGTTGGGCCAACGCCAGCTTTTCAGAAGCCGAAAAAGACACTCCGCTGGTTTGTTCACCGTCGCGGAGTGTCGTATCCATTATTTCGATGTATCTCATAATTAGAAAAGAAGCGCGGCCTCAAAAGCGCCGATTTCTTCTTTCATGGCCCGCAGATAGTCAATATCATCGAACCCGTTTAACAAATTGTGTTTTTTGTAACCGTTGATATCGAAAGACTCCTTTTCGCCAGTGGCTAGAATAGTCACCGTTTGGTCGGGCAAGCTTACTTCCAATTCGGTTTTTGGGTCTTTTTCAATCGCCAAAAAGATTTTATCCAAAAACTCTGGGCTTACCGTTACGGGCAAAATTCCAACGTTGATGGAGTTGTTCTTGAAAATATCGGCAAAGAAACTCGAAATGACGCAACGGAAACCGTAATCGTAGATGGCCCACGCGGCGTGCTCGCGACTCGAACCGCTTCCGAAGTTACGACCGCCAACAAGGATTTTGCCGGAGTAAATTGGGTTGTTCAGTACAAAATCGGCTTTGGGTGAATTGTCAGGATTATAGCGCCAATCGCGAAAAAGATTATCGCCGAAGCCTTCCCGCTTGGTGGCTTTCAAAAAGCGAGCGGGGATGATTTGGTCGGTATCCACGTTCTCCAAGGGAAGAGGTACCGCCGAAGATTTTAATATGGTGAATTGATCGTATGCCATGATTATTTTATTGTTTATAAAAACTCCCGTGGGTCAGTTACTTTGCCGGTGACGGCGGCGGCGGCAGCTACATAAGGACTGGCCAGCAACGTGCGTGCTCCCGGACCCTGGCGCCCTTCAAAGTTGCGGTTTGAAGTACTAACGGCGTATTTACCCGCTGGAATCTTGTCATCGTTCATCGCCAAACAAGCCGAACATCCTGGCTGACGCAATGAGAAACCTGCTTCGGTCAAAATGTCCAAAATACCTTCTTCTTGGATTTGAGCTTCTACGATGTGAGAGCCCGGTACCAGCCAAGCCGTTACATTATCGGCTTTCTTACGGCCTTTTACAATAGACGCAAACGCCCTGAAGTCTTCAATACGACCGTTGGTACAACTTCCCAAAAACACGTAGTCAATCGGCTTGCCAATCATACTATCATCTTCAGCAAAACCCATGTATGCCAGCGATTTAGCATAAGACGCGCCACCGTCCAATACTTGCTCGGCTTTAGGGATGTGTTGAGAAATACCCGTTCCTAAGCCTGGATTGGTTCCGTAGGTGATTTGGGGTTCGATGTCAGCCGCGTCGTAGGTATATTCCAAGTCGAACGTCGCGCCTTCATCCGTTTTGAGGGTTTTCCAGTAGGCCAGTGCTTTGTCCCATGCTTCGCCTTTAGGCGCTTGCTCGCGGCCTTTTAGGTAGGCAAATGTAGTCTCGTCGGGAGCGATCATACCGCCGCGCGCACCCATTTCGATCGACATGTTACAAACCGTCATACGGCCTTCCATGCTCATATTTTCAAACACTTCACCAGCATATTCTACAAAATAACCCGTAGCACCACTGGCCGAAATCTGTGAAATAATGTACAGCACCGCATCTTTTGGCAATACGCCTTTGCCCAACTTACCATTGATGGTAATGCGCATTTTCTTGGGTTTAGGCTGCATGATACACTGTGATGCCAGCACCATTTCCACTTCTGAGGTACCAATCCCGAAGGCAATGGCTCCGAAAGCACCGTGCGTAGAGGTGTGTGAGTCACCGCAAACGATGGTCATACCTGGAAGGGTGATACCATTTTCAGGCCCAACTACGTGTACGATTCCGTTTTTAGCATGGCCCAAACCCCAGTGCGAAATACCGTACTTTGCAGTATTGGTTTCGAGGGCTTTCAACTGATTGGCCGAAAGCGGGTCTTGTACCGGCAAATGTTGGTTGATGGTAGGCGTGTTGTGGTCGGCAGTGGCAAAGGTACGCTCAGGAAACAGCACACCTATACCGCGACTTTCCAGTCCCAAAAAGGCCACAGGGCTAGTGACTTCGTGAATAAAGTGACGGTCGATGAAGAACACATCGGGTCCGTCTTCAATCTTGCGGACAACGTGGGCATCCCACACTTTGTCGAAGAGGGTTGTTTTTGACATATTACCTTAGTTTTAATACGTTTTTAGAATCACATTTACGACTAACCACAGAGAAACAATGGAGCACAGAGCATAAACTCCATGAAGTAGTTATTTTACAATACAAAATTGCAGGAAACTCTACAATACGGCATAACGCCCTACGCCCAAACAATAGCGATTTTGGCTCAATCGGTTTTTTTTGGCGTAAATCCGTATTTTTCTTTGTAAGCCTTAATAAAATGGGAAACGCTCTCGTAGCCAATTTCCATGCTTACTTCCGAAACGTTTTTGTTGGCATTTTTGAGAAGAAAGGCCGCTTGTTCCAAGCGTTTTTGTTTGATCCAATTGGCGGGAGAGGTGTGAAACTGTTCTTCAAAATCACGCTTGAAAGCCGACAGGCTACGCCCCGACAAATGCGCCAATTCACTTATTGTCAGGGGCTTTAAGTAGTAATTATTCAACAAATATTCCAGCTCGGTCTTTTGCCCTTTATAGATGTTGAACAAAATGGATTTGAGTTGTCCAGAAATATCAATTTCAATCAAATGCAGTAGTAACTCCTGAAATTTGAGCCGCAAAAACTGGTTTAAGTAGGGTGTTTGGGAATGAAAATAAGGCAAAAGTGAATCAATAAACTTCTCAAAAGTAGGCGATGACTGAAGAACCAAGATAGGCTGCGTATGGTCAGCCTCTGCCTGAGCAAATAGGGTCTGATTTTGATTCACGAACTCTTTGAGGAGCTTTTCATGAAAGAAAAAAACCAGACTTCGGTAATCGCTCCCGATAGACTCATTCATCGAATAACAGCCCCGCTGAAAAAACAAAATGTCTCCCTTTCGAACATGCAAATCTTGATTGGGAGAAATAAATTTTTTCTCTCCTTCAAGCACTACCACTACGGCATGTTCTTCAAAAAAAATCTCGTTTCGCTCTGGATACACATCACTCCGGTAGGCCACAAAAGTCATATCCTGAATTTTCAGGGACTGAAACTGTTGGGCGCTGATGGAAGAAGGAACACGAAGCATGGGGGAATGAACTATTAATTAAGAAGGAGTGAATAAGAGGTAGGAAGGAAGAAATAAGATTTTTTTTCCTACATCCGACCTCCTACTTCGGCAACTATTCGATTATTAATCAAACGCCCCGCCTTTTTTTAGGGCCTGATAATCGTCGCCAATCGTCTTGTATTGCGACATTAGAAATTTCTGCAATTCTTCATTGAACACTTTTTTTTCTTCCTCCGAAAGTGCGTCGTACAAGTCTTTCAACTCTTGGTTGATCGCTGCTTTTTCGGCTTCACTTTGGGCATTAATGGCCCTGACGTGGTATTTTCTAAAATCAAAGTTCATATCAAAAACTCAAATAGATCGGGCTTATTATTGATGTATTCAAATTGCATATTGTGCTCCTGCATTCGGGCCAAGAGCGGTTCAAAATCTTCTTTGTGCCGCAGTTCGATACCTACTAAGGCGGGACCGCGTTCACGAGCTGTTTTTTTGGAATATTCAAAGTGCGCAATGTCATCGTTGGGACCGAGCACATGGTTCAAAAACTCTTTGAAGGCTCCCGAACGTTGCGGAAAACGGATGATGAAGTAATGTTTAAGCCCTTCGTACAGCAGACTGCGTTCTTTTATTTCTTCGGTGCGTGTAATGTCATTATTGCCACCACCAATTAGCAATACCACATCTTTGCCCTTGATTTCATCCTTGATTTGGTCGAGTGCCGCTACCGTAAGCGCACCCGCTGGTTCTACTACGATGGCCTCTTCGTTGTACAATTGTAAAATCGTAGAGCATACTTTTCCTTCGGGAACCAACAAAATAGAATCCAGATTCTTGCGACACACTTCAAACGTATGCTCACCCGCGCGTTTTACGGCGGCTCCGTCTACAAACTTATCAATATTTTCGAGCGTTACTACATGATTCTCTTTGATGGCAGTGTACATTGTAGGAGAGCCAAGTGGCTCTACACCAATGAGTTTTGTGGCGGGACTCAATTGTTTAAATACCGTTGTTACGCCCGACGCCAATCCACCGCCGCCAATGGCAAACAGCAGATAATCAATTTTAAAATCGGCATCCCGGAAGATTTCCAGCCCGACGGTCCCCTGCCCTTCCATCACCTGCACGTCGTCAAAGGGGTGAATAAATGTCGCCTCATTACTTTCGCAAAAGTGCTTAGCGGCGTGGTAGGCATCGTCGTAGGTATCGCCGTGCAGTACTACTTCAATTTGGTCTTTACCGAAAAGTTTGACCTGCTTTACTTTTTGAGCAGGCGTGGTACTGGGCATAAAAATTCGGCCGCGAACTTGCATTTTATTACAGGCATAAGCTACGCCCTGAGCATGGTTGCCTGCCGAAGCACACACCACTCCTTTTTCAAGGGCCTCTGCTGACAAGCTCGCCATTTTGTTGTACGCCCCCCGAATCTTGTAAGAGCGCACCACCTGCAAATCTTCCCGTTTGAAGTAGATGTTGGCTTCGTATCGCTCCGAAAAATTGAGATTTAGCTCCAAATCGGTGTGCTTTACCACTTTTCGAATTCGCTCGGCAGCCTGCAAAATATTATCAAATGTCGGCAAATCGGCGACTTTATGTTTGTGTTTTTCGGAGGCGATACTCATAAGAAATCATGATTAGAGTAATTGCAAAAATCCCCCGAATTTACACAACTCGGGGGATTTTCTATATTTTCAATTGAAGATAATAACCTCGGAAAGAGTTTGAGTGGGGACACCCAGCACTAGCCGAGGTTATAAAGTATTAGTTACGCTCTGGACGCAAGCTGCGAACGGCCGCCCCTGCACGCCACATTTCTGAATCACGAAGCTCGGCCAATTCTACTTCGAGTTTTTCGCGGTAGTCAGGCTGCGAGTTACGCGTGATAGAAATGTTTGCCTGCTCGCCTGATTTTACTGAATCGTACAGTTTCTGGAAGACAGGCTTAGTAGCTTCTTTGAAAGGTTTCCACCAGTCAAGGGCGCCGCGTTGGGCAGTAGTTGAGCAGTTTGCATACATCCAATCCATACCGTTTTCGGCTACAAGCGGCATCAATGATTGCGTCAATTCTTCTACGGTTTCGTTGAATGCTTCTGATGGCGAGTGACCGTTTTCGCGCAATACTTCGTATTGAGCGGCAAAAATCCCTTGAATAGCACCCATCAACGTTCCACGCTCACCAGTAAGGTCAGACGTAACTTCACGGTAGAAATCAGTTTCAAACAAATAACCTGAACCTACACCGATACCCATGGCGATACATTTTGTGCGGGCATTGCCAGAAGCATCTTGATATACGGCAAAAGAAGAGTTAAGTCCTTTTCCTTCTACAAACAAACGACGAAGTGACGTTCCTGAGCCTTTGGGCGCTACCAAAAATACGTCAACATCAGCGGGTGGAATGATACCTGTTTGTTCTTTATAAGTTACACCAAAACCGTGTGAGAAGTACAGAGACTTGCCCGGAACAAGTGCCTTCTTTACGGTTGGCCACAATTCAATTTGAGCAGCATCCGACAGCAAGAAACAAATGATGGTTCCTTTTTCGAGGGCTTCTTCGATTTCGAAAAGCGTCTCACCTGGCACCCAGCCATCTGCAACTGCTTTATCGTAGGTTTTTCCTTTACGTTGTCCAACGATTACGTTGAAACCGTTATCGCGCATATTTAAGCTCTGACCCGGGCCCTGAACACCGTAACCAATAACGGCGATTGTTTCATTTGCCAATACTTCACGTGCTTTTTCAAGAGGAAATTCTTCGCGGGTTACTACTTCTTCTACGCTCCCGCCGAAATTGATTTGTGCCATTGAATTGTTTTGTTTATTTATTAATTGTTATTGAATCTTATTTTGTCTTTTGCCACGTAAGCAGGGCCGACACGCCCACAAATAGTTTTATTTTTTTTTGAATCAACCAGTCTTCCGTTTTAAAAATACGTCCGAATATTTTTTGAAAAACTGGGCCGTTCATTACCGTAAAATCTGACCCAGCATCCTCTATCTTTTGCTGATGCAAGGGCAGTAATTTTGACAGCAATCGGAAAAAAGCAATCGGAAAAAAAAGCCAAAAATTGAAATAACTGCTGAATACGATTTTTCCGCTTTTCTTAAATAACTCTCCAAGCCCCGCCATTGTGTACCGACGCACGTGGTGATTGACGTCGTCGTGCTGGTTCCACAAAAACATAAATGCTGGCACCGTTACACATACCAAGCCATTGGGCTTACACACTCGTTTCATTTCATCAACCGCCAGTTGATGTTCTTCGACATGTTCGATTACGTCGAAAGCACAAACCAAATCGTAAGTCTCATCATCAAAGGGCAATTCGAGAATTGAACCTTGTATCAAATCAATCGGTACATTTGCTTTGGTAAAAGCATAACATTCTAGATCGTACTCCACTGATTTTACGCCTCCAAACACTCCCAGAAGCTCCGACGAATGCCCGGTTGCTACTCCTACATTCAAGATTTTCAGCGGACGTTGAGCTGGCAGAGTCTGTTTCAAATGATTGATGATAATCTGATTCCGAACCACAAACCACCAATGCTCTCTTTCGATATGGTAATATTGCTTATAATATTCTTGATTCATAGCGACTTATGGGAAAGACATCGGTAACATTAAAGAAACGAGTGTACTGACAATCAGTAAATATTTTAACTGATTGATTGGCACATGTTCCCGTAAAATAGCCAGCATGAAAAAGAACATATAAAAACCAAAAGAGAGGGAGCGAGTGCCGTCGGCAACCATCACTCCGATTACCCCAGTAATCAGTATACATCCGCCCAGTAATACCAGCGCCCACCAATCTTTCAGCATGACTAGAACCGCCATCCCCGCAAAAACAATAAGCCAAAAGCCTTCTAAACCACGCGTAAATTTATCACCTAGAATGCTTATGCTCCACCAACTCGTCTGCTGCGACAAGTCATTGTCGTGGCCTACTTTCAAGCCATACGTTGTAGCAAGCCACTGCCGTATCACTAAATAAATTCCCGCACTCATCACCAATGCAACTACGGGCAGCGGAATCTCTTTAAGGGAAAATTTTCGTTTATCAATCACTTGCTTAATGAGCGGCAACACGTACCATAATCCTAAATAAGAAGAATTGATAATGGCGCGCTCATCACACCAAAAGGCCAGTTGCGTAAACAGTAAAACCGATAGGGGGTTTCGGAAATAAAATGCCAACACCATGAAACAAAACGGGAAGGCATCGCAATGGCCCAAGAAATTGATGTAAAAATTAGCCCCAGCGTAGATTGCCGTAAACCCCGTCATGAAATAGAAGGTTAGGATTTTATCCTTGACTATGTCATAAACTGCCCGTGTCATAAACCACAAAAACACCAGTCCTACCAATACATGAAGTACGTATAAACCAGCAACATTGAGGTGCAACGCCTGTGCAATAAGTGGGATGGTCAGACGAAAGGTTTGATTTGCCTCGTGCGACCCCGCTTCATAGTCTTTAGGTGTAAACGGATCAGCGCCCTGTTTGATAATATCATCCCAAAAAAGCCCGCCGATAGAACCCGGCTGCCGCATTTCAAGATACAAGCTTCGCAAGCCCTTATCGACCAAAATAAAATTAAAGGTCAAAAGGGTGCCAGTTGAGACAATCAGGGCTAAAAATAATAGCCTTATCTGCCAAAATTTATTGTCAAAGAACGGTTGTAATTTACTGTCCAGCCACCTAAAAGGTGTTGTAAGTGATTGCTGTGGTTGTTTCATTCAAACGTATCTAGTCAAATCTATCGGTTTTTATACCGGTCGGGCTATCCAAATTGGATTGCCAAACGCTTTGACAAAGGTAGTTTTTTTAAGCATAATACTCGCCATGTACCTCCTGCGGAAGGTACTCCACTAACCCTTGAGGGGTTTTTCCAACGGCTACACGGCCTGATTTTACGAATTCAAGTATTCCGTAAGGCTTAATATACCGGAAGAAATCCATGATTTCGGCTTCATTACCGGCCTTCTCGATCACCACGTAGTCGAGTCCCCAGTAAACCACCCAAGCTTTGTACACTTTATTGATGGTTTCGATATCGATGGGCCGGGTCCCAATAGGGGTTGCGATTTTGAAAAGCGCAATTTCGTTGTACACAACCTCGTCGTCTAAGTATCCGAACACGGCCAAAACTTCCACCACTTTGCGGATTTGACGAACCAGTTTTTCGACCTCTTCGCGTTTATCGTGTTTGATGGTAATGGTGTACCGAGATACCCCTTTTCGTTCCGTTTCCGACACCGTCAAGCTTTCAATGTTGACCCGTCGACGGGTGAAAAGAATCGTAATTTTATTTAAGAGTCCGAAAGTATTTTCGGTAAATATACAGATGGTGTAAGTCGTCATAAGCCCCAACCGAATCGTCGGCTCGCTCCAAACGGGAGTTTTAGTTGTGCATTTATTTAAGTACCAAACCGTTGCTGTCTTGTCGGCCTAGTCCAACCGAATATCAACAACCGAAGCCCCAGCGGGGACCATTGGAAATACGTTTTCTTCTTTCTCCACGATTACTTCCAACAAATACGGCTTGTCTGATTTGAGCAAGGCATCTAGCGAGTCGCTCAGATTGTCGCGCTCAGAGCAAGTATGACCCGTAATCCCGAAACCTTTGGCAATGGTTACAAAATCGGGGTTTTTCAGCTCCACAAATGAGTAGCGTTTTTCGAAGAACAGCTGTTGCCACTGCCGTACCATTCCCAAATAATTATTGTTGAGAATAATCAATTTTACGGCTAATCCGCTCTGCGCAATGGTTCCTAATTCTTGAATGGTCATCTGAAAACAACCATCACCAATAAAGGCCACTACTTCACGGTCAGGAGCGCCTTTTTTGGCACCAAACGCAGCTGGAATAGCAAAACCCATGGTTCCTAATCCGCCCGAAGCAATGTATGAATGTGGCTTTTTAAACTGGTAATACCGCGCTGCAATCATCTGATGCTGACCTACATCTGCAATAATACAGGCCTCTCCGTTGGTTTTTTGGGAAAGCATATTCACCACTTCTGCCATCTTGATTTCTCCTTCTTCCTTCAATTCCCGACGGGTTACTTTCTGCTCTTCGATGACGTCAAATTTCTTAAATTCATTGCGCCATGTAGAGTGATTGTTGGTCTTCACCAACGGAAGCAGCTTCCGCAAAGCTTCCTTTGCATCACCTACCACGGGGGCTTCTGCTTTGATGATTTTGTCAATCTCTGAGGGGTCTATTTCAATATGCACTACTCTAGCCTGACGAATGTACTTGGTGGCGTCGCCCGTTACGCGGTCGTCAAAACGCATTCCAATGGCAATAATGACATCAGCTTGGTCGGTCAATACGTTGGGGCCGTAATTGCCGTGCATTCCCAACCAACCCACATAATTAGGGTGGTCAATCGGCATCGCCGACAATCCCAACAAAGTACTGGCGCAGGGAATATCGGTTTTTTCAACGAAAGCCTTCAGTTCTTCCATCGCTCCCGAAATCAACACACCGTGCCCAAATAAAATATAGGGTTTTTTGGCATTATTGATTAATTCCGCCGCTTTCTGTACGTGTTCATCTTTAGGAACAATACGGGGTTTGTAGCTGGCCAAACCCTCTATTTTTTTGTATTGATAGGGCTTATCCATCATCCCGACCTGTGCATCCCGCGTAAAGTCAATCACTACGGGGCCGGGTTTTCCAGAAGTGGCAATATAAAACGCCTTAGCCATTACTTCTGGCACTTCGTCGGGGTGGGTGATTTGATAGTTCCACTTACACACGGGCGTTGTTACACCAATAATGTCGGTTTCCTGAAAAGCATCCGTTCCTAACAAAGTGGATTTTACCTGTCCGATGATGCACACCAAAGGCGTACAGTCGATAATGGCATCGGCGATGGGTGTCACTAAATTAGTACCGCCAGGGCCAGAAGTCACCAGACAAACGCCGGGTTTTCCGCTGGTACGGGCGTATCCCTGCGCCGCATGCCCAGCTCCTTGCTCATGCCGCACCAAAATATGGTCTAGGCGGTCGGTATAATCAAAGAGGGCATCATAGGTGGGCATGATGGCACCGCCCGGGTAGCCAAAAATCACTTCCGTCCCTTCGGCAATCAGTGATTCCATGAGCGCCTGCGCTCCCGACAAAAACCGAGGGCCTTCGGCAATAACGTCTGTTGTTGTCATTGGCTGAGCTGTTTCTTGCGTCAAAACAGCTTCTGCCGACGCAATTTCCTGTTGTGCAATCATGGTTAATTGGTTGTCCATGACGGATATGGTTTTTAATTTGTTGTTGCTTTATTAATTATGCTTCATCCGTTACACAGCCTTCGCTTGCTGACTTCACATTGCGGATGTATTTGCCCAACGTTCCTTTTTTGAACGGCGGCTCAGGTTGTTTCCACTCCTTGCGGCGCTCGGCCAGTTCTTCGTCCGACACGTGCAGTTGTAGTACGTTGTTTACGGCATCAATCGTAATTTTATCACCGTCTTTTACCAAGCCAATTGTTCCGCCCATGTAGGCTTCTGGCGTGATGTGGCCTACCACAAAACCGTGCGTACCACCCGAAAAACGACCATCGGTAATCATCGCGATTTTGTCACCAAGGCCTGCTCCCATTACTGCCGATGTTGGCTTAAGCATTTCGGGCATACCCGGACCGCCTTTGGGACCTTCATTGCGAATCACGACGACATGCCCCGCTTTGATTTCGCCTTTTGAAATGTATTCAATCACTTCTTCTTCGCGCTCACATACCTTGGCGATTCCTTCAAAACGCTCACCTTCTTTGCCCGTAATCTTGGCCACGGCACCTTCCGTTGCCAAGTTTCCGTACATGATTTGTAAGTGCCCCGTTGGTTTGAGGGGCGTCGAAAGCGGGAAAATGATTTTTTGGGTATCGAAATTCAAATCAGGAGCTTCGGCCAAATTCTCAGCGATGGTTTTGCCCGTTACGGTCAAGCAATCGCCGTGCAAAAGGCCCTGCTGATACAAATACTTCATAATGGCCGGAACCCCGCCAATGGCCAGTACATCTTCCATATAATACTTACCAGACGGTTTAAGGTCGGCAATCAACGGCGTACGGTCCGAAATATCCTGAATGTCTTTTAACGTAAAATCTACTTCTGCGGCACGGGCAATGGCCAAATAATGCAACACAGCGTTGGTCGAACCACCCAATGCCATCACCACCGTCATGGCGTTTTCAAAGGCTTTGCGCGTCATGATGTCGCGCGGGCAAATGTTTTTCTCCAGCAATTGTTTCATGGCCGCTCCAATGGCGATGCACTCCGCTTTTTTGCCTTCATGTGTGGCTGGATAGGTCGATGAATTGGGTAACGTTAAGCCCATTGCTTCCATGGAGCTGGCCATGGTATTGGCCGTATACATTCCGCCGCATGCTCCTGCCCCTGGAATCGCATTTTGAATAACCCCTTCGTAATCGTCGTCCGAAATCGTTCCAGCAAACTTTTTACCCAAGGCTTCAAATGCAGAAATAATGTCAAGTTTCTGTCCTTTATATTCTCCCGTTCGGATTGTTCCGCCGTAGACCAACATGGCAGGACGGTTCAAACGGGCAATGGCTATCATGGCACCAGGCATATTTTTATCACAACCTACCACCGCAATCACTCCATCGTACCATTGAGCCCCCACTACGTTTTCGATAGAATCGGCAATCAAGTCACGGCTAGGCAGCGAATAGCTCATCCCGTCGTTGCCGTTGGTCATGCCATCAGATACGCCAATGGTGTGAAAAATAAGGCCGACCATGCCATTTTCCTGAATTCCTTTTTTTACATGCACCGACAATCCGTTGAGGTGCATGTTGCAGGTGTTTCCTTCATAACCCGTACTGGCAATGCCAATTTGGGCTTTTTGCATGTCTTCTTTGGTCAATCCTACGCCATAAAGCATGGCTTTGGCGGCTGGATTTGTTACTTCTTGCGTAAGCGTGCGGCTAAATTTGTTAAGTTGTTCTGACATATAGGAGATTGGTTTTACAAAAAAGCCTCACTCATCTTTCGGTGTGAGTGAGGCTTCGACGGTAGCAATCGGAATCCACTCACACCGTTTGGGTGCAAAGAATGACGACCACGACCACAATTATATTAGCAAACATTTTAGAGCAAATTTTTTCTGATAGCGAAATTACGCTAATTGCGTATTTGCGTTACAAATAAAACCGGTCAGGATTTATTTTCCAAACAAAAGTTAATTTTTTTGCATTATCCCAACCCAAAAACGCCTATACTGCCTCTGAAGGCACAAAAAATTGTCACTTCTTTTGATTCTCCTCTTTTAATGATTTTAACAAAAATCTAGGCTTGTTTTAGTATCCTTACAATCACTTATTGTATTATGCCAATAAATATACAACATTATGAAACTTTTTATATAACTTTTCTACTATATAAGCATTATTCATTAAAATTCGTACAGCAATGTTAGAGATAATGGGCTATGTAGCGGGTGCATTAACCACGCTTGCCTTTATTCCCCAGGTTTTACAGATTTACCGTACTAAATCTGCCAAAGACGTTTCACTCGCCATGTTTTTGTTGTTTACCGTTGGTGTAGCGCTTTGGCTCGGTTATGGCATCATGGCGCATTCTTTTCCAGTTGTGGCCGCCAACGCCACCACGCTGGTTCTTTCGTTTGTTATTCTTTATTTTAAATGGAAATACACCCGTTCTTCCAATATATAGTGCATAAAAAAGCCCTTTCTCTCGCCGAGAGAAAGGGCTGAAAACTTCACCGAAAGCGGATTAGTCTACAATACTCAATTTAACCGCGTTGGTTTTGCGGTGCTTGCTGACTGGCATACTCAGCGTGTTTACGAAAATATCTCCCGTATGCAACGCTCCTTTTTCAACAAGAACCCTTTTGATATCGTCAATTAAATCATCCGTCGAAAGGTCTTCACGATCATAATACACCGACTTCACTCCCCAGTACAACGACAGCGCACACATGAGCGAGCGGCTGGGCGTAAAGACGTACAAATCAGCTTCTGGACGGTGATGTGACAAACGCACACCCGTATAACCAGAACGTGTGACCCCGATAATCGCCTTTGCGTGGGTATCACGCGCCAAGCGACAAGCGCTCATTACTACGTTGTCATTCAACACATTAGGACCAGGGTTATCATTAACGGCGGCGTGATATTTGAAATAAATTTCGGTATCATCCGCTTTTTTCTTCGCTTCCGTTTGTTCTACCTGACGAATCGTCTGTGCCATGCTCGTAACGGCCTCAATGGGGTATTTGCCAGAGGCAGTTTCTGCGCTGAGCATCACGGCATCGGCACCGTCTAGTACAGAATTGGCAATATCATTGATTTCTGCCCGCGTAGGCCGTGGGGCATCAATCATGCTTTCGAGCATCTGCGTAGCTACGATAACGGGCTTAGCGGCGCGATTACATTTCTCCACAATCATTTTCTGAATCATGGGAACTTCTTCGGCGGGCAATTCTACGCCCAAATCTCCACGAGCCACCATAATGGCATCGGTGGCTTCAATGATGGCATCAATGTTTTCGATGGCTTCGGGCTTTTCAATTTTAGCCACCACTCGAATGCTCTTGCCTTTTGCTTTGATATAATCTTTAACCTCCTGAATATCAGATGCATAGCGCACAAATGACAACGCTATCCAGTCTACATCATTTTCCAATCCAAATTCAAGGTCTTCGTAGTCTTTTTCAGTCACCGACGGCATCGAGACCTTGGTATTCGGAAGGTTTACTCCTTTTTTAGACTTCAGTATACCGTCATAGACTACCTCCGTTATTACATCGGTTCCTTCGATTCCTACTACTTTTACTTCTAGCTTACCATCATCCATCAGGATGCGCTCGCCCATTTTTACGTCTTGGTACATTCCTTTGTAAGGAGTACTTACGCGCTCGGAAGTACCAATAATATCGTCATTGGTAAACACTAATTTTTGGCCTGCTATAATTTTCACACCGTCTTTGCTTTCGACATTGCCGATGCGAATTTTAGGGCCCTGCAAATCCTGCAAAATTCCAACGCTGAGACCGTAGGTAGCATTATTTTGGCGGATTTTCTGAATACGTTCCAAGTGATCGGCGTGAGAGCCGTGCGAGAAATTCAGTCGGAATACATTCACCCCTGCCTGTACAAGTGAATACAGAAGTTCAGATGTTTCTGAAGCAGGGCCTACGGTGGCAACAATCTTGGTCTTTTTATTGATCATCTTTTGGCTAGGTTTTTTTGATGGGTATTATTAGAGGCAATCTACATCAATGGTTACATCAGCCCCTTTTAATGTTTTATCGGTCAGAATATCCGTCACTTTTTCGAGGATAAAAGTCTTTGCGGCCTTAAAATTAACTTTTTCGCGCTCGAGTTTTATAAGAATGTCAAACAAAAACCGATTTCGGATGCGTTCGACCAGCGGCGGCTGCGGTCCTAGCACCCGGTCTTCCCCCATTTTTTCCATTAAAAGATGGGTAAGTTTTTCGGCTCCCTGACGCGCCACACTTTGCTCCAAATGCCTGACAGTCAATTTTATAAGCCTCGTAAACGGCGGATATTTGAATTGCTCTCGCTCCACAATTTCTTCGGCGTACATTCCTTCGTAATCGTTCGCAATAATTTTTTGTAAAATCTTTTGATTTGTGTTTCCCGTCTGAATTAATACCCTCCCTTTGCGGTCTGCCCGGCGCCCAGCCCGGCCGCTCACCTGCGTTATCAACTGAAACGCCCTTTCGGTTGAGCGTAAATCAGGAAAGTGAATCATCCGGTCGGCATCAAAAACGCCCACCATACTTACATTCTCAAAGTCAAGTCCTTTACTAATCATTTGGGTCCCCACCAAAATATCTACGTTGCCCTGCTCAATGTCTTCAATCATTTCTTTGTAGGCATTTTTGGCACGGGTCGTATCCAAGTCCATCCGGGCGACACGGGCCGTAGGGAAGAAAATTTTGAGTTGATCTTCCAGCTTTTCGGTCCCGAATCCTACGGTGCGCACTTTGGTAGAACCGCAACTAGGGCAAAATTTCGGCACTTCTTCTTTATGCCCACAATAATGACACCGAAGCTCGGCGTCTTTTTGGTGATATGTCAAACTTACGGCGCAATTTTCACATTCGCCAATCCACCCACATTCTTCGCATTGTAGATAAGAAGAATACCCCCGACGATTTTGAAAGATGATGCTCTGTTCGTTTCGGGCCAGCGTTTCGCGCAGTTCCTCCACCAAAACCGACGAAAATTCATATTTCATCTTTTTTGTTTTGCGCTCTTGCTTAGTATCAATCAGCACAAATTCGGGCATACTGGCCTTACCGAAGCGCTCGGTCAATTTCACCAAACCGTAGCGGCCATTCAAGGCCTGATAATACGATTCCAAGGCGGGCGTGGCCGAACCCAACAGCACTTTGGCCTGCTGGTGTTGCGCGGCCACAATCGACACATCGCGGGCATGATAACGCGGTGCAGGGTCATATTGTTTGTAGGAACTTTCGTGCTCTTCGTCGACGATGATTAGCCCGAGAGCGTCAAAGGGTAGAAAAATAGCCGAACGCACGCCCACCACCAACTGAAACTGCCCCGAGACGACTCCTTTCCAGACTTCTACGCGCTCGTTGTCGGAAAATTTGGAGTGGTAAATGCCCAGTTTATCGCCGAAAACTTTTTTCAGGCGAACCACAATCTGGGTCGTAAGGGCGATTTCGGGCAGTAAAAACAGCACCTGTGAGCCGCTTTCCAGTACTTGCTGGGCGAGGTGAATGTACACTTCGGTTTTGCCGCTCCCCGTCACTCCGTGGAGCAATACCGTATCTTTTTCCTGAAATAGATTAATAATCTCGTCAAATGCGCGTTGTTGCGCCGTGGTCAGTTTAATATTAACGCCTGCCGTAAAATCTGGCTTTACCTCCGCAAATCGCGATACGGTCACTTCAAATTCTTCAAAAACACCTTTCTTTATCAGCGTACTCAATGCCGAATCGGAGATTTCTTCATTTTGGGTAAAAAAACTCTTTTCTAAGCCCGTACGATTGGCATACGGGTCATTTTGGATTGGCACTTGACTCATATAACGCATCACAACTTCCTGTTGCTTAGGCGTTTTGTCGAGTTGACCAATCAAATCCATCAGGTTTTCACGGGTTTCGTACCGCCCCGTCAGTTTAACTTTTTTCTGAATTTTGGGCTTATATTTTTCACGTACTTCTTCGTACAGAATAACGGCCCGCTTGCCAATCAACGATTTGATGATGTGGTTGATATTCTGATCACCCACCCGCTTTCCTACTTCTTCGTAGGTGAGGGATTGGTATTTTTTTATCTCTTCCAAAAGGCCGGCTTCCTCTTCGGTCAACAGGTCAAAATACTCAAAATCGGGATTGTACTGAATTTTGGATTGGCTCGTAATCTTCAGTCCAGACGGAAGAGCTACGTTGAGCACCTCCCCTACGCTGCACAAATAATAATCGGCAATCCAGTTAAAAAGGGCGATTTGGTAAGGAGTTACCAAGGGCTCATCATCCAGTAGTTCACCAATGTATTTGGCCTGATAACGCGACGGCGGGGTGGTATGAATATGGGCCACAACACCCGTTACAACACGGTTTTTGCCAAAAGGAACAACTACTCTAGCCCCGTTTTTGATGGCAGCGTTGAAAACTCTCGGAACGCGATACGTAAACAATTGTCTCACCGGAACCGGCAAGATTAAATCCGCAAACAGCGTAACTTCTTCTAAGCCAAAATCGTCATTTTCTGCAGTTAGCACTCTATTTTAAAGCCAAAGTTGAAAGCGCAAGATAATGCTTTCGTTAGATATTTTTAAGCATGATAGGATATTTGACATAAGCCAACATGCCAAATAATTCATCTTTGCTAAGTTGGTAATACTCAACAAAAACATGAATCAAATTATATTTCAACTTAATTTGAATTTACAAAACCACGCAGTGACCTGCAATGGTAGATGGTTCATTCATCTACCCAATTTCTACTATATTTCTGGATAGCTTCTTCCTTTTTAAGTACCCAATTGAAGCCAAAGCTTTTATGTGATTTTCGACGTGTTTTGCTAAAAGCACTTTTATCCCAGAATACACAAACCAGTCGCAACAAAAGGTAAAAATATATACCTTATAGAGCAAACCCTCTCTTTTTCAATGGTTTAAAAACACGACAATAGCCTCGTAAATCAGCAAAAACAAATGCTTTGGCATCATATTTGTTAAAGTCGCTCTCCTGCCTTTGACTTTGACCAATTTTGTAAAACAACATTTCGTAGATAAAAATTAAAATTATTCCACATAGTTTTTCACAACACTTCCTCTACCCCATCCCTATCCCTTTAAGCTCATTTACAACCCCTTTCTCTTTCACTACCCCCACTCTCTTACCTATTTCCAGTAAATTCAATTTACAATGGCAGGGTATTTGAAATTAAATTAATATGACAAATATAAAGATCTACTTTTAGCTTTTTTGTTTAATAAAACCAAAAAATAGACATGCAGTTTTTAACCCAAAATGGCCAAACACCCTTTAAATACAACCTTTTAAAGTATACCCAACATACTTTAAAAGGAAACAAAATTTCATAAACATCTATTTGTCAAGCATTTATCTTGTTTAAATAATATACCTATTTGGTTTGAATGAATCATTTAACATTTACCTACATCATGAGCATATTGTCTACATGGGTTTGTTATACACCCCGTGCTTTTCGAACCCTCTTAGTTATCAGTTTATTAATTATGACTTATAGCTTGGATTGTCGAGCTCAAGTGAGCGGTACAGTCTTCTATGATTTTGACGCAAATGGCCTCCAAACACTCGTATCTCCTACCGAAGCTGGAGTAGCCTCCGTGGGGGTACGAATCTTTGTCAATAATAACAATCAGCCCTTGGTTACACAAACCGACACAGCTGGTCATTATGCTTTTACGAGCCAACAGGTACCTATCGGCTCCGCTGTCAGGGTAGAGTTTTTTAATCTACCCGAGACATTTTCCGTTAGTTCAACTGGCCCTCAAAAAGGCACTGAAGTCCAATTTGTGCAAGCCCCTGCATCCGATGTCAACCTTGGTATTTTCAACAATGATGAGTTTTGTGGTATCGTCAGTGAGGTTTCGGTCGTTACGGCCTGCTACTCCATGGGCGATCCTCTCAAAAATGGCAGCGCTAGCGATGACCCCGCCCTGGTACTGTTTGGTTACGATGCTGATGGTGAAGGAGGAGCGCCGTCGGGGCCGCCTATGGAAAAACTGACCAATGCTGACAAAATCGGAGCAACTTGGATTTCGGCCTATCAGCGCTCATCCAACTCTCTACTCTTAGGGGCCATCACCCGTCGTCACGTAGGCCTCGGCCCGCTGGGTACAGGCGGTTTCTATTCCATTGATCTCAAAAACCGCGTCGTCTCTAATTTTATTGATGTTAAAACTATCGGTATTGATACTGGCCCTGCCCCTCACATTGACCCCACTACGGGACTCAATATACTCCCTGCCGACAAACTAGCCCGCAGCCGCGACTCACTTGCGTTTCATGTAGCAGCGAAAGTAGGTATGGGGGGGGCTCAACTATCTGTTTATCAGGACACTTTATTTTTGATTAATTTATACGATAGAAAACTATACAGTTTTTCAGTGCAGAAACCGCTAAAAGCTCCCGCCAACATGGCAGAAGCACAAACCAGGTCTTTTCAAATCCCGAACCCCGGCTGTTCAAACAATGAATTTGCACCCTGGGCACTTAAATACTACCGTGGTAAGCTCTATGTAGGAGTGGTATGTACGGCCGAAACCTCGCAAAAGAAAAGCGATTTGAAGGCAGCTATCTATGAGTTTGACCCCAAAAGCACCGCTTTTAAAAGTATCTTTGAATTTGGGCTTGACTACCCTCGTGGACCCATTGATAGTACGCCAGGATGCGACACCATCAACGGATGGCAGCCTTGGACCAACGTTTTTCCCAAACAATGCAACTATCCAGCGGGGAGTGCAGATCCTGTTTCGGCATTTGCCATTTATCCACAGCCAATTTTATCCGATATAGAATTTGATGATGATGGTGCGTTACTTATTGGATTTATGGACCGGCTTGGCTTACAAACAGGACAAAATCAACCTGGTATTGCGGTGGATGACACCTTGAATTATTATGGGTTTATGAGCGGCGACTTAATCAGAGCTCAGTATAATACCGACGGCACATACACTTTAGAAAACAACGGAAAGTCTGGTAATTTACAAGGTTACAGCGTCAACACCAATTCAGGTCCCGGCGGGGGGGAATTTTTCGGTGCAGATTACTGGCTCAATAGCAGTAACGAAGTAGGACACCAAGAAATTACCAACGGAGCAATGCTCAAAATAGCGGGCATACCAGAAGTATTGACTTCAGCCATGGACCCTATACATGGGGTGTATTTGTCTACTGGTTTTATTGCCTTCGACACCAAAACGGGCAAACGAAACCGGAGTTTCTCTGTTTATTCACTCAACCCTGGCACATTGGGCAAATCTGGTGGCGTAGGTGACTTAGCGAGAATTTGTGAGCCCGCTCCGCTCGAAATCGGGAACAAAGTGTGGTTTGATGCCAACAAAGATGGCATACAGACTCCCAATGAAGTGCCGCTTGACAATATTATTATCACCCTCCACGACATGCAAAATGGCGGGACTGAAGTAGCCCGCGATACCACAGCCAACGGCGGACATTATTATTTTAATGACAC
Organism: Runella sp. CRIBMP; assembly: GCF_009905605.1. Classification (GTDB taxonomy): domain Bacteria; phylum Bacteroidota; class Bacteroidia; order Cytophagales; family Spirosomataceae; genus Runella. The sequence continues at coordinate 63,121 of NZ_JAAAKZ010000015.1, forward strand.
AAACGTAATGGGTGGATTGAAACGAAAACATGCCTACGAAATTCGGATTGACCTGAATCAGAAAATTCCAACTTCGGTACTGGACACCCTTCACGCCAATGACGGGCTTCAGGGACAAACCGTCAAACTGATTGATACCTTAACGATTTCGCCACTACGGGTAACGGGAGATAGCCAAAATTTCCTTCGTGATTCTGATGCTGAACTCAACAATGATTCAACCCAAATAGTAGTAAAAGTAACGACAGGCGATGACTCCCAAAACAACTACACTTTTGATATTGGAATGACAATTGAAGAAAAAATTGATCTGGAAATCAAAAAACGCGTTATCGGAAATTGTGTACATGAAGTAGGCGATGAAGTTACGTTTGAAATAGTGGTTCGAAATGCCGCTATGACTTCAGCGGCCATTGCCGATAGTGTGATGATTGTAGATACCCTGGTTAGCAATCTAAGCTTTGTCAATTTCAGCGCAAGCAAAGGAACCTACAACCCATCAACACACATCTGGGGACCGTTCTCAATGCAGCCTGGTGAGTCGGACACCTTGACCATAACGGCCAAAATCAATACAACTAACAGCTTCAAAGGTGGTTTTTTGAGCAATCAGGCCGAAGTTATCAAGGCCATAGGAATCGATGTAGATTCTGAGCCCAATAACTCTGATAAGACCGAAGATGATTATGCCATTGCCTACGTAAGTGTACCAATACCCATTTGTACATCCCGCAAAGACACCCTGATTATAAAGGCCCCTGACGGCTTTGCGTCTTATCAATGGTTTAAAGATGGGGTCGAAATCACAGGAGCCACTGCCCAAACTTTATCAGTACATGAACCTGGAAACTACACTGTTAAAGTCGAGTCGGGCCAATGTCCAACCAACAACTGCTGCCCGATTGTAGTTAGAGAATACTGCGAATGTCCCGAAAACACATGTGTTCCGATTGTTTTGAAAATAATAAAAGCATCGCAAAGTACTTCTCCCTAACTAAATCAAAAGCGAAGCGAGACTTATACACTACATAAGTCTCGCTTCGCTTTTACTTATTCTTGATAAACGTTACTCAAAAACCAATTTGACCGATTTCAATCACAGGAGTAGATTCAAAATCCAGCATGGCATTAATCAACCGAAGGTGGGTAAATGCAACCAAGTCCTCTACCCGAATTTTTTGTTCAACAATCACCCCTTCTCGTAGCAACTGAGCCCGTTTTGTTCCTTTTAGCAATGGCTTATCGGGAGTAGCCCATTGGCTGCCATCCCAAAACACCACGTTGGCATAAGAGGTATCGGTAATTAGTCCTTCCTTAACTATCAATATCTCATCTGCTTTCCCACGTTTTTCAAAATTTTGTTGAAGAGCCACTCGGTTTTGAAATTTAAACCCATATTCAATCGCATCATCAACCACCACCAGCAGGCTTTTAATCACGCGGGGCTGGTAAGCCTCAAATTCAATTTTTTCAATCTCACGGCCGTACGTTACCCGGCATTTATAAAGACCTTGGGTTGCCTCTTCCGGAACATCAATCAACTTATTCAAATCCCACTCTTTCGTAGCGCCAAAACACGCTAATCGTGTACTATTAAGCCGTTCGTTATGATACAAAAGGTTTGACAATTGTCCATCGGCCAGACGAATTGTTTCAATACATAGGGGTAAATTCATGGGCTAGGGGTAAATAAACTTTGTCAATCACTTCGCGGTATTCTGACTGCGCTTCGCTACGGGCGGTAAGGCCGCCGCCGCTTTTAAAAACCAATCGATCATTTATCTTTTCAATAAATCGAATCAAGACACCACTGTCTAGGTTCTCACCGTCAAAAACACCGGCAACTCCCGTATAATAGCCTCGTTCATAGCCTTCTGCCTCCTGAATTATTTCAAGCGTACGAGGTTTGGGCGCGCCGCTGATAGAGCCAGCGGGTAACAATTTAAACAACCAATCACCCAAGGTTTCGCGCCAATTATCGGGCATTGTTCCCGCAATTTCGGAGCTTACCTGCAACAATGTTTTTTGGTTAGTCTCAATTTTATCGATAAACCGATAGCGCTCTACCCATACTTTTTGGGCCACCATGCTCAGGTCATTACGAATCAAATCCACAATCGTAGCGTGCTCGGCGGCTTCTTTTACATCCGCCAATATCCGTTCTTGGGCCAAAGGCAAGTCAGCATCAATGGTGCCTTTCATCGGAAAAGACGCCACTCGATTGCCTCGAACTTGCACAAAAATTTCGGGTGAAAAACACACAAATTTATCACGCCACCACAGCCGATATTTTGCTTTTGTCTGGTTAAAAATTGTCATTAAATCCAAATCAGTCGTTATCTCCGTACATACCGACAGATTTACCAAAAACGAATTACCTCGTTTTATCTGGTGAAGGACAAAATCAAATTTAGGGGAATACTGCTCAAATGAGAGTACACTTTTGTGGAATTGGGCGCGGGGTTGAGCGGCTTCCCCTTTTTTTGGGGTGTTGGTCAGGCCGTTGAATTGGTATAGCAACTCCTCGGCATTTACTTCATCCAAGCGCAAAACGACGGGTTGTTGGGCTAAAAAATCAAGGATAAACAAAAACGGGATGCGCGCACGCCCGTATTCGTTCATTTGGTGGATGGCTTCTGGTGGGGGGAGAATTGGTATCATTTCGCCATAAAATTCATAACTTTCGTCAGCTTGTTCATGTTTACAAAGAAATTTTAACCGTTTTGATACATCAAAAATTCCAGTCAAGAATACTCTTTACGTTATTACAAACCCTTTTGCTGGGGTATATGCTTACGCAAAGGGCTTTTTCTCAGCAAAAACGGTTGAGTATTTTGCCATTTCCAGCGGTGTATTATTCGCCCGAAACGCGTTGGGCCTACGGCGCGGCCTTGACCGCTACGTTTCGTTTCAAAAATGATTCCCTCCGAGCTCGTCCTTCGCAAATGAGTTTGGGCATTGTGTTTACCCAAGAGAAACAATCGCTTTACTATTTACCGTTCCAGTTGTTTCTCAAAAATGCAGGATATTATTTCAACGGCGAACTGGGATTTTATAAGTACAACTATTATTACTTCGGCATTGGCAATCAATCCGTGCCGAAGGAGCTTTTCGGGGTTGATTTTCCCCGCGTTAGGCTTAATTTTTTCAAAAAAATCTATCCTCATTTGTACATGGGCGTTCGGTATCAATACGAAGATTATCGCATCACTCAAACCATTCCTAACGGCGAATTTGCCAATGAGCGCGTTCCGGGTACGCCGCGCAGTATTACTTCGGGAGCGGGACTAGGACTATTTTACGACACACGGGACATTGTTTTTTTTCCGTCAAAAGGCATTACGGCCGACATTGCTTATTTCAACAATGCCCCTTTTTGGGGTGGGAATGCACTTTTTAACCGCTTGACGGGCGATTTTTCAGGCTACCAAACCTTATTTAAAAAAGTGGTTTTGGCAGGAAATCTGTTCAGTAGTTTTACGTGGGGCAACGCTCCTTTTAATATGCTGTCTGAACTCGGTGGCGGCAAACGAATGCGCGGGTATTATCAAGGCCGCCTCCGCGACGACAATGTTTTGCTGGCTCAGGGCGAAGTACGTTTCGGTATTTTCAAACGCTTCGGTGGCGTATTTTTTGGGTCAACGGCTGTGTTGGGCAACCAAAAAGACATTTTGCGGTGGCATGACCCTAAATTTGCCTACGGCACAGGAATACGTTTTACGGCTAATCGCCGCGACCACCTCAACATTCGGCTTGACTATGCCATTGGCCAAGACGGTGGCAATTTTTATTTCACCATCGGCGAAGCTTTCTGACAATGTCTAATCCACAAAATTTGCAAAGCAGCCCAAAACCAATCAGTTGAGTAAAAACAAACCCATTCAGTACAATCAACAGAAGCGTTAAGATTCTATGCGTATATCGGTCATTATACCAACGTTCAACGAAGAAAAAAACATTGCCAAACTGGTAAAATACCTCCGAGAAGAGGGGGGGGAAGCATTGGCCAATATCATCGTAGTCGACGGCGGTAGCGAGGATAAAACTACCGAGATGGCCAGAAAGGCAGGTGCAACCGTTGTGATTTCACCCAAAAAAGGCCGCGCGGCTCAAATGAACTACGGAGCTAGTTTTGCCACAGGCCAAATTTTGTACTTCATTCACGCTGATGCACGCCCCCCTAGCGGTTTTGTCAACGATATTCAGAGCGCCATACGCCAAGGTTATCAATCGGGCTGCTATCGTTTCCGATTTGATTCAGACAAAACACTGCTCAAACTCAACAATTATTTAACACGTTTAAACATTCTTACCGCGCGTGGCGGCGACCAAACCCTGTTTATCACTCGCCCGTTGTTTGATGAACTCTACGGTTTTGATGAATATTATGTCATCATGGAAGAATATGATTTGTTACGCCGGTTGTGGAGAAAAAATAGGGCCACGTTTAAAATCATCCCCAAAGAGGTTTGTGTATCGGCCCGCAAATACGACACCAACAGTTGGGCCCGCGTACAAGTGGCCAATCTGGTCGCCATGACCTTGTTTCGGTTGGGGGCCAAACCAGCCCGCATTGCTGCCACGTACAAAAAAATGCTTCATTACCAATAACATACACGCCAGTTGGCCCCAGCTCCCGATAAATCAATTATCGCACGGCAGAAAGGGGTTTTTATTACATTTGTCTCCTCTACAAAAAAAACCAACCTTTATGCAAAAAACTACGTACCTGCTCACCTTAGCGGGCTACCTTCTGCTAAGCTGCACGGCTTTTTCACAAGACTTTATTCCTGCTTATGACCGGTTTTCGGGCAAAGAAACATCCTACATCACCCTCGAAAACGGGACCAAACTAGAGGGCACCCTCGAAGACTTAGACCGTCGAAAAGGACTTATCGAAGAAGTGGTTATTAAAGACGCCACTGGCAAAAAAATCACGCTCAAGCCCGACCAAATCAAGTCCATGTACCTAATGCCCAGTGGACTTTCGAAACTCTCGACCAATATGGATGTGGGCACAAAAGTAAAAAAATGGGATGCACAATACATTGACAGTGAAATCATTAAAAAAGGCTACGCGTATTTTGAGAAAGCGAAGGTTGTGCTAAAAAAAGACCAAGAAATGCTGCTGATGCAGTTATTAAATCCTGGATTCAATAGCAAAATAAAGGTGTTTCATGACCCCTTTGCGGCCGAAACCATGCGCGTGGGTTTTGGTGGTATGACCATGGCCGGCGGCGACGATAAATCGTATTATGTACAGGCGGGTGACCTACCTGCCAAAAAACTCAAAAAGAAAGAATACGAGGACGAAATCAAGGTAATGTATGCAAGTTGCCCTACGTTGGTAAAGAAAATCGGCGAAAAACTCCGCTGGTCGGAGTTTGCCAAGCATGTGTATGAGTTTTCGTTTGAATGTCCGTAAAACAATGCGTAGAGACGCAATATATTGCGTCTCTACGTGGCCTCCACTATCTTTTTTCTGAGCTCACCTTCTTCTATTACTATCTGATTATCAATCTGTTGACGCCGAACAACCAACGTATCCAAAACCTGCCCAACTTGACTAAATGCCTTCTGAGCCCCCGCCAAAGAGCGGTTAATCCGTTGTTGTACAATCCAGTCGGTAATCAGATTATCAAAAAACACATCCAAAAACCCTTCAACGCCCGTCAGCTCAACGTCCAAATCAAGCGATTGCTTTATGTCCGCCAATTCACGGCGAAATTTTAATTCATAATGCCGCAATGAGCTTAGGGTTTTTCGGACGTCACCCAACCGCTGCTGCTTTACATAGCTGCTCAGCATTCCTCCACCCAACACATCCCAGGTACCCCAATTTTGGGTACTTTTGAGTTGTCTAGTCAATAATTCCAAAATCTCTCGGTACAATTTCCCTGCTTCAAATGCCTCCGAGATTTCCAATTTCTGTTTTTTCAACGCTTGCCACTGCGTATGCCGTTGTTTTAATGCCTGAGCGGCTGGGGTAGGTTCGAGCAACAAAAGGGAAAGTTTGATTTCCAATTTTGCCTCCAACATTTCTTCGGCTTCATGGATTCTTTGCATTCGGACTTTCAGGCCTTCTACCTCCGCCTCATTGAGCGCCAACGATTGCTGCGCTTCATCGTATTTCAACTGCGCCATCAGTGCCTCCCGACGTTCTTTCTCCAACTGTTGGTCTTTGTTTCCCAGTATAGAATAAAACAAACCGACCAACGAAAGGCCTTCTAGCGCCGTTATGTCGGCTCGTTCTTTCGCTAGTTGTTCTTGTAAATGAGCCAACTGAGATTTTTGATTAGCCATTTTTGCCTCCATTTCAATCAAACGCGCTTCAACCCACTGCTTTTCTGCAATTTGGGTTTGCAGGTGTTGAAGTTCTTTGTTGAGACGAGTGTATTCTTCCATCTTGGTTATTTTTTGCTCAAAATAACTCGTTTAAATCCGTTTACCACGCTAACTTTGGGGCAAACGGATTCAACCAAAGAAGAACGGTCTTTTTATCTATTCAAACCAAATGAAAACATACATCGAACAAAACAAAGATAGATTTCTGAGTGAGTTGTTTGACTTGCTGCGTATTCCATCCGTCAGTGCTGACCCCAAATTTAAAGGCGATATGCGCCGCTGCGCGGAGGCCGTGAAAGAATCCATCCTGAAAGCTGGTGCCGACTTAGCCGAAATTCACGAAACCCCGGGCCATCCGGTGGTGTATGGCGAAAAAATCATTGACCCAGCCCTGCCTACCGTCCTAATCTACGGTCACTACGACGTACAACCCGCCGACCCCTACGAACTTTGGGAAACGCCTCCTTTTGAGCCTACCATCAGAAATGAGCGCATTTATGCGCGTGGCTCCTGCGACGACAAAGGGCAATTTTATATGCACATCAAGGCCCTCGAAACCATGGTGGCTACTGGCTCGCTGACCTGCAACGTCAAAATCATGATTGAGGGCGAAGAAGAAGTAGGCTCCGACCATTTAGGAACTTTTGTACGTGAAAACAAAGAAAAACTCAAAGCAGACGTAATTCTGATTTCAGACACCAGCATCATTGCCAACGACGTGCCTTCTATCGAGGTGGGCTTGCGCGGACTTACGTATCTGGAGGTAGAAGTGACAGGTGCCAACCGCGATTTACACTCTGGAGTATATGGGGGCGCAGTAGCCAATCCCATCAACGTGCTGTGTGAAATGATTGCGTCAATGAAAGACGAAAACAACCATATCACCATTGCTGGGTTTTATGATAAAGTGCAAGAACTCAGTGCCGAAGAGCGCAGCCTGATGAACGAAGCTCCGTTTGACCTTGACGAATACAAGCGCGACTTGGCCATCGATGAGCTTGAGGGCGAGACGGGCTATACCACTATTGAACGTACGGGCATTCGTCCTACCCTCGATGTAAACGGAATCTGGGGCGGCTACACTGGCGAAGGTGCCAAAACGGTGTTGCCTTCAAAAGCCTACGCCAAAATCAGTATGCGCCTCGTTCCCGACCAAAACAACGACGAAATCCTTGATATTTTTACCAAGCATTTCTTATCAATTGCGCCCCCTTCGGTCAAAGTAGTGGTAAAACCGCATCACGGCGGACTTCCCTACGTTACCCCTGTAGATTCGGTAGAATATAAGGCTGCCGAATTGGCAATGAAAGAGGCATGGGGTGGCAAGCAGCCAGTACCCACACGCGGCGGAGGAAGCATCCCCATCGTGGCGTTGTTTGAACAGGAGCTGGGCGTAAAATCAATCCTGATGGGCTTCGGACTCGACATCGACGCCCTCCATTCTCCCAACGAAAGCTACGGACTTTTTAACTTCTACAAAGGCATCGAAACCATCCCTTTGTTTTTCAAATACTATACCGAGTTGAAAAAATAAGGTTGTTCGGCCAAACTTACCCCTGAGCGGGCTTTAAATATTTTGCCGTTTATTTTTTCATGAAAGTTAGGATTGATAGAAAAGCTAGAAAATTTATTCTGTCAATCCTGACTCCTGTTATTAGTTTAAACTCAATACATTTTACCTCTTTGAAGCAGCCCAATTTACCAACTGTTGTAAACTTTTTTACCAAACCTTCCCAAACAAATTGGATTGTTTTTTGTCTGATTACCTGTTTGATTATTGGAAGATGGCTCATTGTAAGCGAAGGCGAATACGATGAAGATGAAAGTACCTGGATTGCCTCGGCGCTCACGGTGTTGCAGTCGTCAGAAAAATGGTGGACCCTTTTCAACTACAGCGACAGCCGCCCTTTAACCGTATTACCCTTGGTGGCCGCTGGTTTGTTAGGAATAAAACAAGGGTATCTGATGGCCAAACTCATTGGTGTCTTGTTCTGGGCGGGGAGTGTCTTTTTTTTATTCAAAGCATTTTCAGTGTATATTAAGCCCAATAAAGCGTTATGGTATATTTTGCCGTTAGCCCTCTATTTCGGCACCACCTGGAACCCTGGCTTTGTCTCTTACAATTCCGAGCACTTCTGCATATTTTTATTGACGTTGGGTCTGTGGCTCTACTGTAAGTTAGAAAAGACAGGGCATCTCAATGCGTGGGAAACTTGCCTACTCGGGTTCAGTCTTGGGCTATTACCATTTGCTAAATTTCAGGCCATTCCGTTGGGGTTGGTGACGGCAGGTTTTGCGCTGGGCTTCTTCATTTACCAACGCCAATGGCGGTACGTGGCGTTATTGACCGCGGGCGGAATTTTCCCTACGCTGTTGGTCAATATTTTCTATTTTCTTCACAATGATATTAATTCATTTTGGCAAGATTATTTCTGGAATCTTTTCTTTTATTCGTATACCACCACGTTTTCAAAAGTCCCGCTCAGTGAGCGTTTCAATTTGGGTCGAGGGCTACATTTTATATTTTACAGCAAACACGTCGCTCTCTATTTTTTGGGACAATTTACCTTGATTGTCGGCGGGTTGATGAGTTTGATTATGTTTTCTCGAAAACAAACAAACACTCCTTTCCGACTGATTACTTTCGGCTTTTTGTACTTACTAGCCGCCATTTATGCCATACTGCAATCGGGCAATATGTTTATGCACTATCTACTTTTCTTGGTAGTACCGTTGCTGTTTCTGACCTTTGTCGTCGTGGAGTTTCTTTCCACTAATCCTACCTTTGGAGTACGTTGGTTACTTTTATTTGCTGGACTTCAGAGCATTGCCAATCTGCTGTCGTACCAGCATATTTATCACCGGCAGCCCGAGTCTTCCATTACAGAAGCCCTGCAAAAACACCAACAAAAAGGGGATAAATTAGTATTGTGGGGATGGGCCGACCGCTTTTTTTTAAGTACGGGTATGCCACAGGGAATCAGAACTGCTCACACCTTCAATGCCTATCTGCCAGGCCCGCACCAGCCGTATCGGCTGCAACAGGTCATCAAAGACATGGAAGATAATCGACCTGCTTTATTTGTTGATATTGCCGTTCAACATTTATCGTCACAGTGCGACACTACCTACCGCCACTATCGTTTTCCAGCATTAAAGACATATATTTCACAGCATTACCAACTGGTTCAAACCGTAGACAGCGTTCTGATTTATCGAAGACGGGCGTCAACCTCAAAGTAATGGGTATGTAAAAAATTCCTCAAAATTTTGCTACTTTGCAAACTCAACCCACCTAAGTTGAAACATATCTTTGTTTAACTAAAATTTTTTCCCAAAAAAGACAATTTTACCATGAGCGAAATCATAACCCGCTTTAAATCAGGAGTAGTAACGGGCGAAGGTGTCAGTGAAATCTTCCGTCATGCCAACGAAAATGACTACGCACTTCCCGCGGTCAATGTCGTAGGTACCAACTCCATCAATGCCGTCTTGGAAACTGCCAAGAAAGCTAACTCCCCTGTCATCATTCAGTTTTCCAACGGAGGCGGTATTTTCTACGCTGGCAAGAGCCTTTCAAACGCCAATCAACAGGCCGCTATTGCAGGTTCTATCTCGGGTGCAATGCACGTACATCAAATGGCAGAGTTGTATGGCATTCCCGTGATTCTGCACACTGACCATTGCGCCAAAAAACTATTGCCTTGGATTGACGGTTTGCTCGATGCGGGCGAAAAGTATTTTGACCAATATGGTAAGCCTTTGTACAGCTCACACATGCTCGACTTATCGGAAGAGCCTCTTGAAGAAAATATCGAGATTTGCGCCAAGTATTTTGAGCGTATGGCCAAAATCGGCATGACCCTCGAAATCGAATTGGGCGTAACAGGCGGCGAAGAAGACGGCGTTGATAACTCCGACGTAGACAGCGCTAAATTATACACGCAACCCGCCGAAGTAGCGTACGCTTACGAAGAATTAAGCAAAATCTCTAGTCGTTTCACTATCGCAGCGGCTTTCGGAAACGTACACGGTGTATACAAGCCCGGTAACGTAAAATTGCAACCCATCATCCTGAAAAACTCACAGGATTATATTCAAGAAAAATACAATACGGGGGCGCTTCCCGTCAACTTCGTGTTCCACGGAGGTTCGGGCAGTACGCGTGAAGAGATTCGTGAAGCCATCCAATACGGTGCCATCAAGATGAATATCGACACCGATATGCAGTGGTCAACGTGGGAAGGAATCCTGAAATATTACAAAGACAAAGAAGGATACTTGCAAACACAGCTCGGAAATCCAGAAGGACCAGACTCTCCCAATAAGAAATATTACGACCCGCGCGTATGGCTTCGCAAAGGAGAAGAGAGCATGTCTCAACGCCTCATGGTAGCTTTCGAAGACCTAAATTGTATCAACAGATTGGTATAATTAATGGCGCGATTTTTGTACCAAAAAGGCAGTAGAAAAAATAATTTCTACTGCCTTTTTTCTTTTCTCAAATTTCATTTATTTTAGTGCATGAACGACCCTATACTCCAGTATTATTTACCCCATCAACTTTCTCCTAAACGACTCGACCGTTACTTGGCGTCAGGCTGGTTTCGGACGGTAAATATGCTGTTCAGAGCTAAGGTGACATGCTTCGACAACGATATTTGCGCGCCCATCAATATCCGCATAAAACTGTCAGAACACGAGCATTCTAAGCGTTTACGTAAGTTGTTGAGCCGCAATGGAAAGCTTTTTCGGCACGAAATTCGCAAAGCGACCATCACGCGGGAGAAAGAAGAACTTTTTCACCAGCACCAACGCCGCTTTAGAAGTTTTTTGAGTAATTCTTTGGAGGAATTTCTGGTTTTAACGCCTCGTTTTGAAACCTACGAAGTGGCCGTTTACGACGACGACCGGCTCATAGCCATCAGTTATTTTGACCAAGGCGAAAACAGTTTGATGAGTTTGTTGGGGCTTTTTGACCCAGGGTATTCATCATACAGCTTGGGAATATATACCATGTTGCTCGAAATAGAATATTCCAAAGCGACCGACCGCCAATGGTACTATCCGGGATACGTTCACGAACGCCCTTCGATTTATGATTATAAACTTAGGCTTGGAAAAGCGGAAATTTACGACTGGAACACCAAGCGTTGGTTACGCCACGTCGACCCACACAAACAACCCAACTGGGCCGACCACATCAAAAACCGAACCTTTGCTCTTGAGCAGGCCCTTGAAAGGGTAGGTATTGGGTTTCAGCGAAAAGTGTACCTATTTTTTGGGTGGCACTATTTTAATTCTCTTTACGAGCAGCTTTTTCATTGCCCGCTGATGCTTCTTCTGCCCGATGGCCGGGCTGTAGCTTATGATGTTGAGAAAGACCAGTACATCTGTGCAAAGCTGGAAATTTACGTGCCTTTCAGAGACATTCAAATGACCCTCGCCCCTGATTTTGACCCTTCGATGCACCACATTGACGTAATGCGCGTGGTGGAAATATCGCACAAAACCTCCAGCGCAGCCGATATGAGTCGGTTTGTTTGGGATACTACTTTCCCTCATCAGGAAGTGAGTTGGTGGGTCAAAACCCGTTTGATGAATTAAGTTTTACATATCTAGCCACTTCTTGAATACTTCAGCTTTTTCTCGACTCACATAAATATCGTCATCATCTCGGTAGCGAAGTTTGATTTTCAGCCGCCCGTTGAAATGAGGCTCGATGCGCTCGATAGACGGCAATTGGGCTAGATATTTGCGGTTGATTCGAAAAAAAAGCGCAGGATTCAGCTTTTGTTCCAGCTCATCAAGCGTCTCGTCTACGTAGTACTTTTTTTGTTCTTTCGTCACCAAAAACACTACCTTATCCTCGGCGTACAGATAGGCCACATCACCGGTTTCCACGATGTCAAATCGGGCACCCGCTTTCAGCAAAAATCGGGTTTTCCAATCCGTTTTTTGACTCAACAAAGCATCCAATACTTTTCCGATTTGGGTCTGAGAAGTGGCCCCTTTTTGGGCTTTTAGCTTTTCCAGCGCGGCCTCCAATTCGTCTTTTTCCACGGGTTTGAGCAAATAATCAACGCTGTTTACCTTAAACGCCCGAATGGCGTACTCGTCGTAGGCAGTGGTAAAAATAATCGGCGCTGAGACATCGGCCTGTTGAAAAATCTCAAATGAAAGGCCATCAGCCAGTTGAATATCCATCAAAATTACATCGGGCTGCGGGTGTTCGTTCAACCACTTTACGGCACTACGTACGCTTTCCAATTTGCCCAGAATTTCGGCCGTCGGCTCCAGTGATTTCACCAATGATTCGATACGTTTGGCCGCCAACGGCTCGTCTTCAAGAATTAATATTTTCATTTCGAGAGAATAAATTCGTTTTATAAAGTTGATTTACCACATTTTGTCAAACAAAAGGAATCTTAACTTCAAAGATTTGGTCGTCTTCGATTACTTGCACTTTTTGGGAGGTAAGCAAAGCATAGCGGCTTTTCAAGTTTTTAAGCCCGATACCCGTCGAATCGAGAAACTGCTTATTTTTGGGTTGGAAATTATTCTGCACCACCACGCCATCTTGCACGGCGTATACTTCTACTTTGAGGGGTTTCTCGGAAGAACATTCGTTGTGTTTTAGGGCATTTTCGACCAATGTCAGTAGCCCTTGGGTCACGATTTGCCGGGGCCATTCGTCCTTCGGGATGTCAATACGGTAGGATAAATTATCCCCAAAACGCATTTTATGAATGAAAAGATAGGCTTCCACAATTTTAAGTTCCGTTCCCAAATCCACCGTAACACGGTCGTTGTTCTGGAGATTGTACCGAAAAACTTTGGAAAGCCTTTCTACCAAATTGACGGCATTTTCGGGGTCTTCGGGAATCAGCGCGCTCAAAATATTCAATGAATTAAACAGAAAATGCGGATTCACCTGATTTTTGAGCGTGTCGTATTCAGCCTTCAACAACGCCTGATTGAGTTGTTGTTCTTTCAACAGAGCGCTTCGCCAACGATCTACCAACGCCCGAATCATGTAAACCGAAGTAAAAGCAAACGTCATCAGAATATAAATCATTCCGCTCGATAAATACGCCCGCAAAGGATAGCGTTCACCCTTAATCGTTTGCATTAAAAACATCATGCTGTTTCCCACCACTAGTGCCGTGATAACTACACACAACGCATAGACTCCGAGCGTTTTTTGGACACTCCAATCGGCTGCTTGTCGGATAAGCAACGGCATCAAATAACTCTGCACCGACCCAATCAGGAAAGAAGAAACCGTAATGGCAATCACCCAATCCCAGCGAATTTCTCCCGTTTTTAGGTTGGTATTCAAAAACAGGATAAGCAAGGCGCTGACCGACCACGTAACTACTTCAACCCAATTTACTTGAATTTTCATGGGAGAATCACTTGATAAAACATTCATTTGAAGCGAAAGTAAACGATTTATCTTTTTATTCATGGTCAGTAGGCATTAAAAGTTGGCCGATTTAGCTTCTTACAAAACTTTTAATGATTTATAGCCCTTTAACTTCATCACAAAGGAAGCCCATTCCGTACATTTTATAAATCCAATTCTGACCAAACAACGGATGACCAGAGTGAGACCAATAAAAAAGGCGATGCAAACGCATCGCCCTCTCGCAAGATATGATTGTTGGGTGCTGAAATTTACAAAACCGTCACTACGCGCTGGGTCTCAACTTTCTGAGAAGTCAGGTTCAGTTTTTTTACCACGCGGTCTTTGCCCGAAGAAATTTCCAACTGATACACGCCATCGTTCAAGTCTTTCACATCGATTTTGGCGGCATACGCTGATTCTTTTTTACCGATGGTTTCGGTAAAAAGCACCACTCCGTCGGTATTGCGTAAGGTGATGTATACTCGGTCAGTGGTGTTTTTCTTAACAGCCACCCGGAGGTTGGCATCGGCAGAAACATAAGTGCTTGATTCAAATGCGGGTACGGGGCGATTATCTTTCGATTTTTCATCGGTGGGGTGAGCAAAAGCGACCGTAGTACCAAGCGCCAAAGCGCAAACGAGTGATTTGATGATTGTTTTCATGATTTTTGTTTTTAAAAATTGGCTGTTGTAATTGATATAAAAAAGGGAACTAATTTACAGTGATGGAGCGCTGCGTTTCTATTTTAGAAGACGACAGGTTTAAGCGTTTTACTACGCGGTCTTTGCCCGTCGAAATCTCCAGTTTATACGCACCGTCGGTCAAGTCATTGACATTTATTTTGGCCGCGTACGACATTTCATTTTTGTTAATGGTCTCGCTGTAGAGAACGGTGTTACCAGCATCACGTAGTGTGATGTATACTCTTTCGGGGGCATTTTTCTTAACCGCCAACCGAATGGCCGCATCTTTGGTGATGTATGCACTCGTTTCAAAAGTGATGGCAGTACGGTTTTCCGTTTTTTTGTTTCCAACGGTTGGGGTATTTCCAGGGTTGGCCACGACGGCGGTTGAAGCAAATGACAATGCACTTACGAGCAGTATGGTGAAGGATTTCATGGTCTTGATTAAATGGCTGTAATGTAAATAATTATTTGTTTAATTGGACGCTACGCTGAAAAGTAACTTCCTCTTTGGAAGACTTGATGCTTACTTGCTTTTCAATCTTTTCGTTACCTGAAACAATCTCCAAAGTGTAGTCTCCGTCTTTGAGATTGCTTACATCAAAGCGACCGTCAAATTTTTCTGACTTCTTGGTCATAAACTCTTCGTGGACTACATTTTTCTTAGCATCGCGCAGGACAATGACCGCACTTTGACCCGTGCCTTTGCGAACTGCCAACTGAATTTTGGCTTCTTTGGTCGTAAATACGCCTATTTGTAAAGGCTTGGCTTTTTTGTCTTCGGTTGGATCTGATGCAAAAGCAACGGATGAGGTAAGCGCTAAAGCGCAAGCGAGCGAAGTGATGAGAGTTTTCATGATGTTTTAGCTGTATTGCGGATCGCCGCACCGTTTTGTTTTAAATTGGCTGTTGTAATTAATTTGTTTTCTAATGCTGTAAGGTACTCTAATGCTGAACTACTGATTATTTTTTAATGGCTGTTAATTACTGACGGTAAACGAGAACTTTTGTTAATGGCTGTTGGTATCTCTTTTCCTGAATGATGATACAAAGTTGCTTGTTTTATCTGGTACTATGCAATACAAAGTACATGAGAGGCACATAAACTTGATGAATGGCAAACTACCTTATGAACTTGGTTTGTGATGGAAGTGCGTAGAACAAAAAATTGTTTTCATGACTGTAAGAAAATGTTTTTAAGATGGCTGTTAGTGAATACTTGCGTTGGTGCAAAAGGTTACAAATAATTTTCAATGTATTTATTTCAAATGCTGTGCCAGACAAAATAAAAGTGACAAATATTTAATAATCAAACACTTACTATTTTTTACTTTTTAAGCAACTGTCCGATTTCGAACATCCTATTCAACAATTTCGGACAATCAGCATTCTTTTAAATCAAGGTTAAACTTTGCTTTGCGACAAATACAACTTAATGATGCAAATGTATAATCAAACGTTGCATCAAAGAATAAAAAAGTGTTAAATCATCTTAAATAAGGGATGAAACGCACGAAATATCGTTCGGGACGTAGGAACATTTTATCTAAAACCTCAAATAAGAAAAAGAACGACCTCTTCAATTACGCCACAACGCTCCCCAACATAAGGGGAACGTTGTAAAATTTTCAATCTGTATCTGTTATTGTTCAACAATGACAATGACTACAGTCAGCAGCATTATAATCCACCTTTTTTTTGTTTCGGCAATGACAACTCATCATCGGCGCCATCCGTCTTTATTTTTTCAACAATAAAAGCGGCCACCTTTTTTCCCATCTCTAATCCTACTTCATTGTCGGTTCGGAAGTGGATACCTCCCTGAAAGCGGGATTCGGCTCCTTCTTTGGCTTTTTTCTGAAAATACGCTTTTTCTGAAGGAAAGAAATAAGAATACAGCTCTGCCATGACGCTACCCAACATGGCATGTCCGGAAGGATACCCTGGGAAGGGCGGGGTAAAAAACAGCACTGGTCGGTAGGAAGTATCATATTGATCGGGACGCGTACCCCAATACGTATACTTAGCGTCCCAACAGGCAGAAAATCCATCGTACATTCCGATAGCGGCAATGGCATACAATCGGGCCGCTCGTGGGGGATTCAGGTGCAGGTTGTACTCAAATATCTTTTTGTGCAGCACATCATCCCAAAAATTATTGTCGGCATAAAAAAAGGCATTGGCCGTGGAACGAAACGTAGGCTTGAAGTTTTTAATTTCTTCCATCTCCTTGGCAAAATCAGGCGGCGGCCCAGGACGGAACTGACTGCTACTGTCCAGCGCGACGGTTTTGTTTAGGCCCGCCAACGGAAACGAAGGCTTTCCCTGCCAGTAGTTCGTACCTTCGGGCCTTTTTCCATCCCACTCTTTTTTAGGAACAAAGCCTTTGGTATGTTCCAGTTCTTTTTCGGCAACCCGTTTACCAAGTTCAAAGCCCGCCTGCGTATCGCTCGGAAAAGCCACCCCTGCCGCAACCCGTGAGGCCATGAGCTGCTGCGCCATACGATGCACCGAATCGGCCAATGAAGGATAAAAATGAGCGATGAGCGTTACCGCCACACCGGCCGCCACCGAATGCTCACAGGGATACGACGGGTTGTCGGTTTTTGGGGCATACACCTTTATTCGCTTATCAACCTCGTACGGACGCGGACGGTCATAGGCATACTTGGTATCCCATGCCGCAATCGTAGCATCATACGTAGCTACACCAAGCAGCATATTTGCCAGTGCCCCTTCACGGCTCGAACCGTTCATCCATAATTCCCCCATCAGTTGTTGCCAACGATACCCGGGTGCCCCAGCATTCCAATACATGATCTGCTGGCGACCAACAGCACTCAGGGATTGTTGGCGTGAAAGCACCTGCGTAACTTCGCCCTTGTACGCGGGAGGTGGCGGTAAACGATAGGCTTTACCAGAGGGAATGAACCATGTTTTCCAATGGCTTGCGGCCGGTTCTACCTGCGCCTGTAGTGACACAGCCGTTACCCAAACGGCTACCAAAATTGCTACACTTTTTTTCATAGACTGCGTGTTTTTTTTGCAAGAATACCTCATGAAAAAATAGGCTGAAAGGCCGTGTCAATCAACGGCACCTTACGGTCAACACACAACGTATTAAAAACAATGATTGCATAAAGATGCCGAGACGCAGTGAAGAATACCGCTTTTGATTTTTTTGATTGACGTTTTTGGGTCGTTTATTGACCAAAATGCTCATTCGGTCGTCTACAAAATGAAATGGAACTGAATTGTCGAAATTTATTTCCTAAAATAGCAGCATGAACAGACCCGTAGACCGCGAACGATTCAAATTATACCTTCGGATTGGCGTTGGGTATTTGTTGCTCTCATTATTTGGTGATTTAGTGAGCAATCCCGAAACGTTTCTCAAAAGGATCGTGAACAACCTTTGGCTAGTCAGTTATCTAGTGGTTTTAAACTTTCTGTTTTTTGAGTACACTCTTCCCTATTTACGGCGTTCATGGAAGCGCATTTTTATCGCACCGTTCCTGTTGGGGGCCCATCTTCTTCTATACTCTTTTGGCTTCTATTTCTGGCGGTATATCGGCATTGGATTACACGTTTATTTTTCCTTAAAAGCCTATTCTTCCCCTCGGGAAGGAGTGGCAGCTCATGTTCCCTTCAGCCTGTTTTCCGTCTTCTTTTTTGGCATCGTAAGGCATATATATGATTACCGGAAATTAAAACAGGCGGCCCAACAATTGCGGATCGAAAAACAGGAAGCCGAGCTGAACTACCTCAAATCCCAAACCAATCCGCATTTTTTGTTCAATACCCTCAACAATATTTATTCTTTGGCCCGGGATAAATCCGACTTGGCACCTGAATCAATTTTACGGCTGTCGCAACTGCTACGTTTTATGCTCTATGAGGCTGGGGGAGCATACATTGCCATTGACCAGGAATTGAAAATAATGAATGATTATATTGCCCTCGAAAAGCTGCGGTATGATGATTCATTACAGGTCAATTTCAACCATGATGTCGAAGATATGAAACAGGCTTTGCCCCCACTGCTTCTGATACCGCTGGTGGAAAATGCCTTTAAACACGGTGTTTCCGAGACCCGAGAGCATCCTTTTGTCGATATTCATCTATCGGTCAATCAGCGGCAGTTATCATTTGTGGTAAAAAATTCCACGGAAACCTTTTCCGACCGGCCGCGTGTAAAAGAAAATATCGGTCTTTCCAATCTGCGGCGACAATTGCAACTGCTCTATACTGACTACACCCTATCCATCCAACAGAACGAATCAGCGTTTACCGCTACCTTAAAAATCAATCTTAAAAGCCATGTCTAAACTCAAATGCATTATCATCGAAGACGAACCACTGGCCGTAAAAGTGTTGGCGGATTATGTTTCGCAGGTACCCTTTCTGGAGTTAAAAGGCACGTTTAAGGATGCGATTCTGGCCACTGATTACCTTCGGGAACACGCCGTTGACCTGCTGTTTTTGGATATTCATTTACCAAAGCTAAAAGGAATGGCCTTTTTAAAAACGCTCACGCATCCGCCAGCCGTCATCATCACCACCGCGTATCATCAATATGCCGTCGAAGGCTTTAACCTGAACGTCGCCGATTATCTGTTAAAACCCATTGATTTTGAGCGTTTTTTGGTAGCGATCAATAAGATCAAAGTGCCGCCAAAGGACATCCGTCCTTCCCACGAAACCCACGAAACCCACGAAACAAAAGACTACCTATTTTTGAATGTTCAGAAGAAGAAGGTAAAAATTTTATTCTCAGAAATTATTTACATCGAAAGTCAGCGGGAATACATCCGCATCGTTACGACCAAAAATGAGTACCTCTCTAAAATGAGCACGCACGAGATGGAGGCTTTGTTACCCACCAACGACTTTAAGCGCATTCACCGGTCCTTTATTATTTCGGTCTCCAAAATTGAGTCATATACCGCTGACATCGTGGAAGTAAATGGCGTATCTATTCCCATTGGTCGGGGCTATCGAGAGAGCATTGAGGACCTTTGATGAATGATAGCCTCTGAAATTATGGGCTATCGGCTGAATGGATTTACTCAAAAATTTGTTAATGAAAAATTGGCCAGATAAAACAGGCTGAAACAACAAGTAAAACAAATATATATCAAACCAATCATCGCGAGGCTTTGAACCTCGGTCAGATACAATTATGAGCAAACACGGACGCATTTTGGTCGCCATGAGCGGCGGCATCGACAGTTCACTGGCATCAGTATTACTCCACGAGCAGGGCTATGAGGTCATCGGCATGACCATGAAAACCTGGGACTATGCCGGCAGCGGCGGCTCAAAAAAAGAAACCGGCTGCTGCTCCCTTGATTCCATCAACGACGCCCGTACCGTGGCCGTTGAACTGGGCTTTCCTCATTACATATTAGACATCAGAACAGAGTTTGGTGATTACGTCATCGACCATTTTACGGGTGAGTACCTTGAAGGGCGCACGCCCAATCCCTGCGTGCTGTGCAATACCCACATCAAATGGGATGCCCTACTGCGCCGCGCCGACCGACTCGATTGTGAGTTTATTGCCACGGGCCACTACGCCAATATGCGTCAGGAAAACGACCGATTCATTGTGTCTAAAGGCGTAGATACGTGGAAAGACCAGAGTTATGTACTGTGGGGGGTGTCACAAGAAAGCCTGTCGCGGACAAAACTTCCGCTCGGACACTTGCGCAAAACCGAAATTAGGGAGATGGCCAAAGAGCGCGGTTTCATGGATTTGGTCAATAAATCAGAAAGCTACGAAATCTGTTTTGTGCCCGATAACGACTACCGGGGCTTTCTCAAACGTCGTATGCCTGAGCTTGAAAGCCAAGTAATGGGCGGCAATTACGTGATGCAAGACGGCACGGTCGTGGGCAAACATGAAGGCTATCCTTTTTACACCATCGGCCAACGCAAGGGCTTAGGCATTGCGCTGGGATACCCTGTATTTGTGACCGAAATACGCAAGGATACCAACGAAGTAGTGTTGGGCATTGACAAAGACCTCGAACGCGACGGCATGTACGTCTCAAAACTTAATCTTCAAAAATACGCCCGTATCGAAGGCCCGCTAGAAACCGTGACCAAAGTCCGGTACAAGCACGAAGGTACGCCCGCCACAATTATACAGGAAGGCGACGACCGTATTCAGGTCTTGTTTCATGATCCCGTCAGTGCCATTGCTCCCGGGCAAGCGGCGGTGTTCTACGAAGGCGACGACGTAGTGGGCGGCGGCTGGATCAGCAAGAGCTTTCGGCAGTAAATCGAAAAAGAAGAAAAATAGATAGTAGACATTGGACAAGGGATGAACGCTCAGTCCAATGTCTACCACATCAATACCCAATCTGGCTTTCAATCCAATCTAAGCCACGCATATACAGGGCTTTGGCGTAGTTTACCCGGTTATCAAAATCAGCGTAATCAGTACGCCCGTTGTGCAAATATTTTCGAATCAAGGCAGCATTTATTTCGGCCGTAGGCGATGCTATTTCGTCGTCGGTTTCTGTGCGGAATTGTTCAAACGCGGGAAAATCATGCTCCAAACGGGTAAAAAATAAGTGACCGTTGGAATTACGTACCGCACACAGCAACCCGCTTGCTTTGGAAGTAGCAGGCGCAAGGCTACCTTCCAGCCCGCGTTTCAGCACCATTACCCCGTCAAATCCTGCCATAAGGGCCAACTCCGCCATTTTCATCTGGTACGTAATGTGAAATACCGACGTAACCAGAATACGGGCTCCGCAAGGGTTTAAGACTTTTTCGAGGGTGGCCAGAAACGGGCGCTTGATGGTGGTTCGGCGACGCTCCACCCAATTGTCCAACGGGGGAGATAATGCTTTTTGGTCAAGCACCCACCCAAACGTCGGGTTCATTTCCAACAACTCATGGTTATCGGCCAACAACCAACTACCCAAATAAAGATATAGATCGTGGGAATTGAACGTATACTTCGGCCCAGAAGAGCGTCCGATGGCCGTGACCGCATTATAATTTCGCTCCTGAAAAAAATACGCCAGCAACGGAGTTATCATGTACGAATGTTCTACACCGTCGAAAGGCTCCGCCAATTGAACAATCGGAAATTTCGTTTTGACGTGCCGTTGAAAACCCGGCGCGTAGGTGCTCATGACTGCATTGTGCAAGCCTTGGTATTCGTCATTTGTTTCATACCGAACCCGCAATATGCTAACTGCCATCCCCCGGAACGTCTCGCACAGCTCATCCGACATCAGGAA
Organism: Runella sp. CRIBMP; assembly: GCF_009905605.1. Taxonomy (GTDB): domain Bacteria; phylum Bacteroidota; class Bacteroidia; order Cytophagales; family Spirosomataceae; genus Runella. Next base: position 84,819 of record NZ_JAAAKZ010000015.1, read on the forward strand.
GTCGCCCAACTGATGCGCCTCCGATACTTGCAACGATTTACCGTTCAACAACTTTACGCCAATCGGAAACAGGTGTTGAGGTAAATCAGGACACAGCTTGTTGAGAAAAAAAACGGGATTAGCAAACGCGTGCTTGCCAATGTACGCTTCCAGTTTGAGCTCTGCCTCCGTGGGGCCTTTCATCATCAAAGCGCCAAAAAACGCTCCTTTCTGTAAGTCATTGGCCTGGCCGCTCTGCAACTCCTGCAAACACTCGTCTACCAACTCTGAAGAGAGTGGCTTGCTACCATGCTTGCCAATACCTGCCTGCTTAATTCCTTTGGCAAGCGCAGTATTCAAATTGTATTTTATAGCGAAATTAAGATCCGTCACAATTACTTAAAAATTACTTAGTTTAAAAAAAACTAAAATTTCAACTTTTACAACTTTCAAACCTAAAAATAGTACTTTTTAAAAGAAACTTTTATAAAAAATAAAGAACTTTTAGATTTTAACCTAAAAAATGAATGTAATATTTGGAGAAAGTTCATTTTCAGCATACCTTTAAGTAAAATTATTAAGCAGGCAAGAAAGGCAAATATTATTCTGATAAAAATCAAAAGTAAATGTATAAACTTTTCTAATAATCTTTTTTTAAAGAACTATATTTTTTGATTAAGTTTTTTACAGAAATTTACCTTTACAGAAACACCTCTTTTTTAAATAGTACTTTTTAAAGAAATACATTCATTCCCACCTCATAAACATCGGTAGCTCTTACGTAAACTTACAGCAGCGTTGGCGGACGCTCGTTGGTAAGGAAAAAGAAAAACCCCGCAGAATGGCGGTTCTGACGGGGCTATTAGCAGTTTTAAATTAGGGATTAACTTAAAACATTACAAATTTATGAAAAAACCATTACACGTCAAGTGCTTTGGCGCGGTTCTTTTAATCTTTGCATTAAGCAAAACTACTCATGCGCAACTTTCGTTGCAAGGTCAACTCCGAACACGAACTGAAATTAGGGACGGAGTAGGTAACCTTCCCAAATCGGGGGCAAAGCCTGCTGCCTTCACTTCCCAGCGCACCAGCCTTATCTTCGGCTACAAATGGGATCGTCTAACGTTTGGTGTAAACGTTCGGGATGTAAGGGTCTGGGGACAAGATGCTGCTTCTATCAATAACACCGACGGCTCAAAGTTATTTTTGCACGAAGCTTGGGCCGAAGTGATTTTGGCCAACAGCGCCGATACTACCCTCAAATTCAAGGCATTAGACAACTTATCTCTTAAAATAGGACGTCAGGAATTAATCTATGACGATGTACGTTTGCTCGGCAATTTGGACTGGCTCCAGCAGGGGCGGCGGTTTGATATGGCCCTGCTCAAAGCTATGAAAAACGGCTGGCAAATCGACTTGGGCGCGGCCTTCAACCAAAATTCCGATGCCTTTGGCCGAGCGGGCACTTTCTATGCGGCAGGCAATGTCCCCGCCACGGTCGCCAATTCTAAAGGTGCTTTTGTGAGTATTCCAACCGATTTCATTCCGACTTCAGGCAAGGGCGGCGCTCCAGTGTTGGCATCTCCGCTCAGCACCAACGGCCAAAATCAAATGTTTAAATCCATGCAGATGCTGTACGTCAGCCGTAAATTTGGACAAACAAAATTCTCGGGGCTTTTCTTCAAAGACGATTTTCAGAAGTACCGTATAGACAGCCTCGGTAGCACCGCCAACGGCGTAGTGTATGGCCGCCGGTACGACGTAGAGGGCGTTAATAGTCGCATTACTTACGGAGCCATGCTTACTGGGTTGATCGGTAATGCTTCTTCAAAATTAGGTAAAATTGCTTGGCAGGCGTTTGCATACAAGCAGGGCGGCAAAAATCGCGACGGCCAAAGCCTGAGCGCCTATCACTACGGGGCCAACGTTTCTATTCAGAAAGGCAAATTCTCATTTGGGCCAGGTTATGAAGTACTTTCGGGCAACAACACCGTTTCGCCCGACGGCAAGGACCACCGGTTTGACCCTCTGTACGGCACTCCGCACAAACACTGGGGCTACATGGATTATTTCTACGTAGGTACTGGCGCACCCGCTGGTGGTTTAGGAAATGCTTTCTTCAAGACAAAATACGTGGCTAATCCTAACCTATACTTTACCTTCGACATTCACAATTTTGCCTTGGCCAATGACATGAAAAACGGCTTGGACGCCGCAGGTGGCAAAATCAGCCGTCAGTTGGGCAACGAATTTGATTTTATCCTCAACTACAACCTCAATAAGTTTACCAACGTAGAATTGGGCTATTGCTACCTAAAAGGCTCCAACAGCCTCGAATATGGGAAATTGGGCACGATGGACAAAGCCAAACACGGTGCCAATTGGGCCTATTTGATGCTCAATATTCGCCCCGATTTCTTCTATACAAAACCCGTAGCGATTAAACAATAACTACGGCAGGACAGACTTGCTAAGTTTCAAAAACTTGGCAAGTCTTATAAAATCACTTAATAAATTTCACCAAAAGCAATTTACGCGGCCAGTGGCCCAGCGTCTGCTCTTACAATGTCTTTATCCAATGAAAACTACCTATAAAATTATTCTCGCGCCGTTGGCGGCCCTTATTTTGATGGCTGGAATGTCGATGCGCAAAGCGGTCTTGCCCCAAGTAAAATTAGGCTTTATTCCCCTCACCGACTGTGCCCCGCTGGTAGCCGCCAAAGAGTTGGGGTTCTTTCAGAAGTACGGCGTCGATGTGGTTCTTTCTAAAGAAGCCTCTTGGGCCAACATTCGCGATAAAATACTCAACGGCGAACTCGACGGCGCGCATTGCCTCTTTGGGATGCCTTTCTCGGTCTACACCGGCTTGGGCGGAAAAGCAGGCTCCGAAATGCAGATTGCAATGGTTTTGAACAACAACGGCCAAGGCATCACACTTTCCAAAGATTTTTGCGGATTGGTAGGGTTCAAAGAAATGAATAAAGTCGCCGCCGCCGTCAAGCAAGTACAAGCCCGCAAAGAAGTAACTTTTGCCATGACTTTTCCAGGCGGCACGCACGATATTTGGCTTCGCAACTGGATGGCCGCCGCAGGTATTAACCAAAAATCAGTGGGGATTATCACGATTCCGCCGCCGCAAATGGTGGCTAATATGCGCGTAGACAACATGGAGGGGTTCAGCGTAGGCGAACCTTGGAATGGAATGGCAGCCGCCCAAAATATCGGCTTTACGGAGATTGCCAGTCAAGATATTTGGAAACACCACCCCGAAAAAGCGTTGGTTGTCAATAAGCAATTTGCCGCCAAAGAGCGCGAAAACCTCAAAAATGTCATGAAAGCCGTTTTGGAAGCCTGTCAGTGGCTCGACAACATGGGCAACCGCAAAAAAGCGGCGGGCTGGCTTTCCAAACCTTATTACGTCAACGCCGCTTTGCCCGTCATTGAAGCCCGTTTGCTAGGTTCCAACGATTTAGGTTGCGAATTGGGCGTTCAGAAATACAAAGACGATTACATGACTTTTTACAATAAAGGTTTTGTCAACACGCCCCGCAAAGTACACGGAATGTGGTTTTTGGCGCAGTACGTTCGGTTCGGAATGTTGAAATCCAACCCCGATTTTAAGGGCATTGCCGAAAAACTCATCTTGGACGACCTCTACGCCGAAGTAGCCCGCGAAGCCAAAGTCCCCGTCATGACCGACGACATGAAAGCTTTCAAAACCACTTACGATGTAATGTTTGACCCTGGCAACATTCCTGCGTATCTGGCTTCCGCAAAGAAATAATCATGGTATGTAATTGAATATCAACCATCAAAGTTACGAAAATGAAGAAATTACTTAATATACAAACCTACCTCCCATTGTTGTTTGGCATAGGAAGTGCGGTCATTTTAATCGGCGCTTGGTGGGGCATTTCCCTCCTTACCAACCGCGAAATCCCGTCGCCTCTGATGACTTGGTCGGTCTTTAATGAAATGCTCGCCACTCCTTTCTACGATTATGGGCCTAACGACAAAGGCATTGGAAATCAATTGATCAGCTCACTTATCCGCGTATTCAGCGGCTTTGGATTGGGCAGCCTCGTAGCCATTCCTCTTGGGTTGCTTATCGGATCCAGCAAAACGGCCTTCCGACTCATCAATCCGATTATCCAGATTTTGCGCCCAGTATCGCCGTTGGCGTGGTTTCCGTTGGGATTGTTGGCGTTCAAAGCCGCCGAGGGTGCAACGATTTTTATCATTTTTGTCACCAGCGTATGGCCTACATTAATCAATACTGCCTTTGGCGTGGCCTCAATTCCACAAGACCATAAAAACGTGGCGAAGGCTTACGGCTTTTCTCGTTGGAAATACATCATCAAAGTCATCATCCCGTTTGCTTTACCGCACATTATCACAGGGTTACGTCTAAGCATCGGCGTGGCGTGGATGGTGATCGTGGCGGGCGAAATGCTCTCTGGAGGCGTCGGAATTGGCTTTTTTGTGTGGGACAGTTGGAACGCGCTCAGCTTAGAGAAAATCCTCTCGGCCATCTTAATCATCGGCACGGTGGGATTACTACTCGACAAGGGCTTTGATTGGCTTCAAAAACGATTTGCATTTGCTTAATAAATGGTAGTTGGTGGTCAGTGACTGGTGCTCAGTAAATTACATTTCAAAAGTACCCTCACCAACCACACTCCACTATTCACTAACCACTCATAACATGACTCTCAATCCTATCTCCGCTCCCGTCGACTCCGCGAGTGAGTTTCATAAAATCCAATCACGCCCCGCTTCCATTGAAGTAAAAAACATCTCGGTGGCGTTCAAAACCCCCAAAGGCACGTTTACGGCCATCCAAGACATTGATTTAACCATTCAAAAAGGTGAAATCGTGGCACTTATCGGCCATTCTGGCTGTGGTAAATCCACGCTTATGGGCACGATTTCGGGCATGACCCAGCCGACAAGCGGCACGGTAATGGCCAATGGCAACCTCGTAAAAGGGCCTGGTCCCGACCGTGGTATTGTTTTCCAAAACTACTCTTTGCTGCCTTGGCTCAGCGTTTATCAAAACATTTACGAAGCCGTTGATTCTGTATTTAAGGGGAAAACATCGGCTGAAAAACGCGAAATCACCGAAGAAAACCTCAAAATGGTCAACCTTTGGCCGCACAAAGACAAGCTTCCGGGCCAACTTTCGGGCGGGATGAAACAGCGTGTCGCCATTGCGCGGGCGTTTGCCATCAACCCTAGCATTTTGCTGCTCGATGAGCCGTTTGGGGCGTTGGATGCGTTGACCAAAGGCTCCATGCACATTGAACTGCTCAAGCTCTGGAACCTTGACAACCGCAACAAAACTATTGTAATGGTAACGCACGACATCGAAGAAGCCATTTTTCTTTCCGACCGCGTGGTGGTCATGAACAATGGCCCCGCCGCCACCATCAAAGAAATAGTTGATGTACGGCTCCCCCGGCCCCGTAACAAAAAAGACATTGTCCATGACCCAGCCTACATGGAGATTCACGACCGACTAATGGGCTTATTGTTCGATAAGTTTTCGATTGAAGACGATTAATCGGCTAGTACACCACAACAGAAGCAGCACAAACCTGTCAGGACTTCAAAACCTGACAGGTTTTGCATTTTTTGATAAATTATAAAATTGAGTAATTTCTGCAATACTTAGTTTAAAAAACACTTAAAAAGAAAGCCAATTTTGCATTTTTAGTAAAATTAAGTATAAAATTTTGAAGAACTTTCTATTTTTAGTGAAAAATACTCATAAATTACTTTGAGTATACTCGTTTATTTTGTACGTTTGATATACCAAATCGGTGCAGCGTGGCGGCGCTCAACCGATGCAGGTATCCAAGTCCAAATCGCAGTCAGTGATCTGTAACAAGCCTTTTCTTTGGGAGGAAAAGGCGGGTGAAAATTTGTCACTGACTGTGGTAGACGGCTTTCTACTTTTGCATCGCTTCACGCCTTTACGCTGGCTTTATGTTTTAAACTCAAACAAGCAAGCGTCATGGGTCAACCACCTAACAATCAACCCCTTCCTCAGCTAAACGTATTCAGTTTCAGCGGCGTCCAAATGCGTACGTTCCACATTACGTGGATGACTTTTTTCGTCTGTTTCTTTGGTTGGTTTGGCATAGCGCCCCTGATGCCCGCCATTCGGGCCGATTTGGGATTGACCAAGCCTCAGGTAGGAAACACCATCATTGCGGCGGTATCAGCCACTATTTTTGCCCGCCTGATCATCGGAAAGCTCTGCGACAGTTGGGGCCCGCGCAAAACTTACACGGCCTTGTTGGTGGTTGGCTCATTGCCCGTCATGCTTGTCGGTTTGGCGCATGATTATACATCCTTTTTACTTTTCCGTTTGGCCATCGGCGTTATTGGAGCGTCGTTTGTCATTACGCAATTTCATACTTCGGCCATGTTTGCCCCGAGCATCAAAGGAACGGCCAATGCCGTAGCTGGCGGCTGGGGTAACCTTGGCGGTGGCATCACGCAGTTGGCCATGCCACTCATTATGGCTACCATCATCGGATTTGGGTTTGTCAAAGCCGATGCGTGGCGTTTGGCCATGATTTTTCCAGGGCTGATGATGTTGGTAATGGCCTTTATTTACTGGAAATACACAAAAGATACCCCCGCTGGCAACTACGACGAAATCAACCGCACCGCTGCTACCAAATCAAGCGTACCGTTTTGGCAAGCCTGCGCCGACGTGCGCGTCTGGGCCTTGGCGATTGCGTATGCCTGCTGCTTTGGCATGGAAATTACCTTCGATGGCGTAGCAGCGCTTTATTTCTTTGACAACTTCCACATGGAAGAAACTGAAGCGGGTTTCTGGGCCATGCTGTTTGGGTTTATGAATATTTTTGCCCGCGCCGTGGGCGGAATTGTGGCCGATAAGATAGGTCAAAAATACGGTATGCGGGGCAAAGGCATCCTGCTGGCTTCTATGTTATTGCTGGAAGGATTAGGAATTTTACTTTTTGCGCAATCAGGAAATCTGACGATGGCCATTGTTTCGATGCTCACTTTTGCGATGTTTTTGAAAATGGCCAACGGCGGCACGTATGCCATCGTACCGTTTATCAATCCCAAAGCTGTCGGGGTAATATCGGGCGTAGTCGGTGCAGGTGGCAACGTGGGAGGAATGTTAATGGGCTTCTTGTTTAAATCCCAGTCCATTTCTTACGGACAAGCATTTATGTACATCGGCGGTATCGTCGCGGTGGTGGGCTTGTTGTTGTTTTTGATTAATTTCGGTAGAACGGTGACCGTTGAACAGGTAGAAACTGAGCTACAAACGGCGTAACGCTAACCACCTTGTTTATTGTAAGCCTATTATGAAAGGAACAACGGCACATAAAACCACTTGCTGCTACTGCGGCGTCGGCTGCGGGGTAGTGGTTCAGAAAACTCGTAACGGACATATTTCCGTGGAGGGCGACCCTGACCACCCATCGAGCAAAGGGATGCTTTGTTCTAAAGGGCGAAACTTGCACTATACCGTCATGGATACGACAGACCGATTGTTGTATCCTCAAATGCGCCGCAATCGTCAAGCCCCTTTGCAAAGGGTTACGTGGGACACGGCACTGGAGAGGGCAGCGGCGGTTTTCAAAACGTTTATCGAAAAATACGGTCCCGACTCGGTAGGATTTTACGCATCTGGCCAGTGCTTAACCGAAGAATATTACGTAGTCAATAAGCTTATCAAAGGTTTTATCGGTTCAAATAACCTCGACACCAACTCGCGCCTTTGCATGTCGTCGGCGGTGGTTGGATACAAAATGGCCTTGGGTGAAGACTCCGTACCGTGTAGCTACGAAGACATCGAATTGGCGGATTGTTTTCTGATTGCGGGCTCCAATCCTGCGTGGAACCACCCCATTGTATTTCGACGCATGGAGGCACACAAAGCCGCCAACCCACGGGTTAAATTTATCGTGGTCGACCCTCGCCGCACAGATACCGCTCGCATGGCCGACCTTCACCTTCAAATCAAGCCCGGAACCGACGTGGTGTTGCTCAATGCCATCGCCAAAGGGCTGATTTCGAGAGGATACATTGACGAGCATTTTATCAAAAACCACACCGAAGGCTTCGATACCTACCGCTTACAGGTCAGCGAGCGTGACATGCGCGAAGCGGCCAAAATTTGCGGCATCAGCCTCCACGACATTCACCAAGCCGTAGAATACATTGGAAAATCCAAGGGATTTATCTCCATGTGGGCCATGGGTTTCAACCAAAGTGTGATTGGAGTCAACAAAAATTTGGCGTTACTAAACCTTCATTTGATTACGGGGCACATCGGAAAAGCAGGTTCAGGGCCCTTTTCATTGACTGGTCAGCCCAACGCCATGGGTGGTCGGGAAGTAGGTGGGCTGTCGAATCTCCTGCCTGCGCACCGTAACTTAGCCGACCCCGCTCACCGGCAGGAAGTAGCCGATTTTTGGGTAGTTCCTGCGCTAAACCCTAAACCTGGATTGACCGCTACCGAAATGTTTGAGGCGCTCAAAGATGGCCGCATGAAAGCCATTTGGATCATGTGTACCAATCCGCTGGTGAGCCTGCCCAACGCGCACCTCATAGAAGAAGCCCTAAAGGCCGCCAAGTTTGTGGTGGTGCAGGATGTTTCCAATCGTTCGGATACGGTTGCTTACGCGGACCTAGTACTCCCCGCCGCCGCGTGGGGCGAAAAAACGGGGACCATGACCAACTCAGAGCGGCGGGTTTCGTACCTCAGTCAGTTCAACGAACCCGTAGGAGAAGCCCTCCCCGATAGCGAAATCATCGTCAAATTTGCCCATAAAATGGGTTTTGGTCACGCATTTAATTACCGAAATACGTCAGAAATTTACGACGAGCACGTTCGCCTTACCAAAGGAACCAACGTAGATATCAGCGGGCTCTCGCACGAGCGGCTACGCACCCAAGGTACCCTGCAATGGCCCGTACCAACGGCAGAATCTAACGGCACACCGCGCCTGTTTGCCGATCATCAATTTTATACCCCTTCTCATAAAGCCCAAATCAAAACCATTCCCGACGGTAATCAATCCGAACCGCTCAGCGATGATTTCCCATTGGTGTTGACCACGGGCCGTATTCGTGACCAATGGCACACGATGACCAAAACGGGTAGGGTTAATAAACTGAATCAGCACATCCCGAAGGCTTTTTTAGAAATAAACCCCGCCGATGCTCACGAACGCGGCATCAAAGAAGGCGACATTGTCACCGTTCAAAATCCACGCGGACAGGTGCAAGTACCCGCCAAAATCACGGAGGATATTCGGCAAGGAGTGGTGTTTTTACCCATGCACTGGGGAAAAATAATTCAAAGTACGGCCGCGCGCGCCAACAACATTACGAGCGATTTGGTTGACCCTTATTCCAAAGAACCTGATTTTAAATATGCGGCGGTTGAAGTAAAGAAATTCAAAAAAATCAGGGAGCGTATCATCGTCGTGGGGGCGGGAGCCGCAGCGTATAAATTCGTGACGGCCCACCGCCAGCATAACCTTACCGACGAAATTCACGTATTCAGCAAAGAGCCGTTTGCTTTTTATAACCGCGTGATGCTGCCCGACTATATCAGCGGCGCCATGCGTTGGGAGAAATTGCTCAAAATGCAGGACGACGAGCGGGCCTTGGTTCATCTCTACGAGGGCCTCAGCATTGAGCACATTGACCGTACTCAAAAAACCGTTGTTGACTCAAAAGGTAATCTCCATCCCTACGACCGCCTCGTCATCGCCACGGGCAGTAGGTCGGCCATGCCCAAAGATTATGATGTATCCTTAGAGGGCGTTTTTACGATGCGTACGCGGCAAGATGCCGACGGTTTAACGCGTCATTTGGGCATTGGTCAGGCAAAACACATCGTCATCGTGGGCGGCGGTTTATTGGGGCTAGAGTTGGCGGCTTCGTTGCGCCAGCTAGGCCATCAGGCTACCGTTATTCACAGAGCTTCGCGCTTGATGAACCGTCAATTGGACGCCACGGCGAGTACCCTTCTGCACGAAGAACTCAAAGACCGGAGCATTGATATTTATTACAACGACGAAGTCAAATATTTAGCAGGCCACCATAACCAAGTCGGTAGCGTTCGCCTCACCTCAGGCCAAGTCATTGACTGTAATGCCGTTGTACTAACGATTGGCACGACACCCAACGTCGAAATCGCCCGTAAAGCGGGTTTGGATGTACAACGCGGAGTGGTAGTGAATGCCTATCTCCAAACCTCCGACCCAGCCATTTTTGCCATCGGCGAGGTGGCCGAATTTGAGGGACAGCAGTTTGGCATTACGGCTGCCGCTGAGGAGCAGGCCGAAGCATTATGTGCCTATTTCAACGGCGATATTCAAAGTTATTATCGGCCGACCATTTCTATGAATATTCTGAAAATGGAAGGCCTAGATTTATGCTCGTTGGGCATGACCGAAATCCCCGCCAACGGAGCTGGTGCCGAATACGAAGAAGTCCTGTTTATGGACAAACAAAAACGATATTACAAAAAATGTATCATTCACGGCGATAAGCTCGTCGGGGCCATTTTGTTGGGAGATAAATCAGAATTTACGGAATTCAAATCATTGATTCAGCACCAAACCGAACTTTCGGAAAAAAGGCTCAAATTGCTTCGAAGCGGCAAATCCGCCCCTGCACTCAAAGGAAAAACGGTCTGTTCATGCAACAACGTTGGCGACGGCAACCTGCGCGACGCCATTGCGGGCGGTTGTACCGATTTTCAGACGCTTTGTCAGCAAACGGGGGCTGGAACGGGCTGCGGAAGTTGTAAACCTGAGGTGAAAGCAATGCTTGAAAGGAGAAGTGAGAAGGCAGAAGCAAGGAAGTAGAAGTGAAAGGTCGGAGGTAAGAAGTAGGAGGTACGAAATTGGAAGTAAGAGTATTAAAAATAAATATTGTACAGTACGAACTTTCGATTTTGGGAAAAGGTTTTGCAATAATTGCCCAAAACGAACGCAACTATGCAACACACTATTTTTCAATCATTCATTAACAACGCTATTGCGGTTTTACAGGAGTCAACAGATATGCTCGGCCTTGCGATTGCTGGTTCTTGGATTACCCACGAAACAGATTCGTTTTCAGATTTAGACCTTGTGTTGGTTTCTACCACCAAAATTTCTGATAATCCTGAGCAAATGAAAGCCGTAGCCAATCAGCTCGGAACGGTTCTTTCCGCCTTCACGGGAGAGCATGTGGGCGAGACGCGGCTACTGATTTGTTTATACAGCAATCCGCTTTTGCACGTAGACATCAAATTTTTGACGCTAGATGAATTTCATCATCGCGTGGAAAATCCCGTGGTAGTATGGGAGCGCGACCATCAACTGACCAGTATCATCCAAGAAACACCCGCCGTGTGGCCTTACCCTGATTATCAATGGATTGAAGACCGATTCTGGGTTTGGATACATTATGCCACGCTGAAGCTTGGCCGAGGAGAATTGTTTGAAGCCTTTGATTTTCTTGGCTTTATACGAATGATGGTTTTAGGACCTTTATTACACATCAAAAACGGCAATCAACCGCGCGGTGTCCGAAAAGTGGAGACGAAACTGGCCCTAGAAGACTTTGCAGAACTGCGCAAAACGGTAGTCCCCATGGCCAAAACCGATTTGGTGGCGGCGCTGTGGAAGTCCATCCAACTTTATGAAGAGGTACGAAAGCACCTTTTCGACGCAAATATTATACTGAAAGAAGATGCCGCTCAAGAAGTCAAAGTATATTTGTATAAAGTGGAAAAAATGTAGCATAACGCATCCGAATAAATAATCCAAAACCAATGGCTTATCTACGCATTTTAACCCCCGGCGGTGTAGTAACCCCCGACGAACTTCAACAATTGGCCGCTTTGTCGCGGCAATGGGCGCTGGGCAAAATGGAGGTAGGATTTCGGCAAGATTTATTGATTCCATGCACTGATTCTCAACTATCTGCACTCCGTTTGCAACTTGGTTTGCAGGGGTTTCAGGTAGAAGAAGCTGTTCCCACTCACCCTAATATTGTTTCGTCGGTGGTGGCGCAGAACATTTTTCCTAAATTATCGTGGTTGCGCTCTGGTGACTATTTAGACATTTTGGATTCGTTTGACTTTCAACCTACTCTCAAACTTAACCTTATTGACCCAACACAGGAGCTGATTCGTCCCTTGACGGGAGAACTCAATTTTGTGGCTTCTCCTACCCCTTCGTTTTGGTATTTAGCAGTCAATTTACCCGCTTTGGGCACCTTACAGGTATGGCCAGAATTGGTTGACGGTGAACAAATCCCCGACTGGGTCCGCGCCATCGAAAATGCCTTAAAAACTCCCGAACCTATTGATAGTTTTGATACCTTATTTCAGACCGTTACGGCCCAATTTTCGGGACGAACGCGCCGTATTCAGAAAGAATTAAAACTTACACCCAAGCCCTATCCTCACCACGAGGGCATTTATCGTTACGACGAACGCTACTGGATTGGGCTCTATCAGCGCGACAATGAGTTTGAAGCGTCGTTTCTTGACGCTCTCTGTCAGCTTTGCAAAGACACGAAAATCGGCCGCCTCTACCCTACTCCTTTCAAAACGTTTATTGTCCGCGATATTCCGAAAGAAACGATTTATCAATGGGAGAAATTATTGGGCCTTTGGGGCATCCACACGCATTATTCATCGCTTGAACTCAACTGGCAACTGCCTGATGCCGATGCCGCCGCACTGCGGCTCAAAACCGAACTCGTCGATGCCTTTGAGCGCACCCGGATTCGTACCTCAAGTTTGAGTTTCAGCATCGGTCAACGGAATGCCGATACGACCTCCACGATTGTTATCGAGCCGCTTTCGGCCGATTATCAGCGTTTTCGGATTGTCCATTCTCCAGATTTTTTCATAGGGAACACAGAATGGGAAACCTTTGCGGCCGATGTAGCGCGCAAAAATCTCCCCGAAGTATTGAGGCGTTTGACCCAAAAATATTACGAGCAGTTGTCCACCGAAAAAAAAGCGGGGATTATGCGAACAACGGCAACCCTCAAACCCGTGATAACTGAAAAGGTGATGCGGTGCAAACATTGCCTCACCGTGGCCGACGTTGCCCCACCTTTGCCCGCTTTATACGTATGTTCTACGTGCAATGCCCCCGCGAGTGATTTCATGGAAGTGACGTGGGAGATTATCACGTAATGTGCTATGCCTGCCTTCCTCAAAACCGAAAGCAGGCATAGCATTTTGTTTAAACGAGGTTGTGAAAAACCTCTTGCTCAGGCTTTGAAAATCGCAGACAAAACACTTCAAATCAATAGATTACAGCCTCTCACGTCTGAATTATCAAAACGCCCTATTACTTCAAACCGTGTGGCATTTTCGCCGACAAAACGTCCCAAATCCTGCGTTTCGATAAAAGCGCAAGAGTCCAGATTGGCTAAATCAACGACGTTGATACCACCATAACGAAGCCCCGATTGGGGGGTGTCATACACCGCCCGAGGGTCGTTAATGTCCCGTAATAAAATGCGCATCGTAGCCGAAGCATCAAAAATACCCTCCCCTTTTGAATACGATTGTGAAAGCAGCTCGGTCATGCCGTACTCTGAATGAATGACCTTCACCCCAAAGGCTTTTGTCAGCACTTCGTGTACTTCCTCGCGGAGCATTTCGCGGCGGCGTCCCTTCATACCGCCTGTTTCCATCACCATCAAACTTGGAATATCTTGGAGGCATTTCAAGTCTTGCGACATCTCGGATTCGGCTAAATCTAACAACGCAAAGGTAACTCCCCACAAAATCACGGTACGCCCGTCGGAGTTTTGAGCCAGTTTTTTGAGCGTTATCAACAATTCATCCACATTGTGCAGGAAAAAACCCGAAACCGACGAATGCGTCTGCACAATAAATTGTTGAACCATATATACCAAAGACGAGTTATTTCGTTCAAGATAGGAAGGTAAAAGGGCTAACAAATGGCAATTCGACAAGAGGCCGTACGTTTGCTCAAAAATACGGATGCTAATGTCGGTGTACCAATCCAAGTCGGCTACATGATGCCGACTGGTTTGAGCGCCAGTCGTTCCGCTGCTTTCAAAAGTGGTCTGAACAACGGGCGATTCGGTGAGCACGGTATGTTTTTTGAAAAATCCAATCGGCATAAATGGAATCTGCGTCAGCGACTGTACCTTGTCAGGATTGCAGCGTAAGTGACTTAAATATTCCCGATAAATAAAATTGGAAACGGCTTGCCAACGAAAAACCGCTAATGCAACGTCCTCGAAGGTATCAGGCGTGACATTTTTTACTAACTGTTTTAACTCTTGACGACGATTCATCAAATTTGACTTTTTTACAAATTACGGATAACTTTACCAACCATGAAGACTATCATTCGTTTTTTCCTTACGTTAATTATATTTTCTGCGGCAACCACCAGTTGTTGGACCCCTCCCGATTACAGTCCCGTTCCAGAAATTGTGTTCAACAGCATGGACAAATTTGAAGTCATTGAGCCCTTCTCTCAATCTAAGCAAGATTCGGTAGTCATTACCATTGATTTCAAAGATGGCGATGGTGATTTGGGCGAAAGCACCGACAACCGCAACAATCCCAACTACGGTACATGGGGAAATTATGAACTGCGCACGTTCAGAAAAGTTAGCGGCAATCAATTTGAAGAGGTCATTCTCGCCGCCAACTCTAAAATATTCTTTCCTGTCTTGAAGCCAGACCGCAAAAGAGGCCCCATTGAAGGTAAATTAGACTACGCAGTGTATTTTCCTTACGCAAGAAACGCTCGAATGACAACCGTTAAGTTTCAGATACGCATACGCGACCGCGCCCTAAACGTGAGCAATGCCGTAGAAAGTGACACCATTTCGGTGCCTTTGTTGCTCTAAAAAGGGGCAATTGCGCTGCTTTTTTAAAGTGTTTCGGTAAAATTATCTATTTTTACTAAAACACTTTTTTATGTTTGTCAAAACCTATTTTCTCGGCATTGTAGTCATTCTGTGCGTGGCAACGGCATTGCTGACGGGGTCTACCGTTTTTCAGAAAACACCGCCACCCGCCACCTCTTCAACCGATTTTGACCGAAAAACCTTTGGAGAGTATTGGTTTAAAGGCAAAGCTGAAATTAGTACCTACACGCTTCAACAAGCACAATACGGTGCGTTAAACCCTGGCGAAGCCGTACTAGTTTTTGTCACCGAAGACTTCCGAACCGACACACATGTAAAACTCGACAAAGAGGAAAACCGTCACAAATCGACGCCTGTTTTGAAACTGAATGCCATTCATCGCTTTGTTACGGGTATTTATGACTATTCTATTTATACGTCTGTCTTTACCCCGATTGACCACCAGCTCTTTCCTCAAACCCTCAAAGTTTCGACCACAAGTCAGGACTGGTGCGGGCACACATTCACGCAGCTTAATTATCAAAACAATGGGTACAAAGTAACGGGGCGTTCGTACTTCGAAGACAATGTAACCGAAGACTATACCACCGAAAAAGCACTGCTAGAAGACGAACTTTGGACGCGTCTGCGCCTTGCTCCCAATAGACTCCCCGTGGGTTCTATCAACATCATTCCGAGTACCAAAGCGGCCCGGCTGCGCCACCAAAAGACAGCACCGATGGCCGCTATTGCGTCAATGGAGCCCTATAAAGGCAACGATTTTATGGGCAAATCCCTGAAGGCCTACAAAATAGCTTACGCAGAGGGGCGCATTCTGCAAATTGTGTTTGAAGAAAATTTCCCGCACCGCATTACGGGTTGGGAAGATACCTACCCAAGCAGGGGAAAATTGCTAACCACCCGAGCCATTCTTAAAAAGACGCTTTTATCAGCCTATTGGACGCAAAATACCCCAGAGAATCGTCCGCTTCGTGATACGTTGCAGCTGCAATAAAAAAGGCAGCCTGCGGTTGCAGACTGCCTTTTCAAATATGTTTTAGCGACGCTTATTCGATGTCTTCTACCGCTTCAGCCGCCTTTTTGAATACATCTACTACCAACGACACTCGGAAGGTATTGGCCAAAGGACTTCCTTGCGTTTGGGGCATCAGGTAAGCAAAGTCGATGCCGTAGCGCTGCTGAATACGAGCGCCAAAACCCACCGTGAAATACTTACGATTTCCTTTGGTTTTGGTTTCGTTGAAATACCCAAAACGGAAAGCAAATGCTTCGTTGTACCAGTATTCAACCCCCGTAGAAATCATAAACTCACGAACTTCTTCGCTGAAACCACCTGGCGCATCGCCGAAAGACTTAAACATGGCCGAAATAGTCCCAACATCCTGACCAGAAGCGGTACCGCCTGGCGTAGGAATCATGAGTTTATTCAAATCCAATGCAAACGTAATTTTATTTAACGGATCAATATGACGCGTTGCAGTTCCGCCCAATTTGAATGTAGTTGGTATAAAACCGCTCGTGGTGCCTCCGTAATTAACTTTACCGCCAATGTTTTGCAACATCAACGCAGCCGAATAATTCCAGCCTTTTCCAGTGCCTTCGTCTACATTTTCGGTTTGATAAAACGCGCTGATATCACCCGCTGCCGTCTGCCCCGCTTTTAGGGCCGAGCCGCCCAGCAGTTGAACGCCATTGCCTAAGTTGGAAACGATGTATTTTACGTTCAAGCCCATCGAAAATTTATCGGTCAATTTTCGAGAATAAGCCACTGAACCATAAAATTCATTGGAATAATAATCGCCCAATGAGGTACCAAAGTTGTTGCGGGCTTCAAATTTGCCGTGGTCAAAATACATCAAGCTCAATCCGACAGCTTGGTTTTTACCGATTTTCTTAAAACCCGACAAATACGCAAAAGACATATCTTCGGTAATGTTGCGAAGCCATGGCGTATAAGAGAGAGCTACTCCGTATTCTTTTTGGGCATGAACCAGCTTTGCGGCCCCCCAGTACACCGAGTTGGCATCGGCACTCAAGGCAGCACCCGCATCTCCCATGGCGGCACTACGCGCATCGGGCGTAAAAGCAGCAAAGGGAACAGAGGGAATTACAGCGCGTCCGCCTGTGCTATCTTGACCACCAGAAGTAATCTGTGCTATTGAACTGAAGGAAACGCAAAAACCCACAATTGTAAAAAGGGGAGAAATTTTTCTTGTCATAAGGAAATTTGTTTGCCACTACTACCCGTACCTTTCTGCGCTGAACCACGATAAGGGCGTTTCAAAAATAGAGTTCTGTTTAAGATTGTGCAAAGATATTAATTACTATTTTCAAAATCTATTTTACCATTATTAACTTACCGCTTTGACGCTGAGTTTGTTGGCGGGTTAGTGAGTGTACTTCCATTCTGTAAATATATACGCCCGCTGGAACGTTTTGGATTGATTGATTTTTTCCGTTCCATGTAAATACCTCCAAAAGCTTGTCTGAGTTATAAATTGTTTGCGCTGCGGTACAAATCATTTTCCCATTTAGGTCAAAAATCTGAAGGGTTACTTCTACATCATCCCCTTCGTCAACGAGTTCGAGTTGAAACTTAGTCTGTTCAACAAATGGATTAGGATACGCAATGACTGTCTTAATCAATTTTATTTCTTCGCCTACTCTAAACCTCAACGCACCCTCCGCCGTATTATTGTACGTATCTTCCACTTTCAATTTAACGGTATATTCGCCCATAGGCAACCGATGAAAAGGAAACAAAATTCGGCCCGAACGGTAATCGTCTTTTTCGGCCAAAAAATAATCATTCACCGCGATACTCAAAGTATCGTTTAGGGTCAATGTCATATTCCTAGCAAAATTCAGACCATTTTCATCGCTTAATTTGGCTACAAAAAGGGGACTATCTTCTACTTGACTGCCATCCACAAACAACTCATCATTTAGGTATAGTTGCATCTGTGGCGGTTTAGTATCGTTCTGCAACGGCCCGCTTCCTCCCACCATTACGCGCTTAGTTCCGCCGATGGCATCGCGGAGGCTGTCGGCTTTTACCGCGTATACTTCAATTTTTCCGTTGCCAAACGACGACCCAATGTTTTTTGGAACAATAAACTGTACATTAAACTTTCCTGCTTTTACGCTTACTTTTCCTTCAAACAATTTTTTATCGTACAAGCCATATTGCATTTTTGGATTGGCAGCAATGATGTTGGGAGCCTCTCCGCGCGCTTTATCGCCGAGCGTCAGAAGCTGACTTTCTTTATCATAAACGCTGACGATGGCCGTTCCCGTAAAATCAGTCACTGTTGTTCCATCTTGTTGTATCTCTCCCGACAATTGGGCCAATTGACCCGCTTTAAGGGTATCATTGGCCGTAATACTCACCTCATAATCTCCATAATTTAATTGCAGGGATGGGTCGCCCAGGAGGGTAAAGTTACGGTTGAGTACATCATAAACACTTTTATTTTTGGTCATACGGATGACATCCCCCAAACGAGGCATTTTTCCATTTTGGGGTTCAAAAACAGCGCGGTAAAATGCAGCGTTCACCAAAAAATTGGTATTGGCATACACGGGGCGCGAGGTAGTAAGCATAGCAATGGCGCCACCACGCGGGCTCAACACCGAAATTTCCGCACCAGATGCTTCGCCGGGATTATCATAACGACCAAACTCACAGGTGGCCGTAATAATCAGGGGCATATTGTCCAAATTGCGCCAATTAAACAGATTTTGCAAGGTCACAATCTGTTCGTCAGACCACGTCGAAATGCCTCCATGTCCGGTATAATTTACAATCAACGCACCTTCGTTTACATAGCGGTCAACGGCTTGGCCCGCACCCGGAGCACGTTGGATAGTAGAGCCAAACTGAGGAAAAGCATCCACGTACACTTTATGCAATGCGTACGCAGGGGCCAATTCTGCCACTATTTTAGACAAATCATCGGCATCTTTCTGGTGAAGATTGTCGTCTCCGTCATCGGCCACAAAAGCGATTCGCTGACGCCAATCTCCCTTTGAGCGTTTGGCGTTGTAGCGCATGATTTTGTTCACCACCGTTTCAGCTTCGGCAATGGTTTTGACGGGCAGCCTTCCGATGCCAATATCTAAAGTATGATTTCCTGTAAAATCTTCTTTCCATTCGCCCTCATCGGGTTTCAGGAATCCGTAATAATCGTCGGAAGAAAAACTACGTACGGGATGTGCCGACTCCCTGCTCTCATACGACGGCACAAAATTGGCCAGTTCGGAGGGTGAAATAGCTTTTAGGTTATTTTTGAAATCATAACTCGCATCACCGAAAAGCAGCAAATACTTCAACTTTTCGGGTTGTTTATCTCTAAGATACCTTACCAAGTCACGGATGGCCGTTGGGTCGGGCTGGCCAGAAGCGAACTCATTATAGACCTGAACCGTAGTCACCACCTGTACGTCTAAGCCATCATTTTGTCGACGAAAATCCGCCAGTTTCTGGGCCTGTTTTTGCCACGCAGGCGCCGTCACTACAACCATGTCGGGGGTAGACAGGCTTCTTATACTTTGATTCTGAACGGTTTGAAAAGAAACGGGCGGTTTCAATTGATTTTCAGTAAACACCACAAATCGTTTCAAGGTTTTTCCAGCCGCCCCAAAAGTAGCCTCCGTACCATTTAAGGAGTACGCCTGCGCTCGCGGGCGCAACGGGTCCGTAATTTCCCACAGCTGCATCTGCGCGTTGGCTTGACCGATAACGTACCTAACAGAATCTTGCGTAAGTGAGCTAAGATTTTGAAAGACAAGCGTTTGCTCATTGAGCCTCAACGTACGCTGCACCTGCAACCCAATAAAATCCAAGTAACCGTCGGCATTGGACTGGCCCGCTTTGTCAAACGTGGCCACGATTGTTACGCGGGCAGGGTTGGCTGTATTTATGGTCAGTTTACCAGCATGGGTTTGAGATGTTCTTTGCCCTCTCAAATCGTATCGGTTTGTGGGACTCATGGCCGAGACCGTACCCATCGTTTGTTCGCCAATGGCTTGTCCATTAATAGCAAACAAAAATTTCGTCACCACTTGCGCCGACGCCACGGTCGCGGCCGTCAGTTTCAAGGGGCTGTCGGGCACAACACCCCTCAAATCAGCATTAAACTCCTGTCGTGTCTGCGTGCCGAAGTATTCTCCCCACCACTCTCTACCCGACTGAACGCGGTTATAGAGCTCACTTTCCAGAAATACGTACTCATCAAAAGTCGTCAACAATTGGCCAGTAGTTCCTGATTTTTGCGTCTGAATACGTAAACCTGGCTGTGTGCCGATTTGTAGGAAATAAAAAGTAGTATCAGAGTAGGTATTCAGTTGATGATAAAAACGTTTTTGGGTAGAATCATAGTTAATTTCATGCGGGCTTTTGCCAAAAAAAATCAGCACATCCTCCTCATCAAAACGGCCATCATTTTCTCCTTTTATCAACACCGCATTCTCAATCAAATCAGTCGCCCTCAAGGCCTTATTTAACTGCGGAAGCATTGCTCCTCCGTTGCCAAACAGACGAATATGTTTGGGATTTACATCCGTTGGGTTAACACCCATTTTTCGTAAAAACGCGGCATCAATCTTGTACACTCCCGTTTGGGTAACTCCCATTTTAAACCAACGACCCTCGCCCAGCACAGACGTTTGGGTAAATCCTAGGGAAGAAACCTGTACGGTAAAATAAAAGACAAAATAATACGACAAAACACGAAAATAACTACGAGTAGAAAGACATGTATCTACCTTCTTTATTCTTCTTTTTTTAGCACAATTTTGTGTAGTGGTTTTCTTCACTTTGCTCGCTCCGCTTTAAAATTTTATATTTTTTCGACCCATGCATGGGCTGCCACCAAATATTTTTTTTGAGACGCTTCTTCTACACAAACGACGCGCGTACGACGTAACGTACCTCGAACAAAAACTTTTTGATTCAAGCGAAAAAGCTGCCCTTCTGACACTTGACTGACCATGACCATATCGGTTTGTGGGGCATCAATGTTTTTAAGCGCTTGCATTAAGGGCAAGTGCGTTCCAGTAGAAGCGGTGGGGTTTTGGGCATACTTCAGGAGCGGCGTCAAGACCGAAAGTGGGAAATTATTTTCGTTCATTACGGGAATAAGTAATCCAGAAAAATGATTTTTCCACGCTTTTCCGTGCGGTGGCTGACGGCGTTTATATTTACGATACACCTCCAAATGCGCCACTTCGTGCAAATACGTAATTAAGAAATTATATGGGTTCAAATTCACGTTGACCGTAATTCGCTCACGGTAGCCCAGCTGCGCCCTAAAATCTCCCAGACGTGTTCTTCTAGGCTTAGAGGCCACAAAATCGAACTGATATCGTTCCCATAAACCATAACAATAGGAAACCGCGGCCGCGGGTACATGTTTCTCCAAAATCTTCCGCATTGCTATTTTTGCTTCCACCGCTATTCAATAATTAATACTGCAACAAAAGTAAACACCCTTTTAAGAAAAAAAAACATATCCATATCAGTTAAAACAAACACTTTATCTACTGATTCGTTTCAATAAATGCACAACAGAGGCGGTATTTGGGGCAAATATTCAACAACAATATATCTTTATTTGCATCTCAAAAAAGGGAAGAAAATGGCGATAAAATGAAATTAAAATTAGATTAAAATTCAAAAGAGATATGTTAATGGGTTCTATGACTTTTTCCATTCACAGGTTCCTAAAATATGCTTTTAAGGGGGGAATTTTTAATTTTCACCCAAGAACAAACTATATCTATTTTATTTTATCTACCATATTTTTTCAAAAAATATACAACAAATTCTTAATTGCTTGTATGTTTGTATACTTTTAACACTAAAATATATTTTTTCATGAAACTCACATCACTCAAATTTTTTTCACCAAAAGAAAACAGTAAACCCGTTGTTGAAAAAAAAGTAAGTAAACCTACAATTCTTAAAGGGTACATTTCTCCAGCGGGGAAACTCGTTTTTCCTGATAAGACCGTTGATAAATTAGGATTTGACCCATCAAATACGCATTTCAAGATTGGATCGCAAGCTGGAAAACGCAAATTATCATCCCTTTATTTAGTACCTGCCTCTTCTGATGAGTCGGATGTATTCCAGATGACCAAAGCGGCAAAAAGTTATAGTATTCCTTTGGGCGTTATTTTAAAATCAGGTGGTGTTGATTATGCAACTACTAAACACAGTTTCATTATCAATTCATTTGAATACGAAGGTGTAACGGCTTATGAATTACAATTGGTCAAAGAATCAGCCGACAAACCAGCTTATACTGGAAAACCACGTGGACGTAAACGCAAAGACGCTCAACAATAAATTAAACGACTCCGTTTTTGTTTCTATAGCCTCCGAATCAATAATCTATATTTTATTGATTCGGAGGCTGTTGTTTTTTGCTCCTCCTCCTTTTGCAGATGAGTTACTTTATCAACGTTGCTTTATAAAACAAAATTTTGCTTTTGTCTTCTATTTTTGAAACTCTATGCCATTGAATCCCCAACTGTTCCCTCTGGAAGTGGCTGAATTTCAATCATTTTGCACAGATATAGGTAATTCTGATAATTTGTTGGCTAAACTGACAACAATCAAAGACTAAATTCTGCATTTTTGTCCGTCGAACCAAGTGACCATTTTTTAGTGTTCATTAGAGTATCGCTCATGTATCAAAGACGAACTTAACAATAATCATTAACCATTAACTGTGCCGAAGCACATAAATCAGTAACCATGAATCACGGACAAGAGTTTAGAAAGTACGCAGTTAAACATTTGGGTATGAGTGGCCTTACAGTAGATGGCTACGTAAATCATACCGTTGAAAACATGACGCGCGCCATCATCGAAGAGCGCCCGATGAACTTCCGTGAGGTCGATGTTTTTTCTCGCCTCATGGCCGACCGTATTATCTTTTTTGGAATGCCCGTTGACGATCAAATCGCCAACATTGTGGTAGCTCAATTATTATTTTTGGAATCTGCCGACCCTAAAAAAGACATTTTGATGTACATCAACAGCCCAGGCGGGTCGGTGTACGCAGGGATGGGGATTTATGACACCATGCAGTACGTTCGTCCAGATGTAGCCACGGTTTGTACCAGCTTGGCGGCTTCGATGGGTGCGGTATTGTTGGCAGGCGGTGCAGCTGGCAAGCGTGCGGCGCTTCCCCACGCCCGTATCATGATTCACCAACCTTCTGGGGGTGCTCAGGGTCAATCCGTTGACATCGAAATCACGGCACGTGAAATCGTAAAATTACGAGAAGAGCTTTACGAAATCCTGGCCAATCACACGGGTCAAACCATTCAGCAAATCGAGGCAGATTCTGACCGCGACAAATGGATGCGGGCCTTCGAAGCCAAAGAATATGGCTTAATCGACGAGGTACTGACGAGAGAAAAGTAGTGAACGGAAAACCGTTTAATTACCCATTAAAATAACGAGGCGTCTGACTGTTTAAAACCGTCAGACGCCTTTTTTTGCTTCTTACTCCCCACTTCTCACTCCTGACACCTACCTTTGTGTCATGCATCAGAATTACCATTTTTTACGGCACTTGACCGAAGCCCTTCGTCAGGAGGCTACGGGTTTGAAGTTTATGGAATGTTTTAGTCAGGAAAAAGATGAGTTGGTCATCATTCTGGCACACGCTCGTGGCAAAAACAATTACTATCGTCCTTTTTTCATTCGCGCCACGCTCCGCCCCGATTTCGCCTGCCTTAACTTTCCCGAAGACTTCAACCGCGCTCGTCAAAATAGCGCCGATTTATTCGAAAATCTGTATGATTTAGCCGTTATTGATGTGCGCCAGTTCAAGAATGAGCGGGCCTTTGGGTTGGTTTTGGAGAATAATTATACTGTAGTTTTTAAATTATTCGGCAATCGTTCCAATGCCGTAGTGTTTCAGGGGGATGATGTAATTGATTTATTTCACAACCGGCTCGTTTCCGACAATAACCTGCATTTATCAGAACTTGACCGCGAAATCGACCAGACCTGGGAGGCCTACCAAGCCGCAAATTATGACCACCGCAAAGTGTTTCCTACGTTTGGCAAAGAAATCAATGCGTATTTAGCAGAACAGTTCGACGCTATACCTGCCCCATCAGGCTATTCTCCCGAGCAACGTTGGCAAATCATTCAGGAAACATTAAATTTCCTCTCCCGCCCTGCGTTTAAAATCAGCCTGTGGCATCATCAGCCCACGCTTACGCTCGTTGCGCTAGGCGAGGTAATGCGCGAACACACCAGTGCCATTGCGGCAGTCAATGATTTTTACACTACTTACAACCGCGTTGGGGTCATTGCCAAAGAAAAAGGGGACGCGCTCAAAATTTTGCAAAAACGTATTCAGCGAACCGAACATTATCTCGAAGAAGCTTTTCAGAAATTATTGGGCATTGACGGCGAGGTGAAAAACGAAGAAATCGGGCACATTTTGATGGCCAATCTTCACCAAATTCCGGAGCGAGCCGAGCGCGTGACACTGTTTGATTTTTACCGAAATCAAGACATAGAAATTAAATTAAAACCCGACCTGACGCCCCAACGAAACGCAGAAACGTATTATCGAAAATCCAAAAACGAGCGCATTGAAATCGAAAAATTGCAGGAAAATATTGCCCTCCGGGAAGGCGAATTAGAAGAACTCAAAAATCATGTCAGCACCATTGAGGAATTTGAATCACTCAAACTATTGCGCAAGTATTTAAAAGCCAATAACCTCCTGAGCGACGCTCCCATTCTATCACCTACGCAACTCTTTAAACATACCGAGTTTGAAGGCTACGTAATTTTGATTGGCAAAAACGCCAAAAACAATGACTTACTGACCAAAAAATACGCCTACAAAGAAGACCTATGGCTCCACGCCCGCGACGTGGCAGGCTCGCACGTGGTGGTGAAATACAAAGCGGGTAAAAAATTTCCCAACAGCGTCATTGAGCGAGCGGCACAAATAGCGGCCTGGTATTCCAAACGCCGCAACGAGACACTTTGCCCGGTCATTGTGA
Source organism: Runella sp. CRIBMP (assembly GCF_009905605.1). GTDB lineage: Bacteria > Bacteroidota > Bacteroidia > Cytophagales > Spirosomataceae > Runella. The sequence continues at coordinate 109,773 of NZ_JAAAKZ010000015.1, forward strand.
CCCCCAAAAAGTATGTACGCAAACCCAAAGGCCTGCCCGAAGGCGAAGTGATTCTGGACAAAGAAGAGGTAGTAATGATTGAACCTAAAGGGATGTAGTTCGCAGTCATTTACTTTCTTAGAGATGATTGACGGATAATGAGTTCTCCGTTCATTTTCTGTAACATAGGTTGAAAAGTGTCTTTATGAATAATATTATCAACTAACATTTTGGCCGCAATTGCGCCCATCTGAAAGGAAGAATGATGAAAAACCGTCAAGGAAGGCTCAATCAGTGAGGCAATGAGTTCATCCCCAAAACCCACGATTGCAATCTCAGACGGAATTTTAATTTTACGTTTTTTTAGTTCCACTATCATATCAATGGCATTGGCATAATGAACTGCCAAAATACCATCGGGTTTTTGGGGTAGGTTCAACCAGCCATCCAAGGCAAGCAATGATTCGCCTTTAATGAAGTTAGTGTGGTAGATTAATTCTTCTCTCAATGGAATATCGTACTTAGCCAGCGCGGCCTTGTAACCATTTAAACGAGAAATACTGATCAGCAACTCACGAGGACCCGCACACACTGCAATACGCTTACATCCCTGTAAAATAAGGTGCTCGGTCAGCACAAAACTCCCTTCAAAATCCTCCTGAACTACCTTTGCGGTTTCAACTTCGTTGCACACCCGGTCGAAGTGAACAATAGGAAGTCCACGTCTCAATTGTAACTTGATGTGGTCAAAGGAAGTCGTTTCTTTAGAATGACTTATCAGCAGTCCATCCACTCGGCTTGCTACCAAGGCTTGCACGTTGAGGGTTTCGGTAGAGTGAGATTCATTAGACTGACAGATCATTACCCGGTATCCTGCTTCGGTCGCTACTTTTTGAATACCTGCTAGTACTCCCGCAAAAAAAGGACGTTCAATATTAGGAATTACGACCCCTATGGTGTGCGTTTCGCCCCGGTTGAGGCTTTGCGCCAACAAATTGGGTCGATAATCCATCTCGGTAGCTACCCGGATTATCTCCTGGCGCGTCATTGGATTGATGTCAGAACGGCCATTCAACGCCCGCGATACCGTAGAAGGAGAGATACCGAGCGATTTTGCAATATCAACAATCGTGATTTGCCGAGCAGTTTTATTGATTTCTTTTTGGGGTAAATTAATTGTAAAATGTACTTCACACGCCTTACAAAAGAGCCGTTGTTTGCCCCGTATAAAACCCGATTTTACGATATTTTCTACGCTCCCACATTTGGTACAGGCTATCATCTTTTATTAGATTTTATCAAGATTTGATCTGATAGATTGGCGCTTTATCTACTAGTTGTCTTGGTATATTTTTAATACAAATATATATGATAAAAATAAGTTATCAATAACTACCGAAAACGTTTCCGAAAACGAAACCGATAGAAATTAATCGTAAAACATCAAAAAAAAGCCAAAAATATCTTTGCAAAATTCAAAACAAAGAATATCATTGAAGTAAATTCATCATGCAGTACCATCTATCCCAAATTCTCAAGCAAACTTACCCTAAACCAAAAATTGCATTTTTTCTTTATTTATCTACTTTCTTAACCACAACCTTTTTATGAACCCAAAACTACTATTTCCGAAACTGCTTTTTGGTACGTTAATTGTGCTGCAAAGCATGCAAACATTTGCCCAAAACATTACGGTACGAGGCAAGGTAACGGGCGACGATGGCGCGGGTATGCCAGGCGTATCAGTACTATTGAAAGGAACTACGATAGGAACCAACACCGATGAAAAAGGGACTTTCAGCATCAGCAACGTGTCTGCAAAGGGGACATTGGTTTTTTCTTCGATTGGTTTCATAACCAAAGAAGCTCCTATTGGCAACCGTTCGACCATCAATGTAAGTCTTACTGAAGACACTAAAGCCCTTTCCGAAGTAGTGGTAGTAGGATATGGTACCGTTAAAAAAAGTGACTTGACAGGGGCCGTGGCTTCAATCAAAGCAACACAACTCGAAAATGAAAACCCTCGTACTATCCAAGATATGCTTCGCGGCAATGCCGCAGGCTTGGATGTAAGCCTCAACACCTCAGCCAAAGGAGGGGGTGATTTCTTAGTACGCGGGCGGGCTTCGCTCAATGCTTCTACCGCACCATTGATTGTGGTGGACGGGGTAATTTATCCTGGTCAGTTGAGCGACATCAACCCCAACGACATCGCAACCGTGGACATTCTAAAAGACGCCAGCTCGGCCGCGGTATTTGGGGCTCGTTCGGCCAATGGGGTCATTCTATTGACCACCAAAAAAGGAAAATCAGGAAAACCCTTGGTAACATTCAATGTCAATTTTGGTAAAAATAACATTGGCAAATCCCTGCCTTTACTATCGCCACAGGAGTTTCTGGACTGGCGTAACGACGTACTTTGGAGCATGAACGGCCACGACCCTGCCCGTCAGTATATGTTTACCGACCCTCGAAAGCTACCTTCTACCATTAGTGTGCCACAGTGGATGGCCTTAGGCAACTCTCAAGGTGACCCCGTAGATGTTTGGTTGAGCCGACTCAGAATGACCGCCGTTGAAATCAAAAATTACAAAGAAGGGCGTACTCTTGACTGGGAAAAAGAACTCTACAATTTCAACTCCCTTCAACAAGACCACACTGCCAGTGTATCGGGAAGCACCGACAACACCAACTACTACGTCTCGTTGGGCTATCTAACCAACCAAGGATTAACCAAAGGTGACTATTTTTCCACTATCAGGGGGCGAGTAAATATAGAAACCAAAGTAACAAAATTTTTGACGATGGGTACCAACTTACAGTTTGCCGACCGCGACGAAAGCTCCATCCCGATTAATTTGAACAACATGATCCAAACAACACCATACGGGCAGCTTTATCAAGACGACGGTGTAACCTTACGCCAAAGCACCAACGACGACGTGGGTAACAACACCAACCCTTACTTAGACCAATATTACAATACTCGCCTTCGCAAATTCACCAATATGTTTGGGTCAATTTATGTAAAGGGAGACATTGGATATGGTTTTTCTTACCAAATCAATTACACTCCTCGTTTTGAGTTCTACACAGGTTTTGACCACGTTTCCTCACAAAAACCAGGTGTAACCACCCGCAACGGTATCACAAGCCGAGTCAACGAAAAAACATATCAGTGGCAGATTGATAACATTTTGAAATGGAACAAATCGTTTGGTCAACACAATTTTGACGTTACGTTCTTGGCCAACGCTGAAAAATACCAAATTTGGAACACTACCGTCAATGCCGAAAATTACTCACCAAGCGACAACCTCACGTATCACAATTTAGCCGCTGCCACGCTGTATCCAAGTATTTCGAGCAACGACCAGTACCAAACGGGCGATGCGCTCATGGGGCGTATCAACTACAATTTCAATCAGCGCTACTACCTTACTGTAACTGCTCGCCGCGATGGTTTCTCGGCATTTGGACAAGGCAACCCAAGAGCGACGTTCCCCTCAGTGGCTTTGGGATGGGTACTTACAGAGGAGAATTTTGCGAAAGGCCTCAGTAGATGGCTAGATTATGGCAAAATTCGCTTGTCGTATGGTGAAAACGGTAACCGGGAGATTGGACGCTACGCCGCCCTATCGGCACTGACTTCGAGCGTCTATTCCTACACCAACCCAGGTGGCACCACTTTTAACGTGGGCGCCGTTCGCACCGCCAATATGAGCAACCCCAACCTACGCTGGGAACGCAATAGCTCCATCAACGTAGGAATTGACTTTGGCTTCTTAAACAGCAAAATTACGGGCTCACTCGACTACTACGACCGCAAAACGGTTGATTTATTAATGAACCGCTCTTTGCCCAACATCACGGGTTTTGCCAGTGTAGTAGCTAACTTAGGTCAGGTCAGTAACAACGGTATGGAGCTTACCCTCAACACCGAAAACCTGAAAAAGACAAATTTTGTGTGGAGAAGCAATTTTGCATTCTGGACTAACCAAAATAAAATCTTGAAATTGTACGGCCCAGTACCCGTCACTGATGCCGCTGGCAACACGACCATGGTAGACCAAGATGACCGTGCCAATGGTTGGTTTATCGGAAAACCCGTCAACCAAATATGGGATTACAAAGTATTGGGCGTTTGGCAGGAATCTGAGAGAGATTTGGCAAAATCCTACGGTTTTACCCCTGGCGACTTTAAGCTGGAAGACCTCAATGGCGACGGTAAATATACCATTGACGACCGTCAGTTCCTTGGTCACCAAAACCCCAAATTCTCCTTCAATTTCCGTAATGAATTCAGACTGTACAAAAACTTTGATTTCTCTTTTGCGATTTATGGACGAATAGGACAAAATACCGAGTTCAACGAAGCCAAAAATGTGGACAGATTCTACGACCGTTCACAGTTTTATAAGCGCCCTTACTGGACCCCCGAAAACCCAATCAACGATTACGCCAAGATGATGTCAGCGGCTGGTGGCTCAGTAGCATATAACGTATGGCGCAAGTCATCGTTTGTTCGCCTCAACAACATTAGTATTGCTTACAGCTTACCGCAATCAATGCTAAGCAAAATCAAATTTCAGAGCTTGAAAATTTACCTCAATCAACAGAACGCAGCGGTATTTACCCCTTGGGAGTACTTTGACCCCGAAAACAAAGGGCTTACGCCTTCTACTACTACCGTAGGGTTAAACGTCACTTTCTAATTTTTGAAGTAAATAATCACCTAAATAGCGCACACAGATGAATAATAACAATATATTTCGTAAACTGACGATAGCAAGTGTCTTTCTACTGGCCATCAATACAGGCTGTAAAGAATCATGGCTTGAACCTCAGCCACTGTCTTTTTTCACTCCAGAAAACACCTTTACCTCTGAAGGTGGTTTTAACTCGGCCTTGGCTTCCTGCGGACTTAACGTCCGCGATGAATTCTACGCGGATGGTAGCCCCATTATTACCGAACTTCTTTTCTCCGAAATGGCCGTTGAAGGGACTACTGATAAATTTGGCCCAGCGGTAGATTTGAACGTACTCATTACTCCCGATGCCAACCTCAATAGCGCAGACTTCAACCGCATCGGTTGGTACTGGGAAAGAGGGTGGTTGGGCATCCGTTTGGCCAATACGATTATTGACCGGGTACCGCAAGCTACCGCAATCAAAGAAGACGTCAGAAATATCATTCTGGGCAAGGCCTACTTTTATCGGGCTTATCACTACTACCGCTTGGTGCATCAATTTGGCGACATCCCGACCACCTTTAAGGAATTAGCAGAGCCAAAACTAGACTTTACAACCGTAAAGCGTGAAGCAATTTTGCAGAAGATTAAAGCAGACCTTGACTTTGCCATGAAAGTAGTGCCTTGGACCAGCTCCAAAGGGGATGTAAACCGAGGAGCGGTAGGCCACTTACTCACAAAAGTAAATCTGGCACTTGGACTCTACGACGAAGCCATTGCTGCCGCCGACCAAGTAATCAACAACGGCGCTTACAAACTGATGACCTCTCGCTTTGGCGTAGATGCGGGCAATGCTAACAAAAACGTTATCTGGGATTTGCACCGTCCTGCCAATAAATTTTTGGCCAACAACACTGAAGTACTTTTCTCGGTCATTGACCGCTATGGCCTCCCCAGTGCTACCACCACGGGTACGACCTCTATGCGCCAAGCCGTGCCATTTTTCTCCGTCAATACCATCTTGACCCCCGATGGGCGGCAGGGTATGGTACCCAACCAGGTCGAGTTTGATTTGACCACTTTGTATGGACGAGGAATTGGTCGTTGTAGAGCTACTCCATACAGTAGCAAAGATATTTGGGATGACGACAAAGACCTTCGCCACGATACCAAATCAGGTAACTGGATGACGATGGAGAAATTGGTTTACAACAACCCAGCCCTAAAAGGAGTATCTCCTTGGTACGGTAAGCCACTCCAACTGCGCGATGCTAACGGAAAATTATTGGTTTCTACAGGCGACACCATCAGAACTTGGTACGATTGGCCACACTACAAACTATACATCGAAGACCAAATCCGGGTACCTTATCAAGGCGGAAATTCCGACTGGTATATTTTTCGTTTGGCCGAAACCTATCTACTCCGTGCAGAAGCACATTGGTTTAAAGGAAACTTGGCCGCCGCTGCCGACGATGTTAACCGGGTCAGAACCCGGGCAGGATGCAGTCCTTACCCTGTTTCAAAAATTGACATCGGCACCATTTTGGATGAGCGGGGACGCGAATTATACTACGAAGAGCCGCGTAAAACCGAACTTGCCCGCATAGCGTATCAAATGGCAAAATCAGGTAAAAGCTACAATGGCAAAACCTATTCGGTTAGCAATTTTTCGGGGTCAAACTTTTTCTACGATAGGATCATGGACAAAAATATATTTTACAAAAATAGGGTCAGAAATGTCCGTGGAGATTCCTACACCATGAGTCCTTATCACGTATTATGGCCGATTCCCCGTCCTGCTATTTTGGCAAACAGTTTGGGACAAATCAACCAAAACATTGGCTATGCTGGTAGCGAAACCAATAAGCCCGCATTAGACCAAATTACTGAATAGCCCTAAGGACCATTACGATTAAGAAAAGGTTTAGAATGTCATCAAAATCAGATTTTACCGACAAACATTTTGACTCCTTCTAAACCTTTTTCAATATTAATCAGGAGAAACAAACCCTTTTGTACCTTATTCTTGTATAAATAGCTATTTTTAAAAATAAACTCTAGTTATAAAAATAGAATAACAGGGATGTTCTATTGATAAATTCATCCGAATTACTCCAATTCACTAAATAAAGTTCTTATGAAACGTAGAAAATTTTTAGGCCAAACATTAACTGGCGTAGTTGGTGCCATCGGCGTGCCAACCATTGTTCCAGCTTCCGTATTTGGCAAAAATGCGCCCAGCAATAAAATCAACATCGGCCAAATAGGCTGTGGGCGTATCGGCCGCGACCACGATATGGTCGGCACTCTCCAACACGACGTAGCGCGCATGATTGCGGTCTGTGACCTTGACAAAAATCGCTTAATAGACGGCAAAAAACTGGTGGAAGGCTATTACGCCAAAAAGACAGGCAACGCCAACTACGTAGATGCCAAAATGTATGACGACTACCGTGAGATGCTACTCAACAAAGACATCGACGCCGTCATCATCAGTACCCCTGACCACTGGCATTCGCAGCCTGCCATCGAAGCAGCCCTCGCGGGCAAGGATGTTTATCTCCAAAAACCCACATCGCTGACCATTGCTGAAGGCCGGATGTTGAGCGATGTGGTCCAGAAAAAGGGCACAATTCTCCAAGTAGGAACACAGCAACGCTCTTCTCCTCAATTCAGAATCGCGGCTGAACTGGTCCGCAACGGTCGCATCGGAAAGCTACATACCGTCAAAGTAGGTCTTCCTGGCGACCCGTCAGGCCCTTCGGCCCCCATAATGCCCGTTCCAAAAGGCTTTAATTATGATATGTGGCTCGGCTCCACCCCCGAAATGCCTTATACCGAAATTGGCGTTCATCCACAGCAGGGCTACGGCCGTCCAGGCTGGCTGCGCATCGAGCAGTTTGGCGCAGGAATGATTACGGGTTGGGGACAACACCACTTTGACTCCGCCGCGTGGGGAATGGACACCGAACTGACAGGGCCTATTTCGGTACAAGCCGTGGCTGAATTTCCAAAATCAGGTCTCTGGAATGTGCACGGCGACTTTATGGTCAAAGCCGAATACGCCAACGGCATCACGATGTACACCAGTGGAGGTTTCCCCAACGGTATCCGTTACGAAGGAACAGAAGGTTGGATTTTTGTATCGCGTGGCGACTATGTGGCTTCGGCCAGCGACCCTGTTTCGAGAGCTAAGAGCAGCAAAGCCCTCGATGCCAGCGACCCAAAAATCCTCACGTCGGTCATCGGTGAGAACGAAATCCATTTGTATAAAAGCGAAGAGCAACACGGCAACTGGCTGGAATGTATCAAAACGCGTAAAGCGCCGATTTCACCCGTTGAGATTGGTCACCGCGCGTGCAGCGTATGCTTGGTAAGTCACATTGCCATGAAATTGCCACGTAAGTTGCAGTGGGACCCTAAAGCAGAACGTTTTGTCAACGACAGCGAGGCCAACGCCATGCTCAGCCGCCCACAGCGTAAGCCTTACGGTACTACAAATATTAAGATGTAATAAACATGCTGGCGGTTTCTCAAAACCGCGCATAAAAAATATTGAAAGTGGTAGCGGTTTCTCAAAACCGCTACCCTAACCCAATCACTCATGAAGAATTCCGATAATCAACGACGCACATTTTTGAAAGAATCGGCCGCTGGCCTCATGGCCCTTCCTATGCTTTCCACCGATTCTTTCGGCCACATCAAAACCGAGAAAGTAGCCCCTTCGCCCATTATCCATTACGACACCCCACGCATTAAATTTGCAGTCATCGGTATGAACCACGGCCACATTTACGGGCAAGTGGAAGCGGTTATCAGAGGCGGTGGGCAATTGGTTTCGTATTATGCCAAAGAGCCTGATTTGGTAGCGGCATTTGCCAAACGGCATCCCCAAGCCAAGCTCGCTTCGGGCGAAAAAGAAATTTTGGATGACAAATCCATCCAATTAGTGCTAAGCTCAGCCATTGCCAACGAGCGCGCCCCGCTGGGGGTTCGGGTCATGAAAAGTGGCAAGGATTTTATGTCGGACAAACCCGGCATCACTACCCTTGAACAACTCGCCGAAGTACGAAAGGTTCAAAAGCAAACAGGCCGCATTTACTCCATTATGTACAGTGAGCGCCTCGAAAACCGCGCCACCGTAAAAGCGGGAGAATTGGTCAAAGCAGGTGCTATCGGTAAAGTTATTCAAACCATTGGGATGGGCCCGCACCGCATGAATCCCAAAACGCGTCCCGAGTGGTTTTTTCATAAAGAGCAATTTGGAGGAATTATTTGCGACATTGGCTCTCACCAGTTTGACCAATATTTATACTTTACAAACTCCACCCAAGCCGAAATCGTGGCGTCGCAGGTGGGCAACACGCATTATCCACAATACCCTGATTTTGAGGACTTCGGCGATGTGATGCTCCGCGGCAACGGCGGTATGGGTTATATTCGGGTAGACTGGTTTACCCCAGACGGACTCAAAACCTGGGGCGACGGTCGCCTGACAATTTTGGGCACCGATGGCTTCATTGAAATTCGCAAAAATATCGACATTGGTGGGCGAGAAGGCGGCAATCACTTGTTCTTGACCGACCACAAAGAAACACGCTACATTGACTGCACTCAGCAGGAATTGCCTTACGGCCGTCAGTTGGTAGATGATGTACTCAACCGGACTGAAACTGCCATGCCACAAATGCATTGCCTTTTGGCGGCTGAATTGTCTATCAAAGCGCAGAAACAAGCGCAACAGATTCATTTGAAAGCGTAGGGGCAAAACAAATTTTTACCCCAAAACCATTTAGACTCGTACATGAAATATAGCAAAAGATTCCTCTTTCTCGCTGTTGTTTTTCTCATCATGGAAAGCAAAGCGCAAACCAAAATTACGGCGACAAAAAGTAACTCAAAGATTGACATCAATATTAACAACAATTTTTTTACGAGCTACATTTTTTCGCAGGATGAAAAGTATCCTTTTTTCTACCCCGTCAACGGGCCTTCCAACGCGAGCGTGACCTCCATGCGCAACGGAAACTACCCCCACCACAGTTCGTTGTTTTTTGGTTGTGATAAAGTAAACGGTGGTAATTATTGGCAGGAAGGCTTGGAAAAAGGACAGATTATTTCGCTAAGAGCCGATATTGTTCAATCAGGCGGCGACAAGGTTGTGATTGAAAATGAGTGCATTTGGCGTCGTCCCGAGGCCAATTCCCCCATCAAGGACTTTCGCACCATCACCATTACGGCTCCTTCCAAAGACCTGTACCAAATTGATTTTGACGTCACCATGGAAACCCTCATGGATGTGACCATTTTGAAAACCAATCACTCGCTTTTCAGCGGACGCATGGACCCCGATTTGGCGGTTATCAACGGAGGCACCATGATCAATGCCGAAGGAAATCAAGCCGAAAAAGGCACCTTCGGCGTAAAATCACCGTGGATAGATTGCTCTGGAAAAAGAGGTGACAAAGTGGAAGGCATGACCATCATGCAACACCCATCCAACCCTTGGTATCCTTCACCGTGGTTCACGCGTGACTATGGTTTCTTTTCACCTACGCCCATGTATTGGCCGCAGGACGACAAAGCAACGGTGATGAAAAAAGGCGAAAAACTCACCCTGCGCTATCGCGTGTTAGTCCACGCCGGCAACCACCAAACGGCAAATGTGGCAAGTCTGTTTGAAAAATATAAAAGCGAATAATTCTATTGAAACACAGAGTTTTACAAAGTTTATCACAGAGTGCCACGAAAAAAATTAAGGCTCTGTGCAGTACTCAGTGTTTCTTTGTGTCCTGGAAATAAAATAGTCAACAAATGCCATTTATTCAAACTATGCGTTGGTTCGGCCCAAACGACCCCGTTTCACTGATGGATATTCGTCAGGCGGGATGCACGGGCATTGTGACGGCATTACACCAAATCCCAGTTGGAGAAGTTTGGTCCATCGAAGCCATTCAACAACGCATTCAACTCATCGAAGCAGGCAATGACCGCTATACCCCGCTCACGTGGGAAGTGGTAGAAAGCCTGCCCGTTCATGAAGACATCAAAAAAGGGCTGCCGAGTCGGGCACAATACATTGAAAACTACAAAGTATCGTTGCGCAACTTAGCGGCCTGCGGCATCAAAACGGTGTGTTATAACTTCATGCCTGTGCTGGATTGGTCACGCACCAATCTGCACTATGAAATGCCCGATGGCTCTCTCGCCCTGCGTTTTGTGTGGGAAGATTTTGCGGTGTTTGACCTGTGTATTCTCCAACGGGCCAATGCCGAGGCTGATTATACCCTCGAAGTGCAGGAAGCCGCCAAACGAAAATTTGCCGCCATGACGGACGAAGAGATTGCCAAACTGCAAAATACGGTGCTATTGGGCCTACCAGGCTCCAATGAAGCCTTTGAATTGGCCACGTTTCAGGGACTACTGAATAATTATAAACACATCGGCGACCAAGAGTTGCGACAGAATTTGTATTATTTTATTCAACAGATAGCTCCCGTGGCCGAAGAAGTGGGCGTGAATCTCTGTATCCATCCTGATGACCCGCCGAAACCGTTGTTGGGTTTGCCCCGTGTAGTGAGCACCGAAAGCGACTTGGCGCAGTTGATGGCGGCCTGCAGTGTACGCGCCAACGGCATTACGTTTTGTACGGGCTCACTGGGTGTACGTGCCGACAATGATTTACCAAAAATGGTCGAACGCTTCGGCGACCGAATCCATTTTGTGCATTTACGCACCACCAAGCGCGAACCTAACCCGCTCAATTTTCACGAAGCCGCGCATTTGGCGGGCGATGTAGACATGTACGAAGTGGTAAAAGCCTTTGTGTTGGAAGGAAAAAAAAGAAAGAACCAGGGACAAAAGGACGCTATGATTCCGATGCGCCCCGACCACGGACATCAGATGTTAGACGATTTGCACAAAACAGGAAAAGAAAAATCTTATCCAGGTTATTCGGCCATTGGTCGCTTAAAAGGTCTGGCCGAATTGCGGGGTTTGGAAATGGCCATTGAAAGAGGCATGTCTTAAATGCATTGCCTCCTGTTTTATTAACAAATAAAAAGAATCAACAATGGCTTTAGCCAAATGAAATCTAATGACAAGACATTTCTTTCTATTTCTTCTGCTACTCTCCACCGCCGCCCTTGCCGATGATGGTTCGCGGCTTTGGCTCAATTACGATTTAATCAAAGACGCCAAGCAGCGAGAAAGCTATGCTCCGTTTACAAAATTCATCGCCGTTGCCTCCGATCATCAAACCCTTAAAATCGCCTCCGAAGAACTTAAACTGGGCTTACAGGGCTTGTTGGGCAAAAAAATTGCTACTGTAAAAACGGCAACAACAAGCGGAGGAATCATTCTGAACGTTAACAAAAACGCCCCTTCAAGTGCGAATATTTCCAACGAAGGATATGAGATTTACACCGAAAAAGGCAACATTATCATCTCCTCTAAGTCTGAAACGGGCGTGTTGTACGGGGCATTTGAATTGTTGAGAGCCATTCAAACGGGCAAATCTCTCGCCAAGCTTTCCGTTACTAGCAGCCCAAAGGTAAAGATTCGAATGCTTAACCACTGGGACAACGCCAACGGAACCGTTGAGCGCGGCTATGCAGGCTCGTCGATGTGGAAATGGAACGAACTACCCCACCGCGTTGACCCGCGCTATGTCATGTACGCCCGCGCCAATGCGTCGATAGGCATCAACGCCACTTCCATCAACAACGTCAATGCCAGTTCTCGGTTTCTGACCGCAGAATATTTGGAAAAAATCAAAGCCGTTGCCGATGTACTTCGCCCCTACGGCATCAAAGTTTTTATTTCGGTCAACTTCCGTTCTCCCCGCACCCTCGGCGGACTCAAAACCTCCGACCCGCTCGATCCCGAAGTGCGTAAATGGTGGAACGACAAAACCAAAGAGATTCACCAATACATTCCGGATTTTGGTGGGTATTTAGTCAAAGCCAATTCGGAAGGTGAACCCGGCCCGCAGGATTACGGCCGCACCCACGCCGACGGCGCCAACATGCTAGCCGAAGCCATGCGTCCGTTCAGCGGCATCGTTATCTGGCGGGCATTTGTATACAATGCCGACCCCAACGGCGACCGTTTTAAGGAAGGCTACGCTCAATTCAAACCTCTCGACGGTACATTCGACCCTAAAGTGATTGTCCAAGTCAAAAATGGCCCCATTGATTTTATGCCTCGGGAGCCATTTCATCCTATGTTTGGAGCTTTTCCAAAAACAACGTTGGGCATGGAATTTCAGATTACACAAGAATATTTGGGCCAATCCACCCACCTGACCTATTTGGCTCCGATGTTCAAAGAGTGTTTGGACACCGATACCTACGCCAAAGGGCAAGGCTCTACCGTGGCCAAAGTCATTGACGGAAGCTTGTACGATGCCCAGTACTCTTTAATGGCGGGTGTGGCCAACACGGGTTCAGATATCAACTGGTGCGGGCACCCCTTCAACCAAAGCAATTGGTACGCTTTTGGCCGATTAGCTTGGGACCACACACTGTCGTCGGAGCAGATAGCTTCAGAATGGATTCGAATGACCCTGACCCAAGCCAAACCAACGGAGCAGAAAATCTCCGACATGATGTTGAAATCGCATCCCATTTACGTGAGTTATACGTACCCCTTGGGAACGTCTCACATGATGGGCGAAAGTCACCACTACGGCCCCGAGCCTTGGCTGGCCAAAAGTGCCCGCCCCGATTGGACATCGGTGTATTATCACCGCGCTGATTCTATAGGTCTAGGATTTGACCGAACAGGAAAGTTGAGCAATGCCTTGCAACTTTACAGTCCCGAAGTTCAGCAAAAGTGGGGCAACCCCGAACAATGCCCGCTCGACTATTTGCTTTGGTTTCACCACGTGCCTTGGTCCAAGAAACTCAGTACGGGCCGCAGCCTTTGGGATGAGTTGTGCGTGCGTTATTACGACGGCGTAGTACAAGTGGGAAACTTGCAAAAGACTTGGGAAAGCCTCAAAGCAAACGTTGACCCCGAAATCTTTGAAAACGTAAAAGGCAGGTTGAAAATACAAGAAAAGGAGGCCTTGTGGTGGCGCGACGCGTGCGTGTTATACTTTGGAGAATATTCAAAAATGCCCATTCCCAAGCCATTAATACCGCCCCAAAGAACATTAAATGAAGTTAAAAAATTAGTAGAAATTTATCATTTGCGATGAGAGAACAAGAAAATTCAGCGGAAGAACTTACCTTAACCCATACCCAATCCGTATTCTCCTTGGAGGGAAAAATTGCGCTGATTACGGGCGGCGGCAGCGGCATTGGTTACGATATTGCCCAGTGCATGACCCACGCGGGCGCCACGGTCATCATCACAGGCCGGCGCGAGCACGCGCTTCAGGAGGCCACGGCAGCCTTGGGCACATCGGCCCATTATGTTGTCAATGACGTCACGGAATTAGACACCTTGGAAGGCTTGGTCGAAACCATTGTAAACACCTACGGCGAAATTGACATTTTGGTCAACAATGCAGGCATCAACATGAAAAAACCTGCCTTGGAGGTCACAAATGACGATTTTGACCGCATCATTCATACCAACCTCAACGCCGTTTTTGCCCTTACCCGCGCCTGCGCCAAACGCATGGTTGCCCGCCAAAGTGGGTCGATTCTGATGATTTCATCCATGGCCGCCTATTATGGCATCGACCGCGTGGTGGCCTATGCCGCGTCCAAATCGGGCGTAGAAGGCATGGTGAAAGTGTTGGCGTCTGAATTTTCAAAATACAACGTTCGGGTCAACGCCATTGCGCCGGGTTTCATCGAAACCAACATGATGAAAACTGCCATGAGCAGCGACCCCGACCGCATGAACCGCGCCCTCAACCGAACACCCATGGGCAAATTTGGTAAGCCTCAAGACATTGGCTGGGCTGCTGTCTTTTTAGCCTCCGAGGCCGCTGCTTACATCACTGGCGCTTCATTGCCAGTCGATGGAGGAAATTCAATTGGGTTTTAACATTTGTGGTACGATAAATGCTTTTTAACAAAGGTATTTATTGTACCACCAACCTAGTTAACTACCTGTTATGATGAAATTTTCACTTTTATTTTTCGGATGTTTTTTGCTGACAAGTTATCTCTTTGCCCAAACCATAACTGCTTTTGCCAGTCGGGATTCGGTTGATATTTTCCAACAGGGAACAGCTCCCAGTGTGATTAATCAGTATAATGCATTGTGGGAAAATGCCGACCAGAAAGCCTTTTGGGCAGAATTTCAGCAAAAATTTACCAATGATTTCGACCCAAAAAAACAGTACGAACTCCTGTTTTCCCAAACCGTCGACATGCGAGAAATTGAACTGTTTAAGGCCCGAAACCAGCAGATAACATTTTTAAAAACCCATCCCAAATTTTCGGCTTTTTCCGATGCCTTTAAACGCTACATCGAAAATACCGCCCGTTGGAATTATTGGTATTGGCTGCTCAACTACGCCGTAACCCGTAGCAATGCCGATACCAAAAACCTTAAAATGTCGGCGCTTCCCAACGTAATGACCGAGGCACTCGACCCAAAAAAAATCGCCGACGAAGAGGCTTTCTTAACCGCCCCTTTCCGAGATTTTTTGCCCGTATTTGTCACTTATTTTAATTCAAGAGATCACGCCTTCAATAAATACACCGACTTATCGGCGGCCATGAATGATAAAGTAGCTTTTGCCAAACGATACCTAACGGGTAATTTGCTCCCTTTTTATCTCTGCCGATTGCTGCGCGACAACTGCGCAACTACCCCCAAAGAGGCCGTCACAAACACCCTTGATGTCTTAAAAATCCTGCCCCAAACCGAGCGCTATGTAGCATTGGCTACTCAAAAATGTTACGAAGTTCTCACTAGAAAGGAAGAGAAGAAAACAACACCTGAACCCGAAAAAATCGCCAAAAAAGGCGACGAAATTGCATTTTCATCAATCGACGGGAAGAGTTTTTACCTGTCTGACTTCAAAGGCAAAGTCGTTTATGTAGACTTTTGGGCGAGTTGGTGCGGCCCCTGTCGGGCGGAGTTCCCGTATTCAAAAACCATGCACGAAAAGTTGACGGAAAAACAGTTAAAAAAAATCGTTTTCCTCTACATCTCAGTCGACCAAAACCCACAACTCTGGAAAAAAGCCCTTCAAGAACTACAACTTCCGGGTGAACACGGCCACGTAAACGGAGCGCGCAGTGCGCAGCTTCTCAGTAAATTTGCCATTACAGGCATTCCACGGTACATGATTATTGATAAAGACGGTAAAATTGTCGCCGCCGACGCCTCTCGTCCCAGCTCTCCCAACACGCTTACTGAACTGTTGAAATTGATTGACTAAGCCTACCTAACCCCGTCCTTACCGATGAAATCTTACGCTTTGTTGTTGGTAATTGAATTGTTTACACTCAATTCGGCAGCCCAAAAACCCGTGGGTATTTTTGAAAACCACAACGACATCGGGAAGGTACTCCACGCAAAAATCACCAGTGAACTTCTTTTGAAGGACATTGTTTGATGTGGCCTAGCATAGCAAGTATTGAAAATACCCAAAACCCAACTCCCTTAAAATGAAACCCTTAAAACAATTCTTGCTATTCTCCCTCTTACCTTTTTCAACTTTTGCGCAATTTGGGCTTGCCGCAGCTCAACGCGACAGCCTTAATAAGCTCACCGCCGCCGACCACGCCCACATGAAGCAGCAACTAGGCATCAAAACCTTACGGCCTGGCCCAAGCGGTAACGAAGCGGCTCCCAACCACGCCAATTATGACGAATCAATCGCTAATCCCTGCCCTAATTTGCCCGATATTTTGACTTTGAAAAATAGCAACAAAGTCACCTCTGCCGATGTGTGGTGGGCACAACGCCGCCCCGAAATCATCGAAGAATTTGAACGCGAAGTATACGGAAGGCTACCTAAAAATATCCCAAAAGTAACGTGGAAAGTGGACGCCGTAGACAATGAATTTGTGGGACGGATTCCTGTGGTAGCTAAAAAATTGACTGGTCATGTCGACAACAGTGCCTATCCTTCCGTCAAAGTGGACATCAACATGATGTTGGTGGTTCCTTCCAACGTAAAAGGTCCCGTGCCAGTGTTGATGATGTTTGGGCGCCCGTCTTTCCCTTCTCCTGCCCAGCCCAACAATGAAGATTTTGAAAAAATCAATGCGGCGTTCAAAGAGATGCTCATCAAAAGTAATCCCGAAATGAAGGCCATTTTTGATAAATATCCCGCTTACAGCCCCGTTGCCCGCGCATCCCTCCCCAATTTCTTTGCACCCCTTCCCAATGGCGACTCCCCGGGTACAGAACAGTTGTTGGCCGCAGGTTGGGGCTATTGCACCATTGACCCTGTGAGTATTCAGGCAGACAATGGCGCGGGGTTGACAAAAGGTATCATCGGCTTGGTCAATAAAGGTCAATACCGTAAACCCGACGATTGGGGTTCGCTCCGGGCTTGGGCGTGGGGCGCGGCGCGCGGCTTGGATTATTTAGAAACCGACCCCGTCGTAGATACTAAAAAAGTGGGCATCGAAGGCGTTTCCCGTTATGGAAAAGCTGCTTTAGTGACCTTAGCATTTGAACCACGCTTTGCAGTAGGACTGATTGCATCGTCTGGGAAAGGCGGCACCACCTTGCATCGTAGAGTTTTTGGCGAAGCCATCGAAAGCCTGACGGCTAGCGGCGAGTATCATTGGATGGCCGGAAATTATCTAAAATACGGCACCGAAGAATCTAGTTTTGGCAAAAAAACGGGTTGCGATTTGTCGGTAGATTCGCATGAATTAATTGCGCTGTGTGCACCTCGCCTGTGTTATGTCAGCTACGGGATTCCCGAAAAAGGTGATGCCAAATGGCTCGACCAACAAGGCAGTTACATGGCAACAATTGCGGCCGGCTCCGCCTATAAACTCTTGGGTGCAAAAGATTTAGGAGTATCAAACGACCCGATGAAAGAAAAAATGCCACCCATGCTTACGAGTATGCACAACGGGCAACTGTCGTGGAGACAGCACGACGGCGGCCACACCGACCAACCCAACTTTCAGCATTTTATCCCTTGGGCAAGCAAGATGCTGAAATATGAAAAAGCAGGGCAGTAACATAAAGTCGATTGCCACTTTTTATATTTAACCATCGCATCGGCGAACCGATAAGAAATATAAGGTCATATAAGTTTCAAAATACCTAATAGATAGCATCTTATATTTTCTTTTATGCCTTATATGGTTTAGTAAATCCTCATTAAACCTTCCCTTCAACATGAAAACAAATCGCCGAGATTTTATCAAAACCACAGGCTTTGGGGCCGTTGGTTTGGGAGTATTATCGTCTGTTGACCTATTCGCCACGGACACTATTACTTCACTCCCCCGCAAAAGCCCCGAATCACAGGGAGTAATGAGTGAGGGCATTCGCAATTTCCTGAAAGCAACCAAAGAATCAGGCTTAGAATGGCATAGTTTTATGCTGGTACGCCACGGAAACGTGGTAGCCGAAGGTTGGTGGAAACCTTTTGAAGCCGCCAACAAACACACGCTGTATTCGCTCTCGAAAAGTTTTACAAGTTCGGCCATTGGATTCTTGGTCAACGAAGGTAAAATTACGGTCAATGATCAAGTGATTTCATTTTTTCCTGAACATACGCCTGCTAATGCGAGCGAGAACCTGAAAGCGATGAAAATCAATCATTTGCTCACGATGAATACGGGACATCATACCGATTCAATGCCTGATATTCGGGCCAAACCCGACCAAAATTGGGTAAAATCATTCCTCGAAAAACCGGTTGAACACGAGCCAAGTACGTTTTTTATGTATAACACGGGGGCAACCTATATACTCGGTGCCATCGTCCACAAAGTAACGGGCCAAACCCTCGAAGAATACTTAGAACCCCGCCTTTTCAAACCATTGGGCATCACCGGCTACGATTGGGAGAAATCTCCGCAGGGACTCAACACCGCCGGATATGGCCTCCGCGTCAGTACCGAAGACATTGCCAAGTTTGGGCAACTATATCTCCAAAAAGGCAAATGGCAGGGCAAACAGCTTTTGCCCGCCGCTTGGGTGGAAGAGGCCACCAGCAAACGAACCACTTCACAGGCAGGCGACAACGATTGGTCACAGGGGTATGGTTATCAGTTTTGGCGCTGCAAACCAGGCTTTTACCGAGGTGATGGTGCCTACGGACAATTCTGCATGGTCATGCCCGAGCAAGACGCCGTTTTGGTGATGACGTGCGAAAGTTTCAATCTGCAAAAAACGATGGACGTGGCGTATCAAACCATCTTACCAGCATTGAAAAATGAGAAATTGGCCGAAAATCCATCGGAATTAGCTATGCTTCAATCTGAAATCGCAGCCCTTACCCTACCCGTTCCCAAAGGTAAAATAGCATCACCGTTAATGAGCAAATACAGCGATAAGGTGTTTAACGTAGAAAAAAATACCATTGGATTGACGCAAATCGGTTTCGGGCTCTTTGATGATGCGGGCGTTTTGCGGGTCAACTACGGCAACGGCATGGAAAAAGTAGGTTTTGGGTGGGAAAAATGGAAAGTGAATCCCAACAAACGCCGGAATCCTTTCTCCGCCAATCCGATTGTAATCCCTTCTCGTATCGCAAGCACCGCTACCTGGTTGGATGACAATACGTTACAGATCAATTTCAAGTTTGTGGACCAAGTACACGGCGACAAACTCACCGTCAAATTTGAGGGCAACAACGTGACCGTAGCCCTGCTCAGCAGCGTTTCGGAAAACAACAAAAACAGCCCCGAAAAAAGAGAAGCGATTAAAGGGACAATGGTCTGATAACCTTTCATTGACAATGATAAAATCTGCCTCAGATCCCTCCTGCGTCGGGATGACAAATTGAATAAAACAATCACTTTCAACCCATTACCTACATGAAAAAAACTCTATTCTTGCTAACCATTGTCTTGAGTTTCAGAGCAATGGCTCAACCCAACATTGAAACCGCCACTATCAGCACCATCAAAATCAAAAACCACATTCATCTGCTCCAATGGACAGGGGCGGGTAACATGATGTTGCTCTCGGGAAAAGACGGCAATATTTTGATTGACGACCAATTTGCCCCTTTGTCCGAAAAAATCAACACCGCAATCCAAGCCGTCAACAAAGGACCGATTAAGTTTTTGTTCAATACGCACTACCACGGTGACCATTCGGGAGGCAACGAAAATTTTGCCAAAATGGGCGCGACTATCTTTGCCCACGAAAATGTTCGTGCACGGATGTCGGTGGACACGACCAAAATACGGTTCAGACAAAAACCCAAAGCGGTTGCCGAAGCCGCTTGGCCCGTGATTACGTACAAAGAAGGAATGACGCTGCACCTCAACGGCGAAGATGTGATCCTTTTCCACGTAGACAATGCCCATACCGACGGCGATGTGCTATTTTACTTAGTGCAAAGCAACGTTTTACATACCGGCGATTGCTTTATGAAAGATCGGTTCCCGTTCATTGACAACAATTCTGGCGGGTCGGTAGACGGTTGGCTCAATGCGGCAGCGCGGGCGCTGACCCTCATTGACGACGAAACCGTCATCATTCCAGGTCACGGCGATTTGGCGACCAAAAAGGATTATCGAACTGTACGCGATGCCGTGATGGCGCTTCGTGATGCCGTCAGAAAAGAAGTAAAAGCCAACACTTCGTTGGACGGAATCATCGCTAAAAATTTGGCAAAGGACTACGACACGACCTTCGGCAGCGGATTTATCAAAGGGGAAGCGCTGATTCGGACCATTTACATTGAGCAGGTCAACAAACGATAACAGCTTTTAAAACATATTTAAACCTCATAAATTACTAATAAATCCTTGCGCGTGAGGTATGCCTGTCCAGCGTATTGCGCATAGGATTGAGCGTAGAAGCATTGGACAGGCTGCCCTTTTCTTTGCTTCGTTTCTTTTGGGCAAGCAAAAGAAATGAAGGGGCTCACCAAAGTAAATTTGTCGATTAAGCCAATCAGAAGCAAATCACCGAAGTGTATTTAAACATACTCTTAATTGCTAAAAATCAACCCCATGCTAAAGCTACTGCTTCCTTTATTCCTTATCAGCCATCTTGTTTTTACGCAGACCACTGAACCCATTTTTTCCAAAGTCTACAAATGGTCAGACGCGCAGGTAATCAAAAGACCGAAAGGCGAAGCACGTCCTATTTTGGAAGGGACAACGCCCCATTTTAAGTTGTTTAAAGTACACGCTACCACCGTTAATCCCAAAAGCAGAATGCGCGACAGCGAGTACACCCAAGAAAATGAGGAACTGCTCATCATAAAAGAAGGTGTTCTGACGGTGACCGTAGAAGGCAAAACCAAAGAACTGAAGCCCGGAGGCATTGCCTTGATTATGTCGGGCGATAAGCGCAGTGTGGTCAACAACACCGATACACCCGTTACATACTATGTTTTTCAGCTCAATTCGGTCGCCCCGCTTGACATTGAAAGAGGCAAAACAGCCGGCGGGTCGCTGCTGCTCAATTGGGACGAAACCGAGTTTAAAGGCCACGACAAAGGCGGGAGAAGGAATTTTTTCGACCGCCCAACGAGCATGAGCAAGCGTTTTGAAATGCACGTAACCACCCTCACGGGCAATTGGATGAGCCACCCCGCGCACCGCCACCCGGCCGCCGAGATTTTGATGTTGGTCAACAGTCAGGAAGGCGAAGCCGATAGCCAAGCCAAGGAAACCATTGATGGCGTATGGCATGACTCGAAAGTCGGTGACATCATTTTCCTCAACTCAAACGTGCCGCACGGCCTTCAAAACACCAGCAAAGGCTCCTGCACGTATTTTGCTTTTCAGTTTGAATGAGTAAGTATCAGGCTTTTCAGTTTTTTGACACAGAGTTGCACGGAGGCTCTCACTGAGGTTCACAGAGTTTTAACTACCTATTTACATCTGTGATACTCTGTGTTTAGCCGCGGCGGCGGGCCGCTCGGAGAAACCGCTGGTACTGTCTTAAAATACAAATTTTGAAATAGAATTTTTTTAATATTTTTGGGACTCAGAAGGAGCGACAGT
>NZ_JAAAKZ010000016.1 GCF_009905605.1 Runella sp. CRIBMP
TTGCTTTGCAAACGGACGCTGAAAGTGTAGTTGGCAGGGGACAACAATGAAAATGTATTGCTCGTCTGCCAGTTCATGCCATCTTTCGAGTATTCCAAAGTGCCCGAACCCGTGGCGTTGACCACCGCCGTACCCGTCGGAACCCCGCAGGTCGGCTGAGTCAATGTCACATCCGTCAGCGTTGGTGCACCAGGTACGACATTGATCGTCTGAGAGGTAGACGTCGCTACGCAGGTAGGATTGCTTTGCAAACGGACGCTGAAAGTGTAGTTGGCAGGGGACAACAATGAAAATGTATTGCTCAATTGCCAGTTCATGCCATCTTTCGAGTATTCCAAAGTGCCCGAGCCCGTGGCGTTGACCACCGCCGTACCCGTCGGAACCCCGCAGGTCGGCTGCGTCAACGTAACCCCTGTCAGCGTTGGTGCACCAGGTACGACATTGACAACTAAACTCAAGGCTTCTGAAATACAACCTGAAGCAGTGTTTTTGGCCGTTACCGAATAGGTATTTGGTGCCAATCCACTGAAAGTACCACTAGATTGATACGTCCCACCTACGCTATATTGGATATTTCCACCAGTTGGAGCAGTTACCACAATCGTTCCCGTTGGCGTAGTACAATCAGGTTGAGCTGTAACCGAAGCCGTCGGTGCCGCAAAAGCAGGACAGACAACGGTAATAACCACATCATTTCCCGTTCCTCCCGTATAAGAAATTGTCGCATTCAAACCGCTTCCTAAGAAATTCGCAAGGGTGGCGCCTTCTGCCAAGCCGTTGAATGTACCTATGATGGCATCACTGCCATCGTTGTTGACAATCGTAAATGTTGCCCCACCTAGCGGAATAAACGCATTGATTGTACTAAGTACCAAATCTAAGCCAGTCAGATTCACACTGCCCGCTACGTTCAATTGGCGATAATCTGTATCTGCCGTGGTACCGTTAATAACAATATTGAGGTCATTCCCTGCGGTAAAGGCAACCGTTCCGGCACTGGCATCAATCCCGGCAGCAGTGGGACTAATCCCTCCGACTGCATTGATATTTAAAATTCCACCGTTGATATTGAGTGATGAAGCATTCAGATTAACTGTGCCGCCAGAAGTTAGATTGAAGGTAGTATTAACGGCGCGGCTGATGGCCGCGCTGACGGTAATTACTCCGCTGTTGGTATTACCTACGTTGATGGTTCCTGCGGTGATTCTGTCTAGTTCAGCATCAGTAAGACTAAGTGGACCGCCGAGGGTATTGCTGGATGCTCCAAGGTCAACGCCCACTCCGTTGGTATAAGGCCGCAGGGTTACGCTGCTCGCTGTATTGGTGCTGATGGCAGAAGTGCCTGACATATCGAGGCTATTGGTAATGAGGGTAATATTTCCACCGTTGGTGAGGGTAGAGATAGATCCTTCTGATTCCATTAATATGCCAGTACCGCTGCCTCCTTCGATTCCTGTCACCTGAATAGTACCGCCCGTAGTACTGCTGAGCGCGTCGGCCACGCCGATAAACACTCCGGCATTGAAAAGCCCCGTAGAACTTCCAGCCGTTCCTTGAACGATAATGGATTTACCGTTTCCTGCCGTAACCGTGCCAACAATTTCTACCCCATAACTGCCAAATTGGGCAGTAGCATCAGCACCGCCAACACCTATCAGCGTGATGTTGCCGTCATTGGTAGTAACAGGGCTTTCAATAATCACCCCATGACTGAACGGTTTGCTAGCTCCTGTGCCCTGTAAATGGATAGTACCCGTTCCACCGGCAGTGATGGGCCCCTCCACATTTATACCTGAATCTCCAGTAGCTGTTCCCGTACCGTTTCCACCCACCCCAACAAGCTGAATATTCCCGTTATTGGTGATAATTTGAGAATTACTGCCTTCTATATTAATTCCGTAATTAAACCCATCAGCGCTGCCCGAACCTGTTCCCTCCATGTATATACTGCCCGTACCACCCGCAGAAATACGACTTGCAAAGTCCAAAAGGATGCCTTCGTTGCTACCGGATTCACTCTCACCTCCTGCTTGCCCAGTCAGGCTGATATTGCCATTGGTAGAAGTAACAGAGCTTGCCGCTAAATAAATGCCGAAGTTATATCCTCCGCTGCCATTACCTCCCGTTCCCTGCACTGTGACGGTGCCGGTACCTCCGGCTGAAATTAAACCTGACGATGCTAAGTACACCCCATAATTATTAAAAGCGTTGCCGTTGCCGCCACCTTGGCCAGTTACGCTCACGTTTCCTCCCGACGAAGTGATTTTGGAGTTAGGGTCGGTTACTAACACGCCATAATTGTTACTGACAATGCCCCCGCCACCCGTTCCTTGGACGGTTAGAGAATTATTTCCTGCCTCAATCAGCCCTCCATTTTGCACCACAATGCCGTATCGGTCAGAATTAGTGGTACCTCCTTTCCCTTTTACAAGTGTAAGGCCACTGCCCGTTACTTTGAGTGTGCCACCATTGACATCAACTCCAACAAAATCCCCTGTCGTTGGCGTTGTCTGCTGATTGGCTTCTACGATAAGGTTGCCGTTTTGGGTAATCAGGCTAGCGCCGGTATTGACCGTCAGGTTTTTGCTCGCTTTCACCGTGGCCGTACCCGTGCCGGAGAGGGTCACGACGGCATTGGAAGCAATCAATACGGCGTCGGTGCCAGGGTTAGCGTCGTCGTTTTGTAGATCTAAGTCCAAGTTAGCATTGGCGGCCAAGGTAAGGTTGCCGTTGAAGTTCACGGCATCGTCGCCCGTACCGCCGTTGATGGTGAGCGATGGGAGATTGCTCGAAAACGCTCCTACGTTGATGATATCGTTACCGACTGCGGTATTGACCGTAATGCTTGTTTTCCCCGCAAGGGCTACGTCGGCGGGGAAGTTGGTGGCGATGCCGCCATTCAAACTAAACTTACGCCCAGTGACGTTGAAGCGAATATTGGTACTGTTTTGACTGATGTCCAATGTCTCTCCATTGCCCGATATGTCGGTGATGATGAGGTTGTTGCTGGTAGTGGTGATGGTATAGTCAGGATTAACAACCGCTACACTAATCACCACGTCATTTCCATCCCCTCCCGTATACGAAATCGTAGCGTTGAGGCCACTACCCAAGAAATTACTGATAGTAGCTCCCTGGGCCAAACCGTTGAAGGTACCCGTAATGGCGTCGCTGCCGTCGTTATCAACAATAGTGAAGGTTTCGCTGCCAGTAGGTGTATAAGAACCTGAAAAAACCAAATTTACGCCCGTAAGATTTACGGCCCCTACTATTTTGAGTTGAGAGTAGGTGCTGCTGGTACCATCCCCCGCCGTTGCGCCATTGATGGCGATGCTTAAATCACCCGCAAAAGAAAGGGTACTTACCGTTACGTCGGTGCCGTTAAAAGTAGGTTTCACTGCTTTGGGAGAGGTGCCCGGGTCGAGCAATAAGGTGCCTCCATTGGTATTAATATTTCCTCCACTAATGACTATATCACCACCACTCACGAACTGTATGTTAGTGACGGACGGGCGAGTGATTCCAATCGAAGACGTAATGTCGCCCGAGGTGGCATCACCGATGACAAGGGTTCCGGTGGTAATTCTGTCAAGTTCAAGATCTGAGAGCATGAGAGGGTCGGAGACCCCATCAAAACCCCCAAAAATACTGATCTCTTTGCCAGCGGTGAAAGGTTTGATGGTCACGCTGCCGGCAGCAGTGGTTCTGATGTCAGGTGCATCTACAATGTAAAAACTGTTGGTAATGATGGAGATATTGCCGCCGTGAACATTGGTTAGAATGCTTGATACGGGAGCCGACATTTGTTTGGACATGTATATACCATAGGTACCCAGGCTTCCGCCACCGAGCTTTCCGGTCAATGTAATATTTCCGCCTTTCGAAGTGACTAAGCCTTCAAGGGCTAATCCATTGTTGGAAATTCCGGTCCCCGCACCGCCTTGACCGGTGATATCGACCGTTCCGGAGCCACCAGCGGACAGTTCACCGTCCGCTAAAAAAATGCCTGCATTTAATGCACTTGCCCCCGAGCCTCCTCCTGTGCCGGTAATCGTTACATTGCCACCCGTATCATTGGAAGTAATTTTGCCTGAAGCCTGCACCGAAATTCCCGAATTGGAATTGCCAGTAGCATTTAATCCACCCTGTCCGACAACAGTAACGTTGCCCCCGGCAGAGGTAATCTCACCGGAGCTTGTCACTCGTACCCCCACATTCCCGCCGCTCGTTCCTGAGCCGCCACCGGTACCAGTTACGTTGACCGGTCCACCCAACGAAAATATACGGGAATTGGCATCGGTTAACCAAACACCATAATTACTGCTGCCGCTGGAGGCTCCACCGGTTCCCACGACCATAACGGCATTGGCCCCTTCACCGCCGAGAATTTTCCCTCCCGCCGCCAGTTTGACTCCCTGTTGGCTTCCTGACGCATCATCTCCGCCTTTGCCTTTCACCGTGAGGGTGCCGTTAATAGACGTTTGGAGTTGGGTATTTGTGCCCGTGATGAGCACTCCGATAAAATTACCAGCGGTAGGTATAGCCTGCTGATTGGCCTCGACAGTGAGATTACCGTTGACCGTAATAAGCGTACTTCCTGTATTGAAAGTGGTGTTTTTGCTTACTTTGACCGTAGCGGTCCCCGTACCTGAAAGTACCAAATTGGTACCAGACGCAAACGTGACGGCATCAGTGCCGGGGGTTGCATCATCATTTTGCAGATCAAGATCCAAGTTGGCGTTGACGGCAAAAGTAATGTCTCCGTTCATAAACACTTGGTCATCGCCAGTACCCCCATTGATTGTGAGCGATGGTAGATTGCTCGAAAACGCTCCTACGTTGATGATATCGTTACCGACTGCAGTATTGACCGTAATGCTTGTTTTGCCCGCAAGGGCTACCTCGGCGGGCGTAGTGAAGACCGTGGTAGGCCCTCCGTCGATGCTGTACGTTTTACCCGCGACGTTGAATCGAATGTTACCGCTGCTTTCACTGACGGCAAGGGTTTCACCCGTGCCGGTCACATCGGTAATGACTACGTTGCCGCCCGTGGTGGTGATGGTGTAGTCTGCTGATTGCACATTCAGCGTGATGGGAACCACGGTGGCGGTCGTGCATACATCCGAAGCAACGACCGTGATGGTGTAAATGCCAACCGGAATAGTGTTAGGAACAGACACTGCACCAGTTAAATTATTCACCGTAATGGTGGCCGGAGATGGGGAAGGAGAAACACTCTGCAGGCCAATATTAACCTCGCCATTATCAACCGGGCCAGTAGCCGGAAGAATAGTGCCGCCTACTCCCGGGCTAAAGAAAGCATTGTTGTAGGTCAACGTTGGTGCCGTATTTGCCGTCACATTGACCGTAAAGTTGGCCGTGGCCGTACCGCCGTTGGCATCGGTCACCGTCAGCACCACCGTTTTACTGCCAATTCCAGCGAAGCAATTAGCCGCTACGGTGGCGGTGACAGTACCAGAAACATTAGTGATGTTCGTAATAGTAATACCCTGCGGTAAAGTGGTGACCGTAACGGTCAGACTTCCGGCGGGAGTTTCCGCGTCGTTGACCGTGGCGATGGTAGCGCTTGAACCAGGACTACCCTCTTGACGGGTAACGGCGGCGGCTATAATGGTGGGGTTGGTATTATTGATCGCAATGACTACATCATTGCCCGAGCCACCAGTATAAGAAATCGTTGCGTTTCGGCCACTTCCCCTGAAATTGCTGAGGGTGGCTCCCTCCGCCAGACCAGTAAATGTTCCCGTAATGACATCGGAGCCATCATTGTCTACGATGGTGAACGTATTGCCCGCCACTGGTACATAAGTGCCTTCAAAAAGCAAATTTACGCCCGTCAAGTTCACCGAGCCTATCACTTTGAGTTGTGAATGGGTACCGCCAGTACCATCACCTGCCGTTGCTCCATTGATGGCAATTTGTAAATCGCTGGCAAAAGAAAGGGTACTTGCCGTGACGTCGGTGCCGTTAAAAGTAGGTTTCACGGCTTTGGGAGAGGTGCCAGGGTCGAGCAATAAAGTCCCACCGCCCGTATTGAATCCGCCGCCGCTGATGAGGACATCGCCACCGCTGACGAGCTGTACATTGGTGCTGGCGGGGCGGGTAATATCTGCTAAAACCGTGAGATCACCGCTGTTGCTATTGCCAAAGATGAGGGTTCCTGTGGTGACCTGATCCAACTCTGTATCGCTGAGACCAAGCGGCCCACTGATGGTATTTGAACTCGTACCCAAGTTGATTGGCACGTTGTTGGTGTACGGGCGCAAGGTGGTGTTGCCAAGCAATTGGGTGCTGACAGTGCCACCCAAATCCATGCTGTTGGAGATGAGGGTGATGTTACCACCATTCGTCGCAGTGGTGAGCGCAGCCGGAAGTGTATGACTGATGCCAATGCTGCCTGACCCGCTGCCTTCGATGCCTGTTACGGTTATATTGCCCCCACTTGAAGTGATTTGAGCGCCGGAACTTGCTGTTTTAACCCCAAAATTGCTGCCACCGGTAGTTCCGCCCCCCTGTCCGCTTACCGTTACTGTACTGGTGCCACCGGCGGTAATGGTGCCACCCAATTCCATCCAAATACCGTAATTATTGTTACCGGAGCCGGTTCCACCACCCACTCCGGTTACACTCACATTTCCACCAGAGGATGTAATAAAAGTATTTGCCGAACCTGCTACATAAACCCCTGCGTTAAAGTTACCCGTGCCTGCACCGCCCGTACCACTCACAGTCACAGTGCCGCTGCCCCCCGCAGTGATGGTGCCATTTGTGGTTACGGCTACACCCCGGCTGGTAGAACTGGCGCCCGTACTTCCTCCGAGGCCCACAACCGAGACATTCCCCCCCAAAGAGGTGATGCGTGCATTGGTACCTGTGACATATACACCAATGTTGCCATTGGCTGATCCAGCACCCGCTGAGCCTTCTATGGTGGCCGTGGCGTTAGTACCACCACTGATTAATCCTCCATTTTGTACCAAAATACCAAATTGGTTGATTACCGAGTCGTTGCCACTTTTACCTTTGACCGTCAGGGTTCCTGTGCCATTGACCCTTACCGTAGCACCACTGACTGCTATTCCGATGAAGTTGCCCGTAGTGGCCGTGGCCTGTTGATTGGCTTCTAGGGTTAGGTTGCCGTTGGTCGTTTCGAGTGAAGCTGTGCCATTGCTAAAGTTAATGTTGCGGCTCACTTTTATTACAGCGGCACCAGTGCCAGAGAGCACCAGATTGGCATTATTGGTAAAGGAAACCTGATCGGTGCCAGGGGTGGCATCATCGTTTTGCATGTCCACATCCAGGTTGGCATTAGCAGCGAAGGTGATGTCGCCATTGAAATTCACCTGGTCATCGCCCGTGCCGCCGTTGATGGTCAGGCCGGGTAGGTTGGCGCTAAACGCTGCCACATTGATGATGTCATTGCCATTGCCTCCATTGATGGTAATGCCAGTTTTGCCGGCAAGGGCAATATCGGCAGGCGTGGTAAAGGCCGTGGTAGTGCCCCCGTCGATGCTGTAGGTTTTACCCGTTACGTTAAAACGAATATTACTTCCACTTTCACTGATGTCCAGCGTTTCGCCTGTGCCGGTCACGTCGGTGATGACTACATTGTTGCCCGTGGTGGTGATGGTGTAGTCGGCAGGTGCAGCACCCGTCCCCTGAATACTGAAATTGTAAGGGTTTTCATCGCTGTCATTATTGGCAATGCTCACGGTAGCCGTTCTTAAACCACTTGCCGACGGATCAAAGGTGATTTGGAAAGTGGTGGTGCCATTGGTGGCTGCCACGGGCGTGGTTGGTAGTTGAGTCACCGTAAAATCTCCCGCATTTGTGCCACCAATACTCACCAAGGGACTACCCGAAAGATTCAATGTCCCGGAACCCGTGTTTTCAATGGTGAAAGTACGAACAACCGTGCCCGAAGCAACCAACTGCGCACCAAAATCTGTATTGTCGGCCGTCCTTGGGGAACTGTCATTGTCATTGATGCTGACACCGTTGCCTTTGACGTTCATTTCGGGAAAGGTGTTATTGTACGTAAACGGCACTACATAAAAGCAAGCCCCGCCACTCGGCGTGATTTTGGCGTAAAGCGTTTGCAAACCAGCCGGCAGCGAAACATCCGGCACGAAAGTAATTGGTGCTGTAAATGTACCTGCTGAAGCAGTTGCTGTGGAATTGGTAAAAATACCATTGACGGTGCTGCTGCCGGTACCATTGTATGTACCACCATAAGTAAAAATTGGGGTTGGGGTATTATTGACTACGATTGAAGCATTACCCGAATTGGTTAAAATTGACGAAACATTCAAAGCCCCGTATTTCAGAACAGCATTGTTGGTAAAAGTACCTCCTGACGGACTATGCAACGTGCCGCCTATTAATATGAAACCATTATTTATAGTAGTGGCCAAAAGTCCATTGAAATAGTCCGCCGTAAGCTTAATCGTACCGCAGGCATTGTTATTGATTTGTGCTCCGCTATTGGCTTCTATTTGGCCGGTTGCCTCTATTAAACCGGAATTACTCACTGAGCCGTTGTATTGAATAGCCGAGTTAGTTCCTGAGATTGAAATGGTTGCACCGGAATCATTAATGAATGGCCCTTCACCTCTAATTCCGCCACGGGCCGCTATTGAAATCAATCCACCTGTATAATTATGAACTGTACTGCCATTGCCTACCTCTAATCCTGTATTTTGCGAAGATGTTAAATTTACAGTGCCATAATTGTCAAAGGTTGTATTGCTGCCTAAACCCAAAGCGTAGGTACTAACAAAGTTTGGATTGCTATTGGTTGCATTTATAGTACCCCTGTTGGTTAAAAGTCCATTATTGCTCAAAGTCAATGCCCCTTCCGTAGATGAAACCGTAAGGCTGGCACCGTTATTGACGGTGAGGCTCGCTCCCGAGCCGGTTATTTGTAAATGCTTCGCCACCATAGACCCCGATAATATAATTGGGTCGTTGGTCGCAGCAGGAATGGTTACTGCATTGGTAGCACTTGGCACACCATTCGGCGACCAGTTACAAGGGTTCGCCCAGTCGGTACTTACTGAGCCTGTCCAAGTCATGGTTTCGGTGGAGGTGGCTACTTGGCTACAGCCGTTTTGGTACGTGAACGGCACAACATAATTACAAGCTCCACCGCTAGGCGTGATTTTAGCGTACAGCGTTTGTGACCCTGCCGGTAACGCTCCCGAAGGATTAAATGTATTGGTAGCTTGGGTATAAGTACCCGCAGAGGTAGTAGCAGCCTCATTCGTAAAAATGCCATTTACGGTGCCCGTATAAGTGCCGGTATAAGTAAAAACATTCGTGTTGGCTGGGTTATTATTTACCCGCACCGAACCCCCACTGGAGGTGATTGGATTGTTAGGGAGCGTGCCTCCAACAAATACCACGCCCCCGCTTTGATTCGTAAACGGTCCTACTATCGCCAAATTTCCCGATGTTCTGAAAAGCCCCGCATTGTTAAAAATAGAGGCCCCAATGGAATTCAGCAACATCTGCCCTGCATAATTGACAAAAGTAGCACACGCGTAGTTGTTGAAGGTAGCGCTAGGACCATTGACGCCATTATTGCCGATTTGAATAGGGGTTGAATTAGTAGAATTGATCACAACTGCCCCGTAGTTATGGAAAATGTTGTCGTCGAAACCCATCTCAAATGTACTATTGACACCACCGCCGCCACTTTGTTCAAAAATGAGTAAGCCATTGTTGGTTACAGTGGCATACTGCACCATATTAAACTTAGTCGCCGTAGATTCTGTACTGCCCATACGCAGTTCGGAACCTTGACTGATAGTCAGCGAAGCTTTATTGCCGAAACCGCCATTGAGGCTGATTGATTTGGCCGCGGCATTTGTCCCAGAAGGAATGACGACGGGTACGGCATTAGAAATCACCACGGGATTGGTTTGAGTGGGCACACCATTGGGCGTCCAGTTGCAGGGGTTTGTCCAGTCATTGCTGACAGAGCCATTCCAAGACATTGATTGAGTAGTGGTGGCTACTTGGGAGCACGTAGTTGACCCCGTTCCCTGTATAGAAAACGTATAGGGATTTTCATCAGTGTCATCATTGGCAATGCTTACGGTGGCGGTTCGCAGTCCACCGGCTGAAGGGTCAAAGGTGATTTGGAAAGTGGTGAAGCCGTTGGTGGCCGCCACGGGTGTGGTTGGTAGTTGAGTCACAATAAAATCTCCCGCATTGATGCCGCTCATACTCACCAAAGGGCTACCCGACAGCGTTAACGCCCCCGTACCCGTATTTTCAATCGTAAAAGTTCTTACAACCGTTCCCGAAGCCACCGACTGTGTACCAAAATCGGTGTGGTCGGTGGTGGTGGGGCTGGTATCACCGTCAACAATGTTGACACCATTGCCTTTGAGGTTCATTTCGGGGATTACAATCGTTACCGAAACAGTGGCCGTCACCGCATTGCAACTCCCTGAAGCTGCCACGAGATAAGTAACTGTATAGGTACCCGGCGTACTCAAACTTGGGGTGATCAGACCGGTATCTCCGTTCAGATTCAATCCCGCCGGACTTGACGTAAATGTGCCCGTAGGTGTACCGGTACGATTGACACTGACTGTACTGCCGTTTGTTGAAAATGGAGAACCTGAATAGGATATACCAGCAGTAGGTATCTGACAGCAGCTAAGGCTCGCCGACGAAACTGTGTTTGCGGTGGTGCTATACGGGGTAAAGTCAAAATCACCGGTCGAATAAACAACCCCACTGATAGCTACCGTTTCTTTTCGCAGAGCAACCCCAGTCCCACTCGGATTCGTTGTGTACATCGGTCCATTTGCTGCTCCCCAATAGTTATTTTCAAAATTATAAAAAGTCAGGTTATCAGCCGTACCGTAAGGACCGTTTGGCGATATTCCGGCTTTGTGCGTAACCCCAAAGCTGCCGCTCGTCAGGTTATAAAAATTATTATAGTTTACATAAGTTGGGTTAGCGGCAGACGCGCTTTCCCACCCTGCAATATCTATGGCTAAGCCATTGAAAGAAGTCGATACATCATTATACGTGATATTTTTACCTTTGACATTACTCGAAAGCACCGTAATAGCCCCACTGCCCAAACTTTGTCCGGTATTGGCGTTGGTGATGGTATTGTGCGTAATGTAGGCATTGGTCGGATAGTAACCCGGCGTTCCGGAGGAGAAACCAATTTGAATCCCCGCATCTACGGTACGGTTAATTCTGTTGCCTGAGATAGTTACGGCACCATCCAAATTTGGAAAACTACTCATGGATTGATAGCCACCGTAGCCATCACACAAAATACCCGCCCATTTGGTATTATCAATAATATTATTCGAAATCAAAAAACTATTCCCGGCTTCACCTAACCAAATGGCAGTGACCGGAGAAGGAGTCGGGCAGTCACCCATTGCATTATAAAAACCGATATTTTCAAAATAGTTACCCGTAATATCCCAGGCACCTCTGTTAATGGGGACGCCCGTGGGGCCACCGGTATCCGTTTTTATACCATGTCCTCTTGTATTGGAAATTTTATTGTTTCTTATTTTTAGATTCCCCGACTGAGAATAGGGACTTCCCGTAGCAAAATTGGTGTCCCAAAAACCATTTACCCGCACACTGTCAAGATGTAAGCCCTGAATCAATGTGTTTGAGGCATTATCGGTAAATATTCCATACCCAACCAAACGGGCATCGGAAGTACAGTGATTTCCTGTTTCCGAGGTTAAGGTAATCCCTTTGTTTTCGATGGTCAGATACAGATTAAACTGCTGGCCTGTTCCTGAGAATACACAGCTATTGGATGTAGCTTCGTTGGGGTTTCGGTATAAACCGTTTGTTATATACACAATATCATCCGTTACGGCGGCATTGATGGCACTCTGTATATCGGTGTAGGTGTTAGCAAAAACAGGATAGGTTACGCCATCTAAAGTAACGGTTGATGGGCGGCTTGCTCCCTGATTATTTACCCATCGAACCTGTGTGACAGATTGCCCTATTCCCGAAATACTGAAAGTATAAGCACCCTCGCTGCTATCGTTATTATTGACAGTCACTGTTGCCGTTCGTGTACCAGTAGCAGAGGGGTCAAACCTTATAGAAAATGTAGTACTTCCCCCCGCAGGGATACTCAGAGAGGGGCTTGTAGTAACTGTAAAATCACCTGAATTTGTACCTGTAACAGCAGGATTTCCAGTCAAGGTTAAAGTAGTGGTACCGATGTTTTCTATTGTAAAAGTTTGCGTTACAGTTGCTCCAGAAGTATACTGTCGGTTAAATGACGTATTATCGTCCGTCGAAGGGCTTGTATCTCCGCTCAAAATAGTCACATTTCGACCTTTTATGTTTATTTCTGGTTGAGCAAAGAGGGAATGGCTCAGCATCAAAGCCATAAAGAGATAAAAGAGTTTTTTCATTGGTAGAAAAGTTTAAACGTTGGTAGAAAAGTTGGGGATGGTGGGAGAAAGCGATTTTTGTGAGAAATTCCCCGATTGACTAATTATCCTTTTTTTGAGCCCCACGTGGCGCCGTCGCGCCACTTCTATTATCCTACCGTTGGGCAAGCGCAGCTCCCGATTGGGGTTCAGGCGGCACTGGCCGAGGTGATAACCGTTGATTAAATGGGATTTATGTACCCTGATAAAACCGTAGTCTTCCAGCAGTGAGGCATAGCTACTCAGCGACAACGACGTCAGGACCTGCTCGCCGTCGTCTAGGTAAAACAGCGTATAATTCAACTGTGCACTCAGGTACACAATCCGGCACGGGTCGATGGCCCGCTCGCCTTCTTTGGTTTGAAAGCGCGGCAAATACACCGCACTTTCAATGGTTGGAATAAATGATTGTACACTCATGATCTTTACTATTGCGGTCATTCTCAAATAAAGGGGGGGTATGAAACCTCAAGACTAATTACAGCCTCCTATTTGGGAGAGAAAGATTACCCCGTTGTCTGCCACAAAACCTGGGCTAAGCATGATGGCATTGCCCGCCTGATAAATTACGCTGGCGGGTGCCGTTAGTTTGTTGGTGGCCGTGATGGTTTGCGCGGCCTGTTTGGTGCCTGCGTTGGTGTTGATGTCGTCGGTAGGGCTCACCAGCGTCAGGGTGGCTGGAATTACAGACAGCGTTGCCACGTTTGAGTTCGTACTGCCTCCTGCTCCCGTAGCCACACAGCGGTATTGGTTGCCATTAAGCCCAGTTACGTTGCTGATGTTGAGGGTTGTGGTTGTGACGTTGGTGTAAATTCCCGATGCAGCAACGTTTGCCCAATTATTGCCTCCGTTGGTACTTATTTGCCACTGATACGAGGAGGCATTGGCAGCGGCTACGGTAAACGAAGTTGCTACTCCAGCACATTTGTTTGCGCTACTCGGGTGAACGCTGAAAACTGGGGCAGGGATGGTCACTACATACGTAAATGGAACTACGTAAAAACAGGAACCGCCACTCGGGGTAACTTTGGCGTAGAGGGTTTGTGAGCCCCCCGGCAACGCTCCCGAGGGCGTAAAGGTATTGGGAGAGGTAAACATCCCAGCCGAAGCGGTAGCATTGGGGTCGGTAAAAATGCCGTCAATGATGCCGTTGTACGTACCACCATAGCTAAAAATGGTGGTGTTGGTGGGGTTGTTATTGACAATCAACGAAGGATTGGTTGCGTTGATAATGGTGCCAGAAAAAGACCCTTTTATCAAAACACCGTTGTTGGTAAAGGTACCACTCGCCGATACGTTACCTCCCACAAAGGCATACCCCAAGTTGGTAAAATTTGCTCCTACGTCATTGTTTAACGCATTCAATACGTTTAATCTGCCGCAACTTTGATTGTTAAACGTGACGGAATTTCTCAGGCCAGTAGGTGAAGAGGTCAAGGTGATGAGCCCAGCATTGTTTACGGTGCCGCTCCTGTTGTAAATTCCTGTGCTTGTATTCGTGATGGAGGTTTCTCCCGTAGCAGTATTGGTAAATGTCGCATCAACCAGCATCCCAGAACTTCCTATAGCGGCTATCGAGCCCAAGGTTATTTTTCCCGCATTGGTAAATGTCCCTGATCTTACAAACAACCCAGAGCCGCTTGATCTGTCGAGCGTAATTTCTCCGCCCAAATTGTTGTTAAAAGTAGCATCATTTAAAAAGCCATTATTAGTCAATGCAGCATTGGCCCCTATGATTATTTTTCCGTAGTTGTTAGTCGTTCCAGCACCATTGGCAAACCCACTATTGGTCGTTCGATCTATTCTTATTTCCCCAGTAGCTTGATTATTAAACGTGCTTGAATTACTCACTCCGCTACTTCCCGTACTTACGTTGAAGCCTACAATGATTTTGGCCACATTGTTAAACGTTCCCGTGTTATTATTTAAACCCGCCGAAGTGGCATTATCTATTCTCAATTCAGCGGCGGCATTGTTGTTAAAGGTGCCCTTATTTAACAAACCGTTGGTTCCTGAGCTGGTCGTAGTACCGATACTGATTATCCCGTTGTTTTCGGTTGTACCGATGTTATGAAACGCCGCTACGATACTTGACACCGTTTTGGAGCCATTTACGGTAATGCTGCCGTTGGCGGCAACAGTCAACAAAGCTCCAGCCTGAACTTCTACCGACTTAGCCAACGCATTTATTGATGCCCCAATGATGGGGTCGTTGGTTGTATTGGGAATGACTACGTCATTGCCTACTGCGGGCACACTGGCTGGCGACCAATTACAGGCCTGACTCCAATCTGTCCCGAAAGTGCCAGTCCAAGTAAGCGTGCCAGTCGGCGTATTTACGCCCGTTATTACCGTCAAAAGGGCGGCATTGGAATTGGCAGAGCCGCCAGTGTTTGTTGCTACGCACCGGTACTGATAGGTGTTTAAGCCTGCCGTATTGCTGATATTCAGTGTGGTAGTAGTCACATTGGTATAGATAGCGTTGGCCGTGATGTTGGTCCAATTGGTACCGTTATCCGTGCTTACTTGCCACTGGTAAGAAGTAGCTTGATTTGCTGAAACCGTAAAAAATGCCGCCTCTGGCGAACATTTTGTGGCATTGGAAGGTTGAGCGGTAAAGGTTGGCAAAACCACATACACAAACGGGACAATGTAAAAACAGGCACCACCGCTGGGTGTGATTTTGGCATAAAGCGTTTGAGAACCGATGGGCAAGCCTGCATCTGGCACAAAAGAATTTAGAGGTGTGAATGTACCCGCCAAATTTGTTGCTGCTGCATCAGTATAAATGCCATTGATGGTACCGTTGTAGGAAGCGCCTCCATATGTAAAAATAGGCGTGGGACTATCTTTAACAATGATTGCCGACGTACTCGTGTTTGAAATATTGGTTGTCCCCGCAACGGTTCCGTATTTCAGTATTCCTGTATTACTAAACGTTGAGGTTGTGTATATTTCGTTGATTACATGGATAAAACCCGCATTAGTGGTAGGTCCAGCATTGGTATAATTCCCCGCATTTACGACTATTTTACCGCAGGCATTGTTGGTCAATGATTTACCACTCGCAACCGTAATCCCTCCAGTGTTTATATTTACAATGCCATTGTTTATGAAAGAATAGAATCCACTTATGGAGCTACAGTTGCTGTTGATAGTGCCATTATTTGTTATCCCGATTCTATTGGTAGATACTCCAATGGAAGTAAACCCATTACCGTTGATGACATTCAACACCCCTCCGCTGTTGTTAGTTACATTAAACGTTCCTCCACCATTTGAAAAAGGAGCTCCATCCGAATTAACAGTGAGCGTTCCGCTGTTGTTTACTGCAGAACCCGTTTGTGAATAAATCCCTCCTGATGCAAAGGGTAAACCTCCAGGGCGTTGAATATCCGTCGTACCGTTGTTGGTAAAGGTGGCAGCAACAAGCCTCATTCCATCGTTAGTGTTGCCCCTCACGTTCAAAACCCCTCCGCTGTTCACCGTTAATACAGCTCCCGTACTTAGGGTGATGTAGCCTGTATTGGCCGTGGTCCCTGAGGCTACCACGGGGTCATTCGCAACGTTATTGATAAGCACTTCATTGTCAACCGTGGGCACACTACCTGGCGACCAGTTGCAGGGCGTATTCCAATCGGTACTGACCGCTCCCGTCCAGGTAATTGTCCCCGTCGAAGGCGGAGTAGTGGCTGGATTGAGGGTGATAGAGGCCGAGTTTGAGTTGGTGGTTCCACCAGCACCCGTGGCCACGCACCGATAGATAGTGCTGCCCAACCCAGTTGAGCTGCTGATATTCAGCGTCACGGTCGTTACATTCGCGTACGTTGCATTATTAGAAAGATTGCTCCAGTTGCTGCCGTTGTTGGTACTGATTTGCCATTGATACGAAACGGCATCGGTAGCAGCCACCGTAAACGAGGTAGGAGACCCGCTGCATACCGCAACGTTGCTCGGCTGGGTAGTAAAAAAAGGAGGTGGCGTATAGTCAAACGTAAAAGGGACGATGTATTGGCAGGCGCCTCCCGAAGGCGTGATTTGGGCATAAAGTGTTTGGGAACCCAGCGGCAGGGTATTATCCCCTACAAAGGTATTAGGGGCTGTAAACGTTCCAGCCGAAGTGGCGGCTGCTGGATCTTTAAAAATCCCATTGATGATTCCGTTGAAAGTGCCGCCGTAGGTAAAAATAGGCGTGGGCGTATCATTCACTCTTACCGAAGCGTTGCCCGAATTGGGGATCGTTCCCGACGCAGACTTCACCACTCCCGTATTGGTTGCTGTGCCATTGTTGGATAATGACCCCGTAACGTGTAAAAAACCTGCGTTGGAGAGGGAACTGCCCGACTGGTTGAAGAAAGCGCCAGTTACTTTGAACTTCCCACATGCCGAATTAGTAAAAACTGCTAAATTATAGAGTTCTATTGAACCAGTAATATCCATTGTTCCTGCATTCGTAATTGAGCCAGGCTGGGCAAAAATCCCCGAATTAGTACCCGTTCCCGCAAAAGTCGCTCCTGCGGCGTTGGTAAAACTCGTACCCGAACCACTCATGCGCATCACGTCACGCCCGTTTGAGGTAATATTTCCGCCCGATTGATTAGTAAACGTACTTCCTGCAATGTTGAGGGCCACATTCTCTCCTCCGTTGAGGGTCAATACCCCACTATTGGTTACCGTTCCGCTGGTGGTCAAAGACATCGCTTCCAGACCAGAAGCAAAAGGGGCAGTGTTGGTAACCGAAAGGGTACCGTTGTTAGTCAGCGTGCCCCTTATTACACTGACCGCATCGCCCCCGTTCGTAGAAACCGTCAATGTTGCGCCGTTGTTGATGGTCAACGAACTACCTACTACATCAATATTGATGGATTTGGCCACGGCATTTCCCGAAGCAATGATGGGGTCCGGACTGGCAAGAGTGATAAACACGTTGTCGGTTGCCGTAGGAACACCAGCCGTTGCACCAGCGGAGGGAGTCCAGTTGGCGGCGTTGTACCAATCAGTACTTACGGAGCCATTCCATGTTTTGATTTGGGCGCAAAGTTGTTGACTCGTGAGCAAAGTCACGACGAAGTAAAAGAGTTTTTTCATTTAGTAGAAAGAAAATGCTAAGGGTGATATAGGATCATTAACTTCGGGAAAAAACTGAAAAGCGGGGTTTGAGATTAGGCCATAATATCGCCCCCCGACTTTCCCTCTTTCTACCACGAAAGGTTGTTAATAGGCTCCGAAAAGGTGCACCTAGGGTACATTGACATTATTCTTGATTTTAGGGACTGTTTTAAGGTAGGCGAAAATGGCCTTGACTTCGTAGTCAGTTAGGGTAATGTGAGGCTGCATGGGGTAGCGCAGAATGCCCCCGTCAGGTTTTTTGCAAAATCTAACGGCGTGCACAAACTGCTCCTCGTTGTATTTTTTGGCGATACCCGTCTCTTCATCAAAGGTCAAATTGGCGGTAGGAATAATTTTACCTTCCAAATCGGGCATTTTGATACCCCCTCCGTAGAAGCCAAACGATTTTTCGGGATGAAGCGGGTCTGCCTTGGCCAAATCGCCCGAATGGCAGGCGTAACACGCAATGAGGTCGTTGGCGATATACTTCCCAAACGCCACCTTATCGGTAGAATCAGGCACCAAAATCGGTTCTGTCACTGGCTCAATGGGTTTCATTACGGTATGGGTCAGTACTTTAAGCAACAAACTGGGCTCCTGCTCATGCCCCTCCCCTTTGGTAGCTTGCACAGGAAAGCGGTCTGAATGCAAGTAGGCAATGATTGACTTCAAGTCTTCGTCGGCCATGCGCGGAAACTTGGGCATAATGGGTGCGTACTGCCCGTTGCGTTTGATTCCCGTTTTGAGAAAATACATGATTTCTCCATCGGTCCAGCTCCCAATACCATCTTCGCCATCCTGAGTGATGTTGAGCGAATAAGCCTTACCAAACTCCGCTGGCAAATCAGCAATGTGCTTACCTACCAGTCGGTTATCTTGGTTGGCGTGGCAGGCATTGCACATCACTAGGGCTATTTTCTCGCCACGTGCCACCCGCTCGGGGGTGATTTCTACGTTGATATTTTTGATATTTTCGGGTATATTGACTTCGTAAGAAGGTACACCTCGGAAGTTGACAAACAGCAAGACAAGGCCAACGACGGCCACCAAAACGCCCACTGCTTTGAGTAGAAGAGTTACAATTTTTTTCATGTTTTGTCGTAATTGAACGCATGGTCTACTGCATCGTCAG
The DNA here is from genome assembly GCF_009905605.1 of Runella sp. CRIBMP. Classification (GTDB taxonomy): domain Bacteria; phylum Bacteroidota; class Bacteroidia; order Cytophagales; family Spirosomataceae; genus Runella. The sequence goes on from NZ_JAAAKZ010000016.1 coordinate 18,706, forward strand.
GCGATTTCGGCTCGCCATAATGAAGAGCGACTCAATACGTAGTCTTCATAAATTGAGTATGGTTCTAAAAATGGTCTAGGAAAACACGTCACTCTTTGGGTGAGTGAGCGAGACAAAATTGGCCGATTTTGCCCGCCAAGTGTTAGCACAAACTGGACTTTCTCTTCCTCATTCTGAACCCCCCAAAAAAAGACAGAGAGACTCTCAAAACAGAAATTGATTTCTCTTCCTCATTTTGAACTTTCTTTTACTCGTTTTGGACAAAAAGCCTTTATTTGAAGAATTAAGGCTTTTTTTAGTACTGGAAGGGCAACATTTAAGCCTTGGTTTGAGCGCTTAAGTAGGTCTACAAAAAACGATTTAAACGCACATTTTCAATAAAAAGGGTTGTCTCAAAAGTCTGAGACAACCCTTTTTATGCTTCCTAATTTTCCAGTTTTCGCTACACAATGGCATTTTTAATGCCACTCCGAAGGCGCTTTCCCAAACCTTTCTTGGAATACTTTGGAGAAATACGGCAGGCTTTCAAAACCTACTTGGTAGGCAATGTCGGATACCGTTCCTGCTCGACTGCGCAGCAAATCTGCCGCTTTTTCCAGGCGATAATTTCGCACAAACACCGTCACGGTTTGGCCCGTCAAGGCTTTTAGTTTACGCCTTAGCTGCACCGAGGTCATTCTCATGGCCTCGGCAAAAGTCTCTACATCAAAACTGCTGTCGGCGCTATTACTTTCTACTACTCCTAGCGCTTTTTCTAAAAATACATCATCCATCGATGGCTCTTTTTCGGCAACGGGCAGCGGGTTAGTTAACACTCCGTTTTGGCTGTATTTTTGTTGCAAGACCCGCCGTTGTTGCAGCAAGTTTTGCACCCGTATTTGGAGTTCATTTGAGCTAAACGGTTTGGCCAGATAATCATCGGCCCCGAGTGCTAATCCTTCCAGACGGTCTTCGAGCGTTGCTTTGGCGGTCAGCATTACCACCGGAATATGATTGGTACGCGGGTCTGTTTTTAGCGCTTGACAAAACCCGAAACCATTGAGGCGCGGCATCATCAAATCACAAATCACAATATCGGGCACCAACTCAAAAGCTATTCTTAATCCCTCTTCTCCATCCTGCGCTTCTTCTACCTGATAGCGCTCGCCAAAAATACCGCGCACGTATTGGCGTAAGTCAGGGTTATCTTCCACAATCAACAAAATGGGTAAATCAAGCCCAACCTGCCCCATAACCACACCCTCCAATACGGAAGAATCGGTTGGGTATTCAATGGCTTCTTCAAAAATGGTCGTTTTTGCAACCGCTCCGACAAAGTCATTTTTGTTTAAAGATTGTTGTCCCCAAGTAGCGGCATCGCAGGGCAATGTTACCACAAAGGTGCTCCCTATCCCCAATTCACTTTTCACCTCAATTCGGCCACGCAAAACATGCACCAATTCTTTCACCAGCGCCAAACCAATGCCTGTTCCTTCAAAATTTCGATTACTACCTTGGTCGGCCTGATAAAATCGGTCAAAAATGACGGGAAGGCGTTCGGCCGCAATTCCGATGCCGCTGTCCTTGATTTTAATGATACAGTCGTGTTCGGTATAATCTACCCGCACTTCGATTCGACCCTTTTCGGGGGTAAACTTAAAAGCATTTGAAAGCAGATTGGTGACGATTTTTTCGAGTTTATCGGCGTCAAAATAGTCGATTCGGGTAGGCTGACTTTGTTCGTATTGAAAAACGATGCCTTTACTCTGCGCCAACGACTCAAACGAAGCGAGCAGCTGCCGCAAAAACCGCGACAAATCAGCCCGTTGTATCTCTACCGTCATTTTGCCTGCTTCTAATTTGCTCAAATCAAGCAATTGGTTAATCAAAGCCAACAGTCGCTCGGCATTTTGCTGCATGATGCGAAATATTTCACGCTTAGGAAACTCCCTTTGCAGGTCGTTCAGCGGCGACAAAATGAGCGTCAGCGGGGTACGAAACTCATGAGAAATATTGGCAAAAAAAGTGGTTTTGAGGGTATCAAGCTCTTTGAGACGGGCCGACTGTTCGAGGTTAAACGTTAATTGTTGTTCTGCTAGGCGTTTATTTTGTTCGGTATTTCTAAAGATTCTTCCCAAAAAAATAACGAAAACGAAAATTTCTCCCAAAAATAAAAGGTAGGCAATTGAATACAGCGGCTCGTATTCAATCCATCCTAAAAGCCTGATGTAGAGCAAAGCATAGCTGAGTAAACCCAAAATAAAAGGGATAGCATAGTATTTTTCGACTGTGATTTTATTGGCTATGCTATATAGATATATAGTCGAGAAATAGAACGCCGAAACGATAATGCTATAGACACCTAGCTTAAGCCAATACCATTGATAATCAATAAAAATGGCGATACTCTCAAAGATTGTTGCAAGGATAATTAGGGTGGTAAAAATGTTGTGAATTTTGGGGAGCCTTCCACGAATTTGTGTAAAGTAAACAAAGATACCAGCCCCGATGGTCACCGAATTGTAGAAAAGAAAATCTATTTTCTTTGCCAAGTCGGGGTCGTCCGTAAACCACGGCCCTGCGATGTTCAAATAGCCCCAAAATGCGAAAGTCTTGATGACTGTATGCAGAGAATAAAGTCGAAAAGGTAAGTCTTTGATGACGAATAGACTCAGCGAAACCACCAAAAAAAGGCGAAAAATAACCAAGCCATTAAAAAAACTCTGACCCGCGTAATCATCCAATCTGGATTTATAATAAGACTCCTCGGAGTGTATTCTCAAATTACCATAATGCCCGCGCTTGCTGGTGAGCTTGATATAGACCGTTTTGGTTTGTTGCGGGCCTAGCTCAAAAGCAAATTTGGGTTCTTGGTCAATCATTTTTCGCTCTTTTTCACGGGTCAGAATTTTTTGTTGCTTGTGCAAGAAACGCTGGTTTGTACTATCTGAGATATAAAAATCAAGCTGCTCAACCAAGGGATTCCCCCACACCAAAAACCAGTTTTTGGTGTGAGAATTGGTGTTTTTAAGTTTAAATCTTACCCAAAAAGCATCGTTGGTATAAGGGAAAATAAAGTGGTCTTTGGTAGACTTCTGGTAGTTTTTGGTGATTGCTTGCGCTAAACTCAGCCGTGCAGAGGAGTCTTTAAAAACCTCTATGGAAGGTGTAATATTGATAGGCAACTTTTGGTCAGATGATAAGATAATCTCTTGCGGGTAGCCTTCGTAGGTAATAAAACAAAAGAGCGCAAAAAGAATTATCCTTGACCACTTGTACTTATTCATAATCATTTTGTTTTCAATCGCCTTCTCTAATGCCACTCCGACGGCGCTTTCCCAAACCTTTCCTGAAATACTTTGGAGAAATACGGCAGGCTTTCAAAACCTACTCGGTACGCGATGTCTGATACCATTCCCGCCCGGCTTCGCAGCAATTCTGCCGCTTTTTCCAAGCGATAATTTCTCACAAACACCGTCACGGTTTGGCCAGTCAGGGCTTTTAGCTTACGCCTTAGCTGCACCGAGGTCATATTCATGGCCTCGGCAAAAGCCTCTACATCAAAACTACTGTCGGCGCTATTATGTTCTACGACTCCCAGTGCTTTTTCCAAAAACAGTTCATCCATTGAAGGCACCACTTCGGCCATTGGGAGTGACTCGGCCACTAAGGCCGTTTGGCTGTATTTTTGTTGTAAAACCAACCGCTGTTGTAGTAAGTTTTGGACCCGTATTTGGAGTTCATCCGTACTAAATGGCTTCGCCAAATAATCATCCGCGCCAAGCGCCAATCCTTCCAAACGATCTTCGAGCGTTGCTTTGGCGGTCAGCATCACCACTGGAATGTGGTTGATGCGCAAATCTGTTTTCAGCGCTTTGCAAAAACCCAGGCCATCGAGGCGCGGCATCATCAAATCACAAATCACAATATCGGGCACCAATTCAATGGCCTTTTTCAAGCCGTCTTCTCCATCCTGCGCTTCTTCTATCTGATAGCGGCCACCAAAAACACCGCGTACGTATTGGCGTAAGTCCGGGTTATCTTCAACAATCAATAAAATGGGCAAATCGGCCGTAGCAGCGGCGAGAGGCAATATTTTGGATTCTTCAACCAAAGACACAACGGGGCTTTTTTGACGTACTTGATTGGCCTCGGCATTGAGCACTCGGTCTCCCCAGTGGGCTTGGTCGCAGGGTAAGTTAACGACAAATACCGTCCCTTTTCCCAAAGTACTTTTTACCTCAATCGTCCCACAAAGCGCATTTACTAGCTCTTTCACCAACGCTAGCCCGATACCAGTGCCCTCGTAATCCCGTCGTTGGCTATCGTCAACCTGATAAAAACGGTCAAAGATGCGGGGCAGCCGTTGGGGGTCAATACCGATGCCACTGTCGGCCACGGTGATGGTAATCAATGCCCCCCCAAAAGCTTCAGCAGATGATACATAAGCAATTTCGACGGTTACGCGGCCGTTTTCTGGCGTAAATTTAAAGGCGTTGGAAAGCAGATTCGTGACAATTTTTTCCAATTTATCCTCGTCAAAATAAGCCATTTGATATTCATGGCTCTGTGAGCGTTGAAACATAATCTTTCTGCTCTGGGCCAGCGACTCAAACGAGGCAAACAAATACTGAAAAAAATGCGGCAAATCGCCGTATTGAATCTGCGGCTCCATCTTACCCGCTTCGAGTTTCGACAAATCAAGCAGTTGATTAATCAGGGCTTGCAACCGGCCCAAATTTCGCTGCATGACCGGAATCATGGCTTCGGCGGGGTATTTTTTCTGAAAATCTGCCAACGGCCCCACCAAGAGCGTCAGCGGGGTTCGAAATTCGTGAGAGATATTGGCAAAAAAACGGGTTTTAAGCAAGTCCAACTCCGCCAAACGTTCGGCTTCCTTTTGTTCAAAAGACAGGCGTTGGGCGAGCTCCTCTTTCTTGGCGCGTTGACGAAAATACAAGAAATATCCCCCAATCAGCGCTACCAACAGTAGCAAGGAAATGACAAACACCCAGAAGCGCGAATTTTTGGCTTGCTGGTTGGCAAGCTCGGCCCGGAGCCTGCTTTTTTCAACGTCAAACTTAATGGAGGCTTCCGAAGTAGCCACTCTCAAGTTATGACGCAAGCTAGCCATCAACTCTTCATAGTATAATTTTTCGTGACGAAAGGCACTCTTATAATCCCCCAAAAGCGTATCGGCCGCCATTCGATTTCGGTAGATAGACATCAGGATACTATGCCGGTCAACCGTGTCTTCATACATTTCAATGGTTTTGAGTGCTTTATTAAAATAGCTTAACACTTCTTCTGGGTTTTTCTTGAGCCCAGCCACCTGACACAAATTTCCGTACACCTTGGCAATGTCGTCTATTCCATGGGGTTTATAGCGCTGTCGATACAACAATTCTTTGTGAAAATAAGGCTCCGCTTCAATAGGGTTGGCAAATTCATTGAGGATAATTTCCCCGATATTGCCACTGATGGTACCGACTTTAAGACTGTCTCTTTTCAGCCGAATCTGCGCCATCGCCAATTTATTGTACTTAATAGCCTTGTCGTACTGCTTCAGTCTGGCAAAACAATTTGCGTAATCTTTGTAAAAAGCAATCCGGTACTTGTCGATAGGATCTTTATAAATATACGATTCAGCCTCTTTAAAATACCCCATGGCTGTTTTATAGTCACCCACTTCTACCTGATAATAAAGACCCAGATGAGCAAGTAATCGGTCGGCAAATTGGATGTTTTCGTACCCTATTTTTCGATAGGTCAAATCTGCGGAAAGAAGATGCGTAATTCCCTTAACCGTATTAGTACGTTCGATGTATAAAATTGCCCCCAAAAAATGCTCAATATCCGCATTCAGGCGCTCCGTAAGCGCGTTTGGTTTTTGTGTGTTCAATCTTGCCTGAATAGCCTTGAGGTAAGGGTAAACGATTTTCAAGTTTCGTTCTATCCCCCTGAGATGGTACCGCGCTTTTAAATATTCTGAATAGACGGCGAGCAATTCATCTCTGGTTTTATCAGCGTAGGTTCTGACAGAGTTGATTTCTTTAAAAGCCGTAGTGCTGTCCATATCTTCCCACACCGACACGTAGTATAGCTCTAGGCTATCCAAACGGGGCTGTCCTTTAAGGGTTAAAAACCTGTCAACTTTTTTTTGGCCAAGCGCCGCCCTTGAAGATAACCCGATGGTGAGCACAAAAAAAACAAAAAACCAAAGAAGGCGAGGATAATTAGCTACCAAAAACGCAATAACCCATTGACTGTCAGTGGCAGATTTATTCGTGTGTAGTGTGATAGAAAATAAACGCATAATGATCTAATCTTAACTATTTTGGGGTCGTTGCTCCGTCAAAATACCTCATAAAATATACCAACACTACGATAACCAACATCTATCTAAAAACACTTTTTAGGGATACAAAAAAACTTTTAAAATTTACCTGAAAGCTAATCTTGATGATTCATCAGAGTAAAAAAATGGCCTTTTTTAAGACATAACGACGCATAATTGACGCATAATTAAGGTAGCGCCAACGAATTGGCCAAAAATAGCCTATAAAGCCATAATACACAATAAACATACCCCAATTAGAATATCACTCTAAAACACCTAAAATTGCCTACTAACCCTCGAACTATCTTACAACGCACGCGAGAAAGGAGCTACTTAAAAGATTTTTAACGCCCTTGCCACTCCGACGGCGGCTTGCCGTATTTATCCTGAAACGATTTGGAGAAATAAGGTAAACTCTCAAAACCCACCTGATAGGCAATCTCCGACACAGTATGGGTACGCTGGAGCAGCAGTTGCGCCGCCCGTTGCAGGCGTATTGTGCGGATAAATTCAGTCGTAGAGGTATCGGTCAGCGCCTTCAATTTACGGTGCAAATTGGTCCTGCTCATGCCTATTTCCTTGCAAAATTCTTCGACATCAAAGCTACTATCACCCAAATGCGCCTCTACAATTTCGCGGGCTTTCTTAATGAATTGATTGTCCAGACTTTCGGGTATCCCAGCGGTTTGACTCGGAGCGAGCGGCCCCATGAGGCTGAATTTCTGCCGAAGAATAGCCCGCTGTTGAATTAAATTCCTGACCCGGACCAACAGTTCTTCTTTGTTAAACGGTTTTTGCAAGTAGTCATCCGCCCCTAGTTCGAAGCCTTCCAAGCGGTCAGACAAGGTGGCCTTGGCCGTCAGCAACACCACCGGGATATGGCTGGTGCGTTGGTCAGATTTTAGTCGTTGACATAAACCAAAGCCATCGAGCAGCGGCATCATCAGGTCGGTAACTACCACATCAGGTACCAGCTCAAAAGCCAAGTCCAAGCCATTTTGACCGTTTATGGCTTGTACAATTTGATAATGTGGCTCAAATAAACCGTACAGGTATTGCCTTAAATCGGGATTATCTTCAACAATTAGCAACATCGGCTTGGTAGCATCCATAGCCAAACCAACTACCGGTGTGCGATCAGACGGCCACCGCTCCATGGAGGTGGTTGGGTAGGCAGGGGTGGTTGGAATCGTAAACTCCTTGTCTAGGCCATTTTTAGGTTTTGGCAACGGTAACTCCACCCGAAAGACCGTGCTTTGGTTCACTTCACTTTTGACCGTGATTTTTCCTTTGAACAAGTCCACTAGTTCTTTAACCAAAGCTAATCCGATGCCCGTTCCCTCGTAGTTGCGTTGGGCGGTATCGTCAACTTGATAAAAACGGTCAAATATTCGAGGCAGTCGCTCGGCATCAATCCCAATACCGTTATCCTCCACTTCCAACAAAAGCCAATCTTCGGCGTCAATGGTCTGATAAAACACCCGTATCTCAATCCGACCGTTGACAGGGGTAAATTTAAAGGCGTTTGAAAGGAGATTAGTGATGATTTTTTCGAGTTTGTCGGCATCAAAATACGTCTCAAAAGAACGACGGCTTTGGCTCACATTGAAATGAATATTTTGGTGCTGGGCCAAGGACTCAAAAGAGGAAAAAATGTACCCAAAAAACGCCGCAATATCGCCGTACTGCGTTTCAACCTTAAACTCTCCCGCCTCTAATTTAGACAAATCAAGCAATTGATTGATAAGTGATTGCAGGCGTTTTACGTTGCGTTGCATCATCGGTATCATCCCTTCTTTCGGGTACTTTTGCCGGATTTCTTCCAATGGCCCAGTCAAAAGGCTGAGCGGCGTACGAAACTCGTGAGAAATATTGGTAAAAAACCGCGTTTTCAAACGATCTAATTCCTGTACCCTTAACGTTTGTTCTTTGATAAAAGCCAATTCTTGGACCGACAGCGCCCGGTTGCGCTCATAATCAATGATAATTTTTCCCAAAAAATACCCGAATACCAAAAATTCAAGAATAAAAAACAGCAATGCTACGGGCGATATCCACGGGAAGCTCACCCATCCAACCAAGCGCATTTGAACAAAAATATAGCTACCGATGCCGAGCAAATACGCCACCGAGTAATTCCAATTGATGGGGTATTTTTTGATAATGGCAAAAACGTACATGGCCAAAATAAACACTTGTGTGGCAATCATTAAGTAGGTGCTTGCCAAAATCCACTGCCAACGATACCCAAATAAGATAATGACCGCCAAAAGAATATTCACGACCATAATGAATTTTAGGACGCTTTCGACCCATTTAGGAAATCGTTTGCCCGGAAATATGACCCTAAACGCAACAATCAACCCCAGCGGCAGGATATGCGACGACAGAAAACTAACCATTAGCGCGGTCGAAGGGTTCGTGAAAAAATTGCTCAAAATACCGTGCAGCCCCCAAAATGCAATCGAACGAACCACCAAAAGCACCGAATACTGCCGAAAATCCTTGTCTTTGACGGCAAACAACGCCAATAAAAACACGTAGAATAAACGAACCGCGATGGCCCCCGACATGAAGCCGTAGACATTGGTTTGAATCAAATCGTGGCGACTGTAGGCCTGTGTGGAGTAGAGATTGACGGAGGCAAAATGCGCCCGCTGCCCTTTTACGCGGATGTAAATGGTTTTAGTTTCGTGGAAGCCCAAATCAAACTCTACAAAAGGTCGGTTTTCGGCCATTAAAATCCGATTTTCGGTATTGACCATCCCCATTTTTTTAATCTGATAGGGACCGTTGGGAGAGGAAATATAAAAATCTACGGATTCGCCCATGGGGTTGTTCCACTCCAACACCCATTGCTTACGTACTGGGTTGCGATTGGTCAATACTATTTTAAGCCACGAAGCCGCATCATTGAAAGGAAACAGAAGCCCGTATTTACGCGTTATTTCAAATTTTTGCTTTTGGATTTGCCCAAATGGAAGCTGTCCGGAACTATCTCTGTACAAACCCGCCGCAGGAGTAATCGGGTAGGTGTCGGTATTGGGAACAAGATCAAGCGTCTGAGCGCTTCCCCATAACGGTAGCAAAAAAACAAGAAAGGCGAGGTTTTTCATATACTTGTACTTGCCTCAAGCTTGCGCGTATTTTATTGTTTCACAAGTTGAGTTTAACGTCAAATATATGATTATTACTACTAAAACCACAGATAGGTCTACTGCATCGCGGGTTTATTATTTTTAATTATGTTTGCCGATGACCTCCAATGTCATTCTTCTATATCTTTTAATTAGGCACTTTTAGCAACCCTTCAACCAGAATAAAACTAAATCATTTCGTACGGTTCTCGTTTGCTATTTTCTTTAACGAACTTCGCTTCCGACGTGCCACTCCGATGATTTTGCCATTGGGCAACATCAACTCGCCACTCCGTACTAATCGACACTTACCCAAATAGTGTCCGTTCAAGAGGTTCGACTTATGAATCCTGATAAAACCCCGAGCTTCTAACAGCGAAGCATAACTACTCAACGACAGCGTGGTGAGAACCTGCTCTCCCGTGATTAAATGAAAAATGGTATAATTGCTCTGCGCACTCAAGTACACAATTTGCTTCAAGTCGATTGCTCGCTCTCCTCTCTTGGTTTGAAAGCGTGGCAAATGCACCACGCTTTCTCCTACCGCTAATCCTACCGTAGCCGTCATTTTTCTACGAATTATTTCTGTGAATTATTCTCACTAGCTGTAGGAACAACCGTATCGCAACCGCCAATTACGGCCTCAAATACGCTTCCTGCAACGCCAAAACCAGGCAACAGCACTACTGACTGCCTCCCTCTATACTCCACTGTAGCGCCCGATACCTGATTCGTTGCCGTGATTCGGCCACCTGTTTTCAGCACCGTGCCACCCGTTATTGGCTCATTCACATTCAATACCGCAGGACCGCCACCGCCAGTACTTTGGCTTTCATAACACCCCAAATCAACAATTGACAAGCCAGTAGCAAAGGGACGCACGTTGCCGTCCAAATCCAGATTCAACGTACTCGCCGCGTTGTCGCCCGCGTTGATTGCTGGCGAGCATACCTGCAAACGATAATCCCCCAAATTGACCGTGGGTGACAATCCCAGCGGGGTGGCCTTCACAAACAACGGATCTCGATTCATATTGCCAGTGCCCGCAAATCCGCCTTGCACAATGCTATATCGGATACTGATGTCCGACGTCGTTTGAGAACCACTATTATCCCATAAGATACTGTTTTGTAAAGTCGCAGATGAATTGGTGTTGAAAATACCGCCAGGTGTACTATTAGCACTTTGATTGGATGCAATCGTACAATGCGTCAGTATGGGTGCGCTGTAGTTGAGGTACAGACCACCCCCTACTCCCTTGTTGGACACAATCAGAAGGTTTTCCAAATGCGGCTGTCTTGCTCTTTCCATGTAGATGCCCCCCCCGAATGTAGCTTCGTTGCCTACGATAATGCTGTTCGTAATACTTACCTCACTGCTATCTCTGAGCAAAATACCGCCACCGCCAATTGCTCGATTGTTGGTAATCACACAATTTGTAATCAAACCTCGGCTCCGATTAAGCACCAGTACTCCGCCCCCCGAGGAAAGTAAGGTCGGGTTGGATAAGTCTGCCCCTTGCGTGGGCACAAAATAATCGGCGTAGCCTTTCTCAACCACAAAACCATCCAAACGGGTCTGCTCATTGGTATTGCTCAATACCACCACGTGGTTGACATTGTCGCTCAAGACCGACGTGCCGATTTCTCCGCTCAAAATCGTCTTTTGCGTGCGCCAATTCCTTTGATTCAACTCACTTTCACTGCCCGCAAAACCGCCGTATACCCGTACCCCCGAAGGAATCTCAAACACATCTTTGCGCAACGTGCCCGGCTTATAGGTTCCTGCGGCCACCCACACCTGAATATCTTCCCCTGTCAATGCCGCTGCCGCACTCAAACCCGCCTGTAAACTTGCAAAAGCGTTGCTCCAACTGCTGCCATCCTGACCCAGAGACGTGTTTGAACTATTGACGTAAATAATTTGGCCCACATTAAGGGCCACGATAGACACCCATGCCGTATCGGTTACGGCCGGGCAACTGCCACCCGCCGCCGCTATCGTATAGGTAATAACGTAACTTTGAGGCGTGGAAGCCGCCAGATTTATTTCTCCCGTAGTAGGATTGAGCGATAGCCCAGAAGGGGTTGCACTGAAGGCTCCGCCCAGGGCTCCCGTGAGCGTAACGGTAGCCGTGCCAGAATTGGCAAAAGGAGAACCGACATACGCAATGGTGGCAGAACCCACGACTGCGCCGCTGTTAGTGCCCGTCACGGTGAATGCGTCGGTATCTTCATTGACGATGGTGCCTGAGTTAGTACTTATATTGCTGACTGCCATAAGGTTATCAGAACGCTTGGTAATGACACCCGCGTTACTGAACGTCCCTGCGGCATTGAGAATGACGGGCGTAGACTCGATGTAGGCGCAGGATTGGTTGGTCACCGTTCCTCCCTGATTGGTGATACCCGAGCCTTCGGCGCTTTGGAGAACTATCCGGCTATCGGTGGTATTGGTCAGCGTACCCGTATTATAGATTCCGTGCATTTTAATTTTACCCACGCCGCCAATGCGCATGAGCTTGTTGTTTTGGAACGTACCCGCATTGTTGATACCCGACAGCGCAACGGTGTCAGTTTGGGCAATCATCATTTCCCCGTTGTTGACAAAACTGCCTGCGGTGTTGTTGATACCGTTGCCAAACACAAAATCAATGTTGATTTGGCCAGTAGCGGTATTGGTGAAGCTACTGCCGCTACCTTTCTGCAAGACCGCATCCCGAAACACGGAGTCGATTTCCATAACGCCCGCGTTTTCGATGGTGCCGCCGTTGTTGTGAATGCTTTTGTCACTGTTGCCCGTTTCAAAACGCCCTTTATTGACAAACGTGCCCGAGTTATCAATACCATAGCCCCCGAAGCGGGTAAAGTGTAGACTACCTTCGTTGGTGAGGTTACCGGTATTGGTAATAGGCGTACCCATATCCACCCCACTGATAGAGGACTGACTGCCAATGATTATCTTCCCCGCATTATCTATTATCGTTGTATTTCTAATCGTAAAATCAGCCTCTGAATGTACATAACCCATACTTGTGTTGGTGAGAGGAATACCGTGCCCACCACTGGGGGTAGAGGTAATGCTCGCCTGTGGGCCCAAAATCAACGTATCACTGTTTATAAATAATTTATTCGTTGACCCCATAACCATGGGTATGTTGATGTGGGCATAGTTTTCGTTTTCAAAAAAACGTTCATTGCCTCCCACATTAATGCTGCCATTCAAGTGGGTATATCTGCCTTGATTCTTGATAAAAGGACTGCCGGCTCCATTAAAAGATATGGTACAGTTATTCACAAATACACCCGTAGAGGTATTCAATATGTGACTTCCTCCTAATGCAGCTCCCCCTATAATACATCCAGTACTGCTCAAAAAAGTACCCGCATTGACTAAACCTGCTTTATCAGTACCTGACAGCGATAGCAAAGTACTGCCTTGAGTAAATTCCCCTAAATTATAGAAGAGAATTTGATTTGATCCCACAATCTCCCAACTGCCCTGATTAAGAATTTCGCCCGTTGAGGTGTTGTACAGACAGGAATCTTTACTGTCTTTTATACTGAATGTATGGTAATTCTCAATGTATCCGCTGTTTGTAAAAATCCTCTTTTCCGTATTGGAAACCTTAAACACAGCCCCTGCCTTGTTTCGCAGCGTTGCCCCTGCTTGATTATCAAAACCCCTATCTCCTCCATTTTTAACATTAAAAGTCCCCTCATTTTCCACTAATTTCTGATTGTCGAAAAGGAGTGCTTTGTGGTTATTTATCGTCATCGTAGCCCCAGAGCGGTTGGTAACGGTCTCTTGATTAATGAACAATGTCCCCGAAACGCCCCCGCTTACTGTCCATTGCCCTGAATTATCAATTGTACCTTGGTTAAGGATGCCACCTGTTGCCCCGCCACTCACCCCAAAAGTTAAAGTATTGGTAATGGTAGCCGCAGGGTGGTTGAGGATGGCAGTACCAAGGCCGCCGCCTACGGTAAATGTACCGCTGTTGTTGAGGCTGCCGTAGTTTTCGAGGCGGTTGCCCGTTCCTTTTTGAATCGTCAGGGCATTGGTGTTGATGAGTGAAGCACCCGTTTGGTTTACAAATCCGTCGTTGTACGAAGAGTCGATCAGTACCGTTCCGTTGTTGGTAAATGTACCCGCATTGGTTACGCCGTCGGTATCGCTACCCACAATTTTTAAATTACCCATGCTTTTAATGGTCAAACTTGCATTGGCCGCAATAGTGACCGAACGAGCCCCCGAAGCGGCGGTTACCTCGGGGTAATTACCATTGGCAACAACGGGAATAAGCGTACGATGTCCCGTTTGTGAACCAAAAGTTGGAGCAACGGCAGGGATACCGCCCCCTACCAGCCAGTTGTCAGGCGTATTCCAGTCTTTAGACAATGCACCCGTCCAAGTATAATCCCCTGCGGCAATCGCAAAACTAAATGGCACTACATAACTGCACGCACCGCCCTGGGGCGTGATTTTGGCATACAGCGTTTGCGTACCTGTTGGCAAGCCCAAAGGCTCAAAGGTATTGGGCGCGGTAAACATACCCGCCGAGAGGGTCGTTAGTGAATCTTTAAAAATACCGTTAATAACCCCATCGTAGGTACCTCCGTAGGTAAAAATAGGCGTAGGGGTGTTGTTGACGATGAGCGATGAGTTTGTCGCGTTGGTCACCGTCCCCGTGAGCGAGCCGTATTTTAGTACGCCGTTGTTGGTGAAGGTAGCACTAGACACTTTCTGTAATAAACCGCTTATTTGAATCAACCCTTGGTTGGTTGTTGCGGAGTTATTCTGATTATAATAACTACCTTTCACTTTCAGCCTACCACAAGCATTATTAACGATTTGTTCAGTTCCCAAAACTTCCACCTGCCCACTTAGGTCTATCAAACCTGAATTATTGATACTTCCACTTCCTCCACTCAAAATCATGGATGAATTAGAACCAGTACTGAAAAAAGACGCGCCACTTTCGTTGGTAAGCGTACCAGAAACCACATAAGTACCAACTCTCCCATTCGCATTAATGGTTCCTCCCGTCTTATTGTTAATAGTACCACTGTTCAATCCAATACCTTCATTGAGAAGATTCGTCACATTCAAAACGCCGTAGTTTACAATGCTTCCATCATTTACTTCTAATCCAGACTGTGCGCTGGAGCCGCTTATGGTTAAGTTTATCGTGCCTTTATTGACCAATTCCGCTGCATTATTCACCCGAATTGAAAATGTGGTAGATGAAATTGTTAATGTAGCACCCGCATTTACGGTTAAACTCGCCCCTGAACCAGTTATCGTTATATTTTGAGCCACACTCATTCCTGAACCAATGATGGGTTCATTCGTGGTGGCAGGAATCACCACGTCGTTGGTGGCAGTGGGCACGCTCGAAGGCGTCCAGTTGCAGGCCGTGTTCCAATCCGTATCCACTAAGCCTGTCCATGTAAGCGTACCCGTGGGGTTTCCTCCTGTACCGATGGTTAGGGTGGCCGCCGTAGAGGCTAACGTCGCCCCGCCTATGCTGCTCGCTACGCATCGGTATTGGTAACCGTCTAAGCCCGTCACATTGCTAATATTGAGCGTGGCCGTGGTCGTGTTGGAGTAAGGACTTATCGCGGGGACGTTGTTCCAACCACTACCCGTATTGAGTTGCCACTGATAATCAGCCGCGTTGGCAATGGCAACCGTAAACACCGCCGCCCCTCCTGCGCAGACAACTTGATTACTAGGCTGAGAGGTAAAGGTAGAAGCAGTAGTTACCTCAAACGTAAATGGTACAATTTGCGGACAACTACCGCCCATACGGGTAATTTTGGCATAGAGCGTTTGTGAACCAACCGACAAGCCAAAGTGCGTAAAGGTATTGCTCGCCTGATTGTAATCTCCTGCCAAAGCCGTAGCGGCATTATCTTTATAAATACCCGATACTGTCAGGTCGTTGGAGGCTCCAAATTCAAAAATACCGGTTGATAGAGCATCGTTGAAAATCCTGATTTTGTTGTTGGTATAAGAAGCCGCGCCGCCCACGTACACGATGCCATTGTTGATAAAATCTGCCGCAGGGCCATTCAGATTAGCCGCAGCACTGAAAAAACCTTCATTGATGATTTGTCCGCCATTGTTATACACTTCGCCTGCGAGAAGGCTTACCACCCCACAAGGGTAATTGTGGAACGTGCCCGCGTACTTTTCTATCTGTCCTGCCAAGGTTAGCTTTCCGTGATTTTGTACACTTTCCGGAGAAGCACTACCTGACAAAAACATTGAACCCGAGAACCCGGCAAAGCTAATTGTACCACCGACTTGGTTTTGCAATACTGAATTGCCTTCTACTCGGATACCATAAAAACCTATAGTGGCGGCTGACAGGATAGCCCCAGTATTATTCTTAAACTGCCCGTCCCCTGACAACTGCATCGCATTGGCGGTATTGGAAGTAATCTGGTTAACGGTAATGGTTCCGTTGTTTTCGACCGTCCCCAAAACAATCAGCCTAACATCATTCCCAATGCCCGCAATGGTCAACTCCTTGCTGGCATTGACGGTAAGCGTTGCTCCTGCTTCTACGTTCAAGGTTTGAATGGAGACGTTGGTGTTCAGCACCGGATAATGCGCCAAACTTCCTGGAATAATGACATTATCGGTATTGGTAGGTACCACATTGGTAGACCAGTTGGAAGGTGTGTTCCAATCGTGGGCAAAACCCGCCGTTCCGCCCACCCACGTAACGGTAGCTACGGCTACTGAAAGATGTTTGTTTGGGTTTAGGGTGGGTGTGGCGATGACGGATAAAATCCCTAAGTACATCAGCCCCATAACGTTTAGTAAATGTCTATAAAATACCATAATTGCAAGGTTTAAGAGAAGGAAATAAAACTAGGATAAGGAAAATTGAGCTTCGGGTGAAGGAGCAGTGTGATTGGATTTTTCTGACTCGGTGTGGTCGGTTTTGTGCCAATGCATCGGGGCCAAAAAATATTCGCCGTAGGCTTTAAAGCCCGCCCCGAGGTGCAAAAACAAATACCTAAAAGTATCCCAAAAGATGCCTAAAGCCGATTGTTTTATACCAAGTTCGCGGTAGGTTTTGAAGTTAATCACCCACGAACACCCCAAATTAAAGGCCAATAATAGCCATAAACTGATGCTCATTACCGTTGTTGTGGCATACGACAAATCACTCATTATCATGTAGATGGGAATGTAAATATTAAAAAATGGAGTAAGGGACGAACTGATCATTGGCAACCAAAAACTTGACCAACCTTCAAGACCAAAACCCCGACTGAAGAGCGTGCGACGTAAATGCACCAATTGGGTGATAAACAGTCCCTTGTTCCAACGCGTCCGCTGGTTAATCCAATTGGTAGCGGAATCAGGGCAACTTTCGGTCGTTATGCTTTCCAAAAGCTGGAGTTTTACGCCCTGCTCAATGAGCCGCACGCTCAAATCCGCATCTTCCGTCACGTTGAAGGGGTCCCAGGCACCCGCTTTTTCTAACGCATTCTTGGACAAAAAGAAGGAATTACCGCCCAACCCAAAAGGCAAGCCCTGCGCCGACAACGCGCGCATGTGGCGCTCGTACCATTCGTAATATTCACCCGCAAAATGACGACTTATCCAGCTTGACGAACGGTTGAAAATGCTGATTTTGGCTTGAAAACAAGTCGTTTCTTTCGCCTCAGCCAAGGCCCATGCCGCTTTTCTGAGCTGACTAGGTTCGGGGCGGCTTTCAGCATCGTACACCGTAATATATTCTCCAGTCGCAATGGGTAAGGCGTGCAAAAGCGCCCGACCTTTGGTGTAAGGCGGCAGCGCTGGAATCAACAACACTTTAAAAAAACTGGGTAATGTAACGCTGCGAAGACTCCGACGGGTCAGTTGGTCGGTTTCTTCTACCACAATGATGACTTGCATCAAGTATTGGGGGTAGTCGAGCGCTTCAATTGAGCGTAACGTGGCGTGAATGACTTCGTCTTCGTTTTTGAGAGGCACCAAAATGGAAAAACTCGGCCACGAGGACAAGTGACCAATGAAGGCATTATCTGTTGTTGTTGGCTTCTTAAAAAAATTATTGCTGATGCGAAAGCTCAACAATAGCACATAATTTAGAAATCCTACGCCGAAAAGAGCTAATCCTACGGTAATAGGGTAATAAATTCCGGCAAATAAAAGCCCAATCCAACCCAAAAAGGCAAAGAGCCGCGTAGGCCACTGAATCCGATAAAGGGCTGATTTGGCACCAAGACGCCCAAGTTGCGTTTGGGCAAATGAATCCCTTGTTGTGTAATTTTTCTTCATCTTTTTTTTGAAGCGTTTCGTAAGTGTTTCAAATATTCGGAGGGAGCGTACAAGTCTTTCTCTGATCTCTTTATTTTTTTTAAGCCAAAGAATAAACCCATCACCACACCGAGAAAAACGGCCCCTATTATCATGTATCAGAAGTGTTTAAGCGTTTATCCTTTCCTCCATTGTTCCATCAACTGATTGTCAAGCCATTACAAAGCCTTTTGGCTTGTCTTTACCAGCAAAACCAAGGAGGAATAAATACTTAAGGAGTAAAAAGTATGGGAAGTGAAAAATGGAGCTGGCCCGCCACGGGCAGCGCAAGGGGTTTAAGTTTTGAACCCGAAACGCGACCTACCGCGTCGATGATGGATTGCTCAAAATCTCGCCCCAAAGATTGGCCAAAGGAAAGAACGTTCACCCTTCCGTTTGAATCAATGCCAAGATTTACAAACATTTTTCCCGCAATGTTGTAGGCTTTTCCCCGGGCAGGGTATGCAATACGCCCCATCAATGCTTCCGAAAATTGCCGTAGCCAGGCCTTATCGGGATAAATATCGGCAGCAGTAGCGTCGGGATTGGTGCGGGATTGGTGAGACGGCTCATAGGCCGTAAAAGCGATGATGCCGTTGGGAGGGAGGGAAGTGTATTTAATTGATTTTACTTCTTGAGAATAGACGGACAGGCAGGAGCTAACCCCTGCAAAAATTGCAAAAATGAAAGTTTTCATATGCGAGAACCGATGAGTTTAAGAATACTCAAAGGTCAGCACGCGCATCAGACGGGTGTTAGCACGGATGTTCTATTTTTTTACTCGTATGTTCCAGCTCTAAAAAATCATTTACTCTTATGTTCCAAACCTTTACTATTATGTTCCATTTGCTCATTATCAACACATTAAGTAGGCTAACAAAACTTTAAATGTTTTACCAAACAATACTTAAAGCAGGGGTGCCTAAAAAAAAGCGCTAAGCAGATATAAACTGCTTAGCGCCCAACAAGCTTAGATGATGTTTAGTTGTGGCTATGGATTCGTTGAATACAGCTGATTAAAGAGCAACTTAAACGTACCCTGCGCCTGCGCCCGGAACGTAATTTCGGGGCCAAATACGGTCAATTTCCCCGCTCCTACTGGCGCTTCAAAAGCCGTAATTCCGTCTTGTAAGTACGGCTGTCCCCACGCCCATCCGCTACGAAGCGGCTTGTTGGTTGAGAACCAAAGCAACGGCTTAACTTGTCCTTTGGCGATAGCATCAGGCGCTAATTTGAATACTGGACTTGAATCAAAATACACGTCACTTTGTGAGGCCATTCCCCAAGTAGCGCTCTGGGTTGAGTCAAGCGTTACGCGCAAAATACTGCCCGGAATATAATATTTTTCGGCAGGCAATGGGCGCTCCGTTCCAGCATTGGTCATTTCAACAAGGGCATTCCGAACGGGGAGCCCGAGGTGATACGCTAAGTTGGCACTGCTCCCGATGGTTACTACCTTGCCGCCCTCTTCCAAAAACTTCTTAATCTGGGGAATAGATTTATCGGCCGTAATTCGACCCAACCACGGGCGGAACGAATCAGGAATTTCTTCTACTTTCGGCTCTCTGCCTCCAAATCCACCATACTCACCTTCTGCACGCCCCGTAGTTGCGGCAGGGATGGCCCGAGTTACAAAGATAATCACGTCGTATTTTTTCTTTAAGTCGCCCGCGTCAATGGCCTGAGAGTAGAGGACATCGATTGGAAAATGGTACTGCTCCATCAACAACCGCACCCAGCCCGAAGGCATCGAGCCGCCGTAGGTATCCCAAAGCGCAATGCGCATCGGCGCTACTTTCACCATGGTGCCTGTAGGTTTTTTGGCCACGCCCGTGGCTATAATGCCCAAGTCTTTAGCGGCTTTTTCCAACAAAGATTTTGCTTTTGCAGAGGCTGGTACGTAAAAAGCCCCCGCCTCTGCGGTACCGATTCCTTGCGGTATTCTAAAGACTGGAATGCCCGCGCCCAACAAATCATTGACCGCGATAAAAGAGTTATTGGCGCGGCTACTCAACGTATATCCTGCGGGAGCCGAGGCGTCGATTTTACCCGACGGAGTTTGTAATTCACCATAAGGGATACGCTCAAACGGGCCGTCGAAAGCATTCAGTAAGCGGTCAAACTGCACGCCCATTTGGTAGGCCAATGTCCAGCCAGCCGCATCATAAGGCCGCGTTGGAGGGCCACCCGGATATGGGAAGTCATTGGGGTGATCTTGTGGCTCAAACATATCCAATACGTGTGGACGGAACGACTGGGCCGTTTTGACGATAAACGAACCTGCGGGGTATTTTTTGCCGGCAACCGTAAATTCAGCCGTGGCTTTGTGTACCAAAATTCCCGTACGAATCAGCGCGTTCACAAACTTCGTAGCGGTGGCAAAATCTGGCTGGTTGGCCGAGATAATATAGCCGCGCGCGTCACGTCCGTTGGTATCTTTCAACACCATATCGTAGTATTTTGTCGGAATTCCGCCTCTCATACCAAATGGGTCCGGGGCTGGCGTACCTGATTCAGGCTGAGCACTTTTGTCATTTTTTTGCGCGGCAACAATCGCATCTGAGCGTTTGGGAGAAAGCGTCCAATAATCTTTGCTTCCGCGCTCAATGGAGTTTTTACCCATAACGTAAATATTATACAACAACTCATCATGGTGACGAGCGGCATAGTCTAGCACGGCGTAATTACACGATACCGAGTAGTCGATTGACTGCTTAAAATACCATTTTTGAGGGGTAACTGGAAAAGGAGTATTTCCGTTGGGAATCAAACGATTGGGCACCAAAGGAACGGTTTCGGGCGTAGGCCCACCGATAATTTCGGTCAACAATCCGATTTGGTTGTGGAAGTGTGTAGTGGTACGCAAACCACCGTTATACCAAGTCGAGAACACCGAGCCGCCCAAACGCGTAAACCCGGGTTTTTCTTCGGCAATGAGGCGGTTGATCATGGCCGCTCCGAGGGCGTCAATGCCCGTAATCATCAACGGGTGAAATACGTAGTTGAATGGGTCACGGTACGGAGGTCCCGCCAAAACCGACCCTGCTGGACCGCGTTGGTGATGGTTGTACATAATCTGCGGAATCCAGTCTATAAACAACTGACGACCTACATTTTGGGTTTCTTTCAATTGCAGCATGAAGAAATCGCGGTTGTTGTCGTGACCAGCATATTTCTGATACAACTTAGGCAAATGGTCTAATGTGCGTTTTTCAGCGGTTGGATTACGCATGTACCAGTTGGCCACCAATTCCTGCCCATCGGGGTTGATGTGCGTCAGGAGAATGACCACGTTGTCCAAAATACGCGTTACTTCGGCGTCTTTGCGGCTCACAAGCTGATAAGCGGTTTCGATGAGTTGCATCCACGCCACGGTTTCGTTGGAGTGAATACCGCCGTCAATCCACACCACGGCCTTACCTTCTTCGGCCATGGCTTTGGCCTGCGCGTCGGTGAGTCCTTCAGCCCGGGCGAGTTTGGTCGAAATCTCCTGATAACGAGCCAGTTTTTTGTGGTTATCGGGCGAGGTAATAATCATCATCGGCTGGTCACGGCCTTCTTCGGTCTTGCCGATTGAAAGCAGTTTTACCCG
The DNA here is from genome assembly GCF_009905605.1 of Runella sp. CRIBMP. Lineage (GTDB taxonomy): Bacteria > Bacteroidota > Bacteroidia > Cytophagales > Spirosomataceae > Runella. The sequence goes on from NZ_JAAAKZ010000016.1 coordinate 40,079, forward strand.
GTCAGAGGTCGCCAATTTCTTGAAATACTCTTCAGTTTGGGTAAAATTGGCGAGCATGTAATCATCGCCGACATTAAACCCAAAATGCTCCTTAGGGGAAGGAATTTGTGCCCATACGATGTTGCACAAAAGTAAGATGATAAAAAGTGGGAGTAGTTTTCTCATTCAGGTTTCAGTTTGTTGTGACAGTAGTTAACGTATTATCTAATTTACCGTACAAAGTAAAAAGAAAATGGGGGAAATTGAATGCTATCGGGGGCGTGTGGAGGTCTTTTGATGATAAAAAGCGGTTATTTTGCGATAAAATTGGGGAGTTTTTTTTAGTTATTATGAGAAATAGATTCTACCAACTACCTTCTTTCTTCATAGCCAAGTAAGTCCAAACCCCACCCAAAAAATCAAAGGCTGCAAAGGTGAGCATTACTGGTTCCATCATTTGTAGATAAACAAATCCAGAAAAGAAAAAAATAATACTGCAACGAATGCATACCGTGACTTTGAAAATAACAGGCAGATTGTGTTTTGCGGCAACGATATAATACACTGATAACGCCATTAATAAAATCCCAGATAATCGTATCCAAACTTCACTGGTATTAGCCACACCAATTACGGTAAGAAAAAGATTAGGTATAATCAAGAGCGTTGCGCCTACGAGCGTAAGGTAAACACCAAATACCAGCACACTTTTAGCGGAATGAGTCATTTGATTTATTTGTTTGGTCTGAATAATCATTAGGTAAACCTACATAAGATAAAAAAATATTCTGGTAGTATTCAATGAGTGGGGGGGTAAAATACTATAAACTATTTGCAAACATCTACTGCATAATATCACTGACCGGTGTTAACCTTTACATCCCGGAACATAAACGGATTATCACTGATTCGTAGTGCTTTTCCACTAACAGCCGTTATATTCTTGATAATGACCTCCTTCGTTTTAACATAAGGAAATTTTTCTTGGTAGGAATTGTCCGTCATTTGTGGGTTAAAATTTGCAAAAATGGCAGGCCCTTGGTAATTTTCTGGATGCTGGGAGTCGTCGATACGCAGATTTTCAATGGTGATTTTTTCGGGCATGTAGCACGTGTAGCCGAAATCATGCTGACCAGAATAGGAACCACTTATTAGGCTGGCACTTATTGATTTTCCTCCCGCTGGCACAAAAACACAGTTGCGAATGATCAACTCTCCCTGCCATGTACTGCCGTAGTCGGGGCGCAGGTTAACAACGCTTCTGCCACGAATGGTAGAATTTTCCACCAATAAAACACCACTACCGATGGCATTGATTCCCATGTGTCCCAGGGTCGAGTTGCGGATGGTGGCATTGGCCACACCCTGATGGGCATCGAACCGGGAGAGGATACAATGATCATAAAGAAGATTTTTACAGAAGTTAGAACCCAAAATACCCCAGTAGGTATTGTCGTTGATGTCGTTGGTCTGACTGCAATTGACGAAGGATACGTTAAGCGCACGATTGACCGAAAGATCGTAAGAGCCCATGGACACCGGCTTTCCAGCCGCGCCAATGGTGCTATAGGTTCGGTGTCCAGTCAGGATTGTATTTTTTACGGTTACATAAGCACATTCACCGATGTTAATGAAGCCCCCGTAGGGCGCACCGTGGTCTTCTTCGCCCTTTATATAGTGTTCCAGCCCTTCTACAAGCACATTAGAGCGCCGGATGGCGAGGTTTCGGTTATAATAGGTGTATTTGGATTCGGCTTTATTAGCGATAGTAGTAAAACGTCCCCCTGTAATCTTCAACGGAGTCTCATCTATGGGTAACGCAGTGATGTCGGTGATTTGGTCAAAATCCCAAATAATCGGCGCGTTCATATCTACGTTGCCATTTTTGTCAACGACAAAGATATCGGTCTGCGAAGACCCATTGTTTTGATTGAGCCCAAACCGGATGTATTGCTTTACGTTAGCATTTGTAACCGTGATTAGGCAGGGGCTAGGTAAAGGCACATCAATTTTTTTCTGGTTCCTCTTAAGGGAAGGTATCATTTCTGGTTTAAACGGTTTGAGGGCTGAGCTTACCGTAAAAACAGCGACATTGCGATTTTGTACCTCGGTGTCGTCAATAATGAAGGCTGCCGTGCCAAAATCAGTATCCGTCTGGATGACCGCGGTGCGCTCCTTGCCTCCAATGTAATAGGTGGCTCCATTGTCGGCTTTAACCAAAAGGCCGTGCAGGTTAGCAAATGCGTGAGTCGCAGCGATGACGTCTATGTCATCTGCTTTGCCATCGCCTCTGGCGCCTAAATCACTGTAACGCACCAATTTAGCGGCTTTAAATCTACCGACATCCTTTGGGGCTACGTTTACCTGCAATTCACCTTTTTCGTTGGTAAATACCTGAGTTTTCTTCTTTTGGGATGTGATTATTACATTTTCAAACGGGCTTTTGTTCTGCCCCTGTGTCACAAATGCACAGATTAAAAAGAGGAATGTCAAGAGTATGTGCTTCATCATATGAGTGAGTGGCGTAATGCCTTTAGGGGTAATCGTTACGTTTTTGGTGTGTGAAAATTGGCTAATAAAGTCAACATAAGCTACGGAGGGTGTTTTTTCTTGCTTTACTTTTTTGCACCATTTCGGGTATAGCCGTTTTGTTGTTGTTGCCTTAATAAAGTTTGCAGATTAGCAGCAATTTTTGGATGTGTATTCATTAAATTATTAGTTTCTCCAGGGTCTTTTTCAAGGTCATACAGTTGAGCAGGCAAAGCAGGCTTTCTATCATTAGCTGGCCCTTTTGACCAGCCACCGCTGCCTGCGCCGTCAATATATTTCCATTTTCCCGACCTAATGGCAAACATTCCATCAATTGAATGATGAATAATACTGGGTCGTACGGGCTTTTTGGTGGGTGAGGTTGTCAGGAGTTTGGAGAAATCAAAACTGTCTTGGCCTGCATTTGAGGGTAGCGTCTGGTTGGTGAGGGAAGCAAAAGTAGCCATCAAATCGGTGAGGCAGAGGGTATGGGCAAGGGTACGGGTATTATGGATTGCTCGGGGCCAACTGACCAGAAATGGAACCCGATGACCGCCTTCCCAGACATCCGATTTTTGGCCTCGGTACCCATAGTTTGCCCGATGTTTAGGGAATTTCTCCTTATCTCCTGGCTTCCAGTCTGCTCCGTTGTCGGATGTGAAGATGACAAGGGTATTTTCTTTTAACCCCAACGCTTCCAGTTTCGCCAACACCTCTCCAACCACAAAATCGGTGTGCATCACAAAGTCTCCGTAAATACCTGCGTTGGATTTTGCCCGAAACTCCTTTGACGGAACCCAAGGGGTATGCGGGCTCGTCAGTGGCAAATACAGAAAAAAGGGCTTTTTCTGCTTACTCATTTCGGTCATGTATTGCTGCGCTTTTTGCCCCAAAATATCCAACGTATTTTCTACTTTAAAGCCTTCACCTGCGGGGCCCGTCCTCCAAAACACGCCCCTCGGTTCGTTATTTCCCGCCAATTCCACGATTTCTCGTTCGGTGGGTTTGCCATTTTCGAGGTATAGATAAGGCGGTATATCCAAGGATGACGGGATAATATAGCTATAATCAAACCCCAAATCGTTGGGTCCTTGTGTCAAATCCGCCTGAATATTCAGCCCGTCTCCCGTAGGCCACGCATCGGGCTCTGAGCGCGACGGTGGCGTTGCTCCATTATGCAGAGGCCACTCAAGGCCCAAATGCCATTTACCAATCACGGCGGTTTGATAACCCGCATTTTTGAGCAAATCGGCAATGGTAAATCGTTCGTTTTCAATCAATGGTGGAGAAAATCCCCCCAATACGCCTTTCTTTAAAGGCGACCGAAAAGCGTAGCGGCCCGTCAAAAGCCCATAACGAGTCGGGGTGCACACCGACGAGCCCGAATGAGCATCGGTAAACCGGAGGCCTATCTGACTCAATTGGTTAAGATGAGGTGTCGGTATTTGCGAATCAGGGTTGTAGCACTGCAAATCACCGTAGCCCAAATCGTCGGCCAAAATAACAATGATATTTGGTGGAGGAGAAGTCGAAACCTCACCTTTTTTGATTTCATTACCCGAAAAGTAAGACTTAAAACCCAAAAGGCCTATCAAAACCCAACTGCTAATAAAAAGGGATGTTCTGAGTTTCATCTTGAAATTAGAGTATTAATGTGAATAAATTTAGCCTGTTTCAGGCGTCTGCCCAAGTCTGGCGGGCAAAGGTTACGCTTGCTTGGATGCCTTCTTTGCCTTTGTTGGCCCACTCTTCCAAACAAAGCCATCCGTCAAAATTTTTGGATTTTAGGTAACGAAATATCTCCTCAAAAGGAACGATTCCAGTCCCTAGCGCAACGGGTTGCAATTGTCCAAATGTGGCAGTTTCGGCTACATGAATGGTCAATACTTTATCAAAAACGGCGTCGAGGATTTCGATGGTATCTGCGTACCCTGCGGCTAAAATATTGGCGGTATCAAAATTAATCCCGACCGACGTTTCGCGCAGGCCTTCGGCAATCTGCAAAAAAATGGCGGGAGGATGGCTAAAGTCGATATACTCCCACACGCCGGGCTTTGCGTGGTTTTCGTACACGAGCCTGATGCCGTATTTGTCGGCCACGGGTGCGGCCTTTTTTAGGTATTCGATGACCCACCGTATGCCCTCATCCTCGCGGGTACTGGGATGCGCCTGCCCGGCGGTTACGCGTACGAATTTTGCCCCTAAGGCCGAGGCCAACGCGATGTCGTGCACCAAAAAATCAAACTCCCGCTCTCGTTGCAAATACTCCGGGTGCGTAAAATCGGGGTAAGTCGTCACCATGATCAGCGGGATACCTTCCTGAGCAATCTCATTTTTTAGCTGAGCAATATACTTGGGCGTATGGTTTTTGATTAAAGTACTACCCAAATCAAAACCGTCAAGGCCCAGATTTTTGCAGAGGTGGGCATATTCTGAGATGGTCATTTCATTATTCATGATAGCCGCGAATAATGACACCGATAAGCAGCTCATTTTCATTCCAATACGTTCATTAAAAAAGTGAATTCAACAAAGAAATCCAATTCACGCGCCTAAATACTCATTGAAACACAAATCATTTGCTTTCAGCAGTGTTGATTCTTTTAGCAGATGCCCTTAAATTCTGTCGGTAATAGTTGTGTGTCCGCCTACTTTGGATTAGTTTTGCAGCCTGAACTAAACAGAGAGGTGTCCGAGTGGTTGAAGGAGCACGCCTGGAAAGTGTGTATACGGGCAACCGTATCGAGAGTTCGAATCTCTTCCTCTCTGCTGGAACCCATTGAATACGAGGCCATCGCTTAATTTAAAGCGGTGGTTTTCTGTTTGTTATGGATTGTAGGACAATCTACTGACGTAGGGTTACGTTTACGATTACGGCAAAACTTGGCGATTACGCCACTCTTCTACGCCGTATAATTAGCATAGTTATTGTTTAGTCTCTTCACCAATGGGTAGTGTGGCGCAAGCTCACTACTTATGTACAATATTCAACAGATGTATATTTTGTTTTGGTTTCGTAAATCGGAAGCCAAGGTTGAAGTAATGCAAAGAAAACAGGATCCTCAGTATGATACCAAGGGCAATATTTCTTGCCGGGTAACTCTCGAAGGTGAAAGTGTAGAAATCGGCAATGTTCACATTGAATGCAGAAAGTCCAGTTGGGATGCCGAAAATCAAAGATTAATTGGCTCTGACGCCAAAACCAAAAGCCATAATAGACAGATTAATGACCTAAAAACGAAAATTGAGCGCACGTTTGGTCTACTCCAAATTGAATTTGAGTATGTATCAGCGGCGCTCGTAAAGGAGTACGTAACTGAAAAAAAGCTGTTTCGATATACCATCAGCCAATTAATCGGGGAGTATTTTAAAGATAGGCAGCTGGACGTAAAAAACAAATTGATAGTCCAAGTGACGATTGATGTTCAGGAGAATTATTCAAGAAACTTTTTGGACTACCTCGGCCATGAAAAATGGTTAAATCTGTCGCTTAGGTCGTTTGATGAAAAAGTCTTGACAGGCTTTAAAACCTACCTCCTGGTTGAGAATGGCTTTAGTTTCCCCCATACGTATAAACATTTGGTGTGGGTTAAATCTTTGTTTAAGCATTCATTAAAAAAGAGACGAATTAAGCACAATCCATTGGCTGATTGTGAAATCGGGAGCGATAATACCAAACCTGACACCACCCATTTAACAGTTGACCAACTTTCAAAGTTGGCTTGCTTTGATTTTTATGGCCTTGTAAAAAAGGGATTTATCACAGAACAAACTGCGAAAAAATGTGACCTCGAAAGGGATGCGTTTGTTTTCAATTGTTTCTCTGGAATGCACCACGTTGACTACACCAATAAAACCTTCAGGATTGAAAAATACAGAGATGACATTTTCTTAAAGGGGAGACGACAAAAGACCGACAATGATTTCATGGTTAAGTTGCTCGAACCAGCAGTAAATATTTTAGCCAAGTACGGTGGTGAGATTAAGAATCTACCCGTCAAGTCTAACCAAAAAAGGAATGACACCTTAAAACAGATTGCCGTATTTGTGGGAATCCCAGTTGTGCTTTCGACGAAAATTGCACGAAAGACATTTACAGACATCGCACTGAACGAATTGATGATGGAAATCAAGGATGTAACGGCGTGTTTGGGTCTGAAAAATGACCGATATCTGGAACATTACGGAAGAATTCGAGAAAAAAGACTTGCTGCCAAAATGATGAAGTCATGGAACGACATTATGAAATCAGCCTAAACCATCCAAAAATCAGTTAATCATTGCCACACTACCCGTGGCTACATGCGTTACCACACTTTGAAAATAGAAAACCCCCGTCGGCAGCGCCAACGGGGGTTTTTGTCAACAGCTATGAGAAAACAAATTAAACTCGAAAGACAGAACGGAGCTTTGGAAGGGATTTGGGGCGCTTTTTGAGGTATTGCACCTGAAGTATTCGCCCTTGGCTGGTACGCATCAGGGTGCTTAGCTTATCCGTTTTTCGACAATATCGCCATACACTTCGCCCTGCTCCCTCTCCTATCAGAAAAACAATATCGGGTTTGAAGTCCCGGTTAATCGCTTTGACGGGGTAAATGTGGGCAATGTCACCGTCGCTTTTGACGGACAGACTTTTGGCGGTCAGCGTAAAAACTTTGTCAATGTGAGCGGTGTGGGTCAACATAAACACTTCCAACGTGGTGTCAACGGCCACGGATGCGATGCAGAACGTAGACTCATACTTGAGTAATTCTTTTTCGGTGGTCTGATTTTCCTCTAAAGAAGGGGTTTGGGATTGGGCCAGCGGTGCTGATAACAGCAGCGCAATGGCGAAACCTGCTAAGATTCTTTTCATGATTGAATAAGTTGGTTAAAAAATGTGAACCAAACCTATTCTGAAAAGCATCCTAAAAACAGGACACAAATTTAAACATTTGCAACTGTGTGGTACCTCCAACGGCAGTATTTAAATTACTGAGCTGTATTTTGACTCAGCCTACCATGATGAAAACGACGCGCTGGGGGACATGGTGTTTGGGAAGTAATTAAAACTCGCTGTCAAGTTTTATAACATAAAAGTTGTTATATCCTGATGTCGAATAAAAAGTACTCCCAAAAGCAGCTTTGCCAGAGTAAGTTCCTGTTACAAACACATTTCCGTTCTTACTTACATCGACTCCATAAGCTTCATCACTCAACTTTCCGCCGATAGACTGTACCCATTCAAATTCCCCAATACTGCTACATTTAGCTACGAAGGCATCAAAAGCTCCTGAAGAGATTTTAGATATACTGCCAAATTTGACAGTGTTCATAAAAATACCTGCAATATATATATTCCCTGTAGTGTCTAATTTCATGCGATAGGTGTGTTCACTTTTAGCGCCACCTGCAGTTTGTACCCATGAAAGTAGATAGTTAGCCATATCGTATTTGGCAATAAATATATCATTTTCCCCGCTGGAAGATTTTGAAACTATTCCGGATACAGGTTTTGAAATTGGGCCGAATACCGGGTTTCCAAAGGAAACAGTACCTGAAAAACTACCTGATATATAAATGATATAATTTCCGTCTACTTGTATATTATATCCAACATCATCGCCTGCTCCACCGGCAAATTGTAATAACCCCATGATTCCGTTCGGAGAATATCTGGCAAAAAAAATATCTCTGTAACCTGATGAAATAATGGAATTGCCTCCAATATTGGTAGTGCCATCAAAACTGCCAACGATATATACATTCTCGTTACTATCCAATGTAATTCCATGGCCATAATCATTTCCTGCTCCACCCCCAGATTTTACCCAAAGTAAATTACCATTGGTATCGTACTTGGCTAAAAAGAAGTCACTTTGGCCGGATGATGTAATCGTTGAGGTTTCAAAAGTAGCGGTAGTATAATAATTCCCTGTAAGGTAGACATTACCTTGACTGTCTGCTACTATACTTCGGCTGTAATCATATCCAGTTGTACTGTTTGAACCAGCAGAACGTACCCATTGAAATTGTCCGTTGTTGGTATACTTGGCAATAAAAATATCATGCCCTCCTAATGACGTCACTGTGGCAGTACCAAAACTGGCGTTTCCACCATAGGTTCCCACAATATATATGTTGCCATTTTTATCCAACGTTAGTTGAGATCCTGAAATAGTAGCGTTTGCTTTGGCCATTTTTACCCACTTTACACGGCTGTTTTTACCGTATTTTGCGATAAACATCCCGGTGCTGTCGGTGCCATTTCCTGATGAAATGGTAATTGTATCGAAGGTCGCATTTCCTTTGAAAAAGCCTGTGACGTAAACATTGCTGCTATCATCCAATGCAATCCCATACCCTATACTTTGTCCTGTTCCATTGATAAAAGCGAAACCTGAAATATTTGGAGTTAGATCACCGGGTTGTTTGTAACTGCAATTCCATTTACCTGCGGTATAAACCCGTAGGCAGTTAAATGTAGTATCATAGACCATATCTCCAGTTTGGGGGCTGGGGATAGACAAAATAGCATCATAGCTTTGCCGTGGGGGTGAAAAAACAGAGGGAGAAATAGTGGTGTTTTGTGCTTTTACACTTCCAAATAACATGAACACCAAAACAAAATGCAGGGTAGCTTTCATTGATGTAATTTAATACTCGTTCAATATTAGAACTTAATAAGGGTTTTACCAATTTGCGCTAATAATTTAATTAGGCATTTACCGCATCCACATCTCTAATTCCGTTGGCCCGGCCAAAGGCAGATTGATGCGCTGATTGCCGATGAGGTAGTCGCGTCCCTGCACGTGTACGGTCATGGTTTGGCCTGCTCGTTGGTGCATATCAATCAGGGCAATGTCGGTGGCGGTGAGATTGCCGGGCAATACGCGCCTCGAGGTTCGGCCTCGGAAGGTCTCAAACTGTTTCCAATAATGATCCACGAGGTTGTTGGTGCCGTGCCAGGCTAGGCGTCGGGGACCGATGTAATTGGACGCAAACGGAATACCGCCAACCATGCCGTGCCAAAACAGCAATCGGGGCGCAAATTTGTTATTGCGTTGGTTGTTGATGGTCGTGATGCCAGGCTGCTCCACGATGGGCAGGCCTGCGCCCGTGACGTCGGTGGTGCTAAAACGCGTTTTGACGGGGAAGAGCAGCTCACTGCCGGGCGTGTTGTATTTTTCATAATCGGCGGGCCGTACCTTCATGCGCCCGTCGCCTGAATCCACCTCCCAATCCAGCTCCAGCCGCGTGGCCATCTCGGGGGAGCGGGCCGCAATGACCCCAAATTTTTTGGACCAATTCAATACCGTCGGCTGCTGCAGTAATTCATCCGCATAGCGCATGGTGAGCGTACGCGTGCGCACGTCGAAAAACAGCCCAAGGTTAAACAGCTTGCGGAGTTCTTTGAGCAGGTCGGGAATGGTGATAGCGGGCAGGTGGTTGCGGTACTGAATGACGGTATCGGTCGGCTCCACGGCAAAGGTATTGTAAAGCACGAGCCGTTGCATAATCACATCATCCACAAACTCACCCTTTATCGTGAAATTGCATATATCTTCAATTTTCCCTAACAACCACCGCAGGTACATCATCGGCACTTTGGGGGTGCTGGCCGTATAGCCCGATGTATATTCATTCATGTATCCACCAAAACCCACGGGCGGAGCGGTACCGTAGTAGCCCGCATTCTGAACCATGGGCAGGCAGTAGGCATCGGTGAGGTGATTGGCCGCTGCCGTAAAAGTGACGGGCTTGGCCACGCTGCCGAAATCAATATCCGACAAAAGTACTTTCTGATAATCGCCAAAGACTTCGCCCAAGTTTTGGGTGTACATTACTTTGTAGCCATCGGCGGCCACTTCCCTCAGGGTGATGTAGCCACGCTCGATGAGCTCACCGTCGGCGTACTGTTCGCAGTACAAATCTTCGGTCGGGAAAGCGGCCTGAGGCTTATAATACCAGTTAAAAAACTTGTTGTTTTTGGGCGAAAATGGCACCACAAAATCCAATACCCTAGCCCCCTGAATCACGTCAAAATCCAGTACAGGATTGAAGCGGTTGAGGGTGATGGTTTTGTTGGGTTGCAGGTCAATGGCCTGCCCTTCGAGACGAATTTGAAAGCTACTCATAATTACAAATCAGATTTGGCAATGGCGGCGGCGGCCGACGAAAACGCGCCTTGGATTTCGTGCAGGCTGGGGCCGCTTGGTTTGTTTTTGATGTCGTTCAATAATCCCGAATGCGTTCGCAGTTCGCTGCCGTTTTGGCTCGTGGCTGCAAGGAGCAGGGAGAGTTTGCCGTTAGATTTTTTCAATTCTTCCAACATATCCTTTTGCATCTGCGTGTTTTCGGCAATCATGGCCTTGGTATCGCCCTGGTCGGGTACGCTCTCCACGTCGCCATCGGCGGGGGCGGGTGCAGGCTCATCGTAGGTGGGGCGCTGCGGCTCGGAGTAGCCGCCGCCGTTGTTATCGTCCATGCCTCCGTACTGAAACATCCGCCCGCCATTGCGAAACATGAACGGCGTTTGGGCTACCGACACCACGCCACCGTCGCGCAGGGTGATGGGCGCGCCGTTTTTGTGCAGGCTGGAGTGCAGCAGTCGGTCAATGACGGGTCGGTTGTTTTTGTAGGTATTCCTGGACAAAATCATAAACGGCTCTCCGCCTTCCATTTCGCCAATTTCGCGGCCCGAGCTGCGATCGATCAGAGAGATACCAGAGTCGCCGTACTTGAGTCCGTGCCTTGGGCCTTGGGGGACACCCGCATTGCGCACGTAGCCGTTGGCGGCCTGAAACACCCCACCCTTTTCGCCCGAGAACTGCTGGCGTTTTATAGCGGCTATCTGCAAGCCCGTGGCCACGGCCGTAGCAGCCGCAAAAACGAGGTTGACGGGGAAGAAACCCGAGGCCAACGCTTTCACAAAGGCCATCCCACCGCTGATGAGCGCCATCGCAATCTGCAACTTTTTATCCCGCTCGAAGGCCGCTTTTTGGGCTTCCTTCAGTTTATTGTCGGCATTTTTGTTGATGCTCGTTACGCCTTTTTCGTACTCATCTTTGGAGATAAGGCCCTTCTTGTATTTTTCCTCCCATGCCTTGAGCTGCGTATCCTTCTCCTTTTTGATGTTGGCTTCCTGCTTTTTTAGGTAGCCTTCATTGAGCTTCTGGAGGGCGGCTACACCCTGCTGGGCAATCTGCCCCACCTGCTCGGTGGTTTTGGAAAATTGTTGAAAACGCTCCGAATTAAATACCGTATCGTTCTTGGTTTTTTGGGCCAAAAACTGCGTAAAGGCCGTAAAATCGCCTTTCATAATGCCGCGCAGGGCATCCGAAAATTTGACGTTATCGGCCTGCCGGGCGGTGTTGGCGGTCTGCTCCTCCCGTACTTTATCGTTGAGGTACTTTTGAAAACCCGCGTAGTCGCCATCTTGGGCTTTTTTCATCCAGCCCAAAAACTCCTCATTGTCCTTTTTGCGTTTGGCGGTGGCCTCTTCCTGCAGCTTTACTTTGTCGGCTTGCAGCTTGGCTTCGTTTTGCTGAAGCTGAGACGTGAGCGACGCATCAATGGCCTTGATGGCCGTGGCGCGTTTGTCGGTATCCTGAATGCTCTCGGTGATACGTTTCTTTTCGGCTTCCGCTTCATTTTTGAGCTTCTGGTCCTTGTACCTGTTCTCGGCTTCGAGCAGTTGGAGTTTGGCGTCGTGCTGGGCCTGCGCGTTGTTTTTAGTGAGCGAAAGCGAAAGTTTGGCGTTTTCGATTTCGGCCTTAAATCCTACATCCAAGAGTAGTTGATCCTCTTTCCGTTTTTTATCGCGGGCCGCCGCTTCATCCGCCTCTTTTTTCTTGGCGGCGGCGGCTTCGTCGGCCTCCTTTTTCTTGGCGGCCGCTTCCTCTTTTTTGGTGGCATCGTCCTTGATTTTGTCAATTTTGGCCTGATGCGTCTGCTCCAGTACTTCGAGCTGTTGTTTTTTGAGGGTCTCGGCGGCCTTGGTATCGTTGATGCGCTGCACCTCCCGTTTGTACTTCAGCTCCTCAGCGGCCAGGGCGCGTTCCAAGTCATTTTTGATGAGCGACACCCGCCCGTCTTCGATGGCTTTGTTGGCATTGGCATCAGCGGTTTCGCGGTCTTTGGCGTCTTTTTCGACGGCTTTTTTGGCCGATGCCGACACTTTCCCCTGATTGGCCGTTTTGTGTTTTACGACCTCATCGTCAGATTTTTTGTCCAAATCGCGCAGCTCGGTGCGGGTTTTGAGATTGAGGGCCTTGAGCTGTTTGTCGCGCTCGGTTTCATCCTTGATATTTTCCAGAATGTAGGCTTTGCGCGCGGTGTGCTCGGCTTTGATGGCATCGCCTTTGGTCTTGGTGACGGCTGCCGTGTGGGTGGTTTCGAGCTTGGCCAGCTCGGCCGCTTTGGCGGTGGCATCCTTAAAAGTCTTATCAATGCGGGCTTTTTCGGCGGCGTATTTGGCGTTTTCGGAGGCAATGGACCTATCTTGTACGTCTTTGATTTTGTTGATTTGAACCTCGGCCACGTTTTTGGTCCAGCTGTTGCCGATCGATTTGAAGTTTTTGTCGGCATTGGCCAACATATTATCGAAGGTCGCCGCAGGGTTGATTTTAAAATCTGCCCCGAAGAAGTTAAGCACTTCTTTGCCTTTGTTGACCAAGGCCGCCAAACCATCGTAGGCAAAGCCAACAACGGTAACTAAGGTTCGGAATGGAATGGTGGCGGCATTGATTACCAGCCCCAATGCGGTCATTACATCACGGACACTGACGCTAACGTCGTTAAATTCAAACAGTACCGAGATGGCTCGTTTATAGCTTTCCCACACACTGCCGAGGATTTCGGCGATATTTTCAAAGACAATGGCGACTGGCTCGGAGTTTTCGACCACCGATTTGATGATTTCAATGCCCGAATTCATGGCATCCATCACGCCCAGGAATACGGGCTTGAGCACGTCGCCCAGGATGATTTTGAGCGCGTCGTAATTATCTCCAAGGTTAGATAGTTTTCCCTCCAGTGTGCCAGAGATAGCGGCCATCCCGCCCATGATCCCCTGCAATTCGCCAAAGCTGAGCAGGGCTTCTTGGATGGCTTCGGGGGTATTGGCGATGGTTTTCTGTACGCCTTTGAAAGACAGCTCTACCTGCTCACCGTTTTTGGAGGCTTGGATACCAAATTCTTTGAGGCGCTCAAATTCGCCAGTGGTAGCATCCAGAATGGCCTCCGTGAGTTGGTCGAAGGATTTGCCTTGAGAGGCGGCAATATCGCCCATCTTGGTCATTTCGGCCATGGTAGGCTGCAAGCCCCGGTTGACGTACTTGACGTAGCTTTCGGTCAGCTCATCGACGGTAAAGGGCGTAGTGGCGGCGAGGGTTTTGATATCGTCCATGGCCTTGGTAGCCGCTTCTTGTGTACCCAAGGCATTTTTCAGCACCGCTTCGTAGCGTTCAAATTTCCCTGCCGTTTCAAAGATTTCTTTCCCGAAATCAATCATGCTGCCGATGGCACCCGTGATGGCTTCGACGGTGAAAGCGGCGGCAAAGTTGGCTTTGAAAGACGTCCAGAAGCCGTTTTGCTCTTCGCCTTCGCCCTTGATGCGCTTCATGGCCTCGCGGGTACCGTCGATTTTTTCATCGACTTCACTGAAGTCTTTCAGCTTGTCAATCCATTCTTCACTGCCTACTTTGAGGTTTCCGAGTTCGCGGTTGAGCTGACGGCTACGGGCGGTGAGCTCGTTCATCGACGCATCGTTGAGGTCGATGTTGCGGGTCATCTCCTTGATTTCGTCGTTGACGTCCTTCTGAAGGCGTTTTAATTCCTTCCACGTCTCACTCCCTTTTTCTCCGTTTAGCTCCAAAAGGCGCATTTCGGAGTTGATTTCTTTCAGGCCTTTTTGGAGGCCGTCGATGGTTTCGGCCGACTCATCCCCCAGGATTTCGAGCCTGAGCCGGGCTACTTCTTCTAATGTCATGGCTGTATACGCAAAAAAGGTACGATGCCAATTTGCACCGTACCTTTCAGGTATAACAGGACAGGAAAAAGGGGAAATGCTACCTCTTAGCGGCCTCGGAATCGTTCATTTTTGCTTCGGTTTTGGCGGTTTCCATTTCCGTCATTCGTTGGGCCAGCGCAGCCAGCTGTTTTTTCAAATCGTTGATTTCAGACTGCTGTTCATCATTCTGCTGTTTTAATTCCTTGGCGGCATTGACCAATGGCATCACAAAATCAGAGTAGGCCAGTGAATACATGCCATCATCGGATTTCTTTAAGCCACTGAAGGGCACATTCAACTCTTTCATAACGGCTTCAATATCTTGTGCAACAAAACCATCATGACGCACATGGGTATTATCTGACTTGTAACTGTAAGAAACGGTTTGGAGTTTGTTGATAAAGTCTAACCCCAAACGAGAAGTATAAATGATATTTTCTTTTAAACGACGGTCAGAGGGATAAGTATAAGCCACTTGCCCTTCAATAACAGTTACTTGGGCATTTCCAAGGCGTATTTTATTAGAAGCGTTAACGGAGGCTAGGTATCCAAGGGCTGTTGCATTGTTTAGATTAGAAGAATTGGCATTAGCCTGAGTACCAATGAATGTATTATTCCTTCCAGTAGAATTTGAGAGTCCAGCGCTAATTCCCAAAGCAGTATTACTGTAGCCTGTCGTGTTGTTAATTAGCGAGGTAGCTCCAATGGCCGTGTTTTGAGTCCCCGTCGTGTTGTTGTACAGTGCATAGTTTCCATAGGCAGTGTTTTCATAGCCTATCGTGTTGCTTTGCAGCGCTTCGGCACCATAGGCTGTGTTATAATAGCCCGTCGTATTGCTTTGCAGAGCTTTGGATCCATTCGCGGTGTTTTCATAGCCCGTCGTATTGCTTTGTAGCGCATAAATTCCAGTCGCCGTATTGTAAACTCCACTCGTGTTGCTTACTAGGGCAGATTCTCCGTGGCCCGTGTTGTAACTGCCTGTCGTATTGTTTCTCAGTACAGAGGCCCCTGTAGCTGTATTTTTAACGCCTATCGTGTTGAAAACAAGCGCTCCGGATCCAATGGCGGTATTACTATTACCTGTTGTATTGGCTTTAAGAGTAGATGGCCCTAAAGCAACGTTCGTTGTATCCGCCGAGGGATTACTTTTGCTCTGTAACCCCTTAGGTGTAATAAGTATTGAACCATGGGCATTGGATTGGGTAGAAATTTGACCCATGCTGTACAAACTGCACATTAACATAGATAAAATAAGACTCTTTTTCATGGTTTACTAAGTTCCTGCTCCCTACCAAGGAATAATTAGTTGGGGTATGGCTATGCCCTGAGGGAGTCACAAGGCATGGTGGAAAGTCACGAATATAATGCAAGAGTTAGGGATTGCAAAGTACGATTCAATTTTATGTAACGGCCTCCTTCATGGCTTTGAGCACAATGCCCTGAGCGCGGTCGAGCATACGGCGACGCATGACATTCAAAAAATTGGCCTTGGTGGAATTGTACCAGGCAGAGCGGCTTTTGCGGCGTACGGTGGGCACCCGTTTTCGGCTCATGGCCACGGACCATGCCACACGTTTGGCGGCATTTTTGATGTTGCTCACATCGACCGAACTATACCCGGGCACGTAGGCAAATTTTTCTAACCCTACTTTTTCGACAAAATCTTCCATGGCCTCAATGGGTGGCATGAGCGCATAGGTCAATACGCGCATATCCTTGAAGCGGCCATAGCCTTTGAAGTGAATTACTCCCGCCACCGAAAGCCTGCCGGCGGTTTGGATGATTTCATGTTCAAAACTGTTTTTTAAATCTCCGGAAAGAATGATGCCTGCGCGCTCAATGGCTTTTTCAAAATAACCCACGGCATCGCGGGTTATTTCTTCGGCCAACTCCGTGGCCTCTCGTTGAAGTTCTTCGCTTATCATGCTGGTTCGCAAATTATAACAAGATTAGGGTCGCCCCAATTGACCGCAATGTTGGCAATTCGGTAGGTCTGATTGCCTGCCAATACCGCACTGGTGAAGCCCTTGGAAGGAATCCGAATCCTGAAATTGGCAAACGGCGACGCGGAATATTGCACCCGAATATCAATATTGTAGATGCCTTGATTCAGGCCAGCGGCGGCATATCGAACGCTTGGGCTGTTGTAACTTGTGTTGGTAATTATCTCTACCCCGCCCACGATAACGGCAAAAATAGGCTGCGTCGAGGCCGTGGGGCAGGCGTTGGTGATACCAATCGGAATGGGCGTTGGCACAATACAAGTACCGTAAGCGTTGGCGTTTTCCTGCGTATCCATGGCATTGGCGGCGGCGGCCGCTTTGCCGTCGGCGTCGCCTTGGCTTACTTCGGAGCCGTAAGCACCAGCCGCTACCGTGATGGTCCAGTTGCCACCCACCTGCCCAACGGCGCAGTTGTTGCGTTTATAGACCGACGTTTGGTTCAATACCGTATTTTGGTAAGGAGTGGTGATGGCTTCGCAATCGGCGCTGTCCCACGACGGAATGTACCCTTCGGTACCTACGACGTTGGGTTTTTGGGTACGGGGTTTGACATCTTCACCGTTGTCGATGTAGTATTTTACGAGCAATCCGTACCGCTTTTTACCGTTGCGGAGTCCCGTTGACTGATTCAGCTCACAGGCCTGTGCGTCGCCGCGCCAACCCGTAGGCCGCGCAGGAGCCGAGGCCAGTGCGGGCAGGCGGCTATAAGAAGTTTCTTTGTTGGTGTACCTGAAGGTGAGCGTACGGCCAACGGTCTTTTCGCGGTCATCATCGGCCAAGTAACTATCTGAAATGAGCGTGAGCGGGATATGCTCGCGGTCGGTAATCAAATAGACCTGCTCGGCAAAAAACAGTTCCTGCCAATAATCGCGCATTCCTTTGCCCTGGTATTGGTAACCCGTGGAGACGGTAAGCTCACGCTCCCCCGTGACCCGGTTGATGACTCGCTCCGAAACATCGGGCAAATACTCATACCCCCTGAACTGTTCGGCGGTTTGGCGCTGTACTTTTAGATTTTCGCTGGCGTCGCCATAGCAAGCCAGGGTATCAAACAGGCCGAGGCTGTTTTGGAAAAGAATATAACGTAACGTACGGTAAGGCTGACGGTACATGAGGTAGTTTCGTTCTTCCGAAAGCCGCTCATTGTTTTCGTTAGAGAGCCAAACTTTGTACCGGCTCACGGGCTTGCCAGCCACGTTGGTGCGGGCTTGGAGGTCGAGCTGCGTAGGGCCAACGGGGCAAACATACACCGCCATTGACGATACATCATCGAGGGCCAGGGCCGTGATCGTTTCGACGCTCCAGTCGTCGTAGGTGATTTCGACCCGTAGCCTCAGCTCCGACGGGGTGGGGCTAAAGTTGGTGATGAAGCCCAAATACTCGGGTTGGTCGGGGCGAAGGGGAGCCCAGTCAGGTTTCCAAGTCAGGAAACGGCGACCACTACCGACGTAGCTCGTAAAGAATTTGTCTTTATAGGCGGCGTAGTCAGTTTCTGCAAAACCACCCCGGTACACATACGATGATGGTTGGATAGTTTCGTCGATGGGAGCGCTGCCGTTTTTGCGGATGGCCTTGGTGTAGTAGGGCCGCACGAGGGTTTCACAGATGGCAATTTGGCTGAGGCCAAACACGGGCACGCGGCTCTCTACCAAGCCGTGTAGTAGATCCTGAATTTCGAAATTTGCGCCCGGGTAGGCCGTAACCCCCGCGACGGTTTGGGGCGGCTCTTCGCTTCCCTCCAGCGTGGTCAATGAAATAAAACCACCCTGATAAAATTCAGGCACAAAAACTTCCAAATAGTAGCGCAGGGGCATCCTGTCGGGGTAAGTGACGGGACTGGAGGCATCGACATTGACGACGATGGGCAGTTTGGAAAGCTGCAAATCCTGATGGGTGATATTAGCTAAGTAATCCATTTGCGGTAAATCTAAGTTCAAATTCTAATCTCCAACCCCAATGACTACCCGCCCAGCCGCGATCGACGGCGGTTTTTTTCATGCCGCTGATGGTGCAATCGAGCGTACCTTTGTTGCGGTTATCCAATCGCATCTTTTTTTGCAAGCCTTGCAGGAGCCGCATCGCATCGACCTCGGCCTGCACCTGCGCGGCGCGGTCATCGAGGGGAGCGGAGCAGATAACGCTGATGCCGCCGTAGTAGGCTTCGATGAGCTGCCCAGCACCGTTGTCTTCCGAGACGATTTCGGGTTGTTCGAGCCAGGCGAAGGGATAGGAGAAATCTTCCTTGGAGGTGGCATAACTGATGCCCAGCTCTACCCCGCCATACAGGAAGAACAGTTGCTGAGCTTCGGCCCAAGCTTTGAAGTAATCAAGATAGTTTTGAAAATCAGCCGTGATAATCATCGTTGGGTTTTTGCCCAAAACAAAAAAATCCTGCCGAGGTACGACAGGACAGGAAAATGATTGAATTTAATTGGACTGACGATAGTTATGGCACTATGGCTATTAGTCATCGTTTTAAAAAAAAACAGTCATTTTTTGATTTAAAACTAAATTCTTGCTATGTGTAATACATTTTTTTTTAGCTTGCGAAGCAAACCTCCTCTTAAGTAGGTAAAGTCTACATAGGTATTAAAAAGTAAAAAATATAATCTAGTAAATGGCACATAGTAAAAGAAAAGGCAAGAATTTTATACCTCCAAAACGTCATAATCCAACCTATCTTGCCCATAAAATTGAAAAGAATGGGGAGGAAATCCAAAAAATCAGGAAACAGAAAGATATGATTTATGCGGCTCTTGAGCGCCATGTAGAATACTTAACAAACTTTACAAGTCATGATATCAAAAACGCCATCCAGAATATGGATAGCGTTGTCTCAAGCTTAGATATAGAAAACGTCACAAATGAAGATATTGAAACAATAAAGGCCTGTTTAGGTAGTATACGTAGTTCACTTCAAAACTTTGCATCCTTAGTGCCGAACTCCACAAAAAAGGAGTTTTATTTAAAGGAACTTTGTATGGCTACTGAACTAATTAATAAACCAGACTTCAAAAAGAATAAAATTAAGTTTGAGTCAAATTATGAAAAAGGTGATAAGACAATAATTACACAGCCTTACCATAGTTTACTTCAAGTTTTAAATAACTTAATGATAAACTCAATAAAATCTTTTGAGGGGCTAGATGTTGAAAAACGAATACGGTTAGACTGCCATTTAAAAGATGGCAATGTAGAAATATCTATTTCTGATAATGGCTGTGGGATATCTGACTCAATAAAGCCTAAAATATTTGACATGTACTTTTCAAATACAAATGGAAGTGGTGTTGGGTTATATCACGCAACATATATTCTTGCAGATTTAAACGGAAAAATTGAGTTACTGCAAAATATTGGAGATTTTGTAACAGTTTTTAAAATTAGCTTTCCTATAATTACGACAAATGAAATCGATACTGATAATTGATGACGAGTCTATCCAAGCCAATAGCCTTGCGAAATCGCTAAAAAAAGAGCGCACAAATATTGACTTTTTTGTGGCAAGTAAAGAAGAAGAAATACTCTACAGTATTGAGCATCTGTACTTTGATATTGCTATTGTTGATTTAAGGATGGATGATTTTGATATCGACGGCTTTCAGGTAATTGATAAAATTATTGAAATAAATCCATTTGCTAAAATAATCGTTGTTTCCGCATTCACTCAAGAATATTTTACTGAATTAAATAAAATTCTACTCTCTGGGAAGATTATAGCTATAATTGAAAAGAAAGAATATAATGTTTTTTTAAGCGAAATAGTACTCGCTATAGCAAAGTATGAAGAGTACGTAACAAAGAACCCTAGTGAGACATCGAAGGCTTTATTGAATTATTATGCAAATGCAAAGAATCAGCAAAATTCATATGAAAAAGGCATAGTTTTTGAACACTTTATTACTCTATTGTTTAATAATATGGGATTTAAAACTATAATTAAAAGAGTAATAGATAAAAGCAGAAATGAAGTCGATTTAATTATTAGAAATGACGTTAATGATAATTTCTTTTCAAAATTCAGGCCATACATTTTAGTAGAATGTAAAAACAAGCCCGACGATGGAATTGGAAAAAACGATTTTATACAATTTTATTCAAAATTGCAACATACGAATGGCCTCTCTGATTTAGGGTTTTTAATAACCTCTGGATTTATTTCGAAAACAACTTACTTAGAAGCAATGAGAACTTCAAAGAATGGTGAGAAAATAGCCTTTATTTCAAATCCAGAAATAGAGAGACTAATAAATTCGGAAAGTCCGATGGAAGAATTGAAAAAAATTATTGACGAGCAAGTTAAAGATAATTAATTCTCAGTAAGTTTATTCACCTTCGTTTTTTTTCTTTGCCTGTTCATCCATTTGAATCTTCCGATGTTTGAGGTACATCCAAATGGTGTGGGCGTTGGTATCACAGACTTTATCGAAGTTGCCATGGACGCCCGCTGAGGCGACATCTTCCAACGTGGCCAGCCAGCCTTCGCCATTCTGAAAAAGGCTGCGGCCCTCGGCCCCGTCGTAGAGGGCTTTGTGGATTTCGTAGAACTCATTGTTTTGCGCTTCCCAATATTGAAGGATGGCAATGCACACGCCAAGGCGTAGCTTTTGGAATTTGACAGCCCGCCGCTCCGCGCGCAGGGAGTTGAAGGGTTGACGGTCCTCGCCGTCGTAGCCGGGCAGGTATTTACGAAACCACCAATTCCATTTTCGCGGGCGGCATATCGTGGCCAGCAAATCAAACAGCCGGGGGGAGTCGGCTTTGGTGGCTTTGACAAAAGCAAGGTAGTGCATGTTGGCCATGGCCAATTCGATGCTTGAGGTATCGGCGTAGTGGAGTTTGGGCAGGAAGTACTGACGGCCTCGATGGCGAAAAGAAGTAAATGGCAGCGTGGTGATTTTATCGACCGTGGCCCAGCGGATGCGGTCAATCAGTTCAAACTTTTTATCGTTGGACAGCAGCTCGTATTGGTTTCGGTCTAGGCGGGTGAGCAGGCATACCAAATCACCGAGCAGCTCCAGTACGGCATCGGGGTAGCTGGCGTAGGATTGAATGAGCAATTGCAGCTCCAGTCCTTCGATGAGCTGAGGGGTAGAGCAGTCTTTCCAGGAAGAAGGGATTTTTACCATAAACCGATTTTCTTAGTAGCAATCAAAAGCACGGCGCCACGCCATGCCCAGTTTTCGAGGCGCGACCAAAGCAGCTTTCGCTTGGCAGAATGGAGAGAGGTGGTAAGCGTTGCCGCTTTGTTTTGTGCGGCCTGTAATTCGTGGGCCCCACTCAGGATGGTTTTGGTTTTACGCTCGCTGTCTTGCCGGTACGTGCTGATGATAGAGTCTTTCAAAACGATGACTTGATTGAGCATCTTGGCTTCTTCGATGGCTTTGAGGGCCATCTTTGCCCCAGCTTCGCTCATACGGATGGGTTTGGCTTCGAGCCTACTTAGCGTGTCCGAACACGCGGTCGACCTCACGCTGGAGAGCAGTGCCACGCAAAGAATCAATGCGAATAATCGCTTTTTCATAGTCATTCTGGAGGCGTTCTTGTCGGCGCTGCAGCGTCCAAATCTGCGAGCGTAATTGGGAATTGCTTTTCTCGGTCAGGTACAGCGTTTTGTAAAATTGGGTAGAGTCTATTCGCGCAGGGTTGGTGATGGACGATGATTGGGAGTGCCGGAGGAAGCTCCCGAAAGGCATGCCGATGGAGAACCCCACAAATAGGAGCAACCAAAATTGCCACCACTGAAGGGGCGGTGAATTCATCGGAACGTTGAGCTTGTGCCCAACGCTCCGAATCAAGTTCAAAAGCTTTGTCAACCATATCACGGTTTGAAACTTTTTAGGCGTTCTAATCGGCGCTTTTCGTTCCAGTCTACCGTGAACTTGGCCACGATGGCGGCGGCACCCGCTGCCCAACCGGCTACATCGGTCAGGAATTTGGGCGGTACCAAACCCACGCTGACGATTTGCTCAATGAACAAATTGGCTCCCGCGCTCAGCGCCACAATGGCGGCCGCCAGATAAAACAGGACTTTGAAAAACTTGGGCATGGGTCCTTGCCAGCGCTCCAAGAGGGTTTTGAAAATTTCCATGGCTGTTATGGATGTAAGGTTTGAAATGCTTCTACTAAGATGGTCCCGAAAATGAGAGCCATGATGATGGACCCGATGATGAGCCAGGCCCATTCTTCGAGAAAATCAAGTACTTTTTTCATCGAATTAGTCGGATGGTGTTACGGACAAAATTTTTGGACCGCTGAATGTTGACGTACACACCATGCTGTTTGGCTCCAGCGGTGGTGTTGCCGCCCGTGGTATAAAAGTACGTGATGCGCGGGTCGAGCGGCCAGTACCGTACCAGCTCAATGTGCGACCATTGCTTATACGTCACCGCATCGGCGGGCAATACCGCCTCTCCAGGGCGGATGCGCTGACCAATCATGCCATTCCAAGTCAACACGGCGGCGGCTCCTGACTTGGAGGGCACCGAAATGCCGCACTGCTTATAGACCCAAGTGACGAAAGCAGCGCACCACGCCTTATGCTGCGGTAGCATTTTTTCGGGGGCCTTGAAGCCGCAGGCCTTCATGTACTCATTGATTTGGGGATGCTCGTTCCGATTGTTTTTTTCCTTCACAAAGGATTGACTTTCGGCGGTTTTGAGGACGCATTCGCGCAGACGGGCCAGGCTATCTACGCGTAGGCGGTCAGGTAGTAGTTGGCAAACACCCACATGACCAAGGCAAAGACACCCAACAAGAAAAACAAGACGGCCCACGAAGGTGCTTCGCTGAGCAGGGTGGACAGGTTTCGTTCGGAATTGATTCGATTGTGCCATAATTGAAATAAATCGTTAAAAAATAACCATACAAAAAACACCCCTACCAAGAAGGTAAGGAAGGTCATATCGAAGGCCACCAACGCGCGGAGCGGGGCGTTCTTCATCATGCTTTGGCCGACAGGGTTGTACGGGTCGTTGATGGCATTCATGCCTACCCACGAGGTGAGCGCGCAGCAGCCCACAAACAGCCCAATCAGCACATAGATAGCGCGAGAAGTGCTGATACCCATTGAGGTACGCGGTTCGGATTTGGGCTGGTCGGCAACGTCACCAAAGCGGCCAATGCCATACTTTTCTTCAATTTCGTCAATATCAGCCTGGTACTTGGCTTTCTTTTCGGAGAGGGCAAGGGCGTCATTGAGCGACAATTTAGACGACATAGCCGCTGCCGAATCAAGCTTTTTGATTTCGGATTTGAGGTTTTTGAGCGTTTCCATGTCCTGCCCGCGCTCTACTTCAAGGCGGTTTTTACGGGCTTTTTCTTCGGCTTGGCGTTGGATCGCGGCCTGTTGTTTCATCTGCTCAATCTTTTTTTCAAGGTCATCGGCAGTTTCGATGTTTTGATTTGGGGTCATGGCTGTCATGGCTTAGAAAGCGAAATAAGAATTTGAACTGTTGTTTTCGATGGAAGTGCCGCGCGGCACTCGGGGAGCCACGTAGACGTTGGTGAAATATTCCGGGAACACCGTGGCCGACGCCACACTGTTGACGTAATTGAGAAAGCGGTTTTTGTATTCCTCGGCCTTGGCTTGGCAGTTGGCCAGCATTTCCTGCCGACGCGCTGTGTCCAAAACGCCTTCGTTGACAATACCGTCGGTTTCGCTCACCAAGCGCCAGTCCTCGCTGATGTTGAGGTACGGGATGCTTTCGGCAAGGGCCTGATGCGCCAAGGCATAACGGGCCAATTTCCAAGCTTGTGCCTCCTGAGGGGTGGGCGTAAGGGCAGGATTGGCCATTTTGGCTACCCAAGCGGCTAGTTGGTCCTCTCCGATGAGGGGAGCCAAAAAGAACTCCTGCGCGGTACTGATGTAATTGCGCACCGACAAATACAACCGGCGCGAATCCTTCGCGGCGGGGAAGTACTTGGTGAGTTCGGTGGCCGACGCCAAAAACAGCGAATGGTCGATGGTGTAGGCATCAGACCCTGCCCAGGTGGGGAAATCGGCTTTGTTGTTCTCCAAATACTGGAGGGCGCTTTCAAGGGCTAAATCAGCTTTGGCAATCGTTTGTTTGATGGCCGTAACGGTCATCCACTTGGAGGGTTGACCCATGTTGGGCATCTGTGGCACTTGCTTGCCCGCATTGGAGGTGTGCATGAAAAGACGCATCCCGCCCAACAAATCGGCGTATTCGGCCACGGCGATACGGAGCCACTCAAGCAGCTTGGTTTGCTTGACAGTGGGGGCGGTCAGTTCGGCCAATTCGTCGTAGAATTCCTGCCCAATGGCGGGAATGATGTAGACCTTTTCGGCCTGACGGACAAACGGCTCGAAGGTAGGCCAGTTCATTTCCTGCTGAATACCGCCCAAGGCAGCTTTCAGCTGTGCGATATTGCTGATAATCATTGCTCTGGTTCGGATTCAGAAGATTTATTATTTGGATTTTGTGACGAAGCCTCAGGAGTCACGTCATAAGTATAGCTGCTTATCCGGTAGATACACAGATAGTTTTCTGGCTCTATCCCATCAATCTTCTGCGCAATGCGCACGGGCTTCAAAATCGTCATCTTATCAAAGTGGGTCATAAAGTCCTGCATGTAGTTGGCCGACGTGGCCAGCTCCTTACCCGACGTACCCAAGCCGTTGTTAAACGCTACACTCGCGAGGTCGGCGCGTACACCGTGGCCCGATGCCTGAATCAAATTAATGCTTTCAAACATTTTCAAAAAGGCCTCATCGTTGATGGGATTTTTGAGGGGCGTGATTTTGACGCCTTCGATGGTTTTGCCATCCACCGAAAGCTTGGAGAACGTAAACAGGATTTTGTTGGCTTTCTCCAGTCCCATCAGCGTATCGGCGATTTGGTCCAGCACCTGCTTTTTCAGTAGCTCTTCCTCCTCTTCATTCAGTCCTTCCTTTTTGAAATAATTGTCGGGAATGTCTACGTGGTGTGTCACGAAGAAACCGTTATCAAAGGCCGCTTCGTAGTAATCAGGAACGCGGTTGGTGATTTTGGTCACGCGCTCAGTGCCCCACCAAGGCTCAAACCCGTAGATTTTTTGGCCAGGGATGGCAGGTTTTACGTGAATGATGCAGACGGGGTACTTGGTCGGGTCCAGCGGGTCGAAGGCAGGCACTTTGACAACATCCTCTTCCTTCACGCCTTTGACGTACCCAAACTTTGAGCTGAGCCAATATTCTAAAATCTTGGTTTCGTTCTCCTTGGGCTTGCGGGCCCGGATTTCAAACGTATCCACCACCTGCAGGGATTCGACTTTCTTCCCGAGGCCCAGCGTCATTTTGACAAACAGGTCACCACCGAAAGCGACCTGGTAACTTGCTTCGGCCAGATAAGTATCCAAGTCGAGCAGCTCATGCCACTCGCGGTACTGCGGCGACCGGGGGATGGGCGTATACTTCAGCTCACCTTTGACGACTTCTTCCTGATGGGGCCCGATGCCTACGCCGCCGATGAAGTTGCGGCGGGTATTGACAAACTGCCATTTGTTGGGCGATTCGGTCAGCAGCTTGTGCAGCTGCACTAACTTATCATCATCCTTGCCGCGCGGCACGTACCCGCCTTTTGAACCTGAACTTTTTCCGCCGGGCTTCTCACCATACGCGGCATCGACGGTCTGCGAAGCATCCTTCCCAAACGTCACCGTGACGGCTGACTGCGGTTTATAGGAAACCAAATAGACGTTACTCGCTATTTTTTTGATGGGGGCCATTAATTAAAATGATTGATGGGTTGACCGTTGAACGTGAGCAGAAAATCAATGAAGACCTCAAACTGATACCCGTCGCGCAAAGCCAGCTTGAGCTTGCCGCTTCGGTTCATTTTCTTTCTTTCGTTGAGGGCATTATCACCGAGCCGCCTCAGCAGGCAGTTTTTCTTCTCACCCCACTGACCGTCTTCCTTTCGGTAGGTGATGTGAAAAACGGCATTCGGTCGGTTGACTTCGGAGAGTACGGCACTCAAATTAATCTTGCTCATGTGCTTTTCTTTGACCGGCAATACTACAAATCATCTCCCGCTTCCGACAGGACACGTTTTTTTTATCGCTTTTTCGGAGGTTTTGCACTCGTTTTTTTTGTGGCTTCCTGATTTTGAAAGCGTTACGCAAAAAAAGCCCCTTTAAAAGGTGTGTTACACCCTCTAAGGTGGCCCGCACTTTATCGGGAGCGGCAATTGCCATGATCGCTTTTTAGGAATATACCTTGCCCTAGCCACCGTAAACGTAAATATGATTTTTGCGTGGAGCGTAGTGCGATAAATACATTTTACACTTGGCCCATAGCCAGTAGTCCAATGCATCGGTACCGTCGGTTGCGTACTCTCGGTTCTTGGTGCTCAGCTCTGAGCTCTTGTCCTTGCCTATGCGCCTTGCCTTCTTATAGGTCTTGTCCGTAGTGACGGGGGTCTGTGTAAGGTTGATGATGAGTACCTTATTATTAAGTTTATTTATAAGTACATGAGGGGCCCTTGGGTTACTCTCTTCAAAGAGCATGTTGATGAGGTGGTATTTGTCCTTATGGGTAGGGTAGCTGGTGAGCTCCCTGCGGTATACGGTCCACCCACGTTTAACCAGTATATCGGAGACCTGGTCGAAGAAGGGGCGGTTGTCTATTTTAGTGGCTGCAGTGGTACTGTTACCACCGGGATCGCCGTAGATATAGACCTCTTTTTTAGTGTGTGGTTCGTAGGTATCGCAGAACCAATGGGCCTGTTTTTCAATGAGGCTGTTTTTTTGATTGGTTACATTTTTCTTTTCTGAAGGTAAGACCTTTTCATAATGGGAGTTAATGACCTTCAGGGATTTGGGGCCTTCCTGACCTACCACACCCCATACAATATCGGTGTTAAAATCAAGGCTGTAATCAAGGGCCTTGTCATTTTCATAATCGTTCGATCGATATAACAGGATACCCGTTTTTTCATCGGGGATGTAGTCATAGGCTTTGGTGTAGCAGTGCTTGTTGGGATTGAAGCCATAGTAAAATCCATTGGGTAGCTTGCCCATGCGTTCGTTGTCTACTTCGACCGCAAATTCAAGGGGGTCGAGTTGGTCACGGAGCTGCTGTTCGTAATCGTCGGGCAGGACGTCCTGATTATCGCGGAAGGTCGATTCCAGGAAAAGAAATTTGGGGGGAATGACCTTCAATTCATTATGACTCAGCTTGGCCCGCTGCTCAAGCATTTCATTGTAGTGCTCTTCGGTTTCGTAGATCCACATTCCTTCCTGCGTCCAGCTCGCCGATGAAAAATCGAAGAATCCTTTGTTCCAAGGGTGGTCACGCCATTTTGCGTATTTATTACCGCGTCGGGCGGGTAAAAGCACCTTTCGAACAAAATCACTGCTGATAGTTGCCGACTCATCAATGAGAATCCCATCAATGCTAAGACCTCTATGGCTCTCTTTTCGGTCTTGGCTTACAAAGTGAATGGTAAAGCCATTGATGAACGTCATACAATACTGGTAACCCAGCCGCCCGACTTTTTTATAAGGCGCGGCCCAGTGGTCGGGAGGGCGAATGCCTACGACGTATACCCCAAGCGGGTTTTCTTTGGGGTGGTATTCGGTATATTTCATGAAGGCCAATGCTTCACGAATGGCAGGCAGTACCACTAAATCAAGCTGCACATACGTTAAGCCCGCCAATACCCATTTGGCCCGGGAGAAATGTTCAAACAGATACCCCACCACAAAACCCAAAACCGTGGACTTGCCAGAGGCACGTCCACCAATAAACGACTTGCGATTGGCCCGCGAACTGAGCACTTTTATCTGTTTGTCGTTGGCGTGAATTTGAACTGTTTTCTCACTCATCCAAGTCCATCTGCTGTTTTTTCAGCACGTTTACGTTGTTGACAAAAACAAATTTGGCGGCTTTCATGAAGTCATCGGGGGTAAAGCCAAGGTCATCTGACTCGTGCAGTTTAGCGAGTTTATCGGCTTTGTCGCGGGCAATGACGGCGGTTTCGTATTGCTTTTCTTTCATGGCCATGTTGGCCATCAGGTCATAGAAGGCCATCGACGCGGCACGTCGGCCGTCCTTATCGACCTGATCCAATTTGCCGTGAATGAACTTTGATTCTTCGAAGATGTACCGGGCCTGCCGTTCCTGAATGCCGTAATCCCGCATCAGCTGGCTCCTGACCATCTCATCGGTTCGGCCCATGCAGTACAAAGCCCAGGCTTTTCGGTACCGCTCCAGCATTTCGCACTGGGTCTCGGTGAGCTGTTCGTATTCAATTTCCTGAGCGTAGTAGCGGAGGTAGACGTCCAAGGTATCTTCGTCTATCCTCAAAACCCGCTTCAATTTACCAATTCCTAACTTTTTTGCCATATCATAAAAAAATCACGCCCGAAGTTGGGGCGTGATTGGGAGATATGATAGGACAGGATTTTTAGACAGCTCTCAATTAATTTAACTTGCAGCACTTTGCTCCAGAAATAACTTTACACAGTTTGTGTCAAGCTATTTCAGTGTAGTACAGAACGCCTTTTGAGAATATTAAGCTAATAAAATACCTTTGCAACAACACAACGATACCTATGGGACAGCGCAAATCATTAAACGAAAAGCGACTGACGAAGAAGCAAGTCCAAGACTTAATAAAGTCTGAAGGACGACTCCACGATGAATACACAAAAGTGTTTAAAGAAACCTATGCATCTGGTTATGTAAAACAAGACTTAGTTTACGAATTACCGAATGACAGAATTCTTTTTGTATTTGACCCGAATGGCACTTTGCTTGCAGGTAAAGGTGACATTTACCCCAAAGACTACTTTGCAAGGTCTGTAAAATGGAATAAACGAGTTAAGGACGACTATGCAAACAATCGAGGTAATTCAGTCGACCATTGGAGATTTTATTCAAAATATCAAATCAACCTCATTGATCAAGCTGACAGACTTATTTCGGAACTCGCAGACAAACTACAAATTGACATTAAGCAACTTGACAAAAGCTATAAGAGTTTAGACATCGTTTCTATACAGATAGAACTTTACGATATTGATAAAGTCCTCACTGACATTTATGACAACTTAGTTGCCTACATTGGAGAAGTAATTCGTACAAAAGTAAACGGACAATGGAAAATCGGTATCGACTACGGCGAATACCCATATATTGATATTGGACATAATAATGTTAATGTTAGATATATGCCTATCCATATTGTTTGGGAAAATTTACAAGGGCTTGACTCTGTTGATTTTAGAAAGTCAATACGAAATGAAGCACGACAAGTTGGCTTTGAAAGAAAATTCAATAGTTAATCGGTAAACAAAAAAGTGGCATATAATATTAGTATTCCTGCAAGTGGGACCGAACATTTAAACATCAGCTAAGTTAGTATCAGTAGCGGTTCGGACTCGAAGAATAAATTCGTCTCAATAAACGGGCGTTTCATGATACTTGATTTCCTACAGGAAAAGTGCCTAATTTAGTCCATAAAAGTGTCTTATAATATTATCTCATGAATCAACGTCTCATTAACTCATTGATAGATGAGTTAATGAGACTTAAAAAGCAAAAGAGCTGCTTTTTAAAACAAACTCGTACCCGTCGGGTCGCCGATGGCCCGCTTGGCGGCTTCACGAAATTCCTCTTCCCGCGCCACCTCAGCACGATTGGCCAGCAGCGTCCCTTCATTAAAGAAATGAGCCCAACCGCTCTTCGTCTATCCGCAAAACCCGCTTCAACTTGCCAATTCCTAACTTTTTTGCCATATCAAATAAAAATCACGCCCCAATTTGAGGCGTGATTGTGAGATACGATAGGACGCAAAATCTAGTACCTTCCCAGTTGCTATGCACAAAAAAATGTAAGATTACATCATCTTTTTCACGAACTCTATTCCTGTTTATCAGCAACTTATATAAGTTTTGTTCTAAATAAATGTACGATTACATTTTTTAGAACAAACTCGTGCCAGTCGGGTCGCCGATGGCCCGCTTGGCCGCTTCTCTAAACTCCTCTTCCCGCGCCACGTCGGCACGATTGACCAGCAACGTACCTTCATTGAAGAAATGCGCCCAACCGCGTTTCAGGCGTTTGCCGCGGTCATTATGTTTGTCGAGCGCAAAGTCCGGCACGGGAATCTTTTTGAAGGGATGGGTAAGCCAGGCGAAGAGCAACGCCCAATCAATGAGCCTACTTTTTCGGGATCGGCACAGGAGCAGTACAGCGTGGGTCAAAAACAACCGCTGAGGCTCGTTACTATCCTCTTTCTTTTTGGCCTGCTCCTTAAACATACAATACAGCGCCCAAATTTCAGAAGATATATTTGGCTCAGCCAACCCAACATCTTCGCTCGACATGATGCGCAGGCGCTTCCAGACGTACTCACTAAAATTACTGTCATACAGCTCCACGGCCCAAAAAAGCGCTTCATCTTCTAGCCCGCGCCTGATACACTTTTGCAGGGCAGAACTACACTCAAAAAAATCATATCCCTTCTTCGTGGTGATTTCGTACTTACCCATGCGTAATAATGATTTTACTGTTCAACACTTCGATTTTCACCACGTCGCCCGGTTCGATGCCCGCCATGGCCAGCCATTGGCCGCTCAATCTCAACTCAGGTACCCACTTTACTCGGCGCATTACATTTACCCGCGCTCGCTTGCTTACTTTTAAATTTCTGCTCATCTTTGCAGTGCTTAGAATGTTAGTCTTAATTGATTGATGTTCAGGAAGCCGCGATTTGCCTCGCGGCTTTCCTTTTTTTTAAAACAGTTTGGTTTGCTTTTCTTCAGCTGCAGATGAAAAAAGCGGGGTATCAGTCCACCCTTTATTGCCAGTTTTTTTAATAGGCAGATTTGGATTTTCCTTTAATGCCTCCTGCAAAAGCTTCTGCTGAGTTACCGGCAGCTTCTTAAATTCATTACGGGTCATTTTCTTCGTTTTTTAGGGTGAAACATTCCTTCAACCTGCGATAAGGTGATTAGGCCTCTATCCAAATTCCAGCTCACTTTCAGGCTCAGGCTCATACTCAGCAATCCTTTGCGAAATAAGCCCCAAGCGCGTACCATCACGACGCGAACGCGCTCTACGTGTTTTTGCCACTTGCTCATTAGGCCCATTTGGTTTGAATGTCCGACAAGGTGTCTTGGTTTGCCTTCACGATTTCGGCGCTGTACTGACGTGATTTGGAGAGGGTTTTTTCGATATCGCCCAGGGCGGTCTCAAAACCGTAGTGCAAGGAGTTCATCAGGATGGCCCGGCGCTCTATCCAGTACGGTTGCGGATGTGTTGACCAATAGATTTTGCGGTTACATTTTGCAATCTCTTTTTCAATTTGGGCCTTGATTTTCTTTTCCATTGTGCTTAGAATTAAGTGTTAAATGATTGATTTATAAGGAGTAGTTTGCCCTACTGCTTATGTAAATATCTCCCGACAGAACGGATATAAAAAGCGTTTTCCCGAAAATATTTATCAGAAAAACGCTTAATTTTCAATTAGTTACAGGAAAGAAAGTTGCCCAAATTTGCCCATCACTGGCTCAGGTTTTACGGCCGTCAACGCTTCTTTTTGAGCGGCCGCCTCTTCCGCTTTCCGCTGCGCGTATTTTTCTTTATCCTGCTGAAATCCCCGCCACTGGAAGCACTGTTCCTTTTCAATACGAGCCAGGTGAGGCAGTCCGCCAAACTCCCGAATCCACGGGTTTACGGCGTAGCCAAACCGCCAATCGTCTGGGTCCAGAGAGTTCATACAAACGGCCTGGCCTTCGCAGCCATGCAGCATCATATTCAGGGCCGTCATCTTCGTGCAGATTGCGTCAACGTCGGCCGCAAAGCAGTAGTTGCCCGGAAAGTGCGCGTGGAATGAAACCAACATTCGTCCCGAGCCTGAGCAAGGGTCAGCGATGCGCTGCCGTGCGCCCTCACGGGCCTTGTCAGCCGTAATCATTGTCAACATATCCACCACATCGGGCGGTGTGAAAAACTGCCCTAAATGGCTCGCTTTACTGGAGGAGGCTATGACCTCATAAAATGCTCCCAAGGCATCGTACCACATTTTGCCCCTGTTGAGTTGTTTATGCTGGGCTCGCAGCCACTCATTAAAGAGTTCCTTAAAAAAGCCGTAGTCCTTTCCGTATTTCTTTTTGAGGTAATCAGCCACTTTAAGGTCGCCAGCAGGAAGAAAACAGGCAACCGAATAATCTATGAAATCCACAAACACATCGCCCCAGCCGTGGCGGTACGAAATATTTTCAAATACTTTATTAAACTCACGCAGCTCGTGAGGTACATCAGTCGTTTTAGGCATAGCGGTAGCTAACTGAGGGACATTGACGCCCCTAAGTTGGTTAAATGGTGAAACAAGGAGGATTAGAAAGGAAGAATATCGATGCCCGATTTCTCGAAATGGCACATTTTCATCAGGTGCTGCACATAGTAGTCTTTGATGCCAAAGGTCGTGACCTCTCTAAATCGCTCTTCGATGCGTTTTACGGTCAGTTCAGCGGGGTTTTTGTAGGTACGTGGCCGCCACTTCATTACGAAGTCAATCAGGTCCTGAACCGTAATCTCAAAGCCGCTGTTCTCACTCATTTCCTGGGCTTGGGTATCCAGGTTCAAGCCATCTTTTTTAAACCACGCACGGCTCACATCAGGGAGGTGATTTTTGTCGCCAAATTGCTCAAAATCGGTTTTCGGAAAAAAAGCCAGGCTATTGGCGATAATGCTCTCTTTGCAAATCCAACTTTGCGCTTCGGCCTGCATTTCGTTCCAAAGTTTGGCCAGCTCCAGCGGGTTAACGCTGAATTCAATCAGGTAGGCATTGACTTCGTTTTCGGGAATACCCAACGGTAACTCTGTCAAAATGTTGGCAAGATGCGAAACGGTGTAGATATCAAATTTCGCACAAACAATTTTGTCGAGGTTATTGATGTGCATTTTCTTGCCAACCTCGCTTGCCCAGGCTTGGTATTCAATTTCGGTTTTGCCGGTAGCGGCCATGTAGCGCTCAAGATTGCGTTTTGAAGGTACTGCGGGGATGATTTGGGTTTCCATTGTGCTTAGAAATGTTAGTTAAGTGATTGATTTTTAAAGAGTAGTTTGCCCTACTGCTTATGTAAAAATCTCCCGACAGAACGGATTTTAAAAGCGTTTTCCCATTTATTTTTGAAGTTTTTTTTAATAAAAAAAGCCCCTGACAGAGGCTTACCAATATGAAATTAATGGGAATCAAAACTGCACTTTATTTTAAAAACATTCAATCATTGTCGCTTCTTGAGGGAATGATAGTTTTATTGTTTATTAATAATTATTTTCATCAATTCCTTTATTTGGGCTTCCAACTGTATAATCTTTCGATTCTGCTCCAGAATTTCGGCTTGTTGTAGGTCACTTCGCTGTTTTAATTCCTTTGTAGCATTGACCAAAGGCATTACAAAATCAGAATAAGCTAATGAGTAAGTTCCATCAGGAGCTTTTTTCAGGCCGCTGAAGTCAACCTCTAACTCCTGCATAACTCTTTCTACATCTTGGGCAATAAATCCTTCATATCGTGTTTTTGCTTTGTCAGCAATATAGTTATAGGAAACGGTTTGTAATTTGTTGATAAAATTGAGCCCCAAACGAGAGGTATAAAGAATATTCTCTTTCAAACGATAGTCGGAGGGATTAGACCATGCTACGGCTCCTTCAATTACAGTAACATTTGCGTCTCCAATGCGCACTTTGTTTGAAGCATTAACTATTGTATTAGCCCCTATTGCGGTGGCATTAGCAAGGTCAAAAGCCGATACATCAGCTTGATAACCTACAAAAGTATTGTTACTCCCTGTCATGAGTACATACCCTGCATTACCACCTATCGCAGTATTAAAATGCCCGGCATTAACGCCTCTAAGAGCCTTATATCCTGTAGCAGTATTATAGTTACCGTTATTGCTAATTAAAGCATTTGTCCCAGTAGCAGTATTTGCAACACCAACTGTATTGCCATGAAGGGCATCTTTACCCGTAGCGGTATTTTCAGTACCCGTAGAGTTAGAATTAAGTGCAGAATAACCAAGAGCAGTGTTCCCTGACCCGGAAGAATTCATGTAAAGAGCTGAATATCCAGTAGCAGTATTTTCTTTCCCTGTAATATTGTTTTGGAGTGCAACACTGCCAGTAGCAGTATTTTCGCTACCAGTAGTATTGCTATAAAGTGCAAAAGATCCATTTGCTGTGTTTCTGGAGCCATTTTTATTACCTCTAAGCGCCTCAAATCCATTGGCCGTGTTATAAATTCCTTCAGTATTATTATATAGAGAATTTGCACCTACTGCAGAATTTCCAATCCCTATAGTATTAAATATTAAGGCTGCACTCCCAATTGCAGTATTATCTTTTGCTAGCACATTACGAGAAAGAGCCTGATAGCCAAAGGCCGTATTATTATTCCCATCAGTGTTTTGAGCAAGTGCTAAAAAGCCCGATGCGGTATTTTGACGCCCTTCTTTATTAGCAGTGAGAGCCTCACTACCAGTAGCCGTATTTGAATACCCGAAAGTGTTATTGGAAAGCGCCATATATCCTATTGCAGTATTTCCTTGGGAAAGCGTATTAATATAAAGTGCCCGATACCCGATAGCTGTATTATAATGACCTGTAGTATTACCGGAAAGGGCCTGAGACCCAATTGCTGTATTATAGCGACCTTGATTGTTGGCATACAGAGCCTGATAACCGGTAGCGGTGTTGGAAAACCCTAAGGTATTATACTGAAGTGCTCCGTTCCCTATTGCAGTATTATAACGAACTTGGACACCAAAATCTGAACCAGGCAAAATACTCTGAAGTGCAGAAGGCCCAAATGAAACGTTTGTTGTATCTGCTAAAGGATTTGTCTGGCCTTGTAATCCCTTAGGTGTTATTACAATAGAACCATTTAACGGTGACTGTGTAAAAATTTGCGCCTTGGCAGATAAGCAACAAATTAGTAAACAAACGAAGAGTGTAGTTCGCATTTATAGAAGGTGTAGTTAATTGAATGGTTTTAAAAAGGCAGCTTCAATGTTTTCTGAAAAGGGTGCTTTGCATTTTGTTGAGACTTTCGGAGTTCCACCACGTCACCAAACACCCGGCGCAATAGATGGAAGTCTTTTTCCTCAGCCTCCAAATTACGAAATTCTGCCAATCCTCCACGGTTTACAAACGTATCTTTTTGCGACCAATAGTACCTGGTATCTTTCCAAATCAGCCGATGATGATAGGCATTCAACAGGCTTATCCAATAGTCCTCATTGCAAATGATATCAGGATTGTACCAGAGCTTGCTCCCCTCCAGTACGCCGTGCGCGCAGCCCGTCACGTAACCATTTAGTTTGATGGGGTTAAAGCTGTCGTAGCTGATGGGAGCAGGCGAGGAGCTGAACCCAAACACATACGCCCCGGCCGCTTTGGCAGCATTGGCCGTTAGTTGAATGATATGATACGCCTCATCAGGCTCAACAATCATCGGCTCACCTTTGCCCGTATAGATTCGCTTCAGGTGGTCAATGTCATCGTCGAGCATCATCACGTTTTTGAAGTGCTGCACTATCCAATCACGCTTCCGAGCCAGCCCCACCACGCCGTCAGGATGGGTCACAATCTCAACCCCCTTATTGCATTTTGCATACAGCTCGCGTTGGCTCTCAGCCACGCAAAGTATCGCATTGTCCACGGCCATCGTGGTCAGCACCCGGTCCCAGCGTTTGTGGGACGGTATCACCACCTTTACTTCCATCGCTCTATCACCTGTTTAGAATCCACCACGTGCATCAATCCCACCTTACTACTTTTATAGCACCGACCTCTCTCGATGCCGAGCTTTTCGGCAATGTGGTTTTCGTCGATTTCATTGCGGCACACAATCACAAACGACGTGTACTTCTCGCTCATCGTGGCCACTATCGGCATTTCAGCCTCGGGAGCCTGCTCACCCGTTACCTCAGCGAGCTGCTTATCCAGCTCAGCCAAATCCAATCCAAAATCTCCGAGGTCCATGTACTGCTCAAATTCCGACTTGAGCATTTCCAAATCGAACTCTCCCGCGTGGCGGTTTTCGATAATCATCACTTCGTGGAGTTCTTCTTCGGTCAGCTTCCTGACGGCCGTGCGCACGTCAATCTCATATTCGCCCAAGCTATTTTGGGCCAGCAGTTCACACCGTTGATGGCCGCTGAGCAGCGTACCGTCGGCATCCCTGACGGGAATACCAATCATCCCAAATTTTTGGAGGCGCTCCCAAAGCTTACGTTTTTCATCGGCTTTTATTTTGCGCGGATTTTTCACGTGCGGTACCAATACCGACACACGGACTCTTTCAGTCCGAAACAATTCATTAATCATGGCTGTACTGTGTTTATTCT
Organism: Runella sp. CRIBMP; assembly: GCF_009905605.1. GTDB lineage: Bacteria > Bacteroidota > Bacteroidia > Cytophagales > Spirosomataceae > Runella. The sequence continues at coordinate 76,946 of NZ_JAAAKZ010000016.1, forward strand.
GTTAAATCTTCAAACTTCTCTGACTTTGGATTTCGGCCGCTCCGACTCTGAAAATACCAATCAAACTTTCTCCACGTACTGTCAATCAAAGTCGTTACATCGATGTAAAACACCCCGTACTTTTTGGGGTCGATGGGGTTCACATTCACCTCTATCGTATGGATGATCGAAAAATTTGTCCTGAGTTCAATTTTCAGCGGGCCGCTTCGGGCTACATCGTGCGAATTATGAACCTCAAAAAACAGGCGGCGGCTCCCGCTCACCAGTTTTTTAGTGATTAGATGCTTTACGTTCATTATTGGATTGACTTAAAGTATTGGCGAAGTATATCAAGTTCCCGTTCTCCCTTGGCTATTTTCAAGCGGTATTCTGCCTTTTTGGCTTCCGTCTTCGACTGAGCCATCCGTTGTGGCCAACGATAATTCACGTTGATGTTCATGTTTTCAATCAACTTACTGAGCTGGTACCTATCGTTGGGCAGTTGGCTGAGGTAGGCTTCCGCATCAAACTCCTTGGGGCGCTCTTCCGAGGGGCGCTGGCCATTCGCAATCACAAACCGAATCTCATCGCCCAGCGCCATCCACTGCTCGCGCAGTTCCAGGATCTGTTTAGTGATTTCGGGGCAGGGTACGTCTTTGGGCACCGCCTGCAGCTGCATCGATAGCGAGCGTTTTTCGTAGTCCAGGTCACTCTGCTGCTGGCGGAGTTCATCCACGATGAGCGCCACTTCGGGCGCAAGGGTGTCGGCTGCTTTTTCGGATTGCCACGCAGGGCCTTGGGGAGCAGGGGGCGGCGTGGCCGTAGCTTTGAGGGTTTCGGCTGGGGCACTGCTGAAGGTATTCCAAGCCAGCTCCGCACGAGCCACCTCAGCGGCGGTAGCCTTGCCGGCACGTTCCTGCAGGCGCAGATAAGAGAGGTTGTTTTTGAGCTTGAGGCGCTCGGTTTTGATTTCTTCCTCGGTCATCGTTTTTTCTTACCAAGGTAATGCACTCACTGCGGTTTTACCGGGACACTTTCCACGCTGAGCATTTCCAAAAAATCACCCACTTTATCCATGTAGGTCGTGGCATCAATGTACTTTTCGGGAGTCTCGTAGGGGTCAAACAAAGTAGAAGGGTGTTTTTCCTGATATGCCTCCAACAATTCAATGAGCAAATCCATTTCCACGCCACGGCGGCGTAAGAAATCATACAGGGGCGGAAGCTCAGCGGGGCGGATGTACATAATGAAACTGGTTGGTCGCTGCGAACATCTAGCCAAAACACAGGCAAGCGTGTGGTACTTTCACCCACTCGCCAACCAGCAAGCCCTTGAGCTTGCTCGCCTGTGTATTCTAGAATGTTCGCATCACAAAGAAACAAAAAAAGCCCCCATCTATTACGATAGGGGCCTTTTTTGTTTCAACATAATTACGTTATCGCTCTCTGGTGTCAGACAAAACCTCAACGGTTTCTTCCTCTACCTGCACAGCCCTTGCCGAATGAAGTGCTTCCAATTGCTTCTGGGCTTTCAGCTTCAAGTAGTCTTCTTCAGTAGCCGCTTTGATTCTTTCATCGCAATCAGCAATTGATTTTTTGATTTCTTCATTGGCCAAAAAATGAGCACCTATTTCATCGTACACCGCTTCATGAAAAGCGTAGGCTTTGTTTATCACATGGACCGGTTCATCCTGAATGTCCCGAATCCTGCGGTAAGATTTGATGTATACCTCCATCAACTCAATAAGAGTACAGGCCGATAAAGGTTTTGCATCCGCCAAATTATCTTCGAGCGCGGCGGGCGTTTCAGTGTCGGTACCAGCCTCGGCCGACAAATTATCTTCGGTATTAGGCGCGTTTTGCGCGGCGGGTTGCGGCGGCGTCGGTTCCTGCGTCGGTACCAGTTTGGTCGATTTGGACATCAGTCTCAGCGTTTAAAGGTTGAACATCGGCAGGGATTTCCGTGAAGTATTGGGTTACTCCAGCCTCCATCAATGCCTCAATATGAACATCGGCCATATTCTCACGAATGGTGATGAGGCCCCCACCCGGCAACGCATGACGCGCCCCACCTTCGGGAACTGTTACTTTGTATTTTGTAGCCATTTTAAAAAAGATTAATACCCTCCCCTTGTGTTAAGGAGAGGGCAAATTTGAAATGAGGTTAAGCAGCGGGCTGAATCGGCAACGTCGCCACGAGTGCAGGCTGGAGGGGCAAAATATCCCACATGAAGCCGTCCTGTTCGCCCTTGAGCGTAAAGCCGCGCTTATCGCCACCTTTTTTGCCGCCTTTGAAAGACTGCTTCGTAAAGAGCGGGTTGTCGCTGGAGCCAACCACCACGTACTGGCCATCGTTCATCTCTACGATGTACACCGAACCCGCGTTCAAGGTTTTCGAAAGCTCAGCCTGCATGGTCTTGGAGAAGCCCGCAAACATAAACTCAATATTGTGCTTGTAAGACTGAAAGCCTGGATCGCCCTGCTTTTCAGAGCTCACTTCCATCGTGCCATCTGGGCACTCATACACTGCAAATTTCGCCGTAGCCACCATCGTGGGCAGGGTCGTAATTTCACCGGTAACGGTATCGGCTTTCTTGGGCCAAACACCATCAATAAAACGCTTCTCGGCTACCAACAGCGTACGGATACCGCCGGGGTTTCCTTCTTGCTCTGAGGTGGCATTCAAATTCGCAAAATTGACATTTGCCATTATTGAAAAAATAGTTAAAAGGCTGTTAAAGAATAAATTCAGAACCCCTCCCTAAGTGGGGAGGGGCTGGGGTGGGGTTAAGCTACGTCGCCCAACCAGAAAAGACTGTCAAGCGCCCAATCAAAGCCCACTTGGAAGTCCATCACGTACGCCAACGAGCGGTCGCGCTTCGAGTAGTCAAACTCCAATTTGGTCTGCGCACTTTCGTCGTCGTAGAGCCAAGCCAGGTTTTCGCGGCTGGTAATGATCGGCGATTCAAAAGCCGTCAAACCCGTGGTAAGCATACCAGGCTCAACCAAAAACTCGATCATCGTGCCTTCGATTTCCTGCTTGTTGTAGCCCGCATTGTAAGGCAGTGTACCGTAGGTAGCGCGGTAGTTGCGTTCGTACGCTTTCTTGTAAGCCAAGGGAGCAATACAAACTAGCTCATTGTAGTAATGCTCCGTAGGAATCTTATCAACAATCTTCTCAAACTCAGCCACTGCATTTGCCGTCGTGATGGCGTTGATGGTCGCAATCTGCGAGGCACCAATGGCACCACTCGCACGAGCCGCCGCCAACTTCACAAACAAGCCGTCCATGGCCTGCTCGGGTGTGGTACCAGCGTCGTTGCGTGTACCATTGATGAGGGCCTTTTGGCGCAGGTCAGTGCTCACGCGCTTCAATACGTGCTCAATCACCCATTGCTCAAACGGATAGGTCGTTTTGTCGATTTTTCCACCGCGCACCTGACCGTACCAAGACTTATACAACGCCAAAATCTTTTGCTCCGTAAACAGCAAATCCACCTTACAAGGCTTCACTTTCGCAATTTTGGGCTTGATTTTAAACACGTCGTTCGTAGGCGTGAAAGCACCTTTTGCCCCGGATTGGAGAACGCTTTCCAAGTACAACTCCGTCAATACAACTTCATCGTTACCAGGAATCATCATCATAAACTCGTCAATGGGCTTGATAGGGGTATTGGGTGTACCGCTCAAACCCGCCCCGATCAGCTTCGAGAAAATACCCGCTTTGTTTTCGCGCGAATAATCCGTGGCTGTCGTGGCCAATAAACTCAAATCTAAAGCATCTGCCATGGCTGTATAGGTATTAAAAAATTAAAAAATCAATTGTTCCAGGGAGCTTTCTCCCAACTTTTGGCGGCACCGCTTCCAGCCGCTTCGGAGGCATCCTTGCCCACTCCCGCACCTTGGCCTTTCACGTTGTTGTACCACGCCTCCAGCACTTCGTATTTCGGGCGCATAGCATTTAGCTCGCGCTCAAATCCCTCCAGTGCCGCAAGGCGCTCAGCACTGATGCTCACCTGAGCCGCAGGAGCGGCAGGAGCGGCCGCAGCAGCGGGGGCAGGGGTCTCAGCAGGCGTTTCAGCCTCGGGGGTAGGTACCTCAGCGGGTGTTTCAGCCGCAGGAGCTTCGGGTGCAGGTACCTCGGCGGGCGTTTCGGCAGGGGCTTCCGTACCTCCCTGTGCCATGATTACCACTGGGCCGGCCGAATCCTTTTTAAAAAAATTGGATAGTTGCTTAACCATTGTCATATAAAAAATTAGTTGTTTGTCTGCTTACGGGCCAACAAATCAGCGCGGTATACAGCGTCGCCCAAGTACCCGATGCGGTCGGCCATGCCCAGCTGAAGGGCGGCTTTGCCATTGTACATCTTGCCCGTAAACACCTCGCCGATGTTGGGGCGACCCGACTTGACCGTCTTAATAAACTGCGCTTTGATGGGGGCCAGTTGGGCTTTTACGTCGGCCTTGAGTTCTTCACTCAGCCCCTCTATATCGTTGAAGAGCGCCTTGTCGTCGCTACCTTCCGAGCGGATGATTGTCACCTTGATGCCCTCTTTTTCGTAAAAAGCGGAGGCGTCTACGTGCACCGCCAATACGCCGATGCTTCCCACCTCGGTCGAGGTCTCCGACTCCATGATGATCTCGCGGGCTTGGCTCGCTACCCAATAGGCAGCGCTCGCGGCCATGCCCTGTACGTAGGCCACTACGGGCTTTTGGCTCGTGCGCACAATGTCACCGAGCAGCTCCGTACCGTTTACGTCGCCGCCGGGGCTGTCAATCTGTAATACAATCGAAGTGATTTCGTCCAGGGCGTTGGCCTCCAGTATGAAGCTTGAAATATCCTCGGTACCGTAGGCACACAGGTCGCCATAGCGGCTCATAGCGCCCATGATGGGAATGATGGCTACCTTGCCCGTTTTGGTTTGAGCCACATTCCAGCCGAAATGGCGCTGGCCACGGCTGTCGATCCACGAGGCTTTGGGGTCCACTGCCGAGGGGGCCACGCGTTCAGGAATTACAATTGTCGAGTCGCCGCCTTTGGTCATCTTACGAATCAGCGCCAGCGACTGCGCATTATGGAAGCGAGGCTCAAGCGCCCAGACTCTCCCCACTAAAGATTCAATAGTTGTAGTCATCAGTACACAAAATCACACTACGAACATATCGGAATCAACGGGGGCCACACAGGACGAAAAACCCCTGGCTGCAGAGCAGTCAGGGGTTAATATTCTATTGTTAAACCTTTAAAATTTACGCCAATTTACCCAGCCCAAGGCGCGTACATAGCCATACATCAGCCACACCTGCCAAGGCTTCACGCCCGATTCCCGCAGGAGCTTTCGCCAAAATAGATCCACCTCTTTTCGGGAAGCTTTCAAGGGCTTTTTTTCGTACAAAAAATCATGCACCACGCAGGCATTAGCCGTTTTTCCATGCGGCGGTACCAATCCCCAAAATGCCTGAGGCACACTTGCAAAATCGGTCGTATAGCCAGCGGAAATCAAAATACGGCCATAGGGCGAAAGCTCGCACCGTACCCGCACGGGTTCAACCACTTCCCACCAATCATACTTTCCCTGATGCTTCTTCAGGATTATCTCCGGGTATCGCGTTGGCATTGTCTTCTACTTTTGTGGATGGGGTTTCAGGCTTTTTCGCGCGGGCAATTGCCGCGTCGAAACGCATGGCGATTGAATCAGCGTTGCCCATACGGCCCGTCTGGCTCAATTCTTGGATATTCGACTGAATGATAGACATTTCACGCTCGGTGAAATGCGCAATGATTATTTTTTCCATTGATCGTATGATAATATATGAGTGATTAGACTTCCTGCATGGGTGTCACGGCAGGAGCTGCGTTATTAACGACCTGCTCCAGTACGCCATCTTGCTCCTCAATCGGCAACAACTCCATCCCAAACCCGCTCACGATGCCGCTTAAGGTAGCATAACGCTCCTCCTTAGACGTGCCCCCGACCAAATGTAAAATTGCGGTAGTCATCATCGCCTCGGCCTGCGGCTCAGCCTGCGCGGCCTCAAAACCCATATTCATCAGTTGGGTCTGAATCGTTTCCTTGGTGATGATATCGCGATTGGCTTCCCGAATCACCTTGCGGTCGGTGTAGTAGTCCACTTGAAACATCCCGCCACTCGTCGGCTCAACCGTCACGGAGCCATTGAACCGAATTGAAAGCGCGATAAGTGTATACTCACCTGATGTGTCTTTTCCCTGAAAGGGCTGAATTTTGAAGATATTCATATTAAGCTGAAGTTACGGCTTCCCACGCTGAGCCATTGTAGAAGTTTAACTTATTCGTAGTTACGTTAATAATTAGCAACCCTTTTCGTGCGGCCGAAACAGGTACGGCATTTCGTTCTGTTGTTGTCAATTGAGGAAGCAAAAGCCCTTTTGTGTTGGATTTCAGGTCAAGGATGGCCGAGGTATCGGGTGTACTTGTGCCTATGCCTACGTTAGAGCCGTAGTTGGCATGGATAATTTGGGCTAACGACATTTTCTGGGTGGATGCATACACATTCCACCAGTCGCGGGCAGTGCTCCCGTTCCAATCAAAAAAACGGTAATCTACGCCAGAAGCTTCTTTTCTGTGTACCCATTGCCTCGAACCAGCACCAGGCGCACCGGTGAGGGCAAATTGAGATATGTCAGAATATGAATCATTGTTCAATCCAAATACATTATGCGTCAGATTGTAGTTTTCACCCGACCCAAACATCATAATCATTACACCACCAATCCCTACCCTGTGGTAAGTGATACCGGAGCCATAAAACAGGCGTTCAGTACCATCGGAGGCATACTGCCACGTATTTAGTCCCAGCGAAATCGAAGGCGTCTGAAACTTGGCTAAATTGTTGTCAGCCAGACCTCCTACAATTAAATTGCCATTGTGTGCGATTTTTAATCTGACGTCTGCCCCAGTCAGGAAATTGATGTCTTCAGCAAAAGTCCCGTCCGTGCGCAGATTAATTCCATTTTTGGCGACCAATTCAAACTTTCCGTTCCAGTTTTTCAGATATACTTGTTTCGTGGAATCGCCCCACGAATCCATCTGAATGCCGCTTGTGCCCCCAGTATGTCCAACGAGTAGCGCAACATCAGGGTTAACCAGCGACGCCGTACTCGCGATAATTGTAACTGCTCCCGTAAACGTATCACCTGATTTATTGGCCTTCCCAACAATGGAATCTAGCCCTTCACTGACGTAAGTGCCGCAATCGACCAAGGCCGAAAGCATATCACTGGCCAAAACCCCTTCGGAGCCGCCCACGCCGCGCCGGGGCTTGGTGAGCTTATCTGTCACCGTCGTGACGAACTGAGCAAGATTTGCGAACGTAGGCATATATCAAGAATTAAATCCAAGTGAAAAATGGAATGAAAAATCAGCTTCAGGAAACAGCTCCGCGAGGTCGATGCTTTCCAGATAATAAGTGGGCGTCACAAAGCGCCCCGAAATCAAAACCGTAGCTACGTTTCGGCCAGCCACGGTTCGGGTCAATTGCACCTCCAGCCCAATCTCGTCGGTACCCGTGAGGTAGGCCGTACCGTTGAAGTCCTCCCACAGGGCCACGTATTCTTGAAATTGGGTATCCTTCGCCCAGCTCACCACTTCGTAGCGGTCTTTCGGAAATTCCGTTAGAAACTGCACATCATAATAATAGCCGTTGGCATCGCGGCCACGGCTCTCACTGTACGTACAGGATTTAGGTTGGAAGTCGAGCTTGGTCAGCGGCGTACCCACCACCACCGTCAGGGCGTTGACGGGTACCGTCATTGAATTGATACCATTCGGAAACCGCACCGGGTCAAGAAAGCCCTCCAGTTTGGCGCGGTCGAGCAGGTACAGCGTGCGCACGAAGGCAGCGTTGCTGTCTTGCTCCAAAGTGCCTATTTCTTGTGCAGTTACCATAACAAACAAAGGTCAAAAACCACGCTGAAAAAAGGAAGGACACGTTTTTTACAACCTGCTACGGGCAGGACACAAAACCACCGAGATAGGACACAAAACCGCCGAAATAGGACACAAAACTATTTGGTGGCCTGCTCGTTCTTTTTCTCGTCCTTGCTGCGATTCACTACTTTGAAGGCCGCCGAGTTGTCATAATGGTCAGGCTCAATGCCGTATTCTTTATAGAAACAGTTGACCGCTCCCTGCTCACTTTTCAGGAGCGTCATGCGGCCACGGGCGTAGTAAATCAGCGCGTGTTTAAATATCACCTCCAGTGTCATGCCTACTTTGTTGAGGTGCTCGTCGGTGAGCAGCTCCCGGTTAACCCTGAATTTGGGTATCACTTCGATGGTTGGGAGTTTGACCGTTTTTTCGGGGAAATATTCGGAAGGTACTTCCGCTTCCGAAAGCGGATGAAATGAGAAGACGGCGGTAATCAATTCGCCCAGCCAATGGTCTTTCCTGATTTCATACGGGCCTTTGCCAAGGTTGTCCTTATGTTCCAAAAAAGTCTTCACGTGCGCTTTGACTGGTATGGCAATAATTTTGTCAGATTTTTGAGCAGACATAGAGAGCTAAGCGTTATATTTACATGCTTCGTACCACTTAGCTATTTAAGCAGCCCCGCGCTTCCAACACGGGGCTGTTTTTTATATCGGCCTATCTTGGATGCAGGTTTAGGTTTTTGAGCTGGGCATCAATACCGCCCAATACCATCGTGAGGGTAGCTGGTATCATTTCCTCTTGCCAGTTCTTCCAGAGTATCCGGGCCACCGAAACGGGTATCACCACCTTTTGCGGGGTCTTAGGGCCGCGCCGCTCGATGTTGGCCACTTTGGCCCCAAAGCGCTCCGTGAGCCATTCTGAAAGTACAATGTCCGAATCAGGCGCATGACCCTGTAGTTTGGTCACATCCTGCAGTTTGCTGATGAGGTATTCTTTCATCGCTACCGCCTCAAATTCATACAATCGAAGGTTAATGTGCAGAATCATTTTACGGCCCTCCAGACACGGTTTTCAAATTGATAGAGTTTGTTTGAGTTAGGGTCACGCTCGGAGCCGATGAGCGTTTTTTGAAAACGGGTGTCAAAAATCGCCGCCGATTTGGTGTTATTTTTCCAATGAATATCAAAAATATACATCAGTTGATTGACCCATTCGTTCAAACCACCCTTATGCGGCTGTTGCCATTCGTTCGACCACTTTTTGAAGTTATTGACCTCCCTGCCTCCGATAATAACGGGGTTGATGAACTCAACAACCATACAGCAGCTTGCCTTGGCTCTCTGCTCAGCGCGCTGCTCATTGGTGAGCGGCTTGCGCTCGGCTGGTTTTTTCGGTGCCTTTTTTGCCTTCAGCACTTTCGTTTTTTGGTACATTGTCATTTGCTTAGAATTTATTGATTGAAAATTGAAAACAGGTTATAACTCAGAGTAATACCAATCACCTTCGGTCATCCATTCATCCACTTCTACCACGATGGTATCGGCGGCATACATCTTGCGCTGGCGTTTGGTTTGGTAGTATTTGGGCGGTGTGAAGCCACTGGCTTGTTGGTCAAGGTACTGCTGAGCAAATTTCCGTTCGTACTGCTTGCCAAGGCCCGCAAAGATGAGGCGGTAATAATTCCAGAGCTGCAGTTGGGTTTTGCCGCGTACTTCCTGCCGTTGAGCAGCACCAAGAGCAAGGCGCTCAAAGTCCCGTCGGGCCTCCTTCAATAATTTTTCCGCCTTTGCCTCTCGTCGGGATTTTTCCTGCTCATAAATGTATTTTCGGCTGGCCTTTCTTACCTCGTCACGCTTCATCCATGCCTCTAATCCCGCAAAACCGCGCTCATTTTCTTGGTCAAAATAACCCTTGCCACGTATCTGAACGGCATAAGGGTCAGGCAGATAGGCATCGGGGTGATGGTCGTAGTATTTGGCGGCTTTATCCAGTTTTTCCAGCTGACGGGCCTGAAAATCAGCCCATCCCTTGCCATCGCGGGCATCATCGAAGCGGTTGTATACACCGTGGTAAATGGCCACATACGCCGCTTCTTGCTGTTCTTTGCTGAATTCCCGATCTGGATACAGTACCTTCCAGGCATACATCCAAAACTTAACCAGCAGCTCCCCAAAATGCTTTTCCAAGCCCACGGGCAGGGCAGGCGTCATTTTGCTTTTGAGGGTATCGGCCCTTAAATCGCGTTCTTGCTGCGCCTGAGCCATTATTTCTTGCTTTGACCGCCGCGCCGCCCCCAGCCCCTCACTCTGTGCTATCGGCTCCGAAAGCCCCTCCTTTGGACTCTTAGGCGTCTCTGTTCCACCCCTCTCTCCGTAACTGTTCTCTCTGTATCCACTTTTCAACGTTTCCGCATTGTCATTTTCTTTTTCTATAATCACTCCGTTGGTATTACTATGCGGAAAAGTTTTCCCGTGAGTGGCTAAAAAGTCGATTTTTGGCGTTTTAGAAGGGTTTTCGGTTTTCGCTTCTTCGCCATTCCCAAACAGAATTTCGGGAGTTATCCACAGCTCATAATCGTTCCTACGGCCACGAAATTTGGTCTTGATGACTCCCAAGGTCTCCAGCTGCTTGCGGTGATTGTAGATGGTTCTATCGCTACAATCGCACCATTCGCCCATTCGGGCGTTGTTCATAAGCAGAGATGGATAGCGGTCTGATTCGTCGTACACAAAGTCTGGCAGCTTTTCCCGTACGTAGTTATAATTATCAACGTACTTCTTGAGCATCATGTGAAAAGTCGTCTTGACCTGCTCGGGTATGAGGCCAGTACGGCGGTGGATCGTCACCTCCACCACCGTACCGTCCAAACATTTTTTCTTACGGGTGTGCGAGGGCGCTGGGCAGCTGTCATTGTGTTTTCGGTACAATGTCAGAAAGCGAACATACGCCTCCGTACTGTCAATTCTCGGTAATTGTGGCATAGACCATAAGGTGTATACGTTAAAAATAAAGCCAATAAATCCCCTTTCCCCGCGCTGGCGTTACCCAGCGCGGTTGAGGTAGAACCGGCGAACCGGATGTAGAAACTCTGTCCCTACCCTGCTCCTGATGCGGGAGTCGAACCCGCTCTGATGTTTCTCAACACCGTGCCCGATACACTATTCAGGAATTACCCAAACCATTTACGACCTAAGAAAGTAGTTCGCACCTTGACAAACCTAAACCCTTAACTACACTAAAATCCGTTCAATGACGACGTTAGGAAATCCTCCAACGCCGCATAATTTCTCATTTCCAAATACAGCTCGTAGATGATTCCACCGTTGAGCAAGTAATCTTTAAGCTTGCGTCGGCGGTGTTTTCGCAGGCGCTTTTCCCACTGCATCCACCTGCTATGTAATCGTTCCAAATCAGCACAAACCTTCTCTCCAAGGGTCTCCACGTTTTGCGTCTTTTTCATGATGGCAAAGCTTTAGCAAGTCGGGCTTCTTCACGCTCTTTGATTGTACGCTGGAGGAGCTGTTGAGCTTCCCACAATTCACGCCGTCCGCCAAGCTCTTCCATTTCTTCGCCGTTGTCGATGAATACATCCCACGTACCGAGGCGATTCATGTGCAAAAAGCCCAAAATAGTCAGCTCCTTTTTGCCAAATCCATCAGCACGAGGGGCCGTTTTTACGTCTATAAACAGGCGCGTATTGCGCTCCAATAGTGACTCATACCACGTTCTCATTTCTTGTTTCCTCCTTTCTTACAGACTCTCATGTGGCCATTTACTGCTTGGTCGTTTTTGAATCGTTTTTCTCCACATCGTGGGCAAGCCAATAACGGTCCGCCGCGCGGTATCTGCTCTCCACTAGAGAGGGTAGCTTGTTGTATGGGGTGGCCACTGTACATCGCGCAGTCGAAAAGCCAAGTGAGTGGACCTTCGCCGAGCAGGGCGCAGTTCCTAACTATGGTGTCCAATATCCCTCGCTCTTCGTGCTCGCTGAGGGTATTGGGTTTGAATCGGGCCAAGGCTGCCTTCATGGCTCCGATACGTTGTTGTCGTTGTGTCATTAGTGCCTAGATGTTAGTCGTGAAACTTACTTTTTCTTGTTAAAGCGGGATTGCTCGGTGAAGGTCTTGGCGTCTTTACGCAAGTCTCGCAAAAGCCAAAAAGCCGCGATTGTGAGCACGCTAGTAACCACCAGCCCCACCATTTGAAGGGTTAGAACCATTTTGATATGAGTTTATAAATTCGAATTAATTGCCAGATAATCAGGGCTGGAACTCCGAACAACGCGGAGCAAATCAGGAGGCCTTCCAGCCAAAAACGAGCTTCGTTCATGACTGGAGTGAAAATTCTGGAAGCGAGGGTATTGTATTAGTAGAAAAATGATAATCCTCAAAAGGAAAGAAATCTTTCAAAATAGGGACCAGCTGCGCACGCATCTTTTTGAGGTTGTATTTTTGGTGGGCAAGCACGCTTCGTTGGAAGTGGCTGTACAATCCTGCACGTGCGAGTTCGGCTTCGAACTCCGCAAACCGCTCTGGATCTGATTGCGCCAGAAGTTTTACGTGTTGTTTTAGGGTAGCCATTTTTAGTTAACGGTATTGATTATTACACTTTTTGTTACAATATTTGTATCAAATCATGTGCAATTATATATTATAATTCTAATTACTGCAAGTTTAATTCTAAAATTAGAATTATAATTTTAATTAATTTTTCACAATACGCTACTAATCAATTACTTACATTAGAATAAATATTTAATCAAAAAATAAAATAATGGACACGCACCAGAGCACAATCAATGAGCGATTTCAGGAATTGATAAGTATTCTTGGAAAGTCGAATAACGCTTTTGCAATTTCTATTGGCAAAACCTCCACAACCATTAATAATATTGTTGATGGGAAAAGCAAACCCGGCTATGAATTGCTTGAGGCTATCTTTAGTGTATATCCGCAGGTAAGTCGGGACTGGCTAATTATGGGAGAAGGAGAACCCATACGAAATAAGCAGGCAGATGGAGGCAATCAAATGATTGAGAAGATTGAGCATTTTTTAAGTACGAAATACGAGCAACTGCTTGAACAAAAAAATAGCGTCATAGCCGACCAGCGATTTATGATTGAAATGCTGAAGGGCCAATTGGGAAAGCTTGATGGCGTAATTGAAGAGGCAAAGGTGATCCTGCTTTGGGGAGAAAAAGAAGAAATTGGGCAATCTGCCTAATTTTTTACCCATTCACGATTACGTTTGCAATTACGTCATTATTTCCGCACAGCGGAAAAGCCTCGTATTCAACGTTTTATAGAGAGGAAGTTCGAATCTCTTCCTCTCTGCCCAACTGGCTCATTATCAATAAATTAGAAGAAATATTTCAATTTCTAAAAGCCCTAAAATTGATTTTAGGGCTTTTTTGTTTGATTCCCCCTCACTCACTACGCTATTTTACTAGATTTACGTTGTTACTATCCTTTGATAACTTTTTCACATGAATAAAGTAGTGTCTTTGAGTTACTTTAAAAGTATCGTTACTTTTATGCTTCTGTGTGCTCAAGTAATGAAAGTGAACTAGAGTCAAGCCGAAAACCGTTGGTGGCAAATGTAACGAAGGCAATAATAACATTTAAAACAATGCAAGAAATACTATTTAACTTTATATCAAAATATGTTTCACTGACAGAAGATGAGCAGAACGCACTCGTTTCTTTGGACATATTTCGCTCGGTAAAGAAAGGGACGACTTTACTCAAAGAAGGACAAAAATCGAAAGAAAGCTACTTTGTTCTGAAAGGCTGTATTCGAACATATTATGTGTTGGATGGTGAAGAAAAAACTACAGCTTTCTACACAGAAATGGAAGCTTTTACACCCCCTTGTGTAATAAACAAAACTCCGTCCGAATATTATATAAGTTGTGTAGAAGACACGATACTTACAGTTTCAAATTCTGATATGGAAGTAGAAGTTAATAGTAAATTCCCAAAGTTTGAAATAATGTGTAGAATACTGTCGGAAGAATTGTTAGCTAAACAACGAATAGACTTTGACGAGTTTAAGACTTCTTCTCCTGAACAACGATATTTGAATTTATTGCAATCACGACCAGACCTTATTCAACGTGTGCCTCAACACCAATTAGCAAGTTTTTTAGGTATAAAACCACAATCTTTAAGTAGGTTAAGAGCAAGAATTACTGAGAAAGATAAGGGGTAATGTACATTACTTAACTTAAGTGAACGAGATTAGGCCCCACCTCAATCTACCTTTGCATTATCGTTTAACATCAATTAAAACAGATATGCAAAAGAAAATTTTATTGTTCGCTTTGACCTTAATGATGACAAATACTCTACAAGTTAAAGCACAACATACCAAACAAGACAGCACTTTCAAACGGTGGTTTGTTGGGAGTTCATTATTGATGTTAGGAAATTTTTCCAAAGTAAACAACCCTGAGTATGTACAATTAAATGTTGGATATAGAATAACACCTAAAGATGTTGTTTCCTTTGAATTTAAAAGATCTATTTATTCTTGGCCAATAGGTATCCCTTTTGGACCATCATTTGATGCACCGGGCCTAAACTATCCTGGCCATGCACGCATACTTGCACCTACGATAGGATACCAGCGTTTTTGGTGGAAAGGGGTTTATACATCCGTTCATGCATTGAATGCTTTTGAAAAATATATGGATGAGAATAAAAAAAAGATTGGAAATGGCTACACTTTATATCTGAACTTCCATTTGGGTTACCAGTTTAAATTTTTTAAAAACCGTTTCTTCTTTGAACCAGCTCTTGGATGTAGTTATTGGCCTGTAAGAACAAATGTTCCAGAATCTTTTAAATTAGTAGAAAAAAAATGGCCTAACTACTTTATTCAACCTGGGCTTCATTTTGGGTTTAACTTTTAGTATTTATACCTGCAATTTTAACATCTCCACAACACCAATTAGCGGGCTATTTGGGGATTAAACCTCCGTCACTCGGCCACAGACTAGGAGCAAGAATCTTGAAAAAAAGCAAAGAGCAACTTCATTTCTTAACTTAAGTGAACGATTTTAGGTCTATTGCCAATCTACTTTTGCAGTATCATTTAACATCAATTAAAACAGACATGCAAAAGAAAATTTTATGGATTGGACTTGCCTTAGTGTTGGTAAGCAGTTTACAGGTGAATGCACAATATGCTAAAACAGACAGCACTTACAAACGGTGGTTCGTTGGTAGCACTTTATTTTTATTGGGTAATTTTGATCAAGTAAACCCTCCAGGATTTGCTCAGCTGAATTTAGGTTATCGTATTACAGGAAAAGATGTTATTTCTCTTGAACTAATAACTTGGAAACATGCTTGGCCACTTGGTATTAACCCCTTTTATAATGAGGCATACGGAACACCTGAAGAGAAATATCCTGGTTATATAAGAGAATATGGAATTGGCTTAGCTTATCAAAGGTATTTTTGGAAAGGTCTTTACGCAGCAGTACATGTAACGCCAATGTGGCAAAAATATAAGAATGAAAACGGTGACAAGGTGGGTAAGGGTTTCATTATATTCAACACTTATCGAATTGGCTATCACATTAAGCTCTTTAAGGATAGGGCTTTCATAGAACCATCTCTTGGTATTGCTGGTCGTCCTTACTTCACTGAAATGCCTAACGGATTTAAAGAGAAAGATGACAAGTGGCCAAAATGGACACCTGAACCTGGGTTACATTTCGGATTTAATTTTTAATTAATAATCCATGACTACACAAAACTCACTGGAAGACACCAAAGTCAGTGTGAAACTAAAACTTGCCACGCTGTGGGCAAGTTTTATGTTTCTCTATATCTATGTTGATTATTTCGCCTTATATATGCCAAGCAAGATAGAAGATATTCTGAAAGGGAGAGTGTTTGTATTTGATATTACGCAAGGATTTCTTTTGGCCGCACTCGCCTCAGTCACAATTCCAGCACTAATGATTTTCCTTTCGGTTGCCCTGCCAGCTAAAATAAATCGCTGGGCAAATATTATTATTGCCGCGGTGTATATTCCCTTTACATTATTTAATTTGGCAGGGGAGGCTTGGATGCATATGGTGTTTGGCGCCGTTGTAGAAGTCGTAATTCTTTGTCTAATTATCCATTATGCCTGGAAATGGCCTCATATTGAAACTTGAAAAACCTATAAACGAAAGCGGCTTTTTTTAATTCCAAAATCGTTTCTTCCCGTCACTGCTTAACTTCGGCTTCGCTCTGCTGGAGGGCTTCTACAAACTCCATCCAAGCTTCTTCAACAGCCACCCTAAATGTGTTAGGTCGTAGTTGACCTGCGGTATAGCTTTCTGCGCCCAGCCCGCTTACTTCTACTCGAAACAGCGCTGGCTTAGCACTTCGTAATCCGATGGTTTGTATTTTAAGCTCATGAGCAAAAAATACAAAATTTACAGCTTTATTCATCTATCAACAACGCGGGCGAGGTTCAGCACCTCGCCCACGTTATGTTTTCTACCGCAGCGCATTCCAATTCAAAATCGCATTCCAAAGCATTGGCGCATCGTGGTGGTTGAGGTAGCGGTGCAGCGGGTCAAACGTAAACGCTACCACTTGGCCTTTGCCCACGGGAACGTTAAAAATCCCCCCGTGACCAATGATGGTCTGCTCGTTGCGCACCATGCCCGACAGCACGTAAGGCGGCTCGGGTTTGGGCATTGCTGGTTTGGGGTCTTTTACCTCTTTTTTATCAGGCATTCCCATCACAAGGCCCTTGTATTCTTCTTCTTCTTTAAGGGGTTTGGTGCCGTACTGCATCAGCATCATGTCGCGGTCGCGTTTTTCGGTTTGGAGCAATGCCCCCTGACCTTTAAACACGTGAAAAACTTCGGGATAGCCGTACATAATCGGATGGTTGCGGTTGCGGGCTTTCACCTGCACAATCGAACCTGGGTGAAACAACGTGGGTGATTCGTACCGCTTCAACTCACGCACAATGCCCAGGTCAGACATGATGCTCGATGAGTTGTCCAGCGTAATCAATACCCCGCCTGTATCCACAAATTTCTTCAACTCCGCAAGGCCCTCAAAGCCTGGGCCTCCCGTCATGTCGTTGGTGCTGCTTGGCATACCGTGCGACGGAAATTCGGTGGTTTGGGTGTAAGGCATCGGGCCAAACTTAGTATCTACTTCGTGGAGGAAATTAGCGCCTGTACCGCCCACGCGCGGCACCAAAATCACGTCAAACTGCTCCCGTAGATTGCCTTTTTTGAGGTGGTCTTTGTGAATGGATGTGTAAGGAATGCCGCGCTGTTCAAAGGTATAGCGCGACCAACCCTCGTCCTGCGTTTGGTACCAAGTATGGTAAATTGCCACGCGTGGCAGGTTTACTTCGTGCTGTTTTACGGTAGGGAGGTTTTTTGCGGGGATTAAGTCAAAACCAAATTTGGCCGCCACCTGCTTGGCTTGGTCGGCGGTGATGCCCGTAAACACCACAGCTCCTTGCGCCAGCGTATCTTTGCGGCCTTCAAGGGTAGTTTTGGCGTCCAGTACGATGGTTTTAGCGTTTGCATTTTGAGATTTTACCCAATAAGCCGCCGATAAAACCGTATTTTGGGCTTTATAATTCAGCACATAATGGCTACCCTCCCCGTCGACTTTTCCCTCAAATTTAGCATCAGTAGTCAGCATCTTGAGGTCGGCGAGGTCGTATTTCAGGGTGTCTTGCTGCGTAACAGTCACACCGTTGAGGTACTGCAAAGTCCACGCGATAGCATCATAAGGAGGAAATTTGGCTTCTTTGGGATAGTTTTGTTTGGTCAACAACGACACGGCATAGTTGCGGTACGGTTGGTTCAACAATACTACATAATCACCTTGATTTTTACCCGTTTCGGCCTTGTGAACTTCAATTCCTTGGGTACGTAACTGATTGACCAAATAAGCCGCCATGGCGGGGTCGCGTTGGTCTTTGCCTATCACAAAAGCTTTGGGCGTTTCTTTGGCGGCTTTGTTGAGATTATTGAGACTCTTTGTATAAAAATTCTTAAGCAACAACTTTCCGTTGGCCGCTGCATATCCCAACGACGCCAAGACGCCCGCCTGCATGTAGTTGATGTTGTTTCGGAACGACCAATATACTTTTTCGGTGGCAGGGTACGGCCGATACCACTCACGGCTCGTGACATTATCGCCCGCAAATTTGGCATTAGCCAAGTCACGCATAAAGGTATTGGCCCCTGCGTTGCCGTAGGTTTCGTAAAAACGTCCCACGGAGTTGTGGTTATTGGCGACCCAAATACCGTAACCTGGATACCACCCGTCGTAAAACGCCCAATTGAACACCCCTGGCAAACCTTGGGAGGCCAAGGTCGTCATGTCGTGGTCGGCCATTATTTGCCATTCGCCGATGGCCACGGGGTCTACCGCTTCGCTGTAAGGCCCCGTTCCTGTTGAAATATACAACAATGGCACCGACTCGTGTAAGTCGAGCATTACGGTAGGATGCCAGTCGAAATACGCCTTAAAAATACTCTTTGTGATAGCCTGCGATACTTGGAGGCCGTCGCGATTGTTGTCGTGGTACACGTACTTGCCCCAATACGGCGGTGAGGCGGGCATTCCGTCCTCAAAATTGGTGCGTTTTTTGGTGTAACGGTTGTACCAATCCACCATTTTGTCCCAGCCGTCGGGTTCCGAGACGGGGTTGATAATCACGATTAAGTTGTCTCTAATGGCCTTGATTTCTTCAGCTTGGCTCGTTACGAGTCGATAGGCCAGTTCCATGAGCATTTCGGGGGAGCCTGTTTCGGAAGCGTGCATCCCGCCGTTGAGAAAATACACCACTTTGCTATCGCCCACAATTTTTTGTACATCGGCGGGGTTGACTTTACGCGGGTCGGCGAGCAGTGCCAACTGTTTTTTGTAGTGGTCGAGACGCTTGATGGTAGCGGCATTGGCGATAACGGCCATTTGGATGGGGCGGTTTTCTTCGGTCGTCCCGATCTGCTCGGTCACAATGTGGGGCGACGTTTGGGCTAATTTTTGAAAATACCCATAAATCTCCGCCGTACGGTGCAATATCCCTGGCGCGCCGATGATTTGTCCAAACTGTTTTAGAGGCGACGGAATCTTGGGGTCGGTGGCCAAATCCAATACCGACGAAGGCAAAAAACGCGGGTCGGTGGTGGCTTCCTTGATTTTTTGGTTGTAGGTTTCATCAATCTGCTGTGCTGACACAGTCGAGAGGGAAAGGCAAGTCCCCAGAAAAAGACATGCGTAAACATAAAAAGGCTTCATAGAGTAAGGGTTAAGAAAAGCTAATTAGGGAATTAAAACAGTCACGCAAAGGTGCACTGCGCCTTTGCGTGACTGTTCAATCTATTATAGGTTATTTATTGCCTTCGGTTCCGGCAGGCATTGCGGTTCCCAATCCCAACTGATTCCAGTTAATCAGCACGTTCCACACCATCGGGGCATCGTGGTGATTGATGTAGCGATGCAAAGGATTGAACGTAAACGCCACCAATCTTCCAGCGCCAACGGGAACGTTAAAGATACCGCCGTGTCCGACAATGGTCTGCTCGTTCCGTACCATTCCCGAAAGCACATACGGTTCGTCCTTTTTAGGTTTAGCAGCGGCAGTTTCTTTCGTCGTTTTTTTATCTGGCAAGCCCATGATGGGGCCCGTATATTCTTCTTCTTCCTTCAATGGCTTGGTACCGTATTGCAGCACCATCATGTCGCGGCTGTACTTTTTGGTTTGCAACAACGGCGAAATACCTTTAAAAATCGGGAACACTTCAGGATAACCGTATACGATCGGACTGTCAGATTTACGTATTTTGACATTCACTATCGAGCCCGGATGATAAAGCCCGGGGGTCTCTACTTTATCCAGATCGCGGGTAATACCCGTTTCGGCAATCATTGTTGAAGTGTTGTCCAAGGTAACTAATACGCCACCAGCTTCTACAAACAATTTCAATTGGTTAACACCCTCAAAGCCTGGCCCGCCTGTCATGTCGGTTGTAGCATCAGGAAAACCATGAGATGGAAATTCGGGCGTTTTGGTATAGGGCAATGGGCCAAATTTTTTGTCGATTTCGTGAATAAAATCGCTAGCCGTCCCGCGCATTTTAGGAATGACAATAACGTTGTATTTTTTGTGTAAATCACCCGCTTTCAAATCATCTTTTTCAATGGATGTATACGGAATACCGCGTTGGTCAAACGTAAAACGTACCCACCCTTCATCCTGCGTATTGAACCAACTGTGATAAATAGCCACCCGTGGCAACGTCACTTCGTGTTGTTTGACAGTAGCGGTAGCCGTAGTAGCCGCCAAATCCAGCCCAAACTGCGACGTGATGCTTTTGGCTTCGTCGGCCGTGATCCCCTGCAACACTACCGAACCCGCCGACAGGGTATCTTTTACACCCTCCAAAGTCGTTTTAGCCTCCAAAACCATTGCTTTGCTCGTTTTATTCTGATTTTTCAACCAGTACAATGCCGGCAATACCGTGTTTTGGGCTTTATAATGAATGACATAATTTATCCCCTCACCGTCTACTTTACCCGTATATTTTGCATCTTCAGTCAGTAATTTAAGGTCACTTGCTGCGTAGCTGACGTTGTCAAGTGCTTTTACATCTACGCCATCTAAGTACCCTAACGTCCACGCAATATCATCATAGGATGGTTGTTTGGTATCTTTCGGATAATTTTGTTTGGTCAACAATGATACGGCCAAGTTGCGATAAGGCTGCTCCAATAAAACCACGTAATCGTCTGAAGTCGATTTATGCACTTCAATTCCCTGTCCGCGTAATTGATTCACCAAATACGCGGCCATCACTGGGTCGCTTTGTTTTTTAGGGATAACAAACGCGCGCGGCGTTTCTTCTTTGCCTTTTTTAATGGCATTTACGCCTTTTTGGTAAAAATTGGTCAACAACAAACGCCGGTTATTGGCCGCATACGTAAGTCCCGCCAACACCCCCGCCTGCATGTAGTTGATGTTGTTGCGGTACGACCAGTTTACTTTTTCCGTGGCTGGATTGGGGCGATACCATTCTTTGCTAGTGACGGGGTCGCCCGAATATTTTTGATTTGACAAATCCCGCACGTAAGTAGTAGCCCCTGCATTGCCGAAGGTCTCATAAAAACGCCCGACGGAATTGTGGTTGTTGGCGATAAAGAATGCGTAGCCTGGATTCCAGCCATCGTAAAAAGCCCACGTAAATACCCCTGGCAATCCCTGGGCCGCCAAAGCCGTCATTTCGTGGTTGGCCATGGTCTGCCACTCACCGATGGTTATTGGGTCAACGGCATCGTTGTAAGGCCCAGTTCCTGTTGAAATATATAACAATGGCACCGACTCGTGCAGATCCAGCATGACCGTGGGGTGCCAGTCAAAATAAATTTTGTACATGGCCTTGGTCAACGCCTGCGACATTTGCAGCCCGTCGCGGTTATTGTCGTGGTACGTGTATTTTCCCCAATACGGTACGCGCGGAAATCCGTCGTCGTAGTCTTTACGATTTTTGGTGTAGCGATTGTACCAATCCACCTGTTTGTCCCAACCGTCGGGTTCTGATACCGGATTGATGATAACAATGATATTATCGCGAATCGTTCTAATATCTTCTGTTTGCCCAGTAATGAGGCGATAAGCCAGTTCCATGAGCATTTCGGGAGAACCCATTTCGGGCGAGTGAAGCCCCCCATTGAGGTAATACACGGGTTTGGTATCACCCAGCATTTTCTCCATTTCTTGCGGAGTTAGCTTGCGAGGGTCAGCCAACAACGCCAGTTGCTTTTGGTAATGGGCAATCCGCTTCATGGCATCCTGATTACCGATGGCAATCAGCTGAATGGGGCGTCCTTCTTCGCTGATTCCCTGTTGTTGAACCGTAATAAAAGGCGACGTTTGGGCCAGTTTTTGAAAATACCCGTAAATCTCGGTCGTATGGTGCAATACACCTGGCGCGCCAATGATCTGCCCAAAATGTTTACGCGGTGAAGGCACCTTAGGGTCGTCAATCAAATTAAGGACCGAAGAAGGCAAAAACCGCCTATCTGTGGTATACTCCCTGATTTTTTGGTTGTAAACTTCGTCAATCTGCTGCGCTTGCACAGCAGCCATTGAAAACGTAAGGCAGGAAACAACAAATGGTTTTAGTAAGTGTTTGAAGTGCATAGTAGGTTAGGTTAGGGCAACATAATAAAGGATGAAGTAAAGAATTTTAAAGATTGCACTATATAGTTTTTATATCAAGCGCTAATAAAATTTAATTTTAAGTTTGACCAAACACCGTCAATTGCATTCCAAAACTGGAAAGCGGTTACGTATTAATTTCCTATTTTTGGCAAAACAACCCTTTCACGTAATAATCACTTACTTAGCCATGTTAAAACCTCTTTTTAGCGTACCCATTTTTGCAGCCATTTACGCTTTCATCCCTTTGCTTTCAGTAGCCCAATCGGAAGTTCATTTTGCCACCCACCCCACCCTCAGCCCTGACGCTAGTACGGTGGTCTTCGCGTACGAATCTGACCTCTGGAAAACAGACTTAGGGACGGGCCTCACCACCCGTATTACGGCCATGCAGGGCAGCGAATCACGCCCGCGTATTTCGCCCGACGGCAAGTGGCTGGCGTTTAGCGGCACCGAAAGCGGCAACAGCGACGTCTACCTTATGCCCATCGAGGGTGGCACCATCCGACAGCTCACCCATCACAGCACCTACGACTTGGTGGAGGCGTGGTCGTGGGATTCGCAAACCATTTATTTTGAGTCAGGTCCACAAAACGGAGGAACTACGTTTGCGATTTCAATCAAAGGGGGAACGCCCCGCCGTCTGTTCAAACATTATTTCAACCGTACCCACAACATCGCCGAAAGCCCAACGGGAGAGTTGTTTTTCAACGACACTTGGGAAAGCGACGACCAGGCCATGCGCAAAGGCTACAAAGGCGATTTTAACCCTGATATTCAATCGTACAACCCCAAAACCAACGCTTACAAAAAATACACAGAGTACCGAGGCAAGGATATGTGGGCTACCATTGACCGCAATGCCAACATATTTTTTGTCTCCGATGAAGCCAACGGTGAGTATAATCTTTACACCTTTCTCAACGGTCAAAAAACGGCTTTGACGAGCTTTAAAGAATCCATCAAACGCCCGCAAGTAAGCGCCGACGGCCGTAAGGTAGTGTTTGAAAAAGATTATCAGCCCTGGATTTACGACGTAGCCACCAAAACCAGCGCGCCCGTCAAGCTCAACATTGTCCGCAATTTTACCCTTTCCAAAGGCCAAGACTTTAAAGTGAATGGCAATATTTCAGCATTTGACGTTGCCCCCGACAACAAGAAACTGGCCTTTGTCGCACGTGGAGAGCTCTTTGTTTCCGACCTAGAAGGCAAGTTTGTCAAACAACTCAAAACCACCCCCAACGAGCGGGTGTTGGAAGTAAAATGGCTCGCCGACACCATAACCCTGTTGATTGGCCAAACGGTTGGTGGCTATCAAAATTGGTTTACAATTCGTGCCGATGGCAAAGGTGTGCTTACCCAAATCACCAAAGAAACCCAAAGCAACCGCCAAATTTCGCTCAATAAAGACCGCACGCTGGGCGTCTACCTCAGCGGCCGCAATGAAGTCCGCACGATTGACCTCAAAACGAAGGAAAGTAAAACCGTTGTCAAAGATGAATTATGGGGGTTTTACAATGATTCGCCCCGCTTTTCGCCCAACAGCGAGTATGTGATGTTTACGGCTTTTCGCAATTTTGAAAAAGATATTTTTCTGCATCATTTGAAGAAAAACGAAACCGTCAACCTGACCAATACGGGCATTTCTGAAAGCGAACCGGTGTGGTCGCCAGATAGCAAATACATCTATTTTTCGTCTGACAGGCTCAATCCGAACTATCCTTTTGGGCCGCGTAAACAAAAGGTGTATAGACTGGCCCTGACCAAACTGGATGACCCGTACCGTTTGGAGAAATTTGAGGAGTTGTTTAAGCCCGAAGAAAAAAAGAAAGACGCCGAACCAGAAAAGAAAGTTGACGATAAGAAAAAGAAAAAAGGTCAAAAAGACGACAAGCCTAAAGCGGAAAAACCAAAAAAAGAGGAGAAACCCATCGAGATTGATTTGACGGATATATGGGAACGCATGGAACAGGTGGGGCCATCGTACGGCCAACAAGGTACGCCTGCCGTGATTCAGAAAGACGCCAAAACCTACGTGTACTATGTATCTGACCATCAGGAAGGAAACAACAAACTTTGGCGCAGCGTTTATGAGCCTTTTCAGAAAACCAAAACCGAAAAAGCCGACGATGCCGATGAGTATGAGTTGGTTCAGACAGGCGACAAATACTACATTTTAACCTCTGGAAAAATCAAGAAATTCAACTACGAAACCAATAAAGCCGACGAAATCGAAATCAATCATACCTTCCGTCGTACCTTGGAAGAGGAGTTTCGGCAGATGTACTACGAGGCGTGGGCGGGGGTTGAAGAGAATTTTTATAACGAAACTTTCCACGGAGCCGACTGGAAAGTTTTGCGGGACCGCTACGCTAAATTCTTGCCGTTTCTCAACCGACGCGAAGATTTTAGAACGCTGTTTAACGACATGCTCGGCGAACTGAACGCGTCGCATTTGGGCTTTTATTCAAACGGAAAAGAAGAGGATGTTTTTTACAAATCGCAAACGATGGAATCAGGTGTCCTCTTTGACACGCAACGTCCTTACGTGGTGGAACGCGTAGTAAAACGCAGCGCCGCCGACAAACATGGCAAAAAAATATTGCCCGGCGATGTGCTGACGCACGTAAACGGGATGGCCGTGGATACGCTTCAAAACCGCGATTTTTATTTTACCAAACCCTCCAACGACACCGAGCTGGAACTGAGTTTTCGCCGCAAGGGTGTCGATACAGCTTACACCGTGCGAGTGCATCCGCAGGGTTCACTTTCGGGAAATCTGTACGACGAATGGATGGATTGGAACCAGAAATACGTGGATGATAAGTCAAAAAACCGCATTGCGTACGTCCACATGAAAGACATGGGCTTGGGACAATACGACAGGTTTGTGCAGGACATGACCCGCGATTGGTACAAAAAAGACGCTTTGATTTTGGATTTACGCTACAACACAGGTGGCAATGTTCATGATTTGGTCCTAAACTTCTTAGCCCAAAAGCCTTATTTGCAGTGGAAATACCGCGAAGGGACACTTACACCACAGCCCAATTTTGGCGTGGCGGCCAAGCCGATTGTACTGTTAATCAACGAACAATCGCTATCTGACGCCGAAATGACCGCGACGGGCTTTAAGGCGCTCAAACTCGGCAAAATCATTGGCACAGAAACCTACCGCTGGATTATTTTTACTTCGGGTAAAGGACTCGTAGATGGCTCTTTTTATCGCCTACCCGCGTGGGGCTGTTATACTTTGGATGGAAAAAACATTGAAAAAGAAGGCACTGCACCCGATATTTACGTGAAGCAAACCTTCACCGACCGCCTGACCGACAAAGACCCCCAACTCGACAAAGCCATCGAAGAGATTTTGAAAGACCTCAAATAGAAATTCCGCTATCTTTGATGCCCCAATTTAATCGGAAATCGGAAATCGGAAATCGGAAATCGGAAATCGGAAATCGGAAATTCACAATTCACTAAATCACTCATTACATTATGCCAAGCTGGTACTTAGGAAAAATTAAATATCAACAGGAACAGGAAAACGGAGCGCTCAAATCCATCTCAGAAGCGTATTTGGTTGATGCAGTTTCGTACACAGACGCCGAGGCGCGCCTGTACGGCATCGTGGCCGACAATACCCCCGACTTTCAAATCAGCAGCCTCACCCGCATGAAGCTGTCGGATGTGTTTCACTTTGAAGATGAAGGCGGCGAAAAATGG
Organism: Runella sp. CRIBMP; assembly: GCF_009905605.1. Classification (GTDB taxonomy): domain Bacteria; phylum Bacteroidota; class Bacteroidia; order Cytophagales; family Spirosomataceae; genus Runella. Next base: position 102,764 of record NZ_JAAAKZ010000016.1, read on the forward strand.
TTTAAATGCAAAACGTTTTACGTTTCTATCGACGACAGCAAAGGCGCTGCTAACATTAAAGAGAAGAAAATTGTGAGTTTTATGCTCGTCAATGCCGACAGCCCTAAGCAAGCCATCGAGCGCATTGAAAAAAGCCTCGCAACCATGCTCATTCCTTACGAAATCACCGACGTAAACCTGACGCCGATTCTGGAAGTATACCCCTACTCTCCCGAAGACGACGCGCAGAAAGTCCCCGCTGGCTTCCGACCGTTAGCAGAAGTACTGGCAGAACAGCAGGGTTAGGTTAGCGCCTGACAACAGAAAAGGGGCGCTGAGAAGTGCTCCTTTTTTGCCTTTTTGTTGGATTTATCACCCAACGGGATACTTTTACTGCGTAAAAAACGCATTGATTATCAAAACTTTAATACATCAACATTAAATACAGAACTAATCCGTAGTCCAAACTCTCATTGTTGAAGGATATGGACGATTCATCCATTGGTATGTACCATAAATTCCCACAATATATGGTTTAGAAGCTGAAGTAATACCAATGTCAGAAACGAAGGAAGTTACAGTTTTGCTCAATGATTTTCCCCATTGATAAAATCCATCCCAAGAAAAAGTAGCAACAAAGCCACTTTGGGTATTTGTGACTAAAAATGGCCCACCAAAATCAGCGTTGCCACTAAAGTTTCCCGCAACTGCAATAAGAGCGAAATTACTACTTCCAGACATCGTAACTTTTACCCCTTCATCATCATTAATACCGCCCCCTCTCACTAATACCCGCGCTACCAGTTTAGAAGAGTCATTATAGTCCCCTATGATATGCGCCAAAAACATATCTTTCCCACCTGAGGACCTTACATTTAGCGTGCCTGAATTAATAGTAGGCATGCTTAAATTATTCGAAAAATACCCTGTAATTAAGTCATCATTATTAATACCATTTGCCACGTCATCACCATTACTCCCTGCTGAAAGTGACTTCACAATGTTCCCATTAATATCAAAATACGCTAAAAATAAATCTTTACCCCCGTTAGAGGTATGTGTTTTTGTACCAAATGTGGCTGTGCCTGTAAAATACCCTACAACTCCAGAATTTTTATTAATGTCTTTAGCCTCATCGTCAACAGCTCCTCCTGCTCGCTGGGCCCATATGAGGTTTCCATTAGTATCATATCTAGCAATGAAAATATCTTTTCCTCCTGCGGAAGTCAATGAGATGTTATTAGATGGCGATTGTATCGTAAAATTTGTATTGCTAAAATAACCTGTTAGATATACAACTGAACCATTAATGGCAAGAGCCCTCCCTAAATCGCTACCACTTCCACCTGCTTTTCTTGCCCATAGTATATTTCCATTTGAATCGTATTTTGCCAGAAATATATCAGTATCACCCTGTGATGTAAGGGTATTTCCATATCCAAAGTCAACAGTCCCCGTAAAAATACCTGTAGTATAAACATTCCCATCATTATCAATAGCAACATCGTATCCTATGGCATCTGTTACCTTTCGTTCCCATGAATTAGCGCCAAATCGAGCTATAAAGTAGCCATCTTTATTCTCTTGAGACAATGGAGTTGAGTTCCATGCCCTACCTGTTACATAATATTCGGAGGTATTTAAACCTGGAGTTACTAAAGCAATAGAATTTGCTTCATCCGCGCCTGATGCATAGAAATATTCTCGTCCTAAAGTGCTTCCTATAATTGGTCTTGGGGGAGCATATTCGTCACTGTAGATATTTTCAGTAAGTTTTATCCACTGAATACCATTAAAATAATTTAAGCACCCGCAAGAAATATTATATATGATAGCTCCCCTTTCTGGCCCTTGAATCTGGTCTCGCTGCACAGTAGTTAGATTCGGAATTACTACCCCTTGGCTATTGGGAGAATTCGTATTGATATTTGGTTGTGCATTTCCAGGTGTTATTATTGTGTATTGTGCTCTTAATGAGTTCCAAATCATTAAAAGGGAAAGAGATAACAACAAATTTTTCAAAGATACCCTCATGGCGTGGTTAGTAACGTGACATATTTTTCTTTTAAGAGCTTAACGTAGCTTTATTTTAGGTCAAAAACCAAAAAAGTTATCAAACGGTCTTGTTTCGCCACTCTTGGTTTTATCACCAATAGGTCTTTTTTGCTCTGATTTTGGGGCAAAAAGATGATTATCAGGATGTTGGTAATAACACCAACATCGGCACCAAATACCTCGTTACTGCCTCCGCCGTGTAGTTGGGAAGGGCGGTGGTGTAGTCGGGGGCGTGGGGATTTGTTTTTTGGTTTGTGCCATATTTCCCATGTTGGTCGCTAAGTTAGTGAGATACACATTTCCTGAGCGAAACATCAAGTTGACGGCATACAGCCTATCTGAAGGTACTCCGTCAAAATGGGCGGGAATCCAACGGGGCATGTCCTTGATGATGTCCGCCAATTGTTGAAGCGTGACAAAAGAGCTATTTTTGAAGGTATGGAGCGTGGCCACGCTATCGGCTTGCACCAATATCACAAACGAATAAAACTCCGTAGCGGCGGGCGGGATATCCTTTAGTTTTTTTCGCAGATACCCCTGCAAGGCATACTCTCCTCCCCGAAACATCGGCTCTCCCGAAAATTCGTAGAACTCAACTTCATTTCCGTCCAAATCGTAGCAGTGCTTGTCCTTTCGCATTCCGTTGCGATACCATTCGCGGCGCTTGATACTGCCATCGGGATAATACACCTTGAACTCCCCAAACTTCTCATTGTTTTTGTAATCGGCAATCCAGTATAAATCCCCATTGGGATAAAAGCCCTTGGCAAATCCCTGACGAATCCCCTCCTTGTAATCCTTGAAATTGGTTTCGGTGAGCAACAGGCCCGCTTTATCGTAAATCCGGAGCGTGGCAAAGCGCTTTTTTTTATCGTAAAAAGTCACTTCTTCGTCGTGGGTAGAAAAGCTTTTACGCTGTACGGTGGTGGCCACGGTATCCGCTACAAAGGCGTTGGCCTCTCCTGCCAGCAGCCAACAAAACCCTAAACAAATGATGAAGATTTTCATAGCCTCAAACGTTTACTTATGCTGAAAAAGCAGTATAAACAACAAATTTCCCCACTAAAGTAATATAAATTCCATAAAAATCAGGGGTTGTTTATCGGCCATATTTTTCAAAAACGGGAGAAGACGCGCGCGGCTGACGAAACAGCTTCTGAAAAATAGGAACCTGCGCGGTAAACTTGATAATACCTTCTTCTAAAGGCACGGGCGGGATAGCCAACAAATCTGCCACCTCTTTTCCCAACAAAAACCGCATCTGAGCCAACGGAAAATTTTGCAGCGCGGGCTGAGGGGCCTGTTGCTGAAGTACCTTGGTCAGCGCTTTGGTGAGGCCGACGCCTGCCTCCGAAGCCTTAAACTGTCGGAGAAAAATAGCACGGTCTAAATGAAATGCTTCGCGTAGATTAAGGGGTAAAAGGGGTTCTTCCACGCCCAGCAAAGCGCCTACCACGCTCCAAAAGTGAAGAAAATCGGCTTCATCAGCTTCGGCGGCGGTGATTCCCAACTTGCGAAGCCCCCGAATGACGATGTAAGAAAATGCCAGGTTGGTTCCCGCCATATCTTCCTGATTGATAGGCAGTCCCCAAGCGGGGTTCCATTGTTCGGCGTGTTTGGTAAAATACCGAATTACGGCGTGCATCAGGCGAATCTTAAGAACCCGAACCGCGTTGCGGCCGTTGCGCCAATCGCGTTCTTGCATGATACCGTACACAAATTCACCCGTTTCTTCCAAACGCTTGAAGGTATCATTTTTGATGCGTTGCGACAGCCAAAGCACCTGTGCTCCGTCGGCGGCGGCGTAGCAGTAAGGCAGTGAATAGCAACCTAATATAAGCGCGATTTGCTCGTTATATTTCCAAAAAAACGCCATTCCCTTGTCCATTTTGGCCAAATCGGCAAAATCAGGAAGACGGCTGTGTAAGGCAAAAAAAGTCTGAACAAAAGGTGGCTGCTCTTCGAGAGAGAGAAGTTCGGGATTCCCCAAAAAACGCATAAATTCAGCCAGTCGCACTCTGCCACCGTGAGCGGCGAGTTGTTCCACGACGGCATCAGCGTCAGCATCTCCCACTTGACGGTACGGTGTCAGCAGGTTATTATCAAAAATTCGGGTGGAAAGGATCGGCATGGCGAGTCATGATATAGTCAGGAAATAGTTATAGAATCATCACCTTTTGGTATAGCCTCCAAACGCAAAGCCCCTAACAACTCCTACCTAATTAACGACTCAAACAATAAAAGGTTTGATGACGCGGGCGTTTTGTTTTTTAAGTTCTACAAACAACCGATTGAGCATTTCTTCGTCGCGATAAATGCCGATAATGGAACCTCCCGAACCCGTAAAAGAAGCCGAAGCGCCACAATTACGGGCGGTTTCAATCATGGCACGGTTGCGGTCGGTGATGGTCATAATCTCGGCGCGGTGGTCCAGATTTTGATTGACGAGTTCGTTCAAACGGTCATAGTTCTGCGCTTTAATCACCCCACGGCCTTCTTCGGCTACGCCTGCGATATTTTGCAGCGTACCCACCACGTGAGGCTCACCTTGCTCCCACCGTTGGCGAATATTATTCAACACTTTTCCCGAAACCTTGCTCAGGTCCGTTTTGTAGGCAATGTATAGTTTTGGCAGCAAGCGCGGGTCAATGGGCTCGTAGTAACCGTAGCCTTGTTTTTCAATCAAATCCCGCGAAAAATCCATGTAAACGCAGCCTTCGTAGCATTGAATGACGCGGTCTTGTAAACCCGCCGTGATCCCCAACTCTTCAACTTCGGCTTTCAACGCCAACGTGGGCAATATGGGAAGTGGAATTTCTACTTTGTAAAATTGCATCAACGCCCGCAAGGTAGCTACCACAATGGCACTCGAGCCAGCCAAACCCACCTGACGCGGAATGGTGGTTCGATAGCGAATGGTAAAATTTTGATTGGGCAACCGAATCGCTTCGCTTTCGCAATACTCCACAAACTTCTTGATCGCCGCCTTCACCAACGGAATCCCCCCATGGTATCCCAAAGTGCTGATTGTATCGCGTAAATGGTATATATTTTTAAACACATTGGAATCCTGCGTTTGCGGCTCAATCTCCAACTCGGGCGATTCGTGCAGCGTAATGGAAGCACCAAAATTGCGAACCGAAATAGAAATGGTTTTACCAAAGTACCCATCAGAGGGGTTTCCTAAAAGCCCTGCACGGGCATAAGCACGGGTTTCAATCATTTTTGTGTATTTGTCACGTATTGTCGGGCTGTAAGCGCCTATTATCACCGCAAAATAACAACAAAAAAGCGAAGGCACTGCCTCCGCTTCTGTACTAATTTGCTGTGTGGGCTAGTTTTTCTTTGTTGTTATCTCAATAACGCCTCTTTTTCCTTTGTCACCATATTTTTTAATAGCCTCTTCTCCCTTCAATACATTCATACTTTGAATGCTGTCAGGGCTCAATTTTTGAATTTGATCTTTTTCCATCTCCTTCCCATCCAAGAGCCATAGCGCATTTTCAGGCATGTTTTTTTCTACTACCTCTTTTCTAACAGCAGCAGCCTTTTTAGTCGTAATATTCACCACCCCATTTTTGGCTTTTTCACCATAAATTTTAGTGGCCGACTCATCTTTTAATACACTGATATTATCAATGTCATCAGGATTAAAATTATTTTCCAAATCAGTTCTCTTTATTTCTTTACCATCAAGGATGTAAAGTGGTTCTGAACCAGTAGCTGTACCAGTAGAAAAAACAGAAACTTTGTTTCCCCCAAGCTCTTTTTCCTGAATTACTTTACCATTATTCAAAAGTGCAATCTTTTCGTTGTCTTTTGATTGACTGAATTTGATTGAAGGGGTATTATCAAACGAAATAGGCAAATTAAATTTCGTATCTACGGCTTCTCCGTTTTTGGTAGCAGGAGTCCAATTCGGCATTTTCATAATTAATTTTATGGCCTCTGCATCGCATCCAAAACCAATTCCTTTGACAATCACTACGTCTTTAATTGCTCCATTTTTTGCCACGGTAAAACCCGTTACTACAATTCCTTCCACATTTGCCCTTCGGGCTGCTTCGGGAAATTTTAAATTAGAAGCAATGTATTGTTGTAAAGCAGCCATTCCCCCCGGAAATTCGGGATCTTTGTCACCATTGGATAACGCAGCTGATTTTTTCTCCAATACAAACGCAATAGGCAAGTTGTACTGAACAGCTACGGCTTTACCGTTTTGTTTACCGGGAACCCACTGGGGCATATTTAGCGTTACCCGCAGGGCTTCCTCGTCGCAGCCAAAACCGATACCTTTCATGATTCTGGGGTCACGAATTTCGCCGTCTTTACCTACCACAAACTGCACAAACACTTTTCCCTGCACATTAGCACGTTGAGCGGCCGCAGGATACTTAATAGCGCGTGCTAAATACCTGCCCAATTCACTCATTCCGCCTGGAAACTCTGGATTTTGCTCTACTACTGTAAAAACCTCACCATTCTTTGTCAGTTTTGACTTTTCCTGTTCTGATACGGCCTCCTTTGATGGTTCAGCACCATACCCTACCACTACTATTTCACTTAATTCTTTGGGTTCAAGTTGCATTATTACGTTTTGCTCACTTTTCGTAACTTCTAGCACCTGCGTTTTAAACCCAACAAACGAAAACACCAATTGCTTCCCTTTCAGAACTTTAATCAGATAATTCCCATCCAAGTCAGTAATTGTACCTTGTTGGGTATTTGCTACAATAACCGCTACCCCTGGCAATCCCTTACCATCTTGGGTCGTTATGCGGCCTTTTACGGTGAGTTCTTCGGCCATTACCTGCTCAGTATCGGGCACTTCCGACTCAGCTCGGCGGGCAGCCACTAGCACTACCAACCCTATAATAATAGGAACAGCGAGCAAATAGCGGCCCAATACCCAACGCGAACTACGATTTTTTGTCAACATGGCGATTCTGTTTTTAAGTTGAGTGGCGTCAAAAAAGTTATTGGTTAAAACATTGGGTGAAACCCCAAAGGCATACCCTACCAAGGTGTGCGCATACTGCATTCGGTCACCGTTGGTGGCTCGCTCATCAGCTATGAACTCGTGGATTTCTTTGAGCGAACGTTTAAAAAAAATCAGAACAGGATTGAACCACCAAAACACGTGAACCAATTCCAGCCACAACAAATCCAAACTGTGCCGCTCCTGAATATGCACCAGTTCGTGGCGCAGTACCACATCGCCGTAGGTTTCAGCGTCTTTTTGACTCACGACCAGGTAATTCAGAAACGAAAACGACGAAATAGACCCATCAGCGACCCGCACCAGAATGTATTTACCAGCGCGTTGACGCTCCCCAGCGCGGATAATCTTGAGCACTTGCCACAACCGAAAGCCCAAACGCCCGAGCATCACCATCACCCCTAACCCGTATACGAGCCACAGCACCTGCTCGGTAGTCATAAAGGGGTCTTCCACGGGTTGGTACACCACCGTCGTAGGTTCAAGGGTGATTTGCGTTATCGGCAACGGCTCGGGCGCTTTCTCGGTCAGTACCACAAAGGGAGCTACCAAAGCAATCAAAAGGGCTGCTAATAGATAAAAACGATTGAAGCTAAAATAGGTGTGTTTGCGCAGCAAAAGCCAATACAGGCCATACAAGGCTACCATCCCTGCACTTGCTTTTAAAAGATAAATGAACGATTCCATGATTTTTGAAACGTTTGAAGTGGACAATTATCGAAACATCACCCTAGCGTTTTAACATCTTAATGATTTCGTCGGCATCTTGAAGACTGATGTTTTTATCCTGCACAAAAAACGACACCAGCTCTTTCAATGAGCCTTCAAAGTAATTATCTACCAGCTTATTAGCTTCGTAGGCACGATAATCTTCCTTGCTGACAATCGGGAAATATTCGTAGGTTTTTCCGCTAATGGCGCGGTGGTCGATGAAGCCCTTTTGCTCCAAAATACGGATAAACGTAGACACAGTATTGTAGGCAGGTTTGGGCTCTGGCAAGTGCTCAATCACATCCCAGACTACCCCTTTTTCTAAATCCCATAGGATTTGCATGATTTCCTGTTCGGCTTTGGTGAGTTCTCTCATTGGGTTAAATCGTTGGTTAAAATAATTTTTAAAGTAGGTAACTAACTTCCCGACCGACAGTTCAATACCGCGAATTGGGTTGATTCAGTATAGTGAAACAAAATAACAACTAAAATTTTAGTTTTGCAAATAAATCAACTAATTTTTTAGTAATACTTTTACCCAAACTGTATTTCATCCTTCTATTGGTTGTTTATGTAATCAAGTAAAAGAAACAGTGTGTTTTTCTAAAATGGAAATGCAGGTGCGCTTGGTTGCTTATAACTCAATGCAAAACGGTTCAAACACATCAAAATTTATGCCCAAACGCTTATCAACTACCCGTCCGACGGTTTGAAACCGTCGGACGGGTATAGAAAAAGGAGGATTCACCCCCAAAAGGGTTATTTTTTCCGTGGGCCACGCACCGCGATTACCGCGATTTCGAGCGCAGCTCCTCCAGGAAGATTATCGACACCAACCGTTGCGCGGGCGGGGAAGTTGCCGCTGAAATATTTGCCGTAAATTTCATTTATTTTGGCAAAGTTGGCGAGGTCTTTTACGTAAATGGTGGTGTTCACCACGTCGTCCAATGAAAGTTTGGCGGCTCCCAATACCGCTTTTATATTCTCCATGATTTGGGTGGCTTCCGCTTCAAATCCTCCTGCCACCAATTGCCGTGTTTGGGGATTGAGGCCGATTTGCCCTGCAACAAAAACCATTCCGTTGGCTTCAATGGCTTGACTATATGGCCCGATTGGCGCGGGAGCGGCGTCGGTTTTGATAACGGTTTTTTGGGCAAAGGTCAGCGTAGCCATAAAGATGAACAGAAATGTAAAACATTTTTTTTTCATAAAAATTGGAAGTGTTATTGTTTGTTGACAAATGAGTAACCTAACTTGCCCCCCAAATTCGTATTTTTCACTCTTAAAAACAACTTTCAGCATGAGCCTTCAATCACTCACTGAACAAATCAAAACCATCGTAGGAATCGACAGCGGCTTGGATGCATCCGTCAAATTTGTCACCGACGAAGGCGTTATTGTCATCGACGCCAAACAAGTTCCCAACGTAGTAAGCAATGAAGATGCCCCCGCCGACTGCACGCTGGAAATCTCAACAAGCGACGCCCTCGATATGCTCAGCGGCTCGCTCAACCCGATGATGGCTTACATGAACGGCAAACTCAAAATCGACGGTGATATGGGAGTAGCCATGAAAATAGCCCAAACTTTTGGGGGATAACCCTCAAAAATAAGCGGACCCGACAAATTGCCGAGTCCGCTTCTTAATGTCTTTTTCGGAATTACTTATTCCTTCGCATTTTTGGAGTTCTGTACTTCAGCGCGAATAGCCTGAGCTATATTTTTAAGGTCTTGCATTCCTTTGCGCACACGTGTACCGGCAGCCTGATTACCTTTGTTGTAAAACTTATCAAAGTCTCCTTCAAGGCTCATTACTAGATTTTTGATTTCATCAAATTTGGCCATAGTAATAACAAGTTTTATGGTTGTAAAAAAGTTTAAAAACGCTTAAATTGGCGTGATTTGGCCGAAATTTAATGATTAAACCATTAAACACAAGTGGTAGCAAAGAAAAAACAATAAAAAAAATGCAATTTTTAATAAAACAAGTACAAGTAAAAGACTAACATCCTAAAAATCAGCACATTAACCAATTATTGTTTTTAATCTTTTTTTGGGCTATTTTTCAAAAAAGTGGCCGTACAAGCCAAAAAAGGGCATTTTTGAAGCTATGCTACGATTTAGGAAAGCCCTCCCGCTGCATAACTCGCAGCGCCTGATTGAGATGGCGCTGGTGATGAGCAATCGTAAAAAGCAGGACATCACCGAACCGAAATTTGAGCAATGAAGTAAAAGGCGAAACCACTTTGGTATTCCAGTCGATGGTATTTGCCTTCTGTAAAACCTTCTCCAAGTCTTCAATAATTCCCTTGTAGCGGGCCAATACTTTTTGAGTATCAAGGTGATAAGGCTTGGGTTTAAACATTCCAGGAGCAGGAATCTTACGGGACGATTTTGGGTCAACAAACCCCAGCATCATCCGACCGTTGAAACTCATTTCAAACGTCAAAGGTGGTTGGGCGTTCGGGGGCGTACGCTCCACTTTATAATTGAGCTGATTGACGTAGTACTGACTCACCATGTTTAAATGAACAAGGCATTCCAATATTCCCCATTGATCAGGCGCAGGTTTCCACTGAATTTTTGCCTCGGAGAGGGGTTCAAATTCCTGAGCAACTGTTTGTTTAATCTGCTGAAGCTGTTGCAATAAATCCTGACGAGTGGAAAGAACATCCATAAGAAAATGATGGTTGAGGGTGAAAGGGCACTTGTGTTAAACTAACTGCTCCCTTACCTTACCGGGCAATGATTGTACCACCAAATCATACGAATGGTCAATCCATTCGCGAAGCACCGCATCTTTGATAGAGCCGTCGATGATGACCGTATTCCAATGCTTTTTATTCATGTGATACCCCGGAAGTACGCAATCGTGCTCTTCGCGCAATTGAGTCGCTTTTTCGGGGTCACATTTCAGATTGATACTGAACGGAGTACGGTCGAGCGTAGTCAGTGCAAATACTTTTCCCGCTACTTTGTAAGCAATGGTTTCTGGTCCAAAGGGAAGTTCTTCGGTCACTCCTTTCTTAGTAAGGCAATAAGCCTGAAATGATTCTATATTCATCGGCTCAAAAAACGGTAAAGCATTACACCGATACAAAACAAAAACATGATGATGGAAATACGGTTAATTCCGTGCATCATGCGGAGCGATGAGGTGTTGGGCCGCGACGGGTCTGGCTTCTTAAATACCCGAATGAAGTACCCAAACACTTCACTCATTTGAAAAAATTCGATGAAACGTTTCATAATTAATCAGTAGCTCCCGCCCCCAAAGCGGAGTTTAGGTGAAAATTAGCCCCTTTGGGGTTGGGGCTTTGTATTTATAGCTCAATCGCCTCTGGCTCAAACCATTTGCCATCTTCTTTGATGATATTGATGAGTTCATCCACGGCGTTGTTGGCAACCACCGATTTTTTCACTACCTGTTGCCCCCGGTACAGCGCAATTTTGTCTTTTCCGATGCCCACGTAGCCATAATCGGCATCCGCCATTTCGCCTGGGCCGTTGACAATACAGCCCATGATTCCGATTTTAACGCCTTTCAAATGGTCGGTTCGCTTGCGAATGAGCGCAGTAGTTTCCTGTAAATCAAACAAGGTTCGGCCGCACGAGGGGCAGGATATATACTCCGTTTTTGACATTCGGGTACGGCCCGCCTGCAAGATACCAAACGCAATACTGTTTTGTTGCTTGGCGTATTTCAAACGTTCTTCATTGTCGACTTCAGCCGCATACTGGGCCGAGAGCATGATACCATCGCCAAGACCATCTACGAGCAATCCACCACAGTCGGTGGCCGCAAACAGCGAAAGTTCGTCCGAATTCTCCGTTGAATAGGTTCTTTGAATCACCACCGGACAATCCATTCCTTTTTCTATCAAATCAACCATAAATCGGCGCAGGGCCGGCATGGCGTGGGCATTGTCAGTTTGAAGAAGCAACACCACAGGCACACCCGCGATTTGTTCTTGGGTCAGTTGGGTAGCCGCGTCTATTTTGATAAAATTGAGCGTTGTACTTCTTTCCGTTGCTTGTTCAAACTCGGCCAGTGTAAAGAGCGGAAATTGGTGTTCCTGATTAAGGGCCGTTTTCCAGACTTCGTAATCAACGATTTCTTTCAGGCCCATAGGCAGCATAAACGTTGAAGGCCGTGCCCCCGTGTAGATAAAATCAACGCCAATGTCATTCATTTTCCATTTGTCAGGCACGGGCAGGTAAAAATGCCCCACACTGCGCAAATCTTCATATTGGGTCACTTCAATGGCCGAAAGATCGGCAATGACGCGCGGCACATTTCCCCCACCGAAGTTAAAAACCTCTTTCGTTTTCCGACGACTGTACTGAAATGGGTGAATGGGCGATGCGGTTATGGGCCGAATGGGTGTCGTTTCAGCGGCGCGATTGGTATAACGGCCAATCAGTGCCGCCGCTACTGGCGCTTCAAATTCGGGGTCTTCGGTCAACGAGACCCGCACCGTATCTCCTAATCCATCTTCCAACAAAGTCCCGATTCCTACCGCCGATTTGATGCGACCGTCCTCTCCTTCTCCGGCTTCGGTTACGCCTAAATGCAGCGGGTAAGGCTTTAAGCCTTCAGCATCTAAACGATTGACCAACAGCCGATACGCTTCTACCATCACGAGTGGATTGCTGGATTTCATTGACAGCACCACGTCGTAATAATTAAATTCTTCGCAGATGCGCAGAAACTCCAGCGCCGACTCCACCATGCCCAGTGGCGAGTCGCCATAGCGGCTCATGATGCGGTCAGAAAGTGAACCATGATTGGTTCCAATCCGCATTGCGGTGCCGTATTCTTTACAAATTTTCAGGAGAGGAATAAATTTTTCGCGAATCCGCTCCAACTCACGTTGGTATTCATCCTCGGTATAATCAATCAGTTCAAAGCGTTTTTTGTCGGCATAATTGCCCGGATTGATGCGTACTTTTTCCACAATGCGGGCGGCTAATTCAGCGGCATTGGGTGTAAAATGAATATCGGCAATGAGCGGGACGGTGTAGCCGCGCGCGCGCAAACCTTTGCGAATGTTTTCTAAATTCTGGGCTTCTTTCACGCTGGGAGCGGTGATACGCACGTATTCACAACCCGACTCTACCATCCGAATCACCTGTTCGATAGAGCCTTCGGTATTCATGGTGTCTACGGTGGTCATGGATTGCACCCGAATCGGATACTCAGAACCCAGCGGGATGTCACCAATTTTGACGGTGATGGTTTTACGACGTATGTATTCCGTCAGCGATTGGCTATAATGATACGACGTAATGGCGTCTTGGAGCGAGACCGTGTCGTTGAGCGTCAGCATGAATCTAATTGCAGTTTAAAATGATGAACAGAAACCAGCCTTTCGGCTCTTTTCATGCCGTAAATTTAGAGATAAAACCCTAAACAAAAGCTTATTGTTTTATGATTCCTCCAGCACTGTCAGTAAAGTCCGGCATTTCAGCTCGGTTTCCTGCCATTCTTTTTCAGGAACTGAATCTTCCGTAATTCCGCCCCCGCCGTAGAGGGTAGCCATGCCGTTGCTTATCTTCATGCAGCGCAGATTGACAAACAAATGGGTTTCGTTGTCAATGTTTACTGGTCCCAAATAACCGCTGTAAAATTCGCGGTCGTAGCCTTCGTGCGCTTGAATAAACTCTAAAGCGGGCAATTTGGGCATACCGCACACCGCCGAAGTGGGATGCAACAGCCCCAGCATGACTGTTCCTAGTTCGGGGAAATTAATGGCTTTGGTATCGACGGCATAATCGCTACGCAAGTGCATCAGATTGCCCGCAACAGCCGTTTTTGGGCCTTCTTCGAGGTATTCACGCACCCGTATTTTCTTAAAACACGAAATGATATAACGGCTCACGAGCGCTTGCTCTTCAATCTCTTTCTGGGTCCACGGCGCTTGCTTTGGTGGAATCATCTGCCCAGACTCATCAAACGCAGACTGAGTACCTGCCAAGGCTACCGTTCTGAAAATCCCCTGTCGATCCACACTCACGAGGGTTTCGGGCGTGGCGCCCAACCAAATTTGATTTAAGTGGGGCAGATACACCAAAGAAACAAATGCGTTGGGGTACTTATTACAAAGTCGTTCAAAAATGCCCGTCACCGAAAACGAATCAGGCAAGGCCACGTGCTTGGTTCGGGAAAGAACCACCTTTTGGATTTCACCCGCTTCAATGGCTTTGAGGGCTTCTTTGACGGATTGCAGATGAAATTCTTCGGAAGAATTAGTCGGAAATTCACTTACATTTCTCTCGTTTTGCGTAACCAAACTCACATTACGGCACTCATTTTCCCACGCTTCTTTGGCTGAACTTGATTCCGTTGATGGATAAGTTTCGGAAACTGGCTCTCCTGTTTCATCAAAACGAATGTGCAAATCTGCCTTAATAAAGAGCGCATCCTCCCCTTCTAAATTCAGAAATGGGCTGACCGCAAAACCCGGAGGCAGGTCTTCCAGCATCATTTTTGTTTTGGGAATATCAGTTCCAAAATTGATAATCAGGTGTTTATCTTTTTGCAGAGGTAAACGCCACAGAGCGGCAGCATATCCAAGTTCATACGCCGACTGCCAACCGTGCAGCGGCAAAACTGTTTGCGATTTAATTTGTGACTCCGAATCCACTAGTCGACGCGTTAGTTCATGATTGTATTTCTTTATATTGAACACTTTTTCAACCAAAAGTGTCTCTAAAAAACGAAAAAACAAGCCAGTTTTCTGGGTGTATTTTCTAAAATTCTGCCTAGAGATTCTCTTTCTTACCAAAGATACGGTTTAAGTCAAAGAAATATTCTCCTGATTTTCAATAGTTAATTTCTATGAATACATAACCAATGACCTGATTTTCTGTTTTCAGGGGAATCGACATTTTATCTACATTTTTCAAAAACGATTCATTTGCAATACCATTTTCTCTCTTCTAAACATGTGCCTGATGCCAAAGAGTAAAAAGCGTTAAGTACAAAAGCACCGTTGGATAACTTTTCAAGTTAACTCATTGATTCTTTGACAGAATTGCATATCATTGTTAAACAGAATTCACTCATCAACAGGCATTTAAGGCCGTATCTGTTTTATTAAATCGGTTATATCTCCCGAGACTGTGACTGGTACCTATTGCTCTCGTCTAAGAGAAGCCTATTATACCATCAAAGGTTTTATACTAATCATCACCATGCCACCATGATGAGAAAGTAGGCAATTACGCCCCAAATTGAAAACCCACTTTTTATGAACCCTGCCTTGAACACCCTCGTCTTACTTTTAGTGATTTTACCCAGGATTATTTTAGGCCAATCCCTTGAAATTAAAGGGATAGTGAGAGATAAGAATAAAGTTGGCATTCCATGCGCCACCATCAGCCTAAAAAATAAAACGCAAGGCTACATTGCCGACGAAAAAGGCTACTATCAATTAAAGGTAAGCCCAAACGACACTTTGATGGTCTCTTCCCCAGGCTTTGAACCCTCTTACATTAGCATCAAGAATGTAGTGGTTCTATCTCCCTTATTTATTTATCTTTCTCCTAAAGAAACCACTTCATTAAGAACGAATGAAAGTGCTGACCTTTTTCAGCGCTCAGCTATGGAAGGGATTTACGGCCATCCTTCAAGCACGGCTTTTAATGCGGCAGTCGGCCAGAGTATTGCCTTAAAAATTGAAAATTCCGCAAAAAAAGAGGCACTTTTAAGCAAAATACACGCCAAATTTGACAAAAAGACCCTCACCCAAACCAAATTAAGAATTAGGGTTTTTTCAGTCAGTCCCGATACAGGAGAGCCTCTTGATGATTTATTAACCAAGTCAGTTATCGTCCCAATTACCTCAGAAACATTTTTATTCGACATGGAACCTTATAAAATCTCCATTCCTACCGAAGGGTGCTTTGTGGGTTTTGATTGGGTAGAAATGCCCGAAGGAATCAAAAAACAACCACAGTCGGCATCATCCTATAAGCAAATTGATTTTTTAAAGCCTTGTTTAAAAACGACCTCGAAAATATGTAGCACCAAAACGTTTTCGAGGGTGTTTGCTTCTAAATGGCACAGCTGGAGTCCACAAACCAATGGTCATTGTCCAAGCAATGTATTTATTGCTGCGACGTTGAGGTATTAAAGTAACCGTTTCATTGCGATAAAACACTTTCTTGCTTTACTTCTAACTTGGTCTTAAGACGTTTCCAGTTTTGACGCAAAAAACGCATTGTTGGCAGTTCAATCCAAAAATTAATCGCTGAAGCAACCCCAATACTAAAGGCCAGCATAATGAGACTGTAAATCAAATTGGGCATGTGCGGCAACAGATGATGCTGAAGCCACGGGCGAATAATTTCCGTACTGATTCGCTGGTGAATTAAATACAGTGAATAAGAAATATTGCCCAGAAAAAGGCTCACTCGGTTTACCAAAAAACCAAGTTGGTGGGAAAGAAGCAGAAAAAAAATACCAAAAAAAGCGAGAAGCATCCATACGTGTTCCTGTATTGTAATTACCCATTGAGACCGCCCAAAAAAATTGTGTAGGTAGCATGACAGAATAAAACAGCAAAGAACTCCGAAATAACGACCGGGCGTTGCTTTTTTAAATTCAATGAGGTAGAAAAATATGCCCGCAAAAAACAAAGGGGCATGATTCAGAAATTGCACCGAGTTACTGATTTTTGCGTGCGTACCTGGGGCATACAAACTGCCCCAATAATGCCAATTATAGACCAAAAAGAGGCTTATCCAGATAAAATGCTCGACCCATTTGGCAGTATTGGAAATAAAAGGCAAAATCGCCAAACAATAAAAAAATAGTTCAATACCCAACGTCCAATAGGACCCATCAATATCCTCCACGCCGAAGTAGCCTTGCAACATTGTTAAATTTACCAAAAAATCGTGTAAATGTACGGTGCCGCCATTGAGCAGCACTAAAGCCGAAGTAATACAAACAGCGACCCAATAAGCGGGATAAAGACGCGAAAATCGCGAAACAATGAAATCAAGTGCATTGTGATTTTTTTCCAATGAATAAAAAATCACAAATCCGCTAATGATAAAAAATAGGTCTACTCCCGCTACACCCAAATTGAGCCAATGCCATCCATCAGGCTGGTTTACGTTAAAATGAAAAAAAACAACAAGAATGCAGGCAATCCCACGCAGAGCATCCAACTCTAACAGTCTATTTGAATGAGGCATTAACGATGAGAGGGTATCTTGAATTGGTTTAAACTAAAAAAAACAGTTTGTTAAACTTGTAGAATCTCACCTCCGACAAGTTTATGAGAAGCAATTTCTCCGTAATCTCCGTTGTAAGGGGAGGCAAATTTGTAGAAAAAACAGTTGCTAACAAAAGAGTAGGGCATCATTCTCTTAAAACCATCATTTAGGGCGCTTTTAGGCATATCAAAATCAATACACACTACCCTCATTTTGAGCAAAATCACCTAAATATTGACTCCTCAATCAGCGAATAGATACGTTGATTTTTATTTATTTTTTTATTCTGATAGGGGGGAAAACACAATAGGTTGTCATTAAGGCAGAGGGCATCAGCAATCCCTCCATACAGCTATGAAAATCTACACGTTAATTCTTGCGGCCGTTGGGCTGTGCTCATTTCATGTCGTTGACGACTCTCCAACAATCTCTTTTCCAGAGCCGCCAGCTTCGGCCAATCATCTGTTTTACATTCAGCGTAGCAACGACGCAAACACGGTGATGTATGACGCTAATTTACTGCCCAACAAGCGATTAAACCCAAAATATCCCATTGACGTATATTGGATACGTTATGCAGAAAAAGGGCAACGGGAAAAACTTTCAACCATACAGTGGCAATTGGCGTACGGGTACAAACAACACATAAATCAGCAGGAAAACCAGTCGGTTGAGATACGCCTTAATGCCTTCCAAAACCGCCCATTACAGGTTTTATCGCACGAAGGCAAGCCCGCCGCTATTACCCAAATTGATGGTCATGCTTCATTATTAAAGAAAATATTTGTTCAGTTAGAGCCTTCTAGCGGGTTTCTCCCTAAAGTCCGTTACATAGAGCTATTTGGCATAGAAATGCACCCCAACAAACACACAGTTTCTGAACGTATCTACGTACACCGATAAGCTTCAACCACGATTCCCACTATTAAACCATAACATTTTTCTGGAATGACTCCTCAGCAGTTTGAACAAGACTTGCAGCCGCTGTTGCTGTATGCTACCCCTTTGATTTTTATTTGTATTGCCGTTGAATATTGGCTGGTCAGACACGACCCGCACCACCGATACGACCACGAGGATTTAAAAGCATCAGTCGGCATTGGCCTTGGAAGCCTTGTCATCAATGGTCTTTTTAAAGCCGCGATTGTGGGCATAAGTTTATTTTGTTACGAAATGGTTCCGTGGCGTTTGCCCAATACCTGGTGGTCGTGGGTTGTGGCTTATTTGGGCATTGACCTTTGCAATTATTTTGCGCATTTTATTGCGCATAAACAGCGCATTTGGTGGGCAACCCACGTCACGCATCATTCATCAGAACATTTTAATTTGGCCACCTCATTTAGAAACTCATGGACACAGCACATCAAAATCATTTTCTTTTTGCCCGTGTGGCTTTCTGGAATTCACCCCGTGATTACGTTCACCTGCTACCAGATTGATTTACTGTATCAATTCTGGATTCATACCGAAGTGATTCATAAACTGCCTCGCTGGTTTGAATATATTTTTGTAACTCCCTCCCACCACCGGGTACATCACGGGAAGAACACGCTCTATCTGGATAAAAATTTTGGAACTACGTTCATTCTTTGGGACCGCCTGTTTGGTACATTTCAGGAAGAGACCGAAACGCCCGTGTACGGAATCACGAAACCTGTTGAATCCCAAAACGTCATTTACCTGAATTTTCACGAGTGGAGGGATATTATCCAAGAAGTACGTCAGGCCAAGTCGCTGCGTGAAGCCGCCGCGATTCTTTTTGGCCCACCTTGATATAAAAAAACGTCGGCGAAGTAAATTCGCCGACGTTCAAATCATAAAAATATATTTTCTACAAACCAAACGCCGCTTTCACCGCGTCTACGTAGTCGAGTTTTTCCCAAGTAAACAACTCTACCTCTACTTCGGCACGTTGACCCGCGTTTTCAAACACCTTCGTCACGGTTTTAGGCTCGCGGCCCATGTGGCCATACGCTGCCGTTTCAGAGTAGATAGGATTACGCAATTTCAGGCGCTGCTCAATGGCATAAGGGCGCAAATCAAACACACTTTCTACCAATTTCGCAATTTCACCATCGCT
>NZ_JAAAKZ010000017.1 GCF_009905605.1 Runella sp. CRIBMP
TTAAGCCCCGCTCCGCCGATGATACTGAGATAAAACTTGGAAAAGTAGGTAGCCGCCACAATATTAAAAAAGAAAGAGCTCGCTGAAAGGCGGGCTCTTTTGCGTTAATACAACCTGAATAAATAATTTATAAAAAAAGCCCAGTAAATGGGCTTCTTCTAATCATTAATATTCATCTTCGTTAAAGAAGAAATCGTCCTTTGTAGGATAATCAGGCCATATTTCCTCAATACTTTCATAAGGTTGGCCATCATCTTCTAGTTCCTGCAGGTTTTCGACGACTTCCAGAGGAGCTCCCGTGCGAATCGCAAAATCAATTAATTCGTCCTTTGTGGCGGGCCAAGGCGCATCCTCCAAATAAGAGGCTAATTCCAGTGTCCAATACATACTCAATTCCTTTTATTAGTTCTAAAATAAGGTTTAAAAACCAAGCAAACTTGCCAATCCAACGCTTTTTTTGTTGAATTTGTTGCGAAGGATAGCATTTTTTTTGGTTATGTCAAGAAAAATTTTCAACTCATTGATTATTAGTACTTTACTTTTATTCCATGGTATGAGTCTTGCTCTTCATAATCTTTTCGGAGGGGATGACCTTCCCAATCTTTTGGAAGTAGAATTCGACGCAAATCAGGATGATTTTCAAAGCTAATTCCGATTAAATCAAATGCCTCGCGTTCATGCCAATCAGCTGTTTTCCAAATACTAGATAAGCTGGAGATAGAAGGTGGTTGACCATCAATTTGCCTTGGAAGAATCACTTTCAAAGTTAGATTCCTTTGATAGGGAATTGAAGTCAAATGGTAAATTACTTCCATTGAGCCTTTTTCTGGACCATTATCAATTCCCGTCAGGCAAGCCATAAAGTCAAAGTACAGTAACTCATCTTCATGTAAAAATTGACAAATGTCCAAAAGTAAATTTGCGGGAATCTGTATTATGGGTTGAGCAGTTTTTTCGTTTACAACCAGAATCGCATCTGTGTTAAATTTACTTTTTAATCTCTCTACTATATCATGTGTGGTCATGTGATCAGGTGGTATGGTTTTCGGCCTCCAACTCCAAGAGTAGCGTGGGGGCAATTGGATGTTCCTGACGGATTTTTTCCTGCAATTTTAAAAAACCTCCAATTAATGCTTCTGGGCGCGGCGGGCATCCAGGCACGTAAACGTCTACTGGAATGATTCTATCTATTCCTTTTACAACGTGGTAGCCATGTTCCCAGTAAGGACCTCCGCAATTTGAACAGCTCCCCATGGAGATTACGTAGCGCGGTTCTGGCATTTGTTCATATAAACGGCGAATCCTATCTGCCATTTTGAAGGTAACGGTTCCAGCAACAATCATTACATCTGATTGACGAGGAGAAGGGCGGGGGAATATCCCAAATCTTTCAAGGTCATAGTTTGAGGCGTAGGAAGCCATCATTTCAATGGCGCAGCAAGCTAAGCCAAATCCCATTGGCCACAGCGATGATAATCTTGACCAGTTGAGTAAATCCTCAACACTCGTAAGGATTATACCACCTTCACCCGTTTTTAATCTGTTTTCCTGAAAATCTATTGCTTGCGACATGTGTGATAAACGCTAGATTGTTTGTGATTCAAATTTTCCATCCGACAACGTAAAAAAAGAAGTTTCAATCAATTGCCGTTGGGAAAGGTATTGGTCATACTCTGGATAAAAACGTAGCCTATTGGTAATCGTTTGATCATGTATTTGGGAAAGTCCCAGCAAGAGTTCACACCCTTCTCGAACCGCAAAAGCACCACCAGCCTGTCCAGTGATGTAGTCGACAAGGTTATGGTCGATAACGTATTTTTGAAACAGAGGATTGCCACCGTGCCGAACCATGATGCGGATGCCGCACTGCTCGGCAATGGATAAATCCAAGGCATCGTCAAAAAAGAAGGCTATTTCTTCTGGTTTGAGATGATGGATTGCCATAAAATGTTCAAGAGCGGCAATTTTATGTTTGATACGAAAATAGCAGGAATCGTAGTGCTCTCTTTTGGCCAGCTGAAAAGACATGGTATTCCGCTCTCCCGAAATTACGGCAGTGTATGGCATCTTGGACTGAGACATCCACCAACCAAAACGAAGTAAGTTAATTCCCATTGAATCTACTTCACTGAAGTTGCTGGTTCCGTGTTCATTTTTTGTACCGTCGTTGAATACGCCGTCCCAGTCAAAAATAAAGGCTTTTATTTTTTTTGATTTTTCGGCAAAAAGCTCCGTAGGAATAATAAACTCCCCTCCCAATTTGGTGAAAATGGTAGAAGTATTTTGAATCGTATCGGTCATTCCCTTTTTTATTGATTAGCGTAAAAATAGGGAAATCCTCTCAAGGAAGGTGAGAATAAAGAAAGATAATTGGGGGCTAACTTAAAACGACTGCCCTAAAGCAGTCGTTTTAAGTTAGAAGAGTGGTAGTTTGTTGAATTTTTGAGTAAGAATCTTGGTAGAATCTGTGTGAAGCCAATCATCT
This sequence comes from Runella sp. CRIBMP, assembly GCF_009905605.1. Classification (GTDB taxonomy): domain Bacteria; phylum Bacteroidota; class Bacteroidia; order Cytophagales; family Spirosomataceae; genus Runella. The sequence continues at coordinate 2,486 of NZ_JAAAKZ010000017.1, forward strand.
AATAATGTTGCGTATATTTCTCGGAAATCAATGCTGTATTTTAAGTCTCCGTTATCTAAGTTTGTTAAATCAGGAGCTTCGTTTAAAATAGAGCGGGTACGTTTCGGCCCCCCGATTAAAAATACATTATTGGCAGTTCCATGATCCGTACCGCTACTCGCATTTTGCTTTACTCGTCGGCCAAATTCACTGAATGTCAAAACCATAACATCATCAAGGCGGCTATTGGCTTTCATATCATTGACAAAAACATTTACCGCTTCAGCATATTGGCGAAGAAGGCGGTCTTGTTGGTCATTTTGGCGTATGTGGGTATCAAAACCAGACAAAGAAACGTAATACACGCTTGTGCTTACGCCAGATGTAATAAGTTCAGCAATGGTATTAAGACTTTTCCCTAATTCAGTGGTGGGATACATCATTCGAGATTTATTGACTTTTGCTTTTGTATGAACATATTCGGCAGACGACACAGTTTCGGCCAGCGTTTTATAGAGATACGCAACATTGTCATGGTTATCTGCTGCAGGAATATCGGTCAATGTTTTGACAAACGTACTTTGCGTTTGTCGGTATAACTTCTCAGGGTTTTGCAACGATAATCCATTGACTTGCTGCCCTTTTAAAGCTAAACTTAATGTATCGTCAATTTCAAGAGCTTGGTGCGGGAGGCAGGATTGGCCAATGCATTGAGCATCCAAATAACGACCAATCCAACCGCTGGATAGATATTCTTCCGAACTGCTTCCCGTTTGCCAAATATCCATTGAGCGAAAATGAGAGCGGTCAGGATTGGGATAGCCTACATTATTGATGACAGAAACCAGTCCATTGTCATATAATTCTTTGATTTTTTCGAGTGCTGGATTAAAAGCAATTTCATCGTTGAGTCGCAGCACATTGTTTTGATTGATGGCGATGGAGGGGCGCTCTCGGTAGTAAATATCATTCCGAAACGGAACTACCGTATTAAGGCCGTCATTGCCGCCAGAGAGTTGAATAACCACCAGAATTTTATCGTTGAGCGGTTTTTGTCCAAAGTGTTTTTGCTCATACGCTTTTAAAAACTGAGGAATTAAAAGCGAACCAGCAGTTGTAAAAGCCGTTTTTTTGAGAAATGTGCGACGTTTCATTATTGAAATACTATTTATGAAAAACGGGTTAGCAAACTTGATATTCGAGTGTACTCATTAAAGAAATGCAAAGTTGTTTTACCGTCTCTGTGCGTTCGGGTGCCGAAACCTTATTTTCAATGCGTTTTATGGTTGCATCATTAATTGGTACCTGTAACAAATAAGATGCCAAGGTTTTGCAAAGAACAGAGTCAGGAATTGATTCGAACGAATGGGCAAAATCCTGCCAGTTTATATTGATTTCAAACTTATTCTTGCGGACTAATTTTTCCTCATTGACATCTCCACTTTCTTTTACGCTGATATTTATGGTTTCGTTGCGAAAGAGTACACTAGGGAGTTGCAACCGCGAAAGTAAACTGGAACTATCAATCCAAGCTTTTCCGCCAGGCCAACCAGCTACATTGGGGGGATTAAAAAGAACTTGGCCTAATATTTTTTGGGTGTATAATACGGGCGTCTTATCCACAAAATTGAGGTTGAAAGTTCGTTGTAAACCAGACAGATATTCTACAGGAGATTTAATTTGTGCACCGATGTTTATTGAATGGTAAAACCAGTCAGAAGTAAAAACGTATTGCATTAAGTCGGCAATGTCGTACTGGCTATGATAAAAACGTTTTGCCATTGCCGTGACGTGAGCATCGTCTACTTTTTCATTGACAAATGCGCGATAAATTTTAGTCGAAATGTGTAGAGCTGTTTTAGGATTTGCGAGGAGCATTTCGATTACGTCTTCTCCTATGTAATTCCCAGATTTGCCAAAGATGGTTTTGAGGCCATCGTCATGAAAGTTTTCTCTAAAAACGAATTCACCGTTGATGTTAAAGCCCCATCCTGTAAAAGCCCGCGCTGCTTCTTTAATATCCTGTTCGGTGTATTGCCCTCGCCCTAGCGTAAATAGTTCCATCACTTCTCGGGCAAAATTTTCATTAGGGCTATGCTTTCTGTTTTGCTGATTGTTTAAAAACTGCAGCATTGCTGCGTCTTTTGAAACAGCCATCAACAAGTCTCCGAATTTGCCAAGTGCATGGGTGCGTAAGGTGTTATTTTGTTGTTGAATGAAGCTAACTGCTCTGCTGCGGCAGGCGAAATGGTTGTGCCAAAAAAGAGCCATTTTCTCTCGAAATGCATAAGCTCCATTTCCCATTTGAGCGACCCACGCATCATTGAGACTGCTAATGCTTTCACGGCGTTCTTGGGCCATGAGTTTAAGCTTGTCGCGGAGGTCTTCACGGGAGCCTCCTGCATTTTGTTTAACAGCCTGCCGCATATTTTTTAAATCCTGAGCAGGAGCATTGGAGACCTGTGTCAACAGTTTTATGTTGCTGCTATCTCTAAATAAACTTTTAACAAGTTGAAGTCTTGACATTGATATCGCTTTTTTTACTTCACTTGGTGAAGCTCCGAAGCCAGCTCTCCAAAATAGGTGTTGAATAGTGCGTTGGTGTTGGATAGCGTCCATGCAGATGAATGGTGTTGAGCGTTTGCGTAAGTTTTCAGGCAGCTTTAAAGCTTAGATGGACGGTGAGGAGCAAAAGTTTAATGAAGGGCAAAAAAATACCCCTACCGAGTATTGCATCGGCAGGGGTATTTTAAAAAAAAGTAAGATTAATTACCAGAATACGGTATAAAGTATTGCGATAATTGCACAAATAACTGCGGTGCCGATGGCAAAGGTTCCTTTGATTTTGAACATGGAGGAATCAATTGCTAAACCTTTACTGCTAGGCTGCCAAAGTCCTAGTACAACCATTACTGCCACGCAGATTAGGAATACGATTCCCATTCTGTCTAAGAACGGAACCAAGGTCCAGTCAGTACCAGGTAGCCAGTTGTTGTGCATCGAGAAGGCAATAAGAAAGCCACCGACAATTGCAAAGAGGGCTCCCGCAGAATTGGTTTTTTTCCAGAAAAAGCCCAGAATAAAAGCGGCAAATACACCTGGAGAAACAAGCCCTGTCATTTCCTGAATAAACTGGAAACCTCCCTTTTTGTCAATGCCCATGTAAGGAGAAATAATAATTGCTAAAATCATGGCAACAACAATCGTTACCCGTCCAATCCAAACAAGTTTCTTTTCATCAGCATCTTGGCCGATGTATTTTTTATAAATATCAAGGGTAAAAATGGTTGAAATACTGTTTGCTTTTCCTGCCAAAGAAGCTACAATTGCCGCCGTTAAGGCCGCAAAAGAAAGACCTTTAAGTCCAACTGGCAGCAAATTTAGTAATACTGGATAGGCACGGTCCTGATTGAGTTCGCCACCTTCAAGCATTTCCATTTGAAACAAGCCTTTTTGATATAAGGTATAAGCGGCAATTCCTGGTAGTACCACAATGACAGGCATTAAAAGTTTTAAAAACGCGGCAAAAAGAATTCCTTCACGTGCTGTTTTGAGATCAGCACCGAGCGCACGTTGCGTGATATATTGATTGCAACCCCAGTAATTCAGGTTGACAATCCACATTCCTCCAATGAGTACCGTCAAACCAGGCAACGCCATGTAGTGCGGGTTGCCTTCTTGGAAAATCATATGGAAGTGATCTTCCGACTTCTCAAGCATGGTACCGAAAGCACTGGTAATTCCCTCTACGCCAAACTCTTGAGAAACCAAATCCATGGCTAGGTAGGTGGTTGCTAATCCCCCCAAAATGAGGAAAAATACCTGAATAACGTCGGTATATCCAATTACTTTCATTCCACCTACCGTAATGATAACGGCAAAAATGGCCAGTCCAATCATACATACCGTAAAATCAATTCCCGAAATGGTAGAAACTGCAAGCGCCCCTAAAAACAGGATAGAGGTTAAATTAACTAAAACGTACAAAAACAGCCAAAAAATGGCCATAATTAAGCTAACGGTTGTATTATAACGTTGATTCAGGAATTGTGGCATCGTAAAAATACGATTCTTCAAATAGATAGGCATAAAGAAAATACCCACCACTAACAGTGTGGCGGCAGCCATCCATTCATAGGTTGCAATGGCCAATCCCATTGAAAAACCATTGCCCGACATCCCAATGAATTGTTCAGCCGAGATATTAGAGGCAATTAAGGATGCGCCGATTGCCCACCAGGTAAGCGAGCCTTCAGCCAGAAAGAAATCAGTTGTACTAGCTTCTTTGGTTTTTTTTCGTTGATAAATCCAATAGCCGTAGCCAGCGACCACTATGAAGTAAAAAAGAAATACTAGATAGTCTAAGGTTTGAAGTTTTTGCATGTCTTCCAGAAAGGTTAGTATGAGGGTTAAAAAACGGGGTGCAAGATACTTAAATGTGTATAAAAAAATAGGAAAAATACCATTTTAGTAATAATCTACAATATAACGGTACGATTGCCGTGGATAAAGACGCGGTCATTGAATACCAACTTTAAGGCTTTAGACAGTACAGATTTTTCGGTATCTTTTCCCAAAGTAGCCATATCTAGCGCCGATAGGCGGTGATCTACTTCCTTTACATCCTGTGCAATAATCGGTCCCTCGTCAAGGTTATCATTGACAAAATGGGCCGTTGCTCCAATGATTTTGACGCCTCGTTCATATGCTTGACGATAAGGGTTGGCTCCAATAAAAGCGGGAAGAAAGGAATGATGAATATTTACAATTCGATGGGGGTAGTGTTGTACAAAATCTGTGGTCAGAATGCGCATATATTTAGCTAAAACTAGATACTCAGGTTTGTAAATATCAAGGGTTCTTAGAATCGCCTCTTCATGTTCGTTACGCGTTTTGTGTTCGTGAGAAATGAAATGAAAAGGAATGCCAAATTTGCTGACCAAAGGTTGTAAAGTATTGTAATTGCTTATCACAGCTTGGATTGTGGCATCCAGTTCGTCAAAAGCATACCTTATGAGCAATTCGCCCAAACAGTCATGCTCTTTTGTTACAAACACCACAATGTCTTTCTTTTTTTTGGGATTGAGACGTAAGTTAATGCCAGTAGGTAGTGTACTGTACAGGTCGTTAATTATTTTTTCAGGATCACCTTCGCCTTCAAATTCGGTTCTCATAAAAAACTGTTTGGAAGGACTTACGTATTCATCCTGACTGATAATATTTTGGTTATGATTATACAGTACATGGGTTACGTTATAAATAAGCCCTTTATTATCAGGACCGTTCATAAGTAGAATATGCTTCATATTTCAATAGTTTTGTATACGTAAAAAGCGGTTTATATTGCTATATAACCGCTTTTCTGAAAAATCTAAAATAGTATTTTATGTTCCTAATAGTAACATCTTAGCTTTCGGCGCTCGGCGCGTCGGGCTTGGGTACCGAGTAAATACTCAGCCCTAAACGATAAAAATCCGTAAGAGTCTTTTACTTTAGGATTTCCTCGTTGATTTCCAGGCTCATTTTGTGGAGAATACCCAGACGGCAGATTGGTTAATTCGGGTCTCCTATCCGACAAAGCCAGTGCTAGTTCAGACATTCCTCCTGGATTAGGATAATTTGTACTGACGTCATCCAAATAATCTGAATTTGCAAAATTATCACTAAGCTCAACGGCAAAATTCCAACGGTCGTCGTGTTTCCAAGAAACTCCCACCCCAATCACAGCAATACGCACGTTACGTTTGTAAGCTACTCCTTCAGTCATTAGCGGCGGTAAACTATGCCAATTGCCCTGATAATTTGCTTTAGGATTAATTCTTGTCATGCCTATCCCCCCCAATAAATAAGGTTTTAATAGGCGTTCGTCGTTATAACGGAATGCGTCAATTTGCAATCCTATATATCCAGCCGGGTTATCAGAACGAAAGGAAAGATTATTGTACCAAATTGGGCCACCCGCCTGTTTTCCCGAAATACGATATATATCCACTTCTCCCCGTAAAGCAATGCGCTCGGCTAGTCTATAACTCACCCCCAGTGCTAAATGAGGCTGGATAAACCTCAAATCAGTTTTGGCACGCATGTCTCCCATATAATAAGATATGCCGCCTCCCGCAAAAACTTTAATTACGCCAAACGCTGGAACATTCCGGCGAACAGGGCTAGAACGCCTCGATTGAGCACTGGCGTCTGCACAGAAGAAAATAGCTAAGAGGGTGAAAGCCACTCTAATACATACATTTGTCATAGTTTACGGGTTGTTCCTCGTATAGCCTACTAACGAAAACTGTGCCAACAGTTATACATTGAACAATTGAATTGTTAAGGTATAAAGCTGCCAAAAATAAAGGATTAAAATTATCTTCTGAAATTTTTAAAGTATAGCTTGCTTTTCAAGAATAAAATTCAGACCTTTGCGAGCCTTTAAAAAAGACACTTTTAAAGTTTCAATCGACATAGATTGGATGAAGGTCCGAAAGGAAACCACATCTGGATTCATAACTTAGGCTAAGTAGCAATTACTTTTCCACAGTAAAATGAGGTCAGATGTTTATCATCTGACCTTTTTTGTTGAAGTGAAAAATAAAAAAAGTAAAATAGTTGGATTGCTGAAATTAATTTCAGACTTTTGCAGTCCGTTTTGTAAAATAAATTTTATAACCTGCTGTAAATCAAAAAGATGTCTGGTTTAATAGGAAAAAAAATCGGGATGACTAGTGTGTACAGTGCGGACGGGCAGGCTCTGGCATGTACGGTAATTGAAGCTGGTCCTTGTGTTGTTACGCAAGTCAAAACCGACGAAACTGATGGATACAAGGCTGTCCAGCTCGGTTTCGGAGAAAAGAAAGAAAAGCATACGACTCAACCGCTCGTGGGTCATTTTAAGAAGGCAGGTACTACGCCAAAGCGCAAATTGGTTGAATTTAAGGAGTTCGAAGAAGAACTTAACCTTGGTCAAGCATTGTCAGTAGCAGATGTATTTGGTGAAGGAGACTTCGTTGATGTGGTAGGTACTGCCAAAGGACGTGGTTTTCAAGGTGTAGTAAAACGTCACGGTTTCGCAGGGGTAGGCGGCCAAACACACGGTCAGCACAACCGCCAACGTCACCCGGGTTCAATTGGTGCATGTTCATTCCCTTCTCGAGTATTCAAAGGGATTCGTATGGCAGGACGCATGGGGAATAACCGCGTTAAGGTTCAAAACCTTAAAGTGTTGAAAGTAATTCCTGAGCAGAATCTCGTTGTTATTAGTGGTTCGGTGCCAGGTGCGAAAAATTCGTTTGTAATCATCGAAAAGTAGTTAAGGCGAACCGTTCAATCCGATCAAGACAATGGAACTTTCAGTATTAGATATAAAAGGACAAGATACGGGCAAAAAAGTAGCCCTTGCCGAAACAGTATTCGGCATTGAGCCAAATCAGCACGTAGTGTATTTAGACGTAAAGCAATATCTTGCTAACCAACGTCAGGGTACGCACAAATCAAAAGAGCGCGCAGAGGTTTCGTACTCTACAAGAAAAATTAAGCGTCAAAAAGGAACTGGAGGCGCCCGTGCAGGGTCAATCAAATCGCCTTTGTTCGTGGGTGGTGGTCGAGTATTTGGACCAAGACCTCGTGACTACAGCTTCAAACTTAATAAGAAAGTGAAAGTATTGGCGCGTAAGTCAGTTCTTTCGACAAAAGCGAAGGCAAATGGTATCTCAATTGTAGAAGATTTCACTTTTGAAGGTCCTAAAACCAAGCAGTATCTTTCTTTCTTGAGTGCTTTCTCTTTAACAAATAAGAAAACACTTCTTATTCTGCCCAACCACGACGATAACGTATTTTTGTCTGGCCGCAATATTCCAAAGGTAAACATCACTACGGTTGACTCTGTAAATACTTACGATCTCATCAATGCTGAAGTATTGTTGATTAGTGAGACTGCAGTGTCGAAGTTAGAAAATCTCTTGAACAAGTAAGACAATGAGTGTACTCAAGCGACCGATATTGACCGAAAAAGCTACTGCGCTCAGCAATTTGGGCAAGTATGTATTTGAAGTGTCTAAAACTGCCAATAAAATTGAAATTGCAAACGCCATCGAAAAAGTGTATGGTGTTAAGGTAGCAAGTGTAGATACCATGCGTTCAATCGGCAGAAAAAAATCAAGAATGTCACGAGGTAAAGCAATTAGTGGTATTACTTCAACGTACAAGAAAGCCATCGTGACTCTAAAAGCAGGCGAAATAATTGATATTTATTCAGATATCGCCTAAATAAATCGTTGAAGTAGCAAATAACTGAAAAAAACAATGGCAGTCATTAAGCTAAAACCAACAACTCCCGGTCAGCGCTTTCGTACGGCTCCGTCGTTTGATGAAATCACAACCGACAAGCCTGAGAAAAGCTTGTTGGCCCCTATTAAAAAGACAGGTGGACGTAACAACCAAGGTCGTCGTACAGCTCGTTATATTGGTGGTGGTCACAAGCGCATGTACCGTATTATCGACTTCAAACGTGACAAGTTTGATGTTGAAGCAACAGTAGTATCAGTCGAATACGATCCTAACCGTTCTTCTCGTATTGCATTGGTTGAATACCAAGATGGAGAAAAACGTTATATCCTTGCCCCGCAGGGTATTAAAGTAGGACAAACTGTTGTGTCAGGAACTAGTGTAGCACCTGAAGTAGGTAACGCACTTCCTTTAAGTTCAATGCCGATTGGTACAATTGTTCACAATGTAGAATTACATCCTGGTAAAGGAGGACAATTGGTACGCAGCGCTGGTACTTATGCCCAATTAGTAGCTCGTGATGGTAAATATGCAGTATTGCGTATGCCATCAAGCGAAATGCGCATGATACTTTCAACGTGTATTGCTACGGTAGGTTCAGTATCTAACGCTGACCACATGAACGTAAGCCTCGGAAAAGCAGGCCGTAAGCGTTGGTTGGGTATTCGTCCACGAGTTCGTGGGGTTGCGATGAACCCAGTCGATCACCCTATGGGTGGTGGTGAAGGTCGTGCATCAGGAGGTCACCCTCGTTCTCGTACGGGCTTATACGCTAAAGGTAAAAAGACACGTACTCCGAAAAAGTATTCAAACCGTTTGATTATTAGCAAACGTAAAAAATAATCGAAGATAAATGGGACGTTCGATAAAAAAAGGACCGTACATTGATTTCCGCCTTCAGACCAAAATTGATGTAATGAATGGTGCCGGCAAGAAATCAGTTATCAAGACTTGGTCAAGACGCAGTACAATCTCCCCAGATTTTATTGGTCATACTTTTGCAGTACACAATGGAAATAAGTTCATCCCTGTGTACGTAACCGAAAACATGGTCGGGCACAAATTGGGTGAGTTTTCCCCAACACGTAATTTCCGGGGGCACATTGCCAAAAAAGATAAAGGCAAAAGATAGAATAGTCAATAGTTGTTCAGTCAATAGCCATTTGACCTAATGACTGACACTAACCACTAACGACGCACAACAAGAAAATGGAAGCAAGAGCTATATTAAGAAACGTACCCACTTCACCTCGTAAAATGCGGCTTGTAGCTGATATGATTAGAGGGCAGAAAGTGAGCCGTGCGCTGGCAATTTTGCAATATCAACCGCAGGGTGCCGCTCCAGTTTTGAAAAAAGTATTGATGTCGGCTGTTGCCAACTGGCAGCAACGAAACGAAGATGCTAAACTCGAAGATGCTGAATTGTACGTAAAAACAATTTTTGTTGATTGTGGCGCAATGTTGAAGCGTCTGCGTCCAGCACCTCAGGGTCGTGCTTACCGTGTTCGTAAACGCTCTAACCACATCACAATTGTGGTAGATGATGCAGCAGAAGTAATCCAACAAGAAGCCTAAAATTTCAATAACGAATGGGACAGAAAGTTAATCCTATAGGTCTGCGACTCGGTATCGTCCGTGGTTGGGATTCAAGCTGGTACGGAGGACGTGAGTTTGCCGACAAGCTGATTGAAGACGAGCAGATCCGCAAATATATTTCCGCTCGTATTCCTAAAGGTGCTATCTCCAAAGTAGTCATTGAACGTACTTTGAAGCGTATCACCCTTACAATTCACACGGCTCGTCCAGGAATTGTAATCGGTAAAGGCGGAAATGAGGTCGACAAGATTAAGGAAGAGTTAAAGAAGATTACGGGTAAAGATATCCAAATCAACATCTACGAAATTAAGCGTCCTGAAATCGATGCTAAATTGGTGGGAGAGTCTATAGCTCAACAATTAGAAAATCGTATCTCATATCGTCGTGCAATGAAGCAAGCGATATCGTCTGCGATGCGTGTAGGTGCTCAAGGAATCAAAGTTCGTGTATCTGGTCGTCTGGGTGGTGCTGAAATGGCCCGTACAGAAGAATATAAAGAAGGACGCGTGCCTCTGCATACACTCCGTGCAGATATTGATTATGCAATTTCAGAAGCGCTTACCGTATATGGAAAAATCGGTATCAAGGTATGGGTTTTCAAAGGTGAAATCTTCGGAAAGCGTGATTTATCTCCAATAAGTGGTGGTGCTGCTTCGGCAGAACGTGCTGGTGGTAATGATCGTGGAGGAGACCGTGGAGATCGTCGCCGAGGTGGTGATGGAGACCGTCGCCGAGGTGGTGGCGGAGATCGTGACGGAGGTGGAGACCGCCGCGGAGCCGGAAACGGTCCTGGTGCTGGAAACGGCCCTGGTAAAGGCCGCAACAATAACCGTAATAAGAAAAAGTAATTATCGAAAGCAACGGGTCTTTATTGACTCCGAAAATACTGCTGAACCATGTTACAACCGAAAAGAACCAAGTTCCGCAAACAACAGAAAAGTAAAGGGTCTGAAAAAGGGATGGCCACTCGTGGCCACCAGATCGCTTTCGGTACGTTTGCCATCAAAACGCTTGAACCAGGCTGGATTACAGCCAGACAGATTGAAGCGGCTCGTATTTCTGTAACGCGTGCTATGAAGCGTGAAGGTCAGGTTTGGATTCGAATTTTTCCTGACAAACCTATTACCAAAAAACCCCTAGAAGTTCGTATGGGTAAAGGTAAAGGTGCTCCCGAATATTGGGTAGCTCCCGTTAAGGCAGGAACGATTCTATTTGAAGCTACAGGAGTATCACTCGAACTCGCAAGTGAAGCACTTCGGTTAGCCGCTCAAAAGTTACCTGTTAAGACTAAATTCGTAGTTCGTCGCGATCATCAAGAAGAAGCAGAATAAGCATTAGTCAAATGAAAAATAGTGAAATCAAAGCGCTGACGGTAGAGCAATTGAAGCAAACCCTTGTTGAGGAGCAGGATCGTCTACTCAAGTTGAAGTTTGCTCACGCCGTATCTCCGATTGAAAATCCGATGCGTATTCGTAATACGCGCCGTCTGATTGCAAGGTTGATGACGGAGTTGTCGGCTAAGGATAAAGCCGCAAGCGCGTAATAATGGTCAGGAGACCCCAATTGCAAAATAACCGACACAATGGAGGCAGCAGCACAAACAACTACAACTGTAGAAAGAAATTTACGCAAAGTCAGAGTTGGCCGCGTGGTAAGCAGCAAGATGGAAAAATCTTGTGTTGTCGCGGTAGAGCGTAAAGTTAAGCACCCAAAATACGGTAAGTTTATGAAAAAAACTACCAAACTGATGGTGCATGACGAAAACAATGAGTGTGGAGTAGGAGATACCATTCGCGTAATGGAAACCCGCCCGCTCAGTAAGAACAAGCGTTGGAGATTAGTCGAAATCATTGAAAAAGCGAAATAACAATGGTACAGCAAGAATCAAGACTGTCTGTGGCCGATAACAGTGGCGCAAAAGAAGTACTAGTTATCCGTGTATTAGGCGGAACTGGGAAACGATACGCCTCAATCGGAGACAAAGTAGTAGTGACAGTTAAGCAGGCAATTCCTTCAGGTAACGTAAAGAAAGGTACAGTTTCAAAAGCTGTAGTTGTTCGTACCAAAAAAGAAATCCGTCGCAAAGACGGCTCTTATATTCGATTTGAAGACAATGCCGTCGTATTACTCAACAACCAAGATGAACCTCGCGGTACTCGTATCTTCGGTCCTGTTGCTCGTGAATTGCGCGAGAAAAATTTTATGAAAATTGTTTCATTGGCACCTGAAGTATTGTAGAAGCAATGGAAAGAAAATACAACAAACAACCCAAATTACACATTCGTACCGGTGACACGGTGAAGGTAATTGCTGGTAACTCTAAAGGCCAGTCGGGTAAAGTCACCAAAGTATTGGTAGAGAAGCAACGCGCTATCGTGGAAGGGGTCAATTTGATCACGAAACACATAAAGCCAACAGCCGCCAATCCGCAAGGTGAACTGAAGAAAACAGAAGGTTCAATTCATATCAGTAATCTGATGCTTGTTGATCCTGCGACTGGACAACCTACTCGTATCGGCCGTAGAGCCAATGAAGAAGGTAAGTTGCAACGTTACTCGAAAGAATCAGGGAAGTTTATTGCTGATCCTTCAAAGTAAGTAGTTTGATGAATGGGTAAAACCATCCATTAAAAACTCTAATAAATAACTGTGGGTCGGAAATCCACAAAAAAAAATCAAAAATGGCAACTCCGAGATTAAAAGAAAAATACACAAAGGACGTCGTTAAGCATTTGCAAGACAAGTTCCAGTATAAATCGGTAATGCAAGTACCTCGTTTGTCGAAAATTGTTATCAACAAAGGAATTGGTGCAGCGGTAGCTGATAAGAAGTTAATTGATCAGGGGCTTGAAGAGATTACTATTATTGCTGGTCAAAAAGCAGTACCTACTATCTCTAAGAAAGCGATTTCAAACTTTAAGTTGCGTGAAAAAATGCCAATCGGCGTTAAAGTTACTCTACGCGGCGACCGCATGTTTGAATTCTTAGACCGGTTGACTTCTATTGCTCTACCTCGTGTACGTGATTTTCAAGGTATCAGCGACAAAGGTTTTGATGGACGTGGTAACTATACATTTGGCGTAAAAGAGCAAATTATCTTCCCTGAGATTCAGTTTGATAAAATCAACAAAATCTCTGGTATGGATATCACGTTCGTAACTACTGCCAATACTGACGAAGAAAGCTACGAATTGCTTAAATCGCTTGGTATGCCCTTTACTAAAGGTAAGAAATAAGAATCCCTTTTTCAACGAAATAAGGAAATGGCTAAAGAATCCGTAAAAGCAAGAGAATTGAAAAAACAAAAGCTGGTTGCTAAATATGCCTCCAAAAGAGCTGCATTGAAAGAAGCTGGCGATTGGGAAGGTTTAGACAAGCTGCCACGTAGTTCATCAGCAGTTCGTTTGCACAACCGTTGCCGTTTAACCGGACGTCCCCGTGGATACATGCGTAAGTTTGGTATTTGTCGGGTGGTATTCCGCGAAATGGCTTCGGCAGGAAAAATCCCTGGTGTTACCAAAGCCAGCTGGTAAATCTCTTTTGTTTTTTAAAATCAATTCCGTAACTTTGCAGCCCTTTTACGGAAGGGCCGCAACAAATCAGTAGAGAAATGTTAACCGATCCCATAGCAGATTATCTGACGAGAATCAGAAACGCCATAAAGGCGAAGCACCGGGTTGTGGAGATACCTGCTTCTAATATCAAGAAGGAGATCACCAAGGTACTCTACGATAAAGGCTTTATCCAAAACTACAAGTTTGAAGATAATGGCCCGCAGGGTATTATTAAGATTGCTTTAAAGTACAACCCAGTAACAAAGCAATCAGCAATTGTTGACTTGCAACGTGTAAGCAAGCCAGGTTTGCGTAAATATTCGGGAGCTACCGATATTCCACGCATTCTTAATGGTCTTGGAGTAGCGATTGTATCTACCTCTAAGGGGGTAATGACCGACAAAGAAGCGCGCGTGCTCAACGTGGGCGGAGAAGTATTGTGTTACGTTTACTGATAAAATTCACAGAAAGAACATGTCACGTATAGGAAAAAAGCCGATTACGCTACCAGCAAACGTCACAGTAAGTGTATCTGACGATAACGTTGTGACTGTGAAAGGTCCCAAAGGAACGTTAGCCCGTACTATTGACCGCGACATTAAGGTAGAAGTAGAAGGAAGCGAATTGACAGTCGTACGTCCGACTGAACAAAAGCGTCATAAAGCATTGCACGGTCTCTACCGTTCTCTCATCAGTAACATGGTGACGGGAGTGCATGAAGGCTACAAAGCTGAGCTGGAAATTGTTGGGGTAGGTTATAAGGCGTCCGTGAATAATAATATTCTTGAGATGAGCCTTGGCTATTCACATGGTATTTATTTTGCAGTTCCTTCAGAAGTGAAGGTAACGGCAACAATGGAAAAAGGACAGAATCCAAAAGTTTTTTTAGAGTGTATCGACAAAGAACTTTTAGGCCAAATTGCCGCTAAAATCCGCTCGTTCCGTAAAGTAGAACCTTACAAAGGTAAGGGTATCCGCTTCATCGGAGAACAAATCAGACGTAAAGCTGGTAAAGCAGCAGCTAAGAAGTAATCAGTAATCTGAAAATTGTAATCAATCATGGCTTTAGCAAGAAGCGACAGAAGACAGCGCATCAAGTACCGGATTCGGAAGAAAGTAGCTGGAACAACAGAAAAGCCTCGCCTTTCAGTATTTCGTTCAAATGCGCGCATTTATGCGCAGGTAATTGATGATACAAAAGGAGTAACTTTAGTCTCTGCTTCATCTATTGAGCTTGATACCACTAATAAAGCGAGTGTCAATGCAGAAGATGCGAAAAAAGTAGGCATTAAACTGGCTGAGAAAGCAATTGCAGCTGGCGTTAGTTCAGTTGTATTTGATCGCAACGGTTATTTATATCACGGCAAAGTAAAAGCACTGGCAGACGGCGCCCGCGAAGGGGGTCTCAAATTCTAATAAGATATGTCAAACAGTATCAAACCTGTGAAATACAACGAGGCAGACCTGAAAGAAAAGGTTGTGGCTATCAACCGCGTTGCCAAAGTAGTAAAAGGTGGTCGTCGTTTTAGTTTCTCAGCAATTGTGGTCGTAGGTGACGGCAAAGGTGTAGTAGGTTACGGTTTAGGTAAAGCTAACGAAGTAACTGATGCTATTGCAAAAGGAATCGAGGACGCCAAGAAAAACCTTGTACAAGTTCCTCTCTTGAAAGGAACAGTCCCTCATGAAATGCACGGTAAATTTAGTGGAGGTCTGGTTTTTGTTAAGCCAGCCGCCCCTGGAACGGGTGTTATTGCAGGAGGTGCTATGCGTGCTGTTTTAGAAGCCGCTGGTATACACGACGTGTTAGCAAAATCTAAAGGATCATCAAATCCTCACAACGTAGTGAAGGCAACGATTGATGCACTCCTTAAGATGAGAGCTCCCCACCAAGTTGCATTCCAACGCGGAGTAAAGTTGGCCAAAGTATTTAATGGATAATCTTTTGGGAAAATGGCAAAGGTAAGAGTAACACAAGTTAGAAGTAAGATTGGTAGGCCCGAAGATCAAAAGCGCACCTTAGCTGCTTTGGGATTAGGTAAAATCAGTCGCAGTATAGAGATTGAAATCAATCCTGCCATTTCTGGTATGATTCAGAAAGTAAATCATTTGGTGAAAGTCGAAGAGATCTAATTGGCATATGACAATGAATCTTAGCTCATTAAAACCAGCCTCAGGCTCGGTAAAAACAAAAAAACGCCTAGGTAGAGGGCATGGCTCTGGAATGGGCGGTACATCTACGCGTGGACACAAAGGTGCTCAATCACGTTCAGGCTACAGCCAAAAAAGTCACTTCGAAGGAGGGCAAATGCCGCTCCAAAGACGTGTTCCAAAATTTGGTTTCAAAAACGTTAATCGCGTAGAGTACAAAGCACTCAACTTAGATTCCATTCAGGCATTGGTTGAAAAAACAAATGCTACTGTAATTGACATTGAAGTGTTGTACAACAACGGTTTAGTTTCAAAAACTGACTTAGTAAAGATTCTTAGCCGTGGCGAATTAAAAGTTGCCGTAGAATTGAAAGCTCATGCTTTTTCAAAAGCAGCAGCAGAGGCTATCGAAAAAGCAGGCGGTAAAGCCGTTACTTTGTAATCTTACCAAAGATTTTTTGTAACTTTACCTGATTTTTTCACGGGTAAATCTAACAAACGCATGAAACGGTTTATACAGACCTTAAAAAATATCTTTTCAATTGAAGAGTTAAAGAATAGAATTCTTTATACTCTCCTTTTGATTGCGGTTTATCGTCTTGGTTACTACATTGTTCTACCTGGAGTAGATAGTAGCAAACTTAATATCGATACATCAGGCTTATTAGGCTTGTTAGATACATTTTTGGGAGGCGCTTTCAGTAAGGCTTCAATCTTTGCTCTGGGTATCATGCCCTATATTTCTGCTTCTATTGCCATTCAATTGTTAACAATGGCACTTCCGTATTTCCAAAAAATGCAGAAGGAAGGAGAATCTGGACGCAAGAAATTGAATCAGATTACGCGAGTATTAACCATTTTTGTTACAATTGCTCAGTCGGTAAGTTATTTGCAGACTACAATACCAACGGATGCACTTTTAATTACTCGAGCAGCTTTTACGATATCATCCGTTTTTATTTTAACAGCTGGTACAATTTTTTGTATGTGGTTAGGGGAGAGAATCACCGACCGCGGAATTGGAAATGGTACATCAATGCTGATCATGATTGGTATTGTATCTCGTTTTCCAAGAGCTATTTATCAGGAAGCTGTTTCAAGAGGTACAGGAGAAGCGTTAATTTTTGTTCTTGAAATTGTAGCACTCTTCTTAGTCGTAATGTTTGCAGTAGCTTTAACACAGGCAGTACGAAGAGTGCCTATTCAATATGCAAAGCAAGTAGTTGGGAATAAAGTGATGGGTGGTCAAAGACAGTATCTGCCACTTAAACTCAATACCTCTGGTGTGATGCCAATTATCTTTGCTCAGGCTTTAATGTTTATACCGTCATTGGTTGCAGGGTTATTTGCCGAAAAAAGTGATTTCGCTAGCTCAATAGCTACTACTTTCAATGATTACACAACTTGGCAATACAACGGTCTTTTTGCAACCCTGATTATTGTATTTACTTTTTTCTACACTGCCATTGCAATTAGTCCTCAGCAAATTGCTGACGATATGAAAAGAGGAGGAGGGTTTATCCCAGGAGTTAAACCAGGGCTTTCCACTTCTGACTTTATTGCCACGGTATTAGATCGTATTACTTTACCTGGAGGTATACTTCTTGCGGTGGTTGCTATTCTGCCATCATTGGCAAGTATGACTGGAATGACGAGAGAATTTGCACAGTTTTTTGGAGGTACATCATTGCTGATTTTGGTTGGTGTTGTACTTGATACTTTGCAACAAGTAGAAAGTTACCTCCTCATGAAACGCTATGAAGGTTTAATGAAGTCTGGCCGAGTAAAAGGCCGTACTGAAACGGTAGCGGTATAATGACAAAAATGATTTTTCTTAAATCAGAAGAAGAAGTTTTACTGATTAAAGAAAGTGCTCAAGTTTTGGGAAAAGCCCATGCCGAAGTGGCAAAATGGATAAAGCCTGGTATTACCACTAAGCAATTAGATAAAGTCGCTGAAGAGTTTATAAAAGACCATAAAGGTCAGCCTTCTTTCAAAGGGTATAATGGTTTTCCAGCATCACTCTGTATCTCACTAAATGATATTGTGGTACATGGTTTTCCAAGCCAATATCAATTGCGAGAAGGAGATGTAATCTCTATAGATTGTGGAGTTAAGTTAAATGGATTTCATAGTGACAGTGCATATACCTACCCAGTAGGAAATATAAGTTATGAAGTTATGAACCTTCTAAAGCGCACTAAACAGTCACTGTATTTAGGGATTGAGCAGGCAGTAGAAGGTAAAAGAGTAGGTGACATTGGCTATGTAATTCAATCATACGTTGAAAAATTTGGCTACGGTGTTGTTCGAGAGTTGGTTGGTCATGGTGTAGGCCGTAATTTACATGAAAGTCCTGAAGTACCAAATTATGGGAAACGAGGACAAGGACCTAAGTTACGGGAAGGAATTGTGATTGCGATTGAACCAATGATTACGTTAGGAAAAAGATCCGTTGTTCAGGAAAAAGACGGTTGGACTATCCGGACCACAGACCGAAAACCTGCTGCACATTTTGAGCACACTGTGTTGGTTCGTAAAGGCAAAGCAGAAATTTTAACGACGTTTAAGTACATAGAAGAAGTAACTGAGAATACGACGTTAATGGTAAGCATCTAATTCACTTACCGAAAAGCAGTATATGGCAAAACAAGGACTCATCGAAGTTGACGGAATTATAGTAGAAGCGCTCTCTAACGCTATGTTTCGAGTACAGCTGGAGAATAAACATGAGGTAATTGCTCATATCTCTGGTAAAATGCGAATGAACTACATTAAAATTTTGCAGGGTGACAGAGTTAAACTCGAAATGTCGCCTTACGACTTGTCAAAGGCTCGGATTATTTACCGATATAAATAGTAGTAACTTGATTGTAGATTGTAGGTTAAAATAGGATAAAGGAGTTTAGTAGAATGAATTCCCGTCATGAGAGGCCGAAATCTTAAATCCAAAATCACATACAACAATGAAAGTAAAAGCGTCTATTAAAAAGCGCAGTGCTGATTGTAAAGTTATTCGCCGAAAAGGTAAACTTTACGTTATCAATAAGAAAAATCCCAAGTACAAACAAAGACAAGGATAATTATAAGATATGGCACGTATTGCAGGTGTTGACATTCCAGACAAAAAACGCGGAGAAATCTCGTTGACTTACATCTACGGGATAGGCCGTAGCTCTGCTCGTAAAATTTTGGAGAAAGCTGGAATCAATTTTGACAAAAAAGTATCTGAATGGTCTGACGAAGAGTCCAATGCTGTTCGTGGAATCATTAACGGTGAATTTAATACCGAAGGTGCACTTCGTTCAGAAGTACAGCTAAGTATCAAACGGTTGATGGATATCGGTTGTTATCGTGGCTTGCGTCACCGTAAAGGATTACCTGTACGTGGCCAAAGAACAAAAAATAATAGCCGTACTCGTAAAGGTAAGCGTAAGACTGTAGCCAACAAGAAAAAAGCTACTAAGTAGTAAGTAAAGTTATCCGTTATCTGTTTGTTAATGTGTGAACATCTGTAACAGATAACCATTAACAAACGGCTTTCCGAAGCGATAACAACTAACGATTAACATTACAAAAAAATGGCTCAAAATAAGCGTAAAGATAAAGCTAAAAAGCGCGTTGTACAGGTGGAGCAGGTGGGTCAAGTTCACATTAGAGCTTCATTTAACAACATCATTATTTCGGTTACCAACATGTCTGGACAAGTGATTTCTTGGGCATCAGCTGGTAAAATGGGGTTCAAAGGCTCTAAGAAAAACACTCCTTATGCCGCTCAAACTGCCGCTCAAAGCTGTGCTCAAGTTGCCTACGACCTTGGCATGCGTAAAGCAGAAGTCTTTGTAAAAGGCCCGGGTTCAGGTCGTGAATCAGCCATCCGTACCGTACAGAATGTCGGTATTGAGGTTACTACGATCAAAGATATTACTCCGCTGCCACACAATGGTTGCCGTCCCCCCAAACGTAGAAGAGTTTAATTTTTAAGTTTTTATAAGGCCGTAAGGACAATCCGCAATTTGGACACTGGGGTTGCAGGATTGTTCCTACGGTAATTTTTGTGTTTAAATAAATCAAATTCAAATGGCACGTTATACAGGTCCAAAGTCCAAAATTTCGCGTCGTTTTGGTGAGCCCATCATGGGTCCCAGCAAGGCGCTGAATAAGAAAAACTATCCTCCCGGCCAACATGGTCGCGGACGTCGCAGCAAGAAGTCTGAATATGCACTTCAATTGCAAGAAAAACAAAAGGTAAAATATACCTACGGAATATTGGAACGCCAATTCCGTAATTTATTTCACCGTGCAGCTGTTCGTGAAGGTATTACTGGGGTAAACCTTTTAAAACTTTGCGAAGCCCGTCTTGATAACACCGTTTATCGTTTAGGGATTGCGCCTACTCGCCGTGCGGCTCGTCAATTAGTAAGCCACAAGCACATTACAATTGACGGAGAAGTAGTGAATGTTCCATCATTCTCATTGCGTCCTGGGCAAATCGTTGGTGTTCGTGAGAAATCAAAATCTCTTGAAGCAATCACCGAAAGCTTGGCGGCACGTACAGCTACTGCAAAACGTTTCAATTGGCTTGAATGGGATAGCAGTTTGTTGGTTGGAAAGTTTGTTCAGTATCCAGAACGTGATCAGATTCCTGAGAACGTGAACGAGCAAGCAATCGTCGAATTGTACTCTAAATAGTCTTAAATCATTACAAAACCCATTTGATGTGGTGTTTCCATATCAGGGGTTTTGTTTTTGTGTGTTTGGTAAAACATACTTTTTTGCGGTTAATTACCGCCCTTCGGACTCTAAAAAAACTGCTAATCCTATGTCTATTTTAGCATTCCAAATGCCCGACAAAGTCGTAATGGAAAAAGCCGACGACTTTCACGGGTTGTTTGAGTTCAAGCCACTGGAGAAAGGTTTCGGTGTAACCATCGGTAATGCGTTGCGTCGTATCCTACTTTCGTCGTTGGAAGGCTATGCCATCACCAGCGTCAGATTTCCCAGTGTGCTCCACGAATTCTCTTCGATTGAAGGAGTTGTGGAAGATGTTACCGAAATCGTGCTGAACCTCAAAATGGTTCGCTTTAAAAAGGTTTCGGAAATGGTTGATAACAAAATCACAGTAAGCGTTAAAAATCAATCGGTAGTGACTGCTGGCGACATCGCCAAGTTTACGTCATCGTTCCAGGTTTTAAACCCTGATTTAGTTATTTGCCATATTGACGACCAGATGACATTTGAGATGGAAATCTTGATTGAAAAAGGTCGTGGTTATGTACCAGCTGATGAACCGCGTAATCAGGAGTTGCCAATCGGCCATATCCCTATTGATGCGATTTACACACCTATCAAAAATGTTAAGTACAGCGTTGAAAACACGCGCGTTGAGCAGAAAACTGACTACGAAAAATTGTTAATTGAAGTGACAACTGATGGGTCAATTCACCCAGAAGAAGCACTGAAAGGCGCAGCTTACATTTTGATTCAGCACTTTATGTTGTTCTCAGATCAAACTATGACGTTTGAGACTCAGAAAAACGACGAAGTAAGCGAGGTTGATGAAGAAATGTTGCGTATGCGTAAACTTCTGAAAACGCCTCTTGCTGACCTTGATTTGTCAGTTAGAGCTTACAACTGTCTCAAATCAGCTGATATCAAGACCTTGGGTGACCTTGTGAAACTTGAAGTAGCTGATATGATGAAGTTCCGTAATTTCGGTAAAAAATCACTTACAGAATTGGAACAACTTGTCGCTGAGAAAAATCTGACATTCGGTATGGACGTTGTGAAGTACCGCTTGGATGAGGACTAAGTAATTATTGGGCTTCGAAAGCTGATTTAGCAATAAATCACCGCCTTTCGAAGCCCAAACTTTAAGTAAATTGTTTCACCGGTTAGTATTCTGAAGCGCGTGAACCGCCGCTCGAAGCTAATCACAAACTCAAACCAATGAGACACGGTAAGAAAGACAATCATTTAGGACGTACCTCCTCACACCGCAGCGCTTTGTTGCGTAACATGGCGGCGTCTTTGATTTTACACAAACGCATTCAGACAACATTGGCAAAAGCAAAAGAACTGAAAAAGTACATTGAGCCAATTTTGACCCGTGCAAAAGAAGATAATACGCACAACCGTCGTATTGTGTTCTCTTACATTCCTGAGAAGGATGTAGTGAAAGAACTTTTCAGTACTGTAGCTGACAAAATCGCTGACCGTCCGGGTGGTTACACTCGTATTATCAAACTGGGTACCCGTCAAGGTGATGCCGCTGAAGTTTGTTTGATGGAATTGGTTGATTTCAACGAAACATTATTGACTGCTGCCGAAGAAAAAGCAACAAAAACACGTCGTAGCCGCCGCGGTGGTAAGAAAAGTGCTGATGCTGAGACCTCGGCCGTAGAAGTGAAAGAAGTAAAAGCAACTCCAGTTATTGAAGAAGCTCCAGTAGCAGAAGCTGAAACTTCAAGCGCTGATGATTTGGAAGTTGTAGAGGGAATTGGACCGAAAATCGCCGAAGCTCTTGCAGATGCAGGTGTAACGACTTTTGCTCAATTGGCAGACATGACTCCTGAAGCAATTCAGGAAATTGTATCGGCAGCTGGCATCGGTTCAAAAAGCCCCGCAACATGGCCTCAGCAAGCTGCCCTTGCACGTGATGGCAAATTTGATGAATTGAAAGCTTGGCAAGATGAATTGAACGGTGGCCAAGAATAACTTTTCTCATATATACTTTAATAAAATGAAGAAAAGTTAAAATATAGAAGGGGTTAAACGAAAGTTTAGCCCCTTTTTTTTGAAATTTGCAAAATCAAATTAAAGTTGGCATGAAGAGGGGGAAAAAATAAGCTCTTTTATGACAACCGTAACCATACAATACCAATATAAAATGGGTTCTCAACAACCGGCACTCTTACTTCTTGAAGACGGAACAGCACTGAAAGGTTTAGCTCTCGGTAAAATCGGTACCATGGGTGGTGAAATATGTTTCAACACTGGTATGACGGGTTATCAGGAAATCTATACTGATCCATCTTACTATGGTCAAATTGTAGTTAATACAAATGCGCACATCGGCAATTATGGTGTACAATTAGAAAGTGAGGAAGAATCCAGCTCAATCAAAATAAGCGGGATGGTCTGTAATTCATTTTCGCAGATTTATTCTCGGAAAACAGCCGACTTATCGCTTCAATCATACTTCGAAAAAGCCAATATCGTTGGCATAAGCGAAGTGGATACCCGCCAGTTAGTACGTCATGTGCGACAAAAAGGAGTTATGAATGCGATTATTTCGTCCGAAATACTCGATGAGAAAAAATTAATGGAACACTTGAAAGAGGTTCCGAGCATGGATGGATTGGAGCTGTCGTCGTTGGTGAGTACGACCGAGCCCTATTTTATGGGCGATGAATCAACGGCTCAGTATCGTATAGCGGTGATGGATTATGGGGTAAAAAAAAGCATTTTGTTGAATTTAACCCAACGGGGATGTTTTTGTAAAGTGTTTCCTGCTAAAACCTCTTTTGAAGAGGTTATGGCATGGAATCCAGATGGATTTTTTATCTCAAATGGCCCCGGTGATCCTTCGGCAATGCCTTATGCAGTGAAGACCGTTCAACAGTTTTTGGACACCAATAAACCCCTTTTCGGTATCTGTTTAGGGCATCAAATTTTGGGTTTAGCCAGTGGAATTTCTACTTTTAAAATGCACCATGGTCACCGGGGGTTAAATCACCCTGTGAAAAACTTCCAAACAGGTCTGTGTGAAATAACCTCACAAAACCATGGTTTTGCGGTGAGCCCTGATGAAATCGAGGCGCATCCTGATGTAGAAGTAACCCACATCAATCTTAATGACAAAACCATAGAAGGAATTAAAAGAAAAGATAAGCCAGCATTTTCGGTGCAATATCACCCCGAAGCTTCGCCAGGCCCTCATGATTCACGTTATCTTTTCGATGATTTTGTAAAATTGTTTGAAGCATAAAAAAATATAAATAGTTAAATTCAAAAAGCTTCTTGCCAATGGCAGGAAGCTTTTTGAATTTAAAAGGGGCTTTATAGCCGACTGGCAGTAATTCAGGCTTTGCTTTTGCTTTTGTAGGTGCATTTATGCTTTTAAACCTCTGACTATCTTAACGAATGAAAAGTTACCTGTATACGCTATCCATTATAGTGGCTGCAACACTGGCCATGATTTTTCCAGAATACTTCACCCAAGTCGGAGACTTTCAACTAAAAACACTCATTGTGCCTTTGCTCCAAATCATTATGTTTGGCATGGGTACAACCATGAGTCCTAAAGATTTTGAAGCCGTTGTAAAATCACCAAAAAGTGTAGTTATCGGACTAATTTGTCAGTTTACGATCATGCCACTCATTGGGTACACCTTAGCGACAAGTTTTAATTTCCCCCCTGAAATTGCCGCGGGCGTAATTCTGATAGGATGTTCACCCAGTGGCTTGGCCTCTAATGTAATGGCTTATATTGCCAAAGCTAACGTAGCATTGTCGCTTACCATTACTTCATGTGCGACTTTGTTGGCTCCTATTTTGACTCCATTGTTGATGAAATTATTGGGAGGCGCATTTATTGAAGTTGATTTCTTCAAAATGATGGTTGAAATTCTGAAAATTATCATATTACCCATTGGCGTGGGATTGATAGTCAATAAAGTGTTTAGAAATCAAGCTGCGTTTTTAAATAAGTACATGCCGCTGGTTTCTATGGCTGGTATTGCTCTGATTATTTGCATCATTACGGCAGCAGGGCGCGAAAGTTTACTCAAAGTAGGGGGGGTATTGATTATCTGTACCTTAATCCATAATATAAGTGGCTATTTGTTGGGCTATTGGAGCGCACGAGTTTTAAAACTTCCCGAGCAGGATTGCCGCACCGTGGCGATTGAGGTAGGATTGCAAAATGGTGGATTAGCATCAGGCATTGCGTTACAAATGGGAAAAGTAGCTACCGTCGGCCTTGCGCCCGCACTTTTTGGCCCCATTATGAATATCACAGGCTCATTATTGGCGAGTTGGTGGAGTAAAAAGCCCACCATTGATTCATCTCAAAATAAATAAGTACAACGATTAATGTTACAATTTAAAACTCAAGTTGCCATCGTAACTGGCGCAGGGCAAGGCATTGGACTGGAGATTGCGCGACAATTGGCGGAGCAGGGGGCGGCGGTTTTGCTCAATGATTTGGATGAAGAACTAGCCGAGAAAGCTGCTGGATTTATTAAAAAGTCGGGAGGAGAGTGCGTTGCTTACAGTGGCAATGCCGCAGATGTAGATTTTGTGCAGGCCATGGTGAATGAAGCTGTACGCGCGTTTGGAAAACTTACGATAATTGTTGCGAATGCGGGTATCACTACCTTCGGGGACTTTTTTGAATACACGCCCGAATCTTTACAAAAACTGTTAGATTTAAACCTCCGGGGTAGTTTCTTCTTAACACAGGCTGCGGCGCGACAAATGCGCGCACAAGGAGAAGGAGGACGCATTTTGTTGATGTCGTCGGTAACGGGCCATCAAGCGCACCAATTTCTGGCAGCTTATGGCATGACAAAAGCGGCGCTCGAAATGTTAGCTAAAAGTTTAGTTGTTGAACTTTCCCCTTACGGTATTACCATTAACGCCGTCGCTCCTGGAGCTACCATGACCGAACGCACCGCTGAAGACCCCGAGTATGAAAAAACTTGGGGACGCATAACGCCAATCGGTCGGCCCGCCAAAGTGCAGGATATTGCAAATGCGGCGTTGTTTTTGGTTTCACCTCTAGCGGGGCATATAACGGGGCAATCGCTCGTGGTGGACGGAGGATGGACGGCCGTGAGCCCGTCGCCTTATGAAAGTTGAAACCACCGTAGGACATTGTGCGTTAAGGATGCATGGAAAAAGCTCTTCTTATCCTTCTGACCACGGCAGGAATTAGTTTTGTAGGTTCGCTTCAATTAGGCCCCGTAAATCTTACGGTGATACATACGGTCTTGAAACGTCGCTTAAAGGCTGGATTACTGGTTGCGCTGGGAGGGTGTGTGCCCGAATTGATTTATTCCGCCGCCGCCGTATGGGCTGGAATGTGGTTGGAAAAACACCCCGATATTTGGCGACTGCTTGAATGGGCTTCTATTCCGATACTCGTTGCGATAGGAATTGTACTTCTTCGGAGCGGTGGCCAAACCATGAATAAAGCGGAATCGTCTACGGTGCAGTCGGATGTATTAAAAGGCTTCTCTTTAGCGATTTTGAACCCTCAGCTCTTTCCGTATTGGCTGTTTATACTGGTGCAATTTCAAGGGTATGAACAACTAAAAGTTCATCTACCAAGTGAGCAGATTGCCTTTGTGATGGGAGCAGTTTTAGGGGCGGTAGGCTTATTGTTTGGAGTCGCCTATTTAACCAGCCGATACCGGGAAAAATTGCTTGGGAAGTTGGGAAGAATTAACCTTAATCAATTACTGGGTTGGATATTTTTAGGAATGGCAGGTTTGCAGTTTTTTAAACTTATCCACTGAAAAAACAAAAAAGCGATAAACTGCCTGAGGCAACTTACCGCTTTTTTATTTCGATTTCCAATTAAATCAGGAAATGACGGATGATTACTTCTTTCCGTATTTCTTGAAGAATTTATCAACACGACCTGTTGTGTCAATCAAAGTGTTTTTGCCAGTATAGAATGGATGAGATTCTGAACTAACTTCGACTTTGTAAACAGGATAGTTTTTGCCTTCGAAATCAATGGTTTCTTTGGTAGGAGCGCAAGAACGCGTGATGAATTTGTGATCGCTCGACAAATCCCAAAAAACTACCTCTCTGTAATCTGGATGAATGCCCTTTTTCATTTCTGTATCAACTATTTATGATGTTACTGTGCTTTTTCTAAAACGGGACGCAAAGATAGTAACTTTTTGAAAATCAAAAAAGTATCTAAAAAAAGAAGTTAGAAAGTGGAAGTAGAAAGAAAAAGTAAAGTGTTCATTTACAGTGTGTTGTCGCTTTATTGTTTTTCGCCTAAAAAACACACAATCAGCATTCAGAAAATTGATAAATTGCATCAAACAAATTAAAAACATGACGAATCCTAGTATTCATTACCGCGCGTGCAATTTATGCGAAGCTATTTGTGGATTAGAGATTGCTTACTCAGGCGCTGAAGTTTTGGCCATCAACGGGGATAAAAACGATCCGTTTAGCAAAGGTCATATTTGTCCTAAAGCATTGGCATTAAAGGATATATATGAAGACACTAACCGACTTAAATTGCCATTAAAGCGTACCGAAACAGGGTGGGAAACAATAAGTTGGACGGAAGCTTTTGATGATATAGCGGCCAAACTAAAAGCAATTCAGGTGCGTGATGGCGATAACGCTGTTGCTATGTATGCCGGCAATCCGTCGGTCCATAATTCGGGGACATTCCTCTCTGGAACGGGGTTGATGCGGGCATTAAAGACCCAAAATATATATTCTGCTACTTCTGTAGACCAGCTGCCTCATCATTTTGCGGCTTGGCAAATGTTCGGGCATCCCTTTCTGTTGCCTATTCCCGACATTGACCGTACTGATTTTTGGCTTATTATGGGCGCTAATCCCATTGCTTCTAATGGAAGTCTAATGACGGTTCCCGATGTGGCTAACCGACTAAAAGCCATCCAACAACGGGGTGGAAAAGTGGTAGTGATTGACCCGCGTTTTACCGAAACTGCCGCCAAAGCCGATGCCCATCATTTTATTCGCCCAGGTACAGATGTGTTTTTACTGTTGGCGATGTTGCAGGTTGTTTTTGATGAAGGCTTAGACAAAACACCCTCCTTTGTCACGGGATTGGATGAGTTAAGGGCACTGGTGGCTGAATTTTTACCAGAAAAAGTAGAAGTGCAAACGGGCATCGCGGCTGATTCTATTCGAAACTTAACCCGGGCGTTTGCAAATGCTCCTTCAGCCGTTGTGTATGGACGCGTCGGGCTTTCAATGCAAGCATTTGGTGGGGCATGTCAATGGCTCTTAAATGCATTGAATGTAGTGACTGGCAATATTGACCGGGCTGGTACAGCCATGTTTACTCACCCTGCCGTTGATATATTGGCCAATACTAAAGGAGTTTATAATAAGTACAATCGTCATCGCAGCCGAGTTCGGGGTTTACCCGAATTCATGGGTGAGCTTCCTGTATCCGTGCTTGCAGAAGAAATACTAACCGAAGGGCAGGGCCAAATAAAAGCACTAATTACCAGTTGTGGCAATCCAATCCTGTCAACACCCAATGGTCGGCAATTGGATAAAGCACTTGAACGACTGGAATTCATGGTCGCGATTGATATTTATATTAATGAAACCACCCGCCATGCAGATTATATTTTACCACCCGCTACAGGCTTAGAGGTGGCACATTACGATTTGACATTCAACGCCTTGGCCGTTCGAAACGTTACACGTTTTTCGGAGCCCTTGTTTCCCAAAGCAGAAAATGGAAAATACGATTGGGAAATTTTTCAAGAATTATCGGCGCGGCTTTCAGAAGAAATTGGGGCCGTTCCTCAAGACCCGCACGTAAAAGTTGACTTGGGCCTGCGTTTTGGTGGGTATAATTTAAGCTTAGAACAGCTCCGTCAACATCCTCATGGATTGGATTTGGGACCGTTACGGCCTGATTTACCAAATCGGTTATTGACGCAGGATAAAAAAATACATCTTGCTCCCGAGCTATTGGTAAAAGATATGAGCCGTATCAGGAAGGTTTGGCAAGAAAGTAAGATAAATACGCACTTTGACTTGTTATTGACCAATCGTCGGCATTTACGTGATAACAACTCCTGGCTGCACAACTCGCATCGACTGGTAAAGGGCCGCAATCGGTGTACATTAATGATACATCCCGACGATGCTAGGCAACGTACTATTTCTGAGATGGATAGTGTAAAAATCAGTTCACGGGTAGGGGAGGTGACGGTTCCTGTCGAAATTACGGAGAAGGTAATGAAAGGCACCGTGAGTCTGCCTCACGGATACGGCCATGGGCGAGAGGGCGTCCAACTTTCGGTAGCGCAAACGCACGCAGGAGTGAGTGTCAACGACTTGACGGATGACTTGGTCATTGATGAATTGACTGGCAATGCGGTTTTTGTGGGAGTGCCTGTCCGAGTGGAAGTTTTGGAAGGGATTGGAAATACTGTTTGATAAGACTAATTTTGCCGCTGTGCAGTTCATAAAACGTTGAATTGCGGAATCTGATTTATGTATAAAAACAAAAAAGTGATTGTTGTAATGCCTGCGTACAAGGCAGCGCTTACGCTCGAAAAAACGTATCTTGAAATACCTTTTGATTTGGTCGATGAGGTGATTTTGGTGGATGATGCCAGTCCAGACAACACTGCTGAAGTGGCAGAGCGGCTTGGGATTAAACACGTCATTCGCCATGATAAAAATAAAGGTTATGGGGGCAACCAAAAAACCTGCTATTCTAAAGCACTTGAACTTGGGGGCGATATCGTTATCATGCTTCATCCTGATTATCAGTACACTCCCTTGCTACTTACGGCCATGATTTCAATCATTGGTAATGATCTTTACCAAGTAGTATTTGGGTCAAGAATTTTGGGGAAAGGTGCGCTCAAAGGAGGAATGCCGATGTATAAATACATTGCTAATCGGTTTTTGACGCTTGCGCAAAATATTCTAATGAATCAAAAATTGTCGGAATACCACACGGGGTATCGTGCATTTTCTGGCGAAGTACTGCGAAATGTTCCTTTTAATAAGTGCGATGATGATTTTGTCTTTGACAACGAAATGATTGCCCAAGTTTTCTGGAAAGGTTACGAAATTGCAGAAGTGACGTGTCCGACCAAGTATTTTGATGAAGCCTCTTCCATTAATTTTCAACGAAGTATGAAATATGGGTTAGGGGTTTTGAGAGTCTCTGGCCGTTATTGTTTGGCCAAGTTGGGCCTTTGGAAGTGGAGTTTACTGGAAGCCTAAAATAAAAGGACCAACAAACGTTGGTCCTTTTATTTTAGATGGTATCCGAAAATTTAAGCGTCTTTCCACCCAATGGCGCAGCCAACGGCTTTTGTTTGGGTTACAACTACTGGCTTGCCCATCAGAATATTAGAGACGGCATCTTCCACGTATCTTTTGGTTACTCCAGCGGGATCTTGATAATTGTCGTCGATGGTTCCGATGTACTGTACCGTAAATTTACCACCATCGTTCCGTAGTATAAACACGTGAGGAGTACGGGTAGCGCCGAATGCTTTCGCGACCCCCTGTGTTTCGTCTTGTAAATAAGGAAATGTAAACCCTTTTTCCTGAGCGCGTTTTTTCATGTTGTCAAAGGAATTTTCTTCGTAATCGCCAGCATCGTTAGAGTTGATGGCTAATACCGGAAAGCCCTGCGCGGCGTATTTTTTATCCAGTCCGATGATACGCTCTTCATAGGCCTTCGAAAAAGGACAATGATTGCTAGTAAACACCACAATTACGCCTTTTTTATCTTTGTAATTGGATAAAGAAACAACGTTGCCGTCTACGTTTTTAAGCTTGAAGTCGGCCACGGTTCCACCTATCGGATAGCCCGCAGGCGGGGTTTGAGTGCTCTCTTTTCGGAGTGCAGCGCTGACCAAAGTACCTAAGGTCAGGGTTATGATAAATGGTACCCAAAATTTCTTTTTCATATTAGTTATATTAACTGCTGTTTTGACCCTATTCGATTAAAAAGTCACAGAAAATCAGATAGTTCCTTCACCAAACGGTCATAGTCTAATTTTTGTTCAAAAAAGACTTTTTTCTTTTTTTGATTGTTGACAATCAACGTTGCCGGAATCGCCCCCGACCATTCGGTGCTGATTTTATCAATCCAATTGTTGGCGTCGGGTTCATTCAATAACCAAACTTTTCCAGTGAGTTGATGTTGACTTACAAACGGAATTACCCGCGCCGTTAAATCCTTTGCAAAATCCATGCTAACCATGATTACTTTGACATTCCGGTCTTTGTAATTTTTTTGAACCTCTTCAAAGTGCGGCAATTCTGCCACGCAGGGTTTGCACCACGTTGCCCAGAAGTTGACAATGTATGTTGTATCAGACGACTGTGACAAAATGTTTTGGATTTCTTTCCATTTCACAACCGATACCTCCTGAGCCTGAACGAGTTGATGCCCAAAAAATAGCCAGGCGCCCAACAATCTAATGCTTTTTATCATTAGCCTATAGTGATTTACCAATATAAATTTAACTCATTTAACGATAAGTTGTAACTTTCGGTGCTTTTAAAAGCACAAAAGTTATTCATTGATTTAAGTAGGTTGTGTGTTTCTGGGCAACAGCCGATTTGAATTTATATAATCTAATGATTTCCAATGCCTTCTATAAAAAAAATCCTCGTTGCCAACCGTGGTGAAATTGCGTTGCGTGTGATGCGCACCGCCCGTGAAATGGGCATCAAAACAGTAGCCGTATATAGCGAGCCTGACCGTACGGCCTTGCATGTCAGATACGCCGATGAGTCGGTGTGTATTGGTCCGGCAGCCTCCTCAGAATCTTATTTGCGAGGCGACAAAATCATTGAGGTGTGTAAGCAGTTAGGAGTCGACGCAATTCATCCGGGATACGGATTTTTGTCGGAAAATGCCCGCTTTTCGCAGATGGTAAAAGACGCAGGGCTCATTTTTATTGGCCCGTCGGCGGAGAGCATTGAGATTATGGGTGATAAATTATCGGCCAAACGAACTGTGGCAAAGTATAATATTCCGATGGTGCCCGGCACGCCCGATGCGGTTGAAGACCGCGCTGAGGCTAAATTAATTGCGAATCAAATTGGTTATCCTGTCTTGATTAAGGCCAGTGCTGGTGGTGGTGGAAAAGGGATGCGGATTGTTGAAAATGAAGAAGAGTTTGATGAACAAATGGAGCGTGCCGTTAGTGAGGCGATTTCCTCGTTTGGCGATGGTGCCGTTTTTGTCGAAAAATACGTCGCATCGCCTCGTCACGTAGAAATTCAAGTGTTGGGGGACCAACACGGAAACATCATTCATTTATTTGAGCGTGAATGCTCGGTACAGCGCCGGCACCAGAAAGTGGTGGAAGAAGCACCTTCGTCCTGCCTGACGCCCGAAATCCGGGAAGCCATGGGTAAATGCGCTGTTGACGTGGCACGTTCGTGCGGGTATTATGGTGCTGGAACGGTAGAATTTATTGTCGACGAAAAACTCAATTTCTATTTTTTGGAAATGAATACCCGTTTGCAGGTAGAACACCCCGTGTCGGAGATGATTACGGGCGTAGACTTGGTGCGGCAAATGATTTATATCGCGGAAGGAAAGGCCTTGGAAATCAAACAAGAAGATCTGAAAATCAACGGCCACGCGATGGAAGTACGCGTGTATGCCGAAGACCCGACCAACAATTTTTTGCCAGATGTAGGCACTTTACATACCTACGTTCGTCCGCAGGGTAATGGTGTCCGAGTAGATGATGGGTTTGAGCAAGGCATGGCTATTCCGATTTACTACGACCCAATGATTGCAAAATTGATAACGTATGCGGCTACGCGTCAGGAGTCTATTGATAAGATGGTAAGGGCCATCGATGAGTACGAAATCACGGGCGTACAAACGACTTTGGGCTTCTGCCGATTTGTGATGTTACACGAAGCATTTACTTCGGGTCAATTTGATACTCATTTTGTGAAGCACTATTTTACCCCAGATGTACTCAAAAAAGGCATCGATGAAGAGGAGGCCCAAATTGCGGCAGCGTTGGTGGGGTATTTGATGGAGCAGGCAAAGAAGCCAGCTAGTGGCAGCACGGGAGCGGCAGTACCCGTTAAAAGTAAGTGGAAAGCCAACCGAATGAACTAACCGTAAAAGTATAGTACATTTTATACGCCGCTAAAGACCGAAAAATTGGGCACTTTAGCGGTGTATTCTTAAAAGGCGTACAAAACAAACCCCGCCATTGTCATCAGAAAGTAAGGTACTAATGCCGCTGCTCCTGCATAATCCTGTGCTACTCGTTGTCCAAAAAACAAACATACCAACGATAACCCTCCTAAGCCCATGCCCGTAGCTGCAACACTGTTGCCCGCGTCGTGTCCAAGTAGCAGTAAAAGTAAGCCAACCAATGAGGTGACACCCGCCGATGTTTCGAGCAGGGTAATGACGGGCATCAGTAAACCAACGGTAGAAGCAAGGGGCGATTTTTTGAAATGGTCTTTAAAATAATCCAGATTTCCTTGATAATGAAAGACTTTGTCCAAGCCTGACTGGGTGAATAGAATTCCGTTAAACGCCGCAAAAAAGAGTTTAGAAAGTAGTAATACAGAAAATCCAAAAAGTTCCATAGAAATTAATGTTGTAAGGGTGAGACGCGTGTAAATTTCGCGGTTTTTGGCAATTATTTTGTCGATTTAAACTTTTTATCAAATAACGTAGTTAAATTTACGAAATAACACCATCTCCATGCTCTTCAGTCAGCGCATACGAAAAACAATCGCCAATGGCATCTTGGTGCTTTTTGCCCTGATGCTCCTGAATGGCATTGTATTCCGGCACGCGCACAAACTGTCGAGCGGGAAAATAATTACCCACGCCCACCCTTACAAACCGTCCAATCCTAATACTCCTTTTCAGCCCAACGATCACACCAGCAATGAGATTTTTTTGCTGGAGACGGTCACCAATGCGGTGTTTGTGGGATTGACCTTAACGGTAGCTTTGGCAAGCGTCAAAATTGGTCAGATTGTTTTTTCCCAAAATCATTCCTTCTACTTATTAACGGCTTATCGTAAGCCATTCTTTGGCAATTTCTCTCATCGAGGCCCGCCTGCTCATCAGTGTTAATAATTTCATTTCTTTAATGGATTTCCATGTCAAAACCTGCAATATGGGCTTGATGTGAATGTATTGCATCATTATTTATTTACACTGATTCTCAATGAATAAACTATATGTATTGCTGGCATTTTTGCTGGTACAACTTTCTACGTATGCCCAAACAGGAAGTATAAGGGGTACGGTGACCGTAAAAGGAAAACCGCTTGAGTTTGCTACGGCAGCCCTCAAGGGTACACAATATGGTACTACCACCAATGAATTAGGGGTTTTTGAACTTAAAAATGTAAAGTACGGAACGTATCAGTTGGTTATATCGTCTATCGGATACCGCAACATCACCAAGTCGGTGACGATTTCGGAAGCGAAGTTTTTTCAGGAGCTTACTCTTCAAACCGAAGAATTGGAAAATTCGCTCAGTGAGGTGGTGGTTACAGGGACCATGAAAGAAGTATCAAAGCTAGACAGTCCTGTTCCCGTTGAAATTTACACCCCTGTTTTTTTTAAGCGAAACCCAGTGCCAAACCTCTTTGAATCACTGCAAAACATCAACGGTATTCGCCCCCAGCTAAACTGTAATGTTTGCAACACTGGCGACATTCACATCAATGGCTTGGAAGGCCCTTACACCATGATTATGATTGACGGAATGCCCATCGTTTCGGGCTTGTCGACGGTGTATGGTTTGAGCGGAATTCCGAGTGCGCTTATTGAGCGGGTAGAAATCGTAAAAGGCCCTGCATCAACGCTGTATGGCTCCGAAGCGGTAGGTGGTTTGATAAAT
This sequence comes from Runella sp. CRIBMP, assembly GCF_009905605.1. Lineage (GTDB taxonomy): Bacteria > Bacteroidota > Bacteroidia > Cytophagales > Spirosomataceae > Runella. The sequence goes on from NZ_JAAAKZ010000017.1 coordinate 36,662, forward strand.
GTTATTACTAAAAAACCATCTTCTGCTCCTTTGGTGTCGGCTGATGTAATGGGAACTTCATGGTCTGAGTTTAATACTGATTTGGGGGTTAAATACCGAGTAGGTGAAAAAGTTCAATCATTGTTTGGTCTAAACTACTTTAATTTTCAGCAACCAACCGATAAAAACGGCGACGGATTTACGGATATTACCCTTCAAAACCGTATTTCATTATTCAATAAATTTAGTGTTGAACGTAAAGATAATCGTTTGTTTACGGTAGGTGCCCGCTACGTGTACGAAGACCGTTGGGGAGGTCAAACTCAATGGACCCCCAAATACCGAGGAAGTAATGAAGTATACGGTGAAACGATTCAAACCAAACGATGGGAGGTGATAGGAGCGTATCAATTGCCTATCAAAGAGAAAATCACGTTTCAATTTTCGGCCAACGGCCACAATCAGGATTCATATTACGGCACGACTCCCTTTAACGCGCTGCAAACGATTGCTTTCGGACAGTTGACGTGGGATAAGAAAGCGGGAGAAAATCACGATTTGCTAATTGGAACGGCCCTTCGCTACACACATTACGACGATAATACCCCTGCCACTGCTATTGATGGTCGGAATGCGCCTTCTGTTGTGAAACTACCTGGAATATTTGCTCAAGATGAAATTTCACTGAATGCCAATAACAAATTGTTGTTGGGACTTCGCTATGACTACAACTCCATTCACGGAAGTATTCTGACGCCCCGTTTAAACTACAAATGGACCTCCACGGACAAGCGAAATGTATTGCGGGCGAGTTTTGGCAATGGCTACCGCGTAGCCAACGTATTTACCGAAGACCACGCTGCCCTGACAGGAGCGCGGCAGGTGGTATTTACGGAAGAATTGAAGCCCGAACGCTCGTGGAACGGTAACGTGAATTACGTTCGCAAATTCTTCCTGACAAACGGAAGCTTTATTGGCTTGGACGCCACGGCCTTTTATACTTATTTCAACAATCGTATTATTCCCGACTACTTAACCGACCCCAACAAAATCATTTACAGCAATTTAGCGGGTAACGCCGTGTCGCGCGGGATTTCGCTAAATGTGGATTTTTCTTTTGCTAACGGCCTGAAAGCCATGGCGGGCGCTACGGCTATGGATGTATTCCAACGAGAGGATGACGGAAGTGGGGAGTTGGTAAAAATGACGCAATTGCTGACGGAGAAATTTACGGGTGTGTGGTCTGTTTCGTACTCTTTCCAGCGCATCGGTTTGTCGATTGATTATACTGGAAATCTCTATGGCCCGATGAAATTACCCGTCTTAGGGCCGATGGACCCGCGCCCAGCGTATTCTCCTTGGTGGAGCTTACAGAATATTCAAGTGACCAAGAAATTTAACAACGGGCTAGAAATTTATGGAGGTGTAAAAAATCTGCTGAACTTTACCCCGCTGCGCGATGCCATTGCCCGGGCTTTTGACCCTTTTGATAAACAGGTGACTTTTGGTGCCGACGGGCAGGTGATTCCGACGCCCAATAACCCCAATGCGTTAACGTTTGACCCCACGTACGTATATGCACCCAACCAAGGCATTCGTACATTTTTGGGAATTAGATATAATTTATTCAAATGAAAAAAGGCATTCTCATCTTGATTTTCGCTTGGTTTGGGCTTTATACCACTCAGGTAGAAGCCCAAACCCTGCAATGGACGTCATTTGAGAATCTAAATGACAGCCTGCGGAAAGAGCGCCGTCCTTTGCTGATTTTTATCCATACAGATTGGTGTAAGTATTGCAAAATGATGGAGTTGAAAACATTTACCGAACCCGAGCTTGTGAAGGTGTTAAACGCTCAATTTTACTGTTTAGACCTTAATGCCGAAGATACCCGTACGATTCTGTTTTTAAATAAAAAGTATAAATTTAAACCCACGGGCGTCAATACTGGCGTGCATGAATTGGCAGAACTACTCGGAACCGACAAAGGCCGGTTAACGTATCCTACGACGGTTTTCTTTGATCAACATCTGCAATTGCAAAATAGAATGGTAGGAGCCCTGGAAGCCAAACAGTTGCAGCAGCTTTTTGAATGACTAGGCATTTTTACATGATTTTTGTCATTACATTCAACCAAGTCCGGCACCTATCTTGCCGGACATTTGTTTTTATACCATGCCAAAACTATTAGAAACCCGTGAAGATGTAGAGCTGATGGTTAATCAGTTTTACCAAAAAATTCGTCAGGATGCTGAGCTTGGGTATATTTTTGAGGAGGTTGCACACATAGATTGGGAGCTGCATCTTCCCAAAATGTATGATTTTTGGGAAGGAATTTTGCTGGGAACGGCCAATTATATGGGTCGACCTATGCCCCCTCATTTTCGCCTTACCACTAAGTATACACTTACGCCCGAGCACTTCGACCGTTGGCTTCATTTGTTTTTTGAAAATGTGGACGCGTTGTTTGAAGGTGATATTGCTGCCGAAGCCAAGTACCGTGCTTACAGTATAGCAACAATTATGAACCAACGGGTTCAGCAGGTAAATGCGCAGATTTCGGAAGAAAATTGATTTTGAAGGGGTTAGATAAAATGGTTTTTTTGGGGTTAATTGTAATGATGAAGTTTTTAAATGTACTTTTAGAAGAATATTGGTAGGTAACTAATTGGTATTCATTGACTTTAATTGTATTTATTTTATACCTTTGTGCTGCAAACCAAAACCAACAAAAACACTATGGCTATTGCAAAGCAATTTTTGAAAAGCAAACCTGTCTGCAAAGTAACGTTCTCTCTGTCTGCTGATGTAGTGGCAGATGCTAAAGATGTAGCAGTAGTAGGCGAGTTTAATGACTGGGCTGCCGAAGCCGCTACTAAATTGAAGAAACAGAAAGATGGTTCATATAAAGCAACGCTCGAATTGGAAGCCGGAAAAGAATATGCTTTCCGTTATTTAATCGACGGCGCTACCTGGACCAACGACGAAGCCGCTGATAAATATATCCCAAGCGGAGTATCTTACGAAGAGAACTCAGTAATCGTTCTGTAAGAAAAAACACAGCCAAAACGCCTCTTTCTACCTTTAGAGAGAGGCGTTTTTTGTTTCATAGGTTGATAATGGCCATTGTTAAACGGCTGATACAAACCAGTTTGTTTTCTTCGTTCGTAATTCGGATTTCCCAGACGTGCGTCGTTCGACCGATGTGAAGAGGGGTAGATTTTCCGTATACCCACCCACTTTTTACCGCTCTAATATGATTGGCATTAATGTCAAGCCCTACGGCTTGCTGCTTGGTGGTGTCGGGCAAGAGCAGGAATGACGAGAGGCTACCGAGGGTTTCGGCCAACACAACAGATGCCCCCCCGTGCAATATACCAAACGGTTGATGCGTACGGTGGTCAACGGGCATTCGCGCCACGAGATAATCCTCGCCGATTTCAAGGTATTCGATGCCTAAATGGTCGCCAATGGTGTTTTTGTTCCATTGCTGAAGTTGTACGAGCGCAATATTTTTGTTGAACATCAGGAAAAGGGGTATTTTTGTAAACAGAATTTAAGTCGGGGGCGGGTCGTTTGATTTTAGAAAGTTGACTAACATTTTCTTTCTTCACAAAACTACAAAGAACCGTCAAACATACATTAAACTTAAAATTACCCACAAATTGTCTTCAAAAACTATTTATTTGATTCGCCACGGCGAAACAGATTATAATCGTCGCGGCGTAGTACAAGGAAGCGGCATTGATGCCCATCTTAACGAACTTGGTGAAGCACAAGCAAAAGCGTTTTTTGAGGTATATCATGACATCAAATTTGATAAAGTATACACGTCAAAGTTGATCAGGACGGTACAAAGTGTACGCGGTTTTTTGGATAAGGGGCTGCCGCATGAGGCGTATGAGGGACTGAATGAGATTAGTTGGGGAATTAGAGAGGGGCGTACGCCCAACAGCATGGACAATGACTATTATCGTTGGCTGGTGACTAGTTGGCAGCAAGGAAAAACCGATTTGCAGGCCGAAGGAGGAGAAAGCCCCGAAGATGTTCAAAAAAGGCAGTTGCCAGTCATTGACTTGATTCTAGCCCGCCCCGAAGAGAAAACGGTGCTGGTGGCCATGCACGGCCGGGCAATGAGGGTACTTTTAGCCACTATTTTTAATCGACCTTTGCACTTAATGGATGAGTTTCTGCACACTAATTTGGGCTTATATCTGTTGCATTACGATTACAATTCAAAAAGTTTTTCCCTCCAAAAAGAAAACGATATTGCTCATTTACAATCTCTCGAAACCCTCTAATCATGAATCGTACCCAACTGATTGAACAGATAAAACGAAAAAAATCATTCCTCTGTGTTGGCCTTGACCCTGATTTAAAAAAACTCCCCAAGCATATTCTCCGTGAGCCAGATGCCATTTTTGAGTTTAACAAACGACTCATTGACGCCACCGCCCCTTATGCCGTAGCTTATAAACCCAACATTGCTTTTTATGAAGCCCTCGGCCCACGCGGTTGGAATAGTTTGCAGCGGACTTTAGGGTACATACCCAAGGATTGTTTTACCATTGCTGATGCCAAGCGGGGTGACATTGGCAATACATCTTCTCTCTACGCTCAGGCTTTTTTTGATAAAGGTTCTTCGGGAATGTCGTTTGACAGCATTACGGTAGCTCCTTACATGGGGCGCGATTCGGTCATTCCATTTTTAGAATTTAAAGATAAATGGGTGATTTTGTTGGCCTTAACTTCCAACGAAGGCAGCGCTGATTTTCAAACCATGATGATGAACCCCAAGCTCTCTCGCAATGATGACGATGATTTTGGGCTTTCCAACAGTCAGGTGGTGCTGGATAATGAAAACGAATATTTGTTTGAGCGGGTCGTTCGGGTATCTCAACAGTGGGGGGGCAATGACCGCCTTATGTATGTTGTGGGGGCCACGCAGGCACCCATGCTGCAGCAAATCCGTAAGCTCGCGCCCGAGCATTTTTTGCTTATTCCAGGCGTAGGTGCGCAAGGGGGCAGCTTAGAAGAAGTATGTAAATACGGCATGACCAAAGAATGTGGATTGTTGGTCAATGCTTCTCGGAGCATTATTTACGCGTCTTCAGGGATTGATTTTGCCCAAAAGGCGGGCGAGGAGGCAAAACGAATGCAGCAGGAAATGGAGCAGCAATTACAAGCGTTTAAGATAATATAAGATAAGAGAATGGTTGTTATCTGTTGATTTTTAGTTTTTTAAATAGCCATTCCTTCTCTATTTCAACTACTTCGGCAGGTTGAATTGTGCCTAGTTTAATATTTTCAATGGCCCAACGGACCAAGCGGAGTGTGGGAAATCCCACGGCTGCGGTCATGCGCCTCACTTGGCGGTTTTTTCCTTCATGAAGGGTAAGTGCTATCCAACTTGTCGGAATATTTTGGCGGACTCTAATCGGGGGAATGCGCTGTGGTAAAGGTGGTTCATTGACCAATAATTCTACCTTTGCGGGAAGCGTTTGGTGGGGCTTGCCATCTATCGAAATTTTTACCCCTTTTTGAAGTTCTTCAAGAGCGGTGTCTGTAATTTGTCCGTCTACCTGCACAAAGTAAGTCCGCTGATGTTTGAATTTTGGATTTAGCAGACGATTGTTGAGAAAAGTGTCGTTGGTTAACAAAAGCAGTCCTTCACTATCGGCATCTAACCGGCCGACGGGGTATACATCTTTGGAAAAATCAAAAGATAAATCTGCCAAAGTAGCCTTGTCGCCTTCTCGCGAAAACTGCGACATCATGCCAAAAGGCTTGTAAATGAGAAAATAACGGTATTTCATTTAAAAAGACGGCTATCGAAGGAGAATGGGACAATTTCTACAACTTTTGCTTCTTTCATGCGGGGATGATTTGGATTGATAAGGTAGTTGAAGGACATTGGTACAATAACAGAAGGTAATGCGATCGTTAAATGCGTTTGTTGGGCAAACCAATTCTCCGTAAATTGTTGAGTAGCGGCTGATATATGAACATCGGCCCAGTTTTCAGGTAATAGTTCAGTATTCACCTGAAAAATAGAGTCTGACGGGATTTCGATTGTTGCCAAAACGTGCTTAGGTAAGTCATCAAGGTAGATTTCTTCAATATGCACTAACGTTTCTAAAAGAGCTAATTCTGGAGAAGCAGAAGTGTAAACAACGGCATTGCCAATGGTGTTCCAACGACCCCCAAACAGTTCTGCGCCATATCCCGATAAAATGTTTTCAATGGAAGAAAACCTCGCTTTCTGAAGACGAAATACATGAATCATTGTTAGATATACACGCTGTGTTCAATGCGTCCTAAGGCAGTTTCAACGATTTTCATACCAGTTATTGTATTGAGTAGGGCAAGTGGGGCTTCACCATACATAGTGCGCAGGGGTCGTCGCATCCAACGCTTAAACTTTTCCCGTTCTTCAAACACTTCTTCTCCGTATTGAAGTAATTTCTTTAACTGCAAAAGTCGGTCAGAGGCACTTACATCAAGGCGTGCTTCCTCTTTATATCGGTGATAGGTACGTTCCGAAAGGTTAAGGATTCGGGCCATTTCACGGTCGGTCAGGCCATAAACTTCTGCCAACGCATCGGCGTCGTCTTTGGTGAGACCTTCGCGGGTTTTTTGGATGAGCAAAAAAGGATCATCGAAGGTCAGCAGCATGAAGGTTGATTTTCTTGATGGCGCTATCATGATAGTGTGCTATTTGACACAAATATAAGTGACATTTGGCGTATAGTCAAATTTGCTACCAAAAAGTCACCTATGAATTCTCTCATAAGTGACTCATTAGCTAGGTAGAACGCTGGTTAAACCTTTTCAATGACGATCGCCGATGCCCCACCACCGCCGTTACAAATAGCGGCAAGGCCGTATTTGCCGCCTTTTTGGTTCAATACATTTTGGAGGGTGACTACAATACGCGCCCCCGAGCACCCTAATGGATGGCCTAGCGATACGGCGCCACCAAACACGTTGATTTTTTCATGTGCGATGCCCATTTCTTTCATAAATGCCATCGTCACTACGGCAAACGCCTCATTTACTTCAAAATAATCAATTTGATCGGTAGTGAGGCCCGCTCTTTTGAGGGCTTTGGGAGCCGCTACCGTGGGAGCGGTTGTAAACCATTCTGGCTCATGCTCGGCATCGGCAAAGGAAACAATGCGGGCCAAAGGGGTAATGCCCAATTCGTTTACTTTTCGTTCGCTCATTAAGACCAGTGCTGCGGCACCGTCGTTGATGGTGGAGGAATTCGCCGCCGTTACGGTGCCGTCTTTGTTGAAGGCAGGTCGTAGTGTAGGAATTTTATCGAATTTAACGTTTTTGTACTCTTCGTCCTGTGCCACAACGATGGCATCGCCTTTGCGCTGAGGTACTTCAACCGAAATCACTTCTTTATCAAAGTAGCCTGCCTGCCATGTTTCGGCGCTGCGTTGATAGGACGCGATGGTAAAGGCATCCTGCTCTTCGCGCGTGAAACCGTATTTGACGGCAGTAGCATCGGCGCATACGCCCATGGCCATCCCGCCGTAAGCATCGACCAAACCATCCTTGGCGAGACCGTCGATAAAGGTGCCGTTGCCGTAGCCATAGCCGCCAAAACGGGCCTTGTCGAGATAAAAAGGAGCATTTGACATGCTTTCCATACCACCAGCTACCACCACATCAGCTTGACCCAGTAAAATATCCTGTGCGCCCATCATCACAGATTTCATACCAGATGCGCATACTTTGTTGACGGTTGTGCAGGTAGCGTATTTGCTGAGGCCTCCCAAAATGGCCGCCTGACGCGCGGGAGCCTGCCCAAGGTTGGCGGATACCACGTTGCCCATGTACACGGCCTCTATCAGTTGTGGGTCGAGGGGCAGAGATGATAGCGCGCCACGAATGGCTGCCGCGCCTAAATTCGTAGCTGAGAGACTAGATAATGTGCCACCGAAGCTACCAATGGGTGTTCTTACGGCCGAAACAATGTAGACGGATTGCATTAGAGTTGATGAGTTGAAGTGATTTTGGAATGAGTATTAATGCCTGATTTTTTTGATAAGCAAGAACCAAAGGTAAAGGTTTTTCAGTTTAGTCAATATGTCTAAAACATACTATTGGTTGGGGGCCGCAATGGTTTTTTTAGCGGCTTTTTGCTTTGCACTGAAAGGAATATTTATCAAATTGGCGTACCGTTATGAGATAGATACTATTTCACTTTTGACGCTTAGGATGGGGCTTTCGTTTCCTATTTATGCATTTTTTGCCTTTCGCCTTACTGCACAAGAAACCAATGTTCGGTTTACCATAAAAGATTGGTTGTGGGTAGCAGGTTTGGGAATTACGGGGTATTATTTTTCAAGTTATTTTAATTTTTTGGCGTTTAATTACATCAGTGCAGGACTAGAACGAATCCTCTTGTTTACGTATCCTACGTTTGTATTGGTTATTAACGCCTTTTTTAGAAGAAAACGTGTAACCAAACTGCAAATGGCGGCCTTGGGCTTAACCTACTTTGGGATTTTGGTGGCATTTCTGCAAAACATTGAGCCGGGGCAGCAAAAAAACCTCATTTTAGGTGCTTTTTGGGTTACGTTGAGCGGGTTGGTGTATGCGTTTTATTTGGTAGGGGGTGATAAAATCATTCCCAAAGTAGGCTCACAAAAATTTACGAGCTACGCAATGATTGCAGCCACCATTCCAACCATTTTACATTGTTATGTCGTCAACGGTCTCGAAATTTGGCACTATCCGCCGCAGGTATATTGGATTGGAATCACGATGGCCATTGTGGTTACGGTACTGCCTACGTTTGCGTTGGCGGAGGGAATCAAGCGGGTAGGAGCAGGAAATGCGTCTATTATTGCCAGTATCGGTCCCATTTTTACGATTTTTCTGGCTACCACTATTTTAGACGAACAAATTACCGCACTTCAGATTTTCGGAACATTGCTGGTGCTTGTGGGTGTATTTCTGATAAGTTGGAAAGGTAAAAAGTGAATTAGGAAAATGCTGATAATCGCCTAATTTTGACCTGATTTCATTTTATCGTACACTTCAACATTGGAGTTGTTTTTTTTCTTAATCGTATGTTTTTTCGCCGCATTTATCAATTTCATGAACGAATCAAGTCAAATTGGCTGTGGTTGGTTTTGACTTCTTATTTGATTACCGCTTTGTTGACGCTTGGCCTCCACGCTTGGCGACCAGGGGAGGCGGGAGTGCTTTTAGATGGGTTTTTGACGGCTCTGGCCGGCATTTTAACCACGATTGTAGTGACTACTTTTTCGTTTGTATTTGTGGCACTGCAATTGGCTTCGGTTCAGTTTTCACCGCGTATCATACGGTCTTTTTTTGAATATGATCAATTTAGCCGCTTTTTTCTGTGGTCATTTCTTGCGTGTGTAGCGTACTTGATGGGTTTACAATATTTTGGGTGGTCAGATGCGGCCCTGATCTATCCCAAATTCGGGATTGTTGGTAGCTTTTACCTGATTATAATGGTGTTTCCGTTATTCATTCATCACATTATTGGCAACATCAACGCGTCCAGTATTACACACAACATTGCCCTTCGAACCGTTCGAGAAATCGACGAATTGTACGAGGCACTACCGCCCCTGCCTGAAACAGAAACGGTGATTCGGATTAGGTCACCCATCAGCGGGTACTTGGATTCTTTGCGGTATCAAAAGTTAGCCCAAATTTTTCCCGATGACCGTCATGTTAGAATGGACGTGCGTCCGCACATTGGCAGTTTTGTTATTCAAGGGGGAATTTTAGCCGAAATAAAGTGCCCTTCTGAGAAAAAATCCCTTTTTAAGGCATTAGAAAAAGAAATGTCGGCTTGTTTTGTGGTGGATAAATTTCGCAGTTATAAACAGGATATTCCCTTCGGAATCAGGCAATTGGTCGATATAGCCATTAAAGCCATCTCGCCAGCCGTCAATGACCCAACTACTGCCCTAAACTGCCTTGATTATCTAGGAACAATCATCGAAAAAGCAGCGTTGAGTGAAACTGTCTCGAAAGAGGCAAAACTGTTGGCCGAGAAAAATATTTTTATTCGGGAATTTAGCTTCGAACAACTCGTGGATTTGGCCTTCGATCAAATTTATTTTTGGGGAAGAGAGGATTACATCGTTGTGAGGCACATTATCAAGACCATCACTAATTTGGTGCCCTTTATGCCTACCTCTGACAGACTTTTGGTAATAGCCCATCAAGTAGATGATTTGGAATTGCAGTACCTCCATACCATAACTCCAGATTCGTCAACAAAATATGCGGGTTCTTTTGCTAGGTGCGAACACCGAAATAGTCTTCGGGATCATTTGACGGAATTTTATGAGGCCGTCATTAAACGAATCGAGCAGCTGGATGCCAAAGAAGAAAGGATTCAAAAGAAAGTGGCGGTATATAAGCGTTATCTGAAAGACTTAGATTCGAGCTGGGAAGAAGCGCGGTTTTGAAAATAAAATGCTGAAGGCAGAAACAATGCCTTCAGCATTTTATTTTGCTCCTATTGACTCCAGCTGGTTGGTTCGCGGTCCCAGCGGTGGCCTTTGAGTATTTCGAGCAATTCTGCCTCTAATCCCGCGCCGTCAGAAGAGGCCATATTGGCTTCTACGTTACGAAGTTTGCGCATTCCTGGAATGGTGGTTGCCACATCGGGATTACTTAAAATAAACCGCAGCGCCATTTCTGGCATGGTCATCCCCGACGGAATCAGTGGCCGTAGCGCATCGGCGTGGTCGACGCTGGAGTTGAGGTTTTCGGGTACAAAATACGTAGCTCGCCAATCGTTCGAGGGGAATGTGGTTTCTTTGGTCATTGTTCCAGTGAGCGTACCTTCATCAAATGGCACACGGGCAATCACGGCTACGTCCAACTCGCGGCATAACGGAAACAGATTGTCTTCGGGCGCTTGGTCAAAAATATTATAAATGACTTGCACCGACGAAATAAGCCCTGTTTTGAGGGTGTTCAGTACATTATCGGGTTCCCAGCGATTTACACTGATGCCCCAGTGAAGTACTTTTCCGTCGCGGGTTAGTTGCTCAATCGCTTTTTGCCATTCTTCATGCTGTGCCCAATGGTCTTCCCATACGTGAAACTGCTGTAAATCAATGGTTTCAACGCCGAGATTCTGAAGGCTTTTTTCGGTGTACTCAATAATATGTGACGCTGGAAAGCATTCTTCCAACGGATATTCTGCTTTGGATGGCCATTTAAAGTTCTTGGGCGGGATTTTGGTGGCCACGTACAGACGTTGGTCTGGATGACGTTTTACTAGCTCGCCGAGGGTTCGTTCGCTTTGCCCAGCACCGTATCCCCAGGCGGTGTCAAAGAAATTACAGCCTAGTTCGACGGAGCGATTCAATGCCGCATTGTATTCATTTTCTTCGGAGCCAGTCCATCCTGCTAGCCCCCACATTCCGTAGCCGATTTCGCTTACCTGCCAATCAGTTCTTCCAAATCTTCTATATTGCATCGTGTTGGTATGATATTTTTATGTAATAAAAGTAATGTATATTGTAGTATTACTTTTATATAAAAATGACTTTGGCGCAAAGTGACCATTTTAGTTTGCAAAGTGCTCGTTATCAATATCTTTTTATTTACGTTTGACAGTTTGTTATTTTTCGGTTTCAAGTATGTCTTTTTCCAAAACAACTCAAATCATCCTTTCCTTATTCGGCGTGTTAGCGGTTGTGATGGGAGGTATGTTGACTTGGGCCTATCAATACCGCGACGACGCTTTTCAATACATTCTAAAAAAAGCAAATCAAGAGATTAATGGTCGGTTGACGGCCCGTGATTTTGGTTTTACGCCTTTTGCTAACGGAATTGGCTTCTCTTTCTCGCTTTTTGATGTTCATTTGCAAGATACGGCTTATGCAAGGCATCGTGCAGAATTTCTTTTTATTCAGCAACTTACGATTCAGGTAGATATGAAAAGTCTGTTTAAAAAAGAATTTCAGATTAAATCAATTTGTTTGAAAGAAGGTAAAATCAATATCCTTGTCGATAAAGAAGGGTACAGTAATCTCAGCGTTTTTCGTCCACGAGATAGCTTGTCAGTAGGCCAAAAGAGAGACTCTACATCCCTCAATAAAGTAATTGGAAATTTAAAGGATGTGTGCCTCAAAAATGTGTCCTTCTCTTTGGAAAATATCCGCAAAGACCAACACATTGCCTTAAAAGCCGAAGATTTGACCAATTACGTCAACCGAAGGGATACGCTTTGGGAGTTGGAGTTGAAAGGGAATGTCTATTTTGATGAAATGGCGTTCAATAAAAAGCGGGGTGCGTTTCTGAGCCATAAGCCCACCGAACTGGATATGAACATGACGTTTAGCTCTCAAACGTCCTTTTTGCGCATTTTTCCTTCCAAAGTCAAAGTCTATGACGATACATTTGAATTGAAAGGCAGCTTTGATTTTGCACCTCAAGGCCACGCTCGCCTTGAAATTAAGACTGATACAATTCACGCGACGCGGGCATTGGCGATTATCCCCAAACGGTTAGCCGATACAATTAGTCGGTTTAATATTTTGCCCGTCGTAACTGCTACCGTCCAGTTGGATGCGCCGTTGTTTCAACGGGAAAACCCAACGGTGTCAATTGATTTTCAGACCAAAAGGTTTAATTATGAAAGCCCCATTGGCGCTATACTAAATGTATTGGCAACGGCCCATTTTACCAATCAGGCCAATCCTGCGCTGCCGGCAAGTGATCAAAACTCCCGCCTGATTGCCAAGCATATAACGGGTCAATTGTATGGAAATATCCCGTTGAACACTTTTTTTACGGTCACTGATTTTGAGGCACCCTTTCTGTCCATGGAGGGCAATTTTAAAGCAGATTTACCCCAATTAAATTCATTGTTTGACGAGCATTACTTTAAATTAAATGCAGGAAAAGCACTTATCAGTTATTGTTATACGGGCAAAATGAACCCTATTTTTAACGAAAAAACCAATGAATTGAATGGGAAGTTGGACGGGAACGCCAAACTCGAAAATGCCGCTTTTACGTATTTTCCTCAACGAATGAATTTTACCCGTATGTACAGCACTATCCGATTCAATGAAAAAACGGTCGATTTGTCCTACCTACATTTTAACCACCGGCGAAACAAAATTCGGATAAGTGGCAAAGTGACGGGGCTGTTGCCTTATGCGTTCAATTCGTCCGATAAAGTCAATGGATACATAGCTCTGTTTACGCCAGATTTGGGTTTGGATTGGATTCGAGATTATAACAAAACACTTTCCAGAAAAAACAATAAACTTTTTACCAAATTGATTGCCAAAATCGCTTCACAGCTTGAATTGAAGGCGGTGGTGATGGCCAAAAAAGTGCATTATCGTAAGTTTGAAGCTACGAATGTAAAAGGGCACATCTATTTCAGCGAGAAATCAGTAAAATGTGAAAATGTAAGAATGAACGCCTTTGGCGGTGATTTTCAAGTCACTGGAGGGATTGAGGATTTTGATCGCCCGGTGCACCGCCTATATGCACGTGGAAATGTAAATCATGCAGATGTTCAAAAGGTTTTTTATGCATTTGAAAATTTTGGCCAGACCACCATTTCGGACCGTAATCTCAGCGGAAAAATCAGCACGGATTTCACTTACAGCAGTCAATTGACGACTTCATTTAAGTTTGTACCAGCGAGTATGAAAGGGCGTCTTTCATTTGAGCTGTCCAATGGTGAACTGAATCATTTTGAACCAATTCAACGGATTCAAAAGATATTTTTTAGAAAAAGAGATTTTGAAAACGTGCGGTTTGAGAACATCAAAAACCAGTTTATTCTACAGGGGCAAGAGCTAAATATGGAGCAAATGAAAATCGAGTCCAGCGTGCTGACCTTTTTTGTGGGAGGCACCTACAGTTTCAGAGATAAAACGGACTTGTTGGTGCAGGTACCGCTAAGCAACCTGAAACGGAGCACCGATGATACCATAATGCATAACTTAAATGGAAATAATTTGGTCATAAGGGCTTTGGACGAAAAAGGGGAAATCAAATTGAAATATCAATTGGATTGGCGCAAGAAGCTAAGACGGGCCGACCGACCAGACTCGCCGCTCTTAAACTAAGATAACCTTTATTTTTGAAAGATGGTGTTAACAATTTCTTAACATACGCCTCAAAAGTTTACTTTACCTTTGCCCTCAAAACCTAACTTAATAAACACATAAGTAGATAGTTTACATAGGTGTAAGCCTTTAAGTATCAAAAAGAAGGTGAAGAGTGAACTATAAACGATAAACTACGAACTCCCCATGTTTGGCTTAGAAACAGACATTTTTATTCTTCTCTGTATTTGCATTTTATGCGCCTGTGCTTTTGAATTTGTCAATGGTTTTCATGATACCGCCAACGCCGTTGCTACCGTTATTTACACCAATTCCCTCAAACCCACAACCGCTGTTATCTGGTCGGGTTTTTGTAATTTTTTGGGTGTTATCTTGGGGGGGATTGCCGTGGCAATGGGAATTGTGAATCTTTTGCCCGTTGAGTTGCTCATTGACCAAAATGTATATCACAGCATCGCAATGGTGCTTGCATTGCTATTGAGCGCCATCATCTGGAATTTTGGAACTTGGTATTTTGGATTGCCATCTTCGAGCTCGCATACGTTGATTGGCTCTATCTTGGGAGTCGGTTTGGCGTTTTCGGTGATGCCCGAAGCCACCGACGGTGCGGGCGTAAACTGGGGCAAGGCCACCGAAATCTTTGGGTCGTTGCTATTGTCGCCGCTGGTTGGGTTTAGTTTGGCCGTTATTCTCATGTTTGTTTTACGACGTGCCTTAAGTAAAGAAGCCCGCGAACAAGTATTTAGTGAACCTAAGAAAAACCAAAAGCCGCCTTTGTGGATTCGAATTGTGCTGATTGTAACATGTACAGGGGTAAGTTTTTTCCATGGTAACAACGACGGACAGAAGGGAGTGGGGCTAGTTATGCTGATTTTGATTGGTATTGTACCCACCTATTTTGCACTTAACAATGAAGTAGACCCTAAGTCACTGAAGCAAAACTTGGTGACTATCGAACAAACATTGGCGAAGATTGATACCACATTGCTAGGAATCGAAGAGAAAAAACAACTCTCAAAAATCAGAAGTAGCAGCAATGACCTGAATACCTTAGTGGTGCACACCACAGAAGGGAAAATACGGCAGGATGAGCGCCTGAATGCGCGCCGTGATATATTGGTGATTAACAGCAATTTGAAAAAACTGACAGAAAGTGCTTCGGCCAACTTTAGTGAGCAGGATAAAGCGTCCATCAAAGAAAATACCGATGATAAAAAAGGGCTGCGGCGGTATACCGATTATGCACCTTTTTGGGTGGTATTGATGATTTCACTTTCGTTGGGTTTGGGTACGATGGTGGGTTGGAAACGTATTGTAGTGACCGTGGGCGAAAAAATCGGTAAGTCTCACCTTACCTATGCGCAGGGCGCATCGGCAGAACTGGTAGCAGCCAGTACGATAGGCTTGGCATCTGGATTGGGACTTCCCGTGAGTACTACGCACATGCTCTCGTCGGGGATTGCGGGCACGATGGTGGCCAGCAAAGGAATCAAAAACCTGCAAGCTAAAACGGTTCGAAATATTTTGCTTGCGTGGGTTTTGACGTTACCCGTTTCTATTTTTCTTTCGTTTACACTCTATGTATTTTTCCGCTGGATTTTATAACTCAAAAATACTGACGGAAATATCTTTTAAAAACCTGACGGAATTTCGACTCCGTCAGGTTTTTTTATGCAACATTTGAGCACTATTTCGCGTTAAAGTTTAGCAGAAATTAATCATTTTGCTAACTTAGCCGCTTACGCATCGCACCTGACTTATTATGCAAAAGCATACATTCATATCCGGCTTGGCCTTTGTGGGTTTAATGGCCATTTTGACCGCGTGTAATTCTACACAATCTATTTTTAAACAGGGAGTTCGCAAGTTTGACAACGGTGAATACAGCCTGGCAATTAAGGATTTACAGACGGCAGTTACCGCTGGTTACGAACTTGGTCGTGCCAATTATCTCATTGCTGAATCGTTTCGCATGTCGAATCGTTTTGAGTTGGCGGTTCCGTATTATCAAAAAGCCTTAGAAAACGGGATAACCAACCCAGAAGCTCCTTTTAATTATGCCTTTGCACTCAAAGCCGCTGGCAAATACGCTGAAGCTGCCGCTCAACTCGAAAAATACATCGCGAGCAACCCTACCAATAAAGTAGCAACCGAAAAAGCAAACCGTGAGTTGTATACGCTCAAAGCTATTGACATTATCCAGCAGAAAAAGACCTTTTACCAAATCAAGAATTTGGAGAAACTCAATACTGCTGGTGCGGAATTTTCGCCTTTCGTCAAAGATGAAGACTTGATTTTTGCCGCTACCCGCAAAGAGACCCAGTACAAAAACAACGGTATGCCAATGACGGGGATTTATAAAGTAAAATTGGCGGAAAACTATGACGAAACAGGTGGAGAACCCGAAATATTCAGTCCTGCCTTATTTTTGGAAGGGGTCAATGAAGCCAACGTTACGTTTACCAAAGACGGAAAAACCGTTGTGTTTGCGCGAGGAAATACGGGTAAAAAGAAAGGAACGGCCGATGTAGATTTGTACCTGAGCCGCTTTGCGAGTAATAAATGGACCGAGCCGCGCCTGATTCCAGTCAGTGATTCAGCCGCTTGGGACGGAAGCCCTGCCTTTTCGCGCGACGGGCGGACTTTGTATTTCTGTTCCAATCGTCCTGGTGGCGTAGGAGGAATTGATATTTATCGAGCCAATATGGATGCCTCTGGGCGTTTTAGTAAGCCCGTCAATATGGGTAAAGATATCAATACGCCTGGCGATGAGATGTTTCCGTACGTAGGCCCCGATGCGAAACTGTATTTCGCGTCTGATGGTCATCCGGGCTTAGGCAAACTGGATTTATTTGTGGCAACGCGTTCTCAAGGGGTAATTACCATCGAAAACCTCGGCGCTCCCATCAATTCCCGCTTTGACGATTTCGGGCTGGTCTATCTTGATGAAGATATGAAATATGGTTTCTTCTCCTCCAACCGAGTGGGTGGCAAAGGAGATGACGATATTTATGCCTTTGAAGACGAAAGCGTAGGATTGGATTCTACCCAAATTGCCGAGCTTGAAAAACTGCCTCTGGATGACCCTCGTCGTCGGACGGTTGGTAAGCCCGAGCCGCCTAAAATTGTTAATTATTATTTGGCAGGAACCATTTCATCCAATGAAACACCAGCGGCGTTGCTCGATTCGGCCATTGTAAAAATATTTGAAATCAGTGCCGATAGCTTGGTAGGGCAAGGCGTTTCAACAGGTGGCGGTGTATTTGGTACGTTTCCGCTGGAAGAAGGCAAGGATTATTCGTTGTTGATTGAAAAGCGGGGATATATCACTAAACGCGAGCCATTTACGATGGCGGGCAAATCCATTCCGCAAATTTTCCGTAAGAAGCTGACGATGGATACCACGTTTTATGTAGCGCTGAAAATGGACCGTTTGGCGGTGAACAAAACCTTCGTCCTAGAAAATATTTACTACGACTTGGATAAATTCAATATCCGTTCAGATGCGGCCATTGAACTGGACAAATTGGTTCAAATCCTGAAAGATAACCCTACCGTAAGTATTGAGCTGAGTTCGCATACGGATGCGCGTGCTTCGGAGAGCTACAACAACAAACTGTCGCAAAATCGGGCACAATCGGCGGTAGATTATATCGTGACGAAAGGAATTGAAAAAGAACGATTGATTGCCAAAGGTTACGGTGAGTCGCGGTTGATTATCAAGGAGGCCAAAACCGAAGAAGAACACCAGAAAAACCGCCGTACCGAGTTTACGATTTTGAGTTATTAAGAAAATGGAGTTTTAAGGAATTAATTGTGTAGCGACGCGCCATCATGCGTCGCTACTTTTTTTTACGCGTTCCAAAAATGATTTTGGCGAAGGTTTTCTCGGGCTGTGTTTCATTAATCAGAATGGCTTCCTGCACAATTTCCAGAAAGGCATCTTCAATAGCTCGGAATTCCTGAAGGTTGCGTACCGTTATCCCCCGAATTAGCTTGCGGCCTTTATCTTCCAGCAATCCCTGCTCGTTTGACAACAAAAACCCTTTTACAAAGCCAATTTCAACGCCTTTCGTTTTGTGTATTTTTCCAAAATAACAGACGTAGTCTAGGCAAATAAAAAAAATAGTATTGCTGTACATAAACTTTTCGCGCATTTTTGGGTGGGCGACCAGCAATAACTGCCGAATGTATTGGAGTACCTGTCGGATTTCGGGGGTTTGATTGGCAAAAAAATCGTCGATGTCTGAATACGTGGTCATGCCTTTAGGAGAGGGTTTTGGATTGAATTCTGTAAGCATTCAAAATCGCCAATAACGCTACGCCTACGTCAGCAAAAACGGCTTCCCAGAGGTTGGCAACGCCGCCTGCACCCAGCGCCATAACGGCTATTTTTACACCCATTGCCAAGATAATGTTTTGCCAAACCACTTGTTTGGTGAGTTTGCCGATTTTAATGGCGGCCACAATGCGCGAAGGTTGGTCATTTTGAATCACAATATCAGCGGTTTCAATGGTGGCATCTGAGCCTAAGCCGCCCATGGCGATGCCCGCATCGGCAAGGGCCACAACGGGCGCATCGTTGACTCCATCGCCAACGAACGCGATGCGTTTGCCGGCGTTTTTGAGCTCCTGTACTTTTTGTACTTTATCTTCTGGAAGCAACTCTCCGTAGGCGGTTGAGATGTGAAGTTGGTCGGCTATTTTTTGAACCACTGCCGCTTTATCGCCCGAGAGCATAATGGTCTCAATACCCATTTTTTTTAATTCAGCTACGGTTTGGGCGGCATCTTCTTTTACTTCATCGGCAATGGTAAGATAACCAACATATTGATTATCAATACTAACAGCTACGATGGTGTCAACGATTTGTTCTAGCTCGGTGGGATAGGTAATGTTGAATTTTTGCAGAAGTTTAAGATTGCCGCACAGAACGTTTTTGCCAGCAACGATTCCTTTTAAACCCTGTCCCGCTATTTCTTCTACCCGTTCAACGTGGTGTATTTGGGTTTGGTCAAGGGCATATTCGGCGATGGCTTTGGCAATAGGGTGTGTTGAAGCCTTTTCCAGCGCGGCTACTGTTTGAATAAATTCCTGTTCGTCAAGGCTTGTTTTTATTTCCTGAACCTTGAAAACCCCTCGGGTGAGGGTCCCCGTTTTATCAGAAACAACCGTGGTTAACTCGGTCATTACATCCAAAAAATTAGAGCCTTTAACCAAGATTCCATGACGAGAAGCCAGCCCGATTCCCCCAAAGTAGCCCAGTGGAATGGAGACCGTTAAGGCGCACGGGCAGGCAATCACCAAAAAAACCATGCCTCGGTATAGCCATTCTTTGAATTGATAGGTATCCACAAAAAAGAAAGGAAGGAGAATCACCGATAATGCCAAAAAGAAAACAATGGGCGTATAAACTTTGGCAAAACGGCTGATAAACAGTTGGGTAGGGGCTTTTCGGGAGGTGGCGTCCTGCACCATAGACAAAATGCGCGAAAGCTTAGAGTCCTTGAAAGCGGTCGAAACCTGCATTTCAATAAGCCTCTCTAAGTTAATCATTCCTGCCAATACAGCATCGCCAGCGTGTTTGGTAGCGGGGCGAGATTCTCCCGTTAGGGCGGAGGTATTGAAAGTAGCTTTTTGAGTAAGTAGTGTACCATCAAGCGCAATTTTTTCGCCCGCTTTTACTATAATCATTTCCCCAACTGCCACGTCGGAAGGATGAATTACCTGATGATTTCCATTGCGTACAACAGTAACTGAATCGGGACGAATATCCAATAAGGCTTTGATAGAACGTTTGGAACGATTTACCGCCAGACTTTGAAACAACTCGCCGATTTCATAAAAGACCATTACGGCCACGCCTTCGCTGTATTCGCCAATGTAAAAAGCACCGAGTGTAGCGATTGACATTAAGGTAAATTCATTGAAAAAATCGCTGCGTTTTAATGAGAGAAAAGCGCGTTCGAGGGTAGGATAACCCGCCAATAAGTAGGCCGCCACCATCAGGCCTATCTCTACGGGTTGAGTCAGTTCGTAGGATAACACAAATTTTAGCAGCAGAAAACCTATCAAAATAGTCAAGCTCAACCACAACCGCCAATAAATTTTCAGGAGACTTTCTTCAGGGGCTTTTGAGTGATTATGTTCGTGGGTAGGCTTATTGGCTTTTTCGGGAGCTTGTTGCGCCAAAGGTACACTATCGGTATTTTTCATAAGAAATGCCTTTTTTTAGAACTCAATAAAGAAATTTAAAATGGCTAACCCAATGAGTGTGAGACCAGTAATAAGATTCTCGTTGTGTTCAAACCAGTGCGCATTGACCAATCGTAAACCACGACTCGCTACCCAAACCATCAGAATCATTCCTGCCAACGTAACCACGTTGTAAATCAAAGCAACTAAACCCAACGCCTGCCAGCCCAGCGCGCCCGCACTCAGGAAGTAGGCGTTGATTTCCATGCAAGGCGATAAAAACATGCCCACACAAAGCGATAAAAGCAGGGTTTTGAACGATTTTCCATTAATGGCAGCAGGGTCAATGTGCTCGTGAGCGTGCGAATGGCGAATGTGTTGCATCAAGTACCAAAGGCCCAACATCAACAAAACCGCAGGAATAACGCTTTCGGCAAGCTCATGGTAGCTTTCTGATAATTCGTAGCCCGCATATCCGATGATAAGCCCCAAAATGCTTGTGCTGACGGTATGGGCCAAGCCCGCTAAACCCGTCACGGCCAGCGTGCGGCTTTCAGACCAATGTTCGGTTTTGCCGATGGTCACAAAAGGCAGCCAGTGGCTAGGAATTAGTGCGTGTAAAATGCTTAAAATCAAAGCGCCAAAGAGGATTTCATTCATGGTTGTTTAGCTTATTTCTGATTAAAACTTGCGATTATATCCTAAGCGCACTACCTGCGTTTCGTAATAGTCAGTGCTTTGTAGTACAAAACCATTTCCCGTAATTTTTTTTCTGATTTGCATAGTATTCAGTAGGTCGGTGGCGTTCAAAAAGATGTCACCTTTACCTTTTTGTACATTTTTCTTAATGCCTAAATCAAGAGAAAAGCGTTGTTCGATGCGCCCCTGCGGAATAAGGTCGGGGGCTAGATATACGGCACTGACCTGCACATCAAAGCCGTTTGACAAATGTGCCAGACTGTTGAGCTTCACGTTTCCAGATACGAGTTGCTGTTTATCGGCGGTATAGGTTGTGGGCACGGGATATTTGTTGATAACCGAAAATGCGTTAATCGTATTTTGATAAATATTCACACTTGCATTCAGCGAGACTGGTTTGGTAAGTTGCTGTTGCCATACCATTTCTATGCCGGTGTTGTAGCTTCGCCCAATGTTTTGAAAGATATTATACAGTAAAACACTCCCTGGCACCTGAGTGGCAATGCGTGTAATGGTACCGTCGGTAATGCGTTGGTACGCTGCGGCATAAAGGTTACCGTTTAGCCAATTGGTTTTATACCCCATTTCAAAAGAACTTGTAAACTGAGGTTTGAGAGTTGGGTTGCCGACCTTTATCAGCTCAGGTTCATCGTATTTGGGAAAAATGCGAATATCTACTTCATTGGGACGGTCTACGCGCCTGTTAAAAAAGAACGAAATTTTGTTTTTATCATTGAATTTATACGCCAGCCTCAGGTTTGGAAAAGGCTGTGTGTAGTTATAGCCGTCGCTTTTGTAGGTATTATGGTTGGGATTTACTTCGTAATTGACCTTTACGTACTCCACCCGAAGGCCACTTTCCAATTCTATCTTATCGTTTTCAAACACATAATTTCCGTACAGGGCGGGAATGGTTTCGTAATAATTGGCCCAACCGCCGGCATTTACGTCCAACGGTGAATTTTGACCTGGAAAGAATTGCATATTGACGGGAATACTCCGTCTTCTCAACTTGACGCCCGTTTCCAGCTTGCCCTGCCGAAGAGGGCGGACATAGTCAACGTTGAAATCGGAAACTTGCTCATCCGAAAGCAATTTGAAGGAATCAGTGCCAGTAGATGCTGGAAGGGTGTTGGTGAAAAAGTATTTTTCGTCTTCGCGGTGAAACGTGTAATTATAATTGAAATTCAGCAAACGTCCTGGTTGTCTGAACTTATGAACAAATACCGCCGTGGCCATGGCCGTATATTTTACCTCATCTTCCAAAAACTGCCATAAACGATACCGATTGGAGAAATCGTCCTTAAAATAAGGGTTATCGCCGTTATCAAGGATCTTCTCACGGTTAAAAAGCCCCGAAACCGTCAGCGTATTGCTGGAATTGAAAGCGTAGTCTATTCCCGTTTTGACGGTGGCATAGGTGGTGGTTCGGTTGCGTTTGATTTGCTGAATGACGTTTTCTCCCGTATCATAGGTGCGGGTAGAAAACTCATTTTTATTGAGCGTTTGGGTATAAAGCCAATCGCCCTGTAAGAATACATTGGCTTTGTGTTTGCGGTGATTGATGGAAAAGGAAGGATTCAGCTTAGGCGTATTCTGAAACTGGGGACGAATCGTAGGCAGGTTCTCTTTTCTAACCCATAAAGCGCCCAAGCCTGCCGCCAAGCCGACTTTGCCGTTCCAGCCGTATTGTTCATTCTTTTTGAAAATGATATTGATAATGCCCGCGTTGCCGTTGGCATCGTATTTGGCGGAGGGGTTGTTGATGATTTCGATTTTTTCAATAGCTGAAGCTGGCAAATTATCAAGCCCAGTTTGACTGCCAAAGCCCGTCAATGCCGTTTGTTTTCCATCAATCAGCACCACTACTTTATCGGAGCCCCTGAGCTGAATTTTGCCTTCCTGGGAGGTGGTAATTCCAGGCAGATTGTTCATCATTTGTAACACTGAGCCGCTGGTTTGGCTGATATTATCAGCGGTCAAAAATGTTTTTTTATCCATTGTGCCCGCAATACCCTGTTGCTGCGCCACTACCTTTACTTCTTCAAGTGTCTGGCGGTCTTCAGGCAAGTCAATGGTGCCTAAATCTAAAAAATCGCTCAGTTGCCCCACCGATACCGTTTGTTTCGTGACCTGATACCCCACAAACGAAGCGGTCAATTTGTATTTACCTTTTTTGACGGAAGGCAGCGAAAAAATCCCTTCGTCATTGGTGATTGTGCCAACCACAAAAGCACTGTCTATGTCGGTTGTTAATACAATATTTACAAATGGGAGCGCTGCTTTGGTTTGGGCATCTCTGATTTTGCCTGACAGAACAGTTCCTTTGGTTTGCGCCAAAAGTACAGATGTGCAAAATGTTAGAATAAAAAGCAAAATTGAGGAAGGTTTGCTAACCATTATGATAGAATTTAACTTAAAATATCTTGCTTGTTTTTTGAGGAAAAATAAGTTTGCAATGCTTTTTTACCAAACGTATAAAATACCACGGGCGTTACAATAATATCCAAGAATGTACTCGAAAGTAGCCCGCCCAGAATAACCGTTGCAACGGGGTAAAGAATTTCTTTACCCGCCGCTTGTGGGTCGAGCGTGAGCGGAACGAGCGCTAAGGCGGCTACTAGTGCCGTCATTAATACGGGGACAAGCCGTTCGAGAGAACCTCGGATAATCATGGGTTTGCTGAATGTCTCACCTTCTTTTTCCACCAAGTGAATGTAGTGGGAAATCATCATAATTCCATTTCGACTCGCGATGCCCGTTAGTGTGATAAATCCAACCAGCGTAGCAACCGAAAAAGTGCCGCCCGTAAGCATTACCGCTACCACGCTGCCAATCAACGCCAGCGGAATATTGAGCATGATTTGCAATACGATGGCGATAGATTTGAAATGAGTATAAAGCACCAAAAAAATGGCCAAAATCGAGAAAATGGCTAAAAATATAATCAATTGCGAGGCCGACTCCTGGCTCTCAATCAGGCCAGAATACACAATAAAATAGCCTTGAGGCAACGACACTTTGCTCATTTTCTGCTTGATTTCTTCAACCGTACTCCCCAAATCACGTCCGTGCACATTGGCCGAAACTACCATGCGCCGTTGGGTATTTTCGTGTACTACTTGATTGACAGTCATGGTTTGTTCAATATCCGCGATTTGATGAAGCGGAATAAGCTCTCCTTCGGGCGTGGAGATTTGGGTATTTCGGATGGCTTCTAAATTGCTGCGCTCGCGCTCGTTGGTACGAATCAGGATGTCAAATGATTTTTGCCCTTCGTAGATTTGCCCCGTTATCTTTCCGTTATAAAATACTTCCAATTCTTCGGTGACTTTTCCCGCCTGTAATCCAAAACGTTGCAGGTCATTGCGCCGTACCCGAATCAACAATTGGGGAACCAGCGTTTGGCGTTCGATGGCAAGGTCAGTGACGCCCTCTACCCCTTGCATGGTAGCCTGCACCTTCTGAGCCATGGAGCGCAGTTCGGCCAAATCGTTTCCGTAAATCTTCAACACAACCTGCGCCTGAACCCCCGACAGCAAATGCTCAATGCGGTGTGAAATCGGTTGCCCCACGCCCACGGAAACACCCTTTAAAATGCTCAGCTTTTTGCGAATATCGGCAATGATTTCGCTACGACTCCGCTCAATATCAGGCCGTATAGTAACATCAATTTCTGACCGACTCACGGGTTCAACGTGCTCGTCCAACTCGGCCCGACCTGTTCGACGGCTGGCGTATTCCACTTCGGGGATTTGCAGCATCAGTTTTTCGGCCAGCGTCCCTATCTTATTGGATTCCTCAAGCGAAGTTCCCGTGGGGGCAATTAAATTAACGGTAAAAGCTCCTTCATTAAATGGCGGCAAAAACTCAGTTCCAAAAAAAGGAATCGTTCCTAAAGAAATTAAAATCAGCACAATAGCGGTGCCAATAATGGCCTTAGGCCGATTGAGCGACCAATGAAGTATGTGCGTGTCTTTTGTTTTTAACCATCTCACCAAACGTGTGTCGGTCTCTGAGGCGGCTAGTGTTGAAATTCGATTCCAAAAACTTTTTGAGTGCTTACTGGCACTTTTTATTTTTAAAAAATAACTGCACAAGACGGGCGTAAGCGTGAGGGACACAAACAGCGAAGCGGTAATGGACGTAATGTAAGCAATGCCCAAAGGGGCAAAAATCCGCCCTTCGATGCCTTCCATGTAAAACAGCGGAATAAAAACCAGCACGACAATGACCGTGGCATAGACAATGGAATTTCTAACCTCAGAACTGGCTTCGTACACCACGCGTAAGGTAGATTTGGGCGTATCGAGTTGCTGATTTTCGCGCAAACGCCTAAACACATTTTCGACATCGACGATGGCGTCATCTACCAATTCGCCAATGGCAATGGCCAAGCCCCCCAAGGTCAGGGTGTTGATAGACAAATCAAACGCTTTGAAAATCAGGGCGGTAATGACCAATGATAATGGGATGGCTGTCAAGGTAATGACGGTGGTGCGGAGATTCATTAAGAACAAAAATAGCACAATGACGACCAAAATGAACCCATCGCGGAGCGCTTCCAAAACATTGTCAATGGATGCTTGAATGAACTTGCTTTGCTGAAAAATGGACGGATTTATCGTAATGTCTTTCGGAAGTGACCGTTGAAGTTCGCTACAGGCTTGTTCAATCTGTTTTGTGAGACCGACCGTATTCGCGCCCGGTTGTTTTTCTACCGCCAATATCACAGCGGGTTTTCCGTTGATGCTACCGTCGCCTCGTTTGAAGGCAGAGCCAAATTTGACATCTGCCACCTGCGATAGCAGAATGGGCACACCGCCCTGACTTGTGACCACGGTATTGGCCAAGTCTTCCAACGATTGGGCGCGGCCAATGTTACGAATCAACACCTCGCTGCCGTATTCATAATAAAAGTTTCCCGACGTGTTTTGAGAAGCTTTTGAGAGCGCATTTTCAACTTGGTCCAAACTTACCTTGTACTGCTTGAGCCGTTGACCAGAAACTTGTACTTGATACTGACGTCGCTCGCCACCAATCGGAATTACTTGAGATACGCCTTTGATACTCAATAACCTGCGCCGAATGCTGAAATCTGCCAACGTTCGAAGGTCGGCGGGATTGGTAGTATCGGCGCTCACGCCTACGTACATAATCTGCCCCATGACGGAGCTGATGGGCCCCATGATGGGCGTGATTCCATTGGGGAGCTGCACCGTTTGGAGCTTTTCAGCCACCAGTTGACGAGCTTTGTAAATCTCAACATTCCAGTCAAACTCCACAAACACCATTCCCAATCCGATGGCAGAAGTGCTTCGGACAGTTTCTACGCCTGGAGCGCCGTTGAGGGCTGTTTCGACGGGCAATACCACCTGTGTTTCTATTTCTTCGGGTGCTAATCCATTGGATTCCAGAAAAACAGTCACCCTAGGGCGATTCAAATCGGGTAAAACGTCGATGGGAAGTTGAAGACTTACGTACACGCCATAGACCAACAACATTGCTGATAATGCGATGACCAACAGACGGTTGTGTAACGAAAACTTAATGATTCTGTCGAGCATATTACCGATTTATAAAGATCATTTTTAATTGATACGTCGAAGCCACCACTACTTTATCATCGTTGTTAATGCCTTTGGGAATGGTCGTAAAGTCGCCGTTGTTGGGACCAGTGGCCACGTATTGAATTCGGTAATTTTCTGGGGATTCTTTGATAAAAACGCAGGATTTACCATTGATTTGGCTCAGGGCTGAATTGGGTAAGGAGAGCGTATTTCCATTCGTTTTCCCCTGAATTCGAATCGACACAAACTCGCCAATTTTAAAATCATCAGTAGGATTTTCTACTTCAAAAAGTGCTTTTTGGGACTGATTGGCATTGACCGACTGCGCAGCGGATAATAGTCGCACGCGGGTTGTACGGTGTTGTCCTGCTTCGCGTTGACAGATAACTTCGTAGCCCGTTGCCGAAAAGAGGCTCTCAGCATCGCGTTCAAATAGCTGTGCTTCCACGTATACTTTGGCTAAATTGGTCAGTTGAAAAACTGTATCGCCCGTCCCAACGGTAGAGCCGATAGCGACACTAAAGGGCGATACCAGCCCGCTGATGGGCGCAACGAGCGGAAAGCGACGATGGGTACCTTTGCCGCCTTGTGCAATGTCGTTGAACACTTTGAGATTTTCCTGTGCTTTTTGCAAGCGTGCAGCGGCCTCTGATACCTCACGCTTGGCGGCAATGTCTTCGATTTTTTTGAGGCGGTCATATTCTCGTTGGGCCACAGAAAGCTCGGCTTCAAGGGTATTGCGCTCTACTTGGAGATTTATCAATGCTGTTGCGTCCAAAGTCTGTTCTATGATGGCTAAGGTCTGGCCTTTAGATACTTTTTGGCCTACCCGCACATTCAGCGAAATGATTCGCCCGGGTTGGGGAGGTTGTACCACCGCCAGCCCCGTGGAAGAAGGAATGACTGTGCCGTTGAGCTGCGTAGTGGGAAGAAAACCACCCGCGCTGACTGGTTGGGTCAAGACTTCAAACAAAAATTGGGTTTCTTTCGGTACTTCAAATACATCGGTCAACGTTGCATTGGCCTGATGGATATTTTCTCCCTCGTGGTCGTGGTCATGTTGGGCAGAAACAGGCTGGTAATTGGCGAGAGGCAAAAGACAAAATCCTAAAATCAGAATGACAAATAACGTCCGATTTCGGCTTTTCATGATCAAAAACATGACTCCTAACCCTACCAAAAGCCCGCCACCAAAGATGCCCCAAGTTCGCCAATTTCCTAAGGCTACCTGCCATCCGTTGGCTTCGTCGTGGACATGAGCTCCTTCGTTGTGGCCTACTCTGATTCCTTTTAAAAGAAGTATATCGGTGCCATTTGTGCCGTTGATGGCCAACGTTAGCGTAAAAGTTCTATCGCGAGAGAAAGTGGCGGATACTTCGTAAATTCCTGATTCTTTGGGGATAATGTCAAATTTAGCCTTGCTGTCCAATGAAGTCGTCAATTTCAATGATGCGCCCCCAAGGGCTCGATTGGTGGTAGGGTCGGCGAGATAAAGGGTCATTTTTTCGGCTTCGCCAGCGTGAAGGTGTTCGTATTTCAACACCGCTTCGTACTTATCGGAGACGGCTTCGGATTTCTGTAATTTTACCTCTTCTGTCTTTGCCGTTTCTTCGCCGTGACTGTGGCCACCGTCACCGTGGTCATGGTCGTGCTGGGCGTAAGCAGAAGTAAGCAGAAAGGATTGGGTAATAAATACGAGGATTAGCAACCTTGCGTATTTTTGGTGAAAGGTTGGGTAAACTTTGGATAAGAACATGTTTCCGTGCGCTATTCCCATTGCTTTTTTAAGTATCTTTTTCATAAGTTTCCTGTCAAATAATGAAGGGCCAAAACTGCTTGATTATAATTTTGTAGGGCTTCCAAATAGCGTAGTTTGATGGCGTATGCGTCGTTGGTAGTGCGTAAAAAATTGGTGTAGTCGGTTTGACCATTTTCAAAAAAACGCCTTGCTGTGCCGATAATCGCGTCGGCTTGGCCCAAAGCAACGGTTTCGTAAAAAATCAGAGAATTGGCCGACGAAGTCAGATCATCTTGCGCTTGTTGCAACGCCGAGCTAACCGTTTGTTTTTGCACTTCGGTGTTTTGTCGGGCCATCTGGTGCTCAGTTTGCGCGGCATTGATGCGGCTTTTATATTGTCCTGACCACAGCGGAAGGCTGATTCCTGCCCGCCAGCGTAATCCGAAAGTAGCTTCTTGAGTGCCTTGGTTATAATACCCTACCATAAAACCTGGCAGGGCATTGGCGCGCTCCACTTCAACGGCTTTTTGAGCCACGGTTTCCCATTGCTGCGCCACCTGAACCACGGGGTTTTGGACAATGGTTGAGGTATCCAATGCGGGAGATGGAAGTTTTACTAAAGTCGTGAATACAGAAGCAGAAAGCGAGATACCCATTAAAATCTCTAATTGTTTTTTCTGACTCGCAATCTGAAATCCAGCAACTCGTGCCTGATTTTTTACCTCTGCTGCTTGTGTTTGGGCGTATAGAAGTGCCAGTTTATCAATGGTTCCCGCATCAAAGTTACGTTGTGCCGCTTGACTGATTTGGGTGTACAAGCTGTCTTGAGAAAGTAGTTGCCGTTGATAAGCTTCGGCCGATTGGATAGCGGAATAAATGGTACGGACGCGGTATTTAAGGTTGTTGGCCGTAATGACCTGTTCTTTTTGGGACAACAGTATTTGCTGCTGCTGTTGTTGATATTGACGGCCGTACACTGTAGGAAAGCGAAAGGATTGCTGGAACCCAAGGGTATAAAAAACACCCGTTGGGCTATCAAAGGTCAGGTCAGGATTGGGAACGTTACGGGCTGCGCCCAATAGCTGTTCGTTGCGCTGCACGGCCAATGCCGAGGCTTTAATTGCTGGATTTTTCTGCAAAGCGATTTTGACGGCCTCCTCAACAGGCAGCCTTACTTGCCCAATAATTAGAGGGCTGAATTGCATTGTCAATCCAAAAGCAAGAATGGATTTTTGCCAATAGTGTTTCATTGAAAAAAAGCAACTCCAATCCCAAGGAGCGCGTTGGTTCGTACTTCAATGAGGAGGTGTTTTTCCTCAAAATCGGATGAAATGAATTGAATTCAGTGAAAAAAGTGCATAATTATCCCTGTACTGGCAATTTGGGCGGTTGCCAGATGGCAGCAAAAATGCTTGGTGTATAAGAAGATTGGTTGCTAAAAACAAGCGTTTGGGCTGAGCAAATCAGCGATATAATTTGAAGTTCGAAATAAGGCGTAGGAACTGTAAAGCCGCCATTGCAGGTACATTGGCAAAAAGGAGAACAAACGTGATGGTGCTCGTTTTCATTCTCGTCATGCTCGTTTTCGTCGTCGTGTGACGCGTGATGAAAAATCGTTTCTCTATCGGTAATCATACGCAAATCGTGGTGGTGTGTGCATGGAATGCACGACAAAATCACCAGATAGCTTGCCCAAAGGAGTGAAAACCATTTCATGAGGCAAGTTTAAATAAAAAACGGGTGCAACAGGGTTTCAAGTTAAGAATCATTGTATTACACCACTTTATAATTCTTGTATTCACCAATATACCAGCCCGTCAGTTTGGCGACCCAAAGTTTCAGTCGGTATTTTAGGCTCAGGTTTTTATGAGAAATGTCGTGGCTGAACTGCCAATTTTGTCGCTTCAACCGCGCTTGCATTATGTGGGGATGCGTACCCGTAAATTTGGCCAGAGAATCAATTTGTGAATAATCAAAACCCTCAGAGGAGACTTTAATGTGCTTTTCGGGATCGCCTGGGTGCCAATATTTATGAATATGAAGGTGTTTTTGCTGCATCACACGCGGGTCTTTCACCCATCCGTAATGATAAACACTCGCTTCAATAGGCTTGACGCGCAGCTTTTGGTTGTCGTTTTTCCGAAACCCTTGCGCATCACGGTATGAATAGATGTTTTTGTTGTTTTTGACAATGCGTATTTCTTGGCGATACCATTGGGGCGAGTCGCCCACGTAATCGTATGAACCGTAAAAATGGATGTACTTAAACAAAAGACCGTCAACGTTTTCGTCATTTTTCCAGCTTTGCATGGCAGCTTGGATGGCTGGAAGGTCCTTTTCGTGGATTACTTCGTCGCCCTGAATGTAAAATGCCCAGTCTGATTTTTCGGAAATTGCCTGAAAAGCCTTGTCGGTTTCTTTGGCATAGACCGTCCCGCCTTCCCGCAATGACTCATCCCAGATTGTTTCGATGATTCGAATTTTTACGGGATCTATTTCTTGAATGAGTTGCAGGGTTTCATCTTCACTTTTCCCGACGGCCACCACAAACTCATCGCAAATGGGTAAAATAGAGGTGATTGCCTCCACAATCGGGAAGTCAAATTTGACGGCGTTGCGAATAAAAGTAAAGCCTGTAACGTGCATTTTGTTTCGGTTGTCGGTTGTCTTTTGGCCAAGAAATCGGAGGATGGTTGACGAAAAATCTATGAGGTAGGTGGTACGCAAAGGTAAGGGCTTTCTTCCGTTTTATGGCGCTTTTTGTCCGTTTCAAAAACCTTGACTTTGATATTGGTCATAGGTTATGTTGTTTTGAATCGTAATCATTGCCATTATATTTAGGAACCTAGTTCATACAGCATGATGAAAAAGACAACGCTGATTTATATTCTCGTTCTCTCGTTATCGCATCCCATTTTTAGCCAAACTGTTATCAAGGATGTAAATGAAGCGATTGAATTGGCCAAAAAAAATAATCTTGACCTTCAAATTTCACGACGAACCGCTCAGGTACAGCAGTGGAATGTGACGGCGGCTAAAGGCGCCCGGTTGCCGCAGTTAAAATTGACGACGGCCTTTGATTATAATTTTGTCTTACCTACGCAGTTGATTCCTGCGCAGTTTTTTGGTGGTAGAGAAGGGGAGTTTCGCAGTATTCAATTCGGCGTTCCGTTCAACCTCACGGCAGGTCTGGAAGGAAATGTTCCCCTTTGGAATGCGGGCTTAAAACAGGAGGTAGAGATTGCCAAAGCCAACCAAAAAATCGGTATTTTACAAACCCTAGTCTTGCAAGATGACCTCAGCACGCAAGTCGCACGGTTGTATTTTGCGACGGTTTTTACCCAACAATACATTACCATTACCCAACAAAATCTTGCCAATACTGACAGCATTGCTCGTATAGTTGCGGAGCGCAAAGAAAAAGGCCTGATTGACCAACTCGAATACAATCGTGTGCGCTCCACGCGTTTGGCCATCGAAGACGTACTTCATCAAAATGAAATGGCGTATCAAAAGAACCTGAATCAGTTAAGGGTGGTTGTAGGCGATTCCTCTGTCATTACCTCATCCTCTGCCCTTCTACTACTATCAGGAGAAGGGAGTACACTCCAAAAAGAGCCCCCCTTCTCCTTAGACAAGGAGAAGGGGCTGGGGCGGTCCGTCGTTACGGATGAGGTGGCTGTTCCCCGCCTTCAACTCCGGGCGGCGCAGTTTTCGTTGGCCAAAGAGCAGGTTAAAAAAGAGCAAAAGCTCCGATTACCTACGCTTTCAGCCTACGCCCGTTATTCTGAACAGGCGCAGCGAAACCAATTGAATTTTCTGAATTTCAATGAAAAATGGTTTGGAATTGGCGTAGCGGGGCTGCGTTTTGAAGCACCGATTTACAGCGGACGGATTCGGGAAAGCGGCATTGCCCGCGCTCGGGTCAACGCTGACATTGCACAAATGCAACTTGACAACGAAAAACGCAAATATGAATCTGAAACGCAGGATTTGCTCATTACTTACAATCAATCGCTTAACTCGCTGAAAATTAACCGGGAGGCGTATCAATTGAATGAGGAAAACATGCAATTAGTGCTCATTAAGTACAAAGGCGGTATCCTGAGTTATGACCAATACCTGAATGTGTTCAATGAAGTGCTCAACGCCCAAAATAAATACCTCCGCACGTTGGCCGATGTAATGATCAATGGCAAACTGCTGGAAATCAGAAATTCCTATTAATGACAGATTGGAGATTATTAGACCTCATAGCAATGGAAAAGACAGTTATTCGCTTATACACTTATTTACTCATTCTCTCCTTATTTTTTGTGGGTTGTCAACCAAAGTCCGAAACGACCTCGCCCGCTTATAAAGACCTTACCGAAGCAGTCTACGCTTCGGGGAATGTGTTTCCGAAAAATGAGTACAAAGTCGTGGCCAATGCCGATGGGTATTTGCAGCAGCAGTCGGTCAATGAAGGAGATGTGGTGAAAGGGAATCAACTGCTGTTTTCGCTCGAAAGTCTCTCGCAGGATGCCCGGGCCGAGGCGGCCGCCAATATTTACCGCCAGGCCGAAGCCAATTATGCGGATGGCTCACCGATTTTAGCCGAGTTGGAAGCGGCCCTGCGCAGCGCCCGTACTAAGTTGGAAAATGACTCGGTCAATTACTTTCGTTATAAGGCGCTGTACGAACAAAATGCCACGTCTAAGGCCGATTTGGAACGCGTGGAATTGGCTTATCGTACGGCCAAAAATGATGTGTCGGCGCGTCAGAAAGCCCTGGCCAGGACCAAAAGCCAATTGTATGTCGACTTACAGAACACACGTTCCAATTTTCGGGTAAATGCCCGTGAAGGCGATAATTATCGGATTCGGAGCATCGAGGCGGCGCGGGTGTATGAAGTCTATAAAAAAGTGGGAGAATTGGTCCGTAAAGGCGAAGCCATTGCGCTGTTGGGAAATCCCAACGAAGTATATCTGCAATTGGCGGTGGACGAAACGGATTTTTCCAAACTCAAAGAAGGGCAGGATGTATTGATTAAAATGGATGCTTATGGCGACAAAGTGTTTAAAGCCAAAGTCACCAAGATTTATCCAAAGCTCAACAAAGTAGACCAGTCGTTTAGGGTTGATGCCGATTTTGTGGGCGAAAGTCCCTTGGCCTATTACGGCCTGACGGTCGAAGCCAACATCGTTATTTCCAAAAACCCTAAAGCATTGACCATTCCCAAAGCCTATTTGGTGGGAAAAGACAGTGTGTGGATTGAAGAAGGTAAAGAAAAGAAAAAGATAAAAGTGCTAAAAGGGGCCGAAAACTTTGAATTGGTAGAGGTTAAAGCAGGGCTGACGGAGAAAAGTGTATTGGTAAAAGAGTAAAAACAACGGATGCTATGCCCGACTATGCACAAATCTTTGATGGAGACTGTCCCATCACCAAACCTGAATTTGAGGCCTGGCACCAACGCACGGTACTGGAAATGCTCATCGAAATGCCGAATTTATCCGTGGGGTGGGCCGCTAAAGTGCTGAATTATTTTTTAAAAACTACAGTCAACGTAGCCGGTTTCGGGCGTCCCGATCTGTTCAAATGGATTCACCCGGTGGTCGACAAGGGCTTATGGGAAGGAATCGAAGATGCTTACAAAGACCGCCGGGATATTTTGGCAAAGACCCATTATCGCCAAAAAGTAGCAGACATTATCACGTATAACGACTACAGAACCATCATCGAGGGCCTCGAACTCATTGCTCAGGAGCGCGGGTATTTGCCGGTAGATGTGGAAGAATTTTGGAAAGAAAAATAAGCGATAAACGGGCCTCTTTTTTCGAAAAAACAAAAACCATGAACCTCAATCTCTCCTTCCAAATTGCTAAAACCCACCTTTTAGCCAAAAAACGCCAAACGTTGGTGGCCATGTTGGGCGTCACCTTTGGGATAGCGATGTTTATCGTCATGATTAGCTTCATGCAGGGCGTCAACCAATTTTTGGAAGATTCCGCGCTGGATGCCAGTCCACACGTACGCATTTACAACGATGTCAATACCCAGCGGCCTAGCATCCTTGATGCGGTTGAAAATGGTGACGACCAAATAAACATTGTCTATCACCAAAAACCCAAACAACAACTGACCCGCATCAAAAACGGGCTACAAATGGTGAGCATGATTGAGCAAATGCCGGGCGTGTTGGGTGTTTCGCCAGAGGTAAGTTCGCAGGCATTTTTCAATAATGGCCCCATTCAGATTTCGGGCGTGATTGCGGGGATTGATTACCCGCGCGAAAACCGATTGTATAATCTGGATAGCCGGATAAAAACGGGCAGTTTTAAGTCGCTTTTGGCCAATCCCAACGGCATTGTGTTAGGGGCTACATTGGCCCGAAAACTGAATGTAAAAGTGGGTGATAAAGTAAGCGTTACGACACCACTCGGTGGCAATATCACTTTACGGGTAGTCGGTACTTTTGGATTTGGCATTGGTACGGTCGACAATATTCGTTGTTATACGAGCATCAGCACGGTGCAGGAGATACTCGGAAAAGACGCGAGTTATATCACTGATATTCACATCAAAATGAACGACCCGTTGCAAGCCATTGCCTTTGGTAAAAATCTCAGCAAGCAATTCAATACCT
Source organism: Runella sp. CRIBMP (assembly GCF_009905605.1). Lineage (GTDB taxonomy): Bacteria > Bacteroidota > Bacteroidia > Cytophagales > Spirosomataceae > Runella. The sequence continues at coordinate 71,579 of NZ_JAAAKZ010000017.1, forward strand.
ATACCGAAGATTGGTCTACGGCCAATCAGGCCATTCTGGCGGGCGAGAAAATCCGTAATGTAATGACGTTTGTGGTGTCCATGACACTGCTAGTGGTGGCAGGTTTTGGAATTTACAACATCATGAACATGAACGTTATTAATAAACTCAAAGACATTGCCATTCTGAAAGCGACGGGTTTTGGCGGCAAAGATGTGGTGGCGGTATTTCTGTTGCAAGCCATCATCATTGGCTTGGCGGGAGGATTGTTGGGGTTGGTTATTGGATTCGGAATCAGCTATCTTTTGTCCATTTCCCCGTTTGAAACGGGCGATATGATTAGTCTCAAAACATTTCCCGTGGTTTTTCGCGTCGAATATTACGTGATGGGGCTGGCTTTTGGCTTGATTACGACCATTTTAGCGGGGTATTTCCCTTCCAAAAAAGCCTCTAAAATTGACCCGGTAGCGATATTGAGAGGGTAATTGTTTTTTTTCTGTGTCTGCTTAGCAACAAACAACACTAACCATGAGCAATACGGTTCTTCAAGCCAGCCATATCAACAAATACTTCTACGAGCCAGAAAAGTTTCAGGTGTTGGAGAATGTCAACTTTGAAGTGAAAAAAGGGGAGTTTTTGTCAATCGTCGGTAAATCTGGTTGCGGCAAGTCTACATTGCTGTATATCCTTTCGACCATGGATACCGACTACGAAGGCAATCTGGAAATGAACGGCAGTCGCCTCACGGGCCTCAGTCAAGACCGCCTTGCCGACTTTCGCAATGAGCATCTGGGCTTTGTGTTTCAGTTTCACTTTTTGCTGGCGGAGTTTACGGTATTACAAAATGTGATGTTGCCCGCGCAAAAATTGGGAAAATACAGCACCAAAGAGATTGAAGCGCGCGCCTACGAAAAACTAAAATTGGTCAACATGGAAGACTACGCCCGAAAGCAATCTTCCAAACTGTCGGGCGGACAGCAGCAGCGTGTAGCCATTGCCCGTGCGCTCATCAACGACCCCACCATCATCATGGGCGACGAGCCCACAGGCAACCTCGACAAAGCCAATTCAAATTTGGTCTTTGATATTTTTCGTAAAATCTCCCACGAAAACCATCAAACCATCATCACCGTTACCCACGACCCCGACTTCGCCAAAGGAGGCGATAGAATCATTGAAATGTCGGATGGGAAGATTGTGAGCGGGGGAAGGTAGCGATAAGTCGTTGCAACCTTCAAATTATCACTTTCACTCCACCAAATGCCCCACAAACTGGGCGGTATTGTCAATGATTTTTCCACCACGACGGTAGCCCAGACCGCAAGCGTCGCCCGCCCAAAACACGCCAGCTTGGTAGCGCTGGCCGAGGGCGTCGCGCGGGAACTCTACGTATTCCTGATAGATTTTGTCATAATCCCCGTAATCGCCGTCGGCGGCCGTGATGACCGTGCCGTTGGTTTCCAGAATGCGTACATTGGCCCCTTCCCGGCCAAAGAGTACCTTTTCCACACTTACTTTGTTGGGAAGCGGCTGTGCCGTAGTGGGCAACAAAAGAGGGTGATTCGGGTACAAATCCCACAACAATTTCAAGATATATTTTGATTGAAACAACAGCGTATACGCGGGGTTGATGATGACCGCTTTGCCGTTTTTAACGATTTTTGTTAATAATTCCGCCAATTCAGGTTCGTCGTAGCCGATGTATTCCCAGGGTACGAGCTTAAACCAAAAGTCAAATTGCTCAAACTTCCCGTTTTTGAGATTTTGCTTGAAAATCCCTTCGGTGGCCGTAAATTCCACTTCGTCCATGTAGCTGAATTCTACGTCAAAACCAGCTTCACGAGCGGCTTCTCCGAGTACGGCCACGTTGGTGTCGTCTTCGGGGGCGTCGCGCATGGTTGAGAACAGCAGTGTGGGCGTGAGGTGCATATTGCGGCGGCGAAGCTCGGCAAACTGCTCTTTCAAGGCCTCATACACATTGTTGAACTGCTTGCTTTCATCCATGTGGTTGGCCTTGAGGTGCGCCCATTGCACTACGGCCGTTTCGGGAATGCAGGTAGCAGTGTCGGCGTTGAATTCAATGAGTTTGATGGGTTCTCTGCTTACGCCTCCCGCCAAGTCAAAACGCCCATAGATGTGCCAATGACGGTCGTCTTCCCACGTCAGTTTTATTAATTCAATGAGACTTTCTGGAATGCCCATTTCCTTCCACAGATTGCGGTCAATGGCGTGTTGAGCGGCCTCTGCATAAATCTCATACAGTTCGTTGGCGGCATTGTAATAAGCGTCTGCTTCGTAGGTCTTCACCGTGACCGCCTCATTGGTCAGGTAAGGTAACGTATCAGCCCCGAGCATCCAGTCCCAGCCTACATTACGCAATTGGGCTTCCGGGCTGTTATTCAAATATCTTGTGTTGATCATTTATTTATCAAATATAAGTTCACGCAGAGCCGCTAAGTCGCAGTGTTTTTGCGTCTCTGCATCTTATGCTTCTTTAAGTGAATAAAAAACTAACTCCCAGAACTACGGCTGCGGCTGAAAAATCCACTTCGGCTGCTGCTGGGCCGTGAAGCAAAACTTTTGCGGTGGCTGTGGTAACTTTCATGAATACCAGCCGAACGCTGATAAACGGAAGAGTTGGCATAAGCCCCTGAGCTGTATTGGCGCTCGCGCCCTTCATTATAGAATTGAGAATTATTGTTCCGACCCAACATGTAGCCCATGCCGCCCCACAGCAGAGCATTTGATAATGAACTACTGTGATGATGATGCGAATGGTAGTGATTCGGGTTGTTGTAATAGTCGCGGGTGGTCGAGTCGGTTTTGACCAATCTTTGTGCTTCCGCCACGGTGAGCGTGTCGCGTCGCCCGTCAAAATAACGTACTATGGCGCCCGCTTCTTTATCACTACTCACGGCGACTTCGTCCGTGATTTTATACTCACCGGGTTTCATTTCGGTGATGTACGTTTTTACAGGACGTCCTTTAAAAGGGGCCTCCTGTTGCTTTTGCTCGTCGTCGGAACTGCCGCAGCTTTGGAGCATCATTCCTCCGTTCAATAACGCCACCGTCAGGGCAGCGCCGATTGTAATGTCTTTGACAGTCTTGACGACGGCCCCTTGACGTTTAGGTGTCATGTGTGTAAAGGTTGTTTGATAATCAACGATAAAGTTAATGTTTCATGGCTGAAAAAGGTAATGTAAAGGTAAGGTATTGATTTAAAGGCCACCAACGAAATCGGATGAACAGCCATTTTTTTGAAAGTCGCTCTTGTAAACCTTGGATGAACGGTAAAAGAAAGAATGCGCCAGACGGTTTGAACGGGTGCACTCAGGCAGCCAGATGCAGTATCACGCTGACCGACGGTTAAGAATCGTCAGACGCATGGTTCCTTCGAACAGGTTAGGAAGTCTTGTTCCTAGCCCTCTCTCACAGATGGAAGAAAGTTTGCTCTGTAACTTTCTAACTACCGCTTCACTATATGTTTTTAGCATTAAAAATGCCTTTAAGAGTAGCTTTAAAAGGTTTTCACCCTATATTTACGGCCGGTTTAAAAAAAACGTTAATTCACCAATAAATTCATAATCCCAATGAAAATTACCGTAGTAGGAGCAGGGGCAGTAGGCGCAACCTGCGCTGACAACATCGCTCGCCGTCAGTTGGCTCAGGAAGTAGTATTGCTCGACATCAAAGAAGGCTTGTCGGAAGGAAAAGCCCTTGATATGTTTCAAACCGCTACTTTGAACGGATTCGATACCAAAATCACTGGTTCGACCAACGACTACGAAAAAACCAAAGGTTCGGAAGTAGTAGTAATCACTTCAGGAATTCCGCGCAAGCCTGGCATGACGCGCGAAGAACTCATTGGCATCAACGCGGGTATCGTTAAGGGAGTTGCCGAAAATATTCTAAAATATTCTCCAAAAGCCATCATCATCATCGTTTCCAATCCAATGGACACCATGACATACTTGGCGTTTAAAGAATTGGGATTGCCCAAAAAACGCATCATCGGAATGGGTGGTATTTTGGACAGCGCACGTTTCAAAACCTACTTATCAATGGCGATGAACGTATCTCCAAACGACCTTCACGGGATGGTAATCGGTGGGCACGGTGACACCACCATGATTCCTTTGACCCGTTTGGCTACCTACAACGGTATTCCTGTAAGCCGTTTCTTATCTGAAGAAAAATTGCAACAGGTAGCCGCCGACACCATGGTGGGCGGAGCTACCCTGACTAAATTGATTGGTACTTCAGCTTGGTACGCCCCAGGTGCGGCGGTAGCTACGTTGGTAGAAAGCATCGTTCGTGACCAAAAGCGCATTTTCCCTTGCTCAGTGTATCTTAATGGCGAATATGGCCAAAAAGACATTTGCTTAGGTGTTCCAGTAGTAATCGGTGCTGGTGGTTGGGAAAAAATCATCAGCCTACGCTTGAGCGAAGCTGAAAAAGCAACGTTTGCCAAATCGGCCGATGCTGTTCGTACGATGAACAACGTACTTTCAACGATGTAATTGACGTTAAGTTCTTAACAAGAAAAGCGGGGCGCCTTGTGTACCTCGCTTTTCTTTTGGGTAAAAGCAGGGCTAAGTGGTCTTTATCAGTTAAAATAAGGTTGCTGTTTATGAAAAAAATCGTTTTATATTCATTCATTCTGTCGTTTGCTTCGGTACTCGTGGGCCAGACGCAAAACCGTCCCATGACCGAAGATGATTATTATCGAATTGTCACGCTTCCCATTCCCGAAAATATCCAACTGGAAGTCGGGGGCTTGTCAGTATTACCAGATGGCCGTTTGGCGGCCTCTACCCGTCGCGGAGAAGTTTGGATGATTAACAATCCTTACCTAAAAGGTTCTGGACAACCTACTTACAAGCGATTCGCGCACGGTTTGCACGAGCCATTGGGCCTCCTGTACCGTCCAGATGGCTCCTTTTTGCTTTCGCAACGGGGAGAAATTACGCATTTGGTAGACTCTGATGGCGACGGGGTTGCAGATGTTTACGAGTCATTTTATAAATGGCCTTTGTCGGGCAATTACCACGAATATTCGTATGGCCCAGTATTGGCCCCCAACGGTGATTTGCTGGTTACGCTCAATTTGGACTGGATTGGCCACGGGGCGAGTTTGGCAAAGTGGCGCGGCTGGTTGTTGAAGTTCGATGACAAAGCCAATATGAAGCCCATTGCCACGGGCTTGCGCTCACCTGCGGGTTATATTGCGCTACAAAACGGCGACATGTTTTATACCGAAAACCAAGGTGACTGGGTTGGGTCTGGCCGCATGACGCACTTAGAAACAGGAGATTTTGCGGGTAATCCCGAAGGGCTTGTTTGGAGTCAAGACCCCGAATCCCCTGTAAAATTGACCATGAAAGACATCCCTGATACGGGCGAGCCTTTATATGATGTTGCCAAACGGGTGCCTGGCCTGAAAGCTCCGGCGGTTTGGTTTCCGCATACTTTGATGGGGATTTCAACGTCAGATATTAAAGAAGACATGACAAAAGGGGCTTTTGGGCCTTTTGAAGGGCAATTGTTTGTGGGGGACCAAGGCCATAGTAAAATTATGCGGGTGATGCTTGAGAAAGTAAAAGGCCGCTGGCAGGGTATCTGTTTTCCTTTTCGGGAAGGATTTCAGTCGGGGATTTTACGGATGGTCTGGGGATTGGATGGTTCGATGTTTGTAGGGCAAACCAGTCGGGGTTGGTCGGCTACTGGCAAAGACCCGTTTGGTATCCAACGGTTGGTGTGGACTGGACAAATGCCTTTTGAAATGAAAAAAGTTATCTCGAAGCCTGATGGTTTTGAAGTAGAATTTACGTTGCCAGTTGATAAAAAAACGGCGCAGGATCCAGCCTCGTACCAGTTCAATTCGTTTACCTACAAATATCACCACAACTACGGAAGCCCCATCATCAATGCTTCTGAGCGCGTAATACGCCACATTGTTGTGTCGGACAATGGCCTGAAAGCTAGAATTGTGTTGGATAGCTTGAAACTGGGATACATCCACGAAATCAAAGCCGAAGGAATTCGGTCGGCGGCGGGTTTGCCTTTGTTACATAACGTAGGTTATTATACTCTGAATGAAATTGCAGAAGGTGAAAAAATCCCCGCGTCTCAATGGACGGTAAGTGTATCAAAGCCAGCCGATAATTCAATGACGGCCCACAGCGGGCATACCATGCCTGCGGCTACCACCGCTGCGCCCAAAGGGCCAAGTACTGCAAAAAGAAACGTTGACCAACCTGCGGACTGGACAAACGGTCCAGATCAAGTGATAACCCTTGGTACAGTGCCAGGATTAAAGTTTGACATAACTCAGGTACAAGTAAAAGCGGGAAGCCGGATAAAATGGGTATTCAACAACAATGATGATATGCTTCACAATTGCGTCATTGTAAAACCTGGAACGGCCAATCCAATCGGCGAAGCCGCCATTAAGTTAGGGCTCAAAGGACCTGATTTACAATATGTTCCTAAGTCAGCAAACGTGTTGTTTCATACCAATATTTTGCAGCCCGAAACAAGCGAAGCCATTTATTTTATTGCCCCCAACGAACCTGGCGACTACACTTTCCTGTGTACATTTCCTGGACACCATACCTTGATGCAAGGCAAGTTGAAAGTGACCAAATAAAAAATAGGATGATTGACAGGGGGCTTTACTACTGACAATTAATTAACAAAAAACGACCGCCAAGCTTGCTTGACGGTCGTTTTTTGTTAATTAATTTATTACTTATTGACGGGCGCGATTCTGTGATTCCAACGGTGTAAAATCCTTGAAAGCGCGACCAATGGCTTTATCGGTGGCTTCTTTTTTGTTTTCCCAACCAGCATCTAAATCAAGCGTTACGAGTCCTTTGATGGATAGTGCTGCTTTGAATTCATCGCGTTTTTTGGCGTAATCTGGCTGACGCCGGGCCGCTTTGAGTGCATATTCACGCGCAAAAACGTCGCCTTTATTTTGAATCTCGATTTTCTTTTCCAACACATAATTATATCGGTCCAGCAAATCGCGTAACGGTTTTCCAATGACCTCGGCGGCCTCGAGCGAACTGATGGTGACAATGGTCGTACCGCCTACCGCCGATACGATGGATTTGGTTTGCGGGGTTTTGATGACCGCCGGAGAAAGACCCGTGGTAGCTCCTAAGCCGGCATTGACCATTGATCGGTTCTTTTTCCCTTTTTTCGCTTTCAAATATGACCTTTTCAGCTCCTGTTCTTTCTCGCTGAGCTGCGTGACCAGATTCCAGGCCTCTACCAATGCCGCCCGGTACATATCATATAGCTGACGGTCTTTTTCGGCTTCATTGACAGCATTAAGAATGGTAAATCGTACTTTTCGTTCGTCACGATTCTGTTCTTTGTCGATCACAAAAAACGTTATTTGAAAAGACAATGAATCGTAGGGGTCTTTGACAAAGTCGTACGTGGGCGTCCAAATAAACTCATATTGGTTGGGCGTATTTTGTACCAGCGTGGTGCCTGGCACTTCGGGATTGTCGGTCACCAGATCAAACGTGGCAATATCATCATCGCCATTAGGGTCAGACAGGAAAAACTTAAGATTGATAGTGGCGTTTTCTTTGGACTTAAAATATTCTCCTTTAGGAATCTGAATAATGCTCGGTGGCAAATCCATCTGCGTAGCCTCAATTTTTAGACGTCCTTTGGCCCGCGCTTTGGCGGGCTGGTCTTCCACAAAAAAATCAATAAAAATCGGGTTTGATTTGAGGTTATTAAACTGCGTCAATGAAGGTTGCCACGTAAGTTCTCCTGCCGAACTAAGCTTTGCGCCTTCGGGTAAGGTCTCCGTGACGGGAATGATAACCAAAGGGTCGCTATCATCGTCTTTGAGCGTATTGGCGTCTATTTTATAAACATTCTGCGTGCGGTTTTGTACGTAAAAAGGCTTTAAATCTTCGACCCGTGGTGGGCGATTGACGTGAAATACCTTAAGCTCTACCGAACGGGTAGTGGTTTCGTTTTGATTGTTTCGGGCCTCAAAAATAACTTGAATATTTTTTTGTGTATTGGTGCGGTCGGCCAAGTCATAGGAGGGAACCCACGCAAAGTGGCCCGTTGAGTCAAACGACATTCCTTCAATCAACCCTTGCATAATGACGAAAGTCACCGAGTCGCCTTTGCCACCTGATGTTTTTAATGTAAATTCTAAACGACTTCCTTCCGACACCCAATTCCAATTGGGTTCGGTAGGGACTTCGATTTGGAAACTGGAACGATTGTCCTGCGCTCGGAGTAATGTATAGGAGAAAAGAAACAGCAGGACAAGGAAATGAACCGAATATTTCATAATAACAGCTAAATTCTCATCTGATTTAATAAAACGTAAAATTACGGCTTTGATTTTACCTCTCCCTAAAAAATTGCTTTATTTCTACACTAATCTACTTAAAAGATTGAAAATGACGACGTTTAATTGTATAATTTTAAGAATCTTTTAAAATCATTCATTCTTCATTTGTATCGTACTCTAAATACTCGATATTTAATAAACGAGACCTTTGTTCACGAAAAAATATCATCTCAAAATGAATCGCTATTATGCCCTCTTGATAGGATTAGTTGTTGGAATCCACCATGCTACTTTTGCCCAAAACAAACGCCTGCGCGACCTTGGGGCAAAAATAGGAATACTGCCAACGGGTAAATTAAATGCCATTACGGATGTGGCAGGGGTAAAAGTTGGGCAAACCACGCTGAATGCGGGAGATAGTATACGTACGGGTGCAACGGTTATTTTACCACACGATGGTAATGTATTCCAACAAAAAATCCCCGCTGCCATTGAATTAGGAAACGGATTTGGGAAACTCGCAGGTTATAGCCAAGTGGCCGAATTGGGTAACATCGAAACTCCCATCGTCTTGACCAACACCTTAAATGTTTCGACGGCGGCCGCCGCGCTGGTCGATTGGACATTAACCCAAAAAGGGAACGAAAATGTGCGTTCGGTCAATCCGATTGTGGGCGAAACCAACGATAGTTACTTAAATGATATTAGAGGGCGGCATGTAAAACAGGCGCATGTGATAAAGGCTTTGCAAACGGCTTCCTCGGGCAGCGTGGAAGAAGGGAATGTGGGTGCGGGCACAGGAACAGTGTGTTTTGGGTGGAAAGGCGGCATCGGTACTTCTTCCCGAAAACTGCCCGCCCTGTTGGGTGGATACACGGTAGGTGTGTTGGTTCAAACCAATTTTGGGGGTGTATTAGAAGTGGCTGGAGTACCCGTAGGAGTAGAACTTGGTAAGTATTCTTTCAAAGAAACCCTTGATAAATCTGGCGATGGCTCTTGTATGATTGTCGTAGCCACCGATGCGCCTTTGGACGCCCGAAACCTGAAACGTTTGGCAACACGAGCCTTGATTGGCTTGGGTAAAACGGGGGGAATCATGGCCAATGGAAGCGGCGATTATGTCATTGCATTTTCGACGGCGTACACCATTCCGCACGATACGAAGTCAAAATTTGAAGAGCAGAAATTGCTTAGAAATGACGATACGTCGCCCTTGTTTTTGGCTGTGATTGAAGCAACCGAAGAAGCCATCCTTAATTCATTATTGATGGCAAAAACGACAAAAGGCTACCAAGGGCACACCGTAGAGGCTCTTCCTGTGCAGAAAGTGGTAGAAATTATGAAAAAGTACGGAAAGGTAAAATAAGGAGCTGGCTTATTTGCGCTCTGGCAGTTGTTCCAGATTAAACAAATCATTGAGCACGTCAATGAGTGTTTCGGCTTCTCCGCGCTTACAGGCTGCTTTGAGCTGAAGAACGGGCAGCTTGAGGATTTTTTGCATCATGCTCGATGTGATTTTATCCACTTTTGCAGCTTCATCTTCGTTCATTGATTTCATATAACGAGCCAATTCTTCTTGACGAATTTGCTCCAACGCATTTTTTAGCTTTTGGATGGTGGGAGAAACAACCATTTCTTTCGACCAGTCTCCAAACTCATCCAAGGCTTGTGTAATGATGGCCTCGACCTGTGGGATAGAAGCCAAACGGCGGCTGAGTGCTTCGTTGGCGCGTTGCTGAATGTTATCAATGTTGTATACAATCACCCCAGGAACTTGTTCAGCATCCATTGCTACGCTGCGTGGTACCGATAAGTCAATCAGGTATTTGAATGAGTACAGGGATTGTTTACGGAGAAGTTCTTTGGTAATAAAAGGTTCGTCGCGCTGAATCGAAGAGATAACCACGTCTGCTTTACGGATTTCTTCTTCTACATTTTCAAAATCTCCTACTTCAAATCCGAGTTCAAGGGCGAGTTGTTCTGCTTTGGCGCGGGTACGGTTGATAACCTTTATATTGGTATATTTCTTTTCTTTCAAATTGCGGCAAACATCCGTTCCGATTTCACCCACACCCACGACCAAAATGGAAGGGTTTTCTTTTAAAGTAGTAACGTGCTCAATCAGCTCTACTGCAACATACGAAGTTGAAGCGGCACCGTCCCGGAAAGAGGTTTCTTGGGCTACGCGCTTATTGGCAAAGAAAATTGTGTGCAATAATCGGTGCAAAAACGGCCCCGCCATGCCCAAATCAACCGACCACTGGTATGCGTGTTTGACTTGATTGGGAATCTGCATGTCACCTACTACCTGCGAGTGCAATCCTGTGGCTACCTCAAATAAATGACGTGCCGCGGCATCTTGAGAAGCGTAAAAAGTGAAATAGGAGAGATAGGCTTCGGTATTGATTAGGCCTTTTTCAATCAGAAGTAACTTGGCAATGGCTACGTTGAAATCCTGAGGTGCGTTGTAATAGATTTCCGTGCGGTTACAGGTTGAAACCACCAGGATGTCTGAACCACCAAAAAATTCCTGCACTTTCAACATCAAAGCTTTCGCTTCGTCTTCGTTTAATGCAATTTGCTCCCGGATTTCGAGGGGAGCGGTTTTGTACGAAATGCCTATACTTCTAAACTGTAATGATTCCATGTCACTTGCCTAACAAAAAGTCTACAAAGTTATTTCAAAAACCTATTTCAAAGAATTAAAATGCGCCTAGTTAGTAATTTAGAATGAGTATAAATTATTAACCGTAATTCCTTGACAATATCTGATTAGTTGAGAATGCGTAAGATGACCTTTGGAAGTTTATAATATGATTAAAGTCATATTTTGGAAACTGAAGAGGTGCATCCCCAAGCTTTGATTAATCAAAAGAATGTCTGTACTTTTAATTTTATGCCATCGTTTGATTGTACGTACGCATTCTCTCAAAAATTAGATGCGTGATTGAAATTAGGCGCTGTAATTTATACTCATTCTAAATTAATCAAAGGAGCAAAGGTGTTTTCGCCATTTTCAATGTATTTTTATAGAAACCTTTGCGTCTTATCAATGCTATGAAGCTACCGGCAATCGACATTTACAGTCAAAAGAATCTTTATCAAATTTTTATCGGAATCAATCTAGCTTTGATCGGCATCGCTTCCATTATCTATACCTACAATATTGTTGAAAATGTAGATGCCCGTGAAAAACGTCAGTTGAAATTATATGCCCAATTGATTGAATATTCGGCCAATCACTCGATTACGGAAGACTATACTTTCCTGTTTGAAGTTGTAAAAGACAATATTTTTCAAAGTCGAATCCCTACTATTTTGGTGGGAGAGGACAAAGTGCCCATCGACGGCACGAACTTGGATTTGCCTGCGCACGACCCTTCAGAAAAACAAAAGTTACTCATTGAAGCCTTCGAGGAAATGAAAGATGAACATCCGCCGATTGAAGTGGATGTGGCTGGTACCAAACAGTACATTTATTTCAGCGATTCTTCTCTATTGGTACAAATGAGGTACTATCCTTATGTTCAGTTGTTGAGCTTGTTGGTGCTGGGGTTCCTCGCCTATCTGGTGTTCAGTGCATCGCGCACCGCCGAACAAAACCGCGTTTGGGTAGGATTGGCGAAAGAAACAGCGCATCAGTTAGGAACACCGATTGCCTCTCTTATGGGGTGGGTGGAGTTTTTTCGGACCGACCCCGAACGTTATCCCGATGAATACACTGGTGAGATTGAGAAAGATGTAAAACGCTTGGAAATGATTACTACGCGCTTTTCTAGTATCGGTTCAACGCCCGCGATGAGGCATGAAAATGTGGCCGAGGTTGTGTCCACTTTTTTAGATTATCTCAAACGACGAATTTCAACCAAAGTAAAAGTAACATTTGTGAATGACCTGCCCGAAGAGCGTCAAATGAACATCAATCGAAATTTATTTGAATGGGTGATTGAAAATATCTGTAAAAACGCCGTCGATGCCATGACGGGCGTCGGTGCGCTTAAAGTGCGAATTTTTGTGTTGAACAAGCAAGAAATAGCCATTGATATCAGCGATACTGGGAAAGGGATTTCGAGAGGAAACTGGCAAAAAGTATTCAAACCTGGCATCAGTACCAAAAAACGCGGCTGGGGCTTAGGCCTGACGCTTGCCAAGCGGATTATTGAGGAGTATCACGGGGGAAAATTATTCGTCAAAAATTCGGAAGTAGGAAAAGGAACGACTTTCCGGATTATCCTCAAACAACCGTCGACTTCATAGTAGATGGCTAAAGTTTTTTTAAGGGTTGAAAAACATTTACTCAAAACTCCGTTCTGGCAAGTCATTTAGCTAATTTAAGCAGGTAGTTTTTGTGCGACTAAATTTTTCCAAAACCCGTTTTTGCACAAGGATTATTGAAAAAAAATGGCATTTCTATAGAAAATATCCAAAATACTACTCAAGGGTGTTTGGCTTTAATAAAACAAACGACTAATTTTGCGGCCTGAAACTTAAACAGTTAATGCTTAGTAGCAAATCCGCCGCTGCACTCCGTTGCGGTCAAAGATTGAAAAATTAACTACTAACGTATAAACTCATAACGAATAACACTATAACATATACAATGGCAAACACAACAAACATAGGCAAAGTAACGCAGGTGATTGGCCCAGTTGTGGACGTGAGTTTTGAGGGGGAAGGCAAGCGCCTACCATCTATCCTTGACGCTTTGGAACTAACCAAACCCAACGGACAGAAGGTAATTCTGGAATGTCAGCAACACCTCGGCGAAGACCGCGTACGCACCATCGCAATGGAGGGTACCGAAGGGATTCAACGCGGGATGGACGTATTTGACTTGGGAAGCCCCATCACAATGCCCATCGGTGAAGATATCAAAGGGCGTCTGTTCAACGTAGTGGGAGATGCTATCGACGGAATGAAGCAGGTAAGCAAAGAAAATGGCTTATCTATTCACCGTTCAGCTCCTAAGTTTGAGGATTTGGCTACGGCTACCGAAGTTCTTTTCACAGGTATCAAAGTGATTGACCTTTTGGCTCCTTACGTAAAAGGAGGTAAAATCGGTTTGTTTGGTGGTGCTGGGGTAGGTAAGACCGTATTGATCCAAGAGCTGATTAACAACATCGCTAAGGCGTATGCTGGTCTTTCGGTGTTTGCCGGAGTAGGTGAGCGTACTCGTGAAGGAAACGACTTGATGCGTGAGATGATTGAAGCGGGTATCATCAAATACGGTGACGCGTTCAAACACAGCATGGAAGAAGGCGGTTGGGACTTATCGAAAGTAGATTACGAAGAATTGAAAAAATCGCAAGCTACGTTCGTGTTTGGTCAGATGAACGAGCCTCCAGGAGCACGTGCCCGCGTGGCGTTGTCAGGTTTGACGATTGCTGAGTATTTCCGTGATGGAGACGGTACTGGTCAAGGTCGTGATATCCTTTTCTTTATTGATAACATTTTCCGTTTTACGCAGGCTGGTTCTGAGGTATCTGCTCTTTTGGGTCGTATGCCATCAGCCGTAGGTTATCAGCCTACACTCGCAACCGAAATGGGTGCGATGCAAGAGCGTATTACATCTACCAAGCGTGGTTCAATCACTTCGGTACAGGCCGTTTACGTACCTGCCGATGACTTGACTGACCCTGCTCCTGCTACGACATTTGCTCACTTGGACGCTACGACGGTATTGAGCCGTAAGATTGCCGAGTTGGGTATCTATCCTGCGGTGGATCCACTCGATTCTTCAAGCCGTATTTTGAGCGCTGAAAACCTAGGAGATGCGCACTATAACTGTGCTCAACGCGTAAAACAAATCCTCCAACGCTACAAAGAATTGCAGGATATCATCGCGATTTTGGGTATGGAAGAATTGTCGGAAGAAGATAAGTTGACGGTAAACCGCGCTCGTCGTGTACAGCGTTTCTTATCACAGCCGTTCTTCGTGGCAGAAGCCTTTACAGGTTTGAAAGGAGTTTTGGTAGATATCAACGATACCATCAAAGGCTTTAATCAAATCATGGACGGTGAGTTTGACCACTTGCCCGAATCAGCGTTCAACCTTGTTGGAACCATCGAAGATGCCATCGAAAAAGGAGAGCGTCTGTTGAAAGAAGCGGCGGGTAGATAATTAAATCGTTTCCGATATGAATTTAGAAATCATCACTCCCGATAAAAAAATCTTCTCTGGCGAAGTTTCTGCGGTAACTTTTCCAGGTACAGAAGGACAGTTTCAGGTTTTAAATAACCACGCTGCCCTTGTAAGTACCCTCGGACAAGGCGCTATCATTGTAGAAGGGGCCCACAAGGAGACCTTCACGGTAGATGGCGGCGTAGTAGAAGTACTGAACAACAAAGTACTAGTACTGGCCGAATCTATTTCGTAAGATTTTTTTTCGAATATATTACAGGCGCGGAGCTCTTTGAGCCCCGCGCTTTTTTATGCAGAAATGTTTTTAACGGTTTTTGCTGTATATTAGGGGAAGTAAAACTCCCTTTTTGGCATGAAAATTCTCTCTGGTTTGGGCTTAGGCCTGTTTTTGGCAGGTTTCGGGTTATGGCTTTATACGTTGACTATGAATGAGTTTACACTCACTTCCGCCATTTTGAAACAAAACCTCAAGCCAGAGCATCAGTCTACATTGGGTACATGCCTGCAACCTATGCTCAACAAAACCTACAGTAACGGTTGGGCCTTTACTTATGCGTTTGATAATGAGCTAAATGGACTCAATTCGAAGTACAAAGCCGCCCAACAGTGGGATAAGGTGATTTATGATGAATATAGTTTTGCCATTACCAAAGCCGCCGCCCACGGGCCGTTGAAAGATACCCCTTCCAAGTGGTTTTTCTTAACCTTTGGCTTGGCTATTTTAGGGGCATTGCTTTACATATTGCCCCAATTACGGTTACTACCTGGTATTAAAAACAATCATATCTTTCAACAATCATCTACTGCAAGAGGGGCTTTGGGGTGGATGGTAGGTACTTTTCTGATTGGTTTTTATATTTTACTTTATTATTTCCCACAGTACCTCGTCAATTGGACACTGCTTGTAGACCCACTGAGTAAAGCCCTTAACGGTAGCGAGGCAAGTCGGTGGTTTTTATACGGATTTTTGTACACCATTTGTGTAATGGTGATGGGCATTAGAATGTTGATCAAATACCGCCACAGCAGGTATCAGCAGGTACGGACACTATCGGTGATGTTTTTTCAGACGGCGGTGGCGTTTATTATTCCCGAGATACTGGTGAGTTTGAACAAGCCTTATTACGATTTTAAAAATATCTGGCCGCTTGATTACGACTTTTTCTTTGATTACAATCTCAATAGTTTGGTTCAAAGTGGTGGTTTGGGGATTTTTATGTTGGTTTGGGGCATCTTGTTGTTTCTAATCGGGGTGCCGATTATGACGTATTTCTTTGGAAAACGCTGGTACTGCTCGTGGGTGTGTGGCTGTGGAGGCTTGGCCGAAACCCTAGGTGACCCGTATCGCCAACTTTCGGATAAGTCATTAAAGTCTTGGAAAATAGAGCGTTATATTGTGCATGGGGTGTTGGTATTTGCGGTGTTGATGACTGCGATGGTTCTTTACACGTACTTTACGGGCTCGTCCAATGTCCTATTTATTGACAGTTACAGTGTGCGGTCGGCTTATGGTTTTTGGATTGGAGGTATTTTTGCAGGCGTGGTCGGAACGGGTTTTTATCCGCTTATGGGCAACCGCGTTTGGTGCCGTTTCGGTTGTCCATTGGCTGCATATTTAGGTCTTTGGCAACGTAAAAAATCGCGTTTCCGCATTACAACCAACGGCGGGCAATGTATCTCCTGCGGAAATTGTTCGACGTATTGTGAAATGGGCATTGATGTTCGTGCCTATGCGCAACGCGGACAAGACATCGTACGGTCCTCATGCGTGGGATGTGGTATTTGTTCGGCGGTATGTCCGCGTGGAGTACTTAATTTGGAAAATGCTTCCGAAGGCACGCGCGTAATGGTGGCCCCGGAAGTGATGTTAGGCAATGATATGAAACACTAAACAGTTTCATAAATCAAAACCGACGCAAAGGGTCAACCTTGGTGGAAATGACTTTGCAGTAAACTTATTCATGAAAAAAATAACTGTTTTTGGAGCAACGGGTATGTTGGGCCAGCCCGTAGTAAAAGCCTTGGCAGACGCGGGATTTGAAGTAACGGCTTTGGTAAGAAATACCCAAAAAGCCAGCGTCGTGTTACCTTCAACCGTGACGTTAGTCGAAGGGGATTTAGAAAATATAGCCGCAATTCGCCGCTCGCTGCAAGGAGCAGAAGGGGTTTATCTAAGTTTATCGTTCGAACAAACCGCCAAATCCGCCGATTTTATCGGAGAACGCGACGGGCTCCGCAACATCCTGTCGGTTATTCATGACTACCCGATTCAGCGCATTGCCTATTTGTCGTCCATCATTCAGGCCTATGAAGGATTTCGTTGGTGGATTTTTGATTGGAAACGCGAAGCGATTGCGCTCATCAAGGCAACGGGTATTCCGTATACAATTTTTTATCCTTCCAATTTTATGGAAACCCTGCCGGGGCGGATGATCCAGAATAATCGTGTATTGCTGGCGGGCACACCCAAAGTCAAAAACTATTGGATCGCAGGCGAGGATTATGGACGACAGGTGGCACAATCGTTTCTCAAGCTTACTTCTGAAAACCGCGATTACGCAGTACAGGGCCCCGAAGCGCTCACCGTAGACGAAGGAGCCGACGTGTATGTTAAAAATACAACTCAGCCAAAGCTGAAAATAGCCAAGGTGCCGCTTTGGGTATTAAAATGGGCCGGTTTGTTCAACGCACAGGCGGGCTACGGCTACCATGTTGTAAAAGCCATGATTGAACATCCAGAGCCTTTTCAGGCCCAAAACACGTGGGATGAACTCGGAAAACCAACGATTACTTTGGCTCAGTTTGCAAAAAGTCGGTAGCGAAATGATCCAGCAATGACTGCTGTTTAAAATCCGTACCGCAATCCGGCTCCTACACCAAAAAGGTGAGGTTTGGCGTCAAAAAGTGCGTTAGAACGGGTATTGGAGCCAAGCGCCTGTTGGTAATTTCCCGAAATCAACGTGGTCCAGCGCTTGCTCATTTTGTATTGAACCCGCATTCCCGTACTTGCCGACAGTGACAGTGTCTTGTAAGGATTGTCGGCTCCGCTTACTGAAACGATGCGCTCCTGTCCTGATTCAAAGCTGTTTCGTAAGAAAATATTATTGATAAATCCGCCTATAAGCCAAAGAGATAGCTTGCGTTTGGGCTTGACCAAC
This sequence comes from Runella sp. CRIBMP, assembly GCF_009905605.1. Classification (GTDB taxonomy): domain Bacteria; phylum Bacteroidota; class Bacteroidia; order Cytophagales; family Spirosomataceae; genus Runella. Next base: position 89,193 of record NZ_JAAAKZ010000017.1, read on the forward strand.
GCAAATCCAGCTTGTACTGGGACTTGTAAATACTGGTAAGCGTTCGAAATGTTTTGATTGGTGGCAAACGACTGAATTTGGGATTTATCGTTCCCTGCACTGACAAAATCATACTGTTTTGTAAGATTATTGCTCAGGTTGACGGCTGCTTCGAGGTTGTTCACGTAACTGTTGGTGTACACATTAAATCCATTTGTCCCTTCAAAGACAGAATTCCCCTGTAAATAGTTGACTCCTGTTTCGATAGACCAACGTTGGTTCAGTTGTAAACCTCCCTGCCACTGAACCGCGTACGAAAGGGCCGCGCGGTTTGAGCCAGCGTTGGTAGAGTTGGTTGTATTGGCCAATGCATTTTGGCCCGACATTGCAAATGCCCGACCTGCAGAGCTTCCTCCAATAGCCACCCCTGCGTTATAGCTGGCAGGCATAATACCAACCGACGCCCAGTACTCTTTCGTTGAGGCTTTTTTGGGTGCTTCAGTACTGCTTTCTGGTGCCTGATAGGCTACCCAAATTTGTTTTTTTGGTAAGCCAGGTAAGTTGCGAAGATTTTTGCCGTCGAGCGCATTAATCTCTGCCGCTGGTGTTGATTCAAAAATAGGTGTAGATATAGTCAATTGGTTAGTAATCAAATCATTCGTTTGCAGGCTGTTTTCTTTAAGGATTGAATTTGATGGTGGAGTGGCGGATAAAACGGGCATTGGGCTGGAAGACTGCGTTTTAGCAACGGCACTCTCTTCTTTTATCGCCAAATTTTTGGGCAATTTTTTAACAATATCGGTATCGCTCGCCTTGTTTTTTTTGTTAGATGAATTGTCTGTTGAGGCAAAAGATGTTTTTTTAGAAAGTTGGAGTGGATTTTCGTAAACTTGTTTATCTTCTTTTTGTTCAATCGTCAATTGGGCAGTTTGTTCGGCAGAAGCGATTTCAGGGGCTGGTTTTTTGTTTTGTTCCTTTGAAATAGCCTCTTTATTGGGGACAATTACTTTCGCTTCATTTTGGGCGATGTTTCCACGCAACGTATCTGAACTGGTGTTTTGACTCAACCACCAGCCACCTAACGAAATAGCCAACAAAGCCACACCCGCCGCCGCCATCCAATGCATATTTTGCCAACGACGCCACAACGGCAGCACTACCACGCGCTCCTTCTCCTCTTCGTCCAAACGTTCCTCTATCCGCGCCCACACCGAATCGGGGGGCGTCTCAGAGGTGTCGTCAAACGCTCTGCGCCAGTTTTCCTCAAAATTATTCTGTTCCGACGTATCCATTTTTTCTAACTGAAACCTAATTAAAAACTTTCCAACATCTTTGCCTGTAACAACTGTTTTGCCCGGGCGTATTGCGATTTGGACGTACCTTCTGAAATTCCTAGCATTTCGGCAATTTCATTGTGTTGATAACCCTCGATTGCGTACAGGTTGAACACCGATTGGCAGCCAGGGGGTAATTCGCGTACCAACGACAGCAACTGCTGGTATTGAATACCCGACAGGGCTGTTTCGTTTTCTGCTACGGCATCGGTATGATTATCAATATCTGCTTGCTCTAAATACGCTTTTTCTTTGCGCAAGTATGAAATGGCGGTATTGATGACCACACGTTTAATCCACGCTTCCAACGGACAATCATATCTGAACGTATGTATCTGGGAAAAAACCTTAATAAACGCTTCTTGAAGAACATCCTCGGCCTCAAAACGGCTGCGCGTGTAGCGTTGACAAACGGCAAACATTCTCCCCGCAAAACGCTCATAAAGCGTTCGCTGGGCTATGCGGTCTTTATTTCGACACCCTTCAACTAACGTTCGTTCATCTTTCATGTATGCCGGTATGTTCTAATGACGCACAGGTTTAAAGAAAGGTTGGAATGGGTTGTAAAATTTTGTATGCATTTCTTTTAGAGAAAAACTGCAGAGGTGATTTGACGAGTTATCATTATTACGGACTCTCAATTAAAGGTAAAAACGTGATAATGAGTGTGATTTGTTTCCGACAAATGAAAAAAACAGACCATTGGGCCAGAAAAGTTTAGGCGAATACAAGATGATTTTTGTTTTTATTGAACAATTTAGGGCTGCTTGTCATTTATCTGGTATATAACGTTCCATTTATCAAAATGATAACAATCGTAGTCGGTACCAATCGGCGAAACTCCAAATCAAAAGACGTAGCTTTGTTTTATCAAAAGTTACTCGCCGAATTCAATGCCGAAAGTCAAATTTTGGACATTGCCGAACTTCCTGATGACTTTATAAGGACCGCCTTGTACGAAAATAACGGAAAAAATGAAGTTTTTAATGCCTATCGTAAGATGATGAAGGAGGCCGATAAATTTGTTTTTATCGTACCAGAATACAACGGATCTTATCCTGGGGCACTAAAAGGATTCATTGACGGGCTGGGTTATCCTAGCGAATTGAAGCATAAAAAAGCCGCCTTGGTCGGAATTTCAGACGGTGTGCAAGGGTCAGCGTTGGCGTTGAGTCACTTGATTGATGTATTTCATTACCTAGGATTGAATGTGTTGGCCCAGCGGGTGAAGATCCCGTTTATGAAGAAAAATTTTCAAGAAGGAGAAATTAAAGATGCTCTTATCAATCAACTTATTCGGGAGCAAGCGGAATTGTTGGTAAATTTTTAACTTCGCGGCCTAAACTGGTCAATGTATTAAAGTAACAGAACTTATGGCACACAATTTCGATATTCCGTTTGAAGGAACCGCAGAAACAATTTTGGCGAAAGCAAAACGCGCCATTGAATCAGGAAACGGCACCATGACTGGCGACAGCGCAGCGGGTTCTTTTTCGCTTCCTGCTGGAATCAGCAAGGTAAAAGGTGAATACGCAGTAGAAGATAACAAACTCAAAATAACCATTACCGACAAGCCGATTTATGTAAGTGGCGACATGATTGAGAATATTCTCAAAAAGCACCTTTCGTAACTAAAAGCCCTCGAAAGTCCAAATTCCGAGGGCTTTTAGCCTTAACTCAAAAAATCTAATGCTCGACGTTCTGCCCATGTAAACTCATCATTTTTGACCAAAAAACCTACGTGTCCGCCCGTTTTTGGGGTTTCTACAAAAATAAAGGGGTGTTTTTCTGCCAATGCTTTCGGAGCGCAGTCGGCATTTAAAATAGGGTCGTTTTGGGCGTTACAAATCAAAATGGGAATGCATACTTCTTTGATGAAATTGACGGCGGATGCCTGTTCGTAAAAATCGTCGGCATCGCGGTAGCCGTTGACGGGCGCAGAAAAAAAATCGTCAAAATCTTTCCAAACTTTAACGTTTTTTAAGCGGCTCATGTCCAATTTGCCTGGGTATAGCTCCGATTTAGCGCTGATTTTTTTCGTTAGTTTTCTCATAAACCGGTCGCGGTAAAACCGATTTTTTGGTAAATCGAGCAGTTCTGCGCTGGTTTTTAGATTGGTAGGGGCTGAAAAGGCGGCCGCGCCTCGTACAACGTCTGGCAGCTCTTTGCCCTTTGCTCCCACGTATTTCAAGGAGATATTTCCGCCCATGCTGTATCCCACAAGTACTATTTTTTCGTAGTGTTTGGTGCGCAGGGCGTGGTTGATGAGTTCGCTGATGTCACCAATTTCACCGTGATTGTATAACCGAAAGGCTTTGTTCATTTCACCGCTACAGGAGCGGCAGTTCCATGCCAATACATCCCACCCGTTTTGCGAAAACAATTTGGCAGTTCCTTTGATATAATGTCTTCCCGAATCACCTTCCAAACCGTGCGTTAGTACCACCAGTTTTTTACTACGTGTATCTAGCCAATCTATATCCACAAAATCACCGTCTGAGAGCAAGAATCGTTCGCGCTCATATATTACTCCTTCAACCTTTCGAAAAACGCTGGGAACGATGGTTTGCAAATGACCATTGAACAGATAACGAGGTGGGCCTGGATAGGTTGACTGATTAATAATGGGCATTAGAACATATTTTTTACAAAATTGACGGTAATTTTTAAGAAATCGTCAATTTTTGCGCCAAACATTCTTTGGATATTGTTCAAAAAAATCATTACTCGGTCGACTCGATAGGTTGATAGAGTAGAACTTTCAGCGTATTTTTGCAGTTAATAATTTTTCAGTGTCTTAAAACACTTCAACATCTCCCAAAACTACTCCCATGATTCGCTCCGTAGCCGACCGCGTTTATCTGGACAATGCCGCCACCACCCGTATATCCCCCGAAGTTATCGAAGCCATGCTTCCCTGGATGACGGAGCAGTACGGCAATCCATCTTCTATTCATGGACACGGACGTGTGGTGAAATCGGCCATTGAACAGGCGCGTAAAACAGTAGCGGGGCTGTTGAATACTTCACCAGCACAGATATTTTTCACTTCGGGTGGTACAGAAGCCGACAATACGGCTATTACGTGCAGCATTGATAATTATGGCTTAACGCACGCCATTACGTCACCGTTGGAACACCACGCGGTATTGCATACCTTGGAATATCTGGCCAAAGCGGGCAAAATCAAGTTAAGCCTTGTGAATATCGATGCCAAAGGCCATGTAGATTTGAATCATTTGGAGGAATTACTTCAGACGAATCCGCGTTCGTTGGTATCTTTGATGCACGGCAACAATGAAATTGGCAACTTGCTGGATTTGAATGTAGTAGGTGATTTGTGTGCGCAGTATAACGCCATTTTTCACAGCGACACGGTTCAAACTGTGGGGCATTTACGTCATGATATGAAACAACTCAAAACGCATTTTATCGTTGGAGCGGCTCATAAATTCAACGGCCCGAAAGGCGTTGGCTTCTTGTACATCAATGCCGATGTAAAAATTCACCCTTACATTCATGGTGGTTCGCAGGAGCGCAATATGCGCGGCGGAACAGAGAACGTGTACGGAATTGTGGGGTTGGGAAAAGCCCTAGAAATTGCGTATCGCGACATGGACAGCCACCGTGCTCATATTGAACATTTGAAAAAACGTATGATTGCGGGCTTCCGCGAAAAGATAGAAGATGTGTGTTTTAACGGTGATTGTGAAAACATGGAGCGCAGTAATTATACCGTACTGAACGTCAGCCTGCCGCCGTCGGACATCAGCGATATGTTGCTTTTTAATTTAGATATTGCCAAGATTTCAGCTTCGGGCGGAAGTGCATGTTCTAGCGGCTCAGAAGTAGGCTCGCACGTGTTAGGGGCCCTTGGCGTGGCTCCAGACCGTGGGAATGTGCGTTTTTCATTTGGAAAATATAATACCGAAGCGGATATTGACTACGCCGTAAATACCGTTGCAGAAATGTATAAAGCAGTGACGGTCTAAACATCCCACGACACGCGCACATCGGCCGTGAGTGGGTGCGCCATGCAGGTGAGCACGCGGCCGAGTGTTACTTCTTCGTCGGTTAGGATTTCGTTGTATTCCATTTCAACTACTCCTTTTGCGCATTGGGCAATGCAACTTCCGCATTGGCCTGAGCGGCAGTTGTAAGGCAAAGGCAAGCCTACTTTTAATCCCGCATCCAAAATGGTTAGGTTGTTGCTGACTTCAACCGTTGTAGATGTGCCTTTAAAATCAAGTGTAACGAATTGCGGTTTGTACTGCTTTGGAGTAGGGGGTTTGGTATCGACTGTATAAAATTCGCGGTGGATGCTGTCTTTGGCGAAGCCCATGGTAAGGAGGGTAATTTGCACCATAAGCATAAAATGCAACGGCCCGCAGGTGTAAAAAAGCACATCGTCTTTGGAAGATATAAGGTGTTGGGTCACGATCTCTTCCAACATCGAATTGTTAAGACGCGCCTGACGCAGGTTTTTGGCGTTTCCCCAAAAGAAGATTACCTTCAAACGGTCCGGATAAGCCACTTGCAGCTTCTGTAGTTGCTCGTAATAAATAGTGGACTCAATGGTTCGGTTGCTGTACAGCAGCGTAACGGACGTTTCCGGGGCAGCGTACAGAAGATGTTTCAGCAACGAAAACAACGGGGTAATACCACTCCCGGCCCCCATCAAAAATACATGTCGCGGTACCGCTTGGCTTGGAACAATGAAGCGTCCCGACGGCTCTAAGGCCGTGAGTACATCACCTTCTTTTGCATAATCAAGCAATCGGCGGGAAACCAGCCCGTTGGGTACGCGCTTGATGGTAATCGCAGGCAGATCATCTACTCCTGGTGCGGTCGAAAAAGAAAAAGAGCGCCTGACCTCCTGACCGTATTCATCAAATAACAACGTCACAAATTGCCCTGCTTGATACTCAAAAGGAGCATCATCAATGGGCTGTAAGACAAACGTCTTTGTATCGGCTGTTTCGGGGATGATTTGCGCGATGCGGAATTTGCGAGTAGTCAGGTCCATAGGTCAGAAAGAAGGCGAGGGGTTTGCCTCGCCTTGTGCTTGGGTGATTATCCGTTTATCCAGCTCTCCACTTCCTCTTTCTTCGGCATGGGAGCTTCGATTTTCAGTTTTTTACGCAGGCCGCCCAGATCGTTGAAGACTTTGTTGGGGTTAGCGGCTTTGAGTGCTTCGATGGTCAAAAAGCCCATTTTCTGCAACGCCGGAATCCAAATGGTCGGTACGCCCTGTGTCATGTAATCATTTTCGGACGCCATTTCCACTTTCTTTTCAGGACGCATTTGCGGGAAGAACAGCACTTCCTGAATGCTCGTCTGATCGGTCATCATCATCGTAAGACGGTCGATGCCGATACCGATACCCGACGTGGTCGGCATTCCGTATTCTAGTGAGCGGATGAAATCTTCGTCCATCGCCATGGCTTCTTCGTCGCCGCGCTCGGCCAGACGGAGTTGCTCCTCAAAGCGTTCGCGTTGGTCGATGGGGTCATTCAACTCAGAATACGCGTTGGCAACTTCTTTTCCGTTGATGAATAATTCAAAACGCTCCACCAGACCCGGTTTGCTGCGGTGCTTTTTGGTCAACGGCGACATTTCGACGGGATAATCAATGATGAACGTCGGTTGAATCAGGTTATCTTCCACCTTAGCCCCAAAGATTTCATCGATCAATTTGGCGACGCCCATGGTTCCGTCGGTTTCGATGCCCCATTCGTTGCAGTGCGCAATCAATTCGGCTTCGGTTTTTCCTTCAACATTGACTCCCGTGAATTTTTCGATGGCTTCAAAAATACTCAGCCGCTCATACGGACCCGCAAAGTCGATTTCGTTACCCCATGATTGTATTTTTGTTTGACCATTTACCGCCAAAGCTACTTTTTCCAGCAGTTCTTCGGTAATACTCATCATCCAGTGGTAGTCTTTGTAGGCCACGTAAAATTCCAAGGATGTAAACTCGGGGTTGTGCGTGCGGTCCATGCCTTCGTTGCGAAACATTTTTCCGAACTCATACACCCCGTCAAAACCACCTACGATGAGGCGTTTGAGGTACAATTCGTTAGCAATACGCATATACAGCGGCATATCCAACGTATTGTGGTGGGTTTTGAAAGGACGGGCCGTTGCACCGCCGTGGATGGGCTGCAAAATAGGCGTTTCTACTTCCAACCAACCTTTATCATCAAAAATGCGCCGCATGGTACTGATGATTTTGGCGCGCTTGATGAAAATATCTTTTACGTGCGGATTCACGATCAGGTCCACGTACCGCTGACGATAACGTTGCTCGGGGTCGGTAAAACCGTCGTAGGTTTTTCCGTCGGCTTCTTTGACCACAGGGAGCGGTTTCAATGACTTGTTCAGGATTTTAAATTCCTGTACGTGAATGGAAATCTCGTTGGTTTGAGTCGTAAATACAAATCCTTTAACACCGATGATATCACCGATGTCGAGCAGTTTTTTGAATACCGTGTTGTACAGCGTTTTATCTTCATCCGGGCAAAGATCATCGCGACGGAAATATAACTGAATACGACCGGTACTGTCCTGAAGCTCCACAAAAGAGGCACTTCCCATGATACGGAAGCTCATCAAACGGCCAGCGATGGAGATATTCTTATAATTTAACTTATCGTTTTCGTAGTTCTTATGGATGTCGGCCGCAGTGACGTTTACATCAAACGATTCGGCAGGGTAGGGGTCTATCCCCAGTTTCATCAAATCTTCGCGCTTTTGTCGGCGCAATATTTCTTGTTCGCTTAGCATTGTATTCAGCAGTTTGCGGCAGGGAATTACCGCTTTTGTCATTTTATGAGGCCGCAAAATTAAAAAAAATTACGGTTAATCTGTGTTTTTGCTACCCTTTCGGTTGATTTTGAATGCTTTTCTTAGAAGGCCAACTGGGGCAAAAATAATGGGTTACGTTGGGTTAATCCTTTGTGCTGTCGCTGTAAAATCAGCTTATGTGTCCCAATGGCCAACGAAAAAAAGGCGTTTGTGCTTCGCGTCAGTGCCGAAATGCTGAAAGAGTTGGAGCGATGGGCACAGGAAGAATTTAGAAGCACAAACGGCCAAATTGAATTTCTTTTGAGCGATGCGCTCAAAAAACGACGAAAGTCGCTGGGGAAGCTGCCGCCAGCAGTTGACCCATCGGATGCAAATGGCATTTAAACCGCTTAAAAATCATTGTCTTTAAGATGTATTATTCCCGTAGTTATACAAAGTAAAAATATAATTACGGGAACAATAAATGGTTATGAATCACTAAATTATTGATAATAATGCTTGTCTAGACTGAGTTTTCACCCCGCAGTTCTTCAAAGTACTTTTAAACTTTTTCTTAGGCTCACTCTTTTCAGGATTACGTGCTCCCCACTTTGCCGTTTTTGCTACATTTCTTATCGTAACGAGTATTTTGTGTACATGGGCAACGATTGAGGTCTATGAACGGATGCGGGTAGAAGGTAAGTGCTTATATCCGCAGGCATTTGCTTAAAAAGGTAAATAGCTTTATAATAGATATAAACTTTTTGCTTTTCTGCACTTCACATTTATTAACTTGGGGGCGAAAATCACTTCAAACAATGAAAATCACCTCCCTTTTTTGGGCCCTGTACGCATGTTTTTCTATTACGACATTTGCGCAGGAAAGTGCAAAACCCGCAGAATATTATGTTTTGATTGATGCCTCCCATATAGAAACAAAACAACCCGTCTCAAGTGCTAAATTTTTTGTGACCAATGAAGAAGGCAAACGCGTTTTTGAATTACGGGCCGATGCCGCTGGTAAGGCTTCGGCCAAACTTCCGCGTAAAGCCAATTACCTCGTAGAATGCATAGCGGAAGGCTTTATGACGCTTGTTATGCCCATTCGTGATTTGCGTCCTCAAAATGTGGTACAGTTTAAAATGATTCCGGCCAAGAAGGAAGTGGAAACTTTTGCTCAACTCGAAAAAGGCAAAACCATCACACTGAAAAATATTTATTTTGACCGCAGCAGCCCTGTGCTTCGCGCCGACTCACAGCCCGAATTGGATGCGCTGGCCGAAGCATTGCGCCAAAACCCTACAGTCCGTATTGAAATACGCGGTCATACCGACAATGCGGGTGATTTTGACCTGAACGTAAAGCTTTCCCAAGAGCGCTGCCAAGCGGTAGAATCATATCTGATTAAAAAGGGAATTCAACGCTCGCGCCTTCAAAGCAAGGGGCGCGGTAGCCTTGACCCCATTGCCCCCAATACGTCTGAAGAAAACAGAAAAAAGAACCGCCGGGTGGAGTTTGTTGTATTGTGATGGGAGGCTTTTGCGTAATTTTGCTGGATGCATCTGTACCTCCATATTCCTTTCTGCAAGCAAGCCTGTCATTACTGTGATTTTCATTTCAGTACTAGTCTGAAGTCAAAAGCAGAATTGGTGACGGCTATTTGTCGTGAAATAGTGCTTCAAAAAGATTATTTGCCAACGCGCGAGCTCGAAACCATTTACTTTGGGGGAGGTACGCCCTCGTTGCTGACAGAGGCAGAATTAGGGCAAATTTTTGAAACTATTCACCAAATTTACCACGTTCGGCCGTCGGCCGAAATTACTTTGGAGGCCAACCCAGATGATTTAACTTCCCAGAAACTCCTTTCGTTACAGCCTTTTATTAATCGCCTCAGTATCGGGCTGCAGTCGTTTCATGAACCGTACCTACGTTTTATGAATCGGGCACACAACGCAGTTGAATCAGAAGCCTCGGTAAAACGGGCGCAAGATTATGGTTTTCATAACTTGACCATTGATTTGATGTACGGGATGAGCGAAACACAATTGGGAATAGAACATATACCGACAGCTTCTGATGAGCAATTATGGCAGAGGGATTTGGAAATGGCCGTTGCCTTAAATACCCCCCATATTTCGGCCTACAATCTAACCATTGAGCCCAAAACAACTTTGGGAAATTGGCTCAAAAAGGAGAAAATAAATCCCGTAGATGAGGAGGTCTCGGCGCGTCATTTTGAGCAAATGTTCACGTACCTTGGCTCAAAGGAGTACGAGCAATATGAAATATCTAATTTTGCCCGCGATGGTCAGTACGCTCGGCACAACAGCAGCTATTGGAAGCGTCGTTCTTATTTGGGCGTCGGTCCAAGTGCGCATTCATTTAACGGAACTTCCAGGCACTACAACATTGCTAATAATGCCCTTTACATTCAGTCAATTAAAGCGGGGAATTTGCCTTTTGAAGCCGAAATCCTGAGCCCTTTTGATCAGGTAAATGATTATCTTCTCACTAGCCTACGCACGATTTGGGGGTGTGATTTAGGAATTATTGAACAACTGGCGGGAATTGATTTGAGAGAAATACAAAAAAAATATATGGCGGCGTTTATGGATAATGGGTGGATACTTATTGAAAATAACGTTCTGTTTCTTACGCCCAAAGGCAAATTATTTGCCGACCGAATCGCGTCAGATTTATTTGTTATCTAAGGGTTTTCGCCAAAATTGTAATTTTTGTGCCACTGAATTTTTGAATCATCTCTCTAATTTTTAATATATTTAATAGCTCAACAAAGATATTTTTATGGCCGCTAATCGTATACGTCCTGCTACCGGCACCGTACCGAAATCTAAGTCTGCTTCTGCTGGGTGGCGTTCACTTATTGTGCGGATTTTACTCAAAACAATTCTTTATTTTGTGATTGGCTCAGTGATATGGGTAACGGTTTTAAAGTTTGTTCCCGTTTGGGTTACGCCATTGATGATTGCCCGAAAAATGGAGGCCATTTCAGAAGGGCGTAGTAGTAAAATTTATTCAGATTGGACACCGATGAGTGAGATGTCTAAAGAAGCGCCGTTGTCAGTCGTAGCTTCTGAAGATCAGTTGTTTCCAGAACATTGGGGATTTGACTTTAAATCAATGGGCAACGCTTTCAAACACAACCTCCGAGGCAAAAAAATCAGGGGGGCCAGCACTATTTCTCAGCAGGTAGCCAAAAACGTATTTCTCTGGCAAGGACGTAGTTACATTCGAAAAGGATTGGAAGCGTATTTCACGGTCTTGATTGAAATAATATGGGGAAAAGAACGCATTTTGGAGGTATACTTAAACGTAGCCGAAACAGGCAATATGACTTTTGGGTATGGGGCGGCAGCGCAGCGTTTTTTTTATAAACCAGTATCTTCCCTAACCCGAAATGAAGCGGCAAGGATTGCCGCGGTGCTACCAAGTCCGCTTCGTTTTTCGGCCAAAAATCCATCTAGTTATGTCCAACGGCGCACGGCCCAAATAGCGCGCCAAATGCGGATGCTGGGTCGCGACTATATACTGAATTTATAAATCCATTAAGTATTTTTGTTTATCCCTTGGAGAATAGATAAAAACCATATTATTTAGACGAATAACACAAATCGTGCTCTGCTAAGTTTCTCTAATATTTGGCATACTAATTGCTCAAAAAAATCAATAAATACCCTACTTATCCTGATAATTATTTGATTTACCTGACCGTAAATCAAAACAATGAATCTCTATCCCTGTGAAACAAATTACGGGGTATAATAAGGAAATAAAGAAGTAGGGTTATGAGATTAAACGGTTTACGTTTTCTTATTTTGATAATGGTTTCAAGTGGGGTGTGGCTTTGCAACAAGGCTACTGCACAGATTGTACCTTGTGCCGTGGCCGACCCATCTAGCGACAGTGTCCTCGCTTTGGAAAAAAGGCTTTTAAAATTAAAAAGTCAATTTGTTAAAAATGCCCGGACTTCGGGCTTGACTGCTGTTGAGTATATCCCTGTTAAAGCGCATATTCTTCGTAAAAATGATGGCACTGGAGGCCTCAGCTTGGCGGATTTAAACACGGCATTGGTACAGATCAATCAGTATTTTCAGAATGTAGGTTCGGGGCTGCAATTATATTTTTGCGGTTTTCCCAACATCATCAACAATACCGCGTACTACGACTACAACAAAACGGATGAACTAGCATTATGCAATGCTAATAATGTTTCGAATGCAATCAATATCTATTTTCCCAACAGTATTCGCTTTGGCACACTCATGGTTTCGGGTTATGCTTATTTTCCGAGTACGTTAAGTATTTCAAATAGTATCTTCGTTCAGGCGCAGTCAGCAACGGATAATCGTACATTGGCGCATGAATTAGGCCATTATTTTAATTTACTACACACATTTCAAAACAGTAATAATACAAATAATGCAGAGCGAGAATATGTAACGCGTAATACAATGCAGGGGGCAAATTGCACACTTAAGGGTGATTTATTGTGCGATACGCCAGCGGATCCGTACGGACGGGATTCGGTCACCATCCAAGGCTGTACTTATACTGGAACTGCCCGTGACCCCCAGGGTCAATTATACATGCCGTCGTTGTCAAATGTGATGTCCTATTACCCGTTGAGTTGTGGTAGCGATTTTACCTCAGGTCAATACGCAAGAATGGCCGACGGTTTTCTGCTACGTAGCGACCCTTCCAATCAATATAATTTTTCCTGTGGACCTACCGTCACGGGAAATAATGCGCCAGGAAATTTGACGGGAATGTTGTTGGCTTCAGGGTGTTCTTTGACCTTTGCTGATAACTCCTCCGATGAGGCAGGCTTCGTCATCGAGCGATCTAGCATTTCAGCAGCAGAGGGTTTTATGCCGATTGGCGGCTTACCTCCCAACACAACCAATTACATAGACCAAACAATTACCTCGTACACAAATTACTATTATCGTGTCAAAGCTTCTAATTCTTCTGTGCAATATAGTGAGGTGCTTTCAGTTTCAACAGGACTAAATTACTGTGTACCTAAATATACCTATCCTTGTAGCACTACGGCAGTTCTTATAAATGAATTTGTATTGAAGCAAGGAACAACGACTATTATTAATAATAAGGACTCAAATTGTTCCCCCGCCAACTATGGAGACTACACGAGTACTGCCTACCCCGTAACGGCTGGGAATACGTATACTTTTACTATTGGACAAAGTGCGGGTAATTATTATGACCAACATGTGTCTGTGTGGGCAGATTTTGACCAAGATGGTAATTTTGAATTAAACGAGAGGGTGTATCGAAGTGATAGTTTGGCGTCGATGCCTCGTATGAATCCAACGGCATCCGGGTCCTTTCTTATACCTAGCTCCGTTCAAGGATTAGTACGGGTTCGGGTACGTTCAGGTTATAATTTTGGACCAGGTAGTGCTGTCACAGATCCATGTGGGCTACTTTCTTTTGGTGAAGCTGAAGACTATATGTTGGAGGTAACATCTATGTCTCCTCCAACAATCACTACTAATACAGTTACTCCAAATCCTGTATGTGCGGGGAGTACAATCAATGTGGGATTTACGGCGGTTAATCTTTCATCGACTTCTTATGCCGTACAGCTTTCTGATAATACTGGAAATAATTTTATTATTCTTCCTACTACTGGTACGGCAAGTCCGCTAATCGCTGAGATACCAGTAAATATAACTTCTGGAACGAGTTATAAGGTAAGGGTTATTTCCAATTCTCCGAGCGTCACTGGGTCGGCAAGTAGCACATTTACCATCAATGCGCTTCCCACTTCCCCAGGAGTAGTCACACCGATAAGTTACTGTCAAGGCCAAACAGCGTCTGCTTTAAGCGCAGTTGGCA
>NZ_JAAAKZ010000018.1 GCF_009905605.1 Runella sp. CRIBMP
GCTGCTGTTCACCCCTGTCAAACAACTACCCCAAAATTGTACTTTTTCCAACAATTTCAATGAACTTCAAAGATATGAACGGCGGACCGTGCCTGTTCGGTTTATCAATTTTTGGTTCTTTACAACCCTGTTATCTCCTTCAGTTTCTCAAAAAAGCCTCGTTTGCGTGGGGAGCTTATCTGCCAATTGACGGGCACCGATTGATAGCCTTCGTCGAAACCTTCGTCTTTCATTCGATAATCAAAAAATCCCCAAGAAGCATAGGCGCTCGTAGCGGCCACGAAGTTGTTTAGGGGCTTATCAAAGTTGAAGTGGTCATCTTCGTTGAATACAATCGGCATGGGCCGATAACCCGCCACAGCGCGCGTTTTGTTGACCATATCGACAATCTTGGCTGGGTCGCTGACACCATTGCCGTGAAGCAGTAAAAAATCCGCTTCGCGTACTACATTTTCCTTCGGAATAGCCCCGCCGCCGTAGCTCGTACTGACCAATAACCGTCGTCCTTTCACCTTTTTGCGCTTCACTCGTTGTATTAGTTCGTGTACGCGCTCAGGTTGAAGAATGGCGTGGTCGTAGCGAATATTGCACTCGTTGTTAATCTCAATCAATACATTTTGATAGCCTGCTTCCAAGAGCCAATCGGTAGCATTGTCGACTGCCCTGATTACGGCTGCTTCATCTTTCAGGCGTTCATCTTGGCCGAAGTAAAAGAAGCCTACAATGGCAATCATGCCTAGTTCATCGGCACGGTCAAGGATTTTTTTGAGTCGATTCCAATAATAGGGATTCCAACTTCCATCCTCGTTAAACGCTGAATTATGCCAAGGTTGGTCTTTGGAATATCCCTGTGGGCTGCCTCCTTGAAGGTTGAGTGTAACCGCCAACAGCCCATGTTGTTTCCAAACGGGCATGGCGGCCAAAAACTCGTCGGTATTGCGGTCGGGGTCCCACTGTTTGGTGTCAGGGTATGCCCACTGCGCGCGGGTGGTGGGATTGCGGTCGTCAAACGTGGCCTGCACCATACGTGAGTTGGGCAGCAAGCCTTCTATCTTGTAGCCATTCCAGACGCGCCCCTTAAAAGTAGGCTTTCCGTTGATATAAAACTTTTCTCCAACGATGGAGATTTTTGTGTTTCGTTTGGGAGGGTTGGCCGTAGCTGCCAGCCAACATATACTGAACAATACAATCGCAAACCGTTGGAGAAAAGCCATATTTTTGGGTATCAGATGTTAGTATCTGATTGACCAATAAGGGTTTCGTTGTGCTTTTATACTGTCAAAAATGTGTTTTTTGAGCATCTGGTCGTAGTCGTTGTTTTTGATTTTTTTACCCTTCATTTTGGGTAAAGCAAGCTCTTTATCCACGTTTTTCAATTCTACTTTTTGGGCCGCTACAATCACATCACCGTCGTTGATGTCTAGTTCTAAAATGAGTCCTGGTAAACCAAAATAGCGCTCAGGGCCTGCTGGCACGGGAATGTCTTGAGCAAACCACGCCGTAATTTTATGGTTTTTGATGGGGTCAAAGGTTTCGGCTTTCATACAAACGTAGCCAGCAACATCCTTGATTTGATTTTGGATACGCCAATTATAGGTCATCAACGAATCTTCGAGCAGGTAAGTTTTGCCCAACATTTCGTGATTTTCAATGAGTTTTTCCTGCTCAAAATTACGATGAATCAGGTAATCACTCTGTCGCCATGAATACCGCCCATCTTCGGTTTGGCCTTGGTCGCTAAAATACGTGTAAATGCTCTGTTTATCGTTGAACGTCAACTTCATTTTGGTCCCCGGGCCGTCCTCTTCGTTGCCCCACGTCAATTTCATGCGATCTTTTTCTTCTTTACTCAAAAACGTGAGGCGCGAGTTAACTTTCGTCCAATAATACTTATACTCGTACGTCACCATGCCTTCGGTTTGTTGCGCTTTGGCCGAAATGGAAAAACCTAGGCTTATGAGCGCCAGAATAGCAAATCCTGACTGGCGAAGCTGATAGCGAACAGTGGATAGTTTTATATTTTTCATTTTTTGGTTTCTTGTTTTTCGGTTTTAGAAAAATCCGCCTCTGCGTTTGATGTTGGTATTCATGCCGCGCATATTGTACGTAAAGCTCAACATTCCGTAGCGGGCCAAGGTCTGAATACGCTCCTGAGATACGTAGTTTTGGTTGGCAAACTGACTCACCCCCAAGTTGCGATTGAAGACATCATAGATAGAAAGTCTGATTTCGGCCTTCTTGGCTTTGCCCAGAATTTTATAGATAGAGGTGTTCAGAATCGGGACTTGCTGGTTAAAACCAAAACGCTCGTTTTTGTAAATTTGGTAATTGAGGTTGGAGTTAATGAAGAAATCTTTGGGCAAGCGGATGTTCATCGTACCACCGTAGCTATGGTTGACAATCTGCTGATTTTGACCAGTGTTGATAGAGTAGCGCGTATTGCTGACGCTCCAGTTGGCGTTGGCAAAAATCGTAAAATTGTCGCTGGGGGTCAAATCAAGCCGCGTTCCAAACCGATAACTATCGGTGTTGGTTTGGTTCAGTACGCCGTTGATGGGCGTGAGGTTTTTGCTGAAGCCGGGGTTGAAGTTAATGTTCATCGACGCTTTGGTTTTCTTTATCGGAAATCCAAAGCCGATATAAGAACCAATGTTTTGGCCGCCCGTGATATTTACTGGTTTGGTCACCGTAATCAAGGTTGTAGGGTCAACTTGTTGATTATAAACAACTTGGTTTACATTGTATGAATAATACATGTTAACATTGACGTTCATAAAACTGGCTGGATTGAACATGTTGTACCCAAAATTGATGTTATGGTTTACCGTCGGTAACAAATCTGGATTTCCTTGACGGATAATCAGCGGGTTGCTGTTGTCAATGACGGGTTGTAAATCACGGGTCGAAGGTTGACTCACGCTCACATCATAGCCCGACCACAAATACCGGTTATTTTTGAGGTCATAATTCAACGAAGCGTTGGGTATCCACGTCGTAAACCGCCGATTGATGTTGATAAAAGAAGCTGGGTTTTGGCCAAGTGCAAATTTGCCGTCAATTTGGAAGCTCTGTACCGCCAACCCTCCTGAAAAATTCAACCCTTTGTAGGAGTACCGCACACTGCTTCCTATCCGGGCGTAGTTGTAACTGTTTTTATAAAAACTGCTTAAACTATCAACAGGCACCCGGCGACCGCTGTCTTTGGCGAGGTCAAATACGTCGCGATCTACGTTGTCGGAACGGTAGCTCAGGTTGACAAAACTTTCCCAGAAAAAGCGCTTAGCAAATGGCTCCACAAATAGCAAACTAGATTTTATCTGGCTCACTCGACTGCCAGTGTTGTTGGTTAAATCCAACATGCGGCGCATTACATCGGTGGGATCGGTGGCGTTGTAGAATAAGTTAAGCGATTTTTGGTCGGCAATTCCGTCGTTGTTGGTAAAGTTATAGGAAGCACTTGCGGCAAAACTCCGTCCTTTATTTTTCTTAAATTTCAAGCGGTAAATCAATGTGTTGGCCGTTTCAATTTTATCCACGTTGGTGGCGTTGTTGATGGTGGTTTCGTTGGATTTGAAATTGTTGTTTCTGAAAAATTCCTGAAGGCTGTTCAGTCGGGTATCACCCACGTTATAGCGGCTGTTGTTGGTAAAAATAAAGGCATTGAGTGAGTCAACGGTTTGTTCATGGCGGAACGAGAGTCGGTGATTGCCGACGAAATTGATTTGGCTGCTTTCTTCTTCGGTCTTAAAAGAGCCGTTTTGTAGGAAGTTCTCGCGGTTGCGCACTGCATCCACTACCTGCCGGGTAGAGTTGTAATAATAACTGGCGTTGGTCTTGATTTTTTTGGTGTTGTAATTGTAGTTGATACCGCCCGCAATGTTGTTGGAGTAGCCGCGACCGTTGCCGCCGCCGACTGGAATGCTGAGCCCGCCGTCGTCGTCACCGCCAATGATGATGAATCGACCGCCGCCGCCGCCAAAACCAAAATCGCCGTTGTCGTTCCAACTGTTGAAGGAGCTACTGCCTCTAAAATCCTGATAATCATCCCATGACATTCCAGTTTGGTTGGTGTTATTGGTCAATCCTATGACCGAAAACTGGTTTTTATCGTCAAACTTATTGTAATTTCCTTTGATTTCGCCGCGTGGTCCAGCGTTGCCGTTGCCGTCGGCTCCCAATCCAGCGGTCAGTTTTCCAAAGCCTCCTTTCTTAAATCCCTCTTTGAGTTCGAGGTTGACCGTTTTTTCTTGTTTCCCATCGTCTACGCCCGTCACTTTTGATTGCTCAGTCTTGTCGTTGAAAATCTGCACTTTAGTAATGGCGTCGGCGGGAAGGTTTTGGGTGGCCATTTTAGGGTCGCTCCCGAAGAAACGTTTTCCATCTACGGTTACTTTCTGTACTTGCTGGCCTTGGGCAATAATGTTGCCGTTTTGGTCTACCTGAACGCCAGGAAGCTTGCGTAATAAATCTTCGACCGTTGAGCCAGGAGGTACTTTAAACGACGCGGCGTTGTACTCAATCGTATCTCCTTTGATACTCAGGGGCGCGCGAGCCGTCTTGACCACTACCTCAAAGAGCTCTTTGGTAATGGCTTTTAATTTGAGGGTTCCTAAGTCGACGATTTCTTTGTCGCCAAAAATAATGTCTTGTTGAAAAGGAATGTAGCCGACGTACGAGATTTTGAGCAGATAATCTCCGCGCTTTACGTTGCGCATGGCAAAGGCGCCTTTGTCGTTGGTGCGGGTAAAATTAACCAGTGAGGAATCTTTACGCTGGAGTAGCATCACCGTGGCAGAACCCAGCGGAGTAGATGAGGTGTCGGCGGTAATACCTTGAATTTGAAAGCGATTGGGCGTTTGAGCATACAATACACTCATGCATGGCCACAGTAGGGCCAAAAGGAGAAGTTTACGCATGGCTGTTTAGGTAAAGGTTTAAATTAAGGATGGATGGATGGTGTATTTTTCACGGCTACTATAAAGGTGTAAACGTACTAAAGATTTAGTTTATTGTCAAGGAAATTAAATAATTTATATTTAAGAATGTTGTATATTTTTGAATACTGTAATATAAGCATTAACGACTACTTGATTTTGAGAAAAAGGTTACAGTAAGGCCAAAAAAAAGAGCCAACTCTTGCGAGAAGGCTCTTTTTTGTATCTTCTTTCCTAATTACTAGAAACGGAAGTGCGAGAACGCCTTGTTGGCTTCAGCCATACGGTGCGTATCGTCTTTCTTCTTTACTGAAGCACCTTCACCTTTTGAAGCGGCGATGATTTCAGCGGCCAAACGATCACGCATGGTTTTTTCACCGCGTAAACGAGCGTATTTAATCATCCATTTCATTCCTAACGCAATTTTACGGTCGGGACGAACTTCGGTAGGAACCTGGAAGTTGGCACCACCTACACGGCGGCTTTTTACTTCTACAGCAGGCATTACGTTGTTCAACGCTTTGCGCCAGATTTCAAGACCGCTTTCGCTAAGACGTTTTTCGGCAATTTCCAACGCGCCGTAGAAAATATCATAGGCGGTGCTTTTTTTGCCTTGCAACATCAAGTTGTTTACAAACTTGGTTACCATTACGTCCCTGTATTTAGGGTCAGGTAATAGGTATCTTTTTTTCGGTTTTGCCTTTCTCATTGTACTGAGTTGTTAATGTAGGTTTCGTTTTTCAACTGATTCACCCCGAACCTTTGCCCGGGATTACTACCCTTTTATGCTATTGTACTGTATTACGCAAACAAAAAGGACGAGCGACTAAACGCTCAAATTACTTCTTCTTCTTAGCCGGAGCGCCTTTTCCTGCGGGTGCTACCTGACCTGGTTTCGGACGTTTTGCTCCGTAAAGTGAGCGGCTTTGCTTACGACCGTTTACACCGGCAGTATCAAGCGCACCACGCACTACGTGATAACGTACCCCTGGAAGGTCTTTTACACGACCACCACGCACCAATACGATTGAGTGCTCTTGGAGGTTGTGTCCTTCGCCTGGGATGTAAGCGTTGACTTCCTTCATGTTTGATAAACGTACACGCGCTACTTTGCGCAAAGCCGAGTTTGGCTTCTTCGGGGTCGTTGTGTATACACGCGTGCATACACCGCGACGTTGTGGGCACGAATCTAAGGCCGGAGACTTAGATTTCCACGTCATTTGTTCACGTCCTTTGCGTACTAACTGTGAAATAGTTGGCATTTTATGCTGGTTTTTTCAAAAATGGTTATACCACCCCAAAAATGGGAGTGCAAAAATAGCGGGTTTTTGCGGGAATGCAAAAATTAAGAGAGAAGTTTTTTGAAGAATCCGTAGGGGCGGGGCTCGCCTCCGCCCCTTTTAACGAAGCAAATCGCCCTTTTTTGACAGAATAAGCGGATACTGGGCAAAATAAAATCAGGCGTACAAAATATATCTCTTCGCTTTAGGCGGCAAAGCGGAGGAGAACGGTCCATCGATGTGGCCCCGCCCCTACGATTATTTGATGCCTTCTTTGGCCAAATCGGCATAGCCTGCTCCTTGGAGGTTATAAATTTCTTTAAAACCTGCTTCTTTCAGGATTTTGGAAGCTTTGGCGCTGCGGCCGCCGGCGGCGCAATACACAAATACAGGCTTGGATTTGTCCAACTTCTCGACTTGCTGTTTAAAGTCAGCGTCCATGAAATTAACGCATTTGGAGGATTCGATTTTTCCAGCGTTCCATTCGTTGGGGGTGCGTACGTCTAGTAATTGTGCCTTGGGCGTTTCCTTGAACTTTTGAACGAAGGCTTTGGTGTCAAGATTGGTTTGGGCAAAAGCGCCGTTAAGGCAACTTACGGCGACTAGCAAAATGAAAGATAAAAGAAACGATTTCATATCAGAATAAAGTTAAAATGATGGTTTTGAAATATTACCTCAAAAATAGCTCTTTAAAAATAATGAAGACCCCCATCAAGAGAATAAAATAACCAAAAATGGGTTTGAGCCTTTCGCCGCTGATTTTGTGGGCTATGGAGCTGCCCGTTAAAATTCCCGTAATGGCGATGGTTGAAAAGTAGACTAAGAAGCGCCAGTCGATGAGTTGATGCCATTGATAGTCGCGCCAAAAACCCATAAAAGAATTGGCCGTAATAATTACCAACGAAGTGCCTATGGCTTTTTTCATCGGGAGATTTGCCATCAGAACCAATGCTGGAATAATGAGAAATCCACCTCCAGCTCCTAAAAGTCCCGTTACGCATCCTGCCAGCATTCCTTTTATAGATAACGAAAACAGATTGTAGGAGATAGTTCCTACAGTGTTATCTTCTGCGGTCGTTTCTTCTTGGTCTCTAATCATGAAAAAAGAAGCAACGAGCATGAGTATTGCGAAGAGAAGCAGTAAAAATAGGGATTTGGTGAGTACGAAATCGCCCAGTTGATAAATAACGGGAGGGATAAGTGGGAGGACTAAAGACCGAGTCAGATAAACAGCGGTCAGCGAGGGAATACCAAAGACCAGCGTGGTGGGCCAGTGAATATTGCCAGCACCAGCGCGTACAGTTGCGCCGACCAAACTCGTAATGCCTACAATAAAAAGCGAGTAAGTGGTAGCAATCAGGGTATCAATATAAAATAAATAAACGAGAATGGGTACGGTGAGAATGGAGCCACCACTCCCCACAAGGCCCAGCGATAGTCCCATTAAAAATGCCCCGATGAAGCCAGCGATTTCCATTTAATAAACGTTGCCCCGAACGACGCACCACAACTTGCGTGTCTTGGGGCCGAACGTTGACTATGTTTCCAAAATTAGAGTAATTTTTCTTCCAAAGCCAGTTTGACGAGTTCGGCGGCGTTGTGTACCTGAAGTCGGCGCATCATGTTGGCGCGGTGATTGTCGACGGTACGAACGCTTAAATCCAGTTGGTCGGCAATTTGGCGACTGCTCATTCCTTCTACCAACAATCGCAATACTTCCCTTTCTTTTTTTGATAAAAGCGTTTTGCGTGACTCGGTCGCTTTTTCAACCTTCTGTACCTGAGATAAATAGCCGCTTACAATCACGCTCGCCACTGATGCGTTGAAGTATTTCTCTCCATTTTTGACGGCATGAAGGGCGGTCAGAATTTCGTCGCGGGTGGCATCTTTGAGCAAATAACCATACGCGCCTGCTTCAACCGACTTGAGGATATAGGCGTCGTCGTTGTGCATTGAGAGAATAATGGGCCGGATATTGGTCCACTGCTTCGTTACTTTTTTAATCAATTCAATGCCTGAGATACCCGGCATTGAGATGTCAACGAGGATAATTTGCGGTTTGAGAAGGGGGATTTTTTCGAGGGCTTCTTCGCCGTTGGAGGCTTCGCCGATGACCTCTACTTCGTCGGTGTTTTCTAAAATAGACCGTAGGCCATTTCGAACAATGGTGTGGTCGTCTACGAGCAGTACTTGGATTTTTTTCATCGTTTGTTGATTATAATTGGGGTATTTTTGCAATGACTTCGGTGCCGCGCCCGATGGCTGAGTTGATTTTCAATACACCATCAAGCAAATGCGCTCGTTCGTGAAGATTGCGTAGTCCATTGGTGGCAGTTGATTTTTTTCGAGCAGCATTAAAACCCTTGCCATTGTCGGTCACCCGAAGGGTTACTTTTTTGTTGCTCAGCGAAACATCCAGACTGATTTGTGTTGCTTCTGAGTGCTTTACGGCATTATTAATGGCTTCCTGCGCAATTCGGTAGAGTCCTATCTCAACATTCCTGTCCAGACGTTTTTCCTTCAAATTGGAAGTAAAAGTCAGCTGAGCGCTTGTATTTCGCGCCGTTGAATCCATCAATTGTTTCAAGGCCAAGTCGATGCCAAAATCATTGAGGACGGTCGGCATCAGGTTGTGGGAGATGGTTCTGACTTCCTGAATCGTTTGGCTGATAACGGTCCGCAAATCTTGCGCATTGCGGAGGTCTCGCGGGCTCCATTCTTTGGTTTCGCCAAAATTTTCAGCAATTAGTTTTAGGCCCGTAAGCATTTGCCCTACCCCGTCGTGCATTTCTTTTGAGAGGCGTTTGCGCTCTTCTTCCTGTCCTTGCAAAAGCGCCGAAGCCCGAATTTTATGCTCTTTGATTTCTTGCTGGTGGCGGAGTTGGGTGGCTTCCAATAGCTGCGCCTGCGTGTCGCGCAGTTGTTGATACGCGTTTTGAAGTTCCCGGTTAGCAATCATCGTGTTTTCGCGTGCATCCATCAATTGAGCGATTGTTTCGCGTAATTTCCCTACCGCTGGGCGGAAAATAAACAACCCCTCCAACAATAGTATAACCAACGTTAAAGCCATCAGCCATAGTTCAATACGACGAAGGCGAGTTACTTTTTCTTTTGCTTCTTTATCGTATTGAAATACGATTTGATTCATTTTGTGTAAAAAAATCAGTTCGTGCGCAAAAATATTACGAACTGATAAGTCAATGCTGGCCGAGTCTCCAGGCTTTTCCATCCACTTCAGTACCGAATGGGCATTTTGTTGAATGGCCCTGAAATGAGGTTCTATATCCACAAACATTGCTCTTACAGTGTCACTATTGACGTAAGTGGCCGAAATATCCCGTAGGTTGCCCGTTTGGAGTTGATCCTGGTGGTCTTCCCAATCGGCCAATACCCTTTTAAACTCTTTCAATTGAGTGCTTTGGTCGGCCAAATCGGGACGTTGAGTGAGGAGCAGGGCGGTTTTGGCAATCAGCTGACTTTGAAAGCGCTGCCGCCCTGCAAAATTGACCAACCAAGAGTCATTCAGGCCGTCTTTAAGGGTGTTTTGGACCAAGATTTGCCCCAATATCGTTAAAAAAGCAACTAACGATAAAGCCGTGATATACAATCGGGTGAACCGTTTGGGAATACGTAGGGGCATGATTCATGGTTTTAGACGCCAATAAAAACGAATCCGTCTTCTACTTTGACGGGGTATACATTGATGCAATAGTCTTCGCCTTGCAGGTTGAGGCCCGTTTCGAGCGAAAAGGTTTTTTTATGAAATGGGCACGCTACTTTAGGATGTCCCTGTTGGTCGCCGAGCATCCCTCGGCTCAAAATCATCTGGTGCTTGTGAGGACATTCGTTGTCGGTGGCATACCATTTGTCCAATTGTTTGAAATGGAACACCGCAATTTGCCGGTCATGGTATTTTACACAGGCTCCGCCATTTTCGGGAAACGCTGATATCGGGGCCGCTTTAAACCAAGTTGTATGTTGAGTTGTCATGAGAATTGTCGAATAAATGATGATTAGATACGTTGTTTTTACCAGTCTGACGGACGTTTTTGGCCTCTCATTTCTACAAATTCAAGGGTTGGGTCCGCTTCTTCCGAATTGACAAAGTGGGTAAATCGTGCCCGAATTTCGGGTGTTTCGACGGCCACTCGCCATTCGTCATGGTACGTTTCAATCAAGTATTCCATTTCTTTTTCCAGCTCCTCACAAATCCCCAGGCTGTCGTTGATAATCACGTCGCGTAGGTACTCCAGCCCGCCTTCTAGTTTGTTAAACCACGTGGCGGTGCGTTGGAGTGGCTCGGCGGTTTTGATATAAAACATCAAAAACCGGTCGATGTACTTGATGCAGGTGTCATCGTCGAGGTCGCTTGCAAAAAGCACGGCGTGTTGGGGCTTGATGCCCCCGTTGCCGCAGAGATACAGGTTCCAGCCTTTTTCGGTCGCAATAATGCCAAAGTCTTTGCTTTGTGCTTCGGCGCATTCTCGGGTACAACCCGACACCGCACTCTTAAGCTTGTGGGGAGCACGAATTCCTTTGTAACGATTCTCGATTCTGACCGCATACCCTACGGCGTCTTGCACGCCAAAACGGCACCACGTATTGCCGACGCAGCTTTTTACGGTGCGCAAAGCTTTGCCGTAGGCGTGCCCACTTTCGAACCCTACATCAATCAGTTCTTCCCAAATAAAAGGAAGTTGCTCTACGCGTGCGCCAAATAAATCAACCCGCTGACCACCAGTGATTTTGCAGTAAAGGTCGTATTTTTTAGCAACGGTTCCGAGGGCAATCAATTGGTCGGCAGTGATTTCGCCACCAGGTACGCGCGGTACGACCGAATACGTGCCGCCGCGCTGAATGTTGGCTAGGTATCGGTCATTGGTGTCTTGAATAACGGCTTGCTTGGCAATCACGTCATTGTAAATACTCGCCAGCATAGAAGCTACGGCGGGTTTACAAACTTCGCAGCCGCAGCCTTTGCCGTGTTTTTCTAGCACTTCGTCGAAGGTACGCGTGCCCGACATTTTGATGAGGTGATACATTTCCTGGCGCGAGTAGTCAAAATGTTCACACAGTACTTTTTTGACCGTTTTGCCTTGTTTTTTGAGCGTTTCGGTCAATAAATCAGACAACATCGGAACACAGCCACCGCAACCCGTACCTGCCTTGGTGCATTTTTTAATGGCCGCTACGTCACCCAGATTCTGCCCTTCAATGGCTTCGCAAATGGTGCCTTTTGTAATATTTTCGCAGGAACAAATGCTTGCGTCGTCGGGTAAGGAAGCTACACCCATGCCAGCACCAGCGCTTTCGCCTTTGCGGACTGGCATGACCAAATCTTCTGGGTTGGGCGGTAAAATCATTTGATTTTTGACCATTTGAAGCAGCATATTATAATTGTCTGCTTCGCCCACCAGAATTCCCCCTAAGAGGTGTTTTCCGTCGGTGGTTACGTTGAGGCGTTTGTAAATACCTTTGAGTTTATCTTCTACCACGATGGTGTCGTGGGGCGTATGCTCGCAAAAAGGTTCCCCGAAACTGGCTACGTCGACTCCAATCAATTTAAGTTTGGTCGACATATCAAAGGCGTGAAAGGATTTAACATCTCCTTTTTTGGCAATAGACAGCGTGAGATTATTGGCTACTACCTCAGCCATTTCGTAGCCAGGCGCAACTAGTCCGTAAATCATTCCTTTGTGCAAAGCACATTCGCCGATGGCATAAATATCGGAATCGGTGGTTTGTAGTTCGTCGTTGACCATGATTCCGCCCCGGGGGCCAACGCCCAAGCCAGCTTGTTTGGCCAGTTCGTCGCGGGGGCGAATACCCGCTGAAACCACCACCATATCTACCTCCAACGAGGTATTGTCCACAAAGGCAAGCCCTTTTACGTTGGATTCTCCCTCGAAGTGAGCTGTATTTTTATTAAGGTGAATTTGAATCCCCAAGGCTTCCATTTTACGTTTGAGCATTCCCGCCCCAGCGGCGTCCAATTGCCGGGGCATGAGGCGCGGAGCAAACTCAATAACGTGCGTTTCGAGGCCGAGGTCGAGGGTGGCTTTGGCGGCTTCTAGCCCCAAAAGTCCGCCTCCAATTACCGCCGCTCGGCTAGCTCCCTGCGCATAACTTATGATGGCGTCTAAATCTTCGATGGTGCGATAGACAAAGACCCCTTCTTTTTCTACGCCCGGTACAGGGGGGACAAACGCCGAAGAGCCCGTAGCGAGAATGAGTTTGTCGTACTCGATTTTTCGCCCGGTGTGGGTCATGACGTAATGCGCTTCGGGGTGGATGTGCAATACGCACTCGCCCGTAAGGAGTTGGATGCCGTTTTCGGCGTACCAACTTGCGGGTGCCATTGTAAGCTCGTCGACCGACGTGCCTGAGAAATAAGCGGAAAGATGAACCCGATCGTACGCTGGCCGAGGTTCTTCGCCGATTACCGTGATAGAAAACGAGCCGCCACCCGCTTTATTCAGCAACTTTTCGCAGAACTTATAGCCTACCATTCCGTTGCCTACTACCACTACCTTTTGAGGTTGTGCCATGAAAATGTTGTTTTGAGAATCCCTAAGTACTCTTTGTTATTTACTGCTTTTTATCAAAATAGTTAAATTAATACCTGTTTTACCTTAAAACTAAAAATTGTTGTTTTTGCAAAAAAGAATAATAAAAAGGATATTATTGAATGTTGTTTTTGCAAAAATAGTAGTGTTGTTTAAATTATTACTTAAAAATAATACTTAATTTCTCAAAATTCACTATTTTTGATTAAATATTTTTTAAAATAGCTACTTAGCAAAATAATATTTCAATAAAGTATTTATAAAGTACAAAAAGCGTTTGTGTAAGCATTAAAAGTAGGTCCAGAAAATACTGAGTAGATAAAGGGTGGCGGCCCTGTTTCTGGATGCATTCATTTTTAAAAACGGGATTAACGATGAAACCAAAATTAACACTCGTGGGAGCAGGTCCGGGAGACCCTGAGCTCCTCACTCTCAAAGGACTTAAAGCTATTCAGTCGGCAGATGTGGTATTGTACGATGCCCTTGTTTCTACCGAACTTCTCACGTACGCGCCAGCCCACGCCCACATCGTATTTGTTGGCAAGCGTCGCGGGCGTTGTGAATTTGTCCAGCAGGATTTGAATCAGCTCATTGTAGATTATGCCCTCAACTACGGCCACGTGGTCAGACTCAAAGGCGGCGACTCGTTTGTGTTTGGACGCGGCTATGAAGAGATTGTTTTTGCCCAAGATTTCGGTATTGAAACAACCGTTGTGCCGGGCATTTCAAGCAGTATTGCCGTCCCTGCCTTGGCGGGAATTCCGCTGACTTGCCGTGGGGTGAGCGAAAGTTTTTGGGTATTGACTGGAACCACAAAAAATCATACGCTTTCTAAAGATGTAGGCAAGGCGGCGCAAAGCTCCGCTACCTTGGTGATTTTGATGGGAATGCAGCATTTGGCGCAAATCGTGGCTGAACTTGCCGAGGCTGGCAAAGGCGATACGCCCGTAGCCATCATCCAAAACGGCAGTACTCCCGAAGAAAAGATAGGGTTGGGTACGGTTGATACCATCATTGAAGTCGTTGAAAAAGAGGCATTGGCCAATCCCGCAATTATCATTATCGGCGAAGTAGTACGACTGCACCCCTCTTATGAAAAAGGTAGAATGGAGAGGCTTTCGGCTTTGAGTTACTAAAAACCTCTGTATGAAACGCCTTTTATTATTGCTTACTACCTCCGTGGTTTGTCAGCTTTCGTATGCCCAAGCGACACCTGAACTTTGTCAAGGTGCGTATTTTACCGAGCCTCAGGGGAAAAATTTTTTGGGGCAACACGTTCCTGCGTCCAAACAAGAATGGGAAATCAGAGCGCAACAAATCAGGAATCGTATTTTGGAAGGCAGCGAATTGCAAAAAATGCCTCCGCGCCCTTCCTCAAAGCCGATTATTCACAGTAGGAGAGAAATGGATGGGTATACCATTGAAAATGTGGCATTTGAGAGCATAGATGGGTATTATGTAACGGGTAACCTCTATAAACCACTGAACCAAAAAGGCCCTTTTGCGGCGGTCTTGTGTCCGCATGGGCATACCGCTAAGCCAGATGCACGTTTTCTGGAACCGATGCAGTTTAGGTGCGCCAATTTGGCCCGCATGGGCGCGGTGGTGTTTGCTTATGATATGATTGGGTACAGCGATTCGCAGCTGAGCACGCACAAAATCCCCAAAGCCTTTAAACTTCAGACCATCAACAGCATTCGAGCATTAGATTTTTTATTGTCACAACCCAATATTGATAAGAATCGGGTAGGGGTAACTGGAGAATCGGGCGGTGGAACGCAGACTTTTATGCTCACAGCGTTGGACCCTCGTATCAAAGTTTCGGTGCCAGTGGTGATGGTATCTGCGCATTTTTTCGGCGGTTGTGTGTGTGAAAGTGGAATGCCCGTTCATAAAAAAGGGGGCTTTCAAACCAATAACGTAGAAATTGCGGCATTGGCGGCCCCGCGGCCCATGTTGTTGGTGTCGGACGGTGCCGACTGGACTAAAAATAATCCAGAAGTGGAATATCCACATTTACAAAAAATCTACGGATTATATGGCAAAGAAAATTTGGTTGAAAATGTACACCTGCCCAACGAAAAGCACGACTACGGCCCCTCAAAACGTGCGGCAGCGTACCGTTTTTTAGCCAAGCATTTAAAATTGGACATCTCGAAAGTAACCAAAGCCGACGATAGCATTGATGAAAGCCATGCCAAGCTGCTCGACCGCAAAGACCTTGAAGTGTTTAACGAAGCCCATCCGCGTCCTACCAATGCCGTGGCTAGTGAAGAGGCGGTAATGGCGCTGTTGAAATAGTATTGCATCGCGGTGTTAGACGGGCTGGGTGGGTACGCCGATGTAGCCCCTGGTTAGAATCATCTCACACCGCGATTTTTTCATAAGCTATTCAGTGCTTGTTTCAAATCTTCAATCAGATAGTCAACTTCTTCCAGACCTATATAAAGCCGTACCAGATGGTGTTCTGGATTTTGGGCATCAAATTCTTGGGGGTGCAGGCCCGCGCATTTGGGCATGATGAGTGATTCGTGGCCACCCCAACTTACTGCTAATAAGAAGTGTTTTAGGGTTTTAGCAAATTTCTCAATTTGGTCATATCGTTCTACTTTGAGCGCAATGGTTACCAAACCGCAAGCCCCGGTCATTTGTTTTTTTGCCAATTCATACTGCGGAAAATCAGGGTCTAGTGGAAAATAAACGCGCTCAACGGCGGGGTGATTTTTCAAAAAAGCGACCACTTTGTGGGTACTTTCCGAAATATGTTTCAGCCGAATTGGCAACGTTCGTAAGCCTCTTAATAGCAACCAACCGTTAAAAGGAGATATAAAAGCACCCGTATTGAGGGCTTCACGGTCAAAAATCTGCTTAATCATGGCTTTACTGCCCGTCAAAACTCCCGCCACAGTATCCGAATGCCCGCCGATGTACTTGGTGGCCGATTGCAGGGATAAATCGATGCCAAAGCGATGCGGTTTTTGGAACAATGGCGAACAGTAACTATTGTCAATGATGGTGACAATGCCCCGCGATTTTGCCAGTTGAGCCACCGCTGCCAAATCTTGCAGATCAAAAGTCAGGGTATTGGGTGATTCCAAATAAATCACTTTAGTGTTGGGTTGCAGGGCAGCTTCAAAATTTTCAATCAGCGTACCATCTACGTAAGTGGTCGAAACATTGTACCGGGGCAGAATGTTGTCAAACAATTTCCACGCCCAAGTATAGGGTTTGTGAACGCTTACAATGTGGTCGCCAGCCTGAACATTGGACATTACCGCGCAAAAAATGGCCGACGCGCCGCTGTTTAGGACCAAACAATCTTCGGCTTCGTCTAAGGCAGCTAATTTTTGGCGTAAAATATCGACGGTTGGGTTCACGCCACGAGAATACAAGTAGGCCGACATTTCATCTTCAAAAGCCGCGCGCAGAGAAGCAAAATCATTAAAAACGAAATTGCTAGTTTGTACAATCGGCGGGCTAACGGCGTTGAAGTAATGCTCGCGGTCTTCGGCAAGCTCATTGATAATGTGAGAATAGTGCATGTAAAGAGAATTTATCGCAGTAATATCCCGATGAAAATGCGAAAATAGAACACTACGCTAATTATTAGTGCTACTGCTGACAGAAATATCCAACCGTAGGAGAGCAATGGCTTTCGGGTTTGGGATTACAAGGGGAGAGATATGACAAAGCGGGTGCCTTTTCCGAGTTGAGAAAAAGCCCTGATACTGCCGTTGTGAAGTTGAATAATTCGTTGGGTAAGGGCCAGCCCGATACCGTGCCCTTTACGAGATTTACTAGAATCTCCTCGGTAAAAAGGTTCAAAAATATGAGGTAAATCTTCTTCCGAAATACCGATGCCCCGGTCGGTAAAAGAAATACGTATGGTGTCGGAATGGGCTAGTAATGACACATTAACGCGTTGGTCTTCTGAGTATTTACAGGCATTTTCCATGATGTTTTGAAAAGCCATTTGAAGCAGTGATTTATCGCCCTTGATTTTAAATTCTGTTTCTTCTTCTTGCGATTCATCAAACTCGATTTGAATGTTATAGCTAGGAAATTGGATGAGCAACGATTCGCGAACCTGCCACAACAAATCATCAATATTTAACGGACGAAAATGCAACTGAAATATGTCATTGTTGATGCGGGCAAGTTCTAGTAGTCCATTGATTAAATCACGCATTTTCTTTACTTCTTCAATGGCTTCTTTGATGGTTTGTTGGTAGTCTTCGACGGTTCTTTTCTGAAGCAAAGCTACTTCTAATTGCCCCATCATGATAGTGAGTGGGGTGCGTAATTCGTGCGAAGCGTGTGAAACAAAATTGCGTTGTGAGCTAAAAGCTTCCTCCAATC
Organism: Runella sp. CRIBMP; assembly: GCF_009905605.1. Taxonomy (GTDB): domain Bacteria; phylum Bacteroidota; class Bacteroidia; order Cytophagales; family Spirosomataceae; genus Runella. The sequence continues at coordinate 17,140 of NZ_JAAAKZ010000018.1, forward strand.
TGCTTAGCAAATCATTGAAAGTAGCCACCAATTGTCCCAATTCATCTTTATGACGTCGGGCTTTGAGGCGTTCGTGGATATTGCGGGCTGAAATGTTTTTTACCTGTTCAATAATATCCGAAACAGGCCGTAAAGCATCGCTCGCAAAAAGCCATCCTGCCAAAATAACCAGCAGCAAACTAACGGCCCAACCCGTAATAAGAATGTTACGTAACCTTTCCAATTTACTGAATCCGTACACGTCAATTGCGTACGCAACCACGACCAGCACCTGTTTTCGTTTGTCTACGTACCTGACGCCAATGATTTCTTTTTCGCCATCCCGAAGACTAAAATCAATTCCTTCTCTTGCTTGAGCCAGCAATTGAGGGGTGATGATGTAGGGCTCTTTCCTACTGTCATAAACTACTTTGTTGTTGGAATCATAGACCGTCACTTCTTCTTTGTACATCGTAGTGAGGTCGTTGCGTTCGATGTCGTGTAGAAGTTCTTCGGTAATTCCCCCCACATCTTCAAAAAGCCGAACCGTGGTCAAGGCTTTGTCGCGCAGGCGTTTGTTAAATTCTTGCTCCCGAAATTGATTGTATAAATAGTAAACTGACAACGAAAAAGCCAGCATGATGGAAGCAACCAACACCGCAAAGAGGAGCGTGAGGCGCAGCCGAATGTTCATATTCTCATTCCAATGCGGAACGTCCAGTATTCTTTTCATTATTCTTTGAGAATATATCCCATGCCAACGACGGTATGAATCAGCTTATGCGAAAACTCTTTGTCGATTTTTTTACGCAGAAAATTAACGTAAACATCGATGGTATTGGTGCCAGTGTCGAAATGTATATCCCAGACTTTTTCGGCAATATCTACCCGTGAAACCACCCTGCCACGGTTGCGCATAAAATACTCCAATAGCCCAAACTCTTTGGCTGTCAGTTCAATACGATGCCCTTCGCGCCGTGCGATTCGCTCATTCAGGTCTAATTCCAAATCGGCGATTTTTAAAATATTGGTTGTGGGTCCGCTTTCTGAATTTCGTTTCTGTAACGCCCGAAGTCGAACAATAAGCTCTTGAAATTCAAAGGGTTTAACCAAATAATCGTCGGCGCCTGATTCAAAGCCCGCCAGTTTATCATTGAGGGTTCCGAGGGCGGTCAGCATCAGAATTGGAGTACGAATGTTTTCCCTGCGCAACAGAGCGGCTAACTCAAAACCGTTCATTTTAGGAAGATTAACGTCCAAAACAATGACGTCGTAAGGATTTGAAAGGGCTAAACTACTGCCCATTTGTCCGTCAAACGCTACATCTACTTCCCATGCTTGCTCTTCAAGTCCTTTTTTTATAAACCCCGCCAGTTTTGGCTCGTCTTCAACAATTAAAACTTTCATATACAAACAATTAAGTAAATGGTGGTTCTTTATTCCGACTCCAATTTTAAAGATAAGATTTTTTCACCGAAAGCCTTACGCTTGATTTTAACCGCCTTTTAATATGAACAATATGAAATCACAAAACCCAAACGGTCGGTTAAAAACCGTTAATCATCGGCAACTTATCGTTTTTTGTCTAATGTATTGTTTTGATACAAACTATCGCCTCTATCTTTGAGTGAAATCCGTCATAATTTTACTAAGAAAACTACAAATTTCTCTCGCGTATGTATTTCTCTACCTCTCTTCGTAAGTTGGGAGCCGTTGGCCTAATCGCATTGGGCACGGCAACCGTTACTTACAGCCAATCGTCACCTCCTGAAGAAAACCGTTTTACCAAAAGCATTTTGACGGAAAAATTGGACGAACCTATGGAAATGACCTTTTTGCCCGATAAACGGGTGTTGTTCGTGGAGCGAAAAGGAAATTTAAAAGCGTATAATCCCAAAACCAAGGAAGTAAGCGTATTGGCCACGATTCCGGTCAACACAAAATATACGAATCGGCAGGGCCAAGTGCGCGAAGCAGAAGAGGGTTTGATGGGTTTGATTGCCGACCCTAATTTTGCCAAAAACAACTGGATTTATATGTACTATGCCGACCCAACGGATAAAAAGCATGTGCTGGCGCGTTGGGAATTGAAAGGCGACGCATTGGTGGAATCTTCCAAAAAAGTAATGTTGGAGGTCACGACCCAGCGCGAAGAATGCTGCCATACGGGCGGTGGAATGGTGTTTGATAAAGTCGGAAATTTGTACTTAACCACTGGAAACAATACCAGCAACAGTAACTCCGACGGCTATGCCCCCATTGATGAGCGCCCCGAGCAAAGCACATGGGACGACCAGCGAGGCGCGGCCAATACCAACGATTTGCGTGGTAAAATACTGAGAATCAAGCCGCAGCCAGATGGAACTTACACAATCCCAGACGGAAATTTATTCCCCAAAGGTACCCCCAAAACCCGCCCCGAAATTTATACTATGGGCCACCGCAACCCGTGGCGCCCAACCATCGACAGCAAGACTGGCTTTTTGTATTGGGGTGAAGTAGGTCCCGACGCCTCGCAGGATTCACCGCGCGGACCACGTGGATATGATGAATTCAACCAAGCCAAAGGTCCCGGCTTTTTTGGGTGGCCTTATTTTATTGGTGATAATAAAGTGTATGCAGACTGGGATTTTGAAACCAATAAACTCAAAGCCGACTCAAAATTTGACCCTGCCAAGCCCATCAACGATTCTCCCAACAATACTGGTTTGCGGGAATTGCCACCTGCTCAAAAAGCATTTGTATGGTATCCTTACGCCAATTCAACGGAGTTCCCGTTGGTAGGAAGTTCGGGGCGGAGCGCTACGGGTGGACCCGTTTTCAGAAAAGCTGATTTCAAAAATGCCCCCCGTCCTTTTCCAGATTATTACGAAGGCAAGTGGCTAATGGTGGAGTTTATGCGCGGCTGGATTATGGCCGTAACGATGGACGAAAACGGCGATTATAAATCTATGGAGCGGTTTATGCCCAGCGAAAATTTCAGCAGTGCTATCGATATAGATTTCAGCCCCGACGGAGATTTGTACGTGTTGGAGTATGGAAGTGCGTGGTTTAGAGGGAATGATAATGCACGCTTAGTAAAAATTGAATACAACGCAGGCAATCGTACCCCGATAGTAGAAGCAACCGCCGACAAAAAGGCGGGTTCAGTGCCTTTCAAAGTGGCGTTTTCGTCGGAAGGAACGCAGGATTTTGACCGTGATGTGTTGAAATATGAATGGAAAATTACCTCTAAAGCGGGTGTTTTTAAAACGCTTACGCAACCCAATCCGGTGGTGACATTTGATAAACCGGGTACCTACAAAGCTACTTTGACGGTGACTGACCCTAAAGGGGCCAAAAACAGCCGTACGCTAGAAATCAAGGCGGGCAACGAAGCCCCCGAAGTGGCATTGGAAGTAACCAAAGGCAATAAATCTTTCTTTTTCCCCAACGAAAGTATTGAGTATAAAGTAAAGGTAAGCGATAAAGAAGATGGTAGTTTGGAGAATGGGAAAATCATTCCCACTCAGGTAGCGGTCAATATCGACTACATGCCTGATTCTTTTGACCCCATCGAAATTGCCTCCAACTATCGCGGTACCGATGCCTCGGCGCGCTTCTCGACGGGCTACAAACTCATGAGTGCGAGCGATTGTAAGTCCTGCCATATTGTTGATAAAAAATCTGTGGGCCCCAGCTACAAAGACATTGCGCAGAAATACAAAGGTGATGCCGCCGCTCCCGAAAAATTAGCCAATAAAATCATTGCTGGCGGTGGGGGAGTATGGGGAGACCACGCCATGAGCGCCCACCCACAAATTTCTAAAAACGATGCCGCAACGATGGTTAAATACATCATGAACCTGGGAGAAAAACCATTGCAGGCCAAGTCTTTGCCAACATCGGGCGCTTATACTACCAAAGTACCTGAAGGAGAAAACGGGCGCGGAAGCTACGTGTTGCGCGCTGCTTACACCGATCGGGGAACAAAATTGTTGTCGCCGTTGATGTCGGAGAATATTTTGCACTTGCGCAATCCTTCACTCGACCCCGCCAAAGCAGAGAAGAGTAAAGGAACGCAGTTGTTGATAACCCCTTCAAAATCATTTAATTTGATTGGTAATGACTCCTACATTGGATACACCCAATTGGACTTGACAGGTATTAAACAAATCGAAGTGTTGGCCCAAGCTACCACGCGGGTGGGTGCTTCTGGTGGTGTGGTAGAAATTCGTTTAGGCTCTCCAACGGGTAAACTAATCGGAAAAACATCGCCCGTAGAAGTCAAAGACCCCTCTTTTGGGCCACCACCAGCAGCGCCTGCCGCAGGAGCGCCTGCCGCAGGAACGCCCGCCGCAGGAACGCCTGCCGCAAATGCACAACGTACGCAGGGGCAGGCGGCCACTGACCCAGCCGCAAGAGCTCGGCGCGGGGCTCAGCAGGCCGTGGCCAAAATTGAAGCCACAGAAGGCGTGCACGATGTGTATTTTGTGTTCAAAAATCCCAATGCACAGCCGAATCAAATCGTTATGTCGGTGGTTTCGATTCAGTTTCAAAATACAATTACTAACCTATAAAAGTGCCGATAGAAAGTCGTCGGGCGTACTGCCCGATGACTGACTTTCTGGTTTTTCAATTCAAGATTTTTATCTCGTATAACTATGCAAAATCGCAGAACTTTCCTTAAAAACACCAGTGCTTTGGCATTGGGTAGCTTGGCCGTACCCGCTTTGGCGAAAAATCTTTTTGCTCCAGAAGCATTGCCGCGCCCGGGTTTGCAGTTGTTTACACTGTTTAGAGCTATGTCTGACGACGCCAAAGGCTCGTTGGAGAAAGTAGCGGGTATTGGTTATAAAGAAATCGAATCTGCTTTCAGCATGAAAGATGGGTATTATGGCTATTCGCCCAAAGAATTTAAAAAGGTAGTGGAAGATTTGGGAATGACGTGGCGCGCCCACCACGTAGGAGGTGCTCCTTTTCGTCCGCGACCGGCTCAGGCGGGTGCCCCCGCAGGAGGTGGCGCGGCTGCGGCAGGTGCGCCACCGCGCCAAATGCCAGCTAATATGCCCAAACGACTGAATTTGTTGGAAAATTACCAACAATTGGTGGATGAAGCCGCCGAAGGAGGGCTGACCTATTTGGTGTGCGCGTCTACGCCTGTGGGGACGTTGGATGAAATCAAAAAATCCATTGAAGTATTCGTCAAAACGGGGGAAGCCTGCAAAAAAGCGGGTATCGGTTTTGCGTATCACAATCACGCCACCGAGTTTGACAAAGTAGAAGGTCAAACGCCCTATGATTTGATTTTGTCGCAAACCAGCCCTGACCTTGTAACGATGGAAATGGACATGGCATGGGTAGTAAAAGCGGGCCTTGATCCTGTAGAATTGTTCAAACAACAGCCGGGTCGTTTTCCACTTTGGCACATCAAAGACATTGATAAAGAACTTAAAAAGCCCGTAGAGGTTGGAACGGGGGTCGTGGACTTCAAAAAGATTTTTTCAGGAGCCCAAAAAGCAGGTCTGAAATATTACTTTGTGGAGCAAGACATGGCGGCAAGCCCCTTTGAAAGTATCGCGACGAGTTTTGCTAACTTGCAAAAATTAACTGCGTAATTGTCTCAATTTGAAACACTTTCATTGGATTTGAGTTTTATTTTTATTGAAATTGTCGTAAGTTACACAACGCGTAAACCATAAAATCAATACTGGTATGAAAAAGATGTTTTTGTCTGTTGCAGCGGCCCTATCGGTAGCAGTACTGGTTGCCTACACCAACCGCACCGCAAGTGTTATGAGTGGATTTGAGACGGGGACACCCGAGGTAAAGTCGATGAATGCGCTTGCTTTTGGACCTGAAGGGGTCTTGTTTATTGGTGATTCTAAAAGTGCTTCGGTGTTTGCGGTTGATACGAAGGATGCCGAAAACGTGGCCAATGCCAAACCCGTTGACATAAAAAACATCGACCAAAAAATTGCCGCTTTGCTGGGCACAGAAGCCAAAAATATCACCATTCAGGATTTGGCGGTCAATCCCCTTTCCAAGAAGGTATATTGCGCCGTGCAAGCTGCCAACGGAACACCCGTATTGTTTAAAATAGACGGCGAAAACATTCAGCCCGTGGGTCTTAAAGACGTCAAGTTTGCCTTGGTGCCGCTCAATAATGCACCTGCCGAAGACGCCAAAGACCAGCGTGGGCGGCCGCTGCGGGTTTGGGCTATTTCAGACCTCAATTATGCCGATGGAAAAGTGATGGTGAGCGGATTGTCAAATCAGGAGTTTGGCTCTACTTTCCGCAGTATTCCTTTTCCATTTACCAACAAACAAGAGCAATCTTCGTTGGAAATCTATCATGCTGCCCATGGGCAATACGAAACCAACTCCCCCATCAAGACCTTTACAACGGCAGAATTGAACGGCAAAAAGTTTCTGGTAGCAAGCTACACCTGTACTCCACTTGTTCTTTTTCCAATTGATGACTTAAAGCCAGGTACGCACGTAAAAGGCCGTACCGTCGGCGAATTTGGCGCGGGAAACAGCCCGTTGGACATCATCACGATGAAAAAAGGCAACGATTTGTTCCTGATTATGGCCAATTCTGACCGACCAGTGATGAAAATTAAGTACAAAGATATTGAAACTTATGAAGGCTCATTGACCGAACCCATCAAGGAAAATTACAGCACGGCTGGCGTGCCCTACGTTTCGTTTCCGATGGTGAATGTGCTCCAACTTGACAAACTGGACGATACTCAATTTGTGTTTTTGCAACGGAGAGCCAACGGAGACCTCGACATCCGAACTTCCAATAACCGATCATTATGAGAAAAAGAGTACGAATCAGTTGGCCCAGCCAACTGATTCTTTTTTCTTTGTTTCTGTTGGTTCGTTGTGCGGGAAGCCAGGATACATCACAAAAAAACATCGTAATTCGGTGGAAAAATAATCAGGCAGTGGGACTATCGATGGCGTTAAGCCAATTCAAAGCTCACTCTAAAGAAACGCTGCCAGAATTGCTAAAAGTACAATTGACCAACTCCAAAACGGCGATTTTAGGCGATTATTCGATACAGAGCGATTCAGTGATTTTTGAGCCTCTTATCCCTTTTACCCCCAGTTTGCGGTATGAAGTGTTACTGGAAAACCGTCTAGTGGGTGAAATTGATATTCCACAAGCGGTGTCTTCTACCACCCTGATTGGAATTTACCCGTCACAAGATACGCTTCCTGAAAATCTCCTTAAATTCTACTTCGTTTTTTCTCATCCCATGAGGGAAGGCCATTCTTTGGTGTATGTCTCTCTGCTTGATGCCAAAGGTGATACTTTGCCCAATACGTTTTTGAATTTACAGCCCGAATTATGGAACGCTGAAAAAACTGTTTTGACACTGTGGCTAGACCCGGGTAGAATCAAGCGCGATTTGCAACCCAATAAATCGCTAGGAGCGCCTCTCACGAAAGGGAATCATTATACGTTAGTTGTTTCAGAGCGTTGGCCAGATGAATCAGGGGCTAGGTTGACACAATCATATACCAAACGTTTTGTGGCGGCAACACGTGATATTACCTCGCCTGACGTCAAGTCTTGGACGATTAAAACTCCCTCGAAAGGCACTACCCAAGCTCTTGAAATCCATGTCAAGGAAGCACTGGATTATGTTTTATTACAAAATACGATTTGGATAATTGACGCCCAGGGCAAGACTATAAACGGAGTCATTCAGGTCAGTAACAAAGAGCACCTTGTAGACTTTATTCCAGCATCGCCTTGGTTAGCAGGTGCTTATAAAGTGCAGATGGAGTCTAGGTTGGAAGATTTGGCGGGGAATAATTTAAACCGCCTGTTTGACCGTGACATAACAGATAGGCGCACAAAACCGTCACAACAAACGGTTTTTGAACTGAATTATCGGATTGACTAAACTCCTTTTTTAGGTTGTTTTTTTGATTCGATAAACGTATGGGGGCTTGTGGGCTTTTCCCGAAAATTTCTTCTCAACCCGCTCCAATATCTCCATGCTGAGCATTTTTCGCTGAAAATTGGCCCGAAGGAGCTTTTTGTCTAAAATTGTTTCGTACAAACTTTGAAGCTCATTCATCGTGAATGTTTCTGACAACAGATTGAAACCGACCAATTTATAATCCAACATCAGACGAAGGGTGGTAAGGGCTTTCTCGACGATTCGGTTGTGGTCAAGAATCAGGGTCGGAATCTGATGAATATCGTGCCAGCCACCTATATCTGAAAAAATATCGGGTGTTGGTATTACTTTCGAGAAGTCTACCAAGGCGTAATAGCCGATGGAAATAAATCGTTGTAAGAGCCAATGGTTCGTTTCCAGTTCAAATCCGTGGGAAGACATGGTGGCTTTGTGTACATCCCAGTTGCCACGATTTTGTTCACCGAAGGTATGAAACTGTTCAAGATAAATGTCTTTTACGCCGGTTCGTTCCCACAGAATTCGGGTAGCGGCCTCGTCGGTACTTTCATCCTTAAATACAAATCCCCCTGGTAAAGCAAAGGCTTTCGTATGCTTAAATTCCAATAATAAGACTTTTAGTTGACGTTCGTGAAACCCAAAAATCACACAATCAACCGAGACACTTGGAAGGTATTCGGGGCCGGTTTCCAAAAAAGTTTTAATGTTTTGGCTTGGGGTCATAAAATAAAAATTTTGCACAAAAAAAAGAAAAAGTTTGGAATATCGTTGTTGTCCCGATAAGTTTGTATCAAAATGATGCAATCGACCATGAAAAACTTATTTATTCTTCACTTTTTTGACATATCGCTTCAGGATTCAGTAAAGAAGGAGTAGTTGAGTAGGTCGGTGTGTAGCATTTTCAAGAAGGGTTCAAGTCAATCACAAAGGACACGCTCACAGTTCGCTTATTTCAATGCTATCGTTGTTTGTTATTTCAGTTGTAAGGTGCGTGTTCATTATTAAATATAAACCTTCGCGTATATACGTTAGCTCAATTTTTGCACATGTTTTTTAGTAGTAATAAAATAAGACTTTTAAATTAAAAAATAGGCTTAATTTGTTTGAAATGAGAAATAACTATACTTTTACAAGTAAAATTGCAATTAATAATCCTTTTTAGGATTGATTGTGATTGCCCTTTTTCCTCAGCATTTTTACTGAACAATTACGAAAGCTGAGCGCGAAAAGTGCTAATATTTTAAACTGAATTCTTTGAATATTAAGGTAGTAGCGCCGGTTATATTAAGCAATACTATCCAAAATACACTGCCGATAAGTCAGTGTCTCCACACCCACCCGATAAAAAAGTGACTCGTGATACTAACCATTTAAAAGGTTATTTCACTAATGAACAAGTCTTCCTATTGGCAAAATTGTTGGCTAGGAAGCAACAAAGCGTAGATCCATTCCTCCGTTCGTTAGAGAATAATAATTGTTTTCAGTCATCTATTTAGCGTCAGCAATAGAGGGCTGTTGAGGAATTTGAAAGTGCTTTTTGGATTTGTATTTTTTTTATTTTTAATTGTTCATTTTTAACCTATCAGTTTTTATTTATGAAACCAAAGTTCTATTATCCGCTGATGTGTGCGGTGGCATGGATGTTTATTCTATTCCTTGCACCCAGTTCGGCACATGCACAAGACCGGAAAGTGACGGGCAAGGTCGTTGCCAACGATGGGCCTGTTCCCGGAGCAACCATTTTATTGAAAGGTAGCAATGTAGGTACCTCCGCTGATGCCAATGGGGCATTTACCATTAATGTGAGCGGGGCAAATCCTGTGTTGGTGATTTCGGCCATCGGTTACAAGCCACAAGAAGTAACGGTAGGCAATCAGAGCGTTGTAAATGTAAAAATTGAAGACGATGTGAATGCCTTAACGGAAGTAATCGTAACGGGTTACTCCATCGACAGCCGCCGTGAAACGACGGGGGCGGTTTCGACAGTAAAAGCAAAAGACCTTACCGTGCGCCCATCGGGTAACGTTGAGCAGCAGTTGCAGGGTCGTGTAGCTGGTTTGACGGTGATTACCAACGGACAGCCAGGGACTGCCAGCCAAGTACGCGTACGCGGGTTTGGTGCTTTTGGTGGTAACGAGCCTTTGTACGTTGTAGACGGAGTACCTGTAGGTTCAACTGACTTTTTGGCTCCAGATGACATCGAGACAACTACGGTATTGAAAGATGCTGCTGCTGCTTCTATTTACGGTGCGCGTGCTGCAAACGGTGTAATTGTTTACACCACGAAAAAAGGATCAAAAGGAGCTAAGAAATTAAACATCAGCTACGATGGTATGTACGGGGTAACCCTGAACGGCGAAGGCCAGAAGATGATGAATCCAACGGACTTTGCCACTTGGACTTGGAATGCCAAGAGAAACTCAAACGAAGCTTTTGGTCACCCACAGTTTGGCTCAGGTTCTACGCCTGTCATTCCTGATTACCTCACGGTAGGTGGTCGTTCAGGGGTTGTAGGTACTGTTGATTTGGCTGCTGAAAAAGCGAAATACAATGTGGACCCTACCGCTGGTTCGATCTATCAGGTAGTAAAAGCTAACAAAGAGGGTACTGATTGGTATAAAGCCATTACGCGTAATGCAGCCCTACAGCGTCATTCACTTGGATTCTCAGGTGGCGGTGAAAACAGCCGCTTCTACATCGGTTTCGGTGCTCAGAATCAACAGGGTATCTTAAAAGGAAACGATTTTACACGTTATACCTTCCGTGCCAATAGCGAGTTTAACGTGTTGAAAAATGTACGTATTGGTCAGAACCTTCAATTTACCTACCGTTCGATTTTAGGACAATCGGGTGGTGCTGGCGGAAACGGGGTTGCTGCTGACGAAAACGATATTTTGAGTGCTTTCCGTATGCCCTCTATCATTCCAGTTTATGACGAGTTTGGTGGTTATGCAGGTACGGCCGCAAAAGGATTTAACAACCCTCGTAACCCCGTTGCCAGCCGTGATGGATTGGCTAACAACCGTAGTTTTAACGCAAATGGTTTCGGAAATATCTATGCTGAGTGGGATCCAATTCCGGGTTTGACTTTGCGTAGCAGCCTTGGTGGACAGTACAATAACTTCTACAACTGGGGCTATAGCCGCCTGCAATACGAAAACTCTGAAAATAACTCGGCGTTCGGTTATAACGAGGGCGGTGGCTGGAGCTTTGGCTGGGTATTGACCAATACTGCCACTTATAAAAAGCAATTTGGCAAGCATAACGTAGAAGTATTGGCTGGTCAAGAAGCGTTGAATACTGGTAAAGGCCGTAACATGAGCGGTAACGGTTTGAATCCATTCTCTACTGACATCAACTACGTGAACCTATCCAACGTAAGTGCTAGCGGAAGAGTCGTAAACAGTAGTCTTTTTTCAGGCGTTAACTTCTATTCTTTATTCGGTCGTGTTAACTACATCTTCAATGATAAATATATCATAACAGGGGTAGTTCGTCGCGACGGTTCTTCACGTTTCGGAGCTAACAATCGTTTCGGTGCATTCCCTGCGTTCTCGGCGGCATGGCGTATTTCATCTGAGCCTTTCATGAAGCAATTGACATGGGTTTCAGATTTGAAAATTCGCGGTGGTTATGGTACAATGGGTAACTCAAACAACGTAGATCCTAACAACCAGTTTAGCTTATACGGTGCCAGCATCGGAAACTCTGCTTACGACATCAACGGTTCTAACTCAAGCACTGCCGAAGGTTACTATCGCACGCGTATCGGTAACCCCGATGCTAAATGGGAAACTTCAATTACTAAAAACATCGGTATCGACGGAACGTTCTTAAATGGTAAATTGGACGTAGTGATTGACTTCTGGCAAAAAGACACCAAAGACTTGTTGTACCAATTGCCAATCACGGCAACAGCTGGACCATTTGCCTCACCTCCATCGGTAAACATCGCTAAAATGGCCAACAAAGGTATTGACATCTTGGTAACCAACCGTGGTCGTATCACTAAAGACCTGTCTTATGACATAACTTTCACTGGTGGTACACTGAGCAACGAAATCGTTTCGGTTGCACCTAACGTAAATTACCTTACCAACGTAAACCCTGGTTTCCGTGGTATCAACCCTATCCGTAACCAAGTAGGGTACTCAATCTCTTCTTTCTACGGTTATAAAGTGATTGGCTTGTTCCAAAACGCCGAAGAAGTGAAAAATGCTCCTACGCAGGATGGTGCTGGCCCAGGTCGTTTCCGTTATGCTGACATAAATGGCGATGGAAGAATCAATGCCGATGACCGTACCTATTTGGGTAGCCCAGTTCCTAAATTTACCGCAGGTATGAGCCTTGGCTTCAAATACAAAGGATGGGAGTTAGAAGCGTATTTGAACGGTTTCTTTGGCAACAAAATCTTCAACGTATCTAGATGGTTTACTGATTTCTATCCTTCATTTGCAGGGGCAGCTATCAGCGAGCGCGTGAAAGAGTCTTGGACTCCAAGCAACACTGGCGCAACTATTCCAATCTTCGAAACAGCATCAAACTTCAGTACCAATACCCAGTCTAACTCGTTTTACGTAGAAAACGGTAGCTATGTACGTTTCCAAAACATCACGTTAGGATACAATCTACCTGCCAGTGCGTTGAGTAAGGCCCGTATCCAGCGCTTGCGCGTGTTTGCGTCTACCAACAACATCTTTACCCTTACTAAATACCAGGGCTTAGATCCAGGTGTAGGTGGTAATGCTGATACTAACTTCGGTATCGACGTAGGTAACTACCCACTCACAAAAGGTTGGACTGTTGGTTTGAACCTTGGATTCTAATAATGTTACAATTCTAATTAATTGATAAAAAATGAAAAATTACGCAATAAAAGGATCGATTACCGTCGTATTGCTGGTAGCTCTTTCGGTTGCTTGTAAAGATAGCTTTCTGGAAGTGGCACCAACGGGCTCAGTGGGGAAAGAACAGCTTTCTACTAAAAAAGGATTAGAAGGAGCGTTGATTTCGGTGTACAGTAACCTCAACGGTCGTGCCAACCGTATGGCTAGCGCTACCAACTGGGTATGGGGAAGTATTCGCGGTGGCGATGCCAACAAAGGAACTGACCCAGGTGACTTCAGTGATATCAACCCAATCCAACGCTTTGAAAACCTGTCCACGCAAGGAGTAATCAGAGACAAATACACTGGTACTTACGAAGGTGTGGCCCGTGCCAACGCTGTATTGCAATTGTTGACTACTGCTACTGCGGAAGTAACCGATGCCGACAAAAAACGTATTTCAGCAGAAGCACGTTTTCTACGTGCTCACTACTATTTCGAGTTGAAAAAGACGTTTGGCAATACTCCTTACGTGGATGAAACACTTGACTACGGAACAGGTATTGAGAAAGTTAAAAACGATGTAGATTTGTGGCCAAAAATTGAGGCTGACCTTAAGTACGCCTACGATAACCTACCCGAAACGCAAGCTGCTGTGGGTCGTGCCAACAAATGGGCTGCCGCATCTTACTTAGCTAAAGTGTATCTGTATCAGAAAAAATACGCCGATGCTAAAACTTTGTTTGACTTGGTGATTGCCAATGGTAGAACATCAAACGGCAAAAAATACGGCTTGGTACCTAAGTATGCTGATATTTACAGAGCTTCTAATGATAACAACGAAGAGTCTATCTTTGCGATTCAGAATGCTGCTAACACTGGTTCTGTAAACAACGCTTTCCCTGAGTTTGACTTGAACTATCCGTATAACACCGGCCCTAACGGCCCAGGTAACTGCTGCGGATTCTTCCAGCCTAGCTTTGAGTTGGGTAACTCATTCCGTACCAGCGCTGCAGGTTTGCCTTTGTTGGATGGTTCGTATAATGTAGGTGCTAATCAGGTAAAAACTGATATGGGTGTTGGCGCTAGCGAAACGTTTACGCCAGATGCAGGCAACCTTGACCCCCGTATCGACCACTCTATCGGTCGTCGTGGTATCCCTTATTTGGATTGGCAAGATCACCCAGGTGCTGCTTGGATTCGTAACCAACCTAACGGCGGTCCTTATTCTCCTAAAAAATATACTTACTACAAGTCTGACGTAGGTTCTTTGCAGGATAACAGTACTTGGACGCCTGGCTACACTGCCCTTAACTTCACCATCATTCGTTTTGCGGATGTGTTGTTGATGGCAGCTGAGTGCGAAGTAGAAGTAGGAAGCCTTGAAAAAGCGCGTGACTACGTAAACCAAGTGCGTAAACGTGCTGCCAACCCTGCTGGTTTTGTAACAAAAGCGGGAGCACCTGCCGCTAAATACGTTATCTCTACGTATGATGCTGCTTGGACCGACAAAAATGTGGCTCGCGACGCCGTACGCTTTGAGCGTAAATTGGAGCTTTCGGGCGAAGGTTTCCGTTTCTTCGACCTAGTACGTTGGGGTATTGCTGAGAAAGAAGTTAATGCCTATTTGGCATATGATAGCAAATTCCTGCCTGGTACACTGGGTGGTGCTAAATTCACGCCTAACAAGCACGAATTGTTGCCACTTCCACAAGATCAAATTGACTTGTTAGGCAAGGATGTATTGAAGCAAAATCCGGGTTACTAATTGATTAATAGTAAACGATTTTTGTAGGCAGTGCTTACTACTATTATAAAAAAACGGCAAGCCCTACGGCTTGTCGTTTTTTTATAATACCCACATCACTTGTTGTTACTATTTTTGTATTTAGTATTTCTCATACCCACCCCAATCCTTATGTTACGCTTTTTTTATTGTATTCTCTATGTCGCACTTGCAGGCCTGGGTTTAGCCTGTGGAAATGACAAAACGCTTTTTAGCAGGGTACCAGTGAGTGAGTCAGGTATTGATTTTTCCAATCGGATTCGAGAAAATGATACGCTCAATATCTTAGATTTTGAATACATCTATAACGGTGGAGGCGTAGGGATTGCCGATATGAATGGCGATAGCTTGCCCGATGTGTTGTTTTCTGGAAATCAGGCTGATAGCCGCATTTACCTCAATCGAGGTAATATGAAATTTGAAGACATCAGTAAGAAAGCGGGTATTTCCAACGTAGGACGCTGGTGTTCAGGAATAAGCTTGGTAGACATCAACGCCGACGGCCGAATGGATATTTATTTGACTTCTACCGCTAAAAAAGCAGAAACACAACGCGCCAATCTGCTCTTTGTTAACCAGGGTAACAATGCCGAAGGTATTCCGACTTTTAAAGAAATGGCCGAAGAATATGGTATTGCCGATAAAGGTTACTCCATGAATGCCGCTTTTTTTGACTACGACAACGATGGAGATTTGGATGTGTATATTTTGACCAATACCCTTGAAAGTAATCCCAATCAATACCACGAAAAACTTCGCGATGGCTCTTCGCCGACAACTGACCGACTTTATCGCTGCGAATGGAATGACAGTCTGAGCCATCCTGTTTATACCAACGTGTCCAAGGAAGCGGGTATTCAAATTGAAGGTTTTGGACTCGGGGTCAATATTTGTGATTTTAACCGTGATGGATTCAAAGATATTTATGTTACCAACGATTATTTGTCGGACGATTTGCTGTATATAAACAATGGTAATGGCACTTTTACTGACAAAGCGGCCTCGTACTTTAAGCATACCAGTACCACCGCAATGGGTAACGATATTGCCGACATCAACAACGACGGATTGATGGATGTGATAGCCGTTGATATGTTGCCGAAAGATAATACCCGTAAAAAACAATTGATGGGCCCCAACAGCTATCAGGCCTATTTGAACAATGACTTGTTCGGATTTAATCACCAATACGGACGAAATACCCTTCAACTCAACATGGGCAATAAGCCCGGAACCAACGAGCCCGCGTTTGCTGAAATCAGTCTTTTAGCCAATGTTGCCCAAACGGATTGGAGTTGGACGCCGTTGCTCGTTGATTTTGACCATGACGGATGGCGTGATTTGATTGTTACCAATGGCTTTCCACGCGACGTAACTGACCGTGATTTTGCGCAATTTCGCGCGCAAAGTAGTTCGGTTGCTTCCAAAGAATACATTCTTGGGGAAATTCCTGAGGTCAAAATACCCAACTTCGCTTTTAAAAATAAAGGAGATTTGACGTTTGAGGATGTTTCGGAAAAATGGGGCCTTAATCAGGCTTCTTTTACCAACGGAGCCGCCTATGCGGACCTTGACCTCGACGGCGACCTTGATATTGTTTCCAACAACATAAATGACTCCGCTTTTGTATACCGCAATAATTTGTCAGAATCACATCCCGAAAAAGCCAATTACCTGCGCATAGGTTTTAAAGGTTCGAGAAAAAACGTACAGGGTTTGGGAGCTAGCGTAGGGCTCTATTATGGCAAAGGGCTAGTACAGGTGTATGAACATTCGCCCTACCGGGGGTATTTATCGACGGTTGAGCCGATTGCCCACTTTGGACTTGGTGAACATACCCAAATAGACTCGGCAGTAGTGGTTTGGCCCAACGGCAAGAAACAGACGTTGAAAAACCTGAAAGCCAATCAAACAGTGTACGTTTCGGAAGTCAGTGCTACCCAAATCAATACTCCTGTGCAGTCAAACCCGCGTTATTGGTTCAATGAATTGAATGATTCTCTGAATATCAAATGGACGCACCAAGAGCCTGAATATATTGATTTTAACGGACAAAAATTATTGCCTCATAAGCTGTCGCAGTACCCGCCAGCGGTATCGGCAGGCGATATAAATGGCGACGGTTTAGATGATTTCTTTGTGGGAGGCTCACGGCAAAACAAGGGTAGATTCTTTGTGCAAAATCCCAACGGTACGTTCAATATCAGTGATTTACTGCCTGGTGTTGAAGGGCCTGATAAAACCTCAGAGGACATGGGAACGCTGCTTTTTGACGCCGATGCCGATGGAGACCTTGATCTGTACATTGCGAGTGGAGCCAACGAATTGCGAAGCAACGACGCGGGCTATCATGACCGATTATACATCAACGATGGCAACGGAAAATATCAATTGGCTGAGGGTGCTATTCCGTCGATTTTGGTCAGTAAGTCGTGCGTACGCGCAGCGGATTATGACCATGATGGTGATTTGGACTTATACGTGGCGGGGCGTGTAGAGCCTGACCACTACCCCAAACCTGTAAGTAGTTTTATTCTACGTAATGATACTTCGCCCAATCAAGCGCCCAAATTTACCAACGTTACGCCCCAAATTGCTCCCGCTTTAACTAATCTTGGGCTGGCGTGCGATGCGCTGTGGACTGATTATGACAACGATGGCTGGGTAGATTTGCTTATTGCGGGAGAATGGATGCCGCTGACACTATTGAAAAATACGAATGGCAAATTTACGGTTTTACATTCAGCGTTGGATACTCAAACAGGCTTTTGGGGGAGTTTGGCCGGAGGTGATTTTGACGGTGATGGCGATACGGACTACATTGCAGGCAATCTCGGCCTAAACGCCCTTACTAAAGCCTCAGATACCTATCCTATTAGTATCATGGCGGGCGATTTTAACCAAGACGGTATGTATGATGCCATTCCGTTTATGTATTTTCCTGACGCCGAAAACAAGCTGATTCGGGTTCCTTTTCATGGACGTGAGGATGTAATCAAACAGTTTATCCAGACGCGGGCGCGTTTTCAGACGTACAAAGATTTTGCGAAAGCAACATACGATAATCTATTGACGGAAGAGGAACGCAAAAAAGCGCTGAAACTAGATGTCAACTATTGTCCGTCAGTCTACGTTGAAAACACGGGCAATGGCACCTTTAAAACCAAGCCCCTGCCGACCCTCGCGCAGCTATCACCCATCAACGGGATGATTGTGGAAGATTTTGACAAAGATGGTCATTTGGATGTATTGCTCGTGGCCAATGATTTTGGAAATGAAACCAGTACAGGCCGCTACGATGCTTCTAATGGATTGATGCTCCAAGGAAATGGTAAAGGAGATTTTACGCCGCTTACTCAAGCCACTACGGGTTTTTATGTGCCTGGCAATGCCAAAGGATTGGCCCAAATAGCAAGCTCTGATGGTCGTAGAATGGTGATTGCTACCCAAAACCGAGGGCCTTTGAAAGTGTTTAGACAGGCAACCGCTCCCATGAAATGGCTGCCGCTGCAAGCCAATGACGCTTATGCACTCATCCAAACCAACAATGGTAAAACCCATCGCCAAGAACTATACTATGGGGCTTCTTTTCTATCGCAATCTGTTCGTAAATTACCCCTGACGGGTCGGGAGAAATCGGTAGAGATTGTTGATTTTAGAGGTAAAAAACGGAAAGCATATTAAGTGTACCTTTATCGTCCTAAAAATAACGGTCGCCCAAACATGGGCGACCGTTATTTTTATAGACTGTTGAAGTTGTTTTTAGAAATTCAACTCAATTAATACCCGGCATTCTGTTTCAAATACCCAGGAATGTTGGAGGCCCCGTCAATGGCAGTTTGCGGAATCGGGAACACCCGCTTGTTTTTGTCGGTGTTGGTTTTTTCGGTCCAAGTACCTTCGTATTTGCCAAAACGAATCATATCAGTCCGACGGAGCATTTCCCAGTAAAACTCAAATCCACGCTCACGGAATAACAGGTCGAGTGTCATGCTGGTAAGCGCGGGCGCAGGAGTGGTGGCCGTTCTGGCGGCTCTGACGAGGTTTACGTCGGAAAGGGCACTTGCGGCATCGTTGCTTTTGCGCAATTTGGCTTCGGCCCGCATCAAGTACACATCGGCCAAACGCAAGATGATGATGTCGGCTTCGCCGAAGTTACGCCCACTCACTGATTTTTTGCTGAATTCGTATTTTTCAACGCGGTAGCCCGTATTGTAGTTACTTCCAGCTACGGTAAAGTCAATCTGTTCCGTAAAATCCACTGCCAGTGTAGGTTTATTACGAGTATCATGAAAAAGTTTGCCCACCTTCATTTTACCGTCGGGACATTTCAAAAACACCCCGTTTCTTCTGATAAGGCCATATTGTTGCCCACGCAGAATTCCCCGGTTGATATTGAAGTTTTCGGCCGCTACGCAAGAGTCAGCTGGGTTTGAGTAGATGCTCAAATTTTGCTTATAAAACCTCGGGTCTGCTGCTGCAGGGTCTTTGGGTGCATTGGCCGTTACCCACGTTCTGTAGAAATCAGGGGTGATACCTGGTCCATCCGTACCGTTGGCGTTTGGATAGGCTGGAAGCGGAAACTGGTCGCCCGATAGCGAGAAATAAGCCATCCGGTTATGTCCGTTCAAATCGGCCCGCTGGTCTACCGCAAAAATCAATTCTTTGTTATTGTGATTATCATCGTTAAAAAGCGAGAAATAATCCCTTGACAACTGATACATACCTGAATTGATGATTTTATCGCTGTACTCAACGACTTTATCCATGTCTTCGGGCTTAAAGGTAAATTGAGCGGCATACGGGTCGCGGTATACGGCGGCGTTTAGATACAAACGGGCCAAAAGTCCCCAAACCACTCCTTTGGAAATGCGGCCAGGACCCACGTTCGGATCTACCAAAGGTTCGATGGCAAGAAGTTCACTTTTGATATATTCAACGGCCTCATCACCCCGGATGATTTTTGAGTTTTCGCCCAAGTCATCTTTGACGAACACCAATCCAAACATATCAAGGGTCAGCATCGAATAATAAGCGCGCATACCTCTTGCTTCGGCCAAAAAGGTTTTTGCCGAGGGGTCATTGAGGGTTGGTAACGAATTGATGGCGGTAATGGAGCGTGACATTCCCTGCAAAATCAAATTCCAAGTGTTACGGATGTTGGGGTCGGTACTTGTATGTGTGTGCTGGTGCATGGCCAGATAGATACCATTGTCACCCCAGTCGGTGCCGCCTCGGTAGGGGAGAATGGCCTCGTCGGTCGAGATTTCTTGTAGGGCAAAATAGTTGGTATGCTGAAAAATATTGGGTAACAATGCATACACGGGTGAGATGATTCCTTCGGCGGCTTGCTTGTCAGAAAGTCCTGATGCTGATGCTTCGTCCAATACAATTTCGTTGAGATTGGTACAACTGCTGAGCACCATTAGCCCAACGGTTGTCACTAATATAGATAGTTTCTTTTTCATCGTTCTTAATGTTAAAATGTAACGTTCAAACCAAAAATGAGCGATTTGGCTTTGGGATAACTCAAGTAATCAATACCGTAGGACGAAATTCCGTTGATGGTCCGGTCGGTGTTTACTTCTGGGTCATACCCATCATATTTAGTAATTACGAATAAGTTTTGGGCCGTGGCCGAAACCCGAATTCCCGCAATCCATTTGTTGATTCCCAACGCTTTGGTGTTGAGGTTATACCCCAATGAAAGGTTGTTTAATCGGAAAAATGCCCCGTCTTTCAGGTAACGTGTTGAAACAGGCGCCGCATTGTTGACCGACTCATTGGCCGCCGCAATTGCCTCCGCCGTGGTGTTGATTCCTTTCGATAATCTCAGTTTATAGAAGTTTGCGTTGGCAGTGTTGTCATAGATTTTGTTTCCCGACACACCATTAAAGTTAGCTACTAAATCAAGACCTTTGTAGGCAATGCTACCGTTGAAGTTGAATTGTTTTGTGGGTAAAGCACTGCCAGCCGTTACGCGGTCTTTATCGGTCACGATACCGTCGCCGTCGGCATCCAAATAGGTGCTGATTCCTTTGTCGTCAAAACCTGTGAATTGTTTCAGATAAAAAGTACCGATGGGCTGGTCATTGATGTAGCCGTTGATGGTGGCTGAAGTTAGCCCCGAACCAGAAGCTGAGCCAGAAGGGATAACTGAGTATGGAGAATTGGTTACGTTGTTTTTGATAAACGTTACGTTCCCCCCAATGTCAAACCGCAATCCGTTTGTCCCGATGTGGCGATAGTTTAATTCCAATTCCACCCCTTGGTTTTTGATGGTCATGTCGGCTACATTGGTCCAAAAAGTACCTGCGGGCTGAACGGGGTCAGCGGGGATTACTTCCAATAAAATATTGTTGGATAGTTTGGTGAAATAGTCGATTGTACCCGACAATGCCCCGTTGAACAACCCAAAATCAAGCCCTACGTCGGTCTGTGTTGATACTTCCCACTGAATGTTGGGATTGGCTAGTCGAGAGTAGGAAGTGCCGGGAGCGTAGGCGCCTGTGGGGTACAAAGGATAGCTGGTGGTACCTGATACCTGTGATGTAAACAAGGCTTGGGTAATTTTGGAAGGGATTTCTTGGTTACCGGTTTTTCCCCAACCCGCGCGCAGTTTCAAATCACTAAATGGCAATGATTTTAGGAACTCTTCCTCCGAAAGTCTCCAACCTAATGAGAACGAAGGGAAAATTCCGTATTTGTTATTAGAACCGAATTTAGAAGAACCGTCGGCGCGTACCGTGGCCGTCATCAAATAGCGGTCTTTGTATTGGTAGTTTACCCGCGAGAAGAATGATTGCAACTCGTTGACCACGGCATAACCGCCCGGTTTGTTGTTGGCCAATGTCAATTCTTGTCCAAGTCCTGGATTGTAAATCGGTTCGATGCCCGAAATCGGGAATTTATTGATGCTGTTGTTACGGCCCTGAACAAATATTTTCTGGTACGAATGTCCTACCAACGCCGAGAGACTATGGTCGGTTTGGTTCAACGTATATGTCAGATAGTTTTCAATCAGCTTGTTGTTGTTGTAAGTATAGATGGTTTCGAGGCGTCCATCTTGCAAAGGCACTGCGTTGGGCAAAGACTGCAAATCACGCACGGAATTGGAGTTGTCGATACCAAAGTTGAGTTTGTACACCAAGCCTTTGATGATGGTAAACGAAGGAGAGATATTACCAATCACTCGGTTGATTTTGGTAATATCTTTTTCCAATTTCAAAGTAATCAATGGATTCACTCCGCTGGCGTATCTGAAAGGCTCGCCGTTGGTATCATACGCAGGGTACGTAGGATTGGCTGAAATAGCACCACCCAACATTGCCCCAAATGGTGGGCGCTCATTTTGGGTATAACTTGCGTTCAAATTCACATCAATGCTCAGACGGTCGTTTAGTAATTTTTGGTTTACGTTAATACGGCCTGTATAGCGGTTGAGTTGGTTGTTTTTCAAGATACCTTCTTGGTTCTGTAAGCCCAACGAAGCATAGTACGTCAGTTTGTCGGCACCACCTCCAAAAGACAAGTTGTGGTTTTGTGTATAAGCCGTTCTGGTCACTTCTTTCTGCCAGTCGGTATTGGCTTTTAAATCTTCCAACACGCCGCCTACTGCTGGCACCTGCTTACGGTATTCATCAGCCGTAAACACATCCAATGCCCGAGCCATGGTGGAGATTCCGACGTTTGAGGAAAAAGTAAGGCTTGAAAAACCCGCTTTCCCTTTTTTTGTCGTAATCAACACCACGCCATTTGCGCCCCGTGAACCATAAATAGCGGTTGCTGAAGCATCTTTCAGTACGTCGATGGACTCAATATCCTGCGGGTTAAGAAAGGTCAGTGGATTGGTGGCCCCCCCAGTACTGGAGTTGTCTAATGCCATACCATCAATCACAAAAAGAGGAGTACTGCCCGTGCGTACACCGCCTGGCCCTCTGATGGTGATGGACTGCGAACCGCCGGGCTCGCCGCTGGCGGAGGTGACATTGACCCCCGCTACTTTTCCTTGCAAAAGCTGCTCGGGCGAGTTGATGATTCCTTTGTTGAAATCGGTGGTTTTGAGGGATTTTACCGAACCTGTCATGTCTTTTTTGGTGGTGCTTCCGTAGCCGATAACGACCACCTGCGCCAAATCGGAGGCGCTAGATTTGAGCGCAACGTCTACGGCATTGCGGGCACCCACGACGATTTCCATTTTTTCATAACCTATAAAACCAATGACCAATACGGCTTTATCATCGGGTACAGACAGCGTGTAGTTTCCGTTTGCGTCGGTGTTGGTTCCGCGTTGCGTGCCTTTAATCACGACGCTACAGCCCGCCAAAGGCTCATTGGTAGTGGCATCGGTGACGCGGCCCGTTACGGTTTTGTCGGTGGTTTTTACCACGGAAGGAGCGGAGGCGCTTGTTATCTGAGGAGTGGCAATCATAGCCCCCCCTACCAACAACGACCATAACAGCCACTTCGGGGACCTCAAGTTGTAGAAATTGTTCATATAATAAACAGTTATTTGTTTGTAAATAAAGCTTTGCAAAGGTCAGGCTCACCCGTTAACAAATTGTTACGTGAGCATTATCGAACCATTATGTTTAGCAATTGTAAAATTTAGATAAGCGTAAAATGAACTCCTCGAAAATTTTAAAGAAGGGATTCTATAAAAAACAGGAGAACGCCGAAGCACTGAATGAAGGAGAAGAAAAAGGTAAAAAGTTAATCATAAGGTATTGCGATTATGAATTAGATGGAGTTAGGAAGGTAATTTCGGTACAATAGTATAATTGAATTTTTTAAATAAAAAATATGATTGGCATCAATGGCTATGCAAACGTTTGAAATTGTAGAATAAACCGAATGCTCTCAACTTGATTTCAGAGTAAAGGTAGAATGAACTGATAATAATAGCTGAAAATGTTTAATGTATAGATAAATCCCTGAAAGGGCAGGACAAACAAAGACTTTTTGGTTTTTATTTTTTTGAAATAATTCAAGTAAAAATGTTGCTTATGCTTGTTTTAAAGCAAGGTTACAGTTTTACTGTGCCGTTTAGCTCACTTAATTTATCTAACAAAACATGAAAAAACATCTTTACCTAGCCACACTTTTGTGGCTTTGTGCGCTTAGTTCGTGGGCGCAAAGCCGCTTAACAGGGCGCGTTACCGACGCCGCTGAAAGTATCCCACTTCCAGGGGTAAGTGTCCTACTGAAAGGCACTAACACGGGAGTCACTACCGATGGAGAAGGTCGATTTAGCCTTCCAAATGCCGCTTCAAACAGTGTATTGGTCGTTTCTTACATTGGTTATATTTCGCAGGAAATCACCGTTGGAAATCGTACGAATATTGACGTTGCCTTGGCAGTCGATGTAAAATCACTCTCTGAAGTTGTGGTGACAGGGTATGCCAGTCAACGCAAAAAAGACATTACGGGAGCCGTAACGGTGGTCAATGCCAAAGAATTGACGGCAGTGCCAGCGGCCAGCGTCACACAGATGCTTCAAGGACGGGCATCGGGGGTAGTGGTTGGAAATGACAACTCTCCTGGAGGAGGGACCATGGTGCGTATCCGTGGGTTTGGTTCTATCAACAACAACAGCCCGCTGTATGTAATTGACGGTGTCCCTACTCAAGGAACGCTTAATCAGATCAACCCCAACGATATTGAATCGATGCAGGTGTTGAAAGATGCTTCTGCCGCTTCTATCTACGGCGCACGTGCCGCCAACGGGGTAGTTATCATTACCACTAAAAAAGGAAAAACGGGTGAGCCAAGCATTACGTTTGATTTCTACAGTGGTACACAACGCCCTGGCAAGATGCTGGACTTATTAAATACCCAGGAATTGGGGGAGTATCTTTACCAATCTGAACTCGGCGCTGGAAAAAACCCGTCGGTTACTTCACCATCGGCCCAGTATAAGTTTGGCCCTAACGGCGAGCAAACCATTGCTGATTATATCTATCCCAACGTTTACGGAGCGCTTCCTTCCAACTATACTTATACCAATGACATCGCTGATCCTAATTTGGGCAGAACGGCTTTTAACATCACCAAAGCCAACAAAGAAGGAACCAACTGGCAGGATGTTATTTTTGACCCTGCACCGATTGCTAACTTCCAAATAGGTGCAACAGGCGGTTCAAAATCAGGTAAATATGCCATTTCGGCCAATTACTTCAAGCAAGATGGTATTTTGAGATACACGAAGTATGACCGCTACTCATTGCGTGCCAATACCGAATTTACCAAAGGAAAAGTGACAATCGGTGAGAACTTCACCTTCTCATATGACGAAAGACAGGGTATCACCAACAACGATGAGTCAAACCCTATCATGTTTGCGATTCGTGTACACCCGATCATTCCGGTATTTGACATTACGGGCGGTCCAGTAGCGTTGGGCGGAACCAACACGTCACCTTACAATGGTTTTGCTGGAAGCCGGGGCAGTAACTTAGGAAATGCTCCCAACCCATTGGCAAGATTATATCGAGAAAAAGATAACATCACCAAAGGCTCACACGTATTTGGAAACGTATTTGCCGAAGCAGAAATTATCCCTGGCTTAAAGGCCAGAACTAGCTTGGGCCTTGAGTATAATCAGTACAACCGCTCCGAGTATTTTCACCGCGACATTGAGGCGGCTGAAGCAAGAAATGCCAATAGCTTAAACGTAATCAATAACTTTGACCGCTCATTGACGTGGTTCAACACATTGAATTACAACAAAACCTTTGGTGTTCATTCATTGAATGTATTGGTAGGAACCGAAGCCGTCAAAACCTATGCAGTAGGTTTTCAGGCCAGCCGAAGCAGCTTTGCTTTTGATGATTTAGACTATCGTTATTTGGATGCGGGTTCGGCCGCAGGCTTGAACAACGCTGGCGCGGGTGCAACTTTGAGCTCGCTGTTCTCTCAGTTCGGAAAAGTAAACTACTCGTACAAAGAACTTCTCTTGGCCGACTTCACCCTTCGCCGCGACGGTTCTTCACGTTTCTCGGCGGCCAACCGCTACGGGGTATTCCCCGCGTTTTCGGTGGGTTTGCGCATGACTGAACTTGCCTTCATGCGGGAAGTGAAGTTTATCAACGATTTGAAAGTACGCGTAGGTTGGGGTAAAACGGGTAACCAGTTGATTCCTAACGTGTATAACGCTTATACGTTATACGCACCTGATCCTTTAAACAACGCATATGACATCAACGGTACGGGTTCTTCAATTGTCGGTGGATTTGACTTGGTACAGTTTGGTAACACAAATGGTAAATGGGAAACAAATACATCCACTAACTTTGGTATCGACGCCGTTTTATTAAACAACAAAATGGAATTTGTATTAGACGTTTATAACCGTCTAACGACCGATATGTTGACCCAAATTGCAATTCCAAGAACGGCAGGTTCGGGTACAATTCCTTTCACCAACATCGGTGAAGTACAAAACCGTGGTTTTGACATTGGCCTTAACTTCCGGGATAAAAAAGGTGACTTCCGCTATCAGGTAGGCGTGAATTTTGGGCACTACAAAAACGAAGTGAAGAAATTGAACGATGACCCCAATGCCACGGTATTTGGTTTCACCACTCGTTTGCCAGCTATCTCGGCTACCAAAGCAGGCTTGCCCATTGCCAGTTACTATGGATACATCGTGGATGGTGTAATCAAAGATAAAGCAGAAGCCGACGCCGCCCCTAAATTTGGAACTTATACCCGTGAAGGTACTTTCAAATTCAGAGACATCAATGGTGACGGTATCATTACGGCTGCCGACCGTACCATCATGGGCAATCCTCACCCTGACTTTACGTACGGTATCAACGTAAATCTTGGCTATAAAAACTGGGATTTGACAATGTTTGGTCAAGGTGTACAAGGCAACCAAATCTTCAACTATGTGAGATATTGGACTGACTTTAACGTATTCCAAGGCAACAGATCGAAGGATATGCTTTACAATTCATGGAAAAAACCAGGTGATGATGCAAAATTGCCCCGCTTGAATTCTGGCGATGCCATCAGTCAGCAGGTTTCTTCTTATTTCCTCGAAGACGGCTCGTACTTGCGCCTGAAAAACATTCAGTTGACGTATACCCTTCCTACTTCTCTCTTGAAAAAAGCAGGATTGGCTTCGGCGCAAGTGTATGTACAAGGACAAAACATCTTGACGCTTACCAAATACAGCGGACTTGACCCTGATATCAACCTCAGAAGATCAGGTAATGACAACCAGGATATTCACATGGGTGTTGACGAAGGTGCCTATCCAGTGGCAAAGTCGTACATCGTTGGATTGCGTTTTGGTTTTTAATCTTAGTTGACAATCATTATTCTTGAATCATAAAATGAAAAAAATAATCTCATTACTAGTCTTGGTCGGTTTGAGTTTCTCATGTTCTGAGAGCTTCTTTGACCTAAAGCCTCAGGGGCGGGCTTCCTTGGAGCAGTTAAGTAATAAAAACGGGGTGAACGCCTTATTGATAGGAGCTTACTCTCTTATGGACGGTGTTGGTGCAGGAAATACAGGACGTCAATCCACGATTTCAAATTATGTGTTTGGTGGAATCAGTAGCGACGACGCCGTAAAAGGAACCGATGCCGGTGACCAGCCAGAGCAGTCGTTTATCGAACAATACAACTGGCTTTCTGACAATACCTATTTCCTCGGAAAATGGTGGCACTCTTACGACGGTGTGGCCCGTTGCAACGAAGTGATTCAAATTGTGAGTAGCGCAGCCGTAAAAGATATGACCGAGGCTGAAAAAACGCAGGTGATTGCCGAAGCACGTTTTTTGAGAGCGCACTACCACTTTGAAGCCAAAAAAATGTGGAATAAAGTGCCATTTATCGACGAGAAAGTCTACGTTGCTTCTGACCCCAATTCCACAAAAGTGCCTAACACCGAAGATATTTGGCCTAAAATTGAAGCAGATTTTGATTTTGCTGCCAAAAATCTTCCTGCTGTTCAGGCCCAGAAAGGCCGTGCTACGCAGTGGGCTGCTAAATCGTATTTGGCTAAGGCCATGATTTTTCAGAAAAAATGGGCGGCAGCAAAAACGTTGTTGGAAGATGTTTTGAAAAATTCGGGTAAAAAGCTGGTTGCTAACTACCACGACAATTACAGAACGACGGGCAACAACAATAGCGAGTCAATTTTTGAAGTTCAGTTTTCGGTCAATGACGGTACCAACGGAAACAACGGAAATGCTGGAGATAACCTAAATTGGCCGTATTCGGCAACGGCTCCAGGACGTGGGTGCTGCGGTTTTTATCAGCCTTCACACAACTTAGTAAATGCGTTCAAAACAGAAAATGGCCTTCCAATGATTGGAGCTGCGGCTGACGGTACTGCTGATACCTACAACAAAGTAGATTTACCCAATGACCAAGGAATCACTGCTTCTACGGCTTTTACCCTTGATAAATCGGTTCCTGTTGACCCACGTTTGGACTGGACGGTGGGTCGTCGTGGTGTGAATTTCCTTGATTGGGGCCCAATGCCTGGCTCAACTTGGATTCGTGACCAAGCGTATGCTGGACCGTTTACGGGTAAAAAATGGATGTATTACTTGTCGGAAGAAAACAGCACTACGCACTCAACTAGCAAGCGTAACGTAAACAATAACTACCGTTTGTTGAAGTTATCGCACGTTATTTTGTGGTTGGCAGAATGCGAAGTAGAATTGGGCAATTTGGCTGCTGCCGAAGGTTACGTAAACCAAATTCGTTTGCGTGCCAAAAATGGATCGGTTCAGGATGCTTCTGTAACATACCAGGTTGATGCCTATCCTGCGGGTACTTTTGCCGCCAAAGGCGCTGATTATGCCCGCAACGCCGTTCGGATGGAACAACGCCTGGAATTTGCGATGGAAGGCCACCGCTTCTTCGACTTGGTTCGTTGGGGCATTGCCGAAAAAGTGTTGAACAAATATGCCGCCGAAGAATCAGTGCCGGGCACTGAGCCTTCTGGACGTAAATTCAATAAGCGAGGTTATATGGCTGGAAAAGTATTTACTTCTAAAAATAATTATTTCCCGATTCCTCAGGATGAAATCCTGAACAGCCAAAAAGATGGCAAGCCTACTTTGACCCAGAATACAGGGTACTAACATATTTCTTTTTTATCACAAAAAAGGCTCCGCAGTTTGCTGTGGAGCTTTTTTTGTGATAAAAAACTCAAAATAACTTGGTTTTAGATTACTGTTTAAACCATTGAACGACTTGTTTTTCTAAGGGAAGAATAGAGAAACAAATCAGCGCATTTTGAGGCGTTTGATTATAATCAATGTGCTACCTTAAACAGTATAAAATATGAAAGCTGATACGAGACTTATGACATTATTAGCTACAGGATTGCTGATTTACATGTTTTCAGGGTGTGTAGTGAGCCCTCGTCCTGTGGTTGTTCGTCCTGCTCCGCCTGCTCCTCGTGTCGAAGTGATTCCGCGCAAGCCATCCCCTCGCCATGTATGGGTGCCTGGGGAGTATCGTTGGCGTAAAAATCACTATGTATGGGTTCCAGGTCATTACCGACGAGTCAGATAATAACAAAAAAACTCCGCTACATGGCGGAGTTTTTTGTCGAAAGCAATCGGTACAATTGGTTATATCTCAGTGAATCGAAACTGTACGTATGTTTTGGCCAGCAAGGTCATTTTTTGAAAATCAGGAACCCGAATCCGTACTTCCTGAATGCGGGTTGCGGGCGTTTCCTTGATTTTATTGAACAGGGTCAGATAATACACATACGCCAGATAAACGCCCATACGAGCACTACGGGGAAGCTGTTTGATGGCACCGTAAGCCGCATCAAAGTCTGCCTGAATATCGGTTTCGATTTGGTGTTTACTCTCTTTGGTGAATTTCGTAAAATCAACCCCTGGAAAATAAACGCGCCCCCGGTCAACATAGTCACTTTTTAGGTCGCGCAAAAAATTTACCTTCTGAAAAGCCGCCCCTAAACTACGAGCACCGTCTTTTAGTTGCTCAAACATGGCATTGTCGCCTTCACAAAATACACGCAAGCACATCAAGCCCACTACTTCTGCTGAGCCATAAATGTACTCTTCGTATTTTTCATCGGTGTATTCCTGCTTGTACAAATCCATTTCCATGCTGTGCAAAAAAGCATTGATGAGGTCATGATCGATCTTATATTTATTAACGATCAGCTGGAAAGAATGTAACACTGGGTTCAAACTAATACCCGATTCGATGGCTTCGTAGGTATCTTTGATAAATTTTTCGAGCAGGTATTTTTGATTAAATTCATAAAACGTATCGACAATTTCATCGGCATAGCGTACAAACCCATAGATAGCATAAACAGGTAAACGGAATTTTTTATCCAGCGTTTTGATTCCCAGCGTAAACGACGTACTGTACCTCTCGGTAATGAGTTTGCTGCAATCTAGCGTTGTTTGGTCAAACAATTGCTTCATATAAGCCGTGCCATGCACGCAGGTTAATGGGTTATTGGAAGATATGATTACTAATTTGGTCCAAACTCTTTGGCTATCTCATCGGCTACTACCAGCCCCGAAATCAGGGAAGGGGGTACCCCAGGGCCTGGAACAGTGAGCTGTCCTGTATAAAACAAATTATTTAGCTTTTTGTTTTTGAGCGTCGGTTTCAGAAAGGCCGTTTGCAAGAGGGTATTGGCCAGCCCATACGCATTTCCTTTGAATGCATTGTAATCTGACTGGAAATCTCGGTGCGCAAAGGTACGTTTATAGACAATATTGGGCCGAATGGCTTCCCCTACGTAGGCCTCTAACCGTTCCATCACTACGTTGAAATAACGCTCTCGGATTTCGTCAGTATCGTCAGTCAGTCCAGTGGCTACTGGAATCAGGATAAAGAGGTTTTCGGAGCCTTCTGGCGCAACCGAGGGGTCGGTTTTTGAGGGCGCCGAAACGTAGAAAAGCGGCTTGCTTGGCCATTGGGGGTCGGTATAAATTTCGTACGAGTGCTGTGAAAAATCTTCGTCAAAGAACAAATTATGATGCAGCAGTTTTGGTATTCTTTTGTTGACCCCCACATAATAAAGCAACGACGATGGGGCAAGTGTTTTTTTGTCCCAATATGCTTCGGAATAATTTCGATATTCACCCAGTAATTTTGAATCTACATGGTGATAATCAGCCCCTGCCACCACGACGTCGGCCTCAAAAATGTCGCTTTCGGTGATTATCTTCTTTGCGCTGCGATTGGTTACTTCGATTTTCTTTACATTCTGATTCAACATTATTTGTACACCTTTTTCTTCGGCCAGTGCCACCATTCCTTTCACGATTTCATACATGCCGCCCATTGGGTACCAAGTTCCCATGGTGATCTCGGCGTAGTTCATGAGGCTGTACATGGCCGGTGTATTTTCGGAGGTGGCCCCTAAAAACAAAATAGGAAACTCCATCAATTGCAACAATTTAGGGTCTGTAAAAAACTTACGAATATGCTCCGAAAATGACTGCAATACGTCCATGCGCCCCAAATCATACAAAAGTTTAAGGCTTACAAACTCCGTAATGCTGCGACTTGGCTTCCAAACAAATTTGTTCATGCCCACGTCATATTTGTACGAAGCCTGTTTCAGAAATGCGTCCAATCGTACACCGCTTCCTGGTTCTATGCTTTCAAAAAGCTGTTTGAGCGCTTCGATTCCCGCTGGAATTGCAACGGTGGTTTTTTGGTCAAATATAACCGCGTAAGAGGGGTCGAGTCGGACCAGACGATAATAATCCGATGGTTTTTTGCCAAATTTGCCGAAATAGGTTTCAAATACATCGGGCATCCAATACCAACTCGGGCCCATATCGAAGGTAAAACCCTCGGCTTCAAACACCCGAGCGCGTCCTCCAGGAACCGAATTTTTCTCTAAGATAGTAACATCAAACCCTTTGTCGGCTAGGCGGGTAGCGGCCGAAAGCCCCGCAAATCCAGCGCCGATAACAATTACTTTTTTCAAGGTATAAGACTTTTTTTATTGTAAACTTCCAAAAGGGGGTGACGGTTTGAGAACATACGTAAAAAATGACGCCGTCGTGCAAATTGCTATTGCTTATAGACTACGCCATCTTTCATCACGAACGTAACGTTTTGGAGCGTTTTGATGTTTTGAAGCGGATTTTCGTCGGTGGCAATGATGTCGGCGTATTTGCCTTTGGTGATGCTGCCCATGTTATCCTGTTCTCCTAAAATTTGGGCAGGAACCACCGTTGCCGATTTTATAGCCTCTATGGGGGGCATTCCGACTTCGGTCATGTATTCAAATTCTTTGGCATTTTTGCCGTGCGGGTACACGCCACCGTCGGTACCAAAGGCAATTTTTACGCCCGCTTTGTAGGCTTTCTCAAAAGTTTTTTGAATCAAAGGCCCAATTTCCAGCGCCTTCATGCGCACAAAAGGGTGGTAATAGCCAGGCACTTTGGCGGAGTCGGCGGCAGTACGACCAGCGATGATGGTCGGGACGTAGTAAGCCCCCATTTTCTTGAACAACTCAATGGCTTCATCGTCCATGTATGTGCCGTGCTCAATGGTAGTTACGCCTGCTCTGAGGGCACGTTTCATGCCGTCGGTTCCGTGGGCGTGTGCCGCTACGTGAAACCCATAATCTTTGGCGGTCTGCACAATGGCCGAGATTTCGTTTTCGGTAAACTGCGGTGCTTTACCGCTTTTGGCAATGCTTAATACGCCCCCAGTAGCCGTGATTTTGATACAATCTGAGCCATCTTTGTAACGTTGACGTACAGCTTTTCGGCCTTCATCGGGGCTGTCAACGATTGCATCTGTGACTTTATCTGGAACACTGTACATGTTGCTGAGTCCGTTGGTGGGGTCGCCGTGCCCGCCCGTGGTGGCGATGGTTTGGCCCGACGTAAAAATGCGTGGCCCCGTTACCAATCCTTTGTTGATGGCGTTGCGGAGTGCGATATTTACGCCCGTGCCTCCCAAATCTCGTACGGCCGTAAAACCCGCCATGAGTGTGGTAAGAGCATGTTTTTGGGCTTCAAAGGCAATGTCGGCCGAGTTGTTGCTGAGCCGTTTGAGGTATTGGTCTCGGCTGGTTTCGCTTTCGATGTGTACGTGCATATCGGTCAGGCCGGGCAAAACCGTTTTGT
Source organism: Runella sp. CRIBMP (assembly GCF_009905605.1). GTDB lineage: Bacteria > Bacteroidota > Bacteroidia > Cytophagales > Spirosomataceae > Runella. The sequence continues at coordinate 49,769 of NZ_JAAAKZ010000018.1, forward strand.
TTTTTAGGTCAATCAGTTTATCACCTGTTAGCGCTTTAGTATAGCCTTTTTCAACGGCCGTAATTCGATTTTTTTCGACGATAATTGTGGTCTGCTCTTGGGCGGCATCACTGACTCCGTCGATTAGTTTTCCGCAATAAATCAGCGTTCGTTGGGCTTGGGCGTAATTTGCCGCCGCAAAAAAGAGTCCCGCAAAAAGCAAACGTTTTCTCATGGATAATTTGGTCGTTAGGTTCATTGTAATGAATATTTTACCTAAATAAAGCGTTTTTTCGTCTCAAATGGAAACGGAGAAGGAAAGTAGTATACCGAAATGCCCATAAAAAAACTCCCTGGTGGTGGCAACACGACCAGGGAGTCAAATAATTGGATACTAAACCGTACAATTATTGCTGCTGAGTTATTCAGGATAGCCTGGATTCTGTGGTTTCAGATTCGGGTTGTTCAGCATTTCTTGTTTTCCAAGTGGCAATAACAAATGTTTTGATTGCAGCGGCTGGTTAGAACTCAAGTTCACGTGTCCCACAAAGTTGTCAAATCCTTTGGTTTTTTCGTTAAACACTTTGCGCAGGCGAACCATGTCAAACCAAGTGATTTGCTCATAGCACAGCTCATGCCAGCGCTCTTTCCAAACGGCTTCGCGGAAAGAATTTTGGGTATAAGTACCAAGAGCAGGCGTAGTGAGTTGCGCTCGGTCACGGATGCGCTTGAAGGCATTATAAGCTTCCTGTGTAGGTCCACCCACTTCGTTTTGGGCTTCGGCAAAGAGCAATAACACCTCTGCATACCGAATTTGGGGTACATTGAGGTTGTTTGCGCGTGAGCCTGGCACCCCCGAAGTACCGTTTGCCACTCTGTTGAAATGTTTGAAAATATAAGGAGCACCCAGTTCAAACCTTGCTCCACTACCGTTGGTAAAATAGGTAGTGTAGAAATACCCTTCTTGGTCTTTGGCACGCAAATCGCCTGGTTCGTACGACTGGTAGAAGGCAAGGGTCGGAACGGTACTTCCTGTTCCACCTGGACCGTTGAAAGTTACAGGCTTAAAGTTAGGAAACATATTACCCATCGGATTTTGCTCTACAACGGCATTGTATTGCAGCATAAAAAGGTGTTCTACACGATTTTTTAAACTCTCCCGGCGCGTGTCTTCGTAAGTCGGAAACAAGTTGATTGTTGCAGGATTGGCATTGGCATAGTCTATCACCTCTTTGGCTTTGTCGGCGGCCAACTTATAGTGTGAAGCCCCTTTGCTGAGAGGGAAACCTGCCATGGTCAAATATACGCGTGCAAGCTGCGCTTTGACAGCCGCCAAATTGACCCGTCCACTCTGATCCATCCATGGTAAACCAGCGGCTTCTGCTGCAAGTAAGTCTTCTACAATCAGTTTGTAAATATCTTCTTGTGGCGAGCGCTTAGGGAAAAAATCTTCCGAGCTAGCCGTTTGTGGATTGGTAATCAGTGGAATATCGCCCCACAAACGCACTGCTGTAAAGTAGGCATATGCACGTAGAAACCTTGCCTCTCCCAAAATTTTCTTCTTTTGTACTTCAGGCATGGGTGTAATAGGCGGCACTTTGGCAATCACCTGATTGGCTTGTGCAATGATTTTAAACAAACCATTCCAATAATTGACTACGTGTACAGTATTGCCATCGTGCACTAAGCCATACAGGTTGTTCAAGTCTGAATTTTGGGCAGTTTCGGTGGTCGAAGTCCCCGTCATGGCCTCCAGTAGCTGCCAGTTAGAAGAAAATATACCTGCTCCTCCACCCATAAAACGTAAATCGGCATACACCGAAGCGAGTGCTGCCTCGGCGTGGTCGGGAATGGTGTAAAAGCTTTCGGGTGTTAGGTTAGAAGGCGCTTGCTCCGCCAAAAAGTCGGTGCAGCCTGTGTAGCCCAGTAAGAAAGAGGCCATCAGTGCTGTTTTTCCTATATTTTTAAATAGTTGCATTTTCTAATTGATTTAGATGTAAAACAGTGATGAATTAAAGCCCCACCTGTAATCCGATCATGAAAGTAGTGGGTTTAGGATAGTTGTGCCAAATCATACCTTGCGAAAACGCACTGTTGGCATTTCCTTGATTGGTAGGGGTAACTTCTGGATCACCTACGATCTTATCTTTCACTGCGAGGAAGAAGTTTTGGGCCGAAGCATACACTCTGAGGCGACTCATTTTGAGTTTGCTGGTTACGTTGCTTGGGAAAGTATAACCCAATAAAAGGTTTCTACCCCGTAAGAAAGACCCATCCTTTATCCATTGGGTATCCACGTTGGTTACGTAGCCTGCACGGGTATCACGTATTTCGGCAATCATTGTATTTTGATTCTGAGGTGTCCACGCGTTCAATACCGACGTGTAGCTGTTGGCTAAGTTTTGACGGTCTTCGCTGGGGTGTAGGTTCATCAACATTACGTCGTTGCCATACGAAAACTGCATCTCAAAGGTCAAGTCAAAGTTGTTGTAGCGAAATGTATTGGTCATGGCTCCCCAAGCTTTTGGACTACCGTTCCCGATGATACTACGGTCGGCATCGGTGATAGCCTTGTCGCCGTTTACGTCAAGGTATTTGATGTCACCAGGAAGGATGGTCAAGCCGTTGCGGTAGCTGGTAAATTTAGCCGCTTCTTCGCGCTCTGCTTCACTCCATACTCCTAAGCGAGTTAAGCCCCAGAAAGAACCTACGGGTTCGCCAATTCGGATGATATTGGTAGGATTAGTAAAGTTAGGACCACCTACGTTGAAAATATCAGAAGGCGTAGCCAATGAAAGTACTTTGTTGCGGTTGAATGAAATATTGAAGTTGGTATTCCACTGGAAGCCACCACGGTCGATATTGATGGTATTTAATGCCAATTCCACCCCTTTGTTGTACATTGAGCCTACGTTTCTACGGATGGTAGCATAGCCACTTGTTTGCGGCACAGGTGCATCCAAAAGCATGTCAGTGGTAAGGCGATAGTAGTAGTCGGCTTCAAGTGTTATCTTACCTCCAAACAAGCCTAATTCGATACCTGCATCGGTTTGAGCTGTTTTTTCCCAACGCAAATCAGGGTTAGCCAAACGTTGCAGACCTGTACCAGCTACTCGCCCATCGTTATATACAGTGGCGTAGTTTGAACTCAACAACGAAAGCGAAGCATAAGGTGGAATTTCAGAGTTTCCAGTCAAGCCATAGCTTGTTCTGATTTTGAGGTTAGAAATAATTGAGTTGCCTTTCAGGAAGTCTTCTTCCGAAACCCGCCAAGCCAATGCACCCGATGGGAAGAAAGCGTATTTGTGGTTGTTACCAAATTTAGATGAACCATCGGCGCGGCCTGTCAGGGTTACTAAGTATTTGTTTGACAATGTATAATTAACACGTCCAAAGTAAGAGTTAAAAGCAAAACGTGAGGCTCCTGAACTAACTGAAGGATTGGTAGCACCTGCACCCAGGTTGTTAAAACCAAAGTAGTCAGTGGCAAAGTTGTTTACACTGGCGCCGATACCAAACACATTGGTTTCTTGCCACGAAAGTCCCGCTAAGGCATTGATAGAGTGCTTATCGCCGATTTGTTTGTTGTAGGTCAAGTAGTTTTCCAATGACCAGAAAGTTTCTCGGTTGTTGTTGGTAGAGGCGTTTCCATTACCACCAATATTAAGTGTTCGGGTCTGCGATTGATTTACCTCTTGGGTTTGCACATTTACACCCAATACCGTGCGCATTTCCAATCCTTTGGCGATGTTGATATTTGAATATAAACTACCCAATGTTGTTTGGTTGTTTACGATGTACTTACGACCTTCCAAACGGTGAACAGAACTGAAAGTGCCTTCGGCAAGTGGATAATCGCGATTGTTGGCATAAGTACCATCTTCGTATCTTACTGGCAAAAACGGAAAGTCTTCAACAATCTGACGTGCTACGGCATCGTTGATGTCCACGATATTTTCTGATTGGTTGTTATAAGAAAGTGTACCGCCTATTTTCAACCATTTTTTCACTTGGTCATCAATCGTAAAACGGGCAGAATACCGTTTCATGTAAGACTGTTTCAATAAGCCTTGGTCATCGCGGTAGCCCAATGAAAGATTGTATTGTGTGCGCTCATTGCCACCACTAAAACCTAATTGGTGATTCTGAGACAGTTTGTTTTGGGTAGTTTCTTTAAACCAATCGGTATCATACTTATTGCTGCCATCGGGGTTCCAGACGCGTGGATCTACCCTGCGTAACTTTGGATTGAGGTTTGCAAACCTACCAGCTGCCCAGCCAACAGGGTCGTATTTGGCCATGTTGGCCCAGGCCAATTCTTCTACGGCCATGTATTCTTTGGCATTTAATACTCGTGGTCTGTTGGGCCCGATGGTGTTTACGCTAAAATCGGCATTGTAGGTCACTGTACCTTCGCCTGCTTTTCCTTTTTTGGTGGTTACAAGGATAACCCCGTTTGCGCCTCTGGCTCCGTAAATAGCGGTAGAGGAAGCGTCTTTCAGTACTTCTACCGATACGATGTCGTTGGGGTTGATGTAATCAATGGCCGACGTAAATTGCGTTTGGGTTCCTTGTGGCATCATTACACCATCTACTACATACAACGGGTTGTTGGAGGAGTTGATAGAGCTGAAGCCGCGTACCCGAATGGTGGTTCTACCTCCAGGGCGACCTGAGTTGGTGTTTACTTGTACCCCAGCCATTCTACCAGATAGTTGTTGTGCAAGCGAGGGCGCGGGGCGTTCCATTAGTTGATCCGCTTTAACGGTACTAACAGAGCCCGTTAAATCTGATTTTCTGAGGGTACCATAACCGATAACCACAATTTCTTCCAATACTTTGCTGTCGGATTTTAGCGTAAGATTAATGGAAGATTGATTGCCAACGGCGATTTCTTGGGGCACGTAACCTACGAAGGAAAAAATAAGCGTTGCGTTGTCAGGGACTTCCAATTTGTAGAGCCCATTCCCGTCGGTTACTGTACCGCGTTGGGTACCTTTAATGACAATACTTACGCCAGGCAACCCACTATTTGTTTCGTCTACAACTTTTCCGGAGATAGTTTTATCTACCGCTTTTTCTTCTAAACGAACGTTGGTGTTTTTTTCGAGTAAGTCTCGATCAGGAGCAGCGTAGGCAAATGTGAGGCAGGAAAAAGACAGAATGAAGGGGGCGGTGGTTAGTCGCATCATCCTGCTAAACCGGCCATGCGGTTGTAAGGGTTTTTCCATAGTGATAATTCAGGCTGTCTGTACAGCGTTTAAGTTAAAAAAACAGTTTGAAAACAAAATACGATTTTAGAAGAGATATAGGCCTCGTAACTACTGCCTTTCTTGATAAAAATTATGTTAATTCTTGAGCCAATAATATAATTTATTTAATATATTAAGTATATTTTTTGAATGAAAATGACAATAAATATAACTTTGGTAAGACTTGACTGATATTATTCCAATTTATGGAATTGGCTCCGTAAGCCGGAAACACAGAATAAAAATAATAAATGAAGTATTATCAAGAAGGTGGGAGTACTTTTAGAGTAGAATGATAAGGACTTAAAAAGATATATTTTTGAGTTTGAAGCAAAATCAGGGCTCGCTGCTTTGTTTTGAAGACCAAAAACTTGACAAGCCCAAGCTTTTACCCTAATAATACCTAGAAATTCCTAAAGGGATACCAGTACTGATGGTGAAGGAGGTGAAGTCGGGGTTGAAAGGCGTAGTTACGATGTGCTCAATTTCTAATTTTATCTCACCAATCACCATTCCAATTTTGGGGGCGGCGGTAAAAAATACTTCTTTGCCATGTCGGCGTAGGGAATATACCTGTTGGGTTATCAAGTCTTTGGCCTCCAATTTTCCAAAGTAGGAAGCACCCGTACTGAGGCCGATGTAAAAACGGGTTTTGGCAGGAGCCCCCCAGCTTCGATAGGCGGGTGTTAGAAAAATATCAGTAAAGAATAGGCCGTAGGAGGTAAATTTGGGCTGAATTATACTGTTGGACTCGGCATCTTCAAACTTTGGGCGGAAGATGCCTCCCAATTTTAAGCCCATATTAATTCGCTCATTTACAATGTAATAAGGCGAAGCGAAAATTTGCCAGCCAAGTCCTGCTTTGGTCAAAAATAGGGGTTTAGTACTGTACGCACTGCCCGCTTTCAAAAGTCCAGGACCCACGCCTACCGCAAGCCACAAACGGCGCTCATCCTGCTCGGTCGAGATGAAGCGTTGGGCCCACACATTTGATCCAATAAGAACTCCTAAAAGCAGACTTTGTAAAGCAAGTTTCATCATTTTTGCTTGAGTAATCAAAATGCAATGGCAGTCATTAATAGCCTAGAATACTACTGTTTTTCTACTATCAAAAACCATGCTAATCCGTAACTGCCAACCATTTTTGCCGTAAAAATATCAATTTGGTGTCATTTTTGGCGTTTGAAGGTGAATTGGTTAGTTTTGAGGAGGTGTTAAACTAACCTTCGTATGAAAAAACTATTCTTACTGATTTTTGTTGGGCTGTGTGTGGCAACCATGACAGCCTCTGCTCAAGAAGATGTGCTAAAAAAACTACAGGCCATTGCCGTAGTTGATCAAAAAGTGATGATGCCCATGCGGGATGGTGTTCGCTTGGCAACGGATATTTTTCGGCCTAAAACAGACAAGCCTGTTCCTGTGATTTTTTCTAGAACTCCTTATAATTTTAATTCGTGGGGAAACGGCGAACCAAGAAACGGAACCTATCAGCAGGCATTAGATGCGGTTTCGCACGGGTATGCGTATGTAGTTCAGAATGAGCGCGGACGGTTTTTTTCGGAAGGGGAGTGGGATATTCTCGGAACACCCGTTACGGATGGCTACGATGCTTTTTCGTGGTTGACTAAGCAGGCTTGGTGCAACGGAAAAATCGGTACGCTGGGCTGCTCCTCTACCGCCGAATGGCAAATGGCCGTGGCTGCCCTCGACCACCCTTCTCATGCCGCAATGGTGCCGCAAGGATTTGGCGCGGGCGTTGGAAAAATAGGGGAGTTTTGGGAGCAAGGCAACTGGTACCGAGGCGGTGCGCAGCAGATGCTATTTACAGCGTGGCTCTATGGAACCCAAAACGACGCGATTCGCCCGCAGTTTCCCAAAAATGCCACGCAGGAGGAATTGGTACGCGCTTCTCGCTATTTTGATTTAGCGACCGAAATGCCTCCCGTCGATTGGTCCAAGGGATTGCGTCATCTTCCGGTGCAGGATATTATCAAAAACGTGAATGGACAAAAAGGGGTCTATGATAAAATGATTGTCCGCAAACCCAATGACCCAGATTGGTTCAAAGGAGGATTGTACCATGACAATATGCCTTTTGGCGTGCCGAGTTTTTGGTTTGTGTCTTGGTACGATGTGTCGAGCGCACCCAATCTTGCGCTGTACAATCATGTTCGTAAAAACGCCACCGACCCGCAAGTGCGTGACAATCAATATCTGGTAATTGCACCTACGCTCCACTGCGCCTACAAACGCGCTACCGAAAACACCATCGTGGGTGAGCGTAGCATGGGCGATGCCCGCCTAAACTATGACGAGCAGATTTATGGGTGGTTTGATCTTTGGCTCAAGGGAGAAGCCAACGATTTTACAAAGAAAACACCTAAGGTTCAGTATTTTACGATGGGGTCAAACAAGTGGCAGTCGTCAGATACGTGGCCGCCGGCCAACGTTGAAATGACCACTTATTATCTCATGAGCGGTGGTAAAGCCAACAGCCTCTACGGCGATGGAAAACTCACGCTTTCAGCCCCGGCCAAAGAAGCTAAGCCAGATGTTTTTGCTTATGACCCTATGTTCCCCGTTCCTTCTTACGGTGGCAATGTCTGCTGTACCGGTACGGCGGTGCAAGGAGGCTCGTTTGACCAGCATCAAATGGAAACGCGGCATGATATTTTAGTATATACAACCGACCCATTTAAAGACGGGGCGGAGTTGTCGGGACCGATTGAAACGACGTTGTACGTAGGCTCGGATGCCAAAGACACCGATTTTACGGTAAAACTCATTGATGTTTACCCTGATGGTCGGGCCTATAATCTGGATGAGACGATTTTGCGCGCTCGCTATCGTGAGGGGTTTGACAAAGAGGTATGGATGGAAAAAGGGAAAGTGTATAAACTTACGCTGAGCCCGATGGTTACGTCCAATTATTTTGCACCAGGTCACAGCCTTAGGGTAGAAATATCGAGCAGTAATTTCCCTCGGTTTGACCGAAATCTCAATACAGGAGGGAAAAATTTTGATGAAAAAACGGGTGTTGTTGCCAATAACCAAATTTTTCATTCTGCGGCGTATCCATCGGCGATTCGGGTGCCGTTGGTGAAAGGGAAATAAAAAGTGCCGGTGGTATGAAAAGATATTAACCTCTTGCCTTCCCATTTTCTAAATGTGAAGGTATCAACCAGCCTTTCGTCCAATACTTTAGAATAAAAAACGTTACTTTTAAGGCGATAATAGCGAACAAATTATTATGTCTTGCCCTAACTCAATTTCAATTGCTGCGTGAAAAAACACCTTGCCTGGCTTTGTCTGTTGCTTTTTTTAGGTTTGGAAGGCTGTAAAACTGCCCAAAAACCACGCGCCGGTTTCCGCGACTTTGGCCCCATGGGTTTACGCCGAGAAATGCGGGCCGTTTGGATCGCCACCGTCGATAATATTGACTGGCCCAGCCGCAAGAATCTTTCTCCCGAAGACCAACGCGAGGAATTTATCCGCATTTTAGACACGCACAAGCGTACGGGCATTAATGCGGTATTTGTTCAAGTACGTGCCGCCGCCGACGCGTTTTATGCCAAAAGTGAAGAGCCTTGGTCGGAATGGCTCACGGGCAAACAAGGCCGAGCACCCGAGCCATTTTATGACCCGATGGAGTTTATGATTGAGGAATGTCACCGACGGGGGATGGAGTTTCACGCTTGGCTCAATCTCAATCGGGTATCGCACCGCGTAAGCAAAAGTATTTCCAACGACAATATCGGTCGGCAGCATCCTGAGTGGGTTTTTGAGTATGATGGTTATAAACTGTTCAATTTTGGCCTGCCCGAAGTGCGGGAGTATATTACGGGTATTACCACCAATATTGTTAAAAACTACGATGTCGACGGGATTCATTTTGACGATTATTTTTATCCTTATACCGTTACGGGACAGACCCTAAAAGACGAAGAAGCCTTCCGACAATACGGTGCCCGATTTAGAAGCAAAGACGATTGGCGGCGCGATAATATCGACAAACTCATCAAACAAATCAGCGATGCCATCATTGCCGAAAAACCGTACGTAAAATTCGGTGTCAGCCCTTTTGGGGTATGGCGAAATCGGAAAGATGACCCCACAGGCTCGGCTACGGAAGGTGGCCAAACATCGTACGATAACCTGTATGCCGACACCAAAAAATGGATGAAGGCGGGATGGGTTGATTATATGGTGCCGCAAATTTATTTTTCTACAAAACACGATAAAGTCCCTTTTAAAATCCTGACTTCATGGTGGTTGAAGCATACCTACGGACGTCACCTGTACATCGGACAAGGCGCGTATAAAGTAGGGGTACAAGAGAAAGACAGGGCCTGGACCAATGCTTCTGAATTCTCCAACCAAATGCGGTTTGTCCGGCTTAATCCCGAAATTACGGGAAGTGTATTTTTTAGCTCTAAATCTTTGATTAACAATAAATTGGGGCACGCAGATTCGTTGCGTACCAACTTCTATAAAGAGCCTGCTTTTCCACCTACGATGCCGTGGAAAGACCGAGTGGCGCCGCAAACACCCAGTAACTTGCAGGTATCCGACACCCGTAACGGGGTAGAACTACGCTGGAATGCACCAGAGCCCGCCCGTGATGGCGACAAAGCTCATTATTACGCCGTTTATCGCTATTCTGACAACGAAAAACCAAGGCTATTGGCGGCCTGTTATGAAGGCCAGACCCGTGCGCTTGACCGCACTGCTCTCCGTAATCGGCGTTATACGTATGCCATAACGGCCCTCGACCGCCTGCATAATGAAAGCGAAGCCGTACTTGCCAGCATCATGGTGCGGTCGACTGTTCGCGCTTCCAAAAAATAATTTTCGGATACTTTCCAACCTTCTTCCTGTTTCGTTACCCATTGTATCGAAAACCAAACAGCCGTGCCCTTGTCAGTCGATGTAACCGAAGCGCAACTTGTTGAAAGATGTCTCTGCCGAGACCGCCAAGCCCAACGCCTGTTGTTTGAGCGGTACAAACGAGCTATGTATACCAAGGCCTTTCGGATTCTGAACGACGCTGACCACGCCCATGATGTGTTGCAGGATGCGTTTGTGGAAGTTTTTCGAGATTTGCCCCGTTTTCGATTTGAAAGCACGTTGGGTGCTTGGATTAAGACGATTGTTCTGCATCATGCACTGCGCAGGCTGAAAGCGGAACGTCGTTGGGAAACTCTCGACGAACAACGCCACGACCACCCGATTGAGCCGCCCGATCATTTTACTGCCGAAGAGTTGGAGACGGCCATCCGAAGGTTGCCCGATGGATGCCGCGCCGTATTTCTACTGGCCGAAGTGGAAGGGTACCGACACAACGAGATTGCGGAGCTGCTTGGTATCAGCGAAGGAACAGCAAAGTCGCAACTGAACTATGCAAAAAAGAAATTGAGAACTTGGCTGACAAGACATTAGAATTACTGTATAAAATTACCTGCTTTTGAAAAAATGAAAACCTGGAAAGAAGCCGTAAGTCAATTGGATGAGGTCGAGCCACGCGCAACTGCTTGGGAAGAGCTATCGGCAAGGTTGGCGTTTGAAGACCAACTTGTTGAGCAGGTAAATAGCCTTCTTGAGCTAGAACCTAACGATGATTTATGGGGTCGGATTGAACCCCAACTCGACGTTGTGAAGCCGTTATGGTATCAACGTTGGCCCTCGTGGGCGGCAGCTGCTGCTGTGATTTTTACGGTCGGTTTGGGCATTTGGTGGAATGGGCAACCGACACAAAAAGTCACCATTGCTTACAGCACTGAGTTAGTGGCTGATTGGGAATCTACCGATGTAGAAATAAACCAACCTAGAGAAGTAGAGGCGTTTATTGCAGAAAGCTGTCAACGGAAGTCCGCTATCTGTACTACGCCCGACTTTCGGGATTTAAAAGGGGAATTGCAGGAATTGAATTCGCAGAAAGCGCGTATTGAGCATGAAATTAAAATGTTTGGGGAGCAGCCTGATTTGGTAAAGGCGCAAATCAAAATTGAAAATCAACGGGCGGAGATTACCAAAGAGTTAGTGCAAAAGTTAATGATTTAACCTGAATTGTTATGAAACAGCTACGGAAATATGCCCCGCGACTAAGCATAAAATTTTACATAATTATTCCCTTGATTTCAGTTGTTTTGGGTGCGGTACATGCCCAAACTAAAATTCAGGTCGTAAGCAAAACCATTGAAAAAGAAATAGATTATCGAGAAGGTATGAGCCTGAACATCAGTGCCCAAAAAGCCGATGTGCGCGTTATGGGCTGGAACCGTCCGGTGGTAAGCTTCAAATTGCGTCTGGTTGCAAAACATCCTGAACGAAAAGTGGCCGAAAAAGAGCTCGTTTTTATGCTTTATACCATCAAAACAAACCTGCAATTTGAAGCCGAAAATCGGTTTAAGGTGCCACAGTCGTACGGTGAAGTGGAAAGCAATCTGAAGGCGTATTACGAAGTGTTTGTGCCTTTTCGGTGCCCGGTAATCATTACAAATACTTTTGGAGAAACATTTACGGCACAGTTGCAGGCTTCACTGAAAGTGTCCTCAGAATTTGGGAAAATAACGCTTGAAAATCTGGCAGGCCGGCTAGACATAGAAAGTCATTATGCAGATATAGAGGGCGATAAACTCAATGTAACGCTGAACGGACGCCTCGAAAATGCCAATGTGAATTTAATTGATTTAGGAGGAAATGGGCAGCTTCAAAGCAAATACGGCAAGCTGCGTATTGTGCCAAACAACGACCTCAATCACCTCAAAATCAATGCTGCCCGCACCGAGGTTGTGGTTGAGCCTCGCAGCATGGACGACTTTACGTTTGATGTCGAAACTGTATTTTCTAAAATCAATGTCCCCAATACTCATCAAGACCGATTGAAAAAAATACTTAACAAATATGTTTTTGATTTTCAGGCCAAAAACCGACGTGGTACGATTGTGATTCGCAACAGTTACAGCCCGATTTTGATTGAACCTACGCGCAACGCCGCCGCCAAACGTGACTGATACACCCCAAAACAGCTACTTATTTATCCCATGAAAACTACATTATTTTACTTCTTAACAGTCCTGTTTCCCCTTCTGAGTTGGGCGCAGCAAAAAGATTCGGTGCGGGTCGAGTATGCCGAAGAAAGCATTGAGCAATCCGATTTTAAGAAGAAAGAAGCTTTTCGGTATTTGACGCACGCCAACATTGAGGAAAAAACACTGATTAAAATCGGCATTTTACCAACGTTCGGTTTTTCTAAACGAATCGGTTTTACGGGCGTTGGCTACGGAGAACTAAGTATTGAACACAAGCTCAAACCACAGTGGTCGGTCATGGGTGGTATTAACCAAATTTATCGACGTAATCATCCCTATTCGTACGGCTATTATGCGGGGTTGATGCTGGGGACGAGATACTATTATTCCATCAAAAAACGAATGGCCTTGGGAAAAAGCGCTAATAATTTCTCCAATAATTACCTTCAACTTCAGGTGGAAAAACCGCTGTACGGGTATCAGCATCTTCAGGGGCTTATCACTGGCGGCGGAAATCAGGGCGAGTATGTAAAGCCTAATGGTATTCCGCAAATTACAGAAGGGATGCCTTCGTTTGTTCGTTTTCGGCTGGGCTGGGGCATTCAGCGGCGGCTCGGTAAGTGGGGATACTTTGATGCGGGTGCTGGCGTAACAACTACTCTGCCAAGCGGACATTGGCACCTCAACTGGTTTACCAAAGACCCCGAAAGTTCTTTTTCAGGCATTGCTCCTTACATCAACTTCAGAATTGGAATCGGATTATGAAAACAAAATACACCCTTAGTACTTTCAGTTTTTTGTGTTTGAGCCTGCTTATGAGCGCAAACGCGCAGGAAAAATGGAGCATAGGGCTCGAAGCCTTGGCCCGCGACGAAGGCGTTCAGGTTGAAGGTTTTCCTACGCACTCTAGTGTTACCAAAATGCCGATGGTGGGCCTGAGATTAGGTTATGAAGTGAGTCCCGGCCTGCATCTGGAAACGGGTTTCTTTTTTACACGTTCGGTTGCTGTTTTTCGGGTGTGGCCCAGCGCTTATCGGAACAGCGTATTTTCCTCCCTGCAAAATTTTGTCATTCCAGTTGGGCTACGCTACGATTTCTTCAGTCGAGGAAGGTTTACTTTTTCGGCTCGTGGTGCAATAGTGTATAGGCATTTGGAAAAGCCCGTTGTGTTTCGATTTGATAACGCCACCAATTCTATTGTTAACGGAAATCAATATTCAACGCAGGAAGGCGATTATTTCTATGAGGTGACTTTCAGACAATTACGTAAGCATCAGTTGTCGTTGCAGGGAGGATTGGATGCATCGTTCAGAGTTTCAAAGCATTTTGAGGCCGCGTTACAGGCCAATTATACACAGGGACTCGGTCGGTTTTATGAAACCAATGTGCGCTACAGAAAAGGGCAGGAGCCTTTTCAAACTACCCAAAATTACACCAATGGTAGCGGATGGAAAGCGGGCTTAAGCCTTAGGTTTCGTTTTTAAGTCTCACCTCTCGACCTTTACTTTCCATTCCGGGCCGCTTTTTACGCCGTATTTCGATGAAAAATCACCCATGTTTAGGGCAAATGAGAGGTTCATCAGGCTGTTAAGATAAGCCACTGGTTGCCCTTCGGGTACTTCGCCGAAGGTATTGGCAAAAGGCATTTCTCCATTAAAAATGAGTTTGTCATTTTGCCACACCGTTATCTTTACTTTTTGTCCTGCGGCGATATTCAGTTTTTTAAATAAATCGGCGGAAATATTGGTCCAGATATTGCCGTATTGAACGTCTAAAATTGGAATATTTCCCACAATGGTGTTGCCCTCAAGAACGGGTTTTTGAAATGGGATTTTCACCACTTCGTTGGGAAGTCGCTTCCCGACTTGCGCTAAGGTAATCACTCCCGCTGCCAACCGCGCCGCCGTGTAAGCGTAAACATCACGCCCGTGAAAGGTATAGGAAGACTGTGAGTTGCGGCGACGATTGAGGGCCTCGTCGATTTCATGAACTTCTTGAATTCCTAACGACTCGGCAATGAGCGTAAAACTGCCGTTGTCGGGCCCGACAAAGTAATGCCCGCTTTTGGTTTTAAGTACTACCGACTTGCGTTCTGTGCCCACGCCTGGGTCGACCACCGACACAAAAACGGTGCCTTTGGGCCAATAGGGTGCGGTTTGTTCGAGGCGATAGGCGGCTTCCCATATGTTGTAAGCGGGGATCTCGTGCGTCAGGTCAAACAGCCGCACATTCGGATTAACGCCCATTGCTACGCCTTTCATGGCCGATACCGCACCGTCTTTCAAGCCAAAATCTGTTTGAAAAACCACCGTTTTGGGTTGGGCCCAAAGGGTGAATGCGCATAAAAAAAGAAGGAAAGAGAGTGTGAGGTTTTTCATGAGTTTAAATAATTTATCCTGCAGACGCTTGGCCGTGCAGCGGTTTTTGAAATGACTCAGTATCTGTTTTTGGGTCCTTTCAGCTGGTGGTTGGTGGCAAAAAAGGTAGGGAAAATACCGAAAAAAGCCGTTTTTTCGTCACCTCCTCCATCAATTGAATCCATTCATTTTCTTGGTTTTTGAGATAATCAATGGTCACTTTCAGTGATTCTTTTCCGTTTACAAAATTGATTAATGTTTTATCCCCGACTAAAATTTCTAGTGCTGTTCGAGTATTTCCTTTTTCGTAGGGGCCTTCGCGCCAGAGATTAGGGACGTGGTCGTTCATGATTTGGAGTAAAACCAAACTGTTCAGCAGCGAATGATTAACAACACCCATAGCCAAATGCACCTGAAAGCCGCCACAAAGCTGATTGGCATATTTATGAAAGGTAGGGATGAATTGTAACGGCCGCAGCACGTAATTGAGCCACGGAATGGCGTCGGTTTGTAATTCAAAATCATGTTTAATGCGTTGTAACTTCTCCCAGCCTAAGAACGGCGCGCCAATAATTTCAAAGGGACGGGTCGTGCCGCGACCTTCGCTGAGGTTGGTGGCTTCAAATAGGCATTGTCCGCTGTATAGTTGGGCAGTTTGTAAAGAAGGGAAATTGGGCGAAGGAAAGATTTGAAAGAAAAAATCTTCTGACGTTGGCGATACAAGTCTTAACTCGAAAGTACCCTTATAAAATCGCGTTAACCAAATCGCTAATTCTCCCATCGACAGGCCGTGCCGATGCGCTAATCCCTGATGACCGATAAAAGAACTGAATACGGCGGGCAGCGGCGTTCCTTCCACCTGTCGCCCGGCAGGATTGGCGCGGTCAACGACCCATAGGCGGGGCGGAGAGGCTATTCCCGACAAGGTCGCGATCAGGTAGGCCAAGGAGGTAGTGTAGGTAAAATACCGACATCCGACATCCTGAATATCTACCACAATATCCGTGAGCGATGTTAATGCCTGCGCTGGTATACGAACACTCTCTTCGCTTTGGCCGTACAATGAAATGAACTCTACTTTCTCTGCCATGGCGCGGTAGGCTTCCACGGCTTCGACGGGTTCCTGATCTTGAAGCTCGGAAAAAAGACCGTGCTCGGGTACAAACACCGTTTTTAAAGCCTTTGACTCACTCAACAGTTCGAGGAGATATTTTCTTTTTTCAAATACAAAAGCGGTTTGATTACAAAATAATCCTACATGGGTGGCACCTTGCCGATGGAGAGAATCAAGAAGCATCGAAAAAGATATAGAAGGACTCATTTGTGGTTATTAACGAAAGAAAAAGGTACTATCAAAACGTTTTTTTGGATTGTTTTTGGGTGGCTAAAATAGCGATAAGTTTCTTTTAATCTCCTTTTAATCTGCCCTTAATACCCGTTTAATGCCGCAGAAGGAGCTTTGTGGAGTTAAAATCAAGCATTCTGCATCATGAAATCAAAAGAAAGCATTTTTGATAGTTTACAATCCTATTGGAGCAAAGATTTATTGTCGGGTTTTTTAGTGTCGTTGATTGCCTTACCGCTTTGTTTAGGAATTGCGGGGGCCAGTAATTTTCCGCCCATTATGGGCGTGATGACTGCCGTCATTGGGGGCATTGTTGTTGCATTCTTTGCGGGTTCCGAATTGACCATCAAAGGGCCAGCGGCTGGTTTGATTGTGATCGTGGCGGGTGCCGTAGACGAACTCGGCAAAGGCGATATGGATTTAGGCTGGAAACTGGCGTTGGGGGTGATTGTGGTGGCGGGCTTAATTCAAATTCTTTTAGGGGTGCTAAAAGTAGCCAAACTCGCCGATTTCTTTCCTCTTTCGGCCGTTCATGGTATGTTGGCGGCCATCGGGATTATCATTATGTCGAAGCAATTGCATTTAGCCGTAGGTATCCCGCCCTCAGAAATGAAAGGAAAAGAGCCGATAGAATTGCTCGAAATGGTGCCCCATAGCCTGATGCACATGGAATACCACATTGCCATTATTGGTGCCATCAGTTTAGTAATTTTGTTTGGGTGGCAATACCTAAATATCAAGGCTTTGAAGAAAGTGCCGCCAGCTCTTATAGTATTGATTGTGGGCGTGCTTTTAGGACAATATTTTCACCTGACCGAACCTACCTACAAAAATTTTAAGCCACTCGTAACTCCTGGCGACTTCTCATTCAATTTGAACGTAAACTTCGGAGCGCTTACTACTCCCGAACTGCTTCCGATTTTCTTTAAATACCTTTTGATGTTTGTGCTTATCGGAAGCCTTGAATCATTGTTGACGGGGCGGGCTATTGATTTGATTGACCCCGAAAAACGTAAGTCAGATTTAAGTAAAGACCTTACTGCGGTCGGAATTGGAAACACCATTGCGGGTTTGTTAGGAGGGTTGCCGATGATTTCAGAGGTGGCACGTAGTTCGGCAAACATAAATAACGGTGCCAAAAGCCGCTGGGCCAATTTCTTCCACGGTATTTTTCTGCTTTTGTTTGTCGTAATGATGGTGCCCCTTATCAAAATGGTTCCGGTGGCTTCGTTGGCGGCTATGCTCATTTTTGTTGGCTTTCGCTTGGCCTCCCCCAAGGAGTTTGCCCACATTTATCACATTGGTAAAGAGCAGCTTACTATATTTCTGATTACCATTATCACCACCATTGCTACCGATTTATTGATTGGTATTGCAGCGGGTATCTTGACCAAGTTTATCATCCAGATAGCATTTGGGGTAAAACTGAGCGACATTGTCAAATCACGTTTTGAGCTTCAAGAAAAAGAACTAGGCGTGTATCAATTGAATGTAAACAACGCAGCGGTGTTTGCCAATTACTTAAAATTGAAAAGTTTATTGATGAAAGTTCCTGCGGGTAGTTCGTTGGTGATTGATTTTTCAAAAGCCGCGTATGTCGACCATACCGTTGCCGATAACCTCAACAACTTCCGTCGAGATTTTGAATCAAAGGGCGGTTCGTTGACTTTGCGGGGATTAGATTTACACGAAAGTCTGTCCGAACACCCTCTGTCAGCCCGCCGTTTGCCTAAGCATTTGCGTAAAAATACGGTTGAAATCGCCTAAGTTTTCAAAAAACAAGGCGATTTACCAACAAAAAAGCAGCGACTGTGTTCGCTGCTTTTTTGTTGGTAAATATGGATTAAAGACTAAGTCTAATACGCTGATATCCAGCTAAAATTATAGTCCAGATTGGGCACTTTGGTGCGTTCTGCTACGCGTTTTAGGCGAGTAGGTAGGGCCATCAAATAGTCGCGAGCCTTTTCACCAGCTTCGTTGAGACCGCTAACTTTGTCAATCTTCCATTCTTTGAGCAACGAGTCCATGATTTCGATGTAATCGTACGTAGTGTAGACACCGATTCGTTGGGCTGCGTCGGAATAATGACTGAATGTTTCGCCTATTTTGACGCCCGTTTCACGTAAGAAGTGCGCAGGCATGACGATTTTTTTGCGCATCATGTCTTCAAACGCCAGCATCATTTCGGAAGAATCAACCTCAAAAATCCGCTCCACAAACGCCTTGTAGGCTTTGGCGTGGCGCATTTCATCGGCAGCAATGACTCCGCACATTTTTGAGAGCAACGTGTTTCCGTATTGTTTGGCCAAAGTAGCCGTGCGGCGGTGCGAGATGTTGGTGGCCAACTCCTGAAAAGAAGTATACACAAAGTTGCGGTAGGGGTCCGTGCCCGTTTCTATGTCAAATCCATCCGCAATCAAGTACTGAGTGGATACTTCCATGGCGCGCATGTTTACCCGTCCTGAAAGGTATAAATATTTGTTGAGCAAATCGCCGTGGCGATTTTCTTCGGCGGTCCAAGCGCGTATCCATTTGGTCCAGCCTTGTTGTGGGTCCTGTTGATTGACGCCTTCAACGGTCATGAGCCACGATTCGTAGGTTGGAAGGGCCTCTTCGGTGATGGTATCACCAACCAATACCGCGATGTAGTCGTAAGGCAGTTCACGGGCGGCTTCCTGAAGGAGTTTGACGTCCGACAGAAAGTTTTCGTTGGCAGAATCTGGTAAAAAATCGGAGGGCTGCCAGAGATCCTCTATGGGTTTGAGAAATTCGTAAAAGACAGAATCAATCTTCTGTCCAATGAATTTCATTACCTCTATGCGGGTGGCGGGGAGTTGCATATTATGTAAAACGTTTAACTTAACTATCACGAAATTGGGCCGAAGGTACGCATTATTTTAGGAAAATTGTTGCTGTGTGGTTTTAGGAATGTTTGATTAATTTTGCCTCTGAATAGATTTATTTCCCACAATTGCATGAAAAAAATACTAGATTACTTCCTCAGCAGTGTTTACATGATTTATTTTGGTTTGACACTGGTGATATTTCACGTCATACAAGTCATTTGTTTTCATCTTTTTGACCGCCGAACACATCAAAAATCGGTTCATTGGCTCAATGGATTTTTATTGCACGGATTGTGGATACTGGGGACCCGCCTGCACCATGAAGCAAAAACAGAGCTGCCTACTGACCGGCCCGTTATCTTTGTGGCAAATCATCAGAGTATGTTTGACATCGTGGGGATGATCTGGTACATGCGCAAAAACTACCCAATTTTTGTCTCCAAAATCGAATTGGCAAAAGGTATTCCCAGCATTTCTTATAATCTTCGGAAAAGCGGGGCTGCGCTCATTGACCGAAAAGACGGAAAGCAAGCCATCGTTGAAATAGCCCGTTTGGGTAAGTTGATTGAAGAAACGAAGTTTTCAGCGGCGATTTTTCCCGAAGGAACCCGTTCAAGAACGGGCGAGTTAAAGCAGTTTGCTGTGGGGGGGGTGGCCATACTCGTCAAAAAAGCCCCCCATGCTTTGGTAGTACCTGTAGCTATTAAAAACACGGGTAGATTGAACCCAAAAGGGATTTTTCCGCTTAACAGTCTGGAGCGGTTGTCGTGGATAAGCCTAACGCCCATAGAACCGAAAGGAAAAAGTGCCGAAGAATTGGTGGAGTTGGCGAAGTTAGCCATTAAAAAAGAGCTAGAAAGCGCTTGATTATTGATTTAAATTTGCAGAAATAATTGTAAATTTACCCAGTCTGCGTTTTTCATCAAGGTGAAATAGGTAGATTGGTCACTGAAATAATAGTTGGGAATATAAAAATATAATTTCATTTTTGCATAGAATTACAGCCGTAATTGTATCTAACACAAAGCTGGTCAATGAATTACGCAAAAGTATTCTTGTTGATTCTTTTTAGTCTTCTTATAGGACTGATGTCAGTGCTTAGGCCGACTTTGAAGGATATTAAGAAACAAGCTGCGAATGAAAAAATGGCGGACTCTTCCTGCCCTGATTCTGAGACCAATTGCCCTTTTGACGAAGAAACTGGTGAAGAAGGATGGGATGAATTTGAGTCCTTATCTTACCCCGTTTTTAACGTCTCGGCGCTGAACAAATCGCATCTTAATTTCATGTATCTAATGCCTGCTCCTGAGCATTTTACGTCGATTTGTATTCCTCCTCCCGAAAGCCTTTAGTGCTTTTTTGTTCTTAATCCACACTTTCCCACCCGTTCTGTCGCGTATTTGCTTGGTTAACAAACTTATTGCCCTATTGGGCCCAGTTTGTCAATGGATTTTGTTTTTCTGTTGCTCGACAGCCCTAAAAACAACCTGCTGCACTGTGATGTGTTGTATTTAATCGTTGGCAGTTATTGCTACGAATCATCTTCTCAATTATAATAAAAAATAATCTAAAAACAGATTCCACTTAATTTAATAAAATGAAGGACCTACTGAATGATTTAAAACAAGATTTACCCGCCGGATTAGTGGTGTTCTTAGTGGCTTTACCCCTCTGTTTAGGAATCGCTTTGGCGTCGGGGGCGCCTCTTTTTTCTGGAGTTATTGCTGGCATTATTGGCGGGATTGTGGTCGCAATAGCGAGCGGTTCGCCCGTGAGTGTGAGTGGGCCTGCGGCTGGGTTAACCGTTATCGTGTTGAACTCTATCCAACAGTTAGGCTCGTATGAGCTGTTTTTGTTGGCGGTGGTAATAGCGGGTATCATGCAGGTTGTTTTAGGATACCTCAAAGCAGGGATTATTGGTCATTATTTTCCCTCGAGCGTCATCAAAGGTATGTTGGCGGCAATTGGTTTAATTCTTGTTTTCAAACAAATTCCTCATGCTCTTGGCTACGACAAGGACAGCGAAGGTGATTTTGTGTTTGTGCAGGTAGACGGAGAAAATACATTTTCTGAAATCCTAAATGCGCTCAATTTTCTTCAGCCTGGGGCCATCATTATTGCTACTCTTTCGCTCCTCATTCTTATTGCTTGGGATAAGCCATTCTTCAAAAGATACACCTTCTTTAAGTTTGTGCCTGGCGCATTGGTCGTCGTGGCCTTGGGGGTTGGATTAAATGAGTTCTTTAAAGTTGCATTTCCCGTACTCGCTTTGGAAAATGACCACCTTGTTAAGCTCCCAGTAGCAAGCTCTGTCAATGAATTTATCGGTCAATTTACCCTGCCCGACTTTTCAGGGTTTAGCAACTACAACGTTTATATCATTGCGTTTACCATTGCCATTGTGGCAAGTTTAGAGTCGCTGCTGAGCGTAGAAGCAGCCGATAAACTTGACCCTTATAAGCGTAATACGCCTACCAACCGTGAATTAAAAGCCCAAGGATTGGGTAATATTATTTCTGGGTTGATTGGCGGTCTTCCTCTGACGGCCGTTATTGTGCGCAGTTCAGCCAACATCAATTCGGGAGCTAAAACCAAAAAATCGGCCATCATTCATGGGCTGCTTTTATTAATCAGCGTGGTTGGTTTTGCCTCCTTACTAAACAAAATACCGTTGGCCTGTTTGGCCGCCGTTTTGTTGATGGTGGGCTACAAGCTGGCCAAATTATCCCTCTTTAAGTCGATGTATGCTTTGGGTTGGGAGCAATTTGTGCCTTTTGTAGTGACCATTATTGCGATTTTGTTTTCTGATTTATTGAAAGGAATTGGCATCGGAATGGCCGTTTCGATTTTCTTTATTTTACGCAATAATTATAAAAGAGCGTACTATTTTATGAAAGAAAAACGTAGTGAGGGTGAAACGATTACGATTCAGTTGGTAGAAGACGTGACGTTTATCAACAAAGGAGTCATTACGCTTACCTTAGATAAACTGCCTTTAAATTCGAACGTCATCATTGACGGGACCAAATCCCACAACATTGATTTAGACGTTCTCGAAATCATCCATAATTTTAGGGAGACCGCCGTTTTGAGAGGAATCAAACTGGAGTTGAAGGGAATTCCGGCATTTAAGGGTGTGGCAGGGCATTAAACCATGTGTACGCAATTGCATTACTACCAATTTTAAATTAATCCTGTGGACATTGAGCCACAAAAAAAACTTAAAAAATGAAAGCACATTCAAAAGAAACACAATCCAATCTGACGCCAAGGAAGGCCTTACAAATTTTAAAGGAAGGCAACGAGAGGTTTATCCACAATTTGAAAGTTCAACGAGATTTATTAGAACAAGTAAATGATACGCGAGAAGGCCAATGGCCATTTGCCATTGTACTAAGCTGCATCGATAGCAGAACATCTGCCGAGCTTATTTTTGACCAAGGGCTAGGAGATATTTTCTCGGTAAGGATTGCGGGTAATATCGTAAATACCGATATTTTGGGTAGCATGGAATTTGCCTGTAAATTGGCAGGTTCAAAATTGATTGTTGTCTTGGGACATACTAAATGTGGTGCCGTAAAAGGGGCTTGTGACCATGTAGAAATGGGGAATTTAACGGAACTTTTGGCTAAACTTCAACCGGCTGTTTATCAGGAAAATGAAACCAAAGAAAATCGTAATTCTAACAATAAAACGTTTGTTGAAAATGTCGCTACAATAAATGTTAAGCGTAATGTAAGAAACATTATTGAACGTAGTTTTATTTTGGAACAATTGGTCGAAAATGGTCAAATTGGGGTTGTAGGTGCAATGTATAACGTAGAGACGGGTGAAGTGGAGTTTTATGACGATGTCATGTTTATTCGTGATCCTGAAAATACTGAATTTAGTGTAGAAAGTTTACGCCATTAATTTGGCAAAACGCCCCCCCCCGCATTTACAAGGGATAGCAGTCCAATAAACCCCAACTCGGATGACGTTAAAATATTTGAATAAAGACTTTTCAGCGGGGGTAGCGGTGTTTTTAGTAACGCTGCCGTTGTGCCTCGGTATCGCGCTGGCTTCGGGAGCGCCCCTTTTCTCAGGATTACTGGCTGGCATTGTGGGGGGCATTGTCGTTACTTTGTTTTCGGGGTCGGAAATCAGTGTCAGTGGGCCCGCCGCGGGGCTTACTGTCATTGTTTTTGATAGTATTCAACGACTGGGTAGCTATCCCAATTTTCTGATGGCCGTGGTGTTGGCTGGTGTAATTCAATTCTTGTTGGGATGGCTGAAAGCAGGACGATTAAGTAGTTTTGTGCCCTCTAGTGTTATTAGCGGGATGTTGGTGGCTATTGGAATTGTGATTATCCTGAAACAAATTCCTCATGCCTTAGGATGGGATGCCGACTACGAAGGCGAATTTGAATTTTCGCAAGCCGACCAGCGCAACACATTCTCAGAAATTATAGAAGCCTTGAGTCATCCCAATGCGGGAGCTATTTTGATAAGTGTGTTCTGTTTAGGGCTGATTGCTTGGTGGGATTATTCTGCAAAAAGGGGGATAAAATTCTTCAAAACAATCCCAGGGGGTGTGGTGGTGATTTTAGTCGGAGTCATCCTTAATCAGTTGCTGGCGTTATGGTTTCCAGCCATGAGTTTGAAAGAGGAAAGCCACTTGGTGCGGGTTCCGCTTATTCGTGATTGGACCGATGCAAAAGCCGCGTTCAATTTTCCAGCGTTCGAAATCTTAGCCAATCCACAAGTGTATATTTCGGCCCTTACGTTGGCGATTGTGGGAAGCATTGAGTCGCTTTTTAGTTTGGAAGCCGCCGATAAGTTGGATACAAGACGTCGTATATCATCTCCCAATCAGGAATTGAAGGCGCAGGGAATCGGCAATGTAGTTTCGGGCCTTATTGGAGGCTTGCCGCTCACGTTGGTAGCGATTCGCACTTCGGTCAATGTGTACAGTGGCGCGCAAACTCGCCTTTCGTCTTTCATTCACGGGCTTTTGATGCTGTTGGCGGTGTTTTGTATTCCGCAATTACTCAATTATATCCCGTTGGCTTGCTTAGCGGCATTGCTTATATCGGTTGGTTACAAACTAGCGAAGGTCGAGATTTTTAAAAAAATGTACCGTGAAGGCTCCGACCAATTTATTCCCTTCATTATTACGGTCCTTGCCATTGTGTTTACCGACTTATTGATTGGACTGGCCATTGGGCTGATTGTGGGCATGATATATATTGTGTATACCAACAATCTATCGGCAATAAGTGTAGGACGCGACAAAGAAACGGTACTGATTTGGTTTAAAAAGGATGTATCATTTTTAAACAAGGCCCATTTGAAAGAAGTATTGGCGGCCTTAAAACCAGGAGACTATGTGTTTGTGGATGGCCTGAGGGCACAATTTATCGACCATGATATTTTTACAACCCTAGAAGAATTTGAGGCCGATGCCCCGTTAAGAGGAATTCAAGTGGAATTTAAGGGGATTACGAGACGTAAAATCGCAAAACAAAAATCCAATGCAATCATACAAAAAACTATTATTGGCGAATAAATCATGGGCTGCTGAAAAGCTTATGCTCGACGAAAGTTATTTCGACGAATTGGCGGCCGATCAAAAGCCTGAATTCTTGTGGATTGGCTGCGCCGACAGCCGGGTGCCCGCCAATGAGGTAACGGGTACGGCTCCTGGCGAAATTTTTGTTCACCGCAACGTGGCCAACTTGGTGATTCATACCGACATAAATATGCTAAGTGTATTGCAGTACGCGGTAGAGGTGTTGGAAGTAAAGCACATTTTGGTGGTAGGACACTATGGCTGCGGGGGTGTAAAAGCCGCCATGACCAACAAGGATTTTGGTTTAATCAACAAGTGGTTGCGGAATATCAAAGATGTTTATTCAAAGCATTATGATGAGCTTGAGGCGGTACCCGAGGGGCACGAGCGTTTTGACCGTTTGGTTGAATTTAATGTCATTGAGCAGACCAAAAATCTGGCCAAAACCACGATAGTACAAAAAGCTTGGAAAAAGAGAAATTATCCGCATCTGCACGGTTGGGTATTTGATTTACATACGGGTTTGATTAATTCAATTATAGAAATCCCACCTGGCTCACCCGTTGAGTCTATTTATCGGTATGACTTTGAAGATGAGCCCCAAAAAGAGGAAGATTTATCGCATAATTATAAGCATGGATAGTACGCAGTGCCAGACTTGGAAAGTCTCTAACACTTCTCAAGTCTAAACCGTTAGCCAAAAGTTTAGTTTGAACACAATGGCTCGGTTTTTATTTCTGAATAACGGATCAGTATAGTAATTGTCTGTATAGACCAAAAAGAAGTCGGACATGGGCTTGTAGCGCCATTGCAGACGGCTGTTGACGTTAAAATTGTTACGTTGGGTGTTAAACTGCAAAAAGGTAGTCCAGAAAATATTGGTCGAAAAATTGACCTCTACTCTCGGACTTATCAGCAACAATCGATCAGTGCCGTAGGGGTTGAGAAGGTTAATATCGTTTTGTTCAAAAGCCATCGAAAAATTCCCCCACGGCTGCGCCCGATAATTCATTTCTACGCTATATTGCTGAAGTGTACCATTATAAAATCCACCCGCACGGAAGCTCGCCGTGTAATAAAATTTCTTTCGATAATCAGAACTGTAGGTCGCACTGTATTGCCCGTACTGATAATGATTGGCAGGTAATGCATACTCGCTATCGGTGAATGTGAATGGGAATAGGGCATTGACAAAATTGTAATCATACCGCACCTGAAAATTACTCGTGTTTTGAAACTGTATCGAATACTGCAGGCTCGTTGAATGCTCCCCTAAGGCTCCGTTGGGATTCCACAATAAAAACGTTTCGGCGCCAAAGGTGTGCATATTGACTTTGCCTTTTTTGGGTCGAATAGTATACTCGGTTTCGCTGTATATCTGTTGGTAGCCGAGTCGGATGGTGGTGTCTGATTGAATTTTGCCAAACTGGTCTAACCGAAACGTAGCATTTTCGATGCGGTTCAGAAAACCCATGTCTGCGTAATAATTAGTACCTATCCCAAAATAATCCGCAAAGAAACTCAAGTTACGCCCAGAGTATCCAAAGCCCAACTGCTTCACGTCGTTGTTTTTGGAGATGCCTGGTTTTTGGGAAAGGTGATACCCTGCCCACGCCGATAAATCGCCCTTGACGTTGGAATACGTGAATTCCAACCCCTGATTGCGCCCGTATTCATTCCTCGGATTGGCTTTGCGCTCCGATTCGGTCATAAACCCCTGCCGATTGAGCGCGTAGCCTTTGATGAGAGATCGCTTAAATATTTTTCTATTAAATGAAAAAGCGGTAAAATTTTGTGCTGGCGTCAGACTGTCTTTGGCGGCGGTTTGCATGGTCATCAAACCTACGCGCCAATGCTTATCCAAATTTCCACTCAGTCGCAGGCCGCCCAAAATTCGGATGGGCTGCGCATTGCGGTCCAGCCCTACCGACCGCGAGAAAAACGGTCGAAAGGGCGCCGAGCCGTAGCCGCTGAATAAGTCGTCGTTTTCCAGAAAAAAGGTTCGCCGCTCAGGGAAAAAAATGCTGAATCGGGTCAGGTTGGTCACTTGCCTGTCTACTTCAATCTGTGAGAAATCGGGGTTGACGGTCAAGTCAAGATTGAGCGACGGCGTCACGGCTATTTTGGCGTCCAGGCCCCCGTTGAGCGTGCCTTGGGTCGGTTTGTCGGCCAGGTGGTCGTGCGAGGAGCCGCCTGTAATATAAGGGATCAACGATACATTTCCTTTGACCGCTGGCGGTGCTTCTTCCCACAGCAACGAACCGGTATAGCCTAAATCGTAGCCATTGAAATTGACCGGAACAAACGTCCAAGTCGAATATTGGTTGTTTTTCAGGTCATTACGCTCAAAGTTAATCCCCCATTTGGTTTTTGAAGGGTCGTAGCGTAGGGTTTTGAAAGGAATGGCGATCTCGACGGTCCAGTACGTATCGTAAAGCTTTGTTTGCGAATACCATTTATTGTCCCAACTCCCGTTAAGGTCGTCAGAAACAAAGGTAAGCAGCCCGTCCCATTGTGCATTGGCGGCATTGACCCCGAAGAAAAAGCCGTTGGTCCGTTCATTAATGGGGTCAAGAATGAGTCCAAAAGCGTCTGAGTCCCAAAAAGAAGCGTCGCGTTTGAGGGTTTGAATCACGTACGTATTGGTGTCGCGGCAGACCACCCCTACGTACAAAAAACGATCATCGAAGGTCATACGCACTTCGGTGTCCCGTTTGAGCGGTACATTATCCTGCGGCCAATGCGGCGCAAAATTTTTGGAAACGCTCGCTTCCTGCCAGGCGGCATCTGATAGATCACCGTCAATTGCGATAGGTTTTTTGGTTTTTCGAATGCTGTGTTGGTACTTTTCTTGATAGGCGACACCACCAATTTGTTCGGGTTTCTCTTGGGCAAGCGTATTGACAGCAATGGTAAACGTACTTAATAATGTGTAAATAGAAATTCTGAAACACATAACAAATGATAGACTGTGTGGGATAATATCCGTAAAATTAGAAAATGGTAGCGATCCGAGGCGTCTCGAAATGTTAAATGGTTCTAAAATCGGGATGAACAGTACTGAAAATGGAATAAAATGCAACTAAGTCAACTTTTCTAAAAAAAAGGTTGTTCAATACAAATTACCCATCTTAACAAACTATATGAAAAAAACAGTTGCTACTTTGCTCGCATTGAGCAGTTTTTTTGTGGGATTCAGTCAAACCAACATCCCTAAGAGTACCTGGCGCGCTGCGCTACAGCGTGGAGTGCATGATTTGCCCTTCGGGCTGGAAATCAATCCGAAAGCCAATGGGAAATATGAAGTTTTTGTACTAAATGGCTCGGAGCGCTTGGCCATGGATGAAGCCTACATGGTCGGCGATTCGATTCATATTCCGATGCTGATTTTTGATTCTGATTTGGTTGCCAAAGTATCAGGCAATACAATGACGGGAGCTTGGAAGAAAAATAGAAATGGCGTTTGGGTATCGGTGCTTCCATTCAAAGCCCAAAAAGGAGAGGTGCATCTTTTTGCCAAAACCCCCGCCCAAACCACGAAAAACGTAACTGGTAAATACGCCACTTATTTTTTGCGTCCTCAAGCAAAAGATTCCACGTTTGCCGTCGGGATTTTGGAACAAAAAGGTGCAAAATTAGCAGGAACGGTACTGACTCCTACGGGAGATTATCGATATTTGGCGGGCGATGTGATTGGCGATAGTCTTTTTATGTCGTGCTACGACGGTTCTCATGCTTTTTTGTTCAGAGCTGCCATTGCTTCCAACGGTACGATTCGAGGGGGATTATGGTCAGGCATTTCTGGTTTCCAACACTTTGTAGCTTACCGCGACGAAAAAGCGGAATTGCCTCCTCCTACGGCATTGACTTATTTGAAGCCCGGTTTTGAAACGCTCGATTTTGCTTTTCCTGATACCAAAGGAAATATTGTTTCGTTGAAAGATGAACGCTACAAAGGGAAAGTTGTGGTTTTGCAGCTGTCTGGGACGTGGTGCCCAAACTGCATGGACGAAACCCGTTTTATGGTGCCTTGGTACGAAAAAAATGCCAAACGCGGGGTAGAAATCGTGGGTTTGATGTTTGAACGGTCGCCCGAAATGAAAATATCAGGGCCGAAAATTGATTTTATGGGCAAGCGTTTCGGCGTGCCATATCCGCTGCTTTTGGCAGGTACCAACGATGCTGATGCGGGCAAATCGCTCCCTGCGCTCAATAAAATAGCGGGGTATCCAACCACCATTTTTATTGACAAAAAAGGACGCGTACGCGAAATTCACACAGGCTTCTCTGGCCCGGGTACTGGCAAATACTACGATCAGTTTATTGAAGATTTCAACGCACTTATTACGAAATTACTGAGTGAGTAAGTGATTTTTTGAGGAACCATCCAAGGTATTTAAGGTTTTTATTTATGAACTTAAATACCTTGGATGGTTTAATTTTTTAGTAGGTTCTGCGGGTATCGCGCTTATCTTTCTGAATATCTTGTCGTGCTAAAATAATGACTCTATGCAGGAGCCACTGGTTAGAACTCGCACTTACAAATGGGCAATTCGTTAAAATTAAGCGTTAGAAAACTATATTTACTATGTTGCCTCCCCAGTAGCGCTAAGGCTGCCATGAAAAACTTCTTGATTCTATACTTTATTGCCTTTACTGGTTTTGCCCAAAAACCATCCCAAATAGACTCCCTGAAAAAAAAGTTAGCGACAACGTCGGACATCCAAAGAAAGACCCAAATCGTGCAGGATATTTGCGAAGCTTACAGTAGAAATCAACCAGATTCGGCCCAAAAATACCTTGAAATAGCGCAGGATTTTTCCAAAAAATCAATGGATAAAAAGCTGGAAGGCCGTTCGTATCATTTGGCGGCTAACTTTTTTCGTGCTCAAAATGAATTCGAAAAGAGCCTTCAGGCAAGTCAGAAAACCATTGATTTGTACGAGGCAATTGACTACAAAAGAGGACTTGGAAGGGTCTATAACAGCATTGGCCTGACGTATAAAAAAATGGGCGACTCCCAAAAAGTAGCCGCTTTTACGCGAAAAGCGCTCATGTTTTCTTTGAAAGCGATAGACATGGCCAAGGTGGTTGAGGATACCAACGGCTTAATTTCTGGATACAATAATGCCGGGATTGCTTACCGAGATTTGAAGGAGTTTCGCAAGGCGGAAGATGCCTATAAGATGGGATTAAAGAATGCCAAAAAATACAAAGTTGACCGGGATGCGGGCGTTTTGCACGCCAATTTGGGGCAGATTTACATTGATTTCGAAAAAGAGTACGACAAGGCAATTGTTGAATTGGAGAAAGCACTGGTAATTCACGCAAATCACAACGACCAACAGGGGATTGAACATGCTTATCGGAGTTTGGGTAAGGCGTATCAGATGAAAAAAGAATATAAAAAAGCCATTGCTTATGCCCAAAATTCGGTGGCTATTGCGCACTCCCTCAAAGACATTCATCGGCTATTTAATGCCTACGGAATACTCTATGGGATTCAGGAAGACGCGGGGTTGTACAAAGAGGCATTGGCAAGTCTGAAAATAGCCAAGCAATTGGAAGATTCTACCTTGCGGGTCGAAAAAACCAAGAACATTGCCGAGATTGAAAGTAAATACCAAACCGAGAAAAAGGAGATTGAAATAAAAAGCCTGAATGAAAAAAATGCGCTGCAACGGAATCAACTGGCATTTGCGGGTTTAGGATTGTTGGTTTTATTGGTCCTCTTGGGGACGCTGTACTTGCAATATAAAAAGATAAAAGAAAATCGGTCGCAGATTCAAAAGCAATCCGATGATTTGAAACTGATGATGAAGGAACTTCACCATCGCGTAAAAAATAACCTAGCGATTGTCAGCAGTCTGTTGAAAATACAATCGAGTAAAATGGAGGACGAAAAGGCTGTGCTGGCCGTTCGGCAAGGGCAACAACGCGTAGAAGCCATGTCGTTGATTCATCAGCGGTTGTACCAGAATGACAAAGTCTCAACTATCAATATCAAAGAATACATCAGCGATTTGGTGGATAGCCTGATGAATGCTTATGGGCATGAGGTCGATAATTTTGATGTGCAACTAAATGTTGAGCAAGAAGAAATGGACGTAGATTTGGCCATTTCTTTGGGATTGATAATCAATGAGTTATTGACCAATTCTTTTAAGTATGCTTACGCAGAAGCCGTCCATCCATCATTGAAAATTATGTTGAAAAATAAAGTGGGGCTGTCGTTGGAAATACAGGATAACGGGCCTGGATTAGACATGGAACGCTGGAGCCGGGCCAAAGACTCTTTTGGTAAAAAACTGATTGCAGGGCTCACAAAACAGATTGGAGGGGTGTTCACGATTGAAAACCAAAACGGAACCTATTGTCGATTGTATATCTCTCCTGAAAAAATGAAATTGGTGGCATAACAAATGAAAATATTAATCATTGAAGACGAATTTATTCTAGCCACTGATTTGAGAGATACCCTCGAAGCAGAAGGCTATGATGTTGCATTTGTAGCCGACAATGGCCCTGAAGCGCTTGAATTTTATCAAAAAAATGAAGTGGATTTGGTGCTGTGCGACATTCACATCAACGGTGACTGGGACGGGATAGAAACCGTAAAACGACTCATTGATTTTCGGCAATCCCCGATTATTTATTTAACCGCTTTTACCGACGCCGAAACCCTCGAACGGGCCAAAGAGACCTACCCAGCGGCGTATATTCCCAAGCCGTATCACATCGTTAACCTCAGGATGGCAATCGAAATGGCGATTAATAATTTTGCCATGCGGGTTCATCCGATGAAAATGAAAGACACAAAAACGGATATAGCCCGAAAAGAAGCCATTTTGCAGGTAAATGAATGTATTTTTATCAAACAAAACTACCAATTTGTCAAATTCAGATTAGACGATATTCTTTATCTTGAAGCCGAGAGTATGTACACCAATATCGTTACGTCTCAGAAGAAATACGTTATTCGTCAGACCGTAGGTGGAGTATTGGAACGGCTGCCAATCAAGCACTTGGTTCGTATTCATCGTTCGTACGCGGTCAATATCCATCGAATTGAATCGTTCAACGAGCATGAAGTAATCATCAATGGCCAAGCCTTTCCATTGGGGCGTTCTTTTAAGGACGAGTTTATGAGGCAGTTTATGTTTCGTTAAATTTTGACCGTTATTTTTATCAAAAAAGCCAAAACTTAGGAATAAGTTTTGGCTTTTTTGAGCGAGAACAAATAGCTACTTTCGGCTCAAATTGTTTAGGTCCAACCTTCGCGGTATTGCCGCTTTACAAATGCATTAGCAACGTCAAAATTGGTAATTTTCATGTTGACACCATCCCAAAGAAGTTTCTTACGGCCAGTGAATTTACCATTTTCGCGGTGTAGATAGCTACGAACGGCCAAGTTGCCCATCAATACGATTTCGGCCAAGGGCCCTGCCTCATCAAACGAAGAGCTAGTGTAGGTTCCGAATCCCGCTTTGCAGGCTTTTACCCATTGCTGTTGGTGGCCAGTGGTGTCTCCTTCAACCAACGGGCGGGTGGGAGCGGGGAATTTTACGTCCTGTAATTG
>NZ_JAAAKZ010000019.1 GCF_009905605.1 Runella sp. CRIBMP
ATTTTTATCGCTCTGAACTTATCCACACTTGGACTACTTTGCCATCATTCGGTGGCTCCCTTCTGCATCATTTTACAGTACCTTTGAATTAGCATCATTCAAAGATTCAGGGGGGCGGTTGCTTTGGTTACTCATTGCTTCAGCCCTTTTTGATTTAATCTAATAATCATCTTAGGTGAAGCCATTACTTCGCTTAATTTGTAGCGTACTAAGTTACCGATACGGTAGCCAGTTAGAAGCCCTTTTTTCTCCCAATCCCATACGGAAACTTCACTAACCCCAAACAGGGTAGCTACTTCTTTCTTTGTGATAAATCGGTCAGGCTCTGCGACGGGCGCGGGTGACGGGGTAGCGGCTTTGATTTCGTCTAAGACGTGTTCAACCGCGTTAACTACAATAGGCCGCAAAATTTGTTCAATTGCGAAACTTAAATTTTGTTGTGCTGTCATTAGAATAATGAAATTTGTTTAGGCAAATTTTGGGCATAAAAAAAGGACAGCAAGTATCTGTCCCATTTGTCCCAATTTGTCCCAACAAACCCCTATTTATGACCACTTTACGCGCGAATATTTTTTAAAAATCTTTTTTTCGTGTCCAAATTTCTCTAGTGTATCTGCGTTTGCATCAAACGCTCTGCCTAATGTTCTCTCGTCAATAATAAACTCATCTAAAACTTTTTTAATTGCTCCTTCCCGGTTGTAAATTGGACTAACTTTTTTACGGAGGTCAATGTACTTATTAGTATACGTAACATAGTTTTGTTCCTTTTGAATAGTTTTAGCGTGCTTTTTTGGCTCTGTTGAGGTAGGCGCGGGCGGGGCTTGTGCAATACGTCTAATTCTAGCCTCTTCTATACCTCTATCACTTTCTGCTTCACAAGCAACAAACCAATCGTCGAATAATTCCCTAAATTCATCGTTAGGCATTCCAAAAAGCTCCGCTATACGCTTCTTTTTCAAATGGGGGAAAAATCTGGTAAGGTCATGCATAACTTCTTCAAAGTCATAGTCAAAACCCCTATTTTTATAATAATTCCTCTTCTTGTTCCATAGTCGCTTTTTTTCATTATAAAGCTCTTGAAAACGTATTACTGCCTTTCCAAATCCATCCCAATCCATTGCAGTATTAATAGCTGCTAACCCCTTCTTGTGCGATTCTATTAAAGCGGGTGCAACTTCCCCTAATTTTTGGGATAATAACGCCATTTTCTCCCCTATTGGTTGCAAGGGTAGCAAACCCTTACTTTTCAACGCCTCAATGAATTTTTGAGTTTTATCGTTTAGCCTATTCAAAGACTGCTGTTCTTCTTCGCTCAAAGGAATGCCATTGTTGATTTTATTGCTTATTTCTTCAAAAGAGTCATCCATGTTAACAAATGGTTTATCGTGCAACTTTCTTCATTAAAGGGCTCGGCTGATTCCAATACGGGTATTACTTACCATGTTTACGCATAAGTTCAGCGTGTTCATTCTTTGAGGTCTTTATGTACCTCATGAAAGACTTTTCCGTTTGGTGGCCTGTTATTGCCATAATAGCCAAAGTAGGTTTACCGCTTAAATAGGCATTGCTTGAGAACGACCGACGGGCGGTGTGTGTCGTAACCAGTTCCCATTTGGCACAAGTTTCCTCAACTTCTTTACCGCCCTTTACAAATACCTTCGTTTCTAAGGCTTGAAGGGCGGGGACGCGTTGCGCAATTTCTTTAATGTAGTCGTTAAACTTTTGGTTACTGATAGGTTCGGGCAACACGTTTTTGTATTTGCTAAGAATAGCCATCACGGTATCGTTTACGGGTATGACTACCTTCTCTTTTGTCTTATACTGTATAACTTCCAAATTATAGCCGTTAGTTACTTTTTTGAGGTTGTGGGCTTTAATGGTGGTAAAATCCGAAAAACGCAACCCCGTATTTGCCCCAATCAAAAACAAGTCCCGTACTTTATCCAGTCGCGGCTCTGCTGATAGGTCAAGGGCATACATTGCGGCCAGTTCTTGCTCCGTTAGGTAGATGCTATCTGAATCATCCTCAACGGCTTTAAACGCCTTACTCTGATACTTTAAATTGGTATTGATACCTTCCTCCGTTGCTTCACGAAGAAAGGTTTTAAGCGTACTAACGTGTTTTCCCAACGTGGCGGGCTTGTAGTCCTTCACGTTCACCATGTAGGCGTTGAGGTCTTTATAAAAGTCTAAATCAATGGTATCAAAATCAATGTTACGGCTATACACTTTTTGAAAGTCCTGCAAAAGCTGTTTTGTTGTATTGTAGCGTTGGATTGTTCGCGGGTTGAGTATTTGCCCGTCTTTCATCCTGCGGCCCGTAGTGGAGTCAGTAACCACTTTATCAATGTAATCTAACAGCGTTATTTTGTCCGTGGCGGGGTGTAAATAAGAATCAATGGCAGTTATTAACTTTTCCTTTGTCATGCCTTCACGGGCAACTAACCCCTTCACAAAACAATCAAGGTCAAACGCATACTGTTCCAACTCACTACGGCCATTGACAAACGATTTTATTTCCCCTGTAAGTAGGTCTTTGGGTATGCCTGATTTCTGGTTGACAAAATCGGCAATGGATTGAAGGTAATTATTTGTAAAACTGATAACGTCTAAGTTTTTTATCCTGCATCTCTCACCTAACAAAACAGGTAGTTGCACTTCAAAAGGGGTTGCACTCTGCCTAATTTCTCCTTTTTTGGAGTCCCAGCGTTTAGGATTTACTTTTATTCCCGTCGATACCGCTAGTTGGTCATCACCAGTTCTTAATCCAACATAAATAAGTTGTGGCTGTTTCCCGGTAGATTTTCGCAAATAAAAGAATGCTTTAGCCATTTTTTTACGATAAATAATACTATTTCGTCTTGATTTGATACTTCAAAGATAGCTATTTCTTACAATGGTTAAGCATTGGTTAAGCGTTTTTCTTAATAAATACCGTATTTAGATTAACCTCTCTTAATAATCTACCAAAAGAATGTATTATTTAATTCCCTTAAAATCAGTACATTTACCCCTATTTTAGCATGTATTGCGGTTGTATGGATTAAGTAGGTTCTAGCGTGCTCCCCGCTACAAAAAAAATCCCGCTTTTATGTGGGATTTTTTTTGTTTGAAAAATATACCATTCACTTCATTTTAAGGTATAAATATCTTAACTTAGCGCTTGTTAAGGTATAAATTCCAGTTAGAATGAAGGGATTGGTGCTATTTATTTTAATATCTTTTTTCTCCCCCTTTTCTTTGCCATTAGTAGAGAAAAGCAGCCATTCTGTATGCTATTTATATCCCAAATCAGCTTCTGTTTCTGATATTACCCCTGAATATGAGTACTTCAAAGCTTATCCCAACCCTGCTTACGAAGTGCTTACCGTCGAAATCGGCATGAAGTTACCCGCCCGTATCAGCCTCAAAATGGTCAACTTGGAAGGGGAAATGATACGAACACTTGCCGATGACCTTTTTCCACCTGGAAGACATTTTTTTGAAACCACGCTCAACAGTGTCCCCTCAGGCACTTACCTGATTCGCTACGAAAAACTCGACAAGGTATTGGTCAGAAGAGTGGTGGTCAAATAGTTTTCGACCACCAAACTTTAATTAATTATTTTTTAGGCATCACAAACACACTTTCGTCGATAGCTGGGTTTATTTCCACTTTTGTAATTGTGGTCATGATAACGCCCGCTTGAGGGTTGGTGATTTCGGTGGTTGTAGGGAATGAAATTCCGTCAAAGATCTTATAGTTTGACATTTTGGTTTCTACCTCTACATCTTGTCCACTCACATTGACTTTAATGGCCGTTCTGATGATGTTAAAGTTTTTGGTGTCAATAGAATGCGTCATGCTCATCCCATCTTTCGAAACCATTTTTACTTTATATACTTCTGTGCCATCAAGGGTTTCTTTGCCCAAAAGCTCAGTTTTGGTACCTGATGATTTATAATTGGTAATTCCCGATAAATCAAGTTGACTTACTGACGCCTTCAATTGTTCTTCGGGCAAAGGTGTAGGCTCTGGACCAGCCATTGGATTTATCATCCAGCCCTTTTCTCCGTCTATTGCCATGATGATAGACTGTCCCATGGCTTCCATTTCATTTCGCATTCCACGTCTATGCACAATGACGGATTTTGTCGGGATTTCCATACCCATCACACTGACGGTCCCTTCCATGCGCAGAGATTTGAGGCTATTGAGTTTTTCGGCTCCTCCCCTCGCCTGAATTGACTTGTCCAGAATCTCTTCGGCGCTTTGGGCCATCACTGTTAACGCGGCACTTGCGAGTAGCGCAACTATCACAACTAGTTTTTTCATGTCTTTACAACGGTTAAAATGTCAATTTTGGACGAAAGGTAAAGCGAAAATGGTGAGCAAAAATAAGAACTTTAAAAAATTGGATGAACGGTCATTTCACTCAGTCAGATGGACTTATAAACCTTGCTTTACACTCGAAACATAGGTAGTAATAGCTTCCTCTAAGTTTTCGTTTTGTTGCAAAACCCGAATAAAGGCACTCCCAATAATCGCACCAGCGGCGTGCTGACAGGCTGTTACGAAGGTTTCGTGGTCTTTGATACCAAAGCCAATCAAACGAGGATTACGCAAATTCATGGCGTTCACCCTGGCAAAATACGCTTCCATGTCGTGCGTTACGCCCGTTTGAGAGCCGGTTACGCTGGCCGAAGAAACCATGTAAATGAACCCGGCGCTGTTCTCGTCAATCTGACGAATACGTTTGTCCGAGGTTTGAGGTGTAATTAGGAATATATTTAATATACCATATTGATCAAAAATAGGCTTGTACGTTTCGAGGTATTCGTCTACGGGCATATCGGGCAAAATTAGTCCATCTACACCCACCTCAGCGCACTGCTGGCAGAAATTCTCCACCCCAAACTGAAGCACTGGGTTGATGTATCCCATCAGTAACACAGGCAATTTTATCTCTTCGCGCATGTTGCGGAGTTGGTCAAACAACTTTTTGACACTCATCCCATTTTCCAGCGCTTGCTGGTTACTGATTTGGATGGTTTCACCGTCGGCAACGGGGTCAGAATAAGGCATTCCGATTTCGACGAGGTCGGCCCCTGCGTCTTGAAGTGACTTTAAAATGCGGCGAGTATCTTCCAGTTTGGGAAAACCTGCCGTAAAATAAACGTTAAGATTATGGCTCGGATGGTGTTGAAAAAGAGAGACGATGCGATTCATGGAGTTCTTATAAATTGGGATTGGTTACTTATCAGCGGGTCATTAGAAACGTAATTTTTATTACTAATCAACAACACGCCGCGGCAAAAGTAATTTTTTATACGCCCATAGCCAAAGTTTAACCAACGTTCTGTTGTTTACTTTTTGTGCAAAAAACTACCGCCACCGAAACGATTTATCATCAATGGCCCGCATAGTGCACAAAACGCCATCAAGATGATCATATTCGTGTTGTAGCAATTCAGACAGACTGCTATCGTCCATTATCCACTCACGGGGCTGCCAGTTTTCATCCAAGTACTTTATGGTAAGCGACTTATGACGTTTCACTTTGACCAACAAATTGGGGAAGCTCATACAATCGTCCCACAATTCAAACATCTCATCGCTGAGATGGGTCAATTCAGGATTAATAAAAACCACTGGTTTGTCGATATTCATGTAAATCAAGCGTTTCATGATGCCCAATTGCGGCGCCGCAATGGCCCGACCAAAACCGTATTTGGCGCGTACTTCTTGCATCACATTATGCAAATCGGCCACCCAGCCTTTCACCAAGGGCTTTTCTTCGGGTAAAATCGACGAACAGGTTTCGTACAAACGAGGGTCACCTAATAAAAGTAAATCGGCTAATGTTTTCATCATTCTATCAAAATGCTACATGGTGGGCAATTTACACAAATAGCCACAATCCTATTTAAAAAAATGTACTTCTCGCTCACTCTTTATAATAAGTTAAGAGTATATTTTACTAGAATGTGTACTTTTAATTTTACAACCTCAAAACCGTTTGTTAAGATGCCAAATGCGCCTTTGAAAATCATTGTTGCCATGAGTTTGGTCTCGGTTCTTTCGTTTACAGGAACCAACACCCTCCAAAACGAATACCGTGCAGAATCGCCATCCGATTCCAATAAAGTGTTTGTTCCCGATGATTTAGAGGCCACGTTGTGGGCGGAGGCACCGTTATTTTATAATCCAACCAACATGGACATTGATGCCAAAGGAAGGGTTTGGATAACGGAGGCGGTCAATTATCGCGAATTCAACAACAAACCCGATAAAAAACTCCACTTTGACCAAGGCGACCGCGTGGTCATTCTGGAAGACACGGATGGGGATGGCAAAGCCGACAAATCAAAGGTTTTTGTACAGGACAAAGATTTGGTAGCACCGCTCGGCATTGGGGTCATTGGCAATAAAATCATTGTGAGCTGCGCACCCAATATCATCATGTACACCGACGAAAATGGCGATGATGTTCCCGATAAAAAAGAAATCTTCTTAACGGGTTTTGGGGGGCTTGACCATGACCATTCGCTCCACTCTCTCACCGCTGGCCCCGACGGTCGATGGCATTTTAATACGGGCAATGCAGGGCCCCACAACGTAAAAGATAAAAGCGGCTGGAACCTGCGTTCGGGCAGTATTTATACGGGCGGAACGCCCTACAACGACAAAAATCAGGGAAATCAAAAAAGCGACGACGGGCGCGTGTGGGTAGGTGGCTTGGCCTTAAGAATGAATCCCGACGGCACAGGACTGAAAGTGATGGCGCATAATTTCCGTAATAGTTATGAAATCGCCATCGACAGTTACGGCAATTATTGGCAAAATGACAATGACGACCAAGTGGTTACGTGCCGTACAAGCTGGGTGATGGAGGGGTCGAATGCGGGTTATTTCAGTGCCGATGGTACGCGTACTTGGCAGGCAGACCGCCGTCCCGACCAAGACATGTTTACGGCGCATTGGCACCAAGAAGACCCTGGCGTACTGGTAGCTGGCGACAATACAGGGGCGGGCTCTCCCACGGGGATGCTCGTGTACGAAGGGGATGCGTTGGGGGAAAAATACCGAGGCACCGTACTGAGCTGCGAAGCAGGCCGAAACGTGGTGTGGGCATATTGGCCACAACCCAAAGGCGCAGGCTTTGACTTGAGCAAACGCATTGATTTCATCAGTTCATTTCCTAAAGTAGAAGCCCATTATGTATGGAACGACACGGGCGTGGATAAGCGCAAATGGTTCCGCCCCAGCGACGCTGCTACTGGCCCCGACGGTGCCATCTACGTAGCCGACTGGTATGACCCCATTGTGGGAGGGCACGCCATGCACGATAAAAAAGGCTACGGACGCATCTACCGCATTACCCCCAAAGGCAAGAAATTAACCACGCCTAAATTCGACCTTTCAAGCATTGACGGACAGATTGAGGCGCTCAAGAACCCCGCAATCAACGTCCGTAACCTTGGATTCGTGGCTTTGAAAGCACAGGGTGAAAAGGTGGTTCAGCCTGTAAAAATGCTTTTGAATGACCCCAACTCTTTTATTCAGGCAAGGGCTGTGTGGTTATTGGCCCAGTTGGGTGACCAAGGAAAAGCGGAGGCCGAAAAGGTGTTAAAAGAAAGCAAAGACGAAAACCTAAGAATAACGGCGTTTAGGGCATTAAACCCTAGCAATTTTTCTGTTCAAAAAAATTTAGGGAGTGGGCTTTTACGCGAAATGGCCATTTCGCTCCGCGATGTTCCTTACGAACAATCCAAAGAAAAACTCAAAGCGTTATTTACCGCTTTTGACAGTGGAGACCGCTATTTTTTGGAAGCCTTGGGCATTGGGACAGACGGAAAAGAAGAAGCATTTTACAAGGATATTCGCCCAAGTTGGCCCAAAGACCCCGTCGGCTGGACACCCAAACAGGCAGCATTGGCTTGGCGGCTGCACCCTAAAGCGGCACTGAGCGATTTACGAACTCGGGCCACGGCCAAGGCATTATCAGCCGCCGACCGCAAGCAAGCCCTCACCGCCATTGCGTTTATCAAAGACAAAGCTGCCGCATTAACGATGCTGGAATTATCTAAAAGCCCATTGAAAGATGTGTCGGAGCAGGCGTTCTATTGGGTAAATTTCCGTAAAACCAACGATTGGCAAGACCTTATCAACTGGCAGCAAGCTACGGCGGCTGTTCTTTCTCCCGTTCAAAAGAAAATGCTCGAATGGCAAAAAATAATGATGGATACCTCGGTAGCCAAACCACAACGCGAATTGGCCGCCAAAACCCTCGCCTCCGATCTCTACGGCGGTCAGCTTTTATTAGCGGCGGCGGGAGAGTCCAAAATCCCCAAAGAATTTAAACCCGTGATTGCGGAAGCGATTTTTAATAACCCCGACCGAAGCGTCCGAATGATGGCAGGCGACTATTTTCCGCGCCCCAGTGGTAAAGGATTGTCGGTCAATTTGGCCGCGAGTCTCCCAGCTGATGTCACCAAAGGCAAGCAATTGTTTCAAACCAACTGCGCTTCCTGTCATCGTTTTGAGACCGACGGCAAAGACATCGGTCCCGATTTGAGCATGATTAATAAGAAGTTTGACAAAAATGGATTACTCGACGCCATCATCAACCCCAGTGCTGGGCTGGCCTTTGGGTATGAGCCGTGGATTATCCAAACCAAAGACAAAAATACGTATTACGGATTTCTCGTAGGAGATGGTGCAACGGTGGTGCTGAAAGACGCTGCTGGACAAACTATGAGCCTTAAATCTACCAACATAATTTCGCGTAAACAACTCAAAAACAGCCTCATGCCCGAGGCTTCATCGTTGGGATTGAAAGAAAAAGATTTGTCAGACTTATCTGGCTATCTATTGAAATTACCAGCGGGAGAGTAACATTTTACCCTGTCTGACAAAGCAAACCAACTCCCCGTCTTACCGTTTGAAACCGTCGGACGGGGAGTTTTTTAGGGCATTTAAGCAAAACCGGCCACCTTTAAAATACGACAATTCAAGTAGAACAATTAACCATTCGCCCCGCCTAGGCTGGTAAAAAAGGGGTAAACATGAAATTTTGTGGTGTCCAATTAACCAACAGTCACCATGAAATATTATTTGCTCTTTTACTTATCAATTGGCCTAATACCCTCACTTTCAGCCCAAAACCAAACACTGGTTGATGTATCAGCGGGCGTTCAGGCCTTTCATGTGCCCCTCAAAGGATTTTCGTATAACAATCCTCAACCCGTCGTGATGGCGGGGGTTCACCAGTCATTCAATACGCGTCAAACCCTCGGACTTACCCTCCGCATTGGCTACGCCCGCCACAAGTACCAAGGCGATGCACTTTCGCTTCAAGCCATCTTTCAATACACTCCCGTAGTAGCAAATCATCTGGAACTAGGAATCGGTATTGGTGGCGGGTATCGGTGTTGGTTCCATCCTTCGCGTTCGCTCCAATGGACGGGCTCGGAGTGGAAAAATAGCCGCGCCTATAAAGGTGTCATTCAGGTACCGTTGCAGCTAAGCATGGGCTATCGGGGTATTTCAACCCTTCAGGGAGAATTTAGACCGTACATTGCCTATCAACTAGGTGCCCATTTTGGGTACACTCCCGACCTTACTCCCATGCCTACTTCTACCTTTTTAGTCGGGTTAAAATACGCCCCCAAACAGCATTAATCAGTATTTTTAAAAATTCATACAGACATGAAAAACCACCTAATCGGATTTATTTTTCTCATAATTATCACCACCGCCTGCCAGAAAAATCTCTATGACGACATGGTGGCAAACATCCCCGGCACCATTGCCGTCAATGCCGCCCACCCCATGAAAGACTCCCTGACGGCCATCGTCAACCGCCACGTTGCCAAGGGAGTTCCGGGCATTCAGGTCATGGTCAAAAGTCCTGCGGGTTGGTACGTTGTCAACGGTGGCTACGCCCGAATTGAAGATAAAACACCCATGCAGGACAACATGGTGGCTTGGTTGTACAGCCTGACAAAAACCTACACCGCTGCGCTCACCATGAAACTGAAAGAACGGGGCTTGGTGGCCTTGGACGCGCCCATTACGACGTATTTACCCGCTGGTATTACCCAAAACCTCGTAAACAGTGACAAAATTACGGTTCGAATGCTGCTCAATCACAGCTCTGGTTTTCCCAATTTTACCTCGCTGCCCGAGTTTCAGCTACGACAATTTAACAACCCCTTAGACCAACAATCCCTGTTGGAACAACTGAAAACGGCCTACCACAAGAAATCCCGTTTTGAGCCGGGTACGGATTATTTGTATTCTAACACCAACTATTTATTATTGCAACTGATTATCGAAAAACTGTCAGGCAAAACTTACGACCAATTTTTAAAGGAAGAAATATTGCAACCGCTGGCGTTGACCAAAACGTATTATGGCCTTACAGATCAACAAATACGTACGTTAGGCTTTCCCAATTATTATTTTGAACGTTACAACAACGGACAATTAGAAAATATCACCCAATGGAACAACGCCATCGGCAAGTCGATTGAAGGCTACGGCGGTATTGCCGCCAACGGCACCGATGCTATTCGATTTTTGGAAGCATTAAACGCTGGAAAAGTGGTTAATGAAACATCGTTGAACGAAATGCGAACGTGGATAAAAGGCAAAGAATCGACGGTGCCCGACTATGGTTTGGGGTTGGAATACTTTGAATACAACAAAGGAGTAGCCACCTACGGACACGAAGGCGACAATATCGGGGCCACGACTCAATTGATATACGTGCCCGCCTCCGATACTTATCTATTCATTTCCATCAATGCGGGTCGGCAGATTTTTGGGCAATATTTATTCCGAACTACCGATGCCAAAATTGACCTTTGTCGGTTTGTTTCAAAACTGAATTAGTCTCGACATTAAACTCACCAGAATCCCTCATGGATAGCCCCGACGACCGAAAATTACTCTTACTTGGCCCTTTAGCTCTCTGGACAATTTCGACGATTTTCTTTAATCTAAACATGTTCAATGGGGTCGTGCCTTCGTTTAAATTTCTGATTTTCGGACTACTTTCGGTCTATTTTACTTGGATTTTGGTGCGTTTTTTGGTCTTTCGGGTACGACGACGTTTTCAGGGGATTCCCAACACTCGCAAACGAATTTTAACGCTCATTGCGCTGATGTTTCCAGGAACTGTGGTCGCGGTAGGTTGTCGGGTCATTGCCCTCAAATATTGGGTTTATAAGAATACCTCGCTCACCGACGCCGACATCGACGTTTTGTTTATGACGGGACTGAGTTTTTTCAACTTTACCATAATTTATTCCCTCTACGAAAGCCACTATTTTTTTCAGCAATGGAACATCGTCAATCGGCAGAAGGAGGAACTGGCCCGTGCCAATTTGGAAATGCAGTTGGATTCGCTGAAAAATCAAGTCAAACCCCATTTTTTATTCAATAGCCTCAATGCCCTTCAGGCGTTGGTCAAAACGCAACAGACCCAAACGGCCATGAAGTTTATTACTGATTTGTCGCAGGTATATCGGTATTTGTTGCAAAGCAACGAGCAGACGCTTATTTCGCTCCAAAAAGAACTTGATTTTATGCACGCCTATTTCAGTCTGCTCAAAACCCGGTTTAGCAAAGGTCTGTATCTGGAAGTGAAAGTCAATCCTCAATGGCAGAATTATCAACTCCCGCCCATGACGTTGCAGCTTTTGGTGGAGAATGCGGTCAAACACAACAAGGTGTCAAGCCAAAATCCATTGACCATCAGGATCGAAAGCGTTGAAGATGCTTACATTCAGGTATCGAATAATTTACAACGTAAAAACAATGACTCGCTGCCAACCACCAAAAAAGGGCTTGTCAGTATCAGCGCCAAATACGAATTGTTACAACTATCGCCCATTGATTTGTACGAGGACTCCGAAAATTATGTCGTCAGAATTCCGCTCATTAAACCCCAAGAATAATGAAAGTTGTCATTATCGAAGATGAAGAATTGGCCGCCGAACACCTCAAAGTGATGGTCACGGAAATTGACGCCAACATTGAAGTAGTGGCGATGCTAGAGAGTGTTGAAAGCAGCGTAGATTGGTTTCGTACACATCCTACGCCTGATTTGGCGCTCATGGACATTGAGTTGGCCGACGGGCAAAGTTTTGAGATATTCAATCAAATTCAGCTTAAATGTCCCGTCATTTTTACCACTGCCTACGACGAATTTGCCATTCAAGCCTTTAAAGTAAACAGCATTGACTATTTGCTCAAACCCATCGAAGAAGAAATGCTCCGACAAAGTCTACGGAAATTTCAACACTTACGAAAGACGTTCGGCGCTCTCGAAAACACCCTCAATCTGGACGAATTAAAAGCAATGCTCACCTCGCACAAGCACGTCAGACCCAATTACCGCGACCGTTTTTTGCTCAAACAAGGAACTAAGCTGTTGCCGCTACGGGTGGACGACATTGCTTATTTTGAAAGTAAAGAAGGACTTACGTTTGTTAAAACCCACGATAAACGTTCGTATTTGATTGAATATCCGCTTG
This sequence comes from Runella sp. CRIBMP, assembly GCF_009905605.1. Classification (GTDB taxonomy): domain Bacteria; phylum Bacteroidota; class Bacteroidia; order Cytophagales; family Spirosomataceae; genus Runella. Next base: position 12,526 of record NZ_JAAAKZ010000019.1, read on the forward strand.
AAGAATTGGAAACGATGGTGAACCCTAAGGCATTTTTTAGGGCTACTCGGCAGTATTTGGTGGCGCGGCCATCCATCGACAAAATTCAGGTTCATCTCAACGGTCGCCTCAAAATCACGCTTAAACCCCTCACCGAAGACGCGTTAATCATCAGCCGTTACAAAGCGCCTGAGTTTAGGGCATGGATGGGGGAATAAAAAAGGAGTACGCTCAGTTGAGCGCACTCCTCAAAATTTACTTTTATGAATTACAATCTTACCACTTCCCCCGTACGTACAGACTCGTCGCAGGCAAAGGCAATTTGAAGGCTGTTGACGGCGTCGTTCATGTGATCAGTCAAGTCAACGTCTTCCACGATGGCTTTTAAGAAAAAGCTTTGTTCGCGGTTGCAAAGCTCCTGATGGTCTGGCTCGTCGGTCAGGTTTATCCACTCATCTTCTTTGACAAACTGGTTGTTTTCATTCAACTCAGCGTGGTGAAAACGCAACGATTCGGTTTTGGTATGCGCATCTACATTGTCAGATTTGCCGCTGCCTCCCGCTTCTTTGGCCACGATAGAGACGCAGCCTTTGGGTCCCACAACGTCTTTGACGAAGAAGGCGGTTTCGCTCATCATCGGGCCCCAGCCTGCTTCGTACCAACCCACAGAGCCATCTTCAAAACGGATTTGCAACTGTCCGTAATTATAATTTCCAGCGGGAATTTCTTCGGTCAGTCGGGCACCGATGGCCGACACCCAAACGGGTTTTGAACGGGTCATCTGACACATCACGTCGATGTAATGAACACCGCAATCCACAATTGGACTGAGGCTTTTCATCAAATTACGGTGTACATCCCACATGTAGCCGTGGCTTTGCTGGTTGAGGTTCATACGCATGACCAAAGGCTTACCAAGTTCCTGCGCCAGTTCTACAAATTTTTCCCACGACGGATGGTGCCGCAAAATATAGCCCACCACCAGTTTTTTATTGGCTTTAATGGCCGCTGCTACCACGCGTTTTGCGCCTTCGACCGTGTCGGCAACTGGTTTTTCGATAAATACGTGACAGCCGTGCTCGAAGGCCATCACCGCAAACGCCTCGTGGGTGTCGGGATAAGTCGAGATACAAACCGCGTCAGGGGTTGTAGCCTTCAGGGCTTCGGCATAATCTGAGAAAAGCGAATAGCCGCCGCCCAGTTTTTCATTCAGGACTTCCTTGCTTTTTCCGGTTGAAACGATTCCACAGATTTCGAAACCTTCGGCGTTATGATACGCCGTTGCGTGGGAGGCTCCCATGTTTCCGCATCCTACCACCAGAACGCGCACGGGTTTATTGAGTGTTGACATAGATAGTTTGAAAGGAAAATGATTCTTGCCGTAAAAGTACAACTTAGTACTTTACCTACTACAATTTCTTGGGGGTTTGAATTCCCGACATCCTCAGAGCGAATAGAATCATCGGCTGAGGCTCTTTCACAATTCAAGCAGTGTTTTTATCAATTCATTCACAAAAATCTCTAAATAAAGGCCGATGATTTCCTTGTTTAGGAAATTGCCGCTTATCTTCATCCCGCAATGCATTATGGCAACATCATGTAATTTAACCTAAACGTGTTTAGACCCCGCTTTTTTTCACCTGCTGAGTGGCGTTATCATCTGTTGATGATGCCATTGCTGTTTACCATCGGCAATTATTTTTTCATTGGAATGGATTATTTCCGTTCTTTTAATACGTTTATCGCGGGTACGGTCGTGATTTGTGGGCTTTATTGGTTTTCAATTGTGTTGCTGACCATTGCAATTCGAAAAGTGCTCGCCGTTGTTCCCGACCAGTTTATTCTTAAGCGCATCCTTATCATGATGGGCGTAGTAGGTGCGCTGACGGGGTTATTGGCCATTTTTGATGTTTGGGTGTATAGCATAGTCCCGCATCTTTCTATCCCTTTCAGTTGGGCCAAAGTAAAACCGATTTGGATATTGGGAGCCGTATTTGACATTTTTATCTGCGCGGCCCTGAATTTGTTTTACGCGGAGTCTTGTCGAAGAAAAAAGGTTCAAGCCTCTCGCCCAAACTCGTCGCCCCTCAACTCGTCTTCAAAAATAGACGACCGTTTGGTGCTTACTTATCAGGGATGGTGGTCGGGAGTGAGTCCGCTAGAATGGGGATTTCATGGATTGGTCTTGTTGATGTTGGTTCCGTTGAGCAATTACCTGATTATCGGGCCAAATTATCTGTCCGACCCGTTGCTACTCAGTCTTGGCTCCGCATTGGTCGTGATGCTATACATACCCTGCGCTGTATTATTGACGTTGTCGGTCCGGCTGGCTATTCGTACTTTTCCTCTTCTACGTCAAACCCTTTTTCGGGTATTGTTAATGCTTTTCTTGACGGGAACTGTTTCTTCCACAGCGACAGTATGCTCGTTGTGGGTCATTAGTGAAATCGACATATTTGGCGTTACATTTTCCATCATGACGGCCAAAGCGTTCATTCTGTTGGGGTTATGCTTTGATTTTTTGCTTTGCCTCACCCACGGTTATTTCTACGCTTTATCCATGTGGCAACAAGAACAGGTCGAAAAGGAGACCCTCAAAAATGAAGCACTCCAAAGACGCTACGACACGCTGAAGGGGCAGGTAAATCCGCATTTTTTATTCAACAGCCTTACCTCTCTTTCCTCCTTGATTCAGGAGGACGTCAAACAGGCCGAAAAGTTTGTGGACGAACTGGCCAAAGTCTACCGGTATTTGCTCCAAACCCACCAAAACCCACTCACCACACTCGAAAAAGAAATCAACTTTATCAACTCGTACGTCTTTTTGCTCAAAATACGCTACGGAAATGGCATTTCAGTCACTATTGATGTCGACAATAACGAAAAATCGGGTTATTTGCCACCCCTTACCTTGCAAATGCTGCTTGAAAATGCCATGAAAAATAACACAATTTCGGCCAAAAAACCACTGAATATACTCATTCGAAGCACCGAAGAAGGCCAATTAATGATTCAGCACACGATTCAAAAACGAATGGTCAGCATTGCAGATCCGCAAGCTGAATTAACCAACCTAATGGGCAAATATACCTTCTTGACGGTAGAGCCCGTTTCCATATATGACAACGGAACAACTTTTACGGTACTCCTCCCCTTGTTGCCCAATTTGACCGTAAGCGAAGATAAATGAAGTTATCATTGAAGCATATTCCCCTGCCTGGTTTTCGCATCCGACAACAGACCAAACTACATTTTCTGTTGTTGTTTTCGTGGTTTATTCCATTACTTACCTTTTGGATGGTTGGCCCCGACTATCTCAACAAACCATTTGTTTTCATTGCAGCTACCAGTCTTAACCTGAGCATTGCGGCGACGTGCCTCATTACCCTCGACTATTTTACGCAGCAAATCATTCAACGGTACCCCGACCTCAACCAGACCAAAAAACGGGCAGGATGGTTGCTACTTACTTTTATGATTGTCACTCCCATATTCATTCTGGGGGGCATTTTCTTGTACGATTATTTTCATCTGTTTGGCTATAATCACAATCCTCGCATCACCATACAAATTTTTATTCTGAATATCGGGGCAAACCTCCTTTCGGTGGGAATCGACGAAACGGTATATTCCATCAATAAATGGCGAGAAAACGCGCTTGAAAAAGAGAAACTGCAACAAGAAAACCTACAAAGCAGATTTGATAGCCTCAAAAGTCAAGTTAATCCGCATTTTCTCTTCAACAGCCTGAATTCGCTTTCTTCCTTAATTGCCGATGAACCCGCACAGGCTGAGATTTTTGTGGACGAGATGGCCAAAGTGTACCGCTATTTACTGCAAACAAATTCACAGGGGGACCTGACTAGTTTGACCCATGAACTCAGATTCATCGAATCTTATTTTCACCTGCTCAAAACCCGCTACCGAAACGGGATTCATTTGGAGGTTAATATTCCTGAATCTTTTTATTCCTGTCAAATCCCGCCTCTTACCTTACAAATACTGGTCGAAAATGCGGTAAAGCACAACGTCATCGTGGCAAGCCGTCCTTTACACTTGGAGATAACAGGACTTGACGGTCATTTGTTGCAAGTTCGAAATAACCTACAACGCAAAAATACCCGCGTAGCATCTAATCAAATCGGCCTGTCAAACATCATGGCCAAATATCAATTATTAACCCAATCAAAACCCATTATTACTGACCATGATGGGTTTTTCACCGTTGTATTACCCCTAATTGTTGCGACGAAACATGAACGTATTAATCGTTGAAGACGAAGAATTGGCCGTCAAAAAACTGCAAAAACTCATTGCGGAGGCCGACGCATCACTCACCGTGGTGGGCATCACGGCAAGTATTGAAGAATCGGTCGATTGGCTAGAAAACCACCCAGCCCCCGATCTGATTTTTATGGACATCGAATTGGCCGATGGACAAAGTTTTGAAATTTTTGAACAGGTCAATGTACAGAGTACCGTCATTTTTACCACATCCTACGATGAATACGCTTTGCAGGCCTTTAAGGTCAATAGCATTGATTATCTGCTCAAACCGATACAAAAGGAAGATTTACAGCGGAGCCTGAAAAAATTGCGTGATTTACGCGGAAACCAACAGGCTGAGGGCGTGCCGTTTAGCATCGAAAAACTAATCAAAGAATTGCAGTTGCAACAGCAGCCCGTTGAGTTTCGGAAACGATTTCTGGTACGACAAGGCCAAAGATTGTTATCCATCGAAACGTCAGAAATTGCGTACTTTTTTACCGATGAGCGTTTTAGCTTCTTCAAGACGCACAACAATCAAAAATTTTTGGTTGAATATACACTCGACGAATTGGCGGGAAACCTTAACCCATACCAATTCTTTCGGATAAGCCGGAGCGTCATTGTTACGCACCAAGCCGTCGAACAGATTCAGCCTTATTTCGGCAATCGTTTGTCCCTCAATTTACACCCAACCTTCGAGAAAGAAGCCATCGTTAGTCGTGAAAAGGTGAGTGATTTCAAAAAATGGATGGGTAAATAAATTGCCCTTAATTGACATTTTTTCCTGATTTATGAGGGCAAAGTTCGTCGGTGCAATGCCCATAAAATACCAATGAATGTTGTAAAACCTGCGTTTGAAACCAGTCGCCAACTGTATTTTCGATAGACCCCATGCGCGGGTCACAAAATTCTTTCACGCAGTGACAGTCCAAACAAACCACGTGGTCGTGTTGCCGACTGCCGAGCGTGCGTTCATAATGCGACGCGGGCGAATTGCCAAATTGGTGTTTTTTAATCAGACCCGCTTCCGCAAACAGTTCAAGCGTGTTGTAAACGGTTGCCATGCTGAGGTGAAATCCCTTTTCCAGCAGGATTTCACGCAGTTGGTTTGCGTCAAAATGATGATGGTCGTGGTGCGAATATATTTCTTCCAATATCGTATACCGTTCTTGGGTACGGCGAAAGCCTTTCAACTCCAGAAACTGGTCCAGTCGCAATGTAGCTGCTCGAAGGTGTGAAGTGTGCATAATCTATAAATAAGAATAGCGGGTGCATCTATGCCACAAATTTACCTTTATTTAGATTAATTACAAACAATATAGAAAGAAATCTTCAATTCAAACTCAATGAGTTACTGGTTCTCAATAGCCTTTAAAAAACCAATAACTGTTTGATTAACAAGGGATTGTTGTACTTCACGAGTAATTGTGGCGTTGTCGTCGCCCAATTGTGAACCGTAATAACCAAATTGAGCGTGGTTTCCCCCCTTGATTTCCACCCATTGTGCGTGGGAAGGCAACCTCCCTTTGTTCTCAAAAACTTCGGGCAGACTCGCCAAACCGTCATTGTTGGCGTAGAGTTTTACAACTGACAATGTAAACGAAGACAGGTCAATGTCGCGCGGATGCGAGGTCCCCATCAAGATTAACCCTGCGAGTACATTTTTATTTTCATGCGCAAATTGGGCCGCCATTTTGCCCCCCTGCGAATGCCCCGCCAGCACATAGCGCTTGGTTGTCTACGTAGTGGAAATAAGCGTGTTGGCGGGTAGGTTTCGGGTTTGGTACGAAAGCCAGTTCCAAATCATGAACGTACCAACAAGGCTAAACCAAACAATTCTAAACCCATTCCTTTTCGATAATTTCATGGCAAAGCGCGGTAAATAAAAACGTCTGTAAACCCCAACGTTGTGAATGAAATATACATACCGAAGTCAATGCAACCAATGATTCTACTCTTAATCTTTAGATAAGCATAGACTTACAATTTTTACCCTTGAAGAAAGGGCTTTTTGGTAAATTTTAAAAGATAAAAAATATATTTTTTGTGAAAATTTAAACGTTTAAAGTTTAATTTTATACATTTATATAGACTTTTTATCTATTTTTATTTACATAATCAGTTTTTATATCTTCGATTATTTTCTTCCCTTATTTTTGCCAAAGTTCTTTCATTATAATTGCCGTTTGGAGGTTTCTGACTTACTTTTTAAAGTGTCAGAATTAAAAAGGAATCGTGTGTAAATCACGAGCTGACGTGCAACCGTAAGCAACGCCCAAAAGCGCTGCGAGCCGAGACACTCGCCCCCAAACGTTTTGACCCATGCTTTCACGGCTTAAAGCAGTAGTCAAGCAAAAGGAAAGGACAATAAGTTACCAACAATTTATTGTTTCAATCAACTCCTTTTAAGCAAATGCTAAAAAACAACCTTGGCTACCCCCGCATTGGTAGCCAGCGCGAGCTCAAAAAAGCCTGTGAATCCTACTGGACAGGCAAAATCTCCCAACAGGAATTGCTGGGTGTGGGCGCATCCCTGCGCCGTCAGCATTGGGAACTGCAACGAACGGCGGGTATCGATTTGATTCCTTCCAACGATTTTTCGTTGTACGACCATGTGCTGGATCTGAGCCTTACACTCGACGCAGTGCCCGAGCGCTATCAGGCCGTCTTATCGGCTCATCCCCAAAACAACGCCCTCGACATGTATTTTGCCATGGCACGCGGCTACCAAAAAGATGGACTCGACATCAAAGCCATGGAAATGACCAAATGGTTTGATACCAATTATCACTACATCGTTCCAGAATTTACCAAAAATCAATCCTTTCGTCTCGCATCTAACAAGATTTTCAATGAATTTGAGGAGGCCTTGCGATTAGGTATTTTGACCAAGCCCGTTTTGTTAGGACCCGTTTCGTATCTGTTGGTGGGTAAAGAAAAAGAGGAAGGCTTTCATCGGTTAGACCTGCTCCCCCACCTGCTCCCCGTTTATTGTCAAATACTCGAACGGCTCCACGCCGCTGGTGCCGAGTGGGTTCAGTTTGACGAGCCTTGTCTGGCGTTGGATTTGACGTACAAAGAAAAAGATGCATTACGATTGGCCTATGGAACCATTCGTACCCACTTCCCAAACCTTAAAACGCTGCTAACCACTTATTTTGACGGCTTACGAGACAACATCCTGACCGCTTCTCATCTATCCGTCTGTGCATTACACGTTGATTTGGTTCGCTTTCCAAGCCAATTTGACGACCTATTGATTGCCCTGAAAGAGCCCATGTCGCTGTCGCTAGGAATCATCGACGGGCGCAATATTTGGAAAAATGATTATGCTAGGTCGTTGCCATTCATCCAAAAAGCCATAGCTAAACTGGGACCAGACCGGGTCATGATTGCCCCTTCTTGTTCGTTACTGCATTGCCCGTCAGACTTAGCATCGGAAAAAGGCCTGCCTCACGAAATCAAAAACTGGCTGGCCTTTGCCAAACAAAAATTGCAAGAAATAACTGATTTATACGACATTGCTGTAAATGACAACGTGAATGCATTGATAGAAAATCAAGCCGCGATTATGAGCCGTAGAACTTCGCCATTGATTCATAAACAACACGTCAAAAAACGGGTGGCGGAGCTTAAAGAGAAAGATACCCAGCGCAAAAGCCCTTTTGAGGTACGACAAAACAAACAAAAGTCCCTGCTGAATCTTCCACTTTTTCCGACAACCACCATTGGGTCTTTTCCGCAAACGGAAGATGTGCGTCAACTTCGTGCAAAGTATAAAAAAGGAGAACTGTCACCTAAACAATACGAAGCAGCTATTGAACAACACATTCAAAAAGCGGTAAAGTGGCAGGAAGAACTAGGATTGGACGTTTTGGTTCACGGTGAGTTTGAACGCAACGATATGGTAGAATATTTCGGAGAACAACTCGAAGGCTATGTTTTTACCCAAAACGGCTGGGTACAGAGCTACGGCTCACGCTGCGTAAAACCACCGATTCTTTACGGCGACATTGAACGCCCACAACCCATGACGGTTCGTTGGACGGTCTACGCGCAGTCGCTTACCCAAAAATACATGAAAGGTATGCTGACAGGCCCGATTACGATATTACAGTGGTCGTTTGTACGCGATGACCAGCCCCGCAGCGATACCATGATGCAGCTAGCGCTGGCCATTCGGGACGAAGTAGCTGATTTGGAAAGAGCGGGCATCAAAATCATTCAAATCGACGAAGCCGCCATCCGAGAGGGATTACCACTGCGCAAAAGTGACCGCAGAGCCTATCTCGACCACGCCGTACAAGCGTTTCGTTTGTCGGCGGCGGCAGTGCGGGACGAAACCCAGATTCACACGCACATGTGTTATTCGGAATTCAGTGATATTATTGAAAATATTGCGGCCATGGATGCCGACGTAATCACGATTGAAACATCCCGCTCGCAGATGGAGCTATTGGATGACTTTGCTGGTTTTAATTATCCCAACGAAATCGGGCCTGGCGTGTACGACATTCACAGCCCCCGCGTGCCCACGGTGGAAGAAATGGTTGGATTGTTGAAAAAGGCATTGACGGTACTCCCCGCCTCAAACTTGTGGGTCAACCCTGACTGCGGCCTAAAAACCCGTAAATGGCCCGAAACCGAAGCCGCTCTCAAAAATATGGTGGAGGCAGCTGGCAGAATACGTAGGATAGTAGAACAGGAATCTTATTCGTAATGATTACTTTTCATTGGCAAAGCCTTCAACTTTGCCAATGAAAAGTTTGATAGCACCCATCGCCCCTTATTGAAAAAAATCAATTCAAATTTCGCTCCAATTCCAACGCCATCGGCACCAAGACGTGGTCTTCTATGATAGCGTGTTTGCGCAGTTCCATCTCAAACAACTCAACCTGATTGAGAAAAATTTTATACGGCAACGGCAGCGCCTGATTGCCCGAATAGCGCTTGATCAGGGTACTTACCTGTTCCAATTCATCTTCAATGCAGGCGTGCGCTTCCTTAAAACCACAAATACTGAAGTCGGGATTTGAGGCCAATTTCAGCGTGTTTTGTACTCCCTTAGATGCCTTGATTAACAGTTGAATGTACGGAAACAAATCTTTCTCTTCAAAGCGAATATGGTCAATCAATTTTGCTTTATAATTATTAAAAAAGTAGGCCAAACTCGCCAATAATTGATAACTCTCACTGTACTTACTGAAAATATCCACCAACGACTGTTCGATTTCGGGCAGCTTTTTGGTAAGATAATACCGATGCGTTGCCTGTAGATACGTCAAAATTTCTTCAAGCGAAAACTTATACATCTTTTCAAATGGAAAGCCCTCTGAATTAGTATACAAATCCTGAATGAGTTCCATTAATTCGGGATCCATATCCATCGTTTGGTGCAGCTCTCCCGCCACCATACCAGGGTGATTCGAAGGTTTTACTTCAAACCGTTCTAATACAAGCTGATGTACCTTTTCAGAATCGATAAACTCGTTTATTGCGGTCATTATTTTGGGGTTTGAGTTTAAGCAAATTTAAGAAAAAACAACTCGAAAAGTATAATTATATCAATATTTTTTTTAATTTTTCTTTACCCCCTTCCAAATTGGCTACAATCTTCTATTTTACCCCTATTAATTACTAATAATCTGATAACCATTCACTTTACTATGTTTAAACATATAATTTTCTCCTGTTTGCTTACAAAAGAACAGCCTCTTACTGCTTTAGTCAACCATCATCCTATGGATATTTTTTGACCAAACTCTTACCCATATACGCTATGTATCCAAAAGTTTAAATACAAAAAACCCAGTGAACTGGCAGAAACACCAATTCACTGGGCCGATTGAAGAAATCCTAAAGGCGAACGGTGCTAACTTTAATTGTATTCAATTTGTTGGCCTGCTTCACTTCATAAGCAACAATGGCCTCATTGTCGGTCACCAAAACGCTGGCATTGGTTCCGTTTTCGGAGTTTTCAACCCAACGTGTTTCAGAAACATTGTTAGGGCTTATTTTCCGAAGTCCAATCAACGTAACCCCTTCTTCACTTTTTTCTTTGACCTGTTCCCATACCACCACCGATGCATTAGGGGCGGTCACGAGGTACGAATTTTTGGCCGTCGGGTTATCTAAAACAAACAGGCGCTTCCCTTCGTTGGTCACCACGCGCAAACCAGACGAATTGGTGGCGGTCCCCGAAAACCAAGAAATCAGGGCACTTTCGCCAAAAACACTGGAACTCGCTCCGCTGTGCGGGCAACCTTTCAGTTGCCATTGGTCATTGAAAAGAATTTGCGATTTTGAAAAAGTAGCGCCATTATCGGCTGAGGTCATTTTGGCAATGTCCCGAATATCGTTGTTATTGTCACGGTAATAAACGTTCAGAATGCCTTTTGAATCTACCAACAGGCTGATATTGCAGCAATCGCACACCACGGGGTCAATGAGTTTTTCTTCCTGAAAAACGCCATTTTTTGTAATCACCATCCGCAAATCTCGCTCTTCGTGTTTGGTACTGTTTTTTACATCTTTCAGATAAGCCACCGCAATTTCGTCATTCGGCAACACCACTGCATCAAAAAAACCTCTCACCAAAGGCGTTGGGTCACTGTCGACCGAAACTGGCACTGTCCAAGTATTTCCTCCATCATTTGAAACAGTGTATCTAATTTGCGACTCTCTCTTAGGTCGGCCGCCGTTTGCAGGAGCCGTCGCGGGTTTATCATGGTTTGCGTGGCTGCCTTCGTGCGCCGTAGGAGCGGGTTTTTGCTCTCTAGACGGTGTAGCTCCACCCGAACGGAAAGAAAAAACCGCCGCCATCGTTCCATCTTTTTTGAATAACAATTTTGGACGCGCCAATCGGCCATTACCCAAACCAGCATCGGCAAAAATCAATTTCTTGTCAGAAAACGTTTTTCCACCGTCTTTGGACACCGATAAGTAAAGATAAACCACGTTTTTATCGTCTTTCTCGGTCCAGTAAAGCACCGCCTCACCTTTGTTATTTTTGGCGAGTGTTGGCAAAGCATAAGCACGACTTTCGTCGGCAAAAAGCGGATTATTGGCCCCTGAGGGGACGTTTCCGGCAAGTAGGAACAGGGTGATAACTAAAAAAAAGAGACTTTTCATTGTGTATATTTAGTGATGAATTAAACGCTAAAAAGCTTTTCATTTGGACTCAGGTGACCGACAAATGTAGTATCTATTTATAATTATTCCAAATAAGTTTAAGACCACCTTGGTAAACTATCTGAACGGTTTAATCAGAAGATACCGATGTAGTGATTACCTGCTTTGTTGACAAGCTTTGCCCCTTTTGTCACCGCTCCCGTTTTTTTGTTGAAGATGTAGATGTTTCCGTCTTTGCCAACGGGCGTAACGGCCACAAAAACTTCATCACCGCTCACCAAAATACCCTGGTATTGTCCAAAATTCAAATCAGCATCGTATTCAATGTTTACTTTGGTGGCCGTCTTGGCATTCAAGTCCAAGCGAGCGATGTAGCCCTGCTCGGTGCCATCGTGGGTGTAAAGCGCATAAGCGATACCGTCGCCCGCATACCTCCAACTGTCAACGTATGCGTTTTTAACGCCCAGCGCGGCATCTAAACTAAAGATGTACGAGTTGTCGTACTCGTTGTTGGTATTGATTTTGAGGATGTGCGAACCTTTGCTGTCACGCTGAGTAGCTTGGTAGATATTGCCATCTTCTGCCACAAAAGAATTAGGACTACGGTAGCCGCTGTTGTCGCCAAAACTTACCGTTGAAGTAATGACTTTCGGATTTTCGAGTGACGGATAATCCACAATAACCGATTTGGTTCCTAAGCGGTCGAAAGTACTTTCGGTAAGTCCAGTGGCAGGGTTGTACTTACGCATCCATGTGCCGAGAATGAGTTTGTTTTGTGCTTTGTTGAGTACTGGAGCATCGAAACGAAAAAAGCAGTGACCTTTTAATTCTTCTTCGGCCGATAAAGGCACTTGATATTGTTTATACCCATTTATTAACACTTTTTGCAGGTCAAGTGATAGCACAGTGGCTGTACCTCGATAATATTGAAACGGCTTGGTTTTATCGGTAGCGTTGTTGGCGGCAATGTTTGCAATATTTAATGCAACCCCCGTTTTATCTCCATCCATCAGTTTTGACCACCGGGGCGTTGTGGTAGCATATTGAGAAATATTTACCGTAACGTCTTCCTGTACAAAACTTCCTGCTCCACCTACTTTGTAGCGGGCAAATTCTCCTCCATTATCTCCCGAATAAGCAATATTGAAAAGCGTATTTCCATCTTCCGATGATTGCAAACGAGCAGTTCTGGTAGATTTTACGGGAAAACCTTGATCATAAACGCTTATTGATACATTCGGGTTTCTTGCATCTTCTTTACTCACCGAATACACGACCGTGCCGCCGTTTCCATCGCCTGCGGTGGTTCCCATCAAGGCACCCGCCACCGTTATCCATCGGCTTTGGTTGGTTACGGGGTCAACATCATCGGCCGAATCCGATTTATCACAACTCGCCAAGGTAAATGCCGTAATAACTGTGGTATAGCGGAAAAAATTTGTTAACTGAGTTTTCATTTGATTTTGATATGGATTGTTTATTAAAATTGATTGATTAAATAGTTGATTTTCAGATAAAAAGCTCGGCCAGGTTTCTGAACAGCAAAGTTATCGTACGCCTGACGATCAAAGAGATTTTTGGCATCGGCGGTAATGACAAACTTATTATTGGGGAACACGTAGCTCAAACCAATGTCCTGAATGTACTGGCGTGGGGTTCGGAAGTCTTCAATTTCTAGCCACGAAGTATAAAATCGCTCGACAAAATGGAAACTGTAATACAGATTCAACGCGGAATTTTTCAGGAACAGGTTTTTAAGCGTGTACTGAACATTGCTGTTGGCGGTCCAGTAAGGTTCGTTGGGAAGCTGCTTGTTGTAATATGGATATTTTCGCCCGTTTTCGTCGAATTGAACATTGAAAACTGAGTTGAATTTTGACATATTTACCCCCACAATCAACTTATTATCAAACGTATAGCGAAAATCTGACTCAAAACCGATGGATTTGTTTTTTCCAATGTTTTCGTAGGGATTGGTTTGCAGTGCATCGTTGACGCGTGGGTTGATTCTTTGGGTTATTTTGTCGCGTGTGTCACGAATAAAGCCCGAAACGGTGAACGAATATTTGTGTTTTCCCGCGTAGAAACTGCCCGCATTCAATCCGACATTTAGATTATTGCTCACCTCAGGACGAATCCCAAAGTTTTCTACGATATTTTCTCCCGGGCTTCCAAATACCTCATTTTCAGAAGGCAAACGCACTGCTTTTTCGGCAGAGGCCAAAAGGGTAAATCTGGACGTAATGGCGTACGATAGAGCCATCCCGTATCCTTTGGCAGTTTTATGGCTATTAGTTCGATTTTCAGTACGCGTGCTTTGACCATCCACCATTCGCAGCACAGGGTCCATGCGGTCGATTCCCTGCCGATAGTACTTATAAAAGAGATTGTTTTTCAACTTTGCTTTGAAAGCCTGCAACTCATAAGCCACCGAAGTGATGTTTTTTTCCAGATTTCGGGTTCCAATAAACTCCCTCTCGATTTCCGAACGCATAAAATCCTGCTCCCTTCGGTCAATGGCATAATAGATGTGGTTCACCACAAAACGATGATTTTGAGTAACGTCGTAATTAAAACCCGCTCGGAATGTGCTCACATTTCTGTCAATGTGATTGAGGGTTGGGGCTGCTTGCTGAGCACCCGTTGGCCTCAAAATAGGGTCATCGTTGAGCCCAACGCTTATTTGACCATACCAATTGTAATTCCACTTGACCGTATCGCTCACCACCTGACCGCGTTTGCTGTACATTCCGTTTACGTTGAACTCCAGCCCTTTAACTAGGAAATTTTTCTTGACATAATTTAGGCTGAATACATTGGATTGCGACTCACTGGTGCGGCCTTTGTAAGGAATTGACATATACGTACCATGCTGAATTTCTTTATAGTCATTTGAGCCATTATAACCAATCAAAAACTGGTCAGCCCACTTAACATTGGTAAATCCCGCCTGTAATTGCCCCCCCGTTGAGCGGTAAGCGTCATCAAATCTTCGGGCCCTAACGTACTCGTAGCGGCCATTCGGAAGAATATTTCTGACGAATTTGCCCCATACCTCGTAGTCATTGTCTGAATAATTGTGAAAGGCCGACGCCCTCACCGTAAAACCCGTTTTTTCGTTACGGTAAGTACCGTTGAAATTGGTTTGGAAGGTGTTGAATGACCCATACGAAACAGCGGCCGTTAGGTTGTTCATTGCCCCTTTTTTGAGAATAACATTGATGGCTCCCCCCAGGGCGTCGTCGGCCAAATGGGCAGGGATAACGCCCTTGTACACTTCGATTCGCTCAATAAGCGCGGGCGGAATGCTATTTAGGCTAAAAGACTCCCCGTAAGTAGAAATCGAAATGCCGTCAATAAAAACCCGAACTGAGTTGCCCGACATCCCGTTTAGGTTATAATTTACGGCCGAACCCAGCCCACCATTTTGACGCACTCTGATACCTACGGTTCGGTCTAGCAACTCATTGGTTTGGAAATTGCGTTGCGCTACGTCTTTGGTTTCGATGACGTTGACGGCAAATCCCTTGGTTTCAATCTCTTTTTTCTCCGATTTCTGAATAACTAGAACTTCATTCAAATCAACATTTTTGGGCTTGACAACGATGGATACGTCAATCTGTGGCTTATTGACGTTCACTTTTATGCTTTGGGTTTCAATCTCAACCGATGAAACAATAAGCTCGTCTTGCCCAAAGGGTACGTTTTTTAAGACAAAAAATCCATTGTGATCGGCAATGATGGATTTATTGCTTTGGGTCAACTTTATGCCCGCGTAGCTTACGCCGCCGTTTTCTCTGGAGTACACCTTACCTCTGATGGTAGCTGTTTGTCCCAACCCACTGAGATAAATCAGCGTTAATAATATGGTGATAAAAACGATTCTCATGCCCCCTATTTGGTCAACACCGGTTTTGTTGCTGTTCTGCCAGTTGTGTTCAGTACTTTATTTGGGTCGCTTTGAATACGGCGGCCGTTTCCACGGCGGCCCCACCAAATGTAAAATCCCGTGATGGGCAAACTCGCCGCAATCAGGCTGACAAAAAAAGCGAGTACTTTGCCCGCCAATCCACCGATGGCCCCCACGTGAATATCGTAGTTCATACGAAAGGTTTTATCGGCCAACGTCGCGTCTTTGAAGCGTCCATAAATGTGATTTACGGGCAACTCCTGCAATGTGTATTGGTCAAAATAGCGGTAATCAGTTTTCCAAAATGTACCTTCTTCTTCATTGATATTCACCGCAATAGAAGAGGAATCTGTTTCAGGGATGTGCACTTCCAAGGTTTTGGAGTTGGGGTGTTCTTGTAGCATTTGATGCCAAATTCGATCAATAGCGGGGGCTGGAGAAGAAGGCAAAATGGGTTGGGTTATGGCGGAAATAGGCTCCTCAAAAAGCAGTGATTTATCTCCTCCCAGCCTAGTATAGACCGAACTCGCAAACCATTGAAACCCCCATATCAAGCCCGTTGCGGCCAAAATAAGGATAAAAAAAGCCCCATAAAAACCCAAAATGTTGTGCAAATCGTAGTTTTTACGCTTCCACTGCATTCCTTCTCTCCACCGAAACCAAACGCGTTGTTTGGCGGCTGCTCGGTTTTTGGGCCACCATAGCACAATCCCCGAAATAAGCATCACCACAAAGGCCAGTGTGAAATACGCCACTACGGGTTGGCCAATATTGGGAGGTAGCCACAGGTAAAAATGCCCCTGCAACACTATCCGAAAAAAGTCGGCATCCATGTCTTTGACTTTCAACACCTTACCCGTATATGGATCGAGGTACACAATGTAATAATACGACGGGTCGAAGTGAAAAAAGATGGCTTGAGCAGCTTTGGCATTGCCCGAATACATGATGGCATGAAGATGCTTTTGGGGCAACTGTCGGGTGGCTATCTCCTTCAAAACAGAAGGAGATAACTGAACAGAAGCCCTCGGCTCAACGTATCGGAAGGACTCGGTCGCATTCAGAATTTCTTCCTGAAAAGCATACAAACATCCAGTAATGCTGATGATAAACACCACAAGCCCCGACGCCAACCCAAGCCACAGGTGTAGCAGTCCAATGATTTTTTTGAACTTCATGGTTGATTAAAATTTATAACCAATGCTAAGACGGCTGTTGCGGAGCGGCTCGGTTTGCCAATAGTACGCGTTCAACCACGTATAGGGCGCGCCCGAAAACAGGTACTCATTCAGTAAGTTGTTGACATTGAGCGCCACCGTCAGGCGGTTACTCTGCCACGATACGGCTCCGTCGAGGCGGAAATAATTGGGGAGCGCCTGGTTCGTTCCGTCAAATACGTACCACGACGAACGGTCTACCTGCCACTGATAGCCCAACGAAGCGCCCAAACCTTTCAGGTGGCCATTGCTAACGCGGTACGAAAGCCACGCGTTGGTGATATGCTTTGTTGCCCCCGCCACGGCCACACCCACCTTTTTTTCGTCGGTATCTTTGGTCACTTTTGCGTCGGTGTAGGCATAATTTAGGGTCAAATCGAGGCCTTGTAGCAGTTGGCCGCGCAAATCAAACTCCACGCCTTTGGTTTTGGTTTGCCCCAATTGAATTGAAAAATTGGGGTTGTTTGGGTCGGCGGTCAGGACGTTATTTTTGGTAATTTGGTACAGCGAAACCGTCGAATTCCAACGCCCACCCATCCATTCTTTTTTCAAACCCGCTTCGGTATTATTGCCCGTAATGGGGTCAAAACTCTTTCCATTCACATCCGCCCCTGCCTGTGGGATAAAGGCCTGGTCGTACATTGCGTAGGCAGAAGTGCTTTTATTCAAAGAAACGCTCATACCTATACGTGGCGTAAATTTACTGCTTTTTACACTGCCCGAATACGGGTCATAGTCTTTAGCAGTGGTGTATCTTCCCGCGAGGGTCAACCGAATTTTTCCATCCCAAAAACGCAACTCATCCTGCACATATAAGCCCGAATAACTTTGTCCATAATTCACCCCACGGCTCCGAAGGCTCTTCGAGCGGTCAAATACTGGCAATGAATCGGCAGACACCGTTCCGTAGACGGGATTATAGATATTGAAAGGAACGGCCCCTTTCAACGTACTGCCCTGCGCCCAATCGGCAAAATATTCTTTCTGCCCCATGTCCAGCCCCGCCAGAATACGATGCGTAACACCACCCGTTTTGACGTCACCATTCACAAAAACTTGACCTATTCTATTGATTCCCAAGGCATCCCAGATACTAATACCGCGCAGAATTGTCCCGTCGCTATTTACTGAACTGGGCCACATACTTGTTCCGATTTGGTTGTAATTATAGTACGCCAATTGCCCCGTCAGCTTCCAGTCTTTGTTAATTTGGTGATTCAGTATCAATAATAAACTGTGGTCATTGATGTTGGTCGGGTCTAAATTAGGCTCCGTCAAGGTAAAGTTTACGGGCAAGTGCTCGTAGGGCTTTTGCGAAAACACGTAAGCCGAGCCGATCATCGACATCTGTGAATATTGATACGTGTATTCGGCCGTCAACGAGGTTTTATCGTTGATTTTGTACTTAATCACTGGCACCACCGAATAGCGATTGTTAAATTCATAGTCGCGGTGCGAGCCTTTCATTTGGCCCATCACGTTGAGGCGGTACTGCAATTTTCCGTCTTTGCTCAGCAAGCCATCAAAGTCGGCGGTGGCGCGGTAGGTATCAAAACTTCCCAACGTCAGGGTCATTTCTCCTTTGGTCATGCCCGTCGGCTTTTTCGTCACCACGTTATAAAACCCACTAGGCTCGCCATTGGCCATCATAAAACCCGCTGGACCTTTCACAAATTCGATGCTTTCTACCATGCTCATGTCTTCGGCAAGCGGTCCCCAAGGCATTTGCACATTCATGCCGTTGCGAAAAGCCGCAATTTGCGAGCCGCGCATGTTCAGCAATGCGTAGTTGTCCCAATGTTCGAGGCGAGTCACCCCGCTTACGTTGCGGGTTACGCCTTCGAGCATGTCAAAAATCTGTTGGTCGTTAATTAACGCTTTGGTCAATACCTGAATATTTTGGGGCGTCTCAATCAACGGCGTCTTTAACCGAAGCGAAACCGAAGGCATATCGGCATTGTATTTATTGGGAAAAGCCGTCACGACCACTTCTTCCAATTGGCGCAGATTTTCTTTCAATACTACGTTCACGTCTGATACCTGCCCCGCCGTGACCGCCACACTTTGAGTTTGGGTCTCTAGCCCGACAAAACTCACCTGAAGTGCGTAATTGCCCGCTTTCACTTTTTCAAATATGTATTCACCTTCTTGGTTGGTAACGGTTCCTTTGCCCGCTCCTTTCAGGTTTACGTTCACAAATTCGGCCGCTTTGCCGTCGCTCGTTGTGATGCGGCCTTTGATGGTTGCAAGTTGGGCCATTGCCCAATTGGATAGGAATAAAAATGCAAGGAAAAAGTAGATTTTCATTGTTTTAGTGGGGATACAGATAAGGTTCATTTTATAAAAAGAGGTATGACTGATTGGTAAAACAACTGGTAAAAAATAAGTAAGGTAAAGTATAGTACGACAAAACAAAACCGCGTTGAAGCCAAAGCATCAACAACCTAAAAAATTGTATTACAGCTAGATAACTAAAACACTCAAGGCATCAATTGACATGTTTGAGCATTTTTCGCGCCTCTACCGTGAGGGCTACTTCATTCATAAGTGTGAGCAATTCACTCACTTCGTCGTGAGAAAAAAGGAGATAAAAATTGGATAAAGGCGTATAATGAATCAACTCTTTACCGTGTGGCGTTTCATAGGCTTCCATCATTCTTTTTTCGGTCAATAATTGCCGAAACCACTCAAATTCACTTTCATTCAAACAAAACATAATGTTCTTAAAAGCAATGTGATAAACCTTACAGATTTCACATACGCCTACGTATCCGTACTCTTTTTCGAGAAGGGTTTTAAAGGGATGTTGGTGTGTCATAAGAGTGCTGTTTATGGGTAAACGCATAGCAATGGCAAGAGGGATTATATCATTTCTCAATCACTCTCCTTCTTTCTCTAAAGTGAAATGAATGATTGTATTTATTTAGATTAATTATAAATAATGGACAAAGGAATAGACTATTTAGATTCAATCCAAATAATTTCGCTCTTTTTTTAAACCTCTTATTAAAATAACCAGTTCTGAGCCACAACTAAAATCGGCGCCCTTTCATTTTGGTACATGTAGAAATCTTAATTTATGCAACATTGTTGCATAACAAAATTAATCCATCCATATTTGCAACATTGTTGCAAATAAAAATCTAAAGTATGAATAAGCAAAAGAAACTACCCGTTACGGTACTGAGCGGCTTCCTAGGAGCGGGAAAAACCACCCTACTCAACCATATTTTACACAACAGAGAAGGGCTAAAAGTGGCCGTGATTGTCAATGATATGAGTGAAGTAAACATTGACGCTCAACTGGTTGAACGGGAAAGTACCCTTTCCAGAACTGAAGAAAAACTCGTTGAAATGTCAAATGGCTGCATCTGTTGCACTCTACGCGAAGACTTGATGGTTGAAGTGGAAAAATTGGCAAACGAAAACCGATTTGATTACTTATTGATTGAATCGACAGGAATTTCTGAACCCGTACCTATCGCGCAGACTTTCACGTTTAAAGATGAAGAAAACGGCATTGATTTGTCCCGTTTTGCCCAAATTGATAGCATGATTACGGTCGTCGACGCCCTAAATTTTGCCAAGGATTTTGGTTCGGTCGATACCCTGCATACACGAGCCCTCAATGAAGACCCGCAAGACCACCGCACCATTGTAAATCTTTTGACTGACCAGATAGAGTTTGCCGACATAATCATTCTTAATAAAACCGACTTAGTTTCTCAAGCCCAATTAGGTGAATTAAAGGCGATTATCTCGTCTCTCAATCCAGTCGCTAAAATCATTCAATCTAGTTTTGGCAACGTATCTACATCGCACATTCTAAATACAGGGCTTTTTGATTACGAAAAAGCCGAACAATCAGCGGGGTGGATTCAGGAGTTAGAAAATCTCAAAACGGGCAAAACCCATACACCCGAAACGGTTGAATACGGCATCAGTTCGTTCGTCTTTCGCGACCGCCGCCCTTTTCATCCAGAGCGTTTTTGGCATTACCTCTCCAACGATTGGCACGCGGGCATTATTCGTTCCAAAGGGTTATTTTGGATTGCCTCCCGCCCCAACGAAGCCATCAACTGGAGTCAAGCGGGTGGTTCATTGCGGGCCGAAAGCGCCGGGGTCTGGTGGGCAAGTATGCCATTCAATCAACGCATTCGCTACGCGGCTTATCTTGACAATAAATCTATTATTGAAACCCGATGGGACAAGCGCTTTGGAGACCGCCAAAACGAGTTGGTCATTATCGGACAAGACCTCAATCAAGATATCATCGAAAAAGAATTGCAAGCTTGTCTGTGTACAGATGCTGAAATCAACGCGATGGAAACAAAACAGGTTTTTCCCGACCCTTTCCCCCTTTAGAGGGGACGGCTTCTCCCCTATTTTTGGGGTACCTAATTGGCCAGAAATGACAATTAACCCAGTTTCCCCCCTGAATATTGAAGCACGTTCCAACTTATTATTTCACAAAATCATTTAATTGATAATCAGTGGGATTGTTAAAAACCAAACGCTCCTCTAACTTTACATTTTTAGAAAAATGAATGAATATTTTAAAAATAGAAGTTGACAAACGGATTCTTTTGCTCTACCTTTGAGCCAGTTATTGGTGCCTGATGTACGCCTCTGTGTGTGCCGATTGGCTTAATAGGGAATCCCGTTCGATTCGGGGGCTGTTCCCGCAACTGTACGTTTCAATACATTGTCGCTCACCTTTTAGTCACTGTTCTGAATTTAAAAAGAATGGGAAGACCAGCGCCAACGAAACAAGCCAGGAGACCTGCCAACAATCATTCTTGACGAGTCCTTACGGGTAATGAGGCAACGTCGAGCGTTCGATTTCACGTTCACATTTTCGGCAAAATACCTTGATTTACAAACTCCTGCGGTTTGTTAGCTGCATCCATATCCTGGTACTGTCGGCTATTGCTCCGCACCTCTACGCCCAAAAAGAGCAAAGCCTCTGCGAAGTAACCGTGCGGGGAGTGCGACCCGAGCGCTTCATGGTGGGACAAAAAGTGCAGGAAATTGATTCGGTCCAGCTGACGCGATTTCATTACAGCACGCTGGCCGATTTCCTCCAGTTTCAAAGTCCAGTGGCGTTCAAAAGTTATGGGGCAGGGCAGGCCACAAGCATTGCTTTTAGGGGAACATCCGCTAATCATACGGCGGTGCTTTGGAATGGGGTGAATATTAATTCGCCGTCATTAGGGCAAAGTGATTTTTCGACGATTCCTGTAGCGGGCTTCGACCAAATGAGCGTGCAGTACGGGTCGGCGGCAAGCTGCGTCGGTACTGATGCCGTGGGGGGCAGTATTCAACTACGCTCTGTACCCGATTTTAGGCAAAAAGGGCTTCAAACCTTGGCCGCTTTTCGCCTCGAAAGCTCCGAAAATTATACCGGTCAGGTGGGGCTACGTTTCAATCATAAAGCAGGCAAAAATTGGATAATTTCGGGCAAAACCAGCTTATATGGCAGTAATTTAAATAACTATTTCGGGACCAACCCCCAACGTACCCGCCAAGGCGAAAGCTATTCTTTTGAGCCCACCCGAACTACCCAAAAAGGCGTGGTGCAAGACCTGTATTGGCAACATCAAAAAGGCAATCTATTCTCGCTTAATCTCTGGCTGACCGACAATACCCTCACCATTCAGCCCCATCAAGTTCCGTTGCGTGAAGTCACCCGTACGCAGGCCTACCGCGTGCTGGGTTCGTATCAGATTGGCAAAACACTGATACGAACGGGCTTCATCCGGGACGTGATTGATTACGGAAAAGGAGAAAATCTAACCCCCAGCCATACCGAAATCGACCGTTTTATTCTCCGTGCCGAGCACGATTTTTCGTGGATTCAAAGTTGCGACAAAGGCACTAATCTCAAAATTGGGGCTGAATTGGTGCATTATAATGCCCGGGTGGATGGGTACGGAGATGAGGTAAAACGAGAAAATCGGGCCGACGTTTACGCCTTACTCCGACACCAGTTCAACGGAAAACTCAGCGCATCTCTCAACCTACGGCAAGCCTTCGTGACCCGATTCAGCCCCCCCTTTACCCCGTCGTTGGGGGTGGAGTACACCGCGTTTACGCGTCCGCGTACCAAAATCAGTTTTAGCGGAAATACCTCCCTCAGTTACCGCGTACCAACACTGAATGAGCGTTACTGGGTCAATTTGGGCAACCCTGAACTCCGCCCCGAACGGGGTTTCAACAAAGAAATCGGCGTAACTTGGAAACAACGGCTGGCCGAAATGAATCAATTTTCGGTATCACTCACCGCCTTTCATAACCTCATCGACGATTGGACGTACTGGAACCCAGAACGCAATTATCGGGTCGAAAACCTCCAGCAGGTACTTTCCAAAGGGCTTGAATTTACGTTTGGCTTAAAAACCCAATGGCATAAAACGCAGTTAGACGCCAACCTAAATTATGGGTTGACCGATGCTTCGCAACAAAAAACCTACGGGCCTTACACCCAAGACTTTATCGGAAAACAACTCATTTATGTGCCACGACACACGTTTGCAGGAACACTTACTGCCACCCATGGCAAAGGCTCTCTCACCGTGCAACAGCAATTTAATTCGGCGCGTTACAGCACTTTTGACCACTCGGGTCGGCCTTTTGCCCCCTATTATTTGCTGAATGCGGTGTTGAATTATCAATTTCAAAAAGGAAACTTTCGCAGCGACATCGCGCTTCAGGGAAACAACCTAACCAACACCGTGTATCCCAATCTCAAGAAAAACGCGATGCCTTTAAGAACACTATCACTCAACGTTATTTTTTATTTTCAATCAAAACAAACCACAAATGAATCGTAATTATCTGCTTATTATCAGCCTTTTAAGCGTTGGTTTCTCCGCCTGTAACTCCACCGATCCCGTGCCGTCGCAACCCTACGACAATGGTGTACTCGTCATTAATGCGGGAAATTTTCTGGACAACAATGGGTCTATTTCTTTGGTACAACGAACTTCTACAACCGCCTCGTATGACATTTTTCAGAAAGAGAACAGTCGTACGCTTGCAGGGAGCCTGAGCGGTTATGCGGAAGTCAACGAAAAAGGTATTATCCTCGTCGATAACTCAACGGCGGGCAAAGACGGCATCGAAATCGTTGACGCCCGAACGTTTAAAAGTCTAACGTCAATTCCTTCCACCGAAGTGGAGAATCCTCGGGCGGTGGCCAAAGCAACCGATACCAAAGCCTACGTTACCTGCTGGGACGTTACCGGAGATTTTTCTAATTTTTACAAAAACCCTGGCTACGTGGCCGTGCTTGATTTGACCACCAACAAATTGACCAAGAAAATCCCCGTCCAAAACGGCGCCGAAAGCATTTTGGTCATTGGCAACGAAGCCTTTGTGGGAAATACGGGAAGCGGAATGACAAAAATTACCGTTATCGATATTGCCACCGATGCCGTTAAACAATCAATCGAAATTGGCAGAAATCCTGAATTGGTGGGTCTTGATGTCAATAACAAACTTTGGCTGTACGCGGGAGGAGAAATGATACGGCTAAACACCCAAACCAAAACGGTGGAAACACGTTTTAAAATTACGTCGCCCAATGCGTCAAAATCGCCTAGTTCGTTCACGCTGAGCGCCGACAAAAAGACCATTTATTTCACCCATTCATTCTACGACGCGGCCGACGGCTACCTCCAAAAAGGCGAAACTTACAGCTTCCCCATCGATGCGGCGGTCGTAGTGGCCGACAAACCTTTCATCAATCGGTTATTTTCGGGTGGGTTGGGCGTTGACCCACAAACGGGCATAATTTATGCGGGTTTGGTGCCCTCTTTCAAACAAGCTGGCTATGTTCTCCGCTATCAACCCAACGGTACATTGATTGATTCGGTCAAGGCCGAAATCGCACCGAGTACTTTTTTCTTTAAAAAATAATACCCATTCACAGCCATGATATTTTAAGTCTGAAGGGCAGGCCGTGTTGGTCTGCCTTTTTTTGCTTAAAGATGAATAAACAATTCCTGCCAATAGCTTAGTCATTAGCTGTCGGTCGGTTTTGAACCGACTAACTGGTAAGTTAATACCTTAATTTAGGTTCAACCCAAAGGGCAGTTAGGCAAAGCAAAAAGAGCCCCAACCATGCCCAATCTGGCAATTTTTCGGTCATCTGTTGCGTCGTTTCTCTCGAATATTTCGGCAAATTGCTCTTGTGCGCCTGCACACTCTCCGCCATTCGGGCCGCATTCGATACCATCGTTTCATTTTCCTCTACGTACACTTCCAACGAATCCAGAAAGGTCTGCCAACCCGATTTTCTGAAGATATAGTCAGTACCATAACTAAGCGAGTTGAGGGCAGAACGTTGGAGTGAAACCGTATCTTCGGCCACCGAAATGGACGGGAGAGGTTGCGAAAATTTATTCAAAACCAGGCTCGCGCGCGTGTCTTTCCAAAGCGGGGCAGTCACTACAATATTCCCTTCTTGCGCGGGCACCAACGCCTGCAAAATACCCGACCAAATTTTATCATAAGCCAAGCTATCGCCGCTTAATTTCAACGAAAAAGTTTCGTTGAATAAACTAAGACCCACCATTCCACCCGTTTTTTGCACGGCAACGGGATAGCCCAAAATATTCTTTTGGTTTGGATTTTCTGCCAATCGGTACGGCAAGGCCGTCAGTTCGTTTCCTACCAAAACACTTTCATCATTCGAAATCTTCTTTAGATTCCATTTTGTTCCCAGTGCGGCATTCACCTTTTTTGCAGCTTGCTCAGGATTCGTTATGTTGTAAAATAAAACACTTTTCCCATCCGATACGGCCTTTTTCACCAACGGATGGCCCGCATTTTCGGGGTCAGTAAAGACAATATCGGGCACAAAATCTTTTTTATTTTTTACCTGATTCATGGATACACTCATTTGAGTATTCTTGGCTACGGCCGTAACCATTTCTACCCTGCTACCCTTTTTTCCCAACCACTCTGCTACGGCTTTGCTCTCAAAATCAGGGTTTTGCAAAACAAAGTAGGCCGAGATAGGCTGCGGTTTTCGGGAATAAAAAGCCACTTTCTGTAAGGGTTGATTGTCTAACAGCAAGGTGGTTTCGGTTCGTCCAATGGCAAAAGAAGGAAACGTAAGGCGAAAAGTTTGGCTTCCTTTGCGCAACGAAACACTGTCCAGTACCTGATTGGCATAGTTGATTTTGAGCACCTTAGGCGCGTCCAAGGCGACGGCTCCCGACACTTCCTGCAATTCTCCTTTTCGGAGCATGGCCTTCCACTGAATCGACGTTAATTCGTTTTTTTTAAACCACGGAATCCAATGAATCTCATGATTACTCAAATGGGCGAGCAATTGGGGGCGAGCATCCTGCCCCAGCACATAAACCGTTCCCAATTGGGCCACAAAATCGGCCGTTTCTGACGTACGGCGCTCAAAGTCTTCTAAAGAAAAAGTTTCGGTAATTTTCAGACTATCTTGGGCTTTTTTTACAGCATCTAAGGGTATATTTTCACTGACGAGCAATACACGGTTGGTATCGGCTGAGGTTGTCCAATGCGGCTGTATGACATAAATTAAAAGTACAATTCCCATCAAAACGTTGAGCCCCAAACGGATTTGCTTTCTTTTTTTTGACAATGAGTTTGCCCTCAAAAGGGCTCCTATTTGAACGGCTATTAGCGCAATCAAAGCGGCAATAATCAGCCCATCAAGCAGCGTTGGGGAAGAAAAAAAAGTCTGAAAAAAGAATAAAAAGGCCATTCAAAATAAGAATTGTGGATCATTTCATAAAAATAAGGAAGAAATCCCCAAAGACAACGCTAATCGGCCCATAAAAAAACCCTTTTCCGTCAGAAAAGGGTTTTTGTTACACTTCCACTCATTGTCAAAGAGGAGGGTTGCGGTGAAATGAGCCCGTTAAAATGCCTTGGGGTCTCCCTTCACCATGTTGTAAGCAGTACGGAGTACAATCTGAAAATCAAGCACTAAGCTCCAGTTTTCAATGTACCAAATATCATAATCGACGCGTTTGCGCATCAGGCCGATTTCTTGCGTTTCGCCCCGAAAACCATTCACCTGCGCCCATCCCGTAATGCCCGGCTTGAGGCGGTGACGAATCATGTAATTATCAATTTTGGGGAGTGTTTCTAAGCTATGCTTTACTGCGTGTGGTCGCGGGCCTACCACCGACATAGTTCCCAGCAGCACATTGATAAACTGCGGAAGTTCGTCGAGGTTGGTCTTCCGTAAAAACCGTCCAACTTTTGTGATGCGTGGGTCATCTTGGGTCGTTTGGTTAAATCCACCATCTGCCCTCACCGTTGAAGCGTTGTGGTACATGGTTCTGAACTTCCAAACCCCAATATTACGTCCGCGTTGTCCCCAACGGTCCTGGACAAAAAACACGGGTCCGCGCGAATCCCACCGGATGGCCAGCGCAATCAAGGGAAATAACCAAGAAGCGACTAGTACCAAAAATACCGCACTGAAAAGCACATCAAACGCCCGCTTGAGCATCCACCACGAATCCATTTCGAGCGGGGTACTGCGCACGGTAATCAACGGATAATTACCAAACAGCTCCAGTGAATAACGTGAGGCGCTGAACTGAAAAAAGCCGGGCGTAAAACGCACCAAAATTCCTTTTTTGTCTGCCCAGGTGATGATGCCTTTTACGTAACTTTCTTCAAATTGACTCGGCGCAATCACCAATTCATCAATCACTTTGCCAAGGGCCGTTTCGTTCAGAAAATCAATGGTTTCAAGAAGTGGTGGCGTGCTTCTGCCAGCTTCCTTGTAGCCCCATGCTCCCAAAATGGTGTACCCAAACTGTGGGTTTCGTTGCACCAAATCGCGAAAACCATCGACTTGATTCATTTCACCAACAATCACTAAGTTCCGCTGGTTTACGCCTTTTAGATTCCAGAAGCGAACTAACTTTCGGGTGCTGTACATTTTGAATACCACATTTGCCCCCAAAACCGCCACATACGCAAGGGTAAAGCTGCGGGTGTAGTCGTAATCTTTCAAGAAGAAAAGCGAGACCACTAAAATAATAAATTGGGTAAGCAAATTGGGCAACAATGCCAGAATCTCATCAATGAAGGTTACCGTTCGAAATTCATTGTACAGATCTGTGAGTTTGGAAGAGAAGTACCAACCCATTCCCATTCCAGAAATAATTAAAACATCTACCTGTTGTAAGGTACGGTTGGTAAAATTGGCGGCCAGTATGTAAGACAGCATAACTAGCATAACATCAGCCACAAAGCGTGGGTGATTTTTCCGTCGATTAATTTGGTAAGTAATCGTAGACGGTAGTAACGAGTGTTGAGACATAACGTTGAATTTACAATGGTTGATACTCGACCAAAGCACTAGTAATGTACCTTTATCAAAATGCCAAAATAATAAATTTTAATATCGGTAAAGTTATAAAACTACCTTACAATAAATATGATTTTTGTCATTTCTTATTGGTATATCAAATATAGACGAATTCCGTAAAATAAACCATAAATTTTTACCTTTTTTCAAAAAAAGTTATCAAATAATATTCTTTTAATTGAATTCGTAAAACCGATAAAGCATACACAAATGCATTAACTTAGGGTGAAAATCTAAAAATATTACAAATTTTATTTACTTAATTCATAATTAAATATCCCATAAAACAGCATATATTTAAAGAACAATCAACCAAAAATACCTTTAATTATCTCTAATTAACAAGTTTTACACTTTAAAGTCCTCAAATTATATATACCAAAAAAAATATTTAATTTGCATTCAAGCCTCGCCAATATCTCTTAAAGCATATTTATCTTCATCGGGAGCTTCCTCCGATTAGCGCCTGATTTTTGCTCCAAAATGTACCCTTCCGTAGTTTCAGCTAGGCGGTTCAATATTTATTATTTACAATATTCATCGGTCTTAATTTTAATGATCCAATCCGCCTTCTCCAGCTTGTAGGCATTTTCACTGAAAGAATAATATCCTGGTGCAGGCCCAGCCTGAAAATCGTAGGTTTTGCCCACTACCAGCAAGTCGGTCAATATACTGAATGAAGATTTACCTTCTTCATAGGCCAAATTGGGCAGGTTCCTCCATTGGAGCGTACCCGTTTCTCTGAATCGGCCGTATAGTTCTAGCGTAGGCAGTTTAGTGCGGTCCAGTTCCTTACAAGGGAATTGCAAGGTGATCAAAACTTGCCCTGGTTTGATATCTGGTGGCGCCCTAAACGAGGTCACATCAATAACCTGCGTCCCCGTCGCGCAGGCATCCGTCGAAGCAGAGTTGGCAATTGCCGTACTTTGGTTATCATAAATTTTTAAACGAACATTCTGCTCAGCATCCAATCCGTTGATTCTAATCTGATTACCATTATTAAGGGTTGTTGTAAAGGTTTGCAGTACTGCATTATTGGATACTTTGATTACCTCCCCATTATAAGTCCGCTCACTGATGGGCAAATTGCTTCTTACGCTGAAAGTCAGCGGCGACGGGCATTTCAGAACTGGTTTTTTAAACGAGGTCACATCAATTTCCTGAACTGTCGTATTACAGGCTCCCACAGCGGCTGAGAGCGCCACAGCCCCGCTTAAGTTATCCATAATCTTAAGGCGAACTGTCTCGTCGCTATAAAGGCCGTTGACATTGATTATTTGACCATTGTTGATAGTGGTGGCAAATGACTGCATCACTCCGTTGGTAAGGGCATTGATTACCTGCACCTGATAGGTCGTACCACTGTTTGGTAGATTGCTCTTTACCCGGAATCCCAACGGAACCGAACATTTGGGTGGAGGTGTTTTGAAATTCTCCAATACCAATGCCAATGTTACGTTGCTACACGCTTCTACGGCTCCCGTAAGCACCTGAGCCGAGCTTACAATGTCAAAAACGCGGAGTTGAATTTTACCCGTATTTTCATAAAACCCGCCGAGTCGAATCAAATCACCGTTGTTGGCAGTAGTTTGAAAGAACTGAATACGCCCTTTGGTATCGGCATCTATCACCTCAAACGAATACCGTCGATCACTGTTGGGCAGAGTACTGCTGATGCGAAATACGGGCGAAGCAGCACAGCGCTGCGGCGGTACCTTGAAATTATTGATCTCTATTCCCAACTCCGCATTACTCGCGCAAGCATCCACTGGCTCCGAGGTCACCACGGCCGAGCTTACAATGTCCGTAATTCTCAAACGCACCCTCTGGTCACTATCAAGCCCACTCAGACGCACCACTTCGTTGTTATTGGCCGTGGTTTGGAAACTTTGCAACGTGACGTTGGTTTCGGCGTTAATAACCGTAAAATTATAGCGGTAGTCGCTGTTAGGCAAGGGGCTCCTTATTCTAAAACTTGGCCCATTGGGGCATTTCTGAATCTGTTTCTTAAACGACGATACGTCTATTTCTTGCACTTCCCCACTGCACCCGTTGACCAATTGAGAATTGACCACCGCCGTTCCCAACACATCTGTAATGCGCAAACGGACAAATTGATCACTTTCTAACCCATTGACTTTTATGATCTCGCCGTTATTGACAGTTGATTTAAACACTTGCAGACGTGCACCAGTGGCTTCGTTGATAACCTCACACTGGTACTGGAGGTTGGTTATTGGCAGGCTGCTCTTAATCTTAAAACTCGGGCCCGTGTCGCACTTCTGCTTCGTAAATCCTGCCACCCACAGCGACAGATGCGACAGTTCGGCAATGTATTCCAACCCGCCATTGGCCGACTTTTGTACTTTCCCCGCGGTTTCGGTTTGCCACTGCTCCGTGGCAGCATCAAAGCTGTAAAGCGGGATAGCATCACCCGCCTGCACTACCCGCCGTTCTTGTGGATTGTACAACTGCGGCGAAACACTGAAACGCACCTGAATCGGTTGCGAAAGTGTTTTGACCAACTGGTACTGCTCATTGTGCAGTTGAAGCAGAAAAGCCCCCGCAATTTGGGTCAACTGCTGATTGGCCGCCACCGCCGTACCACCTGGGAGCAAGGGCTTTGTAATGGTTTGATTGGTGATGGGATTAATCAGGAAGGTTTCGTAGGGTTTGGCAATGTCGACCGATTGAAACCTCGCCGTCAGGGTTCCGTCGACCGCCGCTCCTTTTACATCTTTTAGTTGGGCCCCTTTGACTATTAGCGCTTTCGCTGTTGATTGCCCCGATAAAATCGGAGTTGGGGTTTCAATATTCCAATCTTTATCTAAGGCTCCTTGCCCTCCCGCATTCATTTGGGATACCCTCACCCGGGAATTAGTCCCCGAAGGCTGCATGATCAGCACTACCGAGCGTTGCACGTCGCTTTTCATTTCTACTGGCAAAATAGCATCTACAAAGCCCGGCGACTTCACCACTACTGTAAAGCGTAGGGGATTTTCGGGGGTAGGCCGAAGCCCAAGAGAATCTATCGACAAAAACAACGCCCCGTCGGAGGAGACTTTAATTTTCTTGGTATTGACCGTCGTAATCAGGCGATTAGCATCTGGCCCGGTCAAAATAACCTGCGTCGAAGCGGGCACACTGTCGCCCGCCGCTGTGTAATATTGTACATCCAGGGCCACTGGATACGGCTTTTTGAAACGAATTTCAAGCCCATCAATGGGATTCTTACAGGCACTGACCATTCCTAGCCACATCCCCAACAGCAACAGAACTCTTTTCATGGGCGGAGCGGTTTTTTAAACAATGAATATGTAAACACCAATTGCAGATTGGGTAAGAAGCGATACCCGCGCATATTTCGTTCGATGAGTGGAGTTTGTTCTGCAAGCGTGGTGGTTTCTAGAAAACCTTCAAACTCCATGTCCACTTTGGGTGAGCCTAAATAATAGCAGCCCATTTCTACTCCCATTCCGAAGCGGCGACGGGGAATAGACCGCCCGAAGCCAAACCCAGCATAACCCACAATCGGCGACCACCTCACGCCCAATTGTATGGTTCCAAACTCTTCGGGCTTCATCTGAATACCACCCAGTTCGAGCAGGGTTTTAGCCGTCATTTCCAGTCGAATATCGGGGCGCCAAGTGTAGCCTACGCCGCCAGTCACAAAAAAAGCACCCCGCCGAAAGGGATGCCATTTAAGGGAGGTCTGTACAAGTCCTATTACAAAATCAGGTCGCAGCTCAACAATCGAGCTATCGCCCAAATCCAATTCTAACGTTTTTTTGTATCCTAAATAAGTACCTCCTAGCCGCAGCACTAACCGCGCCTTAGTGGGTAGTTTCCAGGCCAAATGCCCCCCCACACCCGTGATTCCAGCGTGGATTCCAATGCCTCCCGGCAACCACTGTACGGAAGAATCTCCCTTGCTTTCCACTGCATACACTCGCCCCAAAGCAAGGACACAAACCACCCATAGTGCTTTTTTCATAACGCTACATTTTCAAAACGTTGAGTTTGTTTTCAGCCTTCCAACCTAAGGAAGCCTTGATAAACTTGGATAAAAATACCAAACTTCCTTCTACTTGCAAGGTAAATTTCGTAAAAAATCAGTTTTTCGCCTGCCAGCCCCCCCCGAAATATGGTAATGCGTTTTTTTTATATTAAATTTTCAAGAACACAACCGCGAGGTATTATTTCTACGAAGGGCCCCTATTCTATCACACTTCCCCCTATTTTGGCGATGCCGAAGCAAACAAAAAACGACCTAAACGTTTACGGGCGTAGCACTCGCCATCAGCCATTTCATATACTGGCGAATGCCTTCCTCTAGCGTGACTACGGGGGCATACCCGAGTTGTTTACCCGCTTTTGAAATATCCGCCGCCGTATGTCGCACGTCGCCCGCCTGCGCAGCGCGATAGATTACAGTGCTTTTTTTCCCAATAACCCGTTCAAGCGTCGAAATGACCTCCTCCAAACCAATGGACTTTGCCCCGCCGATGTTGTACACCCTAAATCCTTCCGCCGAATGTTCAAGTGCTTTCATAAAGCCCTGCACGGCATCTGCCACGTAGGTGTAATTCCTAAAAGTCTGACCATTACCGTACAATTCTATCGGCTCTTCGTCTAGTATCAGCTGTATAAACTTCCTAATGGCCATTTCTGGCCGTTGGCGGGGGCCATAGACCGTAAAAAGCCGTAAACATGTAATATCAAAGCCATAGAGGGAGTAATAGGAATACGCCAACAGCTCCGCCGCTCGTTTAGAAGCCGCATAGGGGGAAATAGGGCACTCGGCGGCGTCGGTTTCTTTAAATAGCGTAGGCGTTGTATCGCCGTACACTGAAGAAGAGGAAGCAAAAACCAAGGTTTTTACCTGCGCTTCCCGCATGGCTTCCAGCACCGCCAAGGTGCCGTTGATGTTGATTTCCATGAATTTTTCGGGAACCTCTACCGACGCCCGCACCCCCGCGTAAGCCGCCAAGTGAAACACTGCCTCACAACCATAATCAAGCATCACCTGCCGCAACGCCATCTTGTTGCGGATGTCTTCTTCAACGAAGATGAAGGCAGGGTAGGCCGAAAGAAGTTGAACATTTTCGCGCTTAAGTGCCGCGGAATAAAGATAATTATCTAGATTATCAACACACAGAACGGTATGCCCCTGCCGCAACAATCGCTCCGATAAATGGGAACCGATAAAGCCCGCCCCCCCTGTGATTAATACAACCATGTTTATTTCTTTTTAAATTCTGGATAATATATCTGCCGAATCGTATAAGGCTTTTTACCTTTTGCTTCATAGAATGTGCGCATCAGCAGCTCGGCCAAAATACCCAAGCCCAGAAAATAACCCGCCGAAAGCATCAACAACAGGGTTGCCAAAGGCAAACTCCCTAAGGTACTATGTGGAGATAACCACCATCGGGTCACCGTTAAAGCCCCCAACCCACTCCCACCCATGACCAGCCAAAAAGCGATACGTCCAAAAAAATGAATAGGCTTCGATAGGTATTTTTTTAAAAAATAGACCCATACCAAATCACTCATGACCTTCACCGTACGCCCTAAGCCGTACTTGGAGGTTCCCGCAAGCCTAGGGCGATGGTTGACCGGCACCTCCGTCATGCGTGCGCCCTCGATGGCCGCCAACACAGGAATGAACCGGTGGAGTTCGCCGTAGAGGGGCAGCTTTTTGGCCAATGAAGCCCGAAACACCTTCAAGGTACTTCCGTAATCATGGAGGTGAACACCCACCAGCCGACGAATGAGCGCATTGGCGAGTTGGCTAGGGAGCTTACGGGTAAAGTAGTTATCTTTTCGTCTTTTGCGCACAGAAGCCACCAAGTCATAATTGTCCTTTTGGGCCAAGGTTAGCATGGATGGAATATCCGCAGGGTCGTTTTGCCCATCGCCATCAATGGTGACAATGTATTTACCACGTGCCACTTCAATACCCGCCGCCATGGCCTGGCTTTGACCGTAGTTTTTCTGTAAGTCCACCACGACTGGGTGGCCCACCGTGGGATTCAATGCTTCCGCAAGGCTACCGTCGGTTGAGCCGTCGTTGACAATGATGATCTCGTACATGTATCCGCGCAGGGCATTCCTGATTTCGGAGAGCAAAGGGCGAATATTCTCTTCCTCGTTGTAAACCCCGATGACGATGGAGACCTGAAGATCCTCCGTAGGAAGTTTTAAAGTCATATTTAATGGTTAAATTTAATAGTGAGGAGTCTGTTGTGGATAGTAGTACCGCCTCCTAACTCCTTCTTTTGGGTTGAGTCAAACCTAATAAGTTTAGCTTGACGCTCGGGGTAGAGCAGCACCGTTGCGTACTCATGGTAGCGTTCTCCCACCAGATGCACTGAGTCCGCAATGTAATAAGCGCCTGGTATTTTTTTCGACGTGCTCGTCAGCACCCGCCCACGCAGGGCCGAAACGTGAAAACTGTTAACATCGGTCGCGCCATCATCTCCGATTGTCTGCCCATAACCGTACAAAGGCAAGGGCTTTCCTTGCCCATCCAGCGTGAGGCGAGCCACTCGCTCATTGTTGTCTTGGTAGCGTTGGCGCTTGTCTTTTCGGGGTGGAATAAACAAAAAATTAAACGACAGCCGCGCCACCAATAAAAATACAATAAACACATCCAAGCGCCAGGCGGGGGTTTTCCAAAATACCCACGTGCATCCGGCCAATGCTACCATGCTAAGTGTACATACCCAGTATACTTCTGGCAGATCCCGCGTCGATTTGATCCATGCCGCCGCCCAAATCGCCACCGAAGTCAGCCCCATGGCCGCGCCATACACCCACTCAACCCATTTGCGCGGGCGACCTTCGGGGTGCCGCTCATAGGCATCGACAAACAGTACAAAAAGCAGCGGCAACAACATTAGCGTATAACGCGCGTATACCTGCGGAGAAATCCAATACACTGGAATATTGGCGATAAAAACCAACCCACAAAACGTAAAAAATGAATTCTCTTTCAACCGAGCCTGCCAAGGAGAGCCAAAAAACACCCACGACAGCAACGTAAACGGCAAAAAGTGAAAGAAAAACTCGAACGGAAACGACGCCAAGTGCTCCAGCGTAGCTACCCAACCAAACACCAATCCCGTCCGTTTGGCGCTTTCACTCCATAAAATCTGAACGGCTTTGTCGAGAGGGAACCCAAATTGCGCCGCGCTCAGGGTATAGTAAGTACCTACAATGCCCACAAACAGCGCAATTCCCACAAAATGCGCGGGATGCCACAACACCCGCCATTTGCGTTGATACCCCAGCCACGCCACCAAAGTAAGGCCCTGAAATACCAACGAAGGCAATCCCTTCATCATAAACCCCAGCGTAGTGAGCAGGTATGAAAGGAGAAAAAGGCCCCAATAATTTTTCTTTCGGTCGTAGGCATAAACCACCATAAAACCTGAAAAAGTCACCCAAGAATAGGTGCTGTCGATGAGTCCATAAAGTGTTTCGTAAAACAATACCCGTCCGTTCACCAGTTGCAGCAGCGCTACCACGGCGGCGGTTTGGTATGAAACGTATCGTCGTAACCATAAAAAGATCGTCAACGAAAACCCCAGTACCGACACTGCCATGGGAAACCGTAAACTCCACGACGAATAATCGCCCCACAGCCGATAAGACCCCAAAATCAGCCAGTTGTACAACGGCGGTTTGTTGAAATAAAATTTGCCGTTCAGCGTCGGCGTAAGGTAATTACCCGTCAAATCCATCTCCAAGGCCACCAAAGCCCGGCGCGCCTCATCGGTCGACATGTCCAGCGGGACATACCCCAAATGAGAAAACAGCGCCGGCACGGCCAATAGCGCCGCGAACAGATGGTATGGATTGTATTTGTTCATCTAATAGTGGTTAAAAGAACCGAAAAATGTAAAACCGCAAAATGCAAAACCGAATCCGTAGGGGCAGGCCTTGCGTCTACCCTATTTTGCGTCTGCCCTCTTTTGCGTCTAACCTATTTTGCGTCTAACCTGCGTCTAATCGGCCTTGCGGGAGGCAGGCCTGTTCGGTTTATAGCCGGGCAGACGCGAGGCCTGCCCCTACATTTTTCATTTAACATTTTTCAGTTTCAGAGACACTTTATTTACAGAAACTTACATCGCCCCTGATTTGGTATTCAAAGGTAAGGGTGGTGTTAGTGGTTCCTGTTTTAAAAGGTTGTGAAAAAACATCTTCTCCGTAGTATAAACGTGCTTCATAGTCGGTATTGGGTTCCAAACCCACGAATGTTCCTTTGCCATCGGGGCCAAACTGCGTACTCGGCCAGCCGAAAGGCGGCGGTGAGCTTACTTTGGCGTAGTAAATAGTGGCGGGCGACGTGATCTCAAACTTCTTGCCGTTTTCGCAGGTTGCTTTGGCCACCGCCGCTACATTCACCGTATTTCCTGCCGCCGGAGGGGTAAGTCTCAACAGCAGCGGAAGGGCGCAAAGTGAGCCGGTATATTTGTAAAGACTGATGCCCGATGGCGTAAAAAGCTCGACGGACATGCTGCGCCCTGCCGCATCCAACGAAGCACCGGGAAAATAAATGGACACGGTACCATCGGCCCCGATCGCACTTTGGTAGCGGTACACATTGCCCGGATAAAAATTCTCCCGAAATTCATATTCAAACGCTAACCCCGCCGGTAAGCCAGTGACATTGAAATAATTCGCATCACAGCGATTCTGCGCCTGCCAGCCAATGGCTCGGTCAGAGAAGTGCGTCACGGAAAATTTTACCCCCAAGCCGCTGCCCAGCATTTCCGCTTTGGTCATTTGCTCGTACGCCCATACGCCCGTTTTTTCGTCGTAAACGTACACCTGCAGATCATCACCGGCTTTTACCTTTTGCTTAGTGATCGGGTGAACGAATTCTGATGAAATGCCCGTGCTCACCATTACGGGGTTGCTAAACGCGCTTACTTTGGTGCCTTTCGCGTCAGTCAGCTCCACCGATAGGTACCCGGCCGGTTGCAGGGTAGCCTTCACATCCGTTTTTCCGTCGGCATCTTTGGCCAACTGAATGTTGGACCCGATGGCCGTCCCCAGCATCGCCGTCGAAGACTGCGTCGAATAAGTCGAAACCGTCGCGGTGACGGTCGCGATGATGGGATTGCCTTTATCATCCCGCAAAATTGTATTTTTCGGAAATTCGATGGTCGCCTGTACGGGTGCGCTGTTGGCGGTGGCTGGGGCCGAAACCGTTATTTGCTTAGCGGCCGTCAGTCCCGCTGCGGTCGCGGCGGGCAATGCTTCCGTCTTGACGCCCACGCCCGCCGGCGGTGCCGACTCTTTGACCAATGCGAGGGTAAAAGGTGTATTGAGTTCCTGCACCAACGGCACCGTCACACTCGAAGGAATGTACCCCGCTGCATCCGCCACGATCTTAATTTCGGCCGGGGCCAACACCGACGGCACCGTGCCCGTCAATCCAAGGTACAGGCTTCCTCGGTCGGCGGTAAAGTTGCGCAGGGCTTTGCCTTCAAAGGTCACGATCCGCCCCGCATCCTTGCCCGTGATCAGGATCTGTACGGGAACCGTCAGCGGAACGCCCGTTTTGGCATCCACGATCAGGCCCTGCACCAGCGTTTTGGCGGGTTGGTATTTCAGTTTATAGGTTACATTGGCAAAAGGCTCCACTTTGGTCATGTCCGTGATGGCTTTGCAGCCAGTCATCAGTACCAACAACAGCAGAATGCCGGCCGGGTTATTAAAAGACAGTAGTGATTTTTTCATTGGTATAGCGTTTTTCGAGGTTGAGGTTTAAATGAATGTATCCGTATAAATCCGTGTCATCCGTGTTCCATTGTATCGCCTTACCAAAATTTTCCCAAATTATATGAAAGACTGATATTCACGACAGGATAATACTTTACCGGCTCCAGGCTCTGCTCGATCACGGCTCCCTGATCGGAAGAAGGCTCCAGCATCTTGGTGGTGCGGAAGGTGATCTTCGGCGATTGCATAAAGAAAAATCCGGCATCGAACGACACTTTAAAGCGATTCCGCAAAAAAGGCTGTCCCCAGCCAAACCCCACGTAGGGCGCAGTTTTGTTGAAGCTTGCCTTCCCGTCGAGGGTGCCGATCTCGTCAATGTTAAAGACCACATCGTTGAATTTCACGTCCTTGGTGGGCTTACCGAAAAACGTCATTTCATTGAGGTTATAATACAGCCCGCCCGTCAAGTGCAGGCCCAGATTTTTGAACGGATAGAGATCTAACAGCACATTGGCCGACTTCAATTTTGCTTTTACGTCAAAGGCAATCTGAAGGTCATCCGTATCTTTCCCGCTCAGGATCTGGGTTTGATACGTGAAGGCATTCACACCCACCCGCAGGTTGACGCGTCGGTGCAGCGCTACCGCCACGCCGGCCCCCAAACCCGCCGTCCCGCCGTGAAGCATCACCACCACGCCCGGACGGTACAAAATTCCTTGGGGCGATACCGGCGTCCCCTGTCCCTTTACCTCACTCGTCGCCGATGATTGACTTCGCCCAGCCAACGAAAGGGCTAAAAAGAGTACAAATAGAGCATTCTTCATATAATTGATATTGGTTTAGTGGCATTTTAAGGCGCCTCCGCGCGAAACTGCAAAATGTAAAAGATAGCACGTTCCCCCTTTTACATTTTACATTTAATATTTTTTGGTTTTTCGGTTGTTGATCGCGCAGACGCAAGGCCTGCCCCCTTTTACATTTTTCATTTAACATTTTTTGGTTTTTCGGTTGTGGATCGGGCAGACGCAAGGCCTGCCCCTACATTTATATTATTCACTAATTCTTCTAAAAACTCCCTCCCACCGCCAGTTGAAATCCCTTGGTATTTTCCCCAAACGCCTTCACCACAATGCCCATCGTCAGGCCGTTGTGGAGGACGTACAGCAATCCGTATTTTTGATAGGTAGCCGGTCGATAGCCACCTTGCCCCATGAACGCGGCCCCGGGACGCACGACGTTCCAGCCGAAATGCGCCGTAAACGCCACCCGACCCTGCCATAATTCATACCCCGCCAGCCACGTGGCCTGTTGGTACCGCGCCGAACTGCCGCCGCGCCGCAGCTCTTCTTTCATGTAGCCGTCGTTCAGCAGCTCTACGCCCGTCGACAGCGCGTGGGCTTTGGTGAAGCGGTAGCCCGCCAGCAGATTGACACCAAACATCGGGCACGAACGCTCCGGAAACGCATCCCGCGCCGCCATCACCCGCACCGATGCCAGCGCCACCGCCCGCCCAAACCATCGCTTAGACAGCATCGGTGCTTTTCCCCACGACTGCGGATTGGGTAGCTTCATCGCGGGCGGACCGTACACCAGCCCCACGCCCACCGACGGCACGTTGAGGCCCTGATTGGGTTGCCAAATACCCGCGTTGGACAAATGACGGTATTCCATCGACAGCACCCCCGACCACCGGCCCGCAAGGCGCCTTCTCGCGTACACGCCTACGCCCGTCATGCCGTTGGCGTGCGAGCCAAAATTGCGGTTGGGATTCTCTATCGGGTCGTATAGCTTACTCACGTAGGAGACACCCAGCGACAAACGCACCGACACACTGAACGCGGCCCGGTGCCAAAGCAGCGGCTCCATGTACGCCCCCACGCCCGCCGAATGCCCTAGGGCCTGCAGATTGCGAAATGAATAGTAATTGAAGTAACCGCCCGCCCGAAAAAAACAGTTGCACTGCTGCCACGCCCGTTGACCCGTTTGCAGCCGGCCCAGCGTCAGTTCCACCCCCACGGGCGGATGTGCCGACGCGGGCGTTACCTTTTCGGGACGTACATAGCCATAGTGAAATACCGTTCCCCCCTCAATTTGAGGACGTACCGTATCCGATTGGGCCCCCGCAACGGTAATTGTTGCAAGACTTACCGACCAAAAAGAAATCAAAAATTGGAAGCACTTAAGTATAGTATTTTCCATAACGTGGGATAAAAATAGAAATTTTGGGCGGATGATGCTACAAAAACCCCTAAAAGTTACCAAGCAGTTTGGAGGATAAGCGTTCTTAGCCTATTTTTGACGTGGCGTAAATTTCCAAAACTCAAAAGAAATCCCGCCTACTCAACGTTATGAACCATTCTTTCCCCTCCCCTAAAGCGCTGCTTCTGTTTCTTTGTTGTCTATCCGCTTTTGCCGTAACCGCCCAAAATGATACGACGCACCACAAAGCAAGCTATTTTGCCGAAGCGGGCGGTATGGCCGCCACCTGCAAATGATCCAAAACTTGCGAGTGGCAAAACGAATAGTATTTGATAGTAACGGACAAACCACCCGCCTAGAAAAAAGTCACACTACTGCTACGCCCGTCCACTGGTTTGCAGCATGCCCACGCCAGCCCCCCCCTAACGGGTGCGGCGTTTTGGATGTTACGTTTTCGGGCAGTACACACTCATACTGAAACAGCGTGGCAAGTTCCACCAGCGGACCTATGGTATCGAATAGAGTCAAAGAATCAGCGGTTAACATAAACAACATTCCCCAAAGGCGAATAAAAAATATAGCTAAAATACGGTAGAGTTTTCGTCATAACGTGGGGTAAAAATAAGCTATTCCGTTGAAAGAAACTACTAAAAAACATAAACATTATCAAGGAACAAGACAGGATACTTAACAGAAATTAACTGAAGCTTTGATTCGTTTTAAAGTAAATTAATCATTTGATAATCTTAAAAATTAGAAAGCAAAATCCATATATAATATCTTTGATAAATAATTCATAACGTTGAACAGTGAAAATAAATCCGTATCATATTGTAGTGCGGATTTATAAACTTTTTCAAAATTATTGCAAACATAATTATTATTACAAAACAGGCATATTACATACACACCTTCAGTCTTTGTTAACTTAATTTAAAACAAAATGACAGCAACAATAATCCGCAGTATAATCAGCTTCTTTTTTGTACTAATCCTGCTTGTTACTTCTATACCACTTCTGGCAATATCATTCATTATCAATGCTAAAATTGGGATTATTCTATATTATCACAATGCTAAGTATTGTATTCTCCAAACAAACAAATCACCAAAAAAGGCACATCAAAGCTTAAATTACAGCATTAAACTTTAAAAATTCATTCTAGCTCCAAAATACAATATAATAAAAAAACTAATATAAATTGCAGATATAGTATAAATTGGATTACAAAAAGGGTCATTCAATGAAGTAAAAAATCAATATATAATATTAATGTATAAATAGCCAGCTAAAGCACAATCAACTTGTTATTTGAATTATAAAGTATTACTTTTGGGTAGCTTATTAAACTACTATTCTGAAATAGAAAAGTATGTGATTTATTAATAGTCAAGCTACACAATTTAAACGTTATGAAAAAACTACAACCTTTTGCTCTGTGTTATTTATTTTTACTCTTGTTCCTGAATTTCAGTGTGGTTGCCCAAACCGATACCACCCTACGTAAAACAAGCTACTTTGCTGAAGCGGGCGGTATGGCCGCCTCTAATTCAAGGACGCCGTTTTGGCTGCGGGCCAATCAATTCGGTACTGTACCGCTTGAAAACCCGTTTGCCTTTGTGAAATTGGGCGGCCAAACCACCTTTGGTACCGATTCACGCAAACCCCAACTGCACCTGCAAGCTGAACTTGTGGCCAACGCCAGTAAAACTTTCAACGTACTGTTGCCCACAGCCGCTGCCACGCTCCGATTCCGAAAATTTGAAATCTACGCTGGCCGCCGCAAAGAATTCTTTGGTTTGGGTGATACATTGCTTACTTCGGGCTCCTATTCTTGGTCCGGTAATGCATTACCCCTGCCCAAGATACAGATCGGTACACGCGGTTTTGTTCCTATCAGCTTTACGAAGGGGCTTATCGCTTTTCAGGTAACCTATTCACACGGTTGGTTTGGCTCTCAGGACTCTTCACTTAAATCGTACCTGCACCAAAAGAGTCTTTATGTTCGGATAGGTAAATCAAAAGTGAAGTTTTTTGCCGGAATCATTCACAATGTACAGTGGGGAGGTCGTGCACGTTTTTTAAGTAAGAGTCTATCATCCAATGGACTTTACCCCTCCTCATTCAAAGATTATTTATATTTAATCGTAGCTAAACCACCTCAGGGGGCCAATTATTCCTCTCATGACTTAATGAATCAATTAGGGAATCATCTTGGTTCCATTGATTTTGCTGTTGAAATAAACAGTAACATTAAGTGGGATGTATTACTTTATCACCAGCATCCATATGAAGATAAATCGGGATTAGTATTCATTAACTTCCCCGATGGCCTGTATGGTATTCGATTAAATAATAAAAGCAAAGTCTCAGCTTCCTTTTTTCATCTTGAACATTTTACCCTTGAGTATCTCACTACAATGGATAAAGGCGGTAACATTCGTGAAGATTTACTCAACCGATATGAACCGGACACCTATT
Source organism: Runella sp. CRIBMP (assembly GCF_009905605.1). GTDB lineage: Bacteria > Bacteroidota > Bacteroidia > Cytophagales > Spirosomataceae > Runella. Next base: position 54,822 of record NZ_JAAAKZ010000019.1, read on the forward strand.
TTAACCATGGGCAATATACGGGTGGTTGGTCATATCAGCAATATGTCATTGGCACTCCTTTCATTACCCGCTATATGGATACCAGAAAAGAGCTTATAGACCCACGCTATTTAACCAAAAGCTTGCGCCATAATATCATTAGCAATAACACTGTCACGATGCTCTATTTGGGTCTTCAGGGTAAATTCAGAAATCTCATTAAGGCTGAAACGAAGCTGGCTTTCAGTCAAAATTTTCCGCAATATTTTCGAAAGATTTCTAATCAGGCAAATCAGTTTTCAGGATTTTTTCAATTGTCATTTCCATACCCGAAAAAAGGGATGGAATTAAAAACCGCTATTTCTGCTGATTTTGGTAATCTCTATTCCTCAAATGTTGGCGGTATGATTTCACTTCGAAAAACATGGTAAATAAACATCAGTCAGTGAAACAATGCCCTTAAGAGTATTAACTTGTGTATCTACCGAAAGTATTAAAAGAAAAGTAGGTAACGTATCATAGTCTAGGGATGAAATTTTATCTATTTCATACGGTACGGCATGTATATACGGCTTCGCTACCGGGGCTGGCTTGCTCTTATTTTGAGCGGACGCGGCTGCGGAGCATTCCGGATTATAATATTCTTGGAATTTTTATAGCGCACAAATCTATCGGATCGTAAAATCATAGTACATACATATCAGCTACCGATTGGCGTACATTTCTTCATAATAGTTCCGGTAGTTGCCCGAAGTGACCTCATCCAGCCAAACCTGATTGCTCAAAAACCAATCGACCGTGCACTCCAACCCTTCTTCAAATTGCAACGAAGGCTTCCAGCCGAGTTCATTCATGATCTTGGAAGCATCAATGGCGTAGCGCAGATCGTGGCCTGCTCGGTCCGTTACATATGTAATGAGTTTTTCAGAGGTACCAGCAGGACGGGCCAACTTTTGGTCCATCAGCGTACAGAGCAGTTTGACGATGTCAATATTTTTCCATTCGTTAAAACCCCCAATGTTATACGTTTCTCCGTCTTTACCTGTATGAAACACCGAATCAATAGCGCGGGCGTGGTCTTCCACAAACAGCCAATCCCGCACATTTTCGCCTTTACCGTACACCGGCAAAGGTTTATCATGCAGGATATTATGAATCATCAGTGGCAACAGCTTTTCAGGAAAATGATTGGGACCGTAATTATTAGAACAATTAGTGATGACCACAGGCAGCTTATACGTATTGCCGTAGGCCCGAACAAAATGATCGGAAGATGCCTTGGAGGCCGAGTAAGGTGACCGGGGATCATACGGCGTGGTTTCCCGAAAGAAGTCTTCGGGTCGATGTAGTTCACCGTATACTTCATCGGTAGAAACGTGGTAGAAGCGTTTCCCTTCGTACCCGGTTAATTTCCAGCTATTTTTGGCCGCGTTCAATAAATGACAGGTGCCTACCACGTTGGTCATAACAAACGCCATCGGATACAGGATCGATCGATCTACGTGCGACTCCGCCGCTAAATGAATGACCCCGTCAAAAGGGATATCCGCAAAAAGTTCATTGATAAAATCAGCGTCTACGATGTCGCCTTTGATAAATGTGTAATTAGAAGCCCCTGCCACATCGGTCAGATTGGCCAAATTGCCGGCGTAGGTAAGTTTATCCAGATTGTAAATGTGATATTCCGGATACTTTTTAACAAAAAGGCGTACTACATGAGAACCGATAAAGCCGGCCCCTCCAGTGATCAGTATATTTTTCATTGTGTACGTTGAGTAGAATAACAATCTCAAAAAAACTTACCTCTAAACGCTCTGTTTACTAAAGAGCATTTCAAAGGTAGGCAACACTTTGTCCTTATCGGAGACAATAGGCGCAGAAATCGGCCATTGAATTTGCAGCGTCGGGTCATTCCAGAGAATACCGCTCTCTGAAGCTTTGTGATAGCCCGCTGTACATTTATAGCTGAATATACTGTCTTCTAAGGCTATAAAACCATGAGCGAATCCTTCCGGAATATATACCATTTTGCTAGTTTCCGCATCCAAATCAAAAAATTCATATTGTCCAAAGGTCGGAGATTCAGGACGAATATCAACCGCAACGTCCAAAACTCTTCCCCTGATTACCCTAACCAACTTCCCTTGAGCATGTTGACCCTTCTGAAAATGAAGCCCCCTTAACACACCTTTGATTGAAAAAGACTGGTTATCCTGTACAAAATGTACTGGGAGCTCATTTTCATGCCATGTTAAATTGTTAAAAGATTCGAAAAAGTGGCCTCTGGCATCTTCAAAAATTTTTGGCTCAATGATTAATACATCTTTTAGTGAAGTGTTTATAATTTTCATAACGTTATATATAGGTATTTTATTAACTGATGCGAACACGTTTTTAACAATATCACTTTCGATTAATTTTGCCTATTACAGATTCTAAATGAAGCTCATATTGATGCACAATTTTGTCCCATGTATAGGTTTCCTTTATTTTAGCAATATTATTCTTTATCATAAATACAGATGACATATCCTGCTTTTTAACAGTTCTTAAAACATCTGCAACGTCACTTTTTGTAGAGAAATAGAGCGCATCATCACCAAGAATATATGCATTAAAAGGGTTCTGATTAGCACAAATCAAACATTCAGATGCCATAGCTTCGAGTAGTGACGGGTTAGTACCTCCTACAGTATGCCCATGAAAGTACAAATTGGAAAAATACCTGATGGAATTTAATTTATTAATATCATAAATTCCCCCCAGAAAAAACATTGAATTATGTGTTTTATACTTTTCTTTCAAATACTCTCCATAATGTGTATCATGTTTTCCTATTACCAGAAACCGTCTACCCGTATTTGCTTTCACCACTCCGTCTAAAATTACCTCAACACTATTTTCCGGTTCCAGTCTTGCTATTAATAAGTCATAGTTAAAAGGTTCAAGTTTATACTCATTTAGTACTGACTCCTGAGGGCTCTCAAGTATGTAGGCACCATAAGGAATAAAAATAGAAGGTTTTTTGTATTTCTCCTGTAAATAATCCTGAATTCCTATAGAGTCGGAAATCAAATGATCACTATACTTTACACCAAGTTTTTCAGCCCATAGCAAAAACTTGCGCACTTTGTTGGAGTATTTAGTTCTTTTCCATTCCAGACCGTCCATATTTGTAGTAATTGCAACATGTCTTGGAAGTAGCCATCCCCATATAGAACTGCTTGTATATCCTAGTTGAAGGACAACATCAAACTTTCGTTTTCTTAAATCAAGAATACAGTTCAAATCGTAAATAAACTGCCCAGCTGTACCGATCTTATCCTCCGGATCATAACAATGAATAAGATCAACACCTCTCCATTGAGATTCTGTATAAGGGTGAGAATGTGAGTTATAAACAGTTATCTTATGACCTTTTTTTAGTAAGCCCAGAGCTAAATATTCCGCACATTGTTCAAATCCCCCATAGTAATTAGGGATTCCACGAGTTCCTAGTATAGCAATATTCATTTCTTACTTAGTAAAGAACAATATATATTATTAATATCAATTAAATGATTTTCCAAATAATTGTTAAAGTTATTATTTACTATTTTTTGATTAAAAACTTTTAGACTTAGCGGATCTTTTTCAAGTAATATCCTTTTTAAAGTTTTCTTTAAAGAATTATCATCGATGGGCACCACAAAATCTGTATGATAGGAATAAACCAAATCCTTTGCACCAACATTTTCGCTAACCAGTACCGGAATTCCAAATGATAATGCCTCCAGAGTTATAAAACTAAATGTTTCCTTCCAAATTGAAGGTACGATCAACAATTCAGTATCTTGAAATACAGCACTCAACTCTGCTTCGGAATACTTCCCTTTATAGTGTATAAGCTTACAGTCTTCGTCAATTCCAACTCTTCCACCCCACACTTCTAAAGTCCAATTAAGGTGACCCTCGTTATATAACTCTACCAATACACTTTTAAGCCATGGAAATCCTTTATAAAAGTTTGTGCTCCCAATAAAGCATAAATGATATTTGCCCGTGTTATTATGTGTAAAGGATATTTCTTTCCTGTTATCCTTAATAAGAGAGTGAGATATTGGTATAACTTTAAATTTATCAATGGGTAGATACTTTTGAAATATTTCCTTAGTTTGCTCACTATTAAAATGAAAAAAATCGAACTTCAGAAAAATTGTTTTATAATAATTCAGAAGTTTCTCATATTCTTGCACTTCTTTATCAGCAACGTTGCGATCAGAATTATCTGAAGTTTTAAATACCTTAGCTACTTTAACTTTTCCAGAAAATTTATTTTTATATTTTAAAAGATATTTTGAATTTCTTAACTTAAGAAATAGTGTATTGGAAGAATGTATGTTACATATGGCACAAAGGCTTGGGCTGGACGCACTACATAGTTGATTATTCTGATTTATAAAATTAACTTTAGGGCACAACCCATAATAGTCATGTGTACTGAAAACCAATTTTACTTTCTTACTTTTAAAAAAATCTAGAACTTCAATAGGCAATCCCATTATAGTATGCACATGAAAAATGTTTGGCTTAACTGTTTCATAAAATGAAAGCAGTTTACTTTCATCTAAAGGCGCATATGTATATATATCAATAGGCTGCTTAACACCATGTAAAAGTGGGACAACAGGTGAATTTTGAAGCTCATAAATATGAATAGACTTAAATGACTCATTTCCAATAATACGCATTTTTTGACTTTTCCAAAATGTAAAATCGCCAGGATATAAAAGACTAACGTTGATCCCATTATTTGCCTGGGCTTCTAACAGGTCTGTTGCGTACTTTGTTAATCCTCCACTACGATAAGGAGGTAAGCCTAAAGAATAATGCAGTACATTCATAACATATTCAGTAATTCAATCCAAATATTTATATTTTTCTTAACATCATTACTCATAGCTGATTTATCTCTATCAATGTAGAATGAAATAACATCTAATAAATAACATGTATAAAGAAACTTTGGATCTGGAATATATTTATTTAAGTATTCAATATTTTTATTAAAACCATTTATTATTTGAGTGGATGAAGATTTATTTTTAAAAATTTGCACCTGTGTAAAAAAATGATACCAGTCTAAAAATGGGGGGTATGTCAACTTAGCGTATTCAAAATCAAACACTTGCAATCTCTCTTCATAATACGTATTCCAAGGGGTAAAATCACCATGGTAAACTGAATATTCATTCCCCAGCACTTCAACATAATATTGATGCACATAACTTAACTTCTCCAAAACAAACGATCTACTATGCTCCTCAACATAGCAAATGTTTAACTTTAACTTTTCAAGAGATTTATAATAATCTGTTTCTTTAAAAGGCAAGGTTAACTTAGTTTTTTCAAATAATTCACAAAGAAAACTCCAATGATGTAGTTTAAAATCATGAAGAATCTGAGAATCATTTGTCTTGATCGAGCTTTGAATGAAAATAGAATATTTTTTTTTATAATCACTTAATAAAATACATTCAGGTATATTCAACAAACCTTTATTTTTCAAGAACTCTAAAATATTTTTTTCTTTTATAAAGAGATTTTTAATTTCGGAGGAATCTGTGATTTTACAATAGCCTAATATCTGAGATTTATTAAATATTTGAACTGTTATCTTCTGATGATTTGAGGGAGTGCCTCCAAAAATAGAAATCTCTACATCTTTAGTATTAAAACAATTACATAAAATTGAATAAAAACTTATATCTAATTCTAAAAAAACAGGAACTACTCCAATTGATCTTCTGAATGCATCTACATTTTTAAAGAATGAAAAACAAAATTTCAGTATTTTACCTTTGACGCTAGTTGGTTGATAAATGTTAAAAGCGGTTCTTGAATGAATGTCAGGAATAAGCCAATATTTATTATCGGAATTTGAAAAATAATAGTACAATACTCCTTTATTTTTATCTTTTATATTTATAAATGGTATATCAAACATAATTGATGTACTTTTTTAAATTAAAGTAACTTTTTAAATTCAGAAACTTTAGTAAGCCAAGAAAATTTTTCCTTTATCCTTATCCTTGCTTGTCGTCCAATATCAATTCTATATTGTCTGTTATTGGCCAGTTTCATAATAGAATCAGCAAAGTCAATAATAAACTGCTGTGGGTTAGTAACTTCTAATCCAATAGCTGATTTTTCATCTATAATAACAGCATTTCCTGTCCAATTTAAACAAATCACAGGTAGTCCAACTGCCATAGCCTCCATTAAAGCCCAACTACCTCCCTCTCTTAAACTTGGAAATAAATAAATATCTGCTTTGCAAAGTTTTCTAAGAACTTCTTCTCTCTGCAGTTCATCTATGAAGTTTACTGAAGTTTTCAATTTATGAGTATCAATAGCCTGCTTAATTCTTTTTTTTTCAGGTCCAGATCCAATAATATCAAGCTTAAAATTAAAATCATTGGGTAACAATTTTAACGAATGTATAACAGATATTACATTTTTAAATGGCACTAGTCTGCCGGTAATAATTAAGTGAATGCAATCGTTCTCACGCCTTTCCTTAGAATATTTAAAAACATCTGATTCAATGGCAGTTTCCAGAATTAAATGGGTTTTATACCGAAATTTTTTAGGTATAAAATCCAGCGAGTTTTCAGTTCTTATTAAAAGAATTTTTGATTTATAAAGAGAATAAAATAAAAGAGGGTTTATATATACCAAATATTTCAAAGAATATCTAAATGATTGAATGATTCTATCCTTAACAGGCAAGATATTCAGGAAAGATTTAGGTACACCTTCTCCACCGCCCAAAGGCCCCCAAATAAATGAGATATTAAGAAAAGGAAAAAAAGTTGGCATCCACATAGACCCCATCGTTGGCTGAAATGAATAATCAAATTTGGCACCTTTACTAAGTTTTCTAGCAAGCCTAAAAACCCCTATTTGCCAGAAAAAGTAATATAAATACAAACCGTTAGCTTTTCTTTTAAATTTTAAAATAAATGGATGAGTATCATAATAATGGAAATGCAGATTATTTTTCAACTCTCTGGGTAAGTTTGCTTCAATAACGCTTCTGTTATTAGACCTGGTTATTACATCAACTTGATAATCCTTAGCCAATTGTAAAACAAAGTTCCATCCAACACCTTGCTCAGACCCTTTAAATGGTTCACAAGCATAAGCATTTACTAAAATCCTTTTCATAATTAGTTAGTGGAAAACTCCTTTAATATAATTTCCATCGCTTGTTTAACCATTACTTCAGGACTTTGACCTGCATCAATTATATAAAAATAGCTACTTGACTCTGCCAATTTCCTGAACTCAATCACTTGCCTTTTAATCTCTACTAACGTGAGTTCTTGTTTTCTTGCATAAATTACTTCAGGTTCAGCCAGCAACACAAAAACAACCCTGGGATTAATAACAAGTTTAGAAAAAGTTTTACGAACAAAATAAGGTAGATTAATTCGAGACCTGTAAGGATCTACAATAAAATCATATATGTAACGGTCAAATATAGTGAAGTTATCAAATTGTGCATTTTTTCTTACAATTACAGGGACCCCAAGCACATAATCCAGCCAATAATAAACCATTCTGATAAATGAACTAACCGGGTCAGCAGGTTTTCTTCTATGTGGATTGGTAAAGTCCTTATCTTCTTTCATTACACCTGCTTTTTCTCCCACAGCCCCCAAATTAGGAAGAATTGTAGGTCTAAAATGATATACTTTACTCTTGTAGCTATCCGAATTAAAATAAAAGTCTATGTCTTCTATTAACCCATTTATAAATGTAGTCTTGCCTGTACCATCAGCTCCCTCTACAGCAATCATATTTCGATATTTTTTGGTACAGATTACAATTCTGTTAAATTTGTCAAAGATAAAATACAGTACATCATATATTACTTTAAATGGTCTTTTGGTAAAAGCTTTTATTTTAGATGAAGTTGAGAGTTCTTTGGAATACCCTACAATTTTATCGAAGTTCTTATCACCAAGATCCAAAATAAGTTTTTTTGCCAATTCAGAACCTATAGTTTTATAAATTATATCATTGATTAAATTCTTGTGCGAATGATATTGGGATGATATATAATGTCTATACTTTTGATTCAATTGTTTTGTAGCAATAAGTTTGTAATAAAGCAAAACAATTACATCATAATGTACTGACAAAACCCTAAAATCTTTATAAGCAACGGTGTTACTATACAAGTCTTCAAATTTAAAAATTTCAAAGCCTTTATTTAGATATCCTTCAATTAAATCAATATGTATTGAAAACTCCCTATCTATATTATATCCGTACCAACATCTGACTCGCTCATACTTCACAACTCTGTATAAGATATTGTTACTTTCATAAATTTCCTTCAATATTTCTGCTGATTTATTATAATATCCCGGCTCTATAATTATGTCAACATCCTTAGAGTCATTGATTTCAGGTAGCCCATGATAATTTCTAAGGATGAAATACTTTAATCCACTTTTATTTAAGCACTGAATGAGCTCATTAAAGACCAGAGCATGCGGCTCCTTCCACTCAATTTTCTTCATATTAAAGTTATTCATATTTATGGTCAATATAACCTTCAGTTGCTTTATAGTTTTGTTTGACAATACAAGGGTTGCCAAAGACTATTGAATTGTCAGGTATATCAACATTAATGTAAGAATTTGGGGCAATCATAACATTATTCCCTACAAGTATTTTCCCAATTAGAGCTGCATTTGCCCCTATCCATACATCATTTCCAACAATAGGAGCGCCAGCCCTTTGACCTCTACGATTACTTCCAATTGTTACTCCTCTCAAAATAGTACAATTGTCACCAATTATTGCAAGTGGATTTACAATAATTCCCCCAAGGTGAATTAACCTTAATCCCTTGCCGATTTTGACGTTATAGGGTATCTCATAACCAAACTTAATAGTTAGGTATTTATAAAAAGCAATAGATACAGCAGCTAAGAAAAAACTTTTATTTTCAGTAAGATGCTTGCTGATTCTCAAAAAAAAGAGGTATGAAAACTCAGGCTTATACAAATATTTAATGAAAGTAGGCCAACTAGAGCGTTTACCGGTTATTCTAAAAAGATCCGATTGAATGAGGTCCTTTAATAGTGCCATACTTTATTACTTATCTTAATAATTTCTTTAGTTGCAATTCCATTTCCTTCGTCTTAACCTCCCCAAGAAGATTATTTAAGGTGTCTCTTAAAAACCGGAGCGAAGGTCTAAAAAATCTTCTCCAAATAACATTCACCCCCCTCCTTTTCTCTCTTTCAGTTAGCCAACTTCCCGAAAACCTATGAATAGTGACAGTTCTATCCGTTACATTAAATATAACATCATTTATTTTTTTGGGATTAAAAAAATCCCTTTCATAGATATGAATACCATTAATGAATTGTTCAGAGTTTACAGCGTTAAATCCATATCTAAGTAAAATCTTACTTAGTATCTGTACATTAGTAGTAACATCATAATTATTATTTTTGTCAATAAAATCTTTAGTATCGTAATGGTTGAGCATTTCTTTAAGCAACCAGTTACTTTGTTGAGAACCAATTATGCCGGTCCCCAATAACGTTTTATTCTCAAATCCAATAAAAAAATCATTACCAAGAAAACTATCGAGAGGTTTGATCGCTTCTACATCAGTGTCAAAATAGACGCCACCATGATGATAGAGTGCATACATTCTAACATAATCACTGACAAATGCATATTTCTTTAGATGATATGCCTGTTTTACATAAGAGCAGGCATTGGCAATATCAAACGAATCTTCATTCCAAAAACGTAATTGAAAATCAGGTAAGACTCTCGACCATGACTCTATACATAATTTTTCAGTTGCGGGAATTTCCCCTCTACCAAACCAACAATAATGAATTATTTTAGGAATACTCATCGTAATATATGTTTAACCCAAGCCCAAGAGTTTAGTTTTGGTCTTTGATAAAAAGAGCAATAAAACCATTTTTATCATCCCAATGGAATTTTGAAATGGATTTATCACGTGGTAATTCTTTCTTATTTTATATGCCTCCCATATCGCTTTATACGAAACACTCATGCCCCCCTGTTGCATCCTTACAGTCACATAATCAACAAAGCCTGCCTTGAAAGCACCGCCATTTTTAATAAAAAACTCAGCATCAGAGCATATTTTATAATCTAAACTGAAAAGACCTACCTTATTGAATATATTTACAGAATGTAACATTCCAGGATGTGCAAAAGACAATGTCCTTTTACAATATCTTTCATGAACAAAAAGCTCTCCTACATACCTTCGGTGATTCCCCATTTCATCTACTAAATCAAGCCTGGAGGAAATGATATCAAATCCAGAGTTTGATTTAATAAATCTTAGATAAGCTTCTATAGCACCTGGCAATAGAACATCATCTGCACCTAAAAACATAATATAGGTGCCTTTTGCCTTCCTAATTCCTTTATTCCAAGCGTCATATACACCTTTGTCTTTTTCAGATTTAAAATAATCGATAATGTCGCTATTATTTTTTAGGATTTCTAATGTAGTGTCCTTTGATACAGCATCCATGACAATTAATTCTATATCATCTGTCTTTTGCAGCCGTATACTATCAAGGCTTCTTTGTAAAAATTCAGCCGCATTATAGGTGGCTATAATAATCGTTATTAACATATATATAAATTATTCAACTTGTAAAGACAGTTTCTTTTTTCTGTAGAAGTTCGAATTATATAAAAATGCCATTGGGAACATATAGAAAAACGAAGTATTGGTAATAGGTTCACTAAGCGTACTAATTATAAAAATCGTAAAAAAGAAAATATTAAAGTATCTATCGGGCTTTGTTATTAATTGCGAATTGTAAAACATATAAATAATTAAAGCTCCTAATATGCCCCCCCAGTTCATTAATAAACCTAATAATCCATTGGTATACCCCCCCGCAAAGTAGCCCAAATCATCAACCGTCGTATACGAATTTGAACTTGCCCACACCTTCTCTTCTACTAATTTAGATGCTCTATCTCCTCGTAATTTTTGAGTATTAAATCCAAATATCGGGTTTTCGGCTAACTTCTCGAGACCCACTCTCAGGTCTCTCATTCTAATAATACCCGATTGTGAATTAACTCCCTTAAATTTTTCAAAAAAATTAGATTGCAACAGAGGAAACAATGCCCATAATGTCACACAAACACTTACTATTAACGATAATTTTACTTTATTCTTCAGTAATACATAGACTAGAATAATCAATAAGTTTCCGTAGCCGGTAGTTGACCCTGAAAGTATTTGCAGAATAAATACCCAAATAATTGTTTTAAAATTATTTCCTTCACTGATCAATATCAATAAGTATATACTGGTAATTAACTGAAAGCAACCCGGCTCCCAAGTCAAAGATGAAATCCTGCGTAATGACCCGAATAATATAGAGTCTGCATTAATAAATACCCCAAAAATTGACACGTATTTATAACCATAAAATACCGGAGTAGCCAATTGAGGAAGTAATTGCAACATGAGAAAAGTTACAGTTGCGTAAATACAAAGAAAGCGACAATTAGCCTTCAAATCATGCAAAAAAGTCTCTTTCTGCTTCAAATATGTCCCAATCAAGCAAGTAACAGCTATAAATTGCAGGATATTTATGATATACTGCTTTATATCCAGTTCTTGAATAATTGACAATATACTGTACAGAATAAGTAAAAGAATAAAATTACCTCTTAAAATAAATCGAAGACCTTTATGATTTAGAAGAATCACTAATAATAATGAAACAGTGCCTGCTCCTTCTATGATTCTAACCCCAACTGATTGGAAAATTAAAAGAAACAGAGAAATCTGACTCGCAGAAATGTTTATATTTTTATAGTATTTTTTCAATGTCTTTGTTTTTTAAAAACTTCGCGGGATGACCGGCCCATATCTGTCCCGCAGCGATGTTTTTTGTGTCTACACTGCCGGCACCTATTATTGTGTTCTCTCCTATCTTTACACCTTTTAAGATGATACAATTTGAACAAATAAACACATTGTTGCCAATTTCCATAGGCGCATTTTTCTTTATTTTTCCACTCATTCACGTTTCCCCAATCTGCGGGGTTCAACGAATGATTATCTGTATCTCTCAGTTGGGTTGCCACCCCAATTAAAACATTATCACCTATCGTTATTTTTTCGTGGCACGTTATAGTCATATCACTTATACCTACCTTTTTGCCGATTTTTAAAATTACGTTTTCCCGAACTTCAATCCTGCACTTACCATTTGTTCCTAAATTGGAGAACAATATGCCATTATTCATTTTAAAATCTTCCCCAATAATGCATTTCCCCGTCAATGAAATGTGCAACAATGGAATATCGCTACAGCTAAAAGAAACGCAACCAATGCTTTTTATATAAAAAATTGAAAATAAAAATTCAAATTCTCTTTAAAACAAGATTTTTGAAAATATAAAGTGCTTTAAAAAATCTAACGATCAAATATTGCATTATTGAAACCTATTTAAAAAAGCCCTTCCCTCTGAAAAAAATTCAGCATTTTCTCGTAGCCAATTGATATCTTTATCCCACCATCTCAAGGTTAATAATTGTTTAATCTCCTCTTCACTAAACCTTTTCTTAATTATTTTTGCAGGTACACCTCCCACTATTGCATAAGGAGGCACATCTTTTGTAACGACAGACCCTGCTGCAATTACGGCACCATCACCAATTGTTACATTGTAAAGCACTAAGGCATTTGCACCAATCCAAACATCATTTCCAATTGTAACGGCGCCTGTTTCTTCAATGTAATCTTTCTCCACTAATGTTATCTGGCATTGCTGCTTTGTAGAAAAAAATGTAGGAAAAGTGGAAATAAAGCTCGTTGGGTGTATTCCTAAACCAATTCTTACTTCAGGGCCAATGGAACAAAATTTGCCGATGGTGGTATTAGATAATAATGAATTGTCTGCTATATAAACATAATCTCCCAAGCTACAATTTGACAAGCCTGCTCCATCATAAATTGTATTGTACATTCCGAATTTACAATTTTGCAGCTTAGCCAAATAACCAATCTTTAGACTTTTGTTTTTATTTTTTTTTAATAATCTTGCCGTAGTAAAATACCATTTCAACCAAATAGTTAATGGATTTTTAAGTACCCTCAGTCTAAATTTTTTATTTATCCCAGACTCCATACGCTTTCTTATTAACCAACTTCCCTATTTGAATTTGGCTTAAGGTTAAATGAATTAATACAATTCCTATATTTACAGATACCAATCCTTCAAGTCCATACAATTTACAGAAAAATGTTGCAACCGGCACATATAAAACACAGATAACTATGTTTGTTATCAATTGCAATTGAATTTTACCTATCCCATTTATGAGGTAAATAAATACTGAGAATCTAACATAAAGGACTACATAAATAGAAAGGAACAAAGAAACGTTCCATGGTATCACAACCGAGTCATCTCTTATCCAAAAATGATAAAGTTGGTCTGAGACCAATAATAACCCCAAAGCCATTGGAAAAGCGACGAGTGTATATTTACTCAGCTTCGTCAGTACTTTTTTCATCCAGGCATGATCAGATTTCGTATAGGCTTCCGTAAATGCAGACCAAAACGGAGCGATAACAATCAAAAAAAACATGGGGACAATAAAAAAATACTTGTACGCAATATTGTAAACAGTTACCTGCGCTGGACCTAAAATCTGACTTATAATTATATTGGTGGTTTGAAATATGATAATACCAGAAATTTGAACTAGGAAAAATTTGGTTCCCAGACCCATAATTTCCTTGATCATATTTTTTTGAAAGTATGAAAGCTTTGGGATAAAAGCTTTATAATCTTTTCTGAAATAATAAAAACTTGTCACTAAATAGGCCACTACCGGCATTAACCCAATAGCAACAGTTAACTCTAACAAACTGCCTTTTACGTTGATCTTGGTCAACAAATAAACCACCCCTAATGAACATAATTGACCCATTACGTCAACAAAACCTGCTACCGCAGACCTTTGATCTGCAACAAGTATTGTATTAATGGTTCTGAAGATCATCTGAAGACAAAAGAAACTAAAGAGAAAAAAAGCAGTATAACGAAATTCAGCGGACAGACCGGGATCTATGTTCAAAATTTTACTCCAGTCTAAAAAGCTGTTAATTACTAAAAAACAAATCCATACCATGGTAAAAATCAATAATAATGAACCATAGGTTGTACTTACATACATTCTTGCTTTCAGATAGTCACCGGTAGCTTTAGCTTCTGCAAACTTATTTCTCATTCCATTCCCAAAGCCAATGTCCAAAAAACTGAACCAGGAAATGATGGAACTCAATGTTAACCAAGTTCCGTATTGCGAAGAATTAACATAGCTTATTGTTAAGGGAACAAAAACCAGATTTATAGCAATACTCAACATTTTTACAAAAAAGGAAAACAAAATGTTTTTCTTTACTCTAACAGTTCTTTCATGACCATTTGTAAAGAAAAAAACCATTTTGTCCTTTACCTTTCTAACTTCGGAAACCATCTATCTTATTTATTGCTGAAAACAACCGTTAACTCTTTAGGTTATCCTATCAAATGCCCCAGTTCGCCCAATAAACTCTGTCTCGTGATTTTTAAATCGGAGGTTACCATATCTTTAACCAGAGCGTTCAGATCATATTTAGGCTTCCAACCCAATTTTGTTTTGGATTTGGTAGGGTCGCCGATCAATACATCAACCTCGGTAGGGCGGTAGTATTTTGGATCTATGCGTACGACTATCTTGCCGAGTTCCAATTGATACTCCGGGTTGTTACAGGCCACTACTTTAGCCATTTCATTTTCGGCTTCGCCTTCAAATGCCAGTTCAATGCCTACTTCCGCAAAGGATATTCGTACAAAATCACGGATAGAGGTTGTTACTCCCGTAGCAATGACATAATCTTCGGGTTGGTCCTGTTGCAGGATCAGCCACATTGCTTCCACATAGTCTTTAGCATGCCCCCAGTCGCGTTTTGCATTCATATTGCCTAAGTACAAACAATCCTGCCTGCCGAGTGCAATAGCCGCTGTAGCCATGGTAATTTTACGGGTTACAAAGGTTTCGCCCCTCCGAGGAGATTCGTGATTAAACAATATTCCGTTACAGGCAAACATATTGTAGGCTTCGCGATAATTCTTTGTGATCCAGAAGCCGTATATTTTAGCTACACCATAGGGAGAACGGGGATAGAAAGGAGAAGTTTCATCATAAAAGCCGGCGGCGTTTTTGTTTTCTTCCAAGCCTCCGTACAGTTCGGATGTAGAAGCCTGATAGATACGAGTCTTATTTTCCAACCCCAAAATTCGTACAGCTTCCAATATTCTTAACGTTCCAATCCCGTCTACATTGGCCACATATTCAGGTAAATCAAACGAAACTTTCACGTGGCTCATAGCACCCAAGTTGTAAATTTCATCGGGTTGTACTTCCTGAATAATGCGAATCAGGTTGGTCGAATCCGTTAAGTCGCCATAATGCAATTTAAAGTGTACATGCTGCTCATGCTGGTCGATATACAGATGATCAATACGGTGTGTATTGAAAGAGGACGCTCGGCGTTTAATACCATGCACTGTATATCCTTTACTTAATAAAAGCTCGGCTAGGTAGGAGCCATCCTGACCAGTGACGCCCGTGATAAGGGCTACTTTATTTGTCATAACGTTGAGTAATAAATATCAATCAATTTTGTACTTTCTCAGTACAAAAATTTAAAAGCAATTATGAATCAAAAAGATACTTTGTCGTAATTAGCGGCAAAAAGAAAAGGAATATCTAATTATATAGATGTTTTTTTATGATTTAACAAAAACTTAAAATAATCCTAAACTGAACAGAATTACTTTAAATTTTGTGTTTTTTTAAGCTACTTTTTCGCTTATCTTTCACTAAAGTACAAAAAAAAGTAATAATCACAAATACTTATCTAAAAATATCACAAATTGTTTACTTTCTTTTTGGTATACTTAACGGATAAAAGATAGAGTTGCACTATTTCAATATACATACAAGTTTAATAACGCAAAGTCGCTAAGGAGCAATGGCTTTATTTGTCATAAGTGTTTCTTTGCGTCTCCGCGCCTTTGCGTGAAAAAAATCAAGCTTTATTCAACACTCGCTTCCAAAGGGGTTTGGGGGTATCTCCGTAGTAACCCTGTCCGTAACCATAGCCGTAGCCGTAGCCATAACCGTAGCCATAACCGTAGCCTCCGGAGCCTTTTACCCCGTTGTAAATGATGGCCATGGAAGGCATCTTTTGCTCGCGGTAGAGAATGGCCAAAGGCCCCAAGGCAAATTTGGGCGTTTTTTCGTGGCGAATAATGTAAAGCGTTGCGTCCGCCAAAGGCGCAATCAGTAGGGCATCGGTCACCAGGCCGTTGGGCGAGCAGTCAATAAAGATGTACTCATAACGGCTTTCCAGCTCCAGCATCAAATCGGCCATTTTTGAACTACCGATCAATTCAGCGGGATTTGGAGGAATGGGACCACTCGGAATAAAGCTGAGATTTTCAACCTTGGTCTCAAAACTCACCTCATCCACCTTCTTTTTGCCAATGAGGTAATTGACCAAGCCCACTTCATTGCTCATGGCCAAGTATTCGTGCAATTTCGGTTTACGAATATCGGCGTTGACCAAAACCACTTTGTGCCCCGCCTTCGCTAAGCTTGACGCCAGGTTAAGCGCCACAAAGCTTTTTCCCTCGCCCGAGATGGTGGAGGTAATCAGGATTTTCTTTGATACTTTTTCGGTTTTCAGCAAATAGCTCAGGTTGGTGCGGAGGGTACGGAACTGCTCAATGATGATATTGCGGCTGTTGGTGTCCAACAAAGGCCCCTCCACGTTTTTGGGTTTTTGAGCCACTTCTCCCAAAATCGGAATTGCTTTCACCTTGTCTTCAATTTCAATACGGGACTCAATCTTATCGTTGAGCATATTGCGTACATTGATGAAAGCAAACGGTATTCCTAACCCCGCCAACAAAGCAATCAGGTACACAATGTTTCCTTTGGGTTTTACGGGTGAAGGCGTGCTGTATGGTTCATCTACCACCCGGCTGTCGGTCACGGTAGAGGCGTAGGAAATCGCCGTTTCTTCACGTTTTTCCAACAGCAACAGGTACAGGCTTTCTTTGATGCCCTGTTGGCGTTTGATGTTTACAAACTCCCGCTCTTTGCGTGGAATGGTGCGGATGGAAGATTCAAAGCGGTTGTTCAGGTTTTGCAGGCTGTTGCGGGTTATGATCAGGCCCTGCTTTTGGTTCATGATGTTTTCCCGAATGGCCGCTTTGGTGTTGGCGATTTGGGTCGTTACCGTTTCCAACAGGGGGTTGCTGGCTTGGGTGGTGCGGGCGTATTTTTCGCGTTGGTTGTCGAGCTCATTTAGTTTGGAGAGCAGGCCCGTCAGTACGGGGTCGGTCACCATCAAGGTAGCGGGGGCAATCCCCAATTGGCTGCTTTTGAGGTAAGCATCCACGCCTTCCAGAATCTTGAGCTGAATATCCACTTCATTGAGCTTACCGTCGTTTTCCTTTACTTTCTCCAGAAACAGGTTGGCTTCTGCGCTCAAGTCGGTGATTCCCTGGCTACTTTTATAGACTTCCACGTCTTTTTCCACGTCGCCCAGCTCTCCCGTGATGAGCCGCAGGCGATCATCGATGAAGGTCATGGTATTGGTGGCCTCGCGGTTTTTGTCGGTCAGGGCCGAGTAGGTATACGCATCCAATAGCTTGGCCAATATGGCCCGTCCTTTACTCGGCAGGGCATCTTCAATGCTCAATTTAAGCACGGTGCTTTTTTGGTTGAGCAGTTCTACCTGCAACAAATTTTGGTATTTCTGAATCAGAGATTCTTTATGGGCAAAACGAATCTGAATCAAGTCGTTGTCTTTACGGTACAGGGAGTCGACCAAATAGACCCGAAAAAGGCCAAACTCACTTTTAATATTTTGGCTAAAGGTAAATTGTCCTTTGGGCGCACCGTCTTCGTCCTGTAATTCAAACTGATTGCGGTTAATGACCTTGATCCAGAGGGGGTCTTTATATGCGGCTTCGGTGAGTTGTCCCGCCTGTACCCAAATGGGCGAGGTGCCGAAGATTTCTTCCGTGGGACGAATATCTCCTTTTTCAAAATAAGACACCGTCAAGTTGAGGTCGGTCACGACCCGTTCCAACAACGCCCGTGATTTCAAGACCTCCACTTCGTTTTCCACGAGTTTGTTACCCGAGAAAAGCTCCAAATCTTTGAGCGCCTCCATGCCCCCTACGCCGCCTTTTTTTTCATCCTTGATGAGCAAAACCGCACTGCTGCTGTAAATAGGCGTGGCATAACGCAGGTAGAAGAACGCCCCCAGCACCGCAAGCACCACCGAGAGCACAAACCAGTACCAGTAGCGAAGGTATTTGCCGATAACCAACTTCAGGTTAAATTCTTCTTCCGGTTCTTCCCAAAACTTCGATTCGTTATTCGTCATTTTTCTTTCTTTTTCGTTGAGTATTCGGTTGCTGTTATGAGCTCATGGCGTCAGAGTAGGCCAGTTGAGGCAGTAAGCTTCACTGGTATCCGTAGTTTATACTATTTCAACAAGTTTAAAATCACCACAATGGTGGTGGCGATGCCCGTAAAAATGGGGACCATTTGCAGTCGTTGAACGCGTTGGTCGGTAAAAGTCACTTTGCCTTTGTCTACATCCACATAAATCACGTCATTGTTGCGAATATAGTAGTAGGGCGAGTTAAAAAACTCGCGTGAGGTGAGGTCAATGCGTACCACTTCGCGTTTTTCGTTGGTCGTGCGAATCAACATGACATTTTTACGCATACCATAAATCGTCAAGTCGCCCACCATTCCCAAGGCCTCGGGGAGGCTTGTATGGTCATCTACCAGACTGAGTACGGAGGGACGATTCACTTCGCCAATGACCGTAAATTTATGGTTGAGGTAACGCACATTGACGGTAGGTTCTTTGAGGTAGTTTAACAGCCTTAATTTAATACTATCTCCCGCCTGCTCCAATGTTAGTCCGGCCATTTTAAGTTTCCCTACCAATGGCATTTCGATGCGTCCCAGCGAGTCTACCAAATACCCCAAGGGTTGGCGCATTTGCCCTCCAGTACCAGTGGCCCCTGGGTATACCGTCGTATTGAGGGCGTTGATGTTGGGGAAATTAAACACCACATTGGATTCTTCGCTCAAACTACTTACGGTTACGGCGAGGATATCATCTGGCTGAATGCGGGTCACCTGCGGTGTAATGGGCGGAAGTACCTGATAAGGCAGTGTATCGGGGCTTTGAAAATAAGTAATCTTGCGCGTATCTACGGTCACACAGGAAGTAAAAAACGTTGAGCTGATTATACCAAGGCAAATGCTCCAACCGCCCAGTATTTTAAAAAATTTACGCATGTATAGTTTGTATTATTTCAATAAATTTTCATAACAATTTCATGAAACCAAGTAACAACCCTGCACCAAAATGCACGGAATACTTTGTTCAGCCCCCTAGAAACTATTGGACTATCTGATTGAAAACAGTACGGATAAAAAAAGCACAAATAGCCCTAAAGAGCTAATTTTAGCTTGTTTTCGTTCGATTTTGCGAAAGAACGTTTTAAAATACCCGTAAAGAACAAATGAATGATTTTAACGAAAGAAGTAGGGAAGTCGCCTTTGCTGGAAAGAGCGAGTGTAAAATGACTAGAAATAGTTTTCATAACGTTTAATTTTACCATAACAAGAGTGGAAGTACTTAATAGTAAAAAACAAATATGGACAAATATACGCTTATGTCAAGCAACAATGGTAAAAATATTTAAAAAATTTACCAAAAGTAGGTCAAACACCCCCCAAATAAGTATAATAAATATCCCAAAAAGTAAAGCAAAATGGGCCTCTATGCTTCTATTGAAGGGGTTTCCAGGAAACACAATTTATTTACTAATCCGAATGGTATCTTTTTGAAATTTTGAAGTAAAAATCGGCATGAGTCACCCTTTAGCACTTTTGCTCCTCCCCGCATCTGTATGAAAATGAAAGTCGATATTAGTCCAAAAAAAAGGTGTCGGCTCAAAAGAACCGACACCCAACAGAAGAAAAATGATAACTCCTAGTAACGATACAAATCAGACTTGAACGGTCCTTCCACGGTTACCCCGATGTAAGAGGCCTGCTCTTCATCCAAGGTCTCAAGCTGAGCACCGATGTGAGCCAAGTGGAGTTTCGCCACTTTTTCGTCCAAGTGTTTTGGTAAGATGTATACTTGCTTGTCGTATTTACCGGGGTTGGTATAGAGTTCAATCTGCGCCAAAGTTTGGTTACAGAAAGAGTTTGACATTACAAACGACGGGTGGCCCATGGCGCAACCTAGGTTCACCAAACGGCCTTCGGCCAATACGATGATTTCTTTGCCGTCGATTTCGTACAAATCCACCTGAGGCTTGATTTGAATCTTGGTCTGTCCGTAGTTGGCATTCAACCACGCCATGTCGATTTCGTTGTCGAAGTGGCCGATGTTACACACCACGGCTTTGTCGCGCATGGTTTTGAAGTGGCGCGGCTTGATGATGTTGATGTTACCCGTTGCGGTTACAAAGATGTTGGCGCGCGGGGCGGCTTCGTCCATTGTTACAACCTCAAATCCGTCCATTGCCGCCTGCAACGCGCAGATTGGGTCAATTTCGGTCACCAATACGCGGCAACCTGCTCCGCGAAGCGATTCAGCCGAGCCTTTACCTACGTCGCCGTAACCTGCCACGACGGCTACTTTACCCGCCAACATCAAGTCAGTAGCGCGACGAATAGCGTCTACTAATGACTCTTTGCAACCGTATTTGTTGTCGAACTTCGATTTTGTCACCGAGTCGTTTACGTTGATAGCTGGCAAATACAAGGTGCCGTTTTTCATACGCTCATACAAACGGTGAACGCCCGTAGTTGTTTCTTCCGACAAACCGCCGATTCCCGCGATCAATTCAGGATAATTGTCAAACACCATGTTGGTCAAGTCACCACCGTCGTCCAAAATCATGGTAAGGGGATGGCGCTCTTCGCCAAAGAACAAGGTTTGTTCGATACACCAGTCAAATTCTTCGGCGGTCATGCCTTTCCACGCGTAGACCGAAATACCAGCGGCAGCAATGGCAGCAGCAGCGTGATCTTGGGTAGAGAAGATATTACAAGATGACCAGGTTACTTCTGCACCCAAAGCCGTGAGGGTTTCAATCAAAACGGCCGTTTGGATGGTCATGTGCAAACATCCAGCGATGCGTGCACCTTTCAACGGCTTTGATTCGCCATATTCTACGCGAAGGGCCATCAAACCGGGCATTTCGGCTTCGGCCAAACGAATTTCTTTCCGGCCCCACTCGGCCAAGGTAATGTCTTTTACTTTGTACGGTACGTACGTTCCAGTTGCTGTTGACATGTGATTTATTTGGGATTTCTAATTTTCGATTTCTTACTGCTGTATTCCGACTTCTTATCTTGGGATTCAGATAAAAATCTCACAAAATTAACCGATAAATGAATGTGAATGCTACTTTGGGAGTGGATAAAACAGGGGGTGATTCTAAAAAAAGATAATTTTTGGCATAATTACCCCTAAAAGCCCCCATTAATTAGACATTTAGTGGAGAATATAAAGCACGGAAGGATATTTTATCTATTTACTAAAAAGGAGATTTCAAGCCAGGGTTTATGGGTAGGGTTGGCGGAGAAAACTCCACCAACCCCCAGTTTAATCACTACAAACCAAAGGCCGCCTTTACTGCGTCTACGTAGTCAAGTTTTTCCCAAGTAAACAACTCTACCTCTACTTCGGCCCGCTGACCAGCGTTTTCAAACACCTTCGTCACGGTTTTAGGCTCGCGGCCCATGTGACCATACGCCGCTGTTTCAGAGTAGATAGGATTACGTAATTTCAGGCGCTGCTCAATGGCATAAGGGCGCAAATCAAACACACTTTCTACCAATTTCGCAATTTCACCATCGCT
>NZ_JAAAKZ010000002.1 GCF_009905605.1 Runella sp. CRIBMP
GTAATCACGCTTCAATACTTATCCACAGCTGGCCTAATTATCCATCATTCAATGGCCTTCTTTAGCATCATTATACAGGTACGGAAAAAGTCGAAAGAAAAGATATTTTATGAGTTCTTCTTGACTCATACAACAACCGTGTACGACTTTGAAAGACAAACAGGTATCTCACGTGCTGATGGTTGCCGATACAAGCGCAAGTATGAAAAACTTGGATTATTGCAACAGGTACGTTTAGGTATTTGCCCTATCAGTCGAGAAAAAGACGTTCAATACGTCTCAACAGACAAAAGGAAGTTTCCAACGCCCGTACAATTAACGCTGTTTTAGGTATGGGCGAACATACACGTTTTTTCACGTTCCCCGTGGAGTTGCTACGGGGAGCGTTTACAGACATTGAAGGCGTTTGCTCAAAAGCCATAGGTTACGCGGTCTTTGTCAGGTGCAAGGATTACGAAGAAAGCCCGGAGGAAGCGTTTGGATATTTCGGCATTAACGGCAATTCCCATGCTACTGTAAAGCAGGGAAAGGAAGTTTACGAAAGCCTTTACAATCCCCCGCTAACAAGTATCAACAAGGACATTATCTTTGACTTCTACAAGAACCCGAAATCCGACTTTGAGAAGGCCGTTTTTTGCGCGTTCTGTGGCCTTCGCTCAATCCTTGGTACAAAGTCCTATGTCAAGACAAATAACGGGCTTCTAATGGCTAGAATGTTTGGTTACAGGTTAGCGGCTGAATTTACCGCAGTGAAGCAAAAACCCGCCTATTATAAACGTCATTTCTCAACGGTTCAAAAGGTACGCTATCAACTAACGGAGAAAATCATTAAACGTGAATTGTCTTTGTCCTGGGGATTAAAATACTACTCGAATCAGTCTAAAGGCTTCTATGTATCTTTTAGCATGGACTTTGAATCGTTGGTAACTCATGTCGAAAAGAGTCGTAAATCAACGCTTTTAAAGCAAAAGGAAGAAGCACAAAAGCAGATTATTGAACGCGTTAGGAAGCAAATACGGGGTAAATAACGGTACTAATACAAGGCGCAACACCACCGCAACACTTTGTAAAGTTTACAGCAATGCCACTGCAACCTTACCGCAACACTACCACAGCTTAAATAAGATAGTATAAATAAGATACTCTAATAAGACTGTTTAAAAAAGATATTTAATGTAGTCTTGTGTGTATTTTTTTTGAAAACAACAAATAAAAACAGCGATGAAAACAAATAACCCAAACGGTAGACCTAAGGGCGTACCTAATAAAATAAGCGCAGATTTACGCCAACGTATCAGCGATTTTCTAAATAATAAATGGGCGTCGGTTGAAACTGACTTTGACACCTTAGAGCCGAAAGAAAGGCTTATGTTTTTTGAGCGTCTGCTTCAATATTCAATCCCAAAACAAAAGGAAGTTACCAAGGTTGACATTGGTTCTTTGACAGATGAGGAAGTAGACCAGCTACTAGACAAAGCACTTAACAAGATGAGCAATGAGAAGTAAGAGAGAAATTTTACAAGCTGTTATTAATGGCAATACAGCGGCATTAAATCAATTGCCACGAATCGTACTGTTTTGCATCACCGACAATAAGAGCAACGGCATTTACCTAGTAACGCCACCGAACGGGCAAACATTACCAACGTGGTGCAAGCCCGAAATGACGAAAGCAGAGATTGAAACCGTACAAGCCAAAAACAACGTCCTACCTATTATCATTGAAAAAAATTATGAGTAATAGAGAAATTTTAAACGAATTGCTTAACGGCAACCCCGCCCCGCTGCAAATGACCTTCGCATGGTTATCAAAGCCTGTTGAACTAATGACCGATGAGGAACTTTACAGAATCACAGGTATTAAGCCGCTTGAAATGTCTAAACTAACGGATGACGAACTAATAACAATTATCAATGAAAGCAAAGGATAAACGCAGGTTGTTGGAATCACTGTTTAACGGGACAATGAAACCCTATGAACTTGCAGAGCATGAAGCCTTACCAACGGTTATTATTTCCCTGCCTGACGGTTCTTTGGATGTTGGACACTCAAAGATGTTTAGTGATACTTGCGTCACACAGGAAGAGTTTAAACGGGTATGTGCGAAAGTAGGTAGCAATCAGACTATTTTTATTCTTCCTGATAATGGGCGTAGTACCGAAGTATAGCCACAGGAAGGGGGAGGTCGAAAGTTCGCAGCTTTTTGGCTCTTGACCCGTGACCACCTTCCACGTACGATATTGACCAAAAATAGTAAAAAAACCAAATACACAAATTATGTTTAAAGGCAGACCACCAAAGCCCGAAAAGAGCGAGGCTCGTAACCGGCCAAACAGAGAAAAGAAGCGACTCACTAAGACAGTTGCTATTGCCGAACTGCATCCCGCGCCCGAATTAATGAATGAGTACGGCCAACAGGAATGGGACAGGCTGATGCGTAACGTATCTAATCTGATACACCCACAGGATTTAGGACTACTCGAAATGGCTTGCAGAGCCTACGGAGTCTATACGGCAATAGAGGTAGAAATGCTTACTACCGGCAGGTTTTTTACTAATGAAAAAGGGGAGAATGTACTAACAGCAGCAGCGAGGGAGTCAAAGCGACAATTGGAAGTTTATCAAAAGATAGTCATTCAATTTGGAGTAACTCCACTATCAAGGGTAAAAGTAGCGATACCGAAAAAGCAAGACGAAGAAAAACCAGACCCAATGGAAAAGCTACTTTCAATGCTATAATAAGGAATTTTTTTAAAGCAGCCTCAAAAATGGCTGTTTTTTTGTGACCCCACTATCAAACGCTTAACTAAACGCTTAACATTCGACTTTTTTAGGGGTATAGAAAAACACCTAACTATTTAACTGTCAGATAATTAGGTGTTTACGTTTGTAGCGGGGAGCAGGATCGAACTGCCGACCTTAGGGTTATGAATCCTACGCTCTAACCATCTGAGCTACCCCGCCATCGTTTTGGTGGTGCAAAAGTAGAAGAAAAAATTTTATTACGCAAACAGATTTTGAATAATTAAAGGAAGTTTCTATTTTGCCGTTGCCGTTGAGAGGGTTAGCAGTATTAAGTAATTTATTGGAAGATAAAATAAATTGAAAATTTAGGAGGAAAACAACGGCTTACCCTACCAAAGCCAATTCAACCGACCTTTTTTTAACAAGTTAAACAAGCCAAACACTATGCAAAAGTTTAAATACTCGAATGAATATGAACTAAGGGCTTCGCCAAAGATGCTTTTCCCTTACATAAGTTCCGCTTCTGGCCTGTCGGAATGGTTTTGTGATAAAGTCAATACTAAGCCTGACCATAACTTTGATTTTATCTGGGATAAAGAGAGTCATATTGCCGAACAAAGCTCTCTCCGCCTCAATAAAAGCGTCAAGTTTGAGTTTCTTAATACGAGCGAAAATAATCGGGATAACAATTATATTGAATTTAAAATTGATGTAAGTGACTTGACTGGCTCAACGTATTTACGGATTACGGACTACTCCGCCAACGCCGACGTGGAAGAACTAAAAGACCTTTGGGACGGTTTAATAGAGAGTCTCAAGGAAATTGTGGGAAGTTGAGTAAATACGAATGAAAAAAATTGATAAACTGGTATTACGGTCATTTTTAGGCCCGTTCGTCCTGACTTTGTGCATTGTCGTTTTTATATTTTTGATGCGACTTATCTCTCAGTATTTGAACGAACTCGTGGGTAAGGACATTGATTTCTTAAATTATGTTAAACTCCTCGGCTTTTTTAGCCTCATTACTGTCCCAGTAGCTTTACCTTTGGCTGTCCTGCTTTCTTCATTGATGACCTTCGGCAATTTGGGGGAGTTTTTTGAATTAACGGCCATCAAAAGCGCGGGAATCTCTACGTGGCGCGCCATGCGGTCTGTGATGGTCATGGTGGCGATGATTACGCTCTTCTCTTTTTGGTACAATAATGAGGTGGCCCCGTGGGCCAATCTTAAGGGATATAGCCTTCTCTATGACATTAAAACTGCCAAGGCAACCCTAAATATTAAAGAAGGGATTTTCTACAATGATTTGCCGGGCTATAATATAAAAGTAGATAAAAAATTTGCTGACCAAAGGAGCCTAAAGGGATTGGTCATTTATCGACATCCGACCTCCGATTACAACGCTGGTAACCGCGAAGTGATTTTGGCCGATTCGGGCCTGATGTACACCATCAATAATCAAAGCTATTTGGTTTTTGAATTGTATAAAGGAAATCAATACTCTGAAAATGGTCAAACAGGAGGGGGGAGCTATTCTCCGAGCGACAACCGACAATTTACGCGCTCTTATTTTGACCATTATAAAATGGTGGTAAGTCTGGAGTCATTCGGTCTAAAACGTACCGATGAGAACCAATTCCAATACCACGAGTACATGAAAAATGCCAAAGAGTTGCAAAAAGTGGCCGATTCGCTCAAAAAGGAATATAAAAAGACCAAAGATGGGCTTTTCCCACAGTCGAAACAGTACTTTAGTTATGCCTTTCGGGCCGAAACCCTCCCAAAAGCAACGGCCCCCAAATACGGCAAATGGGTCGACTCACTGTTGAAGAAAAAACCAGTGGTGTCGCCATCCGAAAAAGAACAAGTACTCGCAAGTGCGCTGACGCAGGCCCAAAACGTAAAATCTTACGCCCAAAGCAACAAAACGTACCTGACAGATAAGGGAAAAACCTGGTATCGCTATGATTTGGAAATGCATCATAAATATACCCAGGCAGTTTCCTGTTTTGTGATGTTTCTGTTGGGGGCACCCTTGGGCGCCATCATCAAAAAGGGTGGCTTTGGTATTCCGGTGTTGGTGTCGGTTCTTTTCTTTATTTTATCGTATGTACTTACCTTGCAGGGCGACAAATGGGCCAAAGATGGCTTGGTTTGGGTGCCGTTTGGGGCTTGGTTTTCCAATACACTCCTGATATTTGTCGGAATCTATTTTGCCGACCGTGCTTTGAAGGATTCTCGCTTGTTTGACAAAGATGTATACATTATTTGGTGGGAAAGAATGACGAAAAAGTGGCAGCAAAACAATACCCTTAAAAAATGGCGCGGCAATAAGGCTATTTATTCAAACTAATTGCATACCTTTGCAGCCGTTTTTGTATATATGTTCCATCTAAATTAATCTGAGGTTACAATCATGTATTTAACATCGGAAGTGAAAAAAGACTTGTTTCAAAAGTATGGCAAGTCTGAAAGCGATACGGGTTCTCCAGAATCACAAATTGCATTATTTACACACCGTATCAACCACCTGACCGAGCACTTGAAGCAGCACAAACACGACAGTGCCACTCGTCTTGGTCTTTTGAAATTGGTAGGTAAGCGCAGACGATTGCTGAATTATCTTCAAAGAACTGAAATCAGTCGTTATCGTACTATCATCGCCGAACTGAACATCAGAAAGTAACGCGATACGCTCAAACAGGGAATTTCATTCAATTGAATTCCCTGTTTGTCATTTCTCTCCCTTTTAAAATTAAGTACAAAATTTTTGCGGTTTATTCAATAAATAGCTTGCGTTGTTGTCTTTTAATGAAGTTAAGTGTAAACGTATTGTTCGATTCACATTTAATAGATAACAAAATAACAGTCTTAAGCGGAAGCGCAGGCACAAAGCGGTTTTAATTCTTCTTTCATGTTTAACATCATCACAAAGACCATTACACTTCCTGATGGTCGCACCATCACAATTGAGACGGGAAAACTAGCCAGACAGGCCCACGGGTCTGTTGTTGTGCGTATGGGTAACACCATGTTGCTAGCTACGGTGGTTTCCAATCCCGATGCCCGGCCCGGTACTGATTTTCTGCCGTTGTCGGTTGATTACCAAGAAAAATTCGCGTCAGCGGGACGTATTCCCGGAAGCTTTCAGAAGCGTGAAGGCAAATTATCGGATCACGAAGTGTTGGTCAGCCGTTTGGTTGACCGAGCCCTGCGCCCGATGTTTCCAGATGATTTCTACGCAGATACGCAGGTAAACGTATTTTTAATTTCGGCCGATGCTGAAGTATTGCCCGATGCCTTAGCCGCCTTGGCAGCATCATCAGCGTTGATGTTGACCGACGTGCCTTTCAACGGCCCTATTTCGGAAGTGCGAGTGGCAAAAATCAATGGAGAATACGTTATTAACCCCATTTCTTCACAATTAAAAGCCGCTACTTTAGATCTTATCGTGGCGGGTTCTGCCAAAGATATTTGTATGGTAGAAGGAGAAATGAGCGAGGCATCGGAGCAGGATGTCATTGAGGCAATCAAAGCCGCTCACGAAATTATTAAATTGCAATGTGCGGTTCAGAAAGAACTTGAAGCAGAAGCAGGTAAAACAGAGAAACGTACGTTTGAGTATGTAGTTCACGATGAGGAACTTCGTCAAAAAGTTCGTGAAGCTTGTTACGATAAAATCTACGCCGTGGCCCGCCAAGGAAGTGCAAACAAGCAACTCCGTAAAGATGGTTTCAAAGGCGTTATTACCGAATATTTAGAACAATACAAGGCCGAAAACCCTGAAGAATATGATGCCAAAGTAGGGCTTATCAAGCGCTATTATCATGATTTGGAATGGGAAGCTTCGCGCCGTTTGGTTTTGGATGAGCGCAGCCGCTTAGATGGACGTGCGCTGGACCAAATCCGCCCCATCATGTGTGAGGTTGATTTATTGCCATCACCCCACGGTTCGGCGTTGTTTACCCGTGGCGAAACGCAGTCGCTTACGACCGTTACGTTGGGTACTAAAATGGACGAGCAAATCATTGATACTACCATGTATTATGGTTACAGCCGTTTCATGTTGCACTATAACTTTCCAGGTTTTTCAACGGGTGAAGTAAAACCAAATCGTGGACCTGGCCGTCGTGAAGTAGGACATGGAAACTTGGCCCACCGATCATTGAAAAAAGTATTGCCTCCAGATGACGAAAATCCATATACGATTCGTATCGTTTCAGATATTTTAGAATCAAATGGTTCGTCATCAATGGCAACTGTTTGTGCAGGTACACTGGCATTGATGGATGCGGGGATTAAGATAAAAGCCCCCGTAGCAGGAATTGCAATGGGATTGATTACCGATAATTCTGGCAAATACGCCGTGCTTTCAGATATCTTAGGGGATGAAGATCACCTTGGTGATATGGACTTTAAGGTAACGGGTACTGAACAGGGAATTACGGCTTGCCAAATGGACCTCAAAGTAGACGGACTTTCGTACGAAGTACTCGCCGAAGCACTTGAACAGGCGCGTCGAGGACGTTTGCACATTTTGGGTGAGATGAAGAAAGCGATTGTTGAAAGTCGCGAAGACCTTAAACCTCATGCTCCTCGTGCGGTAGTTATTCAGATTGCGCAAGAGCAAATTGGTGCCGTAATCGGGCCAGGTGGTAAAGTAGTTCAGGAAATCCAACGCGTATCGGGTGCAACCGTAACCATCGAAGAACGTGAAGGTGCGGGTTATGTCAGCATTTTTGCCACCAACGGCAACAGCATGGATATTGCGGTAAAACGCATCAAAGGTATTGTTGCCATTCCAGAAGTAAACGAAGTGTACACGGGAGTGGTAAAAACAATCCAGCCATTTGGCGCGTTTGTTGAATTCATGCCGGGTAAAGATGGTTTACTGCATATTTCAGAAATCACGTGGGAGCGACTAGAAACCATGGACGGAGTGCTGCAAGTGGGGGAAGAAATACAGGTAAAACTGGTAGAGCACGATAAAAAAACAGGTAAATATCGTCTTTCACGCAAGGCATTGTTGCCTAAACCAGAAGGCTACGTTGAAAAACCTCCACGTGAAGATCGCGGCGACCGTCGCGAACGCGGCAATGACAGAGGGGGAGAGCGTCGTAGAGACGATAACCGTCGATAAAAAAGGGTATCAAAAAGGGCCAAAGCCGAAAAAATCAATTTGATTCTACGCCTAAATTGGCCCTTTTTGATAATTTTTACTAAAAATCCAAGAAACTCAGTAGATTTTAGGTTTTTTAACTTAAAGTTGGTATGAAAATCAACTTTTGATACTCTTTTTTCGTTACCAAATAGTATTAAGATAGCACCAAAGTTTATAAAATGAGACAGCTAAAAATCAGTAAGCAGATTACCAACCGAGAAAGCCAATCGCTTGATAAGTATTTACAGGAAATTGGAAAGGTAGATTTGCTGACTCCCGACGAGGAGGTGACTTTGGCGCAAAGAATTCGGGAAGGTGATCAACAGGCACTGGAGAGATTGACCAAAGCAAACTTACGTTTTGTGGTCTCCGTGGCTAAACAATATCAAAACCAAGGGTTATCACTTGGTGACCTTATCAATGAAGGTAACTTAGGATTAATTAAAGCCGCGCAACGTTTTGACGAAACGCGTGGTTTTAAATTTATCTCCTATGCCGTATGGTGGATTCGTCAATCCATTTTACAGGCATTGGCCGAACAGTCCCGTATTGTGCGCCTTCCGCTCAACCGCGTAGGGTCTCTCAATAAAATTTCAAAAACATTTTCGGATCTCGAACAAAAATTCGAGCGTGAGCCCTCTCCCGAAGAATTAGCCGAAGTGTTGGACATCTCTGCCAATGAGGTGGTTGATACGCTCAAAATATCGGGTCGTCATGTGTCGATGGATGCGCCTTTTGTACAAGGTGAAGAAAACAGCCTTTTGGATGTACTAGAAAACGACATGGAAGAGAAGCCCGACCAAGGGCTAATCAACGATTCGCTTCGCAAAGAAGTAGCGCGCGCACTTTCTACCCTGACCCAACGGGAATCGGATGTGATTGCGTTGTACTTCGGCCTGAACGGCGAACATCCCATGACGCTGGAAGAAATCGGTGAGAAGTTCAACCTGACCCGCGAACGTGTACGCCAAATCAAGGAAAAAGCCATCCGTCGTTTGCGCCATACGTCGCGCAGCAAAGCGTTGAAGACGTATTTGGGATAGATAGATTCAAAAAAGTAAAGTTACAAAGAGACTGTCTCACAAGGGCAGTCTCTTTTGCGTTTTAGGAGTGTAATTCGCCTTTCAATCTTTGGATTTCATCTCTTTGTAACCGAATTATTTCATCTTTGCTATCCAACAAATCCTTAAATAATTGACTTCCATCTATTGTTATATCAAAACCTTTGACCAAATTATTTTTATTGTCTGTGTTATGTTCAATTTTGATGGGTGTTTTGGGGAGAAGCTCTAAGATATTTACTTTCAAAATTT
Source organism: Runella sp. CRIBMP (assembly GCF_009905605.1). Lineage (GTDB taxonomy): Bacteria > Bacteroidota > Bacteroidia > Cytophagales > Spirosomataceae > Runella. The sequence continues at coordinate 9,221 of NZ_JAAAKZ010000002.1, forward strand.
CAGCTAACTTTGGTAAATATTCAACTTGAGGCGTTGATTTATCACTTTCCCATAAACTGATGGTACTTTGTGATATTTCTAAATAGTCCGCTATTTCTTGCTGAGATAAGCGTTGTTTTTCTCGAAGTTGTCGAAAATCTCCCCCATATGTAGCCATAGATTTGTCATTCTAAAGTGGTGATTCCCTGTGTTTTGTGTTTGTAGAACTAATTGATATAACAGTAATTAGTCTTAGGACGTACAAATTGCTATATAGTTGCTGAGAATAGTACAAATAAATTTTATTGAAAAAATCATAGAAATTATTGAGAAAACAGAGAGGATTCATGTACAAAATAAGGATGTTTCGCAAAACTATTTTATCAACCTAAACATCTGTTAATTATGAACTTTTCGAAAATTTTTGGAGTCTTTTTGGCTACTTGTGTCTCCTTGGTTGTTATTTTGCCTGTAAGAATGAGCAGGAAGATTTATACAATAAATCATTGCTAAATGATAACTTGATTAAAGAAATGCATCTAATGGGAGTAAACCAACTAAACTACTCTCAGAATAGTTTAACATTTAAAAAGTATAGTGTTAATGCTTCTGATTTCAGATATATCAACAAAAAATATTATAGTTTTCATAACGCTATTGTAGAAATTGATGGTGGGAATCATAAAATCCCTAAAATTTCATTATCCTTAGAAAAGGAACAATACACTCTTTTGCTAAACTTTGAAACCAAAGAGTTAGTATTGTCAAAATCTGGTAATATCATTTTTTCTAATCTAGATATTGAACTAAACAAGATAGATGAAGAAACCAAAGTAATCTTATCTTTTTTACTGGTAAATTATATCGAAGCAACTAACAAATCATTGCCACGTATCCAAAGTTCGAAATTTAAACTCAGTTCGGATTGTCGCTTATCGAGTTTTGGAGTTTCACTTACAAAAGGAGATGCTCAAGAGCAAGCGAAATCAGATCGACCAGACAGTAGTTGTAGTAAATCAGGAGAACCGGGTTGTCTTTGTGCAACTGGTGTTTGGGGGGGAGATATTGCTTGTGTATGTATTCAAGTTTGGGTATGTAATGACCCAGTAGCATGTTTAAACGTAGGGTAGGGACTAATAAATTAGTATTGTGTATATTAACTATGAGAATCATAAAACTATAGTTAGTCTTATATGACTCTATTCATTTTGAGTAATTTTTTAATCCTTGATAATCATGATAGGTTTTGCGTTTACCATCAGTTACACATCAAGTATAATACTTATCCTTGGTGTTCTTATTCTGTTTTCACTGGCAGTTTACTCGCTTTTGAAAGATAGAGACTTAACGGATACACAGAAATTACTTTGGATTCTATTTATTTTTCTGACTCCTGTGGGTATCTTTTTTGTTATTTTTGAACGAATTAAATGGTTGCTTGCGCGAAAGAAGCAGGATGTACAATAGGAACACTAATGAACTTGCCGTTTGCGCCATACCTCACGCAGCAAAGCGTTGAAGACGTATTTGGGATAATATTTCTTTGAATTATTTTGACGATAATAAATGAAGCCGCCTTTTTAGGGCGGCTTTTTTGTATTCTTAGGGGTGTTTTTATGTAAATCCACTTTTTATTCTTAGATTTACATAAAAATCGTTCCAGAAAATGATAAAGCGAACCTTGGCTTCTCGTCTTACGGAGCTTCTTACTAAATTCCCCATACTATCGCTTACTGGCCCGAGGCAGTCGGGGAAAACGACCCTGTTGCGTCAACTTTTGCCGAATTACCGATACGTGTCTTTAGAAAATCCCGATGAGTTGGATTTTGCACTTTCAGATCCACGCCGCTTTTTGGATACCTACTCTGGGCAGGTTATTTTTGATGAAGTACAACGTGCCCCAAAGTTGTTTAATTATCTACAACAGCGAGTAGATGAATCTCGACAGATGGGACAATATATACTGTCGGGTTCGCAGAACTTCCTATTGATGAAAGGTATTACGCAAAGCTTGGCAGGGCGGGTTGCTATTTTTCGATTGTTCCCATTTTCATTTGGAGAGTTACAAACCGTTGATTTATTGGCAACGACTCCAGAACGTGCGATGTTTACGGGCTTTTATCCACCCATTTTTGACCGAGGATTGCATCCTTCTGACTTTTACGCCAACTATTTTGAAACTTACGTGCAGCGGGATGTTCGGGAGCTTCAGGCGGTGCAAAATCTGACGCTTTTTCGGACATTTGTTCGGTTGGCGGCAGGGCGGGTTGGACAACCGATTAATTACCAAAAATTGGCTTCAGATGTAGGCATAGCTTCTACAACTGCCCGTGAGTGGTTGAGCATTTTGGAAACGAGTCATTTAGTGTTTATGCTGCCACCTTATTACAAGAACTTTAACAAACGCCTCATCAAATCCCCGAAATTATATTTTTATGACGTAGGTTTAGCCAGTTATCTTTTAGGAATTAAACAGGAAGAAGAGCTAATTACACATCATTTTCGAGGCAATTTGTTCGAGAATATGCTCGCGGCAGAGTTAGTTAAGCAAGGTTACAACCGCAATGACCCTGACGAGCTTTACTTTTGGCAAGAAAGTAACGGACACGAAATTGATATTTTATTAGAAAAAAGTGGAGGAGTACTCATTGGCGAAATCAAATCGGCAGGGACCATCAATGCTTCATTTTTTGATAATTTAGCATGGTTTCAGCAGCAAACGGATGTGCCTGTACTGGAAGCTTATTTGTGGTATGCAGGGAATGAATCTCAAATTCGTCGTAGCGCAACAGTGATACCATGGCACCAAGTAGGTCTAATAAAGTGAGTTTATATCAATTTACTTTTGTGCAATGAGACTCATTACACAGTAAGCCCACGACAAATGCGGCTTTTTTGTTAAACCCCGACTCCTTATCGTGAAAAAACTTATTCGCTACCAACGATGGACTGCCAGCTGTAAACTTCAAACAGTAAAACGGAACGCCGCCTGCTGCAAACTGTTAACTGCCTGCTGCCTACTGCTGACTGTCGCCTGTACCCGCCCTTCACCTCCCGTGTATAGCGGACAGAAAATGCGGGGAGTGAACTTGGTGGCTCCCTCAAAAGAGATTGATTCGTCGGTCTTTAGTCCTATTCGGCAAGTAAATGCCGAATGGGTGGCGGTCATTCCGTACGGTTTTTGTCGGGAAGGGGAGCCGCATTTTCATTTCAACATGAACAAAATGTGGTGGGGAGAAACCAAAGATGGAACCGCCAAAACGATAGAACTCGCACACCAGAGCGGCCTGAAAGTAATGCTTAAGCCCCATGCTTGGGTTGGAAGAGGGATGTATACGGGAGATTTTGACCTCAAAACCGAAGCCGATTGGCAAACTTTTGAAAAAGATTTTGGCGATTATATCCTTACCAACGCCCGCATTGCGGATTCAATGAAAGTAGATTTGTTTTGCATTGCGACCGAAATGGACAATTTTGCCTTTAAACGTGCTCCTTTTTGGCGTTCGATGATTCGGCAAATACGAGAAATTTACAAAGGGCCGTTGACGTATGCCGATAACTGGAATAATTATCCGCGAAATCCCTTCTGGGCAGACTTGGATTTTATTGGTGTAGATGCCTATTTCCCCCTTTCGTCCGAAAAACACCCTTCGATAGAGACCTTGCAAAAAGGTTGGCTGACGCATTTAGATGAGTTGGAGGCATTTGCGGCAAAACTTCAAAAACCCATTTTGTTTACGGAATTTGGCTATCGAAGTGTTGATTTTGCGACTGAAAAACCTTGGGAATCCCACGATACCAAAACCGATAATCCTGCATTACAGGCAGATGCTTACCGGGCTTTTTTTAAGGAAGTGTGGCCGCGAAAATGGTTGGCGGGGGCTTTTGCGTGGAAATGGTTTTTGCACCAACCGCGCGACTCCCGTAGGGACGCTTTTTCACCCCAACAAAAACCTGCCGAAGCGGTATTGAGGGAAGAATTTGGGAGAAAATAGCGTTTATTATTGCCAAACTCCCAACCTAAACGTTTTCTGAACTCCCGTCGGGTGAATTAAGCTTGTGGTATGCAGGTCAAGGTTGCCAATGATTAAAATATCACGACCAGATTGATAGCCTGCTTTGGTGGCTTCCAATGCTAGATTGCGCATTAAAAGGGACGTTGGGCGTTCGGCTAACGTGTCGCACACGCAGGCATGGCCTTTATGTAATTGATGGAGGGCGGCAAGCAATGCTTTGGTATCTTCAACCTTGGCCGCTTTTCCAGCGGCGGTCATGGCCTGCACACGATTTTTGAAATAACGACCATAGGCTTCATATTCAAAGCGTAGGGCGGGAATATTCGCTAAAAGTTCAGCACTGTTTGCAAAAAATTGAATGTGATTGGGGTCAACAAACCCTAAAAAATTACCACCCCAAGTAAGCGAATATTGTCGGCCTATTTGTCCCAAAAATGTTTTATAATGGGTGATATTTTGCAACTGCCTGCCTCTGCTGAGGATGGCAATGTCGGAGGCCAAGCCAAATTGATGCTGAGACAAAGGAGATACACTTTTGCCCATGGTCAGGTGGCGTTTTTGCTTTCCGCTTCCCCGCAAATCCGACTGTACTCTAAGTTTATAGTGAGGGAATTGGCTTAAATAGGCCTGCATCATTGCGTCCCGTTTTACCAAAAAAGAATCTCTGACCGATTTTAAAATTGACTCGTAGCGAAGGTAGGGATAATCGTAGCGGTCAGCCAAGGACCAAAGATAGGTGAGGTCGAGGTTCGAAAGGGTGTCGACTGTAAACGACGCCTGAGGAAGTTTCAGTTCATAAGGTTGGCCCTGAAACGACGGAGCTGTGAGGGCTTTCCAAGGCTGGACTTGCCCATTTTTGATGGTAGTTACAAAAATCTGTGGGACGGAAGTGAGGGCTTCCTTGAGGGTATCGGCTTGCGAAAATGGCAACACTAAATCAAGTACGCTAAATGATTCGAGGCGCTGAGTTGTGTCACAATGTTCTTTTTCCCATGAACTTTCTTTCAATTCATCTACTGCACCGCAGGCAATGGACAGCAGCACGAGCGCTATACTGCCGATACAAAAAACGACTTTGCTCATGCTGCTTTAACAGTTGAAAAATGAGAATGTTTCCCTCTAAAATGCAGCGGCTTTTAGGCGCAGGCCTGCATCTTCGGGCAAGCCAAAAAGTAAGTTTAAATTCTGTACCGCCTGTCCAGAAGCACCTTTGGTTAGGTTGTCTATTTCACTAGTAATCAGTAGATTGTCTCCGTGTTTCTGGAGTTGAATCAGACATTTATTGGTATTTACGACTTGTTTTAGGTCAAGATCTTGGGTACTAACATGCGTAAACGGATGCCCTGCATAATAGCTTTGGTAAAGCGAAAGGGCTTCCTCTAACGTACCCGAAAATTTGGTGTACACATTGGCCATAATCCCACGGGTAAAGTCTCCGCGATAGGGTATAAAATTCACCTCTTTGCTGAAATCAGCTTGCAAAGCTGCCAGACTCATTTTGATTTCTTTGAGGTGTTGGTGCGTAAACGCTTTATAAATAGACATGTTGTTGTTGCGCCACGTAAAGTGCGTTGTGGCGCTCAACGCCTGACCCGCACCCGTAGAGCCTGTAATGGCACTTACGTGGACGTCGTCGGTTATTAAACCTGCCGCGGCCAAGGGCAACAATGCCAATTCGATACTGGTGGCGAAGCAACCGGGGTTGGCGATTTTCTCGGCAGTTTTGATGCGCTCGCGCTGCAATTCGGGCAAACCGTACACGAAGCCGTTTGATTGATCACGAAAATCCGTACTCAAGTCAATGATTTTGAGGGAAGAAGGTACGGGATTACTTTCCAAAAACTTTTTGGATTCGTTGTGCCCCGCACAAAGAAAAATAGCATTTAAGCCTTCTATTGCCAATAAATCTGCGATTTCTTCCCCCGAAAAAGTTAACTCTGTATCTCCTAACAAGTCGGTATGAGTGGCATAAATGGGTTTGCCTGCTTGGCTTTTGGAGTGCGCCCAGGTAATTTCAACGCTTGGGTGATTGATTAAAATACGTAATAATTCGCCCCCGGTATATCCCGCTGCGCCGACGATTCCGATTTTTATTTCAGTCATTTTGTTTTTTGATCACTGGGTTAAAAGCAACCCTGTTTTGGCCGTGAAAAACCCAAAACACATTTCACAAGATAAATCTAAGCAACTTATTGCCCTTGTTGTACGGCTTGCATTTCTTTTTGAAGACGTTTGCTCAACGCCATGCCAACTTCGTCAATTTCGGCGGCCATGATTTCGTCGCCCGTAGCATTGCGTAGTGTGTCGGCTACGCAGCCGAGCATTTCGATGCAAAAGCGCTTCATATCAAGTACTTCCATGTCTTTTGACCACAAGGGGATGAAAAGCGTCCCCCGGTGAAAATGATCCCAAACACCTACGGCAATCGCTTTGGTTTCTTCCAGTCCTTCGTTGGGGTTGTCGGTCGCTTCCCAATAAATTTTTTCGGGGATTTTCTCCTCGTCTTGCTCTATGGTAAATTTTATTTCTTTTTGTGTCATTGGTTTTGTTTCCTTATTAATCCTGCAAAGTTAAGGATTAGAACCTATGTATCCGAAAAATAGTTCTGTTTGCCCCCTTCTAAAAACGATTGAAATCTGGGTGAGGATGTTTTAAAATACTAAATTTTCTTCAAACCTGCCGTTTCGGCTTTGGCATCTTTTCCTAAGATTTTAGCCTTTTTGGGGGTAAAAGCAACCGTTTTGTTTTTGATGGGTTTGAGTGATTGGAGATAACTATAAATGGCTCCGAGGTCTTCTTCGCTCATTCCGCTGTAAAAAAGCCACGGCATAGGCGTATTAAAACCGTTCTGTGTGGCAAAGGAATGGAAGGTTTTAGGATCAAATGACTTAAAACGAGCAATAAATGCCTTTTTGGGCCACTGTCCAATTCCTGTGGCCAGGTCGGGGGTTAAATTGGCCGATTGCACGGTGCCAATGGGCAACGGAAAAGACATTCCGCCCGCAAGCGACTTCTTTTTAACAGGAATGCCCATATGCCGTTTGGTGTGGCAATCTGCACAGCCCGCAAATGTAACTAAATAGCGGCCGTACCCGACAGAATCCTGCAAGGCTGGTTTGGATTGAAAAGTGGCTTTTTGGGGCATTTTTTTGAGGATGGGCTTTAACCATAAATCGGGTTTAGCGGCAGGAACGGGGTTTTCGATGGGAGGAATGGTGCGCAAGTAAGCGATGATGGATATAATGTCCTCGCGGTCCATTTTGCCGTAGTTTTGGTAGGGCATCATCGGTAATAAGGCGGTTCCGTCTTTGGAAATGCCCGTCGTAATGGCGCGGTAGAGTTCGCCGTCGGTCCATGATTTTAGGGCAGCAGGCGTTAAGTTTTTCCCATAAAAAGTGCCCGGTAGGCCCATTTTATGGTCAAAGACCTCGCCGCCTGCGCCTTGAGTGCCTGCTATCATGGGACCTGCAAACTTCGAATAATCGCGGCGGGAGTGGCAATCCATACAAACGGCGACATGGTTGGCCAAGTATTCTCCGCGTTGAACGCGCTCTGGGGTGATGTTTATGGTTAGTTGTTCGGGTGCCCCAATCCGGGCTTGGGGGCTTTTGCAACCGATGAAAGCAAGGCACGCAGTAGCCTGCGCAACGAGAATGGCGTGGGTAAATTTCATTTTTAAATGGCTGTTTAAAATCAAACAACTAAATTAATGATTTCACCTATGTATCGCCTCTATTTTCTGCTTGATTTATTAAACGTTCTTTGCAGGAATGACACTATTGGCTGGTTTCTTACTTTTTAAACACCAATGCTTGAACGGGCCGAATTCGACTGATAATCATGGTGGGTAGGAGTAAAATGAGCGCAATGAGCAAAATGATACCCGCGTTGAGCAACAAAATTGCTTTCCAATCAAAGACGATTGGAACCGTATTCATAAAATAATTGGTGGCATCGAGGGGAATGATTTTAAAACGGGATTGAACCCAGCAGAGGCCAATACCAATGAGGTTTCCGATGAGCAACCCTTTGACGGACAGTTGAATACCCACGAAAAAAAAGATGCGCCGTATTTGTGCATTGGGACTGCCGAGTGTTTTGAGAAGGCCCACCATCGGTGTGCGCTCCATCATCATTACGAGCAGAACCGACGCAATGTTGAAACACGTAACAAACAGCACCAAGACCAACAAAACACTCGTGTTTTGGTCCAATAATTGGAGCCATTCAAATAAAGGTCTGAAGCGGTCCGTGACCCGTTCCATGCGCATATCGGCGGGGAGTTGGCCGTATAAGGTTTTGGCAGAAGACTCCAATTGGTCAAAATCATTGACAAAATATTCGTAGGCTCCGACCGAATCTGCCCCCCAGCCGTTGAGACGCTGTACCAAGCCAATGTCTCCCAGAACCAACTGATTATCAAATTCTTCGAGGTTGGTTTCGTAAATGCCAACAATGTTAAGTTTGCGGACGCGTGGCGGATTCTGGACAAAATACATCACGACATTATCGCCTACTTTTAAGTTTAATTTTTGGGCAATCACCCGGCTCAGAATAATTTCTTCGGCGTAAGACGTGTCTGAAAATTGAATGGGGCGGCCTTCAACCAAACTTTCTTTCAATAAATCCCAGTCGTAATCACGACCTACACCCTTAATGACGGCCCCTTGCAATTCGTCAGGGGTTTTGAGAATACCCGCCTTGTGCGCAACGGCCTGTCGGTGGCGAATCCCCGGGATTTTTTGCCATTGATCATAAACGGGCGTGTGGAGCAAAATCGGTGATTCTTCAAATGATTGGTTGAGCGATAGTTTGGAGACCTGAATATGGGAGCCAAAAAGAAAAACCTTTTGATAAATGGTGTCTTTAAACCCAAATAAGACAGACAGGGCCACAATACCCACGGCAACCCCTAAGGCGATGGAGGCAATACCTACTCGGGAAACCGTAGCCGAAAAAGTGGCTTGCTGGGGCTGACGTATGCGACGAGCCACGAAAACGGGGAAATTCACAGCCTGCGTTTGGTTGAAAGATTGATAGTTTGTATGTTTGAAAAGTCCCCGCAAAGGAAACACATTCTTTTTAATCAACCTAGTCTTACACCTAGTTGGGGGAGGTCATAAATTGTCCTAAAACACAAACTTTGAGAACCTATGAGCCTTACGTTTCTCTGTATCACCTGTTACTTTAAAGGAGGGGATTTTATGCGGGCCTGCAAGGAAGCTGGCAACACGGTCTATTTGCTGACGGCCAAAAGAACCGAAGGCAAAGCATGGCCTTACGAATCAATCGACGAGATTTTTTATTTGGAAGATGATTCCAATACGCTTTCCAACTTTGAGAACATGATTAAAGGTATGGCCTACGTGATGCGTACTCGCAAAATAGACCGGGTAGTGGCCTTGGATGATTTTGACGTAGAAAAAGCGGCAACGATACGGGAGCATTTTCGGATTCCGGGCATGGGTCAAACCACGGCTCGTTATTTTCGTGATAAGCTCGCCATGCGGGTGCAAGCCCGTGATGCGGGTGTTAAAGTGCCCGTGTTTAGTGCTTTGTTTAATGATGTAGAAATTACGGATTATTTGCGGGCGTCCACTCCGCCGTGGGTCATCAAACCGCGTGCAGAAGCCTCGGCCGCCGGTATAAAAAAAGTGTATAGTTTTGATGAAGCATGGCAGACCATTCATAGCTTGGGCGAAGAAAGACACTTGTTTTTGATTGAACAATTTAAACCAGGTGCCGTCTACCACGTCGATGCGCTTACGCTGGGTGGGAAAGTTATATTTCATCGCAGTAGTGAGTACCTCAATACGCCGTTTGAAGTGGCACACGGGGGCGGAATCTTTCGCTCTGTGACGGTAGAATTTAATTCGAAAGATGCCAAAGCCCTCAAAAAAATGAATGAACAGGTACTGAAAGCATTTAATTTGAACTACAGCGCGTCGCATACAGAAGTTATCAAATGCCACGAAGACGGAGAGTTTTATTTTCTGGAAACGGCATCGCGGGTAGGAGGGGCGCACTTGGCCGAAATGGTAGAAATGTCATCGGGCATTAACTTATGGAAGGAATGGGCCAAAGTAGAAAATGCGTTGGCCAAGGGAGAAAGTTATTCGTTGCCCGATGTCAGAGATGATTATTCTGGCATCATCATTTCGTTGGCTCGTCAGCAATGGCCGGATTCATCGCCGTTCAATGACCCTGAAATTGTGTGGAGAATGAACGAAGAATACCACGTCGGCCTCATTGTACAATCCACAAGCCGAGCGCGAGTACTTGAATTAATGGAAAAGTACGCTCAGATGATACGGCATGACTACCATGCCTCTGCCCCCGCGCAGGATAAACCTACCCATTAGATTGGGGAGGTATTGCATATAAAATCAATCTTTTTTAAAAATGAGTATTTTCGATACAGAAATCAACCGTCGCCACACCAGTAGTTATAAATGGGATAAATATCCCGAAAATGTCCTGCCAGTGTGGGTGGCCGACATGGATTTTCAGGCCGCACCTCCCATTCTTGAAGCGTTAAATAAAGTTACTCAACATGGAGTTTTTGGCTATTCTCGCTGTCCTGATGAACTGAATGAGGTTATGATTGAGCGTCTTCGTACGCGCCATGCGTGGGAAATTGATAAAAATTGGATGGTATGGCTGGGAGGTTTAGTGCCGGCCATTGGCCTTGCCATTAGGGCCTTCACGCAGGTGGGGGAAGGAGTGATGACGGCGGTGCCGGTGTATCATCCGTTTATGATTGAAATCGAAATGGCCGATCGTGAGTTGCAGAAAGTCCCTTTAAAATTAGAAAATGAGCGCTGGACGCTTGATTTTGAGGCGATTGAAGCGGCCATTATGCCCAAAACCAAATTGTTTTTGCTTTGTAATCCCCACAATCCTGTGGGTACAATGTTTACGCGGGATGAACTGCAACGCTTGCATGAGATTTGTCAACGTCATGGTATTGTGGTTTGTTCGGATGAAATCCATTGTGATTTGATATTGGACGATACAAAAAAACATATTTCCTATGCTACACTCAGTCCAGAAGCCGCCCAAAACAGCATAACCTTATTGGCCCCGAGCAAAACCTTCAATTTGGCGGGCTTGGGTTGTTCGCTGGTGGTGATTGCCAATGAGGAGTTGCGCGCTAAGTTTGTCCGTACCAAAGCAGGGTTGATGCCCATGCTTTCGGCGTATGCGTACGAAGCGGCGTTGGCGGCCTACCGTGATGGGGCTTCGTGGCATGAGGAGTTGTTGGAATATTTAAAAGCGAATCACGATTTGCTTTTGGAGACGGTCAATCAAATGAAGGGGTTGAAAATGAGGTCATTGGAAGCTACATATTTGGCGTGGATTGATACTCGTGATACTGGCCTAACCGACGTAGCCAAACGACTCGAAGAGGCAGGTGTTGGCATCAATGATGGTGCAATCTTTGGAGAACCAGGTTTTATCCGACTCAATTTTGCCTGTACCCGCGCTACACTTGAAGAAGTTTTGAGGAGAATGAAAACGGTTTTTGTGTAAAAATTAAGAAAGGTCTGGTATAACTACCAGACCTTCTCATTACTATTTATCTCATACGTTAGGCAAGTGTTAATTCGTATTTGGGAGGCTGTGGCATCTAGGTCAACGATGGCAAAAATGATATAAAAGTTAGACTAGATTGTTGATTAAATTGTCGAATACAAATGTACCTTTATGTCTTTTATGAATCAAATCAATAATATTGATGTTTTGATAGATAAAACCTATGACATTCGTACAACTTGAATATTTGGTTGCTTTGGATACGTATCGGCATTTTGCAATGGCGGCCGAAAACTGCTGCGTCACGCAGCCGACCCTGAGTATGCAAGTCCAAAAATTGGAAGATGAGTTGGGCGTGAAACTTTTTGACCGCAGTAAACAACCCGTCGTCCCGACTGAAATAGGTCAGTTGATCATCAAACAAGCGCGACTCTTGCTGCGCGAGTCAGCCAAAATTAAGGACATTGTCGACGAACATCGCGGAACCGTAGCGGGGGAGATTCGTGTGGGAATCATCCCGACCCTGGCGCCGTACCTTTTACCGTTGTTTTTGGATAATTTTATTAAAAAATACCCGCAGGTAAAGCTGAAAGTAATCGAATTGACCACCGAACAGCTTATTTCTAAATTAAACAAGGATTTGCTCGACGTGGGAATTGTGGTGACCCCCTTGCAAGATGATCGAATTACGGAGTACCCCCTTTTTTACGAGGAGTTTGTGGCCTACCTTTCAGAATCAGAAAAAGCCTACCAAAAAGAATTCATCCTTTCTGAAGATATTGACCCCAACCATCTTTGGCTTTTGGAGGAAGGACATTGTATACGCGGACAAATCCTGAATATCTGTGAACTGCGGAAGCAGAATTCGCACATGCGAAATTTTGAATACGAGGCAGGAAGTATCGAAACCCTCAAACGGATGGTGGAACATTACGGTGGTATAACGATTTTACCTGAATTGTCACTGCGGGATTTAACGGAAAAGCAACGGTTGCAGGTTCGTCATTTTCACGTTCCTACGCCCACCAGAGAGGTGAGCCTCGTAATGCTCCGGCATCACCTCAAAAAGAGCATCATTGAAGCAATGAAAACCGAAATCCTGAACGTTATTCCCGAAAAAATGAAACAGAACATTTCGGGAAAGGTGATAGAACTAGGTTAACGGCATTTACATTATTTTATGCCCTGATTATCCTCATCAGATGCATTTTCGTCTAAAAATTCTTACTAGATGTCGCTTCCTTTAAATAGAGAAACCGTTATTTGCTAACTTTCAGCTAGAGCTTGATTAAAATTTTATTAAATTTATTGGCTCATCGACTCTTTTCCGAAATTAAATCGTATTGTTATGTCGGCCCCAACTCTTACTTTGCCTGCTCCTCCCGGTAAAATACGCTGGCGGCAACTTCTGGTTGTCTTCACCCATATTTTCTTTTGGGCGTGTTTTATCTTCTTGCCTTTTATCTTGATTCAGTCTCAACAACCCGCTGCGGATACGCCTTCTAAGCTAACGAATGAGGAAAAAGAACGAATTTGGCAAATGACATTCTATTTTAGTCAGTTTTTTTCGGTATTGATATTTTACGCTAATTCAGAAGTTTTGCTTCCCAAAGTCTTTAAAAAACATGGCTTGGGTATTTATTTACTTATCATTCTGACTACCTTTATCGTTGTTCTGACGATAACCTATTTCTTTCGTTATTGGATGATGGGATTTGCGCCAAGGACTTGGTTTACGTATTCAACTTTTTATTCGCTTATTTCGGTCATTGGAGTTAGTACATGTTTTCAATTATTGAGTGATTACCAACGCGAGCATCGCCTCCAAAACGAACAGGAAAAAGTACGTTTACAATCGGAACTGTCGTTTTTGCGGTCGCAGATAAGCCCTCACTTTATGTTCAATCTAATGAACAGCTTGGCGGCATTGGCCCGTAAAAAGTCAGATTTATTGGAACCCATGATTGTCAAGATGTCGGATTTGCTCAGATATATGCTCTATGATTCTGATGATGCCAGAATACCGTTGGATAAAGAAATGAATTACCTCAAGAGCTACGTTGAACTGCAACAAATGCGTTTTGGTAATAAAGTTAAAGTGGAAATGGACTTCCAAACGCCCACCAATGGCTTAGCGCTTGAGCCTATGCTGTTGATTCCTTTTGTCGAAAATGCCTTTAAACATGGGACGGGTTTTATTAGAGAACCTTATATTCAAATAGCGCTGGCAACCAACAAACATAAGCTGCATTTTAGAGTACAAAACCGATTCAACAGCGATTTTGTGGAATCCAAAGATGGAAGTTCGGGGATAGGCTTGGCCAATGTTCGTCGTAGATTGGAACTGCTTTATCCAGAACAACATACACTTAAAATATCTAAGGAGAAGGACATCTTCATTACGGAAGTGGAAATTACATTAAAGTAACAGTCCGCCTTTTTGAAGCGTCTAGTATCAATTTTAACTACTGAGTTATGCATAAACTACGCTGTATTGCGGTTGATGATGAACCTTTGGCGCTCGAACTTTTGGAAGATAATATCCGCCAGGTTCCCTTTTTGGAACTGGTGGCAAGCAGCCAAAACGCTTTTGAGGCAATGGATATACTGCACGAACAGAATGCGGATTTGATTTTTTTAGACATTCAAATGCCCGGAATTACGGGTGTCCAATTTTTGAAATCGTTGCAGGGGCAATCGTCATCTCCCATGGTAATTTTCATCACTGCCTATGAGCAATACGCACTAGAAGGATTTGAATTGGATGTAGTTGACTATTTGCTTAAACCCGTTTCGTTTGAGCGGTTTTTGAAGGCAGCCAATAAAGCATTCGAACTTTTCAAATTACGTCAACAGACACCCGCTCCTGAGTTATTATCGACGCATTTTTTTGTTAACGCCAATTATGCACTTGTAAAAATTCGTTACGATGAAATCACCTACATCGAAGGGTTGAAGGATTACGTAAAAATCTACCTTACCTCGGCACGCCATCCGGTTATTACTCGAATGACCTTGAAAGGGATTGAGCAAAAATTGCCTTCGCACGAATTTATGCGGGTACATAAATCTTACATTGTTTCATTGGATAAAATTCAGTCGGTGCGTAACCTAAAAATTCACATCGGAGAAGCTATTATCCCCGTTGGCGAGCAATACGTAGAAGAGTTTATGAAATCAATCGGCGAAAACTAAATATTTCCGTTTCTTTGAGGGGCCAATCGCCCGAATATACATAGAAATAAAGGCTTTTTTGAGTATAAAAAAGCCTTTATCTTTTTTTATGGCTATCATCCATTCTGCCGTATGAACTATCTAAATTTAGCCCCAATTCTTCTTTTACCCTCCCTGTGTTTTGCCCAAAAAAGTCCCATTCAGTACGTTAACCCTTACATTGGGTCAGCTCCTGCAGTTACTGAAAGTGCCCGTAGGCACAGCGAGGGAGCCAGTGAATTGCGTGGACAAATCTCCCCAGTTATCGGTCATCCTCATGGAATGACCACTTGGACGCCCCAAACCCGGTCAACGGAAACCAAATGCATTGCTCCTTACTATTATAACGACCCTAAAATCAACGGATTCCGGGCTTCGCATTGGCTCAACGGCAGTTGCGTTCAGGATTACGGTAGTATGGCGGTTATGCCAGTTTCGGGAAAACTGAAAGTTTTGTCCGACGAAAGAGCTGCCAGTTTTACGCACACACAGGAGGTGGTTACGCCTGCTTATTATTCCGTAGAACTCCTTGAATCAAAAATCAAAGCTGAACTCACCGCTACCCAACGGGCAGGACTTTTAAGGTTTACCTTTCGTCAAAAAGAAGCTGCTTATTTAGTCATTGAGCCCAACAGCGATGAAGGTGAAGGCTACGTTGAAATTTTTCCTGAACGTAAAGAAATTGTGGTTTTCAATCCCGTCCATCGGATTTATCAAGGAGCAGGTCAACCCGCAGGATTCAGTGGGTTTTACGTGCTTACTTTCGATAAACCCTTTAAATCTTACGGAACGTGGAAATTTAACGGTGTTCAACAGGCTGAAAAACAGGCTAAAGGAGATGGGCGGCGTGACCACGTGGGGGCTTACGTAGAATTTGAACAAGAAAAAAATCTCATCATTGATGTACGCGTAGGATCATCATTTACTGATTTGGAAGGTGCGCGACGGAATCTTAATGCCGAACTTTCAACCCTGAATTTTGACCAAATAAAGCAGAAAGCCGAACAGGCCTGGAACCTCGAATTGGGCAAAGTAAAAGTGAAAGGAACTGAGCAGGACAAGACCGTTTTTTATACCGCTTTGTATCACGCCAAACACACACCGCGTCTCTTTTCTGATGTTGACGGACGCTATCCGGGTTTTGCGGACGACACTCAAATTTATACCGCCAACGGATTTGATTATTACTGTGATTTTAGTCTTTGGGATACCTTCCGGGCGGCCATGCCACTGCACGCGTTGTTGGAGCCAAAACGTACTGGCCACATGATGCAGTCATTGACCAAAAAGGCTGAGCAGGGCGGATGGATGCCTATTTTCCCGTGTTGGAATCAATACACCGCTGCTATGATAGGCGACCATGTGGCTTCGGTCGTGGCCGATGCATACGCCAAAGGAATTCGGAATTTTGATGTGCAGTCGGCCTACCAGTATTTACGTAAAAATGCTTTTGAGGCCAACAAAGACCCCAAAAGCTACGAGTCAGGCAAGGGGAGGAGGGCTATGGAAAGTTATCTAAAATACAACTACATTCCACTCGAAGATTCGGTCTGGCAGGCTTTTCACAAGCGGGAGCAGACCTCCCGTACGCTCGAATATTCCTACGATGATTTTTGCCTCAGTACCCTTGCCAAGGCACTAGGCCATACCGAAGATCAAAAAACGTTGGCGTTGCGGGCGGCCAATTTTCGGAACGTCATTGATCCGCAAACTGGCTGGGCGCGCGGAAGGTATGCCGACGGTCGTTGGAGCCCTAATTTTAACCCATTTGCCTTAAGGGCTTCGTTTATCACCGAAGGTTCTCCTGCCCAATATACGTGGTTTGTGCCCCATGATATTGGGGGATTGATGAAAATAATGGGCGGCCGAGCGCCTTTTATCGCTAAATTGGATTCAATGTTTGAAAAAGGATACTACTGGCACGGCAACGAGCCGGGCCATCATACGGCTTATTTGTATTCCTACGGGGGCGCTCCTTGGAAAACCCAACGTTGGGTTCGTCAGCTAATCAAAGAGGAGTACACAGCTGACCCTGGTGGACTTAGCGGCAATGAAGATGGCGGACAGATGTCATCGTGGTTGGTATTTAGTATGATGGGTTTTTATCCCGTATGCCCCGGAAAACCCGTTTATATTCTGGGGAGCCCGAGTTTCAATGAGCTGTCGGTGACAATGCCGAATAGTAAATTGTTCAAAATAATTGCGACTGATAACTCACCTGCCAACGCCTACATACAGTCGGCTTCGTTGAATGGAAAACCGTTTTCAAAGCCCTATTTAACCCATGATCAATTGATAAAAGGAGGAACGTTGGTGTTGAAAATGGGTCCGAAACCCAATGAGACATGGGGGAACAATGCGCCTGAGTTGTCATCTGATTTTTAAAGGGAACATTCCTATTCTAGACGGACGTATTAAAAAATAATGTAAATTGTCCGGCAATAACTTACTTCCTTTTCTAACAATATGAACAACCTAATTAGTGGAATCCAGCAAGTGGGCATTGGCGTTCCGAACGCCAACGAAGTGTGGAAATGGTATCGGAAAACGCTGGGATTGAACGTACCCATTTTTAATGATGAAGCAGATGCAAAATTAATGACGAGTTATACCTCAGGGGAGGTACGACGCCGTCACGCCATTATGGCCCTAAATATGGCTGGTGGCGGTGGAGTTGAAATCTGGCAATACAAAAATAGAGTTCCTGTTGAGCCTTTGTTTGTTCCTGAATTAGGAGATTTAGGAATTTTTGCCATCAAAATCAAATGCCTCGATGTACCTAAGTTTTATGCACAATTGGCTGATTCTGAATATAAATCTTCTCCTGAAAACTCGCCTGAGCAACGGGCGAATTTTTGGCTGAAAGATTGCCGTGGCAACCTGTTGCAAATTGTACCAAATGAGTCTTGGTTTCGCCCCAACGGCTCGCTCACGGGTGGTGTGTGCGGAGCGGTGATTGGCGTGAGTAATATGGAAAAAGCCATTCAATTTTACGCCAATACCTTGCAGATTGACCAGATTGTGTACGATAAATCGGGCAAATTTGATGATTTTGATTTTGTAGACACCAAACAACAAAAATTCAGAAGAGTGTTACTTCGTAAAACCCTCGGAGAAACGGGCGCTTTTGGAAAACTGTTGGGAGGTATTGAAATAGAATTGGTGCAGGCGCTTGACCGCTCTCCGCGCAAAATCTTTGAAGACCGTGATTGGGGCGATGCGGGTTTTATTCACTTATGTTTTGATGCCCTTGATATGAATGCCCTCAAAACACGTTGTGAAGCCAACGGTTTTCCGTTTACGGTCGACAGCGCCGATTCGTTTGACATGGGCGAAGCGGCGGGGCGCTTTTCTTACGTCGAAGACCCTGATGGTACGCTCATTGAATTTGTGGAAACGCACCGCGTGCCGATTCTGAAAAAATTAGGAATTTATTTGAACCTCAAAAAGCGTAAAAAACAAACACATTTACCTGATTGGATGGTTGCTACGCTAGGTTGGGGCAAAGTGAAGGATTAAAAAAAACGGCTGAGTCATACTTGTTTTCAAGATAGCTCAGCCGTTTACAATGTTGTTTATATTATTTCATGTCTTCGATTGGAATGGGTTGATTGCGGTCCCATAAAGCCGTTACGTTAACAATTTTCCATTTTCCATCTTGCTTTTCCATGATGCGCGTTTCGGTGCTGTGGGTATAGTGTGTCATCTTTTGGTCACTGTTGTACTGGTTCCAAATGAGATACGCTACATCGCTGCTAAAAAACTTTACAATCATGTCTTTGCGGACAACTTTGGGGTTGTTGCTTCCGCCAGCCCCTGGCTTGTTGTCTTCAATATATCGTCCAATTTTGTCGTCTACTGCTTCCCACCCGATTTTTGGGTCAAAATAGCCATCTTTACTCCAAACTTGGAACGCATAGTTTGCCTGAACGAAGTTCTCTTTCCAGCAGTTGTAATCACCCTTGAAAAAGCACGAAGTCTCATTTTCAATGGTCTGCATGATAGCTTTTGTTTCCTTTTCTTCATCAATAGGAGTCATGGAAGAATTGGTTTTGCTATCGACATCATTGCAGGCGGTCAAAGCACAAAAAATAATTAACAGGGCAAAAAGTGTTGTTTTCATAAATACATATTTTTTAAATGTAAAGATTATGCACTTACCCTTGTAGCCCGCCAAAGAGCCTTTTTAGTGGCGTTTGACGATGCAATGAATATCTCTTATTTTGTTAACAAATCCAAATAAAGTGCAAATTATTTTTGAATTAATACCTTTTTATTGATTGGCCAATAGAGCCATTCGCTGTTGGAATTTTTTAGGGGATTCGCCTACGTATTTTTTGAAGAGTCGGATAAAGTAGGAATAATCATCGTAGCCAAGTTCATCCGCCACGGCAGATACGGTGAGGTCGTTGTAAATCAGCATCCGTTGCGCTTCTATCATTACCCTTTTCAAAATCAAATCTCCCGTGGTTTGATGAAGGGTTTCTTGACAGATTCGGTTTAGGTGTCGAGTGGTCATGTGCATCAAATCTGCGTATTCGTTGGGGAGCTTTTTAGTTTTATAGTGTGTATCAATCAATTTCTCTAACTGCTTCGTTCGAGCATAGTTGCTGTGTTGATTGTTAACCTTTAAACTTTCTTGTTTATATAACCGCGCCAGTTGTATATACACCATGTCAATCAATGAAACCAGTTTGTCAAATTTATAAGCTAAGTTTCGTTGATGCTCCTCAAAAATCGCCTTAAAAAGCGTTTCGAAACGCAATACTTCTTGTGATTCTAGATAAATAACCGGGTAATTGGTTTGCAGATAAAAGAAAGGAAAATGTTCTAACTTACGGGTAAGATATACGTCGTTGTAAAATGCCTGCGTATGAAAAAAGACGTATCCCTGCACATCTTCTGACAACTCCCAACTGTGGACTTGGCCTGGCGTGAGCAAAAAAACGCTACCCGCCCGTACTTCATAGGTATTGAAATCAATGTTGTGCAAACCGATGCCCGCGGTGAATAAGACGGTAATAAATGTGCTGTGTTTGTGCGGGGTGTTGACAAATCGGTGGCTTTCGAGGTGGGTTTTTAACTCATTGGCATAAAAAGAATGGACCATGCCTGATTCCAAAAAGGCATTAATACCATAAATGGGTAGTTGTTTCATACTAAAACGAGAAATGTCTGAATAATCCTGTTTTTAGCCACAAATATGCGTCAATTAAAGTGATAAATGGCTTTAAATTTGTATTATAAAAAAATACAATAACCATGTCTCTCATCCATTTAATGCAAAATAAATGCCCCAAATGTCAGCAGGGGCAAGTGTTTAGTACCACAAACTTGTTTAGTTTCAGACCCGCAAAGATGCAGGAGGAGTGTTCGCATTGCCGTCAAAATTTCAGCAAAGAGCCTGGCTTTTATTGGGGTGCCATGTACGTAAGTTATGGATTGGCCACGCTGGAAATGGCGCTGACCTACGTTTTTTTGATTTTAATTGGGATTGATGCTTTTGATTTCTTAAATCTTGGGGTTTGTATTGCCCTTGTGCTGGTTCTTTTTCCGTTTAATTTCCGATTGGCACGACTGATATGGCTCTATCTTTTTACCAATTTGATAGAGTCATAATAGTAGAAAAACGGCGTTATTCAGCCACGAATTTTTCCCATTTGGCCAAAACAGCCATAAAATCTTCTGGTAATTCTGATTCAAACTGCATCCATTGTTTGGTTCGGGGGTGTTCAAATCCGAGGGATTTGGCGTGCAGTGCTTGGCGCGGCATGAGTTGAAAGCAATTCTCGACAAAGGCTCGGTAGCTGCCGCTCGTAGTGCCACGCAAAACCTTGTCGCCGCCGTAGACAGAATCACTAAAAAGCGGATGTCCAATGTGCTGAAAATGCGCCCTGATTTGGTGGGTACGGCCCGTTTCGAGGTTGCACTGAACCAGTGAAGTATACTTAAAAGATTTCAATACTTTGTAGTGCGTTATGGCGTGTTTTCCTTGGCTTCCATCCTCGTACACGTCCATTACTTTACGGTCCCGGGCGCTGCGGCCTACGTGCCCTACGATTGTTCCTGCGGTTTCTTTGGGTTCTCCCCATACCAACGCTTGGTAGGTACGTTCGGTGGTATGTTCAAAAAATTGACGGGCAATGTGCGCCATGGCATATTCAGTTTTGGCAATGACCAACAGCCCCGAAGTATCTTTGTCGATTCGGTGAACCAGCCCGGGCCTTGCTTCCCCGTTTCTACCCGTGGGTAAATGTTGGAAATGGTACACCAGCGCGTTGACGACCGTTCCAGACCAGTTGCCATAAGCGGGGTGAACGACCATTCCAGCGGGTTTGTTAAGTACCAAAACCTCATCATCTTCGTAGACAATGTTTAGCGGTATATTTTCGGCCACAATGTCGGTTTCGCGCGGGGGATGCGGCATTGACACCGTTATGATGTCAAAGGGCTTGACTTTATAACTTGATTTTACCGCTTTCTCGTTTACCTTAACCGACTCAGTTTCAATGGCATTTTGGAGTTTGGTACGCGTAACGTTTGAAAGATGATGTTTGAGGTATTGATCAATCCTCATCAAGGTTTGCCCACGGTCCACAACGATTCTGTGATGTTCATACAATTCATCTTCTTCGTCGGTTGTAAGCAATTGATTTTCCGTCATTGAAATATTTTTTTAAATTTCGCAATAATTTCCTGAGAATTGCGTTTCTTGGGCTGATAACTACTCTTAATAATTGATTAACTTATGGACTATAACCAAGGACAAAAGAAAGATCGTAAAAGCCTACTTCTAGCTGCATTGGCAATTTTGGCCCTTCTAAACGTGGTTCTTATCTATTTCTTTTACAAAGAACGGGAAAAGAACAAAGAACAAGAAACCGTAATTGCCGCCAAGACCGAAGAAGTGGTAGCTGCAAAAATGAAACTTGACTCCATTTCGGCCCAATTGGATGCAAAAATAGCTGAAATTCAGCAGTTAGGTGGCCAAGTTGATTCATTGGTATCATTGAAACAACAACTTGAAAAGGATAAAGCAGCTTTAAGAAATGCTTCAAGTGCCGCATCGGTAGATATTTCTAAATACAAACAGAAAATTGCCAACTATGAAGCTATTTTGGTCCAAAAAGACTCTGATATTGCCAAATTGAAGGAGGAACTAGGGATTGTAACGGCCCAAAACCAAGAACTTAGTTCGAAAGTTACGGGGCTCGAAGGTGAAAAAGCAACGTTGCAGAGAACCTTCGAAGATTCGGTTGGTCAGTTGAGCAACAAAAACCGTGAATTGGCGGAGAAAGTAACGATTGCATCGGCCCTAAAAGCAGAAAAGATTGCGGTAAATGCGGTTTCTTCCAAAGGAAAAGAACGCGATGGTGGAGCTTACCGAGCCAAACGTATCGACAAACTCAAAGTTGATTTTGACCTTGCGGCCAATCCAATTTCACCCAACGGCGAGCGTGAAGTTTACCTCCGCATTCTTGACCCCGAAGGTGCTGTGATGGCCGATATGGCTACTGGTTCGGGTACTTTTGTGTACTCAGGTCGGGAAACAGTCTATACTGCAAAACAAACCTTGAATTACAGCAACGAAGGCTCGCAGGGGTCTATCATCTACTCACGGGGTGGAATTCCGCTTAAAAAAGGCGAACATATCATTGAGTTGTATTGCCAAGGGTTTAGAATTGGTTCAACTACCTTCAAAGTCAAATAGAATTATTATTGGTAAATAATAGTGCTGTAAGAGTTGATGGATAATGATTAAGCCCTGTTGCTTAACTCGTTATCCATTAACTCTTAACTTTTTTAGGACTAACCCCTTAATAATCACATTTAAACGTTAATTTTGTAGATAAGTAAACTTTTTTGTGCGAAATCTTGTAGAACTTTCAACAATTCATTAGTTTTCGCATCAAACATAAAACTATCATAATTTAAGTACTGAATGGCTCAACAACAACGCAGACCTTTTCGACCCGTTAGACAAGAAGAACCGTACCGCATCAATGAACGTATCCGCGTCCCCCAAGTTCGTTTAGTTGGTGAAAATGTCCCCCAAGGTATATATGACATTCAGCAAGCTATCAAGTTTGCCGAAGAGCAAAACCTTGATTTGGTAGAGATATCGCCCAATGCAGTTCCGCCCGTTTGTAAAGTAATTGACTATTCCAAGTTCAAATACGAACAAAAGAAAAAGCAGAAAGAAATCAAGGCCAACGCCCAAAAAGTGGTCATCAAAGAGATTCGTTTCAGCCCCACAACTGACGATCACGACTATGACTTCAAATTGAAGCACGCCATTAACTTTCTGAAAGAAGGAGCTAAAGTAAAGGCTTATGTGCAGTTTTCAGGTCGTGAAATTGTGTTCAAAGACCAAGGCTACAAGCTTTTGGAACGATTTGCCAAAGCATTGGAGGAAATGGGGAAAGTCGAACTTGAACCCAAACTCGAAGGAAAACGCATGAGCATGATTTTGACTCCTAAGGCCATCAAAAAATAGTCTCTTGTGAATATAATTTTCAATTGTAGAAAGCTTTTTTGTTTTCACTTTTGAAAAGATAATAAAAAGCATTGACGACAGATTTTTCTGTCGTCAATGCTTTTCTTGTTTTTGATGTACGAATCTAATAGCCCAGATTTTAGTGTTGAAAAGTAGAAGGGTTTTACTTGAACAAGATAATCAAAACAGCCCCAACGACCATGACGGCGGCCCCAGCGAGTTTACGCCATAACTGTTTCTCATCAAAAAACTGTACGCCAAAAAACACACTCACCAAGGCTGATACTTGAAACAACGCCAAAGCGTAACTCACCTGAATTCCTTCAAATGCATAATTGGTTGAAAGTTGCATCAACCCCGATGAAAGCCCGAGGGCCAAGAAATACCATTTGTAATTTTTTAGAATACGAAAGTGAGGTCGAAAAGACGCGTTTTTTTGGGTATAAAGGAACGCCATTAAAGAAAACAAGAAACCACCGATGCACCAAGAAACAAAAGCAAGGTTGGCGCTGGTGGCAACAATGATTTTTTTGAGATAAAGTGCGTCGATGGCGGAAAAAAATAAGGCCAACAAGCGGTATTGCACATCCTTTTGTTTGAAAATAGCCCAACTGAGCCCCTTCGTTGAAGAAGGTTGAGTGATGACAAAGTAACTGCCAGCAATAATCAATGTCATCCCCCCAATACCCCACACATTGGGGATTTCACCCAATAAAAATAATCCAAATACGAGACTTACTAGGGCTTTATAGGCATTGATAGGCCCCAGAACCGACAAGTCGCCTCGGTGAAGTGATTTGACCAGAAAATAGTTTCCAGCAACGCCTAATGTGTTAAAAATGAATGAGTTGTACCAAAATGAAATGGGTAAGTTTTTTGGGAGATTAGGCAAAAGGTAAAATAAACAACCGATGCTCAAAATCCCGTAGGTGCTGGTAACCACAAAAAGGGGATTGGCTTGGCGCTGGGTTAGGTACTTTTGGAAAACGTTAGATACTGGGTTTACCAAAATCCTAACCCCAATCGCCAAGGCGGTAGTAGATATTAAAAATAATAGCATTTGCTTTTTCTACGTCAATTTGAGGTTTTTGGGGTCCCAATTCACCACTTTTTTCTCAAAGTAGCTTTTGTTGCAGGCCAACACAGGAGCGGCCGCTCGGAATCCAAAAAGTGGATCTTCGACAACTGGGGTGTTATTTAATATCCCTTCGAAAAAGTTTGCAAAATGGTTTTTGTGCGCGTCATCTTCTTTAGGTGCGTCAAAAAGTACTTCTTTGATGGGTTCTGGCGTACGCGTTTCGGCGGGGTACTTGGCGTCATAAGCGGCGAGGTATTCCTGTTGCTGTGCGTTTGAAAACGTACCAAAGCTCTCACCGTTACCGTATCCGGGAGCGGCGGCGAGTTTGCGTTTGGTTAAAGTGAGAGAGTTGCCGCCAAAGGTAATTTCGCCTTCGTTACCCACAATACGGGTCACGTTTTTGATAGAGCCTGCGTTGGCAAAATTCACCCTCAGCACCATCTGAAAGGAGTCTAATTTGCCCATGGCGGGATATTCCATGGTGGCAACCATGACGTCGGGCACGTCGCGGCCGTCTTTCCAGTAGGAGAGTTGTCCTGACGAAAAAATACGATTAGGCCCCAACGAGCCCGTCACGAAGTGAACGCCCGTAATGAGGTGGATAAACAAATCGCCTGCTACACCCGTACCATAGTCGCGGTAGTTGCGCCAGCGGAAAAAGCGTACGGGGTCAAAAGCCCGTTTGGGGGCATCTCCCAAAAATGTCTCCCAATCAATGGTTTTGAGAGAGGCATCGGATGGGATGGAGTATTGCCACGCCCCAATGGCGTTGAAACGGTCGTTTGTTGATTCAATAAAATTAATCATACCGATGTCGCCCGCTTCTACGAGACGTTTGGCTTCTTTAAAAGCCGCCCCGCTGATGCGTTGACTGCCTACTTGCATCACTTTGCCAGCTGCTTTGGCTGCGGCAATGACCGCAGCTCCTTCTTCGATGTGTTGCACCATTGGTTTTTCACAATAAACGTGCTTGCCCTTTTTGAGGGCCGCAATCGAAATACGGTCGTGCCAGTGGTCAGGCGTAACAATGAGTACCGCATCGACATCTTTGCGTTCGAGTACTTCGCGATAATCTCGGGTCGTAACTACATGATTACCAAATACTTCTTTGGCATGGGTTAGGCGACCATCGTATAAGTCAGCCACGGCTACCAATTCACACATTCCAGTGCGTAGTGCGGCGTTGGTATCCGAAAATCCCTGAATTCCCATCCCAATAGTGGCAATACGGATTTTATTGTCGTTCAGGCTTTTGATAATATTAAAATGAGGAACAGCGGTTGAGGCAGTAACAGCACCTAATTGTTTGACGAAGGTGCGGCGGTCAGTTTTCATACTTCAAGGGGTCTAAAGGTGAATCGAGGGTTGGTAAAATAAATAGCTAGTAACTAAAAGGAAATCATGTTGTTACCTTACTTTTTCGACGAGTGATTTTCCGGAAAAGCCATCCTATGAATAAAACAACTACCACAAACGCAATGATGGGAAACCAGAACGTAAAAAAAGTGAACAAAACGGATAGAATATTTTCAAACGTAGCTACGACGGGATTGGCCATCCCGCCGCTAAACTTTGTGGAAGCCAGCCGAACCATGCTCGTGCCAGCCTGAATAAATCCCGCCGTACCACCGCCCATGATGAGCCCAAGTCCCCATTGCAAAACGGGGTTGTCAATCTCCACAAACGAAGTAGTCAACAGCGTACCTGCGGCAAAAGCGGCGGGTGTAGCAATCGTATCTAGTAGGTTGTCGACCCAAGGAATGTAATATCCCCCAATTTCGAGTACTGTGGCGGTAGCTAAAATCCCGATGGCGGTCCACGTACCCATCCATTCAAAGCCCGTGGTGACATTGGCCAAATCAAAGTGAACCGCCAAACTACTCAGCAGAAGTGGCACAAACACCCGAAATCCCGAACAGGCGGCTAAACCAACGCCCAAACAAAGGCTGAGGAAGATTTCCATACTTTTACTTTATGGTATACGCCGTAACCGTATTCTTGTAAAAATTGGGAATAAGGACCGTTTTTGTTTGTGGAATATAGCCGAAGTCGGCGGTGTTGACTTGGGGGTTTTTGCTGTCGATAAGTTTCCAGACTTTACCATCTGGTTTTACGTAATAAACCTCTCCGTGCCAGCACGAAATCAGGTAATCGTCGCCATAGCGAAGGATGCCATCGGCGGTTTTGTTGGTCATGGCCCAAGAGGTATATTTTTTGGAGGCATAATCCATCTTCCAGAGGTTTCCTGAGCCCGCTGAAGCCACAATGAGCTGGTCTTTTTCGGCAAAAACCCCGTTGGGCCCCTGCAAATTGGGGTCATCTAGAAACAGTTCCATTTTGCCGTCGGCGTAGCGGTAGAGTTTATGGCCGCGCGAATCACTGACAAACACTTCGCCTTTCGGGCTTACGCTTACGTCGTTGAGCATGATTGAATTTACGGCGGCGTGTCGATTAAGAATTTTGCCCGTTTTTAAATCAATTTCTACCAAGTCTTTCAAGTCGGCAACAAACAGTGAATTTTTGAGAATGCCCATGCCTTTGGGGTCGTTGAGTCCCGTAGCCCATTGCAGGGTTTTGATTTTGCCATCGGTGCTCAAAACTGATATAAAACCATCACCATCAGGGTTTTCAACGTTGACTTTATTCATGTTAGCGACAAAAAGCCGTTTTCCTTGTGGATCATATTGTACAGATTCTGGCGTTCGCAATAACGTATCAGATTTCCATAGTTGATTCAAAATGACGGGGGCGCTGTCTTGAGAAAAAGCGGGAGTGAAGAGACAATAACTGAGAAGGCTAAGAATAAAAATGTAAGTTTTCACGGTAAATAACGTTTAGTGGTGACTTAATTTATGAAATTAAACACTTTATTTTTAAAAGCAATGAAGTTATCTAAACTACGCGTCTATCTATTGTTAACGGTTCCATGCTGTTTGCTCGCTTTTTCAACCCTGGCTCAAAAGAAGGAAAAGCTTTTCAATGGTAAGGATTTGACAGGCTGGAAAATTTACGGAACCGAAAAATGGTTCGTTGAAAAGGGAGAATTGGTGTGCGAAAGCGGCCCCGACAAAGGCTACGGTTATTTGGCGACCGAAAAAACTTACAAAAACTTTGAGTTAAGTGTGGATTTCAAACAGGGAGCCAACGGTAACAGCGGTGTATTCATCCGTTCGAATATCCCCGATGGTAGCACCAAAATTAGCGGATGGCAGGTAGAAGTGGCGCCGCCAAACCACGATACGGGCGGTATTTATGAATCCTACGGCAGAGGCTGGATTATTCAAATCCCTGACGAAAAAGAAGGATTTTTGAAATTCGGCGAGTGGAATACCCTTAAAATTCGCGCCGAAGGAGCGCGGGTACAAACTTGGCTCAACGGACACGAGATGGTCGACCTGACCGATGAAAAATTGGGTGCTGGAAATGGCTCCATCGCACTCCAAATCCACGATGGCGGTGGAATAAAAGTAAACTGGAAAAACTTGGTAATTAAGCCGTTATAGTGTTTTAGGGGGGGATATATTTTTATCTCATCCCAAAAAGCGTTATCTTTGAACGCAATTCGCAGAAAGACCTTCCATCTCCGGGTAACTTTGCCTGTAAGATATGGGAGGTTTTTTTTATAAAACAGTACCTAATGCTGATCTGCTCCGTCCTAACTTTTGATTTGGCAGGTCGTTTATCACATTCTTATGACATTTGATTCATTAAATTTAATAGAGCCGATTCTGAGGTCAATAAAAACAGAAGGCTACACTACCCCCACACCCATACAAGAACAAGCTATTCCGATCGTACTTGAAGGAAAAGACCTGTTGGGATGCGCCCAAACAGGAACTGGCAAGACGGCGGCTTTTGCCATTCCCATTCTTCAGTTGTTGGTGCAGCGCCAAACACACGCTACGCGCCGCGAAAAGCGCACCATTAAGGCACTTATTTTGACCCCCACCCGTGAGTTAGCCATTCAAATCGGTGAAAGCTTTGCGGCCTATGGCCGTCATACGGGATTGAAACATACCGTGATTTTTGGTGGGGTAAAACAATTACGCCAAACGGATTCTCTGCAAAATGGCGTAGATATTTTAATCGCAACCCCAGGTCGATTGATTGACCTGATGGCGCAGCGTTTTGTAAGTTTAAAGCACCTTGAAATCTTCGTATTGGATGAAGCTGACCGGATGCTTGATATGGGTTTTGTCCACGATGTTCGGAGAATCATCGCCGTGATTCCTCCCCAACGCCAATCTTTGTTCTTTTCGGCAACAATGCCTCCCGAAATCGTAAAGCTCGCGGACACCATTTTGGTTAAACCCGAAAAAGTAGAAGTGACGCCCGTTTCTTCGACTGTTGATATCATTCAACAATCCGTGTTTTTTGTCGATAAAGACAATAAAAACGCGTTGTTGCTCCATATTTTGGAGGATAAATCTATTGAAACAGCCTTGGTTTTTACGCGTACAAAGCACGGTGCCGACAAAGTAGTGAAAGTGCTATTACGTCATGAGATTAAGGCAGAAGCCATTCACGGTAATAAATCGCAGAATGCCCGTCAAAATGCGTTGAATAACTTCAAGGAAAAAACCACCCGGGTGTTGGTGGCAACCGATATTGCGGCCCGCGGAATAGACGTTGATGAATTGGCGTATGTGATTAATTTTGAGATTCCTGAGATTCCCGAAACTTACGTGCACCGGATTGGACGCACGGGGAGGGCAGGAGCCAAAGGCACCGCCTATTCGTTTTGTGACAATGAAGAAAGAGGTTCGTTGAAAGATATTCAGAAACTGATTGCCAAGGTGATTCCGGTGGTGGAAGAGCATCCTTTTCCATTAAGTCAAAAGCCTGGTAACGAAGCGCCCAAGCCGCACAATGTGGCCCGAGGTAATCGACCGAGTCGACCGAATTCTCATTCACAAAATCAGTCGAAGCCTTCAGTCACAACGGCTGACCGGGATAAGAAGCCTTGGTTTAAGAGAAGCCGATAACTGAGCAATTTATAAGTAAGCCTCACTCCATACCGACAAAAAAGGAAACGAGTGAGGCATTTTTTTGCCCTTATTTGCTACAAATGGGACAAACTCCCTGAATCAGCAGATTTACTTCTTTGGTTGCAAATCCCTGCGGAAGTTTTACGGAAGGAATATGCACTTGATCTAAGCAGGTTGTTTTTCCACAAAGTTCACACTTAAAATGGACGTGGTCGTGGTGGTGGTCGTGGTCATGACACACTTCTTTGCAAAGCGCGTAGCGGAGGCCATCTTCGTCCAATACCTTGTGAATGATGCCTTTATCAACAAACGTTTTAAGGGTACGATATATCGTCACGCGGTCGTAGCGGTCCTGCAAGCCGTTTTCTAAATCTCCGTGCGAAAGCGCCGAATCGCGGTTGTGCAGTATATCTAAAATGTCTTCACGGCAGCCCGTATGGCGCAATTCGTGTAAACGTAATGTATCTTTGGCGAATGTATTCATAGGATGGAATCCCTTAACCAGTGATTGGTGGCTGTAATGGGATTGGGAAATTTATACCAATAAACTTTCCAACGCCAGCCTTGTTACTGTTAAACTAATTTAAACCCTCCGAAAGTTCTCAACTTTCGGGAAGTTATCAAAATTACCACGTTTAATTTCTGAATTCATGATAAAAATCGGCATTATCAATGTTTCTGACCGTGCCAGCGCAGGAGTGTACGAAGACATTCCGGGCAAGGCCATCGTTTCTACCCTTAATGAATATCTAACCAGCCAATGGGAGCCCGTATACCGCGTTATTCCTGATGAGCAACATCTTATCAGTCAGGCGCTTGTGGAAATGGCTGACCGAGAAAACTGCTGTTTAGTAGTGACCTGCGGCGGCACGGGCCCCGCCCCGCGCGACGTAACTCCCGAAGCGACCGAAGCCGTTTGCCATAAAATGATGCCCGGTTTTGGCGAACTGATGCGGCAAGTGAGTTTGCAGTACGTTCCTACTGCCATTTTGTCGCGCCAAACGGCGGGTATTCGTGGTAAAACCCTGATTGTGAACCTGCCCGGCAAACCATCGGCCATTCGGCAGTGCTTAGACGCCGTTTTTCCAGCCATTCCTTATTGCATTGATTTGATTGGGGGACCTTTTTTGGAAGCCAATGAGACGGTTATAAAGGTATTCAGGCCGAAATCATAATGTGTGAAATGGCACGAAGCTATAGTTGAGTCATAGTTTGAAAGTTATGCGTAATGAAATAGCCTAAATAAAGGTTGAATCAGTATTTTATGCACTATTTGGCATTTTAGAGTCAATAAATACATAAATCATTACCTTAAACTATGACTTCTGAAAAAATTGCGTCTCTCCGTCAGGAAATTGCAACGTATCTCACCAGTGGCTTACTGCCCTTTTGGATTACCCGTACCGTTGACAAAGAAAACGGGGGTTTCCTCACTCATTTTGACCAGTTTGGGCACGATTCGGGCGAAGATGAGAAATCGTTGATTGCGCAATCGCGCTCCGTTTTTACCTACTCTTCTGCGCACCGTGCCGGGTATGGAGATGGGGTTTTGGCCGAAATGGCCCGCCACGGGGTGGATTATTTAATCAACAACATGTGGGACAATGAGTACGGTGGGTTTTATTGGATGACCAACCGCAAGGGCGAAGTGACCATTGACCAAAAAATCGTCTATGGACTCAGTTTTTGCATTTACTCATTGAGCGAATACACCCTCGCTACGGGTGACCCACGCGGACAAGAATACGCCGAAAAAACCTTTGATTTGCTCCAAAAATACGCCGTTGATACGCACTATGGTGGTTATTTTGAGATGTTTAACCGCGATTGGACGCTCAAAGGGCCAGGTGCCGCGGGCGGTGACCGCAAAACGCTCGATGTACACATGCACCTAATGGAGGCTTACACGACGCTGTATGAATGTACCGGCAAGGAAATTCATCGTCGTAAACTGCTGGAAACCATTGAGTTGCTTGTAAGCCGTGTCATGCATCCCGAATATGGAACGGGCATTCCGCAGTTTTGGGCAGATTGGAGCGTAGCTCCGCAAATCAAATTCGACATTGTTTGGGGCTGGGACCGCTTCAATCCCGATGGCCTTAAATCAGCCGCCGAAGACAATACCAGCTATGGGCACAATTCGGAATTTGCGTGGCTTCTGATGCACGCCTTAGATATTTTAGGATTGCCGTATGATACCTACCGCGATCAAATCACGAAATCGTACACCCACGCGGTAGAAAATGGCGTCGATTGGGAATTTGGCGGAGTATACGTAGAAGGCTCACACGCAGGACAGGTATATGATAAAGAAAAGGAGTTTTGGCAACAGGCCGAAATGCTCATCGGCATGTTGGATGCCTATCGTTTCCTCAAAGATGAAAAATACCTGCAAGCCTACGAAAATATCCACCGTTTTGTGTTCGACAAAATGATTAACCATTCCTTGGGCGAATGGTGGCCGCTGATGACCCGCGAAGGCGAACCCATCTGGAAGCATATGAGCCACTCTTGGAAAATCAATTACCACGATGTCCGCTCGATGGTGCAGTCCATTGTGCGGTTGGATAAGATTGCCAAGGGAGTGTAGAGACTAAAATACCTAAACGGTTTTCTCTGGTCATAAGATAAAATCCAGTGACACGAGGAAACCGTTTTTGTTATTTATTATCTTTCAGCCATTTGCAAAACAGTAGCCATTGAGCCATCGACATATCTCTGCTTGATGGCATATACGTGGCATTGGCCCAATTTTCGGGAGCCATTCTTTGCTTGATAAACGCTCCTCCTTTTTTAAAATATGCCTCCGTAAACGGCGTAATCAGTGACGACATCGGAAAGATGAGGTCGGAGACTTGGAGCAATTCTTTGTATAAAACCTCAAACGTGACGGGAGTTGGGTAGTTGATGTGAGTTGGGTCAAGGTACTTTCCAAATTCCTTTTTAGGCAATACCCGTAGACTGACGAAGAAACCTGTACGCTGTATTTCTGTTACTAAATCTTCGGATATAACGGGCGGTGGCGTGGGATAAAACACGTACATCGCGTTGGCGGCCTGCTCTGTCGGGAAAGTCAGCGTTTGTTTGTCCCGAAAATGATGGGTAATCAAAAAAGGTTTTACGGTGGCCGACGCACTCACCCCCGTCATTTTTAGCGCCATGATTGTCATTGGCACGTCTCCAATGAATGGTTTCCCCCGTTGATATACCCTGACTTGACACGGCTCTTTCTGGAAATCATAACAACGGTAAGCTTCCTCTTTTTGTCCTTGATCAGCATACATGCCAGCTTGGTCGGATGCTACCATAAACGGACTTTCTTTCATTAATAAAACTGTTGTTTCATACGAATCCTCGGAGGATTTTGAGGGCCCATACAGCAACAATGTCCCTTTTTCCAGTCTTTCGTCGGTCAAAAAATCCTTGTCTTTAAATGAAACTTCAATCAGGCCACTGTTGATTAACAGGTGATTACGGTCAAAATAATGTGGGGAAAGGTGGAAGGTTCCCAGTGTGGTTTCTTGGTTGTTGTCTTCCAATAACTTCAACGTCAACTCCCCCAACGGATAGGTTTCATAGACGGGGGTGGGGTGTTCTTGCACCAATTGCTCAGGAATGCTTCCCGACATGTCTAATGCAACCATCCTGCGCTGGGTATCTATACGACAAACAAAAGAGGCAAGTTTTTTTTGATTGAGGAAAGGCATTTCGGGCAATAATTGTCTGCCCATCGCAATCGACATCATGTCGTCCTCATACCACGGCGTTATACAACCCGTCAAAGTCGCCGTAGCAGGATTGGCTTTTTCTCCCGAAGTGATGTAGTCTATCGTGCGGTCTTCTTTCACTTCAAACAAAGTATATTGAATGAATACGCCTTTGATGGGTGTCGTTTTTAGTTGATACTTTTGAAAAAAGGAAAAAATAGGAGAGTGGACTCCATTAGTTAAATTTTCTAATGGAATAACGGAGAAAAATGTACCTGAAGCCCCAAAAACGCCTTCTTGGTTGAGGATTCTTTCCTTATTAAAAAAACGTAAAGAAGCTTTTTTGGGAGTGCCTTTAAGCAGAGATGAACCGTCTTTTTGGACGTGAAAAGCATCGCAAAATACCTGAGAATAAAAGGCGAGTGTGGGAAGAATATCAATCATTACGGCGGAGTTTCGGCCTCGGTCGTTTTTTAAGTCAATTGTAGCCCCCAAAATAGCCGCCACGTCGGCGGGGCAATCGGGGTCATTAGACGTAAAAAGTTGATTTTCTGTTTTGGAAACAGGCACTGCGATACTTCCCACTTTCACGTTTTCAAAACCAAATTCCATCCCACCGTAGTAATTCCAGCCTGCGGGCAGGTTTCCCGTCAGAGGTTGTTGGTTACGTTTTGTCTTTACCAATTGATACAGTTCATGGTAAGGCTCGTCCAAGGAGAATTTCCCCAAAGGGGTTTTTGCCCATGATTTGTATTTTTCAGGGGTATCAATCGGCTGAATTTCGATGTAAGGTTGGGTACTGTCGTCATAATTAACAGGTGAATCTTCAGGTACTGGCAATCCCCCCAATTTATGCAGCAAAAGCAAATCAGGCGACAGGTAAATCCTAGGGGGTAAAATTGCTTTTACCTGAATGGGGTCGTAGGTGAGCAACGGAAGCAAAAGATTATTATTGGCCGTTGCTGGATTGATGAAAGATTGACCGTAAAAATTAATACGCGGAAAGTCGAACTGACTCATAAGTTTTGAGGATTGATGCTCTAAAGTAAAAAAAGAAATTAACCGTTGGGAGAATTTTGTCAGTCAAAGACAATTCTCTACTTTAGAAAGTAAAATACATCGCTAATGAAACCAACCCTTGCCAATTACCTCGATTTCCTTACGCCGTGGATTTCTGCGGATTTGATATCGCCGCTTTATATGAATCGCATTCAAACCATTGCGGAGCGACTACCCATTTTATCGTTGGGGTCTTTTGAGTGTTGGTTGGATGACAATGAGCCGAGGGTTGATTTTAATGTTTGTATAAATCCAAGACTCAATGAGCAGGTAGCGATTAAAGATTGGCGGCAGGAAGCGAGTCTGTTGGAAAGTGACGAATTTTGCGAAATGCGCGAACGAATTCGCTACTTTTGCGGTCTTTGGAGCCAAAAAGGCTTTTTCCTCAACTCTCTCTTGGGTGAATTATGGCAAGTCTACGATATTACCGACCCCACAGATTCGCAGCTGCCAGTTCCTTGGATTTACATTACCTTTTTAGAAAATATTTTTGATAGCGACCAATCAATTAAGACTGAAATCATTGCAAAAACGCTTCCATTGCTCGATAGTAGCTTACCTTCTGAACTGACTAATATATTTTTTGCTCATTTAAGAAGCCTCCCTTCGTCGACCCGTATTGGCCCGATTGGTATTCAAAAACGAAATAACAAAACGTCACTTCGGCTTTTTTTGGAAATAAAAACGTTGGATGAAATCCTTGAAGTATTGTTCTTACTTAAATGGCCAGGCA
The DNA here is from genome assembly GCF_009905605.1 of Runella sp. CRIBMP. Classification (GTDB taxonomy): domain Bacteria; phylum Bacteroidota; class Bacteroidia; order Cytophagales; family Spirosomataceae; genus Runella. The sequence continues at coordinate 44,027 of NZ_JAAAKZ010000002.1, forward strand.
ATCTTGATGAGTTAAGAGATAGCGTTGCTTTTTGGACCGACTCCCGCCTGTTTCTTGGCCTTGCCCTTGATTTTGACGGTACCTTTCAGCCAAAGATTGGCATAGAGTGCCATTTTCCCCGGGAGCGTTTGCAGCCAGAGTTGATTTCTTTCACACAGAGCCTTTGTGAGCGGGGGATGTGTTCCGAATCTAAAAAAAGGGCAATTATAGGCTGGAACGGTAGGTTTGACGTTGAAACGGAAACCGATTTCTGGTCTTGGCCCGACCGTATTCTTCAAACACCAGAAAGTATACCCAGCCAAGTAAGTATTCAACGAATAGCCAATTTTGTAAAACTGATCTTTGAGCCTAATAAATCCCTCATTGCCAAAGTATATCCTATGTTTTTACGGCCTGTAATAAGAAACCGTTAACGGGGAAGCTTTACGATAAATTCCGTATAATTACCATTTTCACTTTCTACCGTTATTTCCCCGTGGTGCCCTTTTGTAATAATATCATAGCTTATCGATAAGCCCAAACCAGTACCCTCGCCTGTTGATTTGGTTGTAAAAAAAGGTTGAAAGATTTTATTGATTATCTCGGGCGAAATGCCAGTCCCGTTGTCTTTGATTCTTAGTTCAACTTTGTCGTTTTCAAATTGGGTACTCACTTGTATTTCAGGTTGATAAGGTCTCCCTAATTGCCTTAATTTTTCGTGGGTGGCATAAAATGCATTATTGAATAAATTGAGCAAAACCCGGCCCATCTCTTGGGGAACGATTTCGGTTTCGGGTAAATTGGGGTCAAATACAGTCTTCATTTCGATGTTAAAAGAAGCATCGCGGGCTCTTAGCCCTTGGTAAGCAATTTTCAAATACTCAAGAGCTAGGTTGTTGAGGTTTGTTAAACGCCGCTCTCCAGTCCCCGTTCTTGAATGTTCTAGCATCCCCTTGACAATGCTGCTTGCTCGTTGTCCGTGGTGATTGATTTTTTGTTGATTTTGACTCAAATCGGAGACTATATCACTAATTAGTTCTTTGTCAATTTTAGGTTTTGTTATTTCCTGTGTTAGTTCTTGGGCCAGTTCAATGCTAAGCTCCGAAAAGTTATTAACAAAATTGAGAGGGTTTTGAATTTCGTGGGCAATACCAGCTGTGAGTTCGCCCAATGAGGCGAGTTTCTCTTTCAATATTAGTTGGTCTTGGGTAATCCGAAGACGATTCAGTGATAGATTGAGTTCAACCGTACGTTCCGCTACTTTTTGTTCCAGTTCACGGTTTACTTTTGTTTGAAGTTGTTGATTTTCAAGTAATTGTTCGATATTTTTCTTCTGTTTTTCTTCATTGTCTTTGCGGAGTATATTAATCATATTGGCAAGGGCAAAAGAAAACAAAATCACCTCTACCGTTAATCCGAGGGGGAGTGAATAATAGAATGTAAAATCGCTTTTGGGCAGGGCACCAGTTAGTACAAACATGATGCAGATTACTCCCATTAAATTGGCTATATAGCCTAAAAGTAGATAGCCAGCCGATGGGATTCGGTCTTTTATGCATCTGATTCCCAGTGTGATAATGATAAAAATAGTAGCGGTCGAAATGATATATAAAAGAACAAAAGCAACTTCAAAATGGATAAAAAATAGGATACTTATTACGATGTTTGATACGATTAACCCATTCAATACCTGATGCCATTTTGGGTAATTATGTTGAGTATTCATCAAACTTTGAATAAATAGTAGGTAGGCAACTGCGTATAATTCTGAACCGACGAGCTCAAAATGTGAAGCCCAACTCGGAAAAGCTGAAAATGACCTGAAAAGGGTGATTAGATAGCCAGAGTTGTTGGAGGTGAAATAAAATGCAAAAAGTAAAACGAATAGATAATAGGCGTAGCTCTTCAGTCTAGTGACAAAAAAAATGATTAAATTGTATAAAAACATGACCGAAAATATACCCAAAAAGCCAAAAACAACATTGCCAACCGCAGCATCTCTTTCATCTACTTTGGACCTAGGAGAGATTTTAAAACTTAAGTATTGGGGAATTTTAGAGATATTTTGGCTATACTCTAACCTAACAAAACATTTTTTAGTCTCTCCTGATTTTAATGGAAATTTTATATAATTTTTGTTGGCTTTTGGGTAATCTCGCTTTTCGTAAGGGTAAAGATGCCCTGTCTTTTTTAATTTTATATCTTGGTTTTCCTGATAGTAAAAGTCAACAAAAGCCCAATTTTCAAAGTCAAAAACCCATTCTTCGTCAAAGTTGGTATTGTTTTTAACCGAAAATTGCAGCCAATACACATCAATGTTCTTTACTTTCAATGTTTTTTCATTGGCGGGCTGAAACTGAAGATTGGAAGTTTTACTAAAAACATCCCTAGGTTGGAGCTTTTTGGAGGAATCTGACAAATGATAAAAACCTTTTGTAACATCTACTTCTTTCAGATTTTGTAACGAAATCAATTGTGCATAACTAAAATGCGCAGTAAAAAACAGTACATATACTACAAATGTAGAAATCCTCATATAAGCGAAATTTTTGGGTTGAATTTACAAAATTTAACCTTGCAAAAATTTAAATGGTATAATTTTGGAAAACTACTTATTTTTTATGTCATTTACATACATCATATCACAACAACACTGCCTGATGTACAATTTGTGAATTTATGTCACTTATTTTACCAAATTTCACCTTTTAAACCGCTCTACTATGAAATCTTCAGAAAAACTAAAAGACGCACTTAAGCGTGTTGGTGATCATGAACATCTTGTTCATTTAAACACCCAAGCCAAAAACCTCACCAAAAAAGACATTACCGATTTTCTCAATAATAAAGTTGATAAAGACCTTACTATCGGGACAATTCACTCTTTGAAAAAGCTTGCAAAGCAGCGGATCATTGAGGGTAAAAGTGCGTTCCCCTTTGAATCTATGGAGGATGTACAGCACAATGAGGCAGACGATAATATGGGGGGGGGGACTTGGTAGTTTATAACTAAACATTGTCAAGGCTTTACTTGAAAAAGGTTAATCTTACCGAAAAAGCATGTAAGCGCTTAATTGCGACCATGTTTTTTCGGTATTTTGTAACACTTTATGGCTACCAAAAAAAATAAAAAAAACGTACTGGATTTCATCATGCAGCCCCAGCAGCAATTTGCTTGGTGTTGGGCTGCGGTTGGGACAAGCTGTGCTCATTTTTATGACCCCGACAGTACCTGGACACAATGCAAATTGGCAAGTGCTTCTATCGAGCCCTCGCCAGGAAATTGCTGTGACGACCCAGAGAGTCTTGATTGTGATAAACCTTGGTACTTGATTACGCCAAACAACCAAGGCTCTTTTGTAACTACCCATATTCCCAGCAGTTTTGTGACAGGAGCGCTCCCTGTTGCTAAATTAATGACTGAAATTGATGAGGGAAGATTGGTGGCATTTAAATTGGAAATAACGCTTGAACACGTGCTAGACTTTAGCATAGATGGTCAAGAAATCAAAATTCCCAAATTTGGACATTTTGTAGTTATTGCGGGCTACGAATCTTCTACTTCTTCCCCCAATGACCAAAACGTTATGGTGTATGTACACGACCCTTTCAGTCTTGAAAAAGGATTCTCCACCATGACCTATGAAATTTTTCAAACCAACTACAAATGTCACGGTGGTGTGGTTGCAGATGCTAATAGCCCAAATGGTACAGACAGCGTAACGGGTTGCAGAGTGACCCATAGCTTCTTTACATCTCCCCTTCAAAATACGTGATTTATGCCCATCAAAGAAGTTTATGCCCCTCTTAAGTCAGCCGAGCTATTTAAAGATTGGGCTTCGAAACAGAAAAAAGGGAGGCCCCGAAAACGTCCCCATTCCTTTGAAGAATCCGTTCCTCATAAAGTTTTTCATGCAGGACTGAATGATATTATTTCAGGAAAGGGATTAGAAAATGCCCAACTGGTTGCGTGGCGACACTTCCATGCCGATGCAAAAGGAAACCACGCCCTTGTTGAAATAAAAATTGGAGAAAAGGAAGATGAGCATGTTTTGCAAGAAGCCCATTTTGGGCCCATGGCCCATGACCATAAGTCATTGTTGCCTAAACTTAAGGAATTGGAAAAACTAAAAGATGAAGATTTTGAGCTTGCCTACCTCAGAATATTTGCCCTCAGAATAAATACCATTTGGCTTCGAGCTGACCAACGGGATAACGACTTTTTTATCCCAATTGCGCCATGTTTTAACGGGTTTGTAGCAGGACAACTTTATTCTTCCCCAGATTTTCTGAAGCTTGCTCAGGGAGCTGCCCAACGTTTTTTTCAAAATACTCAGGCAGGAAGTCTCGAAGATGATGATTTCAAAGGAGGGTAAGCGTTTAAAAATGAGACAGCCATTCCAAAAAAAGGCGGTATTCCTTTGGCGTAATGAATGCTGATAAACCAAAAATCATCGTTAGCTGAAAGAATTCAAACCGCAAAAAAATCCAAAGGCCTATGTGGAGCAATACGCCCAATGCGAGTACAAAAAGCCTGAATTCTTCAATCCAAATCAGTGAAAAAAGCGCAGCCTCTATCACTAAGGTTCCGTAGGTTGTACACTTAAAAAACCATGTACGGTCCAAGGCTTTAGGTAGTTCGCGGCGATTCCAAATCCTTACCTTCAATACTTTTTGGGTAGCGGAGCCATCGCGCCACCATTCTCCCTTTAATTTAAACAGCACGTTTTTTGCGTAAATATTGGCCATAAAAAGCTGAATCATGATCAATGTCCAAGGCCAGCCTGTTGCTTCGGGTCGGAAAAAATGCTTAGTGTCTAAAATAGATAGTTCTGCGTCGGAAGGAGAGAAAATAAGAAACAAACAAAAAAAACGGTAGACTGTATCGCCCGAACTCAACACGTAAATATTCCGATTGTGAATCGAAACAAGGGTAACAAAACAGACAAATGCGGCCAGATTTGGGAAGATTCCCAATGCCAAGCAAAGACCTGCTATAAACTGAATACCGAAAATCAGGTTAAGGGATGCAGTAGTTGGAGATAAATAATTGAGAAGTGAAAAGCGGAGATCTTTTTTGTTTTTTTTATAATCATCGTAGCCAAACCAACCTGTGGGTTGCAATAGTATCTTGTTTTTTCCCTGCCAAACCCACGTTTCAATCAATACCAAAATACCCGTCAACAGGCGTAATACGCTAATGGATAGCGTGGATTGATTGCTAAAAAAAAAGTCATTCCACGAATTTAACAGTTGGTTCAGGGTGATAAATTCTGTCATTGATTTTATCGTGTCTTATTGTTGGGGAAGTTCGTAAGTGAACACTCGTTGACTTAACCAAGGAAACATCGCTCGTTGTTGGGGTTTTTGAGGTTCATAAAACCTGATAATGTGTACTTTAAGGGGAGTTTTGGAGGAGGGGTTGGTCTTATAATACTCGCGTAAAATAAAATTACAAACGGCTTCTTTGGGAACATCATCCTTTTGAGAAAGCAACTGATTATGCAGCTTAATAAATCTAAAATGAGGCGCCCATTGATAATCATTTTTTAGGGTATATTCAGGGAGTTTCCAAGGCTGAATGGTTCCGTCCGTAAATTCAATTTCAAAGCCAATCAAAAAGTTTTTGGAAACGGGCTGAGGAGCAAACAACGCCCAATAATTGTCAAGTCCTGCCCAACAAATGTACTTACTGAAATACTTGTGGAGAATTTGTCTAAAAAAATATCCTTCGGGTAGACACCAGAAAAGCAGCAAAATACTCATTAAAATAATGAAAATGCTAGCTCCAATTTTCTGAAGAATTTCTAAAGAATCCATTCTGATTGATTTGATAGGGCTAAAGTAACTTTAAAAGTTAAAACAAAAAATGATTTAATCTTTCTCGGCCTTGACTCGGGAGGTTGGCGCGTCTGGGGTAGAAATAAAGTAATTTAGAAACGTTAAAATGAGCGATATTGAACCAAAAAAATGGATAGCTAGGTAAACCTAGAGGGGTGAAATGCTTTTTTTTAGTAAAAAAAGCATAATTTTTGAAATGATTTTAACCAATATAGCAATTATTGATTTTAAAAGGTTACTTTTGTAACGGTAATTACCATTTTTTTCATTCTTTTATTTTTTTTTCAATGAACACAGGAACAGTAAAGTTCTTCAATGAAACCAAAGGATTCGGTTTTATCGTAGACAGTAACACAGGCGAAGAAATTTTTGTACACGTATCAGGTCTTATCGACAACGTACGTGAAGGTGACGTAGTTACTTTCGAGCCTGCACAAGGCAAGAAAGGCTTGAACGCTACGAAAGTGAAACGTGCGTAATACTCACGCAAACGAAATACATTTTGTTTAGAGTAACTTAGGGAGCTTAAAACGATGTAAGAATCAAAAGGCAAATCGGAAACGGTTTGCCTTTTGTATTTTTCGAACCAGCCTGCTAGAAATTAGTCGTTTTCCATTCAAGCCCATTTTGCTCCAAGAGCCAGATTCGAGCAAATTTTATTTTTTTTGCCACTTTTTTCCCTTCTTTTATTCCCAATACGCTAAACGCCGTGGCTAGGGCGTCGGCCGCGGTTCCATTGGGGGCAATTACCGTGGTGCGTGTGTGTGTGGTGAGACCAACGCCCGTGCGCGGGTCTACGATGTGAGAATATTTGACTCCCTTATGCTCCATAAAACGGTAGGTATTGCCAGAAGTAGCCACCCCGCAATTTTTTAGTGTCAATACACGCTTGGCCGTACTGTCTTTTCCTCCCGAACTAACTTCAATCTCCCAACCCTCTTTTTGAGGAGGAGCCTCGCCAATGGCCAAATCTCCGCCAGCATCTAAAAAAGCAGCAGAAATGCCAAAATAGCGTAATATGCGTAAGGCATCATCGGCGGCGTAGCCTTTTCCGATACCGCCAAAATCCAGCCGCATCCCTTTTTGGGTAAGTATCACGGTACTATTTTTAGCATTCAAACGGATTTTTCTGTACCCAACGCTTTGTTTTGCTTCCAGAATTTGGGCGCTGTCGGGGAAATAATTACGCCGCAAAGCGCGCCGCCAGAGTTGAATAATTGGCCCGACGCTCACATCAAAAGTACCCTTGGTTTGTTTACTGTAATGAACTGACTGCTGAAGAATATCAAAGAGTATTGGACCCGCTAAAAAGGCTTCACCCGAGCCAGCCGTTGCCGATAAACGATTGGTTTCGCTACCGTCTAAGTAATCACTCAAGATGGTATTTAGATACTCAATGCGTTTGAAAACACTATCGGAAGCCACTTTTGCGATTGAGTCATGGGGGGCATAAAAAACAAGATTGAATTCTGACCCCATCGCTTTCCAAGCGTATGAGTACCGACTCTGAGTATGACCCGAGAGGGCGGTACAGCAAGAGATAATACAAAAAAAGAATACGTATTGAAGCAAAACTAGAGAGGAGTGTACTTTGAACTTAAACATTATCATTCGGTGGAATTGTACAATCTGCAAATAAATGGTAACTTTTTTAGGGATAATGAACCTTTTTGCACGGTTTTTGGTATCAAAATTATAAAAATCATTCCTGTGAAAACCAAACGTGCCGCTGTGTGTTGTTGCTGTATCCGTGACTAAGACATGGAGAGGGAATAATTTACGCTTCAAAACTAAGAAATTGAGCCGCCCTTTCCTGAAGAAAGGGCTTTTATTTTGTAATCAATCAATGCCATGACATTAACTGAGCAAGAACTTTCGGTCTCCTTTTTAACGCGTCTTACCGAACAAAATGCCAAGTATCGGCATCGGCTACCTCCTCGCAGCAGTGTAGGGAAGTTTGTGGAAGAAATGATGTGTTTTCTGTTTCCCGTTACCCAAGACTGCGAACGGACATCGTTAGATTTACCCGAAGCCTATCGCCGTATTCAAAACCGGTTATCTTGCCTTTTGGACCCGCTTGCCAATCATCTTGACGCTGATAAAGACGTCATTATGGAACGATTCCTGGCTAAGCTCCCCGAGATTTATGAAAATCTTTTGTTGGATGCGCAGGCAATTGCAGACAACGACCCCGCTTCGGTGGGCATTGAGGAGGTGATTTCTGTCTACCCAGGTTTTTATGCCATTGCGGTTTACAGGGTGGCGCATTTATTGGTGGATTTGAACGTGCCTTTGCTGCCAAGAATGCTTACCGAACACGCTCATGGCCTGACTGGGATAGATATCCACCCCAAAGCTAATATTGGACAATCGTTTTTTATTGACCACGGAACTGGCGTCGTGATTGGTGAAACGACCGATATTGGTAATAACGTGAAAGTATACCAAGGCGTGACGTTGGGGGCATTGAGTGTTTCTAAGTCGATGGCCGAAACCAAACGTCATCCTACCATTGAAGACAACGTAGTTATATACGCTAACGCTACCATTTTGGGAGGCAAAACGGTCATTGGCAGTGATTCTATCATCGGTGGCAATGCGTGGCTGACGACAAGCGTACCCGCGTTTTCGCAGGTGTATCATCAAAGCGAATTGAAAATTAGACAGAGTATCCTTTAAGATTTTGGCTAAGAACTGGCTTGGTATTCTGAACCAGTTCTTAGTTGCTTCTTAATGGTGAATATCAAGCTAATCCCCGCACAAACCTTCGTACGGTTTCCATAAAAATAGCTTCGAAATTCGATAATGTTTGGCGAGGTTGGGTAACGGAGGTGACCACCAAAAAACCGTACGTAAGGCACCACCATTCATAAAAGGTTTTGGAAACGGCATCGGCGGAGCGCGGGCGTATCAAGGCCATAGCTTCCCAGACAGGATGATTGTTGAGCATGGCAAACTCAATTTGATACGCCTGTTTTGACTGACAAATCCCGCCTTCCATGTTAAACATCACCTGAAAAACTTCGGTTTGGGTATGCATGAATTTCCACTGAATCTGGGCAAATTCAGTAATTAATTTCTCAGGGTTACGGTACAAAGTCCGCAGTTTCAGTAGTTCTTCGTGCAGAAAAGCAAAGCCATCGTTGCGGATGGTTTCCAAGAGTTTGTCTTTACTGTCAAAATATTCGTATAAAATAGGAGGGCTATATTCAATAACATCGGCAATTTTTCGAATGGAGACGGCCTGCCAGCCTTCCTCACGAGCAATGTCGCGGGCAGTTTTGAGGATGTCGTGACGGACTTGTTTCCGTAAACGCTCCCGACGTTCAACGATTCCCATAAGATTAACGATGGATTAGAGTAGACTTTACACTGTTAAATTATTTACAAGTAAAAAATAAATGGTGAAAGAACCAAAAAAAAAGACAATAAAAAAGCCCAGTCAAACGTTTGACTGGGCTTTTTTATGCTTGATAATAAATGCAATTTTCAGGCAAATACCTACGTGAATTTAAATGCTAAATCTGCTCAAGCGTTGATTTAATCGCCGCAAAATTAGGTAGGTCGCCCGCACTTTCAAGTACTTCTGCATATTGGATAACTCCTTCTTTATCAATTACAAAAGCGGCACGTTTGGCTACGCCTTTCATGTCGAACGCAAATGTATCGTAGTAGGATTTAAAAGCCTGTGAAGTCTCCTTGTTGAAATCGGACAGTAAATCGAAATTGTATTTTTGTTCCTCCTTATATTTGTTTAGGGTAAAAAGTGAATCTACCGAAATACCCACTACTTCGGCACCGAGTTTGGTATAATAGCCTAAGTCATCGCGCATGGTGCAGAGCTGTGCGGTACACACACCCGTAAAAGCCGCTGGAAAGAAATGAATGATGAGATTTTTTCCTTTAAAATCTTCGAGTGAAACCTTTTTTTTCTCGGTATTAAACAGGGTGAATGAAGGGGCCTTATCGCCTTTTTTTAATGACATGGTTGTTGAAGTTAATTTTGTTTTTGCAAAAATATAAATACAACTCGAAAACTTGCTAAATCATTAAATGTTCGTAATTATGCCAAAAAAACTATCGTTGGCAGTAGTAGGATACTCAATAAGTAATCTATTACATCAATACCTAAACCCCGCAGCGGCGGTTTTTACTTTTCACTAACACACATCATAATACCTATGCAAACCATTTGGGGAATTGACCTCGGCGGAACAAAAATTGAAGGCGTTGTATTGTCGTCACCCTCGCCTGATGCGGTGATTATCCGTAAAAGAATTGATACAGATGCTCATAAGGGATATGAGCACATTGCTGGCCGTATTGTTGAGCTGGTACGTGCACTGGAAGCAGAAACGGGCTTCAAAGCCCCAAGTATTGGGATTGGCACGCCCGGTACGGTCGAGCCGTCCAATGGTTTGATGAAAAACTGTAATACTACCTGCCTCAATGATATGCCTTTGCAGAGTGATTTAGCAAAAACCTTGGGGATTCCGGTCTTTATAGCCAACGATGCCAATTGCTTTGCGTTGGCCGAAGCAACAATGGGAATCGTTCCTGATGTTGTGCCAGATTATCAGTGTGTATTTGGCGTTATCATGGGTACTGGTGTTGGTGGCGGTGTTGTTATTAAAGGAAAAGACGGACAGTCATTTGTGTTGAATGGAACCCAGGGAATTGGTGGCGAATGGGGTCATAATGAACTGGAAACCAACGGATATGACTGCTATTGCGGTAAAAAAGGTTGTGTAGAGCAGGTACTTTCTGGCCCCGCATTGCAACGCTACTACGCTCAGATTAGTGGTCAAGAGTTAAAGATGAAAGACATTGTGGCGCGGCATTATGCCGGTACTGATCCGTTTGCTACCCAAACCATCGACCGTATGTTAGAACATTTTGGGAAAGCCGTTTCTGTACTGATGAATATTCTTGACCCCGATGCAATTGTTTTGGGGGGTGGTGTTGGAAATATTGACTTACTTTACACTGAAGGTTTGGAACGGGCCAAAAAATACATTTTTAATAGCGGCCGGGTGGAAACAAAAATTCTTCGTCCAAAGTTAGGAGATAGTGCAGGAGTGTTTGGGGCGGCGATGTTGTCCATATAATAAAAATATTAAGTTGAAAGGCTGCCAAAGATTGCGTCATTTTGATGCGGTCTCAGCCTGAGAAATGAAAAATTAAGAATGAATCATTGGTTAGTAAAGTCGGAACCGTTTGTTTATAGTTGGGATGATTTTGAGAAAGCGGGTAGGAGTGTATGGGATGGAGTTCGTAATTATCAGGCACGTAACAACCTCAGAGCCATGCAAAAAGGCGATTGGGTCTTCTTTTATCACAGCAATGAGGGGCTGTCCGTGGTGGGTATTGCACAGGTAGACCGCGAAGCGTATCCTGACCCAACCACCGACGACCCCCGCTGGGTAGTGGTTGAATTGGTGCCTGTTCAGAAGTTAAAACGACCGGTTTCATTGCAGGAAATTAAGTCAGATAATAGATTGCAGGAAATAGCGTTAATTAGGCAATCTCGTTTGTCGGTCATGCCGATTAAACGGGAGGAATTCGACCTAATCTTAAGTTTTAGCAACGATGAAAACACCTAATGAATTTATTGTCAATAGCCCACGGGCGCATTACCAATCTTTTGTAGTGCGCAGGGCTGGTGCGGCGCTTAGTGCCGTTTTGGTTTCTTTTTGTTACGTTTTGTTTTTGGTTATTGGTTTAGTAACCCCTGAGATAAAGGCACAGACTGTCAAGCGGATAGAGCTCCCTGTTCCAGGTGCCAATGAGTCGTATCACACGATTTCGTTGGGCGCAAAAGGCGTGGTGCTGGTTTCGCAGCTTTCAAAAAATGCGTTTAATATTCAGAAGTTTAACGTTGATTTGGACCGCGATTGGTCAATCAACGGCACGATTGAAGATAACCTTGATTTTGTAAAGTCTTCGTACGACGGCCAGTCCATTTATCTGTTATTTACGCGTAGCCGAACTGATTTTTATCAGGTCGTTAAGGTGGGGGTCGCGGGTTTTATGGAGACATTTTACCTTAGCTCCGTGGACCGTTTTCAAATTACCGATTTCCAGACAATTGGTTATTCGGTTTTTATGGCGGGGACAGTACGAGACGAGCCAATGCTGCTTTACACCAATTTGGCTTCCAAACAAAGTAAAATTCTGCCCGGAGTTACGCAACCCAACACCGTGATTCAATCCGTAGATATTGATACCACGCACCATTTGATAAATGTCTGTTATGCCGCTCGCAAGGGGCGAGAAATCAAGCTTATTTCACGGACGTTTGATGAATATGGACAATCGGTGGGGCAGGTGATGGTAGAGCCAGAGCCTGATTATTCATTGCTTAACGGACGCCTGTTTACGCTGAACGATTCCACCAAACTGATGATTGGAACCTACGGTTTTCGAAACATGCAGGGGAACAACAACAGCGCTTCGCAAGGGCTTTTTCTGAGTAAAATCGTTTACGACGAGGTTGAGTTTACGCAATATCACAGTTTTACCGATTTTAAGAATTTCTTCAACTTCATGAGCGAGCGCGAGCAAGAACGAATGCTGCGTAAGATAGAGCGAAAAAAAGAAAACGGAGACGAAGTAAAGCTTAATTATCGACTTTTGGTTCATGATATCATTGAACAAAACGGCAACTACCTGATTTCGGGAGAGGTCTTTTATCCCGAATACCGTAACAACAACAACGGGATGTATGGTATGAGCTCGTGGTGGGGCTCGCCTATCATGTCTCCTTGGGGAATTGGTGGCATGGGAATGTTTCCATCGTATGGACTTTACAATCCATACTATTGGGACCCATGGTTTGGCTCACGTAGGATGAACAACGGGCAGATATTTAATGGTTTTGTGTATACCCACGCGATTGTGGCGGGCTTTAACCCCAAAGGTGATTTATTATGGGATAATTCGCTGCCTTTTGAAGGGCTGAAAAGCATGGAGCTCAAAGAAAAAGTAAGGGTAAAACCCAATGAGGACCAAACGGTTTCTATGTTTTACAGTAATAAAGGGGCTATCAAAGCCAAGGTTTTTGACAAAGACCGCGTATTGAATGACCGACAGCCGATTCCGATTATGACCGTTGATGCCAGTGATAAGGTGCGTCAAACCAACACCGACGAAGTGCTGTACTGGTTTGATAATTATTACTTGGCGTTTGGCTATCAGCGGATTACGGGTGATGATGGTCGCCGAAATGTTTTTTATCTGAATAAAATATCTTTTTAATAACATAGGATAGAGGGTCAATCGCTGGTCAATTAGGTTTTTCCTGAATGTACCAGCGGTTGACTTTCGCCTTAACGTACAAATGCAACTTCTCACTCCTCTCCACTGGCAAGATTACGAACTGATTGATAGCGGTAATTTCGAAAAATTAGAACGATTTGGTGACTATATACTTGCGCGTCCTGAGCCTCAGGCTATTTGGGATAAATCTCTTTCCGACGCTGATTGGAAAAAAAAGGCCCATGCTACTTTTGTGCGTGATAAGCAGGCTACCGAACGCGGCGAGTGGCAATTGACGAAAGGGATGGCCGAAAAATGGTGGATAAACTACCGACATGCGGGGCTGTCGTTGCGCCTAAAATGCTCGCTTACTTCCTTCAAGCACGTGGGGATTTTCCCTGAGCAGGCCGTTAACTGGGATTATTTAGACCAAAAACTCCGCGCGCTGCCCATTGAGAAACCCTCCGTTTTAAATCTTTTTGCGTACACAGGGGCAGCGTCGGTGGCAGCCCGACAAGCAGGGGCCGATGTAACACACGTGGATTCAATTAAACCAGTTGTCACGTGGGCGCGGGAGAATATGGAAGCAAGCGAAGCCGACAATATCCGATGGATGGTGGAAGATGCTTTCAAATTTGTTCAGCGTGAAGTGCGTCGTGGGAAAAAATACAATTGCATCATTCTCGACCCACCTGCTTATGGCCGTGGGCCTGCGGGTGAAAAGTGGATTCTTGAAGAACAGTTGAATGAGCTACTCAAATCCTGTGCTGAGTTGTTGGACCCTGTTCACCATGTATTCATTTTGAATTTGTACTCGTTGGGTTTTTCGGCTTTGATGGCCGAAAATTTGGTACTGGACCGATTTGGTAAAATGACGAATGCCCAATGCGGTGAACTCTACCTTGCCGACCATAAACAACGCAAACTTCCCTTGGGTATATTTTATCGTTTCGCTTCCGTTTAAGCGGTGGTTAATCGTGCATTTCCCCAAAACTTTCCCGTACTTTGCATCAATGAGTGAGTCAACGGTCAGGATGATGTGCCGTTGTAACTTGCTGATTTTAATAATGCATTCATTGTCAGGTGTTTTTGAAGCAATAAAATGATTTTTTTAAAAACATCAATAACAGTACAGAGCAACTTGAAAGCCCTAACGTATATAGTAAGTATTTGTCTGGCAATATGGCTGGGCGGGTGCAGCAGCGACGAACGTCAGAGCACCCGTATTCCTCCGCTCCCCTCCGACGATGCTCTTAAACGGGCGGAAGTCGGCGTTGAGTACCTGAGTGCCATCATTCGGCGTAGTCCGCGTAACGCTTTAAATTACCACAAAAGAGCCGAGTTGTATATCGTCCTTAAGGATTTCCCTGCGGCTTTGACGGACATAAATGACGCCCTTGAAATCAGCCCCAGTAATGGGCTTTTTCTGCTGACTAAAGCTCGAATTTTGCGGCAGATTAAGCGTTATGATGAAGCGCTGGCGGCGGCACGGCAGGCAGAAGTGTTGCAACAAGATACGCCCGAGTTGTATATTTTACTGGGAGATTTGACCCAACAAAAAAAGCAATACCGTCAGGCAAAGTTGTATTTATCGAAAGCCTTGCAAATGGCTCCTTACGAAGGCGAAGCCTATTTTTATAATGGACTTTTGGATGCTCGTCAGGGAGATACCCTGTCGGGGATTGCGCTGATGCAGCGGGCAGTGGAATTAAAACCGCGCTTTGTGCCTGCATATGTGGAGCTGACCAACATCCATACCCGTTTGCACGATTATATTCAGGCAAAAGACATTAACGACCAGGGCTTGCGTTATTTTCCCAAAGAGTCGATGCTTTATTATTCGCGCGGGGTAATGTACCACAGTCAAAAACGGCTAGACAGCGCGCTGATTGCGTATCGGGCGGCTATTAAATTTGACTCGACCAATTACGCGGCTGATTTTCAGGCAGGTACTATTTATTTAAAGTGGAACAGTTTACCTTTGGCCATTAAAAGCTTTGAGAAAGTTTTGCGCTATAACCCCAAATATCCGCAGATTAATTTTTTGCTGGGAAGTGCTTACGACAAACATGGGAACATCGAAGGGGCCATTGAACAATATTCGCGGGCTACGCAGATAGATGCGGCTGATTGGCGTTCGCGCGGGCGTCTTTACCGGGCGCAACAGCGAAAATATTACCTTGACACCTACGGTACCCTACCGCCGGCTTCTCCCGAAATAGCTTCTGATGCTGATAATGAGAAGGATGTTTCTCCAATTGCTCCCGACCGTGAAAGGGTTCAGGTCAATATTCTAACTCCTCGACTTGAATTGAAAACGAAAAGTGATACCGTTCGAAGCTTGAAAATCAGGCAATAGTTGGCAGTAACGTTTAAAACAACCATTTTTGCAGAAAATTTATCAACGATTCATGCTAGTTTGTAATAGCAGATGTTGATGAAGCGTGACTAAACATAACTAATTAACATGAGTAACATTAAAATCACCCTACCTGATGGCAGTGTGCGCGAGTACCCTCAAGGCTCGTCAAGTATGGACATTGCGCTGAGTATCAGCGAAGGACTAGCGCGAAATGTATTGGCGGCTAAAGTCAATGGACAGGTGTGGGATGCCACCCGACCCATTGATACGGATGCCAACCTTCAACTCTTGACTTGGAACGATACCGATGGAAAAGCTACTTTTTGGCATTCCTCCGCGCACTTATTGGCCGAAGCCATTGAAGCGTTGTACCCTGGTACAAAATTTGGCATCGGACCTGCCATCGAGACAGGTTTTTATTACGATATTGATTTGGGTGGTAAGCCTTTTTCGCAGGAAGATTTTAAAAAAGTAGAAGATAAAATGCTTGAGCTTGCGCGACAGAAGAGCGAGTACAAGCGAACGTCGGTGAGTAAAGCCGATGCCATTGAATATTTTACCCAAAAAGCGGATGAATACAAGCTTGAACTGATTGATGGACTAGAAGATGGTCAAATTACGTTTTATTCGCAGGGTAATTTTACGGACTTATGCCGAGGGCCGCACATCCCCAATACAGGATTTATTAAGGCCATCAAAATTATGAATGTGGCAGGAGCCTACTGGCGCGGTGACGAAAAACGCCCCATGCTCACGCGGGTATATGCCGTGACGTTTCCAAAACAGAAAGAACTGGACGACTATTTGCACGTACTGGAAGAAGCAAAACGTCGCGACCACCGCAAGCTCGGCAAAGAACTGGAATTGTTTACTTTTTCTGAAAAAGTAGGCGCTGGTTTGCCGCTTTGGCTGCCAAAAGGCGCTTTGTTGCGCGAACGCCTCGAAAGCTTTTTGCGCAGGGCGCAGGTGCGCGCGGGGTATTCACCCGTAGTGACGCCCCACATCGGTAGCAAACAATTGTACGTAACCTCAGGACACTGGGAAAAATACGGTAAAGATTCCTTCCAGCCGATTCATACCCCCGAAGAAGGGGAGGAGTTTATGCTTAAACCCATGAATTGCCCTCATCACTGCGAAATCTACAAAGCACGTCCACGGTCGTATCGTGAATTGCCGTTGCGTTTGGCCGAATTTGGCACCGTGTACCGTTACGAACAAAGCGGAGAGCTTCATGGGCTGACCCGGGTACGTGGTTTTACGCAGGACGACGCCCACATTTTCTGCCGTAACGACCAAGTGAAAGACGAATTCAAACGCGTTATTGATTTAGTTCAGTATGTGTTTCGGTCGTTGGGATTTGAGAATTACAGTGCGCAAATATCGCTCCGTGACCCCGCAAAACCCGAGAAATATTTCGGAACAGACGAAGACTGGAACCGCGCCGAATCGGCGATTATTGAAGCCTCGGCCGAAAAGGGGTTAAATACCGTTACCGAACTAGGAGAAGCCGCCTTTTATGGCCCCAAACTCGATTTTATGGTTCGGGATGCCTTGGGCCGTAAGTGGCAATTGGGTACGATTCAGGTGGATTACCAACTGCCGCAACGCTTTGACCTTGAATACATGGGTAGCGATGGTACCAAACACCGCCCCGTGATGATTCACCGCGCGCCGTTTGGTTCATTGGAGCGCTTCATTGCGATATTGATTGAGAACACCGCGGGTAATTTCCCCTTGTGGCTTTCGCCCGACCAAATTGCGGTATTGCCAATCTCCGAAAAGTATATGGATTACGCCAATGACATATTTCTTCAATTGCAGGAAGCCGACGTACGCGGGTATGTTGACCACCGTGACGAAAAAATTGGCCGTAAAATCCGCGATGCGGAAGTTCATAAATTGCCTTACATGTTGATTGTGGGCGACAAAGAACAGGCCGAAGGAACCATCTCTGTACGTCGCAAAGGCCATCCTGATATGGGCTCCATGAAGTTGGAAGACTTTGTGACCTATTTCAAAACCGAAATACAGAGCGGTATTGCCACGTTTGGCGCTTGATTTTGTTTCAAATAGTACATTAACCGTAACAAACAATCCCGCGCTGTACAGTGCGGGATTGTTTGTTAAATATAGCTTTCCAAACTGGTTTTTATGTCAAAAAACCAGTTTGGAAAAACCTCAAAGAATATCCTAAGCACGTTTTTACCGTAAAAGTTTTACATTTGAATTTCTAATTTAACACGCACGTATGTCTGTAACCATCGCTCCAATTCAGGAAGGGCTCGCGGCTTTTTTAGCGACCAAAGAGTATTCGAAATATGTGGTCATTGCCGATGTCAACACCCGTAAACACTGTTATCCTCGCCTAAAACCGTATTTGCCAAAGCACCATCTCATCGTTGTTCCAGCGGGTGAACAACATAAAAACCTAACCACCTGCGAACAAATATGGAGTGAGATGACGCGCTTGGAACTTGACCGACACGCGGTCGTTTTTAATCTCGGTGGCGGCGTAATCGGTGACATGGGCGGGTTTTGTGCGGCTACCTATAAACGGGGAATTGATTTTGTGCAGATTCCTACCACCCTGCTTTCTCAGGTGGATGCCAGTGTTGGCGGGAAGCTAGGAATAGACTTTCAGGGATTTAAAAACCACTTGGGCGTTTTTACCCAACCAAAAAATGTTTTAATCGACGCATCCTTTTTGCAATCCTTATCGTATATCGAACTAAGGTCTGGATTTGCCGAGATTGTGAAGCACTGTTTGATTGCCGATGCGGCTAAGTGGGAAGAAATTCGCAAAAAAGATTTTGAGGAACAGAGTTGGCCCGACCTGATTGCGCATTCTGTAGAAATCAAGAAAAAAGTGGTGGCCGAAGATCCAACGGAGAAAGGCTTACGCAAGATTTTGAATTTTGGTCATACCATTGGGCACGCGGTAGAAACTTATTTTCTCAACAAGCCCCCCAAAGAACGTCTACTGCACGGAGAAGCTATTGCGGCGGGTATGGTAATGGAGGCTTACGTGGCGTACCGAAAAAAAATGATTGATTTACAAACATTAGAACAGATTGAGGAGTTTATATTCTCGGTATACGGCAAAGTAGCGTTGCAAATGTCGGATGTGGCTACGGTGATTCAGTTGGCGCAGCAGGATAAAAAGAACAAAGGTGGGGAGCTGCGTTTTTCATTGTTGACTGGTGTGGGGAGTTGTGGGTTTGATATTAAAGTAACACCTAGTGAAATTCAGCAGGCCATCGCGTATTACGTAGGATAATTTATAATTGCTAAGATTTACAATAAATAATTTGCTTTTGTAGAAAATTTCGTATTTTTATCCAAACAAAAATGGTATAACACCAAACTCTAACATCCATCATGAAGCTTGCTAAACTTTTACCTTTTGTGTGCGTCGTTGTGTGGGCGGCGGGTTGCAATACCAATCGTCGAATTTTTGTGGAGCACGATTACAGTTATGAAACTAACTTTAAAGCCTACAGCACATACGCCTTTTTGGAATGTGAACGTGATACGGGTAACGTATGTACTGAAGTATACAATGCCATCCACCGACAAATGCAGGCACGCGGTTATCGCCTCAGCACAAGCAAGCCCACGCTTCTGGTAAACTACGGAATTTTCTACGACAACTTACGCTATCAGGGATACATGCAGCCCGTTATCAAAAACTGGGTTGATACAGAAGATGATTCTTTTAAATACGAGCCGATTCGCTACTCATTAGACAAAGGGACGATTATTATTTCTCTGATAGACGCCGACACCGATCAGGTGGTTTGGAGAGGTTATGCCGCGGGTATTTTCAAAAACCCCAATGCTGCCAACAGCTACTACCGAAACGTAGTTCGGTCTATTTTTGATCAATATCCCCTCTTTGCTTCTGGCTATGACCCCCGTGGTGGTGGCCCTCAAGAAAGCGGAAGATAAAAATTACATCCCCATATTCATCAAAATAGTAATTCCCTGCGTTGATTTTATCAAAATCAACGCAGGGAATTTTTTTGTTGCCCCATTCTAATTGAACAAATCTTCGATGCGTTCGAGCATCAGGATGGCTGATTGAGGAACGATGACGTATTTCTCGTCTCCGTACATGACGTCGATGGCGTTGCGTTGCAGATATATGGCCACATCGCCTTCCTGCGCTTGCAGCGGCATGTATTTTACCTTTTCCTCAGTTTCTTTCCAAGGCTCGTCTTCGGTAGGGGCAGGAATCGGAAATCCAGGCCCTACTTTAATGACATACCCGGTCTGTACTTGTTCTTTTTCGGTAACGGTAGGAGGGAGATACAACCCCGTTGGCGTTTGGTCTACGGGATTTTTGGGTTTAATCAGAACGCGGTCGCCTACCACGATGAGGCGTTTAAGCTTATTGTCTGAGGTTACTTCTAACATGTTTTAAATGATTACTGATGATAAACCTTAGGGTTCGCCATCCTTTAACGCAAACTTTTGAAAAAAAGTTGAGCAATTAAAGAATCACTTTGCGACGGAAGGGGGGCAGACTAAGTACGTAGGCCGCATTTTCATCACCGAGTTCAACGGCTTTGGACAAGTCCTTTTCGGCTTGCGAAAGCTGATGTAATTTCATACGAGCAAGGGCTCGCCAACGGAGCGCTTGTGGTTCTTCTCCGCGCGAAAACCAAACGGCTTTATCGAACGATAAAAAAGCGGTTTCGTATTCTAGCAATTGATAATGGGCCATTCCTTTTTGCAAATGCACTTCTGACAGCGTATTATCAAAACTCAGGGCTTCGGCAAAATCATAGAGGGCAGAGTAGATATTTTGTTCTTTGAGGTTACACTGACCACGATAGGCGTAAGCGATGGCTGATTTGCGGTACTCCTTAATTTTTTGGTTAAAATAATCGTGTGCTTTGGTATATTCTCCGTTGTTGTATAATTCAATACCTTCGGCTAAGCGTTTTCGCTCTTTTTCGGCAGGCGTATCGTGGTCGGTAAGATAATACCGAAGTACAAGGTAAGGAATCAGTAAAAAAATCAACAAAAACGTTTCCACGATGTTTGTGCGGTAATCGGTGGTAGCTAAAGTTACAATTTCATAACGTTTTGAATATGACTTTGGTTACAGGTTTCGACGAATTTTGTGAAATTAGGCAGATTTTGTGGTAATTTTGGGCATCGTACCTACGTAATAACATTTACCGATTTACTGTCCAAAAATCATGAGTACTACTTTATCAACATCGACACGACAAACCGATTTTTATCAACTAGATGACTTGCTGACCGAAGAGCATAAGATGGTTCGGGACGCGGTTCAGCAAATGATTAACCGCGATGTGCGGCCCATCATCGAAGAGTATGCCCAGAAGGCGGAGTTTCCTGCTCATTTGATTCAAAAGTTTGCCGAAATCGGCGCCTTTGGCCCAACCCTGCCGATTGAATACGGCGGTGGTGGACTTGATTATATTTCGTATGGTTTAATGACTCAAGAAATCGAACGATGTGATTCGGGAATGCGCTCAACCGTATCGGTGCAAAGTTCGCTCGTGATGTGGCCAATTTATGCGTACGGCTCGGAAGAACAGCGCCAGAAATACCTGCCCAAATTGGCTTCAGGTGAAATGGTGGGTTGTTTTGGCCTTACAGAGCCCAATCATGGCTCAAATCCAGGAGGAATGTTGACCTCCTTTAAGGATGCAGGCGACTACGTCGTGTTGAATGGTTCAAAATTGTGGATTACTAACTCCCCCGTGGCCGATATTGCGGTAGTATGGGCCAAAAACGAACAGGGACGGATTCGCGGATTGATTGTAGAAAAGGGAATGGAAGGCTTTTCAGCACCCGAAATTCATAATAAATGGTCGCTGCGAGCGAGTGTTACGGGAGAACTGGTATTTGATAATGTGAGGGTGCCCAAAGAAAATATTTTGCCCAACATTGAAGGCTTACGTGGGCCGCTTGGCTGCCTCGACAATGCCCGCTACGGCATCGCATGGGGCGCTATTGGCGCGGCTATTGACTGCTATGAAACGGCATTGAAGTATTCATTAGAACGTGAACAATTTGGCCGACCCATTGCAGGGTTTCAATTGCAACAGAAAAAGTTGGCCGAAATGTTGACCGAAATCACCAAAGCGCAACTATTGACTTGGCGACTAGGAACCCTCAAAAACGACGGGAAAGCCACCACCGCCCAGATTTCAATGGCCAAACGTAACAATGTCGACATGGCACTGCACATTGCGCGCGAAGCCCGACAAATGCTCGGAGGAATGGGCATCACGGGCGACTATCCCATTATGCGTCACATGATGAACCTTGAGTCGGTTATTACCTACGAAGGCACACACGACATACATTTGTTGATTTTAGGACACGAAATTACGGGGATTCAAGCCTTTAAATAAGGTACCAAAATAGATTTGAACATTAGTCATGATCGGCAATGCGTTGCCGTTTAAACCCACTTTATGCGTTGGAATAATAAGTATTTGCCCTTTTTAGGACTCATTGTGGTCTATATTATCGGAGCCGTAAAGATTGATATTATGGATATTGATGCGGCCCAATATGCCTCTATTGGCCGCGAAATGGCCGATAATGGTCAGTTTTTAGAAGTTCAATTTCGGGGAAAAGATTATTATCTGGACAAGCCGCCGTTGCTTTTTTGGCTTTCGGCCCTTGTATTTAAAGTGATTGGCATCTCAAATTTTTCTTATCGACTGATTCCGATTCTCTCCACGCTATTGGGCATGTACGCCCTGTATCGGTTTTGTAAATTGTACTATTCGGAGCGTACGGCTTATATTGCTGCGTTGGTGATGGGAAGCTGTCAGGCATTCTTTCTGATGAACCATGATGTACGCTGCGATACGTTGCTCACCAATTGCGTCATGGTTTCTATTTGGCAAGTAGCTGAATACGTTAAAAGCCGAAATTGGAAAAACTTTGTAATTGGTTTTGTCTTTGCTGGACTGGCAATGTTGGCCAAAGGGCCCATCAGTTTGATTGTGATTGGAGCCGCTTTTTTCGTTGATTTTATCTTAAAACGACAGTGGAAACAGCTCTTTGATTGGCGTTGGCTGCTTGGGCTACCAATTATCGGGTTGGTTTTATTGCCATATTGCATCGGGCTTTATCGTCAGTACGGTTCAGATGGACTTTATTTCTATTTTTGGGAACAAAGTTTTGGACGGATTACGGGCGAGAGCGAGTGGGACAACAGCCCCGGCCTTTTTTTTCAATCGCATAATTTTCTGTGGAGTTTTTTGCCGTGGGTTCTGGCATTTATACCTGGCCTTGTGACGAGGGTACGGGACATCATCAAACAACGATTTTTGCTTCCTGTGGCCGACGAAGCGATTTCGGTAGGAGGTTTTGTTTTGCCATTTATGGCACTCTCTACGGCTCAATACCAATTGCCGCATTATACATTTGTGGTATTTCCGTTGGCGGCCGTAATGACCGCCCGTTTTTTGGATAAACTCATTGAGCATCCCGAAGCCTCGTCTTTTAGTTGGACCCGCATTGGGTTAATCGTGACTTCGTGTGTGATGCTTATTGCCATCGTTGGACTTTGTTTTTGGGCGTTTCCACTGCAAAATATCCCTTTGTTGACTGTCGCGGTTTTGTTTTTTGTTCTGATTGTGCGCCTATACAGTGGTAAGCGGCCTGGCTTTTCTCAATTGGTTTTTGCTCCATTTCTGACGGGCCTTGGCATCAATCTGCTGATGAACGCCCATTTTTACCCAAGTATATTGAAATATCAGGCTGGGTCGGTGATAGGGCAGAAAGTAGCAGAAGATTACTCCGCAAATGTTTCGGACTTTTATATTTATGAATTGGCACCTGCCGATGAATACAATATTTTTCACAGTGCCTTGGATTATTATACCCAACGTACTACGCCCGTTTTACGCTCTCTAAACGAAGTAAAACAGCATTTTAAGCCTAAAAGTACCCTTATTTACACCGACGAGCAAGGCTTGAAATCGCTAAATAAGGCGGGACTTCGGTTTAAGGAAGTGCACAAGGTCCAAAATTTCCACGTAACGGGGTTAACATTGCCCTTTTTGAATCCTGCTTTACGCGCCACCGAAACTCACCCTCGGTATTTGTTAATGGCCGATTGAAAAAGAAGCCTACCGTGATAAATAAACTTGCACGAAGCAGTCTCTTAATTTTAAGGGACTGCTTCGTTGTTTTAGCGAATAAAAACCTGACTTGTTTGACTCAGGGCATCTCGCAACCAATACGGATTCATTAGGGCAAGGTTATCTGGCAGTTGGTCAGTTTTGAAAAATTGGAGTTCTAAAGTCTCCTCTCTTGAATAGTCTTTACTTATCATTTCCGTCAATTGGGCTTCAAAGTAAGTCGTCACGTATTGGATTGACCTGTCAGGATAATGGTACGTTTGAGACGCGGGAGCTGAATAAACGCCAATTAAGCGTTTGATGTGTGCTTCTCTATTTGTTTCTTCCCTGATTTCTCGAAGAATGGCACTTTCGACTGTTTCGCCAAATTCAACATGTCCCGATATAACACCCCATTGGCCGACATCTCTTCGCCTTTGAAGCAGAATCTCTCCCTGCTCGTTAAATATTGCGGCTGCCACGGCGGGAAATAGGGTTTGTTTTTGTTCAACGGTTGGATTCATAGCATGTTTTGAAAATAGAACGTTAAAAAATGGGTTTGGATATATTACTCAAAAATATCAATAGTGGCAAGCCTCCCAGTTATTTCCCCATATAACCCCAATATGCTTTCTAAGTAACTGCTTGACCATACCCCGGCATGAAGTTTTAATGCTTTTTAAAGTAAATCTAATTAGGTGCTTCTATCGGTTCAAAAATAACCCATAGGTTAAAAGAGTTTTTTTTGATTCTGGTAAGGCCGTTTTATAAAAGTAAATTATTTATTCAAACATGAAAACCTTAGATATTTTAAGTTTATTAACGCTCAGCGTTTTAGTAGCTTGCACGACCCAAGGCAGTGAAGGCACGGCGGCTAATAATGAAGGGGTTGAGATGACTTCAAACTGTTATATGTATACCAGTAAAAAAGATACCATTCAGATGAACTTGCTTCGGCTGGGCAATAAGGTAAGCGGTGATTTGGCTTATAAATTGTATGAAAAAGACCTCAATCAAGGCACCATTGAGGGGGAGGTAAGGGGAGATACCCTACTCGTTAATTATATCTTTAATTCAGAAGGTACAAACTCAATTCGGCAAATAGTATTTCTCAAACAAGGCGATAATTGGGTGGAAGGCTACGGGGATATTGAAGTAACTGATGAAAAAGTGAACTTTAAAAACCCAAAAGCGTTAAATTTTAATAGTACTTTAATTTTAAAAAAAGCAACTTGCGGGAAATAAAAAGTGGCTTTTCTTAAGTACTTTCGTCAAAAGAAAAAGTCGTTTTAAGTGTGTATCGGCACAATTAACGCAAAATGCTATCGTTGAATTACAAAATTTAAAATCAAGTATGGTTCGTTTTTGGGGATTAGTAATTGTTATATCAGGGTTGGCAATGGGGGCTGCCCAGGCGCAGGATTACGACCGATTTTCGATAAATATTGCGGGGGGCAAAAGCCTTTCTGTGCGCGAGTTGGCTACCAAAGTCTTTGGAAGAACAAGAGGAGGTGAGCTTGCCGACGATGGAATCGGTGCTCAGTTGGTGTTGGCATATTATCCCACCCGCCGATTGGGGTTGGCTACCCGTTTTTCATACAATCAAAACCGAACCCGCGAGGAAGGAATAAAATTGATTGCCTCAGCAAACTATGGAGTAGAAAATCCCGTGGTTGAATCTACCGAAGGTTGGAACGCCACGAGTGCCATGATTGGCCCTTCTCTGCGATTGGGGGGGCGAAGATTGGGCTTGGAAGGGCGCTTGCTGGTGGGTTACGCCGTGGTCAACAGCCCAATGTTTGTGACTACAGGGTCCTACCAAAAATACAATATAACGGTAAGTACCCAAACGCAAAACTCGGCTGATTGGGCGTATGGGGCAGGTGCAACGCTTAATATTGGCCTCATTGGTGGCCTTTCGATGGTGGTTAATACCGATGCTACTTTAATCAGCACAACTTTTAGAAACGTTAGTAATCAAATCACCACGGCGGGTTTTCCTACTGTCAATCAGCTTGTTGATATTGAGCAGCACGTTGGCGTTCTCAATGTGACGGGCGGCCTGCGATTTGCTTTCTGATTTTTTTAAATCTTTTTTGTTTTACATTTGTTATAACTAAAGAGCCGATGAGAGAAAACCCCTCGTCGGCCTTTTGCTGTTTGATGGTGTTTGTCTATTTGGCGGAAATTTTAAGCATCGTTTGCTGCAAAAAAAGTCTCTTAACTAACTGATTATTAGTAATATAAAGTTGCCACTTAACAATTAACTGCGCGGCTCAACCCTTCGCGCTTCAGTACATAAATGCTTTCAACTCAAGACTTTCTTAAATTATATTCGGACGATGCCCTCGTTCAGATGATTATCAATCAGATTTCTGGTAAACAACCCCACGTTCAGGTCAAAGGTTTGGCGGGGAGCTTAGATGCGGTGTTGCCAGCGGTAGTATATCAACACCTGCCAAGGCTGTGCTTGTTGGTGGCCAGCGACCGCGAAGAAGCCTCCTACTTTCAAAATGACCTGCAAAATCTGTTGGGGCGTGAAGTGCTGTATTATCCCACTTCTTACAAACGACCGTATCACTACGAAGAAATTGAGAATGCAAATGTTTTGATGCGGGCTGAAATTCTGAATAAACTCAACGTGACAGCGCCGCAAGAATTGGTGATTGTGACCTATCCAGAAGCATTGTTTGAAAAAGTAATCAACAAACGTTCGTTGTTGTCCAATACCTTTTCGGTGAAAGTGGGCGAGCGGTTGGATGCGCAGTTTTTGCGCGAATTTTTATTGGGCTATGACTTCGAGATTACAGATTTTGTGTACGAAGCGGGGCAGTTTTCGGTGCGTGGGGGAATTATTGACGTGTTTTCGTACGCGAGTGAGTATCCTTACCGGATTGAATTATTTGGCGACGAGGTGGAAAGCATTCGTTCTTTTAATCCCGAAACCCAGCTCTCAGTGGAGAGTGTCAACCAAGTAAATATCATCCCCGATATTCAGAATAAACTCACGCTCGAAACCCGTGAGTCTTTCCTTAACTTTCTGCCTAACAACGCGTTATTGTGGTTTAAGGACGTGGAGTTGACATTGGAAGTGATTGAAGAATGTTACGAAAAAGCCGAAAAAGCCTTTGAAACAGTCAAAAGCGGTGACATTCAAATGGTAGCCGACCCCAATCAGATTTTTGAGACTAGGCGTGGTTTTCTGAATCAGATTAAGACATTTAAAACGATCGAATTCGGAAAGCGTTTTTATTTTAAAGATACCAACTCCAAAAGCGAAGACGAATCTGGGCCCTCCAACGGCCAACGGAATGAGACCAAAATTCTGTATTCGTCCAAGCCACAGCCTTCTTTTAACAAAGATTATAAACGACTTATTGACGATTTGTCGGAGCGGCAGCACCAAGGTTATACCAACATCATTGCGGCCGAGTCGCCCAAGCAATTGGAGCGTTTGGAGCGAATTTTTGAAGAGCTAGACCCCTACGTGAGGTTTAGACCCATGAATGTGTCATTGCGCGAAGGGTTTATTGATGAGCAACTCAAAATCGTCTGTTACACTGATCACCAAATCTTTGTAAGGTTTCACAAATACCACGTCAAAGAAAAGTTTAGTAAGTCTAAAGCGTTGACGTTGAAAGAGTTAAAGTCTTTAAAGTCAGGCGATTATGTTACGCATGTCGACTATGGTATCGGACGATTTGCGGGTATGGAAAAAGTAGATGTGGGCGGTCGAGAGCAGGAGGCGATTCGGCTCATTTACCGCGACAACGACATCCTGTTTGTGAGCATCCATAGCTTGCACAAAATTGCCAAATATACGGGCAAAGAAGGCACCGCCATTACGATGAGCAAACTGGGCTCGCCCGAATGGGAGAATAAAAAATCGAAGGTAAAACGCCAGTTGAAAGACATTGCGCAGGAATTGATTGCGTTGTATGCCAAACGTCGCTCGGCCAACGGATTTGCGTTCTCCCGCGATACTTACTTGCAGGCAGAACTAGAATCGTCGTTTTTGTACGAAGATACCCCCGACCAAGCCAAATCAACCCAGGATGTAAAGGACGACATGGAAAAACCGCATCCTATGGATCGTTTGGTGTGCGGAGATGTGGGTTTCGGGAAAACTGAAGTCGCCATTCGGGCCGCTTTCAAGGCCGTTACCGATAGCAAACAAGTGGCCGTACTGGTGCCCACGACGATTTTGGCGATGCAACATTACAAAACGTTCAGCGAGCGTTTGGCCGATTTTCCAGCGCGGGTCGAGTATATCAACCGATTCAAATCCGACAAGCAAATCAAAGAAATACTGAAAGAAGTGGAAGCGGGGAGGATTGATATTTTGATTGGTACCCACCGAATTGTGAATAAAGACATCAAATTCAAGGACTTAGGGCTGCTGGTGATTGATGAAGAACAAAAATTTGGGGTAAAAGTAAAAGACCGATTGAAGGAAATGCGGGTTAATATTGACGTTCTGACGTTGACCGCCACGCCTATTCCGCGTACGTTGCATTTCTCGCTCATGGGCGCGCGCGATTTGTCGGTGATTGGTACGCCACCGCCCAACCGTCAACCAGTTACGACGGAAGTTCACGTTTTTAATGAAGTATTTATTCGGGATGCCGTCAGTTATGAGTTGAATCGGGGCGGACAGGTGTTTTTTGTCCATAATCGAGTAAACGACATTGACACCATCGGTAATATTATCATGCGATTGGTGCCCGAAGCCCGTATCGGGGTGGCACACGGTCAGATGGAAGGCGAAAAGCTTGAAAAGGTGATGATGAAGTTTATTGAAGGCGAATACGATGTGTTGGTCAGTACTAATATCATAGAGTCGGGGATTGATATTCCCAATGCCAACACCATCATTATCAATTCGGCGCATTATTTTGGAATGTCGGATTTGCACCAAATGCGCGGTCGGGTAGGGCGGAGCAATCGCAAAGCTTTTTGTTATTTATTGACCCCCCAAATATCCCATTTAACCTCCGACGCCCGCAAGCGTTTGCAGACCTTGGAGGAGTTTTCGGAGCTTGGCGACGGTTTCAAAGTAGCCATGCGCGACTTGGACATTCGCGGGGCGGGAAACCTCTTGGGAGCCGAACAAAGCGGTTTTGTCAATGACCTTGGCTATGAGATGTACCACAAGATTTTGGACGAAGCTGTGCAGGAGTTGAAGCAAACGACCTTCAAAGATTTGTTTGATTTGGGAGAGATTGCAGAGGTGGTCAGAACCGACTGCCAGATTGAAACTGACTTGGCAATTTTAATTCCGGACTATTATGTGAAAAATATTTCGGAACGTTTGTCGTTATATACTCGTCTGGACAACATCAGTAGTGAAGATGAGTTAAGTGCGTTTGGTGATGAGGTTACAGACCGCTTCGGTCCGCTCCCTGAGGAAGTGAAAGGTTTGATAGAGATGGTGAGAATCAGGTGGATGGCCGAAGCGCTTTTTATGGAAAAATTGACGCTGAAAAATAATACGTTGAAGGGATACTTTCTCACAACAGGCAACGACGCCTTCTTCCAGTCCGATAAATTTGGCCATATCATTAGCCACATTCAGCGAAATCCAAAACGTTTTTCTTTAAAAGACCTCAAAAACAGGTTGTTAGTGACTTGTTCAGAGGTGAAAAACATCTCCGAAATGCGAAAGATTATGGAAGAGCTGACGATTGTATAATCCATTAATCGTTTTTTCTTACATCTCCAGTAGACATTATAAAAAAAAGAGGAATTTATTCCAATTGTTATCTCCAAAATGGTTTGTAATCTTGGAATGAATAATTCGGAAGACTGTAACAAATTATTCAATCTTCGAAACCACCACATAATTGTCATTTCGGGTAATACCATAAAATATAACAGCATTTTTAGCACTTTGGTCAAAAGCAAACGCTTGTCCTTCGCTGATGGTGGGGATGGTCTTTAGATAGCGCAGAGTAGGCCCCCGCTTGGGCAGTTGAAGCACGTACATTTCGGGCTTGTCGTGGCCCGTACAATACAACAGTCCGTCTTTTCCCCATGCGCCGCCCGAAGTACTTTTGGGGGCAAATGATGTTAAGACCTCTTGCGGAAAGGCCCACGACTCCACTTGCTGCCATTGCGCCGTGAATTTTACCAAAGTCGTCCACCGATTGTCGCGTCCGCTGTCCATGTTTTTATCAGAATAGTTGGCAAACGCCACCCACCAATGGCCCTGATGAAAATCAATCCACGTGGCCGAGCCCGGAAACAACCCAAAACTGTGGGTATCTATGTGATTGAGCGTGGCCGCGTCAAATATTTCAATGGAACTCGCCATGGGTTTGTCGGGGTAATTGGAGTTGGCGCAGTAGAGTTTATTACCTATAATGATACCGCTGTTGAGGTGCTTGAATATCCCCGTTGTGTCCTTCCAATAAGCTACCTGTTTCCCGTCGGTTTTGGTATGTTTGGTAATGGAACTGTTGTTGATAACGTAAAAATGAACAGCATCCACAGCTACGCCCTGTTTTACTTCTTTCAATTGAAAACGCCTGATTTCTTTGGCTTGCTGGGCTTGGACGGTGGCTGAAAAGAGCACCATAAAAAAGACGAAAGCACAATAGGATTTATTCATAAGGCAGTAGTTTGCCGTAAAGGTAAAAGTAATTTTTAGCGTTGGCCGTCTTATAGAGGCAATTTAACTACTAAAAGTCACATAACTTAAATGATCTCTTTGACACGCATCCGTACCAAATCTTTCATTTTTATTTTGGTAACTCTTTTTCAATTTTCTGGCCATTCGCAATCAAAAACGGCATCTTTACAAGACGTGGCCTTTATGCAGGGTCATTGGTTAGGAAACTTCAATGGCGGGCCGATTGAAGCCTTTTGGGCGGCTCCTGCGGGCGACAATCTCACGGGTTTTATGCGGATGATGAAGGAAGACAAAGTCACGATGTACGAAATGTTGGTTTTTGAACAAACCGCCAATGGTCCCATCGTCTTGGTTAAACACTTCAAACCTGGCCTCATTGCGTTGGAAGAAAAAGAGATTTCTGACCGTTATAGTTTTATAGAGGCCAAAAAGGGTCAGGCGCTTTTTGAAAAACAAGACGGCTCGGTGCGGATTATTTACGAAAAACGCAGCGAAAACCAATTGGTCATCCAACGCGGCAAACAGGAAGGCGGAAAATGGGTATTTGTTGACTTGTTTGTTTTTAATCGGGTGAAGTAACTGATTTTTTTAGAAATCACCTGAATCAGCATAAAATCGCACCGGAGGATGTATCTCCTCCGGGGCGATTTATTTTATAGCCATTGAAATCACAAAGAAGTTTCCTATCAGCGGAACACTACAAGCCTTGCGTACAAATAGCGGTATTGTTTTTAAACGTATTGCTTAACAGATCCGTGGCTAGATTGACAATATCACAAAATACATTACCCTGCGCAGTGTTATTAAAAATAGTATTACTTGTTGCAGGCCCGCTGATGTAGAAGCCATATGTCTGATTGTTATTAAAGGTGTTGTATGGCCCTATTTTGTTATTCGTGCCACTGTTAAAAACCCAGGCACCCAAGTAGCCGTTAGAGCTTATGTTATTTTTAACAACATTATTATCACAATACCCATTTACATTTGCGCCAGAATAGAGCATGACGCCCGCGTTGCTAACTGTTGGATTGTCTTCCATTGTATTTTCATTGATGAAATTATTATCACAGTTTCCCTGTAATCCAATAACACTTCCAAATGTCATCCCAGTAATATGATTATTTGAAATGGTATTGTTATGGCTACTACCGTCAACCCCTGTGCTACCAAAA
Organism: Runella sp. CRIBMP; assembly: GCF_009905605.1. Taxonomy (GTDB): domain Bacteria; phylum Bacteroidota; class Bacteroidia; order Cytophagales; family Spirosomataceae; genus Runella. Next base: position 75,389 of record NZ_JAAAKZ010000002.1, read on the forward strand.
AATACCCCCCAACCAGTTCCGGAAATATTGTTTCCATGCACAGTAACCTCACTACCGTTGTAATAGCGAACGGCTGTACCTCCTTTATGCGCTGGGTCTGAAATGGTATTCTGGAAGATTTTACCCCCTGTAACATTTCTGGCGTTTATGGCGTGGACATTACCTGCTCCTACCACAATCGTAAATTGCTGTATAGTAATATCATCAGCCCCTTCATTTAGCACAAACCCACCAATCAGGGTTACGTCCCCATTGGCTTTGAACTTGATACCCGGCTTTTCCACCACCACAACTTCGGTGTAGGTACCAGATTTTACTGTAATCACTGCGCCGTCGCAAGCATTGTCTACCGCCTCCTGAATAGTAGCAAAATCTGCGGGAACCTGAAGATTGTTCGTACAGGATTTTTTGGCTCGGTTCGTTTTAGCGAGACGGGCTCGTTCCGCCATTAGTATTTGTTGAAACTCCGCCATTGCTTTGGTAACATCATCGAAGATGGGCTTTCCTATGTTCTGTATTCGTTCAGTCTCCACAGAATTTAGAGCGGACTGTTGGGTAGTTACTTCATCTTTCGAGCAGCCGATGAGAAGTAAAAAAGTGAGTAGAGGAAGAATTAAGTTTTTCATGAAAATAATCATTTAAGTGTAAGGTAAAGTGAATAGAAAATGTATTCTTTAACAGCGGGTAAAGACAGCGTAAGAATCAACAAAAAAGTACTATAAAACCAGATTTCGTAGGTCCGAAACCTAAATACTATATACGTCGTCCATTAGTTAAACTTAGAACACTAAGGTAGCTCGACCACGAAGTATTGGAAATGTTGCAGGTGAAGAATAGCCAGTCTATAAATATATTAATAAAAATAATATAAATTATTATTGATAAATTATTATTTCAAGTAATCTTATTAAGCGGTAAGTGTGAATAGAAAAATGGAGTATTGAGATTTTTTTCAATTACTTCTTCGGGTCACCTCCGCTTCACCACCAACGCATTACTGACGGCTCGTTCGCCTTCGTGGTCAAACTTTTTGTTGTCGCTGGGATAGTTTACCACGCCCTTGCCCTCAATCCATAAAGTGGTGGAGCCGCCACCGTCGAGGTTGAGGGCATTGCGGCAGCCGAGTTGACGGGCCAAAAAAGTAAGTTCTGCCAAATTCATTCCGTAAGATTCTGCCGAACGGCCGTCTACTGTAATCAGCAACACCTTTTTTTTGTTGGTAATGCAGGCGCAACTTCGCGGATGGCGATTGTCATTAAAGGCATTCTTAGGGAGTACTTCATTGGTACCGTTCAACCGCAATAAAGGCCCCGACAGCATAACATTTTGGTACGGAAGTGTATATTCCCAGCCTACGGTAGATGCCCCTTTGATGATACGTAATCGATTTCGGTGGATGACGATGGCGGCTTGTCCATGAAAAGCGGCTTGGTTGCCAATGCCCAAACGGGTGGTATCCACTACCTTTCCATTCACCTTTATAAAATCAACCGAGCCACCGTTTTTTACGTCAAAAAAGCCGCCGTTGATGGCAAGCAGGGCTTGGTTTTCCTTGGCTAAGGTACTCGTGGGGCGTAATTGGCCCTGGGCTTTGTTCTTTTTGTCTAATGAATCGGCGGTGACGATGGCCCAACGATGCTTTCGACTTTTGACGGGTATTTCTAAAATATTAATGCTTTGATTGGCGTTGAAAAGCTGTTTTTCGTTGAAATGCGTTTTACGCCATTTTATTCCCCTGTCAATTTCTTGAATATCCCATTTTGCATTAAAGAGTGCAACCGAATCGGCGGCTGTTTGGGCGTGAATAGTTGTGAGGGTTGCAAACAATAAAAAGACAATGGGTTTCATTTTATTTTCTAATTTTGTGCGTTGATTTAAATAAAATCAATTTTAAAGGGTATCTATTTCAACGGAGTAAAGTTCGCAATAAAAACGACAAATAGCTGTGACAACGGCGAACCGTTGCTACGGCGAACCGTTGCTACGGCGAACCGTTGCTACGGCGAACCGTCGCTACGGCGAACCGTTGCTACGGCGACCACAATTTAATAATCAGTTAACAAAAAAACATCGATGGCAAAAGTTCCGGTAAACAAACATCAGCCTGTCTATCAAATGCCTACTTCACCGTTGGCGGTGAAGACCAAAAAATTTGCGTTGGATAAAAAGAAGTACGTCAACATTGCAATGGGTCAATTGTGGGAGCAACAAAAAATGTGGACGCTTGTACCTTTAGGCTTACTTTTAGTGAATGCTATCTTGGGGATTACGGGTGTTTATCCTAACATTTGGGCTTACATTGTCATTATCTTAGGTGCGTTGTTGTACGTTGGTTTTTGGTGGGTGCAATTCACAGGCGTTACGCAGTTAGAGCAATATAAGCAGTTGTTTGATAAGTACTTGTATGAGATTGATAGCCGTCAAATTTTGGTTAAAACCAACCCAAAAGAAGGCGGAATTATGCAGTGGGAGCAAATCAAGAGCGCTTATAGAACCAAAGATGCGTATATTTTAATGATGGCGCGCGGTCAGTTTTTACATTTTCCGCACTCTGTTTTTAATTCAGAACACGACCTTCGACTTTTTGAGCGTATTCTGAAACAGAAAAACCTGCTTCCTGATGTCAAAGAGGTGGCAAAATAAATTTTTATCTCATTTTAAGATTTTGAAGTGGCGGTGTTTTCACCGCCACTTTTTTATTTTCCTAGTGTACCCTTTGGGGAGGTAATCGCTGTATGTAGTATGTACATCAACCCTTAAATAGTCTATGTTTCTGTAAGTTATCTAGTAAAAAATATTTTTTAAGATTTTGGAATAAAAAAAGTACAATTTTAGTATGTTTGCATACAGATAGAATATTTGCTTTAAAAGCTTTATACACAAATAGTTGTAAAATTTGACTTTCGTTTAGAAAGTGTGGTATTATTCCCTGTTTAACGAAAATATCATAAAAAGGTTGATTTTAAATTAACTATATTTGTGTGTAAGTCGTCGGGAAAACAAAAGAAAACTTTAATTTCCCCTTTGATTTATCCCATATTTTTGAAACTTATTCCTTGATTATGAGCTACTTGGTAAAAGAATCTAATGGCTATCGCTACATAGATGAAGGGCAGGGAGAGGTGCTGTTGCTGCTGCATGGTTTGTTTGGTGCATTGAGCAACTGGGACGGCGTCATTAATTATTTCAAAAAAGATTACCGCATCATTATCCCGATGCTCCCCATTTATGAAATGAGTCCCCGTGAAGCGGGTCTGGAGGCATTAGTGACTTTTACGGAAGGATTTGTGGCTTCGCAGGAATTGAAAGACATGACGCTCATCGGAAACTCGTTGGGAGGGCATATTGCCATTCTTTATACACTTACGCATCCTGAGCAGGTCAGACGATTGGTATTGACGGGTAGTTCGGGTTTGTTTGAAAATGGTATGGGGGGCTCGTATCCAAAGCGCGGCAGTTATGAGTATATTTCTGAGCGTGTTGCGTATACTTTCTACGACCCCAAAGTGGCCACCAAAGAGCTGATTGACGAAGTATTTGAGACTACGTCAAGCATTCCGAAATGCATGAGCATTGTTGGAATCGCCAAGTCGGCACAGCGCAATAATGTTGCCAAGGAATTACACAAAATCGAGGCGCCGACCTTATTGGTTTGGGGACTGAATGATACCATTACGCCGCCTCACGTCGGCCATGAATTCAATCGCTTGATTTCCAATTCTGAATTATACTTCATCGATAAATGTTGCCACGCGCCCATGATGGAACATCCTGAGCGTTTTAACGAGTTGCTTGACCGTTTTTTGGTCAAACATGCTATTGCTGAATTGGCGTAGCTGCATTGCCGTAGAATAATTTTCGAGAAGAACGGAAAATTATTCTACGGCAATTGATACTCAAAACAGGCTTTTACTTGCAAATTTACGGGGTTCTATTACTTTTACGTAGTTGATAGTATTCCAACCCCGTACTCTATGACCTCCAACCGACCCCTTACTCGGTTTAGTTATCTTCCTAAATGGCTCGCATGGCTTGATTTTCTAGGCCTTCTCGAACGCGACCCCTTCGGTAATTCTTTGTTTATCAAACGAATAATGATTTCCGTTATCGGCTGGTTTACGTATTGGCGTTTTACGGTCGTGAACAAAACCAAAATTGAAGGGATTGAACACCTCGAAGACCTGCCTGAAAACGGGGTGCTGTTTTTGTCCAATCACCAAACTTATTTTGCGGACGTGATTTCGTTTTACCACATTTTTTCAAGCGTAAAATGGGGTTTTAAGAGTACCATTGTGCCTCCGTTGTATTTGTTGGCGCCCCGGGCGCGGAGCTATTACGTGGCGGCGAGCGAAACCATGAAAGCTGGGATTGTGCCTAAGTTGTTTGGCTTGGGAGGGGCGCTGACCGTCGAACGCTCGTGGCGGGCTGAAGGTCAAAACGTAAAGCGGGAGCGTGATACATCGGCTGCCAATAAGGTTTCGCAGGCGCTGGACCACGGGTGGGTGGTGAGCTTCCCGCAGGGAACGACGAGCCCTTATGCGCCCATTCGTAAAGGAACGGGTCATTTGGTGTTGGAAAATCAACCGATTGTGGTACCCGTGGTTATCAATGGGTTTCGCCGGGCGTTTGACAAAAAAGGACTTCGTTTTAAAAAAAGAAATACGACGCTAAGCATACGGTTCAAAGCACCGATTAAGTTCGACGATTCAATGAGCGTAGAAGAAATTGTGGAATGGGTCCGTAAAGAAATCGAACAGGATATACCCGAAAAAATGATTTGGATGAAGAAAGAAGAGTAGGACTTTCGAGTTTTCTAGTTTATCGTTCCTTTTACCAAAAAAGTCTTTTTATCGGTGATGGTTAAATGCTGAAATCCGTTGATTTCGTAAGTCTTGATGAGCCAAACACCTTCGGGCCGCATCGTACAGGTTAATTGGAGCTTCTTTTCGGAATCGTATAACCTATTTTCTTCCTGTAATAAAGCCTCAACCAGTTTGGGCTGCTTAGAAACTTCGTCTAAAACAATTTTTAATGATTTTACGGGAAGTTTCTCGCCACTTTTTAAGGTATAGAGGAAAGTAGACGAGCTAGGTTGGGAAATGGTATAGCTGAGTTGGTAGGCCTGTTTATTAAGGTCAGCTTGGGTAAACAATTCTAATTCTTGCCGCCAGTCAATTTCATTGGTTTGCTTATTTTCGTTTTTGTCACCCAAAGCCATTTCTTTGTTTACCAAAGGCTTACGTTTGTTCAATTCGGTGATTTGGTTTTCAATAAACCCTTTGAGGTTAAAGTAATTCTGAACCGACGCCGTATCTGTTGGATTGGTGCAGCTGGTGATTAATAATAAGCTGAAAATGAATAATAGGAGGTGCTTCATACAAAAAATGCTTCTTGGAATTAACCCAAGAAGCACGTAAAAAGTTCTAATGAAAATCCAGACGGAATTATAACAAGCTCACACCCGTCATTTCGGCGGGCTGAGGAATTTCCATCAACGCCAAAATAGTCGGGGCAATATCTGCCAGTTTGCCATCTTTGGGTTGGCCTTTGTATTCATTCCCGACAAAAACGCAAGGAACCAAATTGGTACTGTGGGCGGTATTAGGGGTGCCGTCGTCATTGCGCATATAATCGGAGTTTCCGTGGTCGGCAATAATGATTGATGTATATCCGTGGGCCATTCCCGCCGTGGCAACGGCCTCGGTACATTGATCAACGGTTTCGCAGGCATTTACCACTGCTTCAAAAACGCCCGTATGGCCCACCATGTCTGGATTGGCAAAGTTGAGGCAAATAAAATCGGCCGTTTCGGCTTCGATTTCGGGAATAATGGCGTCACGGATGTCAAACGCGGCCATTTCGGGTTTTAAATCGTAGGTTTTTACATCTTTTGGCGACGGGCATAAAAGCCTTTTTTCACCATCAAAAGGCAATTCTCGGCCTCCTGAAAAGAAAAATGTAACGTGCGGGTATTTTTCAGTTTCGGCAATGCGAATCTGCGTTTTTCCCGCTTTTGACACCACTTCTCCGAGGGTATTTTCTAAATTGTCTTTGTCATAAATGACCTTTACCCCCACAAATGCGTCGTCGTAATTGGTTAATGTCAGGTAATACAGATTCAACTTTTGGGTGCCTTGTTCTGGAAAATCCTGCTGGGTCAACATTTCCGTAATTTCACGTCCGCGGTCGGTACGGAAGTTGAAACATAGCACCACATCGCCTTCGTCGATGGTTGCTACGGGAGAGCCATCTTCTTTTACGACCACGATGGGCTCGATAAATTCGTCGGTGACACCCGCATCGTAGGCTTCCTGTACGGAAGTCAAAACATGGTCGGCGGTACATTGTGCAGTACCGACTCCTTTAACCATTGCGTTGTAGGCCTTTGCCACACGTTCCCAGCGTTTATCGCGATCCATGGCGTAAAAACGACCCGTTACGCTGGCGATTTGCCCCGTTGTTTTGGCCAAATGCTGTTCTAAATCAGTCAAAAATCCGAGGCCGCTTTTGGGGTCACAATCACGTCCATCGGTAAAGGCATGAACATAGACATCGCTCAGTCCGAAATTTTGCGCGGTGGTACACAGGCCTTTCAGGTGGTTGATATGCGAGTGAACCCCACCATCAGAGACCAGACCGATAAAATGCACTTTTTTGCCGCTGTTTTTGGCATACGTAAACGCTTCCACCAACGTGGGCTCTTGGGCCAAGGTGCCCGTTTCTACGGCCAAATTGATTTTTACTAAATCTTGATATACCACGCGACCCGCGCCGAGGTTGGTGTGTCCTACTTCCGAGTTTCCCATTTGCCCATCGGGCAAACCTACTGCTAAGCCACTGGCTTCCAGCTTACTATGAGGATATTGTTCGAGAATACGGTCGTAAAAAGGCGTATTTGCTGCGATGACAGCTGAGCGGTTTTCTTCACCGTTTTTAGCGATGCCCCAACCGTCCATGATGATTAAAATTACTTTTTGACTCATTGTCGTGGGTTATAATTTTAGGCTAATTTATGTTCTTTGATCAAGTACTCCAAAAATTGCTCTCCGCAACGCGTTACGATTTGATAGACATTTTCAAATGCGGCAATGTCTTCGTAATAAGGGTCCGGAACGCCGCTTTCGTCGGCCTGATGGTCAAAATTGCGGTAAGTAAAAATGCGGCCTTCTTCGAGATAAAAACCCGTAGAACGATAGCTTTGGGTTTGTATATGTTCGAGGTTGGATTCATCCATGGCCACGATGTAGTCAAAATTGGCAAAATCATCGCTGGATAACTTACGGGCAGTATGCGTGAGCTGAATTCCGTAGTCGGCAGCTACACGTCGGGCGCGGCGGTCGGGGAGGGCCCCGATGTGGTAGCCGTGGGTGCCTGCCGAATCGCAATTGATTTTTTCGGTAAGGCCCTGTTGAGCCACTAGTGCTTTGAATACACCTTCGGCAAGCGGAGAACGGCAAATGTTGCCGAGGCAAACGAATAAAACATTAATCATAAGAGGTAGGAGTCAGTACAGAGTAGTGAGTATAGAGTAGTGAAAAATGTAAATGCTACTTGCTGTTTCCTACGGTTTTCTCACTCCTTATTTGTTACTTCTCAAAAGGTTCCCCTTTTTCATCCACAAGCACAAACACATCTTCGCTGTCTTTTTTCATGAAGTACTTTTCCCGGGCATATTTTTCCATGAGTTTATCATTGCCCAGCGTAGTGGCTTGTTCTTTTTTCAATAACTCAATTTGCTCTACATAATACTCTTTTTGGTCTTCCAACTTCTGTAATTTCCACCAATTTTTGATTTGTTCGGGAATACTGTTCATTTCAAAAAAAAGTAACCAAACCAACAGTCCTACGGCGCTGGCGAGGTAAAAGTTTTTGAGAAACCGGAAGCGGGACAAAAAATTCATGTTTTGCAAAGGGGAAAAGAAAGAAAGGGTGAATCCTTGCGGAATTCACCCTTTGCGATGTTGAAAATTAAAATTTCAATCCCGGGAAATAAGCCGTTTCGCCCAATTCTTCTTCGATACGAAGCAATTGGTTGTATTTGGCCATCCGGTCAGAACGTGACGCAGAACCCGTTTTGATTTGTCCGGTGTTGAGTGCAACGGCCAAGTCAGCAATGGTGCTGTCTTCAGTTTCGCCCGAACGATGCGACATGATATTTTTGTAGCTATTGCGTTTGGCCAGGTTGACGGTGTCGATGGTTTCGGTCAAAGAACCGATTTGGTTAACTTTTACCAAGACCGCATTGGCCACACCTTGCTCAATACCCATTTGCAAACGTTTTACGTTGGTTACAAACAAGTCATCACCTACCAGTTGGCATCTTTTGCCGATGGCGTCGGTATGTAACTTCCAACCTGCCCAATCGTCTTCGGCCATACCGTCTTCGATTGAAATGATGGGGTATTTGTTGACCCAATCCGTCCAGAAATCAGCCATTTGGGCAGAAGTTAACTCTTCTTTGCTTGATTTTTTGAACACGTAGCGTCCTTTTTCTTCGTTCCAAAGTTCAGAAACGGCAGCATCCATGGCGATAAACATATCCTCGCCGGGCTTGTAACCCGCTTTTTCGATGGCAATCAAAATGGTTTCGAGGGCCTCTACGTTGGATTGGATATTGGGGGCAAAACCACCTTCATCTCCCACGTTGGTTGAATATCCTTTTGATTTCAATACGCCTTTGAGCGCGTGGAATACTTCGGTTCCCATACGCAATGCCTGCGAAAAGCTTTCAGCTTTGGCGGGCATAACCATAAATTCCTGAAAATCAATAGCATTGTCAGCGTGAGCACCACCGTTCATGATGTTCATCATTGGTACAGGAAGTGTATTTGCATTTACACCGCCAATGTAACGGAAAAGCGACATGCCTGCTTCTTGGGCCGCTGCCTTGGCTACTGCCAAAGAAACCCCCAAAATGGCATTTGCACCTAATTTGCCTTTGTTGGTAGTACCGTCAAGCTCAATCATGATTTTGTCAATCAGATTCTGCTCATATATGGAAAGACCCAAAAGTTCGGGATAGATGAGTTCATTGACGTTTTGAACCGCTTTCAAAACTCCTTTTCCCAGGTATACACTTTTATCATCGTCACGGAGTTCGACAGCCTCGTGTACGCCTGTAGAAGCACCTGAAGGAACCGCCGCGCGGCCTAAGAAACCATTTTCGGTGCGAACATCCACTTCAACAGTGGGATTACCGCGAGAATCAAGGATTTGCCGAGCATGTACCGATTGAATTGTACTCATTTGCAGGTAGGTTTTGTTAAAAAATTATTGGTTTGAAAAATTAAACACAAAGTAAATAAAAAATAAAAGGCATTGAAAGAAATTAGTTGTTTGAAAGTCCCTTTTTGAACGATTGATTTCGACGCAGAGTCGCGAAAAAAAGCGCATAAAGTCGAGTCCAAAATTCAAAAAGTTGATATTGACTTTACTGTTAAAGCAAAGCATGTGTCCCTTTCGATAGTTATTGTACAAATTAAATCAATAATTATGGCAGAGCGAAGGAATAAACATTATTTATCGACAACAATTTTTGGAAAGAATGCGTATTTAAAAAATACAATTGAATTATTTGGTGAATGTGTTATTTAAAACAAATAATATATTGAAAATTGCTTATATACCTATTTTTTGTATTGATTTTGTTTATATATTTGGTATAAAGTATGGCTATTTTTTGCTTTTGTAAAGGCTAAACAATAGCTATTCTTGAAATAGTTTTATTTTATACTCCACATTATTATTAGTAACATGAAAAAATTTCTACTAAGCCTAGGCTTGGGGTGGATGGTATTGTCTACACATGCCCAATTGAAAGAACCTTGGTACAAAGGACAGGTCGTATTGACCACTGGAGAGCACTTGGAAGGAGAGATTATATTTGCGGCTGACGTCGAGGTGGTATCCTTAAAAATGCCCAACGGTACCCTAAAGGCGTTTAATGCTTCGCAGGTTGAATCGTTTGTTTTTTGGGACAATCGTCAAAATTTTAATCGACGTTTCAAAACGAGTGTATTGCCTGATAGTAAACGCGAGGAGATTGTCGAGGTGGTTTTTGATGGACCGCTTGAAGTGCTAAGGTGCATTAAATACAGCAAAAACAATCGCGGTCGACAATTTTATAACTTTTTTCCTGAAGAAAGAGTGGACCACAATGCCTATCGTTACTATGTCCACAACGGGCTTTATCAGTCTACGATGGAGGAGTTTCTCAGGAAATCATTTCATCAGAAAACAATCCTTTGGCGTAACCAACTTGAAGTATTTAGAGCCCGCAACGGATTAGACAACAGTACCGAAAGCTGGCTACGCCTATTTGAGTTCTTCAACGCGTTGGAAGAAGAACGGATATTACGGCAATTACCGTTTGAAAAAGGGGAACAAACGGAGTTAGTTATGCTTTAAGGCGCTGAACAGCCTGCCAGATTCGTTCGGCCGACATGCACAGCGACAAGCGTATATAGCGTTGACCTTTAGGACCGAAAATAAAGCCTGGTGCAATAAAAATGTATTTTTGGTATAACAAGTCATCGACTAACTGTTCGGCCGAGGCGATGGTTTCGGGTAGTTTTGCCCACAAAAACATACCTTCTTGGCTTTCGTCATAGGTACAATTCAGGGCATCTAAAAAGGCTTTTGCGGCATCTAGTCGACTGCGGTAGAGCTCGTTTTGAGCTTGATGCCATTGGTCGGTATTTTGGAGGGCAGCGGCAGCGGCTTGTTGAATTCCCAAAAACATACCCGAATCCACGTTGCTTTTGATGGTTAATATCGCATCAATGTAAGCTTTTGCGCCCGATAGCCAGCCCACGCGCCAGCCCGCCATGTTGTGCGATTTGGACATGGAATTGAGCTCAATGGCCACTTCTTTAGCGCCTTCAATGGAAAGAAGGCTAATGGGAGGTTTCTGATTGAGAATCAGACTGTACGGGTTGTCGTGACAGAGCAGTATTTTGTGTTGGTGCGCAAACCTTACGGCATTTTCAAACAATTCGTGGGTGGCCGGGGCACCCGTTGGCATGTGCGGGTAGTTGAGCCAAAGCAGTTTGGTTTGTGGGCCAACCTGCGAATGCATGATTTCCCAATCGGGCTGCCAGCCTTGGTCTTCGAGCAGTGGGTATTCGATGACTTTGGCCCCCACCATTTGACTCACGGCGCGGTAGGCAGGATAGCCAAGTTCGGGGACCAAGACCTCATCGCCTGCGTCTAAAAACGTCATGCTGATGTGAGTGATGCCTTCTTTGGAGCCAATCAAAGGCAAAATCTCGGTTTCGGGGTCTAATGTAACCCCGTAGATTCTTTGGTACCACTGGGCAATTCCTTGGCGCAAGGCTGGAATTCCTTTATAAGATTGATACCCGTGACTGCCTGCCTGTAAAGCCGAACGATGAAGGGCCTCGATGGTGGCTTCAGAAGGCGATTGGTCGGGGTTACCGATACCCATATTAATAACATCATGCCCCGCCGAGATGAGCTTACGGACTTCGGCGAGTTTGACTGAAAAATAATATTCTTGCGCTTGGGTAGCGCGTTGGGCGAGCGAAATAATCATTGATGTGACGTTGGACGATAGACCATAAGCTTATGGAAGCTTTGTGCTAAGCCCCAATTTACATGATAACAAACGGCTTTGGACTGAAACAAAGCACAAAGATAAGTAAAGTCAGCCAACCTAAAATTTGACGAGTACGATTTAACGGTAGAATATCTTCGGTGGGAGGGTGATGAACGCCTAAAATACGCCCCAATAAAAACCCAAAAACCAAAAATCCAGAATATCCTTCCCAAGTGGGAAAGAGCATTGAAGTGCCAAATTGAATGGCGACCGACAACAACGCCAACATCCAGCTAGTAAGCGGGTTTTCGTCGGTAATGCGACTGAAACAGATTTGTAGAAAGAGAATGTACAGGCCCAATGAACCGATTTTTTGCCAAAAAGCGCCGTCATCGGCAATGGCAAATTCGTCGGGGCGGTACGAACCTAAACCCGCATACGTGATAAAAACAAAGAAAAGGATTGGCGCAACAATTTTGAAATTCTTGCCGCCAATGAGTCCGTACAACACGTGCCCGCCGTCTAATTGACCAATTGGGATGAGGTTGAGTGAAGTAAAAAACAGCGCCAAATATCCCGCCAGAATCAGCGGATAGTGCATGATTTCTTGCGGTGGAGGCAAACGAGTAGGGTCAGCGACGTAGTTTTTAAAGAAGGAAAACAATAGGTTGTCACCCAATAAGATGTTGCCCGTCATGTTTTGATTGGCATACACCACGCGGGCAAAACCCATTCCAAATTTTTGGTATTCGGGGTGGATTTTGAAAATATAATCCAGCGTTGGGAGGGTGGCAAATCCATACCATAAAACCCCCACCGCAACCACGAAACCTGCCAACGGGCCCGCAATGCCGATGTCAAAGTATTTTACCCGGGAGCGAATAAACTCTTTTATACGAATAAATGCGCCCAAAGTTCCGATGGTTTGCCCAAAACCAAGCCAGAGCGGGATATAATAGGGCAGGGTGACGCGTACATGATGGCGTTTTGCAGCAAAATAATGCCCGAATTCGTGCACGGTCAAAATACCAAGAAAAGGAATAGAGAATCGAAATCCTTGCCAAAATTCAGACCACCCAAGCGGATTTTCAATTTTGAAAAAAGGTAAATCAAACGGCCGCCCAAACATCCATTCCGCGCCCGACAACGAGGTCGTTGCCAGTGTAACAATGAAAAGGGAAATTTGCAGGAACAGAGTGCGTTGATTTTTCATAATGCTTTATTAAAAAGGGAAAGGGGCAACGCATTAATAATCACGCAGATATTCCACGATGGAGGTGGGTTTTTGAACGTGGATGGTTTGAATGCCGCATTCGGCCGCGGCGCGAATGTTGTCGAGGTTGTCGTCCAGAAAAAGGGTTTCGTTGGCTTCGATACCCGCGTTGCTTAAAACCTGTCGGTAGATGTCATGATGGGGTTTCATGATGCCCATTTCGTAAGAGAGAAACAGTTTTTCGAACAAATGGCTCAAATGTTCTATTTCGGCCGTACGATGCAAAATAGCGTTTACCTCATCAATATGAATCGCGCTTGTGTTGCTCAATAGAAACAATCGGTAGCCCTTTTGAGCAAGTTCCTGAATCTTTTGAATACGTTCAATGGGGATATCAAGCAACAGGGAGTTCCAAGCCGTATCAATTTCGGCGTCAGTCCATTCGGGGGTTTGAAACAAATCCCTTACAAAACTGCGAAAGGCGAGAGGGGTTAAATTGCCCGTTTCGAATTTCTTAAAAACGTCGTTTTGTTGGATAAGTGAGTGGACGTTATCCAACGATTGATTGCTTAACGCCGCAAATGAACTTGCAGCCCTTGGCACATCAATGTTAATGATAACGTCCCCTAAATCGAAAATAATATTCTTGATCATAAAGCGTACTTGCTTACTCACTGAAAACGCCCATGGCGCAAAACTTGTCAATGCGTTGGTTGATGCGTTCTTCGGGTGTTAATTGCTGGAGTTCTTTAATATGCCCTAAAATAGTTTTTTTGAGCGTTTCGGCCATCGTTTTATGGTCCAAATGGGCACCGCCAAGCGGCTCTTCCACAATACCATCGACCAGACGGGCCATTTGCATGTCCTTGGCTGTTATTTTCATGGCTTCGGCGGCTTGTTCTTTAAAATTCCAGCTACGCCAAAGAATGGTAGAGCAGTTTTCGGGCGAAATGACCGAGTACCACGTGTTTTCGAGCATCAATACCCGGTCACCGATGGCAATGCCCAGCGCACCACCCGATGCACCTTCGCCAATGACGACGCATACCACGGGCACTTTGAGCATAAACATTTCTTTGAGGTTACGCGCAATGGCTTCACCCTGTCCGCGCTCCTCAGCTTCGAGTCCTGGAAAAGCACCTGGGGTATCAATCAACGTTACAATAGGCTTATTGAATTTTTGGGCCAACAACATGAGCCGTAGGGCTTTGCGGTATCCTTCTGGATTCGCCATTCCGAAGTTACGCTGTTGCCGTTGCTTGGTATTACGTCCTTTTTGTTGACCAATCACCATCACCGTTTGACCATCCATGTTACAGAATCCACCCACCATTGCAGGATCATCGCGGACGGTACGGTCGCCATGAAGTTCAATAAATTCCTCACACATCAGCTCAATATAATCGAGCGTATACGGTCGGTCGGGGTGGCGCGAAAGTTGCACCCGTTGCCACCGAGTAAGGTTGTGGGCGGTATCTTGCCGCAGTTGTATGATGCTGTCTTCGAGTCGGGCTACCGCTTCCGAGACATCTACTTGTGTTGTTTCGGCCAATTTTTTGAGCTCTATAAGCTTTGATTCAAGGTCAGCCACCGGTTTTTCAAAATCTAAATAAGTTGGCATAGAGTTGCTTACAATTCAAATGTTTGTCCCTTTTGGGGAATCTCAATGTTTTTGTAACCGACTGATTCTAGGGTTTCCTTAAACGCCTCCATACTTGGCGTTTCTCCGTGAACAAGGAATACTCTTTTTAAGTGGTCGGGCGATTGCTTTTGGACAAATTCGACCAAGTCGTCGCGGTCTCCGTGACCGCTAAATACGTCAATTTTTTCGATATTGGCCAATACTTGTTCGTCTTTCCCACGGATTCGTAGCGTGGTTTGACCATTCATCAGGCGCCAACCAAGGGTTCCTTCGGCGCAATATCCAATCAGCAAAATAGTGCAGTAAGGATTGCTAATGTTCTGAGCTACATGGTATTCCACCCGTCCGCCCTGTATCATTCCCGAAGATGAAATGATAATACAAGGCTCGGCATGATTAGAAATACTACGGCTTACTTCCGTTTTTTCGACGTAAATTAAATTTTCAAAATCAAACAGCGATTCGTTCTCTTCCTGAAACTCGCGGGCCTCCCGATTGAGCATCCGGATGTTTCGTTGATACACCCTCGAACTCTCAAAAGCTAGGGGGCTATCGGCAAAAACTTTGATGGGAGGGAGGTTATGTTCGTTGTAAAGTTTGTTGAGCGTGTAGAGCAACGCCTGCGTTCTACCAACACTAAAGGAGGGTATAATAAGCCGCCCGGGAATATCCACGCACGTACGCTTTATGACATCGGCCAATGCGGCTTCGGGACTGAGGTGGTTTTCATGCACGCGATTTCCGTAAGTGGACTCGCACACGAGGTAGTCTACGGGTGGAAGAACGCCCGGGTCAATTAACAAAGGATAGCCTTTTCGACCAATATCTCCTGAGAAACCGATGGTTTTCTTTTGGCCATTTTCCCACACTTCAATCAAGATATGAGCCGCACCCAATAAATGCCCTGCTGGAACAAACGTAACAAAACACTGATCGGCGACTTTGAACCGGCGATTAAACGCCAGTGGTACGAAGTTTTCGAGCGCGTCTTTTACTTGTTTTTCCAAGTATAAATCTTTGGGCAATTCTTTTTTCTTACGCCCTTTTCGGTATTTTTTTTGGTTGTCTGCACTGTTGATTTCGTTTAGCCGCTTTTGATTAAGCATTGCGGCATCTTTCAGCAGTATGGCCGTTAACCCATAGGTAGGGTCGGTACAAAGCACTTGACCTTCGTATCCGTCGCGGTACAGGTTAGGGATATTTCCTGAATGGTCAATGTGGGCGTGGGTGAGCAATACAAGATTGATGACTGAGGCATCAAACGGGAACAAGGCATTGGGAAATGGGCTGGCTTCTTTGGTGTTACGCTTACGATCACCGCTCTCAAAATCGGAACCACAATCAATCAAAATCCGATAATCATCATCTAATTCGAGGAGGTACATGCTGCCCGTCACTTGTTGGGCAGCCCCCCAAAACGTTAATTTCATATATGTCAGATGCCCCGATCCCAAGGGGAGTTTTGTTTCATTCTTCAACATAATGGGACAGGCCTATTGCATGAGGCATTGAAGAATGGATTACGCAAATGTATCAAAAACTACGTAATTTTGGTATTTTACCAATAGAACCGCCTCGGATTTCTTACAGCACCAACAATTAACCATCTGAGACGGAGAAGTGTTCAGAAGACTAAAGAAAAGGAAGAGAATATGTACTAACTGGGCTATTTGATTTTATACATCCAACGGAATGGAGCGCGCAATGCGCTCTTCGAGAGAGATAAACGTTTCGGTGCGTTGAATACCACTGACTTTTTGAATCTTATCGTGTAATACCTGCCGAAGGTGCTGGGTATCTCGACAAACAATCTTGGCAAAGATACTGTAAATGCCTGTTGTATAGTGTATATTGACTACTTCTGGGATTTTTTCGAGCTGCACAGCCACGTCTTCGTACATCGAGCTTTTATCAAGGTAAATTCCTAAAAATGCGCTGATGTCCCAGCCTAACTTTGTTTGGTCTACCAAAAGTTGTGCTCCTTTGACAATGCCTAGTTGCTCCAATTTTTTCATGCGCACGTGCACGGTGCCTCCAGATACGTGTACGCGCTTGCCTATTTCGGTGTATGGAAGATGGGCGTCGTCGAGTAAAATTGCAAGAATTTTAAGGTCGGTTCCGTCAATTTTATCAATTTCTAAATTTTTGTCCATGATGAAGTGATAAATTTTGATTTCTTTCAACAAAAATGCCGTTTTGTTGAAAGAAATCAAAATTTTTAAAAATATTTATGTAAAATTTGCAAAAAATAAGAAACTCTACTAATTTTGCATTGTCAATTTACTGAAAAGCAGCGCTTAGTTAGTAAATTCAAAAAGTAAAGTTCTTTTATACTGTAGGATGATGAAACTTGGCAGCCATGCCCTCCTGTCTCGGGGGTGGTGACAACAGGACAAACACGATATAATGCCGGCACTCTAGTCGACTGGGGTAGACCACCAAACTTTGTATCGCGGCTAACTGCACCGTGGGCGGTTCGAATCCCCCTCCTACAGCAAGCAAACTCAGGCAGTGCCAACTGACTGAATCGTATTGAAGGATAGCTTGTTGGATTATATCTATTTCCACTTGTTATCCTTTTAAAATATAAAGTGACGTGTCGTTTTGACACAATCTCTAAAAATAAAACTATTTGGTTTTTAGTTTGTTGATGAAGTGTAATTGCGACACGCAGGCTCAACTTTGAGGCCTGTGTGTTTTTTTTGTGCCCAACAAAGACCGCTGAGATTGGGACGACTGCAAAAGTTTGCTTTGCTTTGCATTTCATTTTCCTAACCTCTTATTCTCATGATCCATTCCGACGCGGCAGTGCTTGGTCTTCTTTTTGTAGTTTTGGCACTTATTTTTCACACCGCTTCGCTCAAACATCCCTTCTGGCAAAAATTTTATGGAATTGTACCGCCCTTATTGCTCTGTTATTTTGTGCCAGGGCTTTTAAATACCTTTGGGGTAATATCAGGGGAAGAATCAAAACTTTATCCTGTGGTTTCACAGTACTTGTTACCCGCTTGTTTGGTTTATTTTACGCTCGGAATGGATTTTAAGGCCGTCATGAAACTTGGCCCGAAGGCATTGATGGTGTTTCTGGCGGGAACATTGGGAGTTATGGTGGGTGGGCCTGTGGCGGTTGGGCTGGTGAAAATCATAAACCCAGAGATAGTGGGAGGTGAAGGCGCCAATGCGGTTTGGCGCGGATTGGCCACCATTGCTGGAAGTTGGATTGGGGGAGGGGCCAATCAAACGGCGTTGAAAGAAGTGTTTCAGCCCAGCGACCGTTTGTTCTCGCAGGTCATTGCGGTAGATGTCATTACGGCCGAAATCTGGATGGCGGTATTGATTTACGGAGTTGGTTTTTCGGCACGCATCGACCAGGCCTTTAAGGCGGATGTTTCGGCCATTGATGAATTGAGACACCGGCTAGATAGTGAACAGAAAGCCTCTCAGCGGATTTTTAGCCTGCGCGATATCGTCTTGATTGCGGCAGTCGGATTCGGTGCAACGGGTTTGTCTCACCTTTTGGCCGATTTTATTGCTCCTTTTATCAAAACTAACTATCCTTCACTTGAAAAATTGAGCCTGACTTCTACTTTCTTCTGGATAGTCTCAATTGTTACGTTAATAGGTATTCTTTTGTCATTTACGCCGCTTCGCAAACTTGAATTTGCGGGGGCTTCAAAAATAGGCTCCCTGTTTTTGTATCTTTTGGTCGCAACCATCGGAATGAAAATGGATTTGTTTGCGGTAGCCGAAAATCCTGGGCTATTTTTAGTGGGTATTATTTGGATGTCGGTTCATATAATCATCACGCTTAGCGTGGCAAAGCTGGTGAAAGCGCCTTTTTTCTTCACGGCGGTGGGTTCACAGGCTAATATTGGTGGAGCAGCTTCAGCACCTGTAGTGGCGGCGGCTTTTCATGCTTCATTGGCTCCTGTTGGGGTTTTGCTCTCAATTTTGGGCTATGCCTTAGGGACTTATTGTGGATATTTAACGGGTCTTATGATGCAATGGGTTGCGTCATAAGACCCGTGAGGGAATTACTTATGGGCTAGGAGCGTGGGCCAACATCAATTAAAAAGATAGAAACGCCGCTGGCAACTATCGCATCGGTAGTATTTTAAGGGCAAAAAGAACAAAACACTTCGTACAAAAAGAGGGCGTCTTCGTCGGTCAATGGCCACAGATTTACAATAAGGGCATTTCTGCTCTTTAGTAGGGGTTAAAATGGGCGATTCCATAATGTTGAGTTAGGTTATTGGTACTTTTATTTAAGGAACGTATATAGCTATAACGATACTTTCAATTTATCGTACTACTCAAGGCTGCTCTTTATTTATTATTCTGGAAATTTGGTGAAATAAGATATTTCTAAAATACTGTCAAGGATATTTTTGGGTGCTATAAAAACGGTTCAGGAATATATATTACAAATTTACAGTTTAATATGACATTTTGCAAGTGTATTCTTTTTTTTAATATCCTTCTCGGTAAGATATTGTTAGGGTTAAGTTTTGATGATAAGCCCTCTTATTTTGATTGTTTTAAGGTTTTTAGGTCTTGATAATGCCAAATAAATGTACCCATTTACTTTAATATTATTATTTTCATATTTTATTGACTCTATTTGAGTGTGTGTTTAAAATATGCTTTTTAGCACCTTGTTTTCAATACCTTTTGATGAAAATAGGTGGTGAATAGTTGGTTGCTTTTGATGTTGCGGGGTTAAAAAAATGAAGAACAACATCTGAAATTGGAAATCATTCGTATATATGTCATATTTCATAACGTTGAGTAATACTTCCAAACCTGCATGACTATGTCGTGCAGGTTTTTTATTAAAATGAAAAATGCCTATACGCTGCCGTTTTACTTCCTGATCATCTCATCAAAAGCATATCTTCTAAAATTAATGTATACCAATAGGTCAATATGTGAATACTTGAATGACGAGAAATAAAACAGGTTGATTAACTTGGGTTAAGTATTGTAAAGTGTTGACTATTAAAGGTAAAGGATGCTATTTTGTCCCTTTTGGGGCGTTTGTATCACTTTATTTTTAGAACACTGACTTTTGTCAGTAAAGTTGGCATGTCTGTTTTGGATATTTATTGCGATTCTAATTCGGTATATAAATTAGAGTTTCCTCAGGTAATTTATCTTAAGTACTGAATTGTGACACAATCCATGATTAACTTAACCTCATGAAAACTATTCTCTTAATTGAAGACAACCCAGGGATTCGTGAAAATACAGCTGAGATTTTGGAAATGGTTGGATATAATGTTCAAACTGCCGAAAATGGGAAGATTGGGGTAGAAAAGTCGTTGATAAATAAACCAGATTTGGTCATTTGTGATGTTATGATGCCCATTTTGGATGGTTATGGAGTGCTCCAAATTTTTAATACTAATCCTAAACTTTGCTGTGTGCCTTTTATATTTCTGACCGCCAAAACGGATCGTAATGATTTTCGAAAAGGAATGGATTTGGGGGCAGATGATTACATTACGAAGCCCTTTGAAGAAAGTGAGTTGCTTAGTGCCATCGACAGCCGGCTAAAACGAGTATCTCATCTAAAGGCCAACAATGAGGCTTCAGAGCTGACAATTTCGAATAATGTCTCAGAAAAATCTTCCAAAAAGGGGAATCTACAACGTATTTTATCTGAACGAAAAATTCATGCCGTTCAAAAAAAGCAATACGTATATTTAGAAGGTGATGATTCAGTGCGGTTGTTTTATGTCAAATCGGGCCAAGTTAAAACGATACGGGCCAATGCCGATGGAAAAGAGTTTATTACAGGCATTTACAATGCGGGTGACTTTTTGGGCTATACTGCACTTTTGGAGGGTTGTGACTACATGGACTCGGCCGTGGCGTTGGTAAATTCCGAATTAATTTATATCCCTAAAACCGAATTTCAACAATTGCTTCTGTCCGACCACGAGGTGAGTGAACTGTTTGTTAAATTATTGGCCTGCCAGCTAGAACAGCGGGAACAACAACTGTTGTTAATGGCGTATAACTCCCTACGTAGACGAGTAGCTGATACTTTACTGCGTATGCAAAACCTTGATTCTGCCAAAGCAATTCAGCTTTCGCGTGATGACTTGGCGGCCATGGTGGGTACGGCTACGGAGTCGCTGATTCGGACTTTAAGTGAATTTAAGCAAGATGGGCTGATTGAGATGTCAACCTCTGGTGGTATCCAAATTTTACATCCTGATAAACTACGTCGGGCCCATTGGTAGGTTTTGTTTTTTTATGGAAATTGAGGAACGATGATCAAATCATCAAAGAAAGCAGTGCCTTCAGAGTCAGCATTGGCGTAGCCCAGACGGCAGGCAATGGTAACAGTGCCTGTTGCCCCCGAATTGAACGAGAGCGATAGCCGAGTCCAATCATTTGTGCCTTTTAAATGGCTACTTATCGGGGGCCAGTTATTGCCCGCAATAATCAAGCTAAGGCAAGCACCTACTCCATTTGGATTGGAATTGGTGGTTACATTTTCTGTTTTTACCCAGCCGTGTACTGAATAGTTGGTATTGGGGGCCAATGTTACCGCCTGATATACGAACACATCATTGCTTACGACGGGCCCAGCAGGAGGTCCTGAATAAATCTTGATGCCATGTGAGCCGTTTCGTCCCTGACCAGATAGCCATGAAAATACTGCCTGATAGGTTTTCCAGCCACCTTTTTGCCAAGGAGGATTATTGAAGGTGACTGTCGTTTCAAAACCCGCGTTGACGACGGGGTTTAGGTAGTTTAAGTCGATGTTCACCTGAGCATTGGCACAAAAAGACGGTGCAAATTTATTGCACAATGAATAGACAAGGGAGTCGGTGCCGCTGGCGTTTTCGTTTGGCGTATAAGTGAAAGTCCCGTTGGGGTTGATCGTAACCGTGCCTTTTGTGGGTTGTGCGAGGATGTCGGGTAGTAATACTTCCGAAAAATTTGAAACGGGTATGCCATCAGGAGTAAAATCATTGGATAATACGTTCAATGTTCGGGCGAAGCCTGGTACAGCACTAAAAGAATCATTGTTGGCCAAAGGTGTATTACAACCCTTTATCAGCGCGGTAAAAACGCTACTATTGGCCCCATAAAATCCTGGCAAAAGTTCGATACTGTTGCCAGCAAAGTAAGATACAGTAGTGCTCGCGAGTATTTGCTGGGTTGAAATTAGTGTTTGGGGAGCAATTTGAGGGCCTGGAGTGGAGATATTTGATAACGTAACAGTATTGGGAGTGACTTCGACCGTGAAGGGCAGGCTTGTTTGAGCCAAACATCCATAACTGCAACTAACGCTATAAACCGTTGTGGTAGTTGGCGTAACGACTATGGAAGAAGTAGTTTCGCCATTTGACCACAACAATGTACCATAACAACCATAAACGGTGAGTTGTACGGGAGAGCTAGGACACACTTTATTTTTGCCAGTGATTTTTGGTGGATCAACGCCGCATGTATTGCCAAAATTTCCGCTGATTGGGCTTGAAACCGAGAAAGCCCCTGCGGCGTCAGTTACTCTGATTCGAGCCATGTAGGGGCCCGTTTGGGTAAGCTCATGGGAATATTCGTTGGCAGTGAGTGGAGGAGTATCGTAGGTGCCGTCGTTGTTTATATCAAATTCGGTGGTGTAAGTACCTTTCTCGAAGTCATCCGAACCTTTGCTATTAAAAACAGTACTATTGCCTTGAGACGGAGCATTGGGATACAAAATCTTTAAAAATGGTTTGGGGGCTTGGTTACTGCCCGCGTTGACGAAGATGTTGAATTTTGGACTTAATTTTCGATTACCTTGTTTATCACCCACCGAAATATAAAATTCATTATTGACGCCTGCGGTGTAGTAAGGGGTTTGTAAAGTGAGTCCAATACTAGTATAGTTGACCGACACTTCATTAATCACCTCACCATTTTTATCGTACAACAAAACATACGAGAGGGTGTCAATATCATACGCGGCCATTTGAATATTTAATTGTCCGTTGATGGGAGTGACTGTACCTGTGGTGATATAGAGCGTAGGAACTGTTGTAATGTTTTTATTTCGGTTAAAATAATGGCTCACGTTTAATTGTAGCGAAGAGCCGTATTCTAAACGGGTGTAGTTGTTGGGAAAAAGTGTCGGAAAAAAACTGCCCCTGATTCCCCTTAAACCATTGTACATCAGGCCCCCAAAAAAATTGGCATCTTGTCGTGCATCATGATTAAGGCCAAAAGCATGGCCCATTTCATGGCATAGTGCTCCCAAATAGGAAGAGGCAATTGTACTGAAGGTGTGGTCTTCAAACCAAACAAACGAACTGTCTTGCACCAAAGGATAAGGTCCTAATTCGGGAATTATATGTCCTGCGTAGGGGGTATCATCTATCAATCTTTGAGGGTCAAAAAGTGGAATGACAGTGCTTCCTAGTTGAGCAACGCCTGAGTTATTGCCGCTTCCGCCTCCACCGCCCAAGGCAAGTGTGCCATAAAAACTCCCACTAGGCCTTTGTACGTGGGTCTCTGGAATCAATATCCATACCTCCCCGTCAGCATCTACGCTAAGACCTGCATTTTTGGCTGCTGCTTTTGTTCTGTCAAATAATCCGTACCCATCGTTTTCAGCACCTCTTAAAACGCTATCTGTTTCGGGTACATTTACGAGGTGTATTTTTGGCCTTGGAGAATCTTCTTCCGGTTCGTAGATAAACGTTTTTGGTCCAAATCCATTCTGATTCATTGCATTTCGGTACCACATTTGGGCCATTTCAATGGCAAACTGAAGGTTCTTCTTATAATTCGGTTGAGGAGTTCGATTGGATGGAACAATATAAGCAATTCGCACCCTTGGAGGGTTTGAAGATGCCGTCTGAGCCGTAGATTTCGGGAGAAAGTTAGAATGGGTACCGGTGGGATAAATGTCGCTTTGACTGTTTTCGGCGGTTAAATACGGGATTTGAGCAATAAGTACAATAGGATGCGCAAGAAATAAAATTAGAACCCAAAAGTACATTTGGGTGAAAACTATCTTGGGTTTCATGCTCATTGGATTAAAGATGTCTCATTCTTATTGCTATTTTGCAATCTCAGACCAACAAATTTATACTTTTGATGGCAGGTTAAACATGATATTACTCAGGTTAATGATTGATATTCAGAGAAATGCGCTATTTTGGCTTGTAAACTTCTTATGCTAGTGGCTGCTAATCCTATAATGCTTTCAGGCGTTTAGGAAAATGTTGGTTTTTATGCCTTAATTATAACAAACCTTGCAAGCATTATGGCTTCTGTTCCTGCACTTGTTGATTTTATCAAGTTTTTGTCAGACAAAACTTCTTATGACACTCCTACGGATGAGGTCTCAATACTTCAAACCCACATTTCGGTAGTATCCCTAACGGGCCAGTTTGTGTATAAATTAAAAAAAAGTGTTTTATTCAACTTTCTGGATTTTTCCACTCTCCAAAAACGCTTATTTTATTGTCAAGAAGAAATTCGACTGAACCAACGGCTCAGTACGGATTTGTATTTAGGAATTTTGCCCATTTATTGGGATGGGCACAAACTGAGTTTTCAAGCGGAGGGTGATGTGGTTGAATATGTGATTAAAATGCGAGGGCTTTCTGACGAAAATTTATTGATAAATCGTCTAAAATCGCCTGATTTTCCCATGTCCCAAATGGATTTATTGGCCAATCGCCTGCTTACGTTTTATCAAAATACGCCTACTTCACCCGAAATTTCGGCCTTCGCAAGCATTGAATCCATTAAAACAACAATGCTGGAAATTACGTCTGATTTTAACGATGCCACCAGACAAACACTGAGTCCGTTGGCGGCTCGATGGATTCAAACGGCTTTGTTTCAGTTCATTGAAAGTAATAAAGGTATTTTGGAAGCGCGTATACAGCTGGGTAAAATCATTGAAGGGCACGGAGATTTACGCTCAGAACATGTTCATATTGAGCACAATACCGTGACAGTTTATGATTGTATTGAATTTAGTCAGCGGTTGAGGTGCCTCGACTGGCTCAATGATTTGGCCTTTCTTTTGATGGATTTGGAATATCGGCACTGCTATCCGCAGGCGGCTTATCTTCACCATAAACTGCTGGCGGTGTTGGAAAAAGACGATGTGAGTTTGTTGTTGAATTTTTACAAAATTTATAGGGCCTGTGTTCGGGGCAAGGTCGATACCATCAAATATAGAGAGTTTGAAGTGCCGTTGGAGATACGGCTAGAGAGTCAACAAAAAGCGGTTCGCTATTTCCAACTGGCTTTTCGGTACGCTGTTTTGGGTTCGATGTCGACGGTGATTGTATGTATGGGGGGCGGTGCTACGGGAAAATCAACGTTGGCCACTGCGCTCGCCAACGAGTTTGGCCTTTCGGTTTTGAGTTCGGATGTAATACGAAAACAGCGGGCAGGCATCGACCTTTACGAACGCTTGCCCGATGCTGAACGTGCACACTTATACGAAGCACAAGTGACCGAGGGTGTTTATCAAGAATTGGCAGAGAATGGTTTAGCTGAAACCGACAAATTTGGGGCTGTGATTTTGGATGCAACCTATCGTAACAAAGAATACTTGAAGCAGCTACGAGTGGTTTGTGAGCAAAAAGGGGTTCGTTTGGTAGTGATTCAAACCATGGCTACGGAGAAAACAATCAGAGAACGGCTGAAAAAACGGGAGGCCGAACCCACCATTTCTGATTTAAGAAACAGTGATTACGTCTCCACTCGTTTTGAAATTGAGTATTCAATAGCCGACTACGTTGACTTTTCAATCAAAGTTGATACCCAGTACAGCATCGAAACGTTAATTAATGACGACATTATACCCTATCTTATGGGCTGATTTTTAGGTGTTTAGTGTGTTTTAACTTCCGTTAGGATTCTTTTGTGCGGTAAATCTGAGATTGCTCTTTGCCCTTTTGGTTTTGCTCCGTTAATGTCCAAAAGTCGGTATTCTCGGTTTCATCCCACGAATAACCCGAATGACGAAGCACTTCCGCCCGTAGTCCGAAAGTATTTTGGAAGGCTTCAACAAACAAACGAACGCTCATGTTGGGGTCAACTTGGAGTTCTGTTTGATGCTCAGCAGTTGATGAAAGCGCTTGTAAAGAAACTTGGGAAGTATTTTCATCCATCAGTTGATGGGAGGGGGAGTAAATCCGTAATTTTAGAAATGGGAAATGCCGTTCCCACTGTTGATAAAGCTGATGAACGGTAGCAAGGGGATTGAGGAAGAACGGTTTCATCGAAATTTTTCCAAAGAGTTTAAAATCTAAAATTTAGGGTTGTCACGTTGTAAGTTATATTTTCGGAACCCCCGCTATCTTCGAGGTACTTACCAGCTATATAATAGGCAAATTCGTTGGAAAAAGTAACATTTTTACTCAAATCCCATTCAAATGAAGCCCCCAACTGCGTACCGATGTAACTATCCTGCGTATTTTTTCCAGCTCTGATGTTGGCCAACGACGGGGCATACAGTCCGTCATTTTTGTTTGCTCTCCAGTAAAAATTGGCTTCAGCCTTAACCCTCAACGTGGGTTTGAGATTCATTTGAAAAGAAGGATGAATGCCTTTTAAATTCATAGAAGTCATCTTGTTCAACAAACCAAAATAGGAGGGGTTGTTAAACATGGGGTTAAACGTATTTAATTGTTGATCGGAGGCATTTTTGTCGCCCGTTACGTACTCCAATTTGAGTCCTAGATTGGGTTTGTAGCGGGCTTCACTCCATATATAATGCATGTCGGATTGAAACGACCACGCACTGATGGCGGACTTGTCGATGCTGCCAAACTGGTAAATAATACCCGAGTTATGGTTAAAGTGTTTGCCGTTTTCAATGGAGGCCCTAAATGCCAGTGAATGACGTGTTTCAAGGCCAGCCGCATTTTGGAATTTGGCGTTAATCCGTTGATAACCATAATAGTACAGTTCTAAGTTTCCCAGTTTTTTGGGCAACGCAAAAGCGAAATTTACTCCCCAAAACTTAGGCGCATGACGAGAACTATTGTTGAAAGGGTCGAATTGAGGGATGACTTCTAGTGCATAAAATCCCTCAATTTTTAATTTATGGGATTTCGAAATTACTCTCGCTCCGTCAAAACTCCGGCGCATATTCAGCGCTTCGCGGAGGGAAACTATCCGACCCGTACCCCAGTTGAATTCTTGCCGCCCAGCGATTAACTTCAATTGGGTGGTTTCCAACGGCAACGTAAACTCGGCCAATGCTTGATGCAGGTCTAGTTTTTCGTATTGAGAAAAAACTTTTTGCCCGTAAAAGCCGTGGTATAATTCGCCGAAAACCCGCAAGTGTTTGCCTAATTGTAAGCCCGTATGAAGGGCAAGTCGGTGCCCGTAGATACCCTTGTCTTGCTTAGGATTGTCTGACCATGTATCGTTTTGGAAAACTTCATAACGGGTTCGTATTTGGCCGCCAATCGTAAAATTAACGCTGTGGGCAGGGTTGAGTGGTATTAGTTTTAATTGGTATAACAAGGGTTTTGTTGGCTTGTTTTTTCGCCAAAAGTCCTCATTTTCATCGCTTCGCATCAATTTGTATCCTTCAAATACGGGTTTTATTTCTTGGGCTTTTGCGATTTTAAATAGAAAAAAAATGGCGAAGTAGGGCAATAGCTTTCTTGTGATTTTAAAGCGGTTCATGGTAGAGGTTTATCAAACGTTATCGGGTCAAAGACATACGAAATACATATAAAGATATTGACAAAACCGCAATAAATCACACCCTTTGGCTGGGTAAAAATAGAAATTTCAAAACAATGTAAAGCACAAAGCCCTGAACAAAAGCCTCATTCAGGCAGAAGTAGTATTGCCGATAAGTTAGGTGTTTAAGATGACAAGTAGGTTTGGGATAGGGCTGATTAGGTAGTTGTAGGGACCATTTTTAACGGATAGATTTAAAACAGATCAACCGTTTTTATAAAAAATAACGTTGGATGTTCCCCCTCGTTTTCATCTGTTATAATTCCTTCCCATTCTTCTCCGCTAAATTCAATGGCGCAATATTGTTCATAAAATATAGCGGGATTGGAGTAATTCATCAGAGCTAAAACAATCAGCGGAAATAAAAGGGGCCTCTCTAATGAACACGCCGAGGATGCACAAGATTTTATCCCTTGATAACTTGTTTTGAATGAGCTAAAATTATCAAGAAATTTTTGCTGGGCTAAATGGTCTATTTTTAAGCGCTCTTCATGGGGTAAATGCTGTCGAAAGATTTCTAATTCTTGTTGTAATTTGGCCAATAGGGTTTGCTTGTCGACTTTTATTCCTTCAAAAACGGCATTCCAAATGCTTTCGTCAGTTGTTTTACGGAGGTGTTGATAAGCACGATTCTGAATTAACGAAGTCAAGCGATTGGTAAGTCCTGGGTAGGTATCAATCGTGTATATGCTATTTTCGTTGGTGCGAAAATATACCTTGTCTTCTTTTTCTATGGTCCTGAATTCTCCTTTTTTCAGTCCTGAATAGCGTTGGAAGGCAAGTTCAAAGTGACTGATTGGAGGAATCTCGGTTTGGTTTGGTCCTTTTTTGCCCATTGTATTAGAAATACTTTCGATGCCCTTCACGTCAATAAGGGTCTTGACATTTGTTTTTAGCATTTTAAGTACGCCCTGATTTTCGGTTTTTTTCAATTCACTGTACTTTGTTAACAGGTATTTGTTGAGGTTAGTGAGCATTACAAAGTAAGACTCAGTGTGGGGGCTTCTTTCTTTTGAAGAATGCCATTCTTCCTCAATAATCGTTTGATTCAGTGAAAAGGAAACTTTATCAGTATCGTCAATGATCTGGCAGTATAGATTTTTTTGCCTTCCTTGATTTAGGTAATAGGCTATTTTCATAAGGGGGTAACTTTAGTATACTTTTGTAAGCAATGGTTGTTGAAACAGTGGCAATTTTTGTGCCAAAAAGTGGATAAATAGTCATATAGGTGTATTTATACCTGAAAGTGAGTGAGTTACCGAGTTAATTTTAAAATTTTCAATATAGGATATGCGCTGTTAGGGGAATCTATAGGCCGTAATTCAACCGAAATGTATTGGGCATTAGTAACATTAGTAGCTTGAATTTTCTTATTGGTATATAAAATATACTTTTGGTATCTATTTTTGGTTCTTTCTTGTGAGGTAATTACTACTTGCCTATTACGCAGCATTTTTTTGGTAAAAAAACTGTCATCTATAAGGATGTTTCAATATCCTAAATGTATATACAAATGCTGGGGCATCTTTGCCTGCCCGTCTGCATAATAAAGCTCAACTTTGGGAGATTTTGCATGAATACGAAGCTGGTTATGGGAAACGAAAGACGATTTTGTAGAGAAATTACAATTCTACTTTAACGGAGTATGGTCCTTTAAGGACTATAAAAATTTTACTTTTGGCTAGATGTATTAGGCATAAAATAATGCGAGTGGTAGGGCGCTATACGTTAGAAAATCAACGAAATAGGTGTAAAAATGCAGTAGCTAAAAATTTCGTTAAAGATTTTTTTTACATTTTAGGTATAATTCACTATATTTGAATAAGTGAAATAATTTATTTTATTTTCATAACGTTGAGTATATTAAAGAAACCCGTGTGGCGATGCCATACGGGTTCTTTCATTTCTGATGAGCGTATTTTTTGCTTCGAAAACTGACGGGATTTATCTGGGAGGTATTTTAGCAATCCCGTTCTTTAATTTACAAAGGCATGGGTAATTAGCTTGAAAAATTACAATGTTAGATTGTTAATAATCATATAATTATGTGGTCTAAGGCCTGATTTTTGGTACTTAAAAATGTTGATTTGATTTCAGGTATAATCCTAATAAAGTCTAAAAATCGTTCAGCATTTTTGATTTCAATTCTTTATCAGCCCATTTCCAAGCATCATTCAAAAATGTTCGTGTTTTTTTTGCCTCTTCAACGGCTCCCATATTGATCTGTGCCTCATGAAGTCCCGCCAACGCCCAACCATTGCGCGGAAATACCACTAAATCATCATTATATACGTTTGCCGCCTCATCGTAACTTTTGGCTTTTAGAAGCGCCGCACCCAAATGATGGCGAACCGAAAAGAACCAATCTGGGGGTTCTTGATAATTCAAGGCATCTTCCATCACGACGGCTTCTCGTAACATTTTGATGGCCGAAGCAAGTTGCCCTTCCTGCACCAAAATTTCTGCTTTCAAGACTTGACGGGCTATTTTGAGGATGGCAGTCATGTGATTGATTCCACTAATGGTCAGTTTGGCGATGTCAGGGTCAGCCATTTGTTTTTCGAGTTGTTGGAGTTCTGTTTTCGCCTGTACCAGTTGGTGTTTGCTAGCCAAAGCCATTCCCCGGGCGTAGTGACGAATAGCGGTCGGATATTTGAGCCGAACGGTGTCGGACTGACACATGCGGAGTAGCTCATCCCATTTTGAAAATTTGATTGCCACATGATAAGGAACGCTATAGTAATGCTGAAGTGTAGCCCAGGCGGGATCAGCCATCAATTTTTTGTGGGTGTTTTCTGCCACCTTCCGCGCCGACTTCATGGCCCATTGGTAGTTGCCTTCGAGGGTAGCGATGGCCACCAATAAGTGATTTTGTGCGGAAAGTAATACAAGGGAAAAGCGCCTTGGGCGTGGCTTTGCATCAGGTAAAGGCTATCGACACCTTTTGAAACTCTTTTTGGTAAAGGGGAAAAAGCAACTCTAATTCCTGATGAGTGGTCGGGCTGTCCAGACGTTTAACTAAACGGAAAAGGGCCTCTTCATCCCAGATCAATAACTCGCTTAGATCAGATCCTATTTCTGAATGCAAATATCCCAAATAGGTGTCTACCGTTTTAGGCGATATCCCTAAGCTGCGAGCTATCCATCGCTTGCTCCGGCCGCTTACTAGGTAGGTAATGAGTGTATGAAGTTGTTTCATTCTGATGCGATTATTGGCCATGTTTGTAAGAGTTTTTATTCCCTACAAACTTCCCATTTTTATCGCTCTGAACTTATCCACACTTGGACTACTTTGTCATCATTCGGTGGCTCTTTTTGCATCATTTTACACTGGTAAAGAAACCTGGGCCGAGCTGTTTTTGTCGATACCAAAGACCCTGTTTCGTCTATCATGGTTAACAACACCACTTTGGAAGAATTACGAAAAATGTCCGTTCCGTTTACCGTTTTCATTGTACATTTTCCGGGTGTCCCATTCTTCATTCTCCGTATTCCATTGCCCGTCCAAACTCTCAATTACAACCACCTCCAATCTGTGCCTTGAAGGTATTTCCTGTGACCTGAAAACCTGGCAGCAGCGTCACCGATAGCCCTGCGTTGTAGGTCACATTGGCATTGGAGATTTGGTTAGTAGCCGTGATTTGATTGGCCGTAATGACCACCGTTCCCGATGTGATATTGCTTGTCACTGTTTGAGAGAGTTGAAATACCACTCCAGTCGCTGCGACGATTTGGGTAGTAGCCCCGCTGGAAGTACAGGTCACATTACCCGAAGGAGAGCCGGTTGCAGTTGAAGCCAAACGGACATAAATTGTAGTGGTGCTGACTGTACCAGAAGTTGGCGTTAAAGAAACGCTACTTCCATAGCTACTTCCTAATGCGGTAGAAACCTCAAATCCCGTTGGGCCCGTTAGCACAAGGTTTGCGGTTAGATTTGCTCCACTAACGGTAAAACTCTGTGCTGCCGAGGCTGTACCCGCACAGGTGGTAAAAGCCGTAAGCGTGCCAGCGGCAGTGATAGTAGGGGGTGGGGTAATAAACACCCATGCCGCACCTCGAAAGCTGTTATCTCCTCTTCCCCCTACCATCGCGGTATTACCATCGGCAGAAAGGGCTACTGAAATACCTTGGAAGACCCAGCTGCCAACCGCCCCCGTTCCTACTAACTTGTTGCCTCGTTGTGTCCAAGTGCCGCCACTACGGGTGTACACCCATGCCGCACCTTTATTGTCGTTATCCGTCCATCCCCCCACCATCGCCGTATTGCCATCGGCAGAAAGGGCCACTGAAGAACCTTGTTGGGCACCACCAACCGCACCCGTACCAACCAACTTGTTGCCTTGTTGTGTCCAAGTGCCGCCACTGCGGGTGTACACCCATGCCGCCCCTTGGTTGCTGTTATCCCCCAATCCCCCCACTATCACCGTATTGCCATCGGCAGAAACGGCAACAGACTCACCTTGTTGGACGTTACTACCAACCGCCCCCGTTCCCACCAACTTGCCGCCCTGTTGGGTCCAAGTGCCGTCAGAGCGGGTGTAAACCCATACTGCGCCTTGACCGCTGTTATCGTTATTTCCCCCTACCAAGGCCGTATTGCCATCGGCAGAAAGGGCCACTGAAGAACCTTGTTGGGCACCACCAACCGCACCCGTACCAACCAACTTGTTACCTTGTTGGGCCCAAGTGCTGCCACTACGAGTGTACACCCATGCCGCACCTTGAAGGCTGTTATCCCTATATCCCCCCACAATCGCCGTATTGCCATCGGCAGAAAGAGCAACTGACCAACCTTGTTGGGAGTTATCACCAACCGCCTCCGCTCCTTCCAACTTGCTTCCCTGTTGGGAGCTAGGGAAAGGCGTAGGCGTTACCGTAAAATTGCTGCCACTGGTGGCACTACCCCCTGCGGTGGTTAAAGAGACCGTACCCGTGGTTGCCCCGGGCATGACTATGGCTGCTAAGGTCGTGCCATTATTAGAAACAGGAATAGCGGCCACGCCTCCTATGCTGAGGGCAGTAGAAGAGCTAAGGTTGGTGCCGGTGATGGTTACTAATGTACCTACCGAACCAGAGGCGGGCGTAAAGGTGGTGAGGGTAGGTGGAGACGGCGGGGCAGGTACAAACACCCATGCCGCACCTTGTTGGCTGTTATCCCCAAATCCCCCCACCATCGCCGTATTGCCATTGGCAGAAAGAGCAACTGACCAACCTTGTTGGGCATCATTTGAACCACCCGTTCCTACCATCTTGCTCCCCTGTTGTGTCCAAGTGCCGGCAGAGCGGGTGTACACCCATACCGCACCTTGACTGCTGTTATCCCCATATCCCCCCACCATCGCCGTATTGCCATCGGCTGAAAGGGCAACTGAACTACCTTGGGCAGCACCTGAACCACCCGTTCCTACTAATTTATTGCCTTGTTGTGTCCATGCCCCGCCACTACGGGTGTAAACCCATGCCGCACCTTGACTGCTGTTATCCCAAATTCCCCCCACGATCGCCGTATTGCCATCGGCTGAAAGGGCAACTGAAGAACCTTGTAATTGTAAGCCTGAACCTGTACCTACTAATTTATTGCCTTGTTGTGTCCATGCCCCGCCATTACGGGTGTAAACCCATGCCGCACCTTTATTGCTGTTATCCCCATCTCCCCCCACGATGGCCGTATTGCCATCGGCAGAAAGGGCAACTGAATTACCTTGTCGGCCAGCACCTGAACCTGTACCTACTAATTTATTGCCTTGTTGTGTCCATGCCCCGCCACTACGGGTGTAAACCCATGCCGCACCTTGATTGCTGTTATCCCCTTTTCCCCCCACGATCGCCGTATTACCATCGGCAGAAAGGGCAACTGAATTACCTTGGGAGGCACCATAGTCGCCATTTTGCGCCCCCGTACCAACCAACTTGCTCCCCTGTTGAGTCCATGTGCCGCCAGAGCGGGCGAAAACCCACGATGCCCCTCGACCGCTGTTATCGTTATTTCCCCCCACGATCGCCGTATTGCCATCAGCAGAAATAGCAACTGAAAAACCTTGTTGGGCATTACTTGAACCACCCGTTCCTACCAACTTGCTCCCTTGTTGTGTCCATACCCCACCAGAGCGGGTGTAAACCCATACTGCGCCTTGACCGCTGTTATCGATAATTCCCCCTACCAAGGCCGTATTGCCATCGGCAGAAAGGGCAACTGAAATACCTTGTCGGGCAGCACCTGAACCACCCGTTCCCACCAACTTACTTCCCTGTTGTGTGCTGGGGTAAGGGGTAGGCGTTACCGTAAAACTGCTGCCACTGGTGGCGCTACCCCCTGCGGTGGTCACAGAAACTGAGCCAGTTTGTGCACCAGGCATGACCATCGCTACTAGGGTAGTGCCATCGTTGGAAACAGGAATGGCAGCCACACCTCCTATGCTGAGGGCAGTGGGTGTGCTGAGGTTGGTACCGGTGATGGTGACCAATGTACCTACCGAACCAGATACAGGCGTAAAGGAGGTGATGGTGGGAGGAGGTATAAATACCCATGCCGCACCTTGACCACTGTTATCCTGAAATCCCCCCACGATAGCTGTATTTCCATCGGCAGAAAGGGCAACTGAATTACCTTGGTAGGCAGAACCTGTATTACCCGTTCCAACTAACTTACTCCCCTGTTGTGTCCATGTGCTGCCAGAGCGGGTGAAAGCCCATGCCGCACCTTTAAAGCTGTTATCCCCATATCCCCCCACCATTGCTTTATTGCCATCGGCAGAGAGAGATACTGAACAACCTTGTAGGGCAGCACCTGTATTATCCGTTCCTACCAACTTGTTGCCTTGTTGAGTCCATGCCCCGCCACTACGGGTGTAAACCCATGCTGCACCTTGAAGGCTGTTATCCCCATATCCCCCCA
Source organism: Runella sp. CRIBMP (assembly GCF_009905605.1). Lineage (GTDB taxonomy): Bacteria > Bacteroidota > Bacteroidia > Cytophagales > Spirosomataceae > Runella. Next base: position 109,422 of record NZ_JAAAKZ010000002.1, read on the forward strand.
CAATAGCCGTGTTGCCATCGGCTGAAAGAGCAACTGAAATACCTTGTTGTGCAGCACCTGAACTACCCGTTCCAACCAACTTACTTTCTTGTTGTGTCCATGTACTACCACTGCGGGTGTACACCCATGCCGAACCTTGAAAGCTGTTATCCACATTCCCCCCCACAATAGCCGTGTTGCCATCGGCTGAAAGAGCAACTGAAATACCTTGTTGTGCAGCACCTGAACTACCCGTTCCTACCAACTTGTTACCTTGTTGAGTCCATGTGCCGCCAGAGCGGGTGTACACCCATGCCGCTCCTTGGGTACCGTTATCTCTATATCCCCCCACCATGGCCGTATTGCCATCGGCAGAAAGGGCAACTGAAACACCTTGTTGGGCATTACTTGAACCACCCGTTCCTACCAACTTGCTTCCCTGTTGAGTCCATGTGCTGCCAGAGCGGGTGTACACCCATGCTGCACCTTGATTGCTGTTATCCGTATACCCCCCCACCATGGCCGTATTGCCATCGGCAGAAAGGGCAACTGAAACACCTTGTTGGGCATTATTTGAACCACCCGTTCCTACCAACTTGCTTCCCTGTTGTGTCCATGTGCTGCCAGAGCGGGTGTACACCCATACTGCACCTTGATTGCTGTTATCCGTATCCCCCCCCACAATCGCCGTATTGCCATCGGCAGAAAGGGCAACTGAATAACCTTGCCGGGCAGCACCTGAGTTACTCGTTCCTACCAACTTGTTTCCCTGTTGTGTGCCGGGGAAAGGCGTAGACGTTACCGTAAAACTGCTGCCACTAGTGGCAGTGCCCCCCGCGGTGGTCACAGAAATTGAGGAAGTACTTGCACCGGGCATGACCATGGCTACTAAGGTAGTGCCATTGTTGGAAACAGGAATGGCGACAACGCCTCCTATGCTGAGAACAGTAGGCGAGCTGAGGTTGGTACCGGTGATGGTGACCAATGTACCTATCGAACCAGAAACGGGCGTAAAGGAGGTGATGGTAGGTGTTTGTGCATGCCCCAGCATCACCCAAAATATGAGAAAGAAAATACTGGCCATTTGTTGGAGCCAGTGGTTGGGGCGAAATGTTTCTTTGTAGACAGTGAGTTCTACACAACACGTTGAGTAAAGATGTGATTGCATGAATTTAAACAGGGTAGTCTGGTTTGGGTGTACGAACGTATGTAGAATAGCTGCCTAAGCGGCCATTCTGACCAATTGAATTGCCTCATCCGAGAGTTTTCACTGAACTGTGTCAGCATTTAATTTCAAGTTTGTCAATCTGAATTCTCTCCCCAAATGTAATCAACAATTCAGATTAAATAGATTTCCAGCGGTCCGATTTCTATGATTTAAACAAGAGTAGTCATATAATTTTCGTTATATTTTTGCTTTTTATTAACGCAGGCAAAAATTCTTAAGATAAGCTATGGTGTACCCCATTAACTGGACAAAATAGCTAATATGTATAAGTGTACTACATTTTGTTCAATTTTGTACTATTTTTAGTTATCGGTAATCGTTCATTGAAGACTTGATTAGGTGTTAAATAAAGCAATGATTGATGCTTTCGCTCAAAGTTATAGAATTGTATAAATTCAAGGAGGCCTTCAAATAGAGTTTTTCCGTCATTAAATTCATGCAGATAAATGTATTCGTTTGGCTCCGGCCACCCGGTTAATGGTTCTCCAAAATCTTTCAACAAAAACATTATCTAAAGCCCGTCCTTTTCCATCCATTGAAACCAAAATTTCTTTCTTAATCAATACTTCAGTAAAGTCATTTGAGGTAAATTGGCTGCCTTGATCGGTATTGAAAATTTCAGGCTTTACCCCAGCTTAGCGGTCAGCACAGGTATTAACCCCGTTGCCGAGCTTTTTAAGGTACCGCTCGTAGTTCTTCAGAAACTTATAAGTGACCTCTGGAAACAGCAGATCATTCTGACGCCCATCACGGCTCTTGCCCAGATGCTCCTTGAGTTTGTTAATCATGCTTTCGCGGCTGAGGATAGTGCCGCCGTTTGCAAGATTCTTGATGTAGTTATCAGCATAGTCCAGAAAACTGTCACCGACGAGCTCCCGTTTCAACGTGCGCTTAATCTCTTTTGAGGTAATTGGTAGATCCTGGCTTTTGGATTTAAGATAGGTTTGTTTGGCTTCGATGAGCCTGGCATCCATGACCATTTTGATTTCTGCGGAAAGCCGGTGGCTTTTTCTTACCTCCTTTTTTTCTTTGTTCCACTCTTCGGCTTTAATGGAATAACCTATATCTACATATTTATGGGTACGATTCTGAGTAATACGGAGAAGGATTTTTTGGGTCCCGTCAGCCAATACATGACTGTGCAATACATAGGAGAAGGTTATACTGTCCATTTGTGTAACTTTCTGTGTAACATTTTCTGATTCGTGGCGACGCGTGGCGATACGTAAATATACAAAAAGTGCCTTTAATTGATTTTAAAGGCACTTTTTAAATCGTAATGAATCGTAACGAGTCAGAAATGTGATCCCATTTGGACTACAAAACTATCTTCATAAGTATCTAATTACCTGTATATTAAGTAAGTTTGAAAAAATATCTCTGTAACTTCTCTGTAACATTCGAAGCCAAAATGAATCGTAGCGAGTCAGAAAAGTGATTCCATTTGGACTACAAGAAAGCATATGTAAGTAGCTAATTAACTGGTATTTAATAATTTTAATTTAAAATTGTGTGTAACGTCTGTGTAACAATTCTTTTAAATTGAATACTTTATTGCTAGTCTTTGAGCTACATTAAAATCTTCTATATCCTTAAATTTCACCAAAATAGTATTTTGGTTACCTGAATTTGAAATTCTATGGATTGTTAAACCTGAAATTCCTTTTAGTAACTCAATAAATTCAAAATATTCATTTGAAATAGGGTCACAATGTATAATAATTTGTCCAACCCTATTCCTATCACTTTCCTTTGTTGTTTCTATTTGCTGAATGGGTTTGTTGATATTTAGTATTAATTCAGTTAAATTTTTCACCTGTTCAATTAGGTAATCGTCTTTAGAAACTTCTTGGGTATCAATTTTAGGTACTTTGAAGGCTCCGAAATGTTTTAAAAAAGTGCTATAATCAGGGTCATTATTTGCTTTTTTGATGGTTTGAACTATTTTATCGGTTAATTGTCGCTTGAATTCCACAATTCTACTAAACCTCAAATCCCTTGGATAGGTAAGGTGTTCAATAGGAGAAGTATCAAAGCTATAGTTTGTTTTGTCATCCTTTACAATAATAGTAGGCTTATCGAAGGCTAAACGAAGCCCTAGCTCAAACATTACATTGGCATTTTTAGCGCTCACATCACACACAACAATAGGGTTACTGTAAAGATTTTCAATGATTCTCTTTTGAATTACGCCAATATCTTCTGCATTGCTCACTAAGTTAGCCCTAAAACCAGCACCTTCTATAGCTTCAGTCAAGATACTTCTAACCTCCAGCCAGTGATTTTCAGAGCAGCCGTCCAATTCAGCAATTGGCATGATGATGCCACAAACTTGGTTAAATATTTTTGTTTCTTGAGGTGCAGGGATTTCTTCTTCTTTAACTTTTGTCATGGTTTTAGGCTAGTGATAAGTTGGTTTGTAGTAGTCAAAGGAGAAATCCTTTAAGACTTGCAGAATAATTGTAAATTATTCTAGTCAAGAGATCAATTTGATTTATGGAACATTTCCCAAAGCTTTTAATATCCGAAACTTAATTGAAGCTAATTTTGTGTTTTGAGGGTTCAATCTACTTAGTTCATCTAGGATAAATTCAACGTTATTTTTTGTTAGATAGTTAAAACCCTGTTTACCCTGTTCCTTATCCTTGGGAAGAACTTTCTGAATTTGTGGGTGTGCTGAGAGGTTTATATAATTTTCAAGTAAAAGAATGTCTTTTGGAAGAGCTTTGATATTAGTTTCAAAATCATAAGATATTTCTATTAATGGGGATTTTTTCTTTCCTTTTTTTAAAATTGGAAATGCATAGAAGCCGATTAGGTAGATAATGCCGTCCTCCCAATTTTTTGATTTTAGAAATACTATCTTAACATCTTTTGAATTTTCAGTATTAGCCGGTCTTGAGTATGTGTGAGGCAGTAATCCTGAGTAGAAACCATCGGCGTCTGTAGGGAAAATATCCTGCCCAAAATTAAGGCAAGTGTAGGTGAAGCCGAATTCATTAACAAATCCAAAGTCAGAATTATTGAGATCATTTAAGGTAGAAGGGGCCTTCCAAAGATTTGAATTCCAATCTAAAGAAGCAAGCATTCCGTAATTCCTTTGAGTTTTTGCCATACATTTAAAAATTATTACTTTAAAAGTTTTTTGGCTTCTTTAATATCAATCTTTGCTTTGTGACCATGCTTCTCAAGTAAATAAAGAAGATTGGCACCATTCATTAATGTCAGTGGTTTTCCTTTTACGAAATCATATGCATCAGGCCCATAGTCAGCCGTGGTTACTAGGATACCTTTGGTCGCTCCCTCATTCATTACAGTTCCATAAAGATCCCGGACCGCGGAGACTCCAACAGTGTTTGTATATCTTTTTGCCTGAATTACAATTTTTCCGCCTCTGATTGGATCGGGATCAAACGCGATTGCGTCAACGCCTCCATCTTTGCTGGCCTGAGTAACTTTTACTTCTCCACCATTTGAATTAAACTCTTTAGAAAATATTTCCCGTATTAAATGTTCAAAGTCTTCCCAATCCATTGCTGCTAAATTCGTAGAGTCATCTATACTTCCGGCTACATCATAGTGATGGATGAATCTCTTATCGCTCCGATTAATTTGCATGATGGGTTGAACGGCAGTAAGCCCGCTTAGCTTACTGCTCCCCACACCTTTGAGGTTTTTAAAACATGCTTTCGGGTCAACCAGGGATAAGTCGATTTGTTGAAATTCAGATTTTTTCGCCTGGATTGACAAAATACAGTTGTTCTCAACTTTACCCGTTGCTTTATTTATCGCATTTACCCATCCGTTAAATGATATAGCTTCAATTGCCCCGATAACATCAGCTTCAAAGAGTTCATGCAATGTTCGTAATGTTATATTATACATGGTAACATCAAACATTTTCAGCAACTGGGTTTCGGAAATAAAGTATTCCTTTAGTTCATTACGAAGAAACTTTACCTCACTTAAAGTAGGAAGGTTTTCAATCGATGGTAATGTATACTCAACAATCAATATTTTATTTTCTCCATTGTAGTCCAATTCAAAAGACTTGGGGAACTCATCAGGATATTGAGAATTATTCAACACTAACTCACAGTATTCATGTATAGCCTCTTCGTCAGCCTTAAAGTAATTTTCTTTTAGTATGTCTACTTTTGAATTTTTTAGGCTTTGTATTTCATAGAATACATCCTTTTCTTTTTCCCACTCTATAGTTTTTTTTGAAAATTCATTTTTTAGGGTTTCAACTTTTGAGTTGTAAGCGTTTAAAGCTCTTTGATAGTCTCTTTTTAAAGCCTCATTTTTTTCGGAAATCCGTTGGTATTCAATATTCCTCTGAACCATTGCTGCCTCAAAAAGCTCATTTGCTTTTTGAATTTTCTTCTCTTTTCTAGATTTAAAGAGGTTATCAAGAAAGGTGAGCTGAGGGCTAAATGATTCTACAATAGGTATCCGTGGAAAGTTTGTTTGATAAATGGGCTCATCAGGGGCTTTTACTTTAGCTAATTGTGCCTTTAGCTCATGTTTGGGGTGAGGCTTTTTAAACTCTGAATTATCCTTTATTTGTTCCCAGTCTACAGCGTCATTGATATTTAGGGTATACTTTAGTAGGTTTTCAATCCTTTTTAAATTATTGACAGCATCTTTAGTCCTGATTTCAGCTTCTAATATGTTAGCTTCTTTGGTTGATAGTAACTTTTGTTTTGTACTGACAATGTTCCATCTTTCAGTAAGCTTTTCCACATAGGCCTCCACCTTACTGTCAAGTATGTACCGTTCATCAGCAGTAATTCTTTTAAATTCCTTTAAGCCTTTATGGTATATCTCGGCTATATGCTTGATTTTCCAACTACGTAGTTCTTCAGTACTGTATAAAATTTGTACAAGCTCAGTATTCATAAGGTTGAAGTATAGGTAATAACGAATTAAAATTCTAGTAATGAGTTTGTTAAAGTCGATTTAGCAAACTCATGAAGTAAGTGAAATACTTATCCAAACTACGCATCAAATATCGAAAAGTTATCAAACGGTAGATTCAACATAATTTGTTGCGAGATAACTTCCTTATTTTTTTTCTTAAGATAAGAGTCAATGGCTTTAACTATATAACTGTTAGTATGATTTTATATAAAATACTAATGGGTATATGTTTAGATACCGTTTGATAACTTTTTGGTTCGTTTAGGTAGTATTTTTAGGTATATTTTTGTATTTAGGTATATTTTAAAATTACGTTTAGTTGGGCCTAGTCAACAACACCTTCAATATTTTTTGCCGATTCTACCTGCTTTAGGAGTTGATTAATCTGTTCGTCTTTGTTTCTTAAAGCTTGTTGCTGTAGCAAAATCAAATCATCTTTTCTTATTTTAATAAATTCATTATCCGCTTCCTGAACTTTTGGCTCAGCGGAAACTTCCCTTGTGCCAACCCCTCTAATTAACCAATCCATAGTACAATTGTATAAATCACAAATGCGCTCAGCCAACTCGAAAGACATTTTGCTTCGGCCTGTTTCGATGGCCGATATTTGAGAACCCCCAACTCCTAGATTTTCGGCAAACTCTGCTAAGGTTTTTCGACCTCTCAAGCTTCTTACCCGATCTCCGATTGTGTTATTATCCATTTAATGAAATTAGAATTATTCTAAATAGTATTATTAGTAGAAAATATTCCTTTTGTTATTAGGAATATTCTTTTGTTATTGGAATATTTGTAATGATATTTGTTAATGAAATATTTCATTGAATATTATCATCGAAAATAGAGAAAATTAGGGGGTGTGTCAAGACATTTCCTAACAAACGGTTTTTGTCATGGATACACAAGGAAAAATCAGGCCTGGACGGCAAGCGCGCATATTTCGGAAGGAAAGAATAAAAGAGCTTTTATCGGTTGTAAAAGGTCTATGGGGTTGGAGAAGCGCTTTTCTTGTAGCATATCCAGAGTTTGATTCTGCCGAGGGGGGCTCTCTATTGACAATGGGAGTCTTGGGTAGAACCGATGACCCTGATTTATTGGCGGCATTGGAAATTTGGATTCCTAAAATTCAAAAAGAGCAACCCGATTGGTTCACTAAATCCGAAACCTTACCACAGTCATGATTAAAGCAACCTTTGTCACCCTATTAAACATGGGAAAATTGGAAGGCATTGATGTAACGGTTAATGTCAATTACAATTCCAGCTGTGTGGAAAGTGCAAACTTCGAATTCATTTTGGAGGATCACCTCAATGCCGTTAGAGCCCAGATTCTGAATCAACGTAATGCGGCCCTACAGGCGAAACAGAAACAGTCATGACACAGCTTACCGCTACTCTGGCCATACCCTCCGAAGACATTGACCTCATGCAGGCCATGTTTGAGGAAATGAAACAACTGCGCGCGGCCTTGCGAGAAGATGATATTTTGACCGAGGAGGAGGCCGCCGCAGTTTTAAAAGTAGGACTCACTACTCTACGTAACTGGCGAAAGGAAGGCTGGCTACCCTTCTTTTCGGAAGGTAAACTCATTAAGCATGAGCGAAAAGCCCTGCTTCGGGCCTATAAAATCCGTTTTGGGAAAGTTACTCATTACGAAAAGCTTCAGGACATTGAATCTGGTTCAAAACGTCGTATCGCATGATCTTCACCTTACAGTTTATCGCTTTTAGCCTGCTCATTGTGCTGCTCATCACTGCCTGCTATTTGTTGGGAGACCTCTATCGCGATTTTCGGCGGTTTTTGAAACTGTGTTGGAAAAACTCAAAATCTAAAAACAGCTATGAGCAATCTCATACCCATCAATAATCGCCTTACGCGCAGGCTGGAAGAGGCCCGCAATTGCATGGAAGAGATGATGAAGTACCCAGGTGATGCTCATCTAAACCGTACCATGACCCGAATCCTGGGCAACCATTTGGATGCCGTTGGCATGACCATGGCGCAGTTTCTTCAGATGTATTTTGCACCTAAAGCCCAAGTAACTCTCAAACCGCAATTTGAGTGCAGTTGTGGCCGCCGTTTTGGCACCTCTCAGGCCCTCAGTGGCCATAAGCGCACCTGCAAGAAAGGAGGGGATGAATTATGAAGCACTGGTTTAAATCCGAAATCAACCACGAGTTTTACTTGCTGGTAGAGCTCACCGAGGTAAAAAACGCTGATGGTATGCCCCGACTGGAGCCAGAGCTAAAAGGCTTTATTCATGTGCGACAATCGCGGGTTTGGTATGGGGCTGCCTTTGTGCCCGAGCCCAGATACATTGCTATTACGCCCACGATGCGGGTGTTTGAAGCCAAAAAAGCAGTAGAAGCCGCCACTAAAAACCAATCCTGATATGAAGCAAGTTTCCGCGCATACTGTATGGGCGCAGACCATCATCGTACGGCTCAATTCGGCCCTTGGTCGTATGGGCTACTGGAGTGTAAAAATTTGGCATTATGATAATGCTCCGCGTTGGAAAAAGTACCTCATGGGCGGTGCCCTGTACCGAGCATTCCTGCGTCAGCAATACGAAGCGGCGCTGGATAGCTACATGGCGCTGGACCTTCACGTGAAAGATTAATGCGCTGTAATTGCGGGTATATATATAAGGTAGAAAATTAGCTGATACATGCAACATCTACTTGAGATAGGGATAATAGTGATCGCATTTTTGGCGTTGGCTCCGCTCTTTCGCGGACGTGGTAAATAACTGACTGTCGGGCGCTCATCAAAGTAGAGGGTTTAGGACGGTGACACTCGCCCTGCCGCTTTGTGCAGGGATGAGTGCCCGGCAAAATACTTTTCGAAAAGTAGTATTTGGGCGGTTCGACTCCGCTCCGAAGAGCAACCCGTATCAAAAAGGCTGTAAAGGCAGCTGCACTGTGGGTTTCAGGGGGGATGAGTCCGAGGAAATCCCCCAATGGGCAGGTCATGCGTGACCAAACCCCCTGAGTTGTGGTAAACTCTTGGAAATGCTAAGTCGGACCTGTGCAGTTGCGCCCTGAGCGAAGGATTCAGGTAGTTGGCCGTCAACGAAGATCGCCCTGCCAAGGGCACCAACCCCCAACCACGCGGATACCCTCCGCGTGGGTAAGGGAAACTGTACTCTGTCGGAGGTTCCCCCAACGGGGGCAGGAATCGTATTATCATATGTAAACAATAGTGGATTATAGACAAAGCCGGTTAGGGGTTTAGGAGAACGAGATAACCGGAATCGCGGGGTAGAGCAGTGGTAGCTCGCCGGGCTCATAACCCGGAGGTCGTCGGTTCGAGTCCGACTCCCGCCACAACAAGGACGCCAGCCGTCAGTTGAGTGGCCGCAAAGCGGGGTAACGCCCGCTCTGCGAGTCGCATGGAATTTTATTGCTTAAAAAAAATGGACATTAAGCCGCAAATCAATTATCACGATGCCGTTACGCTTTGGTGTCGGCGCGTGGATGAGTACAACGAACAGTGCCCAGTAGTTGAGAAAAAGACCACCAGACACTTACCTAATGGCACTGTCGAAGAAGTTTCGACCTTCAGGAAGGTAGGCACGATCAAGGGCTCTGTCAAAACGACTGGGATGCACTTGATACGTCGGTACGTGGAAGCCTGGGCGGCTGCGAATCTCACCACCAAGGAGATTCCTAGCCCCGCTGACGTGTACATTTCGACCAACCGGGTGGAGCTCGCCGAGCGCCTTAGCCGCTCCCATCGGAGCGTCTATGACCATATCAGAAAGCTGCGCCAGGTGGGCCTTGTGGATAACTACCAATTTTGCGGGCGTCACAACGATTTTAAGGTGTGGATAAGTCCTGAAATTCTGTTTGGTGGGGTGGAGCGAGCAAAGTCGAAACCTGCCCAAAAAGCCCAAAAAACGGCTTTAAAATCTTCAGTACGGCAAAATTTGCCGCCTTTAGATATATCACTTAAACAACAATCAACTACAATAAGTAAGGTTGATTGTGGACAAACACCGAAACAAAATCACGGAGACAACAAGGATCCGCACAACCCTGCCTTCGAAGGCAACGCCCCGACCAAGCAGGCTTTGTGGGCCACGGAGACAAGAGGAGGGGGGCGGGGCGCGGCCGAGTACGAAAAGCTGTTTAAGAGCTTTAATCGGCTACCTAAAGCCCTGAAGGAGATTGTGCTTAACCTTTGGCTGGTAATCAGAACCTCACTTTATAGCCGGCATGAGTGGTCAAATGAGGAAAATCACATGGCTGTTTTGGAGCTTTACGACCATCTTTTTGGTCGTTTTACAACCACACAATCGGAGAAAGCCTGGAAAGACTACGCTGTTGAGCTCAGCGAACGGGTGGAAATGGCCAAGGCTTGGTTTGATAAAAACGCTCAAAGACACCCCGATTATCCCTTCCAGCGCGGTAAAAAAATGGGGTATTTTGACCCAAAAAACAACTTCGGATTTGCCGTAACGGCCCTGTGGCTGGCCAAAGATAAGCTTCGAAAGCGCCAAAATAGGGTAGAATACCTACTGAATCAAGCCCGAATAGATTTTGAAAAACTCGCAGCGGGTAAACCTCGCCCCAAAGTGATGGAGAAGAACGAGTTGCAGCTTTTTGTCTACTACCAAAACTGGGCAAAAACCTACGGAAAAGAGGTAGAAGAGAGATTCTGCCAGCAATACCTATCCCAAAAAGCCCGAAAATTTGCCCCTGCCAGACCCCAACGACTCACCATACGTGCCCAAAAAGCGGCCGACAAAGCTGCACAAGTAGTGTATGTGGAGCCGTGGATGGAAATGGGAGAATATTATTAACCAAAAACTCTCTTACTATGCAACTCTCAGAAGACAAGCGCAAAGCTCAACAATTCTACGCCACTCGTGCGGTCGTAATTCGGTTTGCGAATCAACAACCCAATGATCCGCCCATTAGGATGTTTGATAACCAGTATGTCTATAAACTCAAGCGATTGAAAGGCTACACGCCTCAGTACTGGGAAGCGCATTTTAAGGCCTACCTCAAGAAGCATGTCGGCAATGTATTGGAAGCCTCGATACACGATGTAAGTAGGAGTTCAACTTTGTCGGCCGACAATAGAATTGCACAGCTAGTGACGAACGGACATTTTCTATATTAGTCTATTTCTTCAGATCAACTTAATCAAAACAAAATCATGACTCTTAATACAATCTTCACGGGCCACACCCTGGACTTAATGGATATTGTGGCTATTGGACCGCCTATGAGCATAAAGCAGGGGAGGGCTGCAACCCTTTATCTCGAAATTCACTTGCACAGCAGTGAAAAGATTAAATTCATCGCCTGTGAAGTGGCCGATTTTGAGTATGAACAAAATCGCTGGGATAAAGCACTGGATGATTTGATTGATAAGCGTGACGGGCTGCTTGCGGATTGGCAAAGGGCGCGCTACAATTTAACCCTGATGCAGACCGAGGATCCGCAGGTTGACTATCAGAGAACGGAAGTGCAACACAATGACCGTATTTCACCCATCATTACTGAATTTTGGAATACGTAATGGAGCCCATTAACCTTAAATTATACCCAACCGAAGCTATGCTCCTTCGTGAGTTTCTCATCGACATCGGCCGCAATGCCTTAGCCCTCAAGGCTCAGGCACCAGCGGCTCACTTTGTTCTTTTCGACTGGTTGGATAAGAGTTTTGGGGCGGCAAGCATCCGCATTGAGCACGGAAGTGCCAAATCAGCGCGGACGGTGAAAATACCTATGGGAGTGGCACTGCTGCTCCTGCGGGAGATGCAGTTAGTAAGTATACATCCATTATTGCAGAGTGTGGTGGGGGGCTTGCATAAAGGACTTGTAAATCGTGGATATTTGTTAAATGATTAAAAACTTAGTTAAGCTAAATACGCTTTTGAATATGCTTGTAGGAATATTTTTTTAAAAAAAAGAAAAAAAAGGAATAAAAAATTAAGAAAAAGAAAATTTTTGCTACCTTTGCTACACGCTAATTCTAAATTAAACCAAAATAAAGTATGCGCAATATTTTGCCGGACGATGAAAAAGAATCAATAGCTTCTCAGTATTACCAACGATTGGTCGTTGCGATTGAGAAAGCGTTCAATGATTACAAAGATGTTGTCTCTCTCAAGGGTGGTAACATCCAACATTTGGATTTTAAAGCACGTACGATTTGCTCAATGGTCCATGATTTTATTCGTGCTCGTATTGCGGAAGAGTTCTCAGACGATTCTTCAGTTAAATACGGCGAATCCGGCGGTATTTTTTTTCTTATTATCCAGAATAAAATTCTGATCAGATTTAAAAAAATGACAAAAAAACTCGCTATATCTCATATAGATACACGCCAAGCTGTAAAGTTCAAATGGCAGGAGAAACTAACTGCATTTCCTGATGATTTGACTTTATTTTATGCTGGATATATCCCAGATAAGGCGTGGATGGGCCTAGTCAATGTTCCTCTTGTTTGCAGAAGGGGTGAAACAGTTCTTTGGCAAAAAGATATGAGGCAGGAATTTAAGCAATTTTCTATTTTCGGAGATTCTGCAAAAGACGGTGGAAGTCAAGCAGATATTCAACCGAAGAAGACAGGTCGCGCAAGACCAAGGAAAGATAATTCAGATGATAAAACAGGTACAAACGATTAGCCATGGCATCCTTTGTTTACAATCCAAAGATGATACAACTTGCCCGTGAATCACGTGGATTGACGCAAATTGAACTGTGCCGCTTAATGAATGTTGCACAGGGTACAGTTTCAAAATTAGAGAATGAGGATATTTATTTTTCTGATGAATACGCTTTTAAGCTATCAGAGATACTTAATTATCCTCTTTCTTTTTTCTCACAAAAGGATGATATTTATCCTATAAGTATGATTTATTATCGTAAGAAGGCTAAAATTCCAGGGAAAATACAAAGCAAGTTTGAAGCTACAATAAATATTTTGAGAATAAATATTGAGCGTCTTTTAAAACGAGTAGAGTTAGTTGAACCCAATCTGATTAATTGGGATGTTGAAAAAAATGGAAGCCCAGAACATGCTGCAATGTATTTAAGGGAGGTTTGGAAGGTGCCGAAAGGTAGGATTGAGAACCTAACTGAATTGATTGAAGATAATGGTATTTTTGTAATCCAAGTTGATTTTGGAACTGAAGCTATTGATGGTGTGAGTTTATTTACATCCAAAGGTCAACCTGTTATTTTTGTTAACTCAGGATTTTCTGCTGATAGACAAAGGCTTACAGTAGCTCATGAGCTTGGCCATCTGATTTTGCATTTTACCAAACTACCCGATAATTTCCGAGATTTGGAAAAGGAAGCTTTTAGATTTGCTAACGAATTTCTGTTTCCTGAAATTGAGTTTAGAAGAAGCTTTGCCAAACTTAATTTGAAAGTACTAGCTAATATGAAAAGATACTGGAAAGTATCAATGGCCTCTATGATTATGAGAGCTCATAATCTCGAAATGCTTACTTCAAATGAAGAAAAATATTTATGGCAACAAATGGTCCCTTTCCGTACCCGAGAGCCAGAAGAGTTAGACTTTCCCAAAGAACAACCGACTTTACTGAAAGAGGTAATAGAAATCCATAAAAATGAATTTAATTTCACTAATGAAGATTTATCAATATTGCTTTCTTTAAGCTCTGATGACTATCGTACTTATTATGAATTTGAAGGTAGAAAGCTTTTCAGAGTTGCATAGGATTTGTTTAATAATATTTATTGAAATATATATACACGCTCTCACAAAGCGTGTTTTTTTGCCTTATTGCCTTAAATAGGCATAGCTTAACGATTTTCTGCTATCTCCAAACTCTATGGACAGGGCTGAACGGTTACATGTACTACCGTTTGATAATTATTTCATAGGTTCTACTTAAATGATGAATAACTATACTTTATTTACCAGCTGAATCTTTATTACATCAATTATCTCCCCTTTGCCCATTATGGAATATACAAAAAGAACCATTCATTATTATGAATTAGAATTATCTCCTAGTCCTATAAAAACAGTAGACATTCTTATCCATGAAATTTTCAGGCATATTATTGAACTGAATACACAAAGAGCACGGGAAAGATTTCTTAGTGGCCCTGGATATTTGTCTTGTACAAGGGAGGTCACTTTTCGGACTAATCAAAATATAATACAAGGTAAATTACTTCGAATCAGGATGGATTCTTTCCCTGAACTTATGGATGTAGCGGAAGATATAGTTAAAGATATAGTTAAAGGAGAAGATGATGGCGTTGTAGAATCTACGCATTTTATGATTAAATATACAAAAAAATCAGTAACCATTGCGATGGAATTTAATCAGTTTGGTGCAAAAATAAATGAGCTTAAATGGTATGTTGACCATTTTTTAAAGAAATTAGAGTTTGACTGTATTTTACAATATAAACCTATTGTGCAGGATGATATAGGTACTTTTTTCGATAGAATTAATAGGTGTTCCAGCCTTACTATGAAAGTACATAAAGATAATGTTAGAAGGGTTCAAGAAGTAAGTCCAGAACTTTTTAGTGCTGCCAACGCTGCTTTGGAGGTTGGTGAAAGTGAGTATGTTGAACTTTTTATCAAATTTGATTATCAAAAAAGAACTGATACTCCTGAAATTACGGGCAAAGTAAAGACATGGCTTAGCTTTTTTTACAGGAACAAGGAATCAAGTAAGTCAATTTTTGATGAATTTACTGTTAAAGCGGAAGATATTGATAAAAACTATCGGCTTGAATACTTTGATTTTATATCAGATAAAATAAAAAGTTATGTTAATGTGCAAATGCGCCCTCAAAGTCGTTCAATTGTTAGTTTAGATATGTTTGAAAAGATTGAAAATGAATTTAATGCCAAATCACTATGAAAATTCCCAAGACACTAATTGCTCCGTTAGACGCGTATATAAAGCTCCCCTTTATATACGATAGTGCTTTTATGGGAGTATTTGTTGGGGTTAACGAGTTGATTATAAAATATGTTAAGTGTTATTTTTTATTAGGTGTAGATACCCTCGGTAACCTTCTTAATGAACTGGTGTCCTCTTCAATTTCGATTGGTGGATTTGTGATAGCAGCCTTAACTATTATTTTAACACTTAAAGATAACCTTAAAGCTAAAGAAGATTCGTACCCTATATCCGCACTGGAAATTTTGTTCAACAGCAGGCATTATAAGAGGTTAGTAAGAGTCTTTTATTGGTCATCTTTTGTATGTGTGTTTACATTTTTTTATTTTAGTTTACTGGAGATAGTTTATCTCAACTTTTCACCGAAAGTTTTTATGTATTTTACAGTCTATGGTTTGATACTTACTGTTTTAGCTGTTGTTAGATGTTTGTTTATTTTACTGCTTATCATTGAAATACAACTGAAGGGGACCGAATTTGTGGATAATAAATAATCATTATACTTGAATAAGTGAATTTCTTATAAAAGCGCGTCCCTCCAGGGCGCGTTTTTTTTTGCCTTTTTGTGGAAAAAAGGCAATGTTGAATGATTTGTTGCTGACTTATGACCCCTGCGTGCGGGGGCTTGGCGGCATTGTACAGATGCAGTTCATTCCCCGCGCGGCCATCGCTTCCATGGGCGTTCCTTCAGGGTTGAACTTTACGGGGCCCCTTACCCTGAAAGCTGGTTGGCGGTGGTTTACGGTGGAGATGATGGATAAGACCAACTTCTACAATGAGGAATTTCGCGAAACCCAAAACGGAGCTCTCTACGATATTACGGTGGGGGGATTCTATCCTGATGACTCCTTGGCCACGCTGGAGCTACTGGAGAAAATGTCGCTGTATTATTACCTGGTACGGGCCATGGATTACGAGGGCCGTTGGCGGCTAATAGGCAACCCCCGCGAAACCCTCAAGATGACCAAGCGCTCTTATTCTTCGACAACGCCCGATACGCGGGTGGGCTTCATGATTGAGTTTACGGGTAGTTTTCTACGCCCTGGACTGATCGACGCACGCTAATTCTGTCCTGTGTGCGTGCGCGTTAGCCGTGTAAGTTTGGAGTATGGACAAACGCTTGGAAAGTAATCTGCTGGGCCTCATGTCGGGAGACTGGTTAATAGATCCCCGTTGGGCAATTGCACATCTGGAGGAACTGGATGCCGTTCGCTCGGCTTCGGGCAATACAGAAAAGCCCGTCAAAAAACCTATGCTGAGCCTGATGGCCATGCAAGACGGCGTTTTGGCGGCGCAAAATTCGGGCGAAAATCTTCCCTCTGAAACGGTGGCCATTGTACATATCCGTCAGGTTATCACCAAATACAGCAGTTGGTATTCGGTAGGCAGCAAAGACTATGCAAGCCTGCTGGCCAGTCTGTATGCCAACGAAAAAATAGCGGGCATCATACTCGCAGTGGATACCCCAGGCGGGCAAGCTTCAGGAACGCAGGAGGTCTATAAAATGGTGGCGCAAGCCCCCAAAAGTGTTATAACGCTGGTTGATGGTCTGAATGCAAGTGCAGGCTACTATTATACAGCGGCCTCAAAAGCCATCTATGCCACCCAGGATTCAGATTGGATTGGAAGCATCGGTACCTACGCGATGTATGCCGATTGGGACGCATTCTACGAGAAAATGGGCCTGAAAATCCATGAAATCTATGCTGACCAAAGTACTGAGAAAAACTTGCCATGGCGGGAGCTCTTCAAAAAGAAGGATGACAGCCTGATCAGGAAGGACCTTACAACTTTCAATTCATTTTTTCTTGCTGATGTAAAGGCCGCCCGTGGTGGCAAAATCAAGGCTACGAAAGAAGTTGACCCCTACAAAGGCGGCATTTTTTACGCTAAAGAAGCCCAAAAAATCGGTTTGATTGACGGATTTTCCAACACCGAACAGGCAGTTTCGGAGGTGTTGGACCGTGGCAAAACCAGCTCCAAAAAGAGTTTTTCTTTCACTACCCATAAAAATCAAAAAGCAGACATGAGCTTAATTAACCGCGCGATGGCCTTCATTAAGGGTGCATCGACAGAAGAAAACAGCGATGGATCCGCGCGCGACGCCGCCATCACGGCTCTAGGCACTGTAGCCGAGCAGGCACAAGCCCAAGTGACCACTTTGGAAGGAAAGGTGACGAGCCTTACCACCGAGCGTGATACCGCTATCCAATCCCTTGCCACCGCCAACGCCAAAATCACTGAGCTTGAAGGAAAGGTGACCACCCTGACCACCGAACGCGATGGATTGCAGGCCAAGGTAACAGCCTTGGGCGGCCAGCCTGGAGCAGAGCCGACGAAGGAAGCCAGCGAGAAGAAAGTCGAAGGCGAGGATAAGAAAACCTTTTCCGAAAAGACGGCCAAAAATTCGATGAACCAAGCCGCCGCTGCCTTAGGGTTGTAATAGCCTTGAGCCCAAATTTATTCCTAAACCCACCTTAATCTTTTTCTTAAAAAATGAATATTGTCCTTACCGATGTGGTCACCGAATACGGTGAATACTATCAAAACCAAGGCCAGGGCACTGGTGACCTTTACGCGGTAGCTATGCGCGAATTTGTGACGATGCAGGTTTTTAGCCTGATGATCACGCGCGATACCATCTACAAGGCTGCAAAAAGTACCGTTGGCTCGTTGGTTCAGCCCTTCCAGAAAGGCTTTACGCCGCGCGTAGGTAACCTTACCTTTGAGCCGGTGCAGATTGTGCAGCACCACATGAAAGTGGATGATGAGCTCTCTCCTGATGACCTGATGCCTTCGTGGCTTGGTTTTTTGGCGGGCTCGGAAGTGAAGAGGTCTGAATGGCCGTTTATTCGTTGGTTTTTGGAAAACAAATGGTTTCCGAAAATCGGGGAAGATATTGAGCTCAACGAGATTGGTTTGGGCGTAGCCACGGCTCCTACTCCAGGAACTGCGGGCCCTATCAAAACTTCAATGGATGGGATTCAAACCATTTTGAATGGTCATATCACGGCTGGGCGCACAGTGCCTATCACCATGGGTGCTATCCCCGAAAATGATGCCGACTTTGTGACTTACATGGAGGAGCTCGTGGACCAGATCCACAAGGCCTACTGGCGCAAGGACATGACGGGCTATCTCTCTGAAGACTTGGAACGCCGCTACCTGCGCGGCCATGCCGCTAAGTACGGCGACCGGGCCAGCTCCAACACCAACAAGGGAGGAAGCACCAAGATTGAGTTCACCAATCAATCCATCAAGGGATTGCCTTCGATGAACTTGAAAGCCAATGGCAACGCCTGCAACCGTATTTTCTTCACTCCGAAGGAAAACGCGGTGATGATGATGAATAAGGCCAATCCTTTCCGTGATTTGGACATGCAGCCTTTTGAGCGTGTGATCAAGCTCCTTACCGACTGGTACATGGGCATTGGTTTTATCCTGCCTGAGATCGTCTTCTGTAACGACCAAGAATAATTTTTTTCCTAAACCTACCTAACCCGCCCGGTAGCCTGCTCAGGCAGGCTACCAAATTTTTCAACCATGGGAAAAGCAAACGAAACCCCAGTAACGCTCACCCCTGAGCAAGAACTGGAACTAATCAAAAAAGACCTGGCCGAGTTGGACGCAAAGTATCAACTGCTTTCGGTGCAATCGGTCAACGATGCCAAAGCGGCCAAAGCGCTCCTTGACCGAAAGGACGCCTTCATCAACGAACTCAAGAAGGCTAACGAGGAGCAGGAAGAGCTTATCGAAGAGCTACAGGAGCAAATCAGCGCGCAGGACAATGATGGGCTGAAAATCCCTGGCCCTCCAACGGTGAAATTTGAAGGTGAAACCTATCTGGTAACAGCCCGTAAGTTTAGGCTCAAAGGCGACCCCAAAACGTATGAACTGGAGGACCTTCGGGACCAAGATTTGGTCAGACGCTTGGTAGAGTCGAAAGCGGGCTATCTGGTCAAAAAGTAATCACCCAACCCACCTAAACCCACCTCACGACAATGTGTGAAGTACTTGATATTGTAGAAAATGCCGACCCCTGTAATCCCAACATGGGCGGCACCGAAGATGAGGCATACTACGCCTTATTGTCGGATTTTGAGAGCATACCCGAGCCGCCCCTTTCCAATCCAAGTGTGGCGTTGAAATTTACGGTGACTACCGACCCTGTGTTTAAGGTTGGCAAGTGCTGGCGTAAGATTCAGCTCCACAAAAATTCAGGAAAAGTTTCTTACGAAGGAGCAGGCAACGGGGGCGCAAAGGGAGCACTATTCACCTTTGGTATTCCTGGCAATAACCTGCTTGGCCACGTGCTCAACAACTTGGCCGACAACCATACACCGTATGTGTTTTTGGTAAAGCGCAACAGCACCCCAGCGGGTCGTTATGATTTGATCGGAAGCTTTAAGCACAAGGCTGCTCTTAAGGGCACCAACGACGGCGGTACGCCAGAAGGCGACGGCGATATGTACAACTTCGAAGTGCGCAGCACTCAGAAGTTTGAGGTGCATTATACTGGTACGGTGCAGCTCACCGAAGAAACGTAATTTTTCAACCATAACCGATTAAGGACATGGCCACAGATAAAGCAATCGTCGTCGGCGGCGAGCCGACACCCAAAGCACCCGAACCGATCTATGAAGTTGTTGGCCTCAAGGCCCACGATGGAGAAGGCATATACAAGAAAGGCTCCATCATGATGAAAATCAACGGCGTGGAGGTCGACCTTGCCAAAGCCACTCAGGAAGACCTGAAAAAACTCTACGAGGCAGGTAAGCGATTTGTGCGGATTGCCCCAGCGAAATAGTACGAGGATGGTGAGTAATGAAAAATCGGGGCAGCTGTCCCGATTTTTTTGTTTGTACATTTTTCGAAAAACGTGGTACAAAATAAAGAAGTTACAAAAAAGTACTATAACGAATGTCCTACGAAAAACGCCTTGAAACGGTGGCTCGGCTGGATGCTTGGCTATCCGATCAGAATTATATAACAGGCCTTAGGCTCTTTAGGGAGTGCATCGGAGAGACGGTGCTCTATAAGGCAATGCTGCGCGGGCAGAATTCATTCAACGCAAGGAAGCTCACCGAAACCCTGACGGCCGAGCGCGACCGACTGAAGGCCACCGCCCAGGAGCAGGTAAGTAATGAGCCCTCTTCCGTAGCAGAGCTAAGGCGACAGGCCAGCGGCCTGATGAATGAACGCGCCGCACTCAAGGCGCAGATTAGGGTTCTGAACGACGAGGAGCAGCGACGCATACGGGCGTTTCGGGTGCTGGATATTGGCGATGAGTTGGATCGGATCTATGGCCAAATCGAATTCTACGAAAACAACGGGATGCTCTGGGAGCCGCCCGCTGAAACCGAGAGCGACGAAATGATTTTGCGGCGGTATCTTAACCTTAGAACTTATATCAGCCGAACGGCCAAAGCGGCCGAGGTGGCGATTCTTCCTGAGAAAAGAAAGAGGCTAACGGAAAAACTCAAGGCGTTGCAGGAAGAAAAAGCGCAACTGGAACTCACCGAAACCATCAAAAAACACCACGGCCATGTTGTTTAAACCCGACGAAATTGAAGATTGGGGCGTACCCAAAGTGCAGAAAGCGACCGCGATGGAGCTACCCATCGAGGGAATTGAATCTTTTTTGTCGAAAAAAGCCCAAACCCTTCAGGAGGTAATGCCCGAACTCAAGGCCAATTATATCACACTCTACGCCAGTGCGGGACTGTGGAGTATGCACGATTTGTTGTTTTGGATTCTGGATAAGACCGGGCCTGCAAAGGTAATCTCAGCGACTTGGAGCATGACCGAAGACCCCGCCACCCAAATAGCCAGGCGTTTGCACGAGGGAATCATTCAAGAGCTTCATTTTTTGTTTGACGTGCGCGTGCGTATTCGTAACCCCAAAGTGCTGAGTTTTGTGAGGCACCAAGCGGCCACGTGCCGCCTGAGCGCCTGCCATGCCAAGGCTTTTGTGGTTGAAAATGATTCCTGGAATGTGACGGTGGTCAGCAGTGCCAACTTTACAACCAACCCCCGCATCGAGGCGGGTGTACTGCTAACCCACCCAAAAGCTGCCGAATTTACCAAGGATTGGATAATGAAGGAGATTGAAAAAGGACACCCTTTCGACTAATGGAAGAACTTTCAAAAGAGATATTGGACCAAGTTACCGAGTACGGCCGTCTGCTTTTTTCGGTCGATGATGTAGCCGTAATCATCGGCATCGACAAACAAAAAGCCAGGCATTGGGCCAAATCTCCGAGCCATGCTTTCATGCAGGCTTATCTGAAGGGAAGATTGATGACAGAAGCCGAAGTACGCAAAACCACCATCACCCTCGCCAAGCAAGGTAGTACGCCCGCCGTAGAGCAGGTGAAAAAGTATATCAGGGATTCTAAAATAGAAAATTGCTGATGGCAAAGACCCATAAAGATAACGCCCTGGAGCAACACATCGAACAGTCGTTGGCGACCGGGGAAACCCATGCCGAGATTGTGGCAAGGCGTTTCTACGATGATTTCGATGATATCTATCGGTATTACCACGACCCCACGGGCAAACTTGAGCTATCAGGAAAGCAAAAGGCGCAGCTGAGCCGGTGGCGTTGGATTAGAGAATGGCTCTTACAAAACGAAAACGATACCGACCGTGAGGTGATTCTGGCAATCAAAATGGAATATGAGTTAAGCGAAAAGCAAGCCTACATTGATCTGAAGAATACCAAGCGTTTTTTTGCCTCCATGGAACCAGTCCAAAAGGAGTTTGAAAAAATAATGATGATTGAGCGCCTCAAAAAGCAGTACAAACGCCTAAAAGCCGATGGAAGCATTAAAGCCGAAGCCGTAGCCGCCAAGGTGGAAGAGCTCCTGATGAAAGTGATGGGATTGGCTGAGCCTGAAATGCAAATGCCCGTTCCGGTGGTGGTTGAAATCAAGCAGGTGTTTCAGCCTTCTATTTTGGGCGTAGACGATATTCCTGAAGACCGATTGGCCAAGATGCTCAAGGCTTTTGGGCAGAAGAAAGAGGAAGAGCGTCGCCGTGAAATCGAAGATGTTAGTTTTGAAATGATCTTAAATAATGAACAGCCCCCAAAACAACAGCGTTAACGTTCACTACAATAAGCCTCAGCAGTTGGCCCGTGCCATCGACGCCAAGGACGAACGCGATATTTGGGGGCGCGGTACTGGAAAATCTGAAGGCAGGCTTTCGGTCAGAGCATTAGATATGGCGCAGCAAATGCCACGCTGTTCGTTTGTCAACGTGGCTAATACCTACATGCAATTGCTGGATAGAACACTGCCCCCCATGATTAAGCATTGGCAGGAACTTGGGATGCAGCGCGATATTGATTTTTGGGTTAGAAGGCCGCCAAACAAGGATTTTGGCCTTAAAATGCCCTACATCATGCCTGAAACCATGGAGCATTGTATCTTCATTAGGGCCAACAAAAAGGAAGTGTCCGTCATGCGTCTTGTAAGCCAGGACAGGCCCGCGAGTTCTTCAGGGCTTTCAGTCGATGGCATCATTGGTGATGAGGCGCGGTATCTTAACAACCAAAAGCTTCAGGATGAACTAATCCCGACCAACCGGGGCAATGAGCGCTATTTTAAGGGCTCTCATTTGCATCACAGCACGTGCTATACGACCGATATGCCCAACACTCCAGAGTCGAAATGGCTCATTGAGGAGGAAAAGAAAATGGACACGGAGGCCGTGGAGCTCATTAAGGCCATTCAGGTGCAAGTGTACAAAATTGAAGTATCGGCACAGGCACGTGGCCGATATACCCAAAGCGAACAAGCATCGTTGAAATTCTACAAAAACGAGCTTTTTAAGCTGCGTAAGGACTTATTATACTTTTCGGAAGCCTCTACCCTTGAAAACATTCACGTGCTTGGTGAGGACTATATCAGGCGTATGCGAAAGCAGCTTACTCCTGCGGAGTTTAACCGGGCAATCCTTAACATACGCCCCGCCACGGTTGAAAATGCTTTTTATCCCGATTTGGCCGAACGCCATTTTTATACTGCCTATAACTATGGTATCATTACCAGTCTAAGCGATGACCAATACGGTAAGGGCAATTTTACGGATTGCCGAAAAGACAATGACCTAAATTATAAGAAACCCCTATGTGTAGCCCCTGACTTTGGTGGTAGTTTCAACTGTTTGACGGTAGGCCAGCCAGAGGCGCGTTACTTTAACTTCCTGAAGAACTTCTATGTTAAGAACCCAGAGCGCGTAAGGGACTTAGTGGATAACTTCGATACTTATTACAGACACTTCTCCAAAAAGGAAATCATCTTCTATTATGACCATACGCACTATCAGGACAACCCCGTAGATAAAGACCCCAAGGCTATCCTAATTGATAGGTTTGATGCAAAAGGATGGGATGTTACGGAGCGTTATATAGGTCATACACCATCGTATACTACACGTGCTGAATTGTGGAGTTTGGGTTTATCAGGGGATGATGATAAGGTATTATTGCCCCGTTTCAATAAATATAACACGGAGCAATTGCGCAACTCTATGCAGAATACAGCCATTAAGCCCGGGGCTAAATCTGACCCTTTTGAAAAGGATAAGAGCGCGGAAAAGAAAAAGGACATTGACCAGTTAGAAGCACCCCACCTAGGCGACTCAGCCGACGTACTATACTTTGGTGCGAACCTTGACCACTTCAAACAGTACAACATTGCCCCCGATGCCTATGCGTTAGGCAGGCGATAGCCTGACCCTATGCCCCATCTTGCCCCCGACCCAGCGCGGAGGCCAAAACCGCCTTTTTGAAAATTTGCAATTGCATTTCTACTCAGTGCGCGGCGGGGTTAACTCCGTTAGGGAAAGGGGATTTTTGATACTTTTTTCATTTAACCGCCTGAAAAAAAGGCGTTTAAGTTTGAAAAAAGTACAAAAATCACTTTGACGGTATTGTATTTTTTAGTATCTTAGTTACTGTAAATCAAGCATTTACAGTAATAAACAACAAATTTTAACATTTAAAAAAATGAACAATTCACGTGCAACTCGTGACCTCTATCAGGAGGTTACGGACAAAATCATTTGTGCCCTAGAGGCCGGAACTGTGCCATGGCAAAAGCCCTGGAGTTTTGGCGTTCCTGCTCAAAACCACTTTAGCGGCCACGTTTACCGGGGAATCAATGCCCTGATGTTAAACTATGCCGATTTCAAAACCCCTTATTTTGGAACGTTTGACCAAGTGGTGAAAGCCGGGGGAAAAATCCGCAAGGGTAGTAAATCCGAAACGGTTTATTTTACTGACTTGCTTATCTACCGAAATCAAAAGCGTATTAGGGAACAGGAGTACAAAAACCTACCTAAAAGCGAAAAGGAAAAATGCAAGGTGGTAAAATACCTTCGTGCTTGGGCTGTTTTTAACATGTCGGACGTGGAAGGATTGCCCGTAAAACCTAACGGGATTGTCCATAATAACAACCGGATAGAAGCCTGTGAAGCGTTTTTACAGGGGATTCCGCAAAAGCCAAAAATTACGGAGATTGAGCAAAACCGCGCCTATTATCAAAAGGCTGAGGATTTTATAGTAATGCCCACTATCGGCCAGTTTCACACTTCGGAGGATTTTTACGCTACTCTTTTTCATGAACTCGCCCATGCTACTGGCCACCCGTCACGGCTCAACCGGGACACGCTTACTGCTTATGCTCCTTTTGGTTCTGAAACTTACAGTAAGGAGGAATTAATAGCAGAAATTACGACCTGTTTTGCGTGTAATACGATTGGAATCAGTACGCCCAAGATGGAAACCAATGCGCACGCCTACATTGCAGGTTGGCTGAAAGAGTTACGAAATGATAAAAAGATGGTTTGGGAGGCTTCAACAGCCGCACAAAAGGCTTTTGAATTTATGACCGCTAACTAAAACCCGTTTTTATCATGTCATATCAAATAACCCCCCTGTTTTCTGTGGAAGGGCAGAGAATGGAAGCAATCAAGGAGCTAAAAAAGCACCCTTTAAAAATGGCGGTAGTCCTTGAGTATGAGCAAGAGCGCACCGGGCGAATTCAATACACGTATGAACTTTTGAAAATTCAGTTTTTCAATGTTGGGCAGGAGTGGCCCGCTATGCCCGGTTGGGTTGGAAAAATTCGCGCGGTTGTTTTCCCTTGGGAAATTGAATCCAAAAGCGTTCAGATTTACCACATTCATAATTACGAATCAAATCAATCTTAACTCTCAAATTTTAAAATCATGTCACAAAATATCAATATCCCCGACGAATTAAAGGCAATTGCAGAAGCTAAAGCCACTTTTGTACATATTGGCCCATCAAAACCGAGCGAACCAGAAGCGAAAAAAGTGGTCGAGCCAGAACCTAAAAAAACTAAAACCTCTAAACTGAAAGATACGCCCACATTGCCGATGGACTTCACGCAAAAACGAAACGCCATCAAACGAGCGGAGCAGTTAGAGAATAATTTGAATCGGTTTGAAGGGACAAAAAAACTCCTAGAGTCGTTTAAATTGGAGAGTGAAGAGAATTTAAACAAACAGCCTGTTTTGGTTATTAAGGATTCCGGCTATTCGGGCATAGAATTTAAAACTTCAAATATTGCAGTTATAAAGGAGGTAATTAATTGCATTACCGACGATATTGAAGCAAAAATTGAATTTGTTAAAAGCCAAATTGCAGAGTTTGAACTGCCTAAAATCTAAGTAGTAACGCATCTTTTTTACTTCCCTATCGTTGCAGGTTCGCCCGTAACGATAGGGATTTTTGCGTTGTGACTACTTTCTTGCCGTTCGCACTCTAAGAAAGTAGCAAAGAACCCCGCTCGACACGCCCGCCCCCGCTCGCATAGGATTAGTAAGTAGTACTTCCGCCGCTCAATGCTCAGCTGCGAAGCGGTGTGTTGCAGTAAGTTGGCTCCAAAAAGCCAACACACTCACAACACGCGGCCCCATTTTGACTCCTCATTCCCAAAGCGCTGATGTTTTGGGACAAAACTACCTTACCGTCAAAAACGGCCCGTTTCTGCGTTTTTTAGCCATAAAAAAACCCGTCGGTGCATGCCTCCCACGGGTTTTTGATCAATTCAACAAATTTTAACACGATGAACGTGCTGATGTAAAAATACGACTTTTTTCTCAGGCCTGCAAGTGTCCCATTGCGCGCGCGTTAAGGGGATTACTTTCGGATATGATTACACTGAGAGAAGCCCTTCAGCTGCACATTCGTAAGCCTGGAAGGCCCAATGAATACCGGATGATTAAGCTCGTTTTCTGCACGGCCGACCGAAATCGGGGTACGGGTGGAAAGCGTATTACGCTGCTTGCCGCCCGGCTCACTGGCAAACCAAGCCCGCAGGAAATGAGTGGCCAACGGGTAGCTGATCCTGAAAAACATTACCGAAAAGGCCAAAATTGGGTGAATTTCTACGATGAGCAGACCTTGCAACATTTCCGCGTGCATCTGGATCTGATTGAATACGTAAACGACCTTGAAATTTCCTAGATATGTCTGTCATCGAGCTGGGCCAAAGTGCCTACTACCTTTCTGATCGTAAGATGCTTGTTACGCCCCGAGCAAGCGATATCCCCGGCGCAAAGCCGACCATGGGCGTGGTGGATCGTTTGTTCAACAACAACAGCCAGGACGTGGTGTATTGGGGCGTAGATAACAATTTCCCCAAAAATATCAGGGATGCTAGTTACAAAAACCCCATCATTCCGCGTGCCATCATGTTTCACGCCAATATGCTGGCAGGAGCAACGATTTTGCCCGTGATGAAGGACTATGACGACAATGGCGAAGAAATTCACAAATTGGTGAAGGATGCCGCCATTTGGGAGTATCTCGATAGCCGGTACCATAAGCGTTATATGCTGGAGTCGGCTTCTGATTTGTACTGGTTTCAGAATATTTTCCCTGAAATTGTGATTGCCAAAGACCGTAAATCGGTGGCGTTGGTATCGCCCAATGAGGCGATGTTTTGCCGCTGGGCCGCGCAAAACGAAAAAGGGATATGCACCGAACTGCTGCACAATGCCAACTGGCCACACGCCGACCGCACCCATAAGTATACCACGCCCATTCCTGCCATTGATCCCTACGCCTGGGACGTTGAGGAGGCCGTGCGCGAAGACTCCCGAAACTTCAAGCTTGCTTATCCCGCTTCTTATCCTTCGCCCGGGGCGGTTTTCTACCAGACTGCTTTTTGGGATGGTATCCGTCAGTCGAAATACCTAGAGTTTTTGGCCCAAATCCCTGAGGTCAAAAACCAGATCATGAAAAACAAAATCAAGCCGTCTTTCCATGTGCAATTGCCGATGATGCACTGGGAACGCTGGTTTGGAAAAGCCTGGAAAGATGCCGACCATGAGGGCCGTCGTCGTCTGAAGGAAAGTTATCTGGTAGCACTGGAGGAAATTCTTTCTTCAAAAGACAACGCGGGAGCCGCGTTTGTGACCGAATACGGCAGCTCAAGCGTGGATCAACGCGAGGCCGAAAAGTGGGAAATCACGCAGATCGAAGACAAAACCGCCGACGGTACGCACAACCAAGACAATATCGACGGCACGGTACAGCTGCTCGCAGCGCTTGCGCTAGATCCTGCCCTGATTGGTTATTCTTCAAAAGAATCAGGCACCCGAAACGGTGGCTCTGATAAGGTGCAAGCCCTGCAAAGCTACATCGTAACGATGAAGCCTTTCAACGATATTATACTGGAGCCGCTCCGCTTCAAAGCGCGTTTTGACGGCTGGACGAAAAAATACCCGCGCTTTGATTTTGTGTTCAAATATCCTGATTTGGAGAAGCTGAATCCGAAGCAACAGCCCCAAGAAAAAGCCCAAGAACCCCCTAAAAACGACAAATAATGCCGCTGATCACCACTACCGCCCAACTCCGTGAGTACGTGACCGTGGGGCAAAATCTTTCGATTGGATCCATCAGACCGCAGATTTTTACGGCCGAAAACAAATACCTCAAGTCGTTTATTGGCCAAAAGCTATACGCGCATTTGGTGACAAACGCAGCTGCGGGGCCCTATCAGGATTTGATGGCGTTGGCGCAGAGTGCCGCCGCAAAATTTGCGGTATGGCTCTACATCATACCTGGCGGAACTCAGATTGATGATGCTGGTATCTATCAGGCCAAAACGGCCGATATGTGGCGACTCACAAAGGAAGAAATCGACGAGCTTAGGAAGTATTCGCTATCGGATGCCATGGACGCGCTGGATATGCTCCTTGAGTATCTGGAGGAAAATGCCGCCGCTCCTGCGGATGGTGTGGTCGAGGCAAATTATACCGCTTTTAACTTCTGGCACCAGGCCCCAACCCGCACGCGCCTTATGGGCTTGCTCATCAAAAAAAGCGAAGATTTCTCAAAATACGTGGAGCTCTACCGGTCGTCGCTGACTTTCCAGATGCTCAACACGGCTATGAGCCACGTGGAGCGGCATCAGATAGCGCCGCTGATGGGTGATTATTATAACACAATTAGGGCGATGACGGCCCCCGCTGGCAACGATTTGGCCCTGTTGGAATTAGCACAGGAAGCGCTGGCCAAGCTCTCGGCCGCGTATGGGATGAATCTTGGTTTTCACATCATGGAAAACGGCCGCTTTACCACCTGCCTGCAACCGCAAAAAATAGACACGGAGCTACTGAGCGCCTACAAAAGCGAAGGCGAAAACGCTCTTGAGCGCTTGCGAGCGAAGCTTGAGCAAATCAAGCCCGCTGGCTACGAGCCATTGCCAACGCTCGAAGCCAATACCGCCACGCTCCGCAAGCCTGGCTCTAAGATTATTTTAGCTTAACCAAATAACCATCCTGTTATGTTTTCAATTCAATATAAATTGGCGGGAAATCCTCCTATCCAAAAAACCGCTTGGGGCGTTGAAAAATGGTCGGAAATGAACGAGCAACAGTTTTTGCCTGCCGTCAGGGCCATTTTGATGAGCGTCGAAAACCCCGCCGCTCGGTATATGTTGCCGCTTATCTGCTCCAATATCTCGAAGGAGGATTATCGCAGATTATCGCATGTCCAATCCGCGCAGGTGATGGCGGCGTTTGATCACCTGTTGGAATACAAGGATTTGCCAACTAAATGGATGATTCCGAAGCTGGAGATAGCCCACATCATCGAAAATAAATACCTACCCATGCAGGCACTCTATGGGCCTGCTGATAAGCTCAAAAACTTGGTTTTTGAGGAGTTTATGTACGCCGAAAGCATGATTGAGAAATTCAAAAAGGATAACAATACGCACTTTCTGGATCAGTTCGTGGCGATCCTGTACCGCCCCAAAAAACGAGACAAAAACCTACACGGAGATGTGCGCGAAGCATTCAACCGCCACAGCGTAGAAGAACGAACCAAAAAGATTGAAAAAATAGATAAGGCCTCGAAGGTGGCCATTCACCTAAATTACTTGGGTTGCAAGGCATTGCTCCCGAAGTTATACCCCGCGCTTTTTTCAGATTCCGACCCCAATGCGGGCGCAGCGCGTAGCTCGTTTACCTGGCTAGATATGGCCTACCGATTCGTGAACCATCAGCCGACTGAGCTTGAGACCTTCAAAAAACTTAATCTGCATGAAGTGCTGGCCAGTCTGAATCTGAAGGTGAAAGACGACCAGGCCCTAAAGGCTGAAATTGACGCCATGCGTCGCAAACATTCCAAAAAATGACCCCTACTATAGCCGTTACTACGCATCTTGCGGGCTATGCCACTCAGCTGATTGGCTTGGGAGCACCCGCCGCCCATCAGAGCAATTTTCTGTTTGGTCCTTCGATAGCCGACTCTGACGTGCTGATCAACGCCATGAAAAACAGGGCGGTGTATCCTGCGCTGATGCTGGAGTACCCCGACAATAACGTTGATTATAACAACCAAACGGGCATCGTGGAAACCTTGCAATTTGGGCTGTCGGTGATTGCGTACATACCCGCCCGCGACGATGTTTACAACATTGCCGATGTAATCTACGAAACCTGCAAGCCGTTAGCTGATCGGGTCATTGCGCGGTTACAGAAAGACTCTGACACCAAAAACTTAGGCGTACCCTGTGAGTTTAAGTTGCAATTGCTAAGAAACTACAATGGTAATTGGGCTGGGCCAGTAGCCAACAATGTGTACGGCTATCGGTACGATATTAACATCCGGGTTTTTGGGAGTGATTTTTCTTATAATGCCGCTCACTGGGAGTTGTGATGTCCTACGCGCGCGCACATACGGTGACTAGTTTCGTACATGGCCACGATTCTAGTCACCCCACTTCCTGATGTTGCATTCTCGAAAAATCGGGTATTTGCCACTTTTCAGACCGATAGCATTTTTGCGACCGAAGGCGGCGCTGCCGTCAACAAGATTGTGCTTTCTGGTACCATCTTTTTCAACCGACGAATTACGATTAAGTACGGCAGCGTTACGCAGGAGTTTGTTTGTACAGGCCCGAGTTTTCCTTCTACGGGCAATAATATACCCTCTGGAGCGGGCGACCTTGCCCATGCTCAGGCCATGCTCCCCTACTTTCAGGCAAATTTCTACCTGAATCGGGATTTTACTATGTCGGTGCCCGTCGATCCCCTCAATCCGCGGATTGTTTTTGTGGGCAAAGCAAAAGGCCCTGCTTACAACATGGTGCCAACCATCTACACCAATATCGAGATTAGCGTGGTGACCGCTGGTAGCGTGGCAGAGAAGAAAAAGAATTTGGCCTTAGCCGTGGAGCTTCAGGTATACAATCCCGCTCTCACCGTTTTTGAAAATATCTACGCCGAGCGGATTCCCTACCGTGGCACCCAAATCAAGCTCAACATTGCCGAACTGCTGCACCCTGAGCTCAAGCCTGATTTTCCACCTTTTTGGAGCATTACCGTTCCGTGGAAACACACCAAAAGCCTGAAAAAATACCGCCTCCGTACGGCCGAAGGCTACGGCGATACCTTTGCGCTTCAGCCCCAAGAAACCCACCCTGAGGCCTATGTTCATTTTGGCGGCACGGGATTTCGGCAGGGACTATCCAAAACCCCCGAAGAATGGGTGCAGGGGTTGACGGAGGCCGATGATCATTTTTTGCGCTTGGGCCCCACGCTCCGATACCTTCAGGTGGATGAACCCCAATGGCTTAATTTCCTTAACACACGGGCCGATATTGCCGAGCTTGAGGTTCAGATCAGGATTGAATACGCTGACGATGAAATCGTGACAGTTACGCGTGATGCGGGCGCTCTGGATGTGAATGAGTGCGTTTCCATACCCGTTTGGATCACGGCCCTGGGCCTGCATACAGTTGATATTACCAAGGGTATCAAATCATATTATGTACGCTTGCTAGGCGACGGCGACCCCGTAACGGAAGAGGTTCGCTACGTGATGGATTATGCCTACCGTGAGCACAAGCAGTACTTCGTGTACCTCAACTCTGTCGGTGGATGGGATAGCTTTTTGGCCTATGGCAAAAGCAGCTATGGCGTAGGCTGGACCAATCAGCAAATTCAACAACCGATACCCGCCACTTACACGACCAACGACGCCAATGTGTCCGACGTGGGTAGCGTAATGGTCGATACTTTCACGGTGTCGACGAGCTTCTACGGCTCCGAACAACTGCGCTTTTTACGCGATTTTTTCAACAGTCCTTACAAGTTTCGGTGGGATGCGGGGGTGTGTTTGCCCATATCCATCAAGGGGCGCGATTTGGATGAAGGAGCCGACGGACAAAACCAGTTTAAGCATGATTTTCAGTACCAATACGCATTCGAGAACGAATCTTACGACCAATGACAGAATATCAACCCCCTGCTGGTTTTACGCCTGGTGGTAGTGTAGTGTATACACCGCCAGCTGAACTCCCTTTTGAGGTGGAGTCTGCTCCGACCGAAGGGAGCACCAACCCTATTTCGGCGGGTGCGGTATTTGCGGGATTGGCCGAAAGAGAACCCATCATAGAGCCGCCTGTTGCGGTTCCTGAAGGGAAAGTGCTCAACGGCAACAAAGTCTGGATTGATTTCACTGAGTGGGTGACGGCGGCCTTGGAAGAAATCAACCCAGTAGATCCTGAAGAGCCCGCGCCTGAGGAGATTGACCTTAGCCTCTACCTGACCAAAACCGAAGTTGGCCCCGCCATCGATACGCCCTCGGTGCTTACGCCGCAGGTGGCCACGTTGTTTTCGGCGTTTTCTTACTCGCTACTCAAGACTACTTTCAAGCTGGCCAATGAGGAGGATGCCGATTTTGTGGTGTTGGGTTGCCCTGAGCGCTGCGTCATTACTTTCACCGATACGCACGTTGTGATCAACTGGATACCCACGGCCATCGGGCAGTTTTTTGTGTTTTTTGGCGTCAACAACGGCGGTTTTTTGCATAAGGTTTCTTCCCTCAAGATAACGGTTACGGCGGCTCCTTTCATCATTCCTGAAGGCGAGTTGGTCCTTGCTTCGGCTGCCATCACGGCGGGGATGCTAATTAATATTTGGGACGATGGCGGCATACCAAAGGTTCGGCCCGCGTTGGCCAACTCGCTGAGTACGATAGCGCACGCATTTGCCACTACGAGCGTGGCGGCTGGCGAAAGCCTGGTACCAAAACTTTTCGGCGTAAACGCCATGCAAACGGGCCTAACCACGGGAGAAAGATTATTTCTTTCCTGGACTGTGCCAGGTGGGGTTTCTAACGTGGGTCCTGATGCTGATTCAGGATTCGTGATGCAGCCCGTAGCCCGGGCGATTTCAAGTACGCAATACATTTTAGACATAGATCAGGAGCTTTTAAGAGCGGAGGACGAATAGCCATGGCCAATAAAATCATTGTTGTTTCGGAAGATAAAAAGGGGCAGAAAGAAAGAAGCTTTGAAAAAGTTTTTGATGAGGATCTGGATGCTTATCTGAATCGGGGCGTGCTCACACCCCCTATCAACCTTTTGGAGCTTCCCAAGATTGGGATTTGGCGCATTGATGAAGACTCTTGGGATGGGTTTGATTATCCGCCGAGTGAGTGTATTCCCCATGGCAATATTGAGAAAAGAACCAATGGTTCTGATGAAATTCTGGTTTTCGTAGACGATAACCAGTTTACGGCCGAGCTGCGCAAGATTAACGGTGAGTGGCAGATTGATGATGATAATAATCCTGGTGGTTGGGAGTATTTGCCCACGCTGCCCGTGGAGCAGTACAATGAAGAGGGAGAGCAGCTTGGGATAACGGGATTTATGAAGGGCGGTAAATTTATGGGCATGGCCCAGTTTGCCATCAAGCCAGGCGAAAAATTCAAAGGCTTGCTTCCGCGCGATACGATTATTTCGGGAGTTCCCGTGCCTGACAATGGTCAGCCTTTTGCTTCCATCAACGGCACTTATATTTTTTACGTTCCTGATTGGGATGCCATTAGCGATGGCCCCCAAAACCTCAAGGGCCCTGGGTTTTTGAAGGTGAGCTATTACGATGGTATTGTACACTTTCAGGCTTTCGATTTTACCGATGGTGAGACAAATTTTGCCTACGCTACCATTCCAGGAGCGGGGCAGGCCATGACCACGTGGCGGATTGATACGGATATTTTTTGCACGATTGAAAGGCTTGAAAATACGCTACTCCTATATGCCCTCAAAGGGCATAATCACGATGATCGCCACTACGTAAAATCGGAAATTAGGACTATCCTGTTGGAGTACAAATTGGCTGAGTGGTTCCCTGAAATTTCGGAAGTGAAGGGTCTGGCAGTATCACTGGCCAATAAACTGGACGTTGGTCTTTTTCAGAGCGCCTTACCAGTTGATGCGATTGTTTTGGGCGCGGGCGGTGTGCCCGTGGCGGCTGACCTGACGGATGCTTACACCACTACGGTGGCGCTCGTAAACGCAAAAGAGGGCGTTGCTTACACTACCGTGATTGAGGATATTTCGCTGATTTACCCACGCGGGGCCGAAAATAAGCGGATTGCGGCGGTAGCATCAGGCCGTTGGATGGGGTTTTCGGGCGCCATCGTTGGCGGTTCGGGGGCAAACCTTACGATTTCAGGTACACCCACCAGTGCGGGCGTGGTGATGATTTCGCTAGATTTCATCTGGACGATTGCGGGCATGGAGCGGCGCGAACAGCGCATATTGTTCCTGACGGTCGAGCCTGCGGCGACCACCATTACCGCGCCCAATGCACCAACTGGACTTACGGCCACGGCGATTTCTACTTCACAAATTAATCTTTCGTGGGTGGATAATGCCACCAATGAGGCGGTGCAGGAATTGCAGCGTAGCATCTACGCAGATTTTACCGACGCGGTGAAAATCGCCACTGTTAATGCTAACGTAACGGACTATCAAGACAAAGTGGGCTTGCTTCCTGGCGTTAACTATCACTACCGTGTTAGGGCTTCCAACAGCACTGACAATAGCGCGTGGGCTAATGCCAACGCTACTACGCTTAGTGAGCCGGTAATTACCTCAGGGCTGCACGCTAATTATTACGACACGGTTAATATCCGGGCGCTGGGTGCGGCGGCTACGGCTCGTACCGACAATACCATTAATTTCGACGTAACCAACGATGCTCCTGCGGGTGCAGCGGTGACAACGGGCGCTTTTATTGTACGCTGGTCGGGCAAAATCAAACCTCCAGTATCGGGTAGCTATCAGTTTAGCTTCGGTACAAATGCCCGCACGCGCATCTATTTTGGCGGGGTATTGGTGGTGAATTCTTTCGAGTCGGATGCTCTAAGGACGCTAGTGTTTACAAGGACGATTGCGGCCAACGAAGAGGTACCGATTTTGATTGAGTATCTCCAAAATAACGATGATACTTACGCGCGTTTGGGCTACCAAAACGGCGCTACCGATACGGTGGTACCAACGACTTGGCTCATTGCGGAAAACATTGCTCCGCTGGCCATTCCCGTGCTGACGGTGGCGGCGTTGGATGCTGATAGTATTCGATTGTCATGGACGCTTACGGCGGATCCTGATAACTACGAGGTTTTTGGGGGCTTGGATAGTACCAGTGCACTGCCAATTCTTGACAACATCACGGCCACTGGTACAGCTCGTACGGTCGATGTCAACGGCTTGACTTCTGGCCTGACGTTCTTTTTTGAAATAAGGAGTAAGAAAAACGGCATTTACAGCGAGCTGTCCAACCGCGCAAGTGCGTCGACGCCCTTGGCGAGTGAACGGCCCAAAAATGCCGCACCTGTGCTGATTAGTCGCTCATTGGTTAACCCTACTCAGCTTACGATTGGTTTTCAGGATAATAATTCTGGATCCACCGAAACCTATGGATTTCGGTTTCAGCAGGTGAACACAACCGCCTGGAAATACCTCAATAGCTCGTCGGGCCTTTCGGATAATGCGGCCGACATGGATTTTCGTTCGTACCCTTTTGAGGGTACTTTAAGAACGCTGGTGCTCGCCAATGACTTTTTTTCTAATAAGCTCATAAGGGTTGAAATTATCGTCGAGAAAGATGATGTGCTTTCGGAGTGGGCAGGAGCGCAAGAAACGGCGGGGCCTGTTCAGAATCAGTTTCCAGATGTGATGTACATGGAGGCCTTTGAGGTGGTGAAAGACCCCACTACTGGCCTTTGGTACGACGCCAAGGCGGAAACCGACAACGCCTCTTTTCATAATTTCTACTTGTGCGAAGATCGGCCCGAATTGCTACTCAACGATGATGGCAGCCCGAAAGCCTTTAGGGGTGTGGCCTTGCCTGATTATGCTTACCTGATGTTCAGAAAGCTACGCCTCAACAAAGGCGTATACCCTGTGTATCAAAAGTGGATGTCGAGTGCTTGGTTGAGCAATATCACGGGTGGTACGCCTTCTTATGTGCAGTACTGCGCCCAAAACGTTGTTCGCACATTTGATGAGAGCGTTATTGGTGGCCCTGATGATGATGGCCCTGAAGACCCACAGCCTAACGACAGAACAGGTATTCAGAATACGGCCTACTCGTTTCTTATCAATTTGTACACAATGAGTTATACAAATTGGCGAACTACGCAAATAAAGCAGATGGCCGATGCTCATGTGGCGGCGGGTTTTAAGGCGATTCAACTTTCATTTTCGCCCTACAAAGTGTGGAATAACTACGTGTCGGCAGGGGCGTTTAATGCGGACAGCCTTACGTGGGACTGGTCGAAAATCAGCGACATTATCAACTACGTGTGCAACACCAAGGGCCTTAAGCTAATTGTTCGGTTGTTTCCTGACATGAGCGATTATTCGCTGACTACTTTGGCCGCCAATGCCGATACGCCCGACCTTACTGCTGCGTGGGGAAGCTACTTTGACAAAAATTCTGTAGGCTCAATCATGGGCTTGAAGATTGATAATTACAGTACTCCGCCCTGGCTTTTGTTTCGTCGTTTTTGCGCGGCATTTAGGGCGCAGTACAATAACTACTGGAATACTGGTAAGATACTCATATGGGAGTTCGCGACTAACAACAACCAAGAGGGGCAGATTTTTCCTGATTCTACCACGATTTCATATCCTAACTACGTGGAGTACGTCAACCGCACCGAGCAGATGTATGAAATGGGGCAAGTGATGCTGGGCGAAATGGCAGGTTGGGAAGATGGGCAATGGAACGTAGGTAGTTGGATCAATGACGGCTATCAGCTTAAAGGCAATACCATGGGCTACAATCGGTATACGGCTGGTTTTCGGGGAATGCGTGGTAATCATGATTCTAACTGGAGTCCTGAGCTGCGAGATTTTCATGATATAATCATGTACACGCGGAAGCAGAAAGGTACAAATCGTTTTTATTCCGTCGAATACTTTGTTAAGGACAATCTGACCGAGCCAGCCGCAATGACTGCCGCAATAAAGCGCAGCATGAACAATGGTGCTTGGTTGGTAGGGTTTGTGTACGCGGATGACGACTTTAGCAAGGTGCTTAATTACATTATTGACATGGGTACCCGCCTGGGAACGGATTATCGTACACGAGCACTGGCAACTCCAACGGTTAACCCAACCGAGAATGTGTTTAGCTTGAAAACGGCTTGGACACAAAGCCCCGTAAGCGGCCACAACTTGATGGTAGCGGCATTTAATAACTACCGAAATGCCAACGGCAATCCGCAGTTTATCGGGGTTGATTATACGATACCTAATGCGCCCGTGATTGATGTAGTTAGATATAATTCTAATACAATCGACGTAAAAGTTGCCGATACCAATACAGGTAAGACCGATTTCTTTGAAATCAACTTCCGTGAAGTGGGTACTTCTGCTTGGTATACGCTCAACAATACAGGTACGCTGACCTTGAGTAATTCTACGCCGCTTCTTAGCCAGCAAGCCAACAACAATAATACATGGAATTATACCCAGGTGGTTACGAACAGTCTGTTTGTGGGCAAAACCATCGAGGCCAGAGCGCGCGCTTGGGTTAATGATATTCCTTCACCTTGGTCAACCATTGTTCCTGAATAATATGGCACATATAACAACCTATTCTGAAAAGAAACTTAACCCCGATATTCGGGGAACGTGGTACTCCAACTACGACGGGAATAACTTTCCTTCGTTGACGCTAGCCCCTTGGCACATCGCGGGGATTGTATGGTATCTTGATTCGATTGGCTGGTCGGGAACCAAAGCCAAAGGCTTAACCCACCTTTACGGCGGTGGTGGTGGTAGCACCAAGGATGAATACGCCTGGACTGAACTTGCCAATATTTTTGGCTCACGGAGTGATACCATTGAGTACGGCATGGATTACAGTGTGGTGCCTCCGGTACCCAAAATATACGCCATCCCTAACGATGCCGAGGCTTATGCTGCGGGTTATGCCGTCGCGGGAAATTACACCCGTTTTTCGGTCTTTACGGATGAGTTTTGTGATGGCGGGAGCGTGATACCGCCCAACGCCTACTACAAAGTAATGAGACAGTTTTACCGGGGTTTTATGGACCGTTTGGGAAACCCCATCCCTGCTAACCACAACGTTTTTGGCGGGTACATGGGCTGGCAGAACAGCATCACACCGGGTAAATTTAACATGAATATTGGCGGGTACGAATCGGCTCCACTCGACCCTTATTTTGTAAATGGGCTAAAATCTCAGGCGGGTGCCAGAAAAAAGATTGTGCATAATTACCAAACTGGTGCCAAAGATACCTCGCAGGACTTTGATTTTTTTGCCTACGGTCTGCAAAATTCGCTTAACCTGCCAACCATGTGCTATAACGGCATGAACGAGCCAGATGAGTCGCATGTGGCGCTGTCGTATATGAACGAAATGCAGCGCAAAATGATGGCTGGCATTGAAAAAACGATTGCGTTTATGAGTACCTGGTCGGAATCGGTGACGCTACCGACCGACACGCCCGGTAGGATGTCGCCGTGGGTGTTGGAGCGACCTGACTCGGGTGAAGGTGACTATTTTGCCCTTAAAGACCACCACGTAACGCCCACTTGGACGATTTCGTTTGTGTCGTTTATGTCGCACGTAGTGGCCAACGGCTGGATGTTATGGGACGGCGACCGCTACGCCATGTCGAAAGATGCCAAGGTTCTGACCCGCAATGCCTTTTTAGAGTCTTTTGACGCTACCGAAAAGCGTTACAGCTGGAAATCCCCTGCGGGTAGGCCCATGCCTAATCGGCCAGTAGAAACGACCGCACCAAAGCATCCATTTCGGCCTACATCGGTGCAGGATATTGCCATCGACAATCTTACGATGGTACAAATCATGGAGGAATTTAGGGCGGCGGGGGCGCATCCTATGCACCTCGACTATACCACTACCTACCGCGATAAGCCTGGCACCGCGATGGTAACCGAAAACGTAGGGGCGGTATCGGGCACTTTAGGCAAACACGTAATCACCCGGCATAAGCGCAACAACTACGGGCAAATCACCGTGCTCCAACTAGCCGACAAAAAGAAGGGCCTGTGCATCGGCGCAGAAATCGGCGACCGATGGTGGATATATTATTTTAATGGTTACCGCTCACCGCTTCAGTTTACGGAGGAGGAGGGTGCGGAGCGCATCATTGCCACGCTGCCATCAGGGCGAACTGTTGATTTGAAACTAAGAAACGGACGAACCTCTCACTTTTTATACCGATAGTAACAATGAAAAAATTACTGATTCTATTATTCTTATTGCCTTTCTCGCTCTTGGCGCAAAAAATGAACGGGGTGTATACTCGTTCGGAGTTAACCACACAAAAACCTCCCCAATGTACCACTTGCTTGGTGATTGAAGGAGATAGCGTAGGGCTATTTGTCTACGATAAAAACGATGATTCGTCCCTAGCCAGTGCTGATATTATTGTGAACACGCAAAAAAATTGGCGGTGGAAACGGGCGCGATATGCGGGAGCCATCAACTTCGGAAATGCCTCTTACTACACTAAGGCGCAGCTCGACCCAATTTTAAACATCAAAATAAATAGTGGAAATCCTGGTCCTTATTCTAGTAACTATATCACAATGTATGGTTCAAATAACTCACTATATGCAAGTACTATATTTCAAGCTAACGGGAAAATTGGAATAAATACTAGTAATCCAGAAGTGCAGTTACATGTCAACGGGGATGCTAAGGTTAGAACAATTAAGTCTTGGATGAGGCATGACATAGAAGGTGCTCAAATTGGTGGAGACGAAAACTGGAATTTGGCGGGAATTACCTTCGGAAACTGGATGAACCCAACAGGCTCGGTTCCAAATATTACGGGAGGAAGTGTAGGTGATTGGAATATGGATGATCCATACATGTACCTGCGCGGGAAAAAAGGCGTAGTAATCAGCTCAGGAAACGACAATTTTGGAAACACTGCTGGCATTTTCGTCGATACGCTGAGACGCGTCGGCATTCGCCGTACAACGCCCACGTACACCCTCGACGTAGGGGGGACGATGCGAAGCGATTCTAATACGTATGTAGCAGCCGTTACAGGTGGGCTTGTCGTAGGGACGGCAGCCTACGACGGATATAAGCTAGACGTAACCGGCTGGACGCGAACTAAAAACAATACTTTCCTTGCAACCAACGATGGAAGTGTTGGTGTTGGAACGATAACGCCAACTACAAAATTAGAAATCAAATCCCCTAGCGCAGAGATTGTTAGAATTAACACATCTACCACAAGCCAGCAGGGATATATAGGATTTTCTGAAAATGGAACATTGAAGCAGTCGCTTGGGCTTCAAACAGACAATACCTTTTTTCTATACGACAATGTCTATGCGCGTGATATGATTAAGACAACTGGAGCAGGAAACATTTCTTTTGTTCCGGGCTCTGGAAGTGTTGGTGTTGGTACAACATCACCTCTTGGAACTTTGCATCTGGTATCAAGCCTACCTGACCCATTTTTTATTGAACAGACTTCGACCACTGGCTACGCGCAGACAATCTATAAGGGCACCGCGCAAAAGTTCCAAACGGGCGTAGGGGGAGGAAGTGAAACGACATTTGGGGTTGCAAATAAGTTTTTTGTCTACGACGGAACCGCAGGTTTTATGCGGCTGGTGATAGACCCAGCTGGAAAGGTTGGCATTGGTACTAGTAACCCTATTGGTAGGCTGGATGTTCAAACCCCGCTAACTTCTACAACGCCTTTTTCTAACTTAATTGCTCGCGTAGCCTCCAACGCCACTAATGCCGATGCAACAATTAATTTCACAGACAACGCCACTTATAACTCATATATTGGTGCTGGCGGGGGCAGTATGTATTTCGCTACAAATGGCAGTACGGAACGGATGCGTATTGACCCCAACGGCCGCGTAGGTATCGGCACAGCTACGCCCGCAGCGAAACTAGACGTCAACGGCACAATGGTCCTCACCCCTGTAAGTGCTGCCACAGCTTCGGGATATATCCCAGCGGAAGGGCAAATCGTAATTGTGAATACGACCAACGGGACTTTTACCAGCCTTGGATTATGGAGTTACGCAAACGGAGCTTGGAGAAAATAAACCCCAAATTTTTCTTACATAAACTTAAAGTAATTGGCTGATTGATGTACTATCAATAGAGTCAGCTGATGGCTAATATTGGAGAAAATCTCAAGTACATGAAAACAATTGCTCACTACTCGGACGGCAGTCCTTTGTACCTTATTCTAACCTTTATAATGGGAGATATTCTTGCCAGAACTGTCGCCGTTGTGGGTGGCTTGTTTTTCGTAGTCAATCAGCTCTGGATTACCAAACGCCGAGTGGATATGCACCATGCGGGTTCCTGGAAAAAATTCGCTCAGTACTTCTACACGCAAAACCTAAAACCAAAAAAAAATGTCAATCAGGATCGAAAACCTCCTCAAGGGGAAGGTTAGCACTTTTAATGTGTTGGCGGTGATCATTACCACTGGGTATACATTCTGTGGTGTTTTTGCTACCATTTACCTGCTTACTCACATTAGCAAATTTGACAAGGAAGCTCTACGACTCATCTTTGATTTTGCCACCCAAAACAAAGAAATTATTCTGTTTGCACTTGGTTATTTAGCCCGTGGTCGAATCGAAAAATACATTGAAAATGCAACTCATCCTTAACCGAACCTACCACCCTAACTCCACGACGGGCAAAATCCTGTATGAAGGAAAGCAACTTTCGTTTTCGTTGGAGTTGCCTTGGAAAGACAACCAAGAAGGCATTTCGTGCTTGCCTGAGGCTGAGTATGAACTTGCCAAACGCTATTCGAAAAAACATGGTTGGCACCTCATTCTTAAAGGCACTTACCCGCGCGAACTGTGTCTAATCCATGAGGCTAATTATGTGCGTCAGCTTCGTGGGTGCATTGCTCCAGTGACCACGCTCGACGGCACCGAAACGGGTTGGAGAAGTGGGAAGGCCTGCGAAATAATTGAAAATTTGGTTTTCCCTGCCTTAGAACGAGGCGAGAAAGTAACCCTTAAAATCCAACACGAAAAATGAAAGCTACCCTGATTTCCTTGTGTATTAATATCGTTTTGGGCGGGCTCCTGTTGGTGGCGGTGAATGAGTGCAGCCACAATAAAGGCCGCTACCTCGACTACAAAACCCAGTATGAATTTAGGGGTAGGATTGTGGATAGCCTGCGCAATCAGGCTGCAATCGAATGCGAAAAAAGAATTGAAAAAGCACTTAACCGAAACCATACCTATGAAAATGATACTCGCAGGCCTGTTAAGCCTGATTTTCTTAAGTAGCCAGGCGCAGAGCTTCAGCGTAAGGGCTGAGATCGATCGGGCAGGAAGGCAGATGATTGATAGGCACGCGGCGGCTTTGCCCGATACCTGCCTATCGAAAGCGCAGATATTGGCCGCCAAAATGTACGTCGATGATCTGGAGGACCGATACGGAAAAGCCCTTCAAGATATATCGTTGTTGGAATTTCGGGTTGATCAGCGCGGTGAGCGCATCAGCGCCCTGGAGAGCACCAATCAGGGTCTTCAGACCAAGGTGCAGGATTACGAAAAAAATCAGGGAGTGGCGGGCTGGGTATGTGCCGCGCTCGGTGCCGCAGCTGCGGCGGCGGCCATGCTGCTCATTGGACATTAATTATTTTTTTGTGAACTAAAAAGAAACCCGCAGAGCCTTGCCCTGCGGGTTTTTCGTTGTCT
The DNA here is from genome assembly GCF_009905605.1 of Runella sp. CRIBMP. Classification (GTDB taxonomy): domain Bacteria; phylum Bacteroidota; class Bacteroidia; order Cytophagales; family Spirosomataceae; genus Runella. The sequence goes on from NZ_JAAAKZ010000002.1 coordinate 152,019, forward strand.
AAAATTCTGTCATCGTCGTATGACGTAAGGCCCTGCCCAAATTTTAGTCGTACTTAGGCCCGTTGTGCCCGTAATCACCGCTCGAATGTCGGTGTAATACCCCGCAGGTAATTCAATGGTGAAGGATTGGGTGGCGGCGTTGGTGACGGAGTAGGTAGCAGAGGGAATGTCGGTCCAACCTGCCGAGCTATTTAGGCGCTTTTGGAATTTGACCGCTGCCGCTAGCGTGCCGCTGGTGCGGTCGGTGGTGCCAGTAACGGTAATACCATCGACGTAAATTCCACCCAGACTAAGGTCGGCATTGTCGACGGCCGTGGTGTAGATCGTGTTGGTGTCTTTGCCCGTTACGGCGTTGAGAAATTTTAGGTCGTTGCGATTTCGGAATTGTGCTTCGGCCGTGAGAGTAGCGCATAGGCAGAAAATGCCCAAGGCAATGCTTAATAACTTTTTCATTAAGTGTTAAGGTTTGGGTTAAACTTAGGTTTGGGTAATACAACAGACTAAATAACGTCAAGTTGGGCGTTATCGTGTCCCTTCGTCGTGGCCGTTTGTGCATTTTCTTCGTTGAAAAAAGGGACAATGATCGAAATTCAAAACGAGCGTGGCCAGCTGCTTAATCTGTATAAAGATACCACCATCGAAAACGAAATCAATTCATGGCTCCTGAGCGAAGATGATTCTTTGCCGGGTAGCTACACGCTGCCTTTTCGGTTTCCCATTACTGGCAACGAATCTTTTTTGGGGCATAAGCACCGCCCTGAAGCGGGTGGTTTTTCGGGAATTTCGGTTACGCTCAGCGTGAATGGCCTGCCGATGGGCGCGGCAGTACTGCGTTTTCGGGTCAATAACCAGGACGGCGATGGCATTTTGTTTTTTGATGGTGGCGAGGTAGCCGCCAAGCTCAAATCAAAATTCATCTACGATGCAGTCTACAATAGCAGCTATGTGCTGTGTGGCACCCATGCCGACCTACCCGATGCCATGCTCCGCACCGTAGATCCACTGACAAATCCATGGCCATTCGTGTTTTTTCCCGTACTCAACGAGGAGTTTTGTGATCCAACTTATGAAAACCCCGCCTATAACCACCAGAAATACATTAACAGCTGGGAAACCTTGTTTGTGAGCAAGTTTGTGCCCGATACCGTCAGCACCATTGGAAGGCCGATTGTGCCGTTTTTTTACCTCACGTGGGTAATCAGGGAGGTATGTTCGTACCTGGGCTTCACGGCCGAAGGCCCTTGGCTGGAACTGCCTGAGGTGAAATCTTTGGTGATGTACAACGAAGTGGCCATGGATACTTCAGGACTTTGGGCGAGCTTCACGGCTTTTGCGCGTTTTCATGTGTGGCCAATGAAAATCAGTGATTTTTTCAAGCTTTTGCGCGACGATATGGGCGTGGGTGTGTATTTTGACCAAACGCGCGGCGTAGTTAATTTTCATGCTTTTGTAGATCAATCCGCTGCGGCCGAATCTTTTGATTTTTCGCCCAACCTCTTGAAAGGCTACGTATCGGACCCCATCAGCCAGACGGGCGTGGCCATCCAATTTCCGCGCGATACGGGCGATGGTTACGAGAAAGAATTGCCACCCATACCCGATTTTGAAATCGGTACCGCTGAAGATTCCATCAGCCTCACCCTCGGCACCCTGCCCATGACGGCCGTAAAAAGGCCCTCACCACTCGGAGCAGTACTGGAAGCCCTCGGCTCAAAAGGTAGCCGTTGGTTGGTGCCGATTGCGCGGCGTCGGGGCGTGTCGCTCAATTCGGCCTACGCAGAGATGGGTATGTACGATGTGTCTTTTCCACCCAAGGCGGGCACGCCCAAGCTGCTTAGCTATTATGGAATGCAGCCCGATTCGTCGGGCACTTTGTACCCCTTCGGTAGCAGCTTGAGCCGCAACATGAACCAGGCACGATGCGGCGCCATGAGCCTCCAGCCCGACGAACCCGATAGCTTGTTCCACCGTTTTGTGAGGCCGTTTCATGAGTTTAAGGTTTTTTCTAAGCGTATCACGCTCAAATTCTTCCTAAAGTTGGGGGTTGTTTCCCGACTCAGGCTATGGCAAAAAATTGGCGTAGGCAGCGCCTCAATGGTGCATTTGCCGTACCTGATTTCACGCATTACCTATCAACTCCCCAGCATCGAAGGCAAGGTACTGGCCGAAGCGGTTTTGTATCCGCTCCTACCCCCATCGGCCGATTATGTGCCCAAGATTCCGACCGGGGCGGTTTGGGTGAGAATCGTTTTTGTGCCGATTGATGCCGAGGGCTTATACCCTGCTACGGTTGGGCTGTTTGTTGTGAAATTTCAGCTTTTCACCTCCCGAGAAGCGGTATTGGTGGCTACGAGCAACATTCCGCTTACACTGTTTTATCAGTACAAAACAACTGGATACGATGATGCTCTGGATGCAAGGGCAGAAAAGGAAGCCTTTGGCTCGGTGGTAGTGCCAGCAGGGCAGTTTGAAACGACGTTGGATATTCCACAGGCATTTTGGAAGAGCGATGATCCACAGTTTTGGGTGGCTTATCCTGACGAATACTACATCGTGCGTAGCAGCTTTCAGTTATTGCCAGGGGCAGGGTATCGAATCATATAACAATGCTATGGAATACAAAGACCTAGATATCAATCAACGAATTAATCTTAAAGCCACGCTTCAATTCTTTCAGAAATACGCCGTGAAAGATTGGCAAAGGCAGATTAATGCAAAAGTGTATCGTACCCGAGGCACTCGAATTTTGACCTCCGAATTTTATGAAGCATCAAGGATTCGGCTTCGCACGTACGCCCTAAAAAAAGAATGGGAAACAAGCTTAATTCAAAATGTTTCGGGCTTGAGCGTGGCCCGTTTTAAATTCCCGCTTCACGGTCGTTTCAATGATATGGGTGTAGGAAAGGGGACAGACTTCACAGACCAGCAGTATGGCCGTAGTCGTTATGGCCGACGCATTGGCGATGCTCCTGCGCGGAAGCCGACGCGCTGGTATTCCAAAACCAAAGGCTTCAATCAGCACCGATTGAGTGAAGTACTGGTAAAAAGATACGGTATGGGAATGGTGCAATTCATAGAAAATCAGCTCACGTTTACCGTGGGAATTAACCTATAGTTTAATTATGGCAGTAAGAAAAGAACAGGCCATTGTAGATCTAGTTATCAATGGCCGCGCCGCCGAGAAATCAATCAAAGATATTCAGAAGGCAACTTTTGAAACGGAGAAGCTGCTGCGCAATATGTCGAAGGCGGCCAACCCTGAGGAGTACGCCAAGCTTCAGAAAGAATTGATTAAGCTCCGAGGTGTAATGTCGGAATTCAACGCCGAGCTGAAGGTAAATGATGGCTGGTGGGGAAAGTTCAAATCCAACATGGGACAGATTGCCCTCGGTACATTGGGCGGTAATATCTTCACGGCCATCGGTACCATGATTGCGACAGCGTTGCCGAAATTCACGCAGAAAGCGGCCGAATACTCGGATACCGTGGCCAATGTTCAGAAAACTACCAAGTTGGCCGAGCAGCAGGTAGAGGAGTTGTTTGATGAAATAAAAGATATTGATACCCGATCCAGTACCCAAGAACTCCGTGACCTTGCAGCAATGGCAGGGAAATTGGGTGAAGATACCGAGAAAGGAGCAGAGGGGTTTGTTCGGGGTGCTGATGTAATCAACGTTGCACTCAAGGAGGACTTGGGCGGGAGCGCTGAGGAGGCAATCAACAAATTAGGGAAGCTTATTACGATTTTTGACCTCAAGCGTCAGTTTGGGATTGAAGATAGTTTCATCAAAGTAGGTTCAGTAATCAACGAATTGGGCGGAAACAGTGCCGCTTCTGAAGAATACATTGTCAATTTCACGACGCGCCTAGCTGGTATTGCCCCCGCCGCCAGAATCAGCATTTCTGAAGTGATGGGCTTGGCCGCCGTGATGGACGAGCAAGGCCAGAGTACCGAACTCGCCGCCACCAACATCGGCAAAATGCTTATTTCGTTGGGTAAGGATATTCCTTATTTCTCGAAAGTAGCGGGTATGAGCGTGAAAGACTTTACCCATCTGCTTAACACCAACGCCAACGAGGCCTTGCTTCGTGTAGTGGAAAGAGCCAAACAATCAGAAGGTGGATTGGGTAACCTGGCCAAGACCTTCAAAACGCTCGGCATCGACGGAACGGAAGGGGCGGCGGTGATCGGAGCGCTGGCCAATAACATCACCCGCGTGAGGGAGCAGCAGGCTATTGCCAATCGTGAGTTTGAAAATGGGCAAAGTATTCTTACCGAATATAACATCAAGAACAACAACAGTGCCGCCATTTGGGAGAAAGTAACCCGAAAGGTGGAAGGGTTTGTTTCTAGCGCCTTCAAACCATTGGGCGAAATGATCATCCGGATTTCGGGGGATTTGTTGGGCGTTACTTCGGAATTTGATAAGCTAAGTGAAAAAATTGAAGCTCAAAAAAGCAAAGTAAACAGCCTTGACAAAAACCTAACTCCGCTCCTAAACAAGTACGAAAGCCTGGCTTTGCAAGCAGCTTCAGGAAAAGATGTTCAGGGAGAGCTCAATCAGGTAGTGCAGCAGGTGGCGCAGATTATGCCGTCGGCCGTGACGGCTTGGGATTCTTACGGTCGAGCCATTGACATCAATAACATTAAGGCCCGTAATGCCATCGAAGACCATAAGGCCATGATGCGCTATCTCAACAAAGAGGGCATTAATGAACTTGAACAACAGCGTAACAACAATACTCAGGCCTACTATCAAACCATAAAAGACCTAAACTCTTCCAAGGTTACGCGGACTTTTGGCATTAACAGTTATGGCCAGGAAATTACCGCCGTTGTTGAAAAAACCGATGCCGACCAAAAACGATTGCTCCAAAAACTTGAAAAAATAAAGAAGGAACGGGTTGAAATCAACCGAACCATCAACGGTCTTTCGGGCTATGACAAATACTATACTGGTAAGAAAACATCACCTACGGCCAATGCTCCCGTGGTGACCCCTGCGGTTGGTGGCTCTTTTGAAGGGGATGGCGGAACTCCCAAAGAAAAGAAAGAAGTTGATGAGTTCAAACAACTCAAGGAAGAGTTGCGCAAGCTTAGAGAGGATGTAGTACTGGATGCCAAAACGGCAAACGAGCGCGAGCTCCAAACGGTAAAATTCAAGTACGACCGCCTGAGGGAAATGGCTAAGGGCAACATGGAGTACATAACTGAGCTCAACAAACTCGAAGACGCTGAACTACTGCGGGTGGGTGGCGACCAAGCCAAGAAGTACGAAGAGCAGCTGAAAAAATCCAATGAGAAATACCAGGAGCAAATTGCTGAAGCTGATAAGAAAGCCACGGAATTGGCCGAAAAACGGAGCGCGGCCATCATGGCCGTGGATGAGTATGCCGCTACCGAACAGCAACGCGAATTGGGAGCGGCCGACAAAAGATTCCAAACCCTGCTGGCTCAAGCTGAGGAGGTAGGTCTTACTGCTCAGGAAACATTGCCACTTTGGGAGGCGTATTGGCAGGCACGAGCCGCCATCGAAGACAAGTATTATACCGAGGCCAACGATAAAGCCAACAAGAAACGCCTTAATGAAATTGAGCAGCAAGGCCAGTTGATGGAAAACATCGGCAATATCTATGCAAGCTTCTTTGAAATAGCCGCTTCCAACGAAACCGAATTTGCCGAGTTTAAGAAAATTGCCACCCTGATTCAGATTGGCGCTGATACAGCTTCAGCTATCAGTAGCATGGTGGCCAAGGGAGCACTGACCAGTGCCACGCCCCTCGATGCTGCACTCAAAATTACGGCTGGTATCGGGGTGGTTTTGGCTAATATTGCCAAAGCAAAACAAGTACTTACTAAATCGGATAACCTAGAGAAACCTAACATACAACGAATGCCTGGTCGTGAGTCGGGGGGATCTACAGACTTGCTGAGCCTGTACCTTGATAATAGCGGAACCCCTCAGGGGTATGTGGATCGGCCGACGCTTTTTAACCTCGGCCCCCGATCTTGGGTAGGTGGCGAAAAGAAAAAGCGTGAGTATGTATTCAGCAACGCCATGCTTCAAAACCCCGTCTTTGCCAACTTCGCCGCCATGGCCGAAACCCTCAGGACCAGTGGGTTTGATTTTTCAAAAAACGCAGACATGAAAAACGCCCAGGGATCCGCAGGGAATGACGTGCTCTTTGAGCTAATAAGCGTGCTCATTGCCGAGACTCAGCGCAACACCGCAGCCGTTGAGAAATTTGCCGAAAAACCATGGAGCACCCGACGACTGGAAGATGCACAGGAATTACTAGATTATGCCCGTAACAGCACGAAGGCCTAATTTTTTTGTATTATTGTAGGTAAAACTACGTTATATACAATGAAGACAAAGGAGGAAATTCTTTACGATTTTACTGTGGCCTGTTTGCAGTCTCATAAGCTTGCGCGGAAAATTGAAGAATTGCAAAAAATAAAAGATGTGATTGATGCCAAAGCTAGGCAATCATTTCAGGTCTACGAAGATCGACTTAAACAGGAAGGTAACAATATTGAATTGCCCGAATTACCAATTGATTTAGAGCCATAACAGGCTAAAATTAAACCTGACCTTTTTGAAAAAGAGTAACCCGCCAACCGTTCAGCTTAGCCTGATGGTAGAGCCGGCTGTAGGCAAATACCTAACGCATACCCATCCGGGCCAATACGTTGTAAACGTAAAACACCCGCTGGGCTCGTGGATCGTAAATGCCCTTGCTCCCAAAAACACCACCAACCGCGTAGACATTGAAACGGTTTGGTTTAAGGAGCGTGCCGAAGTGCTTACCTATGAGTTTCGATTTGGAATGCCCATTTGGTACGTAAGCCAAATGGGCACTTATATTCCTGTGCAAAAAATGGTCTACTTCAATCGTTTTGTGCTTAACCTGATGTATGCCGAGTTGATGATGAACATCGTCTATCACCACGGTTTTCGGGCAGAAGATATGATTCAGGATTGCATTGTAGATTTCAGATCTAAGTACGACATTTTCGAGAAAGAATTCCCCGACGAGCGCCTTCGCAAAAAATACCTTCGCCTTCGCAAACGCTACGACCAAAACCAAAACTTCGCCACAATCTTTAACCCTGGTGAACTGCTTTGGAGATTGTAGAAAAGTACAGTTTTATTGGTCTATCTGTACAGTTTTTTTTGACTTAGATTGGTATACAGGTTTTCTGTACAAAATACGGGCTTTTAGGTGTACTTTTTTTTACATGGATGAGTATACATTTTCTGTACAATGAAACACTCGTTTGTTTGTACAGCCACGGAGAACAGGAGGAACTTACGTTTGGATGGATCACGAATAAATTTTATGAAAATTAAAGTAGTTAAGAAACATTATCTTTAAAACAAACACTTACCAATGAAAAAACTCTCTTCAATTGAACAAATCATCTATTCTACTGCACAGATCATTACAACCCAGCATGGTGGCCAAAAAAGTGCATCGACAGGATTCTTTTTTGCGCTCGACAATGAAGATCGGGAAAAGTCAATTTTTCTTATCACTAATAAACATGCGGTTGCAAATGCTGCTTTGTTACAGTTTGTTTTGAGGGCTGAAGATGATGAAGGAAATGCTATTGATACTCATTCGGTAGATGTTACCATAACAGATTTAAAAGATAAAATAATTTATCATCCTGATCCAAATGTTGATTTATGCGCTATTGATTCCAGACAGGCAATATCGAAATTATTAGCTCCTCCTTTTTTTAGTTATTTGACAGATGATATAGTCCCTACTGGAGAAACTATAAAAGAGTTTGACGCAATGGAAGAGATAATAATGATCGGATATCCCTCTTCTATCAGGGATGATGTCAATAACCGACCCATCATAAGAAAAGGTATAACGGCATCAGACCCAAAGATTAATTATAAGGGTAAGAAAGAGTTCTTAATTGACGCAGCTTGTTTTCATGGGTCAAGTGGATCCCCCGTTTTTATATATATAACCAAGCCATACTTGAACAAAGAAACTGGTCAATTAATTGTAGGTGCGCAAAGATTATATCTTGGAGGAATACTTCATTCAGGGCCAATGGCAAGTGTAAATGGCTCCTTTAATTTAAGAGGTTTGAATCCACCAGTAACGATTAAAATTCCTAATAATTTAGGATATATTATAAAAGCTGAATTAATTAAAGATCTGTCAGAAATTTATAGCTCCAAATAGTCTATAAACACTAGAGGGCCTGATTCTGAGTTTTTGTATTTATAGAATTTATTCTCCAAAAACCTTAAATACTAAATCATCATTTTCCTCTGGTTCAGCTGCTCCGAAATACCCTTCTGTCACAGAGATGGAACTGTGATCCAGTGAATCGGAAACCACATGCACATCACCCGTGATTTTGCGGGCAATGTTTGCCCAGGTATGCCGTGCCACGTGCATAGACAGTTTCTCCATTCCCAAGTCGCCGGCTATAAACATCAGCTCGTTTCTGATCTGAGAATTCTTGGTGTCTATGATTTTGACAAACTTCGTAGGAGGATAGGCTTTTTCGTCAATGCCTTTCATGAAAGGAAAAACATGATCATCGGAAGGGGTACGTTCCTGCCGATAATACTCCAGAATAGCCAGGGCTTTTGAAATGATTTTACGGGGACGCGCTTTTTTACTTTTTGAGGCCTTATAATAAAGGTAGTTTTTGTTGATTTGTTTCCATTTCAGTTGCAGAACATCCTTTACCCGCATTCCCTGAAGGTAAAACGCAAACAGAAACATGTTTTTGGCATCATGCCTCCTTGAGCCAGGCTTCGTTTCGTAGTTTTCAATGTCTTCGATCTGAAAAGCCTTCAGCCTGGTACGTTGTGATTTTTCCTTTGGCAGGGGATTGTATTCGAGCCAAGGGTTGTCCATGGTGCGGTAATGCTTGGAATTAATGGCATCCTTATACACGGTTTTTAAAAACTTAATGTTGCCGTTGATGGTATTAACCCCGTTGCCGATTTTTTTCAGGTACCGTTCGTAGTTCTTCAGAAACTTATAGGTAATCTCCGGAAACAACAGATCATTCTGACGGCCGTCGCGGCTTTTGCCCAGATGCTCCTTTAGTTTATTGAGCATGCTCTCGCGGCTGAGAATGGTGCCGCCGTTTGCCAGATTCTTAATATAGTTGTCCGCATAGTCCAGGAAACTGTCACCCACGAGCTCACGCTTCAGTGTTCGCTTGATTTCTTTTGAGGTAATGGGAAGATCCTGAGTTTTGGATTTAAGGTAGGTTTGCCTGGCTTCAATGAGTTTAGCCTCCATGACCATGGTAATTTCTGCGGAAAGCCGGTGGCTTTTTCTGACCTCTTTTTTTTCTTTATTCCATTCGGCGGCTTTAACCGAATAGCCGATATCAATATACTTATGTTTCCTGTTTTGAGTAATACGCAGAAGAATGCTTTGGGTTCCGTCTGCTTTTACGTAGCTGTCAAGGGTGTAGTGAAAGGTTACTTTATCCATATCGGTGGAATTTTTGTAACAATCTCTGTAACATTCTCTGTAACATTTTCCGATTCGTGGCGACGCGTGGCGATACGTAAATATACAAAAAGTGCCTTTAAAGTCAATTAAAGGCACTTTTTAAATCGTAATGAATCGTATCGAGTCAGATAAGTGATCCCATTTGGACTCGAACCAAAGACCGACAGATTAGAAATCTGTTGCTCTATCCAACTGAGCTATGGGACCGTTTTTAAATCTGACCGCAAAAGTAAGCCTTTTATGGGTTTTTGGCAACAATCCTGTAAAAAATTGTAAAACCCCCGTCAAACTTTCTATTTTTGTGGCCTCAACTGTCTCCCATAAATCATCGTTGTGCCCGTGAATACCTACCCCGATAAGATTGCCGACGCATTTGTGCACGTTTTTGGTAAAAAGCCCTCGTTTATTGTTCGTGCCCCTGGCCGTATCAATTTGATTGGCGAACATACCGATTACAACAACGGGTTTGTACTGCCCGCAGCGATTGACAAGGCCATTTATTTTGCCATTGCTCCCCGTACCGACCGCCTGTGCAAACTCTACGCGGCCGATTTGGATGATGCGTACGAGTTCGCGGTCGATAAACCGCTTAAATCTTCGAAAAGCTGGGCCAACTATCTGATTGGAATGGTCAGCGAGCTAGGCGCAAACGGCCACGTCATTGACAAAGGCTTTGAAGTGGCCTTTGGCGGCGATGTGCCCAACGGGGCGGGGCTTTCATCATCGGCAGCGGTGGAGAGTGGGATGGGCTTTGCGTTGAGTAAAATGTTTGCGCTTAATGTTCCGAGTTTGGAGTTGGCGCTGACTGCCCAACGTGCAGAGCACAATTTTGCGGGGCTACAATGCGGCATTATGGATATGTTTGCCTCAATTCACGGTCAAGAAAATGCGGTTATCCGTCTCGATTGCCGTGATTTGAGTTTTGAATATTTTCCGTTCGATTTGTCTCATTACAAAATAGTACTCTGTAATTCGGGCGTAAAACACACCTTGGCCGAGTCAGCCTACAATACCCGCCGCCTTGAATGTGAAGAAGGCGTGGCGATTTTAAAAGAATTTTACCCCACCATTGAAAGCCTCCGCGATGTAACCTTGGCGCAGGTCGAAAACCATCGGGCCGTGATGCCCGACAATGTTTACCGCCGCTGCCGCTACGTCACGGCTGAGATAGAGCGGGTGGTGGCGGCCTGTGAAGACCTACAAAAGGGTGATTTGGCGGCCTTTGGTCAAAAAATGTACGCTACCCACGAAGGCCTAAGCAAAGACTACGAGGTGAGTTGTGACGAATTGGATTTCTTGGTACAACAGGCACATCAATTGCCCGTTGAAGATGTGCTTGGGTCACGATTGATGGGTGGTGGTTTTGGCGGTTGTACGATTTCAATCGTAAAAACCGAAGCCGTAGACCGTTTTATCGAATCAATGTCGCTCGCTTATGCCAACCAATACCAACGAAGTTTGGGCACCTACGTCGTTACCATTACCGATGGCGTAGGGGTTGTCGCTTAGTTTTATCGCATATACTTATTTACATTATCATTTGGCTTTCCATTATTTACTACCAATTCCATGAACCGTACCCAAGACCTTCAACGACTGCAAAAAGAAACGTTTGATATTTGTATCATTGGTGGAGGGGCCAGTGGAGCGGGTTGTGCGCTGGATGCTGCTCTGCGGGGATTCAAAGTTGCCTTGATTGAAAAAAACGATTTTGCGGCGGAAACTTCCTCAAAATCAACGAAATTGATTCACGGCGGCGTGCGGTATTTGGAGCAAGCCTTTAAAAACCTTGACTTTGCCCAGTTGAAGCAAGTGCGTCACGGGTTGGAAGAGCGGCAGATTGTGTTACAAAATGCCCCGCATCTTGCCCGACCTCTGCCTTTGTTGACGCCCGTGTTTAGTTGGTGGGAAGGACTCTATTTTAGCATTGGTTTGCGGATGTATGATTTTTTTGCCAAAGGCGATTCCTTGCCCAAAAGCAGGTGGTTGAGCAAAAAAGAAACCATGCTGCGGATGCCTTCGTTGGACGCCAAAAAACTCCACAGTGCGGTTCTTTACTTCGACGGTCAGCTTGATGATGCCCGTTATTGCCTGGGCCTTGCCCACGCGGCGGCGGAGGCGGGTGTTGCGGTTGCTAATCATTTGCAATTGATTGATTTTGAGAAAGATAATAGCGGTAAATTGGAAGGAGCCGTGGTATCTTCAACACTAGAGAATGGCGTTGAGCCGTCCTTTTCGATTAAAGCCAAACTTTTTATCAATTGTACGGGGGCCATGGCGGACCATATTCGTCTGAAAGCCAATCCTACGCTTTCTCGTCGGATTCGTCCCAGTAAGGGCGTCCACGTTGTGTTGCCGTATGAAGTCTTGAAAAGTGACGATGCTATGCTGATTCCCAAGACCAGCGATGGTCGGGTGGTGTTTGCCATTCCATTTGAAGGTCAATTATTGCTGGGAACAACCGATACCGACTATACTCAATTGGAGAACGAACCCGTGTTGGAAGAAAAAGAAGTAGAATTTTTGTTGGATACATTGGCACCATATTTGGCCAAGCGCCCCGATAAGAGTCAGGTTAAAGCGGGTTTCGGCGGTTTGCGTCCGTTGTTGGCGGCGTCGGAATCCGATTCTACCAAAAAACTCGTACGCGACCATGAAGTAGAATACGACGAATCTTCCAATCTGCTGAGTCTGTTGGGTGGTAAATGGACGACCTATCGGTACATGGCCAAAGAAACCATCGATAAGGCTGGTGAATTGCTCGGGGCCCAGCGTCCGTGTCTAACGGCCGACCACGTTCTGGTGGGTGGAGAGGACTTTGCTTTTGAGGACTGGAAGATTATTCAAACAGTCTACCGCTTGGCCAAAGACATTGCCAAACATTTGATCCGAAAATATGGTAGCCGGGCCCACAAAGTAGCCCGACTGACGCAGGAAAATATCGTATGGTCGCAGCGTTTGGTAGAAAAATTCCCTTTCATTCAGGCCGAAGTGATTTATCAGGTTCGGGAAGAAATGGCTTGTACGCTACGCGATGTACTGGCGCGGCGGATGCGTCTCGAAATCATGGATTGGGAAGCAACCCAAGAGGCCGTGCCCGTAGTGGCAAACCTGATGGCGCAGGAATTGGGTTGGACGCAAGCTCATAAACAAAAGCAAATCGATGAGTACCTTCAATTGGTGCAGTCGTTTATCAAATCGGCCGAATAAGGGTATTATCCATGCATGTTCATGGATAATTTAATGCGCTAGTAAGGTACAAAGACCGTTGTTCCTGTTTTCTATCGTAACAGTCTTTCAATATGACGTATATTGCATCAACAAATAACCATTCTACGTTACATCGATGCTCATTACTACTACCAACAACATTGAAGGAAAAACAATCACCAAGTACATTGGTTTGGTCAACGGAGAAGCCATAATTGGCGCGAATCTTGTTAAAGATTTTTTTGCAGGAATAAGTGACATTGTGGGGGGGCGCTCGGGTGCTTATGAGCAAGGCCTGCGTGAAGCCAAAAGCATTGCCCTCAAAGAAATGATTGACCAGGCGCAACGGCTGGGGGCCAATGCCATCATCGGGGTAGACCTTGATTTTCAGACCATTGGCGGCAACGGTTCTATGCTTATGGTCAGCGCCAATGGCACGGCCATTGTCTGTGAATAGGTGCGAATGGTCTAAAATTCAGGCATTAAAAATGTATCATCACTTTCGGGTAATGGAAAAAATGCCCGAAAGTGAATGGAAAGTTAGCTCAAATAAACCCCGATTTCATCGCCGGTGAGCTTAACCTGTATGTGTTCGTTTAGGGTGGTACTCAGTGCATAGCCCACGTAATCGGCAAAAATCGGGAATGAATGATGCGCGCGATTGACCATCACGGCTACTTGCAAGCGTTTTAAAGATACCCCAAGAAAGGGCGAAAGGCTGTAAGCCAGTGTGCGCCCTGTATTCAGTACATCGTCGACCACAATGATGACTTTTCTGCTCAGGAGTTGTTTATCTAAATCAAACTGAACGGGGCTGGTGTGCGGATCGTCTTTGTTGAGGTCGATTTGCATAAGATGAACCTTCAATTGGGATATTTCTTTTAAGAAAATTTCCAACAACCGCGCCATTTCGTATCCTTCTCCCTTAATCCCTGCTAATACTACGCTTTCTTCCTCGAAATTTTTTTCATAAATCTCAAAAGCAATGCGTTTGATTTTTTGGAGCGTTTGGTCGGACGAAAGGATTGTTTTATGCATGGACATTTTGCGTTGATGCTTTTTTTGAGATTGAATTTGAGTTTGGCACAATTTTAGCCAACTACTACTTGAAATCAAACTCAAATGGCTCATTCATTATGAAAATTTTCAGAAATATATTTTTGGTACTACTAATTGGAGGTGCAATGTGTGGATTTACGTCAATCGGGAACCGAGAGGCCGAAATTGCCGAGTTGATCAAAGGTTCCATCAAAACGGGGAATGCTCATACGTTGGCGGATCACTTCGAGCATAACCTAGAATTAGTGATTGATGCCGAACGAGTGGATTTCCGTCGAGTTGGTGAGGCTCAGGCGGAGCTAATTCTGAAAAATTTCTTTAAAAAATATCCCCCAAAGGACTTTAAGTATGGTTTTCAAGGTACGGCTTCAACAGTGCGTTATTGCACCGCAACTTATCAAGCCGTCAATGGGAATAAATTTCAGGTATATATTCTGATGAGAGTTACCAAAAAAGACTACCGAATCAATACCCTGCATTTTAAGAAAGAGTAGGAAATCGAAAATAAAAAGAGGGCGCTGGAATTCGGAATGTATTTTCCTGAATCCAGCGCCCTTTCGTTTTTGATAAGGCTTATTTGATTACAAAATTGCTTTCTTTGATGCCTTTGTTGATTTTCACGGATTGCACTTCCTCTTTTGACGAGAATTGCCCGTTGCCTTGTTCGCGGGTGTACGGAATTTTTACCCCGTTGCCATCCTTAATTTCTTTGTAATTACTGAATGTAACATTCATCATGCCGCCGCCCATACCGCGCTGCCCGCCCCCAGGTCGTTGCCCGTCTTGACCGCCAGGCGCTTGTCCCTGTCCAGTTCCTGGCCCGCCGCCTGGTTGTCCTTGCGGGCGTTGGCCACCGCCTCTCATTCCTTCCATATTGGCCATTCTTTTTACTTTTAAGCCACTTTCAACGTCAAAGAATTCGCTCCATTTTCTTCCTTCAGGAATTTCAAAGTCTACTTTCCACGCGTCTTTGCCATTTACGGCTTCTTTGCCAGCAACTGTTTTTATAATGCCGTATTCTGCATAAAGCAATTCAGGAAATGGAACATTTTGTAAAATCTGGGCGATGGCATCTTTGCCCTCGGCTACCCGATTGTTTGTATTGCCGCCAAATCCCGACACGGTTTCGACCTTTGCCCCATCGCTGGTAGAACGCATTATTTCGTTACCCATCATGTACCTGACCGATGAGAATTTGTTGGGTTTCTTTACCTTGATTTCAGCTTCCATGGTGCCGCGTTGGGTTTCGGCGGCGGTTCCGATGGTCAGGTCCTCGATTTTAGCGATGGCATCTTTGCCGCCAATGGCCGAAAGGTACTTATCAATGATGGCGTCGGCGGTAGGGGTATCCTGTGCCGAAACATTGAGCATGACCCCAAAAAATAACAGGGTTGAAAATATTTTTTTCATGATTGTATTAGGATGAGTGAAAAGTGTTAAAACTTGCGTTTGAAACAAACAAATGTACATAAAACCAAATGTTATTGTGAGTAGAGTAGATAGATTTTGGGAAAATGCCGCCCAATCTCCCCTTCAAATCGTTCAACTGCCTTTATTCACCGAGCATGGGGTTAGGGTCTACATGAAAAGGGATGATTTGCTGCACCCATTCGTATCGGGGAATAAGTGGCGTAAACTAAAATACAACCTTCGGGAAGCAGAAAGACTGGGCTTTAAGCGGCTTGTAACTTTTGGTGGGGCCTATTCCAATCATATTGCGGCGGTTGCGGCGGCGGGTCAGGCCATGGGCTTCGAAACGCTAGGAATTATCAGGGGCGATGAACTTCATGCCGACTCAAACCAAACCTTGCAATTTGCGTCTCATTGCGGAATGCACCTGCAATTTGTCAGCCGGACCGCGTACCGTGACAAAGAATTGTTGATTAGTCAATTTGGCGACAATTCATACTTTCTTCCCGAAGGCGGCTCCAATCAATTGGCAATAAAAGGAGTACGTGAAGCGGTAGAAGAGATTCAGTCCCAACTTGCTGCTCCCGTTGATTATTTTTGTTCGGCTTTTGGTACAGGCGGCACTTCGGCTGGATTGCTATCGGCCGCCGTATCGGCTAAAGTACTGGTTTTTTCAAGTTTGAAAATTAAAAAGCGCGAAGTAGAAGCGCACCTAGCGGCATTTGTTCCGCTGCATAACAAAACGTGGGAGATTTTTACGGACTATCATTTTGGGGGGTACGGAAAAGAAACCGAAGAACTTAACCAGTTCATCGACGACTTTGAGCAGAAAACCACCATACCCTTAGAACAGGTTTATACGGGAAAGATGATGTATGGGGTGGTGGACTTGGTACGAAAAGGTTTTTTTAACCAGGGAGATGTCGTTGTAGTTTTACATTCGGGAGGGCTACAAGGTAAAAGAAAATAGCTCCGAAGATCGGAGCTATTTGTCTACCTATTAACAGCCATGAAAACAAATATTTTTATGCCACGGTGGGCTTGAAAGCAATTTTATTAATTTGATAAAATGAACCAAAGAGCAAGGAAGTATAAAATAAGTCTCCCATGATTGTGTTCAAAAATAAGTTACCAAATAATGTTTGTTGGTAAAAGGCCAATCCCGCGGAGTAGCAGGCGATTAATCCCAGTCCTGTTTGTGGATACATGCTACCTCCAAACCACACAAAAAAGTTTGTAATTAAAAAGAACGAGATGGACGCCACCAAACTTGAAACAAACAGGCGGCTCATGGTCACTTTTTTCAAGTAAACTAAACCAAAAACGGTAATAAGTGCAAAAGAAAGGTAGGTAGGGAGAGATGGGTTACCAAGGAGGGCATCGCTTAAAAGCATAGCCGCTGCCGGAATCATGAATGCAAATAATTTGCGATTAAATTGTGCAGCACCAAATAGGGCAATCGCTCCAATAGGAGTGAAATTGAACGGATGGGGTACTATCCGAGAAAGTGCAGCTACTACTATAAGTATAACTACTGTACTAAATCTCGACACACTTAAATTCATGACTGTAGTAAAACGTTCTCTCAATATTACGTATTGTTAAATTTTCTTTTGTCCCTTTTATATCGAACTTGGGTGTAAAGATAAAATGATATTTTTTAAAAATGCAAGAAGTGACCAAAAAAAACGATAAAAATTCGTAAAAATTAAACCAATGTCTTTTGATTGTCTCAAAATGAGACTTTAAAGGTTTTTTAAGTCAAAACGGGTTGGGCGTTTTTAATACAAATATGTTTTTTAAATAGTAAAATATCAGGTGTGAATCAATTCTTTGATGATGAAGGTCATGTGGGGTTCTGCTTTGTAAGCGGCGGCCAGTATCTTCTGAATTTCAGCTTTTTCAAGTTGTTCAGGAATGCACATATCCGTAATGACCGAAATACCAACCACTGGCAAATCCATGTGGCGGGCCACAATCACTTCTGGGACGGTGCTCATCCCCACGGCATCTGCACCCAATAATCGCAGCATCCGGTACTCGGCTTTGGTTTCTAGTTGTGGACCGGTTACACTTGCATACACGCCTGCGTGGGCCCGAATTCCGTTGGCTTGGGCAATTTGGAGTGCTTTCTCAACCAACGTCGTTTCGTAAGGTTCGCTCATGTCGGGAAAGCGGTCACCGAGGGTAGAAAGGTTGGGGCCAATGAGCGGATTTTCAGGCAAGAAGAGGCTGATATGGTCGTTGATGATCATCAAGTCGCTCACCTGATAGTTTTCATTGAGTCCACCCGCTGCATTTGAAACGATTAATTGCTGGATTCCTAAAAATTTCATGACCCTGATGGGAAACGTCACTTGCTGCATTGAATAGCCTTCGTAATAGTGAAAGCGCCCCTGCATACAAATTACTTTTTTACCAACCAGCGTTCCAAAGAGTAAGCGCCCTTTGTGTGATTCGACGGTTGAGATGGGAAAATGGGGAATGTTTTCGTAGTCAATACTGTACTCAATGTCAATATCTTGTACCAAAGCCCCCAAACCCGTACCCAAGATGATTCCGGTGGTTGGCGTAAAGTGTTGCGTTTGTTGCTGAAGAAATTCGGTCGCTTCTTGTATTTGTTGTAATGTCATGGAAAAAGGGGATGAGAATGGGCAAAAATAAGAAAGGGAAGCCGCTTCATCAAGAAACGACTTCCCTTTTAGGGTTGTAATATCCTTAATTAAGGAATGATTTTTACGGTATAGCAACCTTTAGGGGCGCTGATTTTGGCGAGTTGTTTGGTCAGGGCTGGGGTTCCACCTTTGGTGACTTTAAAAAACTCAATTCCACCATTACGATTGCCATAGTCAAAATATTCGTATAACGAAACGGCCACATTGTCGCCTGTTTTATCAAAAATGACACTTTCAGGGGCAATGCCATCCAAGTCGTAATCGGCTACTTTTGCCATTTTTCCGTCTTTTGCCAAGGTTAACAACGAAAGGGTTGCTTTGCCAACGTTGCCTTCCCAAGGTTGAGCCGAAGCATTCTTGTTGGCTGTTACGATGGTGGTTCCGTCGGGGCTGATGCTAAAGCTTTCAGCGCCGATTCCTACGGCCGTTGAACCGAGAACTTTATGTTCAGCGGTTTTTGGATCTTCGGCGGTTGTATTGAACTGAATGGCTGTCAACTCGCTGGCAGCTGAGCCATCCTTCAAATCTGAAACAATAAATAAGGTACCATCGGGCGTAAACGCGCCTGGGCCAGGTTTTCCCGTAATTTTTGCGGGGGTACCAAAGGGCTCAAACGTAGCAATTTTGTTTTGCGCGTTACGCTTGGCTTTGAAAAGCCAGATTTCTTTGGTCTCTTCTACCGTAATGGCCACAAATTCGCCGTCGGGGTGCCACGTAACGTCCGTTGCCCGGGCATTTTGGAGGTTCAACGCGATGGGCACGTTCCGGGTAGGAAGACCACCCGCACCGATTTCAAATAATCGTAATTCTTTGCCGGTTTCTTCCGAAGTAATCAGCAGGTTGCTGCCCAGCATATCAACGGCCGTTGGGTTTTTACCCACGGGTACTTTACGGGCCGTAGGTTTGGCCAAGTTTGAGATGTCTACGATGTACATGGTACTACCAGCGGGCAACTCAGCAATACTTTTTACGCTTTTTAAACTGTCGGTCGTCTGGGCCCTAGATTCAATCACGTACGCATATCGACCATCCGAAGTAATGGTGGCGTTGCGGGTCCATCCAAAAGCGGAGTTAGGAACGGGCGATGAGCCCACTTCCTGACCCTGTTTAATTGGGAGAGGATAAACGGTCAATGCATCTTTTACGCCAACTTGTTTTAATAATTTGCCGTCTACACTTGCCGAGGCGGCCATGTCGCCATCAGATAGGGCTACAATACCGCGGGCATTAAACTCAATGGTGGGTTTTTGGGCCAAGGCAGTTGTTACACTCAACAATGCCATACCCAATGTTGCACTCAAGTTTTTCATGGAATTTTACAGTGGTTTCAGGTTATACAACGATTTGATTCAATAGTTAATTTTGCATAAATACAAAAAAACCTTCAAAACTACTCGCTTTGAAGGTTTTTATAAAACAAAAAAGAACTAAGCAGTGGCTGCAAGACCATTTACGTATCTTGCTAACTTCGATTTGAGGTTACCTGCTTTGTTTTTATGAATGATGTTTTTCTTCGCTAATTTATCCAACATAGATGACACCGTTTTGTAAAGTTCTGATGCCACAACCTGGTCTTTAGTATCGCGCAGTTTGCGAACCATGGTACGGGTTGTTTTGTGTTGGTAACGGTTTCTAAGGCGTTTTGTTTCGTTGGCCCGAATTCTCTTTAATGCTGACTTATGATTTGCCATTGGTTTATTGTAAAATATATATTGTCTTGATTTCTACAAAAGGAGCGCAAAAATACAGCCTCTCATCTAAAAAAACAAGTTTTTATTGAAATTTGTGGCCTGAAATTCATTTCACGCATTTTATGAAGCAGAAGGGATTCCTCCCCGCTAGAGTTGACGTCCTTAGGAAGGTTGATTTATGTAACACTAATTGGTTGGTGGCGGATTTTTCGTGAGCATTAAATAGTGGTGAGTAGGGTCTTTTCTTGTAAATCAAGACGGAGAAATTGCCCCTGCGCTACGTGGGTGAAAAACGACTCATTTTCGACCCAAACTAGGTTTTTTTTTGCCCCCAACGCTGGTATATAAAAAGGCTATTGTATACGTTTTACGCGTGGTTTTTCGTTCTTTGGCAAAATTATCAGAATAACTTATTAGTATTGCGTAACTGAAGAAACCTAATTCCCTCATCATGCTTTTAAGACGCAGCGTTCTTCCACTCTCCATTTGTTTCTTTTTATTTATCCGGGTAAATGCCCAAAATACCCTCGGATACACCGAGGCCGACGTACATTATCGTAATGGCGTAGAGCTATTCGAAAAATCAAATTATTCGGCCGCCAAACAAGAGTTCAGGTATTATTTAGAGAAACGGCCCGCTTTGCTCAATACCAACGACTACACGGCCGTAAACGCCGAATATTACACGACCTTGTGCGCACTGTATGCCGATGCCCCCGAAGCGGAGTTGGCCGTGGATCGTTTTGTGCGAAACCACCCAGAGCATCCCAAAGCGGCGGTGATTTACAGCGATTTAGGGAAATACTACTTTGACCGGGGAGATTATTCAAACGCCGTTACCTACCTGACCAAAGCACTCGAACGCAGTGCTAATTACTACGCCGCCGCCGAAACCCGCTATAAGTTGGGCCTGTCGTATTATAGTTTAAAACAATACAATGCGGCCTTGCAGTACTTTGCCGAAGTACAACGCGACCCTACAAGCGATTATTTTGCCCCGTCTTCGTATTATGCGGGGGTAATTCAATACCAAAACGGGAAGTACATGGATGCGTATCGTAGTTTCAAAAGCATCGAGACAAATCCGCAGTTCAAAGCTGATATTCCCAACTGGATTGTGGCTTCGCTGTATCAAGCGGAGCGTTATGATGAACTTATTGCTTATTCGGAGCCGTTGTTGCGTCGTCAGCAAGGGGGTGGTGTGAAACTCAATGACGTGGCACTTTACACCGCTGAGGTATATTATGGGAAAGGCAATTATGCCGAGGCTGCCAAAAATTACGCCTTGTATTCGCAATTGAAAGGACGGGAAACCGCCGCCCCCGCGCCAGTTCAGTTTAGGTATGGTCATTCCCTTTTTCGTACGGGTAACTATACGGGTGCCATTGATCAATTAAAAACCGTTTCGACCCGGAAAGATACAACGGGTCAGTTTGCATCTTACGTCATTGGAATTAGCCATTTACAAAACAAAAATCCGCAGGCGGCGTTGACGGCGCTGGATAATTCATCTAAATTGGCGTTTAATAAAAACATTCAGGAAGAATCAACCTTCAACCACGCCAAAGTGCAGCTTGAACTGAATAACCATTCGGCTGCTTTTACAGAATTACAGGAGTTTCTGAAAAAATACCCCAATAGCAGCTTTGAAGAAGAAGCCACTAAGCTGTCCATTTTGTCGCTGACCAAATCCAACAACAGTGCGGCGGCGGTGGCGTACATTGAAAAACTGAAAAAATTGGACGATGCCACCAAAGCCGCATATCAGCGCCAAACCATGAATTTGGGCATTGCCGACTTTAATGCCGAGCGCTATGCCCAATCCATCGTTAATTTCGATAAATCCCTTAAATATCCCATTGACCGTGACATTGAACAAGCCGCTAATTTTCAAAAAGGGGAAGCTTTTTCGGCCATGAATCGCTATGGCGAAGCCATTCCCATTTATCAGCAGCTGGTTCGTGGCAGTTCAGGTTCTCCTTACGGCATTCGTAGTCTTTATTCGTTAGGATACGCCTATTATAACACCAAAGACTACAAATCTGCCCTGACTAATTTCCAGCAATACGTTGCCAAAGGAAAAACGGTCGGCGACCCACAGACCCTCGAAGATGCTACGATTCGAATCGCGGATTCTTACCTGACGGATAAAAACTACGCACAGGCAATGGCCATGTACGACAAAGCGCTTAGTGAAGGCCGTTTAGACCGCGATTATGCCTTGTATCAAAAAGGGTTGATTCTCACGTATCAGGAAAAAGACGTAGAAGCCAAGGCCCAATTCGATAAGGTGATTGCTCAATTCCCGACGTCGCGGTACGCCGATGATGCCCTTTTTCAATCGGCCAACATTGACATGGAACGGGCAAACTACCAAGCCGCCATTCGGGCTTACAGCCGCCTGATCAAAGACAAACCGCGTAGCTACCTGATTCCGCCTTCTCTTTTAAAACGGGCGTTGGCTTACAATAACATTCAGGTGTACGAAGAAGCCGTGCGCGATTACAAACGTATTTTGAGTGAGTATTCAGACGCTCCAGCGGCCAAAGAAGCCTTGTTGGGGCTGCAGTCTACGCTCGAAAATGCGGGACGGACCGAGGAAATGTCGGATGTGCTTTCTGACTACAAACGTAAAAATCCGCAAAGTACCGAAACCGAAAAATTGGAATTTGAAACGGCCAAAGGATTGTACGCCGATGGAAAGTATCCCCAAGCCCTCAAAGCCCTGCAAAGTTTTATCCGGGATTACCCCAACAGCGCATCGGCCACGGAAGCACGGTATTTGGCGGGAGAAAGTTTTTATCGTTCCAACGATTTCCCCAATGCCATCAAATTGTTTAACATGGTCATTGGGGAGTCAGACGAGCGGTTTACTCCCAAAGCGGCCTTACGGGCGGGAGATATTGAAAACCAACTGGGAAATTATCCCAATGCGGTGCGTAATTATTACGTAGTGTTTGCGCAGTCAGAGAGTAAAACCGACCGGGTAACGGGATTGATGCGATTGATGGATACTTACTTTGTGATGAAGAAATACGATTCGACCCTGTATTTTGCCCGTGAAGTGATTAACGCGGGAGACGTCATTCCGGGTTCAACCAAAAAAGCCCAAATGCAAACCGCGAAAGTGTACATTGAAAAAGAAGACTACAAGACTGCCGATGCCGAATTGAAGAAAATTTTGGCGGTTTCCAAGGATGAGTTTGGGGCAGAAGCGAAGTATTGGGCCTCCGACGCCCTATATCGCCAGCAAAAATACAAAGAAGCTCAGGCGTCGGTGATGGAATTGAATAAGCAATTTGCCGACTATGAAAAGTGGCGGGTAAGGGCCTTTATCTTATTGGCCGATGTATATGTGGGATTGAAAGACCCCGATCAGGCAAAAGCCACGCTCCAATCAGTGATTGAAAACACCGATGATGCGCAAGCCCTCGAACTGGCCAAGGCAAAATTGGCCGCATTACAATAACCCACACCGCATATACAGGAAACGGATAACCCAATCGAAACGGACAAACGATGAAAAAAATACTCGTATCACTCTTAGTCAGCCAGTCACTATATACCTTTCTTTCCCAAGATGTTTTGGCCCAAAAACCAACGGGCGAGATTGACAGTCAGACGTTTGAAATTGAAAAAAAGAAAAAAATTGAATTGCCACCGGCCAACCGCCTGTACAATAAATTGCAGCCGTTTACCAACGAGGACGACGACCGAAAGTTAAATTATGAATTTCGAGCTCCCAAACTTACCCTTGGTGCCCCAAAGATGACCCCCAATGTGTTGCCCGTCAACGGAAATGAGAAACCCGAAGAAGACGGTAACCTGCAAAATTATGTAAAACTCGGCGGGGGCAATTATGGTAAGGTGTACGGCGAAGGATTCATGGGGGGGCAAACCGAAGACCTTGGGTATGATGTTCATTTTAAACATCTTTCCAATCAAACGGGGCCCGTAGACGGGAAAAATTCGGCCAATAGTGAAAACCGCTTGAAAATCAACGGCCAGTATTTGGGCAGTACATTTAAGTTGGGGGGGACGCTTTTTTATGACCGCGACAATTATTATTTCTACGCCAACCGCAACCAGCCCAACGCCGAAGTTCAAAAGGCAAACATTCGCCAAACGCTCAACACCTTTGGTCTTCAGGTAGGATTTGAAAATATTGACAACAACAAATTCATTGACTACGCGCTCAAAACCTCTTTGTATCGTTTGAGCGACCGCTACAATGCGGGCGAAACCGACTGGGGAACCAATTTCTCGGGTTCGATTCCGATTACCGAAAATATATTTGCGCTGCTGAACGCCGATGCCTTTGTTTCACAGCGGGTCGATGCCGAAACTTTTAAGCGCAACTTGTTCAGCATCAAGCCTGCGTTCAAATTTGCTTATAATGCGTTCACGGTAACGGCGGCATTCAAAGCCGTCAACGAAACTGACGATCGCCTTAAAATAAACCGTACCGTTGGATTCCCGCAGTTGGAAGTGGATGCTGTTCCTTTTAACGGAGTTCATATTTTTGCGGGTTACGGGGGAGATATGAGCCGTAACACGCTCCGCTCATTATTGGGCGAAAACCGCTGGTTAGCCCCCAATGTGACCATTGCCAATACCGAACGAAGCCGAGACATCTACGGCGGGTTAAAAGGAGAAGTGGGACCCTCGTTTCAATTTGAGGGGAAAGTATCATACGCATTGTTTAAGAATTTTTACGGATTTAACAATGATTGGCTAGATTCGACCAAGTTTGCCGTCGTGTATGATGCCGATTATATCAACGTGCTGACGGTTTCGGCCCAGGTAGGCTACCAATACCAAAACATTGTTCGTTCTACCTTGCGCGGTGATTTTTATGATTACGGAGTCAAACGCCTCGAACAGCCTTGGGGGCGTCCAACGACCACGGTCACGTGGAATAACCACTTTGTTTTCAGCAAAAAAATGTTCGCGACCATCGACGCCTATTATATCGGCGGAATCAAAAATCGGAACTTTCTGACGGGAAAAACCGTAGCCTTGAAACCCATTGTAGATTTGAATTTGAAGGTGGATTATCTGCTGACGCGCAACTTTTCTATCTTTGCCTCGGTCAACAATTTGCTGGGCAAAAGCTACGAGCGGTATTTGTATTATCCGCAACAGGGCCTTAATTTCTTAGCTGGATTATCGCTCCAGTTCTAAATAAAAAAACTTTTGCAGAAGCAGATGCGTCAGAGCGTTCTATAAGAAGCAATTAGCCATCTTTTTCTTTTAATTTAAAAAGCAATCGTCTTCGGACTGTTGCTTTTTTTTTTTTGAATGTGTACCTTAGTACCCAATTCCCCATAAACGGTTTGATGAAAGATATGATATCGGTATTGGATTATACCCGAAAATTACTTTTCGAACACGACTGTGTTGTTCTGCCTGACCTAGGCGGGTTTTTAGTGTATTTCAGCCACGCTTTTTACAGCGAGCAAAATGCACTTTACCACGCACCCCAAAAAAGGGTAGCCTTCAATGAAGCGCTCAAATTGGACGATGGATTATTGGCGCACTACCTGACCATCAATGAGCAAATCTCCCGTGAAGAAGCACAGAAACGAATTCGGAAATTTGTAGAAGACATCAAACAGTCCATTCAGGAGAATGGTAGTTTTATGTTGGAGGGCATTGGAAGTCTGGCCAATAATGAGGAAGGTAAACTACAATTTGAGCCGTTGCCCTTGGTTAATTTCTACGCCGAGAGCTATGGTTTGAAATCCGTCCATGTCAATCAGGTAGACCCCGCATTGAAAATTGCCGAAACTGCGGATGCATACAACTGGACCGAGACGGACCGTGCGGCTAAGGAGTTGACGTATGAGTTACCCCGTCGTCGTCGCTCCCGCGTCGGAATGTACATTGGAGGTCTTTTGATTGCTGGTTGCGCGATGGTAGCGGGAATTACCCAGTTGCCTTCCGAAAGTTTAAAGTCAAGCCTCAATCCTTTTGACCTTGTACCTGCCGTGAAAGCTTGGTTTGCGACTGATATTAAATCTAACAGTGTTAAAAAACAGTATTCAGTCCCAAAAGAGACATCGGCTTTACCCGTTGAAAATGAGGCTGTAACGGCTGAAGAGTCGGCACCTGCCGTAGCAGTTAAGCCCATAGCAGTTAAAGAAATCGTTGCCGTAAAAAAAGAAGTTGTCGAAAAGCCAATCACCGAAGAACCCGCACCAATTTCTTACAAATCGGATGAGAAATCTGACTTTTTGGTGATTGCAGGTGGATTTTCAAATATTGAAAACGCCCGTAAACTTGAGAAAAAATTGCGACGGAACGGATACGAGAACGCGCACATTCTCAACCCTGAACCCATCGAGGGGAAATTAATCATTGTGGCCGCGATTGGGTGTGAGAATTCTAAAAAAGCAAAATCACAGTTAGCCCGTGTAAGTTTCCTTTCTGGAGCCAATGCTTACGTATTTCGTCAATAAAGAATCATACTAATCGAAAATAGTAAAGGGGGCTAATTGCCCCTTTTTTTTTGTCAGTATACAAATTCCCTTTATTTTGCGTTAATTAGACAAAATCAATCAAAGAATTACCAATGCTAGTGACCAGCCCCCAAGATCGCGAACACCAAATGGTTGCCTTTGCCGGCTCAACAATCGTAACGTCGGTGCTGTTTGTGACTTTATTTTTTGTAAAATTATACCAAACCATTCCTAAAGTAGAAACCATTGAATACGTAGAAGTAAACTTTGGAACCGACGCGGCAGGCTACGGAAAAGTTCAAACGTATAACAAAGCCAGTGATTCACCCCGGGCAGAAGATGTCAAAAAATCGGACGATACCCCCAAAGTGAAGGCAACGCCTACGCCCAAAGTGACGCCTCCACCCGTAACCAAAGTAGAAACGCCTAAGCCCGTCAAGACGGCCCCCGTCAAACCTCCTGTAACGAGTAAGGTAGAAAGTCCAGTTGAAGTAAAGGAAGAAACCAAACCTGTTAAATCCGAATCTAAAGCAACAACTCCCGCGCCAGTTACCCCCGAAAAGCCCGCTCCTGAACCTAAAAAAGTGGATGAGAACGCGCTATTTAAAAAGTCATCAGGGAGTGGAAAAGGCAGCAACGGAACCACGGGAACCGCTTCGGGCACGGGGGGGAATAACAATGGCGACAAACCAGGAACCGTAGGAGATCAAGGAAACCCCAACGGGAAAATTGACGCCAAAAGTTTGTACGGTAAGCCAGGCGGCTCAGCAACGGGATTGGCGCTAAACGTTTCAGGCTGGGGGATGGGGGCGCGACCGCAGGTGAAAGATGATTCAGACGAATCGGGCCGCATTGTTTTTGAAATAACCGTTGACGATACGGGTGACATTGTAAACGTACGGGTTAAAGAATCGACGGTGAGCCAATCCATTGTCGACCTATACAAACGGGCGGTAAGTAGAATGAAACTCGTACCAAAATCGGAAAATGTACCACCGACCTCCAAAGGCACGATTACGTTCAACATCAAATCTCGATAAGGATTAGATTTCGTAAAATAATTTAAAACATTGCGCAAAGCGTCAGGAAGTTAATTCTTGACGCTTTATTTTTGCCTTTATTTCATTTAAAATCGGTCATGAACTATTCTGAAACCATTGCGTATTTGTACGAGAAATTGCCCGTTTTTCACCGCGTAGGAGCCGCTGCGATGAAACCAGGGTTAGGTAACATTATGGCTCTTTGCGAGGCGTTAGGAAGCCCCCAAACGCGGTTTAAAAGCATTCACGTTGGCGGTACCAACGGGAAAGGGAGTACCTCTCATCTGTTGGCGGCCATTCTCCAATCCGCGGGGTATAACGTAGGCCTGCATACGTCACCGCATTTAAAATCCTATACTGAACGTTTTAAGATAAATGGCCAGCCGTGCCAAGAAAGGGTAGTGGTCGACTTTGTCGAAAAGCATAAGAGCCTCATCGAAAGGGTTGAGCCGTCTTTTTTTGAAATTAGTGTAGCTTTGGCGTTTGATTATTTTGCCCAGCAAAACGTTGATATTGCCATCATTGAAGTCGGTTTGGGGGGGCGTTTGGACTCCACAAACATTATTTCCCCGCTTTTGTCTGTCATTACCAACATCAGTTTTGATCATACTGACTTGTTAGGAGATACCCTTGAAAAAATTGCCTTTGAAAAAGCGGGAATTATTAAGGCTGATACCCCCGTCGTCATTTCGGAAACCCAGCCCGAAACGGCCCCCGTTTTTATTCAAAAAGCCGAGGAATTGAACGCTCCGATTTTTTTCGCTGATCAACAGTACCATGTCAACACCCTTTCGGTAGAAAAAGGTAAACGTATCGTAACGATAGAAAGTAAAAAAGAGGCCTCCTTGCCAGCAAATACAATAACGCTGGATTTGGTCGGGAACTATCAGCTTAAAAATGTGGCGGGGGTTTGGCAAAGTGTTGAATTATTAAATCAACAAGGCTTTTATATTCCATTGGATGCGGTAAAATCAGGAATGGCGCATTGTACAACCCTTACCTCGTTTAAAGGGCGTTGGCAAGTGTTGAGTGAATCGCCGATGACCGTTGCCGATGTTGCCCACAATTATGGCGGATTGAGCGAAACCATTAACCAAATCAAAAGATACGATTTCGACCAACTCCACTTTATTCTGGGATTTGTCAAAGACAAAGACGTAAAAGGGGTTTTGGGGCTTTTTCCGACAAATGCCCATTTCTATTTTTGCAGCTTTGATTCACCAAGGGCGTTGCCTTCAAGTGAATTAGTCTATATAGCAGATAAAGTTGGTTTAAAAGGTGGTATATATAGAGATGTAAACGAGGCATTGAGCGCAGCCCGACAAAAAGCCACCTCTAATGATTTTATTTACGTTGGGGGTAGTACTTTTGTGGTTTCTGAACTGTCTGAGATTTGAATATTCTGTACCTAATTACTGTCTTATCAAAATTATTAAAACCTTGAGCCGTAAGAAACTGATTAAATTTGCGAGTAATGCGCTGGCAGACAATGTATTAGAGGTTGGTAAACCTCTCTACGAAACCATCAAAGGAAAGTGGAACGAAAGTTACTTTTTGAACACAAATCCCATCGTTCTTGAACTTGCCTGCGGAAAAGGGGAGTATTCGGTTGGATTAGCGCAAGTATATCCCAATTTGAATTTTATTGGCATTGATGTCAAAGGTGACCGACTGGCGGCGGGTAGTCAGCAGGCCACACTGCTTGGTTTGACCAACGTGGCGTTTCTCCGGGCGAACATTGAGTTTCTTCAAAACTTTTTTGAAGAAGGGGAAGTCTCTGAAATCTGGATTACTTTCCCCGACCCATTCAATCTCAAAAAACGGGTTCGGCGGCGATTAACCCATCCGCATTTTCTGGAAAAATACCGTGCTGTGATGCAGAAAGAAGGTTTGTTGCATTTAAAAACCGACAATCGTGAGTTGTTTGATTTCACATTAGAAGAACTTACGCAGTTTGGGGTGAAGGATTTAGAAGCTACTTTTGACCTCTACCAATCTGAAATGCATGATGATCACCATGGAATTAAGACACGTTTTGAGCAAATTTTTACCGAAAAAGGGTTTCCTGTTCACTATCTAAGGGGGCGTTTTTTATAACACAAGTTTTAAAATGAATAAATATTCAAAAATGAATTATTTTTCATCTTAAAACTTAAGTGTCTAATTGTCAGAAATTTAACAATAATTATAATGAGAGGGGAGTAATAGAAAAAGGCACTAGAGATAGTGCCTTTTTCGGTATCAATAGCTTAAATTATCACTCAGTTTTACTTATTTCGAGATTAACTGTGCAAAGTATTTAACGGTACGAACGAGTTGGCTTACATAGCTCATTTCGTTATCGTACCAGCTTACAGTTTTTACCAATTGCTTATCGCCAACATTGATTACTTTCGTTTGTGTAGCATCGAATAGGCTTCCGAATGAAGTTCCGATGATGTCGCTGCTTACGATTTCGTCTTCATTATATCCAAAGCTTTCGTTACTTGCTGCTTTCATGGTGGCATTAACTTCTTCGGTCGTTACTTTTTTATTTAAAATAACGGTTAATTCGGTTAAACTTCCAGTGATAACAGGTATACGCTGAGCGCCGCCGTCTAATTTGCCTTTTAGTTCGGGCAATACTAATCCGATTGCTTTAGCTGCACCAGTGCTATTAGGAACGATGTTTGAGGCTGCAGCTCTTGCACGTCTTAAGTCACCTTTAGCGTGAGGAGCATCAAGTGTATTTTGATCGTTTGTATAGGCGTGTACGGTAGTCATGCTTCCTATTTCGATACCAAAAGCGTCGTTAAGGGCTTTGGCCATTGGTGCAAGACAGTTTGTGGTACAACTTGCGCAGCTGATGATGGTTTCGCTGCCATCAAGAATGCTGTGGTTTACGTTAAAAACAACCGTTTTTAAATCGCCAGTTGCAGGGGCGCTGATAACGACTCTTTTGGCACCTGCGGTAATGTGAGCTGCTGCTTTATCTTTATCGGTAAAAAAACCTGTACATTCTAATACAACATCTACTTCATGAGCACCCCAAGGAATTTCTGCAGGGTTTTTTTGTGCATAGATGCGTACTTCGTCGCCATTTACAACAATACTATTATCGGTTGAGGTTACCTCTTCGTTGAATCTTCCCTGTGCAGTGTCGTATTTTAGAAGATGAGCCAATACAGATGGACTCGTCAAATCGTTTATGGCTACTACATCAATGTCTGGCATGTTATAAATTTGGCGATAAGCAAGTCTACCAATTCGTCCGAAACCATTGATGGCTACTTTTACTTTTGTCATGGGTATTTTTTGGTGGTTTAATGGAACATCATTAATTCATTGGCAAAGATACTATATATTTTTTATTTATAGCAGGCATACATTTCCATTGTTTTTTTAGCAAAATTCGATCACTTGGTTAGTGTTATTAGTATTTATTACTAATTAATGTTAGTATATTTAGTAAATATACAGTTATAATGCTAAAATATAAGGTAAAGTTTAGTAATTTATACTAAATACAAGCTAATGTATTTTCTATTTACTAAATTGAAGCTAAAATGCTATTACTAAATAATATCATAGATCAAAATAAACACTCAAGGCAATAAATACATCAAACACTACATCATTTGACAATAAATTAGTAATATTACATACAAAACAAATTTCACCCTAGTATATAGAAAATAGAGTAGGGGTATAACAACCCAAAATGAAACATAGAATCAAAAACAAACAAGGAAAACCATTCTATTACAATACCGAACATTATATACACTAATAATAATACATTTTATAGACTTAAATAAATTAAGCAAATAAATAAGTTTAAAATCCCTATAATCACATTATTAAATCAAAATAAATCAAGTTTTACTTTAACTACAAATGAACGAAAAAGTACAAATAGAGGCCGCTTGGGACAATAGAGAACTCACCAAAGAACCAGAAGTCATTCAAGCCATTGAGAATGTAATAGACGCATTGAACGAGGGCCTAATCAGAGTGGCAGAACCAACCAACGACGGATGGATTGTCAATGACTGGATAAAAAAAGCTATCCTACTTTATTTCCCTATCCGACAAATGGAACTAAAAGAAATAGGGATTTTTGAGTACCATGATAAAATGAAACTAAAGACTGGCTACAAAGCATCTGGAGTGAGGGTTGTTCCCCCAGCTGTAGCAAGACATGGAGCGTACTTAGCAAAAGGAGTTATACTAATGCCTTCATATGTTAATATTGGTGCCTACGTGGACGAAGGTACCATGGTTGATACTTGGGCTACAGTAGGAAGTTGTGCCCAAATAGGCAAACATGTACACCTCAGCGGTGGAGTTGGAATAGGGGGAGTCCTTGAACCCCCACAAGCAGCACCAGTTATCATTGAAGATGGTGCATTTATTGGTTCGCGCTGTATCGTAGTAGAAGGAGCACACATAGGTAAGCGGGCCGTACTAGGAGCCGGAGTCACGATTACTGGTAGCTCGAAAATCCTGGACGTGACAGGAGAGGAGGTCATTGAATATAAAGGATACGTACCCAATGATTGCGTTGTTATTCCAGGAAGTTATCCAAAAACATTCCCAGCAGGGACATTTCAAGTACCATGTGCGCTCATTATCGGGAAAAGAAAACCTAGTACTGATCTAAAAACATCACTAAATGATGCCCTACGAGAGAATAATGTAGCCGTTTAAGATAGGATAAATATTTAAAACGAAAAAGCCACTTCAATCGAGTGGCTTTTTTACGTGCTTCATTTACCCCATAAAATTACTGTCTTATCGGAAAAACCCGACATAAGCAAACCACAAATCTTCGAGCAAATCGGCTTCCTTCTTCACTATCATCCGCACTATCTGACCAAATATTGTGCTTCTCTGTTTGACTTATACAAATGTAACAAAAAGATATTGTAAACTCCAAATAATAATGCGATTATTTACAGAAATTACATTGTTCAATTTACTTCTTAGGTAGAGGTGGCTATTATTCAAAAAATTTCATATGAAATGAGTTAACTAGTTAATTATCAATAATATAATCCGTTTACATAAATTTACACAAAGTATAAAAATGCAAACAATCGACAATTTACATACATAAACATTTGACACATTTGTAATCATATAAATTTTTAATTGTAAACATTTGTAATCATATAAATTTTTAATTGTAAACATTTGTTATTAATGTAAACAATAATACCTTTGTAAAATCACTTTCAATGTTTACAATATGGCAACATTTTCAGATTTTACAGATATCCGTTACCTGAAAAACAATAAGATTAGGGTCATTCTACATCAGAACAATATGAATGCTTCTCAATTTGCAGATGCAATAAAAGTACAACGTTCAACCATTTCACACATTTTGGCTTATCGTAATCGGCCAAGTCATGACATTTTGGAGAAAATTGTGGCTTGGAATGAAAAATACAACTTAGAATGGTTTCGAACTCAATCCCCAGAAGAAGCCCATATTATCACACAACTAATTGAGAATCAAGGATATGGAGGCGCAAAAGTTAGTAATGTAACGACGCCAGATTTGCGTGAAAGAAACCACGTGGCCAAGATATCGACTTCAGCTGATTCTCGAAACGCTCAAAGCAAACCCGAAGTGACCTCAAATCATTCTTCTCTTGAATTGATAAAACCTCGTCGTGCGGTACTTATAACCATTGTTTATGACGATGGCAGTTCTCAGGTTATACCCGTAGATCCAAATTCTAAGTTCAATCAATTTCTAGGACAATAAATAAGCAAAGTGCCACACTTAATGAACCTCATTCAGTGTAGGTTGGGTCAGTGAGCGAAGAGGGGAGGCCTTAAATATAACGTGAAATTGGTGATAATCTTAGATGGCTGCCGTCATAATCAATCCCATGTTAACAGAGATGTTCCATTGACAATTGCTAGCTTGGTAAGATTCTGGCGGTGAATTTTAAAATTTATTGACCGCAAAACAACTAATTTTTTGGCCTCGCCCAAACTTTCATGATTGCGCCTCGAATAACTGAAGAAATATTCCCGAAAACAGGAGTACTAAACATAAAAATACTGAGCGTGAAACGTTTTTAACAGCACAAATGGCTGGCTATTAATACAATAACACATTTTGTTTCACGAAATTTTCACAACGTTTCACGTGAATATCTAAACATCTGGTAATCAGCTTTTTAAAAAAATACGTAGTAAAAGGGTAAAATTACCATGAAATACGATTGGAGGTAAGCAACGGACGCGCCTGAAGAGATTTTAGCAATTGAGGGTATTTATAATTCAATTTGTAAAATGCTTGAGATTCTATCGGAAAAATTTCGGATAGAATGCCGAGTGTTTTCGTCGGAATTAAGACTTCTTGACGAGAAAGGGGTATGTTGTGGCTATTGATCGTTGAACAAACAGCATGTAGGCACTCAATATCTCTATATTCAAATCGTCCGACATACATCAATAAATGAGTACTAATTGCGTCTTTATCATTTAGTGTACTTAAATTGATGGCTAAGATTGAATTCATAAAATACGACGCAACACCTTTCTGAATTCCTTCCATTGATCGTACAATCACTTTTCCATCTGCATAAATGGTCACAATATCCTTTACAAGGCGTTTTTGGTCCTCGCAGAGCGAATATCTTTCATATTTGCCACATAGATGACGCACATTGCTGTTTTGGCCTAGAATCAATTCTTCTTGCGAATTCTCAATCGCCGTTTCCGTTTCATCTGCATTCATTAAATATTCATGAATGTCATTAGGCATAGGTAGTTGTTGAAGACGGTTTTTAATCTTTGGCACTTTTATAGAAGTAAAAAATTCATTTTTCATAGGTATGATAATTTAACACAATCCGATCAAAAATTGTACCAAAAGTATGTTCATTTAAAGTAAAAATATGTATTATAATTTACATTATGTTAAATAAAACATTCAAAAATAAGGAGTGAGTTGAACCCACTCCTTATTTTATTATTTTGTTTCTTCACAAACAATTTTCTTTCCTTCAAATTCTTTCAAAATGACATCCAATTGTTTCAGTGTTTCGACAACGGCTTCTTCTTCTTTAATCGCCTTGGCCTTTGTAAAATAAGGATGTGATTGCTTGAATTTACCGCAAACCTTAGGTTCTAGGTCTTTGCCTTTTGCATTATACTCCTTCATGTCCATGGCATCTACTTCTCTTTTCATTTCAACTGCTTCATTGAAATAAAATACACCCATGTTAAAAAGTGCATCGTAATTGTTAGGATCCGCCTTGAGTGCTCTGTCATAAGCGGATTTTGCACCTTCACGGGCCTTTGTGAGTTTTGCATTAAGTTCTGCAATTTTTGCTGAAGGATCTCCTAGTTTGGCAATTTCTTCTTTTGTCTTAACCAACTCTGCTTTTGCTTCTTCTAAGGCAACTTTATTTTCCTTCTGCTTTGCTTCAACCTCTGCTTTCTGACGTTTCAAATCAGCATTTTTTGGTTGTTTTGCAATTAATCCAGCAATTCTTTTTACTTCGTCCGCAAAAACTTTATCGGTCTCTTCAGCTTCTTTTATTTTCCGATCAACCCCACTTGTTTTTTTAGATGTTTCGGCTAATTTTCTGATTTCTGCCGTAATCTGTTGTACTTCATTGTCGTTCAAAATACCCAGGTTAAGTGCATATTGCGCGTTTTTGGGATCTAGGTCAATCAATTCATTCAGACCAACTTTGGCTTCTTCTAAACGTTGTGTGTCTAAAAGCACATTGACGCGCTCGGCTTTAAAGGATGTTTTGCTTGCAGGCAATATTTCCATTCCTTTATCCAAGATTGCGAGTGCTTTGTCGTTCTTCTTTTCGATACGGTACAATTGGGCTAACAAAGCGAAGTTCCCAGCGTCCTTCCCTCCTTTTTCGATGTATTGCTCCATCATGGTCGCAGCAATGTCATTTTTCTGACTCTGCATGGCACTGTAAGCTCCGTATAAAGGTGCCAGCGTATCCTTCGGATTCACTTCCTGTGCTATGTTAAAAAATTTAATTGCCTCATCGTACTTTTTGGTTTGGAATTTCTCAGCACCTTGTTTTACAAGTGACGTTCCCAAGTTCACACCACTATCATCTGTTCCTCCTGTCAGAAACTTCTGAGCTTCTTTTGTCACCTTACCTGGTTTTGCGGCATCTACTTCTACTGCTTTTTTAAATGACTCATAAGCCACTAAAGCAGCACTTGAATCCATTTCAGTATAGAGACGGGCGATTTCATCATACAATTTGCCCCGATCTAGCCAAGTGCTCGATTTTGCACCTGCTTTGGGGTCTGTGATAGCTTTGTCGCTTTTTTCTTTTTCTTTCTTTTTCTGTTCAAGTACTAATTTGTCTACCTGAGAAAAGGCAGAAATAGCAAAAAAACTAAAAGCAGATGTTACGATCAACTTTTTCATTTTGAGGTAAGTTATTAAGTTTAAAATTTGAGCAAAAAACGGGATAAAAATTGACTTATTGTTGATTGAATAAATTTAAAAAAAAGGATAAGAGAGCAGATTGTTGGATAAATAACAAAATTATACCCTAAAATCTACTTTCTTATCACAAATATATCATCCAATCTAGGCTTCGATTGGTGGTTCGGGGGCAGCTGCGCCTCCCTCTTCACTTCCATCAATAACCGCTTCTTCTGATTCTATACGGGTAACGGATGAAATCTCGTCGCCCTCGTTTAATTTAATCAACCGCACTCCCTGGGTGTTTCGGCCCGCAACGCGTATTTCAGTGACTGACATACGAATCGCGATTCCTGATTTATTGATAATCATCAAGTCATCACTATCCGAGACTTCTTTGATTGCCACCAGACTTCCGACTTTTTCCGTAATATTCAGCGTTGTTACACCTTTAGCGCCTCGGTTGGTCTCACGGTAATCTTCAATCTGTGATCGTTTACCGTATCCATTTTCCGATACAACCATAAGTTGTTTTTCCAAATTACTAACACACAGCATTCCAATCGCTTTATTTGTGGTTCCTTCACCACCCAATTCGATTCCCTTCACCCCAGCAGCAGTACGGCCCATTGGACGAACTCGGCTCTCATGGAATCGAACAGCCTTCCCTTCCTTTGAAGCAATAATAATGTGGTTGTCTCCATTGGTCAGTGCCACATCCAATAAACGGTCACCTTCATTGATTGTAATGGCCGCAATACCGTTGGCACGTGGCCGCGAATAGGCTTCCAACAATGTCTTTTTGATGGTGCCGTCTTCAGTACACATGATGATGTAATTATTGTTGATATAATCAGCATCACTTAAAGTACGAACATTGATGACAGCTCTTACTTTATCACCCGACTCAATGTTTATGAGGTTTTGAATGGGGCGACCTTTCGCCGTTTTTGAACCTTCAGGGATTTCGTATACTTTGAGCCAAAACAACTTGCCAAATTCCGTAAAAATCAGCAGATAGTTGAGCATAGTTGCCGAGAACAAATGCTCCGTAAAGTCATCATCTTTGGTAGTAACCCCTCTTGAGCCAACTCCTCCCCTGCCCTGCGTACGGTACTCGCCGATTGGGGTACGTTTTACGTATCCTTGATGCGAAATGGTAATCAACATTTCTTCATCCGCAATCATGTCTTCATCCGCAAACTCTTCGGCGGCGTATTCAATTTTTGAGCGACGGGCATCACCGTAGCGAGCTCTCAAATCAGTAAGCTCGTCTTTGATGATCTGGAACTTACGAACTTCGTTGGCTAAAATATCCTGTAAATCAGCAATGAGCTTCATCAATTCCTCGAATTCGGCGATGATTTTGTCGCGCTCCATTCCCGTAAGGCGTTGTAAACGCATCTCCAGAATAGCCCGGGCTTGAGGCTCACTCAAACTGAACTGTTCAATCAGACCATTCCGGGCGGTTTCGGGGTCACGGGCGCTACGAATCAATTTAATGACCGCGTCTAGGTTATCGAGGGCAATCAATAATCCTTGTAAAATATGGGCCCGTTTTTCTGCTTCCCGAAGGTCGTACTGAGTACGTCGGGTGATCACTTCCACCCGGTGCTCCACGTAATACTTTATCAAATCTTTCAGGTTCAACAACGCAGGGCGGCCTTTTACCAAGGCAACGTTATTGATGCTAAATGATGATTGAAGGGGAGTAAACTTATAAAGGTGATTTAAAACAATATTGGGAATACTATCTTTTTTCAACTCAAACACAATGCGAATCCCGTCACGGTCTGACTCATCACGGATGGCAGAAATCCCATCCAAACGTTTGTCATTGACCATATCAGCAATCCGTTTGATCATGTCTGCCTTATTGACCATGTACGGAATCTCGGTAATCACAATTTGCTCACGCCCTGTCTTTGTTTGCTCAAAAGTAGCCACTGCACGCATCACGACCCGTCCTCTTCCTGTCTCATAAGCAGACCTAACTCCCTGATATCCATAGATAATAGCTCCCGTAGGAAAGTCAGGGGCTTTGACGTATTGTATCAATTCTTGAACAGTGATAGAATTGTTATCAATGTAAGCGATGGTCCCATCAATGACCTCCGTAAGGTTGTGAGGGGCCATATTGGTGGCCATACCTACGGCAATACCCGAAGAACCGTTTAAAAGTAGGTTGGGCAATTTGGCGGGTAATACGGTCGGCTCTTCATCAGAATCATCGTAGTTAGGCTGAAAGTTAACGGTCTCTTTATTGATGTCTTGCAACATCTCTTCGGCAATTCGTTTCAGCCTTGATTCTGTATAGCGCATGGCAGCGGGGGAATCGCCGTCCAAGGAACCAAAGTTTCCCTGACCATCAACCAGCATGTAACGAAGTGACCAAGGTTGCGCCATACGCACCATGGTATCGTAGATTGAAGCGTCGCCGTGAGGGTGATACTTGGCCATAACGTCACCTACGGTACGGGCCGATTTTTTATAGGGGCGATTGTGCAAAAAGCCCGATTCAAACATTGTATAAAGCACCCGACGGTGAACAGGCTTTAATCCATCGCGGGCATCAGGGAGTGCACGAGAAATAATGACCGACATTGAATAATCAATGTAAGCCGTACGCATCTCATCCTCAATGTTAATAGGAATAATATTACCGGTGTTTTCTGACATAAACAAAAATTAAATGCTTTTGTACAAAAATACACCAAATACTTTATAATGGCAAAACTAGCTCCTCTTACGCCGTCTTTCGTTTGCCTGCTCTCTTTTTTCGGCCGAAGTTCTCGGCTTTCCAAAGAAATGGGGCTTGGGAAAAGTGCCTCTCCCACGCACAATACTCCTTCCATGACTATGCTCATGACGCACTTTGCAGCCTTTGATTGGACATTGACGATACCAACATCCCCCAACCCCAAAACCACACATCAATACCAACAAAATGGACAGCCTTTTATTCATTTTAAAGCAATGTTTTAAAATGGGTCACCTTCTTTTTAAAAGTGAAAGTACAAAAAAGTTATTAGAATGATGCCTTCTTAATATGGGCAGATCCCAAAAGAGAGACAGCGCATGTAGGTTCAAAGTAGTTAAAAACAACAAGCCGATACTTTCGTATCGGCTTAGAGCCGAAGTTGCTGATTGACATTTGCCGGATCAAACCCAAAATTTGTGGAGAGCGTTGGATTTTTTTAGGTTTGTGTTTTAATCAACCCTATCTGTTTTGGAAAGTTTCCTACCTTTAGTAGAGTACCTCTTACCTGATTTTATCGTATCTTACTACGAATTACTCAAAGTTGAACCTGTATCGAATGTGCTTCATATCTACCTCCAAGAGAAGAATTATGAAGAATCAGAGCTTTCCGGGAAGAACTTATTATCGAAAGGTTTTCTGCCTGAGATTACGATTCAAGACTTTCCCATTCGAGATAAACGGGTATTTCTTCATATCAAGCGCCGTCGCTGGCTTAATACCACTACTGGAAAAGTAGAACAACGGAATTGGAATCAGGTAGGCCAAGGCACGCGAATGACACAGGAATTTGCGTCTTTTTTAAAAGAGATACATCGATACGACTCCAAATGATACCCATACCATTGGGCGTTTTTACGGAGTCAACGGTAAAAATCTACTGCGTCAGTACAAAGATTATCAAAGCGGATTTAGGCAATGGGATCAAAAGCATCATGCCAAACAATGGCTGCTGTATGCTCAAAATATGGGTACGCATCTTTCGATTGATGAGACGTCCCTGTCGGATGGTGAATTGTATACCATTCTTACCAACAAAGCTGCCAAGGGTAGAAGCGGCATTATAGCTGTTGTGGCAGGAACGAAAGCGGAAACAGTCATTGAGATTCTTCGGAAAATTCCCCTGAAAACGCGCAAAAAGGTAGCCGAAATTACGTTGGATATGGCGGGCAATATGGCTTTAATCGCTAAACGCTGTTTTCCTTCTGCCACACAGGTAACTGACCGATTCCATGTACAGAAATTAGCTTCGGAAGCCTTACAG
The DNA here is from genome assembly GCF_009905605.1 of Runella sp. CRIBMP. GTDB lineage: Bacteria > Bacteroidota > Bacteroidia > Cytophagales > Spirosomataceae > Runella. The sequence continues at coordinate 191,510 of NZ_JAAAKZ010000002.1, forward strand.
GAAATCAGAATCAAGTATCGTTGGCAAGCCATTGAGGCAGAAAATGAGGCTATTGAGCAAGCAAAAGCCACTCAAACACAATACCGGCCGGAAGTGCTTTCCAATGGCGATACAGTGAAACAGTTATTGGCCCGCAGCAGGTATGTACTCTACAAAAAAGACTCAGATTGGACAGAAAGCCAGAAGCAAAGGGCCGAACTGCTCTTTGAGCGCTATGCTGACTTGAAAAAAGCTTATGAATTAACCATGTCTTTGAGTCATATCTTTGAGAATACCCACGATAAACTGTATGGATTGGCACGACTCGCCAAATGGCACGAGAAAGTACGTCAGTCCGGATTTAAAGCCTTTAATACGGTGGCGCGCTCCATCCAAAACCACTATGAGACGATTCTTAATTACTTTGATAATAGAAGTACTAATGCTTCTGCCGAATCCTTCAACGCTAAAATCAAAGCGTTCAGAAGTCAATTCAGAGGGGTAAGAAACATAGAATTCTTCCTGTATCGGCTAACTCAGATATATGCTTAATCTAAGTTGCTCCACAAATTTTGTACTTGATCCCATTTGCCGCCTGAAATGAGCAATAAAAAAAGCCGATACTTTCGTATCGGCTTAGAGCCCCCAGCCGGGATCAAACCAGCGACCTACTGATTACAAGTCAGTTGCTCTATCAGCTGAGCTATGGAGGCTTTTTCTATTTGTTTAGAGTGTAAATAGTAACACTTTGGAGCCCCCAGCCGGGATCAAACCAGCGACCTACTGATTACAAGTCAGTTGCTCTATCAGCTGAGCTATGGAGGCAATATTCACGAATAATTTATCTTTAATGATTCAGATGGTGGAGCGTTAAAGACATTCTTATTTCGTGGTGCAAAAGTAGTATTTTCTACTACTTTACACAAATTTAGTTTACTTTTTTTTACAAAGCTTCGCGAATAATTTTCAATTGATGCTTAAAATCAGCCAGTTGCTTTTGGGCTACTTCGATTTTTTTCACGAACTCTGCACGAACTTTCTCGCCATTTTTAGATCGGCCAAAGAATTCGATGTTATTTTGCCAAATCGTCAAATCGTTTTCAATTTGCGTCATCCGGCGGCGGATATCCATTTCTTTGCGTTGGAGACTGCGTGATGATTCGCCATCGGCCACCATCGACACTTCATTTTCAAGGATAACCTGCTCACGCTCTTTAGAAGAGAGTTTCCCGATAGCACTCACGTACGCATTGACCGCATCAATATAACGCTTGTTGATGGCCTGCATATCTTTCTTTGGTACAAATCCAATGCCTGCCCATTCTGATTTGAATGCATTCAAATCACTTAAGCTTGCTTCGCCAGCTTTTGCCCCTGATTCTATTTTTTCACAAAGTGCTTGTTTTTTGGTGAGGTTTTCAACAAACTCTTTCTCTACTTCAGAATTCTTAGCCCGTTTACGGTCAAAATAGGCATCACAGGCTTTCTTGAATCGGTCAAAAATAGAATCTTTAAATTTCTCAGGAACTTGCCCTATCTGCTTCCATTGTTTTTGAAGCGCAATCACTTTATCGGTATTGGAAGAGGAGTCTTCACCTGCTGCCAAAATTCCTTCAACTGCTTCGCAAAGTTCTGTTTTAAGTTTCAGGTTTTGTTCGCGCTTGGCTTCCAGTTGACGGAAGAACTCTCCTTTGTTGTGAAAAAACGTTTTGAGGGTTGCCCAAAACTTTTTGCTCAACTCACGACCTTCGTCACGCAACATCTGTCCTTTGGCATTTACCCATTGCTCTTGAAGTGCTACCACTTCTTTGGTCTTTTCGTTCCACTCATTAATGCTGCTGGAAGTAAATGCCGTAAACGGAACCAATGCCTCGTATATCTTGGATTTGATTTCGTAATTTTGGGAAAGCAACTGTTTTTGATCCTCCGTTTGGGCACGACGCGCATCGTATAGTACATCCAAAGCTGACTTCATACGTTGCCAAAGCAACTCTTGCTCCGCTTTTGGTCCTGGCCCGATGTGTTTGTATTCCTCAAAATGTGCATTTGCTTCCTCCAACACACCCCGACTGAGGGCTTTACCTTCCAAACTTTTGGCAAGCGCTTCTACCTTTTCAACTAATTCACCCTTGAGCTGCAAGTTTTTCTTGCGATCAAGTTCTTTAAGTTCAAAATAAATATTGCGGTTGCTGTAATATCGATCAATCAACGCGTGGAATGTGGCCCAAAGCGTGCTGTTGTGGGGAGACGCAATGTTTCCTGCCGATTTCCACTCGTCTTGGATTTTCTTAAATTCTTGCCAACTTGTTGCGGGATTCATGGAGTTTGCCTCATCGGCATCAACCAATTCACGCAGGCGTTGGAGGAGTTGAGTCTTAACCGTAAAGTTTTTATCTTTCGATTTCTCTAAATCCTGAAAGTAATGATTCTTAACATCCTTAATTTGGCGGTATAGGGAATCAAAACGCTGACTTAGATCATCTGGTTTGAACTCAAAACCCTCATCTGAGCCTGTTTCAGCAATATAGCGTTGTTCGGCCTCATCACGTTCTGTCTTTTTGATTTGGTCGAAGAAAACTTTTACTTCTTTGAGAATTTCGTCTGTTCGCTTAAAATCAGCGGGTTTGGCCCCCTCACTTTTGGCAATTACCAGTTGATTTTCTAATAAATTCACAAACCCCTTCTTATCAAGTTGAGTATAATCAACTGACTGTTCTTCAACCACGTCAAGTTCTTCCATGGCTGCAACACTCTGCTGAGTGAGTTGTTCGCTTTCGCTTAATTCTGCTCCGTCGTTAATCATCGTAAATGTGGTAGTCATCGCTTAGATTTGCAAAAATAATAATAATGACCGTTTTTCGATGTTTCAAAACCGGTTTTTCAATTTTAAATCTAAATTAACCCAAAATGGCAGGTAAAAAACTGGCTGATCTACGAAAAGATTATAGTCTAAACGGATTAACCGAAGAGGATGTTTTAGCAAATCCCTTCCTTCAATTTGAAAAATGGTTTGAAGAGGCCCAATCAGCCGAGGTAATCGAACCAAATGCAATGATTCTCAGCACACTCGGCGGTGATGGCTACCCGCATAGCCGCGTAGTACTACTCAAAGAGGTAGATTCGACGGGATTTGTGTTTTATACTAATTATAACAGTCACAAAGGGATAGATTTGACCATCCATCCCGTGGCGGCACTTACCTTCTGGTGGGCAGAATTGGAACGTCAGGTTCGCATTTTTGGGGATGTACAAAAAGTCTCTGACGCTGAATCCGACGCTTATTTCAGCATTCGTCCCCGAAACAGCCAATTGGGGGCCTGGGTTTCTGAACAAAGCGAAGTCATTGAGAATCGAGACGTTTTAACAAAAAAATTATCCCTGTTGGAACAAACATTTTTAGATCAAGTTGTACCTAGACCACTCCATTGGGGAGGCTACCGGGTTATCCCCAAAGAAATTGAATTCTGGCAAGGCCGCCCCAGTCGCTTACACGACCGCATTCGTTACCGAATCGACGTCGATAATGTATGGAAAATTGAACGCCTTTCTCCATAGTATAAATTTTATTGTACAGATAACCCATTCTGAATTAAATAAATGCATAAAAAAATAACATATAGCACCAAAAATATTTATATAGCATCCCTACCCTACCTAAATTTTATTTGAACCTATGAATCACAGAAATCCGAACAGTTTAACTCGTATCGGTGTATTTTATGATGGTAATTATTTCTTGCACGTCAGCAATTACTATAACTACACGCACGAACGCCGCAGTCGAATCAGCATCAATGGCTTGCATGATTTTATACGACAGAAGGTAGCAGAAGTGGAGAAAAATGATCCACGCCTCTGCCAAATAGTGGACGCTCATTATTTCAGAGGGCGACTCACGGCAGGGGAAGCTAGTCAACGCGGCGATTTGCTCTACTACGAACGGGTCTTTGACGACATCCTAATGTCGGAGGGGGTTACAACCCATTATTTACCGGTAAGGAGTACTCTGGGCAAAAAACACGAAAAGGGTATTGACGTTTGGCTGGCGCTAGAAGCATTTGAAATGGCTTTCTACAAAAGGTTCGATGTATTAGTACTTATTGCGGCAGATGGCGATTATGTCCCCTTGGTGAGAAAATTAAACACCCTTGGTACGCGGGTAATGGTCTTGGGCTGGGATTTTGAATATACCGATGAAGAGGGTAGTCGTTTTTATACGCGTACTTCTCAGGATTTGTTGGCAGAAGTGACCTATCCAGTAGCCATGCAAGACATTATTAACAGTCGTGGTGAAGCCTTCAACAGCAACCTGTTTGTTCCGCGTAATAAAGGCAAAGTATTTACAAAACAAGGGGAAGAACCCTCAGAAAATACCATTGAAGAGTCAAACACTGCGCTGCTCAACGATGAAGAACGCAAGGAAAGTTTTATTTTATCCCTCAAAGAAGGCTTTGGATTTATAAAGTATCCCCCCAACAATGTCTTTTTTCATTATACCAGCCTCCGAGATTATGATTTTAATGACCTCGTGATCGGTGACCGGGTGCAGTTTACGCTTGATGAAAAAGACGGTAAACGCGCCGTTGGACATGATGTACTTGTGTTGCAAGAAAATAAATAATTGATTATGGGCAGGCAGGAGGATGATTTTCTCCTGTTTGCCTATTTTTCCAATCGTCTGACAATTTCATAACACGCCCTGCTGTTGTGATAGGGACATTTCCAAAAACTTATCTTAGCGTTTCGAACGGGTGTCAAGTCGGGTTTAACGGTTCCAAACCAATCTCCTTTTTGGGTATCTAGCACGTATTTTTTGATAAATTCCCAGCTTTTGAGCGACTTATCTTTATAATGCTCCTCCCCTGTCAGCTGATAAGCATTGTAAAATCCTACCATTTGTTCGGCCAATACCCACCAACTACGCTCATGATTTCGGTGATTGGTGGCAGGGTCAAATTCATAATCCAACGCACCATCTTGGCCTAACCCAGTACAGGCAGCTTCGGCCATTTTAATGCACAATTGCTTCACTTTTCCGCTCCGTTCGTGGTCATTCAACACTTCGGCCGTTTCCCACAACAGCCAAGAAGCTTCAATGTCGTGTCCGTATGAAATTGTTTCGTCCTTGGGGTTCCAATTTTGGTTAAAAAACAAACGTAAACGATACGTTTTCTGACTGACCAATTTCTCCATAAAAGTGTCTGTCAAATGCACAACGCGCTGACGAAGGGTAGTATCGGGCCAAACGCGGTATAAATTTGTAAAAGCCTCGATGATGTGTAAATGGGTATTTTGAGACTTATTCCAGGGCATTTTGCTTAAAATTAAATCATCAACAAGTTCCCAACTTGGCCCAAACGCTTCGAAATAACCGCCCTTATCTGGATCATATCCGTGCTTATCTACGGTTTTAAAAAGCTCTTGCGCAAAATCCAACGCAGGGGTAAATTTTGAAGCGGCATAGTATTCACTTAATCCATAAATCGCAAAGGCGTGGCCGTAGAGTTGCTTTCGGGTTTCGAGCGGAGCCCCCGCCGCAGTGACCGACCAATACACACCACCATTTTTGGCATCTCTAAAATGGTTGTATAAATAATGGTATGCTCGGTCGGCAAGGACCAAATAGCGCTTACGGTGAAAATGCCGATACGCCAACGAAAAGGTCCACAGGATACGACTGACCAGAATAATCGAGCGCGGAGCATCTAAAACTGGCTGATTGTCATAATTTACCTGACCATGAAACCCTCCACGCTGATAATCAGGCGAATATTTTTCCCAATAGGCCAAAATACGTTTCCACTCGGCTAAGTTTTCGCGGGCAAATTGCTCCATATGACAGGCTTAAGGTGATGATAATTTTTGTGGTAAAAGTCCGAGCTATCGTGAATATAATCAGGTTGTTTAATTATCATTTTCAGACCTTACCTTAAAAAGTCTTTGAAACCAATTTTGCTTTTCTTTTTCCTCCTGCTCTTTTTCGGCCTTATCCCATTCAAAAGATGCTAAAGACCCCAAATCAGGTTGACCTGCGTCTACCCAGCACGTAAACCAGAAATCACTTACCATTTTTACTGAAGCACGCATCTGTCGCTCTACCTGTCGGTCTAGCATTTGATGGTATTTCTTGGCGAACTCACGCGAATAGGTTTTAATGACCACGCCATTGCGATCTTCTAACGCATATTTCAGTTCGGGTTTCATCTGCAATGATGCATTTTTTTCAAACCGTAAAACACTGTCCAAGGCGGCATTGGCCTGTCTAACCGCTTGCCAAGCGCGCAAGGCCGTTTTTTGTTCATATTCCGCCGAGCCCAAAAACATGTCGTATTCTTCGGCGTACAACTCAGGTAACCGGGTTTCCCAAAACGCATGGATTCCTTCCTGACCCGTTAGTTGTCCGTTGTAGTTTCGGGTGGTGTGCAATGGAACGTTGGCATCGGCAATATAATGACCTAAATCTGCGGAAACTCGTAAAATACGTCGAGGGTTTCGTTGTCGAAAGGCTTCCGTCAATTGCGATTTGTATTGTTGAATCGCCCAGGGAACGGTGCCATTTAACGCCAATGTATCTTCGCCGAACTTTTTAACAGCCTCATTCCAGTACAGCGGCAACTTGTATAAAGCACTATCGCCATAGGCTTCGGCATCTATGTAGTGTCTTGGTGCTTCCCCTACAACGGCATAACGCCTCTTATCGGGGTTGACGGCGTTTTCGGTCAGATAATCAAGGTGTTTCTTGAAAAACACCAGCATTTCGGGCGGAAGCGAAAACACAGCCAAGCGATTGATGCGCTGATGCGCCCAAAAACCCCAAGTATTCGACGAATTATAGGCTAGGAAGGGGGTACTTATCAGCAACAAAAAGATAAAAATTGATTTAACGGCCCATTTTTTATGTTTAAACACCTCACTTACACAAAATATTATTCTGTATGTCGTAAATCTGAAATTTTGCAAAATAGGCTTTGGTAACATTTAAAATTGCGGTTAAAAGTGTTTGAAATTGTTAAAAGTGAAAAAATTAGTTCTTCTAAATCCCTAACCCTCAGCAAAAATGGCTAAAACACAATCAGAAAGTACAATACTATGCTAAAGGGGCCTCCTAAGCTTGTTTTGCGGTTGGAAATAGTCTCATAATTTGATTTGGCAAAATTACATTTTAACAGAATTATTACAATTTTTTATAAAAAATATACAATTTTAAAACAACATTCGTTAATTTTGCATCGTATTCAAAAATCAGATATTTAAGTCAATAGCACTCTTTTAATTAGTCACTTACCATGGACAAGAAGAAAATAATAGGATACTTTAAACCGATCGTTGGACTTTGCGTTTTTATGCTCATCATTTACGGAGCCTACACTCCAAGCCAAAAGGCAGAAATCCAAAAAATCGTTTGCATCAAATTCAAACCGGGCACTCCCGCTACTGACGTCGAACGCCACATGAATGAGTTTGCTCAGTTGAGACGTGAAATTCCCCAGATGGTTGCTTACAGCGGCGGAAAAACACTTAGTGTAGTTGGCAAGTCAGAATATGACGCCATGCATTATTTGACATTTAGGACAGAGGATGACATCACGACTTTTCAGAACCACCCTAAGTACCAAGCATTTGTAAAAGAAAATCAGGCTATTTGGGAAAAGGAACTGGTAATTGATGCCAACATCCAGAAGTAACATTAAGCCATAAAAAAAAGGCTGCTTTTTCAAGCAGCCTTTTTTTTATGGCTTAATGATGGCAAGTAATCAACTTGATACTTTACCCATCACATACATTTCAGACAAAGTAGGGGTTGGACTTCCACCGCTCTTTTCGAGCGTCACAGCAAATGCTTCGGCCTGCGGTGCATTTTTCATTTTTTGCATCACGCCATTGACATCAAAAACACCCAAATCAACGGGTTTTCCGCCTACTAGTCCCCAAAGCTGGTATTGCTTTCCTGCCGCTGGAACGGGCAGTGAAAGAACATTCAGCTGGACCTCTTGCGTTTTGGGATTCCAAACTACCCGTACCGCACTATTGGGCGACTTGTCAACTCCTTTTAAGGTAACAAACTGATTATCGGCGTTATTTAGATTCGCAATCAGCTCATTTTTTTGACTCAGTTCCACGTTTTGCTGCGCCAAAGAAGTATTGAGCGTATCCAAACGAGCGTTGAAATAAACCGCCGAGCCAATTAGTGCCGCAATAGATGCTGCCGCTACCCACCCCCACTGAAACGAGGGTTGGCGCGAATCAAGTTTATAAACAGGTGTTTCATCAGCCTCTTCTTCAGTGGCTTTATTTGCAGGCAAGTCATTCACTGAAACCTCCTTTACATCGTCGGCAAATACCAATTGCGCCATTATTTTATCTTTAAGCCCAGCAGGCGGCGCCACCCGGTGAGCAAATGCGTAACGTTCGACGGCTTCGCTGAGTTGATTCAACTCAGTTTTAATTTCAGGATATATTTTTGAAAGACAGTCTACTTCCCGCCGTTCTTGGTCTGTTACATTCCCAGAAAGGTAGTCTTCCAAAATCCCCGATTCGATATATGCTTTTATGTCAATCATGTACCAAAATATTTTCTTAAATCCCTAAGGGCGCTTCTCACACGGGTTTTGACGGTACCAAGCGGCATCTCTAGCCGCTGAGCCGTTTCTTCGTGGGTATAACCTCCCCAATATACCATTTCAATCAGCGTTTGCTGCTCCGGTTTGAGCTGAGAGACCACCTCTCTCAGTTCTTTGGCATCCAGTTCGTTATAAATCTCCTGATGCTCTTCAACCCAATATACGGCGGATTCAATGTCTTGGATTTCCGGCCGATTTACCCGTAGATAATCAATGGACGTATTGCGTGCAATGTTGAGCATCCACGTAAACAACCTCCCCTTACCTACATCGTATTGAGCAATATTCTTCCAGATTTTAACGAAGATTTCCTGAAGCAAATCCTGCGCCGTTTCTTCTGAGCGAACTACTTTGAGTACTACCCCGTACAAAGCGTCGGAATAGTTATCATAGAGGTAGCTGAATGCTTTTCGATCTTGTTGTCGAAGCATTTCAACGAGTTCGCCTTCATCGTATTTAGGCAATTTTAATCCCATATAGTACGGTTAAGACCTTATTAATATTTCGAGTATACACACTCAACTTGCGAAAATGGACTTAGGTTTTACTTTTTTTAATGATTGCAATATCAAAAAAAAATAAGAACTATCTAAATCTATTGTAAATCCTTTTCCCGTAAGTAGAAGCAAAACCAACTTCAATTATGGAAAACACATTCATTAAAGCATCCAAACGCATTGGATATACTCTCTTGGGGCTCTTTTTGGCCTTTGTGGTATATGCAAATCTTGAACCTGCCCCTATGCACTCGTACGTTAAGCCCATCAGCATGACCATTTTCAAGGTGGACGGGCTGAAGAGCCCTGAGCAGGTAAATTCAGTGAAAGAAAAAGTGTCGCTACACGAAGGGGTAACCGCCTGCGGAGCAAATCCAGTGAGTGAATTGGTCAGCATCACCTTTGACCCCGACCAAACTTCGGAAGGTTCACTTCGCAAATTGGTGGGCAATATCACAGGTCGGCCAGTACAGGCGGCCGTGTTTAAAACCGATGGGCCGCCAAGTCCGCAATGCCCTGTTCCACAAGAATACATAATGGCGTTTGAAAAAGTAAAATACGCGCTTTGTTTCCGCTAAAATAACTCCCTAATCTGCAGCACACTCCTACTTTGAACATTAAAGAGCAATTTTAATCTATTTTATATACCAATTAAATCAATTAAACACACATGAAAAAGAGAATTCTTGTCCTATCTTTCGCCCTGATTTCAGTTTTGAGCGGTTGTAAAAAAGAGGAAGAAACACCAGCACCTTCGTTGTATGACCGTTTGGGTGGAGTAACCGCTATCTCAGCCGTGGTTGACCAATTTATTGCAAACGTAGCCGCTGACCCTAACATGGTGCGCACCTTCAAACCACTGTTGGATGATGTTGCCAAAGGAAATACAGCCCGGGTAACTGCGCTTCGTAACAACTTGATCGACCAAATTGGCCAAGCTAGCGGTGGGCCTCAAATGTACAAAGGCAAGGACATGGTGACTGCTCATGCAGGCATGAACATTACCGAAACTGAATTCAATTCATTGGTCAATGACTTGGTACTTGCACTAGACAAATTTAAAGTACCCGCCACCGAAAAAGGAGAACTTTTAGGGGTATTAGGTGGATTGAAGGGACAAATTGTAGGTAAATAGTACTCAGCTATCCAGTAAGAGGGTGGTAAACTATTGAGATAGCTTACCATAGAGGTTGGATAGTTGAAGGTTAACAGGGGCAAAATTACTTGCCCCTGTTTTTTTATGTTATTCTACCCAAAGTACCAACCCTTTCAGATAACTGCCTTCAGGATGAAACAAATTGACTGGGTGATCGGGTGGTTGCGTGATTTGATGCAATACCCTTACTTGGCGTCCGGCTTCAATCGCGGCGGCGACAATGGTATTATAAAACAACTCACGGTCAACGACCTGAGAGCACGAAAAAGTAAACAAAATCCCATTCGATTTTAAATGTCGGATGCCGTCGGCGTTCAGTCGTTTATATCCCTGAACAGCCCTGTGACGGGCGGCCATACTTTTGGCAAAGGCAGGAGGGTCGAGCACCATTACATCGTAGGTATCGGAAGTTTGTTTTAAAAATGCCATGACATCTTCGGCATACGACTGGTGAGTAGCAATATCGCCAAAATTGGCTTGTACGTTTTGATTGGTTAGGTCAATGGCTTTTTTAGAAACATCCACAGAATCTACCCTTTCAGCACCAGCCGCCAGTGCGTAAATCGAAAAACCTCCCGAATAACAGAACGCATTGAGGACTTTTTTGCCTTTGGCATAATACGCCAACAAATCACGGTTGTTGCGCTGATCTAAGAAGAAGCCCGTTTTTTGACCCGTTTCCCAATCAATCAAAAAAGTATGCCCATTTTCTTTGACGGGATGAGGCACAACACAGTTGCCGTACAAATAACCATTTAGCACGTTTTTGGCAAAATTTTCGGGCAAAGTATCCGCACTTTTGTGGTAAATGGCTTTTAAGTCGCCTCCATAAACCTCCTGTAACGCCAACGAAATATCTTCCAGCACGCGATACATTCCAATGGAATGCGCTTGTATCACCAAAACACCATCGTAATAATCAATAATTAAACCCGGAAGCCCATCCCCTTCTCCATGGATTAACCGGTAGCAATTGGTTAGATTGTCGGATTGATTCGCAAAAATTACTTTCCGAACGGTTAAAGCATTTTGGAGTTTTTGCTTCCAGAAAGCCACGTCTGGTACTATTTTTTCGTAACTGAAAATCTTTACCGCAATATTGCCATTATGATAATGGCCCGTGGCTAAATATTTATTGCGATTATCTACTACTTCTACGATGTCGCCGTCGGCTGGTTGGCCTTTCATTGAGCCAATAGCCCCAGAAAATACCCACGGATGAAAACGACGAACAGCTTCGTCACGGTTTGATTTGAGAACAATTTGCGGAAAAATCATTGATTTAATTTAATGTACACCCACGGATTAAAGCATCATTCACTTATCATTAGGGGAAATTTTACGCAAAGATGGGGGATATAAGAATAATTAAAGCATCTTTCTGCATCATTTTACATAAATATACATCCCCCAAAATAAGTAGAAAGAAGGCTTTTCGTTTTTATCTTGGAAACAACTAACCATATTAATTTCATGAATCGTCGGGATTTTATTAAACAATCTGCCGTTTTAGGTACTGGTTTGGTGCTGGCACCAAGCTTTTTTGCCGAAGCTAAAAAACTTAAAAACTTTGGGGTTCAACTATACAGCGTCCGTGACCTGATGCCAAAAGACCCGAAAGGGACAATGAAAAAACTCGCAGAACTGGGCTACACGCAATTTGAAAGCTACGGAGGGCCTGATTTCTTGTGGGGTATGAGTCCTTCGGAGTGCAAAACCTATTTGGGCGACTTGGGGGTCAAAATGATCAGTACTCACTTTGACATCAACAAAGATTTGGACAAAAATATTGAGCGGGGTGCCGAGGCGGGACTCAAATACATGCTTTGCCCGTATATCGGTGCGCAAAAAACCATCGATGCTTGGAAGAAAAAAGCCGACTTGTTCAACGAAGTAGGCGAAAAAGTCACCAAATCAGGCATGAAATTTGGCTACCACAACCACGATTATTCATTTAAACCCCTCGAAGGACAAATTCCTCACGAAGTTTTACTCGCCAACACCGATCCTAAAAAAGTGATGTTTGAGTTGGATTTGTGCTGGGTTATCGCTTCGGGCCAAGATGCCGTTGCTCACCTCAATAAGTATGCAAATCGCTATGAACTCGTTCACATCAAAGACATGGTCAAAGAAGGTGGCAAAGTAGTTCAAAAAGATTTCGGTAAAGGCTCCGTTGATTATCCAACCATCCTGAAAGCCGCTAAAAAGGCAGGTATCAAGTATTATATCGTAGAGCAGGAAGAATATCCCGTTTCCTCCATCGAAAGCATGAAAGTAGATGCCGAATGGATGAAGAAACTTTCCATCTAAGGACTTATTGCTAAAAGAGAAAAGCGCGAAGAGGATTGTCCTTTTCGCGCTTTTGGGTATTTATCCATTCAACTTCAAAAACGAATTGCCATTCATTCTTTTTGGGAAGCCCCTTCTCTGACCCCTGCTTCTGGTTTCAAAATGTATACGTCCAACATAGCTTTTGGACGCGCCAGGTATTCACGGATTAACGTCTTAATCGAATAGCCATTGGGCACATCCTGCGCGGCAAATCCGACGGCATTCAATCCTTCATGATCGGCGAGGTAAAGAGCACGGGCATTGTGGAAGTTTTGCGAGATAACCGTTACGCGTTCTTGTCCATACACTTCCCGACAACGAATCACCGAATCATAGGTACGATACCCAGCCGTATCCAACAGCATGGCATCTTCGGGCACCCCAAGTTTAGTCAAGGCCTGTTTCATGGCTTTGGGCTCGTCGTAGGTTTCGGCCTCTTTGTTGCCGCTCAAAATCAGGTATTTTACTTTCCCCTCTTTAAATAACCGCGCCGAAGCCTCCATACGATACCGAAAAAACAGATTTTCTTTGCCCCGGGCTACGTACTTGCTTGTTCCGAGTACCAAACCTACATCATTGGATGGAAGTGTATTTATATCAAAAAAGACTTTCGAACGCGTCGTATCTACCACAATCCAATTGCATAACAATACTAACACAACGACAGAAAACACGCTCCAGAAGCCCCCCTTGATGAGTTGTTTCACCAGGGAGACTTGCAGCTTTTTGGAGCGTCGTATCGCGTTAATATGCAGCAATCCTTCTTTCATTTGATTGGTTAAAATAAACCTAACTGTCCATTTTCGGCGGTCGAAGATGCCTCGTCAGGGGCATCAGTTTCTTCTTCAAGCTCATTCTTAGGTTCTAAAATCGTATTATTGGTTGCTTTTTCAACTTCGGGCAACGAGTCGATCTGTTTTATTTCTTTTACTTTTAAGCCCGACACTTTGTTGCCCAGTGCTTTCCAACCCCTCACGTCCACAAAGGCATCAAGTACCACAATCTCCTTTTGGGTTTCGGTTTTGCTTTTTTCAATCAGCAGTTCCATCCGTGGATGGGCATCGAGCGAAACAAAAATAAGCTTCGAGCCCTTGGTATCTCCAATAAAAGAAAACTTCTTGTCAACGGTACTCGTTTCAATTTTAAACCTTTTGGCAAAATAGCTTTTTTGGGTTGCTTCAAAATAAACCGCCGTGATGGGACGGTCTGGTAAAAACTTCTCAATTTGGAGAATGTCTTTGGGTTCGTATCGGTTGGTCAGGTCGTAGGTCGTCAATTCGTACGTCCCTTCCTTGTATAAAACCAAAATCAAATCTCCGTTGTCAAAATTGCCCAAATACCGCCCTCGGTCGTCGCGGTTCAGGCGTCCCAACACACTGTCGTACCATAAATCAACGCCACCGAGGGTTGAAGCTCCCGCCGATTTAAAGACTATTTTACGCACGGGGTACTTTGTCAACACATTTCCCATGGCCGAGCGGTTTTTAATCGCCAATTGGGAAAAATTAAAATCAAAAAGTTTGATACGCGCCGTACTTTGCGCCGTCAGGCTAACCGTAATCACCTCTGCTTCGCCGTTGTCATTGGCCGTAAAATAGGTAATCTTAGATTTGGGCGTTCCGAGGGTCACGTCGTATTCTTTGTCACGGGTGATTCCCGTCACCACAAAACGTTTGGCGTAGCTGGCCCCCGATTTGCCGTCCAAATAAGTGACATTGTATACTTTGCGCTCATCATTTTTCTTGAACACCGCCACGTAAATAATGTCTTTTCCAACAAACACTTTCTCCGTAATACGTACGACCTTGTATTTTCCATCGCGACGGAAGATAATCACATCGTCGATGTCGGAGCAATCCATCACATATTCATCTTTCTTCAAGCCATAGCCCACAAACCCTTCTTCGCGATTTACGTATAACTTCTGGTTGGCCGCCGCCACAACGGTAGCGGCAATGGTATTGAACGAACGGATTTCGGTACGGCGTTGGCGATTTTTGCTGTGTTTCTTCAGTAAGTCTTTGTAATAGGCAATGGCAAAACGCGTCAAATTAGCCAGATTATCCTCTACTTCATTCAGTTCATCTTCCAGCTTCCGCATGGCTTCTTCTGCTTTGAAGCCATCATATTTCGAAATCCGCTTGATGCGCAGTTCGGTCAGGCGTAAAATATCTTCTTCGGTTATTTCACGGTAAAAATCAGCTTTAAACGGCGTCAGGCCAGCGTCGATGGTTTGAATAACGGCCTCAAAAGTCTCACATTCTTCAATGTCACGATAAATTCGGTTTTCAATGAATATTTTCTCCAGCGAGCTGTAAAGCAGCTTTTCTTTCAACTCAAATCGCCTGATTTCCAGCTCCCTTTTGAGCAGATTTACGGTCTGATCATTACATACGCTTAATATTTCGGATACCGTCACAAAATGCGGCCGATCTGCGATAATGATACAGGCGTTGGGTGAAATACTTACTTCACACTCCGTAAATGCGTACAGGGCATCAATGGTAATATCGGGCGAGACGTTGGGGGCCAAATGCACCAATACTTCAACGTCTTTCGATGTCAAATCTTCTACTTTCCGTATCTTTATCTTCCCTTCATCATTGGCTTTAATGATGGAGTCCTTGATGGATGTCGTGGTCGTACTAAACGGAATTTCGCGAATAATTAGCGTTTTCTTATCCAGCTCTTCAATCTTGGCCCGCACCCGCACTTTACCGCCGCGCAAACCGTCGTTGTAATTCGTAATGTCAATTTGCCCACCCGTTGGAAAATCGGGGTATAACTGAATCGGTTGGCCCTTAAGCAACGCAATCGACGCTTCTACCAATTCAATAAAGTTGTGGGGTAAAATCTTGGTCGAAAGTCCTACCGCGATTCCTTCCACCCCCGTTGCCAAAAGCAACGGAAACTTAACGGGCAACGTGACGGGTTCGCGCTTACGACCGTCGTAGCTCAACTGCCATTCGGTCGTGTCATCGTTAAATATAACATCATTACCAAACTTCGAAAGCCTTACTTCAATGTAACGAGGGGCGGCGGCACTGTCGCCCGTACGAATATCCCCCCAGTTTCCCTGCGTGTCAAAAATCAATTCTTTTTGACCCATGTTCACGATGGCCTCGTTGATGGAGGCATCGCCGTGCGGGTGGTATTGCATGGTGGCTCCGATGACGTTGGCCACTTTATTAAAGCGCCCGTCGTCCATTTCACGCAAAGCGTGCAAAATTCTCCGCTGAACTGGTTTAAGGCCATCTTCAATTGCAGGCACTGCCCGCTCCAGAATTACGTAGGAGGCATAATCCAAAAACCAGTTTTGGTACATATCCCCCACATCCGACTGAGTATGGAGGGCATCTTTCTTAGGGCGTTTGTCTTCAGGTAAGGTTTCGTTGATTTCGCTCATTGTCTTTTACTGCGTGATTCGGGGTTTTCGGTTTTGCAAAAAATGGCTTCTTAGTTTCCGCTCTCCCCACGGAATTGCCCGCAAATCACAAAAATTTAAAACGTAAATATACAAAAAAAAGGCGTTAAAATTTGAATTTAGGCCCACTCAATCCCCTTTTTAAGCAATAAAATTGTTTGCCCCTCGGGTGTATCTGGCAGTGGGTGATAATCGTAAATCCAACGCGCCAAGGGCGGCAAACTCATCAAAATAGATTCCGTACGACCGCCTGTTTCGAGTCCAAATTTTGTACCTCGGTCCCATGCCAGATTAAATTCGGCATATCTTCCCCGACGCACCAACTGCCATTCTTTTTCGGCTTCGGTAAAAGGGATATCTTTATTTTTTAACATCAAGTGCGTATACGTCGGGGCAAAGGTCTCTCCCACCGCCTGCACAAAACGAAAAAGGCTCTCTTTGTCTTCTGACTTCTGATAATCAAAAAAGATACCTCCCACGCCACGCGTTTCCTGACGGTGGGGGATGTAGAAATAATCATCCGCCCATTTTTTAAATCGAGGATAGTAATCAGGGTCGTGTTTATCGCAAGTGGCTTTCAATTGTTGGTGAAACCAACGGGCATCTTCTTCCACCACGTAATGCGGCGTCAGGTCAATGCCTCCGCCAAACCAACTCACCCCGTTTGACATTTCAAAATAGCGCACGTTCATGTGAATAATCGGCACTTTCGGACTGTTTGGGTGCATCACAATCGAAACGCCCGTGGCAAAGTAATCGGCCTGCTCGGTCAGATTCATCTGGCGCATGAGTGCCTCGGAAGTTTGGCCCTGCACGGCCGAAAAGTTAACCCCTCCTTTTTCGATGATGTTTCCATTTTCGAGCACCCGAGAGCGGCCGCCACCGCCGCTGTGGTGTTCCCATTTATCTTCTTTGAATTTCCCCAGGCCATCGGCGGTTTCGAGGGCTTGACAAATCGTATCTTGTAACTGTTGAAAGTAAGTGGCAATCGTATCGCGCATGAATTGTAGTATTGGGGTGGTTTAGATTAACTCCTAAAAAATCAAGTAGTATTCTTTCAATAAAGTTCGAAACTCGTCAGAATAGCTCCCATCAAGGTGGTGAATATAGAGAGATTCGAGAATAGATTCGGTATGATGACGCTCAAAAGTAGTAATCATTCGAAAAAGCGGCTTATCGGGCCGTTGAAAAACCTGCAGTTGATGGGTCGGCAATAGCCCTGCACCCGCGGCAATCTCCGTCAACAATTGGGTTTCATACGCGGGTAAAAGTACCACAAAGCGTCCCTCTACTGCCAATAACCGCGCCACCGAATCCACTAACTCCTCTAAAGAAAGCGTATCGGTATGCAACGCCCGATTTCGCGCTGCCGACGGCGACCGTAGATGATTGGCAAAAAAAGGAGGATTGCTGATAATCAGGTCGTAGTCGTGAAAGTTTGAAGCCAGATTTTCATTATTCCTCGGCCAATCCTGAATCGCCGTATGATGCACTGCAATTCCATCCGCAAAAGGGCTTTTCGCCACATTATCAACGGCTTGCAGGAAGTTTTGTTCTTCGATTTCTACTGCGTCAATACGCATCAAGGGATTTCGCTGCGCCGCCATCAACGCCAGCAGCCCAGTTCCAGTTCCGATGTCCAAAGCGCGTGTCGCACCCGTTACCTTTACGTATGCGCCCAAAATACAGGCTTCGGTGCAGACCTTCAACGCACTGCGGTCGTGCATCACGGTGAACTGTTTAAATCGAAAATAAGGGGCAGGAGTTCTTGGCATGGGTGATTAGGCGGTTACTTGCGCCCAAAATCTGCCGGATTCTCTCCCCAATATTCCGTTTCCCATTTCAAAATTTGATTGGTAAATTTATTTTTGGAGAGCCATTCTTCGGCGCGTTGGAGCAGTTCAAAGATTTGCTTGTTGGCGGGGGTTACTTCAAGTTTAGTGTTGGCATGTTTACGTTTTATCCAACTGATGGCGGTGCGAGAATCCGAATAAATCGGTAAATTACTTTGGTGTTTTTGTAGATACGCCAACCCGTGGACAATCGCCAAAAACTCCCCGATGTTGTTCGTCCCATCCCGAAACGGGCCTTGATGAAATATTTTTTGTCCCGTACGGAGGTACACTCCTTGGTATTCTACATCGCCCGTTGCGGTGTTCCAAGCGGCATCAACCGCAATACTTTCTAGGTTGGGATTGCCAATCTTAGCGGGTGCTTCTTTGAGGGGCGCTTTGGCCGTTTTGGGAGAAATAAAAGCCCAATAATTTTCTTTCAGGGCTTCTTCTGCCTCCTTAATGGTGTCAAATGACTTAAATTTTGCTTCAGGAAAACCCTTGATTTGGGCCTCACAATCGGTCCAGTCCGTAAACACACCTCGTTTACGCCCTTCCCACACGACATAATATTTTTGTTTTTTTGCCATGCCACAAACTTACAAAAGTGCGGGTAAAAAAAGCGAATACGGGCTTTTAATCGTAGTCTATTCTTAGTGTTCGTTCGTACACCATACTACCAAACGAAAGAAAATTAACCACTGCACAACCTACATGAAATCTATTTTCTGTACTGCATTAGCTTTTTTATCCCTTGGCGCTTATGCCCAAAAGGGAGTCGTACTGACGGACAAATCTGCGGATAAAAAAGTGGAAGTCACCATTGATGGCAAACCGTTCACCAATTATTTTTACCCCGGCCCTTCCGTCCTCAAAAAAGCCGTGTTGTATCCTCTTCTTACGGCCAAAGGCACCAACATTACCCGCGGATGGCCCCTTGACCCGCGTCCGGGTGAGCGCGTTGACCACCCTCACCACGTAGGAATGTGGCTCAACTATGAGGCCGTCAACGGGCACGATTTCTGGAACAACTCTCTGACCCCGCCCAGCTCAAAAGGCACCTACGGCACGATTGTTCACACGGGCATCAAAAGCCTAAAAAGCGGCAAAAAACAGGGCGAATTGACCGTAACGGCCGACTGGCTCGACAAAAACGGTGGCCTAATGCTGACCGAAGTCACCACCTACGTATTCAGCGGCGACGCCACCACCCGCACCGTGGATCGCATCACCACCCTCACGGCCAAAACTGATCTTGTCACTTTCAAAGACGTGAAAGATGGGATGTTTGCGATTCGGGTGGCCCGCCAATTGGAACATCCCTCCAAAAGCCCCGAGGTATTTACGGATGCGTCGGGAGTGGCTACAAAAATACCCGTGATGGACAATACTGGCGTATCGGGCAGCTATCGAAACAGCGAAGGCATTGAAGGTGAAGATGTATGGAGCAAACGCGCCCGTTGGTGTAATTTGCGCGGAACAATGGGGAACGAAACCGTTAACCTTGTAATCCTCGACCACCCCAAGAACGCGGGTTATCCTACCTACTGGCACGCCCGGGGTTACGGGCTTTTTGCAGCCAACCCCCTCGGAATGAAGGTATTCAGCCAAGGAAAAGAAGAAATGAACCTCCAACTCAAAAATGGCGAGTCAACCACTTTCCGTTACCGCACCGTGATTGCATCTGAGACATTATCGGAGGACAAAATCAATCAGATTGCCGCTGATTTTGGCAAAGTTAAGTAGCGATTTCTATTCATTACTTTTGAGTCAAGCTAATTCGTTAACCATAACGGAGTGGCTTGACTCAAAAAGCTTCAAATGCCTGACGAAATGGAATAAAGGATTAAGTGTCGCGTATACAGATGCTATGCCTGACCCTAAAAAACAAAACAATCTACAACAAACAGGCAGAATTAGTAACTTTGCTAGGAAGAATTTTTCAATTCAAAACAGCACTAAACAATGAATTACGATATAAAAATATTGGGTGAGGACGAAGACAATGGGCTGTTGGAATTTGACCGACTGAACTTATTGACAAAATCTACCAAAGACATTGCTACCAAAGCTTTAATGTTTAGGTTAAGAGGATTTAGTGATATTACTCCCGATAAACACCTAAAAAAGGCTTTAGCGATGCGATTGCAAAGTATTTCTGGTAGCGGACATGACGGCACTTCACTAACCATTGACTGCATACACTTTTCGGAAACCATCAAAGGGGTTCAAATGGATATGTTCAAGCCTCAAGAAGAAGTTTTGCAATTGACCCCAATGGCTTTAGTGATAAAATCTTTTCAATCCGCCTTGAATGATGATAGTGAAGATGCCGATTTGGACAAACCGCTTTTGAAATCATTGATGAGTTTCAAAAAGAATTTTATAAGCGATAATGAAATTTTCTATATGGCAAATCGGGGAACGATTGCAGAAGTTCGGTTGACCAAAGATGATTTCCAAAAAATTGGGCGATTAGAAGACAGCATACCTGAGCCTAAAAAGGTAATTGTACACGGTCAGTTGGATGAAATGAAAGTTTCCAAAGGAAAGCTTGGCTTGAAAACAGAACAAGGTTTTGTGAATGTGTTTGCCAATGACAAAACCATCTTAGAAAACATTGTTGGCTTTATGGGTAAGGAAGTAACCATTTCGGGAATGGCACATTACAAACCTAATGGACAATTGAGTTTTGTAGAGATTGAAGAATATAGCAAACCCGGTGCAAGAGATAAATTTTTCTCAAAAAAGCCAACAGCTATGACAGCCCACCAACAATTACTATTTCAGGCCAAACAATCTAAAAAGTCAAGTTCACTTTCAGCCCTAAAAAGTATTTCGGGCTTGCTGAGAGATGAAATTGGCGAAGAACAATTTCAAGAAATGCTTAAAGACATACACAGATGAAAAACATTGTTATTGACACCTGTGTATTCATTCACATAATAAGAGATACAATCACAGGAAAAAAGTGCCTTGATCAGATTGAAAAATATGATACAACAGCCAATGTTATAATTTCCGTTGTTACCAAGGCTGAATTGGAATCATTTATTGCCCAAAACAATTGGGGTAAGCCTAAAATCGAGAAGCTCAACAAAATACTTGAAGCAATAACCTATATAGACATTTCAAATGCTGACCAATTATTGCTTGACTCGTATATCGAAATTGACTCTTTTTCAAAGCGGAAAACCAAAGATAAGAATGGCAACCTTCTTAAAGGTTCTGCAAAAAAAATGGGCAAAAATGACCTTTGGATTGCCGCAACTGCCTACTCACTTGATATTCCATTGATAACTACTGACAGTGATTTCGACCACTTAAATGAGACGCTAATGGAAGTTATTAAAATTGTATAAATGTAAAAAGCCGAATGCACCAAACCGTTAGCTATAAAATATAATAACGACGCAAACAGCACATTGATATTAAACCGCTAGACAATATACACAATGACACTTTTTTGGGTTCTTTGGGGCATCGACGCTGTGATATCGCTGGTGGTGCTGTATTTTTTCTTCATTGGCTTAGTAGACGGCTCCGTTTCTTCCTTCAATATGGGCTTATGGGTCATGATTTTACTGGGTATCGGCGCCATTATGCTGGGAAGTCTGTGGCTAAAATCAAATGACTATCTCCGTATAGCCAAGATCGTTCTGGGTATTTTGGCCGTACCCGGACTATTGTATGCCTTATTTATGCTCATGATAATTATTACCAAACCGCGCTGGAATTAACCTTTCAGGCCGTTTTTTTGACGATTCAGTCGGAAGGAGTTGTTCTACGGAAAAGGTTTTTGTTGTTTTACAGTCTCTTTAACAACTCAAAAACACGATTTGCAATGAAACTTTTCTCCTCCGCAAGCACGCTCCTCCTTTGTCTAAGCCTAGGAATAGCGCACGCCCAAATCAAAACCCCCGCCGCCAGCCCCGCCGCCACGGCGGTACAAAGCATCGGTTTGGCCAAAGTAACCGTAGAATACAGCCGCCCAGCGTTGAAAGGCCGTAAATTATTCGGCACCCCTTTGGCCCCTTACGGTCAAGTTTGGAGAACGGGCGCCAACAAAGTGCCCAACCTGATTTTATCCCAAGAAATGATCCTCGAAGGGCAAAAAGTACCTGCGGGAACGTATGGGCTATTTACCATCCCGACCGAGACCGAATGGACGATTATTCTGAGCAAAAACCCTAATCAATGGGGGGCGTACGATTATAAACAAACCGACGACCTCCTCAGGTTTAAGGTAAAAGCCGAAAAAACGGCGAAAACGGAAGAGTATTTCACGATTGAATTTACCGACTTTACGCCCAATTCGGCCAAAATCGCCATTCGTTGGGAGAATTTACAGGCCAAATTCAGCATTTCGCACGACCCAGATGCGCAAATCATGGCGGAGATTCAACAAAAAATAAACGCGCCTACGGTCACTGAAGGTACGTACTCAGATGCCGCAAATTATTACTACGACACCAACCGCGATTTGAACAAAGCCTACGAATGGGCCAATAAAGTGGTCGAGAAAGAAAAAGAATACTGGACCTACTACCTGCGGGGGAAAATTGCCGCTAAAATCGGAAAATGCGACGTAGCCATTGCCGATGCCCAAAAAGGCTTAGAACTGGCAAAAAAAGCCAATGATGGGGCCTACATTCTAAACCATACCAACGTGTTGAAAGCTTGCGGCAAATAAACTCTTGTATAACTCACTCACACACAAAAGGGTTGAAAGTCAGACTTTCAACCCTTTTGTGTGTATAAACAAATTTGAATTTTCTAATCGACTCTCCACAACAGCGAAGAATCTCCATAGCTCAAAAAGCGATAATCGTTGGCCAAAGCTGCTTGATAAACGCTACGCCACTGTGGACCCAAAAAAGCCGCCACTAACAACATCAACGTTGAGCCAGGCTGGTGATAATTCGTAATCAGTCCTTTACATATTTTGAAACGATAGCCTGGAAAAATCATTATCTCTGTCTCCCCCACCAATTCTTCTAGCTGAGCATCCGCCATATAAGCCAAAATAGCCTTTAAAGACGCTTGAGGTGTGGGTTCGAAGGAATAATCCAAATAAGGAGTCAGCTTTTCAATAAAAAAATGCTCACCGTCATTTCTTTGGTCTAAAGAAGAAGTCAGTAGTTTTACCCCAATCCAGTATAAACTTTCTAAAGAGCGCATGGATGTGGTGCCAACGGCAACCACTTGCTCAATGTTCAGAAGAAGATTTTCAATAAAGGATTTCTTAAAAACCACCTGCTCGGAGTGCATGGTATGCTCCACCGCATTCTGAACCTTTACGGGTTGGAAAGTACCCGCCCCCACGTGCAGGGTTACAAAATCGTGGTGGATGCCTTTATCGGAAAGTTGCTGAAATACATTTTCCGTAAAATGAAGCCCAGCCGTGGGGGCCGCCACCGCCCCCTCTACTTTTGAATACACGGTTTGATACGTATCCGAGTCATGCGCATCGGCATGACGCCCCAAATAAGGCGGCAACGGAATTTCGCCTAATGCCCGAATCACGTCGACAAAATACAAGCCCCCCGACCAACTGAATTGAACCCAATTTCGTTCGTTATCAATCAGCTCGGCCTCTACGCTGCACTTTGTTCCTTGCACCTCACACTCAATACTGAGTTTTTCTCCCGTTTTCCAACGTTTCTTGTTTCCAATCATACAACTCCAAACGCAAAACTGGGTCTGTTGCATGATGTCATTAATAATGCGGGAAGGAGCTTCTGGGTGCAGTAAAAAGATTTCGATGGTTGCGCCCGTTGCTTTCTGAAAAAATACCCGCGCAGGAATTACTTTCGTATTGTTAAAAACCAGAAAAGCATTTTGCGGCAAAAACTGTGATAAATCATAAAAATGCTCGTGCTGGATTTGACCGTTGTCAAAAATAAGCAGTTTTGAAGTATCGCGAGGTTCAACAGGAAAGCGGGCAATACGCTCATCGGGTAAGTCGTAATGATAATCAGCGAGTGGTATTTCAGGAAGATTTTTCATAACAAGGACTCAACTCACTAAAGCTCCTCTACTTTTGGTTTTATCATCAACCGAATGGGCAATGCCAAAACGATGATTAACAACAAAATCACGATCAGATAGAATAACCCTTCAAAATCGCCGATTTTAAAGGTAAATTCGTTGTTTACCGTAGCAAGAACAAATACTGTCATGGCAATAATGGTATTAATCATGGCCACCAAGCTAAAAATCCAGTTTTGAATATGCTCGTTGAGGTCATCGCGTTGGGCGGTCCATTCGGTTTGGTTCGGAATGGGCAGAAGATGACTAGGTAATTTAATAAGTTGACGACCCAAAGCGGGAAAAAGAACATTGTTGGCCACAATCAAAGCGACCAGAATATAGAAAACATCTGATTTCCCAATGAATTCGTCGGCTTTGCCGAAAGCGTCAAAGTGTACACCGACATCGGCACTAAAAAGACTATAACTGTAAATAGATGTACCAAACACCGCAATCATTGAAAAAAAACGCCACGTGCGGATGGCTAAAGTTGTAAATTTCATAGTTAAAAAGTTAAGGGTTAAAAGTCAGAAATTAAAGGTTGGCATTAACCCCTAACTTTTAACTCTTAACCCTTTATCAATGTTTTAAAGAAATCAAGTTGCTGCGATTTCTATTTCTTCACCGTATTTATCATAGAATTTAAACTCAGTTACAGCCAATGAGCTGTCTTTCAAAAGTTTAACCCACGATTTATATCTAAACAACCACTTGAGTCGGGGCGACGGGAATCCCGCCGTAAAGTACGCGTGCAAGTACGGGTGAAGGGCTACCGACACCTTTTGTTCATTTTGACGGGTAAGGAGATATTCAAGGTTATTTTCAATAATATCCGAAATCAGGATACTGGGCTGAATCGTACCAGTTCCATTACACGTTGGACACACTTCGCGGGTCACAATGTTAATTTCTGGACGAACCCGTTGGCGCGTAATCTGCATCAACCCAAACTTTGTCAGCGGGAGCAACGTAAACTTCGAACGGTCGGCCTTCATTTCGGCTTTCATTTCGTCGTAAAGCTGCTTTTTGTGCTCGGCTTTCTTCATATCAATGAAGTCTACCACAATGATTCCGCCCATATCGCGCAAGCGCAATTGGCGGGCAATTTCTTTCGCCGCTTCGATGTTGGTGTGCAGTGCCGTGTCTTCCTGATTTTCCTCGTTATTGGACTTGTTGCCACTGTTGACATCAATCACGTGGAGTGCTTCGGTGTGTTCTACGATGAGATACCCACCTCCCGGAAGGCTTACCGAGCGTCCAAACAATGATTTAATTTGCTTTTCAAGGCCTACCTGCTCAAACAGCTTATTTTTGCCGCTGTATAGTTTGAGAATTTTCTCTTTGTCAGGCGCAATCGTGTGAATAAACCCTTTAATGTCGTCGTACATATCTTTGGTATCCACCGTGATACTATCAAAAGTATCGTTCAGTAAATCTCGCATAATGGACGACGCCCGATTCATCTCCCCGATGATTCGGTCACGGGGTTTTGCTTCGGTGAGCATTTTCATTCCGTTTTCCCACTTTTGAATGGAGTTTTGAATATCTCTATCCAACTCTTCCACTTCCTTATTGGCCGCTACGGTGCGGACAATAATTCCGAAATTTGCGGGTTTCACCGATGTCATTAATCGGTGTAAACGGGTACGTTCAGCCTTATCCGTAATTTTTTTAGAGATATTGACTGAATTAGAAAAGGGAACTAACACCGCGTAGCGACCTGCAATAGAAATGTCGCAGGATAGACGGGGGCCTTTGGTAGAAATAGGTTCTTTGACAACCTGGACCAGTATGGGCTGATTTTTGCCCAACACTTTGTCAATTTTTCCAAGTTTATCAATTTCCGGCTCCATTTTGAAGTTATTCAATTTGCCGGAATTCATTCGCTTCGCAATGACCTCTTTGGTTAGTTTGTTAAGCGACTGGACATTTGGACCTAAATCATGGTAATGTAGAAAAGCATCTTTTTCGTATCCGATGTCAACAAAAGCAGCGTTCAAACCAGTAACAAGTTTCCGAACAGTTCCTAAATAAATATCACCGACCGTAAAACTGTTTTCCGACTCCTCCACATGGTACTCCACAAGGCGCTTTTGTTGCAAAAGCGCTATGCGTGTCCCTTTTTGTGAGGCACTGATGATTAATTCGCTACTCAATGTTTTGTAAGGATCTAAGGTGAAAACCATTCCGTAAACCTCACGAATGGCTCAAAACAACTACATAGTCAAAAAGGCATTTGACGAAGTATATAAAACCCAAAACCAAGGTTGAAAAGCACCTTGGTTTTGGGATAAATTACTTCTTCTTATGACGATTTTTTCTGAGGCGCTTTTTCCGTTTGTGAGT
The DNA here is from genome assembly GCF_009905605.1 of Runella sp. CRIBMP. Lineage (GTDB taxonomy): Bacteria > Bacteroidota > Bacteroidia > Cytophagales > Spirosomataceae > Runella. Next base: position 217,729 of record NZ_JAAAKZ010000002.1, read on the forward strand.
AGCGATTTTGTGTCTTTTTCTTTTCTTTCCGCAAGGCATAGCTTTACAATTTTTAAGTTAATTAGTATGTTACAGCGGCCATGTACCGCTTGTTATTCGTTTGTGAGTACCGCGAATAACGGTTTTATTTTAAGTCTTTTTCCAACTCCGCAATCGCCGCTTGAATGGTAGGGTCTTTCTCCTGACCTTTCACGACCGATAGTTCTTCCAGCGCCTCTTTATTCTTACCCGTTTGAGCCAATGAAACGCCCAAATAAAAACGAGCTTTTGAATTCATGGGGTTTCCTTTCAACAATTGACGAAAACGTTCCACCGCTTTTTCGTACTGGTTTGAACGCATCGATAGAAGTCCCAAATTAAACAAAGCTACTTCATTGGTTGGGTCATTTGCCAAAACTTCTCTCAACAACAAGATTCCCTGCATGGGTGTTTCCGTAGAAACATAGGTCATCGCCATGTTGGCTTTGGCGTTGAGAAGAGCAGGGTTCTTATCAAGCGCTTTCTGGTACCATTCTCTCGCCTTAGCACCTAATGCTGAAGACTTTTTGGTGTCAACAGCAAAACTAAATGCATCATAATAACGGTCGCCAGCACGAAGCAAGTTAGGCTCGGCAGGCTCCAACAAAGCAAGCGTTTCTGCATACTTTGCGGCGCTGTCAAATTTTCTGATATTCAGATAAAAATCAGAAAGCTTCAGAGCCGCTCCTCCTTTTTGCTTTGAATCCCGGGCAGAAACCAACTGCTGAGATAGCGCCGCGACCGAATTTTGCTGTTCAGCAGTTAATGGCTCAATATGCGTTTCCGCAGCGGTCGAAGTTGTTTCGGTTTGGCCCGATACAGGTGCCTGAGTGCTGTCTTTACCCTTCGAAAGTTCTCGATCTTGACTTTTAACAACAACTTTTGGCAAACTATAAAGCCCACCAATGAGTACAGTAGCCAATAAAATAACAATCAGGATTGAACGGTTCATAACATTTTCAGGCAGCTCCTTCGTGCCGTTGAAATTACTTTTCTGAGCCTTTTACTTGCTCAACAAACACTTTAGCAGGCTTAAAACTTGGAACATAATGCTCGTCAATGACGATAGCAGTGTTCTTAGAAATGTTACGAGCTACTTTTTTAGCGCGTTTTTTGTTAACAAAACTACCAAAACCACGAACATAAATGTTCTCACCTTTGGCCAATGAGTCTTTTACTACTGTGAAAAACGCTTCAACTGTTTCAGAAACGTGTGCTTTTTCGATGCCGGTTTGATCGGCAACTGCTGCAATTAAGTCTGCTTTCGTCACTTTTTTAAACTTTAAGGTTATAAAACTGTTATTCTTTGTAATATTAGTTTCAAAATCCTGCGGAGCCAATCTATTTTACAATCGGCTTATTTTGAGCGCACAAAAGTAGTATAATTTCGACAAAATGCGAAAATCTTTTACGCCTTAATTTCAAAACAAACATTCGAAAACCATTGAATAACAAGTTTTTTGCCAACGAGCTCATTAAATGGTATGAGTATCATCACCGTGATTTACCCTGGCGACGCACCCGCAACGCCTACTATATATGGCTCTCAGAAATTATTCTTCAACAAACCCGTATAGCGCAGGGATTACCTTATTATGAACGTTTTATAGAAGCCTATCCCACCGTCCTTGATTTAGCCAATGCTCCTGAGCAAGAGGTCATTCGACTCTGGCAGGGCTTAGGTTACTATTCTCGCGCACGAAACCTGCACCAAACGGCCAAATACATTGTAGAAGAGCTCAACGGTGCATTTCCGACCACCTATGCAGGATTGCTTAAACTAAAAGGAATCGGCCCTTACACTGCTGCCGCCATTGCGTCTTTTGCTTACGATGAACCCGTAGCGGTAGTAGATGGCAACGTATACCGGGTACTGTCGAGGGTATTTGGGATTGATACTGATATTACCAGCGGCGAAGGACAACGGCAATTTGCCAATTTGGCCAATGAACTGATTTCTCGCGAGCAACCCGCCACCTACAATCAGGCCATCATGGAGTTTGGGGCCGTTCAATGCACTCCATCATCCCCCGACTGCCTGTTGTGTCCTGTACAGCCCCATTGTGTTGCTTTTGCCACTGGCAGGATTGATTTATTGCCCGTCAAAGTCAAGAAAACCAAGGTGCGAGAGCGATTTTTCAACTATTTTGTCATTGTTCAAAATGGACGGATCGCCATGCGACAACGAACCGACAAAGATGTCTGGCAAAAGTTGTTTGACTTTTACCTGATTGAAACTGAGGCAATCGTCCAAAGTATAGACGAATTCGCTGATAATCAAACAATTAATACCATTTTCTCTCAAACAACAATTAGCCCCCCAAGCCGAATTTTTACGCATATCCTCACCCATCAACGTATTCAGGCGCAGTTTTGGGTACTTGAAGCTCCCCGCCAAATTACGTTGAATTTACCCCCTGAACTGACTTTTTTAACGGAAGAAGAAATAGAAAATGTACCCAAACCCGTGCTGGTTACGTCTTATTGGAAAGAGCATTTTTTTTAAGTATTTTTGTAATTGAAAATACTGCAAAAAACGCCAAAAATCGGGAATTAAAATGCTCATTTTTCGTTAGCGTCATTACCCGATTTTAGCCAGGTGCTTATTCAAACTTCGTAACTTTAAACATCTAAATAATACAATGGCAGGAGTAAACAAAGTAATTCTATTGGGCAATTTGGGCAGCGACCCAGAAGTACGCCATCTCGAAAATGGTTCGGCGGTGGCACGCTTCAACATTGCAACTTCAGAAGCCTACACCAACCGCAGTGGAGAACGTGTAGAGCAAACGGAGTGGCACCGAATTGAACTTTGGGACAATTTGGCCAAAATCGCCGAGCAATACCTTCGCAAAGGCAATACCGTCTATATTGAAGGAAAACTGCGCACCGAAACTTGGACGGATAAAGAAGGAAAACAGCGTGAAGGAAAAACCGTACGGGCCAATACGATGCAGTTGGTAGGAGGCAGAAACAGTGGAGGCGATAGCAACGAACAACACGCACAACCTGCTACCGCAACCCAAGCAAGCCGCCCCGCACCTGCTCCCAAACCCGCCGAGCCCATTTCGTCAGATCTTGGCGGTAGTGGCGACGATGATTTACCGTTTTAACAACAAAAAAACCTGACAGGAATTCCTGTCAGGTTTCAACAACACCATTTGTTTACTTCTTTACTACTTCCATTTTTACTTCGTAGTTCTTTTGGGCATCTGCATCTGCCACAGTACCTGGGTAAGGCGATACCTGCTTCAAAACAAACAGATATTTCTCGTTTTTCACCGTCACTTCCAGAGAGTCCTGGCTCACAGGGCTTTTGTATTTGGTAGGTTGTACTTGTTGACAATCTCCCAAACACATTTGAATTTTTTGGGTATCGTTTACGGACAAATCAACGACTACCTCCCCGGCACGGATACAAATCGCGTTGGCAGGACAACGACTATCAGCGACTGCGTCAAATGAAAGTTTAATGCCCTCCACTTGCGTATTTTGTTTGATTCTTAGGCTGATTTCTTCCTTTACTCCCGCTTTTTCGTTGTTTTTTTGTTGCTCAGCGTCAATTTTTTCAGACTGGCAACCCATGGCTGTTAGAAATGCAAATAAGATTACTTTTTTCATGGCAAGAATAAATAATACTTTTATCCGACAAACACCGTGTCTGTCAACAATGACAAGACGCAGTCTTATTTTTATTAGTTGTAATCTTTTGTAAAAAAATGTTATCAATCATTGGAATTAACCACGTAGCCATCTATGTAGCAGATGTAGCCCAAAGTGTTGAATTTTACGAAAAAATTGTAAGATTAACTCCCTTGGCCCGGCCAGCATTTGACTTTCCGGGCGCCTGGTTTAAAATCGGAGACGCACAAGAGTTGCACATCATAGGCATACGCACCGAGCCTGTTGTATCAGGCTCTCGAAGCAATCATTTTGCGCTGGAAGTAAGTGATTTGGATGCATGGGAGGCGCATTTTAAAGCAACAAATACAACTTACCGCCCTCCCAAATTTCGGCCCGATGGTGTACGGCAGATATTTCTCCAAGACCCCGATGGATATTGGATAGAATTCTTTTCAAGAAAGGGCAACCAATTGATTTAGGTTGGTTGTCCTTTCTTACTTTATTTTTTTTCAAAAGCCAAAGCCGCACCGTTCATGCAGTACCTTAAGCCCGTAGGGCGCGGGCCATCGTCAAATACGTGGCCCAAATGGGCGTCGCAAACGGCGCAAATAACCTCATCGCGTTCCATGCCAAAGCTTTTGTCTTTTTCGTCTTTCAAGACTTTTTTATTGAGCGGAGCGTAAAAACTCGGCCAGCCAGTACCCGATTCAAATTTTGTATCGGAACTAAAAAGCGGAGTGTTGCAACATACACATTTATACGTTCCCTTCTCTTTGTTGTTCCAGTAAGGTCCCGTAAAAGCGCGTTCTGTTCCCTTCTGACGGGTCACGTAGTATTGCATCGGAGTCAGTAGTTTTTTCCACTCGGCGTCCGTTTTTACAACCCGTTTCAATTCCTGGCTTTGCTGTTGGGCCAGCGCCGGCAGTCCGGCCAATACTACTCCTCCAAGTGAGCGAATGAAAATACGGCGATTCATCTTTGTTAGGTTATGCTTGTTTTGTGCTTATATTAACGTATTCTTTTATTGTATAGTTTTAATTATCAAAAATATGCTTCCAAAGTGGGATTTAGCGGGTAAAGTTGCGCTGGTGACGGGGGGAACCAAAGGAATTGGACAGGCCACAACCCAAACATTACTTCAACTGGGTGCCGAAGTAATCATCGTTGCCCGCAATGAAGGTGAGATTGAGCGTCAACTTGCCAATTATGAAGCTCAGGGTTTGAAAGCAACGGGTTTTGTGGCCGATTTGAGCAACCATGAGACCATTCCTGAACTCGTCAAACACATTAGCCTACGTTGGGGGAAATTAGACATTTTGGTCAATAATGTAGGGACTAACATCCGAAAACCTACCACAAGTTACACAGCTGAAGAATTTAATTTAATCATATCCACCAACTTAACCTCGGCATTTTCATTGTCGCAGGCATTGTATCCGTTGTTAAAAAATGCCCAGGGATGCATTGTCAACGTTACCTCGGTAGCGGGATTAACATCCCTTAAAAGCGGCTCTATTTACGGCATGACCAAGGCCGCTCTCAATCAATTGACCCGCAATTTGGCCTGTGAATGGGCCGCCGACGGTATTCGTGTCAACGCCGTAGCGCCGTGGTACATCGAGACTCCTTTGACCGAGTCAGTTCTTTCCAACAAAGAAAGCCTCGATTACATCCTATCGCGTACGCCCATGAAACGCGTCGGGCAGCCAGAAGAGGTCGCGTCGGCCATCGCCTTTCTTTGTTTGCCCGCTGCCAGCTACATTACAGGTAACATTGTAACCGTCGATGGCGGTTTTGCCGTTTATGGATTTTAAGCTAATTTTAAAAAAATTTAAAAAATACGCCCCAAAACTTTCAAGTGCGAAAAAAAATTCATTTTTTCGGCTTCTAAATGACCTACTAACTCCTAACACTAACCATGTCAAAACCTAAACAAAGCTACGTTGGACCATTGATTATCATTGGTTTATTATTTTTCGTATTCGGATTTGTCACGTGGGTAAACGGCACGCTCATTACTTTTTTCAAGAAAGCCTTTAACCTAGACAACACCAGCTCATACCTCGTTACGTTTGCCTTTTTTATCTCATATACGGTCATGGCCATTCCTTCCTCAGAAGTGCTAAAACGTACAGGTTTTAAGCGAGGAATGTCACTTGGACTGGGAATTATGGCCGTTGGAACGCTGATTTTTATCCCTGCCGCACAAATCGCTTCGTATCCTTTGTTTTTGGTCGGTCTTTTTACCATTGGTATTGGTTTAACCCTGCTGCAAACGGCTTCCAATCCCTACGCAACCATCCTTGGCCCCCGCGAAAGCGCCGCCCAACGGATTAGCTTTTTAGGAATTGCCAACAAATTAGCGGGGATATTCAGCCAACGCCTCTTCGGTGGGCTTTTATTGGCAGGTGGTGCCGCCACTACGCCCCAAGAAGAACTTCAAAAAGTAGAAACACCTTATTTGATTTTAACGGCAATCTTGGTCGTATTAGCGGGCGTAATTTGGTTCTCAAAAGGGCTACCTGAGGTAAGCGAAGAACAAGAAGAAGTGCCTGGAAACGCGGTCAAAGTGACCCGTAACAGCGTTTTTTCTTTTCCAAACTTAGTATTGGGCGTCATTGCGTTGTTTTGTTACGTAGGAGTTGAGGTGATTGCAGGAGATACAATTATCAGTTATGGCGTCTCTTTAGGTTTTCCCGAAAGTGAAGCCAGTACCTTTGGCACCTACACTCTATGGTCAATGCTCGCCGCCTACGGCTTAGGTATCGTCCTTATTCCTAAATATGTTTCTCAAGTTACATGTTTGCGTGTTTCTGCCATTCTTGGTATTGTGGGCACGGTCATTGCCGTTACCACTGGTGGTTTTACCTCCGTTTTGTTTATTGCTTTTTTAGGCTTCGCCAACGCCCTTGTGTGGCCTGCGATGTGGCCTTTGGCTTTGGACGGGCTAGGCAAATTCACCAAAATTGGCTCGGCTTTGCTTATTATGGGGATTTCAGGAGGCGCCGTTTTACCATTGATTTATGGTAACATAGCCGATTCCATCCACAGCACCCAACAAGCCTATTGGATAATGATGCCTCTTTATTTATTTATCCTCTATTATGCTTTTATTGGCTACAAAAAACGCAGTTGGTAATTTCATTTAAACAGGCCTTTTGCCGCCCTCTCTTTCCCAAAAGGAGAGGGAATTTTTTTAGATATGAAAATCAGTACACCCGGCCGAATATGTTTGTTTGGCGAACATCAAGATTATTTAGGATTGCCAACGGTAGCCGCCGCTATTTCGCGCCGAATCAGCATCGAAGGGAGTCATCGTGCAGATGAGCAAATCATTATTCACTTGCCAGACATCAATGGGCAAGAAATTTTTACGCTCTCCAACGCATCCACATACGTCAAAGACCGGGATTATTTTCGAAGTACATTCAATGTATTGCGTCGACGCGGATTTGTGTTCAGTCGAGGGCTAGAATGTGAAGTTCACGGCAATATCCCCATCAATTCGGGTACATCGAGTTCGTCGGCGCTCATCGTTTCATGGGCCAATTTCTTAAGTCGAAACGCCGACAATCCCGCCGTTATTTCCTCCAAAGAACTTGGAGAAATCGCCAACGAAGCCGAAGTCTTGGAATTTGGGGAACCCGGCGGCATGATGGACCATTATTCAACGGCCATAGGTCATGTGATTTACCTCGAATCTACGCCAAAAATTTACGTAGAAGCATTGAACCCTACGTTGGGCACCTTCGTTTTGGGAGACTCACAGCAACCCAAAGATACCCTCGGCATTTTGGCCCGCTGTCGATTTGGGATGGAAGCAATCATCAAAAAAGTAACGGAATACGACCCGTCTTTTTCGATTTTCCATACGCCTTTCGCTCAGGCTACCGACTACGCTTCTTTGCTGTCAATGGATGAACTTGGGCTGTTGAAAGCCAACTTGGAAGACCGTGACCTGTTGGTTGAAGGAAAAAAATTACTCCAAAAATCGGCCACTTCTACCCAAGAAACCAACGATATTGATGTAGTTTTTGGTCAATTACTTTACCGTCATTTCCAAAACCTCCGTGACCACAAACGCACCTCTACCGAAAAAATAAATCGCATGGTAGAAGCCTCCATAAAAGCTGGTGCCTTGGGAGGAAAAATAAACGGCTCTGGTGGTGGTGGCTGCATGTTTATGTACGCTCCCAATTGTGCCGAAGAAGTAGCCGATGCCATACGACGGGAAGGAGGAATCCCGTACATTATTACGGTTGATGAAGGAACGAAATTAGAACAATAAAGCCGTTCGGTGGTTTTATTGATAGGTTACAAAAATCTTTTGGGGTGTTTGAGTCGTTTATTATGTTTTCGAAACGATTCTAACACCTTCTTTTATTTACAAATAAAAATTCAATCATAAAAAAGAGCAGGCTTACACCTGCTCTCTTAAGAATAGTTTCACGGCTGTTAGTAAGTTAGAACAAAAGTCCTTTGCTGAACATTGGATAAATAAAGTAAAATACGATGTACACCATGACAAGTAGCGTTAAAGCGGCTAACCAAAGACTCTGGTCCCGAAATAATGGAGTTCTCCTCTCATTAGAGGGCATGCGGTAGATTTTCTGAGTTTTCATAACCTGTGGAATGGTTTTTTTGGGGTTTTGCACTGCAAAGGAGCTACCTTTTTTTTACATTCTTTAGCGTAAAACTACGTGTTCTACTGAAAAGTTATCTAACGGTCGGTCAGCTGACTTTTGGAACGGAATTATTGCTTTTTATTTGTACAATTATCACTTTTACGAATGCCATCATACATCACATCAATCGGAACAGCTGTCCCTGAAAACTGCATCGAACAATCTTCTATTGCCGACTTTATGGTTCGGGCTTCGCAGTTAAATGCAAATGAGGCACGTAAACTCCGGGTACTGTATCGAAGCACTAAAATCAGGAAACGCTATTCCGTATTGAACGACTATGGCAAAACAGAGAACTTTGACTTTTACGCCAATACCGTTGATTTAGAGCCATTTCCGAGTGTATCTCAACGAATGTTGGCCTATCGACAACACGCCCTTCCTCTGGCGCTAAATGCCGTAAAAGCCGCTTTAACTCACAACAACGACGTTTCAAAAATCCCTAATTTTACACATCTCATTACCGTCAGTTGCACAGGGTTATACGCTCCGGGATTAGACATCGAATTGGTTGAAGCGTTGGGATTATCTCGGCAAGTCCAACGAACATCCATCAATTTCATGGGTTGCTACGGTGCATTTAACGGGCTCAAAATGGCCAACACCATTGTACAGGCCGACCCGCAAGCCAAAGTTTTATTGGTCTGTATTGAATTGTGTACGCTGCATTTTCAGAAAAAAACCGACGATAACTACCTGCTTTCCAATGCCCTATTTGCCGACGGGGCCGCCGCGGTTATCATTGAAGGGCAGCCTAAACGGCTGTCGCTTGAGATGCAGTCTTTCCATTGTGATTTACTATTTGAAGGCCGCAACGACATGGCTTGGCACGTTGGTGATTTTGGGTTTGAAATGGTGCTGAGTTCGTACATACCGCGTTTGGTCAAAGGAGGACTTGGGGAACTTATGAGTCACCTGCAACAAAATACCACATTACCCGCCTTTGATTTTTACGCTATTCATCCAGGGGGGCGGGCCATCCTGGAAGCCGCCGAAAACCAGCTCGGCCTCACCCCAGAAGACAATCGCTATGCATACGAGGTGTTGAGCGATTACGGCAATATGTCGTCGTGTACGGTTTTATTCGTTTTGCAAAAATTGCTTCAAGAACGCACCCCAAAAGATAAAGACAAACACATTTTCAGCTGTGCTTTTGGGCCAGGGCTAACGCTCGAAACGGGTATCTTCAAAATAGCAATCAGCTAAAGGTGAGAAATTTTACTCAACCAATAGCCCAATTGATTTTCCAGTAGTACTAGTACTATCTGAAAATCAATTCATGAAAGAAACCTCTACTTCCTACTCCAAAGCCCTCTTGCGCAGTGCTGCCTTAACTTTGCTGCTTTTCGGACTTTATTTATTGACCAATTGGCAACTTCCTGTGAGGGAACTAATGCTGTCGAGTCCCTATTTTTTGGTCATTTATTTTCTCCTTTTTACCGTAGGCGAGCCGAATGTTGTAGCGCACTGGAAAGAATCGCTCAAAGGCAATCCAGAAAAGGCGGTTATTTTTCCGCTAATTTTAATCGGGGTGCTCTACACTTATTTAATGGTTCATGGGCATACTCCTTTTAAAGGTTCGGCGGGTTTGTTCATTTTCTATTTATTGTTTCCAGCGCTGGGGTTTTTAGCTTTCCAAAAAACAGCCCTGCCCGTTACATGGTCCGACATTGTATTTGTATTGTTGATTGTTATCCCCGCCACAAGTATGTCCTTTGGGGTGGGGACATCGTTGCCTTTCAATGGCTCGGGGTTCAGCAATGCCATGCGTTTAGTGATTATGATTTCGACCGTGTATAGTTTCAATTACATCCGAAACCTCCCCGATGTGGGCTTTTATCCGAGCTTCCGTTGGCAATCTCTCTTTACGGCACTTTGGGTATGGTTGGCTTTTGTGGGGTTGGTCGCGCTCTTGGGATATTTTGGAAATTTCCTAAATCTCGATGGGCACAACATTCTCTCCACAGAATTTGCTTACGAATGGGTCAAAGATTTCGTGCGTATTTTTGTGGGTACGGCGTTGTTTGAAGAATTGTTTCTGCGTGGTTTACTTCAAAATATCCTTTCGAAAAAGATAACTCAAAGTGGAAAATGGCCCGTTTACTGGATGTGGGGATTTGCCATTTTTATTGTATTGTCGTTGGTAACGGGCTATTTTGTTCAACTCAAAATGGCTTGGTTTCCCGTACTTATAACGGTGTTAGTTTTTATACCAGCGTATTTTATTGAGAAGCAACAAACTGGTATTCAAGGCTTTTATACTGCATTGGCCATTACGAGTATCTTTTTTGGCTTAGTTCATTTTCATTCGGGATCTCTGCTTTTCGTGGGCTTGGCCAGCATCGCCGGTTGGGCTTACGGGTATACCTACATGAAAACCAACAGCGTCTTTTATGCGGCGTTGGTACATGCTCTGGTCAATTCTTCAGAATTCCTTTTTCATATTTAAATATTATAATTCATGCAGGAAGCAAAGGGGCGAAGACGCGGTGTTGCTAGTCTATTTGCGCCTTTGCATGACAACTAATAAATAATGAGACGAACACTAAAAAAAGTTGCCAAAATTTCGGTCTATACGTTGGTCTTTTTAGCGGTATTTGGATATTTCTATTTTATTCTCCCTTTTTGGGGAATACCTTTCAATGCACAAAGGCACAGCAATTCACCTCTGACACCCGCATGGGCGTTGGAATGTTGGTTGTGGGAGGATGACCAAAACACGGCCGCCTACGCTGATTCGCTACTTGCGGGCTACCGCAAATACGATATTCCAGTCCGTACCTTGTTGATTGATAGCCCTTGGAGCCTCCGATACAATGATTTTGAAACCGACACAAGCCGTTATCCAAATCATGAAAAATGGTTCATGGGCTTGCAAGACCAAGGCTATCGAGTGGTGTTATGGATGACCTCAATGGTCGACAGTTACAGCAAAGACACTAAAAATCAAGAATCAGGCGAATTTTACCGACTGGCTAAAGAGAAGGGCTACTTGGTGGAAAATGGCAATGAAATCAAATGGTGGAAAGGCAAAGGCGGGTTTATTGATTACACCCACCCTGAGGCTAAACTATGGTGGCAAAACATGCAACAAAAAGTCCTAAAATACGGTATCGACGGTTGGAAATTGGACGGCACCGCTACCCTCTTTCGGAAACAACTCGGCCCCATTCCTTTTCTATACCAAAAAGCCCATTCTGGTTGGCTGACTACGCGCCAGTACATGGATTTGTACTACCGCGAAGAATACGCCAACGGCCTACGAACCAACCCTGAATTTGTGACCTTGGCCCGTGCCATGGATCGGGGTTTTCATCCCGAAGGATTTGCCCCCATTGATGCTTCGCCCGTCAATTGGGTAGGCGACCAAAAACATTATTGGCAAAGTAAAAGTCAAACACCCGCCCAGGGCGAAGCTCAAAAAGACATTGCGTTGGAAGGAGTACAAGGTTTTGAATCGGCAATTGAAAGTATTTTAAAAAGTGCCAAATTAGGCTACAGTGTTATTGGGTCCGACGTGGCGGGCTTTTCGGGAGATTCTATCCCCCCCCGTTTGTACATTCGATGGGCGCAATTTTCCACCTTTTGTGGGTTGTTTCTCAATGGTGGGCATGGTGAACGAGCGCTTTGGAAAAGAAGCCCCCAAGAACTCGAAATCATTCGTCGTTTTTCATGGCTGCATACTGAATTGATACCCTACATGTACAGCTACGTAGTCTCGGCGCATCGGGGCGGCACTCGACTTCAGCGACCAATTGAGGGAAAATATCACTACCTATTCGGCGACAATCTGTTTGTTGCACCGATTTACAAAGATGAATTAGAAAATGAAATCCATTTGCCAGAAGGACAATGGCGGTATTGGTTTGACGACAAAGAGGTTATAACAGGACCAAAAACCTTTACAAAAAAGTTTTCTCTTGAAGAATTTCCTGTATATGTAAAAGAAGGGGCCATTGTCCCCCTCCACATTCAACGCGCCTATACCAACATGGGAGATTCCACCTCGGCCAATTACCTCACATGGCTCATTTATCCCAAAGGGAAAAGCGAATTTACGGTTTACGATACCAGAGACCAGAAGCCTACAACGCTGATGGTTGACCAACAAGCCAATAGGCTTACATTGCAGTTTAAAGGCAAGAATAAACCTCATATTCTAACCATCAACGCTTCTGCCGCCCCTAAAAAAGTACTGCTTGGCGGACAAACAATGGCCTTTCAATATGATACCAAAAAGCAGAAGTTGACCTTAAAATCAACTGGCCCAAAAAGAGGAATTTACACAATCACATTCTAGGCAAACAAGCTTATTTTCAGCATTTTACCGCTTGATAATTTTTTCAGCAAAAAAAGAAAGGTTTGCGGTGCAAATCACATTCCTTTAATTAACTTGTTATCAGTATCGCTTCCTTCATCATGGCTACTAAAATACATTCACTGCCAATAGCAATTTATTATGAAGAAGATATTGATAACAATCATTGCTTTATGGGTTTTTGTTCGGGTAAGTTCTCCTTTGTGTGCTCAAAGTATAATAGAACCTTCCAATAATGTAAAATTCAATTACGGGGTAAGTTTCGACCTCCGCTGGGAAATCGTTTACAAATATGGCTATCTTTCCAATTTCAGGCTTGGCATCGGCGCAGGGATTGGCGCAAAAATAGGCAAGAACCTAATGCCTTACTCCCAATATACCATTGCCATTTTTCAGGGCGGTATGGGAAGTTCTATCAGTGTTGCTGAACGCCACAAATTAAACTTTGAATCCCTGTTTAGTTTTGGTGCCGTTGCGGGCAGTGTAAGAGACAGTTTATTGTATCCTCGCCCCCTGTACAGTATGGGTATATTAACGCCCACCCCTCTAACCAACCCATTTAATACATACTTCAATTTAGCCACAACGTATATTTTTCGTTTTAATAAACCTACTTTAAGCAATGCGTATGGAGTAAAACATCGGTTCAATCAAAGAGTAGGCAGTGTTTCGGTAGGTGGTACGCATTGGGATCTTCATTATTTTAATGATGGCGTACCCTTCCATTGGCTAGGATTAGGCGACGGAAAAGATCGCTATTGGACTGGAGGGGGTTTTTTAAGTATCCATTTAAAAAACAGCTTTGATAATAAACCAGAAAGTAAAAACCCAATCAGAAGGTTTTTTTTAGGGTTTGACCGTTTTACAGGCTACCATGCCGATGCCTTTGAAGTTGCCAATAATTTGGGATTGGGTTTTGTCCCTTATGCAGACCCCAAGCAGGCTTTTTTCAATAAAGGAAGAATTTATGGAGGCGTAGAGTTGGCAACGATACCAGGTTTTATGCCATCATTCACCCTTTTGGACCATGACAAATTAGATATTCAAAACTTAATCCATAAAAGTCGCGGCCAATCTTTTCATAAGACGTTCCATCATTCTTCTTATGGACTAAATTTTTATTATAAAGCAAACTATTGGGATTTACAAAAATGAAACATTTCATCTACTTGTCAACCCTTTGGGGAACCTGCTTTATTTTAGGGGCTTGTTCGATACTCCGTCAAGGCGCTCCTAAAGCTTTTAGAGAAATTACTGCATCAAAACTTTTAAACTCTGATGCAATACGTCGCTCTGTTGGTATTAAAACCTGTGACTCAAATTCGGCGGGTCATTATTACCAAGTAACATTTTATGAAAGTAATATTAGACTATCGAATGAAGATTTTTCATTTCGAGGGAATACAACATTTGAACGAAATAGCGTACAGGACGAAGGTGGTAACCCCGAACCAGTTCAACAAACGGAACTTTATTTCTTCGAAAACGGAGGCGTTATTTATCATACTTATCCACTTTTCAAAGATCCAAAGGCACTCACCCGTAATACCAATGCACTTGATTGGGCAAATCGGAACCATGAGCTTACGTTTGCCAAAGGCAAAACATTACAAGGCTATATTTACCGAAGCACTTCAGACGGCAACAATACTTTTCATATTGCGCTAGAACCTAAAGTAAGTTCAAAAAAAGAACCCAAAAAAGTCTTATTAGAAATTGATTTCAAAGAAGAGCTGGCATTTAGACGAGAAGCTCTGGACATCACCAAAATAGCTTATATCAAAGAGATTGAAACGCAGGGTTCGCTTTATACCGAAGTGGAGGCAGAAAAGGTATTTAATTTTGGTAATGTTGGTAATTCGGAGCAACGAGCTAAATTATGGTTAAAAATAAAAAATACTGCCGTAAATGATTCTTCAGAAACAATCCGCAAAAAGATTGAGTTGGAAAAGGTAAAAATTGACCCAAAACAGGTTAAACAAAGATACTAGTTCTCATTCAACCGCGCTTCTTCCAAATCTAGTTCGTATTCTTTGTTCCTGAGCAACTCATCAGAGTATTGCTTTTCGTTGCGTAGTTTATAGAGTTCGCTTCTGCGAATGGCGACCAGCTCCAGTAACATCCGACGGTATTTGGGCAAAAAGTGCGGAGTTGCTACTTCTTTTTCTTCCTTCAACAGCTTGCGGTTGGCAATATCGACCATGCGTTCGTAGCGGTCTTTGATGCGGGTGTAGGCGTCAATGGAATTGAGCTCGTCGGGGTAGTTGGTTTGAAGATGGTTTAACGCGGCTTCGGCCAAACGCAAACGTATCACGATTTCTTGCTCTTTATCATCGCCTTCTTCCTCCTTGATATCCAGCCATTTAATAATGGAAGTGAGACTTAACCCCTGAAACACCAACGTAAACAAAATAACCACAAAGGTGATAAACAGGAGCAAGTCACGGTGGGGAAACGCTAATCCATTGGTCAATGTCAACGGCACCGCAAGCGCCGACGCCAGAGAAACCACTCCTCGCATCCCACTCCAAGCAATCAGAAATTCGTTTTCCCACTTCATCCTTTTCTCTTTTTTAGACAAACGACAAGAAAGATAAGCTCCAGAAAACACCCAAACTATCCGCACGATAACGGTTACAACACTGATAATCAAGGCATAGAAAATCAGCTCAATGATGGTATACTGCTCCAGACCAGTGATGATTTGGGGAAGTTGCAGGCCAATCAGGATGAATACCAGCCCGTTGAGCATAAAAATCAGCGCTTCCCAAACGGAGTAAGCTTGAATGCGACTATTATAAGTAAAAATTTCGTGGGAACGAAAGCTCAGAAATAACCCACCGCTCACCACCGCCATTACCCCCGAAAAATGATAATGTTCGGCGGCGATGTACATCAAATAAGGAGAAATAATAGTGAGAGAGGTGTCGATACTCGGCGTTGTAGGCAAATATTTATGGACAAGATACAGTACGTTAGCGATACCGAGGCCAATGGCAATGCCCAACCCAGCCACCATAAAAAAATCAGTGGTGGCTTTGGCAAACGTAAATTGCCCCGTTAGTGCAGCGGCGAGGGCAAAACGGAAAACAATGAGCGACGAGGCATCATTGATCAGACTCTCGCCTTCCAAAATCGTTACTACCCGCTTGGGCACCTTGATGCCCTGCAAAACCGACGTGGCCGCCACGGCATCGGGCGGCGAAATAATACCGCCTAATAAAAAGCCCAAAGCCAACGGGAAGTCAGGAATAAGCCAGTGTGCTATCAACGCAACGGCCGTCGACGTAAAAAATACCAATCCAAAGGCCAACATACTGATGGACCTACGTGCCGCCCAAAAATCCCGCCATGAAGTATTCCAAGCTGCCGCGTATAAAATAGGCGGCAAAAAAAGCAGAAAAACAATATCGGGATGGAGGCTTACATGAGGTATCCCAGGAATAATGCCAATCAGCAAACCCATAATAACTAAGAAAATGGGGTACGATATTTTAAGTTTCTCGCTCAACATCGAGAGCATCGAAACCGCAAAAAGAAGCGCAACAATCAATAATAGATTTTCCTGAATCATAAAAGCTATAAATGGGTAATAATCAGTGGGTGTTCCTGCAACAATAAATCAACAAAAGTTCTAACATAGCCAAAAAATGGACAAAGCCAATGTTTTTAAAGGCACATATTTCTAAAGATAACAAACTGGGTAATGCCGCGCAATATGGCCATTCAATAATCCCCACTTTGCGTACTTTATTCCCCAATGACGTCGAAAGTATGAATGGATTGCTTTTTTACAAATCTTTGGTTATCTTTCACTATCAATCTATACGCAAAATGAATAATATCTTCAGGGGGTTACTGGCCGGGTATGGCGCAAAAAAATTAGGCGGCGGTTGTTTCAGTACCGTCCTCATTTTCATCGTACTTTGGTATGTATTGGGACAATGCAGCTAAAAAAACATTCCACTTTAAACCCAAACCCCGCTCCTTCTGGGCGGTTTTTTTTATGGCTCATTTTTTTAGGCTAAAAATCCAAAAGTTGATTTCAGTTTGCCTAGCAATAAAGGACGAAAATCCAGTTTTTTACAAACCTTTTTTAGGCACAGTTCGTTGTTTAAATTAGATAGATTAATCATTCAACAAAACAGTATGATTAATCCTTCTCCACGACAACAGACTTCATTTTTCATGGAAAAAGCCGAAAAAATCCGAAAAACATACGTTGAATACGTGCTTGACCACGGTCAACCTCCCGCCTCCTTTTACGCATTTGCCAAAAAACTCAAAATGACTGAGGGGGAGTTATATGAATTTTATACTTCGTTTGAGTCCATCGACATGGATTTGTGGGTTTCTTTCTTTCAACAAGCCCGCACCAACGCCGAAAATGACCCTACGTATCAGGGCTATTCGGTACGCGAAAAACTATTGGCCTTTTATTATACATGGGTGGAAGTGCTAAAATCCAACCGTAGTTTTGTGACGTACAGTTATCGCAAACTTCCCCAGCCCATCGCCGCCAAAAACCCGCCAGAATTACGTCCTTTTAAGGAAGCTTTTATCACTTACGCCCACGATTTGATGTATGAAGGCCGCGAAAGTCGCGAGATTGTGGCCCGCCCCTACGTATCAAACCGTTATCCCGAAGCCGTTTGGCTCAATACTTTATATCTTTTGGACTTTTGGGTAAAAGATACAAGCCGCAATTTTGAATTGACCGACACCGCCATCGAAAAAACCGTTAACACCGCCTTTGACCTCATGGGACGCTCCCTCGTTGATACGGTCGTTGACTTAGCCAAATTTGTCTATCAAAATAGATAAGTATTCGTATTCTGTAATATGAAACAACAAAACAGTATCCCCACCTCCAAAGTAGCACGGGCCACCCAATTTTTGAAAACTGGCGCCAAAATTGGCGGCAACTACCTGAAATACAACGTCAAAAAAATAATGGACCCCTCCATGACGCGCGACGAACTACATCAGGACAACGCCACGGATGTCTATGAATCGTTGAGTGAACTGAAAGGCTCCGCCCTCAAAGTAGCCCAAATGTTGAGCATGGACCGCAGCGTGTTGCCACGTCAATATGTTGATAAGTTTCAGATGTCGCAATACTCCGCGCCGCCGCTTTCGGGCCCGTTGGTGGTCAAAACATTTCGCGGTTATTTTGGAAAAGCGCCGCATGAACTATACGACAGCTTTGACATCAACGCCATCAATGCCGCTTCTATCGGCCAAGTACACGAGGCGCAAAAAGACGGTAAGCGATTGGCCGTCAAAATCCAATATCCAGGCGTAGCTGAAAGCATCAGCTCTGACCTAAAAATGGTTAAACCACTGGCAGTCACCTTGTTTGGATTAAACGAAAAAGACGTAGAACGCTACACAGAAGAAGTAGAAACCAAGCTATTGGAAGAAACAGACTATGAGCTAGAACTGCGTCGCTCGGTCGAAATTTCGGAAGCATGTAGTCACATTGAAGGGCTTATTTTTCCTAAATATTATCCTCAATTGTCCTCAAAGCGCATTTTGACCATGGATTGGCTCGAAGGTCTTCACTTGAAGGATTTCTTACAAACTAATCCAACGCAGGAAGCACGTGACGGAATCGGGCAATTATTGTGGGATTTTTATGACCATCAAGTACACCAACTGCGACAGGTACACGCCGACCCCCACCCTGGAAACTTCCTGATGCGGCCCGACGGTACGATGGGCGTGATTGATTTTGGCTGCGTCAAGGTTATTCCTGACTATTTCTACGATAATTATTTTACGCTCATCAATCCCGACACGGTTGATGATGACGCGCTCATCGAAAAGATTTTTTATAATCTAGAATTTTTGGTAAAAGAAGACGGCCCGCGCGAAAAAGCGCTATTCACCGATTTATTCAAACAGATGATTCGGTTGCTAGGACAGCCCTTCGCCTCCGAAGAATTTGATTTTGGTGATCATTCCTATTTTGATACGGTATATGCTTTTGCCGATGAATTGGCCAAAGTCGAAGAAATCCGTAATTCAAAGGTTGCACGGGGCTCAAAAGACGGTTTGTACATCAACCGTACATATTTTGGGCTGTATTCGATGCTCAACGAACTAGGCGCCCGCGTTCGGACCAATCGCCCAGAATGGTTGCGAAGCAAAAAACACGAAGTTCAAATCTCTTAGGAACAGAAAAATATTAAAATGTAAAGTAATCAACCAACAGCGTTTTGCATTTTATATAGGATTGCTTTATTTCATAAAAATTGACCCCACGCCAGAGGTTTGTAGTGAAGACTTTTCCTACAAATATCAACGTGGGGTCAGTATTTTTTTAGGGCTTCAACAACGCCTCAAAAACAGGATACGCCTCTGCTTTTTCATTCATAATTCCCAATTCACCTACTGTTCGAAACATCGTGACCGATACAACGTTGGTTTGGGATAAATGCGCTAACACTTTTGCGGTCCACTCCTTTGCGAAATTGTTTTTTTGGCGATTATCTATTTGTTTTTCAATCGGTAACACAAAATCAGACGGATTGGTCGCGTAAGGATTCGAGCGTTTGCGCAACGCAATAAATGACAAATGCACTGGTTTACCGTAGAGGTTTTCGGCACTTGCTACCGAGTATTGCACGGTTTCGGTGTTTTCTAATAGTGACAAATCATCAAAGGCGTGTTCTTGTGGGTCAAACGAAAAACTTACAAAATCGGCCGCTCCAACGTCAAATCGGTTTCGGTTAAGCTCTGTAAAGTTATAGTCGGTACCAACGCCGATTTTCGTATTGGGCAATTGCCGCTTTAGGTTTGGTACATAGTCAATCAACGCCTGTGGCGTCACTAATTGTTGGGCCGAGAATAAAAGTAGATGTTTAACTTTAAGGTTATTCTGCTCACAAACACCCACAAAATCAGCCAATTGATTCTCAAAAGCCTCGGCTAAAAAAAGCGCAATTTCGAGCGGCAAATTCAGCAAAGCGGCGTTTTCACAATGGTTTGAAAATTTCGCAATCCAATTTGTGTCTGAAAGGGCCAAGTCAATGCGGTAGTGACCCAAATCTAGCGATTTTAGCAATTCCACAGCCCTTTCAGACAAACGCTCAGTTTCGACCGAAGCAGCAATTCCCAACTGAAATTTCCTGCGGGATGATTTCTCTTCCGACCGCTGTAATGAAGAATACGCAGGAATGGAAATCAGGCGCATCGTAACGTGTTGCCAAACCTTATCTCCTGGTTGCAATTGCACGGGAAAAGGCCGTGACAACGGTGTACAAAACGTCTTATAAGACGCATCGCCCCAATTGCGTTGGTCTTCCGTCTGAAATATATCTCCCTCAAAATCAAGACGATACTCACCGCCGTTACCCGCCCGCCATTGCATGGCCCGAATGTCCAAGAAAGGGTCCTGCGCGGCAATGTAGCGCGGAAAGTGCGTTTCAGTTTTAGTGTTATCTTCGTGAAAAATCGTGACGGGTTGCTCTGCCGTTCCCTGAATAGGGTGCAGAATACAAAAACCAGCTCTGTTTCGCCGAACTGCCTGCAATGTCTCACCTTGAATTTGGAAGGTGATTGTTCCGTCGTTGTCTCCATGAATGCGCACATTCCACTCAAAAATGGCTACCTGTGCTTCATTTATATTGGTACAAGTATACGAAATAGAAAAGCTATTTTCCTGAATATCAATAACTTCATTTGTTATTAATTGACCAAATGTACCCCAATTATGGTCGCGCAGCGCAAAATACATCATCCGCAGCACTTCGACGCCCTGATGGGTGATTTGACGTAAGAAGCCATTTTGATAACCAATTTCGAAAGGACCTGATTTTAAACTTTGCATACGTGGTAAGTAGAAATGAAGGATATGTTTTTGGAAAACAAACGTGTAGTGGTAGAATTCTTACTGTGTACTTTTCGGAATTTAATCTAACATATTCCCAAGCATGACTCATTTTACCCATTTTAAAGGGAAAAATCAGTAGATTTTTAACATGATATTACCATTTAAAACCTTATTTTTGGCAAATTTCGAGACAATATAGCATGTAATTATTTCAAGAACTTACTGCATCTACTCAACAACTTTAAGGTGTTTCTGGGACTACGTCCACCATAATTTGTACTATTCTCATTACACATTTGGCGATATGTTGTATTATTCCGAACTTTGCATTAGATTCATCAACAAACTAAGACCATGAATACTATCAATTTTGAATATATTATCGCTTATTTTGAAGGCGGTCAACCCAAAAATTTGTTTAAAAAGTTTGAAGCCTTTGCAATTCGTCAACGAGCAGTTTTTGAAGCACTCGTCCGCACTGGGCAACCCTTTGGTGGTAAGGTGTAACAAATCCATTAAAAAGGGGCTGTAGATGCAGCCCCTTTTTAATGGATTATCTAACAACAACCACCCGTTCACTCATTGTATATTTACCCGCCTGTACTTGTAAAATATACAATCCCGTTGGCAGATGGTTGACTTTAAATTCGTGCTTTTGAAGGCCTACATTCACGTTGAATTCCTCCTGAGCCAACGTACGCCCAGTCATATCCACCAATCGAGCATGGCCCAACATGCCCGTGATACTTTCAAAGCTATACATAATTTTGTCGGTGGCAGGATTGGGCATCACTTTGAGATTCAACAGAGAAGATACATTAGGAATGGACGAAATCGTATTATAGTCAAACTTGCACAAAAAAACCTCTCGTCCTTTCAAGGTAATGGTTTTTTGCCAGTTTTGGTGCGTCATCCTCACTTCGGTCTCCTGGGTATCGGAGGTAGCATAGGGATTCTGGGCGGCAATTAAAATCTCATTGCCTTTGATGACACCGCGCCAAATCGGAGATTTGCTTTTGGCAGACTCAACAGCTGGCTGCGGGATAACCAACTCATTATCACCTTCAAAGAAATTTTTAAATTGTGACAGCCGATGCAAGCCCGCAATAAAATATTCGTACGTCCCAAAGTTATCCTGTCGCGCGAGGTCTACGGGTCCCTCCCATAACCACAAGCCTTTGGCCCCTGAGAAAAAAGGAAATATGGCCGTGGCTTCGGCCACAAAATTGGGTACAAAGGGAATCGTAGGGTTAAAAGCATCGTGGTACCGCAACCAAACGAAGGGGATAATAGGCTTGGTAGACCACGCCCGATTCACCTCAATAACAAATAAAATATAGGCCAAATAATCTTTACCAAAAGGGGATGTATTGTAATCGTAGTAATAATAGCACGAAGGCGTCAGAAAGTTGAGGTTGTTATGAAACGGGCCACCCACTTTTCCCGAAAGGGTATCTCGCATCACGTGCAAAATTAGACTGGGGTCGGTTGTCCAGTCGCTCCACGGCGTGAGCGTCATTCCAAGCCAATTATTGAAACTCCCCCGAATCAACACATCACTGTAACTCCCAAATTGGGTTGAGTCACTCGTACGCTCTCTTACATAATCAGCAGGTGCAGCATACAGGCGCTGAATATCTCGTTTGTAGCGTTCAACAAACTGGGCATCACTCAGATTACGATAATTTTCTGGAACACGTGGATTGTTTTTAATGGTCAGGATTTCGCGATCGGTATCGTGAATTCGCTCAATATCAAGGGCTATGATATCATAAGCAGGTCGGTCACTGCCCCGAGAATCGTCGAACATTCCCGCCATGTTCCGCAATTGATTGTTCCAAGTATCCCGATAGAGTCCCAAATCATTGGCCCAAGGGCTTTCCAGATTGCGTTCTGACCAAGGTTGGGTATTGGCATCGGTGGCAATATGATACCATGTGATGGCCCTTTTGTTTACGGGAAGTGTGGCACTTTCATTACCTGAAAAACTAGCTAAATGGCTAAATCCGCGTCGTAAAGGCCAAGATTGTGTGTCGCCAAAACGCGGCCCTTCATAAATAATCTTAAAAGGAAGTGAAAAATCTGGAAATTTTTCCCATTCAATTGCGTTATTTCTCTGCACGGGCGTCCATTGTAAAGGAGCAACGCACTCTTGCGCAAAGGACGAATTAAAAACTAAGACAATCAACCCTGTCAACCAACACCAATTTTGTCGCATAAAAAATACATTATTCGTTAATAATCAATCCCTAAAGAACCATTTCCTTTTTCATAACGCTTAACTTTAGGGCTGATAAATTAGGACATGAAATAATAAAAATACTAATTTTGAGTACAAATTTAATTCGTAACACAAGCTATGAAAAAACTGACGTTCATTTATTCTCTATTTCTTACTTTCTTTTTGGCTAGCTGCGACCGTTCAAAAACCGACGAACCCACGAATGAGGCAACGGTCAGGGTGCTGACGACCAACCCGTGGAAAGTAGACAAAATTACTGATTTGAACGGCAATGTCATCAACACCGCTTCATTACCAGAACAATCAAAGGCGCTTTTTGGTATCAATATCCAATTCAGCGATGATAAAACCGTTCGCGCCATTGACCCCGTTGCGCGCACGGTTATCAACGGCGGTACTTGGAATTTTCTGGACAATGAAAAAACATTGGACATTGACATTAAAGATTTGAAAGGACAATTTCCGATTAACAAACTGGAACGTTCGCGCATGGTTTTGTTAAATAAAATAAATTACAACGGATTAACTTTTAATGTCTATCTGGAGCTTGTTCCAGCGCTGTAATCAACTATGCAATCTTCTATTATCCGTTTTGAAACGGAGCCCGATTTTTTTATTCATGCCGAAGGGTGGGGTGATGCAAGCGCTCCACCCATTCTTTTGTTGCACGGTGGTGGCCAAACGCACCACTCTTGGGGCGATACCGCCCAGCGGCTCGCGGAGCGGGGTTGGTACGCCATCACCTACGACGCGCGCGGACATGGCAACAGCAGTTGGTCGTCGAAAGGAGCCTATTTGGTCGATGCACTGGTCAGTGATTTAAAAGCCATTATTCACCAAGTAGGCGGCAAACCCGCCATCATCGGCGCTTCGATGGGAGGAATCACGGCATTGGTTTTGGAAGGAGAATCGGCAGAATCACTTACCTCCGCCATCATTTTAGTAGATATTGCCCCCAAAGCCGAACAAAAAGGAATCGAGCGGATTTTTGCTTTTATGAGTTCGCATCTGGAAAGCGGATTTGCATCGTTGGAAGAAGCCGCTGATGCCGTAGCCTCATATCTTCCGCAACGTTCCAGAAAAGACAATTATTCTCGTTTAGAAAAAAATCTTCGTTTTCGCAACGGACGCTATTACTGGCATTGGGACCCAACCATGCTCAAAGTGTGGAAAGATGCTACGCCCGACCAGCAGATTGCCTATGAAGAGCGTCTCTTTGTAGCCGCCCAAAACCTCAAAGCACCGACGTTAATTGTGCGCGGTGGAATGAGTGACGTGGTAAGCGACCGCGTGATGGCCGAGTTTCTGGATGCCGTACCCCACGTTCGAAGTCTAACGGTTTCGGGAGCGGGCCACATGGTGGCGGGAGACTCCAATCACGCTTTCACCAACGCCGTTATTCAGTTTTTGGAAGAAGTTTATCCAGCATAAAATACACCGAAAAACCTCCTGTTTTGTGGTTGAATGACCACAAAAGGCAGGAGGTTTTTTAGGTTGCCAGCGTATGGAGAGATGTCATTACTACGCCAATTCCTGGGCAGTAGCGCGGTATTTTACTTCTACGTTGTGGAGTTCAATCAATGGCTTCAAAAACTCTTCCAAGTAGTTGATATCCAACTGACTCGCGGCATCACACAAAGCTTCTGATGGGCAAGTATGAGCTTCTACAAAAAGTCCGTCTACGCCTGCCGCTACGCCCGCGCGGGCTAGTACTGGCAAGTATTCGCGCGCACCGCCTTTGCTATCTTTGGAAGGGATTCCGTATTTACGAATCGCGTGCGTAACGTCGAAAACCACTGGATAACCCGTTTTGTTCATGTGATAAAAACTGCGCGGGTCTACGATGAGGTCATTGTATCCAAACGTATAACCACGCTCTGTCAGGATAATCTGCTCATTTCCACTATCTTCAATTTTCTTGACGGGATGTTTCATGTTTTCGGGGGCCAAAAACTGCCCGTGTTTCAAATTCACCACGCGGCCTGTTTTTGCGGCGGCTACCACCAAGGTAGTCTGCATACACAGATAAGCTGGAATCTGCAATACATCCACCACTTCTGCCACTGGAGCGCACTGCTCTGGATAATGCACGTCGGTCAGAAGCGTAAAACCAAATTGTTCTTTCACTTTGGCCAAAATCTTAATACCCGCTTCTAAGCCAGGGCCCATGTAATAGTCAAGGCTGCTGCGGTTGTCTTTCATAAACGAAGACTTATAAATTATTTTGATGCCCAACCGCTCCGAAATTTCTTTCAGGCGTTCGGCTACGGTCATCATGATTTTTTCGTCTTCAATCACACATGGCCCCGAAATCAGGAACAATTCGTCGGAACCACATTCAATATCGCCTACGCGAACGATTTTCTTTTGCATAAATTTAAATTATTTGGCCACAAAAATAGTGCTTTGATTCGACAACTTTATAGCTTTTCACGAATGAATAGCTTCCTTAACTATCTTCCCATTTTGATTTTATGCCCACTTTGTCAAACAGCTCCGAAAGACTCAGTTGGGTTTCCCGGATGTCTTGCCAATCTTTGAGGATAACCCCGAGTGTAGATTCTACCAATGATTTTTCCAAATGAGTAATGTGCATCCCCGCCAAGGCTTGCGCCCAATCGAGCGTTTCGGCAATGCCCGGCACCTTATTGAGTCGTTGTTCACGCAATGCCTGCATAAAAGCCGTGATTTGCCGCGCCAAAGTGGCATCAATTTGTTCTACTTTGGACTTGACAATGGCGAGCTCTTTTTCAAAAGGCGGATAATCAATCCACAGGTACAAACACCGGCGGCGCAAGGCTTCCGACAATTCGCGGGTGCGGTTACCAGTCAAAATAACGTGCGGCATGTGCGTGGCTTTGATGGTTCCCAATTCGGGAATGGTAATTTGCCAATCTGAGAGCATTTCGAGCAAAAAACTTTCAAATTCTTCATCGGCCCGGTCTACTTCATCAATCAACAACACAGGCGACTTTGAATGCGTAAGCGCCTGCAAGAGAGGCCTTTTCAATAAAAACTTTTCACTAAATATCGTCTTCTCCAACGCTTCTTGATTCCGTCCGTCTTTATCATTCTCCCCCATTTTCAGGAAAAGCAATTGGTGTTGATAGTTCCATTCATAAATGGCGTGGTGGGCATCTAGCCCTTCATAACATTGCAGCCGAATCAGGTCGGTGTTGAGGGCTTGGGCCATCACTTTGGCAATCTCGGTCTTACCCACCCCCGCAGGGCCTTCAATCAAAAGCGGTTTATTGAGCTGCATTGCCAAATACACCGACATAGCCACGTATTCGTCGGCAATGTAGCCGCGAGATTGAAGCAGGGTTTGAACGGAGGAAAGCGTATGACTGGGTATATTCATTGGAAAGTAAAAACGTAAAATCAGGGCTGATGATTAATGCAGTGTCCGTATGCGTAATGATTTACTCTGGAAACTGCGTTTTGTCAATACCCGGTATAATCCGAAGGGCATTTTTGTAATAGACTTTTTTCAGCACCTCATCCGACAGCCCCATGCCGTACATCCGCCAAAAAGCGTGGTATTTTTTGTGATAAGGGAAATACTCATCTTCGGTTTCCAATACCCTAAAATACGTGGCGTATTCGGAAGGAACCCAACTATCTTTTCCAAACAAAATTCGGTCCTGCCATTTGTTAAAAAACGCTTTTGCGGCACGCGGCTGACGGCCTAATTCGGCAATCACCGCCCCGATTTCGACGTTCATATTTGGAAATTTCTGCATCAAGCTATCCAATTTTTTCAAATCATTGGGATACCAACCCATGTGCGCATTAATAAAGGTAGTTTTGGGATGGCGCGCAAAAACCGCGTGCTGTTCGCGCATCAATGAATCAAACGGTACGGGGTCATTATTGCTTCGTTTACGCCCGGCGTGGGTTTTGAGTTCCAGCCAGCGCTCATTGTACCGATCCATAGGGTCCCAAAAAGACTTCGGGTCGGCGGTGTGGATGATGACAGGAATCCCCAATTCTCCGCATTTGGCCCAAAGTGGATCTAAGCGCGGGTCACTGACGGCCACGCGTTTGCCATCGGTATCTTTTACGCCGTTGAAACCCAGATTTTTATATACTTTCATGCCTACGGCCCCCGCTTTTACATCGTCTTCTATTTGTTTGGCCGCACGCGCGCCCCAGCCTGGCGAGCCGATGTTTTTGAGTTCGGGGTTCGTAAAAACCAGAAAGCGTTTCGGATAATTTTTACGGGCATTGGCTAGGGCTCCGTTGATGGTAGCGGTGCCTTCCTCCCACTCTTGCGAAAATCCACGCCCGCTCAGGTTGACCATGATTCCCATGTTAAGGGCGTCCATGTCGGCTACCAACTTTGACAAATCTTGTGAATTCATCCGGTATTGGTGGTTGTGAACGTCAATAAATGGAAACTTAGAGCGGGTAACTTTGTGCTCTGCTACTTTAAGTGTTGAGACTGGATCGTACTCTTCAAATCCGAGGGGCGGCTCAATCGTTTGGGCCATGCCCGTCAACACTCCGAGAAACAAAACACCGCTTGCCAGTATTTTCATAAGATGGAATTTTAAGAAAGGGTTAATAAATAGGAATTAATCTTTATAAATCAGCGCTACGCAGTGCGCCGCAATGCCCTCTTTACGACCCACAAAACCCATCCATTCGGAGGTTGTGGCCTTGATAGAAATATCTTCTTCGGGAATGTTCATCACTTTCGACAAACACTCCTTCATGGCAGGAATGTGCGGATTGAGTTTTGGTTCTTGCAACACAACTGTGGCATCTACATTGCCCACTTCGAAGCCCGCTTCGCGAATCATTTCCATCACTTTTGCCAATAACAACTTACTGTCTACGCCTTTCCATTGCGGGTCTTTATCGGAAAAATGATAGCCGATATTGCGCATATTGGCAGCCCCCAACAATGCATCACATATCACATGACAAACCACGTCGGCATCTGAATGGCCTTTGGCCCCGTGGGTGTGCGGCACTTTAATACCACCCAACCAAAAATCCCTGCCTTCTTCCAGTTTATGAACGTCGTATCCCGAACCAACTCTAAATTTCATTCTTTATAACCATTATTTGTTACATTCTAATCAATTTCTCTTCCTAAACCATGGCCGCTCTGTAATACAGGGTAGAACAATTTTCTTTTAGCAACAATTCTTTCGCTTTGTTTTGAATATCCTCCACCCGAATTGCCTGTATTTTCTCTGCTTCTTGATTAACCAACTCTGGATTGCCAGCATTGGCTGCAAAGGCCAAGTTCATGGCACGGTTGAGCAGCTCTATTTCCGAAAATGCCAACGTAGACTCGGCCTGATTTTTCACTTTGGCCAACTCTTGCGCAGGCAACTGAATTTCGACCAACTCTTGCAACACTTCTTCAATGGCGGCATCGGCTTCTTCCAAGGTGACACCCGCGTTTAAATTTCCCTGCACCACCAACAAGCCTGGGTCAATCGATGAGGTAGTATACGCATTGATATTGGCAAACAAGGGGCGTTCTTTCAATAATTTCTGGTACAAACGGGCCGATTTTCCACGTCCCAACACATCTGTCATTAAATCAACTGTATAAAAATCATCAGCAAAACGGCCTGAAGTGTGGTATGCCTTATAAATGGCATTGAGCGGAACTTTTGCTTCAATTTCGGCAAACCGGGCCTTTGTTTGGCGCGGTTCTTGGAGCAAATTTCGTACATATTTTTCCCCTGGAGCAATCGGACCGAACCATTTTTCGGCTAGTGCTTTTATTTGGGGCACGGTCACATCACCCGCTACCACCAAAATCGCGTTGTTGGGTAGGTAATATTTATAGAAAAAGTGACGTACATCGTCCAAGGTAGCATTTTCGATGTGGCTGATTTCTTTGCCGATGGTGGCCCAACGATACGGATGTACCTCATAAGCCAAAGGGCGTAGTTTGAGCCATACATCACCGTAGGGCTGGTTGAGATAGCGTTGTTTAAACTCCTCAACCACTACCTTTTGTTGTACTTCCAAAACTTTTGGGTCAAACGACAAGCTCATCATGCGGTCGGATTCGAGCCAAAAAGCAGTTTCAAGATTGACCGCAGGAAGGGTAATATAATAATTGGTAATATCAGGCGAAGTGAAGGCATTGTTTTCGCCCCCTACTTTCTGAAGCGGCTCATCGTAAGCCGGAATATTTTGGGAACCGCCAAACATCAAATGCTCAAAAAGGTGAGCAAAACCCGTGCGATTTTCTTCTTCATCGCGAGAACCGACGTTGTAAAGGATATTGACTGCCGCCATCGGCGTAGAATGATCTTCATGAACGTAAACTTCCAGCCCGTTGTCAAGGGTAAAATGCGCGTAATGTATCATAGTGTAATAAGTTCACAGTCAACTGGCTAGCAACTGGAGTCAGGTAAAAATAAATGAGTCGAGTAAAAATCTGTGAATCTTTCCCGGAAAAAACAAAAATCAATAAACTCTTTATTGGTGATTTAACGTTAAGAACAAAGCTAATGGTTTCAAGTTGAATGCCAAAAATTAGCCGATTCTATCTATTTGTTTGTCCGTTAACAGCCACATGAAACGAATTGTTTTTTTTCTATTTTTTCTTATTCCTCCATTTGCCAAAGCACAACTTTTATACGATGCGCCCACCCAAAATCTGGTTTTGGAAGCCATCGACCATATTTACAACTATGAGTTTGGTGCGGTTGAACCTTTGGCTAGGCAAATCAAGGCAAAATACCCCAATCACCCCGTCAATCCGTTGTTGAAGGCCATCCAATTGCATTGGCAATATCTGCCCGTCAAAGACAATAAAGCCATGAGCGGGCAATACCAAAGCTATCTGCAAGAGTGCTTAAATAAGGCAAAAGTGCTGGAAAAGGACGCAAAAACGCGCCCTGAAGCGGCGTTTTTTTCGATGGCTGGCCACGGGTATATTGCGTTGATTCACAACTACAACGACGACAAAATCAAGGCGGCCTCTGAAGGGAAAAAGGCCTATAACTACGTCATGGATGGCTTTAAATACATGGAGAGAAATCCCGAATTTTATTTTTCATCGGGACTGTATAATTACTACGTGATTCGCTATCCCGAAGACCACCCCATTGTGAAACCCCTGATTCTTTTCTTCAAAGATGGTAGCCGCGAAGAAGGGCTTCGCCAAATGGATATTGCGGCCCGAAAAGGCATATTTACGCGTACAGAATCGGCTTTTTATTTAGCCCGAATTTTTTTAAAACATGAATTACGCTACGAAAAAGCTTCAAATTATTTATCATCACTGTCACAAAAGTACCCAAATAACCCCGTTTTTCTGATGAAAAACATTGAAGCACTCTTGCTTTTGGGGCAGTACGAAGAGGCAGAGCCGTTTTTGGAAAGATTTAAACGAAGAACTGACAAATTTTTTCCCATTGCCGCCCACACATTTGAAGGAATAGTGGAAGAAAAGCATCTCAAACACGACGGCGCAGCGGCCAAAGCCTATCAGGCAGCACTCAGGCAGCCTTTTGATTCTGAGTATACCAAGGAATACCACGCATTTGCCTACGCAGGATTGGCCCGCATTGCCCTGCGTGCCGGCGACCGTGCCAAAGCCACCTTGTATTACAAGAAAGCAGAAGAACTTGCTGAATACAAGGCGCTTATCAAGGAAATAAAAACATATTTAAAGTGACATTATTCTTCCAGTTTGCTCAATGAAGCCGAAAGTAAAGGAGCTATAGGTGCCGCTTTCGCCTTCCATTGCCCATTTTCCTTTTCAAATAGGGCACCGCTTTGTGCAGTAATTTGCAAGTTTCCGTTGGTGGCTCGTTTTACATTAATGAGCGTTTCGGCCGTTGGGGAAACTTCCTCATTCCAACTTGTTCCATCCCAAAACAGCAGGGTTCCGTTACTTCCAGCGACCCATCCGTTTTTAGTATCCTGAAAATAGACGGAGAAAAGATTAGCCGTACTGAAAATAAGTACCTCTCCCCATTTTTCCCCATCCCAGTGCAGCAGGGTGGCGTTTTGTCCTACGGCCCATCCATCGTTTGTATTCACAAAATGAAGGGCGTTTAATCGAGCTTCTGCATTGGCGCCAGCATCTTCCCACGTTTTTCCTTCATTATGAGAGGCTTGTATCTTCCCCTCCTCATTCAACCGCCAAATTTTAGACGAATTTTCACTGTTTTGCGCCCATGAAACAGCGCTAACCATAAAAACAACAATCCACAAAGTCACAAATCTCAACATAATTTTAGGTGGTTAGTATCACGTTAACACCCTCACCACATAAATCATGCCAGAGCTATTGTAATGCTACTAATGCATCAAAATCTTCCGCCAATTTTTGACTTAAACGGTCGAATATCTCCGTAAAACGGGCATATCGTTCGTGGTTTACGGGGTTGGGTTGATACGATTCTACCGAACGAATGGTTTTAGCGGCCGCTTCCAAATCTGGATAAACACCCAAGTGCGTCAACGCCAGCAAAGCCGCACCAGCACTGGCACTATCATGCTTGTCATTGACATACACTTTCTTGCCAAAGACATCCGACAATACTTGCGCAAAAAGCGGTAAAGTAGCATAAGTACCGTTAATGTAAAGATTTTGAATGGAACGATATTGCTGGAGAAGCTTACCGATGCTATGCATTTCATAAATAATTCCTTCAACGGTAGCGCGGATAAAATGGCGGCGCTCATGGGTAATGTTCACACCAATGTACGCCCCTCGGGCGTTGGCGTTCCAGAGCGGGGCACGTTCTCCCAATAAATATGGCAAAAACAGCATCCCCCCCGCACCGGCGGGCACTCGTTCGGCTTCAATCAAGAGTTGATTAACGGTGTATTCCAAGTCTAAGTGAATGCCCGAAGCCCCAAACTGCTGCACAAACCATTCAAAAACAACGCCGCCATTATTCGTCGGCCCGCCTGAAATATACGTTCCTTCATTTAATAAATAGTTAAAAAACCGCTGTTTAGGGTCTTTGATAACTTGTTTGCCCGCCACACGCATGGCACCGCTCGACCCAATGGTGATGGTGGCGTCGCCTTCGGTAACTACACCCGCCCCCAAGGTAGCAAAACACCCGTCGCTCGCGCCAATGATAAGTTTGGCCGCGCTGGTCAGTCTAAAAAGACGCACATACTCTTTTTTCAGTTTTAACTCAGAATAATCAATCGGGACCAATTCCGACAACTGGTGCGGTTGAATCCCCGCGTAGTTTAGCGCCCGTTCTTCCCACTGGTGGGTATGAATATTGAACAGTCCAGTTGAGGAAGCAATACTCTGATCAACAACCAGTTGCCCCGTCAATTGGTAAATAATATATTCCTTGATGGAGATAAACTTATAGACTTTTTCAAACCAAGTAGCGGGCGTATGGGTACGAAACCAACGGATTTTAATCAACGGCGACATCGGGTGCACCGGCGTTCCTGTTTGTTCATAAATCAGTCGGCATTCGTCAGAATTTTTGAGGGCATTGGCCTCGTCACGGCCCCGATTGTCGGCCCAAATAACGGCATTTCTAAGCGGAACCCCCTGTTTATCAATGGGTAAAACGCTATGCATCGACGCCCCAAAAACCAGCGCCACGGGCTTGTGTTTTTTGGTCAATTCATCGTTCAACAGGCTTTTCAAGGCGTACAAAACCGTCAGAAAAATTTGTTCGGGGTCTTGCTCGCTGTAATTGGGCTGCGGGTGAAACGTAGGGTACGTTCCCTGACGCCAACCGATGAGATTGGCCGCTTGGTCAAAGGCCGATACTTTTACTTTGGTAGTACCAATATCTATGGTTACAATACAATCCATTCGTTAAAAGCTGTGAATTGTGAATGAAAAATTTAGTGATTTGAACTTGTTTATTGTCTAAATCTGGCTGTAGTATTTTTTTATTGCGTGCCTCGTTTCCGAAACTGCCCAGGCGTGTAGCCTGTGAGTTTTTTAAACGTGGTTGAAAAATGTTGTGAGGAATAAAACCCCGTATCCAAGGCGATGTCGGTCAGGCTTTTGGCCGTTTGTCTCAATTGTTTCATGGCCTCGGCTATTCGTATATTTATGAGGTAGTTGAGCGGAGAAAAACCCGAAAAACTTTTTACCTTCTCCGTAAAAGCCGTACTTCCTAAGCCCACCACCGCCGCCATTTCTTCGACCGTCCATGGGTGGTCAAGGCTATTACGAAGCAGTTGCTCCAGCTGCGCAAAAGCCTGCGGAAAATCACGGCGCTGATTTTGTTGTTGACTGAGCTGTCGTACAATTGTAACTAAAAGTTCATCCAGCAGCTGATTGACACGGGTTTGATAGGCAAATTCAGCCTGTTTCACTTCAGTTTCAATTCGTTGAAGTAAATCACAGACCCATTTAAAATTGTTTAAAACCATCGGAGCTTGGGTCATAAACAACCTACCCATCAGCTTTTGCTCAGCTTCTGCAATGGCCGACCATTCTCCCAAAAAAAGTTCTTTAGAGGGCTCAAAAGACGCAGGTTCGATGGTAAGCCACGCCAAACTGCCGATTTCGAGGGTATTGGTCGGGCTACCATAGCCGTGCCACGGGCACAATACAACCACGTCGTTTGGGTATAGCACATGGCGTTGATGCTCAATCAGCCACTCAAATTTTCCTTCCAGAATACATACTATCTGTAGCCCTCCCCTGACCCGTACGGGCCATTCGTCCAATCGCACCGTTGGGTTTTTAAGCCGTATCAATTCCTTGATATGCCGAAATTCAGTCATCGAAAAAATGGGCCAGTTTAGTAAACTCATTAACCAAATCTTACATTATTAATTTTTTTAAATAAAACATCAAAATATTGCAAAATTCTACATCGTCTAATCGTAGAAGTTTTTTGCACAATTCTGTGTTTTTTTTGTAGTCAGTTCAATACCCTAAATTTTACTGAACAAACAATTTTACTTTAGAAAGATGAGAAAACGATTACTCTTGCTTCGAGCTACCCTGCTATTGACAGCTCTCCTTGCCCTAGCCCCTATGCTCCGGGCCCAAATGCGCATTACGGGAACCGTTACCAACACCGCCGACAAATCGGCCTTGGCAGGTGTATCTGTACTTGTAAAAGGAACCAACACGGGTACTTCTACCGACGGAAACGGAAACTATGCCATTACAGCCTCCTCGGGTGCCACTTTGGTCTTTAGTTTTATTGGCTACGGCTCCAAGGAAGTTGCCATCGGTAACCAAACCAAAGTGGATGTTTCATTGGCAGAAAGCGCCGAAGCCCTCCAAGAAGTTGTCGTGACGGCTCTTGGAATCAAAAAAGAAGCCAAAAAGCTTGGCTATGCTACTACAACGGTTAATTCGCAAGCCCTTACCGAAAACCGTACCCCCAATTTCATAAATACCCTGCAAGGCAAAATTGCGGGCGTCAACATCTCGGGGCTTGGTACTGGACCTGCGGGTACTTCCAAAATCAGGATACGGGGACAGTCGTCTATTTCGGGTCAAAACAACCCCCTTATTGTGGTAAACGGTGTGCCCATTGACAACACTAACTTTGGTACCAACCCAGGCAACGCGGCTTCCGACAACTCTATTGGTGTGCGGGGAGGTGGTAATACCTCCGATGGTGGCGATGGCCTTAGCTCCATTAACCCCGACGACATCGAGAGCATGACTGTACTGAAAGGTGCCACAGCTGCGGCGCTTTATGGTAGCCGCGCCAAAGACGGGGTCATCATGATTACGACCAAAACCAAAGGCGATAGCAAGGGCATCGGCGTAACGGTAAACTCCAACTACACCAACGAAACCCCGCTCGATTTTACGGACTATCAGTATGAATACGGTCAAGGAGAAAACGGTGTACGCCCCACCGCCCCCAACCCTACCTCAGGACAGTGGTCGTTTGGTGAGAAAATCCAGCCTGGTATGACGCACATATTATTTGACAACGTGACTGTTCCTTATGAGGCCCAACGCAATCGGATTCGGAAATTTTTCCGTAATGGCTCCAACTTCACCAATACGGTATCATTGGCGGCAGCCTCTGAGAAAGGTGGTTTTAATCTGTCATTTGCCAACATGGACAGCAAAGGAATTGTGCCTAATAACAGCTTTAACCGCAAAACCATCAACTTGGGCTTTGCGTATGACTTATCTAAAAAGCTAAGTTTTTCAGGAAACGTTAACTATTCAAACGAATATAACAAAAACCCGCCAAACATCGCCAATCAAGACAACTCTATCCCTACAGCGATTTACAACATGGCCAATACCATGCCGTTTGATTTGCTCGAAGCCAAAAAATATAATGCCGCCGGCAATGAGTACATTTATTCGCGCTTCATGAACCGTACCAACCCTTATTTTACGTTGGCCGAGCAGTTTCAGAACATTCGCCGCGACCGGATTTTTGGTAATATTTCAATCAAATATAACCTTACCCCTTGGCTGTTTGTACAGGGGCGTGTAGGACAAGACTACTGGAGCCGCGACCAAGACTACAACAATTTTCCTACAGGACAAGCGTCATTGGCGGCGGCACCTGCGGGTTTTGTCAACGGTGTTTATACCCAAGAATCGCGTAGATTTAGAGAAACCAACGCAGACATCTTGATTTCGGCATCCAAAACCTTCGGTGATTTTGGCATTGACATCAACGTCGGAGGAAATCAGATGTACCGACGTTCTGATTTGAACTCCACTCAAGTAACCGATTTTGTGGTGCGCGGGCTATATACCGTTATGAACGGACGGGTCAAAGACCCAATCTACGGCTTATCGGAGCGTGCCGTCAACTCCATCTACGGGTCGAGTGAGTTTTCGTACAAAGACTTTCTGTTTTTGAACGTTACAGCACGAAATGACTGGTTTTCAACGCTTTCTCCAGAAAACCGCAGCATTTTATACCCTTCTATTTCGGGTAGTTATGTTTTCTCTCAGTCCTTTGAAAATATCCCCAATTGGCTTAATTTTGGTAAAGTGCGCGTAGCTTACGCCGAAGTGGGCAGCGACACCGACGTATCGCCTTACTCCAACAACTTATTTTACGGCATCAACGCCAACTTGTTGACCAACCCCGCCGGGGCTGCCCAGCCCGTAGGTGGCTCGTCAGGCAATACACTACCCAACGCCAACCTCCGACCCATGCGGGCTTCGGAAAAAGAAGCAGGTTTGGAATTGAAACTGTTTAAAAATCGTGTAACACTTGATGTGGCCGTGTATCAGAAAATCACGACCGACCAAATCGTGTCGGCCCAAATCTCCGACGCATCGGGTTTTATCAACACGCTGATCAACAGTGGCCGCAGCCGCACCAACGGAGCAGAAATGCTACTCGGTTTAGTCCCCATCAAAAATGCTGACTTCCAGTGGGATTTGACCCTCAATGGTTCTTATAACAAAACCAACGTGCTTAGTCTTTTGACCGATACCCCTGGTGAAAGAATCACGGTGGGTACGCACGTATTCAACGGAGAACTACGCCAAGTGGTAGGACAGGAAATGGGCCAGATTTACGGATTCGGTTTTAGAAGAGACCCGCAGGGGCAAATGGTATTTGGGGCCAATGGCCTACCGCTCCGCACCGCCGACCTGATTTCTTTCGGCACGGCATTACCGCGTTGGATAGGTGGTATCAACAACTCTTTTAATATTAAAGGCGTCAACCTTTCGTTCTTGATTGACTTTAAACTGGGCAATACTGTTTTGTCGGGTACCAACTTCAACGCCGTACGCCACGGTTTACACAAAATGACCCTGACGGGCCGAGAAGGTGGTGTAGTGGGCGTGGGCGTCAATGAAAAAGGCGAGACCAATACAGTTAAGGCACCAGTGCAGGATTATTGGTCAGTGGTGCGCTCGCAAGCCCTCATCGAACCCGTTATTTATGATGGCGGCTATTGGAAGCTTCGTCAAATCACGGCAGGCTATGATTTAACGAAGTTTTTACCTAAAAATGTTGGTATCAAAGCTGCACGTATCAGCCTTGTAGCCAACAACGTATTTTTGCTCAAAAAATGGGTTGATAACATTGACCCTGAAACCTTCGGCTACTCGTCAGACAACCTTGTGGGCATGGAATCAACGGGCTTGCCTTCCACACGCAGTTTGGGCTTTAACGTGAACCTGAAATTTTAAGCCAAACCCCCAAAACCCCCGAGGGGGCTTAATCATTCTCGGGGAAATTTTCAAAACTGATATATACAATGAAAAAAATACTTAAAAAATTGGCCTTTTCACTCCCCCTTTGGGCGGCAGTCGCTACTGGGTTGGGGGGCTGCGACCAAGGTTTTGATGAGCTCAATATCAACAAAACGGCGGCCACGGCCATTAACCCCGCGTTTATTCTCAACAACGCGGTTGTCAATTCGTCTTATACCACGGGTACAATTTGGTACGAAGCAGGTATTGTACAACAAATGGTAACTCCCAACGAAGGGGTTTTGGCAGGGGCCAATTTCAACCAAGACATCCGCGACAATACGGTGCAAAACTGGCAGAAATACTACCGCACGGTAATCCGACACACCCAAGATGTGATTGATCAGACTAAAGCCCTGCCCAACCGCAGCAATTTGACCAATATGGCGCGGATTCTTCAGGCACACGCCTTTATGATTCTAACCGATAGCTACGGGGATGTCCCTTATGCAGATGCCGCAAAGGGGTATACCTCACAAGTTTTCCTCCCGAAATACGACACCCAGCAAACTGTATATGCAGGTATCATCAAAGAGTTGACTGAAGCCTCCGCCGCGTTGGATGCGTCTAAACCCATCGAAACCGCCGATATTTTATACGGTGGTAACGTGGCCCTTTGGAAAAAATACGGCAACTCGCTGTTGCTTCGGGCGGGGATGCGCCTAAGCAAAGTAGATGCGGCCCAAGCACAGCAGGTAGTGGGCCGGGCGGTCCAAGCAGGCGTAATGGAAACCAACACCGACAACGCGATGATTCGGCACGACGCCAACTATGTAAATGGAATTGGAAACACGCTCAATGCCACGGAGGCCGCCAACGTATATTTGGGAGCGCCTTTTGTTGATTATCTGAAAGCCACCAACGACCCCCGCTTGCGTTCCATCGCAGTACGTTACGTGGGAGCCAAGTCAGGACCAGAGCAAGTAGCGGCCCGGGCCAGCACTGATCCAGCCGTGCAAACGGGTATGCCTTTTGGGTTTAACAACAGTACCATTGCCACCCAAGTAGCCCTCAATAAATTTGCGAGTTTTTACGAATTTACGCAGTTGGACCGCACCCGCATGGGCCGCAACCAAGCGCCTACTTTTCTGGTAACCGCCGCCCAAACACAACTGCTGTTGGCCGAAGCCGCCCAAAGAGGCTGGGTTACGGGTGCTACAGCCGAAGCTTACTATAATCGCGGAGTGCGCCTACACATGGAACAATTGGCCATCCACGATGCCAACTCAGCAGTACCTGCAGCCGCCATTACAGCTTATCTGGAAGCCAATCCCTTCAGAGCAGCAACGGCGCTGGAGCAAATCAATACTCAATATTGGATTGCCTCTTTTCTGAACGGGCCAGAAGCATTTGCCAATTTCAGACGCAGCGGTTTCCCTAAATTGACGCCCAATCCGTTTCCGGGAAAAGCCATCAAAGGTGACTTTATCAGACGCCTAACTTACCCGAACTCAGAGATTTCGGTCAATAGCACCAATGTCAAAGAGGCCATTAGCCGGCAAGGAGCCGACGATTTGGATACCAAAGTGTGGTGGGACAAATAAAATTTAAGTAGTGAGTAGTGGGTATTGAGTCATGAGAATTCTATTTTTGTTTTTCGAACGATTCAATATCCACCCTATCTATCTACTCAATACTAACTTTTCAATACTTACAAGATGCAAATCGGATTCGTTGGCCTTGGCAAAATGGGCTTCAATTTGGCGCTAAACCTGCATCGTCATGGCTATGAAGTGGTAGCCTACGACGTTGCAATCGACAACATTAAGAATATATCGCTCGAAGGCGTAACT
This sequence comes from Runella sp. CRIBMP, assembly GCF_009905605.1. Classification (GTDB taxonomy): domain Bacteria; phylum Bacteroidota; class Bacteroidia; order Cytophagales; family Spirosomataceae; genus Runella. The sequence goes on from NZ_JAAAKZ010000002.1 coordinate 256,383, forward strand.
CCCGCTTACAGCCTCGTCGAAATGTGTCAACAGTTAGACGGTCGAAAAGTAATTTGGCTAATGGTTCCTGCCGGTAAGCCCGTTGATGATTGTATTGAATTGCTGGTTCCTCATCTCGATCAACACGACATCATCATTGATGGTGGAAACTCTAATTTCAACGACTCGGTACGCCGCTACAACTACCTCAAATCCAAAGGCATAGACTACTTAGACTGTGGCACTAGCGGGGGGGTTGAGGGCGCTTTGTACGGCGCTTGTACCATGATTGGCGGCGAAGATGAAGTGTTTAACCACTGCGCGTCTGTGTTTAGAGATATTTCGGTAGAAAACGGCTATTTGCACGCAGGTGGCCCAGGAAGCGGTCACTTTGTAAAAATGGTGCATAATGGCATCGAATACGGCATGATGCAGGCCATTGCAGAAGGCTTTGAGGTGATGGAGCAATCCAAATACGACCTCGACCTGCAACAGGTAGCGCGGGTGTTCAACCACGGCTCGGTCGTACGGAGCTGGCTCATGGAACTCGTCGAAAGTGCTTTCTCAAAAGACCCAAAATTAGATACCATCAAAGGAGTAATGCATTCTTCGGGCGAAGGAAAATGGACGCTTGAAACCGCCCTTGATATGGGGATTCCTACCCCAGTCATTGCGCTATCGTTGATTATGCGCTACCGTTCGCAGCAGGATGATACCTTCACGGGCAAGGTGGTGGCCGCCCTGCGGAATGAATTTGGCGGCCATGCCGTCGAAAAGGTTGTACCATAAGCTCATTATAACCCCTTACAAAAGTCCCTGCTCAAGCATGTGCAGGGACTTTTCATTTAGAATACAACCATGAGCCGTTAAAAAATCACAATAGCCACCGAAAAAAGAACCAATAAAACAATAATGTAAATGCTAACCTTATTCATATACGTAACAGTTTAGTGCGTTATAAGTGGATAAAAACGACGACCTAATGCTATAAAAATTTAAGAATCTCTTTCTGAAATCGTTCCGTATCCTGAATGTGCGGAATGTGCCCCACCCCTTCCAACTCTACCAACTTCGAGCCTTTTATTTGCTGATTTGCTTTTTTACCCAAGACTGGATAATTCCCATGCGTTTTTTTCTGCTCCGCAGTCAGGTATTCTTTCCCTACCACTGTTCTGTCGGCTTGGCCAATAATCAATAACGTTGGCACCGATATATTCCCCAATTCATAAACCACAGGCTGCTCATAAATCATCTCATAAGTAAACGCATTGACCTGCGCCGTTTGTGGAAATACAGGCTCAGAAAGTGCTTCGGCCTGTGCTTTTACGTATTGTTCATACGCAGGTTTCCAAGCGGGATAATAGCTCTGCTGGTATTTTTTATACGATTCGTAGGTGGCATTTTTTTCTTTCTCAACCAATTTTTCATGGGCTTGATAAGGGACAAATGTTTTATAATCTTCTAAGCCAATGGGGTTTTCAAGGATTAATTTTTCGACCATTTCGGAATAAAGTAACGAAAACCGAATCGCTAACATCCCGCCCATTGAATGACCAACAATGACGGCTTTGGGTATTCTCAACCCCTCCAACAACTGCTTGGTATTGGTTGCCAATAAGTGAAAACTATACTGCACGTTTGGCTTATCGGATTTGCCCCAGCCCAATTGGTCGGGCACAATGACGCGGTAGCCCTGTTTAAGCAGCCCAGGGATTACTTCTTTCCAATAATAACCGTTAAAGTTTTTGCCGTGTAACAGAACTATGGTTTTGCCCGTATTAACCACGGGTGCTATGTCCATGTACGCCATTTTCACGGGCTGATTTTCCAACATAAACGAAAAATAACGCACTTCATATGGATAGTCGACTTGGAAAGAACTCTTTAGGAAACCGACAAAAAATAATAGACTAATAAAAAAATATTTTTCAAACATGACTTTTCAAAGTTTATTCAAACACGAAAAGTTGCTAACATGGAAAAAAGTCCCCATTCTAAAGGGGCGTAATATTCCCACTATGCCACACATTTATCCATTGACATACTTTTTTAGCACCCTTCTAACGTTGTAGGTATACGTATTTTATATAATCCTCCAAAAGCAGTGCCAATCAATGAAAATATCCCAATTGTTTTGATACAGAAGATAGCCTTTGGGTTGTGAAGAAGATTATTTAAAAACCATGTCGCTGACCCTCCCCAGATTAGGGAAAGGTTTTATAGGCACCAAGAAGAAAACACAATATTGCGAGAGACTTTTTTAGCGGCTGATAAAGTCAATTACTGCTTTTAAAACAGACGTTGTAAAGGGGGCTTTTAGATAAGCCGTTTTACCTGCTTCGCTACTTGGGAGCAACAGCGTTTCGTCAGACGTTCCCAACATAATAATAGAAATTTCCTTATTCAGTTCGCGGGCGGTTGAAAGAATCGAATTGCTCAATGAATCATTGGCAATAATGATGGTTGATTGAAGCATTAATATGGTCATTCTGAGCGCCTCCTGAGGAGTGCCCGCCGCCCTGAAAACTTCATAGCCGGCTTCTTTAATCATATTCTCAATATGAGGAATATTGTCAAGCTTATCCTCAATTAAAAGGATTTTCCCATTCAAAGCACTCATAGATTAAGGGTAAAGTGTGTACTCAAAAGCAATCAAACAATGAATGTAAGTGTTTAACGAGAATGGCTTGAATGCCCTTTTGGGTTTGTTGATGATAAAACAATAATGCATGTATTAACCCTTATAAGACATCAAGGATGTTTCATTTCGCTGAAGTATAGTGCAAGGTTCTAATTTCGATTCTAAAAATCAAATTTCCCCCCCTTTAAACATACCAATGCTACCAAATAGTTATCAAACGGTATATAAAAATCAACGAATCGTATTTTTCACATCTTGATTCCTCCCCAAAACCCTGAATAAAAAAGCCTGCTTCCCATTGAAGAAAGCAGGCTTTAAACGACTATTTTTTTTCTATTTCCTCAATTTTATACACTTGAATTTCGGTGACGTAAATCATCTTATCTTTTTTGTTCTTGTACGTCCGGTAGTTAATCTTTCCTTCTACCGAAAGCAGCTTACCCTTGGCCGCCATCCGCTTACACACGTCCGCTACTTTTCCGAATGCCACGATGTTGTGCCAAGTGGTATTGGTCACTTCTTCATTGTTTTTATTGGTGTAGCTTTCGGTCGTTGCCATCGTAAAAGAGGCCAATTTGCCGTTGTCGAAATCCCGTACAATCACTTCGTTTCCTACGTTGCCAATCAATGTTACCTTGTTCATGTTCCTTACAGTTTTGTGTTTATTGAATTTGTTCCCGCCAATGGTTTTACCCCGAATTGACGATACAAAGGTGGTGGATAGGCCAAAAACGATTCGGTTAGTACACGTTTCCAGTTGGATAAAAACAATTGTAAGCGTTTACAAACGAATAATACTTCCCTCCCGAAAAAGAGACTGAATGAACGCAGATTTTATTTCCTGCCAATGAATTAAAAATTTACATTTACTTATAAAACCAAATGAACCTAGCGAACTATGAGAATTTTACGTCAAACAGCCCGATTGCTGTTCTTAACGGTCTTTTTGGCCGTTCAATTTGCCCACGCCCAAACCAATTATTACTTCCCTAAAGCCACCAAGTTTGACCCCACGGTTCCGACTCCCGAAAAGTTTCTGGGGTATGCCATCGGGTCGCACTATACGCGGCATGACCAAATTGTGGGTTATTTCAGAGAATTGGCCAAAGTAAGCAACCGCGTCCATGTGCAATCTCTCGGTAAAACCTACGAAGAAAGAGAGCAAATCGTGGTCACTTTTACCGCTCCCGAAAATTACAGCCGCTTGGAAGAAATCAGGAAAGAGCACATCACTACCGTTGACCCTTCCAAACCCGTATTGAGCAGCAAAGCCCCCGTGATTGTCATGCTGGGCTACAGCGTCCACGGTAACGAAGGCTCCTGCAGCGAGGTGAGTTTACTAATGGGGTATTATTTAGCCGCCGCGCAGTACGGAGAAACCACCCAATGGCTGAAAGAAGCGGTCATTTTTATTGACCCTTCCCTCAACCCTGACGGCAGAGACCGCGCCGCCAATTGGTTCAACAGCTACAAATCCTTCCCGCCCGTAGCCGACCCGCTGGACAAAGAACACATGGAAGTGTGGCCCAACGGGCGCACCAACCACTATTTTGCCGATTTGAACCGCGACTGGCTCAACCTCGTCCACGTAGAAAGTCGCAATCGGGTTGAGTTTTTTCATCAGTGGTACCCCAACGTTCAGATTGATTTTCACGAAATGGGTGCCAACGCTACATATTATTTTGAACCTACTCCCAAACGGCACGAAAGCCCGATTATTCCGCAGTTCATCTACGATGAAAATGCGATTTTTGCCAAATACCACGCCAAAGCCTTGGATGAAATAGGTTCGTTGTATTTTACCAAAGAAAACTTTGATAACCTCTCCCCCATTTACGGCTCAACCTACCCCAAGTTTTACGGCACCATCGCGGCTACTTTTGAGCAGGCAGGCAGCGGCGGGATGATGAAAGAAACCGCCAATGGCCTGCTTACCTTTCCCTTTACCATCCGCAACCACTTGGCCACGAGCTTCTCGTCCCTGAAAGCCGCCATCGCCGAAAAAACAAACCTGTTCAAAATTCAGAAAGACTTTTTCAACTACGGACTGGAGCAGGCAAGGGCAAATACCGCCAAAGCCTATGTTTTCGGGGACAGCCGGGACGAATCCCTTACTCAAAAATTTCTGGGTTTGTTGTTGCAACACCGCATTCAGGTCTATGACCTTGCCACCAACACCACCGTAGAGGGAAAAAGTTTTGAGAAAGGAAAAGCCTACCTCGTTCCGGCAGAGCAGCCCAATTTTCTGGTTATCCATTCTTTGTTTGAAGAAATCAGTCTGAAAGACAGCCTTTTCTATGACAATACGGGCTGGAGTGTGATTCATGCGTACGGATTGCAATACGCCAAACTCAAAACGAAAGAGATAGCCAAAGGCGCACCCGTAACGGCAACGATACAAGCCAAAGGGGCCGTAGAAGGCGGGAAATCATCGTATGCTTACCTTCTAAACTACACTGAATACAACGCCGCAAAGGCACTGTATCAGTTGTTGGGCAAAAATATTTTAGTAAAAACGGCCTTTAAACCCTTTACGGCGGCCATCAACAACGGCAAAAAATCCTTTGGCTACGGCACATTGGTGATTCCAGTGGCGGGGCAGCCGCTCCCGGCCGATTCGCTCTATGCGCACCTGCAACTCATTGCGGCCGATTGTAATGTGCGTTTTACGGGTATCTCCACGGGTTTTAGCGCCGGAGGGATTGACCTCGGCAGCAACAACATCAAAACCGTTCGCAAACCCGAAGTGGCGTTGGCGTTTGGGCAGGGTGTGACGGCGGGGGAAGCCGGTCAGGTTTGGTTTCTGCTGAGTCAGCAACTGGGGATGCCTGTGGTGAAGCTTGACCTGCAATATTTTAGGCAAGCGACGTTGAAAAAATACACCACCATCGTGTTGCCCGGCGGAAATTACAGCGCCTGGGACAAAGCGGTAATCGACAAGCTCAAAGCATGGGTGGCCGATGGCGGTACGCTCATTACTTTTCAAACCGCCACGGCTTGGGCAGTCCAGAATGAGTTAGTAAAGGAAAAATTGGCCGACTCCGACGAAAAAGCACCCGCTCCCAAAGGCACCAATGCCACCGAACGACTTGATTTTGTGAGTAAACAGGATGTTGAAGGCTCGAAGCGAATCAACGGCGCTATCTTTTTGGCCGACATTGACATTTCGCATCCAATTGGGTTTGGACTCAGCGACCGCCGCCTTTTTATTAACAAAAATGGCCCGACGCTACTGCAAAAAAGTACCGACAAGTACGCTACCGTGGCCCAATACGCCGAAAAACCCTTCATAAACGGCTACGCCTCGAAGCAAAACATCGGCAAAGTAAGCAACAGCGCCGCCATTATATTAAGCACGACGGGCAACGGACGAATCGTACTGTTTGCCGACGACCCAACCTACCGCAGCTACTGGCTCGGCACTACCCGTCTGTTTTTCAACAGTATTTTCTTCGCCAATCTTGTCGAAGGCGGTGGAATGTTTGGCGCCGAAGCGGAGAAGTAATTGAGTATTAGAAGCGTAAAAGTGGGCAGCAGCAAAATCGCTGCCCACTTTTTATTTTGGGGGGTCTGAAAATTTACAATGGCTTTTGAGAACGGTTTCTCAAAACCGCTCTGAGGTTGCTCACAACCTCGTTTTTGGAAAAGTATTCAGATTCACTTCATCCATTCCAAACCCAGAAGCGCCAGCCATAAATTTTAAGGCCGCCGCCTTGCATTTGGAAGCTCATAAATACCGCTTACAATCGTTTGCAAACGGGTAGTATTTTTGTAACTTGCAGGTATATGGGTGTTATGGCTCATTTTAAAAGACCGACACGAAACAACAAAACGAAACTGAATTGAAAGATAAAAAATACATAATCGGACTGACAATAATTTCCCTGACCTTTTTGGTTTCGCTCAATCCGTATTTGCTAATTTTTACTGTTCCTGTTTTTATTTTCGGAGTTGGAGTTTTATGGTTTAGTAAGTCAAAGATTTTGACGAAAACACTTTGGACAATTTTACCATTAATATTTTGGTATCCTTTGATGCATTTGTTTTTTTATTTATCAGGTATTATTGGAACAGCGACCGCTCAAAAACTTGACTTTAACTTTCCTGACAATTTTAAAGGAAAGGCAATCGTAGTTCAGCAAATCGACTGCGGACAAGAAATTATCAAAAAGGACGGAAGAGAACAACTAAACTTTCCTGAAAATGGAATTTTGTTGTATAAGGGTAAAATAGAAAGTGGATACATAAACCACCAATATTTTTACTTGACTAAAACGGGTGACAGGACAAAAATTCCTGAAAGAGCAAACTATATGTTTTGGGAAGATGCCAAGACAGTAACAAGCAGTTCAGAAGTTGGTGTTTGGTTTGAAGGTATGGGAATGGCGACACAGATTCCACCTGACAAACTATCTGAATACAAATACTTGGAAATGATAGTTTCTTCCAAAGACAGTTTGGAAAAGTATTATGACTTTCAATACAACAAACAGACAGACAGTTTGAAATACGAAATAATGAAACAATGCAGATAAGAAAAACGAGCCATAACATCGGTTTGGCAATATGGCGGCTGAAGTGCTTCTTTGAAACATTTGTGCAAGGTTCAACGGCAGTAATTCTATTGAATTTTTGTGCTAAAAATCCGCCCGTACGCCAAGCTGCAAACCGCTGGCAATAATTGGACTAGCTCAACAAACAATGACTCGTAAATTTACAAATTAAAGAATTTAAATAATTATCTGTAATGACGAAATCCAATTATTCAATCCTAGCATTAATTGCTGTTCTATTCCTTTGTATGAGTTGTCAATCAAATAGTGGAGCTGACAACGCAGATTACAATCGAAAACTCGTGCTCAAGTGGCAAGATGCCTGGAACACTGGCCAAACAGAAAAATTAAGTGAATTTGTGGCGCCTGACTTTATCTGCCATTATTTAACTGATGTTGAATGGAGCGGTATTGAGGGAGCTAAAACTGAAATCACAAATTGGAGAAAACTATTCCCTGACTGGCATGAAGAAGTGGTTGATTTTATTATTGAGAAAGATAAGGTGGTAATACGTTATAATTCCACGGGAACACATTCTGGAAACTATGAAGGAATTGATTCCACTGGGACCAAAGTTATGATCTCAGAAGTCTCAATTTTCCGAATAAAGGATGGCAAACTCGCAGAACAATGGTGCTTCCCAGATGATTTAGGTTTAAAGAATCAATTGATAAAATCCCTAAAATCGAATTAGCATAAAGACTTGTAACCGAGTAAAGTTACATCTACCAAACCTTTAGTATCGATTTTAAAAAATAGCATGAACATTTAAAAACATGACAAGAATACTTCAATCGGTTAGTGTAATATTTTTATTATTACTTTTTTTCACAAACTGTCAGACCTCAAAAAGTTCGACGGATGCTCTTAGGAGCAACATTCAGCAAATCGTATCAAGCAAGAATGCGATTGTTGGTGTTTCAATTATCGGGAACAACGGTAAAGACACCATGTCGCTACACGGAGATAGGCGATTCCCGATGCAAAGCGTATTTAAATTCCATATTGCATTAGCAGTTTTATCGGAGATTGACAAAGGAAAACTATCCTTAGACCAGAAAATAGAAATACGAAAAGATGAACTTTTACCCAAGGACTTTTGGAGTCCACTCAGAGACGAAAACCCCAACGGTGGAGTTTTTACCATTGAAAAATTAATTCAATATTCGGTTTCAAATAGTGACAATACCGCTTGCGATGTTTTAATAAGACTTATTGGAACGCCTAAAACGGTGGAAGAATATTTCAAAAAAAACAACATTCAGGACATACAAATCACCTACAATGAAGAAGAAATGCAATCAAAGTGGGAAAATATGTTTCAGAACTGGACAACACCAAAAGCAGCAAGTGAGACGCTCAAGATGTTTTATGAGAATAAAAACAATTTGCTTTCAAAAAGTAGCTATGATTTCTTTTGGAAAACCAATATAGAAACAACAACTGGCGAAAATAGAATAAAAGGGCAATTACCAAAAGGAACAATTGTTGCACATAAGACAGGTTGGTCTGGAACAAATAAAACAACTGGAATTACGGCTGCCGTTAACAATATAGGTATTGTTTTTTTGCCAAATGGTGAATACTTTATTATCAGTGTTTTTGTGAGCGAATCAAAAGAAAATTTTGATACAAACGAGAAAATTATAGCCGATATCGCAAAAGCAACTTATGACTTCTACACGGCAAATACTAAATAAAAACGGCTGGTATTAGCCGTTTTTTAAAACCTACATTATTTTACAAAAAGAAATCAAATCACGCAACCTTAATCAATCAATGCCTGATAATTGTCCCAATTGTAATAAAATTATTACGGAAAATTTTTGCTCTTTTTGCGGGCACCAAAAATCTATTGAAAGAATTGATGCCAAATATGCTGGTCAGGAAATATTAAATTTAGTAGGATATGAGCGAGGTTTTTTATTTACCGTTAAAAATCTACTAATAAAGCCTGCTGAAACAATCAAGCATTTCCTTTATATAAATAGAAACACGGTCACAAAGCCACTTACTTTTCTAATTTTATCATCTGTTATCTATACCTTAATTTCACATTATCTACAAACAGATGTAGTGATTGACCAGCGTATGAAGAATATGTTGGGTAATTCAAGTGTGTATTTAATGAATAAATGGATACAAGAAAACTACGGCTATGCAAACCTGTTAATGATATTACCGATTGCTTTTTTTTGCAAGTTATTATTCAGGAAATACCAGTACAATTTTTTTGAAGTAGTGGTTATCATCTGCTTTGTGATGGGTGAGGGAATGCTAATACTTTCAGTGCAACAAATTTTCAATTATTACCTCAACAGCTCTTTGGTCGACAATGCTTTTTATGTGATTGTGTTTGCTTATATTTCTTGGGCCATAAGCGTAGTTTACGATAAAAGCATAAAGAATTTTTTCATGGCATTGGCCGCTTATCTTCTTGGCATGATTAGTTTTCAAATGATAACAACAATTCTAGCTGTTCTTTATGATATCGCTATGAAAAAGTAAGAAAAACACTGTTAATGCTAGAGTAATCCAAAGAATAACAATAACTTAATTACAATTACACTAAAAGACAATAATTTTTAAATTTGTAGCTTGCTAAAATACTATGGACAAACGGTTTACGGACATAATTCAACTTATTAAACAATCTAGGATTAATGCGATAAAAGCCGTAAACGCCCAATTGATTAACCTTTATTGGAATATTGGAGAATACATCAGTAAAAAAATTGAACAATCTGACTGGGGCGACTCTGTGGTGGCAGAATTAGCTAAGTATATTCAACAAAACGAACCCGAAATAAAAGGATTCTCCGATAAGAATATTTGGAGAATGAAACAGTTTTACGAGACTTATAAGGACTCTCCAAAACTCTCAACAGTGTTGAGAGAAATTAGTTGGTCACATAACTTGGCGATATTTTCAAGGTGTAAAACTATCGAAGAAAGAGAGTTTTATCTAAAACTTACCAAACAAGAAAATTATAGTTTTAGAGAACTAGACCGTCAAATATCCGCAAGCCTTTTCGAGCGGACAATGATTGGTAACACAAAACTATCAACAGCGTTGAGAGAAACCAGTCAAGACACTACAAATACATTTAAAGATAGCTATGTTTTTGAATTTCTGAATTTATCTGAGCCACATAGCGAAAGTGATTTGCAACGTGGACTTGTTAGACAGATGAGAAATTTCATTCTCGAACTTGGTAAAGATTTTCTGTTTATTGGAGAAGAATACAAATTACAAGTCGGCAACAGCGATTTTTATATTGACTTGCTTTTCTATCACCGTGGACTACAATGCTTGGTCGCTTTTGAACTCAAGGCAGACAAGTTTAAGCCCGAACATTTAGGACAGCTTAACTTCTATTTAGAAGCATTAGACCGTGACGTGAAGAAACCCAATGAAAATCTCAGTATTGGAGTGTTGTTGTGCAAAGACAAAGACAGCGAAGTTGTGGAATATGCTCTAAGCAGAAGCCTATCACCAACAATGGTTTCAGAATACAAAACACAACTACCAGACAAGAAGATTTTACAACAGAAATTACACGAACTGTTTGACAATGAAAGTGATAACAAATAGACCAAGCGCAAACCTTTGAACAATTTAGGCATTGAAAGGCAGACTCAACATAATATATGATACCCGATTTTCAAACAATTATGCTTTCGTGAACCAAAATCAATGGTAAAATCGAGCCAATAGACAACTGAAGTATAAAGGCTAAAATTCAGTTTTCAAAAATTTTTAATGAAAAACCAGAAAAATGAGAGAATGCTTAGAATGTGGCGAAAAAATCATCGGTCGGTCTGACAAGAAATTTTGCTCAGACATGTGCCGCAACGCCTACAACAACAAATTAAATTCTGACTCCAACAATTTTGTCCGAAACGTCAACAATACGCTTCGCAAAAATCGTCGGATTCTGGAAGAAGCCTGCAAAGACGACAAGGCCAAGATTTCCAAAGCCTCCCTCCTACGCGAAGGCTTTGACTTTGGTTTTTTCACCAATACCCGCACTACCCAAAAAGGTGCTACCTACTACTTTGTGTACGAATATGGGTATTTAGCCCTCGAAAATGACCTGTTTTTGGTGGTCAAAGACCGCAAGCCCTGACAAACTTTGTTCGTGGGTTTTCGTAACGCATTCAACTGCTGAATTCTACGCTTCAGCATTCATTTATTCCATATCAGCCTTCTATATTTTTCAGTGCTAGTAGTGTCGTTAATTTTTGCAGGGAAATACCGCTTTTAGAAGCACCGCCATGCAAAAACGACTCAATAACCCTTACGCAAATTACCGCATCATTGCCCTGCTGCTGGGGCTGTTTTTGTTTCTCTTTTACAGCAAACAGCTTGCTGACTTATGCTTGTTTTCTTGGAATTCTGATGAAACAAAGCCCTGCTTCAAAGACGAGCCTCGGCAAAAAATTGCCCAAGCCATTGATTCGTACGATGTAGAACGGCTAAAGTTTTTGTTGCACAATCCGCCGCCCAACCTCAACGACGCCGACAACGACGCCCATATCAATCTGCTCGACTACGCACGCGACCGTTTTAGCCGCTATACCCACACGCCCATTCACTGGAAACCCGTGTTTGAGTTGCTTATCAAAGCAGGCGCAAAAATCGAAGCAACGACCGCAGGGCGAATTGACACGCACGTCAGAAATGCGGGAATTATGGAGCCAGCGATGTTTGCGTATTTTTTGGAAAAAGGGGCTAATCCCAACGCGACCAATGAAGAAGGCCAACCGCTGATTTTATCCATCATTCAGTACGGCGATGATACATTTGAAAAAGTACAACTGTTGATACAACACGGTTTAGATTTGAAACAATCCACAGGCGACCTCGAACCGCTCAAAAATGTAACGCCGCTCATAGCTGCCGCTTCCAAACAGGAATGGGGAATCTGCAAGCTACTCGTCGACGCGGGCGACAATGTCTATTACGTAAATCCCGAAGGACTTTCGCTCAAAAAAGTAATGAATGAATACGAAAAAGCCCAAAAACAACGAAATGACCCGCTGTCGGAAGATTATTTAGAACTGAAAAAGAAAATCAAAAAGCACTGAAATAGGCCCTACAAAACTAGCTGGACAAACAGCCGCTCTAGGGTTTCGGCGGCATTTTCGCACAATCCCGGATGCACCGCCGACGTCTGTACTACGGTACTTCGGGTGGCGGTCAACCACCGAAAACGCTCCGCGCGTGATAATAGTCCAATCGTTCCGCCCTTAGAGCGGCCATCGCAGATTCGGTCAAAAGCCCCCAGTCGTGCGGTCAATTCGGGCATATCTATCCGGTCCGAAAACGCCCGCAGTCGCGCCTCATTCAGTTCAAATTTTGTTTGTAAAAAACCTTCGGCTGAACAATAGACAATGACCCCGACGTTCAAAAACTCTTCGCGCTCGACGCGCGGCACCACGCGAATCACGGCGTACTCAAATAAGTGTTTTTCGGGCATTTTGTGCTTCTTTGACAAACAGTTCGGACGCGGCAACGCGCGTTTCTAAAAATTGAGCGTACACCTGCCGCCGCTCCTGGGGCGACATCGTCGTGGACTCATCCACGAGCCATTCATCGGGCACCAACGCCACAATGCGCTGAATCCGTTCGGGCGTCAGAATAGCTCTAAAATGGGCATCTACTTCGTCCAATTCGGACGCAAAAGGCAACAAAACATGGTCTTTAACGGCCGTAAAAGGGCGTTTGGCCTGCTGTTCCCAATTGTCCCATGAGTGGTGAAAATACAGCGATGCACCGTGGTCAATCAGCCACAAATCGCGGTGCCACATCAGCATATTGGTGTTGCGTGGAGTGCGGTCTACGTTCGTAATCAGGCAATCCAACCAGACAATCCGCGACGCGAGGGTGGCGTTGATGGTGGTTACCAAGGCATCAAAAGTAATGGCTCCCGACAGAAAATGCAGGGCCAGATTAAGCCCTACGCTTTCGCGCAACAAATCCTGAATTTCTTCGTCGGGCTCCATCCGGCTAAATGCTTCGTGCAGGTTGCTAAACACGATTTCGGGGACGCGTAAACCGAGCGCCCGGGCTATTTCGCCCGAAATCAGTTCGGCAATGAGCGCCTTGGCGCCCTGCCCTGCACCACGAAATTTCATCACGTACAAAAAATCATCGTCGGCCTCCACAATGGCAGGTAGCGAGCCGCCCTCCCGCAACGGCGTGACGTAGCGGGTTACGTTGACGGTTCGGATATTGATTTCAGGTTCAGCCATTTTATGCTTGCGTCGTTTACTTCTTCTAAAAGTGAGCCCGAAAGTTAGGGCGATTTTTGAAAACGACCGTCAGAACGGCCAAAAAAAGAGTGGCGAAAGAAACCTCGCCACTGAATGCAATCACGAATAACGTATTGATGAAGTATAAAAGCGACGAAAAATGTCGAAAATCAGTTCAACTGCTTCTCCACTTCTTCCTTTCCAACGTACCCAACGTTTTGCCAAACGAGGGTTTTATTTTTGAATAAAAGCAAAGTGGGCAGGCCTTCAATGCCAAGCTGCTGGGCCAACTCTGGATTATCATCAGTATTGATTCTTACGAGGTCGACTTTGTTGGCCTTCTCTGTCTTGATTTCTTCGAGGAACGGGGCCATCTTTTTGCAAGGAGCGCACCAATCCGCGTAAAAATCGACCAAGACCAGTTTTTCGGAATTCAGTAATTCATCAAACTGCTGGCGACTCATGCCCGTCGATTTGGGCGTTTCAGCGGTAGTTTCGGGCAAACCCTCGGCCCGCCATTTCATCATCCCCCCATCCAGTTCAAACACTTGCGTAAAGCCGAAACTCCGCATTTTTTGGGCCGCATCAGCGCTTCTACCTCCGCTGAGGCAATAGACCAAAATGGGTTTGTCACGCTCAAAACCGTCAATTTTGTTTTCAAACCCGTTGCTGTTCCAGTCAATGTTGTGCGCATTGGGCAAATGGCCGCCCGCAAATTCTTCGGGCGTTCGTACATCCACCACCGTAATGGCGGGATTGGCGTCGATTTTGGCCTTAAACTCCTTGGCCGACAACGTTCCGCTGGTGGTTTCACCGCCACCTTCGCCTTTTTGGTTGCAGGCATTGAATACAAAAACCAACGCGCTCAGCAACATGAAAGAGTATTTGGTCATATTTTTTGGGGTTTTAAGCAACTAACTCCGCTTGCGTTACGATAATTTCGGGTTGATAGAAAATTTTTGATTTTACAGAATTGCTGATTAAACAGGCCGCTTCCGCTTTGTGAAGCACCCGCATTGCTCTTTCTTTTTGGTCATCGGTGGGAAGCGTCAGCACGGGCATCAGGATGATTTCGCTGATTATGTATTTGCCGTCAACCACTTCTAGTTTTCCGACGCCCTTGGATGCAAAATGGGTAAAATCTAATTTTGAATTGTCGGCAATGGCCAAAAAAGTGGTCATTAAACAACTATTCACCGCCGCCACCAGCAAATGTTCGGGCGACCAGATGCCCGCCATGCCTTTGGGAAACTCGGGCGGCGTAGCTACTTCAAGGCTATCATTCAAAACAGGCGAGCTCATCGTTCCTCTACGTTCGCTGTTCCACTCAACCGAGACTTCATAAAAATGTTCCTGTGTCATAATGGTATTGTATTTCGTAAGTACGCTGCAAATATCCGCCAGCCCAGACGCACGTTCTGCGACATTTGTCACACAAGTACCCTTATTTTTATGACTAATAACATCTTTTTGCCAATTTTTGACCTACAGAAACCAAAACGACCCAGAAACGGTTTTTTTAAATATACCGGTTCTTTCAAGAAAAAAATCACCCACCATGGATGCTCTCATCGTTGTCCCGCTTGTCGTATCGCTGTTTTTTCTGCATTACTACCTCACCGACCACGACACCCCAATCGACAAAGACCGGAAGCGTTTTGCGGAGGGAATTGCGCTGTTTGAATCAGGCGACTATACGGCCGCATACGCTTATTTTGACCAAAAAATAAAAGAAAACCGCAAATCAGCCTTAGCTTACGAATACCGGGGAAAGTGCAATTTGAAAGATGGCAATCTCTACTCCGCACTGTATGATTTTACCGAAGCATTATCGTTTGACAACACCCTGGTGGAAGTACACTTAAAGAAAGGATTGGTTCATTACGAACTGGATGAATTGAACAACGCCTACCTTTCGCTCGACAAAGCCGTTTGGTTTTCGAGGGGTGAAAATGCCGATGCGCTGCATTGGCGCACGGTGGTTTACCAAAAATTACACCCTGCAGAAGCACCCGAACAGTACCGAAAAATATAGCCTTTCTTACTTCCGCGTGGCGGGCATCTTATCCCCATTAAGGTCTAATATTAGTTTGTCAAATTCTCCTTTATCATTCCTGAAAAAATCAATTGTGGCGTTTACTTCACGACAAAACAGCTTTGTTACCGTTTCAGGGTACACAGGCACGATGGACTCACCCGTCAATTTAGCAAAGAGTTGATTGTTGTCCAGCGTTATTTCCAACTCAAGTTTAGGGTCTATTTTATACTTTCCTACGAAGGATTGCATTGCCAGTTTTGGCAGTGTTAAGGACTTTTTGGAAGGAATGATTGTCACGGACGGGTTGAAAAAATACATCCCCAAATCATCAACCGATTGAGTAGAATTGTTCAGAATCACAATAGCTTTATTGCTTTTCTGACTAAATCCCGCAAACGTCCGATAGCCCCCCGTCCCGCCGTTGTGCCAGTAGATCTCATCATTGGCGGCCGCAGAAATATGCCACCCCAAGGCCATTTTTAGGGTTGAATCCACCACGTACAGCGGTTGTTGGCTTTGTTTTATAGCACTGGCCAATGCCCCCGCCGACAAGTCAAGCTCCGCCCTCAGGTAACGCATGAGGTCTTCGGCATTGGAACGAATTGCACCCGCGCCTGCCATGATATCAAAATCCCAATGCGACACGGGTTTGTTGTCAACATGCCCCGTCGTTAGCCAAGATGAGGAATTTAAGGTACTAGTTTCGTTCATTTTCAGGGGGTTACAAATCACATTTTGGAGTAATTGTTCATAACTTTTCCCCGAAATCCGCGTCAGAACATGGCCCAACAGCCCCACCCCGACGTTGGAATAATTATAATTCCCCATTCCATTTTCGAGTTGAGCCGTTTTCAGAAAAGCGTATAATTCTTTTACGCCATATTCGACGTAAGGATTTTCGGGATCTTTAGCCACAATATTCGTCGGCATTCTTGGGAGACCTGAAGTATGCGTCGCCAAATCGGCAAAAGTGATTTTACGGCCATTGAACGACGGGATTTTGACCGAATCGGGCAGGTATTTCTCGACGAAATCATCCAAGCGAATAGCCTTTTTTTGAACTAAATCTGCCAAAAGCAGCGACGTGAATGTTTTGCTGATGGAGCCAATTTCAAAGACGGATTGGGGAAGAATCACCTGTTTTTTATCCGCGTTCGCGTAGCCATACGTAAAATAAGTTTCTTTTCCATTTTCAAAAAAAGCAACCACCGTTCCCACCGAATAACGGTTATCAATGCGACTTTTTACATGGGTTTTGATTGTTTCTTGAACGAAATGTATCGATGTTTGGGCAGATGTATTAAAAATACAAAACACTGACAAACAGACAATTAATTCAAAAATATACCTTTTCATGGGCCGAAATCAAATAAAATAATCAAACATTAACGGTTATCTTCCGACAACCAATGAAATTGCCTTTCGGCCAGTTGAAAGTTTCGGCGACGGCGTTTGAGCACTACTTTTAGGGAGTCTTTATTGATTTTTCCTTTCAAGAGAAGTTGATTCGTATCGGGCATGGAATATTGAAGGGTAAACAGAGAAAGGCTGTCGCCCGAACGCTTTTTAAACGAGATATTCTGCTTCAACGAGTCCGTTACGTACGCAAAATAAGCCCGGTTGTAGCGCTGCCGAAAAAGGGTATCGGTGGTCAAGATGCTGCCCCCGTTGTAGTCCTCAAAAACAATGTCTTTCCAACGAAGACTGTCCTCGTTCATACGTCCGCCTGCTTCGAAAGAAACCACCTCAAACATCCCCGTGGTGATGGGCTTATTTGTGGGAGATACCACATTAACCTGGTGGAGGCTTTGGTACATGCTATAAAAAGGCACCACCGCAAATATTACGACGAAGGCGGTTTTAAGCACAATTCGACCGATTCGCATCCATTTTTCGGGCAAAGTAAACGATAGTGTAGGCGGCGCAGGTTTGTTTAAAACAAAGAAATTAAGCAAACGCTTAGCATCTGCCAACAGCAGAATGTTGCTGAAAACGAACATGTGGATAGAAAACAATTTGACTGGAATATCGTAGCAAAGATTCAGAACGGCCACGTTTAAAAATACACCTACGGCCAAAAAAGCGCCTAAAACGGCAGTGCGACGATACAACAAAAGTATCCCCACCAGCACCTCTGCCGCACCCGAAAAAAATTGATAAGGGGTAGAATATCCAATAAAAAGCCACGAAAACCGCATGGGCAGAAAGTCACCAAGTGGCGTGGCCAACTGACTCAGCGAAGGGAACGACATCTGAAAACCAAATACCTTGATGAGACCATAAGTAAAGGCAATCATGGCAATGTAGTACCGCAAAATCACCATCAGCCAATGATAGGCCTTGTCGTAGTTTTTTCGACGGTCAAAAACCGACCAAATCACTGTTCCGAGGATGGAGGCCAACGCAAAAAAACACAATTGGGCGTAGCCGTAGGAAGTATCTCCGCTGCCGCCCATTGGCACTAGTACATCTTTGACGTGAAAAATCGTGTGATTGCCCCACTCAACAAGCAATTTCTCCACCTCATTGTAAAGTTCAGTAAAGGTAGAAATGACGGGCAAGTTGCCCATCCATTGGAGAAAGGATAGATAAAATCCCAAATAAATAGCCGTAAAACGAAATATAACCTTGCGCCACAGGGGCCATTGAACGGCGGTTTCATCTTGCATGGGTAGGTCGGTTTTGGGTAAGAAAGTAGGTTGGTAATTTACGACCTGTTGCCAAGAATACCAATGAAGGCCTAAAATCAATCTTTTGAAAAGGTACCAAATATTCGTAAACCCTTATTCCACCATAAATTGTTGGTTGATTTTAGCATCATTGACCGTCAGTTCAATCGCGTATGCCCCTTTGGAAAGACGGCCCGTGGGTAGGTATTTGATTTGCGTGCCCAAATTCTGGTAGTAATCGTCAATGATTGTTGCCAGCGTTTGGCCTTTTTTATCCTTCAGCAATAACTTCACCTGCCCGGGTTGGTTAAGACGAAAAATGATACGCTTGATATTGGGTTGGTCGGTTGGCTCCGCTCCAAATTCCGTGGCGAGTGATTTTCCTTCCTGCGAAATTTGACTTTGGGTAAATATCGACTGCAAACAAGCTTCAATCTTGGCCGAAAACACCGCGCCCGAATCAATCTGAAATCCAGGCAGCAGCACGATACTGTTGCCCGCCGTAAAAGCGACATTCTGAGTAGTGGGTAGCTGTCCTTCTGAAAAAATCGCATTTTGGGCCTTGTGAACAGCTGGAACGAGCGTCACTCTTCCTGTTTTTATGGTATCCTCCAAACAGGCGAGTTTGATGCCTTTGCAACCGCAATTCCCGTCAAATTTATCGTACACCGTCAACGGGTCGCCGTCGTCGCAGGTGGTGCCGCTTTGTTGGCACTGTTGCGCGTTGAAGGTTATTTTACTAAAACCCGCACAAGTGGCATGACCCCAGTTTTCGGTGGCCGTAATCAGCACAAAACGAGCCGTGAGGCTATTGAAATCAGGCCCCGTAAAACCCGCGTATTGAGCCGCGCCAGGCGCATTGGGCCACGTATACTGCCCCCCCAATTGCGTCCAAACCACCCCGTCGGTCGAGTAGTCGATGTACACCGTCTTAAAGCCTTTGGTCGTTTCGTTCAACACGTTGTAGTTCCAAACGCGCGTTCCTTTTAGGGTATATAAATTTCCCAAATCATACTTAATCCAGTGATTTTGACCGCTTCTGGCGGGGTTTGGATTGGTCGCTTTTACGCACGAAAGCCAACCCGTTTCTCCCGAATTCGTGATATTTTGGGTCGGAGCGCAGTAATCATATTTTTGGTATTGCGCCGATGCGTCATCGCAATCAGGGCCCGTGCAAGGCGTGCCCACACATTCGCAATTTTGGTAGGTATCGTTCTTCGTAAAAGCGTTACCATCGTTGCAGGGGGTATTGTTGGGAACACACGAAATCTCGCATTTGTAGTCGTGTAAATAAAAATCAGATACCCGTTTCCACGTTTTAAACTCGTGAAAGGGTGTTTTCCAGTACAGGTTAAAATGGTCGCGCCAACCATTTTCTTTGTGCCTTATCTCGTAATAATAAAATTGGCCTTTTTGCAAGTAAATGGGTGAGGTATTTTGAAAAGTATAGGTAGAGTGAGCCGTTTCGTTGATTCCAAAAATCACCATGGCTTGGTGGTACTGCTTGTACTGAATAGAGTCATTTTTACTCAGAAAAAACATCGTTTGGTCGTCGCCCGTGAGGTTAAATTCATACATTCCCGAAACAGGAACCGTCAAATAGCCCTGCACCAACGAGCCGTAATTGTCTTTGGCATAAGACGCAAAATCGGGGCCTGAAATCCCCTTTAATTTCTCTTTTCGGTCGGGTAACAACGGGAATTTTGGGGCATTCACCAAATCGGGTTCTACATAACTGCCCGTGATATTGTCAAAATAATAGGCTTCTACCACGCCACGCTCACCCACGCAGGGGTTCGTCGTCGGGGCGATTCCCACGCAGTTACAAAACCCGTCGTGTTGGTCGTTGGTGGTTTGGGCATTGCCGTCATTACAAGCGGTTCCGCGTACGGGGCACGATTGCTCGCAAGCGTATTGTTTGATGTTATTAAAGTCAATGATTCGCCAAGTGGTGTCGGAGTTGGCGGTTTTACGCCAATAAAGCGTTGTATGGTCTCTGCAACAGCCTTCGAAGCTGTAAATTTCAAAGTAATAATTTTGTCCCGCCACCAGTTCGATGGTCTTGGAAGTTTGGCCAGGTCTTTTGTTGTGTTCAGTTACGTCCGTGTAAGAGGTAACTTCCGCTCGCTTGCGTTTATTGGCAAGCGACTCGTCGGTGCTCAGATAAAAAAGGGCGTGGTCATCGCCCGTTAGGTTAAAAGTGTACGTAGCGGTTTGATTCACGTAAATATAACCCCGGGTCATGGCGGCGAAGTACTCGGTATAATTGACGGGCATTTTCAATGAACTCAACATCTGAGTCCCGTCGGGATGGCTGGGGAAATTTTCGAGTGCGGCCAAATCGGCGCTGTCGGGCAATGAGTTATTAAAACCTGACCAGTAAGACCATTTGACCTGCCCTGGAGTCCCAACGCAAGTTTGCGCGTTAGTATTCAGGAAAAAACCCACCCAAACCAACACTCCCCAAAAGCAGGAACGAACTAAAAATGAAATCTTTATCATCGGAATTGTCATGTCAACGGATACCATCCTTATTTCTTTTAAATCCATTCATTAATACGTCAAACAGTTTTGTGGAAGATTGTCGGACGAAATTGTGGTTCCGTTAAAATTCATAAATCCAATGGGATATTGGCCCGGCGAATAGCTGTAAAAATTGCCGATATTAGGCAACACATAGCACAAGTCACTCGGGCTAACACCGTACCAGAGTGCCAACTCCGCGTAGAACTCATCTGTTGATACAGCAGGTATATAGTTACCTCTAAACGAAACATTTAACGGGTAATTAATATCCATTTTCGGGTACGCACCCATAATTTTTCCGCCGTTTACGGCCCCACCCATCACAATTTGATTGGCTCCCCAAGCGTGATCGGAGCCTTTACCGTTGGAGGTGATGGTTCGGGCAAAATCAGAAATGGTAAACGAAGTAACCCGGTCGGCCACGCCCAATTCTACCGTCGCGTCATAAAAGGCTTTGAGCGCCTGACTTACTACGGGCAGCTTGTCATCCAACCCCGACAACAGGTCGTCGTGCATATCCCAGCCTCCGTAGTTGACAAAAAAGATTTGCCGTTTTGCGCCCAACTCATTCCGGACACTGATGATTTTGGCGATAGCCAATAGGTCGGTTGCCAGTCGGCTCGTCGGAAAAGCAGTGGTAATAGTTGGTACTTTTTTGAGGGCTTCTTTAAACAACGCAAAGGCCGCCGTCGCCGTTTTGGTGCTCGACGAATAGGTTTGCTGCATCAGGTTGGCGTAGGTTTGGGACACCAGACTGTCCATGGTCGAGTTGCGCAAATCGGTCAGGTAACCAGAGTTCCCCCACCACGACGGCAGGGCTTCAAAACCGACACGGTTGGGTTCAACATTATTGCTGATGGCGTATTCAGAAATATCCTTTCCCCGTTGAAAAGCATTTTTTCCTGCCAATGAAATATTCATCGACACCTCATGATTGGCATTGGCGGCGTTGAGCAAATCGGCCATGCGGCCACCGAAACCAAGGGCATCGCGGCTCTGCGGCACCGACGTCTGCCACTGCATGATTTGGTCGGAGTGAGAATACAGCCCCAAGGGCAGCTTTTTGAGGCCGCTTTCAAATTCAGATTTAGTCAAAATCGGTTCGACCAATGTACCGATATTTGACATAAAAGCCAATTTTCCGCTGTTGAACAAATCGCGCACACCCGTCATTTGGGGATGGACACCATACGCACCATAATTACACGCAATACCCCGAAAACCAACGCATTGGGGGTTGGTGAGCGCAATGGGATTCAATACCGACAAGTCGGTTCGGATGGCTTTGTATTCGTTAAATCCGTTATCACCACCAGCGTTTACTCCCATGGGAATCAACATATTATACGAGTCTACGCCGCCCGAAAGCAAAATACAGACCAGCGCTTTATAGTCCGTAGGATAAGCCGCTCCATTGGGCTGTTTGCCCACCAGCCCGTTGAAGGAGGTCAGGTTGGTCAGCGTACTGAGCAGGGTGGTTGAACCCATACCCACGCAACCAGCTTGTTTCAGAAAATTCCGTCTATTCATAAGTTAAGTATAAAACCCTTAAATGAATTATTGTTTGATAACCCTCATATTATCAGCGGTTAATGAGATAATCTGGCGAAGATAAAATCAATACCAGCATCAATCTGACGCGACGATAGGCTTGGTCCGCGTTGGGCACTCCGTTGGAGTTTTCGGAATAGGGCATTTTAACGACCATAGAACGAATCAAATCCAAGGTCTTGGCCGACAGTTTTCCGCCCGTAAAAAGCAGGTTATATTTGTCGAGCAATTGAACAATTTTATCGTTGCGCGTAAAGGCATAATCAGCCACCAAATTAAATTTTGAATCTTGATCGGTTTTATATGCTTCACCGTCAAAAAGTCCCCAATATTCAACGGGATCGTCATCAATTAGCCACTTACCGAGCGCATTTACGTAGGCAGTGATGGTTTGGGAATTCACCAACTGAAACTCTGGTGCAAACTTTCCCTGCGTTTTCAGTTCGCCATCGGGTTGAAAATCGGGTTGAAAAAAGTTAAACACCGAAGGTGAATTCAGAGGTTTTTGTTCCAATCGAGAGAACAAATCCACCATCACATTTCGATATACGCCTCCCTGCGTTGTCAGGGGCAGGCCACGCATCAGATTCAGGTATCTCAGAAAAGGCTCGCGAAGTGCTCCGACGGTACTTACAGTTTGGTCGATACCACAATCTCGCGCCTCCGCATCCAATAAAACCGCCCTAACTACCGCTTTTAAGTCGCCACGCACTCCGCTTCCGTTGTTGTTGAACACCGTCGCCACCCGCTGAATGTAACTGGGCGAAGGATTTGACATGACCAACCGCTGAATGAGCCGTCGGGCAATGAACGGACCTACGTTGGGGTGATTTGCCAACACATCCAAGGCATCCTTGATGTCTTGCTCTCCCTGCAAAACGGGCCGGGCAGGAATCGTTACTCCCAGAAACGTCTTCGGGCCAGGTTCGTGTCCGTTCACGATGCGCGGTTTAGTCTTCCACGGATTTTTTTTGGCGTCGCTCGAATCAATCGGGAAAAACTTCATCGGCAAAGTATAACTCCAATTGTTCTTTTCATTATCGCCCAGATAACGGCTATCGCCCCACGACAGTCCCGTAAATACCTTGGCCAAGCCCGCAATGTCGTTGTTGTTGTAAGTTGGGATGAGGTTATTGTTGGCATCCCGCATTTCTGTTCCGTCCACATTTAGTTTATAAAGTCCAATCGAAAAAAGCTGCATCAGCTCGCGGGCGTAGTTTTCGTCGGGGTAAACTTTATTGGTCGAGTCCGTCGCGTGGTTGTTCATAAAGGTCAAATAAACGCCCATCGCCGGATGGTAAGTGATTTTCTCCAGCAGATTACGATAGGTTCCTAAGCCATTTTCCAACAATAAATCATAGTAACTAGACAGCGCATAGGGGTTATCGTCAAACGCCGACACCCTCGACACCACAAACAGCTCACTCAACGCCCACGCCACGCGCCACCTGACCGCATCGGGGGCGGTCATGGCCCCCTGAAACCACGAAACATCAAAATGTGTATTGCCCACAAACACGTTGGCAAGGGTGTAGGTATTGGCGGGATACTTAAACTTTAACGAGTCTACCATCATCTGGTGAATCTGCGCTAGGTACGTTTGGGTACGAAAAGAATTGGACAGAGCAAGCTGATTATCCAGCCATTTCTCAACGCCAAGATTGGCGACATCCTGTATGTGAGCAAAATTATGCCCCAGCGTAGCCTGCGACAGAAACCGCGAAGCCGCCGCAGAGTTGGGCAAAAAGCCCGTACCAGTTAAGGTCTGAATCGCGGCGCTGCTTTGCGAAGAAGCCGTCACCGAAACATTTGGGGTATTTCCTTGACCAAAAGTAATGATTGATTGAGCACGTAAATGAACCAGAAAACAACAGTAGCAGAAAAAGAGTAGACAATATTTCATAGACAGTGAGTTTCGCACAACGTTAAAAAAGCCATTAATGAGCATAAAAGCACCACACCACGCGTAAATTTAGCTTCACTTATTTTTCAAAACAATTTAAATGCCAGAATATCCAAATTGGGGAAACTTTATCATGGGGGGCTTCATCTAAATCAAAGAGTTCAAAACGGTTTACTTAGAGAAACGCCCTTACTTAAGCTTCATTTTCAACGATTCGTACGTTTTTTTTCGAATTCGCCTTAGTTATAACCCAACTTTGAAGCAGTAATCAAGAAAACACAACGCATGAAAACTATTTATCTTCCACTCCTCTCGCTCACTTTTTTCATTCCTTTCTGTTCACAGGCCCAATACGGCACCATCCTGCCCGACGGCTTTATCATCCCTAAATCAGCCACGCCCCCTGGATGTACCGTAAGTGATAAGGGCAAAATTTATTACAACAGCACCACCAATAACCTCCTGTTTTGTGATGGATCTACCTGGAAACCAGCCTCCTCGCAATGGAGCACCCCTTTCTCTCAACCTGACGACATTTATTTTAACGGGGGCAACGTAGGCATAAACACCTCCACACCTCAATTTTCGCTAGACGTAAACGGTACGGGAAGATTTACGGGAGACATCTACACCGAAAAATTGGGAATCGGTACCACTACGCCCTCTTCAGCCATTGAAGTACTAGACGGCGACATTGCCATTACGAGTACTGCCGATGCCAAAACCTGGAAATTTGATTACGCTGACGAAAGCAACAGCCTAGCCCTTCGTGAAAACGGCACTGCACGCATGGTGTTTGCCAACGGCGGCAACATAACCATCGGCTCGGGAGCGCCCACCGCCAAATTGACCGTGGAAGGCAACGGCAGTTTCAGCGGCGATTTGACCGTAAACAGCGGAAAAGGAATCGTAAGAAGTACCACAAGTACCCAACTCAAATACCATACGGCCTCGGTTGCGCCGGGCGCCTCCTTTTCGGTCACTAGTGGAGGTTGCGCTACTGCCAATGCTTCCCTTACCGCCGCTGGCTTCACGGCTGCCCCAACTGTGACAGTTGGAAATCTTACGGGCGGTACGGGAGATTTTGGGAAGTTGGTCATCAATGTACAATCCACAACCACCACCCAGGCCGTGGTCCGTTTTTGTAACCCTACGGCCAGCACAATCACATTAACCAATGTGACTTTCAACGTTTTGTGCATTGGTCAATAATATAAAACTAAATCGAGCCATGAAATTAGCTTTCATCTTCCTTGGAATATTGTTTTTAACCCAAAAATCAATGGCCCAATTCAGTGAATTAGCCGTTGATGCACTCTCCTTGCCTACCCTAACGGCAACTCCGTGCAGCGAGGGAAGCACTGGTAAATTGTACTATAATGCCGTCAATGACAAAGTGAGTTACTGCCTTAACTTTGTCAACTCCTCTTCTTTTGCTGAATCCAAATGGGAAAGAAGCAACAATAACATCTATTATACCAAAGGATTGGTCGGCATCAACAAATCTACCCTTGCTTATCCGCTGGATGTCAACGGTACGGGTCGGTTCAATTCGCCGCTCTCCATCGGCGCAAAGGTTGCCATCAACAGCGCTATACCACCCGTTGAAAAATTACATATTACGGATGGAAATATCGCCATTAAAAGTACGGCTGATGCAAAATTATGGCGCTTGTCCTACGCAGATGGTGGGGATAGGTTTGAAATAACCGAAACAGGTTTTTCCCCCCGAATGATTATCAATAACGGTGGTGCCATCGGAATAGGTACCGTACCATCTGCCACCGCCACCCTAAACGTGAGCGGAGGCGGAGCTTTCAGCGGAAATGTCTCATCGGCCAACATGGGGATGCTTCAAAATAGCAACGCCACCCAGTTAAAATTATATACCGGCAGCATCACTACACCATCCTCTACCTTTCTGGTCCAAAGCAACGGCTGCAATATAGCGGGCTTCAATTTTCCCGCTGGAACATTCACGGCCGTTCCGTCGGTTGCAGTAGGAAATAAGACTGCGGGTGGCACATTCGACCAGCGATTGACCCTCACGGTCGAGAGTGTTACGAGCACGGGAGGATACGTCAGATTTTGCAATCCCACCGCGACCAATGTCTCGCTCCTCAGCTACAGCTATACTATTATTGCAATTGGGCAGTAATTTTTAAAGCAAGTTGTTTTTGTTGGTGGTGGAGAATTTCGCCAACAAAAACGCTAAGAACGCAATGTTTCTGGCTGTGATACAACGCGCCCAGCAGCATTCCAAGACCTTTTGGCCAAGGAAATCATAAAAACCGATAAGAGGCAAATACCCGAGATAAATACAAATATGATGTTGGTATTGCCCACCCAATCAATGATAAAACCGAAGAGCGGTTCGCCCAACGCCGCAAATACGTAGCCGAACATGTTCATAAAGCCAATGCCCGTTCCGGTATAATCCCGCCCGAGCATTTCGGGACTCAACGGCCAAAAGCAGGATTGAGGCCCGTACACAAAAAAACCGACCGAAAGCATCAGAAATCCCCCCAACAGCAGATTATTGGCGGGAAGTACATAAACCACCAGCGCCATAACCGCACTCATTAACATCCCAAAACGGATAGAATGGATGCGGTTTTTCTTAAACAGTGAGTCCGACAACATTCCAAAAGACAACGCTCCCGCCGCCATGCCAACAGGCAGCAAAAACGTCACCCACAAGTTGCCTGGGTTGTCTTTCCAGTTTTTTCCAAGATAATGTACAGGTACCCAAAAAATAAGCCCATATCGCGCCATGCTTTCAAAACCGAATGCGAAAGAAGTAAGCAGAAAATGAGGGTATGACAAAACCACGCGGTAGCGAGTCAGCCAGCTAATTTTTTCGGAAGTGCCGTCTTTCTTAACAGGGTCAATAAAGCCAGCATCAGAGGGTTTATCTCGAGCTACAATCAAAAAAATGGTTGCTGCTACCAGCAGAAACAGCACTGGCAAACGAAAAAGCATTCGCCATTCCATGCCTTGCTGCAAAAGCACAATGGACAGCAGATACGTCAGAACCGACGACAACCCCGCTGCCATCGTATAAAAGCCGAATGCTTTTCCCAACTCCTCCTCGTTCCACCAATTGCTGATTAACTTTCCGCCTGGTGCCCACGCCATGGATTGAAAATACCCGTTCAAAGCCCATAAAATCATGATAACGGTGATGGAATCGCTATAACTGACGGCAATGTTGGTCAAAACCGACAGGTACGCGCCAGTAGTGACCATAACGCGGGCGCTTAGACGGTCGGCGAGGTTGCCGTTGATGAATTGGCCGATGGCGTAGCCCAACAACATCGAAAAACTAATCCATCCAATGTACGAATAAGACACATTGAGTGACGTGGCCATGCCCTTGGCGGCCCACCCAAAGTTGTGCCGACCAGTGTAAAAAAACAGGTAACAAAACATCGTTACCAACAACATTTTCCACTGCTGACCTCTGAAAGGCGATTGCATATTTTCTCTTTTGGTTACGGTTCTTCGATTCGAACCCCCACGCGTAAGGGCTTGTTTTTCAGGGCATATTCAAAGGCTTGTTCGGCTTCATTCAGAGAAAACTCCTTCCCGACAATTTGCTCAAAAGGAAACCGTTGCGCACAGCGACGCATAAACTCAACGGCGTACACAAAATCATCGTAATTATAGTTGTGTAATCCTTTGAGGGTAATCAACCGACGAATGATTTGCTCGGCATCAACCATTACTTTTCGTTGACGAAACACCGCTCCTACCCAAACGGCCACGCCACCCACCGCCAAGGCAGCCACGCCTTCTTCCATCGCTTCTGGCGAGCCACTCATATCAAACACTACCTCTATTTTTGAATAAAAAGAAGATAAATTACTTTCATTCCCCCCCCCCAATGTGGGCGTCAAGAGACAAGTTTCATCTACCCCAAAAGCCAAGGATTGTTGCAACCGGGTCGCCGCAATGTCGGCCGTGATTATTTTTTTAGCTCCCGCATCTTTGCACATCGCTGCGCAAACCATTCCCAGCAGACCGCTGCCCGTAATCAGCACAGTTTTGCCCCTCACCGTTCCCGCCAGTCGTAACGCTCCTGCCACCGTCGCTACCGCGCAATTGAGCGTAGCCGCCACTGGAAGCGACACATTATCAGGAATTTTAAGGATAGCGGTATGCGGTTTCAAGATGCAATATTCGGCCAATCCGCCATGAAAAGCGTCATTTTCGGTGACCAATGCGTGGCCGTACTTAAACACTCCTGCCGTTTTTTGTGGCATCCCCTGCGCCGACATTTCAGAGTCAGGGTCGGCCGAAAAAATGCTCCACGTCACAATATCACCTTCTTTCAATGGATTGCCCGCGTAGTCTTTCCCCGAATGGCTTTCGCTTATTTTTACCACTTTCCCCACAATCTCATGCCCCAAAATGGTCGGCGTGTTTTCTTTTCTCAACCCACAAAAGGTATGCAAGTCGCTGCCGCAAATGGTGGTGTATAAATTTCGAATCAATACTTCTTCCGCCACTAATTCAGGCAGCTCACGTTGCTGCAACTGCATCTCCTGACCTGGGCCGTTAAAAACCATCAATTTCCCTGAACTCATTTTGTGCACCGTATTCGTTTTTTCGCAAAGTTGCTAAATTTCTGTTTACTTATTTTAAACATAAGTTTACCAAATTATAAATTTTCAAAAATTAGGGCAACAAAAAAGCCATTAGGGTTTTGCAACCGCTAATGACTTTGGTAAAGAAATGCCTTTGGTTATATTTTCACCGCCAAGCTACAATTTTAATAAAATCATTTTCAAACCTCCACATTTCAGAAGCGAAGGGCTGATTTTTAGATGATAGGGTATTTTTCATCCCTCAATACTCTAAATCTTTCGGTAAGCCAACTCGTTTAAGTGTTTTTTTTGCTTGGGTTACCTTTTTCTCAATGTAAAGCATGTTTTTGCATTTCATTGATGGTAGAGTCAAATTCGACTTTTGTTATTTTTATGGTCTTTAACATAACACATTATCTATAGAACAAATAAAAAGATTGTTACATCCCTTTAAGTACTTTCCACATCTCATCCGCAACGAACTGATTACCAACCTCATTTAAATGAACGCGGTCGGAGGTGAGGATATTTTTCTCTTCGTTGTTAGGGTTGTTTTTGAGATTATAGTCTAAAAATGCTTTACGCAAATCAATCAGTGGCAGGCCGTTTTTCTTGGCCAAATTCCGAATCATTTGGGAATACTGATTAAGGTCGCCGTCTTGCTGATTAGAGAAATCGGTGCGCTCACCGATAGCGGCAGGGGTGCAAAGGGCTACGCGGATATTGGCCGCCTGCAATTTCTTCAAGATGGCTTCGTAAAACTTCACAAACTTGTCGGGGTCGGTACCAGTACCGTGCGATGCTTTGTGCCACACGTCATTTACACCAATATAAATGATAACCACGTCTGGTTTTTTCGACAACACATCATCTTCCATCCGAAGATAAAGGTCATAAATTTTGTTGCCGCCGATACCCGCGCCGATGAGTTCATATTTGCTTTTGAGGTTTTGTTTTTCGAGCATTTCACCCAATTTTACGATATATCCGCCTGGACGAACACCCGCTTGGGTAATGGAATCTCCGAAGAAAATGACCCGAATGGGTTTATCTTGTTGGGCTGCAAGTAAGGGAAGGGTAAAAAAGCTAAGTTTGAGGTACCGAAAAAATCTTTTCATTTTAATTGTTTAGAAGTTGAGAGACATTTTTCTACAAAGGAAAAACCCCGCTCTTTCTAACAGTTTTTCTTTCATGCAAAGACGCCAAGACGCAGAGTAAAACACTTTGTTCCTCTGCGCCCTGCATGAACCCTTAACTGAACAGCCCCAAAATATCATCTTGCGTGAGTTTTTTCAGGAAGCCCGCTTCAGTCGACACGAGGTCGTCGGCGAGGGCGCGCTTGCGGTCTTGCAACTGCACAATTTTTTCTTCTACCGTATCTTTACAAATCATTCGGTACGCAAAAACGCGCTTGGTTTGGCCAATGCGGTGTACGCGGTCGATGGCCTGCTGCTCCACGGCGGGATTCCACCACGGGTCTACGAGGTATACATAGTCGGCTTCGGTCAGGTTGAGCCCAACGCCACCCGCTTTGAGGCTCATCAAAAAAACGCGACATTCGTCGTCGCCCTGAAAACGATTGACCCGCTCGGCGCGGTCTTGCGTTTTACCATCAAGGTATTCGTACGGGATGCGGTCGCGTTCGAGCTTTTGGCGAATCAAGTCAAGCATTTTCAAAAACTGGCTGAAAATCACAATCTTATGATGAGAAGCATTTTCTTCAATCTCGCGCACAATTTCAGCCAGTTTGACCGAATCTTGTCCGTAGTCTTCGTCGTCGGAAAGCAAAGCTGGAGAATCACAAATTTGGCGGAGTTTTAGCAAGCCTTCCAAAATCAAAAACGACGCCTGTTCTCGTCCAACTTCCGCCATTTTGCCCGCAATCATGTCGCGGTATTTATCTCGAAACGCATTATAGACTTTGCGTTGGCGCTTGTCCATCTCGCAATACAGCACCGTTTCCGTCTTTTCGGGCAGGTCTTTGGCTACTTCCTCCTTGGTGCGTTTGAGCATAAACGGATAAATCAAACGGCGTAGCTCCGCCGCCCGGCTTTTGTCTTGATATTTATCAATCAAGGTAGCGTATTCGGTCCGGAAAAAATCTTCGTGACCGAGAAAGCCCGGATTCAAGAAATCAAACTGTGAATACAGGTCAAAGGTATTGTTTTCAACGGGCGTTCCCGTCATGGTCAGGCGATTTTGAGCGTTGAGCAGTTTTACAGCCTTAGAAATCATCGAATCGGGATTTTTGATGGCCTGGGCCTCATCCAACACCACATAATGAAACCGAAAGTTGCTCAACAATTCAATATCTGAACGTACAGAACCATACGTTGAAAGGATAATATCGTAGCGATTAAATACCTTGGCATTTTTGGTGCGTTGCGGCCCCGTGTGTACATAAAGCGTCAGTTCGGGACAAAACTTAGCGGCCTCGGCTTGCCAGTTGAATATCAACGTTTTAGGCACCACCACTAAATGTACACCTTTGGGATTTCGATTTTTTTGTTCCTGCAAAAACGTCAGCATTTGCAGGGTTTTGCCCAGCCCCATGTCGTCGGCCAAACAACCGCCCCAACCAAATTCATCCAAAAAATGCAGCCATTTATAGCCTTCTTCTTGATACGGTCGCAGGGTGGCGGTGATGTTTTTTGGCAGATTTATTTTTTTTATTTCGGTAAAATTCAACAGTTTTTCGCGCTTTTCGTCGAGTTCTTCGAGCAATTTAGGATTTTCGATAAACTCTTTGTAGCGCTCTAAAATCGTAAAATGTTGTTTAGAAAGCCGCAACACGCCCTTCTTTTCGTCCACTTTCCCAAACCGAAACAACTGCGCATATTGTGCCACCCATTCTTCGGGCAGCAGTCCGTACGAGCCGTCTTTGAGTTCGACGTAATTTTGCTTTTTCAGAATAGCCTTTCGCACGTCGGCCAGCGCTACCGATTGGTCGCCAAACGAGACTTCTACCTGCAAATCAAACCAGTCAATCCCTGAAGAATTACGAATTTTGAAGGTCGCCTTATTGGGGTTATAACGGAATTTTTTGAGGTTATTAAACCCAAAAAGTTTGGTACCATACTGATTCAGGGCTTCATAAAACTGAAACAGCCAGCCCGCTTCCAACACCTGCTCGGAGGGTAGATAAAAATATTCGTCGGTTTGGTGCTCAAAAGCAGGGTGTTGCTTTTGCAAAAACTGCACAAAAGTTTCTTCAGAATCACGGTCTCGGCGTTGAATCTGCACGGTATTATTATAGGCATTAACCCGGGCCTGCCGAAAATCGCGGGGTAGTTCTATCTCGTCTCCATCTTCTGTCGTGTACACAAAAACGGGCACAATCAACAAATTATCTTCGGCCTCTTTGAGGTAAACCCTTCCCTCCTGCCATTCGAGGTCAGTCTGCGAAATGGCCTGATTTTTATCAAATTCGACCGAAAACTGGTCGGCCAACGGAATCACAAAGCCGTTGAAAAACGTGTCATCGCGCACTGAGCGTAAGCGAATAGCCCCACCCAGTTCAAAAAAATGACGGGCCACTTTGGCCGCCGCCGCCGAACGAAAGCGACAAAGTAAATCACCGGGCAGCAGTGCCAACCAATACGTTTCCAAATCGGTAAGTTCCTGAAACGGAATCAGGGTTTCATTACCGTGTTTAATAAATGCCTCGAGAATGGTTTCTTGTTCGGTACGCGAAAGCTGAAAATGCAAATCCAGCGGGGTCTCGCTGACCGTCACGGCTGTTCCAGTACTGTGGGAGCTGATTTTTTGATTGACCCGAACGGCATGGCCCACCAGCAAAGGAAACAATTTCTCCAGCACTTTGCCCGTAATTTCGAGGGCGGCATCAATGATTTCTTCAGTGTATTTGATGTTCCAAGAAGAAGTAGAGAGCTTAAACCCACGCTGCCGCAGGGTTTCGTGCATAAATTCCTGCCCCAACAACCGGCTCGAATTCATGATTTCTAAATCGGTAGCATCAGCGGCGGGGCGTTCTTTATCGGTCCAGTTGATACGGGCAAAATGAGCCACTTTTCCCGTTTTGGAATTCAAAAATCCTTTGCCTACTTCGAGCCTAAAAAAAGGAAGCTCTTTGGTCGTAAAATGTTCCAATAGGTATACAAATACGGGCTTATCTTTGGCATTTTCGGCAGGTACAAAAGGACTGGCAGACTTGATGGGCAGGGTACTTTTAAAGACATTTCCCCACTGCACCCCCGCAATTGGCTGAATGCTCTTATCCAATACGACCAGTTCCAATTCGCCGTAATGATTGATTTTAAAGTCAAACTTTCCGACCAAATTATCCTCCGAAGTATAGCCATATTTGGCCAGCAATGCATCTTTTTCGCGCTCCCAATTCTTCAGTAACTCAAGTGCGTACAGCCCCCGTTGCTGCTTGAGCCACACCAAAACCCCCATCATGTGCTCACAGAGCGGTGTACGAAGTTCTTGCTGACAAGTACACGAAAAATGGTACTTAAACTTCTCTAGTCGGGTAATTAGCACCGTATTCACACCTTTTTTGCGCACAGACAGCTCAAAACGTTCATAGCCTTTGCCCTGCTCTACGGACTTTACTTCCAAATAATGACGGCGACTTGCCCAAAAAGAAAGCGGTACATTGTTCTGAATCTGTTGGTCGTCGAGGGTGCGTAAAACCACCGTCGTATCCGTCATTCGGTGCAGAGTGGGCTTATGAAACACGAGCTTTTGGGGCTCAATTTGCCGCGACGAATCGGTGATGTCAATGATGATTTTTTTTAGGTCGTGAATCGTCGGCTTGGTTTTTTCTGAGCCTTCACTCAGAAAATTTTCCAGTGCATAAGCCGCCGCTACGCCGTGCTTACAGGGATATACCTCTGAGGGACAACTGCAGTAACATTCAATGGCATCGGTATCGTCCATGCTCGACAGTTCCACCTCGTATTTCTGCGAACTCGATTGACTTTCAACGTTAAACTTTGCCGCGTAATAATCTCCGTCAAAACTCGCAATTTTTACTCCTCCACTTCTAAAAATATCATTTCCGCGTTGACGAACAGCACTTGAAGCTTCTTTTCGCAAAGCGGTCAAACTTTCTATGATCAGTCCTTTAAAATAAGCCATTTTATAGTTTCAATTTCCAGATTGCCAAGGGTCAAATTCTGACCTATAATTCCTGTCAACCCGTTCACAAAAGGTGGTACGTTCAATCTAATTCGTTAATATATTCCGCCGGCACATCATAGAGTTCATTCTCAACATCCTTCATTTTAGGGAACATCTTGGTATCAGGTTGGATTCCATAACGAAATTTAATTTCGGTGAATTCAAACGAAAAGTCGCTTTTGGTCGTCGATAGTAAAGGAAAGTCAACCCGTACCTGATAAATCGTCCCCTCGATGGTCTCGTATGGAGGTTTTTTGTACAAAGTAAACAAATCGATCTTTACCCGCTCGCCAATGCGAAAGGGGGATTCAATGGTAGATAATGGAAATAAAAGTTTCATAATAACGCGAATAACGATAAAACGGCAGTCCTTTGCAACGAACTCGTTACCTTCGCCGTATTATTGAACAATTCAAAACGCAAATCGTTCTGTAATTATTCAGCTTTTTAATGATACAACGGATACTAATTTTTGGGATATGTTGGGGTGGGCTCTTTCTAAATGCAAAAGCCCAGATTGATGAATATTATCGTCCTTTTAAACGCCCCAAAACGGCCATTTTGCTTACACAACCCGATTTATTTCGCTCCGACAGTCACTGGTACATCGGCATTGAAGGCGGGGGAAAATGGAACGGAGCTACGCTTTCCAATTCCCTTTTTGGGCTGTTGGCGTATCAATCGGGCTACACCGATAGCTACGCGGGTGGGCATTTGGGATATTCTCATAATTTACGTTGGACTATTGAATCAGGCTACATTCGCAATCCCTCCAATACCATCATGCGGGTCAATGCCTCTCGCGGCTTTACGGTCCGGGTCAATGAACTTGAACACAGCATTCCGCTGCGGTTTAAATGGCGCATTCTTCGGTTGGGCAACGTTCTCAAGCAATCGGGTATCTACGTCGGTGCAGGTTTTTTGTGGACTCCTACACGCAAACGACAAAATGCCGAAACTTTTGTATTAACAGGTCTTACCCGCTCATCGGGCGCTGGCAACGCACCCGATACGCTTTTGGTAGAAAATCAAACCTTCTCCACTGGAAAATCTAAACTAGAACCCGAAGTAAGCCTTGAATTTGTGGGCCGCGTATCGACCCACCTCGAACTCGTCGCCTTCGGGCGCGTTCACTATGCGGGTGCTTCTGCACTACGCTCCGATTCCCAATTATACATCAATCGACTGATTGAGGGCACGTCTTCACTTACCTTGCGCCCTGTGAGTTATCAGTTTGGCGTAGCCATCCGATACATTTACGGAATGCGGCATTTGTATCGAAGCCGTTTCGAAGATTGAAACAATCCATAACCTCGGTAATCTTTCTCCTTAAAACTGCTTATACTAGCCAAAGTTAGGCTGATAAGTAATTGCTTGTAAGGGGATTTTCCACTATTCCCTTCTTGAGAGCTAACCACCAGCGCGGGGAAACTTCCAACTACCGTTGAATTCAAAATAATTTTATACACCCACTCATAAGCCCATTTTTTAAACATCTTGTTAGAAAATTTCGTCATTCTAAGCAAACCAATAAGAGAAAAAACGGTAAAATTCGAGCCATAAAATGGTCGTAAATCATTTTATGGGTGTAAATTTAGCAAATTGCTTAAAAGTTACTTTTCGTTTACATCTCCAAAACACGTTGATGTCGGCGCTTTGTGTGAACAATAGACGGCAAAATGTTTCATACACCGACATTCATAAACTGTTAAATTATGACACAACACTGGCATTTACTTTCACCAGAAGAGACTTTAAAACACCAGCACAGCTCCCCTACGGGCCTGACAGCCTCGCAGGCGCAGAAAAAACTCCAAAGCGAAGGACGTAACGAATTGAAAACGAAGAAGAAAAAATCACCCATTTTTATTTTTCTTCAACAATTCCTAAATGTGATGATTCTGGTGCTCATTGTGGGAGCCGTGGTGTCGGGGATTGTGGGCGAGTTATCGGATACCATCGTTATTTTGGTCATCGTGCTACTAAATGCTGTCATTGGTTTTGTGCAAGAATACCGCGCCGAAAAAGCCATGGAAGCGCTTGGAAAACTGGCAGTTCCGACCACCAAAGTAATTCGCGACGGCAAACCCACCGACATTCCCTCCCCTGAGCTTGTCAAAGGTGACCTCGTTTTGCTCGAAGCGGGTGCGGCCGTCCCCGCCGACCTGCGTTTGATGGAAGTGCATTCGCTCAAAATTGAAGAAGCGGGCCTGACGGGCGAATCACAACCTGTTGATAAAACAATCGACCCACTTGATGACAAATCGCTGCCTTTGGGCGACCGCACCAACATGGCTTTTAGCGGCACCAACGTCACTAACGGCCGAGCGCAGGGCGTCGTAGTGGCCACGGGTATGGATACTGAACTGGGCAAAATCGCGGGGATGTTGCAAGAAGAAGGCAGTGAAACACCCCTCCAAAAAAGAATGGGCGATTTTGGCCGACGATTGACCGTTATCATCCTGATCCTCTGCGGGGTACTGTTTTTGGCGGGGTACCTGCGCGGCGAAGAAATTGGCAATATGCTGCTTACGTCCATTTCGCTCGCGGTTGCGGCCATTCCCGAAGCATTACCCGCTGTCATTACGGTTTCGTTGGCGTTGGGCGCGGGCCGTTTGGCCAAACGAAATGCCCTCGTTCGAAAACTATACGCGGTCGAAACCCTCGGCTCTGTGACCTACATCTGCACCGACAAAACGGGGACTTTGACCAAAAACAAAATGGAAGTGGTAGACCTTTGGGTAACCA
The DNA here is from genome assembly GCF_009905605.1 of Runella sp. CRIBMP. Lineage (GTDB taxonomy): Bacteria > Bacteroidota > Bacteroidia > Cytophagales > Spirosomataceae > Runella. Next base: position 292,987 of record NZ_JAAAKZ010000002.1, read on the forward strand.
ATGAAGCTGACCAAATGCGTATGGTACAGGCTATGGCCCTCAATCAAGACGTAAAAAAACAGGACAACATCCTCACCGGCGACCCCACCGAAGTGGCCATCCTCAACTATGCGCAAACACAGGATTCTTTTGATAAACAATGGCGGAAGAGAAACAAACGCGTGCATGAATTGCCGTTTGATTCGGATCGCAAGGCCATGACAACCATTCATGAATATGACGGTAAATTTTTGATTATTTCCAAAGGTGCGGCCGAATCAATTGCCCAAATCAGCATTGGAGACGACACCGTTATCAAAGAACAGGAAGAACGCATGGCCCAAGAAGGAATGCGCGTTTTGGGGTTTGCCACCAAAGTATTGGACGCGTTACCCGCCGACATTACCATTGAAACCATCGAAAAAGACCTTGATTTTTTGGGGCTGGTCGGCCTGATTGACCCGCCACGCGAAGAAGCACAAAAGGCCATTCAAGAATGTAAATCGGCTGGAATCGTGCCCGTGATGATCACTGGCGACCACCCACTCACGGCGGCGAGCATCGCCCGCGAAATCGGTATTCTGGACAACGACCAGCAAAAGGTAATCACGGGCAAAGAACTGGCTGCCATGAGCGAAAAGAAGTTTGCCAAAGAAGTGCTGGATATTAGAGTGTACGCGCGCGTGTCGCCCGAACAAAAACTAAACATCGTAAAAGCCCTTCAGAATCGCGACCAGTTTGTGTCCATGACGGGCGACGGTGTCAACGATGCGCCTTCGCTCAAACGCGCCAACATCGGCATAGCCATGGGAATCACGGGCACCGACGTAACCAAGGAGGCCGCGCACATGATTTTGTTGGACGATAACTTTGCCACCATCATCAAGGCCGTCCGCGAAGGGCGCCGCATTTACGACAATATCACGAAATTCATTAAGTACATCATGACTGGCAATGCCGCCGAAATCTGGAGCATCTTTTTGGCTCCGCTCATTGGCTTGCCTATTCCATTGTTGCCCGTTCATATTTTATGGGTCAATTTGGTAACGGACGGTTTGCCAGCCTTGGCGCTGGCGGCTGAGCCTGCCGAAAAAGGCATCATGAGTCACCCACCGCGCGACCCTAAAGAGAGCATTTTTGCCAACGGGCTGGGCCGCCATATCATTTGGGTAGGTATTTTGGTGGGATTACTGACCGTCGGCACGCAGTGGTACGAAATCAATTCTGGCGCTGACCACTGGCAAACGATTGTGTTTACGGTGCTGTGTCTGAGTCAACTTTGGCACGTAATGGCCGTGCGAAGCCATAAAGAATCGTTGTTTAGCCAAGGTTTATTGGGTAACAAAACCTTACTCGGGGCCGTATTATTAACTATTGCTTTGCAGATGGCGGTGATATACGTGCCGTTTCTGAATGACTTCTTCCATACGCAGCCTCTTACATTGGAAGAATTAGCTGTTGCCTTTGGCGTATCAAGCATTACTTTTTGGGCCGTCGAGGTGGAAAAAACCTTTAAACGAAACAAAAAGTAAAAAAGAGACTTGGAAAGTTTTCTAAACTTTCCAAGTCTCCGAGGAACAGGTGATTAAAAATCGGTATTTGCTTCGGTAATGTCCATTTTCTGAATCCATATATTACGGTAAAGTACGTCATGGCCTTCGGCCTGTAATTTTAGGCCACCAGGCGTATCCGTGATTCCTTTGCCGCCATCATTTCCCCCGTCAATGCCCGAGTTCGGACCGCCCCATACTTGACTGATGCGCTGGTTTTTGTGCACTTTTTTTCCGTTAAAATAAATGGTTACTAGGGGTTTTTCAACCAGCTTTCCATCCTTGAAACGCGCCGCCCTAAACATAATATCGTAGGCGTTCCATTTTCCTACACCGTTATAGGCATAGTAAGGGGAAGGCGTTTCGTTGATGACCGCCGCCATGCCGTGCGAGGTGGTATCACCGTCTAATACTTGAATTTCGTAACGATTTTGGAGATAAACACCGCTGTTGCCACCCGGTTTGCTGATGTAAAACTCCACATGAAGGCGAAAATCCTTGAATTTTTCTTTGGTAACAATATCTGCCGCACCGTACTTTCCACCCGCTGCGGCAGGGTCATTGGTATTGACGGCCGTTCCTTTATCGACCGGGTCATTGACAATAAACCATTTGATGGGAAGCGTAGCCGCCAAACGCGGGCCATCCCAATACGTCCATTTTTCATCGAGCATTTTGCGCGACCCGTCAAAATACACTTCAGCTTTTTTGGGGGCTTTTACCCCGACTCCTACTTGGGCAACCACGGGAAATGCTAAGCCAACCACAAGCATGGCCCCAGCAAAAATGAACGATTTAGCGGCAATTTTATTCATGAGAAAACAAGTTTTGGGGGTGAATTACAACTATTTATCAAAGCAAGAAAAGGCTTATTCTACTTCATTTTAAGTAGGTCTCGTACACAAACAGCGTGGAAGCGGCATCATCATCGGGCACAAAATACCCGCGTAGTCCCGTGGCGGTTGATTCCATCCAAAAGGGATTGTTGGTCATGGGTGCACCCGTGGGCGACCACAGCAGCAACGGCACCTGATGCACCGGGCGGTTGTCTTTCAAATCCACCACTTCCAAGCCCCCCAACGCAAAAGCCACGGCGTCGGGAGCGGTCTTGTATTTTTTCAGCCCACCGCAAAGCATCTTTCGTTGCCCGATGTAGTGACAATCCTGATAATCCACATAAAAGGCAGGATTATCTACCCGCAATTGTTTGGGAGAAACGGCCGTATTTGACGACACTTCCCACTGATAAAAGCGGCGAGAACCCCAACTTACCGCGTTGAGCGTATTGGCTTCGGTATCGTGGACGATGCCCCCAAGGTGGTCATCCACTCGCATCACTTCAACGGCTTTCATCGTTTCAGGGTCGACTTTATAAATCACCGCCCGACTGTCGGCGCGGTATTCTGCCACGGGAACCCAGATGTATTTTCCGTCAAAATCTATCCCGCCCGGATGGTATATTAAGCCCTCGCCCAAGGTAATGGAAGAGATTAGTTTGCCTGTGGCGTCAAACTTAAAAAGGTGGCCGATGCCCGCGCCTCCGTCGTTGTCTTGCCGTTTGCGGGTGACTTCTACCGAACTCAGGTAAAAATATTGGCCAATTTTAACCATTCCCTGCGGATGAAAACTCGGAAATTGAAGCCGAACCGAAGCCGTTAATTTCCACGGCGAATCAGGGCGAAGTTGGGTGAGTTTTTTCAGCAATTGTGCCTGCGCCAAAAGGTTAAAAAACAAGCAAAAGGTCAACACAAAGTACTTCATAGTATTTTTGAAAATGGAAGAATGAGTTGTTTTTAAAAGTAAAGTAAGCCCTTATTCTTTGATTTAGATGGCCATTATTAGAAAACATCCTGCGCAAAAGACAAAAAAAAGCCGCCCCTCAAGTGAAGGACGGCTTTCCGACGTTTTCTTAACCTAAACTAAAATTTTTTATACTTATTTCCTGATTGTCGATACTGGCAAAAAAGGAAATGGTTACAGTGAATGTCTACATTTTGTTTGTCTCTGGTCCAAAGCGGTTTTCAGGAATCCCATCTTTCAACCCCTCTGCTTTACTGACCTGAATTGGCCCTGTTACGCAAATCTTCGGTACTTGTGCTCCGCTGACGGGCGGCTTTAACATTTTGATTTCCAAATCGATACGTAAACGATAAGCGTACTTGGCGGCTTTCCCAACGCGAATTGACGCGGAAATTCAAATCTTGGTATTTAACCGTTCCAGCAAAACGATTCAGGAAGAAAATATCCTGAACATTCAGGCGTAAGGAGGCCTTCCGATTCCAAAGTGATTTGGCAAAACCCGCACTGATTTGACCCTGTGCTTTGGCTTGGAGGATGTTGTACTGCGTTGGTGAATTCCAGAATCCGCTCAACTCCGCCGTGTAGCCCTTGGGAAGTGTAAAATTGTTGGTCACAAATACCGTCGCTCCAAATTGACCCAAATCCAAGTCGGCACCGTAGTAAAACGAGCGGTAGCGGTTATAAAACGCACTGACGTTGTTTTGCATCGTCCACCATTTACTGATGGTGACGGGTATACTAAACGTTGCGTTGTAACTATCTTGATGGTCAAGGTTTTCGGTGGTAACGTAGGTTTTATTTTCTTCGGCAATCTGTTTCGGAATCTGGTCGGCTATGACGTCGTTAATGCGGCTGTAGCCCAACGTGGTCGAAAACATCCCCTTAAATACGTGCGTTACCTGAAACGAATTGGTAAACTGCGGGCGCAAATTTGGGTTTCCTTGTTGGAAGGTCAACGGATCTAAAAAGAACTGGAAAGGATTCAAGTTGCGGTAGTTCGGACGGTCGATGCGACGACTAAACGACACGTTCAACACGTTGTTGGTATCCAACTGACGCGACACGAACACACTAGGAAACGCGTTGACGTAGTTGCGGTCTACGATGCTGTTGAGCGTTACTGAATTTCCTTTTGAGTGCGTATGCTCCACGCGCAATCCTAATTGCAACTGCGTTTTTTTATCAAGTTTTGTGCTATAATTGGAGTAAACCGCGTTGATATTTTCGGTGTATTTAAAACGATTAGAGCGCGAAGGGTCCAGAATCCACTGCTTATCCACTTGCGTCTCAAAACGCATATCGTTGTCTGAATTTACCAAACTACTTTTGGCCCCAGCTTCAAATTTACCCTTTTTGAGGGGATGGATATAGTCTACTTTTGCGGCCGCAATACCGATAGTTGAAGGCATGATGTTGCGTACAATCTCTTTGCTGGTAAGCACGTCTTTGGCATCAAAGTAATTGGTATTGAGATCGTTACCAGAATTTCCGTCAAAAACCGAGTAGTCGGCATCAGCGCTCAACTCGCGACCGTCCCCAAAGTCATGTTTCAAATTAAGGTTGCCCGTGAAGTTATTTAACTTATTATGGTTGAAAGCGTCGGTGGCAAAACGGCCCGTCAGTGTACGATTTTTGTCGTAAAAATCCGTACTTGAAATTCCGTTCATTTTGAACTGATTCAAGAAGCCCGTTGCCAAGATGCCGACCGTTGTTTTCTTGGTCACAAAATAATCCACACCTGCCCTAAAACTCAGGTTTTGGGGATTACCCACGCGGGGGCTGTTTTGGTCCAAGTAGGTAATTTGGTCTTTGTAAGCAATGGTCCGGTCGATGTCCTGTGTATTTTGAAAACGGGCGTGGAAGAGACTCACGTTGGCAAATGAGTTGATTTTTGCGGTGCGGTGATTGAGCCCAATCGAGCCGTTCAGCTTTTCGTATCTTCCCACCCCCGCGCTGAGGGTATAGTTTCCGTTGGTACCGAAATTTTTGTTTTTCTTCAACACAATGTTAATCAAACCCGAATTACCAGCGGCGTCGTATTTGGCGGGTGGATTAGTTATCAATTCAATTTTTTCAACGTTGTCGCTGGGCATACTTTGGAGCATGTTCATGAGGTCTTGCATCGAAATCTGCTGCAATTTTCCGTCAATCATCACCATCACTCCCTGCCGGCCTTTCAATTGCAAACGATCATTCTGGCGGTCAATCGTTACGCCCGGTGCTTTTTCCAACACCTCCAAGGCAGTCCCCCCCGCCGATACGACGCTGTTTTCAACGTTAACCACCATCCGGTCAATCTGCTGTTCCACAAAAGGTTTCTTGGAAATCACCTTTACCTCGTCCAAAGTTTGCGAAGTTTCAGACATCTGTAGTGCTGGCACCTGAACAGTGGTGGAGGCGGCCGAAATCGAAAAAGGAGCCGAATACGTTTTTTGAAATCCGACCATGTTGGCCCCAATCAAATAACTACCCTCGGGCACGTTTTCAACTTCATAATAACCTGTTTCGCTCGTGATAGCTCCTTTTACCAGCGTAGAGTCCTTTGCCTTGAGCAATAAAACGGTCGCAAATGGGAGGGATTTTCCGTTTGCTTCACGGATTTCGCCCGATACTTTCCCCCGAACAGGGCTTTGGGCAAACATTGAAGTAGAAAGCAGCAACATAGCTGCAACCAAACTCGTAAAAGTTTTCATGGCTATTGTTTAAAATGGCTGTTGTTAATTACTGCTCCAAAACTACGGTACTTTGCAATACAAGCTACCTTTTTTTACACAAGCGGTTTGATTTTTTGGACAAACGGTTTGAAGGAGCCGATTAGGATAAATTTTAGATTACAGGCAGCCAATGGGATACTTTTGAAATATTTAACTGCCTGTAATCTCTTGCTTACTTCGTTTTCATGCTGCTAATTTCAGGGATAAGATGCATTCAAGTATATAAACGTTGCACGAAGTGTTAAAAAAACTTCATGAAAGGTAAAAATTGGTTTCTCAATTAGGTTTGTCTTTATTTTGTGCCTTCGTCAAATCAACCCCAGTTATGCAGCTCCCTTATTATATTGATATGATTGGCGTATTGGTGTTTGCTATATCGGGCGCTTTGGCGGCTTCCGATAAGAAAATGTACCAAGACCTGTTCGGCGTATTTTTTACGGGATTCATCTCGGCCATCGGTGGCGGCACCCTCCGCGACGTCACACTGGGTGTGTATCCGCTGGCGTGGGTGAAAGACATGAATTACCTGATTTTCATCACGTTGGGGGTCATCATTACGGTACTTTTCAAGCGCGTCATTTTTCGGTTGCATAAAGTTATTTTTCTGCTCGACACCGTCGGCATCGGCGTCTACACGATTTTGGGTGTGCAAAAATCCCTTCAGTACGGCGTCAATCCTTTTGCGGCCATTATATTAGGAATGGTATCTGCCGTCTTTGGCGGCGTCATTCGCGACACCCTCATCAACGAACTCCCGCTGATTTTCCAAAAAGAAATCTACGCCACGGCCTGTATGGCGGGGGCGGTCGTGTTTGTTTTACTGGATTACTACGATTTTCATTCGGATTGGAATGCGATTGGATGCGTATTATTGATTATTATTGTTCGGTTAATCGCGGTAAAGTACCGTTTGTCTTTGCCCAAAATTGACCTGTAAATACCTGACCTATTACCTTTTATGAAAGAATCTTTAGCGGCGCTGGACTACATCCGCCTCGATTTTTCGGCCGAAAGCTCGGCCACCATCAACGTGGCGCTCGCGCTGATTATGTTTGGCGTGGCGCTGGACATCAAACCCGAACATTTCAAAAACCTCATTCAAAATCCCCGGCAACTCATCGCCGGCGTATTGAGCCAAGCCATTTTATTACCCGCCGCCACTTTTGGTCTGGTGATGGCCCTTGGCGACAATATCACCGTAGGCGTGGCTCTGGGGATGATTTTGGTGGCTGCCTGTCCAGGCGGCAATATTTCCAATTTTATCACTTCTTTTGCCCGAGGCAACGTGGCGCTGGCCGTCAGCCTAACGGCCATCAGTACGATTTTGGCGGTGATTATGACGCCCTTTAACTTCACATTCTGGGGCAACATGTACGCGCAGGCCAACTCACTGGTACGGCCCATCGAACTGGACTGGCGGGAGTTGCTCAAATCGGTCATGATGATTTTGGGCCTGCCGATGGCGCTCGGAATGCTCTGCTCGGTTTATATGCCTCGCCTCGCGGAGCGCCTCATCAAACCCCTGCGGCAGGCTTCCTTGGTGTTTTTTATCGTTTTGGTAGTGGTGGCTTTCACCAAAAATTTCGACATTTTCATCAATCACATCACCTACGTTTTTCTGTTGGTGCTGATTCACAACGGCATCGCGCTGGGCATGGGATACCTGACCGCGAGCGTTTTTGGTCTTTCAGAAACCAACCGCCGCACGCTCAGCATCGAAACTGGCATCCACAACTCGGGCTTAGGACTCGCGCTGCTTTTTAACCCTGCCGTTTTCCCCCCCGATTTGCCGCTGGGCGGCATGGCCATCGTGGCGGGCTGGTGGAGCATCTGGCACATTGTATCGGGCACGGCCTTGGCGTTTTATTGGCAACGAAAAAGTACGTTGGTGGGTGTGAAGGATTAGGTTAGTAGGATTTTTGTTGATTAGGGTAATTATAAAAAGCAATGACAGTAGAAGATTTCAACACTGACAAGGGACTTTATATTTTCAAGTTTGACAATTTCGAGACAGTGTATCATAGTCACCCGGCAATTGAAATAATCTTAGCAGAGAATGGGACTTTCACTCTTTGGACACAAAACTCTGAATATCAAAATTTAAAATTTGCCCTCGTTGAAGCCAATCAGAAACACAAACTTTCTTCGACAAACTGTGAGTTAAAAGTAATTATGATCGAACACCATAAAAAATTTGTAAAGGAGATTTTAGTTCTCAACGGTATTAATTCAGAGATGGGTTTCTATTTTCAAACTACCAAAGGAAATGAGAAAAAAATCATTCAAGAAATTATTCAAAAAATAAAGAATTATGAATTTTTAATGGAATATGATGAACGAATTTTAGCAACAATTAAATATTTGAACAACAACAAGCTTGAATACAAGCAGATGATAAAAACTTTACAAAGCGTCACAAACCTTTCAGAAAGTAGGCTTTCACACCTTTTTACATCTAACCTTGGAATTTCATTAAAAAAATATCTTATCTGGACTAAGTTAAAATTAACAATAAAGCAACATTTAAACGGAAAAGACGATTTATTTTCTTCATTAATCAGTAGTGGATTTTATGACCAACCACATTTTAGCAAGAGCTTTAAATCCATGTTAGGTGTAAAAGCTTCAAAAGCATACAATAGCAGAACCTTACAAGTTTCAACCATTTTGACACTTTAAATTTGCTGGCATCGTAATAACTCTAAAATTTAAGACAAATATGCCAGATAATATTAGATTCATTAACAAGGACGACTTAGAAGACCTTAAATCTGTTATTGAAACAAGTGGGCTTTTTCCACCTTACCTACTTGCAGGTATGCTATCCGACTTTTTTGACAATTCAGAAACACAGGACATTTGGTTGACCAAAGTAATAAATGAAAAGCCTATTGCTATTACATATTGTGCACCAGAGCGATTAACTTCTGGAACATACAATTTGTACCTTATCGCAGTTCATAAAGATTTTCAGGGAAAAGGAATTGGCGGTGAGCTAATGAATTACATTGAGACTTTATTAAAATCCAACGGAAACAGAATTCTGATAGTTGAAACTTCGGGTTTACCTGAATTTGAATTAACACGAAAGTTTTATGAAAATAAGAGTTATAATAGAGAAGCGGTTATTCGTGATTTTTATAATGAAGGAGAAGACAAGGTGGTATTTTGGAAAAAATTAACTTAATTGAGAAAAAACTGAACAAAATTACGGTTTGAATAAATGCGGGGAAAATCCCCGAATAATTGTCTTACTTAACTACTTCAATAGCCATTGCAATCACTCAATTGGTTTACTCTAACCTTTAAAATCACCACTCTTTTACCCAATGAATACACAAAATCGGGCCATCAAAATCAGCATCATGTTTATTTTTTCGGCCGTGCTGGTGTTTCATTTTTTGATTCTTACGGGCGTTATTCCTTACGAAAACACCTGGGGTGGGCGGCTCAAAAGCCACCAAGAAATGATTCAGTTTGAAACGATTTCGATTGCCGTCAACCTGTTTTTTATGTTTTTGGTAGCCGTGAAAGCCAAATGGTTGAAAATCAACTTCCCCGCTCGTCTACTCACGGTGTTGTTTTGGGGCATGTCGTTGATTTTTGCTGTTAACACCCTCGGCAATCTCGTGGCAATCAACTCCTTAGAAAAATATATCGCCACGCCCATTACCTTGATTTTAAGCATCTTGACCGCCCTCCTTGCGCGGGAGAAAGCATCCGCTTAAAGGACTTCGTTTTTCGTTGCTAAAATTTAAAAAAGCATCGTTTTGGCGCCCACATAGCCGTGCTTCATGTCAAAAAATGGGTTACTTTTGCAGCCGCATTTACCCGTATTTTTTTACATAAAACACCGAAACAATCATCCCAAAACCCATCGGCTGGCAATGTTTAATAATCTTTTTTTCTATCACGTTCTTCGTACTTATATTCGATTTTGGCACAATATTATCTTTTACCGAAAAGTAGAAATCAAGAATTTCCCAACCGACCTTGCCCCCAACACCCCGATTTTAATCGTTACCAATCACCAAAACACGCTCATGGATGCCTTGGCGGTGGTGCTGAATGTGGGCGCTCGTCAACCCTATTTTTTAACGCGCGCCGATATTTTCAAAAAAGACTTTGTCAGAAAACTGCTCATGTACCTGAAAATGCTACCCGTGTACCGCCTGCGCGACGGCATGGACGAAATGCAGCAAAACGACGAGATTTTTCAAATGTGCGTCAATATTCTGAGCGCTGGGGGCACGTTGGCGGCGTTTCCCGAAGGCAATCACGGGGTGCAGTACCACCTGAGACCGTTCAAAAAAGGCTTGGCCCGGATTGCATTCAAGGCTGAAATGGCCCACGACTGGAATCTCAACCTGCAAATTCTCCCCTGCGGTCTGTATTACACAAACTGCCAGAAAATGGGCGAAAAATTGGTCGTAAATTTTGGAGAACCCTTCAGCGTCCGGGACTTTAAGGCGGAATACGAGCAAAACCAACCCCGCTCCCTGACCCAACTCACCAAGCGCATGTCGGACGAAATCAAAAGCAAGATGCTGCATTTTGACGACCTGCCCCACCACGACACACTCAAGTGGCTGACTGATACCGAGATACGAAAAGAAGGAGATTTGATAAACAACGTGCTCGACAAAGCAAAAGGACTGGAGCGACTACGTCAACTTGACACCGAAACCTACACCAAGCGACTGGAAGAAACCAAAAACCTAAAGCATACTTTATCCAAACAGGGCATCGAAGCTGAAATTTACGGGCAACCCAAACCTTCCGTTTTTGCCTTGGTTTTACAAACCTTGGGTCTGCTACTCAGCGCTCCCGTGGCGCTGTATGGCTGGCTCAACAGCGTCATTCCGTATTCCATTCCGTTTTATGTTACCAAAAAACTCAAAGACAAGCAGTTTTCGAGCGCCATCCGCCTTGTGCTGTTTGCCCTCATTACCTTCCCGTTTGTGTGGCTGATTCAATGGGGCATTGTTTTGGGTCTCACCGATTTTAAAACCTCCGTTTTGTACGCGCTTTCGCTACCTTTTTCGGGTTATTTTGCGCACCGATGGGCGCGATGGTGGAGCGAAACGGTGCAGTTATGGAAGCTGCGCTCGTAAACAAATCCTATTTTCTAAAACTCCCCTTACCCCATAAAAATAGCCCGCACTGGAGAATCAATGCGGACTTGAACTATTGTAGGTGTGGATAAAAAAATCAGGCAATTTCTGCCATTTCTGGTTTCAGCGGCTTGCGTCCTTTGCCAGTCAAACGGTCTTTGAGGCGATCAACGATTAAATACGTGGCCGGAACCACAAACAGCGTGAGTATCAACGAACTGGTTAGGCCACCGATAATCACCCATGCCATCCCGTTCTTGGTTTCGGCGCCAGCTCCGCTGGCCAACGCGATGGGCAACATCCCGAACACCATCGCGAGGGTTGTCATCAAAATGGGGCGCATACGCTCTTTTCCCGCTTCAATGAGCGCGTGAATTACGTCGTGGCCTTGCTCTTTCAATTGGTTGGTAAAGTCAACAATCAAAATCGCGTTTTTGGCCACCAAACCTAGCAACATAATCATCCCGACAATGGAAAAAACGGTCATGCTTTCCATGGTCAAGGCCAAAGCCAAGATGGCACCAATCAACGCGACGGGAATGGAAAATAAAACCACAAAAGGGTAAATTACGCTTTCGTACAAGCCCACCATGATGAAGTATACCAACAAAATGGCAATCCCCAATGCCAATCCCAGACTACCAAAGGCGTCGGATTGTTGTTGTAATTGGCCTAGATACTGGACCGTTACGCCTTCGGGGAGTTGTACCTGCGCCATTTTTTTCTGAATATCGGCCCCCACCGTACCCACTGGGCGGCCGATTACCTGCGAATTGACGGTAATAGACGACAAGCGGTCGATGCGTTCGAGAACACTCTCTCCTACCTTTTCTTCCACTTTGGCAAACTGCGACAGTTCAAACGATTTGCCTTGGCTATTTACAAAAAGCAATTTGCTGACATCTGCTAAATTACTGCGGTCGAATTGGTCCAAACTTATAAGAATATCGTATTCGTTACCGTTTTGTTTGAATTTAGAACGGTCGTTTCCACGAAATGCATTTTGTAAAGCAATACCCACATCTGAAGCACTGATGCCCAATTGCGCCATTTTTTCGCGGTCAAGATTTACCGTAATTTCGGGTTTCGGGTCTTTCACCGAATATTTTACATCCTGGGTGCCAGGCACCGATTGCACCACTTTCAGTACTTCTGCGGCTGATTTACGAATCACTTCTAGGCTCGTGCCTTTTACGGCAATCTGAATCGGAGCCTGCGCCGACCCCACGATGCTGGTCGCGTTCACGGTCACTTTTACGCCTGGAAGTTGACCGACTTCTTTTTTGAGCATTTGCCCAAAATCATCCGTCGAAAACTTCCTTTCTTTTTTATCAATCAGCTTCACGTTAATGTCGGCAATGTTGCTATTAGAAGCCGTACTAATGCCGCTACTGGTGTAGCCAATATTCGAAAATACGTTTGTCACCTCTGGGTGTTGCATGATGATTTCTTCGGCGCGTTGGGCAATGGCGTTGGTCTGGTAAATAGAAGCCGTAGGGGCCAATTCTAACTGGATGCTCATTTCACCCTGATCGCTTTTGGGCATAAATGCCGCCCCAATAAAGCCCGCAGGAACCAGCGAAACCGAACCCACAAACAACACAATAACGGCCAAATACATCCAACGCTTGTGGCCCAACACCCACTTCAAATAGTGCGTGTAGGTGGCAATGATACGGTCGAGCAAGCGCTCAAAACCGATGTTCAGCTTACCCCACAAACTCTTCGGATTCAGGGTTTCCATTTTTCCAAAACGCGAAACCAACAAAGGAGTCAGCGTAAAAGACACCACCAAACTCATCAACGTTGAGAAAACCACCACGAGCGAAAACTCCCGCAAAATATTGCCAATTAAGCCTCCCGTCAAAGCCAAGGGAATAAATACAACGACGTCGACCAAGGTAATGGCGAGGGCCGTGAAGCCGATTTCGCTCCGTCCGTCAAGGGCGGCGGTGCGTTTGTCTTTTCCCATTTCGAGGTGTCGATTTATATTTTCCAACACCACTATCGAGTCATCTACCAGAATCCCGACCACCAGCGAAAGCGCCATGAGCGTCATCATATTGAGTGAAAAGCCCGCCACGTACATCAGCAGAAACGTGGGCAAAATTGAAGACGGCAACGCCACCAGTACAAAAAGTGAAGAGCGAAAACTGTGCAAAAACATCAGCATCACGACCGATACAATCAATATAGCCAAAAATAGGTCATCGACTACGGCGTGGGCCGAGGCCAATGTATACACCGATTGGTCGGAAGCAATGGTGAATTTAAGGTTATTTTTACCGTGTTGTTTTTCCAACACCGTAATTTTTGCCCGCACCAACTCACTCACCGACACGGCGTTGGCATCCGATTGTTTTAAAATCTGAATCCCAATCGACGGCTTGGCGTTAATGTGGTTGATGGCGCTGGGTTTGGCGGTCGCATCGACCACTTCTGCTACATTTTTGAGTAACACCTGACTTCCATCGGCCCGGCGCGCTACCACCAATTCCCTCATGCGGTTGGTGGTTTCGACAGACGCGTCAAAACGAATAGAATACTGCGAATTTCGCGTTTCGAGTTGGCCCGCTGGATAGCTCGTGTTAGCACTATTGATGGCCTGCGAAACCTGCACGATTGAGACACCATACGCCTTGAGTTTTTCACTGTCAACGTTGACCTGAATCTGCCGTTCATTGCCTCCAATCAGGTTCACTTGCCCTACTCCAGGCACGTTGGAAAGCTGAGGTTTTAGCTCGTCATCAATCAAATCAAACAACTCGGTAGGCGACAAATCGGCGGTAACGCCCATCCGCAAAACGGGCAATTCGTCGGTAGAGAATTTATTGACAATCGGGCGGTCGGCTTCATCGGGCAAGAAGTTAATAATCTGCTCCACTTTCCGCTGCGCGTCTTGTTGGGCGAGGGTCGTATTGATGCCGTTTTTCAACTGAATGGTGACAATCGACACACCTTGTTGCGAAATCGAAGTCATCCTATCCAAGCCTTCGAGCGACGACAGCGCGTCTTCGATGCGTTTGGTGACGTTGGTTTCCACCTCATCAGCCGACGCCCCAATGTAGGTCGTAGCCACGCTGATGACGTTGGCTTCAAACTTCGGCAACAAGTTATAAGACAATTGCTTATACCCCAAAACACCGAATAAAATCAGAACGATGAACACCGTTGTGACCAGTAGCGGTCGCTTAACGGCAATCTCGGTTATTGACATGGTTGTTGTATTTTAAAAAGGGTGTATTATTTCGTAATCTGTACTGGCTTGCCTTCACTTAGGTTGAGTTGGCCCGTTATGACCACCGTGTCGCCCGCCGAAAGGCCGCTGAGTACTTCAATTTTATCGCCCAATTCACGGCCGATTTTGACGACACGCTGTTGGGCTACGTTGTTCGCCACCACGTATACGTAAGGGTTTTTGAGGCTTTCCACCAAAGCCAAACGCGGAATTTGCAAGGCTTTTTGATTAGATTTTTGTGAGAAATCTACATTGACGAACGTTCCTGCTTTCAAACCAAGGGAATTACTGACCGTCACTTCGACGGGATAATTGTGCTCACTGTTTCCCTGCGGAGAAATGTAGGAAATGGTCCCCGACAGAATCCGATTCGGAAAAATATCGCTGCTCACCCGCACCGACTGCCCAACGCGGAGTTGATACACGTCACTTTCGTTGACCAGCACTTCCGCTTTCAGTCGAGAAACGTCCAAAACAGTACCGAGAACAGCTCCCGCATTGATAAACTCCCCCACTTCGATGTCTTTTTTAACGATACGGCCGCTGATGGGTGCTTTTACGGTAGCGTCAAGCAACTGTTTTTTGATTTGCTCCGCCTGATTTATGGCATTTTCATAATTGTACTTCACCTCATTTACTTGAAGTTCGGTGGTGGCATTGCCCGCCAAAAGCGTATTATAACGATCAACATCTTTCTTTAACTTGCTGATGGTAAGCTGCGTAGCTTCGAGCGACAGCTCTTTCAATTTATTGTCTACCTGAACCAACACCGCTCCTTGGTTCACCTGCGTGCCCAAGTTAAAGTTGACGTGGGTAACCCGGCCTGCGGTGGTGGCCGAAATTGCGGCTTCTTTGAAAGGAATTAAATTCCCCGTTTTTATCAGTTGTTGACTTACATCGCCTTCTTCTACTCGGCTGACGGTAACGGGAATAGCGATGGTGACATTGGTGGCAGGTAATTGATTTTGGGTGTCAATCTTCTTTTTATTGGAAGAAAGGCGAAAGGCAATCAGGCCCATAACGGCCAATACAGCCCCGATGACGATGAATGTGGTCTTTTTCATGGTTCGGCTGAAATTTCTAAAGTTGGTTGTAAAAAGTGAGTAACGAGCCCTGCGATTGTTCCAAATCAAGTCGGGCTTGGTAAAAATTGATGAGTGAATTGATGTAATTCGACTGCGCCTGTCGGTACGAATTATCGGCATTGATTAAATCCGTCAGCGACTTCGTGCCCTGTTTGTATTGCAACGTGGTGATGTTGTACACCTCTTGCGCCAGTTTTACGGTGCGGTCGTCGTTTTCAATATTGGTTTTCGATTTTTGAATTTGCGTATGGGCATTGCTGAATTGCAACTGATAGGCAGCTGTATTTAACCGAAGCTGCTCCTCCTGCGTCATGACCGTCAGGCGATTCTGCTGAATCTGGGCGTCACGCTGAAATCCGTCAAAAATGGGAATATTCAACCGCAACCCTATACTACCAAAGCCCGTAAAATTGCGGAAGCCATCGGCCAATTGATTGCCCAATGCCAACGTGCCGTAACTCGCCGAAAAATTGAGCGTGGGTTGGTAGCCCGCTTTGGTCCGCAACAACTGCAAGCGCTGCAAGTCTAGATTTGCATTTGCTTTCTGGTACGAAATCAAGCTCTGCGCGCTAAAATTAGCTTCCTCCACCGTGGGCACTTTCTTTAACAAAAGAGTATCTGAAAGCGTAAGCTCTGCTTCCTGCGGCAGTCCCATCTGGTATTTTAGGCGGTTTAGCGCCAGCGCCAAGTTGTTTTCACTCAGCGAAAGTTGAGACCGGGTGTTGTTAAAACTCACCTCCGTATTGGTATAGTCAATCGGCTGAATCACGCCGTTGTCGCGCTGTAATTTCAGGATATTAAGTACTTGTTGTGTGCGTTCAAGGTTATCTTTAAGCAACGCAATCTGCTGTTGCACAATGAATACCTGATAATAATTGCTCGCAATGTTGTAAATGATCTCCTCACGGGTTTGTCGCACACTGAGGTCGGCCAATTTTTGATTGGCTTCGTTGGCTTTGATACCAATGAGCAGCGATTTGTCATAAATCGTTTGGGTCAGTTGTGCCGATAAGTTGGTTTGATACTTAGAGCCCAACGAAATACGTCGCGGCTCTGGTCCCGCAAAGCCTGCGGGCAACAGCGTGGTTTGCAGTTTAAGGTTATCCGTAAAATTTCCCGTTCCTGACACTTGGGGCAAATACTGTCCCAGTGCTTGCCGCGCTTGCTGGTTGGCGGTTTCGACTTGGTACTGCGCCACGCGCATCGAACCAAAATGCTGCAATCCGTAGTCGATGCACTCTTTCAGCGATCGACTTTGCTGCGCTGAAGCGGCTAACCCCGCCCCGAGGGTGATGATTAAAAAGGCTGCTAAACGTTTCATTTTTGTAAAAAATAAAGAAAAATATGGATTGTTGATATATCAATAGTAGACATATCAACTAATTAAATAAAAAAAACTAATTGTCAATGGCGGCAGAAATTTTCCTCAAAATTGTGAGCAATGTTGACACTTCCTCAGTGGTGAGTTGGTTAGTTACCTCTTGGTTGAGGGTAGCTGCCATCTCGCTGATTTTTTCAATGGTAAATTTTCCTGCGGGCGTTAATTGAATTAAATTTTTACGTCGGTCGGTATCGTCGCTTACGATTCTGACGTAGCCATCGCGCTCTAAAGTGCGAATAGAACGCTGAATACCCGATTTGTCGCGCTGGAGAAAGTTAGCAATGTCTTGCTGCGACAGTAATCCTTCGGTCGAATGATTGACCAAAAACAAAATGGGGAATTGTTCGATTTGAAGCGTAAAACCAGATTTGGAAAGCTCCCGGTTGACCTTTCGGGCAAACAAATGCGACACATGGTTGATGTTAAAGGTCAGATATTGCCCCAGTTGTCCCCATATTTTTTCCTTTATACTTTGCTGTTCATTCGTTATCATGGCACAAAAATAAATATTGTTGACATATCAACCTAATTTATTTCTAAAAAGTTTCAGGGTAATAGGAAGAATCACTATTTATCAATCACAATTCCTTCAAAATCATCCAGTTTATTCAACTTAAACTCCAGATAACCGTTTTTCCAAGTGTATGCTATCGGCTGTTTACTAACCATCGAGAATATTTTTGAAGGTTTGTAGTCTATTTGAATTTTGAATGAAAGATTGGATACGGGCAAAGGCTCAAAATAGGTATTTCCGCTGAAGCCCGTAATATTGACCAAATGCAATATCAGGCCATCGGCCGATTTTTTGGCTTTGTTTTGGGGAACGTTTTTGATGTATTCTTTCAAAATTACCTCCACGCGCTCGTGGGCGTTGGTTTGCAGCAGTTGGTTTGCTTCGGGATAAACAGAATCAATCACATCCAGGACAATATTCTTGTGTTCTTCGTACCCATGCAAGTAATACAAACGCCCCACATTAACGGGCAAAATCACGGCTTTGCTGCGCGGATGTTGCTTCAAGCCCATGGCAAAATAGCCCGTAGGCTCGTGCCCGCCGATTATTTCGGGCGGTCCAGGTCGACCTTTGCTCAGAATGGGCAGAAATTGTTTATCTGTTCCCGAAAGGTCATACAAGCCTAAATTAAACTTCCAGAAAAGCATTTTTTGCTTCATAAAACGCTTAAACAACGCATGATTGTCGGGTTTGAGGTAAAAACCGCTGCCTTCATGGTCTTTATTGAAGATTTTTGCTCCGAACAATTGCTGCAAAGCGTCGGGGTTATCAAACATCGTTTGGTTGGTTGCCAGCAGATTTACGCCCTGTTGAGAAGCCTCTTTCAACACCTGTACCGAAGCACTGCTCAAATAAGTAATGTCGGGCAAAATCACAAGGCGGTAGTGCTTCATCTTATCGGCCAAGTGCTCAATTTGGGCGTCTTCCACAATATCAAACGGAATATGGGCTTCTTTGAGCATCAGTTGAATACCGCGATACTCCTGCATCGGCGCGCCACTCGGCCACGCGCCTGGTGCTACAACCGCGATTTTGGCCACCGAGGCATATTTTCCAAAGTAAGGCTCATACCTTTTATGATGGGCATAGACTTTTTTGATGACGTCATAATTGCGCTCGTCTTCGTAGCCGCGCATATCCCCCATCATGCTGATGTCAAGTCCTGAGCCGTTGGCGATATTTTCGTACAATCGAATGGAAACCTCTTCGGGCTCCACGGCATTGTAGCGCGACTGAAACGAAATCTGCTGAATACTACTATTGCTAATGATGTGGTCAGGAAAGGAATTGATGGCATTTCCCACGTTGTCGGAGGCCGAGTACGGCCAATACGGCAGGCTGTTGGTTTGTGATTCGTGGCGGATGATGTCTACGTACTTGTCCATGTAAGTACAAATCGCGATTTGATTGCTTTTGGACTTAACCAATTCATGGAGCCGCTTCGACCAATCTTCGACCGTAAACTTTTTAAAAGCCAAATATTTTTGAAAAACGGGGTCAGCTTTGTTCTCTTCTGTGGGTAGGGTCAGGCCTTGGCTGTACTCCGCAAAACGCTTTTTGTCGTATTCATTTTGGTCAATGCCGTGGTATTTTCCCTCATACGGGTTGTTGACCTGATAACCTGGCATGTTGAGAAAAATGCCGTCAATACCGTAGTTATCAATCACTTCCTCAATGATTTTAAACGCACGGTCTTGCACATACGGCGCATTGATAGACACCACGTACATATCTGTATTGATGATGCGCTCGCCTTTGGGCGAGGTATAACACCAATCCGGATGCGCCTTGAAGATACTTTCATGTACCCGGCTGAAATCAAACCGCACAATGACTTTTATCCCCCGCTGATGACAACGCTGAATGACATCGCCCAACATATTTCCCTTCATGTAGGGGTTGGTGTAGTGAAAATCGAGTTTAGTTGGATAAAATGCCATGATTCCGCCCGCGTTGATGAGCAGCGTATTGGCCGAACAAGCCTCCAAATCTTTGAGTAACGAATCAGGGTTCAGCGTTGCGGCTTCGTAAGCGGGCAAATTGGTCTGAATGACCCGCAGGTTATTTTTTTTCCACCACGGCATATCGACGGGCCATTGGGCGGTGGAAATCGTATTTTTTTGGGCAAAAGAAGGCAAAAGCAGGAGCAGAAAATAAAGCGCGAAGCACAGCTTTCTCATTGAGTTCGGGATGGGTTCGTTTTGGATGTATAACTCAGGAAAGGGACGAAAAACGAAAATTTACCCTCTCAGCCACTCGTGAGGCTGCAACTTCAGTACTTGTCTTCTGCGCCGCCGCCCGCAAAATCTCCACCGCCAAATTCAACACCATTTTCGGCCGATTGACTATTTTTGGTCATTTGAGAAATCACGACCATTTCAATCGCAAAACGCTCGTCATTGTCTTTTTCGGTAGCATAGATAAAACCGAATTTAGGCGTTTTGAGAGAACGAATGAGGGCAAACGCGCTAACCGCCGCCACAACACCGACTAAAATCAACACCCACTCAATGGCCAGCATGGCGTGATAATAACGGACCGTCAGAATCGTAGCCACAATGCCCAATAGCCCCAACAAAAGCAAAGTACGGTTGCGCCAGCGAAAACCGCCGTACAGATAGAGCATAGGAATTAAAATGCTAAATACCCAAAACAACCCCGCAAAGGCAACTTCAGGAGAGGGCGAGCCGAGTCCGTTCAGTTCGGCATTTAGCTCCCGAACCACAAAATAATTGCCTGCCGCATAAAACAGTACCAAAGCGGCTGTGTTGACCCAATAAATGGCTAATTTCCAATAAAAAGTACTTGATTTTTGGCTCATATTTCGCGTAACGACAAAAAACGCCGCCGCGTAAATCATCAACGCAAAAGGCAAAAGGGCTTTGCCAATGGGGTTTTTCATTAATATGGAAGCCAGAATAAACATGCCCGACAGAAAAGCCCCCAACGCCACCAACGGCTCCCCAAAACTATAAACCACCACCACCAAAACGGGTAAACAAAACAAAACACCTACCCAAATCTCATTGATTTTCAGCGCATCATATAGCTCAAAAATGAGCGGCATCGTAGCCCCAATGATGCCGTAAATGAGCGCATTGTCTACCCCCGCAAAATGCAGTTGTTTCCGTTTGATGAGTCGGAGCAACAAAAAAGTAACGCCCAAACCGTACAACAGCGCCGTGAACGCAAAGCCTCCCCCCTCACCCATAATCATAAAAACAAACCCTCCCCCGAACATAAAACAAATGTACCCAAATAGAAAAAGACCGATTTTGATAAATACGTTAGGATTATAGGGTACCTGAGCGTGCGATTGAACGACTTCCGCTAGTTGTTCCGTCGATAACAAACGCTCAGTATGCCATTTTTTGGCCATCTTTTGGGCGTATTCGTTCAGAAGAAGCGTTTCGTTGTAAGCTTTCATAATCAAAATAGAATGCTAATTTTAATGATAAATATTAGGGCTTTGGACTCACACCTGACTACTCACCGCAACGGCGGCCGCTCCTCGTCCCTTACTTTCAATAATTTTTTAAAATTCAGGAAAAACCAAATCACTCCTCCCGTACTTGCCGCTACGTAAAACATCCCAAAAAATGCCCACAACGCTTCGTTCATCACTTCAAAAAGTAGGTAAGTAAACGCGATGTATCCGTAAACCACCGCCATCAACAAGAAAAGAAACGATTGCGAGCGGCGGGCATAATTTACAAACAGCCAGCATCCTGCGGCAATCGGCAACGCAAATTCAAAGGCCCAACCTTCCTCACGAAACAACCCCGCCAATGAACCTATAAAAAAGACGTTTCCTCCGAGCAACAAATACGTAAATGAGAAGTGTTTTTTGAAGTCCATTCTCTCCGAAGCTACTCCTACCCCAATGTATAAAACGCCCAAAAGCACGCCCGTCACGATGAGTTTCATATCGTTAAAATCGTTGTTGCTCAGTACTTCCATCGGCGCAACGGTAATTCCCACCCACGAAGCAAAGGCCGTCAGTCCCATCGAAAGAACACCCCGGTGGTCGAACCGATACGCACAAAACAGAAAAAGGACCGCGGGTAAAACAGTCGCCAGGCCATAGCGTGTACCGAAAACATTATAGCGCCATTGTACATATCCCTCCAACATCAGAAACAAGGTACAGGCAATGAGCAAGGTAAAATCACTGAACTTGGCCTCATTTTCGATGAGGCCCCGCGAAAATGGGACACTCGTGCGGTAGACGTAGAAGAAACTTCCCGCAGTTAGCACCGCCAAAAGGGCAATGAGTGCCGTGTGGCCAACGGTGTCAATGTTGTTGTAAATGAGCACACCCACACCCGAAGTAAAAAGTAAAATACCCGCGTAGAGCAGGCTGCGCAGCAGGATATACAAAGAAACGGGGCGGTTGCGCTCGTGCGTTTCCAATTGTCCACGCTGCTCGTCGGTCAGGAGGTGGCGTTGTTGCCACTCATCCAAAAGAAATGATAAAGGGTTCATATAAACAAAGGTGCTCATTTAGCATGAAATCAAAAAATGTACTTATTTACCGTACCTATTTTGTGAAGCACCACTTTGTTAAAAGGCTATCTATCAATGATATACCTCTTATTTTTCATTAATTTGGCCTATAAATTCTTTTTTTTTCAAGATTTAATGCCTCAAAAAACATTTCATCCCCTAATTTTGTGCAATTTTTGCAGCAACCCTGTTGCAGAAGTTAAAAGTTAGACGCGCCCCATTTGTCAGAAATATCCCTTTTAGGGTGTCTGAAAAGGTCAAAGCGAGCGACGAATAACAGATAACTGATAACTTTTCCTCAAAAAAATGCCAAAAAATCCCAACATCAAATCCATCCTCATCATTGGTTCCGGTCCTATTGTTATTGGTCAAGCCTGCGAATTTGACTATGCAGGTTCCCAAGCCGCCCGTTCACTGCGGGAAGAAGGCATTGAGGTCATTCTGATTAACTCCAATCCCGCTACCATCATGACCGACCCCATCAATGCGGATCATGTGTACTTAAAGCCTTTGGAGAAAAAATACATCATTGAAATTTTAGAAAAGCACAAAATAGACGCCGTTTTGCCAACCATGGGTGGTCAGACGGCGTTAAATTTAGCCATTGATTGCGACAAGGCGGGTATTTGGAAAAAATACGGCGTACAAATCATAGGCGTAGATATCAAAGCCATCGAAACAACCGAAGATCGGGAGAAATTCCGTCTTAAAATGCTGGAATTGGGAGCGGGGGTTTGTAAAGGCCGCACAGCAAAATCTTTTTTAGAGGGTAAAGAAATTGCCCAAGAAATCGGCTTCCCTTTAGTTATCCGCCCCTCTTTTACTTTAGGGGGAACTGGTGGCGGTTTTGTCAATACAGCTGAAGAATTTGACAAAGCCCTCCAGCACGGCCTCATTGCTTCACCCGTGCATGAAGTGTTGGTAGAACAAAGCATCATGGGTTGGAAAGAATACGAATTGGAGTTATTGCGCGACGGGAAAGGCAACCTCATTATCGTCTGTTCGATTGAGAACTTCGACCCGATGGGAATTCATACGGGCGACAGCGTGACCGTAGCCCCTGCCATGACCTTGCCCGATACACTCTACCAAAAAATGCGCGATTTGGCCATTCTGACCATGAACGGCATCGGTAAATTTGCGGGTGGTTGTAACATTCAGTTTTCGGTCAACCCCGAAACCGACGAAATCATCGTCATTGAAATCAACCCGCGCGTATCGCGCTCGTCGGCCTTAGCCTCCAAAGCAACGGGTTATCCGATTGCCAAGATTGCGGCTAAAATGGCCATTGGGTATAACTTAGATGAGCTCATCAACCCGATTACGGGTAGCACATCAGCCTTCTTTGAGCCCACTATCGACTACGTAATTGTAAAAGTACCACGTTGGAACTTTGATAAATTCCCTGGCGCCGACCGTTCGTTGGGATTGCAGATGAAATCCGTGGGCGAAGCCATGGGTATCGGACGTAATTTTCAAGAGGCCCTCCAAAAAGCCTGTCAATCACTCGAAATACGCCGCAACGGACTTGGAGCGGATGGTAAAGAATTGACCGACGTAGCCGCCATCAAGCAAAGTTTGGCGCACCCAAGCTGGAACCGACTTTTCCACATTTACGATGCTTTCAAAGTAGGACTTTCGTTCAAAACCATTCAAAATTTGACCAAAATTGACCCTTGGTTTTTGCATCAAATTGAAGAATTGGTGGAGTTGGAAAAACAAATTCAACAATACGACCTGGAAGACCTTCCCCCAAGTTTGGCACTTACCGCTAAGCAGAAAGGCTATGCTGACCGCCAAATTGCCCACCTCTTGGGCGTAAAAGAAAGCCGCGTTTATAAGTATCGCCAAGACCACCATATCAAGCGCGTGTTTAAGTGCGTAGATACCTGCGCCGCTGAGTTTGAAGCCAAAACTCCTTACTACTACTCTACCTTCAGCGTATCGCAAGATGAGCCTGAGAATGAATCCATCGTTTCTGACCGTAAAAAAGTGGTAGTATTGGGTTCAGGGCCTAACCGTATCGGACAAGGCATCGAGTTTGATTACTCATGTGTACACGGGGTGTTGGCGGCCAAAGAGGCTGGTTACGAGACCATTATGATTAACTGTAACCCCGAAACGGTGTCGACCGACCCCGATATTTCGGATAAGTTATACTTTGAGCCCGTTTTCTGGGAACACGTACACGCCATCATCCAACACGAAAAGCCCGAAGGCGTGATTGTGCAGTTGGGTGGACAAACGGCCCTGAAAATTGCCGAAAAACTCCATCAGTATGGAATCAAAATCATCGGTAGCAGCTTTGATACGCTCGACTTGGCCGAAGATCGTGGTCGTTTCTCAGCGCTGTTGCATGACTTGGGCATTCCGTATCCGCAGTTTGACACCGTGCGCACGGCGGATGCTGCCGCCGAAATCGGCAAGAAATTGGGCTTCCCACTGTTGGTTCGTCCGAGCTACGTATTGGGAGGACAGAGCATGAAGATTGTCATCAATGAGCAGGAGTTGGAGCAACACGTCGTGAAAATCCTGAACGATATTCCTGACAACAACATCCTCCTCGACCACTACCTCGAAAACGCCATCGAAGCCGAATCTGACGCAATTTGCGACGGTGAAGATGCTTACATCATCGGGGTAATGGAACACATCGAGCCCGCTGGTATCCACTCTGGCGACTCGCACGCTACCCTCCCGCCGTTTGATTTGACACCCGATGAAATCCGCCAAATCGAAGAAATTACGGTAAAAGTAGCCAAAGCGATGAAGGTGAAAGGGCTGATTAACATGCAGTTTGCAGTCAAAAATGGCGTAGTTTATGTGATTGAAGCCAATCCACGCGCATCCCGCACGGTGCCGTTTATCTGCAAAGCCTACCAAGAACCGTACGTAAACTACGCGACGAAGTTCATGCTCGGCGACAAGAAAGTGAAAGACATCGAGTTTAATCCCGTCAAGAAAGGTTGGGCCATTAAGATTCCAGTGTTCTCGTTCAACAAATTCCCGAATGTAAACAAGGAACTAGGGCCAGAGATGAAGTCTACTGGAGAAGGTATTTACTTCATTGATAGCCTCGAAGACGAATTCTTCCAAAAAATATA
This sequence comes from Runella sp. CRIBMP, assembly GCF_009905605.1. Classification (GTDB taxonomy): domain Bacteria; phylum Bacteroidota; class Bacteroidia; order Cytophagales; family Spirosomataceae; genus Runella. The sequence continues at coordinate 317,972 of NZ_JAAAKZ010000002.1, forward strand.
CGGAGAGCGGAACCTGTATTTGAGCCGCTAACAATTTGTGCTGACTAGCATCTAAAAGCCTTCGTGAAAACGAGGGCTTTTTTATTGGCCAAATCAACGGGTAGAAACAGGCACATTATTCGGAAGTAAACAATTATTTTTTGTAACTCTGAAAGAGTCCAAGTTCGCTTGATTGGGCGCATAAAAAGAGGCCAATTGACACTTACCGTGTTACAAACACTTTGTTTATTTTTGGGTGTCTCCACAGACCTTATTTTTTACCACTATAAACTTAATTTTGAAACACAGTGATGAAATAGTTAGCGCCGTTTTGATAAGAATTTAAGAAATCGAATTAGTCTAACTTTACAAAATGAAATTAATTTCCATAAAACTAAAGGAGGAGCTCCCACAATTATGGAAAAAATCAATAGGCCCTCAAGCCAAAAAACAGCTTCTTGGTTCATCTATTCATTGTATTTGGGTTTAGAAATACGTCCGTAGTCGGCCGGTTAAATTGAATATTAGATTCTGAATATGATGCTCCCCCCCACGCTCAGCAAAGTTGAACTCACTCGTTTTGGACGCAATTGTGGTTAATCGTCACTTAGAAGGCTTTATAAAACTTCAAAACTATCAGGCTCTTACTAAAATGGGCTAAAATCATTGGTAGTTTGAAAGAGTCGCTACCAATCTCCTTATCTTTGGCGCAAGGGAAACGACAGCCCCCAAAACATCCCCGAATACGTCAACCATAAATCCTTTATTCTTAACTAGTTAATCATGAAACTCGTCATTTGTTGTCTCTTCCTTAGCGTCATTTTGATGTCTTGCGTGGCCGAAACCGCCGATAACGCCAAGAAATCTTCCTCCCCACCCCTCGTTGGTACGTGGAAGTTATTGACGGGCACCCTCATTGAAAAAGGCGATACGGCCGTTACGGATTACACCCAAAATACCTCGTTTATTAAAATCATTAACGATAGCCATTTTGCATTTTTACACCATGATTTAAATCAGGGAAAAGACTCGGCGGCCGTTTTTTCGGCGGGCGGGGGCAGTTATACCCTCGTCGACAGTACATACACCGAACAGTTGGACTATTGCAGCGCCCGGGATTGGGAGCAGAACGCATTTACATTTGCCATCAGTATAAAAAATGATACCCTCGTTCAGTACGGCGTGGAGAAAGTGGCTGGTGCGGGTGTTGACCGAATCAATATCGAAAAATATGTTAGGGTCAAGAAATAACACGCTGGATTACGCACACCCAACAAATTCCCCTCTATCGACGGATGATTTTTAATCCGTAGTCTATGTGACAGCCCCTATTCACAACTAACTCCTTTTTTTACACCTCCTCATCCCACTTTATTTTTGATTTTAACAAAAAAATGAAAAAATATTTGCGCAACCGATTAGTTGCATTTATATTTGCAACCGATTAGTTGCATAATAAATTTAGAGACGTGATGAGAAGAGACGTATTTCAGGCCATTTCCGACCCCACCCGAAGAGCCATCATTGCCCTCATTGCCTTACAGGCCATGACCCCCAACGCCCTTGCCGAGCATTTTGACACCAGCCGACAAGCGGTTTCGAAGCACATTAAAATCCTGACCGAATGTGAATTGGTCCGACAGGAGCAGTCGGGACGGGAAATTTATTATCACTTCAACCCTACTAAGATGAAAGAAATAGACCAGTGGCTCGAAAAATTCAGAGCCCTTTGGGAAGACCGCTTTAGCCAGCTTGACAACGTATTATTGAACCTAAAAAACAAATAAAACCATGAAAAATGCCTTATTAATGGACTTTATCGTCGATAAAGCGACCAATTCAATCACCGTAAAAAGAGAATTTGCCGCCCAACTTCCGTTGGTGTGGGATGCCTTCACCAAAAGCGAAATCCTTGACCAATGGTGGGCTCCCAAACCCTGGAAAGCCCGCACCAAAACGATGGATTTCAGAGAAGGCGGGCATTGGCTTTACGCGATGGTCGGACCCGAGGGCGAGGAGCATTGGGGGTTGACAAGCTACCAAACCATCCAACCCAAAGAGCGTTTTAGCGGAACAGACGGTTTTTCGGATGCCGAGGGCAACATCAACCCCGAACTACCACAATCGAAATGGACAAACAATTTTCAAGATAACGGAGATGCTACTTTGGTAACCATTCTCATCACCTACAATGACTTAGCCCAACTTGAAGCAACCATCCAAATGGGCTTCAAAGAAGGGCTAACGATGGCCATGGAAGGATTAGATGAAGTTTTGGCCACTCTTTCTTAATCTCTCTGGGGAGCGTCTTGACAGACCTCCCCGCTTAACCAACCTCAAAAATGAAAAAAATAAATATTGCTTATTGGGTGATTACTGCAATTTTCGGGGCATTTATGTTGTTTTCTGCCATTCCTGACATCCTCCTGGTGCCAGAAGCCGTCACGATGGTAACGGGTTTGGGCTACCCCAAATACATCATTCCTTTTTTAGGCGTGGCCAAAGCCTTGGGTGTGGTAGCCATCCTTATCCCCAGTTTTAACCGTATCAAAGAATGGGCGTATGCAGGTTTGTTTTTTGATTTGATTGGGGCGGCCTATTCAATCATCTCCAAAGAAGGATTTCAGCCTCAAATTACCTTTATGGTCTTGCCGATTGCCTTTCTATTTCTTTCCCATTACCTTTGGCATCAAAAGAAGGAAACCGTCTGAAGATAAATTATCCGTTATCGTGCCCGTTTATTTTATCGAAAATAGAATGGTTTTTTGGTAAAATTTATTCGGCAAATGATACACAAAAAAACAAAGGATGGAAAATACACGCTCCGCACGGCCACTCCCGCCGATGCCGAGCAAATGGAAGTAGTGCAGCGGATTTGTTTCCCCACTCTTGCTTCGCATGAGCTGTTGACAAAGGCACATTTTGCCAATCACATCCGCGTTTTTCCCGAAGGACAATTCGTCATCACCGACTGCGACAAAGTCATTGCTTCATCAAGTACCCTCCGAATTACGTTCCCCAAACTCGACCACACCTTTATGGAAGTCACTGATAATCTATGGATTACCAACTCACATATCCCCAACGGAGAGTGGTTGTACCAGTTTGACATTGGGGTCTTGCCCGCGTATCGGGGACAGAAACTTTCTACGGAATTGTACAACACGCAGCAAGAATTGGTCAAATCTTTGGACATGAAGGGGCAGATCCTCGTGGGCATGACGATTGGGTATGCTCGTTATAAAGACCAGTTCTCGATTGAAACCTATTGCGAAAAACTAAAAAACAATGAACTCACAGACCCCACCATCACGCCTCAGCGCAAGGCGGGGTTTGAGTGGGTACAGCCCATTTATCATTACCTTGACGACCCCACAGCGGGAAACTGTAGCGTGCTGATGGTTTGGCCGCTTGATGGTGTTTCGTTTCAGGAATACATTGAATAATACTGATATTCAGACACATAACCCTAAAAAGCCATGAAACAAAAAATCATTGAAGCCTACGAATCATTGGCCGAGCGCTACAACGCGCTCATTGACCATAAACCCCACAACGCTTACTACGACCGCCCTAATACGCTCTCGCTGATTCCAGAAATGGATGGCCGACACATTCTCGATGCCGCCTGCGGCCCTGGGAAATACGCCGAAATATTTCTCGACAACGGTGCGTTTGTCACGGGATTTGACATCAGTCCGCGCATGGTAGAACTGGCCATTGAGCGCAACAAAGGCAACGGTACTTTTTTTGTCCATGACCTATCTACCCCGCTGCCTCAACTCAAAGATGCTTCTTTCGACCTGATTGTCTGCGCGTTGGCCTTGCACTACTTGGAAGACTGGACCCCGACCCTCAAAGAATTTTATCGGGTGCTAAAACCCGGCGGACACCTCGTTATTTCTATTGAACATCCGTTTTTTGAATTTACCTACTTCCAATCCACCCGTTATTTTGAAACCGAACCCGTCATGTGTACGTGGAAAGGTTTTGGAAAACCCGTCGATATTCACAGTTTTCGGCGGCCGCTGGAAGCCTGCATTATGCCGCTGCTCGTCAACGGGTTCCTGCTTGATACCCTGCTCGAACCCAAACCCGTGGAGAAATTCAAAGAACTTGACCCCAAACATTACCGCGAGTTGAACGAATTTCCCGCGTTTATGTGCTTACGCGCAAAAAAGCCTATTTTTACCCTTTAAACCCTTCTTCCTATGGCTATGCACGACATCAAAATCAGCAACATTGATGCGTTTATCTCAGGCTTCCCGCCCGAGACGCAGGAAATATTAGAGCAGCTCAGAGCCACGATAAAAAATGCCGCCCCCGACGCCGAAGAAAAAATCAGTTACGGAATTCCGACTTTTAGCCTCAAAGGAAACTTAGTACATTTTGCGGCCTACAAGCACCACATCGGGTTTTATCCCGGTACATCGGGCATTGAAGCCTTCAAAAATGAACTGACCCCGTATAAATTATCCAAAGGAACCGTTCAATTTCCGCTGGGCCAACCCCTCCCCCTCGGCCTCATCACCCAAATGGTGCTGTTTAGAGTAAAAGAAAATTTGAAAAAAGCGGAGAGTAAAGGGGGAAAAGGTCTGTAGTGTGAGGGCGGCCAAAGCATTACCCTTTGCTTTTTAGCTTAACGAATAACATTACTAAATATGCCAAAACCAACTACTCCCAAAAAAACAGATGAAGAAAAGGTGAGCGAATATATGCACCTACTGGAGCATCCGCTCAAGGCTGAAATTAACGCCCTCAGAGCCATCATCATGGCGGCACATCCTGCCCTCAGGGAGCGCATCAAATGGAATGCACCGAGTTATTATTATGAAGGGGTTGACTTGGTCACTTTCAATCTTAGAATGACCCAAAAAGTCCATTTGGTATTTCACCACGCGGCCATTGTAAATATTTCTTCGGCCATGTTGGAAGGTAATTACAAAGACCGTCGAATGATGTATTTTAACAACATGGCCGAGGTCGAAATCCATCGGGCCGAGCTACAACGCATCATGGTTGAGCTGGTAACGGCGGCGGCGGCCTAACTTGTCCAAAGTGCTGACCTCCTTAAACGACAAAAGCCCCGAAAATTTCGGGGCTTTTGTGCTGAAAAATGTTTTGCTTACTTCTGCGCGGGAGCAGGTTGCTGCTGTGCGGGCGCAGGAGTGGTCGTTGGAGCAGGGGCAGGCGCGGCAGGTACCGAGCGCTGATTGGCCTTTTCTACGTTTACGCTGTTAATGCCGGCATCGGCTTGGGGAGTACCGATAAACAAATTAGACACAAGACAAAGTAAGGCCAAAGCACCTACCAAGCCCCAAGTAATTTGTTCCAACAAGTCGGTGGTACGTTTTACGCCAAACATTTGCGTAGCGCCCATTCCGCCCAATTCGCCAGTCAATCCGCCACCTTTTGAGTTTTGCACCAAAACAATCAAAATCAATAATACAGCGATGATGGCGATTATTACAATAAATACGGTGAACATTGTAGTTTACAGTTTAGAGTCTACAGTTTCGGTTTTCGGTCAAAAGTTTCAGGTTTTTAGGAAGCAGTTTGCGTTTTAAGGCCGATTCTCTGTTTTCAACAAATTTTCTTCTCTCTATACGTTTACCCTTTCCCTCTCCTCTTCCTACTTTTAACTTTACACTTCAAACGTTCTACTCAGTTGTTAAATCCTTAATTTTTTCGGCAAAGTACGCTTTTTTTTCCGGTTTTTTCAACATTAGTTGTTCGTAGATTTCAATCGCCCGTTCAATTTTCCCTTGTCGCGCCATAATTTTGGCCATTCCTTCGCTGACGGCCCCGCTTGAAAAGTTCATATTGCGTTTTTTGGCGAGGTCTTCCTGCTCTTGGTTTGACAAATCTTTGAAGTTGGCGCGGATGGGACCCATGCGGGCTTCATTCTCAATAAAACTGTCAATAATCTGAATCTGACGCTGACGCTCCAACTCACGTTGGTCCGGTTGGCTTTCTTCCATCACTGAACTCTCAATCTGTTCCAATTCGGTTTGTAGTGCGTTTTCGCGCAAGGTAGTATCGTCTATGGGTGGCAATTCGGGAAGACTTGGTTTTGGCTGCGGGGTTTCTGGCGCATCAAAAAAAGAAATTTTTGGCAATTCAGGCAATTTCCATTCCTGTTTGGAATAAGAAGTGGCGGCAGGTTTCTGATAGTCGCCCGGCCAAATCAATACATTTTCAAACTGACGGCTGCGCAAATTAGGAGACCATTCAAATTCATTCTGGATTAATTTTCGTAACGTGTTACGGCTAAGGGAATAAGCCGCCGCTTTTTGAATGCTCGCCTCGGCTTGCTCAGGATGATGAACGGCCATTGCTTTGGCAAGTAATATATGCAACGACTGGCAGTAAGGATAAGTGCCGGCGGCCTCCTGTAATTGCGAAATATCGCTTTCGGAAGTATCGTCGGGGTGAGCCGTCCAGTACGAAAAGGACTCTTTAACGTAACGATTATTCATACAATGGGGTCAGTAATTCAATCCGTCGTCGGCCTTCTGTGTCGGAAGGAAAACGAACAACTATATTTTTTTAGGTAGCGAAGATACTACGATTCACAGACAACATGAACGATTTCTATAAAAACTTACCAGTCGCCCGCCGACTTGTTGAAGATGTCCTGCACGAGTTGGTCCAAAATGAGGGGTACGAGCCTACTTTCTACCTGGTTAAGTGTCTGATTCTGGGGGAAGTCTTTAAAAAAGCTAAAGCTTTGGTCAAAGTTTTTCTCTTCGTCTTTATTATTAGTAAACTTTACCTGTATCGTTATAGATAACCGGTTGAGTGCCGCCTGGTCGTTGGCCGTTGGCGCGGCAGGAATCACCTCATAGCCCGTAATTGTGCCTTCAAGCTGCATGTCACCGTTGGAAGGCAACAGCGCCAAACTGGTATTTCGCTGGTAATATTCCTTCATTTTTTCGTTGAACTGCAACGCCATGTTGGAAGGCCCACCGGCGGTTGCCATGGTGAAATTGACCACCGTCACACTCTTAATATCGGGCGACAGCGACGTGCCGCTGAAAGAGTAAATCCCGCAGGAAGTAAAAAGTGCAGAAGCTAAAGTGAAAAGAACAATGAGAAATTCCACTTTCCACCTTTCACTATTCAATTTCCACATAAAATTATTCTTCTTCAATATCATATTGCTTAATTTTTCGATACAGCGTTCTTTCCGAAATCCCGAGTGCCTGTGCTGCATATTTCCGTTTGCCATTACTCCGCTGTAAGGCTTTGATAATCATCTCTTTTTCTTTCTGCTCCAACGACAACGACTCGTCTTCGGCGGTTTCGTGGGCAATGTCTTCCACGTCGTCATACGGCGAAATCTGAATAATGTTTGGGGTAGTGTTCTGCGGTGGTTGGCCGCTGCTTACCGTGGGCTGGTGCTGACTATGGCTGGGCAACAGTTTGGTATCTGAATGTGGCTTTGCGAATGCACTTTCTGCTTCAATGCCGTTAAACAACCCATCATGCTCCCGCAAAATATCACTACCGTAGGCTTCATTATTCAAGACTTTCAACACCAACTTTTTCAGGTCATTGACATCGCGGCGCATGTCAAACAGGATTTTGTACAACAACTCCCGTTCGTTGAACGATTCGGGGCCGTTGGCTGCCCCTGCGGCACCACCCAGCAACGTCATCGAACGCGTAGAAGAGGCATAATTGGGCAGGTATTTTACCAAAACCGTTGGCGCAATTGGCACTTTATTTTCCGCTTCCAGAATTTGAATCTGCTCGGCAATATTTTTCAACTGGCGAATGTTGCCCGGGAAGTTGTAACTTATCAACATATCTCGCGCTTCGGGCGTAAGGGTAACGGGTGTAATGCGATAGCGCTCGGCAAAATCGGTGGTAAATTTCCGAAAAAGCATGTCAATGTCGCTTCCCCGTTCGCGCAGGGGCGGCACCGCAATCGGCACCGTATTGAGGCGATAATACAAATCTTCCCGAAACTTGCCACGCTGTACGGCGTCGATGAGGTTCACGTTGGTGGCCGCCACAACCCGTACATCCGTTTTCTGCACCTTAGAAGAGCCTACCCGAATAAATTCTTTGTTTTCCAACACCCGCAAAAGCCGAGCCTGGGTTCCGATGGGCATCTCAGCGATTTCGTCCAAAAAAATGGTCCCACCGTTGGTGATTTCGAAGTAGCCTTTTCGGTCTTCAATGGCCCCCGTAAAAGAACCTTTTACGTGCCCAAACAACTCAGAATCAATGGTTCCTTCGGGAATAGCCCCGCAGTTGATAGCAATAAAAGGGCCGTGTTTGCGGGAACTTAGGTTATGAATAATCTTTGAGAATGACTCTTTACCACTACCACTTTCGCCCGTAATGAGCACGGTCAAATCGGTGGCTGCTACCTGTAAGGCTATGTTGAGGGCATAGTTGAGCGCAGGAGCATTTCCGATTATCCCAAAGCGGTTTTTGATGGATTGTATTTCCGGATTTGAAAGCATTTATTGCATCTACAATGTACCGTTGCCGATTATTTGATGGCTGAAACCAACGATTTAGCAACGCTACGTTAGAAAATTTTTAGTAAGAACTCTGGGCACTAACCGAATATGTATCCATTTCAACTAACCTTAGGCGGGAACCGCTTCTACCGCTTTCCCGATCAAGGTAGCGGAGGAGCATTCGGTCACCAACACATATACATAGTCCCCTTTTTTATAGTGTTCTCTTGGGAAAATTACCACTTTGTTTTGGTCGTTTCGGCCGCATAAATCCGCATCGGAGCGCTTAGAGGGCCCTTCAACCAATACTTTTTGGATTTTTCCCAAGGCCAATTCATTGCGCTCACTAGAATGTTGACGCTGTAAGGCAATGACCTCCTGTAAACGGCGCTTTTTGACTTCTTCGGGAACGTCATCTTTGAGTTTTTTGGCCGCAGGCGTGCCCGGACGCTCAGAATACGCAAACATGTACGCATAATCGTATTTTACGTATTCCATCAACGACAACGTATCTTGGTGTTCTTCCTCCGTTTCGGTGCAAAAGCCTGTAATCATGTCGGTTGAAATACCACAGTCTTCGCCCAATATTTCTCGTATGCGGTCAATCTTTTGGATGTACCATTCACGGTCATAGGTACGATTCATGACCTTCAACACGCGGCTGTTGCCACTTTGGGCGGGAAAATGGATATAATTACAAATATTTTCGTACTTTTTCATCGTCCAAAGAACATCATCGGTGATGTCTTTGGGGTGCGACGTACTGAACCGAACCCGCAAATCAGGGTGAATCAAGGCCACCATTTCCAACAACTGCGCAAAGTTGACCATTTGAGCAGGCTCGGCACTTTTTTCGGTCTCATTTTTCCACTTATAACTATCCACGTTTTGCCCGAGTAGCGTCACTTCTTTATAACCATCGGCAAAAAGCAAACGCGCTTCTTCCACAATGCTAAACGGGTCGCGGCTGCGCTCACGTCCACGGGTATAAGGAACCACGCAAAAACTGCACATATTGTCGCAACCGCGCATGATACTGATGTAGGCCGTAATGCCGTTGGAATTCAAGCGAATCGGCGAAATATCGGCGTAAGTTTCTTCCCTCGAAAGAAACACATTAACGGCTTTTTGACCCGTTTCGGCTTCTTCCACCAAGCGCGGCAAATCGCGGTAGGAATCGGGGCCCGCCACGATGTCTACCATTTTTTCTTCGTCCAACAGCTTGGTTTTCAGACGCTCTGCCATACACCCCAACACTCCAATGATGAGTCCTGGGCGTTTTTTCTTCAAATTATTGAGGTATTGAAGCCGATTCCGAACTTTTTGTTCGGCGTTGTCACGGATGGCACAGGTATTCAGAAAAATAACGTCGGCGTTATCTTCCGAAGAAGTAGTCGCAAAATCCGCATTCCGCATCACGGCCGCCACGATTTCACTGTCCGAAAAGTTCATCTGACAGCCATAGCTTTCGATGAACAGTCTCTTTTTATCAACGGTCAATTCCTCCTCGCTTACTTTGACCAGTTCACACGCCTCTTTATCGGCTTCCGAAAGTATTTTTAATGTTGATGTAATCATTTTGTCAATCAATGGTCGTTAGTTCATAAAGTCATCGGTATTTTTACCTAACCTTACGAATAGTTGCAAAGTTACAAAGATTCCGCGAAAACGCTGACAAAGTGTCAGGTTTTAACATATTTTAGTACAACAGCGGCGAGGTTTGGAACCGGGGCGCGCAGCCCTCGCCAACGTTTAGACGTTAATCAGGACAAGTACTCATCCTGAAAGCCGCGATACGCCCGTTGGAGTTCTTGGTAGGTTTTGGTATTTTGCTGACTCAACGCCAATTGCATTCCCTTTTGGTAGAGTTGTTCGGCCACATCCAATTGCTCCAACTCCGCAAACAACGCCGCCGCGTGGTAATACGTGGGTAAATAATCAGGATGTTGCTCCAATAATAATTGGAAATACTCCGCCGCTTTGGTCACATCAGTTTGTTGATATTCCATCGCAAGAGCGTACGCGTTGAAAGGATCTTTGGAATCCTCCTCAAAAAATTGCAGCAAAAAGGCGAGACGATTGTTATTCATAAAAAATTATTATGCAAGCATACTATTTTTAAAAACCTTGCTTTATATTCGCACCAACAAAGTAAATCTCCTAAAAGTTATATTTCAAACCATCAAAATAAGCACATGAAAATTTTAGTTTGTATAACAAATGTACCTGACACCACGGCCAAAATTAGTTTTACGGACAACAACACCAAACTAAACAAAGCCGGAGTGCAGTACATCATTGGGCCTTATGATGATTACGCCTTAGCGCGGGCCGTTGAACTGAAAGAAAAACTCGGAGGCAGCATCACCGTGCTCAACGTGGGGGAAGCCGAAAGCGACCCTCAAATCCGCAAAGCCTTAGCCATCGGTGCCGATGATGCGGTACGTGTCAATGCCGAGCCAACCGATTCATATTTTACCGCTACCCAAATTGCCGCCATTGCCAAAGAAGGCGGTTATGATCTAATCTTGATGGGTCGCGAATCGATTGATTTCAACAGCGGCGTAGTCCACGGATTGGTGGGCGAAATGCTCGGAATCCCGTCGTTTTCACCTGTGATGAAACTTGATATCGAAGGCACTACCGCCAAATTTGCGAGGGAGATTGAAGGCGGCAAAGAATTTTTGGAAGCTCCCCTACCGTTGGTTTTAGGGTGTCAAGAGCCCATTGCCGAATGGAAAATCCCGAACATGCGCGGCATTATGACGGCCCGTACCAAACCCCTCAAAGTGGTAGAACCCATCGCTGTAGGTGACATGGCCACCCTCGGCCAATACACCCTACCCGCCCCCAAAGGTGCCTGCAAGATGATTCCTGCCGACCAGGCCGAAACCCTTATTTCACTCTTAAAAACGGAAGCCAAAGTACTGTAATCATTGAACATTCAACAGTTAACATTGAGAAAAGAATGAAGAGTGAAAGTCACCGCCTCCCCAATGTTCATTGTCAAATGATTACTGTTAAATGTAAAAATTTTCACTGCTAAATGTCAAAAGAAATGGTCTTAATATTTGTTGAATTAGATAACGGAAGCATCAAAAAAACATCCCTTGAAGCCGTGGCGTACGGAGCAGCAGTCGCCAAAGCAACGGGAACTACCGCGACCGCCTTGGCCATCGGCACGGCCGATGCCGCCGAATTAGCCAAAACGGGTGCCTATGGCGCCACCAAAATATTGCACGCCAACGCCGCTGAATTGGCCAACGAAAATGCCATGGCCTACGCCTCAGTGCTGGCCGCGGCCGTAAAAAATGAAAACGCAGAAGTGGTTATTTTGCCCAAATCGGGGCTTTGCGACGCCATGGGTGCCCGCGCCGCCGCCAAACTGGGCGCAAGCATTGTTTCGGGCGTGACGGAATTGCCTGATGTATCAAATGGCTTCAAAGTAACCCGCAGTATCTATACAGGCAAAGCCTTTGCCACCGTAGACGTCAAAGGGGCCGTTAAGATTTTAGGAATTAAGAAAAACGCCATTGAAGCCGTAGAAGGTGCAGGAAGCGCAACGGTAGAAGCATTCATGCCTGCCCTCAACAATGGCGATTTTGTGGCCAAAGTAACGGGTCAGGAGAAAGCCAGCGGTGAATTGTCGTTGACCGAAGCCGACATTATTGTGTCGGGTGGGCGCGGAATGAAAGGCCCCGACAATTGGCAGCCTTTGTTAGATTTAGCGAGTGCTTTGGGAGCCGCAACGGGCTGTTCTAAGCCCGTTTCTGACCTCGATTGGCGCCCTCACCACGAGCACATTGGGCAAACAGGCATCAAAGTAGCCCCAAATCTATACATTGCCTGCGGTATTTCGGGAGCGATTCAGCACTTGGCGGGGGTAAACTCCTCAAAGGTAATCGTAGCCATCAACAAAGACCCCGAAGCACCTTTCTTCAAAGCAGCCGATTACGGCATTGTAGGGGATGTTTTTGACATTTTACCCCGGTTGACAAAAGCCGTAAAAGACGCTAAATAGGGCATTTAGTTGCCTTTTTAGAACAAAGTTTTAGCAACGGGAACACCAGAAGTACTTTCAAACGTTAATAAACCTGCGGAGAATGGAAAAACTTTCCATTTTCACCGCAGGTTTATTATTTTTGCATCCTCTTTGAAAGAAGAGTCGTTGTTTGTCCCCTTCATTTTAGGATGAGAAACCACAGGCAACCAATAAAAGATAACTTAACAAAGTAGTGGAAAAAATAAAATTGGAAATTTTGGGGCTCTCACCGAGTCAGTCACAAGCAGGTTCGTTTGCCCTCGTGCTTGGCGAAGAGTACGGTAATCGCCGCTTACCCATCATCATTGGAATGTTTGAAGCACAGGCCATTGCGATTGAGATTGAAAAAATTCAGCCCAACCGCCCCATGACCCACGATCTCTTCAAGTCATTTGCCAAGGCGTTTAATTATACCGTCAACGAAATTATCATTTCTGATTTGCGCGAAGGTATCTTTTTTGCCCGGGTTCATTGCTCAAGCTCCGATGGGTTGAGAGAAACCATCGTAGATGCCCGTCCATCCGACGCCATCGCCATTGCGCTCCGCTTTAGCGTCCCGATTTACACTTATGAAACTATCCTTTCCGAAGCAGGGATTGTTTCGGGGTCACAATCAGAACCCGACGATGCCATTGAAGAAATAGTGCAACAATCGAAGCCCCGCTCCCTGAGCGAGCAAATCAAAAACATGAGTCTCGATGAGCTCCACCGCATTCTGGACGAATCGCTTAACAACGAAGAATACGAAAAAGCGGCTAAAATTCGAGACGAGATTGCGCGCAGAAATTAGTCTTTCTGAATATAATTGACCCCTTAAATTAAAAGCCCCGACTCATCATCGGGGCTTTTAATTTAAGGCAGTTTAAGAAAACTATTTTTTCTTCTTAATTGACTTCAACGCTTCTGGTACGGGCACTTTTGACAGATACTCAGTAGCGCCTTTTTCAATGGCATCTTTGAAGAACGCAAAAGAGGGATCGTTGCTTGACTGACCTAACTCAAGGGCTTTTTTGGCCAATGGCGCGGCTTCGGCAAAGTTGCCTAGTTTGGCCAAGATTTGCGCTTTGGTCCACAGGTTGCGGAAAGTCTCTTTGTAGGCCACGGCCTGATTAATCATCGAAAGCGCTTTTTGCATATTGAGCCCTTTACCTAACAAGTAAGTTGCTCCCGCGTTCATGTTGTTTGCGCTTGCTTCGGCCGCTTTGTCAATCGCCGTTTCTACCATTTTAGTCGTACTTACCGAAAGCTTAGGGCTTACTTTTACGTTGGCCCACGTAAGATCAAGGGCGGCGGTTGAGTCCGTAATATCCGAAAAACTTATCATGAATGTTTCGGTCATAGGTGCCTGGGTGGGCTTTACGCTTACGCGTACCACATCGTCGGCTTGCTTGTATTGCTCAGGAGCCGTAGCTGCTGATTTGTTGATGATGATCGTCCATGCATCGGCGTTGGGAATGCTGTACAGAAAATACTTACCAGCAGGAACATTTTGGCCTTCCAACATCACATCCGTCGAAAATTCTATGGCGGTGGCTTGGTTGGCACCCGTCCGCCAAAACTGACCGTAAGGAATCAATTTACCAAAAATTTCGCGTCCTTTCATGCTTGGGCGTGAGTATTTTACGGTAATATCAGTAACTCCAACGGTCTGCATCACGGTAGCCGCCGAGCTGGGTTGAGGGGTACGAATTTGGGCAAATGCACCTACGGTTCCAAAAATTAGGGCCGTTAGTGTGAGTGATTTCATCATGATTTTTAGCAGTTTTGTTAATAAATTAGTAGACTTTAGACCGCGAAGATATAGAAAAGTAACAATACCCCCTCAACCCTATCTATTATTAAGATTCATTCATTACCCAAACAATATGAAACGTACTGCCCTTCTGACGCTGCTCCGCCACCACACTCCTTTTGACGATAAAGAACAAAAAATGTGGCTCGATACCCTACAATTTGTGGAACAAAACCCCGATTGTTTTGAAAGATGGCTGCTAATAGGGCACGTTACGGGCTCGGCCTGGATAGTAGACGAAACCCAAACCTCGGCCCTGTTAATGCACCACCGTAAACTCGACAAATGGTTTCAACCCGGAGGGCACGCCGACGGCGAATCGGATATTCTAAAGGTCGCATTAAAAGAAGCACAAGAAGAAACTGGACTGGAAGAAATCAGAATATTAAGCACTCAGATATTTGACGTAGACGTGCACCTCATTCCTGCCAACGCCAAAGACCCCGCCCATTACCATTACGACATTCGGTTTTTATTCCAATCCGACAGCCAGAAACCACTCCTTATCAACAACGAATCGAAGGATTTGGCTTGGGTTAAGATGCCCGATATTCAACGCTATAATGATTCTGATTCCATCATGAGAATGGTCAAAAAAATGGCAGCAATGCAAGATTTTCTAAAAAAATATAGTTAGATATACTTAGTTTTTTTACCTTAGTAGCAGTATTCCAATAGTATTTGTATTCCATTAATCGATAAAAAACATCATGAAGTACCTTGTCTCCTTTCGCTGGGGTGGATGGGCCGTGGCATTGCTCCTCCTATCGTCTACTTTGTGCGCCCAAACCACCAAAGAAAACCGTAATAATTATGCCAAACCGCTCCCTAAAACGGATAAAATAAAGTTTTCGGTTCAACAACAGGCCGAGCCGTTTATTTTTTCACCCCACCTATCTTACAAAGAGCAAAAACAAATTCAGGTGGCCAAAAAGAAAATAGGCGGCATCACTTTTGTGGTGAAGCCTACCCGGGCAAACAGCAACGGCAATTCTTCCGCCAATTA
Organism: Runella sp. CRIBMP; assembly: GCF_009905605.1. Classification (GTDB taxonomy): domain Bacteria; phylum Bacteroidota; class Bacteroidia; order Cytophagales; family Spirosomataceae; genus Runella. The sequence continues at coordinate 333,268 of NZ_JAAAKZ010000002.1, forward strand.
TAAACGTCAGACGCCCAATACGAGAGCCAAGTCTGCTTCGTCGGAACAATACGCAGCGGATACAACAGCTCCCTTTGTGCGGTACGAATTGACCGATTCTTCCAAATTTGTCAATCGCTAATTAAAGTATATTATTTTCAGGAAGATTCCGCAAGAATCAGATTGAACTACCCGTTGGGGTCAAGTACCTTTGTTGACATAAATGTTAAAAACATGGAAACAATCAACGAACAACAGGTACTTGACTATCAGCGTGTCGAAAAAGCAATTGTGTTTATTGAGCAAAACTTCAAAAACCAACCTTCACTCAGCCAAATTGCCGACCACGTTGCCTTATCTGACTTTCATTTCAACCGCCTTTTCAGCCGTTGGGCGGGCACCAGTCCCCAGCGTTTTATGCGTTTTTTGACCAAAGAATTTGCCAAGGAATGTCTTTCCAACGCTGACAATCTACTCCACGCCACCTACGAAACGGGCCTCTCAAGTACCAGCCGCCTACACGATTTGTTTGTCACCTACGAAGCCATGACGCCCACCGAATACAAATCCAAAGGCGCAGGATTGACGATTCATTATGGCATTCACGAAACCCCTTTCGGAGCCTGTTTGATTGCGGTTACCGCCCGCGGAATCACCGATTTACAATTTTTGAGTGAAGACGCCGCCGAGGCCATAACGGATAAAATACGTCAGGATTGGGCCAATGCCGACTGGGTTGAAAATCCATCGATGACCCAACCCTATATCGACCAAATTTTTTACCAAACATCAACCCACGATGTGCCTCTGACGATGCTTCTGCGCGGCACCAATTTTCAAATCAAGGTATGGGAGGCATTGCTTAGGATTCCGTTTGGTCAATTGGTCAGTTACGACGAAATAGCGCAGCACATCGGACAGCCCAAGGCAAGTCGGGCGGTAGGAACGGCCATTGGTAGCAACCACATCGGGTTCCTGATTCCGTGCCATCGCGTGCTGCAAAAAGTGGGTGGAATCGGTGGGTACCGATGGGGAATTACGCGCAAAAAAGCGATTTTAGGCTGGGAAATGAGCCATAGTTCGTAAAAAAGGCGAACTTTGCCAGCGATTTTCTCATTAATTGTACTTTTTAGCTGGTTATTTTATTTCATGAATGCACCTTTGATTGCCCCTTCCGTCTTAGCCGCCGACTTTGCCAATCTCCAACGCGACGTAGAAATGCTCAACCGCAGCGCTGCCGATTGGATTCACGTTGATATTATGGACGGGGTTTTTGTTCCCAATATTTCGTTTGGTCTGCCCGTAACGGCGGCCATCAAAAAACACGCCCAAAAACCGTTGGACGTTCATTTAATGATTGTTCAGCCCGAGCGTTATCTCGAAGCGTTTCGCGACGCGGGCGCCGATATGCTCACGGTTCACTACGAAGCCTGTCCGCACCTGCACCGCACCATTCAGCAAATCAAATCCTTGGGGGCCAAGGCGGGCGTGGCACTCAACCCGCATACCCCCGTTAGTCTATTGCAGGATGTGATTGCAGATTTGGACTTGGTGCTGATTATGTCGGTCAACCCGGGCTTTGGCGGACAAAAATTCATTGAGCGCACCTACGAGCGTGTGCGTCAGACGGCCGCAATGATTACCGAATCGGGCAGCAAAGCCATCATTGAGATTGATGGAGGCGTCAATCAGTCCAACGCGGCCCTCCTCTACCATGCTGGTGCACGCGCGTTAGTAGCAGGCAATTTTGTCTTTACCGCCGCCGATCCCGTTCAGACGATTGCGGAATTGAAGAAGGTTTGGTAAACTAAAGAAAAGCGCGAATGAAATTTGACGAATATGGGTATTTAATACCTTATGAAGTAATCTCAGCCGAACTTGTGACATTTAAACAAGTATTTGTTAATGGGTTTCCAAACTCTGTTAGTAGAACCAGTATTTTTGATGAATACGAACAATATATCCTCCGTATACAACAAATTATAAACGGACCGTTTTATCAATGGGTTGATGGAAGTTTTACGTCTAAAAAACTGAATCCTCGCGACATTGATGTAGTAACATTTGTAGATGCACCATCTTTGACGCCAACGAAAATCTGCTAAAAAATTGTAAATTACATCAATACATTGATGCTTATTTTATAAGAACATTTCCAAAAGAGCACCCCAAACGCTTTTTTTACGAATCGGATCATTTACGGTGGTATCATTTATTCAGCCGCAGTCGTGACAAAAAATCAAAAGGAATTATTCAACTTCAATTTTAAGAAGCATGAATTCGATAGGAAACTATGAAGAATGGGCAGTGAGGGTATCACGCCTTTTAGAACTGGTAGCAATGGACAATGATGCGATCAAAATGCATAAAGAAGGCGAAAGCCCAGTATCAATCATTGAACAATATGAGCGTTTAAGAGATGAACATCTTAATGAATTACGTGACCTCTTAAAAGATTCAGGCATGACCATACAATTACTGAATATGAGTAATGCAGCATAGCCAGCACGCGCGCTGGTAGCGGGAAATTTTGTCTTTACCGCCGCTGACCCAGTGCAGACCATTGCGGAGTTGAAGAAGGTTTGGTAAACTAAAGAAAAGCGCGAATGTAAAAAACCATTCGCGCCCCATAGCCTTGGTCTGTGTCCGCACAGACCCTTCACACTTGTCAATCTCTCAATGTTAAAATCTTTGAGTGTGATAGGGCAAAAAAATCCATACCGTTTTCACCAAAAAGGTCTGTGGAGATACAGAACAAGGTTAAGGAGCAAACGATTAAATATAAAAATGGAATCTTCAAAAATAACTAATTTATTGTCTGCATCACGTTTAGGTGCTACACAAGCTATTTTATCATTACTAAAAACAGGTATTGATATAAATAGCAGAAATAATGCTACTTATACGGCATTAAGTAGGGCGGTTTCCAATAATCATTATGAAGCAGTTAAAATATTGTTAGAACACAATGCCGATGCGAATTTGATTTATGAAAACAAATATAACGTATTGCACATTGCTGCCAGCGATATAGAAATAGATCCAAGAATTGTAGAAATTTTAATACCTAAAATTAACGATATAAACGAAAAAGATAACCCACATCAGAATACAGCACTTTGGTATGCTTGTCATTTTGGCTATCTAAACAATTACAAGATTGCTGAAATTTTACTCAAACATGGTGCAGATGTAAATTTAGTAAACGCCTATGGGAAAACTGTTATAGATATGGCAGAAATGAGGAGCGAGATGCCAGAAATTAAGCGACTGATTATGAAATACACGATTCAAAAATGAGAAACCGTTTGTAACGAATTACTTAGTGAGGCAGGGCTTTCTACAGTTTTTTGGGTAAAATAGTTTTTAAATAAAAGACAAGCGACTGAATAATAAGCGATTGAAAAACACTGCTCCCCATAATTTCGTCTTCTGACTTAAGTCCTGATTACACCTGACGATACCCGCGACGGTAATACACTCGGCCGCCAAACTCTTCATAGATCAGGCTCTCGGGGATTTGTTGCGTTGCAGTTGCCACTTTATTTGCGGTTTATTAGCCAAATTTAAACCTTTTTCGGAATCTCCCACAAAAAAAACGCCGACAGGTATTGAATCCTGCCGGCGTTTTTCATATATGAAATGAGTGTATTAACTCATCAATCTTCCCAATGAGTTATCGTATAAATCTTTGGCTTCTGCGGTTGAAATAACTTCTTGACCGTCAACCACAAATCCACCCGACGTTACTTTTCCTAGCAAGGCGTGAACTGTTTTCAATTCACCGCCCATTACTTTCTGAAATTCAGCCTGTTTGTCGGGGCTCACACTAACCACCACGCGGCTCTGCGATTCGCCAAAAAGGAACGCATCTTTGCGGTAATCATCCATCGTGGCTACGTCAAATCCTACCACGTTGGGCAAAGCTGATTCAGCCAAGGTTACAAACAAACCACCGTCCGACACGTCATGCACCGACTTAACCAATTGTTTTTCAATCAATTGATTGATGGCTACCTGCAAGCTGTATTCTTCGTCCAAATCAAATGCAGGGGCAGGCGATGCTTTTACGCCCCGGTATGAGTACAGATATTCCGAAGAAGCAATGTCGTTTTGAGATTGGCCCACGAGGTAAATCAAATCGCCTTCGTTTTTGAAATCCAGCGAGGTTTGGTTCTCAGGTTTTTCAATCAACCCAATCATACCGATGGTTGGCGTGGGGAATACAGGTCCGTCGTCCGACGATTGGTTGTAAAAGCTCACGTTTCCACCCGTTACTGGCGTGTTGAATTTTAAACAGGCCTTGCCCATTCCCTGAACGGCATTCACAAATTGCCAGTATACTTCTGGCACGTACGGATTTCCAAAGTTAAGGTTGTTGGTCACGGCCAACGGCTCCGCACCCGTACACACCAAATTACGCGCGGCTTCGGCCACGGCAATCTGCGCGCCAATGAACGGGTCGGCGTTTACATAACGGGCGTTGCAATCCACCGTCATGGCGATAGATTTCTGATAATGAGGGCGTTTCACATCCCGAATCCGCACTACCCCTGCGTCCGACGGGCGGTTGGTGGTGCGGTTGGCCGTGCCAACGGTAGAGTCATATTGCTCATACACCCATTTTTTGGAGGCGATGTTGGGGTGCGACAAAAGGTGTTTGGCTACTTTACCAATCTCTTCTCCTTTTACGTCACTGACCTGATTGATGTCAAATTTCTTAAATTCCTGATAATAAGCGGGCTCGCGGTATTCACGACGGTACTGCGGAGCACCGCCGCCCAATACTAAGTCGTGGGCAGGCACGTCGGCAATCAGTTCACCATGTTGGAAAAAATGCAAGCTGCCGCCTTCCACCACTTCACCGATTTGGGCGCAGTGCAAATCCCATTTATCAAAAATGCGTTTTATATCGTCTTCTTTTCCTTTTTCCACCACCACAAGCATCCGCTCCTGCGATTCTGAAAGCAGGATTTCCCAGCCTTTCATGTTGGTTTGGCGCGTAGGTACTTTGTCGAGGTCAATGATCATTCCGTGTTCACCTTTGGCACTCATTTCTGAGGTTGAGCAGATGATTCCCGCGGCGCCCATGTCCTGAATACCAACCACGTAGCCCGTTTCGATGATTTCGAGCGTGGCTTCAAGCAGGAGTTTTTCCATGAACGGGTCCCCTACCTGCACAGCTGGAAGTTTTTCGGTCGATTTTTCACTGATGTCTTCCGACGCAAAACTAGCCCCACCAATGCCGTCTTTTCCCGTGGCTGAACCCACGATAAAAACGGGATTGCCGACGCCGTAACTGATAGCCTTGGCTACTTTTCCTGCTTCAACGATACCCGCCGAGAAGGCATTGACAAGGGGATTCGTATTGTAACATTCGTCAAAAAAGACTTCGCCGCCCACGGTTGGAATACCGAAAGCATTTCCATAATCCCCGATTCCTTTGACGACGCCTTTCACCAACCACTTAGTTTTGGCCAATTTTGGGTCGCCAAAACGCAATGAGTTAAGCTGCGCAATGGGACGGGCGCCCATCGTAAAAATATCGCGGTTGATACCGCCTACACCCGTAGCCGCGCCCTGATAAGGTTCCAACGCCGACGGGTGATTGTGGGATTCGATTTTAAAACTACAGGCCAATCCGTCGCCAATATCGACCAAACCCGCGTTTTCTTCGCCCGCTTTCGCCAACATCCGGTCAGAATCACGCGGCAGGGTTTTGAGCCAAACGATAGAGTTCTTGTACGAGCAGTGCTCAGACCACATGACCGAAAAAATACTCAATTCGGTAAAATTAGGCGTACGGCCCAGTATCTGTTTAATTTGTTCAAATTCTTCGGGAAGAATACCCAATTTCTTGGCAGTTTCAACGGTAGGAAGTTGTTCGACGTGTTCCACGAGTGGGAGATTTGGGATTGAATGATAAAAAAAATGGTTGGCAACGGATGCTCGCTGCACTGTGTGACAAAATCACGGTGCAAAGGTAGGATTTTGAAGGCAGAGGCTCAACTATTTTGTATCTTTACCCTACATTTATCTATTCTCCACCGTATGAAAAACCCATTTTTACTCCTTTTTATTCCTCTTTTCGTTCATTTTCAGGGCTTTTGTCAACTGCCTCCCGTTGAAATCACACCGTTGGTTCCCAATCATTATGTACATACTACGTATCAAGTGTACCAAAACAATCCGTTTCCCTCCAACGGGTTAATCGTCAGTACATCGGCAGGAATTATCCTTGTGGATACGGGCTGGGGTTTGGAACAGACGGAATTGCTGCTGGCGCAAATAGAGCAAAAACTTAAACAAAAAGTAGTGCTTTGTATCGTTACCCACGCCCACGAAGACAGAATCGGAGGGGTGAAAGCCTTTCAGCAACGGGGCATTAAGATTATCGGCACTCCGCTCACTGTCCAGAAAACAGTCGCGCAGGGACTTCCAGCCCCCGAAGGTATTTTACCGCAGGACACGACCTTCCGGGTAGGCACCACCACGGTTCAAACCTATTTTCCAGGAGCGGGACATACCGATGATAACATTGTGGTCTATTTTCCCGATTCAAAGGTACTCGTAGGAGGTTGTCTGATTAAGAGCTATGTAGCCATGGGTATTGGCAACATTGCCGACGCCAACCTCAAAACATGGCGCCAATCGGTAGACAATGTGCGAAAAAAATTCCCCGATATCACATTTGTAATTCCTGGCCATGAAAAATGGGACAATTTGAGTTCTTTTTCCCGAACAATTGAGTTGGTTGACAAAAACCAAAACAAATGAAGTTTTGGTTTTTTATATTTGCTTATTTTTCAATATTTTTACCTTTTTTTAGACAAACAATCAACAATTCATTCATTTATTTAAAATTTTGTAAATCTTATTTTGATTGCTTTACCAAATTGTAAAATTTCAAGATTATTTAATATATTCTTAATATCACACAATAACATCTACATTATTCGGCAAAAACGTTGTTGTACCAAATAATTTTTTGTGTAAATTGCGTGTGATTATTCAAAAGAAACAGAGTGCCGATTTTTGTTAAAGCCCACGTGTAATCTAACGCACAAAGGCCATTCACCCAACCCCAATACACTACAAAACCATGTCAGAGCCTGCCCAACTGGGGTTATATCGCCCCGAGTTTGAACACGACGCTTGCGGTATCGGTTTCCGCGCCAACATGAAAGGTCGTAAGTCGCACCAAATGGTAGCTGATGCTATCACCATGCTTGAACGCATGGACCACCGCGGTGCCTGTGGCTGTGACCCTAATACCGGAGACGGTGCGGGAATTCTCATTCAGCTCCCTCACGAGTTTTTCGTGGAGGAATGCGCCAAGTTAAACATCACCCTTCCCTCCGCTGGTGAATATGGCGTTGGGATGATTTTCTTCCCTAAAGATCAAAAACTGCGCGACGAATGCCGCGACATTCTTAACCGTAAGTTGAAGAAATTGGGCATGGAACTCCTTGGCTACCGCCGTGTTCCAACGCTCAATGATACCTTAGGAGAAGGTTCACTTTCGGTGGAGCCTCAGGTTGAACAATTGTTTATCAAACGCCCCGATTCGGTCACCGATGAACTTGGTTTTGAGCGCAAACTGTTTGTGTTTCGCCAATACGCCACCCGTCTTATTTATGACTCGGTGGTGGGTTCAAAAGCTCACTTTTACTTTTCTTCCCTCTCCTGCCGTACCATTTCCTATAAAGGACAATTGACGACGGGACAGTTAAAATATTACTTCCCCGACTTGCACAGCGAGTCAGTTGTTTCGGCATTTGCCATCATTCACTCGCGTTTTTCTACCAATACGTTCCCTTCATGGAAACTGGCCCAGCCGTTCCGGTATGTAGCACACAACGGTGAAATTAACACCGTACGGGGAAACGTAAACTGGATTCGTGCGGGAGAGAAGTCATTTTGGTCGGATAAATTTACAAAAGAAGAAATGGATATGTTGCTGCCTATCTGCGACATTACCAACTCTGATACGTCCAACCTTGACAACGCGATTGAGCTTCTGTACTTATCAGGCCGCTCACTGCCGCACGTAATGATGATGGTAGTACCCGAAGCTTGGGACGGCAACGAAGCCATGGACCCTGAGCGTCGTGCTTTTTACGAATACCACGCTGCCATTCAGGAGCCTTGGGACGGCCCCGCGTCGATTTCATTTACCGACGGAAAAATCATCGGTGCTACCCTCGACCGTAACGGTCTGCGTCCTTCCCGTTACTGGGTTTTGGACGACGATACGGTCATCATGGCCTCGGAAGCGGGGGTATTGGACGTAGATCCCGCCAAGGTGGTATCAAAAGGCCGTTTGCAATCGGGTAAAATGTTTGTGGTCGACATGGAACAGGGCCGCATCATTCCCGACGACGAATTGAAAGCTGATATTTGCTCGCGTCAGCCGTATCAACAATGGTTGGACGAAAATAAAATCAAACTCTCGGACTTAGAGCCGTCGCCTCGTCCGTTTACCCCTTATGATGACAAATCGTTGCTGAAACGTCAAATCGCATTCGGCTTTTCGTCAGAAGACCTACGGATGGTACTAGGGCCCATGGCCGAAACAGGTTATGAGGCCATTGGTTCGATGGGGGTGGATGTACCTTTGGCAGTATTGTCGGAGCAAAGCCAACACCTGACGAATTATTTCAAACAACTTTTTGCCCAGGTCACCAACCCGCCGATTGATTCTATCCGGGAGCGGTCGATTATGTCATTGATTTCGTTTGTAGGTGCAACCGAAAATTTACTCACCGAATCGCCCCTTCACTGTCGTCAGATTGAGCTGGATCAGCCCGTATTGACCATTGAAGAGTTCGACAAACTTCGTTGGGTAGACAAAGCGCATTTTCAAGCCAAAACCATCAACACCTATTTTTCATCGGTTGATGGCGGCAAAGGGCTTACCCGTGCCTTAGAGCGCATCTGCCGCTACGCCGAAGATGCCATTGAAGATGGTTTTGAAATTTTGGTTCTTTCCGACCGCGCCATTGACTCCGACCACGCCCCTATTCCATCGCTTTTGGCCACTTCTGCCATTCACCACCACCTGATTCGCAAAGGCTTACGCGGTAAGGTTGGCATTTTGGTGGAAGCTGGCGACGTGTTTGAAACCCACCACGTAGCTACCCTCATCGGGTACGGAGCTTCGGGGGTTTGTCCATACATGGCCTTCCAAACTTTGGCCTACATGAACCGCCACGGCATGATTAACGGCGAGTTTACCCATGAAAAATTAAGCGCCAACTACATCAAAGCCATTAATAAAGAGTTGCTGAAAATCTTCTCTAAAATGGGAATCTCAACGCTTCAGTCTTACCAAGGAGCGCAGATTTTTGAGTGTTTAGGCTTAAATAAAGATGTTATTGACAAATATTTTACGGGAACCATTTCACGCATTAGCGGGATGGGCATCGACGAAATTGCGCGGGAAGTAATCGTCCGCCACAAAGTAGCCTATCCCGAAACCCCAATTGTCAATCCACGTTTGGAAGTGGGTGGTTTTTACCAGTGGAAACAACGCGGAGAGGCCCACATTTTCAATCCGCAAACGATTCACCTGCTACAACAATCCACCCGTAAAGGAGGTGAAGAAGGTTACCAGATTTTCAAGAAATTCTCGAAACTCATCGACGACCAAACCCAAAAAGCGCTCACACTGCGCGGGTTGATGCGATTCAGAAAAGGGAAATCAATTCCTTTAGAAGAGGTAGAATCGGTCGAAAATATTTTTAAACGCTTTGCTACGGGAGCCATGTCCTTTGGTTCTATTTCGTGGGAAGCGCATACCACGTTGGCCATTGCGATGAACCGCATCGGTGGAAAGTCAAACTCGGGAGAAGGTGGTGAAGACGAACTTCGCTACAAGCCCCTCCCCAACGGAGACTTCATGTCGTCGGCCATCAAGCAAGTCGCTTCGGGACGTTTTGGCGTAACGAGCCATTATTTAAGCAATGCGCAGGAACTCCAAATTAAAATGGCCCAAGGCGCTAAGCCCGGAGAAGGCGGTCAGTTGCCCGGCCATAAAGTGGATGACTGGATTGGACGTACCCGTCACTCTACACCGGGTGTTGGTTTGATTTCACCACCACCTCACCACGATATTTATTCGATTGAGGATTTGGCCCAGTTGATTTACGACCTTAAAAATGCCAACCGTGCCGCCCGTATCAGCGTAAAACTGGTTTCGGAGGCAGGCGTAGGAACGGTAGCTACGGGGGTAGCCAAAGCCCACGCCGACCATATTTTGATTGCGGGTCACGACGGTGGAACGGGCGCTTCGCCTTTGAGTTCAATTCGTCACGCTGGTTTGCCTTGGGAGCTTGGCTTAGCCGAAACCCACCAAACCCTCGTTAAAAATAAATTACGCGGACGCGTTACCATTCAGGCCGACGGGCAGATGCGTACCGGACGCGACTTGGCGATTGCCGCGCTGCTAGGAGCTGAAGAATGGGGTGTAGCCACGGCGGCCCTCGTCACGGCGGGTTGTATTATGATGCGCAAATGCCACCTGAATACCTGCCCCGTCGGCGTTGCCACTCAGCGCAAAGAGCTGCGGGCCTTGTTTACGGGTAAGCCAGAATACGTAGTAAATATGTTTACGTACATGGCCGAAGAATTGCGTGAAATCATGGCGCAGTTGGGCTTCCGGACCATCAACGAAATGGTAGGTCAGGTACAATACCTCGAAATGCGCGACGACATCAAGCATTGGAAATACAAAGCGCTGGATTACAGTGCCATGTTGTTCAAAGAGCCCGTTAGCCTCGATGTCGCTCAGTTTAAACAAGAAGAACAAGACCACGGTATTGCCGATGTCATTGACTGGAAATTGATTGAAGCCGCTCAACCGGCCCTTCAACGTTCGGAAGAAGTCTATGGTGAGTACGCCATCAATAACCTGAATCGCTCGGTGGGCAATATGCTTTCCAACGAAATCTCCAAGGTATTTGGCGGCGAAGGTTTACCAAAAGGCACGATTCACTTTAAGTTTAGAGGAACGGCTGGGCAAAGTTTCGGAGCATTCAACACCACCGGTATTCGTCTTGAACTCGAAGGAGACGCCAATGATTACTTCGGAAAAGGACTTTGCGGGGCTGAACTCATCGTTTATCCCGACCGTGAAGCAACCTTCAAACCCGAAGAAAATATCATCATCGGTAACGTAGCCTTCTACGGTGCCACTGCGGGAGAAGCGTTTATTCGCGGAACAGCCGGTGAGCGTTTCTGTGTACGCAACTCGGGTGCCAAAGTAGTAGTAGAAGGTGTTGGCGACCACGGTCTGGAATACATGACGGGTGGATTAGCCCTGATTTTGGGAGAAGTGGGTCGCAACTTCGCCGCTGGTATGTCGGGAGGAGTAGCGTATGTATGGGACAAAAAAGGTGATTTTGCCCCTAAAGTGAACCGTGAAATGGTGAATTTGGAAGAACTTACCGAAGAAGACCACCTGATTATCAGAGAATTCGTAGAAAAACACTTCCAATACACAACCAGTAACGTCGCCTTTATGATGTTGCAGGATTGGGATACCTACATCGGTCAGTTTGTGAAAGTAATGCCCGGCGATTTCAAGAAAGCCTTGGCAAGTCGCAACATCAGTCTGTCACAACAATTGGCCGACAAAAACGTAGTGTACCAAGACATCGTCGTGGACGTAGCACACAATTAACCCATCCCTTAATAAGTAGGACCTTGCAGGCGAAAGCCTGTAAGGTCTTTGTAAAAAGGCTGGTCAAAAGATACATTGATGAACGAATTAAGGACTGAACAAAGCTATTCGTTCCATTACTCAATCACTCATCGCAGCGGCGAACCGCTTACTAATTTAAAAAAATGGGAAAGCCCACCGGATTCATAGAATTTGGCCGTGAGTTGCCAAAAAAGCGCGACGTCGAAGTGCGCCGCACCGATTATAAAGAAATTGAGCCCATCGGCAACGAAACGCAATCAAAACAGCAGGCTGCCCGTTGCATGGATTGCGGGATTCCATTTTGCCACAACGGTTGTCCTTTGGGTAACATTATTCCTGAATTCAACGATGCCGTCTACGAAGGCAACTGGGAATATGCTTACCAAATTTTGAGCAGCACCAACAACTTCCCCGAATTTACGGGACGCATTTGCCCCGCCCCTTGCGAAGCCTCCTGCGTGTTGGGCATCAACAAGCCACCCGTGGCCATTGAATTTATTGAAAAATCAATCATCGAAACTGCCTACGAAAAAGGCTATGTTAAACCCCGTATTCCATCAAAGCGGACAGGCAAACACGTCGCCGTTATCGGTTCTGGCCCTGCGGGGTTGGCCGCAGCGGCGCAGTTGAATTACGCGGGTCATTGGGTAACCGTTTTTGAACGCGCCGACCAAATTGGCGGACTCCTCCGCTACGGCATTCCTGATTTCAAATTGGAAAAAACTGTGGTAGCGCGCCGAGTGGCGGTAATGGAAGCCGAAGGTATAACCTTCAAAACCAACGAACACGTGGGCGTAACGGTTAAGTCAGAAGAATTGATGCGCGACTTTGACGCCATCGTACTGGCTATCGGTTCGACCGAACCGCGCTCCATCACGATTCCAGGTTGGCAGGCGTACCTCGGCAAAGGGGTTCATCCAGCCATGGAATTTTTGAGTCAGCAAAACAAGCGGGTTTCCAATATTGAGCGCGTGGTAGACCATCGGGGCGAAAAATACGGCAACGGTGAACTTCTAGCCACCGACAAACACGTAGTGGTCATTGGCGGCGGCGATACGGGCTCCGACTGCGTGGGCACTTCCAACCGCCATAAAGCGGCAACCATCACACAGGTTGAAGTAATGCCCGCCCCTAAATACGACGATAAAAACGAACCCTTTTATAAAGTTCGGGACGAAAAAACCCCTTGGCCGCTGTGGCCGCTGACCAAGCGTACTTCTACCTCGCATGAAGAAGGATGCGAGCGTTTTTGGGCCATTGCCGTACAAGAATTTGTGGGCGACGGTGAGAAACTAACGCATCTGCGCATTGCCGACATTACGGGTGAGCGTACCCTTGAAGATGGCCGCAAAGCACCTATCACCGAAAATGAGCGCCTGATTCCGTGTGACTTAGCCTTGATTGCTGCAGGTTTTGTGCATCCTCAACAAAGCCTTTTGGAGCAGTTTGGTGTCGAAACCGATATTCGCAAAAACATCAAAGCGGCCGAAAACAGCTATGCAACTTCGGTTGAAAAAGTGTTTGCCGCTGGCGACTGTCGCCGTGGACAATCTTTGGTCGTATGGGCCATCTCAGAAGGACGCGAAGCCGCCCGTAAAGTGGATGAATTCCTGATGGGTGAGTCCCTATTGGAAGCCAAGGAAATCGGGATGTTTAACCCAGCCTTTGCCCATGCATAAAGCATAAAAACGTCTTTCTAATAGTTAAGCCCTGCCAAACGCAGGGCTTTTTTTATGATTTTTTATCAAAATTATCTAACGGTTTTACCTCATTTTCAATGTCTTCCTGATTTTTAGACTATTTCGTTAAGCCTTGAATTCCCCACTTTGCAAGAAAAGTATTTCTTTTACGTTCTATTCAAAATAGCCGTAGGATATGCGTTCTCTCTACTTATTGCTTTTTCTTTCTACCACATTTTGGGCTTCGTACGCGCAGGAAATCCTGAGCGACAGAGAGTTGTTTTTAAAACAAAACCCCCACTACCAAACCTATCTCCAAACGGAGGGGCGATATTTGGTGCTGGATGTATATGGAATGGGAAAAATCAAGCGCCATCGTTTCTACGCGGGTGACGAACTTCTCTTTAAAATTAAAGGACAACGAAAAAAAATCAGGGAGAATATTATATCTGTTTCTGACAGTTCTTTTACGTTTACCCAATTTAACGAAATCCTCAATGAGCATATTCATACCGAAGTTAAACTGAGGGATGTTCGAAAAATCAAGATTTACCGCCGAATTCCGTGGGTCACGCAGGGAGCGTATATGCTGCCCGTAGCGGGTGGGATTTTTTTAATCAGCGACACCTTTATTTACCGAGGCGGCCTAGAATTCGGGCTTCAATTTACCCCAGAATCAGCCCTGATTGGGGGTGGCATTGCTTCTTTAGGCATTCTATGTAAACGACTTAGTTTCCCAACCTATCGCGTGGGGAATCGCCATCGGCTCCATGTATTGAGGGTAAAGTAAGGCTAATCCTCAATATGGCTTTCCGTTTGGAGACCGCCTTCCAAAATACCACGTTCAAACGACTTTTGTCAGCAAAAATCCCTTCGCTGTGAGTCTGACATTGCTAATTTTTAAGGCCAATATGCATTCCACAATTTATGCTTTTTTGGAGATTTTTTTTGATTTTAAAGTGCTTTCTATCAAAACATTATAGAAGAACGGAAAGTTAGGTAGTCGTTACTTAATAATGAGTAACTAAACCTTAATCCATTTTCTCATGAAAAATTCAATTGGTATTTGTGCTCTATTGGCCATTGGGCTAATGTTGAACGGCTGTCAAAAAGAGTCTATTGAATCAATTTCGGGGGCGAGTAACAACCGAGAAGCTGGTGCTAGAAAGGCTAACGGCAACTTTAGTGCCCACCTGACGGGGGACGAGGAAGTACCTGTTCCAGTCGTTACGAATGCCACTGGGCAAGCCACGTTTAAATTGAGCAAAGATGGTACCGCCTTAACCTACAAACTCATTGTAGCCAACATTGAGTCTGTTCGATTCGGCCACCTACATTTGGGTGCCAAGGGAGCCAACGGAGGTGTTGTTGTCGATTTGGTAGGCCGCACCGAACCCAGCCCGCAAGGAGTTATAGCGGAAGGCACCATCACTAGTGCTTCACTGAAGGGAGCTTTGTTGGGTAAACCTTTGTCGGATTTAATTAATGCGATGGAAAATCAGGGAGTGTATGTTAATGTTCACTCCGACAAATTTCCAGGAGGAGAAATCAGGGGGCAAGTACGCTAATAAGTGGCTGGTCTAAGCAGGGCGGGATAATTGCGCATGACGGTTAATGTTGGAAAGCCGACAGAATCATACTGGAGCAAATTGTCCCGACCTTTCCACCAGACAGACAAATCAGGTAGTTTTAAACAAGGGTCTTGGCGCTGTTTAAGAAATATTTACAATGAAAAAATAGGCTATCAGAATACCTACATTTTAAGCAGCTACATTTTTCTTTGGGTTTTGAGAAACCGAAAACACGTCATCAGGAATGCTCAATCGCAAATACTTTTCCTTCCTCGGCAATTTCAGTAGCCTTAAAAACAGATTGTGCATCTTCTAGAAACCCGCTAAACTCCTTATAACGGGACGAAAAATGACCAATCAATAATTTTTTAACGTGACTTTTGGCCGCGATAATTCCCGCTTGCTTGGCCGTTGCATGGTAACGTTCAAAAGCCTGCTGCTCCAATTCATCCCGAAAAGTGGCTTCGTGGTAGAGCAAATTTACGCCTTGGATTATTTCAATGATGCTTTCATTGTAACGGGTGTCTGAACAGTAAGCATAGCTCCGGGGCGGCGGCGCGGGAGTTGTAAATTCGAGACACTTAAAAAGCACATTACCCGCCTCATCGACCACGTCTTCGCCGTTTTTTAGTTTTCGAAGATACTCATGGGGCATATCATCGAACAATTTTTCTTTGATAAGTTTACGCTTTTGGGGTTTTTCCCGAAAAAGATACCCCGCGCAGGGAATACGGTGATCAAGGGGAATCGTAGTTACCGTAAAATTCTGATTTTCAAAGACCTGATAACTCGACTCTGTATCTGTAATGGTATAAATAATCGGGAAATGCAGGGGGGTTTGGGAGTATTTGAAGTGCATGGTGATAATTTCATCCAAACCACGCGGCCCCACCAAGAAAAACTCCTCGGTCCGCCCGCCCAAATTGAGGCTGGAGAGCAGGCCAATGAGCCCAAAATAATGGTCGCCGTGGAGGTGGCTAATAAATACGCCACGCAGTCGCCCAGGCCGAATTTTATGTTCGAGCAGACGGTATTGCGTGCCCTCGCCGCAGTCAATCAGAAAACATTCGTTATCGTACGTAAGCAACTGCGCCGAGGGGTACTTATTTGCTACGGGCTTGGCCGACCCCGCTCCCAAAATCATCACCGAAAAATGCATCAGGGTTGTTCGCTCTTAGTAAAGCCATCTTCGCCGAAATCTTCATCGTCGAAGTCGTCGCTTTCAGCGCCGAATTCATTTTCCAAATCATTCATAAAAACCGCGTCAATCCCTTCTTCAACGGTTGGCAAAATGGTAACGTCACGAATTTTACCGTCAATCAATTGATCAACAAAGTCATCGTTGTCAGATACCAAGACCATCAGCCCAAGCTCACGTGAGCAAAGCATATTAATTTTTTTCAGGATACTGATACCTGCTGAGTCAATGGTGTTTGTTGGCGTAAAATCAACAATCAAGTTGTGAAACCCCTCCCGAAACAAATCGCGGGAAATAGTTTCTAAATCAGTGGCAAATTCTCCCCCAAAGTCATTTTCTTTAACATTGATGAGGGCGTATTGCTCATGTTTTTGAATGAGGTGGTTCATAGATGTGGTCTAAAGGTCAATGGTTAAAAGTTAAAGATTAGGCGGTTCAGAAACGCAGGTAATAATTAACGGTTAACAATCAACGAATTCTAAATATTAGTGCGAAGTTAATGAACGGAGCACATTTTCTTCAATTCTGCCCAAAATATCTTCCGTATTGGCTTTTATAAAGGTTTTTCCAGTTACTTTCTCAAACAATTCGATGTAACGTGCCGAGATTTGTTCCACCCATTCATCCGACATTTCGGGGATGATTTGTCCTTCTTTTCCCTGAAAACCGTTTGCAATCAGCCACTCTCTTACAAACTCTTTTGACAATTGCTTCTGTGGCAGCCCAAGGCGCTGGTTTTCTTCGTAGACATCCGCATAGAAATACCGTGAAGAATCGGGCGTATGGATTTCGTCAATCAGGTAAATTTTCCCTTCGTCGTGGCCAAATTCGTACTTGGTATCCACCAGAATCAACCCCTGTTCGGCTGCCATTTGGGTACCTCGTGCAAAAAGCGCCAAAGCGTAATGCTCCAATTGGCTATATTCCGCTTCTGACACAATCCCACGGGCCAAAATCTGCTCGCGCGAAATATCCTCGTCGTGGCCTTCGTGGGCTTTGGTAGTGGGGGTAATGATGGGCGTAGGCAGTTTGTCGTTTTCTTTTAATCCTTCAGGCAAGGTCACCCCGCAAACGCTACGCTTACCTGCTTTGTATTCACGCGCGGCGTGGCCCGCCAAATAGCCGCGTACCACCATTTCGACGGGATAGGTTTCACACTTTTTTCCAATACTTACGTTCGGGTCGGGCACTTCAAGCAACCAATTGGGCACTATATCAGCGGTTGCGGTTAGAAAATGGGCTGCTATTTGATTGAGTACCTGACCTTTAAACGGAATAGCCCGCGGCAAAATCACATCAAAGGCCGAGATTCGGTCACTTGCGACCATGACCACTACCTTTTCGAAACTGTACACATCGCGGACCTTGCCACGGTAGAAACTCGTCTGGCCAGGAAAGTTAAAATTGGTTTGGGTAAGTGTTTGCACCGTTGAATAGTTACTTTTTTGATGGATAAATTCGTTTGTCTGCGGTTACCATTTCCCTTTGCTGTTGTCGTTAGGCTTGCGGGAACGGTGTTTTTGTTGTTGTAAATATTGAATTTCGGAGGCTTTGAGGGCGTCCAATATCATCATTGCCTGCGCTTCGCTCATTTTCATATTTTGCAACTGCGTCAGCAAATCCTTTTTTTCTTCCGTTTTCAAGACCTCCTGCCCTAAGTTAGGCGAAGGCGGCGTCTGGGCCGTCTGCTCTTTTTTCTGAACGTTGGATTTCAGCGGCTCAGCTTCAACTTTACCACTGTATCGTTTTTTTAAAAATTCGTAATTAAAACGCGCAATCTGATTCTCAGGATTTTTGCGCATCCCTTCTTTAAAATACCGTAGCGCTTCCACGGTATCTTTTTCAGTGGCCTCAATGACCCCCAGTTGGGAATAAGCCCGCGATGCCAACCATGCATCATCGACTTGCGTTAATCGTTTATAATAGCGACGCGCATTTTGCAACTGTTTTAATTGAAAATACGAATGCGCTAAATTAAACCGCGCCGATGGTTCGGTAAACAGTGAGTTGCTCGACACATTTCGATACGCCTCCATTGCCTTTTCAAAATCAGCTTCCATGTAGGCTTCTCGGGCTTCCAATTTGGCACGATTGCTTCGCGAGATGGTATCAAACGACCGGTTATCCCAAATCCAGAGAAGAATATATATCAAAACCGATGGCAGCAAAGTCGTATAGTTATGGCCTTTTGTGAACAGCGCTGCAAAGATACACGTTTTTAAATTTTGGCACAGTTTTGGTGAATTTGGGTATATCGCTTTATTTTGGAATGTTATACAATAACAGTAAAGATGTCTAAAGCTAAAAAAGGAACTACGCCCCCCCCAAAACCACCTCATAAACAGAACATTGCAGGTGAAACACCCCCTTCCCCTTCTGTTTTTAAACCCGCCTTAGACCTCCCTCCCGTTCCCCAAACGCCTCCGGTGAACGATGGGTTATTTCGTAAAATATTTTGGGGAATAGCACTGGCTTTGCTGATTGGGATGCCTCTTTTGAGTACCCAATACGGAATTACGGCCGATGAGTGGGGAAATAAAGCCTACGGAGAATTATGCCTTGATTATTTTACCAGTCTCGGCGAAAAGAAAGAAGCCCTTTCGTACGCTCCGCGCGGTGGAGAAGTTATGTACTGCTACGGACCTACGCTCGACCTTATTTCGGCCGCTATTTACCGCACAACGGGTGCCGACCCCTACACCATCCGGCACATCATGCTTTCGCTTATGGGGGTTCTCATCATCGTCTTCAGTGGACTTACTGGACGCCTAGTGGGCGGCAACTGGCGCGTGGGTTTGATAGCCCTGTTGTTTGCGCTGTTTTCTCCGCGCATCTTCGGTGATTCAATGAACAACCCCAAGGACATTACGTTTGCGGCGGGTTATATCGTGACGATTTGCTTTCTTATCAAGTTCTTGCAGGAGTTACCCAGTCCTTCGTGGCGCTCTACGCTGCTCTTGATTGCAGGTATCGGCATCGGGTTGGGGAGTCGTGCGCCGGGCTTGGCGTTGGTGGGCTACGTACCTTTCTTTGTGTTGATGGAGGTATTTATTCGGAATGGCCTGAGAAAAACCATTTTCAGCGACAAGCTCTTCATTCGCGATGTGGCCCTTAAAACCACCGTAGCCACGTTGGGCGGCTACGCGTTGGGCATTGCATTTTGGCCCTTTGCTTTGGCCAATCCCCTCAAAAATCCGTTGGTGGCGCTCCAAACCCTCACCAATTTTCCGATAAGTATCAAAACACTTTTCGACGGCACCAAGATTTATTCTACGTCACTGCCTTGGTATTATGTGCCCAAGTACATGTTGGTTTCTACTCCGCTGTATTTCTTGCTTGGGCTGCTGATATTTGTGTTGATATTTCCGTTTGTTCGTAAGCATTTCAATCGTCGCTATCTGTTGATGGTGCTTTTTGTGGCCCTTTTTCCGCTTATCTACGGTATTTCCAAAAACTCCGCTTTTTATAACGGCTGGCGTCATACCACCTTTATTTACCCACCGTTGGTGGTTCTGTCGGCCGTAGGAGTTGAGTACCTGCTGCGTCGTTTTGCGGGGATTGGCCAAAAGGTATTCTTAGGGATTGTGGCCGTTTTGGTGGCGCTACCATTGTGGTTCATGGTCAAAAACCACCCCTACCAATATACTTATTACAACGAATTTACGGGCGGGGTGAAAGGTGCTTTTGGCAAGTATGAAACCGACTATTTTGGTTCAAGTACGCGTGAAATCGCGGATTGGATGAAGAAAAATATTCCAAATATTGAGAAAGACAGCGTCATCATTGCGAGCGATTATTTTGTACCACTCAAGGATTATTTTACGGATTACCCTAAACTCAAGATGGCCTATCGGCGCTATTATCAGCGCTCTGAGCACGATTGGGATTATGCCGTATTTTTAACTGGACACCTGACACCCAGCCACTTCCGTAATCCTAACGTTTTTCCACCAGCGGGTACCATTCACAAAATAGAGGTCAATGGCGCACCGATTGGGATTATTGTAAAACGCATTTCCAAAGACGATTTCATTGGAATCAACTTTATCAAACAAGGAAAAATTGAGGAATCCATCCCGTATCTGGAAAGGGCAAAACAATTAGACCCCAACAATGAAGTTGTGAAACTATATTTGGCCAACGCTTACATCAACGTGGGCCGCTTCAACGAAGCCTTGCAGGAATGCCAGAAAGCCTTGGAAATATTCCCTGACTATTTGGGTGCCATGACGACTATGGCGATTGCCTACATCAACGTAAACCAAATCGAAAACGCCATTTTCATGCTCAGCGAAGTGCTGTCCCAAGATCCCACCAACCGCGACGCGGCCCAATATTTGGCCCTTGCGTACGAACGAAAAGGAGATATGGCCAGCGCCAACCAAATCCGGGCGCAGTTGCAGCAACGGAAGTAAGGAGGAAGAGGCTGGGAGTCTATCGGTTCCCCAATTACATTCTCAATAAAAAACACCCTAAACCCCTAAATCAAACATTATGCTTAGCCACGAAAACAATGCTTCCGTAGATTATGATGTAGTTTTGATTGGGGCGGGTATTATGAGCGCCACCTTGGCGGTGTTTTTGAAGGAACTGCAACCCGACTTGGAAATTGCCATTTTTGAACGCCTCGACCGAGTAGCTGCCGAAAGCTCCGACGCTTGGAACAATGCAGGAACGGGCCACTCGGCGCTGTGTGAGTTGAACTACACGCCGCAGCAGGAAGACGGCAGCATTGATATTTCTAAAGCCCTGAAAATCATTGAATCCTTTGAGGTCTCGAAGCAATTTTGGTCGTATTTGGTCGGGCACGGCTATTTCAGTAGTCCAAAATCCTTCATCAACAGTATTCCTCACATGAGTTTTGTATGGGGAAAAGAAGATGTTGACTATCTGCGAAAGAGACACGAAGCGCTCCAAACGAGTCATTTGTTTAAAGGTATGGAATTCAGCGACCAAACTGAAATTCTAGCATCTTGGATGCCCCTGGTGATGCAACACCGCACCGAATCTGAAAAAATAGCGGCCACCCGCATTGAATTGGGTACAGATGTTAATTTTGGTGAGCTAACCCGGAGTCTGTTTAATCACTTGAAAGAGGGCCACGAAATTGAAGTCTTTCTGAATCACGAGGTTAAGTCGCTTGAGCAAGACGAAATGAGACATTGGTTCGTCAAAGTGGAAGACGAAACCAACGATATAAACAAAACAGTACGGGCCAAATTTGTGTTTATCGGAGCAGGTGGCGGTGCGCTCCGGCTCCTAGAAAAGTCGGACATTCAGGAAGGTGAAGGGTTTGGGGGATTTCCCGTAAGTGGGCAGTGGTTGGTGTGTAAAAATGAGACGTTAATCGCGCAACATCACGCCAAAGTCTATGGGAAAGCCAAAGTAGGGGCGCCTCCTATGTCGGTTCCTCACTTAGATACGCGCATCATTGACGGAAAAAAAGAGCTACTTTTCGGGCCTTTTGCGGGTTTTTCAACGAAATTCTTGAAGCAGGGTTCGTTTTTTGACTTGGCCTTCTCGCTCACCCCCCACAACATCCTGCCTATGCTTAGCGCTGGTATTCACAATCTGCCGTTGACCAAGTATTTGATTGAACAGGTGATGCTGAGTTTTGAAGACAAAATCGAGGCTTTGCGAGAATTTATACCGAATGCCACCGAAAGCGATTGGGAGTTGGCCGTGGCGGGGCAACGCGTGCAAGTCATTAAAAAAGACGAAGAAGAAGGCGGTGTCCTTGAGTTTGGCACCGAAGTCATCGCCTCGGCCGACGGCACACTGGCCGCGTTATTGGGTGCCTCGCCGGGGGCTTCTACCTCCGTCAGCATCATGCTCGAACTCCTCCACAAGTGCTTTAAAGACCAAATGGCCTCCGAAGCATGGACCGCAAAACTCAATGAAATGATTCCGTCGTATGGTAAACATTTGGCGGATGACCCCGAACTCACGCATCGTGTCCGCAAATGGACCCACGAAGTATTACAATTAAACCACATCAATATTCTCTGATTTTCAGGCTTCTAACACCAAACATGAAATTACTCCACCGCCACTTCATCTTTTTTATTTGTTTCGTACTGACCCAATCCACTTTTGCTCAATCCCTAACCATCAGACTAACCGATACCTCCAATAGTCCCGTCATTGGCGCCACGCTCCGGCTAATCGAGCGTGCCGATTCTACCAAGCGATTATTCAACGTAACCGACACCTCGGGATTGGCGAAATTTAACATTAAATACGAAAAACAATACCGGCTGGAGGCCACCTCCATCGGATTTAAACCTCTGCAAAAAAACCTCTCTCCTACCCCCAACGCGACGGTTTTTACGTTTGTGATGGAAGTCGACAAGCGCACCTTAAACGAGGTGGTGGTGACGGCCCCTAAGCCCTTGATGATTCAGGAAGACGACAAAACCGTGGTTGACCCCGAGCCGATTGCCGCCACGAGCACCAATGGCATGGAAATCATGGAGAAAATACCGGGGCTTTTTGTGGATCAGGATGGCAATATTTACCTCAACAGCACCACGCCCGCCACGATTTTAATCAACGGGCGCGAACAAAAAATGAGCACCGCCGACATTGCCTCCATGCTAAAAAACCTACCGCCCAACAGCATTTCAAAAATTGAGATTCTGCGCACCCCTTCGGCTAAGTTTGACGCCAGCGGTAGCGGTGGTATGGTCAATGTAATCCTAAAAAAAGGGGTAAAAATTGGCATCACGGGCAGTGTAAACGTGGGCATGAACCAGGGACGTTATGGAAATCAGTTTGTCAGCGGCACCCTCAACAACAACGTCGGAAACAGAACTACCTACCTGACCCTCAACTACAACCGCCGCAATACCTACGACCAAGTCCAAACGGACCGCCCTTTTTCGGCCGACTCACTACTGAGCCAGCGCTCTTTTACCACTACCCCAAGTCAAACGTATTACAGCGGTTTTGGTTTTGGATTTACGCCTTCAAAAAAGTGGGAAATTAATTTTGACGACCGTATTTCCTACAATAGTTATGAATCGTTTGCCGATAATCACAATCAAATCAGCCGCATTAGCGAGCCCATCATTGTGACCGAAAACACCAATACGCTCCGTAACAACACCCAGACGTTTGGGTTCAATCAGGATATTTCGGCCAAATATAAATTGGACACGATTGGATCAGAACTCACGGCCGATGTTACCTACGGTTTTTCAAAATATGACGGGACACAGCTTTTTAGTACGGCCTATTTAAAACCCGCCAAAGCAGCGATTGGCGGTGACGGGACCATTGGCAATCGACGTCATTCATTCTCCGCCCGTACAGATCTAAAATTTCAGTTACCTCAAAAACTGGTGGTTGAAGCAGGTTTAAAAACCGCTATTCAGCGTTTCACCAACGAGTCCGAATATTTCAGCGTCAACGGTAGCCTCCGTAAGCCCGATACGTTCCGCACCCGTACGTTTGAATACGACGAAAACATCAGCGCGGCTTACGTACAGGCGTCAAAAACCATTGACGCCTTCGTCATCAAAGTGGGAACGCGCCTCGAAAGCACCGTCATGAACGGTCAGCAGCGCGTTCCGAGCGACACCTCTTTTCAGCTTCGTCGTGTGGATTTGTTCCCTTATGTTTTTCTCAGCCGGCGCGTTGCCAAAATCGCAGGCTACGAAATGCGCGGTTATTTGGTGTACCGTCGTTCAATCACGCGGCCCGTTTATGAATATCTGAATCCTTTTCCACGCTACCTCGACCAATACTTGTACGAAACGGGAAACCCGACGCTTCGGCCGCAGTTTACCCAAAACATCGAGGCCAACATCAGCGTGCAGGACCGTCCGATATTTGCCATTGGCCGCAACTATACGAGCGATATTTTCACGAATGTGGTGTATCAGGACGTTAAAAATCCTAGCCTCGCCTACCGTACGTACGACAACCTAGGCAAAAATCAAGAAACCTATTTTCGATTGATGGGCGCTATTCCGCCAGGCGGGAAATACTTCTTTGTGGTAGGAACGCAATACAATCACAACAAATACGACGGGCTTTATGAAGGACGTCCGCTCACGTTTCAGCGCGGTTCGTGGTCTATTTTCACCTTCCACCAACTCAAAATCGACCCGCGCTCTACGCTCAGTCTCAACGGCTACCTCCGGATGAAAGGCCAATTGCAGTTTTATGAGTTGAGCAATTTCGGGGCGTTGAACATAAACGTTAATCGTCGTTTTCTGGACCGTAAACTCACCGTGACGCTCTCGGCCAATGACGTTTTCTTCACTTCCAACAATCAATTTACGCTGAAACAAGGCAGTGTTTCGGCCTCCGGAATCCGCCAAAGCGACACGCGACGTTTTGGGTGTACGGTGGTCTATAACTTCGGCATTCGCAAAAAAGAAGAAAAAACCAACATGATGAATTTCGAGAGTTTGGAGAAAAGCGTGAATTGAGTAGCGAATGATTAGTTCACGGGTTTTGCGTCCTTATAAACAAAATATACCTTTGACAACAGCATGACAGGACCAGATAAAGACAAAATATTTCCACTTGCTCATTATGACAGGCTTTGCTTTTTGAAAAACATTGTCAAAAATCCCAACATTATTGTGGGCGACTATACTTACTATGATGATTTTGACAATGTTGAAAACTTTGAAAAGAACGTAAAATATCATTTTGACTTCATTGGCGACCAATT
Source organism: Runella sp. CRIBMP (assembly GCF_009905605.1). Lineage (GTDB taxonomy): Bacteria > Bacteroidota > Bacteroidia > Cytophagales > Spirosomataceae > Runella. The sequence continues at coordinate 358,085 of NZ_JAAAKZ010000002.1, forward strand.
GGTCATTGGGAAATTTTGCATGATTGCTTCCAATGTAACATTCATCATGAACGGGGCAAATCACCTAACCAATGCCTTGACGACCTATCCTTTTGCGATTTTTGGGAATGGTTGGGAGAAAGCGATGGACGGAAAAACCTACCCTCAAAAAGGCGACATCCGCATTGGCAATGATGTTTGGATTGGCTACAATGCGACCATCATGGCAGGGGTAACCATTGGAGATGGGGCCATTATTGCCACAAACTCGACCGTCATAAAAGATGTTGAACCTTATTCAATTGTTGGCGGAAACCCTGCCACCGAAATCAAAAAACGCTTTTCTGACGATACAATTGCCAAACTCTTAGCGCTGAAATGGTGGGATTGGGACATTGAGAAAATAACAAAAAACATTCAAAATCTGACCGATAACAATATCACCCAATTAATCGAATAAAAAACGAAGGCTCAGCTATCGTTTGTACAACACGTCGAGTCCGCCCCTGCGGGAATGATTATTTATAGGTGGCCGCTGTATATAAAAGTATAATGAAAGTCTACTCAATTAACGGATAGACAATAATAATCAACTCATTTAGAGAGCATTATAAAACAATATATAATCCAATCAAGAAAAATGACCACGAAGGACTTTAAATTAAAAGCAGAAGAAATCGTTGAATTAGTTCCTGCTATGGGAGGCTGTTTTGCAACAAACAAAATAACTGTGGAGGGAATGAAAGTTGGTTATATGTATCGTGAAGAATCAGACGAGCAAATGGATAGTGGTTGGAGTTTTTTTTCAGGGACAGAAGACCAAGAATATGTTGACAACCCAGACAACTTAATGATTTATAATGTAAATACCATTGCTAACTACGACAGAGCAATAATTCCATATTTAGACTACCCATACGGCAGTGAATTAGAAAGGGTTGAGGGGACAGACATTTTTAAACTACTTACGCAATAATATGGCTTTTCCCCGCAGTCGCTCGCAGGACGCGAGTGACAACTATTTTCAGGCTTCTGGCCGCATATAAAAAGCCCACCCTTTGCATTCCCCTACTATTCAACCCTCACCCCTTCCCCAATATTCAAGACTCGATGCGGCGTGCCGTATAATTTTGCTTGTTTTATAAATTCCTGCGGGTCTTCGGTGTTGAACGTAAACAAATCATAATGGTGCGGAATGACGAGTTTTGCGCCAATTTCCACGCCCAAACGCGCGGCTTCTTCGGCCGAAAGGTTTCCCGCCACGCGGCGTTCGGGTTTGTTGCCGTTGATGGGTAAAAAAGCCACATCGACCGCAAAAGGTTTCAGCACGTCTACGATGCCATCGTACCAGAGCGTGTCGCCCGAGTGATACACCCGATAGCCACCAAACTCGGCCACAAATCCCATGAATTTGCAACGCCCTTCGGCATCTCGCTCCAAGGCATTGTGCGCCGACGGAACGCCGTAGATTTTAAATCCACCCACGACGACGCTTTCGCCGTCATTCAATCCAATTGGCCAATCCACCGCGCACTTCAGGCGCTCGCCCACAAACGCGCGATTTGCTTCAGGAATTACCAATTGAAGATCAGGGTTAGCGGCAAACAGTGGGATGAGGGTCTCGGCATCCAAATGGTCGGTGTGGTTGTGCGAAGAAGTCACTACATCAATCATGGTAAGCAACGCAGGGGCTATGGCCCGCTCACTCATGCGCGTGTGGGGTTTATCGGTTGCGGCATATTTTACCGATAACGAATCCGACAAATAAGGGTCAAAAAGCAAGTGTTTGTTTTGCCACTGAATCAAAAAACCACTTTGGCCCAGCCACCAAATTCGGAAGCCTTCGGTATTTTGGCGGTGCTGTTCAATATCGTGAAGAAGAACTTGGTCTTTTTGGAAAGCGGCAATCAGGGACATAGGCTCAACGGTATTGGGTTATATTTAATAAACGGGTTAGGTATCCAACTTTACTGTTTTTGGGGTAAAAATATCTCTTTTCCCCCTAATTAGGCAAAATCCAGCACTCGAAAAGCCGCCTCATCCTATGTTTAATTGTAGCCTTGCTAATAAAAAAAACGGTCATTTATTTGGATATTATTTTTATAAATCATTTACTTTGCATTACAAAGTACTTTTAGTCATACAGCATTACTTTTTTTTAAAATACACTACCAAAAAACCATTTACCATGACCAAGAGAAACCATTTAACAACACCGCCCATCCATCCAGCATCTTTGGTGAAACCCACGTTGATAGGTGCAGGGATTGCCCTCACTGTGATCACTATCTTTCTGGTTGGAGTCAGAGAGCCTAACCCAGCATGGGGAAAGCTATGGATGCTTAGACCACTCATTATCGTTCCGCTAGCGGGTGCCATGGGTGGAGCTTTTGTCTTCTTCATGGATTATTAGCGTAAGCAGGGCAATTGGTCAAAAATATTGACTTATCTATTGGGCCTGATTGGATTCCTCTTTGTGCTGTGGATTGGGATTGTGTTGGGATTGGACGGCACATTGTGGGACTAAGCTGCTTTCAAGCATTTGAATGAATGATATTGACTAATAAATTTAAAAATATTTACTCATGAAAGCCGAAATACTGACCCATCTAAACGACCCTGGGCAACTTGAAAAGTTGTACCGAACCAATAAGGTAAATTTTAAGCGAGCCTTTAGTGCCTTATATCCAGAACTTAAGGGCAACTCACTCGCTGATTTCTGGAATGAAAGGCTGAATTACGAAACTGACGAGATTAACTGGGGTACTCGCGGTGAGCTACTTTTTGTGATAATTGCGACGTTGGTGGCAGGTCTTATCGCTAAGCTCCCCGCGCTTTTATCCATCGACGAAGAGTTTTTCTTTTCCAGAAACATCGGTTTTATTATTTTTCCCGCGCTGTCGGCGTACTTTGCTTGGAAGAATCAATTATCAATTCCTAAAATCGCTATTATCGTTGGCACCACCCTTGTGGGTTTGATTTTTATCAATTCCCTTCCCAACGTGAAGCAAAGCGATACATTGGTTTTATCGTGTATTCATTTACTGTTGTTTCTGTGGTCAATATTAAGCTTTGCTTTTGTGGGTGAGGCACGCAACAACGATGAAAAACGTCTTAGCTATTTAAAATACAACGGCGATTTGGTAGTAATGACCACCCTCATCCTGATAGCGGGCGGCATCATGACGGCTATAACAGTGGGCCTTTTCAAGCTGATTGGCATTGATATTGAAAAGTTTTATTTCGAAAATGTTGTTTTCTTCGGTCTACCTGCTGCCCCAATTATTGGCACCTACCTTACCCAGACCAATCCTCAATTGGTGGGTAAAGTTTCGCCCGTAATTGCTAAAATTTTCAGTCCCTTGGTCTTAGTGATGCTGGTTATTTATCTGGGGGCAATGGTTTATTCGGGCAAAGACCCTTATAACGACCGGGAGTTTTTATTGATTTTCAATGCGTTATTAATTGGCGTGATGGCCATCATTTTCTTTTCTGTTGCCGAAACTTCGACGGCTACGAAAAGTAAGGCAGAAATTCTGGTGCTTTTTCTGTTATCCGTAGTAACCATCATTGTAAATGGCATTGCTCTATCGGCCATCCTGTTCAGGATTTCAGAATGGGGAATCACACCAAATAGGGCCGCAGTTTTGGGAAGTAATGTACTGATACTCATCAACCTTTTGCTGGTCACGGCGCAGCTCTACAAGGTATTTTCGAAGAAAACCAACATCAACGAAATTGGCAAAACCATGGCACTTTATCTGCCAATTTATGTCTTATGGACGATCGTCGTGACCTTTATCTTTCCGTTAATCTTCGGCTTTAAATAAAGGAATGAGTCGCAGATTTGAATTTATTTCTCACCCTTACAATTTGGTTATCAAAGCGTAAGGGTGAAATTTTAATACATAGATGAAAATAGGCTAATACCTCTACTTCACAAACCGAATCACCAGAATTTCCAGTAATAAGAAGAGCAGCGCGGCCCAAAGGAAATAACTCCAAAGGCTGACGCCGAGGTTTTGTTTTTGAAATTCTTTCACAAAATCACCATCGGCTACATTGTCAAAAACCTGCACATTGGGCTGATTGGCAAACAGTTTGCGCAGTTCGGCGGGGGTATAATAATCCAACTGTGATTCCAGATTATCGTGGTTGAAAGCCAACAGTTGAACCGTTTGGCCGTCTTTCTGAAGTTCATAATAGCCCGCATCCAAGTCTTGATTGGCATTCAATTGGTTGCTTTTAGGCAACTCCAATGTCAATTGATTGCCGTTGAGCCGTTGAACAGGAATCAACTCAATTTTGTCCTTTTTGAGTTTGAAAATGGTGTTTTGAGATGATTCAGGCACCGTAAGCGAGACGGTATTTTCGTCGAAAGAGTAGGCGGTGCGCTGCTCTCGTACGCTCTGCGCTGCAATCTTGTACATCACTGGTACAAACAAGGCATTTTGGGCAAAACTCCCGAATGACTCCGACAAAGGATTGGCCATCACGTACACTTTACCGCGCTGAATGGCCGATTGACTCAAAAATACGTCACCACTGCGCAAGGAAAGCAATTTTGCTCCACCCGGTTGCCACTGCCAAACAGGCTTTGAAACGGGCAATTCAAGGTTTTCTTGCCGAACCGATTGTTCAAAAACATCACTAAAAAAAGGACTACCTCTTTCAGGATTGGCCAAAGGAATGGCTTCGTCGGAAGGACGTTCCTGCAATCCACCCACACCCAACGACGACAAAAACCCGCCGTACGAAACGATATCAGGGTTGGATGGCGGAATCACCAACACGCTTCCGCCGCGCTTCGTGAAATTCTCAATTTCGCTGCGCATCGCACCTTCCACGCGCTCTACACTTTCAAGAACCACCAAATCAGACTGTTTCAAAAGACCAATATCAGCGTTGTTGGCGCTGACGGTACGCAGGGTAAAGAGGCTATCGTTAGCAAATACCTTCTCTACCGAGCGGGCAGGATTAGGTTGGCCTGCCACATGTAGCACGCGAATGAGCGGCGAGGCATTGAGCACAAAAAAGTATTCATTATCAAACGTAATCGGTAAATCGTCGAACGTTACGCGACCGCGTTTAAAGCCTTTACCCCGAACGTTGAAGTTAAAAGCCGTGGTGGCCGCTCCTTTGGGAGCTAAATTGACGGGAGCCGTAGACACCTGAACATCGTCTAAATACAGCTTTACGACCAGATTCCGCACGTCGTCATTGCCTGCATTGCTCACCCGCACATAGAGCACATTGTTTTGAAACTCACGCACAAAAGGCGTATTGAGCCACACCGAATCAACATAGACATTTTGGGAGGCAGTCGTTTGTACGGGAATGATATACAGCCGATTAAGCGAATCTACCTTAAGATTGGACAGGTCGCCAGCGGTGCTTTTTTGAAAATCAGAGAACCAGAACAACTGATTTTTGCCACTGCCCGCGTACCGCCCCAATAAATTGGCCTGACGTTTGTATATGCTCGCAAAATTGCGCGGAGTATGGGCCAATTTCAGGGTCGTCAAGCGGTCTTTGATGCGGTCGGTGGTCGTCAATTGTTGCTCTTCGGGACTGAAATCATTGGTAATCAGTTGCAGGCGCGTTGCGTTACGAAAAAGCGTCAGCAATTGGTCTAATTTTCCCGTGGCTACGTCCAGATACCGCTGATTATTGTCCTCATTTTGCATCGAAAACGAATTATCGATGTAGGCGCTCGTTACGCTTTGAGCATTGGTGCCTGCTTTGTTTTTGCTGGGCAAATAAGGCTGGGCAAACGCAAAAACCAAGGCAGAGATGGCCAAAACCCGGGTGGCTAGAATGAGGTATTGTTTCAGGCGTCGAAACGAACTCGTTTCCATTTCGACGTTTTTCAAAAGCGAGACATTGGAGAAGAAAACGCGCCGAGTGCGGCGGAAGTTGAATAAATGGATGGCAATGGGAATGCCTACCGCCAACAAACTCCATAAAAAGGTCGGAAAAATAAACTGCATTCGGGTTTTGGGTATTATCGGTGTTATATAGTCACGGCATGGCTTAAAATTAGCGGCCGGAGCATACGTTAATTTTAAATATATAACTAACGCAAATATCGTGCAAAACGTTTGTGCTCTAAACGCCAATCCGTATTATCTTCCAAATTACGATTATTTTCGGGATAAAAAAGTATAAACCGTGGCGTCGGGTTTGAGAACCCGACGCCACCACGCAAAACACCCTAAATCCCCGCAATGACTTTATTGATTTTATCCAATCCCGTTTTGGCCACAACAAGTGCGTCCTGGGCGTAGTATGTTTTGTTGAAAACCTCCAACGAAAGTACAATGGGGCGATCTGGATTTTTGATGGTTTTCAGGATTTGGGCAATGGGTGCCACGCCGTCGCCCGGATAAATGCGGTCGGCATCGACGATGGTCTCACGGGGCAACGAAGCGGGATAATCGTTGATATGGAAAATTTCAACACCAGGTTTTCCCACCAGTTTGAGCGTGTCAAGGCTAGAACCGCCCTTGTATAAATGGTACACATCCAATAACAAACGCGCCGACGGGTGGCCGCTTTCGGTCGCTACGTACATTACTTCGCTCAATTTGTTCAGGTTTTTTGAAAAACCCCACAGTTCCAAGTGCGGAATCACCTTGGTTTGGTCGCTGATTTCGAGAATGGCGCGGTAGCGCTCGGCGGCTTTTTGTAAATCTATTTTGGCCGATTGCGGCGTTTGGGCCCCTACGGAGGGCGTGGCTACACGCATACAGCCCACTTCCGCCAACAGCTCCATTTCTGTTTTAAGTTGGGCGAGGCCTTTGGCGCGGGCTGCTTCATCGTCTACAATCCAAGGGGCAAAACCAATGGCATTTTCGATGGTTATGCCCAAATCTCCCACTATTTTGCGGGCCTGAGCGGGCGTATTTCCTTCTTTTATAAAATTTTGGAGCGTATCCATCCAGATTTCTACCGAACGAAAACCAGCCTTTGAGGCCGTTTCCAGTTCCTTGACAAATCCCAATTTTTGCCCCCGAATTGTGCTCATATTGAGGCAAGGAATGAACGCGGGCTTTTTAGCAACGGCGGCGGTGACAGTCTCGGGCAATAGACCCGCTCCAGCGGTAGAAGCCAGAACGGCAAGGGTTTGGCGACGGTTTAGGACAGACATAGGGGTTAACAAAATAAGAGGTTTGGTAAGAAAAGACTTTTTAAGCAGGAATTTAATAGTCCATCGGGCGTATTTGTCGTGGTTTCTTAAAATTCCTTTTCGCTTCAAATCAGAAAAGGGCACCACTTATGCGAATGTTGTGAAGACAGTACACTCGGTTTGCTAAACTTTTGATTAATTCTCTTTCCCATAAAAAAGCCCGACCCTAAGGTCAGGCTTTAGAAAATATTATTAGCAAGTCACTAAAATTTCAATGGCACCGAGAAACTCGACGTATCCCACATAAAAATCAGAGCGTTGTCTTTTACTTCGAAATTCAGTTTTTCAACGGGTTCTTTCAATGCGATGGTTGGCACGGTGATGCGCAACACGTCTTTATCTTGCTTATAGTTATAGGCTCCCCATTGTTTTGGTTCACTGTTGAGGATGACGACCCATTCTTTTTCACCAGGAATTGAAAACAATCCATAGTCACCCGCTTTTACGGGTTTGCCACCAAATTGTCCATCTTTTTTGAAGGTAATCACGGTTGCTTCGTTGGCACCAGTACGCCATACTTTGCCGTATTTTTCAAGGCTTTGGCTACCTTCAGCCCCAAAAATAACCCGACCGCGCTTGGAAGGCTGTCCAAAGACCACTTTCACGTCTTTACCATCTACCGTAATGAGCGGACTTTTAGGGGGATTTTGACTACAGGCGAAATTAAGCGCAATAAGCGAAAGGAATAAGGCAAAAATTGAATTTCTCATGTTTGTTTGTTATTTGTTTAATGAACTTACAGTGAAACGTTTTTAGGTTTAAAAAGTTGTGAATTAACCAAAGAAACTATGTTTTTTCCTGATCTTTACCTACAAAGAGTCGTAATATCTAAATAATGAGACCAAATTAGTTTCCTTAGAAAGATTGAGCCCTTTGGTTTTTGCGTAGTTTTTCACATCATTGGATTTGGCGCCAAAAAGTTTAAATAGTCGATTTTTAGAAGGGATTTCTCGTAATTTATCCCCCTCTTTCAGGTAATACTTGACCGTTTTTACAAACTCACCATCGTATTCATTGACGCCGCCCTCAGCTTCATAGCCCGTTCGTTGACCCGATTTACTAAAAACCAATGTGCATCCGTATTCTTTCCAAATCTGACTCCCCCCTTCGTAAATAACCTCGTAATATTGGTTTTTGTACTGTCGGAATGTGTGTCCTGCCATTGTAAACGAGACGGGTCTCATCACGGTAGCTTCCATATTAGGGTTGTTTGACAAATAAACCTCCTCTTTCTGGATGTTATAGGCCATTACAAACTCCCATTCCATTCCAGTACCCGTTTGGACTTTACCACGGTACCAACCATTCTTAAAAAAAGGAGTTCCTTTGTAGGTTCTGACAAAATCCTGATTGCTGCGGTTGATGAGATCCTGCCCTTTGTAATGGGCAATAAAAACGGTATCTCCTTTCTTATTGACTTCGATGGTATGGTCAGAATCGGCAATTTTTGATTCAGGCACAATGTAGTTATACGGTTTGTTTTCCTGTGCTTTCGCCCAAAAACACAGAAAAAACAGGGAAGCGAAGTAGAGTGTCTTTTCCATGAGATGAATAAAAAAATGAATGAACGTAGTCAATTTGATAAAATCAATGACAATAATGGGCGGAAATGCAACTAAAATACAGTGAATTTCTGATAAAATGCAGTTTAAAAGGAAATTTATTTTCTCCAAATTCCTTCAAAACCTAAGCTTTAAATAAATTATATTACTAAGCGAAATAACCCCGCTTAAACATTTTTAATACGTAATTACTAGCGTTACTACCGATTCAGCGGGTAGTTCGAGAATATTTTTATTGACTTTTCGGTGCGTCAAATTTTCGGTTTGGGAGGTGACATAGGCGTCTATTTTTTGTTTTCTACGCATTTTTGGTAATTCAACCCGTTGACTGCCACTATTGTTTACAAAAACCACGACAACTTGATTCTTGGAGGTATATCCCGAGACCAGCACGTTTTCAGCTGCCATATCCACTTTAATTCGTTTCATATTGGGTCTAATAAATCGGCTATAATTACCCAATGCCCACAACAATTTGGAATCCAGCACTTCTCCATCAAATTTATTTTTGTCATTTTCTCCTTTTGCACCGTTGTTAAAGACGTAAATCAAACCGTCTTTAAAATCATTGGCACTCACCGAAAGCCACCAATGCCAAGCCGAAGCATGGGCGTGCATGAGGTCGGCATGAATCACTTTGGCAACGTACAGGGCCGTTTTCATGCCTAAATCTACCCCGTTTCCTTTGATTTCGCCCGCATTATCTCCCAAAATACAATATTCTGATTGCCAATACGAGATGTTTTGTTGCTTTATTTTCTCACCTAAATCCTGTCTTTTTTTGATGAGCTCGGCGGTCGGCGAAGTTGTAAAATAACTGTGACCGCACATTAGACTTTCAACCGATTTTAGGTTTCCTACGTAATTGGGGCTCGATTTGTCAAAAAAAGCCTCAATTTGATTGTCCTGATGCACCTCCGAACGGTTGGTTTTGGATTTGTACAAATAATCAATTTGGGCCGCTTCGGTCAACACGATGCGCGTTTTTAGCTTTTTCTGCCCAAATGTTTCGTCAATCTTTCGGGTGGCCCAGGCGATGTCTTCGTTGTTGATGGGCGTGCCTTCCTGCGAGCCAAAGCCCGATTTTGATTTCGGGCCCCAATCCCATTGTGGCTCGTTGAACGGACTCAGGTAATCGAAGTTGAATCTAGTCGAAACTTGGGCCAGAAAATCAGCAAAATCATTCATTTTTGATTTGTCAAAATTCCATTCTCCCAAGGTGCCACTGCCAATCGACAGCCCGTTTTTGGTCATCGAAACGGGCGCAGAATTGAGAAACCCAAGCGTAAAATCAACACCATGGCGCTTGGCCGCTTCCAAAAACCATTGTTGTCCTTGTTGTTTAGTCCAATCATATTTCCCATTTTCTAAAAAACACTCCGCTCGGCGCCATTCGTTGGTGATTTTGCTGCCCATGCCCTGTTCGGTACTTCCGGCACCGATATTAAAGCGCCACATCGACAGCCCAATCCCTTTGGGATTTCCAGCGGTGTCAAACTCCTTACTGAAAAGCAGTTCTGCAATCCTGTTGCGTTTTTCAATCGGATAATATCGGCCCACCATCTGCATAGACCAACAATCCGAAGCCCCAAAACTGTGCATGGTTTGGTACGTAACGCTGGGGTCGATGCTGAGTTTTTGGGCTATACTGACGTGAAAACCGAGTATCAGTAGAAAGAACAGCTGCTTCATGAGAGTTTTTATATTTGCTTACTTTTGATAAGTAAAGTACCAAAAATCCAACGATTACTCTTAGTTTATCCTTCCTTTTTCATCATCGGCGGCGTTGTCGTTGTGGCGGCGCTTGCGGGCAAAGGTGTCTTTACCAAAACGATACGTAAACGCCACGCCTATCCGCTGGGTATCCGATTCGTTGGTTTGAAAAAATTGCGCCTGTTTGATACTGACCGAGCGGTTGTGTCGAATCCACGAATGAAAAACATCTTCTACCGAGACGCGTATACTTGCTTTATCGTTCCAAATTTTCTTTTGCAAGGCTCCGCCCACCCGATACATCATGCCCGTATAAGCCTGTCCGTTGAGGTCTGAACTGGCATAATATCCTGACAAATCGGCACTCCAGCCTTTATTCAATTGAAACTGATTGTATAATTCAAACCTTGCTACATAGGCGCTCGGGTTCAATTTTTCGGTATAACTCACGCCGTTGAGCCCCATGTGCGATAATCGTAAGGTATAAATCAGATTCCACCATTTGGTCGGCGAACCAGATACCGATGTGTTGAGCAATAGCATAAAGCCTTTGGCTACGTTGTTGGGACGCGTGATAAAAATGGTATCAATGGCTTCGGTAGTTTGAAAAATCACGTTGGTAAAACGGTTATAACTCAAGCCCATTTGCAACCATTGTTTGTGTTGAAATTTCAATTCAATCCGATTCTGGTACTGAGGAAGTAACAAGGGATTGCCAGCCGTATAAGAATATTGGTCACGAAAAAAGACAAATGGATTAAGCGACTGATAATCAGGGCGATTTATTCTACGTATGAAGCTTAAATTCAAAGAATTCTTATTTAAACTATCCAGCTTATAATTGATAAATACGCTTGGAAATAGCTTGGTATAATTTTTAGTAAATTTACTTCCGATTACGGCTTCATTGCCTAATTGATTGCCTCGGGCTTGTGTCGTTTCGGCTCGTAGTCCCAACTGCATTCCCACCCGTTTCCACTCTTTTCGGGTGTTAATATAGGCCGCATTAATGTTTTCATGGTACTTAAAATGATTGGACTTTCGATTGTCGATGAGCTGTGTCGAGCCTTTTACATCAAAATAATTAGATTTGTTATCGTTATCTATGACACTGGATTTGAGTCCCGCTTCCCAACTTGCCTTATTTTTCAAAGGATGAACATAGTCTGCTTTGGCCGTATAAATATTAATATTGCCAGGAACCAAGTATAAGAACTCGTCGCCATCAATTAAACTACCTTCGGGCAAGTATCGAAAATTTTGCACCCCCTGATTCCCATCGCCTCGGTAATTGAGATAGTTTATGTCCGCCATTAACTCCCGTCCTGCCTGGTTGAATTTATGCTGGAGGTTCAGGTTACTGCCGAAATTCCTTCTTCTATCATTTACTACAGTATTTCCATCTCCTCTGGCATCAAGCAAACGGTCGGCATTAAAGTTATTGCTGTTGTAATCAATCCTTGTGTTTCGGACGCCACCATTCATGTTAATCAACAAACCATAAGTTGTTTTTGGGGTAGCGGCATAATCCACCCCCAAAATGGCATTCACACCTTTATTGCGGGTGATATTGTCATTGAGGAGCAGCACGTTTGAAATTTGTTGGCCTTCGGTGTCATAAAAGCGTCGGTCAAAAATATCTTTGTTGTAATTTTTTTCTTTGTTTAAACCTAAGTTAGCAAATACGTTGAGCTTTTTATGGTTGTAATTTAGGTTCATGGAGCCGTTGTGTCTTCCATAAACGCCTTGGCTGGAACCCATGGAAATATTGCCCGTAAACCCTCCTACCCTATTTTTTTTCAGACGAATATTGATGATGGCATTCCCGCCCGCATCGTACTTGGCCGAGGGATTATCCATCAACTCGATTTTATCCAACAATCCGCCCGGAAGTGATTTCAGGTACGCGGCCAAATCGGGCCCCGACATATACGTGGCACGTCCGTCAATCAGCACCAAGATGCCACTTCTGCCGTTGAGACTGATTTCACCGTTCATCCCAACGGTTACGCCAGGCGTTTTTTCCAATACTTCCAGAGTATTGCTCGTTGCGCTGCTAATCATGGATTCTACATTTACGATGGTTTTGTCAATATCCTGCTCAATCAGCGGACGTTTCGCTTTGACTATCACTTCTTTCAATTCAATGTTTTTGACGGGTAACAGCACGATGACGGGCAAAACTATACTACTGTGTTCATCATCAATTGTAAGCACCGCGCTAATGTAATTTTTTTGGCTCATGGCGGTGATTGCCAGGAGATACATTCCGTTTTGCAGATTAATGAATTGAAATTTCCCGTTTGCGTTGGTAATTTCTCCCGAAATAATCGTCGAATCCGTAGCTTTAAGTAACTTCACGGTAGCGCCTGGAACGGTTTCATTCTGCGTATCTTTGACCGTACCAGAAATTGTTTTTTGGGCGTAAATAGATAATGACAAAAGGGTTAAAAGTAAAATGGCTGATGTTTTCATTGACGTGTGTGTGTTAGTGATGAGAATCGGCTTACTAATTGCTGGACAAAGATTAAAGCCGTTGGTCAACCCCCGAAAAAATCATGTCGAAGCTTGCGAAGAAACTGACAGAAACTCATTTTTGGGTGACAAACCAGTTGGTGCGTTTTCGTAAGGTTTCCGTCATTGATTTGAGCGTATTCGTCCTGAAAATGGCCGCACATTTACTAAATTCCTCAACTTTGTCCACCGATTCAATAAAACACATGCAAATAGTACGCTTATGAGTAGTTCAAACAATCATTGGCTAACCTCTTTTTTCGGAAAGAATCTCTATATTTATTTATCGTTTCTTTTCAGTGTACCTCTCTTCTTTATGATTGAAACGTACGTCAGGGCCATAGGAATCCACGAAGACGAGGCCGTTGCCACGACAATCACGTTCTTATTTATTGTAGGAATCTTCGCGGGTAGGTATATTTCTCAACTTTGGATTTTGCCTACGAAAACGATCTCCAATGAGTATATTATTGGAATGATTCTTCTGATTATAGGTTGCGCAGTTGGGCTGTTTGCCTTGCCTTTTCAGGGGAATAAATTAGTGCAGCTTTTGTTTTGGATTCCGTTCATTATCGTCCCTTTGGCCTTGGGTACTTTGATTAAAATGATTCGGAACAATGTCCAGCAACAACTGCGCGAAGCTCAGCAGCTCGCCTCGCAAAGCAAAAGCGAGTTGCAATTGTTGCAGTCGCAATTGAGTCCGCATTTTTTGTTCAACACGCTCAATAACCTTTACGGATTATCGATTACGCAACACGAAAAAATCCCGCCATTGTTATTAAAATTGGCTGATTTATTGCGGTATTCGGTTTATGATGCCAAAGAAGTGTTTGTACCGTTACAAGACGAGTTGGCATACATTAACAATTATATTGACTTTGAAAAAATACGTATCGGAGAGCGGTTGCTGCTACGAACAGCCATTGAACCCCTTCCTAAACCCGACATCAAAATTGCCCCGATGTTGTTGATTGTCTTCATTGAAAATGCTTTTAAACATTCCAAAAACACGGTAGACGAAACCATTTTTGTGGACTTGACGCTCAAAACCTGGTCGGACTCCATTCTATTTTCCGTAAAAAATTCTTATAACCCAGCGAAGGAACCCGAAAGTACGCCTGAAAAACACAGTGGTTTTGGCCTTGCCAGTGTAAAAAAACGATTGGAGTTGCTTTACCCTAATCAACACGATTTGATGATTGAAGAGAAAGACGGTTCTTATCAGGTCATGCTTCAGCTTAAAATGAAGTAAGAAATTGGAAGTAAGAGGCAGGAGAAGTAAGAGGTATGAAATAGGATGAATTGTCATTACTTTGCAATTTCAGACCTCCTACTTCCTAAATCTTAATTTCGGTAACTTTTTGCAAAAACCCCTATGTCCCAAATCAATTGCCTGATCGTTGATGACGAACCCATCGCCCGCGAAATCGTCAAAGCCTACTGTGGTCATTTGCCCATGCTTCACATTGTGGCTTCGGTTGGCAATGCGTTAGAGGCCAAAACGATCTTGCAAACTCAAAAGATTGATATTCTTTTTTTGGACATAAATATGCCCGTGCTCAACGGCATCGCGTTTCTTAAAACCCTCAGAAATCAACCTCAAGTTATTTTTACCACAGCTTATAAAGAATATGCGGTGGATGCCTTCGATTTGGCGGCCATTGATTACCTGCTAAAACCGTTCTCGCTTGAGCGCTTCATCGTGGCCGTTGACAAAGCGTTGGAAAGGTTGATACTTCCAGAACAGGGAGGAATGGAAAACGGAAAAACGGAGAATTATCTGTTTCTGAAATTTGACGGAAAGATTTACAAAATCATGCACGAAGAGTTGCTTTTTGCCGAAGCGCAGGGCAATTACATTAAAATTGTCACCACCCAAAATTCATTACTTCCAAGCATGACATTTTCGGGTTTTGAGGACTTATTGCCAAAATCATTGTTTTTGCGTGTGCATCGCTCTTTTATTATCAACAAAGCCAAAATTACGCACATTGAAGGCAATCGTGTTTTTATTCAAAACCACGAAATCCCCATCGGGAGCAGTTATCGCGAAGACTTCTTGAAAAATTTGGGAATTTAACAACCAAAGACACCTGTGTAACAATATATACAATTACTTTTAGATACAAAAAATCAAGAATTTATACACCTTTCAAGAGAATCTATGATTTTTTATTGGTTAATTTACTTTTAACCGCATTTTTGATTTTTTTTACATAAATCGTCCAAAGTTCGTATCAAATTGATTGTATATGTCGATAAAAGTTGCTATTTCCCACAAAACTAAATACATCTTTGACCGAAGTGTCAGCCTTTCACCGCACATTTTTCGGTTGCGCCCTGCCCCTCACTCGCGCACGCCGATTGAAGGATATTCGTTTAAGATTTCACCCAAAAATCATTTTATCAACTGGCAACAGGACCCTTTCGGCAATTATCAGGCACGGGTGGTTTTTCCCGAAAAAACGACCGAGCTGAGCATAGAAGTGGAAGTCATTGCCAAAATGCAAGTCATCAATCCGTTTGACTTTTTTGTGGAAGAATACGCCGAAAAATTCCCTTTTCAGTACGACAAACTCCTCAAAAATGAACTAACCCCCTATCTGGAGGCTCGCGAGGCGGGACCGATGTTGATGGATTGGATTGAGAAAAACAAGATTACGACCGACATCAAAACCGTTGATTATCTGGTCTATCTCAACCAAAAACTTTTCAAAGACATCTTTTATAATGTTCGTATGGAACCCGGTGTCCAGACCTGCGAACAAACCCTTAGCAGTCTGAGCGGCTCATGCCGAGATTCGGCTTGGCTGTTGGTGCAGATTCTTCGGCATTTGGGGATAGCGTCGCGCTTCGTGTCGGGCTATTTGGTTCAGCTGACCTCCGACGTAAAATCGCTCGATGGCCCTTCTGGACCCGAAGCCGACTTTACGGATTTGCACGCGTGGGCCGAGGCCTACGTGCCTGGCGCCGGCTGGATTGGACTTGACCCTACTTCGGGGCTTTTTGCGAGTGAGGGACACATTCCGTTATGCTGTACCCCAGACTACGCCAGCGCTGCCCCCGTAACGGGTGCGACCGACATTTGTGAAGTAAGTTTTGAATTCGACAACCGCGTCTACCGCATCCACGAAGACCCCCGCGTCACCAAGCCCTACACCGAAGAACAGTGGGCAAACATCATGCAAGTAGGCAATGACGTAGAAAAGGATTTGCATGAAGGCGACGTACGGCTCACGATGGGCGGCGAGCCGACTTTTGTTTCAATTGATGATTTTGAATCTCCCGAATGGAATTCCACCGCCGACGGCCCGCTGAAACGTAAACTAGCCTATGACTTGGCCCTGCGCCTCAAAAATCGGTTTGCACATGGAGGCTTGCTTCATTTTGGACAAGGGAAATGGTATCCTGGGGAGTTGTTTCCGCGCTGGCAATACGCACTATACTGGCGCAAAGACGGCCAAACGTTGTGGAAAAACGACGCGTTGGTGGCCAAAGAAGATGGTCCAAAATTTACGTTTAGAGATGCTGAGTTATTTGCGTCTGAACTGACCAAATATCTCGGAATCAATCCTAACAATTTAACGTCCACCTACGAAGACCCCATTTATTGGGCCTTGGAGGAAGGAAAACTCCCTGTCAATATCGACCCGTTGGCCGTCAATCTGAAAGATTCGGTTGAGCGTCAGACGTTGGCAAAACTATTGGAAAAAGGCTTAAATAACCCAGCAGGCTACGTTTTGCCCATCAAATGGGATTGGCGGACGCAGGCTTGGACAAGCTGTGTGTGGCAGTTTAGACGTAATCATTGTTTCCTGATTCCAGGCAATTCTCCCGTTGGATTACGTTTGCCTTTGGAATCACTGCCTGAGGTAACCAAAGACAAGCGCGAAGACCCCATAGAGCGGAGTCCGTTTGAAGATTTGCCGCCGTTGGGCGTATACGGAGGCGTGGTTGAAAAACGCTATGGCACCATTGCTCCCGATTATAAAGCCCCTGTTTCGACGGTAAAAAAAGAAAAAACTGACGAGAAAGAAGCCGAGAAAACGGTGGCCTATGAAGTCGACACCTTCAAAACAGCCCTTTCGGTGGAAGAGCGCGATGGCATTGTGTACGTGTTTCTTCCTCCTACCGAATATTTAGAACATTACTTGGATTTGATGGCTTCTATCGAAGCCACGGCCGAAAAACTCCAAATTCCTGTACGGATTGAAGGCTATACGCCGCCGTCGGATTATCGTTTACAAAAACTGATTGTCTCTCCCGACCCGGGCGTTATCGAAGTCAACATTCATCCTTCCAAATCGTGGGGAGAATTAGTTGACAACATAAGTGCCCTGTATGAAGAGGCCTTTTTTGCCCGTTTGGGCACCGACAAGTTTATGGTGGATGGGCGACATACGGGCACGGGCGGCGGCAACCACGTCACCATTGGCGGAGCTACTCCTTCCGACAGTCCCGTACTTCGTCGGCCCGATTTACTGCGCAGTTTGATTACCTATTGGCAGCACCACCCCGCGCTCAGTTATTTGTTTGCGGGTTCATTCATTGGCCCAACGAGTCAAGCACCTCGCATCGACGAAGGCCGCGACGAGCGCCTGTACGAAGCCGAAATTGCCTTTGACCAAATACCCGATGAAGGAGAAGTGCCGTTTTGGATGGTCGACCGAATATTCCGCAATCTATTGGTGGATGTGACGGGCAACACCCACCGCACGGAATTCTGCATTGACAAACTGTATTCCCCCGATTCTTCCACGGGGCGATTGGGGATTTTGGAATTCCGGGCGTTTGACATGCCGCCTCATAAGCACATGAACTTGGTGCAGACCTTGTTGGTACGGGCATTGATTGCCAAATTCTGGAAACAACCTTACAAGAAAAAACTGATTCGTTGGGGTACCGAATTGCACGACCGCTTTTTGTTGCCACACTTTGCCTATCTCGACATGATAGATGTGGTCAACGACCTCAAAGATGCAGGTTATGCCTTCGATATTTCGTGGTTTGACCCTTTCTTTGAATTCCGTTTTCCGCATTACGGCAACATCACGGTCGACAATATGCAACTCGAAATACGTCTTGGTATTGAGCCTTGGCACGTACTTGGCGAAGAGCTATCTAGCTCAGGAACAGCGCGTTTTGTCGACTCTTCGCTTGAGCGTTTACAGGTAAAAGTAAGCGGTTTTGTGCAAGACCGGCACATTTTGGTTTGTAACGGCTGCCGGGTTCCGCTTCGCAGTACCGCCGTCAAAAGTGAATTTGTGGCCGGTATACGCTACAAAGCCTGGAACCCACCATCGGCACTTCACCCAACGGTCGGGGTAGATGCACCGCTGGTATTCGACGTGGTAGACACTTGGAACAACCGCGTATTGGGCGGCTGCACCTATTTTGTATCGCACCCTGGAGGCCGCAGTTTTGACACTTATCCCGTCAATAGTTATGAAGCCGAATCCCGAAAAATAAGTCGTTTTTGGGGCTTTGGACACACGCCATCCAACGAAAATCAGGAGGCATCAATACCCGTTCAGCAGGCTACTTCTACCATTTCGCGGTTTGTGGCCGAAAGCAAAAAAGACCTAAAAATTGATACGCCGATTGAGTTAGTCAATCCAGAATATCCAAATACGCTGGATTTACGAAGATTTTGGCGCGCAAAGTAGTAATTTAGGGCCATAATACCGTTTTGATATTATTTGTAACCAATCCCTAATGCACACAGGCACCGCTCTTGATTTATTCCAATCGTATCGACAGGAAATCAATTCCTACGACGAAACCATCGGCCCCGATGGTCGCGTTAAGCCCCACTGGCAAACGCTATTTGCGTCGCTCGAACGACTAGGAATCAAAGAGCTAGAAGTGCGTAATCAGGAGATTATCAATAGATTACGAGAAAACGGTGTTACGTACAATATTTATGACAGCTCGGATGGCCTGAACCGTCCTTGGCAACTCGATCCCATTCCTTTTCTCATTGAGCAAAAGGAATGGGATCATATTTCAAGAGGCCTCAAACAACGGGCATTGGTGCTCGACTTGATGCTGAAAGACATCTATGGCCCCCAAAAACTGGTCAAAGATGACATCTTACCTCCCGAATTGGTGTTTGACAATACGGGTTTTTGTAGACCTTGTTTTGACATCAAAATCCCTTCCCAAAATCAATTGATTTTGTACGCCGCCGACATGGCGCGGGGACCCGATGGCCGAATGTGGCTCGTCGATAACCGTACCCAAGTTCCTTCAGGGGCAGGCTATACGCTCGAAAACCGCCGCATCATGAGCAAATTGCTGCCTGAGCTGACCGAAGGTATGTTTGTGAATCGGCTTTCTCCTTTTTTCAATCATTTTAGTCAAACCGTCGCAGGATTTGCCAAT
The DNA here is from genome assembly GCF_009905605.1 of Runella sp. CRIBMP. Classification (GTDB taxonomy): domain Bacteria; phylum Bacteroidota; class Bacteroidia; order Cytophagales; family Spirosomataceae; genus Runella. The sequence goes on from NZ_JAAAKZ010000002.1 coordinate 377,426, forward strand.
CGGGGCAAAGAAAATCCTAACATTGTTTATCTTACGCCTGGCTCCAACAACGAAACCTATTTTGAGCACGCTTATTTGGCCTCTTATTTAGGCTATACGCTGGCCCAAGGCGACGATTTATTGGTCCGCAACGGCTACGTTTGGTTAAAATCCATCGACGGTTTGGAACGCGTGGATGTCATCGTGCGCCGCGTTGACGACGATTGGTGCGACCCGCTCGAACTGCGGGAAGATTCGCGCCTGGGTGTACCCGGGCTGTTGCACGTTATTCGCTCGGGCAATGTTACGGTGCTAAACCCGCCCGGCGCAAGTGTACTCGAAAACAGTGCCTTTCTGGCCTTTATGAACATTACGTGCCGCTATTTTTTGGGGGAAGAGCTCATCATGCCGTCGATTGCGACTTGGTGGTGCGGGCAACCCAAAGAGCGCAATTTCGTGTTGGCCAACCTTCACCGTTTAATCATCAAAAAAGCCAATCGAAAGCAAAAATTCCGGTCCATGTACGGGCGACTGTTGACCAACGAACAGCTCAGCGACCTCAGAAACGCCATTCTCCAAAATCCACATGAATATGTGGCGCAGGAAGAGGTGAGCCTTTCAACCACACCCTCGCTGATTGATGGGAAAATCGAGCCTCGCTTGGCCTCGCTCCGGGCTTTTTTGGTCTCTGATGGCAATGACTATCAGGTGATGCAGGGCGGTTTGACCCGCAGCTCGGCCGAAAAAGACCGGTACATCATTTCAAATCAATACGGCGGAATTTCCAAAGACACTTGGATTGTTTCGGACACGATGCCCGAGGTCAAGACCAAAATTATTGTTCCTAAATCCCTGCCCGTTATTCACCATACTTCGCTGCCGAGCCGTACCGCCGAAAACCTGTTTTGGGTGGGCCGTTACAGCGAACGCACCATGGCGCTGACCAAATTTTTGACCATCGTCATCAACGCACTCAACGAAAACGTGGCTTTCAGGGGTTCATATAAATCAGAGTACATCGACATTTTGTTGCAATCCATTACCCACCTGACCTTTACGTATCCAGGCTTTACCGACGAAAAGAATGAAGAAATTCGCGAGAATCCGTACGTAGAAATCATTGAATTGATACGGAACGCTCAAAAATCAGGCTCGGTGGCCTCACATTTGGGCTCATTTCTGATGGCGGTCATTAGCGTCAGCGACAAATGGAACAACGACACCCGCCGGATTATTAACCTGATTGAAAACAGTCAGAAAAAGGTCGTCAACGCCGACATTCAAAACCCCAACGGTTTTCAAAAAGTGTTGGACAAACTGCACATTCGCCTGTTTACTTTCTACGGCATCATTTCTGAATCCATGCCGCGCGACAACGGCTACTATCTGTTGGAAGCGGGCAAACTCGTAGAGCGGGTACTATCTCGCATCAGTATTATTCGTTCTTTTTTTAGCTTCAAAAATGACGAAAACATTGAGAGTGAACTTATTGAAGCCTTGTTGACCAACCAACACCTGCTGGTTCATTACCGTCAGATTTACAAAACCAGCTTTAATTTAGAAGCTACCCTCGACATGGTTTTATTGGACAATAAGCTCCCTTATTCGCTGGTGTATCAACTAGATATGTTGTCGAACTGTCTAAGTCAACTTCCCAAAAATGCCCAATCAGACCGTTTAAATCAAGCCGAAAAAGCCGTTTTGGAGGCGTCTGCCAAAATCAAACTGGCCGATATTTCCAAACTAAGCGCATGTCAGCCCAGCACCTTGTTTCGGGAAAAATTAGATGGCTTGTTATCGGAGGTAACCGATTTAATTTCTTCAGTTACCCTTAGCTTAACCCATTTGTATTTCATGCATACCGTCATTCAAAATGTTTTGCTGGAGGGTACGGATAACAACGACATTCATGAAGTATAAGCTAACGCATCGAACGCACTATAAATATGTGGTACCAGTAAATACCTACCACAGTTTGGTTTGTTTGAAACCCCAAACCATGAAGGGACAACTTTGTCATTCTTTTTCGCTCCACATCACGCCCCTTCCCGTTGAAGTGGTTCCGAGAACCGATTTTTTTGGTAATACATTGCATTATTTTTCCATTGATGTTTCGCACAAAGAATTGGAAGTCATAGCCGAAAGTGCCGTAGAAAGTTTCCCCAAAACCATTTTGTCGGAAAGCCTCTCCATGACCTGTCAGGAAGCCCGTCACTACGTTTGGAATACCCATTTATTGAAAGCGGAACTGTTGCAATATATGTTGCCGAGTCCGTTTATTACTTGGGACGATGAAATCAAGGATTTTGCCCGCGATTGTTTTGCCGATACCCTTCCTTTATATGACTGCGTGCGAAGGTTGTGCCATAAAATATTTACTGAATTTGCTTTTGTTTCCGACTTCACTAGCCTTAATACACCCCTCAAAACCGTCTTGAAAGAGCGCAAAGGCGTTTGTCAAGATTTTTCTCATCTGGCCATTGCTTGCCTGCGAAGTTTGGGGTTTCCAGCCCGTTACGTAAGCGGCTATATAGAGACTTTGCCGCCACCCGGCAAGAAAAAATTGCAAGGTTCGGATGCTTCCCACGCATGGTTGTCGGTTTATATTCCTAACATGGGTTGGTGCGAATTTGACCCCACCAACGACATGATTCCGCAAGAAAGGCACATTATCACGGCCTACGGACGGGATTACGGCGACATAGCCCCGCTGAAGGGAATCATTTTCAGTTCTGGCAAGCATACCTTATCTGTCGCAGTCAATTTAGTCCCGCTCGAACTTGGGTAGAAGTTTTGGAGTCATGGATTGTCACGCATTAGTCATTTGTGGTCGTTAATTGATCATGAGTTTGTGTTTGTCATCGTTTGTATAGAAATAGTTATAACCGCTGTATTATACGAATTCCAGACTACATAATGACAATTCGTAAAACCACTTCGTTTTTTGGTATCTATCAAAAAAGCTATCTTTGACGCTCAAACCCATTATGCATTGATTTATGCGTGAATTTTTGGAGAAACTGAACGTGATTTGGCAAAAACTCATTGCTCCTGTAAAACGGGCATTCGGTCTGTTGCTGTCGTTATTTTACAATTTATTGGGTAAAATAGTGGGCAAGGAACGGCTACAAAACTGGACTCATACCTTACAGGCGTACCGTACCTCGTTAAAAAGAAGTTTTTATTCTCGTGTTGATGTTAACTCCCCCTACTACCGCCCCGTAATCCTGACTTGGAAAGCATTTGTGTACGGGACCGCCGCGTTTGCTTTTTACATCTTTTGTGTCGAAACCAACTTTTTATGGTTGTGTGGCAGTATGCCCAGCGTCGAAGATTTACAAAACCCCAAGGTGGCCCAAGCCTCCGAAATTTATTCTTCTGACGGGCAATTGATTGGGAAATTTTATACCGAAAATCGTACTCCCATTGACTACGATAGCCTTTCTCCCAATCTTGTAAAAGCCCTCATTGCGACCGAAGACGCCCGTTTCTATGAGCACTCAGGCATTGACTCACGGGCATTGATGGGAGTAGCCGTCGGTATTTTAAAAGGCGGCGAGCGCGGCGGCGGAAGTACCATTACACAACAATTGGCAAAGAAACTGTTCAAAACCCGTAAACGCTCCGCAAGGGGGTTGCTTGGTTATATTCCGCTCGTTCGTACCATTGTCTACAAAACAAAAGAATGGCTCACGGCGATTCGGTTAGAACGGAACTTTTCGAAGGAAGAAATTCTGACGATGTACTTCAATACCGTCGACTATTCCAACAATACCTACGGCATCAAGACGGCTGCTCGGTATTATTTCAACAAATCACCTTACGAACTTAACATACAAGAAGCGGCGGTATTGGTGGGTCTCCAGAAAGCCACCAACACCTACAACCCGACCAAAAACTACGACAAATCGCTGGTACGTCGTAATACGGTGTTGTCGCAAATGGTGAAATACAACTATTTGAAACAAAGCCAAGCCGATTCTCTCAGTAAACTTCCCATCGAACTTCGCCTGACACCAGAGCGCTTCAACGAAGAAGACGATGAATACGCCATTTATCAGTATTTTAACGGAAGTGTGGAAGCATTTATGGAAAAATGGGGCGAAGAGAACGATTATGACCCTTATACGGATGGCCTAAAAATTCGGACAACGATTGACTCTCGGATGCAACGACACGCCGTAGCCGCCGTAGCTGAGCGGATGCGGATGCTCCAGCAAAGCTTCGAAAATCATTGGTTGAATCAAAATCCGTGGCGCGACGAGCAGGGCAACGAAATCCCGAACTTTTTGAACGATGTGGCCAAACGCACCGACCGTTACAAGTTTTTATCAAAGCAATTTGCAAAATTGGATTCAGCCGCCCGGCAGGATTCCGTTTGGTATTATATGAACAAAAGAGACACCATGACCATTTACGACTGGAAAACGGGTCGTGAGAAAAAAGTCATGATGAGCTCGATAGATTCCCTCAATTATTACAAGCGCATTCTGCGCGCGGGTATGATGGCCATGGACCCTTATACGGGGCAAATAAAAGCTTGGGTGGGTGGTTTGAACTATAAATTCTTTAAATACGACGCCGTTCAGCAAGGAAAACGCCAGCCCGGCTCTACCTTTAAGCCCTTTGTTTATTGCGCCGCTATCGACAGCTCAGCGTTTAACATGAGCCCCTGCGATAAAATGGTCGATGAGCCGTTTCAGATTGAAGTTCGGGAAAAAGTTCGCGGACGCGATACAACCCGAATCTGGCGACCCAAAAACTCCACGGGTGGTTTTACTTATCAGGAACTAACCCTAAGACGGGCTTTAGCGCGCTCCATCAACTCCGTTACGGCACATCTAACAAACAAAATTGGCGCGCAATCGGTGGTGAATTACGCCCATAAACTTGGCATTACGACCACGCTGAAAGCCGTTCCGTCCATCGGATTGGGGCCGTTTGATGTGTCGTTGTTTGATATGGTAGCGGCTTACGCGGTATTCCCCAACGGCGGCCGTCATACCGACCCCGTAGTGGTGGCGCGCATCGAAGATGCCAACGGGAGCGTGATTGAGGAATTTGCCCCGCAAAGCAAACAGGTCATCAGCGAAGAATCCGCGTTTTTGATGGTTCACATGCTCAAAGGGGGTATCGAAGAACCCGGAGGGACTTCGCAAAACATCTGGACGTTTGGCAGTTTGTTTAAAAATGGTTTTGAGATTGGCGGAAAAACGGGCACCACTTCCAACAACTCCGACGGCTGGTTCATGGGTGTCACCAAAGACCTCGTGGTAGGCGGCTGGGTGGGCGGCGACGACCGCAGTATCCACTTCAGAAGTACAAATCTGGGCGAGGGAGCCAAAACAGCCTTGCCTTTGGTGGGGCGTTTTCTGGAAAAAGTGTACGATGATGCAAGCATCGGTTATAAACGCGGGCCTTTTCCCAAACCCACAATCACCATCATCAAGCCCTATAAAGGTTGCGCACCTTCGTCGCCAATCGAGCAAGTACCTGACTCAACCAACGCCATTAAAGACTCTCTCTTTATGCTACCTCCGTCGATTGACCCCGACATTGAGATTCCGGATGTGCCAGTGGATACGATAAATTCGTAGAAGTATTATATGGTCTTTTCGGTTCAATTCTTACGAATTCATCCCCTATTCAAATATCGTTTTTTAAAAGTCAACGGGTTTTCACCCGTTACTTTTTTGAACGTGCGGTTAAAATATGACAGACTTTCAAAGCCGCACTCAAAGCAGCTTTCGGTCACGTTTTTGTCCATCAACAACAGCTTCTTGGCTTGGTTGACGCGGTAATGGTTGAGAAATTCGGTAAAGGTCAGCCGCGTCATTTTCTTAAAATAACGACAAAAAGCGGCATTGCTCAGATGGCTCAGCTCGGCTACTTCGTCGATTTCGATTTTGCGCTGATAGTTTTCATCCATAAACCGATACAGGCGTTTGAGGCGCTCTTGGTCTTTTTTAGTGTACTGATTTTCAACGGGTTTGGCATGCAGCAATTCAATATCCGTTGCAGAGGCCAAGAGTTGAAAAATGCTTAACACTTCCAAAAACTGTTCAAAATGAGGTAGATAGTAGATTTTTTTTAGGCGTTCGCTTATTTTTCTAGTCGTTTCTTTTCCAAATCCTATTCCCAATTGGGCTTTCTCAAAAAGTTGGAATACGCTTGCCAACTCAGGAATAGCAACAAATGATTCCCCCAAAAAATCGGGGCGAAGGTGAATCACTATTTTTTCGTATTCTTCCTTCACACCATAATCAAAATTCAAATGGGGAATATTGGACCCAATAAATACCAAATCACTGCCTTGGTAGCGAGAAATGTGCTCTCCAACGTGCCGATTTCCATTTACGCCTTCGATATAGACCAGCTCAAATTCGGGGTGGAAGTGCCAAAAAAAGAAGTCATTCATCCTCGGGTTGAGCATGACCTTAAACGAACTGTCGGAGGCTATATTTAATTCTTCAAATTGTATTTTCATCCTTCGTTGAGTTTTTTCTCTGTGTTCCTCCGTTTCTCTGTGATTGTTATTTTAAACCACGGAGAAACGGAGATTCACGGAGATAAATTAGTTTATATTTACAAATTAGCCATAAATTTATGATTAATAAATCAATATTGTTCAAATTTTAGCAATAATCGGGGTAGAAATCGGCCATCGAAAGCCATTATCTTTGTATCATTATTTCAATCCAAAATAAGACATAACATGGAAGCGCAAACTATGGCCCCCACAATGGCCACCCCCAACCAAAACCATAAAGATATTCCTGGCAATCCGTCAACGGCTACCAGCAGTCATATCAAGTTGAGCGACCGTTCCAACGGCCAACCCCTTCGGGTTTTGAGCGAAGAAGATTGGGCATTTTGGATTCACAATGGCTACATTGTCATTAAAAATGCCGTTCCGAAAGAACAAGCCGAGCGCACTGCACAGTTCTTGTGGGAATTTGAAGAAAAAGACCCTACAAACCCTGAAACATGGTACGCCCCTCCCCGTGCAGAAATGAAAATGAAAGAATTGACGGGAACAGGAATGGTGGAAGTATATAACAACCAACACCTCTGGAATAACCGCCAGATGCCGCGGGTTTATGATGCATTTGTGGATATTTGGGGCACCGAAAAACTGTGGGTAACCATCGACCGCGCCAATCTGAACTTCCCGATTCGGCCTGGGTTTGAATACAAAGGTTTTATTCACTGGGACTATGACCCCGAAACCAAACCTCAAAATGTGCAGGGCGTATTGGCTTTGGCGGACCAAACCGACGAAAACATGGGCGGATTCCAATGCATTCCTGAACTTTTCCGGACGTATGATACGTGGAAATTGACCCAACCCGCCGATCGTAACCGATTCCAACCCGACATTACGGGACTAGAACAATACTTAGTCAAAGTCAAACTGGAAGCAGGCGATTTGTTGATTTTTAACAGCTCGCAGCCGCACGGCATCCGGCCAAATTTATCGGGCAACAAAGTACGCATTGCGCAGTACATCTCCATGATGCCCGCCGAGGAAGACAATGAGTCGATGCGACAGTGGCGGATTAATTCGTGGAAAAACCGCATTTCTCCCGAAGGATACGCCTTTCCAGGCGACCCGCGCAACTGGGAGCAAACCAAGTACGGCGTCGCTGAACTGAATGAACTAGGTAAGAAACTGCTTGGGTTAGAAAACTGGTAGGCGATGAAGCAAGAACCGTTCTTAGCTTTATATATGCTCAAAACGGTTCTTGTTATAATTGCATTTATTGCGCTTTCAGCTGCGTCGTAGCGGCCCCAAATTGCCCCTTAGGGGTCATCCCTTCTACCCGAAGATTGAGTTGTGTTTGAGCATCTGACGTAAAAAATGTCATCTTGGCTTTACCTTCTTTATCGGTCTGTACCATCGGTGCCCAAAATACCGTTGGACGAAAATCGGGCCTTACGTGCTCAGGAGCCGCTTTATCATAGCGCGGTGCGTAGAATTCACGGACAGGACTGTAACCCAGCAATTTGGTTACTAGCGTACCAGGCACGGGCTCTTTGTCTTTGGACCAATCATAATTTTCACCGCCTCTTTTGGTCAAAATTGCAATAACACCGCCTCCACCTCGACTGCCATAAATGGCCGCCGACGCTCCTTTCAGAATATCAACGGCTTCTACATCCACGGGTGGAATATTCATAATGGAGGCTTTATCGACGGGCATTCCATCGAGGACAAACAGTGGTTCTACCACGCCGCTGAAATTGGCCGAGCCTCGAATCTGCACCGTGCGGTTAAACCCGCTACCCGTCACGGTGACACCCGCTACACGCCCCTGAATAACGTCAAAGATGGTCATTGCCCCCGAGGAATTAATTTGGTCAAATTTGATCGTGGCATCGGGTGTGCCGTAAATAGCACGGCGGCTGTCTTTTTTTATTTGGTCGCTTTTTCGGGCTCTGACTACCACTTCCTGCAACATTTTTTCGCGGCTTTCTCGGATTTTGCGCTCTATTTGCAAATATTCATCTGCTCGCTTCAAATACTCGGCCAACTCATTGGCGTCAAACTGAATACTGTTAAAAGGCACTTTAGTGACCGTCACGGTAGCGGGTTGGAAAGCATCCAGCAAGATATTAAAATTACGATTTCCGCGCTCCGACACGGCTTGAATCAAGAGATTTGTGGTGTCGCGAACGTCCAAATTTAGGGCGGCAAATTCGCCCGTTTCTGCCGTTTCGCCCATAAAAACCGCACGGGTGCTGTCCTTCCCATTGGATTGCAACATATAAGTCAACTTCACTTTTCCGGGCTGTTTTTTGTTGCTGCGCACTACCTTTCCCATTAATGAAATCCCTTCTTCCACAAAATATTTATTGGCAACAAGCGAATCTTCCAACGCGTTTTTCCAAGAAAATCTCCGCCACCCCTGCGTCATCATCAACACTTCTAGGTCACGCACGTTATTGGGGTTTTTAGTGTCAAAATAATAAGAAGGCTGCTCAACCGCGCCCTTTAAGTCGGATGTAAGCAACGTATACGAACGAATATTTACGCCATACATCTCTTTTTCAAGCACTTGCCTCGCATCGGTCACGGCTAAAGAAAAACTCCCGCTGACGGGATTACCCGCCGCATCTTTTGCCGTCAGTTCCAACTCTACCTTTTCACGGCTTTTATAAACCGCTTTGTCAGCCTTCAATTCTAGCGACAAAGGGTGATTTTTGTTGACAAAAACCAGGCGTTCACAAACGGGCAAACCTTTTTCGTCAAAAACCGTCAATTGCGTAATTCCCTCGGGAAGATTGGCCCTTGGAATACTGAAAAGGGACATCTTTTTGGCCATCGACGTTCTGGCGGCGTACATTATTTCTCCCCTCGTTTGGGCAATCAGTGCGAGTTCGCTCGTTGCCGAAACAACCTTGTTGTGTTTAAGAATAACCCTTACATTTTCTTTGTTAGAAACATTGTCCACCATCATCACGATTCCTTCTTTTTGCGGTTCAGGAAAAGCGTAACTCACATATTTACCGTCTGGCTTACGCACCTCAATGCGGTATTTCTCTCCTGGCTCGGGCGTGATGGTAAAAAAACCCATGCCAAATTTGAGCGTTGAAAATCCCACCAGCGTATCATTGGCCTGATTGAGCACCGCCCCCGTAATGTCAGCGCCTTTCCCCAAAATATTGGTTGCTTTAAAAGCCACTCTTCCCTCCATTCCCAGCACCAATTGACCGCCTTCGGGCATAAACTGCACGTCGATGTCGTCGGCGTTGGAAGGATAAACAGTCGGTGATGCCTCTGCCCGAAAAATGAGCAAGTCACGGTGAAAAAAGAAATCTTCCGAAAAATTACGCATCCAGTTTGTGTAGGCCCTGACCATATAGTCACCCGCTTTGAGGGAATCTTTAAGGGCTAAATCGCCTTCGCCCAATCCGCCAATCATTTCAATTTTCTTTAACAAAACCACTTTCCCAGTCGATTTATCGACCAAATCCACGTACAAAACTTGGCTGACCGAGTCGGCCGTGTGACTGCCGCTGTTGATTAAGTAGGCCTTAAACCAAATCGTTTCACCAGCCGAATAATACGGCCGATCCAAGTGCAGATAAGCTTTTTCCTGAGGAGAGTTTCGTTGGTAGGCTTCAAATTTTGCCACAATTTTGTCTAACCAATTATCGTCGAAACGAAAAGCGCTCAACGCAATGCAAGACGCCGCGAAAAGTGTAAACAGGCTGTTACGGAACATCGGTATTTTAACGGTTTAGTTTGTAAAATGGCAGTTAATAAAGTATCAGTTCTAGCGCAAATGACTACGCTTTTTCTTCCCAAATTTGACAAAGATTTACAATCACTTCGACGGCCTTTTGCATATCTTGCACCGAAACCCATTCCAATTTTGAGTGAAACGCGTGTTCGCCCGCAAAAATGTTTGGACACGGCAATCCCATAAACGAAAGCCGCGACCCGTCGGTCCCCCCACGAATACTCCTACGCTTGGCAGTAAGACCGCTGCGCCGAATCGCTTCTAGCGCAAAGTCACTCACCTGTGGATGTTGGTCCAGCACTTCCTTCATATTTCTGTATTGCTCTATCACCTCAAAATGGGCGGTAGAATAGGGATAATTCGTCAAAACATGATCCAAAATATCCTTCAAATACGTTTCTTTTTCGTGCAATCCTGCCAATGTAAAATCACGAATGATAAATCCGAGGGTTACTTTTTCCAAAATTCCTTCGATATGGGTCGGGTGAATAAACCCCTCCATGTCTTCGGTAGTTTCGGGCGACAAAGTATCTTTTGGCAAAGCGGCCAGCACATCTGCCGCAATTTTAAGCGCATTTTCGAGTTTTCCTTTCGCAAAACCTGGGTGCGTACTTACGCCTGAAATCGTAATTTTGACCGCATCCGCGCTAAAAGTTTCGTCTTCCAATGTTCCAACACTCTCACCATCAATAGTATAACCAAAATCCGCCCCCAGTTTTTCTAAATCTACCTTGGCAGTACCACGACCGATTTCCTCATCGGGGGTAAAAAGGATTTTGACGGTTCCGTGTTTGATGTCAGGATTATTTATCAAAAAATAAACTGCATCCATAATTTCCGCCACGCCCGCCTTGTTGTCGGCTCCGAGCAGCGTTTTACCGCTGGCGGTTACAATGTCATTGCCAATTTGGGCGGTTAAATCAGGATGTTCTGATTGACGTAGCACCTGCGATGAATCATCGGGAAGTACAATGTCAGAGCCGTCCCACTTCGTATGCACGATTGGCTTTACACCCGCCCCCGAGCAATCGGGTGAGGTATCAACGTGCGAAGAAAAACAAATTACTGGCACGTTGTATTTGGTCGTGTTGGCGGGGAGCGTGGCATACACATAGCCATGCTCATCGAGGTGCGCGTCTAAAACACCCATTTCAAAAAGTTCAGTGACCAACAATCGGCTCAAATCTTTTTGTTTTTCGGTGGAAGGCTGCGTGGTGGAATTAGGGTCGGATTGCGTATCAATTTGAACATATCGCAGGAAGCGATCAAGCACAGTAGAGGGAGTTGATGACATGAGTTGGTGGGCTGAGTGAATAAAAAAACCGAATAGCAAGATGCTAAACGGTTTTCAATTTACCAAACCTTTAAATATTGACGGTCAATGAAAGGTTTTGAATGGAAATTAACTACGATTTTTTAAATCGATACAGGTACGGCGCTTTGTTGGCCGCTCCTGTGTACAGCTTTTCGATTCGTTCCAAAATATCCAAACTCAGCATTTTTCGCTGAAAATTATTCCGACGAAGGGGCGTCTCCAAAATAGTCTCGTAAAGGCTTTGCAGTTCCATCATCGTGAATGTTTCGGGCAAAAGATTGGAGCCTATCAATTTAGAATCCAGCGTTATTCGCAGGGTTTCCAACGCTTTTTGAATGATTTCGCGGTGATCAAAGGCCAATTTGGGCAATTGCTTCATCTCAAACCACTCACAGTATTCTGACAAAAAATCTGGCGTGGGGTTTACTTTTGAAAAGTCTACCAAAGCGTAATAACCAATGGACACATATCGCTGCAACACCCAAGGTTCGTTCATCGATTCTGGGTGGTGTACTTCCATGATTTTTTGGATAAATTCCTTGGTGGAGCGGTCTGCCGAACCAAATACCCGAAATTGTTCCAAATAAATATCTCTCAGGCCCGTCCGCTCTTCCAAAATTCGCTGAGCAGCATCGTCAATTCCCTCACTCTGCTCTACATAGCCGCCGGGCAACGCCCATAAATCCAAGTTTTTTAATTTCAGTAACAATACTTTGAGTTGTTGATTATGAAAACCAAAAATCACGCAGTCGACTGAAAGTTGGGGGATAAAACGGTGTTTTAACGCTAAAAAATCTTCAAGTTCATTCATAATGGGCATACATGCAGCATAAGGGTTTAGGCAAAAATACGTAAAAATTTGAGTAATATAATAAAATCAGTTATTATTGTCCCATAATGAGATAATAACAAAATTATCTCTACTAAAATTAAAACATTACCAAGTTAACCTATCAGTTTCAACTCGTTTTATTCATGAAAAAAGTAAACGTAAACACCCGAAAATCAGTCCGTTTCCTGCTTCTCAGTTGGAAATTGCTGATATGTGGCGCAGCAATGGTTTTTGGGCAATCGCCCGAACGCCGCGTGTTGATTTTCAGCAAGACAGCAGCCTTCCGGCACGCTTCGATTGAGGCAGGAAAAGTCGCTTTTCAAAAAATGGCCCAAGAAAAAGGGTTCACCGTTGATTTGACCGAAGATGCCACGCAATTCAACCCAGAAAACCTAAAACGTTATCGTGCGGTAGTATTTCTAAATACAACTGGCGACGTACTGAACGCCAACCAACAGACTAATTTTGAGCACTATATCCAAGCTGGCGGCGGATATTTAGGCATTCATGCCGCAACCGATACCGAATACGACTGGCCGTGGTACGGACGCTTGGCGGGGGCCTATTTTTTAGACCATCCTTCTGTTCCAAGCAACGTTCAAAAAGGGAAATTTATCGTAGCCATGAAAAACCATTGGGCTACCAAGGGAATGCCTGATGAGTTTGAACGCACCGATGAATTTTATGCCTTTAAAAACATCAGTCCAAGTATTAATGTACTCCTAAAAATTGATGAAAAAACCTACCAAGGAGGCAAAAATGGGGACAATCACCCCATGAGTTGGTACCAAGAATTTGACGGAGGAAGGGCATTTTATACCGCCATGGGGCATACCGATGAGACCTTCTCGGAACCTCTTTTTCTTAATCATATCTGGGCTGGTTTGAACTACGTGATGGGAGGCGATGCGCCCAAACCTTTGGATTATACCAAAGCACGTCCCGACGAAAACCGTTTTACAAAAGTGGTTTTGGAAGAAAAACTGGACGAACCCATGGAACTTTCCGTGTTGGGCGACGGGCGCATTTTATTCATCCAACGTAAAGGAGAAATTCGACTTTATAACACCAAAACAAAGCAACTCAAAACCATTGCCAAGCTCGACGTAAACACTAAGTATACCAGCAAAGAAGGAAAAGTTTCGGAAGGCGAAGATGGCGTTTTGGGATTGAGTAAAGACCCTAATTTCGCCCAAAATCACTGGATTTACCTCTATTATTCTCCCGCGGGTGGTGAGCCCAAAAACATCTTAACCCGTTACGAATTACGTGGTGACGAGTTGGTTATGAGTTCAAAAAAAGTAATCTTAGAAGTAGCCACCCAACGCGAAGAATGTTGCCACACAGGTGGCTCCATCGCTTGGGATAAAGCGGGGAATCTATACTTATCAACGGGCGACAATACCAACCCCCATGGCTCCAACGGTTTCAGCCCTAGCGACGAGCGCCCAGGCCGTGAATCTTGGGACGCCCAAAAATCATCGGCCAATACCAATGATTTACGTGGAAAAATCATTCGCATCAAACCACAACCTGACGGTAGCTACACCATTCCCGAAGGAAATTTATTCCCCAAAGGGACACCGCAAACCCGCCCCGAAATCTATACCATGGGCCACCGTAACCCATTCCGCATTTCAGTAGACCAAAAAACAGGTTTTGTGTATTGGGGCGAAGTTGGTCCTGACGCCAACAAACCCGCCGACGACCGAGGCCCTGCAGGGCACGACGAAGTGGGTCAGGCCCGCAAAGCAGGTAACTTTGGATGGCCACACTTCGTGGGCGACAACAAAGCCTACAACAGATTTGATTTTGTAAATAATAAATCGGGTGAAAAATGGGACGCGACCAAGCCCATCAATACCTCTCCCAACAACACTGGCTTAAAAGAACTACCACCCGCCCAAAAAGCTTTTATTTGGTATCCTTACGGCGAATCTCCCGAGTTTCCGATGGTGGGAAGCGGCGGTCGCAATGCCATGGCGGGTCCCGTATTTTACAGCGAAGATTTCAAAAATGCCGCTCGTGCTTTCCCCAAGTATTATGATGGCAAAATCCTGACCTACGACTGGATGCGCGGCTGGATTATGGCCGTTACGATGGATAAAGACGGCAACTATGTTTCGATGGACCGCTTTATGCCAAGCTATAAATTCAGCAATCCGATGGACATGGAGTTTGATGCCAATGGCGATTTGTACATGCTCGAATACGGCTCGGGCTGGTTTACGGCCAACGATGACGCGCGTTTGATACGAATTGAATACAACGGCGGAAACAGAAAACCCATTGTACAGGTAGCCACCGACAAAATGGGAGGCTCGGTTCCCTTCAAAGTAAACCTCTCATCAAAAGGAACAACCGATGCAGATGGTGATGCGCTGAAGTATTCTTGGAAAATTACCTCCAAAGACGGTTTTAACAAAGTTGTAAACGAAGCAAATCCAACGTTGGCGCTGGCCAAAGCGGGAGTTTATAAAGCCACGTTAACCGTGACCGATGCAAAAGGCGCTTCTAATTCTCAATCGTTGGAATTGACCGCTGGCAACGAGCCGCCAGTATTGACCTTTGACTTACCCAAAAGCAACAAGACTTTCTTTTTCGCCAACAAATCGTTTGATTATGAGGTAAAAGTAAGTGACAAAGAAGACGGAAGCCTCGCCAACGGAAAAATCAAACCCGAACAAGTAGCCGTAAGCATTGACTATTTGGCCGAAGGATATGACAAAATAGCCATTGCCCAAGGCCACCGCTCTGCGGATGCGAGTGCGGGTTTTGCCACTGGCAAAAAACTCATTGCCGCCAGCGACTGCCAGGCCTGTCATAGCATTGACAAAAAATCCATCGGGCCCATGTACAGCGCCATTGCCCAAAAATACAAAGGTGATGCCAGTGCCATCGAAAAACTCGCAAAAAAAGTCATCTCAGGCGGTAGCGGCGTTTGGGGCGAAACGCCCATGGCGGGCCACCCGCAACTTTCAGCCGCTGATGCAGGCGACATGGTGAAATATATTTTGAGTCTTTCTAACCAAAAAGCCAATACAAATTCATTGCCAGTGGCGGGTTCATACACGACCAAAGTACCAGCTGGGGATAAAGGACAAGGGGTTTTCATTCTACGGGCGTCTTACGAAGACCAAGGTAACAAAGGACTACCCTCGCTTGCCTCAGAACAAACCTATACCCTTCGGAATGCTAAAATAAGTCCGCACGGTTTTGACAAATATGAGTCGGTCAACAAAATGTCGTTTGGTGGAAATGACCTCGTGATTCCCAGCAAATCTGGCGCTTACATCGGACTCAACCAGGCTGATTTAACAGGTATTCAGCGAGTAGAATTAGTCGTTGCTACCCCCAAAGCCCAGTTAAATGCACAAGGCGGTAACATTGAGCTTCGTTTAGGCTCACCTACGGGTAAACTCATCGGCGAATCTGGATTTATTGAAGCCACCGACAAAGGAGGTTTTGGAGGAAATGCCGCCAAAATCAACCTTACCCCCACCGAAGGCATTCATGATGTTTATCTGGTTTTCCAAAATCCAAAAGCGGAGGGCTCGCTCATGGTCGTGATGGGAATCGAATTCAAAACCGATACTCCCGCATTGGGCAATGTGCCTGCGGTCGATGCTGCCCCCAAAAATGATATTAGTGCCTACGCTGGTAAATACAAAATGACAGGATTACCTTTTGAATATATCGAGGTGAAGGTGAAAGATGGCAAGGTAATCATGGATGCTGGCGGCCAAGGCGGCGAAATCAGTGCCACGGGCACCCCCGATAAATTTGACGCCGATGGCAAAGCCACCGTTTATTTCGTCCGTGACGAAAGCGCTCATATTTCCAAAATCAAGCTGGAAGCCATGGGAATGGTGTTTGAAGGAAAAAAAGAATAAAACGCATTAACGTCGGCAAGGTTTAGAACCCACAATGGAACCGCTTGCCGACGTTAAACTGTAACCATTTACAAAAATGACATTTCAAGACAATAACCTCAATCGTCGCCAATTCCTGAATCAATTGGGGATGGTTACTGCCGCAAGTTTTGTGGCCGAATCTACCTTTGCTGATGCCATGCCTTGGTTTACCATTTCGTTGGCCGAGTTTTCGTTGGCGGGTTCGTTGTTCAGTGGTAAACTCAAAAACATGGATTTTCCCGCCAAGGCCAAAAACGAATTTGGCATCAGCGCCGTAGAATACGTTTCTATGTTCTGGCAAGACAAAGCCAAAGACCAAGCCTACCTCAGCGAACTCAAACAACGAACCGCTGATTTGGGGGTCACCAACGTGCTTATCATGGTCGATAACGAAGGAGATTTGGGCGCTAACGACGCAGCTAAACGCCAGCAGGCTGTTGAAAATCACTACAAATGGATTGAAGCCGCCAAATTTTTGGGTTGTCATTCCATCAGGGTAAACATGACGGGCGACGGCACTCCCGAGGAATTAATGAAAGCGGGCGTTGAAGGGTACGGAAAATTGGTAGAATTCGGAGAAAAAGCGGGCATCGGCGTCATCATCGAAAATCACATCAACGTCTCGACCAACCCCGACTGGCTAGTTAGCCTTCTCAAACAAGTGAAAAACCCTTATGCAGGCTCACTGCCCGATTTTGGCAATTTTACTGAGCGCGAAAAACCCAAAGTCATGACGATGGAAGGCTTTATGAATGCCAAAATACTCAATGACTTTGACAAATATGAAGGCGTTAAAAAGTTGATGCCTTTTGCCAAAGGCGTCAGCGCCAAAACGCACAAATTCGACGCAAATGGCAATTGTACGGACGTAGATTTTGAAAAAATGATGCCGATTGTTAAAGCCAATCTTCCTAAAAGCTTCAAAGGCTACATCGGAATTGAGTACGAAGGCGGCGTGATGAAAATGATGGGTTCCAAAGAAAATTATTTAGACGAAGACGCAGGCATAAAGGCCACCAAGGCGCTGTTGGAAAAAGCCTTATTAAGTTAACCATTCAAGTTCTTAACATCGGTAAGCATCTAGCCTTTACCAATGTATATTCTTATCAACGTCGTCGAGAAGTCTGCCTCGACGACGTTCTTTTTTTATACGTATCTTTGCCAAGCCAATAACCGACCAATGCTGCAAGCTTTCTTACGATTTATTACGGAAAACCAACTATTTACGCCCGCCGACCGATTACTACTGACGGTAAGCGGGGGCATTGATTCGGTCGTTTTGACGCAGCTATGCCATGAGGCGGGGTTTTCATTCGGAATTGCGCATTGCAACTTCCAATTAAGGGGCGAAGATTCGGATGGCGACCAATTATTTGTACAACAACTGGCCCAAAAATACGGAGTTGACTGTCACATTGAGCGGTTTGAGACCAAGATATTTGCCAAAAAAAAGGGCATTTCTACCCAAATGGCCGCCCGCGAATTACGTTATCCTTGGTTTGAAGAGATCCGTCAGCAATTTCGCTATGACTATATTCTCACCGCTCACCACCAAGATGACCTCCTCGAAACCGTCCTGCTTAACCTGACGCGGGGTACGGGCTTGGCGGGCTTGCACGGGATTTTGCCAAAAAAAGACCGATTGGTTCGTCCGCTACTTTTTGCCCCACGAAACAACATACAGGCTTTTCTAACGCAAAATCAATTGCCTTGGCGGGAAGACAGTTCCAACGCTTCCGTAGATTATGCCCGCAATCGGCTACGCCACCACGTAGTTCCTATTTTAAGGGAACTTAACCCAAACGTAGCGGCCTCCGTTGCCACGTTGGCCGAGCGCGTCAAAGCCACCGAAAACCTGCTGGCAGCAAACCGAAAAACCATTGAGGCTGAAATCATTAGCCCCGAAGGTAGCACAATATGGATTGCTATTGCGCCATTAGAAGAGCAAGTTGCTCCCGTAGAACTGCTAGCTCAGTGGCTCACAGGCTTTGGTTTTACGTACCAACAATCAAAACTCATTTGGCTTAACCGAAAAGGACAAACGGGCAAAAGGTATTTTTCACCAACGCATACATTGGTTATGAACCGGGGTAAGTGGCTCGTCGCTCCTACCCAAAAACCTAGCTCAGCGTCCTACGAATTGAATGAACCTAGCGGTGAAATTAACTATGCTGGAGGGCATTTGACGTGGTCAACTGGTGAAACCACCGTTACAGAAAATAAAAATGAAGTCGCTTATATAGATGCAGATGCGATAACATATCCGCTCAAGCTGCGTCTTTGGCAGCCAGGCGATTGGTTCTGTCCGTTGGGCATGAAGGGAAAAAGGAAGAAAATCAGTGACTTTTTGGTCGATGCCAAGGTGCCCCGAAATCAAAAAAACCAAGTCTACGTACTCGAATCAGACGGCGAAATAGCTTGGCTGGTAGGCTTTCGATTGGATGAACGTTTTAAAATTAGCGAAACAACTGTGAGAATTTTAAAATTTTCACATGATATATCTAACTGAAAAACAGATAGTTATTTCACACACCTAACTTCATCCCAATAGTTTTTATTCCAAAAAAAACTTACTTTTATTTTTTGGCACAGTAATTGACACCTAACAGATAGAATCCTATTTTCCTGCTACTGTAACACTTTTGCAATTATGAAAACCGTAGGTAAAATCGCGTTGGGATTTGTTCTGGCCCTGATGACACTCAACGCATTCGCCCAAAACGCCAGACTCCGTTCGGCCAATCGGGCTTTTGACGAATACAGCTATGCCGATGCTGTGCGGGGCTACGAAGAATTCCTTCGCGTTGACAAAAAGTCTGACCCTGTCGAACGCAAAGAGGCGCTAGAAAAATTGGCTTACAGCTACCGGCGCCTCCAAGACACCCGCAATGCGGAAAGAGTTTACGGACAATTGGTAGAAAGTTTTGCCGATGCCGACAGCCGCAACTATCTCTATTACGCCCAAGCGCTGGCAAGCAATGGCAAACACCGCGAGTCGCAAAAAATGTACGGAAAGTACGCCGACCTACAATCGTCCGATTTACGCGGTCGAAAGTTTGCAGTTACGTACATGGACATGAATCGTTTTTACAAAGATTCGGCCATGTATCGCGTAGAGTATTTGCCAGTCAACTCCAAACAGGCCGATTTTAGCCCGATGTATTTCAAAGGTGGGTTGGTCTTTGTTTCCTCACGAGCCGAATCAGGAATCATCAAACGGGTTTTTAACTGGAACCAAACGCCGTTTCTTGATCTCTATTTCACCCCTGATACCTCGGCACTCAAAGGCGTACGCGACACCTACTTCAACTCGGCGGGAACCTTAGGCGGTGCCTCTGCCACCAATGGCAACACAGGCACACTCGCAGAGGCTACCCCCACCCCCGATTTGCCGATGCCCGTCACCAAAGCCGAGAAATTTAGCCGCACGCTCAACACCAAGTACCACGAAGGCCCCGCTACTTTCTTCAAAGATTACACCAAAGTTGTCTTTACCCGTAACAACTACAACGGTGGAAAAAGCAAGAAAAGCAACGACGGAATCAACAAATTAAAATTATACATTGCCGACCAAAAAGGCAAAGATTGGGGCGGCGTCAAAGAACTCCCCTTTAATAGCGACGATTATTCTACGGGCCACCCCGCGCTTTCACCCGACGACACCAAACTCTATTTTGTCTCGGATATGCCCGGTGGATTTGGCGGCACGGACGTTTACGTGGTGGAATACAACAATGGACAATGGGGCACGCCTGTCAATTTAGGCAAAGAAATTAATACCGAGGGCAATGAAATGTTTCCGTTTATCGACGCGGGCGGCAATCTCTACTTTGCCTCCGACGGTCACGAAGGAATGGGCGGTCTGGATATTTTTTATGCAGAGCTTAAGGAAGGAATTGCCTACAAAGGCGTAAAAAATTTGGGCGCACCCATTAACTCCGAAAAGGATGACTTTGGACTAATCAGCGACAAAGAATTGGGTACTGGCTACTTCAGCTCCAACCGCAGCAAAGGCGTATCTGACGATAATATTTACCGCTTTACTCGCACCTGCCGCCCCCTTGAAATCTTGGTACTTGATGCCAAAACCAACACTCCCATCGAAGGAGCCGACGTTAGAATCGTAAAAAATGGTTCTAACCAAGACATTCAACAAACGGGAATCGATGGAGCCACAAAGATTTGCTTGGAAGCACAAACCGATTACGACTTTAAGGCCATCAAAGAAGGATACGCCACCAACAATGTTCGTTTCTCAACGATGACCCAGTCAGCCAATCCACAGATGAGCGTGTCGATTTACCTTAATAAGAGCGAGAACACGATTTTGCGCGGAACGGTAAAACGTGAGGTAAATCAAGCGCCACAAGAAGGCGTAAAAGTAACCTTAAAAGACCAGAAAACGGGTGCCGAACGCACCGTAGTAACGGGCCCCGATGGAGGATATGAGTTTGAAGTTGACCCAAGCCGCAACTACGATTTGCGGGCCGAAGGCGACGAGTTGGCGACCAACGAACAAACCATCAACAAGAATAAGAAAACGAAGAAGAAAATCGTAGAAAGCGACCTGAGCATGTACGGCACAGGCGACGTGTTTACTCTCGATAATATTTATTACGATTTGGATAAGTTTTTCATTCGTCCTGAAGCCGCTAAAGAATTGGATAAAGTAGTAAGCCTGATGAAGAAGTATCCTACGATGCAAATTGAATTGAGGTCATTTACCGATAGCCGCGCCAGCGACGTGTATAATCTGCGCCTCTCAGAGCGCCGCGCTCGCGCCGCCTTTGATTATCTGGTCCGCAAAGGAATCACCCCATCACGTCTGGTAGCCCGTGGATATGGAGAGTCTGAATTGGTCAACGATTGTGTTGATGGGGCAAATTGTGAAGATGCCGAACACCGCCTCAATCGCCGAACAGAATTCAAGATTCTTTCGGTCAAAGGAGGAGTTGGTGAAGCACTAACTGGAAAGTAAAAGTAATAGCAGTATAGTAAGGATAGGGAACAAACGGCGAGGCTATTAAGCTTCGCTGTTTTGTTTTGGGATAACAAACAAGCCTTTTTAAAACCTATTTCTAACTTTGAGGTTTAAATTTAAGCAATGTCTTAACCTAACAACTCATGCAACTTTCATTAATCAGTGCCATGTCGGAAAACCGTGCCATTGGCTTGCAAGGGCGCTTACCTTGGCCTCATTTACCCAACGACTGGGCCAATTTTTTTGCTGTCACCAAAGATAGCCGAATGATCATGGGCCGAAAAAGCTACGATACTCCCGACCGTTTAGCATCAGAAGTTGGTAACTTTGTCATAACGCGTCAAGAAGATTATGTATTGGAAGAAGGTTTTACCCGGGCGGGAAGTCTACAAGAAGCCCTTGAAGCCTGCAAAAATGACAAAGAGGTGTTTGTCATTGGCGGGGCGGAAATCTACCGTCAGGCATTGCCCTTGGCCGACATCATCCATTTAACAGTTGTACACGGCATATTTGAAGGAGACGCTTTTTTTCCTGAATTTTCCGAATCCGAATTTAAACTAAAAAGTCGGCAGGATTTCCCCGCCGACGCGCAACATGCCTATGCTTATTCTTTTTTAGTGTACGAAAAAACGAAGAATCCATAAAATCTAGAGGGGTGATTTTCTTAGCCTAACAAAACATGCCAGGGCTCAATCAAATGGTCGTGCCACCGTCTACGGTGTAGATTCCGCCCGTACAATATCCAGAGGCATCAGAAGCAAGATAAAGCACCAGAGAGGCTACTTCTTCGACCGTTCCCATACGAGAAATAGGAATCCGTTTGGTAAAATGATTCAGCGTCTTTTCGTTTTCCCACAAGGCTTTACTGAATTTCGTTTTAATCAGTCCCGGACAGACCGCGTTGACCCGTATGCCGTCGTCACCCCACTCTTTGGCAAAAACTTTAGTCAACATATTCAAGGCTGACTTGCTGACACTGTATATCCCCAAACCGGGGTCAGGTGTTTCTCCCGCAATACTACTGATGTTTATAATACTGCCTCCCCCCCGAAGTTTCATGACTGGATGAACCCATTTACTGAGTTGAAAAGGCGCTTTTACGTTGATGTCCATGATTTTGTCGAAAGCCGCATCTGGACAGTCAACGGTGGGCCCGTAATAGGGATTGGAGGCTGCATTATTGACTAAAATATCAATTCCCCCGTAGATTTCAACGGCTTTATCACACAGATGTTTGATGTGGGCTTCGTCGCCCATGTTTGCCTCAACGGCAGTGACATCGGCACCCGTTTGGCGAATTTCTTCAGCGAGCAGTTCCAAATCAGCGAGTTTACGACTACTGATGATGACTTTTGCGCCAAACTGGGCAAAATAACGCGCAATTTGCTCGCCAATGCCTTTGCTGGCCCCCGTGATAACGGCAACTTTGCCCGTTAAATCAAATAGATTGTTTGCTGATTCGCTGTTCATAACTTTGGTTTAGGTAAGATGAAGGTATAAAATCCGACTTTTAGTTTTTGGCTTTTTTCTGGATAAAATTTCGGAGGCCATCCGCCGCTTTTCGTTGTATTTTTTTCTCCAAAAATCGGCTCCAGCCCAATAATTTTCCCGTCAGTCCCAACGCTTGCGACGACCATTCATAAAAGCTAAAGCGGTCGTCGTGGCGCGAAATGAGGTCATTTTTGAATAAAAATTCGGCGTGTATTACGTTATGAACGGTACGACCCGTAGCAGAAAAAGTGTACGTAGCTTCCCAGTCGCAACTTCCGCTTCGGTAATCGGCCTGAACATTCCCAAATGTAATCGTTAAATCAGCGCTTCTGGTCAGGAGCATTTCCCACATCAGTCCTGCTTCTGCGCCCTTTAATTTAGGAAAAACAGGATCAGAAAAACGAACATCTGGATGATAACAGGCCTGCATGGTACGGAAATCTTTCTGCTGAAAAGCCGTATAAAAACGTTCAATGAGGGCTTGATTTGGGTGCATTGTATTAAAATAGGATTTTGCAAAAAAAGGATGTACTCGTATTTCAGGGTTTTAAGAAACCGCTATCGTTGGTTGTTGGGTTTGAGAACCCAACGACACATTACCAACGGCCCTACGCTATCAGCAGCCCTCCGTCCATCACAAGCGTGTGCCCAGTCATAAAAGAAGCCGCCGAAGAAGCCGCGTAAATAATGGCGTCGGCAATTTCTTCGGGCTTTCCGAATCGTTTCATAGGAATGGCATTTTGAAGCGCATCCAGGTAATTGGTATCGTCGTTGGTCATGGCGTTTTCGAGCATGGGCGTCATCGTAAACGAGGGGCAAACGGCATTGATGCGAATCCCATGTTTGGCGTATTCAAGGGCGGCGGTACGGGTCATGCCCACCACGGCGTGTTTGCTCGCCGAATAACCCACGTGCCCCGCAAAGCCCCCCAAACCTGCCACCGAAGCGAGATTGACGATATTCCCGCTTTTCTTCGCCAAAAAGTGGGGTAAAACCGCCTGCATACAATTAAACAAGCCGAAAACATTAATTTCCATTACGTTTTTAAAGTCTTCAACAGGATACCGTTCGGTCCGGGCGCGCGGCCCCAAAATCCCCGCACTGTTGACGAGCACATGAATCCCCCCAAAACGCTGAATACAGTCCGTAATCATGCGCTCTACATCTTCGGCATCCGTCACATCAATGCGGGCAAAA
Organism: Runella sp. CRIBMP; assembly: GCF_009905605.1. Lineage (GTDB taxonomy): Bacteria > Bacteroidota > Bacteroidia > Cytophagales > Spirosomataceae > Runella. The sequence goes on from NZ_JAAAKZ010000002.1 coordinate 401,382, forward strand.
GCCGCTTCTGCTCCCACTTTTTCAAGTTCTTCCATCAAAACATCGCCCGCTTTTTCAGACAGGTCGGCAATGAATAATTTCGCACCTTCTTGTGCAAAACGAAAAGCCGCTGCCCGCCCGATTCCGGAGCAACCGCCGGTAATAATTACTACTTGGTTTTTAAACATCATGAGGGTTGAAAATGAATGAATGCGTATATTCAAAACTAAAAAAATGCAATTGAATCCATTTTTACTACGATTTAGTCTAATTTTTTGACTTTCTACACCATAAAAAATCGAAACCAGTAGATTAGAACTAATTTTACGGCACGCATTTTGGTTAATTTTCCGTTGTAAAACAAATATACCCGAAAGTTGATCGACTATTACCTCTAACCACCCCCTATGAAAATAACTGACCAAACGCCGCACTCCTCGCCCCCTCCCGAAAATAAGTACGAAGGCCTTCCGCCTTTCATAAAAACTTGGCCCCAAATGTACGGGATTGTGATTGGGACTTTAATTGTACTCATCGTATTATTTTACGCAATGATGCACTATTTTGACTGATTTTTCTGCCGAATAAAATTCCAACATTTATAGTTCCTAACTCTTAACCGCACGGGCTTTCGGGCCATGTCTTAACACCACTTTCTCAATGAGTTCTATTGACTGGATTGTACTGATTGGTACGCTTGGCTTTATCGTTTTATACGGAGTTTATCGCAGCCGAGGCACACAAAACATGGAAGATTACCTCATTGCCAATCAGTCGCTTCCGTGGTATCATGTCTGTTTTTCGGTAATGGCAACCCAAGCCAGCGCCATTACATTTTTGTCAGCGCCCGGGCAGGGATTTTCGGATGGAATGCGCTTCGTTCAATTTTACTTCGGCTTACCGCTCGCCATGGTCGTTTTGAGTATTACTTTCATTCCTATTTTTCACCGCCTCAAGGTATTTACCGCCTACGAGTTTTTAGAAAAGCGGTTTGATATGCGCGTACGGATGTTTACCGTAACGCTATTTTTGCTCTCCCGAGGCCTTTCTACTGGACTTTCCATTTATGCCCCTTCCATCATTTTAGCCACTATTTTGGGTTGGGATATTATGTGGACCAATATTTTTATGGGAACTGTGGTGTTAATCTACACCGTTTCGGGCGGTACGAAGGCCATTTCACACACGCACGTACAACAGATGATGATTGTAACCATTGCAATGTGCGTGGCGGGTTACATGGTGGTGCATTTACTACCCGCCGATGTAGGTTTTGTAGATGCCCTCAAAATAGCGGGTAAAGCGGGCCGACTCAACACCATTGATTTTCATTTTGACCCCAATAGCCGCTACAATATCTGGTCAGGGATTATCGGTGGTTTTTTCTTACAGCTTTCCTATTTCGGCACCGATCAATCGCAGGTAGGGCGTTATCTGACGGGTGAATCCATCGGCCAAAGCCGCTTGGGTCTGATGATGAATGGTTTGCTCAAAATCCCAATGCAGTTCCTGATTTTGTTGGTAGGCGTGCTGGTTTTTGTGTATTACCAATACAATCCTGCCCCTTTATTTTTCAACAAAGTAGAAACCGACAAACTTAAAACGAGCATATACGCAACTGATTATCAAAAACTTGAACAGAAACACCAAAAACTAACCTTCGAGCGCCAACAAACCGTCAACGCCTTGGCAAAGGCCATGGATAGTGAAGATGAAGCAGAAGTAACCCGTCAAAAAACAATGCTGCAAACCAATGAAGGCATTGCCAAAGAGATACGTAATGAAACCGTGGCCCTCATCAAAAAGAACAATCCCACCGCCGACACCAGCGATGTAAATTACGTTTTTTTACGGTTTGTGCTGGACCGCCTACCTATCGGACTCATAGGCCTACTCATCGCAGTTATTTTTAGCGCCTCTATGGGTTCTATTGCAGCGGCGTACAGTTCATTGGCTTCCACGAGTATTGTGGACATTTACAAACGCCTATACCGTAAAGATGCCTCCGAAAACCATTACCTTACTGCCTCGCGCGTGGCTACCATCGGTTGGGGCGTATTTTGTGTGGCAGTGGCACAATACGCCAGCAAATTAGGTAGCATGATTGAAGCCGTAAATATCTTAGGATCATTGTTTTACGGAGTTATATTGGGAATATTTTTGGTGGCTTTTTACTTTAAAAATCTCGGTGGAAAAGCCACATTTTGGGGTGCTGTACTGGCCGAAATTGGCGTAGTGGTATGTTGGCTTTCTGACGTCATGGCGTTTTTATGGCTCAACGTCGTTGGCTGTATTCTGGTCATTTTGTTTGCCTGGCTTTGGCAATTTACGGTCGAAAAAGCCCCCAATAAAGCCTAACCTAAAAGTTTCACCGCCAGTGTCTTTCGTTGTGCGCAACCGATTCTTTGTAAACCAAAAAAGCTGCACAGTCGTTGTGCAGCTTTTTTGTTGGTAACCATAGCAATGCCCTCCAAACGAAAAGCATCACCGACGATTGATTACTTATATTCAGTGTCTACATCGGCGAAGATACGGCCGCAGTGTTCACAAACGATGATTTTCTTCTTCTCACGAATATCGGCCTGACGTTGTGGAGGTACAACATTGAAACAACCTCCGCAAGCCCCGCGACGAACCGTTACTACACCAAGGCCGTTGCCTGAGTTGTTACGAATTTTCGTGTAGGATTTATACAAACGGTCTTCTACTTTGGTAGCCTGGAGATCGCGTTTTTCTAAAAGTTTTTTCTCGTCCTCGTGACTTTCAGAAGTGATAACATCCAGCTCTTGTTTTTTAGCTTTCAAGTCTTCGCGACGCTCCTTGAGTAAAGCATCAGTAGCGGCGATTTCTTCTTTTTTGGCCTTCACTTTGTAATCTGCCTCCCGAGATTTCTTTTCGGCAAGCTCAATTTCAAGGGATTGAAGCTCCATTTCTTTGGTGATGGCGTCGTATTCGCGATTGTTACGAACGTTCATCTGTTGCTCCTTATAGCGGGCAATCAGTTTTTCCGCGTCTTTCTTTGCGGCTTTGTAACGACTGATTTCATCTTCAAGAGCGCTGATTTCGCTGTTGAACTTCCCGATGCGGGTTTCAAATCCTGCAATGTCATCTTCTAAATCTCTTACTTCTTCGGGCAAGTCGCCACGGATTTTTTTGATGTCATCTAATTGAGAGTCAATTTCTTGCAATTTAAGGAGCAAGTCCAGTTTCTGCGCGACTGTCAGTTCCATTCAGTATTTACGATTTACAATTTTCGATTTTCAACCTTTTACTCAAGAGCGGTAAAAGACTGGATTTGTATTAGTTTCCGACAAAATTGTCGCAAAATTAACGAATTTTTTCGACAAATATCGTTGTAATAATTCTTTTGTGTAAACTTCACTTTCATAATGCCCGACATCACAAATGAGAATTTGTCCGTCGGCATCAAAAAACTCATGGTACTTATAATCGGCCGTGACAAAAACGTCGGCGTTGGCTCCAATGGCATCGTTGAGGAGAAAGCCACCGGCCCCCCCGCACACCGCTACTTTTTTGATAGAATCACTCACCAAAGCAGTATGTCGAATCATCTGCAAACCCATGGTAAATTTCAAATGTGTTAAAAATTCATCTCCCGTCATGGCCTTCGGCAATTCGCCTATGGCACCCGCCCCCACCTCTTGGTTTAGATTTTTCAACGCGGAAATATAGTACGCTACTTCTTCATATGGATGAGCCTGTTTGAGCGCATTGAGAACTTTTCCCTGCAAATGAGCCGGAAAGATTACTTCAATGCGATTTTCGATTACTTCTTCATCATTCTGAGCCCTCCCGATGAAGGGCTTTGCCATTTCATTTGGTCGGAATGTTCCCGTACCATTTACCCGAAAACTACAATGGTCATAATTTCCAATGGCTCCTACACCCGCTTCATACAGTGCGTCTAAGACTGCTTGGGTAACTTCTGTCGGGACAAAACTAACTAATTTTAGTAGGGTATCCGATTTGGGCGCTAAAATCCTGACCTTTTGAAGTTGAAGTCGCTCGGCAATCATTGAGTTTACTCCCCCCATTACATGATCTAGATTGGTATGAATGGCGTAAATGGCGATGTCATTTTTAATAGCTTTGATGATAGTCCGCTCAACGTAATTGCGCCCGTTTAATTTTTTGAGTCCTTTAAACACAATCGGATGGTGCGCCACAATCAGATTACAGCCTTTAGCAATAGCCTCCTCCACTACGGCCTCCGTCGAGTCAAGCGTGAGCAGTACGCCCGTCACCTCAGTTTGCGTATTTCCGACAATCAAACCTGCATTATCATACGACTCTTGGTAAGAAAGGGGAGCAAGTTGTTCTAAATAATGGGTAATTTCTTTGACAATCGTCATTTTATTTAATTTTGTAACTCTTTAGAAATGAGAATTTTCGAACATAAAATCACATTTTTTTATAAAAAAAGCGTGTTTTTATTTGGTGAATGTATTGCATTGAACGCTAAAAATACTACTTTTGCACCACTTTTAGCAGAAACCAAAACACAAAACGTTACAACAGTTTCTAATGTTTTTGGTCACCCATAAAAGTAGTTTAGTAAATAAAACATACAATGGTTCGGTAGTTCAGCTGGTTAGAATACCTGCCTGTCACGCAGGGGGTCGCGGGTTCGAGTCCCGTCCGGACCGCCAACAGTGTTTTAGTAACGTTCTTTTAAAGTAAAAATGGTTCGGTAGTTCAGCTGGTTAGAATACCTGCCTGTCACGCAGGGGGTCGCGGGTTCGAGTCCCGTCCGGACCGCTTGGAAGCTCAGAGAAATCTGAGCTTTTTTTGTTTTATGCCCTTTCTGGCGCTTCTAGGGCACTTTTTTTGAAAAATTATCGACTAACAGCTTTGATACTTTTTTGATACCTGCCACACTGTTTTATTAAAATTTCTTCTATCACACATTAAAAAAAAGCTAAAAATTGAGCAACGGTCGAATTTTCGGTGCAATCCGTTTTGTCATTTTTCTTACTATGTTTTACCATATCATAGCAGATTTTTTGCTACTTTTTTGATACCTGTTTTTCCTGTTTTCCAATACTTATGTTTGTGCGAACTTAAAAAAACAAGCACAATGAAAGTAAAGTATGAGTTAGTTTTCGATCGTAAGAAAGAAATTCAGAAAAAAGGCAAAGGATTGGTGCAGATTCAAGCTTACTTAGACGGAGCCAGGCGCTATTTTTCAACCCGACTGCACTTGACGCAAAAAGAGTGGGATGATAAAAAGAACACCGCAAAAGACCCATATACTGCCAGGATGCTGCGGGAAAAAATCGGAGAATTTGAAAATTTCGAAATTCATTACCGAGCTACCCATAAGAAGTTTAGCTTAGACGATTTTAAGCATTTCCTCAAATCCTTAAAACCAGCAAAAAAGGTCGACGCCTTAAGTTTTACCGAATTCTATCGCCAGCAGCTCGCAAAACAACCCCAATTGGCTAAAGCTACAATCGTTACTCACACTGTTACCTTCAATAACCTGTGTGCATTTAAAAAACAAGTAGAGTTTGAAGACTTGACTTATTCGTTTTTACAGGACTTTGATATTTTTCTGCGTAAGAAAGGAAAACACATCAATACCATAGAGAAGTATCACCGTCACCTTCGTAAATACATTAATCTGGCCATCCTTCATGATTTACTGGCAGAAGACAAAAACCCTTATCGGAAATTCAAACTGGTCACCGAGCCAACAGATGCGCTTTTTCTTCTGCCTGAACAGAGAAAACGAATCGAAATGCTTGAGTTTACACCAGAACAAAAAGAGCTGGAAATGGCAAGGGATATGTTTCTTTTCAGTTGTTACACGGGCTTGAGACATTGTGACAGTTATGCTCTTACCCGGGAAAAAGTTGTTTTTACTGAAGAGGGTGAGGGCTTAAAATACCAATCAATAAAAACAGGTAAATGGGATTATAAGCCACTTTTCCTGTTATTTGATGGGGCTCCAGCTAGGATTCTCAATAAATACCTACCTCAAAGAAATAAAGTAAGGATTTTCAAAGGAATGTCCAGCCAAAAAGTAAATAAGCTATTAAAAATTATTGCAGTTATGGCGGATGTTGACCCAAGATTGTATTTTAAAGCATCAAGAGATACCTTTGGAACAAATCTTTATATGCTGTCGGGAGATGCAAAACTGGTTCAGCTACAACTTCAGCACAGCAAACGGGAGCAAACAGATAAGTATGTTCATGCAATAGAACAAGTTCAAAATGAAGCCCTCAAAAAAATCTTTAAACAAAACAGCCCACCTCCCAATGACGGAGGAAATGAGTCAGGACAAGATTAATCTGGTAAATTTTACGGATAAAAAAATTACCGTTAAACATTACCTGAATTTGTACATACGGCCCGTTGTCGACAATGATGAGACGGAGAAAGACCCAAATTTGTGGCGACATGCGCTATACGTTCGTATCACCTTTAACCGGCTGACAGCTAAAATTAAAAGTGCCACTAACTTATGGTGTACCGTCAATGAGTTGAATACGCTAAGCGAAGACCTCCAAAAATTGCTTGATCGTGAGAGAATGTTTCTGATGGATCTTATTAGCCGTGCCTATACACGCTTTGTGAAGGAAAACAGGCCCTGGACAACTATGGAAGAATTTGATGTCAATAAACTGTTGGAAGGGTTTAAATATGAAGATTATGAGTTAGATACTATAGTAAACAAACTGTTAAACCAAAGTATGATGACGTACTTGGCTAAGGAATTCCCTGATGAGGATACCTCCCTGCTTGATGAAGCCATTCAGGGTATTCACAAAATTAGCCCATTGGAGTTGCTTACCTATTATTCCAAAACTATTCCTTCGTTGAGTCAATTTAAAGCAAAATATGTTGACGAAATTTGGACGTGGAAAGTACTTTATATCAACTTCAAAAATGCTAATACGGAATACAATCGCTTGGGAGCTTCAATGCTTGATTTAACACATGGAAATTTTAAAAAAGCCTTTATTGAGTCAAGCCCAACTCACAACTCATTGTATATCAAAATTATAGATGATATTCAGACGTTGATGAATGAACATCCCTACCCTCTTAACGTTAATTTTAATTAATCGTTTTCACAAAATTTCAGAGGGAACCCTCTTTTTTTAATGTTATGTTTGAATGATGTTAACTTTTTTCGTAGTATTGCATAGTAAATAATAACAGATTTTTTCAACACTCATTTACCATGAAAGAAAACCAAAAACACGACCCCGGTCCCAAGGCAGTAGACTACTCCACTTTGATGTTGGAAATGACCCAGCACTTTGACCGTATTACCCGTTTACTCGAAAATCGACAGGAAACATCTGTCGCACCTGAAAAATTACGACCCGCCGAAGTTTGTAAAAGGATGGGCTGGTCGAGGTCCAAATTTGAGCAGTTCAAAAGATCCGGCATGTTCAGAACCGTTAAAATCGGCGGGATGGTATTCGTATATGCTTCAGACTTAAACAAGCTATTTCCTGAAGACTTCTTTTAATACTCCTCACATCAGGGAGAGATACTCCCCTATCAATTAATCATTTCTTTTTTAAACTGGTGCCCAACTGTAGAAAACCTACGGTGGCTACACTATTGCCTAAATTTACTCCATAAAGCGATGTCAAAAATGCCCTTTCAATTTGAAAAGCATCCTAAAAAGAAAGGCAGATGCCCTTCCTGCGGTGACCCTAAAAGTTTTAGATATTACGAAAAAGACGGTGTTCGACTCAGTGAAGAATTCGGAAAATGTGAAAGAACCAATAGCTGTGGGCACCATTCTAAGCCTAATTTACCGTCGTTTTCAACTACCATTTCATCGGTAAATGTCGGCTCAGACTCCGAAACACTGTTACCTGATGTTTACAAACAGGAGCAATACAAGACATGGAATGAGAATCAGGAAAGCGCATTCCATATCTACTGCCAATCACTGGGAATTACCAAAAAACACCTCTTAAAACACAATGTAGGCACCGATCCTAAAGCAAGGACCGTTTTCATCCTTAAAAATGAGAAAAAGGAAATAGTAAACGTCAAATGGATACTCTACAAATCCGATGGACACCGTGATAAGGCTTTTACCAGTCATTCATTAAAACAACCTCCCGATGGCAAAAAGTATGGAATGTGCCTCTACGGAGAAGACTTATTAGACCCCGAAAAACAAAAGACGGTCATTGTGGTAGAATCGGAAAAAACCAAGGTGATCGCATCGTTTTTCTACCCTCAATTTGATTGGGTGGCCTGCGGTTCCGCCAACGGTTTGACAGATACCAAAATTACCCCATTGAAAGGACGAAAGGTAATATGGCTGTGTGATGCTGATAAAGCTGGCAGGCAGGATGCTTCAAGTATCAAAAACTTAGAGAAACATGGAATTGATTTTGAGATTATTGACCTGTTTCCCGAACGAAATGATGGTTATGACATTGCCGACGCAATTGGTGACAAACAGCTGCCCGACATTCTTTCTAGGGTACGAGTGGTCAATTACGGGGTACATTTGGATTCAACAAAGCAAAAAAAGGATACCTATGCACTAAATCGGTCCCAATACAGTACGGTTGATTATCGAAAGGATGGAAGTATTTGGGTGTTAGGAAAGAAAAACTGGGAGAATGTTGCCAATTTTCACTTGTTCATTAAATACTGCACAGAAGATGAAAACCAACAGATTACGTGGGTATTGGAGTTACGCCCCAAAAATGGAAATACCGTTTTTTTGGAAGTAGAGCACGATGATTTTTGCTCATCAAAACGGATGAAAAACTTGATTACGGCAAAACAACTCAGTTTTAAGGCCAATGACGATCATTTATCAGAAATTCATGCCCATCTCTTCGCCTTAAAAGACTTCTCCAAAGCCGTTAAAATTAATCGGTTTGGCCTTCATCCTGAATCAGAATTGTTTTTGTTTGCCAACCATGCCGTAACGCCACTGGGACAGATCATCAGTCCTGACGAGTTTGGTATTGTGTCATATCAGGATTGGTGTATTTCGATTCCACGCACCAATACCAACAAAAGGCACCGTTTTACGCTATCGGCCCATCCGATTAAGTTCAATGACTGGTTTAATCTATTCCAGGGCGCACACTTAAAGGAGAATGCGTTTCTACCGGCATGTTTTTACATTATGTCACTCTTTAGGGACATTGCAGTGTATCAAAACGGTTTCTCTCCTATTCTTTATGCGAAGGGTCCCGCCGGTACAGGTAAGAGCAGCATCATCCGAAGCCTGACGTATCTTTTTGGTTTTAAGCAGGACGACATCAATCTCAAATCTAAAAATACCGATGCAGCGCTTATAAAACTCATGAGCCAATCCTCCAACACGTGCTTGTGGATGGATGAATTTGTGAATAACTTGCCTCAGGAAGGATTATTACAGGCTGCCTATGACAATACAGGTTACCATAAAACGGCGGAAAGTAGTCGTAATAAAACAGAAACGGAGAGTATTGATATTCATTCAGCCTTAATGCTGACCAGCAACTACCTCCCTCAAAATCCCATCTTTTTTTCACGCTGCCTTTTTATCCCCATCGAATCACAGCAAAAAACAAAGGAGCAAATTATTGCTTTCACCCGGTTATCTGAGCTTCAGGAAAATGGCCTGGGAATGATCACGGTTGAATTACTGAAACACAGGGCATTAATTAAAGAATCTTATTCCGCTGCGTATACAACCCTGTATAATCGCCTGAAAGCATGTTTCATCAATGAACGACTGCCTGAACGTCTGTTTGCCAATATGGCTCTAACGATGGCCTGTGCTTTTGTTTTGACATGCGAAGGGCATATAGCGCTTTGTGAGTACACTGATAGAGAAGACATTTTGGACGAGTTTACCGAGATAGGAAGGAAATACATAAGCCGCCAACACAGTATTCAGAATGACACTTCACTGCTCTCTGAATTTTTTGGTACGCTGCAAGTGATGTTTGACCAACACCAAATTCATGAAGGGATTCATTTTAGATTTGACGGTCCGCTTCTTTATCTGCGCACACCTTTGATTTATACAATTTTCATGGAAAAATATCGTCGAATTTATTACAAAGAAGCACCGGATAGAGACAGCATTTTTCAGGAAATTCTGCAAATGGAGACTCCAAGAACCGAAAAAGAGGTCATAAAGACAATTCGTTTCCGTCAACCCGAAAAAAACGAAAACAAGGCCCCAACACAAGCAGTAACAAATTCTCTTTCAATAACTTACGAATATGTAAAATCAAAATACGATTTAGACCTTATCAACAGACAACCCAAAAATTTTTAATTTAAAAAAAATGGCCATTTTTCTTACAACATTACAACAACAGTAGATAAGTAATTGATTATTAATTTTTTATATTAAATATTGTTGTTGTAAAGTTGTTGTAAATCTGTTGTAGTGTTGTAAAATTTGTTTTGGATGCTGTTGTAACTGTTGTAGGCATTTACAACAGATTTACAACAAAAATAATTTTACAACTAATTGATTATCAAATTTTTAAGCTCGGTGTTGTTGTGTTGTAATACAACAGCCAATTATGCCCTATCGCAACTTTTTTTTATCGTCATTTTCTTTTTACCTCATCTGAAATATGTACAATTTTTAACCCTGAAACATTGTCATTTTTTAAAGAACTGAAGTATCGGCTTTGGGTGATTATTAAAACACCTTAAAAAGGCAAAAACAGCAGATAAACCACGTATCTAAGCCATAATTAGCCTTATTTAATTAATTTTGCATATATTTTCTTTAACCCTTTAACAGCATGAACACTAAAGACAAAACCTTCAATTTTCGCGTGGATGAGCCCACCCGACAACTCCTTAAAGATTTCGCTCAGGAGTTACACCTCAAGGAAAGCGAGTTCATTCGCAAAGCCATTGTCAGCTTTAAGGATTTGACCAGTCAGGTACAGGCCGCTGCCCTGGACAGGGAAATAATTCAGGAGCAGGAAGCACAACTAAAGCAGCTCCGTTACCTGCTGGAAGGGTATGAAAAAAATGAAACCTTTACCACACTCTTCAAAAACATCAAGGGTCATACCATTGAGGGTAAAAAAATCTGTTCCAAGTCCGATCTGATTGAATTACTGGCCAAGAGTGCTGCGGTGGAAATAGTGGAAGCGACTTCGGAAACAGAAGAATCAACGATTTCAATCTCCCCCGTTGTATTTCAGGCGCATGTAACGCCCGAAACCGTTGAAGAGCCCATCACCCGCCAACACGTAATGAATTTCTTAAAACGAAATTGGCTATGGTTATTAGGACTAGGGTTAGCACTGGCAGCCTTTGTCTTCTGGAGATGGACCTCAATCATGAAAATGCGGCCAAAAATCATCCAATATTCTCCTTCAAAATCAGAAGAAACCCTGCTGGCAGCCTGAGAGTCTACACAAATGTAGGTACATGCCCTGGCATGTAGAGGTATATGTTCTTTTGCTTAAAAACCCACGTTACAGGCTTGTAACGTGGGTTTTTGTTGTCAGAGAAGTATATATCTGGGTAAAAATAGCGCTGTATATACAAATGTATTGACAATTGTATGTACAAGTGCATTAAAAGAAAACTTATCTATATCCATTCTTGGAAAAATGAGTCAGGCCACGTTTAAACCACCTGTACTAGGATGAAAACTAGGGAGAAAATTGGGGAGAAAACTTAGTAGAAATGATGGAGCTGATAACACAAGTATAGGCCCATCTCAACCAAGGATTAATGCTTTTGTACATTGTGATTATTTAACATGAGCATAGGGCAGTCATTACCGTTGAAATGTCTGGAGAAGAAAGTACCCTGAAAAGTTCACCGAAAAGTTCACTGAAAATAGTTGAATTGCTGAATCAACAACCAGCAGTAACCTTAGCCGAAATGGCCCCACGTATTGATAAGTAACCGTTAGCGATACCTAAAAGCAGCTTTTTACCTGATTGTATATACTAATGTATGTACATACTTGTTGCCGGTAAGCTACCGAGGTATATGTTCTTTTTCCTTAAAACCCACGTTACAGGCCTGTAACCTAGATTTTTGGTTTTCAGAGAAGTATGTTTCCTGATTAAAATTGCTATTTATATACAAATGTATTGACAAGTGTATGTACAAAGGTGTGTATTGAAAGTGGTTTTAACTTTATACAGTGGGATACTGTACTTTTTGCCGATGGATGCATGGATGCAAAGACATTAAAAGAGAATGCATCCCCTTTGTTTACGAAAAGGCTGCGTTTACGGTTTCATAAACAAAAAATATATGTAAACGTGACAGAAATACAGATTGTAGATCAGGCATTGAAAAATCTCCAAACCACTATGCCATTAAAAGGAACATAGCGGAGCGGGCCATTGGACAGTACATTTCAACCGGTAGCTGATGAGAAGGCATAGAATGCAAAAATTAATGGAATGGCAACAGAACTAGGCGAAAAGTAGCGTTTTATAATTGAATTCAACACTTATTATGAGCGGCTATAAAACTTGGTCTAACTTTGTCCAGTTTTTTACATAAAAAACTGGACAAACCTTTATCTTTGTTAATAAAAAAAATAAATGAAAGTATCTGAATATATATCGTTTGTGATAGACCGACTGCCTAAAGGGTATGTATTCACCTATATGGATTTAGGTGTAGAAGTCAATAAAAAAGAAGCCGTTATCAAATCCCTAAATCGGATGGTGGTAAAGGGCAAAATTGCAAAGTTATCCAAAGGCAAATACTTCAAGCCGGAGACGACGCCCCTGGGCCCGGTGCAGCCCTCTCAAAAGCAGGTAGTGAAAGATCTGTTGGAAGAGGATTGTAAGCTCATTGGGTACCTGACAGGATACAGCATTTACAATCAACTAGGTTTGACCACCCAAGTGAGCAACACCATCCAAATTGGTCAAAATCACCCTCGTGCCGCTTTTCAGCGTGAGCGTTATACCATAACCTTTATCACACAAAAGAATATTATTACTAAGGACAACATCCCGTTGTTACAAATTCTGGATGCGATTCGATACATCAAAAAGATACCTGATGCCCGCATAGAGCAGTCTTGTCGACGGTTTTTGTCCATTCTTAAATCTCTCTCCGAAAAAGACACAACGACCATCATTCGATTGGCCCTCAAATATCCTCCGGCTACCCGGGCACTTTTGGGTGCTATGATGGATGAATTACAATGGACAAACCTCGCCGAGCATTTGTATAAATCGCTGAATCCTTTGACCAAATACCCATTGACCGGAGCGAAAAAAGCACTATCGACCACCGAAAAATGGAATATCGAATGAACCTTCACGAAAACAAAAGACTCTTTAGGAATTTGGCCCAGCAAATGGCCGATGTGCTGCGCATTCCTGCCATCTACATAAACTTAGTATGTGTCAAGCTGCCTGTGCCGAAGCCGTGCTCAACACGCTGAAAATAATCAGCGAACGACTTACAACGATAAAGTGGACGATTGAACTGGAAACTACCGAATGAAATTCCGCGAAGAAAACAGAACTTATTTTTGTAGAACGAGAGTAAATTTTTTCAATTGAAGTAACCGTTAGCGATACCTAAAAGCAGCTTTTGGACTGATTGCCTACACAAATGTATGTACATGCCCTAGCATGTTGAAGTATATGTTATTTTCCTTAAAAACCTACGTTACAAGACTGTAACGTGGTTTTTTGGTTTTCAGAGAAGTATGTATCCGGGTTAAAACAGCGGTGTATATACAAATGTATTGACAATTGTATATACAAAAGTGTTACAGGAAGTCTTAGGGGTGTTCGAATGCCGTTTTTGAGCGTATTTTACAGTAATTTTTTACCTGTATATGAGATTTAATTGAAAATAATTGATATTTTTGTTCATAATAAAAAAATGTTCACGTTTCGTGTACATAAATAATTAGTGAACATGAGAGAATCCGAAATAGCCCATAAAGCCCTTGAAAATCTTCACAAAAACCTTGGGATAACCGGTCATTGGGAAGAAACCACCAGTTCTCAAACACCTGATGGCACAATAGAACTTATTGTGGGAAATCACTCATTGAAGTTCCATGTTGAAATAAAACAGGAGTTACGAAACCATCAATTGCCTAAACTCATAGAACAGGCACAGCGCGATGGCTCCCTGATGGTGGTGGCCAATCGGATATTTCCCAAAATCAAAGAAGAATTAAGGTTGAATAAAATTGCCCATTTGGAAACTAACGGGAATATATGGATTAATCAAAGCGGAGTACTTCTTTGGGTAGATACGCAGAAAGCTTTACCGGAAATGAAAGAAAAGGGTAACCGAGCCTTTACCAAGACCGGATTGAAAGTAGTTTTTGATTTCCTACTACAAGAAAATGAGATAAACCTACCCTATCGAGAAATAGCCAAAAATGCGGATGTTAGCTTGGGGAATGTCAATTATGTTTTTGCAGGTTTAAAAGAAATGGGCTTTTTAATAAAATTGAACAAAGACCGATATAAGCTCATTAACAAAAAAGAGTTGCTGGATAAGTGGGTAACTGCTTATGCCGAGAAGCTAAAACCCTCATTGCGAGTAGGTACTTTCCGTTTTTTGAAAGCCGAAGACTTTTATGAGTGGAAAAAACTTCCTGTTCAACTTGGAAAAACATGTTGGGGAAGCGAACCGGCAGGCGATTTATTAACCAATTATCTACGGCCTGAACAACTGACACTATATACCCTTGAATCTCGTAATGAACTGATGAAAAACTATCGCCTGATACCGGATGACAAAGGGAATGTCCAAGTCTATAAGGTGTTTTGGAAAACAATTGAAAACCAAGGAAATACGGCTCCTGCCTTGTTAGTGTATACTGATTTGATGAATATTGACGATAGTAGAGCAGTAGAAACAGCACAAAAAATATACGATGAATACATACAACCTCAATTATAGTCAATTAAGACAAAATTCAACGATTACAGAGATGCTCTCGGCTTTGGAGAGAGGATTGGAGAAGTTTTCTATTGATTTTTACTTAGTTGGGGCAGTAGCACGAGATGCCTGGATGGGTATTCATAACAAACAAGCCCGAAGAACAACAGGAGATATTGACTTTGCAGTACTCATCAATAACATGAGTGTTTATGAGGCTCTTAAGGACTATTTGATACAAGTGGAAAGCTTTTCACCCTCAAAAGAAAATGCCTTCGTCTTGATCTGGAAAGATCAAACAGAAGTTGATCTGATGCCATTCGGAGCTATTGAAGACCATGACGGGAAAGTATCTATGGAAGGGGTAGGTTTTACCTCTTTACAGATGCCGGGCTTTAGTGAAATATATGAAGAAGGCTTGCCGCAATTGGTATTGGAAAACAGTCACAAGTTTAAGTTTTGTACGCTTCCGGGCATTGTTTTACTCAAATTTATTGCCTGGGACGACAGACCTGAACGCCGCAGGAAAGATATTAAAGACATCAGCGACATACTCCATCATTTCTTTGATATGTACGATGAGCAAATTTGGGAAAACCATAACGATTTATTTGAAGACGAGAACGACAATCTTAAGCACATTGCTGCCCAAGTGATGGGGAGAGAAATAAGTAAAATTGCCAAACGTAATGAAAAGCTTTTCAACCGAATTAGCACAATTCTGAATAACAATACAGACGATGTAGCCAACAGTAGAATAGCAACTATTATGACCGAAGATTTTGGGAATTCGGTAGAAGATAACGTACTGCTGTTAAGACAATTAAAACAAGGGCTAAAAGAATGATCATAACAATTTCATACAAGTAGCTATCCAAACCAAAGAAATTTCGGCTGAAACCAATAATATACAGTAGACCCTGCTTCACAATATGCAAGCAAAATTTGAAAAAGAACTATTTTTTACCAAAGCACCTCCATTTTTGCAGTAACATAAACTCTGTCCTGCAAAATTGTAATAACGACCATTCATTAAACAAAGAATTAAAAAAGAAGCGTATAGCATGAATAAACAACAACTGGCAGCGAAAATTTGGGAATCTGCCAACCAAATGCGGTCAAAAATTGAAGCCAATGAATACAAAGATTACATTCTGGGGTTCATTTTTTATAAGTACCTCTCTGATAAATAGGTTCAATTTGCCCAAAAAGAAGAGTTTTCGGAGGAAGATATAAAGGCACTTTCGGAAGAGGATGCCGAAACCGTTGATTACATCAAAAAGAATATAGGCTACTTTATTGCTTACAAAGACCTGTTTTCTACGTGGATTGAAATGAAACAGGATTTCAATGTCTCCAATGTACGGGATGCCCTGTCTGCTTTTAGTCGTTTGATTAGTCCTGCCCACAAAAAACTGTTTGAAGGTATTTTTGATACCTTACAGACGGGGCTGAGCAAACTCGGCGAAAGTGCAGGCTCGCAGACGAAGGCCATCAGTGAGTTGATTCATTTGATTAAAGATATTCCCATGGACGCCAAGCAGGATTATGACGTGCTTGGGTTTATTTACGAATACCTGATCAGTATGTTTGCCGCCAATGCCGGCAAAAAAGCGGGCGAATTTTATACCCCGCACGAGGTTTCGCTTCTGATCTCGGAGATCATTGCCCACCATTTGAAGGACAAAAAAGAAATTCAGATCTATGACTCTACCAGTGGCTCCGGCTCGCTGCTCATCAATATCGGCCGAAGTGTTTCCAAACACATTGACGATAAAGACAACATCAAATACTACGCCCAGGAACTGAAGAAAAACACGTATGACCTGACTCGGATGAATTTGGTGATGCGCGGCATTCTGCCCAACAACATTGTGACCCGAAATGGCGATACGTTGGAGGATGATTGGCCGTATTTTGATGAAAATGACCCTATTACTTCCTATGATCCGCTGTATGTGGATGCTGTGGTTTCAAATCCTCCCTACTCGCAGCAATGGGATTCGAGCCATAAAGAAACTGACCCGCGTTATGCCCGCTTTGGCCTGGCGCCCAAGACCAAGGCCGATTATGCTTTTTTGCTGCATGATCTGTACCACATCAAGCCCGACGGCATCATGATGATTGTGCTGCCGCACGGTGTCTTGTTTCGCGGGGGCGAAGAGGGGAAGATTCGCGAAAAACTCATTGAAGGAAATCACATTGATGCCATCATTGGGCTACCGGCCAATATTTTCTTCGGTACGGGTATTCCGACGACGATTATTGTTTTGAAACAAAAACGACAAAATACCGATGTCCTGATCGTGGATGCTTCAAAGGAATTTATCAAGGTAGGAAAAAACAACAAACTCAGGGCTTCGGATATAAAGAGATGCGTGGATGCGGTAGTAAACCGACAAACAATTCCGAACTATTCAAAACTCGTAAGCCGGGAAGAAATACGGGACAATGACTACAACCTGAATATACCGCGCTACGTGGACTCGTCGGCCACGGCCGAAAGCTGGGATATTTATGCCACCATGTTTGGCGGTATTCCGGCCAATGAAATTGATGAACTCGGCCGTTTTTGGGAAGCATTTCCGCAGTTGCGGGAGGCGTTGTTTACCAAAACCTCTACCCATCATGCCGAACTGAAAACAACGGACATAAAAAACACCATTACGCAACACCCCGAAGTAGAAGCGTTTATTGCCAATTTTAATGCCTCTTTCGGCGATTTTGCGGCGTATTTGAAGACGGAACTCCTGACCAACATGATGACGGTCAATACCTCCAAAGAGGAAGCCGTACTGAGTGAGGCGATTTTTAAACGCATGGAGGCCGTGCCGCTCATTGATAAATACGAAGCCTATCAGCTGCTCGACGATGATTGGACGCACATTTCCATTGATTTGGAGATCATCCAAACCGAAGGCTTTGCCGCTACCCGACAAGTGGACCCCAACATGGTGCTGAAAAAGAAAGAAGGCAAAGAACAGGAAGTGCAGGAGGGTTGGCTGGGGCGTATCATGCCCTTTGAATTGGTGCAGAAAACCTACCTGAAAGACGAACTCGACGAGCTGAAAGCCATGGAAGACCGCTTGGCAGAAATTACGGCCGACTTTGACACCCTGCTCGACTCGCTCACGGAGGAAGAAAAAGAAGCCGACACCGTAAATGAAACCAAAGACGGTTTTGTGGCGGCAGCGGTGGCCAAAGAAGCCAAGCAACTGTTGGCCGATAAAAAGAAAAACGGAGATTTTGCCCCCGATTCTTACGAAGCAAAAATCTGTAACGTAAACAGCCTTTTTACCGAAGAAAAAGACCTCAAAAAGGCGTTTGCTTTGGCAAAAATTGCCTTGCACGAACTCACCAAAACAACCATTGAACAGCTTACCGACGCGCAGGTGTACGAATTGCTCGAACTCAAATGGATCAGCTCGTTTTTGACGGAACTCTACAAACTGCCCGCCGTGATGATCAACCAACTCACCACCCACGTACAGGCATTGGCCGACAAATACGCCACCACCTACGCCCACGTAGTAGCCGAGATAAAGGAAACCGAAAGCTCCCTGACGGCCCTGATGGACGAACTGACGGGCAACGAATTTGACCTGAAAGGACTCAACGAATTTAAAACACTTTTACAAGGCGAAGGGAATGAAAAATAAAAAACCGGAGATTCGTTTTAAGGGATTTAGTGAGGAATGGGAGGAGCGTAAACTTGGAGAACTTAGTGATTCATTTGGATATGGATTAAATGCAGCAGCAAAAGAATACGATGGAATTAATAAATACATTCGTATCACTGATATAGATGAAGATTCTCGAAATTTTAGTATGGATGGCTTAACATCGCCCAATACAGATTTAAGCTTATCTGAAAATTACCAATTAAATTTAGGAGATATTTTATTTGCTCGTACAGGTGCAAGTGTAGGAAAAACATATATCTATAAAAAAGAAGATGGGTTGGTCTATTATGCGGGTTTTCTTATTAGAGGAAGAATTAAGAAAGACATAAATACTGAATTTGTATTTCAAAATACCTTAACGAAAGGGTATGAAAAGTTTGTAAGATTGACTTCGCAACGTTCGGGTCAGCCTGGAATTAATGCCCAAGAATATAGTAATTTTAGCATTAAAATACCCCAAACACCAGAAGAACAAACCCAAATAGGCAATTTTTTCAAAAACCTCGACAGCCTCATTACGCTCCATCAACGGAAATATGAAAAGTTGGGAATTTTAAAAAAAGCGATGCTCGAAAAGATGTTCCCTAAAAACGGTGCAAATGTTCCCGAAATTCGTTTTAAAGGCTTTTCCGGGGCTTGGGAGGCACGAAATTGGGCAGAGACAGTTGATGTTTCTACAAATATGGTTGACCCTAAAACTGGATTTTTTGATGAATTATTTCATATTGGCCCAGGAAATATTGAATCCTTTTCAGGAAGAATATTCGATAATGTTCTTACTGTAAAAGACAGTAATTTGATAAGTGGAAAGTTTATTTTTAAGAAGGGTGACATTATTTATGGTAAAATAAATCCACAACTTGCAAAATATACAATTGCGCCATTTGACGGGCTCGCAAGCGCGGATTCGTATGTTTTAAATACTAAAAATGGAGTGGGACAGAACTTCTTGTATACTATTCTTCAATCTAAGGAATTTTACAAATATTCGGTATCCGTTTCGGCACGTACAGGAATGCCTAAAATCAATCGAGAAGAGTTAAATGTATATAATTATTTAGCACCGTGCTTGATTGAACAACAAAAAATTGGTGGACTATTTATTCAATTAGACAACCTTATAACGCTTCATCAAGGCGAATTAGAAAAGCTCAAAAACCTTAAAAAGGCGCTGTTGGAGAAGATGTTTGTTTGATGGTTTACCCGGTTACTACACTAAGAAGTTAAACACAATGACATTTTCATCAGAAGGAGGTTTTGAAGAAGCACTTATAGCGATACTTACCAAAAAAGGATGGGAGGAGAAGGTATTAAAATACCCAACCGAAGAAGCTTTGCTCAAAAACTGGGCAAACATTCTCTTTGAAAACAACGGGGGCATCGACCGCCTCAACGACTGCCCCCTCACCGACGGTGAAATGCAGCAGATACTGGCGCAGGTCATCACGCTGAAAACGCCGATCAAACTCAATGCGTTTATCAAAGGAAAAACCGTTTCCATCACGCGGGATAACCCTGCCGATACCCTGCATTTTGGCAAAGAGATCAGCCTGAAAATCTACGATCCCAGTGAGATAGTCGGCGGACAAAGCCGTTATCAAATCGCCCAACAACCCAAATTCAAGAGTAACTCAAAAATTCTGAACGACCGTCGCGGCGATTTAATGCTCCTGATCAACGGTATGCCCCTCATACACATTGAGTTGAAGAAAAGCGGAGTGGCCGTAAGTCAGGCCTGCCATCAGATAGAAAATTACGCACACTCGGGCATTTTTACGGGTCTATTTTCCTTGGTCCAGCTATTTGTAGCCATGCAGCCCGACGAAACGCTGTATTTTGCCAATCCCGGTCCCGACGGCAAGTTTAACAAGGACTTCTATTTTCATTGGGCCGATTTCAACAACGAGCCGATTAATCAGTGGAAAGATATTGCTGAACATTTACTTTCTATCCCGATGGCCCATCAGTTGATCGGTTTCTACACCGTGGCCGATGGCACCGACGGCGTGCTGAAAGTCATGCGGAGTTATCAGTACCTTGCCGCCAATGCCATCAGTCATAAAGTTTCCAAGACCGACTGGAAGCGTAAAAACCTGTTGGGCGGGTACGTGTGGCACACCACCGGCTCGGGCAAAACCATGACCAGCTTTAAGTCCGCCCAACTCATCGCCAACTCGAAAGATGCCGATAAAGTGATTTTTTTGATGGATCGCATCGAGCTGGGCACGCAGTCATTGCTGGAATACAGGGGTTTTGCCAATGAAAACGAAGACGTACAGGCCACTGAAAATACGGGTATTTTGGTGACCAAACTTAAAAGCGACAAAACGTCTGATACGTTAATTGTAAGCTCTATTCAAAAAATGAGCAACATCACCGACGAAGAAGGCGGGCCAAATGCCCACGATATTCAATTGATCAATGCCAAACGGATCGTCTTTATCATCGACGAAGCCCACCGTTCTACGTTTGGCGACATGCTGATTGATATAAAAAGAACCTTTCCTACGGCCCTGTTTTTTGGTTTTACGGGCACGCCCATCCACGAAGAAAACCAAAAGAAAAAGAACACTACGTCGTCGGTGTTCGGTCATGAACTGCATAGATACAGCATAGCCGACGGGATCCGTGACAAAAACGTGTTGGGTTTTGACCCGTATAAAATACTAACTTATAAAGACAAAGATTTAAGAACGGCGGTGGCGCTGGAGAAAGCCAAGGCCAAAGACGAAACGGAGGTATTTTCCCATCCCGAAAAAATCGAGATCTTCAATACGTACATGAGGCAAATGAAGATGGCGGGGCATTGGGATGACGATGGGAGCTATGTCAAAGGCATTGAAGACGAAGTACCTGCCTCGCAATATGAGCGGCCGGAACACCAAGAAAAAGTGGTAGAAGATATACTGGATAATTGGTTGACGCTCAGCCAAGGCAATAAATTTCACGCCCTATTTGCCACAAGCAGCATCGTCGAAGCCATTGCCTATTATCGTTTACTGAAAAGGGTAAAGCCAGAATTAAAAACCACCGTTTTGTTTGACCCCCATATTGACAATAACGGTGGAGCAAAAGTAAAACAGGATGGATTGGTCGAAATCATGGAGGACTATAACCGCCGTTATGAACAGGATTTTACCCTACCCACTCATGCAAAATTCAAGAAAGACATTGCCGCAAGGCTGGCCCACAAAGCCCCCTACCTTCGGATAGAGCGAACACCCGAAAAACAAATTGATTTATTGATCGTGGTTGACCAAATGCTCACCGGTTTTGACTCGAAGTGGCTCAATACGCTGTACTTGGATAAGGAGCTCAAATATGAAAATATCATTCAGGCATTTTCCCGAACCAACCGCTTATTTGGCCCTGACAAACCTTTTGGAACGATTCGCTATTACCGGTATCCACACACGATGGAGCAGCACATTGAACGAGCTGTGAAATTATATTCCGGCGATAAGCCCATCGGATTGTTTGTGGAGCAGTTGGAATACAATTTAAACAAGTTAAATGCCATCAATGACGACATCTGCCAATTGTTTACGAGTGCGGGCATCTCAAGTTTTGAAAAATTGCCCGACGATAAAACCGAACGGGGCCGATTTGCCAAACTGTTTAAAGAGCTGAATGCGTATTTAGAAGCGGCCAAAATTCAGGGCTTTACGTGGAATAAGTCAAAATACGAGTTTGGTAAAGGAAAGTTAAAGTCGGTAGTGGAAATGAAATTTAATGAAACCACCTATTTGATTTTGGCACTTCGTTACAAAGAATTGTTCAGCAGCAGTGGCGGCGGCGGCAGTCCGGAGGATGTGCCTTTTGAAATTGACGGATATTTAACGGAAATAGATACCGCAGTTATTGACGCCGATTACATGAATTCCCGTTTTGAAAAATACCTTAAAACGCTTAAAAAAGAAGACATTGGCAGCGAACACATGGAGCAAACCTTAAATGAGTTGCACAAATCATTTGCTTCGCTAACGCAGGAAGAGCAAAAGTTTGCCAATATATTTCTTCACGACGTTCAGAATGGTGATGTAAGCATAGAAAGCCACAAAACCTTCCGGGAATACATTACAGAATATCAATCTAACGCCAAGAATGCCGAAATTCATCACCTGGTACAACTGTTTGGATTAGATGAAATCAAGCTCAGGAGTATGATGAATTCGAAGATAAACGAGGCCAACATCAACGATTACGCTCGCTTTGATGACCTAAAGGCAACGGTAGATAAAGCCAAGGCAAAAGCCTATTTTGAAGAATTGGAGGGAACAACCATTCTACCGAACAAAATAAAAATAAAAGTCAGTAACCTGCTTGAAAGGTTTATTATCAGTGGTGGTTTTGAGATATAGGGGTTTGAAGGCCTGTGGCTTAATTTTGCGGTGAATATCAGGCAGATAAAAATCTCCAACCATTGGTTGGAGAAATTAGATGGAGTAAACATTTAGTGATTTTATCTTAATGCAAAGACCCGCGGGAGCGACTTTTACACCATTGCCCCAAAAAGTTGGGTTGGACATAAGATATTCTTAGTCACAAAGACCTGTTCAGATTACTATAACAAAACTACTCAACTTAATAGGGTCTTTAAAGCAAAAGTTTTGCTGTTTATTGTTCCAAGGAAAACCCGGTTTAGACAAGGTATATTCAATGGGCTGTGAAGAAGTTTTTCTTAAAATACTGCAATAACCCGTGTAACTTGTGTAGATAATTTGATTCAGCTGCGCATTCGTTTCAAATTCCTTTTTCTCCCGTTTAGTTATGGATACTAAATAGGCAGGGATAATTTCCTGTAAGAAAAAAGCTTCGTTGGCTTGAAAACAATTTTGACGCTTTTTCAAAGAATCTAATCGTTCTTTCAGGAAGGTTTTTAAATTTTGAACCCCCGATTCATGCTCTTTAGCTGTTCGCCACCCTAAACTGTGCAGAGTATTAAGTAATAGCGTTTTAAAGTATATCTGCTCGTTTCTTTGCCATTTACTGTTGAGGATACAAATAATTGTATCTACTAACGCCTCCTTTTTATATTTCTCAACCTCATTATCTTTTGTAGCTATGGAATACTTTTTAAAACTGTAACGGGATAAATGTAAAAAGCTTCCTATAAGTAGCAGGCAACAGCCCTTGACATTTTTTACTTCATAATTATCCTCATTCTCAAAAGGCAAATAGATCATAGAGCCATTTTGACCCTTATCTTCATAGAAAGCAACCTTACCACCATACTCAAACAGCAATTCAAGTGCAATCAAATATTTGGTGAGGGTAGTCAAATTGATGGGCACTTGTTCATTGAGTTTTTGTTTAAGTATCAGTTGGTTAAGGTTATCTGTGAATACTTTTAAGTATTTGACTATTTGTTTAGTTTCATTTAGACACGCTGATTTATTCGTAATAAGTTGTTGGATAGAATTAATGTCGACTTTATCATCCTCTAAATACACTTCCTGCTCCTCAACTTGAACATTGCCATAATACACAGATAAATAGTTGGAACTTTGGGCAAATCGCAGCAAATGGAGTACATCTAATGCAGTGGTATCATTAATTACTGTTAGTGCCTGTTGATTTTCAAAATTATAATCCGTTAAGTCGTTTAAAACTCTATCGCCTGAGGATGAATGCTTGGTTTTTCCTGTTTCTGGCTTACCTGAAAGATTTTCGTCTATTTCTTCATTTCTTATTAGATATTCCAGTAAATCAAGTAAACGACCGGAATTCCCCATCCTAATCTCTTCACAAATGGAAGTAAACTCTACCAAGGTTGGGTCAGGGTGAGTTTTGAATAGCTGATTCAGATAGGCTACTGGAAGTTTGTTGGAGACAGGCTGCAAAGTAGATATATCAATAACTTGTACATAATTGATGTCTTTAGCTATTAAGGTCAAATCTATGGTAAACTTTTCCGGAGATAAAGCGACCGATAATGTGTTAATCAAACAGTCCTCATTATCCAATAATTGAATTTTACAAACATCTTTATAATCACCTTCCCAATAAATTTTCAGTGTATCATTTTCAATCTCCGCACTAAGCAGGTGTACACGTAATGAACTTCGGGATATAAAAAACTGTTCATCATTGTGGGTAAGGGTACCACTGAAGGGCGGTAAAGGGAGCGCATTTTGTTTATTAAGTGAAAGGCCAATTTTGCTAAGAAGATTACCTTCAGTTGCTTCAATAAGTAATACGACTTCAGCATTTGTGTAAGAACTACCGGGTAGTCCTAAACCTGCCATTGTTACGTTAGCACTGCCAAATAGACAATATTCGGTGCCGTTTGCGCTTTTCCAGTGAATTAACTTAGCGTGGAGGCGAGATTTATTGTTATTTGTTATGCCTGCACTTTCATTTTGCCAATCATAGAAAAATATATTATCATCCTCCGACATTTCAGAAGGCACCTGTCCCCATCTATCGAAAACAGCGTGTATTTGTGCATTTGGGTACGAAGTTCGAAGTGTTTGTAGCGTTTGCCCATTTTTGTCATAGAAAGGTGATAATGTTGTGATTGTACTAATATCCCTTCCATTTATATATTCCTTAATTTGCTGCCATATAGTTTTGTCAGGTGAATTGTACAGTAGTACAATGCGATTTCCGTCAGCCATTTCACTAAACTCACCTGGCTTATCATTAGGTAAATCCTTTATCCATAATGCATTATCAATTATCCAATCAGTCGTTTTCGTACGAAAATGTCCTTTAGCAATGTCTGTATAATTCTTTACATACCTCCAAGCTGATGCAAAAAGTGCCTGATTATCTAATTTATTGGTATTGACATGAAAAGCTCCCCAAAGCTCGTCATTACTAAGGTGGCCGGCACTCGTTAAATTGCCGGAGCCAATGATTAAAAGTCCCTCATTATTTCCAATCAGTAACCATATTTTCGGGTGAAAAATGGACTTTCCAAAAATGGGGTAAATGGAGTACTGGTAACTGACTTCAGTTCGTTCAATACGTCCTGCTGTCTCTTGTATTATAGTATTATAATAATAGCCATCAATTAGTACATTAACGTTATGGATACCACACAATCGAAAGTGGTTCATAACTCGATACTCAAAGAAATCAGGATCAAAGCTAAAAGTTGTTAAAATAGCCGAGTGATATCGCCTTCGGTCTTTACCAATAATATCAAAAAGGCTTTCACGAATAGGTGTCATAAAAAAAATAAAATTTGTTACTCAAAATTAAGTAGTTCATGTAAACCACTTAACAATAATTTATTTTCTTTGATCTCCAGAAAATTTAAATCTGAGAACAGGTTTACTACAGTATACATACGAGGAGATGTAAAGTGCGGAATAAAATTTTCAATATAACTTATGTATTGCTCATCTATAATGAATTTATGAGTTGACAAATCCCCATTACCCATTTTTCGCATAGCAACTAAACGGTGTCGGTTTACAACAAAACGATATATAAATTGCTCAATAAACACATTAAATGGTCTTTCAAAAGCTTTAATAATATATTCAAACCCTTCTACCATATTACCATCTCGTATGGTTTTTAGGCGGCATATATAAGCTCTAATTTCTTTTGTGTAAATAGAGTTATTTGTAAATATTTGAAAGATCAAATAGAAACCAGAGGCAGCTGCAAGAATATCTTCATTTCTATCTACAGACGCTTTTATTTCTTTAACATATTCACCCTCATTCCACTCAAATTCAAAATGTGCCAATGTTTTTTTAAGTGTACCTTCTGTATTAATATCATAGTTCATTTGAGTCATGATTTTTATAACAAATGAATTTATAAATTGAGGCAAATATTGGGGGCCATTCAATTTTTCCAAATAATTCAGCATTGCCCACAATATACATCCACAGGCATATTGCCAGTATTCATTTAATTGATAAGTATACCAGCCTAATTCTGTATCAGTAGCAATTTGCCCGTTGACACCAAACTGTTGACAATAACATGTTTCTATAAATGCTTGGGTGTTAAACTGATTATCCCTCTCAATGGCTATCTTTATTAACCCTTTCAGAGTTTCACGACGATGAAATGTTATGGTTTCTTCAATTATTTGAGATGGGTAATCTTGTTGGTTTATCATTAAAGTATATAACTCCCCTTCTTCATCAAATGGATCAACTTTGTTTATAGCAAAGTATTTAGCCAACAATGGTATATCAAACCGATTTAGATTGCCCCTATTAATATTTTGATAAAATAGTATTCTGACCTCATTAGTCAGTGTCGAGTCAAATACCTCAGCTAAATGTCGGCCACTAACCCTACGTTGTAGGTTTGATTCAGTGATATTAAATAATTCGTCATTGGCTTTATCTGCCCCAACTGTAATTAAATCCAGTACTTTCATTGGACCAAGATAATATTGCCCAAATGCTCCTGATTTATGTTTCCAATATACCTTGTCGCTTCCATTGACAAGATCAGCTCCTTTAATTAAATCAAATGCTTCCCAGGGTTCATTAAGCCAATTTGCCGCAAATCTGCTGCCTGTAATCTGATTGACTTTAGGATATCCGTCTTGCATAATTAAAGCAATCATAAGTTCAGCTCGCCTAATAAACCTGAATTGTTCAATAGAATTACCATGGGTCTCTTTATCAAAGTATAGTTTTAATAACCAGCAATAAAAGCCATAATAGCGTATTCTATTTGTAAGGTTGGAAATACCGGGAAGAAGCATGGAATAGGTAGCTTCAGATGTGGTTTGCATACTTAGCGGATCAAGGCCAGTTATTGTCTTGATTCCAGCACCCCAAAAGGGATAAAGAGATTGGCTTCGACGGATGACAGACATATACTAAAGTTTTTTGAAAAAAATATGAGTACACTAGAGTTTGAGCCAGTTGTTCAATAGCATTGCTGTCTTCTTTACAAATACGTGTTTTTCCACTTGAGCCATTTGTATGATTTTCTGGTAGAGCTCTCTAAATAAGTTAGGTCAGTTATTTCTAAATGGTAAGTGTATAAACTAAATTGAGGAGACTAATAGGAATAGCAGCTTACTTACTGGCAAATTTTGTGTGGGTATCTCAAACGATTTTTTACCAAAAAAACGCAAAAAAATTAACTTTTGATACCCTGTATGATACCCAATCTCAAAAACAGGGCTAACTAACTGATAATCAGCACTAATTTTCAGTCCCGTCCGGACCGCTTGAAAGCTCAGAGAAATCTGAGCTTTTTTTGTTTTAGGGTCGATTAGAATACCTGCCTGTCATGCAGAGGGGTACGACGACTCGCCGGTTGGCCGTTGCCATTCGAGTCCCGCCGGTCTGCCGTACCACCAGACCGCTTGGAAGCCGGAGCGCCGGACCGTTCAGAGAAATCTGAGCTTTTTTTGTTTTATGCCCTTTCTGACGCTTATAGGGCACTTTTTTAAAAAATCACATTACTTATTTTTGATACCCGTTTTGATTAAAATTGTACGGGTATCAAAAACTTCACCCGTTAGAACCACAAATCAGTTTTATTTCCCCCACCTCCCTTTTGAGATTGATTCAAAAATCGAAACCTTTGAACGTATTTTGTCGTATTTTTGGGTGTTTGTTTATCTCACCCCATTCACATGTTAAGAAAAATTTTGCTTCTCCCTTTGCTACTGCACATTTCTCTGGCGGCTTTTACCCAATCAGGTAGTTTTATCAAAGGCAAACTCGTTGACTCGCTGACGACTGAGCCACTGGCTTTTGCCACGATTCGACTGGAGTCTAAGTCGCAGGGGAGTATGGTTAAGGGAGAAGTGGCCGACGTCAAAGGGTCATTTCAGTTTGTGGGCTTAAAAGATGATAAGTACGTTATTAAGGTCGAATATGTAGGGTATAAAACCAAATACATTGAGGTAAGTTATGACAAAGCCAGCCAACGGCTTGATTTAGGCTCGATTGCACTCAGTCCATCGAGTCAACAACTGGACGTAGTGACGGTGACGGGCATCAAACCCAACGTGGTAGCGACCCTCGAAAAACAGGTTTTCAAAGCCGAACAGTTTGAAGTAGCACGCGGTGGTACGGCCACCGACGTCCTGAAAAACATCCCCTCCGTGATGGTCAATGCCGAAGGAGAAATTATGGTCAGAGGGTCAAAAGGCTTTTTGATTTTGGTCAATGGCAAACCTTCGCAGATTGATGCCGCCACGATTTTGTCGCAAATTCCTGCCAATACCATTGAAAAAATAGAAATGATAACGGCTCCCTCGGCCAAATACGACGCCGACGGCAAAGCTGGAATCATCAATATTGTTACTAAAACAGGCACCAACGACGGTTTGTCGCTGACAACCAACGTCCAATACGGCCTGCCGCGCCTGAAAGCCTACGAAAACGCGACTGAACCCCTTCGCTACGGTGCCGATGCCACGCTCAATTACCGCAAAGGAAAGTGGGACGTGACAGTTTCGGGAAATTACCTCAAAAACGACATTGCTGGAAGAAGAGAAGGAGATGTTAATACCGTTATTAATAACGTATTGACCCAATTTCCAAGCGACGGAGAGCGGAGCCTAAAACGAGATAACTACGGCGCCAGGGCATCGGTCATTTATACCATTTCAAAATCGGATGAGCTTTCTGCGGGGGTGTATCTTGGTGCCCGCGACCAGTATCGCACGGCCGATATTTATTACCGAAACAACACTAAAACCAACCTACTTACCAATCAAGTAGTGGGAAGAACAAAGTATTTTAACCCCAACTTGGTTCTAAAATCGGGCGAGTTTAAGGTGCTAAACCTCGATTATACCCACAAATTCAAAAACGCCTCGACCTTGAGCGTTTCGGGTTTGTACGAAAATGCGCTGATTGATGGCTTTACCAAAAACAGCAATATCAACATTAATAACCTCCGCGATACCCTTCAATACACCCTTAACACTGGCTCTAATCCGCTCCGGGCCCTTCGCTTCAAAGCCGATTACGAAAAGCAAATAGGCATTGGAAAACTATCAATGGGCTACCAGTACCGTCAACAAAACCAAGAGGGCGTGTTTGTTTATTCGGATAAAATCGGCAACAATCAGCCGTTGGTGGTCAATCCTGCTTTTACGGCCAAGGTCGCCATCTATAACCGCATTCATGGCCTGTATGCGCAGTACGCAGGCAAGTACAAAAAACTAGAATTTTCGTCGGGATTGCGGTATGAGAATGCCCTTCGTGAGTTTACAGACGACCGTGGTGGAAAGCCCAATGACTTAAAATTGTCAAATTTGTTCCCCTCGGCCAATTTGCTGTACGATATGGGAAAAGACCTGCGACTCAAAGCCGCCTACAGCCGCCGGGTGCAACGTTCGACCAATAATGAGCTGAACCCTTATCCCGAACGCGAACACAGCGAAACCCTCGAACAAGGCGACCCCAACATCCGCCCTGAATTTGTAGGAATTTACGAGTTGGGATTGACCAAAGATTTTAAGAAAGTGTCGTTGTACTGGAATGTGTATCGCCAGCAAATTACCGACATCGTCAACCGCGTCAACAGCGTTTATAACGATACCATTTTAAACAGAATTTACACCAACGCAGGCAAGGCGCGGTTGATGGGTTCGGAAATTGGGGTGACGATTTCGCCCGTTAAAAAGCTAAAAGTCTTTGTCGGCGGAAACGTTTATAACCTAAAAATCAAGGGAACATTGTTTGATAAGTCGGTGGTAATCAATAGCCAAGGCTGGGTGTATTCCATAAATTCAAACCTCAACTATCAAATCACACCTACTTTGAGTACGCAGTTCAATTTGTCGTATTTATCGGCGAGAAACACCGCGCAGGGCGAAGACTCGCGGTTTTATCAGCCAAATTTTTCGGTCAAGAAATCATTTATGAACAACAAAATGAGTATTTCGCTGCTTTGGCAAAATACGTCATTCGGGAAAATGAAAGTCAACGAACAACGAATTTCAACTTGGGGTAGTAATTTTTACACCACCACCAATTACATCCAAGAGACCAATATTTTCTTGTTAAACCTCTCGTATAGCTTCAACAAAACCGATCGAAAAACCAAGTTGCCAGCTAGCGAATTTGGCGAGCGCGAGTTTTAAGACACAAGGGTTGTATCGCCAAAATCCATGATTTTGTTTGCCCGAAATGGCTCTTTCTGGCTTTATTCGTACCACCCCAAGCTTAGAGGAATCTGAGCTTTTTTTGTTTTGTGCCTTTTCTGACGCCTGTGGAGAAACCCTTTACGCAAAAAATCATAATACTCCCACGGCCTTTTTGTATCGCACAGCGGCCACCAAAAAGTTATAAACGCTCGTGAGATAATTGTTTTCGGCATTTTGCAGGCTATATTCGGTATTTTTTAAGTCTGAAAGCAAAATAGTGCCTTTTTCGTAGCGAAAACGATCGGTTTCTAAAATTTGCTGGGCCAAGGTCAAATTGGCTTTTGTATCTTCCAAGTTGATTTTTTCTTGGTTCAGGGTCTTGATAGCACTCCGAGCCTCGTGGTCAAAATCTGCCTTGAGTTTCTCCATGTTATTACGATTCACTTGGGCCCTAATTGCGTAATCACGTTTCAAAAAAGCCGTTTGTTTTCCATCAAAAACGGGGACGTTGAGCTTCAGGCCAAGGTAATTGAACGGAAACCACGTACCAGCAGCAAAGGGGTTGAAAATATCATTCAGCTGCAAGGCCGTATAATTTCCATAGGCCGATACCACCGGGGCTAGGCGCGCTTTTTGTTTTTGTTCGGTCAACTCATTGATTTTCAAAGCAGCCTGCTCTTGCAGAATTTCGGGACGCTGATCAACTGAGCCGTCCAATGACAACGATTGATTTTGTTGAAACAAAGAGGTTAAGTTTTCGGTCAATTCGACGCGTCCCTCACTTTTTAGGCCGATTTGATATTTTAAATTTTCAATGCTTAACGCCTCATCTTGTCGAGATTTATTGAGGTTGGATTGGGCATTATTGTAATCCAATAGTAGGCGATCGAAGTCGTTTTTGAGCAATACTCCTTTTTCAAACTTGGTTTTGCCCGATTCCCAATATGCCTTTGTTCGCTCCACGGTTTTCTCAGCCAAAACCAACTTCTCCCCTTGAAACAAAGCCGCAAAATAAGCCTCTGCCACGGCCAATTTTAAATCTGACTTTATTTTTTCAGTCGTCACGGTTTGACTTTGAACCGAGGCTTGGTTGAGCTGTCGGTCGTATTTTGTGGCCGCATCGTAGACTTTTTGCTCGGCACTGAGCCCTACATTATTATTAAATGGTACTCCCAAAACCAATTTTACATCTTGCCCGTTGGCAAAAGGCGCATTTTTAAAAACCGAGGTTTGCAACTGCGTATTCCAGCGCATATCGACCGAGGCATTGATTTGGGGAAGCCACTTGGCTTTCAATTTGTCATTTTCTCCTTCGGCCAACTGAACTTGCAATTGTTGATTTTTGAGTTCCCAGCGGTTTTCCAACGCCATTTTAATGGCATCATCGAGCGTAAGTCGCTGCGCCGATGCCATTTGAAAACAGAATAAAATTATATAGATGCAAACGAATGCCTTTTTCATGGCTAAATTTTTAAGTTCTAAATACCTGTGCAGGCTCCATTTTGATGATTTTACGCATGGCAAACAAACTCCCCAGAATGGCAATAAAAAGCGTAACTCCAATCAGGAAGAGCGTTAAATAAGGCGTAATTTTAATATTGAGGCTGGTTTTTGTCACATTTACAAAGCCCCTGAGCAGCACATAGGCCACCCCAAAACCCACCACCGAATAAAGCACCGCTTGCCATAGAATCAGTTGACGAATGATGCCGTTGGTGCCCCCAATGGCTTTAAGCGTTCCGTAGTCTTTAAGGCGGTCGTTGACGGCCGAAAACATCGTCAAGCCCACGATGGCAAAACCCGTGACAATGGCAAAAATAACCAACAACCCAAACGAAGCGACAATGCCGCTATTGAGCGCAAAATATTTTAAACTTTCGTCGGTATATGCTTGTCCATCACGGGCTTTGACGCCCATGATTTCCTTGTTAATATTTTCAACGACTTGTTGATTGGTGTATCCTTTTTCAATCTCCACCAAAAATGCCGACGCCTGGGTAGTGGGAATTTTGCACAGTTTACGTACACGTTCAACCGTCGTAAAACCATAAGCTACGCCCAAGCCTTTTGCTCCTCGGGTATTTCCGCTCAAAAAAACGCGGTTGCCGTTGAATTCAAAATGGTCGCCCATCTTGATTTTCTTGGAAGAAATCTGGTCGTATTCATCGGTAATTATGGCCCCTTCTTGCTGCAAATCCTCCAGACTCCCTTTGACAAAATTCCACGGCCCACCGATGTGTCTCGGCGATTGGGTCCCAATGAGTGTGATGGGGGTTTTGGTTCCGTCTTTAAACTTAGCACTCCCCGCCCCTACCACCATTGTATTGACCCTCAACACCCCTGCCACTGTCATCAATTCCCGCGATATACGCATATCCAACAAGGGCAAATCACTGACTTGCTGGCTTTTGTCGCTAACTACCCAAACGTACTGCTTGTTGTTTTCGGCCAACGAAATCGTTCCTCCCAAAAGTGCAAAGCAGATACCGAGTTGTTGCCCAATCAAAAACACGGACAAGATGATACCAAACAAGATTCCAAACATCTTGGCCTTGTCGTACCACATAAATTTAAAGGCTTCTTTGAGCATGTTCTGTTGTTGGTTAGCCGTTTCTCCGTTATTTCAAAACAATAATACAATCTACGCGGCTACCAATCAGCGGCATTTTGCCTGACTCAAGGCGAATCGATACATCCCTTACTCGACGGTCTTCTTGCTCGGTTGATTGGTCCTTGAAAAGCGATTTTTGCTTTAGATAATCGGCGGCATAGCTCACGACCCCCGTTGCCAAAGTATCGCCCGATGTTTGCGAAAGGATAAATACTTTTTGTCCTAACTGGACTCGTTCGGCATAGAGTTCATCTACTTCAGTTTTGGCAAACAATGCACCATCTGGGGCAAAATCGGCGATTTTGGTATCATTATTCACAAAATCACCCGTTTTTACCAATACCTTCAACACTTTTCCCCCCATCAAAGCCCCTACTCTCTTTTTTTCGACTACGGCTCTGTAGTAATTAATATCTGCTTTTATCTCTTCTACCTTAGCTTGTGCTTGGCGGATGTTGGCCTCGGCGGTCTGGAGGTCTTTGGTGAGTTTGTCAAATGTTGCTTTACTATCGTTCAAAGCTTGTTGGGTTTGGGCATTCCCTTTATATAGTTCAAGATTGCGTTCATAATTATCCCGTGCATTGTTTAGAGTTATTTTCAGCGCTTCGAGCGTTGCCTGATTGGCGGCGATAGTGGCCTGTTGGGTACCAACTTTACTCTGAGCTTGGCGCAATTGCGCATTTTCCAAAACTACTTCAACATCTAGCAGCACTTGCCCTTTTTTAACTGCTTGATTATCTTCTATCATTACGCTCAACACCCGCCCGCTGGTGCCTGCGGTAAGACTCATAATGCCATCTTCGGGCTCGATACGTGCCACTCCCAAAATCTGATTCTTGGTCGTGGGCTTAGGAATCGAGTCGGCCTTAGCCGTCGTTTCTTCTTTATTTTTTTTGTCGCCACAGCTCGCCAAGGTCAATACCATCACAAGGATACAGCATCCATTTTTCATTAGTGCAATTATATTCATCGCGTTTTAAGGCTTTTATTATCCTAATTTTGTCAAATCAATGGGAGTTACAAAACCGTTTTTCACTTCCACGGCACGGTCTGCGTATTGTTGTAAACGTGGGTCGTGCGTCACCACGGCCACGGCTTTACCCTGCCGAGCCAATGTTTGTAGTTCTTTCATTACTACAACCATAGAATCTTTATCTAATGAAGCCGTGGGTTCATCACACAGCACCAACTTAGGCTCAGTTACTAAGGCGCGGGCGATTGCAATCCGTTGCTGTTGCCCCCCCGATAGGGTCTTGGGTAAATTTTTTCGTCTGTCGGTCATACCAACCGTTTCGAGGGCTTTTTGCACGCGTCGTTTGCGTTCATCTGCACCAACACCCAGCAGTTTTAAGGGCAATTCTATGTTATCTTGGGCGCTGAGGGGAGAAAGTAGATTGAAGCTCTGAAACACAAATCCTATTTTTTCCAGCCGTAACCGAGCCAATTGGCTTTGTTTCATCTCATTAATATGACTACCATCCACCCACAAATCGCCATGAGTTGGGTATATTACACACCCCAACATAGAGAGAAGGGTGGTTTTCCCTGAGCCAGAAGGGCCTATAATGAGCGTCAGCTCACCTTCGTTCAACTGAAAATCCGTAGGTTGTAGTGCTACAATCGTTTGGTCGCCCGTTTGGTATTCCTTACTTGCCCCTTTTAATTCTGCAATCATAAATAAGCATCATCGTAATTAGTACGAAATTGTACTATAATAATCAATTTACATTGAAATTGTTTTTAAAATTTAAAAATAATTCAGAAAGATTAATGAACTAAGTTGTTTTGGGGGATTATTGCTACCAAAGAAGGGTTGAAAGAAGCTGCCCCCGTACTTCGCAGGAGGAACTGATTTTAGGCTGTAAGTGTATTGGGGGGCTCAATGAGTCCGTCCGAATTATTTATTCCGCCCCCTATTCGCAGCGTTTGGAGCAAAGTTTAATGACCATTTTTCAATGACATCCTCCCACCTGGGCTACAAATACTACTCCATTGTCTGCTTTAAAACCCGCTTTTAACTCTATGGATTTGGCAGTATAAATTACTTGAGAGGTTCCATTTATTTTGTTTGATGCCGTAATCTTGCCGGTCGTGGCCGATGCCATTTTTTGGTATGTGCCCGACGAATAATCATTGTTGGGACTAACAAGCGTAACTTGACCTTGACATGGATTGCCATTTACGATGACCGTTACAGCATTTGATGCAATACTTGTGCAACCGTTTACGGTACAAGTAGCGGTAAACGTAGTAGTGTTATCCAGCTTGATTGTCAAAGGATTGGTAATCAGATTGGCCGTTGACCAACGAATTGTACCGCTACACCCTGTGGCAGTCAAGGTTGTATTGTTTCCAAAATTGACGGTGGTTGGATTAGCACTAATACTTGGTGCGATTTGATTCACTACTACCGCCACACTTGCCATTGCGGTACAAGCATTTTCATTTGTCACTATTACGATATATGTACCTGATGATGAAGTATTTGCATTTACAATTTCGGGATTTTGTAGAGAAGATGAATAATTATTAGGCCCTGTCCAAGCGTAAGAAACGCCGCCAGAAGAAGTCAAGTGTAAAGTATTGCCTGCACAAATCGGGGAATTGCTTCCAGCGGTTGGAGTGGGTAAAGCATTTACGGCTACCACTGTTGAAGCGGTAGCCGTACAACCATTCACATTGGTTACAGTCACAATATACGTTCCTGATAATAAAGTAGTTGCATTAATAAAGCTGGGATTTTGAGTAGCAGACGTAAAATTATTGGGGCCTGTCCAAGCGTACGAAATACCCCCAGAAGACGTAAGGTATAAATTGCTACCTGCACAAATGGGAGAGTTACTGCTTGCCGATGGGATAGGTAAGGGATGAACCAATACTGCCGTTGAGTCCATGGCCGAGCAGCCGTTTTCTGCCGTGACAGTAACAGTGTATGTGCCAGATAACATCGGCGCTGCACCAGAAAAACTTGGATTTTGTGCAGAAGATAAATAGTTATTAGGTCCTGTCCAAGCGTAAGAAACGCCACCAGATGAAGTCAAGTATAAAGTATTGCCTGCACAAATCGGGGAATTGCTCCCAGCGGTTGGAGTGGGCAAAGCATTGACTGTCATCGTAATGGTATCTGAAACAACTACACACGAACCAGAAGTTAATACAACTGCTACCTTATCGCTGTTTGCCAAATTATTAGTAGTAAAAGTAGCGGCAGTACCATTTTGCATAATTGTACCGTTTACTTTAAAAGTATAAAACGGCGAAGGCCCCACATGGGTAGGAGTAGCGGTAAAGGTTACGCTCGTACCAACACAAACGGTAGAGCTTGGAGTAACCGCAATACTGACAGACATGACTCCCGCTTGATTCTCATACGCCCCCATATCCACGGTTGAATTATGAATACGAGCCGCCCCAGTAATGTCCGTACTGATTCCCAAGGGGATATCTGCATTGTTCCCTACATTTATGGCAGGGCTACAATTTTGAAGAGCCAGGCCGTCATCGGCCGTACCAAAAATATTATCTGCGCCGTCTAGGTCATTTTGATTCACAAACAGCGGGTCTTGATTGATATTATTGATGCCCGTAAAACCTCCTTCTACATCAGAGTAGCTAACGTTAGCAGGACCTTGTCCTTCAATGTTACTTACGAAAAACCCTCTCTTTTTGTTTCCCCAAAAAATACTATTTTTTATAGCTAAAGCATAGTCAGAAGTATTGATAGCAGCGCCCGAACTATAATACCCGGTGGCATAATTTCTGATAAATGTGCAGTTGGTAATGGTATCTGAGCCGCTCGAACTCATAAATATACCTCCCCCGCCTAAAAAGTCCCCAGTGGCAATGTTATCAGAAAAAGTACAATTGGTTATTTTTAGTGACGACACCCCAAAAGCCCGCATCGCACCACCTAATATCGCAGCGTTATTTTTAAAAGTACAATGGGTAATGGTGAACGAAGCTGAATTACTGATAGACATTCCACCACCACCGCCATTACTTACTGTATTACTAGAGAAGACGCAATAGGAAATGATTGGCGAAGATCCGTCAAGTACGGACACCCCACCCCCACCACTTACTCCTCTATTTACAGAAAATCTGCAATTGGTAATGGTGGTAAAAGAGGTGAGAATTACCATTCCACCATCATTTGCTTGAGTAATAGTGAAGCCATCAAGAACGGTCGTGCTGTCGTCGTCCGCAGAGAGAACTACATGAGTAGTATTGTCATTATTATCATTAATCGTTCCTATATCTCCGCTCAAAATACTCGGATTGGCAGCTATTACGGCAGATGTTCGTTCAGAGAGCGAAGTTTCTGTTCCCGCAAAACTTCCATAGACCTTCACTTGGTTTTTGAGCATAAAAGCATAACTACTACTGGATGTGCAACCCGTACAACCGGTTGGGTAAGCATTCGGCTTATACGTACCCGCCGCTACCCAAACTTCGTCTTTGAGATACGAGGAGTCAATCATGGCCTGTAAGTTATCGGAGGCGTTTGCCCAACTGCTTCCATCGCCAGTGCCCGTGGCAATAGGTTTTACGTACAATCGTCTAAAGGGTGGCGCAGGAGGGATATATTGATTTTCATAAGCCCCCATGTCAATTCTTGGGTTCTGAATGCGAGGGGCACCTGTAATGTCTGCCGTAGCCGTTATCCCTACATTTGAGCCTTCTTCGGTGGCGGGACTGTTATTTTGTAGCGCTAAACCATCATCGGCAGTACTCAAAACATTATCTGCCCCATCAGGGTCGTTTGCGTTGACAAAGAGCGGGTCAACGGCAAATTTCATTCCATTTCCAGACCTTAACCCCGAAGAAGTGGCTACCGGATAGTTGGTGGTATTATTCGTCAATTGTAAGATTGAATAATTAATCCCCGTTCCTGAAAATGCAGTAATTAAATTCTCAATGTCAGCCCCAGGGACAGTAGGGTCAGAATTTTTTGTATTGCCCCAAAAAATACAATTTGTTAAGAGGGCCATCGTCCGCCCACTTCCTCCTTCTCCCCCTTCGTTGTAAATTCCTCCGCCGTGTTCCGTGGCATTGTTGCCGTAAAAGGTACAATTGATAAAAGTCGCGTCGAAGCCCAACTGGTGCATTACTCCACCGCCATTGGTGGCCGTATTGAAAGAAAAGCTACAATTACTAATATTTGGTGAAGCTTCAATATTGTATATTCCTCCCCCTGCGGCTGAGGTATTGGCATAGAAGTTAGATTGCTTAATGGTGGGTGAAGTTATATGATTGTAAATACCGCCCCCTTTCGCATTTCCCATGTTGGCCGAAAAGTTACACTTCATGATAGTCAGAGTAGAGGCGGCATCATTATAAATACCTCCACCAAAGTCTGCTTCGTTGTTTAAAAAATGGGTGTTGGTAATACTTGTGGAGCGTCCCCAAATCCAAAGTCCCCCGCCAAAAAGTGCTGTATTGATGATAAATTGACAGTTTGAAAGGATTAAAGTACATAAATCATTATTAATTCCACCGCCATTAGAAGTCGCAGTATTGGCAGAAAAAATAGAATTATTGATGGTTAACGAGCATTCTCTATTAAACATTCCACCACCATAAACTGCATTGTTATCTGTAAAGCTACAATTTGAGATGGTGAGAGTGGAGAATACGTTTTTCATTCCACCTCCCTTATTTTTATAAATATTTATTGATTCTACCGTAATCTCCCCCCCATGCGATGCATTGCCATAGGTGACTGTAAAACCATCCAACACCGTCATACTGTCATCATCTACTGAGATAATGACGTGAAAAGTGTTATCGCTGTTGTCGTTAATAATCCCAATATCGCCACTCAAAATACTCGGATTTGCCGTAATGACGGTGGGAGTTCGTTCACTCAGCGAGGTTTCTGTTCCTACAAAACTACCGTAGACTTTGACTTGGTTTTTGAGAATAAAGGCATAATCACGCGGGGAAGCGCAATTTGTACATCCTGTGGGATAGGCTATTGGTAGGTAAGTACCCGCTGCTACCCAAACTTCGTCATTGGCCGAAGCCCCATCTATCATCGCCTGTAAGTTACCCGAGGCGTTTGTCCAACTGCTTCCATCGCCTGTGCCAGTAGCAGTAGGTTTTACAAAGAAAACAGTAGCAGCGGCTTTAAATGATAACAGCCCAAACAAAACGAATATAAGTAAAAACAGGCATACATGCCTTTTGTATTCCCGTATATAAGGTAATATTTCCATTTTTACTGGAAGTTAATGGCTATTTTTAGCCGTTTAAATCACAGAAATAAACAGACAAAATACGATTCATATGCCCAGGCATATTTCCTGATAGCATATTTAGATTTATGGCGTAAATAGTCTAAAAACTAACCTAGATTCAATGATTTCAAGCAGTATAAAGATTGAGATGGGTCAGCTTTTTAGAAGTATTGATATGGAAAGTTTCGACCTATATTCGGAAGATTGATGGTATCTAGGTCAGACGACAGTCAGACTAAATACTGTGTTTGGGCCTCGGCTATTGTCTGACCTGACTGACTATAATTTGACTAACTTATTTATATGCCTGATGAGGCTTGTTTAAAACAATTGATGGACAAAAACGCTTAATAATCTCAATACATTCTCAATAAACCAATCCCTAACAAATGAAAAACACCTACCTTTCTGTTGTATTTGTAGTACTCTGTGGTTTTGGCACTTACGCCCAAACCACCACCAAACGCCCCTTAAAACCCTCAGATGTGTATCGCCTTCAAACGCTAAGCGACCCTCAAATCTCGCCCGACGGGAAGTGGGTGGCTTACACCCTGTCGTCGGTGGATTCAGTCAAAAACAAACGCAACGCTGACATTTGGATGACCTCATGGGATGGCAAAGAGTCGATTCAACTCACTTACAGCCCCGATGGAGAATCACAGCCTCGCTGGAGTCCCGACGGCAAATATTTGTCGTTTACCTCTTCTCGTAACGGGCTAACGAGCAGTCAGATTTGGCTGATGGACGTTCGAGGCGGCGAAGCACGGCAATTGACCGATTTGAAAAAAGGGAGTTTGTCGGAGTATGCATGGGCACCAGATGGCAAAAAAATCGCCTTAGTAATCAGCAATGACCCCGATACTTCAAAATCCAAAATGACCAAGCCCATCGTCATTGACCGTTTTAAATTCAAACAGGATGTAGAGGGCTACCTCACCAAAAAAACGACACATTTATACCTGTACGACTTGGTTACTAAGAAAATAGACACCTTGACCAAAGGTATCTACAACGAATCGTCGCCTAGATGGTCGCCTGATGGTACACAGATTGCCTTTGTGAGCAACCGCACCGCCGACCCCGACCGCAATGCCAATAGCGATATTTGGATTATAGATGCCAAACCCAATTCCGTCATGAAGCAGGTCACTACTTGGACGGGCCGCGATTCAGGCCCTGAATGGAGCCCCGACGGAAAACAAATCGCTTACGTGCGCTCTACATCTTCCGATAATTACTTCATGTATGATCAAACGATTTTATGTGTGGTATCAAAGGATGGGGGCGAGCCCAAACTGTTGAGCAAAACGCTGGATCGCCCTGTCGGTTCTCCACTTTGGACCAAAGACGGGGTGAATCTCCACGCCTTGGTTACCGACGACCGCACTCGCTACGTGGCTCAATTTGCCGTAGTCGACGGAAAAATGACCAAAGCATTGACAGGTAACCGAAGCGTTTCGGCCCTCGAACGGCACCCCTCAGGCACTATACTCACAGTCATGAGCGACCCACAAACGCCCAGTGAACTTTACGCTTTAGAAAGCGGCAACCTTCGCCGCTTGACAACCCATCAAGAGGCTTTTCTGGCGCCGCTGGCCTTGGCCACCGTCGAAGGGTTTACCTCAAAAAGCAAAGATGGAGCCAGCGTTTCCAACCTTCTGTACCGCCCCGCCAACGCCGTAAAAGGCGTCAAGTTACCCACCATTCTGTTTATTCACGGTGGCCCCGTAGCGCAGGATGAATTTAGCTTTGATTTGAGTCGCCAGATGTTGTCTGCGGCAGGGTATGCCGTTGTGGCCGTCAATTATCGCGGTTCCAATGGGCGCGGATTAGAGTATAGCAAAATTATTTCGGCCGATTGGGGCAACAAAGAAGTGTTAGATATTTTGGGTGCAACGGATTATTTGGTCCAAAACGGCATTGCTGACCCCGAAAAATTGGGCATCGGTGGCTGGAGCTACGGCGGTATTTTAACGAATTACACGATTGCTTCGGATACGCGTTTCAAAGCGGCCTCCAGCGGGGCAGGCGTGGCGATGATTTCGTCGCTGTACGGCGTAGATCAGTACATTTTGCAGTACGAAAACGAACTAGGCTCCCCGTGGAAAAATTTCGATAAATACGTGGCCCTGTCCTATCCTTTCCTCAAAGCCGACCGCATCAAAACACCTACCCAATTTATGGTGGGCGAAAGTGACTTTAACGTTCCGTCGGTAGGCAGCGAACAGATGTATCAGGCCTTACGCTCACTTGGAACACCAACGGAATTGATTATTTACCCAGGCCAATTCCACGGTATCACCAACCCAAGCTTCCAAAAAGACCGTTTTGAACGCTACATCAAATGGTTTAATGCTTATTTGAAGAAGTAAAGGTAGGAATTTAGAAGTAGGAGGTATGAAATAAGAGCTCAGAAATAGGAAAAGCTGAAGCAACGCCGTTGGTGTTATTCCACCAACGGCGGCTTTTGTACCTCTATTAACTCTTACCTCTGATTTCTTACTTCTTCAATAAAATTAATCAGAAAAATACTTCCTTCTAAGGCGTCATAAATTTCCAAGTCACGTTCCCAACAGTGTTGGGTTTGCCGTTTTCGGGATTGGATATAGTACCTTTCCATTCGCCGTTGGCTTGGCGCGCAACTGTAATGGTTCGCCAACTAAAATGACCTTTTTCATAATCAAAGGTTTCCCCGTCGTCGTCGTAAAGCTTGTATTGGGCAGGTTTTTGACCGTAGTGACGAATCTCAATATCTACTTTTTGGTCGGGTTTAGGGGCGTGTAACATTACGGGCATCATCGGAATAATACCCCCATCTTTGACAAAAACGGGAATTTTTTCCAACCCCGGCGTAACGGTAATCACCTCGCCCTCTCCCACCAACTTGCCCGTGTAAAAATCGTACCATTTTCCTTTCGGCAACACCACTTTACGGGAGGTCTGTCCCGTAAACATTGGTGCTACCAACAGGTATTCTCCCGCCATGTACTGGTCTTTGATTTCTTTGTTGACGGCCACGGCGTAAGGATTTTCTTCCAAATTGGCATTCAGAAGTTCCTTTTTTAGCTCCGTTTTAAAATCAGGTTCAAGATTGACGGCCCGAAACGGGGGTGTACCTTCAAAATGATACTTGGCAAATTCGGTGTACCAATACGGCATCATCCGCATCCGCAGTTGCGAAATTTCTTTGATTTGCTCCGCCACTTCAGGAAATGTCCAAGGTTTAGTGCTGCTAGCCCACGCATTAATCATGGCCATCGGTGAAAAGCACACCGATTGAAACCGCCGCAACCATTCTTCACCCGTCTTGGAAGCCCGCACTTCTGGAGTCCACAGGGTTCCCGAGAAACCGCTGTTAATCAAGCCCGTAATAAAATCTTCGTGGCTGTAATTATCGTTGTAAATCACGTACGGTAACGATACTCCGCCTGCATTGGAAGCCCGCACCAACCCGTAGGTGCGTCGGTTGTGTTTACGAAACATATCGGTGCTTTGTTTCATCACCAACACCCCGTATGTCTGGCGCATTTGCTCGGCACTGAGCCCCGAAGGAAACGTAGCCACATCGGGCCAAAGCCACGAATCAAAGCCATCCACTTCGTCGATTTTATACCCGCTAACGCCTATACTGACGTGGTCTTTGTCAAATTGCCCCCAATAAATGGACTGCGCTTTGGGTATCGTTAAATCGGGCACGGCTCCCACCCAAACCGAATGTGAGCCCGTAAAAGGCGCAATTTTGGGAAAAATTGAGGCCTCGGGTGATACGTAAGGATTGGTCCAAAGATTGATGCGAACGCCCTTGCTGAGCATCTCTTTTACAAAAGCAGCAGGCTGAGGAAAACGGGTTTTGTCCCACTCAAAAGTGCAAGGATAGGATTTGCTCTGCCAGCCAGGTTCGAGACCAATAAAATCCAACGGATATCCCTTTTCTTCAAATTCGGCCGCTTCTTTTTGCACATCTTTATCAGAATACAAACGATTGACGCGTTGCGTAAAACCTAGCCCCCAACGCGGCGGCAGGCAGCCCCCACCGTTGAATAAATTAAACCGCCGCACGGCTTCCATCGGCGATGGCCCACCAAAAACATACAGCTCCACGCCCCCCGCTGGCACGAGCATTTCGACCGCATCGGAATAGGGTTGGGCTTGCCAGTTTTTGTCGGTATTACGGTCTTGCAACAGGGGCGGATTTTTACTGTCGGTCCGGACGGCGGTGCCTGCGTACACGTTGATGTAACGCGCCGAATTCACAAACACCCCGTAACCTTTGGACGACACATAAAAGGGGACGGGCGCGTGAGTACGTCCGTTGTCTTTGTTGCCGTAATGGTCCATGTGCAGCTGCAAGATTTTTCCCCGTTGATGAACGGTCTGAAAGTTGAGCCCAAAACCAAAGAGTTGTTCACCGCGCTCCAAAGGAATGCGCAAATAGGTTTTACCGTCTCGGAGCTGCACCGAAATCTCGTTTTGGTTCAACGGAAATCCTGTCGTACCCATATTTTTCAAGGCAAGGGTATTTGGCTGAGCGCCCGCAGCCGTCAGAAGATTATACGCTT
This sequence comes from Runella sp. CRIBMP, assembly GCF_009905605.1. GTDB lineage: Bacteria > Bacteroidota > Bacteroidia > Cytophagales > Spirosomataceae > Runella. The sequence goes on from NZ_JAAAKZ010000002.1 coordinate 445,367, forward strand.
CAGGCTTACCCACAGACACTTTCCAGACACCCGAAGCTACTTGTTTCCACTGCATTAATTGGGCAGAAGCCCCGAAGTTTGCCGAAAGCAAACCCAGCAACAACAATATTTTATAAATAGATTTTTTCATTTTGATGGTACAAGGGTATAACGTTTTCCTTTTTCGGTCTGAAATTCAATTAGATAAGTTTCTGCCAACGGTACATCCACCAACTTTGCCCCGGGGTTTTTGACAAACTTCAAAGTTTCGGTTTCGGGATTGAGCGGATTAATTGCGACGGATTGGGTTGATAATGAGGGCATTTCAACCACTTTAACGGGTACCTTTGTACGCAACCGACACACACCGCCGAGGTTGGACAACACACTCGCTTGGGTTAGTTTTCCCCGTTCCCATTCAATAGTTACGTCGAAATTTCCACGGGCTTTGATTCCTTTCACAGAACCATTGGGCCAAGCATCAGGCAGGGCAGGCAGCAAGCTGATTTCGCCCGTATGGCTTTGCAGCAACATCTCGGTAATACCAGCAGTACCACCAAAATTTCCGTCAATCTGAAAAGGTGGGTGCGCGTCAAATAAGTTGGGATAGGTTCCACCACCCGACTGTGTAGACAAGTTTGCGCCGTTTCGAGAGGTATTTTTTGGACCGACATACGACAGTCCGTCTCGTAGTATTTTATACGCATGGTTGCCATCTTCGAGGCGCGCCCACCAGTTTATTTTCCACGCCATCGACCAGCCCGTACTAACATCGCCCCGCTGAATCAGCGTTTTTTTGGCCGCCGCCGCCAACTCTGGCGTTTGACGAGGGTTGATTTGATGACCTGGGTGTAGGCCAAATAAGTGTGAAATATGGCGGTGCTTATCGGTGGGGTCGTCCCAATCTTTGTACCATTCTTGCAATTGTCCGAATTGACCAATTTGATAGGGATACAAACGAGCTTTGGTTTTCTCCAGTTGGGCCATGAATGCAGCATCGGTTTCCAGAATTTTAGCCGCCTGAATGCAATCATTAAACAACTCCCGAATGATGGCCATGTCCATCGTAGAAGCCATCGTAATCTGGTATTCTTTACCACTGATTTTGATGGTGTTTTCGGGCGAAGTGGACGGATTGGTAATCAAATGCCCTTGGCCATCTTCAACCAACCAATGTAACATAAACTGCGCGGCACTTTTCATGAGTGGATACCCGTGTTCACGCAGAAAAGCTTTGTCGCCCGTAAACTGATAATGTTCCCACAGATGGGTGCTCAACCAGGCTCCCGCCATCAACCAACTCGACCAACTACCCCGACTGCGCGAATCCCACTCATAGCCACCACCCGCGGATGTTTTGGCCCAAATATCGGTACCGTGGTGCGTAATCCAGCCTTCATTAATACCGTAATTGACCTTGGCCGTTTTGGCTCCATTGACGGCCAAATTACCGATAAAATGCAGTAAGGGCAAATGACATTCGGATAAATTGGCGTTTTCAGCGAGCCAATAATTCATTTCTACGTTGATATTGGTAGTATAATTACTGCCCCAAGGCGGCTGAATGTGGTCGTTCCAAATCCCCTGCAAGTTGGCAGGAATCCCCGCTGCTCCCGAAGCGCCATTGCGTGAACTTGAAATCAATAAGTACCGACCAAACTGATAATATAGGGTTTGCAATTGCGTATCGGAAGGCCCATTTTGCTGACGAATCAGACGTTCGTCGGTGGGTAATTTGAGGGCTTCCGCATCTTCTCCCAAATCCAACGCCACCCGATTAAACAGCTTTTGATAATCAGCGATGTGCACGGCTTTGAGTTGGGCATAAGTAGATAATAACGCCTTTTGTAGAATCGCGTTCGCCTCCACTGAAGGGTCTTTCCCAGCCAATCCTGGAGATTGATCAAATCCGTTAAAACTCGTTGCGCCAACTACATAAAACGTTACGGTATTAGCTCCCGAAATGCTCAATTTACCATTTTGGCTTCTCACTTTTCCTCCCTCAGATTGGGCCGCCAAATGAATTTCAAAGTTCGTTCCTTCCCCCTTTGGATCCTCATCGTACAGAATCTGTTGCGGCTCAGTGGGGCGGTGAGCTACGTGCTTGGGGGCTTTCCCTTTTAAAACAAGTTGATTTAAGGCGGCATTTAAAACATTGAATTTCAACTTACTACTCAATACTGCACTGACATTGATGCAGTTCTTTTTGTTGGCACTAATCCGTACTACCATCACCGAAGCGGGGTGACTAATAAAGGTTTCGCGGGTATAAGTCACTCCGTCAACGGTATATTTCACGGTAGAAACGGCCGTGTTTAAATCTAATTCACGGTGGTAATGGGTCGCGGTAGAATCACGAAGACCGAAATCAAGGTGTAAGTCGCCCATCGGCAAATAACGAGCGCAATACGGCCCTTGCATTTTCTTCCAAAGTGCATCTGCTTTGTCGTACTCACCTTCAGAAATGGCTTTGCGCACCTGCGGTAAAACCGTTGGACCGTTGGGGTTATTGCCTTCAATAGGGTAGCCCGACCATAGCGTATTATCGTTTAGCTGAAAGCGTTCATGGTTGACCCGCCCAAACACCATCGCTCCCGTTTTGCCGTTACCCAAGGGCAGGGCTTCCTCCCAAATTTGTGCGGGCTGAGCATACCAAAGTTTGAGTTGAGAGCTACGACCAGGGAGCTGCGCATAGCTGGTGGTTAATCCAATCGGTGGCCCCAGTAGCAACCAAATAGAAAAACAGGCCACAAAATGTACCAGAAATACGCGAGAAAATGAAAAAGTTGAATGAGTAAAAGAGGGATACTTTTGACACAGAAACTTCATACAACAAGGGTCAGGAGTTTATATTTATTCAAGTTCACAAAGACCAGTCAGATCGCACTATAGTAAAGCTGTCTTCTTATGTCACAAGCTCAATTTGGGCCTTACTTACTCTATTTAGAATCTAATCTTTAAGCTAATACTCTACTGAAAACATCTATTTCTTCCGCTGATTTTATGCTTTCTTTCGGCCATTTTTTTGCTTTGTGTATGATTTTTAGTCAATTTGAGCCATATTTGTATAAAACCAATCCTCGTTGAAAAACTTGTCACCAAAACATATAAGGTATTTTTTGCCCCTAATCATCTTTGATTTTAGCAGTGATATGCCCGATTATCGTTTTATTTGAAAACTCAATCCACTCCCACCTAACCGTCCAATGAACATGTGATTTTTTAGAATGACGCTTCATGCTTTGAAACAGGCATGTTTTTTCTATTAAATACCTCTTTGATGCTCCTTCAAAAACGCGGCAAACCTCATCTGTAAAAGAATTGTTTGCCAATAGAGGAGACTTCATCGTAATATTTTTCTCAATTTTTAACTCTTACATGGAATTATTTATCATATTTCTGCTTACGATTATCAACGGCATCTTCTCAATGTCCGAAATCGCGGTAGTCTCTTCTCGCAAAGTAAAACTGGAAAATTCGGCCAAAAGAGGCAGCAAATCAGCCAAACTAGCCTTAGAACTTATCAATTCGCCCAATCAATTTCTTTCTACTGTTCAAATCGGCATCACCCTCATCGGGATTTTGTTGGGTATCTTTGGGGGAGAAAACCTGACCAACGATTGGCAAGACTATTTAAACCAATTTGAGGTTTTGAAACCCTACAGCCGCCCGTTGTCGGTGGGGGGCGTGCTGGTGATGATTACGTTTATTTCTTTGGTAGTCGGTGAACTGGTTCCCAAACGAATCGGTCTGACTAATCCCGAAGGCATCGCCAAAGCAGTGGCATTGCCGATGCAAATTCTTTCAAAAGTTACCTCGCCATTCGTGTGGCTTTTGACCCATACGTCTGATCTTTTACTCAAAATTTTGCGTATAAAACCCTCCGCCGATAGCCGCGTGACGGAAGAAGAAATCAAAGCGTTTATTCAGGAAGGAACCGACGGCGGTGAAGTACAGGAAATTGAACAAGAAATTATGGAGCGGGTTTTTCATTTGGGCGACCGCAAAGTAGGCTCCCTCATGACGCACCGGATGCAGTTGGTTTGGCTCGATTTGACCGATAGCCCCGACGAAATACGCGAAAAAATCAAGGGCGAAATCCACTCTGTTTATCCCGTTTGTAGAAACACCGTCGACGAAGTGGTCGGGGTCGTGTTGATGAAAGATATTTTCCAGCAGGTCATGGAAAACCGCCCCCTTGATTTGGAGGCGTTGATTAAAGAGCCCCAATACCTACCCGACAGCAGTTCGGCCTACATTGCGCTCGAACGCCTTCAAGAAAACCGTCAGCATTACAGTATGGTCATAGATGAATACGGAGCTTTACAAGGAATCGTAACACTGAATGACCTGATGGACGCCCTCGTAGGCGACGTGAGCGACACCAATTATGATGACGAAACCAGCATCGTTCAGCGGGAGGATGGCACCTATATTACCGATGCTCAGATGCCCTTCTACGATTTTCTAAGCTATTTTGACCAGTTAGATCTATACAATGAAAATATGCCTTTTAATACCATTGGAGGTCTGTTGCTCGAACATTTTGGACACGTACCCAAAACGGGAGAGATTATATTCTGGCATGGTTTTAAATTCGAAATTTTTGACATGGACGGTGCCCGGATTGACAAAGTGTTGGTGACGCAGGAAGAAGGAGATTCAACAGACGCTTAAAACACCCAATTGTCAAAATTTATGGGCCAATAAAGGCTTACAACTTTTTCAAAACCAACGTCTTATCATTTACACCAGCGGGACTTTGAAGCATAATGGAAGAGGCCGCAACGCTTACATTGTCAGTTTTAAGGGTTTTTCCTGTAACCACATCAGTCCATGTAGCTGAATAGTTTCCTTTGGGCAACTGTAGGTTTATCCGACAAGGTTGCGCCAAAAGCGGCTCAGCATATACCAAATATTGCTGGCGGTCTTTCATCGAATACACAAACGCGCCTTCGGCGTGCCCTAAAAATGAAGCATCGGGCTTGAGCGTTGCCAAGTCCATGCGTTCCAATTGATTTTTTAGCATTTTGAACTGCCTTCTTAGCGTCGGACTTCCGCCGCCGGGGGCATTGTTGGTCAAATCATTTCCATCTTCCGAACCAACTGAAAACGAGTAGTCTAAATGACCAAACAGTCCTCCGCCGTTCATCATAAATCTCCATGCTTGTCGGCGATAAGTGTCGTCGCTTTTCCCCGCAAAGCCCGTTTCATTAAAACCGACAACTTTGTTGAGGCGATAATTCAGGCCCGCCGCCTCAGGGTGTGCATAGTGAAACGTATAGATAGAAATATTGGGGTCTGACACAAAAACGGGCAATTTAAAATTGGCGATATTGTGCGAAATCAGGTGTTTTTTTGCCAAGCTTTTCTCTTGATTTACAATCCATCCCGAAACGTTTTTGTGCCACTCGCGAGATTTGGCGGAGGCAACTTCGAGCGTATTTTTCCAGTTATTCCCAGGTTGTTTTAAATCATCAGCGCCCATATAATCGTTCCAAACCAGCACCGTATCTTTGCCTTCGGCCCAAGGTTCGTTCTGAATTTCGAAGTAAAAATGGTCGTATTGATTCAATTCCTGCACCAATTTTCGGGTATAGGCTTCCTGAAATTTCAAGATTGCGCCATTATCAAGTGTGTTAACTTTATTGGGCGCGAGGTCGGTGGGTGTTTGATTGACATTATTTCTGCCATTGAAAGGATGATACACCCAACCCGCCCCGTAATACGCCGAAAAAAGACAGATTTCCACAATCACCCCGCTCTGCTCAGCCTTTTTCATGAAGTCATGCAAACGCGCAAAAAACGCTTCGTCCCACACATTAAGGTCGTATTTATCATTTACTTTTTTCCATGGCAACAGTAAACGGTCGTTGGCGGGTGCCATGGTGTTTTTTTGAATGCCAAACGCCCCAGGCTTTTCATAGTACGCCCCCGTAAACAACCGAGTTGTATTGAGACCGTCGGCTTGGAGGGTTTTGAGGTAGGTATCGTAGTTAAAATCAAGGTTCATCACGGCTCCGTAGTGTTCTCCCGAACCCACAATGACGGTCGATTTGCCCTTATACGTAAAATAATGCGGGTTTTGGGGCAATAACGCCAAGGTTTGAGCCAATGATGTAAAGCAAGCACTAAACGCGCAGAGGAAAGCGAAGATAAATTTCATGATAGGTTTTGGGTAGGTAGGACTTGTTGGCAAGTCTACATTTTTCAGGAAAGCCATTTATCAAACCATTCAAATGCATCTTTTTGCATTGGTTGGTCAAACTTATGCTCACCGTCATAAAACTTCCCTTGGTATTTATCCCCCGCTCCCGCTTTGGCAAAGATTTCACGGAGTTGGGTGTCGGCTTTTTTCATTTCTGGCAACGTAAATAAGTCATCGTCGTTGTTGTTTTGCACCATCGTTGGCAAAGGCGCCCGTATCCCCAAAATCTCGGGAAAATCTAAATAATTGGGTAACAACGGCACATATAGCATCCACGTGTGCGTGTACGATTTGTACAAAATAAAATCATCCCAGGTCGACATAAAACCCACGCACACCGCGCATTTGATGCGCGCATCCAACCCACCCAAGTACGCCGTCCGCAATCCACCACCCGACAGTCCCGCGCAGCCGATGCGGTTCTTGTCTACATCGGAACGGTTGCTTAAAATATCCAAGGCAATTTGGTCTTCGGCCAAAACCACGCCTGGCCAAGTGGTACCACCGCAAAACAATGATTTCGACATAACGTGCTCATGCTCACCCGCCCAAGTATTGTAGGCTTGGATATTTTCGGTTTTCTCGGGGTCAGCGTCCGATTTACCTTCCGTTTTGAGTGGGCCCCACGAATACCCAGCGACTTCGTCGTACAATACCCGACGACTTTCAAACGCAAATGTATCGTGAACCAATACCACATAACCGCGCTTGGCAAGCTCATTAGCCCAGGCTTTACCACCATAATAATGCTCCTGATGCTCAACCAACAACGGGTGCATGTCGTCCGAAAGGCGTACTATTTTACGTTTACCAAAGTACTTATTGCCGCCGTGATCGTGAAGCGCCAGAATCGCAGGCAGGGGTTTGGTTGCTCCTTGGGGCTTCAAAAGATAGGCTTTGGTCGGGCGGCCATAGGGCAATTGCCACGACAGCTCTTCAATATCCAGGCCATCATAAGCGTATTTTTTCTCGACCGTAACGCTGGGCATTTTGCCCAAATCAGGTTTAAAAATCAGCTCACTGGTTTTGGCAAGGGCTTCTTTTTGCCACGTTTTTACATTGTTCCATTTGGCGTTTCGGAACGATAACGCAGGGATATTTTTTACCAATGATGCGGCCCATTCGCCGTACGTGCCAATCAGGCTTTTTTGAGTTGCCATTGTTTCTGGGTGGGTTGAAAAAACATGATTCCCAAACGATACATCCATTGCATCGGGCAGAACCGCCAATGAAGCCGCCATACTTGCCGAAGTTTTAATGAAATTGCGGCGGGAAGCAGAAGATTTTCTGTTCATTTTTGAGGGTTTTTGTCGTCTGTTTTGCTTACTTTATTTGGACGCTATCCAACAGCTCAAATTCGGACCTAAACAGCGCTGGTCGCTCCTGCACGTCATCACCCAATTCCAGCACCACACCCGACTTTTTATCGTGGCCTTTCCACTCGGGAAGGCCCTTGGCGTTGGGGTTCCCTGTTTTGGCAAAATTCACCCAATAATCGGCCATGTTATTTTCCAATTGGCGGTCCACTTCCTGCCAAGGCCGATTCCAGCGGTGCAATGTATGCAACGCATACGGTACTTCTGAGGTGTGAAATGCGCCATAATTCGGAAAATTGGGCTTATCGGGCGGCACGTGCGTAAACTGATAAAGATAAGCTTTGCTTTTATTGAAGCCCGCCCACAAATGCGCCGAACGGGCCGCAAACGAAAGCAAGCCCAATTTTAACTGGGCAGCTTTGGCCTCATCGTCGGTAGCGGCGGGAAAAAGTTTCAAAAATTCGTCGGCCTTGTCACCGTATTTTTCCCGCAATTGTTGTTTGAATTTTTCAGCAGAAAGCGCCTGTCCACCCGTGATACTGCCGTCACCCGTGACCCAGCCCGCCATCAGCGGCACGTCGTTGTGTTTGCCTTCTTTAAAATGGTTGAAAATATCCGTAGGCAACACGTGGCCGTCGAGTGTAACGCCAAAACGAATGCCGCCTTGCGTCGCAGCCAAAATTTCTTCGGGTGTCTTTTTGCGTAATTCCGCCAAATTGGCCGCATTGGCCTTCTTCTGAAACGCTTCACCCACTTTTTCGGCATCCGTCAACGACGCTGGAATGCGGTTGGAAAGCATCCCACCGCTTTGTGCAATGGCGCGGTGAAAAAGGCGCTTTGCCAACGGCGACGCTACCAAACAATTGACGCTCATCGACCCTGCCGACTGCCCCGCAATGGTGACATTGTTGGGGTCGCCGCCAAAAGCAGCAATGTTGTTCTGAATCCATTTGAGGGCCGCAATCTGGTCCAGTAAACCATAATTTCCGGAGGCGTTATTTTGTTCTTTACTCAACTCAGGATGCGCCATAAAACCTAACGCGCCGACCCGATAATTAATGCTAACAAAAACAACCCCTTTTTTTGCCATTTCTTCACCGTCGTAAATGGCGCAAGCTGCCGAACCCGACGAAAAGCCCCCACCATAAATCCACACAAAAACGGGACGATTCTCATAAGCCAACTTCGCGCCCGTCCAAACATTGAGGTACAGACAATCTTCGCTCAGTGGCTCCGGTGGGGCAATAAACTCTTCGGTCCAGCAGTAAAAAGGCACTGGTTTGGACTGAATCGGACTTGCCGAAAAAGCCTCACATTTGCGAACGCCTTGCCAGTTTTTGGCAGGCTTAGGAGCTTTCCAACGCAAGTCACCCACGGGTGGCGCGGCAAAAGGAATGCCTTTATATATATGAATGTCGCCACTTTTCAGGCCTGATATAGCACCATTTTCAGTCTTGACAATGTCATATTGCGCCTGTGTTTTTAGCCCTACCGCAAGCAATCCTAACAGTAGAAGATTGGGAAGTATTTTCATAACCTATCAAATCAAAAAAATGAGAAAAACTACTCATAATACAGTTACTAAGCCACCTTCCCTACCATTTCCACCATCGCCACAAGTACTCGTTAAAGAGTCCACCTCTCATCTAATTACATCCATTCTTCTAAAAAAACCGTTAATGTATGTTAAGAAGCACGCTAACGTCAGTTTTTAGCTAATTTTGTGCGTTAATACTGCACAGAATTTAAAAAGAACAACAGCCTGCTGACCCGTCGCCTGTGTGAACGACACTTTTCATTGATTTTATGATTTTTTCAAAAATTAGCCATATCCATTGCAACCCCAAAGCCATATTCAGCGTATATGGGATTAAACGACTTATCATTCTAATGAGCGTCTTCAGTTCCGTATTCACCTATGCCCAACGCCCTACCGCAGGCCCTACTTCCTCCCCGCAAGGAGAAGAAAAGGTATTTTTGCTGGGTGCAGACAGCATGACTGTCATGAAAATGACGGATGGAAGTGAAGTACGCAGGGTAGTCAACAAAGTGGTTTTTCGTCACAAAGGAGCGCTGATGTATTGTAACTTGGCCATTCACAACGTGGCCTCTAATGCCATTGAGGCTTACGGCAATGTTCGGATTGTGCAGGGGGATACCATTACCGTTACGGGTGATACCCTGTTTTACTACGGAAACAGCCGTTTGGCCAAAGTGATGGGAAAAGTAGTCAATCTTAAAGACCGCAAAAGAACCGTTACGTCAACCAAGATTGAATACGACATGGCAACGGGCATTGCATTTTATCCCAACAAAGGAAAAATCATTGATGCCGAAAACACCCTGACCAGCAACATAGGGTATTATGACACCCGCACCAAAGTTTCTACTTATTACACCAACGTTAAACTGGTCAACAAAAAGTACACGCTGACCACCGACACCCTCATTTATAACTCGTTGACCAAAATCGCTGACTTTAAAAGCCCTACAAAAGTAGTCAGTAAAGAAGGAACGGTCATTGCCAAAAATGGCTCCTATAACACCGATACTGGCGAGTCACTGTTTAGAACCCGCACCACCATTGACAATCCAGACTATACCCTCACGGGCGACTCACTCTCGTTTGACAACCTAAACAAAAAAGGGTTTGCCAAGGGAAAAGTGGAAATTGTGTCTAAAAACGACGACACGATTCTCAACGGTGATTTCGGAATCTACAACGGCAAATTGGGCATATCAAAGGTTTGGGGACACGCCCTAACGCGGTCTGTCATTTCAAAAGACACTCTTTTTATGACAGCCGATACCCTTTACTCCATTGATATACAGCCAGATACAACCACAGTGACTATCTCAAAATCAAATTTATCCAGCAAACAACTTGACAAAAATAAAGTTGATGCTGATTCTTTGGCTAAGGTAAAACCTGTAGTTGGTTTTCCGCTCAAAGGAAGAAAAAGTAGTGTTTTTTTAAAAGAAATAACCCCGTCCGATCAGGCCAATTTGGCAAAACGTATCGCGGCAAAAACGAAGACAAGTGCCGATTCTGTGCTTAGTATTTTGCCTCTGCCCGCCTCCGGGAGAGAGCTTTCTAAGCCCGCCAAAGACGCGCTCGTAAACCAAAAAGCAGATACATCAAATGCCCAAAAACCCCGAAAGTTAATTGGGTACAAAAACGTATTATTGTACAAAAAAGACCTTCAAAGTCGGTGTGATTCACTGATTTACAACTCTTTGGACTCCAACATTACATTTCTAAAAAAGCCCATCATCTGGTCTTCTAAGTATCAGTTGGAAGCAGATTCAATCGTGGCGCAGATGGTCGAACAAAAGTTGAGGACCATGTACCTGAAAGCAAAATCATTTGTTATTTCTCAAGATACCCTTCTCAATTTTAATCAAGTAAAGGGGCGAAGAATTACCGCTTATTTTGACGACAGCACCCGATTGCAACGCGTATTTGTGGAAGGCAACGGCGAGAGTATCTATTTTGCGGCCAACGAAGAAAAAAAAGCCATGGGAATGAATCGAGTAGAATGTGCCAAGATGACGCTCAATTTCCGTCGTAACCAAGTACATAGAATTCAATTTGTGGGCCAACCCGATGGTCGTTTTATTCCTCCGCAGAGTATTAAAGGAGAAGACAAAGAACTTGAAGGGTTCAATTGGCGAATAAAAGAAAAACCGACAAAACTTGAAATTTTAGCCAAAGCTGGCTTTAAACCAATCGAAAGTAAAATTGTCAAACCCATAGAAGCAAGAGAATCAAAAGCAGTCAAAACGGTGACGAAAGAAGTTTTGAAAACAAGGGTAAAGTCCAATAAAAAGAAACTTTAGTCTAAGAAAAACCTTTTACGCTTTTTTTTCGTTTATATTGTATCCCGATTAATAAATTTTAACACTCTTTTAAGGTTCAATTTTTGATATTACAAAAAATAGCCTATATTTTTGCAGGAAACAGACAAGGAATATGATTTTACAATCCATCCACAGCTATGAAAAAAACTATACTAAAATACATCTTTCTTACCATCTTCAGTGTTTTTGCCCTGACTGATGCTTCGGCGCAGTCAGAAGTGAATCGAAGCAAAAGCCGCCTGAACGTCGGGAAGAAATCAACATCCGTTACTTCACCCACTCTCACCAAGATACCTCGGTCATTGGATCGCAGCATCAATTTGCGCCCAAGCTCGGCCATCAACGCCTACTACCGTTCTATTTTACTAAGTCCGGGCGCTGCTGCGAATGCAAGTGCCGTCAATAAAAACCGTACCAACGGTGAATTGGCCACGGCCTCCGATACCCGCCCGAACTTGGAAGAAGTTGCCAAGTCTGAAGATTTATTTTTTGTGAGCGAAAAACTACGCGTATTGAATGCGTACCCTAATCCCGCAAATGATTACGCTGAGATTGATTATCAGATTTCAGGTAATGTCGGCGACGCAAAAATCTCATTGTATAACATCTTGGGAGCCAACGTAGCTGAATATGATTTGGATAGAAACGAACGTCAACTCCGCATTTCGACCCGTGAAATTCCTACTGGAGTTTACTTTTATCAGTTACTGTTAGAAGGCAAAAAAGTAGCAACCAAAAAATTGCTGATTAGACACTAATTTGCGATAATCAATCACTTAAAACGTATTGAATACTTTTTATGCTTCTATTTCGTTATGAGATATGAAGCAATTTTTGTATTTTTGCGCCCGATATGCGTAACACCCGATTTGGATTTTTTCTGCTGATTTTCACCGCCGTAGTGCTGGGTTCGTGCAGCAAGTTTGCTAAACTGCAAAAGGAAGGAACACTTGAACAGAAGTATGAGGCGGCCCTTCAGTATTACAAGAAAGCTGATTATTATCGTGCTGGCTTGCTGTTTGAAGAAATCACTCCTTTGTTAAATGGCAAAGACGCTCGCCAAGCCGAGCTAGCTCAGTTTTACAATGCCTACTGTAATTTCAAGCAGTCAAACTACAACATGGCACAGTTCCTGTTCAAGAACTTCTATGAAACATTTCAGCGAAGTGAATACGCTCAGGAATCCTTGTACATGCATGCTTATTCGCTGTACAAAGACTCTCCAAACTCAAACCTAGACCAAACCAATACCCTGACCGCGATCAGTGCCCTTCAGGATTTTATCAATACCTACCCTGAAAGTGCATTCCGCGAAGAGAGTACTCAGTTGATATTGGAACTGCGTGACAAATTAGAACGTAAAGCCTACGATAAAGCAAAACTTTACTACAAAACCAGTGAAGCCAACATAGCCAACTACCGTTCGGCCGTAGTTGCCATTAATAATTATCAGAAAGATTTTCCTGATTCTAAATACAATGAGGAGCTGGCCTTTTTACGCGTTGATGCACAATACAATCTAGCAAAGCTGAGCTTCGCCGAAAAGCAAAAAGAACGTTATCAAGACGTTTCAAAATATTATTTGGCATTTTTGGACAAGTACCCCAATAGTAAATACTTACGTCAGGCTGAACGGTATTACGAAAATACTGTAAAAGAATTGGGCGTAATTTTAGAAGCAGAGAAAGCTGAAAAGGCATTGAAGGAGAAAAAACCTTCAGACGCTGGTAAACTTTCGACTCCTTCTTCTACTCAAAACTAAAAGTTGAACATTAAATTATTCAAATACAATGGCAGCAAATCCATCAATCATAACCCGCGACACCGACAAATTGGCCGCGAAAACTGGTAACTTGTACGAATCGGTGGCGATTATTTCACGCCGTTCACGTCAAATTGCCTCCAAAACCAAAGAAGAGCTTAACAACAAGCTTGCTGAGTTTGCCTCAGGTATTGACAACCTCGAAGAAGTATTTGAAAACCGTGAGCAAATCGAGATTTCTAAATTCTACGAGCGTCAGCCTAAGCCAACGGGTATCGCCATTGAAGAATTTATGGAAGATAAACTTTTCTGGCGTTCAAGCGACGAAGAAGTTTAATCTTTTCCTCCCATAAAAAAAGCCGCACGTTGTTTAATCGTGCGGCTTTTTTGTGTCATTTATGTACATTTGGAAGTAAATATTCCTTAAATGCCTACCGTATTTTTTCTTTGTACACTATTGTAACTCATGCCTTCAACCCTTTTCCATAAAAAAATTCTCGTAGGCGTAACGGGGAGTATCGCCGCCTACAAGTCAGCATTGTTGGTGCGTTTGCTCATTAAAGCAGGGGCAGAAGTACAAGTAATCATGACTCAATCGGCGAAAGATTTTATAACACCGTTAACTTTAGCTACTTTATCAAAGCGCCCTGCCCTATCTTCCTACATTGCCGACGAGACTGGGAGTTGGAACAACCACGTAGAGCTAGGATTGTGGGCAGACGCCTTCATCATTGCCCCAGCCACTGCACATACGCTTGCTAAGTGCGCCAACGGACTCTGCGAAGATTTGTTGACCGCCGTTTATCTATCAGCCCGTTGCCCCGTTTTTTTTGCACCCGCCATGGATTTAGACATGTACCTGCATGGCTCTACGGTTGAAAATCTTCTGAAGCTGCAACGCTTCGGCAATTCCATCGTCGAAGCTGAACACGGAGAATTGGCGAGCGGATTGGTCGGAACGGGGAGAATGGCCGAGCCAGAACATATTGTTACTCATCTTGAAAAGCATTTTGCCGCCGTACCAGCCTTAAAAAACAAAAAAATTCTCATCACTGCTGGCCCTACGCAAGAAGCCATTGATCCAGTGCGATACATCAGTAATCATTCAACGGGCAAAATGGGTTTTTCGATGGCAAAAGCATTTTGGATGGCAGGTGCTGATGTTACGGTAGTGAGCGGCCCAACGGCTCAACTCATGCCAGACACCAGCGTCACTGTTGTACCCGTTCGTTCGGCAAAGGAAATGTACGAAGCCACGCAAAAACTATTTGCGGAGGCCGACATTATAATTCTTTCGGCCGCCGTAGCCGATTATACCCCTGCTTACCCCGCCGATCGCAAAATCAAGAAAAAAGAAGCACATTTCAACATTGAACTTACCAAAACGGTAGACATTGCGGCAACGCTCGGGCAGCAAAAACAGGCAGGCCAACTCATGGTTGGTTTTGCCCTTGAAACCGATAATGAGCTAGAAAATGCCTTGGGGAAATTGAAATCCAAAAACCTTGATTTGATTGTGTTGAACTCCTTGAATGACAAAGGCGCGGGTTTTGCACACGATACCAATAAAATTACCGTTATTGAAGCAAACGGAACGGTACACTCCTTTGAGTTAAAATCAAAAACCGACGTTGCCCAAGATATTTTACAACTTGTGGCAGGAAAATTGCACACATAGACACGACTGTTTCAGCATAATGGCAAAATCATGAAAGTTATAAAGAAAGGAATCCGATTACTTTTATTTTCCTTTAGCCTTGTTTTATCTACACAAGCGCAGGAGCTAAATTGCGTTGTTACACTCAATTATAACCAACTTTTTACGCAGCAAAACACGGATAACGCTAGCCTAAATCAACTCAAAAACGTTATTACTGACTTTATGAATGCCCGCAGGTGGACAAATGATAATTTTAACCCTGAAGAGCGCATTAATTGTAAATTGAACATCAACCTTATCCGCTCCCCAGCGCAAGGGGTGTACGAAGGCACCACGCAGCTGATTGTGACGCGCCCCGTGTACGGCACCAATTACGAGACTATTTTACTGAATTTTATTGATCGAAATTTTAACTTTAATTACCTGCCCAACAATCCGATGTATTACAACGAAAATACCTATTCGGATGAGTTGACACAAACCCTTGCGTTTTATGCCTATATTATTTTAGCCGTAGATTATGACTCATTCAGCAAACTAGGTGGCAATAATTACCTGCAACGTGCTCAGCAGGTGGCTAATTTAGCGCTAGGGGTCAATCCCGGCGGCGCACCTGCGGGTTGGAATGCCACCGGCAACGACCGCCGAAATCGTTTTTGGTTGGTCGATAATCTCAACAATCAGCTGATGCTGCCCGTGCGGGAAGGGATTTACAATTATCACCGATTGGCACTCGATACGTTTACCGAAAATCCAATTGGCGCCCGTACCCAAGTCATGAATCTGTTGACTACCCTCCAGCAAACCAACCGAGTATTGCCTGGTTCGGTTTACATCAATTCTTTTTTTGACGCGAAAGGCGAAGAAATCAACAAGATTCTGTTGGAAGCAAGCAAAGAAGACCGCCAAAAGGCCTTTAATATGCTGTCACAGTTAGACCCTTCCAAGACCGAATTGTATCGAAAATTATTAAGATAATTGACCTAACATTGTGGGAAAAAGACTTATCCGAATCGTTCAGTCGGCGCTTTCTGCTCGGACGGAAGAACTTCTGAACCGAGAAATAAACGTAGTCCTTAAGAGCAATCAAACATTTTTTGGCCGTTGTCAAAAAATTGAAAACAACCTTCTCTTTCTGCAAGACCAACGAATGCACCGCCATACCTTTGCTTTTACGCAAATTGACACCGTCGTTTACGACCTTGAGGCGACATTTTAACAAGTTCCGAACACAAAGTCTGTACATTTTGTTGAATAGTTAACTAACTTCGCGGCGGTTCAACCGATTGCTTTATGCTTGCGCATCTACTAATCAAAAATTACGCTTTAATCGACCATTTGGAGCTTACTCCTGACCCACAGCTTAATATCATCACGGGCGAAACGGGGGCGGGTAAATCCATCATGCTCGGCGCTATTGGCTTATTGTTGGGCAGCCGTGCCGATACAAAAGTGCTGTACAATCCTGCGGGAAAATGCATCATTGAAGGCACCTTCGACCTTTCAGGCTACTTCATTGAACACTTATTTGACGAAGAAGAGCTGGATTTTATGACTACCTGCCTCATTCGTCGCGAAATCAGCCCCACTGGCAAATCAAGGGCTTTTATCAATGATACCCCCGTCAATCTGGAATCCCTGCGACGCATTGCGGGCCAATTGATGGATATTCATTCACAGCACGATACCCTGCTGCTCGGCTCTAATGAATTTCAGCTACAGATTGTGGATACTTATGCCCAAAACGAAGAAATACTTCGGCACTATCACACTGATTTTCAGGCGTATCGTAAAGCAAACCAAGTCCATAATCGCCTGATAGCGGAGGCGGCCCAAATGCGGAAAGAGTTTGATTATAACCAATTTTTGTACGACGAACTCGAAAAAGCGCAGCTGCAAGCCGACGAACAGGAACAATTGGAGCAGGAATTGATGATTCTTGAAAATGCCACTGATGTGCGCGAACGGCTGCAACTAGCCACCGAATACCTTGACAATCCCGAACAATCGGTGATTGTGTTTCTAAAAAATGCAGTTTCTAGCCTCAATGCCATCAGTAAGTTTGCGCCTCAGTATGAGCAACTTCGCGAAAGAGCCCAGAGTGTTTACATTGAATTAAAGGATTTGGCGGGCGAAATCAGCGACGAACAAGACAATGTAGAAATAGACGATACCCGCGCCGAAGAAATCCGTGAGCGGCTTAATTTGTTTTACCATTTACAACAAAAGCACCAAGTCAAAACCCTCAAGGAACTCATTGCGATTCAGGCGGAGTTGGAAACAAAAGTGAGCCGGGTGTTAAACCTGGATGAAGACATCAACAAGGCCAAAGCTACCGCCGACAAAGCGCAGGCAAAACTTCAAAAATCGGCTGAAAAGCTTTCCAATAGTCGAAAAGCCGTGATGGCATCTGTCGAAAAGCAGGTAAAGACCTACTTGTTGGAGTTAGGAATGCCCAATGCCGCGCTAAGCATCCAACACACAATCATCGAACCAAGCGAGTCGGGCATTGATGATGTAGACTTTTTGTTCAGTGCCAACAAGGGAATCAAGCCGCAACAACTGAAAAATGTGGCATCGGGGGGGGAATTTTCGCGGTTGATGATGGTGATTAAGTACATTCTGGCCAGCAAACGTAAACTGCCCACCATTGTTTTTGACGAAATTGACACGGGAGTTTCGGGCGAAATTGCCATTAAAATGGGTCAAATGATGCGAGAGATTTCCAAGAGCCACCAAGTGATTTCCATTACGCACTTGCACCAAATAGCCACGCAGGGAACCGCCCATTATTTTGTATACAAAGACAACTCCTCCGAAAAAACGGTGAGCAAGATTCGCAAGCTTACGTTTGAAGAACGAGTGAACGAAATTGCCCAAATGATTGGGGGAAGCAAGCCAAGCGAAGCCATCCTCCAAAATGCCCGTGAAATGCTTCAGACGCAATCGGGAGTCAAGCAAACAAATTTATTTTAGAAAATCAATCAATTGTTAATCAACAAATTACGTTCAAATCAGTCCTTAATTAGAAATGAAAAATATAATCATCGCCTTCGGCATCGTATTGTTTGCATGTGCATGTTCGGAAGACAAAGGCTCCGTAGAACAGACTGAAAAAGAAGTATTTGTCATCCACGATGAAGTAATGCCCAAAATGGGACAACTCATGGAATTAAAAACGGGGCTGAGTAAAGAAATCAGCGCGATTGACAGCTTGGTAAAAATCACCCCCAATGACAGCCTTCAAAAGCGCAAAGAAGAAGCGTTGGCGCTGAGTGTTGCCTTAACCGAAGCCGATCAAGGAATGATGAACTGGATGCACGATTACAACGGGGATTCTTTAAAAGCGCTCTCTGGCGAGGAAGCCGTAAAGGCCATGAATGCCGAGAAAACCAAAATCAGCGCAGTACGTGATAAAATGCTCGAAAGCATGGCCAAAGCTGAGCAGTTTTTAAAGAAATAACCCATTAATTGTGATTGAGCACCCAAGCTATGAAAAACACCATTTTTGCCCTTTTATTTTTAGTCATTTGGGGTTGTAACAAAAACTCCGACCGTTTGCCCATCTTGGGCGAGCGCGAAACCACCACCCGAATCGTGGACGGTAAGGAAGTCGTTGATACACTCTACCATACCATTCCTGATTTTAAGTTTGTGAGTCAAAACGGCGACACTGTTACGGCCCAAAATTTCAAAGACAAAATTTACGTTGCGGATTTTTTCTTTACCACCTGCCCCACGATTTGCCCCGTGATGAAAAAACAAATGTTGAAAGTCTACGAAAAAATCAAGGGACAGAACGACGTAGCCATTCTTTCCCACACGATTGACCCCGACCACGACACCCCTGCCGTGTTGAAAGAATACGCCACTGATTTGGGCGTAACGGGCAACCAATGGCTTTTTGTGACGGGTAATCGCGAAAAAATTTATGAAATTGGGGAGAAAAAGTACTTGGTCGTTGCGGGGGCTGATTCCACCGCTCCAGGGGGATACATCCACAGCGGTGCCTTTGTATTGGTCGATAAAGAAAAACACGTCCGTGGGATGTACAACGGCACCGACGAGGAAGCCACCAAGCGGCTTATCGCTGACATCGAACGTTTGCAAGAAGAATACAAAAACAAAGAGTAAGGAGTGCGGAGTGCGTTTATAAATTAAGGTATATGCTACATTTTTTTAGGGTTAGTTTCTTTCGTTATTCGGCGCTTAGTTCTGGGTTTCTATTCCTCTTTTTCTTCTCCTGTCAAAGTGAAGAAAGTACAAAACATGCACAGTACGTAGCAGAAGGCTATACTTTGTTTCAGACGCACTGCGCCAACTGTCACCAACGCGATGGCAAAGGACTAAGCAATTTATATCCCGCCATTGTACCCGAATATCTTAAAGACAAAGCAAAAGTTATTTGTTGGATTAAAAACGGAGTAAATCAATCGGTAACGGTCAATGGAAAAACCTTTAATCGACCCATGCCTGCTAATCCAGCCCTAAAAGAATTGGAGATTGCCGAAATCATGACGTATATGTACACCACATGGGGCAACGACGCTAAAATTACCACCACCGAAACCGTACAAAAAGCATTGGAGCAATGCGTATCTAACTGATACCCACTGCTCCAATGTATACTTCTCTGCACGGTTTGCCGTTGCTATGATTAAATTTTAATACCCCACACGTCGTTCATCGAACGCCCAAGCAAAGCATTGGCTTCTTTGTCATTTTTAAACGATTCTTTCTTCGGATTCCATTGCAGCGGTCGATTGAGTTGGTAGGCAATATTTCCGATGTTACAAACCGACGCCGTCCGGTGGCCAATTTCCACGTCACAGATGGGTTTGCTCCGTTTGCGCATCGCATCAAAAAAATCTTTATAGTGATTTTCGCTCTTATACACGTGTTTTTCGGTTTCTGCGATTACGCGCGTAGCCAATGAGGCAGGCGTAGTTTCTATTTTCTTACGTTGTACCCGAAGTTCACCTTCCGTTCCCGTAAAGAGAATCGCATTGTTCCAGTCCCATTTTTCGTGGGTCATCACGATGCCGTTATCGTACCGATAGGTTAGAAAAGGGTGCTCTTTGCCATCGGGAGCAATCACTTCTACGGGGCCGCTGTTGTCCTTATCCAACGCCCATTGTACAATGTCAAACATGTGTGCCCCCCAATCGGTCACCATACCACCACCAAATTCTTTGTAATTCCGCCAGTTGGGAAATACGTCTTTGGAAATCGGAGGAGCCAATTCCGAATTGAAAGCAACGGGCATATTAGGTCCTAACCAAGCATTCCAGTCCAACCCTTCAGGAATCGGCTCAGCGGGCAAATCGTACGGTTTGGGCGGCGGGCCCACGTTCACTTTGATGCTTTTTATTTCACCGATATAACCGTTTCGAACCAATTCAGCCGCTTGCCGAAACTCTGGCCACGAGCGCTGCATGCTACCCGTTTGAAACACCCGGTCGTATTTGCGGGCGGCATCCACCATGGCCCGACCTTCTTTGACCGTCAGCGCCAACGGTTTTTCGCAATAAATATCCTTTCCTGCTTCCGCCGCCCTGACGGCCATAGCCGCATGCCAGTGATCCGGCGTGGCAATGACGACTGCATCGACATCTTTGCGGGCAAGCAACTCTCTGAAATCATTGTAAACGGGGATATCCGAATAAGTCCCCGCCTGTGTGTTTTTTTCGTAATATGTTTTGATGCGGTCGAGGGTCAATTGCGCCTTGGCCCTATATACTTCACTGATGGCCACAATACGCGCCTCGTTGGTCCCTAAAAACGAGTTAGTCAATCCTTTGCCCTGTTTGCCGGTCCCGATAAAACCCAAGGAAATAATGTCACTTGGTGCCAAATATTTCGACCCGTCAGGTCTTTTGCCGCCCAATACAAAGCGAGGGACAATCATAAATCCTGTCAGGGCTTTGGTCGTCATTCCGACGAAATCTCTACGGTTGATGGGGGTTGAATTTTCTTCTTTCATCTGAAAATTTAGATTGAATATAGCTACTCTCCCAAAAGCAGCCTAACCAAAAGTTTATACTTGTATGGGGTCCCATTCACCGATATTTCCAAAAAAAACACCACCTGAAACGCCGTATTTAGTGATTGTCAGGGTTATGAATTAACTAGTGCTCAAATTAACTTTTTGAAATATGTAACCCGCACAGCCTTTTAGGAGTCTACCCATTAATCCAACCGCTGAATCAATCCTTTTTTCAATGATAAGACCAATCATTCTTTGGACAATAATTTTGATTTTTTTCAGCGTTGCCTATGGGCAGGAGCGTTATTTTCCGCATTATACAACTGCCGACGGACTTCCCAGCAATACAGTGTACAAAGTAGTGAAAGATGAGCGTGGCTTTTTATGGCTGGCCACCAGCAATGGTATCTGCCGATTTGATGGGCATCGCTTTGAAACATTCTCCCTTAAGGGACTGGTCAATGATGTTGAATTCATTGATATTTCTATCGGAAAGCAAGGACGCATCTGGTTTATTCCCTTTTCTGGTGATGTTTTGCTCTTCGACGGCTCTAGATTTCGCAACGGAAAATCCTTTTTCGGAACGTCTTTTCAATCAGTACAGCAAATTTATGAAGATGATTTTGGTAATATTTGGGTTGTCAAACAAAGGGCTGACATCTTTCGCTTCCATCTCGCTTCCCAAAAACTTACAGCAATTAAGGGAAAGGCATACACATATAAAAATATTGTTAACATTTCGGCTCCTAATCAGATATTTATTAATGACGGAGATTATTGTATAGAACTCTTCAGTAGCAAACAGCTTTTTTCATTACCTGAAGGTTTTAGCAAAAATCGTCCTCGAACTATTTGCCATGTAGACTCCCTTAAATATATTTACCCTTCCAACGCTGCCGTTTGTTTTTATAATGCGGGTAAAATCAACACCGTAAAAGTACCCGAACTGCCTTATAAAAACACTATTTTTGTCAATTTACACCACAAAACAGTATGTGTCGGAACTTCCGATCAAGGGCTGTT
This sequence comes from Runella sp. CRIBMP, assembly GCF_009905605.1. GTDB lineage: Bacteria > Bacteroidota > Bacteroidia > Cytophagales > Spirosomataceae > Runella. The sequence goes on from NZ_JAAAKZ010000002.1 coordinate 467,162, forward strand.
TTTGTTTAAAATGCAAGGGGATAAACTTTCGTATGTATCCAACCAATTGCCAGGGCGAAGCATTACTTACACCGCTTCAGACAACGAAGGAAACATATGGATAGCTACCTACAACGATGGACTTTACTGCATGTCTCCTCGGGCGGCTTACCAAATTTCCAACATCGGAATCTACAATACCGAGCCTTTGAGCGTCGGTAAACTCAACCAGGAGTTGTTGGTGGGTCTCAACCGAGGAAATATAGAGATTGTAGTGGATAATATTCCGCGAAAAAGCTTTGATTTTGAAAAGTCGTACAGCGTAAAACCCCTTACATCTCGTGTCAAAAATATCCGTATCCGTCCGAGGGCTGCCTGGATGTCGTATGAAAACATCCTTTATCGCTACGATGGTCGAGCATTCAAGTCGTATTTTATAAACGGTAATATTAAAGACATTGCCTTCTCCGATTCATTGATTTTCCTCGCCACGCATCACGGGGCTTATGTTTCCACTGAAAATGAATTGGCAGATTGGGAAATAAAACCTCCCTTTACGACCTCCAAATACCAATATTTATTAGCCAATCATACCGATAAAAGAAAAATAATGTTGGAGCGTTCAACGGCGATTGCTTACGATTCATATGAAAAACGACTCTGGATAGGACAACCCAACGGGTTGATAACATTCAGCCGCCGCAAAATAGAAAAAACCCTTAAAAACGGTGTTTTCAAGTCGCAAATATCGGATACATTGCCGTCTGTTTTGCAAAATTTCAAATACAGAATCACCGCGTTAGCTACTCTGCCAGACGGCAGTCTGGTCATCGGAACAACCGCCGCGGGTATTTTTTTCTACAATAACCGTCAACTTTTCAACCTTTCCGTCGAAGAGGGTTTATCCAACAATTTTGTTCAGTCATTCTTTATAAGCGAAGATAAAATACTGTGGGTGAACACAATCAATGGACTGAACAAAATAAGCATTGATAATATTCCACAAAAAAAATGGCACATTACTATCTATAATACAAGCAACGGATTGGCGACCAATATTGTCAATGATGTATTTGTAAAACATGACTCTATCTGGGTGGCAACATCGGGAGGGGTCACTTTTTTAAAAGACATTTCGAGCAGTAATAAACTACCGATTCCCGTACACATTACCAATGTTTGGGCAGATGACAGCCTCATTGGTATCACGCCGCGTTTATCCATAGAAAGTCAAGACGAAGTCAGGTTTAACTTTTACGCTATCAGCCGTCAATGGGCTGGTAATTTACGGTATCGCTTCCGACTCTTAGGGAACATGTTCGGCTCCTATTCGTCTTATAATCAATGGAGTACCACCGATGAGCATACTGCCATTTTCACAAAGTTACTGCCGGGCAGCTATCAGTTTGAGCTGGAAGCTATTTCGAAAGAACGAGGGTTGATCTTGGGAAAAACATCCTTAGAATTTAAAGTTACCATGCCTTGGTATCTCAATCCCATCATAAAGGGCACCCTTATTACTTCATTTTGTTTTGCTTTGCTTACCGTTTTGTTTATGTATTATTATCGTCGGGAGCGAAAGGCAAGGGCATTCAATGAAGAATTCAATGAGTTGGAAAAACAGGCATTTCGAGCCCAGATGAATCCTCATTTTATTTTCAACTGTCTCAATGCGATTCAAGAGTTTCTCACAAATAACGAATCTGAACAGGCCCATCGATATCTTTCACAATTTGCCAAGTTGATTCGTAAATCATTGGATTTTACCAAACGTAGCACGGTATTTTTAACCGATGAAATCGACTTCCTGAAGCTGTATATCAAATTAGAACAATTGCGGTACCTGCATCCTTTCAGGGTTGAAATTAATATCCATTCAGGGGTGAAAGCCAACGAAACAGAAGTTCCTTCGCTTTTGTTGCAGCCGTTTGTTGAAAATGCCATCAGACACGGGCAACTGGGCCGAATGAGGGAAGAAGGTCTGCTCAGGATAGACTTTGAATATGCGGAGAAGTATCTATACTGCACAATCGACGACAACGGTGTGGGTTTGGAGTTCTCCCAAAATTCCAAAACGGCCATTGCAAAAGAACATACTTCACAAGGTTTGGACATCGTTAAAAAAAGAATAAAATTAATCAACCAGTTGAGTGACGAAAGCCACAGTATTGACGTCTTTGATAAGAAGAACCTCAATCCAACATTGCGAGGGACGCGTGTTTTAATGAAATTGTATATCGGTTAAACTGCGAATACTGCCTTGCCCGACCCAAATGAAATATACCGAGCTGTCATAGTTGAAGACGAAGATCGAAGTCGTAAATTATTGGAGAACATGCTGGGTAAATACTGTCCACAAATTGAAATCGTCGGGGTTGCAGATACCCTTGAAACGGCGTTAACAATCATCAGCTCCCTTCAGCCCGATGTAGTATTTTTAGACATCGAACTGCCCGATGGCTCTGGTTTTAAAGTGCTGGATAGGCTACCCAATCTTTCATTCAGCGTTATTTTTGTTACGGCCTATGAACATTACGCCCTGAAAGCACTCAAACGCTCTGCGTTGGACTACCTGCTCAAACCCCTTGACATTGATGATTTGGTAGCCGCAGTACAAAAGCTTCCCCCTTTAAGCGCCGTTACAAAACACCTAGAAGGGCAGAGCATGATTTTAAACAGCTATATCAATGGGGCGCCCCGCGATCAATACATCATGGCCATGCCCACCATTGAAGGGCTGATTTTTATTCATGACGAAGAAGTAATCGCCTGCCGCAGCGACAGTAATTATACCCATTTAACATTAACAAATAACCGTAAATTTCTGGTTTCCCGTACCCTCAATGATATTGAGGAGATGTTGTCAGAAGATTTATTTTGCAGGGTGCACCATTCACACATTGTAAATCTCAAACATATTCGCCGCTATTTTAAAGGCAAAGGCGGTTATTTAGAAATGTCTGACGGCTCTACCGTTGAAGTATCCTCCCGCAAAAAAAACGACTTTTTAGCTCGCTTTGCCTAAACGCACTATTTGTCTTTTTCTCCACACTTACTCACTCACAGTACGCACTTACTCAGTAGGAGTTTGGCAGGTTGTTGTATTGCTCTATGTTTGACAGATAAAAATTTCGATGCCCGACAGCAGGCATAATTAACATAAACATGTATGAATACACAACCTTATTTTTTCAATACGTTACCGAGTCTGAGAATTCAATCATCTGATGGAAAACAGACCGTTGATACCGCTCAAATCCTTTTTCTTGAAGCATGTGGCAATTATACCTTTTTACATCTTGTCACCGGCTCCCGCCTGATTGCCTCCAAAAACGTGGGCCTTTTTGAGGCACCCTTAGCCCAATTCGGCTTCATTCGCCTCAATAAAAGCATCATTGTCAATTTATCATTCGTCAAGGATACCTGTTATAAAGACCAGGAGTTTGCCATTAAACTCATAAATGACCAATGGTACAACTGTTCGAGACGCAAAACTCCGAAGGTGAAAAAACTCATTAAACAGTCAAAAACTTTGTAATGTTTATTCATCATGAAATCATCAACATAAAGCCACTTCTAAAATGAAAAAAATTTTATTTCTAACTGCATTTGTAGGATTTACGCAGGCATGGGCGCAAGACCAAAGCTTTACTATTCAAGATCAACTAAAAAGTGTCACGATTATGCCAAACAGTATCCTTACAAAACGTGAAGGGGCTGGATTTGACACTGTCAAAAACAACATAATTATTGGAAAACGCAATCTGCTAAACCCTAAAACGCACGAAAATAACATTGCCATCGGGGTAGATGTATTATCACAAAATGGCTTAGGCAGCACCACTGGTGGTTTTCAGTCTTTTGGCAACATTGGGGTTGGTAAGAGTGCTCTTTCTGCCAACTCACTAGGCTATGAAAATATTGCCATTGGGAACAATTCATTGCTATCAAATACCATAGGCAAACGTAATGTGGCCCTAGGAGTTGGAACACTTTTGGCCAATGAATCGGGGGAGGAAAATATCAGTATTGGCTACAATTCATTGCAAACTTCGACAAGTAGCAGCAACAACCTAGCATTGGGAAGTTATGCCTTACAGCAACTCAGTACCGGAACCAATAATTTAGCCTTTGGAAAAATGGCCCTTAGAGGGATAAATATACCTACTACGCATTCATTCTCAGATAATATTGCCATTGGCAATTCTGCTCAACAGGGAATTTGGACTGGAAAGGACAATGTCGCCCTTGGATCTCAAAGTATGCAATTCATAGCCGGCGGCTATTACAATGTAGCCATAGGAAGCCGCGCATTTAGGGGAGGCACCTACGAATATGGATGGGAAGGAAGTGGAAACGTAGCCATTGGCTATGAGTCGCTTACTTCCAACACAGACGGTGAAGGCAACATCGCAATAGGTTACAAAGCGGGCCGTAGTGAGGTGGGATCAAACAAGCTTTATATCGAAAATTCGGACAGCTCCACACCACTTATAGGAGGAGATTTTGCCAACAACCGAGTCGGAATCAATCGTTCAATAAGTGCCATTGCCGCTGCTGCTCATGCCCTTCAGGTACAGGGAGATGCGTTGGTCATTGGAAAAACGGTCATTTCAGCGACCGCCGCCACCCCAAGGGCCTCACTTGACGTGGTTGGTACGGATGCCATTGTGGTTCCGGTAGGTACCAAAGCCCAAAGACCAACCAGTCCGGTTGTGGGGATGATTCGCTACAATTCTGAGAACGACAAGTACGAGGGATACGTACTTGATAACGGCACCGGCTCTCCCGGCTGGAAAGATCTGCATTGATGCCTGCTTCATTAAGGATTGTCGAGTTATTAAAATAACATCAATTGTGTGGCATCATTTAAGCGATTGATTTATACACATCTTAGTGTCACCATTGCACGATGTCGAAGAGAAGCGGTAAGGTCAAAAATGAGCGAATTGATTCCATAGAAAAGCTAATCATGACAATATATAAGTATCGAGGCACAATAAATTTAAAATTCCCGCTAAGGCGTAAATCTGCAAAGTATTTATTTTATTATCAATGACCTATTCCCTTTGCCACTTTGCGTCTCTGCGTGATTAAAATTGCCTTAGTACTTAAACTCAATCACTCTTTAAATTAACAAATCTTGAAATACATTATTTTTTTAATAGCAGTTCAATTGATTTCGGTGCAGATGTATGCGCAAATCACGGTCACGGGTGCCAGTACAGCAGGAGCAAACACAACCTATAATTTAGGCACGGCCCAAACTGTACAGGTGTTCAACAGCGATGCCGGTACAAATTTATATTCAAACATTCCTTATAATCTGCCGATGCCCTATTCTTATACTATGTACCGAATGTATCGTGTAGGAGGAGTTTGGACGTTAGATCAGGTAATAGTAAGTGCTAGTGTAGGAGTTAATATTTCTACTTTGTATACAATTTCAAATAACTCGAACAATCCCCCCTGTAATTGGGGCAACGGGGTTTTGTTGGCAGGAACCTGTGAGGTACAACCTGTACAATCCGCTACGATTACGCCCGGATTTATTACCATACCTCAATTCTCCTTTGCTGCTATTTCGGCAATAATCTCACCTCAAAGAGGAATGATGGTGTATGATATCACCAATGAATGCCTGCGGTATTATAACGGCAGCGTCTGGAAAAAGGTTGCTTTTACAGAATAAGTTTGGAGAATCGCTGCCAATGAGTAATGTCTTTAAGATAATTGTAAACATCAGATGAAAATCATTCGTATACTTTTACTAAATCTTGTTCTTTTTGGACTATTTTCTGTAGTTCAGGCACAAGTAACGCTTCAATCTGGGTGCATTTTTTTGTCGTCAGAAGGGCCCAAAACCTACCAACCCTACACAGGTATAATCCCCTTTACAAAAGACGCCGGCACCAACGTTTATCGGTTGGTCTTTGCCAGTGGTCCACCCTCCATAGTGATGTATATCTTTCGAGAAGGTGGCTTTTGGAAACACGGTATTGTTGCAACCGGTGCTGAGGTAAGTATATCTTATGCCATGACCCAAATAAGTCAGTCACTCAATCCCCCCTGCAACGGGTGGTGGCGTCGTTTGAGTGACGGGCAGGTGTGCCAACAGGAAATGACTGGAACATGCGATGCCAACTTTGAAAACAGCACTTATACCGAGTTAATGCCTCGTTATGTACAGTTGGCGGGGTTGCCTACTGTGGCTGTCAATCAAATCCCCAATCCTCGAAACGGCATGATGGTTTATGATCTAACCACGCACACCGTAAAAGTGTATAGTAACGGCAGTTGGCGAAGTTTAAGTTTTCAGTAAAAGGCACCGAATGAAAAGTATCATAATGCTATGTATCATCCTGATGATTGGACAATCCTTATCATCATTGGCAGCAATCGAGAAAAATGAAACAAATTGTCCGACTCTTTCCATATCCCAATCTCCCACCGGCACAATTTGCCAAGGCAATTATGTAACGCTTAATGCCCCAGGATGTACGGGTGTCGGAGCCAACGTAACGTGGCATAAGGACGACCCCAACAGTGCCTCGGTAGCATCGGGGCAGTATTATTCTCCACAGATGAACACCGCCGGAACAACCACTTACTATGCCAAGTGCTTCACCTCCACCTGTAACACCCCTACCCCGGTAAGCCACAATGTGACGGTAAGCCCCATCCCTACCGCACCTACGCGGGTAAGTACAATGATAAACAACATCCGTACCAACGAAAGTTATGTATTTGAAGTAGCGGCCACGAGCGGGCTAACCTACACATGGTCAGGTTTTCCGGCAGGTTCGGTCATTACACCCCTTACGGCTTCTTCCATCAAAGTAAGTGTACAGTTTCCTACAACATTCGCCTCGGGGTATGCGTACGCTTATGCAATAAATGACACTTGCCAAAGCACAGAGACTTTCTTTTGGTGTGAAACGGTACAAGCACTACCACCCAACGCCCCTCTACGCCCGTCGTAGGCATGATTCGCTACAATAAAACAACCTGAAAGTATGAAGGCTATGCCGAGGATACATCAGGAGGAACATTTTCATGGAAAGAGTTCAATTAATCCATCAAACAATCATGGTAAATCATATATTTAAAATGGGTATTGCGTTGGCTTTTTGGTCAATACAAATATCGCAAGCGCAGTTTAATCGAATAGAAGATGTCAACTGCGTGCATTGTGATGCCCCCTTGGTGCAATTCAACGGCTCCCTGTATTTTGTTACCAATACAACCGCTACTATCAAACTTTTTAAGTCGGATGGTTCATTCAATGGCAAAATACTAGTAAAAGAGATTCCAAGATACGGAGCAGGGGTCAACGGAATTACCCTCAAAGTAATAAACAATGTACTTTGTATCGAAGATACGTATTTGCTCTATGCAGGTGGTGGAAGCCCCCATTACGCGCTTTGGGTGAGTGATGGTACCACAGCTGGCACAGTTGAAGTATATGACTTCGGGGTTAATGGCCCAAAATATGGTGTCAGTGGAAGCAATGTGTACTACGTGAACGGTGGGGTGAACTTAAAACTTCACAATACGAATACCCAATTGCTCAACGCTGGTGGCATAAGCAACTTTGTTTCGGATGGTACAGGCAATGTCTATTTTGCAGCAGGTGGTAGTGTCTATAAAAGCAATGGTACAGCGGCGGGGACCACTGTACACATCAATAGCATCAATTTCCTTCCTCTCTATTTGCAAGCCAACAAGCTCTATCTAGGCTTCGACCCCTCTTCTGGTTTTTATTATACCGATGTCAATACCACCAATTCTTACACCAATGTAGCCAATACTCGCCTTGGTGAAATACTCTTTAAGGACAACAGTAACAACTACGTTTACTATCTCAATGGCTATAACGACCCGCCCACACCTTCAGGCGACGGTATTCGCCTGTACAGAACAGACGGTACCACTGCGGGCACTATCAAACTCCAAGACGTGCTGGGTGCTTCGTCAATCGGGAAAATAGGAAGTAAATATTTTTATACAGTAGGTCAAGGAAACGATATTTATCAAACAGATGGCACGGTAGCGGGTACTACTTTATTTTACTCGGGCAATTTTAGGGCTGCTACCCAAGCAGGTACTACGACGTATCTCTGGAAATACAATGCCAACAACCAAAGCTTTAATCTATGGCAAACCGATGGTACTACGGCGGGTACGCAAGTAGTGGTGGGGGGCAATCATCGCTCATTTGTAGGTACTGATTTCTTGTCTAACTCTATCTCTACAGTCTGGTACAACGGTACTTTGTACTTTTACTCTGGTATTAGTGGAGGAGAAAGCGGGTTATACAAATATGTGGGCTGTCCAGCACCACCGCCTGCACCTGCCAATTTTGTGGTAAAGTCGGAGACGGTTTGTAACAATAATCAAAATCCACTTTACACAGTGAGCTCAGTTTTGGAGGCTACTTCTTATACATGGAGCTATTCTGGAAGTGCAACCATCCACAACCCTACCACTGCTGGTGCCTCTAATAACCTATATTTTACAAGCACCTCTACGGCAGGAACACTGAGTGTGAGAGCTGTTAATGGATGTGGTACCAGCACGCCCCTTACGTTGCCTATTGTCGTAAAGTCATTGCCCGTACAACCCTACTACGCACCCAGCAACCCCACGCAGGCTTGTGCAGGCAAGAGCATCGTACTCACCGCCAACACTGACCCCAATGTAGATTCCTATAATTACAGTTACGTGTCGGGCACAGGAGCTACTTTTGGCAGTAATACCAATCCTGTCACGGTTTCGTTTGCGGCCAATGCCACCTCGGGTGTTGTTTATGCCACTCCTGTCAATAGCTGTGGTACAGGCCTTACCAAAGCCAGGAGTATTACGATTATAGGCCCACCGCAGCCCAATATGGCCTCTTATCCTGCCAGCACGACTATCAATAGTGGAGAATACATCAGTTTGTATTATAATGATAACGGTGGCTGTTTAAACTATGCAGGCATCACTTGGTCATCTGGACAAACGGGAAGCAATATTTACGTTGGTCCAACTACTACCACCACTTATACCTTCACTTGCACTAATTCTTGTGGTAATCTGGTCACTTCTGTGCCAATTACCGTGACGGTCATTGGAGGGTGTCCGCCTACGCTCATAGTCAATTCTTCAACCACCTCACCTGCCAAAGCGGGTGATCATATCACCACCTCAGGAACTATCAATTATACATCAGGCAGTAGGCTTTATCAGGCCGGCAAAGCCATAACCATTACGCCACCCACCGGAGGAAACGGGTTTTGGCAAACGGAGAAGGGAACCGTCTTTGAAGCAAGAATTGAGGGATGTCAATAAAATAGTAAAGGATTTTTTAATCAATGATTTTCCGAAATGAAAAAACATTTGTATTCTCTTTTTGGGCTTATAGTAAGCTGTATCCCCTTATTTGGACAAAACTGCGGGACCTCTTCTCCGACGGATGCTGATGAACTTTTCTTTGGTAAATTCATCCACAAGCACGCGAAAAGTAAAAACACCCGGGCAGGTGCGGTACCCCTCAAGTATGTCCCAGTAAAGGTGCACATTATCCGCAACGATGACGGCAGCGGCGGGGTGGACCTCATTGCCCTCAATGCCAAATTTGCCGAATTGAACAGAGCCTTTTTACCCGTAGGATTACAGTTTTATTTTGGCGGGAGCGGTTCTTTCGGCGGCACTAATCCCGCCACTGACTCTCCGCATTTTATCAACAGCACTACCTATAATACCACCATTAATTACAGCAATGCAAACACATTTACGGGTATTTTATCAGCCTACAACGTTAGCAATGCCATCAATCTATACATAAGCAGTACCATCATTGGTGCCGAAGGATTTGCCACACAGCCAAACGCGAGTTTTAACCATGTCTTTGTGAATTATTTAGCCATTTCGAACGCAGTAAATAAAACGCTGCTGCACGAATTCGGCCATTATTTCGGTCTTTACCATACTTTTCAGGACAGCAATCATGCCACTGTGTCAAATCGAGAAGTAGTTACAAGAGGCTTAGGAGCCAACTGCTCTACTAGAGGCGATCGGGTGTGTGATACTCCTGCCGATCCTTATGAACAACTAAACTCCACACAAAGAAACAACGTCAATAATGCATGTAGCTATGCCCTGACAACGCCCATCGATGCCAACGGCGTCTCTTATCAACCAAGCATCACAAATGTAATGTCGTATTGGAGCAGAATATGCGGTCTTAATCAACATGGACAATTGACTCCCGGACAGTATGAACGTATGAAAATCGGTTACATCGCTCGAACCGACCCTTCCAACCAATACACCCTAGACTGCGCCCCTGTTAATCAACCCTTGCCGGGTTTGCCAACGGCAGTTATGGGGGTCAACGGAATCATCCTGCAATGGACCGATAATTCTACCACTGAAACAGGGTATTTTGTCGAAAGAGCTGAATCAACCAACGCCCAATACATTTGTTTGGGAGGCGTCGGTCCCGGCACCAACACCTATATTGATTCAGAATTCAGTGCGGGAAGAACCTATCATTACCGAATCCGCGCCTCCAACACCACCGATTTTTCTGGAATCGTTTCCATCACTGTTCCTCAGAATCAAACCAGTTATTGCTTTCCCGTCTACACCAACCAAGTATGCACTTTGGTAAGTTCATTCATCACCAAAGTAAAAATCAACGGCACGGCCCTCGATAACACATCGGATTTCCCTTCCCCCTGTAATGCCAATAATTTCTCCGATTTTACGGCCATTCCACCCGCTGCTTTGATAGCTGGACAAAGCTATACTTTCATCTTAAAAGGGTCAACTTCGCAACACTATGCTATCTGGATTGATGCCAATCAAAACGGCACGTTTGAAACCCCGGAAATGATTGCCAAATCCACTACATCCAGCGAAATGATCGGCACAACTGAAAAATCCGTTTTGGTGACGTTACCTACAACGCTCCTCAACGGCCCTACCCGAATGCGGGTCAGAACCGCTGACTTTGCAAGCGGAGGTGTAACCAATGCCTGCAGTCGCTACACGGTAGGTGAAACCGAAGACTATACAGTTACGATCAGCAACGGAAGTTCCTTACCCCAAATCCAGCTTTTATCGACATTCCCCCCCCTGTGTGCCAGCGGGAACTATCAGGCAAGCTTTACAACCTCAGGGTCATTTTCAGGCAATAACACCTTTAAAGCCGAGCTTTCTGACACATACGGAAATTTTGCGGCTGGTACTGAAGTCGGTAACGGGACCAGCAGTCCTTTGACTGTTTCACTCCCTCCCCTGTTAGCCCCAGGCAGCTACTACCGGCTGAGAATCATCTCAACAGACATCAGCGTATCAACCAACAGCGAAAGTATCCAGGTATATTCGAAGCCTGAGGCGTCTATCGCGGTTTCCGGCAATGCGGTGGTTTGTGCGCCAACAACTGTCTCATTAACTGCCGCTGCGGGCGAAGGCTATACCTATACGTGGAAAAACAATGCGGGCACACTGCCCAGTGCGACCAATCAAACATTGGCTGCGGCCCAAACGGAGAATTACCGGGTGGAAATTTCACAAAATGGGTGTATCAATGAATCAGGGCCCGTCGCAGTGACCATCAATCCCAAAGTGCAAGTGAATCTGTCAGGTGCTGCAAGTATATATGCCAGTCAATCGGCCAATTTGAGTGTTTCATTGATCATGGGAACTCTTCCGTATCAACTTACCCTTTCGACCGGTCAACAGTTTACAAACAGTATGAATAATCCTTTTACGATTTCGGTTTCTCCCACAACAACGACAACTTACACGATTACTCAGGTAAGCAATACGCAATGCGGGGCTGGCACTGCCACCGGCAGCGCCCTGATCACGGTTTTACCAACGCAGTTCCCTTGTCCCCAAACGCTTGCCGTCCATGCCTCCCTCCCCGCACCTTATCAAGCCTCGGAAACCATAACAACAACGGGTACTATCCAATATACTTCTGGCAATATAACCTATACCGCAGGAAAATCAATCACCATCACCTCTCCTGCCAATGGTGGCTTTTGGCAAAGTGGCCCCAATACCGTTTTTGAAGCAAAAATTACGGGATGTCAATAAAAAGGCGAAGAATCAGTTCAAAACCAATTTCTTTTTACTTTGCCTGATTTCCGTCAATAACTGCGTAAGTTCCCTTACTTTTTCAGGATTTTGTTCATACAAATTGTTTTTTTCCGAAACATCATCCGATAAATTATAAAGCTGTCCTGCGGCTTCTCCGACTTTGGGTTTTATTTCTTTCGGTTCGGTAAATCCACCTGAGCCAAGGCCTTCAATCAATTTCCAGTCGCCTTTGCGAATGGCAAAAAAACCACTCGATGAACTATGCACCACGGCCGGTTGTGTAGTCACTTGTTTTGCTTTCCCTGTCAATACGGGCAAAATGCTGTAACTGTCTTCACTATTGTATTTAGTATCTTTCGTTCCAACGATTTCTGCGCAAGTAGCCATCAAATTTGCCAAGGTTGTCGTGGCATTGCTGACGACGTTTGGTTTGACTTTATTCGGCCAACGAACGACAAACGGCACGCGGTGCCCACCTTCAAAAGCATCACCTTTCATTCCTCTAAACGGCCCAGCGGCAGCGTGTCCAAATTGTTCGACAAAATTGGGTCGCCAATACGGGCCATTATCGCTGGTAAAAATAACAAGGGTGTTTTCGGCAAGTCCAGATGCTTCCAAGGATTTCAGAATTTCGCCCACTGCCGCGTCCACCTGTTGCACAAAATCGCCGTATTCTCCCGCTTTTGATTTACCTACGTAGTTTTTGGTGGGCACCCAAGGCGTATGCGGACCCGCCAACGGAACATACAAGAAGAAGGGTCTTTCTTGGGTTTGTTTTTTCAAAAATGCATTGGCTTTGCTAACAAATTCAGGTAATACCCCATAAAAATCAAACGAGGGTGACATTTTTCCCTCACGCCAAAAGGGACCTGTATAGCCCGATTCCAATTTATTCCCTTTGGTATAGGCCGTGGGTTGTTCGGTCAATTGTTGGTTTTCCAAATAACAATACGGTGGCATATCCAAAGAGGCAGGCAAAATATAGGAATAATCAAATCCAACGCTCTGAGGTCCTCCTGTGGTTTTTTTGGTAAAATCAATCTCCTCAGGATTCATCTCTGTTTTGATGCCGTAGTTCTCTGTTTTTAGCAATTCTTCCTTGCCTTTCGGCACTTCCCAATCCAGACCCAAATGCCATTTGCCCACCACACCCGTTTGATAACCTTGACTTTTGAGTAATGTAGCAACAGTGGGTCGATTTTCCTCAATCAACGTACGACTATACCCTCTTAATACGCCTACGGGCAAGCGGCTCCGCCAAGGGTAGCGGCCAGTCATTAGAGCATAACGCGTTGGTGTACAGACCGATGAAGGAGAGTGGGCATCCGTAAACCGCATTCCTTGCATGGCAAGTTTATCAATATTTGGTGTCGCAATTTTCCCTTGCGGATTATAGATTGAAACATCGCCATAGCCCATGTCATCGGCTAAAATATAGACAATGTTGGGCATTTTATTTTTCTGCACGGTCGGTTTAAAGGATAAAAAAGCCGATGCGATACCAATGAAGAGGATGGTTAGGAGGGAGTAGGTTGTTTTTTTCATTTTATAAGATAAGGCATGGAAGAATCAATTTGTTCTTGAATTAATATTCAGGGCTAGGCTTATTTTTTAGGAATAATTTCAATTAAAGGTTTAGCCGACGCCCATGAAGCAGGTATTTCAAAAACCACTTTGAAAATCTGCGCATAAGTTTCGGCCACCGCCTGCTCTTTTTGAAAAAGTGCAGTATCAATCTTTTCGCTGCTCATTATTTTTAAGGACGTTTTAACGTTTAATGTCATGCCCGACAACTTCCAAGACTTCTCTAAAAAGGAGTCAGACGTGGCATCTGGGGCGTATACATAAAGCTCTAAACGCGTCGTTTGGGGGCCTGCCGAATATACCTTCATGGCAGTTTTACTGACTTGCACGTTGGTTTTTCCATCTCCGGGCACCAACAGCCAGCCTATATCGCCATCATCTGCTTTCCAATGAAGCGCGCCCGTTTTGATTTGCCCCCACACCCGTCGAATACCCCATACCCCGCCCATCATCCAATCCTTATGAATCATAGCAGTGACTTGTTTGAGGCTATCTCCCGTGTAATTATTGGGTACCGTTCGACTGATAAATCGGGAAGATGTGAATGTTTTTAGGGCGGCTAAATCTGCTTTTGGAATAGCTAGTCCAAGGTTAAAAATTGGCGCTAAATTGCTCATTTCACCGTATTTTGGACCATCCGTTGAGGGGGGCATTGGTGCTTGTTTTTCGTCATCAACGGCAATGGCAATCCAAATTCCCATGATGGAAAAATACTTGCGCATATCCATGCCGTAGCCTCTGAAATGAGGGCCGGGCATATTTTTGAGATTGGGATTATAAAAAGTCGCGGCTTCGTGCCAAAACTCAGCTTCGAGGGTTTGTCCCATTTGCTTTATCTCGGGCGAAAAAGCCAATTCCCGCCAGAAAGCAAGGGCAATTAGTGTGACTCCGTAGTAGGTCGGCGAGTTATATTCGCTGAAAGTTTTATGTGTTTGATAGAGCTTGAAAATATCCCGCGCTTTTTGTAACCCTGCCGTTCTTAATTCGTCTATTTTAAATTCAGTGCCGACATATTCCATCAGAAAAGCACTCATGATGGAAATATTGGTATAATCTGGAGCAACATTGCGTTTTAAGGCCCCACGAGCGGCATGAACCAAGCCTATTTCAATTTCTTTCTGAATTTCAGTCGGTAAAAGGTGACGGTATTTTTGGCGGATAATAATCAAATCACAACCAATAAACTCTCGCCAGTTTTGGTCAAACTTATCATCTTCGATAGAGGTTTTCCAGATTCCGTAGATTTTGGTATTCTCGTCGCGGTATTGATTTTTTAAAATCCAAGTCAGAATCTCCGCCGCCTTTTCCTTATCGCCCATAAAATTACGAAACAGAAGCGCCTCAGCCAGACGGGTTTTACTGCGCAGGCTGGTGCGATTGGTCAAAACATCAGCCACCTTTTTCCCCGTCGGGATTTCATTCACCAGAAAGTCTTCAAATAACTGTTTCTGATACGTTGACAGCGTTTCGTAGGTGTATTTGTTGAAAACAACAGCCTCATTTGTTGCTTTTAGTTGCCCGAATACCAACACGACACTCACAAAATAAATGACCCCTATACTGATTAATTTCTTGCTCATACTACTGCTCATTATTTTGTTTATGTTGTATACGGGCAACCATTTTCAACATCTCCAGGCGGAGGGGCAAAAGCAGTTCTCTCCCAATTATTTTTCAAAATCGGTTTCCAACAGCTGCTTTTCGTTAAAAATACCGCTTCCTTCGGGCTTTCTTTCTCTCATTTTTTTTACGTCCTCTACCGCAACCCCCTTCCCTTCTTTTGCAAAGGCATTCTGCGTAAATCTTATAATATCCACGATGTCTTGATCGCTGATGGCCTTATTATTGACAAGTGCGGGCATTTCGTTGTTCAATTTGTACAATTTCCCGCCGACCTGAATCGGCCCGCTGACACCATGCAGAATAATGGCCGCTAGGCGCTTCATGGAGCCGTCGATGTATTCAGAACCTTTGAGTGGCGGGGCTAAATCCTGAATTCCCTTGCCATCTGCCCCGTGACAGGTAGCACAAATGGTTCGGTACAGTTGCAGGCCTTTGGTTCGGTTATCCACGGCATTTTTTTCCTTGACAAAAATGGGGTTCATTTCTTTTTTCTGCCGGTTATTGAGGGCTGTAGACAAACTACTTTTCAGTAATGCATTGGGATTCATGGCATTGAGATAATATTCTTCCATCCCTTCAAGGCTGCTGACAATGGCCTCCTGATAGATTTTCTGAGCCGCATATTTTTTGTCAATTTCGGTAAGAATGGGCAAGAAAGCTGCCTCCGACAGTTTTAGCCAAGCATTCAACGACATAGACAAATAGAGGTCTATCACTTCATTGTTTTGCGCCAATAGCTGGTTACAGGTAGTTTTCATTTTAGCCACATTAGGCATGGAGGCAAAACGCTCCAAAAGACCTAAAGCATGGGCGATGGTTTCGGGCTGTTTTGATTGATTAACCACATCGCTCATAGTGGTAAAAGAAAGCACATTTAAGCCTTCTAGTACATACAGCGCGTGAATAGCCGTTGCAAACTCATTGCTGTTTTTGGTTAAATTAATCAGCTCTTTAACCACCGTAAGGTCTTTCTTTTGAATCAATAACTGTTGGGCGCGGTCGCGCAGCCAACCATTTGAATGACTGAGCAATGCCACCAATTCTTTAGTAGTCGCCTTTGTCAAGTCAGGAATTAAATGGGTTTTGACGGCTTTGCTCGTTATTTTCAAAATACGTCCTGCATTTTGTAAAGTATCCAATTTCTTGGAGGCCAACTGCTCGGTCAGGTATTGCGAAATATACGCCTTGTGCTGAATAATTCCCCGGTGCATATCAACCACATAGATGGCGCCGTCGGGTCCGTTAAACAAATTGACGGGACGGAAACCTTCATCGGTGGAAGTAAGAAACTCTTTCCCCTCAATAGCTTGGGAAGCGGTGGTTTGGGTATTTTTGAAGGTCAGGATGTTTCGTTTAATGAGGTTGACCTCGGGCACGCACACAAAAGCATTTTGGTTGTACGACGCAGGAAAAGCCCCTCCCCGATACACCAACGGTCCACAGGCCGCGGTCACGTCTTTAAGTAGTCCTTTTTCGTCCAAAACTCCTTTTTGATACCCCCGATTGACCGACGTTTGATGAATTGGGAATACCCTATTATTGGTGAGCCGTTGATTCTCGGCGGTGGTAGGTTTAAAGTACCGGTTACGAATTGCTTTGTTGGGCAAAACATAGTCACCCTGCAATTGCGTGCTGTTGTTGTTGTAATAAAGCCGTCCAAAATTGTCTTTGGTTATACCCCACTGCCCTCTATACGACGTCGGTTCTTTAATCCATTTTCCATTTTTAAGCTGGTACCTAAAATTGTAATTGGCGTTATAAATCCAATTGTCAATGTTCATCATGAGTCCGTTGGAGGAGTGCTCCACGTTGCCGCCTTCGGCGTATACAGGGTCAACCAAGGTTTTTTTGCCAGGTTTATCGTTTTTAATTTCTACAAACCACAGTTTTGGGCCATCAACGTACAGAAGTCCGCCATACACGTGAGCCAGCCCACGGGGCAAGATGAGTTTATCCAAAAAGACTTTGGAATGGTCGGTCACGCCATCTTTATTCCAGTCTTCTAAAATGGTAATTCTACCGTTGGGTACTTCTTCGCCAATGCCTTCTAGATTAGGCATATAGCCAATCATTTCTACCACCCACATTCGGCCTTTGTTGTCAAAGTCCATGCTCACGGGCGCTTTTAAAAATGGTTCGGAGGAGATAACTTTCAGTTCAAATCCATCTTCCACTTTATAGCCATCGACCGAAATTTTGGGCACATCAAAGGGGAGAATTCTGAAGCTTACCATAAAGATGGAAAGCATAAAGATTAAACAAAATGTAATCTTAAATTTAAGGGTGTTAATGGTGAATTTAGGGGTTTTCATTATTGCTCAACTGCTGGTTTTACTTCTTCAAATAAGGTCCTTTTTTATTCCAACCGATTTCTACTTTGGACAAATACCACGTTTTCCCTTTGTCATTATTGCCTTGAAAAAACAGATAATATCGTCCATCTTGGGCTTTAAAAATGTTGGGGTGCCCACTTTCACTTTCATTCCACGCGCCAGCCTCGCCGTTTTTGAGGAAAGGCTCTTCCGCTAAACGTTTCCAGTGAATGCCATCCTTACTGCGGGCAATGCCGATTTGCTGAGGTTCGTTATTATAGGCTCCCGCATAAAACATGTACAAATACTTGCCTTTTTGAATACAAGATGCGGCTTCAATGCATTTTTTCTCCCAGGTCAATTCGGGTTTTAGCATGGGCATATTGGGTACTTCGGTCCAGCTGTTACGGTCAAAATTGGATGTGATAGGTGCTACGGCTACGCCTTGTTGCTGAATTTTGTAATCGGGGTCCCTGGTAGCATAATACAAAAAATAGTTATTTTTATAAGCAATCACTTCTGCATCAATCGCCCTTCCACAACTCCAATCACTTATTTTCGGTCTGAAAATGGGGTTGGTCGCATCTCGTTCAAAATCTATGCCATTGGTAGATGAGGCATGACAAATAGCATCCAATTTACCATTGCCATAGGTTTGATAAAAAAGATGCAAAACCCCGTCTTTTACCAATGCTCCGGGCGCACAAATGCCTTTTTCTTCCACGGTTCCTTTTTGGCCCTTGATATTTCCTCTTTTATCCCAATGAATCAAGTCATTGCTGGTCGCAATACCAATGTACCATTCTTTGAATTGCTCACCTGGAACCGAATAATACATCCAATACTTTCCTTGAAAAAAAATCACGTAGGGGTCTTTGGCATACGGTCTGGTAGGAATATCCAAATCTCCGTAATACATTTCGGGTTTTTGAGCAAAAAGCATTTCTACTTTCACCATAAATAGAATGAAAAGCAAAATGTTTAAAAATACTCTTTTAATTACAGAATTATTAAAAACTTGGCTGGCATCAAAAAAAGGCACACGAAAAACGCGGATTTTCGCGGTTCGCCGTTGTGCGGGGCCGCACGTGCGGTAAAATCCGTGCAGGAATCCAGAATGTTTTCGGGATTTCATCCGTGTTCTAATGTTGTTGCTAAATTCCTTATAGCTTCGTTTATTGAATTTCATTTCTAATAAAAATATCATTTCTTTAGTTTACAGTCGAGACACAGCAACGGGAAATTACAATTTACCCACCTACTTAGGAAACATCCGCAACACCACTACGCCGTGGTGCCGAATATCGGTAATAAATGAACCGTTAAAGATACCCAACTCTTTTTGCCGCCAAACATCGCGCAGCCTAAACTTGCCTTTCATGCCCACATTTGCAAAATCAAAGGTAAACGATTTCGATGTTTCATCCCCCCAACGGAAGTAAGATTCGGGCGTTTTGCCAAAATCACCAACGTTAAACAAACCCACCGCATACGAGCCGTCTTCCAACGGCTTGAGCCAGATTTGAATACCATCTTTGTTCCAAACAAGCCGAGCCGACTTGCCCAGTGGGTCTTGGTCAATTTCAATGACTTCGTCGTTGGTCAACAAATTCAGCGTAAAAGCATCGAGCTGCTCAATAGGACAACCTATCAGCAATGGGGTTGCCAAAAGGCTGAATAAACTCACATGGCTGTACTGTTCGTCGGGTGTCAGGCGGGTGGGGTGCAGTTGTGTACCTGTGGTGACATTGCCAACAATCATCATGTCGGGGTCGTTCCAATGCCCCGGACCGCCGTAGGGTGCCCATTTGTCCAATGTAAAAGCCGACACAAAGAGGCTGTTCCAACTGTCGCGAATATCAGGCCCCGTACGGTAGCTGTTGGTCAGCCGTACCCAATCTTTGACGTGGGTAAAGGGGGCAGAATTGGAAATACTGTACAAAATATCGCGCCCCGATTGCCTCAACGCTACCGACATCCGCTCCGCTGATGGAACTTCGATTCGCCAATCGTATTTGAGGTAATCAATGCCCCATTCAGCAAATTGTTTGGCGTCATTGGTTTCAAAACGGTATTTGCCCACGTAGCGAAAAGCGCGCTTATTGGCGATGATAGAGTCAGTAATTTGGCCATTTTCAAAGTCAGAAGAGCCACCAATATAACCCGCATAACTCGTAATCATGGGTGTAGAATAGACGCCTACTTTTAGGCCCAAACCATGAATATAATCCACCATTTCCGTAAATTTCGGAAACTTATCATTCGGCTGAATGGCGTTAAATTTTCCGCCGCGTTTGCCCTGCCAAGCATCGTCAATGTTGATGTAAGTCCAACCGTGTTGGTTCAGTCCCATTTTCACCATGGCATCGGCGGAGGCAATTACTTTTTGTTGGTCGATGTTTCTAGCCCACGAATTCCAGCCGTTCCAGCCAATTGGGGGCGTGAGGGCAATTGTATCACCAATCTTTATTTTTAGTTCTTTGGTAGCTTCACCGAGGGCATTTTTTGCTTTAAGCGTCACGAGGTAGGTGCCACGCTGTGCTACTTTTCCCGTAATAATTCCCGTTTTGTCATCCAAAGAAAGGCCTTTCGGCAAGCCTTTGGCCGAGAAGCGCATGGGGCGTTCGCCTGTGGCGGCGATGGTGTACAGAAAAGGGTTGTTGGGCGTAGCGCCAAACACTTTGGCGGAGTTAATTTTAGGGAATTTTGCCGTGGGTGGGGTCAAAATATAGCGTTCATCGGTATTTGGAATGTTTTTAGGGAGGTGGTTGTCCAACATGACCAATCGGGCATCTGCCCAATTGGAATAGACTTTGGTTCGGCCCTCGTCATGGACTTTTACCAATAGGCCCAGCCGCTGTACACCCTCCAACTTAACTTTTACGGGTTTGGGGGCATCGCCCCACCGCATTTCTCCGCTGTCAAACAAGATTTTGCGGTCGGCAATTACGTAAAAAGTATGCGGCAAATCTTTATTCCCTTTGTCGTCAACGCCCACCAAAGCCGAAAACTCAATGGCTTTACCCTCCAGAAAGAACGCCAAAATACTCGTGGCGTTAACGCCTACTCCATGCTTAAAATACCGACCTTTAATGAGCATAGAATCCCCCGCTGCCGTGGTTTTGGGCAACACCGCTGGTATGCCTTCCGAAAAAGATTTGATGGGTAAATCATCGAGCCAGATGGCTTGTGTTTTTTGGGCAGGAAGAGACACTTGTACTCCACAACATATAAGTATTAACCAAATTACTCTGTGCATTTTTTCAATTCATTATATTTCACTATTCAACATTTCTCTAATTCCCAAGTTGGTGTATCGTACCCTGAATAGACCCCGTTAGAGGCTCGCCTTTGGTATTTTTGATTTTATAATCGATGGTGATTACATCCACTTTTTCTAAGTTTTCGATGCTCAAAATCAATCTTTTATCTATTGACTGCGATTTGCTTACTTTTAACATTTTGGGGTTATGACGTTCAGAGCCGTATTTTTTACTACGTAACAATTGCCAAGTTTTTACTTCAAAATTGGTCAAATCAGACGCAGAATTTTGGTCTATCTGGGTATCAAAATCAAGCACAATACTTTTTTCAAGTACTTTCATTTTGATAGGTACAGGAACGGTTTTACCCGTATAACGAATTCTGTACAGCCCTCCCCCACGCATCATCTGGTTGGTTCCCCATGCCGACATACCGCAAGCATACAGTTGACCATCGGTTGAATTAAACCGGCCACGCATTACCCCCGTCAGGAATTTGATACCGGGCAAATCAATCACTGCGCCTTGTTCTTGCCCATTTACGGTTTCGTTTAAAACATATTGAATCTTACCGTAGCCATACGAAAGGCTCAGAAGTCCACCATTCAACGCACCCCATTTGTTGCTTTCTACCCAAACCATTTCTGAAGGCGAGCGGTCGTATTTCATATCTACCCACACCAAAGGCTGTTCCATGGCGGCCCTTGATGAGTCTTTGGGTGGGTTATAGCCCCACATATTGCCATAAAACTTACCAATACCTTTCACCCAGTTTATTCGATTCATGGGGTTCCAATAGCCCTGTTGGTCGGTTACGATAAAACTGCCATCGGGATTGATACAAACGCCATTTGCCGCTCTGAAGCCTGTAGCAATAATATCGGTTTTTGAGCCGTCGGCACTTACTTTCAATAAAGTACCGTGTTGCGGAATAAGCGCCTCACGGGCGTGGCGGCCACTTTTGGCATAATAAAAATTACCTTGTTTGTCGGTTTGTAAACCCATCGCAAATTCATGGAAATGGTCGGTAACTTGGTGGTCATGATTGAAACTTTCGTAAAAATCAGTTTCCATATCGCCATTCAAATCTCTGAGCAATACGAGTTGGTCCCTACAGGTGACGTATATTTTTTCATTGACCACTTTTATTCCCAAAGGCTGAAAAAGCCCCGAGCCAATGCGCTGCCAAGTCAATGCGCCATCAGGATTGAGCAAGCCTTTAATTAACCAAACATCCCCGTCGGTGGCACATACCACGGCAGTATTGGCATCTTTAAAAAAGTCTATCCCGCTCAATTTCATTCGACAAGCCCAAGGATTCTCGAAAGGAGGGGTTAGTTGGTCAACGGCAAACGGACCGTCCTCTTTTCCTATAGTAGTAAAGGTTTTGAGCACTTCGTGATAATGCGCACGGCCAGTACCCAAGGTGTATTTTGTCAATGATTCTGGCTCTGGCAAATCCTTTTCAGAAAAACTAGAGGCTTTTTCGCTAATGGCCAAAGTGATTTTAACCCCTTCTTTGGCATTGACATTCATAAAAATCTGTCCATTTTCTTCTATCAGCGTTGCTCCTTTGCCCTGCAAACTCACCTTGGCGGAAGCAGCCGCCACTCGCATTTTCAACATTGAATTGGAGGGCGAGATATTGAGCGTTCTTGTAAAAACGGAGGGTTCGATAAACCCAAATTTCTCTAAAATGGCCGATTCGCCCACCGTGTATGAAATGATGATTTGGTCTTCGTAATGGTAAAGCCCTTTATAGTTTGCCCAAGATTTAGGCAATGGCCCAAAAGCCCTTCCGTCACGAGCCACAAAGCGAGGGTCGTCAAATTTCCCCGTTGTAGGATTAGCCCAGCCTGGGCTTACGGGAGTTTCAAAATGCAGTTTTCCGATGGTGCGGGGATAGGTTTCGTGCTTGTCGTTCAACAAGATAGCGTTCCAATCAATAAAACCTTCGCCCGTGTAGGCCCCCGCTACGCGCATGAGGTCATGGTCAAAAATCATCCACGCTTTTCCTTTAGAAACACCCCCTGCCCCTTTGTCTAGGCGAACTGCGATGCCTTTGTAAGCAAAATTATTTTTTGAGTAATCTTCATCTTTGAACGGTGAAGGGCCCGGCGAATGAAACCGTGGAATACCCGTTTTTTCGTCGGCCAATTCGTAGGTGTTTATCAAAAAATTACCGTAGTCCATGTCGGCCCATGGTTGATAAGGCTTTGATACAGGCCCTCTTGATTTTCCTTTGGGGAGCGAAGAAAGATATTCCAGCGTTACTTTCGGAAGGGTTACGGCTTTGTTTTTTGCAACAAATTCTTTTTGAATATAGTGAATGACGTCGTATTTTTCTTGGGGAGTTAGTGCCACTTGCGGTGGCATAGAACCATACCCTTTGGTCACAGTTTGATACATCGAGTAGGCATCGCCACCTGCTTTGAATGGCTCTGACCAAAACTTCAACGACATCGGAATTGAGCCTTCATTTTCTTCATTTCCATGACAATTGATGCATGTAGCATTGTAGATGCGCTCGCCCCGAACAAAGGCTTTATCATCAAAATCGCTAATAAAACCCGCATGGTCTAGGCCCTTTTCGGTAGTTGGCAGGTCTTTTGACGCAAGATTGTATGCGATATTATTACTCGTTTTACAATTGATAAGTATCAATAAAAGTACAAGCAAAAGATAGAAATGGCGCATATTCATCATCATACAGGTTATAAAGTAGACTGAGTAATTAACTAACCACAGCGAATGATTTTTAAGGTTTGAGATAGTCTATTGACTGGAGAAAAGCGTCTGCTTTCAAAATAGTTTCTGAAAGGAAAGGCTCTTTATTGAAAAAACCATGCCCTTGGTTTTCGAATAAAAAAAGGTCGCAACGACTTCCTACCTCTTCTATTTTTTTCTTGAATTTCTGGGCCGTTTCAACCGGAATCAGGTTGTCGTTGGTACCCAAAAAGAAAATGGTGGGCGGAAAACCTTTATTTATGTTGTGCATTGGCGAAAACTCCACATATCGTTCTCCGATTCGTTCAAAGCCATACCCATCTTTTCCATTGTCAATCACGGGATTAAACAAAACTAGGGCATTGGGTTTTGCGCTAATCGCTAGGTTATCGGTTGGTTCGTCGATAGATTCATTAGTAAAACAAGCCGCCGCCAAATGTCCCCCCGCCGAACCGCCCGAGCCAACGATTCGATTTGCGTCAATTCGGAGTTTTTGGGCATTTTTGCGCAAATACCGAATGGCCGATTTCGCATCTTTTAAACTTTCAAAAGGAGTTGTGTTGTGTCGCGTCTTTACCCGATAATCTACCAAAACCGCAATAAAATCCTTGGCCACGTAGTGCAAGGCGTGGGGCTCAAATTGTTTGGTTGTGCCCCCATTCCAACCACCTCCAAAGAAAAATACGATGGTTGGATAAGTTTTATCTATTTGGAAAGACGCTGGGTAATAAAGCTTTAAGCCCAATCTTAAAGAATCGATCTGCTTATAGGTTATATCAAAAACAGCGCTCTTTGCTTGTGAAAAACAATTCACAGAAAAGAGACTAAGTGTTAAGAAACAAACGAATGATTTAATAACGTTTGTAAACATTCTTTTTGATTGGTTTAAAGTTTTGATGCTAACCCTTCCTATAAAAACCTTGAGGAGAAAACTACGAGAGTTTAATCGTATGCCTAAAAGGCGTAAATCCCGTCAAATAGACCGTCGGAGCGTCCATCGCTGGCAGTGCTCCTCTCAATTGGATTCCTTTGTGTTCGGCTTTGCCAGGGCCAAAGTGGATGGTATCAGCATTGACCGTGTAAGAGGCAGATTCACCCGCCAATAGGTAAGCTGTTTCTTTTTTGGGATGTTTTGTAACCCCCGAAAACGTGCCCCCCGCCCTAAAAATCAACTCAAATGACACAGGTACGCCTTCTGTTCCAGTCATCTCAATGTCTATTTGTAGGCCGTTATTCGCTTCGCTAACTTTTACGATTGTTTCGAGTTTTTGAATTTCACTCTGCGGACGGTTTGCCCTCGGCATTTTGTCCCAATCTCCATCAGGCACAATTTGCTCTTTGGCAATCGGCTGATAATAAGGACCTTCTAGGGCATTTTGCATCACCCATGTGGTTCCTTCCTGCGTGATTTTGGCCGACTGAAACTGTCCTTTTCCGAAGAAAGAAGCCGCTACCCGCATGGCTTGCAATACGGCGTTACCTTTGTGAAACGTGAGCCAACTTGCGTTGTTGGACAAAATCGTGGCGTCCCAATTTTCACGACGAATCCGCACCAAACCCGAATACGGAAAGGCTTTGGCATAACTAGTAGGCAGGGGTTTGTCGGCAGGTAAAGCGCTCCAAAGGGTGGGGTCTTCCAGAAAATAATCCAGATAACCCGCTAATTGATTCTTCGTACTGGTTTGTTCAATGAGCCGACACATGGCGGCCATTTCGCCATTGTTGTCCAACAAAGCCATGTAGCGATAGCAGTAATAATACCGCGACATGTTGCCGATGGTGCCTTTATCTTGTCGGTTGGAGGCTTCAGTTACCACCTCCCCGTTGGGGTGGACGTAATAAAGCGTCATCATCAAATTTTTGCGCACTGGCTCTAGCAACTCAGGCTTATTGAGGCCTTTGGCGATGATAATCAACGACCGATTGACAATGGGCGAATAACTGTTGGTGCTTTTTTCGTTGTATTGACCGTCGGGGTCAATATCTATGTGCTCAGCCAACCATTGTTCGATACGACCCACGTAGCGCGGGTCGGGAAAAAGTTCATTTAATTTTGTTAGGGCCGCCGAGACCACCCAACGGTGATTTGGGGTATGAATACCGCCCACGGTGAGTGCTTCGCCCGCTCTTTTCAAAAATGTTTTTATCAATTCGAGCGACGGTTCAGCGCCTTTGACCTTTGACAGTTTCAAGTATTTATAGGCAGGAATCATATTTTCCAGAATAAAACCCGTATCGGGCGTCGAATGGAAATTGGTTTCCAAGAGGTCAATCGTTCCGTCGGAGTGCTGCATTTTCAGCAGGCACTGCGTTGCCGCTTCTACTTCTTTTACCAATTCTTTAGATTGATAAAAAGCAGATTCGGGACAAGACATTAACATACAGGCCGTGGCAATAAAAGCCGCCGTAGAATGAGGATTCGGAATCTCCATGTCATTCATGTAGCCACCAGCATATTTATGATTGGCATCGGTGACTTTCAGCGCCTTGTAGTTGGGGAAATTTTGGTCGTAAATTTTAATCCAATCGAGCAACCACGCAGGTTTGGGAGCGGTGTATTTATCAAAATGTTGAAATCCCAACAATGGCACAGCACAGAGCGTACTGACTCCTGTGGTCACAAAAGTTCTTCTATTCATTCGAAAAGGACGATTTAAAGGCTTAGTTTAAGGTATAAGATGGAAGGAAAAACGGTGTGTACTACTCTTTTGAACTTCCATTTTCCCATTGTCATTTTTAACAACTTTTATAGAATTTATTTGGCTCTTCTTCGAGCATAGCTTCGATTTTCTTTGCCGCCTTGGTGATAGAAAGTCCGCCCAAGTTGGTGCAACGCAAAGTATGGTGAATTTGATCGCCAACAGCTTTCATGGTTTCGATTACTTCATCTAAAGGAATAAGTTGCTCATAATCTGACAAAGCCATATTGGCACAAGAAACGGCGTTGGTAGCGGCCATTACGTTTCTACCCAAGCAAGGGGCTTCCACTCTGTTGCCGATGGGGTCGCAGATGATACCCAACGAGTTTTGTAAGGCCAAAGAGGCCGCTGCAATGGACTGCTTCAATGTACCACCCTTCAATCCCACTATGCCTGCCGCAGCCATGCCTCCGCCTGAGCCTGTTTCGGCCATACACCCGCCTACTTCCGCCGCAAAAGTGGCATGAGCCGCTATAAATACGCCAATCAAACCAGCAGAGAGCATGGCTTTTACGATTTCGTCCTCGTGCAAATCCATGGCATGGGCTGTCCCAAACAAAGCGCCAGGCAAAGCCCCACACGAGCCTGCAGTGGGTGCAGCCACGATGACCCCCATAGAACTTTTCACTTCCATCATGGCCGATACATACATGATAATTCTGTTGTTGGCATCGCCACCAACCAATTGTTTCGCCGCCAGTTTTTGTTGGAATTGCAAAGACTGACTCCCCAGTATCCTATCTTCATAATGCGTGCCTTTAAGCCCCAACTCTATTGCATTCCCCATGATGTGAATAATTTTACGCATTTTTTCAAACACATCTTCGGCAGAGATATTGCCCCGTGCAGCCTCATAATCAATGGCTAATTCCCACAATGATTTATTTTTGTCTTCGTTGTAGGCGAGCATTTCATGGCAAGTAATAAAAGGCACTTGAAGGTTGTGTCTGGACATTACAGGCAGTACCGGCTTCAAGCATTTTATGAACAGAACGCTATCCATTGCATTCAACTCATCACAAATAATCCTGTCAAGGGGGGCTTGAGATTTGATTTCAACAAAACTAATTTCCCCTTGGTGAAATGCTATTGAATCATAAGCAATGGAGGCTTTCAAAAAAGAGATAATTTCATCTGATTTGGTACAATAAACAAGGGTTTCAAAATAATCGCCTGCCATAGCCACCCCAACACCATCAATTTCAATGACTTCAATCATGCCACCACCCGTAGAGATAGCCGTTAGGTTACGGGTTTCTTTATCGTTTTTGAGTCTGATTTTATAGGTATTTGGGTGATCTGCTTTGATATCACATATTTTAATCTCCACATTGATTCCCGCAGCAGTGAGGTATTTTTCAGATTCTGGCAACCGTTCATCATAGGCTTCCCAACCTAAAAATCCGCCAAACAAGCCCATGTCGGAGCCTTGACTTTTGTGTGTGGTTGCCAATGAGCCGTTGGGGTCAAATTCAATCAAAATGTTTTTGATGTTTTCGTCCATTAGATCACGGCATAGCCGAGCTATCCGCAAAGATGCCGCACAATGCGAACTCGACGGGCCTCTCATCACAGGGCCAATTACATCATTGAAAATACTTGGATATGTGCTCATTTTATCTCGCTGTTATGATTCGGATATGATATTGACAAGACTTTTGGGGTAAGTTTTGAACAAGAAGATACACACATAAGAAATGTGTAAATTGGGTTTTCCTACTTTACATTTGTTGAAATGTTCTAAAGGAATAAAATGAGTTCTACTTTTGACATAATAATCTACGACATGATACCATTCATCTGGCTTTCGTTGGCAATACTAACCATTTGGTTCAGCACCGCGCTTTTTAAGGATTTTACAAAACATAAAAACAACCTTGAAAATATCAGTTGGATAAAAACGGGGCTAATTGGGTTTGTGGTCAATTTTTTTGATGTTTTGGGTATTGGCGCTTTTGCTCCGCAAACAGCTTTGTTGAAATTTACCAAACAAACAGAAGACCGTGTTTTGCCGGGCACACTCAACGTAGCCAATACAGTACCTGTGCTTATCCAAGCCCTTATTTTCATAACGGTTATTGAAGTAGAACCCACTACCCTAATATTGATGTTGCTCTCGGCAGCAGCGGGGGCAATATTGGGGGCGGGTCTAGTGTCAAGAATGTCTGAAAAGAGAATTCGCATTGTAATGGGCTTTGCTTTATTGATTACGGCTGGATTTATGTTTGCGGGAAAGATGCAATGGATTCAAGGAGGCGGCACAGCCATTGGCCTCAGCGGAATTAAACTGACCATTGCGGTGACCGTTAATTTCCTTTTGGGCGCATTGATGACCGCGGGTATCGGTCTCTACGCCCCATGTATGGCGATGGTCTTTGCCTTGGGGTTATCGCCTCAAGTTGCCTTTCCAATCATGATGGGTTCTTGTGCTTTTTTGATGCCTCCTGCTTCTATCCAATTTATTAGGAAAGGTGCCTATAATCGAAAAGCGGCCGTGGCGATGGCAATTCCTGGTATAATAGCGGTGTTGATTGCCGCCTTGATTGTTAAATCTTTGCCCTTAGATACGCTCCGTTGGTTGGTCATTTTGGTTATTGTTTATACTTCTGTGGTCATGATTAGGTCGGCATATTCAAAATAATATATCGTCTTATTCTTAGTGCATTTCTCACAAATTATCCTTCCAAAACTTTTCCATTGACCGTCTCATGTGCAACGTAGTATTTTCACGCTGATTGATACTGTGGTCGCGCATAGGATAGGACAACATGCTGAAAAGCTTGTTGTGCTTGATTAATTCATTGGCCAGTAATTCAAAGTTTTGATAATGCACGTTGTCGTCGGCGGTGCCGTGTATAATCATCAAATTTCCTTTTAGTTTGCTGGCGTGCGTCACAGGAGAGCCTTCTCTGTATCCTTCCACATTGTCGGAAGGCAAGCCCATGTATCTTTCTTGGTAAATATTATCATATAGGGTTTGAAGTGCCACAAAAGAAACCGCAATGCCCGTTTTATAGACATCGGAATGGCGAAACATACAATGAAGCGACATTTGCCCTCCGCCACTCCATCCCCAAATACCAATGCGTTTGGCATCTACAAATGGATACATTGTTATGATTTTTTTGGCCGCTTTGGCTTGGTCATCAGCGGCCAATAGGCCAATTTGTCGGTAAATACACTTTCTAAAATCACGGCCTCTTGGCACTTTGGTTCCTCGGTTGTCGACGCTCATCACTACATAGCCTTGATTGGCGAGGTATTGGTGCCAAAAATTATCACCCGTTCCCCAATTGTCTTGCACAGTTGAGCCGGCAGGCTCGCCATAAACATGAAAAATAACGGGGTATTTTTTCTTTGGATCGAAAGACTTAGGTTTAATAATCCATGCATCTAAAACCGCCTCGCCAATGTCCACCTTAAAAAATTCTTTGGGACGCAGCGCCAGTTCTTTCATTTTGGTTTTTAAGTCCGCATTGTCTTGCAATAGCTTGATTTCTGTGTGGGTATTAAGATTGATAAGCGAAATTCTTCGCGGTGTGGTCGCATTTTCAAAAGTATGAATGGCATATTGGGCATCGTCAGAAATTTGATAGCTATGCTGACCTGCCAAGTTTTTGGGAGAAACTCGTTCTGCTTCGCCTTTCCCATCTATTCTACTGCGGTACAAGTAGCGTTGGGTAAAGTTTTCGGGCGAGGCGATGTAATACACATAGCCACCCTTGGGATCAATGCAGTTGATATTCACTACGTCAAAATTCCCCTTGGTGATTAGGCTTGATTGTTTGCCATCTCTCGATACTTTGTAAAGGTGCAGCCAACCATCTTTTTCGCTTGTCCACGTAAAGAATTGATTGTTTTCCAGCCAAACAATGTTGTCGTGTAAATCCAAATACGCCTCATCTTTATCGGTCAAAATGGTATTCAAAGCCATCGTTTTGGTATTTCCAATCCAGACAGTATTAGTGTTTTGAAGACGGTTCAATTGCTGAATCATCACTTCGTCAGATGCAGGAATAAATTCCATGCGCGCCAAGTAATTATTTGTTGGGTCGCCGGGTACATTAAACCACTTGGTTTCACCCCCTGAGGCTGAAATCACTCCTATTTTTACGGCAGAATTGGCCGTTCCTACTTTGGGATAAGGCAACGGAATGGGTTTTGAATAAATAGAGTCCACATTGTTAATCATGTAAAAAGTACCCACGTTTTTGGTGTCCGACTGCCAGTAGGCTATACTCTTTCCGTCGGGACTCCACCTAAATCCGTCTCGGCAATCAAGTTCTTCTTCATAGACCCAGTCAAAAGTACCATTGATGATATTGCCGCCGCCGTCGGTTGTCAATTTTGTAATTTTACCCGAAGTGAGGTCTTCTACATAAATATTGAGTTTACTTACGTAGGCAGCCCGTATGCCATCGGGCGAGAATTTAGCAAACATCAGCGTAGCTTCTTCCAATCCCTTGCCGAGTTGGCTCAATTTGTTGGTTTGGAGGTCTAAAACCCAATAATCTCCTCTCGAATTTTGTCGCCAAACTTTTCGTGTATTGGTAAAAATCAAGAGTTTGGAGTTGTCTTCTGACCAAATATAATTGGCGATTACCAAAGGGGTGGATGTACCTGTGGGAGTGAGTTGGGCTGCACTCACGAGGGTCTTTTTTGCCCCCGAATTTACCTCGTATCTCACTATTTCATTTCCGTTGGTGGATGCGTTATTTTCAATTGTTGAATAGCCCGCATTGTCTTTCATCCATCGGATTGCTCCAAACCCCTTGGCGCTGTACAAGTTGTTTTTGTAGATGTCTTCTAAGGTTAGCACTTTGGTGTTTTTTTGACCAATTGTGCTGTTATTCAAGAAAATAGCTACGCCAACGAATAGCCAAAGAGATAAGTTCTTAGTCATTTTATTACTGTAAAAATGTTAAAAAGAAGGAAACAATCTCAAATTACAAAATTCACTCAACAACATATACTTCACCTTTCACGGTTTTAATTTCGATGATTCCGTTGGGCAATTTTTGAAATGCTACCATTTTACCATTTTGGGTAACAACCTTTGCATTCGGCAAGGCTTCTAATCGGCAGATTCCACCTGCTTTTGACTTGATTTTCAATTGGGTAAGTTGCTTATTTTTCCAAACATAATCCAACTCAAAAGCCCCTCTGGCGCATACTCCTTTGAACGCTCCTGAACTCCAATCGTCGGGCAAGGCGGGTAGTAATTTGATAAAACCATCGTGCGATTGCATCAACATTTCGGTGATGGCGGCAGTTACACCAAATGTGCCATCCACCTGTGGGGCTCTTCCACACAAAGCAAACAGCGACGAGCAACTTTGTTCTCTGATGAAGCCTTTGTAAATCTTATTGGCCCTGTTGCCATCACCCAGCCTTGCCCACAGCGCCATTTTCCAGGCTCTGGACCAACCTGTGGAAGCATCACCACGCTCTTCCAATACTTTTTTATAGGCCTCTATCAGCGCGGGAGTTCTTTTTTCGTACAACACCTTCCCTGGATATAGGCCATACATGTGCGAAAAATGTCGGTGATTTTTTTCCAACGATTTCCAGTCGTCTGCCCATTCCTGCAACGAACCATCCCAGCCGATTTGGGGCGGCACTAATTTTTCTCTTGCGGCTTTCACCTGCTGAACAAAAGCGCCATTGTCGCCCAAAATGGCAGAAGCTTCTACGAAATAGCCGAACAAATCATAGAGAATTTGCATGTCTATCGAAGAGCCTGCGCATATCGTTGTGCCTTCTCTAAAACTCGCCGTTACTTCATCAAAATAAGGCTTGTTACCACCTCCATCGGGGAAGTTTTCGGGCGAGGTAGAAGGATTGGTTACCAACCATTTGCCATTGGGATGAGGCTTTAAGAAGTCCATAAAAAACTGCACTGAGCCTTTCATTAATGGATAGGTCTCTTTGAGAAATGCTGCGTCCATGGTGTATTGATAATGCTCCCAAAGGTGGGTGCATAGCCAAGCACCGCCTACGGTAAATGTCCCCCACGTAGGGCCATCCATGGGGGCAGCTACGCGCCATAGGTCTGTATTCTGGTGAAAAACCCAGCCTTTTGCGCCATAATGCTCACGGGCTACTTGCGAACCTTGGTCTGTCAATTCTCTAATCATACGAACCAATGGCTCGGCACATTCCGAAAGGTTGCTACTTTCCACAGGCCAATAATTCATTTGTGTATTGATATTGGTCGTGTATTTTGAATCCCAAGAAGGGTTCATGTCGTCGTTCCAAATGCCCTGTAAATTAGCGGGTTCGGTGCCAGGCCGAGAAGATGTAATCATCAAATACCGGCCAAAATTATAACTTAATGCCGACAGTGAGGGGTCAGGACTCGTTTGTATTTTCTGAATTCGTTCGGGTAAAGGAAGAAAGGAGTTTTCAGTGATTGGCAATTGGAGAGAAACTCGGCCAAAATAGTGTTTATAATCGGCCAAAGCCGCCTCAAAAATGGCGGTATATGATTTGCCCTTTATCTTTGTAAAATAATCCTCTACCCTTTGGTGTGGGTTGGCACTCACGTCTTTGTAATTCACAAAATTGGTGGCTGCTGCAAAATACAAGGTGACGACGTTGGCATTTTCGACGATTAAATCCACTCCATCGGTTTTCATAGTTCCACCTTCGGGAACAGCTTTTATACGGGCTTCGTATTTTAGTTTGCCTGCAACCCCCATATAATCAGCCGATTTTCCAGTCAAAATCAAGCCGTCGGAGCCATATGGATCCATTCTGAAATAGTCGGTGGCGTAATTGGAATGGGCTTGGTTTCTTACGCCTCTGAGATTTGCTTTGAAAGAAATACTACCTGATTTATCGGCCGTTAGTCGAATCACAATTACTTGGTCGGGGGCGGAGGCAAACACCTCTCGTTGGTAGGTGACGCCGTTTGATTTGTACGAAACCGAGGTAATTCCACTTTCTAAGTTCAGCCATCGTTGGTATTCGGTAGTTGAATCTTGGTTTTTGAAAAACAAATGGAGATTGGCAAGACTTTGGTATTTCTGTTGCTCAACAGGATAACCCATCAAATTTCTCCCGAATAGATTATGAGCCGCTAAATATTTTTCTTCAAATACCAGTTTTTGGATTTCTGATAATACTTTATAGCCGCCTTTTACAACTGTAGAATAGGGCCCGCCCGACCAGTAGGTTTCTTCGTTGAGTTGAATCCGTTCTTCTCCACTTCGCCCAAAAACCATCGCCCCCAATCTGCCATTGCCGACAGGCAGCGCTTCGTCCCATTTTTTGGCTGGTGTATTGTACCAACTTACCGTAGATGGGTTAAATGCCTTTGCATTGATTTTAATAGCAAAATCATCGTGCTGCGCATTGGAATAAACCACTGACAACAAGTTAATAGACAAGAATAAAAGTGTGTTTAATTTCATACAATTTTGCAGCTTAATTACTTTCAAGCTAAACAAAAAAAGGCCAATCTCTTACTTCAAAAAACTATAACTCCCTGATTTTAATGCTTCTAAAATGAACTTCGTCGCCGTGGTCCTGCAAAAGTATATGCCCTGCTACTGCCTGCGCAAAATTGGGGTAGGTGTTGTATTTACTTTTGGCCACTAGATTGCGAAAAATCTGCGAATAGCGGTCGTATTCTACCATTTTGAGGTTATTGAGCCAATGCTCGACGTGCCCATCCCTTACTACCAACCGTAATTTATTCCATTTACCCGGCGGATTCATCCGTTTTGCGGTACTGCCTTCCGACAAATTTTCGGCCGTGACAAGGTCATACAAAGAAGCTGTGGTACGATTGCCCCCCACACCTGCTTTGGCATCAGGATGCTCTTTGTCGTCGAGGATTTGAAACTCAGGCCCTAGGCCCGTACCCGCTCTTTTTTTGCGGTCTTCTACCACAAAATATTTCAGCCCGCTGTTGGCCCCCGTCGTGAGTTTAAAATCCATTTCGAGTTCAAAGTTTGAAAATTCTTTGTCGGTAATAATATCGCCGCTTTTGACCAACGTATCTTTTTTAGTGCCAAGCACTTTCAAAACTCCATCTTGAATAGCCCAGCCCACCGCTGGAAACTTATCGTCATTGGCTAATCGCCAACCCTCGGTGGTTTTGCCATCCCACAGCAACCGCCATCCTTTTCTTTTTTCATTTTCCGACAGCTCGTTAAGCAAATAGCTGATTTCAGGTGCTTCTTCGCCTCCTTTAAAAATAACCTCTTTCAGATTATCCGTCGCAATTCTGATGTTTTTCCATTGAACCGTCAGTCCAACCTGTTCTTCTTTCTTGATTTGATGCACCTGCAACGCAATAAATCCGCGAGCGGTTTGAGGGTCGAGAAGATTGGTACATGGAATACCATTTATCCATGTTTTAAGGCTATTGCCGATGGCTTCGATGTGGTATTTATTCCATTGGCCCAATTTAAAGGCGTTTTGACCTTTGGGATTTACTGACAAGGGATACAGCCAACCGTTGCGTCCTTCGTCGAAAATCCCTCCCGACCAAGCCCGGTCACCGGGGTCGATTTCGACCTGATAGCCGTGTACTTTTCCAGCCATAACGGCAGGGTCGCTGATGCTTCTAATCTGAATGCCAGAGTTCAGGCCTGCCTCTACTTTTACATCAAGTTCCAACACAAAATCACCGTAAGTAGCTTCAGTACACAGAAAACTATTGGGGGTATTAAGCTGAGAAACCCCGACAATTGTATTATTGACGATTTTGTATTCGGCGTTTCCATTCCGTTTTACCCAACCTTTTAAATCTTTTCCATTAAAAAGGTCTTTCCATTGGGCTTGGACAGAAGAATTGACAGAAAGAAGGGCAATTAAACCAATCGAAAAAATAGATTTCATCGTAATTTTTGAGTAAGAGGTGGGCATGGTCAAAAGCGTTAAAAAAAGAGAAGAAAAACGGATTCTTCTTCTCTTTTCATTTCAGGTAAAGTGTTTTTTCTTTAAAATTTATGCTATTTCTTGCGTTTTTTTTTCACGCTCGCTTCCGGCTTAATATCCTTCATTTTGCTTGAGAGCAGGAAACGACAAATCAATTTCACTCTGCGGAATCGGTCGCAAGTTGTGTTTGGCCGCAATCGACTGTCCTTTCACCCAAGGGTTATATTTTTTGACGCGTTCCACCAATTTACCAGTACGTTTCAAATCAAACCATCGGCTGTATTCTCCCATCAATTCTCTGGCTCTTTCGTCCAAAATCAAGTCAATTGAGATATTGGCGGCGGTGGCTCGGTAGGAGGCAGTCGCCAATGATTTTTGATTTTCAGGGGCGGCGGCACATTTGGGGTCGGTTCCCTTTTTGGTCCCCAAGGCACGGTCCAACACTTTGTTGTAATAGACCTCTGCACCGCCCAATTTACCATTTTTTGCTCCTTTGACAATCGCCTCTGCTGCAATTAGATAAGCCTCTGCCGCTCTGAACACACATTCATTAAACGTTCCAAAAGCATCACCGTAAGGAATGCCCGGCTGCCAAAATTTCCACATCAACGGCGGCTGAATGTTTAGCCCCGAATTATCAATGGGATACCCACCGCCGTATTCATCGGCATTTACGACAGCATAGTTTTTCTTGCCACCCAAGTCCACGCCTCTTTCGGCCAAGGTAGTGGCAGGTTTATTCCAAGGTCTGGCAAACATCACAGTATCGCCCACGTTGAAGTTTATTCTCAAAGAGGGGTTGCTCAATGGTAGCGGTCTATAATCTTTTACCGCGGTAAGAGCATATCCAACACTTACAAAATTGTGTGCATAACGGGTATCATTGTCTGGATCAAAAAAACGGTAGCCTGCAGGTGTAACCTGATGTATGCCCAAACATCGGTTATAGTCACTTGTTCGACCTTTGGTACCGACAAACCCCTCGCCACTTGGTCCAAATTTAGAATGCAAGTCATTGCCACCGGCAGGGTCTTGTGTAAAAGCCGCATCTGTTTTATTGGTTAGTACTTCAGAGTTGTACTGAACCGCAAAAATAATTTCGGGATTTTTATCATTTTGAGCCCCCGTGTATTGGGTCAGGGGGTTGTTTGAACGTTTAGGAAATAAATCGCTGTAGTTGGCCGCCAACGGATAGGCATCTATTACTTTATCGGCGTATTGAAGTGCCATGTCAAAGTCGGCTGTTGTTCCGCCTAAAGCGTTGTTAAAGTTCCAACCTCTTGTTAAATACACCCGTGACAGCAAAAACTGCGCTGCACCTTTGGTAATACGACCATAATTGGTGGCGGTAACGGGCAATTTTGCTTCACAATCCAACAAATCTGTGATAATTTGTTTATAAACATCTGCCGAAGGAGCCCTTGGAAAATCTTTGCTCGGTGAAGTGATTTCTGCCAGTGGCATAGGAATATCGCCCCATTGCTGCACGGCATAAAACAGACACAAAGCCCGTAAAAACTTTGCTTCCGACACCCTGGCATCTTTCAATGCGGGTGCCATTGTGGTAATATCATTGGCGCGAGTGATGGCCGAATTGGTTCTGGCGATTTCGGCATACAGCAACTGCCAAAGGCGTTGAATATCCGCCAAGTTAGCGTTAAATTCAGCATTATAGACGTCAAACAAACTCGGAACATTCTCTTTCCCAGTAACTGACGAAGGATTCCAGCCGCTTTGCGCGGTAAAAATATCGGTTCCCTGCAACACCAAGATCCTGTTTTGGTGGATGTTTCTCAAAAGAGGATAACACGCCCGAACCAAATCTTCAAACCCCGCTTCGGTTTTAAAATAAACGTCGGTAGTAAGTGTGGTAACGGGCTTTTCAACCAAAAAGTCTTTTTCACAACCCGTAGCAAAAACGCCAATAAAGGCGATTGCCACCGATGTCAGTCGTAATTTATAGTGAGATTTCATTGTTTTTCTGATTAAAGGAAAGGTTAGAAACTGATGTTTACGCCAAAAGAATACGTCGCCGACGGCACGTCATCCTGAAAAATAGCGGAATTGAATTCGGGGTCAAAACCAGTAAAGTTGCTGAACACAAACGGATTCAACACTTGCAGATAGAGCCGCGCATTCGACATTTTTACCTTATTTAGCGCCCTGTTACCCAAGGTATAGCCCAAGGTAATATCAGAGATTCTTAAGAAGCTAGCATCTTGATAAAAAATGGCATTGCGATAAGGATTGGCGGCTACAGTACCGAAAAAAGTGTTGGAAGGATTATCGCTTCTCCAATAATCCAAGCCTGCCAATTTGTTGTATCTCGTACTGCCAATCTCGCCAAAAGTCCCTGCCAGGGTATTGTTTCTGTATTGTACTCCATTGCGGTAATAAGTAAAGAACGAGAAATCAACATTCTTGTACTTAAAGCGATTGGTTATACCCAAAATCCAATTGGGAAGCTGCGTACCGAGATACATCCTGTCATCAATTGCATCGGTGGAAGAAATCTGACCGTCATTGTTTTGATCCACCACCCGCACAGAGCCAGGCACCTGCTTGTATTTTGTAGCCAAGTCTTTGTCGGCTGTTTGCCAAATACCGTCAAATTTAAAATCAAAATTGGCTCTTATGGGATAACCCACAAAAAGGTTGTTTCCTTTGTCAACCGTCTGACCATTACCGTATAATTCAAGCAATTTGTTTTGGTTTCTGGTAAAGGCAAATGTAGTATTCCAATTAAAATTCTGTTTTGATATGTTAACCGTATTGAGCGTTAACTCCACGCCTTTGTTCTCAATTTTACCCACGTTGGCTATTACTTGGGTAAAACCCGTCGTGGTGGGGAGTTTTTGGTTCAAAATTAAATCATCTGTTTTGCGGTTGTAAATTTCAAGCGAAGCGGCAATTCGGTTTTTAAAGAATCCAAAATCAATACCTAAGTTGAGCTCTTTGCTCCGCTCCCATCTCAAATCTTTATTGGCCAAATTTAATGGAGCAAAGCCATAAGCCGCAGTGCCGTCAAAATCATAGCCAGTGTTCAATAAACCAGCCTGTGTACTGTATGGATTGACGGTTGAGTTGCCTACCTGACCGTAACTAAGGCGCAGTTTTAGGTTTGAAAACACATTTAGATTATTGATAAATTGTTCATCGCCCAATCGCCACGCAAAAGCCACCGAAGGGAAAAACGCCCATTTGTTACCTTCGGCAAGTTGCGAAGCACCGTCTGAACGGCCCGTGAGGGTCAATAAATATTTATCATTGTAGGAATAATTGATTCTTCCCATGTACGATAAAATAGAGCGCTCGACGAGCGAACTGTTAATTCCCGAAATGGTTGCTGCGGTATTCAAGGCATACCAATCTGAAGCGTACGGCAGGTCTCGTACCGCGATAGAATAGGCCTCATTTCTCTGATAAAAAGCACTTTGCAGCGCCGTAGCCGTAATTTTGTGCTTTCCTAAGTCTATGTTATAATTGAGAATATTGTCAATGGTATAATTCCCGATGGTTCGGTTGTCGTACTGCGCTCTTGGTTTTGCCCCAATCTGCGATTTTGACCATTGCCCTCTAAAGTCGCCTAAACGCTGTGCCGTATATGAAGCCGACAGCGATGAACGAAACGTCAGTCCTTTGAGCAAAGTCACCTCTCCGTAGGCATTGGCCATGGCGTTCATGGTAGTGGTCTGTAGTTTAGACGTTTTAGGGTCAATATCAAGCAATGGATTTCCTACCTGCTTGTCGTTGATTCCCATCCAAAAAGCGTAGCCATCAATATTCAAATCGCCATTTTCGGACGGATTAGCAAGGTCTGAATAATAAACAGTACCCGTAGGTCTGGCACGATAGGCATTTCTCAGCGATTCGCCCGAGCCTACATTTTGGTCGCTGTAGGTCAAATAGGAAGTAAACCCTACTTTAAAGCGTTCTCCCAATTTGCTGTCAAGCCCCGCGTTTAAGTTATACCTTTTAAATCCTGTATATAGCACGTTGCCATCTTCGTTCAAAAAGCCACCAGAAAAGCGGTAGGTGGTTTTCTCACTCCCCCCCGAGACACTGATGTTATGACTCATCTGAATGCCTGGAGCGGTTACCAAATCCACCCAATCCGTTGTTTTACCAGCATTAATATTGGCGGTTTCGGCCGCTGTAAACGTTGCCCCTGTTGCCCCTTCCAACACTCTATCAGTAAAGGTCACTTTATAAAACTCCTCAGTATTCATCAACCGAGGCACGTGAGCGGGTGTTTTGATTCCTACGTAGCTATCATAACTCACCCTTGGCTTACCAGAAAGCCCTTTTTTAGTGGTAATGATAATCACTCCATTAGCACCCCGCGCCCCGTAAATAGCCGTCGAGGAAGCATCTTTCAAGACATCCATTGATTGAATATCGTTGGGATTCAGGTTGTTGATATCACCTCCCATTAGACCGTCAATGACCACCAAAGGCTCGGTAGAGTTGTTGACCGTATTTTCTCCTCTGATAGTAATGCTATAACCTGCGCCTGGCTTATTGCTTGATTTGGTGACAGTTGCGCCAGCTACTTGTCCCTGAATGGCTCTTGCTGCCACTACCGGATTGGCCCTAACAATGTCTTTTGTTTGTACCGACGCTACGGCTCCCGTTAGGTCTGTTTTTTTAATTTCACCATAACCCACCACCACTACTTCAT
The DNA here is from genome assembly GCF_009905605.1 of Runella sp. CRIBMP. Classification (GTDB taxonomy): domain Bacteria; phylum Bacteroidota; class Bacteroidia; order Cytophagales; family Spirosomataceae; genus Runella. The sequence goes on from NZ_JAAAKZ010000002.1 coordinate 507,015, forward strand.
TTAGGGCCATGTCGTCGGCTTTTAGCGATACATTAAGCGTGGTTCGGGTGCCTACCAAAATTTCCTGTTTTATATAACCAATAAAACTAAAAATCAATACGCTATTGTCATCAGCTACTTCTAAGCGAAAACTCCCGTTTTCATCAGTAGCGGTTCCGCGCTGGGTTCCTTTAATGACCACGTTTACCCCCGGCAGGCGCTCACCTGACGCACTCGTTACTACTCCCGTTACCATTTTTTCAATGGTCTGATTGACGGGGAGGGAATTATTTAAAGTTGAAAGTTGAGCCACAAGGTTTGACGGGCGCTCTACAACCAATGGCCCCCCGGGCGACAGGGCTTCTTGCAATACCGCTTTGGGATTCGCTTTTGCAGAAACAATGACGAAGGTATCTTTACTCACCTTTTTTAACCGTAAGCCCAATGGGCGCAGCATCTGCGATAAATTCCGCTCCACATTGTTATTGCTACTCAACTGCCCAGTAGGGATAGAAATACCGTCAACGATTTTTTCTTCAAAAAGAATGTCGATTCCGTGCTGTTTTTTAAACTGCATCAGGGCATCCCTTAACGAAACTTTTCCTGCTGGTGCTTGCGGTTCCAATCGCGGTGTTGCCTGTTGGTTAAAGGCCAATAGTTGGGCCGAAAGCCGTGGTGCGGTGAGTAGCCACAAGACTACTCCTACCAAATAAACGGGAATACGGATAGGTCGAATCATTATCAATAGGGGTTTAATTTTCAATAAGTTAAGGTATAGGTTTGGGTAGCACCCGAAGGAGATTCGTTACGGATAATTCTTATTTCAAGCATTTCGGCCAAGACCTGTAAAAAAGCATCGGCTGTTTCGGCTTTAAATGTCCCACCGATGGTTCGTTTGGCCAATGTTGAATCTGCAATCACAATTTGGACCCCAAATCGTTCGGTCAATTGGTAGGCTATTTCAGAAATGGAGGTATTTTCAAACATAAAACGGTGTTCTTTCCAACCCAAATGTGGCGCAAGCGACTGATCGCGGCGCAAAGTGAGACGCCCCTTTGAAGAAATCGTAACCACATCGCCCGAGGTAATAATCAGGGGTTTCGTTTCCTTGGTTTTCAGGGAGCGCAACTGTACTTTGCCTTTATTAAGCACCACCTTACTTCCCCTTGAACGGCTGTAAACCATAAATTCAGTTCCCAAAACCTGCACTTCCAGTTGATCGGGGGTGCGGACAATAAATTGGGCGTGATTGGGTAAATGCTTCACCGAAAATTCCGCTTCTCCCTTCAAAAAAACTTCTCTCGACGTTTCCCCAAATCCAAACCGTGGTACTTTAAGGGACGAATTAGCGTTTAGGGTCACACGACTGTCGTCGGGCAATTGAAGCGTCAGAAGCTCACCGTTGGTGGTTTCGTACTGTTGGAAAAGAATCACGTCCCGAAAAACGTAGGTGCATATCCCTGTCAATAGCAATACGGAAGCAGCTATCCCTAAAAAGAAATTGAGGCGTCGAGACAACGGGCGTACCGCCGCCGTTTTAGGATTATCAGCCTCGGCCTGATTTGACAATTGAAAAAAAGCCGCATCGGCATCTACTATCAATTGCGGGTTTTGTCGCTCCCACTCCTCCAACCACTGAAAATAGAGCTCCTGGTGACTCAGCTCCATCAACCATTCTTCAATTAATGATTTCTGCAAAGGTGTCGCTCGGCCTTCAAATAAGGCCAAAATGGCAGGTTTAAATATATTCTGGCTCATGAGTGTGAGTAAATTACGACCATTGTGAGAGAAAAAAGAACATAACTTCTTTGCTTTGAGCCCATAAATCACTCATTATGAACAAGAAAAGTAACCCGTAATTTCGTAGGGATTGCCGCAATAACGAGAGGACTTTTGTAATGTGTCCTTCCACTGTTTTCGTAGAAAGGTTCAGTTCTTCGGCAATAGCCGCATTTTTCTTGCCTTCAAACCTACTCATTACAAATACCTTTTGACTTTGTGGGGAGGTAGAACGAAGAATTTCTTCAATTTTTACGTACAATTCATTGTATTGAAGAATTTGTTGAGGCGTAATGGGCTGGGTATCTGAGCTATCGTTTTCTGAATAATCACTGGATTTTTCAACGCCTAACTCTGTCCGCAAATACGCGAAAGAAGCGTGTCGTACAGAAGTAAACAAATAGGCTCGGTAGGAAGACGTAACGGTCTGATGCAATTGTTTTTGCCAAAACTGACTGAATACCTCCATCACCAAGTCTTCGGCCACCTCTTTTGAATACACAAACCGAACGGCATGACTGCACAACGGCTGATAGTAGCGCTTAAAAAGCAGTTCGTAACCTTTGGTGGTATCTGCTTCAAAGGCACGTTTTATCCACAATTCAGAATCAACAATTCCAGCGGAATTGTCCTTTAGTTGAGGGGCAAAACGGTTACTCTCGTCCGGTTGATGAAATTCCGGCTCATTTGAGTCCATTGAAGGCAAGGGCATAGGGGTAAGGGGATAACAAACGGGTGTTTATCTACTAAGAGTATAAAAACCTTGCTTTACCCTTGCCTATTTTGTAAATATTTTTAAAATAATTCTTTGTATAATGATAATAAGGCAAAAAATAGGCTTTAAGCCTAGTTGGGTGTGATTCCAGCAGGGGCATTGAAGAAGCCCGTAGGTTTGCGGATACTGTATTGGCTAAAATCCTGATTGGCGTCCAAGCCTACCCCATTCATGCGCTCTCCCGATTGTTGATTTTCGATGGTCACCTTTTTATCGGTAAATACTTTCTGCGTTTGTGGATTCCAAGTCAACTCATCCGAAAACAAGCGTTCCTTTTTTTGGGTAACCACCTTGACGTTCCCTTTTACTTTGTATAGGCCAGTTCGGTATTCATAACGACCAGAATCGGATTCCAAGGTGGTGATGACATCACCCGCAGGGCCGTAAAAATCTACAAAAACTTTTTTGGGAAATACTTTATCTTCGGTGGGGAGCTTAATTTGCTTTGCAGTTCTGACCCGCACTTTCAAAAAACCAAGCTCGCTAAACAGTACTTCAATATTTTCAGCCTCTTCGAGTGGGCCGTTGTAAGCAATAAATTTTTTTGAATTTTTGTCTTCCTCGCAGGCACCGAGAAACACCATTGACAAAATAAAGGGAGAGCACTTCATCAACCTTAACATGTATCGAAAAGTTGACTGCTGTAAAAAACAAATAGGAGATAAAAGTTTATCTCCCATTTGCATCCTTGCAGATGTTGTATTAACCCACCTTAACATCTTGAAGGCAAAATTAAGGTGTTCTAACGTCTTTTCCAAAAACAATTGATTTATAGAGGGATTTTTTTTCATTTTTTTTAGCAAAAAATCGTATGCTTGCATACAAATATGCTGAAAATAAACACCTTATTGTTTGTTTTTAACAATTTTTAAATCGCAATTAATCCACTTTGAATTTCTGGAACCACGTATCTTTTAGCGAAATTCCAAGAACTACCCGTCCGTATCGCTCTCGAAATGTTTGGGAAGAAACAGTTCCTCGTTGCCCCGCCACAAAAGAGATGTTGATTAGGTTAACGAAGTTCCGTCCTACGGGCAGGGACATTCCCATCGAGATACTCATGTCATCCACGGGTTTGGTTCCGATAACCAACGGAGTTTGGTGATAGATAAAACCTAAACGATAAAAGACCAAATCCCAATATTTTGTCGAGTTGAATTTGGGAACGTATTCCATGCCAAAGTGAAAACTTTGTCCGTCGCGCATGTTTTCATTATTGCCCGATATTCCTTTGTATTGCGACCAGTTTTGGCGGTCGTAGTCAAAGCTAAGCAACAGCTTGAAGAATTTCTCATAGCTCAATCCCACGCGCCAGTTGGCGGGAAGATTCACGTTAAGATTAGCCTGCGTTATGGTATCAGGATTGGTAATAGGCTGACCAGCGCTACTCAATACCTCCAGGGTAGTATTACGAATTGTATTTACCGAAGAAGCCAGATTATAGGTAGCCCCAAAATTCAGGTAGTGATCTTCTTTCAGTTTCTGGCGATAAGCGGCCCCTAATTTCAGGTTAACGTCACTCATATTCAGACGGTCATCCCGACTCACGATGTAGTCACGGCTATCGCCGATGCGTAATTGAGAAGTGACACTGCGGTTAAAATTCCCGAATAGATAGGTAAAATCAGCCCCAACGCTCAGATTTTTACCAATTTGGAAGCCATTTGTCAGGTTAATTTGATTGAGCCCTCCTTTTCCAGAGTATACATACTGGGCTTCATAAATGGAAGTGCCGATACGTCCGTACGAATTCTGCTGGTAATTCACAAAGCTGTAAGGCTTTAGGCTCAATCCCAACGACCATTTGGGCGCAACTGGAAACGACAAGGCCAAATACCCGATATTTCCCCCAAAATCACGTTGATTTTGTTGAGAATCCTGAAGGCTTTTGTATTGACCGATTACCCCCACATCAAACATGGTGTATCGGTTCCGGACAAGCAAAGCTGGATTTAAAGAATTGATATATAGAGGATTAGAGGCACTAACCCCCACATCGCCCATGGCATTGCTTGGCGAATATCCTCTACTTAATAACTCTCCTATTCCGATGGCTGAATAAGGGGCGTTTCCTAACCCCTGAGCATGAACGTTTGTTTGTAAAAATAGGACTCCCAGTACCCAACTCCACTGAAGAAGCTTACGCGTTTTGTACATTGACATTGTATAATAAAATTCGATTCAGACCCATCAAAACCAGATTTGGCGCCGCAAAGATGCGATTTTTAAGCCGATTTTCAAAGAAAGGCGCGTCTCCCCCGCACAATAGTACGCGACATTCGCCGTATTCGTTGCGATACTGCTCCATAAAGCCTTCCACTTCTGCGAGCAGTCCATTGATGACTCCGCTTTCCATTGCTGTATGTGTACTTTTCCCGACCAAGGGCACGGACACCTTATTTTGTGTCTCTACCACGTCAATCAAAGGCAATCTCTTAGTAAACGTGTGCATGGCCTGAAATCGCATACGAAAGCCTGGAGAAATTATTCCGCCATGAAAAACAGCGTCTGCACTTACCCAATCGTAGGTGATGCAGGTCCCCATGTCAATGACCAAGCAGTTTTCATTAGGAAATAAAACGGTAGCACCCACGGCCGCCGCCAAACGATCAGCGCCAAGGGTTTGCGGGGTGTCGTAATCTTTGCCAATCGGCACTGGAAGCGCGGGAGAAAGCTGTACAACCCAAACACCTTGTTGGCGCAGCAAATCAGCATATACTTGTGTATCTTGGCTAGTAGAAGACAAAATGGCGTGGGTCGGTAACTCATCCGACAATATTGCGGTTAACTCCTCAAACGGAATTTTATATTGCGCTTTTACAAGTTGCTCATTTTCAAACCAAGCGATTTTGGCAAAGGTATTTCCGAGGTCAATGGCTGCATTCATTGAAATAAACGAGTTGGTATTTTGGAGTTAAAAATTAATAATCTTTGTTATCTTAATAGCACATAACCTTTTACTTTCACGACGCAAAATTGTTGTTTTGCAGTAAAAAACCGACAGTCACCATGGAAATAGTATCAAAGTGGCTTAATTATACAATTTTAGACAATCCCATCCGAGACTTGCTTTGGTTTGGGGGAATCATTGGTTTAAGTATACTCATCAGACGCGGACTATCATTTACAATCAGTCGTACCATTTACCGATTTATCAAAAATGAATCGGGGGATATTCCCTTGGCCGAGTTTGTTCGGCTCACCCGCCGTCCCTTTGAATTGCTCATTACGCTGGGCATGATATATCTCGCCTTCAGTCACTTGGTCGTCCCTAAACAATGGGATTGGATGACTTCCAAAAAATTCGGCGGGTTGGTACTCATTCAGAACCTATTTTTCACCCTGCTAGGTGCCGCAATTGGCTGGTTGGGCATTCGTATCATTAAATTTGCCGCGTTGATATTTAAACAAAAAGCCGCCACAACACCTACCCCCCTTGATGACCAACTCGTTCCGTTTTTCAAAGATATTGCCATCATTCTGTGGACCTTGACCAGTTTTTTTGTCATTCTTCACAAAGTTTACGAAGTCAACGTCTGGGCGCTCATTACCAGTCTAGGAATCGGGGGATTGGTCATTGCGTTGGCCGCCCGCGAAACCCTCGAAAATTTGATTGCCTCTGTCGCGATTATGCTTGAACGGCCCTTTGTAATTGGCGACTCCATCGTGTTGGACAAAATTTCGGGCGAGATTGAGCAGATTGGGTTTCGTAGTACCCGCGTCCGTTCCGATGATGGGAGTTTGATTACGGTTCCTAACCGACTCATGACCACCCAAGCCCTCGAAAACGTTACTCAACGAAGCTACCGCCGCGCCAAATACTACGTTCGTCTGTCGTTCAACACCCCTCCCGAAACCATCGCACAAATCGTGAAGGACATTCGTCTCTATTTAGAAAGCAATTATCTGACTAATTCAAAAATGCCGATGGTTCGCCTCGAAACCCTCGCCGAAAATTCGTTAGATATTTTGGTAATTTACCACGTCCATAGCTCTATTTGGCGGGTATTTATGGAAACCAGAGAGGAAATTAACTTCAAAATCATTGAAATAGTGCACGAACACGGTGCTACCTTTGCGTATCCAAGTCGCAATCTGTTTATCAAAGAATCTGTCGAAAATTAACACTAAAAACCTGATATCAAGCCTACTAAAACCAACATTATATGAAGCATTCCCTTCTTTTTCTTTTCGTCCTGATCAGTATTTATTCTTTTGGACAATCAATTACCATCAGTCCAACAAATGTTGAAAAACATATTTCCTACCTTGCATCCGATGAATTGAAAGGACGGGGAACGGGCACCAAAGACGAACAAAAAGCAGCGCAATACATTGCAACCTTCTTTAATGACCTAGGCTTACAACCCAAAGGGACCAATGGTTTTGAACAACCCTTCAAGGCCAATCTTGACACAGTACATGTACTAGACGCCCGCAATGTAGTAGGCTATCTGGACAACGGTGCTGAGCGCACCATTGTGATCGGGGCGCACTACGACCATTTGGGCGAAGGCTATCAGCGGGGTTCGCTCGACCAAGATGCCAAAGGAAAAATCCATAACGGAGCCGACGACAACGCCTCAGGAGTGGCAGGTGTGTTGGAATTGGCACGGTATTACGCTAAAAACGGCATCAAGGAAAGCCACAATTTTCTTTTTATTTGTTTTTCTGCCGAAGAATTAGGGCTGTTAGGCTCAAAATTCTACGCTAATAATCCTACCATTGACCTTACGAAGGTAAATTGTATGCTCAATTTTGACATGATTGGCCGTTTTGACCCCACCAAACCCATTACCGTTGGCGGATGGGGCACGAGCCCAACCTGGGGACAGGTGATTCCGCCAGTGATGCAGCGCGAAAAGATGGCGTTTAAAATTGACTCTTCGGGGGCAGGGGCTTCCGACCATACTTCGTTTTATACAAAAAAAATCCCCGTACTTTTTTTCTTTACGGGCGTACATTCTGACTACCACCGCCCCAGCGACGACATCGCACTCATCAACTTTGCGGGCGAATCCCAAATTTTGAATGCCGTCACCGGAATCATTAATGAATTGGATAAACTTCCCGGCCGCCTCGAATACCTCGAAACCGCGATGCCAATGGCTCGCAATGCCAGTTTTAAAGTAACGATGGGGTTGTTGTTGGATTACTCATTCAACGGTCCCGGCATCAAAGTGGACGGCGTTTCTAAAAATCGGCCTGGCGAAGCGGCCGGCATCAAAGGGGGCGACCTTATTTTACGACTAGGCAACTATACACTCAATACAATTTATGATTACATGGGCGCGCTAGGAAAATACGAAAAGGGTCAAACTGTGGAAGCGGAAGTTCAACGGGGAGCGGAGAAATTGATGATGAAAGTAACGTTTTGACCATGAAACCACGCGTAAAAATTTGCTGCATTAGCAGTCTGATGGAAGCCAAACTGGCCATTGAAGCAGGGGCTTCTGCCTTGGGTTTAGTGGGAAATATGCCCAGCGGGCCAGGAATAATATCAGACGAGCTAATTGCGCAGATTGCCAAGGCGGTGCCGCCGCCCGTTTCTACTTTTTTGCTTACAAGCGAGACCAATCCAGAGGCCATCATTGCCCACCATCAGCGCGTTCATACGAGCACCATTCAGATTGTAGATGCGCTCTCTGAAGGCACCTATCACCAAATCCGGGAGGCACTGCCGGGCGTTAAACTCGTGCAGGTTATCCACGTAATTGATGAAAAAACGGTGGAAGAAGCTCTTCAGACGGCCGAATTTGTGGATGCCATTTTATTGGATAGCGGAAATCCAAACCTAAAAATCAAGGAATTGGGGGGAACGGGAAGGGTCCACAATTGGGCCATCAGCCGCAAAATACGCGAAGCCATCCCTATTCCTCTCTTTTTAGCAGGAGGCATCAAAGCCGAAAACGTAAAAGAGGCGATTGAAACAGTACAGCCGTTTGGCTTAGACCTTTGTAGCAGTGTACGTACCAATGGACAACTAGACCCCGAAAAATTAGAGGCTTTTTTTGCCGCGATTGGTTAAACAATCAAATTCCCCAATTTGAGAGATGTGCTTCGGTCAAAAAAGTATTCCAGTTTACACCCCTTGAATGGCATCAATCATCCATTTGTTATTACTATTAATTAGCGTAACAACCGCTGCTTTTTGGCCAAACATCCAAAAATTAAATATTGCTTTTGTGGGTGATTGAGAGACTGGTTTCAATAAAAATTTCTCTTCGAAATCCTGCGCCTGAAGAATTGGATCATAACCACCCTCGTTATCTTTTTCCATTTTCTTAAAAAAATTCGTTAAGCGTTTTCGGAAAGAAGGGGTTAAATCAGGGTGGTTTACCACCTTTCGCCATCCCAAATTGACTCCTTTGGTCAAATACCACTTGTAGAAATCATTAGCAGCTTGAGCGGCAGTTGGGGTTTGAGCGTTCAGTGAATGTAGGCCAAACCCAATAAAAATCATTAAAAAGAGAGAGCGTTTCATTTTTTCAAAGTTAGGTTGAGGTTGTTTACAAAAGTAACGATGGAAACATAATTTTTTAGCAAAAACCGCAGAATATGCCTAATAAAATCACTTACCTCAATCTAAAGCCCCATAATTTTTTGCAATCCCATAGTGGCAAATACTTTTTGAGTTGTCTTAGACAAAAAAGGCAGATAAAACGTTATATAAAAGTAGTACCATTAAACGCTGACAAGCTATGAAATCGCGCATAACACTTTTTGTAACCGTATTGGCGCTCAGTGCAATCATGAGCAGCTGTTTTTATTCAGGTGGTGGGTATCGAGGCGGATACGACCGAGGTTATTACGGCTCTCGTTACTACGCTCCTCGCCCTTACGTGCGGGTTGTGCCGCCACCGGTAGTGGTTCGCCCTCGTGTATACGTCAATCCGCCGCGTTATTCGCAACGCCCACGTTACGACAGCCGTAATTATGGTCATCGCGGGCGCGGACGGGGTCGTTGGTAGAACATCGTTTTTTTTCATACTTTCGCCGCTTCCAACCGAATTCGTCCTTAAAATTCATACCCATGAAAAAAAGTATTTTGCTGCTGTTGTGTATCAGCTTTTTGCAGTTTGAAGCCTCTGCGGCGGAAGTCAAAGTAGTTACAAACAAAAAAGCGACCGTTGAGGCCGCTTCTGAGCAATCGTCGTACCGAAAACGCAAGCGTAATCGGCAACGTAAAGGTTTTTTGGGGGGCATTTTCCGCAAACGCAACGCCTGCGACTGCCCGAAAAATTAATAGTTTGCAGTAGGCAGTGGGCAGTAATTTCACAAAAAATTGTTGACTGCCTACTGCAAACTGCCCACTTTTTACGCCATTTCCATTTCTTTTGAATTGCGCTTGCGTTCGTTTTCGTCTAAGTATATTTTCCGAATACGAAGCGTTTGCGGCGTTACTTCCAAATATTCATCCTTTTGGATATATTCCATTGATTCTTCCAACGAAAAGTTGATTTTAGGCGCAATACGCACGTTGTCGTCCGTACCTGAAGCCCGCATGTTGGTCAACTTCTTGGTTTCCTGCAAGTTTACTACAATATCTCCTGGGCGGCTATGCTCACCGATTACCATTCCCATGTATAATTCTTCACCTGGATCCACAAAGAATCTTCCGCGCTCTTGCAAACGGTCTAAGGCGTAAGGGGTAGCTACTCCAGTTCCTTTAGAAATAATTGAACCGTTGATACGTCCCGGAATCGTGCCTTTGTGGGGCTCGTAGGCCTTAAAACGGTGCGACAATACGGCTTCACCCTGCGTGGCAGTCAAGACGTTGGAACGCAACCCAATCAAACCGCGTGAAGGAATATTGAACTCCAAGTGTTGCAAATCGCCGCGTGGCTCCATCACGAGTAGGTCGCCTTTGCGTTGGGTAACCAATTCAATTACTTTACCAGCTGATTCTTCAGGAACATCTACCACGAGAATTTCGATTGGCTCAAGGCGTTCGCCTTTGTCGCCTTCTTTGAAAATCACCTGTGGCTGACCTACCTGCAATTCGTAACCTTCGCGACGCATGGTTTCAATCAACACCGACAAGTGAAGAATACCACGGCCGAACACCATAAATTTATCCTCGCTACCCATTGATTCAACGCGTAAGGCAAGGTTTTTTTCCATTTCTTTAAACAAACGCTCACGCAAGTGGCGAGAAGTCACAAATTTGCCTTCTTTGCCAAAAAACGGTGAGTTATTGATGGTAAACAACATGTTCATCGTTGGCTCGTCTACCGAAATACGCGGTAGGGGTTCAGGATTTTCGAAAAGCGTGATGGTATCACCGATTTCGAAATCTTCCAAACCCGTTACGGCACAAATATCACCCGATGAAACTTCCGTTACTTTTTGTCTGCCCAAGCCTTCAAATACCTGCAATTCTTTGACACGAGCGCGTTTTACCGTGCCGTCTGACTTGCAAAGACCCAATTGAGCACCTTCTTTGAATGTACCACGGTGTACGCGACCGATGGCAATACGTCCTACAAAAGAACTGTAATCCAATGAAGTAATCTGCATTTGCGGATCGCCTTCGTTGTTGGGAGCTGGTGGGATATGTTCAACGATTACGTCCAATAAATACGAAATATCGGTGGTTGGTTTTTGCCAATCAGGCCCCATCCATCCTTGTTTCGACGAGCCGAAAACGGTAGGAAAATCAAGTTGTACGTCGTTGGCTTCGAGGTTAAACATTAGGTCAAATACCGCTTCGTGTACTTCGTCGGGGCGGCAGTTGGGCTTATCTACTTTATTGACCACCAAAACTACTTTCAATCCCAATTGTAAGGCTTTACCTAACACGAAACGGGTTTGCGGCATGGGCCCTTCAAAAGCATCTACCAGAATGACGACACCGTCAGCCATTTTAAGTACGCGCTCTACCTCTCCTCCAAAGTCGGAGTGGCCTGGGGTATCAATAATGTTGATTTTTACGTCTTTGTAGCGTACTGATACGTTTTTAGAGACAATTGTAATTCCTCGTTCACGTTCGAGGTCATTGTTGTCCAAAATGAGATCGTCAAACTGTTGATTCTCTCTAAACAGTTTTGAATAGTGGATGAACTTGTCCACCAATGTGGTTTTACCGTGGTCAACGTGCGCAATGATGGCAATGTTGCGGATGCTTTGCATTTGAGTTGTTTGTTAACTGTTGATAGCTAATCGAATAGGTTGAAAGTGTTGTTACTAACGAAAAACTATTCACAATCAGCTTGTCTTCTAAAAGACCCGCAAAGGTACCATTATTTTATGACAAAACACAGATGAATCCAATACTATATGCCAATATTAATGAAATATGGCAGTTTTTTATTAAATTAATACAATTATTTTCTCCTTTGTTTTGGGTTAGAAAGCCAAAGTAACATTAAAGGTACTTTTTTACTTTCGCCAACAATGCCTCTACCTTCACTTTTGGGTCGCCCGCTCCGAGGGTTTCAATGGGTACATAGCCCTGATAATCGGACAGTTTGATGAGATTAATGACCCGTTCCAAATCCGTATCTATTTCTTTTCCTTCCACAAATATCTTCTCTTTCAACTGCCAGTTAACGGCGTATTTGATGGTTCGTTCGATTTCCTTATAAGGGTCGCCAATGCGATAACTGCCCGTATCCAGAATCAGCCCAAACCACTCGGATTTAATCGTTTCAAAAAAAGGGATTACTTGGTCGGCCGTCTGAACGAAATCAAAATGGTTTTGTAAGCCAATGATTACACCATTTTGTTTGCCGTACTCAACACAGGCTTCAATGTCTTTCAACATCCAATCAGTTATTTGCTCACGTGGAATTCCTTCGTTTTTTTGCGTTCCTGCAAAAATCCGCAGCACTGGAGCACCCAATTTGGCAGCTACTTCCACCCAATTTTTTACCAGTTGTACTTCTTTTTTACGTTTGTCTTTGTCGGCAATCGTAAAGTCATTTCTTACGCCGGTGCCGCTGATTTCCAAGCCTTTGCGAAAAGCTTGGCGTTTTACGTGATAAATGGTTTCATTGGATGGAACAGTGGGATAACCATCAAAATAGTAACCTGTTATATCCAGCCCATCAAAGCCAATGCGAGCGCAAAAGTCAATCAGCTCCTCCAAACTCATCGTTTTATTCATCAGCGGAGCATTGAATGAGTAGGCATTCAGGCTGGTTTTGAGTCGCTTGCTTATGGGTGCCAAAAGCGCGGCTTCACCCGTGTTTGGAATAGACGCGATTGAAGCACCGGCCAGTGCTTTTAGGAATGTTCGGCGGCGTGACTGTGCGTTCATGGTTTTAAGATTAAATTCCTGTTCGAACCTTTTAATTTTATTCTACTTTTGTCAAAACATTAATAGTCATCGAAAATACTCTATGAAAGCACTCCTACCCCTTCTAGTTCTCCTCTTTTGTTCGTTTCAAAGCCACGCCCAAGCCCCCAATTTTGTCAAAGACAATTATGAGAAATGGGATCGCCAAATCACCATGCGCGATGGCATTAAGCTTTACACCGTCATTTACATTCCAAAAGACAAGAGCCAAAACTATCCGATTCTGATGGAACGTACCCCCTACTCGGCAGGGCCATACGGCGAGGGTAATTATACTGGAAACGGCCCCGGACCGAGCAAACTGTTATCGGAAGAAAAGTACATCTTTGTCACCCAAGACGTACGCGGACGCTACATGAGCGAAGGGAAATTTGAAGAAATGACCCCGCACAAATTTACCAAAAAAGCGCCACAGGATACCGACGAAAGCACCGATACCTACGACACCGTAGAATGGTTACTAAAAAACATTCCGCAAAACAACGGTCGCGTCGGCATTACAGGCATCTCATATCCAGGATTTTATGCTTCGGCGGCTCTACCCGACGCTCACCCCGCCATCAAGGCCGTTTCTCCGCAGGCCCCCGTTACGGACGAATTTGTGGGCGACGATGCCCGCCACAACGGCGCTTTTTTCTTGCTCGATAATTTTAACTTTTTGAGTTATTTTGACGCTCAACCCAACAAACCCGTTCCGACGTACAACGGCATTTTCAGCAACCGCAGCAAGGACGCCTACGATTTTTTCCTGAAATTGGGGCCACTCAAAAATGCCAACGGTGAAAAATACTTCAACAACAAAGGCCGAATCTGGAACGAATACCTCCAACACGAAACCTACGACGACTACTGGAAATCGCGCAACATTCGCCCAGCCCTCAAAAACATCAAACCTGCTACACTGGTGGTGGGCGGCTGGTTTGATGCCGAAGATTTATTTGGCGCATTACGCACCTACGAAGCCATTGAAAAACAAACCCCCAACAACAAAAATAAACTGGTGATGGGCCCGTGGACGCACGGTGCTTGGTCTCGACCAGAATGGAACGAGTTTGGAACGCTGAATTTTGGCACCAACACGGCCAAGTTCTTTCAGGAAGAATTGGAACTTAAATTTTTCAATTTTTACCTTAAAGACAAGGGCCAATGGAACGCCGCCGAAGCTACTATGTTTAACACCGCAACCAATGAATGGAAAACCTTTGAAACTTGGCCCCCAAAAGACAGCGAGAAAAAAGAGTTACATTTTCAGGCCAACGGAAAATTATCATGGAATGAAACCACCGAAAAAGACGGTTTTGACGAATACGTAAGCGACCCGGCCAAACCAGTGCCGTACACTGACGGTATTTTTGCCCGACGCAATAATCAATATATGATTGAAGATCAGCGCTTTGCATCGCGTCGCCCTGATGTTCTTACTTATGAAACAGATGCACTTACGGAAGATGTAACCCTGGCTGGTCCGATGACAGCCCATTTTTTTGCTTCTACCACGGGCACAGATGCCGATTTTATCGTCAAACTCATTGATGTATTACCAGAAGATGCCCCAAATCCATCGCCCAACCCCAAAAACCTAACCATGGCGGGCTATCAGCGCTTAGTCCGAGCGGAAGTACTGCGCGGCAAATTCCGTAACAGCTTTGAAAAACCAGAACCGTTTGTGCCCAACCAAGTTACCGATGTGAAAGTGCGGATGCCCGATGTGCTGCATACTTTCAAAAAAGGGCACAAAATCATGGTTCAAATTCAGAGTTCATGGTTTCCGTTGGTTGACCGTAACCCCCAGAAATTCATGGCTATTCCCGAAGCAGACGAGAAAGACTTTCAGAAAGCAACGATTCGCATTTATCACAGCACCCAGCACGATTCACACTTACACGTCGGAACGGTGAAGTAGTTATCGTTGATGCCTAACACGGGACATTGTCTCGTGTTTTTTTGGGTTAAAATGTACAAAAGAAAAATAACAGGTATAATTGTCGGTTTTTGTTCCTACAAATACACCAAAATGTGCAATTTTTGAGTAGATTGACCACAAAGTGATAATTTCTAATGATATATTTAAAGACACAATTAGGAAAATTACGCTTCTATTAAGTGCCTGTTTGAACCAACAACCTATTATGATAAACTGCTAAACCCGCTATGACCAACGTAAACAATTCTCTCATTAATCACCTAGAAACCAACGTTTTCCCTAGATATTTCAATACTAGTCGCTGGTTTGCGGGGAAAGCTCGCTCACAAAAAGATTTCCGTGTTCAACATACGCTGACTTTTGGCGAATTTTTGATTTTGATTGTAGAAGTTTCGTACCATGACGGGCCTTCAGAGTTGTATCAATTGCCGTTCACCGAGGTTTCACTCGACATGGATATTCCCGAAAAAGGAGTCCTCGAAAAAACCGAGACGTCTCAATGGATAGACGCCATTTATGACGTTCAATTTAGGAAAGAGCTGTTTGCCAACATTTTCAATGCCACCACCCTTTCCTCCGCCTCCGACCCATCTTCGTTTCTTGCATCCATAAAAGGCAAAGGGCTATCAGATTCCGACACGCCAGAAAACATTGAAAGCCACGTTTTGCCCGTCGATTCGAGCAATTCTGCCATGTTGTTTGGCGGCAAATATTTTTTAAAACTCTACCGAAAACTCTTCGACCAAACCAACCCCGAAGTGGAAATGGTGAGTTTTTTGACCCAACATTCTGATTTTAAAAATATTCCAGCCTACGCAGGTAGCCTTACTTGGCAACGGACTGGGCAGCCCGACATCACCTTGGGAATGATGCAACAAGCCATCCGCGCCGACAAAGACAATTGGATGTTGACGGGCGATTTTCTTAATGATTTTATGTACGGTGTTCCAAATGGCATGTTTGGCATCAAAGAATGGGTATTTGAGCAAGTAACCCTACTCGGAAAACGTACCGGCGAAATGCACCTGGGGCTGTTTGCGCCTGGAGCTGACGATGCATTTGCACCTGAAGTCTTTGACGATACCTACCGCGCATTTTTACTGCACCGCCTTACCGACTTACTCGACCGCCGCTACGCGTTGCTGATTGACAATTATCAAAAACTCGACGAGCCTACGCAGCGCTTGGCGTGGATTTTTATGGAAGCCCGTGAATTAATTGATGATTTTGCCAAAGAAATGCTCACCCGTCCGTTGGACTCGCTGCGTATTCGGATTCACGGTGATTACCATTTGGGACAGGTTCTTACCCAAGACGGCGACTTTATCATCATCGATTTTGAAGGAGAACCCGAAGCCACCATTGCCGAGCGTAAAATAAAGCATAGTCCATTTAAGGATGTTGCGGGTATGATACGCAGTTACCATTATGCGGTCAGCGCAAAGTTGTTTGAGAGCCACGAAACCAGAGACATTTCGTCCGAAAAGCTCCAAATTGTATCCGACCGTTGGTACAAACTCATGCGCGAAACCTATTTTGAAGCCTACTTGGAAGCATTTGGTTGGCCGCATCCACTTTTTAACAGTCAGCATGAAATAAACTTTTTACTGCTGTTTTTTTTGTTGGAAAAAGCCGTTTATGAATTAGGATATGAAATCAGTTATCGCCCCTCGTGGGTTAAGATACCCCTAAGGGGAATTGTGGAAGTAATCAGGGAAATTGAAAAATTAAAGGAGCCGTCGGTCCGAATCAGCCGTCTGGCCAACCCTAGCTAAGTTCAAAATCCCCTTGAAATTACCCGAATCCACCATACAACAACCTTTTTTACTATTTTTGTCCCCATGATTAAACAACCATTTTAATGATTAACATTCAATCCATCGTACAAGCCTCTATTGATACCAAAAACCGTGTCCTTGCCGACCAAACCCTCCTTGATACCGTTGGCTCTGTTGCCGAAGCCATGACAACGGCCTTTAAAAATGGCAAAAAAGTGCTTTTTTGCGGCAACGGCGGCAGTGCGGCCGACGCCCAACACTTAGCCGCTGAGTTTAGCGGGCGTTTTTATTATGACCGTCCACCGTTGTATTCGGAAGCGCTCCACGTCAACTCTTCGTACGTAACGGCCGTCGGCAATGATTATAGCTATGATGTGATTTATTCAAGAATGATCGAAGCAATGGGGAAAGAAGGCGACGTTCTGGTCGGAATTTCAACTTCTGGCAATTCAACCAACGTCGTAAAAGCCCTTGAAACAGCCAATAAACTCGGCATGATAACGGTAGGGATGACGGGCGAAAGCGGCGGAAAAATGAAAGAAGTAAGTACTTTTTTGGTGAATATTCCTTCCAAAGATACACCGCGTATTCAGGAATGTCATATCTTGCTCGGCCACATTATGTGTGAGATTGTAGAAGCCAATGTATTTCCAAAATAGAGGTTTGTGAGTGGTGTACAGTGATTCGTTTTACCAACCACTGCCCACTGATCACAAATCGCCAACCACTAATCACAAATCACCAATTTATAAATGTCACTTTTACAAAACAAAGTAGCTATCGTAACGGGCGCATCCCGTGGAATCGGCAAAGCAATTGCCACTCGTTTTGCCCAGGAGGGTGCGCAGGTAGCATTTACGTACTTATCGAGCGTTGAAAAAGGTCAAGCGTTGGAGGAAGAACTCCAACAATTCGGCACCAAGATCAAAGGCTACCGCTCCGATGCGTCTGATTTCAAATCGGCCGAAGACCTCATTACGCAGGTAGTAGCCGACTTCGGAACGGTTGACATTGTGGTAAATAACGCGGGCATCACGCGCGACGGTTTATTAATGCGCATGACCGAAGAACAATGGGATGAAGTAATTCGCGTTAACTTAAAGTCAGTTTTTAATTTGACCAAAGCCGTAACCCGCGTCATGATGAAAGCGCGCAGCGGTTCTATCATTAATCTTACGTCGGTGGTTGGTTTGACAGGAAACGCTGGGCAGGCCAATTACGCCGCGTCAAAAGCTGGTATCATTGGATTTACAAAATCAGTAGCCAAAGAACTTGGTTCCCGAAATATTCGTTCTAACGCCATTGCCCCAGGTTTCATCGAAACTGAAATGACGGGAGAGTTGAACGAAAAAGCGATTGAGGAATGGAAACAAAATATTCCGCTCAAACGTGGCGGTCAACCCGAAGAAGTAGCCGACTGTGTCGTATTTTTGGCATCAGATTTGTCTAAATACATTACTGGACAAGTATTGCAAGTTGACGGCGGTATGGTCATGTAAGTTGGCGTCGTTAGTCAATCGTCGACTGTCAATGTAAAACACTGTAAATTAAGCTTTAATATAAATTACGGCCAATTACCGATGGCCCAAGACTTTTGACTGACGACCCCACCAGACAAACACCATACAAATGCTTTTAACCGAGATTATCTTTCAAACTTCCCCGTGGTACATTGGATTTTGCTTGTTGTTGGGCGCAGCCTATGCGTTTTTTCTTTACCAACCCAAGCCTGTATGGAGTAAACTACTCAACACTGGATTGGCCATTTTGCGGGGAGCACTTGTCAGTATCATTGCCTTTTTATTGTTGAATCCACTCCTGCGCAGCATCCAAACGCTCGTAGACAAGCCCAAAGTGGTGATTGCAATTGATAACTCAGAATCAATGGCAAACGACGGCCCCAAAACGCTATCGGCCTTGGCCACGCTGCGAGAAGCGTTGGCAGATGAGGGGCTGGAAGTCGCCGTTCAAACCCTCAACAGTGAAAATTATCAGGATGAACTTCCCAAACTGAAATTTGACCGAACTACCACCAATCTCTCTGATTTATTAAACAATGCCAAAACCAACTACGAAGGCCGCAATCTGACCGACGTGGTATTGCTGACCGACGGCATTAGTAATCAGGGACTTGCACCCACCTATGGTAACTTTCCGTTTCGGATTCACAGCATTGGCGTGGGTGACACCCTCCCCAAGCGAGATGTAAGCATCAAAGCCGTTTCGGCCAATAAAATTGCGTATTTGGGCAACCAATTCCCGATTCAGGCAGACATCGTGGCGAGTGGGTTTCAGGGACAAACGGCGACCGTCTCCTTGCGTCAAAACGGCAGTACCATTAGCACCCAACGCATTGCATTTGGCCAAAAAGAAGATTTCAAACAGGTTACGTTTCAAACCTCTTCTACCCAAAAAGGGGTACAGCACTATACCCTTGATATAGAACCACTTAAGGGCGAATTTACGACCCGAAACAATCACCGAGATGTTTATATTGACATCATCGACGGCAAAGAAAAAGTATTGATGCTTGCCTTGGCCACTCACCCAGACATCAAAGCTATCCGTACAATTCTTGAAAAAAACTTAAATTACGAAGTCGATGTCAAAATTTTTGGGGTGAATCCTGCGGCTGAAACCTTTCCCGAAAAGAAATATGATTTGATTATCCTTCATCAATTGCCTGATTTGTTTAACATTGGCGGCGACATTGTACAACGTTATCTGCAACGTGACAACACCCCCGTTTTCTTCATTTTAGGCTCGCAATCCAACACGTCGAAAGTGAGTCAACTCAATTCTGCCGTTACGGTTGTCTCCAACCCAGGGCAGATTGACAAAGTATCTGGCCGTTTTAACCCCAATTTTAAACTGCTGAACTTAGATGCCGACAAACTCAGTATTTTAGAGAAAATGCCACCTTTGACGGTCCCTTTTGGAGAATACCGCCTGATGCCCGGCAGCGAAACGATTCTGTTTCAAAACGTTGGCAATCTGCGCACCAACAAACCTTTGTTGATTCTGAACACTGGGGGCGCTCGTAAATCGGCCGTATTGGCGGGCGAAGGAATCTGGCAATGGCGCCTCGAAGAATACGCCCTTACCGACAAGCAGGAGGCCGTGGATGAACTGCTGCAAAAAGTGATTCAATTGATTTCGGTCAAGGAAGACAAACGCAAGTTCAGGGTTTATCCGCTGGCCAATGAATACAACGTGGGCGATAAAGTGACTTTTGAGACGGAAGTCTACAACGATATTTACGAAAAAATCTACGGTCAAAGCATCCGCCTTGAAATCACGGACGAAAAAGGCAAAGTGCAGCCTTACACCTACACCAACGGGGAAGGAAATTCGCGTTTTGAGTTAAGCGGCCTTCGGCAAGGAGTGCATCAATTCAAGGCAACTACGAGTCTAAACAACAAAATCGAAAGCGTAACGGGCCAGTTTATCGTGCGTGATTTGGCGTTGGAGTCATTAACCAACACCGCTGATTACGGAATGCTGCGCGCGCTTGCCCAACAGTCGGGGGGCCAATTTGTGAAAGCAAACCAGATTGAGCAATTGAAAGACTACCTGCTCAAAAATAAAGCCGTTGACCGCCTCGACAGTACCGAAGATTTGTCGGAATTGATTCAAAATAAGTGGTTGTTTTTCTTGTTATTATTTTTGGCGACGTTGGAATGGGGAACACGGAAATATCAGGGAAGTTATTAAGTGATTTGTGCCACCCTGAAAGGGCCAATTCACCAACTTCGCACAGTCGTGTTGGTGCTTTCTGCACGACAAAAGCTCTTTTTTTTTATTTAGCATTCATCATTCAGCATTCGTCATTCGTCACTTGCCATGCCCAAACAGACACCCTCCGTCCAAACTATCGGGCGTTGCGGTGGCTTCTGGCGGGCGAATCGGTGGCCTATTCGGCGTCTATTTATGGATTGAGTAAAGCGTGGTACAAAACGCCCTTTACGAATTTTAGCGTTAAAGACGACTTTCATGAGTGGAAACAATTTGATAAAGTAGGGCACTTTTTTACGGCCTACCAGATTTGCCGTCATACAGCAGCAGTTTACAAAAAAACGGGAATTACCAACCGCCAAGCGGCATTGTACGGGGCGCTTTCGGGCTTTTTATTCCTGACCCCCATCGAGCTTTTAGATGGTTTTCAATACCCCACTTACGGATTTTCGCCTAGCGATATGGTGGCCAATGTTATGGGCCCGTCTTTGTATTTGGGACAGTACGCCCTCTGGGGCGAAGAACGCATTACCCCAAAATTTTCTTTCTCTCCTACCCCCCTCGCCAAAGTTCGTCCAGAACTTTTAGGGCGCAATTTCAGTGAACAGTGGCTCAAAGATTACAATGGGCAAACCTATTGGTTTTCAGTCAATGTAGCCTCTTTTGCCCCACATTCAAAAATTCCAAAATGGCTCAGCGTGTCGCTCGGATACGGGATTCACAACATGGTCGGGGCCGAGGTAGAGAAGAGTCAATCATTAGGTTATGACCCGTATCGGCAGTATTATCTCTCATTAGACATTGATTTTCGTCGTATTCCTACCCGACATAAGGGCCTCAAAACGCTTTTTTTCCTGCTCAACACTCTCAAAGTTCCCGCCCCTGCCTTAGAATTTAACCGAAAACAGGGCTGGAAAGGGCACTGGTTGTATTTTTAAATGGAAATTTCGTATCACTGGATTGCCGAACATCCACCTAAAATGAGATAAGTAAATATGCAAAATTAATTTACACTTCACGCAGAGGCGCTAAGTTTTAGACAATCAACCTTTTATACTCTTTGCTCCACTGCGACTTTGCGTGAATAAATTTGCTTAATTACTTAAAATCAAAACAACTGCGATTTTCAAGGTCTACGAAAACCAATTTCTCAATATCGCCTATATACAATGGTAAGATTGGCTTTTTTGTGAGTATTTGAAGAAAAAACATAACTTTACTTTTCTAAAAACCTTTGCAAAAATCATGGCTAAAACCAAGTTGATTCCCCGTACGCCATCGGCCTACGACCCTCCTTTGTTAATCAAAACCCTCTTTGCCCAAGCCGTTCGTTACAATCCCCAACGCGAAATTGTATACAGGGATTTGTTCAGAATGAATTATACCACCTTCGACAAACGCGTGCGCCAGCTTGCCAATGTCCTCACCAACGCAGGCGTGGAGGCGGGCGATACCGTAGCCGTGATGGACTGGGATAGCCATCGGTATTTGGAATGTTTTTTCTGCATTCCCTGTCTAGGAGCTATCTTGCATACCATCAATGTACGTCTTTCGCCAGCGCAGATTCTGTACACCATGAACCACGCCGAAGATAAAGTAGTGATTGTTCATGAAGATTTTGTACCGATTCTGGAAGCCATCAAAGGGCAACTCACCACCGTTGAAAAATACATCATCATTAGCGACAAGGTGTACACAAACCCTGAAGCTGAAATCATGTCCACCACATTTGCTTTAGAGGGTGAATACGAGCGGTTGGTCAACGACGCCAACGACCAATTTGAATTTTCTGATTTTGAGGAAGACTCCATTGCCACAACTTTTTATACGACTGGTACCACGGGCAACCCCAAAGGCGTATACTTCTCGCACCGTCAATTGGTGATGCACACCTTTTGTTTGCTGGCCTATTTTCCAGGCTACCGCGCCCTTCCATTGGACAATCGTGACGTGTACATGCCCATCACTCCGTTGTTTCACGTTCACGGTTGGGGCTTTCCGCTGTTGGCTACTATGCTCAATTTCAAGCAGGTATACCCTGGTCGCTATGAGCCAGAAATGTTGCTAAAACTCTTGTTAAAAGAAAAAGTAACCTTCTCACATTGCGTACCAACCATCCTCAACATGCTGGTCAACAGCCCCGTAGCAAAGCAGGTGGATCTAAGTAAATGGAACGTACTGATAGGTGGCTCGGCCTTGACGCGCGGCTTGGCCAAGGCTGCTTTAGAGCTTGGTATCAACGTAACCCAAGGCTATGGAATGTCAGAAACGGCGCCCATCATGTCGGTTGTTCACTTAAATGAAGAACAGGAAAAACTCCCTATCGAAGAGCAACTTGAGTTTAGAACCAAAGCGGGCAAAATTGCTCCGTTTGTAGAATTGAAACTCATGGACGAAGAGGGCAACTTTCTGCCCCACGACGGCGAAACCGTTGGCGAATTGGTGGCTCGCGGCCCGTGGATGACGCAGGGATATTACAAAGAAAAGGAGGCTTCCGAAAAACTGTGGGCGGGCGGATGGCTCCATACCGGCGACGTGGCTACCATCGGCCCCGATTATTACGTCACCATTGCCGACCGCGTCAAAGATGTCATTAAGACAGGTGGCGAGTGGGTTTCTTCGTTAGACATTGAGAATCTGCTCTCTCAGATAGAAGGCATTGCCGAATCGGCCGTGGTGG
Organism: Runella sp. CRIBMP; assembly: GCF_009905605.1. Classification (GTDB taxonomy): domain Bacteria; phylum Bacteroidota; class Bacteroidia; order Cytophagales; family Spirosomataceae; genus Runella. The sequence goes on from NZ_JAAAKZ010000002.1 coordinate 529,965, forward strand.
GCTTTCCCGATACCAAATGGGGCGAACGCCCACACGCCATTCTGGTCATCAAACCCGATTATCATGAAAAACTAACGCCCGAAAGCATCAAATCGACCTTACAAGCCAAAGTAGACTGCGGCGAAATAAACCGTTGGTACGTGCCCGACCAAATCAAATTTGTATCCGAAATCCCCAAAACGTCCGTAGGAAAGATTGATAAAAAACGGATTCGCTCGGAGATGAAGGAGATGATTTTGGGGTAATGAGTATAGATAATGTAAGATTGCCCAAAAGCCGTTTTGTCATACCGAAGGTATCTAAAACTTTTTTTAAAGGGTATAAAAGAGACTTGTCGGTGTGGCAACACGCGCTTATTTACCAAAAAATCGCCATTATTGTAATCCGTTTTTAACGCTTTACAAAATGCCCTCCCCAAGAAATAATAACCAAACCACCACCAATACCCTTCTCGGTGCCGCTTTTTTGATGGCTACCTCCGCCGTTGGGCCAGGCTTTTTGACGCAGACCACCGTTTTTACGCAGCAACTACTGGCCAATTTCGGCTTTGTCATTTTGTTATCAATTCTTTTAGATTTGGGCGCTCAACTGAACATCTGGCGCATCATTGCCGTTACCGAAAAACGCGCCCAAGACATTGCCAACGATTTGTTTTTTGGGTTGGGCTATGTTCTTTCGGCCCTAATTGTCATCGGAGGATTTGCTTTCAACATTGGCAACGTGGCTGGGGCAGGGCTCGGTATCGAAGTCATGAGCGGCATAGACGTCAAAATCGGGGCCGCACTTAGCGCATTGATTGCCATCGGGCTTTTCTTATTGCCCGAAGCGGGAAAAGCCATGGACAATTTTGCCAAATGGCTGGGACTCCTGATGCTTTTGTTGATTGCTTACGTAGTTATTTCGGCCAACCCTCCCGTTGGCGAAGCCCTCGTCCGAACGGTTTTGCCACAGCAATTTGACCCCATTGCCACCATTACCCTCGTAGGCGGCACGGTGGGAGGCTACATTACTTTTGCGGGCGGACATCGACTTTTGGAAGCAGGAATTAAAGGCGCGGATGCACTTCCCTTGGTCAATCGCAGCGCTACGACGGGTATCTTAGTCACGTCATTTATTCGGTATTTTTTGTTTTTGGCCACGTTGGGCGTTGTCGCGGCGGGACTTACGTTAAACAAAGACAATCCTCCCGCTTCGGTATTTCAATTGGCTGCTGGCGAGACTGGCTACCGGCTGTTTGGGGTTTTGATGTGGAGTGCGGCCATTACATCTGTCATCGGCTCGGCCTATACTTCGGTGTCGTTCTTGCGAACTTTCCATTCGAGCTTAGAAAAAAATCATCGCTATCTCACGATTGGTTTTATCTCCATTTCAACGATTTTGTTTTTGTGGATTGGCAAACCTGTACAGATTTTGGTGTTTGTGGGTACGTTGAATGGTTTTATCTTACCCATAGCCTTGGCGGTGATGCTTATTGCCGCGCGCAATAAACGATTGGTTGGCGCCTATCAACACCCTATTTGGCTACAAATGGCGGGTTGGCTCGTGGTATTGATGATGAGCGGGATGGCTTTTTATACCCTTACAAAGTAATTTTATCAAACCAACATTCGGAAATCTGCCCTAAAACATGACCCGCATCGGCCTCTTATCTGACACTCATTCTTACCTAGATGAAACCATTTTTGACTACTTCAAAGACTGCGACGAAATTTGGCATGCTGGCGACGTAGGCAGGGTTGATATTTTGGAAAAACTAGAAAAATTTAAGCCCTTACGTGCCGTGTATGGCAACATCGACGCCAAAGAGATTCAGTGGAAAGCCCCCGAGCATCAACGCTTTGAACTCGAAGGCTTCCGCATCTGGATGACCCACATCGGCGGCGCACCACCCAATTATAACCCCCAAGTCAGGCCCGAATTAAAAAATAACACACCCGATATTTTCATCTGCGGCCACTCACACATCCTGCGCGTACTACGCGACCCTAAACTTCAAAATATGCTCTACATCAACCCCGGAGCGGCAGGCAATGAAGGATTCCATAAGATTCGAACCATGCTTCGATTTACGCTTGATGACGGAAAAATCCCTCAATTAGAGGCCATTGAGTTGGGAAAGCGGGGCGCTTCGTAGTATTTTTTTATATATTTCCCTTTTAAATACCCCCATTCTATGTTTTATTTGTATTTTAAACTTACTCAGTGCTAATACCTGGTTTTTCCCCTACTTTGATAGTTGCTTTTCGTTAAGGTACTCACAAAATTCATTTTTGAGTTTACAATCATGCACTATGCCTAAGCTAACTATTCAAAAAAGTTTATTTTCAAAAGACGAAGAGGTTCGTTTGCTCACTACGCTTACTGAGTTTGAGTTACACACACCACACATTGATGCCCCTTCTAACGAAGTACTACCCAAAAGCTACATCAAAAGTGTAGAAACCTGCCAAACCCGTATTGGTGAAACACTCAACCAAACGGGCCAAGGGGCCTTAGTACCATTTGCGCTCAAATACCACACCCTACTGGAGCCCCTCAATTTTAGGAAGAATAACCTTTTAGGTTTACAACCAATCCATTTGGAGAATGTATGCTTAAATTGAGTTTGCTTTCAAAAAAGTTGAGGGATAGCAGCCACATGTGTTTAGACTGAACTCCAGTACTACTTCTAATGCTATTCTAATCTTAGCCTAATCCTGCTCTAAGACCAAGACCTTTTCTTTATAAAATCAAATGACTGGCAAAGTTGTCGTTAATCACCAATAACGAACTATAACACGCTTTCAAGCAGCCTAATCAGTTAGTATATTACCAGCATAGCCATGATACTTTACAACGCGCTCTCTCAAATCAGTCCTCTGTCTGAAAAATGTCAAGCGGCTTTATGCCACAGTTCTCACATCGAGAATCATAAAGCAGGAAGATTCCTGCTCATGTCAGGTCAAATCAACAATAAACTTTACTATCTTGAATCGGGCCTTGCCAGAATTTTCTACGATATTGAAGAAAGCCGAGAAATCACGGCTTGGTTTAGGGGGGAAGGGGAATTTGTGTCTTCAGTAAAGAGTTTTTTGCTTCAGCAGCCCACTAATGAACACATTGAACTACTGGAAGATAGCCGGGTATGTGTTATCTCTTACAATGACCTACAACAAATGTTTATAGAATATCCCGAACTTAATCACCCATTCAGGCTACTCTATGAGCGATACATGGTTGTTTACGAAAAGCGGATGGATCTAATTTTTGAACGCGATTTGGTAAAACGCTACCAAACGTTTTGTGAAATATATGCCCACATTACCCCTCGCCTACAGGTAAAACACATAGCCCAATACCTCAACATCAGCCAATCTGAACTAAGCCGTGTTCGTAAACGACTGATGATGAATTTTTAATCATTGCTTTGGCACGATACACAAATTGCGCTAAAGCAATGATTTTTGTGTTTGAACGCAATTCTCGCCTCCTTATTTTTTATCACCTTTGTAAAAGAAAAAGCCCCGCGTCTGTTTGGCGACCGAGCGGGACTTCTTCTGATAGTTCAAACAATTTTTCAATCATTTAAAACTAAGCACAAAATTATGAAAAAAATTGCTGCAATTGCATTATTCTGTACGGCTTTTATCTTTGGGTGTACCGATAGAGAGGAGTTTCACCCAAATGAAGCACCAAAACAAGAGTTTAATTCGAGGATAGAAGAACTTGAAGCAAATGGGTTAAAATTATTTAAAAAGACGATAACAGTAACAGATTTTAGTGGAAAGAATAGTGTTACACTTTTATAAGCCTGTACAGACGATGAGTATCTAAAGTTCTATTTAGAAAATACCAAAATCACCTTGAATGTTACAACTGCGATAAAAGAAAAAAGTACATTTACCGGTTTTCAAAGCAAAACGACAGACGCAACCGAAACATCTCCTGACGAGTCTGCTTTATATGAATACGTCGTTTCCAAAAACTTAGAAGACAAAGTTAAAAGTTATACACTTTCCTACACTACCAACCCTCTAATGGCTAAACAGGCAAGAATAGCATGGGAAGACAGGACATGGCATGAATCAGAGAGATTCGATGATTGGGCTTCTGTAACTTGGAGAGAATCCGGGAATTCCAATCAGGGCATATTTGTTGAATGGAGACATCTAAATTGTGCTTTATGTTCTTGGTCAAACGGATTCACAGTTAATCTATACGCTGGCACTGAATTCAGTATTTATAATCCAGATGCAAGACGTTTAGGATGCTATGTATCAAATAATTGGGGAAATTATAGTTTTGATAGAGGAAATTACTAATAAAGAGACATGCTCTAATTTATAACCCGAAAGCATTTGAGGTTTTGATATGTGCACTAAAAATTCTTCTTTTTGATGCATTTATCAAAACCCCATATCCTTTTCCCAAAAATTAAAAAACTGTACAAAATTGATTATCAATATTTTAAACAATTATTCTTTGCTTACTGACCATCAGTTAAGTAAGTACAACTGGTCCCGTGAAAACAAATCAACTTATTTCTTTCACAATGAGAACAATAGCCTATTTATCCGCAGTTTGTATTTTCTTGACTTCCTGTTTGAGTGAAGATGCAAAATTTGTCAATAATGCCTTGGGAGATATGAAAGGCACTTGGAAAGCTACTGAATTTAAAGAGCTTAAGTTTCCAAACTCTCCGCCGAATGGTATCCCACCAAAATTCCCTTCAATACAAACCGTAACGTTTGAAGCCTGCGACTATATTAAATCCGGCAACAAGTGCTTTGGCAGTATAAAATTACAGGATAGGCCTCTGTTTAAGGTTCAGTACTATATTTCAAGTCAGGCAAAAGCCTTGACGTTTATATATCCTTCAACTATTCAACTGAGCAAAGAAGACAGCCTGCTTTTATCAAAATCATGGTGGTTAAACCGCACTAAGCTTGATCAAATGGTCGTAGAGCAAGCCAATTCATATCCTTACTATTCTATCACCTACACCAAAGAGTTATAAGTTAATCCTGTTTTTTAGATGTTTCATTTCCTGAAAATTGTCTTGTTGGTTTTTATCATGGGAAAATTGCAAGGGCAAGAAATATGCAACGGCTATGTATATGAAGTTAATACAAAAGAAACACTCGCAGGCGTTTCGGTAACCATCTTAGGATCTCAAATAGGCACTGCGACCAACGCTTACGGATTCTTCTCCATCAAAATTCCCTCGGGGCAGCCTATAAAACTGCTGTTCAGTTCTTTGGGTTATCAAAAATTCGAGCAACCGCTAACCGCGTCCCAACAAACGCCACTCCAAGTTTTTCTTCAACCCGAAACGCTGCAATTACAAGAGGTAACAATCTCAGACAAAGCGCAACAGGCAGCCCCTGCCGAAATGAGTGTAGTGAGGCTACCCATAGCTCAAATCAAACAAATCCCGACCTTACTTGGAGAGAAAGATGTCATTAAAGCCCTACAATTGCTGCCGGGCGTACAAAAAAGCACCGAAGGGAGCACCGCGCTGTATGTGCGCGGTGGTGGTCCCGACCAAAACCTCATCTTGCTCGACGAAGCCCAAGTGTATAACGCCAACCACCTGTTTGGGTTTTTCTCAGTGTTCAATGGCGATGCCATCAAGAATGTAAGTTTTTGGAAAGGGGGCTTTCCGGCGAGGTATGGCGGGCGGCTGTCGTCGGTGGTAGATTTGCAGATGAAAGACGGCGGCAAAGATAAATTGCGCGGCGAAGGGGGGATCGGGCTGCTTTCCAGCCGTTTATCATTGGACGGCCCTATCCAAAAGGGCAAATCATCGTTTCTGTTGTCAGGTCGCCGAAGCTACATAGATGTATTGACCGAGCCTTTTTTACCTGCCGACCAAAAGTTTGGGTATCGTTTCTACGACCTCAACGCCAAACTTCATTTTGATTTATCAGCCAAAGATAAATTGTATTTGAGTGGTTATTTCGGCAATGACCGCCTGCGTCTTAGCGAGCAGGTGGAACGAAGCACTTCTACCATTACTTCCCAAACCCGCATGGGTTGGGGCAATGCCACTGCTACCCTGCGTTGGAATCATCTGTTCAGTCAGAAATTATTTTTGAATACAACGCTGCTGATGACCGATTTTAAGTTTCGCCTTTCAGATGATTTTGAACAAATCCGCAATAACGGCAATAATACCGGCACCTACACCGAGTACAGTTCTGGCGTAAGAGATTATACGCTGAAAGCAGACTTCGATTATTTTCCCATTAACGCTCATGTTATAAAATTTGGTGGTCTGGTGACTTTTCACCGTTTTCGTCCACGCGCTTTTATCGACGAAGATCGCATAAAAAGCCAAACAGAACAGGAAACACAAAAATTTGACAATCAGGAGTTTGCCGTCTACATAGAGGATACTTATACCAAAGGGCGGCTATCGGCCAATATAGGCTTGCGACTCAACGGCCTTCGTGTTCCGGAGCGTACTTATCTTTTTGCCGAACCACGCCTGTCTGCCGGATACAAACTGAACAATACGCTTGAACTAAAAGCATCTTACGCTCGCAACAATCAGTTTGTACACCTTCTTTCCAATACAGGCACGGGTCTTTCCACCGACTTATGGGTGCCTGTTACAGAGCGTGTCCCACCCCAACAAGCCGATCAAATTGCCTTTGGATTTGTCAAAACATTCCCCATTCTTGGGCTGAATCTTACCTTAGAAAGCTATCGAAAATGGATGCGAAATAGTGCCGCTTACCGCGAAGGAGCCACTTTTTTGGTTTTGAATGACGGGGCCAAGGCCCTCAATTGGGAAGACAACGTGGCGTTTGGCAACGGCTTATCGTATGGAACAGAGGTTTTATTGCAAAAAAACAAAGGACGTTTCACTGGTTGGGTGGGCTATACCCTTTCCTGGACCATTCATCAGTTTGCTGATTTGAACAACGGGAAACCTTTTTATCCCCGTAATGACCGCCGACACGATGCGTCGGTGGTGACCACCTACAAACTAACCCCTAAAGTAACCCTCTCGGCCAATTGGGTCCATGCTACGGGCAATGCCCTTACGGTTTCGCAAGGGTATTATTTTGTTGCTACGGAAATTGATAATCAGTTCATCAATAATGTAGACTATTTGGGTTCTCGCAACAGTTTCCGAGCTGAATCTTTTCACCGACTGGATATTGCGATTCAGTTTCACAAGCAAAAACGATGGGGAGAGCGTACATGGGAAGTTGGGCTATATAATGCCTACAATCGAAAGAACCCATTGTACTATTATTTAAAATCCGAGAATGACCCTTTAGAAAAAGGCCAAAGGATTACATTGCAAAAAAGGGCGCTGTTTCCTGTCATACCATCCGTTACGTACAATTTTAAGTTTTGAAACTATGCGCTGTATCATATTCATAACATTACTGGCCGGGGTATTAAGTTCTTGTGAAAGCGGGGTAGAAATTGAAAGAATCACATTGAATAAGCTTATCGCGATCAGCTCTTTTATTTCGCCACAAGACTCCGTTTTATGCGTTCATGTTTACAGAGGTCAGGAAATGGGCAGCATTTTACGGCCTGATTCGGCAGTAATCCGTGAGGCTCAAGTCACTATATCAGATGGCCTACGCATGACTGCGCTTACTTACAATACTTCAAGGCAGTGCTATACGGTATCCAATCAAATCGCGAATATACAACCAGAAAAAGAATACAGGCTACAAGTCAAAGTGGGTGATGTTGTTTGTAATGCTTCCTGCCGAATTCCTCCCAACCCGGTTGCCCCGATTGTCAATAAATCGAAAGTAAACGATGATTTTATTGCCCTGTTCAACTGGCCGAGCAGCGAAAAAAACCAGTATTATATTTTCAATTATTCACTTAGAGATATCCTTTTCAGGTCTCACATCGGCAATCCTACAGGACCCTATGTACGTACTCCAACAAACACTCTGTTTGACCGTCAAGATAAAGATGCCAATGAATTGGAAATCAGAGTCTTCAATGCGTTCAAAGCAGATAGAGTTTCGCTTGCAGTTTTTTATCAGGCAGTAGATGAAAATACGTACAAGTATCTCAAAACCTACCAAGATTTCAGCAATTGGCAAAACAACAGTGATCGCTTAATTCCCAACCTGCGCGAACCCCAGCCCGTATTTGACAATATAGAAGGGGGAATAGGGATTTTTGGCGGGTACAATCGGTTAGACACATTATTCAAAATAAAAGAGTGATACATAAATGAATACAGACCCTTACAGAAACAAAGTTTTAATCCAAACATAAAACCCCGAAAGCGTCGAACTTTCGGGGTTTTGATTTTATTCTATTTCTATTCAAAACTACTCCTTCTCCCCATCCAAGCCATCCGTAATCATCTTCCGAATCATCTGGTGCGGGCGCAGGCCGTTGGTGCGTTTTGTGCCGTTTCCATTGCCGTAATTCATGCTCCGGTCGGCGGAAGAAGAGGCTTTTACGGCCAAATTATGGGTATTGAGCATTGAGTTGCGAAATTGGGTAAACTCCTCCTCGTTCATCATTTCGCGGGCTATTTCTCCTTTGGCGTAGCCATCGTTGAAAGACGCGATGCGGCTGTCGGTCTGCGCCAAACGCGTAGATTCGATGAGCTGATCCAAATCATTGCGCATTTTGGTACGCTCAGCGCGCAAATCATCCAAGGTCTGAAACTGTTGAAGCTCATGCTCCAAAATATCTTTTTGTGTGGTTTGCTCGGCCAACTCTCTGTCGGCTTCCTCCAACTGTTTGTTTAATTTACGACGACGACGGCTCAAACGCCACAGTCGTGGGTCGATTTGCAGCCACCGGTACCAAAAATTCTGCAACACAGGCAGCGCCATTCCGAGCGAAACCGCCCCCGCCAAAGCAAACAAAATACCACTCAACACAAACGACGCCAACGCCCAAGGGCTGTTGACAAGGCCCAGATTGAGTTCATCAGAACGCAAAAGCTGTTGTTCAATTTTTTGCAATAAAACCTGTTGTTCTTGTGGCGTAATCGTACTGTTGGGGTCGAGCGGCGTAGCGCCCAATTGAAGATTTTTGACCGATTTATTGATGGCTTCTTTCATTTTATCGGTACGGTAGGCCTCGTATCGAAACCATCCCAAAATCCCCAACGTGATAATGGCAAAACCCGCCAAGCCCACTTTAAACCAAGCATAACGCGTACGTGCTTTTTGGGTATGCTCATCCACATACGGCTTCTCAATCAGGCGGTCGTAGGCGGGTTTGAGCAAAATAGAAATCATGGCCAAACCAATGGCAAACGCCCACGCCTCATTGTTGTTGCGAATGTTGAGGGCGTAGGCAACAATTTCGTGCGATATAATAAGGTCACCAAACACAAATGCCGCCCCCGCAAAAAAGAAAAAGAAGCCTGCCAAGAGCGAATACTCCGATTGTGTTTGTTTACGCCGTGCCCGCAGGGCTTCGGTTTCGGCATCAACGGCATCCCGCTGCGCCGTCAGTTCTGTTACACGCTTGGTGGCTTTGATTACCCGTTGCACAAACTCTTGCAAACGGTCGTAAGCAGTTTTACGCTTTACGGCCGTTTCTTCAATCTCTTTATCAACCCGTTGGATTTCATTTCGACGGTCCTCAATCCGTTGGGCCAACCAATTATAATGTATCTGGCTTGAAAGATAACTTTCATATGGATTACGATTTTCCGAGCCTTCAATACCGCTGTGGTAGCCGTGTTGAAAATCGGGTTCGTCTGTATGGTCTTTTGTTGGTTCCTGCATGGCTTTCTTTTTTTAAAATCGTGCTACTTATTTTTTACCAAGTGCTTACTGCTGATTTTGGGCGGTTGATTGAATCGCCCTCATTTGTCGGTCTGTCAAACGGTCGCGCAGTTGGCGGGCCAGGTAAAATTCACTTTCAAACAGTTTGATGAGGGCATCACGTCGGGCATTCACGCGCGCAAGTTCGGCCTCTACCCGATTCAATTGCGGCACAATCTGCCATTTTTGAATGCGTAATTCATCAATTTCGGCGTTCAAGCGGTTGGTTTCCTCGTCCCAAGTCTCTGTTTTGCTCGTTTTTTCTTTTTTCATGTTAGCACCCGTCAGCCAAATCCGTAAATCATTGCGAAGTACGGTGATATTGCTCAACAGCAATTTGCCCGCAAAAAGAAACAGAAAAAACACAAAGACAAACAACGCCACCGCCCGCCAAACGGTCTGATTTTGCAATGCTTGTACAAACACAAACATGGCTGCTGCAAAAGGCATACCAACCTCCTCTAACAACCTGCGCCATGACACACTGCTGTCGGTATCGTGAAAAAGTGAAACCCGACCGAACAAATTAAACATCCCTGCCAAAAACACCCCAACGGCTATCCACTGACTATTAGGATATAAAGGGCGCAAAGTATCATCAATCAAAAAGAAATTTCCTATGCACATCGCCATCGAAAACACCAAGCCTACGATAGTTCGCGGCAACTGATGTTCTCCTTCATTTTGGCGGGCATCCAGCTCGGCAGCTTTATCTTTAAATTCGTTGATTCTGGTTTCTTTTTGCCCAATAAACAAATTTAATTCCTGAATTTTTTCACCATAACGCTCCACATCTAACTCTAAATCAGCGGTTTGATGCACGAAATAACTGCGAATGATGGCTACTTTCTCTTCAGGCTTTGACTCTGAAAGTCCAAAAATAACTCCTTCATCCCGTAGCAAAGTTTCATCTTCCAACCACGATGGCAACTCAATGGGAATTGAAGTTTGTGTGGGTTGAGGCGGTGTTAAATCCCACGTATGGGTAGAGGCGGGAGTCTCTTCGGTCATGACCCGCGTTTGTGGAACGATTCCAGGCAAGGCAGGCACAGAAACATCGGCCGTTACCTTCTTGGTTTCGACTTGTGGTGGGTCTAACTCCGCAAAAGACACCAATTCGGGGTCTTTGCTGAAGTTATCGGGGCTAAAATAGGCTTTGATTCGATCAAAGAGGCTCATAGTAGGTGCATTTGGGCTGTTAAAACGAACGTTTTATAAACTTGAAGTTCAACAAAATTATTGTACTTCTCCCCAAAAATGGGACGAAAGGTGCAATTTATGACGCAGAGTATCATTTTTAATCTTTAAATAAAAAAACTCCACACCAAAAATGTGGAGTTTTTTCTACAATCTTATAAAACTCAAAAAATTATGCTTTCGTCGCAATTTTCAATTCATCCAGTTGTTTTTGGTCAATGGTCGACGGAGAATCAATCATTACATCACGGCCTGAATTGTTTTTGGGGAACGCAATGAAATCTCGAATGGAATCCACCCCACCAAAAATAGAACATAGGCGGTCAAATCCAAAGGCGATTCCAGCGTGTGGCGGCGCTCCAAATTCAAACGCTTCCATTAAGAACCCGAATTGCGCTTTGGCTTCTTCGGGGGTAAAGCCCAAAATCTCAAACATCTGCATCTGCAACGGCCGTTGGAAAATCCGTACGGAGCCTCCTCCTACTTCGGTTCCGTTGATGACCATATCATAGGCATTGGCCCGAACAGCGCCCAAATCCGTCGTCAATAAAGGAATATCTTCGGGCTTAGGACTGGTAAACGGATGGTGCATGGCAAACCAACGGTTTTCTTCTTCGCCATATTCCAACAACGGAAAATCAACCACCCACAGCACTTTATAATCGTCGGGATTGCGTAATCCTAAACGGCTGCCCATTTCTAGGCGGAGTTCATTGAGTTGCTTACGGGTTTTGTTGGCTTCTCCCGCCATGATAAGCATTAAGTCACCGGGCTGTGCGCCGAATGCATCCGCCCATTGCTTCAAATCTTCTTCACTGTAAAACTTATCAACCGACGATTTGATGGTTCCGTCGGCATTGTAACGCGCATAAATCAACCCTTTTGCGCCAATTTGGGGGCGTTTTACCCATTCCGTCAATTCGTCCATTTGCTTGCGCGTGTATTCTGTACAGCCTTTGGCACAAACCCCCACCACTAATTCGGCAGAGTCAAATAAACCGAAATTTTTACCTGAAACGAAGTCATTATCGCCTTTCAACTCCACAAATTCCATCCCAAAACGAATGTCGGGTTTGTCGGAGCCGTATTTTTTCATGGCCGTAGCGTAGGTCATGCGTGGTACTTCAGGCAAATCCAGTCCTTTTACGGCTTTAAATAAATGACGAATCAGACCTTCAAACATTTGCAGAATGTCTTCCTGCGTTACAAACGACATTTCACAGTCAATCTGCGTAAACTCAGGCTGACGGTCGGCGCGTAGATCTTCGTCGCGGAAACACTTTACAATCTGATAATAACGGTCAAATCCCGACACCATCAACAATTGTTTAAACGTCTGCGGTGACTGCGGCAACGCATAAAACTCCCCCGGATTCATGCGGCTAGGTACCACAAAGTCGCGAGCTCCTTCTGGCGTTGATTTGATTAAAACGGGCGTTTCAACCTCAATAAAATTCTGGGCGTCCATAAAAAGACGCGTTTGCTGGGCTACTTTATGGCGCAGTTCTAAGTTTTTGCGCACTATGTCACGACGCAAGTCTAGGTAGCGGTATTTCAGGCGGAGCTCATCTCCCCCGTCGGTTTTATCTTCAATCTGAAAAGGCGGCAGCTTGGCCGAGTTCAGGACCGTCAGCCCCGTCAATTTAATTTCAATTTCACCCGTTGCCATTTTATCATTTTTGGCAAAGCGCTCAGTAACCACCCCCGTAGCTTGAACCACAAACTCACGGCCTAAATTCCGGGCCTGGGCGATGATTTCTGGGGCGGTTTTACCTTCTTCAAGCATTAGCTGGGTGATACCGTAGCGGTCGCGCAGGTCAATCCAAATCATACCGCCTTTATCACGTGTACGTTGTACCCAACCGCTGAGGATTACTTCTTTACTGACATCTGAAATACGGAGTTCTCCGCAAGTGTGCGTTCTAAGCATACAAAAGTCTATTTCTTAATTTCTTTAAAAAGTGCCGCAAAAGTACGGAATAAATGGGAGTTCGTTATAAATAGTACAAAGCATACCTCAATTTTTTACAAGTATTTTCCAATTATAATCTTCTTGCCCTAACCCTTTTATCCACTTTTACACCCCAATTCCTCCTCACTCACCGTTATTTTTGAGTGAAGTGCATATCTCTTTCCTTCCTCTAAACTTGTTTGATAACATTTTCGTTATTTACTTTGAAAAAGAACGGTTTTGTGCAAACTGCTCCTTTTTTGGTCAACTGTAACTAATCATCCAATCCCTTGAACCGCGTAATAGACAACCACGGACGTCCTATCAGCTACCTGCGGCTTGCCGTCACGGACCGTTGCAATCTTCGCTGCTTTTATTGCATGCCCGAAGAAGGTATCAAATACGTACCCAAACCACACTTGTTGACGTGGGAAGAAATGGAGCGTACCATTAGGATATTGGTCAATATGGGCGTCGACAAGGTGCGTCTTACGGGAGGCGAGCCGTTTGTTCGGCGCGGAATCATGGATTTTCTGGAAGAATTGAATAAAATCGACGGTCTTCGTCAAATCAACATCACAACAAACGGCGTATTGACGGCTCCGCTAATACCTGAATTTCAGCGATTGGGCATTAAATCGGTCAATCTCAGCTTAGATACCCTTGACCGTCAACGCTTTTTTGACATTACCCGTCGCGATGAATTTCAAAATGTATGGCAAACATTTGAAGCATTGCAGGAATACAATATCCCTACAAAATTGAATTCGGTCGTCATGTCAGGAAAAAATACGGACGATATTATTCCCATGGCCGACCTGACGCGTACGCACAATGTCAGTGTTCGTTTCATTGAAGAAATGCCTTTCAACGGCGACGGCGCCCACGAATACCAAGAGTTTTGGAACTACCGCAAGATTTTGGAAGAACTAAGAAAAACATATCCTGGGATTTATAAACTGCCTGACCCACCCGCCTCGACTTCGTATAATTATCAGATTCCGGGCCACAAAGGCACCATTGGAATCATCGCGGCGTTTAGCCGAACCTTCTGCGGCACATGTAATAGATTGAGAATCACGCCTCAAGGTCAATTCAAAACCTGCCTGTATGACGACGGAGTGTTCAATATCAAAGATTTACTTCGACAAGGATTGGATGATGCCAATATAACACAACGTATATTTGAAGCACTTCAGCACCGGGCCAAAGATGGGTTTGAAGCAGAAGCCCGACGCACGGTAGGTTCAGTATCCGAGTCTATGTCAACAATCGGGGGATAAAAGACTATTATTCATCATCCACTTTTACATGTTTCCAGTTTTCGCCAGAACGGATACGGTTGAGTTGTGTGTGCGTTATCCCAAACTGTTTGGCAATCATCTTCAATCTGCTCTTGTCACTTTTGAGCATTTTTTTGATCATTCTGACTTTGATTTCGGTCAGCTTGTAGTTGCGGGTACGAGCAGGAAGCTTACGATTTATAACGGCTGGGTTTTCACGGTTATGTTCCACCATTTCTGTCTTGGTTACCCATTTCAGATTGTCGGCACGGTTGTTTTGTTTATCAAAATCAAGGTGAATGACGTATTTATGCAATTCACTTTCGCGTTTTAGGAACAATTCAGCCACCAATTTATGAACATATCTATTGATGGTTTTTCCACCTGTGATACGAATATTGAGCGAACGATACCCCTGAATCACCGATCCTTTAATAATAACCGCTTTTTTCTCCTCGTTTTGAAAACTTCTCAGGCGTCCATAGTTAGAGACATCATACCGAGGTGGGTTTTCCACTCCCTCAAACTCGACAGGCACCCACTTTTCGTTCCAATAACTAAGCACTTTTTTGTCGCTCATGGCCCCTATTTATTGATTGAAAATTTAGTTTACAAAATAAAAAAGTACATTTTACAGGATGTGAGTAGAACAAGTTTCAAAAACATTTGTTTAGAAAAAAGAAGTAATTATTAAAAAAATGAAAAAAACACTCATTATTGGCGCTTCCACCAATCCAGCTCGTTATTCATTTCTAGCCGCCAATCGATTGGTGAATCATGGGCATCCGGTCGTGTTGCTTGGATTGAAAGCAGGACAGATAGCTGGCAATGACATTTTAACCAGCAAACCCGACCTAAAAGACATTGATACCGTAACACTCTACATTGGGCCGCAGCACCAAGCCGAATGGTATGATTATATTATTGCACTTCATCCAAAACGAGTGATTTTCAATCCTGGTACAGAAAACCCTGAATTTGAACAATTATTAACCCAAAACGGAATCGTTGCGGAAGAAGCCTGCACATTGGTACTGCTTTCGATAAACAGTTACTAAAAATTATTAAAGAAGGGGAATACCCCCTTCTTTAATTGTGAACGAACATGGGTATACTTTCCGACTCTTCGGCCTCTACGTTACCCTCGGCATTGATATTTGTCAGGCGTACGGTTTTCATTTCATTCATCAGCAAAGGGTCATATTGTACGCTTACCCGCACGTAATTTTCGGTAAAGCCTTGCATATACCCATTGACTACATCCTCTTCAAACAAAACCGTTCGCTCCAAGCCTAATTGACTTTCATAGAATGCCCGGCGTTTTTTATCAGAAAGGATGTGCAACATCTTAGAACGCTCCGCCCGCTGCGACTGAGGCACAACGGGCTTGATGTCAACTGCTAAGGTATTCGGGCGTTCTGAATACGTAAATACGTGTAAATACGAAATATCCAACTCGTTCAGGAATTGGTAGGTTTCCAGAAAATCATCGTTGGTCTCACCCGGGTGCCCTACAATAACATCCACCCCAATACAACAATGAGGCATTAACTCCTTGATTTTGGTTACTCTATCAACATATAATTCGCGGCGATAACGTCGGCGCATCAACCCCAATATTTTATTTGAGCCCGACTGCAACGGAATATGAAAATGCGGCACAAAGCGTTTTGATTGAGCCACAAAAGCAATAATTTCATCCGTCAACAAATTGGGTTCAATCGACGAAATCCGAAATCGCTCTATGCCTTCAACCTCATCCAAGGCTTTCACCAAACCCAAAAACGTCTCCACACGTTGACCATTTTGTAGGCCAAAGTCACCAATATTTACGCCCGTCAGTACGATTTCTTTGACACCCCGAGCCGCAATTTCGCGGGCCGATTTAACCACATTTTCAATGGTATCAGACCGGCTTTTCCCCCTTGCCAACGGAATAGTACAATAAGCGCAAGGATAATCACAGCCATCTTGCACTTTAAGAAACGTTCGGGTGCGGTCATTGAGTGAGTATGCTACGTGATAATCTACCGCGTCTTCAATCGGCGAAGCAAAAACTTTGCCCTGCTGCTGCGAAGGCTCTTTGACAAATCCATCTAATAAATCAATGAGTCGAAATTTTTCAGCCGCCCCCAAAACAGCATCTACGCCGGGAATTTCCGAAATTTCTTGGGGTTTGAGTTGAGCGTAGCAACCGATGATAGCCACATAACCGTTTGGATTAATCGCTTGGGCTTCGCGTACAATCTTGCGGCATTTCTTATCGGCATTTTCGGTAACTGAACACGTATTTACGATAAATATATCGGGTTGGTCATTAAACGCCACTTTCTTATACCCCCGTTGCTCAAACATCCGTGATATACCTGATGTTTCTGAATAATTGAGTTTACAGCCTAATGTATAAAATGCTACTTTTTTCATCCTGCAAAATTAGTGATAATCAGGCTGATTGAGAAAATGAGCGATTGAAGTTTTTAGTATTTTCAATAAATAGGCCTAATTTAGGCCATAAACAAAAAGAAGCTAGTTCATTTCTTCAAATTGCTTTCATTACTTTTGTCAGTCAAACAAAAAAAATATATGTTTGATGTGTATTCCCAAAACAGTTAAATTATTCCAAAATCTAATCATATAGCATGGCAAATATGCGATTTAAGGCCATCGAAACGGCCTACAACCGTTCTACAATCAGCGTACCCGCTCCCAGCGAAAAAGTAGCCGATTACTACGGTTCTTACACATTCAATGACGACGTAATGAAAACGTTGTTGACACCAGAAGCCTATCTTAAAGTATCCAACGCCATTAAATCGGGCTCCCGAATTGACCGCGAGATTGCCGACGAGGTAGCCGCCGCCATGAAAGCCTGGGCCACTTCCAAAGGGGCCACCCATTATACACATTGGTTTCAGCCCCTTACGGGTGGCACAGCCGAAAAGCACGATGCCTTTTTTGACGTTACTCCGTCGGGCAAAGCCATCGAGAAGTTTAAAGGAAGCGCACTAGTACAGCAAGAACCCGACGCATCCTCTTTTCCAAGCGGCGGCCTGCGTGCTACGTTTGAGGCACGGGGTTATACAGGCTGGGATCCCAGCTCGCCCGCATTCTTAATGGACAATGGGGCAGGCGGCAAAACGCTTTGTATCCCTTCTGTTTTTATTTCTTACACTGGCGAAGCGCTCGACTACAAAACCCCGATTTTGCGCGCCCTACACGTACTCGACAAAGCCGCCACTGCTGTAATGTATTATTTTGACCGCAATGTCGAAAAAGTAACGGCTACGTTGGGGGCTGAGCAGGAGTATTTTTTGGTCGATAAAGCCCTTTTTTACGCTCGGCCTGACTTAGTGATGGCGGGTCGGACGGTATTTGGGCACTCTCCCGCCAAAGGGCAACAGTTGGAAGACCATTATTTCGGGTCGATTCCTCCGCGCGTCAATGCCTTTATGGTTGATTTTGAATATGAAGCTTGGAAACTCGGTATTCCCGTTCGGACGCGTCACAACGAAGTGGCGCCCGGTCAATTTGAATGCGCTCCTACTTTCGAAGAACTCAATCTCGCCATTGACCACAACGCGTTGTTGATGGATTTGATGAATAAAGTCGCCGAACGTCACAATTACAAGGTTCTTTTTCACGAAAAACCTTTTGCGGGCATCAATGGAAGCGGCAAGCACAACAACTGGTCCATGATGACCGATACGGGCGTCAACCTTTTGGCCCCAAGTACCAAACCCAAAGAAACATTGCGGTTCTTAACTTTTTTGATGAACGTCGTCAAAGCCGTACATGACCACGCAGATTTGCTACGGGCGTCTATTGCTTCGGCGGGCAATGAGTACCGTTTGGGCGCCAATGAAGCGCCGCCAGCCATTGTTTCTATTTTTCTTGGGGATGAACTCATTCGACTGTTGGAAACCCTCGAAAATCGCGGCGAAGTCCAGCTCGAAAAAGGAGACAACGTCTTTTATAAATTAGGGATTACGCGTACTCCACCTTTAATGCGCGATAATACCGACCGGAATCGCACATCACCCTTTGCGTTTACAGGCAATAAATTTGAGTACCGCGCCGTGGGCGGAAGTGCCAACAGCGCCTCGCCAATGATTATCCTCAATACCATTGTGGCCAACCAGCTTCAGGAATTCAGAAAAGAACTCGAAGCAAGGCTTGAATTGGGCGAAAAGAAAGAATTGGCAATCGTTGATATTCTAAAAGACTACTACCGCGAGTCCAAGCGTATTTTGTTTCAGGGCAATGGCTATTCGGACGACTGGGTGCAGGAAGCAGCCAATCGCGGCCTTACCAACATTGCCTCTACACCGCTGGCATTGGGCAAATACATTGAACCTTCGGCCGTTCAGGTACTCGAAAAAATGGGCGTTCTGAATGAGCGTGAGGTTCATGCCCGTTACGAAATCGAACTCGAAAATTACATCAAGAAAGTGCAGATTGAATCGAGGGTTATTGGCGATTTGGCCTTGAATCACGTAGTTTCGACGGCCGTTAAGTACCAGCATCAGTTGGCTCAAACCGCCAAATCGTTGATGGAACTTGAATTGGTGGAAGAAGCACAACCCCTCAAAGAACTCATCAAAGAAATCTCGCAGCGGGTATATATTATTAAACAGGCGGTAGAAGCGATGACTGAAGCCCGTAAAAAAGCCAATAATACGGATGATATTCCCACCAGGGCCGAGTTATACGGTTCAGAAGTGAAAGATTACTTTGAAAAAATCCGCTATGAAGTGGACAAACTTGAGCTCTTGATTGACGATGAAGATTGGCCTTTGGTCAAATATCGTGAAATGTTGTTCGTAAAATAAACTCATTTCTTGACTTATTTCTAAAAAAAGCCGCCGATGAAGCGGTTTTTTTTAGAAGGGTTAATAAAATGATTAGCTATTTTTGCGCGCTAATCTTTTTAGTTCAGCGCATTTTCAAGACAAATATGGTTTCCGAATTCGGCACTATTTTCTTATTCATCGTTACGGCTATCGTCCTCATCGTTTCTATGCTGATGTTGGCCAAGTTGCTGAGGCCTCATAAACCTAACGTAGAAAAACTCACCACTTATGAGTCGGGGGAAGACCCCATTGGCAACGCCAACGTTCAATTCAACGTGCGTTTTTACGTGGTGGCGCTGGTTTTCCTTTTGTTTGAAGTAGAGCTGGTTTTCCTCTTTCCTTGGGCCGTTGTGTTTGGTCAAGCTACGCTCATCCAACAAACCGATGGGTTGTGGGGATGGTTCTCACTAATCGAAATGCTGATTTTTGTAGGAATTCTCGTTCTTGGGCTCGCTTATGCCTGGGCAAAAGGATATCTGGACTGGGTACGGCCACAACCCAAAGTGCCAATAATAGAAACGAAAGTCCCCGCCAATCTCTACCATAAAGTCAACGAAAAGTACGGACGACCTCCTGTAAATGAAAAATAGACGTTAAGATGAATTAATCACCCCAACGTCTATTTTAAATAAAGGCTTACGCTCAAAGGAGCATTAGCTATTTTACGCCTACTAATTCTACTTCAAAAATCAACGCCTGTCCCGCCAGTGGGTGGTTGGCATCTACCAGAATCTGCGCATCTGTTACTTCAACAACCGTTACAGGTACAGGTTGCGGGTTTCCGTCTTGGTGCATATTCAATTGCATTCCTACCTCAAACGGAATATCGTCGGGCAGTTCAGAACGGTTAAATGGAAAAACCAACTCCGCCTGCGATGGACCATAGGCCTCTTCTACAGGAATATCAATCTTTTTTTTATCTCCAATGGCCATTCCCTGAATTCCGTTGTCGAAACCTGGAATCACCATTCCTGAGCCGAGTTCAAACTCCAATGGCTCACGTCCTTCCGACGAATCAAAAACAGTACCGTCGGTCAAGGTCCCTTTGTAATGTACCTTTACGGTATCTCCTGATTTTGCTACACTCATTTTGTTGTTGTTTTGAATGAATTGATTTTATTGACTGATCTAATTTAAGTTGCACTCGCTGAAATCAAATCCTAAAATCAACTTCAACCCAACCTAAAAAAGTTTTACTAATAAGCCCGCGCAAATAATACCCGCCGACTTGATGGACGCCCCGTCAGAATACACTTGCCTTCTTCTTCGGGAGCATTGTATGGTATACAACGAATCGTTGCTTTTGTTTCTTCTTTGATGCGCTCTTCGGTTTCGGGTGTGCCATCCCAGTGCGCCAAAATAAATCCTCCTTTTTCGTCCAAGACTTGTTTAAACTCGGCATAATCATCTACCTGGTGCGTATTGGCGGTTCTAAATGCCAGTGCTTTATCGTAAATATTTTGTTGAATTTCTTCCAACAAGGTCTCGATTCTGTCCACAATTCCTTCCAGTTGAACCGTCATTTTTTCTTTCGTATCGCGTCGGGCCACCTCTACTGTACCATTTTCAAGATCACGTGCACCCATTGCCAATCGTACTGGCACGCCTCTTAACTCGTACTCGGCAAACTTCCAGCCAGGCTTATTGGCGTCAGAGTCATCAAATTTTACACTGATGCCCTTTTTACGAAGACCCGCCGAGATTTCTTTTACTTTTTCGGTAATCTGAGCAAGTTGTTCTTCACTGCGATAAATAGGCACAATCACCACCTGAATTGGGGCCAATTTAGGCGGCAACACCAACCCAGAATCATCAGAATGTGCCATCACGAGTGCGCCCATGAGGCGCGTACTTACGCCCCAAGAAGTTCCCCAAACGTACTCAAGTGTACCTGCCTTGCTCTGAAATTTAACGTCAAATGCTTTGGCAAAGTTCTGACCTAGATAGTGAGAAGTTCCAGCCTGCAATGCTTTGCCATCCTGCATCATGGCCTCAATACAAAGTGTTTCTTCAGCCCCCGCAAAACGCTCATTGGCCGTTTTATAGCCTTTAATGACGGGAATAGCGGCCCATTCTTCCGCAAAACGCGCATACACTTCGAGCATCTGACGCGTTTCGGCCATGGCTTCGTCAGACGTAGAGTGGGCTGTGTGGCCTTCCTGCCACAAAAATTCAGTGGTGCGTAGAAACAAGCGGGTGCGCATTTCCCAGCGCACAACGTTGGCCCATTGGTTTATCAACAAAGGCAAATCGCGGTACGATTGAATCCAGTTTTTATAAGTACTCCAAATAACAGTTTCTGAAGTGGGACGAACAATCAATTCTTCCTCCAGTTTGGCATCGGGATCTACGATTACTCCGCTTCCATCGGGCGCGTTTTTGAGTCGATAGTGCGTAACTACCGCACACTCCTTAGCAAAGCCTTCCACGTGGCTCGCTTCTTTGCTCAAAAATGATTTGGGAATAAATAAAGGGAAATAAGCGTTCATGTGACCTGTTTCCTTAAACATATCATCCAATGCCCGCTGCATTTTTTCCCAAATTGAAAAGCCGTACGGTTTGATGACCATACATCCTCTCACGGCTGAATTTTCGGCCAGATCAGCCCTTTTCACTAATTCATTGTACCACTCAGAGTAATTTTCACTACGGCTAGGTATCGCGTTTGCCATTGCTTTTATTTAGGTAAATTTTTGTTTTAAATTTTTAAACTATTCTTTCTTCGATTGCGTCTACATTTAGAGCAGGTACTTTCGCTAACACCTTAATTAATAACCCCTTAAATCTCACTAAAAATAATTACTAACATAAAAAAGGCGTAAAATCTACACTTAAACTATACTAGTCGTTCGCAATCAGCACTTTGCAGGATTTAGTGTAGCATCGACATTTATAATTATTTGATTATCAGGAGCTTTTATCGTAAATCTCCTCCTTGTTTTTTAGAAAAAACTCTTGCAAAGATACTTTTTTATCTTAAATTTGTGACGAAACTGAATCAATATCAGCCAAATTGACGTTTATAGTAAATAATGACCCTGATTTTCTTTTTAAATCGTAGGAACAAAAACTTTTAAATAACCATGAAAACCTTTCGTTCACTCACCCTTTGGTCGGCAGTAGGCTTGGTTGGTTTATGGGGGTGTAACTCTAACCAGTACACAACCGCAAACGACGCCGAATACGACGACCTATATGGTAACTCATCCAGTGTAGCAGTAGCAGCAAAGTCGGGAAATCAGGATGAGGAAAAGAGAAGCCTTCGTAACTACAACCCTGACTACCGTACGGGCCAACAACAGCCCAATACCACCTCAGAAGACTATGACTACTACGACGAATCTTATTTGAGTTCGCGGGGTATTCAGCGGAATGTTGGCCCTAATGCTGGCTATAATTCAGGTTTTTCTGATGGCTATCAAACTGCTATGAATAATAATTGGGGAAGTTATTGGAACAACCCTTATCGTTACAACTCGTTTGGATGGAACAGCTTCGGCAGTTCGGCCATGATGTTTGGCCTTGGATATGGCTATGGTTCTGCCTTTGGAAATCCTTATCGTTTTGGCAGTCCTTTCGGCTGGAATTCGGCCTTCGCTTATGGCTACGGTGACCCATTCTTTTCACCGTATTCATATTATTCACCTTATTCTGCTTGGGGTGGTTATTCAAGCTTTGGTTGGGGAAATCCGTGGGGCTTTAATTCGTTCTACTCTCCATACAGTTTTTATGGAAGCGGTTTCTATGGCAATAACTTTTATGGGAATAATAACTTTTGGTATAACGGCCCCAACAACAACATTCAGATTGTTGACGCGCGCCGCCGTCCAGGCTCTGATTATTACAACCGCGTAGATCGTTCTGCCAATTCGTATAACCGTAACAATGACAACAGTCCTCGTTATACCAACGATGGCCGCCGTCAAAGTTATGACCCATCTTCCAGGGCTAACAGTAGCTCCACCGCCACAAGCAGTGATACCTACTACTCACGTCCTCGTGGTGGTGCCGACCGTTCATACAATGGCTATTCGTCCAATTCAGGCAGCCGTACTGGCAGCACCAGCACCTACAGCGCTCCTTCTACCCAAAGTTCGGGGTACTCTTCGGGTACTCGCGGTGGAGCAACCCGCTCTTATGGTGAAAGTAGCACGTACAGCAACCAGCGTAGCAGCTCTTACAGCAACAACAATTCTTCCAACTCTAGCAGTTGGAACAACAATAGCAGCAACAGCAGTGGCAGAAGCAGCTACAGCAGCCCAAGTCCCAGCTATAGCAGCCCAAGTTCAAGCAGTAGTGGTTCGAGCTCAAGCAGCAGCGGCTCCTCACGCGGACCACGCTAAATGGTTAGAATAACGGAAAAGTAAACAAAGACTTTTCCAAGAAAGACTTACCGTTTAAAAAATAAATGACAAAATTCGCTTTCATAAAAAACCTCGCTATTTTTGAATGGCGAGGTTTTTTCTTGCTTATAAATGTACTTTTAACAATAAATAAGGCTCCACATATTATTTTAACAGGGAAATCGTTTTAACTCTGCCATGAGAACACGTCACATTTTAGTGGGAATTGTCGTCGGAATGACCACAACTCACGTTTTTTCCCAAAGCCGTCTTTATTCCAATGCGGCTTCTCAATTATCCCAGATTACCCAAAACGGAACCGCTCGTTTTCAGGGTGTTGGTGGCAATCATGCGGCACTTGGGGGTGATGCCAGCAACATTTTTGGAAACCCCGCAGGCATTGCTTTTTTCAATCGCTCAGAGATAAGCCTTAGCCCGACTTTTTACTCCATCAACAACAAGGCCGACTATATTGGCAACACCACTACCGACCAAAAGGTCAATCCGAACCTATCGCAATTTTCGTTGATTTTGGCAGGAAATCCCCAAAGTTATAACCGCGAATGGCGTCGTACTTCCTTCGGAATCAGTTATTCTCGGCAGGTGAACGCGGGCACCCAGTTTTCTTACGGTGGCACCAACAACCGCAGTTCAATGATTGACGACATCGCAGAACTAGCCAACGGAGTTCCAGTTACAACCCTCGAAAATGACTACAACAATGGCCGCCCTTACTCAATTGAATCGGCTTTTTATAATCTTTATCAAATAGATGCCCTTTCGGCCAACGGCCCCTATCGCCGCCCCATTCCTTTATCACGTTCATCTTTTGAGCAAACTGGTAGTATCGAGCTTTCTGGTGGCTCATCGCAATGGACTTTTGCGTATGCGGGAAATTACGCCGACAAGCTTTACATTGGGGTGTCGGGAGGATTTGCGCGACACACCTATATTCGCCAACAAAACTATGCCGAACGTTTCGTCAACGGTGGAGCATTTCGTGGATTAGATTATCGTGAGGATATAAATATCAACGGAACGGGTATATTTCTATCAGCGGGGGTTATTTACAAAGCCACCGAATTTTTACAGTTAGGGGCCTCACTGCACAGCCCCACGTGGAGTAATATGCAAATGACGTACGAAGAGGAAGTAGGGGTAGACGTCTTAAACAACCGAGTTCCAATTTATGACTCTAATGGTAACCCCGTTACGAATGGGCAAGGGCAACAGGCTTTTGACCAACTGCCCACCAATCGGGTAACGATTGAACCTTATGATTTTGAGTACAGTATGCGTACTCCTCTACGGGCCACGGGTGGCGCAACTTTTTTCTTTGGCAAAAAAGGCTTCCTCACCGCCAGTGCCGAATACGTGGGTTACAAAAGCATGGGCATCAGTACCCCAGACGACAACCAGTTTCGTAGCAACAATCGCCGTTTAATTCAATCTACTTTTAACAATGTCGTTAATCTTCGTGCTGGTGGCGAAGCCCGTCTCAATACCTTCAGGGTACGGGCGGGAGTCGGTTATATGCCCAATATTTATAGCCAAAACTACAACGTAGAGGGAAAACTCGACCGCGCAAAGCTTTCATTTTCGGGCGGTTTAGGGTATCGCAACGAGCGTTTTTACATTGATTTGGCGGGCACGTATCTAATCACGAAGGATGCTTTTGCCCCTTATCAACTCAACGACCCAAACAACTACTTTTCGGCGCAGTTGAACGTCAGCAGCATCAATGTTGTGAGTACCATTGGCTTGTTCTTCTAATTCGTACTCTCTTCAAATACAAAAATCCCCGTCAGGCTCCTGACGGGGATTTTTGTTGTATTGTTATCTTATTTCGTTAAATATTAATCA
The DNA here is from genome assembly GCF_009905605.1 of Runella sp. CRIBMP. Lineage (GTDB taxonomy): Bacteria > Bacteroidota > Bacteroidia > Cytophagales > Spirosomataceae > Runella. The sequence goes on from NZ_JAAAKZ010000002.1 coordinate 555,213, forward strand.
AAAATAAGTAACAGATAATCAATCCCTTATCGCGCCTGTGCGCCATGCTTCCACCATTGGATACCAAATGGGCTGGTATTCTACATAGCGTTGAAGCTCATAGTGGTCTTCAACAAATTGGTTGGCCCTACGATTGAAAGTGAAGTTAATTTCAGAAAAATTGGCCCGCTGCGAATACACCCACACCTCGCGGTCTTTGCTACGCTGCACGCGGTCGGGCGGTCCCATCACAATAAAAATCATTCCTTTATCCGTTTTCCAACCCTCTTTGTACGTAGTAAAAAGTCGATTGGCTTCTTCCACGCGGTTATAAAATACGCTTATGGTACGCTTAGCCAAATCGGTGTTGCCATTCATCAACGAAAGCCAATACCGATCTAGTGATTTTTTAGCGTCTTTTGTCCCTAGGAGTTCGTTTATTTCCTGATTCTGACTCATATACATCACAGGCCGAACCAACTCAGCAGGGCGGGTCATTTTAGGAAAACGTTTGTTGCTTACCACCAATCCGATACCCGTGGCGTCGGTGGTGTCTTCGGTCATATAATACAAGCCTTCCTCTTTAAAAGTAAGCGGCGTACTGGTATTAATCATGAAAGTTGTATCAACCCCCAATGTACGAGGTGCGTTGCGCGGCGTAGTATTCATCGGCGACGAGGCCGCCTCGAAATCATGCTTGTAGCGCATGACGTACAGCGGCTTCACGGTCTTTTTGATGTCTTTGATGAGCAAGGTGTCGTTTACGTTGACATAATTTTGGAGCATCACGACTTGTCCTGTTCGCTCAAATAACGCAAAGCGGTCACTGAGTTTTGGGGCGTTGAACCGAACCGCCAAATCGTTGAGCACTTTTTTGGTCGTTCCAATCTCCGATATTTCGGCCAACATAACGGCCGTAGCGTGATTTACTGGCCTTTTTACGTCAAACCGAATCATAAATTTGGTCGCACTGAGCTGCACCACATTCTGCTCATTGAGAGGGATATTGCCGTAACCTAGTCGCTCGCGAGAGGCAAAATCAGGATAGACCACGTAGTTGAGGGTAAATTTATCCGTAAAATCTTTCCAACGCACGGGGATATTATTGGGTTTGCTCAAATCAACCCGCATAAAAATAGCGACCGAGTTGGTATCCCTGCTCAAAAATTTACTTTTAATCCCTAAGATGGTCACGTCGTCTACCCCACTAGCGGCGGCCGTCGTTTGAGCATCTCCTTTGCGTTTTTTGGTTTTAGAAGTTTGCTGTGCCTCACTAAAAGTGCCGACAGCAATTAAAAAAAATAAAATCAGGCCAATGCGATTCATCCTGTTAGTGTGTTAAACCACTTGAATTGATAAAGAAGCGGTATAGGTTTACTTACCTAAAAACGTAAAAATCCACGTAATAGCGTACAATCCGTTTATTTTTTCATCGAACTGATTTTATCTAAATCAGTAGTTTGATAATGTCGGTACACTTTCAGAATAATAGCCAAAGCAACGGCCGATTCGGCGGCGGCAACGACCATTACAAACAAGGCAAAGAGTTGGCCTTCAAGCCGTAAAGGGTCATATTGCGAAAAAGCCACTAAATTGAGATTAACCGCATTTAAAATTAATTCAACGCCAATCAACACCGCAATGGCATTACGTTTGGTAATCATGACCGCAAGTCCAATGCTGAACAATGCCGCCGCAACGATAAGAAAATAGTGTATCGGAACAATTGGTTGCATGATGCAATGTTAAGAAAAATATTCAAAAAAGAGGCGCTATTTTTGCCTTATTAAAAAACCATCCATCAATGTCTGAAGTACCTGCCCGCCTTCCCCATTATCAACATTTGTACGAAACCTTACGCCAACAGCTCATTAAAGGCGTCTATGAAATCGGGAGTTTGTTGCCTTCTGAAAAAGAACTACAACAAACCTATAACCTTACCCAACCCACTATCCGTCAGGCGCTTTCGATGTTGGCCGAAGAAGGATTTATCAAGAAATACCAAGGAAAAGGAAGCATCGTTCAACCGCTTCCCGTGGGTTTGGGGATGCTTTCGATACAGGCGCATTATCCAAACCCGTTACGTGAAGAACTCAAAGAGGAAGACATCAGAACCGAAATTCTGAAAAAACCTCAGTTGATGCCTTTTCCTAGCGATTTTCTGTTTGCGCCCACCCATCCAAATGAGCCTTTTTATTACTTTGAACGCTTACGATTGGTCAACAAAGAAGTGATTTTTTTTGAAAGGTTGGCTTTTCCAGCGGCGGATGTTCCCGATTTTCATAAACAAAAATTAGAAAATCGCTCCCTTTTTGGCGTTTTTCGGAGTCGGTACAATATTATCGTAAAAGGCGGAGAAGAAAAAGTGTGGGCTACCGCTGCCCACGCGCCCTTAACGGATATAATGCGCGTGGCCGAGCATACCCCTGTGCTTCGTCTCGAAAAATGCATCGAGACCAACCGCCCCCATTTTACCATCTATTCCTCTTTATATGCATGTACGGATACTTATTTGTTGAAAGGAAGATTTTGATAATCCCTTTGAATCCTGATATATTTGGGAAACAATCATTTAACTTTCCTCTTTGCCATGGGATTATTAACTACGCTAAAACAAAAGGTAATTGCTACCAAAGAACAATTATTTCCGCAAACAGAATTCGATGAAGCAACCCTTCCATGGATTGATCGGCCTGATGCAGACGTCGATGAATTTGTAAAAAAATATCAACCCAAATTTGACGTATCCTACAATCTGGCCGAAAAGCTGAAGTTTTGGCAAAAAAATGGGTACGTTATTTTAGAACAATCGATTCAGTCTGAATTATTGGATTTGTTTTGGTCAGACGTTGAAGAATTGGTAGAGCACCCCGAAAAATACAAAATGTGGGCGCGCATCGACCTTCCAAAGTTTGACCCTGTCCGCGAACGCCACATCAAAGATTTCCCAAAAGAAGATCTCCAGGGAAAATACGTGAAGTTAAATGACTTTCATAACCTATCGGTGGCGGGCAAAAAACTCATGACTCACCCCGCCATTGTTAACTTTTTGGATGCGATTTTCCAACAAAATACGGTGGTAATGCAAAGCCTAACGTTTATGTATGGCAGTCAGCAGCCTACCCACCAGGATTATCCGTGGGTAACGGCCAAAATTCCTAGTCATTTGGCCGCCGCATGGATTCCGTTGGAAGACATCAAAATTGATTCTGGTCCGTTGTATTATTATATCGGCTCTCATAAAATGCCTAAGTTCAATTTTGGCAACGGAATTCTGTACAATAACCGCTCGACCAAAACAGCCCTCGAATTTGCGGATTATCTTGACACAAAATGTGCAGAATTAAAGCTTCCCAAAGATACCCTTCTTATCAAACGCGGCGATGTCTTAATCTGGCACGCAGCCTTGGCCCACGGCGGTGGTCTGATTACGAATCCAGACCAAACCCGCAAATCATACGTATGCCACTATTCTACCGAAGAAGCTCTTCCTTTTCACCGTCATCGGTTTGGCCAAACGCCAGTCACCGAATATCATAATGGTGTTGCGATTTATCAAAACCCTGATTTTGGTGACCAAGAAAATGTTTTGAATGCTGGCGAAAAATGGGATTCAAAAAAGTAAATTATTCATTGATATGTCGGACGCGAAAGCGCAACAACACCCATAAAACCAGATAAAGCATACTCAAAAGTAGGCCAAATTCTAGGCTAAGAACCAACGCAGTGCGGTCGGTGAGGCTTTGCCAGACCGCACTTAAAAGTTCTTTGGGGTTATGAATAATGTCCCAACTGTTCCAGCGGCGAATCCGGCCTAGATAAATACCAAAGCCCGCCATCGGCAAGCTGATGGCCAACAAGACGTTGCCAGTGGTATTTGTGAAGGTTTTTTGCCAACAACGGTGCATCCAATACAAAGAAACAAGCCCGTTGAAAAGACTGACTTCGGCGTAATAAAAAAGCATGATGATATCATGCCAAGTCAAATCGCTGCCCATATTGACCGATATGTGCAGTAAATCGGTAATCATGTAAGGAGCATTGGGAAAAAACAATAACCAGATGAGGCTCCAAAACCCTACCCATTTGGGCAATTTTCCGAATCGTTTTACGGTTACATCCACCAAAAAAGCAACTAACAAAGGAATCCAACTTAAGAATAAATTCCAATCCATCGAAAAATCTACCGCTTCTTTAAATTGAATACGTATCATGTGATAGGTAAGCGCCACCATACTTAGCAGCAAAAGAAGCAAAAGTGGGTACAACCCTTCCATCGTAATGATAGGAGGATCTGACACGTAGAAGCGATACTTCCAAAACCTATTGAATAAACTTTTGAGCAAGATTTACGATGATTTGTTTCCTAAAGAACGTCTAAATCCCGGTCACCGTTTATGAATTTACTGAAAAGTTTTAGATTTCGGCATTAAATGGTTACTTATTTCTATTTTATCTATGCTTATTACAATTTATTCCAGTTAGGCAGTAATCGTATAAGAATGAAAAATTGCCTGAAGGGTGCCTATTCACCAACATTCTGCACATTATCCAGCCCCATTCGGCTAAAACCAGAGAAATCCTGTTTCTCATTCAGTTATTTTCCGTAATTTGGCACGGTAAAACAAAAAATTACAAACACTCACCGGAATATATAATATGAACATTCACGAGTACCAAGGAAAAGAAATACTCAAGAAATACGGTGTTCGCATTCAAGACGGTATCGTCGTTGATACCCCAGAGCGCGCCGTAGAAGCCTACCGTTCGATTGCCGAGCGTACGGGTTCAAAATTTGTCGTCGTAAAATCTCAAATCCACGCGGGCGGACGCGGTAAGGGTCAAATTCAAGGTTTGGAGCAACGCGGCGTGCAAGTGGCGAAATCGCCCGACCAAGTGCGCGAAATCGCTACTAATCTTTTGGGTAACGTTTTGGTCACTCACCAAACAGGGCCTGAAGGCAAAAAAGTAAACAAAATCTTTTTGGCCGAAGATGCCTACTATCCTGGTGCATCTGAGCCCAAAGAATACTACATTTCAATTTTGCTCGACCGTGCCAAAGGCTGTCCAGTCATTATGGCAAGTACTGAAGGTGGGATGGATATTGAGGAAGTAGCAGAGCATACTCCCGAAAAAATCATCAAAGAATGGGTAGATCCACGCGTAGGTTTGCAAGGATTCCAAGCCCGTAAAATTGCCTTTGCTTTCGGCCTTTCAGGCAATGCTTTCAAAGAAATGGTGAAGTTTATCACTTCCCTCTATACTGCCTATTGGGAGTCTGACGCTTCTATGTTTGAAATCAACCCTGTGTTGAAAACATCAGACGATAAAATCATGGCCATTGATGCCAAGGTAAACTTGGACGACAACGCCCTGATTCGCCACCCTGAACTCGCCCTCATGCGCGATACCAACGAAGAAGATCCGTTGGAAGTTGAAGCGGGCGAAAGCAACCTCAACTACGTAAAACTTGACGGAAACGTAGGTTGTATGGTAAACGGTGCTGGTTTGGCCATGGGTACAATGGATTTAATTAAACTTTCGGGCGGTGAGCCTGCCAACTTCCTCGACGTAGGGGGTGGTGCCAATGCCAAAACAGTAGAAGCGGGTTTCCGTATTATCTTGAAAGACCCTAACGTGAAAGCGATTCTTATCAATATCTTCGGAGGTATTGTACGTTGCGACCGCGTAGCAACGGGGGTGGTGGAAGCCTACAAGGCCATCGGCAACATTCCAGTGCCCATCATTGTACGTCTTCAAGGAACCAACGCTGAAGAAGGTGCGCGCATCATCAATGAGTCTGGCCTGAAAGTATATTCAGCCATTGAATTCAAAGAGGCGGCGGCCAAAGTAACCGAAGTACTGAAGTCACTTGGATTATAAGCCAGAGATTTATCAATTATAAATACCTAAAAATAGGCAGTTTGCTTCGGCAGGCTGCCTGTTTTATTTACCGCAGAAGCAACACTTTCCCCCGCAATACGTGCCCGTTTGGTTCAGTAAGGATAACGTAGGCATATTCGCCAACGGGCAATACATTTCCATTAAACGTACCATCAAACGGTTTGGGTGCTTCACCTGTTTCATAAAAAACGGCCTGTCCCCAACGATTGAAAATGGTAATTTGGGCTTGGGGATACTGCTCTAAGCCTTTCAGTTCCCATGTATCGTTTTGACCATCCCCGTTGGGCGTAAAAACATCCGGAACATACACGCCTGAAAATACAGTAATGATAATGCTGTCTTCGGCCATGCACCCCATCGGTCCCATTGCTACGATATGATAAGTCGTGGTTTGTTCGGGCCTAAACAACGCCTTGGGCGAAACGGGATTATCAACGCCCGCCGTGGGTGTCCATTGGTATGTATAACCAATGCCCAATTCAGCGTCAAGCGATAAGGAACTTCCCTGAAAAATAATGCGATCTTCTCCCAAATTGAGCGTTGGAGGTCGGGAAATAATGACTTTTTTCTGGGCTTCCCCGTTCAAACAATCCAAGGCTCCTTGTACAACATAAGTAACAACATGCTCACCAACGCCCGCCAGTTTTGAATCAAAGGCTCCATTAACAACGCCCGTTCCCGAAAAAAAACCACCCGAAGGTATACCTTTAAGCGGAATCGGGTTGCCAAATGGCCCACAAAAATCGGGGAGTGAGTCGATTCGTACCGTAATTTTGTCCACTTTTTTTACTTCAACGGCTTTTGCTACCGCCTTACAACCATTCGTATCAATGATACTTACGGAGTAGCTCCCTTCCACATTTACCTCAAACTTATTTTTGGAGGCACCCTTAATCGGTTGCCCATTCATAAACCATTCAAACTTTTTCAAATCAGTTCCTGTGGCCGTTAAAGGCAGCGCCGCCCCTGGACAAAATTCATTTCCAGGACTTTCGATGGAAACAACGGGTTCGGGATGACGTATCACGGTGATGGGCAACGACGTAGTGGAGCACGAATTAGGCGCGGTCACTTTTACGCTGTACACCCCTGCCTGTGCAATAATAATCGTGTCTTTTATTCCCCCAATCGGCTGTCCGTCTCGCATCCACTGATATACGTTGGTTCGGCCTCTGGTCGAAAAAAGCGTTACGTTTTCTCCCGCACAAAACCCTCCTTTTGAAGCACTAATTTCGGCTTTGGGCGGTGTAGCTGGTATAACTGTTAAATTACCAGATACGGTGGCACATCCGTCAGAGTCCGTGACCCTTACGGAATAAACCCCTGTTTCAATAACGTCAAATGAGGTTGAATTTGCCCGCTCTATCGGCCTGTTTTCACTCAACCATTGATAACTTAACGAACTGTTTCCCGTGGCGGTTACGGTCAGTTTTTCGTAGCCATCCACGCAGGGCGTACCCACAAAGCCGCCTCGCATCAATGGCCCTACAATCGGTTTTGGAATCAATGAAATAGCAACGGGGTCAGATACGACTGGATTTGTACACAACACATTGTTTTTAACAGTACAAGTGTAAACTCCTGCCTGATTGTTTCTGATTACCAAAATGGTATCCTTTGCGTTTGGAATATCAGTATTATTCAACCTCCACTGCACCACCGTCCCTTTTTCGTAATTCTTTAGATTAAGTTGGACTAAACTATCCTGACAAACGGTCGTTAGGGCGGCTACCGCGGGTCTTCCTGCTTTTGATACGCTAACAATCGGCTTGTTGATTGACAAATTACAGTCATTTCTTTGGGCTCTTCCTTGCAGCGCCAACCACCAAAGAAAAAAAATAATGTAACGCTTCGGCATAGCTTAAAAATAACAATGTATCAATGACTTAACTCCATTTCCAAAAGAAGGTTTTTGCAGATTGTACTATTTTTAAAACGCAAATTTTTAGGAAATGGTGAATTTTTCAAAAATTGAGACGGTTGTCTTTATAACTAACGTTTCAATAATAATGACAAAACCTCGCCTTATTTTAGACCAAGATGACGTACTGGCCGATACCCACGGCAAACTCGCTGATATTATCGTGCGTGACTTCGGAACGGGCCTTGCCCGCGAAGAATTCGACAAGATGTCTTTACACAAAATTCTATCTTCCGACCATCATCAACGCCTCTATGGACTCATTCATGAGCCAGGCTTTTTCAGCGATATTCCATTGGTGCCCAATGCACAGGAAACTGTTCTTGCCCTTAGTAAAAAATATGAAATTTTTGTGGCAACGGCGGCGATGGAATTCCCAAATTCGTTTCGTGAAAAATACGATTGGTTAAAAAAATATTTCGATTTTATCCCTTGGTCAAATATTATTTTCTGCGGCGACAAAAGTGTGCTCAGTGGCGATTATTTGGTTGACGACCTTCCCCGTAACCTAAAGACGTTCAAAGGGAAAGGGTTATTGTTTAACGCACCTCATAATTTAGAAGATACCGAATTTGACCGAGTCATGGGCTGGGACGAAATTGCATCACGCTTGCTCTAAAACGAAAAAGGGACGAATATTTCGTCCCTTTTTCGTTTATTATATAAAACACAAAAGTGAATTAATGCATCATTTCAGCCTTTTGCTTAGGCACTTCTACTCCTACTTTTGACTCTTTCATTTTAATGATTTTGGTCCAGCTCAGGAGTTTAATTACGGGGTAAGTTGGGTCAAATTCAAACCATTTTGCTCCAAAATTAACCCGGTTGGGCAATTTGTGGTGATTATTCTGAAACAACTCTCCCATCATCAAAATATCAAAAATAAGTGAGTTTTTAGACTCATCTTTGTTGTCAAAATTTTGGTAACCGTATTTATGTCCGCTCCAGTTGACAATGGCACCGTGTACGGGCCCCATCAAATAATGGATTGGCAACAATAGGAAAAACGCCCAGTGCATATCCAAATAGATAAACGCGAAGATGTAAAAAGCCGAATACAAAAGCCCCCAACCAAGACGCGACATCCACGAATCACCCAGTTTTTCGAGTTTTTCCCAATAAGGATAATCACGCTCAAAACGAGCCTCAACTTTCATTTTACGGCTCAAAACCGCATTATATATATCTTTGGTTTTCCACATCATCGTAAATACGTTCTCAGTATGGTGCGGAGAGTGCGGATCTTTGTCGGTATCACTGAATGCGTGGTGCATACGGTGCAAAATGGCATAAGCGCGTGGGCTTAAATACGATGAACCCTGTGAAATGTAGGTTAAAGCATAGAAAAACTTTTCCCAGAATTTGTTCATAGTGAACATTTTATGGGCAGAATAACGATGCAAAAAAAATGTTTGACAAAACAAGGAAAGATACCAGTGTCCAAAAAAAGCGGCCAATACTGCGTACATGAAAATTAACGGGTTATTTTAATGTGAAAACTTGTACAAATCTAAGAAATACTTTCGGCAAAACCAACAGAAAAAAGCGAATTTTCGCCGTTATTGGTTTACCGTAAGCGCGTATTGTACCAAGTTGGCTCCCATGCGCAACGCCTGCTGTCTCAGTTCTTCAGGGTCGTTATAAACACTTTGGTCCTCCCAACCATTTCCTAAGTCGCACTCGTAACTATAAAAACATACCAAACGGCCCTCCCAAAAAAGCCCAAATCCTTGCGGAGATTTAGCATCATGCTCGTGTACTTTGGGCAGGCCGTTGGGAAAATTGAATTTTTGGTGATAGACAGGATGCGTATAAGGCACTTCAACAAACTCTAATTCGGGAAAGACTTTTTTCATCTCCCGCCGAATAAATTTATCAAGGCCATAGTTATCGTCTAAGTGTAAAAAGCCCCCCGAAATCATGTAACGGCGCAGATTTCGAGCTTCCGAATCCGAAAACAGGACGTTGCCGTGGCCCGTTAAATGCACAAATGGGTAGGAAAATAAGTCGGGACTTCCCGGTTCCACAATGTCTTCGTCCGGGAAGACATTCATGCGCAGGTTTTGATTACAGAATTTAATTAAGTTGGGCAATGATGTTTTATTGGCGTACCAGTCACCGCCACCACCGTATTTAAGCTTTGCAATTTTATACGCGTACTGCGCATGGGCGGAGGGCAAGAAACAGAAAACCGTCAGCAGAGTGGATACAAAAAAAAGGCGAATAAGTGTCATAGTTGCCTTGTCTGAAATGGATAATTTATGGTTTTACGAACTTAACGTAAACGAACGGTTTACGCAAACATATATACCGATTTTATCCATCTCCAGCAAAATCAATACCAAGTTCGGCGCTCGCGCAGTTTGCTAAAGAGCGAAACCACGTTCCGATTGCGTTTGAGGGCCCGCCCTTTGCGGCGTGAAACGGGCAGTTGAACCCCATTTTTGAGTAAAACAAAATCGGAAGTCATCGACACAATGCAATTTCGATTGACCAAATAAGACTTATGAATTCTAATAAACTCCGTATCTTCCAGTACTTTATCAAAATGCTTTAATGTCTTAGCCTCCAAGTAGGTCTTTCCGTCTTTGGCAAAAAAACGGGTATAATTTACTTCTGATTGGAGGTACATGATGCTTTGAATATCAATCGTTCTGACCAATCCACCGATGTGAATGCAAAGGCGGTGAATGGGGGTTTCTTCAAGTTGAGGTAGCGAAAAGAGTTGTGGCTGCGACATGGCTAAAATTGATTTAGGGTTTTTCAATGCCCCAAAGGTGGGGTTTGATGCGGCCCTAATTCAAATAAGAAACAGTGAATCGTACCAATAGCCAAGTGAACCGTGGAGAATTCCCTAGCGAAGCGTTAGGGTTGGGATATAATATTAACCAAATGAAGCGTTTGACAAGCTACCAAAGCGGCCGTTTCGGTACGTAAACGAGTATTACCGAGCGTTACCATCTCAAATCCGTGTGCTTGGGTTAACTGTATTTCGGCCTCCGTAAAATCTCCTTCGGGGCCAATCACTACGGTATAATTTTGGGCAGGACCCGCTTTTTTTAATAAATGTGCGGGGATTTTATCTTCGGGTAAATGTGCAATGAACCTTTGGGTTGTATTGACCATAGGGATATATTTTCCAAAATCACCCACTTCCCTGATTTGGGGCAAAAAAGCCTGCAACGACTGTTTCATGGCCGAAACGGCGATTTTATGGAGGCGTTCCAACTTCATGTTGCGTCGTTCAGAATGCTTGGTATAAAAAAAGGAAATGGTATCAATCCCGATTTCGGTCGCTTTTTCCACAAACCACTCAATTCGGTCCATGTTTTTGGTGGGGGCCAACGCAACTTCAATCCGATAGTTTCGCGGGGTCTGTACGGTTTGTTGAACCACTTTTAAATCACAACGTTTGGGCGTACTGCTTTGCACAACGGCATCATACCAGCTCCCCTGCCCGTCCGTGACCCGCACCGCTTCCCCTTCACGCAAACGCAGTACTTTGGCGGCATGAAAAGCTTCGTCGTCGATTAAAGCGGAAAGTTCGGAGAAATTGGGTTGGTAAAAGAGGTGCATGGTTAACAAGTCAGAAGTCAAGAAAAAGAAGTGCGTTTAAAGTTATCCCTAAAAGCCCTCAAAACACATTTTATTTTGAATAGTAGAATAATAAACTTTTTGGTTTTGTCCTTTCATCTCCACTCCATAGTCGTTATTATTCAACCATTTAGCCCTTTTAGACGTAAAGTATGAAGAATCCAAATAACCACCATTATCTCTGATTAATGCTTCGTGTTTAGTAGTTGATGCACCATCTGAAACAACAAAATAGATTTTAGAAGTGAAAATATCTTTTTCCAAAATAACTTGCCCCGTATGAGATTGGACCCTATTCAATTTTTTAGGATATTCTTTTACGAACCGAAAATCAGCATCTATTATTTTTTTATAAGCATTTTGAAAGACCTCTTTATCCCAACCCAAAGTGCTGGCAGTTACTATTACTGAGGAATGTAACAAATCAAGTAAATATCTTATTCTGACATTCCCTGAAAAAGCAAGGTATTTATCCTCTTCAAAGTAACACCAGACGCTACATATTGAACCAAAATAAGAAGGTTTCCCCAAAATATCTGAAAAACGATGTGTAAAATGAATACCAAGTCGACTCGTTTTTAAGGGTTTGTATCCATTCAACAATTGGTGGTAAAAATCGCAAATAAAATTAACGGTCTGACGAAAATGATTTGGATTATTGAGTGAATCAAAGTCAGATGTTTCTCTGTCAGAGTAATAAATTGTTATATCTCGAAAAGGCATCATACTAATACAGAATTCACTAACTCCTAACTTTCAAATTTAACTTTAGGATTTTTTAAACATTTCATTGCTTGGGTCAGTCCGCTGAGTGTGAGCGGAAACATTCGATTGTCGGCCCATTCCCGAATGATACTGATGCTGTGGGTGTATTTCCAGTAATCTGCCACCGTAACGGGATTAAGCCACACAAAATGAGGATATTGTTCTTTAAAACGATTGAGCCAAACCAGCCCCGACTCTTCATTATAATGCTCTACGCTGCCTCTTGGATGCGTAATTTCGTACGAAGCCATGGAGGCGTCGCCCACAAAAATCACTTTGTATTCTTTGTTGTATTTATGCAATACCTCCAACGTAGGTACGCGTGAACTTCGGCGGGTATTGTCGCGCCAAAGGGTTTCGTAAACGCAGTTATGAAAATAAAAATATTCGATGTGTTTGAACTGGTACTTGGCCGCCGAAAACAATTGTGAGCATTGCTCGATGTGCTCATCCATCGAACCGCCTACGTCCAACAACAGTAACACTTTAACGTTGTTTTTGCGCGACGGATGCATGTGAATGTCCAGAATGCCAGCGTTACGGCTGGTGCCTTCGATGGTGGCATTCATATCAAGCTCTTCGTCTATACCTTCGCGGGTCAAAATTCGCAACCGCCTCAGGGCCATTTTCATGTTGCGGGTGTTGAGTTCGAGGTCTTCATCGTAATTTTTATACTCCCGATTTTCCCAAACTTTGGTGGCCGTACGGTTGCCCGCAGAAGGCCCTTTTACCCGAAAACCCTCTGGGTTATAGCCATTGTTGCCAAAAGGTGAAGTCCCCCCCATACCAATCCAAGTATTGCCTCCGTCGTGACGTTCATTTTGTTCTTGAAGCAATTGCTGAAACCGCTCAAAAAGCTTTTCTAAGCCGCCCATCCGTTCTATCATCTCTTTTTCTTCGTCGGTCAACTCGCGCGACAGCGCATCTTTAAACCATTCGGGCGGCAAATGGGTCTCCATTATTTTTGCTTCGACAGTTTGGGCATTTTGGAAATACTCGGCAAAAAGGCGATCAAACAAATCATAGTGCATCTCGTTTTTGATGAGCGCCGTGCGACTGAAATAATAGAACTCCTCCGCACTCATGTCAATCACCTGTCGTTTGAGCCCTTCCAACAGGTTCAAGTACTCCCCGATAGAAACGGGCAAGGCGTGTTTTTTTAGCAGTAAAAAGAAGTCTAAAAACATATTCGCAACCATTAAATCAGAGAATCATCCTATCAAAATCGAGTCATTAATACGGTTTAAAACCCTTTGCCCGGAGGGCCGCGTACAAATCATTGTCCTGTTCATTTTTGAGCAAAGCACCCAAAAACGGTGGCACTTCGGGCAGAGATTCGAGGTCTTTGAGGTCGTCGGCGGAGACCTTTGCCCACAAAAGCAATTTTATCCAATCCAGTAGTTCGCTCGTAGAAGGTTTCTTTTTCAGGGCTTTTACGTCGCGCACGGCAAAAAATGCTTTCATGGCGCGTTCTAGCAGCTCTTTGTCCAGTTCGGGATAATGCACATGTACAATTTGTTGCATGGTATCACGGTCGGGAAAACGGATAAAGTGGAAAAAGCAGCGCCTTAAAAACGCATCTGGCAATTCTTTTTCGTTGTTTGAAGTAATGATGACAATCGGGCGCTGTTTGGCCGCGATGGTGCGGTCGAGTTCATAACAGTAAAACTCCATGCGGTCAAGTTCCTGCAACAAGTCATTGGGAAACTCAATATCGGCTTTGTCAATTTCATCAATCAGCAACACCACTTGTTCTTCCGACTCAAACGCCTCCCATAATTTCCCCTTTTTGATGTAGTTTTCTACGCTGTAAACGCGCTTATCGCCCAATTGCGAATCCCGCAAACGCGATACAGCGTCATACTCATAAAGCCCCTGATGCGCATTGGTGGTTGATTTTATATGCCACGTTATGAGCCGTTTACCTAGTGCTTTGGCCACTTCGTAGGCCAGCATGGTCTTGCCCGTACCCGGTTCACCTTTCAGCAAAAGCGGCTTTTGTAAGCTAACTGCGGCATTGACCGCGACCGACAATTCTCGCGTTGCTACGTATTTATCGGTTCCTTCAAAGGGGAGATTCATTAGTATAAAAATTGGGGTTTTCGATTGACGATTTTCGATTGCATTAACCATCTAAATATCAACCAATTACTTTCTTTCGATTTCTAACTTAGGTTTGCTGTTTCAATCTTTACAAGATACTGCTCCACAAAATAGTTGAAACTTGGATTTTGTGGATATGCGTTTTTCAGAATCTTTGTTTTACAGAATTCTCGGGACAGTTTCTGATAGATTTTAGCATCTTTCCGAGTAGGATTTATAATGTCTTTTTTGCTTTTAGTCAACAATTGATTGAGTTTATGGATGCAATTATTGGATGATGCTTGCGTATTTTTGTCAGTTGAATAAAGTGGCAACAGCCAACACTCAATTTCATTGACCGATACTGCGAAAAGAATTCTACGTTGATACGATTCATAAAATTTCTCTCCAAAGCCATTTTGAAACAGTCCCACAAATTTGGCAATTACTCGTTCAATAAATTCTTCTGTCGACTCACCATGAATCGGAGGTACATCATAATTTTTCTCATGGGAGCAGTCAGTATCAATCTGAATAATAATGTAATCTATTTGAATAAACGCGTCTTTGAAAAACGAGGATTTACAATATTCAAAGACATTGTACCAACCACCAAACCCCTGCAAAGCATCAGTAGCATCCCGCAAAGGTGTTAGCGGACGAACATCAAGGTCAGGGTCATTGAAGTAGCCCACCAAAATATTTTCCAAAACCACATGGTCAGTGACGCCTTCCGCAATAAGTCCAAAAGTAGGCATACATTAAAAGTTTTTAGGTAGCCCGCCAATGTATCCTCTCAAAAACTGCTCCGACAGTCGCACGGGTTCCTGACCTTCGGGAGCAGATTTATGGGCAATGCGTAAGGCTTTGGTGTGCCCAAGCTTGTTGCGCGAAATAACAAAAAGACGCTGTTCGTCATCTTTCAAATCAAGCCCATCCAACACCGCAGGGTTGTGGGTAGTCATGATTACCTGTTTATCATGTTCTTTGGCAAGTTGCGTTAATTGCTGCACCAATCGGCTCGCCAGTTTGGGATTCATGGCGTTATCGATATTGTCAATGGCAAAAAATTTGGGCGTATAATCGCTGATAAACAGTGAGAAGTAAAACAGCAGATACAAAAAACCTTCGTTGGAGCTGTGTTGGTCAAAATACGCCAATCCTTCTTCCAAAAAGCGGTCTTTGATACGAATCCGCCGTTCGGTAAAGCGCAAATCATTGGGAATATCAAAACCCTCAAACCAATCTATCAAGGCCAAGTTATCCCTTATTTTTTGGAATTTCTCAGGTTTTTCTTCATAAATTACAGATAGCAATTTGAATAAACCTTCCCCTCTGATGCCTAGCGGAGTTATTTGTGATTCATCTTCAAAACGACGGAGGAAATAGTTTTCGGGGGAATAAATGAGAAAATCATGAAAATCATTCCAGAACTTCTCCCAAAGTATCTGATTAGTTATATATGTGTCGTTTTTAAATTTAATAATTGATGGATCACTCAATTCTTTCTCATCTATTTGGGCGAACGCAGTTGCAAAACCTTCAATTGAGTCTATTTCTCGTTCCCATTTGGAATAAATTTCATTAGTATTTCTAAGTTTAAAACTTAATTGATGATATGGGGCAATTCTTGTTATATTTATCTTAATGTCTTTTTTTAGATTTTTCTTCTCAAATCCACTTCTCATTGACTGGGGCTCACTTCGCCTAATTCCCCTTGAACTCAAAAATTCATTATCCAATTTATTCTCTCCAGCTGCAGAACCCATCGCAATAGCCTCTAAAATATTGCTTTTCCCGCTGCCATTTTCACCAATAAAGACATTCACTCGCCCTAACTCCAATGTAAGCGACTGAATAGATTTGAAATTTTCAATTGTTATCTGCTGAACCATGTCTTTGCATTCGCTTCTTTTTCCTGCCGCAAATTACACTTTTTTTATCGTCTCATTACTTCATTTAGTCGGCTTAAAAACAATGGGATTAAGAGTATAAAAAAACGCAGCTAGACTTATTATAATAAGTTAAAGTAAAACTTTATCAAATGTACCTCAATACCGAAGTTCAGAAAAATAACACGTATGACGCCATCGTCATTGGTTCTGGCATCAGCGGTGGCTGGGCCGCCAAAGAATTGACCGAGAAAGGATTACGCACGCTGATGCTCGAACGCGGTCGCGACGTAAAACACGTTGTAGATTATCCCACCACTATGTCGGCTCCGTGGGAGATGGCCCACCGGGGACGCCTCCCGCTCGAACTCTCAGACCGCGTGCCGATTCAGCGCAAAACGGGCCCGGCTGCCAACGAGTACGGCAATCATTTTTTTGTCAAAGACGACGAGCATCCCTATACCCAAATCAAGCCTTTCGACTGGACACGCGGCTATCAGGTAGGCGGCAAGTCGCTGATGTGGGCGCGGTGGGTACAGCGCTGGAACGAGGATAATTTTGAAGAAAATGCCCGCGAAGGTATCGGGGTTGATTGGCCCATTCGTTACAAAGACCTAGCGCCGTGGTACAGTTACGTTGAGCGTTTTATTGGGGTTTCAGGCAATAAAGACGGCATTAAATCCTTGCCCGACGGCGAGTTTTTGCCTCCTTTTGAGCTAAATTGCCTTGAAAAACATTTCCAAAAAACCGTTGCCAATAAATACAACGACCGGCATTTTATCATCAGTCGCACCGCCAATCTAAGCAAGCCTTCGGCAATTCATACGGCCTTGGGTCGCTCGGCTTGTCAGTCACGCAATTGGTGCAGTAGAGGTTGTCCATATGGGGCCTATTTCAGTACCCAATCCTCCACCCTTCCGGCCGCTGTCAGAACAGGTAAGCTGACATTACGCCCGTTTTCAATTGTTCATTCGATTATTTATGACGAAAAAAAGGGAAAGGCCACGGGAGTACGCGTCATTGACACCAATACCTTGGAAATGACGGAGTTTTATGCCCGCATTATATTTGTCAATGCCGCTACCATCAATAGTACCGCCATTTTAATGAATTCCACTTCGGGTCGTTTTCCCAACGGTTTGGGCAACGACAGCGGCGCACTGGGCCGTTATTTGATGGACCATAACTACCGAATTCGGGTAAGTGGCATATACGAAGGAGCAGAGTTTAATGATAGCTATTATTTTGGTCGGCGTCCCGCAGGCTCGTACGTACCACGTTTCAGAAATCTCGGCAACGACCGACAAAAAGACTTCGTACGCGGCTATGCCTATGCCTGCGGAGCGGGGCGTCAAGGTTGGGAACGCGGCAACGGAACCGACAGTTTTGGGGCAGATTTTAAAGAAAGCATGACCAAACCGGGCCCTTGGACATTCAGCATGACGGGCATGGGAGAAATGCTTCCGCACGTGGACAACAAAATTGAACTTGACCCAGACAAAAAGGATAAATGGGGAATGCCAACGCTGAAAATTGATTGCCAATGGCACGAAAATGAAGATAAAATGGTGTTGGATGCACTCAATCAAGCGCAGGAAATGATGCACAATGCGGGCATTAAGGTTACGGCGGCGTTTGATAACCACCAAGCCCCGGGCCTTGCCATCCACGAAATGGGCACCGCCCGCATGGGCCGTGACCCAAAAACATCGGTTCTTAACGGCTTTAATCAGGTACACGCCTGCAAGAATGTGTTTGTCACTGATGGGGCAAGCATGGCTTCATCGGCCTGCCAAAATCCCTCGCTGACTTACATGGCCCTCACGGCACGGGCCGCTGACCATGCCGTCAAAGAAATGAAAAAAATGAATCTATAAACTTTTTATTTCCTTCGTGGTTTTTATGAAAAACAACGTATGAAACTCACCGTAGAACAACTGCACGACACTAACTCTTATGAATTAATTGACTCTTTTCACGTGGATGAAATGGGAAAATTTCTGATGCAGGAATTAGGAATAAAACAACCTGATAATCAACCCACAAAACCCAAATTAAACGCCAAATCGCTGCTTTTTTTCGCAGTGTTTGCCGGCATTGGGGGCGTTGTGGGCTGGTCAATCGGAAAATTCATTCCAAAATCAGAAGGTGGATTAGATACCTTTGCCACCCAATTCGGTCTCGCGTTTCTATGTTTTTTCATTGTTTTACTCCCCATCCACGAAGCCATTCACGGGTTATTCTTTAAGCTGATTGGTGCCCAAAAAGTAGGTTTTGGGTGGTCAATGAAAAGCCTGATTGTGTACGCCTACGCTCAAAAATTTGTCATGACCCTCCGCGAAAATGCATTGGTGGCCGCCATGCCTTTTGTGGTCATTACAATTTCGCTCACTGTTTTATGGTTTATTTTTCCGCAATGGCAGTTTTTTTGGGGAAGCGCCCTATTCCTGCATACTTTCGCTTGCATGGGCGATTTTATCCTGATTCGTTATTTTTACAAAAACCGCACCTCTCGGATGTACACTTACGACGATATAGAGGAGAAGAATTATTCGTACTTTTTTCGCGAAAAATCAAGAAAACCCTCTGACGACTAAAATATCTCAAACATAACCTTCGGAAGGTTTGGTTGTCTCAGTAGACTTTCATGGCCTCGCCCAATTTGAATTCTACCGAAACCTGTTGGGGTAATGCTTCAAAACGGTAGCCCAAAGCTGAAAAATGTTCAAGAAACCGGGGCAGTACATAACTCATATTACGCCATGCTTTGAGGCTGTCGTGCATGACCACGATAGAACCCGCCTGCGTGTGTTTCAGCGTTTTTTCGAGGCAATGCTCGGGAGAAAGATATTTTTCGAAGTCACCCGTTAGTACTTCCCACATCACAATGTGGTAATCATTGAGGAGCGGCTTGGCCTGACTCAGTTTAATGCGGCCGTATGGAGGTCGAAACAGGTTTGTTTTTACGGGCAAGATCTCTTGACATTGGGCCACGTTTTGCCAATAGGTTGAGTCGTCGGTTTTCCAACCGTTGAGGTGATTGTGCGTATGATTGCCAATGCTATGTCCATTGACAACTAATTGCGAAAAAATATCGGGGTATTTCAACACATTATCGCCAATACAAAAAAAGGTAGCTTTGGCATCAAAGTAGTCCAATTGTTCCAATACCCACTCTGTCACGTCAGGAATGGGGCCGTCATCGAAGGTAAGGTAAATGATATTTTCGTCGGTCGAAATATTCCACACGAAAGGTGTGTAGAAAGCCTTGAGCAGGCGGGGTGATTTGTGAACAAACAATGGAATCATTCGCTGTAAATAGTGAGTTTTGTCCGTCAACTGTACTTTCTAACGCAATCTCCTCCCCTTCCACTCATACTCTTTCTGTTGGGCCGCCAGTCCAAAAAACAACACATAAAAAGGATAAAAAAGTTGCACTAAAGGAATATACCAAACCAAGATACGTTTCTTCAAGAAACTGATAATCAAACCCAAAAATAGAAATTCAGGAAGAAATTTAAGAATTAAAATTGTATTTATTCCAAAATCTCTCATTTCTTCTTCCAATGCTTTGGCCACTAACACAATCGTCAAAGCATTGACAATAAACACAAAAACGGCCACAATCATCGTTGCTAGCCTACGATTTACAGCCCATTTTCCCGCCCAGCGAATCCGTTGCCGATAAAACACCCGCCAATTTTCCTGCGGTTGAGTACGAACAATGGCCGCTTCATTTTTCAAAAAATACACACTTCCCGGATACCGCTGATGGATTTTTTGGAGTAAAAACTCATCATCTCCCGACGCTATCTGGTCTACCCCTTTATACCCCTCCACTTCGTCAAATGCCGCCCGTTGATACGCAAGATTAGCGCCGTTACACATCGTGGGGTGCCCCGCTTCTAGCAAGCAGGCACCCGTACCTATCAAGCTGGCAAATTCAATGGTCTGAAAAATATCAAAAGTATTTTTTTCATCCAAAAACGTTACAGGGCCACTGATAAACTTGGCGTTGGTTTGGAGATAAGTCTGCACAATCGTCTCCAACCACTTCTCTCCCACCCGACAGTCGCCATCGGTAGCGACAATCAATTGGCCAGAGGCTACTTTCAATGCCGCAGTTATCGCCCGTTTTTTTGGTGACTTGACGGCAACATCATTTAAAGAAATAAGCTTCAAATCATAGAATTGGTCTTCTACAAACGCCCGAACAATCGCTTCAGTGGCGTCGGTGGAAGCATCATTCACGACGATTACTTCAATATGCCGCTCATCCAACGTCTGTTGATGTAAGTCATTCAACAATACGCCAATGTTCTGTTCTTCGTTGCGAACAGGAATAATCACCGACAATTTAAAATCGTTTGGGACGGAAATTGTTTCAGAATGTCGTTGAGGAATACGTATCCACTGTAGACAGAGCCACAGGCAAGCCACCGCATACAGAAAAAAAATAAAAAAGACGGCATACATCATGCGGCGAAATTACAAAAAACTGGTCATTCCAAGTCTTAACTTATTAATCACTCCCGCCACCACTTCATCTTCAACATCCAAAACGCCCCAACCAGTACTGGGAGCAAAATATTGATGCACCACAGCGTCAGGGTTACAGCCACCACCCGGGCAGGAGCGATGTCATAAAAGCTAAAAAAGTACAATGAGGACGCTTCTCGAATGCCCAAATCGCCCAAGAAGTTGAGGGCGGGAATGAGGGTTTTGGCAAAGAATACCAGAAAAATGCAGGCAAGGGCCGTCAAGATGGGCAATGAAACGTCAAAAATCAAAAGCAACAGACCAAACTGAAGCGTAAATACACCGTAACGTAGTACCGCCCAACGAAAAGCCCGACGAATTTCAACCAAATCGTATTGAGCAATAACGTCTACGTAGGGTTCAATCCACCTAAACCATTTGAATCGCTCCAAGTAAAGCTCCGCACTTTTACGGGTGATAATCAACCAAATACCAAAAACCAAGGTAGCCGTTAATGTCCCTAGAAGCGTTAGCTGAGGCCAGCTTTGCAGCGTAGGATGCTGGCCAATGAAAAATCCCCAGCCAAGTGTTCCAAAAAATAATGATACATAAAATTGTAGGCCATTGGAAAGCAGCGCCGCTCCTACTCCAGTCAGGCGCTGATGGCTTTGAAGCGACAGCACCCGTCCTGCGGCATCACCTACGTTGTTGGGCATAATAAACCCTAATGCCAATCCTGACAGAACCCCTTTCAGCGATTGCAGAAAACTGATGTTCTCAATCTTTTGGGCCAACAATTGCCACTTTCTGCTTTCGCAGGCCCAATTGAGCGGGGTCAACAAAATCACTAATGCCAATTCTGCAAAGTGATTGGTGGTGAGCCGTTCCCGCAGCAATTGAAAAACATCCTGTAAACTTTGGCCTTTTTCTTGAATTGTCACGTAGAGGTAAGAAAGCATGGCGACCAATAGCAGCCATTTGAAAACCCATCCGATTTTTTTGAGAGAATACCGCCGAGAAAACCACGAAGGGGTGTTACTTTGCATCATGCAACAAAACCTATCAAATCAGCCAACTGAAAAAATCATTTTAGGCGTCGACCCCGGCACCCGCATTGCGGGCTACGCAATCATCCGTATCATCGAACATCGCATTGAATTGTTACAATACGGCGTGTTAAAACTTGACAAATATAACAGCCACGAACTGAAACTGAAGAAAATCTTTGAACGCATCACGCAGTTAATCGAAGAGTTTTTGCCCGATGAAATGGCCATTGAAGACCCGTTTTATGGAAAAAACCCCCAATCCATGCTTAAACTCGGTCGCGCTCAGGGGGTTGCGATGGCCGCCGCCCTCAATCGCAGCATTCCGATTGTGGAATATTCACCCAAAACCGTAAAAATGTCGGTCACGGGTAGCGGAAGTGCCTCCAAAGAGCAGGTCGCCTACATGTTGGAAAGCATTCTTAAACAAAAATTGGAAGCCCAATACCTAGATGCTACCGACGCTGTGGCCATTGCCATCTGTCACCACTACCACGCCAACGCGCTTCCCTCGGCAGCCTCCAAAAAGAAAGGAGCAAAAAAAGGGGGCTGGTCGGCATTTGTCAGCGAAAATCCCAACCGAATCAAATAGTTGAATCAGGAAATGAGGTTTTTTGCCTCATTTCCTTTTAATAAATAGTGGTAAAACCCCGCTAAGTTGTCTTCTTGTAAGTTTGTAAAGAAAGGTCTCTTGACTATTTTTGCAAATAAGTCTATAAACTCGAACCCTTAGAAAATCTCGTCATTGTTGAACTTTACAGCCAAAATAACGCTCGTCTATGCCCTTTTTATTGCTTTTTGCAGCGCCCAAGCGCAGGAAGTACGTATTCAGGTGTTACAACAAGGCAAAACGTTTAAAGACTCTTCTTTTTATGATATAGTTCCTGTAGGCAATCGCTTCTGGATTGGGGGCAAGTATGGCACCTTAAAATCTAGTGATTCTCTCGGAAATCTAACGGATGTTTCCTACCCAAACCTTCACGTTGATATTTATAAAATTGATCGTTTTGATGCTCAAAATTTGATTGCCTGTGCCGACCAAGGCGTTATTTATAAGCACAATCTTTTGGCCAAGACCTGGGAGGTTATCAAGGTAAAAGGGTACGAAAAAGCCTGTTTTTACAACATGGCGGTGGTAAATGATTCCACGGCGTTTGTGTGTGGGGGTAATACCGCCATTGCCCATTCTCAAAAAACCATCCCTTTGGGTTTTATTCTAAAGTCTACCGACCGTGGTCGCACGTGGCGAAAAGTGTACAGCAATGCATTCAAAATGGTTTGGTGCGTCAAATACAACCCTCATAATCAGCAGGTTTATGCGCTTATGTACACCCCCAACCGCACCCACCTGTACGCACTCGAAAATGACCGCTGGCAAAGAAAACAAAAAGTAGGGAACAGTATATTTCACGAAATACAGTTTGAAAACGCCACTGATTTTGTAGCCACGGGAGGCTGGATTGGCAAGAAGGGACGCATTTATCGTAACGCTCAAAAAAAGGTAATTAACAATGCCGGCTTGATTTGGGGGCGGGTTTCTAACCACAAATATGACCTGTATACCGCCTGCGACGGACAAATCGTGTTGGATAATAAAACGGGGAATTATAAGCGATTTGGCGTAAAGCTCAACGACCAATTTAGTATATATGAAGCTATTTTCACTTCCGACCACACAGCTTTGGCCATCGGGAGTGCGCAAACGCTGCTACACATCACCGTAGTTGATTCTGATATGACGGCTAGTCACGCCCAGTGATTGATTGACTGAGATTTTCCTGCATGATGTATTTTTGCAATGCTTGCGCCACCAGCGCCGTTGTGTAAGCATCTGATGTAAAATAGAGCACATTTCGCACCACCGTTCCACCAGAAAAGTAAACACCTCCTTTCCAAAACACCTTACTATCAACACATTGCCGTTGACTACGCAAAAAATTTACGGCCCGATTAAATGTAGAATGGGGGACGTTTAGCCCTATCTTTTTAAAATTCAGCAAGGCCAACAACGCATAAGTCGTCGACTGTAACTCGTCACCATGATTTACCCGACGGCGACTCCGATAGCTTCCTGCCTGCCGTTGCGACTCCATCAAATGCTGAAGCATCAAGCGCGCAGTGGGGAGCAAGGCGGTATCTCCCGCCGCCAAAGCCCGCGAAACTGCATAATGAAAATGATATCGATTGGGATAATAATGCCCCGCCCGGCTCCAGCGTTTTCTTAGGGCCTGATGATAAATAAAACGATGAGCACCGCTTGTGCCTTTGCTCAAAACTAACTCACCATTTTGGGCCAAATAAGTCAGCACATTAGCATTTACGACGGCGTCAACGTCATTGGTTCCGTAGGGGATATAAGGGCGATACGGCTTTGGATAACAAATACTTTGTTTCAAATAAAATATCTGATTGTGGCCGAAGGTTTTGACAATGCTCCATTTTTTAAAAGCTGCCTCCTGCCCTAGCCAAGTCATATACGCTCCCGAATGTGCACAACCATTAAACAAATAATTATACCAATGCCGATTTTTTCGGAGCGTGTCAAGATAGGTATCAAATAATTGAAAGGGTGCCAATCGACGTTCCGAAGCATCACTAAAATCCGATAGCGAGTCATTGACAACTGGCAAGGTTGTTTTTTTTTCGAAAATTTGACGATGATATAATCTCGCCAAATTGCCAGATGCAGTATCGTCGGCATCATTTTCGACATTGGCCGCATTGTTTATGTAGCGCGACCTAAGTTTGTAGTGCGTAGGTCGCCGCACCCACGGCACATAACTAGGTTGGGGACCTTTCTGCAAATCCCGATTGGGTGGTAGTAGCTTCCAAAAATTGTACCGTTGCTCGGTGGCATAGCTTTGAATCTCAGGAAACGAAGCACGCAACATCGGCAGGATTTGCGTCAAAGACGTATCGGTTAAGTACATCTCCGACAATAAGTTATAAATACCTGACGTTGTAAAGCTATTGGAATCACGGTATTTTTGTCGCGTACCCAGCAAGACAAAACGTTTATACATTTGCATGTAAGCAGGCCATTCTCCAATGTACGTTTTTCCCTCAATGGTTTCCTTACACTGTGTATCCGCTAAAAATTGAAGCGCACCTTTCAAATCATTTTGAAGCGTATCAAATGAAATTTTCGACTGGGCTATTGTTTGTAAAGACGTAAAAAGTAGCCAAAACAAGCAAACCCATCTCCTAACCCATTGCGTAAGGAGAAAAGAGCTTAGGTTCAGGCGCTCCAATTTGTGCAGCTGTTCAAAACACCCTTTGATAATATTTATAGAAAATCTCATTAGAACGGACAATAGACCCAATTTTATGTTCGTTATTAGACCGGTAAATTAAACGGATTAATCCCTAGGTATAATCAAAAAATCGGGGTTATTTAAGTTTGGCAAAGTTATTGATACAGAACAAATCAATAGAATTTTAGTTGTATTTTAGGCAATAATCGTATTTTTGCCCGATTCTTTACCAAGAAAGAGTATCACTTGTAGCACAATAACGAGCAACGAATATCAAAATAACGATTAACTATTTAATCTAAATGGTCAAATTCAGTATGAAAGCGGCGATTTGGGTACTGGCAGCCACGGTGCTGTTTAGTGCTTGTAAGTCAAAACACCCTTCCAGCCTTAATCCAGGCAAAAAAAGTACGGCTACAAACTCCGACTTTGCCTCTAAGAATGGAAAGAAAAGTAAAAAGAAGAAAGGTGCGGCAGATTCGCAGGAATCAGACGGTTTTGTGGTATTACCTTACAAGTCACAAGTTGTAGGACCCAACCTTGTCTTTATTGAAGGCGGTCGTTTTACGATGGGGGCGTTGGAAGAAGATGTGATGAGTACGCACGACAACCGCGAGCGTACTGTGAGTGTGCAGTCATTTTACATGGACGAAACAGAAATTGCCAATTTGCACTATTTGGAGTATTTGCACTATACCCAACGCGACTCGTCGGCAGAAGTATATGCAAAAGCGTTGCCTGATACCACAGTGTGGTACGATCCATTGTCTTTCAATGATTCATATGTAACCTATTATTTCCGTCACCCAGGTTTCCGTATGTACCCTGTTGTAGGTATTTCATGGGTTCAGGCCAACGATTATTCTACATGGCGGACCAATTTTGTGAACAGCAACTTGGCTAAACAAGCTAATGGCAAAAGCAAAAAAGGCTCTCCTATGAAGCGTAGCAAGAAAAAAGGACAAGCTGCGGCCGAGTCAGAGGCTTTGATGGCCAGTTCGCCTTCGGCACGCCCAGCGGTAGAAAGTGGCTATGTATTACCTGATTATCGCCTACCTACAGAAGCCGAGTGGGAATATGCCTCCAAAGCCATGATTGGTACGCAGTATGCCGACGAAAACCAATCCAATCAGCGAATTTATCCTTGGGACGGTTCATCGATGCGCAATCCTCGCGGCAAAAACAAAGGTCAAATGTTGGCCAACTTCAAACGGGCGCGCGGTGACTATGCGGGTATTGCTGGTAAATCAAACGATGGCGCCATCATTACTGAAGAAATTTACAAGTATCCGCCAAATGATTTCGGTTTGTACAATATGGCTGGAAACGTAAATGAGTGGGTGTATGACGTATATCGTCCACTTTCATACATGGACTTCAAAGATTTGAACCCACTACGTCGGGATGGTTTTTTGGATGACGAAAAACGCTACGACGCCAAAAACAGCAACTCAGTCGTAAATGATAAGTTGCGGGTTTATAAAGGCGGCTCTTGGAATGACGTAGCCTATTGGCTTTCACCAGGTACGCGTCGTTTCTTATCGCAGGATTCATCTACCGCAACCATCGGTTTCCGTTGCGCAATGATTTCAACGGGAAGAAATAAATAGACATTCCATTTTTTGAAATAGAAAGAGGGGCGATTGCAAATGCAGTCGCCCCTCCTTTTTTTGAGATAATTCCTCCTAATACGCCGCCGCGATTGTTATGACCGATACTTCCTTCGCGCCGTTTTTGCGCAATTCAATGATTGCCGACTCCAACGTTGAACCCGTCGTAACGATATCGTCTACCAAGGCAATGCGTCGGGTATGGATTTTTTCGGGCTGTGTGATTTCAAAAATGCCCGACACATTCTCAAATCGTTCGAAGCGGGTTTTATGCGTTTGAGTCTCCGTGAATTTGCCCCGTTTCAAAATTTCACCCGACCACGGAATTCCTAAACTTGCCGAAAGGCCCGCCGCAAATTGGTCGCTTTGATTATAGCCCCGCTGCGCCAATTTTCGGGGATGAAGAGGGATGGGAAGCACCCAATCAAAAGAATGCCCCTCGCCCGCTTGCAAAAGTTCATGCCCATAGATTTGTCCCAGCACCTTTCCCACTTCGGGGCGTTTGCCGTACTTGAGTTGATGTAGCATCCGTTGTACTCCGCCTCCTTTTTCAAACTTCAAAAAGGAGTAAACATTTTCCACGGGTACTTTCCCCGCAAATTTTTCTGCTAGTGCAGGAATCTTCATCAAATGAGACTGCGTACGGGGTAAATTTGCCCGGCATTTAGTGCAGATACACTCCTCATTACCTACCAATTGCGCCTTACAAGAGCTACACAGATTTGGATAAAACAAATCAAGTACGTCGCGCCAGAAAAGGGCAAATTGCAGTTTTGGAGGCATTTTGGTATATTATTAGTCAAATCTATTTTTTAACGACTGAATAAAATCGGATTCAGCGGGCTATCTGGTATACTTCCAACGGGCGCCGACGCCAGCCATGTTTCCCAATCGGCGGTTTGATAGCTGTTTCGGGGTTGCATCACGCGTTGGTCTTTGTCCATGTATATCATCGTCATTACTTTACGAGCAGTTTTAGAGACATTGGGTCCCGCGCGGTGAAACAGCCAACCAGCATGATAACTCACTTCTCCTAACTCAAAAGGACCTTCGTTGAGATTAAATTGCGTCAGACTTTGAGACATCAAAGATTCGCTTTCGTCACTAATTTCGAGGTCACGCCCAATCTCAACGGCTTGGCTTTTTTCAGCAAACGCCAACGGGCCCATTTCCATCGGTGTAGCCTGCAATGGAATCCAAACGGTTATGGTCTTAGGTGAAGCCAATGGCCAATAAAACTGATCCGCGTGCCAAGGCGTAATACCGCCCGTCGGTTCTTTATAGAGGGCTTGATCGTGGTATAAACGAACTCCGTCCACTTCCATTAAGTCGGCGGCAATTTGGGCGAGGCGCTTCGAAAACACAAATTCCTTGGCCGTTTCGTCTTCCCGCCAAAGGTTCATGATTTGCAAAAAGGCGCGTTCATACGTGGTGCGCTCTTCCATCGGTTTGGTCAATTTATTAAGTTTAAAAACCAAATCAGTAATGATGTCACCGTAATACGAAAGTACTTCGGGACTCAACACATTTTTGAGTTTTATGTAGCCAAATTCCTGATAAAATGCAATGGCTTCGGGCGAAACCGAATAAGGTGTATTTAGTTCTTCCTTCAACACCGTGGTATCAATTGTTGCGAGCATAAGTATAGATGGTTAGCTTAACTGTTGATACAAAATAACAGAATTTTCAAAATGAGAAAATACGATTTTTTGATTATAATATATGGTATATTAACTTATAATAGACTACATAAAAACAAATAAGGCAAATATTTGATATTTTTGGTATTGCAGTCCTAACAACTTAAAGCCATGAAACCACAACTTGAAAAATTAAGCATCGAAGGTTCTTTGTCTTACTTGGCCCGTGGTTTCAACATGGCGTTTTTCGACGCACCATGGCATTATCATCCAGAATATGAACTTACTTATATTGTAAAAAGTCACGGACAGCGGTTTGTGGGTGATCATATTGGGCCATTTTACGAAGGTGATTTGGTCTTGTTGGGGTCAAACCTCCCCCATTTTTGGCGAAATGATGACGCCTTTTATCAATCCAACCCCGCGCTATGGGCCGAATCGGTAGTGATACAATTCCCGCAAAGTCTGGTTTATGATTTCATCGAAAAAGTGCCCGAATTCACTTCAATTCAGGAATTAATGAAACGGTCAGCGCGGGGTATTAAGTTTAGTAATGAATCTACCCAAAGAATAGAAAAAGACATTCTCCAATTGCCGTATTTGCCCGAAGGTGTCCGCTTTATTTCATTTTTAGGCATTCTTTTAGCTTTGACTAAGGATAAATCTGCCGAGGCATTGGCCAGTTCCGCCTACCAAATCACACCCGACGACGCAGATACCGAGCGGATGAAACGTATCATTGAGTTTACTTTGAGGCATTTTCAGGAAGAAATTCGGCTGGAAATCGTGGCCGAAACGGCGCACATGACCGTTCCTGCATTTTGTCGGTATTTCAAAAAAAGGACGCAGAAAACGTATGTTGAATTTCTAAATAATTTTCGCCTCAGTCACGCCCGAAAGCTTCTCAGCAATTCTGATCTTAGTGTAGCGCAGGTTGGGTTGGAATGCGGCTTTCGCAATTTATCTAACTTTCATCAAATTTTTAAACGTCACACGGGCCTCTCTCCGCTCCAGTATAAAACTGAACAAAAAAAACGAATCCGTTAAAGGCAAATCAGCGTCAATTGCATTCTATTCAATGAAAAATTAGAACGCGATTGAAGCTGATTTGTATTATTAAGGTATTTTCAAAACCACTCTACCTTAGACTAGCAGCAACCCGAATTGGGTGTGCAACAAGCCGAAACTTGCTCCAAGTCAGACAACTTGATTTTAGGCTTTTCAATGCTTTTTTTCATGATAACAGCCGAACTTGGACATAAACTACTGAACTGCTGTGATTGGGCAATTTCAGTGGGAACAGCCGCACGTTCTACGCGCTCATAGCCTTGTTTTTCAAAATAACCATCCGCTGTGGTGGTGATAAGATACAATTCTTTCACTCCTTTTAGCCTCACTTGTTTGCTTAAATCATTCACCAAACGGCCGGCAATTTTATAGTTGCGAAAGTCTTCCTGTACCGCAACTGAGCGCAGCAATCCGATAGTACCGTTGACTTCCACACCAGCCGAGCCTACCAATTTTTCGTTGACAAAAGCCAATAAAAAATCGGGCAATTTCACATTTAGGTCTTCAGTAGGTAATCCAACCGACTTCAGAAGCGCGACAACCGACTCATAATCAGCGGGCTGCGCCAGTCGAATTTCGATTTCGATAGCGTCTGACGATTTGGAACCGTCGGGTGCCGTGGAAATCGCAGTCAACAATGGTTTTTCGGCATAAACCGTAATACTGTAAATTCCAGTACCACTTGTTCGGAAAGAAGCGATTTCTTCGGGCGACAAAAAGGTACTCAGAATTGAATCTGGCAGAAAAATCTCACGGTCTTTTTGCAACGTGATGTTTGTAAAACCCGCTTGCTCAATCAAGCCAAGATAGGACTCCTTCTGTATGGCCCCCGATACGCAGCCCGCGTACATTTCGGCTGCCTGCTGCAAGCCCGCAGGCAGCTGACCTACCAATACAATATCCGAAATACTAAAATGTCCGTTGGGTTTTAAAACCCGGTAAATTTCGTTGAACACATTTACTTTATTGGGCACCAAATTTAGTACGCAATTGCTCACAATCACATCTGCAACCGAATCATTGACAGGCATTTGCTCAATATCTCCTTGACGAAACTCCACGTTATTGAATCCCAATTTTTCGGCATTGGCACGGGCCTTGGTGAGCATAGCTTCCGTAAAATCAATCCCGATTACTTTGCCTTCTGGGCCCGTTTCGGCACGCGCTACAAAGGCATCATTGCCCGCTCCGCTGCCTAAGTCAATGACCGTATCACCAGGTTTGATTTGTGCAAATTTTGTGGGCAAACCGCAGCCTAATCCCAAGTCGGCATCGGCTACGTACCCACCCAGCTTAGAATAATCTTCGGCCATGATACCGATAAAATCTTCGTCGGTACCGCAGGTAGGGCCGCAACCGCAGCAAGAAGCAGCATTTTGGTCTTTGGATTGGTTAGCGACTTCCGTGTATTTTTCGCGGACAATTTCTTTGAGTGACTGTTCTGTGTTCATAAGTATTTGATTTTCTATTGCAATATTACGATATATAAGGGTAAAAAATTTTAACAGCAACCTACTTTTGAAAAAAGGGCAAATACGCCACCAAATGCTTCTTCGGCCTCTCCCCACACTTGTTCGTTGATACAGTAACAAACGCGCGGTGGGTCAATGCTTCCCTGAATGATACCAATGCGTTTGAGCTCTTTCAAATGCTGCGATACAGTGGCTTGTGAAAGGGGAAGCTCATCTACTAAGTCTCCACATACACAGGCCTTTCTTTGGGCTAACAGCCGCAAAATAGCAACCCGCGCGGGATGCGCAAAGGCTTTGGCTAAATCGGCCATCCGGTTATCTGCCTCGCTGAATACTTCACTTTTGGAAAGTCCCATAATAGTTGCTACATGTTTTATATCGCAATATTACGATGATATATTTTATAAAACAAGATTAAGCTCATTTTTCACTCATCTTCAAGGAGTTAAGTCAAGAATTGAAAACAAATAAAAATTGGAGAACTTGGTATTAATTGGAGATTTATATCAACAAAATTGGTTTTTGCCAAATTTTTTACTTTACTTGGCATAGTCTTTGTATTAAACAGAGTCAACCCGTTCCTCAGAACTTATGATAAAAAAAATAATTTTATTACTGGTGTTCTCCAGTTTTGGCCAAACTATTGTTGCCCAAACGGCCAAAAAGGACACCACGCAAAAAGCTTCGATGTCGGCTGATTTGCTTAGTTTTGCCAAAAAGCACTTGTCATTGCGCTACCGCTCAGGAGGTACTTCCAAAAAAGGTTTTGATTGTTCAGGATTTGTCCGCTATTGTTTTTCTCAATTCGGTTTTACTTTGCCGCATTCTAGCGCCGCCCAGATTTCTCACGGCACCGAGGTAGGCATTGACCAAGCCAAAGCAGGAGATTTAATTTTTTTCAAAGGCCATAATTCAAGCAGCCAACGCGTAGGACACGTCGGCATGATTGTGGAAGTGGGCACCAACTACGTCAAATTCATTCATTCGGCCTGGAAAGGCGGCGTACGCTACGATTTTCTGAATGCCGATTATTATCGCAAACGTTACGTGGGTATCCGTCGCATCATCAACGAATCCAATTAAATCAAGAAGCAAGAAATCAGTCCAGAGCTCCGCACCTATTTTAAAGAATAGCCACGTAGTAATCCAACTCTAACTTTCAACTTCTTAATAATCAACGTTAAAACCAACTACTAGGCGGGAAATACCTTCACTAATCGCTCCACGGCTCGCTCCAGCGTTTCTTCTTTTTTAGCAAAACAAAAGCGCACAACGCCGTTGTCAGTCGCTTCTTGATAAAAAGCCGATACCGGAATACAAGCCACTTTGTGCTCTTTGGTCAGCCAAATGGAAAAATCTTTGTCTGATTTTTCGGACAGATGATCAAAATAATAAAGCTGAAAATAACTGCCGTAGCTTGGCAAGGGTTTAAAACGGGTTTGTTCCATGAGTTTGGCAAAATAATTGCGCTTGCCCTCATAAAAACCCGCAATGCTTCGGTATTCGGCCGAATCTTTTAGGTGCTCCGCCAATCCTACCTGCGCGGGCGTAAAACATGAAAAACAATTGAATTGGTGGATTTTACGAAATTCTACGGTAAAAGCGGGCGGCGCTACACAATAACCCATTTTCCAACCCGTGCAATGGTACGCTTTCCCAAACGAAAAACACACAAATGCGCGTTGGCGTAAATCTTCGTAGCGCAACATACTCCGATGCGGCTCGCCGTCATAAATCAAGTGCTCGTAGACTTCATCCGACATAATCAGCAAATCGTATTCTTGAACAATCTGACGTAATTGCGCTATATCATCGTCGCGTAGAATACTCCCCGTAGGATTATGGGGCGTATTGAGCGCAATCATACGTGTGCGGGGCGTGATGCGCGCCCGCACTTCGTCCCAATTGATACGGTAAGTCGGAAAATCGAGGGAAATTCGAACGGCAACGGCTCCGTTTACTTCAATATTTGGGATATAACTATCGTAAGCGGGTTCAAACACTATGACCTCATCACCAGGGCGTAATACGGCCGTAAAGGCGGTATAAATCGCATAAGTACCGCCAGGGGTGATGGTAATTTCGGTGTCGGGATTAACCGAAACTCCGTGCAAATCATGGATTTTGGCGGCGATACTTTCCCGCAGCGGCATCCAGCCCGCCATGGGCGAATACTGGTTGAACCCTTTCTGCATGGCCTCACTTGTGAGGCGTACGAGTGCTTCGGGCATGTCAAAATCAGGAAAACCCTGCGAAAGATTGATGGCTTTATGCTCAGTGGCCAACGCCGACATGACCGTAAAAATCGTCGTACCGACGTTGGGAAGTTTTGACTCCATTTCTAGACCTTCTGTTTTTAGACCTTCTGTGTAGTGTTAGGTAATTTCGTGTAAAAATATTGTATTCATTTTTAAAAATCGCCCATTTTTGCATTTCTATTGCTTTATTTGTTAATCGTATTGCCTTTATTAGCAACATTTTCATTTTTCGCTCATTTATTCATTCAACGATGGAATCATTATTTACGGCTGAAGCACTCATCAGTTTATTAACCCTGACGTTTTTAGAAATCGTTTTAGGCATCGACAACATTATCTTTATTTCCATTGCGGCCAACAAACTTTCCCGCAAAGACCAACCCAAAGCCCGCAACATAGGTTTGCTTCTGGCCATGATTTTTCGGGTGAGTTTACTTTTTGGAATTTCGTTTATTATTTCACTTTCTCAACCTTTTACCCACGTAGACGCGGGGTGGTTTAAGGCGGCTTTTTCGGGGCAGAGTGTTATTTTGGTCATTGGAGGACTCTTCCTGCTTTATAAAAGTACGTCAGAGATTCACCACAAACTAGAAGGAATCAATGAGGAAGTACAAAAGCCAAAAGGAAGTGCCAGCAACAAACTTACCAGCGTAGTATTACAAATCGCTCTCATCAACGTTGTGTTTTCGATTGACTCTATTTTGACGGCCATCGGTCTCACCAACAACATTCCCGTTATGATTGTGGCCGTGGTCCTATCGGTCATTATCATGATGCTTTTCTCAGGCCCCGTCGGCGACTTTGTCAACCGTCACCCATCCGTTCAAATGCTCGGACTGGCTTTTTTGATTGCCATCGGATTTATGCTCATTGCCGAGGGCGCTCACTTGGCCGAAGTGTCCATTTTTGACTCAGAAGTGGGTTCTGTCCCTAAAGGCTACCTATATTTTGCCATTGCATTCTCTCTTTTGGTCGAAGTACTCAACATCAATATGCGTAAAAACTCACAGCCCGTCAAATTGCACGATTATAAGTCGCAAGCCGAGCGCGAAGGTATATTGGGTAAACAGGAGGAATAGTTCAAGCCATTTTCCTGCAATTCAATCAAAGAAGGCGAATCCTCGGATTCGCCTTCTTTGATTTTTTATATCTCCCAGCAGATTACAATTTTTCAAAAATTAATCCGATAAAAGAATACGGGTAAAAAGCCCAGTTGGTACTCCTGCTTTACGTAAGGAGCCTGCGGCACATAGCTCAGACTCAGCAAATTCTGAATCCCCAGCACGTTGACCAAATCAACGGCGATGGTATGGGTAAGGCGGTTACGGTTTATTTTATATTCCGTCTTGATGTCGAAGCGATTGTAAGGACTGAATTGCAGCGAATTGCGGGTAGCGTCGGCATAAATCACTTCCTGACTTTGACGTGACGCAGTAATATCTGCCGGACCGTACCAACGCCCGCCAGTGGCGGTATACTTGGCACCGATGTTCAGCGATTTACGTTTTTTGAAGGTAAATTCTTTAGAAAACAACGCATTGAAAGCGTATTTTCCGTTGAAATCGGTATTGCGCCAAACGCCGTCTGACCCTTGATATTTAGCGTCAAAAACAGAAGCCGTCACCAGAAAATAGTAGTTATTGCTAAAAAACTTCTCCAGAGTCAGCTCTACGCCGTAGTTGCGACCTTTGCCTGCGTTTTGAAGAGGATTTGGAAAAAACCTCGAAAATCCCGCGCCACTGTTTAGGATAGAAAATGACGATTTCTGAATTTCTACGGGAACATCATACAAACGCTGATAATAGACTTCAGCCAACAATCGCAGGTTTTCTGCCAACATTTTACTGTATCCTGCCACAAAATGCCAGCTTTTCATCAAACCCACGTTTTTGGCGGGGAAAGCATTGGCCGTACCAGTATTTGCAGGATTGTAAAAGTACAAATAGGTTGGCAATCCTTGACTGTGAAGGCCCGTTGCAAACGTAATCTTCTGACGATTAGGCAATTCCCACGAAAGTCCCGCCCGTGGTTCAATCGGAGAATAACTGTTTTTATTGATCGAACTGTAAAAACTGCTCAATCCGACGTTCAGCGCAACATTTTGGGTCAGGTAATGTTTGAACTGAATGTAAGGTTGCAACTGAATAAAACCTTCAGCATCCGCATTCCAACGTCGGCGCCAAGGTGTCAGCTGATTGGTTGTTTCATTCAAGTTTCGAACATCATCAAAAGCCGTAAAACGTATCATATCAGCATTAACTCCCACTTTCAGCGTGCTCTTCGCCCCCCATTTCTTGTTCAGGGCTGTGGCCAACGAATACTTGGTATCCGAAAATTTATAATCAAGAATCGGTCGCAGCGAATCAATAACGTATTTTTGGTTCTGCACCAGTGGGTTGCCCACGGCATCTTTTCGGAGGAATAAAAAATCGTGATTGGCGTCCTGAATATTGTTGGAAACCGCCAGCGTTGCTTTAAAAAACGTGCTTTTATTGAGCGGTTGGTTATACGTAATTCCACCCAGCGCCATCTTGGACGTAAAATACTGGTCGCGGTCGTTCTGACCAAAAATATTACGGTCGCTTACTTCCTGTTCGCTCACCAAAATATCAACGGTACTCGTGCCGCCAATCCCCCACAATGCCACATTCCCACCGTTTTTGATCGGAAAATTGAATCGTGCAAAACCGTCAGCATAGGATGGCACGGCCTGCGTACCAATGTCGATACCCGCTTTGTTGAATAGCCAAAGGTTGGCGTAGCGCCCCGTGACCAAATACGAAGCTTTGGACTTTTTGGAAAGCGGCCCTTCGGCGGTGGCTTCGGTGCCCAAAAAGCCAAACTGAGCACCAAATTCGTGTTTTTCATTGTTTCCGTTTCGTAATTTCAGGTCAAAAACCCCCGCAGTGGTGTTGCCAAATTCAGCAGGGAAAGCGCCCGTAAAAAAGTCAGAGTTGGCCAAGTATTTATTGTTGATAATGCTCACTGGCCCACCCGACGTACCCGAAATGGCAAAGTGGTTGGGATTGGGAATACTGACGCCTTCGAGTCGCCACAGCACGCCTGAGGGTGAGTTTCCGCGAATCACAATGTCGTTGCGCGAATCATCGGCTCCCTGCACCCCCGCAAAATTGGATGCCATCCGCGCAGGTTCTCCCCTGCTGCCTGCGTAGCGCTCTGTTTCCTCCACCGAAAACTGACGCGCACTGACCATTGCCATTTCGTTGGCCGCTTCGCCGCTCCGTTTGACTCTCACCACCACGGTATTGAGTTCAGTAATTGACTCCTCCATTTCCAGATTAAGCACCGTTTCGCGGCCCGCTTCCACCACGATGTTATTAAGCAAAATTTCTTTGTATCCAACCAGCGTGAAGCGCAGCGTTTGCCGCCCAACGGCCACATTGACCACCCGAAAAGTACCATCTAAATCGGTAACAGTTCCCACAGGTTGCGCGGCGTTGTTCATCAAAAGTGCCGTAACACCTACCAATGGAAACTTTGATTCTTTATCCACAATTTTACCACGAATGGTTTGGGTAGGCTGGGCAAAACCAACAAGTGAAATGATTGAGCAGGTAAAGAGTAAAAGAAGATTTTTCATATTTGATTAATTCGTCAATGCTTGGATAAGTATCAATAATCCCATAGCACCAACAGTACCCGCCAAGGTTCTTAAGTAGCGTCGTCCTTCACGTTTTCGCTCGTCACGGGTCATGTCTTTGTAAGGTTTCATATTTTGGTCTATGCCCCGGCCAAAAAAGTAAAACCCGCCCGCAAGCACCCCGATTGCGAGCAAAAAAACCAGTACCGCCGCCACTCCGTAACCCGAACAGGCGATATTACACGATAAGGCAGCCCCAAGAACCGCCAATCCGACTCCCAATAAAAATAATAGGAAGTAACCCACACGATGACCCGCGTTACCATCAGCCGCACTAGCAGAACGACGTGCCATTTTTTGGTACATTTTCTCCCGAAAAGACAGTTTGGTTTCACCTGAGGTACGGCTATTTACGGTTTCAGAGGTAGACGAGAGACTACTGTACAAAGCAGTGGTTCCTTCAGGATGGGTCGTCATGCGTCCCAGAATCCCGCCCGCAATGGTATAAGTAAAGAGGTTAAGGCAAACAAGGCAAAAAAAGGTTTGTTTCTGAAAGATAAACCGCGTTCGCGAAGTAATATCAACCAAACGGAGTGCCGCATAACGGCGAATGATGACTTTAAGTAGAATTAATCCCACAATCATCCCCATAAAAACACCCGACGAACCTCCTTTAAAAAGGGCGCTGCCCACAATGATACCAATAAGGATATTGGTAATTTCAATTACGATAATCAGAGGAATGGCTTGATGCGGGTGGCGAGAAGCCCAAAACGAAAGTAGATTGGTCAATTTCATTCTGAAAATGAGGTTATAGGAGATGCTAATTTACCAAAAGTACAAAACTAGCCTCCATTTCCCCAAACCGTTGAATCATAAACACCATCGTTTTAGGATAAAAACACGGTGAATTTGACAAGGACATCGTTTCTCTAGGCTGTGCGGTTGGTAAGCGTTTAGAAAACCAATATCCTTGCCCTAATTCAACATATTTTTTTAACTGTGAGGTCCAACTTATAGTCCTTCAAACGTCCAACCAATATACACAATGCGTCCAATTGAAGCCGCTCCGTATACTTGTACGGCATTGGCGTTCAACAAATTAGTACCTCCAATTTTTAAATTGCTTTTTAGTTTTGGCAAACGATAATTTACCTGCGCATCTACCGTTCCGAAGGCATCAATGTAGCCTTCATCGATGGGCATAAAATACGTATAACCGCTTATGTGGCGATAGTTGACGGCGTAAGTCACATTTTTGAATGGCTCTCCATTGAGTCCTACATTTACTTTATGCGCTGGGGTATTAAAGCCCAAAATCAAACCAGGAACATCGTCTTCATTGATATGCGACCATGTATAATTGGCGTTCAGATTGAGTTTTTTATTCCAAAAATATTCAACACTTCCAATTAGCCCCTGAGTACGCACTTGGCGGTCGGCATTGGCCCAGGTTTGAATCAAGCGGCCTCGGGTACGGTCGGTGGTAGGTTTGGCAAAATCGCCGCTGGCGGTTGGGAGCGGTGCGCCCGTGGGCACCAAGCCGTCTTCACGACCATAAAACCGAAGAGTACCGATAAAATCATTGTACCACGACCGATAATAACTCAAATCAACGTATAACCCTTTAAGAAGCTGCGCTTTGTAGCCAATTTCCCACGTATTGACCTGCTCAGGAGTAATTTTTTTGATGGTAACGGGTTTTAAGAAATCAGGATTGGCCTGTCCATTTGGCAATGCCGAAACGGCGTTTAAGCCTTGGTAGCCATTTTCCACATTTCCCGCCACCAACAGCGTCCCAAAATCAAGGTAGATAAATTGATCTAACTGCGCGGGTTGACGGTAAGCTTGCGCGTAGTTTACCCGAAAATTATGTTGGCGATTTTCTCCCAACGAAACCACTGCTGAAATACGGGGAGAAAACCGACTGCCAAAATTGCGAAAACGGTCAAAACGGCCTGCCGCCGCCAGTTTTAAGCGGTTTTGCCATACGGCATACCGAAGTTGCCCATACGCCCCTCCATCCCAATTGACAATGCGCTCGCGACGTTGAATATCGTTGGTATTGGCAGAAATGGGCGAATTAGGGCCATCAGAAAACAGTGTTCCTCCCGATTGCAGCAAATGCGTTCGGTAAGAGGCCCCCGCAATGAAATTGAGCTTGTTCATAGTCCATTCGCGTTGGGCGCTTATATCCCAAAAACGGGCCGTATTGGCAAAAGCCGCCCCCCGTACTGTTTTGGTCCCGTTTACGTCAATTAAACCTACACCACTGACAATCTGCTCCCGAAGCTGATTAAAATGAGGACTTCCTACTGGCAATTGTACCCCCGCCGCCAACTGCGACGCCAATGCCTGCGCGGCTTCGATGCTCTGCCCACCAGCAATGGCTTGCGGTAATGTGTAAGCCGATGGAATACCACCATTTGGATTGGCGGCAAATACGTTGGGAACCACCGCCCCCGCTGAAAGACCGTTGGTACGAGCCGCCGTAAATACCTGATTCCAAAGCGCATAGTAGTTAGACGCGAAGGTAGGGTAGCGGCTTCCGTTGGCTTGGGTTCCTGAGGCCATGGGAGCGTTGAGAAGACCGCCCGCGAGGGAGTTTAAATCGTAGGCTTTGCCACCGTAATCAAAAACGGTATACGCCCTTATGAACCATTTATCTGATTTTAGCTCTATCCGATGTACATCATACTTCATTCCGCGCTGGGCGTATCGACTTGTACTTTGAAAAATACCATTGCTGACCGCCAATTTATATTCATACACCGCCCGAACTTTGGCGTTGATTTGCCAATGGAGCGAAGGATTAATCCGATAGTTTCCCGCTTTGTAGTTGCCATTATTGAATAATTTAAACGGGTTTCCTGACGATTCAGGCCAATTGGCCATTGCTGCTTCGGAGTAGCCCTGGGTATAAATTCTGTAGGCTGCATTGTTGTTGAGCGCAGTCAAAGCAGGGCTACTGACCGTGGTCCCTACGTCACCGTACCGATTGACAGCATTCCATCCGGCTGGGTTTCCAGTTGCATTATTGACTGGGTCTGAGCCGGCCAAACCACCCGAAGTAACGCGCTTGATGGCAGCATTATTGGATGACAAAAATTCGTCGGCCTCAAAATAATTGGCGTTGAATTTTAGGGCCACTTTATTCCCCAACACTTTAGCGTAGCGAATTTGCCCGTCAATCATCGAACGGTTCCCGCCGCGCAGTGAAGCCGACAGTCCCTGGTATTTAAAAGGGTCTTTGGAATGCATCAGCAACACACCGTTGAAGGCATTGGAGCCATAAAGCGCCGAGTTGGCTCCAAACACAATATCTGCACTTTCTAGGTCCAGCTCACCAATGCCGACCCAGTTTCCGTAATACAACGACGCCGTGGGAGAAGTCACGTCAACGAAATCGGCCAGCTGAATCACGCGTTCGGCCTTTGAACTGTTGAAGCCCCGAGTACTGAAGCTGGTAATCAACCAACTTGATTGACTCACATCGACACCTTTGAGCCGCGATAAGGATGAAATAAACTCAGAAGAAGGTTGTTTTTGCAGCTGCGTGCCTAAAATACGCTCAACCGTGACGGGCGTTTCCATGATGGGCTCGGCCGTACGTGAAGCTGAAACAATGACTTCATTGAGGTACAATGTGTCTAATTCTAGCGATTTTTTGGGTGAAGAGATTTGTGAAAATGAAAATTTAGTAATTGTTAAAATAAGTAAAATTGGACTAAAATAACGATTTATCATCTCCTTTTGAATGGGTTTGTTTGGCTGCAAACTTATAGAGAAAGAATTACTTTCAATAAACATCCCCATAGCTTAGGCAACATTTAACTAATAAGTATATAATTTTAAATACCTTTAAAACTACACTCATCTCCCATTAGGAGCATTTCCATCCTGTTTTGCACACAACCATATCCATTATAAAAATATTTATATACTCTTACGATATTTTATAGCTAAAGTATTGCATATCTGATTATTTATATAAACTTTTGTAAAACCTTTTGGTATATTTACATATCACTTTACCCTATTTTGAAAATTTATTATCATGAAAAACCTAACGAACCCGCTTCCGTTAAGCACAATTTCTGTGCATTTTCGAAGAACAAAAACGTCATTTTACGCTAATAGACCTTTCACAATATGCTGAAAGGGATATTTTTTATCCCCTACTTTTTTCTTCTGAGTACCTCTATCTTAATTGCCCAACCCAAAAAATGGGCAGCTAATTGGTATTTTGGGTATAATGCTGGAATCAGCTTTATTGATGGCACTCCCAAGCCATTGTCAGGGGGAGTAATAAACACTTGGGAAGGTTGCGCAAGTATCAGCGACAACAATGGAAATTTGTTGTTTTATACCGATGGAAGTACAATACGGAACAAAAAACACTTGGTCATGCCAGGAGCGGTAGATCTGGGGGGGCACAACTCCACTACTCAATCGGCAACTATCGTACCGCTGCCCGAAGAGGACCACATTTACTATGTTTTTTCGATTGATTTTTCGGGAGGCAAGAAAGTATTACAATATTCTATTGTGGATATACAATTAAATGGAGGATTAGGAGGACTTGTTTCTAAAAACAATATCCTCTTAACCAACTCATCAGAAGGTCTGACTGTTATAAAACATTGTAATTCTAAAGATTATTGGATTTTAGCGAATGAACTGGGCACCAATTCATTCAAAGCCTTTAAGCTATCAAAAGAAGGCCTTAATCATAAATTCATTGAAAGTAAAATTGGCACTCGAAAAGGCAACGCTGGACATTTAAAAACTTCACCTAATGGTCAAAAAATCGCCATTGCTCTTTTCAACAATGCATTTGAACTCTTTGATTTTAACCAAAATACGGGCGTCTTATCAAATCCAATACTGATACGTCATCCTGAATTTTATCGCACGTATGGGTTGGAGTTTTCGGCCGACAACCACTATCTCTACATGGCGGGGACCCTTAGGGACGAAAAACAAATATATCAGTTTGACATCACTTCGGGCTCTTCAGCGGCTATACTTCAATCCAAGATAACAATAGGAAAAATCACGGATTCTTACTTTGGCGCATTACAATTGGGGCCTGACAATAAAATTTATGTAGCCATCAACGAACACAATTATCTGGCTGTCATCAATAATCCAACCCTCAAAGGCATGGAGTGTGGATTTGTCAGGGATGGGGTTAGTTTAGGTGGCAAAAAAAGCGGCATTGGCCTTCCTAATTTCATTTCTGCGTCTTTCAATGTCCAACCAAGGGTTTTTATTTCCCGAAGTGTAGGAAACACTTGCAAGGATATTACTTTGAAAGCCGAGATTGCTCCCAACGTCGGCAATTGGCATTATCAGTGGTACTTGAATGGAAAACCCATAAATAAAGCTACCCAAAACAGCATCACACCAGCCCAATCTGGTAGCTATCAGGTCATTGTAAACGAAATAAGCGGTTGCCACAACGACACCCTCAACTCCGAGGAAATGGATGTTGAATTTTTAAATGCAAATCCAGAATTTACCATCGCCAATTGCAACAACGTATTGCTAAAAGCCAATGCTAATGCACCATTTCAGTGGATAGGCAATAAAATTCCAAAAGAACAGGAATCGCAAGATACGTTGAGCGTAGCGGGCGATGGTGTTCAAATATACAGGCTGAAAATGTTTTATTCAGATAATACATCTTGTTTTGCTCCCAAAGAACTTAGTGTCACATTTCCACCTATCCAAACCTACAAACTTGAAAAAAAATCGCTTGTCTCCTGTGATACCGTGACGCTTAATGCCCCCATCAGCCCAAATTGGGATACGTACCGGTGGAAACTCCCCAACAATTCAACTGTCAGTGCCAACAAAGTAACCGTACGCCAAAGCGGACAATACATTGTTTTCGTAGAAAACAAACAAACGAAATGTGTGGCCAACGACACCGTCAATGTGGTCATTCACCAATCACCCAGTCTGAAAAACAATGAAAGTTTTTGCATGTCGGCTTCTACATTAGAACTTCAGGCAGGGGCCAACGGCGAAAGTCTGATGTATGATTGGGCTCCAAATTCCTCCAAAAATGCATCATTGGTCGTTGATAAAGCGGGTAGCTACCACGTTAAGGTTACCACTCCCCAAGGCTGTAGCTCGTCGCGTACCATCGACGTTGTCGAGATGCAAAAAGTAACGTTGGGCAGCAACATCACCCTCTGTGAAGGAGACCCCGTCGAATTATCACCAAGCATCACCAATGCCCCAAACCCCGTCTCCTACCGCTGGTCATCGGGGGAAAATGTTCGAACGATTATACCCACTAAGTCAGGCACATACACCTTAACTACAAGGCAATCGGTATGCGAAACCGTTGATTCTATCAAGGTTATTATCCATCCATTACCCCAAATAAAAGCAAATGAAACCGTATGTTTGGACAAAGAAATTGATGCGGGTGGACTCGACAAAGATTTAACCTACCATTGGCAACACTCGGCCGAAACTACACCTGTGATTACGATTTCAGCGTTGGGGGTTTACAACGTAAAAATAACCAATTCACTCGGCTGCACCGCTACCCGAACCATCAACGTCAACGCCTATTGCCCTCCGCATGTTTATGCTCCCGATGCCTTCACTCCCAACGGCGACGGCATCAATGATGTTTTTAGCCTTTTTGTTGCTAGCGGCCAACCCGTTTGTTTGGACATCTATAATCGATGGGGTCAACTTATCAAAAGAAATGAAAACGAAAGCCCCGTATGGGATGGGCAAATAGACGGCACACTTTCGCCAGAAGGCACCTACCCTTATGTATTTCGGTACAAAATTCGCAATGACAATCTGATTCATGAATACCGAGGTGTGGTCATTCTTCAACGATAAATAAAGCCAATATGTAGCGCATAAAAACCCCTCTCTCTCATTTTGATAACTTTCTCCCCGTTGTGTTTTTAGTTTCTTTACTTTTGTAAAGAAACTAACACAAAACAGTTTCGCTATTGAGTGACGACAGCTCCTCTGTTTTCATTCCATAGATATGCAGGGAATCAACATGAAAAACTCAAAACCTCGCCCTAAAAACCTAATAAGTTCGTCGGTCATAACTGTTATTGTTATTTCACTTGCCGTATGTATTCTGTTGATTGTTAGGAGTATTTACGCACCTTCTTCACCTACTGATTCTGCTACCGAAATTTCAAGGGTAGAATCAGCCAACAATGATGCCGCCCTAATAGACACCAATGCTTCCATCAAAGTGCCCAATATCACCGCAGAGCGCGCCGCTGAGAGAGCTTTTTATAAGAAAAAATTTGCCAAAATGGCCAAAAATTTCACTTTTGCAAAAGACGACTTTCAGGACAAAGGCTGGTATACACACAAGAATTTTGGCAAAAAAGCCGCCAGACGCAAAACCCTGAAAGCCCATGTCCGCGAAGACGGATTTATCTACTTAGAGTCGCAATTTTACGGGAACGATTGGATTTTTCACAACCATATTAAAGTGAAAGTAGGAAGTTTGTATTTAAGCAGTCCAAAAATTGAATCCTACAACAAGAACAATAAGCAGCAATACGAAGGCGATACCTTTTGGGAAAATGTATACTATCGTGAAACAGGCGACAACGGCATTATTCAAGCCATTGCTGATTCCACTTCCAAACCTGTAAAAGTGCGTTTTGAAGGCCGAAAATTCAACCGCGACATTGTTCTGACCGCCGAAGAAAAGCAATCCATTAAAGATAGTTACGAACTTTCGGTGGTGTTAAAAAAAATAAATCCGTAGCCCCCGCTTTACTTCTCATCTTCTTGTACTTGGCGTTTGAGGCAACAGCATTTTCAGGAGCATTTTCAGAATAGACCTTAAAATAAGTAGAACGTCAGAAAATCAGGCGTTTAGTTGGTCATTTTAGGTTTTTCTTCAAA
Source organism: Runella sp. CRIBMP (assembly GCF_009905605.1). Taxonomy (GTDB): domain Bacteria; phylum Bacteroidota; class Bacteroidia; order Cytophagales; family Spirosomataceae; genus Runella. The sequence continues at coordinate 599,692 of NZ_JAAAKZ010000002.1, forward strand.
CTTCGTCCCACGAATTTTACGAAAAGAAAAACAAAATGACAACAGCCATGTATCAAAAACCGTCAAGTGCTTTTATCGGTGCCTCTTGGGTGGCATTGGGCGCAGGAATGTTAGGGTATCTCATCGGACTTTGGAGAGCCGAAATGCTACTTAACGAAAAAGGGTATTATTTTACGATTCTTATGTACGGATTATTCTCCGCCGTGTCGGTGCAAAAATGCGTCCGCGACCGTTTGGAGGGCGTCCCCGTCACCGATATTTACTACGGTATCAGTTGGTTTTCCACCATTTTGGCCATTACGCTTTTGGCCGTCGGGCTTTGGAATGCCACCATGCTGCCCAGCGAAAAGGGCTTCTATGCCTTCGCTTTTTTGCTGAGTATGTTTGGCGCCATCGCCGTACAAAAAAACACCCGCGACAGTCAGGATTTTAAAAAACAAGGTTAGAAAATGGAGCACTGTGCGAAGTTTTTTAGCTTCGCACAGTCTTACCGTTGAACCTTTTCATGGACGATTGCGGTAATAAAACAACAAACTCCACCACTGCACCCATGAGAATAGGACATCTTACATTGTTGGTCAACGACTACGACGAAGCCATCTTCTTCTATACCCAAAAATTAGGTTTTATCCTCCTTGAAGACATTCAGCTCACACCCGAAAAACGCTGGGTAATCGTTGCCCCTTCTGATGCTCAAGGCGCTGGCTTACTGTTGGCCAAAGCCGCTACGGACGAACAAAAACAACACATTGGAAACCAAACCGGTGGGCGGGTGTTCCTCTTTTTATACACCGATGACTTTTGGCAAACCTACGAAAATATGAAGGCACAAGGGGTAGTGTTTTTGGAAGAACCACGCTCGGAGCCATACGGATGGGTGGTGGTATTTCAGGATTTGTACGGCAATAAATGGGACCTTTTGGAAAGTAAAAGTAATGCTTAATAAGGCTATTTATCAAAGTTGCTCTTCATGACATTCTGAGAATAAAGCGAATAACTTCGACCAGAAACATTATTTTTGGCGGAAATTTTAGAATTAAAATGACCGCCACGATTTTTCAAAATACCCCGATTGATACCAACGCCACTTATTTGCTCACCGACAGCCGGCAGTTGGTTTTCCCGCAACAAACGATTTTTTTTGCCATCAAAGGCGCCCGCCACGACGGTCATCAATTCTTAGCCGAACTGTACAAAAAAGGCGTTCGCCAATTTGTAATTGAACAAAAAAGCCTTGATAACAAGCTCTTAGTCACCATTGAGTCTTTTGAAAACGCCAGAATTTGGAGCGTCGAAAGCAGTTTAAAAGCGTTGCAAGATGTGGCAAAACGCCACCGTGCTAAATTTGACATCCCCGTCATCGGCATCACGGGTAGCAACGGCAAAACCATCGTCAAAGAATGGCTCGGGCAACTCCTCAGTGCCGATTATCGAACCGTCAAAAGCCCTAAAAGCTATAACTCACAAATCGGCGTGCCGCTCTCGGTATGGCAAATGAACGACACCCATACTTTGGGGATTTTTGAAGCGGGGATCTCGCAGATTCACGAAATGAAAGCGCTTCAGGAAATCATTCAACCCAGCATCGGTATTTTTACCAATATCGGCTCCGCTCACGACGAGGGTTTTAGAAGTCGGAAACAAAAAGTAACCGAAAAGTTACGTCTTTTTACCCAATGCCAACAACTCATTTATCGCGCCGATTACACCGACATTGACGAAGAAATTAACCTCATTTTAAAGTCTGTCAATCCAAAATGCGAGTTAATCAGCTGGGGTTCAGGCGAAAACAGCTTGATTCAGGCCGAGTGGCACCAAGATACTGAACAAACCTACGTGGTGCTGAAGTCAGCCATTGAAACCTACGACAACCAACTTTTTGCCGTTCCTTTTACCGACGAAGCATCGGTCGAAAACGCCATACATTGCCTGATTCTACTGCTTACGCTGGGCATTCCTTCGGCCGAAATCAGGCACCGAATAGGGCGTTTGCGGCCTATTTCCATGCGTCTTGAGCTGAAGGAAGGGATTAATAATTGCTATTTAATTGATGATACCTACAACAACGACCTTGTAGGGTTGACGATTGCGCTCAATTTTTTGAGCCAACAAGAACAGCGTACCCAAAAAGTGGCGATTTTGTCTGATTTGCTGCAAACAGGCCAAAAAGAGGACGAACTGTACACGCAAATCAACACTTTACTGCACGAAAAGGGCGTTCAAAAACTCATTGCTATCGGTGATGCCTTTGAACGAAATGCCCAATTCATTGAGGTGGAAGCCCAATATTTTACGACTACCAATGACTTTCTTGCCAAATTATCTACCCACTCCTTCCGAGATTCGCTGGTACTTATCAAAGGAGCCCGCCCCTTTCAGTTTGAGCGGATTGTGCATCGTTTACAGCAAAAAGTACATGGTACAGTGTTGGAGATCAACTTGGATGCCCTAACGCACAACCTTAACTTTTACCGAAACCGCGTAGGCAACGATACGCGCATTATGGTCATGGTCAAGGCGTTTGCGTACGGTAGCGGCAGCGCCGAGGTAGCCCAATTATTGCAGTTTCACCGGGTTGACTATTTGGCCGTGGCCTACACCGATGAAGGGGTTCAGCTACGCCAAAATGGTATTGAATTGCCCATTATGGTCATGAATCCATCGCCATCTACATTTGAAAAACTGATTGAATATCAACTCGAACCTGAGATTTACAGCCACAAAATCTTGGACGAATGGCTCAGTTTTCAGCATTCAGGCCCAACCACGGAAGAGGAAGTTAAAGAAGCTACGCAAGAGGTGCTGATTCACATCAAGCTCGATACAGGCATGCACCGGCTGGGTTTTACGGAGGTCGATTTGCCGTTGCTCATTCATAAATTACAACAATCTCCGACCCTAAAAGTGGCTTCAGTTTTCAGCCATTTGGCGGGAGCAGATGAAGCCATTCATAATGAATTTACCCGTTTACAATACGAGCGTTTTGTTTCGGGAGCCACGCTGCTTGAACAGGCGTTGGGGTATCGACCGCTTCGCCATATTCTTAATTCGGCGGGCATCGTGCGGTTTCCCGATTATAAACTGGATATGGTGCGGTTGGGAATAGGACTCTATGGTGTAGAAGTAAATCGGCTAGAACAACGGGCCTTGCAGCAAATCGGCACTTTCAAAACGGTGGTTTCTCAGGTAAAACACCTCCCCGCAGGCGAGACAATCGGCTACAGCCGCAACGGAATATTAGAGAAAGCCTCCTCCATCGCAACCATTGCCATTGGCTACGCCGACGGCTTTGACCGCCGTTTTAGCAAGGGAGTCGGCAAAGTACTTATCAACGGTGCTTTGTGCCCAGTAGTGGGCAATGTGTGCATGGACATGACCATGGTAGACGCAACGGGCGTTACGGTTCAGGAAGGTGACGAAGTCATTATATTTGGAAATGACCTGCCAATCGTACAATTGGCAGATCAAATCGGGACCATTTCTTACGAACTTTTGACTGGCATCAGTGAGCGAGTCAAACGCGTTTTTTACAAAGAATAACCTAAGGTTTATTGTTTGGTAGGGACTTTGGCTTTTGCGTCTTCAAACGTCTTTTTCTTGGTTTCCAGATCGGTCTGTGAAGTTGCTACGTCTTTTACGTTCACTTCTAGGTCTTTACGCAAATTAGCAAGTTCTTTTTCGGTTTTTTCAATGTCTTTTTTTAGACTTTCGCCTTTTCGCGTCAGTTTGCTAAAGTTCTTTTCTGATTCTTTCATGGCTTCTTCAGCTACCCGGGCGTCGTCGTAGAGGATGGCGTCTTCCGCAAATTTTTTCAGAAATGTTTCAGCTTCGGCGTATCCTTTGGTACCCTGCGTCACGTACGAGCCGTTGCCCAAATCTAGGTAAATAAACACCTGAGAAAGCCCCTTTTTTGAGCTTACTTGACTTGCCAAATTGATGGGCGAGGATGAAATACTAGGTATACTCGCACTCGGTGCCCGGTACACCCCGCCTCGTGAGCTGCTTACCTTACCGTACTGTTTGAGGTAATCTTCCCAATATTTACCAAGATACTTTTCTTCGATTTTTGTCGTTACATATAAGCCTTCAAAATTTGATTTATCAATTTCACGCTTATCAGGCAAAACGGTCTGTGCTTCGCAAGTATACCCCCAAAAAATGCTTAAAGCAGCAATCAACAGAATCTTTTTCATTTTTTTACCAGTTAAAATTACCAATCTTACAATGTAATTATTTGACATTACGAACACAATTTAGTCCGCAATGTTACAAATAACAATGACATTTCACCGAATTGTAAAGGTCTATTTTATTAATCGTTAGAAATTTTAGCCTACCGTCCTTATTTTTACACCACTTATGCCAGTCAATTCACCTAACCTTATGAAAAGTGAAACAAAAAACACAAATTAGATTCGTAAACAAAGACAAAAACCAATTCTTCCCTACGTTAAAGAAAAGAGTCGATGCCTATTTTCAAGACCGCCAACTCTCAAAAAACGCCAACAGCACGCTGATTATAAAAACAGCTGTTCTGACGGCAATGTATCTACTTCCTTTTATCGTTTTGTTGTGGTTGCAACCTCCCTTCGGCATCAGCCTTGCGCTATGGTTTATTATGGGACTGGGATTAGCGGGGCTGGGAATGAGCGTAATGCACGATGCCAATCACGGCGCGTATTCAGAAAACACAAAAACAAACTACTGGATTGGCAATATTTACCTCAATATGCTGGGTGGCTCCACCTTCAATTGGAACCTGCAACACAATGTGTTACACCACATGTACACCAACGTGGTGCACGTCGACGAGGACATCAATGATAAGTTGGTGCTAAAATTTTCGCCCCACACACCTATCAAATCCTTCCATCAGCTTCAGTGGGTTTACGCCTTTTTTTTCTACGGAATTTTGACGCTGTATTGGGTGTTGGCCAAAGACTATATTCAGTTTATTGGCTTCACCAGAAGCGGCGTAAATAAGGGAACCAAAGCCGAAAATGCCATGACGCTGCTCAGAATCACACTGGTAAAAGTCATCTATTTTGCCATTATTATCGGCCTACCCACGTTGGTATTTCATTTGCCATTGGGCGAAGTAATCCTTGGATTTTTGGTGATGCACTTTGTAGGCGGCGTGATTCTGACCACGGTGTTTCAACTTGCCCACGCGGTAGAAGGAACGAGTCATCCGCTTCCTAACGAAAAAGGCATCATCGAAAACGATTGGGCCATTCACCAGTTGAATACAACCGTCAATTTCTCGCGCCATAACAAATGGCTTTCGTGGTACGTAGGCGGGTTGAATTTTCAGGTAGAGCACCATCTTTTCCCCAAAATTGCGCACGTTCACTACCCAGAATTGGCTCCGATTGTCAAAGAAACCGCCGAAGAGTTTGGGATTCCCTATTTAGAAAATCCGTCGTTTGGGGTGGCTTTGCGCTCACACATTGCCAATCTACACCAACTTGGACGCCTTCCCGACCTCAACGAAGCCATCGGGTAGCGTCTTGGCCGGGGCTAAAGCAAATCGTTTTTGAACGCGTATGCCACTAGCCCCGCCGTATTTTTGGTACCCGTTTTTTCCAACAACCGCAGCCGGTGGCCTTCCACCGTGCGGGGGCTCACAAACAGCTTTTCGCTGATTTCTAGCGTTGAAAGGCCCTCGCAGAGCAATTGTAATACTTCCATTTCTCGCGGAGAGATTTGTACTTTGCTGTTAAACAGCGGCGCCGGTGGCGTAGCCCGCGTGATTACTTTGCGGTGCAGGGCTTTGGATACAAAATCGCTGTAATAAAAACCATCAGACATGACGCGGCGAATGGCGTTTTCGACTTCTCCCGGCTCGGAGTCTTTCAGCAGATAGCCGTTGACGCCCTTTTCAAGCAGGTGAATGATGAAACGGTCTTCTTCGTGCATGGAAACGATAATCACCTTGACGTGCGGAAACTGCGACTGAATGTGCTCGGTCGTTTCGACTCCATCCATTACGGGCATCTGAAGGTCCAGCAGGGCAATGTCGGGCGTGACGCGGGCCAACAAATCCAACAATTCTTTGCCGTTGGCAGCCTCCCCAATCAACTCAAAATCACCGATTTGATTCAACATAGCCGTCATCCCTTTTCTGAAAAGGTTATGATCATCTGCTATTACGAGTTTAATCTTTTCCATCCGATTTTTACACTTTGAATTTGTCTGCTACCGTCGTCTTATTGTGCTTTTTCAACGTCTCGTTTTTTTGCTTTCTCAAACAGCACCAACTGCCTGAGTTCCACCACCGCACGACAGCCTTTTTGGGGACCTGTTTCGTAGTTAATTTTTCCGTTGATAACCCGCAATCGCCCTTCAATACTATCCAGCCCCAACCCCGGCGAAGGACGCGTATGGGCCTCTTGCAAATTAAACCCGTGGCCGTTGTCTTCCACAACCAAGCCAAAAGTTTCAGGCGGCAACGACAGCTGAACGTGAACGTTGGTTCCGCCTGAATGTTTGAGCGCGTTGTTGATAAGTTCCTGCGCCACCCGGTACAGCATCAGTTCTACCTTCGGCTCCATGCGTATACTTTCGTCTCCCGAATAGCCAAACGTAATCCGAACCGTATGGCTACCGATGCTTTTGGCCGCAAATTCCTGCAACGCTGCCGGCAACCCAAAGCGCTCCAGCGTGGTAGGCACGAGTTCGCGACTGATGCGCCGCACGTGGCTGATGGTTTCGTCGAGGGCTTCTCGTACCTGCTTGGCGAGCCGCTCGGCTTGGTCTTTGGAGCCTAGCTGTCCGTATAAAGCATTGAATGTCAATTTTGTAACCGACAACAACGCCCCAATATCATCGTGCAAATCCTGAGCAATGCGCCGGCGCTCAGCTTCGGTTGAGGCCATAGAAACCTCCAGAAGCTTACGTTGAAATTCGGCTTCCATGTCTTTGACGCGCATCTGTTGTTCAATCTGCTTGCGTTGATAATACATCACAAACAGCACAATGAACATTGCCATAATCAGCATGATGCCCGTCCCGATAATGATGACATAGGGAGATTCCATATCCGGGCTAGATGACTGTAATATGAGCCGCTCAAAAATACGTAGAAAAACTCGGGACGCTTTATTTTTTTAGTTAACGGCACAAAAAAACCGAGCGAGTGACTCGGTATGGTGTGAGATTAAACGTCGGCGAGGTTGCATTATAATTAACAAAACCTCGCCGACGATGAATACTCGTTTCAGCTAAAATTATCAAACGGTTTTCTCGGGCTTCATGTACCAGATAGAAAAACAAAGAAAAACGCTGAAAACTATTGACAGGACTGCATCAATCATCCAATATTGTTGCCTCAATTCAATAGTACTGTTAAAAGTAGTTTCAATAAAAATATAAGAAAATATGGTACCTGCATAATAAAGTAAAGCACCTGCACTAAACCAAAACAAAGGGTATCTTGTCAAATTAGGAACGTGAAGGCTTTTCAAAAGTTGATAAAAGTAAAAAAGAATAAAAACGATTGCAATAAAGCCTGATACATTGTAGGAAAATTGATTAAAGTCTTTTGTTTTGGCATTAAGTAGTGTATTGTAATCCAAAAATGCGGTACATATTACAATAAGAATGCCCCCAATTGTTAAATATTTGAAATAGTGGTTTTTTACAGCAATCCTGTAAATGATTGCAATAAGAATAAACTCCAACAAATTATGCCAGTTATAGATGTAAATATTATACACTCCTAACTGATTCATTATAAGGGTCACCGCATTTCTTAATAGTGTTAAAAAACCATAGATACCTATTAGTTTGTAAATGTCAGTATTAAAATAGCCCCTTCTAATTATTGCAATAATTGTAGGTATAACAATACTTAAATCAGCAAAATATGCAAGAAATAAAGTAATCATAGAATTTTATGGATTACAAAATCCGGGACAAGGCAATCCCCCTCCGGCACCGCCATCTCCTGGGGTTCCATCCTTCTCACCCGAAGCACTTTTGATAGCTTTAAACTGAAAATCTCTTCCGTTGCCTTTTTCGTCAATCTTTACGGGCACCAAAAACAGGCGGCGCATCATGGCTGTGCCTGCGGGGTCAATTTCTCCGTTGGTTTCGGGCGCTACGCCGTAGTAAATACGCAAGCCGTCGCAACCGGTGTCGAGGAGTTGTTGCAATATCTCACGGCTAAAGTATTCTGCCTGTCGGTTTTCATCTGGATTTTGGGGCTCGTGGGCTAAGGGCTGATGGGCTTTTTTGAATTCGCCACGGTACTTGTCGATTTCTGCTTTTGAAAAAAAGCGCCCTGCAATTTTTGGCATGTTGGTAAAAGGGATTAAAAAAGTGAAACAATGCCGCAAGCTAAGGAAGGGGTTATAGATATGCAAACCGTTGGATAATTGAAGAAACTAAATTTGCGTTTTGTGAAAAACAGGTATTTCTACGCTAAAATATTTCGGCCTCAGGCACGACATTTGTAACGGGTTTGGTTGAATCAGCATCTCAATGATGCAAGATTTTTTCTCATAGGTTAGGTTAGGAAAAAAAGCCGGAGGCAGTTGCCTCCGGCTTTTTTAGTTTTTTAGAAAAATAACCACTCGAACTTTTGTGATTCAATAATAAACATATTCATTTGCACGTAAAGTTATTAGCAAACTAACCAAAATTAGCCCAAAAATGAGATTTAAAGCATTTTTATCCTTATTAGCATATATATATTTATCATTTTTTTCCAAAACGTCATACGCCCAGTTGTTTAATCCCATCCAAACCAGAATGGATGTGGGAGTGGCTTGGAAAGATAAGTCATCAAATATCAGTTTTCTTTACAATCAATACCTCAAACTGGATAGAAAAGGCATTTTCCAAGTAGGTTGGGGAGTGAGAGGTTCTCATCTGATAACCAATACGTTAGACTACACAACTGCCCCGTCAGAACTAACCCGTGGAAAGTCGGGATTGGCCATCAATGCGCCCCTAGTCATGCAAAATATTGATACGCTTCAACTCAAAACAGCCATCACTTCCTTTAATTTCAATCTAGGTTTTCAGCTATCGTTATTCAACCGATTGGAGCTTGGAGCCAACGCCGATATTTTAGGTTTTGCCTTAGGAACACGCCGTTCTGGCTTTTATTTGGGCTCCTCTGGTTTCAACAAAGTAGATTCTTTAAACCTGCACCGAACCTACCAAGAAGCAAGCCCCTCTGGCTTCGCGCTCCAACTCCCCCAAGACCATGTAAAAGGCACGCTAAACAGTGAGTTATTTGCACGTTTGCGTATTACAGAACGAGTTGCGGTCAAGGTAAGCTACCTACTGGCAGTGAGTGAATATAAAACAAACAATATTCTGGTAGACGACAATAGACGTTTTCGATTACGCTCCCAAATGCTCTACGTCGGGCTTAGCTTTCCAATCAACCAGTAGCCACAAAAACACAAGCTATTTTCCTGATTTTCAGCACACTACATTCTTTTCACTTCGGTTCAAGGGGAATATATTTCCTCCAACATAAAGTCAAAAAGGGAGGATTTTTATCAATAAGTTTTGATAAAATCCTCCCTTTTTAGATTATACAAATGCAAATCAATACGCTTTCAGGCTCAAGTCAAGGCTTTTGATTTGATGGGTAAGTGCGCCGCATGAAATGTAATCTACGCCCGTTTCGGCAACTGCTCGAATTGAATCTTCCCGGATACCGCCCGAGGCTTCGGTAGGGTACTTCCCTCCTACTCGCTCCACGGCAGTGCGGAGGTTTTCGAGGCTAAAATTATCGAGCATAATGCGCTGAATTCGTCCTACTCGCAGGGCTTCTTCCAGTTCGGTGAGGCTTCGTACTTCAATTTCGATGTGCAATTTTCGTCCCGTACGAGCCAGATAATCATTGGCTTGCGTAATGGCTGCCTCAATCCCCCCCGCATAATCCACATGATTATCTTTGATTAAGATCATGTCATAAAGCGCGTACCGGTGATTGACCGCTCCGCCGATTTTCACGGCCATTTTCTCAAAAATCCGAAAATTAGGGGTGGTTTTACGGGTATCAAGGAGCTTAGTTGGCAATCCATCCAACATATTTACCAACGAACGCGTATAAGTAGCAATACCGCTCATGCGTTGCATCGTATTGAGTACCAAGCGCTCCGCCTTTAAAATAGCCTGTGCATCGCCGCTAACGGTCAAAACAATATCGCCTTTTTGAATGGCCTGCCCATCGTGCATCAAAAGCTCCACCTGCAACAACGGGTCAACTTCTTCAAAAATGATTTTGGCCACCTCGACTCCCGCCACAATGCCGTCTTCTTTGACCAACAGTCGGGCGCGGCGCTCAGCGTCGCGGGGGATGGTAGAAAGGGAAGTGTGGTCGCCGTCGCCCACATCCTCTGAAATTGCTAAACGAATGTAATCACGAATATCCATGCCGCAAGATAAGTTTTTGTTTAGTATACCCCAAACCCATGCGGTCATCTGATGAATGTCAAAGCCGCTATCGGTCTCCCTTCGAGTAAAAAGGGGGAAAATATTCCCCTATGCGTTGAGAAATAAATTCTACAAAAATTTACTAAAAAAAAGGGGGCTATATTTTTTTGGCAAGAATCACCATTCCGCGAAGTTCTGACTTCAAACGACTGAACTCAATGTCGTCGAGACGGGAAGGCGCAAGCAGCGAAAAGCCCGCTTTTTTGTAACTTTCAATGGCTTTTTGCGAAGAGTCCATCGCCATTAACCAAACTTGTATAAATTCGGATTGACGGGCTTTTTCAAATACCCAATGCATGGTTTTCTGACCCAACCCCAAACCCGTATACGATTTTAGGAAATAGATTTTTTCGAGATAAAGACACTGCAGCGGATTTTGGTCAAGCGGCGCTTTATTCTTGACGAGTTTGAGCAGACCAGCATCTTCACCGTTGACCCGAATACAAAAATAAGATACGTCAGGATTGGCTAAGTCAAGGGCGAGTTGTGTTTCATTAAAACATTTATGCAAGTACCAATCTATGCCCTCAGTGTTGTACCACAAATGCGCATAATGCGGCAAATACGTCTGATAACCAAGGTGTTTTATTCGTAAAATATCCGTTAACGGCTGTACTTCAAAATTAAAATCACTCATTACTTATTCCGATATTTTCCGACGCAAGGCTTTTACTTCCGCGTCGCGCTGTTTGGTCTGTAATCTTTTTTCTTTGGAGGCTGCGGTGGGTTTTGAGGCTTTGCGCGGCTTGGGCTTTTCAAAACTCTTGCGAATCAGGGCGTCAAACTTTTTGACTACTTTTTCTTTATTGCCAAACTGCGAACGTTCGGTTTGGTGATACAGCACCAATACACCTTCATTGGTCAATTTGTTGGCGAGTTTTTCCAATAGTACGGCTTTTTCCTCTTCCGACAAAAGCAATGAATTGGCGACGTCGAAGCGCAACTCAACTTTTGTCTCGACTTTATTTACATTCTGCCCGCCTTTTCCACCGCTGCGCGCGGTTTGAAACAGGAGTTCGGGATGAAGAATTTCAGGATTCATTTGATTCGAATTTTATTACATACTTTGAAGCCTTACACCCTTTCAATGAGGAGCTTCATTTATAATCGTTATTTTTTGGGGGTTTTCGTCAAAAGTACGTAATTTTGTACAAAATCATGTACAAATATGCAAGTTGTTACGTATTCTTCTTTCCGCAAAAACCTCAAATCCGCCCTTGACCAAGTAACAGAAGACGGTGAATTGGTGATTATTAACCGGAGTGAGAACAAAAATGTCGTTTTACTCTCTCTTAACGAATATAATTCCATTCTGGAGACACTGCATTTACTCAGTACCGAAAATAACCGCGACAGACTACTGAAAGCAGTTGAGAGAAGCAAAAAAAATCTGTATGAATCCCACGATTTAATTGGAGATTAAGTAATGAATCTATCATGGGACAGCGATGCCTGGGAGGATTACCTCTATTGGCAACGCACTGATAAAAATGTTCTCAAACGTATCAATGAACTTATAAAAGAGTGTCTTCGGACCCCATTTGAAGGAAAAGGAAAGCCTGAATCGTTGAAGGCAAGCCTAAGTGGATATTGGTCTCGACGAATAACCGAAGAACATCTTTTAGTTTACCAAGTGCTCAATGACCGAATCCATATTCTTCAATGCAGATTTCATTATTGACTCACCCCAAAAAGCAATCCAACAGCGCCCCTTCGAGGCGTTTAATGCGATGGGTTTGACGGTCGAGCGGCACCCAAACGCTCATGGCCTTGACCAATAACCGATTATCACTGACCCGATAAATCTCATAATGCCGGTCCCAAGTGGCGGCGGTGTATTGGCCTACCCACGTTTTGATGAGGAGTGTATCTCCCAGCATGGCCTGTCGCAAATAATCTATTTCATGACGTCTTACCATCCAAACTACCTCATCCTGAAGGGATTTCGAGGCTACACTCTGCCAATGGCTCATGGCTGCTTCTTGCACGTATTGCAGATAAACGGCGTTATTGACGTGATTAAGTTCGTCAATATCTGCGGCTGAAACAACCATCGTTAGTGCGAAAGCAGCGTTAGGCGACATCAGGGAATGGTAAGTTCGAAAGTTTAGTTCTTCAATTTTTCTTTTAGCTGCAACATCTCATCACGATAACGGGCCGCCTCCAAAAAGTTGAGTTCTTTAGCCGCAATTTCCATCTTACGCTGGGTCTCGGCAATAAGTTTTTCAATTTCGGGCTTGCCCAAATATTGAATAACGGGGTCGGCTGCAATCCGAATCTCGTCTGGCTCCACATAAAACCGTTTTCCAGACCCTCTGGAATCCGCCACCGAAGTCTGCTCCATGATGGCTTCTCGACTCTTGAAGATGGTCTTGGGCGTGATGCCGTTTTCTTCATTATAAGCCAACTGAATGGCGCGACGGCGGTTGGTTTCGTCAATCGCTTTTTGCATTGAGCCCGTCATTCGGTCGGCGTACATCAGCACTTTTCCGTTTTCGTTCCGCGCCGCGCGGCCAATGGTCTGAATCAACGAACGAATATCACGAAGAAAACCTTCTTTATCGGCATCCATAATAGCCACCAAAGATACTTCAGGCAGGTCTAGCCCCTCACGCAGAAGGTTAACGCCGACCAACACATCAAACGCCCCCAAGCGCAAATCGCGCAGGATTTCGACCCGTTCGAGGGTTTTTACCTCGGAGTGAATATAGCGCCCCTTCACTCCCACGCGTTCCAAATATTTGCTCAATTCTTCCGCCATCCGTTTGGTGAGTGTCGTCACCAATACACGTTCGTTTCGTTTGACTCGCTTATCAATTTCTTCCAATAAATCATCAATTTGGTTGATACTCGGCCGCACTTCAATCTCAGGGTCAAGCAGGCCTGTTGGTCGAATTATCTGTTCTACCACTACGCCGTCCGTTCGGCGCAATTCGTAATCAGCGGGGGTAGCACTCACAAACACCGATTGTCCAGCCAATTCTTCAAATTCCTGAAAAGTAAGCGGACGGTTGTCCAACGCGCTTGGCAGTCGAAATCCAAAGTCGACCAAAGACTCTTTCCGCGAGCGGTCGCCTCCCCACATGGCCCTGATTTGGGGCATGGTCACGTGGCTTTCGTCTACCACGAGCAGAAAATCCTCCGGGAAATAATCAATCAGACAAAAAGGGCGTTCGCCAGGCTTACGACGGTCAAAGTAACGCGAATAGTTTTCGATGCCCGAGCAATACCCAAGTTCGCGCATCATCTCCATATCAAACTCCGTACGCTCCCTGATGCGCTGGGCCTCCATGTGTCGGCCTTCCAGCTCAAAATAGCGCACTTGAGCCACCAAATCATCCTGAATTTCGTGAATGGCATTCAACAGCACCTCTCGCCCTGTCACAAATAAATTGGCGGGGAAAATAGCCACCATTTTTTCGGACGATATTTTCTTGCCGTTGGTGGGATTTATACGTTGAATTTCCTCAATTTCATCGCCAAAGAATATAACACGATACGCAAAATCAGCGTAGCTGGGATAAATATCGACGGTATCTCCCTTGACCCTAAAATTTCCCCGGGCAAACTCTGCCTCGGTGCGACTGTAAAGAATTTCAACCAATCGAAACAAAAACTGGTTTCGACTCATGATTTCGCCCACCCCAACGCGCAATATACTTTTTCGGTATTCTTCGGGATTGCCCGCGCCATAAATACACGACACCGACGCCACCACGAGCACATCGCGCCGCCCCGACATCAGAGACGATACAGTAGAAAGACGTAACTTATCAATCTCTTGATTGATGGCCATGTCTTTCTCAATGTATGTATTGGTGGTTGAAATGTACGCTTCTGGCTGGTAGTAGTCGTAATAACTAATAAAGTATTCGACGGCATTATCTGGAAAAAACTGTTTGAATTCTCCGTACAGCTGAGCAGCAAGGGTCTTATTGTGGCTCAAAACCAAGGTCGGTCGGTCCAGTTGCGCTACCACATTGGCTACGGTAAAGGTTTTTCCCGAACCCGTCACCCCCAAAAGGGTTTGGGCCCGCTCTCCCTCGCGTATTCCTTCAACTAATTTGGCAATGGCCTGCGGTTGGTCTCCCGTGGGTTGATAATCAGAAATGAGTCTAAATGACATAAGAAGGCTGTTAAGTCCATAATTAGCAACAAACTAACTTATTTTAAAAGTTCGCTCCAATTACTTCCTCCCCATAAAAAAACATGGCCTCACTTCAAAGAAGTGAGGCTAATGCCAAATTACCCTACTCTATTATATTATACAAAAAACTAAACAAGGATAATGCCAAACTATATAAAAAACAAAAAAAATATACCCTACAATTTGCTTTACAAGAATACAAAAGCAATATATTCACCCACAAACCGCTCTTTATTAATCAATTACAACAAAAAAAATACACTATCAATACCATAAACCTCAAAAATAAGCATGCTTTTTACTTCATCAATTGCGGGAGAATAAAAACCTCCAATACAAGTCCCGCGCTTATTTCACGGTATTTTTTTCGGGTCTGTACCACTTTTTGGGCGTATATTTAGTTTATAGGTTAGTACTCTTTTCAACTCATGTAAAAAAGGCACAAGATGTCCAAAACTGTTTTAATTACGGGAGGCACCGGAATGATTGGAAGCCGCCTTACCACACTTTTATTGGAAAAAGGCTATGAAGTCTCTTACCTTAGTCGAAAAAAAGAACCAGTCCCCAATGTGAAGGTGTATAAATGGGACGTTGCCAAAGGAATCATCGAAGAAGAGGCCTTGGCCAAGGCTGACTATTTGATTCATTTGGCGGGAGCAGGAATTGCCGACCAACGTTGGACGCGCGCGCGGCAACAAGAAATCATCACGAGTCGTACCCAAAGCATTGAGCTCATAGCCCGTCACTTGCAAGGACGTCCCTATAAGTTAAAAGCCTTTGTATCTTCTTCGGCAACGGGTTTTTACGGGGCAAATACTGGCGATATTCGTTTAACGGAAGAAACCCGCTCTGGCACAGATTTTTTATCACATGTAACTCGGTCGTGGGAAAACGCATCTGAGCTCATCCATAATGTAGGGGTCAGAACCACTAAATTGCGGGTGGGTGTGGTATTGAGTATGCAAGGAGGTGCATTGCCAAAAATCGCCGCCCCCATTCGCTGGGGAGTCGGCTCCCCGCTTGGTAGCGGCAAACAATGGATTTCATGGATTCACATTGAGGATTTATGTAAAATGTACATTGAAGCCCTAGAGAATGAGAAATGGAGCGGTATTTACAATGCGGTCGCCCCAGCACCTGTGACGAATCAAGACTTTACAAGTCAAATAGCTAAAGTGTTGAAACGCCCCCTATGGCTTCCAAATGTTCCCTCTTTCGCTTTAAAAATTTTGTTTGGCCAAATGGCAGATGTAGTACTCGGTAGCAATTATGTAGTTAACGATAGAATTGCAAAAACAACCGATTTTACCTACTCATTTGAATCCGTATCAGCGGCCCTGCAAGACTTGCTTAAATCCTAAAAAGGCAAAGGACCATAGTACAGTTTTGAAATGTTTTTTTAACTTTGACAATTAAATTTTACCCTATTTCAAGTAAAATTGCAGTTTTACATCCAATGATTGAGCATTTACTGACTAAATATTCTACCCGCTTCGTATCACGACATTTGATATTAGCCATTGATATAGCAGTCGTTATTGTCGCTTTTTTTATTGCCTGTACCCTCCGATTCAACCTCGAAATCTCGGCCGTAAACTGGTCGCTCTATAAATATTACCTGTTGGTTCTGCTGGCCACCAGAATCATTTTTTTCTTCTATTTTCGGTCGTATACTGGCATTGTTCGCCACACCAGCATTGCCGATACCTCCCTGATTTTTAAGGCCATTACGACAAGCAGTCTGCTGACCATGATTATCTCGGTGGCCTTGTCTCGTACTACCGACAACAACCTTTTTTACATTCCAATTTCCATCCTTAGCATTGAGTATTTCATCTCATTGTTTTTGATGATTGCGAGTCGTTTATTGGTAAAAAATATTTATAAAACACTGATTGTCAACGCTCCTGGAGAAAAAGTTAACGTTCTAATTTATGGTGCGGGAGAACTAGGAATTTTAATCAAAAACACCCTGCTTCGCAACCGCCACAAAAAATATAATATCCTTGGTTTTATTGATGATAATCCGTCATTAAGTTTTAAATCACTTGAAGGAGTAGTAGTTTATTCCGAATCAGACGCTGTCCATCAGTTCATCGAGGGCCATAATCCAGAAGATATTGAAGTAATTTTGGCCATCAACGACATTAAACCACAGCGTAAAAACCAAATCATTGAGCGTTTTTTAAAGCAGGACATCATCGTCAAAGTAGCCCCCTCTATTTACGATAAACTGGGTGACTATCAACTAAAAACGGAAGAAATCCGTAATATCCGTATCGAGGATTTGCTCGAACGTGACCCCATTCAGATTGATAATCAAAACATAAGCCGCCAACTGGCCGGAAGAGTGGCGTTGGTGACGGGCGCGGCGGGTTCTATCGGGAGTGAAATCATTCGTCAACTGATTCGTTTTCAGCCCAAAACTCTCATTTTACTCGACCAATCCGAATCGGGGCTTTATGATTTGGATAATGAATTAAAGCAACAATTCAAAAAATATTTAGGCGACGGAACAAGGGTTATTTTACAAGTAGCAGATGCAACGGATGAAATCCGGATGCGGCATATTTTCAGTCAGTACCATCCTAATTTTGTTTTTCACGCGGCCGCTTACAAGCACGTTCCGCTGATGGAAGACCACCCCTACGAGGCGATTAAAGTAAACGTTTTCGGAACAAAAATTTTGGCAGATTTGGCCGTCGAAACGGGCGTCAATAAATTTGTTATGATTTCGACCGACAAAGCGGTCAACCCCACCAATGTGATGGGCGCAACCAAACGTTTGGCCGAATTGTACGTTCAAAGTCTCAACAATCGTTTCCCCACCAGTACCCGTTTTATCACCACTCGCTTTGGAAATGTACTCGGCTCCAACGGTTCGGTGGTTCCGCTGTTTCAGAAACAAATTCAGGCTGGCGGGCCGATTACCGTCACCCATCCCGACGTTATTCGCTATTTTATGACCATCCCCGAAGCCTGTCAGTTGGTGTTGGAAGCAGGAAGCATGGGGAAGGGCGGCGAAATTTTCGTATTTGACATGGGCGAACCCGTTAGAATTGCCGATTTAGCCCAAAAAATGATTAAACTCTCTGGTTTACGTCTGGAGAAAGACATCCAAATTACGTATACTGGCCTACGGCCTGGAGAGAAACTTTACGAAGAGCTACTGAGCGACAAAGAGCGCACCGTTGCCACATACCACCCAAAAATTCAGATTGCAAAGGTATATTCTTCCCCTTTTACCGAAATTACTGCCACACTTCAAGACCTACGAAAAGCGCTCAGAGAAGGCGACAAAGCCCTGATGGTTACGCACTTAAAAACGATTGTGCCAGAATTCATCAGCAACAACTCGATGTACGAAGAATTGGATGGATTAGAACTCAGTTAATCAGCAACCAATGAAAGTCTTTTCCGTAAATCAAATACGTGCATGGGATGCATTTACCATTACCCATGAGCCCATTCATTCCATTGATTTAATGGAGCGCGCCTCCGTTGCGTTTGTGAAGTGGTTTTGTGCCCACTTTGATGATCAATGCCTGGTAAATATCATCTGTGGAATGGGCAATAATGGAGGAGACGGTTTGGCCATCGCCCGAATATTGATTCAAAAATGTTACCCTGTTAAGGTCTACATTGTAAAACATACCGAAAAGGGCACACCCGATTTTGCCCAAAATCTGCAACGACTGCATCCACAAACCTCCATTCAATGGATTGAACAAGAGGCAGAAATTCCAACATTTTCCCCCAACTCTTTTGTCATTGATGCGCTGCTGGGTTCGGGCCTCTCCCGGCCCGCCACGGGGCTCATCGCCAAAGTTATTCAGCAAGTAAATGGTTCGGAGGCAATGACTATTTCGGTCGACATCGCCAGTGGCCTTTTTGCCGATACTCCCAATGACTCCTCAGACGTCATCATCAAGCCTGCCTACACAATTGCTTTTCAGTGCCCAAAATTGGCTTTTTTTCAGCCTCAATGCGCCGAGTACGTTGGAGAATGGCATCTTGTTTCGATTGGCCTTTCGGAAAGTTACGAGGCCCAAACGCCAACCCCTTATTTTTACACCACGGCAGCCACCCTCTCGCCCCTTATTAAAGGCCGTAAAAAGTATTCGCACAAAGGTTCTTTTGGACACGCTTTGTTGATTGGCGGCAGTTACGGCAAAATGGGCTCGATTGTTTTGTCAGCCAAGGCCTGTCTCCGCTCGGGGGCTGGACTCCTTACGGTACAGGCGCCGCGTTGTGGCTACGACATTCTTCAAACAAGCTTCCCCGAAGCCATGGTGCTTCCTGACTGGCATTGGATGGTCAATACAACCGTTCCTGACATTGAACCCTATTCCGCCATCGGAATTGGCCCAGGGTTGGGTCAGGACCCACAAACCCTCTTGATGTTACAGGGACTTTTAAGCTCGCTTGCTTCACCCATTGTTTTGGATGCCGATGCCCTTAATTTGCTCAGTAAACATCCAGATTTACTGCAATTGGTACCCAAAAACTCCATTTTAACCCCACATCCCAAGGAGTTTCAAAGGTTATTGAATAATCAATGGAAAGATGATTTTGAAAAACTAGTCTTGTTGCGTGCATTTGCCCAAAAATATCAACTCATCGTCTGTCTGAAAGGCGCTCACACTGCAATAGCATTGCCCGATGGAAGCGTTCATTTTAATTCGACGGGCAACCCAGGCATGGCAACGGGTGGCAGCGGGGATGTTTTGACGGGAATTATTACGGGCTTACTCGCTCAAGGAATGCCTCCCGCCGATGCGGCTATTTTCGGCGTATTTCAGCACGGTAATGCTGGCGACCGCGCCGCCCAAAAATGTACGCAACCAGCGCTTATTGCGTCTGATATTATTAATGAGATGGGATGGTAACGAAGAAAATGAGATTCAACCCCTGCTAAAAGTTCAATCTAATAAATCAGGCCGACGGGTACGGGTGCGTTCCAGAGATTGCTGAAAACGCCAATCTGAAATTTTGGCCTCATGACCCGAAAGAAGAATGTCAGGGACTTTCCAACCCTCAAATTCGGCAGGGCGGGTGTATACGGGTGGGGCTAGTAAGTTATCCTGAAATGAATCCGTTAAGGCCGATGTTTCGTCATTTAATACCCCCGGAATAAGCCGAATGATGGAATCAGCAACCACGCAAGCGGCAAGCTCTCCGCCCGACAATACATAATCACCAATGCTGATTTCTTTGGTAATAAAGTGTTCACGAAGGCGCTCATCAACGCCTTTGTAGTGCCCACATAAAATGATAAGATTCTCGGTCATCGACAGCCGATTGGCCATTTTTTGCTCATAACGTTCCCCGTCGGGAGTCATATAAATCACTTCATCGTACGTGCGCTCTGCCTGTAATTGACGAATACATTTGGCAATGGGTTCAATCATCAACACCATGCCTGCCCCCCCACCAAAGGCATAATCATCCACCTGACGCTGTTTGTTGGTGGAATAATCGCGCAGATCGTGTACGTGTACCTGTGCGTGGTTGGCGTCTTGGGCGCGTTTTAAGATAGAATGAGCAAAAAAGCTATCCAACAAACGCGGCAAACAAGTGATGATATCAATGCGCATAATTATTCTTGTTCGTCTTCCTGTCCGTCTTCGGGCGTGGTGGTTTCTTCGGTGTATACTTCCAACAATCCTTCGGGCAACACCACATGCAGGATTTTTTGTTCACGATCCACTCTCAAAACAATGTCATCATTGACGGGAATCAGTACTTCGTTTCCGTTGTAACTCATCGCAATCAAATCTTGCGTTGACATCGTATATACCGTCGTAACGGTGCCAAGCGCGCCCAATTTTTCATCCACTACTTTAAATCCAATGATTTCGTGGTAATAGAATTGGCTTCCGTCCAACTCATCCAAGTTTTCTTCGGGAAGAAACAACGCACAGTTAATCAACGGCGTAGCGGCTTCGATGGAGTTAATATCCTCAAATTTGACAATGGCCTTACTGCCCTTCTGAACGTTGATATTTTTGATAAAATAAGGAACAAGCTGCCCTTTTATTTCTACAAACACCGAATCTAGTTCCTCATAATCTTCTGGAAAATCAACATCCAGAAAAATGACGACCTCACCGCGCGTGCCGTGGGTACGGGTGATGTGTCCTAATTGAAAACAATCGTTGTACTGCATAATTTCGTATTAAAAAAAATGGTATGAACCTATCAAAAGAGGCTCATACCATTTATGAAAGCTTTCACAATTATTCAGCAGCTTCTTCGGCAGGGGCAGCAGCTTCTTCAGCGGCAGGTTCTGCAGCAGGAGCTTCTTCCACTACGTTTTTCTTAGCAATAGCAGCAGCGCGAGCTTCATTTACTTTACGTTCAGCTTCCAATTGAGCTGATTTTGTAACCGCTTGTTTTTTGTCTAAGCCGTCTTTTTTGGCTTCAACTCTTCCAAGCTTCTCTTGTTTCCAAGCTTCGAAACGTTCGTCAGCTACTTCCTGGGTAATGGCGCCTTTGATTACACCTACTTGCAAGTGTTTACGCATCAATACACCTTCGTGGCTCAGAATAGAACGGGTTGTGTCAGTAGGCTGAGCACCGTTAAGGAGCCATTTTACCGCTTTGTCCACGTTCAAAACAATCTTAGTTGGATTCGAGATTGGATTGTATGTACCCAATTTCTCAATAAAGCGACCATCACGTGGTGCTTTAGCATCAGCTACAACGATATCATACATAGCTGCTTTTTTGCGTCCACGACGCGCTAAACGAATTCTTACCATGGTATTTGCATTGGTTTACTTATGAAGGATCACGTCCTTCGGATGAAACGTGGCGCAAAAGTACGGTTTTTTTATAAAAAATAAAATAGGCACTTCCCATAAAATCAGAAAAATCAGCACACACCTGTCTCAATATCACAGGCTTCGCCAGCAGCAACTGGGGCTTGAATCGGCGCTTTTAGGGCGATTTCGGGCAAGGCTTCCAAAAACAGTTCGGTAGGCTGCGCCCCCGAAACGGCATATTTATCGTTGATGATGTAATACGGCACTCCACTTACCCCCATCAATCGATTTTGATACAATTGCTTATCAAGTTCTTCGGCCCCAACGTTGCCTACCAATACCTCACGCACTTTTTCGGCATCCAAGCCAATCCCTGTAGCAAGTTGTACGACGGTTTCGGTCTGGGTCAAATCTACCCTATCTTCAAAATAAGCCTTAAAAAGTGTCTCGACCATTTCCAATTGTTTGCCTTGTTGTTGGGCGTAGCCAATCAAACGGTGCAACGTTTGGGTGTTGGGCGATACCGTTTGATTTTCCAAGTCAAAACGCAAGCCTTCAGCCGCTGCCACGCCCGAAACCTGTTGAATAATTTGATTGTAACGGTCTTCGCTACCAAACTTAGCAACCAAACGCTCTTTGGTATTTTCGCCTTCGGCAGGGGTATCGGGCGAAAGTTGAAAGGGTAAATAACGAAGTTCAAAAGTATAGTCGTCTTTCAGTTGCTCAATGGCTTTTTCGAGGCGACGCTTTCCAATATAGCACCAAGGACATACTACATCAGATACAATGTCTATTTTAAGATGCGGTTTCATTCGGCAATTTTTGTGTTTATTTAATTACCTTCAAAACCCTCTCACGTTGATTATCGTTCATTTTTAGGAAATAGACGCCATTGGCCAACGGCGGAAAAGTCATTTTGGACGTGGCCTCATTTGCCAAAACCGACTGTTGATACACCACCCGGCCCGCTGCATCTAGCAGTTGAACCGATACGTTTTTCCCCGCATACAGCCCCCCCCAATAAATGTTTACTTCAGACGAAGCTCCCAACGGATTGGGATAAATATGAGCATCAACGGGCTTTATCCAATCCGCAATAGCAGTGACAGGGTATCTTTCTTTGGCTACCCGAACTGCGCTTTCAAAAGTAGGTATGCCGTATCCAAATTGGGGTGTCGGAGCACCGAAACGATCTCCCGCCCGGCGAATACAATCTACCACTTGCATGGCCGTTAGATACGGTTGCGATTGCCAAAAAGCCGTGACTAACCCCGCAATCAGCGGCGCAGAATACGAAGTACCGTTGCCCGTTGTGACGGTTCCGTTCTGGTTTGAGAGCGTCGTGGCTTGTCCACGGGCACTGACATCAGGCTTAACGCGTCCATCGGCCGATGGCCCCAATGAACTAAAAGCCGCCAAGCCTTTTAAACTGTTAACGGCCCCAATTGCCAACACAGAATCACCGTCGGAGGGAGCGCCTATGTATTTCCAAGGGCTGCTGCCCTCATTGCCCGCCGATGCCACTACCACCATGCCAGCGCCAGCGGCCCAATCGGCGGCTCTCGTTACGAGCGCATTACGACCATTCATATCGGCATAGGTATAATTATCGGCGGGGTTATCAAATTCGGTATAGCCCAACGACGTATTAATCACATCTACCCCTAAGCTATCGGCGTATTCGGCCGCAAAAAGCCAATTAGCTTCTTCAAGATGAGATTCTGAGCCCGCATCTTCTGAGCGTAGCAACACATACGACGCACTGTAAGCAGGCCCAATCAATGACCCAGGCAAATAGCTCGCCATGATACTAAATACATTGTTACCGTGCGAATCATCCTCGTAAACACTCGTTTCTTTGGCAACAAAGTCGTAAGTAGCCACTACCCTTTTATCGTCAAAAATTGGCTTCAGAGCAGGATTGGTATTTGAATTTCTAAAGCCACCATCCAGAATTGCCACCAACATTCCAGCACCACTGTACCCTTGGTCGTGCATGTTGTGGGCGCCCAACATTTCTATTTGATTTTGGGAAGAACCATAATCCAGGCTTTCTTGTCCAAATTTTTGATGGGTGGTTGTGGTTTGATTTTCCGCCGACAGACGGGCATTTTTCAGCGCCCTCCCAAACTCCAAGCCACTCACAAAAGGCAAGGCACGAATAGCTGTAATCTGCGCGGCAGTGGCCTCGACCAGTACTGCATTCAACCAACGCGAGGTATACCATATTTTGGCACCTGTTTGCCGAATTTGAGCTACGTAAGAAGCACTTACGGGTAAATCGCGGGTGCTAACGGGGATATTCTGCCGTTGACGCCGTTCGATGGAGCGTTGACTCAAAAACGCTTCGGGTTTGGTGACCGTAAACGTTGTCCCTATTTTGTCTTTCAATAATACGAGGTACTTGGCCTGCTGCGCCTGCGCCCCCGACATCAGCAGGTAAGCAGCCATTAATAACCCATAAAAAAGGGCCCTTGGTGGCGCATACTCACCCAATCCACCCTTGCTGCGTTGTAAACTGAAATTCATAGCTGTTCCTGATTACCATTTGGATGAAAAATCTTTATATCATTACGTACAAAACCGTTCTTTTGTTTTATTCTTTGCCTGCGGTTTTAAACCGAAAATATTGCCGGGTGCCAAAGTCGATTTTTGCTTTTCCCACACAGGCTGGCGAGGATGAGCAAAATTGTAGTTGAATTCGTTCACGATATACCAATCCAACCTCGGCCGCGTATACTTCAACGCGTTTGTCCTGATTTACCAGCGTCGAATCATTTTGTTGGATAACCGTAGCCGTCTGGTCAAACGTTGTTGTTCCTGATGTGTAAGGTTTATTAACGTTTTTCAGTTCGTAATTATCTTCCCCCGCATTGTTATAAAGATTGCCGTTCCATACGTTCATTTCTGCGGGGGGAAACAACATTTTTACGTAGTCTTTGCCGTTTTCGTTGCGCACGGCATGGTCGGTCAACAACCGCAACGTAATCGTAGAATCAGCTTGCCAGCGTTGCCCCTCGGCACTGCGACGAAAACGGGCGATTCGATAAGTGGCTTTCCCTGTTGGGTCGGTATAACGTTCGGCCACGACTTCTTTCAATTGGTACTGCCGAACGGCCACGCTGCCGTCGAGTGTATATGCTTCTTCTCTGACGTTGTATTCTACAAAACGGCCCACTTCAGTTGGAAAAAACGCCGAACCCGCAGGTTGATTCAGGCAGTCATCACATTTCTGCCGCATACATCCTCCTAGTAACACAAATAACATAAAATAGCGACCTGCGTATTTCAGTAGCACAATATTGGACTTATAAAATGTAAAACATGACAAAAAATACATAAAATGGGTTATTATTGCCTAACTAAAAGCCTAAAATTAGAATTAAATTAGAATTGAAAAAAATCGGAACAAATATAACCTCTTTATGCTTTTTAGTTCAACAGCATACTGGATAATCGATAAATGTTAAAATCAATTATAGCGAATGCCTATTTTTTTCACTACCCACTCGTACCATGAATTCACAATACATTAAGCAAATAGTTGAGCAATTGGTTTTAGCCACTGGCCAACCCGTGGTGGCTCAAAAAGCCAAAGTAGACTTAGTGGAACAGTCCAATACCTATACCGCCAAAGACATTGACCGTTTTATTGAAGCACTAAGCAACTCGGCGCGTTTAAATGATTTAACCATCATCGTCAACAGTTGCCCAGTTGACCAATTTGACGAATTAATCAACAGCTCGGCGTATCCAGTTCTCTATTTTGAACAACTAAACATTGGACTCACCCCAATCATTGGCGGGAGCGATTTCCAAGGCCAAAAAATAGCCTGGTCGCCAGTGATTACCTACGAGCCTTCTGAACAAATAAGCTGTAAAGACCCGCTCCTGTTCAAGAATCACCCCGACCCTAGCAAAAATGGACAAGTAGTTTACATTACAACCTTTCCCATGCAGCCGTTGGTCAGCGACGACAGCTCACTGCGACAAGCAGAAAAGGAAGATTTATCACCACTCCAGCGCCTCACGCGCCTGCTTCGAAACGAACGCAAAGACATTGGCTATATTTATTTTTACGCAGTTGTAGTCGGGCTTATCAGCCTCATCTTGCCGTTGGGCGTACAGGCCATTTTCAGTCTGGTTTCCAGTGGCTCCATTTTTAGTTCGGTATATGTACTGATGGGTTTGGTGGTGTTAGGGTTGATAGGCAGCGGTATCATGCAAATCATTCAGGTAACGCTGGTAGAAACCCTCCAAATGCGCATCTTTGCCAAAGCGGCTTTTGAATTTACCTACCGTGTTCCTCGCCTTAATTCTGAAGGGCTCTCACAGGATAACCCGACGGAATTAATGAACCGTTTTTTCGACGTACTGACGGTTCAGAAGGCCCTGCCCAAATTTTTGATTGACCTCACGGGTGCAGTTCTTCAAATTGTATTCGGACTATTGTTACTGTCATTTTATCACCCTTTCTTTATCGCTTTCAGCTTCTTTGTTATTTTCGTCTTCTTTACCATCGTTCGCCTCAATGGCCGTAAAGGAATGGAAACCAGCATCAAAGAATCCAAATATAAATACCGCGTAGTGGCTTGGCTGGAAGGAATGGCTGGGACACTGTTTTCGTTCAAGACAGCAGGCGCCACCAATCTACCCATTCAACGAATGGACGGGTTGGTAACCAACTACCTCACTTACCGGACCAAACACTTCAAAATCCTCCAAGGTTTTTATTATTACGCGCTGATTTTCAAGGTCTTGGTCATCGGAGGTTTGTTGGTGTTAGGAACCTACCTGTTGGTTAACCGTCAAATTTCACTTGGACAGTTTGTTGCCTCCGAAATCGTGATAGTGTTATTGACGGGAGCGGTCGAAAAGCTCTTTTTAAGCATTGACGTGGTCTTTGATTTGTTGACAGCGGTGGATAAACTCGGCTACGTAAGCGACCTCCCTCTCGAAAAAGACGGCGGCCTTACCTTCAAAACGCCCAAGGAAGAAATGGCACTGAAAGCCCACAATTTGAGTTACACCTACGCTGGTGCGGCCAAAGCAGCGCTAAAAAATATCAATCTGGATGTCAAAGCCGGGGAGCGAATTTGCATCACTGGACAAAATGGTTCTGGCAAGCATACTCTGCTCAAAGTACTTTCTGGAATCCTAAGCAGCTACGAAGGTAGTGTGATGTACAATGGCATATCCTTGCGTGATTTGGACATGAATCTGCTCCGAACCCACGTAAGTATGAACTTTCCTAATCAGGAAATTTTTGACGGAACCATCCTCGAAAACCTTACCATGGGCCGAGGAGGAATTACGCTTGAACAATTGCAGGAAGTACTCGACAAATTGAATTTGACCGATGAAATTTCATCCCTTCCAGAAGGACTCAGTACTCCCATTATTTCGGGGGGGCGGCGCTTTTCCCTTAGTTTTGTCACCAAAATTGCCTTGGCTCGTTGTTTGCTAACTCAACCAAAACTAATGCTTTATACCGACGCTCTCCGGGAAATTGAGCGCAATGAACGCCTCCGTATCATTGATTTACTGACCGATTCCTCCAATAATTGGACATTGTTGGTATTGTCAAACGAGCCTGAGTTTATGGGTGCTTGCGACCGGGTCATCGTCATGAACGAAGGAGAAATTATTGCCGAAGGCCCTTACAAAAGTGTACTCAAACACCTCTCTTTACCGGAAAAATAAGTGGTTTGATTTATAAACAGAACACGATGCTGAACTTATCAAAGCAACGGGTCAATATACCCGCCATAGAAAAAGAAGTAAATTCACTCAATACCCTCCATTCGCCCAAAACGGCCCGAATCGTTTACCGATGGATTTTGGGCATTGTCATTGCCTTGCTGTTGGTAATGTTTTTGCCGTGGCAACAAAACATCAACGGAAAAGGCTACGTAACGGCCCTCACCCCTCAGGACCGACCTCAAAATGTACAAAATGCTGTAGCTGGACAAATAGCCCGCTGGAATGTTCGGGAGGGCGATTACGTCAAGAAAGGAGATACTATTTTGGTCATCACAGAAGTAAAAGATGACTATTTTGACCCGCAGGTTCTGGTACGTACCCAAGAACAAATTCAGGCAAAAACCGACGGCATAGCCGCATATAAAGCCAAAATAGAAGCCACTGACAATCAAATTGCTGCCCTGCGCCAAGGATTACAGTTTAGTTTAGAAAAGGCCCGCAACAAAGTTATCCAATCTCAAATGAAGGTTCGCAGCGACAGCGCCGACATGGTGGCCATTAATCGCAATTTTCAAATTGCCAAAGAGCGCCTCGACCGGGCAGAGGTAATGTACAAGGAAGGTACAATTTCGTTGGTTGACCTCGAAACCCGTCGCCTCAAGCTACAGGAAGACCAAGCCAAAGTGGTGGCGCAAACCCAAAAACTTAGTATTTCCCGCAATGAGTTGATCAACGCCCGCATTGAGTTGAGCTCGGTAGAAGCCGATTACCGCAAAGACATTGCTAAGGCATTTTCTGACCGCAGTACAGCTCTTTCGAGTGTGGCTGAGGGAGAGTCGGAGCTTTCAAAACTTCAAAATAAATATGAAAATATCCGCATCCGGCGCGACCAATACGTGGTTCGTTCACCCCAAGACGGCTACGTCATCAAGACCCTCAAAGCGGGAATCGGCGAAACCATCAAAGAAGGCGAGTCGATTGTGACTCTCCAACCTCGGCAACCTGAATTGGCGGTAGAACTGTACGTCAAAGCTATGGATTTATCATTGATTGCCCCCGGCCGCCACGTACGCTTAGAGTTTGACGGTTGGCCGGCATTGCAATTTTCGGGTTGGCCTGGCACTTCAGTCGGTACTTTTGGTGGGTCTGTGGCGGTTGTTGACCGGGTAAACAGCAAAAACGGCCAATACCGTTTATTAATCAAAACCAATCAGCGAGGAAACGAAAACGAAAAATGGCCCGAACAACTCCGCATCGGTTCGGGCGTAAACGGTTTTGTCATGCTTCAAGATGTGCCTATTTGGTGGGAAATATGGCGTCAGCTTAATGGCTTCCCGCCTGATTATCTGGCTGATATATTACCCGAAGAAGGCGAAAAAGAAGCGAAAAAATAGTTAGTTCTTAAGTGAACAAACAAACAGAGGTTTATGAAAAAAACAATCATTCTGCTAATCGTAATGAATACCGCTGTGTGGGCGCAAACCGACACGGCCAAGGTTTTTTCCTACCGCGATTTTTACGATTTAGTCCTAAAAAACCACCCTGTGTTGCGCCAAGCTAACTCCCTCTCGGGGCAGGCAAAGGCCGAGTTGTTGATGGCAAAAGGAGGGTTTGATCCTAAATTGGACATTAATTTTGACCGTAAATATTTTGAAAATAAAGCCTATTTCAACTTTTGGGACAACCAGCTAAAAGTGCCCCTCTACTGGGGCGGCATGGATGTCAAGGCGGGTTTTGAACGAAACGTGGGAGATGTGCTCGGAACCGATATCCGTACCCCGCTCGACGGGGTCAGTTACTTGGGGATAAACGTACCCATCTTGCAACGGTTTGTCATTGACGAACGTCGTGCAACGCTCCAAAATGCGCGTATTTTTCAGAATATCGCCGAAGCTGAGCGCGTCAAAATGATTAACAAATTAATCCTTACCGCGGCAAAGGAATATTGGGAATGGTATTTTACTTATCGTAACCAGTTACTAATCAAAGAGTTTTATGAGCTGGCAGCACAACGCTACCAGCTCGTAAGCAAACGTGTAATGCAAGGCGACCTGCCAGCCATTGATACCGCCGATGCCCAAGTAACCCTACTCGACCGACGTGTGATGTTTGAACAAGCCACGGTTGAACTTCAAAATGCCCGCCTCAAGCTTTCAAACCACCTTTGGGACACAAACGGCTCCCCCCTAGAATTGCCCGAAATAGCCGTACCGCAGTTAAGCGCAGGCCAAGTGATTGATGCCACAAACCTCGCCAATCTACTCGAAACCGCCCGCCTTCGCCACCCAGAAATTCAAAAACTAGATTTAAAGGCACAGCAACTCAACGTTGACGAACGCCTCGGCCGCGAAATGCTCAAACCCCGCTTTGACATTGGCTTATCTTCTCTCAATTACGCCCACCGTTTTATTACAGGTTCCAAAATTCCCGATGCGGGGGCTTTTCCTTCTTTCTATAAAATAAATGTCGATTTTTCATTGCCTTTGCTATTTCGGAAAGAGCGAGGAAAACTTGAGACTATCCGCGTAAAACAGTTCCAAAACACGCTGGAAATCCAGCAGTTGCGTCGAGAAATCAACAACGAAGTTCAGGCCGCTTACAATGACGTAAAGAATTTGGAAGGGCAAATTATCCAGCAACAAATCGCGGTGCAACGACAAGCGCAAGTGCTGCGAGCCGAAGAACAACGCTTCAGCATTGGAGAGAGCCAGTTGTTTTTGGTAAACCAACGCGAATCCAAGCTTAACGAACTAAAAGTCAAACTTGAATCCATGAAAGCAAAGTACGAAAAAGCCAAAGCCACGCTGTTGTTTGCCGCAGGAACATTTGAATAAGAGATAAGGGAAATGAATAATAAATAAGGGAGAAGTGTAAGGGTAAAAGGGGTTTTATTTTTAATATTGGACTTCTATCCATTTTTCCGTTATCCGTCCCTTAAAAAGGATACCCAATCCCGATGTTAAATACGGGATAGTTGGGGCTAGAACGACGAAATGAAAATTTGGGAAGCAGGTAGCGCTCGTCGATAGTGGTAGTTTGCCCAAGGGCATTGGTCACCACAAACCGCCGACTGGGGTCATAAACTTTTATTCCCATGTCGAGACGAAAGATAAAATACGAAAGGTCGTACCGCAGTCCAACGCCCGTTCCGACGGCAAACTCTTTGTAAAAACGATTGAATTGGAACACCCCGTTCAAGGTATTTTGGTTGGGGCTTGTGCCCTTATCGAGCCGCATACGCCATACATTTCCCGCATCCAAAAACAACGCATAGTTTACATCCCCTACAAACCGAAATAAGTGGCCCCGCAGCTCTACATTTGCCTCCATGAGTACGTCCCCGAGTTGTTCAAAGCGGTATTCATAGCCACTGTACTGTGTCACACCAGACTGAAGGGTGGTCGTTTCTCCATTCCGAAAAATTGGGCTACCCGTTTGTAAGTCAACATTTGGATAAGCCGAACCCAGCCCCAAGCGCCGGGGAGGCCACGCGCGCAGGCTGTTGCTCCCACCGCCCGTCAACGATTTTTCGTAAGGAGCCACCCGTCGGTCATTGTAGTTGAAAATCAGCCCTGTATTGACGCGGTACACCAAAGTACTTTTGGGGCCTAGGGGTTTATACCTTCGGTATTCTACGTTGGTTTTCAAGAACTTGTACAATTCAAATCCATCCAATCCCAACGATACTTTTTGCGGCTCCAAGAGACTTAAAGCAGTACCTCCCGACTCGGCAAACAAACGCAAATAATGCGCCCGGCGGTTTTGCCCAATGATGTTATTGTTAAAAACATACGATAAATTGATACTCGAAATCACCGCCGACTGAAAACTAAATTTGAGCGGGTTGCCGCCGTATTGGTACAGTGAATCAAGTAATTCTCCAAATTTTTGACTTTGCTTACTCTGCAAAATACTCAAATCCACTGCCGTCAGGCTCAGGTATTCAAATTCGCTTTTTTTCCAGTTATACCGTAAACTCGCCTGAAAACCGCTCCGGATAAAATCAGGATCAGACCCGAGAAAATCGCGATTTGTATAATTATATCCCAGACTGACGATGGTACGCGGAGTTTTGCGGTTAAAGCCTGTGGCTATTTTGCCGGGGAATAAAAATCTGGGAAAAATCAACGCCGTATTGACCCCCATTTCTAGTGTACGTACCAAATTGGCATTTTTTAAGCCAAAATTGGCATCCAACGCCCCCCGCAACGACACTTCAAAGTTTTCGAGCCGTCCAAAAATGTTACGTACGCGAAACGTTCCGTTCAAAAACGGCCCCGGCAAATTCTGCACTACGTTCACTCCGCCTTCCCCAGTTACTTGGTATTTATCATGCGGAATCACCCGAATCAGCGTTTTTATATTTCCGTTGGTGGTATCGGTATCAATATTTATAAACAGAAACTGATCCAAAACACTTAATTGACGGGAGGTTTCATCCCAATCTTTTTGTCGGTAAATATTGCCTGGCCGAATCAGTATCTTTTCATTGAGTACCCGAGGAGAATAGTAATGTTTGGGCGTAAACGAATACTGAATACCCCGATAAACCGCCGTATCGCGCTTCACAAAAGGCGGCTCTCCGGGTAGGCTCTCCACCCTAAATCCCACGGGGTTGAAAGTGTATCGCGTATGTTTGTCGTGATTACGAGGATAATTTATCTGCAATCCCTTCACGTCTACGATGTGAAAAAGCGAGTCGGTGGCGGCATTATGGCCCGTCGTATCCACCAAAAATCCGCCATTGCGTTTGCCAGTGGCACTTTGTACGGGCCGCAGGTAGTTGCGGTCAAATCCAAAATAACCATTGTTCCGCATCAATTGCTCCACCCGAGTGATTTCACTTACCACGTCGCTATACCTAAAATTATTGCCAGATTTGAGGTAAGAAGCGGTTTTGGTAGCCGACAATAAACTGTCAATCTCCGAATCTTTGTGCGTCAAAATATCTACATCTCTCAACACATGAGGCACTCCTTCAAAAATGTTGTAAGTAGTACGAATCCGACCGAAAAGGGTGTCGGTCATGAACTCAACGTTGGCATCACGGTAGCCTTCATTGACCAAATATCCTTTAATTTTAACGGCATTATTGCGGGCATTTTTTTCGGAAAAATAAACAGGAGCCTCCCCAAAGGTGCGCATTCCCCAGTTCCCCTCTTCAATCCGAAGGCGGTATTTATTCACCACTCGATTGTATTTTCGACGCAGCGATGACAGTTTGCGGGAGTCGTCGGCGTAGCGGGTAAACTGACGTTCATAGTAGCGACTCAGAGTATCAAATTTAATGCGTTGGGTATCGCGGTCGTATCGTTTGTCCAACGCCTGATAAATCCAAAGGGAGACCGTCGCACCCGGGATTCCGAGAAATCTTTTGTTGGGACGTTGCGGCAAAAGTGGCTCCAAGGCTTCGGTTTTCACCACCGAGTTGCCTTTAAAAAGTTGATTACCTAGTAAATATTCGTCTTTTTTAGGGGTATTTTTGTTGGAGCAAGCCGCCAGAAGGAAACAAAAACCGACAAAAAAAACACCGTTAAAAACAGGAAACGAACCACCTACTCGCCTCGGTTTGTGATACTGAATCGTATCTTTGCTGCTTGAAAATTCGGCCATACGTCCCGCAGAAGGGTAAAATCTTTTCAGAACTGTAAAAATGGCTTTATGACGCATTCAGAATCCCTTTTGAAAATTGATATATCACGCAAATGTTATCCAAAAATCTCACAAAATACCTTCACTCACTGCAATTAAAGAAATTCCGACTGGAACACAACGCTTTTTTGGTAGAGGGTGCCAAAAGTGTATTGGAACTCTTAAGCGCTGATTTTCAGACCGAATTGGTTGTGGTTACGGAGCAATTTTACAAAGAAAATACGCAAAAATTAGAGAAACAACCTTTTCGCCTCGAAATCGCCACCGCCGACGAACTCGCCCGGGCGGGTACGCTGCAAACCAACGATGCGGCCTTGGCCGTTGTAAAAACGAAAGACAATGATTTTTTGTATGCCGAAAAAGGAGAATACGTATTGGTCCTCGACGACATCCGGGACCCCGGCAACCTGGGCACCATCATCCGCATTGCCGATTGGTACGGCATCACCAAAATTATCTGTTCACAAACCACCACCGACTGGTACAATCCCAAAGTCATTGCCGCAAGCAAAGGTTCATTTACGCGCGTGCGAGGGTATTATGTGGAGTTAACTGCGTATTTGGAGAAGGTAAGCAATATGGAACACGGAATAGGGATTTACGGTACATTTTTGGAGGGGAAAAACATCCACCAAACCTCGTTCGGCAATACAGGCTACATCGTGATGGGCAATGAGTCTAACGGTATCGGGCCGACGGTCGAAAGGTTTGTTACCCACAAAATTACGATTCCGCGCTTTGGCGGCGCAGAATCGTTGAATGTCGGCATTGCCGCAGCGGTAGTGCTGGATAATTTACGAAGAGTTTAAGCCATTGTTTAGGGGCAAAAGCTACATCCTTGGCTCAAAATTTACCATTTTAGAGCAGCAAAAAAATATACCTTTTGATAACAATTTCGCTTAAACTTAACCTTATCATTAGAGTCGTATTCCTTCGTTCTCAAATTTTTAACACTTAAAATTAAATATACCCAAAAGTTATTTTTCAGTAAGTGTAATCTTAGCGTATATTGCATAATAATTACGTTTTGTTACTTTTCTACCCTACAATGAAGCTTATTGAAAAAATAGTCAGGGTTATTCTCGGGATCATTTTGGGTCTTTGTTTGCTGGTGGTATCCCCCCTATTTATTCCTTATTTTCTAATCAAAGGATACCACTTCGCCAAAAAGACATACCTTACCTATAAGCTTTCGCAGCAACAAAAAAAGGAAAATCTCGAAACACGTAAGTTGTAGATTCATTCCACCCGTTCACCGATATTTTTCATTTCAAAAGCACTTTCAATGATTTAAGAAAGGGGAAAATAAGCTCCCCTATTGAGCGCATCGCCTTGAAGAGTCAGTATATTTCTACGTTGAAATCCTTCAACATAATGAATAAACATCGACTCTATCAACCGCATGAAATACCTCCTTTTTTTCAGCCTTTTTATTCAGATTTCGATGGCTCAAACCTCCAATGAAATCCGGCTCATTATCCGTTCTGACGATATTGGCTTTTGCCACACGGCCAACGAAGCCTGACCGAGGCGAGTATAAAGTTTAACGTGGAAAACCAAAAGCTAAAATTGACAGTGATCGATAATGGAAAAGGGATTTCAGACCCTTCCGTTTCAGGACAGGGAATGCGCAATATTGACGAGCGCGTCAAATCCCTGAAAGAGAGTTGGAAAGTAACATCAACCAATGGAAAAGGAACAGTAAATCAAATTATTTTGAGTTGATAAAATCCGCTCAATCATAATACACGATAAACACTATATGAAACACCGGCAAAATCAGCTTCGCCTACACCGATTGCCATGGTGTGATTGAGATAATCGTATTTTTCGGAGGCGGTTTCAAAAAAAGGAGCAGTGCGAAAATAGTATTCATCCCAACGCACTGTCTCTCCCGCCATTAAGCGCCCTTCCAAAATCGGTGTATGATGTAAAATACCCCAATAGTTCACATAAATCAATGCGTCATCGTCGGTTTTTACCGTTACACGTACATCCAATAACCCCGTTCCATCGAGACGGAGAAGAAAAGAATCGCTACCACCTGGCAACACATCTCCCCGAATTTTAGGTCCTTTCACGGTTCCTCCCGTGATGTGGTAAATACGACGATGACCATTAGGGGTATCACCGATAATTTGAATTGTAAGTTCGCATCGCATTTCCATCAAAAATTCGGTAGAAAGAGCACGAACAGGCGTAATTGAAGAAGTTTCCATTCTTAGAAATTGGTTTAGAAATTACATTTTTTTTAGTTTGCCTTGCTGTGATGCGCCGATGCCAGTTTCCAGCCAGTTTTATCTTTGGCGTATGTATAGGTGATGGTCTCCGTACCATAATCCGTCAGCGCCTGGGTATCTATATTTTGGTATTTGTGCGTCATTTTGCCCGTTACCACTATTACTTCATCGCCATACGAACGAAAAACCAGATCAGTCATCTCGCGTTGCAGTACTTTTTTAGGGACAAATATTTCCCTTAAAGGCTTTAAGCTGGTTACCCCGCCTTTGGAAGTAACGTATTGAAAATCGGCAGTACATTCATCATTAAAAAATTTAACGGGATTCTCGATAAAACGCAGTCTGGATTCTTCAAAATATGTTTTGAATTTGGCAAGATTGTCCGCGTTTTTGTTGGGTTGGTCATATTCCACCTGCGTATGATGCCCCGCTACATTTTTCCATTGGTCTTTCTGCTTCTGAAACGTGTAGGTAAAAGCATCTTTGTAGGTATTGACGCCGTATTTGATGGTGATAATACCGTTTACTATACCAAAATTCCCTGACTCATAAAATTTAAGATCCGAATAGTTTAGCTCTGTTACTTTCAAGCTGGCTAAGGCCAAATTCATCTCTTTTTTACCCACAATTTTTCCACCGCGATAACCCAAAAAACGGTAATCATTGGAGTAATAATTTTGCGAATACTCGTTGGGGCTTTTCTTGTATTCGTCCATCAGTTTGGCAAAAGATTGCTCCAAACTTTGAGCAAAAACGGCAAGGTTAATCAACAGGAGAACGGCAGTAATCAAAAGTGGTTTCATCGGAGGCAGAAAAGTTTAGTGAATGACTAATGCAAAGGTCAAAGGTAGGGATGGAAAAAAATTCAGGGTAAACCATGGTTTCGCCTCATGGTAAACCATGATTTTTCGGGTACGCCTTTGAAATCCGACAAAAACAAAAGAAATTTAAACAACTCTAAGTCGGTCTGAACCATGCCCCGAACCTGCTTTCTCTCTACCCTGCTTTTTTTTGTTTCCGTTATCGTGTGTGTGAGTCAACAATTCTACATTGACAGTCTCAAAAAAATGTTGACTTTCACCAACCGAGAAGACCAAAAAATACTTTTAATGAGTCTTTTAGCAGATAAATTTGCTCAAAAGAAGCAGGCAGACTCCTGTTTTTTATTTGCGGAACAAGCGTTGAAATTGGCTAAGAAATATCGATTAAAGACGGGAGAAGCAGAGGCCCTGTATGTATTGGGGCAAGGGTATAAAATTCAGAACAATCATTACCTCTCCGTCGCCAATTACCAAAAGGCGCTAAAGATTTGTGAACAGCTTGGGTATTTCGGAAAAGAACCTTACACTGAATCCAACTTACAGCTAAAAATTCTCCAAGGGCTGGCCGGCCTATACGACGGATTTCAAGTTGACAGTAGTCTTTATTATCGAATGAAATTATTGCCATTAACCTCCTGGTTTAAAACGCATCGTCTTGAAGCAAAAATCACGCTGGATATCGGAAACAGTTACCTCAATGCGGGCGACTATGCCAAAGCGCTGGATTACTATTTCAAATCATTGGAACTTAAAAACAAATACCAACTCAAAGACCTCCTTGACGAAGACTGCCACCGGGCCATTGGCTATTTGTACGTTACACTGGGAGACTTTCAAAAAGCAAAACCCTACCTTTTTCAAGCAAAAAAAATCAAAGAAGCCATTCATCGAGGCACCTATTATGAACTGGCCCATTTGAGCAATGCCTACGAAGGGCTCAGTCAACTGGATTCGGCACTGTATTATGCCAAAGCCGCCATACACGAAGCCCTTCATTATCAAATAACCCATGAATTGGGGTATATCTTTGTTACCTACGCTAAAGCGTTGGAGCGATTGGACAATTACCCTCAGGCTTTAAACTGGTATCGATACGGAATTGCTACCTGTCTGAAACAAAACAACAGAAAAACGTTGAGCTTTGCCTATTCTGAAATTGCCAAGCTCTACCATCAATTGGGCAACGTTGATTCTGCCGGATACTGTGCCCGGCAGGCTATTTATTACGCCCGCGAGTCCGGTTACCTGAAAGGACTTGGGGAAGCTGGGGGAACGCTGGCTAAAGTCTATAAAACGCACCACCAGTTGGACAGTGCGTTGAAATACCAGGAAATTATGATTGCCACCAAGGATAGTCTGTTCAAACAAGACAAAGCGCAACGCATCGAAATCCTGGAAGTGGAACAGCGTCGGCAGGAAAGAGCCAAAGAAGAAGCTGAAGAGAAGGCGCAGCAACAAAGAAAACTGATAAGTATTTCGGCCGTCCTTGCGCTGTTTGTGATTTTATTGTTCATTTTTTTCCGCAACCGAATGCTGACCCAACAAAATGCCGCGCTTCAGACCGCCCTGCTCGAAGGTCAAACTACCGAACGAAAACGCGTAGCCGCCGACCTCCACGATGCCCTCGGCAGCACGCTTTCGTCGCTTCGCTGGAGTATGGGTGCCATTGACAAAAACAAACTCAACATGCAGGAACAGGAGGTCTATCAACACGTCCAAAACAGCCTGGAACAGGCTTATGACCAAGTGCGGCTGCTTTCCCATAACCTGCTGCCCGAAGAATTGGGAAAGGAGGGGCTTTGGAAAACGCTTGAAGGACTCGCACGCAAACTCAACCGAAATACGCCTGTCACGTTTACCCTTCAAATCCCTGAAAATCAACCCCGATTAAACGCTAAAACGGAATTTGAGTTGTACAGTATCTGTCTTGAACTCATCAATAATATTCTCAAACACGCCCAAGCGACTGAAGCAAGCGTAAAGGTGGAAGTGAAAAGTAAAAAGTTACAATTGACCGTCACTGACAATGGAAAAGGCATCTCGGAAAAAACCACAGCGGGCAAAGGCCTCCGTAACATTGCCGAACGGGTGGAATCTTTAAAAGGCAAATGGGAGAAAATATCCGACGACCTGCCCGGCACAAAAAACGTCATTATCCTACCGTTGGAAAAGTCAACTAAACCAACCCATGCTTAACTGCGTATTTGACCAATCCTGCCACGTTTTTGGCTTTGAGTTTGGTCATTAGACTCCGACGGTGGGTTTCGACGGTGGGCACACTAATACACAGGCGGTCGGCGATTTCGGCGGTGGAGTTCTCGTTAGAAATCAACTTCAAAATCTCCACCTCACGCCCCGTCAGGTGCTGAATCGTGGCGGGAGAGGCATTGTTATGGTCGTCGGTACGGGCGTGGGCCAATTCATCAATGACATCTTGACTGTAGTATCGTTTGCCCGTCATGAGGTGATTGATTGCTTTTTCAAGGTCAACTTTGTTGGTTTTTTTCAATACGTATCCATGAACTCCCGCCCTAATAGCTTCCCGAATGTGTGCCGCGTCTTCGGCCATGGTCAGCAGCAATACTTTCAAATCAGGAAACAACTCCCGCGCTTTTAGGGTTAAATCAATGCCCGTCAGATGTGGCATGTGCAGGTCGGCTACCAGAATATCAACCTCATGGGCTTCCAAAAAAAGCACGACCTGTCGGCTGTCCGTCAAAGTAGCAATGACTTCGACATTTTCGAGAGAAGAAAACAAAAAACGCAGACCATCCAAAATAATCTGGTGGTCGTCGACCAGTAAGAGTTTAATGGGTTGTACCGCCATTTTTTTTACCTTCAAATAGGGTTAAACTGCAACTAAATGTAACGTTTAATCATTAGATATATCGTTTTGAAAGGCAATAATTATCAAACGGTTAGTACCTTCCACGTTCGATATTCCGCATTGTCAATACTGCGTTTCCAACTGTCTATCTTTTCTTGGATAGGCTATCTATTAATACAAGTCTTTTGTTTGCCATTCCTACAAAATACGGACAATTTCAAACCAAAACACCTCATGGTAAACCATGACTTATTTACTGGAAAACCATGAATATTGCGAACCTATCCTCCATAACTAAGCGTCCCGATGTGGGAAATCAGTATATTTCAATGTTGGACTCCTTGAATGTACAGAACAAACATCGACCCTGTCAACCGCATGAAATACCTCCTTTTTTTCAGCCTTTTTATTCAGATTTCGATGGCTCAAACCTCCAATGAAATCCGGCTCATTATCCGTTCGGACGATATTGGCTTTTGCCACACGGCCAACGAAGCCTGCATGAAAGTATACACCGACGGTATCAGCCGTTCCGTAGAAATTCTGGCCACAGCACCGTGGTTTATGGAAGCCGTCAAAATGCTCAAAACCCAACCCAACTACGACGTGGGCGTTCATCTCTGCCTCACCAGTGAATGGGAAAACCTCAAATGGCGGCCCCTCACCCACGCCCCAAGCCTCACCGATGCCGACGGTTATTTCCCCCAGTTTATTTGGGAAAACAAAACCCTGAAAAACAGCGCTTACCTACTCCAAAAAACTATCAACATCAATGAAGTAGAGCGTGAATTTCGGGCGCAAATTGAGCTGGTCAAAAAATACCTCCCCTGGGCCAGCCACCTCTCCGCGCACATGGGTTGCACAAACGCCACCGCCGAGGTGAAAGCGCTCACAGAGCGGCTTTCGTCTGAGTATAAATTACCGATTCAGATGCCACAGGGTACGCTGCCCATCAAAGGATTCGGCGGAGCGTCCAAATCGCCTGAGCAAAAAGAGCAAGATTTAGTTGCCATTTTGAAATCACTTACACCAGGTACTCATTTTCTGGTTGAGCATCCAGGCTACGACAACGGCGACATGAAAGGCGTGGGCCATACGGGCTACGAAAACGTGGCTTACGACCGCGAGGGCGTTACGCGGGCGTTCACAAGCGCCGCTGTCAAAAATGTAATTGCGGAGCGTAACATCAAACTCATCAGCATTAAAGAAGCATTGGAATAAGCATATTTAGTTCTGCCTCAAAGAAATGAGTTTTGTTTGGGGCAGAACCAAATACAATCTCATTTTAAATTTGAATTAGACCCGATTGCCCGCAGGAAGTGCGTTTTTACCATATCTTCTCTTCCGTTGATTCAATTTCGAGCGGAAAAAAAGTGATACTACCATCAATTGGAGGGGGGCTTGTCCAAAAACACCCATATTACCTACCAAGAGGAAAAGTAAATACTTGGGCAGGGAAGTAGAGGTTTATCCCAAAAAAAACGAAAAACCGCACTTTAAGCAATCAATTTAGTAAACGGTATGCGCTTACGGAGATTTTAATTGTCCACGTCTTTGACGACGGGCCGATTGTCGTTCATGCGTTTCTCGTACCTGATGTTGAACTTACTCAGATTTGGCCGATAAGCTCTTTTGCGCGCCAACTCATACTGGTAAATCGTTTGCCCCAACTGGTACAAAAAAGGATGTCCCACGCTTTCGTATTCATATTTATTGTCGTTCAAAATTCCATCACTATTCACGTACACCGTGGCCGAAAGCATGTATTCCACCTTGTTTTTAAAATCTGCCACGTACGAGGCGTCCGTCAGAAAGCCATACGCCCAGCCCACTTTGTTAAACACCCGCACACCCTCCGGCAATTGGTGATGGGTGCTATCCTGAAAGAAGAATTTGACGTAACTATCGTAGTATTGAGTTCCGTCATATTTGGGATAATTGGTCTCGCCCGGAAACTGAGAAAGGTATTGATGCAGAAACTTGTAATCCTCTTGGGTCAAATCAAAACGCTGTTTGGCAGGCACCGAAAGCGGAAACATCACCGATTGTAGCATTTGTTGAAAAGCCTCAAGCGGTAATTTATTTCTCATTGTGAAATCCATCGGTTCGTTGATCAGACTGTCTTTTGCGTTCATGTACCCCTTCCCTACTTTTGCAACTCGACTAAAATCAAACGGTTCATGGTTATACGCCGCAGGTTGGAAGAACAAAAGCGAGCCATCTTCACGGATAAACCTTACGGGATTGGTATGGCGATTTTCTTCGGGAGTCATGCGCAAAAAGCGGTGCGTGATGCGCGTATCGGGGTAGCCTTTGGCGTGTAATGCTTGATTGATGGCCTGCTGTCCCACAAACTCATACATCCGATTGTAGGCGTCGTTATCGCTGACTAAAAAGGCTTTTTTGATAAAATGGCCAATCGACGAAAACCCGTTAGGCGATGTTTCGTCTTTCCACTCCTTGGCTTGCCCGCTAAACGCCGAATCAAACTGCATCGACGTAAACTTACTCAATCCATTGATTTTTAAATTATTAATCTTCTCTAAAGACAACAACGCAAGGGGTAATTTAACGATGGAAGCAGGATTGAAGTAAAACGTACTGTCGAGGTTAAAATAGAAATTTTTAAAAGATGGTTTGTTGTTTTTGTCGCGGTCAATCTGCGTATAGATAATCTGAAGGCGGTATTTTTCGGGATGCCCGACCACTTCCTGAAAAACGGCATGTGGGTTTTCGGTCATCAATTGCGCCATCAAAACGTGGGTTTTGGGCTGCGAATGAGCAACTGAAATTGACAAAAAAATGAATAATAATACGATGCAGTTAAGAGAGAATTTGCGCATAACTATCAAGAAAAATTATTCCTGCAATTTTGGAATTTAATTCCAAAATTGCAGGAATAATTTCACACCAACGAGCAGTTAGTTACGGATAAAAGACACACACCACGACACAAAAAACTACCGCGCTACTTCAATCTTATACTTTTTGCCTTTCATTTTCTCTTCCTTGATTTTCTCCAACAGCGCTTTGTATTTCGTACGTTTCACGGCGGCGAAGGAGATATAATCTTTCACTTCAATCAGCCCCAAATCTCCTTTTTCGAGTTCGCCTTTTTGGGAGAAAAAGCCCACCATATCCACTTTGTTTAGCTTATTTTTCTTACCTCCACTGACATAAATCGTCACAAATTCGGGGGGATTGGGCAACGGGTAAGTGTCCAAAAGCTGGATTTCAATCATATTGTTTTCCACGTATTGCGGGCGCACTTCATCCTTTTGGAAAATCAAATAAGAATTGCCCGTGGCGTGCATTCGGGCCGTTCGGCCATTGCGGTGAATAAACTCGTGCTCATGGATGGGCAAATGATAATGGATAACGTGTTTCATTTCGGGAATATCCAGCCCACGCGCCGCCAAATCGGTGGTAACCAAATAATTGACACTACCGTTTCTGAACTGAATCAATGCGCGTTCGCGCGCATCTTGGTCCATGCCACCGTGATAAAAAGCCGCCTGAACGCCCCGTTCCTTCAACAATTCGCAGGTTCGTTCGACGGCATCGCGGTGATTGCAGAAAATCAACGCCGACTCTGAATGTAGCGAACAAATCAGCCGAAACAACGTATCGGCCTTGTCTTTATCTTCCGAAATCACGGCCTTCATCACCAAAGCCTGCGGGCCTTCTTCTTCGGGCGTAAAATTGACAATGTTGGGCGTAACCAATCCCACAAACCCAGGGATTTTGATACCCGCCGTGGCCGATACCAGCACCCGTTTGGTAAGATTGCGTAATCCATCCATGATAAAAGCCATTTGCTCCTGAAATCCCATTTCCAGAGACTTATCAAACTCATCCAAAATCAGCGTCTGAATATCGTCCAGTGAAAACGAGTTGCGTGTCAGGTGGTCGGAAATGCGGCCTGGCGTGCCAATCAAAACCGCTGGAGGCTCACTGAAATTCTGTATTTCGGTCGCCATCGCGTGCCCTCCATAACACACATTTACTTTAAAACCCGTGGCCATTTTTTTCCAGACCTGCTCAATTTGCATCGCCAACTCACGCGAAGGAGTAAGAATCAAACACTGTACCGTCTGTTTTTCGGGTTGAAGTAACTGTACCAGTGGCAGTAGAAAAGCCAGCGTTTTGCCAGAGCCAGTTGGAGATATCAATAACGTGTTATTGTTGTTCAAAATGGCCTTTTGAGCCGCCTGTTGCATCGGATTTAATGCTTCAACACCTACGTTGGAAAGTATCGTTGAAATGGATTGATTGTTGTTCATACCGCAAAGGTACGGCCTTCTGACGGGATTTGAGAATATCAATCGGGCTTGTCGAGGATTCCCTTCTCATTCAACTTACAAATCCACGATGATTTCGGGTCGTTGGGCATTTTCCTTTAGGAGGAGATTAGGTGTAACGTTGGCAAATTGCTTGAAGTCTTTGGCTAAATGGTCGTAGTCGCTATACCCAAAATGAACCGCTACGCTTAGCCAATCCAAATGAGGATGCATTTCTTTGTACTGAAAAGCCTGATAAAAACGGCTAATGCGGCTATACAACTTAGGACCAATCCCCATACGCTCACTGAATTTACGTTCAAACTGTCGCGGGCTCAAGCAGGCTTGACTTGCCAACCAATCCAGCGAAAACTGTGTGGGTTTTTTCTGCAACAGCAGCCCAATTTTGTCAATCGGAGAACTTTCCTTTTTGACTTTTCTAATTTTACCAATCAGAAACTCTTCCGCTCGCTCGATCATTTCGTCGTAGCTATCGGCCTCAGCAATTTGATCGCTGACCTTCAGCAATTCCGGGTGAATCAGGGCCGAAGCATCATGGTAAGTCGCGGTCAATTCGTGATTGGGAATGCCCAACAAACGATATATGGCCCCTGGCTGAAAGATAACCATCAGCATCAAAAAATCAGGACCATAGTAATTTTGAAAATTAAGCCGGCTTACCTGTTGCCCAAAAACAGCACTTCTAGCTACTTTATAACTGTTGCCCGCCGTTAAATCATGTGAATAAATACCACCGCGCCCAAAAAACGCCAAGGCTTGCTCAATCCTTGTTGGATAAGGTTTAATATGATAACCTATGGTCGAGTTGAGATTGACCAATAGATAATTTTGGACAAAAGGCCGCAGTGCGATACTCGGCAGTATCTCCCTGAATATCATAAACTTAGTCGATATAAGACAAAATTAATTACATTCCAGCGAATACCCCATTCGCCCTTAGATTTGGAGCAGTAGGGCCGCCAACTCGAAGGGCATGGAGAAAAAGGGCGAATGACTCGACTTCAATCTATACACGCGCTCACACTTGACCCGGGTAGGTAGCAGTGTTTTATCCAAATCTTTACTTTCAGTACACAGAATGTAATATTTTGGTAGGTCTCCATAAACCGCATCTGTTAGCCTAACGGGCGTACCCAACGGGGCAAAAGATTGCCTAGATAGGTTTTGATGTGCAAACTGTCGGTCTTCATTGGTGCAATCATGGTAAAAAAGAATATCAGCAAGCTCAGGTTTGAAAGTACTTGTTTTACGATTTGGAGCCACAATTAACGCTTTTCCGACGGTTATTCGGCTCGTATCTTTCGGCAAATTGGCTTCAATCAGCTGGGCCAATGAGCTTACTGAATCACCGTTTTTGGGTAAAAAAGCATCCAAAAATACCAGTTTACTTACTTTTTGTAATCCCAATTGTTCGGCAGCTTGCGCAATCACCACTCCTCCCATCGAATGACCCACCAAAATCACCTTTCCTCCCCCTTGATTGGCTACATCTACCACTTTAGACACGTAGCGGTCGAGCGTAATATCGTCGGGAGGCGTGGTATCGGTGCCATGACCCGGAAGGTCAATCGCGACCACTTTGTGCCCTTGGGCGATCAATAACGGAACTACTTTGTTCCAGCACCAAGCGCCATGCCATGCGCCATGTACCAACAAATACGTTTGAGAAGGCTGTTTTTGCGCGAAACAAAAAGGGTTTAGACAGGCAAGTACCAATAAAAACAAAAGCTTTTTCATCGTTTCGAAGGGGGATGTTTTAGGCAAAAGTACCCTCCCGACTCAAAAAGCGACAAGTAAAAAAACGACATCTTTTACCCATATCCCCTCACATCATCTGGCCAATGAACAAAAAAAAGCAAGCCTTCCGACTTGCCATTTTTTGATTTATACTGCTTTAAAGATGCCGTCCATTTTTTGACTGATGACTTCCAGTCGCTTTCGG
The DNA here is from genome assembly GCF_009905605.1 of Runella sp. CRIBMP. GTDB lineage: Bacteria > Bacteroidota > Bacteroidia > Cytophagales > Spirosomataceae > Runella. The sequence continues at coordinate 644,550 of NZ_JAAAKZ010000002.1, forward strand.
TCGCCGCCAGGCACTTCTGCCGATGCCCAACCCGAGTACCCAATTTTGGCGAGGGCTTGGTTGACTACGGGCCAATTGCAATCTCCTTCCAACAACTCCACGTTAAAGCCTTTCCAGAGGCCTTCGTCCTGTTGTTTTTTACGGCTAAACTCCTTGATGTCAATCTTCATGATGCGTTTGCCGAGTGCTTCAATCCAATGCTCAGGCCAGCCATAACGTAGGATATTACCCACGTCAAAGTACCAGCCTACCAGCGGGTGATTGATTTCATCGACGTAACGAGCAGCTTCTACAGGACTAATCAGGAAGTTATTCCATACGTTTTCAAGTGCGATTTTGATACCCGTTTTTTCGGCAATCGGAATCAATTTACGAATCTCAGCTTGCGAACGCTCGTAGGCATCTTTGTAGCTCGTACCTTCATTGACTACGCCAGGCACCAACAGTACCGTAGTACCGCCGTACATTTTGCAATCATAAAGGGATTTTTCCATTGCCTTTGAGCACACCTCCCGCACTTTAGGGTCGGCACTCGACAACGGCGATTTCCAGTGCGCGGAATTGACTACTCCTGGCAGTTCCAGACCAGTTTTGTCGCGGGCTTCCAATATTTCTTTGGGGTCAATATCGTTCGGGGAATCCAGCTCAACACCGTCAAAGCCAAGGTCTTTCAGGAGTTTAAATTTGTCGAGCACGGAAAGTTTTTCGGTCACCATTCCGTATTTCAAGCTCTTCTTAATCAGCGGTGGTGCCACGGGAGAAGCCTGCACAAACGTATCTACGCCTATTACCGCCGCCGAGGCCGCCACAGCAGTATTTTTGATAAATGTTCTTCTTTGCATGAGAGAGGTTTTGGTTTATCCGAAAATAAAAAATCCGTTAATTGTTAACAGTAATCTTTCATCCAATACGGATAACTTTTTACAGATAACAACTAACGGACAGTCATTTTAAATTTATATGAAAGGCGTAAAGCCAGGACGAGCCACTTCAATTTTTGGAACGGCTGTGTCGAAGCTAACCGAATCGGGACCGAGTTTTTCGGTCGATTTCATAGCATCTTCCCACGTAATTTTCTTGCCTGTATAGGCGGCCATGCGGCCCATGATAGCGATCATGGTACTGTTGGCCATCCACTCACCGTTGTTAATGGGCTTGCTATTACGGATAGACGCAAACAATTCGTTGTGCTCGGTTTGGTACATATCATTTTGCACGCCCGAATATTCCCACGGATTTTGTCCTTCAATTTTGTGCATTGGGCGCGAGCAATTGGCCATCGCCCGGCCTTTGGTTCCGAAGGTCTCAACTAAATAGCTACGCTCCGTATTTTCTTGTTGACGTGAGAAGTGGAACCCTTTGGCCCCGTTGGGATAATCGTAAGTGATGGCAAAGTGGTCAAAAATATGACCGAACAGTGGGTCAACCCGCACCTGACGACCACCCGTTCCGACGGCGCTCACGGGCAAAACATCACCCATGGCCCACGACATCATATCAATGCTGTGCACGGCCTGCTCTACGATGTGGTCACCTGCTAACCATGTATAATACATCCAGTTACGCAACTGAAACTCCATGTCTGACCAACCCGTCTGACGTGGAAAATTCCACGCACCACCCGTATAATAGGTATTGTAAATGCTCATTACTTCACCAATCGAACCATCATTAATTTTGCCGAATACGGCACGTTTTGGTTCGTGGAAGCGCCAGCAGAAGCCCGACACAAGCGAGAGGTTTTTCTCTTTGGCGACCTTTGCTAACTCAATAACTTTACGAATACCGGGCGCGTCAACGGCTACTGGTTTTTCGCAAAAAATATGTTTACCCGCGTTGATGGCCGCTTCAAGGTGCAACGGACGGAAGAACGGAGGAGTGGCTAATAAAACCACGTCAACGCCCGAATCAATCACTTTTTGGTAAGCATCAAACCCCACAAATTTACGTTCGTTGTCCACCTTTACTTTATCACCGTGTACTTTGCGCAATCCTTCCAAACACGTATCGAATCGTTCAGGGAAAATATCGCCGAGGGCGTGTAAAACTACGTTGGAATCTGCTTTGAGGGCTTGCATCGCGGCGCCAGAGCCACGGCCGCCGCAACCGATAAGACCCACTTTGAGGGTGTCACTGTTGATGCCCGCAAAAGCACGATTTGGAACAATAATGGATGGAAATGCGGTACTTGCAAGGGCCGCTCCTGCAAATTTTAACACATCGCGACGTGAGGTGTTCATATAAGTGTGTGTTTAAATGGTTTAGAAAATAGTAAATATACAAAACAAAGATTTACCGACGATATCCGCCTTACGTATTATTTCTAGGTTTGTACGCTGATTCAAAAATGCTACATTTTTTTTAATAAATAGTAAATAAATAGTAAATTATTTTAAATAATGACATTAAATCCTCTATTTTGTTTGGAATTGGAATTTTTGACCTTCATTCAAAAATGCCCCTGAATCGCTAAATATCAATGGGTGAAACCCGGAACGGGCTATTGCAAAACTGAAATCACTTCTTATTTTTGATTAAAAAACCCGACACACATGTACGTATAGCGCCATCTCAATTTTGCCATGTCATTGATCGGTACCGCCACTGCTTTTTATGTAGGTTTCAAAAACAATCAAGCCTACGGCCGCAACTGGGAAGCGCGTATCATCTGGGGGCAATTACCAATTCCAGTCGGGCGTTTGGAGCTACCCTTAGCGTGCTGGGCGAAGATAGTTTGCCCGAAAAAATACAACTGAATTTGGGATTTTGTTGTAAAATTTAAAGCTAATCCATTACGTCTCCACCACGCCAAAGGTTCGTTCGGGCGATTGTCCATCCTGTAGAAAAAAGGCGTTGGGTGTTAAATTGGTAAATTCTTTAAAATCTCGCACCAAATGCTGGTAGTCGTAATACCCTAAGTCGATGGCAACACTCAACCAATCTTTGGAAGGTTGGGCGTTTTTAAGTTTCATGGCATTTTCAAAACGGGCAATTCGGGTATACAATTTCGGACTAACTCCCTCACGTTGAACAAATTGACGATAGAACTGCCGCTGACACAAGCAAGCTTGGTCGGCAAGCCAATCCAAAGAAGCAGTCGAAGGGTTTTGTAGAATATAACGGCTCACTTTATCAATCGGCCGTTCATTCTTTTTTACTTTTTTGATTAAATTCAATAAGAAACATTCTACTATTTCAATCATTTCGGTGTAATGACCCGCGTAACTCAACCGCTCATTGACTAAGCGTATTTCGGTAGAAAACACCTGCTCTGCATCCAAAAACGTGTTGGTCAATTCATTGGCAGGAATGCCCGTAAGACGAAACAAGGCTCCAGGCTGAAATTGCACTTGAAATACCATAAAATCCCGCCCTACGTGGCGATTTGTAACGATAGAATGTTGCCCATACAAGCGCGACCGGGTACTTTCCACTAATTTGCCATCAAAGCCATATTCCACTTTTTCGGGGTCTTTCGGAAAAAAAGACAAGCAATTTTCGGCACGAGGCCAATACGATTTTACGGGTAAAACCGCCATCGAGCGCGGAAATTCACAGCCTACAATCTGAAACTGCCTCACGTATTCACGCAAGGCAGGGCTTGGAAGTCGGTAATCGTAGATGGCCACCATCGTCTGAGCAATTTGGGTTTATTTTATCGTTAATCCCGGGCCTAAAATAGTCATTCCGTGTGCTTTATGAATCTCTTCCGCCTGCTCTTTCGTCGGTGGGGCTTTCAACTCATTCATTGTGAGAAAAAACTCCTCCATTTGACCAGCAGGTTGAACGTAATAAATGATTTTGCTTTTTTCAGAGAGTTGTATCCACGTATGAGGAACCTTGCGCGGGGCAAAAACGGTATCTCCAGCTTTCGCCGTGAACTGCTTATCGCCTACCTGAAACAAAAAATCTCCTTCGATAATAGAAAAAATCTCGTCTTGTTCGTGATGTACGTGCAAAGAAGGGCCCACTTTATCGTTGCCAATATACTCAAAAACAGCCAATTGTCCATTTGTATCTTTACCCGAAATTTTAAGATCGTTTGGGTTAATTCCTTTGTAAGGTGTATGAACACCAAAGCGGGCGTCACCTGCTTTGACCACAAACGGAGGTGTGTTTGTTGTGACCGATTTCTGGGCTAAAAGAGAAGGAGTTGTTACGCCAGCCACGGCAACGGCCAAGAAGTTTCTGCGTTTCATATTTGTTTGATTTTAGGTTGTTTATGATGCAAAACTCCCCATTCAAACGCAGAAATTGGTGGGAAAAAACGGACATTTTCCCACCAACGCTCATTAATCTTTATCCCATTCATCCGTATTTTTAATCCCCAACTTCTTGGGACTGAATACGGGATCTAAGCCTGCTTTTCGCTGTTGTTCATAATCTTTAAAGGCTTTGAAAGCAGGTTTTCTGAGTAACAAAATGGCAATAATATTGAGCCACGCCATCATTCCCACACCAATATCACCCAAAGTCCAGGCCAGTGCGGCGGTTTTGATAGAACCATAAAAAGTGGCGGCCATAATCATAACTCGGAGCCCGTTTACCAACCATTTATTATCCCCTTTGGAAGACAAATAGCTCAAATTGGTTTCGGCAATATAGTAATACGCCATGATGGTCGTAAAAGCAAAAAACAACAACGAAATCGCCACAAATCCCCCACCCAACGCTGGGAAATGGGTATTGACCGCTGCCTGTGTATATTCTGATCCAATGGCTAAGCCCGGTACATTTTCCACCAAAAAACCACCCGCAGGATTTACAACGTTGTATTTGCCAGTGAACAAAATCATGAGCGCCGTGGCGGTACACACAAAAAGCGTATCCACATAAACCGAAAACGCCTGCACCAACCCCTGCTTGGCAGGATGGCTAATTTCAGCCGCTGCCGCCGCGTGAGGCGCCGTACCTTGCCCTGCCTCGTTGGAATAAATCCCTCTTTTTACCCCCCACGCTACAGCCATGCCAAAAATACCCGCCAAGGCGGGCTCCATGTCCAAAGCGGAGCGAAAAATCAGGCTGAACATCGCGGGCACTTTAGTGATATTGAGCCCAATGATGATTAATGCCATCAAAATATAACCTCCCGCCATAAACGGCACTACGATTTCGGCCACTTGTCCGATGCGCTTCACACCGCCAAAAATGATGAGTCCCAGCAAAATGGTTATGATACCACCCGTTATTTCCACTGGAACATCAAAAGCGATTTTGGCACTCAACGCAATGCTGTTGCTCTGTACACCCGGCAAAAACAAGGCGGTACTCAGAATCGTGGCCACCGCAAAAAGGGTAGCATACCACTGAATCCCCAATCCTTTTTCGATGTAAAATGCCGGCCCTCCACGGTATTGGCCATCTTTGACCTGCTTGTAAATTTGTCCGAGCGTGGCTTCGATAAAAGCCGAGGATGCGCCTAAGAATGCAATGGCCCACATCCAAAAAACAGCCCCCGGCCCTCCCATGGCGATGGCCGTAGCCACCCCAGCGATGTTTCCAGTGCCGATTCTACCCGAAATCGCAATGGCAAACGCCTGAAACGACGAAACACCTTTGGCTGATGCTTTGCCTCCAAACAACAAAGTCACCATTTCTTTTACGTAACGTACCTGTAAAAAACGGGTGGCAATCGAGAAGTAAATGCCCGCCCCGAGGCAAAGTAAAATCAGGGCATTGCTCCAAATAATGTCATTGACAGCGGTAATAATTTTTTCCATGAAGTTCCTGTGAGATTAGTTGTTAGGTTTAGCTTATACAGAAGAGAATTTTAAGGCGTGGAGTAAATCTTGTCTTCAAAGAAAAGGATATTAAATGAAAAGCATGATAGTATTCGCCAAAAAAGATTGATTACAGTAGAAAAGTTGTATTTCACCTATTTTAAGTACTACACATTCTGAGAACCCAGTTTTTGATTATGTCGGTATTCACCCCAACGTTTGTACGCTTCGTTTATCTCTTTTTTTTGGTCTTTTTGACGCAATCAGCAACCGCCCAAGTCACTTTTTATGTGGCTCCCAACGGCAGCGATGCCAACAACGGTATGTTAAAAAAACCGTTCAAAACGCTCACCAAAGCACTCTTGTCGGCCCAACGAGCAAAAGGACAGAAAGCTATTATTCAATTGAGAAAAGGCTCTTACTATTTAGATAAAACACTGGTAATTAACGCCGCCCATGCCTTATTTGAATCACTGGAGATAACAAGTTATAAAAATGAGCCCGTTTTTATTGATGGTGGGCAACCCTTACAACTTGCTTGGAAACCTTCCCAAAACGGCATTTATCAGGCGGTTGTAGCGCCCAATATTGCATTTGAACAACTTTTTATCGACGGTCAGCAGCAGCCGTTGGCCCGATATCCTAACTACGATGCCAATGCTCGGGTTTTTCACGGGACCGCCACCGACGCGATTTCACCCGAACGCATCAAAACTTGGAAAAATCCGACTGGTGGGTACGTTCACGCCCTGCACTCGGGCGAATGGGGCGGGTTTCACTATATTATTACGGGAAAAGACGAAAAAGGAGAATTGAAACTGGAGGGAGGTTGGCAAAACAACCGCCCCGCTCCAATGCACAAACAGTACCGTTTCGTCGAAAATATCAGGGAAGAACTGGATGCGCCCGGAGAATGGTTTTTTGACAAAACAAGCCGTATCCTTTATTTCTACCCTCCCAAAAACGTCAATCTTGGCACCGCTTTGGTGGTAGTATCAAGGCTCAAAAATCTCCTCGAACTGAGAGGCACTGCCAATAAGCCGGTCCGTAATGTGCAGCTAAAAAACCTTCAATTTGTACATACCGAACGCAGTTTTATGGAAACCAAGGAGCCGCTGGTGCGCAGCGATTGGACTTTTTATCGGGGCGGCGCTGTACTTTTTGACGGCACCGAAAACTGTAAAATCAGTGATTGTACATTCACTGAGCTGGGCGGAAATGCCATTGTGGTAAGCAATTACAACAAACACGCCGTCATCAGCGGCTGCCACATTCACCACATCGGCGCGAGCGCGGTGGCGTTTGTGGGCGACCCAAAAGCGGCACGTTCGCCGTCGTTTAGGTACGAGCTTTCGATTCCGTACGAAAAATTAGACAAAACGCCCGGCCCACAAACCAACAATTTTCCGCAGGAATGTACGGTCACGGATAACCTGATTCATGACATGGGTCAACTGGAAAAACAGGCCACGGGGGTCCAAATTGAACTTTCATCCACAATTACCGTCAGTCACAACAGCATCTACAACACCCCACGCGCGGGTATCAACATCGGCGACGGAGCTTGGGGTGGGCATATTTTGGAATACAACGATGTATTCAACACTGTATTGGAAACGGGCGACCACGGCGCTTTTAATTCTTGGGGGCGTGACCGATTCTGGTACGCCAATCGCAGCTACATGGACAGCCTCGTGGCGGCGCACCCAGAACTGATTTTGTTAGATGCTCAAAAACAGACCATTATCCGCCACAATCGTTTTCGGTGCGACCACGGCTGGGACATTGATTTGGACGACGGTTCCTCGAATTATCATATTTACAATAACGTTTGTCTTAACGGCGGGCTCAAACTTCGGGAGGGTTTTTACCGCAAAGTAGAAAACAATATCATGGTCAATAACTCTTTTCATCCGCACGTGTGGTTCAAAAACAGCGGCGACGAGTTCAGGCACAACATTGTCATGAAAAAATATTTCCCCATTCAAATCAAAGACTGGGGCGTAAACATTGACCAAAATTTATTCCCAGATTCGGCATCGCTGGCATTGGCCCGTAAAAACAACACGGATGCCAAAAGTACCGTAGGCAACCCCGCATTTATCAATGCTTCGGCGGGAGATTATCGGGTAAGCGCCTCCTCTCCTGCCCTGCTCATCGGCTTTAAAAATTTTTCTATGGCTGATTTCGGGGTACAAAAACCTGAGTTAAAGAAAATTTCTTTACAACCAGTCATTCCAGCGCTTATCAATGCACAATTGCTTGACAACAAGACCTCAACCATCTCATTTTTAGGAGGTACACTCAAAAATATTGAAGGATTAGGCGACCGCTCGGCCTACGGATTGCCCGACGAAACGGGCATTCTCGTAACCTCGACTGGGCAAAAAAGTCTTTTGACCCAGTCTGGTTTATTAGAAAAAGACGTAATACGAACCGCTGATGGTAAAGCCGTCAAGAACATCCGCGCGTTTTTGGATATTTACCAAGAAGTCAATTGGCACGGCAAAATAAACATCGAAATTATTAGAAATCAGCAACCTATGAAGTTGGTATTGCTTCTAAAATAAAAACTGCCATCGACAAACGAGGATGGCAGTTTCGATCAATACAAACTAAATCTATTTGGGTCACTCACGGAAAATATCTTCCGTTTGGTGTTATCTGTGAAAATGTTATCCCATTTTTAAGTGGCTTGCTTCATGCCCTTTCCCACAACTGTTTATTGTGCAATAAATGGCTGCACCATTTTCTCAGAAACATTGACCAGGTGAATATATGTATGTTTAGATTAAGAATATCACGCTAATCTTACGACAAAATAAAATTAGTACAATGCCAAAATTTTTGTTTCAGAATGGAATTAAATTTGGATTAAAATTCAAGAAGTTAAAATTGGCAACCTAGTTTTTCGGTTAGCGTGCGGTACATAACCCAAAAAATCATTCTTTAATTCGACGATTCATTGGATGATTTTTCGGTAACTTACGTTTTCCCAAAAATGTACAACTCCCAATGACGTCAATAGCTGATTTGAATTCTACCGAAAAACAAAGCCTTCATCCCCGAAATCCCCACCGTTTCCGATACGATTTTTCCGCACTTATTAAAAGTTGCCCCGCATTGGCTCCTTTTGTTATGCGCAACAAATACCAAGACGAGTCGGTTGATTTTGCAAATCCCGAGGCGGTCAAAATGCTCAACAAAGCCATACTTATTCATTTTTACGGCATTCAATACTGGGACATCCCCGCCAATTATCTTCGGCCTCCCATTCCCGGTCGGGCCGATTATATTCATTATTTGGCCGATTTATTGGGTTCGGTCAATGATAACGTAATTCCAATCGGCAAGGAAATTACGGGGCTTGACATCGGAGTGGGTGCCAATTGTGTCTATCCCATTATTGGGCACCAAAGTTACGGTTGGCATTTTGTGGGGTCGGATATTGACCCCAAAGCGATTCAGAATGCCAAACGAATTGTGACGGCCAATCCTGTGCTTACCCCCTTCGTTGAATGTCGTCTGCAAACAACTCCCACCGCCATTTTTAAGGGCATTGTGCAAGCCAACGAAAAATTTGATTTTACGATGTGTAACCCTCCTTTTCATGCTTCATTGGCCGAAGCCACCGCGGGGACACAGCGCAAATGGCAAAACTTGGGACGGACAAGTGCCACCCAAAAAGAAACCCTGAATTTTGGCGGACAAAACGCCGAATTATGGTGTGAAGGAGGCGAAAAAGCATTTGTTACCAAGATGATTGAGCAAAGTACCCAAATCGCCAACCAATGTTTTTGGTTTACTTCATTGGTTTCTAAAAAAACGACATTGCCCTTTTTATACAAAGCCCTAAAAAAGGCAAAAGCCTTTGAAATACAGACGATTGAAATGGCTCAAGGACAAAAAGTCAGTCGCATGGTAGCGTGGACTTTCCTCGGGACCCATCAACAGAAAGTGTGGCGGCAGGAAAGATGGCAGTAAAACAAAAGAAGCCATTTTTATAACCCCACAAATTCTGGATTGAGTTGAAGGCGGCGTTCGGGGTTAAGATTGCTTTCCTGAATCAGCCTATTGGGCGTGACTCCTGCAAAACGTTTGAAATCTTTGACCAAATGCTGGTAATCGTTTTGGTGGTAAACAATCCTTGAATTTAACAGTGCTTAAAAAACAACACAAACTAATCACCATTCAAAATCGACGGCTTTATTTTCAGAAACATCCAAGCTACAATGACCTGTAAGGCCAGACCCGCGGGCGCTCTGTAGATCAAATCGTCTGTCCCCAATTTCTTAATTAATGACAACAAATAAGCGCTGTTTAGTGGGACTTGAAAATCAGGCACAAAGTAGAGCAACGTAATCACAAAAAGGTAAAGTACAAGTAACAAATAGCCTGTCACCAAGTATTTTGGAATTTCTTTCGGTCTGCGCCAGTACATAGCAATCAACAGAAAAATAGGAGAGAAAGCAGCAAAAACGAACATAATGCCAAACAATAGGTTGGGAGGCGTTTGTCGATAGGTCAGCCAGTCCTTTGCCCCCACGGTTTCCCATAGAGGATAAGCCAAGCTACCTTCGATGCTCGTTGTACCCATATTATAGAAGTTCAACACGACGACAAGCAGGAATATCCATTTGGCTGCGGGTTTAACGTCTTGGAGATACGTATGCAGGAATGAAATAAGGATAACCACTTGTAAGGCGGAAGGGATAATTTGGAAATAAAGCGTTTGGGACAGCAGGTATTGGTTTTGCGCCGCATTATAGCCCGTGATCGCCCATTGGTTATAGATAGGCATCATCACCCATAGAGTAGTTACTAGGGAAATCATGCCTAACACAACGCTGACATAAATAGCCCTTTTGGGAAAGAAATTGGGTGCTAGCCAAATCATTGAAATCGCCGACAACAGCATCAAAACGGCTGGAACGTTCCCAACCCAAATCATTAAGTCGTTGTACGTCTTTGCATAAAGCAGAAAGTTTTCATGCACATTGCCAAATTGAGGATTTACAATGAATTGCAACATCATCGTGATGCCGAAGTGACGCAACGTAAGAATGCTATACATGAGCAAAGCCCATTTTGTGGCAGTGGTATTGTAGTTGACAGGCATGGGAAAGTTGCTTTTCTTCGTATTTGAAAATGGCACTTTTAACTAAAGCTATGTTTCACTTCTGAACACCGTTGCCATGCCACTATTCCCAACACAATCCAAGGAATGCCCCAAAAGCCAATGATGGCAGCAGGCCTTTGGCCAGTGATGATTAGTAGAGGAAACATACATAAGAACGGAAAACAGCCAACCACCAAAGGAACATAACGTTTCCAATCAGTCCACACTTTTTCTTTAATGCTCGCCACGCCTACCAATATCATTCCCAACCCAGTTAAGAACGCACCCAATGGAGCAAATGGTAACGGCATCCATTGCCCCAAAATATAGGAAACAGCACCAGCAATTGACACATAAAAGAAATTGCGCCGTTTGCCTACACCCGTCGGCTCGCCTGTTTGCCAAAGAGAAACTATCCCTATAAGCATAGAAGCAGTACCTATAACGCCAACCCAAGATTGTAAGTTTTGCGGAATCAGGTCATCCAATAAAAATAGAAAAGGCAAGATGAGCTTACCTTTTCCACCTTCATCAACAGCTCCTAAAAACCAGAAAGGAAAGCTAAAAGCCAAGTAGGTTATCAAGTGATAATAAAACAAATAGCAGCTCGGCGAAGATGGGTAATGTGTGTTTCAGTAATCATAAAAAAACTAGAGTTTATGGTTTCCTGCAAATCTATCTAAACACTTGAGATGAGACTTAGTAAAAAAACGACATTCTATCAATAAATCACGGCCTTCTCAAAATCAAACCCACTCGGAACTGCACCCGTAAATTGCTTAAAATCACGCAGTAAGTGATTGTGATCAAAGTATTCACAGTCGTACGCAATGTGCATCCAACTCAACTGAGGAGCCTTTTGCTTCAGTTTCATTGCCTGATTGAAGCGCGAAATACGGCTATAAAATTTGGGCGAGACGCCCGTTCGCTCCAGAAATTTTCGTTCAAATTGACGACTGCTCAAACAAGCATCTTGCGCCAATTGATCCAAAGAAAAATGGTGAAAATTGGATTGCTCCAACACCGCATCAATGGCATGTTTTTCTACCTTGTACTCCACGATTTTTCGAAGTAAAAACCCTTCTGTGATGCTCACCATTTCTCCAAACGTAGCAGCGTTTTCAATCCTTTCTCGTATTTCCTTGATTTCGTTTCCCAATACCAGACTGATTTCTTCATAGCTACCCGTAAATAATGTCATCGGAATACCAAACAATCGAAAAAAGCCCGACGGTTGCAGCAGAATTTTAAACATTAGATAGTTACTGGGAATCAACAAGTTATGACGAGAAGTAGTCTGCCCTATAATAATATTGTCAGGAATTTTTTGGGTCGAATTATCCAGATAGTTTACGTATAGTTTATCTTTTGGATAAAAATAAAGTGCTGTTTCGGGAATTGGGGCAATTGGCAGACTCATTCGGGGATTATTATGCCGAACTTGCAAATACCAATAGGCTTTTATAAAAGGTCGCAGGGCTGGATGTGGCGGTAAAATTTGAAGCATAACAAGGCAGGGTCTATTTTATTAAAATAAACCCAAAGTCCCTGATATTCAAAGAAAAAAAAGAAGAAGTTATTAAACGGTAATTAGAACTACACGGCCGTAAAACTCATACCCGCGGCTTCATCGGCCAATTTACGGGCATTTTCTTTGCCCAAATATTTGTCAATTAAATAATGTGCTACGTACAAAACAGGCGTTGTCAACAACGCAATACAACCTTTGTAAATGTAATTGATGCTGCCCACCTGTAAAATCTGCGTTACCGACCAGTTGCCGAAAAGGTAAAAGGCAATAAAAATCACGACGAAGCTGTCTACCAATTGTGAAAACAGCGTTGAGCCCGTAGCTCTCAACCAAATGTATTTGCTGCCCGTACGCCGGCGCAACCACGAAAAAACGGTTACATCCAACACTTGCCCGATCAAAAAAGCAACAATCGACCCAAGCATAATACCGAGACCTTGCCGAAAAATCGCGTTGAAGGCCCCGTCGATGTTCATGGCGTTGCCGTGGCTGTCTTTACTGTTGACCTCCAACCAAAATTGAGCGGGTGGCAGTGATGTGGTAGCGTAAATGACGATGTACATGTAAGCAATGAAAATAGCCGTCAGGTACGAAATACGACGAACGCCTTTTTTTCCAAAATACTCGTTGATAATGTCAGAAGTAATAAACACAATCGGCCAGTTGACCACCCCAGCCGACATGTTAAAATCTAGCTTTGTACCAAACAAAGGCAACTGAGCGGGCGAGGTGCCGAGTAGGGCTTCAACGGAAAATATTTTGACGCCGATAATCTCCGCAATCAGCGCATTGGTCAAAAAAAGACCACACAAAGCGAGGAACAGAAACTGCTTTTTCTGTTCAAAAGGGGTAGAAGTGGGCATGGGTAGGCGGGATGCGATATGGGTTTTATTCGTTGATATAATTCAGTTGTTTCCAAACGTCTTCCATCGTATTAACCGGCAATTGGCAGGTTTTGTTAAAGCAAACGTACACCGTTGTCTGCTCCTGTTTGGCAATACGGTCCTGCAAAAGAGGTAAATTCGAAACCGTTTTTGTACCAACCAGTATTTTGTTTGGCACAAAACGCTCTTCTAATTGTTGACGAAAATGTTCCATTTCTTCCCCGACGATGGCGATTTCGGCCGTAGGTTGCGCCCTTAATGCGTACAATGCCGCCCAATTGGTGCCCCATTGCACGTCGGTCAGGAGTGCATTCCGCATTTTTGCCAACATCCAATCCGCTAACTTTACGTAGTCGGCGTAGTCAAACAATGTTCCTAAAGCAAACAGATTATGGGCCATGAGCGAATTGGAGGCGGGCATCACGTTGTCAAAAACCTCTTTTTTTCGCGCAATCAATTCTTCGGCATTGCCATCCGTAAAATAAAAAAGTTCATCTTCGGGATCGTACAGATTTTCGACCGCGTAGGCCATTAAATGCAACGCTTCGTCGAGCCATTCTTCTTCAAAAGTGGCTTGATAAAGACCCAAATAGCCATCAATGACCGCCGCATAATCCTCCAAAAAACCGACGATACTCGCTTTGCCGTTTTTGTAGCTATGCCACAGTTGGTGGTTTGGCGCGGTCATTTTTCCTTTCAAAAATTGCGCATTTTTTAAGGCTAACTCTTTAAACTTTTCTTCGCCAAACGCCCGATAAGCATCGGTCAATCCTTTCAGCATCAAGCCATTCCACGAAGCCAATATCTTATCATCCAACCCAGGGCGGATTCTGCTTTCCCGCGCTTTGAAGAGTTTTTGAAGGGCATTTTGGTATTCTGAGTCTTTTTCAAACAGGCCCTTCATCAAATGACTTAAAGGTGGGCCTACCCACCATCCCGATTTTTCGTTGGTTTCCGTAGGTAAATGGGGCAATCCCTTTCCCGGCGCGAAACTCATCAAATCTAAATGCAAATGGTTATACCCATGCTCCCAATTTCCAGAGGCTCTGATGTTGTATAATTTAGAAAACCATTCAAAATCATCTCCTAATACTGACTTCAATTCCGTCTGCGTCCAGATGTAAAATTTTCCCTCAATTCCTTCACTATCAGCATCAAGTGCCGAATAAAACCCGCCCTCCATACTAGTCATTTCGCGCGCCAGCCAATCAATGGTCTCGTACACGCGACTTTTGTACAAATCACTCTTGGTCAGGGTATATGCTTCAGAAAAAATGCTCACCAACTGGCCATTATCGTAAAGCATTTTTTCAAAGTGCGGAATAAACCACTCATCATCCACCGAATAACGCGCCCATCCACCACCTACGTGGTCATAAATCCCCCCCAACGCAATACGGTTGAGCGACAATTCAATATGCCTTAGCGCCTCTGGATTGTGAGAAACGGCATAGTATCGCAACAAAAATTTATAAATAGAAGGCATGGGAAATTTGGGGCCCCGGTCCATGCCACCTTTTTCGGTATCAAAATGGCCCTTTATTTTCTCAAACATCTCGTCCAAGTCGTTCCGCATTTGGACGGAGGAAAAAGGTTGCTCCGAAGCGAGCCCTTCTCCTATCTGATTGTCTACGTGGAGGTTATATTTTTCAGATTCTTTGACCAGCATATTGTCTGTGAACCCAGCAGCCGATTTTACCAAATCTTTGTGATGATTCACAAAAGCATTTTTAACACTTCCTAGCAATTGCACCCAATTTTGAGCGGGCAAATACGTAACCCCGTAAAAAGGCTTGGCGTCGGGCAGCAAAAAAACATTAAGTGGCCAACCGCCCCGCGCACCCATGGCATGAATGGCGTCCATGTAAATGGCATCAACATCGGGGCGTTCTTCGCGGTCTACTTTTATACATACAAAATCGGCGTTCATCACACCCGCAACCTGCTCTTTTTCAAAGCTTTCGCGCTCCATCACATGGCACCAATGGCAAGCCGAATAGCCAATGCTCACAATAATGGGCTTATTTTCGGTACGGGCCTTGGTCAGTGCTTCTTCGCCCCACGGATACCAGTCTACAGGATTGTGGGCGTGTTGAAGCAAATACGGTGAGGTTTCGTTTATGAGACGATTTGGCATGGCTGATTGTGTGGATTAGTAAAAATGATACATTTGGAATGTGCAGAAAATATAAAGGTTGGTTACAACAGTTTTTCCATGATAAAATCTTCCATCAGAAAGCCGTCGCCGATGTCAATGTTTTCATTTCCCACGATATTAAAACCCATTTTTTCGTAAAAACCAACGGCTTTGTTGTAACGGTTTACGTTGAGCAACAGGGCTTTATTTTCGTTTTGGGTGGCAATTTCTCCGACTTGATTAATGAGCAATGCCCCCACTCCTTTTCCCTGACTAGCGGGCAATAAGTAAATCTTATGAATCTTTGTTTTAGGTAACCCATTATAATTCAGCTCATAAGAAACATATCCTAGGTATTCGTTGCCTTCTTGTGCCAAAATAAATACGTGCCCCTTCTTCTCAATCTGGCTCGTCAGCGACGGAATGCTGTACATCCAGTCGAGCATATAAGCGATTTGTTTTTCAGAAAGAATAGCCCCAAAAGTAGCAGGCCAAGTTTCGTAAGCTATGCGCTTGATTTCGGGCAAATGTGCTTGGGAAGCGGTAATCAGTTTAATCATTCTTGGTGGTTGGGCTTTTTTCTAAAACAGTTTTTGGTTTTCAAAGTTCCCCAAAAAGATGAGAGACTTTTCTACCTTGCAAACAACGCGAAAATTGAAAAATATCCACGCTAATTTACTTATTCGTTCGTTATTTTTGCAGAATCCGCCCTTGAGGTACGCAGTAAATAGTTTTCCTTGACCGGTTATCCCAAACGCTATGCGCTTTCGTCTATTTTTCCAGTCTTTACCCAAACAACATTTAATTCTTCATGCTGGTGGTCTTTTTATTGCTTTAATGATGACTTCATGTGCGGTTTTCAGAACGTCGGAAGCCCCTTCGAGAAGTAACAACAAACGGCCCGTCGCAAAAGCCCCCGCGTCCAAACGTCCGTTGGCGGTCAAGCCCAAAGGCGCTTATGCCAATTACGTTCGCGATGTAGTAAACACGGCCCGTACCTTCACCGGAACGCCCTACCGCAGCGGCGGCAACGACCGTCGTGGCATAGACTGCTCAGGGTTGGTTGCTAGTGTTTATAGCGAAGTAGGACTTAAAGTACCGCGTATCTCATGGCAGCAGGCCGAATTTGGCACCGAAGTCGAAGAAGTACACGACATCAAAGCAGGCGACTGGATTTTTTACGTCCCAGATGCGGGTAAAGCGGGCTACGTATCGCACGTAGGCATCGTGACGGAAGTAAGGGGCAAAAACGAAATCCTGTTCATTCACGCCTCATCATCCAAGGGCGTTCGGGAAGATAATCTCTATTCAAAATACTTCAAAAACCGCTTTGTAAAGGCAATACGGCCTTTTTAAACGATTTATTTTGCATCTGCGGCCAATCGAAAACCAATCGTGTTGTTGGTAAAAGTCTCGACGTTGGGCGTAGTGCCAAAAATGGGACCTCCCCTGTACGTTATTCTACAATAGCTACTGCCATACATGTACGAGCCCCCGCGATGCACATGTACCGCTCCCTGACTGGGTGCGCTCGGCCCTTTGGGATTGGTCGCAGGCTCTTTTGAATACGGCCCATACCAGTCACTACACCATTCCCACACGTTTCCGCTCATATCATAAAGCCCCAGTTCATTTGCTTGTTTTTGCCCTCCAGGACGAGTTGAGCGACCACTATTAGCATCGTACCAGCCCACCTCCGCCAGGGAATTGCTTCCCGCAAAAATAAACCCTTGACTTTTGTTTCCTCCCCGGGCGGCAAATTCCCATTCTGCTTCTGTGGGCAAACGATACGCTTGGCCCGTTTCCTGACTTAACCAATTACAATACGCCACGGCATCATTCCATGTGACACCTACCACAGGATTTTCATCTTTTTGGTTGGCAGGGGCGGTTCGGCCCGTTACGGCACAAAAATCACGGTATTGCTTCACGGTCACTTCGTATTTGCTGAGGTAGAAACTGCCCAGCGTTACGGCATGAACGGGGACTTCATCGTCTCTCTTTTGAGTATCCAAAATATTATCATTGGCCCGGCGTCCCATATCAAAACTCCCTCCGTCGATTAAAACCATATCAAAAAGGGTATTGAATGAAGGCTCCTCCCACTTACAACTGGTCAGCGAGAACAAAAGAAGGTAAAAACTGATTTTTTTCATGGCGTATAAGTGCAATTATGATGCTTAGAATTGATACTGTAGAGCCAAGCCCCACTGTTGAGAGGCCGAATTTAACTTCAAAGCAGCTCGTTTTTCTTTTGGCT
This sequence comes from Runella sp. CRIBMP, assembly GCF_009905605.1. Taxonomy (GTDB): domain Bacteria; phylum Bacteroidota; class Bacteroidia; order Cytophagales; family Spirosomataceae; genus Runella. The sequence goes on from NZ_JAAAKZ010000002.1 coordinate 662,201, forward strand.
TTTTAAACAATAATACACTTTCAACAATCACCGCTCCCACCGCCACGCCAAGGCAGACATTCATCAATCCGTTTTTGCTCCGGGCAGCCTTGACGTCATCGTACGCCACTCGCCATTGACGGTACTCAGCCGAGCGACTGAGCGCTGTAAAATTATCCAACTTGGCTTGGTATTGATTGTTCAGAACAAACGCGTAAGCAAGGGCTCCTACTCCCACCCCCGCCGTAATAATCTTGGGCACCACCGAAGGCTTCGACGGGCTTTTTGGCAATTTAGCTTCTTCTTTTTTAACTACCTCCTGCTTAGCAATTGGCTCAGTTGGCTTATTTTCTGTGGTTTTCTTCGTTTCAGCTACTGGTTCTTTAGGTGCGGTTTTGGGCTCCTGCTGCGCTACTTTTGCGGCCTCTGCTTTTTTTTCAGTGTCGGCTTTCAGTTCTTTTTCGGTTGTGTTGATAAGATTTGCCAACACCGCTTTGGTTTGGATATCGGCGTAAGGCAGAGCCTCTTCGTAGCTTTTCTTTGCCTCAATGAATTGATTTTTAGCAAATTGTTGATTGCCTCGTTGCTGAAGATGCTCGGTGATTAGTCGCCGCGTAATGGGGTCACCGCTGTTTATTTCCAGAATTTTTTTTAGATACGCCAGCCCTTCCAAGTCGTTGCCGCGAGCCAACGCATTTTTGGCATCGGTCAAAAATGCCGCCGCCAAACGGCTAAATTTGATTTGCTCTTTTACGTACGCATCACTCCCAAAAGCAGGTACGTTGAGACAGGCCTCGTATTTCTTCTGGGCCGCTTCGTAGTCACCTCTTTTAAACAAATCATCGCCCTCTTTTCTATTCAATTCAGCGATTCGAAGGTTTTCTGACTCTTTTTCTACCTTCGGTGGTGTTTTTTTGGGGGCCGTTTGCAGGCTTGCTTTTTTTAGCGCATCATTTACCTTTTTGAGTTGGCTTTTGCAGTAGGCATCATTGTCCCGAATCCGGAGGGCGCGCTCGTAATTATCCTTTGCGCATTGATAATCCTGCTTTACAAAACAGGCATCTCCTCGCTTTTTATAGTCATCAAAAGTGACTTTTTGAGCAAAAGACGCTCCTGAAAGCAGTAAAAGCGTCAGAAACAGAAGGAGTGATTTCATGGGCATTCGGAGGAGCTAAATGAGATTTTTCCACAACGAAAGGAATTACTGCCGCTCATTGTTACGCCAATTTAACGCTTATTCTCCTCACCCACAACGATGATTTACTTAACGGTAAACACCTACGTGCCTTACATGGCTACTCCCCCAATTGTTTACCAGCAATATACCCAGTCGTCCAAGCCGCCTGAAAATTATACCCACCCGTAATACCGTCAATGTCCAATATTTCTCCCGCAAAAAACAGCCCCCTTACCTTGCGACTTTCGAGCGTTTTGGGGTTTACGTCCGACAACGCCACTCCGCCGCAGGTGACAAATTCTTCTTTGAAAGTAGTTTTGCCGCGCACATCCAGTTGAAAATTGGTTAAATGTTCCACCAATCGGTTCATATTCTTGGCGGGCAAATCCGCCCACCGCATGGTATCGGGGATGTTGGCCAGTTCAACCAGCTGCTTCCAAAGCCGTTGGGGCAATCCAAAAGGCGCTTGGGTTGTCACAAACTTGGCCCGCCAACCCGAATCGCGCTGAAAATCAGTGAGCTGCCGCAAAATTTCGTTCGGCTTTGTATTGGTAAAATTGACCAACGACACAAATTGATAGTTTTTGTCCGACAACTCACGCGCCCCCCACGCCGACAGCCGTAGCACGGCGGGGCCGCTCACGCCCCAGTGCGTAAAAAGCAACGGCCCCGTTTCTGCCAATTTGCTACCCGCCAATTTCACGCCCACGCCTCCGACCGAAACACCCATAAGATCTTTGAAAGGAATAGAAGGAACATTAAAGGTAAACAACGAAGGCACGGGATTTACAATTTCAACCCCCAACTCACTTAGCCAATCATAGCCACTCAACTGCGGGTGCCCACCCGACGTAACCAGCACCCGGTCGGCGTGGAGTACCTCGCCCGATTGTAGCACCACCTCAATGCCCGTCGGAACGGGCTTCAGCTGAATCACCCCCGCCCCCGTCCGAATTTTTACCCCTGCCTGATGGGCCGCTTTCATCAAACAGTCCACAATCGTATCTGAGGTATTCGTGGCGGGAAACATCCGTCCGTCTGGCTCGGTTTTGAGCAGCACGCCGCGCTCTTCAAACCACTTGATAGTGTGTTGGTTGTTGAAAGTTTCAAACAAAGAACGCAGAAATTTAGCCCCGCGCGGGTAGCCTTTTAATAACTCAGGCAAGGTCGCTACGGCATTGGTCACGTTGCAGCGGCCGCCCCCCGAGATGCGTACCTTATTGAGTAATGTTCTGTTTTTTTCCAGAAGAATAACGTTGGCGTCTTTGAAAGTTTCTGCCGCCGTAATGGCGCCCATAAAACCCGCCGCTCCGCCGCCAATGACAATGAGTTGAAGTTGTTGCACGTTCAAAAATTTGGTATTTAGCTGCAAATGTCCAAAAATCTTTGTGCATCCAGATGCTAAACGCGAGGTTTTATCCCGTTCTTTGCAATAATTATCAAAAACGCTGACATCGGAATGCACCGCAAAGGATTACGCTTGGGGAATACCCTTTTCTTACTATTCTTTTTTATTGTTATCGGTCTTGTACTGCACTATCGCGGTCGGACCAAGCCGCTCGTGGCCTTTTGGAATGATGTAAAGAGCGTATTTGTTTACGACAAAAATCCACCAGAACGCGGCAAGAATCCGTATAAGGTCCCCGAATCGAGCGATGTGGCCGTCGATGACCGCACCGCCGACGATGTTGCTTCCGACGACCGTACGTTGTTGGAAAAAGAGGGGATTGACAAATCTTCAAACACTACCAACGAGGAAGAAACCGAAGAGGAAAGTACCTCTTCAAATACCACAGCCGACTACGCGAAGGTGAAGGATTTCAACTTACCTGCCATCGGCTCCAATGACCAAATCATTCGCCATCATAAGATTACGCTGCGTTATCGCGAGCAGTACGAACAGGCCGACTGGGTCGCTTATAAATTGACCGGCGACGAAGCAAGCGCCTACCTCTCCCGCGATGGCAACAAATTCGTTCCTGACCCGCTTGTTTCTACGGGTTCGGCCATCACGTCAGATTATACCCGTACGGGTTATGATCGCGGCCACTTGGCCCCCGCTGGTGATTTCAACATCAACCCCTCTGACAAGCAGGAAACCTTTTACATGAGCAATATTAGCCCACAAGTTCCTGACTTTAACCGAGGTATATGGAACGATTTGGAACAAAAATTTCGTCAATGGGCCCAGCGCGACGGCGAATTATACATCGTAACGGGTCCCGTACTTAAACCAGGCCTGCCCACCATTGGAAATAGAAATGAGATTGCCGTGCCCGAAATGTACTATAAAATTGCCCTGTGCCTCACCGACGACCAACCTCGGATGATTGGTTTTGTACTCAAAAATGAGTTTTCGAGCGAAAACCTCAAAACGTTTGTAGTCAGTGTAGATGAAATTGAACGCTTGACAGGTATTGACTTTTTTCCACGCCTACCCGACACGCTGGAGAAGAAATTGGAAAGTGCCAATACCACCAAAGGATGGTTCTCGGCCCGCAACTAATCCTCTAATCATTGATTCGTAGCACCACCACGCCGCTGTGTTTTTTGATTTTAGCGAGGTAATCAGCTAGCGGCTCGGCCGACAGTGTTACTTTTTTTAGGTCAGAAGAGGCGTGCAGCAGGTAAGCCCGCGCTCCTTTTCGTACCACAAAACCTTCATGGTTAAAATCCAATCCAGCAATGCCTGAGGTTATACCAATAATATCTCCATCCTGTAATTTTGACTCTATCGCCGCGACCTTGTTTTTAGGAATATAAAACCACGGGATTTGGGACAATTGCCTCTCGGCATTTTGAATTTCAGCCAGCGTTTTTTCATCGTTCAAGGCGGGATAAAACCCTCGATGAGTGGTCATAAACTGAATTGTGGGCTGTATTTTCAGCCCACCCAATGACTCCGTAACATCCACAAGCCATCCCTGGGCTACGGCCTGATGTTTCCATTCCAGAAAATAATGCAGCCGTGAGCCGTATCCCGTAATTTTTCCCTTTCGATAGCGTAATTTTTGGAGGAAACTTTGGTACTCATCATACCTGCCCGAGGCTTTTTGGGTCAGCGTCAGAGCCAGCACTGACTCCACAAAAGTGTAACAATCAAAGTTTTGCAAATCACACACGAGGGCTTCAGGTGTTTTTTCAAGGGTATGCGCCACGTAGGGTTTTCCCAAGAAACTTTCTGCGATGTGCAAAGCGGTTTTGGCCTGAGTCGCTTTTGGAGGAATGCGCATTTTTTCGGCAAACACCGCTTCAGTTTGGGCATAAAGCGACTTTGCAAAAAAGCCAATAAGTAAAAAAATAAATGCAGGGGTCTTTGTCATCATCGGGGTCTGTCAAGCAGATAACTGAAAATTAAGCGGCATCTCAAACAGTTTGAATGGCCAATAGGGTATGCCTGACTAAAATTAAAAAAGTACAAAATTCTTTCGTTCTAACAATCAGCAATTTAAGATTTGAAAAAATATCCTGAACCTTACACCCTTGAAAATAGTTTAAAATGATGAAAGAATCGGCAACCTTTAAGCGATTTTTAACGTATAGTGACTTGACTTTATTAGGTATTTTTGTTATGTTTAAGTAAAATTTTTGTTAAGTCTGATGAAATCAATCTCAACCGTAATCCTGGCTTTTTTGCTCCTTTCCGAAGTGGCATGGGGTCAGCAGCGTCGTGCTAAAACAAACCTTGAAGACGAGGAGGAAGAATATTCTACCATAACAACCTACGGAGTTACGACCAACACCAACTCTGGTCTTTTGGGTGGATTGGTGGTTCGACATTCAACCCGAATGGACAAAGACCTGTTTGGAAGAGCCCAGTACCGTTATTTAGCCCTTGAATTGGTCAACGTACGTCACCCGAAAGAACTCGCCCAATCAAGCAACACGGGCGCACGATTTACGCCTGGCAAACAAAATTATCTCTTTGCGTTGCGTCCGCAATATGGCCGTGAAATTATCCTTTCCAACCGCAACAATGAGGAAGGGATTTCAATCAACGGGATATTGGCCGTCGGCGCTTCTTTGGGGATATTGAAACCGTATTTTATACAGTACCAAGTACGCCCTGGCGTGGTTCGTACCGAAGCCTATGACCCAGTTAAACACACCGATTTGGGCAATATTTTGGGCGCAGGAAACATTATGCAAGGCATTGGACAATCGAAAATCGTGCCCGGCGTCAATGCCAAAATCGCGTTCAGTTTTGAGTTGAGTGCCTTTCGGAGCAACCTCACTGGTTTGGAGATTGGCTTCCTGACCGAACTCTTCAGCAAAGCTCCCGTCATTATACCTTTTGCCGAAAATCGTAGTTTGTTCACTTCTGGTTACGTAACTTTGTTTTTCGGTAATAAGAAATAACTGTCGCTAACGGTTTGTTATTTGTAATCGCAGAAAGATTTTTTTCAAATAACTGTTAGCTGGCAACAATTAACTTCAGAAATGATAGAACTTCCCGTTATAACTTCAGAGCGCAAAAAACGCCCAGATTGGCTAAGAGTAAAATTGCCCGTTGGGCCTGAATACAAAAAAGTTAGGACCATCGTAGATACCAACAAACTCCACACGATTTGTGAAAGCGGCAACTGCCCAAACATGGGCGAATGCTGGGGAGAAGGAACCGCAACATTTATGATATTGGGCAATGTCTGCACCCGCAGTTGCAGTTTTTGCGCCGTAGCTACTGGCCGCCCCAACGAATACGACGTCGATGAGCCGCGCCGCGTGGCCGAAGCCATCAAAACCATGGGGGTTAAACACGCCGTCATTACATCCGTAAACCGTGACGAACTCAAAGATCGAGGGGCCGAAATTTGGCACCAAACGGTGGTTTTGACCAAAGAATTGAGCCCTTCCACCACGATTGAAACCTTGATTCCTGACACAAAAAGCAATTGGGCAGCCCTCGAACGAATGATTTCTGCGGGTCAAGAAGTGGTTTCTCACAACGTAGAAACCGTGGCTAGACTTTACCGCGCCGTTCGACCGCAAGCCAAATACGAACGCAGTTTGGAGCAAATCCGTCGGACCAAAGACTTTGGCAAACGTACTAAATCTGGCATTATGCTCGGCTTGGGCGAAACCCAGGACGAAATGTTTCAGGCCATGGACGATTTGGTGGCACACGGACTTGATATTTTGACCTTGGGCCAATACCTACAACCCACAAAAATGCACCACGAGGTGATTGAGTGGATTCATCCCGAAACCTTTGCCATGTACCGCGAAGAGGGGCTGAAGCGCGGCCTCAAGTACGTCGAATCAGGCCCATTGGTCCGGTCAAGCTACCACTCAGAGCGGCACGTAAATGTGCCGATTTAATATCATTTAAACTGCTCATAAGGTTTCTGATAACGCCCATCCGTATACTGGCCTTAGAAGGTCATTACGAATAAGTTTTCCATGCAGAAATACGACTACATCATTGCAGGCGGCGGATTGGCAGGACTAAGTTTGGCTTATTACATGAACCAAACCGTATTGCGCGAAAAATCCATTCTTATTATTGACCAAGACACCAAGACCAAAAATGACCGGACTTGGTGTTTTTGGGAAAAAGACAATCAAAGTCCATTTGATAAAATAGTGCATCGCAAATGGCAAAAGGTGTTTTTTCACGGTACTAACTTCTCTTCATCGCTCAACTTAGGCGATTACTCCTACAAATGGCTACGTGGAATTGACTTCTATGATTTTGTCAAAGTAGACTTGGCTGGCAATCCAAACATTAAGTTCGTTAACGAGCGCATCGAACGCCTCAAAGACACACCCGACGGCGGCTTCATCATCACCGACCAAAATCAATACCTGGGAGAATACGTTTTTGACAGCACCAAGCCGCTTAAACTAGACTTGGACGATTGCCACAACATGTTGCAGCATTTTAAAGGTTGGGAAATCGTAGCCGATAAACCCGTCTTTGATCCCCAATGCCCCACGATGATGGATTACAGGGTGGAGCAACGCGGCATTGGCGTACGATTTATGTACGTATTGCCCGAAAGTTCAACGAAAGCCATGATTGAGTACACCGTTTTTTCGGACAGTCTTCTCTCCCCTGCCGAATATGACGCTGAACTTCATAAATACATCAGAGAGTTTTTAAAAATTGAAAATTTTACCATTGAGTACGAAGAATTTGGCGTGATACCCATGACCGACGAGCCCATTAGTAATCATTCTGGTGAACACATCGTGCGAATCGGCACGTCGGGAGGCTACGTAAAATCCTCTTCGGGTTATGCTTTTCAGCGTACGCAACGATACACGCAGGAATTGGTCAAAAATTTGGTAACGGTCGGCAAACCAACCCTCCCCAAGAAGACTCTTATAAAAAAATTCAAAGAGTTGTTAGACAGTACGTTACTGAATGTTTTGCTAAAAAACAGAACTTCTGGAAAAGATGTATTTACAGCTCTTTACAAAAACAACCCTACGCCGCGCCTTTTTGCCTTTTTAGACGAAGACACGACCCTGCTGGAAGACCTCAAAATTATGTCAACCGTACCGCTTTGGGCGTTTACAAAGGGCATTGCAGACGCTTTACGCAAACGGATTTAAGAGGCATCGGCGGCGGTATCAACCCACAAATGCCCGTTGGAATGCAGTTTCAGGGCCGTTGCAGGCAGGCCTTCGCTGATGGGCTCTTCCAGCACCCGTTTAATAATATCTTTTTTGCGAGGACCATTTGCCAAAACAATGGCGGTTTTGGCTTCCAAAAAATGCTTTAAACCTACCGTTATGCCTTGGGTAAGGGGCGTTTCTGACTGGAAGTATTTTTGCCCCACCGAAGCCGTCACCTCTTCCAACTCCGACACGTGCGCGTAAGATTCGAAAGAGCTTCCCGGCTCGTTCAAACCCAAATGTCCGTTCAAACCAATGCCGACCATGATGATGTCCAGTCCTCCTTTGCTCGCAATAAAGTCATTGACTCGTTGGCATTCTGCTTCTAAATCAGGCGCTAAGCCATCAAAAAACGAAACTCGGTCGGGGCTGATTCCCAAGGGTTTAATCAGCGGTGCATCAATGTAAGAGCGGCAGCTTCCGGCATTATCGGGGGCAATACCTACCCACTCATCCAAGGCCACAAACGTCACTTGGTCAAAATCACCAGGCTGCGCGTTGTCGACAATTTTTTGAAATGTCAATAAGGGAGTCTCGCCCGAAGCAACACAGATAGTGGCAGTAGGGTTTTGACGGACATAGTCCAAGATAAATTGAGACGCGTGGGTAGAAAGTGCTTCGTACGTAGGAAAAACGTGATAATTCATCAGAAAATTGGTTGTCTGCTTTTTTTATAATTAGATGAAAACCCTCGCTTTCTACTCATTTTTGAATAAAAATTTGTGCGTTCATGTGCGTTCGGGTTCTAAAACCTGAACGAATCATTTTGAACCAACCATAGATAATCAGGTTGCAATTCGCAACTTCAATTCTTCAAGCAATTCTTGCACATGCTTACTAGAAAACAATTTTATTTTTCCTTTCTCGTGAGAAAAACGGGTCAAATCAAACAACATAATCACTTCATTTTGAGAACGTTCTCCGTGGCGTTTATATTTTTGAGTTTTGTACATTTGCGCCCTTGGAGAGTTGAGAAGAATAGACACCTGAAACTCCACACCTGCATACACCACGCACAAATCAATGCCGTCAAAATAATCTTTGTGCAACGAATAACGTACGTGTTCAAATCGGTCTGAAGTCAGACAAAGCACATAAAAGTGAAAATCCCGCACCAATGATGGATAACTCCGCAACATTCGGGCTTTTACTGAACTCGCCGCAAACGTCTTTTCAACGCCCCTGATGTACACCCGAACACTGTCACCATCGACAGGGGGAAAATGTTGTTTTAGGTAGTAATTCCACAACTCCGTTTCATCAGGCAGACGTGATTTGAAGAAAACGAATTTATAAAAAGACAAAGCAAAGGGCGGTAGTCGGGCTTTTTCTACCGCGGGGTCTTTAGGTAGGTTTTCACCAGAATAGTGCAAATTGGCCACTTGGTCCTCAAGCTCTTTTGTTGTCCACTTTTTTTGTTTGATAAGAAGCACTTCTTCACCTTCAAATATCACATCAATAGTGTTTTTATCATCAAATATTTCAGAATTTTCGTACTTTTTATATGCCATTTATTGTAGGGTTATTTTAACCCAAAGACCAAACGAAGGATTTTTACTCGTTTAATAATCAACCAATATAAGGCAACACTTAACACCAATGATACCGTGCTAATCACCCAAAAACCGCCCCAAACGCCCAGGTTAAGTTTGAGTAAGTAATAGCCAACGGCGACGATAACGGTCTGGTGCAAAATATAAAATGGATAAACCCCTTCATTGAGTTTTGGCAAAATAGGGTGCGGGCGGTTGAGGTAGTGGTGCCCGTATGCAATGGAAGCCAAGACCGAAAACCACGTCAGGCAAAACGAATTTATATCCCAAAGCAAATCACACCACCAAACATCGTCCCACGCTGGATGATAAAACCGAATCGCGATGTATAATCCGTACATAATCAAGGTAGTAATCATCGTAGCCCAAGCGTAAATACGGCGTTGATTAAGCATCATTTGCCAAAATACGGGACGGCTTACCAGTATATACCCTCCCCAAAACAACAGGAGGTTGAAGGCAAAATAGGCCCAATCGTCGATGAGCGCGTGGGTCTCATCGGGATAAAAATGTTGCAAAATCACTTGACTGATACAAATCACCAAAGCATACCAAAGTGCTCCACCTTTGCGGGCTACCAAGCGTTCTGTCCAGTCCATGAACCTTAAACCTCGGCCTGCTTTCAGCCAACGAAACATGGGAATGCTAACCAGTGAAAACAAAAATAGATACGCCACAAACCACAGGTGATGCCAGCTAAAACTGCCTTTTGGGTAAGGAATAAAATCAAAAACCGTTCGATAAAAATCACCGTAGCCGTTGAATTGAACACCATTAAAGAGGCGTTCGTAATAAATCTGGGGGGGGACGATGACAAACATTCCAAAAACCAGCGGCACAAATAACCGCTTAATACGCTCTCTGGCATAGCCGCTATAACTTCGTTTTTTGAGGGCAAAGTACGTTCCTGCGCCAGAAATGAAAAACAGAAGCGGCATCCGCCAATAATGCAGCCAAATCATAATCCACCGCATGGCTTCACTTTTTTCGGCACTTTTGATGTGCCAATCCCAAGGCACATAAATCATTCCGACGTGATAATAGAGCAAAATAACGATGCAAATCACCCGCAACCAGTCGAGGTCATAGCGACGAGTGGCGGAGATAGTTGACGCTGGAGAGGAGGCTGTATCTGTGTTTATCATGGTTGTTGTTTTATTTGATGCAAAACAACAACCTTGCTGGGAATTAAGCCCTATTTGCCGACAAACTCGAAGTTCGTGCTTATCGGCAAGCACAAAACACCTATATTTGGGTTTATTTCTCAACGCCTTTATGAAATTAAAAGTACAAAAAACCACCCTTGCTACCATTAAGCCTTTTCGTTCTTTATTTCTTCAAGAAAACAATTTTCAAATCAGATACAACGCCTGTCACGAACGGGGGTGGACGGATTCGTACCGGTTTACGCTCGGGCAGCACACCGTTGGCTACGGCTCGCTCAAAGGCCAAGAGATTCCAGATAGAGACACCATTTTTGAGTTTTACCTCATCCCCGCTTATCGTAAATACGCTGCCGCATTTTTGGAAGAATTAATAAAAATTTCCAAGGCTGTCTACCTTGAATATCAGAGCAATGATGCCCTACTTAGCTCAATGGCATACGAGTTTGCACGGGATATTAATGCACAAGCCATCCTTTTTGAAGATCATTTTGTGACCGACATCCAACCTCCAGAAGTGCAGTTTCGCCTTCGCAGGGATGACGACCCGCACGTGGAATGTTCGGGAACATACGTGTTGGAATTTGAACAAAAAGTGGTAGCTACGGGCGGAATCATGCTGCACTATAATGTTCCTTTTGCCGATGTATTTATGGAAGTCTCAGAAAATCAGCGAGAAAAAGGGCTAGGAAGTTATCTGATTCAAGAATTGAAAAGAGAGTGTTATCAACAGGGAAGAGTGCCAGCGGCTCGTTGCGCCCTTACCAACAAGGCGTCAAAAGCGGCGCTGCTTAAAGCGGGTTTTAAAGTAGCAGGATTTATGCTTTTAGGAACCGTCAAAAATTAATTATTTGCCCGAAACTGAGCGGGTGTTTTGCCCGTAATGCGCTTAAACGCCGTATGAAAGGCCGACGTAGAATTGTACCCGACGCGCTCGGCAATCTCGTCGATTTTGAGGTGAGAAAGTGCTTTGTCGGCCAATAGCATTTTGGCCTCCTCAACACGATAAGTAGCCATCAAATCAAAAAAGGATTGATTAAGCCGGTCGTTGAGCACCTGAGATAGATGATGCTGCGAAACCGAGAGGCGTTGGGCAAGTTTAGGAAGGGTGATGTCATTTTCGAGGTAGGGTTTTTCTTCCTTTAGGTAGGCTTGCAGTTTTTGCAAAATTGCCCCCCCATAATCATCAGAAAGAGAGGACTTTTCGTACTTTTTTTTGATTTCAGCGCCCGCAGATTCTACCTTGAACAGCACCGAATGATTGATCAATAAATAACTCGTGAGGTAAATGTAAAAAGTGGTTAAACTCCCCAGAATATAATCCCCTAAATCTTGTTTAAAGTTGAGTTTTACCACCACAAAAACAATCGGGAACAAGAAAATAAGCAGGTTAAAGTTCCGTAGTTGGGTCAAAGGCACGACTCGGTGAAGGGTAAAAAAAGGAATGTCGTTTTTTTTAAAAGCCCCGTAAATTTCTTTTAACGACAGCATCATATAAACAGCCATACTCACCAATGTCAAATCATTGACGTGGTCGCGCAAATATAGCGGATCTTCGGGAAGCCAAAATGTAAACGTGCGATAAGGCAACTCGGGGTGCCACGCGCTGATGTAAGAATTATATTTATAATCAAACGACTGAAACTGCCAAAACACCGAATAAACGCACCAAAACACAAAGGGAATCAAGTGCCAGCGCCAACCTTTGGGCAAGTGCCCGTGCAGGCGGGTATATCCGAAAAAGTAAGGCAAAAGCGCCAGCAGGAAGTTGGTTGGCTCGGCAAAATTATCCGCCCAGAGAAATTGAAATTGATAATTAGAATAGCACAAAAACACTTCAAGAATCGCCGCCGAAAAAGCCAACATTGTCCAGCCCATCATTCGATTTGAGACGGTCTTGGCGCGGGTTCCAGTCAGAAAAAGTCCTCCCAGCAAGACGCCCTGCACAACGCCTAATAAAATCACAATGGCAAAAAAATCAATGCGAATAGGCACAGGCATGAGTGCAGAGGTATTAGGGATAGAAACAGAAAAACCGCATGGGCGATTTTTCTGTTCAACATTTTTCGGTTTTTCGGTTAAAGACCTTTTCGGTTTATCAACGCTATCTCCAGCGTTTATACTGGTTTATTAAGCCATTGGTGCTGCTATCGTGGGCGTCGATGGGCCAGTCATTTTGGAGTTCTGGATAAATTTGGTTGGCAAGCTGTTTGCCCAATTCTACTCCCCATTGGTCAAAACTAAAGATATTCCAGATGACACCCTGCACAAATATCTTGTGCTCATATATTGCAATTAGGCTTCCCAATACGCGCGGTGTGATTTTCTTGGCCAAAATTGAATTGGTCGGACGGTTTCCTTCAAAGACTTTGAAGGGAGCCAGAAACGCAATTTCGTCTTCTGATTTTCCTGCATTACGGAGTTCTTCGGCGGCTTCTTCGTAGGTCTTGCCGTTCATCAGGGCTTCTGTTTGAGCAAAGAAGTTGGAAAGCAACATTTTGTGGTGCTCACCGATGGGATTGTGGCTCAACGCTGGTGCAATAAAATCAGCAGGAATCAGCTTTGTTCCTTGGTGAATCAACTGGTAGAAAGCATGTTGACCGTTGGTACCTGGTTCTCCCCAAATGATGGGTCCCGTCTGATAATTTACTTTCTCCCCGCCCCGCGTCACATTTTTTCCATTTGATTCCATATCTCCCTGTTGGAAATAGGCCGCAAAACGATGTAGATATTGGTCGTAAGGCAAAATGGCTTGGGTATCGGCATCAAAGAAATTATTATACCAAATCCCTAATAAAGCCAATACAACTGGGATATTTTTTTCAAAACGGGCCGACCGAAAATGGTTGTCCATATCGTGAGCCCCCGCCAGAAGCTGTTCGAAATTTTGGAAACCGATATAACAAGCAATCGACAACCCAATGGCCGACCACAACGAATAACGTCCGCCAACCCAGTCCCAAAAACCAAACATGTTTTCGGGATCAATGCCGAATTTCTCTACTTCTGCACGGTTGGTCGAAATAGCCACGAAGTGTTTAGCTATGTGAGCACTTTCCTTGGCCGTTTCCAAAAACCAGCGGCGTGCTGTATGCGCATTGGCCATGGTTTCCTGCGTGGTGAAGGTCTTGGAAGCAATCATAAACAGCGTTGTTTCGGGATTCAAATCGGACAGTGTTTCGGCAATGTGCGTACCGTCAACGTTAGAAACATAATGCACATTCAATCCTTTTTTGCCGTATGATTTCAGTGCTTCGGTCACCATGACGGGGCCTAAATCAGAGCCACCGATGCCGATATTGACTAAATCAGTGATTTTTTTACCCGAAAAACCTTTCCATTCGCCACCGCGTACTTTTTCCGAAAACCCTTTCATTTTCTCCAACACTTCGTTCACATCGGGCATTACATCTTTACCATCCACGAATACGGGAGTATTAGAACGATTTCGGAGGGCCACGTGCAGCACAGAGCGCTTTTCGGTCGCGTTGATTTTGTCGCCCGTAAACATCTTCTCAATAGCCTCGCTCAATTGGCATTCCCGCGCCAAATCGCACAAATAGGCCAACGTCCGTCCATTGATTCGGTTCTTAGAATAGTCAATTACGATGTCGCCCAAACGAATAGAGAACTTTTTAAAGCGGTTGGGGTCTTCGGCAAAAAGTTCTTTTAAATGCTTCTTGCTGATGCTCTTGTGGTGAGTTTTGAGCTTACGATAAGCAGCCGTTTGGTCAAAAGGAATGGCTTGTAACATCTGATTGGTGATTTTTTATGAATATGCAAAAGTAGGATTTTCGACGGCTTCCCGCACATTTTGGTCATATAAAGTGTGTTTTGGAATAAAATCCGTTGATTTCCCAAGTTGTCGAGAGCAATTTCTCAGGATAGGTTGCCTGTGGGGGCGGTTAAAATAGTTCTCCCATGAGGGCAGTTTTTTAAAATAGTTCTTCTGTGCAGGCGGTTTCGCAAAACCGCTTTTTTTATAGTAAAAAACGATTTTAAATATAAATTTTTCTTTTATATATTTGAAAAAACAGACTACTATGAAGCCATTTTTGATATTCCTCTTTATTCTATTCGCTATTAAGATTCAAGCCCAAAACGTGTTCATTAGGGGCAAAATAACGAATCCAGTTTCGCAGACCGTTGAAATTATGATTTTCCCCTATGCACAAAAAAGCATTTCGGAGACGCTTCTTCTTAATGAAAAAAATGAATTTGAATTCAAAGCAACATTAACAGACATTGCTTATGTAACGCTGACGTTTGATAAAAACCGCCCCATTAGCCAAGGAGGTCGATTACAATGGTATATTTTGGAGCCCAATGACACCATTTCAATGGCGTTTGATGCCAAATATTTTTGGAGAACTATGCGTTATACGGGCAATGCCGCTCCCAAGTTTGAGTACTACAAAGAAGATGTGATAACCACAAACCTGCAAAAAGACTGGGAAACTACCGCCAAAACAAAACTTGCAAAATCAAAAACTGGCTTTTACCAATACCTGGTTGAAATAGAAAGATTAAAACTCAAACTCTTAGAAAAGTACAAATCAAAAGTAACAACTCAATTTTATACCATTTGTAAAGCCGATATAAAATCAGATATTTCCAAAAAAACAGTGCGAGCGGTATATCAGGAAGCCCAAAAACGGAAAGTTGACGTTACCCCTCAACTTATACCAGCCGCGTTTCGGGCCGCTTTGACCAGCATGGCATCGCCACAAGATAGTATAACAGCTAAGTCGATGGGATATCCATTTACAGTAATGTATCTTTTTATGCTTAATCACCCTATCCAAGGCGTTGAATTTGGAGACCATAACGCTTATTTTAAAGCCACAAAATCGAAGTTTCATGCCGCTTTTGCCGAAACATTGAGCAGCGAACTCTTAGAGGAAGAGATTGCATTCAAAGGCAGCAAAGAAGAGGTCTTAAAACAGGTTATTGAATTTGAAAAGGAGTACCCCAACAGTCGTTTTTTAGCCCGAATCAAAAATCGTCTTATTGAAAAAGAAGCATTTCTTCCAGGAAAACCTGCGTTTGCATTTACACTCCCCGATACCGCAGCGAAAAATGTGCAATTGGCTGATTTTAAGGGGAAAATCGTATATCTTGATTTTTGGGCCAGTTGGTGTGGGCCTTGCCTCGCTGAGATGAAACCTTCTTTAAAAATCAAGAAACATTTTAAAGGTCACAACGAAATCGTATTCCTGTATATTTCAACGGATAAGAACGAAGCCGACTGGAAAAAAGCCATTGCAAAGTATCAAATAACGGGCCTACACGTCAGAGATAATCAGAATGTATCGAATAACTTTGGAGTCAGTGGCATTCCTTCAACTTTCATTATTGACCGCAACGGGAATTTTCAGGCCATTCACCCCCCTAAACCCAGCGAAAACAACGGCAAAGACTTAATAAAAGTCCTAGAATCAGCATTGTCTAAGTAACAAAGCTGCCTTTTTGCAGTTACATTTACATGTAATTAAAGTCGGTAAGGGTTCGCCCTTGTTCACTTTACTAAATTTTGTCAGAACCATGCTCACTTCGTTCCTCACTGCCGAATGGCGCAAATTGGCAATGGTCAATTATACCGTCTCCCCCGATTTGCTGCAACCTTTCGTCCCCAAAAATACCGAACTTGATTTGTTTGAAGGCCAATGTTTTGTGAGTTTGATTGGCTTCTTATTCGATAAAGTGAGCCTTTTGGGCGTTCCTATACCCTTTCATACCACCTTTGAAGAAGTTAATTTGCGGTTTTACGTCAAACACCGCACAAAAGAGGGGCAATGGAAACGGGGCGTTACGTTTGTGAAGGAAATTGTTCCAAAATACGCTGTCAGTTGGGTAGCCAACGCCGTTTATCACGAGCCTTATGTCACTCTGCCCATGCGTCACGAATGGCAAACCACCAATGAACAACTAAGGGTAAGTTACGAATGGAAACAAAAACAATGGAACCGTCTGGAACTTCTCGCCGACGCTACGTCCATTCCGCTTGCGGCAGGAAGTTTGGAAGAATTTATCACCGAGCATTATTGGGGATACACAAAATATAACAACTTCACCACATACGAGTACGGCGTTGAGCATCCGCGTTGGGAAGTCTATCCCGTCAAGACCCATATTGTAGATGTGAACTTTGAGGCAGTATACGGACCCAACTTTGGGTTTTTGTCCCATCAATCTCCCCATTCTGCGCTGTTAGCCGAAGGCTCAGCCATTGTAGTAAAGTCAGCCCAAAAACTGTAACTATTTGACTTATACCTACTAGTCCACTTTAGGGCATTTTTTGCAGTGCTTACCCTTCTTTTTGTAGGCTTTGCAGCATTTTTTCAGGTCGCAGGCAAACGCACAGCCTATGAATGAGTTCTTCGTAAAAAACTTTTCTTCGGTTTCAACAAGTGAGCAAGCAGATACTTCTGAGAGGTTCATTGTGGTTTTGATGTTTCTAATACTAACGCAAAAGTAGTTTATTTAGATTAAATACAAACAAGAAAATTATCATTTTTTTCTCACATACATCAGTTTTGGTTCAAAATTAGCGAGAAAGATGCCTTTTAAAATGACAAAAATCATCAAAAAATGGGCTTAAAGCTGTTTTTTATGCGCATCTCTACCGTTCTTTGTAAAACGCAAAATCACCTATAAAACTCATGAGAATCAACTATTTATTCATCGCTTTTTTGCTTATATCTGTACAAACTTTCGCGCAGTCGGGGGAAGAGAAACACCTCAAAAACGTAAAACAACTCACATTTGGCGGCGACAACGCCGAAGCTTATTTTAGCTTCAACGACCAATTCGTCAGCTTTCAATCCAACAACCCCAAGTGGGGCTTACAGTGCGACCAGATTTTTTATTTGGACGTCAACAAAGGCTTAACTAATCCCGACGAGCGCCCGACATTCATCAGTACAGGCAAGGGACGCACCACTTGCTCGTATTTCATGCCGGGCGACAAACACATTCTTTTTGCCAGTACGCACGTCGGCAACGATTCTTGCCCGCCTCCCGCCAAAGCCTACCTCAACAAGTATTTGTGGGCCATTTATGACACTTATGACATTTTCGTATCCGACCTTAATGGCAAGATTGTAAAGCAATTGACCACCGAAAAAGGCTACGATGCAGAAGCCACGATTTCACCCAAGGGCGACAAAATCGTGTTTACATCCACCCGCGACGGCGACCTTGACCTCTACATCATGGACATTGATGGCAAAAATGTAAAACGCATCACCCATCAATTGGGCTACGATGGCGGTGCTTTTTTCTCACCCGACGGCAAAAAATTGGTATTTCGCGCCTCACGTCCAAAAACCGAAGAAGAAGTAGCCGAATATAAAAAATTGCTTTCGTTGGGCTTGGTTGCCCCCACTGATATGGAAATTTATACCTGCAACGTTGACGGCACCGATTTACGCCAAATCACTACGTTGGGCAAGGCCAACTGGGCACCGTATTTTACACCTAAGGGCGACAAAATTATATTTTCGTCAAATCATCACTCACAGCGCGGGTATGATTTTCAATTATATATCATTAATCTTGACGGAACAGGGTTGGAACGAGTGACCAACAACAGCATTTTCAACGCTTTCCCGATGTTTTCACACGACGGTAAAAAGCTCATTTTCAGTTCTAACCGCAATAACACACCCGGCTCTCGCGATACAAATTTGTACATTGCCGATTGGGTTGACTAGGCATAATTACCCGTCAGAAGGTTGGATAAAACAGTAGCAAAACCGTCTGACGGGTAGCAAAACATACACTTTTTATACCGATGAAAACTTCAAAAGCAGTACTCAAGAATGTATGGCCTTACCAAAACGATGCCATGAAACTGCCAGTGGAAAATCTGGAAACCGCGATTCCCTATTACGAAACCCTCATGGGATTTAAGGTTGTGTCACGTCAAAATCAACCCTTTAAGAGTGCTACGCTGGTAAGAGATACCATCCAAATCGGCCTTGCCGAAAATGGAGGTGACCCCACGCAGGACGGTTGTTTCTTTGAAGTAGACGACGTCGAAGCTATTTTTGAAGAGCTGAAGGCCAACGGTTATGAAAAAGAAGAGGCTGATTTTCAAGTTCAGAAATACGGGGTCAGCTACAAAGTTTTTTTTGTCGTTGCACCCGACGGGTTATGTTACTGTTTCGGCCAAAAAATTGACCTGTAATTAACAAAATGGTCTAAGCCATAAATTTTTCTTGGGGCTTGATTTACTTCAAACAAAGCGCTTTCAAATCTTCAACATCACCCAAAAAAACGTTGTAATCGACTGGGCCACGAATACCGTCGGTGTAGCCACTTTTGGAATGTTGCCAAAAGTGAATGACAGCATCGTCGTAACGATTGAGGGTCCAGCCCGAATAATCAGCAATCCAGAGTGGATAGCCCACAAAGTTTTCTTTGATATAGCGGCGATAAAAATCGGCGTTGGTGTAGATGATTGGCCGCACACCGTAGTAATTTTCGGCCAAAGTAAGCCAAGTTTTTAGATTCGCAATGACCTGTTCGCGAGATAACGCATTAGTTCCCAACTCAAAATCCAGCACTGGAGGCAAGTCTCCTTTTTTGAGTTTGACCGAGCGTTTGAAATTCTCAAACTGCGATTCGGGCGTTCGCCAAGGGATATAAAAATGGTAAGCTCCACGATACAGTCCTACGCCGTCTGCCTGCTTCCAGTTATTTTTAAAGTCTTTGTCGGTCAACGAAGCACCTTCCGTGGCTTTTATAAAAACAAACTGCAGACGTAATTCTTCAAAACGCATCTGTCGTAGTTCTGGCCAATTGATGCGTCCGTTGTGTTTAGAAACGTCAATTCCGTGGATGGAATATTTAAACGGCAACCGAATCCCTATTTTTGAAACGTGCCGCCATTCGTTGGTATTCAGACGATTAACGTACCAAATACCTCCTCCTACAAGTAACACAAGTGCCACAATAGCCACCCAACCGATCGGAGGCAATGCACGTTTTTTAGGCGAAGATGGGGTGGATACTCGACGCGCCATACACAGGCAAATTTTAGAAGAAAATATCAGTCTTTAACTGGAATAGCCGCTACCTCTGCATCTGGATTATTGAGTTTTGACTCGTCCAAGGTTGACAAAGGAACTTCATTAAAAACCCGATTTCGGGTGGGAAGTTGGGTCAGGAAGACCATCACAAGTGCGCCCGCAACTCCAAAATGCAGCAGCTCTCCCGTAATAAAATAAGCGACCAATGAAAAAAAAGTTGCCCCTTCAAAAAAGGCATATTTAAAAATCAGGGCACTCTGATATTTGCGAAGCTTATCCGACAATAAATCATTAATTCTTAACGCTTTAATCGTTTTTTTTGCCAATAATATTCCCACCAGTGGAAGTATAACCGCCGCACAAGGCACCAAATAACCAAATAATTGCCCGAGTGTCACTTCATTGGGCATTGACTTCGATTGGGTACTGCGTAAAAAGAAAAAAACGGTTCCTGTCCCTACCTGCGCCACCAACATAACACCATACACAAGCAATAAAAGTTTAAAGTATTGCTTACTCGTCAGGATTTTTTGATCCATAAAAAAACAATTTTGGGCCGCAAAATAATGATTTTTACGCAAAAACAGGTTTTCAATTTTTTAAATGGGGCTAGCCCTCGGGCTTCCAACGCCATAAATAACGGCAAGCCATGGTTCGATATGGGCGCCAGTTTTCAGCAATTGCATGAAGTTGCTTATGCAATACACGGCCCGTTTCGGTCAAATTATACGCCCGCACCATCTTCTGCCGAATCACCAAATCATCGACGGGGAATACATCGGGGCGGTCCATTACAAACATCAACAACATTTCCACTGTCCAACGCCCAACACCCTTAATCGGCGTGAGATAAGCCACGATTTCATCGTCGTTTAGGAGGTTAAGATGCTGGTAATCAACACCTTTTTCAGTAGCAAAAACTGCGACATTTTGCAGATAGTTGATTTTTTGAAACGAAAGGCCCGCGCTGCGCAGCTCTTCGTTTGATTTTTGCAGTAGCAATTCGGGATGCGGATACAAATCCTCAAACAGCGCCCTAAAACGGGCAAAGATAGAGTCTGCGGCCTTGACCGAAATTTGTTGCGAGACAATGCTTTCCAGCAACGCTAGGTAAACATCGTTGTTCCAATCCGTTTTTTTGAACGTAGGTGTAGATTCAATAATGGTGGCCAATGTGGCATCTTTTGATGCGAGGTAAGATTCAGGAAGCATTGAAAAGGCTGTTTTTTTTGCGAAAGTTACAAAAAAACGGGCAGCCTTTCGGCCGCCCATTGTACAGGTAATAAAAAAACAAACAGGGAATGACTATAAACCGCACGCCCCCGCCAATGCACGTTTGGCGTATACCTTCGCCAAATGTTTACGATAGGCCTGCGAAGCAAAATGGTCTTCATTGATGTGCATATCTCCTTCGGCAGCGGCTGACGCCGCCACTTCGATGTTTTCGAGCGTCGCTGGTTTTCCAACCAACGCCGAGGCAACACCTTCGTCCAAAAAGGCCGCATCAGAAACCCCCGTAAAGGCAACGTTGGCAGCAGAAATGACACCCCCTTTTACCGTTACCGACGCAGCACAACCCACAATGGCAAACCGCGAGGCTGGTTGCATAAATTTACGATAGGCCGAAGCGCTTTCCGCCGTAGGCTTCGGCAGATGAATCTCCGTCACAATCTCGCCCGTATCGAGTGCAGTGCTAAAAAATCCAGTAAAAAACTCAACGGCGGGAATAATACGCTCACCGTCAGGGCCCTGCACTTTGATTTGGGCCTCTAAAGCCAGCAAAACAGCGGGCCAATCTGCCGAAGGGTCGGCATGAGCAATGCTGCCACCGAGCGTACCCATGTTGCGAACTTGCGTATCTCCAATCAATTCTCCTGCTTCAATCATGGCCGTCAAGGCCCTGAGGAGCGGGTTGGTGATAATGTCGGCGTGGGTACTTGCGGCCCCGATGACGATGGCATTTCCTGTATCTTCAATAAATCGTAGCTCGGCAATGCGGGCAATGTCAATGAGCAAAGCGGGGCTATTGAGGCGCAATTTCATGGCAGGAATCAGGCTGTGGCCGCCTGCCAATAACTTAGCGTCAGGGTTTTCAGCAAGGAGGCGAATAGCCTCCCCTACTGAACTGGCGCGTGTATAGTCAACAGATGATGGAATCATTTTTAAAAGAGTGAATTAGTGAAACAAAAAATTAGGCCGGTTGCATTGCTTTCCAAACACGCTCGGGGGTCATGGGCATCCGCACATCTTTGACTTTATGGCCAGCAGACCACAACGCGTCAATCACGGCATTCACTACGGCGGGTGTAGACCCGATGCAGCCCGCTTCGCCCGCCCCTTTCACTCCCAACGGGTTATGCGGGCAAGGCGTCACCTGACGGTCCAACTCAAACATCGGAAGGTCGTCGGCACGTGGCATGGTATAATCCATGTAGCTACCGTTGGTAATTTGCCCATTTTCGTCAAACTCTACACCTTCAAACAAAGCCTGACCAATTCCCTGCGCCAATCCACCGTGAATTTGCCCGTCTACAATCATAGGGTTAATTACGTTACCTACGTCATCGACGGCAATAAAGCGTTTCACTCTGGTAAAGCCCGTTTCTTTGTCGATTTCAACCACCGCAATGTGGCATCCAAACGGATACGTAAAGTTGGTAGGGTCGTAGAAACTGCTAAAATCCAAGCCCGGTTCTAAATTGGCAGGATATACGTGTGGAACGTACGCCGTCAGGGCAATATCGCCGAAACTCAACGACTTATCGGTTCCTTTTACGGTAAACTTCCCATCTTTAAACTCAATATCATCGGCCGAACATTCCAATTTATGGGCGGCGATTTTGGCACCTTTCTCAATGATTTTATCCAAGCTTTTTACAATGGCGCTTCCTCCTACGGCCAATGAGCGCGAGCCGTAGGTTCCCATTCCGAAAGCCACCGTATCGGAATCTCCGTGGATAATATCAACATCTTCCATCGGAATCCCCAGGCGGTCGGCCACCACTTGCGCGAAAGTAGTTTCGTGCCCCTGTCCATGGGAATGCGCCCCCGTAAACACGCTGATTTTTCCCGTAGGTTGAACCCTTACTTGCCCCACTTCGTACAAACCAGCGCGAGCTCCCAATGACCCAACCACTGCCGACGGCGCAATACCGCAGGCCTCGATGTAGGTAGAGAAGCCTACCCCCAGAATTTTATTGGTCTTGGCCGCCTCGGCCTGTTCCTTTCTAAAATTCTCATAACCAAGCATTTCTAAGCCTCTTTCCAATACACTATGGTAATTGCCACTGTCGTATTGCAACGCAACATTAGTCTGATATCCCGGTTGAGTTACCCCGTCAAAGGCGGGAATAAAGTTTTTGAGGCGCAGTTCGGCGGGGTCTACTCCCATTTCCAACGCCGCTAAATCGACCAAACGCTCCAGTAAGAAAGTAGCTTCTGGACGCCCCGCTCCCCTATATGCATCCACGGCCGTGGTATGGGTAAAAACGCAGGTCATGTCCAAGTGAATCTTGGGCGTGGTGTACAAGCCTTGCAGCAGCGTTCCGTGCAAATACGTAGGAACCGCCGTACCAAAGGTCGAAAGATAAGCTCCGAGGTTGGCAAACGTCTTAATGCGTAGTCCCACGATATTTCCTTGGGCATCAAACCCCATTTCGGCGTGTGTTACGTGGTCGCGTCCATGGGCGTCGGTCTGAAATGCTTCCGAGCGTGTTTCGGTCCATTTTACGGGGCGACCAATTTTTTTTGAAGCCAACGTCACCAAGGCTTCTTCGGTATAATGGTATATTTTACTGCCAAAACCACCGCCCACGTCAGGGCCCACCACGCGCACCTTATGCTCAGGCAAGCCCAGCACAAACGCGCACATCAGCAGACGAATCAAATGGGGGTTTTGGGTAGAGGTATAAAGGGTGTATTTGTCGTAAACGTTGTCGTATTGACCTATATAGCTGCGCGGCTCCATGGCATTGGGCGAAAGGCGCTGGTTGACAAAGTCCAACGATGTAATGTGGTGCGCGCTCGCCATTGCTTCATCTACTTCCGCTTTTGGATTTCCGATTTCCCAGTCAAAACAAATATTATTCGGAACATCGTCATGCACCAACGGTGCCCCGGGCAGTACTGCTTTGGAAGCATCGGTAACGGCTGGCAAAACTTCGTAATCAATGATGATGGCTTCGGCCGCATCCTGCGCCAATTCGCGGGTTTCGGCTACCACCATCGCTACAGCATCGCCCACGTGGCGCACTTTATCTTTTACCAACAACGGATGCGGCGGCTCCTTCATAATGTCGCCGTTTTTGAAATTTACCTGCCACCCACAAGGCACACCATAGTGGCCTACTTCCTCGCCCGTCATGATGGTCACCACGCCTTGCATGGCCTCGGCGGCTGAATAATCAATGCTTCTGATGCGGGCGTGGGCGTAAGGACTTCGCAGAATGTACGCGTAAGTCATACCTGGCAAAACGATGTCGTCGGTATAACGACCTTTTCCCGTAATAAAACGCTTGTCTTCAACGCGTTTTACGGATTTACCAATGAATTTATTGCTCATTTTCTTTTTTCTGGAGAGTGATGGAAATGTTTTAAATCGGATTTAGTTAGTTACTTTAAACCGCAACCGCCGATTTTTGCGCCGCGTACTGTATGGCCCGTACGATGTTGTGATAACCCGTGCAACGACAGATATTTCCTTCTAGTCCTTCGCGGATTTCTTGCTCTGAGGGGTCTGGATTGTGGCTGAGTAAGTCGGCCGCGCACATAATCATTCCAGGGGTGCAGAAGCCGCACTGCAATCCATGCTCTTCCTTGAATCCTTCTTGCAACGGATGAAGTTCACCCTCAGGCGCGAGTCCTTCAATCGTGGTGATGCTACTGCCATCGGCTTGGGCTGCCAAAAGCGAGCATGATTTGATGGCTTTGCCATCAAAATGAATGGTGCAAGCGCCGCAGCTACTTGTATCACAGCCTACGTGGGTCCCCGTCAAGCCGAGGGTATCACGCAGGTAATGCACCAGCAACAAACGCCCCTCAACCTCGTGGGTGTGCGTTTTTCCGTTTACGGTTAATGTGATTTTTGGCATAATGTAGGTAAGGTAAAAGTTAGGTGCTTACGCACAGATTCAATTGTTTTTTAGGGTATTATCAAATAAGGATTTAAAATTATGAACAAAACAAAGTCAAAAACACAGGAGAAAAAGCCAGTTTATACTTCTGCTTTTGCCGCCAATTCATCTTCAAAATTCTGAAAGAATTGCTTTGTAAGGGTGTTGGCCACGCCGCTCATCACGCGGTTGCCAGTGCGGGCCAACAGTCCCGACATGTGTGCTTTTCCCGCAAAAGAAAGCTCGGTCTCATGTTCTGAAACCGCTTTCAGGTGCATTTTAATGTGGGCTGATACGTTTCCAATTTTACTGTTTTGATGGACATTTAGGGTAAAGCTTTCGGCGGCCACGGGGTGAAGCACTTCTGCCTTTCCTTCAAATTTTCCAGAAACAGGGCCAATTTTAACTTCGGCAATGGCCTTGTACACATTTTCACTTTCCAATTCTAACCGCGATATACCAGGCGTCACTTTTGCCAGCGTATCGGGATTCATGAGCATCTCCCAGATTTTCTGCGTTGAAGCAGGAAGAATATAACTACCGTTTAATTCCATTTAATATAAGATTTAAATTTAGGGTAATGTTGTTTAACCTGCTCAATAAATTTATAAAATTTATTGATAAAATAATATTCAAATGTAAAAAACACCCCTTGTATGACCTTAAACAATCATCTTAAAAAATAGAACTATTCTATCAACTAAAGACTAAAGACAGGGTGAGATGGGTTTAACGAAGCGTTGAGCAAGAATCAGAAGACAATAAACTGGCGGCGGTAGTTAGCGGGAGTTGTTCCAACCGCTTTTTTGAATACTTTCAGAAAATAGTTAAGGTTGTTGTATCCACACGCAAAACAAATATCGGCAATGCTGTACTGAGTATTCCTTAACAGCTTGATTGACAGCTGTATACGCTGTTGATTGATGTATTCTACGGGCGTAATGCCATATTGCTGTTTGAAACAACGGAAAAAATTAGGCTCGCTCATGCAGGCCTTGTCGGCCAATTCCCGGACGGTTAGATTTTTATGAATATTGTCTTGAACATATTTGACGGCAAAAGCCAAACGATTTGTATTGGCCAATTGCGGTAAGTGGTTGGTCAATACATTACGGGCTTTGGTCTGCATCAAACGCACGATAAGCTCTTGCAGCACCAGATTAGCAAAAAAATCCTTTGCTTCGTTGTTTTCTGTAAAGATGTAAATCAAACGATGAATGAGCAAATGAATGGAATTCTCATTGGTGAAGTAAAAATTCTCGTTCGTAAATTGCCATCCTTGTTGATTATCCACCAAGGGAGCCTTTTCGTTAAGGGTCTCAACTATTTGTTTTATCTTAGAAGGAGAAATAGCCAGGGCTAAACACTGGGTTGGATTATCAAAATGGGCTTCGGGAAAATCAATGCGCATGGTTTGGTCGGCGGGCACAATGACGGATTCGCCGGGCAAAAAATCAAACGAGGGTGAATTATCGAGGTGCATCACTTTTTTGCCCCGAATCATACTTGCCAATACGGGATTACTGAAAGTCAGCTCCACATTTTTGGCAATTTGGTGCGTTTCATAAATGTTCAACTCGGCATTTTCGAGGGTATAGGCGGTGCGATTTTCAACAACAAGCTCTAACTTGCGCGACTGAAGATGATGGGATAAATTAAAAGAGTTCATAAAGAAAACATCCTATTTAAAACGCTTTTCGACTGCGCCGCCTGATTAATAGTACAAATCCTTACAATTTTATAATTATTTCCACAAATAAACAACACCAACCTTTTTACAACAAATTCGTATGTCCTTAAATCTATCGGTTTATACTTTACGCCAGTATTCATTTCCTGCTTACTTTTCAAAGCTGAGCGCAGGAGCCTGTATTTTATTTTCGTTTACCAGTATTGCCCAACAAAAAGATTCGCTAAAAACTTTGTCGCTCGCGCCCGTCACCGTCACCACGACGCGCTTGGAGACCAACGAAAAACGCCTGCCCGCTGCCCTCACGGTTTTGGATGGTAGCCGAATTCAGATTGGACAACCCCAACTTTCATTATTTGAATCATTGGGCGGTGTGGCTGGACTTTTTGCCCAAAATCCCGACAATTTCAACCAAGATTTACGGATTTCTATTCGTGGATTCGGTGCCCGGGCGGCTTTTGGGATTCGTGGCATTCGGTTGGTGGTAGATGGAATTCCTGAATCCACCCCCGACGGGCAAGCCGACGTCGACAACTTGGACATGGGTGCTATGCGTCGGTTGGAAGTAATGCGGGGACCTTCATCGGGATTGTTTGGAAACGCGGCCGGGGGAATCATCAGCCTACAAACCGATAACGCCGCCGATATGCCATTGGTGGAAGGACAAGCCACCGTGGGTTCCTACGGCTTTAGGAGTTTTCGGATAAAAACGGGTGGGCAAAAAGGCAAGTTCCAATACGTTTTTATCGGAACACACAACCAATCAGATGGTTATCGGGGTAATAGTCGCATGGAGAGTAGTATTTTTAACTTAAAACTCCGTTATGATTTTGATTCGCTGACGCGCCTTTCCATATTGGCCAACTACGGCACCAGCCCCGAAGCAGACGATCCGGGCGGGCTTACCTTAGCGCAGGTAAACGAAAATCGCCGTCAAGCGCACCCCAATAACCTTCGTTTTCTGGCGTCAGAATCCGTAAACCAGGGACGTATCGGCATTATTTTCGAAAAGCGGATGGGCAAGAGTTTGATTTTTGCGCGTGTTTTTGGCACAAAACGTGACTTTGCCAACTACCTTGCGTTTCAGGCCGCAGGCGCAGGAACCATCAATCGCACGTTTGCGGGAGCAAGCTGGCAATACCAATACACCCAACAATTTGGGGAGCTGAACTATCGTTTCCGACTAGGAACGGATTTTGAAACGCAGGCCGATACCCGCCGCCGTTTTGATAACCTAACGGGCACACGCGGAAAACTTACGTTTGACCAGGTCGAATCTTTCAAAAACATTGCCGCCTATATAACCCAAGAACTTTCTTTTCGCAAAGCTACCCTACTCACTGGCTTACGCTCGGATGCCATTCGGATGAAAGCCGAAGATGCCTTCTTGAGCGATGGCGACCAATCGGGTAAACGCCAATACAGCCGCCTCAATCCTACCCTAGGGGTTTCGTACGAACTGTCTTCGAAGGTGAATATATACACCAATTTGGGCACCAGCTTTGAAACACCCACGCTCAGCGAACTCTCCAACAATCCATCGGGAACGGGCGGTCTAAACCCTGAATTAACGCCCCAACGCGCCACCAATTATGAAATCGGCGCCAAAACCTTTCTGAGCCCTCGCGTACGAGTGGATGTGGCCTTTTTTAACATAAATGTAAAAGACGAATTGGTGCCGTATCAAATCACTGGGCAGCCGGGACGCGTTTTTTATCGCAATGCGGGAAGCTCACGCCGTCAGGGAATTGAGCTTAGTTTTAATACGGTTTTGACCAAAGGATTGTCTTTGTTTTCAAACTATACCTACTCTGATTTCAAGTACAAAACTTATAAAACCACGGCGGGTGAGTTTGACGGCAATATCCTACCTGGCATTCCAAAACACGCCGCCCAAGCCGAATTAAGGTACTTCCGGCCCTCAGGTTTGTTTGCCATTGCGCAAGTACGCCATGCTTCTGACCTCTACGCCGACGACGCCAACGCCGTAACTGCCAATGGATATACCAACTTGAACCTAAGAATTGGGGGTACTTTTCGCGCTGGGCGTTTAGGAATTGAGCCTTTTGTAGGGGTAAACAACTTACTGAATACCATTTATTTTCAAAACGTTCAAATTAATGCCGCCAACGGACGCTATTTCGAACCCGCGCAGGGGCGCTTCTGGTTTGGGGGGGCAAAAGTAAATATCCAAAAAAAATCGTAACAAAATCGTTAAACTTTTACGACAATAAACTGTCTAACTTTCGAAATTAAGATTCCAATTTTCGACGCTTTTTTGGGCGAGTTTGTCGCATCAGAGGCTAAAAAAATTACGATTAATGTACATTTGTTGAATTCAACTATTTTGCTACCTTGCAAAAGTTTTAAACAAAATAGGTAAAATCCTGTTCTCTCTGTAAAGTATTACAAGTTGGAACTTTTTAGAGGGTAAGCTTTGTTATTTAATTGTTATGACAAATGAAGTTATAACACAATTTCGAAACCGAAACTTACGTTAAGTAAAATATTTTTAAAATGGCTGTATGGGTTGGACAGGCCTCGACTTTTAGTTGAGGCCTGTTTTTTTTGCAAACACTCAACCCTACTTACCACCTAATCTATTCATAATTAATATTTTACCCTGACGTACTGGGCCAAAAAAAACTAATCTATTTACTATTTTTAATTAAGTAGTTACGCAAAATTAATTTATACTTCACGTTGTGGTGCTAAGGCGATAAGTTTTTGATTATCAACTTTTTATACTCTTTGCACCACTGCGACTTTGCGTGAATAAATTTGCTTAATTTTTTAACTGCTTGATTTTAAAATCTTTTTCGAAAGTATACTTCTCGGTATATTTTCCTTCGCTGACATCCTCCATAAAAAGCGTCAGCGTATCATTTTTTAGGTTGGCTTCTACCTGATAGTTTCCCTCGGCGTTGTCGTAATACACCTCTTTGGCATTCAGAATTTTATGATTTTTGTCATACAAACACAGCCAAACGGTGTTTTCATTGTCGTATTCCCGAGCTATAAGCAACATTTTTCCGTTGGTCGCCCTAACGATTTCATCCACAAGATGATACTTGTACTCTTCGGTAAAGTTTTCATCAATGGCTTCCACGAAATAAGTAGCGGTTTCTTTTTGGGTCAATGTTGGTAATTTATTCAACCGACCTTTTTCAATCAAATCATTGAAAGTCAAAGCGAAAGGCTTCATCCTCGGTTGTACCTCCGCCCTCTTTTCTACGGCCGAAGTTTGTGTTATCATCGGGGTCGTAGCATTTTTTTTATTGGTTTGTTCAGCCTCGGTTTTACACCCCAATGCAATAAAAAGCAGAAAAATCAACGGCAAATAAAGGTAGGTCGTTTTTAAATTCATGGCTGTACTAAATGGGATAATAAAATAAGAAGGTTAAACACCTCAGTTCTAACTGATTTTTCCAGCTTCCAGCAGCGTTGATTGAATCGCTCTTTCGCCTTTGATGTCAGGCTGCGGCTCCGCCAGTTTTGAAATAGTCAGGCGTTTCGTCGACTTATCAAACCGCCAAACAGCAAATTCGACCTCCTTTTGGGCGTTTTCTAGCATGATTACGTTGGATGCTTCCAAAGGCTCCGAAACACAATCTCCTGTATAACATACCGAAAATTTTTGGTATGCTGGTAATCCTTCAATTCGACCATCTGCGGTAAACGTGACCACTATTTCTTTTTGGGTAGCGGCATCAACGATGGCATACTTTCCAGCCACGGTTGCCTTATTCAAGCCATATTCAAATCCCTTAAAAACGGAGGTTTTTCGAAAAGACGCAGGTTGACTTTGGCCCGTAAACTCCTGTTCTAAAGCTACAAACGAAGTATCTGACGACAAAATCAACACTAAATCCCGCAGTTTACCCTGGTGTTGATACGCATTTTTCACAAAGCAAGTATCCTGTTTGATTTCGTATTTTAACGGATACTCTTCCACGCCATTTCGAACCAAAACACTATCAGGACGGTCGAAGACCAATTCGGTACAATAAAAGGGAATCGCGCTCAAGAGCGTAGCGGAAGCTTGGGTGAGGTACGATTCGTTCAAAAATGTACCTTTCAACGCAATTTGACTGTCGTTTTTAACCCAACAGGCTTTCAATCCAATGGCAATCGCCAACGAAATTAAGGTGTACTTTATCTTTTTCATAGCTGTTAAATTGTAATCAAGGGTAAAGATATACTTCTCTGAGGCATAGAGACTTATAATCTTAGTTATCGGTAATACAACGATACCGACCGCCTTTTTGACACATCAAAAGTCAGAAAAAAATAAAAGGAACTCAATTTATCGTAGCTCAGGCGTAGAAAAAACAGGCTGAATGGAAGCAGAAAAGCCCTAAACCGTTTGGGATACCAAGCCCTCTTATGCTTTTTTAAGCTTTAGAGTCTCTAATAAGCCATTTCCAAAAATCAATAGTAAGATAATCGGCATCAGGATGGCTCCTGTTTTAAAGCCCGCTCCCGTCATGGCATAAGAGCCCGAAGAAAATTTCATTATCGTATTGATTAACAACCCAATCGAGCCAACCGTAAGGATTCCTAAAACAATCAGGGCCGTTTGTTTACCCGCCTTAGGCATAAACGCAACAATGAGTATGCTAATCAAAGCGGAGATTCCAACCGTTGCCAAGGCCCGGGGGAACGTTCTGATCATATCGTATTTAAAAACCAAAACCCCCAATTTCCCCAGTAGGTTGGGATGTGCCAAAAGCCACGCGTCAACGACCACTAAAACAATTAAAATAAGGTAAAAAGAAAGATTCCGGTTCATAAAAAACAACAATTTGTAAATAACGAATAACTTGCGCAGGCACCCATTTAGGTGCGGCAAATATACTTCAAATTATGCAAGAACACCACCTGCAAGTCAAACGAACTGCCCGGTATTTCTCGTTGGGGACGCTCAATACGCACACAAAACAAATTTGGTTTGTCCTTCATGGCTATGGCCAATTAGCCCAATTCTTTATCAAAAAATTTGATGTTCTAAACGATAGCCAAACCGTCATCGTTGCACCAGAAGCACTCTCTCGTTTTTATTTACAAGGTGTCAGTGGGCGCGTTGGCGCTACTTGGATGACGAAAGAAGAGCGCGCTTACGAAATCGACGATTACATTTTTTATCTCAATCAATTGTACGACACCTTGCTCGAAGAACGAAATCTTGATGACATTCAAATCAATATGTTAGGATTTTCGCAAGGGAATGCCACCCTACTTCGATGGCTCAACAATGATCACGTTAGGTACGACAGGGTGGTGATTTGGGCGGGTTTCTTTGGCAACGGCGTAGCCGATGTAATCGACCCCGCTAAATTGTCCAATGTTCCGACGACGTTGGTCTACGGCACGCAAGATGAATATTTGGTTCAGGTTGATTTAGCCAAGTACGAAGCCGACATAAAGGCGAGCATCCCTCATTTGGAGGTGGTTACTTTTGAAGGAAAACATACTATTGACCCAGAAGTATTGAAAAACCTAAAGCTTTGATACACTAGAACGCTGATTTTCAGGGCAATTCCCTCCAATCAGCGTTCTGTATTTTAGGATTAAGAAAACAGGCGGGTAATGCTTTCCTCGGCGTATCCACCGCTGGAAGTCATTCCTTTTCCGCCAATGCCCGTAATGATGCGAATATGATCATCAATGTCGTGTTCGTAAATTTCGTCGGAGGTTTGGCTATAAAACCCTGCCCAACTCATTTGCATTTTTTCAACGGGGAAACTTACAATGCGCTTGGCTTCATCAATAATCAACTGATTGATGTAATCGTTGATATGATAGCCCAAATCATCCACGTTTTGCGCACCTGCGTATTCGTGTGAGTCGCCCACCACCACCGAGCCATCCAACGCCTGCTTGAACAACACGTGAATCCCCCACTTTTTAAGTTCCTCATAATGGGCGGGCGTTGTGAGGTTGGTGTACGAAGGAAGTTGCTGAAAAGACTCATAACGCCGAATGGTCAATCCCGTCAGAATATTCCCCTTCATGTCCAACTCTGGAAAAGCAATGGTCTGAAGCATCTGCAATTTGCTGACTATCAATCCACTATGGGCAAACAGTTCGGGATAAAGCATACGAAACTCGTGTCCGTTACAGATGAGCACTTTGCTGGCTTCAAACGTCTTTTGATTCGTAAGCCGCACGGTGGCTTTTCCGTTTGAGGATTGGCACTCCACTACGGTGGCATTGTTAATGTACGTAACTCCCTCTTGTTCTGAACAATATGCCAAAAACTGCTTCATCAGTCTTGGAGAGTCAACCGTTAATTCACCTGGGAAAAACACAGCGCCTACGGGATATTCCTTTTGTAAGTAAGGATACTTCTCTAGGCAACTCTCCCGGCTCAACAGCTCGCAAGGGTAGTTGATTTTCTGATAATAATCGTACAATTCATTGGCCAATTGCCACTCATCGGCATCAGAAGCGATGTAGACCGAGCCGTTTTTGCGAACGGTTAAATCGGTTTTAGTTTGAAGTTCTTGGTACAATTCCAAGCTGCGTCGGCCGTAATGAAACCATCTTCCAGCCAACCCGGAGGGAACCGCTTGTCCAAAATTTCGGACGGTTGCACCCACCGGAAAATTATCCTTTTCTAAGAGTAATACTGATTTATTTTGACGGGCGGCATGATATGCATGGAAAGTTCCCATGATTCCGCCCCCAACCACAATTAGATCAAAATGAGTACGCATCCGCTTTTTTGCCGCTTGGGCGGCCCTCTTTAATTCCTTCTATTAGATTAATAATTTCGTCAATCGAGCCAATCAAGGCATCGTGTGGATGGCCTATGAGCTGTTCGACGGTGTGCGTACCGTTCGTTACACCTAAGTTCAACAAAACGCCTGCGGCATGACCCGATTGCAAATCAGAAGGCGTATCACCGGCATTAATCACCTGTTTAGGGTCGGAGACTCCTAAAAGGCGCATGGCTTTTTGAATCATCAACGGCGCTGGGCGGCCATGCTCCACTTCATCACTGGCAATGGAAGCTTGAATTATGGTGGATTCATTGCCGAGGCGATTTTCATCCAAGCCTTCGAGCCAGCCCAAACGACCCAAGATAATATCGGTCACGACCCGATAAAAGCCCGTCGTTAAGGCAATTTTAATGTTATTTTGTTTAAGGTAGCTAAACAGCTTCAGACAGCCGTCGGTTGGAAAAACGGGCTGAGTCTGGTAGTGTGCTTCCAGTACATCTTTAAATATTGCGTACGACTTATCCACCTGGATTTCTACATCTGGATGAGACTCCCCGAGCTGGGCTCTCCAAAACAACTGAAATACATACCGCTTCGATAATCCCTGTGCTGCCAAAATGGCTTCGTCAGAAGCTTCGAGTCCCGACATACGCGCTGCTTTTGCAAAGCACGCCTCCACCTCATGCTGGTCGGCTACGGTGGTTCCAGCCATGTCCAAAACGACCAATTTTATCTGTTGTTGCTCCATTTATTTATATGCATTAGAAAAATACAAAAGTAATACTTCGTAAACAAAGTTAATAAATTTCGAATTAAAGTTTAGTTTAAGTATACAATTTATTTAATATTAATTCCATAATAATTTGGTAATAATTAGATAACATATACGAATTGAACCGCAAATTTCACTCAATATGTATAAATAATACTGGAATATGGAACTTCAACCGAATGTTATGATTAAAAAAATATATTAATAATTACTTTACTATTAGTTAACTATTTATTAATTTCACTAAACTTACTTTGCAACGGGTTTAGTAAGTCCTACACTCCTTCATTTTCCACTTAACAAATTAACATTATGCGGTACTTTTTACCCCAAAATCTAGGGAAATCCTTTTGGGTGTCATTATTTATACTGACACTCAGTGTAGCCTCCAGTCTACTTGCACAAGAAATAACGGTGCAGGGTAGAATCACAGACGCCGAAAACAACGCACCTCTCCCCGGGGTGAGTGTGGTTGTAAAAGGCACAAATCGCGGAACAAACACTGACGGCGAAGGTAGATATCGCCTTAGTGTAGCCCCCAATTCTACGTTAGTATTCTCCTTTGTAGGCTACAATGCCCAAGAAATATCGGTGGGCAATCGTAGCACGCTTGACCTCAAAATGGCACAAGACCTTAAACAACTACAAGAAGTAGTAGTGACGGCATTAGGGATTCAAAAAGATAAGAAGACATTGGCTTTTGCAACGCAAAGCGTAAAAGGCTCAGACCTTATCAAAGCCCGCGAGCCCAACCCTATTAACTCATTGATAGGTAAAGTAGCAGGCTTAAACGTGGGAGCAAGCGCCGAACTTTTGCGTGCGCCACAGGTGTCGTTGCGTGGTGGTCGCCCACTGTATGTAGTAGATGGTATTCCAATCAACTCCGATACTTGGAACATCAGCCCCGACGATATAGAGTCAATGGACGTATTAAAAGGACCTTCGGGAACGGCTCTGTACGGTTTTCGGGCTCAGAATGGGGTGATTATGATTACAACTAAGAAAGGGTCGAAAGATAAAAGAGGCTTTGCGGTTGATGTTAACTCATCTACGATGTTTGACAATGGATTTATTTCCATGCCTAGAGTACAAGACCAATACGGTCCAGGTGACCACGGCAAATATGCGTTTGTGGACGGTCGTGGGGGTGGTGTGAACGATGGAGACTACGACATTTGGGGACCGCCATTGGATGGCCGTTTGCTTACTCAGTACGATAGCCCTATTGACCCTGCCACGGGTAAGCGAATTCCTACTCCTTGGTTGCCGCGTGGGGCCAACAATTTACAGCGTTTTGTTCGTACGGGGATTTTGTCTAATAACAACGTATCGGTTTCTGCTAGTAACGACAAAGCCGACCTTCGGGTGTCGTTGTCGCACCAATACCAACGGGGTATCATTCCTAATACGCAACTGAACATTACTAACCTCAATACCTCGTTTGGATATAGTTTTTCCAAAAAATTGCGTTTTGAAAGTACCATCAACTACAGCCGTCAATATACGCCTAATATCCCTGACGTAGACTATGGCCCTAACTCACTCATTTACAACTCAATCATTTGGGGTGGGGCTGACTGGAACGTTGATGATATGAAACAATTGTGGCAGCCTGGCAAAGAAGGTGTCCAGCAAATATATGCTGAGTACCAACGCTACAACAATCCTTGGTTTGTAGTTAAAGAATGGCTGCGTGGGCATTACAAAAATGACATCTACGCTTATGCACTTGGTAAATACCAAATTACGGATTACCTAAATGCCCAAATTCGTACGCAAGTAACCACTTATGACATTCTTCGTACCGAGAAAATGCCTTACTCAGCAACTTCTTATGGACGTGAAGAAGCCCGGGGTGACTACCGCGAAGACCGTCGTAGCCTTTGGGAAAACAATACTGACGCCTTGGTTAATTTTGACAAAGAAGTCGCTAAAAACATCACCGTGAGAGCCTCAGTCGGTGCAAGTATGCGTTTGTTCCGCTACAACTCCAACTTTGCTTCTACCGACTATCTCAACGTACCAGGCGTATATAGTTTCTCCAATTCACGCAACCCCGTACAAGCTTACAACTTTGCGGCTTACATGAAAGTATTGAGTGGCTATTATTCCGCCGACGTTTCTTTGAGCAAATATGCTAACCTTTCAGTAACGGGACGTTGGGACAAAACCTCTACGTTACCGTCGGGTCGTAACGTAGGTTTTTATCCTTCTGTGGGTCTAACAACGGTCATTTCGGACTACGTAAAGTTGCCAGATGCGATTACATTCCTCAAACTTCGGGCTTCGTTTGCCCGGGTGAAAGAGGCCTTTACGCAAGCTACGATTGGGGTTCCGCCAAATACGCCAGTCCCTTACGGTGCCAACTATACTTCATCTTACGACGGTCCAAGTTATGGTACAACCGTTGCTTACAGCATATCGCGTCCTTACAACAACGAAGCCGCGGCTTATTATTCAACACGCCTTGTTGACCCCAACATCCAGCCTTCAACACGTACCAACTATGAGGGAGGATTGGAAATGAAGTTTATGAACAACCGTTTGGGGTTAGATGTTACTTACTTCAACTACTTAGATGGCCCCCAAATTTTTGGATTAACTCTACCAGAATCAACGGGTTATGGGGCACTCACCACCAACGGTATCAAAACCCAACGTAAAGGATTAGAGATTGCGGTTAGTGGTAATGTTCTCAAAAGCAGCACTGGCCTTAACTGGGACATCTTGGCCAACTGGTCCACTTGGCAAGAAACCCTCAAGGAGATTTACGGTTCACAAACCCGCCTAAATCAGTTTTATAAAATCGGCGATCGTATGGATGCTTATTATGGACGCGCCTTTGTTCGTACCCAAGATGGCCAAATCGTCAATGATGCCAGCGGGCGTCCAATTTACAATCCCGTCAATCAATTCTTAGGCTACACTAACCCTGACTGGACGTTTGGTTTCCAAAACAAATTTAGCTACAAGAACTTTAACTTTAGCTTCCAATTTGACGGACGTGTAGGTGGGGTTATCGAGAATTACATCCAAAAACAAACATTCCGCGGTGGTCGCCACCAAGCTACGGTCGAGGGTGCCATGGGCATTGCTCGTTTGGCCGACACGCAAGGACAGAAAACTTGGGTAGGAGAAGGAGTAGTTTTGACGGGTGGTACGATTAAATACGATCCCGATGGTTTAGTAACAAACTATGGTGAATTGAATTTTACCCCGATGTCTTCTGCGAATGCTACGTTTTTGCAAGATTGGATTAGCCGCTACTACAACTCAAATGAGGGCAACATGATAAACCGTACGTTTGTAAAATTACGTGAATTACAGGTAGGTTATTCACTCCCAGCGGGTCTGCTAGGTAAGAATATTAAGCAGGCTACTATTTCACTGGTTGGACGTAACTTATTGTATTTTGCCCATTCCAAAGATTTGGATGTAGAGCAATTTGTTAACTACACAGACCGTGGGTCGTCGTTACAGACACCTACCATGCGTCGTTACGGTATCAATATCAATTTCACTTTCTAAGAGATTGTTGTTGGCAAACTGTAAATGAAAACCAATCCTTCGTACAAAACTTTAAGACGATGAAAATCAATAAAATATATTTCATTTTTGCCATTGCCGCTCTGTCCATGAGTAGCTGCCAAACCTTCCAAGAGTTGGAAACCAACCCCAACGTTCCTGCAAGCTCACCTGCAAACTTGGTATTCAATGGTATCCTTAATAGCATGACCGAACGTCCTTGGGGCAAAGACACCCGTTGGAATCAGTTTTATACCATCAATTATAACTATTACGGCAACAACGAATACGACTGGACTACGTCGGGCACTTATTTTGACGCGCTTAAAAACGTGGTAAAAATGGAGGAAGAAGCCAAAAAATCGACGGGAAAAGACTTAAATCCGTACGCGGCACTGGGTAAATTTTTTAAGGCTTACTTCTTCGTGTGGATGACGCAACGCCTCGGCGACCTCCCCATGAATGAAGCACTGAAAGGCACCGAAAATACCAGCCCTAAATACAATACGCAAAAGGAAATCTACGCGCAAGCGCTCAAATGGCTCGATGAATCAAACGATGACTTGACCAAATTGATTGCCGCAGGAGATATTTCATTGCAAGGCGATATTTACTTGAGCAACAATCTTCGGGCTTGGCAAAAAGTGGTAAATACCTTCAAACTACGCGTGCTGGTTTCGTTGAGCAAGAAAGAAAGCGACGCAGAGCTAAACATCAAAGGTAAATTTGCCGAAGTAATCAACAATCCTGCTAAATACCCAATCATGACGGGAATGGCCGACAATATGGCCTACAAGTACAATGCTACGTACAACAAATACCCCATCAACCCCGACAATTTCGGGTTTGATGCCACGCGCCAGCAAATGTCAACGACCAACATAGACCTCCTTAAAGCGACCCAAGACCCGCGTCTTTTCTACATTGCTGAGCCCGCAGAAGCCCAGTTGAAAAAAGGCCTCGCCCAAACTGACTTCGCCGCATTTGTGGGTGCGAATCCCGCCGAAAGCTTGGATGATATGTCAACAAAAGCACTGGCTGGACAGTATTCGTACATCAACCGTAACCGTTATTACAAAAACTATTCTCCCGAAGCAACCATCCAAATCGGCTACATCGAAATGTGTTTCAACATTGCCGAAGCCGCCAACCGGGGCTGGGTTACGGCAAACGCCGAAGATTGGTACACAAAGGGAATTCAGGCTTCTCAAGGATTTTTTGAGATCAAGAACGGGGAAAATAGTGTCGTATTGGAAACCCGCAACGGAGCCAATGCTTCGTTGGCATCTTATACCATCAAATTTAATTTCGCCGACTTTTACGCCCAACCTTCGGTAAAATACGCTGGCAACAACGCAAAAGGATTGGAACAAATCAACAATCAAAAATACCTTGGCTTTTTTATGAACTCAGGGATGGAGGCCTTCTACAACTGGCGTCGTACTGGTTTCCCAGCCAATTTTGCCAAGGGCGGGCCAGGAACCGGCAATTCTGGCGTCATTCCGCGCCGTTGGTTATATCCAAACTCAGAGCGTATCTACAACGAAGCCAACTATAAAACTGCGGTACAAGCTCAATTCGGCAAAGCTACTGAGAGCATCAATGATGAGCTTTGGCTTTTGAAATAATTTTTTTAATAGGTTAAGAATGCACAATAAAGTGGGAGATTGTTTATCTCCTGCTTTATTTTTTTTGTTAATAAACTCCTGACCATATATGCGTTTCTTTTTTTCCTTTTCCCTTATACTTTCCCCCCTTTTGCTAACGGCTCAACTCCGTACAATCAAAACCCTTCAAGTACCGAGCCGAGCTGAGTATTGCAAAATTGACACCACAGGGGGCTACTCAGTACTGCCCAGTGGGCGGCGGGTTACGCCCGTAGGCATTACCCTCCGCATCACCAACGACCCTTTTGGACTGGCTGTCAGTCCTGATGGGCGGCGGGTCGTGGCACTACACAGCGGCGCGGTTTCACTCATTGATGCCGAACACCCACGCCACGCCCTTCGCATTCCCGATTATGCCAAAACGTTGGCCGACCCTTTTAAAGGTGCCACGTTTTTGGGCGCTGCCTTTGCGCCCGATTCCAGAATTGTGTATTTGAGCGGCGGAGACAAGGGGAATGTCGTCATTTTTGACACCGAAAAAAAGGAGAAAATTGACGATATTTCACTCAACCAACCCGTTAACGGTCAGCAATTTGAAGAAAGTTTTACATCTGACTTAGTAATAAATTCCGCTAAAAATGAGCTATTGGTACTTGACCGGGCGCATTTCAGAATGGTGCGGATTGATTTGGCCACCAAAAAAATCACGGCTTCCATTCCCGTAGGGCGGCAGCCGTTTGGACTTTCGTTAAGTCCCGACAAAAAATACGCATTTGTGGCCAACGTCGGCTTATATGAATATCCACTTGTGCCGGGCGTAACGCCCAAAAACAAAGACACCATGATGCTGAAGTTTCCGCCTTACGGCACCTTCACCAAAGAATCTATCGAGGGCCTAGAAGTGGAAGGGCGGAAAATCCCAGGCTTAGGCAGCCCACTCGTACCCGAAGCCATGAGCGTTTGGATGGTAAACTTAGCCACCAACAAAGTCACGGGAAAATTTAAAACTGGACATCAGATCGGAGAAATGATTGAGGAAGCCGAAATAGTGGGCGGAGCAAGCCCCAATTCCGTTGCCGTCGGAAAACGCTTTGCCTACGTTTCCAACGCCACCAATGATAATATTTCAATTATTGACTGCCAAACGCGCAAAATCGCGGGACATATCGCGCTGAAAGTACACCCAAGCATTGACAAGTACCGAGGATTGATGCCCTTTGGGATAGCCCTTACCCAAGATGAAAAAACGCTATACGTGGCCCTTTTGGGCTTCAATGCCGTAGCGGTGGTTGATTTGACCACCCGTCGCGTAAAGGGATTGATTCCTACGGGTTGGGGACCAACCAAAGTAAAACTATCGCCCGATGAGAAAAACCTTTATGTGGTCTCTGCCCGGGGTTTGGGCGCAGGTCAAAACGGTGGTAGCGACTTTGTAAAACCAGACCGGGGAACCTACATCGGCGACATTCAACTCGGGACATTCCAAAAAGTTACGCTCCCAGCACCCACCGAATTGAAAAAATGGACACAACAAGCCATCGACAATACCTTTGAGACCGTATCAGTCACCGACGACGGCAAAAACCCCCTCCCTCCTCTGCCCGGCTCACGGACAAGTCCCATCAAATACATTGTGTACATCACCAAAGAGAACCGCACGTACGATGAAGTCTTGGGGCAGCTTTCCAAAGGTGACCCAACGCTCGCTCGCTACGGAAAAAATGTGACAGTAACGACAAAGACGGACACTTTGCGTCAGGTAGATGTGATGCCCAATCACCTGCGTATTGCCCAACAATTTGCGTATTCTGATAATTTTTACTGCGATTCGGATGCATCCATTCACGGCCACCATTGGATGATGGGCGTCATCCCCAACGAATGGGTCGAAGCCAATTCCAATCACTCTTCGAGCTTCAATGCATTCTCTAAAGCACCCGGACGGCGCTTTCCAAAAGCAACGGGCGGAATTGACCCCGAAGACTACAACGAAACTGGCGGACTATGGGAAGCCTTAGAACGCAAAAAAATCCCATTTTATAATTTTGGGGAAGGAAATGAGTTTGCCGCCGTTGCGGAAGAATGGAACCATTTTGAATACGGCGCACGACAGCCCGTAGTGTTTCCTCTGCAAAAAGCTGTTTTTGAACATACCTCGCGCAACTACGCGGGTTTTGACATGAACATTCCAGATTGGCTCCGAATGGACCAGTTTGAGAAAGAGTTTACCGAAAAATGGCTGAGTCCGCAAAAGGGCAAAAAAGTAGATTTGCCCCGACTGATTGTCCTCCAACTTCCCAATGACCACGGCGCGGGCGTCCGTCCAGAAGCAGGCTTCCCGTACCCCCATTCTTTTATGGCCGATAATGACATTTCATTGGGCCGAATTTTACAATTCCTTTCGCATACGCCGTATTGGAAAAATATGCTCGTTGTTATCACCGAAGACGACCCGCAGGGAGGTGTTGATCACATCGACGCGCACCGCTCGGTATTGATGCTGGCGGGCCCCTACGTAAAGCGTGGGCACGTATCGCATACCCACGCCAATTTTGGGTCCATTTTGAAAGTAGTTTATAATACACTGGGCGTGCCCTACGTCAACCAATACGACGCCACGGCCTCCTTACTTCAGGATTTTTTTACGGACAAACCCGATTTTACGCCGTATCAAATGCTGATTCCTGACAAACGCATTTATGATGTAGACAAAGCGATGGAGATTTACAAAAAAACGTACGACTGGAAAACCGCCAAGCCTGGCCCTAAAATGGATGACCCCAATGAGCAGCGCAAGGAGCATTATCGGCAGCAGAATAACTAAGGCCGCAGTGGGTGAAATAACACCCACTGCCTCTCAATTTTGACATAAATAACTACTTTTACTTCTCTAAATAAACACCAATATGCCTTCATCCATCACCGAAATTCGTCAATTATTTGAGTCACAAGGCGATGAACAATACTATGGCGAAGACGTAAGTCAACTCGAACACGCCGCACAGGG
The DNA here is from genome assembly GCF_009905605.1 of Runella sp. CRIBMP. GTDB lineage: Bacteria > Bacteroidota > Bacteroidia > Cytophagales > Spirosomataceae > Runella. The sequence continues at coordinate 704,166 of NZ_JAAAKZ010000002.1, forward strand.
GGCTGATTTGGCCCGCAAAGGCGGCTTTGACAAAGAAGTACAGGCAGCGGCTTTTTTGCACGACATTGGCCATTTGATGCCTGCCGAAAAAGAAGAAGAACTCATGGAAATGTATGGCCGCAAAGACCATGAAGAAGTGGCCGCCGATTGGCTGCGCGACCAGGGCTTTCCCGAAAAAGTATGCATTCTTGTCGCCAATCACGTCAATGCCAAGCGTTATTTGACCTACAAAAACCCCAAATACTTCGCGGGGTTGTCCGACGCGAGCCGCAAGACGCTCGAATTTCAGGGTGGCCCCATGCAAGCCGAAGAAGCCAAAGCCTTTGAACAAAACCCTTATTTTGAGCTTATTATCCAAATGCGCCGCTGGGATGAGGCCGCCAAAGTAACGGGATTGCCCAAACCTGATTTAGAAAAATACTTAAAATTGTGCGAGGAGGTGTTGGGGTGAGGAGATATTCTCCCCCACATTTTATCTCCAAATCTTTTTCCATTTCATCGTATTACCACCAGTTTATGGGTAATCCTTTTGCCTAAACCTGCGTCTATTATCACTAAATACATTCCCGTAACTATGTTTTCTAGGCCTATTTCCACTTGGGATGCGTTATTCGACAAGAGATACTGTCCGATTATTTGGCCTATTGAATTGTATATTAACAACCGAGAAGCTGGTTCGAACGGAACTTTCGAAATGACCGTAAAATGGGTTGAAGCAGGATTGGGATAGAGGTAGGATTGATTGTTAACAAACGAAGGCGCTATCGCCAAAAGGGGCGAACGCAACGCCCACAGTTGTTTTCCCATGCTCCCTGCCTCCGCAATACATAAAAGACGCTTACCGTCAATGACAAAATAACGAGAAGGAAAAGAGCTCTCGACTGAGGGTTGTAAGTCGTCGAGTACGCGGCTGTTTTCGGGAGTCCCGTCGGTGGTCCAGGGCTCTACGCCTCCCTGCATATCAAAGCTACTGACAATTAAATTGTTATTAAAAACGCCCCAACCTTCTTCGCCGTTATTTTCAACATCTCGCACGTAGGCCAATTGGGTTGCTAATGAATCGGCGGTATAAAGCATGATGGGAGGATATCCAGTTTTGGAAGCCATCAATGCCTTACGCCCGTTAAAGGTTAACGGGCGCTGGTTTAAAACAAAATCGCCCAGTTTACGTACTTCTGTCTGACGAATCAACCATGTCTGAGGGATTCTGCCATCCCATGACAAATAAAGGTCTCGACCATCCTGAAAAAATGAAAACACCCGAGTGTATCGATCATCTTGCGGCAGCAAGAGACTCGTTTCTAAGGTTTTAAGGTTTATTCTTTTACAATTTTGCCCTACAATGTAAAGCTCTCCTTCGTGTACAATCACCTTATCAGAATATGCCAATGTCGGTAATTCAGTAACCGAGGCCGCACGTGGGTTAAGCGCAAAAAAACGGCCATTGTCCAACTGAAAGGCGGCCATCTCATCTACCATAAATATCTCCACTATCTGCCGGGCACCACCCGCCATCACCTTCCTCAAAGTGAGTGAATTTTCATTTACAATGGCGGCATCTAATATCCGCGTTGGAGTGGCCGCGGATGTATAGGTAACGAGAACATCCGTTTTGAGCGCCTGTACACTAAACCCACCGAACAACGAGCGGCTTACCTCTTTGGTCCCATCTAAAGTCCCATCGGTAGCCATTAGGGCAATGGTAGGTTCTCCGATACTGAAATCAAAACGAATAAAGCGATTGTAAAATACTTTGTTTGAGGTGGCCGCCCACGTTTGCTGAGGTATTACCCCTCCCCCTTCCAGCACCGTTAATTTTCCCTCAAAATCAACACAATACAACGTTGAGCTCACCTTAATCAGCACTTTGTTAGATAATTGCCTGAAATCAATCCCCCAATTGTCATTGCTTCCAACCTTAAAATCAATGACATTATTGCTGTTGCTATCATAAATAAACGAAACGTGAGGATGAAGAAACATTCGACGTTTTTCGCGAATAATCACTTTCATAGGTTCCATTCGCGGCCCCATAAAACGTTTTAATTCCCTCGTTCCCACGGGCGTTCCGTCACTTACCCAAATGGCACTTTCATTTGAACCAACCTGAGTTTGTAGGTATAAAAACGTGCCATCTTGATACGTTGAAAGCACTTTTGATACTGAAAGACTCGGTATATCTTTTACTTTGGTGGTTCCGCCGATGGTTCCATCGGTTATCCACAGGGACGTTGATGCAGTGGCGGTGGCTTCATCACGCGTCAGGAAAAAAACTTTTTTACCTACCCGTATTATTTCAAAATTATCATTCCCGACGGTTTTGATGTTTTTGACAATGTAAGACTTGAGCGTCGCAATATCGGTTTTGTACAACTCTGTATCGCCACTCACATCCAAACGTCCTGAATGAACGATCGCATCTGGCAGTAGTTCGTAATAGGACAGCGCGACGGATACCTCTGCCAATTTCTCATCCTTTAAATTATACCATTTCGGAACATCAACGGCGGTGCTTCCGCCCACTAAAAGAGAATTCCCCACCTTTTTGAGCGTTGTAATAACATCAGGAATCACTTTCCAAGCATCGGCCACCTCAGTAGTTCCTGCTTTTTCAAAGTCGCGGATGACCAGCGCTCCCTTCTTTGAAATACCGTAGAATTTGGCATCAATCCACAAAAAGTTGCTTACTAAAGCTGGCAGAGCGGTTTTATCAATTGTTCGAAAGTTATACCCATCGGTACTTTCTAACAACCGCACCGAAGGGCTATCGAAGTTGATGTGTTCTACAATCTGAATCTTATCCTCCTTTACCCGCATTTCTATCACGCCGCTAAGGCTAAGAGAAGTATTAGGATTGGCAAATCCCCTGGCGTAGACCACTTCGGCAGTAGCAGGGTTATTATTTTTAATCCGAACTATATGCCCATCATTGAATGCATTGCAGTAATAATACAAATAATCACGCCAAACAAACATTTTCGGTTCTGAGGAAAAACTGCCAAAATACCCCACCCGTATCGTCCCTGTGGTCGTACCGTCCGTTTGGAACACCGCCGAGCGTCCTCTGTTATTGAAGTACATTTTGCCATTATGAGGAAAAAAGCCAGCCCCACTTTTTCCCAATCCTAGGTCGGCGAGTTGGGTACTGCCTGAGGTGGAAGGATTAAGAACCCATATCTTTTGGGCCTGATCGGCAATGTAAAGTTGACCATTAAGCGGCATCAATTCTGTGATGGCAACACCCCACTGCGCCAGACGCGCGGTGCCGTTTGGCGTTCCGTCACTTTGCCACACAGCACATTGGCCATCGGCTTGTAAAGACGTAAAATAAAATTTCCCATCCGCCACCACCGTTGGATTGATGGTGAGGTCGTTGGCATAGTAAAGACCCGAACCAGCGCCAGGCACCACGTCTTTTAAGAGCTGAGTGCCCGTTTCGGTTCCGTCGGTCACCCACCATTCATCTCCCTGCTGATTTGTATTGGCAATAAAAAATATCTTATTTTCGAGCCGCACGAATTTGCGCGGATTGGAAGATGCATTGGCCAGATGTTTTACCGCAGTTAATTGATTTTGAGCGTATAACGCCCCCCCAACCAACCATAAAAAAGAGAGCAAAAAAAAGCGGTATTTCATGGCTCAATACTTATTTATTTTTTTAGAAGCCCACCGCTTCCCATCCGTCACCCAAACAATGTACATTCCTGTGGGCAGGTGCGAAACATCAATTCCATCCACTTGCTCAGTTGAAGGCAATGACTTTTCCATAATCAACCGTCCATTTATATCAAAGATTTTAAGGTACATAGATGCTCTTTTAGCGTCTGTGATACGAATTGATACAATTTTACTAACCGGATTCGGAAATACATTTAATGAAAATATCGGTTCGGGCGTTTTTATCGCCAGCACTGGAGGGGTTACATTCCAAAGTTGCCGACCTTGGTCACCACTGAATGCCGAACACACTACTATATTTCCCATCACCCTCAAGTCTTTAGGGTTTGAACTAAGTGCCCCCGTTCTTAAATCCGCCCATTGTCTGGTTCTTTCGGGGGTTCCTTCGGTGAGCCAAAGTTCATTGCCTCCAGCTTCATTTTCGGCGGCAAAAATTAACATTCCAGCAAAAGCCTGTTCGGGAACCACCTGATTGGTGGGTAATGATTTCAGCAATGTCGTCTGCGTAGGAGATTCTACCAGAAATATTCCATTTTGTCGGCCGCTGCTGTTTTGTGTATAACCCTGAAATCCTCTCTTTTCAATCAAGTCCGTGAATCGGGTTGTAACAAAGAAACTTCCTAATTGTTGGGCTTTAAGACTGTCTATTTCCCAAGTTTCAGGGGTTGGGTCGGCAAATGAAACGTACATTTTTGGGGCCTGCAAAAACGTGCGCCCATTCTGATAAAATTTTGCTGGCAATAACCTACTGAGTGAATCTTTGGCTGGAAGAACTTTCCAGACATTGCTTCCCACAACGTACAACGCTGACCCACTGGTAACAAACTTAGGGTTTTGCGAGTCGGCAGCGTCGCCTTTCAGGAAACGAATGGTTTTGGCAGTAACATCCAAGAGCGCCACATTGAGGCGATTGGGGGCCGTCACAACAGCTAGGGTGTAGGTATTCCCCGTTTTTTGCACGCCCCGTACCGTTGTAAAATCAAACGGCCCCATTTCTTGCGCACGTTGGCCGTTAGCATCCACAAAAGTCAGAAAGCTGTTGATTTTTCCACCAGAAGTTACTTCTGTACGGTGGATAAAAATTCCATCGGAGACTTTAAACATAGCCGTTGCCGAAGGAATTTCCATTAACTCACGCGGGGCTTCAGACGCAGAGGCTCCAGTCATGACGCCCAGCTTTCCCGACGTTTTCAGCCGTAAGTAGAAAAAACGCGCCCCCATCCCCAAGGGTGCCACCATTGAGTCAACCGTGAAAAGGGTACGATTTTCAAGCGTGGTAAGCGACAGATTTGCATCTACCACGGTCACTGACTTTTCATCAAACAACAACACTTTATTGTCGAGCGCCAACGTCTTTCTATTTCCCGATACAGTATTGATGGTAGAAGAACGTATAAGTCTCAATCCACTAAAGTCCACTTTATAATACGACAGAGAACCAAACCAAAGTAATAGTTGATTATCAACCGAATAAACGTAAGGTCGATCTTGCGCATTGGTAATACTTCCCAGCAAATTTGTACCAGCGGCGGTTCCATCGGTCACCCATATATAACGATTATTGCTTTGGTCGACGTACGAAAACAACGCCCGCTGCCCATCCGAATAGATCAATCCTGAAGCGGCGGCGTTGAGAAGAAGGGTCGGTGAGTTATTTAGAACTTTTATGGTCTGACCAGCAGTCAGGCCATCGGTTTTGTTGAGCGTAATTCCTGGCCCAGCATCATCGCCAATATAGTATAATTGCGTACCCAACATAAACTGCGGGATTTCATTATCTTCTACCTGTTGTAGATTCCCCCTCACTTTAAAATTCAGTCCGTTCAAATCTGCCCCATATAAGTTAACATTCCCTTTGGCCGTAGTCCCTCCTGAAAGAACCAACGAATTGTTAAATTCGAGGATTTGAGACACGAAAACGTTACGCGGAGTAATTTTTCGGGTGGCCCCATCAAACAGGTAAAGTTGACCACGAAAATCAGCTGACTTGACAAAATAAGCCACTGAATTATTGCTCAACTTTTTGGCACGGGCAACATCTAGTCCCGATAAAGTCCAGTTAATGTAGGTCTTTGTGGTGTCTCCCGAGGTCAAATCCATCGCGGTGAGGAATGTTTGCGACGCGTAGTAAAGGGTATTTCCCGATACCTCTACACCCGAAATAGAGCCTAAAGGAGCCGTTTTTGTCAATACTCTGCGAAACGTACGACCGTCAGTGGTATTCTGAACGATAAACTGATTTAAAACGGAGCTACTGGGATTGGGAAACTCGATAAGTTGAAACTCATTGTCAATGATTCGAGAAGTCATTCCGCGAAAACGTTCTTGTAACGACACAGGAAAAAGGTTCACGGGTGGAATCAAGACTTCAGTAGTTGCGGTGGTTCCACGGGTCTTGATTAGCACTTTATCATTTTGGCTATTGTATACGTAGACATCCCCTTTATACACGTTATAGAGTGGCTGCCCAAGGCGAATACGTTGTGCAAAAAGGCGCTGATTGCCAGTAGTAGTTCCATCAGCACGCCATAGCTCATATTCTCCAAGCTCGTTGTAGGTGAAGTATAATTGATAGTCTAATACGGGGGGGACATTGGTATCTAAGTAATAATCAGGCAGTACAAAAGTGATTGACCCACCAGGATTGCTTACTCTCCTTTTGGTTTTAGTCGTAATATCAAGGTAATACAGCGCGAAGTTTTCAATTACGTAAAACTTATCCTTTTGCGGTGTGGGCCTGAATTGCTCTATGATGCCCTCGTAAGTATATATCTTTAGAGTACCGTCGGTAGTACCGTCCGTTTGCCAAAGCTCTGACTGGTTAAGGGCATTCTTTGTCAGAAAATATAAAATTCCATTGGCAACCACTATACTCCGCTCCACTTCAAGCAAAGAAGTAGTAAGATTTCTAACCAACGTGGTTGCCACGCCCGGAGCAATATCCTTCAGTAATTTTGTACCCGTATCTGTTCCGTCAGTCACCCACCACTCGGCACCATATTCTTTTGTATCGGCAATAAACAACAATTTATCCCCCAATCTATGAAAAGCGCGGGGGTTGGAAGAGGATCCTGTTCGGTGCTGAATGGCTGAAAGTTGTTGTTGAGACTGCGAAGTAAACCAACAACCTAATAAAAGGAGGCTGAAAATAGTGTGTTTAATCATGGCTAAAATAAATTACGCTGCAATCAGCGTAATTTATTTTATTTCTCCAATAGCATTGCCCCAAAAGAATACCCTCCACCAAAAACGGTAATGACGATTCGTTCTCCTTTTTTAAAGCGTTCCCAATTTTCGGAAAGACCGATGGCGCAACCCGCGCAACCCGTGTTTCCTAAATACTGAATATTAGAGATAAGTTTGTCTTCAGAAAGGCCCAACGTATTCATGACGTTCATACTGATACGTAAATTGGCTTGGTGAGGCAATACATAATCGACGTCCTGCACCGTAAGTCCGCACCGCTCCAACACCTGTAAACTTGCCTTAGGCATGTACGTACAGGCATTGATGAACACATCCCGCCCAAAAGGCATAATCACCCCACGCTCGTTGGGACGAAGCACCACGGCTTCGGTGGCTTTTCCGCTGGTAGCCGCGCCACCGGTGAGCAAGGCGCGTATTTCCAAATCTTCTTCGCTGCTGCGCTCTTTGGTGATTAATAACGCCGCCGCGCCATCACCCCACAAATGCCCCGAAACGGTGTCGGTTTCGTTGTAATAACCCGTGTTGTGTTCCGACGTGATGACCAGCGCTTTGGTGGCTTTGTTCATGGCAAAGTACCCTTCCACTACTTCAATCGCATTGAGCAACGACGAACAAGCCGACGAAATCGTGACGACGGGGATATCAGGAATTTCCAGAAAATGCTGGGCCGCGTGTGCTAATGTTACAATTGTATCGTATGAAGTATAAGTAGCGCCTACAATTAAATCTATTTCACTCGCAGGAATTTCAATTTTATCAAGTAATGCCTTCACCGCTTCTACTCCCATGGTGTGAGAGTTTTCGGCAGAGGCAGCTTTACGACGGAGTTGAATTCCGGTACGCTGTACAATCCATTCGTCCGAGAGGCCGTTCAGCTTGGTAAAATGTTCGTTGTCAACAACTTGCTCGGGCAGGTAGTGACCAACTTGGTGAAGAAACATACTGTGGTTGGTTTAAACCGAAACTTTTAAAGCCGAAAGTTAAACATTTCCTAGAAATCATATCACACTATATTGAAATCTTACAACAAAGTCATCATAATTTACCATTTTACTCCATACCTTTTTCCCAACTACCCTCAAAAAATAGCCTTATTTTCTACCAATAAATAAAATCTATTCACAGAATGACGCTTCGTTCCGGAATGTACCGTATTTTTGCCCGATACTGAAAACCGAGGTCAATGCTTCCAACCAAGTTATTACTTGTTGTTCCCTGTTACAACGAAGAAGAAATTTTACTGAAAACCCACCGTACTCTTCAAGAATATTATACGCATCTGGAAGCAGAACGGCTCATTGCGCCAGAAAGTAAGATATGTTTTGTAAACGACGGCAGTCGCGACCGCACATGGCAACTCATCGAAACTATTTGCCAGAATGATCCAAAAAGTATCGGCATAAAACTTTCCCGTAATTTTGGTCACCAAAGCGCTATTTTGGCAGGTTTGACACACTATACCAACGATTACGATTGTTTTATTACCATCGACGCAGATTTGCAGGACGACATCGCCGCCATTGGCAAGATGCTCGAACAACATCGCGACGGGGCGATGGTGGTCTACGGAGTCCGCGATGACCGCAGCAATGACAGTTGGTTTAAACGCACCACTGCCGAGTCATTTTATACCATGATGCGCTGGATGGGCGTGCCCGTCGTGTTTAATCACGCCGATTTTCGGTTGATGGACCGCCGTATACTGGAAGAATTTGCGCATTTCAAAGAAGTAAACCTTTTTTTAAGGGGCATTATTCCGCTGATTGGCTTTAGGTCGGAAAAAGTTTTTTACAAACGATTGGAACGAGAAGCGGGAGAAACCAAATATCCACTCAAAAAGATGTTACTTTTTGCCTGGAACGGGGTCACTTCTTTTAGTACGTTTCCTATGCGGCTTGTGCTTTATTTCGGTCTTTTCAACTTTTTTATCGCTATGGCAGTCAGTGTATACATCGGTATTTCGTACTTGTACGGGAGTACTGTGGCGGGCTGGACCTCAATAGTATTACCCATGACCTTTTTTAGCGGTGCCAACATGATTGCCATTGGATTGATTGGCGAATACGTTGGCAAGATTTATGAGGAAGTCAAAGGAAGGCCCCGGTACATTATTGAAAAGGTTGTGGAAGTGTCAGAAGTAAGAAGTGAGAAGTGAGAAGAACAAATTGCTTTGGAGGTTTTTTGTGGCCCTTTGGGTTTATTTACAAATGATATTATCAAATTAACCAATGCTGAAAACATTACAAAAGCCTTTATTTCAGAATCTTTTTAACATCGGATTACTGATTTTGGTGTTAATTCCGTTGTTGGCATTGGCTTGCTACAATCATCCCTCGCCCGTTGATGATTATTGTTATATTGATACCGTTTTCAAATACGGTTATTTTGAAGCCATGAATTTTTACTATACTGGCTGGACAGGGCGCTATTTTGGGATTCTGATGAATCACTCCAACCCGCTCATTTTCAAATGGCCGGGTGGATTCAAACTCCTCTCTTTCCTTTTAATTTTGGGACTAACGAGCAGCCTTTTCGCCTTAGCGAAAGAGGTATTTCCTAAGTGGAGCCGACTTGGGTCGTTTGGTTTGGTGGGTGGATTGTTGTTCTTATTTATTCTTAAAATTGCCAGCATTGCCGAAGCCTTTTATTGGATGGCCGCCTTCGTAACGTATACCGTTCCCAATGCCCTCACCATTTATTGGCTCGTGGTAATGCTGCGCTGGTATCAATTGCCCAAAGGTGGTCTCAAAAATTTCACCTCCGTTTTAGCAGGCTTTTTGGTGTTTGCGGTTATCGGATGCAGCGAAACCAATCTGACCATCATGGTGCTATTGGTGGCAGGATGGTGGGGCTATCAATTGGTTATCAACCGTACTTGGGATTGGTTTGCAGTCTTTTTGGTGGCAGTAGCTGCTTTTTCTTGCTATATTTTCTTTACCTCACCCGGCAACCTCCTCCGCATGAGCGGCAATCCAGAGGGTAGAAATATCCCCTTTTCTGCCATGCAATCCATCAAATTATTGGCCCGACTAAGCCTAGAGTGGATGACCCGAACACCTTTATTGGTATTTACAATTTTATGGATTGCAGTACTGCCAAAAATATTTGTCAATCAGCAAACGATGCGCTATTTTTCGGTACCGCTGTGGGTGGCGGTGTTGGCTTATTTTGGCATTTTATTCGTCCAGATTTTCCCGTCTTACTATGGTATTGGTATTGAACCAGCCCCCCGCGTTATCAATTCTATTTATCTTTATTTCCTGATTGGCTGGTTTTATTGCCTTGCCGTGTTGGTTCGATATTTTTATCAACAGGACTTTTTGGGGGCAAAAAATTGGTATTTACCCCCTTCCATCAAATTGGTGCTTGCCATACTTATTGTGGTAAGTGCGCTCTTTAGCCAAAACTTCCGCATGGTGTATGGTGATTGGCTACGCGGAAGGGCAGCCGCTTATGATTCAGAATTGAAACAACGTTACGCATACATCGAAAATACACCCGGCGACCGTGTGTATGTGGAGCCTCTCAAAGCCCGGCCCCAGTCGTTGTTTTTGGACGATGCCAACCCCGACCCCAAACACTGGTGGGCTAGATGCATGGGTGGCTATTTTGGTAAAAAAGAAGTTGTACTTAAAACAAATCCTTGATGCGTCGGATTATTTTTTGGCTTATTGCTTCTTTCCCGATTGGTCTATTTCTTTTGATTATAGCCCGGTATTCACTCAATGTGCCATGGTTTGATGACTTTGACCCATTCCCAGATTTTTTACGCGAATGGCAACAAACCACTGATTTTGCTTCCTATATTAAATTACTTTTCAAGCCCAACAACGAGCACCGAATGGTATTCGGAAAACTGGCGGCTTTGGGGTATTTTTGGTTGTTTGGAACGCTAAATTTTACGTTTTTGCATTGGGCAGGCACATTTTTTACGCTCGGTACCTTCGCCATTTTTATCAGAGCTATTCGGCAAGACAATATTCCTTGGGCTTATTTATTGCCCTTCCCATTCTTGTTATTTCAGTTGCAATACCACATGACTTCGCTGTGGGCCATTACGGGTCTACAGCACCAACCTGTTATCTTTTTTGTTTGTTTAACGTCCTATCTCTTGGCTCAAAAACGCTTTGCGTGGGCCCTACTCACGGGACTTTGTGCCAATTTTGCGATGAGCAACGGCATCTTTGTCTGGCCAGCGGGATTTGTTATTTTGTTCTTACAGGGAAATTATCGGTGGTTGGGTAGTTGGTTGTTGGCAGGAATTGTGGCGGTCTTTTTGTACTTCTACGGAATGCAAACCCTTAACAACGAGTCTAGTTTTGGGTATTTTCTTCAACATCCACACGAAACTTTCTTTGGTTTTTTTACATTTGTTGGCGGGCTTTTTGACTTCTTTCCCGACCGCAGCACGTTCGAGCGCTCCGTTCTGCCCACTATTTTTGGTATGATAATGACCAGTTGGCTCGGTATCGTGTTGGTAAGGTTGTGGCGGTTATATAAAAAACACGCTCTAGCCCCCAATACACTGCTGCTTTTTTTGATTGGAGTATCCACTTATTTGCTCGCCAATGCCACCATTATTGCCTTTTTACGGCCTCGTTTTGGGTATTTTGTGATGCTGGTCAGTAACTACAAAATTTATCCTGCGCTGTTTATGATGGTCAGCTATGGGTTTTATCTGGGACTTTTTCCGCTCAAAAGAAAATGGCTAAAGGCCGCGCTTGGGTTCAGTATTTTGGTCTGGGGGCTAAGTTTTTTACATTATTGGCCTACCATCATTGAGCGCCGAAAGACTTTGCTTGCTTTTGCCTATAATCAACAATACAACGGATTTGGACTGGGCCTTACCCCCAATTCATCCGCCGCCCTTTACGTCGACACGTTGATGAAGTACCACGTCAACAATATGACGTACCATTATCCAACCGATTTGGCTCCCGCTTTAAAGGCAATCCAAGCCGATACAAGCCTGAAAATCAAGCCAGTCATTACAAAGCAAGAGGAGGGATTGTCTATATTTACCGACGATTTTTCTTACGATTCTGGTTTTGACGTTGCTTTGTACGCCTTTTTGCGTTCCGACAGCCACAACTATTTATTTAAATTAGAACCCAATCTTTACAAAGGGAGAAATTGGTTTCGTCGGTGCGATGGAGGTAGTTTGGTATTGATACCCAAAGAGGCCATTGCAGCAGGCAAATATTCGTTAGGTTTTGTATATGTAAAGCACGGCCAAGCCAAAGCCATGATTTATCAGCCCATTGAATGGCCCTAAACAACCGCTTTGATTACTGTTGAACACACATTGTTAAAAACATTTCGTTTTGGAAAAACCTCAAATTTCAATAATTGCCCCGTTATACAACGAAACTGAATCCTTTCCACATTTGGTAGCTCGCCTCAACAAATTGATGGATAGTCTTTCGCTTTCTATCGAGGTTGTATTGGTGGATGACGGTAGCCGCGACAACACCGCGACGCTCATGCGACAACTTGCGCTGCTTGATAAACGCTACCACTGCGTTTTTTTGTCGCGCAATCACGGACACCAATTGGCCCTTACGGCGGGATTGGCCGCCGCGAGAGGGACCGAAGCGGTGTTTGTCATTGATGGCGACCTTCAAGACCCACCCGAATTACTACCCGATTTTTACAAACTGTACCAAGAAGGTTACGATGTGGTGTATGCCATTCGGCGCAAACGGAAAGAGAATTTTATCAAACGAACGGGATATTATTTGTTTTATCGCCTGTTGAAATCCATTTCATACGTAGAAATCCCGCTCGACAGCGGAGATTTTTCGCTCATTAGCAGGCGCGTGGTGGACGTGATGAATCAAATGCCCGAAGAGAGCCGTTTTTTACGGGGAATGCGCACTTGGGTAGGCTTCAAACAAACGGGATTTGAATACGAGCGCAGCGAGCGAATCGCGGGCGAATCAAAATATTCGTTTAAGCAACTTTTCAACTTGGCTTACAACGGCATTTTTAATTTCAGTGAATTCCCCATCAAATTTATGACGCGGGCGGGCGGCACAGCCATTGGAATTGCCTTGGTATATTTCATCATTGTTATCATCAAAAAATTGCTTTTTGGGGGAGTTATTCAGGGTTTTACGGCATTATTGTTCGTCATTATTCTGTTCAGTGGCGTTCAACTCATTTCATTGGGTATCATCGGCGAGTATGTGTTGCGCATTTTTTTCCAATCCAAAGGCCGCCCGCTGTATATCATCAAAGAAAAGATTGTGGAAGGAAAAGTGGAACAACCGCAAAACCAAACAACCGCAAAACCGCAAAACTGAAAAAGGGGTGTTTGTGCCAATTTTACATTTAAGAAGGTGTATAATTATCCTTTTACTTTTTTCAGTTTAATATTTTACATTTTTCGGTTTTAAAAAATCATGCTGTTTAATTCTGTCCAGTTTCTGCTATTTTTCATTGTTATTACCCTTGCTTATTTCAGTCTGCGCTGGAATCTGCGATGGTTTTTACTGTTGTTGGCGAGTTGTTATTTTTATCTGGTGTTCAAACCGATTTATATCCTTATTCTGTTTGCCACCATTGTCATCGACTACTTTGCGGGGATTTGGATTGCCTCGGCGGCGGGCCCACGTCGAAAATGGCTTTTGGTAATGAGTATTGTGACCAACGTGGGGATTCTAGCCGTTTTTAAATACTTTGATTTTTTTGCCGAAACGTTCAATTCTTTCAGTTGGAAAATGGGAATTGCGTGGAGTATGCCCATTTTAAAACACCTAAATCCCGATTTAATCCTGCCCATTGGTTTGTCGTTTCATACGTTTCAGGCCATGAGTTATACGATTGAAGTGTATCGCGGCAATCAAAAAGCGGAAAAACACTTCGGAATCTATGCCTTGTATGTCATGTTTTATCCCCAATTGGTGGCAGGGCCCATTGAGCGACCGCAAAATGTGCTGCATCAATTCCACGAAAACCATCCCTACGATTGGGAAAATGTAAAAGCAGGACTGACTCGAATGGCGTTTGGTTTCTTTAAAAAAGTCGTCATTGCCGACCGACTCGCCCTGATGCAAGGCCCCGTTTACCTCGACCCTGCCCATTACAACGGGCTAACGCTTTTGGTTGCAACGTTTTTCTATACGTTCCGAATTTATTGCGACTTCTCGGGATATTCTGACATCGCTTTGGGGGCTTCGCAAGTGATGGGGTTTAAGCTTATGGAAAACTTCAAAACGCCTTATATCTCCAAATCCATCTCAGAGTTTTGGGGACGCTGGCACATTTCCCTTTCTACTTGGTTTCGGGATTACCTCTACATTCCGTTGGGCGGGAATCGGGTCAGCGAAGGGCGCGCTTATTTCAACCGATTCACGGTTTTTCTCGTCAGCGGGCTATGGCACGGAGCTAGTTGGAACTTCATCATTTGGGGCGGATTGCACGGCTTTTATCTCGTGTTTGCCTCCCTTAGGGACAAATACCTGAAACGTTGGAACATCACATTGCCCACTGGTGCTTGGTATGGTTATCTACAAACGCTCATCACATTTGTCTTGGTGATGCTTACGTGGGTATTTTTTGCGGTAGGCGACAACCCCAAAATGACCATTGGTGAAGAAGTAAGGAGTTCTTTCTTGATTCTGAAGAAGATTGCCACGCTGTCGATTCACTCCCCTATCCAATCCGCACTCAACTCCGTCGAAATGATTTTTTGTGTTTTACTGATTGGTATTTTACTGATTAAAGAGCACTTTGTATTGCATATTCCAACCCGCCGAGATGTCACATTTTGGAGTATATTCATCACGTTGTCCATCCTTTGTTATTTCTTCGGCGTTTTTGAATCCAATCAGTTTATCTATTTTCAGTTTTAATGATTGAAGCACTATCATTTATGAAGGGCAAAGACACTGAGGCGTATTATTCTCTGCTCCTTAGCGTCTTTGCGTGATTCAAAAAAAACAGTCAGGTTACAGTTGTGTGGCTAGTATCGCAATGCCTTCCGAAAAGCTACGGGGCTCATATCCCAAAACGCGACGCGCTTTATCTAGCACAAAACCCGTACGGGCGGGGCGTTTGGCGGGTTGCGAAAACGTAGAAGAGTCGGCTTGAGCAATCAATGATTTGTCTAAGCCAAAATAATCGGCCGTCAGGATAGCCATTTCGTAGGGAGTAAGGAAATCTTTTCCTGAAATATTGAAAATACCTTCTGCTTCTTGGTCGGCAATCAAAAAACAACCCACGGCCAAATCTTCCGCCAACGTTGGCGTGCGCCATTGGTCGGTGACCACTTTGATGTTTTTCTTCTCTTCCAATGATTTTTTTACCCACAAAATAATGTTGGAACGCGACATATCGTAGGCAATTCCGTATACCAAAACGGTTCTGGCAATAGCCCAACGAATACCCGAATGTTGCACAATCTTTTCGGCAGCATACTTACTCCAACCGTAAAAACTCAGCGGATTGGCCTCCCCTTCTTCCGTGTAGGGGCCCGCAGCACCGTCAAAAATAAAGTCGGTAGAAACGTGGCAGAGAAAAATGTCGTGGGTACGGCAGGCATCCACAATGTACTGAACCGCGTGTACGTTTTGCGCCCAACAATTGTCTTTTTCCGATTCGCACTGATCCACGTTGGTCATGGCCGCTCCGTGAATTACGACATCAGGCTTGGTCTTTCCGATGATGTCTTCCACTTCGTCCCGCTTGGTGATATCCATGGAATAATACTCATAACCTTCCGTGAATGGCAAACGGTTGGCGCCCCGAGCGGTGGCAATACATTGAATGTGAGGCTGTTTTAAAAGAAGTTCGACCAGTTTTTGGCCCAGCAGTCCGTTAGAACCTGTAATAAGAATTTTTTTCATAAACGTAAAAGTAGTAACCGCACGAATACAAGCGCACATAGTTAGTAAAAAATTACTATGCGGTCTGCGTACCTAGGCGGTTACGTTAACAATAAATTATCTAAAATTACGGAGTGTATACGTGAAGGTCAGCATGTAGTATCGCTGCAATACCCGGGTTTGCAGGTCTTCAATGTAGGTTTCGGTAACGGTTCGGCTGATGCTGTTGTTTTGACCCAAGACATCAAAGGTGCTCAATTTCAATTCTCCCGCCTGCTTTTTCAGGAATTTATAGCCGACGGCCGCGTTCCAAAGGGTAAAATTGAGGTTGAAATCCTGCCCCAATCCCGTATAAAACGTATGGTTGAGGTTGGTATTGACAAAGAATCCTGCTTTTGTCAGCCAGTTTAACTTAAAATTGCTGTTTTGATAATAATACGTACCATCCAAAGAAGGCTGTAGCGAATTGCTAACGGTGTTGTAATTTCCATTGACCGACACCGTAAAATCAAGCTGCTCGCTGATGTTGCTACTAAGCACCAGACCTCCATTGATGGAGTGTGTATTGGATGTATTTTGGATGTTGTTAATCAATCCAATGGTGCGGGTATAGCCCGTTCCGATGTTAAAGTTCAGGTTGCTTTTGAGCGAAGTCACTGGCAATCCGTACGTGATAAACGAACGAACGTTCCAGTTCCCATTTACGTTGACCGGCTGCGTAAACTGTGAGCCACGGTTGAGCGGGAATCCTCCCACCACCGTATCACGCGCCGCAATGTACGTTGCCGTACTGATGTTGTTCTGCGTAAATGAGCCATTCAAATTAATAAAGAAGCTGCGGGCCGTTTTGGGATTGGTGACCCCATAACGGAGCGACGTATTGTGGTTGTATTCCTGCTTTAAGTTGGGATTACCCGTTCTTAAAAACAGCGGATTTGAGTTATCCACTACGTTTTGTAATTGACTGATGGATGGCGCATTGGTGCCCGTACGGTAATTGAACCGAAAGCTCTTTCCATCTGCGCCTCGGTAGTTGATCATTGCCGAAGGCAAGATGTTATTAAACGATCGGTTGATTGAAAATTCCAGCGGATAATTCTGTTTGCCGCTCAATTGCGCATTTTGGTAGTTTACTTCTGCCGTAACCATCGTTTTTTTGATGCGCAACCGGTAACTTCCTCCAATTCGATTGGTGATGTAGGTATTGTCAAATTCGTTCGACAACCGCAAATCGGGCGTACTGTATTCGCTCGTGCTTTGGTTATAATTATAGGTTTTGCGGTCTGAATAGTTTTTGGTGAAGGAAGGTGTATAATTAAGCTGCAACTGTCCGCCCCGACCAACGTTTTCTGTCAATGAAATGTTGCTCGAAATCGTGTAGCCATCTGATTTGGTATCGGTGCGCTGGTCGGTTATCTGCAATGAATCGGAGGTTTTGCGGGTATAATAATTTACTACCGAATTCAAAAGCGATTCGCCACTCCGGTCATTGGCCGATGTCGTTAGTCCTACCGTCAGCGTACGCCCTATTTTACCAAAGCGGTGCCGCCACAAAATACTATTTCCGAAATTATATCCATTGTTTTTTGATTCTTTCTCGGTTTGGGTTTGACTGATACGCAGCGCGTTGATGCTGTTGGCTCCTAACAGACTGCTGTAAGCGGTATTGCCCTGAAAACTGATTCGGGGCGTGATGATGAGCGAGTTTTTGGAATTGATGGTGTATTCCAAGCGGGCGTTTAAACGATGGTTTTTGTTATTGTTAGACGAAAAATAATCTTCGTTGTACAACTGCCCGGGCCCTTCGGTCGAGAAGAAAGTTCTTGCCAATTGGCTCAGGTTATTATTGCTCGCATCGTTGAAAAAATAACTACCCGACACTTTCCACTTTTTACCCCAATTGTCGGAGTAGTTCAGTCCAATGGCATTTGTTTTATTGATACCTCCCTGCTGCCCCGACAGAAAATTGCCCGCCGAATTTCCACCGCCAAAGTTACCACCGCCGCCATTGTTTCCGCCACCACCTCGATTTCCACCGCCGCCTCGATTGCCTCCACCTGGTGCACCGCCACCACCTGAACCTCCCAAAACACCTAATAAATCTTCACTGGCAAAATTCTGCTGATTGACGTTATTAGACATTCCAATGACAGAAATACGGGTATCTTTTTTAAAATAATTGGTACTTCCTCCCACCATGTAGCGGTCGTCGGTGCCGTAGCCAGCGTATATTTTCCCAAACTGCCCATTGTTACGATCTGAACGAGTGACGACATTTATTGTTTTTACGGTTTGACCATCATCAAAACCCGTGAATTGCGACTGGTCGCTGAGGCGGTCAAACACTTGAATCTTATCAACCACTTCGGCTGGCAAATTTTTCAGGGCCAGCGTGGCATCATCGCCAAAAAACTCGCGCCCGTCGACCGTCACCTTCTGAACATTTTCTCCCTGTGCTTTTACCTGTCCGTTTTCGATGGTAATGTTGGGCATTTTTTCAATCAAGTCCTGCGCAGTGGCGTCGCGGTTTGTTTTGAAAGCACTGGCGTTATAGACCGTCGTATCTCCTTTTTGGGCCACCCGTTCGGCTACTCCTTTGACCACCACATCTTTCAGAAGCTGGGCATCAGGTTTCAACGAAATAATTCCCAAATCGGGAGCAGTACGCCGCAGATTCAAGCGTTGGTCGTAGGCAGTATAACCCACAAAACTGATGAATAAGCGGTAGGTTGCCAGCGGCACCGATTTTATGGTAAATGCCCCAGCCGTATCGGCCACGACGCCAAACCGAAGGGTAGAATCAGCGGCATTTATGAGCAGAATATTGGCCCCGATCAAGGGGGATTTGTCTCCTTGGTCAGCCACACGGCCCTTCACTTCTACTTGCTGAGCAAGCAGTTGGCCGGTGACTAAAAAAAACAACGAAACGAGAGTAAAGCGAATGTATTGCATGGTGTGCTGTGTTGGGTTTGCCCGTTAGACAGATAAAATAGCATAAAGTTTAGCGATGCTTTTGGCAAAAGCGATGAAAAGACAAAGAATACCGACGATTTGGGCCGTATTTACCGATAAAGTTCAATTTTATATTCAACAGTACGTCCCAATACTTTATGGATAATTCCTTATATTGAGGCACTATTTAACCCCTTTTTATCCATGAACCGTCGCCATTTTTTTCAACAAGCCACCCTCGGAAGTGCGGCTTTAGCTTCTCCTGAAAGCTCGCTTTTAACATCCCCAAAAGACCTTAATCCGTTCAAGCTCGGCCTTTCGACCTATTCGTATTGGCATTTCAAAACACCCAAAGTTGCCATCGAAACGGTCATTGACGAAGCCGCCCGCATGGAGATTGAAGGCGTGGATATCTTGCACCGCCAAATGGACAATGAAGACAACGCCTATCTTCAAAAACTCAAACGACACGCGTTTGTCAACGGGGTAGATTTGATTTGTCTTTCCATCCATCAAAGTTTTGTGTCGCCTGATCCGGCCGAGCGCCAGAAAAACATCGACCACACCCTGCACTGCATCGAGCTGGCCTACAAAATGGGGATTCCGAGCATTCGGCTCAACTCGGGACGCTGGAATACCATCAAATCATTTGACGAACTCATGGCCAAACGCGGCGTTGAGCCTATCCTGCCCGGCTATACTGAAGATGACGGCTTCAAATGGTGCATCGACAGCATCGAAAAATGCCTTGCTAAAGCCGCTGAATGTGGCGTAATGCTTGCCTTGGAAAATCACTGGGGCCTTACTTCCACGCCCGAAGGCCTCCTGCGCATCCGCAAAGCCATTGATTCGCCATGGTTGGGCGTGCTATTGGATACTGGAAATTTTCTGGAAGACCCTTACACCAAACTCGAAAAAGTAGCTCCCCTGGCCAACTTTGTACAAGCCAAGACCTACTACGGCGGTGGCGAGTGGTATTCGCTGGATTTGAATTATAAACGCATCATCAACATCCTACGCCAAGCCAACTACAAAGGGTACATTGCGCTGGAATTTGAAGGAAAAGAAGCCCCAGAAACGGGCGTTCGTAAAAGCGTGGCGATGTTGCGAGAGGCCATGAAAGCTTAACTCCAATCCCACACCACTACGTTCCATACGTCGGTGTAGTCTTCGTAGGTATAAATCGTGCGGAATCCTACGCGTTCATGCGCCCGCTGTGAACGCGTGTTCCGTACGGCTACTTCCGTAACGCAGAGCTCGAAATCGGGGGAGAACTGTTCTTTATGTGCAGCATATAACCCATCAAAAATCCCCTGCCCACGGTGCGACTCGGCAACGCAAATCTGACCCATAACGTAAAAACGATAGTCGCCAATGCGCTTGCCCTGCCATTGCAGCTCGGCCACAATGTCAAACATTGGCACCAATTCTGGCACCAACTGCCCCAACGTGCGCGGCATGACCAAGGCATAACCCACTAAAGTGTCACCGTCTTTGGCAATGATTTGAGGTAGCGCATCATTCATTTGCTTCAGCACCTCCAACGAGTGCTCAACGGTCGTAAACCCTTGGTCCTGCTGGTAAGTAGCGGGGGTGTTTTTATATAAATTTTGGCGCTGAAGGGCCATGATTTGGCGGAGCTCTTCGTCCGATTGTGCAGTCGTATAAGTGATGGGCATCCTGTAATTTATAACCCCGAAAGGGGCTGTAGTTCGCTCACAAAAGTAATAATTGGCTTTCAACAAGCCAAATAAAGCTTTTATCTTTGCTTGGCACGATTCAAACAAACAAATCAACAAATGAGAAAATCATTATACTATCTCTTCTTAACCCTTTTCACTTCCACAACACTTTATGCCCAATATCCAATCCTACCTGAGCGCGAACGCGCCCGCGTGATTGATGAGATTTTGGAAGACCGACTTACCAACCTCCTACCCAAACTCATGCGGCGCGAAGGGATAGATATGTGGGTTATCATCTCACGCGAATACAACGAAGACCCCGTCATGAAAACCATGCTGCCGAGCACGTGGCTGTCGGCTCGCCGCCGTACCATCATGGTATTTTTTGATGCGGGGGGAGATAAACCACTGGAAAAACTGGCCATTGCTCGCTACGACGTAGGCAACTTGCTAAAAGGCGAATGGGACATCAACGTGCAGCCCAATCAATGGTTGGCATTAGGCAAAGTGATTGAAGAGCGCAATCCCAAAAAAATCGCCCTCAATTATTCCAAAGATTACGGACACGCCGACGGTTTAACTTATACCGAACAGAAGGAATTGATGGCGAATTTATCGGAAAAACAAAAAGCTAAAATCGTGTCTGCCGACCGTTTGGCGGTGGCTTGGCTCGAAACTCGCTCCGAAAAAGAAGCCGCCCTTTACCCCTTGATTTGCCGTATTTCACACGAAATTATTCAGGAAGCTTTTTCCGAAAAAGTCATTCATCCGGGCATTACCACCACCGACGATGTGGTGTGGTGGATGCGCCAGAAAGTAACTGATTTGGGGCTTGAAACGTGGTTTCATCCTACGGTCGACATTCAGCGTCACGATCCCGCCAATTTTGACCATTTACGCACGTTTTCCAAGCGCCCTGATAAGCAGGTGATTATGCCCGGCGATTTGATTCACTGTGATTTTGGCATTACCTATTTGCGACTCAATACCGATCAACAACAACACGCATACATTCTGCGGCCGGGTGAATCGGAAGTACCAGAATTTATCAAAAAGGCATTTGCGCAGGGAAATCGCCTGCAAGACCTTTTGACCGAACGCTTTAAGGCAGGCGTAACGGGCAATCAAATGCTCTTGGGGGCGCTCGAACAAGCAAAAAAAGAAGGAATTACGGCCAGTATCTATTCCCACCCCATCGGCGTGCACGGCCACGCGGCTGGGCCTACGATTGGCATGTGGGACCAGCAGAAAGGCGTTCCCGGCCCTGGCGATTATCCTTTGTTTCCCAATACGGGTTATTCCATTGAACTCAACGCCGCGGTGGAAATTGCCGAATGGAAAAAAATCATCCGAATCATGCTCGAAGAAGACGGCTACTACACCGCCGATGGTTTCCGGTACCTAGACGGACGCCAGACCGAAGTGTTTACCATCCCAAGAAAACTGACGAATGTGAAGTAATAAAAACCCCGACAATTCTGCAGACCGTATTGTCCTGAATTGTCGGGGTTTTCATACGCCTTTCGGAGAAGATAAATGCTTAAAAGTACTTCTGATGCTACGACGGGCGCTCTTTCTGCCTTTTTGCAATTGACAACAACAAGGCTGGCAGCAGAATCAGGTTGGTACACATGGCCACCAGTAAAGTGATTGACACCATCACTCCCATGGCCGCCGTACCCCCAAAACTAGAAGCAGCAAAAATAGAAAAGCCACAGAATAAAATGATTGCCGTATAAATCATGCTCAATCCAGTTCCGAAAATAGCCTGCGATACTGCTTCCGAGGCTGTGCGTCCGCGTTGGTAGAGTTCCTGACGATAACGTGTTAAGAAATAAACCGTACCATCAGAAGCAATACCAAAAGTAATACTGAAAACCAGAATCGTAGTCGGCTTAAAATGGATATTAAAGTACCCCATAATCCCCGCCGTTAAGGCCAAAGGAATAAGACACGGAAGTTTGGACAACAAAATAATGGGGATCGAACGGAAAAGTACCATCCCAACAATGGCAATCAAAACGATGGCAATCAACAGACTTTCGTACAAATTGCCCAACAAATAATCGTTGCTTTTCAAAAACACAAGACTGTGCCCCGTCAGGCTGACTTTATACTGAGACGGGTTAAAGATAGAATCAACTTTGGGGCGTATTTGATTGATTAGGTCTTTGATTCGCTCCGAGCCCACATCCGCCATTTGAAAACTCACCCGCGTAATACTGCGGTCTTCGTTCATAAATGAGTTTAATTGTTTTACGCCGCGGTTGTCTCCCTGTACATAATCAGTCAATTTTGATAACTCTAATGCCCCCGGCAACACGTAATATTTGGCTTCGCCTCCCCGATACGCCTGATACAAAAACCGTGAAGCCTCAACCACCGAAACAGGCTTAGAAAACTCTTTAAAATCAGCCATTTCGTTTTGTAATGCCTTGATTTTGTACAACACCTGTGCCTGATTGCCAAACACTCCATTGGGTTGTTTGGTATCAATCATTACTTCAAAAGGCAAAACTCCGTTGAAGTTAGACTCAAAAAAGCGGAGGTCAACGTAAACGGGGTCATTTTGCGGAAGGTCATCCACGATGTACCCCACGGCCTTAATTTTGGTCATCCCATACGCCGAGACCAGAATCACCACCACCATTGCGCCATAAATAGCCCGACGGTGATTGTGTACTAGATAATCAACTTTGGTCAGGAAGCCTTTGGCCCATTTTCCTTCTAAATGCTTTAAATGCCGCGCTTTGGGTAGATTCATATAATGCAACGTGATGGGCAAAAGCACCAAACAAAGTACGTACGTAACCATCACACAAATGGAAGCCACAATGCCAAACTCAACCAGCAAGGCACTGTTGGTAAAATAAAATACCCCAAAACCTATAGCGGTCGTAATATTGGCCAGAAAAATAGAAAGTCCAATCTGACAAATCATCTCCTTAATCGCTTCGTCTTTGTTGCCGTGCGTTTTGAGTTCCAGCTGGTATTTATTCAACAGAAAAACACAGTTTGGTACTCCAATCACAATCAAGAGCGGCGGGATAAGGCCCGTCAATGCCGTAATTTTATACCCAAACAACTGAAGCAAACCAACGGAGAAAATTACTCCCATCAATACCACGCCAATCGACAAGAGCGTAAGCCGAAGCGACCTAAAAAACAGCCAAAGGATAAATGCCGTCACCAATACCGCTAAGGCCATAAAAAGCTTAAGCTCGCCCGATATTTTTTTCATGATGACCGTCCGAATAAACGGCATTCCTGAATAATGAAGGTCGGTTTTGTTTTTTATCGAAAACTCATCGGCCATGACCTTGATTTCTTCCACAATCGTAATCCGTCGCGAAGAGTTTAGGTCTTTGTCATTAAAAGTAATAACAATAAGCGTCGAATTGGTTTTGGAATTGATGGCCAATCCTTCGTAAAAAGGAAGTTTTTGGACCTGATTTTTCAGGCTGTCCATCTCTGTTTGAGTAGACGGCAGTTGCGTAAAAAGCGGTTTAAATTCAAATTTACTCAGGCTGTCATTTCGTTCTACTTTGTATAAATGACCAAGCGAAAGCACATTTTTGATGCCTTTCATGGCCTTGATACGCTCTGCAAGCCCGTACCAGTTCCGAAACTTAGTGAGTTCAAACAAGTTGGGGTCCTGCCAGCCTATCACCATGATAGCGCCATCTTCCCCAAACACCTTCCTAAACTCCTGATATTCTTTTTCGATGGGGTCATTGGGGGGTAAAATACGGGCCATTTGATAAGAAAGTTCGATTTTACTTCCTTCATAACCCATATATGCTACTGTTACAAAGATCAATACAATCCACGCAAACCGAAAACGAATAATGCCTGCCGCAATTTTATTCCACATAGGTAGGATAACTTTTTAGAGGTGCAAAGATAGCCCACACAACGAAGAATAGACAAAAATAAACGGGATATATCATATCAATTAAAATAAAACAAAAACAAAGTTCTCATTTTCAATACTTTACAAAACAACTGATACAAATTTTAAAATCTAAGTCCAAGAAGCCTTCACCAAAAATTATCTTTTGTATCCAAAAACACATTGACTCATAGATTCTAATTTCTCTTGTAGTGACTATTGTCTAAAGAATTTAACCGAATAATAACAAATTGAATCGCCCTTACAAACGGATACTTGTTTTGCCTATTTTAGTTTTTCTATTCCCCTACCAACCCTTTTTTCTATGAAAAATATCCTATTACGCACATTCATTTTTCTGGTGGTCAATATAGTGCTTTTCTGGTTACATTTTTGGATATTCAGAGGGCCTTACCCTTTTGCAGGCTGGGCCACAGGCCTACTTCATATCATCTTTTTAATCCTTTTCCCTTACGCTAACTATTTTAAAAAATGAAAAACCAACTAATCTATCCATTCTTGTCTATCGTGGTTCTGACGGGTTGTACCCGCGTACAGCCCAATTATGAAGGGGTACTTATGAAAAATTACGGACGTGAAGGCCGGGGCGATTTCTCCGTCGTGACTGGCTCCCAAGGGCTGCTGGGCCCTGGAACAGAGCTTTATCAAGTTCCTATGTTTGAACAAAAAGCAGACCCTGCAGAAGTGGTCATTACCGCCAAAGATGCGGGCGTTTTCACCGTCGACCCTTCTCTTACCTATCAGGCGATTCGTACCAAAGGCGCCGATATTATCTTCAACTACAAACACGTAGGAATTGATGATGAAAATACCATCATGGACAACATCGAAGGGGCCGTTCTAAATGCACTGGTGGTAAATGCCTATCGCGAAGAAGCTCGCAATTTCAGCACCGATAGTTTAATGAACAACTTGAATCACTTTGAACAGTCGGTTGAGATACGTTTAAAAAAAGATTTTGAGGGGAAATTTTTCACCCTGACCTCCCTGACCAGTGGTCTTAAGCCCCCAACCTCGATGGCCGAAGCCATAGAACGCCGAAACAACGCCAAACAACAGGCCGAGCAGGTAAAAAACGAGTTGGAAGTAGCGCGCATGAACTTGGAAAAAGCCAAAATTGAGGCCGAAGCCAATCGCGTAAAAGCAAGCGGTCTGGAACCAAGGGTATTGCAAGAACAATGGATTGAGGCCATTCGGAATACCCAAAACAAAGTAATCATCACGGATGGACGCACCCCTATTATCCTAGGCCAACAATAAATCGAAGCAGAATATGAACAGTTTCGTTAAAAAGTTACTAAAAAGAAATTGAATGCAAAAAAAACAAAAACCTTTTTAAATGCCGTTTTAAGAGAATAAAGGCTCTTTTTATCACTTTTTTCAGTTTGAAGTACAACCTTGCAACCTTACTTCAAAAGTATTTGCTAAAGATAATCAATAAGATAGCACGTTTATTGTCATACGAGTGTTAGGTATAATATAGTACTAATTATATAAATGCACCTATGGCTTCAAACAACAGAAACGGCTCCTCTTCGATGAAAGGCAATAAGCGGGACGTGAATGAAATCAAACAAGATCCGTCTTGGTTTATCACTTGTCTGGTCAAAGACCCCGTTAAAAGTTTTACCATCACATTTGACCCTAAGTCACTATCTCTAAAACGGGAAAAGTATGGGGATCGGTTAATTGTGCCGCAAGGTCTGGAGCAATAATCGTTATTAATTGAAGCAATCTTTGGTATACTTCTGCAATTGAGTGTAATGAGTTAAAATCCTAACGCCAGTTTTAGAATATAACACACCAAGATTTGAGTCGCATGTAAGTGAAGGGCACACAAAACATTAAGACCTTTGTTTAGCTTAATGATTTTGTATGGGCTGATAGAAAGCGGAGAACTGTTTTTCTGTTAAAGTCATTGTCTATTAAGGTATTTCAATAATAAAAAAAGGCCAAGCAAATTGCTTGGCCTTTTTTTATTATTGAAATATCCAAAGTGTGGTAAAGTGTGGTAAAGTGTGGTGGTATGGAATGCGTCGCCGCACCGACCCTCTCCTCGTAAGGCAGAAAATAAAAAAAGCCAAGCTTCGGGCTTGACTTTTCTGTGTGGGAGTTGAGGGATTCGAACGGCAGCGGCCGACCGTCCCCGACCCTCTCCTCGTAAGGCAGAAAATAAAAAAGCCAAGCTTCGGGCTTGACTTTTCTGTGTGGGAGTTGAGGGATTCGAACCCCCGACCCTCTGCTTGTAAGGCAGATGCTCTGAACCAGCTGAGCTAAACTCCCTTCGTGTAATTGAAGGATTACTAATATTATTTTTTGTGTGGGAGTTGAGGGATTCGAACCCCCGACCCTCTGCTTGTAAGGCAGATGCTCTGAACCAGCTGAGCTAAACTCCCCTTTTAAACGCTTTTTGACTCGTTGTCCGCGTTTGGGAGTGCAAATATGGTGGCTTCAAAACACAATTCCAACTATTTTTTTCAGTTTTTTTAAGCTTATTTTCAATCTCACTGAGACTCAGTGCAGTTATGAAACATAAAAAGTAAGCCCACCTTCAATTAACTACGGATTCATTCTGGCAAATGATTATTTTCGGTAAACGGTTGTGGGCGCAGCTTGGGCTGCGGCATAAATAGTTATGTCAGCAATGGTAACGTGTGCTGGTGCCATGACGGCGTACAAAATAGTATCGGCAATATCTTCCGCACGCAAAGGCTCAAATCCTTCATAGACTTTAGCCGCCCGACTTTCATCTCCCTTGAAACGAACAAGCGAAAACTCTGTTTCAACCGCCCCAGGTGCGATGTTGGTTATTTTAATTCCGTGTTGGGTCAAATCAAGGCGCATACCTTCGCTAATGGCTTCTACTGCTTTTTTGGAAGCACAGTAGACAGCTCCGTTGGCGTAGGTTTGCTTACCCGCTACCGAGCTGATATTTACAATGTGACCCTTGCCACGTTCAATCATTCCTGCAATCACCGCCTTTGATACGTACAAAAGCCCTTTTACATTCCCATCCATCATCGCATCCCAATCACGTAGATCACCGTCTTGTATCGGCGACATCCCATGGGCATTCCCAGCATTATTGACCAAAATATCAATAGACTTAAAATCAGTAGGAAGGGAGGCAATGGCCTTCGCTACTTCAGCACTATCACGGACATCAAACAGGAGTGTGGTAGTTTTCACCTGCTTACCTAATACATCTGCTAGTTCTGTTAATCGTTCCTGACGGCGACCACACAAAATCAAGTTAATACCCGCATTCGCAAAAGCGACGGCGGTGGCTTTTCCGATGCCCGAGGTGGCACCCGTAATAAGAGCTATACGTGACATGAATATAAAAAGTAGAAGTTGATAAAAGCCAAAAATGGCCACAAACCATTTAAAATACAAATAGAAGATTCTTTTAGGGCACCTTAATCTTCAGTGGTGAGAAGCAAATCAATAACAGCATTTAAAATAGCCTTCGAAAAAGGCCGATGCAAGTAGGCAATTTTGTATGAGGATGGGGACGAAAGAATCATTCTTTCATTTGCATCAGCAATTAAAATAATGGGTAAGTGTGTACCTTTTGTCTCTGTAAAAAAATCTTTTTGGGAGTAATGGCATACAATTAAATTAGGTCCTTCATTAAGTTTCTGAGCTAAACCCTTTGAATCAACATCAGAAGTAAATAAAACCTCGAATCCTAATTCCTTGACCATTCCCTCAATGGTATCAATATCTTTCAGCATCTCCTTTGCTAAAAGGATTCTAGCATTCAAGCTCCTCATTTTTCGGGTAAAGGGTAAAGTGGTCGCTTTTGATTACTCTGTATCAGGCGTAAAGATAAGTCATTCTTTGGATTAATTATATGTTGCTACATTTGATTATAACGTAAAGGATAAGAAAAAGCCCCTATCATACAGAAGACAGGGGCTTTCAATAAAAGGGCAATAAACTAATATACTACCAACCTTTATTTATTGGGCTGAGGCGTATAACGCAGATAGGGCTTCACAATATTCAGCCCTTTGGTAAATTTCTTTTGCGCATCTTCGGTCGAAACCGCAGGCACAACGATTACATCTTCGCCATCTTTCCAGTCAGCGGGCGTAGCTACCTGATAATTGGCGGTTAATTGGAGCGAATCAATTACCCGAAGTATTTCATTAAAATTACGTCCCGTTGAGGCAGGGTACGTGAGCGTCAATTTGATTTTTTTATCAGGCCCAATCACAAAGACTGAGCGTACAGTAGCCTTTTCACTGGCATTGGGGTGAATCATATCATACAACGTTGCCACATTGCGGTCGCTGTCGGCTATGATTGGAAAGTTTACAACGGTGGAGTTTACTTCGTTGATATCGGGTACCCAACGATTGTGAGATTCTAAATCATCCACACTTACCGCTATAACTTTAACATTGCGCTTTTCGAATTCTCCTTTCAGAAGAGCCGTTCTACCTAATTCTGTGGTACAAACGGGCGTAAAATCTGCTGGGTGCGAAAAAAGAAGCCCCCAAGAATCACCAAGCCATTGGTGAAAACTAACGTGACCTTGTGTTGTGTCTGCTTCAAAATCTGGAGCTACATCGCCTAATCTTAGTGACATATTCTTGAATGATTTTTGGTTAAACAATTATTTTTACTTAATATCTATGGATTTAATATGTTAATTCACACTATTGGCTAGCCTTTAAGGCATCTACATATTTTATTCCGTACAAAAGGAATACAACGAGTAAATCGAATTTGTTCCACGTTTTAGCTTTTTAAACTAAACTTTAGATATAAAGCGTTTTTATGACAAGTTTTACGGATATTTTTTAGAAAAATGCATTACACCAGGCTACATTGCTCTTTTTTATGCCTTTTAACACTCATTCAAACCTACTTATCGTTTGGTTCAGAGCATCATTTTATCGTGCCAGAAGATACATTAAAACAGCACTCAAGCATATTTTCTAGAATCTTTGACGTGCAAAAAGACTCAATAAAGCACAGGCCAAAACTTACATATACGCTAAATTGGGACGCAAGAAGTTCGTTTGTTGACAAAAAACTGGTCAATATTTGGGGGGTAAATACGGGGATTTCTTTTGGAAGAAATCGAAATGAGCTTACATTTGGGTATTACTGGCTCACATTTAATTCTTTTTTAAGATTGATTGATTTACGAAAAAATGCCTCCCAACTCATCAACTTGGGATATTATACTAAAACAGATTTATACTATTTTAATCTGATGTATTGGCCCAATATCATTGAAAACAACCGATGGCGTTTTAGTATTCCCGTAGAGCTGGGCATTGGAGCCACCCAAAGCACCGCCAACAAACTATTCAGCGACCTGTTTATCTGGCGTAGAAAAGACTTCTTTATGCCTGCCCAAATCGGCCTTTATGCCAAATGGAAAGCCACCCGCTGGGTTGGGTTAAGTGTACAAGGAGGGTATCGCTACGCGATTTATCAACAGAATTTACCCACCAACTATAACGGTGCCTATTATAGTTTTGGATTTACGCTGGAAAGTGCCCTCTTTAAAGACACCTTTCATTTGGCAAATCAATCGTTAAAAAAACGTAAAGCCCAAAAAGACAAAGCCAAAGAATAATCAAAATAATTATGAAAAAAATTGTTACGTTCGGTCAAATCATGATGCGGTTGTCGCCACCAGGATTCACACGCTTTGTACAAGCTCATCAGTTTGATATAACGTATGCCGGTGGCGAAGCCAATGTAGGGATTGCAACCGCCCAGTGGGGCGTGGAAGCGGTGCATGTAACGCGTTTTCCTGACAACGATATGGGGCGCGCGGCCATTATGTACCTTCGAAAATATGGACTCAATACTTCCGAAATTCATTTGGGAGGCGACCGGCTGCCTGTCTATTTCGTCGAAAACGGGGCCAATGCCCGGGCAAGTCAGGTAATCTACGACCGCATGAACGACTCTTTTTGTACGCTTGATGAGCGAGAGTTTGACTGGGAGCGTATTCTTAAAGGAGCTGATTGGTTTCATTTTACGGGCATTACGCCCGCTTTGTCTAAAAGCGCGGCTCACGCATGCCAACAAGCCGTTCAAACCGCGCGTAAGTTGGGGGTAAAAGTGTCGGCAGATGTAAACTACCGCAAAGGGCTCTGGCAATGGGGCAAAACGCCCAAAGAAGTAATGCCCGAATTGGTCGAGCATTGCGACCTTATTGTATGTGGAAATTCTAACGCAGACGAATTGTTTGATATTTATCCTAAAGCGGGCGAAAAAAACAGCTGGGTCTCAACGATGAAACAAGTCATGGAGCGTTTTCCAAACCTAAAATTGGCATTGGATACCAAACGACAATCCATCAGCGCCTCGCACAATGAACTGAAAGGAAAAGCTTTTGACGGCCACACCTATTTCAAAACCATCACCCACGACCTGCACCACATTGTAGACCGAATCGGAAGCGGGGATGCCTTCATTGCTGGTTTTTTGTTTGGTTACGATTATTTCAAACGAGACGTGCAACGCACTCTTGATTTTGCCACCGCCTCCGCCGCACTCAAGCACACCGTAGAAGGCGACTTCAATTTGGTAAGCATAGAAGAGATACAACGATTGGCCACGGGAGATACGTCAGGGAAGTTGTCGAGGTAAATGAAAGCTGCAACTTGACTATATATAAGTTTTTTCCATAAAAAGGTTTGATGTATATAATATTAAAACTAATTTCGTAGTTAATTAGTAAATAACCCTAATTAGCCATGAAACTCATTTACGGAGCACTGTTTTTTTTAAGCGTCATTTCAGCTTCAGCCCAAATCAACATCATGCCCTTTGCCGAAGCGGCAAAGAAAGGTTTTACGTATCGGAAGTTGGATAGTTTATACCGGGGACAACGCACATTTTATGAAGGCACACAAGAAGAATATGTAAAAGAAGAAAACGCGCTTCTGCGTCGAAAAAGCCAAATTGCCCGTAAAATTTTTGGTATTCGGACCGACCCTGCCGCTATTGCATATCACCTTTACACTGGCAAAACGGGTAAGTTTGAATATCTTTTGTACGAAATACGTGGTAGAATTTCTGCTGAATCAGAAAAACAGCTCATTGACTCTCTCAGGATATTACTTGACAATTACCGGTTTGGTGTAAAAATCGTTTCTTCGCACGTATCTTCCCATTTCATGAACCTGGGGCTTATTCGAACGATTCCGAAAAGCGACAGTGTCATCAGTAGCTTGGAAGCCGCTCATTCAACTACTCGCCCCGATACCGTCAAAATTCTGGCCCTGAATCAATTGGAACTCATGACGGTGCCTGATGTTATTTATCGATTCACCAATATGAAGGAGCTAAATCTGAGTTTTAATGAACTGAAAAACGTTTCTATTGATATAAGCCGCCTTCCAAAATTACAACAGATATGGCTTAACAACAATCAATTGACCGACAGCAATTTGCAACTCACTAAAAACAAAACGCTGCGGATTTTAAATATACAGGGGAATCAATTCACCAACATCCCCGCCGCCGTAAAAAACTGCCGACGACTCAAAAGCTTGTGGATGGGTTACAACAATCTCACAACGCTCAACCAAAGGAGTTTTACAAAAATGCGTCGATTACAAGACATTAATCTCTATTCTTGTGGACTAAAATTTATCCCCAAAGGAATTGTAAAACTGCGGCGGTTGGAAGTAATAGATCTTTATTACAACCAACTCTCTACCCTCCCCTCTTCCCTGAGTCGGATGAGGAAATTACAGCAACTGGCCCTTTCCCACAACCAACTCACCCAACTTCCCAACAATCTGGGGAAGCTAAAAAAACTCCAAACCCTCTATCTGCACCATAACCGACTCGCCCAACTTCCCAAGAGCATTGGAAAACTTAAATCACTGCAAATTTTGGACATTGGTTACAATCAATTCAGTACCCTGCCCAACCAAATTGCGTATTTGCAACGTGTTGAAGAGATTGATATGAGTTATAATAATTTGAGTGAGGTACCTGCCCCCATTCCCCACCTGCGTCAGCTCAAAAAAGTTTATTTGCGTGAAAATCCTGTAGCTCAGGACCTACAGCTTCGCGAACGCTCCAAGCCTATCGTACAAGTATTGGAAGGCAATGCTATCCAAGTTTCTTATTGAAGATTTTTTTTAAATCCAACTTGCAAATGTCATATCAGACCTGCATCTTTGCAGTCCCGTTTGAGAGGTAAGGCACACAACAATGCTTTATACAATCAAAAAAACAAAATATTGACATATGGGGGATTAGCTCAGTTGGCTAGAGCGCTTGCATGGCATGCAAGAGGTCATCGGTTCGAATCCGATATTCTCCACCCTGATTATCAACGACTTACAGACACTTCTGTAAGTCGTTTTTGTTTTTACTAAAACATTACTAAAACATTTTTGATTTGTTTTAGTGGCTTAGGAAAGGTAAAAATTTGATTTTTGTGGCCGTGTATTTATAGTTCCATTGATTTCTGTTGTGTTTTTCACCAGCTTCACTTCAATTCAATAACATATTTTGCAAGGTATATATCCCATTCCTCTGGCTTCTGAGACACTAACTTCTCCTCTACTCGCCTTACATCTTTTAAAACCAGCACATATATAGGCATGATAAGCATACGCGTTTTTGCTATAACATACGTATACTCTCGCTTCTTGAACTCAGGTTCGGGTTTTCTCTACTCTTTTATACGGAGTAGAGGGTTGTCTAGGAGAAACTTGCTGAAAAGCATCACAAAAGAAATAAACTGATACAAAAATCAGCGAAAGAACGTTTTTCATAACAAATCAACTTAATTACAAAGAACCCCATCCATAATAGACAGGGCCCAATTCAACTCATTTTATACTTACCTCCGCTACGGATTTCTATCACCAAACTCTAACACCAAGCCGTACACCTGCACGATGTATATTGGCGCTTATTGAACTATTTAGGGTAGCCGAAGGATTGGTGGCATTGGCGTTGTAAATACCAGTAAAATTATAACTGCCAAACAATTCCAAAAAGCAGCCAAAGCGTTTGCGTTGAAGCTCGATGCCGATTCCTCCGATTCCAGAAAAAGATTGAGCGTTTAATTGCTCTTTATCATCAATGATTTTCCCCGATGTATAATGCACATAACGATAGGAAAGCGGGATCATTCCTTCTATGCCCAGTTTTACATAAGGTCTCCATCTGTTAGGGTCGGTTATTGCCTTATGAAGTTTCATAGTTGCAAATCCATTGACGCCTTTTAATGCAAAATCTTCCAGTACGTATTTTGTCTCTTTGATTGTTCCTAAAGATTGAAATTGGGTTTCAAAATATTCGGCACCAACGGAAAAGTCAACGGGAGAAGAATGGCTGATTAGGCTTAATTGAAGCCCACCACTTATAAGATGCCAAATCGACATTTCTTGCGTTTTGTTTCCAACCCTATAATTAGGCTTTATTAAAGAATAGGCACCGATTACTTCTGGACGAAAATAAGTGGTCTCACTCTTGCAGCGTTCAGGGAATGCTTCGCATTCGAGCTCACTCAACTTGGCATTGACAACTTCGATTTGACCAGGAGCTGCACATTTTAGGCTTTCTTCGTAAAGACGATATGCTTTTTTCCATTCCTTAGTACTTTCAGCTTTTTCAGCCCTTACTAACGTCTCTTTATAGCAAATACGGCTTTTACAAGCCTGTATACTTTCCAATAGAGTTTTATTATCTCTACTGCGTTTAGCATCATCACATATTTTTAAATCCTTTAGACGGTCATAGCTATTTTGAGCTTCATCACAGCGTTCACGCTGCACTAAATCACGAATTTGGCTTTGTAGCTCTGAATATAAACTGTCATTTTTCGTAAGACTTAGAATACTGTCAGTAAGCGATGCGTAGTTGTTTAGTATACCTGAAGCGGCATCAGAACAAACATTCAGTTTTATGGAAGCTTCATCCCATTTAGCTTTTGCTTCCTGTAAACGACAATTATTGAGGGCCCTACGGACATCTGTCACTGATTTTCTAAAATCCCTTATGACTGAATCACATCCCAGTTTTCCCACTACCCTACTTTTAGCTTCTTCAACTTCATTCAACTTTTGAGGCGCTACCAAATTTTGGGCTTTCGCTAAGTAGGTCAGTGCACGTTCTACCTGCCCCTTCTCTCCACTGTCGTCAAATGATTTCTCGGCAAAACCTGCCAACTCAACCAATGCTGACACATATTCCTGTTTAGCGCAATCTAAAAGGGTATTTCCTACCAGTGGAGTATTAGCCGCATTTTTTAATAAATTTTCATAAGCACTTATCAATAAGGTTTCTTTACTACGGTCCAATTTGGGATTGAGCTTACTAATTTCATTCTGAGTATTTTGAAACTCCTTAATACTTTCCAATAGTTTATCAGAATTTTCAATTTTGTCTTTGTTTAACTTAATATAGCTTGCAAGTTGGTCAATTTTACAAGCTTTCGCCAGCGATTGTATGATAACCAACGGAGACTGATTTATTGGAAAAGTCGTTGATACTTCCATTGACTCAATCTTTTCCCTTAATGGTTGTATTTTAAAAATTGAAATTTTCTCACCTTCCTTTAGCAAACTGATTTCCTCTTCTTCTGTTATTCCCTTGGCTTTGGCCTCTCTCACCTTTTTTCCCCAAGCTTTTAGGTCTCGCACGGCTGTAATACCCTCTTCGTACTGTTTTTGAAGCGTTGTATTCAATGTACTGCCCCATTTCTTCGCCTTTTGAAAACTAAACTGAGCACCTGAAGTATCCATCTGAATAATTTGCCTTTGCCCTTTATCAGACCACTCGAAACCTGTGACGATGCGCTCAAGGTCACGAACTTGACCAACAAGCCCCTTATCTATCTGAATCAGACATAGTTGTATCCTGTCTTCAAAAGCAGCTATTCTGTCGCTGTTTGGCATCAGTTTTCGGTATTCTCGGTATTGGGAAAGGGCTTGCAGGAAGCCCTTGGCTTTAAAGTTTTTTTCGGCTTGCTGATAGAGGTTCTTAAGCTGATTACATTTTTTGATCTGGTTTTCAAAGTAATCATTCGTGGCACCACTCATCAGCACTTTGTAGGATGCATAAATACCGCGTGCTTCATCAAATTTGCCCTCCTGTAGCTTTTGGTCACCGGTTCGTAAGATTTGATACAAATCAGGGTTGTCAAAAAGTCGTTGTGAATAGCCAACATATGAAAAAAAAATAAATAGGATGTAAAGGTAATTTTTCATTTGCATTTATCAGGAATGTGCGATTGCAGAATTGCGGCCATTTTATAGTAATTATTAGGTATGTACTTTAATGTAGGCTGATTTACATATAAGTTACACAGATATACAGCATTATTCTCATATTTTTTCACTAGCTTTTCAACATATAATTTTTCGAGGCAAGAGTGGTTTTTTAGTAATTTTTGAACTTCCCAAAATTTTATTTCAGCACTATCGTAGTCACCCTTCTTCAATAGGTCATCCCCAGACTGTAATAAGCTAATATAGAGCTCAGTAGGACAATGTATAGACCGCGCAGACTTTTTAGAAGGAATTAAAAAGATTATTAACCCCATTAGTAATACTACTAATCCACCAATAATTACTATTTTTGAAGGAGATGCCCAAGACATTTTAACTTTACTCATGCTATAGTTTAAATTTGTGAGCAAGTAAATAAATATTGGGTAAAATTAATACATTTCACCCTTTTTATTGCCTTTTTCTAATGCGAAACACTGTAGAAAGTACAAGATTTTATACAGCAAACTACTCTAATACTGAGCACAACTTTGTCATTCAAAATTTACCACAACAAAGCCAAGTATCGGAAGAATGGCTTTCAGTTTTCTACGTTTTGAAGAATTTATTTATGAGAGGTGCTCCTACAGAGATGTCAAGAAGGCTAAAAAATCAGCTAGTCCATCCCAAGGAGGAACTGAAAAGATGTTATTTTATCAGTGCACAGCCAAGTGAATGGAGAAACACTATAAAGGGGGATTCTATCAATAATTACTATCCTGCACGAGAGTTCTATGAAAAAATCCCCGATTTATTTGAAGAATGGGGATTCATTCAACAATTATTTTTACCAGAAACACCCTTTAACAAAATAATTAAAGATGAAGACAATCAGTTTGTAAATCAGAATGTTGACTTTTATCTTCCTCAAGCAAAGTTAGTTATCGAAATTGACGGCCAATCTCATGAAACTAACGAAAGCGAACTATATAATGACCGCCGAAGAGATGAGGCCCTCATTAAAAACAACATAAATATTATAAGAATTACCACAAAAGAATTGAGGGACAATAATTACCATGATAAAATTTACAAAATTAAGGAAGTGCTACAAAAAAGCAGTAGTATATTAAATGGATATAAGGAATTTTATTTAAACAAAAAAAACAAATATAAAGAACCAACAACTAAGTTTCAGCTTGACGCAAGTGCCATTTGCAGGTTTCAAATACTACTAATTGAATTATTAATTTATAAAAACATACAAATTACAGGCAAACAATGGTCATTTAATATATTAATTCATGAACCGTATCTAGAAGGCTTCGCAGAACTAGCTATAGATGATTTTTTAGATTGGCTAGAGAATATTTTAAGACTTAATAATACACCATTTATAAGACCTAAATATGAAGTATTTTATATAAATAGCTGGGATACTCAAAAAAAAGAAAATGCAATCGCCATTGATTTTAGCTTGTTAAAGCGATATACTGATGAACATTTATACAAATTAGACACTATTTACGTACGTACTGATTATTTTGACGCAACTGAATGCAACTATTTCCGGGTAAGCACTACTAAACCAATCTCGTACCCAATCCACAATGACAACCCAACACAGCTAAATTCATTGAGGTATTTTATACAAAACATATTTAACAAAGAAGACTTTAGAGATGGCCAAATTCCAATTATTGCAAATGCACTACGAAGAGTTGACGCCGTTGGCTTATTACCAACTGGTGGAGGAAAGTCACTCTGTTACCAATTGGCAGTATTACTCCAACCCTCAATTAGTTTTGTTGTTTCTCCAATAAAATCATTGATGTATGACCAAAAAGAAAATTTAGACAGTGTTGGCATTACAAATATTAACTTCATAAGTAGTGATTTGGATGCAGAAGAGAAAAACCAAGTAATGAATGATTTTGGTATAGGGAAATACTTCTTTATACTTATATCTCCAGAAAGATTCCAAATACAAAAATTTAGAGCATCATTACAAGAAGTTCAAGCCAATAAATCTATTTCTTATGCTGTTATTGATGAAGTTCACTGTTTATCCGAGTGGGGTCATGACTTTCGTACGTCATATTTGATACTACCATCTACGATAAAAAAAATTTGCATTGATGCAAAATTTATTGGTTTAACTGCAACTGCTTCTGCAAACGTTGCTAAAGATATCCGTTTGTCATTTGGCATTAAAGATGAACATGTAACTACTATTCAAGACTACAGTAGAAATGAATTAGATTTTGAAGTAATAAAGATAAACAATGATGACCCCAAAAAGGGCATACAAAAGAGAGAGATTTTAAAAAACACTATAAATAAATATTTAAATCCTCAAATTAAAAACTTCGATAACAATGAAGCAGCATTGATATTTACTCCTTACGTCAACGGAGATTTTGGGTGCTACCAAGTTTCCAGGGATATCCAAAATTTATTTTCAAGTAAAGTTGAATGGTATTCAGGAGAGTGTCCCACAACTAAGATTTATGAAGGAGGGAAAGTAAAAGGAAAGAAGCCTATAATGAGTGAAAAGGAGTTTGATAACTACAAAATTACTGTACAGAAAAATTTCAAGGATGATAAATTCCCCATAATGGTAGCTACAAAAGCTTTTGGGATGGGTATTGATAAACAAAACATTAGTTATACTTTTCATTATGGAATTCCTTCATCTATTGAAGCACTTTATCAAGAAGCTGGAAGGGCTGGGCGATGGAATAAACAAAAAAAGGAAAATCAAGAAAAAAAAGCTTATTGCAAAGTATTATTTTCACCTGAGAATATTCCAACAAGTTTATTAACAGAAATATTTGGCTTAAAAACACCCATTGAACGTATTAATCAAATCAGGGCAGATGTATCTAAAACTGGCAAAGACTTATTTAGGATATTATTTCTTTTTTCATCGGGTGTAAAAGAGCTTAAAGAAGATTATATTATAACCAAATTTGTTATTGAAACATACGGAAAAAGAAACCAATGGGTAACAATTAACAAAAACGAAGCAGTTAAAAGTTATGATTTTTTTAAAATTAAGTACAACATTAATAGCCATATTGGGGATTTTGAAATTGAAAAAGCTTTATATCGTCTCTTTATATTAGGTTTTGTTAATGATTGGACAAAAGACTTCATAAATAAATACAATGTAAACTTTTCAAATTGGGATGATACAACAGCTTTATCCGCTATTTCTAAGTACATATCAAAATATGGTTCAAGCATAAATGTGGAAAAAGAAATCACAAACCTAGAACACAACGCTATTGTTAATACTTTTCAAGATAAAATCATATGGTTTATATTAATTTGGACATATGAAAATATAACTTATGCTAGACGCCAGTCGTTAAAAAACTTATATGAATTATGTTTAAATTTCAAAGATAGTAGAAGTTTTAAGAATGTTCTTGATAATTATTTTAAAGTAACTGAGATTACATATACATTACAACATATTGGAGAGAATCCAAGACTGTACAAAAAGTGGTTTGAAGTCCTTTTACCAGAAATAAAAATCTTACCTAATCACAAATTAGAAGAATTAAAAAACGGATTAAGTCGTTTTTTAGAGAGTTATCGGCAGAACATGGGCCTTAATTTTATTAGTGGTATCGTTAGATTATTACTTAACGACTATGAAAATACTGATGGTAGACTACGTTTAGAAGACTCTTTTATCCAACTTAAATCTAATGAAAGCATTTACATTAATGACGTTTTTTCAGAGGTTTTTAATTTAATGAAATTATTTAACTCGAATCAAATTTACCAAATCAGCTTTACAATCCTAAAGATATTCCCAGAAAGAAAGTCAGAGTTAGTAGATCGCTTTAACTTAGTGTACCTACTAGAAGATGAAGTAAAAATTCGTATTGAACGTATACAGTCAATTAACAAAATAATTTATGAATCCTTTACAAAAATTTGACGAAACGTTGATGATTCTGGAGCAAGAAGCCCAGAATCTTTCCGGCTTAGGTGAACATATATCAAAAGTAGGTGAGCTTTTAGAAAAGTATCAAGATACGATAGATAAACTTGAAGCAAGTCGCAGCCTAATAGAAGATACAAAAAAGAGTCAGGAAGACTTTAATAAAATACTCTTGAGCAAAATTGGTGACGGACCTGAAGTCATAAAGAAACAATTATCTTCCTTGGTTGATACTATTGAAGCTACCTTGCGTAATCTACGCTCTGATCAGACAGAACAAGCAAGAGATGTTCGTAAGTTGCTTGAAAGTACAAATGATGAAATGAAGCGATTTTCAAAGGATATTGAATATATTGTAAAATCAAAAATAGATGAAACACGAAATGATTTAAGGCGCTTACTTGAAGAAGAGAGACAAAAGAATCAAAGAAATTTACAAGAAACCGAAAAAAACATTGAAACTGGAATAAAAAGTATTCAAACTACTGTAATTGCCACAGGAGCTATTATCACTGTAATAATGTTTTTCGTCCTATTAAAAGCAATTGGTTTAATAGGATAACTAACCTACAAATTATACTCCCACCAATCCCTCAAATTAGTTACAGCACCGCCTTGGGTGGTGCGTTGGCCACCTAGTATGTAAATTTTTTCACCTAAGGAGAATGAAATACAATTATGGCGGTTATCAATGGTTGAACTTGGCAATTGAGTCCAAGCATTATTTATTTGAGAATATTGCCACCACTGCTTTGAGTAGGTGGGATTATTTGAATTATTTACAAATGCCGATAATCCAAAAAAACCAACATTATTGGCTCCTACGGCATCAGAAGTACCTGCTGTAATTGCAATTGGCTGGTTTTGGTTAATAATTATGTTAGTTGGTAAACTTGCTACATTGCTCCATGAGACTGATTGTAAATCTATTCGCCAAAGTTCACGGTTGGTCAGCAACAAAAACCCACCTCCTTGCAGCCTAAAGCTGCCGATTGGAAGAGCCGAATTAATTGGGGAATCTCCCACATAGCTCCATGTATCACTAGCTGGGGTGTATCTGTAAGTAGTTTTATTATAAGAACCAAACAAACTATTTCCTCCGCCTGAGGTCCAAGTAATCCCTAAAGAAACGATTCCGCTGTTTTGATACGAAAATGCGCTTGAGGCAGAGCGTAAAGTCCCAGGATAGTCATTTTTCTGCGTCCATTGGTCAGTTGAAATATCGTATTCCCACCAATCACGCAATTGAAATGACAGTAAATTAGAAGCATTCCCTAATCCATAATAGAGCTTATTACCAATAGCAAACCCTACTGCTCCACTTCTAATCGTTCCGGGAAATGATTTGCGAATTTGCCAACTGTTTGTCTGTGCTGAAAACTGCCACATTTCATTGGTTTTTTGTCCACCAGCCAACTCTCCACCAATGATGAAAGCACTTCCCCATAACTCAGAAGTAGTAATGACTGTACTTTCTTTTCGTTCGGTAAAGGGAAGACTTCCTAAATTATTCCAAGATCCTGCAATTGGAGTTCGAATTGTAAATTGGGGGCCATAAATTGTTTGGCATTCTGTTTGAGCATAAGTGCGACAAGTATAGGTACGATTCGGCTGTAATGAAAGAACTTGATAGGTTTGAGAAATAGATTCAGCAGTACTATTGAGCAAACGATATTCTGAGCCAACACTTCCAAATTCATCCGTCCAAGTGATACCAAAATTTTTTACCAGAAACCTCCTCGGATTTTGGAAACTAGCTGAAAATAACGTCCCTCTGGGACTAACAACGGCATTTCTGCCCGATAAGGTAATTGGAATCGTTGTAGGATATAATGATTTAAGGTTCGTTATGTCTCCATTGGTGAGAGAAATACTTGAAGTTGAAATCGGTGACATAATACTTGAGCCATCTTGATCGTTGGGAGCCATTCCCAAAAACAAACCAAGGTGATACATAACTGCCTTGCGGATGGTAGCTTCGGTCCATGCAAAATCTCGGTTGAGAGTAAGCGTGTTGCCGTCTAGGACACCCAATGTATAGTTTCTGAATGCAAATACGCCTGGAGTAGTTGAATAGGGTAACGCATCCTGTTCTCTGAATACCACATTTAACAAAACACTTCCGCTGGTTCGCTCAATAAATTGCAAATAGGTTCCCGCTTGTGCAAAGCTGCTAAAGCCGCTTCGTATCCAGCCATTGATGGCAGAAGCATTTTGCACCCCTGTCGTATTGATGCTATAACTTACCTGGCAGCCACTTATAGCTGGACGTATCGAAGTAGATTGGCTGATAACTACCGCATCGCCTCGGTAAAGAGGATACTTTTCGACACAGCTTATGAAGCCAATCGTACAAAAAAAGAATAGGGATATATTGTTTTTAAAAATCCTAGCCATAAAGTTGAGGAGGAACCAGTATAATAGCGTTTTTTCATAAGGTGCTTATGGGGCAAGATACAAAATAACATTCGTGCGAACTTACTCAGATCACCGGAAATGAATGAAATAGTTATCAAACGGTGTATGGTGTGTCATTCGTGCTCCTTACATCTTAATTCTGGAGGTAAATGTTACCTAAAGGAATGAATCAACGCATTGTATATACATAGTACGTACAGACATGTTCTACACTCAAAAATTATGTCGTAAAGGTTTCAGTCAAAAAAAATGCCAAAAGCACAAAAAAGGCGCTTTGTAAAACTCATATCAGCTACAGGAAATTTTTACCAGTTTTTTCTAAGCCACAAATCCCAATCCCATCTGCGCCAGTCCATAGAAGTGCTGAAAGGTGACGTCTACTTTTTGCGAAAATACCAAACGGTCGTAGCCGGGTTCGGGAAGGTGTTGCCCCAAGATTTGTTGGATTTCCCATCTCACTTTTTCCTGCGTGGCTTTTTCTTTGTGCCATTCCTGAATCAGGATTTTGTTTTTGGCATCAAACAGTTTTTCCAGCAGGGTCTTGGCGGCGAGTTTGACGCTTTTTTCCTCTTCTTTGGTGAGCTTTTCTTTCTTCAACAAATCAAACAACTCCTGCTCCGCTTCCGTCATTTCATTTTTGGCGGCGCGTTGTTGTTCTTCATTTAAGGTTTCTGCCTGTTTGATGAGGGCCTCGTAGGCTTCTTCAATGGAGAGACTGCCCGAATTGTAATCGTCAATGACCTTTTGGAAATTGGCCAGAAACGATCCGCGTGTTTTATTTTGAGCCAGCATCTGTTTGAGCTTGATTTCCAGCAGTTCCCGAAGGTCGGCAAACTGGATATTCTTGTGTTTCTTTTCGGGAAATTCAAGGCGTAATTG
The DNA here is from genome assembly GCF_009905605.1 of Runella sp. CRIBMP. Taxonomy (GTDB): domain Bacteria; phylum Bacteroidota; class Bacteroidia; order Cytophagales; family Spirosomataceae; genus Runella. The sequence goes on from NZ_JAAAKZ010000002.1 coordinate 746,897, forward strand.
TTCAAAGTTCAGTCGGCTCAAATCAATTTGCTTGGAATCGTCGATAGTGTATTCGGCTTTGCTTTCGGCCACCAAATCACCTTTGCCGACTACGCTGGAATCCAGCAACTCATCAATTTTCTTTTTGGCCCGTTCTACGGCTTCGTCACGGTCTACATTGCGGTCAACAACGTCTCTGAGGTATTGAAAAACATCGCGGCCTTTTTTGATGAGAGGATATTCATACACTTCCGGTTTAGCCGAATCGTACAACGACGCGATGGTGTTTACATATAGTCCTAACTGTTTGCGATGTTCGTCTTTGGTTAAAATCAGGTTGGCATATTCCTGAAACAGCTCAATTTCTTTAAATCCTTTTTCTCCAAGGGTCAGGATGCGGTCTATATCGGCTCCCAGGTTCTTGCAGTAAGCTTTGGCTTCGTCGATGGATTGTTCCAGCAGTTGCAAAAGTTCCTCAAACTCTTTGGCGGGGTATTCATCATCGTCCTCCGTTTTCGGCAGCTTCCCTTTGGTTCCTTCGGCATAGGCGGCCAACGCTATTTTGAGGTTTCTGAATACGCCGAAGTAATCAATCACCAAGCCATTTTTCTTGCCTTCAATCACCCGATTGGCCCGGGCTATGGTCTGCATCAGGGTGTGATTTTGGAGGGGTTTGTCCAGATAAAGGGTGGAAACGGAAGGGGCATCAAAGCCCGTCATCCACATGGCAGTGACGAATACGATTCGGTAGGTGTTGTTTTCGTCTTTGAAATAATCTTCAATGTTGCGGCCGTCGTCATCGGGATGGTCTATCAATGCGCGGTGTGGTTTAATGTTTAGGCCCACATCTGCAAATGCTTTTTCTTCTTCTTTGTCGCCTCCTTCCTGACTGATGACCACCGCCATTCGGGTTTCCTGCATAAAGGCCAACGCTCGAGAATAGCGGCTTTTAAGCTCTTTGTCCCTTTCAACGGCTATTTTTTTACGCAGTAGTTTGATTTCTTCTTTCAGGTGGTATTGTACTTTGTCGTACATCCTGACGGCCGTAAACTTGTCGATGCTGATGACCATGGCCTTCATGGGCTTACGGTTTCCTTCGTCATCGTCTACGTCCAATCGGTAAGGAAAATGCTGAACGATGTGCTTGGCGATTTCTTCCAGACGGTCGTCGCGGCGGACTACGTTCAACAGCGTCGAATATTCCCGATCCAGTTTTTTCTTTTGTTCTTCGCTCAGGTTTTCGTCTTCCAAAATCGCTGCGGCCTCCCCTACCAATTCGGGGTTGATTTGCTCTACGCGCGGCACACTCTTTTTGTAATAAATGGGCACCGTGGCACCATCTTCAATGCTTTGAGCGAAATTATATTCCGACACGTAGGGCCCAAACCAATCCTTGGTAAGCTCACTGCGGAGCAAGGGCGTACCCGTAAAGGCGATGTATTGGGCGTTGGGCAGGCCGATGCGCATGTTTTCGGCCAGTCCCTTGTATTGGGTGCGGTGGGCTTCGTCCACCATCACAATCCAGTCGTTGCGGTCGGTAAGCTGCTTGAAGGTTTTACCGCCTTCAATACCGAATTTGAAAATCAGTGTAAAGACGTAGGCTCGATTTGATTGCAGATATTCCCGAAGTTTTTCTTTATCAGCGGGACGGAAATAGTTTTCCTTTTGGTCTTTGGTTTCAACAATGGTTTCGGTTTCGTTGAAATTTCGGTAAATCTGACTGTCCAGATCCCGACGGTCAGTAATGATCAGAAAGGACCAGTTACCCGTGATTTTACGATGAATCTTTTTGGAGAAAAAAATCATCGAATACGATTTACCCGACCCCTGTGTGTGCCAGAAAACACCCAGCTTTCCTTTGTTGGTGTCTTTGGCTTGCAGTCCCGCAATGGCATTGTTTACGCCGAGATATTGGTGATTTTTGGCAATGATTTTTACCTTGTTTTTGTGATACAGCACAAAATTTTCAAAGTAATCAATGAGCGTATCTTTTTGGCAAAGCCCCTGCCCAAACAGCTTGAGGCTCAGGTGCTCACCCGTCTGCTCGCTTTCTTTTTCTATTTCTTCCTTGGTGGGTTGGTCGTGGGTGATGGCGGTGTCGGTCAACTTGAGCCAACTGAAAAAATGGTCCCATGGCGCATTGAAGCTGCCGACGCGGGTTTGGATGCCATTGGAAATGCAGACAAACAGGTTGTACCAAAACAATTGAGGAATGTCGCGGCGGTAATCGGTCAGGTTTTTGTCAAAGCCCGTTTTTACCTTTTCAGTGGCATTTTTCAGTTCAATCATCACCAACGGCAGGCCGTTGACGTACAGCAACAAATCAGGACGACGCGTAATGGTCTGGGTTTGTTGGTATTCGATGCTTAGTTGCGATACCAGCAAAAAATCATTATTGTTTGCAGCGGTAAAATCAATGATACGGACGTAATCGTTGACTTCACGCCCCAGCGTATTTTTATAGGCGATAGGGACGCCGTTTTTGATGAGTTCGTAGACTTCTTTGTTGGCCAACAACGGCGTGAGCGTGGCCCGACTTTTGGTAATTTCGCCAATTGCGTACGTAAGCGAAGACTCGGGAAGGTGCGGATTCAGCACTTCCAAATTGGCTTTCAACCGATCTTTCAGAACCACTTCTTTGAGACTGCTTCGACCCAACAACTGTTTTTCCCAAGCGTTGATATGCGTGTAGCCCAGTTGATTGACAAAAAAATCAATGTCGGCAACTTCAATGTGTGATTCGTTGAGATAGGCCATGGGCTATTTTATTGTTGCATTAATAACTGTATCAATCTTTGATTAATGAAGTAGTTAGTTTTGCCGAGTTTTACTTTCTTCAACCGGTCGTTTTCCGCAAAAATCTCTAAATATTTGGCTGCCGTCAGTCTGGTTACCTGACAATCCTGCATCACAAACTCAATTTTGGTGTAGGGATGTTTGAAGAGGTTGTCCAACAGTTCTCTGCTGTAAATTTTAGGATGTGATTCCTGACACCACACTTTTGTTTCTTCCAATAATACCCGAATCGCTTTGATTAAATCAATGGTATAAAGAGCGGTGTTTTCAACGGCTTCCAACATAAAACAGATCCAACTTTCCCAGTCGTCATGGTCTCTGACGGCTTGCAGTTTTTGATAATATTGCCCCTTATGGCGTACGATATAACGGCTGAGATACAGCACCGGAACGTCTAACAAATCTTTGAGTACAAGGTATAATAGATTGATAATCCGCCCTGTACGGCCGTTGCCGTCATAAAAAGGGTGGATGCTTTCAAATTGAAAATGGATAATCGCCATCTTGACCAGAGAATCCCAATCGGCCAATTCATCATTGTTGATAAATTGTTCTAAATTGGACATCAGGTGAATAATCTCGTCATAGTCCTGCGGAGGCATATAGACCACCTCGCCGGTTTGTTGGTTTTTCAGCACCGTACCGGGCAAGCGTCGGATAGCACCGTTGGTTGGTTCGAGTATATCCAGTATCTGCAATAAATGCTTGGTACTCAAAAAACCATATTGTTGTACCAAATCATGGCCCCTTTTGAGCGCGGCCGCGTAGGATTGGACTTCTTTGGCGGCGGCCGAAACCTGCAAATCAAGCGATGCTTTGAAGAGTTCGTCGTGGGTAGTAATGACATTTTCGATGGCCGAACTGTCTTTTGCTTCCTGCAACGATAAGGTGTTTATCAATATATTTTGGTCGGGAATAGTGGCCAAAATCCCTTTGAGCTCGGCCAGGGCTTTGTTAGCTTGCAACGACTTTTTTAATACCGTTTTTGTTTCTACCTCGCCGATATTCGGCAGTTCTTTGATTCGATAACTCATTTCCATTCTTTTATCTCATGTATAAATTTATGGTTTTTTTATACATGAACTACCAAACGTGTATAAAAATAAGCGTTTTTTATACATGAGAGACCCATGTGTTTTGTGAGACAGGCCATGTAAGAGTGGCTGATTCCCTATGAGTGAGGATATGCTCCCTCCGCTTCCGCTGCCATTGGCCACGGCTCCGCATTTTGCCCCAATACGTATTCCTTTGCCTCTGCTAACCCCTCCACACTCAGTTTACCGCTGATGAGCCTCGGCAATAATAAATCGCGGGTTTGCTGGAGGAGTTGGTTCTTTTGAGATAGTATTTTAATTTCTTCAAAAAATGGATTAATCAACATTTCAAAGTTTGAGATTAAACATTGAGATGGTAAATTCATTTTTAATGCCATTATATCTTTAGGGTAAACATGAGGCTGTGCAGACCCTTTTTGTAAAAAAAAGACTTCATTTTGTTTGTTTTTGAGCAATAGATAGAAAAAGAATATGTATTGTGTCTCGTTTGTATCTAAATAAGAACAGTCAGAAGCCCAAATATCTTCAAAATATAGATTGACGTATCCTGCGTTTGCTCCAGAAGCACTAATTGTAATTGTTGGCGAACTCGTATTGGCTGTGTTATGATAATACGCTGGTGATAATCCTCCTGCAACAACTGGAACACTGCCCTCTGAAATCGTATTTTGAGTAATATTTCGTCCTTTTTTGAATTCTACTAAATCACCAAGTTTCCCAATCTCCCACCCCTTCGGCAAGCCATCCACAAACTCCGTATTTTCATAATTGGGAAAGCGCAGGCGCACAAACCACTCTTTGTAAATCTCCTCGGCCATTTCTTCCAACAGCTTGATACGCTGCTTGTTGTTTTCGATCAGCTCGTCATAGGCCGAGAGAATGGAGGCGATTTTTTGTTGGATAGGAAGCGGAGGGTATTTAACTTTTATAGTTTCACAATCTCCTATACGTAAATGTTCAACTGTAGCACCAGATCCGTAAGAGCGAAGTTGCCCTTGCATAAAGTCGTCTTGGAATGCGTAATAGAGGTACAATTGGTCTACAATTAATGGATTAGACCTATATTGAACTAACCTTTGGCCTAAGAATATATTATCATCTGAACGTAGTAAGCCAACTTCTCCTAAAGGAGCTTCCCTTGTTAAAATTATATCGTTCCTTTTTGGTTTTGCCCTTCTTGTCCAATTTTTGTATGTATCTTCAGTCACATATCTAACAGATGATATATCTACTCTCCCATTTTTGACATTAGTAGTTCTAATCATTTTATAAGGTGTTTCATAATCTACAACTGGGGCAGTTTTATTTACACAATCAATAATTTCAGAACAGACCAAGTTTAATGGCTCTGTTTTCCAGATAATAGCCATATTAAAATAATATTTTTTTTAAGTTCTCATCTATTACTATTTCAAGTTCTAATGAGTCTTTATTTAATTTAGTTAGCTTTTGGTGCTTTTCTTTTAAAATCAATTTGAATTCGCTTTCTGAAATAGAATCATCAATATTTTCCACCCCCACATACCTCCCCGCATTCAGCGAATAATCCTGTTCATCAGCATACTCGGTTTTGTCAGCGGCTTTACACAATCCAACAATGTCCGTGTATTTGGCTTCGGGAAAACGGCTTTGCAGCCAATCCATGCTGTTGTGCCAATAGGTTAGGGTCTCGGTGGCGGTTTTCCAGTGTTGGTACAGCTCGTCAAGGGCTTTGGGAAAGTTGTTGAGTTCCAGTTCCGCCCATGTTTTATCGTTTTTAAGCTTCAGGCTTTTATCGGCTTCGGCCCATAGTTCGCTGAGGGCGTCTTTGTGGTTTTTCAGGAGGGTATCGGTGGCTTTGAGGGCCGTGAGGTACTCGCTCAGGGTTTCGGCAAAAGCCAATTGGGCGGCGTTTTCTTCCACTTCGCTCAAAGAACAATCGGGAAGCGCAGCCACGGGCAACGGTAAGGCGGTAAGTTTTTGGATAAGATCAGCAACGGCACCTTTGGCTTCTCCAAACAGCCCACCGTCTTTGGCAGTGCGTTTGGCTTGGCTGTCGGCGGCATATTTTTGGAGGTTGATCAGGCCCGTTTTCAGTTTGGTTTGCAGCGCTTCAAAAGCTCTTGGAACGGCCGCCTGCGCTTCTATGGCCTGCTTGGCGTAGTGGCTGATGAGGGCGAGGTAGCGGTCGGTTTCGCCCCGGTACAGGCGCACGATGGCAGCAAGGTTTTGAATTTGCTCCTCTTTCCATTCGCGGTGGGCACGGTCTATTTGGGTATAAACATTACGGGCATCCAAAAACAAAATCGTGTCTTTGCGCTCAGACAGGGCTTTTTGTTTGTCAAAAAACCAGAGCGTGGCGGGCAGCGTCACCGTAAAAAACATGTTGGAAGGCATCGACACCATGCAGTCCACAATGCCGCTGTCCACGATCTTTTTACGAATGTCGTACTCTGAATTGCCTGCGTCGGAGGCCGAGTTGGGCATCACAAAGCCCGCGCGTCCTTTTTCGTTGAGCGAGGTCGCAAACAACGACACCCACAGGTAATTGGCATCCGTAATGCTGTCGTCGGTGTTTTTGCCTTTGTTTTTGGGCAAACCAAACTGATAAAAACGCGGGTCGTTTTTGACGGTACTTTCTTTAACCGATTTTACATTGAACGGCGGGTTGGCCATCACAAAATCAAACTTCCCCAAGCTATTGTACGGGTCGCTTTCGTACGAGTTGGTCTCCGTAATCTCGCCCCGTATGTTATTGACCATCAGGTTCATTTTGGCCAATCGGGCAGTTTCGCTCATGTACTCCTGTCCGTATACGTAAATGTCGCTGAGGTCGTGTTTGGTTTCCTGAATAAACTTGGCACTTTGTACAAACATACCGCCCGAGCCGCAGGCCGGGTCGTAGATTTTGCCCGCAAAGGGCTCAATCACTTCCACAATAAACCGCACCACCGACGTAGGCGTGAAGAATTCGCCGCCTTTTTGGCCTTCGCTCATGGCAAACTCGCCGAGGAAATATTCATATATCTTGCCGAACACATCGCCGGTCGCATCTTTCGGAATATCGGAGAAAGTTTTGAGCAGTTGCGGCAGAATGTCCGCTTTCTTTTTCTCAATTTCAAAATACGCCTCTTTCGGCAACACATCCTTAAACTTCTCGTCCTGATGCTCCTCAATGCCTTCCATGGCTTTTTGCAGCGCTTTGGCCATGCTTTTATCGCCGGGGAGCGTCAGCAGGTAATCATACCGGGCGTAGTCGGGCAGATAAAACCCGCATTTCGACAAAGCAATGGATTCTACGGAGCGTTCGAGTCGGCTTCCTTTGGTAGCCAGATACTCATTCAAAATTTCGGCTTCGTACTGACTGTATTTATTTTCGGAGAATCGCAGAAAAATCAATCCTAACACGGGTACGGCGTAGTCAGCGGCTTTGATACCGCCATACGCTCTTAATGAATTGGCCGAAGCCCACAGATCATTCTCTAATTTCTTGAGTTGTTCGTTGGTCATACTTTAAATCTTACTGATACGTATAAAAGGCCGCAAGGTTACGGTATCTAACATTACTTTACAAATAATACCTGCAACCTTTCAGTTTGATAAGCACTGCTTAAAGATAGATTTTTTAAACCATATATGTGGAGAAAAGCCGTTCAGGGGCGAAGAAACAGGAACATTAAACAAGTGAAAGATAACATTATAACCACTTGATAACTTTTTCACAGGAATTGTTTTCGAATCATGCTTAATCAAAAAAAGGTGCTTACGAAACCTTGTAAGCACCTTTTTTGAATCATAATTCTGAGATTTTTCCTCTCCACCAATAAACGACCCCAGCAATTCCAATCAAAGTGGCAATAAGAAGAAGCCAACCGAACCAATTCGTACCGGAACCTTTCTCATACTCATTTTGAACTATTGATGAGGAAAATCCTGAAAGCATTGGAGTCGAAGACTGTGCAGGAAAGCTATCAAAATCTCCACCGAACGGATAATACGTTTGCTCTATCATGGCTTTTGTGGGTTAAAACTGTGAATTAATACCGTAAATACGTCTGCTATCTGATTGATTACAATGCTCTGCTTTTGGCCCTGCACATTGAGATAAGAGACGCTTTGCCCTTTGTGCGATTTAAACAATTCAAGAAGCAAAGGATTCTTTTCGTAGAAATCAAGCTGAGTCTGTACCTGCTCCGTCTGCTTTTTGGCATTATTAATTTTGCTTTCCCACTCATTGAACGTGTAACTTGATTTTTGTGGGGCGTGATTCGTTCGTTGGTGGCGCAGAGAAACAACCGTTTCTACATATTCGCTCAACGTCATTGCGTTTTGATTGGCTTCCTGTGCCAGTTGGATTTTTGTACCTGCATCACACTTGAAACCAAGCGTTACTTTGTTGCGGGCATTTTCGAGTCCTTCTAACTGCAATGCCCTTCCGTTTCTTTGATAATTTACCATGTTGTTAATTTTGATTAATTGTACACTCCAAAACTAATTAACCCTGATTTACCGCTTTCGGGTTAATCAGGGTTAATACAGGTTAATCGGCATTAATCTACGTTAACGGCAGTTAATCAGAGGGTTCGCCAAGGTGTTTGATAATAATACCTACCTGTTTGGGAGTTAATACCCTATAGCCAGTGTCCAGTGACAAATCAGGTATTTTTACAAGCCACTTTTTAAAGGTTTCAGGGCTGACTCCGTAAAGTTTGGCCAACTGATTACGGGTGGACGGTTTATGCGTTTTAGTTTCCATAGCTTTGGGGTTTTGAACGTTGGAAATTAGAAAAGCCATATATAGGGCATTTCCATTTCCAACGTCTTTAGAAGGGTGCATTTAAGGTGAAGAAAACTTCCTTTCCGTTTTTTTTGCGCCCCAAAAAAGGGGTTTCCCCATCCGTCAGGCTTTTCAAACGGGTCTCAACTGTTTTGGCGGTACATCCAAAGTATTGGGTAAGTTGGTCGAGTAAAGCGGTCTTTGAGATTTCTCCCATCATGTTCTCCAATAACCAATCCTTCAACTCTCCCAATTCCGCTTTTTCCGCTTTAAGACTTTTTTGGTCAGCGATAAAGTCGGCATCGGCCAACACCAAACCCCTTGCTTCTTCTGAATAGCGCAGAAAATGCGGTTCAGGTTTCTTGACGCTCCGGGTATGAAGAAACTTCAAGACAATCAAGTCAGTAGAATTGCCATTGGCTCCCTTATCAAATCCAATTGAGATTACGGTAGAGGCTTTATTAATCAGTTCCGTTCCTAAATGCCCCCGTGCTTTCCCTTCGCCAAAACTGTTGGGGTTTTCGTGGATGACACAAATAAACGAGACGTTATACCGATTAATCATCATATTCAGGTGGTCAAGCAACTTCATCGACTCTTTGGGGTCGTTAAAGCTTCCGATACAGTCCGTAATCACGTCTAAAATCACGATTACGTGTTCGTCAGCATGGTTTTGGCGCACATCATCTAAATACTGCTTCACGGCCTCAAACCGTTCTGTACGCTCAATTTCAATCAGGCTAAACGCTTCTAAATTGTTGGGACGACTTGTTTTATCAAATCCTGCCAATTCTTTGATTCGTTGAATGGCAAAAGGGAATTGGTCGTTCAGGTTTCGCTCGGTATCTCCATAAACCACATGAAAGCGTTTAAGAGGGGCGATTTTGAAGCCGATAAACTCGCGGTTTGCATCCATTTTTACACAGGCTGCACAAAGATTCTCGGTAAGACGTGACTTGTGAACGCCTTTTTGTCCCTGAATAACTGAAATGGTATTGGGATAAATGATACCAACTCCATTCAACGTCATTAATGGCTGGGCAAAGCGTATATCTTGACAGGCTTTGCTTTCGATGGTCTCCTGAATTTCTCGTAATTGGGCCAAGTAAGAAACTTTAGGCACTTTTTGCTCTCCGGTTTGGGGCAATTGTTCATAGCCATGCTGCATGACATTTTTGAACTTATCCATGAATGAACTCATAGCTGATATGCCCCTCCTTTTGTCATGCATTCGAGTAACTCCTGACGATAATAATCGCGCTGCACGGTCAATAAAATAAGCCTGTCAGCGACGGAGGCGGTAAACCCAACATAGGCATTTTTGAGTTCTTCCACTGTACCGATCAATCCAACAAATAGCGAAAGTTCGGCTTCCAACAGTTTGATGGTTCGGTAATTGCTTTCGGATTGTTCTGCAAAGGGAAGATTTCGAAGTGCGAACAAACGACTTTGCTTTTTTTCAAGCAATGTTGCTACGTTAGTCAATTCTTTCGTGAGAATTGTCTCCCAAAACAGTACTGTATCGTTTTGGGAGGAGTTTGGCGAATGGCTCATCTTTTCCCTTTTTTTCTGAGGTTAGCCATCGTCTCAACTTCAATTTCCTTGGCCGACATTTTTCGATGAGACGCCATCCATTCGTCCAAATCAGCGCGAAGAAAATAATTCCTTTTACCTCGTTTGGAGTAGGGAATCCGCCGTTCATGGCAGAACACATAGAGCGTGTTTTGTGGAAGTTGTAAATATTTGCTGGCTTCCGCCATGTTCAAATATTCATGTTCCGCGTGTTGGCGGCTTTGGGGGGCGGCTTTATCTTCCGATAAAACTTTGCGAATGAGTTGTTCTAACTCATGGGGTGTAATTAACACCAGTTTGGGAAATGATTCCATTGCGTCGTTTTTTTAGTTTGATAAAAAATTTAACGACACAAAGGAATATGCAAAAAATCGGGTTAATTGACAACTTGTATACAAGTTGTATCATCATTTTAAGGCATTATTTTGAATTCAACCGTCTTCGGGAGTATTTATCAAAGGCTTTTTTCAGGTCATCAAAAATCGCCGGTACATACTCCGGATTATTGTTCTTGATATTATGATCTAAGTTAGCTTGCCAGCCTTTAGCTAATTCAATATCAAAAACATTCGCCAAACCTTCAACAATTTTCGTTACTTCTCCGTCAATAAAATCGGCATTATACAGAGCATAAATCAACTGATAAAACTGCACTTTATCTCCTTTCCATTTAGTAATTGGAGTATTAGCGGTGGCCGGCTCTATTGTTACAGAGGCCACTTGTTGTTGTTCAATTGAGGTTATAAGCTTGGGATATATCTCTTTTATTTTTTCATATTCGGCTATTTTCAGAATAATTTCCCCAAACATGCTGCTTGCTAAATCATGGATGATTTCCTCGAAGTTTTCTTTCTTTTTGAAAACTACCGCCCAAATAAAAGCCCATATTTTTTTTCTATTAAAATGAATAACCCCTATCCCTGCTCCAATATGCTGCTCCGACCATGTGCTTAATTTTTCCATGCGATTAAGCTTCATTAATAGCCACACTACATCCACCAAACTCCCCCCGCCTTTGATTATTCTTTTGCTACGCTTAGATTCAAAAATACTCAATAACGTATTGCGTTCCTGGGCAGGAAAGCCACGAAAGATAAAGTCGTTTTTTGTTGATAGATGAAAGATGCGATTCAATTCATTGACAAAATCTCTGAGAGGCAGGGTAAGATATGGCCTTATAAAGCCCAAATATTCATTTTCATACACCGATTTAATTGAAGCAACAAATTCATCCAGTTTCTTTTTTTGGTCTTCTTTTGGCAAATCCGTTGAGTGTTGCAATTGATTTACCATCGTACTAAATTGGTAATCTGCAAGTTCAAAAGTATTGGGAGCTAACCAACCCAAAAACCCAATCAAAGGTACATCTAAGAAATCTTCTAACTTGGTGACTTTATACTCCGTTTTTTGCATAATGATATATCTGAAACACTACTTCTACTCCACCACCACTTGCCCATTCATTAGCATTGGCAAGAGCCAATTACGTGAGCCAGAAATTGTTTAAAAGTATCCATAAGTTCTCCTTTTAGGGCTCTAACGACAATTACATTCATTCGTATTTATTCTGTGCTTTACATGAACTTGCAAAATATGTCAAACAACCACTAAATACAAATAACATTTGTGTATTCATATTTTAAAAATTGAGTAATAACTTTAGTAGTATTATTCCTACTTCTCCATCAACTGCCTCAACTCCTCCTCCTTGGGTAGCTCTACCAGATACTTTGAAACAAACACTTGATTGTTAAGTCCTGCCGTAGAGTAGAGCACTTTTGTATCTGAGCCGCGTTCGAAGAATAATACCTACTGGTGTAAATGCCCGTTTGAGTGGGTCTTTGATACGCATGAGGGCGGCAAAATGCCTAAACGAGAAATGAGCCAGGAGATTTTCGGAGGTTAGTTTTGAATTTAGCAACTCATTATCAACTATTTGTAATTTGGCAGCCAGTGGCTGCCAAATTGGTGATTCGGTGAAGATTAATAATTAGACTCATTTTCTGTAAAAAGTATCAAGAATCTGCCAATAAACCTTCATTTCCAAGATAATTCCAAACTGTTACTATACTACATACCCTGAGATTAGCTCTAAGCCAATAATCTTCGGCTTGCGGTGTAACAATCAGATTTTGTTTAGCCTCTAAATCTTCGATGGCTACGGTATTTCCTCGGCTAACGTTGGGATTGTTGCCATATTTAATTTCAAGCGTCATTTTTACCTGTGTATTTTGGACCAGTACCAAATCAAGTTCTGTTTTATCTTTGGTTCGGTAAAAATAGGGTTCAACATCCGGACGTAAATTGGCGATAATTTGTTGAATGACGTACCCTTCCCACGACCGCCCCAAGCCAATATTTCCCTGCAATCCCTCAAAATTTTGAATACCCATCAGGTGATGAAGCAAGCCTGTATCTGTAAAAAACAATTTGGGAGACTTTACCAAACGTTTGCTGACATTGGCAAAATAGGGTTCTAAGCGTCGAATCAAAAAAGCAGATTCCAGAAAGCCAATGTAAGTCTTGACGGTGGGCTGGGAAATATTGAGCGAGTCCGACAAATCGCTGTAAGTCAGTAATCCTCCCTGTACATTGGTCAACATCCTTAATAAGTTTCGAGTGGTATCAGGAGCAGCAGGCAATCCTAAAGCAGGTAAGTCTCGTTCGACGTATGTCTGAACAAATCCCCTGAACCATAGTTCGGCCGCTTTATCGTTGGGAGCCAATAGCGCGTCAGGAAATCCACCCCTTAACCAATGCTGTTGGTAAGTAATCTGTGCTGTTGAAACTTCCCGATAATGAAGCGGATGCATCTTTAGATAAACAATCCTACCTGCCAACGTTTCGGAACTTTGACGTAAAAGATCAGGAGAAGCCGAACCCAACAGGATAAACCGCCCCGGCTGGCGATGTTGGTCAATCATCGAACGAAGTAAGGGAAATAACTCGGGCATTCGTTGGATTTCATCCAATATGACAATTTCGTTTTGGTGTTCCTGAAAGTACAAATCAGGCGCATTTTGTAACTTGGCTCGGTCAGCAAAGTACTCCAAATCTAAATAAACACTTGGTTTGTTCAATTGAGCAACCAGTGTTTTTACAAAAGTGGTCTTTCCCACCTGACGAGGCCCCAAAATGGCAACCGATGGTAAGTAAGAGAGCCCTGCCAGCACCTCTCCTACTAAACTTCTATCAATCATACATCATTATTTATTCAGACAATAATAAAAATAATTTTTATTATTGTCTGAATATTGTCAATTTATTTGAGAAATATCCTGTGCATTTATTAAAGCATTGAATTAGCTATGTTGCTAAGGGTTTCAGTATCAAAACTTTGGAGATATATTTCAGTTACACGCTCAGATTCATGCCCCATCAATTCTTTGATTCGGGCGGTAGGTACCTCTTTTCGGTAGAGAGTAGTAGCAAAAGTGTGGCGAGCCGAATATGTGGTCAGGTTCTCGTCAATCCCTACCAACTTCGCGATTTCTTTAAGGTCGTGATTTACCTGTTTCAGCACTTTATCAATACGATTATCAATCTGTACGGAAGTTTTATGAAAATCACTCAGGATTGGAAAGATATAGGAGTCTTCCCGAATAAAATGATGCTGACGGTAATAATCCAGCATTTGAATGGCTACCGGATTAAGGTTAATATCAAATTCATCACCCGTTTTCTTACGTACATAATGAAGGCGCATATTTTGTAAGTCAGTCCAGCGCAGGTGGGCAATGTCTACAAAATTGATACCCCAACAGTAATAGCTGAACAGAAAGTAATTATGAGCATGAAACAGTTTAGAAGTGGGTGGCAAAACCATCGCTTTGATTTTATCCATCTCCTCGATTTTCAACGCCCGTTTCTTGGTTTTGATTCTTCTGTACTTCTTAAAATCTATGTCTTTAAAAGGATTATATTCCTTCTTGACAAAGCCTTCTTTTTTGGCATGATTGAGCAGGGTCTTAAAATGTCGAAAATAGACAAAAAAGGCGTTGGGCTTCATACCCCGTTTCAAGTGATATTCTTCAAATTTTTTGAGAAAACTGTGCGTCACGTCCGAAAACTCCATGTCCTTCCCGTTACGAAAGTCCATGATACTTTTTTTAGTGGAATGGTAGATATTGGCTGAGCCAATCTTATCATTGGTTTTGAGTTGCTGTACGTAAGCATCAAAGTATTCAAAAAGGGTGAGCTTGCTTTTGCGCTTATCGGCCAGCAGGTTGTTTTTGAGTTCTTCCGTCGAAAAGTCTTGGTTGTCGTTATGTAAGTTAAGAATCTCCCGATTAGCTTCCAGTTTTGCCTTTTCGATGGCAATCGTAATTTCTTTATAAAGAGGATGGCGTTTTTTAGGAAGATTATTAGCCTCATCCCATAATTCCTTTTTACATGAAAAGCCTAAAGAAACATAGCGTGATTTCCTATCTTTGGTGACGCGTAGGTAGATAGGGTACTCGCCTGATTGGAGCGGTTGGTGTATATAGAGAAGAGCTTTTACGGTTGCCATTGGGATTATTTATAAATTTATTTTGCAGTCGTTACTAAAACATTACTAAAACATTACTAAAACAAATGTATAAATTTTCCGTTAAAATCAAAAAGCAATAAAAAGCAATAATTTACTAAACCATTGATTATCAATATGTTTATCAATAAAACAAATTTATAAAATTGCACTACATTTTGCATGGCATGCAAGAGGTCATCGGTTCGAATCCGATATTCTCCACTCAAAAAAAGGTTTACGATTAAATTCGTAAACCTTTTTTATTCCTAAATTATTCTAATGGCTTCGGACAAATGAATAGGTGATGTAACCTAAAATATCAACTTAACTACTTTGGATCAATTCCATTACAATCAACCTTTCCTAGCAGGCCTTCAATTACCACCTTCACCCTCGCAATTTAAAGCTGCTTTAGGCTGAAAAATCGCTCAACAGCTCGACTATCTTTGACATCAACTTGACCTGTACGCAGTGCACCTATTACCGAATGGGTGGGCTCAATTAGAATGATTTTTACGTCAAATCGGTAATTTGTAAACAGATTTGTCTCCAATGGAGTTGTTAATTTAGCCATTATCTGAACTTTGTCAGTTTGGGGACGAACCACCGACTCAATCACACTAGGGCTATCGCTAACGCCTACATTGAGATAGTTGGCCCGAATCGTGTTTAAAGTCCACGCATTGAGTTGATCACGAAGGTAAACCAACACCACCCCTTTATCGGCGATTGCAGCGTAGTTTTGTGGGCTATAAGTCCGAAAACTATTATAAGTAAACAGTTTAGTAGTGGCATCATAATTTGGCGTGCCTAGTGCATTAAACTGCTGGTTGGAGTAAATATAACTCCGGGCATTTACCGTACCCGAATCTCCCTTGGGGCCTTGCGACCCAGTGTCGCCCTTAGGCCCTTGCGCGCCCGTATCCCCTTTCGGGCCAGGTACTCCTTCGGTTTGACAAGCTGAAAGGCCAATGAGGCCCATTAGAAATAACATTGCAATTGTTTTCATGGAAAGCTGTATATTTTAGTAGTACAAAATTTTATGCCTTGCCGAATCATCATTTAGCTAAATGACAGTTGGTAAAAGACAATACAAAATTAGTACTGCTGCCAACGGTGCAGAATTACTTATAGCATGAATTGCTGTTTTTATACCTTGAAGTGTCGATTATGAATCGGAAATCGGAAAAGTCTTTGACAGAAGCTTGCCAGTAAAAAAAGCGTTGAAGAAACAAAATAAGTAGTTTTTAATAGAATCGTTGCGGTATGTTTTAATTCACACAATACATAATCCTCTGATTTAAAACCCAATAAATAAAATATCAAGCTAAAGCTTAATCTTCTACTTCCAGAATACCGCCCTTGAGATGAAAAATGTGTTTCTCCTGAAACGCCTCCGCCCGGCAATAATCTTTGGCCGCTACGCGAGAGCGCGTTCCATTGGTGCAAACTACGATGAGGGTTTGATAAGGCAATAATTCGGTACGGCGTTCCCGAATATCTGCAAGGGGAATATTGGTGCCGCCAATGCTAAATTCTTCAAACTCCCAAGGCTCCCTCACATCCACAATAATGCTCCCTGGTTGGGTAGCCATGGCTTCAGCTTCTTGGAGCGATATGTCGTGATAGGTATTCAAGAGAATTATTTTCTGTTAAACTTTTTCATCCACTCAACAGTCTCCGTAAGAATTTCTGGGTTAAAATGGCGGCGAGCATACTGTATATACTGCCCAGATTTTTGCAATTGAGCCGCTTCAACAAAAGACGTTACTTTAATAAAATGCTGATCAGTACCTTTCAATTGCTTATACGTTCCCAACTCAGGACGTACTTCATTGACAATTCGGGCAATGCTCTGCGCCGATTCTGGGCTGATAGCTTCACTATCAAACTCTCCGTACAGGGCCAAAGTAGGCACTGCTGCCTGCGCCCACGCCTGAGTGAGATTTTGCTGCTGAAGTTCGGTAAAATACCCAGATGAGCGCCCAAAAAAAGTCCCTCTATGGTAGGCAAGTGGATTTTCTTTGGATGTAAGTATAGCCTCAAAATCAGGCTCTTGAAGCAACTCAGTGGGCGTTTTGGCCTGTACCAACCATTCATACAACAACGGTATCATCATCCGGGTATTGGCTTCGATAGATTGATACGATTCCTGATACAATAGAGGCTTTTGACGATATACGTCAATCATGTGCTCAAACCACGGTTTCACCACGGTTCCGTAAGTGATGATACCCCTCGGTTTAGAACCCGATTGGGCCACCAGCAGTGGCGCCAACGCTCCACCCAATGAGTGTCCAAACAGAAAATATCGGGTACTGTCAACAAAAGAAAGTTTCTTAAATGCCGCAAATGCATTCTGAAAAGCAGCTTTTTCTTCTTCATAACTCAGCCGAACGCACTCCTTTGTGCCAGCACTTTCTCCAACGCCTGGTTTTTCAATCCTAAAAACAACGTACCCAGCGCTCACCCAACCATCCACTAATTGTTTGACGGGAGCAAGCGAATCATCAGCAAAATGAACGGAACCACACCCATGCCCCTGAATGTAAAATATAGCAGGCAAACGACTGCTGCCCAACGGCTTATGAACAATGGAACGCAAATATCCCCGTTGGTAAGGAACTTCCCCGTAAATCACCTCTCCTTTTGAAAACTCCTTGGGTGCCGCAACGACATTCCCAACGGCCCGGGCTTTCTTTCTATTTCGAATGTAAGTGATTGAAATTGGCTCTTGCTCGTACAATTCCTGCTCCAGCTTTCGAAAATCAAACAGGTACAACGAATCCGTTTCGTTGATGGAGACCAGAATATCGCCCGCTTGAATACCCAACCGCGCGGCGGTAAAATCGGGCATGACACTCTTCACTAAAATCCCGTGACTATCGGGTAAGTGCTGCGTACTCATCAATGAATCACTCGCCGCTGCGTAGCTGATGCCCAAACTCCCTTTGTGCCGAAGGTGTTGTGCCGAAGTGACGAAAGATGAAAACAATAGGATAAAAAAGGCAAAAGCAACGGAAAAGCGCATCGAATTGTGAAGTTAAATGTTGACTGCCAAAAGTTAATCGTTCGGGCAATGAACAGATTATCTTTTAACCCCTCTACAAAGGTCGTGCCTGAAAAGTAATTTCAGATAGTAAACCTACGGCATTGAAGCGTAAAATCACTTTTTGAGCAGCTGATTTTTGGGTAATATCCGTACAATGAATTCCTTTTTCCAAGAAATAGACGTAGAATTTTTGATCCCGTGACCCCAACTGCTGAATATCTGGGCGGCCCAGCATGTACCCTACATCGTCGATATGTTTACCCAAAAGCTCACTCTGTATCTTCACAAATTCTTTTTCAAGCCCTTTTCTGACGTCACCGCATCCTCCTCGGTCACTTCGCCATTTTACTAAATCTAAATTTCCAACCTTATCTGGCGCGGGAGAACAGGAAAAAACAAAAGAAAGCAAGAAAAACGAAAGGGTACTTGCGCTTAAATAACGGTTATTTTTTATCATAAAAATCAAAATCAGACGATATAATTTTTTCTAAATACTTTCCTGATACAAGACCTGAACCAGTACCTGCCCTACAGCTTTGAGGGTATTGGGGTCAATGTTGCGCATATCATCTTCGTGCGTATGCCAATCATCAAAGAAGGTTTTTTGAGGATTATTGAGCTGGAGATGAATAATGTCAACCATGGGAATTTTGGCCGTTTCGTTCACTGGCAGGTGGTCGTCCGTAATTGCAGCACCGTCTTGTTCCACAAAGTAAGAACTGTACCCCAATTGGCTGGCCGTATTCCAAATCATTCGCGTGACTTCATTGGCGTATTGATTAGAGAAAGCTTCTTTAGGGAACGTCGCTCCTTTGGCACCAACCATATCCAACAAAACCCCAAAATACGCCGAATAACCTGGAACGTGCTTATTGGCGGCCCAATATTGAGAGCCTAAGCAAAAACCCGTAAATTTATCCTTGGCAACGGCCGCATTTCCTCCGTCTTCTACATCAAAAAAAATAAAATCAACTCCAACACCCGGTTTTTGGGCGGCCTGCTGAAGGGTACGGGCCACTTCAAGCAACACTCCTACTCCACTTGCTCCGTCGTTGGCCCCGTCGATGGGTCCCGTTTTATTGGTAGGGTCTTCGTCGGCTACGGGCCTGCTATCCCAATGTGACGCCAACAAAATACGTTTTGTGGCTTGTGGATTGATACTACCTATAATATTCCGAGCGTTGAGTTTGCGACCGTCGTAGTGGGTTGCCGTAAAAGTCTGTTCCGTAACCGTACAGCCAAGGCGTTTCAATTCGGCCACAAGGTAGTCACCACAACGGGTATGGGCCGCTGAATTGGGAACCCGAGGGCCAAATTTGACTTGTTTTTCCACGTATGCGTAAGCCGAATCTCCACTGAATAAAGGTGCCTTTACCATAGTTGTTGCGGTTTCGCTATTGGTCGTTTGCTCAGTAGAGGATTGTTTAGAATTACAACACAATAACGTCAAAACCAGAAGCATTAGGGTTGCTCCCCTGCTAAATTCCTGCATAAAAAAATTGTTTTGGGTTTCCAAAATGACAGGCATTCGATTTTTAAACTTTGCCACTTTAATTGAACACCAAATGTAAGGAAGAACTGCTAATCTATTCAGAAAAACGTCGATGATTGATTACCTCAAATAGGATTTATGTAAAAAGAGCACAAAATTGCTTCTAATTAGAGCATTTTACAGCTTCAAGATTCTAATCCCTTTTAGTAACGTTTCATTATCAAAAACCTGCAATATATACGTGCCGCTTGGCAACTGGGCATCTGACAAATTGATATAGGCGACTTTATCGACGACGGTTATCTGACGTTTAGCCATCATTATTTCCTGGCCTGACACAGCAATCACCCTAAAACTCAAAGAATTAATATCCAGTAAATCAGGCAATTTCACATTACAGACGTTTGAAAAAGGATTCGGATATACTTGCCAATCCGTCAAAGGTTGCGTTGTTTTAATCGTAAAACGAATCGTGGCGGCGCTCACCTGCAATGAATCATTAAAAGCCGCAGCTTCTAGCGTATAGCTCCCAGCAATCGGGGAAAAACCAGTTGTTTCGTCAAACAAAGCAAAAGGAAACCGCTCAGCGGTAATCTCCCGTTGATAGGGGCCAGTCAATTTCAGCAATACTCTTTTGGCAGGAACTTCGCAATTGGCATATATCGTGATTTTATTCGGCATTGTCTCTTCCTGAAGTACGTCCCCGTTGGTCAACGGTCCAATGAGCCTCCGTTCGCCAATTTTTCCCGCCTGAATCAACTCAAAACTGATATTTGCGTAGCGCACTTCGATTTTAAAGGTAACATTGGTGGCTGTTTCGTCATCGTCAATAGCCCTGACCGTGACCGTGTAAGTACCTGCCTGTAATGCTACTCCCGAAATTTCATTGTTTTGAAACGAAAGCCAAGCAGGTAGGTTGGGCGCTTCGATTCTGTCAACGTAGCCATTGATATCATAAAACAATGAATCTGGAACACGGTAAGTAAATTTTTGGGTGGCAAACATCTGCACATTTGGCAACGTATAACGGGCAAGAGGGGGAGAATTTTGGGCACCCTGCACGTCTACTTTTATCACAAACGGTATTTCGACCGAATCGCCACCGTTATCATACGCCCGAATTCCAACCCGATACGTTGCCAGTTCGGGGGGAGTTCCTCGCAGTTCTGTCCCATTAAAGGTAAGCCACGCGGGCAGTTTGGCCGCTCCAACTCTGACAATCTCACCGTCAGGGTCGCTGAAAAGGTTGGGCGAAATCTTAAAACGAAACGCTTTGCCGCGCGCAATCACTTTTTCGGGCAGTTGCTGTTTGGCCACGGGAGGGATGTTAAGTACTTTTATTTTAAACGATGTTTCCACAAACGCGCTGTCGTCATCGTATGCTCGAAGGTTTACGGTAAATGTGCCCTGCTCCTGCGGATACGCCGAAAACTCTTTCGAACTGTAAGTCATCCACGGGCGTAACCCGCTGGCCTGTATGCGTACAATGACGCCATCGGGGTCGTCAAAATGGTCGGGCAGGAATTGATAAAACACCAATTTTTGGAGTGATGTCTCAAAGTCTGGCACGGGACGTTTGACAATAGGTTTAACGTTTATATTGGTCACTTTAAGATTAAAACTCATCAACACCGTGGCTCCTTCATCGTCGGTGGCGCGGAGGGTTATTTTGTAGTCGCCGATTACATCTGGCACATTTCCCGACAGAACCCCGTTGTTCAAATTTAGCCACTGGGGTTTTTCAAGGGCTTCTATTTTGACAATATCCCCGTCGGGGTCAGCAAATACATCCTTGGGCAAGGTATAACTGTACGCTTTGCGGGGTTTACTTGCCCGCTCGGTGACCTGATTGGCAATAATTGGCGGGAGATTCAGGCTGAGGGGCTTCCAATACTCTTCCGATAAAATATCTTCAACCAATTCAATATGAACGGGTTGCGGATTTGACCCAACTTTTTCAACCCATCTTTTTTCCACGTTTTTCATGGTAGAATCAAGGGCTTCGGTCAGAGTGTAAGAAATAGAATGTTGCGGTTTGATTTCAGAAAGTGGCGTATTGAGCCAACGGCCCGCCATTTCCTGAATCAAACGCATCGCCCCTGGCTCAGGCCCCGCCGTCACCAGCGTTACTATCTTAGAGCCATGCTCAAAACACTCATTAAACTGGCGTCTCAATAAATCAATGGGCGTTTGTGGCGTGTAAAACACTTCGTTTGCCGTCCATTTATTGGCGGGGCGATTAGAGCGTATCACGTCCGTTACCCAACGGTGATTGTAATAGGGGTCATTATGCACCTTGGTCCCGTCCGTTTTTGCGTCGAGCGTTTTGAAGGAGTAAGAAATCATCATGGCCGAAAAATCGGCCGTTACGGCACCGTATTCATTGACAATTTTATACTGTGGATTTACTTGTTTGATACCATTAATTGTGCCGTCTATATAATGTTGAAGTTGCGAATGAGAAAACAAGTACCAATCTTTTCCCGATTTTTTTCGATAGGTCGGATAAGGATTGTACGCCGTTCCGGGGGGCATTAATGTCTTAAATGAGGTATATTTTGTTCCCCAATGGTAGTTGAGCTTATTGATGCGTTTGTAGCGTTTTTCGGCCCATACCCTAAACGAATCCAACGATGAATCGGAATAATCAAAACCCGCAAGGTATTGTTTGCCGCCTTCAAAATTGGTCTCATGCGGATACCCTAGCTCTTGGGTCGATAAATTACCGAAGGAAACGTACAGAATTTTACCTTGATTTTGGTAGGCGTTGTAGCGTTGACACACTTCTTTGATAAAATTTTGGGATTTGGCAACCGTAGGTTGATGCGAAAAACTAAAGCAAGTTCGGCCATAAACACCCGAAAGAGGCCGCCCCAAATCATCCTTCATGGTTTCTTTGGCCGTCCAATAACCATCCAAACGATAATAAAGTCGGCCCACAATGATGCGTAGTGCTATTTTAGCATTGGTCTTTGCGATGTATTCAATCTGACGATCGTACTGACGCCAATCGGGCGGAGAAGTATTGTCTTTGTAAACTTCATCCCATTGAATGGTAAGGGCCACTAAGTTGCAGCCATTGGCAATTGAAGCCTCAATGACATCCATCCCAGCTTCTGGGCGTGGGTCAAGGTTGAGCAATTGCAAACCAACGTAGCGCTGGGTGTCAGAATTCTGCGCTTTCAAGGCTAGAGGCAGCACCAAAAGTCCCAAAAAAAGGAGTGCCTTTAGCGTTTTGATTTTATTGTAAACAATTGTCAATATAAAACTCAACATTGTATGGTTATTGCTTTATCAGTTTAAACGCCTGCCACGAAGAATCCTCCTTCTGCAATTTCAAAAAATAAACACCAGCAGGCAGTTTGAAGTCGGTTAAGTTAATACTTAAAAGTTGATTAGCGATAGAGATAGCATTGTCCAGAATCGGCTGGGTTTGCCCCATCACATTCACCAACTGAATCTTCTGAATCGACACATTATCAGGAAGTTTCACATTCAAAAATTGATAACAAGGATTGGGAAACAAAGCCCAGTCGGCCAATGGGATCGGCAGTTTTGTCAGCGGGTCAGTAGCAATGATTTGAAACCGAAAGGTAGCCGAAGAAATCAGTTCTTTTTGAAAATAGGCATTCCCTTTGACCTGGTATGTTCCGACCACCGTCGGAAAGCCGCCATCGCCCCTAAAAAGCGCAAAAGGTGAACTTTCAGATTGGGCTTTTTGAACGTGTCCTCCCGATAATTGCAGCTCAAATTCATCAAAAACGGCGTCGCAAGTAGCATAAATATTCAACAAAGGAGGCAGATCAGATGAGGACAGAACCTCTTCATTTTGAAGCCTTTTGATTAAAAAACGCTCCCCCACTCGGCCCGCCTGAATCAAATCAAACGAAACTATGGGATAGCTAATCGTAATCTTGAAGGAAGTTTGGGCCACGGCCTCTTCGTCGTCGTAGGCCCGTACAGTGATGGTATATTCGCCCACGGCATCGGCAAGCCCCCGAATTTCTCGGCGTCGAAACTGCGCCCATGAAGGTAATCCAGTGACTTCTAAACGCGTAATAAAACCATCAAAATCGACAAAAATACTATCAGAAAAAGTGAATGTAAAGGGTTGTTTATAAACTCCTTTTACATTTTGGATAGGTTTTTGAACAATCGGAATTTGGTTCGTTCGGCCAACATTATTCACGATTATGGTAAAATTAGTTTCGACCGAAGCACCATCATCATCGGTAGCACGCAGGAGCATAGTAAAGCTCCCTGTTTGGGGAGGAGTACCCGAAAAAACGTTGTTTTTGAACGTCAGCCAAGAGGGTATGTTGTTGATAACAACGGTGTCTATGATTCCGTCAATGTCGGCAAAAACTTCTGAACTCAAGCGATAAGAAAACGCATTATTGACTTTGGCAATTTTTGTGGGTAGCGAATTTCTGACGACAGGCACCTGATTGATAGAACCTTGGAGAGAATCGACCAATAAATCTTCCACCATCCGAATAGCCACTGGCTTCCGGTTTGACTCATGCCCCGCCCGGTTCAGCCATTCTC
The DNA here is from genome assembly GCF_009905605.1 of Runella sp. CRIBMP. Classification (GTDB taxonomy): domain Bacteria; phylum Bacteroidota; class Bacteroidia; order Cytophagales; family Spirosomataceae; genus Runella. The sequence continues at coordinate 770,657 of NZ_JAAAKZ010000002.1, forward strand.
CGTACACCCCGCCACTATAATAGCCAAACTCCACTACCCGCGACAGCGTATAATCCATGTAAGCCACTGGTGATACCTCCGCATACGGTTTTTTGAGCCATTTAGGAACGCTGGCTTGAATAATGGGCCGTACAACGTCCAGCGCCGCTTGGGTAGCAATGACTATACTCACCCAATGTGCACCGTGTTCAAAATTTTCATCAATTTGACGAGTAATCAATTCTGGGCTATGTTTGGGATCAGGATATACCTCATTCAGTACCCATTGGCCTGGCAAAACGTTACTCCTTAAAAGATCGGTTGAAAAGCGGTGATCGTACTGCAAATCGTCGTTGATTTTGACCCCATCGGTCGAACGATTCAAATCACGGAAAGCCAATGTACCGTTAAACACGCTGATTTGATCAAAGACCGAACCAAAGTCCGTGATAACGCGGTAGGTGCTGTTTACACTTTTGATGGTTTGGGTGGTTTGTTCCACAAACTGTTTGAAGATGGCATGACGAAATACGTACCAATCTCGGCCTGATTGCCCCCAAAAAACCTGTTCGCGGTATTTAAGTGATACGGGAGGGGTTACTTCTTCAAAACTTTTGTATTCGGTTTGCCAAAAAACATTCAGACGCTCAATTTTTTTGTACCTGCGGCTTAGCCAAATCCGAAACTCCTGCTGCATGACGGGCGAATAATCAAAAACCGTCGGGTAATTATAGCCTTCAGGCGCGTTTTCGTGATAATATCCCGTTTCTTGCGTAGGTGTCGTCGAAACCGATACCCACGAAATCACCCCTTGTTGTTGCAGATTGTTATATCGTTGGCATACTTCTTTGATAAAAGCCCGTGCTTTTTCTACCGAAGGTCGATGGGCATAACTAAAATAGGTAGCGCTGTAGCCCGAAATCAAAGCCTGTCCTTGCTGGTCGCGTTGGCGGTGTTCGTTATCCCAAAACCCCTGAATCCGACTGACATGCCGCCCTACCAAGATTCGAAGGGCTATTTTTACCCCCAATTTTTGGGCCAAATTAATTTGGGTGTCATACTTACGCCAGTCGGCCTGCGAAGTAGCAGTTGTGTATACCTGATCCCAGTAGATGGTTAAATGAACAGCATTACACCCTGCTTTGACCCCGCCCTCCAACAAATCCAAGTCCACATCCAACGACCGGTTGGTATTTAAAAGCAACACGGCCAAATACCGCTGTTGATCATTGGCAAAAGTAAGGGAGGAATACAATAGCGAAGCAATCCAAAAACCCCACAAATATCTACGCTTCAACTGCCTCATTTAGGTTAAGTTAAGGTTATTAAAAACATAAAAAGTCAGCAGTTGTGCAATATTGGTGGAATTGCGTAACTGCTAACTTTCTAAATCTTAACGTATGATTAACTATTGGGCTTTTTTACCCGTAATACGGAAAGTATACGTATAGGCTACTCCAGAGCTGTCTTTATCATTGGTCACCTCCTCGATTGTAATGGCATTTTTGCCAATCGTACCAATTTTAACGCCTGTATCTAGCATGTCAAATTCGCCAGAAGAACCTTCAATTTTCTTTAATTCGATACCTGTAAAGGCGGAATTGCTCTTTTCGGTCTGTCCGTTTGATAACTTTGCCGTTTGGGTAAACGTCACGGTTACGATGTTTGACGCCGTTTTGGCAACATCCAATACCGCGTTTACTTCATAACTAATGCCCGTACTCGTTTTCCCTTTTACGGGATAATTGGTTGTTTCGGCATATTCAGAAGTAGAAGTAGCATATTTGATAGCTTCGGTAAGTTTTTCCACGGTGTAGCTCCCAATCACTTGCTCGGCGGGTTCTGGTTCTGGCTCAGATTTTGAACATCCTGCCAACATGGCTGAAGTAATAAATAGTGCAGCGTAAAGATATTTTTTCATATCACTAAAGTTTGTAGAATGGTTTTCAGTATTAATACAACGAAACAAAGTATAAAATTAGTCAAATATTAGCAAATAAAAACACCCAAAAAAGGTTATTTTCCCCATTGATAGGCCCTGACTGGGCATTTAGAATATGGTTTGTGCTTTATTATTGCCAATAATCATATTGGGCATAACGCGCCGCTTCGTCGGCTACTTCTTTGCCCAGCAATTTACTGACTACGTAATAAGACATGTCTATGCCTGCTGATACACCCGCAGAAAGGATGACTTGGCCATTATCAACGTATCGAACTCCTTCTAGTACCTCAATCGTTGGAGAAATGGCCCTTAAGGCATCCAATGCTTTATAATGGGTCGTGGCTTGCAGTCCTTCCAAAAGCCCCGCTTTACCCAAAATCAAGGCCCCCGTACAGACCGAAAGAACCAGTTCAACGTGAGCAGCGTGCTTTTTTACCCACTCCAACACCACATCATTGTCCATTTCTCGACGACTTCCAAAAGCCACTCCTTCGGGAGTAAAACCGCCTCCACCCGGAATAAGAATCAGGTCAGGTTCGGGGCAGGTATCCAACAAATAATCGGGAATAACGGTCAGTCCGTTGCGGGCCACCACGGGGGATTTCTCAGCAACTGTGTAAACGTGGAAAGGTTTCTCCGTAAATGTCCGTAATCCAGTTACGCTAAAAACCTCGTAAGGGCCCGCAAAATCGAGCACTTCTACCTCATCGAATAAGAAAATGGCTACATTTCGGGTCATGGGAACGTATGAATTTTGTTAAAAAATGGTCAGAGAAACGCACTAACGCAAATTGCCAGCTTTGGCCGAAGCTCTTCGGCCAAATGTTATCAAAACTACACCCGTCAGAACCACCGCCGAAGCAACCAGCGAGCGAGTGCTTAATTTTTCGTTTACCACTAGCCACCCTAAAATCATCGCCACTACTGGGTTGACATACGCATAGGTGGCGGTCAAAGAAGGGGCTGCATGGTGCAACAACCAAACGTAAGCCGAATACCCCACAAAAGAACCCATCACAATCAGATAAAGTAAGGCCATGTAGGTTTGATGGGTCATGTTATCGAAGGCTTTAAAGCCATTTGGCTCCAAAAACAAGCTCATCACCAAGGAGAAAACTCCCCCGCCCAACATCTGAATCGCGGTGGTCTGCATTTGAGGAGGCATGTCTAAATACGGGGATTGTAACGACCCCCACGCCCAAGTAATTGACCCGATAAAAACCAAAAAAGCGGGGAATAAGGGGATTTCACGTTGGGTGAGGTTCTCTCCGGGATTTAATAAAATATACATACCAATCAGACCAACCCCCAAACCAACCGCCGTCAACCACGAAGGTTTTTGTTTCCCAAAGAAGTAATAATCCAAACCCACCATCCAGCCTGGCAGCGTGGCTACCAGCAACGCCACCAACCCCGTAGGCATAAATCCAATGGCGTAGGCAACGGCGCAGTTTCCGACACCGCTCAAAAGCATACCAATCCAAGCCGCTGAAAGCCATTGCTTTATACTCGGAATAGAATATCCACGAAGCAGCGTAAACAAAAAGAAGATAACACCACCCACCAGAAACCGAATGGCATTGGTCAACAACGGCGGTAGCACTTCAATAGCGTATCGAACCCCCAAGAAGGTAGAGCCCCATACAACATACACAATGACCAGATTGGCCCAAAGTTTTACGGAAGAAGATTGTTGCATTGTATCATGTTAGGCCGAGCGAGGTTATTTTTTCAATAACGTTTACCGTATGTTAAGCATTTTTCATCCCAATTACGGCCAACATCCGCCCGGTTTGGCCATTTTCCAAACGATAGGAGAAGTAATGGTCATTATGGGTAATGGTTGAATACGGTGATATTTCAATCCGCTCAGAAGGAATCCCAAAATTTTCTAACTGCGCGGCATTGGCGCGTTTTAAGTCCACCAAATACTTTCCCCTGCCCGTATCAAACCGTTTGAATTTATCAGGAAACTGCTCCGCTACTTCCTCTCCCACTTCAAAAGCATTTTCATCGATGCACGTACCCACGTAGGCGAAGCAATCACCTGGAGCAGTGCCGTATTCGGCGTGCATGGTTTCGAGGGTTTTATAGACCAGTTGAGACACCGTGCCCCGCCATCCAGCATGGACCGCCCCAACAACCCGACGATGAGCGTCATAAATCAACACGGGGGTACAATCGGCAACGGTGACCCCAAGCACAACCTCTGGCACCTCCGTGACGAGCGCATCAAAGCCTTCGGCTCGGCCCGGTTGGGTAACTATTTGAATGCTGTCTCCGTGTACTTGATGAGAGGAGGCAACTTTAGCTTCCGAAATATTCAACTTTTCAAAAAAAAGTCGTCGGTTTTCTAGCACATTCTCGGGCGCATCTTTGGTATTAATGCCTAGGTTAAGCGACGAAAAAGGAGGCGCGCTCACCCCACCGTGGCGCCTGCTTTCTGCTGCAATGAGGTTAGGAAAGCGTTGAAAAATGGTGGGCGAGTGAAATAATTGCATCATTTATAGTAATTTACACACCCCAGTTTCCGGGATATTCCCGCCATTTAGATAGTGTTTCTAATTGGCTTGACTCGATATAGTCTAATTTGAGGGCTTCGGTCAGTAAGCAATCATAGTTGCTCAACGACACCAATTCGACGCCTTTCTGCTTAAAATTTTCATCGGCAATGGAAAAGCCATAGGTAAAAATCGAAATCATTCCCAAAACCTCCACGCCGGCTTCCCGCAGTACATCTACTACTTTGAGGGAGCTTCCGCCCGTAGAAATAAGGTCTTCAAGTACTACTACTTTTTGACCCGCCAAGACCCGGCCTTCAATTTGGTTGCCCATACCGTGTTTTTTGGGTTCAGGACGCACATAAGCATAAGGCAAATGCAACACATCAGCCACCAAAGCGCCCTGCGCAATACCCGCAGTGGCTACTCCTGCAATAAGCTCAACGGCCGGAAAATGGCTTTTGATGGCTCCCGCCAAGGCGTTTTTGATGAAAGTCCGCACTTCAGGAAACGAAAGTGCCAGACGATTGTCACAATAAATGGGTGAATTCCAGCCTGAACTCCATTTGAAGGGCTGATCGGGGCGAAGTTGAATCGCTTCAATGTTTAATAAATACGCCGCAACTTGGCGGGCTACTTCCGGTCGATTCACGGCTACAGTGGTTTGCATGAACGGTGTAAAGATGTTTTTAATCCTGCAAAACTACGCATAAAAAAGAATGGTTGGGGATGCCAACCATTCTTTTAAAAGAGCAAGGAATAAAATTTCTCCGTTAATGACTCACCATTACGGCCATTTCGGCGTGATTGACCACATCTTCGGCAACACTGCCGTAAATAAAATGTTGGATTCCTGTACGCCCGTGGGTATACATTACGATAATGTCGGCTCCCACTTTTCTGGCATAATTTAAGATTCCTTTCTCAATGGTATTGGCTTCGACAATCTCAAATTGATAGGTACTGTACCCCAGTTCAAGGGCCCATTTCCCAACTTTTTCGCGCAATGCCACTTCATCAAAAATTTTGGTGCCGTTGTCTACATATACAAAATGAGGATTGATGTTTGATTTATCCAGCAATTTTGTAGAGGTTTTTACAAACTGCTCATTTTCAAAATCTACGGCAAATACCACATTATTAAACTCACTCACGGGTGATTTTACGACCAACACTGGACAGGTTGCTTTTCGTACCACATGCTCTGCATTAGACCCTTTCGTCCATTCTTTCCAACCGCTTGCCCCCGTCGAACCCATCACCACTAAATCAGCCTCTTGGTGCAAAACGGCCTCGGCCAGCGTTTCGTTTTCTCTTACTACTTTCAGTTTAAAACTAACACCCGCATAAGCAGGTCTATCAATCATATCTTTGAGCCGGTCTTTTGATTCTTGGGTCAGAAAACGGTAATAATCTTCCTTGCCGTCAAAAAAATCATTATCAATCATGGTATATTCTACCGTTGGAAAAATCAATCGTTTGAGCAACACAATGGTTGAGTTGTGCTTTTTAGCAATCTCAACGGCCACGTCTAGGGCATATTCAGAAACATCGCTTAAATCGGTAGGTACAAGAATCGTTTTCATTGGATGAATGGATTTGTTGGTTATCTTCCGCAATTTCCGTTCATTAGCTATTTTAAAATATGATTATTGGCAGTTATGTTTGATGATTAATGTCACTCTACAAACAATTATTCAATTCGCAAGTCGTTAGGAGAGATACATTTTGGGCTTTGATTTTTACTGCATAAGCCCCTTCGTATTTTTTCAATCAAAACATCTTATCAACTATCTTATGGCAAATATTCTTTGGGCAGATGATGAAATAGATTTATTAAAACCACATATTTTATTTCTTACCGGCAAAGGCTACACCATCACCCCCGTCAATAGTGGTTCTGATGCTCTCGATAAAGTAGAACACGAACGATTCGACGTGGTTTTTCTGGACGAAAATATGCCTGGACTTTCAGGTCTCGAAACCCTCGCGCAGATAAAACAATTACGCCCCAATCTTCCGGTGGTCATGATTACCAAGAGCGAAGAGGAACGTATAATGGAAGAAGCCATCGGCTCCCGCATTGCCGATTATCTCATCAAGCCACTTAATCCTAATCAAATCCTCCTTTCGGTCAAAAAAATTCTGGATAACAAGCGGTTGGTCAGCGAAAAAACCAACATCAGCTACATGCAGGAGTTTCGGCAATTGGCCATGCAATACCAAGACCGCATCGGCCATGCGGAGTGGGTCGAATTATATAAAAAATTGATTTACTGGGAATTAGAACTCGAAAACACGCAAGACAAAAGCATGGAGGAGATTCTGTCAACCCAGAAAGAAGAGGCCAACAACAATTTTTGCAAGTTTGTCCTCGATAATTATGAAGACTGGCTCAATGACCCCAACGCTGACAAGCCGATTTTGTCGCATCAGCTGATGAAACGCAAAGTATTTCCGTTGATGAAACAGACGGAGCCCTTGTTTTTTATTCTGATTGATAATCTACGTTATGACCAGTGGAAAGTAGTCGAGCCGCTGTTGAGCGAGTTTTTTACGGTCGAAGAAGAATCTTCGTATTATTCAATTCTGCCTACCACCACCGGTTTTGCGCGTAACTCTATTTTTGCGGGAATTATGCCCAGCGAAATTGAAAAGCAATATCCTAATTGGTGGGTAAACGACGAAAATACCCCCGACGGCGAAGAAGGGCTCAATAAGCACGAAGAAGATTTGTTGCGCAAACAGTTTGAGCGCAACCGGATGCAGGTGAAGTTTTCGTACAACAAAATCATCAATCAAAATCAGGGGAAGACCCTCATCGACAACCTTCCCAACCTCTGGAAAAATCACCTGAACGTGGTCGTCTTTAACTTCGTGGACATGCTCTCGCACGCACGCACCGACATGATGATGATCAAGGAGTTAGCCCCCGATGAGGCCGCGTATCGCTCCATCACCAAATCTTGGTTTCAGCACTCCCCTATCATGGATTTTTTGCAACGAATTGCGGAGAAAAAAGGGCGCATCATCATCACCACCGACCACGGCATGACGCGGGTGAAAAAACCCGTCAAAATCGTAGGCTACCGCGAAACCAATACCAACTTACGCTACAAACAGGGGAAAAATCTCGGCTTCGACGACAACAACCACATCTACGTGTGCCGCCGCCCCGAGCGCTTGTTTTTGCCCAAGCTCAATGTTTCGACGGCCTACGTTTTTACCCTCGGCGATTACTTTTTTGCGTATCCCAACAACTTCAACCAGTACGTCAATATGTACCGCGATACCTTCCAGCATGGCGGAGTTTCGATTGAAGAAATGATTATACCGTTTGTGTTCTTGAAACCTAAGTAAAATTAGAACAACTCCTATATTCGATTAAGGCAGTCCCAAAAATTGGAGGCTGCCTTTTTTATTAAGTAGTCGATAAAAAGTTCAGGTATTTTTAAAAATATTATCTTCTTAGTAATCAATATGTAATATCAAATCTTTCAACGACTCCTTTGGGTATGAATTGATTACCGATTATCGTGTTTATTTGAGTTATGGCTTGAATACCTGATAGAATCCCTACTGGCGCGAATCTTCTTAAATGCTGCTTCAAACGGGCAACGGGGTAAAGAATATCCTCAGGGAGCCCTGAAATTCCATTTCGAATTATCGCTGTTGAAATCAAATTCTGCCAGTGTCGGGGTGCTGTCTCCAGAAGAGACCAGCGCTAACTTCTTTCCTGAATTGGGAACTTCCTTGGGCATGATTCGGTAGGTACCATCCGTCAACTGATCGATGCGCCATAGCTGTTCGGGCGCGCCCGTAAATGCTGGTACGGTGATTACTTCGGCATCGGCCGTGGCCGCCAATGCCCGATCGGTGCCTGCCAATACAATTTTATAATAAGGGCCGCCCAGATACCCGGTTGTATCAGGGGCATCGGTAATCGTCCATTGTTGATGGGGACGGGACATGTAGTCGCCTATTCTTACGTTAATGTTACCTGTTGGCCAGTTTTTCATTACATCGGCTAATTGCTGCGCTGGAACGGGTTTTATCGGTTCATTATTGGGCTGGTTAAACCCTCGCGGGGCGTTTGGCATTCTTGTAAAATCAACGGCCAACTCTAATCCATAGCCTCTGCGTACGGATTCGATTTCATACGTGCCTTCTTTAAACTTTTCTCCCGCCACAGGCCATCCGTCTTTCCAAACCACCGGAAGTATACCCAATACGCTTCGCCCCCCCTGCGCCAGATCGGCTTCGTAATGGAGGGACATTTTTTCAACTCCCCGCTCCAAAATGATGTGCCCGAAATGCCCAGGGCCTATTAATCCGCCACGGGTAGCGACCACCATTTTTCCGCCGCCTTCCAACATGCTTCTTCCTACATTATCAAGGTAAGGGCCGGTTATTTTTTTGGATCGACCCACCACCACATTGTAGGTGGAGTTGGCCCCGTCGCAACAACTGCCGTGCGTAGCCAGCAGGTAGTACCAACCGTCGCGGTAGACTAACGTACTGGCTTCACATACGATGGCTACATCAACGGGTTTATTTCCTGCCTTGAGTTTTCCCGTTTTGGGGTCTAATTCTATCAGACGAGTGAATCCAAAATAAGTACCGTAGGTTAGCCAAAGGCGTCCGGTTGTGGGATCCAGCATCACGCCGGGGTCAATGGCGTCGTTTTCTTCATAGCCATCCGACGTAGCTACGACAATCGGTTCAGAATACTTAAAATCAGGCGACTTGGGATCTAATGTCTTGTTCCACATGGTCAGAATCGCTCCTTTGTGGTTGGGTGAACCGCCAGTTGCGCCATAGATGACAAGGTAACGATCCCCGATTTTGATGACATCCGGAGCAGCACCGCCACCGGGTCTCACCCCGCCACCGTGCCATGTCCAACCATCGTTGGAAATCAATCCGCCACCGCCCGTGCCGAATGTATAATACTTGCCGTCGCATTCGGTGACGGTTGAGGGGTCATGGATAAAAGGTTTTCCGACCTGTGCTGATACGGTTTGGGTTATCAATAAAGCGAATAAGGTTGTCAGGCCGGGTACGTTGATTCTTTTCATGTACTAACTTGTTGTAATTAGCTTAAACAGAATACTTTCTATTATTCGTAACTTATACTGAGGTTTTTTACGGGTGCTCCTTTTTCATCTAAAAAACGAACACAGAAATTAGCCATCCCCGGTCCGTTTATTACCGCCCCTCTGACGATGTTCTTTCCCTTTTTTAACGTTAACCGTGCAGAAGTACCATTATCGGCAATCATATCCCTGTCACCGGAAAGCAGTAAGGCTTCCTGACCATTCAGCCACCACATGCTTCCGGAATTACACCCCGCAGCCATCCTGACGTTTTTGATTTCTTCGGGACAATTGATGACCGTAACAAGCCAGACAAGTATGCCGTATTTGGGCTTGTTAAGGGCGTAGGTAAAATGGTATAAATTAAAGTTGAACGCCTTGCTGTCCAGCGCATACCATTTCAGTTCTTGGTTTCCCACTTTTACCGTTTCGCCATTTTTGGGAACGGTGATGTAATCAGTGGAAAAATTATCTGTCGAAAAGGCGGTTCGGAGGTAATTGTCGGTGAAGATGTTATTTCTGACAATATCTTTCTTCACCGGTTCCAGCACCAGCCAACGTTGAATAAAGCCCTTGGCATCTGGTGCTTTTGCGGCGGTAGAAGCAGACGTGAAATGTTTCGACAAGGTATGGGTCGTATCGCCTTTGATCGGTATGGGCGGGAGCGGTATTCTTTGTCCCGGGCCCGGACCCTGTGCCAAAGCACCTATTTGTACTCCTGATAAAAAGACAAAAATGATAACCGAACACAAGGGCTTGAGTTTGCTGTTCATTGAAGAGTTCTTTCGTAAGGGTTATTACTTCTACAGTAAGTATAATTTACGAAAACCTACTCAACAACGGGGCTAAAATGGATCTTGGCTCATCGGCCCATGAATTGGTGACTGCCAAACGCAAACTCATCTAATCTCTCAATGATTCCTTTGGGTATGAATTGATTGCGGATATTGTGTTTATTTAAGTTATGGCCTGTTGATGAGCCTTTTTACTTCATAAAACATTCGTTCGGCCACGCGCAACTCTTCGGTGACGATTTCGGCAGAGGCATTTAATCCATTTTTGAAATGAAGCGTTTTGTGCGAAGAGGTCTGTAACCCCTTTGGCAAAGAGATGATGGCCCTGAAGGTACTGTCGGAGGAGGGGATGCTGGCAATGTGTTGAACTTTTCCTTCCACGATTCCGAATTGCTCATACGGATAGCTTTGAAACTTTACCAATACCCGCTGTCCGGGCTTGACTTTCCCTGTATTGGTTTGAGGGATATGCGCCTCCCCAAAATAGTTTTTCTGCGAAGCGCCAATGTGAAACAGAATCTCGTCATTTTTAACGGTCTGGTCTTCCTGCCAAAGTGCCGCAAAAGTCACGAGCCCATCTTTGGGGGCGGTGAGCAAAAAACGGGCTTTCCATGCTCCAATTGCCGCCCGTAATGTGCTGAGTGCTTGGGCAAATTGTGCTTTTTGGTCGTTGGCCTGTTTGCTGAGTTCAGCCAATTCCTTTTGTTTTTGGGTTTGTGCGGTTCGATTGCCAGTGAGGCTCATTTCTAGTTGCTTCAGGGGCAATTGTTTAGCCAAGTAATTTCGTTCTTCACGGTTGTATTCTACGGGGGCAATTACCTTCCCCGCAAAAAGTGTCTGGTGCATTTTAAACTCTTTTTCGGCCAAAGCAAGTTCCTTTTTTTGAATGTCAAGCTGCTCCGTCAATTGCTCACGGTTTTGTTGTAAATCAGTCAATTCGGCGTGTAAGAAATTGGTTTTTTGGAGGAGGTAGCCATTGGCAAAAAGCGTAGCGGTCTCGGAAAACTGTTGCATAAATGTTTGATAGTCGGCCTGTAACTCCCCCAGTTGACGAAAATCTCCGGGGTGGAAAGAGGCAAGGGCTTCAAAACGTTGTGCTTGTACCCATTGGGCCAAGGTTTCCAGTTGTTTCTCCAGCGTCAATACTTCGCGGTGCGAAGCGGTGCTTTCCAAATAGGCCAACAATTGCCCCCGCTGCACACGCTGATTATCTTTAATCCACACTTTGACCAAGCGACCGTTGGTTTTTGCTACCACGGGTTTGGGTACGTCATCGGACGTGAGCCGAAACGGGGCGATGACTAGCTCGGGGTAGTCAATGAACCAACTTAAACCCATGATTCCCACCAAAATCACGAGAAAAAGAGTATTGCCCCAGCGAACAGCCCACGGGGGAGCGTGGCCAAGCACTTCTTGAATTTCTTCACTGCGAAGTTCTTCAAACAGAGCAGCACCTTCGGGGCGGTCGGTGAATAAGTGATTTTCTTCCTTTGTCATTTCGTTGAAATGGATTACAGCTCTAACTGATTTTTTACCAACTGATAGTAATCGCCCTGCTGTGATGTCAGGGTCGAATGCGTCCCAATCTCCGTAATTCTGCCTTTGTCAAGTACCACAATCTGGTCGGCATTTTTTACGGTGCTCAATCGGTGAGCTACCACGATGACTGTTCTGTTTTTGAAAAATTCATTCAGGTTTTCTACAATCACGGCTTCGTTGTGGGCATCCAAAGCATTGGTAGCTTCGTCGAAGAAAATGTATTGTGGGTCTTTATAAACGGCTCGGGCAATGAGCAAACGCTGCTTTTGCCCCTGACTGACCCCCATACCTTCGGCGCCGATTTTGGTATGAAAACCCAGAGGTAATGATTCGATAAAGTCGAGAATATTGGCGACTTGTGCGGCCTGATAGAGTTTTTGACGGTCAATGATTTCTGCGCCCACGGCGATGTTTCGGGCAATGGTGTCTGAAAATAAAAAACCATCCTGCATCACCACACCGCATTGTTTGCGCCAGTATTTGTGACTGATGTTGTTTAACCCCACGCCGCCGATGAGGATTTTGCCTTGGGTAGGGTCGTAGAAGCGCAGCAATAATTTCAACAGGGTGGTTTTGCCGCTGCCGCTCATGCCCACAATGGCGGTGGTTTTACCCTGCGGAATAGTCAGGTGGATGTCGTTCAGCACGGGTTCGTTGCCCGCTCCTCGGTACGTAAATGACAGTGATTGCATGAAAAGCGTTTGGGAGGTGGGCAGTTCCACTAAGCCCTGCCCCGTCTCTTCGTCTTCCAGTTCGTAGATTTCATTCAATCGTTCCAAACTGATTTTGGCATCCTGCCCCGACTGCACCAGACCGATGAGCTGTTGGAGTGGCGCGTTGACTTGCCCGATGATGTACTGCACCGCCAGCATCCCGCCCAGGGTAAGCTGACCGTTGATGACCGCCTGGGCCGACAGAAAAGTGATAAAAATGCTTTTGCCTTCGTTGATAAACAACGCTCCCGCCTGCTGCCACTGCGACACGCTCAAGCCTTTCATGCCGAGTTTGAACGATTGGGTTTGCAACTGTTCCCATTGCCAGCGCATAGGAGTCTCCGCACCCGCCAAACGGATTTCGTGCATTCCCTGAATGAGTTGCACCAAGGTGCTGTTACTCTTGGCAGAGATGCTAAAACGCTGATAATCCAATTTTCGACGAAATTTCAAAAACAGCACCACCCAACCTGCATACAATAACGCTGACAACATCAAAACCCCAAAAATAGTAAGATTATAAAAGGCCAATACCGCCCCGAACACCAGCAAATTGAACAACGAAAAGAGCGTGTTGAGGGTCTGACCCGTGAGAAACTGCTCAATGCGGTGATGATCACCAATCCTTTGCATTATATCGCCAAACTGCTTGGTATCGAAGAAAGACAGCGGTAAGCGCGTGAGTTTGATGAGAAAATCGGAGAGCAGCGAGAGGTTGAGCCGCGTACTGAGGTGCATCAATAGCCACGAACGGATAAACTCTACCGAGGTTCGCCCCACGGTCAGAGCCAACTGCGCCAATAAGACCAATAAAATAAACGAAGGGTTGCGGGTTTGAATACCCACATCCACCACCGATTGCGTCAAAAAAGGGAAAATAAGCTGCAACAAACTCGCCACCAATAGCCCCACGCCCAACTGCTCTACCAAACGTCGGTGCTGATAGAGATAAGTGCCCAAACGACTGGTCCCTAACCCTTTTTCTTCGCTGGTGCGCCCCTCCAATTCATGCTCTTTTCCCAAGGCAGGCGTTGGTTCCAATAATAACGCCACGCCCATTTTTTGGCCGTTAACAATCGTCGTAGCCCATTGTTTTTCAAACTCCTCACGGGTGTAGGTAATTAGGCCACGGGCGGGATCGGCGACTTGAACCTTAATTTCAGACAATTGCTGCTTTATTCGTCTATTTAAAAAGGAAAAAGGCTTTACAACAACCCCATAAACCACCACGAAATGATTCTGACTCCAATGAACAATACACGGGAAGGCGTTTTCCTGATTGAGTTTTTCAAACGGAATTTTAACCGCAACTGTACGAAACCCGATACTCTCGGCGGCTTCTGAAATCCCTAACAGATTGACCCCATCTTTGCCGATTTGGGTACGTTCCCGCAATGCCTGCGCCGAGTAGTTCCGCCCATAGTACTTGGCCACCATGCGTAAACAGGTAGGGCCACAGTCCATGGCATCGTGCTGCTTGTAAAAGGGAAAAGGTTTCATAAGCCTTTTATAATTTGGTTACCATACGCAGGCAGACGTTTCCGCGCACCAGGCAGGCGGTAGAGGGGGAGAGATTTCATGGAATTATATGCAAGTTTCCCCCTGAACACGGGTGAGAATGTATCAGGAAGTTGTTCATGCTACCCGACAATAAACGAGAATTTTAAATGAAGTTGTTTGGCTCTAAATTCTTCAATTAATAAAATTTTCAGTTCAATATTTTCTCTATTTCTTTTAGCTGTTGTTCTCCGCATCCGCGAGAGAGAATTTTGCCCGATTTATCCAATAGTATAAATGTAGGAAAACACTCTACCTTTAGCTTCTCTACTAATTTCTCTGGGTTCTTTTCGCCATTGTTTTCAAATTTATGAACCCAGTTCATATCTTTTTCTTCAATAAACTTCTTGACCTTCTCTATATCCTTATCATGCGCTATACTGACCAGTTCTATTCGATCTTTATATTTTTGATAAAACTCTTTGAGATTCGGGAGACCTGCAATGCAAGGACCGCACCATGTTCCCCAAAAATCAAGTACAGTATATTTGTCAATATCTGGCACTTTTACATTTTCTTTGAAAACATCATAAAAATCTAAAGGTTTTATAAAATCTCCAGGGTAAATTCCTTCATGGTTATTGTTTACAGAATAAATTGACAAATTCAATGAGTCCCCAAACATCGAGATGGAGTTTACTTTTAAATAAATATTTTCATCTAAATTAAACTCTCTTCCGATAGTAATTTCAGGGTCTATTTTACGATAAATTGTTTTAAAATTATTGTTGTCAGCTAATAACAATATAGCATTTTCGTAACTTGCAGCAAAGCCCCAGTTGTGAGGTATTTGAAGTTCATATTGGCTATTTTTATACGTAAAACTTCCTATTTTATGCTCACAGATAACATACGACAAATACAATAACGTATCTATAGGGTCAGAATGAGAAAATGAAGGATTTATTGGCAAAATCTTAACATTTATTTGCTTTTCGTGTATTTTTTTATTCAAAAAATATTCAAATTGAAGAGTTGAAGTCCTACACGAGTCTAAGGAAAATTTGTTATTCAAAATATCTACATTATATAACAATAGAGGATCATCAGAAAAATCATAATTGTTGTTGTTATCACAAATTATAACTTTCTGTTTATTTTCATTAATTAAGCCAGACAGAATATATGTATGACATTTAATAATATAAGGACTTATCTCTAACTTTTTAATATTATATTTTTCAACAAGATTTTTATACTCTATTGAATCGATTTTATTTTCAAGATAACTTTGGTAAATACCCTGCTTTAAATTGTGAGTAATACGATACACCTTAAATGTTTTTAAAGTATCAGAAATACCTTTCAAAAACGAATAGTTTGTAATCTCTTTACAACCACGAAACACCTTCTGATTACCAATATCTTTAATTGTTTTCATCTGTATCATCCTACTATC
Source organism: Runella sp. CRIBMP (assembly GCF_009905605.1). Lineage (GTDB taxonomy): Bacteria > Bacteroidota > Bacteroidia > Cytophagales > Spirosomataceae > Runella. The sequence continues at coordinate 786,180 of NZ_JAAAKZ010000002.1, forward strand.
ATTCGTTTGGCAGAAGGAATGAACCTGAAAAAACAGTAAAATAATACAAATTATGTAACCTTTCATAGTACTAAAAAATTAGAGTTGAATACCAAATTTGCAAGTAAATTATTTTTAATCTACTTGCAAATTTGGTGATGATTAATTCTTAAAGTGGAGATTGAGGACAGACACTCCATGAGTCGGATCCACATCTACAACCGCCGTCTCTAAGAGGGATCCCTCCTCTATCATCATGGTCTTGTGCATAGCATCTTACCCCTTCTGCACATGGGCCACATTTTACAACATTTTTTCCATCTTTACATTTTGCTTCGCAACTACCTGCAACTATTCCGCCACTGTCATACCCACCTCTAATTTCTTTCATTTGACTTCTACTAAGCTGTAGATTTGCCAATTGGAGCATTATTTTTTTCATGAGCGATTTTTTATCGTTAGTATATTAGCTAATAGGAGGACAACAGTTGCGTTCTAACTCATTGTTATTAGAGTCATAAGACACACAACAACTATTTTCTGCGCTACATTTAGAACCTTTTTTGCACTCAATACCCTTATTATCACCACCACCACAATCGTCTGAACAGGAGGCCGCCATACCGCCATAACCTCCTCTAATACTCTTCATTTGACTTCTAGACAATACATGCTCAGAAAACCGGATTAATACCTGTTTCATCTTTTTAACTTTTTTAGTTAGAAATTTATTTGATTTTACTTGGCCAAGTCGTAGGTTGGAAAACTGTTTAGAAAATAGTGTAACCGATTTTGGTAAGTGGGGTTGTATAGTACCATTTTTATTTTGATGGATCGGGTTGTTTCGGTGGTGAAATTTCTTTTTAATTATTTGCCATGAAAGACGATTAGTGTCCTATTTTTAAAATAACCTTTTTATATCTTATTATAACAAAGTTATCATTTTTATGCAGCTAGTCTATCGCTTTTTGTATTACTCTTAGTAAGTCCTGTCCATCATTATATCTTGGTCTTGGAGGGTTCACATCAAAAAACAAACCGTTTTTATCAATAATAAAATAACTTGGCAGTCCCATAATTCCGTAATCTTTAGAGACAGAGCTTTTAAATCCACCTTTTAATCTAATATGAGTCCCCATGATGTCCCACTTATTAATTGCTTTTATCCAATCTTCTTCTTTTTCATCTAATGAAATACTTAAAAAAACAACATTGTTGTCCATATTCAAATCTTCTTTTATTTTTTTGATATACTTTACATCAGTAATACATGAACTACACCAACTTGCCCAAAAGTCCAGCACAACTACTTTGCCATGATATTTTACCAGCTTCGAAATGGAGTCACCTCCTAAGTCAAATGCTTTTTGTCCGTGACGGATACTTGTTGACTTAATTTGTCTTCCATTTAAGAAAGGAATAAAAGAACTAGCAGGATATGTATTTGCATAGTTTTCATAGAGTTTGTTATTCTTTTCATTTGACCCTTCAGTTCGAAACTTGTCAAAGAGTTGATAGGCAAATTGATACTCTGCTACCTTAGGCGTATAAATACTGCGTTGAAAATCTATAAGATTTGACATAGATTTATTCCCGAATAACGTTTTTACATCTTTGTAGAGTAGGGTTGAAAGTGCATCCAAGTATGCCACATAAAAAAGTGACTTTGCCGTTGTGTCATTTTGATCAGGCATCATGTACAAAAAAGCCTTAAGATTATTTGGCAGTGACCAAAGAGAATAGCTATTTTTATTTTCTGAAATAAGAGGTAAAAATCGAGATTCATTGACATCTCCTTTTATATCGGCATATCTTACTTTGAAGAATAAATGGCTAAGATGTTTTGAGTATGATTGTAACAATTTCAACTTGCCATTTTCGATAGAATCAATGAAATGATATTGGTCTTCTATGGGTTGTTTTATTCTTTTCATGTACTCACTGGTCCAACTGTCCCATTTTCTCAAATCTTCTGTATAGTAGTTATATTTCATAGAGTTTACACCTTTAAAGCGTAAAGTTTCAATGAAATTTTCAGCATTAAAAGACAAAGTAACACTATCTTTTGGTTCTATTATCCAATTGCGAAATACAATCCCTGAAGTATTGCCATGTTGAAAATGTATATATGCTATATCATCTAAATTCAACTTTAAATTAAATTTATTGGACTTATCTATACGAATATCAATCAGTTCCCGCTCTCCAACAAGTCCGTTTCGTAGAATAATAAAAGATACAGTAGAATCTACGGGGTTTTTTATTTCACCATTTATAAATGTATTCTGTGAAAATATTTTTATAAATGGAATAGAAAATAACCAAATTAATAAATGTGTTTTTGAAAAAACAATATCTTTAAGCATAGTGAAAATATTAGATTTTAGAGGTAAAATTAGATGTAATATTACCCCTAAAATAATGAAAATTAGCTACAAACGTGTTGATCACTATTAGGGGCTGTTGCTGAGCATAAGCATCTGGTAGGGCACCCTAATTCACATTTTTGTTTGGTTGTATAATATGTACCGGGGCAGGTTCCCCCACCATACTCCTCCCCTCCTTTTACCGCTTTCATTTGACTTCTGGTCAATACATTCTCAGAAAATCGCATCAATACCTTTTTCATGTTTTTAATTTTTTTTAGTTGGAAATCTATTTGATTTTACTTGGCCAAGTCGTAGGTTGTAGCACTGTTTAGAAAACAGTGTAGACGATTTCGGTATGTTGGGTTGTATAATACCGTTTCTATCTTTATTTTGATGGATTGGGTTGTTTCGGTGGTGAGATTTCCTTTTAATCCTAAACCATGATAGACTACCCTTTCGGTATTACCAAAATGGTCTGCTTTATGGTTTAAAGGGCATAATAACATGGGCACTCCTGCCTGCAAACATTCACAAATACTGTTGAGACCGCCGTGGCTCACCATCAAATCGCAATGCTGCAATAAATCTAACTGCGGCACATTTTCTAAACAGTAAACGTTATCGGCATCCGTATTTTTGATAAGATTTGTGGATACAATCAAGCGTATATTCGGCATGTCCTGTATCACAGCTATCAGTTTATCTAATGCCTGTAAGCCAATCAGGTTGTTGTTCAAACCAGTCGTTCCAAAATTGGCATACACTACCTTAATAGCTGGGTTTTGGAGTTTCGATAGGCGTAATTGAGCCATCAATTGGAAGTAATCTTTACTCAAAAGATGAGTTTCGTTTCGGTCAAAAGTTATAGCTTCGTAGTACTCTCCTGCTTTGGGCTTTTTCCACGGGTATTCCAATGCGCTGGGATAGGTAATGAGTTTGGGTAAGGCTTTCACGGCAGGATAAAAGCAGTGGTTATCATCAAACCATTCAGAATATTTTTTTCCTGTTTTTTGAGCCAATCTTTCTAACAACCAATGGTCGTCTTTTCCTAAAAAAGCTATTTTTTCGAGCCATTGCTTCCATTTTCTTTTTAAAAAATGTACCTGCCACCCTGCCCAGGCACGAACAATAGCCCATCCATTACGGCTGGCAAGCCAGCCTTCCGTCAAAGGCGGGATGCCTACTTCGGGATAAGACGAAAGCTTGGTATTGAGTATTATTTTATTGCATTGAGTCTGCCATAAATAGAGCGCATAATGTCCTAAGTGGCTATCTATCAGCAGTATTTCAGGTTGTAATACTTCGGCCAATACTTGTATTTCGCTTACTTCTTCCCAAAAAGTTCGGTATCGTTGTATGGTAAAAGGCCTGTTCAGCAAAGTCTGGATCAACAAGGCGATCAGTGCCCTAAAAGACAACCGTTTGTAGGCACTTGCATAACGCAAAGGCTTAAATACAAATCCCTCGTGCTCAATCAGCGTTTGGTGTGAACTGAGACCCGTAAATACTACCTTATACCCTTGCGCTTTTAGTTGGCGCGCTTTGCCAAAGCCCACAAAATAGTGGCTCGGATACGGCAATAGGATGAAAAGGGCGGTTTTCATGGCTAGGCTATTTTTTGCTCCAAATGGGTAAGCATATTTGTACTTTGTACCAATCCATAGACTTGTGGCACTTCATATCCATCCACAAAAAACGTAGGTGTAGCTTGTATATCAGCTTTTTGGGTCCATGCGCAGTGAGCGGCTATTACGTTTTCGGGTATGTTGCTTGTATCAGCAGGATAAGCCCTAGCCCAGGTATCATAGTCTTTTTTTGCTTGAGCATACCAAGCGGTAATCCCGTCCTCTAACTTTTCGTGAGTAGATCCTAATGCCATCATGTGTTTGGCTACTTTTGTCTTTCTGCCATCGGAGTCATGGCATACAGTAAACACTATCTGTGCTTTTATTTGGGGGTTTTCGGCCAATACCTCTTCCAATTGTAGATGTGCATTGGCGCACGGCCCGCAGTAAGGATTGGTCACCATCGTAATGGTATGCTCCGCAGCGGGGTTTCCCAAAATAATTGGCTCTAAATCGGCTGGTACGGGCGGCATTTGTTTTTGTTTTGCTAAGAGGGCGTTGAAAATAGCCGGGTTGTTCTTAAACCGCCGCAATTCACCCCGCCAACGCTCCGCTTCCTGCGATTTGTGAAGCAGGGGTTTGATGATCAGCCAGAAGAGGATGGGGAGTACAAACGCAACAGCCAAGCCCCCTATTCCTGCGAGGGTCCGACCCCAAAGGGGGAACATATTTATTTCCCCTTTGAGAGTTAAGAGGCTACTTAGATACTCTACCCAAATCACCACCTGCACCGCTACACACAGGGGGCACCACTGCTTAGCTACGCGCCACTGATACCATATAGACCAGAAAGTATAAGGCAAAGCCAAGAAGGAAAGAATGACGAATTCAGACGGGGCGCCCGTGCGATGACGAATGTCGAATTGGGCGTCATCCGCTGTCATCAAGACTATCCACCCACCCATAAAGTAAAAGAATCCGACTTCGCTCCAGCCCAACCAAGGTGTGATTTTGGCGGCGGGAGAGGTAAGGATGTGGTTGCAGTCGGTGTGGTTGTTGAGGTGGCAGAGGGAGTCGGTAAAATCATTGGGTTTGCCATACTGCACCGAAAGCAACAGGGCCGTGAGTAGTACCCCTATGGCTTTGAGTCCCAACAGCAACCCGCTCGATAGATTGGGGCTTTGGAATATGCCCGCAATGGTCAGCAGCGCAAAACCCGCGATAATCAGCGGCCAACGGAGGCTTTCGAGTTGTTCTTTTTTGCGTTTGGCGGCGTAGTCTTTCTCACCCGATGCTTCGGTAGGTTCGGCAATGAATACCACCCCCGACCATTTTTTGAGAAAATCTTCACGGGTTTCGGTGATGCGTTTTCCTTTTTCGTTACGGTAGATGAAAGTTTCGTCGGTAGCCCTTTCTACAAGGACAAATGTGCCCCCGTGGGTACGCAAGTGCGCTATATACGGTACTTGCAACAACGCCAACTGCTCGGCGTCAATGCGGAGGGCGGCGTTTTCGATGTGATAACGGTCGAGGGTATCGCCCAAACTCAACAGGCTCGGATAATCGGGATGTTGTTCGAGGGTATCGCTAAGGGTGGTGAGCGTAAGGTGTGGGTGGAGGTTGCGCAAATACGCCCAGGCAACGCCCAGTAGGTTTTCGCGTTCGGTAAAGGAATTGAAGTTAAACGTTGTCATAACGATAGTAACGCCTTTGAGCTATCTGTAATACATTAAAGTAGCACAAACCTAGCCAATCTTCCTTTAGGGTCTTATCAGTATTCTTTATAAAATTATCAGAAATCCTGATAAAACAATTCAAAAAAATCATGTAATAGTGTTACAACTACCGTTTGATAACTATTTGAAAAATAATATAATTTTTTAGTTGTAAACAGTGTTATTTGTATTCTGCACACACTACCCTACAAGCAATTAGATAAAGAAAGCCCACTCCTGAAAGTGAGGACTGATTTGAATAGCCATCAAAATAATCTAATAGAAAGAGTAGAGTATGAGTATTGGAGAAAAACTACGCAAACGCCGTAATGAATTGGGGTTGACGCAGGAATGGGTTGCTTTAGAATTAAGTAGTCAAGGAAAAAACATCAGCCAGCCCACCTACAATAATTGGGAAAACGGCAAGTCTTGCCCTTCCATTGAACAGGTGCAGGCATTGACCAAAATCTTGCGTATCAAACTTCCCTATTTGGTGTCAGATACAGATACAGATACAGAAAAGTGGCGTGCTATGGCGGAAGAATACGCCGAAAAATGCCGAATGTTGGAAAAAATGAACGTTGTGCTGTTGAAGGAGAACGAAAAGCTGCGTGATGCGTAGAAAAGGCTCAGGGCAAAAAAACAGCAAGCCCATTCCGTTGAAAGTCAAAAGTAAATGGGTACCTCAATTAGAATCTGTTTATATCATGCCGAATAAGCAGATTTTAAAATTTCAGTAGACCCAAATTTCCTTAGTGAAAGGCTGATTTTCAGAAGTAATTCCATTCACTGTGATATAATATTTTATTCCTTTTGGCAAAGCAAATCGTACAACGGCCTCGCCCTGCGTTGATAAATCAGTGGAGGGTTGCCAAAAAAATAATTTGCCTTCATTGATGGATGCCGTGGGGGATGTACTGTTGGTAGCGGCTCGTTTAGTTACTACGTTGATTGCGCCATTTTTCCCCCTAGAACCTAAAAGAGAATTGGCACTTTTTATCACTTCAATTTGTAATACATCGCTGATTGGGATGGCATTCAAACTTTGTAATGTTCCCAAAGGAATTCCATCTAATAAGAAAAGTGGCTCATCTTCTACTGAACTACTTCTTTGTAAACTATTTCCTCCCCCTCGAATTCGGATTCCTTTACGGCTAAATCCAGCATTATCCGTCGTCTCAAAAATTTCTATTCCTGGTACTTTACTTTGGAGTGCCGTAATTATGTTTCCAGAGATGATATCTTTTAAATTTTCACTATCTATCACATAATCCACTTTTCCTAATAAAGTATGAGAGGCTTTTTTATTTCGTTTTACCTTGATTTTTACTTCCTCTAAGGTAACGGCATTTTTCTCCCGTTTTATTTGTAATGTATCGGTAGATAAGTCAGCAGCATATAATGTGTCCAAACGATTTAGTTCAGGTTGTATATCTTCTATCACTGCCACTGACAGTCGCCCGCGTAACGGTTCTCCATCAGGCCTTTTTACTTGAATACGAAACACCACAGTATCTTCTTCAAAAGTGTGTTTGATTGAAACCAAAGGGGCTGGCTCGGGTTCTAAGGCACTCTTACTTTGGGTTTCGGGGGTATTTTTGGGTAAAAACAACTTCCAATGATTATTTTCCATTAAGGGTTCGGGTTCATAATCCAAAGGCAGCATATCCGCTATTCTCCGCTCTGCAATATCCCCGGCCCATTCAGAACTATTGGTATCAAACAACAATCCTGTGGTGGTCACTTCGGCTTTGCCTCCTTTGATTCGCAACCATGATACCGGAAAAGGGGCATCTTGATAAGTACCAATCCGATTGACGCTGTTTGTGTTTAGAATTTCAAGTTCATTGGGTGCCATAATTTCTTTGGAAGACGGGAAACGTCCCATTTTTATAGCAGAAGTGTCGTTAAATGGAAATAATCTTTTTCCTAACTGTGGACTTAGGTGCGAGAAGCTCGTTTTTTCGTTGTAATTAGGGTTTACTTCATACACCACAAATCCTTCCTGCTTTAAGCGCTGTTGCGCTAAAGCTTTAAAAAAATGCCGTTCTGAGCCTTCGTAGGCTTTTTGCCGGTTCTCTTCCAGTTTCTTTTTTTGTTCTTCGTCCGTTATTTTGAATTTTTCAAATCGTGCCAATCCGGAAAAACTGCTCTGTGTCGGAGAAAATGAGAATCGTTGGAGTTCAAAAAAGATTTTATAACCCAAGGGTTTGTTTTCGATCTCAATTATTGTTTGCGCTGAAGCCGAAAACGCTAATATATCTCCCTCAAAATCAATGACCCAAGGATTGAGAATTTTAGTAGCTCGTGCGTTTTGATTTACTCCTACAAAAGCACTTTCAAATTTTTTGTACTGCCTGAGCCATTTTTGGTCACGTTTCCCTTTCACAGATACCTCCGAAATGGTTTGTGGAGAAGCAAATAGCGCGATGTTGAGCATTATCGTATCTTGGAGTTTATCCAGTATTTTTTGCCGAAAAGTTGTATAGCCCAACGAAGATACTACGATTTCTACACTGCCTCCCCGCTGATGATTGAAGACATTTCTGAGTTGATATTTGCCCGTCGAGTCCGTCTCGGTCGAATTTGAGGTGTTATTTATATAAACAGATGCAAATTGAATGGCCTCATTTGTTTTGGAATCGGTCACATTACCCACGAGGACTCGTTGTTGCCCAATAACTTTGAAAGCAACAACGAGTATACAAGTGATTAATAAGCTAAATTTTTGCACCTTCATTTTATTCATCAGGGCCTTTAGTACAATTTGAACATGGACCTGTTGCCATGCATTGATGCCATTTGCTCCTATTGATCCGTATAATTCCGATAATTTGCGTCAATACAAAAGTACAAACTTAGCCTCTTTTCCTCCTTTACCCTATCAGGATTCCTGATAAAAGTATCAAAATTTCTGATAAAATAATTCGAAGTAATCCTGTCCTTCCGTTGAGTACGGTGCAGGCATTGACCAAAATCCTGCGTATCAAACTATCCTATTTGGTGTCAGATACAGAAAAGTGGCGGGTTATGTCGGAAGAATACGCCGAAAAATGCCGAATGTTGGAAAAAATGAACGTTGTGCTGTTGAAGGAGAACGAAAAGCTGCGTGATGCGTAGAAAAGGCTCAGGGCAAAAAAACAGCAAGCCCATTCCGTTGAGAGAATAAACTTGCTGGTATGTTCAATGGTCAACGCACTAATCCACATCCACTTCCTGCCCCATAAAGCAATCCACCACGTAGCGGATGGAACTGAAGGAGTTGACGAGTGCTTTGCGGGCTTCGGGCTCGCTCATCCACGCCAATTGTTCAATGCCTTCGTCGTGCTGGGGGGCCATCTTGGAGTCGTCTACGCAGCGCATCCAATACCATTTGGTACGTTTGAGGATGAGTTGGTTGTTTTGGGTGTAGGTATGCCAAGTGGTGCAGGTTTTTTCGATAAGCTCGGCTTTTACGCCCGTTTCTTCTTCCACTTCGCGGAGGGCCGCTTTTTTTGATTTTTCATTGTCGTCGAGTTTGCCTTTGGGCAAATCCCACACGCCCCGCCGAAACATCATCAGCATTTTGTTGTCTTTGGTCACAATGCCTCCCGCCGCTTTGATGATGGTGTAGATTTTTTTCAATCTTTTTTCCACTGCTTCGCGGTCTTTGGGCACCAAATAAATGGATTGGAGCTCGGGCAGGTCGTAATTGTTCAAAAAATGAAACAATTTTTCGGCCGTAATCGGTGTGGCGTTCAGAATGAGTAAATGCCCCTTTAAACTCGCCACCTTCAGCATTTCGAGGTGAGCGTCAATGATTCGGTCAAAAGTGGCCCGATTGGAGAGCCCCTGAGCCGCTTTTTCGCTTAAAATTCGGACCGGACGGTCTTTGATAAATATAATCATAGGAGTAGTGGGGCTTTAATGCCGACAAAATTAGCAAATGGGTTTGTTTTGGATAGCAAATACTTTTGATAATTTTGCAATTGTACCAACCATCCCCATACGTGGAACTATTTGTTATCGTTCTACTCGTTCTTATCAACGGTATTTTCTCCATGTCAGAAATCGCGCTGGTCTCCTCGCGAAAGTCTAAGTTGGAAACTGCGGCACGAAACGGTGACCGGCAGGCCAAACATGCACTCGAACTGGCAAACTCCCCCAATCGCTTTCTCTCGACCGTCCAAATCGGCATCACCCTCATTGGAATCCTGAACGGGGTATTCAGTGGTGAACGCATCACGACCGATTTTCAAGCCTACGTTGAGCAGTACGAATTATTGAAGCCTTATGCGCATTCTATCGCCGTAGGAGGCGTTGTTTTGTTTGTGACCTACCTGTCGTTGGTTTTGGGAGAACTCGTGCCTAAGCGTATCGGCATGTCCAATCCCGAAGGCATTGCCAAGTTTATGGCTACGCCCATGAATTGGCTCTCCAATCTTACGTCGCCATTTATTTGGTTGTTGGCCAAATCTAGCGATTTGTTTATGAAAATTCTGCGGATTACGCCGCAAAACCAAGCCATCACGGAAGAAGAAATCAAGACCATCATCCAGGAGGGCACCACGGGCGGCGTCATTGATGAGATTGAGCAGGAAATCGTGGAGAATGTCTTTCATCTGGGCGACCGGAAAATCACGTCGTTGATGACCAACCGTCAGGAGGTTACGTGGTTGGATTCGGCCGATGACCCCGAAGAAAATAAGGCCCGAATCATGGAATCCAAACACTCCATTTATCCTCTTTGCAACGATGGGATTGACAATATCGTGGGGCTGATTTATGTTAAAGATTTGCTCGGCGGTGATTTGGATGAGCAACTTACCCGATTGGAATCGCTGGCCCGTGAGCCGTTGTATATTCCCGAAAACAACAAAGCCTATCAGGCCCTAGAGAAGTTTAAAGTGAGCCGGGTGCATTTTGGTATCATCGTCGACGAATACGGCGCCATGCTGGGCATTGCCACGCTCAACGACATTTTGGACGCGTTGGTGGGGGATTTGTCAGAAACCGATGAGTTTAACTACGACATCGTAGAGCGCGAAGACGGCAGTTTTCTGGTGGATGCCCAGCTTCCGTGGGAAGATTTTATCAATCATTTTGACATTACGATACAGCAGAAAAAAGAATTGACGGGCTTCAATACCCTTGGGGGCTTTGCTCTGCATATTTTTAAGGATATTCCCGATACGGGTGAGCACTTCACGTGGCAGGACTATCGGTTCGAGATTGTCGACATGGACAAAAGCCGTATCGACAAGATACTCGTTCAAAAACTGGGCGAAGAAGATGAAGGTGGGTAATACTCTTTCAGGCGGTAATGTTTAAACCTTGCAAAGATTTGCAAACTTTTGCAAGATTTAGATAATTTCAATCCCCTTGTTGCGAAAATCGTTCAACGAAGGGTCGGAGGGCTTTAGACTTGTCACCAAAAAATCAATCTCATGTAGGTCGCATACCTTGTAGGTTTCGATGGTATGGATTTTTTCAGTAATGGCACAAATCGCTACTTTTTTGGCCGATTTTGCCATTTTTTGTTTTAAGACCGATTCTTCATAATTGCGCAGGGTAACTCCAACATTTGGATCTAACCCGTTGAAACCCATAAGATATAGGTCCACCCGTAGGTGTTCGAGTTGGCGCATGGCTTGGTTGCCTAACGTGATTTGGTAACGTTTGTGGTAAGTGCCTCCCAAGAGAATCGTTTCAATTTTAGGATGTTCATTCAGTACAATGGCAAGGGGCAGACTGTTGGTAATAACGGTCAGCTCCAAGTTTTTGGGGAATTGTTCGGCAATGTGAAAATTTGTGGTGCCGCCATCCATCAATATCGTTTGATGATTTTCAAAAAGTTTTTGGGCTTTCCGGGTCAGGTGCAATACTTCCTGATTGTCGATGCCGAAGCCTTGCGTGGTTTTAAAAGACAAGTAGGAATTAGCCACGGCCCCACCGTGTACTTTTTTCAGTAAACCCTTGTCTTCCAGTTCAATAACATCCCGTCTGATGCTATCGTACGAAACGTGCAGTAGTTGACTCAACTCCACTAAGTTGATTTTTTGGTCACGATTGAGCTTCTCAATAATGAGCCGTTGGCGCTCTTCTTTTATCATAGGTTAGTTAAAATATACTTCAATAAATACTTAAAAATTCATTGAGAGTGATTTCTAAAAATATCTTGCAAAAAAATGCAAAAAAAAGTTGCATTAAAACAAAAAGATTGCATATTTTTGCATAGTTGTTTCAACCACAACTTAACCTATGATAAAATATCCCTCGCGCTACCTTAGGGGTTTGTGTAGCTGCGAGGGATGTTTCTTTTTTATGGGTACAATAAATATTTCTTTCGCTTGATTTTGAAGTCTCCCAGCCCGGGCTCCCAGCTTTTACGAATTTCTTCTTCGGATTTACCCGCAATAATCTGCTGCTTTAAGTTTTCTGTCCCTGCCAGTTTATCAAAGTTTCCCATTTGTTTGCTTTGACTCATGTCAAAAAACTTCTCTTTGAGGGGGTAAGCCGCATACAGCTCCATGAGCCATTGCAAGTTTAATTTCTTGGTTTTCAGAAAAATAGCGCTGTCATACTTCCGCAAATCCAATCCATAACAGTCCGTGTCCTGATGCAGGGGAGTTTCGCTCATGCCTTTAAGACTGACTGGTTTGAACGAAAACGTGTATTTCCCTTTCAATAAGGGTGCTCCCAGTACCGTGAAAGGCATGTAGGTGCCGCGTCCTTGACTCAGAATAGTGCCTTCAAATAGACAAATACTGGGATAGAGCAGAATGGACTGCTGCGTATTTAAATTGGGCGAAGGCGGTACGGGGAGGACATACGGCAGGTCATGCGTATAATTGGCTACTTTGATGATTTTCAATTTGCATTTCAGCCCGCTGGGCAGCCAACCTTCGCCATTGATCATTTGGGCAAACTCTCCGATGGTCAGACCGTGGCTAATGGGTATTGGAAAGATTCCGATGCCTGATTTCAGGTGCGGCTCCAAAATGGGGCCATCCACCATAAATCCGTTCGGGTTGGGGCGGTCCAAAATGAGTAATTCTTTGTCATTTTCGGCACAGGCCTCCATGACATACGATAGCGTATTGATGTAGGTATAAAAACGAGCCCCTACATCCTGCACGTCAAAAATCATCAAATCGACGTCGGCCAAGTGTTCTTTGGAAGGTTTACGGTTTTTACCATAGAGCGAAATCACGGGAATGCCCGTGGCGGGGTCTACGCTATCATCTACTTTGGCACCGTTGCTGGCATTGCCCCGAAATCCGTGTTCAGGCCCAAAAATCTTGGTAATTTTTACCCCTAATTTGAAGAGGCTATCGACACAGTGCTTTTTGCCAATGATTGAAGTTTGATTGACCAGCATTCCAATGCGTTTCCCTTTCAGATAAGGAAGATACGCTGAGGTTTGGTCGGCACCCGTAATGATGCTTTTTTTTGCATTTTCAGGTTTTGGGGCAGTAGTAAATGCGGCAAAAACTGCCAAAAACACAGTAGCAACAAAAAGGGACAGATAAAATGACCGTTTCATAAAGTAAAAGGCAAGATTGTTTGAGGGGGAAAGTTACAACAAATGGGCGTCCCCTCAAAGATACCTGCTTATTTATGGTCTTCATTTGTCCCCACCTGTACGGAGATCGTAGAGGCTGATGGGTGTTGAAAAGGCGTGATGACCAATTCGCGAACCAAATCTGGATGAGAATACGAAATTAAATGACCCGCATTGGGCAAAAAGATAAATTGCGCTTCCTTTTTGGCCAGTTTCATGCGGGCAAAATCAAGATTTGTCGGGTCTACAATCCAATCTTTACCTCCTTGCACCACGGTCGTCGGCACTTGGAGCATTGGCCACTCGTCTGCCAGTTTTTCTAATTCCTTAGCGTGGGCAAATTTTTCAAACGACGCCAGATTAATACGATGCGGGAGCCACATCCTAACTATCCACCATTTAGCGGGCTTTGAAAACCACCAGAATTTTTCTTTGGTGGGGTCGATGGCGGGGGCCAGCATCACCAATTTATTGAATCGTTGGGGATTGAGTATCGCAATTTTGGCCGCAATGGGCGCTCCGTAAGAGCGACCAAGCAACACTCCTTTTTGACGGGAATGATTGAGCGACAAGGCCAAAGCGGCCGCCCGGGCCTGCAAATCAATGGACGTAACAATGCGTTTTTTGCGGTGTTTTGAATGATTATACCCTAATCGATCAACGGCAATGATGTGGTATTTGCTCTGCAAAATGCTGTCATCCACCATATTGAGGTATCCGTACCACGCTCCTGGTGCACCGTGGATAAGCAGGAGCGGCGGCAGCGTATCGGCACCCGTAGTGGCGACAAACAGCCGAAGGCTGTCGTTTTGAATGGTATAATAAGTAGGTCGAACGGGTTTGTTTGCGTAATGCTTGCGAAGGTCACGTTCATTTTTGCGCCACGAACGAAAACAGGAAGAAAGCCCCCAGCACAATCCGCAAACACAGGCCCAAAGGCATATTTTTCTTAGCATGAGAATGGTTACTGTTTAGGTTAATTCAGCGATAGTTATTCGCAATTGTTGCTTTATAAAACGCTAAAATAGCGACAATTGTTGTTGCGATAATTCAGGATAAAGGTGCGGGTTGTTTACGTCAGGGACATTTGAATCTGCTTTACGATTGCTAATCAACCGACCGATTGTAAACGATTCCATCAGGCTGTCGTCTAACGGACGGGCGATTTCTTTCAGGGCCGAGCTATCCAAATCGGATTGAAGCCAAAGGGATTCACTACCCGGCAATAGAAGCAAAGGCATTCGCTGCTTGGTATTGTGAATACGCGCCATCATGGGATTGGCCTCCGTGGTGATAATGCTAAAGGTGTTCCAAACATCATCGGCGAAGTCGGGATTGTGCCAACTTTCCCAGATTCCCGCCATGGCAAAAAGTGGTTGATTGCGTAACCGAATGTAGTAAGGGTATTTTTGTTTGCCCACGGTTTGCCATTCAAAAAATCCCGTAGAAGGTACAAGACAACGCTGGGATTCTCGAAGGGCATATTTAAAAGAGGGTTTTTGAGCCAAAGTTTCAACCTTGGCATTGAGCGTATTGGCCCGCATTTCTTCGGCTTCTTCTTTGGATTTTACCCAACGCGGCACCAGCCCCCAACGAAACAGTTGGATGGTTTGCGGGGCTTGCGCAGTAATCACGGGCCAAGTGGGATAATCAAACCCATTTCCGTGGTAGACAGGCTGAAAATCAGCTTGCTTAACTTCTGAAGTAGCTTCAAAGCGTTTCTCTACTTCTGCAACGGTGGCTGTTAACGAATTGTGAAAACACATAATTAACCGAGTTTTATCCGTAATTTTGAGCAAAAACGCAGATTTGCGGGAAAGAAAAGCCGATTTTGTCGGTCAGCTTTTGAAAGAGTAACGTCTCATCCGACAACGCGTGTGCTTTATCACCTAACAAACTTCATCACTATGAAATTCAAATTATTGGGAAAATCAGGCCTTCGTGTTTCAGAAATTTGTCTTGGCACCATGACCTTCGGAACCGAATGGGGATGGGGCGCTGACAAGCATGAAAGTAAGAAAATTTTTGACATGTATGCCAATGCTGGCGGTAATTTTATAGATACGGCCAATCGCTACACCGAAGGGACTTCGGAGAAATTTTTAGGAGATTTTATCGCTTCCGACCGCGACCATTTTGTGCTCGCTACCAAATACACCCTCATGGACCGCGACGGTGACCCCAACTACGCTGGAAACCATCGCAAAAATATGGTTCGTTCGCTCAACGAAAGTTTAAAACGCCTCAATACTGATTATATCGACTTGTTTTGGGTTCACATGTGGGATTTTACCACACCTGTAGAGGAAGTAATGCGTGGATTGGACGACTTGGTGCGTAGTGGGAAAGTGCATTACATCGGTATTTCTGACACGCCTGCTTGGGTGATTTCGCGGGCTAATATGCTTGCCGAACTGCGTGGCTGGAGCCAATTTGCTGCTTTGCAGATTGAGTATTCGTTGCTACAACGGGGCGCTGAACGCGATTTGTTACCCATGGCCAAAGCCCTAGATATGGCCGTAACGCCCTGGGGGGTGATTGGCGGCGGGGCGCTGACGGGCAAATACCTACGCGGAGAAGGCGGGCGCGTGCCCGAAAATAGCCTCCGACGCAACGAACGCAGTCAGGAGATTGCCCAAGCCGTGGTAGAAATCGCTGATGAGTTGGGCGTAACCCCCACGCAGGTGGCCATCAATTGGGCCAGACAACGGGTTTCTAACGTCATGCCCATCATCGGGGCTCGTCGTGTGGAGCAATTGCAAGATTCTATCAAAAGCCTTGATTCAACCATTCCCGACGAAATGATGCATCGGCTGAATGAACTCAGCAAAATAGAACTGGGTTTTCCGCACGATTTTCTTTCTTCGGAAGGTGTGAAACAGTCGGCCTTCGCAGGGATGTACGACCAAATTATTAATCACCGATTGTAATACAGCGGAGGCCCGACAACATGGAGAACAGTACAAGGAAATGTATTCTTTGTTCTTGTTATTTCATCGTCAAACGAATAACACCAATTATGAAATTAGCCATTCTGGAACGTTTAAAAGCGCATTTGGATGCTCGAATGCAGGCTGCATTGGATGCCATGCAATCTGCCCAAAGCTCAGCCAATGAAGAAACCAAAAGCAGTGCGGGAGATAAGTACGAAACTGCGCGGGCCATGGCCCAAAACGAACGAGACCGCCACGCCCAGTTGTACGACCAGATTCGTCAGGAGCGCGCTGTGCTGGACCGCATCGACCCGTTGTTTCAGTTTCAACGCGTTGGATTGGGTACGTTGGTCAAAACCACAGCGGGTTATTTTTTTGTGGCCGTGAGCGTGGGGCTGCTTGACATGGCGGGAATAAAAGTAATCGCGGTGTCGCCACAATCACCGCTGGGCGCTTCGCTGATGGGAAAACAACGCGGCGACAGCTTCCTGTTTCAGCAAAAGAATTGTCTCATTGAGGAGCTAGGGTAGTTGTTTATTTGTCTATCTTTGATTTAGTTAAACAGGAATTGACATGGTAGCAGTCTCCACCAAACGCAAACGCATTCGGACCAAATTTGCCAAGCATGAAATCCCGAAATCGTTGATTTATGAAGAATACGACGGAAAACCCATGTACTATCGGGGCTATAAAGATGTATTAAATCAACTGAAAACGAAGGAAGAAATTAAGGGCGAAAGCGACACCCATGCAATAATTATTGGCGTTTTGATGAAATATTTGTTGAAAAATTTAGATGAAGATGCCTATTTCGTTATCACTAAAGAAGTGGGCTTTCATCTCAAAAAACTTAGCAACGTTTCCTCTGATATTGTGATTTACGAAAAGGCAGCTTTGCAAAATCATGCTTTTAAAGATAAATACTTCGAAATTCCACCCTTAGCGGTCATAGAAGTGGATATACAGGCCGATACGACCGATTTCGGGATTTCAGAAATGGATTATTACGGCATTAAAACCAAAAAATTGTTGGATTTCGGCGTTCAGGAAGTCATTTGGTTTTTTTCAGGAACCAAACAACAGTTTGTCTCGCGGGCAGGGCAAGATGGCATCATTTCGACTTGGGAAAAAAATGTTAGTTTACTGGGGAAATATCACTTCTCACTTGAACAACTGCTTCAAAAAGAAGGTTTTAAATTGTGAAAAAGGGAGTTTTATTCACCGGCTTTTTTGCCTTTTTTCTTGGTTTTTTCTTTTCTCGTCTTCCTTCCTTCGGCCAAAGTAATCCGTACCAAATTACGCCCACGCTTCAAGAGGCGTACGCTGATGTGTTTAAGTTGAAAGTTACCTCCGCAAGGGCGCTGCTGCAAAAAGAGAAAAATACGGGTCTGCAAAAAGCCTTTGCTGTGTATGTGGAAGATTACGCCGACATGGTCACGTTGTTGGTCAGCGACGAAAAACGTTTGTTTGAACAATTGTCTCCCAATCAAGACAAACGCTTGGCGTTTTTGGAAGAGTTGCCCCCGAGTTCGCCTTATCAGCGACTGTATCAGGCCGAAATTCGTCTGCATTGGGCGTTTATCAAATTGAAATTCGGCAAAGAAGTCAGCGCCTGTTGGGATATTATCAAGGCGTATCGGCTACTAGAAGAAAATGCCAAAAAATATCCCGATTTTATTTCGACCTACAAGTCATTGGGGATGCTCCACGTATTGATTGGTTCGGCCCCGCAAAACTACCAATGGGTTACCAAGCTGCTGGGCTTGCGCGGCAATATTCCGCAGGGAATGCGTGAAATCAAGGCCATTATTCAAAAAGACAAATTGTTTGGCCCCGAAGCAAGACTGGTTGAGTTGCTGTTGCACGCATATATCCTCACTTACACTGAGCCGCAAAACGCAGCGCTTTTGGGATTTGTTAACGGTGAAAAGGATAATTTACTGCTCCATTTTTTCGGAACAACAATCTCAATGAAGGACGGACGCGGAGAGCAGGCCCTAAAATTACTCAATCAGCGGCCCGTTGGCAGTGGCTATCTGGCGTTTCCTTTTTTGGAATACCTAAAAGGAGAAATTCTACTTCAAAAAGGCCAATACGACGAAGCACGTACGCACTTAAAACGATTTCTGGCGCAGTATAAAGGCCAAAATTACCTGAAAGATACGCACCTAAAATTGTTTTTGAGCCATTGGCTGGAAGGTGAAGAAGCTGTGGCAATGCCCTATTTGGAGCGCGTCCTGACCGTTGGAACGAGTTACGTAGAAGCCGATAAATTTGCGGAAAAATTCGCCAAAAGCTTCCGAAAGAAAGAAGTTTCGGGACAACAGAAAGCCTTAATGAAAGCCCGATTGGCGTTTGATGGGGGATATTTACAGGAAGCAGCCTCTGCTTTGAAACCGTATCAAGAAACTTTTTTTACCACGCTGTACGATAAAGCCGAATTTCATTATCGTTGGGGGCGTACTCTTCAACGCCAGAATCGTCCTGATTCTTCAATCGTGCATTATGAACGCGCCATTGCGCTCAGCCAGGCACAGAGTTTGTATTTTGGGGCCACTTCAGCGCTGCAATTGGGCTACATGTATCAGGCAAAAGGCAACAACGCCAAGGCCATTTATCATTTCAAGCAAGCCCTTAATTACCCTAAGCACGAATACAAAAACAGCGTGGACAATAAAGCCCGCGCTGCCTTGACTCTGTTGGGTGTAGAGTAATATTTGAGATTACAAATACTTCAAGAACTCATTTTTGGTAGCGTCTTCTTTGAATTTGCCGCCGTAAAAAGAGGTGATAGTGGTGCTTGTATCATCCTGTATGCCGCGCGAAGCTACGCACAAATGCTTGGCATCCATTACTACGGCCACGTCTTCGGTTTGGAGAATTTGTTGCAATTCCTTGCCGATTTGAACCGTCAAACGCTCCTGTACCTGAGGGCGTCTGGCAAAATACTGAACAATACGGTTCAGTTTTGAAAGTCCAATCACTTTGCCACTTGAAATATAAGCTACGTGGGCTTTGCCAAAAATGGGTACAAAATGGTGCTCGCAGTTGGAGTAAAAACTGATGTCTTTCTCCACAAGCATTTCGTTGTAATTGTATTTATTTTCAAAAAGGGTGGCTTTGGGCTTATTTTTAGGGTTAAGACCGCTAAATATCTCTTTTACGTACATTTTAGCCACCCGATGAGGTGTTCCTTTCAGGCTGTCATCGGTTAGGTCAAGACCCAAGGTCTCCATTATTTCTTTAAAATGCAGCTCAATTTTTGCTACTTTTTCAACATCGCTCAGCTCAAAAGCATCTTCGCGCATGGGTGTATCGTAGGCACTTAAGCTGTGGTCATCGCCCCATTCGTCAATGTTTAAATCAACGAAAGTGGCAGCCTCACGCGGGGTATTCCACAAAGTTTCGTTCGGTTTCATATAGTCTTATTTTCAAATCAAAAGTGGATTGTAAATGCCCACGCAGGATGTTGTAAATCACAATTGCAATGTTCTCGGCACTGGGATTCAGGTGTTTAAACTCTTCCGTGTCAAGATTCAGATTCTTGTGGTCGAACTTTTGCAGAACATTGTGTTCTATCAAATCGTTCAGCCATTTCAAATCCACAACGTAGCCGGTATTCGGGTCTACCTCTCCCGTTACCCGGACAATCAGCTCATAATTATGACCGTGGTAGTTCGGCAAATTGCATTTTCCAAAAATGCGTGCGTTTTCCTCTTCCGACCAAGCCGGATTGTTGAGTCGATGCGCAGCATTGAAGTGGGTCTTTCGGAAGACCGCCACCCGTTGATTGCTCATTCCAATATGTTAGTAAGTTGCAGCGTTGTATGTACGAGCGCGCCGAGGAGTCGTCAGAAAGTTTGTCTGCAACACCCTCTCGACCGTTGGGCGTGGTACCAAAGCCCTTGGGTAAGTATCGTTTTCAACTGCATTATAAACGGCGTTCTTCCGAAAATAGTTTTAAAAAAGTTGCACTATCAGAAGAAAAGACGTGATAATCAGAACGTTTAATCAAAAAAATAATCGACAAGACTCTATTTGTTCTTGACAAAAGCAGGGAATAAAAAGGCGTAAATTAAGCAGAAAATAAGTTGAACGGCGGTAGTAATACCCAAATAGACAGGCAATTGCAGAAAATCATCCATCATACGGGTGGCGTTTTCAAAGTTTTCTTCCGAGGTAGCGGTCAGCGTGAGCCATTCCCGGCCCCGAATAATGAGGTCATTAAAATAATCAGGATTAACAAATAAAAAATAAGCCCATTTTACTAATCCAAAAGCGAGTAGCCAGTAGATACTAAGTGTGAGTAGCAACCTGACATTTCTACTATAAACTACCTTTGTGGCTTGTCGACGCGTGCTTCGCAGAAAGACAATGTAAAATACTCCAATCAGGATTAACCAAAGCAAACTTGTGAAGGGTAGCCAGTCAACAATTGTATTTTGATAACCGATTAATTTTTCTCCAACCAACCAAATAAGACTGAAAACAACGATGTAAATGGCGAATTTGAGGGTATTGTTCATTCCGGAAAATATCATAGGTTTAAAAAAGTAGGCAAACTTAGGTATTTTCTCTTATTTTTCCCTGCTGACTCCTCCTTGATGAGAACGAATTATACTACTTTTGCGAATTACCACCAGTAACCAGAGCCACATGAGTGAAATCAGCAAAGAACCCACCGAAGAAAAATCACTTAACTTCATCGAGCAAATCATCGAGGAAGACCTCCGTAACGGTAAACACGGAGGGCGAGTTTTAACGCGCTTTCCACCCGAGCCAAACGGCTATTTACACATTGGCCACGCCAAGTCAATTTGCCTTAATTTTGGCGTTGCTCAAAAATACGGCGGAGGAACAAACCTTCGTTTTGACGACACCAACCCTGTGACGGAAGATACCGAATACGTAGACTCCATCAAGAATGATGTACAATGGCTAGGTTTTCAGTGGGTTAATGAATTTTATGCCTCTGATTATTTTGATTCTTTGTACGAGTATGCGTTGTTGCTTATCCGTAAAGGACTGGCGTACGTGGACGAATCTACGTCGGAACAAATGGCGGCGCAGAAGGGAACTCCCACCGAGCCAGGAACCAATAGCCCTTACCGTGACCGCACACCTGAGGAAAACGAAGCGTTGTTTGTACGCATGAAAAATGGTGAGTTTGCCGAAGGAACCCGTACACTTCGGGCCAAAATCGACATGGCGGCCCCGAATATGATCATGCGCGATCCTGTGATTTACCGCATCAAATTTGCGCATCACCACCGTACAGGCGACAAATGGTGCATTTATCCCATGTACGATTTTGCCCACGGACAATCGGATTCAATCGAAAAAATCACGCATTCTATTTGTACATTAGAATTTATTCCTCACCGCGATTTGTACGATTGGTGCATCGAAAAATTAGAAATATTTCCGTCAAAACAATATGAGTTTGCGCGTCTGAACCTTACGTATACCGTAATGAGCAAACGAAAACTCCTCCAATTGGTCAACGAACAACATGTAACAGGCTGGGATGATCCACGAATGCCCACGATTTCGGGCTTGCGTCGTCGAGGATATACACCAGAGTCTATTCGTGAGTTTTGTGACCGCATTGGGGTAGCACGTCGCGACAACCTGATTGATGTAAGTTTGCTGGAATTCTGTATTCGCGAACATCTCAACAAAGTGGCCGAGCGCCGTATGGTTGTGCTTGACCCGCTCAAAGTAATTATCACCAATTTCCCCGAAAGTCAGGTGGAGATTTGCCACAGCGAAAACAATCCTGAAGACCCCAACAGCGGTATGCGTGAGATTCCTTTCGGTCGTGAGATTTACGTCGAACGGGATGATTTTATGGAAGTAGCTCCCAAAAAATACTTCCGTTTAGCTCCAGGGCAGATGGTTCGCCTCAAAAGTGCTTATATCATCAAGTGTGACGATTTCGTTAAAGATGAAGCAGGAAATGTGACCGAATTGCATTGCTCATACATCGAAAACAGCAAAAGCGGTAGCGATACCTCAGGCATCAACGTAAAAGGCACACTGCATTGGGTGTCGGTCAACGAAGCCTTGCCCATCGAGATTCGAGAATACGACCGACTTTTCACTGTGGAAGACCTTTCAACCGCCGAAGGGGATTTTAAAGACTATATTAATCCCAATTCGTTGCAGGTCATTACGGGCTATGCCGAACCTGCATTGAAAGAAGCCGCGATAGGCGCGAAGTTTCAATTTATGCGTAAAGGGTATTTTTGCCTTGATACAGACAGTACCGCTGACCATTTGGTTTTTAATCGTACCGTTGGATTGAAAGACACGTGGGGAAAAGTAGCAGCGAAATAGAAATAAATATTGTCATTCGCAACGTCGGCAGCGCACCAAGCACTGTCGACGTTTTTGTTTAGAGCAAATTTTTATAAAAAACGTATTTGTCGCAGTTTTTTGCGCCTAAATTCTCCTTAAATCGCTTCAAACTGGGTTTTAGTTCACCCGCTTCATTGACGGAGATTCCTAAATCCAAGAGTGAGATTCCTTTTTGTTGGCATTCCCCGTATAGTCCTTTATTGAGCAACACGGCGGGACTGAACGTACGATACGTCAGGTTGTCGGCGGGACAGAAGTTATACAATACTGACTCTCCTACACGCACCGTAACCGAAAGTGAGGCCAATGTATCGCCATCTTTGACGCAAAACACGCGGAAATGCGGTGCAAAAACACTAAGCCACAGTTGCAATTGCTCAAAACTGAACGAAAGCGAATACCCTAATAATTGACGGTTGTGCTTAATGAACGTGTAGACTTCACGCGCTGGCGGGTTGAGCCATTCCTCAAAACGAAACCCCGCCCGTAAGCACTTGCGTAAGCGGCGGCGCTCAGAAGCGTGAAGCCCTTCCTCAAAGTTGGTTTGGGTGACTGGAATGAACTGATTTTCTATGCTCTGAGTCAGTTCAAAACCACGCCTTAAAAGCCCCCTTCGCACAAAAGTACTGCGTGAGGGATTATAACCCGTAGGATAATGCTTGATGCGCAGACTGCTGATTCCCACCCTTTTGGCAAAATCTTCAATGCCCGTCAACCACTCTGCAAATTCGGTATGGCTGATGCGCTCTGCTATTTCAAAAGACCCAAATGAAGCTTGAGATGGGCTGATTCCTGCTTGCTGTTGAATGAATAAATGAAAAACCCCGAAGGCTTCGGTTTGGGTGGCGGTATCAGTCAAGATGAACGTGTACACCTCTGAAGCCATTTGGTGTTTTACGTGCAAAGGAGTATTGAACAGCCACAACGGCCACCGAATGTGAAAACGGTGCAAAATGTCGGGATTGTTCTGTACCACCAACGCAGTATAATTGCGTAGCAGAGAAGGCGTCACCGTATGTTGAGGTATTGAAAATTGCATTCGAGGCTTGCTTAATCGACAAAGATATAAAATCTCGGCTTGTCTTACAGGGCTTTCTTATTTCATTGATGGTTTTAACGAAAGGCGACAAACGGAATTGTTTTATTTGATGCCAAAGTCTTTTCATTTAGTTCAAAGACGGTTTTTAACGCTAAATGTTGGTGCTTTATGGATCGTAATTATTCATTTTTAGAAAGAATAGCTTTGATTCCACTTGAACAAGTCGGGCAAGGAGGCAAAAAATACACTAACTTTGCGGCATGATTTCAATAACTAACTTATCGTATTATCTCGGCGACCGGGCGTTATACGAAAACGCTTCGCTCCACATCAAGCCCAAAGATAAAATTGGCCTTATTGGTTTGAACGGAACGGGCAAGTCTACTTTATTGCATTTAATTGTGGGTAATTATCAGCCCGATGCTGGACATATCTCAAAATCAGGCGGTTGTACCATCGGTTTTTTGAATCAGGATTTGCTTTCGTACCAAAGTGACGATTCTATTTTGTCGGTAGCGATGCAGGCTTTTGAGCGTGCCAACGAACTCCAACGGCAGATGGATGCGGTCATTCACGAAATGGAGGTCAATTACCAAGACAAATTGGTGGACCGGCTCGCCCGCATTCAGGAAGAATTTGAAGCTTTGGATGGCTATTCTATCCAATCTAAAGCAGAAGAAATTTTGGAAGGTCTCGGCTTTTCTACAGCCGATTTACAAAAACCACTGCGACTGTTTTCGGGAGGGTGGCGTATGCGCGTGATGCTCGCCAAATTGCTGCTCCAAAAGCCTTCGCTGTTGATGCTCGATGAGCCTACCAACCACCTGGACTTACCATCGATTCAGTGGGTAGAAAAATACGTGCAGAGTTATGAAAATGCCGTGATTGTGGTTTCTCACGACCGGGAGTTTTTGGACAATGTCTGCGATACAATGGTAGAAGTTAGCAACCAAAAGTTGAATTATTACGGCGGCAATTATTCTTTTTACATCGAAGAAAAAGCCTTGCGTAACGAGATTCAAAAGGGAGCCTACGAAAACCAACAGGCTAAAATACGCCAAACGGAGCGTTTCATTGAGCGTTTTAAGGCCAAAGCAACCAAAGCCAAACAAGCCCAAAGTCGCGCCAAAATGTTGGATAGAATGGACCGCGTAGAGGCGGTAGTCGATGAAAATGCAAAAGTGCATTTTCGATTTCAGTTTACCACCCAACCGGGACGCCATGTGCTGCAACTCGAAAACGTTTCGAAAGCATACGGAGAAAAAGAAATCCTCAAAAATACCACTATTTCGATGGAACGGGGTGATAAAATCGCCCTCATCGGAGCCAATGGAAAAGGAAAATCGACGCTCCTGCGGGTCATTGCTGGCACCGAGCCCATTGAAGGTGAGCGGCGATTAGGGCATAACGTACTTTTTACGTTTTATGCTCAGCACCAGTTGGAATCACTGAATATTGAGCATACGATTCTGGAAGAACTTAAATATGCCAACCCAACCAAGAGTGAAACAGAATGTAGGACCATTTTGGGATGTTTTCTGTTTACGGGCGAGGATGTTTTTAAAAAAATAAAGGTCCTCTCTGGAGGCGAAAAATCGCGGGTAGCGTTGGCAAAGGTACTGGTATCGGAAGCCAACTTCCTGCTACTCGATGAGCCTACCAACCACTTAGACATGCAATCGGTCAATATCCTGATTCAGGCGCTGCGCCAGTATGAAGGCTCTTTTGTGGTGGTTTCTCACGACCGTTTTTTTGTGGAAGCCATTGCGAGCAAAATTTGGTACATCGACAATCGCGAAGTAAAAGAATACCCAGGCACGTATCAGGAATACGAGTGGTGGCAGGAAGAGCGGGGAGAAGAAGAGACAGCCAAAGGAAAAGAGGCCGTTATGACGAGCTTGGCATCTATGAACGCCATAAAAACCGCGCCAGCGGCTCCTGCTGCTCCGTCTAAAAATGGGAGTTCAAACGGGCAGGCGCTCAAACAGCTTCAAAATAAAGTAAATCAGCTCGAAAAAGAGATTGATGAACTAGAAAAACGTAAGACGGAAATGGAAGCGAAATTGGCCGATGAATCTGTTTACAGCAATCCGACCAAGTTGGCCGAACTCAACCGCCAATACGCTGAAATCAAGCAAAAAATAGATAAATCGACTGAAAACTGGGAGCAGGCAATGCTGGAGGTGGAGGCTTTGGGGTAGAAATGCAACGTCGGCGAGGGCTGCGTACCACGGTTCAAACCTCGCCGACGTTAGTTATTTGTAAGTTGTCTTTCGTTTTAGTTTCTCATTCGGGCCAGTTTTTCATAATCCAGCACCGTGATGAGACTACCTTTCATTTCGATGAGTGATTCTTCTTTGAAATCCGACAGCGTGCGAATCACCGTTTCAGTCGCTGTTCCTACAATGCTTGCCAAATCTTCGCGGGTAATGGCGATCGCAAAATGCTTGGTTTTGTCCTCCTGATAGCGGTTAGCCAGCATAATGAGCGATTCGGCTACGCGTTTACGCACTGAGTTATAGGCTAATTTGAGCAGGCGTTCTTCACGTTCCCGTACTTCATTGGAAAGGATTTTGATGAATTTTGAGGCTACATCACGGTTGTTGTACAACAAGGAATTAAACTCATCTTTGGGAATAATCACCACTTCACTGTCTTGAAGCGTAACCGCCGAGTCTTGGTAGGCGGTGTTTTCCAGCAAATCCAAATACCCAAAAAAATCACCGGGCTTGTGCAGCTCGATAATGTACTCTTTCCCAAATTCGTTGGTTTTGAAATTCTTAATTTTTCCGCTTTTTAGGAAATAAACCGCGTTGGGATAATTGCCTTCCGAATAGATAATCTCCCGTTTCTTGAAGAGCTTCGTTTTCTTATTTTCCGAAAGTTTTTTGAGGGATTCAAAAGATTTGGCTTCGTTCAAAAATTGGTAAAGGCCTTCCTCCGTACGTGAATATTCGGTTTTGAGCAAGTTGTTTTTCCGCAGACGCGTTTCAACGGCACTTAATAGCTCAACATCGTCGTAGGGTTTGGTGAGGTAATCGTCGGCCCCCAGCGTCATTCCCTTACGATAGTCATTTTTTTCGGCCTTTGCGGTTAGAAAAATAAACGGAATACTAGCCGTAGAAGGCTCTTTGCTGAGTAAATGAAGCACGCCATAGCCATCCAGCTCTGGCATCATAATATCGCAGATGATAAGGTCAGGACTACTTTCTTGCGCCAATTTTATGCCTTGTTTCCCGTTTTCTGCCGTTATCACCTTGTAGTGGGCCAACTCCAGAATTTCGGTCGTATTATCCCGCATATCGGGATTGTCTTCTATCAACAGGATTGTTTTCATTTACTATTACGTGGGAAGTACAAGAAAAACACGGGTACCTTCATTGAGCTTACTATCAAGGTGAATATCACCATTCATCAGCTGAACATATTTGTATACTATGTTGAGCCCTAGTCCAGTACCTTGAATGGTTCCTGAATTTTGCGCCCTAAAAAATCGGTCAAATACATAGGGAATATCTTGCTCAGGAATACCGATTCCTTGGTCCCGAATGACAATCTTGAGCTTTGAATCAACTTTTTCGGTGTTTAAAAAGATGTCTTTTCCTTCTCCCGAATATTTTGCGGCATTGGAAATAAGGTTGATGAGCACGTTTTTGAGTAAATGCCGGTCAATACACACCTCCGAGTCGCCAGTATGTACGTACTGCACCTGCTGATTTTCTTTACAGACCGAGCGGAGTTCATCCACCATTTCTTTGCAAAATTCATAAAGATTAAACACCACAGGCACGTTCCGTATTTGACCTTCTTCTAGTTTTCCCAACGATAGGAAATCGTTCAAAATTTCGGTCAGATTATTGACCGTCGATTTTATGCGTTGAACGTGTTTTTGACGTTTCTCATCTTCTTCACTGTATACATAACGCCCAATCAACGAGGCTGATGACAAGATTGTGGCCAAAGGAGTACGGAACTCGTGCGAGGCAATGGTCACAAATTTTGTTTTCATATCGTTCAGTTGGCGCTCTTTTTCGAGGGCCCGCATTACTTCCTGCTTTGATTGTTCGAGTTCTTCCATTGCTAGGGCTAGTTCACGGGTACGTTGTTCGACCCGTTTTTCTAAGTCAGCGTTTAGGTTTTGGATTTCGTGGTGGGCTTCAAGTAGCGCAACTTCTTGTTTTTTTCGTTCCGAAATATCAATAATAAAGCTAACGATGTAGTCGCCATCGCTGGTACTAAACGGACTCAGGCTCACTTCTACCGGAAACTCGGTATCATCTTTGCGTTTGGCCTTTAAATCAAAATTGCCACCCATGCTTCTGGCTTTGGGTTGCTGGGCGTAATTCATGCGGTGATCAACGTGCTTTTTTGCGTACCGTTGAGGAATAAGGGTCTCAATTTTCTTGCCGAGCAATTCTCCTTCAGCATACCCAAACAGCGCCTGCGCTTTTGGATTTACCAACTGAATTTCTCCCCATGAATCTACCACAATAATCCCCTCTGTTGCACTTTTAAAGAGTGCATGTAACATTTCGACGTGTCTTCTCATCGCTTGGGTTTGCTGAATAAATACTTCTAACATACCAAATACGGAGGTTATTGTGATTTTTGCAAGTGTTAATTGAATAGGTATATAAAATAGCCAATTTTTAATTAGGTATCTTATTGATATTCAGGAATTTGAAAGTTTATTATATAAAATCATACCTAAGAGTTCAGAGCAGTTTTAAAACACCTGACTGAAAATTGCCGTTTGTGGAATATCATTCCAAAGGCGGGCATCGAAGGCCATACTGATGTTGCGTATAAAATTTCTCCCTTTTTCGGTCACGGCCAGATGATAGGGTTCGATGATGACCAACCCATCTTTTTCGGGTTCTTCTAATCGGGCAAGTGCATCATATAGCTCTTTACATTGTTCTTTTGAATCGTACCAAGTTGTTTCAAAATTGCACATCAATCGTTGGATGTGACGGCGCAGTATCAGGTCTTCGCGGGTCAGTACGTGGCCTCTAAACAAAGGAAGTTCGTCGGATTTGAGTCGTTCGTAATACTTCTCAACGGTTTTTTCATTTTGTGCATAGCCCCACCAACAATCACTGATAGCTGATACGCCCAGGCCAATCAGCAAATTGGTTTGGGTGGTGGTATAACCCATAAAATTGCGATGTAGGCGTTTTTGTTGAACGGCTTCGTAGAGGCCATCTGTCGGTAAAGCGAAATGGTCCATACCAATGTCGGTATAGCCCGCCGTTTCTAAAGCTTCCCGACAATTGTCGTAAATCGCCAGTTTTTTGGCGGCATCGGGTAAATCTGCTTCCGTAAATTTTCGCTGCCCGGGTTTTACCCAAGGTATGTGGGCGTAGCTGTAAAGCGCAATCCGGTCGGGGCGTAGTTGAATCACTTCACTGATGGTCTTAGCCACGGTATTGATTTGTTGCTGGGGCAACCCATACACTAAATCATAATTGACCGAATTGTAACCGATTTCGCGTGCTTTTTCGGTCAAGTGTTGCACCTGTTCGTAGGTTTGCGGACGATTGATAAGTTCTAAGACAACCGGGTTAAAGTCCTGAACACCAATGCTTATGCGTCGAAAACCCACTTCGTAAAGTGCCGTTAAGTGCTCATCGGTTGTATTGGCGGGGTGAGCCTCAAAGCCAAATTCGGCATCAGGGTGAACATCGGCCTTGGCGAGCAATCCATTGATAAGCCTTTTTAGGTTTTCGGGGCTAAAAAAAGTTGGAGTGCCCCCTCCCAAGTGAATTTCCCGCAGTTGAGGACGATTGGGTAAGAAGTCAGTGTAAAGTTGCCATTCTTTCAACAACGCATCAATATAAGGGTGCTCTACTTTGTGATTGACCGTGATACGGGTATTGCAGCCGCAATAGGTGCAAAGGCGCTCGCAAAATGGCAAATGGATATATAGACTGATGCCTTGGGTGGCGTTGCTTACTTCAAAAGTGTCGTTTACGAGGTTTTTCCAACGCTCGTCTGTTACCGGGGTTTTGTCCCAATAAGGCACCGTTGGATAACTCGTATAGCGCGGGCCAGGGACGTTATATTTTTGTAAGAGCTGACTGTTCATGGTGAATACTGAAAGGTAACTTTATCAAAAATCAACTTCTTTGGCCGAGTAAAATATGATAATCGTCATGTATAGCTAAAAACTGTCATGAGAATCTGAAGAGAAAAAGCGCCTCGAATCTTTAAGAAAAGAAGAAGTGATTAGTCGTAATACCTTAATTAGTAGGAGTTAACGAGCAGGTGGGGCTTGATACCTAAACTAATAAAGGCTGGCACTAGGAAGCATAGGGGTTGAGCCCCAACCCAGAAATGTAACAAAAGTCACTGAACATTATTCGCCGTGACAAATGGGGATTGTGTGGGATGTTTTTTCCATCAACGAATTTTCGGAATATTGAAAACCCCTTACAATAAGAAGAATCGCCACCGCCGCCACAAAAGCAGGCATGAGGCGGCGGGCTTGGTTACGAAATTTGGTTGAGATAAACGTTTTTACAAATGCCACGGCACTCATGGCAGGAATTGTACCCACCCCAAAAAGAGCCATAAATAGTCCCCCCTCCCACGGATTGCCTAGGGCAACGGAGCTAATAAGTGCCATGTATACAAGGCCGCACGGCAATAAACCATTGAGCGTACCAAGCAGAAACAATGCAGGGAAACTTCGACGAGAAAGCAGCGAGCTCAGTCTTTTTTTTATCCATTGAACCCCTTTTTGCAAGGGTAAAGGAGCAGAAAGCTGGTCGAGCCAATGTGATGAATACGCCACCGTACCCAACAAAAAAAGGCCCGTTCCGATGGAGAGGCCGCGCTGCAATCCTCCAAAATTCAACGCACTACCCACAAATCCAAACAACACCCCAAGCAAACTGTAGGTAATGGCGCGACCCGCGTTATACATCAAAATCCCTAACATTTTTCCGAATGTTGACCGGTGGTGAACCGGCAACGCCAGCGCAATAGGTCCGCACATCCCCACACAGTGGAGACTGCTCATTAGGCCTAAAGTAAATGCGAGGTAAAACATGGTGTTTTTTACTATAAATTTACGATACCTTCGTTCCAATATCCCATCTCTCCAGATTTCCAGTCGAATTGAATTCTATAACGCCCCGCTGCCGCGTTTTGGGTTGGAATGTACTGTGTATTTCCTAAATCGGGCTGAATTTTTACGCTGAAATCTTTACTGTTGTCGGAAGGGCAATAGAAGTTTACAACACCGCTTATGTTTTGTAACTCCTTAGGATAGTTGATTTTAATGCCAGTTTCTGTCACTTCCCAAACCAGCGGAGCCGCCAAACTTTTGGCGTTTTTGATTTTATCAATTTTACCTTGGTATTGTATTTCTTCTTCGTAATACTTATCCGTCACCAAGTCTATTTTTTGGACTACACTCATGCCCACCATCGTCAATATCAACAGGACAAACGAGCCATACAGAACCCAAATGCCAGTACCCCAAGAGATTTTCATAATTTTAAATAGTTTGTGGAGAGTAGTCGGTGGCTGGTAATAGATAAATAAACCGCCTACGGTTCACCAGCCACTAATCACTATTCTTCCGGTGCAATAAACGTGGTTTTAAATTCTTCCAGTTTTTCACTCCCCGCATAAATGGCCAATTTGACTTCTGTTCTGCGGTTGGCAATTTCGGTTTTGGGAATGGTAATAAACACCGACCCTTCTACCATCCCTGCTCCGTCGAGGTGCAAACTGGGAATCCCCGCAAATTTAAGACTGCCTTTCGGAAAAAGAATCCGCATTTCGGGGTTGATGGCATGATTGGTTTTATTGAAAAGTTTGAAGGTGTATAAATTACTGATGCTGCCGTCTGGATTCTCGATGTAGCGAGAGCCGGGCACCCGAAGCATGGTGGTTTCGGTGTCGTCGCGGGTCAGTATGGCGTAGCCCAAGGCCACCCATAATGCCGTTAAAACAACGGCGTACGCAATGGTTCTGGTTGTTATTAACTTGCTTTTGCCACTTGCAATGTTGTTTTCGGAGTCGAAGCGAATCAAACCCTTGGGCAGATTTACTTTCTCCATGATGTTGTCGCAGGCATCAATACAAGCGGTGCAATTGACACACTCCATTTGGGTACCGTTACGAATGTCAATTCCGGTAGGACACACATTCACGCACTGAAAGCAGTTGATGCAGTCGCCAGCGGTGCGTTCTTTGCCTTTGTGCAGTTTTTCGCGCGGTTCACCGCGTTTGTAGTCATATGCAATCACGACTGAATTTTTATCCAACAAAACACCCTGTAAACGTCCATAAGGACATACAACGGTGCAGGCTTGGTCGCGTAGCCACGCAAAATTGAAGAAGAAAATCAGCGTGAACGCACAAATTCCCAAAAACAGCGTCAAGTGCTCAGTGATAGGCTCCGAAACAATGCGCCACAAGCGGTCAACGCCCACAAAATAGCTCAATAAAAGATTGGCAATCAGAAACGAAACAGTCATAAAAACCACCACTTTGAGGGTTCTTTTGACGATTTTTTCGTTGTTCCAGGGGGCTTTCTCCAAGGCCCGCTGTGCTTTCCAATCCCCTTCGATGACGTACTCAATTTTACGAAAAACCATTTCCATGAATACCGTTTGCGGACAAGCCCATCCGCACCATACTCGCCCGAAGACGGTGGTAAACAAAACGATAAACACAAAAAATGAAATCATCATGAGTCCAAAGAGCCAATAATCTTGTGGCCCGATGAAAAGACCAAAGATGATGAATTTTCGCTCTAAAATGTTGAAGAGAAATAAGGGCTGCCCGTTGACTTTAATAAAAGGCAGCCCAATCATTACGCTGAGTTGGAATATCGTGAACCACACGCGGCGATTATGCCATTTTCCCGTTGGTTTTTGCGGAAAAAACCAGTTTCGTTTGCCAGTAGTGTTGTCTACTGCTGCGAAATTATCGCGAAACGATTCATCAAAATCGGGGTGTGTATCGAGGGGATTCATGGTTGAGAATGTCAAAGTGGAATGGGGTGTCAGCATGTCAGAATTCAACCGACATGCTGACGTTCAATGTTATTTCAAGGCAACGGTGCTATCCGTTTTCGCTGTTGTTTCGGTATAAACTTCTCCTTGCGGAGCTTTGGGACTAGCGGGTTTTGTTCCTTTCAATGAAATAATGTAACTGGAAACCTGTTGCATTTTGAGCGGATTTAACTGCTTTTCCCACGAAATCATCCCTTTTTCGGGTACGCCATATTTGATGGTTTTGAACACATTTTTAATGCCGCCACCGTGCAGCCAGTATTCGTCGGTAAGGTTCGGGCCTACCGTGCCCCCACCGTCGGCCGCGTGGCAGGCAGCGCAATTGGCGATAAAAATGGCTTTGCCCTCTTCAATGGTTTTGGCATCAGTAAGGAGCGCCACCGTATTCTCGTTGATTTTGGCTGATGCTTTTTCAAGGAAGGCAGCTTTTTTAGTTTCGATGACAAGCGTTTCTTTTTCAAGTTCGGCCATCGGCAAATCTCCTGCGCCCGTTAGGTGATAATAAATCAAATACACAAAGGCGAACAAGATAGTCCCTTGAAAAAGGAAAGCGAGCCAAGGTGGCATGCGGTTGTCGAGTTCGTGGATTCCGTCGTAGTCGTGGCCAGTGATAAGTATACGTTGCTCATCTTCGAGCTGAACCCCGAAGCCCGTCCAGCGTTGCCACCAACGGGCGCTGAATAGCGGTGCTTTATCGCCACGTAGGTCTTCAACTGCTTGTTCGGAGGTTTGCGTTTTTGCGGAGATTTTTTTCAGCAACAACAACACCTGTACCAATACTGCGACCACAGCTGCGATGACCAACAGCAAAATCATCAAGATAAGGTACGTCACTAATTCTTTGTTTCCTGCTTTGGGGGCTTCTGCCTGCGCAAAAGCGCCTGAAGTCACAAAAAGCAGCAGAAAGGTAGAAAGGATGTTTCGGACGGTGCCGTCTTCCAGCGGAAGATTACTCATCTTTTGAATGGTCTGTTTGTCCATACGAAAGAGGTACCAAACCAAACCGATGAATAGACCGGTAAAAATGAGCAGCCCAATAAGCGGATAGATGGCCACTCCGTCGATTGCCTGGAGGTAGTTTCTGAATTTCATTTTTTATAGACTATTGGGTTTATAGCAGTGAGTAATGTAAGATTACTCACTGCTATTTTTTTATCATTATTGAGCGGCTTTGATGTCGGTACCCATTCGTTGTAGGTAAGCAATCAGAGCAATGATTTCTCGGTCAGACTTGGCTTTGATACCGTCTTTTTTGAGATTTTCCGCAATTTGCTTGGCTTGTTCTTGGGCATCAGCAGTGGCTTTTTCTTCGTAACCTTCTTCGTAAGGAACGCCCAGCGTTTGCATGGCGCTGATTTTGGCCGAGGTAGTGCTTAAATCAAGCTCATCTTCCAATAACCAAGGGTATTTAGGCATAATGGAGCCTGGTGACATGCTGGTGGGGTCTTCCATGTGGTTGAAGTGCCACGAATCTGGATACTTGGCACCCACGCGGTGCAAATCGGGTCCAGTTCGTTTTGACCCCCATTGGAATGGGTGGTCGTACACAAACTCACCTGCTTTTGAGTATTCGCCGTAGCGCTCGGTTTCACTCCGGAACGGACGAATCATCTGTGAGTGACAAGTATAGCAACCTTCACGAACGTAGATGTCGCGGCCGTGTAATTCTAGCGGAGTATACGGTTTCACGCTTTCGATGGTCGGAACGTTGGATTCAACCATGAAGGTCGGAACCAACTCAATAACGCCTCCAATAATTACGGCAACTAAGGCAATAACGGTCAGTAACACGGGCTTGCGCTCAAAAATACGGCTGTGCCAATATTCGTTGGCTGGTGGATTCCAGATAGAAGCCAAAGACGCCGAACGGGCCGTTTCGGTTCTGATGAGTTTGCCGTTGAGAGCCGTCATCATGAGGTTATATGCACCTACCAAGAAACCTACCAAGTACAGTGTACCACCAAAACCACGTAATACGTAGAAAGGAACAAGTTGAGTAACGGTTTCGAGGAAGTTAGGGTATTTTAAGAAACCTTCTTCCGTAAATTCTTTCCACATCGACGACTGTGTCCAGCCCGCCCAGTACATCGGTACTGCGTAGAAAATAATGCCTAACGTGCCAATCCAGAAGTGGAAATTAGCCAATTTTTGAGAGAACAAAGGCCGACCGTAAATCCGTGGAAACAACCAATACATGATGGCAAAGGTCATAAACCCGTTCCAACCCAGGGCACCAACGTGTACGTGGGCAACTATCCAGTCGGTATAGTGGGCAATGGCATTAACGTTTTTCAGTGAAAGCATCGGCCCTTCAAAGGTGGCCATACCGTAGGCGGTAACGGCTACAACCATGAATTTTAGCACAATATCTTCCCGTACTTTATCCCAAGCACCGCGCAGGGTAAAGAGCCCGTTGATCATCCCACCCCATGAAGGTGCAATCAGCATGATGGAAAAAACCACCCCCAATGATTGTGCCCAGTCGGGCAATGAGGTATACAACAAGTGGTGAGGACCCGCCCAGATATACAAAAATATCAATGACCAAAAGTGAACAATCGAAAGACGATAAGAATAGATAGGGCGATTGGAGGCTTTGGGCAAGAAATAATACATCAGGCCCAAATAAGGCGTGGTTAAGAAAAAGGCCACGGCATTGTGTCCGTACCACCACTGCACCAACGCGTCTTGTACACCAGCGTACCACGAATAACTTTTGGTCAACGAAATAGGCAATTCTACACTGTTGACCACGTGAAGCATGGCAACCGTTACGAAAGAAGCTAAGTAAAACCAGATAGCCGCGTAGATATGCTGAACCCGACGTTTTACCATCGTCATTACTAAGTTAACCAACCCTGCTACCCAAACTAAAGCAATGGCAATGTCGATGGGCCATTCCAATTCAGCGTATTCTTTTCCAGTGGTTAGGCCAAGGGGTAAAGTGATGGCGGCCGCGACGATGATTAACTGCCACCCCCAAAAATTGATTTGACTCAACAAAGGGCTCCACATGGGGGTTCGGAGAATCCGGGGCGCGGAGTAATAAAGCCCCATAAAAAAACCGTTGCCGACAAAGGCGAAAATCACGGCGTTGGTGTGCAATGGTCGTAATCTACCAAAGGTAGTATACGAAATGTCAAAATTGAGGGCCGGGAATGCTAACTGAAAAGCAATAAGCACACCTACCAACATGCCGACTATCCCAAACACGATAGAGGCAATGGCGAAGTTCCGTACAATGACGTTATCGTAGGTGAACTCTTCCATTTCAACAGTAGCGGTCGTTTTGGAAATTGGTTCCATACTTTAGATTTGAGGAGTTTATGATTGAGGAGATGAATTTTTTTCATTGTCGTCGAATAAAATTCGAACGGAGGGCGTGTAATCATCGTCGAATTGACCCTTTCGGACCGACCACACAAAGGCGATTAAAAATCCGACTGCCACGAGCAGACTGACAGAAAGGAGAAGGATTAGAGCACTCATAGGTATTAAATTTTGCGTTTGTCGGGGTGTAAATGATACGCTACACTTCCGAGCGGGTTGCCCAAAAGTAGCCGCAGCGCTTCCGAATAAAGATGAGGGATATCAGGGATTGAAACTGACTTTTATCAGCTTTTTGGGATGATTGACGAATTGACGGACGATGGCCTCTGCTAAAAAATGAGGACAATTATTGTACTGTACCTTATTGTTTGAAATAAGCCTTCAACGCACCACAAGGCACCTTTGCCCACAAAAAAACGTTAGCGTGACTTTGAGTGCTTTCTCTGTGTACCTTTGTTGATATTTATAGTTTCTGGATGAATACGCTATACTTTAAACTGGCCATGATGCCGATGGTCATTGGAATGATTACCCTTGTAAGCCGCAAATGGGGCAATAAAATTGGAGGGATTATTGGAAGTATGCCATGGGTCGCTGGACCTATTTTGGTGTTTTTTATTGTGGAACAGGGAACGGCCTTCGGTATACGGGCCATTCCCGGTATTCTGACTGGCGTCGTGTCGTTGGTTGGTTTTTGTTATTGCTACGCTTTTCTTTCAAAGTATCTTACTTGGTTACCAACGCTTCTTATTTCTTACGGGGCGTTTGTTGCAGCAGCGCTCTTGCTGGATTCTCTTCATTTGAGCCTGTGGAGTATCTACGGGGTCGCTGTCCTGAGCGTTGTGGCGGCACTGCGCTATTTTCCACTCCCCGTCGCGGGAATTCCCCCGCTCGAACGAGCCAAAACGCCTAAATTCGATATCCCCTTCCGCATGTTGGTAGCCACCCTTTTTGTACTCGCCATTACGGCCCTTGCCAAGGGGTTGGGGCCTACGTGGAGCGGGATTCTGACTCCATTTCCAATTATTACTTCCATTTTGGCCATTTTTACGCACTATCTTCAAGGAAGCAATGCTACCATCACCATACTCAGGGGCATTATGATTGGACTGGTAGGCTTTACCACGTTCCTGTTTTTACAAGCGTTTTTCCTACGAGAATTTTCCATACCAGTTTCGTTTTTGCTTGCCTTTGTGGTCAATGGACTCATCAATGCCGTGGCGATTCGGATTTGGTAATAAGTAAGTTAAAGCGCTCTTGCGGTGGCAATTCTACTGGCAATGGTGGTGTACAGGACGATAGAAATCGAGCTTGCTGGCATCAAAATGGCCGCAATAACGGGGGCTAATGTGCCCGTCAATGCAAAACTTAGCCCAATGATGTTGTACACTACTGAGATAATAAAACTCTGAACCACAATGCTGCGGCCCGCTTTGGCGAGGCGTACGTATTGGGGCAAGAACGACAAATGGCTGCCTTCCAAAATACCATCGCAGGCGGGCGAAAAATTGTTGATATTGTCAGAAACGGCGATGCCCACATTACTTTGGACCAAAGCCCCCGCGTCGTTGAGGCCATCGCCCACCATCAGCACTTTGCGACCTTTTTGTTGCAATTGTTCAATGAATATGAGCTTATCTTCGGGTTTTTGATTGAAATGCAAGTGCGTAGCATCTCCAAACAAATGGCCCAATAATACTACATCCGTCGGTTTGTCGCCCGATAAAAGATACGTTTGATAGTTTTTATGCTTGAGGGCCTGGAGCGTATCAGATAGGTTGTCACGGTAGTAACTGTGAATTTCAAAATAACCGACTTGTTGTTCGCCAAAAGAAAAATAGACCCTACTGTGAGCATTGGATGCCGTGGCGGGAGCTTCAACCAACCCTACAAAAGCGGCTGACCCTAATTTTATAAGGCAGTTTTCGCCTAAGTTGGCCATAATTCCCTTGCCTTCAATTTCCTGAAAGCCCGTCAGGGCGGTTTCTTTGGGAACGGCTGCCAACGATTTAGAAATGAGCCGGCTCAGGGGGTGAGAAGATTGCTCACACATCGTACGCACGATCCGCTGCTGAATACGCGTAAGCGGCGTGCCTTTAAATTGGATTTGACCCGCGTCGGGCAAGGTTAAAGTGCCTGTTTTGTCAAAAACAACGGTATCAATTTCTGATAAGCTTTCAATGACTTTGGCATTTTTGAGGTAAAATTTATGCTTGCCAAACATCCCCAAAATATTACCGTTGGTAAAAGTATCGGAGAGCAGTAAAGCGCACGGACAAGCTACAATCAGGATGGTGGTGATTGCGTTGATGCCGCGC
This sequence comes from Runella sp. CRIBMP, assembly GCF_009905605.1. GTDB lineage: Bacteria > Bacteroidota > Bacteroidia > Cytophagales > Spirosomataceae > Runella. The sequence goes on from NZ_JAAAKZ010000002.1 coordinate 824,363, forward strand.
GGCAAATCGCCCGCCCATATCCAAAAGACCAATCCCGCAAGGCCCAGTCCCAAGACCGTCCACGTAAAATAACGGTTGATTTGCGCCACCAAATCGCGGTCCTGCTTTTGGTTGTTTTGGGTGAAAGAATCTTTGTTCCAAAGCTGCGTCAGATAACTTTGTGAAACCCGCTTGGTGACTTCCAACTCAATGGCACCGCCCACCTGACGTCCACCTGCGTAGATAATTTCATTCCGGGTTTTTTCTACGGGTTCTGATTCTCCCGATACAAAGCTGTAGTCAATCATCGCCCGCTCACTCACAAGACGTGCATCGGCAGGAATCAATTCTTTGTTGCGAATCAAAATGTGGTCGCCAGCTTGCAGGTCGGTCACCATAATCTGCGGCTCCTCGGCATTGACGGCGTAATGCGCATTTTGTGTCTCGTCCATGGGCTTTTCGGCCGTGCTTTTGCTTTTTTGCAATAACGTCACGGCCACGGGGAAATAAGATTTATAGTCGCGGTCAAACGAAATAACCGAGTAAGTTTTGTCTTGAAAATACCGCCCTAGCAGCATAAAAAAAACAATTCCCGTCATGGAGTCGAGATAACCTACACCCGTTTGGGTGCCGATTTCGTACAAACTGCGCACAAACGTGACCAAAATAGCCAACGCAATAGGAGCGTCAATGTTCAAATAACGTTTTCGAATGGCTTTCCAAGCCGACACAAAGAAGTCCGAAGCGGCATAAAAAAAGACGGGCAACGCCAGCACCACGCTAAAAATACTAAACAGGGATTGCAACTTCTGGTCGGTTTGGGTGTCGCCCAATCCAAAATAATCGGGGAAGCTCATCATCATGACGTTGCCGAAGGCAAATCCCGAAATACCGATTTTGTATAAACGCGTTCGGTTGGTTTTGGGGGATTGGTCAGATTCAACATCCTGAAGGCTGATGTAGGGTTCGTATCCGATGTACGTCAGCAGTTCAGCCAATTGACTCAGCTTAATTTTTTCTTCATCAACAATAATTCGCACCCGTTTTTCAGGAAAATTTACCACCGCCGAAATGACGCCTTCCTGCAATCGGTGGAGGTTTTCAAGCAAATAAACGCACGAACTACAGTGCATTTGTGGCAGGTACCAGTTGATGTGCGTTTGGCGGCCATCCGTAAATTGAATGATGCGCTGATGCACTTCTGGAAGGTCTAAGTAGGCGTATTTGCCTTTGTAATAGTTTTTATCGGGCGAAACCCCCGGATTTTTTGTAAAATCGTAGTAACTGCACAGTTCGTTTTCCTGCAATAACTCATAGACCAATTTGCAGCCTTCGCAGCAAAAGGGTTTGTCGTCGTGGACGATGACGGTTTCTTCACAGTCGGCTCCGCAATGATAGCAGGCGACTTCGACAGTAGGTGAAATGGATTGCGACATACAATGGGTATTTGTATTTGCCCAAAATTGCGTCGGGGACTGTCACTAATATATGAGTATTGTCAACGTAGAAAACTGACCTTTGTCAGTAATTTAGAAAGTTGAAATGAGGGGATTAATTATTGCCGTAATACTTCAAATAGGCAACGAGACGGTCGTAATTGGCGCGTTCGACGTCATTGCCAAATTTAGAGAGATAGCTTCGGTATATTTCAATGAGTCGGTCAAATTGCGGGCTGTTATTGAGTTTGGCAGCTACAATTCCCTTAAAACAGCGATGTACCTGATTATAGAGGTATTTCGATGATTTTTGGGGCATCAGGTTCAGAATGCGGTCAATGTCGCCTACGTGCGTAATAGAAGCAAGAAAGCCAAAGCCTGAAAGCTGCATAAACTCTTTGATTGACTCGCAGGCATCGGTCAAATCTTCGTCATTTTGAATTTTATAACGGAAGTAATTGACGTCGTTGTATTTGCCCGTGGAGATGATAATGGTATTGACGTCAGAACGAAAATCGACCAAATTGGCATTTAAAAACTGCTGCGCTATTTGTTCTACCTGATCATTACGGCATCCAATGTGAACTTCTATCCACGCATCATTTTCTTTTTCGTATTCAGAAACCGAAAAAATGATGTTTGTGAAGCCTGCAGGTGTATTTTTGCGAAATTGTTTTTTGTCCATCAACAGTCGAAACCCTTCTGCTTCGAAAAAATCGTACAGGGCGTAGTAAAGCTTGGCTTCGGTTGTTTTGAGGCTCATTGTTTTGACTTTGATTGATAACTAAATTCCTTAATACTAAGTTTACATTTGGTATTAAACAACGCAAGTATATTGATGAAACATATATCCACTGTTTATTTGAATTTTTCGGTAACTGTTAGCTTCTTTCTTCTGGTGACGGTTTTTTGCTTTTCTGGTTCACTTTTTGGACAAACAACCCTTACCCAAACCTTGCGGGGCGTGGTGTTGGACATCGACAACAATCAGCCGCTTGCGGGGGCGAACGTTACATTGACGGGCACCGACAAAGGCATCATCACGGAGGCCGACGGTAGTTTTCGATTTACGGCGATTCCTATCGGTCGGTATTCGGTCCAAATAAGCAGTATTGGTTTTGAAACGACCATTATCCCCGAGGTTTTATTGGAAGCTGGAAAAGAGAAAGTACTAACCATTTCCCTCAAAGAAAGTCCTCAGCAGCTCGACGAGGCGGTTGTGCGCACCGCCCGTCCTGTTTCACAAAGTAGCATACAGAGCATTACCATCGAACAAACGTTACGCTATGCGGCTACCTTTTTTGACCCCGCCCGTCTCGCTACGTCGTTTCCGGGCGTAGTGGCGGCCAACGACCAAGCCAATAATCTGGTCATTCGCGGCAATTCTCCGACAGGAACGCAGTGGCGATTGGAGGGCATTGAGATTGTGAACCCCAATCACCTCAGCAATGCGGGAACGTTTAGCGACCGACCGACGCAATCGGGCGGTGGAACCAATATTCTGAGTGCGCAACTCATGGAGCGCGCCGACTTTTTGACGGGAGCTTTTCCTTCTCAATACGGCAATGTTTTGGGTGGAGTGATGGATGTACATTTGCGCAAAGGTAATGACCAAAAGCACGAATTTACGACGCAGGCGGGTTTGATTGGCATTGACATATCGGCCGAGGGGCCCATTTCCAGCAAAAATAAATCATCGTATCTGATCAATTATCGCTATTCATTCACAGGACTATTGGCAGCGATGGGCGTCAAATTTGGCGGAGAAGATATTCGTTTTCAGGACCTTTCGTTCAATCTATCGTTCCCTACCCGAAAAGCGGGCCATTTTACCGTGTTTGGAATGGGAGGCGCGAGTAGTAATATGTTTAAGGCCGAGCGTGATACGCTGTTGTGGGAAGTTGAAAAAGACGGATTTGACATTGAATTTAAAAACCGAATGGGCGCCATCGGCTTGACGCATAAACTGAAAGTAGGCCGAAATTCTAGCCTACGTACGGTGTTGGCAGCCTCGGCATTGGAGACGCGCCGCGAAGGTTATGTGCTTTCGAAAATCTCCTATAATCGCTTTTTTGTTCAGTTGGATGCTTTCAAAAAAACACGTTATTCGTTCTCGACGACCCTCTCTCATAAACTCAATGCGCAGTGGCAGTTGCAAGAAGGCGTGTACCTAACGTATCAGCAAGATTCGGTTAATATCAGCAATCGGGGGATTGCAAGGGGTGGCATGAAGGGACTGATTATTCAGCCGTACATCAACCTCACGGGGCGAATTGCCCCACGATTGACGATGCAGCTGGGACTTCATTGGCTTGAATATACCTACAATCAAACCAATTCGCTGGAGCCTCGTGCCTCCCTGCGTTATAGCGCCAATAAACGTACCGCGTTTAGTTTATCGTACGGCCTACACAGTCAATTGCAATTGCCGCAGACGTATTTGGCCCTCAAAAATTCAGCCACCCGCGACGAAGTATTTCCCAATGTTCGTTTAGGGTTTACCAAAGCACAACATTTCGTAGCGGGCTATGAGCAAAGCCTTTCGCCACTCTCTTCACTGAAAGTAGAAGTTTATTATCAATCCTTGTACAATGTGCCCGTGGCCAAGAATCCGTCGATTGTGAGCTACCGGGTCATTCCCGCTTTCTCGACTTTGAATCTGTTGGAAGGTTTTACGGATGGAGAATTGGCCAACACGGGTACTGGCAGGAATTACGGTATCGAAGTAACCTATCAACAATTGCTACAAAATAATTTTTACGCACTTATCACGGGTTCATTGTATAATTCGAGGTATAAAGGGCAAGATGGAGTCGACCGCAATACGCGCTTTAATGGCAATCATACGTTCAGTCTGGCGGGTGGAAAAGAGTTTCATCGTCGTCCTAACCGTCCGTTTGGCGTTAATGTACGGGTTTTGTGGCTAGGTGGCTACCGCGACTCTCCGATTGATTTGGAAGCCTCGAAAGGTGCGGCCCAAACGGTGTATAAAGCCACGGAATTATACACGATTAAATTAAAGGATTATTTCCGTCCCGACTTGCGCATTTTCTGGAAACGCAACAAACCTAACTACACCCGGACGTGGTCAATTGATATTCAGAACGTGACGAGTACTAAAAATGAAGCCTTCAGTTACTACGATATTCTTCAACGTAAGGTTGTTCAGCAGTACCAGCTCGGGATTTTGCCAGTCGTGAATTATCGGGTGGAATTCTGAGGCCAGATAAAATATTTAACACCGATTTTTTTAAAACATCAGGGCTTTACTGTCAAATAAACACAATATCGGTAATCAATTCATACCCAAAGGAGTCGTTAAGGGATTGGATGAGTTTGCGTTTGGCAATCACCAATTCGTTGGCCAGAGGGGCCGAGTCCAGTCGGAGAAACAGGACTTTGTCTTTTACGTAAATATCCGAAGTACGCGAAGCAATCTCTTTGCCTACCAGTTTTTCCCAATACACTTTCACCGACGACTCATCAAATTTCCCGCGTAGACGGTAAATTTCCAACATTTTATTGATGGCATCGCCCACGGTAGTTACACCCGGACGGCGGGCTGCATTTTCTTTTTTAAAACGGTAAACCATATTTATGGGTAGAGTTTTCTATGACAAAGCTACAATAAGATGAAGAAATTTGGATTGGAACAACGAGTTTTTTCTGATTTATTTTGGATTCAGCCCTTTGCGCTGTAATATTGCACCATCAAGTCAGTTGCTTCTATTATGCACAGCGATTGATTTATAAAGAAGGGGGGAGAGAATAGGCTCCGCGAACCTCTGGCAACCTGTTTCCCAATACACGAGATAAGGTGCTAATTCCTACCTAAGCGGTCGCAAAAACGACCCTCAGGGGATATAAATCGAAACATTCATGTTAAGATTCCCGGAAAAACAAATGCGCCTTTTGCGCAACACACGTTTGTCATCTTTTCGTTAAGATGCACTGGGCCGTTACTATCCCTTGGAAATTGAAAACGCTGAAACAACAAAACCACTTTTAATTGTTTTTGAACCTTGGCAGTTACTTTATTCAAATATCCTTACACGTTTCCTTTGGAACTGGGCGGCGAACTGGCAGGCTTCCAATTGGCGTACACTACCCACGGCACCCGCAACGCCGACAGCAGCAATGTTTTATGGATTTGCCACGCCCTCACGGGCAGCTCTGACCCTACCGATTGGTGGGACGGGTTGGTAGGCCCCGGACTTCATTATGACCCCAAGGATTGGTTTATTATATGCGTCAATGTACTCGGCTCGCATTACGGCTCCACCAACGCCTTGAGTATCAACACTAAAACAAAAGCGCCATACTTTCAGAGTTTTCCTGACATCACCATACGGGACAATATCTACGCTTTTGAACTACTTCGTGAACACCTCGGCATTGAGCACATTCATACCTTGGCGGGCGGCTCTTTGGGCGGGCAGCAAGCCCTCGAATGGGCCATTCTCAAACCCGATTTAATCGAAAATTTGGTCTTGATTGCCACCAATGCCCTCCACTCACCGTGGGGAATTGCGTTCAATGAATCGCAGCGCATGGCCATCAAAGCTGACCCCACTTGGCAAGAAGCCCGCCCCGACGCAGGCATCGAAGGCATGAAAGTGGCGCGCTCCATTGCCCTGCTGTCGTACCGCAATTATGACACCTACGACTTTACCCAAGCCCGCGACAGCAACGAACAAACCGATCATTTCCGGGCGGCTACGTATCAGCAATACCAAGGTGATAAATTAGCCCACCGCTTCAATGCGTTTTCTTACTGGACACTTTCTCGAATGATGGATTTGCACAACGTGGGCCGCAACCGTCCGAGCGTAACCAATGCCCTCTCGCAAGTAAAAGCGCATACGCTGGTGGTGGGAATCAGTTCGGATATTTTATTCCAACCTAGCGAACAAAAATTCCTCGCCCGACACATTCCCGATGCTGAGTACCAAGAAATTGACTCACTCTACGGTCACGACGGCTTTTTGATTGAATACAAGCAGTTGAAGCAGATTTTGCAAGCTTGGGAAACCAAAGGAATCCCGCAAGGACGTTAATGTAAATGCAATCCAAATGCTCAAAAAAGTCCTCCTCGTTGTTTTGCTTGTGCTCGTCGTCCTCGGTATATTCTATCGAGAACTGATTAGTTACGGATACATGCAGGCCAAAGGACAGGTGAGTATTTTGTTCAACACCCGCCCAGTAGCGGAAGTTTTGCAGGACCCTACCCTCCCCGACTCGCTCAAACAGCGGCTAAAACTCATCGGTGAAATCAAGCAATTTGCCATTGATTCACTCGGATTGGACTCTTCGGGCAGTTATACCGAATTTTATGATCAGGGCGGTAAACCCATTTTATGGGTGCTTACCGCCTGTGAAAAATTCCAAATGAAGCCCAAGCAGTGGAGCTTTCCCATCATCGGGACGTTTTCTTACAAAGGCTTTTTTGATACCACCCGTGCCTATACCGAAGAGAAAACGCTCCTAGCGGCAGGATTTGACACCCAAATCAACGAAGTGTCGGCATGGAGTACGTTGGGTTTTTTCAAAGACCCGATTTTATCTTCGATGCTCTACCGAGGCGAAGGCAGTCTGGCCAACCTCATCATCCATGAAATGACCCACGGCACGCTCTTTGTCAAGGATAATCTAGAATTAAATGAAAATCTGGCAAGCTTTGTCGGTGACTACGGGGCGGTGCGATTTATGGAAGCCAAATACGGAAAGAACGCACCGCAGCTTGAACGTTATGAATTTCGAAAACGCTACAACGACGCCCTCAGTCAGCACATTGTACGAGGGGCCAATCAACTTGACAGCCTCTATAAAAAGTTTAGGCCTTCGTTTGCTACATCCCTCAAAGACAGTCTCAAAACGACCAAAATTCAACATATTGTCCAAAGTTCGGATACGCTTTTGGGGGGATTGGTTGGCAAAAAATACCCGTGGCGCGGCAAGAAACTACCCAACAACGCGTTTTTTATTGGGTACCTTACGTACCATTCTCAACAAAATCAGTTCAATAAAGAGTTTAATGAAAGGTTTAAAGGGAACTTTCGCGCCTATCTTTCGTACTTAAAAACGAAGTACCCTACCTCCTTTTAGGAACAATTTTGAACTTCTATCTGCGTTTAATTGTAAATTTGGGGTGTATACGAATCGTCTCATTAAATCTTTGCCTTAAAACCGATTTGGGCTTTTAATCGTACATTTAAGGACCCTAAACGAGACCTCAAAAAATACACTTGCCGTGTTAACAAAAATAATGAATGTATGCTTCGACGCAGTGTCATAGCCTTATGGGTATTGCTGATTTTTCCAGCTTTTCATGCCAAAGATTCTTATCGCCGAGTGGCTCAAACTAGCTTTGGTGTAGGGGAGCATTTTGAATACCGTGTTCATTACGGCATTTTCAATGCGGCAGATGCAGTGGTCGACGTAAGCCCTCAAATTCAGTACGTTAACGGTCGCCCCTGCTATAAAATAAGCATTGTAGGCACCACACTAGGTGCCTTTAGTTGGTTTGCCAAAGTACGTGATGAATGGCAATCATGGATGGATACATCGGCCATTGTATCGCAGAAATTTTACCGAAATATTCAGGAAAACAATTATCGAAAAGTAGAAACGACCCTGTTCAATCACGCCACTGACGATGCCGTGGTGACCGATGAAAACGGCACCAAAAAGTTTGACGTTCCCAATCATATTCAGGATGCCATCAGCGGGTATTTTTATTTGAGAACACTAGATTTCAGCAAATTACAACCCAATGACGTCGTCGATGTCCCTACTTTTCTGGAATCTTCGGTCTATAAATTAAAAGTAAAATACCGGGGGAAGGACACAATTAAAACCAAATTCGGGAAAATAAAAGCATTAAAACTAACGCCTCTTATGCCTGACAATCAACTATTTAAAGGCGAAAATTCAATCCGAATTTGGGTTTCCGACGATGCCAACAAGGTTCCCATTAAAGTTGAAGTCGACCTTTGGGTCGGTTCGTTGGTCATGGAGGTCCGTTCTTTCAGGGGTGCCCGCAACAACTTCAACTGGTACTGATTCTTCGTCATATTCAGCTGCCCACCAAAACGATTCTTCGCCCGTAGTTTGTTTTTCGTTCCATTCCCTGAACGAATCGTTGAAGGTTTTCAGGTTGATGCACATGGTGAGCCCCTAGAAAGGAGGTTCTTCGGAAGGATTTGGTGGCGGGAAGTTCATGGCGCCCAAATCATTGGCTTTGCTACGGAATGTTCCTCCCGCGGCAGGAGGTGTATCAAAAGAGGCAGGAATACTACCCGTATTGAGCGGGGCATTATTGCCAGGATTGGCCGAATAATAGCCGTCCAAATCGGTAAATTTGGTGTATTTACCGATAAAGCGTAACTGAATGGTATCCAACGAACCACTACGGTTTTTGGCCACAATCACCTCACCGATACCCTGCACCGAATTGCCCGCTTCATCTTGCGTAAATCCGTAATATTCAGGACGATAAAGGAAAGCAACCATGTCGGCATCCTGCTCAATAGAGCCTGATTCACGTAAATCTGATAGTTGCGGTCGCTTATCTCCACCCCGGGTCTCAACCGCACGACTCAACTGCGAAAGCGCAATCACGGGTACATTCAATTCTTTGGCTAAGTTCTTGAGCGCCCGCGAAATAGATGCAATTTCTTGTTCACGGTTTCCACCACCTTTGCCTCCGTCGCCCTGCATCAACTGCAAATAGTCAATCACCACCATCTGAATGTCGTGCTGTTGCTTGAGACGGCGGCATTTGGCGCGTAGTTCCAAGATAGAAAGCGCAGGAGTATCATCAATAAAGATGGGCGCCCGCATCAAGCGGTCGATGCGTTGGTGCAATTGCGTCCATTCATGGGGGGCAAGATTTCCTTTTTTTAGTTTTTCGCTATCAAGCTCGGCTTCGGCCGAAATCATACGATTGACCAACTGTACGGCCGACATTTCCAGCGAAAAAATGGCTACCGGCATCCCAAAATCAACGGCCGCGTTGCGAAGCGACGAAACCACAAAAGCGGTTTTACCCATGGCAGGGCGTGCCGCCAAGATGATTAATTCGGTAGGTTGCCAGCCTGAAGTTAAGCGATCGAGTTGCGTAAAACCAGAAGGAACCCCCGTCAAACCATCCTTTTGTTCGCGGCGACGTTCGAGTTCTTTCAACGCCTCGTTCATGAGCGTGCTCATGTCGGCGTAGTTTTTCCGGATATTCGACTCTGAAATCTTAAACAGCGACTGCTCGACGGTATCAAGGAGGTTAAAAACGTCGATGGTATCTTCAAATGCGTCCTGTAAAATCTTGGATGCCACCGTAATCATCTCACGTTTCATGGCCGATTGGGCAACCACGCGTGCATGGTATTCGATGTTGGCCGCCGAGTTAATTTTGGTCGTCAACGACGTCACATATTGTGCTCCTCCTACCACTTCAAGCGTACCCAATTGACGTAACTGGGTCGTAACCGTCAATAAATCAATGGGTTCTGAATTTGTAAAAAGAGTAATAATCGCATTGTATATTTTTTGATGCGCTTCTTTGTAGAAACTATCAGGCTTTAAAATATCAATGACCGAATTGAGCGCATCTTTCTCAATCATCAAAGCTCCCAGTACCGCTTCCTCTAACTCCAACGCTTGTGGGGGCAATTTTCCCATACTCGTCCCATTTTCTAGCCAACGATTGCTAGGATTGGGGCGGGAGCTATTCCCAAGAGATTTTTTTTGAAGGAAATTGTATGATTTATCGTTGTCCATATGGCAAAATCTACTACAATGATAAGCCTATTTTTACGATTCTGAAAGTGCTTTTGGAAACAAAAATTTGGATTTTTCTTTAACTCATTGATAGCAAATGTCCTACAAAACAGATGCTGCCTTGGGAATTCGGTCAAAAATTGTTTCAATCTCTCCTCTAACCAGTGTATAATCTAACTCGGCACAAGTCTTACCCGACTCCCGAATCAGCAGGGCTTTGGTGCCATTTTGATAGTGGCCCGAGTAAGGCATGTAGGTATCAAAGTTGTTTAACTGACCAAACAATAATATCCCAAATGTGTCAACTGCATTGGCCAAATGCGCTGGACCACTGTCGATACCGATAAAAAATCGGGCGCGTCGAATGATTTCGGCCGTTTGCAAAATCGAAAATTTTCCGCACAAATTCAAATATTGGTCATCCGTACTCTCAACGACATTTTTTAAGCCGATTTCGGCCACAAAATACCCTTTTTCGTGCATTAACCAGTTGACAAGTTTATTCCAGTTTTCTACCGACCAATCTTTGGCAGGATAGTTAGAACTGCAATGAATGACAATCAGTTTTTTGGGCAATTGCAACGCATCCACCCGCGCGCGGTCAGCATCGTTGATAAACACTTTGGGCACATCATCGACAATGGGTAAGGCTGCACACTGCTGAAAAATAGAGAGCAGGTTTCCTTTCTCAAAATAGTTAAAAACGGTAATGTCTTTCTGCGCCGCAACGTGGTTGACGTGCACATCTTCGCTGATGGAATCTCGGTTGCTTTGCCAAAATTCCAGGTTATATACCTCCTCAAAAATACCCGACTCACACACCAGTAGTCGCTGTAAAACAGAAGGTTGTGCCCACACTTTATCAACTTCAGGATGTCTTTCTACCAATTCTTTAAATACAGGCCGCACAATCCAAACGATGTAAGCATTGGGGATAAGCACCCGCACTTGACGGACGATAGGCTCGGCGGCTACAATGTCACCAAAATGCTCAGTCCGCAAAATTGCCACTATTTTTCTACGTCCTTTCAACGAAATCTTAAGAATCAGGAAACGGACAATTACGCCCAATGCCCCCGCGTATTCACCCAAAATGTAAGTGTATTTACGAAAACGATGAACCCAAAGGGCTTTTAAAGCAGAAACATCCATACAAAGCTGAGACTTTATTCTTTTGGGAAAAATGATTTAGTTTATTTATAACAACCAAATCACTGTTACTCAATATTATTCAACTGACATATTAACGCAAAATTAGGTTAAAAACGGATTTTTAGGTGATAAAATCTCGTGTTTTATCCATTACAGTTAGTATTCGGCGCAATTCATTGAGAATTTTAGCCAAAATCGTACCAGAGCGTCAACAATGTTGGCTATTTTTGAGCCAAGTCTTCTCAGTTATTAGCGATACAAACCTTGATTTACCGTAATGTCAACTAAATTTTTTCTACAGTCGGGGGCCATTTTAGGCGCCTTGGGCGTCGCCTTAGGTGCTTTTGGCGCTCACGCCCTCCGACCCACACTCGAAGCCTCTGGGCGAATGGATACGTTTGAAACCGCCGTGAAGTATCAATTTTACCACGCATTAGCGCTCATACTGATTAGCGTTTTGCTCCAGAATACCGCAGTTACTTCTGCCAAGTGGTATCATTGGGCTGGCTATTCATTTTTGGGCGGGGTCATTGTTTTTTCAGGCTCTCTTTACACCATTTGCTTTACAGGCATCAAAGCATTTGGCGCCGTGGCGCCCATTGGCGGCACCCTCATGATTGTGGGATGGGTATTACTTTTTTTGGGGGCAACAAAACAGTAACTCAAAAAAAATGCCAAAAAAAAGGTAGCGGGACAGTCCCGCTACCTTTTTTTTGTGAATTCAAACCAACGATTCTAGCCACCCAATGCAGTCATGTATTGCTGCAATAAGGTTTCGTATTTTTTGGCTTGGGCCTCTTGTTTTCCTTCACGGCACGCATTGGCGAGCGTTTGGAGGATGTACAACTGAATATTTGTATCTTGATTTACCCCGTGCTGTTGGTTGTACTTAAGAATATCTTCTGCACGGCGGCTCATTACATCCGCGATTTCGAGGGCCTTTTTGGGTTCTCCCAGCGCAAACAAGTAATTCACGTAGTTGGCCGTAATCTGATCGTAGGGAATGGTTTTATCCGGCATTTTGGTGAGGATAAAATTAAGCGCCGTTTTGGCCTTTTCCGTTTTCCCTTCACGAATTAGCTGATCAACCAAACGCATAAAGGCAATACGTGCCGAGAATGCGGGCGAACCTTTGTAAGTACCATCGTAATAAGCATTGGTGTTGTCCAATTCGCGCCAGAAAGTTTTCTTCATGAGGTTTTCAGACATGATGTCGGTATTCACGTAACCATCTGAAGCACCAGGAACACGCACAGGCAACAACCGATAAGCGTATCCTTCCAACTGCATGAATTCTTTCAAATTCAGGTAGTTATCATTGGTCAAAGTACCTGAAAAATACACCGGGCGTTTCCAATCGTTGGTCGCAATGATATCCAACATAATAAGGTCAGATTTGTACAAATCACGCTTACCCATGGTCCACTGCATGGTATCTTTTACAAATGCTGATAATTCAGGCTTTAGAATGTTCAGCTTACGAACTTCGTTGGGATTGATACCCAACACCAATACCGACGAAGGCAGGATGCTGGTCATCTCACCGCTGGTCAATGGCACCTGAATGGCCGCATTGTTTTGTTTTACCAATGCCATGTATTCTTTGAGGTTGATACCGTTTTTAACGGCTGGCATCTCGTAGAAAGGCACGATGTCGTTTTTCCCCGCCGCAAAGTTTTCGTATTCCAACGAAATCGGCAATGGGTCAGATTCGTAGGTTTTGCGCTTCATTTGACCAATGTACCAATCGGTGCCCAACAGGCTCAGGTTACACACCCGAACGTCGGTACGGAAACCTTCTACTTCCTGAACGTACCAAAGCGGGAAAGTATCGTTGTCGCCGCCCGTAAACAAAATCGCATTTGGAGCGCAGGAGTTAAGCAGGTTTTTGGCAAAATCAACCGAATGATAACGATGGCTACGATCGTGATTGTCCCAACCTTTGGCACCCATCAAAAGCGGCGCTGATAAACCAATAACGGTGGCTAAACCCGCCCGAGCAGGCGCTGATGGAAGAATCTTGGTCAGAAAATCATAAATAAACATGACGCCCAACCCAATCCAAAACGCAAAAATGTAGAAGGAACCCACGTAGATATAGTCACGTTCGCGGGGCTCGACGGGTGGAGAGTTGAGGTAAACCACCAACGCCACGCCCATCATCATAAACAATAATCCCGTTACGAGTAAATCTTGCTTACGACGGAATGCCTGCGCCACAATCCCCAATAATCCGAGGAGGAACGGAATCATGTAAAAATTATCGCGGGCGCGATTATTAGCCATAACGTCGGGAAGGCCTTGGTTGGTATCCCACGGACGCAAACCGCCAGCGCCTTCTTCGTCGCTTTCTCGACCGACAAAATTCCAAAGAAAATAACGCCAGTACATGTGTCCTAACTGGTGAGAAAAGAAGAACTCCAGGTTGTCGCCCATGCTTGGTTTTTGCCCTTCGGCCAATCCCAATTTATCACGGTAGAGCTGCGGGTGATTCATTTGGTTGCTGTGTACCCGAGGAAAAAGCATCTGCTGGTTTTTCTCGTACACGTATTCTGGCCGATAATCGGCAATGATATACTTACCGTTTGATTTGCGGTAAATAGGCTCTCCTTGTTCAGAGTTAACAGGACGCGCCGTAAACACTGGCCCAAATAACAAAGGCCGACTTCCGTACTGCTCGCGTTTGAGGTACGATACGTAGCTGATTACATCGCTGGGGTCGTTTTCGTTGATAGGAGGGTTAAAATTAGAGCGCACCAATACAAGGAAATACGACGAATAGCCAATCAATACAAAAGCAAAAGAAAGCAATGCCGTATTCCAGACTTCTTTTTCTTTTTTGGCCGTATAACGAATTCCCCAAATCAACGTTCCAACGAATAACAAAAGGAAGAAAACGATACCTACCGAGAACGGTGCCCCGAGGGTATTGACAAAGAAAATTTCAAATTTACCTGCCATAGAAGGCAGCCAAACAATCACACCCGAGTTGATAATCATCAACACAACCAGACCGCCCACAAAAGCCGCAATACCGCCCCACAAAGATGGATTTTTGTATTTTTTGAAGTAATATACCAAAGCGAGTGCGGGGATAGTGACCAAGTTGAGTAAGTGAACCCCAATAGAAAGACCGACCAGATAGAACGTGAAAATCAACCAACGGTTTGCTGCGGCGTCATCTTCGATGCGCTCCCATTTCAACACGGCCCAAATCACGATGGCCGTGAAAAAGGATGACAATCCGTATACTTCGGCTTCGACCGCCGAAAACCAAAAGGAATCTGAATAAGTGTACGCCAACGCGCCGACCAATCCAGAGCCTACCACGGCGATGGTTTCGCCCAAATTAAGATCTTCGTCTTTTTTGCCAAGCAATTTCCGTGACAAAAGTGTGATGCTCCAAAACAAAAATAAAATGGTAAAAGCACTCGACATCACTGAAACGATGTTGACCCAGTAAGCCACTTGGGTTACATCGCCCATGGCCATCATCGAAAACAACCGCCCGATAAGGAGGAAAAGTGGCGCTCCAGGAGGGTGTGGAACTTGAAGTTTGTAAGAACAGGCGATGAATTCGCCGCAATCCCAAAAACTGGCCGTACGCTCAACGGTAAGCAGGTAAGTGACCAGCGCTACCGCAAAAACAAGCCAGCCAGTTAGGGTGTTGATTCGATTAAATTTAGACATATAGAGAATATTGGATGTTAGTTTTTGGAGGGGATTATTGCCGAAAAAAATCTATTGTTTCCCCTTAGTTATCCAAAGGCGTGCCAAAAATAGCAAATTCAGCCTAAAGGCGACGAACCGGCCTTCTTAAAAGTTGTTAAATGAAGCGTTATTGACGAATCACCGTCAGGAGTTCGCTGATCATCATGGCGGTAGCACCCCATACTTTATGCCCCTGAATATCGTAGAAAGGCGCCTCAATCGTGACGCCGCGCACCTCAAGTTCGGTAAAACCAACGATAGTCTCGTCCAGAAGTTCATTCAAATTTACTTCCAAAACGGCCTCAACTTCGCGGGGGTCGGGGTAAAAATCGGGCTTATAAGCCAACTTTCCTACCACAGGCAGTACGTAAAAATTGCTGGGAGGGATAAACAATTCGGTGAGTTTTCCTAATATCTGTACATCCGATGCTTTTATGCCAATCTCTTCTTGGGCTTCGCGCAGGGCGGTTCTGATGAGGTTTTCATCTGTTTTTTCATAACGTCCGCCCGGAAAGGCCATTTGTCCAGCGTGTACACCGTCGTATTTGGGCCGTAAAATGAGGGGAAGAAGAATATGCTCACGATGCGGGTAAAACAAAATCAACACGGCGGAGCGCCGCGTTTTTTCGTTGGGCTGAACCTTGAGTCGCAGTCGCGTAGCTGATGCCATTTTAACATGTGCCTCCTGCCCCGGCAACGGTTGTCGGAGTTGGGCATCAAGCGCATGGATAAAATCGTTAAAAGGCATTGGCCAAATTAAAATATAAAAAATCTATTAACTCTATTTTGGCTAAAGTAATAGATAGTTCATAAACTAACCATATTTGCAAAAACAATTTATCAAGCGTGCTGATTTTGGGCAAAAGAGAATTGGTAAAATAAGAACAAACGGGTTTATTTACCGTATTTGCTGACCAGTTGTTCGGCCACAAAAGTACCATCCAGCGCGGCCGACATAATCCCACCTGCATATCCAGCTCCCTCTCCACAGGGGTACAACCGTTGGGTCTGAACGTGCTCGGCAGTGTCGCGGTGGCGGGGAATCCGTACTGGCGACGACGTGCGACTTTCAACCCCGATGAGTTGGGCTTCGTTGGAAACATAACCGTTCATTTTTCGGCCAAAATCCTGCAATCCTTGGCGGAGCGGTTCTGCAATGTGGTCGGGTAAGTATTCACGCAAATCCATTGACAAAAGCCCTGGTTGATAGGACGTATCCAATAGCTCAGATGAAGTTTTATTTTTGACAAAATCTAGTACACGTTGGGCTGGCGCGGTTTGTCTGCCGCCCCCCAGCACACAAGCGCGTTGCTCAATGGCTCTCTGTAACTCTAATCCCGCCAACGCCCCGAAAGCCTGATACGGCTTCAAATCTACGTCTTCAATGCTTACTACCATGCCAGAATTGGCAAAACGCGAATCACGACGCGAGGGCGACATGCCATTGACCACCAATTCGCCAGGCGATGTAGCCGCTGGGACAATAAATCCTCCCGGACACATGCAAAAGGAAAAAACGCCGCGTTGTACATTTTTATGCTGCGACTGCGTCACCAAGCTGTATGAGGCCGCAGGCAGATACGCTCCACGGTCGGGGCGATGGTATTGAAGCGAATCTATTAATTTTTGGGAGTGTTCAATGCGCACTCCCACCGCGAAGGGCTTGGCTTCAATCAACACGTTTTTGACCTGACATAATTCAAAAATATCCCGTGCCGAGTGCCCCGTGGCCAAAATCACCCCAATGCCCGTAAACTCCCGGCCATCGGCGGTGGCAACGCCCTTTATTTCAGCTTGTTGATTGGCACTCGTTGACGATTCGGCAAAAATAAAATCGGTGACTTTGGTTTCAAAATGCACCTCACCGCCCGCATTCAGAATACTTTGACGCATATCTGCGATAAGGGGGGGGAGTTTATTGGTTCCGATATGAGGGTGCGCATCATACAGGATTTCTTCGGCCGCGCCATGCGCAACAAAAATTTCCAAGATGCGCCTAATATCGCCGCGTTTGCTGGAGCGCGTGTATAATTTCCCATCCGAGTACGTCCCCGCTCCTCCTTCACCGAAGCAATAATTTGAATCAGGATGTACGACGTGGTCTTTGTTGATGGCGGCCAAATCCCGCCGCCGCGCACGAACATCTTTGCCCCTTTCGAGTAACACAGGTTTGTAGCCCAACTCCACCAAACGCAACGCCGCAAACATTCCCGCCGGACCACAACCTACAATTACAACAGGCGGCTTTGGGGAAACATCAGGGTAGTCTTTTTGGTAAGCAATGGCGGGTGGGGGTGTCTCGTCGGCGTAGATTTCTGCCTGTACATTTACCTTAATTTGGCGCGAACGTGCATCAATGGATTGACGGGTTTTCCGAACCGTAAGGATGTCTGCATCCTGAAGATGAAGGGTTTGAATAATATATTGACGAAAAGCCGTTTCGTCCATCGCCGTCTCGGGTGGCAGCGTTAATTGGAGTGTCTGTTGCATCTGAGTTTGAAAGGGAGTTAGCCTTTAATGTCACAAAGGTACAAAAAGCACCTATTTAGACACCAATCCCCGCGTTCAATTCTTCGGGGTATTGTATTACTTCCAAAAAAGATGTACAACCTCAATCATAATCAGGATAATAATAATCCATTCCAGACGCGTACTTTCTCTATTTTGCAGAATATCAGTAAAAACCGTCAGGTTTTCGTGGACAATTTTTAGTTTATAATCAATATCACGGTAGCGCATTCGAAGGTCAAGCGTACGTTTGATAGCGTCGTCAATGCGTCCCAATAATTCATTTTCCCAGGCACTGTCAGGGGCATCAAAGATGTAAAGGTCATCTACAATGCTGTTTTTGATACTGAGTGTCTTGCCAATAAACTGCATCAGTTCTTTCTGAGAACCCCTCAAACGGCCAGTTTGCTCCAACTGGCGCGTCATTTTTTTGGTATTTTTCAAAATTTCGTCACTTAGCGCCTCATAATAGTCCAAGGCAACCGACTGGGCAATATTGAGCATAATCAGCCGTAGGGCATTGGGAGATAGTTCGGGAATCGTAATGGAATTATAGTCAAAAATCACCCCTGAGCCTGGTTTAACATTTACGGCAACATCTTCGCGATAGTCTTCTGTTACGTGGTCTTTGGCATAGGTGCGAATAAATTTGAGCAGGGCACTTTCTGCCAAGTTATCTACGCCCGCAAACGCAACCACTCCGTAGCTCAGCAGGTAAAAAAATTGATTTTCGTTGTGCTGGTACAATAATTCCGAACTGTTGGCAATGAGAGGAGGCGTGGTATATTCTGCTCGAAATTTCTTCAAATCAATTTCTTCGGCAATCTGGAAGGCTTCGACTTTCATGATAAAGCAGCGATTTTAGGTCAAATTTAGCACAAAAATAGGCAACTACTTTCTGATGCGAAAAACACCCTTAAAATCCTATCTTTTACCAATCTGGAAAATTACATTATGCAAAATTATCATTTCAGGTAATTGGCCAATTCAACATTATTTTTTACGTAAAACGAAGGGCTTTTTCCCGTAAATTCCGTAAACTCTTTGATGAAGTGGGATTGGTCATAGTAACCGTTTTTGTAGATAATATCTTGCCAATCAGCAATCTGCCAACGTTTTTGGGCTAGTTCACTGCATAAACTGCCTACCCGACGGATGCGGGCGTAATATTTGGGACTTACGCCTACTTTCTGTAAAAACTTGCGTTCGAACTGCCGACGACACACAAAAAGCTCGTTCATCATGTCGCTAATATTGACCACTCCCCGCTGTTCCACTATCAGGTTTGCGGCGTAGTCTATGCGGTCGAGTTCAGGATTTTTACGTAATAACTGAAGATTTAAAAACTGTTCCAGCAAGCCAATGCGTTCGGTTGGAGAAGCGGCCTCCTCTATTTTGTCGGACCATTCGTCCAAATAACGCCCCAGCACGTCACGAAGGTTGGTGCGCTCGTCAGAAAACTCGTACATCGGCAATCCAAACAGCGTATTTAAGCCCGCAGGCCGAAATACGATACCCACCATGCCTATTTTACCCGAAAGTTGAAGTTGATAGCTTTTGGTAGCCTGCCCCGTCAAGAAATTTTTGGGAACCAACCCACCGTTTAGTTTTTGGGAAGTTACCCGATAGGGTGTACCGTAGTTAAACACCATTGAAGCAAAGCCCGTCGGGGGCGACTCGATAGGCAAGGGTTTCGACAACAACAAACTATTTTCCCACAAGAAAAAACATTCCACAAAGGGACGTAGGTGATTCGGCGGAACGAACTTTCGGTAAAGCATTATCAGTCATGATTTACCGAAAGTACAAAGATTATACGTCACCCGCCAAACATTACAGTCGATACTTATCTAACGGTTACGGTATATTTACACGCCCGTCAATTGCGCCACAAAACTCTCATGATTCCAGTTGATTTTCAGGTCGATGATTTTATCGTTTTCGTCAAAACGAAACACGAAGATATGGTCGCTGTTGAACTTCAACCCTTTGCTTGGCAATCCCATAAAGCCTTTTTTCTGCGTCCCAAAAATCGCTACTTTACAAATAATCAGCTCATCTTCCGAATACATGCTATCGACGGTGTTATCTAAATCAGGAAAACAGTCAATCAGCAAGCTCCACACGTTTTTGCCAAATTCTTGAAAAAGTCCTTTTCCACCTTCGCCCAACGGCTCAAACCACACGGTAGCATCAGGGGTGGCGAGGTTAATCATTCGTTCGGTATCCAGCTCTTGATAAGCAGAAAAAAATTCAATGCAGGTGCCTTTGCGCGTAAGGTCGGTGATAGATTCGGCGGTTTTTGTTGTTTCCATGTTAAAGAAGGGATAGAGGGTAAAATAGTTTGTGCAACCACAGAGAAACGGAGGGCACTGAGGTAGAATGCCTTTGGTAAAAGATTACTTAGGGTAATTTGGATGTGTTTTGATTCGGCGAATCTGACGTAAGTGTCGGTCTACGTGACCGTAATGAATGATGTAAATTTGGGCCAAATCACGATGATTTCCGTCTTTGCCTTCTCGAACAATCATCCGATAGTTGAGCTTCGACTTCTCAATAGCACCGATAATTTCGTCGTATTTACCATTGAAAATTTTGAGGTTATTTTCATCTTTTATCAATCCTGTCGGAATCGTAAAATCTGGCGAAGTATGCGGGTTGGTTTCGTAAATAAATGAGGTATTTACACTGTCTGACTTACAGACAGCCGCCAAATCGGGACGCTCCCCAAAATAGGTAGCCGACCGACCGTCGAACTGAGTCAACAAAGACCACATATTTAGGTGCTCCAATACCTGCCCGATAGTCCATTTGTCAGGGCCTTCCTTAAAATTCCATTGTGCCGAAGTAAGTGTACTAGTTTCTTGGTTGATTTCTGCTTTGGTACGTTTGTATTGGTTGACCAACGCGCGGCGGTCAGCTTCCGTCCAACTTTTTTGTGGGGCGGTTTCTTGCGCCCAAATTGGACAAATTTCTGAGAATAGGATTAAAATCAGGAATAACTTCTTCATGTTAATTGTTGGTTATTTCGGATTTTAAAACAATCCTTCTGCGGGTGGTTTGATACCTTTCAGACGCAGATAAATGGTGGTTTGTCCACGGTGGTGGCACATGTGCTCAAACGATTTTGTAAGCGCACTGTCAGCCGTCAGTTCTTGGCCAAATACTTTTACTTTCTTGGCCAAGTCTTCTTCCGACATTGCCTTGATGGCTTCGATGGTAAAATCAATACTCTGCATTACCGTTTTAGTTACGGTGGCTTTTGAGTGGTCTGCCGATTTTTCGGCGGAGCCTTGGTAAGGGCTGGCTTTACCGCTGGCAGATGAAGCAAACGCAAAATTGGCATCTGCAACGTGCATCATTTGTTGGGAGTAACTGCGGATTTCGGGCGTAGGTTTGAAAGAATAACCATCTTCTGGCATCGCGGCCAAATACTCTGTCATAAATTTTTTGCCCCGTTCCCAATCGGCCAAGAGTCTCGATTTAGCATTTTGGGCGTTGATAGCCTGTCCAAAAAAGGAAAGCAAGAATAAGATAATGAGCAATTTTTTCATTTGTATAATTGATTTGTTTGACGATTCAAAATTACTATTCTGTTTGTAACGGTGATTGTAAAAATGCGACATTTTGTAGCAGATAAGCCCCCACCCTGCCACTAAACCTTCAGGGCGGTTTCGTGCTTGATTTCACTCATTACAAATATGCTGTGGGTATTGCCGATGCTATCCAACGCCCCGAGTTTTTCCATCAAAAAGCGCTGGTATTCTGGCATATCATTCACCACCACTTTGAGCATAAAATCATATTCACCCGAGATGTTGTAGCACTCCATCACTTCTTCAAAGGTCATAACTGCCGATACAAACTTCTCGCCATTGGCGCGGCTGTGTTCTTTCAACGAAACATTACAGAATGCCACCAAATTTTTACCAATTCCTTCCCGATTGACCAAAGCAACGTATTTTTTAATGATTCCTTCCCGTTCAAGTTTACGTACTCTTTCGTACACGGGCGTATAGGAAAGATTCAACTGGGAGGCCAATTCTTTGGTGGTCAAAAGGGCATTTTGCTGTAAAAAGCGTAAAATACCACGGTCGGTTGTGTCTAATTTTAGCATAGGATATTGGGGAATAATTTGCGCACAATCAGATATAATATCTTACAAATAAACAAATTTAATTTATTTTATCTAACACTAATCCCATGAGTTTATTCTTTAAAGACCAGAATTTTGCATAAATTCCTCATTTTGGGTACTATTTTCTACAATTAAAAAAAATATCCGAATAGGTCCAAAACAAACAAACAAGCCTAACAATTTAAATATCAGATAGTTAATTAAATTTATATACATTCAACTGTTCTTAGGCATGTATTTTTAGGCGGTATGTTTACACCAAACGGTATAAATATATCATGAAAGCAATAACATCTTATTTAATCGCAACCTACATCATTGTGTTGTCGATTTGTAACGTGGGGGTAGCTTCCGCTCAACAGTCAACAAAGAAAAAAACAACGACTGCTCAAAAAGCTAAACTAAAAAAATCCCAAAGAGGAGCATTAATCGGCGTAGGCGCTGGCGCAGTTATTGGCGGTATTATCGGTAAAAACAATAAAAATACGGCCATTGGGGCCATCATTGGGGCTACCGTGGGCGGTGCGGCAGGAGCCATCATTGGCAATCACATGGACAAGCAAGCCGAAAAACTTAGTAAGGATTTGGGCAATACCGCTCGCGTCGAACGTGTTGGCGAAGGCGTAAAATTAACTTTCGACAATGCCCTACTGTTTGACTTCGGCTCCTCACAGTTGCGCAGCCAAACCCAAGAAAGCCTGCGAAATATGGCTCAAACGCTTAAAACAGACGGTAAAACCAATTTATTGGTCGAAGGACACACCGATAGTGTAGGCTCAACAGAGTTTAACCGCGCACTTTCCGAAAAACGCGCCCGGGCGGTGTCAGATTTCTTGATTAGCGAAGGGGTTCCTGCTAGTCGTTTTAAAATTGTTGGTCAAGGAGAGTCAGCCCCCATTGCCTCCAACAGCACCGAAACAGGACGTCAACAAAACCGCCGGGTAGAGATGGCACTATATGCCAGCGAAGAAATGAAAAAAGCCGCACAAAATGGCGCTATCAGCCTTAAATAGTCCATCTAGTAAGTACCGTGAAGTCCCTAACTTTACACCGTAAAACAATTATTCCCAATACAATGAACAGGTTATTTATTTTGCTGTATGGAACAGCATTTTTCTTTCTCAGCACACAATCAGGGTGGTCGCAAGATTATCGTACGGGTATCGGCCTTCGGGCTGGCGGCCCCAATGGACTGACAATCAAGCACTTCACAAAACCAAAAGTAGCCGTCGAAGGGATTATCTCTTCCCGCTGGAGAGGCTTAGGCTTTACAGGACTCATCGAAGGGCACGCCCGCGCTTTTGACGTCAAACGCCTTAATTTTATTTATGGTGCAGGTGCTCACGTTTATTTTTGGGGTGAAAGCAAAAGAGGTTATTCACCTTATGGACGCAGTAGCGTGGTGGGGATAGACGGAATTTTAGGGCTAGAGTACAACTTCCGCGAAATTCCCATCAACATCAGCATCGACTGGAAACCGACGTTCAATCTTAATGTAGATGATGGTTTTTGGGGAGACGATGGAGCGCTTTCCATTCGCTACATCTTCTAAAAACAACACCTATATCCACACATAGTTTATATCCAACTTACTTAACTAAGGAAGCCATGAAAATCAGATTAATGTCCGCAATCATTTGTATTGCCACGGGTTTGGTCCAAACCGCAAACGCCCAAGAAGCCCATTCTCGTTCGGGTATTCGGGGAGGATTAAACGTCTCAAATTTATACCTAAAAGACGTTACCGACCGCAATCCCCGTTACGGGTTTCACGCAAGTTTGTTTACCCAAGTACCTCTCATAAAGGGAGTGCTTTATTTACAACCCGAGCTTGGCTATTCTACCAAAGGCGTTACGGCCCGGTATAATTTATTAAACAATACCTTCCGGGGCGAGAATTCTTTTAAACTTGATTATCTCGAAATACCCGTATTAGCCACCGTAAAAGTGGGCAATTTTGTCGATATCCACGGGGGTGTCTACGGAGGGTTTCTGGCCAACGCCTCCACCGAAAGTAAGAGTGACGCTGGATTTGCAGCCACCACGCTCAACCGCGACAATTTCAACAGTTTTGACTACGGTCTTTCGGCTGGATTGAGTATTTACTTCGGGAAGTTGATGTTGGGAACACGCTACAATTATGGACTACGTCCTGTAGCACAAAGCGACGCCGCAAAGGTATTTTTAGGAAATGCCAAGAATTCCGCAGCCCAAATATCTCTAGGAATTACGTTCTAGTAACAACGCTAAAGTATATCATAATGATTCTCCCCATCAGACAAGTCTGATGGGGATTTTTTGTGCTTTAGATGCTGGATAATTTATCTATTTCATGAATTCACTACCCTATAAAAAGTATATATTATTTATAAAACCTTACGATACCCTATTTATTATCTATTTTGTTTCACTTATCTCCAATTATCGTCTAATAAGCGTCGTAATCATTACTTTTGTCGTAATTTTGTATTTTCCATTTTCCGACAAAAAAATGTATGCCTTATCGGGCTTTTCTACTTTTATTGTTTGCAATGAACGCTTTCGGCCAGCCATTCCCAGTCAGTGAACGCTCCCGTGAGGTGACTGTTAGAATAACGAAATCACTGAAAAGCGAATTTGTAACGAGTGGATTGGAATGGGGAAGCCCAGTTTTTATTAGAATATTTAAAGAGTCCAAACGACTGGAAATTTGGATTAAAAACGGAAAACGTTTTGCACTTTTTAAAACATATCCGATTTGTCATTTTTCTGGGCAATTGGGCCCAAAAACAAAAGAGGGTGATTTGCAGGCGCCCGAAGGGTTTTACGAAGTCAGCCCCGCTCAAATGAATCCCAACAGCGACTATCATCTGTCGTTCAATTTGGGGTACCCAAATGCATTCGATCGGGCCCAAAATTACACGGGCAGTTTTTTAATGGTGCATGGAAAATGTGTCTCTGTAGGCTGTTATGCAATGACCGATGCGTACATTGAAGAGATTTACACATTGGTTCAAACGGCCTTTGAATTCGGCCAGAAAACCGTTGCCGTTCATGCCTTTCCGTTTGAAATAACGTCCCAAAATTTGGCCAATTATGACACCCACCCGTCCGCTGATTTTTGGAAAACCATCAGTGAGGGTTATAGCCTTTTTGAAAAAAACGCCTTCCCGCCCCGCGTGAACGTGAAAAGAAAAAAGTATGTTTTTAAGTAAAACTGCTCTTAAAGAGCCCACAATTTAGTAGCAACATGCAAAACCCCGACATTCAGGAAATTTTAAAATCTCGTATCCTTGTGCTCGACGGCGCGATGGGCTCGATGATTCAACGCTATAAATTGACCGACGAAGATTACCGCGGCAAACGCTTCAAAGACTTTCCACACGAACTTAAAGGCAACAACGATTTATTGTCATTGACCCGCCCCGACGTGATTCAGGAAATCCACGAAGCCTACCTCGAAGCAGGAGCCGATATCATCGAAACCAATACCTTCAGCGGTACAACCATCGCCATGGCCGACTACCACATGGAAGACTTGGTGTACGAGCTCAATTACGAATCGGCTCGCTTGACGCGGGAGGCGTGTGACAAGTACACCGCCCTCAATCCCGACAAACCCCGTTTTGTAGCAGGCTCTATCGGACCCACCAACCGCACGGCTTCCCTTTCGCCCGATGTCAACGACCCAGGCTACCGCGCCGTAACGTTCGATGAACTGGTCGATGCTTACTACGAGCAGGTACAGGCACTCACCGACGGCGGTGCGGATGTGTTGTTGGTCGAAACCATTTTTGACACACTCAACGCCAAAGCCGCGCTGTACGCCATTGATTTATATTTTGACGATGTCAAAAAAGGAACGTTGCGGCCCATCAGAGGGGCGTTCCAACCACCGTCGGTCAATACGACAAAAACCCAGTTGCCCATCATGGTATCGGGCACCATTACCGATGCCTCAGGCCGCACGCTTTCGGGCCAAACCACCGAAGCATTCCTGACGTCGGTGTCGCACATGCCTTTGCTTTCCATTGGTTTGAACTGCGCTTTGGGGGCCGATTTGATGCGCCCTTACGTGCAAACCTTGGCCACGCAAGCCCCATTTTACACGTCGGCACACCCCAACGCGGGCTTGCCCAACGAAATGGGAGAATACGACCAAACGCCTGAGCAGATGGCCGTTATCATTGATGACTTTCTGCAAAATCGGTTCATTAATATTATCGGTGGTTGCTGCGGAACCACCCCACCACACATCAAAGCCATTGCCGACGTAGCCGCCAAATACGAACCACGTGACATTCCGGCAGACGACCATATTCAAAAATTGTCGGGGCTAGAGCCGCTCAAAATCACGAAAGAGACCAATTTCGTAAACATCGGCGAGCGCTGTAACGTGACGGGTTCCAAGAAATTTGCCCGCTTGGTGCGCGAAGGCAACTACGACGCGGCCATCGCCGTAGCCCGCGAACAAGTAGATACGGGGGCACAGGTACTCGACATCAACATGGACGAAGGGATGATTGACGGAGTACAGGCCATGACCAAATTCTGTAACCTGCTCATGGCCGAGCCCGACATTGCCCGCGTGCCGTTTATGGTCGATTCGTCAAAATGGGAGGTAATCGAAGCGGGTTTGAAGTGTTTGCAAGGCAAAGCTATTGTCAACTCCATCTCCCTCAAAGAAGGCGAAGAAAAATTTATTCAGCAGGCCGAAAAAGTACGTCGCTACGGGGCTTCCGTGGTGGTTATGGCCTTTGACGAAATAGGTCAGGCCGACAACTACGAGCGTCGCCTCGAAATTTGCGAACGGGCGTATTGGATTTTGGTCAACAAAGTAGGTTTCCCTCCACAGGACATCATTTTTGACCCCAACATCCTGACCGTCGGTACGGGGATGGAAGAACATAACAACTACGCGGTAGACTTCATCAACGCGACCCGCTGGATAAAAGAGCATTTGCCCTACGCCAAAGTAAGCGGTGGGGTTTCCAACGTGTCGTTTTCGTTCAGAGGCAATGAGCCCGTACGCGAAGCTATTCACACCGTGTTTTTGTACCACGCCATCAAAGCAGGTATGGACATGGGTATCGTGAATGCGGGACAGTTGGGCGTTTATGACGACCTGCCCAAAGATATGCTCGAACACTGCGAAGACCTCATCCTAAACCGTCGCCCCGACGCGACCGAACGAATGCTGGCCTTTGCCGAAACTGTCAAATCTAAAGGCAAAGAACAGGTCATTGATACGGCATGGCGCGACCAGCCCGTAGCCAAACGCCTCGAACACGCGCTTATCAAAGGATTGACCGAGTATATCGACCAAGACGTAGAAGAAGCCCGTCAAACGGTAGAAAAACCGCTGCACGTAATCGAAGGGCCACTCATGGACGGCATGAACGTGGTGGGTGATTTGTTTGGAGAAGGAAAAATGTTTTTGCCCCAAGTGGTAAAATCGGCGCGTGTAATGAAAAAGGCCGTAGCCTATCTGCTGCCTTTCATTGAAGAAGAAAAACTCGCCTTCCCGTCAGCAACGGAGTCAGGGATTTCCAAAATTTTATTGGCAACGGTCAAAGGCGACGTTCACGACATTGGTAAAAACATCGTCGGTGTGGTTTTAGGTTGTAACAACTACGAAATCATTGACCTTGGTGTGATGGTGCCAACTGATAAGATTTTGGCCGCCGCCAAAGAACACAACGTAGACATCATCGGGCTTTCGGGCCTAATTACGCCTTCGCTCGACGAGATGGTGGGCGTGGCCAAAGAAATGGAACGTCAGGGTTTTAAAGTGCCGTTGCTGATTGGCGGTGCTACTACTTCACGCATTCACACGGCCGTAAAGATAGACCCGCATTACAGTGGTCCCGTGATTCACGTATTGGATGCGAGCCGTGCAGTGCCAGTAGCTGGAAAATTGACCCAAAACGAACAAACATACGCCGAAGCACTGGCCGACATCAAGAAAGAATACGCCAAACTCCGCGAAGACCACGCGAAGCGGCAGCAGGCCAAAGAAGCCGTGACGATTGAAGCGGCAAGGGCCAATAAAACCAAAATCGACTGGGAAGCCTTCACTCCTACCAAACCCAAATTTTTGGGTAATAAATATTTCTACGATTATCCACTGGAAGACATTGCCAAATACATCGACTGGACGCCTTTCTTCCAAACTTGGCAGTTGCACGGCAAATACCCCAAAATATTTGACGATGCCGTCGTAGGAAACGAAGCAAAGAAACTATACAACGACGCCAAGGCAATGTTGGCCGATATTATCAAGAATAAATCCCTGAAAGCCAACGCCGTCATTGGGTTTTATCCTGCCAACTCCGTCGGTGACGACATCGTATTGCATGATTTTGAAGAAGTGGAAGTAAGTTTTGCGGGACAGGGCCAACAAAAACGGACTGAATACCGCGTTGTACCCGCAGAAACGCAGAATGTGGAGTCTCTACAACAAACCGTACTGCATCACCTCCGTCAGCAAAACCAAAAGGCTGCTAATTTGCCTAATCTGTGTCTTTCGGATTATATCATGCCCTCAACCATCCACAAAACCGACTATATCGGCGCCTTTGCCGTCTCGGCGGGCATTGGTATTGAAGCATTGCTAGAAAAATACGAAGCCGACCACGACGATTATAACAGCATCATGGTCAAAGCCGTAGCCGACCGTTTGGCAGAAGCTTTTACCGAGTTGATGCACGAGCGCGTCCGCAAAGAATTTTGGGGTTATGTGAAAGACGAGGCGCTTTCCAACGAAGAATTAATCTCGGAAAAATACCAGGGCATTCGCCCCGCGCCAGGCTATCCTGCTTGCCCCGAGCACACCGAAAAACGCGCACTGTTTGATTTGCTCGATGCCGAAGCACAGGTGGGTATTCAACTCACCGAAAGCTACGCCATGTACCCAGCCAGTTCGGTCAGCGGGTGGTATTTTGCCCATCCTGATTCTCGGTATTTTGCTCTCGGAAAAATCGCTAAAGACCAAGTGCAAGACTACGCCACTCGCAAAGGTATGTCGCTCGAAGAAGCTGAAAAATGGCTTTCGCCCGTCTTAAACTATGACTAATCACGTCGATACATATTTTAAACGAATAACGCACGAGGCTGGCCTCGTGCGTTATTCGTTTAAAATCTTATAAATTGATTTTTCCGTATTCACCTTCACTGTATTCTTTCCCCGTTACAAGGGCTTTGGCCATATTGAACAAAACCACCATTTTATTGGAAGAGCTGTCCCAATATTCCGCTGAATGCGTATCAATTTTGATTAATAATAACTCAGGGTCGTCTTTTCCTTCGGGAAACCATACTTTAATGAGTGGATGCCAAAGTCTTTCTATTTTTTGAGGGTCATGTATAAGCTTTGCCGTACCCATGACGCTTACGTAGGTATTGTCATCTGGGGCTGAATAGCAGACACATACATCAGGGTTATCTTCAATTTCCTCGGTTTTGGGCGATGATTCACGCGTAAAAAACCAAATATTCCCCTCTTCGTCTACTTCAGTTGTACCCATCGGGCGACTATGAATGTGACCATCGGCGCTGTGCGTGCAAAGCATTGCTACCCGAATGTCTTTCACCATTTCTTTGAATTCACCCTTGGTCTTGGTAGTCTCTTTTGAATTTTCCATGACTTTGCTGTTTAAAAAATTGAACATTTTCTTCATTCCTGTAAAAGAAATGTGCCATAACTTTGAACACTGTTCATTTCCAAAAAACGGCTAAATTTGGGCAAACCTTTCCACTCAAAATGACCTATTATCAGCAACAATTTATCTCAATTCGGGAAAAATCCTTTCCGAAAGACTATTTATGCAAGCAGGTTATCAGAGGAAAAGAATTCATAGATAGCCACTTCCACAACCCAATCGTCCTACAAGACATCGCACAAGAAGCCTACTTTTCTAAATTTCATTTTTTACGACTTTTCAAACTCATTTACGGAAAAACCCCTCACCAATACCTGACCGAGGTCCGAATTGAACAAGCTAAACAATTACTAAAAACCGACATAACCATTTCGGAAGTTTGTTTTGCAGTTGGCTTCGACAGTGTAAGTTCATTCAAAGGACTTTTCAAACGTTACACAAACGTTACACCCAGCACCTACCGAAGGCAATACGCTTACCCTCAACCCATTACACAATCTTCTTTGCGATTTTTACCTTATTTTCTCTCGTTAAAAAAAAGCAATTTTCAAGACATCCAACCTCGCACCAATACCGATCTTTGTGCTTCCTCTAACTAAAACACAATGAAAATAAAACTTACAAGTATCCTTGTAGATGACCAAGCAAAGGCCCTGCATTTTTATACTGGCGTGTTGGGCTTTGTGAAGAAAACGGAAATCCCGATGGGTGAACACAAATGGCTGACGGTGGTATCTAGCGAAGAACAAAACGGCGTCGAATTAGTCCTCGAACCTATGGGTTTCCCCCCCGCCAAAATCTATCAAAAAGCACTGTATGAAGCTGGGATTCCGCTGACGGCATTCCACGTTGACGACGTTACAAAAGAGTACGAGCGACTGGACAAAGCAGGGGTCGTTTTTAGCATGAAGCCCACCCGCATGGGAGGTGCCATGCTGGCGGTATTTGACGATACCTGCGGCAATCACATTCAGATTTTTCAGGTATAAAGGTAGCCTTGGAACACTTTTTTAAAGCTGACTTGGAAAGTTTTGATAACTTTCCAAGTCGGAGAAAAGTTGATATTACATACATCCCATTTCTACCATGCTAATCAGAGAGGCGCAATCCAAGGATTTAAGGGCTATTTTGGACATTATGAATGAGGCCATTCTCAACACTACTTCAATGTATGCCTATGAAGTACACACTGAAGCAACCATTCGACAGTGGCTTATCAAAAAACAATCAAATAAGATGCCCGTTTTTGTATGTGAAACGAACACGAAGGTGGTAGCATACAGTTCTTTCGATACATTCAGGACTTGCGACGCTTACAAATTCAGCGTCGAGAATTCCATTTACGTCCACCAAGATTTTCAAGGACGAGGCATTGGAACGCAACTGCTGTCTACCCTGATTGAGCGCGCTAAAAAAGACGGTTATCACACCATGATTGCGGGTATTGATGCCTCCAACGCAGGGAGTTATCATTTCCATCAACAACTTGGATTTCACGAAGTAGGGAGAATGCGAGACGTAGGGTACAAATTTGGCAAATGGCTCGAGTTGATATTTATGCAGTTGATGTTGTCATAAACGAAAAAAAATCATACGACGCATCAACATCTTCCTCGACCAATAGAAAGCATAAGCAATACGATAAAAACAGTAAATTTTAAAGGAAACACCTATCGGCCCTGCATAAAAAAAACCTTCCAAATGGAAGGCTTTTTTGTCGGGATGGCAAGATTCGAACTTGCGACCTCCTGGTCCCAAACCAGGCGCGATGACCGGACTACGCTACATCCCGATTTTTTGAGAGAGATTTTTAGGTCTCTCTCAAAGTCTGCGGAGGGAGAGGGATTCGAACCCTCGGTACCCTTGCGAGTACGGCAGTTTAGCAAACTGCTGGTTTCAGCCACTCACCCATCTCTCCGGGAGGCTGAACAATGAACAAATGATTGTGACGTCTTTTGTTTATTGAGCCGCAAATATAGCGGTTTAGCGTACTTTTAAACAAATATTTTTCCAAAAATCTTCACATTTTATCCGACTGCCAAGTACGTTTCAGCTAGAATCTCCTCAATATCAGGGACAGAGCGATACAACTGTTCGTAAGAATTTATTACAAAATAATGGTCTTGATAATGGTCAATGTGGTAGGAAGTGTTTAAAAGCGTACGAACATCAAACGGATATTTAGGAATTGCATCGCTTAAACAATACTCACTTTCGCCCGCCGATGATAATATCCCACCTCCGTAAATCTTAGTTTGACCCTCTTCTTTGATTAGCCCAAACTCTACCGTGTACCAATACAGGCGCCCGATTTGAGCAATAGCCTCTGGCACGTCCATAAATCGCAGAGCTACCCTGCTCAAATCGCCCATAAAATCACAAAAAGCCTGATTGGTCAGCAAAGGCACATGGCCAAAAGTATCATGAAACATATCTGGCTCTTCCAAATACTCCAGTTGGTCGGGTTTTCTTAACCAGGTTGAAGCAGGAAAGCGACGATGGGCCAGAAATTCAAAAAATTCTCGGTGAGGAATCAATCCCGGCACTACTTC
The DNA here is from genome assembly GCF_009905605.1 of Runella sp. CRIBMP. Classification (GTDB taxonomy): domain Bacteria; phylum Bacteroidota; class Bacteroidia; order Cytophagales; family Spirosomataceae; genus Runella. The sequence goes on from NZ_JAAAKZ010000002.1 coordinate 856,254, forward strand.
TACAGACCACCCCGTTAGGGCTTGCAGGCGCGGATTGGTTTCGGTCGTGAAATTAGGGATATGCTCCGCAACGAATCCTACTTTTTCAATTCCTTCCAAGTAGGCCCTGCTTGCAATAGCAGGCAACTGTGCCATCTGACGGTCGAACAGCTTCCGCCACATTTCGTGGTCGGCGGCGGTGTATTTTTGATAGGACTGGTTCATGGCTATTAAGATTGATTAAAGCGTTCCACGCAGTTCTTGTTCCCGTTCGATTGCTTCAAACAAAGCCTTAAAATTACCTTTCCCAAACGATTTAGCCCCTTTGCGCTGAATGATTTCAAAAAACAACGTAGGGCGTGGCATGATGGGCTTCGTGAAAATTTGGAGCAAATAGCCTTCTTCGTCTCGGTCAACCAAAATACCCAGTTCGCGCAACGGTGCCAAATCTTCATCAATATGCCCAACCCGACTGAGTAAATCATCGTAATAGGCGCTCGGTATCGGCAAAAATTCTACCCCGCGACTTTGCAACTCGTTAACGGTATGGATGATGTCGTCTGTGGCGACGGCAATGTGTTGAATTCCCGCACCGCCATAAAAATCCAAATATTCCTCTACCTGCGATTTTTTCTTCCCCTCGGCGGGTTCGTTGATGGGAAATTTGATGCGACCGTTTCCGTTGCTCATCACCTTGCTCATCAGGGCGGTATAATCGGTCGAAATATCTTTGTCATCAAACGACACCAGCTGATTGAATCCCATGACGTTGGCATAAAAATCTACCCACGGCAACATTTCGTTCCAGCCTACATTTCCGACCATGTGATCCACAAATTTTAACCCAGTTTCGGACGGACAATACGTAGGTTTCCACGGCTTAAATCCAGGCAAAAAGACACCATTATAAGCTTTGCGCTCTACAAAAACATGAACCGTATCTCCGTAGGTATGAATACCCGAGCGCACTACTTTACCAAAAGCATCCTCTTCAACAACTGGCTCAAAGTAAGGTTTGGCCCCACGGCTGACGGTCTGTTCAAAAGAATAAACGGCATCGTCTACCCATAGCGCAACGACTCTCACCCCGTCACCGTGGGTATCGATGTGCTGGCCAATAGCCGTCCGACCGACCAACGGAGAGGTAAGCATCAGCCGTATTTTACCCTGCTGCACCACATACGATTCACGGTCGCGCAAGCCCGTTTCAAGTCCTGCGTGGGCCAAAGGTTGAAAACCGAAAGCCGTCTGAAAATAGTGGGCTGACTGCCGAGCGTTGCCTACGTACAATTCTATATAATCAGTGCCGTTGAGAGGTAAAAAATCGGCAGTTTCGGTCGATGAAACTTCAATATCTGAAATGAGTGTGTCCATGAATGTATATTAGCTTAGATACATTTGTTTTACTAATTATTATTTTGCTTACAATTTTATAGACAATTAATATCATTTGCAAGATTTCATGGAAAATTATTGCTAAACTCAGAAAAGTAGTAAGAGATTTAGGTAAGATAGCCAGTAGTGAAAACAAAAAATTGGCCCCTACAAAAAAGATGCAGGAGCCGAAGAAATTATAACACATCGAAAGAAGACACCAAAAGGAAGTGCATTGTGGTCACCAAACCAAAATGAGGGTTACGGTCACTTTACACCTGTGCGCGATTAAATTGCGCAAAAAAATCCAGCGCTTGAGGATTTCGCATGGTATCGCGGCTGGCAGCCTTGGCGGGGTCAGTGCCCATCAAAATCTTTTTGACGGGAGCTTCCATTTTTTTTCCACTGATGGTGTAAGGCACTTCAGAAAGTTCATAAATAGCATCAGGGACGTGGCGCGGGCTAAATTGAGAACGGAGTTGCAGATTGATTTTTTTCTTTAAATCATCGGTCAATTCTTGACCTTGAGCCAGAACCACAAACAACGGCATGAAGTATTTTCCACCCGTCTGTTCCAAACAAACCACCAAACTATCCGTTACTTCGGGTACGCTCTCCACGGCGCTGTAAATTTCACCCGTGCCAATGCGCACTCCGTCACGGTTGAGGGTGGCGTCGGAGCGCCCGTAGATGATAATTCCGCCCCTATCATTGATTTTTATCCAATCGCCGTGCCGCCAAATGTTGGGGTAATTCTCAAAATAGCTGGCTCGGTAACGTTGGTTATCTTTGTCGTTCCAAAAATAAATAGGCATGGAAGGCATCGGCTGGGTGATGACCATTTCACCAAGTTCATTCTGGACAGGATTACCCGCCTCGTCAAATGCCTCCAATTTACAGCCTAACAACCGGCACTGGATTTCGCCCGAGTACACAGGCAAAGTAGGACAACCGCCCACGAAGGCGCTACAAATATCGGTACCTCCGCTGAGAGAAATGAGCCAAACATCCTTTTTGACATGTTGATAAATCCATTCAAAAGCTTCGGGAGGCAACGGAGAGCCTGTGGAACCAATGCTTTGGAGTTGGTTAAATTTATACCCTTGCAAACTCACGCCCGCTTTCATACATGCCAGATAAAAAGCCGCACCGCCACCAAAATGATTGATTTTTGCTTTTTCGGCCAAATCCCACAAAACATTCATGGTAGGATATTGAACGGCCCCTTCATAAAGCACCAGCGTGGCCCCTGCCAACATAGAAGCCACCGAAAAATTCCACATCATCCAACCCGTGGTTGAATACCAAAAATAACGGTCGCCAGGCTTGACATTTTGATGGATTGTAAGGGCTTTCAAGTGTTCTAACAAGCAGCCACCTACGCTGTGGGTAATGGCTTTGGGCTTGCCCGTAGTGCCAGACGAGTAAACCACCCACAAAGGATGGTCAAAAACAACGGGCGTAAATTCAAGGGTCGAGAAGGGCGTTTTTAACACATCCTTCCAACTATCCGTTTTTGGCAGCTGTGCCTCGGAATTTAGGTACGGAACCAAAACCGTGCGTTTGAGGGTAGGCAACTGACCGATGAGCTGTCGCATGGCTGGGAGCTTATCAAAACCTTTTCCGTTGTACGTATAGCCATCGGCGACAATCAGCACCTTGGGTTCAATCTGTTGAAAACGGTCTAAAATCCCGGTCGTCCCGAAATCTGGTGAGCAACTCGACCAAACCGCCCCGAGCGAATTGGTCGCTAAAAAAGCCACAACCGCCTGCGGGCCATTGGGCAACACTGCCACCACTCTGTCGCCCGCAACAACGCCTGATTGACGCAAATAAGCCGCCACTGCTCCTACCTGTTTTTCCAGTTCGCGCCAAGAAAGTTCTTTGAGCGGTTCTTGCTCCGATTGAAACATAATGGCAGGGCGAGCTGGGTTTTTATGGCGGAAAATATGCTCGGCATAATTGACCGTGGCCCCTCTAAACCACTTGGTTCCGATAAAGTCCCTATTTTGTCGAATCAGCACTTCAAAATACAGGCTGTGTGATTTTACCTCACAAAATTGCCATACACTTTCCCAAAAATCATCCAAATCAGTGACCGACCAATCCCATAAGTCATGGTAATTTTTGAAGTACAATCCTTTTTTAACAAACAGCCAATTTTGAAACTTTTTGAGATTGGATTGTTCCATGAACGAACGAGATGGCGTCCATAACGGTTTAACGGGGGCAAGGTCCAGCATTACGTGTATATAAAAGTTATGAGGATTCGGATGGATTTTTGATTAAACGACCAAAATCATTTTTTTGAGATATATTTAGGTTAAAAAAACATCTTCGATTAAAATTCAGTACCTTTGTATAGCTGATTATCAGGCAATTTCGCCAAAATCAGCATTTACCAAATAATCGTTTACATAACTTCTTATTTACAGTAGTGATACTGCAAGCCCAATGAAAAAAGACAACAAAACACCGGGCAATACGCCTTTTTACAGCAAGTACAAAAAGGACTCGACCACTTCGTCCGACAAATCTTTTGACAAGCCATTTGAGAAAAAATCACCCCGCGGCCGCAGCGAAAGATCTTTTGACAAGCCTTTTGACCAAAAACGCAGCGGCGACAAACCCGCCTTCAAAAAACCGTTTGATAAACCTTTCGACAAAAAAGGAGAGTTCAAACCACGCGGAGAAAGAAGCTTTGACAAGCCTTTTGAAAAACGTGGTTCGGGTTCAGACAAGCCCTACGACCGTGAAAAACGGAACTTCGACAAACCTTTTGAAAAACGCGGTGACCGCCCAGAGCGCGGCGAAAGACCTGCCTTCAAAAAACCATTTGAGAATAAAGGCGATTTTAAACCACGCGGAGAAAGAAGCTTTGATAAGCCTTTTGAAAAACGCGGCACAGGTTCAGATAAGCCGTATGAACGCGAAAAACGGAATTTCGACAAACCTTTTGAAAAGCGCGGTGACCGCCCAGAGCGCGGCGAAAGACCCGCCTTCAAGAAACCATTTGAAAACAGAGGCGATTTTAAACCACGCGGAGAAAGAAATTTCGATAAGCCATTTGAAAGACGCGACGAACGCAGTGAGCGTCCTTATGACCGTGAAAAACGGAACTTCGATAAGCCTTTTGAAAGACGCGATGACCGCAACGAACGCCCTTACGACCGTGAAAAACGGAATTTCGATAAGCCTTTTGAAAGACGCGATGACCGCAGTGAGCGTCCTTACGACCGTGAAAAACGGAATTTCGATAAGCCTTTTGAGAGACGCGATGACCGCAACGAACGCCCAGCCTTCAAGAAGCCGTTTGAAAAACCTTTCGAAAGAACGCCTCGCGACAACGGTGGCACTTTTGACGGCGAAAAACGCTCTTTTGATAGACCAAATAAACGTCCGCGTACCAACGAAAAATCGGACGAAAATGAAAGACGTGACCGCGCCCGTGATGCCGAGCAGCGTCGGGTAGGAGAATTTAAAGACGCTCCTCGCTATGATTTCAGTCAGGCCGAACAGCGTTACGCCAAGAAAATTCAGCCCAAAAACGATGATGGTCAAATCCGTCTCAACAAATACATCGCCAACGCTGGGCTTTGCTCACGCCGCGAAGCCGATGGATTGATCGAGTCAGGACAAATTACCATCAACGGAAAAGTGATTACCGAAATGGGCCATCAGGTCAATCCTGGTGAAGTAGTCAAATACGGCAACCGCGTGTTGAATCCTGAGAAAATGGTGTATATCCTTGTCAACAAACCAAAAGATTACATCACCACCACCGACGACCCAGAAGGCCGCCATACGGTGATGGAGCTGATTGCGGGGGCTTGCAAGGAGCGCGTCTATCCAGTAGGACGTTTAGACCGTAACACAACTGGCCTATTACTGCTTACAAACGACGGAGAATTGGCCGAAAAGCTAATGCACCCTTCAAACGAAATTCAGAAAATCTACCAAGTAGAATTGGATAAGCCTATTACTCAGGAAGATTTTGACAAAATCAAAGCAGGTTTCGACTTGGAAGATGGCCCCATCAAACCGGATGATTTAGCAATCGTTACCCCCGACGCCATGGTGGTAGGTATCGAAATCCACAGCGGCCGCAACCGCATCGTGCGTCGTATTTTTGAAAGTTTGGGCTACGAAGTACTCAAACTAGACCGCACCGTGTATGGAGGTTTGACCAAGAAAGAACTTCCACGAGGCAAATGGCGCTTCCTTAACGAGCGCGAAGTGGTTAAATTGAGATATAAATTATAGTCGATTCAATCATCGTTTCAAATCCTCCTCGGCAAGTAGCAGAGGAGGATTTTTTTTATTGTTTTACATGTCACTTTATTGCAGTTTTTAAGTCATTGTTAAAGAACCCTTTCTTTAACCTACTTTGTCTCTTAAAATTTTAATCGCCAGTTTTGGTTTCTATCCAGAAACACACGGTATAGCACAAGCCGCCTATCAACAGGCTATGGGACTACATCGTTTGGGATATAGTATCACGGTAGTCACCCAAGTTTCTGAACAACCGTACGGCGTTCCTTTTGAGGTTATCGCCTTACCCCTATCTCCCAGCCGTTTACCCAAATTTGATGAAATAGAGGTGGGTAAAACCTACCAACAATTTCTGAAAGAATCCAACTTCGACGTTCTTTTTTTTCATTGTTGGGAAAGCTGGGTATCTGAGTTAGCCCTTCCGATTCTGAACCAAATTCAAGGTAAAAAAGTACTGGTAAGCCACGGCACAACGATTCACCTGCGGTATCCGGGTATCAAAGGCTGGCTGCGTTGGCTCCGCAATCGTCCAGCAGCTTGGCAGTTTTCTAAGAAACTTACCGCGTTTGATTATTATGTCTTTTTGAGTGAGAAACCAGATAGACAACGCCTCTTTGATGTTATCCAAGCAAAGCGACTTGGTCTTCATAACTTTAGCATTATTCCCAACGGGGCTCATCCTAGTTTTTTTCAGCAATCAAACACTGATTTTTGGGTAAAATTTGGGTTAAAGAAAGCGAGAATGCTGCTTTGCGTCGGCAATTTTAGCAGGGAGAAAGGCCAACGTGAGCTCATTAAGTGGTTTATTGAGATTTCTCCAAAGGATACGATTTTGGTATTGATTGGTAGTCATTTTAACGACTACTCTAATCACTTAAAAAAAGCCATCGGTGAGCGTTTAAACACCAATATTTTCTTGTTTGAAAAATTACCTCTCGAAGATATTCACGCGGCTTATTGTGCAGCCACCCTATTCGTGTCGGCTACATTTACCGAAGTTCAACCGTTGGTCTTACTAGACGCAATGGCCGTTGGCCTACCATTCTTATGCCGAGATGTAGGAGCCGTTTCGACCTTGGCAGGCAGCTTGTGTTTTAAGGATAAGAATGAGTTTAAGTTGTTACTGACACAGCTCTTAAGAAACCCATCTCCGAGGCAAAATTTCGGTAATAAAGGAAAAACAGCGGCTTTAACCATCTACCATTGGGATTTAATTGCTAAGTCTTATCAATCATTGATTCAACAGCTATCTTCTGCCCCAAATAATACTCAAAAAAACACTTAAGTGCTGAAAATCAACCGTAATCAACTTAGCCAATACACAAAAAAAGATGATTATTGTAAAACTTAGCGGCGGTTTAGGCAATCAACTTTTCCAATACGCCCTCGGGCGTCATCTATCGATTGTCAACCACACAGAATTGAAAATGGACACGTCCACTTTCTCCCAACCCTCTGGTGGAACCACTCGAACCTTAGCGTTGGATACCTTCAAAATTAGGGCAGCGCAAGCCAATAAAGACGAAATTAAGCTACTGGCAGGGGAGCCTAACCATATTTTCCAACGCGTTATCCGCAAAATCGGTTTTATGCCAATTTATTATTTCAAGGAGCCTCATTTTCATTTTTATCAGCCCGTTTTATCGCTTCTAGACGGTGTGTATTTGGATGGTTATTGGCAGTCGGAGAAGTATTTTGCAGAAATTGCAGACCTTATTCGTGAAGATTTAAAACCTATTATTTCATTCACGAATCAATATCAAACCTTCAAACAGTCCATTAATCAATGCGTTTCGGTAAGTGTCCATATTCGACGAGGAGACTACACAAAAACCTCAAAATCAAATCGTTATCTAAAACCGTGCGAAGCACTTTATTACCAAACAGCAATGGAATACTTAACAAAACGGATTTCAAATCCTGTTTTTTTTGTATTCTCTGACGACATCGAATGGGCAAAAGCCAATATACATTTTGACTTTTCAACGCAATATGTTGTGGGAAATTCGGCGCAAGAAGATTTGTTACTCATGGCCTCGTGTCAGCATCATATCATTGCCAACAGCACCTTTAGTTGGTGGGGCGCGTGGCTGAATCCGCACCCTGATAAAATAGTAATCGCTCCGCAGAAATGGTTTTCTACGGAGCGATTTGATACCAAAGATTTATTGCCAGAATCCTGGATTCGTCTCTGAATCCTATACTTTGACTTTGTGTTTGGCCATGTACTTCAAATAGTTAACGATCTCATCCAACTCTTTGTCGGACAAGTGCGTTAGGGCGGGCATTTTACACTCATTACGGAAAGAAGTCGGGGCTTTGACAAATTGTTTGATTTGGTCTACCTGCCAATATTCCGTAATACTTTTGGGATAATTAAGTTCAGGACCCATTTTTCCGCCTACTTTATTGAGCGAGTGGCAAGTCAGGCAGTTTACTTTAAATAATTCAAACCCTTTTACCTGCGTGTCGTCGTCTTTGGGAAACAGTACCGCCAATTCTTTGGAAGCCGCCGACAAGCTTATTTTGACCAAATTATAAGGCCATTTGTAAGTCACATCTTTGGCAGGTACATCGGTATAAACCACGTAAAACGGGGCTATTTTCATTTCATGGTCGCCTTTTTTGGGATTTATCCAGTCTTGACCCGCAGGCGCTTCCACATCAGAAATGGCCAAATACGACTTTTTTTGCAACACTTTCTCCAACGACATCGAAGGATTATACCCATCTTCGCATTCAAACACAATTTGCGTCTGCTTGAGGTCTAAACGCTTATAAGCGGGAATGAATTTATCCAATACCACCTGCAGGGGAATCGCTTTATACGATTTTGATTTGAAAAACACGGGATCTTCCTTCACTACCACCGTTTGGGCTTCGGGCAAAGAGACTTTAATGTCGGGCAAATATACACTCAAAGAATCTTTTGGGGGGGCTAAAACAACCACACTATCTACCGCCGTTGAATCTAGAGTTTTAGATTGATTATCAGATGTTTGAGAATGGGTACAACTTACAAAAGCAATCCCTAATCCCAAAGCAGCGAGTATAGTTTTCATTGAATGTATGGGTTTTGGTGGCACAGTGTGACGACGGTTTCTCAAAACTGTCGCTTCGGTTTCTCGAAACCGAAAGCACACAAGTTTTTGAGAAACCGAAGCGTTGGGTACTCAGGCCCAACAGCACCCTCAACGACACAATTATTTTATCGTAGAGAAGTCTGTTGCCTTCATATAGACAGACTCCACCTTGGCGGCAAGTTTTCCATTTTTCTCTGATTCGTCGCGGGCCTTTATCCATACTGGGTCAGCACGAAAAGCATCAAACGCTTTTTTACCAGCTTCTTCGCTAGGATGCGCCAAAATGTAAATCAGCGTATCGTCTTTTCCAGTTACCGTCCAGTAAGCGACGTTGGTCATGCCGTGTTTTTTAAACAATTTGAGAGTATGGTCACGAAAACGGGTCAACAAATCGGGCAATTTACCCGTGTTGGTAGTGTAAGTCCGCAACTCAAACACCCGCTCTTTTTTACTCTTAGATGACTTGATTTTGGGTGAAAAATCGGTTGCGTCCATAAAAATACTTTCTACTTTGGCCACAATTTTTCCGCTTACTTCCGATTCAGATTGTACTTTTTTCCATTCAGGGTCTGAACCGAAAGCCTTCCATGAAGCATCGCGAGCGGCGCGGTCGGGGTAAGACAGCACATAAATAAGTTTGTTTTCCTCGTGTAAAGGCACCCAATACCCTACGTTTGTCATGCCGTGTTTTTCAAAAATTTTGGTTGTATGGTCACGAAAACGGGTCAATAATGCCTCTAATCGGCCCGGGTGGGTGTAATAAATGCGGGTTTCATAGCAGCGGGTATCCTGGGCAGTGGCCGTCAACGTAGCGGCAAAAAGAAGCATAATGGAAAGAATTTGTTTAAACATAACAGCTTATTGGTTTATTTGCACTTATAAAAGACACAGCGTGTTGAGTTCTATGTTAGGCAAAGCAAGTTTTCTCATTATTTCTTTTTTGTTTTCATTGTAAGTTGGCCGCCCTAGAAAAAACTGCGCCATGTAAAGCGTAAAAAATGATTCGTAAACCATAAAATCTTCAAAAATGAACGCATTAATTCTCATCATCTGTGCTGTTTGTTTCAATTTCCAAGACTCCCTCGAAAAACAATTGGAAAAAATGGTGTGGAAAAATCGTGTCGTGGTAGTGTACTGTCCCAAGGCTTCGGATGCCGAATTTAAACTGCAAAAAAAGTGGCTGAGCGAGGTTGGTAAGGAGGTTATGGAGCGTGATTTACGTGTGATTGACTGCGTCGAAGCCAATTTATCGGCCGACGATGCCCTTCATTTGAAAGAAAGGTTTAAGTACACACCCAACCATTTTTGTTTTTGGTTGATTGGCAAAGATGGCGAAATCAAACTCGTCAGCAATAAGCCCGTGAAGCCAGAGCAGCTTTTCGGACTCATTGATTCGATGCCGATGCGGCGTGCTGAGACGGGAAAGAATTAATCCCTCACGCACCGAAAACCCACGGTCGCATTGCGCTCAAAACCCTCGGAAACCCGCAGTAAAATCTGCTGATGCGTAAACGGTTGCGGGCCGCCCTGCACATACCACCAACTCGACTCAGGCTTAAAATAACTCCCCCCTTTAAGCATGATGTAGCGGTATTGGCCTGCTTGATATTCATCGTTGGTTAATTGCCAAACTACGCCTTGTAAATCTTTTAACCCCACTGGCGGACCAGCCGGCAGGGACTGAGCCGCACCGGCGGACCTGTCTACGGTTTGAAACCTTGCCGACGTTTTTGCCAACGAATCTTTTTCTGCCGCATATTGCCATTCTTTCTCCGTGGGTAGGCGCTTACCTGCCCATTTTGCATATGCTCTGGCATCTTCGAGAGATACATACACCACCGGTTTGTTTTCTTCACCTTTGGGGATTTGCCCGTTTTTCCAGTGCTTCAGGAAGTTGGCGGCATCTTTGGGCTTGTAGCGAGTGGAGGTCAGAAATTTCTTAAAATCGGTGTTAGAAACTAATTTTTTATCCATCAAAAAAGCGCTGATTTCATGCATTGTGGTGTCCTTTTCAGGATAGGGCAAAAACACATCTCCGTGCGTAGTAATGTGACGATAGCGGCCCGCAGGGATTTGAAGCTCGTTGTTTGGAGTGCCACTTAGAATAGATTTTGCTTCATGATGGGCACTAGGAGGTAAAAACTTTATTTTTTTTGCATCAACCCTAACACTGCCAGCCTGTAGCTCCAAAATGGATTCTTCTATGAGTTCCTGCTTATTTTTATCAAAAACCTGCACAACAATTTTACCCTCATAGTACCTTAGTTCTTCTAAATCACTAAGAACACAACCATAATTTGTTACAATTGGCTTTTTAACGTACATGGGATTTCCTTTCCATATTGTTACATTATAATTTGGAAGAAGTTCACCAGAACACCACAAGTCATTTGTCAAACCAAATGCTTCCTTCATTTCTGCCACACACCCTACTGCACCTTCATTATTTGTTCCCAAATATTTTTTATGAAAGGGCTCTGTTTCGACTTCGACATACCATTTGCCGCCCTGAAATACGGGGGTTAGTTCGCGATGATTCCATAAATCCACAAAATGATAGCCTTTTCGGGGTTGTACTTCAAACAATGGCCCTCTAAACCCTTCGGGAATTAGGCTAAAAATCGTGTAAAGTATTTTGGTAGAATCCTGCCATTTATTTACAAAAATTCCGTCGCGGGTTGTTGGGATAAGCGGCGTGTAATTAGTGTTTAAAAATACCGAGCTGTTTTCCCGCAAAATACGGGTGGTTTGACCTAAAAAGCGGTAATCTTCTTCGACCCAGTCGGGTGTGCCCGCCTGAAAAACGTTCAATTCCGTGCCATAGCCGTTGAAAAAACTCGTGGCAAATTCTCGACGAATACGCTCTTTGTACTGCTCGGCTACGCGAAAAATCGCAAATTCGGGTTTGATAAATTTATTGAGATTCAGCATTGGCGGGTAATACAATGCATTATGAACGCGCCCCGCCACAATACCTGGCATGTCTTTCGGTATCGCCATACCTTCGCTGTACATCACCACGCCCTTTTTGACTTGGTCGGCGGCTTCTTGCAATTCTTTACTGCTGCTACCGCGCGTGTCGAGCACCACACCGTCGGCCTGAGTAGCTGCGATGAGGTCCGAAAGTCCCTTCAGATGCGCTTTGGGATTGTTGGCATCGCGGGTAGATTCATCCCACGGATTATAACACAAAAACAATTTTGTGCCTTGCGCCCGCAACTCATTTCCCATTTTTTTAATGTTCGGCAACCCGCCAGGCAAGTCGCTGAACAAATCAAATTGATTCCGCTGGTCTAAGCCTAGCGTGGGCCAGGTAGGCCAAATGCCAAGCACATCGTCGCCGCCGTAGAGGACTTTACCGCGTTTGATAAAATCGTTGATTCCTTGCCCCCATTTTACCCCCAACGAAAAACGCTGGTCCCAAGCCATCATCAAATGAATGACATAACTCTTACGAATCCACTGTAAATCAGGCCGTTGAAAAAGATAATTATCAAACTGAGCCACGTCAAACAGCTTTCTTTTTTGGAACATCTGCCGTAGTCCTTCCTGCCAATCTCCCGTATAGGTTTCTAGCCAAAGATGGTACGTAACGCTCCCTTTGGGCGGCAGAATGGTCTCAAAACGGCGGCGGGTAGCATTTTCCCATTTGACACGCCGCATCAATGCACACGTATTTTTGTCGACCATGTTTACGGCCGAAAATCCCAACTCCCACGCATTATCGGGCAAGATTACATTGACGGGTGCAAAACCAGGTCGAAACAAATGCGCCCGCGACAACGAATGATTTCCCAACCCCGTGATATATACGTGTGATTTAGACTCTCCGAGTGGCACGACATTCCGAAGCCTTAATGTGTCGGTTGACGTATTTGTAAAGGTAATCACCGTATACCCATCTGACGGTTTGATTTGGTAGGTTACATTTAGCTTATTCTCCAAGACAAAATTCAGTTTTTCGTTTTCAGATTGAAAAACCGTGCGCTCAGTCGTAGCGTATTTGTCATTTAAGACGTAAGAAAACAACGGAAGCGATTGATACGCACGAATGGTAGAATCGCTTGTTTTCAACTGCTCAAGGCGTAAAAAACGATTTTCTACAAATGATGGCTGCCATTGAGCAATAGCACAAAAAGGCAAAAAGAGGACGGTTAGCAATAGTCTCATCAGCAACTTACTTTTTTGTGTAAAGATGCGTAGAGCCTTGCGTTTACCCATACTTTTTCACAAACTTAAAATGGGTCGGTTCCAAGCCTTTACTTTCGTAGAAACGATGCGTATCTACCCGTTTTTTATTGGCGGTTACTTCCAGAATTTTGAAATTTTCACGTTCAGCCACGTTCATTAATTCCTGAATCAGCAGACTTCCTACGCCTTTGGAGCGGTAATTGTCCACCACAAACATTTCCTGAATCTCTCCTACTTTACCACAATGATGGAGTAACCACTGCGTATGAACACTCGCGTAACCCACGCATTTGGCCTTATCAAAAGCCATAAAATAATGACAATCAGGGCTTTTTAGGTTTCTGTTGAAGATTTCGAGAAATGCGTTAAAATCCAATTTCTCTTCTTCCAACTCACAAAGGAAATTGTAGACAGTAATAACGTCGCTTTCGACGGCTCGTTGAATGTTAATGGTGGCAGACACAACGGTAAAATAAAAGTGAATCTATGATTACATCAAAACTCTTGCATCAGGTCAGACTCATACACCAGCGTTCCTTTGACGTTGCTGGAGGTAATGGAAACCATCGCTTCCGCCACCTTATCTGCGTCAATGGCTCGGTATTTGGCAGGGATAATGAATTGAAACAGTTTTGAGAGCCACTCGCCCGCTTTTTCGCCAAAACGGCTCTCTTGACGCGAACCCACCAACAGGGAAGGGCGGAAAATAAGTAGCGTTTCATAACCCAATTTTCGCAGCGATTCCTCCACTTTTCCTTTGACCTGATTGTAATAAAACAAAGAAGTATAGTCTGCGCCCATGGCCGTAATAATGGCAAAACGTTTGGCACCATTGGCCAAGGCTATTTTTGCGACTTCAATGGGATAGGTATAGTCTACCAGATAAAAAGCTTCTTTCGACCCCGCTTTTTTCATGGTGGTCCCAAGACAACAAAAAATATCATCTGCTTCAACAAGTGCCGCATCTGGATGGTCAAAATCAAAAATGATACTTTCCAATTTGGGATGGCTACCCGTAAAAGGCTTACGTGTCAGCACTTTGACATGACTGTATTTTTCAGAAGCCAATAGCTTTGCTACCACCTTCGCTCCTACCAAACCTGTAGCTCCAATTACTAACGCACTACGTTTTTCGGAGGTCATCATTGTATAAATGTTTAGGCATTCCTGACGATAATTAGGCTGTATCTGACCAACTCTCTTTATTACTATTTAATATGGATTCGTGTCAATTATCTAAATTCTTTGCGTTTATATTTTATTCCTATGGTAACAATTGAAGTAAAATGCAAAAAAAAAGGGAGTTGTAAAAGCATCCTCCCAATAATTTATTAAACGGTGCATGACCTAGAAATCAAATTCTAATACTTCTTCGTCATTCAGTAAAAGCTTGGTTAGTTTGTCGTGTTTACGCTCTGGTCCCTGAATCGCCCATGTCCCACTGATGGTGTTACCAACCCGATTTTGCACCCCGCGTTTTGCATCTAGCCCCAATTCTTTGAAAAGGCTTTCGTAATTTTTCAACGTTTTTTGTTGATACTTACAAACAATGCGGTAGGTACGAAGCTGATTATGACGATTTATGATGTCTTGAATCGGAACGAGCGCGTACAACACAAAAAGTACCAATATAGACGAGGCCAAGGCGATTTCATAGTAACCGATACCCACGCACATTCCCAACGCCGCCGTAGCCCAAGCCGTGGCGGCCGTTGTAATACCCGAAACACGGTTGCTCTCCCGGAAGATAATGCCGCCGCCGATAAAGCCAATGCCCGTTACAATGTTGGAGGCTATCCGTCCCGCATCTCCCCCTAATTTGGTTGAAATGACCGTAAAAAGCGTCGAACCAATGGCAATCAACATCATTGTTCGCAACCCCGCCGATTTGCTATGGTATTCACGTTCTAACCCAATCAGCGCGCCTAACCCCGCTGCAATCAATAGTCTTATAATATCTTCAGTAAAAAAAAAGCTCATTTTCATGTGAGGTTTTCCCTCATAATCAGTTATGTACCTCTTAAATCATTATTTACCCCAATTTATTGATTCATTAATTCTTCAATTTCCTCAGCTTCAATAGGTATGTGTGCCATCAGGTCAATGTTTCCGTCGGCAGTAATCAAAATATTGTTTTCGAGCCGAATCCCCAATCCCTCTTCTTTGATGTAAATACCGGGTTCACACGTAAAAACCATGCCAGGCGCAAAAGCACGGTAGCGACTCCCCACATCGTGAACATCCAACCCCAACAAATGGGAAGTTCCGTGCATAAAATACTTCTTGTAAGCTGGCCAATCGGGGTCTTGTTTCTCAATGTCCTGCTTGGTCAACAACCCCAAGCCCAACAACTCACTTTCCATGATTTTGGCCACTTCTGCCTGATACGCATCGGGCATTGTACCCGTCACGAGCATCCCCCGCGCAGCTTTCATTACCCGCAATACCGCATCGTATACCTCCCGCTGACGCGGTGTAAAACGACCATTAACGGGAATAGAACGCGTCAAATCGGCATTGTAATTGGCGTATTCGGCCGCTACATCCAACAGCAAAATATCTCCCGCTTTGCATTGTCGATTGTTTTCAATGTAATGTAGCACGCACGCATTTTTTCCCGAGGCAATGATGGGACTGTACGCAAAGCCTTTAGAACGCTTTCGGGTAAATTCATGAATAAACTCGGCCTCAATCTCGTATTCCCACACCTCAGGTTTGACAAAATTCAAGACCCTTAAAAATCCATCGCGGGTGATGTCAATGGCTTTTTGAAGTTGATTAATCTCCTGCGGTTGCTTCACGGCGCGCAAATAATAAGTCAGCGGCGCCAACCGTTCCAATCGGTGCAAAGGATATCTTTCCTTAAAATCCCGAATGTAGCGCGCATCCCGCGTTTGAACTTGTGCGTCGCTACGGGCGTGTTCGTTGGTGTTGAGGTATACATTGTCGGCCTCAAAAATCAACTGACTAAATATCAATTCAAACTGGTGAGTCCAATAAATCCGCTGAATACCTGACACTTGCGTTGCCTGTGCTTTGGTTAGTTTTTCACCTTCCCACACGGCAATAAGCTCATTTGTTTCGCGCAAAAAAAGCAATTCTCGAAATTTAGGATCGGGGTGATCGGGAAATAATACCAGAAGGGTTTCTTCTTGATCAATTCCTGATAGATAAAACAAATCCGAATTTTGCTTAAAACCCATGGTTCCGTCGGCATTGGTTGGCATGGGGTCATTGGCATTCAAAATCACCAAGCTTTTGGGCTTCAACAACTTATAAAGACGTTGGCGATTTTGAATGAATAGCTGAACATCTATCGGTTCGTAACGCATTCTTTTATAGCTTATTTCCTCTGTGTACCTTCGTTCCTCTGCAGCAGGTGTTCCTGTGGTTTTAATTAATTTAACCACAGAGGAAAGGAAGTTCACAGAGACTAAATTTTAACACCTTAACCCTTCAATTTCGGCGATTGTTTTGGGGATGGGCTCACCAATCAATTTTGCACCATCGGCCGTAATCACATAATTGTCCTCAATTCGCACCCCGCCAAAATCAAAATAGGATTTCAGCTTATCGTACTTGATGAACTCCTTAAATTTCCCTTGGCTTTCCCACAATTGAATCAGTTCTGGTATAAAATAAGTACCTGGCTCAATCGTCAGCGCAAATCCCGCTTCGAGTTCTTTGGCCAATCGTAATGACTTCAAACCAAGCAAATTGCTACGTTCTAGTCCCTCACGGTAACCTATATAGTTTTCGCCCAGATTTTCCATATCGTGAACATCCATCCCAATCATGTGCCCAACGCCATGGGGCATAAAAAGAGCTGGCACGCCCAACGCTACCATTTCGTCTACATCTCCTTCCAGCAAACCAAGGTTTTTTAAACCTTCAGTCACCGTCCGCCAAGAAATCAAATGACAATCAAGGTACTTCACACCTGGACGCAACGCATTGATAACGTTCATATTAGCGTCCAGTACAATCTGATAAATTTCTTTTTGTTTTTCGGTAAATGTTTTGTCAACGGGCCACGTGCGCGTAATGTCGCCTGCGTAATACGTGGCCGTTTCGGCCCCAAAATCACCCAACACAAGTCGGCCGCTTTCGAGGCGATTGCCATGATAATGATTGTGGAGCGTTTGCCCATCTACCGACAAAATAATGGGGTATGCCAAATCCCCACCCCCGCTCCTCGCCGTGCCATGTACCGTGCCTACTACCTCGTATTCGTATTTGCCAATACGGGTAGCGCGAATCGCATTTAGGTGCATCTGTCCCGAAATGTTGACGGCTTTATCCATCTCAATGATTTCGTGATCCGTTTTATAGGAACGTTGGTTGATGACCGCCATAATAAATTCCAATGACGCTTTTTGGGGAATTTCGGCCAGCGACCAGCCCGTCAAGTGATGAAGTTTCAGGGTATGCTCAGGACGATACGGCGGCAGAAAATGTACTGCACGGCCCGCGCTTAGCGCGCCTTTGAGGGTAGCTTCAAGGGCAGATTTCGGAAGAGTTTTGGCCACGCCTACCCTCCCTGCCTGTTCTTGCAAAGAAGGCTGCGGCCCCGCCCAAATCACCTCATCCATCGTAATTTCATCCCCCACAATCCATTCCTCGCCCGAGTCAGCGTCGATAATGGCCGCCAGTCCAACTTTATCCAATCCAAAGTAGTACAGAAAGGTGCTGTCTTGTCGAAAATGATAGGTATTATCGGTATAATTCATCCCCGATTCTTCATTTCCTAAAAATAATAATAGACCGCTTGAAACCTGATTTTTGAGTTTAGCGCGGCGCGAAGCGTAGGTATTAGTTGAAAACATTTGTATTCTTTTGTGAAAAAATTGTGAACTTTGTGTGATTTTTTAGCAATTTTAGGGAATCATACGTTTTCTTAACTTACTTAAGATGAAAAAAATTTGGACGACGATAGCGGCGGTGGCGATGCTGTCTTTTTCATATAGCTGTTTGGCGCAGACAAAGTACTGGATTTTTCTGAAAGATAAAAATACGACCGATGCGCCAGCAATTTCACCAAAAACGCTGCAAAATCGTCTCCAGCAAGGGCTTACTTTATTTGATGAAACGGATTTGCCCATAAAGAAAGAATATCTTCATCAGCTACAAACAACTGATTGTCAACCAATAAACATTTCTCGCTGGTTCAATGCTGTTTCGGCTCGCCTTACTGCTGAACAATTGCAAGCCGTTAAGTCGCTTCCCTTTGTCAGCAAAATACAACCCATCAACGGCCAATTTTACATTGCCAAAACCCAGGCCAATCGCCGCTCTGCGATGGCCCCCGTCATGACGCAGGTCCAAGCCGACGAATTTAAAAAAGCGGGCCTGAACGGAAAAGGAATCACCATCGGCGTCATTGACGCGGGATTTCTGGAAGCTCCCACCAATAATCTCCTAAAACACATTTTTGACCGCAAAGCCATCTTGGATAAGCGTGACTATGTTAACCCACCGTTAACGTATTCTGATAAATTTTACACCACTGCCGAAACCTTCTCTGACTTTCACGGAACCGAAGTGATGAGCGCCATTTCGGGGGCCAATCGTTCCGAAAGCGCCCAAAACGGCTTAGCGACCGAATCCCAATTTTACCTTGCCCGCACCGACCACGGAACCCGCGAATTTCGCGGCGAGGAAGACAACTGGGTAGCCGCAATGGAGTGGATGGACAGCCTTGGCGTACGTTTGATTAATACCTCATTGGGCTACGCCCAAGGGTTTACCGATCCCAACGAGAATTATCAAATCAACCAAATGGATGGCAAAACGAGCATCATCAGTCAGGCGGCGCAAATGGCGGCCGACAAAAAAGGTATCTTAGTAATCGTATCCGCTGGTAATGAAGGCGACGACCCAAGCTGGCGCATCATTTCCACTCCCGCCGACGCGCAAGGCGTGTTGGCCATCGGCGCTACCAATCAGCGATATTGGAACCGCATTGGTTATAGCAGCATCGGACCAGAGTTTTTGCCTTATCTAAAGCCCAATGTTTCCTGTTTTTCTTTATACGGCACGTCATTGTCGGCACCCGTTATTACGGGCTTTGCGGCGTGTTTGATGCAGGCCAATCCAACATTGACCAACAAACAACTCATCAATCTCATTGAGAAATCAGCGCATTTGTATCCCTACGGAAATAATTTTGTCGGTTACGGGGTCCCGTTGGCTTCGCGGGCATTGGCGTTGCTCCAAAATCCTGCCGAATCTGGCACCACCTACGCGCGGGAAATAAAAGCATCTGGCACATCGCACACCCTCAAACTGCCCGGAACCAGCGATATGGTTTCCGTTTTCCACAAAAAGAATTCAATGCATGTGCTAACACAGGAGGTAGTACGCCTCCGCGACAGCCAACTGACGATTCAACGGCAGGAAGGTGAAACTCACACCACCATTGACCTAAAAAGCGAAGTAATTGAGATAGTTTGGGAATAATACGTCTGATTTGTGACATATAACATCCCTCTTTTGGTAGTCTTACCAAAAGAGGGATGTTAGTTTTTATTATACCTGTGTCTAATCTTTCGACAAAGTAAACATCGGACGGTCGGTTCTTGACCATTCGCTCCACGAACCCACGTAGAGTTTGGGAATCTCCATTTCAGCATAGGCCATGGCAAGCAACGTATGACAGGCGGTCACGCCCGAACCGCAATGAACGATGACATGCTGGGCGTCTCTTCCATTCAAGGCTTCTGTGTATTTTTCTTTCAGTTCGGCGGGTGAAAGAAAAAATCCATTCGCGTCCAAATTGCTCGTAAAAGGGATATTGGCCGCACCCGGAATGTGCCCCGCAATCAAATCAATGGGTTCAACTTTTCCGTCAAAACGGTCTTTATCACGCACATCAATCACCAGATAATCAGCATCATTGGCTACTTTTTCCACTTCGTTGATGTCCGACAACGGCAACATCCATTGCAGTATTTCATAGGTTTTTTCGGGAGTAGCAGGCGTCTCTTCTCCTGAGCTGACAGGGAATCCAGCCTTTACGGCCGCATCCAACCCGCCGTCGAGCACTTGTACATTTTCGTGGCCGATGGCTTTCAGCATCCACCAAAAACGAGCGGCTGCATTTCCCCCGTTTTTGTCATCGTACACTACAACGTGCGTGTCGGGCCCGATGCCAAGTTGGGTCAACACTTGCGCAAATTGCGTAAGGTCAGGCAATGGATGGCGGCCTCCTTTTGAGGCATCTGCTGGCACATTGGCCAATTGTTTTTCCAAATCAACAAACAATGCTCCTTCTAAATGGCCGGCGGCGTATCTTTCTTTTGCTCCAGCTCCTGCCCGTGCGTCCACAATAACCAGATTTTTTTCCTGTACTGACGCGACCAATTCGGATGGCTTACTAATCGGAGATAACTTTTGTGGCATATCGTTCAGACGTTTGGGTTAATTCATAATATATACGCAAGTTAGGTACTGACTTTTGAATAAAAAAGGGTTAATTTAGGGTTAAAGGGTGTTTTTTTTAGGCTTCCGCAATTCAAATAAGCCCTCTGACTTTCTTATTCGGAGGCTTAGAACTTTTTTCTTCTTATCAGTTTACGGTGAGAATCAGCGCATTTTACGCTTTTGAAATAAACTTTCATCCAACGTATGAGCCACCTTCTGAATCGACGCCGTTTTATAAAACAGAGCAGTGCTGCCGCCCTCAGCCTTCCATTTCTGACAGGTTTTACGCGTAAAGTAGCCCCCAGCGACCGCTTGCGGGTAGCCCACATCGGATTGGGTGGTATGGGAACGCAACACCTGAAATGGTTTGCAGGGTTGCCAGAAGTAGAAGTAGCGGCGCTGTGCGACTTAGACGAAACGCATTTAGCCGCCGCTCAAAAAACCTTGTTGGGTTTACAACCCGACGCAAAAGTCCAATTATACAGCGATTTTCGTCGAATATTAGAACGCAAAGACATTGACGCCATCACCTGCGCCACGCCCGACCATTGGCACGCCCAAGTAGCAATCTTGGCGTTTGAAGCGGGAAAAGATGTGTACGGCGAAAAACCGCTGTCTTACAGCGTGCATGAAGGGCAAAAAATGCTTAAATCGCTCAAACGCCACGACCGAATTTTTCAGTTGGGCACCCAAATCCACGCAGGAGACAACTACCACCGCGTCGTTGAAATCATTCGTTCGGGAGCCATTGGAAACGTTCATACCGTGCGCCTTTGGAAACCTGGAGCACCGCCAGTACTTGGACCAGCCAACTATCAGGAACCACCGTCTACGCTCAATTGGGATTTTTGGCTCGGGCCAGCCCCTTATTCAAAATACACGCCCGAGCGGTGTCATTTCAATTATCGCTATTTTCTGGATTATTCAGGAGGGGTGTATCAGGATTTTTGGAGTCACATTGCCGATGTGGTCTGGTGGGCCATCAATCCCCAAAATCTTACTACCGTCAGCGCCAAAGGAGAAGTTGGAGAGGGTATTGGCGACACCCCCAAATGGATTGATATAGATTATCAGTTCGACAATCTCAAAATTTACTGGACTACCACCCCACCCAACGTGCCAGGAGCAGCCAATCGAGGCATTGGTGCCTATTTTGAAGGGGATAAAGGCACGCTTCTCTGTGATTATAACACCCGCGAAATTAACATCGGCGGAATGCTCATGAACGATGTCGAAACCGTTCCCCTCAGCATTCAGCGGTCGCCTGGGCATCAGCAAAATTTTGTAAACGCCGTAAAGACCCGTACTCAGCCCGAATCTAACCTCGAATACGCCCGTCAAATGACACTACCTATGCACCTTGGACTTATTTCGTGGCGTCTGGGGCGGGAGTTACACTGGAACCCAAAAAAGGAAAAATTCCGTCACGACGGCGAAGCCAATGATTTATTGTCACGCGAATATCGAAAAGGTTGGGACTGGATATAAAAAAACTAAGTCATAGGCATGTCAGAAATGAAGGATGCCGAAATGGAAAGAGAAAAATCTAAGAGAGAAAAAGGAAGTTTGATACAATGAAAAAGCCGCTGAGAGACCAACGGCTTTTTTCTTTTTTATGCAATTATAGTTAAAACGACGAAGCAGGTAAAAAAGTTTAGCCCTTGAAAAATAATCAAATAGTTTTTCATAAAATTGCAAAAACTTGATTCAACTCAAATTTTTGGCAAAAAATCACGGAAAATGCTCCAACAAACCATTTACGAAGTGCGCATCACCTACATCGGTTCGCTCAATAATTTACGCCAGCGCGAACCGTTTGTTACCTATTTTTCAAATCTGAAGAAAACCATTGAAAATATATCGTCGCAATTAGCCCTAAATGGCTGGCCGCTCAAAATCAATTATTCAGCGGTGTATCGGAGTTTGCAGGCCAAAGGAAAATACACATGTGATTTCGACGTGGCTGGCCATAAAGTATTCAAAATAACCATTACGCCCTATACATTAAACCCCACTCTGTCTACTTTGGGCATCGACGAAATGCCCATCGTAAAATCAAGATAAATGGTTAAGAAACCACGGGTGTCAATCCCATTTTTTTTCCTTCTTCGAGCATAAAAGCATAGGCAGGCTCGAAAACATTGGGGATAATCCCATCCAAAATCGCCTCACGTACCGCCGTTTTAATGACTCCGACTTCTGCAGAAGGTTTCAGGCCAAAGGCTTCCATGATAACCTCCCCAGTGATGACGGGCTGAAAATTTCGTATTTGGTCTCGGGCTTCGAGGTCGTAGAGTTTTTGTTCAACTTTGTCGAAATTCGACAGGTGTTTTTTGACTTTTTCGGGGTTTTTGGAAGTTATATCGGCCCGACAAAGGGTCATCAACGCCTCCAAATCGGCACCTGCATCAAACAATAACCGCCGCAATGCGGAATCAGAAATGGTCTCTTTCGACAGGGCGATGGGCCGCAAGTGAAGCCGAACGAGTTTTTGAACAAAGCGCATGTTTTCGTTCATAGGCAATTTCATTTGACGAAAAATGCGCGGTGTAAAGCGCGCGCCCAAATCTTCGTGACCGTGGAAGGTCCAGCCCACTTTTTTATCAAAACGCTTGGTGGCGGGTTTGGCTATATCGTGCATGATGGCTGCCCAACGCAACCAAAGGTCGTCGGTATGTTTGGAAATATTATCCAATACCTGTAATGTATGATAAAAATTATCCTTATGGCCTTTTCCGTCCTGATACTCAGCCCCTTGCAATTCTACAAATTCTGGAAATATTCGCTTTAAAATACCTGCTTGGTGCAACAATTTAAAGCCGTAGGAAGGCACCGCCGACAAGATGATTTTGTTAAGTTCGTCGTTGATTCTCTCTTTGGAAATAATATCAATGCGCTCGGCGGTTTTGACCAGACCATCAAAGGTATCGGGTTCAATGTCAAAATTCAGTTGAGTCGCAAAACGCACCGCCCGCATCATGCGCAACGGGTCGTCAGAGAAGGTAATTTCGGGGTCAAGCGGTGTGCGAATGAGTTTTCTGCGCAAATCATCGATGCCGTTGAAAGGGTCAATCAACTCGCCATAGTTGTCAGCATTTAGGCTGATACCCATGGCATTGATGGTAAAATCTCGCCGATTTTGGTCGTCGTGCAGGGTACCGTCTTCCACAATTGGTTTGCGGGATTCTGTACGGTAAGATTCGCGCCGTGCACCCACAAATTCAATGTCTAAATCATCCACCCGAAACTGCGCAGTGCCAAAATTCTTAAATACATTCACGTGTACGCCAAGCTTTTTGGCAACCGCCTCCGCCAACGCAATGCCACTCCCGATTGATACAATATCGATGTCTTTGGAAGGACGCTTTAAAATTAAATCACGTACATAACCTCCTATCACATAGGCGTCTACTCCAAGGTCTTTGGCAGATTGAGCGACAACGTTAAAAATAGAATGTTTATCTAAGACTTCACTAAAATTCATTCTTCCAAACTTTATAAGCTGCAAAGGTAGCATTTGTC
Source organism: Runella sp. CRIBMP (assembly GCF_009905605.1). Taxonomy (GTDB): domain Bacteria; phylum Bacteroidota; class Bacteroidia; order Cytophagales; family Spirosomataceae; genus Runella. The sequence goes on from NZ_JAAAKZ010000002.1 coordinate 880,097, forward strand.
GAACAACAAATTTGCTATTTATGCCCGGCGTTCACAAACTTTCGACCAGTAATGTGTGTTGCATTAAGTGCAAAGCATACTATTTAGTAAAATGGAAGAAATCATCAACCGCGTTGCCAAAAGCGGCCTCGTTACGTTAGATTTAGAAGATTATTACCACCCTGGGGCACGCGTACTTTACGACTTGAAAGAGAATCTCTTCATGGGAATGATTCTGAAAGAGAAGGATTTTCGAGAATTTTTGAAGAGCCACGATTGGTCGCAATACAAGGGCCAAAACGTTGCCATCACCTGTACAGAGGATGCCATCATCCCCACATGGGCGTATATGTTGCTAGCCCTACATCTAGAGCCTTATGCCAATTCGGTGGTTTTTGGAAACCTGAATGACTTGGAAGAAAAGCTTTATTTTGATGCCATCAACCACATCAATCCCGAAGACTATCGGGATGCCCGCGTCGTGGTAAAAGGGTGCAGCAAACACCCCGTACCTACCGCGGCATATGTAGAAATAACACGCAAATTACAGCCTGTGGCCCAAACACTTATGTTTGGTGAGCCATGCAGCACCGTACCTCTTTACAAGCGGCCAAAAAATACGCAAGAAGCGGTCAATGCTTAGCCAGAAAAAGGTCAGAAAGGCGTTCTTACGACAAATTTTCTGACCTTTTTTATCCAAAAACATACTGAGAGGCCAACATCGCCTGCGCCAGTTGTTGCTCGTCGATGGTCAGTTTTGCTTCTAACTGATTCAACTCGCTCACAACCAATTCCGTAGCCAAATTTCCTACCAGTTTATCTTCGGCCAGTGGGCAACCTCCAAAACCCCGAACCGCACAATCAATGCGCCTGACGCCCGTTTTGTAGGCGGCTCTTACTTTCTTGGCCACGTGGCTCGATTTAGCATGAAGATGCGCTCCAAATTCAACATTTGGGAATTTTTTGAGCAAATGTCCGTACAACGTTTTAATGTCATCGGTAGTACTCGTTCCGATGGTGTCTGAAGGGGCGATGATGTTGATGCCCATTCCCACCAAACGCTCCGAAAATTGCTCCACCAGCTCGGGGCTGTACGGGTCGCCATAATGATTCCCAAAACCCATCGAAAGATACACGACCAATTGTTTGTTGGCGTTCAAACACAGGTTTTGAATTTCGCTCACTTCCTCAAACGCTTGCGCAATGGTCTTATTTGTGTTTTTGTGTTGAAATGTTTCGGAGATGGATAATGGAAAACCTAAATACGTAATCTGCTCAAATATAGCCGCATCCTGCGCCCCCCTTAGATTGGCGACGATGGCGAGCAACTTGGTTTTTGTAGCAGACATATCCAATTTTTCGACCACCTCCGCCGTATCGCGCATCTGCGGAATGGCTTTGGGCGAAACAAAACTGCCAAAGTCAAGCGTGTCGAAACCTACCTGCAACAGACGATTTAAGTAATTTATTTTTGTTTCCGTGGGAACAAAATCGGTCAGCCCCTGCATGGCATCCCGTGGACATTCAATGAGTTTCACAGTGTATTGGTAAATAATGAAAAAATTCAATCAAGGTGTAAAAACAATTTAGCCTCCGCTGACGGGCGGAATGAGCACGATTTCGTCGTTGGAATGCAACAGGGTCGAATCGTCGGCGTATTCGGTATTGACGGCTACCCGTAGCGAAGTTAACTTCTGAAAATCAGGAAATTGAGCAATCAAAAACTGCTTCAAATCGGCTACGGTTGCTGAGTCAGACAACTGTACGGGCAATTCGAGCTGACCGATTATTTCTTTGGCAATCCCGAAGGATAGTATTTTAAGGTTCATTTGTACTAACTAAAATTTGTATAGTTTCTCAACATTTATCCTTTTAAAAACATTCATCGCAACTGCTCCACCACCCGTTTGAGGCTCTCCAAATTGTGGGCGGGCGCGTGCAAATCCAAGTGCGGCAACACCGCTTTAAGCGCCTTCACTTCGGGGCGATAATCAGGCGAACCCGCCAGCGGATTTAGCCAAATAACCCGGCGGGCTTTCCGACGAATGCGCTCCATATTCAGCGCCAAATCGTCGCCTTCACCCGTATCCATGCCATCGCTGATGATGAGCACAATGGTGCGAGAATTGAGCTTACGCATGGCGTATTCTTGTACAAACTCACGCAAAACGGCTCCAATATCAGTCCCCCCCGACCAATGTGGCACACGTTCGGTAAGATTTTCGAGGGCCTTGGTGTACTCCATTTCTTTTAAATCTTCGGTAATACGGCACAGGTGCGTGCTAAACACGAAGGTTTCGATGGATTGGTACAAATTCTGAAACGCAAACATAAACTGCACCCAAAAACGGCTGTAAAGCTCCATGGATTTGCTCACGTCGCAGAGGAGCACCAACCGAATTTTATTGCGGGCGGGACGGCGGTAAAATAAATCAATGATTTCATCACCTTTCCGAAAGTTGTTGCGCAGTACGCGCCGCAAATCCAACTGACCACCGCTACGAGCCGCTTCGTAGCGGCGGCTCATGGTTTTGGCCATTCGCTGCACCAAAGTCCGGATGATTTTCCGCGCTTCGTACAAATCTTCGTCGGTATACGAACCAAAATCTTTTTGTGAAAGCGGCTCGCCCAAACTATACGAGGCAAGTTCCTCCTGCTCGGGTTGACGGTTACCACTGAGCCAGTTTTTCAGGGCTTCAAACGACGCTTCACCGTTTTGGTTATTTTTCTTTTTTTTCGATTTGCTCTCTTCGGCGTCTTCTTTTATTTTGGAATCATCGGCTTTGGCAAGTTCTTTCCAATACTTTACATACAGCTCGTCAAACTCCCGAAGTTGTTTGCGGTTTTGGGGATAAATACTGCGCAATGCCAGATAAAACTGTACTTCGTCGCCCACGTTGATTTCGGCCAGTGCTTTGAGCGCATCTGCCTCACGGTCTGGCCCAACGGGCATACCACTCGCCCGCAAAAAACGGCTAAAGGCCACTATGTGCCCAGAGAGAGAAGTTTGTCGGGCGATGAGGTTATTTCTCATAAATCCACTTGAAAATGTCCTTAGGCAAGTCTTCAAAACGGCCTTCTGCTAAGGCAGGATTCGGTTCATAAGTTATTACATTTTCGGCGTTTTCGAGGTCTTCGCCAAAAAGTTCCCGTTCAAGAGATGACGTGTATTGTTTTTTCACCTGAATTAGCTTACAATCAGTGGGTTTACCCCAACGGTCATTGTCGGCCAATACCAGCTGAATCTTACGCCAATCATCATAAAAATACTCCTGCAACAACGGAATAATCTGGTCTCGCATGGCCTTGCAAAGTTGCTCAAATGTATCAATGTTCATCAAATACGCGTGCCCTATAACGTGGTCACGGTCGTGCAAAAATTCGATGCGTTCGTTGAGCGTGCGCAACAGTCGCCCTAAATCAGTAGTTTCAATAACCCTGCCTTCGAGCAGCGTTTCGTTGGGTTGACGCTCGGCAAAATGAAACCGTCGGCGCAGGGCCGTATCCAACAGGGCGATGGAACGGTCGGCAGAGTTCATTGTACCTAGAATGTACAAATTGGGCGGCACTCCAAAACGCTCCTGCGAATACGGCAACGTAACCCACAGCTCATTTTCAGCCCCCAACCGCTTAGACGGTTCAATGAGCGTGATGAGCTCGCCCAGCACCTTGGAGATATTGGCACGGTTGATTTCGTCAATAACCATAAAAACGGGCTCTGAGCGGTCAAATCTTGCTTTTCGGGTTTCGGCTGCATCCGTGATGCAACCTTCAAAACTTTGGTAATCTGCTTTCCGAAGCGCCTCCAAACAGGCCTCATAAAAAACCCCTTTCCTTACCCGATAGCTAATTTTATCACCGATGGTTTCGGGGCGGATTCCTTCCACAAACTCCTCATAACTAAAGGATTGATGGAAAGTGATAAATTTGTGTGAATACACTCGACAAAGCTGCTGAACTTCGTAGGTTTTGCCCGTTCCTGGCGGGCCATACAAAACGTAATTAAGAGGAATTAGAGGTTTTTCAACGGGTACTTTATACACTTCTTCCGAGTCTTTAAGCGTCGTTTTTCCACTCGTTATCTCATATCTTTTTTCTGCTAATCCCAACACTTCTGCGTTAAAGGCATCGTCTTCGGCAGCATGATAAACCGCATTATTGTGTAACTCGCGGTGGTTGGTCGAGGTGGCAATTTGTTTTAAATCCTGCAACGAATCAATCCAATGCTGCACAATACTTTCGTTTTGCCACAAATGCTTATCGGCGTATTTAATCCAACCCAGTGTATAATCAGATGTACTTTTATCCTCAAAAACGATCTTACTATTCTTCAACGGGGCTTTGTTCAAAAGCTCTTTTTTAAATAATAACCCAACTCCTACATTTTCCTTTTTTCCTGAAATCTGCAAGCAGGTGTGGTTATTTAGATTTGCCGTAATTCGGGGGTGCTTTTCACTGACGGTAAACGCAATTTGAGACGAGTTGGGAGGCAGGTCTAAGCTGTCAATCATCTCCTTCAACAACTTAAAAAAGCGCCGAACTGCGTCGTATTGGTTTATACGACGAATCTGCTTGATCAAAATATCACGCTCGGTGACTGTACTTTTCATAATATAGAATCTACTTCCAGAACTTCCCATTCTTCTGCAAATTACAAAACTCCCGTAATTTTGCAGTAAATGCCGCCCAAACACCCAATAACTTTACGCTAGTCAAAGGTAAAAACGGTTTTTATGACGCTAATTTACGTTTTTGAAGAAATAACTTATCCTTTTGAAAATCGTTTACGTTAAAGAGTAACCCAGTTGCACGTCATTCTTTTGCCATCAATCCCATCCCAATAAATATGCCTATTCGATTGCTGTTCTTTTGTCTTTTTCCACTCGTTTCCTACGCCCAAACTTTTTCGTATGGCCGATTTGTTGCCCGAAATCACGCCGTTGTATGGACCGAGAAATTTGAAATTAAAGACATGGATGAGCCTATCATCGTTGATGCCGTCAAAGAGCAATTGAGAGGCAAAGAATACGTTCGTTTTGACACCCTTCAACAACACGAAATTGTGAGCGGATGGCTCATCAATCCTCACGCTTCGTCCATTGTCAAAGCCCGATTTAGAGTTGATATTTTGTACGAAGGATACGTAGTGGCCGTCAGTGAAATCATTGAATCAGCCCTAAATAAAGAAGCACCCCTCGAAAACTGTCTGTTAAAAAGCGACGGAAGGTTTATTGAAAATCCCCCCAAACGAGCTGAAACGTTAGACAGTTTTTTGATAAAGCTGTTTGAAATAAAGCAGTAGTTCTTCTGTCCAGAAATAATCAAGGCAGATAAAAAAACGCAAAACGGATGCTAATATCAGTCTGAAGTAAAACTTAGTTTGTTAAAACAGCAGTTTGGAACATGGCTCAGTCTTATGGCTGATTATCAATCTAATCAGACTCATTGATAATGTTAGAAGTGGAGTATAACTTTGCCAATTTTCTGCTATTTTTGTAAAGCATCTTAAATGACTTTTGCAATTACAACTAATCGGGTGTTCGTGGTTATTGACCTTTTTGTTTTTCTGCCTTTCTCTTAAACTGTAAGGTTATGCTGTTAGCTTTGATCTTTACCGCCTTAGCAATATGCTTGATTTTTGGAGAATGGCCAGGCCCTCACCGCTTTGACGTCCATTCAGAAACCGAATCCCATCAAGAAGCAGAAGTCTACATCGAGCGCAAAAGCCGTCTTAGTACCGTTGATACTAATGGAATGCCTGCATTTATGTCGGATGACCTAGCGGTGTACTTTTTAAAACCAGCCCCTGAAGTGATGGAAAAGACCCGCGAGGGCTGGCTTAGAAGCCTTTCGCTTCGCCACGAAAAAGGCGAATTGACCGACAGTGAATTCAGCGAAGAAATCAATAGATGTTTGGACCAAACGGCAGCTCATTCCTAAAATACCCCTTGGAGAAGATTTTAAAAGATTTCCTGATATTGGAACTGACAAAATGCAAAAAACCGCTTTACGTTGCCGTAAAGCGGTTTTTTTTGTGACGAAGAGGAGACTCGAACTCCTACAGGCTAACGCCCACTACCCCCTCAAAGTAGCGTGTCTACCAATTCCACCACTTCGCCATTTCCTTTGTTTGGGGTTGCAAAAGTAGTTGTATGAAAATTAATTCGCAAGTTTTAAGCCAAAGAAATTAACTTTTCTATCGCCAGTCTAATGTTTTCGCGTACTTCTACGATGTTTGCTTCCATCATATAGCACGGAGCCGTAATGATTTTCAGGTCTTTATCGACCGCTACCTCACGCACCGACGCCATTTCGGCTACCTGACCAATGGACTCCATTCCCGCCGAAATCGCGGCAATGTCGTACGGAGATGCTTCTGCGGTGGTCCCAACACTCAAGTGGGCATGAAATTCGGTTCCTTCCAGCGCCTTGGCAATCGTGGTTGGGCTCATGCACAAACCCGCAATAGGTTTGCCCTGACGCACCAAAGCCACAATTAACGTTTTGACCGACTCCAAGATTGGGCCAGACGGACCTTCAAAAGCCCATTTGGTGATGTTTTTGGCCGTACCAAATCCGCCCGGCATTACCAATCCGTCCAACTCACTAGTGTTTACATCTACAATGTCTTTGATATTTCCACGTGCAATACGGGCCGATTCAATCAGCACATTACGGGTTTCGGGCATTTCTTGCCCTGTCATGTGGTTCAAAACATGATGCTGATTTATGTTTGGGGCAAAACATACCGCCTCAGCTCCAACTTCTGCAATCGCTAAAAGTGCAAAGACGGATTCATGGATTTCGGAACCGTCAAAAACGCCATTTCCGTGCAAAAGAACACCAATTTTTTTCATTTCATTACAGTGATTTTACGTCCAAATATAGAAGAAGTAGCCCATTATTTGCAAGCACAAAAGGCAAAATCAAACTCCTTAAAAAGCCCAGTGTCCACTTTTCAAAGGATTGCTATAAAAAATAAAACAGAATAGTGATGAAAAAATAAAAACGAATAGTCCAAATAACATAGTTAGTTGTAACGATTTTGTATCTTTTGGAGACAGTAAATATAATTTAGTTTGAAAAGGATGGTATTCAAGTATCATCCTTTTCCTGTGAATAAGCACCCCATACAAGACAACACAATGCATTTTTAGGGTTGAAATGTGGGCTGTTTATAGCGTTATACTATCAAAAGACGCCAACTTCGTTCAACCATGAAGCACCCTACCTTGATGCCTGTTACTTTACGTGCTTTTAAACACCCTCTTTTTCTCATTATAAGCCTTATTATGGGTGTGGGGCTATTTTGGTCAATCACCCTATTTAACGACTACCGAAGCGGTGCTTCATCGCTTTTTCAAGGTGGAATTGGCAACTACTTGAAAGTGACCTTATTCTTCAACGCCCTGTTTGAAGTAGTGTCTTTTCTGATTTTTATGCAGGTGGCCCCGAGGTATCTTCGTCTGTTCCGAATCACGCACCTCAAACTCAACCTTAAAAGTGTGTTGATGTATGAACTCCTCTTTCTCCCCTGCATTTTAGGTTCCATTGTTATCTTCAGCCCCCTCACCAACGGCATTAGGTATTTATTTCTTTTCTATCCTTTCTACTCATGGGAAACGTATTTTCCGACCTATTTTTTTCAGCCGAATATGTTTATAGCGTACTTAAACGTCTTGCTACCTTTTGGGTATATATACCTGAATTCTAACCTATTGCTAGACTATAACGAGTGGAAGCAAAAAAACCTTCAAAACACAGATGCCCCAGGCCAGCCTCTGCCATTATACATCAAAGCCATTGAAGCGTGGGACGATTTGGGGGAGACCATTTTGTCCTTACAGGATATTATTTACATTGAAGTAGAGTCCAATAACTATTTTGCGTATACAAAGGGGCGAACCTATAACATTCGCAAAAATTTGTCTGAACTGGAGGCCGAACTCAACCCTCAGCAGTTTTATCGCATCAATCGATCGGTGATTTTAAACCTCAGTTTTCTAAAAACCTACACATTTTTAAAAAATGACAAATACATCGTCAGACTTAATGATAGCAAAACAGAGTTTGTAATGCAACGGGCAAGGGTTAAGGAACTCAAGAAGCGCTTAAACGAGCCCAACCCTCCTGCATAAAAAAACCATTCCGAGAGAATGGTTTGGCATTTTTAAGTATTTTTAAAAACTTGCCGTAAATTCGTCCCGATTTCTCTTTCCAAACTACACCTGATATAATGCACTATCTTAAACTTTCATTGGCAATCCTGTGTACAACTACCCTATTTGCCCAAACAAAAAAATCAACTTCATCGCCTGAAAAGCTGGCCCGCCCTAAACTCGTAGTGGGCGTAGTAGTAGACCAAATGCGCTACGACTATTGGTACCGTTATTTTGATAAATACAGCGAAGGCGGTTTTAAGCGCCTCTTACGCGAAGGATTCAACTGCCGCAACCATCATTACCATTATGCACTTACCGTAACCGCCGCCGGCCACGCCTCGGTGTATACAGGCTCCACGCCCGCTATTCACGGTATTGTAGGCAATGACTGGTACGACCAAAAACTAGGCAAAGGAATGTACTGTGTAGCCGACAGCACGGTTCAATCCGTCGGCACAAGCAACTCGGCGGGCAAAATGTCTCCCAAGAATTTATTGGTCAGCACCATCACCGACCAACTGCGCATCGGAAACAATTTTCAGGGAAAAACCATCGGCGTTGCCATCAAAGACCGAGGCGCGATTCTTCCCGCTGGTCATACCGCCAACGGTGCCTATTGGTTTGACAGCCGTACTGGCAACTGGATTACGAGTACGTTTTACATGAACGATTTGCCACAGTGGGTCAAAGATTATAACGCCAGAAAACGCCCATCAGAACTGATGAAGCAAAACTGGAATACACTGTTGCCCATTGAACAATACACCGAAAGTACCGCCGACGACAAACCCTACGAAGCAAAAATTGCGGGTGCCAAAAAATCCGTTTTCCCGTACGATTTGGCAGGAATAGCAGGCGACGCCTACGGCATTCTGGCAAGTACACCGCACGGCAATACCATCACCAAAGAAATTGCGCTTGAAGCCATCAAAAACGAAAACCTCGGCAAAGGAACGGCCACCGATTTTTTAGCCATCAGCTTTTCTACCCCCGACTACGTAGGTCACGCTTTCGGCCCTAACTCCGTAGAGGAGCAGGATATTTACCTACGCCTTGACCGCGACATTGCTGAAATCCTGACCTCGCTTGACAAGCAGGTGGGTAAAGGCAACTATCTATTTTTCATTTCTGCCGACCACGCCGTGATGGATGTGGTAGAACTCTGGAAGCAAAACCGCTTGCCCGCAGGTCGCCTCAACATCGGACAAATTGTAGCCGCTGCCAAAGCCGCACTGAAAGAAAAATTCGGCGAAGGCGATTTTATTACCATCTCCGAAAACTACCAAATCTACCTCAACCATGCCACCTTGGAAGCCAAAAAGCTGGAGGTAGCCGATGTCTGCAAAGTGATTCGTAAAAGACTCCTTGATTTTGACGGAATTGCCGATGTGCTCAATCTGCATGATTTGGGCAATGCCAATATCAATGAATATTTGCTCACCTTGTACAAAAACGGCACGCACGTAAAACGCAGTGGCGACATTCAGATGGTTATTGAACCAGGCTGGATGTCGGGCTCTTCAACCGCTACGCACGGGGCCCCGTACAATTATGACACGCATATTCCGTTGTTGTTTTATGGCTGGGGAATTAAGCCCGGAGAAACCTTTGGGCGAACTTCAGTAGCCGACACCGCCCCTACGTTGGCGGCATTACTTAAAATTTTAGAGCCCAGCGGAAACATCGGAAAAGTGATTGAAGATGTCATGAAAAAATAAATCATCTGACAATCAATTACATCAAATTCCTCCAAAATAGGTTGCTGAATTTAGTTACAGGATATTTTGTTAAAAATTTGACAACAAAAGATTTTTTCCTATCTTTCGAATAAGACCTTACCCATACATTCAGGATATGCAACCAGAATTCGAGGAAAGACAACCAGATTGGCGGGACTCAGTACAGCGATTTGAGGTAATGCTTAAAAACCACGAACGCCAATTTTTTGATTTAGATGCCTACGAACATATCGTGGAGCATTACATTGGGGAAGGGAACTGGGAACGCGCCCTTCAAGCCTGTGAATTCGGCCTTGAGCACTTCCCTTATTCGCTTGAACTAATGCTTGACAAAGCCCACCTGCTGGCGCAAAATCAACGATTTGATGAGTCGATTAACCTGCTCGAACGGGCCGCACTCTTCAACCCCCACGATTTAGATGTGCTGTTTATGCAGGGGGGAGTTTACAACATGATGGGCGAATACGAGCAGTCGGTAGAGGTGTATGAACAGATGCTCAATTTCATTGAAGAAGAAGAAAAAGACGATATTTTATTTCAGATTGGCCAAGCATACCAAAACGGCGGCAAATACGAAGAAGCCATCGAAAGGTATAAAAAAGCGCTTGAACACAATCTTGAAAATGAAAATGCGCTTTATGAACTCGCTTTTTGTCTGGAAATCACAGGCCAAATGGAGAATAGCATCGACTATTACAATGAGCTCATTGATCGTGACCCTTACTCTTCCAATGCATGGTACAACCTTGGCATTGTTTACAGCAAACTCGGCCGCTATGACGAAGCCTTAAACGCTTACGACTACGCCACGGTGATCAAGGAGGATTTTGCATCGGCATATTTCAATATGGCCAATGCATACATGAATCTGGAGCGCTTCGAAGAAGCTAAAGAGGCTTATCTGCTCACGTTGAAACATGAGCCTCCTTCGGCTGATTTGTATTGCCACTTGGGAGCAAGCTACGAGAAACTCAAAGATTTCGGCAATGCCCTCGCCAATTACCGCGAAGCCCTAAAACTCGATAAGGAATGGGACGAAGGTTGGTTTGGGGTGAGTGTGTGTTTGGCCGTGGAAGGGAAGTGGATTGAAGCCCTCAACTGTATTCAAAAAGCCATTAAACTAAACGAACACGTTGCGGACTATTGGCTGATTCAAGCCGACTTGGAATATAAAATCGGCAATTTAGTATCCAGCAATGAAGCCTTTGAGAAAGCGGCTGAACTAGAGCCTGATTTTGAAGATGTGTGGCTCAAATGGTCATTGGTGTTGTTTGACCAAGGACAATTTGAACGCGCCTACGAAATCATCCAGCAAGGCATCGACGACATTCCCGACAACGCAAGCCTCTACTATCGAGCTACGGCCTATCTCCTGCACGCGGGCGATTATCGAGAAGCTATTCTCAACCTTGAAGTGGCGCTTACCCTTGATTACGAAGCCCACGAGCAACTGTATGATTTCTTTCCAGAACTGGAAAAACAGAAGGCATTATTCAAATTAATTGAACAATACAGAAAATAAGAAAGGGGCTTCCGCACCTTTCTTATTTTATTTCAACTCCAATACCCACGCCGTCATGGCGGGCACTTTTAAGGAAGCCAAAGAAGAAATCGTTTCTTCCGTCAATGCATTTTTTGCCGTGGTAAAGCCCTGCATCCGTTCGGAAAAACGGGCCGTTTCGAGCGTAGCGGCCTCAGCGTTCGTATTCATTACTACCATAATGGTCTTCTGCGCGTTGTGACGAAAGTACACGTAAAAGCCGTTTTGGGGAATAAACTGCGTGAATTTTCCGCTGTGCAATGCAGGCGTGTTTTTGCGGTAATTAGCCAATTTTTTGACAAACTCAAAGGCTTCGTTCTCACGGGCCGTCCGTCCCGAAGCCACAAATTTATTTTGGGTATCGGTTTTCCATCCTCCCGAAAAATCCCGACGTACTTCGGCATCAGTAGGATTTTTGAAGTTTTTCATCAAGACTTCCGTTCCGTAATAAAAGTGCGGAATCCCGCGCGTAGTCAGCAGCCACGCAACGCCCAACTTGTATTTGTTGAAATCCTCCCCGATGACCGAAAAGAAGCGGTCGGTATCGTGGTTCTCCAAAAATGTAACCATTTTGGAAGGGTCATAATAAAGGAAATCCTGCGCCAAGGCATGATACACTCTGTTGATTCCACCATCCCACCCAAACGATTCTTTTAGCCCGTCGTTGATGGCTTGAAAGCTTGGAAAATCACAAGTACCAGGCTGATTACAGGCAAAAGGAAACTTTACATTGTTTCGTACATAATACGACAACAACGCAGGGTTGGTTACCCAAGTTTCTCCAAAAATCAACAGGTTTGGATATTCATCCATCAACGCCTGATTGCAGCGATTCATGAAAGGCATATCGTTGTACTTGTACGTGTCGATGCGCCATCCATCCAACCCAAATTCTTCGGTACTCCAAATGGCGTGTTGAATTAAATAGTTGGCAAAAAAAGGACTGCGTTGGTTGACATCTGGCAAAAAAGGCGTAAACCAGCCATCGGTAAGGTATTTTCGGTCAATATTGGCCCCGTTAGGGTCAGTAATCGCTTGTTCTTTGTGGGTGGTGCCAGTGTAGGAAGGCCACGTATTAAACCAATCTTTGGTGGGAGGGTCAAGGTACATCCAATGGTCTTCCGAAACGTGGTTATAGACCGCATCCTGAATCAGTTTCATGCCGCGCTGATGCAAGGCCGTCGAAAGCTTCTTATAGCCTTCATTGCCGCCAAAACGTCGGTCAATTTTATAATGATCGCTGAAATGATAACCGTGGTAAGCCGCCTGTAAATTGCCGTGTAACTCTTTTTTGAGTTTGGTATCATTTTCAATGACGGGCGTATTCCACAGCGTGGTTACTCCCAATTCCTGTAAATAATCCAAGTGATTTATAATGCCCTGAAAGTCGCCACCGTGACGAAGGAAAGGTACATTTTTGTCGGCTTTAGTATCGAGCATATCTTCAAAACGGTCGTTTGACTCGTCGCCGTTGGCAAAGCGGTCGGGCATAAGTAAATACACAAAATCTGAAGAATTAATAGGTACAGGTTGGTGGCGTTTGGTGCTTAAAACGTATTTTTGAGTGGTTTTGGCGCCTCCTTGGGTAAATACCAACGACATGGTTCCGGGTTTTGTCGCTTTGGAAATGGACAAATCCACAAACAAATAATTGGGATTTTCAACGGTATGCGTTTTGAGAACACGCACCCCAGCATAGTTTACGCTCACGGCTGCTTTGTGGATATTTTTGCCATAAATGAGCAGCTGCACATTCGGGTTTTTCATCCCTATCCACCAATTCGTGGGGTGAATACGCTGAATTTCGAGCGTTTGCGCTACCAACACAGCATTTACTGAAGCCAACAGAAGGCTTACAATCAAGCACTTAGCAAATTTCATCATAGGAAAAATTATTTTAATTCTCAAAAATAATCAAAAAACTTTCCCATCCATAAGCCGCTTTAACGCATACTACTAATGATGTTAAGATAACGGATAAAGCGCCGTTGAAAACTGCCGCCGATACTCGCCCGGGCTTTGATGAGTGAGTTTTCGAAAGGTGCGGTTAAAATGGGATAGATTATTAAATCCGCATTCATACGCGACCTCGGCCACATTTATGTTTTGCAGAAGCATCACGCGGGCATGGTTGATACGGTAGTCGTTGACGAATTCTGTAAACGTTTGGTGGGTCATTTTTTTGAAATACCGACAAAAAGCGGGCAAGCTTAGATTGACGGTTTCGGCCACATCATGGGGGTTTATTTCAGTTTGGAAATGCGTCTCGACAAACGAATAGATTCGACGCAAGCGTTCCGTTTCCTTGGGCGGAACGTCGGGGCTATTGGCTTCCGAGTGCAGCAATTCAACGTCGACCGCCAAGGCCATTTCATGCAACACCCACAGCAACGTCATCATGCGCTCGAATCCCGTTTGCGTGGGCATCTGTTGGATTTTCTCTCCCACTTTTCGCTTGGTATCCCTCCCAAAGGCCAATCCCCGTTTTGACTTTTCAAAAAGCAATTGAATTGATTCCATCTCCACGTTTTTCAAAAACTCTTTGCCTAAGAAATCCTCCCGCAATTGAATGACAAACTCCTCAAAATCACTGCTTTGTCCGTAAGCAAAATTTAGATGGGGGATATTGGGACCGATAAAAACCAATTCGCCGTCTTCGTATCGCGACAAATGCCGACCAATCTGCCGACGTCCTTTTCCGGCGGGGATATAAACGATTTCGTATTCGGGATGATGGTGCCAGTATACCCGGCAGCTTTCTTCGTCGGTGGCATGATAGAGCCGAAAGGAATTTCCGACGGTCGGCTGTATTTTTTCAAATTCTAAACGTGCCATTTTGCTTATTTTGACACATAATTACAAAAAAAAGTCAATGGAGTGTTGTAAGTGGCAAACAAAATCGTAGAGTTGAACCGAAAATTGGCCGTAAATTTGTACCATCATTAACTCATTCATCGATAATGGATGTTTTTGTATCTCAATAATATCCCATTTCTTATTCTATTATGTCGCAACTTGCAGTAATATTTGACATGGACGGCGTCATTGCCGATACCAACCCCACCCACAACGTAGCCTGGCGTAAATTTCTCGACCGTTATGAAATAGTGCCCACCGAAGATGACCTTCAAAACCACATGTACGGCAAGCACAACAGCTATATTCTCAATTATTTTTTAAAACGGGAATTAATGGCCGAAGAACTGCTGCAATTGCAATTTGAAAAAGAAGCCCTGTTCAGAGAATTATACACGAGTATTGTTGAACCATTGCCTGGATTGTTGCCATTTTTGGCTGATCTGAAACAAAATGGTGCCAAACTAGGCATTGCAACCTCAGCACCAGTCGAAAACTTGGAAATGATGGTGGGGCAAATCCCGTTGCTAAACGAAGTAATGAGCTCTATGCTTTCCGAAAAGGACGTCACGAAGCATAAACCTAACCCAGAAGTGTATCTCAAAAGTGCCGAACGACTGGGTGTTTCGCCTTCACAGTGCGTTGTTTTTGAAGATTCGGTTTCGGGTGTCAGTGCGGGATTAGCCGCTGGGATGAAAGTAATTGGCGTCACCACGTCTCATTCATCCGACGAACTCCCACCGTGCAGCGCTTACATCAACGACTACCTAGACATGTCGTATTCGACTGTTCTACAATTAATTAACGCAACGTTATAATCTACCTCCATGTACATCGAACATCTAGCGCTTTGGTGCCGTGATTTGGAGCGGATGCGCACATTTTATGAATTGTATTTTGGGGCGGTTTCCAACAAAAAATACGTAAACGCCAAAAAGCAATTTGAGTCTTATTTTCTCTCGTTTGAGCAAGGTCCACGGCTAGAAATCATGCAAATGACTGGTATACCCGCGCATTCAAACGATGTATATGCGCAATTTACGGGCCTGATTCATTTTGCCGTTTCGGTGGGAAGTGAAGAAAAAGTAAATGAATTCACAGAGCGTCTTCGCAGTGCTGGTTACGAAGTGGTCGGTGAGCCTCGCTGGACGGGAGATGGTTATTACGAAAGCGTCGTATTTGACCCTGAACAAAACAGAATTGAAATTACGAATTGAGTTTAAGGGAGTACGTGCTTTGTTTCACCAACGATATGATTGAGTCATGGACGTCGAAAGGCACTTAGTTTTCAAAAAAATACACATTCAAAATAAAGGGCGCGGTGTTATCCGAATTTGAGCCTCTTTCAGCTAAAAATGACAACCCATTTAAAAACCTATTTTACCCACAGCAGGAGTTTAGCCATTGGCGCAATATTTGCGTCGGTGGGATTTCTGTTTGGCAACTGGGTTACTTGGATTCCTTACGTAAAGCAGAAATTTGCCCTGAGCGATGCCCAATTGGGCCTGCTTTTACTAAGTATGCCTCTTGCCTCCACGCTCACCAATCCTTTATCTGCACTCATTCTCAACCGATTCGGAATGCGTGCAACCACTATTTGGGGACTTACGGGTATGGCACTTGCGTATTCATTGCCCGTCAATGTGCCTTACCTCTGGATGACCTCCATTGGATTAGGTCTGATGGGTATCGGCATCGCCTTTACCAACGTGGCCATGAATACCTGCGTTACGTCCATTGAGCGTCAGGATGGCATCTACATTATGTCAACCTCGCACGGGATGTTCAGCGCGGGTGGCATGATTGGCTCGGCACTGGCAAGTATTTTGATGGGGCTTAAAGTCTCCCCTGCCCTGCACATTGCGGGCGTATCGGTACTCATTATTTCGGTTGCGTTTATTGCGCGCCCTATTGTTATGAGTATTCACGAAGAAAAACGCACAACCACGGAAGTTCCTAAATTCGCGTGGCCCAATCGTATATTAATGGGCATGATTGCCATTTCATTTTGCACCAACGTCACCGAAGGCACAATGGCCGACTGGACCGCCGTGTACATGCGCGATATTGTGAAGTCAAACGACTTTTATATTGGCTGGGGATTTGCCTTTTATGCGTTATTTATGGCCTCTGGGAGGTTTATCGGCGATTCGCTCATTCCTCGTTTCGGAAGTCGAAAAATACTGGTATCGGGCGGAATTTTGGCCGCAATCGGCATCATGATTGCGGTGCTTTTGCCCCATACCTCTACTGCCATTCTTGGCTTTGGAATGGTTGGAGCGGGGGTTTCTTGCGGAGCACCTATCCTCTACGGCAGCGCAGCCCGAGTACCTGGAATGGCCAAAGGTGCGGGCCTTGCAGCCATGAATACGTTCAGTTTGGCAGGATTCTTAGCTGGCCCTGCTATCATTGGCTTGGTATCCAGCGCCCTCAATCTATCGTTTGCTATCGGTTTGGTAGCCATTTTAGCACTGATATGGGCATATTTATCCAGCCGTTCCAAGTTGTATTAAACTCGAGCCAAAAGCAGAAAGGTTTGATAAACTTTTCTGCTTTTGTTACTTTTGGCCAATTATAGGAACAACTTTATTCAGGCCAATTTTGCTCACACCTCAACATTTCTCCTTTTCGCTTCCGGTTTGGCGTATTTTATACGACACCCTTCCTAATGAGAAAACCTCCCCACTTTTAATCTTTGAGCTACGCGATAAAAACCAGTTAAAATGGGCTGCATTTGATTGCGAAACAGGGAGGGTTTGTTGGGAACAATCTTTTCCACAAACCACTTGGTGGACCAGTGCCATCGGCTTTTATTCGGGCATACTTTTGCTTCACGAATATGCAGGGAGTGAACAGCCCGCTCCCAAAAAACTCATAGCGATAGAGGCGTTAACTGGCCGACTGGCTTGGGTTTGGGAAGGATGTAAATTTGAACATACCGATGGAACAAACCTCAAAACCTCCAGAATGGGTCCTGAAAGTGCCCCAATTCTGGAAAACAGGGCCCTTAGCACGGGAGAAATCCTTGAGTTACCCTGTGCTTCAGCCCAAACTGTCTCACCCCAGTGGCGAGCTCCTGTTACATACGAAGAAACCAACCCTTATTACGGAATAATGGCTCAATTCATTGAAAAAATAACAGGAAATATCCTTAAAAAAGCAATAAATTATGGTGAAATCTCTGGACATCTATTGTTTTTTTACTACTTTTACCCCACTAACGCTGTTTCATTATCCCGGTCTATATTGGTAGTAAATTCGACGAAAACAGTTCTCCTGCACGAAACGATGCCCTCGGACGTGGAGAGTGCCGCTTTCGGCGATTATTTGTATGATAACCACCATATTGTTTTATTAAAAAAAGTTGACGAAATTACCGTAATAAAATTGCCCAGACCATGATAAAGCGCGTCGGATTTTGCCTTGTAGTGTTAGGATTATTGTGGGGAAAAACGACCCACGCAACACCTTCCCGCTCTTCTTTGCCCGATTCTACTGGTAGCGAGACCAAAAACGGTCAATCTTTTGTGATTCATAAAGTAGACCCTGGACAAACATTGTACGCCGTGATGCGGAAGTACAAAACAACCCTAAAAGCGATAAAGGATGCCAACCCCGGAATGAAAGATAATTTGATAACGGGGCAAGTATTACGCGTACCCTCACAAGCTCGCTCATCAGCGCCTAAAACGGCCACGAAAGAACCCGAAAAAGCGCCCGAAAAGGATAAATTAGTGCTTGATTACGAGATAAAACCCAAAACGGAGTCGACCGTAACCATAAAATCAGAAGAGGATAAGCCAAAACCAGAAACCCCTAAGGTGGAGGAAGAAGCCAAACCTGCGGAAGTGGCAGCCGAGAAAAAACCAGAGGATATAAGCAACGCCAAACCTGTTGCAACTATCTCTAAAACAGGACTTCATAAAGTAGAAGGCGGACAGTCGTTGTACGGAATTGCGGTTAAATATGGCGTTTTGATGGCCGATATTCGTCGCTGGAACAGTCTGACGTCTGACCAACTTCGTTCTGGTCAGGAATTGATTGTGGCCGAACAGGCCTTTCAGGATTATTTGAAAAAAAATAAATTGGATTCGGTTAAATTGGCGGATGCGAAGAAGTCAAACGCCGAAAAAAACCCAGTTCCAGTTGTTCGTCCCGAAGACCCCACCAACTCAAACCTACCCGAACCTAAAATTGCCAATACTGGCAAGCGTATTTTGGAAACAGGAGTAGCTGAGGTTTTGGAGGGAATGGATAGCAACAATAAATACCTCGCCCTTCACCGTACGGCGCCCGTTGGCTCATTGATTCAAGTCAAGAACATGAACAACAGCCAAAGCATTTGGGTAAAAGTGATTGGCAAATTGCCAGACATCAGCGCAAACAACCGCATTATCATCAAACTCTCGGCCCGTGCGCAGGAAAAACTTTCTCCCGGCGGCCGACAATTCATTGCTGAAATCAGCTATTTGGCACAGTAACTTCTTTAAGCAGAATATATAAACGCCTCCCAAGTAGACCGATGTCCTTCACTTGGGAGGCGTTTATGTTTTTGTAAAACCCTCGGTTGAGATATTTCAATCCTTTTTTACAGCGTATAGTATAGGTAGGTATTATTCAAATATCTTAAGCAAATGTGAAACAGTCTTATCCGATAAGTTAAACAACCATCCTGGAAAAATCCCTAATGCAAATGACATAAGCACCAACGGAATCAGCATCCATTTTTCCAATCGGTTCAAGTCCGAAAGAAAAGGCAATTCGGTCGGATTCTTAGCCCACGGTTTCCCAAAAAACATCCGCTGAAATGTCCAAAGAAAATACGCGGCGGCCAGTATTATGCCCAATGTTCCCAAGGCAGTCAACCACACGGGCAGCCTATCTGACTGAAAACCACCCATCAGCGTAAATAGCTCACCGATAAAGCCCGAAAAGCCAGGTAAACCGAGGGAAGCAAAAAAAGTAATACCCGTAATAATGGTATATAAAGGCATATATGAAATCAACCCACGGTAGTTGTCAATGAGGCGGTTGTGGGTGCGGTCGTACAAAACCCCAACCAATAAAAACAACAGTGACGAAAGGATTCCGTGGCTCACCATTTGGTATACCGCGCCGTTGAGTCCTTCGGCCGTGAGCGAGGCAATCCCCAACACCACAAAGCCCATGTGCGACACTGAAGAATAGGCAATCATCTTCTTCAAGTCATTTTGGGCTAAGGCATTAAAGCCCCCATAAACAATGGAAAGCACCCCCAATACGGCTAACGTAAAGGCATATTCGGCGGCGGCATCGGGAAAAATGGGATAAGCAATTCGCAGTAAGCCATAGCCACCGATTTTTAAGAGGACACCCGCCAACACCACCGAAACAGGCGTGGGCGCTTCAACGTGCGCATCAGGCAACCAAGTATGCAGTGGAACAATCGGCAGCTTAATGGCAAAGCCAATAAACAGCAACCAAAAAGCAAGCATCCGAGAAGGCATCCCCAACAGCGTAATTTCACCACTCGGAGTAAGGATGCTGTCGGGCAAATAATTACGTCCGTCGGTCATTAATCGTAAATCAAACGTATGCACCATCGTTTTAGCAAGTTCTGACTCATACGGGTCAATCACCGAAATATAGAGGCCAATCATGACAATCAGTATCAACAGCGAACCCACAAGCGTATAAAGGAAAAACTTGATGGAAGCGTATTCACGACGCGGCCCTCCCCACAATCCAATCAGGAAATACATGGGTAAAAGCATGAATTCAAAAAACAGAAAAAACAAAAAGAAATCCAGTGCCAAAAAGCACCCCATGATACTCGTAGTCAGCAACAAGTACAACGAATAATAGGCTTTTTCGCGTTTGGCGATTGAAAATGAAGAAAAAACGCCCACCATCATCACCACCGATGAAAGCATAATTAGGGGCAGACTGATGCCGTCAACGCCTAAAATAAAATCAATAGAGACCGTCCCCAAACTTCCCATCGACAGCGTAATCCAGTCGGCTTTTTCCACCATTTGAAAATCGGCAGTTTGGGTTGAAAAAAAGTAATAAACGACGGCTGAAACCACCACTTGACACGCACAGAAAAAAACGGCAATCCATTTGAAGGCCTCTTTTTGGGAGTTGGGGAGCAATGCAATCACCACCGACCCAACGAGCGGATGAAAAGTAAGAAACGAGAGTAGATGAGGAATCATAATAGTACGTTAGCCAAAACCCAAAAGCGATATTTGTTGCCGATGGCCTTAAAAAAACAAAAAAATCATTAGTAAAACACCCAAAAGCATTACCACAAAATAGGACTGAACCCGCCCATTTTGCAAATTTCGAATCCTGTTTCCGACAAAACCCGCCAGCCAAGCCAACGCGTTTACTACGCCATCCACGACCAATTTATCAAATCGCCCAATGGCATGGGCACCAATCACGGTGACATAACCTACGCTATTGACCACTACATCAATCATCCGTTGGTCTATCCTATTCGTCCAGTACGCTATTTTCTGTAAAGGCGCAATCAGAAAAACATGCCGATCCGTTTCATCAGCATGTTCATTCAACCATTTCAATCCGTTCCGTATTTTCCCAAATAAAGAAACAAACAACTTTGCAAAAGCATCATGAACTCCTTGAAGCAACGTAATGGGGGAAGGTAATGGCCCTGTAGCCGTGGAATAAAAGCCGCCTAACAGCCCAATGGCAACGACCAAAACTGACAGTATAGCCACCATTCCATGCTCAGTTTCGGCCCCCTCAACAGGAAACATCCGAAAAAACCACCCGTGGGCGGCATCGACTGGATTGAACGAAAACCAAATAAAAAAAGACAGAATTGCTAGAAGAATAACGGGCACTTTCATAAAAGTATCCGCATCATGAAAGATTTGTTCGTGGCGGTATCCTCCTTGGTTTTCGCCCAAGAAAACCTGTTTCCATTGCCTGATAACGTAAAAAGCGGTAATACCTGCCGAAATTAAGCCTATAACTGGAATAACATAAGCAATGCCCCCTGTATATTTGGCCCACTCAAAGGCCCCAATCAAAATGGCATCTTTGGAAAGAAATCCTGAAAAAAACGGCAAACCTGCTAGTGCAGCGGCACAAATCGTGTAGGCCCAAAAAGTAACAGGCATTTTTTGTCGAAGCCCACCCATTTGGCGGGTGTCTTGAGTATGAACGGCATGGATGATTATGCCAGCGCACAAAAACAAGCCAGCCTTAAAAAAAGCATGGGTCAATAAATGAAACAAAGCGGCTTCTTGGGCTCCCACGCCCATTCCCATCACCATCAGGCCCAGTTGAGAAACCGTTGAATACGCCAACAGTTTCTTAATATCGGTCTGAAAAATAGCCTTATAAGCGCCTAAAAGCATGGTTATGGTGCCGATGATGACCACCACAATCAGAGCGTCGGGCGTCAGGAACGGATGAATGCGTCCGAGTAAAAAAATACCAGCGGCCACCATCGTAGCGGCATGAATCAGGGCCGAGACGGGCGTGGGCCCCTCCATTGCGTCTGGCAACCAATCAGAAAGCGGAAATTGGGCTGATTTGCCAATGGCCCCACAGAATAAACAAACCCCAATGAAGGTAAAAAGTACGGAAGATTCTCCAGAAAGAACGCCATCCTGATGGGTCAAAACCGAGAATTCTGTTGTGCCAAATTGCCAAAATACCAACAAAATACCGATTAAAAAACCCGCATCACCGATACGGTTCAACAAAAATGCTTTTTTGGCCGCCCAAACCGCCCGTGGTCGCTCGTACCAAAAACCAATCAGTAAATATGAAGAAAGACCTACCAACTCCCAAAATACGTACATTAACAACAGACTACCCGCCAACACTATCCCCAACATTGAAAAAACAAACAGTTGTAAAAAAGCAAAGTACCTCCAACGCGCTGGCTCATCGTGCAAATAACTTATTGAGAACAATTGAACTAAAACCGCGACAAAATGCACCACAACCAGCATCATAAGGGTTTGATTGTCTACCAAAAAGGAAAGCATGATGGGCTTACCATTCATTGAAAACCATTCGACCAAATAAACCTGAGATTGATTGAGTGCTTGATTAAGCATCACCAACGAACCACCTAAACCCGTAAGAGTGAGGGCGATGCCAACGTATCCAGCCCAATTATTGGCCCGTTTTCGAAAAGAGAACAAACCAATAAAACCAAGAAAAGGGAAAACAAGCAGTAAAATTAAGTAAAGAGACATTCGGGTTGAGGCAAAACCTTTTCGGCAAATATCAGGCAAATCGGGTGTTTTTACAAAAAAGGGCTGAAAGGATTACGCTACGAGTCCTGCTTTTATTTAATCAGTCGCTCTTTTGATTCCTTCAACAATCAAATCGGGGTCGCTCCAAGGCACAAAGTGATTCATGTTTTCTTTCCAAATCGTGGTCACTTTCACGTGCGGCAGCTTACGCTTGATAAACTTTGCATTATCTGGCGCCACTAGCACATCCTTTCCCCCTTGTACGACCACTACTGGACAACGAATTTTTCCCCAATGAGGGGACATTTTTTTTAGTTCACTTTCTAAGGGCAACAATTCATCATTGCTGCTTCTAAAAAAAGACGGCATTGCCCAGCGCAAAGGCGTATATCTCAACGGATACCGGTACCAGTTGGAAGGCTCCAAGGCGGGGTCGACCGAGCCCGCCACAATAACTAGCGATTTGATGAACTGCGGATACTGTATGGCGGCTTCTGCGATTACTGGCCCACCGTACGAATGGCCTACTAAAATAACGGGTTGCGATTGACGTTTTAAGATGGGCAACAACGCTTCCGCTTGATTTGATAATTCATCTTCTGCCCCTTCTGCTTGTGACTCCCCAAATCCGGGCCTATCTACCGCCAATAAATGGTAATGGGCCAATAAAAAGTTATCTTTCAAAAAAGCTTTAAAGTTGTCCCAAGAACCTGGTGAACCATGAACAAATAAAATCGGCTGTCGCGATGAATCACCCACCTCAATATAGTGTAATTCCCGTCCCAATGCCTGATAAAAACGTCGTTTGGGCTGATAAGGGCTTTTCGAAAAATAGCTATTCATCTCCTTGTCATTCATTCGACCAGTAAGACAAGACGACGTAACCACCGCCAACACATACAAGGAGCCAATGATGAGGAGCATTTTACGGTATTTCATGGGTATTTTTAATAGAGTTGTCTATGCGATAACTTATTTTTCATTTATTTAGTTAAAATTGAACAAAAGAATAGGGAATTCTCGTACGTATTCCGATGATTTACTGCGGAAAAAACATATTATCAACGCTTGTACTTAGCCTCATTTTGTTAGAAGCAGTGGGGCAGAGAGTTCCATTGGATAGTATTTCAAAAATTCGCATTGATGCTCCCACCGCCAAAGACACCGCTTTCGGCATCAAGGCAAAAAAAGTAGTTCCCAAAACTATCTACAATTTTTTGTTTCGGGATATTTATAACAGTACAACTTCAGGAAATACCATCAGCGAAATTGAAGAAAACCCTCACAAAGTATTTGAAGGACGCTGGATTCGGAAGATTTATGTACACAGTGCCGATGTATTTGGTTACAGCGTCTATGATACACTTCGCGGGCCCGACAATTGGCTCGACCGCACTGGAAACCGATTTCATCGCAGTACCCGCGAATGGGTCATCCGAGACAATTTTCTGTTTTTTGAAGAAGGAGACCTCATTGACCCCGAAAAAATCAAGGACAACGAACGGTACTTACGGCAGCAGGGCATTTTTCATGACGTTCGTATCGTCATTGTCCCCTATAAAAATGCCAAAGACGCCGTCGAAGTCCACGTGTATACCCAAGATGTTTGGTCGCTCCTACCCGATGGTTCGGCATCGGGGCTGAATAATTTTTCTATCGGCTTAGAACAACGCAATTTTCAGGGACTAGGGCATTCATTAAAAAATTCGATTGCTTATAATGCCAACGACCCCCGCCAAAGATGGGAATATACAGGCAGATACCTCATTCCCTCCTACCGAAAAACATTCATTACGGGTCAGGGAATCCTGAACCTCCAGCGCGACCAAAAACAACTTGGTTTTAAAGTGTTCAGGCCTTTTTTGACCCCCGAAATGAAATACGCTGGCTCAATCGAAGTCGGATACAACGATTTACGCCTTTTTGAATTCACCACCGACTCCCTCACGGGACGTTCGGTAAGGAATTACTTCTGGTCGCAATATGTTTTATTTGACGCGTGGATTGGGCGTTCGTTTAAGATTTTTTTTGGCGACGACCAACTCCGCGAACGCGCGCGATTTGTGGTAGCATTGCGGCATTCGCGCCAAACATTTTACAACCGAGGTAAGGCCGTCACCGACAGTACCAACCAACTTTTCCAGAATACGCGCCCTACCCTATTCAGTTTTGGATTTTCCAACCGCCGCTACAAACGGGATTTGCTCATTTATGGCTTTGGCCGAACTGAAGACGTACCACTGGGCGCAATGGCAGCGCTTATCTACGGCAGCGACCCCGCTGAGTTAGGCACCCGAAAGTACGTTGGCCTGAAATTTTCCAAGGCGCGGTACATGAAGGCGGGTTATTTGTACAGTTTGGTTAATCTGGGCACCTATTTTAAGGGCGGCACCACCGAGCAGGGCGTGTTCAGCACCGAAAACAATTACTTTACGCCGTTACACAACTTAGGGCAACGTTGGTACGCCCGGCATTTTCTAAATGTAAAATTTGGGTGGGGCTTCAATCGGTTCCAAAATGAATATTTTAATATCAGTGGAAATGAAGGAATTCAGGGAATAACCAGCGACGAGCTGCGGGGCACCCGCAAATTGGTCGTTGGTGTCGAAAGTGTATTTTTTAGTCCTATTAATTTCTTAGGATTTCGGATGGCACCCTTCGTATTTTCAAATCTTGGTTGGACTTCATTTAAAGGAGAACCCCTACTCAATGCCCGTCCTTTTCACGGATATGGCATCGGTTTCAGATTCCGAAACGAAAATCTTACGTTTAATACCTTTCAAGTTCGGCTAAGTATTTATTCAGGCATCCCCGACATTGGACAGCCATTCAGAGCTGGTTTTGAGGGAGTTACCCCGCTTCGACTTAAAGATTTTGACATTTCTGCACCTGAAATAATTCCTTTTAGATAATTTTTTTTTCAATAAATGTATTGACATATAATGTAAATACATTTATATTTGCAATGTCAAATTTGAAAAAGGGATTTATGTCTATTGAAACCGACATCAAACAGAGTAAGTTCAGAAACGCTTACCACAAAATGGCACTCAACTTGATTTACACGACGAGTTGGTTGAGCAATGGTCAGGCTGCACTCTTGAAACCGTATGATTTAACGACGCAACAGTACAATGTATTGCGCATTTTAAGAGGTCAACACCCAAATCCAGTCAGAGTAAATGATATTATCGAGCGGATGCTTGACAAAATGTCAAACGCTTCACGTTTAGTGGACAAACTTCTGGCCAAAGGATTGGTAAAACGCACTGAATGCCCGCGTGACCGTCGTGCCGTTGATGTGGTCATCACCGACGATGGAATGAAAATCTTGGCCGAATTGGACGCCATACAGGGAGATTGGGAAAAAACCCTTCTGAATGTTACAGAAGAAGAAGCAAATCTGCTAAGTGACATTTTGGATAAGCTCCGCGGTTCTGTTTAATTTCCTAAAACAGTGCTGTCATTAAAGTATTTTATTAAAACTATATAAAATCCATCAACACAAACGTCTTTTAATTTAATTTTTTAAACTTTTAAATACCACGAAGTAAAATGAAAACGATCAAAATGTTTGCAAGTGTATTAGTAGCCGGTATGATGATGATTAATTCGGCAGTTGCAACTGAAAAAACAGCCTCCAAAAAAGCAGTTTCGTACAAAGTAGACGCTTCTAAAAGCGTAGTAAAATGGCACGCTAAAAAAGTAACCGGTGAGCACAACGGAACCGTAAACCTGGCTAATGGCGCCTTGACCGTTGATGGCACTAAAATCACCGGAGGTTCTTTTGAAATCGACATGACAAGCATCAAATGTGAAGACCTTACCGATGCTGGTTATAACGCTAAATTGGTAGGACACCTTAAGTCTGATGATTTCTTCTCGGCAGAAAAACACCCCAAGGCAACCTTCAAAATCACCAAAGTAGAAGGTTCAGGCACTAACTACACTTTGACTGGCGACATGACCATCAAAGGAATTACCAAAAGCATCTCTTTCCCTGCTACCGTAAAAGCTGATGCTAAAGGTGTAACTGCGAACGCAAAAATTACGCTTGACCGCACAAAATGGGATATTCGTTATGGTTCAAAATCATTCATCCCTAACATCGGCGACAAAGCTATCTACGACGATTTCGCCATTGATTTGACATTGGCTGCCGTAAAATAATTGTTTCAAAAAGCACATTTCGTACCTCTACAAAACCCCGTTCCTTATTGAGCGGGGTTTTGTTTGTTTAAAACGTACTATTTTTTCAGGATAGGCGTTATTTAATCAAGAAATGCAATCCGCCTTTACCGCTAACTGCACACTTCATGAAAAGCTTATTCTGCCTATTAACAGCCCTTTCAACTTTTTCTTACGCTCACGCCCAAACTTCGCCCGCGAAGGAGGAAGAGGACGACGATTTTGTATGCCATTATTTCGGCTACAAACAACTCCAAACACCCAAAGAAATTTGCAATTACCTTAGCTTTCGTTCTAATCAACACGCCGAGCAGGTGGTGGATCAGATTTTGAGGCAAGTAGGCCTGCTGCGTAACTTTGTGGTGGTAGAGTGCCCAAATACCGAAAACTGCTTTGCTACGGTGGTTGATGGGCAGCGCTACATTGTTTACGATGGTGCTTTTATGAAACGCGTCGAGAATGTTACGCAAACCGACTGGTCGGCTATTAGTATTGTGGCCCACGAAATTGGGCACCATTTGCAGGGGCATACCATCGACGGCAAAGGCAGTCGCCCTCAGAAAGAATTAGAAGCCGACCGCTTCTCTGGCTTTGTCATGCAGCGCCTTGGGGCGTCGCTTGAAGAGGCTTTGGTAGCCATCAAAACTCTCGGCGACGACAAGCCAACGTATTCTCACCCCGCCAAAGCAACCCGCGTAGAAGCCATTCGCCAAGGATGGGTGGATGCCGCTGGGATACTCTCAAACGCTCCAAAACCGACGGCTTCTGGCCCGCAAGTTTCGAATCGTACTCCGCAGTCTACGGTTCCTTCTACACCCTCCCGCCCTGTGGTAGTTTCATCCGCTCCTGAAGAGCCCGAAGATGAAAATGTAGGATGCGTGGCTGGAAATTGTGACAATGGTCTGGGAATTTATGTACACGAAAGCGGCGAACGGTACGAAGGAGACTTTCGGTACGGCAAACGCCACGGAACGGGCGTTCAGTATTATCCAGAAGGTAAAATGAAATACAAGGGGGATTTTCGAACCGACCAACGCACAGGATACGGAGCCTACTATTTTCCCAACGGTGATAAATACGTAGGGTTGTTTCAAAACAACCTTCCCCACGGCAAAGGTACTTACTACTACGCCGATGGCGATCGTTTTGTAGGAATTTACGAAAATGGCAAACGCAACGGCCAAGGCGCTTTTTATCACCGCGACGGACGACGAGAGGCGGGCGTTTATTCAGAAGATGCGCGGGTAAAATAATGTGCTATTTTCTTCCTACGTATTTTCTTAATTTGCGACAGATTATACGTTAATCATGGATTTTGGGAAAGTAGACGACATTTCAAAAGTTAATTTCAACTTACCACCTGACCATCCCTTTACTGGTCAGGTGCTTTCTTCTTTTAAAACATCTGAACCACCACGTTGTTTTGTAGGCCCTCCCATTTGGGCCAATAAAGATTGGGTCGGGAAAATATATCCTACGACGGCAAAGGAAAAAGATTTTTTATACCATTATACCCGTCAGTTCAATACCATTGAGCTAAACGTTACACATTACCAAATTCCCTCAGAAACCACGATTCAGCGTTGGATAGATGCGGCCGTTCCCGGGTTTTGTTTTTGTCCCAAATGGCCCCAAAGCATCAGTCATGAATACCAACTCAAAGGTTGTGAACACTTGAGTCAGGAGTTTACTTCCTCTGTTTTAGAACTGGGAGAGCATCTTGGTACGACCTTTTTGCAGCTTGGGCCCGCTTTTGATACCTCCCAATTTCATACTTTGTCGGCTTTTTTGAAGCAGCTTCCGCCCAATTTCCCCATCGCGGTTGAGTTTCGCCATCCAGATTGGTTTTCCAATGAATCAATTTGGCAAAAAACCCTCGAAATGCTCCACAAACTGGGCATGGGCACCGTGATGTCGGACGTGGCGGGCCGTCGGGATGTGTTGCACATGAGCCTTACTTCTCCCACCCTGACCCTGCGTTTTGTGGGTAATGAACTACACCCAACTGATTTTACGCGGGTGGATGCCTGGGTACAGCGGCTAAAGGACTGGTACGCCCAAGGCCTCCAAACAGCCTATATTTTTGTCCACTGCGGCGAAAACATCAACGCTCCCGAATTGAGCAAGTACTGGATCGAACAACTTAATCTGCATTGCGGGCTATCGCTGCAACCTCCTCATATCCGCCCCAAAGTAGTCCAAGGTTCGCTTTTTTAAGTATAACTCAAGCCTGATTTTGCTATTTACAAAGCCTTTATACTCCTCCGTGTAAAAAAAAGCGTACTCCACGCAACCAGAAACGATTTAAACTCGTAAATGCCTGTACAAACATATTTTTATCACAAAACAAACTTTTGCGTTATCATGAAACAGACAACCATGAAAAGAGGACAATTCCTGCGTGAATTAGGGCTTAGCAGTAGTGCACTGATGGCTTTTTATTGCTTAGGCACCACCATGACCGCCTGCTCTTCGGGCAGTGATGACCCTACTCCAACTCCTACTACCCCAACAACCTCTACTGGCTTGACTGGCAATGCTGATTTGAGTAATGGGGCGATTAATTTCACCTTAAACTTGACAAGCACCGACTTCGCCACCCTCAAAACAGTAGGTAACTTTGTAACGGTAGGCAGCGTCATCGTAGCCAATGCCAAAGGAACCATGGTTGCCCTGTCAAAAGCCTGTACCCATCAGGGAACAACGGTAGGTTATCGCTCGGCACAAAACGACTTCTTTTGCAGCAATCATGGGTCAGAATTTAGCACAACGGGTGCCGTAGAAATGGGCCCCGCCACCAAAGCTTTGACGGTTTATACGGCCAAGTTGAGCACCGACGGCAATACCTTGACCGTTACGGCCTAATTAGTTTATTCTAACAGTGCGTTCCCCAAAAACAAGAAGACCCTAACTAAATTTGTATGAAAGCACTTGCTTCAGTAGTTGCCGCGTTGTTGTTGATAAGTTCAATTGACGTAAAAGCGCAGGAAGATTTAACAAAAATGCTCGAAGAAAACGAGCCCAAAACGACGGATTATACAACGGCCACTTTCAAAGGGACGCGTATCATCAATGGGCATTCTGTGGAAACAGTCAAGAAAAATCACTTGGACTTTATCATTCATCACCGTTTTGACCGTCTGAACTCAGGGGCATACAATCTTTTCGGACTTGATTATTCCACCATTCGTTTGGGATTTGAATACGGTTTGACCGACAACGTAACGATTGGTTTTGGGCGTAGCAGTGTTCAAAAAACCTTTGATTTTTTGGCCAAAGCCAAGCTTCTACGGCAGTCGACGGGCACTCGCAACATGCCCTTCTCCGTAACGGCATTTGCGAGTACGGTCATTGAAACGCTGGATAAAGACCTTTCGACCCAAGACAAAACGGCTTATTGCACTCAACTTCTGATTGCCCGTAAGTTCAGTGAGCGCTTGTCGTTGCAACTCAATCCCACGTTTTTGTACCGCAACCGCGTGGCGACTGCCGCGCAAGAACGGGCCCTTTTTGCTTTAGGATTTGGCGGGCGAATGAAGCTGAACAAACGTTTGTCATTGAATGCTGAATATTATTGGGCATTTCGTGAAAAAGACCTTGAAAATGCCCTTGGTGACCCGTACGGCAATTCGCTCGCAATCGGTGTAGACATTGAGACGGGTGGCCATGTGTTTCAACTTCATTTCACCAATTCTTCGGGTATGGTCGAAAAGCAATTTATCGGTGATACTTCGGGTAGTTGGGGCAAAGGAGACATTCGTTGGGGTTTCAACGTTTCTAGAACATTCAGTTTTGACAAACGCGCCAAAGGAATGATGAAATAGCCTTTTTTCTTTACTTAATGGGTTAAACTTACTATGCCATGAAAACAATCATCATCTTTTTATTCGTTTCTTTCGCGTCGCTTGGCTACCTAAATGCTCAGAATCTGTATTCAACAAGCAACGGGGAAACGAGTTTTTTTTCGGAAACACCCGTTGAAAATATTGCGGCAGTTAACAAATTCGGGCAAGCAATTCTGAACACGTCCACCAACGACATTGTGGTTCAAATGAACATGAAACAGTTTGATTTTCCGAACAAACTCATGCAAGAGCACTTCAATGAAAACTACATCGAATCTGCCAAATACCCCAAGGCGGTTTTTAAGGGCAAAATCAACGAAAAAATTGATTTCACCAAAAACGGCACCTACGACATCTCCGCCACTGGTGATTTCAACCTCCACGGGGTATCTAAACCACGCACATTTAAAGGTAAAATCACCATTGCTCAAGGTTCAATCGGGCTTACGACCGATTTTGAAGTGGCCTTGACCGAGCACAACATTGAAGTACCCAAGGTGGTCTTTATGAAGATTGCCCAGACGATTCAAGTGAAGAATAAGTACAATCTCGCCCCCTACGTTAGTAAAAAATAGGATGTATACAGTGTTTGCAATTCTTGAAAGTACAGTATAGTTTTGGGCAGATATTCTTTGATGAGTGGTAGATATATCTACTGCTCATTTTTTTGTTTCTCTCAATCATCATTTTTCCACTATTATGCAAAAAGTAAAGTTTTCACTCGTTTTAGCAGCCGTTACGCTGATATTGACTTGTGGCTTCGTACAGAAAAAAGGCAAATGGCAGAGCCTTTTCAACGGTAAGGATTTCAGCGGCTGGCACGCTTATAACAAGCAAGGACAACCTATTTCTGACAAATGGCAAATTGAAGACGGTGCCATGGTCTTGACTGGAAAAGGTGGCGGCGACCTTGTCACAGATGCTGAATTCGAGAATTTTGAGTTGGAAATGGAGTGGAAAATCTCCGAAAAAGGCAACAGCGGCGTGATGTGGGGCGTGGTAGAAGATAAAAAATACTGCTGTCCTTACAGTACTGGCCCTGAAATGCAGGTACTCGACGACGCCAAACACCCAGACTCATTTGCAGGTAAAAATGGCAACCACAAGGCAGGTTCATTGTACGACATGATTCCTCCAGCTGACCTTACAGCCGTAAAACCTGCGGGTGAATGGAACAAAGCTAAAATGAAGATTGACAAAGGTCAAGGCACTTTCTGGTTGAACGGTAAACAGATGGTAACATTCCCCACCAAAGGACCAGAATGGGATAAACTCGTAGCCAATAGCAAATTCAAAACTTGGGAAGGTTTCGCCAAGTTTGCGAAAGGAAAAATAGCGATTCAAGACCACGGCGATAAAGTGTGGTTCCGTAATATTCGTATTCGCGAGTTGTAGGAATTTGACGCGGCAAAAAAAGAGTCCATCGTTCGTAGTGAAAACTATAAACGATGGACTTATTTTTTATCCCTGAAGCAACTCTTCCGAAACGCCAATCATGGAGAAACCGCCGTCGTGGAAGAGATTTTGCATGGTCACCATGCGGGTATAATCAGAAAACATCATCACCACATAATTGGCGCAATCGTCGGCCGAAGCGTTGCCAAGTGGAGACATTTTTTCTGCGAAATCATAAAATTTATCAAAGCCGCCGATTCCTGACCCTGCCGTAGTTTTGGTAGGTGATTGAGAAACGGTATTGACCCGTACATTTTTAGCTTTACCATAACGGTACCCGTAGCTGCGGGCAATCGACTCAAGCATCGCTTTTGCCTCCGCCATATCGGTATAAAAAGGAAAAGTCCGTTGTGCTGCCATGTACGACAAAGCCACCACACTACCCCATTCGTTGATGGCATCCATTTTTTCGGCTACCTGCAAAAATTTATGAAACGATAACGCCGATACATCAATACTTTTCAAAAACCAATCGTAATTCAAATCTCCATACGGGCGGCCCTTACGGATGTTTGGCGACATACCGATGGAATGAAGCACAAAGTCAACTTTACCTCCCAATACATCAATAGATTTGCTGTAAAGGTTTTCGATTTCTTCAATGGAGGTAGCATCTGCGGGGATAATTTCGGCCTCACAGGCATCTGCCAATTTATTGATTTCGCCCATCCGCATTGCAATAGGGGCGTTTGTCAGCGTAAAAGTTGCACCTTCGGCTTTCGCTTTCATTGCTACTTTCCACGCGATTGAGTTTTCATCAAGCGCACCCGAAATGATGCCGCGTTTCCCTTGTAAAATTCCGTTTGCCATTTTCTTGTTTTAGAGTTAGGGGCTAAGAGGTAAAAAGTCAGGCTCAATTCTCTCAATCCTTCCCTCTTTTTTCTTAACCAGAACCAAGCGACAAAGTAACGAATTTTTGCGCAAATAGCCTTCATTTTATCACTCAGGAATATACCCCCTATCCATCAAATCACGGAGTGGATTAGTTAACAAATAGGTCGTGCCATTTTGCAAAAAATAGGTTTGATCGGCAATGTCCAAAACGTCTCGGTATAGGTGATCGGTGATAAGAATTCCTTTTTGAGCCTTTTGGGACCTAATCAGCCATTTCAACTCCTCCACATAAATGGGTGCAAGGTGCGAAAAAGGCTCATCCAACAAAACATATTGAACGGGGGAGAAAAGAATCAATAACGTTTCCCAAAACCGCCTCTCCCCGCCTGACAGCTCACCAAAACGCTTATTTTTAACCATTTGCCATCTTTCACCGAAGGAATCATCGACCACAGAATCATACCATTTAAACGCTTCCTGTACACGCAGCGAGGGCGGCGTGAGGGGATGTTGGGGCAAATACCGCACAAGGTCATTCTCCCGATAAGGAAATTCAACAAAACGCCCGTCCCAGCGCACCGACTTAAATACTGGCTTCAAGGTCCCGAAAATGATTTGAAGCAAACTTGATTTTCCACAACCATTTCTCCCTAAAATAGCCGTAACTTCGCCCAAAGGCATTTTCAGGTAAATGCTTTGCAGAATTTTTCGCTCACCATAAGCAAGTTCAATGCTATCAGCCTCCAAACATTTAAAAAATTTCATACCTGAATTAACCAATTGATGAGTGCCAATCCCCCGAAAAACAACAACATATCAAGACCAAAAGCGCCCACAAAAAGTCGTGGAATGGAATGCCCCATGTTTTGGTAAAAAAGATATTTTTGACGCGAAAAAGTATGCATAAAATACCAAATAACGCCAAATGAGGCGAATTTAAGCCAGAAAAGCGGCCCAAATAGCAGCCACAAGTCGTCGCCCAAAGGCACTTGAGCCACCAGCCATCCTCCCCACGAAACGGCATTCGTAAAAAACCAAAACTGACGATAAAAAAGCCAAACAACGGAAAGCATAAAATTGAATTTTCGGCAAGCTAACAAGCAGTCTGACACGTTGTGAGCACGTTAAGAAACTTTAAGAATTTTGGTTCCTAAAATTCGTGTAAACATATTCCCTTTCGTAAACCGATACCGCCATTTAACATAAACACCTCCGCCTCGGCCATCAAAACCGTACTTTTGTTTGTTATTTAACCAACCAAATCAAGTTACCAAGTCGTATTATAAGCAGAAGCAAAAACCACAGGTTCTCTCTGACTTTACCCCTTTAATCTCAAAATCACTTAATTACCCAATCGTTTATGTGGCAGTTCATTAAATATGTTTTCGCAACCATCGTCGGTTTATTTCTTTTCTCGTTACTGGGCTTCTTTTTGTTTATCGGTTTAGCAGCGGCGCTCGGCTCATCGGAAGAAAAAACCAACGTTGAGAAAAACTCCGTTCTTAAATTAAATTTAAACAATTCCATTCAGGAAGTTTCCGTTGACAACCCTTTTGCAGAGTTCACTGGCGGACAGGGAGATGTCATTGGCCTGCTTGATATAAAATCTGCCTTGGCCAATGCAAAACTCGACCCCAACATCAAGGGTGTTTACTTGGACGTTCAATACCCGATGGTGGGCTGGGCCTCGGCCGAAGAAATTCGCGATGCAATCATTGATTTCAAGAAATCCAAGAAATTTGTGTACGCCTACGGGGAGGTAATGACCGAGAAAGCCTATTACTTGGCATCTGTTGCCGACAAAATATACCTCAACCCCGCTGGAGGAATGGAATGGAACGGTCTCAGTGCCGAATATGATTTCTATAAAGGAACCCTTGACAAACTTGAGATAAAGCCGTTGGTGTTTCGGGTGGGTGAATATAAAAGTGCCGTGGAGCCTTTCTTCCGCGAAAATATGAGCGACGCCAGTAAGTTGCAGAATCAGGTTTTGATTAACACCATTTTTAATCATGCCGTTGAAAATATTGCAAAATCGCGAGGCATTTCTGCCGCCCAGCTCAAAAACTTGGCCGATTCTTTATCCATAGATGCCCCTCAAGATGCCCTCAAATATAAGCTCATCACCCACGTAGGTTATTATGACGAAGTAGAAAATTCCCTGAAAAACGAGCTAAAACTGAAAGAGGACGATAAAATCAAATTTGTTGGCCTTGGCAAATACATCAAAGCCGATAAGCTCATTAAAGACGGGCCATCTGACCGCAGAATTGCGGTCATTATAGGAGAAGGCGCCATCATGTCAGGCAAAAGCAACGACGGAAATATTGGCTCTGAAACCATCATGGAGGAACTTCGCAAAGCGCGCAAAGACAAAAAAGTAAAAGCGGTAGTCCTCAGAATCAACTCTCCAGGAGGCAGCGCCTTGGCTTCTGATGTTATGTGGCGCGAAGTGCAGCTGACCCGCAAGGAAAAACCCGTGATTGCTTCCATGTCGGACGTAGCAGCCTCTGGTGGCTATTACATGGCGATGGGCTGCGATAAAATTGTAGCTCAACCCAACACGATTACTGGCTCTATCGGGGTGTTCAGCGTGCTGTTCAACTTTGAAGATACCTTCCGCAATAAATTGGGCATTACGTTCGACCGCGTCAACACCAACGCCCACGCCGATTGGCCTTCGGTAACCCGCGACATGACTCCTTTCGAGAACAATCGTCTGCAAAAGAGTACCGAAAACATTTACGCCACTTTTACGCGCAAAGCCGCCGAAGGGCGCAAAATGCCCCTTGCAAAACTTCAAGCTTTGGCTTCAGGTCGGGTTTGGTCGGGTAAAGAAGCAAAAGAAAATGGGTTAATTGACGAATTTGGTGGGTTGGATAAAGCCATTCAGGTAGCCGCCAAAGCCGCTAAATTGAAAGAAGGCGATTACCGTATCAAATACCCTGCGGAGAAAAATATGGTAGAACAGTTCATCAATAAACTTACAGGTAACGCCGAAGAGCAATTGATGCAACAAAAATTAGGTGATTTTGCTCCTTACCTCAAAGTCTTAAAGAAACTGCAACAAATGCAAGGAACGCAAGCCCGCCTACCGTATGATATAGTGATCAAATAATCACGCACAACTATCACAAAAATCCCCCGATTCAGTTAGTTGGGGGATTTTTTTGTGGCCCAAAATAAAAAAAGTCCCGCGTGAACGGGACTTTGTGGAGCGAAAGACGGGGTTCGAACCCGCGACCTCGACCTTGGCAAGGTCGCGCTCTACCAGCTGAGCTACTTTCGCGTATGTTTTACCGTGATTTGGTGGTGCAAAAGTAGTCTTTTGGTGTATATGATGCAAGTTTTTATTCAAAAAAAATGGGCTTTTTTTTTAAATAAAAAGCCCATTTTAACCTGTATACATGATTATCAGAATGTTAGGACCATTATAGAAAACAGAGAATTCCAAAAAAAATATTGAGGCATACGCTCGCCAATAGGTTTAACCTCATAGTATTTCTAAAATTGGCATTATGTTCGTCATCCCACGTCTTCCAAGTCCACCATCCAAAAAAGGCCAACAACGGAAAGAGCAAAATGACCAAAAGCAATAACGGTAACGTAAACCCAAAATAACCCAAATACCCTCCCCCCGACAGCAGAAGCCAAAAACAAGCATTGAGAAATGTTCCCTTAATTCCCAGCAGTCGGCTCATGGTCATATCGCCGCGTTTGGCATCTTCTTCGTGTTGGTACACTTGCGTAAGCGGATA
This sequence comes from Runella sp. CRIBMP, assembly GCF_009905605.1. Lineage (GTDB taxonomy): Bacteria > Bacteroidota > Bacteroidia > Cytophagales > Spirosomataceae > Runella. The sequence continues at coordinate 916,678 of NZ_JAAAKZ010000002.1, forward strand.
AATAGCCAACAAATTGGATGTACAAACCAATGCGGGTAGTAATTGCGGAATAAGTGACGCAAAGGTTTGTAGGTTATTGATGGATTGAAACACGGCCAAGTACGTAAGCGCACCCTGAAAAATGGTGACTATAACCCAACTTAAAATCGGGTACTTCTTCAACCGAACCAACGGGTGACTGTATGCCTTTGAAATTAAACCATAAATCAGCAAATACCCCGTAAATAGTTCTCCTACAAACAACCATCCCAGTACCAACGCCAGAATATCACACACCCACGCGACGTAATACAACTCTTTAGTGACGGGCGGAGGCGTTTCAAGCAAACCAATACTCCCTTCATCTTTATCGTAATAGCTATTGTAGGCGTTGCTTGCTGGAAAGAGCAAAAAATGCAGGATAAAAAATACCCACCAACCTTTAGCGGTATCGGGATGCGGCGACTGACTGAGCGCAAACAAAAAAATGGGTAGTAAGAAAAAAGAAAACGGAATTCGAAGATGAAGGAGAATGTTTTTCATGCAAAGTTGTGAAAATAGAAGCTAAAAGTACTCATTCTTGCACAAAATCACACTTGGTTGGGTTACGAATCTTAAACCCAAAGGGTCTTTTATTGAAGCGATAGACAACACTTATTCCCGAAATGATGTACCTATCCGTTTTTGCAGGGTTACCCGCAAAACTGATTCCGTCCAAATAGTCAGAAAAAGTAATGCGGAAACCTGCCTCAGCGGCGAGGGTCCATTGCGGATGGAATCGGTACTTAACCCCTAGCCCGAAAGGAACAACCCCGTGAATTGACTTATACACCGCGCTACGGTCAATGGCAGCTCCTTGCACAAATTGGGGCTTTTCAACAATCATATTTTCTAAATCAGCCTTGGGTTTTGTTCGCACAAATCCAAGGCCTGCAAAGAGAAAGGGAGAAAATGACGGTGAAAACCTGTATCTCAATCGCGGTTGGGTTAGCGGCCAAGGGTGCCACTCAAATTGGGCAGAAACCTCCGTCAATGGCGTGGTCGTTGTAAAATTACGAAAGGCACGGTCGGGATAATGACTGTCTTTGCCCGAAAGCCTACCGTTGCTCAAACCAGCTTTAAGTGCGATATAATCAGAAAAATTATAGCGGCCTATCACCCCAAACGAAGGCTTTGGCTCTTTGGAAAAAATATCTGACTTGTTTAAATCCCCCAAATACCCTGAGCTACCTCCAAATACCCCAACTTCAAATCGGTCTTGTGCGTTAACAATGAACGAGTTGATAAAAAGCAGCAATAAAAAACGGACGTATAAATAGCGCATTTACAAATGCCAGTTACTGTATTTTAGCCGTACAAAAAAAGCCGAACAAGAAGTTAATCTCCTGCTCGGCTTAGAAAACGATTTATCAATTTTGGTTATTGTCGAAATGCTTCCACTTCCACCCGGCGATTTATTTTGCGGCCTGCCTCGTTGGTATTCTCAGCCGCAGGTAAGCTTTCACCCAAGCCTTGAATCACAATCCGTGGAGCACTTACTCCTTTCAGCAATAAATACTCCAAACAAGCCTTCGCTCTCGCTTCTGACAGCTTTTCGTTATAAGCTTTGGAGCCTCTACTGTCGGCGTGTCCCGACAAACGCAGCATGTACGATGGATTCTTAGCAAGTACATCCACCAAACCATCAAGAATTGATTTGTATTTGTCTTGTATCACCGCGCTGTTGGTCGAAAAGAGAATCGACTCCACTTTGAAGTCAACCACTAGTTTTGCAGGGTCAATAGCTACTTTTTGTTTTTTAGCCAATTCAGCTTCTAAGCGGGCTTTTTTCTCAGCCGCTTTGATAACAACCTGCAACGCTTTGGCATCAACGCAACCTTCAAACTCAGGCTTACCAGCTACCTCTGGGCAACGATCTTTGGAATCTTCGACACCGTCGCCATCCGTATCTGGGCAACCGTTGAATTGAGCTACTCCAGCCACCGTCGGACAGGCATCATCTTTGTCGGCCACGCCGTCGTTGTCTGCATCGGGGCAGCCTTTCAAATCTGCTTTACCAGCAACATTTGGACAGGTATCATCTTTGTCAGGAATACCATCTCCATCCGTATCAGGACAACCACCAAATTGGGCCAAACCAGCGGCGTCGGGGCAGGTATCGTCTTTGTCGGTAATACCATCTTTATCACGGTCAGGACAACCTTTTAGATTGGCCAAACCAGCCACATCTGGACAAGCGTCGTCTTTGTCGGCAATACCATCTTTATCTTTGTCAGGGCAGCCTTGCAATGACGCAATACCCGCTTCGGTAGGACAGCTATCGTCTTTATCACGGATTCCATCACCATCGGTATCAGGGCACCCTTTCATGGATTGCAAACCTGCTACGTCTGGACAATCATCGTCTTTATCGGCAACGCCGTCGTTGTCTTTATCTGGGCATCCTTTCATTCTAACCGAACCAGGCTCATTAGGGCACGCATCTTTTTCATCAGGAATACCGTCACGGTCTTTATCTTGATGATCAAAGCGGTATGTTATGGCAAGCGTTGAAAGCTTATAACGGTCGTCACGATTGGGATTAGCGCCTTGGCTTATCCCATCCAAATAATCAGAAAAAGCTAACCGGAAACCAGCTTCGGCACTCACTACCCACTTTTCAGACAAATCGTATCGAACCCCAATTCCAAAAGGAATGACAAAGTTGGATTTAGAATAATCGGCGGCCTGATCGGCAATTGCTCCCTGACGAAAATTAGCGGGAGTGGATGCTGTACCCGTAAAATCAGGTTTAGGATTGGTGAATCCAACCCCTGCTCCCGTAAATAAATAAGGAGATAACTTGCGTTTAAAGCGCACTTGAAAGGCTGTAGAATCGTATTTAAAACGGTTTTTACCCAAGAAATCATATTCCACAATCGCCGACAAATCGGTAAGCGATGAGCGCGTTTTGAAGCCTCTGACTTTCCGGTCTTCGAAATTGGCATCGTTGCCAGATAAAGTACCAAACGTCAAAGCGCCCCGCAATGCCCAGTTGCGACTGATATGATAGCGGCCCAAAAAGCCACCGCTCATTTTAGGCTCCTGTGAAAAAAAATCAGATTTATTGAGGTCGCCCAGATACCCAGACCAGCCCACTCCAGCGCCTAGTTCCCACCGTTTGTAAACCTGTTGACTATAAGCTGGGCCGACAACCACTAACATGGCCATAAGCGCAAATCGTACAGTTAGCTTCATAGAAATTCGTCAAATTAAATTGAAAAGGTAGCTTAATGGCTTTTTTAATGGGTAAAATCAAGGCTTAAAGCTAATAGAACACGGCTGAATTACCAAACGTCCACTGGATAAATCATCCGCGTTTTCCTTGCAGCCATCGCAACAACAATCTAACACCGTATGCAGTAGCCGATTTCATGGTGCCAAATTCAGAGTCCGCAAAAGCTGTTCCTGCAATATCCAGATGTGCCCAGCGCGGATGCTCTTCTGTGAATACTTCTAAAAATTTTGCCGCAACAATCGCTCCCGCAAAAGGCTTCCCATGAAAGTTTTTGACATCGGCTACATCAGAAGTCAACTCTTCTTTATAATCGTCCCAGAGCGGCAAACGCCATAGCTTTTCGCCCGTTTGTTGCCCCGAATCGTACAAATCTTTGGCAAGCTGCTCGTTGTTGGTAAACAATCCCGCCGCCGAATAACCTAAGGTGGCAATACAACTCCCCGTCAACGTTGCCAAATCAATCATGGCATCTGGCTTTGCGATTCGCACAAGATAACTGAGCGCATCGGCCAAAATAACCCGTCCTTCGGCATCGGTATCAATAATTTCAATGGTTTTGCCCGAATAACTTCCCACCACATCACCAGGCTTTGTGGCCAATCCGTCGATGCTGTTTTCGGTGGCGGGAATTGCTCCTATCAAATGAACGGGGAGTTTTAGTTTAGCAGCGGCTTCAATCGTACCCAATACCGCCGCCGCCCCGCCCATGTCGGATTTCATGTAGTGCATATTGGTCGATTGCTTCAGCGATATTCCTCCCGTATCGAAAGTAACACCTTTGCCAACCAGACCTATTTTTTCAGTTACCTGCGGGTGTTTGTATTCCAATAATATAAATCTGGGCGGATTTTTACTGCCCAGACTCACGGCTAAAAGTGCTTGAAATCCTTCTTCTTCACACTGCTTTTCATCCCAAACGGTGACAGAATAACCGTATCTCTGACCAGACTCAACGGCCCACTCGGCCAAACTTTGGGGTGATTTTTTATTGGAAGGCGCATTCATCAGATCCATGATTCGGATTTGAGTCTGTGCAATTGCTTCACCTCGCTGCGCTTGTTGGGTAGCCGATTCGATGGCATCTTCGGCAACAATGATTTGCAATTTAGCGGCTTTATCAAAGATTGTCAGCCCCTCTTTCTTTTTCGTTTTGTACAAATCCAAATCATAATCACCTAAAATACAGCCATTTGCAATCACCTCTACCCACTCATTCTCAATTCCGCCAGTTTGGAGTTCAATCGCAATGACGTTGGGCAGGTTCCTTTTTTGTTTATAAATAAACGAACGAAGCGCTTTAATAAAATCGGTCTCTTTCGGTGTTTTACCTAACCCTACTAAATATACTTTTCGACCATTTTCGTAAATCGTTACCACTTGTTTGGCTTCCGCTTTAAAATCTTCTTTCAGGAAAATAGCGTTCGAAAAGATGTTTAATCGGTCGCCTAAATCATCACTTTGACGAAATAAATAAATAATCGCTTCGGTTTCGGGATGAAGCATACCAACAATTTGAATTTCCATAAACAATATTGAATCAATTATTCATATCTCTAGCTGTAACGGTCATTTCTCCAAGGATAGGCCGTATTTGAGTATCCGCGTTCTTCCCAAAAACCGCGTTTATTTTTATCCAAGAACTCGATTCTTTTAATCCATTTTGAACCTTTCCACGCATATAGCTGCGGTGTAATCATCCGAACGGGGCCACCGTGCTCTTTGGGCAAAGGCTCCCCATACACCGTATGCGCCAATAATACATCAGGTTTGAGGGCTTCTTCTAGCGACACGTTGGTGGTATACGTATCATATCCATAACACATCAGGTGGGTAGCGGTTTCTTTGGGCTGCACCAGCGCCGCCAAATCTAATAAACGAACCCCCACCCACGACATATCGAGTTTTGACCAAGTGGTTACACAATGAAAATCAGAGGTATCTTCGGTTTGGGGCAACGCCATGAAATCTTCCCATTTTAAAACAACAGGATTTTCAACTTCACCGTCAATGTACAATCGCCAGCGGTCGAGGGTTACGTTGGGTTGGTACCCCAAATCTAGCACGGGCCATTTGGTAGTCAGAGTTTGCCCAACCGGAATTTGCGGCATACCATGGCGATTGATTTCACCATGCCCCTGTGGACGTTCATCCGCCATCGACGGCGTGTTTTTCATTTTATCCTCAAAACGAGCCTTTAGCTTCATCCGAGCCTCAATGATTTTATCGAGTTTACTGCTTTCTTCCATGTTTTTACATCATTTGTTAGTAGAAAACGCCGAAACAGAATCCATTCTCCGAAAGGTTTCTTTTCATTTACTTAACGACTCAAACAAATAAAAGTTCGTAAAATACTAGGCCGTTGAAGAAATACGGCTGGAATTCAACACACCGAAGTCCCAAGGTTGAAGGAGGTCGTAATGGAGGTGCCCCTGATCAATGAGCAACGGACTTGGAATATTGTTATGGTATAACTGCCCCGTTCCCAGTCCTTGGGGGAGAGCATTATCAAACTCTGCCGTAAATTGAGAGATGGCATTCAATCCGATGTTTGATTCGAGCGCAGAGGTAATCCACCACCCAATATCCAGCCGTTGGGCGGTTTCTATCCATTCACGAGTCTGCTCAAATCCTCCGAGGAGCGTTGGCTTTAGAACAATATATTTGGGTTTTAGCTGTTTCAATAAGCGCCTTTTTTCGGCGTAATCGAAGGTTCCGATAAGCTCTTCATCCAAGGCAATCGGCACGGGCGACTTTTCGCATAGTTCGGCCATCAACTCCCTTTGTTTTGGCTTAATGGGCTGTTCTATCGAATGAAGGTCATATTCAGCCAACTTATTCAGCTTGTCATACACCGTAGACGCCGTAAACGCGCCATTGGCATCCACCCGAAGTGTAATTTCTTGAGCAGAAAAATGGCGACGGATGTACGCCAAGATTTCGCATTCCTCTTCAAAGTCAATCGCACCGATTTTCAGTTTGATGGTGGTGAATCCATCGGAAATTTTCTCTTCTACTTGCCGAAGCATGGCCTCATGGCTACCCATCCATACAAGGCCATTGATTGGAATTCGTTTTTGTTGCTTGACAAAAGCATTATCAAACAGCACTCTTTTACCCCCATTGAGGTAATCCAGCATGGCTGACTCAAACCCAAAACGAAGCGAAGGCCACTGACTGCCAATTAGTTGTTCGAGAATAATGGGGATATTCCAGCTGTAAATCTCAAGATCTAATTTATTAAATTCTTGACAAATACTTTGGAGCATATCCTCAAAATCAGGTCGATCGTCAATGCTGAGGCCACTCAACGGCCCGCACTCCCCGATACCAATAACGGTAGGAATGTCGTCATCATATATTTTGATTAACCAGGACGTTTTTTCTGTCAAGATACCCCTGGAAGTACCGGCGGCAAACCGAAAATTCAGTTTATAAGGCTGATAGTGAACTTGTAAGGGCATTCGAAAGACAATGTTTGGGGTAAGCAGGTTCACAAAATAGAGAAAAATCCCTTACTTTGCCAAAGTCATTTTAAGAAAATGTTAAGAAAGTTATCAAACGTATTGCGATGGATACTTTGGCCGCTGAGCGTCCTGTATGGCATCGTCACCTATATCCGTAATTATTTGTATAACAATGATTTAAAAAAAATATACCAATCAGAATTATATACCATTAATATTGGAAATTTGACAGTCGGCGGTACGGGTAAAACGCCTCATATTGAGTACTTACAGCGACTTTTGAGTGCTGATTGGGAAATAGCCATTTTGAGCAGAGGCTACGGAAGAAAAACGAAGGGTTACCGAGAAGTGACAGACCAATCTACCGCAATTGAAGTTGGCGATGAGCCGTTACAATTTTACCACAAATTCGGTCATCAAACACCCGTGTTCGTTTGTGAAAAACGGGTTGAAGGTATTCAGCGAATTGAAAAAGAAAAACCAAATACCCAAATCATTTTGCTGGATGATGCCTTTCAGCACCGCGCCATTCGCCCCCACCTTAACCTCTTATTGACCGACTACCGACGGCTTTTTTACCAAGATTATGTACTTCCGATGGGCCTATTGCGGGAATTCAGGCGGGGGGCCAAGCGCGCCAACGCCGTTATCGTCACTAAATGCCCACAGCACCTAACGGACACGGATAAAAATGAAATAGTACGTCAAATTCAGAAATTTACCTTGCCATCAACCCCAATATTTTTTTCGTCCTTTAGGTACGAAACTCCCGTTCCTTACTTCAATCATTTGCCATTATTAATTGATAACCAATCAATAAGCCTAATTTCTGGAATTGCGCAACCAGCATTATTTGAAGAAGCAGCCTCTGCTATTTATAAAATAATAGTGCATACTACTCTTGGCGACCACCACAATTACATCGAAGAAGACGTCAGGACGTTTGCCAAAATGGCGCAGAAATCGCCTATATTAACCACTGAGAAAGATTGGGTGAAGCTTTTTCCCTTACTTGAAAAAATGGGATTACAAGAAGCACGGTTTTATTACTGGCCCATCAGGGTTGGCTTTGATTCACCCACATTTGACCAATATATTATCAACGAAGCAGCGAAACAGTGCCGCGTTTAATAAACGTTCGTCCAATTTTATCAGTGACCTTGATACGGTATAAATAGGCGCCCGCGGGGGCTGGGCTTCCATTAATCATCCCGTTCCAAAAACGTACATTCACACTGTTTCGGAATACAACAGAACCCCAACGATCATAAATCATCACTTGCGGCTCTCCTTCAATTTCACCTTTTACTTCAAAAAAATCATTGGCTCCATCTCCATTCGGAGTAAAAGCATCTGGAACAAAAAGACTGCCGAACGGATTACAAAGTGAGGCTGGCGCGTCAGTACACAGCCTATTGGAAAGGATGGTTGCGTCTTTGGTGTTAATTTGGAGACGATAGCAGGTTTTGATCCCGCAATTACCTTCATTATCGGGCTTAAACCATTGCGAAAACGTCGGATTCCACCAATTTTCATCATTACGCGTTACCGTCATCCCTTTTATGTCCGAAGGATATAAATAGGGCACAATGCTAACCACATTTGCATCCGCTTCTTTGGTTAACTTGATAAAACTGCTGCACAATACGTTTGACTCTAACGACGCCACACAGCTATCCCGGGCCTTAAGTTTGTAGCAAAATATCTTATTTGTGTCGACCAGTACTTTTACTTTTTCCTCTACATTCTTCACCACCGTTCCGAGTGTTCTGAAACCACCTCCCCCTTCTTGTCGAAAGATTTCTAGCTCAAGTTGGTTAGGATTGGTTACTGTTAACTCTCCAGTCGTAGCATCCAGCATTTCAAGTTTTGAGAGAATAGCGGGCTTTGCTTCCGAATCTAGTGAAAGGGTTTGGCTGCTTTTTCCACCGCAGTTACTGATGCGGTGCCGACCGTAAACTGTGATGATCTTAGATGTTTTGTCTGTATATTTGTGGGTAGCTAGCAGATTTAATTTGTTGAGAATAGTAAATTGACCATCGCCCCAATCAACATCATAGGCTTCATATTCAGTCACAGCGTGATTGGTAATCGTTAGATTAGCCTTTCCGTTAGAACATATCAAAACCCTAAAGGTGGGCGGTGTAGGATTCTGCACAGTCACTACTCGACACGCCCTTTGGCGCACTCCCGTAGCCGTTTCCGATAGCTTCATTACATAATATAAGCCTGGCTTTGTATAAGGAAAAATCGAGTCGGTAGTGGTTTTATATGTATCAGGATTCCCACCTTTATAATCAAATATGTAGCTATTTTTGTAAGAGATAATTTGTTTATTGGAGATTCGTACTTGCAAAGGCGCACAACCTACCTCATTGAGGATATTAAACTCCCCCGTTGCCCATCCTCCAGGAATAATATTGCACTGGTTATCTACTATTTGTTGCCCAAAGGCCAACGAAGTAGTAAGCCCAATGGTAAGAAACAGCAAATACCGCTTTTTGGATTGAATAAGCGGGAGTCTGCAAAAAGTAAAGGTTATTATTAGATATAATTTTCCCAAAAATTGCATTTTTTGAGCCTTTTGATATTCATAACAAAATAGCGGGACAAAAATTGTGCCCGCTATTTAAAATTACGATTAAAGGGTTGAATTAATTATGAATCATAACTTAATCCGTACTGCTTCAACACATCTTCAGGCACGCCATCCCATGCATTGGGGCGGTTGCCTACGTAGCCTAAGTACTTGAATCCTACCTCTGTAGTAAAGTAGCCCGTAGCCGTCAGATTGCGCATCAGGTTAAAAAATGCTACCCCTTGACTCATCTCGGGCTTTGCTTGTCCGGGATATGCAATTTGGTCAAGCATTTGGATTTGTTGCGCTTTAGGGCAGGCTACAAACTTTTTGCCAAATTGTTTTACACAGGCAGTATCCAACCATAGCAAACCTCCACGCATTGGCGTTTGGTGCTGGGGCATATCTTTTACGATAAATTCAATAAACTCCGCCACTTTCGCTTCCGTTGCGCCACCAAATTGACCATCTGCAGGGATGATATAATCGGCCAGCACACGAATCGTCTGTAGTTCATGCAGCGTAAAAAACTTCTCGGCGGCAATTTTGGCATCCCGGGCCAATTCTGCCGCACTTTTTCCATTCTTAAAATCTGACAAAGAAGGTGGTACGGCCTTCTTGGGAACATCAGCGTGGGCTTCTGTACCCGCAATCGTAGCGGTCAGGGTTCCCAACGACAGGGCTTTTAATGTATCTCTGCGTTTCATCTTTTTGAGTGGTTGGCAGTGGGTGATTAAAGAAAAATAAATATTGATAATCAACTATTTATGAATCTCCAATCACAAACCACTTAATTATAAATTCGCTTTTTTACGTTGGTCAATAATGTACTCAGAGGCACGCATCGAAAGGGCCAAAATGGTCCAAGTCGGGTTTTTATCGGCCTGCGAAACAAAGGTTCCCGCATCCACCACAAACACGTTGTCTGCATCGTGCAGCTGACTGTAACGGTTGGTCACAGATTTGGATGGATCATCTCCCATCCGCGTGGTTCCTACTTCGTGAATAATCCGCCCAGGAGCGGCCAATCCATAGTTTGATTCAGGGCCAGGTTTAGAACCATTTGCGATACCACCCATTGCTGCGATAATTTCTTCAAACGTATCTTGCATGTGTTTTGCTTGCTTAATCTCGTGCTCAGACCAAGTGTATTGGAAGCGCAACACTGGAATTCCGTACTTATCAACCACATTAGGGTCAATTTCGCAGAAGTTATCCTCCCGCGCGATAGCCTCCCCACGACCTGCCATTCCGAAGTTGGCTCCGTAAAAATGACGATAATCTTCTTTCAACGAAAGTCCGTACCCACCTGCTGGTTTAATCTTACCTTCTTTGTTAGGATATTTTCCGTTGATATTCTCCATTCCAAAACCAAAACCGTAGCCTGGCATCCCCATACCGCCACCGTATTCGATGTGATATCCACGAGGGAAATCAAGTTTTTTGCCGTTCAACCACCAAGGCGTGTACACGTGCATACCTCCTACTCCATCTTCGTTGTAGCGCTTACGATCAACCAAGTGGGGCAAAAAGGCACTGCGACTAGCACCGGTCGAATCGTGCAAGTATTTACCAAGTACACCGCTTGAGTTACCAAGACCTTTGGTATGGCGCGACGACTTAGAGTTCATCAACAAACGAGCTGATTCGCAGGCACTTGCTGCCAGCACTACAATCTTCGCTTTAACGGTATATTCCTGTAAATTGTTTTTGTCTACGAAAGAAACCCCTGTTGCTCTACCATCCTGGTTCGTAATTACTTCACGCGCCATTGCGTTGGTAAATACTTTGACGTTGCCCGTTTTTACGGCAGGTTTTACCAATACCGAAGAGGAGGAGAAATCGGCATACGCCTGACATCCACGGCTACACTGCGAGCAATAAAAACACGCACCCCGGTCTTTATTGATGGGTTTTGTAAGGATAGAAAGGCGCGACGGAATCACGGGAATTCCTGCTTTCTTACCAGCTTGCTTCAACATCAACTCGTGCAAACGCGGTTTGGGAGGAGGCAAAAAGAGGCCGTCGGGTTCATTCTCAATGTTTTCAATACTTCCAAAAACACCCACCAATCGGTCTACTTTATCGTAGTACGGCTTCACATCTTCGTAGCCGATGGGCCAGTTGTCGCCAAGTCCGTCAACATCTTTACGTTTAAAATCCAATGGACCAAAACGCAGCGAAATCCGCCCCCAGTGGTTGGTACGGCCGCCTAGCATCCGCGAACGGAACCAGTCAAACTGCGTACCACTCTTGCGGGTATAGGGCTCCCCGTCAATTTCCCAACCTCCCCAAGCAGCGTCGAAATCACCAAAAGGACGGTGATTGCCAGCACCCCGGCGGGGAGATTCCCAAGGATTCTTGAGCTGGGTAATGTACTTAGGGTCAGCAGGATCGTACCAAGGTCCCGCCTCAATGAGTGCGACTTTAGCGCCTGCTTCTGCCAAAACCTTGGCAGCCATCCCGCCTCCCGCACCCGAGCCTACGATGCAAACATCATAAACGATAGGTTGTTCTTTGATTTGAAAACTCATAAGTATGTCTATTGAAAAAGGTAACCAAGAATGGTTTTTAAAATTTTTGCTTAATGGTATAAAGAAACGTTTGACTTACAATTACTGTATATCTGGCAGCCTTTACTATTGTTCTATCATTATTTTTCTCAACCAATCCTCATCTAGCGTTCGCGACTGCCAATCTTGATGCTCCCGATGATAATATTTCCAGTTTTTTATTTGGGTTTTAATTTTATTCTCAAAACCAACAATTCGTGCGTCTTTTTGTTGGATTAATTCCAGTAAATAAGGCAATTTTGTCGGTCCTAGCTCTGTAATGTAGCCCATATCCAAGTTTTTTGCTTCCTTAATATTATACCAAGTAATCAACCTATCCCAATCCACCAAACCGTAACAAATAAGGACGCCATAAACCAACCAAGAGGTACGACGAATCAGGTACCAATTTGATTTCAAATATATAATTTTAATAAAAGTAAACAACAGCCCTCCAAACGTCAATCCCAGCGCCATGTACACCCAAATTCGCTTGAATGTCAACCCAAAAACATCGATGTAAAGCGCATTTTTATAGAATGTAAATACCGTTAAAAGCCCATTCAGGACAATCCAAAGCAGAGAAAGCTGCACCAACCGTTTGCGTTTTGGATAGAAATTTTGATTTGCTTTGAAATAAAACATAATCAGCCAAATTGCCACCAAAACACTGATAAGCAACGCATTAAACCCTTCGTGTACCTGTTCTGAAAATCCTTTCGGAGTTTGCTGCAAGTCTGGAATCAACATTTGAAGTACATTAAAAAGGATAAAACAGGAAATAAGCGCATTCAACATTCCGAAAAGTAACACTCCCTGCTGATTTTGATACCGCAGCATTAAAGGCAAAATTCCCTTTTTCACCTTTCTAATACGCACCAATTCATCCTTTCTTCTAGAATCTTCTTCTACGGCTGACTCAATGCCCCACGGAAAAAAAAGAGGGCATAGCCACACTATCCCAATCAAAATAGCACCGATAAATAAAAAATTTATGTGGGTTGTAAAAAAAGAAAAATCGACAGAAAAGGCTGGATTTGCCCAATTATAGAGAAAGTAAAAGGCCGTTGTGACCGAAAATGGAAGGACCAAAAAAGAGGGCTTAAAGCGAAATAATCCTTGAAAAGTTTTGCCCGTTTGGGCACTAAATTCTTTTCTTAAAAAAGGTAGATGGTTGGCAAACCCTCCCAAAAATGCCCCCACAAGGCCATTCAGCCAAGCCAAATGCAAACTGCTTCGGGGAGCGTACGTTAAGCCTACAAACACAAACAACGAACACACATATATTGCTTGTAACCAGCTACTTACATGCCAACCCACCGCGATGGCCGCAATCAATTGCATCGTAGCACCCATCCACCAATAACGAAAAGAAAGTAACGCTCGATGCGCCGCTCCCACTAATACGATAAGCACCAAAGAGAATACGGGCGCATTGTAGCCCTGCGCCTGATTGTAAAACAAATACGTGTGGACCGCAACCGCAGTCAGCCAAAGCAAGTTGGTTTTGTTCATGTTAGTTGTTTTTGTTTAAAAAGTACTTTGTATTACAAAGTAAATAAATCATAAACACATTATCCTACTATTTTTTCAATAAATTTGCGTCAACAAAATCGAAATATGTCTTTGCCACAAACGTCCACTCTTTTCCAAACCAAGTACGTCTCTTATGGGCTGGTTGCCGTTTTGATACTTGCGGCATGTCTTCGTCTCTATAAATTGGATGCCCACGGAATCTTTTTTGACGAAAAAGCAACGATGATGGTAAGCCAAGGCATGGTACAAAACGGCGGTAACCAACACGATGTCTTTAACCCAACGAAGTATACTTTCACCAATCAAGAATTTTGGCAGCCACAAACCTTAGATGAATATTTGGAGGCGATGCGCCGCAGCGACATCGGCAACAGTCCATTTTATTACCTTTTGCTCCACAATTGGCTCAACCTAACGGGCGTTTCAGATTTTACCTCTCGCCTGCTTTCTGTGCTTTTCAGCGTTCTGACGGTGTGGCTGATTTTTATTTTTACAAATCATTTTTTAAAATCATCGAGATTGGCGCTTACGGCGGCGGCCTTGGCGGCGATTGAGCCTTTTTTTATTACTTATTCGCAACAGGCGCGCAATTATTCGCTTACTTTCTTTCTGACATTACTCGCCACTTATTGCTTCCTACGTGCACTCGAAGCCGAAGAAAAACGTAAACCTTCTGCGCGTTGGTTTCTGTTTTATGGATTGGTGGCTGGATTGAGTTTTCTTTCTCATTTTCTGGCCGCAACGGTTTGCTTAGCCCACGGAATGTATGCCCTTATCACGGTTCGTCGGCTGCGCACTTGGGTAGCTTTGGTTGGAGCCGGTGCATTAGCAGTTTCGGGTTTGGCGGCTTGGATGATTTGGGGAGGCGGAGATTGGACCCTGAGATCACTCAATCATCAATCGGCATTGTATTTAGAATGTGCGCTCAATCGGCCCTATAATAACCCTTACGGCATTATTTTGCCCGCTACGTTTAAAAATCTATTCGATAAAAGCCTGCCGATATTTACCGATTTATGGATCTATTCAAATAGTCTGGTAGGCACGCTGGAAGGCAAAAAAAATGCAATTGTGGCCATTTTGATGGGTTTGGGGCTTATTGTGGCTTTTCGTTATTCTCAAAAAAATCCAGAAAAATCAACCATTATCAGCATAGGAGCTGCCGTTGTTTTGGGAGTTTGTACCATATTTTACAGCAATCATAAGCTAGGATTTTCGGTCGCTTCGGTCGCCATTCTGATGCTTTTTTTGGCATTTTATCAGACAACATTCAAAAACAAAAACCTGATTTGGTTTCTCATCATTATCGCCATTATTCCCTCGGCTTTCTTGATTTTCAATGCCGCCCGCAGCGGACACACCTATGGCTTGACCCAACGCTACTCGGGATTTTCGTTTCCGTATGTTATTATTTTGGCAAGTGTTGCATTGTGGCACCTGCTGGAAAGCAAAAATGGGTTTAAATACCTAATAATAGCGGTGTTGGTCATTCAGGCGATGTTTGTCGGACGTACCCTTCAAAGTTTCTACGACGATGTTTCGCCCAAATATAATTATCGCAGTGAGCCTCGTTTGCCCAACCCGCACTACGCTGCTGCCCAAAAAGCCCGCGAATTGTATCAAAAAGGCGATACAATCCTCA
Organism: Runella sp. CRIBMP; assembly: GCF_009905605.1. Taxonomy (GTDB): domain Bacteria; phylum Bacteroidota; class Bacteroidia; order Cytophagales; family Spirosomataceae; genus Runella. The sequence goes on from NZ_JAAAKZ010000002.1 coordinate 931,706, forward strand.
TTGCTTCCCAAATTAACGTGTTTGACAACCCCATGGACCGTACTTTTATGCGTCATTCAGTAACCGATGCGCAATATTTTAACTTGTATTTACCAAAAGACGGTATCTTTGTGCAACGGTTAGACACGGTAAATGTGGATAAAATTTCCCTTAAAAAAGCCTCTGGGCAGTTAATTGAATTAACAGACTTGAAAGGAAAACGATACTAATGGTTGAAACACAAACGATCATCACTGACTACAAACGGCTCAGCGGCGAGCTTCGCCTCAAGGTACTGGGCCTTTACAAAAAAGCCAACGCGGGGCACATTGGTTGTTCTCTAAGCTGCATTGATTTATTAATTGCTGCTCTCATCCAACAAAAACGCCCGCAGGATTCTTTCCTACTCTCAAAAGGCCATGCGGCGGCGGCTTTATACGTGGCACTTAATCATTTAGGAGAGATTTCGGACGAAGTATTGGACACTTTTTATCAGGATGGAACCACCCTTCCCGCCCACCCTGCCCCCAATAAACACACCGGCATTCCGTTTGCTACGGGCTCATTGGGGCACGGCTTACCGATTGCTACGGGTATGGCTCACGCCAGCAAACTTTCGGATGAAGATTCCGTTTCGTTCGTGCTAATGTCAGACGGCGAAACCAACGAAGGTACCACCTGGGAAGCGGCCCACTATGCGATTCAAAATCAACTCGATAACCTAGTGGTGTTGGTGGATAAAAATGGCTTACAGGGCTTTGGCAATACAACAGATGTACTGGGAGAAACCGCCACCGTAGCCAAATGGAAGGCTATTGGTTTTGACGTTTTTGAGGCTGATGGCCACAATCCTGAAGCATTAATTGAAACCATTGAAACAGTCAAATTGCGCAAAAACGGATTGCCTAAGATCATCATTGCCCATACCATAAAAGGCAAAGGAGTTTCATACATGGAAAACCGTATGGAATGGCACTATCTACCCATGAGCGACGCCCAATACGAAACGGCAAAAGCAGATGTAATAAATGCTTACTTTTCTTAGGTTTTGCTTAATTTTGGCCAAACTCTGGTTTTGTTTATATGATGACTGACCGACAACGTATCGAGCAATTAGAGCTTTTAATCGCGGAATTTGCAATCAAGCGAGATTAGCATTCGGCTATTTGGAAGAGCACTCCGCCAAAAAGAATGTATATCTCTGCAAATCAAGCGTTTTGAAGAATCGATAAAGATTTGTTTGAAAGGTATTCAACAAAATAATGATGATATTCAGTTTTTACTCAAAAAACAGACTGAGTTTGAAGAAAAGCTGAATGAACTCAATTCCAAAATAGATGGCTTGGGTCTGCGTATGGACAAGATTGAGCAACGCATGGACAAGATAGAACAACGCATGGAGAATGTCGAGACCAAACTTAGATGTAATTATCAACATTCTTCAAAATAGAAATTAGCAACCTTGGGTGTTTATTTTACTAACATCCAAAATCTCATTTGTTTTGATTTATCAGGAAAAAATACTTCAGCTTAAAGGGCCCATATTTGTATTTGGAGCCAGCGGTTTTATCGGAGCCAATCTTTTCAAAGACATTTTCAAAGTTCGTGAGGATGTCTACGCCCTCACCCACGACGCCACCAAAGCTTGGCGCTTAAAATTGTTGGATATTCCCTTTGAGAATATCGTTCACTGCGATATTTTATCAAACAACTCCGTTGAGCAGACTTTTGAGCAATATAAGCCCAGAACCATTTTCAATCTGGCCGCTTACGGAGCGTACAGCAAGCAAAAAAACATCAATCTGACCTACGAGACCAACGTCATCGGAACGGTCAATATCTTAGAAAACTGCACCGACGAAACGGTTTACATTCATGCTGGAAGCAGTTCTGAATACGGGTTCAACTGTGCAGCCCCTAAAGAAACCGACCCCGTTAAACCCAACAGTCACTACGCCGTTTCGAAGGTCTCGGCGGCATATTTGATTGAGTTTTACGCCAAAGTTCATCAACGAAAAGCCCTCAACCTGCGCCTTTATTCCATTTATGGTGCTTGGGAAGAACCCGACCGGTTGATTCCGCGCCTGATTGAAGAAGCCCGCAAAGGCGGTTATCCACCGCTGGTTTCTCCCGATATAAGCCGCGATTTTGTGTACGCCGATGATTGTGTAGAAGCATTTTTGGACGCGGCATTAAAGGTAAATACAAACATTTCGGGCAAATCTTATAACATCGCAACGGGTGAAAAAACCACCATGCGCGAGCTGGTCGAAACCTCCCGTCAGACCTTTGGTCAGACGGATGTACCAGTCTGGGGAAGTATGCCCAATCGCGGCTGGGATTTATCAGACTGGTACGGTGACCCTACCGAAGCCCAAAAAGACTTGGGTTGGAAAGCCCGCACATCCCTTAGCGAGGGGCTTAGATTGAACAAAGAATGGCAGGAAGCAAACCAATACGAAGAACGGATTCTGCCCGCTTTTGCCAATCCAAAGCTTAATCCTGTGATTACAGCCATCATAGCCTGCTACAAAGATGCTCAGGCGATTCCGTTCATGTACGAGCGGTTGGTCAAAACCTTCAATGTACTTAAAGTACGGTACGAAATTATTTTTGTCAATGATGCTTCGCCCGACAATCAGGACGAAGTAATAAACGCCATTTGCCAACGTGATTCCAACGTCATCGGCATCACGCACTCGCGGAATTTTGGCTCTCAATCGGCCTTTTTGAGCGGTATGGAAATTTCCACCGGCGACGCCGTTGTATTGATGGACGGTGATTTGCAAGACCCGCCAGAAGTGATTCCTCATTTTTATGAAAAGTGGTCAAATGGCTTCGATGTGGTATACGGCGTGCGCGTACAACGCGAAATGAAGCCTCATATCCACTTTTTTTATAAAGCTTTTTACAAAGTTTTCCAAAACCTCAGCTACATCCCCATTCCTCGCGACGCGGGCGATTTCTCCATGATTGACCGCAAAGTGGTTAAGGAGCTGGTGGCCCTGCCCGAAACCGAGCAGTTTTTGCGCGGCCTGCGGGCGTGGGTTGGTTTTAAGCAAACGGGCGTAGACTACGTGCGCCCCGAGCGAATGTTTGGCGTATCGACCAACAACTGGCGAAAAAATATTTGGTGGGCCAAGAAAGCCATTTTCTCGTTCAGCTTTGCACCTTTAGAACTCATGAGTTACGCGGGCTTTAGTCTTACGGCCTGTTCAATTTTGGGGATTTTCTACCAAATATTGGCGAAATATTTTTTCGCCCCCGATACCCCTCAAGGCTTCACAACGGTAATAATTCTGATTACACTTTTTGGAGGTTTGACCATGCTAGGTATCTCATTTTTAGGCGAATACATCAGCAAAATTTTTGAAGAAACCAAAAAAAGGCCCAAGTTTATCCGTACTAAAATTCAAAAAGGCGAAAAAACATTTCGTACTTCGGATGAAATCATGACCTTGGTAAAACAGCGGAAGAAATAACCAAATCATACCTAAGGTGAGAAGCCGTCAACAGAGCCCAATTAGCTATTGGGCTCTGTTGACGGCTTCTGCAGTTTTTCTAAAACTAGTCGAAAGTTTGCTGTCTTGAAAATGGTTGATAGTATGGGCTTCTATCATGAAACTTCACCCCTTTTTTATTCTGATATACACCAAAATATTTTGGATATAAATCTTATTAGTATATTTTTGTTGCATCCTACAATTTGCCAACCAAGCAGTTAGCTATTATAGTCAGCCTTGGTAAATCCCCTACCTACCTTACTTTCCGTTTTGATGAAACAAAAGTTTACCACTTCCTCACTTTCCTTCATTTTTGCAATCCTTCCCTTCGTTTTTTTTTGTATTTTTTTGATATTTTTTGCCACTAATCTTCCACAAGGAGACGATTTTGCTTTAATTCTAAATTTTTTATCTGAATATGTTTCCGCAAAAGGTGGATTTATTGCAAAGTGGAAGCTATTGAGTGACCAGTTTGTCGAACACCGTCTTTTTTATACAAGATTTATTGTACTAAGCCAGTACCTCCTATCGGGAGAGGTCTCCTTTTATACCATTACCATTCTAGGCAACTTATCTTTAGTCGGCATTTTAATTCTTACTTGGCGACAGTTACAGCTTGCCAGTCATTCCGTTTACTATCTCATTCCCATATCACTTTTGGTATTTCAACCCTGTTATTCATACGATGGGGTGTTATGGCCAGCGGCTACCCTCGCTTACAATTCTGTTTCCTTTTTTGCGCTTTTGACAATTCATTGGCTTTCAAGCCGTCATAACTTTCATTTCTGGTTGGCCTTAGGTGCGGCCGCCATTTGCATGTATACCTTTGGTAATGGAGTCTTAGTCTTGGTGGCAGGTGCAGGATTGTTGGTGATACAAAAACGTTGGAAAGAACTTCTGATTTGGGGCATATTCACCATTTCCATCTTATTTGTATATTTTTCAGACTATCAACAATACGAAAATCGGAATAATCCAATTCATAACCTGCTCAATCATCCTCAATATATTTTTCTCAATTTTCTGGTTTTTCTGGGCTCAGCCCTCAATTGGGATGAAGAATGGCTTAGACCTCTCAATCTAAACGACTCCGCTTCGGTACTGGCAGGCGGACTGGTGCTTGCCACTTTCTTTTATTTGTTTTTTAAGACAATCAAGGCTTGGATTCAGCCAAACCTCGGCCCCCAAAAGATTAGCAAAAGTGAGCGTCGATTTACAGAATTCCTATTTGGTAGCTTTATTTTTTTTATACTAACAGGCTTTTTACTCTGCATTTCACGCGTGGATAAAGACCAGATTTTTGCGCATATCAACCGCTATCGTATTCATTCGGTAGTTGGCTTGCTCCTCACTTATTGCATGGGCCTCCGTTATTTACAGTCAAAATCACTTCTTTATGCACTAACTTTGGGGAGTATTCTGGGCATTTTTATGCTTTCGTATTTTCATTTTTATAATATATTCGCTCAGTATAAACGAGAGTATATTACGGCCCAATACAACTGGGTCACGAGTAATCAGTGGTTTATCTACCGAGATACTTCCTACTGGGAAGAATCCTCCAAACTAATCATGGACAAGGCAGCGAAAAGCATTAATTTTCGCATTACCGATTCTCCTTTTTCTCAGGTAATAGTCAAAGAGGAAGCCGTTTCAAATTTTAAGATTGAGCAAAATAAAAGCAAAAAAATGCTCAAAATGATGGGTTCTGCGCCCAAATTACGCCCATTTGGTGCCTCTGAAGATTATTATATTGCGTTTAAAAACCTTACAACATCCACCACGTTTTTGGTGGCAACCACGTATAAGCGCCGAAGTATCCGACTGGTGCTCATGGGAGAGAATTATTATTATCCTCAATTCCGCAAGGAATTGACCTACCGACATTTTCCAACGGGAACTTACCAAATCGGTGTGGCGTACAGTAGCAATAATACCGTAGAACTCAAGTGGCAGCCCTTTACTTTTGAGGTCGTTCAGGAGAGTAATCATGTTTACTAGCCTGCTGAATTTGGGTAGCCTTTTGAATTTTACTTAATTTGCAGCCATTTCATTCTATAGATAGCCACTTCATCGTGAAGTAAGCCCTCTTGAAGCAACATACCGTTAGTTATGCGCAAAGAATTTTCAGCCGCCATCGAAAAATTAGCACTCGCCGATGAATCTATAGTATTCATTACTGGTGATTTAGGATATAATGCCTTAGAAAATTTACAGGAAAAATTAGGGAAACGCTTCATCAATGCTGGTGTAGCCGAGCAAAATATGGTAGGCGTAGCCGCAGGAATGGCTTACAAAGGCTACAAAGTTTTTTGTTATAGCATCGCCCCTTTTGTGGTATATCGTTGTCTCGAGCAATTCCGCAATGATGCCTGTCTCCATAACCTGCCCGTGTTTCTTGTGGGCAACGGTGGTGGGTACGGCTACGGCATCATGGGCAGTACGCACCATGCCATCGAAGATTTGGCATGCCTGAGCAGCCTGCAAAATGTAAAAACATGGATTCCAGCTTTTAGCGACGAAGTTGAACCTGTTTTAACGCAGATAGTACACGAAAAACGCCCCGCCTATTTACGCCTCGGCGTGGGTCCACTCACTCCCGAAGGAGCTGTTTTGTCGGGGTCGTTGAAAAAAGTGGTGCACACGCCCAACGCCCAAACTGCCATTATCGCTTTAGGACCCATTGCGGCCAATGTATTAAAAGCACTTAAAGAGCCTGAATTGCAGGCTAATTGTAGCGTTTATACCGCACTTAGCCTTCCGCTTCAACTCACTGATACTACCTTACAAGAGTTGCGGCAGGCAGAAAATATACTGGTGGTAGAAGAGCACGTAAGTATTGGGGGTTTAGGCCAACAACTCTCGGTAAAATTGCTCGAAACGGGGATTCATCCGCAGCGTTTTCAATCATTGTCGGCCCAAGGATACCCCAACGGGCTTTATGGAAGTCAGCAGTACCACCAAACCCAGTCGGGGCTGGATGTTAAAAACATCGTAAATGTCTTACGGTCATTTGCCGAATCGCCACTACTACACACTAATCACCCCCATAGTTGATGAACAAAAGATCATTGGCATCCTTACTGGTTACGTTTGCCCTGATATTTGTGTATTATCAGCTTTGGAATCGTTATGCCATTAATATCCCAAAATGGGATGACCACGCCTTTAAAGCTACCTTAATTAATTTTGATAAAGCCGATAGTTTTGGCGGAAAAGTATACGAAATTTACCGTCAGCACAACGAGCACCGGGTAGCCCTGACCCGATTAATTGCCGTGATTGATTATAAAATCTTCGGTCATCTCAATTACGAGCATTTGATGTTTTTCGGAAATTTGGCCTTGTTGGTGATTTGGTGGCTACTTACCCGTTTTTTTAAACCCTTGCCCGGGGCAGTCTGGTACGCCTTGCCCATTGCTACGCTTTGGTTTTCACTGGCTTTTTGGGAAAATACCTTTTGGGGCATGGCCGCCGTTCAAAACTTATGGGTGGTGGCTTGGGCAGTACTAACCTTCTGGCGACTAAGTCGAGGCGACAAGTACTGGTGGTGGGCCTTACCGATGGCATTTATGGGCGTATTCACCAGTGGCAATGGCCTCCTGATTTTACCCCTTGCATTGGGCGTTTTATTGCTACAAAAGCGTTGGAAAATTGCCGCTATTTGGACGGTATTCAGCATTTTGAGCATTGTCCTTTATTTTTGGGATTATCAAAGCCCTCCCACTGATTTGAGCGCGTCGGGCAGTTTTCACTCTTTTATCAGGGGTTTTTTACTTTTTTGTGGCTCGATGTTCGAGGGACTGCCGTTCGGCAATTTTCCATTTCAAATGCCGCTCTGGTTTGGGGCTTTGTCGTTATTTGTAAGCCTGAGTATGCTGCTTTACATTCTGAGAAGTTATTGGAAGCGCCACTTTGTATTAAACGAATTTGACTACTTTTATTTAGGGGGAGTGGGGTTTGCGTTGATTACTGCATTGATTGTCAACTACTCACGTACGGGTTTAGGCTCAGATATCATGCTACTGAGTCGCTATAAACTCTACTCAGCTTTATTGGTAAGCTTTAATATCGCTTATCTGACCCGCCTCGTAAATTCACGCTTTCGGGAGGTTTTGACGGTTACTTTTGTGGTAAGTGCAGGTTTTTTATACGCCTGCAATCAGCATTATCATTTGTACGACGCTATTCAGCTACGCAAATACCTGATAAGCACCAGTTTTAACTGGCGCAATGAGGCTCCCGCCACCAATACGATTTATCAAGCGCCCAAATTGTTTCTGGAGAAAATAAGTCTTCCCAAAGACAGTATTGTGGTTGGGGGAAAGGCGTGTTCTAGCAACGACTCTTTATTGGAATTGAAACAACCCAATTACCGCCTTTATGACCTCCGCGATGGAGGCTTGTATGTGCTTTTGTCAAATGAAAAGCACCAATACATCTTCCCAACCCAGCAGGCCCGTAAGCATTCACTGCGGAATTTCGTCAATTACAACCGATTTTTCATCAAAGGTTCAACGGCGCGTATTGGGGCCGCCGAAGTCATTCCTGGAACCTACCGAATACGATGGTTGCATTATGACCGAAAAGGCAAACTGTATTTGGAAAACGCAGAGTGTGAGGTCATGACATTCAAGGACGTGAAAAAGGCAGTTATAAAAACAAATTGGTAATTCGTAAAAAAATGATTGGCCAAAGGGGTGCATCCTTCGCCGATTAAAAGCTAAATTATGTCGGCAAAAACGCAGGATAATTATTTGATTCAACTGGATGGGTTACGATTTATAGCCGTAGCTTTAGTACTTTGGGACCACTGGATGCCCGAACCTCATCAATTGCCTTTTGGTAAATTAGGAGTGAATTTATTTTTCGTTCTGAGTGGTTTTTTAATTACGCGCATTCTCCTCAGTAGTAAAGACAAAAACTACACGAAGTCGGGAGGTTTGGGGCAATATTTGAAGAAATTCTACATCCGTCGTACCATTCGTATATTTCCTATCTATTACCTTTCTTTAATCGTTCTGTGGCTGTTAAACGATCCGTCCGTCCGGGGCAAAGAAGGATGGCAGTTTTTGTACGCCTCCAATATTTACATTGTACTCAAAAAAACGTGGCTGGGCGTTACGGACCATTTTTGGTCGTTGGCCGTTGAAGAGCAATTTTACATTTTTTTCCCAGTCCTGATTTTCTTCATTCCTCGCCGCTTTGTCATTCCCTTTTTTACGGTACTTATCGGGCTGAGTGTATTGCTACGCGCTTATTTTTTATGGACAGGTCAGCCTTGGTATGTTTCGTACGTGACCATGCCCGCCGCCTTAGATGCTTTTGGCTTTGGGGCATTGATGGCTTACGCCCAGCTTTACAAACCTGCCGTTTTTCAAAAACTCTTCACCAATCGTCTTTATTTGTGGTTAAGTTTAGCGGCTTTGGGCGTTATCTTTGTGCTCTCCATCCAAGCCACCCAAGCAGGAATTACGCAAGACAACAATGTTTACGTCAACGTTTGGGAACGTTTTGTGGCTTCTATTTTCTTTATGTTTTTGATTGGAGGTGCCATTATTGGCTACAAAGGATGGTTCAAGTGGTTTTTGGAAAACCCCGTCAGCAATTATTTAGGCAAAATCAGTTACGGTCTTTATGTTTACCATAACTTCGTTTATAATCATTACCATTCGCCTGCCAACCACCCAGTGGTTCGACTTTTCAATAAGCTAGGCCGAAACATTGAAGGCTTTCAGGATATGCACCAGCTGCGCGTTTTAATTCTCTTTACGCTCACTGTCATCGTAGCATCGGCCTCGTGGTATTTGATTGAAAAGCCCATTAACGCATTGAAAGACAAATATGCCCCCTGAAATAATGTAAATATCAATGCCATTAAATAAAAGCTTAACCTTGTACAGTAGGCTAAGAGTCATTTTTTGAGTAGTTTTGTCGAGTTTTTAATAACAATATTCAAGCTTTCCTTAAATAGTTAACAATTCTCATAATGAGTTTATATTTTTCGATTGTCATGCCTGCCTATAATGAAGAAGAATGTATTGAGCAGGTAGTTACTATGTGGACCTCCTTCCTTAAAAATACGTTCCCAGGCAAAGAAACCAAACTTATTGTTATCAACGATGGCTCCAAAGATGGTACCAAAGTGCTGTTAGATGGCCTAGCTCCAAAAATTGATAATTTGTTAGTGGTACACCAACCCAACGGCGGTCATGGAAATGCCGTTGTTAACGGATATAAAAAAGCGGCTGAACTAAATTCTGAGTGGGTTTTTCAAACGGATAGTGACGACCAGTTCGTTACAGAAGATGTGCTCAAATTATGGGAAAAGCGCAATGATTCTAACTTCGTTATGGGCTATCGTCAAATACGCTATGATGCCCCTGCCCGATTGGTCATTACGCGTATTTTAAAATACACGATTTTCTTCGCATATGGCACTTTCATCAATGATGCCAACATTCCGTTCCGCCTTATCAAAGGAAGTTTTCTAAAGAAACTATTGGCACAATTGCCTAATCCTGAGCCCTTTGCCCCGAATATCTTTCTGGCAGTAATGGCTAAAAAAGCGGGCGAAAACACCTTTGATATACCCATTACCCACAAAGAACGTTTGACAGGTACGGTTTCGATTTTGCGTTGGAAGCTCTTAAAAGTGTGTATTCAAAGTTTTAAAGAATTGCTTCGTTTCCGTCTTGATCTCAACGGCAAAGTGAAGGCAATCAAGGCGAAATAAAGACGTTTATGGTTCATAGTAATAGTTTATCTTATTTTCAAACTATGAATTACAAACTATGACCTAACCTATGAAAAGAAGAGGGCTAATTGTTGTTATTGCGCTGGTGGTGTTGCTGACAGGATGGTGGGGCTTTCAGCGTTGGCAAATGTATTCGGCATCCGTTTGGAAATTGTTGCCCGAAAATGCCTTCTTTCTGATTCAGAGCCGGCATCTGCAAGATACCACCTACAAGGTTCAAAGAGGAGGCATTGAAATGCGTGAGGTGCCACTCCTAAACCTCGCCGCTCGACAAGTGGATATGTTTCGTCAATTGAGCGACGACAAAGCCCGCGCCGAAAACCTTCTTAAAGGGCAGTCAATTACGTACGTTTTGCAAAAAACCGCTGGTGGACGGTTTGCCTACCTTGTTTTTTTGCCCATGGAGGCCTTTCAAAGTTATGCGTGGCTGGAAGCGCCCGCCTCCAAAAACGTGCGGGTAACGTCGCACATTCACAGCGGGCAAAAAATTTATGACGTCACCAATCCTCTCTCGGAGCCTATTTTTGCGTATACTTTCTTTAATAACTTTTTGGTTTCCTGCGTTTCGGGAGATGTGCTAGAAGATTGGGTTCGTTTTGCCCAAAGCCCCCTGCGAACCACCAATACCAGTCGTTTTGAAAGTATCAAACAGGAAAGCAGTGAGTTGAGCATTTACCTTGACAACGTAGTGCTATCGGAGGCCATTCGACGCGAAGCCGCTACCAGTCCCGATGCGGGTTTGCTTTATTTCTTATCGTTTCTTCCAGGTACCGAAGGCTTACACTTGGATAAACTTTTCTCTACCAAAAATCCTACCCTTACCTCACAAGGAAAAAAAGTAAGACTAGAAGGCTACGTTGAAGCCTTAAATGACCAGAAAGCCAGTCCGCTTAACCATACTTTTTTTATCCCAAATACTACGGCGGTAATGTACCGTTTGGGATTTGAAAATTCAGACAATTTTGTCCGAAAATTACGCCCGCAACTGGAAGCCTTATCCACTGATTCCGTCAATCGTTCGCGCAAACAGCTGCTGAACCTCATCGGAAATGCCCGGTTGGATACATTTTATCGAAGCTTTAATAAAGAACTCATTCTGTGCCAGTTGGAACCCAACAACTCCCTCACCAAAGGACAGATTATCTTACAACAGGTTCAACCAAAAAATGGACTCGAACCCTTTTTCAAGCGTTTATCCGTACTTTTCAACAAAAACACCGGTACGCCATTTGAGCCTTTTCAGGGAGGATACGTTTACAATATCAATTGGCATGAGTTACCCGCGGTTCTTTTTGGCGGACTTTTCAAAGGATTCCCCAAATGTTATGTGGCGTTTCACAAAAACTTTGTGGTATATGCCAATGATTCACAAGTACTTAAAGATTATCTCATTGACTTAGAATACCAGCGAACATGGGCCAATTCATCACTTTATAACACCTTTTTAAAAACGACCCTCGGCGCTTCTAATCTTACATTTATTGTCAACCCACGCAAAAGCAAAGAGTACATGGGTACAGGATTTATGAATTATTTATTCACGAATCTCAACTATGATATTACCGAAAAACTCCCCTTTGACCAGTTGGTGTTCCAATCCGCCTATAAGAACGGGAAAGCCTACTCGTCGCTCACATTTGGCCGATTAAACAAAGCCACGAGTGCTAAAACCCTCAATAAGGTATTTTTACAACAGGAGAAACCATTTGAAACGCCTCCTGCTGGTGGAATTTACCTCGTTCGAAACTATCCGAGTAGCCTCGAAAAAACCATTGTAGTCACGCCATCGCGCGAGTTACAGAATCCATTATTGGAAGAGAATAAGCGTAAAATTACGCAGTTAGACGCCCCCATCGTGGGAGATATCTATTCGGTCGATTTTCTGAGTATTGGCCGACTACAATACGTATTTGCAACGCAAAAAAGCCTGAATGTCATTGATGAAGACGACCGCCAACGCTATCTATCGCTCCCCCCCATTACGCTCCCAGCCGGGCGCACAATTCGGAGTTTTCAGCGCCTAGAAAGCGGCATTGAAGGCAGTTTTAGATTCTTAGTGATTGATACTGAAGGCTTTTTATACCTCTGGAACAGCCCCAATCAAGCGCCTGTTGTCCTGAATCGCTCCCGGCCTTTTGTTGATTTGCTGCTGCCCATCAACGAAGTAGAATACATGGGAAAACGTCATTTTTTGTTTACGCAGGGTTCGGGTCAGGTAGGTTTAATCAGCGAATCAGGCGTGATTCCTTCCCCATATAAACTGGAATTGAATACCAATTTTTCGGGGCCATTTTTTGGGGTATTTACCCCCGAAAACGGCACCACTACCCTCATCGGTATCAGTAAATACGGTGAACTTTTTGAAATAACGCTCGGTGGGCAAGTCAAGCGCAAGGTGCAGTTATTCCGTTCTGATCCTACCTCTTTTTTCCGGGCCCGGGCCGCCATCAACAACCGGGACTGGATTTTGTTCCGCGAGTCTGAAACCCAGTTTGCGGTATTGGACAAGCAAGGCAAAGAACTGTTTTCGGCCCAAGGGCTTATTCCGTTCCGCAACGATGTTCAATACCATTTTTTGGGTTCGGAAGTAAAGTTTTTAAGCGTAAAATCGGGTAATTTTACGACGCTATACAACCTAAACGGCACTCAAATCGGCGATAAGCCCATTCCGAGTGAAATCCCGATACGTGTCAATCTCGTCGAAGGCTACAATAAGCTGTTGATTCACAGCTACGCCAATAAAAAATTACAAACCTGGTCTTTGAAGATTCGGTAACGAGACGCGCAATTTCAATTTTACAGCATGATGAAAAAAGTCCTTCAATACATCTGTCTTGCTTTTTTTTCACTGCTTTGGGTCATAGGTTGCCACCCAATCCTGAGCCGTGGAGCGCTGGAATTGGGGCTCACCGAAGATTCGTACCGCTACGGGGATCTATACCGACTTTCCAATTTGCCCCAGTTCAAAGAACGAACGGAAGCCTGTCCGAAAAAATTCGTCAATACTCCACCCAAAAACAACATCGCGCTCTACATCATCGGGGATAGTTTTACCGAAAAGCAGCGCATCGACAAACGTGATTTTAACGTTAAAACTTACCTGCGTACCCACTGGAATGACTCGCTAGAGGTACAATTGAACCCCGAACAACGAAATATCTTAATCTTAGAAACCGTTGAACGGCATTTCAGAGAACATTTTGCGGTGCCCGTTCGAACCCTAAAAATCAGCCAAGCATCCGTCAAAAGCCCGACTACCAATGAAGCCCCCCCACCCAAAAGTTGGGACGCCATCCTTCATGAAAGCGAAGAAGCTTTGGCTAGTTTTGTGTTTTCAAGCGATTTTTTCTTAAAAATAAAAGAGTGGAAAGCAGCGCTGAATTTGGCTTGGTTTGGCCGTCACAACGACCAAGTAGCGATTTCGCCCGACGGCAAAAACATTTTGTTCTGTTGGGATACCGACTCTACCCGCATCACCTCTTCTTTCTATCCTTTTCCAGATACAGAACTTAACAAGTTAATTAAAGGCGTAAATGCGACGAAAGACTACTATCGTTCGCTGGGGTTTGATGAAGTTTACTTAGCCATCATTCCCAACAAAACCAGCATTGTAGCGCCCGAAATGGGCAATTACAACCATTTGGTGGAGCGAGTGCAAAACCACCCAGCACTCCAAACGCCCATCATAGATGTATGGGGGCTTTTCAATCAACATTCCACCGAAGTATACGCCCTCAGCGACACGCATTGGAGCTGCTACGGGCAGGGAATATGGCTACAAAAAGTCAATGAAGTGGTGAAATGACTTGTGAGTACTCAAGCCAAAGTTTTAGTGTTTTATCAGAAAAGAATTGCCGCTTATGGGATAGTGGTGAGCAAATGTAAGCAAGCATTAGAAATTTACCGAAAACAAGAAAGCCGAAACATGCTAATAATCTGCAAGTTACGGCTTTTTGTAGGACCTAACGGGCTCGAACCGATGACCTCTGCCCTGTCAAGGCAGCGCTCTGAACCAACTGAGCTAAGATCCTATTTTTATGTCAAAGGAGAAATAACGATGGGGTGATTGCCTGCATTATTCTTCCTTTGGAGCGCAAAGATACTAACTTTAGGAAGTACTCAAAGGGCTTCGGTAAATTTTTTGTGAGGGAATTCGACGTAAAATCAATAACCCAATCACAAAAATCAACGCCAAAAACAAAAGGCTGTTTCGCATCCCTGATACTTGAGTGATGATGCCAAAAATGGTCGTTCCCAAAAAAGTGGAGAACTTATCGCATGCATCATAAAAACTAAAATAAGACGCCGTATCAGGGGTATTGTCGGGCAAAAGCTTCGCGTAAGTTGAACGGGAAAGCGACTGAACCCCGCCCATGACAAAACCAATCCCCGCCGCTAATCCATAAAACTGCACTTCGGTTGTGACAAAGTAAGCCGTTACGCACACGCCAATCCATATCACTAAAATCCCCGAAATCGTAATTGTATTCCCCCATTTTCCCGACAGTACGGCCGCACAGTACGCCCCCACAATGGCCAAGAGTTGAAGCAATAAAATGGTTACAATCAGGGCATTGTCGGGCAAGTGCAATTCATTGCTACCAAAAATTGTGCCGATGTACATAACGGTCTGAACGCCCATGTTATAGAAGAAAAAGGCCACCAAGAATCGTTTGGTAATGGGCAAATGGCTCAATTCACCCAATACTTTTTTGAGTTCACGAAAGCCATTCCAAATCCATCCCCCTTCCCGCTTCAACCCCGACGGAGTGCCGTTTGGCAAATAGTAAAAAGGAATCTGGGCAAAACCCACCCACCAAACCGCCACCGTTACAAATGAAATCCGACAGGCCGTACCCGAGTCAATCCCGCCATACCATTCGGGTTTGATGAGCATTGTAAGGTTGAAAATCAACAAGAGTACACTACCGATGTAGCCCATCGTAAAGCCACGAGCCGAGAGCTTATCGTAGCGATTTTCAGTCGCGATTTCGGGCAAGTAGGCGTTATAAAAGACGATACTCCCCGACCACCCAATCAGAGAAATGGCAAATGCAACGACGCCAAGCTCCAGGTTTTCACGATTAAAAAAATAAAGAAGTAAACAAGAAAATGACCCCAAATACACAAAAAACTGCATAAAGCGCTTTTTGCTGCCGCTAAAGTCAGCAATGGCACCCAAAATGGGGTTGACCAAGGCAATAAACAAAAAGGCAAACGACACCGCAAACGAAAAAAGCGCGGAATTATTAACGGTCATTCCCAGAAATTCCACGTCGGGTCCACCCTGTGCATTGACCGCCGTATTGCTGAAATAAATCGGAAAAATGGCCGAAACAATGACCAGTGAATGCACCGAATTGGCCCAATCATACATACACCAAGCATTAAGAATGGAGGGTTTGTTCTTTTCCATACTACTGAGTTTTTACTTTACCTACTTGCGTTGAATAAGGGTTTTAAATTGCTTTTTTGCCGCCTCCCGATTTTCTAGTAATGTAATAAACAGGAATCCCCACGGCTGCAATCAACAACCCCATCCCAGTATCAAAACGGGTATTGGAATCGCTCAATAAAATCAAACAAATTCCCATCGTAACTACCAGGTAAAAAATAGGCACAAAAGGATAACCCACTGCCTTGTAGGGGCGCTCCGCCGTAGGCTCACGACGACGAAGAACAAAAATTCCCGTAATGGTAACCATGTAGAAAATCAAAGAACCAAACGTACAATAATTCAGGAGTTGATTATAACTCCCCGACAAACACAGCAATGAAGCCCAAATACACTGCACCCACAGCGCCTTGCCAGGTACCGATTTCTCATTCAATTTGGAAGCCTGTTTCAAAAATAGGCCATCCTGTGCCATAGCATAATACAAACGAGCGCCCGCCAGAATCAACCCGTTGATACAGCCAAACGTTGAAATCATAATCAACACTGCCATAATCCCCGCCGACGAGCTTCCAAAGATGACCGACATGGCAGCAGTTGCGACCCGGTCGGTGGGGTATTCGGCAAATTGAATTCCTTGCGCCATCACATCCACCCCCGTACTTGAGCCTTTTAAAGGTAAAATACACAGATAAGCAATGTTGGCTAATACGTACAGTACCGTGACAATCAGCGTTCCCAACAGAAGGCTCAATGGAATGTTCTTCTTAGGATTTTTGATTTCAGCCGCAATAAACGTGACATTGTTCCAGGCATCCGAAGAAAAAAGCGACCCAATCATCGCCACCCCTAACGCTACAATCAAGGCCATCCCCGAAATCATCGTCACCTCTCCCGTTTCTTTCGACACCCGACTGGCATCCCACGCATTTTCAAAGTTTTGACCCAGCACTCCGCTTTGAAGGCCGTACCCAATACCAATCAATATCAGGCCAAACAAAGCGACCAGCTTAGTAGAAGTAAAAATGTTTTGAATCAACTTGCCCGCATTTACCCCTTGCGTATTGATATAAGTAAGGAGAACAATACACGCAATGGCATAAAATGTACCCGCATAAACATCTATAGGGCCAAGGCTAAACAATACATTTTCGGCATTCTGAAAATTTAGTTTTGGAAAAAATACTGCCGAATATTTGGTAAATGCCACAGCAACAGCGGCGATAGTGCCTGTTTGAATCACCATAAAAACGGTCCAACCGTACACAAAACTTGTCAAAGGGCCGAAAGCGCGTTGAATGTAGATATACTGCCCTCCCGCTTTGGGCATCATGCCCGCTAATTCGCCATAACTTAGTGCTGCCGCCACGGTCACGACGCCCGTCAACACCCAAGCGACCAAAAGCCAGCCCGTTGAGCCAAGCATCCGCGCCATATCGGCACTTACAATAAAAATGCCCGAACCAATCATTGCTCCAGAAACGAGCATCGTGGCATCGAGCAGACCTAAGGATTGTTTAAATTGTTTGGATGTAGAATTGGGCATAAAGCGAGAAAAGGGTTAGGTTTACTGACAAAGATAGATGAACCGATAAGTAAAATAAAGTAATATTTTTTCGATAGTATGAATTTGTTCCCTATTTTTGAGCAGAATTTATCTTAATTCAAGATTTTTAGAAATAATTGGGCAATTCTGCGGTATTATTTCGACATCAACGCCTACTTTATAAACTAGACCACGGAACCTGTGACTCCACAAATTCGATTTTTCTTCGTCAGTTTTTTTTGTTTAACTTTATCATTGGGAATTAAAGCACAAACTCCGTCTAAAGTAGAGCAACTGAGTGATTCCCAAGTGAAAGCCTTTTACGAAAAAGCCAAAGCGAGCGGAATGTCTGAAATGCAAATCGAACAAGCGGCTTTAGCACAGGGATTTACGCTCTCTGACATCTCCCTCATGCGTAAGCGGCTCGCCGAAGTACAAGACAAAGAAAACAAAGAAGACCTTACTGACGCAGATTCTCTGAAACTTAGCCGGCAACAAATCGGCAAATTGAGCAAGCGCGATATTGAAAAAGAAAAGGATACCCTAAAAGTCCTTAAAAAAGAGCCACTTAAAGTATATGGCAGTGAGTTATTTAATACCGAAGGTCTCACTTTTGAGCCAAGCCTGCGCATTGCTACTCCCAAAAACTACCAATTAGGTCCCGACGACGAATTGCTTGTTGAAATTTACGGCGACGCCAAAGGATCTTATCGCCTGAAAGTCAGCCCCGAAGGAACGGTTAAAGTGTTGAATCTGGCACCAATCTACGTGAGTGGCCTTACGATTGAAGAAGCACGAGACAAAATTGTCGGTCGATTACGGCAATCCTACGCGGGCCTCAACTCTAGCGGTTCTTTCGCCTCCATCAATTTGGGCAACATCCGAAGCATCAAAGTAATGGTGACGGGTGAAGTTGTAAAACCCGGCGTCTATACCGTTTCTTCTTTGGCCACCGCATTCAACGCCCTTTATCTATGCGGAGGGCCGAATAAAAATGGTTCTTTTCGCGCCATAAACGTCATACGAAATAACAAAGTCGTTCGTACGATTGACATATATGACTTTCTGCTCCGGGCCAGTCAGGCTGATAACATTATTTTACAGGACCAAGACATTATTCAAGTCCCGTTTTATCTCACCCGGGTAGAACTGGACGGGGAAGTAAAACGCCCTGCTATTTATGAACTAAAAAAGGGAGAAACCCTTCAGCAGTTGGTCGAATTGGCGGGCGGTTTTAATGAGCACGCCTATCAGGCATCTATAACCATGCGCCGCAACACCGATAAGGCGCGCAAGGTAGTTACGGTGATAAAAAATGAGTACGCTACTTTTCTTCCCCAAAGCGGCGATGCCATCGTGGTGGGTAAAGTATTGGAGCGATTTGATAACAAAGTGGTTGTAGAAGGGGCTGTTTTTCGTCCCGGAGAATACGCACTTGGCGACAATCTCAAAACGCTTAAAGACCTTATCAACCAATCAGAAGGCGTGCGTGAAGATGCTTTTCTGAACCGGGCCTTGATTCACCGCGAAAAACCCAATCGAGAACCCGAGGTAATTGCCGTTGCGTTAGGTAAAGTGTTGTCCAATGAACTGCCTGATATTGAATTAAAGAACCAAGACAGTGTGGTTATATCGTCCATAAAAAATCTACGGGAAGAATACTTTGTTACTATTGTGGGCGAAATCAACAACCCGTCCGACCTTCCTTTTGCCGAAGGGATGACCGTTTCGGATTTAATCACCCAAGCGGGCGGACTCACCGACGGGGCGATTGACAGCCGGATTGAGATTGCACGACGCATCAAAGACAACAATCTCCCCGACGTAGCTGAAAACGTAACCATCCAAATCATTACCTTAAAAATAAACCGCGATTTATCTTTGTTACCCTCTGATAAGGAATTTCAGCTTCAGCCATTTGACATTGTATATGTCAGAAAATCAACACGCTACGACAAACAACGAAGCGTAGTAATAATGGGAGAAGTAAATTATCCTGGTACCTACGCCATCCAAAACAACAGCGAACGCGTTACGCAATTGTTGGAACGTGCGGGTGGACCCAAATTAAATGGTTACCTTCCCAACGCAGTATTCAGGAGAGGTGGCGAACGCATTGCCCTTGACATTCAAAAGATTGTCGAAAACCCCGACCTTGAAAGCAATATTATCTTAGAAGAAGGGGACACACTCTTCATTCCCGAGCGTTCCGAATTAGTACGCATAGACGGTGCGGTACTCAATCCTTCTGTCGTAAATTATTCCAAGGGATTTAACTACGATGATTATTTATCACAGGCAGGAGGATACGGAGAACGGGCCATGAAAAGCCGCGTATATGTAACTTATGCCAACGGATACACCGAGCGTACCCGCAAATTTTTGTTCTTTAACATCCGTCCAAAAATTCAACCGGGTAGCGTAATTTCAGTTCCTTATAAACCAAAAGACGAACGACGCTCTGACCTGACTGGCCCTGTTATTTTGTCGTTTACCAGTACCTTAATCCTCGCAGCGGTTACGCTTATATCAAGATTATAATCGTTTATCCGTGACTTTTATATAAAGTCACGTCATCAATTTAACCACCACCATTGATTTTTCATAATCAATATATGCAAGATTCAACATCAAATATCAACCCTACCGCTTCAAATGAGATAGAGATTAGCCTTGCTGATATCATTCATTTTTTTAAAAGTAATCTTCGAAGTATGGTCCTCTGGGGAGCGGGATTTGGTGTTTTAGGGGCCATTTATGCCTTTACTGCCCAAAAAGAGTTTGAATCAAAAGCAGTGGTATTACCCGAAATTGCATCCAGTAGCGCCTTAACCAAAATGGGAGGACTAGGTGCTTTAGCAGGATTGGCGGGAATAGATATTTCTCAGATGAACAGTACCGAAGCCATCCGGCCCGATCTTTATCCAAGTGTTACCCAAAGTCTGCCTTTTGCTTTATATTTACTGGAACAAAATGTTTTTGTGTCATCGACTCAAAAAACAATCAGTCTAAAAAGCTACTTTGAATCACTAAATGAAAGCTGGCTTAGTAAATTTTTAGATTCAGAAAATGAAGAAAAACCTAAACTAGACCCCAAGCAATCGAGTCAGGCGGTAGAACTTACCCAAAAACAAGAAGCCTTGGTAAAGCAAATTCAACAACGGGTTGTAACGGCTTTTGATCGCAAAACGGGGATTATTACGATTAATACCAAAATGCCCGACCCAGTCGTTGCGGCTACCGTAGCCCGACTATCGGTGGAATACCTAAAAGAATACGTAACGAATTATCGAACCGACAAAGCGCGTAAACAACTGACATTCTTGCAAAAACAAGTAAACGAAGCCAAGGCAAGATACCAAAGTAGTGAAGCAGCCTTGGCAAGTTATCGTGACCGTAATGGTTTCTTGGTGATGAATTCGGCCAAAATAACCGAACAGCGTCTCCAATCAGAGTTTATGTTGGCCCAAAATGTGTACAACGGTTTGGTTCAGCAATACGAACAGGCCAGAATAAGAGTAGAAGAAGAAACCCCCGTTTTCAAGATGTTGGAGCCGGCAAAGATACCTTTGAAAAAGAGTGAGCCAAGAAGATTAACTGTAATATTTATTTCTACTCTTTTAGGTATCACGTTTTTTCTTGCACTAATCTTTATTAAAAAACTATTATTCAATTTTAACCAGCATACTCATCTAAAGAAAATATAAACTCAATTATAATTTAAGATGTATTTGTGTAAATTTTATGTCCATATTCTATCTAAAATTAAAACTATATAATTTTAATTTGTAATATGTTTTTCAATATTAACCTCTAGAATGTTAAGCGTAGTATTTAACATCTCTTCAAGTGTAAATCTAGGAATTTTATTTGCCGCTTATCAAGTAACAATACAAATATGAAGGTAGTAATTTTTGCAGGAGGTCTTGGAACTCGCTTGATGGAAGAAACAGAGGCACGTCCTAAGCCAATGGTTGAAATTGGTGGAAAACCGATACTGTGGCATATTATGAAAATATATGAACATTATGGTTTTAATGAGTTTATTATTTGTTTAGGTTATAAAGCACAAATGATAAAAGAATACTTTTTAAATTATTACTTATACAATTCAGATGTAACTATTGAGTTAGAAAAAAACAAAATTGAAGTTCATTATACTGATGCCGAATCTTTTAAGGTTACACTTATTGATACTGGTTTGCATACCAACACAGCAGGACGTCTTAAAAGGGCACAAAAATATATCGGTCAGGATACTTTTATGCTTACATATGGCGATGGCGTATCAGACATAAATCTTCATAAGCTGTTAGAGTTTCATAAATCACACGGAAAATTAGCTACTCTAACCTCAATTCAGGTCCCAGGTAGGTTTGGCAATTTGGAAACATCTCGTAACGGAATAGTTAAAAAATTTCACGAAAAACCTGAAGGAGATGGTATGTGGATTAATGGAGGTTTTTTTGTAATGGAATCAGGCATTTTTAACTACCTAGAAGGTGACATGGATGATATTCAATGGGAAAAGAAACCACTTGTAGAAATAGCTAATGATGGGCAATTAGCAGCATTCAGACATCATGGCTTTTGGAAAGCTATGGACGCTATGCGCGATAGAATTGAATTAGAGGCACTTTGGAATTCAAATAATTCTCCTTGGAAAATCTGGGAATGATTAACTATAAAGATACATTTACACAGACATACCGCAATAAAAGGGTATTGATAACAGGCCACACGGGGTTTAAAGGTGCTTGGCTTTTGTCTTGGCTTTATCTTTTAGGTGCAGAAGTTAAAGGCTATGCTTTGGTACCTGAAAGTAGGCTGGATTTGTATAACCAAATAAATGGCGATAATCTCTGCCAAAGTATCATTGCTGACATTAGAGACAAAGATCGCTTAAAAAAAGAGATTCTAGAATTTAAACCAGATTTTATTTTTCATTTAGCAGCGCAAGCATTAGTGAGGCTATCTTACGAAAAACCAACCGAAACTTTTGAAACTAATACACTTGGTACCGCATATTTATTAGATACTTTACGTTTTTTAGAAAGCCCCTGTGTTGTGGTGGTTATTACTACGGATAAAGTCTATGATAACAAAGAATGGCATTATCCCTACCGAGAAAACGACCGATTGGGGGGCTATGATCCCTACAGTGCCAGTAAAGCAATGGCTGAATTATTAGTAAGTTCTTATCAAAATAGTTTTTTCAATAAAAACGAATACATCAACCACCACAAATCTATTGCCACAGCAAGAGCAGGTAACGTAATCGGAGGCGGCGACTGGGCAAAAGACCGAATTATACCTGATTTGATTCGAGCTTTGCAGCAAAACCAAGCCGTAATTGTACGAAACCCGCAAGCGGTTCGTCCTTGGCAGCATGTGATAGAGCCTCTAAGTGGCTATTTACTTTTGGGAGCAAGACTTGTCGAAAATCCAACAAAGTATGCAGAGGCCTGGAATTTTGGGCCTTTACAAGATGACACTTTTACAGTTGAAAGCCTCGTCAGAGAAGCTATCACAATTTGGGGACAAGGTAATTTGGAAAAACCTAACTTGACAAATCAACCACATGAAGCTGGCCTTTTAAAATTAGATATCAACAAATCCATCAATGAATTAGGATGGAAGCCCAAATGGAGTGCTATGCAAGCTATACAAGAAACGATTAATTTTTATAAGTTTGGTGATACACAACCACTGGAATACTTAAAAAAGCAAATTAATGACTACCAAAATAAATGATTTTTGAAGAAACACCACTAAAAAATAGCTATGTTATAAGCTTACAATCATTTTCAGACAATAGAGGCTGGTTCACCCGAACTTTTTGTAAAAAAGATTTTGAAAAAATTGGACACAGCGAAGAATGGGTACAGCTCAATCACTCTTTTACTGTAACAAAAGGAGCTATAAGGGGTATGCATTTTCAGTACCCTCCACATAGTGAGATAAAAATGGTTCGTTGTATTGCGGGAGCAGTCTTAGATGTAATAGTAGATATTCGTAAAGGTTCTCCAACGTTTTTACAACATTTTAGTATCGAACTTTCGGCAATAAATAAAAAGATGTTGTATATTCCGAAAGGCTTCGCACACGGCTTTCAGACATTATCAGCTAACTGTGAATTGATTTATCATCATACTATGTACTATGAAAAGAATTCTGAAGGCGCATTAAGATATGATGAACCACTTTTGAATATAAAATGGCCGTTAGAACCTACTGATATTTCAGAAAGAGACTTAAACCATCAATATCTTACGCGATCTTTTGAAGGCATAGATTTAATTTTATCATAATGAAATGTAGATTTTGTAATACCAAATTAGAACATACTTTTATAGACCTCGTTAACTCACCCGCTTCCAATTCTTTTTTGACAAAGGAGCAACTAAACGAGCCGGAAACATTTTTCCCCCTAAAAGTCTTTACATGCCATAATTGCTTTTTGGTTCAAGTTGATGAATATAAAAAATCTGATTCTATTTTTGACAGTAATTATGTTTATTTCTCATCATACTCCAAAAGTTGGTTGGCTCATGCTAAGCAATATACGGATTTAATGGTCAAACGCTTTGGTTTTAACAGCCAAAGCTTAGTAACAGAAATTGCCTCAAACGATGGTTATCTTTTGCAATATTTTAAGGAAAAAGGCATACCTACGCTTGGTATAGAGCCTACGTCAAATACTGCCGAAGTAGCCCGTGCTAAAGGCATTGAAACCATTACTGAGTTTTTTGGGACAAAATTAGCTCAAAAGCTGGCAAAGGAAGGCTATAAATCTGATTTGTTATTAGGTAACAATGTATTGGCACACGTACCTGATATTGTTGATTTTGTTGATGGGATGAAACTATTACTGGCTGAAGAAGGAGTAATAACCATGGAATTTCCACATTTGGCTCAACTAATTGACAATATTCAGTTTGATACCATTTATCATGAGCATTTTTCATACCTCTCTTTTTATACTGTCAAACAAATATTTGAGGCTGCAGGCTTAGAAATGTTTGATGTAGAAGAAATACCTACTCATGGTGGCTCTTTACGTATTTACGCAAAACATCAGGAAGACAAATCAAAATTAATCTCTTCAAGAGTAGGCGAGTTAGTTATAAAAGAAAAAAAGAAAGGAATTGACCAACTATTTTATTACGCCGGCTTTCAAGAAAAAGTCATGAAAGTAAAGTTAGATTTACTAACTTTTTTGATTGAGCAAAAAAGAAAAGGCAAAAAAGTAGCTGCCTATGGTGCCGCGGCCAAGGGTAATACCTTATTGAATTTTTGTGGCATAAAGGCTGATTTGATTAATTTTGTAGTAGATGCTAACCCTCATAAGCAACATAAGTTTTTACCAGCAAGCCATATTCCTGTAATGGAGGAAAACTATCTCAAAACACAAAAACCAGACTTTGTACTCATTTTGCCATGGAACTTAATAAATGAAATTATGAATCAGTTAAACTATATTAGAGAATGGGATGGTCAATTTGTTATACCTATTCCAAATGTTAAAGTATTGTGAAAGTATTAGTGACAGGAGCATCAGGTTTTATAGGAAATCAAGTTGTAAATAACTTGTTGAGTCAAAAACATCAAGTTATTGCTACTTCAAGAGATGAAAATAAAGTTCGTCAAAAAACATGGTATAATAAGGTAAAGTATATTCCTTTTGATATATCAAACTTTGATAGTAATCTTAATTTATACGAATATTTCAATCGCCCAGATGTATTAATACACTTAGCCTGGGATGGCTTACCTAACTTTTTAGATATAGTACATATTGAAAAAAATTTATTTACCCATTATCAATTTTTGAAAAATTATATCCAAAATGGTGGAAAGCACATTACGGCAATTGGCACATGTTTAGAATATGGCAAGAATGAAGGCTGTCTAAGTGAGGATAAAGTACCAGAACCCGACTGTGCTTATGCTATTGCAAAAGATAGCTTAAGACGTTTTATAGAAGAGCTTCAGAAAAATCAGTTTTTTATTTTTCATTGGATTCGATTATTTTACATGTATGGAGAAGGGCAATATAGCAAAGCGTTATTATCTCAGTTAGACACTGCGGTACAAAAAGGTGATAGTGTTTTTAACATGTCAGGTGGCGAACAATTAAGGGATTATCTCTCTATAGACAAAGTTGCTCAAAATATTGTTGCCATTGCTCTACAAAAAAAAATAGTTGGTATTATTAATTGTTGTAGTGGTCAACCCATTTCGGTTAGAAGACTAGTTGAAGATTACATTTCTAAAAATAACTATTCAATAAAACTCAATTTTGGGTTTTACCCTTATCCCAATTATGAACCTTTAGCCTTTTGGGGAAATAATCAAAAATTAAATAATATAATTAATGAATAATCCAATAGTAGAATTTCAAAAAGAAAGAGAAGCATTAATTGCCTCTAACGGGAAGAACAAAGCATTGACTAATGCTGCATATCAGTTCAATGTAGAATCTAATAAGGCAAAATACTCTTATAATTTTTCTTGGATGGGTCGCCCTATCATTGCATACCCACAAGATATGATAGCCATGCAGGAATTGATTTGGGAAATAAAGCCTGATTTAATCATTGAAGCAGGCATTGCGCATGGTGGTTCTATTATTTATTATGCATCATTACTAGAGTTGATTGGAGGGGATGGCCTCGTGTTGGGTATTGATATTGATATAAGACGACACAATAGAGACTTGATAGAGGCTCACCCAATGATTAAGCGTATTCAAATGATAGAAGGTTCTTCAATAGAAGAATCAACAGCAGAAAAAGTTTATGAAGTAGCAA
The DNA here is from genome assembly GCF_009905605.1 of Runella sp. CRIBMP. GTDB lineage: Bacteria > Bacteroidota > Bacteroidia > Cytophagales > Spirosomataceae > Runella. Next base: position 957,699 of record NZ_JAAAKZ010000002.1, read on the forward strand.
AAACTAAAAAAAATATCATGGTATGCTTAGATTCAAACCATACACATGAACACGTTCTGCAAGAGTTAAAACTATACGCACATTTGACTTCTATTGGTAGCTATTGTGTAGTATTTGATACAATAGTTGAAGATTTACCAAGTGATTACATGCCAGGTGGAAGGCCTTGGAATCCAGGCAATAACCCTAAAACTGCAGTTTTTGAGTTCTTAGAAACAGCCGAAGACTTTCAAATTGATAAGTCTATAGATAATAAATTGTTGATTAGCGTAGCTCCTGATGGGTTTTTAAAGAAAATAAAATAGCGAAATATTTATAATGATTTTCTTTCATGACTCACAAAATTTTTTTTTTGACAATATTTAGTAAGTTATGGTCTGTTTTAATCAACTTAATTTTCATTCCATTATATGTAGATATATTGGGAGTAGAATCTTTTGGACTAATAACTTTTTATTCAACACTTTCAACTTCATTATCAATATTAGATGTTGGTTTTAGTACAGCAGTTACACGCGAAATAGCAATTTTTGAATCAAATTCAAAAATCAAAATTGATAGAAATAATCTAATACAATCTGTTGAAATCATTTATTGGGTTTTTGCTTTTACAGTGGGAATTATTCTCTTAGTGTCATCAGATTTTATTGCAAGAGAGTGGCTAAACACTGTTACAGTAGATATAGATACTATTAGTAATTGTATAAAGTATATGAGTATAGTGCTTGTTTTTCAGTTTCCAATAAGCCTATATAACGGAATTTTAATTGGAATTTCTAAACAAAATCAAGTTGCTCTACTATCTATTTTATACATGACGTTAAAAAATGCAGGAGTATTTCTCATAATATATTTTTTTAATAAAGATATAGAGTTGTACTTTTTATTACAAGCTGCTGTTATGTTCTTTACTGTTTTATTATTCAAGAGAGTAATTAAGTCTTTTATAGAACCTAATTTAGAATTTAGATTTTCCCTTTCTCATATTAATAAGATTTGGAAATTCATTACTGGGATGACTGGGATCTCACTAGTTACTTTTTTTTTAACACAAATTGATAAACTAATAGTAAGTAAAACAGTATCATTAGAAAATGTAGGTTATTACAATTTAGCTTTTACTGTATCTGGAATAATTAGTCAAGGTGTAGTAGTTATTCAATCTTTTTTATTTCCTAAGTTCACTGAGTTATATACTAAACTCAAATCAAATGAACTTATGACGCTTTATTATAAGTCTTGTACTTGGGTATCTATTATTATTTTCCCTATAAGTTTACAGCTTATATTTTATGCGAAGGAAATTTTATTGTTTTGGACAGGAAATACAATTCTAACTCATAAGACGTCTTTATTAATGCAGGTTGTGACTATGGGAGCAACTTTTAATGCTCTTATGTGGGTTCCATATTTTTATTTACTTTCAAGAGGAATTACAAAATTTACATTTTATCAGAATATTATTATTGCTCTTATTTCTGTTCCATTGATTATTTTTTTATCTAATAAATATGGCATCTTGGGAGCCGGAGTAGTCTGGCTTTTTGTGAATATATGTTATGTTTTATTTAGTATTCCTTTGATTCATTATCTGTATATTCATAGTGGGACAAAAAAATGGTTTTTAGAAAGTATAATAGTACCTTTTTTTTATTCTTTGGTAGTTTTTGTCCCTTTTAAGTATCTTCAAATACATTTTTTTCAATCCATTGGTTTTATACAATTTCTTATACTGCTAGTAACCTCAGGAGTCGCTTACATAATTATTGTGCCTCAACTAAGATTTTATTTTTTAAATAGAAAAATATGGAATCAAATCCACTGGTAAGTATAATCATTCCCTCATATAATAATGCACAATGGATAGGAATGGCGATAGAAAGTGCTCTTAGTCAAGATTATAGTAATTTTGAAATAATAATCTGTGATAATAATTCAAAAGATAATTCAAAAGAAGTAATTATAAACTATTTAAAAGATCAACGAGTAAGGTTTCACTACAATGAAAGTAATATTGGTTCAAAAGCGAATATCAACAAACTTATTTATGAATTATCACAAGGTAAGTACATTGTGTACTTATCAAGTGACGATTATTTAATCAATAGTGAGTTTGTATCACAATCTGTGAGCTATTTAGAGGAAGAAAGCGACATCGTATATGTAAAAGGGAAAGAACTTGATTTCTACCATGATAAAAAATTATTAAAGAAAAGAAAATATAGTGACTATTACTCAAATAAAATAGTAGATGGTTTTCAAGTATTCAAAGACTATTGTAATGGTAAAGTTGGTTTAGGGTGGGAAGCATGTTGTCTAAGAAAAAGTATACTTTTAAAAATACCTTCCTCTAATTTTTTTTATGGAGATATCAACATAAATTTACGGTTAACAGCACATGGTAAAGTAGCATTTCTTGATACACCATCTTATACTTTTAGAATTCATTCTGATAATGAAAGTAGTAGATATAATACAGCAAAACACTTCATTGATGAACGCTTACTGTTATACAAAAGTATAATAGAATACATGAAGCACAATCTACCTGAAATGACACAAGGTATTGAATTAAGTAGAAAAAGCCTAATCTACTCTGAAATTGCTTTTGCCATAGTAAAGTTATTAATAGGAAATAAAGATGAATATATAATTTACAAAAATTATGTACACTACCATGAAAAAGAAATTTATAAAAAAGTGATTTTTTATAACTTGAAATATAAAATAGTAAAATATATAATTCTCCCTTTGTTAAAGATAAATTTAACTAAAAAAATATTATTATTATTTTGGGGACATAGGAACTTAATGAAAAATATAAAATGATTTTATCGAGTCCATTCCGAAAAGTATTTATCATTAAATTATACAAAAATATTTATTTTATTGAAAATCTAGTACATAAAATTAGAGTGAGAAATGGCTGATTTTCAAAAAAATATATACCTTTCGGAGTGGACTTTTTGTTATCTATTTTAGGTTATTTAACTCCCAAATGACTTATTGACCAAAATCAAAGTCTCTACTTTAAAGCGGTTGCGGCTTAGTGGAGAATGACACAGTAGTTGAAATCAAGAGTAAATTTTGTATTGAAACAAATATTAAAAGAAATAATTCTGTACTAGAAAATGAATTCACGAGTTGAACTATTTCTTGGAGCTATTGATGCAAACATTGTCAATCTTTTTATTTCATTTTTAGTGTTTTTACAATTTTTATACAGCTGGTACTATAAATGCTATAAACAAGGATTCAAAATTGATTATTGGCATTTTTATATATTCTACAATTACATATTTGTAATATTTTTCATGTATCCATTTGCGGCTTCTTACCTAAATGGTATTGCCATGGGTGGACGAATGGATATGATAAAAGAGAAAGTAGATGATGCTTTTCTTATCACCCTTACAGGTTATATATCCATTATTCTTGCTAACTATCTATTTAGTCTAAATGTATTTTCCACTTTTAACCGCACAATCATTAAGATAAACAACTGGGGCGGACAACTTTTATTTGAAACTATATCAAATAAAGTATATATAAATTTTTGCATTTCGTTTCTTCTATTTTTTACTGTATTAGGACTGGTATATTCGTTCTCTCGATTTGGATTTAGCTTCAAAATAAGAAATGACTACTTGGCTATTCCTGAAATTCGTCCCATTTTTAATTTCTGGACATCATTTTATAATGTTCTTATTCCTATTTTGATCATTATATATATTCAAAAAAAGGCAAAAATGACATTATTTGTAGTCATTTTACTTTCTATTTTTGCGACATTTACTGGCAATAGGTCAACTGTTTTTTTTACAGCACTAAATGGAAGCATTTTTTATCTTATTTATTTAAGGCATAAATTAAAGTTAAGAAAGCTATCTTTATGGGCTTTTGGGTTGGTAAATTCAGTATTTTTTCTTGGTCTTTTGAGAGACGGAGGGCGGGAATATGAAATTGAGAATTTAGGGTTCTTTACTTATTCCTTTTTATATGGAAATAATTTTTCAGATTTGAGAGACTTTGCTTATATACTATCATTCTGGGATGAGAATTTACTTTATGGGAAGTCTTATATAGCAGGTTTCATTTCGTTTATACCAAGGTATATCTCAGACTTTAGAAACACGTATGCAATTAGTGCATACACTAATAATTTTCTCGGATATGAAGATGGAACACATGGAGGTATCAGAGGAGGCCCTTTTTTTGAATCATATCTAAACTTTGGAATAATAGGTGTTATTGTTATTGGATTTTTGTGGGGAAGTGCACTATCAATTGTTAATAAACAAATAAACACTGAATTAGTGAAGAATACTCCAAATTTTATGAAAAGTTATAGCTATTCCTTCCTTTTTACATCAGCTAATGCAATTATGTTGACAGCAAATTTTTGGCAGTACTATGTATTCATAGGGTTCATAATTTTAGGGTCATTTTTAAAGAAAATAAAGGAATGAACATATACATAAATGGCAGATTTTTAACTCAGGAAATAACTGGCGTTCAAAGGTATGCCCTGGAAGTTACGAAAGCAATCGACATATTAATTAGTCCTAATGATGTTGTTGTAATTTTAACCCCAAAAAGTCAAACGATAGAATTAAATTTAAAAAGAATAAGTATCAAACAAGTTGGTTTTTTGACAGGGCATCTTTGGGAGCAAATAGAGTTGCCGCTATATTGTAGAAATGGTCTATTATTTAATCCTTGTGCGACAGGCCCGCTTTTTAAAACAAATCAAGTATCAACTTTTCACGATGTAAATTTTATCAATTTCCCAGAAGGCTTTACATGGCAGTTTAGACTTTGGTATAAAATCATCTTCTTTATTTGTGGCAAACTTTCAAAATCAATAATAGCAATTTCAAACTACACTAAAAATGAAATTATAGAAAAGTTTGGAATACAACCATCAAAAATAACAGTAATTTATGAAGGGTATCAACATTTTGATGAAATAGAAGAGAATAAAGAAATCTTAAATAAAATAGATAACTCAAAGCCATTCATTCTTGGGGTTAGCAGTCTAAATAAAAATAAAAATTTTGATATCATTCTTTCATGTTTGAAACATATTAACAACGTACATTTCGTTATTGTCGGAAAACCTAACCCTAAAATATTTGGCAATGCCGTTTCGTTCAAAAATAAAAATGTTACCTTTTTAGGAAGAGTTTCTGATTCAGAATTGAAAAGCTTATATAAAAATGCGTTTTGTTTTATCTATCCTTCGTTTTTTGAAGGTTTTGGCTTACCTCCTTTAGAAGCAATGAGTTGTGGATGTGCTTGTATAATTTCTAACACATCATGCTTACCTGAAATTTATCAAGATTCTGTACTATATTGTGACCCTCAAAGCCCTGAAAGTCTTTCTGAACAAATTTTACTTTTACTAAATGACCCCTTTACTACATTAAAGTTACATAGTAAATCTAAACATATTCTTGAAAAGTATTCTTGGATAGAATGTTCTAAGAAAATCCTTCATTTATTAAAAAATACATAGAATGAAAGTAGCTCACATTGTTGAAGCATTTGGTAGTGGAATAATAACTTTTATTAAAAATCTGACTGACGGGATTAAATGTGAACATACCATTTTTTATGCCCAAAGAGAAATAGATATCAACGAATTAAAAAAGGATTTTAAATACAATGTTAGATTTGTCAGTTGGAAAAGTGCAAAAAGAGAGATAAATATATTTAATGATGTAATTGCAAGCATAGAATTATATCGTTTTTTAAAATCCGACAACTATGATGTTATTCACCTTCATTCATCAAAAGCAGGTGCCATAGGAAGAGTTGTGGGTCTATTTTTCCCAGACAAAATAATACTTTATACACCTAATGGTGCATCCTTTGCAAGAAAAGACATCACACGACTAAAAATAACTTTATATAAAACTATTGAATATTGTTCAAGCCTATTATGTGGGCAAGTCATATGTGTATCAAAATCAGAAACACAATTATTTCACAGCATAGGGGTAAAAGCTATTACTATAAATAATGGTATACGCATCAAAAGTTATGAGAAGAAAATAAGGTTAGGAAAGCGATTTTCAATTGTTACTATCGGGAGAATTTCAACTCAAAAAAACCCACACTTATTCAATGATATAGCCAAGAACCTTTTACACTATCCAATAGACTTTATATGGGTTGGGGATGGAGAACTTAGATCCACTTTATCTTCCCCTAATATCAAAATAACGGGGTGGATATCATCGGCAGAAGTTGAAAAATATTTATCAAATAGTGATTTATATATTTCAACATCAATTTGGGAGGGTTTGCCATTTGCTGTTTTAGAAGCTATGAATTATAGGCTACCTTTACTACTAAATGAATGCGTTGGTAATATTGACTTAGTCAGTAACAGTATTAATGGATACTGTTTTAAAACAAAAAACGAAGCTTTGAGCCACATAATCAACTATCTTAATGATACATCGGTCTTGGCTTTTCATGGAGATAATTCGTATAATAAGCTATTAAGAGAATTTGACACTTTAAGTATGTGTCGTAATTACAGTGACATTTATAGAGTATTGGCTAAAAATTTAACAATGCCAACCAACTAAACAAAAAACAACACGGTCTAACCAAATATTCTATTGGTTAGACCGTGTTTACCAAGTGACCCTAAAAAATCATTAAGGGGATGTAACTATCCCCTTAATGTGAATATACAGATATTACTAAAATTATTTTTGTGCGTTTTGCTTTTTCAATGCCTGAATCTCCTTGTTTAACTCTATGACATACAAGGTTAATTCTTCTATTTTTTCCATTAATTTAGCAGAGGTTTGCATAACATCTAAGCCATTTTTTGACATTTCCTCGGCAGATGGGATGTTAGGTAGATGCTTATTTTCACTTACATATTTCTCAACTTCGTTTAATGGCATTAACTTATAGTTGGGCGCAAATACATAGTCAGCCCAATCAGAAGAATTGCGGAGGGCAACTTTCAACTTTTCTGTCATAATACCATCTTGCACATATAAACGATATGGGCCACCTGAAAAGCTACTTGGAAGAGCCAAACCTCCAGCCCCAGCCCCACCAGGTGCAGTATCAAAATCTCCAATCGCTAAGTATCCGACAGTACTTGGAGTTGGAGACCCTGGAACGGAACGAAGGTTTATTCTTAACCATGGAGTTGTTGCAGAAGGTAATGTAGCATAAAACTGCCCCTTGATTAGCGGGTTGGCCGTGTTTGAGTTTGAGATGTACAACATATTACTACCCGTTTCGTTCTCACCTGCGCCGCCACCTATGGCAACACTACCACTTCCTGTATTTGTGCGCAAAGCTTGTGCTCCAATAGCTACGTTATTACTACCGGTATTGGAACCCAATGCGTTAGCCCCGATAGCCATATTATTAGACCCACTTGTATTAGCTCTCAATGCACTTGAACCAATACCCACATTGAAAGTTCCTGAATTGCTATTCTCCATTGCAAAAGTTCCAACAGCCAAATTATGTGAGCCAAGAGTGTTGTTATAAAGAGAGAAAAAGCCTATGCCTACGTTACTTGAACCAGCAGTATTTTTAAATGTAGAAAAATGTCCAATTGCAACGTTATCATTTCCACCTGTCGAAGCACCATTGCCATGAAGAACGTTTACCCCTATACCAATATTATTACTTCCTGTTGCTCCTGTTAATGCTCCAGTGCCTACAGCAACGTTGCTCTGTCCAGTTGTGTTATTCAAAAGGGCTTGCCAACCAAATGCTGTGTTATACTGCCCAGTAGTATTTAACCCCGACTGATAGCCCAAGAAAGTTCGCAAACTACCTGTATGCTCAACAAGTCCAGAGTTGTTGTTATTAACTTTAAACCTTAAAGCCTCATTGTTAGTACTACCCAAAAAATCAGTACCATCAATCACATTCCCTTGCTTATCCCACGCCCCCACTGAACTAACAGCAGACGTACGAGCATTAGAAGGTTGCCATGCTGTACCGTCAAAGGTATATGTACCTACTACTTGGTCGGTTTGAAAGATAACCAAACCTGCCGCTGGATTTTTGATGGCGTCGCGCTGAGCCTGATTCATTCGGGGTAGTAGCAACCCTTTCGTGTTAGAATTAAGGTCCAAAATCGCCGAAGGGTCAGGCTTTGTCGTCCCAATCCCGACATTATCCGCTTTCTGTGCTAATGCAGCCCCGCAACTAAAGGCCAACGCTAGAGTAAGAATTTTTTTCATGTGTCTGATATGTTTTTTGTTTCAGTTTCTATTTCACTTTCCGAAAATAAGGGATAAATACAGAATGAAAAAATGCTTTGCCTTAAAATTATCTAACGGTAGCATTTTGTGCCTTTAAGTACGTTTAAATATTGCTTATTCTTTCTAATTTCGCAAATACAATTTTTATTCACAATGGCTTGCTTCAACTATCGGTATATTCTACCTTATATAATGTGCCTGTGCGGATTGGTATTCACACAGGTTACTTTAGCACAATGCCCCGTTCCAGCACAGTTTGGTCCCCAGTGGGTTAATGGAAGTTTTGGAATTACTGGCATTGAAGTAGGAACACAATGCACTGGTCGACCTGTTACGGTAACCACCCCTACATCAGTGGTGAATGCTCGTTATATTTTTGATTACAAAAACATTGCTGATACTTCACGAGCAAAATCAACTACCTCTTACCCCTACCCCCAACCTGGATACTACAATATTGTTCAAATAGGCATAGTTAATGGCAAGCCATCGGTCGCCTGCATTTCTATTCAAGTCTATGCTACGGCAAAACCCACCTTTTCACTCGCATCCGAATGCGGAAACACAACCAAGTTAACGATAAATACCACAGGTCTTGCTTTTGGACAGTATTTCATTGATTGGGGAGATGGGAAGCAGGCACAAGTGTTTAAACCTGGTCAACCTACTCCTACTTACACATATGCAGCTTCTGGCACTTATCAAATTAGGGTGAGGGGGGAAGGAACCCTAGCATTGAGTGGATGTAATGCGGATAGCGACCTGCAAACTTTTGAAGTGTTGAATGATCCCGCTCCTATTACAAATGCTACGGCCACCGTAGTAAATAATCTGTACAGTCAGGTAAGCATAACGGTACCCAACACGGTAAAAGTAAAAAATTATTCGTTCACCAAAAATGGTACTGAACTAACCCGTGTCAATAGCATTTTTATTGATTCCAGCCTAAATGCTACTCAAAGTGGCGCTTGCTACCAAGTGGCTTATGCCGATGCATGCGACCGTAAACCCGCTACAAGACCCACAGTTTGCACCATTTACCTGCAAGTAGAAAAGGAAACTTTAAAGTGGTCTCCAGAATCGCCTTTTTCGACTGCAGTCAACACCTATACAGTTGAAAAGCTCAATGAAAATGGTCAGGTTGTTGCCACTTATCCGGTTGGCAATACTACAGAATGGCCAATTGACATCAGTGATAATGACGCTGAAGTAGTTTATCGCGTTCGTGCTACGAGCGTTAGTGGGCAAAATAGCCTATCTAATGCCATCAGCTACGGTCGAACGGTCAAATTGTTTGTTCCAGATACCTTCTCCCCCAACAATGATGGACTAAACGATACATTTGAGATAAAAGGACAATTGATCAATAAGCTAGAAATAACGGTCTATGACCGCTGGGGCAATGTACTTTATAACACAAAAGATTTAACAAATGGATGGAACGGAACCGACGTAAACGGAAGAGCGCTCAGCCCAGGATTTTATACCTATAGAATAGAATATACTGATACGAAAGAAAGGTCTTATTCTAAACTTGGCACCGTCAATTTAATGAGGTAACCGCTGATTTAATTGCTGGTATTTTTTTTGCACAACAAGACAGTCGCTTTACTTTATTTTGTCAAACCTCAATCTAATGGCTCAAAGATACCGTTAGATAACTTATAGTCCATCTTGTTGTGGATAATCCAAAAAAAACTTAGCTTTACTCATTGAATTTTCAAAACAGACATAAATGTTTTTTATAATATGAAAAAGCCACTACTCGTTTTTCTGGGTTTTCTCTGTATTCCTGCTGCTCATGCCCAGTTTTACTCCTCCACCGAAGTCTATATTGGTTCGGGTGCCGTTGTTACCTTGAACAACGAAATAATTAACCAAGGTAACTTGAAGTCCGACGGTACGCTTCATCTCCGTAAAGGGATAAGCAATCAAGGCCAAATGACGCTGAACGGTCAAGTCGTATTGGACGGAGAAGGAACGCAACTCATTCAGAGTGCTAATTCTATCAACGTAGGCTCCCTTTTGCTTTCTCAAGTCGGAAAAGTGAATCTGCAAGCTCCATTAATTGTACAGAACGAGCTAAAATTTGGTAAAGGAATTATTGAAAATACGGCGTTATTCCCCTTAGAAATAGCCGATAACGCTCAAATTACGGGAGCCTCCAACCGCTCACACGTGAAGGGATACGTTCAAAAGTCGGGCGATGATGCGTTTGATTTCCCCGTGGGAGATGGACTCGAACTACATACTTTTGCCATCTCTAAACCCGCAACTGAAGATAAAATTTCGGTCGGATTTGTGACGCAGAGCCCCACTCGTCTGTCCAATAAACTAGCTGATGCAGTTGCCGAAGTGACTGGCAACAACTATTGGGCAGTGGAGGGTATCAAAAACCAAAACATTCAAGTGAGTGTTGCCTCAGAACAAGCCAACAACCAAATCCTACAATTGCGCGACAATCAATGGAATTTGGCAGCGGGAAGTGTCGAAAACAATGTAGTTTCGGCGCAAACAGTATTGAATGGAGCATCTTACTTTACGATTGGCACACAAATTGCAGAAGCATCCGAAAATGCAGAAGTGAGCGTTTATCCCAATCCAAGCAATGGTTCATTTGATGTTCGCTTGAAAGGGTTTTCGGCCAACGAAAATATTTCGCTTGATATTACAGATTTGAGTGGACGTTCATTGATTAAGCAGGAGGGCAAAGTCAAAGATTTTTCAACTAAATATTCGATAGGTGATAAAGTATCCAACGGCAGTTATTTTCTACGAGTCCTTCGTACCGAAAAAAACCAAAGTTTTGTACAAAACTTACTTATTACTAAGTAATATTGAGCTGTTCTTTGTGTAAGTGTGCCCAAGATACTTCTATCTTGGGCACACTTATTTAATGGTTTAAGGTTCTACTGAAGCTGTATTATATTAAAATAATCACTTCATCATTGAAAAATATGAAACATCGTTACTCATTTCTTTTCTTACCATTTCAACTTATTCTTGATTGGATACTTCTAAATCTATCTTTTTGGATTGCACACGTAATTAAATTTGGACTTTCCACTGAATTAAATACTTCATATAAATGGTTTTTGCTCGTTTGTAACCTAATATGGTTGGGCTTAATTGTCATCGTGAAGCCCTATAATTACACCCGCATCAAGTTTCATGTTTTCAATATCTTGTATCAGTACCTATCACTTTCAGGGGTATTTGCGGCTTGTATGGCATTTGCGTGGATTATTTTAAGGGACTTGAATTTATCCCGTCTGCACATGTTGTATATGCTCATGGTATTTGTGGCGCTAGGAATTACCTGGCGAGTCTTTGCCGTAGTCTTCATAAAATTTTACCGCGCCTCAGGTCATAATATACGACGCTACATCATTGTTGGCCACGGTAAACTAGCCACTACTTTAAAAGAGTTTTACGAGAATTACCCCGAGTTTGGTTATGAATTTTACGGTTTTTTTGGAGATATAGACGAAAATAACAAATCCATTATGCGGGGAGATTATGATCGTTTAACAACATTTATTAAACAAAACACCATTGATTGCGTGTACTGCTGTACCCCTTACATCAACAATGAAGTATTAGGCAACATCATCACTCAGTCAGAGCAAGAAAACTTTCAAGTAAAGTTAGTCATCGATTTTTCTTCCATTCTCAGCAGGCAATCGACGGTAGAATACCATGATATGTTGCCGATAATTGATATTTCAAATCGCTTTTGGGAGGACATAAAAGTACAAATCCTGAAACGTATCTTCGATATTGCCTTTTCTTCATTTATACTTTTTCTGGGTATGCCAATTTGGATTATCTTAGGTTTAATCACCAAATTTTCTTCCAAAGGGCCCATATTTTATTCTCAGGAAAGGATTGGCAAGTCAGGAAAACCTTTCAACATTTACAAATTTCGAAGCATGTACGTGAATGCGGAACAAGAAGGCCCCGCATTATCATTTGGCAATGAAGACCCCAGAATAACCCCCTGGGGACAATTTATGCGTAAAATGCGCTTGGATGAAATCCCACAATTTTACAATGTTTTAAAAGGCGATATGTCAGTAGTAGGCCCACGCCCTGAGCGTCAATTCTTTATTGACCAAATAACTCCCATTGCCCCTGATTTTACTAAATTATTGACGGTCAAGCCAGGCATCACTTCGATTGGCCAAGTAAAATTTGGATACGCACAGAACGTCGAGGAAATGATTCAGCGTTTGGAATTTGATTTACAATATTTAACAAAAGTTTCGCTGTTTGTGGATATGTTGATTATTTGGGAAACGGTAGTAGTGATGCTTAAAGCCAAAGGGAAGTAAAATGTGCTATTATCTTTTGAAATGCTTACTTTAGATTGAAGCTATTGATTGATTAAACGTTTTTTTTCTTGCTGTAATCTAAACTTAAGACGCTCAAATAACCACACAAATTTTGTTTTTTTAGTTAAGCCTTTATAAAATAAATCATAGGCGATACCTTGTCTCACAAACATGCGTACTGTACGCTTCATACTGTTGCTTGAGTATTCGCCTGATAAACGAAAAAATTTTTTTTGTAAATTAATTTCTTTAATGCTATTAGCATCAGTATTTACCGAAAAGTCTGATAATTGAAACTCATTTTTAAGATAAAAAAGGCATACTTTCAAAGCATAATCAAGATGGTTAGCGGCGGCAAACTCCGTTATTTGATTAATGTCTCCATTAAAAGAAGGACTTTTGCAAATTTTGACGGCATCCAAAATCCATCGAATGGTTGGTTGCCCTTCCAATGTTCCATGAATAATGGTATGAAAAAGTTGATATGAATCATTTAAAATATATGTGGCGTTTTCGGGGTCAAGCTGTAGTTTTTCTGAATATTTTTTTTCAAAAACCCAATTACTTTGTTGATGCTCTTGAAAGAAAAAAGCTTGCCAATGCAAATCCACATCTACCCCGCCTTCATCAAAACAGTGCATCGCATGGATAAGATGACGGTATTTGTCCTCAATAGCATCGGGAATATTACCGTAGGAAGCTAACAGTGAAACGGTTGACTCAATATACTCCAATGGAACTAACAAATCAATATCGCCCATCGGTCGTACCCCCATATCTTTATAATAATGCAACGACATCGGAATACCTTTAAGCAGCATGTTTGGAATACCCGCTTCATTGCAAGCTCGAACTATCTCTTGTGCCCTATACAACAACTTTTGGTTTGCCATCCATGTGTTTCGATAGGCATCCCGTAATGCTGGCAAAAGGGAATCTCCACTATGTTCTAAATTTCGATAAATTAAAGGAAGAACCCTTAAAGATTCAGTATCAACCCCAGAGAAAATGGAATAGTTTGCATCCTCTTTCGTTATATGATTGAGATTCTGGTATTTTTTCCAACGTTCCCAATAGGTAATCGCTTGCTCAGGAGCAAAAAGGGCCGCTTTTAGTAACCAAATTTGGTCTTGTCGAATACCGATGATTTTTTTTACTTCTTCGAGGGTCATTATTATTGTATTAGCAAGCAATATAAAGAAGATACTTTTTGAGGGGCGTATTTTTTTGATTTTATTTGTCAACTAATCCAGTTTTAAATGTTTGTTCAAAAGCAGTTTACATTTAGAATAACCAATATCCCTACTATACATTCAAAGAGCTATAATTGTGTGAAAAAAAAAACCATTGTATTACACTTATTCTTTCAAGGGCTCTTTTTCGTTTCTCACAACGCATTTTCCCAAGATTCGACACAAAGCAACCATAATCAACAATATGTATCGCTAACAGGATATGGCTCAACAGCCAGGACACCATTTTGGATGCGAACCAATCAATATGCTACGGTGCCAGAGGCATCAGGACTTATGATTCGTGCAGGTTCAAAAAACCTATTTTCTATTGCTCAAACACCTCATTTGAAAGCGGGGTACGGTATCGACCTAGTGGCAAATATGTCAGCCAACAGTCAGGTAATTTTACCAGAACTTTACGGAAAAGTACAGTTTAAGAAATGGGAGCTTTATGTTGGGAGAAAACGCGAAACGGTAGGTTTATGTGATACGCTCCTTGGCAGTGGTTCTTATGTTTGGTCTGGCAATGCCCTTCCCATTCCAAAAATTCAACTAGCCATTGCAGACTTTCTTCCACTCACTTTCACCAAAAATCTGATTTCTTTCAAAGGTTCATACGCTCATGGATGGTTTGGCTCAGGGGATTTCGCCTACGGCTACTTCCTTCACCAGAAAACATTTTATGTTCGCATAGGTAAACCCACTTCCCAACTAAGATTATACGGTGGCTTCAATCATCAGGTACAGTGGGGGGGCAAAACCTACGGTGACATTGGAACCGTCAATAATCGAACCTTTCCCGTAAGCTTTAAGGATTACATATCGGTAGTTACTGGAGCTAGAAACCTAGGAAATACCGCTTTTGATTCAACCAATAGGGTTGGAAACCACTTAGGCACATTAGATGTCGGTGCAGAATTTGAATTTCGTCGTATGAGCCTTTCCATTTACCGACAGAGTCTATACGATGATGGTTCTTTACTTCGAAAAGAAGCCAACAACATCGCTGATGGCCTTCAAGGAATCGTGCTGAAGTTTCTTTACCCTGAACGAGAAAAAGGGAGACTTAGCCTAAAAAAAGTATTATTTGAGTTTTTATACACCAAAAGCCAAGGAGGCTCGACGTTTGATTTTGAAGGCGGTATTTTTGGTCGTGACAACTATTTCAATCACCAACAATACTTCGATGGTTGGTCATACAAACGACGCATCATAGGCACTCCTTTCATTACCAATTACCGAGATACGAATAACTCTGATGATTATAACAGCAACGAAATCGCCAACAACAACCGCGTAGTGGTTTATCATTTTGGCTTTGAAGGCTACTATGGCGAAAAACTGCATTTTTTGAGTAAACTTTCCTACAGCTTGAATTACGGAACCTACGGTTTCCCTTATGAATCTGTACCCAAGCAATTTTCGGGTTTGCTACAAGTGGATGGCCAAATTGGCCTATGGGAAGGCCTTGAATGGAACGCCGCCATTGCCCTTGATCAGGGACAACTTTATACCAATACGTTTGGCGGTAAAATTGGTATCCGTAAAACTTGGTCGGGTAAAAAGTAACCCTTTTTTGCCATGACAAAAACCGTAAAAGACCAAATGAATCAGGAAGTAACGTGGCCTGTTTCACCAAAACGTATTGTTTCGCTTGTACCTTCACAAACTGAGTTACTCTTTGCCCTCGGACTGCGCGAAGAAATCGTGGGAGTTACTAACTACTGTATTCATCCCGCCGAGGAAACAAAGCACAAAACCAAGGTTGGAGGCACTAAAAACTTTGATGTCGAGGTCATCAAAAGGCTCAATCCAGATTTAATTATCGGTAATAAAGAGGAAAACGAAGAAAAAGGGATAAACACCCTCAAAAAATCCTTTCCCGTGTGGATGTCCGATATTTTTAACCTTGAGGATGCCGTCGATATGATTTTACGGATTGGAGTATTGGTAGGAAAAGAGTCAGAGTCAGAATCTATCGTTTTAAACATCCAGAGGGGTTTTTCAGCACTTCCAACGACGAAGCTCCCACCCAAAAAAGTGGCGTACTTTATTTGGCGTAAACCATACATGGTAGCCGCTTCTGGTACATTTATTGACGATATGCTCAAACGCGCAGGATTTCAGAATGTTTTTGGTTCATTGAGCCGTTATCCTGAAATATCCGCTGAGCAACTTAGAGAGGCCCAACCTGACTATATCTTTTTATCTTCCGAGCCTTATCCTTTTAAAGAAAAACATCTTCAGGAATTTCAGAATATTTGTCCAGATGCGGCCATTTTGGTGGTAGATGGCGAACTCTTCAGCTGGTATGGGAGTAGATTACCAGCGTCTGCTGCTTACTTTTCAAAACTTGGACAGTTAGGTTAAAATTATCCGACTCACGATTTTGTACAACTTAAACCCATTAAGTTAGTATTATTGCACAAATTAACTGTACCAAGTCAGTTACTAATCCTAACTTCTTAACTCCTACCCTGTATGCTCTTATTGTACGTCCTGCTGGGCATTTTAGCACTTATTATCTTAGTTGCTTATTTTCATTTAGATACTTTTATTTCGTTTGTTTTAGTCAGTATTGGGCTTGGCCTGGCGTGTGGCATGAGTGTGACGTCGATTAGTCAATCGCTCGAAAAAGGCATTGGTGGTACGCTCGGTTCCTTGGTCATTATTATCGGTTTTGGCTCGATGCTCGGAAAACTCGTGGCCGACAGCGGAGCAGCCCAGCGGATTACCACTACCCTAATGAATATTTTTGGCCTAAAATATTTGCCTTGGGGGTTGGCATTGGCGGGTTTTATCATTGGCCTACCGTTGTTCTACAATGCCGGGTTTGTCATTGTTATCCCGCTTATTTTTACCATTGCCGCATCCACCAAATTACCCATGCTGTACGTGGCAGTTCCGATGTTGTCGGCATTGTCGGTGGCGCATGGTTATTTGCCGCCTCACCCCTCTCCTACGGCCATTGCCGCACAATTTAAGGCGGATGTAGGTCAAACGCTTTTTTACGGCTTAATCGTCGCTATCCCAGCCATTATTCTGGCAGGGCCTATTTTTGCCAAAACCCTCAAAAAATACGACCCAAAACCCGACGCTTCTTTATTTAACACCAAACATTTCAGCGAGTCGGAAATGCCTAGTCTGAGCATCAGCTTAATCGTGGCGTTGTTGCCTTTATTGCTCCTGACGCTTATGCCTTGGTTGAAAGGTAATTTTGCGGAAGAAAGCATTCTTTACACGGTTTTTGCTTTTTTGGGCGACCCTTCAATCTCGATGTTGATTTCTGTGCTGGTAGCCATTTACTTTCTCGGGATTAAACGCGGCAGAACGACCAAAAACGTCATGAAATCGCTCGAAGAAGCTTTCAAGAGCGTTTCTATTATTTTGTTGATTGTTGCCGGTGCCGGGGGCTTCAAACAAATTTTGACCGATGGGGGCGTGAGTAAGTACATTGGAGAGCTGTTGGCAGGGGTAGAAATCTCTCCACTTATTTTAGGATGGGCCATTGCGGGAGTGATTCGCATTTGTGTAGGCTCCGCCACCGTGGCCGGGCTTACGGCGGTAGGTATTATTGCGCCATTGGTCCAAAGTCAAGGGGTAAAGCCCGAATTGATGGTATTGGCCATTGGCTCGGGTAGTTTGATTTGCTCCCACCTCAACGACGGCGGTTTTTGGCTGTTTAAAGAATACTTCAACCTTTCCATCAAAGAAACACTCCAAACTTGGACGGTTATGGAAACCATCGTCTCAATCGTAGGTTTACTGGGTGTTTTGGTGCTGGATCAGTTTGTGTAACGATAAAATCGTGGCTGGTTCAAGCGTTTTTCGAAGTTGAAATATCCCAAATAAAAAAAGCCTCGCAATTGCGAGGCTTTTCAGTTGGCGGACAAGGACTCGAACCCTGAATAAAAGAACCAAAATCTTCTGTGTTACCATTACACCATCCACCAATTCCGTTTTGGTGGTGCAAAAGTAGCCCTTTATCGGTTACGTGTCAAGTCGTTTTTGAAAAAAAACTGATAAAAAAAATAAGCCTACGTCTTTAGAATTGATAATCAGGGAGTTTATGAAAAATAAAAATACAAACTTTTTTGTCCACATTTTAAACTCCTGCCGTGGTGACGTCAGCCGCTATCTTCTTAACCAAGCCCTGTAAGACTTTTCCAGGACCGCACTCTATGAATTCAACTGCCCCGTCGGCCACCATGGCCCGCACCGATTGGGTCCAGCGTACGGGTGCGGTGAGTTGCGAAATCAGATTTTCTTTGATGGTTTCTACCTCAGTAGCCGCCTGGGCGTTTACGTTTTGATAGATAGGGCAACGCGGAGTTGAAAAGACCGTTGCTTCAATGGCCGCCGCCAATTCTTCGCGAGCTGGCTCCATCAACGGCGAGTGAAACGCGCCACCCACAGGAAGCGGTAAAACGCGCTTAGCACCTGCTTCTTTCAATTTTTCACCTGCGAGGCGCACACCTTCATGCGTCCCCGAAATTACTACCTGACCGGGGCAGTTAAAATTGGCTGCTACAACCACTTCTCCTTCAACAGAGGCACAAATTTCTTCAATCTTAGCATCATCCAAACCCAACACTGCCGCCATCGTCGACGGACTGATGATACAAGCCCGTTGCATGGCGTCAGCTCGTTTGGCAACCAATCGCAAAGCATCTTCAAAAGATAATGCTCCCGCCGCTACTAACGCCGAAAACTCTCCCAATGAATGGCCCGCCACCATATCGGGCTTGAAATCTTCAATGGTAGAAGCCAGAATAACGGAATGTAAAAATATGGCAGGCTGCGTCACATTGGTTTGTTTGAGCTCCTCGTCGGTTCCTTCAAACATTACTTTTGTAATCTCAAAACCTAAAATTTCGTTTGCTTTATCAAACATCGCACGGGCTTGGGCATTATTTTCGTACAAATCTTTGCCCATTCCGCTGAACTGAGAGCCTTGGCCGGGGAAAACGTATGCTTTCATTAAGGTTATTATTGAGTGAATTATGAATTAATGACTGCAAACTTAATCACTCCCTCCCTAACTCACTCTATTACAAACAATTTTTTCTCTTCGGGCGTGGGGATACGGCAGGACTCGCTCTTGCCAAAAAGTCGGTAGCGATTTTTGGCAATGATATCGTAGAAGAAATCACGGATGAAACGAGGCACGACGCGAAACAGATACAGCCAAGACCAGCCTTTTAGATAACGCGCTATCTCCAGTGCCGCATCCGATTTTTCGTATAATTTCCCGTCTCTTAGCAGAAGTACGGTGTCAAAATCAGTCAGTTGGCGCTGATTCTCGGCCAAGAGTCGCTGACCGAAATCAGATTGTAGCGAGGCAAACCGAAACCTGCGCGCGGCATCACGGTCAATGACGAAGTTGATGCTCGCGTTGCAGAAATTACAGACACCGTCAAAAAGAATTACATCGGGCATATCGAGCCTGTTTTAGTATACATCAATTACTCATAACACACCCGAAAGCCTACCGTATTTTTTTTGGACGCAGGTGCTAATCCGTAACGAAACGTAAGCGGTTTGGGTTCGTCGCCAAACGAACGGCCTCTCACCACTCGACCGCTTCCTTGCGGTGGGCCAGCAGGTGCAGTACTTGGGCTGTTGGCATAATAATTTTTATCGTACCAGTCGGCGCACCATTCGGCGGCATTTCCACCCATGTCAAACAGGCCTAGCTTGTTTGCTTTTTTGGTGTTGACGGGCTTTGTTCCCGCGCCATCGGTATTTCCAGCATACCACCCCAACTCTTCGGTAGAAACCGTATTTTTAGCCACACCACCGCAGGCAGCGTATTCCCATTCGGCTTCGGTCAAAAGACGAACTCTTTTTTTTAGCTGTCCTGAAAGCCATTCGCAATACGCCACGGCATCGTCCCACGAAACCCCCACTATAGGATGCTCATCCTGCCAGCCCCAATTGGGCGGCGCGGGCATGACTTTTCCAGTAGTTTTGGCAAATGTACGGTACTGAGCAACCGTCACCTCATGCTTTGCCACAAAAAAATCAGCGAGGGTTACGGAATGTACGGGGCGCTCATCAATGGCTCCTTTGTCGTCCCCCATTGAAAATGTACCCCCTTTTACGAGTACAAAATCGGGTAATTCAGCGCGGCTTACATTTTTTTCGGGGGCAGGGTTTGAATTTGTATTATTTCGGGGAAACGACGTGGGATTGGGCGTAACGGAAGCGTTAGTTTTCTGAGCCAACGCTTTGATGGATTTCTGGAGTTGGCCTTTACAGTAAGGTTCTTCGTTTCGAATGCGCAACGCACGTTCATAATTTTCTTTGGCGCATTGATAATCCTGTTTCTTAAAACACGCATCCGCCCGTTTTTTGTAGTCATCAAAAGTTACTTTTTGAGCAACCGCTGCGATCGAAAAAAGGATACAACCAAAAACAAAAAGTAGGCGAATCATATCGTGACAATTACAGAGGTAAATTTACCGTTGAATGCGTTGTTGTTCAAGTTGTTGGAGCCGCAGTTCAAGGCTTTGCTTTTCCTGAACCAACTGACCGTACTTATCCGTGAGTTGTTTCCATTCATCGTCTTGTATTAACCTTGCATTGCCCAAGTCGGTCAAATACGCCTCGTAACTTTTCAGGACAGACCTAAAAAGCGGTTTGTCATATCGCTGCTGAAGGCGGGTGATAAACCCGAAAACAGTCTGTAATTGCTTGGCAGAAAACGGTTTTGTTTGGGTCAGCACTTCGATATAATCATCCAAGCGGTCAGTTTCGACCAAAAAACCCTTGATTTCTGTTTCGGTCGATTGATTCCGTTGCAGGGCTAATTCAGGAATTTTACGGAGGTTTAGATAGATTGAAATACCCAACAAGACCACAACGCTGGCATAACAGGCCCAGAAGTACATAATGCGAGAACGGCGGATTTCAGTATTAAGGGCTTTCATATTTTAGGAATTCGAATTTAGAAGGCAAAATTGAACACATCTACGATACCATTTTCGCGCTTATTTAATGGGCGCAACGGGCGGTGGTGGCGGCTGTGATTGCATGGTTGCAATCTGGAGTTTCAAAAATTGATTATCCTGCGCCAAATGCTCAATTTGGTCTTTATATGCCTGTTTTTTAGCAAATATCTCTTTTTGATTGGCAACGGCTTCTTCATTGACCAGTATTAGAAATTTATAATTGCGAACTACGCGTCTGAAAACGGTATCGAGCACCGTAGCCTCGGCGGGGCGTTTTTGCATTGCAGTAAGTTGTTCTTGAAGAGTACTTTTTGTTTGCACCAAAGCGCTCTGATCAGTGCCTTTGATGGCCATCCTGAACGAACGATAAAGGGTATCCAACAACTGTACATCCGTCAAAAACCGGGCCTCCGTTTGGGAAGAGAGCGCCGCTTTACCAGCCGAGCGCGGGTTCAGAAAACGGTAACTGATTGCCGTCAGCAACCCAAAAAACAGCAAACTAACCAAAATATATTTTAGAAAAGGGCTCATGCTTCGGTGACCGATTTAACCTTTATAATAAACACTTAATGAAGGCTCATGCCATTTCTTTACAAGCAGACACTTTTTTAACTTTTCCCATTTTACGACCGATATTGCTCCCGTCCGCGATACCCGCCGTCGCTATCGCCTTTGTAGACGTATTCAAGGCCACTTAATTCATTAAAAATGGCGTTGAGATTGTCCAGAAAATCTTTAATGAGGGCAAAAGCAGGAACGACGTCGTTGTGGTTATACTGAATTTTTACCAATAAATTGAGTTTTGCCTCAAACGAAGCCTGCGTCACGCCAAAACGTTGTCCAAAATAATTGTACATGTATTCTTTGTTACGTTGGGGCAAACAACGCAACGTGCCCATAAAAACCCGGGCAAATCGCGCGAAATATTCAACAAAATACGCAGGCGATGATTCGTTGAGTATCAAACGATAATGATCGTACGAGTCGGCTATGTGCAGGATTACTTTTTGGGCCAATATCCCCACATTTTTTGACCAATCGTCCTGCGCTTTCAAATACACATTCTGCACGGTAGTCTCGGCGTTTTTATCAATCTGTCCAATCAAGGCATCAAAATGGTCATAGTACCACATCAGCGTTGGATGGGCGCTGATATTCATGCACGGCGGCACGTATTCCCACTCCGAGAGCAGGTTGAATTGCTGATTTACTTTCTTGAGTTTTCCCACCACCAAATGATGAATTCCAGAGGTGTTGTGCTTGATATGCTCGGCGGTAGCGACGGCCAATCGGAGCGACGGCATCCAATAAGGCAAACGCAACGGCGATTCTTTGGGGTCAGGTTCGCCAAACGGCACTACGTTGGTGGGGTCAACAATGAGCAACACATAAAACTCCGTGCTGCGCTCATTGAGCAATTCGTTTTGAATACTTGACAACGAGCAGGTCAGTGAGGGTTGACTGGCATAAGCGGGGAATTCAATGCGCACCCCGCCTGGCGTAACAGCCCGGCAAAACGGCAGCGTTAGCTCATTGCCATTTTGGCTCAGTTGACACACTTTTCCGTCGTTGGAAGGCAGAAGGCCGTAAGTATGGGCGTTTAAGTGCGTACGGGCCACATCGCACATTGCGTCGATTGCGGCCAAATCACTGCCCAACAGGTGGTCTTTGGTGATTTTCATCCCGTCCACCCAGTTGATCGGTAAATGCTTTGAAGTTGGAGTTGCCATACGCAGGTTTAATCGGTATAACTACGCGCAATAATCGGTGTGCTCGTGGTTATGTTATTTTGAATAAAGGTTTTTTCAGGGTCAAGGTACGTTTTAAATAACCCCCAAAACGAGGAGGTATAAAAAACCCAACCCACAGCCCGGCCCGTTTGAATATCTTCAAACAAGATAGGGTTATTGGGGTCGACTTTGGTATTGTACAAATTCATCATATAATGCAGCCATTCGCCCAAAGTACGATCTTGGGGCGCTTCAAATTCGTGACCTTCCCACGTGGGGTCATTGGGTTTCTTGCTGATTCTGACCTTGACCCGCATCGTATTTCGTAATTCAATCCCTGGTACACGCGTCGTGACGGGATAATACCATTTTCGATAAACACTCGGCGGTATAGCCGTCCAGAAATCATACGATTTAATGAATACATAAGGCAACATATACCGCAAAGCGCCCAATGAAAGATACGGAATGAGCATCCCTGTTTGTTTGGAAATGAGGGAATACGAAAGGATAAAACCCGCCATCCCAAAAAACATGAGTGAGACACACAACCAAAATCCGGGAGCAAATTCTTTACGTACCAGCCACGTCGAAAAGTTTTTGTAGGCCGTTAGTAAAAAGACAACGCCCAAAATCAAAGCACCCGTTTCAAACACAATAAAACCCAACGACAGCGACGCTATTTGACTAACAATTCCTCCCAATGCCGCAAAAAGAGCAAAGACAATGAGCACGTGCATCAACAATTTTTTGGAGAAAATCGCCGATGATTTTAAATAGGCAACAATTCCTAAATTGGCTATTCCAAAGACAATATTTCCAATTAAAAGCGTAAGTATTGTTGACGACATTCCTACAATTGATTAATTACTGAATTTGAAATTAGTCTCCATTCTTCACTAAAAATACTCATAAAACCGTCGTAAAACCTAATAATGCCGCCTGACTTCCCTTATTTAACTGAAATCCATCACTAGATTTTTGGGGTAGCAATTCCAACCGCCAATCCAATTCAATCGGCACTAATAATCCAGCCAGAAAATCAACGATTTTTCGTTGTCTACCATTGGGAACATACGCTTCCATTTGGTGAGCTGGGAGTGGGCCGATAGAGATTTTCAAACAAAGGAATTGGTCGGTCAACGAAGGAGTGGCAATGACCGTATCCACGCCCAAAGCGGCCTCTCCAAGTGGTATAAAAGAGGCTTCAACTGGTAGTGATTGAACAATTGACTCGTAGTCCAGTGCCACCGAATCACCCAATAATTGCTCAAAACAATCGCGCATCCACACCAAATTCCCCGCGGCTTTGTGCGCAATGGTTGTGATTTGAAACAACGAAGCCTGCTGATTATCTGTCAAGGATAGATGGGTACTTTCGGGCCAGAAAACGGCTAAAAATTCCTTCAAAAAACCTTTATCCTGCCCCGCCAATGCTTGTTTTTCAAACTGCTCAATACGCACCCGTTGATGGGTGATGGCGTTGTCGAACGGTAAAAAAAACTGCCGGGCATCGTCTTCTTGTCGTTCTTCTTCATTCCGAATCTCTTCCCATTGCTCATCCGTTTTATTACGGCCAGTGGGGCGGTGAAAAAGGCGCTCAGGCAAGGTGTCGTACAGTCCATCGCGGGGGGTATTGACCCGGTACCACGACGTTCCAGTGAGTTCGTTGAATACTTCCTCTATTTCTGAAACATCGCGTTCGTAAAAATACGCCGATGAGCGCTCGGGATAAATGACAATTTCTTCTTTCCGACAAAACCCGCTCGCAATCAATTCATCCACCACAGCCTCTACCCGAAGCCGCCTGACAGGCAATTGATCCAAGGCTGATTTGAGTTCTTCGGGTGACATAGGTGATTTTAGTGGCTTGGTTGATTAAAAGGAAGGTGGAAGTAAGAATTTGGAAGTATGAAGTCAGAAATCAACCTGCACTTACGTCACTGTTCCGTTGACCAACATCCGAATGGGCAAAACGCCCGACGACTGTTCTTCCAACAAATGTTTGATGCGTAAACTATACTCCGACCATTGCTCGGGCGGAAGCGGTTTAGCAGGATTAGGCGTAAGATTGATGTCCAAAGTTCGCTGTAGTCCCTGATACTGAGAGGCTCCCATACTGAAGCCCTTGCTGATTTCCACCCGCTTTAATTTATCGCCCAGTTCGGCAAAACACACCGCTTTGTAATCTTCCATCGTCACGGCGCGCCCCCGGGTAAGGATTGCTTTTTTGAAAACGGGTAAATTATCGTCTCCCTGCAACGGGCGCTGCCCGCCTTTGGTGGTGGTGAGGAGCATGGTCATGTCGTCCGTAAAAGCAATATTTGCGCGGTCTCGCATGAGTTTAGTGCCAAATGCGAGATTGTTGGCAGTATCTGCTTTCGTGGTCCAATAGCGCACGCTGAGTCGCCCGTTTTTTTCGGTGGTTTTGGCACTGATAAACCAGTTTTGAAAATTATCTTTTTTTATAATGTTGCTGATGCGTTCCAACCGCTTACGAATTTCTTCCACGTCGTTTTCGATTTCACCGCGCCCCAAGGCCATAAACATGGCTCCTTCGTCCCGCAGTAAATCCACCAAATACGACAAAATTTCGGAAGCATCGCGCTCATCAAAACGCGCCACTCCACCCTGTCGGAGCAAATACTGATTACCTGTTTCTCGATTGAACTGCTGCACGTTGGCGAGTTTAGCCCCCGTAGGGGTCTCAACCTCAATCATATCCAGAAAAAAATCGGTCTCTTCGGTACGAATGGGAAATACATTAAACAACGCCCGCAATTCCTGAAAATTAGTAACCGCCCGCCGGTTCACCACGGGAAAAGCGTTTACATCGAGGTACATACGTGACAAAATTTCTGGCGATAAAGCACCGGGAAATTTGATTTTTATCCAAAACAATTCTTGCACAAAATACCGCTGAAGCTCATCAGGGCGCAAGAAAGAGGCAATGGCTTCGGGATATTTTTTCTTTTGGCTTTGAATCGGAATTTCTTGGCCCGTTAGTCGATTGCGGCTGCTAACGCTTAGTACCTGCCCGTCGTATTGACGTTGTACCGTCCGCTCAATCCGGGTCGAAGCGCCCAGTTCATTGGCCAGGCCGTCAAAAGGTTTTTTGTTGACCAACCCCTGCACTACCTGAAGTTCTTCGGTGTCGGTAAACATCCGTACGTCCAATAAACGGCTCAGATGGGTTGCGCGTGAGGGGTCATTGCGCCAATCAAAAAAGAGCGCAAGGTCATCAAGGGCTTCCAATTCTTCGTTTAAAGACAGGCCAATCCAGACTTCATCCAACGGCAACGCTTGGTCCATAAAAAACTCACGCGGTGCCCCCCCCATACCCATCTCTCGGATGCGGCTTTGCATGATGACGGTATTCAATCGGAGATTATGCAACGTATACTCCCCCACCGATGAGAAAAAAAACTCTTTTCCTGCCAAAGCGCAGCTGAATGTATGTTCTGGCAACACATCGAAAGTAGGGTCAAGGATACCCGCTTTCATCATGGCATGGGCGGGTTGTGGCCCCGTCAGTACCTCTGGTGTAAGCAAATGGGCCAAGCGCTGCACCACCCGGCTCCGCGAATTGTCTAACTCGTGATGAACATTTTCGAGCCCCGTGGCAAAAGCGCCTAATAGCATCCCGACGAGCGGATCAAAGCTCTCGATGGCCAAATCGCTTTCGTCATAATGCCACAAACGCGCAATTTCCCGAATCATTTCGCTTCGGATTTGTTCACGGGTTTTGTATCGTTGGGGTTCGTTGTACATAGTTAGGGGTTATGGGTGAGCCATTTACCTCAAGAATACCTTACTAATCGAAACTTCATGTCTTTCAAGCGTTCCTGCGTCTGCACTAATGTACTTGAAATGACAATCTGAATATAGCGACAAATGCGGGGGCTTCCACCTTCTACTTTTTCTTCTACATCCGTAATTTCAATATCAACTTTAATAATCGTAATTCGCGGTTCAAATTTTTTGAGGTATTCTTCCACCGACCGTTTGATTTGGTCTTTGCTGGGTGTATCTCTCAATTGCCGAAAATCATAGCCATGAATGATACATCCGTAATTATGGTCAAAATGAAACTCCTTGGGTTTGGAAGCCAAGTAAAGTGATATATTTTGGGCAATGGAATCTTCTACCGAGATTTTTTCGGTAAATTGGCGCTTCATCAGTGCCCCAAACGAGGGCGGAACGGGGTAATATTCGTCGGCCATAATCAATTGATTTGAATAATGCCTGCTTTCATGGTCGCCATTGGGCCACCTTTAAGCTCCAATTGGGCTCCAGCTTCTACTTTGGCGTTGGCCGTTGCTTTGATATTTACGTTCATTCCTTCAATATCCACATCCGTGTCAGATTTTAGTTTATAGCTCTTGGCTTGGATATCAATCTTGTCTTTTGACGTACCCTTGATATTGTCTTCTCCGTGTAACACCAAATCTTCCGACGCTTTGATATTAATTTTTGAAGCACTGAGATTAATGCTACCCGCACTAATATTGACTGAACCTTTGCTTTTGATATTTATATGAGATCCACCATCCAGTGATAGTTCAATTTCATTTTTATTTTCTTTGTTAAAAATTTTAATGTTTTCCTTCCCGTCAGTATCGTCAATAATAATGTGATTACCACCCCGGGTAATGATTCCTTTGATGTGATTATCTGCTTTAAATAATTCATCACCAGGCATGCGAGTGCCCCCGTCGTTGGCGTATAAACTTCCGCTTACGTAAGGGAGATCTGGATTGCCAAACTCAAAGTCTACCATCACCATATCGCTCACCTCGGGGATAAAATACCCTTTTGAACGACCCGTCATCATGCTAGACACCCGAATAAAGGGCGTTGTGTCACCCTGCGGCTGCCATCCAAATTGGACCTTAACTCTTCCTAATTTCAAGGGATCATCTGTAGCTCTTACCTGCGCAATTTGCGGTCTGGCAATAGGTGCCACAATACGATAATCAACGGGCGGGAAAGTACTATCCTGCGGAACCGCCTCAAAATTAGCTTGATATACCCCACGTGCATCCACAAAATGATTCAACCGTGTCACCACAAAAGTGCCGTATTCGATGGTATCTGTACGTCTTCCATCTATAAATACTGGCTCAGTGATGTTTACCAAGCCACCAATTTTCATCTCCATTTCGGGGCTGCGTCCCGTAAACACAGCCAATTTATTGGACTGCTCGCTTCTCTTGAGTTTCACCGCTGTTTTAAGGCTACTCTCGCTGACATGGTCTGTGAAGTTGATATTCATCAAATCGTCGGCAAAAACTTCCTTAGAACGGTCAAATGTCATTTGAGAAAAAGAGCTAAGCCCCTCTACTTGTTCACTTGTCGAATCTGCTTTAAATAAATCAAACGCCTCATAATTAAAATACGCTGCCTTAAAATTGAGGGGTGTTACCCGCAATCCGTATTCCATATCAAACAAATTGGTGCCATGGGTCAAGGCTACCGTGGGGGAAGTTTCCCGAATATTTTTGCCAAAAATCAACGATCGTCCGTCATAAAACATCCATTCGCCAAATTCTTCGGCCAAGCGTTGCAAAAAATGGAAGTTATCTTCCTCATACTGCGTCACGTAAGGAATGGGCGTACTGTTGGCCGGAGCCATACTTGAGGCAAAGGAAAAAGGAGAAAGTACCTGAGAAACAATATCCATCAACGATTTATCAGTAAAACTGCGGGTTGTTACCCCAGCGGCCAATTGAATGGTTGGGCTTAATCCCGAAATCAGGTATGTACTCGATTGACTTTGCCCCTTAACTAGCCGAATCGACGTGACGATTCCCGAAAAAATTTGCGTTTGTTCAGTTACACCTAACCGACCCTGACGCAGGGTAATGGCGGCCGTTTTCCCCACAAATTTTTCTGCCAGTTCTTTCAGCTTTATAAACCGATTGGCGAGCATATCAGGCGATACGCTGATCTCGAAATCGTGGTGACTTTCAAACCGTTGACCAATCCGCAGGTGATTGACGCGCCGAATGGTTTCACCGTTGATGGTGATTTCAGTGCTGGCAGTAAAAGTATTGGTGAGAGCCATGATGTAACGTGTAACTTGCTAAAAATAAAAAGTATCAATCTAACAAAAAAGCAGTTGTGCCACATTAGCGAGGGTTTATTTCGCAGAATGCGGCACAACCAAAGGCTTAGAGGCTACTCTCTTTTCAATTTCAATTTTTGCCCGTTGACGTCCAAGTCCCGTGAGCAGATGGTAAAAGTTTGGGTTCCTGTGCCTGCTCCTGCCAAGTTGAATGTCTCGCTAAAATTGACTACCGAGGCATCGTTAAATTTAATGGTTCGCAATTCTTCACCTTTTTGGTTTACAAATTTGATTTCACCGTCGATGTCGTCTTTGTGTTGGAGGGTCATCAACTCAATGATTTTCGCATTTGCGTTACGGGTTTCGATGGTTACGTCGATGTTGCCACCAAATACTTCTGAAGTAGTTTCGTTGGTATGAGGATTTACGTGTTGGTGAAACGAGTATGAACAATGTAGTACTTCGAATTCAGTGCCGTCGATTTTGATGGTTGCCTTGTGTGCCATGGTTGTAAGCGTTTTGAGGTTAAAATGTTTATGAGTGAAAAATAAATGATTGAATTCCTACTTGTTTGGTTAATGTTGTTGTATCTCCTTAATACTTTGGCTGAAACTTCTTCTCAAATTCTCTCAAAAAGGTTTCAAGAGGCACGGAGGAAGGTGTTTCGGTGGCTATTCCTGTTTGGTATTCTACAATAATCGCGGGAGTGCCAGGCCGTGTATCATTTGGATTGCGGGTCTCAATGTATTTTTCAGTTGTGAAAATAAATATCCATCCATAAGGTTTTGTGATGGTTTGTTCTTCCCACAGTACTATATCTTTTGCGGGAGAAAATGTAGCCATTTTTTCGAGTGCAATCGTCCGTGCTTGATAGTAGTCAACCATTTTATTTTTGGCTAATTTTTGTTGTTTTTTTTGTCCAACACAATACGTTTGACAAACTGCAATGAGCATCAGATACAACCAATATCGTTTCATCCTAAGGTTCGATTTAGTTGAGTTATGGCACTGGACTCGCGGCATAGGTAGTAGTTCCGCTGGGATTGTATCGGGCATTGGCAACAGCAGGGTCGGTAATAAACCCTCGGTCTTGCCCGGGCCCCCAATTTTGTCCTTCCATCACTCCCGTCTGGCCGTTAACGTTTGCTACAACTACTACATGAGAGCTTCCATTACCATAATCAATGCCAACAACTTGCATAGTACCGGGTCCGCCAGCTTGTACTTGGTTAAAGACCGTATTGAGGTTGGTAGGGTTATTGAAGTCAATATTAACCCCCAAACGACTATTAATTTCTGCCCATGACCCGTCTCCTCCTGCAGGGGCAGCTCCCCCCGTACCAGTACGTATCATACTAATAACTTGGTCGATGATGTGCCCACAATTGACAACTGAATTGGAGTTGTTAATAAAACCCAAGATAAAAGCAATAGTAGCGGG
The DNA here is from genome assembly GCF_009905605.1 of Runella sp. CRIBMP. Taxonomy (GTDB): domain Bacteria; phylum Bacteroidota; class Bacteroidia; order Cytophagales; family Spirosomataceae; genus Runella. The sequence continues at coordinate 987,714 of NZ_JAAAKZ010000002.1, forward strand.
GGTTAAGGTCGAAACGTCTAAATCGCCTACCAACACTGTAAAATTACCCAATACAATATTTCCGCCGTGGGTAGTTATGTCACCCAGTCTAGCGGCGGGTTTCCCTCCAATAAACACCCCCAATGAGCCCAAAGCAATACTATCAGGCGGCCCAGTACATACGCACATGTTACCAAAAGTTGCCGCAAACTTGCCCCCAATCAAAACCGTCGGCGTGCCCGGAGGTAAGATGGGGCCTCCTACGTGAGGGACAGGCGGTGTTCCAGGCGTAATCATCGGACAAACGTGCATGTCGCCTACAGCAGCAGCGGGCTTTCCCATCTTTGTGTCTTTTTAATGGGTGTCACTCCTTGCAGGGAATGACACCCTCTGGAGTTTTATGGTTTCAATTCCGAATCCCAATCCCCTTTGGTACCTGTCATGTTGATGGCAAATACTTTGGCCGGGAAGAAAGGCTTCAAATCCATGTTCACAATCACGTGAGTAGGCTTCTGCGGATGGCGCTTTACTTCCAGATTGCGATAATCTTCGATGATTTTGCCCGGTCCGCGAATCTCCGCCAAGAACTTTGAAATCTGCTTTTTGATGTCTTCCAACATCTTATTGTCGATGTTCTCAAACGTACGACGATTCAGAAAATCTTGCATGATTTTGCCAATCCAGTCAAACACACGTACCACACTGTACGTTTGTAAGCCCACGTTGTCGCCGTCGAAGAGGGTTTTGGCCGACTGCGGCACCACGCGCCCCCACTCATAAATCAGCGGAATCAGACCTCTGTTTTCCAATTGCGCCACTTCGTTTTTACGCATCGTGAAGCGCGTTCCACTGGCCATTTTGAGTTTTCCGTTGGCCAATCCCGCCGACGGTTGAGCAATGTTGCCCCCCCAAAGCAAGCCCGCCAAGGCCATTGAAGGAGGAATAAACAAATGGTCTTCTTCGCCGATTTCGGTATTGGCTTCGCGGCCCACTACCCAGTTGCATGGCATCATCACGTGTGCTTTGTGTGGGTCTGAGCCCGTCAGCTTATCGCGATCAAACATGGCCTCTACGTCTTCGGCGCTATCGAGGTGACGATAATCCGTAATCATCATCACTTTGTTTTGGTGCGCCAGTTCGGCCCATTTATCAACGATGATATTTTTCTTCAACCAACCCGGCAACACAATCAGAGAATAGTTGTTGGTCAGGTCAAAACGGTCATAATTATCGCGTAATTCCTTGGCTACCTGCTCAAAAATACCCGTCGGGTTGCTGAATCCGTCGGTATCGGTAGTGTGCTCCAATCCAGCGTCAAAGAGTACCAGATTTTTCACTTTTTCTTCGGCGGTATTTTCAAAAAACAATGCCAACGAGCGGTAAGAGCGTTCCAACTCTTCGGTCTGGGTCAGACAATTGCGTAGGTTGGCTTTTAATGTTTCGCTCGCCGAAGTGGCTTTTTGCTCTGCTTCGGCAATCATATCGGCCACGTTGTCGTGGGCCGTAAGTAAGTCGGCCACCGCCTGAAGGCGTTTTTTGAGTTTTTTGCGGTCGGCTTTATTTTCTTCCTCTTCCAAAAACATGCTTTTCCGCGCCTTTTTGGTGGGGTCCATGTTTTCGGTTCCGTCAACGATGGTTTTAATGAATTCAAAACCGCCGTATTTGGTAAGTTGCTGTACTGTCTGGGTTAAAGGACGCGGCGCAACCTTTTCTTTGACGAGTTCTTTTGATTGAGGTATTTGTTCTTCCTGTGCCATGGAGGATAGTTTTTTCGATAGTGGATTATTTGGTTAGGTTCTTTAACTGGAAAACCCAATTGCTTAGAGATATTACAATTTTATTCTCCGTCAACGTCGTCCAATTCGGCAATCATCGCGTTGAGGGCTTCCACGAATGCCGCTTTGCCCACGGGGTCTGCTAACAGTTTTTGGAATACTTTATTGGTCATCAAGCGTTTAATCAACGTTTGATAATCATCCTCCTTGCCTTTTAGCTCCTGCAAATAGCCGCTTTGCTCAATCATTCCTTTGACGGTGAAGGCCGACATACTCGTAAAATTGAGGGTTTCGTTCACTTCCTGGCCATCTTCGGTCGTGTGACTTACATCTACTTGGGGTTGGAAATGGTCAAAGGCATCTTGGAGTTTTTGGATACCTTCTACGGGAGCTTGGCTCATAGAATCAGCCGTAAACTTACTGATAATGGCCGTTTTGTTGTCGTGGAGGAGCTTGATTGCTTCGCTGGTACCTTCGTCGATTACGACGCCGCCCAACTGGGGTTTTTCGATTGCCATGGTTAAGGTTTATTAGTAGGTTATGCTTTAGTAATATTACAAAGGTAAATACTGATTCTCAAGGATTTTATCGTGAAACTACGTGATTTAAAAATCGGGTAGTTCTACGTAATACGCTGTTTTCAGGGTCTTGGAATAGGGCGATAAAACCACCATCTGCCACTGACCGAGATTCCATCGCCGCTCTGAAAATACAAGGTATTTTGTTGAACCCGGCGCGACCCGTTGACATTGCACTCAAACACATCAATCACTCCGTCGGCCCAAACTGCCTCTACAATTGCCGAATGGTGCGGGCGGGTTTGATAAGCCCCGTCAGACTCCGAATAGCGATAGTTTCGCATCTGGATAATATCGCCGGGGGCCAGATTGGCTAGGGTTGTAGGCGTTCCCCACACGTAATCGGCATTTGCAGTGACGCCGCTTGCTCCCATGATACTGTTGGAAGTGCGCGCTCCCGACTCCCGAAGTGTTGTTTCGACCATGGTCCAACATTCCCCATTCCCAATTTGTGTTCCTACCCGAGTTGTTATCCAAGCAACGATTGTTTGATTTACTGGCATGACTGTGTCGTTAAGTGTGTGTTTTCATTTATTGTAATACTGAACAAAGTTACCACCTCACTTTCAAGGATTTTATAGTGGAACTACCTGATTTTCAAAATGCGTATTCCTACGTGTTGCTAAGTACTTAGGCATTTTTACCCTACGTTCTCTTTAGGGACAATGCAAAAACACGGTTTGCACGCTATTGGCAGTATCTCTCGAATCTACCGCATTGCCAACATACCATGAATCCAAGCTTCGCCAGCCAATACTACCTTTATTGACCGGAGAGGGGTCGTAGATTAACACGTTTCCTGCTTTAATGCCCGCAATGACCACAATATGGCTTATGCCATTGACCCATAACGGCCCATATTGAAACAACCAATTTTCAATCGCATCTTCGGTGGGCGACAATGGTGGAACAGCCACCAAGCCCAGTCGCTTGGCCATCGAAATAATCTGCGGATTCTGAATCCCACTATCCAATGCGTAGATTGATTTACTTCCCGCATCTTCGCTTGGGTCAAGAATCCCCATTTCCGACATTTGGAACCTTTCTCTCCGCCAGTTAATCAGCATTTGAGCACTGGCATACCAGCACGACATTCCTTTGTCCTGCGGTATTAGTTTCATATTTGGGACAGTGTAAGCCATGGTATTAATCGTAATTAATGAATGGTCTTAGTTTTAATTTTTATGCCGTATTGTTCATCAATTAGTTGTGTTTCTAAGCACAAAAAGCCTTCACCACGAACCTCCGAGCGTTAATTTCGCTTCATTTGAGGTAGCTGAAAACCTAAGGGCGGCATCCCCTCCAATCCTCGTTTCAAACGAGCCCCATATTTTAGCTTCATCTCCCAGCCCCGATACAGTTGCTCGAAGCCCAGTAGCTTCGCCGATGTAAAGCTGTACGCCCACCTCCGCCCGGGAAAGCAAACCCAAGGTAGCTTTACTGAGTTTTGGTAGCACTGGTCCGTGCGTTGCTAAACCTTCCAAAAGACTTTCCTCATCCAATGAATCCGTAAGACCTACGTACGGCCCCAAAAATGAATTCCGTCCGAGGTGCAGCGTTGGAAAATAACTCGGTATCAAATCCCAATTCAAGTGACCTTCCATTCCTTTGAAATAGTACACTCCTAGCCCTGCGACAATGCCGTGCGTATCAATATGTATATCACAATCCTGCTCGTCAATCTCAATGTGTATTGACCTCGCCTTTCCTATTTGTCGAAAGCCCACTCCGTGCGTAGCGAGCTGCATAAACCACCCTAAAACCGTACTGGTACTGTCTAAATTAAACTCCTGACTTCCCAATAAGGCATTTGTAAGCCCATCGGGATTTTTGCACTGAAACTTAAAACCGACATGCGTACCTATTTTATACTCTGAATTGGGTTTAACTTTAATACCAAACCGATCAAGGTCAATAATAATCGGGCTCGTGCGCATCATGGTTTTAATTTCGCTCACAATCTGCGCTCTTTCTTCTTCGTTCATGGGCTATTAAAATTAGTTTGCGACCTTTATTCAGCTTCTTTCACCCACTCAAACTCACCGTTTTCGCCCACTTTCAGCGTCACCGAGCTTCCCTTGCTGAGTTCACCCGACACAATCATCCGCGACAGTGGCCGACGAATACGGTTGCGAATCACGCCCCGAATCGGCCTTGCCCCGTATTTGGGCGTAAAGCCCTCCAAGGCCAACGCCTTGCGTGCTTCGTCTTCAATCTTCAGCGTAATACCCTGTTTTTCCAGCAACACCACTAACGGCTTGAGCTGGATATTGAAAATATTGACCACCGCATTCTCCGTAATCGGACTGAATGGAATGATTTCCGTCAAGCGCCCCAAAAACTCAGGGCGGAAGTGCTTGGTCATCAAATCCAACACGTCGTTGGAGGCAGGAATTTTGCCCTTCCCAAACTGCTCCACTATCCAATCCGCACCAATGTTGGATGTGAATAAAATGATGGCATTGCTGAAATCCCCCTCCCGCCCCAGACGGTCGTGCAGCGTACCTTCGTCCAGAATCTGTAAAAACAGGTCAAAAACCGATGGGTGCGCTTTTTCGATTTCGTCAAACAACACAATCGCAAAGGGCTGTTGTTTGATTTTGGTCACCAACAATCCCCCCTCTTCATAGCCCACGTAGCCCGGAGGCGCACCGTACAGCACCGCCGCCGAATGCTCTTCCTTAAACTCCGACATATCGAAACGAATCAGGGCTTTTTCGTCGTTGAATAGAAAATCGGCCATCGTTTTGGCCAACTCCGTTTTGCCCGTTCCCGTGGGGCCTGAGAAGAAAAATGACCCAATCGGCTGTCCTGGACGGCTCAGCCCCGAGCGATTTTCCAGAATGGCATCCGAAATTACTTTGATGGCGTGGTCTTGTCCCACCACCCGTTTTTTGAGGTGTTCGTCCAATTGCAGCAGTTTTTCCCGTTCTTTGGACTGAAGTTTTCCGAGCGGAATCCCCGTTTTGTGCGCCACTACGGCCGCAACATCGTGTTTTTCCACCGTCTCTTTTTTCTGACCACCCAAAGTTTCCAGTTTTATCAGCAGCTCCGTCAGGTAATCCGCCACGGCTTCTGGCAATTCCATTTGGGCAAGTTCCGTTTCTTCTTCCAACTGTCCCAACAAAATCGGGCTGAGTCGGTGCTGCAACTGGCGTTCAAACCAGCGCAGCTCTTGGGTGTATAAAAGCGGGTCGCCGCTCCCATGCGACTCGCGAAGGTTTGAAAGCTCGGTGCGTAAAAAGTCAATCTCGCGCTGCGTGGTTTCGGACATGAGTTTCATGGCCGCCATCGTGCGGTCGATGAGGTCAATGGCGGCATCGGGCAGGCGGCGGTCTTTGATGTAGCGCCGCGCCAGCCGAACGGTCTCGTTTATGGTTCCTTCGCCCACTTTGATTTGGTGATGGTCTTCAAAAAGCGAAACGACTTTGCCCACCATGCGACCCGCGGTGGTTTCGTCGGGCTCTTCCACTTTGACTAGTTCGAAACGACGGCTGAAGGCTTCGTCGGGTTCCATGAATTTTCGAAACTCGTCGAGCGTGGTGGCGCCAATGACGGTCAACTCCCCGCGCGCCAGTTCGGGTTTGAGCAAGTTTACCAGTCCCATGGCTCCGCTTTGGGGGTCCATCAGCACGTGGATTTCGTCAATAAAGAGCAAGGCCCGTTCGTGCTGTTTGACTTCGGCAATGATATTTTTGAGACGGTCTTCGATTTCACCTTTGTAAGAAGCCCCCGCAATGAGCGCACCCATATCGAGCTGAAAGAGTGCGGCTTTTTGCAGATGCCCCGGCACCTGCTCTGCCACAATCAACTGCGCCAATCCTTCGACCAAGGCGGTTTTTCCCACGCCCGGCTCACCCACAATGATAACGTTGGGCTTTGTACGTCGGCCCAGGATTTCGACCATCATGCGGGTTTCTTTGTCGCGGCCGATGATGGGGTCGAGTTTGCCCTCGCGGGCAATGGCCGTTTTGTCAACGCAGTATTTCAACAATGCCTGCGCGGAGGCGTTGCCTCCCACCGAGGTGGGGGTGCCTTTGGCGGGAGAAGAACCGTTTTCTGGAGTGACCGCACTTTGAACACCCGCCGAAGCCATGACTTTTCCCAAAATCTCGGTTTCGGTAAGCGGAAAGGATTTCAGTTGGTCTTTTTGAAAGCCCACTCCCGGGCGCGCAATCGCGGCCAAAACGGCCAAGGGCGTCACCTCCTCCTCACCCAATTTCATCCGGATAACATCCGAAACTTCAAACACCGCCTGCACTTGTGCGTCTCCACGGATAGAATCCCCGAGCCGAGCCGACTTAGGGTATTTTTCAACCCGGATATCAGCCCAATCACGCAGATAATGAATATCTACGTCCCAGATGGCCAAGACGCTGGACAAACCCACATCATTGTGCAACAATCCTTTCAATAAATGCCCTGGCGAAAACGTAGCGTGCTGGTTTTCTTTGGCTACCGACTGGGCAATCTGAACGGCTTGTTTGAGGTCATTACTGAAAGTTAGTGTCGAGAGCATAGAGTAGAGATTGGAGATGCTACAATCAAACTTATACAAAGAGCCAATGAATAGCAAGAAGTATTGAGTAAACGGTAAAGGCTAGTGAGAGAGTGGAGATTTTTACTTTATCGTCGTCTTGTTTGGTATCGAGTTCGCCATCCAGCGGTTAGCATCCTGCTAAATGCTGGCGTGTTTCGAATCCCTTCCAAGGCTTCGGCAGAAGCCGCTAATTCAGTCGTTTTAGAACTCCAATAGTTGACCAAATTTGGGTTGACGGCGCCGTAACAAATCATGTACATGTATACATCGCACAAACCTTCATCCTGGCCTCCACTACGAGAGTGGCCTCCAGAAGTACTTTCGGAAATCAACCTATCTCTGACACTCGTCTCAAAACGACGATAGTTAATTTCTCCTTGATGGGTCATTACATGCCCAATTTCATGAATAAGGGTAGGAGAAAATCCGTTATCATAAAAACTCCACAAAGCACCATACGTAATAATTATCCCTCTGGAATCATCCAAAGCGGCAGTGTCGGCATAATCTCTACTGGGATTTACCCCTCCTGTAAAACGCATACTGTTGCTTAGGCCAGCATAATCATTGAGAATGATTCCCAAAGGTTTTCGTTGTACAAACAATTCTAAATGAGAAGGAGGAAGTTCTTCCAAAGTTGCTTCTAAAAGCCTAAAATGTTGGGTAGTACCGCGATACACGTTTATTCTTATGCCTTCATGAACAGTAATTATCCCATCTTGAAGCATATAGGGCATTCTTTGTACGGGAAAATCCCGTCTTCCAATACGTACACTTTCCCATGAGCTTGTTCCGTCTGGCCCTACAAGCAAATCTCTCAACGCGGCTCTTTCGTGGCCATATCCTGCACCTACCCTAACATCTATTTCGACGGGTTCAGTCGTATATTCAATCATAGTTCAAATCCTTTTTATTCCACCCAAGTTGCTTCGCTCTCTATGCCAAGAAGTCTCATCCTAATGATGTCAAATTTAAATCTGCTTTGTTACTTTTTGAATAGCGTTGTAGTATACAATCTGAAACTTACTTAACAGTAAAGAATTATCGATGTTGAAACAACCATTGACTCAGCGGCTCCTCTTTTACTTCCATCAAGTCGCTGATGAGCCAGCCAGTATTGCCTTTTTCACGGGTAAAATCCTCTAATTTCATCACCCAACCTTTGATACCCGTCAAAAAAACCGTGACCCGCTCGCATTCATTAAACTTAATGAGGCGACTATCGACGGCAAAAATAAAAGCACTCAGCGCGTCGAATCGAAAGGTAGAATCGGTGTAACTCCGCAACGGAACACCCGCGTGCAGTTCATTCGACAAACTCAGGAAATTGGTTTCGTGGGCATTAGGGACAATACCGCGCGTTTCAATTTTCTGCTCCAATTGCTCCATAAAAGGATCTGACGCTCCCTGCAACACCCATTGATGCCGGTCGTTGGAAACCTTGCGGCGAAACAATAAATCGGCAAGGCTCTGCGTCCCGAAATAATCTACATTGCACGAGGTAATACAATAGATTTGCTCGTCAAACTTATTCAAAAACAGAGAATTACGCTCATCACAAACCAGCTCTAGAAACCGAATGAGTTTCTCGCGTGCAGGCCCTTTTTGCCATTTGGTATCTTCAGAATTGACAAGTTGCTCCAGATAGGCTAATCGAAAGCGGGCAGTTTTGAGGGAGTCAGGGGCTTTTTGACCGTTTGGAAGGCGTGCTGCGTTGAACCGGTCAAAAAAATCATCCAGCTGCTTTACTTCTTGAACAGTAGATTCGGGGGTTTTTATCCGTTTTACGGCCGTTTGCGCCCACGCCGAACACGCGGTTGCTGCCAGTAAAATAAAAACAAAAAAACAACGCATGGGCAGTAACGTATAAAGTACAAACTCCCTTACTCCTGTAACATTGTCGGCAAATCCCTCCTTTAATTGATGGGCTTTCCGGGCGTTTTGGTTTCGGTCACTTTGATGTTTCCGAACTTAATAATCCAGCGATTTTGCTTATAAAAATCCTCATCCATCAGATTTTGCAGCGACACATCCACGTCTTTGGTGGTTTTGTCCTGATACATGATGTTTCCTTTTTCGTCTTTCCCCCTAAATTCCTGCGAAAAAGTGGCCGTAGTGTAATAGCCCCCGTCGGCACCCTTACGGTAATCGCCCACGTAAGTCGCATCATAAAAAGTAATCTCTACCTGCGGATATTGCAGGGCCTTTAATCGCCTAAAATAATCTCCGACGCTACGCGAAATCACTGATGAACCTTTTTTGCCCGACGAAACCTGAACCACGGAGCCCGGTTGAAACAATTTTATGGCCTCTTTGATGGCTTTGTCCCGATTTTCATCCGACTGTTTTTTATCCGAAATGATTTGGATGTACTCCTGCAAACGCAAAATTTGCTGTTCAGTACGTTTCTTAAACTCTCCGTCCAATTCTTCCCGGGTCGGATCTTTGATTTCACCCTCATAGGCAGGAACCGACCCATTGTTCACGTTTCGATTCGGCAGTGGTTGCTGAGCATGGGCCAACCCACCGACCAACAGCCACCCCAATAGCATCCTAATACAATATTTACATTTCATTGACTATCATTTAGTTGCAATGCCCAACAAGTCGGGATTGATGATTGCTTCCGCCTCAGCTACTGATTCGTAGGTTCTAAAATTCCGCACATTGATTTTGAGTTTCAGGCCAGCTGTTCCCAGTTCGTAGGTGCCTTCCATCAAAAACTCTTCGTTGGGAACCGCCTTCAGAGGGTCCCATTCTTCGGCATTAATCCATTTAATCTTTTTGAGTGCCAACGACGTCGTCAACTCATTTTCTATCTTATAAGTATATATTTCTTCACTTTTACCATCCTTTTTCATAAAATGCTCGCCCACCAGGCGCTTGGTGGTGGGCGGCAGTTTACTTTTCAGATTCTCAACCAATCCATTCAAGGTGGATGACAATGACATCAACTCATTTTTCTCATTGGCTTCTTTTTTCTCCCATTCTTCAGCCGTCGGAAAAACGGCGATTGTTGTGGGAATTTTCACCTTTTCTACGCCTTTCACCGACAATTGCCGACTGTCCCATTTGCCGTTTGATTGCCGGTACCGGTCAAAGACAATTTTAATTTGAAGTAGATTTTCCTGCGTTACCGTAACCCCCAAAAAATCCTTGCTTTTGGACTTTCCAGTAAACGTTTTTGAGACGTAAACATCAACGTAAGGGATGCCCTTTTCTGAAAACAAAATAGGAGAAAACCGCGCATCATCCGACTGAAAATCAACCTGATAACTATCGTACCATAAAAATAAATTATTAAGGTAGCTCTCTGCTTCGTAAGCCTCAGGAAATTTGCCCGCCAGAATTAGCTCACTCGGAACGATGTCATTGCCGATGCTTACTTTATCGCCTTTTTTGAAGCAAAGCCTAACTAGCTCCTTTTGAAAATTACTCTTGGTTTCAATGTCTTCGTCGGCTGACCCCATCGAACGGAGATTAAAGTAAAAATTGTTTTCTAAAAACTCCCCAATCTTAACGATCAAATTATGAGACTCCTCCGCGCTCGGAATAGACGCTTTTGGCTTTGAAGGCACCAAAACGGGCACATCCACCTCCATTTTATCCAACAATTTGCCTTGGAGATTTTCCAAACGTAGGGTAAACTTGGCCAGAGTCCCTTTTAACAATTTGGGTGAAACGCTCAGCTTGGCCTCGTCCCCTACCGTTTTATTGGATTCTAACGGAGCAACCTTCTTGGAGGCAGGCACCAATAAACCTACGTTGGTTGGCGCTTGTACTACCTTGACAATCAGATCCTTGGAAGGTTCATCTGACTCATTCACGACAGCATATTTCAGCGTTGGTTGTGAAAGCCGAGTAATAAACCCTTCACGAGTGCCTTCCCATTGGGTCATGGTTTTGTCAAAATGAACCAATGGCGTCACGGGTTCTTGGACTGGCACGGCTATTCTTTCGCTAAAAGTGTACGTGCCACTTCCTTCTTGTACGGTTACCTCCACGGTAGCAGTGGCGGCGACAAAACTAGATGGGATAAAAAACTCACAAGGAATTGTCGCGGTTTCTCCCGCCAAAATCGTGGTTAATCCGTTGGTGCTAGGCGCTAAAGGCTGCTCATTTAAGGTGAGCGTGATACGCGGTTTGACCAACGTTCCTCGGCCTTCATTTTTGAGCAAAAGTTTAACAGCCTTGACACGCCGACCTTTTTCTAGCACCAATTTAGCATCATTTCCAGCATACAATCCAACCAGTTTTATCAGCGGTGCTGGCGGGCTGAGCGTACTAAACCTGATGGGTAGCTCATCCCAAACCGTGCCCGATTCGCTTTCCAAACTCAATATCAAGGACGCTTTGCCGTCGGTGAGCAATTGATTGGTTCTAATCGTTATTTGCACCAATCGACTGCCGCCTCCCCTTACATCTCCCACCGCCACCAAGGGCTCAAATTCAACGCCTTTGACCGGTGTAGCGGCTGCAATTCTTATCTTTCCGTTATCAAATCGTCCTTCTCCTTCGTTCCGAACGTGGATTTTGAAGGTTAAACTTCCGCCCCCTTCCACCGATTCAGCACTTTTCTCCAGTTTTTCTTTTTCAAACAACGGTTTTGGTTGCGGAATGGTCGCCAATTGGTGGTTTGACATCCATGCAGGGTCCAATTTTTGAAGAAATTCCAATGCTCGGTCCGTAGGTTCATCACGATACGATTTTTCCAAAAGCTGCTTGGCTTCTTCTTTTTTTCCCTGCATAAAATAAATAATCCCCAACTCCCGATTAGGAAAATAAGCCGCCACGCCGTTTCGCGTGGCTATGCTTTTTTTATCGACTCCCGAACCTTGCAAAGCCGCCTTTAAATATTCAATGGCTTCGGGCCAATTTTTGGATTGGCTCAGGCTTTCTCCTTTTTTGTAATACGTCACGTAGCTTTGCCCTTTTGCCTCAGAAACGGCAAAAATCAACAACAGCCCAAAAAGAAGTTTCCGTAATTTCATGTCAAAAAATATCTTCTACTAGATGGATTACCAAATCCACCGAAAAAGCGCTTTGGGTCGTTTGATTGGTCACTCCTGCCGTCGTTTGCGGATATTTCATTTGCTGAAAGCCCGCGTGGATTTTGAAACGGTCAAAAAAGAGGGTCGCTCCCGCGCTAAATCCCTTGGCTTTACTGCTCGACCCATCTTCGTTTAGCTGGGTTTGAATGCGGTAGCCCCCCATCACCCGAAACTCGACTTTTTCGGCATTCACCAGTAAAAACTCTAAGCCGCTACGTAATTGATAATGGTTTTCGTTGCTAATGACCGGCGGACGTGGCGTCTGAATGACCAACGGCAACCCCCGATTCGGGTCCAAACTATTGTATTGATTGTACTCATAAAAAGTCTGGGAAATGGCTTGGTTTTTATAGGGCAACCATTCGGCGTCGGCGGCAAGCATCAGCAATGGAAAAAAGGGCAGACGGTACGAAAGACCCATCCCAACCGTAAAGGGCATTTTATATTTTTGTTCGTAACTGCGCAACTCGGTCGCATCCAGCGACGCATCGGTGACGGTGCCGCTGTAAGTAAAATTATTGCGGAGATTGAAAGGAGTCGTTACGCGGAGGCCTACGCGCAGCGGAACGTTTGCTTCATAAAAATCGGCCAAAAAACCCGTTACAAAATTTAGTCCGCTGATGTCATACGTCCCTTCTCCCGTCCGATTTACGTTCAAAGTGCGCTCCCCTGAGCTATAATTCAGCTTATTCCCCATTCCAAACCAGTAGTTGGCAGTCACGCCGATTCCAACATACCTGCTAAGTTGATACGCCGCACTCAGCGACGCGTTGCTGATGGTCAAGTTGTTTTTGATGCTTTCGGTGGCCAAAGCCACCGTACGATCAATGGAATATTTATTGGCATCCATCACACTTTGGTAAGCCACCCCGAGTACTATATTACGGTCCAAATCGCCAATCCGATAATGCCTTTGTCCCTTTAGTCGAGACGCCGAAAAGGGCATCACAGCCCCGATAAATGTAGGGCCAAAATTGGAAGTGGTAGAAAACCGAGTAGCATCAATGGGTACTTGAAGCGTGGTATTCCTCCCCGAACACAACAGGTGCGGCCCAATACCCTCGGCCAATTCATCATCATAATTGAGCATGGCAATGCCAGCCGGATTCCAATACATCGCGGTAGCATCGTCGGCTACCCCGATGAAGGCTCCTCCCATCGCCATTGCCCGACTTCCCGGTCCATTAGCGTTTAGATTCAGATTTTGGGCCGTACCCACATACGACAAAAGCAACAACAGCCCCGAAAAGAGTTGTTTTTTACCGATGCGTCGTGTTAGTGCAAAGCCCATTTTTGTGTACAGAGTAGCGTTGTATTCAATCAATTACTTGGGGATTAAGGTATATTCATTCACGGTATTTCCCGTTTTGTCACTGACATACAGCCGATTAATTTTCAGCTCATTGTCCGATATTTTATCAATAAAAAACTGAATCCCTTCTTTGGCACAATCCACGCCTTCGCTGCAAGTAGGCTCAGGACTCAGTTCAAACAGTACGAGACGGATATTTTGGTCAACGCGCCATTTTCCCGTAAAATCAAAACGGTCGCCCCCCTGCCCGATGTCGGTAAATTGTAAGGCATTTTGATTACTCAAATCGAGCAGAAATCCGTCGTAATTAAACAGATTGCCGGCTTGTCCTCGCTCATAAACTTTAGTTCGTCCGCCGCCCCCCTGCGGAATATGAACCGCTTGCTTCATAATCCAGGCGCGGTCCATTTGGGTGCTGACGTCCTTTTTTTTGCACCCCAAAACGCCAATCAGTAGCGCCAAAATCAATCCTTGTATCTTCATGGTTTGCATCATTCTTTCCTGATTTTAAAGGTGTACCGAGTTTCGGTCCGAACCACTTCCATTACATAAAATCCCGAAGGAAGGCTACTTATATCCCAATCGTGTTGTAAGTTACTGAAAGTAATCTTTTTTACCACGCTTCCTTTTAAGTCAAACATTCGCACTTCTGTTCTCACATTTGTAGGCAAATTATCCCGAAGCTGAATCGTCAATTTATTGGCCGCTGGGTTGGGAAAAACCGTCACTGCGGGGCGACCCATGCTGTCTGCTTCTATCGCAACTACGCGTTTGAGGGAAATTCTGGAACTTTGCACACCGCTCAACGTACCCGCCCCGCAAGCACCCGTCACTCCCTGAAAAGTGAAGGTCGTTTCATTTTCAATCCGAAAACTCAAGGTGGTATCGCCAGCATTTCGGACCGATCGGCTTCCGCCGCTGAAATTAAGCGTGAAAGGGCCACTTCCCTGCACCCGAACCCGAACGTTGAGATTATCGCCCGATTTTCTGAACACCACCGAAGTGTCGCCACGCGGGCTAATCATCTGAGCAGAAGCCCGTTGCAATACCGTTAGCGCGCCACTTTGTGCCTTTACTGCATCTGATACTTCCACCTGCAATCGATAATCAGCCCCCGCAGGAGTAGCATCAGGTATTCGCACCGACAAAGGGCTTGCGGCTCCGCTGCCTAAACTGCCACCGATTTTTTGTCCAGTGCTATTGGTCAAAAAAACGTTAAAAGTAGCTACGCCATTACTGGGTTGTTTTACAAAACTCACGCTGATGTTTGCCCCAGGACACACTACTTCAGGGTTGGCGGATACAGTTGTTATGCCCGTTACGGGCTGATTAGAAACCGTAATCATTAGCTCATTTTTTGCCTCACAACCGTTGGCCTTTACTGTAACAACATAGTTCCCGCTCATACCGACGGTCGCGTTAGCAATGGTTGGATTTTGCAGAGTAGACATAAATCCATTAGGACCCGTCCACGCATAGGTATATCCCGTTCCAGACGGTGCTTTCAATTGGATGGTTTCCCCCGATACGTAACTGGTACGATTGGTCGCATCAACGGCGTTGGGGATTTGATTGATTGAGAGTTGAATACTGTCTTTGGCGGTTCCGCAGGAGCTCGTCCCCGTGACGATATAATACCCCGGAATCGTGGAAGTCAACATCGGAGACTGGGAAGAATTTGTATAACCCGCGGGGCCTTTCCAACTGTACATCGTAAATCCAGCAGACGACGTAAGGGTTACGGGTGCACCGCTGCAAACAGACAAAGATTTGAGGCCGTTGGCGGTAGCGGCAATGACTGGCGTGGAAGTGACCGTAAATACATCACTATTTTCCAGACTGTTGGCAACTGGCATACTGCTTTTTACCCGAATTCGGTAGCGCCCATTGGGTAGCCCCGTAGGTACAACAATGGAAATTGGACTGGCGGTAGCTCCAGGAAAATTGGTTAAAACTACAGAGGTACCTGCCTCGTTAAGAATATCAGCGGTAAATACATTGCCCGCGGTAAAAGTACCCGTTGTGGTAAAACTTATTCGCAAAGTATCTTTTACGCACAAAGAACTACGATTTAGGCTCGGTTTTGAAATGGTTACAGACTGGGGCGGGTTTCCGTTGGCATCCAACACCTGAGCATAAATATCAGCCGTACAAGTACTATTCCTGTTTCGTTCATCACGCCATAAAAAAAACAGCGCATTGCTGTTCAGCACCGAAAGCCGCCCCCCCGTTTTGTTTCCAGAGGCGTTGCTCACAATTTTGCCGTTGTCTCCCCACTCCCTAACGCCTTCACTTGAGTTGTTATCAAACCTGATTACTTGTCCGTAAAGTTCTCCATTGTCTCGGTTTTCGCCCACAAATAAGTATTTCTCAGGGCTATCGGCAATTTTAATTCCTTCAAAAGTGGGGTCTCCGCCGTGATTTCGTAAGGTAATGGGGGTTTCAGCGCTGGTTGCGGTGTTTCCCAAGTAACGACGCACGATTTGACGGTTATTCCGGGTGTTGATAAAAGCCACGTTTAAACTAAACTGTCCGCTATTGCCGACCATTTTCGACCCTCCAATTTGATCACCAACGCCGATATCGGTAGTACCCAACGAAGCGCCCGACGTTGGGTTAATACGGTGCGCTTTAATTGTTTTTCCTGCCCCTGAGCCAGACACTGAATAGACACAAATAGGATTGCTATCATCAAAGCTTGGCTGAACACCCATATTTTGGGGGTCAGGCAAGCTGCCAAGGTACTGGGCATTTCCGCCCCATTCTTTAGAAATGGTTGTACCGTTTAGGGCATACTTATATTTCCTGACCGCTATGGTAGTGTTTCTGTCGATAAACGAAACAAAGAGCCGTTCTCCCTGTGCGTATACACGAGGGGTTGTTTGGTCGCCAGCGTCTCCTTCCACGAAATACGCCGTGGGGGCGGTTCGGTTGGAGGCATCCAATATGGCAATTCGTAAATCCGTTAAGGTAACGAGACTCCCCCCTCCGCCCCGGTTTAAGTCCAATGGGTTGTTTTTTTGCGCCCACGTTATCACTACTTTGCTGCCTCCATCTCGGATAAAATGAGCATCAAACGAAACACCTGGAGCAGTTGTCCCATAATTATACCCTAGATTCAACCCACGATTTTCGTTGCCGTTGTTCGGAATTTTGGTGGTGCCGTCGTTAAAGGAAATGATTTGGTACTGCAAATACGTGGTCAAACCTCCTTGAATTACGAGGGTAGTATTGACGTTATAAATCACAAAAACATCATCGGAGCCAGCGGCTTTCAGCAATTTCATCCCCGAAAAACCTTCTTTCGTACAGTCACCGAAAGTATAGCGAAACAATTCCTTTTTGGCAAATGCAACGGTCCCATCCGCTCGGTAGCGTTGCGCAAACATGATGGACGCATTGCCAATGCTTTCGGCCCAAGTTACCAACACACTGCCGTCGTCTCCCCCTACTGCACCGTACGCAAATGTGTGCATGGCCCCTGCGCTGACGCGGGTGTTTTGGCCCAGATTGCTATTCCACTGCGCCCAACCGCCGATTGCGACTCCCATCAAAAAAAGCAAAAGCCATCCTCTGATTATCTTTGTCATATTTTATCGCATCAATAACTCCTCTGCTACCGTTTTCTCAAAACCCAAAATCACGATTTTTTCTACTTTAGGGATTATCTTCCCGGTGTTTTTTTTGTGCTGGCTGCCGTATCTTTTTTACTTTTCCCAAAGGCCGTTTCGTTCGGAGTAACACCCCCAAACGGCACAGCCGCTGAATCTAACGCCGCTGCCTTTTTAAGGGCTTTTATCTTGGGGGATAAATGAGGTGGCACTTTTACCACTGGAAAAGCGGTCAAAGGTGCCGATTCGGATTCACTCGCAATGGACGTATCCACGGAGCTAAGTGTATCGATTTCTTGTGTAACCACGGGCACGACCGTTGCCGAGACCGTTGACTTTGGTTTATTTTTATTAAGAAAAAAGATACCCAAAGAAACCATAGTTATCAAAACCAAGCCCCCTAAATACCAAAGTCCTCGGTTGCTTTTGGGCGTTTCGGGCGGTGTTGAAGAAACTAGGGCGACGG
This sequence comes from Runella sp. CRIBMP, assembly GCF_009905605.1. GTDB lineage: Bacteria > Bacteroidota > Bacteroidia > Cytophagales > Spirosomataceae > Runella. Next base: position 1,005,026 of record NZ_JAAAKZ010000002.1, read on the forward strand.
TATCGGGCGCTGCCGACTTAAACTTCATGGTATTATCGGCATTCTGGGCCATGGCCTGCATGGGTTCAATCCACTCTTTTGCGGCGTCAGCAAGTTCGTTGTTGGCCACCTGAATTAAATACCCAGAATAATTATCCCGCGTGTTGCCGTCACAAAGATTAAGAATCAGTTGAAGTTTGCGGGGATTGGTTTCTTCACTTCCCAAAATTTGAGAAAGTGCGTCATCGTTCACATTTTCTAGTACCCCGTCAGTACACTGAAAAAAGTAATCTCCAGGAAGGACATCAGTCAACGAATGGATTTCGATTTTGGTGTCTCGGTGTGACCCTTGAATAGCCCGCATGATTACGTTCCGCTCTGGGTGATTTTGGGCTTGCTCGGCAGAAATCAATCCTGATTTTAGTAGAAAATTGACTTTGGAATGGTCCTCACTTTTATAAATAATCGTCCCGTTTCTGATTTGATAAATACGGCTGTCGCCAATGTGCCCGACGTGGACGGCATCTTCCCCGAAAGCCACCAACGTAAAAGTCGTCGCCATTCCTTTGAGTAGGTGCTGAACGGCCAGCATCTCATCAAACTTTTGCTGAACGTGCCCAAGCGCTTCACCGATAACCTCCTCCGAGAAGTCGGAATCTGTATGGGTGTTGAGATAATCTGAAAAACCAGACACGGCGATGTGACTGGCCAATTCTCCCTTTTGGGCACCTCCTACCCCATCACAAACAATAAAAAAGCGGTTTTGAGGCGTGGCCATGCCAACTTCAGGATACACCGAATCCTCATTATTTTCGCGCTGTCCCTGAAACGTAAAGCCCAAAGGCGGGTAGATACTATACGGCATCGTATAACTGGCTAAATAAGTAAAATCAATAGATTAAGCGCCTAATTATTACCAAATGATGGTTTGGGAATAGTCCGTCCCCTGCACGTTTCGGGCGGCATCTCTGGCATTGCTTGCCGCCTTGGTCGTCTGTAAAACCACTTTGGTTCGTCCCATCTGAATGGTATCGTTATCTTCCAGATAAATCAAATCTTCGGGCTCCAATTTTATCTTACGCATCGGGTCTTTGGCCCCCATCACAAATGTTCCGTTGCGACTTCCTGCCTCGGCAATCAGGTACTGAAACTGGCCAAATTTATCACGGGTTACTTCAATGACCGCGTGCCGCCGACTCATCATCACGTCGTTTGTATCAATCAGTATGTCTGCCGTTGGCAATGAGCTTTTGCGCCCAACCACGTTGGGACCAATGCGTAAAGGATGCGTTTGAGCAGCAGCGTTTTCGTCGTGAACCACCAAAAATCCGACGGTCCCCGTTTGTTGAAAAATATCATTTTGCGCTTTGTTGTCGTCGGCAGAGGGTTGGGCAAACAAGGGATTGCTCCCTCCCGCCGACTTTGTAACGTGCTGAAAACCCGTGGGAGGCGACAGCGGTGGCATAAATTCGTTGGTTGGCGGCGCGGGAGGCATTCCCGCTTCTTGCGTCACGACAAAAATGCACTTTTCGGGTTTTTGTTGTACACAGTTAAGCTTGGCCGGGCTGCCGGGCAAGAGCTTGACTGGCGATTGTCCTTTTTTGGTGTGCTGACACTCCTTGCAACGAAAAACGTACTCAAACATAAGGAACCTATCAATAGATAAAACCTAATTTTCTCAAGGGAGAGACCCACTTTTAGGTGTTTGTAAATAAATCATCCAGCGAATCTAAGTGATAACTTTCGGGAGGGTTCAACAACCCAGCGGCGGGCTCTAGCTGTCCGGCAGAGTGGTCGTGGTGCGGCAATGGTGAATGTTCCAAATTTGCCACTTCCACATGACCTTCATGCCCCAGAAGCGTATCTTCGGGCAGTTCACTTTCTACGTAGGGTTTTACCAAAGAAACATAATCCTCTTTATTCTCGGGCGTCATGCCCGTCCATTCTTCGGCAGTATAGGTGTTATACCACTGCCCATGCCATTCAAAAATCCCTCCTGGCCCCACTTGCGCCCGGGCGGTATCAAACGCTTCTTTAAAAGGCACATCCTGTTTTACTTCTGCTACTTCCAGTATGGGCGCAGCCTGTCCCGTTGGCTCCGCAGCAGGTGGGGTAAGAGGCGGCACGACATACGCTATTTCCGACGGTTTTTCAGTTACCGCTGCATTGACAATCTCTGTCGTAATTCCACTCGATGTTTCCATCACCTCGGCTACTTCGGTAGGTTCCTGATTCATAGCCCACCATGACACAAAGGCAATATTGCCCACCATGACAATGCCCGCCCCCGCCATTTCGGTCGGTGTCATTTTATCGGGGCTGAATATTCTGGGTAACTCACGGGCAGGCGAAGCCCCCGCCTGAGGCTGTGGTTGCGGCTTGGGTTGTTGCGGTTGGGCCTCCTCTTTCTTGTGAAAGCCCAACATTCCAGTTTCATCCAACATAACTGTAATTTTATTAAACTGTGAATAAATCGTCCGTTGACACATCGGTATCTGGCACCACAGGCGTGTCGTGTGCGCCGTATCCTGATGTATAATTTAGGTGTGTTTCTACCGCATCCTCATGGCCCGGAATGTCAATAATCGGAGCCTTTTCGTAGGCTTCACTTTGGGCCATAATGGGCTGACCGTCTAGGCCAATCGGTACGGCGGTTTCGAGCGTATTATTGCCATCGGTGTCCAGCAAAGCCAGATCAGGTTTGCCATTTTTGTCGGTATCAACGAGGGCAATCTCTGCCTGTATATCGGTATCTTTATTGACCAATGCGGTTTCGGCGTATCCGTCTCCATCGGTGTCTAAATCCACCACTTCCGACGCCTCGTTAAGACTCGACAATGAGTTGGCCACGGTTGAGGTGGGCGCGTCTGGGGCTGGATGCATGGGCACTTGCCAGGGATTTTCCAAGGTTTCAGCTTTATCTTCCAATACCTGCCCTTCGTCAGATACCGGGATGGCGGTTTCGAGTTTTCCGTCGTTGTTTTTGTCAACGTACATAAAGCCTGATATACCTTCTCCCGGCTCATCTTTGATGACCACATCGGCTAGACCGTCGTGGTTATGATCTGCCATGGTGGTTTCTTCAATACCGTCGTTGTCGGTATCCAATTTAACAATATCTGGCTGCAATTCTACCACTGGCGCTTCGTTTTCTACTTCCACTGGATTGATAATTGGCTCAATACGCGTCGTAAAATCCGCCTGTAGTTCCTGAGGCATGGCATTCCATTCTTCGATGGAGTACGTGCTGTACCATTGACCTTTGTATTCAAAAAGTCCACCCGGCCCTACTTGATCTCGCGCCTCAATAAATGCTTCCTTAAACGCGGAATCATCGCTTATTTCGGCAATTTTAATCTCATCTGGCACCACTGGCAGAGGCTGTGGTTCTGGCTCTGGTTGGGGAGCTGGCTTAGGCTTGGGCGCTCCTCCCGAAGGCTTGGGAGCGGGGGGCGGAGGCGGAGGAAGTGATGGTGACTCAACCACCGCCACTGGAGGTTCTATAAACTCTTCTTTGGGTAACTCAGGTACAATCGAATCGATGGGAGGCTGCACGGCGGGTTTCACTGGCACGGGCGTATCGTCTCCTTCAAAAACGGTCCATGAAATAAATCCTATACTCCCTACCGCTACCGCACCAATCGCCAACGCTCCCGCCACTTTAGAATAATCTTTGGGAGCTTTTGGCTTTGCCGCCGGGGCGGGTGGCGTAGCAGCAGGCGGCGGTGTAGACGCTTGAGGAGGCAAATTAGGGGGCGAGAGCGGCGGCGTTTTTTGAGCAGGCTCATTAGGCCCACCAAAAAACTGGGTGTGTTCATTAAGGCTCATTTATTTTCAGCGTTTAAAGGTTCAAGATTTTACCCAAATCGCTTTGCACTGTACACACAGGCGTTGCTTTTTGTGGTACTCGTAAGGAAAGCCGTACAACGAGCGGCTACATTTGGGGCACACGTACTGAATCTTAAAGTCGTTTTCGATATCGGTGACTAAATTCTGCGTTTTGGCCGATTTGTTTTTAGACATCAATTCACGAGCGGCCAAGCCTACCGCACTGCCTACTGCCGTACCCACGCCGGGTACAGGCACAAATAGAGTCCCCAAGAGGGCAGGCGCAATGATGACACAAGCCGTAATAAATGTATCCATGCTGTTATTGCCCCGGGCCTGTTGAAGCAATAATTGATACCTATCCCAGACATCCTGCAACTTGCCAAATTCTAGGGAGTAATCATTGGGGTCGTCGCGGGTGGTGCGGGCAGCGTCGAGTATTTGTTGGAGGCTCAGGCGCTGGTCGGCCACCAAAATAATGTCGTTGTGATTGATACTTTTACGTTTGATGCGAAAACCGTTGACAAACGTACCGTTGGTAGAGCCTAAATCTTCGAGAACAACCGTATTTTGAGCAGGGTTAATCACGGCCCGGGCGTGTTGGCCCGATACTCCCCTTGAGTTGAGTACCACCTGCCCCGGCAGCGGTTGTTGTCCTCGTCCGATTAGGATTACCTGCATTGGAGTTGTTTCGTTATTCGTTGTATTTCAGCGTATTGCTTACTGAGGGCTAATTTACGAAACAAATGAATATGCGCCCTAATCCTTTTTATCGAACGGTAAAAGATTCTTTGGCCCTACTCTGTTATCTTTAACAAAAAAAGCTATCTGTACTTATGAGGACCATTTTTTGGCTATGGGCTATCCTTTTTATTCCTTTTTTGGCACCCGCTCAGCAAATTACATTTGATGAATACCGACGCCGGGCCGACGCCTGCCTTGAGCGGGAAGACTATGCCTGTGCCGTACAAAACTACGAACGGGCACTTCGAATCAGGGAAAATGATGTTCACTGTGCTGAGGGATTGACCAAAGCGACCCAAGCCCTAAAGAAACCTAAACCACCAAAAACTAAACCATCAAAACCAGTTGCCAACAATCCAAAACCCTCCACGACCGCTCCTCCCGCAATTCGTGCTTTTTTGCTGGTAACAACTGATTTACCCGTCCATGTATACGTCAATGGAGGTACACGTCAATTCGTTTCGCCCAACGATATTGCCAAAAAACTGCTCTTGGATGCGGGCGCAAATCTTGTAGTAATTAAACCGACCGACGGTGGCCCTGATGGGTTTGAAAAAACCGTCACCGTTCGGGAGTCGGGGAATCAGCTTTTGAAAATCAACTTATTGGAAGAACGACGAGCCGCCGAAAAACAATCCAAGCCTAACGTGTTACCCCCCCCCACCAACGCCCTCGTAAATACGTCGCCTAAAAAAGACGAAAATCCGCCTAAAAATTATGCTACAACGCCCAAAATCGATGCACTTTCGGAAGAATTGACTCGCTTGATGGTCGCGGTAAAAGGGGGGACGTTTCAAATGGGAAGCAAGGATGAAAAACCAATCCATACTGTCGTTCTCAACGATTTTTACATCAGTAAATACGAAGTTACCCAGCGACAATGGCGCAACATCATGGGAACGCTGCCCAAGAAATTGACCAATAACGGCTGTAATGATTGTCCGATTGAACAAGTATCCTGGAATGATGTGCAGGAATTCATCAAAAAGCTGAATCTACGCACCGGCCAAAACTTTCGTCTACCGACTGAAGCCGAATGGGAATACGCCGCGCGGGGCGGGGCGCAAAAAAACAATAATACAGTGGAGTTGAAAGATGCAGGCTGGTACCGTTCAAATAGTGGAAAGAAAACACACCCCGTTGGGCAGAAATTACCGAATGAATTGGGGCTTTACGATATGCTAGGAAACGTCTGGGAATGGTGTCAAGATTGGTACGACCCCAATTTTTACGCAAAAAGCCCCGTCAATAATCCAGTAAACGTGGCTGAAGAAAAATACCGGGTTATTCGGGGCGGCTCACTAGATTCGGGGGCCGACGCTACCACGCTCACCACCCGCGACGGGTACAAACCCGCTAGCGATAATGGCTACGTGGGTTTTCGGTTAGTACGCAACTGAGTCCTAACTTATTTCTCACCGTTGGATAAAAATAGTTAGGCTTTTCAGTCAAAATCGGTGTATTTTGGCTATTTAAAATCGAAATTCGGATGTTTTGCGCCTTATGACTTACGAGCAATTTAAACAACGTTATCGCTACGACCCCGCCAATGACATTCTTGGCGAGGGGGCTTTCGGCAAGGTTTTTCGCGCCGTTGACACCGAAAATGGCTCTACCGTAGCTATCAAAGTGGCCCCTGTCAATATGTCGAACGAAAGTCATTCGCTCAAACATGAGTTTGAGACTGTCGGCAAGGTAGACCCGCACCTCAACATTGCCATGTATGATGAATGTTATCGTTTTTCGGTGGAGTGGGCAGGCTTGCATGACTTTGCGGTTTTGGAATATTATCCGTTGGGGAGTTTAGACAAAATTATCAAAAATCACTCCCTTAACGATACCGAAAAGCACGATTTAGCCGTCGGCATTTTAGAAGGGCTTCGTCATCTGCATACCACGGGGGCGCAGGGAGTGGTTCACCGCGACCTCAAACCACGAAACGTCTTAATTCAAAAATGGCGCGGCAAATACGTTCCCAAAATCACCGATTTTGGCCTGAGTAAGTTTTCAGACTCGATTTCCAACAGCGTGATTTCTCAGAGCTTCAAAGGCGGAACGCTCAATTATGCTTCCCCTGAACAAATCAAAGGCGAACAGATTCGTCGAAATACCGATTTATGGTCATTTGGGGTCATTTTGCACGAAATCATGACGGGCGAAGTCCCTTATAAAATTGATGACAGTTCGGAAAGTACACTTCGGCAAGTGTACGAACGGATGAACAGTCAATCTTTGCCCGAGTCGTTTAAAAACGTCAGAGAACCTTACGCCTCCATCATCAAGAAGTGTCTGATGGTCAATCCCAACCAACGCTACCGAGCCGCCGAAGAAATTCTTTTAGAAATTCGTCAGGCACCGAATTTACCCGTCCCTCCAGCATCGCCCCCAATTCCATCCGTTGCGCCAATTGTACAAGCAAAAGCAGACCAAACTGAGATTTTTGAAGACAGCCCTTTTGCGGGTTTGGGGAAAGCCACTGATTCTTTTGGTGCCTCGGCCGACGTCCAACCGTTGAAAGACACCTCTACCCCGCCACAAAAGGACCCAAAAGAGAGCGACGGGTACGTTCGTTCAACCCCCAAACCAAAGAAAACTTCCAACAATACGCCCTTGATTATCTTAGTGGGGGTGGCCGCATTGGTGCTCATTACCGCTTCGGTGATTTATTTCGGCGGAGATAAAAAAGATGACGTTGCGCTTCAACCCACAGATTCAACAACAACCGCCGCGCCCAAAGCCGTGGTAGACACGGTAGCGCTCGCACAGCAGATGGATTCACTCTTTAATATTCCCGATTATCAGAAATATGCGCAAATCTCCCTCCAAGACTCCATTCTGAAGCAACGCGCCCTTACCAAGTTGTTGAACAAAGCGCTGGAAGCCGACAAATTTGGGTTGGAATATGCCGAAGACCGCGATTATATGAGTTCGGTCTGCAAGGCAATCCTGCTCATTGACCCCAAAGAGCCTAAAGCGTTGAGCCGTTTGGAAAAAATCGCTAAGTATTAACCCTTTTCTTGTTTCAATTTTGATAACTGAATTACTCAAAAAACACCAAGCTTCGTTTGCGCCCGTTGTCCCGTTTGATTGGGGTAAAAACGACTTTTTGCACCTAGATTTCACCAAACAAAATGGTGAATTAGAACAGGTTGAATTACAAAATAGCCAACTTTTTTCAGACTATGTTTTTGGAAAACTACGCGCCGCCCATGCTTCAGTTGGGGTAGGCGGCTACAACGAGCACCGAACCATTTATCGTCGCAGTGCGCATTTTCAACAAACAGAAGAGCCGCGCTGTATTCACCTTGGCGTTGATATTTGGGCAGCGGCTGGCACGCCTGTTTTTTCACCGTTGGCAGGACGCGTCCACAGTTTTGCCAATAACGCTAATTTTGGTGATTATGGCCCCACCATTATTCTGGAACACCACCTCGAAAATCAGCTTTTTTATTCTCTTTATGGGCATTTGAGCGCAGAATCGTTGGAAGAGTTGTACGAAGGAAAGCCTATCGAAAAAGGTCAACTCATTGCAACATTTGGCCAATTCCCCATCAACGGCGACTGGCCGCCGCACCTGCATTTTCAACTCATAACCGACCTACTTGGCCTGAAAGGAGACTTTCCTGGCGTATGCACCTTACGAGAGCGGGGGCGTTTTTTACAACTTTGCCCTGACCCCAACCTGATTTTGGGCATACCGGGGCTTTTTCAGTAGTAACATTTAGCCCTTGCCAGCAAAAGAGTTACCTTTGCCCTAATTCAGCGCATTTGTTGTGTTGAATGACGGTAATTAATCAGCGTAATCAATAAAAGTAAGTATAACATGGGAACTCGCCGTTTGCGAATGGGTCAATACAATCGACTTCAAGTCGTGAAACGCCTAGAATTTGGAATCTATTTGGACGGATATGAAGACGAAATTTTGGTTCCGACCCGATACGTCCCCGAAGGCGTTGAAATCGGTGACTATCTCGACGTTTTTGTGTACCGCGATTCAGAAGACCGCGTCATTGCCACTACTCTTGAGCCTTACGGAACCGTAGGTGAATTTGCCTACCTGACGGTCAATGCTGTGACGGCGGCGGGGGTATTTATGGATTGGGGCTTACCCAAAGATTTGTTTGTTCCGTTCAAACAACAACGCGACAACATGCTCGTGGGTAAGTCATTTCTGGTGTTTATTCATTTAGACACCCAAACCGACCGCATTGTGGCATCGGCCAAAATTGACCGTTTTTTGGATGAAGATATTTCAGAACTGAAGGAAGGGATGGAAGTAGAGCTTCTGCCTTTTGAATACACTGATTTGGGCATCAAAGCCCTTATCAACCAACGGCATTTGGGTGTTTTGTACCACGGCGAAGTGTTTAAAGACATTGACTTGGGAAAACCCACCAAAGGTTACATCAAAAAAATCAGAGAAGACCAAAAAATAGATGTGGCGCTTGTTGAGCAATCCTACAACCGCATTGCCGACAGTAAAACCGTTCTTTTTGAAAAATTGGAAGCCGCCGAAGGACATTTTCTGCCATTTACCGATAAATCTGACCCGACACTGATTCATAAAACGTTTGGTATGTCCAAAAAAGACTTCAAAAAAGCCATCGGGGGGCTGTTAAAAGAAGGAAAAATCAAGTTGGAAGAAGACGGTATTCACAAAGTTTGATTTCTTGAATTTACTCCATAAAAAAAAGCGCGATCAAAAATCGCGCTTTTTCTGGACTAAGGTCTATTGTTTACCCCAATAGATATCTTTGTTTCGGATAGAAATGTCTGTTGTTAATAGGCAGTACTATCAGCAAAGACGCCTTCGGGACTAAAAAGGTTGGAAAGCCTTTAAAAAATATTTTTCAGGCCCGCATATCTTCCATTAATTTCTGTAAAACTGCTACTACTTTTTCGGTCTGCTCGCGGCTCGGTGTCGTGTCCCAATTGCCAACAATTCCGTTACCGCCCAAATATATACCGTCTTTTCGGGAAATAATGCTCGCGCCTTTGGTGTTGAGTTTATACGTCACTTCAGGCTGCGGAATCAGGCACGAAAGCTGCCCAGAAACTGGTGTCAGGTGCTCATCGTTAAAAATCGCTTTGGCTCCCAAACCCATACAATTGACCACGCATTTTTCGGAAAGAGCGTCAATATCTTCTATCTTCTTGATTTCTTGAATTTTAACCTTTCCCCCAAACATCAAAAAGTCGGTCATGTGCTTGTGCAAATAGGTCGGAATATTAATCATCACGTTGGAGCGCCTTGATACGTAATCTGCCTTAAACGGATGTTCTTTTTTGCCCAACATGATTCGTTCAGGCACCAATCCCGACAAATCGGCAAATATTTCAGAATTTGGACGCTCAGCGGGAGGCTCGTTGAATACGTTGTACTCATCCACCCACGAGATAATATCGTTTAAGCCCAACTGAAACTGAAACGCCCTGAAAGACAAACGGGTGGCTTTTTCCCACCACGCCTTAAATTCGGGCGTCGCCTTTTGCGGGTCACATACCCTCGACGACGGCGACCATGTTCCGGTAGCCAAACTACTGGTGACGTTAGGGGCAAGGTCTTTGGCGTAGATGGTTACTTCAATGCCCTTTTCTTGCAACAGTCGCGCGGTGGTAAGACCGATAGTGCCCGCTCCGATCACCGCGACCTGTTTAACGCCCGTTTTCAGGACTTCTTCGCGCGCCAACATGCCCGAACCCCACGACAACGACCAACCGCTCCCCCCGTGACCATAATTATGGACGAGGGTTTTGCTACCCAACTGCTCTGATTCGAGCCGTGGACCAATGGTTCGAAAAGGCCTGAGCCCCACGGTTTCCCGGACAATACGGTCCATTGAAAGACGCAATTTAGGGATACGATAATGTCCCATGTTGATTTGGAAATGCTTATCGGCAAATCCTTTTGCGGTAGTAGCGCAAGAAGCAACCGTACTACCCACAGCCGCCCAACTGCCCGCAATAGCGGCCTGTTGGATAAATCCACGACGATTCATAAAGAAGGATTAGAATGTTGAATGAGAACGGTATTGCCGTGCGGCCTTCGGCAATACATTTATAACTTTTATCAAATCTAACCTCAAAAAGGCATACAACAAAATATAATTTTGACTATTTTACATTTTAAAATACTATATTTTTACATTTCACCATTCAACAACACAAAACCTTTAAATTATGCAAAAACTATTCACTTTCATTGGGCTTGTTGTTTTTTCATTTTTTGTCTCAACAACCACTCACGCTCAAGCCGTTGAGTTTTTTGGCACACCTTCTTCGGCGATTTCGTCGGGGGCGGTTGTACCAGAAGGCAAAAAAATGTTTTGGTCAAGCGGCATTGTCGCAGATGTAGCCGATAGCAGTGCCCAAGTGGGCACGTATGCACGTTTTGGCAACACCAAAACCCAGGCTTTGAGTATTTTGAAAAAATTACAAGGGGCGTTGGCGAAGCAAAAATTATCTTTTAAAGACGTATTGTACCTACGGGTGTACGTTGCCCCTGACATGTTTCAAAACAACAAATTTGATTTTCAGGGCTGGTTTGAGGCCTACGCGCAATACTTCGGCACCAAGGAAAACCCAGTAAAGCCCTGCCGCTCCACCATTGGCATTGCAACGCTGGTCCAGCCAGACAAATTCATTGAAATTGAATTGGTTGCGGTTTATTGAGTGCATATCTTCGACGAATTCATCACACCTCATAATGTGACCTAACTATTTTATTTCAGTCTTAATTTTCAATCAGAGTATGTATAAAATAGCTTAATCAATTAAAACCTAAACCTCAAGATGGATATTAAACTTGACTCAATCAAAGAGCAGCTCATTTTGGCCATTACTCAATACGGTGGCAAAATTTTGTTGGCGATTGTGGTTTTTATCGTTGGTCGCTTTATTATTGGGCGTGTCATGAGCTTCATCGGCCAACGAATGAATAGCAGTCACATTGACCGCGACGTACAACCATTTCTCAAATCACTGGTGGGAGTGGCACTTACGGTTATGCTTCTCATAAGCTGTGCGGGAATTTTGGGTGTACAAACTACTTCATTCGTCGCAGTTTTGGGAGCGGCGGGTTTAGCTGTTGGTTTGGCATTGCAGGGCAGTCTGGCCAATTTTGCGGGCGGTGTTTTGCTCCTGCTCTTTAAACCATTTCGCGTTGGTGATTTGATAAATGCCCAGGGCTTTACAGGTAATGTAGAAGCGATTCGCATCTTTGATACGGTGCTAGTAACGGTTGATAATAAAACGGTTACGCTTCCCAACGGCCCATTATCAACGGGACCGATTACCAATATTTCTACGAGAGGGGACATCAGAGTCGATATGGTATTTGCCGGTGGCAGTCAAAACGGAGTTGATAAAATCCGCGCCAGCATTGAAAAAGCAATTGCAGCCTGCCCGTATGCCAACGCGACAACCCACGATGTATTGGTGACCAAGCTCACCGAAAATGCCATCTTTTTCGATGTAAGGGTATGGACAAAAGCCACTACCTATTGGGAAACGTATTATTTTGTTCATGAACATATCAGTAAACAGTTTGGCCTCGACAAAGTAGCCGCCCCGATTCAACAATACACCGTTAACCAAGCCTAAATTAAACAAAGAGAGCCACCGTAACAGTGGCTCTCTTTGTTTAATGATTGTTTACTTCCCTCCTTCTATTTTAATTTTCTTTAGGTCTTCTTTTTGGTCGTCCCGAAGCGTTGGATATTTGATTCCCAACTGCTCCAAGTAGGTTTTGTATTTCGTGGGATCGTAGTAGTATTTTGAAAGTTCAGGCTTGAATTTTTCCATAATGGTACGGTTAAGATATACAGCGGGAACTTCTTTGGGCGAAATCAAAGGCTCGTATTTCATCTCTTTCGTTTGCTCATTTTTATAGTAATCCCAAGCCTCTTTGATGATTTCAGGTTTCAACAACATATCAATCAAGGTCATGGCTTCTGCTTTAGCCCCATAAACTACGCCTTTGTGCGCAATGGGGGTCGCCATTGAAATCGCGTTTGACCAGTGGTGTCCAGGCAATCCCGGAATGTTGGAAGGATACCGTAAAACGATGGTGGGCAATGACCAAGAAATATCGGCAATATCGTCAGAGCCACCCCCCATTGACATCCCTTGCCCGCCCATCATGCGCGTAGGAGAATCGGCAGGTAGGCCTATTGTGTCTACTTTTGTGGCCAAACCCGTAATTTTAGGGGCTTGAAGTTCTTTTTGGGAAGCCATTGCGAGCATTTGGTCCTCTTCTGACCAGGTCGGCAAGCCTACTTTTTTGATGTTTTCGTACATCGCTTCGGCAATGGGCTTACTAAAATGGCCGGGCCAAGCGGACCCCAAAATTTCATAGCTAAACTTAGTATCCGTCATCAAAGCTGCACCTTCGGCGATTTTGACGCCAATGTCAAACAGTTTTTTGATTTTGGGGTAGGAGCGTTCGCGGAAATAATACCATACTGCTGCTTTGGAAGGAACGACGTTGGGCTGGTCTCCACCGTCAGGAATCACATAATGTGAGCGTTGTGTCAATTCCAAATGCTCACGGCGAAAATTCCAACCAATATTCATCAATTCTACCGCATCTAATGCACTCCGACCCCGCCATGGTGCTCCTGCCGCGTGGGCGGCGGCTCCTTCAAAATTAAATCGTACAGATACCAAGCCATTGTTGCCTGCATCGCCGTACGAAACCCCCAGATTATTGGCTACGTGCGTAAAAATACAAGCATCTACATCTTTGAAATAACCATCGCGAACATAAAATGCCTTGGCCCCTACCAACTCCTCAGCTACACCCGGCCAAAGCACCAACGTACCAGGGATTTTCTCACGTTCCATGATTTCTTTTACCGCCAACGCCGAAATGATATTCAACGCTTGCCCAGAGTTGTGGCCTTCACCATGACCGGGTGCCCCAACTACGATGGGGTCCTGATAGGCTACTCCAGGCTTTTGGGAAGCCTTGGGAATACAATCCACGTCTGAGCCGATGGCGATGACGGGCTTTCCACTCCCCCATTTGGCCAACCAAGCCGTGGGCATATTGGAGATACCACGCTCAATGGTAAATCCATTCTTTTCTAGCAATTCGGTTAAATACCGATAGGTTTCAACCTCTTGAAAGCCTAATTCCGAAAAACTAAACAACATATCGTTGATTTGCTGTCCCATCACAGCACGTTTTTCAACGCCAGCCACCGCTTCTTGTTTGAGCTTTTCGAGACGGGCTTGCTCAGGGGAGAGTTTAGGGGCTTTTTTAGACTGAGTCCAGCCCATTATACTAATAGCCACTGCCATTAGCGCGGTGTAGAGGGTTTTTTGCATAGTTTTGGGTTAAGAAAAAGTGTAATTTATCCAAAAATAGCAAAAACAATCATTTTTTCGAAAAAAAGCCCCTTTACTTGACTAAAAAGGAATGAAATTCTATATTGTATAAAGTTTACTACTCGCCCTCCTCCTAAACCTGATGAAAATCCATAATTTTATCAATGTAGGCCCAGAATGTGAATCTACTTTTTTGGGCACTCTCCCTCCTACCACCGTAGCCGACCTCGACAGAATGATGACGGAGTGGACGGCGACACCTCCCGAAAAAATTGTTCTGTACGTTCATGGCGGGCTGGTGTCGTGCAAGTCAGGTATCGAAGGGTCAAAAGAATTGATCAATACCTTCGACACCCCCAACACCGTATTTCTGTCACTGCTCTGGCATACTGATTTTCTGACGGCCTTGCAGGAAAATCTAGGTATGGTCATCCAAACCGATTTTTTTGAGGCATTATTGAAGATTGTCATCAGAATCGCGTCACGGAAAATTGGCGCGCTGATTGGTGCTAAAAGCGCCACTGGCGGTGAGATTTCCTACGCCGAAATTGAAGCTGAACTAACAAAAGCGAAAACCATTCCGTATTATCAGCCCTTTGCCGAAGCCAACCTCACAACAGGCGCTAAAAACGCTGTCGTTCAGGTTAATGACATTGACAATGAGACCTACATGGAGAAAAAGCTGAAAAGCGAGGCCGAAATTGAAATCAATACTAACAAGTTTTTGCGGGATGCACTGCTGAAGGTAGAGGTCGAAAAACTGCCGCTGCTCAAAACCGAAGAAGTAGTAACCGCCGAGACTGAAGGGAGCAAGGGAATCATCAGCGCGGCAAAAATAGCACTTGCCATCGGGAAAATCGCCTATAGGGTGCTAAAACGTTTTCATGAAAAACGTGACCACGGGCTTCATTGTACGGTAGTGGAAGAAATCGGTCGACACCTGTACCTCGACCAACTCGGTACAAGTATCTGGACGGGCATGAAAGACAAAGCCGCTGCGCTCTGGCATCCCACAAAAATGCACGTAGGCGACCCCAATAAGATTGGTAGGCAGTTTCTGACTCGTTTGCAAGATTTCAAAAGTCAGCACCCCGATGTCTCGCTGCACTTTATCGGCCATAGCGCCGGGGCGATTGTGGGCTGCGAACTGCTGAAACATACCCACGACCTGACTTTTGATAATCTATTTTTTCTGGCCCCAGCCTGCCGAGCAGATTTGTTTGCCGACGAGGTCATCGCCCACCCTGAGCGGTTTGGCCACTTTCGGATGTTTACGATGCGCGACGAAAAGGAGCAACTCGACCGCCTCATCGACATGCCAGTACTGGAGTTTTTGTACACCCACTCGCTGCTGTACTTAGTTTCGGGGTTGTTTGAGCCCGATGGTACCGACTCAGTTATTCTGGGAATGGAACGATTCTGGGGGCAAAACCCTCCCCTGCCCAATGACTCCCTAACCCAAAAGCTTCAACAGTTTCTGGAAGGGAAAGTGATACTGGCGGATGTATTCGGAATGCCCGAAGGCGAAAACTGCGGTTCCCTCGACCACGGTGCTTTCGACAACGACTCCTCCACGGTTGCCAGTCTGAAATTTCTGATCAACCGCTGACGCGCATGGCTTCCAACGATCACGCTTTTCTGATTGCCGTCGGCGACTACCATGAACTCAACTCGCTGAAAGGACCGGTAGCCGACGCACGCAAATTTGGCCAATGGTTGACCGCTGCCGACGGTGGAGGTATTCCAGATGGGCAGATTTATCCTTTTTTCTCCGAAAACAGTACCCAGGCCGACCCAAAACCCCGACTAAAAGCCATTGGTGACAAACTGAGGGAGCTCGAAAAAATTTCCGAAGGCATTGGGCGAATATATTTTTATTTTTCTGGACATGGCCTGGGTTGGGACAAGTTTGAAACACTCTTTTTGATGTCAGAATGGAGCTATGACTACGCCGACTCCTGCCTTTCAACGGCCAATGCCACCGAATTTCTGCTCAACCAGACCAGCGCCCAGCAAGTCTTCTTTTTTCTGGATTGCTGCCGCGATTACAAACCTCCTGGTGTAAGTATCAATCCCTTCAAATTCGGAACGCAGGCCATCAACAATGTGTCCGAAGGCGACCGTGACATCATCATTTTCCATTCAACTACCTACGGCAGTAAATCCTACGAATACGAGTATGCTGACCCAGAAGAAAAGATTTTTGGCTATTTCACAGCGCAGTTGCTCCGCGGGCTAAGAGGCAAAAAAGGATTGAACAACCTGCCTCCCATCAGCGGTCAGGTGACAGCCGAGGCACTGAAGAATTTTTTGGAACACCCCATCCAAACCCACGACCAAAAGGTACAATCAGGACGGGCGCTGACCGAACTCCCCACCTCCCGCATGAAAACCCTCGAATTTGGTCCTCCCTGGGCCAATATTCTGCCCGAAAACCTGCTTGTATTTGCCAAAGAAAAAGGATGGATGGATAAACTCACTGAGGCAGTCATAAAAAAAACCGCCGAAGAATTGCAAGGAGGCACGCTAGAGGAACTGCTCAAAGCACTGTTGGGCAATGACCTGGTGCTCACCCAGGGCGACGGCATCGACCTTAAAAATGTATTGGGCGGATTGATGGGAAAAAGCGATTCTGACACCCAGTCATTGTCTTTTGAAACTATTGAGGTGAAAATGCCCAATGAAATGCCCGAAGAGTTGATACCGTCTGTCAAAACCCGTTTTATCCATGAGAAGTCCCAGGCTAGTTTTGAGTTGATTGGAGGTGGGACATTTTCGCTGCCCAAAGGTCGCTATCAGTCGATTTCGACCTTTCGTACCACTGATATCGAGCCGTTAACTGAGGTGCCGACCAATAAAAATTTCTTTACCATCAATAAAAACAAGCAGCAAGTTGACTTACAGCTTTCCAACCTGCTTGATACCTTGCTCAACGTTCAGGTGAAGTTGCTGTTCCGCAAACAGTATCCGTCGATAGAGGCTCTCTGCCCTTTGATAAAAATCTATATCAACAGCGTCGATGGGTTGATGGTCAATTTTTCCTTTTTTGGCAATAAATCACTCCAACTTCCTCCAGGAAAGTACATTTTTTATTCAAAAATCAACCACTATGTAAGTCAAGCCACCGAAATTGAAGTAACTGAAAACGAACAACTTATTCAAATAGATGCACCTCCACTCTACGCATCTTCACTCGAAAACTTCCTCGATACCACCCATGAGTATTATCACAATGACGCCATTTCCATTAGTGAAAAGCCAACTCCACGGGGATTTCCTAATGTTTTTTTATTTATCCGTGCATTCGATAATATAGCAGCCCAACCCCTTGCTGTCAGTTACCAAGATGTGTTGTGGCGTTTTAATTTTTTTTACGTGGAGAACAATGTTACTTTTCCACGCCTTCCTTTACTGAATACTTCTTCTGACTCGTGGTCAGGTAAACACTTAGGCAGCCAACACCTTCACAATTACAACTTGCTTTGTTACCAAGGTGGAAACTACGCCCGCCTTATTCCTTTCTTTGCTCACCCAAAAAATCAAATACAGTTTTTTGCGCAAATTGAGGAGAAAACAGCAGTGCAAAAACAACTTGAAAGGGGGGGACCAGATTTTATAGTTCGATTTGATAAGTTATTGATTACGACAAATAGTATAATCTCTCGCCAAGACCCCAGTGGTTTGAAAGACGATTACTCGGCAAATGCTCCTTACCGTGGAGGAGATAATGCTAACTACTTCTTAAGTTTGGCGTTGGAGCAATTGCTTGAAGGCCCTGCAGGAACGACCGAGGAACTACTTACTCAACTCAAACAATGGTCCATCGGCGAAAATCACCAAAATCCATTTCTTATTGTGGCTTGTTTTTATCTCTACCACTTATTTATTAACAATAAAGTAAAACCAGACCAAGTCTCTTTCTTGGATGAGTCACTCCTGAATGGGGTAAAGGCGACTGACATACTTAACAACGACATTCGGGTATTGGATTTGTTGGGCAATAACCCAAAAAAACGTTCCTTTAAAGACCAAAGATATGAATTTGAGGACTTGAAAGATTTGCCATTGTTTAGTGCTGGTGTTGAATTTTTACTTCAAAAAAGTCAAGAAGACCAAACATTGCTTTCTCCTTTCTTGAAGGAAATTCTATTGACAATTGACCGAAATTGCCCTTATACCTCACTTATCATCAAAAACAGCTCACCTTTCGCAGAAATTTTATGGAATACTAACTTAAAATAAATCAAACCCTAACCATTGTCCGAAAACAATACTATTGTCAAGTAAAATATTGGGGAAATAGCAAAAAACGCTAAAAGTCGGTTTACCTCCTGTAAAGTAAATTTAACGCGTCGTTTTCAAATCAATGCCCCCATCATAGTTGGCTATGAGGTCTCAGTATTTTTTGGCTATCATTGAAACATCTCCTGTATTTCTGCAGCTTATTGCACCTTGAAACTTTCCAGCATAATTTTCAATTTGCTCTTCATTCAGAGGTTTACCGTCAATTAGGCAGATAATTTTAGCATTTTTAGGGAAACTGACCCAGAATGGAGCATTATAATCAAAACCTTACACAACAACCGCCATCGCCTCTTTGCCTTCTCCCTTCACTGATTCGAGCAAAAATTAACATATCTTTTACTCCATCAATTATTGCCTTTTTCTAAACTCATTTGAAGAAAATTTCTTTTGAGTACATGTCTTTTACAACCGTATTAAGCAGCTACGCATTCTTGACGTAGCTACCCAACCATTTGATGTGATTGCGGTGTTTTTTGAATACTTTCTGGACATTTTCGTCCTTAAAATACCCCTCCAACTCAATAAAAAACCAGAAGTTAAAATCTTCGCTGCCTTTGTATGGACGGCTTTCGATTTTGGTAAGGTTGATATTCAATCGTTTGAAATCTTGCAAAAAACCAGCCAATATCCCTGGTTTGTCGGTATCGGGCAAACGGGCAATGATGGTGGTTTTATCGTTTTCGCTGGGCTGATTGACAAAATCTTTGGCCAAAATAAAAAACCGGGTGCGGTTGTTACCGTTGTCTTCAATGTTATCAAATAAGACGGGTAGACTGAACAAACGGGCGGCAATGACCGAACAAATAGCCGCACTTTCGGGGTCTTCGGCTGCTAATTTTGCTGCTTTAGACGTGGACTCTACCTGAATTTCTTCGGGTTGGGTTTGCTCAAAATATTTATTCAAGAATCCCCGACATTGCCGAAAAGCAATGTCTTTGGAGTAAATACGCTTTATTTTAGAGGGATTTTCGCACTCCGTTGCCAACGCAAAATGAACTGGAATTTTCAGCTCAGCCGCAATGTTGACACTGGTTTCGTTGAGTAAGTCAACGGTCTCATACACAATGCCTTCTTGATTATTTTCAATCGGAATCACGCCAAATTTTGCCCGTCCAGTATCTACCGCTTCAAACACAGACTTGATGGTTGGTAGGGTCATGTATTCACTCATGGCCCCAAAACGGCTTTCGGCGGCTTGGTGCGTAAAACTGCCCTCAGGGCCCAAATAAGCAATGCGCTCGGGAAGTTCAATGTTTCGGGCGGCCGCAAATATTTCTAAGTAAATGGCCTCAATTGCGTCTGAGGTAAGGGGGCCTGTATTGTGCTTTTTTACCCGGTCTAATATCGCTTTTTCGCGTTCGGGACGGTAGATGACCGTTTTGGTGGCCCGTTTCAATTCGCCAACTTTATGGACCCACTCCATACGACGGTTCAGGAGTGTAAGCAGTTGGTCGTCCAACGAATCTATTTCGTGGCGTATTTCTTCTAAAGTCATGGTTTAGGAGTCAAAATTGGTGGGGATAGGCGTACTTGTTGCGCTTATTCCCACCAAATCAATAGAAAATTACACAAAACTTATTTTAATACTAATCAGCATCTTCTTTGGGTGGCGGTGGAATGGTCAGCCCCGCAAAAAGGTTGTCCATTTTGGCGGCGTATTCGGCCGTATCGTCCAAATAAAAATGGACTTCGGGGACAATACGCAACTGATGGCGTACCCGCTGTCCCAATAGCTGACGTATCTGCTTGCTGCGTTCTTGTATTTGCTCTAAAATAAGTCCTTTATTTTTTACGGCTAAAAAGCTCAAATAAACGCGTGCCACGCTCAAATCTGGTGACATTCTAACGATGGTGACGGTTATAAACGCATTGTCGAACCAGGTCCGACCCTCTTTTTGAAAAATATCGCTCAAATCTTTCTGTATTTGCCGAGCGACTTTTTGTTGTCTTTTGGATTCCATATTCAATTTACCGGTTACGATTGGCCGCTAACAATATACGCTTGCATAATTCTCCTTCTCCCGCCAATCTTTTGAGATGGTCACAAAGGTACGAAATTCTATTTATCTAACGACGCCTCGGTGTCGGCTCAGGCGTAAGTTTACCAGTAAAATAAACCCGTTACATATTTCGTCGATACTGACCGCCAACTTTGTACAGCGCGCCCGAAATCTGCCCGAGTGTGCATACTTTGGTGGCTTCCATGAGGCTTTCAAACAAATTTTCTCCTTGAAGCGCCCTTTCTTGCAATTGACCCAAAGCAACCGTTGCCTTTTCACTATTGTGTTCTTGAAAGGATTTTCTTGCCAAAACCGCGTATTGTTTTTCATCGTCGGTTGAGCGAATCACTTCGGCGGGAAGCACCGTGGGGGAGCCTTTCTCATCCAAAAAAGTATTTACTCCAATGATGGGCAATGCACCCGTATGCTTTTGCATTTCATAATACATAGACTCTTCCTGAATTTTGCTCCGCTGATACATCCGCTCCATAGCGCCCAAAACCCCACCCCGCTCATTGATACTCAAAAACTCTTGGTAGACTGCCTCTTCCACCAAATCGGTCAGTTCTTCAGTAATGAAAGAGCCTTGCAAGGGATTTTCGTTTTTGGTCAATCCAAATTCACGGTTGATAATCAACTGAATCGCCACGGCGCGCCGCACGCTTTCTTCGGTGGGGGTGGTAATGGCTTCATCGTAGGCGTTGGTATGCAACGAGTTGCAGTTGTCATAAATAGCCAACAACGCCTGTAACGTGGTCCGAATATCATTGAAAGCGATTTCTTGCGCGTGCAAGCTTCGGCCAGAAGTTTGGATATGGTACTTTAGTTTTTGGCTGCGCTCGTTGGCTTTGTACTTCAATTTCATGGCTTTTGCCCAAATCCGCCGCGCCACTCTGCCCAACACGGTGTATTCGGGGTCCATGCCGTTGGAGAAGAAAAAGGACAAGTTGGGCGCAAAATCATCAATGTGCATTCCGCGACTGAGGTAGTATTCCACAAACGTAAAGCCGTTGGATAACGTAAACGCTAATTGCGAAATGGGGTTGGCCCCAGCCTCAGCAATGTGGTAGCCCGAAATGGAAACCGAATAAAAATTACGCACCTGATTTTCAATAAAATACTGCTGAATATCGCCCATGAGTTTGAGCGCAAATTCGGTCGAAAATATGCACGTATTCTGCGCTTGGTCTTCTTTCAGAATATCCGCCTGCACCGTTCCACGCACCTGACGAAGCGTTTGGGCTTTGATTTTTTGATACAGTTCGGGCTCCAACAATTGATCGCCTGTTGTTCCCAAAAGCATTAATCCCAGGCCATTGTGGCCTTCTGGAATCTCGCCCTGGTACCCGATTTCAGTTCTAATTTTTGATATTCTTGTTTCTCGCTCCTCCCGACTCCACGCTGATAAAATGTACTTTTCACATTGCTGGTCGATGGCGGCATTGAGAAAGAAACCCAACACAATCGGAGCAGGGCCGTTGATGGTCATCGATACTGACGTGGAAGAGTCGCAAAGGTCAAAACCACTGTATAGTTTTTTGGCATCGTCAAGGGTACAAACGCTTACGCCCGAATTACCGACTTTGCCGTAAATATCAGGCCGCAAGTCGGGGTCTTCGCCGTAGAGCGTCACCGAATCAAAAGCCGTTGACAGCCGCTTGGCTGGCATGGCTTTGGATAAATAATGAAAGCGACGGTTGGTGCGCTCGGGGCCACCTTCTCCCGCAAACATTCGGGTGGGGTCTTCACCTTCTCTCTTGAGCGGAAAGACACCAGCCGTGTAGGGAAATTCACCTGGGACATTTTCGGTCAGTTGCCACCGCAAAATATCCCCCCAATCGTTGTATTTCGGGAGGGCGATTTTCGGAATTTTAAGGTGTGATAAGGTTTCTGTCCATAAGTCTTGCTCAATAATTCTATCTCTGACTTGAAACTGATATTTCTCAGCGCGGTACTTTCGAATTGTATCGGGCCATTTTTTGAGTAATTGGTTAGAATCGTAATGCAAACGGGCTTCAAGCTCAGTATAAACGGCTTTTAGCGCCTCAATCGTCCCTGCATTATTCCCTTTTGCCAGCGTTTTTATCGTGCCGTCAAGTTGGTATAATTGTCGGGCAATGGTTGTCTGTTCATTCACAAATTGGTCATAAGCGCGGGCGCTTTCTACAATTTCGGCCAAATACCGTACCCGATCGGGTAGAATAATACCTTTGGCAGCGGATGTTTTAGAGTACTGAACCTGCCCCTTCCAGTGAGCAAACAATTTACCATTTACCCAGCTGGATGTGCTGCCTTCACCATTTTCAGCCTTCCGTTTATCCTTTTGGGCCAACAATTCCATCAACTTTCCGTACAGAGCATTCATGCCCGCATCGTTGAACTGGCTAGCCATCGTGCCAAAAATCGGCAGGGCATCGTCGGGGGTATCCCAGAGGTTATGATTGCGGCGGTATTGTTTTCGTACGTCGCGAAGGGCATCCAACGACCCTCGTTTGTCGAATTTATTGATGGCAATCACGTCGGCAAAATCGAGCATATCAATTTTTTCGAGCTGGGTCGCTGCGCCGTATTCCGCCGTCATGACGTAAAGCGACACATCAGAATGCTCCGTAATCTCCGTATCCGATTGGCCAATGCCCGAGGTTTCAACAATAATCAGGTCAAAATCCGCTTCTTTACACACATCAATGGCGTCTTGCACGTATTTGCTTAAGGCCAAATTGGACTGCCGCGTGGCCAAGGAGCGCATATAAACCCGCCCGTGCGCAAGTTCAGGATGCAGCGCATTCATTCGGATGCGGTCGCCCAAAAGCGCACCGCCCGTTTTTCGTTTGGAAGGATCTACCGAGATGATTGCCAGCGTTTTATGGTCAAAATCCATCAAAAACCGCCGCACCAATTCATCCACCAATGAAGATTTTCCCGCCCCACCCGTACCAGTAATGCCTACAACAAGGGGTTGAAACAAGCGGTCGGCAACACGCCCAACGCTTAACTTTGCATAAACGCTGGGGGCATTTTCGGCAATAGAGATTCGTCGGGCAATAGCCTGCACATTTGTTTGAGACTGAGTCAGAGTCCACTCATTCTCCTGTTCGTCAGGAAAATCTATTTCATGGTCCAACGCAAAATCGCACTGCCTAATCAAGTCATTAATCATTCCCTGCAAACCCATTGCTCGCCCGTCGTCGGGAGAATACAGCCTCGCAATTCCGTAGGCATGAAGCTCCTCAATTTCGGCGGGAAGGATGGTTCCACCACCACCGCCAAATATTTTTATGTGTCCCGCATTTTGCGCGTGGAGCAAGTCGTACATGTATTTAAAATACTCGACGTGACCGCCCTGATAGCTGGTAATCGCAATTCCCTGCACGTCTTCCTGAATGGCACAATCCACAATTTCTTGCACCGAGCGATTGTGTCCAAGATGAATCACTTCCACCCCCGACGCCTGCATGATACGGCGCATGATGTTGATGGCAGCATCGTGACCGTCAAAAAGACTAGCAGCCGTCACAATTCTGACGTGATTTTTGGGTTGGTAAGGTGTTGTTAGGTTACTTTCCATGTCCTTTCGCAATAAATCTTGCGGCTAAGATACTGAAAGTATTGGCAACCAAAATCAACGGTTTGTCAGTTGCTGAATCTTTCCTGTTTGATAGTTCAGCAAATACAATTCTCCCGCTTCATCCTCCCCAAAAGAAGACAATGAGCCCGTCAATTGAGTAATCAATTTGTTGGATGCCTGCCGCGAAGTTTCGTTGTATTGTAAAGCCCAAATCTTGCCGCTCACGAAATCGCCGTAGATGTATTGGCCTTTTAAATCTACCAATTTCGCTCCGCGATACACGTACCCACCCGTAATGGACCTCCCTTCAGAGGTTCCGTAGTCAAAGATAGGCTCTACCAATCCCGTACGGTTGCAGTTGGCGGCAGGGCTATAACATTCTTTACCTTCGGCAATACGCCACCCATAATTTCCACCCCGCTCCAAAATATCAATTTCTTCTCTAGCATTTTGGCCTACATCCGCAATCCAAAAACGTCCATTTTCACGGTCGGCGGTCACTTTCCAAGGGTTACGCAATCCGTAGGCATAAATTTCAGGGCGAGCATTGGCCGTATTTTTGAAAGGATTATCGGCGGGGATGGCATAATTTAAGCCATTTTCTTTCGTATTAACGTCAATTCTTAACATCTTTCCGAGCAAAGATCCCAAATTTTGGGCGTAGTTTTGGGGGTCACCACCCGAACCGCCGTCGCCCGTGGCAATGTACAGAAATCCATCTTTTCCAAACAACACAGACCCACCGTTGTGATTGGAATAGGGCTGATTATAGGTCAACAAAATTTCTTCGCTGTTGGCATCGGCGGTTGTTTTATTGGATTGAAAACGGGCAATCACCGATTGCAGCTGACCATTTTCCCGTCGGGTATAATTCACAAACAATTGTCCGTTGTTCTTGAAATCGGGATGAAAAGCAAGGCCCAGCAATCCAGTTTCGCCGCCCGAAGTTACGCGCCCACTGATGTCCAGAAATATTTCCGTTTGTGCGGCACTGGCTTCATTTTTAAAAACTTTTACCACCCCTCGTTGTTCTACCACAAACAACCGGTTGCTTCCATCACCAGCGTGTACGAGTTCAACGGGGCTACTGAACGTAAGGGCAGGAAATGCATTTGTTAGGGTAGGCACTACCTCCGAGTCCTCGTCGGTCAGGATGGTTTCAGGGCTTTTTTCGTTGCACGAAAATCCTAAAGCCAGCAACCCAAAACCCATTGCGAATAGCGTTACTGTGCGGTTCAATTTCATCTTTGTTAGTCTGTTTAGTGTGGGGATTTATTTGAAGCAATAAAATAGCATAAACCTATGTTTAAGAAAGGTGGGCGATAGTAAAACGAAAAATTTGGGCATATTCACATTTCCAAACTGACAATTACCTACTTTGTTCAACTTGAATGACTAAATTGATTGAACTATGACCGATGTACTCATTATTGGCGGTGGACTAGCAGGGCTGGTGAGTAGCATTGAGTTAGCACAACGGGGCTTTATGGTGGTGGTAGTCGAACGAAAAACGTACCCCTTTCACCGAGTTTGCGGCGAATACGTATCCAACGAAGTCCGACCTTATTTGGAAAAATTAGGGTTAAAACTCAACGAATTGGGCATAAAAGAAATTCAGCGCTTTCAATTTACCTCGCCATCGGGCCGGGTATTAGAAACGGATTTAGATATGGGAGGTTTCGGCATCAGTCGCTACGCACTTGACTTTGCATTGTTTGAATTAGCAAAGAAAAAGGGGGTGGAATTTGTCTTGGGAGAAACC
Organism: Runella sp. CRIBMP; assembly: GCF_009905605.1. Taxonomy (GTDB): domain Bacteria; phylum Bacteroidota; class Bacteroidia; order Cytophagales; family Spirosomataceae; genus Runella. The sequence continues at coordinate 1,030,542 of NZ_JAAAKZ010000002.1, forward strand.
GTCGATAATGTAGAATGTACCAACGACGAATGTAAGGCCACGACCGTCAATCATCTTCATTTATCGGCCCGAATTGTGCTCGGCAGTTTTGGCAAAAATTCCCGCATGGACAAGGCGCTTGATCGTGACTTTACCCATAAAAAATCGCCTTATATAGGAGTAAAATATCACATCCGCACCAAATTTCCCCAAGATTTGATTGCACTGCATAATTTTCAAGATGGCTATTGTGGCATTTCGGCCATTGAAGAAGACCGCTATTGCCTTTGCTACCTCACCACGCGCAACAATATTCGTAAACACGGCACTATCGTCGACATGGAGCGCGAAGTTTTATGGAAAAATCCTCATTTAAAGCGCCTGTTCACCGAATCTGAATTTATCTTCGAACGCCCAGAAGTCATCAATGAATTTTCGTTTGAACCCAAACACATAGTCGAAAACCACATTTTGATGGTAGGAGATGCCGCGGGGCTCATCACGCCACTCTGTGGAAATGGCATGGCCATGGCCATCCACGGCGGCAAAATCGCGGCAGCGTTGACGGCTCAATTTCTCAATGGTAACCTCACCCGTATAGCACTGGAAAAACAATACAAAAAGGCGTGGAAGCGGGAATTTGCGGCACGATTATGGGTGGGACGAAACGTTCAAAGGCTTTTTGGTGACGCGTGGCTATCAGAGGTTGCTCTGTCTTTTTTTGGGTTGGGCAAGCCCCTTTTACGATTTGTCATTAAAAATACCCACGGTAAACCCATTGAGTAAAGAATAAACAGAAGGCAATTTCATATATAATTTGAATTCTATTCCTTAAATGAGGTAAATTTGTGATTTATTATTCTTTAATCACAAAAGCGTATAAGAATGTTTCTAAAGCACTTAAGTTGGTTTACGTTATTTAGTGTTCCTCTGTTAGCCCAGGAAAAGCTTGAAAATTACACCCAGAAAATCTCTGGAAGCAACGTTACGTACGATCTGGTCGCCATCAAAGGTGGCGAATTTACCATGGGTAGTCCTGCCAAAGAAAAAGGACGCAAAGAAGACGAAGGCCCGCAACACACCGTAAAGATTGAGCCTTTTTGGATGGGTAAGTACGAAATTCAGTGGGATTTGTACGATTTGTTTACCACCAAAAACATTGAAATTGAAATGGCCAAGCGCCACCCAGACCCCGAAAACAGCCTTGCCAAGACCGACGGAAGTACCCGCCCCAGCGCGGCTTATGTAGATATGTCGTTTGGAATGGGGCGTTCGGGCTATCCAGCCATCAACATGACCCAATACGCCGCTATCTATTTTTGTAAGTGGTTGTATGAAAAAACGGGGGTGTTTTATCGCTTGCCTACCGAAGCCGAGTGGGAGTACGCCTGCCGAGCGGGTACAAATACGGCCTATTCATTTGGCGACGACCCGAAATTGTTGGACGAATACGGCTGGTTTAAAGGCAACAGCAATAATGGTTACAAAAAAATCGGCACCAAAAAACCAAACCCTTGGGGCCTTCATGACATGCACGGGAACGTCATGGAATGGACACTAGACCAATATTTCAAGGATTATTACACCAAAAAATCAAAAGGAGAAGTAAAAGAAGCGTTTGCAAAAGTAACGGAGTTGTATCCAACCTCGGTACGCGGTGGTTCATGGGACGACGACGCTAGCGTATGCCGAAGTGCCAACCGAATCCCCTCCTCTCCCGACTGGAAAATCATTGACCCACAAAGCCCAAAAAGTGAGTGGTGGATGACGAGCGCCTCTTTTGTAGGTTTCCGAATTGTAAGACCCCTAAAAACGCCCTCCAAAGAAGAAATTGCGGCATACTATAATCCTCCGTTGATTGAAGATTATTAATCGTCCGTTTTCAATTATACATTCCTGAATCTATCAATTAATAGTAATCCACAGTTCAAAATCCATAATCTAAAACCTACATTCTAATGGAAACTAATAGAAGAGAGTTTCTTAAGACCTCCAGCCTTTTTACGGGGGGAGCGTTATTAAGCAGTTTGCCTTTTTCATCGTATGGCTACCATAACTCTGCCGACGACACCATCAAAATCGCGCTTATTGGCTGCGGTGGTCGTGGGTCGGGAGCGGCCGCGCAAGCCTTGAGTACAACTCAAAACGTAAAATTGGTTGCGATGGCCGATGCCTTCTCTGACCGGTTGGATGATGCCTACAACGCTCTCACCAAACGTAAATACAAAGACGCCGCAGGTGCTGAAATTGATGTAAAATCAAAAGTTGATGTTCCTCAAGATCGCAAATTCGTAGGTTTTGACGCTTATAAGCAAGCTATCGCTCTGGCAGATGTAGTGATTTTGGCAACGCCTCCGGGTTTTCGTCCAATGCACTTTGAAGAAGCGGTAAGACAAAACAAGCACATTTTTATGGAGAAACCCGTGGCAACTGATGGCCCCGGAATCCGGAAAGTACTTGCCGCCGCCGAAGAAGCCAAACGTAAAAAACTCAACGTTGTAGTGGGTCTGCAACGCCATTATCAACGCAATTATCGCGAAGCCATGAACCGTATCCATGACGGCAAAATCGGTGACATCGTGGGTGGTAGCGTGTATTGGGTGTCGGGAGGTGTATGGAATCACCCCCGCAAAGCTGGCCAAACTGAGATGGAGTATCAAATGCGTAACTGGTACTATTTCAACTGGTTGTGCGGTGACCATATCACTGAGCAACACGTACACAACATCGACGTAGCCAACTGGGCAAAGCAGGGTTATCCCGTATCGGCTCAGGGGACAGGTGGACGTCAGATTCGTGCGGGCAAAGAGTTTGGCGAAATTTTTGACCACCACATTGTTGACTTTACCTACGCCGACGGAACGCTTATCAATAGCCAGTGCCGTCACTATGAAGGAACGTACAGCAAAGTAGACGAGCAGTTTTTAGGAACTAAAGGCCGTATCGACAGCTTTAACGGCAACAACACCGTCCTTAAATCTTACAAAGGCAATAAGGTGATTTACGGACACGAAGGAAAAGGAGACCGTAACCCTTACCAAGTAGAGCACGACGAACTGTTTGCGGCCATTGCCAAAGGCGAATACAAATTTGCCGATGCCGAAAACGGTGCCAAAAGTACTCTAACTTCCATCATGGGCCGTATGGCGACGTATTCGGGCAAATTGGTTAAGTGGGAAGATGCACTGAATTCAAACATCAGCTTATTCCCCGAAAAATTAGCTTGGGATGCCCTTCCTAAGTTGCTTCCAGGACCTGATGGTTTCTATCCTGTGGCTGTACCAGGCAAGAGCATTGTTGTTTAGTTTTTTAATTTTTTAGGTATAAAAAAACAGTTCATAGTTTGACTATGAACTGTTTTTTTATGGTAGTTACGCTTAAATTATTCTCCTTTCAACACTTTTAGTATTCTGTTGGGATATTCTGGATGATGCACTTGAAGCAGATACAAGCCTCTATTTAATCCCCCAGAATTGATACCAATGGTAGCCCGTTGACCTTCCCAAAGTACATCATTGAGCGGGATTTTTTGTCCCGAAAGGTTGAGCAACGAAAACGAGGTCGTAGCTGGCTCATAGTCAAGCGGTAATGTCATTTTAAATGAATCTTTGAAAGGATTCGGGTAAGGTGCCCACAGAACTTCTTCTCCCCCAAAACTACCACCGCCGCCGCCATTGGTTATTTCAAACTGAATTTTAGATTCGGCGACCACCTGACCGCTTTTGAGTGCTTTGGCCGACAAGGTGTAAGTTCCGCCAATCGAGCCAAAACCTCCATTGTCATCAAACAGACCATAAGGAGACGTAACATCGGTAAACGTAACCTCCATCGGACCAGTCATTGCAAATTGTATCCGGTCGATGGGAACATTGGCCTCCGCAAAAATATTGATAAAAGACGGAATCTGACTTAGCGCCATTTGGTCTTTATCACGGAGTGTTTGGACAAATCGCCGTGAGGATGAACCACCTGCTTTGAACAGACTAAATACTACTGTAGGCGGTGAGGCATCGATTACTTTTAAGTTAAAATAAGCTTCAACTGCCGCTCCCTGACTGTCGATGGCCCGCACCATGATGGTAAATGAACCCGCTACGGTCGGAGTGCCGCTTATTTTACCTCCCACATAAGTAAGTCCCGCGGGCAATCCCCTCACCACAATTCCTGACAGAAATCCGTCGGGTTCGTAGAAAGTACTCACTGGAACGGTAAATGTATAGGGTTCGCCGAGTTTGATGGTTTGGTCTTCAATAGCGGCTACAACCGTTGGCGGGATATTGCCATTAGCCAAACGAATTGTGAGCAAAAATGTGGTATCCACAAACGCTCCCTGAGGGTCATACCCCCGCGCTGTTACTTTATACTCTCCTCCTACTGTTGGAATTCCGAAAATAACCCCTTTATTATTACTCAAACCGGCGGGTAAATTTAGTGCTTCTACGGTTATGGCACCACCTTCAGGATCTTTAAAAGCCGTGGTGGGAATCGCAAAGCTAAAATTCTGTCCAATCACCGTCGATTGCTTGGGAATAACCTCCGCTACAATTGGCGGTAAGTTATCTGAGGTCTCTTTAACGGTCAGTCGAAAACTAGTTTCTACCCAACTCGCCCTGTTGTCAGTTCCCCGTAACACTATCTGGAATACGCCAGCAGTCGTTGGTTTTCCAGTGAGTTTTCCAGCATTAAGGGTCACGCCATTTGGGGTGTTTTTGGCTGTGATACTCACAATCGTCCCATCTGCATCCTTAAATAAGCCAGTAGGAAGGGTGTATTCATACAATTGTTGCAGTACCGCCGCTTGGTCGGGGATGGTCGTTGTTACAGTTGGTTTTTGATTCTCTACGGTGATTTTTAACACAAACTGGACTTTAACAGAAGCGTTTTCATTGTCAAAAACTTCAACCGTGATGGTCGAGTTGGCGGCCAACGTAGGCGTACCGCTTATTTTCCAACCGTCGGCTTTCAATCCGCTTGGCAAACCTTTGATTTCAATACGGGCTATTTTTCCATCTTTATCCTCAAATGCCGTTGTTGGAATGGTGTAACTAAATTCTTTGCCAACCGTTGCGAGTTGCTCTCCAAGCGGCGTCACTACGATTGGAGCCCTATTGATGCGTTTGTCAATTACAACCAGATTAAAGCTTACTTTCCCAATTCCCGTCGCCCCTGCTATGATGGTAGAATTATACGCTTCCAATACCATTTCATAATTACCCACTTTTAATGTAGTACCGTCATTATCACCGTACAATCCATAAGGTGCCGTCGTTTCGGTTTGCGTTTTGTTGATTGCTCCCGACAGTTTCATCACTACTGCTCTTGCAGAGGCATCTGGTACCGCAAAAAAGTTGATTGGAAAATTGTACTCACTCACATTGAGGGTATCATTGTTTTTGAGCGTACGAATCAAGCTACGCGTTTTAAAGTCCCCCGCTTTGTACAAATCAAGGCGGGTAGTCTTTTGGGGCATCACCGTTAATTTGAACGTTGTGGTCGTGGAGGCATCGTACATATCCGTTGCTTTGACTTTCACCTCAAACGTACCCAACACCGTCGTATTTCCTTTAATCGTAAACTTATCTAAGTACAAGCCCGTAGGCAAACCGCTTACTTCGTAAAACTCAATGGTTCCGTCGGGGTCTTGGAATGCATCCTGAGGAATAACGTAAGAGGCGTCAAAACCAGAGACGAGGTTATAATTCTGTAATGTTTTCTTGACGATTGGCGGCTGATTGTTTTCAGGCTCACCCAAAAGGTCTTCAATCAATTTTACATCTACGGGGCCACTTGCTTTTTTCTCATCCCAACGGCTATTGTACCCAGGATGAAAATAGCCGCCTGTTCTGACCAATTCCGAAAGTTTTACGACCATCTGTTGAGCTGGAACAATTTTGGTCAGGGGTTTATTTAACCAATTGGCCACAAAAGATTTTATTCCTTGTGAATAAAAATTGACATCGTCAAGGTTGGACGCCACAATGTTTACCAACTTACACCCCCGTTCAAAGTGCTGATTAAGCATCACTTGCAAACCGTAAGTAGACAGATTTGGCTCATGAAATGCCTCATTCATAATCCATTTTCCTTCGCCCATATTGCTTCTCAATACATCGGCACTGAAATAATGGGAATAATACTGAGAGTCATTTATCTTGGTTCCGTCGGTAGAGCGGGCCAAGTCCTTAAATGCTAAAGTACCTCTACGCATACTCAGCCCATCGTGAACCGAGCCAAAATCGTTGACAACCTTATAAGAATTATCAACACTTTTGACCGTTCTGCTCACGCCATCCAAAAAGTTTTTCAAAACAGTATGCCGGTACACATACCAATCACTCCATCGTATGTTTTCGGCGTGAGGATAATCGGTCGTAACTGGCTGAATATCATTTATACTAATGTAATCTGAACGCCAAGTAGCGTTGATGGTCTTTATATCTTTGTATTTCTGTTTGAGCCATTCACGGTATCCTGTTATCATGCTAGGAGCGTAGTCAAACATCGACAGGTAGGAAGTTCCGCCAAAGCCTCCCGCACTTGTATTACCTTCATAATGATACCCTGCCTCTTGGGTAGGGGTGGTAGTAGCCGCCACGCAAATAATGTTTCCTTCTCTTTGTAGATAAGCGTAGCGCTCAGAAACTTCTTTGACAAAACTTAAGGCTTTTTGTACGGAAGGCTCATGAGCCATGCTGAACATCTCTGGAAAAGGATTCCCCTTCTGATCTTTAGCAGTCTCACTATCAGACCAATACCCCACGTGCCGATTACAGCATCTTGCCAAATGAATGCGGATAAATATTTTCAGCCCTAATTCTTTACTTAATTTAATTTGGTTATCGTACTGCTCCCAATTGGCCGCACTTGTGGTTGTCTTGTACACTACATCCCAGCGCACTGTGACCATGGATGCATTTGTACCCAGTTTAGCCGCTTCACGAATCACGTCCAAGCCAAACTGACTTCCTTCAGTTGTGTTTAGGAGAGCAATACATAAATACCTTTGATTGGCATCATCAGCAAAGAGTGGGTTAGGTTGAGAATAATTAGGAGAATGAGTTGGGCGAGGTCCGGCATAGGCTCCCAAGGTAACAACCCACACCAATGCACACAGTAAGAGCGCTAAACGTTTAATCATTGTAAATATTTTTAGTGTAATGGGGCAATGACTCATTTAGGGACAAAAACCATGCAAAACATTAATTATACGCCTCAAAATTACTATCCCCAAATGTACACCAACCCTAACTTACTGATAGTCTGTGCCATTAAGTATTTTTAAAAACCTTTAAGGATAAGTTTGAAAACGATTGGAATAAAAGTAAAAATAGCTAAAAAATTCACCCGGCACAGTTTTTGACCACGCCGTAGCTTTCAAAGAAAATTACCTTGCCAAAATAACTAAACCACCGGCTTTATTTGAATTATAACTGTTTTGGAAGTAGGTGTCATACTTCTATCTGCAAAACTGTCAATGGGAACCAGTGTATTTGTTTCGGGAAAATAAGTTGCAACACATCTTTCAGGAATTGAATACGCTACAATGATGAATTGGGGTGCTGTTCGCTCTACACCACCAAAATAGTTAAATAAATCCACTTTTGTGCCTGATTTCCACCCTCTTTTAAGAATATCTTTTTCATTCATCAACACCACTCTACGCTCGTTATATATACCACGATAACGGTCGTCAAGGCCATAAATCGTGGTGTTAAATTGGTCATGGCTTCTGATGGTCATCATCAAATATTCGTCATCTGCCAGTTGTAAAGGTACATACTGATTGACCGAGAATACCGCTTTTCTACTGTTTGTATTAAAATCACCCTCACGGGCACCGTTTGGCAAATAAAACCCACCTGGCTTGCGTACCCGTTCATTATAATTTTCAAACCCAGGAATAGTACGCTCTATGGCCGCTCTTATGTTGTCATAATGGGATATATATTTATCCCAATCAACCACAGATTTATATTCCAAAACGGAATTTGCCAGCCTACGTACTATATCAGGCTCGCTCAACAAAAATTCAGAAATCGGCTTCAACTTTCCCTTGGATTGGTGTACCACACCCATTGAATTTTCAACACTCACAAACTGCGCTTCTCCTTGCTGAATGTCCATGTCGGTACGGCCCAGACACGGCAAAATCAGGGCTTCTTCCCCCGTTACCAAATGGCTTCGATTCAATTTGGTCGAAACATGCGCCGTCAGGCGGCAATTTCTCAGTGCTTGCGCAGTGTAGACAGTGTCTGGAGTAGCCGAAAGGAAATTTCCGCCCATGGCAAAGAAAACCGAGGCTTTGCGTTCATGCATGGCTTTGATGGCCTCCACCGTATTGTATCCGTGTTCGCGGGGTGGCTGAAACCCAAATTGTTTCTCCAAACTGTCCAAAAATGACTTGGGCGGCATTTCCCAAATTCCCATGGTTCGGTCTCCCTGCACGTTGCTGTGCCCACGCACTGGGCAGGTACCAGCCCCAGGCTTTCCAATCGAGCCTTTGAGCAAGAGCAGATTCACCACCTCCCTAATATTATCAACCGCATTTTTATGCTGAGTCAGGCCCATAGCCCAGCAGGCAACAATTTTTTCTGAGTGTATAATCAACTCCGCCGCTTCTCGCAACTGGCTCAGGCTCAACCCACAATCATCGGCAAGTTGTTGGAGCGTATATTTTTCTAAATCGACGAGCAATTCCTGAACTCCAGTGGTTTTTGCTTCAATAAATTTCCAATCAAATACTCCCCCGTTTTTCTGTTCTTCTGCGTGCATTAATTTCAACAGGGCTTTGAAAAGCGGCACATCGCCATTGATGCGTACCTGTAAAAACACATCAGAGAGGTCGGTTTTGGCCCCTAACAATCCCCCCGCCGTTTGAGGGTTACTGAACGCTACCAGCCCCGTTTCGTGCAGCGGGTTAACCGACAGTATTTTGGCGCCGTTGCGCTTGGCTTTTTCGAGCGCACTCAGCATCCGGGGGTGATTCGTACCTGGATTCTGGCCCGCAATGATAATCAAATCGGCCAGATACAAATCTTCTAACTTCACCGAACCTTTACCAATACCAACGGTTTCAATCAGGGCCACTCCGCTCGACTCATGGCACATATTAGAGCAATCGGGTAAGTTGTTGGTTCCGTATTCGCGCACAAAAAGCTGATACAAAAACGCCGCTTCGTTGCTCGTGCGTCCCGATGTATAAAATATCGCTTCGTTGGGGGATTGTAGTTCATTAAGATGTTTGGCAATCAACGCAAAGGCTTCTTCCCAAACAATCGGCTCATAGTATTCGGCCCCTTTGCGTTTATGCATGGGTTGCGCAATACGCCCCTGCTGGCTTAGTTCATAATCGCTCCACGTGCCCAATTCAGCAATTGAATGCTTGGCAAAAAATTCGGGCAAAAGCCGTTTGGTCGTCGCTTCTTCAGCCACTGCTTTAGCACCATTTTCGCAGTATTCCGCAAACGACGAGCGTTCGTCGTCGGGGTCAGGCCACGCACAGCTCGGGCAGTCAAATCCATCTTTTTGGTTTAGATTAAGCAACGCTTTTACCCCTCTTCCTACGTCCATCGCCCCAAAAACGTGTTTCATGGAGCTGACAACCGCGGGCATTCCAACGGCCACGTCTTTGGGTTCACTGGTTTTTAGGCCCGTTAGTGTTTCGGGGGTGAGTTCGGGGGTTAGGGTCGTTTTCTTTTTCATGTTTTTACCAAAAATAAATGGTGATAAGAACTATGTCCTATCACCATCATAAACCTATTCTTTATCTGAATGTTTTTAGCGTAGCTCTACCTAAAAAAGCAACGTTTTCAAATTGCTACTCTTAGCCTACCGAACCTTCGAGGCTAATTTCGAGCAATTTTTGGGCTTCTACCGCAAATTCCATCGGAAGTTGATTCAAAACTTCTTTGGCATACCCATTGACAATCAATGCCACAGCCTGCTCGGTCGGAATACCGCGTTGGTTACAGTAAAACAACTGATCTTCTCCAATTTTGGAGGTGGTCGCTTCGTGTTCTACCGTTGAGGTGGTATTGTTTACCTCGATGTAAGGGAAAGTATGCGCTCCGCACGTATCGCCGAGCAACAACGAATCGCATTGCGAGAAATTACGGGCGTTTTCGGCACGCTTAAACACCTGAACCAATCCACGGTAAGAGTTTTGGCTTTTACCCGCCGAAATACCTTTCGATACGATTCGGCTTTTGGTGTTTTTGCCAATGTGAATCATCTTGGTTCCCGTATCGGCTTGCTGCATATTATTGGTCAACGCCACCGAATAAAACTCGCCGATGGAGTTGTCACCTTTCAAGATAACAGAAGGGTATTTCCATGTAATGGCCGAGCCAGTCTCAACCTGTGTCCACGAGATTTTCGAGTGGGCACCTTCGCAAATACCCCGCTTGGTGACGAAGTTATAAATTCCTCCACGGCCTTCTTTATCGCCTGGGTACCAGTTTTGTACTGTGCTGTATTTTACTTCGGCGCGCTCATGGGCAATGATTTCTACCACGGCGGCGTGTAGTTGGTGCTCGTCGCGCATGGGAGCAGTACATCCTTCTAAGTAGCTTACGTAAGAGCCTTCATCAGCTACGATAAGCGTCCTTTCAAATTGTCCAGTTCCAGAAGCGTTGATTCGGAAATAGGTCGAAAGTTCCATCGGACAACGAACGCCTTTGGGGATATAACAAAACGAGCCATCCGAGAAAACCGCAGCATTCAGTGCCGAAAAATAGTTGTCTTTGGCTGGAACAACCGAACCAAGGTACTTACGAACCAACTCAGGATGGTCCTGAATGGCCTCGCTCATAGAGCAGAAAATGATGCCTTGTTTTTTGAGTTCCACCTTAAAAGTAGTGGCTACGGAAATCGAGTCGATAACGGCATCTACTGCTACACCCGACAAACGTTTTTGTTCGTTCAGCGAAATTCCCAAACGTTCAAAAGTACGTCTCAATTCAGGGTCAATTTCATCCAACGAACCTATCTCCTTTTTCTGCTTGGGGGCAGAATAATATTTAATCGCTTGATAATCAACGGGCGTATAATGAACATTGGGCCACGTGGGCTCAGTCATGCTTTGCCAAATCTTAAATGCTTTTAAACGATACTCCGTCATCCATTCTGGCTCTTGTTTCTTGGCCGAAATCCACCGTACGGTATCTTCCGTCAGGCCAGGCGCGGCTTCATCAGCTTCTATGTCAGTTACGAAGCCATACTTATATTCGGAGTTGGTAATTTCTTCCAGGATATCTACCTCTTTGCTCATCGCGTATGTGTGCAGTTAATTCAATAATTCAACAACAAATGCGTACTTTCTGTTCTAATCGGGGTACAAATATCTTAAAAAAATTCTAAATAAAGATAAGCATGAGGCCAGAACTCCTCTGGATGTACGGAGTATGCCGTATAAATGTTGAGTTATACCTTTTTCAAAAATTCTGTTTTTAAGACCATCACCGTTTTCTCGACTTTCCCTTCAATTTCAGATTCGCTGTCGGTCAGGCGGATTTTACGGACAATTGTCCCCCTTTTGATGACGCTCGACGAGCCTTTAACTTTTAAATCTTTGATTACTGAAACCGAATCACCTTCATTCAATAAATTCCCGTTACTGTCTTTGACTTCCATGTTTTTGCCTTAATGTTTATCATTTTGACCGCAAAGGTAGCTTTATTTTAAACACGTATTTTATGATTGTTCTCAGGCCTTGGCTGTACTTTGTCCTTTTATTTCAGCTCAATTTTTTCTCTTTTTTTAAGTAAAATTTCAGCTTCTTATGTACGCTGTAATTCAGCCAACTACGCCGTTACTCTGCCGCGTATCACGAAAATATACGACCCTCAAAACTATTTTTTCACAACCCATTTTCCAACCTTCTCTCAACCCTCCGCGTCACTTTGATGAATTCGCGTCCTTGAATTCACCATTATTCATCTTAAAAAAAAAGTAAACAGCAATGAAATCAATGCAAGTAAAAGGGTTGGCCATCGGAATGTGGCAACAAGTGGTAAACCACTCAAAATCAACGGGTAGAAAAGCGATTTGGGGGATTGGAGCCGTACTGACGCTGGGAATGGCAAGCTGCGACACAACCGACGACAACGTAGGACCTAATTTTATTCACACCAGCGATTTTAACAAAGGCAACGAGAACTGGGAAGCGGGCCTTACCGACTTCAGCACCCAACAAGACTCCATCATGGAGTTCAGTGCAAAAATCACGGCTTTGCCTACCGACTCCCTCAAAAAGGGATTTATGCTGACGAGCCACAACCGCAGCGACGATGCGTTTATGTACCTGAAACGAAAGCTGACTGGCTTGGCTCCCAACCAAACGTACGACATCACTTTTGAAGTGGAACTAGCGTCAAAATACCCCGAAAAAGGCGTGGGCGTGGGTGGCTCACCAGGCGGAGCGGTTTACTTGAAAGCGGGGGCTTCGGGAATTGAACCCCAAAAAGTAAAAGACAGCACCAATGCCCAACACTGGACCCTGAACTGGGACAAAGGCAATCAAAGCAGCGGCGGCAAAAACGCCATCGTGTTAGGAACCGTTGGTATTGAAGGAGAAACATACAAATACCAAATCATCAAACGGACCAACCAATCAAAGGCTTTTTCGGCCAAAACCAACGACAAGGGCGAATTGTGGCTCCTGGTGGGTACGGATTCAGGATTTGAGGGAATTACCACTTTATATTACACCAAAGTAAAAGCGGTCTTGCTGAAAGCAACCCTTTAGTAGCATGATTTAGTTCATCTATTTTAACGACAAACCCGTCAACGCCTCTCGCATTGACGGGTTTATCGTTTTTGTCCAAAAAGATTCAGGAAGCTGGAACATTATACAAAGCCAAAAATGAACTTTGAGCAATAGTTGACTTAACTACTAAACCTCCAACTATGAAATTCCCAGCGCTCCTGATATTTACGTGGCTTGTTGGCCAATCTACTTTGTTGGCCCAATCTTCCTTTCCTACCCTTGGCAAAGTCGTGCGGATAGACCCGCAATTGGATGCCTTGATTGCGTCCGACGCTAAAATAGAGGTCTTAGCTTCGGGATTTGTGTGGGCCGAAGGTCCAGTATGGATTAATGATAGCGGTTATCTATTGTTTTCGGATGTACCGCAGAATACGGTCTTCAAATGGAGTGCCAAAGAAGGGCTTACCCCATTTCTAAAACCTTCGGGTTTTACGGGGGCCGGCACTTACGGCGACGAACCCGGCAGCAACGGACTCACACTCAACCGACAGGGGCACTTGGTATTGGCCGAACACGGCGACCGGAGGATTTCAGTCATGCCCCTCACGGGAGTCGGTAAACGTACCATCACCGACAATTATCAGGGCAAGCGCTTCAATAGCCCCAACGACGTGGTGCAACATTCGAGTGGGGCTTATTATTTTACCGACCCTCCGTATGGTTTACCTAAGAAGCATGAAGACCCCACCCGCGAAATCGACTGGTTTGGGGTATATAGGGCGGCTGCCGACGGCAAAGTGACGCTGCTAACCAAAGACATGACGCGTCCGAACGGACTGGCGTTTTCGCCCGACGAAAAAATTCTGTATGTAGCGCAATCAGACCCGAGCAAAGCAGTTATTATGGCATTTCCAATGCTGTCTGATGGCACTGTCGGCCCCGGAAAGGTATTTTATGACGCCACGCCGATGGTCAAACAAGGATTGCCCGGCTTACCCGACGGCCTAAAAGTAGATATTAGCGGCAATGTGTGGAGCACTGGGCCGGGCGGTGTTTTAATCTTCTCTCCGTCGGGAAAACTACTGGGCAGAATTGACACTGGAGAAGCAACGGCCAATTGCGGCTGGGGCGACGATGGCTCAACGCTGTACATCACCGCCGACATGTACTTATGCCGAATTAAGACCAAAACCAAAGGAGCAGGATGGTAAAACTGTTCCCAAAAATATACTTCTGAAAGAAGGGGGACTGGTTCCTCCTTTTTTTATTGAATTACGTTATTTTATGCTTGAAAATTGATTAAAACCCGCGAACTTTGTATTAGTGATTCATCAACTTAATATCGTTGAAGGCAGGCCTAAAAGAAGTACGCATTACCATTAATCATCAGCTAAAGTAAATGTCAGAGAATAGAAAGTTTTTCGTGTATGGATTGTTTGTGTTGGTAGGAATTATTTATCTGATACGCCTGCTGTACCTTCAAGTACTTGATAATACGTACGAAACCGCCAGTAACTCCATTCGGGCCATTCCCGATGTACCGATGCGGGGCCAGGTCTATGACCGTTATGGCAACCTGATTGTTTATAACACGTTGGTTTACGACCTGTACGTTACCCCCAACAAACTCAAAGTAGCAGACACCCTTGCGCTATGCAATGCTCTCAGCATTACACGGGCTGATTTTGACAGCCTGATGAAAGCAGCCAAGGTGTATTCTCGCAAAAAACCTTCGCTTTTTCTGCGGCAATTATCCAAAGAGGATTTTGCCCATATTCAAGATGTGCTGGTTGATTATCCCGGCTTTGAGTACGTAAAAAGCTCCGTCAGGACTTACTCCGCTCCTACCCTCGCCCATGCGTTGGGTTACGTAAGTGAAATCTCCCAAAAGCAATTGGACGCTCAAGAGTATCCGTATTATCGGCAAGGAGATTTGATGGGACAAAGTGGCTTGGAGAAATTCTATGAAGAATACCTACGCGGACAGCGAGGAGTAAGATACGTGATGCAAGACGTCAACGGGGTTGCCAAAGGGCCGTGGAAAGGCGGCGAATTGGACACCATCGCGCAAGCTGGGCAGAATTTATACACCAGTATCGACCTCGAAATCCAGCAATATGTGGATAGCCTGATGCAGGGAAAAGCGGGTGCCGTGGTGGCGATTGAGCCTTCGAGCGGGGAGGTATTGGCCATCACTTCCGCGCCTAGCTACGACCCCGCGCTGTTTGCCACGCGCGATTTTTCAAAAAACTACGCAAAATTGGCGCTCAACCCCTACCGTCCGCTGCTCAACCGCGCCGTGATGGGCAGCTACCGACCAGGTTCTACCTTCAAAACGGTACAGGCGTTGGTGGCCATGCAGGAAGGGGCCATTTCGCCGGGCAGTATATTTTCCCACGCAGGCGCCCCCATGAAATGCCACGGTCACGGCGGACTATCAGGAGTACACAGTGCCATTCAGTGGTCCTGCAACCCCTATTTTTATCACGTATTTAGGAGAATGATTTACGCCAATACTGAAAAAAATACGTTCAAAGCCTCCGCTATGGGGCTGCGGAAATGGCATGACTATACCGAAAAATTTGGTTTTGGTCAAAAACTTGGCATTGACCTACCCAGCGAAGCCCTCGGTAAATTGCCCAACGTTGAATTTTATGATAAATGGTATGGTGTAAACGGCTGGAAGTTTTCAAATATATATTCACTCAGCATCGGCGAGGGTGAATTGTTGATTACCCCGCTCAAGCTGGCCAATCTGGCCGCTACCATCGCCAATCGTGGCTGGTACATTGCCCCTCACTTGGTAAAAGGAATCGGCAAAAACGACAATCCTCTTCCTGAGTTTAAGCAGCGACACGAAACGGGCGTTGACCGCCGCTATTTTGAGCCTGTGGTGGATGGAATGGAAATGGCCGTTGTAAGGGGAACCGTTTCTCGGGGTGCTATTATTCCCGACATCGTCATGTGCGGAAAAACGGGAACATCTCAAAATAAAAAGGGAAAAGACCACTCTATTTTTATCGCTTTTGCGCCCAAAGATAACCCAAAAATCGCCATTGCGGTCTTTGTAGAAAATGCTGGTTTTGGAGGATTTGCCGCCGCACCCGTGGCTTCGTTGGTGATTGAAAAATACATCAAACGGCACGTAGACCGTAAAGCCTATGAGCAAGAATGGATGAATAAAAACTTCCTCCAAAACGTGATTATTCCCAAGTCTCAACTTCCGAAGCCTAAAGAGCAAAAGCCCGCGCCCACTAAGCCCGAAGCAACCATCGTAAACCGCGAAAAGGCGGCATTCAATAAATTAACGGAAGCTCCCTAATTCTTAATAGAAACGCTTTAGACATCCGCTTACCTTTTCGGCAACGGAAATCGCAAAGCACAATTAAGAACTAGAAAAGTATTACCCTAAGAAAATGGCTCGTAACGAACACATTACCCAAAATATAGATTGGCTGACCGTATTGATTTATGCCGCGTGCGTCACGATGGGCCTTTTCAACGTCTACGCTGCGGTGTACAACCCAGAAGAGCAGACCAAATTGTTTGACCTTTCCAACAGTGCCGGTCGGCAGTTGATGTTTATCGGTACGGGGGTATTCCTCATCATCGCTATTCTGGTAATCGACCATAAATTTTGGGAAGCCTTTGCCCCCATTATTTATGGGTTTTGTATCTTTCTGCTACTGGCAGTTCTGGTCATTGGGAGTGATATAAACGGCTCCAAATCTTGGATTAAAATCGGCTCTTTTTCCCTTCAACCCGCCGAATTTGCCAAATTAGGCACCGCCTTGATGATCAGCAAGTTTGTCACGCAGCCCAATGTCAACCTCACTAAATTTCGAGATTTACTCTTGACCGCCGGCATCATACTTCTGCCCATGTTGCTTATTATTCTTTCCAAAGAAACGGGCTGTGCGTTGGTGTTTGCCTCTTTTATGGTGGTCTTGTACCGGGAAGGAATCCCCGGCATTTACCCCTCCATTTTGCTGATTTCCATTACGTTATTCATCCTTTCGCTGTTCTTTTCTCCTTTGTATATTTCGTTGGGATTGGTGGTATTAGCGATTATTATTTTTCGCTTTGTTCTCCCCAGATACGACCGAAACCGGAAAACAATCATCAACTTATCGGTGATTTTCGGGGCAATGATGCTATTTTCGGCCAGTGTCGATTTTCTCATCAAAAACGTACTTCAACCTCACCACCGCAAGCGGATTGAGGTATTGATTGACCCCAAAGCCGACCCGATGGGCAAAGGCTGGAACGTAATCCAGTCAAAAATAGCCATTGGTTCTGGTCGTTTGTGGGGAAAAGGGTTTCTGGATGGCACCCAAACCAAGTTCAACTTCGTACCCGAACAGCACACCGATTTTATTTTTTGTACCATCGGCGAAGAGCACGGCTTCGTAGGAAGTGCCGCTGTGGTGTTGCTCATTCTGGGATTGATGTGCCGCTTGATTTTTCTGGCCGAACGCCAACGAACGCGTTTTGCCCGGGCGTATGGGTATTGCGTAGCGGGGATTCTGTTTTTTCACTTTTTGGTCAACATCGGTATGACCATCGGTTTGATGGTCGTCATCGGGATTCCCCTGCCCTTCTTCAGCTACGGCGGGTCTTCGATGTGGGCATTTACGATTTTGCTGTTTATTTTCCTTAAATTGGACGCCCAACGACCGTTTACGCTGTCGCGAACATGATAAAAAAAGGACAGTACTGATTATGGCCTTCATCTCCAAAAAAAAGGTTCCTTTCCGAATCAATGCCGATTTACGCAAGTATTTGGAGAGTTATAACCGCGAAGTGGCTTTGCCGATTGATTATCGTTACTTATTGCGATACGACAACGCCATTCCGTTGTATGACAAACGTGGAAATGATACCCTCTGGGAAACGGTCTTCTACGCCCATAGCGAGATTGACGAAATCTATTACGCCCTCAAAACCATCTACGCCGACCTAAAAGCCGACGGCGACTTGTCGGTCATGAAGCACTTGTATGTGGACCGGGTGGATGTGTGCTCTTACGGCAACTCGAAGCCTTTTCGGATTCGAATTGTGAATAAAGTCAATGATAACTTTGACTATTTTTACGTTAAAAACGCCGATTCATCGCGCATTTATGGGCTTGAATTAGAGCACATTCTATCTCCAAACCGCATCAGCTACCTAACCAGCGACGAGACGTTGATTGAAGAACACATTGCCGGAATTCCGGGGGATATGTTTATCAAAAATTACCTGTACGAGCCCAATCTCAACACTGTTCGGTTTTGCAAAGAATTCGTAAAATTTAACGAGCGCTGTTTTGTGCGTCTATTAGGCGATATGCACTCCAGCAATTTTGTAGTCGATATTACCCCGGACTTTGAAGAAATTTATTACCGCATTCGCTCCATTGATTTTGACCAGCAATCCTACGAAGGAAAAAAGGCCGTTTATCTGCCCCAATATTTCAAGCAAAACAACGCCATCATTGAAGTAGGCATGAAATACCTAACTTCGGAGAGTGTGGAGCAATACCAAAAGGAAGAACGATCGTTGATTTCGGGGCGCATTCGGGTAGAACGAACGCGGATTCAGGATTTGATGAATGTGATGATGGCCGATACGATTTCATCGACCCAAAACTTAGAGCAATTGAAGCGCGAACTCGCGCAACACTACCGAAACACGAGTTTTTTAAAATGCCGTAGCATGGGCGAAGTCGTCATGCGGAGCCTCGAATTGGTATCGGTACACTGACATTTTTAAAGGCTCTCTGGACTTTACACAAAAGTCTCGGTTTTGAGAAACCGAGACCACTGATTTTCAAACCAAGACCACTGATTTCTTAAACCGAGACCTCTTCAAAGCGGCTTAAAATTACTTTTGTCCAAAGACTTTTTGTAACAAATCATTCACCCGCGCCACGGGGTCTTTCCGAATTTTGCGCTCTTCTTGTGCCACCAGTACAAACAATCCATCAATTGCTTTTTGGGTAGCGTATTGCTTCAAATCTGGATTTACTTTTTGGACCAACGGCAGCTTGTTATAAGTATTGATTAGGTCTGCGTAGTATTTTGTGGCTTTGTTGAGTTGTAATGTACTGTCTACCACGGGAAAAAACTGCTTATACAACTCTTCATTCGTCGTACGACGTAGGTATTGAGTGGCAGCGGTAGAATCTCCTCGTAAGATACCCACGGCATCCTGAATGGTCATCGACGTAATAGCTTTTACGAATACAGGTTTGGATTTTTTGGCGGCATCTTCGGCGGCCCGGTTGAGCGACAATACAAAACGGTCTACTTCGTTGCCAAGGCCCAGCTGACGCAACCGCGCTTCTACGCGCTGAATATCGGGCGGAAACGCAATTTTAATGAGGCTATTTTTAAAGTATCCGTCTACGGCCGAGGCCTGCGCCGAGCCGTTGGAAATACCCACTTTCAAAGCTTCTTTTAACCCCTGCACAATTTCGTCGTTGCTCAAATCACCCACCGACGGCGAATTAATCACCTGACCCGCTTTTTCCAGAAATCCGCCTAGACCTTTTTTCTTCGTTTCCTCCTGCGCTAGGGCATTGACCGAAACAAACAGCGTAAATACGTAAATGAAAGATGTTTTCATGATGTGATATACAATTGGTTGAATAAACATGCTTAAAGCTTCTTTTTTGCTATCTAGCATTAGACTAACTTCTTTAAGGTAAGTAATGGTATGGAGAAATGACAAAAATTATTTCAATCCTGTTCCTATTTTTACAATCATTACAACCCTAAAAGGGTCAATTGCGTCTTATACAGAACGTTGAAAAAACGCTATTGACTGAGTTACTATGAAAAAACTTCTTCTATTTCTCTTACTTACAGGCTGCTTTTGTTGCAACAAAAATCTCGACAATGAACTCATCGGAACGTGGAAATTAATTTCCTACTGCAAACCCACTGGCAGTACCAACTGCACGCCAATAACGGTTCCGAACGACAAAGGTGTTTTTGTCACATTCTCCAACGATAAACAATTCAACGAATATTTTCAAAACACCAAACCCAGTGAGTATGCTTTTTTGGGGTGTGGCGGTGGCAGCTACGAAATCGAAGATAAAAACGTCAGAATCAGGGCCGTCTGTATGTCTTCGAGCAACGGACGATTGATTGAATTGGTCTCCCTTTCTTCCAAAAGGCTCGTTTTGAACCCTTACGGAACGGGAGAATATATCTTTGGAAAACAATAAATTATTTCTCCCAATTGCCATTTACCATGCGCCAAATCCCCAAGGGGTTTCCGTCTTTGAGTTCATCGGGCAATAAGGGCATCGGGAAGTTTTGGAAGGCCAACGGCCGTACAAATCGCTTCATGGCGTGCGGGCCAACAGAGCCAAAACGCCCATCGGTACTCGCAGGAAAAGGCCCTCCGTGCTGCATAGCCGCCCCCACTTCCACTCCCGTTGGAACACCGTTTAAAATAAGTCGCCCGCAAATGAGACTGACGGAAAACAATAACTCAGCGGCCTGAGCTAAATCTTTTTCGGTACCGACAACTGTACACGTCAACTGTCCTTCCAAATGACCAATCACTTCCTGCATTTCAGCGGCATCTTTGCACTTAATCAGTAGAGAAAAAGGCCCGAACACTTCCTGATGAAGCGCGGGATTAGCCACAAACTGCGCCGCCGTCACGGAAGCTACGCTTGGAATCCCTTCTTCTTCCCCGTAGTGCTGCGAAGTTTCGGCTTCCACAACGACTGTCTGTTGCCCTAATACGTCCGCTCTCTTTGTTCTGAATGCCTTGGCAATGCCCGAATGAAGCATCGGAGCGGGCAGAATGGCCCGAATCTCCGTCGCCAATACGCTGATAAATGTGTCTAACCCCTGACTTTCAATCCCGATGAGAAGCCCAGGTTTGGTACAGAATTGTCCCATTCCCCCCGTGATGGAGCCAGCGTACATTTTTGCGTACTTCTCAGCTTCTTTTTCAAGGACATCGGGCAATAAAAAGACGGGATTGGTGCTTCCCATTTCGGCAAAAACGGGAATGGGAACCGGTCGTTGCGCAGCCAAGTCAAACAGGGCCTTACCTCCGGCAAAAGAACCCGTAAAGCCCACTGCCGCCGTTTTGGGGTGTAAAACCAAGGCTTTCCCAATTTCAAAATTGGCACCATGAATGTGCTCAAAAAGCCCCTCGGGCATTCCTGTTTTAGCAATGGCTTTTTTGACGGCGGCCGCCACCATCTCCGAGGTTTCGGGATGAGCGGGGTGGGCTTTCACCACCACTGGACACCCTGCACCCCATGCGGCAGCAGGGTCAACACCCGCCGTAGAATAGGCAAACGGAAAGTTGCTTGCCCCAAATACCACCACGGGGCCAATAGGAACCAGCATGTTCCGAATATCAGGCTTGGGCAGTGGCAAACGCTCAGGAAGCGCCGTGTCAATCGTAGCTTCAACCCATGAACCCTCGGCCACCACGTCGGCAATGTTGCGAAGTTGGAAGCAGGTTCGCCCACGCTCACCCGTCAGTCGGGCGGCAAGGAGGTGGGTTTCACGCATGGCGACTTCAATCAGCGGTTCGCCCAAGGCTTCAATTTCGTCGGCAACGGCACGTATAAAGCTCGCTTTTTGTTTAGCCGTTGTGCGGCGATATATCAAAAATGCGGCGTACGCCCGCTGCATTGCGTCCTCAATTTCGGTCAAGGTAGCATCCTGAAATAGTTTAGTCATTTCAAAAAATTTAGGTTTCAACGAGTAAGGTTTTTAGCCCTCCCCATTCTTTTTCATTGAGTTGCCCCACCAAATACAAATCAATTTCGATTTGGCCAACGCGAAATGCTTTCAGATGATTCAGATTTGTTTCCAGTAATTGCTTCACGGATTTAAAATTTTCCACCTGAGCACGCTCCTCGTCGCCGTACCATTCCTCTACTGCAAGGAGAGGTGCCCAAAAATTGTCTGTCAGAATCTCTTCGGCTTTCACGGAGGGAGGATAGCCTAAAAAAAATTCTAAGTCACTGACTATCAACCCATCTTTAACACTGGCGTTAAATTTAATCCATTCTATTGGCTCGTCTGACTCGCTGGGATAGAATAAATTTTTCAGCAAACTGGTGACTTCTGAAATGAATCCCGTCTCAATGCCGGATTCAATTGAAACGGGGTTTTGAAGATTATCTTGTTGATTGTTTTCCATTTTAAAATTATCTCTAAATTTGAGTCAAACTTAAAAACTTTTCAAGACAATGCTAGAGCAATTAATGGGTCTTATCCAAGATCAATCACAAGATGCCATTGTTAAAAACCCTGCAATCCCCAACGAACACAATACAGATGCTATGCAAGCGATATTGGGTGCGGTAACGGGTGGTTTACAAAACCAAGCACAATCGGGGAACATCAGTGGTTTGATGGGCCTTCTCTCGGGCAACAGCGGTACTGGCAGTAATTTAATGAACAATCCGATTGTTTCGGGTATTGCCCAAAATGCCATTGGAAGTTTAATGGAAAAATTCGGACTCTCAAACAGCGCGGCGGCCAACGTGATTGCTCAAGTTTTACCAGGAGTACTTACTTCAATGATTTCCAAAACCAGCAATCCCAACGACAATAGCATGGATTTTGGTAGTATCATGGGTTCACTTTTAGGAGGACAACAAACGCAGCAGGTGCAGCAGCAGGGAGGATTTGACTTTAATCAAATCGGGTATGCTTTGGCCGATGGCAAATTGGACATGAATGATGTGATGCGCATCGGAGGTAGCTTCTTGGGCGGCGGTGCTGGCAACAACAATGCTGGCGGCGGCTTAGGCGGCTTACTAGGTGGCCTTTTTGGAAAATAATTTTATTTGTAGGCTTATAACAAAAAAGGATGGTCTTCTGACCATCCTTTTTTGTTATAAGCCTCAATAAATTCCCAAACTTGGGTAAAAGAAGTAACCACTTCGCCTTTTTAACCAAAAATCATCTCTTCAACTGATTGATATTTACGTATGCCGCGTTATTGCCTCGCCCTCGACCTCAAAGACGACCCCACTCTCATTGCCGAATACGAAAAATACCACGAAAAAATTCGCCCCGAAATCGCGGAAAGCATCACAAGCGCGGGCATTACCCAAATGGAGATTTACCGTATCGGCAACCGTCTTTTTATGATTATGGAAACCACCGACGATTTTTCGTTTGAAGAAAAAGCCGCCGCCGATGCCGCCAATCCCAAAGTACAAGAATGGGAAAACCTGATGTGGCACTACCAACAAGCCCTTCCCATGGCCAAAGAAGGTGAAAAATGGATGATGATGAAAAATATTTTCAAATTAACGTAAGGACAGGCGCGAGGCCTGCCCTTACGTTTTATTAATTATTTCCTCTAAAAAAAGCCCCATTTTCCGTAGCCAAAAAAGCCTCAAACGGTATCTCTTCTTGTTTGATAAAGCCTTGCTGAGGCAATGCTCCCGCCGCCACCATTTCTACCACTGCCGCAATAGAAGCCGCCGTAGTCCAAGAAATAGCCCTCCAATGCTGCCCGTCAATAAGACGAGGGTGAAAGGCTCGATAAAATTCTTCACGGGCTAGCCCGTCAGTTTGCCAGCCCTCTACCACGGCATACACATACACAACATCCTCTTTCACAGGAGGTTTGGCCGAAGTTAGTATTTCTTCAATTTGCTGACGATTGTTTTTCAAAATCAATTCATACAACAAAAACCGCATCAGCTTGGCGTGTCCAGGGTAGCGAATGGTCTTGTAATTTAAGGTATCGACTTTTCCGAGATAGGTTTCGCACATGGTACCCAGCCCCCCTGAAGTACTAAATGCCTCAAATTCTTGCCCTTCGATGTTGATTACTTCGATACCATCCAACGACGACACCATTTTACGTTCGCCGTTATGAATTACTTCGGCATCGTTTATGTATTCATTGATGACCCCCGCTGGCGACCACGTGAAAGAATACCCTAAAAGCCCATTAGGATAACAGGGCAGCGCCCCCACACGGAGCTCAATGTCACGAAGTTTATCGAATCGTTTGGCTAAATCAGCCCCCACAATTCCGATGAGGCCTGGCGCTAATCCGCACTGAGGGGCCATCACACCCCGGTGTGTTTCGGCCATTTGGCGAATAGCAGCCGTGGTGGGCACATCTTCGGTCAAATCAAAATAATGAATCCCTAGTTTATAGGCGGCATTGGCGATAGGCAAATTGAGATTATAAGGCATACACGACACCACGGCATCGAAATCAGCCAGTGTAGTTTCGATAAATGCTTCGTCGGTTACATCCCCTTCGATGATTTCAAAAGGAAGCGATTTTGTAGGTCGACGTTTGTCCAAACCTTTTACACTGAATTGTTTGTTGAGCAAGGTAGCCACCAATGAGCCAACCTTACCCAAACCAATGATTAATACATTTTGCATACTTTTTTGATTTTTGGATGAAATGGAATAATGACGTTGAAAACAACGAAAATGTGTTGGTTGCCCGCAGGAAATCCATGAAATACGAATGAGTAGCCCTGTAAGTGGGGCGCTATAAGTCAGAAAATTAGGGAACAAAGGAGCAGGCACTACGAAGGTAGGCCAAACGAGCGAGGGATTTTTTGAGTTCAGGATTCATAGCAAAGCAAATGTAAAAATCCTTTGTTGTTTGGGCAAGTTGTTGTTAAAAAAACAAAAAACACTCATCTCGATATTTTGTATTGTCCATCAATACCCAATCATAAACAGCTCAAAAACAGCGCATTTCTACTAATAATACCGCAAAATAGATGTAACCGTTAGGCCATTAAATTTAAAAGCTTTCAATGATTTTCGTTAATTTGCAAACTATGAATACCAAACGCTGGACATACCGACAAACCCTAACGCCAAATCAACAAGCCCAAGCGGATACCCTCGCTGCTTCTATCAACGTAAATCCATTTTTGGGGCGTTTGCTGGTGCAAAGAGGCATTACAACGTTTGAGGCCGCCAAAGCTTTTTTTCGCCCCTCCATCGAACACCTCCACGATCCGTTTTTGATGAAAGACATGGACAAAGCTGTGTCAAGGTTGCTCCGAGCGTTTGAAAATCAGGAAAAAATCATCATTTACGGCGATTATGACGTCGATGGTGCTACGTCGGTGGCGGTGTTTTATGGATTTCTTAAAAAATATTACCCTTCCATTGAATACTATATTCCCGACCGATACATCGAAGGCTACGGTGTTTCGTCGCAGGGAATTGACTATGCCGAAGCCAATGATTTTTCGCTCATTGTAACGCTCGACTGCGGCATCAAATCCGCCGATAAAGTAGCCGATGCCAAAAGTCGCGGCATTGATTTTATCATCTGCGACCACCACCGCCCAGACACCAACCTGCCGCCCGCTGTGGCCATTCTGGACCCAAAACAGGAAGATTGTGGGTATCCTTACAAAGAATTGACGGGCTGCGGCGTAGGCTTTAAACTTTTGCAGGCACTTTGTCAGCAGGGATTTGCCGACGAGGATGAGCTTATGGACCAGCTCGATTTATTGGTGGTAAGTATTGCCGCCGACATCGTGCACATCACCGGAGAAAATCGCGTTTTGGCCGCTTATGGCCTCAAAAAACTCAATGAGCGAAAACGCGTTGGCCTCAATGCACTGATTGAGATTGCGGGTTTCAAAAACGACCTCGACATTACCAACGTAGTCTTTGGTCTTGCGCCCCGCATCAATGCCGCTGGCCGAATTGCCCACGCCAAAGAGGCCGTTCGATTATTGCTTTGCAACGACAAAGACGAAGCTGAGGCTTTTGCGCAGGAAATAAATAAACACAACAGTGACCGCCGCACGTTTGATACGAGCATCACCGACGAAGCCCTCAACATGATTCGCGAGGACGCTTGGATGGTCGGTGCCAACAGCACCGTTTTGTACAAAGAAGATTGGCACAAAGGCGTGGTGGGCATTGTGGCGAGCCGATGTATTGAGCATTTTCACCGCCCTACCATCATCCTGACCAACTCACACGGCAAAGCGGCGGGGTCGGCACGCTCGGTGCCCGGGTTTGACGTCTACGAAGCCATAGAGGCCTGCGCCGATTTATTGGAACAATTTGGCGGACATACTTTTGCGGCGGGCCTTTCCTTGGCGGTCGACAACGTACCCGCCTTCCGGATGCGGTTTGACGAAATTGTTAAAAATCGAATTTCTCCCGAACAACTTACCCCGCTCGTTGATATCGACATGGATTTGGAATTAAACGCCATCAACGCCAAATTTTACAATATTCTCAAACAAATGGCCCCTTTCGGGCCCGAAAACATGACGCCCGTATTTGCGAGCCACGACGTACGCTTGAGCGGTACGCCAACCATTATGAAGGAGAAACACCTCAAAATAGAAGTCTTTCAACCTTCTCCACAGGGAGCCGTGAAATTTACCGCTATTGGGTTTGGCATGGCCGATATGTATCCCAAACTCATTACTGGGAAGCCTTTTTCCATCGCCTATACCATCGAAGAAAATACGTTTCGGGATAAAACGACGTTACAGTTGTATCTGAAAGACATCCGATTTGAGTAATAACACTCGTTCTACGCGTCTGTCGCTATGTTCTAGGCAGTTTAAAATAGCTTCTTTGCGAAGCCACTACCTACACATCTGTGACGACAAAACAGTAGTATAGAATAGCTTATGATTCTAAGAACCGAAAATTTAATAAAAAAATACGGCTCACGCCTCGTCAACGACAACGTGAGCTACCAAGTGGGACAGGGAGAAATTGTAGGGTTATTGGGCCCCAACGGTGCCGGCAAAACCACCTCATTTTACATGGCCACGGGCTTGGTAAAACCCAACAGCGGCCACGTTTACATCGACGATAAAGACATTACCGACCTTCCTATGTACAAACGGGCACGGCTCGGAATCGGGTATCTGGCGCAGGAGGCATCGGTCTTCAGGACCCTGACCGTGGAAGAAAACATCATTGCAGTGCTGGAAATGACCTCCCTCACCAAAGCCGAACAAAAAGCCAAATGTGAAGAGCTATTGGATGAATTTAACCTGCACCACGTACGTAAAAACAAGGGAATGGTGCTATCGGGCGGCGAACGTCGACGCACCGAAATTGCCCGTTGTTTGGCCGTTGACCCCAAATTCATTCTGTTGGATGAGCCTTTTGCGGGGGTTGACCCCATCGCGGTAGAGGATATTCAAACCATTGTGGCCAAATTGAAATTCAGAAACATCGGCATTTTGATTACCGACCACAACGTATCCGAAACGCTGTCAATCACCGACCGCGCGTATTTATTGTTCGAAGGGAAAATCTTGAAACAGGGAACCCCCGAAGAACTCGCGGCCGACCCGCAGGTAAGGCGTTTGTATTTAGGGCAAAGTTTTGAACTTAAGCGAAAAATTCAATAGAAGGTTGATTTTTGCCTAAATTTCGGCCCACAATGGTTCAATTTTCAACAAAGCGGTCATTTTTAAGCGCCACTTAGCTGGTATTGCAACCATCTATCCATTAATTTTCTTTCGTTCTCCCGCGCTGTTTACTTTTGCCCATCATCCAACTTCTTAACCAACAACATTATGGAACAACAAACAACTACCGCTCGTACCGCGCTCAAATTTGGAGTTATTTCGGGGGTTGCTAGCATTGTTTTTATCACAATTCTCTACGTTTCGGGACAAGCCGCCAACAGCGCTCTGGCATGGCTCGGGGCCATTATTACGATTGCGGCAATGGTGCTAGGAATGAAAGAATACCGAACGCTAAACGGTGGTTTTATGACCTACGGCCAGGGCCTTGGCATCGGCACACTGATGTCAGCCGTTGGGGGCTTTATTTCTTCTGTTTATTCTTACATTTACAATGAATTCATTGACAACACGTTACGTCAACAAATCCTCGATAAAGTCCGTGAAGATTTGGAAAACCGGGGCATGGACGATGCACAGGTAGAACAAGCATTGGCCATGAGCGAAAAGTTTTCCAGCCCAGGTATCACTTTTGCGCTAAGTATTTTTGGCGCTATTTTAATCGGCTTTATTATCTCATTGATTGTTTCCGCCATAATGAAAAAAGACAAGCCTTTTGAATTAGAATAGTAAACTGTTCTCTATTTTTTCGTCAAACTTCTGGTGTCCCGTACGCTTATGCTCGCTATTTTTCGTAAAGAAATCAACTCCTTTTTCAGTTCATTGACCGCTTATATTGTCATGGCAGTTTTTTTGACCGCCGTCGGTTTGTTGATGTGGGTTTTTCCCGACACCAACATTCTCAATTATGGCTATGCTGATTTAGGGACCTTTTTCAACCTCACCCCTTTTGTATTGTTGTTTCTAATCCCCGCCATCACCATGCGGGCTTTGGCCGAAGAAGTACGAAACGGAACCATCGAATTGCTGTTGACCAAACCCCTCAGTACTTGGGGGTTAATCTTAGGTAAATTCTGGGCGAGCTGGGCACTTGCCCTTGTGACATTACTCCCGACACTACTGTATTATTACAGCATTTATCAACTTGGCAACCCCGTAGGAAACGTAGACTCGGCCCAAATTTTCGGTTCTTACATCGGCCTTGCCCTCTTGAGTGCCGTATTTGTGGCGGTGGGTTTGTGGACTTCTTCGCTGAGTGACAACCAAATTGTGGCTTTTGTACTCGGTGTTTTCATTTCGTTTTTGCTCTATAACGGCATCGGTGCTGTGGCCAAGTTGGACTTTTGGGGTTCATTGGCGTATCCTTTATCGTGGATTTCGCTCGATGAACAATACGCTGATTTGGGGCGCGGATTGATTGACTCTCGAAATGTTATTTATCTTTTCAGTATAACACTGTTATTTTTGTGGTTGACCCAAAGCAGAGTGGCAGCACGACGGAAATAACCTTAACATAAAGATTAATCTAAGGGTTAAAAGCTACGAGGATGAGGAAATAAACACCTCATTTTCAGCTTTTAACCCTTCACTTTTAGCTTTAAACCTTCACCTTTTATGTGGCAAATTTGGATTGATACTGGAGGAACCTTTACCGACTGTTTGGCCTTGAATGTATCGGGCGTCTTAAAACGCACAAAAGTACTGAGTAGCAGTTTTTTGAGAGGACAAATTATCGAAAAAACAGGACCTAGAACGTACAGGACCGATACCAAATGGGCGTTTGAAAGTGCCTTATTGACAGGTTATGATTTCCGAATTGTGGGGGAAAATGCGTTTATCAAAGTCATTAAATTTAGCGGAGAAGTACTTGAATTGGAACAGGAAATTGACCTGACAGGCACCATTTTTCCGGTCGATTTTGAAGTTACTACCCACGAAGAAGCCCCCGTTCTTGCCACAAGAATAGTTACCGAAACCCCTTTAAATCATCCTTTCCCGTCACTATCGATGCGACTTGGTACCACCAAAGGCACCAATGCACTACTCGAACGTAAAGGCGCAAAAGTGACGCTTTATGTGACCAAAGGCTTTAGAGATGCTGTCCGAATCGGTACCCAACAACGCCCTAATTTATTCCAATTGGCCATTCCTGAACCGACGTTGCTCTATGACGAAGTGATTGAAATACCCGAACGTTTGGACGCCAAAGGAGAAATAATCGCTCCTTTTGATGATTCTAAAGTTGCTTTGCCCCGCTCCGCTCATCATTCGGTGGCCATTTCGTTTTTACACAGCTATCTGAATCCTACCCATGAGCAGCAACTGGGAGCCGTCCTAAATGCCCAAAAATATCCTTCCATCAGCAGTTCTTCGGAATTATACGCGGGCATTAATTACCTAAAACGGACCCAAACGGCGCTGGTAAATGCTTATTTGCAACCCATTTTATCGGAATACCTCACCAATATAAAATACGCGCTGGGACAGCAAACCGTACGCGTAATGACGAGCGCGGGAGGCTTAGTGAGCGCGGCTACTTTTCGGGCAAAAGACAGCTTACTCAGTGGCCCAGCGGGGGGCATGGTGGGGGCCGCCGCGATTGCCCAACAACTTGGTTTTGAGCGCTGTCTGACCTTTGACATGGGCGGAACAAGCACCGACACCGCCCGTTTTGACGGTAAATTAGACTTAGAATTTGTCACCAAAATTGAAGGCATTGAGCTCCATAACCCCACGCTCGCCATCGAAACCGTCGCCGCAGGTGGAGGCTCTATTTGCTCTTTTGATGGGCAAAAACTCCACGTAGGCCCCGAGAGTGCGGGCGCAAATCCTGGCCCCGCCTGCTACGGAGCAGGCGGCCCGCTGACCATCACCGACGTTAATTTATTGTTAGGAAAATTGGACACGTCCCGTTTTGGGATTCCAGTGCGAATAGACAAATCTCATGAGGCATTAAAGGCAATTCAGCAACGCATTTTTACCCAAATCAACCAACAACTTTCGGAAGACGAATTATTGCATGGGTTTGAGCAAATTGCCAACGAAAAAATGGCCGAGGCCATTCGGCGCATATCGGTCGCTAAGGGCTTCGACCCCAAAGAATATCCGCTGCTCACTTTTGGCGGTGCGGGCGGTTTGCACGGTTGTCAATTGGCCGAAATCCTGAACATTGCAACGGTCATTTTACCCTACGATGGAGGTTTGTTGAGTGCCTACGGAATGGGGCAGGCGCGGGTAGAACGGATTGTCAGTCAGCAAGTTCTTAAACCGTTGGATGAACTAACCCCACAGCTCGACGAGCGCATTGCTCAACTTTCTCAAAAAGCCGAAAAAATTCTTCTCAATGAAGGCATAAGTGCTGTTGAGGTGAGCGCTGTGTTGCTTTATTTACGTTTTAAAGGACAGGAAAATGCGTTGGAAATCAGCTATCACACCCCCGAAAACCTCCCGCACCAATTCCGCGAAAAGTACCAACAGTTGTTTGGGTATTGTCCCACCACGCTACCCATCGAAGTGGAAAGCATAAAAATAATTGCGGGAGAAAAAGGCAAAAAAAACCAAACACCAATCGCATATCAAGCTGATAATGAAGCCAATCCAATCAAACACGCGCGCTACCCAGTGTATGATTGGGAACAGCTTTCAGCAAACGATTTTTTCAATGGCCCTGCCGTGTTGCTCAATCCAACGTCAACCTCTTTCATCCCTGAAGGTTGGCAAGCAGTGGTGACATCTACGCGAGATATTGTCGTTAAAAGTACGGCCCAAAACCAAAAGAACGTCACCAAAACCGATGTCAACCAAGCCATTGAGCTAGAGCTTTTTACCAATCGTTTTATGGCGATTACCGAAGAAATGGGGGCACAATTGCAGCGTACCGCTTTTTCGGTCAACGTAAAGGAGCGACTTGATTTCTCCTGCGCTTTGTTGGACGCCAATGCCGAATTGCTCGTCAATGCGCCCCATATTCCCGTACATTTGGGCAGTTTGGGCGTGTGCGCGCGATTGGTTCGCGAAAAAATCACCATCGGCCCGGGCGACGTAATCATCACCAACCACCCCAAATACGGCGGCTCGCACTTACCCGACGTCACGATTCTCGCGGGTGTATTTACGCCCGACCAACTCCTTATTGGCTACGTCATCAACCGCGCGCACCACGCCGAAATCGGCGGTCGAACGCCCGGCTCTATGCCCCCCGACGCCACCACGCTCAACGAAGAAGGGGTAGTGATTCTACCGACGTATTTGGTCAAAAACGGCGAAATGCAATGGGAAAGCATTGAGCGTCTTTTTACTCAATCTTCCTACCCCACCCGCGCCCTGACCGAAAACATTGCCGACATCAACGCCGCCCTTGCTTCGCTACGCTCTGGCGAAGCGGCCCTTCAAAGTCTTGTGGCGCAACACGGGTTAGAAAAGGTACATTTCTATATGAAGTTACTGAAAAACAGCGCTTTTGACGCCTTACAAAAAGCCCTGATTCCCTATCAAAATAAATCATTTGCCGCTACCGAATCATTGGATGACGGGCATTGCATTCAGGTCAAGATTACACCGCGCTTGGCAGGGGGAGCACAGTTTGATTTCACGGGCACCTCACCCTGCCACCCCCACAATCTCAACGCCAACATTTCCATTATTTACAGCGCTATTTTATACGTTTTACGACTGTTGGTCAACAAAAATATCCCTTTGAATGAAGGATTGATGCAAGGCGTCGAAGTCATTTTACCCGAAAATAGCTTTTTACACCCTCATTTCAGCGACGACCCCACGCAATGCCCCGCCGTGGTAGGAGGCAATACGGAAGTCAGCCAACGATTAGTGGACACGCTGCTAAAAGCCTTTGAATTAGCGGCTTGCAGTCAGGGAACGATGAATAATTTCCTGTTTGGCAACGGGCAATTCGGCTATTACGAGACCATTTGCGGCGGTACGGGCGCAAGCGAAGGAGCCAACGGGCGCTCGGCCGTGCATCAGCACATGACCAATACGCGCATCACCGATGCCGAAGAACTAGAACGGCGGTATCCTGTGCGTCTCAATCAGTTCGCCATTCGAGAAGGCTCGGGTGGCAGCGGAAAATGGCACGGCGGAGAGGGCGTTGTCCGCGAAATCACCTTTTTAGAGCCGCTGCGTGTCACGCTCATTACCCAGCACCGCCAAGTGCCGCCGTATGGTTTGGCAGGTGGACAAAACGGGCAAACGGGGCGGCAAATCCTGATCCGAAAAAATGGAACAACCCAAACATTATCAGGGGTTTGCAGCGTAGAAGCACAAGCGGGTGATTCACTGAGTATTGAAACTCCCGGCGGCGGCGGTTACGGAAACCTCATTTAAAGTACTATGTTTTTCGGAAAAAGTACTAAATTTACACAGTAATAAAAATCCCTAACGTGTCTCTTAACCAAGATAATATTCGCCTCGTTTTTGGGCTCAAATTAAAGCAGCTTCGTCTTGACAAATCTCTCTCTCTCAGCGATTTGTCACAACTTACTGGACTATCCATTTCTTACATCAACGAAATTGAAAAAGGGAAAAAATATCCCAAGTCCGACAAAATCATGGCCCTCTCGCGGGCATTGGACGTAGAATACGACTCGCTGGTTTCCATCAAGTTGAGCAAAAAACTGGAGCCCATTTCGGAATTATTGCAGTCCAATATTCTCACTGAACTCCCGCTTGACCTTTTCGGAATCGACCCCGCCGATTTGTTGGAAATGCTTTCCGACGCGCCCACCAAATTGAGCGCGTTTATCGGGACACTCATTGAAATCGCGCGCAACTACAATATGTCGGTGGAGCAATTTTACTTTTCGGCGCTGCGGACCTACCAAGAAATGTACGACAACTATTTCGAGGATTTGGAGCAAGAAGCCGAGCAGTTTTTGAAGTTTCATGCCGTTCCTGAAGAGTTGATTCTGGACGACAAATACTTAGCCGACTTGTTGGTTAAAAATTATCCGTACGAAATTCAGTTCATTGACGAAAAAAAATATCCCGAACTTATCGGAATTCGCTCGATGTTGGTGTCCCGCGGGGATAAATTACGGTTGCTCATCAGCCCCCAACTCGACGCCAATCAGCGGGCGTTTATTTACGGGCGTGAGTTGGGGTATCAATTCATGAAGCTCAAAAACCGACTGAATACCACACACTTAGTAGAAGCTGAATCGTTTGAACAACTGCTCAACAACTACAAAGCTTCTTATTTTTCCAGTGCCATTATCATTAAAGGGGAAGTGCTGGCCAAGAAACTATCCACCTTTTTTGAGCAGCCGCATTTTAACGGGGAGGCATTGGTCAATATGATCAATTACTTCCACAGTACGCCCGAGTCATTTTGCTATCGACTGAGCAATATTCTTCCTAAATACTTCGGAATCAGTCAGTTATTCTTTCTCCGGTTCAATAATTTTGCGGGACAAAACCGCTTTGATTTGACCAAAGAAATGCACATTGCGCGCAAGCACAATCCACACACGGTGCGCGATGAGCACTACTGCCGTCGTTGGATTTCGCTGACCATTTTGCAGGAGTTGGCCGAGTTGCAATCGCGCGGAGAGTACGAGCAGATACTGTGCCGTACGCAGGTTTCTCACTACATGGACACGCAGGACCAGTATTTTGTGGTGTCGTTTGCCAAGCCGATGTCACCCACGCCCAACCTCAACGTGAGCGTTTCGATGGGGATTCGGTTGGACGAAAACGTGCTCTCCAAAATTAAATTTTTGAGCACTGGCGAAATCACCAAGCGCGAAGTGAACGAGACCTGCGAGCGCTGCCCTTCGTTTGACTGCAAAGAGCGCATGGCCGCGCCCACCGTACTCCAACGCAAGCGCAAAAACGAAGCCATCCAAAAAGCCATGAAAATGCTAAGCAGCGAGGCGTAGGAGGAGCTGTTCATTGCGTCAAGCTGTTTGTTTTTGGTGTATATACGCAGGTAGATGGGTGTGTATGGATGTTATAGGCAATTAAACGAAAGCCCATGTGGGAAGAACTAAAAGTATATAAGCAGCTAGATAAAGCAGAAATTAATCCGACATTTAAAAAGTTCGGTGCGACACTATTGTCCTTTACAAACGGCTTCAAACTCGACCAGACAGCTTCAATTATTAAACTTTCCCGAGAAATTAATCAACTTGAGCAGGCTATTTTTATAGAAAAAGATAAGGGGACATACAATTTGAAAGTCAGGACTTCAATTAAGCCTGTTGACTTTTACCGAAAGCACAAATATACTATGCTTAACATCGTTCCTTTGTGTGACATATTGAATAATCATAGAAGGACTTCTTTTCCATTGACTCAAGAATGGAATGACTTAGCAGTTTATTTGGCGACAAGAATCAAAACAGAAATAGAAAAATATTTTGAAACTCATGGCTCCTACTACAAGATAATTGCAAAGCGTAAAGAGATAGAACCAAAGGATTTTGGGCTAGATAACAAGTACGAACTTTTAATTTATGCAGCAATAAGGACAAAAAACAAGGAATTGCTAAATCAATATCTTGACAAAAAAATGAGCAGACCTGTTATGGGGATTACTCAAAGTGAATATCTAAAGCCAGACAGCAATGAAATTGACGAAAGTGTTTTTTTGCAAAGTGTAAAATCTTTTGCCTTGACAGGAGACTTTATAAGCATTGAAAAAGAAAT
Organism: Runella sp. CRIBMP; assembly: GCF_009905605.1. Taxonomy (GTDB): domain Bacteria; phylum Bacteroidota; class Bacteroidia; order Cytophagales; family Spirosomataceae; genus Runella. Next base: position 1,065,218 of record NZ_JAAAKZ010000002.1, read on the forward strand.
AGCAAAAGCATGTGGACAAAATTAACTGCCAATAATAACTAAGGTTTCGTGGTGGTTGAAAGCCAAGCTATGAAATCCCGAAAGCCTTCGGGATGGTGTATGGACAGTTTCGGGTTCCGAAAACCGCTTCTTCACCAAGTGCCATGACGTTTCTATGTAAGACTTTTCCAAGCTTTGGACTAACAAAAAACTACGGGTGGGCCAGACCACCGTCGATCATTTCCAGTTTGCGGTCGGCCATGTCGGCGAGGTGTTCGTTGTGAGTCACGATGACAAAGGTTTGGCCCAATTCGTTGCGCAGACGAAAAAACAATTGATGCAGGTCTTCGGCGTTTCGAGAGTCTAGGTTACCGCTGGGCTCGTCGGCAAAGATAATGGCGGGATTGTTGATTAAGGCCCGGGCCACGGCCACGCGCTGTTGCTCTCCCCCCGACAATTGTGAGGGCAAATTGCCCAAACGGTCTTTCAATCCCAGCATTTCCAATAATTCACCAGCTTTTTTTTTCACTTCCGTTTCATCACTTTTGGCGTCAATAAAAGCGGGCATACACACATTTTCTAGGGCCGTAAATTCGGGCAGCAAATGGTGAAACTGAAACACAAAGCCAATGGTGTGGTTGCGAAAAGCGGCTAAGTCTTTCTCTTTGAGGGCAAAAACATCGGTATCGTTGATAAAAACCTGTCCCGCATCAGGACGGTCGAGGGTTCCCAAAATGTGCAAAAGGGTGCTTTTTCCCGCCCCCGAAGCGCCCACTATCGTAACCAATTCTCCTTTATTAATCTCTAAATCAATGCCTTTCAAAACGGAAAGATTTCCGTATTTACGAACAATTTGGCGGGCTTTCAGCATTCTTAACGCGTTAAAATTGAATTGACAAAGATTGAAAAACTTCGCAACTTAGGCAACAGCGATTTAAGGTTAAACACCTTTTAGTAGCTGTTGGTGATAGATAGCCCGAATGAAAAAGAAAGGCCGTTTATTTACATTCCTCTCCAAATCTTTATCCCTGATATTGATGTTTCATTTTTATAGGTTAGTTTCGTAACCTATTTTTCAACGATTATATGGCTAAAGTCAAAACCGCTTATTTTTGTCAAAGTTGTGGTCATCAGTCACCCAAATGGCTGGGGCGCTGCCCTTCCTGCGGCGAATGGAACACATTGGTAGAAGAAGTTCTCGAAAAAGAAGATAAAAAAGGGCCCATCGGACAATGGAAATCGGTGAGTTTGGCCTCTAAACCCAAAGCCATTGTCGAAATAAAATACGAAGAAGAACCGCGTATTGTCACGATAGACGGTGAACTTAACCGCGTTTTGGGCGGCGGCATTGTGTTGGGGTCGTTGGTGCTCATTGGCGGCGAGCCGGGCATCGGAAAATCGACGCTGATGCTGCAAATTGCGCTCACGCTTACCCAACGCGTGCTGTACGTGTCGGGTGAGGAAAGTGAGCAGCAAATCAAGATGCGTGCCGAGCGGCTTACGTCCAAAAATCACAATTGCTTTATTCTGACGGAAACGTCGACCGATAATATTTTTCGTCAAATCGAAGAATTTGAGCCCGATGTTCTCATCATTGACTCTATCCAAACCATGCAATCGTCGCTCATCGAATCGGGCGCGGGCAGCGTGTCGCAGGTGCGTCAGTGCGCTTCCGAACTGATGAAATACGCCAAAGAAAGCGGCGTACCCGTGTTTATGATTGGGCACATCACCAAAGACGGCAGCTTGGCGGGACCTAAAACCCTCGAACACATGGTGGATACGGTGCTTCAGTTTGAAGGCGACCGCCACACTACGTACCGGATTTTGCGTACCACCAAAAACCGCTTTGGAAGCACCTCAGAATTAGGAATTTACGAAATGCTCGGCACGGGCCTGCGCCAAGTGACCAATCCGTCGGAGATATTGATTTCACAGCGCGAAGAGCAATTGAGCGGCATCACCATTGGCTCCATGCTCGAAGGCAACCGACCGCTGATGATCGAGATACAGTCGCTGGTGAGTGTGGCCAACTACGGTACACCGCAGCGCAGCAGCACGGGATTTGACAACAAACGCCTTCAGATGCTGTTGGCGGTGTTGGAAAAACGCGGCGGCTTTCGTCTGGGTACCCAAGATGTGTTTCTCAACGTAGCGGGTGGTCTGCGCGTAGAAGACCCCGCCATTGACTTGGCCGTGGTGACGTCGATTGCGTCGTCTTTTGAAGATTCTTTTGTGCCGCCTTCGGTCTGTTTTGCGGGAGAAGTGGGCTTGGGCGGGGAGGTTCGGGCCGTGAGCCGCATCGAAGGCCGCATTGCCGAAGCAGAGAAACTGGGTTTTAAGAAAATCTTTATTTCCAAGTACAACACCAAAGGACTGATTTTCAAGAGCTACGACATTAAAATTATCCCCGTCGCGAAGTTGGATGAAGTGTTTGGTGAATTATTAAGATAATTTTTTTAGCAAACTTTTCGTACTTCCATTCCCAGCAACGCCCCCAATTTTTCGATTTTTGAACTGATATGCCCAATCCCGATGGCGCAATGATGCGCAGGGCCGTGGCTGTTCCAATCGTTAACAAATTTACGGGCACCGATAGAAAACTTATATCGGCTGTTGGTGTTGCCAATCTCTAAAATCGGCCCCGCAACCGATTCTGCCTCGGCCACCAATAGCATTAGCCCACCGCCTCTTTTTTCTACAACGGACAATAGGGTAACGGGGCCATTTTTTACGCTCATTTCGACCGAAACCCCTTTGCCTACTTTGCCGTGGTAGACTTTCAAGGGGCGCACTTTGGTTTTACCTTCGGCAATGGCAATGTGCCCTGGGCCATCGTGGCCCATCAGCACCACATCGTCCGCAAAATCCATGGCGTAATATTCTGTAAATGAACCACCTACTCCAAAACTGTCCATGATTTTCATGGCTTGGGCGTTTTTGATTTCGTATTCACCCGCTACGGGTACGCCATTGGCGGTCAGTAGAGAATTTCCCAAAATAATGGACGCAATCGCTTCTTCATTCTCTGGATTGCCCGTTCCTTTGTAATAATACGCCATCGAGCCCAGCTTGTGCTTCTCCACCAAGCGCTCCAGCGCTACCGATGTAACGGCCGCTTTTTCAAGCTCCTCAGGCGGGCAATCTAGCTGAATATCAAATGTTTCCTGAAATAACTGAAGGCGTTGGATAATTTCAGCCTGACTTACTTCTTTTCGTAATTCAGCCAATTCTTCCACTTCCAACAACTCAATATGGCCACCGAAATGCGCGTAATGTTGGGTCAGGTCTGAATAAATATCCAACATTCCGCTGTAATAATGCCCCATGCAGCCCAACCGATTGTAAGCCATGATATTGACAACTTTGGCCGCCTCTACCCACTCGCTAACTTCCCGCCAAGTTTCAGCGTCGTGGTGCAACATCCCCGTAATTTGGTGGAACCTAATCCCCACCCGATTGAAGACATTGGCGATTTCGGGTACGGGGCAGGCCGAACAGTACGCCAGCCATTCGCCCGTCATTTTGGTGCGGTCGGTCATGGCATTGAATGACGTATAATCAATGGCCGCTTGGGGCGATAAGTTAAGAATGATGACAGGAACTTTGGCGCGCTGCACGACGGGCAAAACCGTTGAAGACAGCGCGTAGGTAGTTACGTACAAAAAGATAATATCGACATCTTCGGTCTTAAACTGTTTTCCTGCTTCAAATGCCTTATCAGGCGAATCCACCAATCCGACGTTGAGAATGTTTGCGTGAACGGTGGCCAATTTTGCCTCAACTACCCCCAGATAACCTTCTAAGCGCTCTTTTAATCCTTCGAACTGCGGCCAATAAGTATCTAGCCCAATACCAAACAGTCCAATTTTTAAGGTTGTATTCAATTTCATCATACGTTAGAATTCATTCCAAACGGTAGTACACTCACAATATAAATATCACTTTGTACAACAGCAGACTGGCCCATTTTCAAACCAAATCAGTACTAAAGGATATTTATGGTAATATTCCACAAATAAATAGTATTTTCGACCATCCACAAATGACCGTTTTGATTATTGTTTTATATTTTTTGATATGAAATTATTTAGAAAATACTTTACCCTTGACCCCGGCACAAACGAACAAAATCAGGGAATAAACATCCTCAATGTAGGGCATAATATTCACCCAGCCAATCATCCTTACCCTGACATCCAACACCCTAACGACTACTATTTTGAGTGGGATAAAGGTAGAAGCCTAAAAGAGTACCAAATCATTTATATTTCCAAAGGAGAAGGCTATTTTGAGGCCAACGGCCTCCCCCCGCAAGTCATTGAAGAAGGAACCATTATTTTGCTGTATCCCGGGGTTTGGCACCGCTATCGTCCCAAAGAGAAAACGGGATGGGAAGAATATTGGGTGGGGTTTTCGGGCACGTATGCGCATTATTTATTGGAACAGGAATGTTTTAATCCCCAAAATCCAATCATTAAAGTAGGTTTTAACGCTGAATTCTTGGAGACTTTTTCGAAGCTCATTGAGGTAATTGAGGCTCGTGGCGACTCTTTCCAAAAACTATCTTCTTTTCAGCTCATTCACCTTTTGGGAATCGTGTACGCATCGGTCTTGTTGTCTAACCAAAAGATATCGAGAAAAGAAGAAATCATTGACAAAATACGGGACGAAATCCACAGAAACTGGAACAAAGACATTGACTTTGAAGCACTTGCTAGAAAATTTAACCTAAGCTATATCTGGTTCCGAAAAACCTTCAAAGAAGTGTTAGGTACCTCACCTAACCAATACCACCTTACCCTTAAATTGCGCAAAGCGGAGCAACTCATTCAGGAAAGCAACCTGACATTGGCCGAAATTGCGTATCAATCTGGCTTTGAATCAGAGTTTTATTTTTCAAGAATTTTCAAAAAGAAGATGAATTACAACGCCTCTGAGCTTCGTAAGAAGAAGTAATCAACCTCACCACCGCATTCTGAAGCCTACGCCATGAATTCCTTCAATCTTGATATTGAGGTCGTCGCAAAGGTATTTACGTAAGCGCGACATAAACACATCGAGGCTACGTCCCATAAAATAATCATCGTCGCCCCAAATGGCTTTGAGCAAGTCTTCGCGTTTGATGACCTGATTGCGGCGTTCAGCCAAATAGCGTAGAACTTCGGCTTCACGAAAGGTCAAATCTTGCGTTTTACCGTCGATTTGAAGGTATAATTTTTCAAAATCAAACGCATAATTACCAACGTTGGTTACTCCTGACGTTTGCGTTATTGATTCATTGGCTTGATTTTTTTGACTTCGGCGGAGAAAAACTGCTATTTTGAGTACCAATTCTTCCATGCTGAAAGGCTTGGTGAGGTAATCGTCTGCCCCGAGACGGAGGCCGTGGAGTTTGTCTTCTTGCAACGAACGCGCCGTCAAAAAAAGAATGGGAACATGCATGTCTTGTTGACGAATTTTCTGCGCCAACGTAAATCCATCAAGGTGCGGCAACATCACATCCAACACGCATAAATCAAAAGGTTGCTGTTTCTGAAAAGTTTCTAACGCTTGCAATCCGTCCGTACAATGGACGATGTCATAATGATGAAGTTCGAGGTTATCTTTGGTCACAAAACCCAAATTTGGGTCATCTTCAACATATAAAATACGCGGCATTTTCAGGGGTTCTGTTATTGGTGAAATCGTATCAGTAAGTAGAATTACTGCTCATCGAGAATTTATGGCGGAAAGTACAGATGCTTTCCTCTACTTTTTTAATGGAATCAAAATCTTAAACTCGCTTCCCTTATTCACTTCACTCTTGAGTTGGATTCTCCATTGGTGCGCTTTAGCAATCTGCTGTACATAGCTCAGGCCAATGCCAAACCCTTTTACGTTGTGGACATTTCCAGTCGGAATCCGGTAAAACTTTTTGAAGACCTTATCTTTGTATTCAGGGGCAATTCCTATGCCATTGTCTTTGACTGACACCACCAATGAGCCATTTTCATTGAATGTCTCCAACAAAATTACGGGGTTTTGGGGCGTATATTTAAAAGCGTTGTCAATTAAATTGCTGATGGCATTCGTAAAATGCATCCGGTCAGCGTGAATATAAGGCTCCACAGCGTTCAGATGAAGGGTCAGGTCTTTCTCGTACTTATGAGATACTGAAGTAATGACTTGATGGGCGTCGAGCCATTCAATGGTAAGTGGCAGCTTATTTTTTGCCGCCTTGGCCATATTCAGGACGGTTTCCACTTGGGTTTGGAGGCGTAGAGCCTCTTCTTTGATAATCGCAGTGTATTTTTTGAGGCGTTCGGGCTGGTCCTTGATGGCGGGGGTGTTGAGCACGTCGGCTGCGATACGTATCGTAGCAATGGGCGTTTGCAACTCGTGCGTCATGTTGTTAATGAAATCGCGCTGTATTTCGGTCAGTTGTTTTTGCCGTAAAATGACAAACAGGGCATATCCAAAAAAACTAACTGCAATCAACACCAGCAACGAAGACCAAATCCAGCCTCTAAGGTCGTTGATGACCGCACTATTTTGATTGGGAAAACGTACGCCAAAATAATAAGGATATTTGTTGGATTTGAGCCAATTGGCGGTTTGAGTTGGGGTTTTGTTGTCATTGCGGGTACTCAAGGCTACGCCATAAAACATTTTATTGCTGGCACAATCATAAATTCCTACTTCAAAATCAGTAATGATATTATGCCTAACAAAGCTCGTTTTGAGGTAATGTTCCAGAATGCCTGGATCAACCATGGAGTTGGTATTAACCAAAAAATAATTGGAAGAAAGTTGCTCGACGGGGTTGTTGTGCAGCATCACGGCGTTGAGCTGCGCAAGCTGCTCGGCCACTTCCTGCAAAGACACATGTACCTGCTGATTGAACTGGCGCTCTCCCATGTCGAGGGCTTTCCTTACCCAATATATCTGAGTCACAATGACCCCAATGATGGACAATGTGGATAAAATTACCAGAAGGCGTATCGTTTTTCTTGACATAAATACAGGCGTAGGCTTTTAATTAAAATTGCCTGTTGGCAATATTAACCAAAAAACACATACGAATTTAGGACGTAGACGGATTCTTACCAATGGATTAACAAACCATTAACAAAAGTTGAGTTTTCATTAACACAGGCACAAGCCCTAACCTTCTACTTTTGAAAAGTCAATTGATCAAAAAAATAATTAATCACTTTAAGACTTATTATTATGAAAAAAGTAACACTTCCTTTATTATTATTTTTTGTTACCACGTCGCTCGTCTTTGCAGGTGCGGCAGTAGCAGCGTTTGGTTGGGCAGAAACCGCCCACAATTTTGGCCAAATCGCACAGGGCAAGCCAGTTACGGCCGAATTTGCGTTCACCAACAAAGGTGCCATTCCCCTCATCATCCACAAGGCTTACGGTTCATGCGGGTGTACGGGGGTAGATTATCCCAAACAGCCAATTATGCCAGGAGCATCGGGCACGATCAAAGCGACATTTAACGCCGCCGCCGTTGGAACATTTAACAAAACAGTCACGGTAGAATCCAACGCAGAGGGTGGATTGGTGACGCTAAACATCCACGGAGAAGTCACTAAATAACCATATCAGATTGGATGTAGAAAAGTACAACACAGTCATGAAACAAACAGGCGCACCCCGAAAGTGCGCCTGTCATTGTCATGAAACCACAACTCCTTATTCTACATAGTCAAGCTCTTTATGAAACGTTTCTTCCATGAGAAAAAGGGAAAGATACGCAATCGCAAAACAGAGCAGCGCTACCAGTCCACCTGCCGAAATAGCCCCCATGCCTGGTTTGAGGTATTGATACAAGGGAAGCGTCAGTAGCGTAGTGGCCCGCACAAAATTAGCCACGGTCGAGGTAGCCGTAGCGCGCAAATTGGTCCCGAAACTTTCGGCCGTTACCGTTAAAAACATGGCGATATAACCAATCGAAAAGCCCAAATACGCACACACAATATAAAAAGCCGCTGCCTCGGTGATACCGCCATACAGATAAATAATCACCCCCAGCAAAGTCATAGTGGTCATGATACCAATTGCCATGCGACGCGATTTGAGCCACTGACTCAACACCCCACTGAACATATCTCCGATGACCATTCCGACAAAAACGTACATCACGCAACGTCCGGTCACTATCTCTTCCGTGATACCCAACGCCTTTGCAAATTCATTGCTGAACGTGGCCAAAATTCCGATGACAAAATACGTAGGCACACCGACCCCGATGCAACGCATGTATTTCCAAAAACGGGCACTATCAGTAAAAAACGCCGACATACTGCCCAGTCGCAAACTTTGGGTTTTGGCCTGCTCAAACATCCCTGATTCATACACGCGTATCCGCAACAGCAGCAGAGCCAACCCCAAACCACCACCCGCAAAATACGTAGTGCGCCAGTCAAACCATGAGTTGGTCAGGAAAGCCACCACCGCACCCAAAAGCCCCACACTCGCCACAATCGAAGACCCATAACCGCGTAGCTTTTGGGGCAAAATCTCAGAAACCAACGTCAAGCCTGCCCCCAATTCCCCCGCTAGCCCTACCCCAGCCATAAAACGCAGAAAACCGTACAGCATAGGCGTTTGCACAAAACCGCATAGGATATTAGCCAGCGAATACATGATAATAGAGCCAAATAAGACCGACAGCCGACCACGTTTATCGGCCAAAATTCCCCATAAAATTCCCCCTATCAGCAATCCCGCCTGCTGCCAGTTGTAAATGGCTGCGCCTACACTCGACACTTCTTCGGGGCTAAGACCGAGGCTTTTGAGGCTCGGTACCCTTACGATATTAAACACAATCAAATCATATACATCCACAAAATAGCCCAGCGCAGCCACAATAACGGGCAAGCTCACTAAACGGCTTAAAGAGGTAGGTTCGGTACTGCTGTTTTTCATAAAATTATTAACGGAAAGGGTCATCAGGAACGCAATTACGGAAAAAGGCGTTTTTGTGTAAAGCGATGAGGGGTAGATTTTATACTTTAATGCGTAAATCACCAGAAAATTCTCCCAAACGCATTTTTACGTTAATTCTCTTCCAAAATGATGGAAACAATTGTCATCGGTTTGCTTTTTTTAGGAGCGTTGGGGTACGTCGGCAACCGCCTACGAAAAGAATTAAGCCCCAAAAAATCGGGTTGCGGCAAAGGCTGCGGATGTGAGAAATAAGGGTAAAGTTGAAGTGGCAAAGGGTAAAGTTGAGGCTTTTTTTGCAAGTTTGTGCTACGAAATTAGAACCGACAATCCTATCAATGACATCAATCGCCGTTATAGGTGGTGGCAGTTGGGCCACTGCTATTATCAAAATCCTGTCCGAAAACAACGTATCTATCCGTTGGTGGCTGCGCGACCGTGGCGCCGTTGACCACATCCGGAAGCACCATTACAATCCCGATTATCTCCGCGATGTGCGCCTAAGTCCCCGTAAAGTAAAGACTTTTTCTAAAATTACCGACGCCCTAAACGGTGCCGAATACGTCATTTTAGCTATTCCTGCCGCTTTTGTTCAGGAGCCGCTCCAAGGACTAACCGCCCAACATTTTGCAGGCAAACGGGTCGTTTCGGCCATTAAAGGCATGATTCCCGAAAAAAACTGTCTGGTTACGGATTGGGTAGAGGAGCGTTTTGAAGTACCGCTGAGTCAGATTTCCGTCATTGCGGGCCCGTGTCATGCCGAAGAAGTGGCGCTCGAAAAGCAATCCTACCTCACCATCGCCTCCACCGACGAAGCCTGCGCTTCGCATTTTGCCCAATTGATGAATTGTCGGTTTGTCACCGCCAACCCTTTGGTGGATTTGTACGGGGTTGAGTACGCCGCAGTGATGAAAAACATAGTGGCATTAGCCTGTGGCATCAGTCACGGATTGGGCTACGGAGATAACTTTCAGGCGGTCTTGGTTTCCAACGCCATGCAAGAAATCCGCCGTTTTGTCAATGCCGTAGACCCGCGTGAGCGTGATTTGAGCGCCTCGGCCTACCTCGGCGATTTGCTCGTAACAGCTTATTCGCAATTTAGCCGCAACCGTACTTTTGGCAACATGATTGGGCGCGGGTACAGCGTTCAATCGGCCCAAATGGAAATGAAAATGATTGCCGAAGGCTACTACGCCGTCAACAGTATTTTTGAAATGAACAAGAAATACGGCGTTGAAATGCCCATCACAGAAGCCACCTACAGGATTCTCTACGAACGTCAGCCGCCAGCCACTGAAATTGGATTGCTGAAAATGAAACTTCGATAGCTACTAAGAAGCCCCTATGAGATTTGATAAATTCATCCCGACAGCGCAACTTAGCCCCTACATTAAATACTTTGTGGTGGCCGAAAACGCGCAGGAAAGCCAATACAAGGTTTTTCCTGCGTCGGGCCTTGTCATTGGATTTCAGTACCGTGGGCAGCTTTCAACCGTTATCAATAATGTGAAATTAAATTTGGAAACATCGGGCATAACGGGTATTTCTGACCACTATAAACTCTTCAAAAACTCCGCCAACATCGGGACCCTATTGGTTTACTTTACCGAAATCGGCTTTACGCACTTTACGGCAAGCCCCGCCCACGAACTATTTAACCAAAGCATTTCGCTCGACGATATTTTTGACAAGAACAAAGTACGTGAAGCGGAAGAAAAACTCTCATCTGCCACGACGGATGCCCAGCGTATTCAGATTATTGAACAATTCTTTCTCTCGCATCTCAAAGACATTCAAAACGACCGACTTATCGTTGAGGCGGTCAAACTCATTTATCAGTCAAAAGGAGCCATTAAAATCAAGGAGTTAAACGAAAAGCTGTTTATCAGCCAAAGCCCTTTTGAGAAACGTTTCAGAAAATTAGTGGGCACTTCCCCCAAAAAATTTGCGTCGATTGTTCGTTTCAATACGGTATTAAATGATTTGAATGGCCCGAAATCGCTTACTGACATTTGCTACGGAAACAACTTTTTTGACCAAGCCCATTTTATCAAGGACTTTAAACAATACACGGGCGACACTCCCGAACAGTTTAAGCGGTTCTTATAAAAACGGTTTTTTACAATGACAGCGCCTTCATTTTGAGGACTTTTGCATTGTACAAATTATCGTTTAACGACCAAAAAATCAAAACCAATGTTTACCATAGACCAAATTAAAGCCGCCCATTCAAAAGTAAAATCGGGTGCCGATTTTCCCAACTATATTCAAGAGCTGGTTCAATTGGGTGTGACCTCCTATGAAACCTACGTTTCAGACGGACACACCGACTATTTTGGGAAAGATGCCTACCATACTTCAACTACCCCGGCGTATGATACCCTGTTTATTGCCGAAATAAGCAATGCCGAACAATTCAAAATTGACCTAAATGCGCATCAGCAAGGCCAAACCGACTATCCTACTTTTTGCAAGGACTGTGCAAAATCGGGCATCGAAAAATGGACAGTTGCGATGGACAAAATGACTTGCACCTACTATGACAAGGCCGAAAATAAACTGTTGACGGAAATTATACCACAATAGAACGGCCCTAGAAAACCCCAAAATTCAGGCATTTGTGGGGCAAGTGAGCAAAAAGATTCGGGCCGCCCTTCGTGAAGGGCGGCCCGAATTGTGCAGAATCTCCCTGATTATTTCTCAATCAACACATTCGACTCCTGATTTTTATCGAAAGTATTCACCGTCGTTAAATCGGCGTTGGCCGAAGCGCCGTAGCCCACAAATACCCCATAACCGCCGCTGCCGCTGATAGCCGTATTTTTGATGGTCATGGTGGCACGGTTGCCGTAGATGGCTACGTTTGCCCGCTTGCCTGACACAATAGCTACGCTGCCCGCATTTTTAACCTCTACTTGTTCAAGCAAATTTTTCGGGTCAGCCGAGTAACAAATCAGTCCGCGCCAATAGGCCGCCGTGTTGTTGGCTCCGTTAAAAACTATTTTCGCGGCCGCCGTTCCTTTGGCCAAAATATACCCGTCTGTATTGATTCTGATGACGGCGTCGCGGTTCATTTCCAGAATAACGCCCGGGTTTAATTTCCAACCGGTACTAACCGTAAATTCACCCGTCAAGCGGTAAGGAGTTTTGTCGGCAAAACCCGCCCACGTGATTTCTTCTTTGCCTTTGATGCCCGAGGCGGTCACTTCTACCACATCGCGGCCATTTCCACCTTTAAACGTCGAAGCGGCATCCAATTTTGCCACATTTTCGGCAGTAAGCATAATCCCCGCTTCGGTGTTGTTCGAAAAAGCATTTTGTGAAAATTCGCGTATAATAGACCCGTCGTAGGCATAGATTCCGTAGCCTTCGTTTTGTGAAAACACGGTATTTTTAAGGGCAATCTGCGCCTTGCTACCTCCCGACATAAACAAGGCAGATTTTGTAGTGCTGAAGACGGTACGGCTACCTGCGTGCATTATTTCCACGTATTCCAAGAGATTGGCGTTGCTACCCGAATAAAGCGAAATACCTACCCAATACCCTTTGGTTTTCTGTACGCCCACAAATTTGATTTTGCGGTTGGCTTCACCCTTGGCGATGATAAGTCCGCCGTTGTCGTTGATGTTCATCCGCACATCTCGCTCAAACGCAATGACTACGCCCGGAGCAATGGTCAGTTCGTTGTTGACGTCAATGGATTTGGTTACGATGTAGTCTGGCAAGTCGGGATTGGCTACGCGGTCGGTGAGGTTGGTCTTTACGGTGATGTTTGCGGTAATGGCCAAAGGCTCGGCCACCGATGCGGTTATCAGCACTTTGTCGGTACTTTTGCCATTGGCACTACTAACGGTCAATTCTAGCTCGTATTCGCCTACTTCATCAGGCGTAAACGTAGGCTTAAACGACGACGCGTTTGAGAGGGTTACGGTACTTTTGGCGGGCTTACGCAATAGCTTCCACTCTACCGTGAGCGGCTTGCCCTGCGCGTCGCTTGACTCAGAGGCATCCAAGCTGACCTGTTGCCCTACCTGTACGGATTGGTCTGCGCCCGCTTTTGCCGTAACCGTAAACGTTGGATCCACAATTTCTTCCTTCTTACACCCCGTCATTATCAACATGAGCATCATCAAAGGCACAAATAGCGAGGCGATAGCAGCATTTTTGGCAAAAGGCATTGCCTGAACCCGCAGGTTCTGAAGTACATTTTTTTGTTTCATGGCTTAAATTACTGTTTGAATTTTTGAACGCTCAAAAGTAATTGGCCTAGCCCTCAAGCAAAGGGGCATTTGTGCTGAAACGGTAAAAGTGAGTGCTGAAGTGATAAAAAAAGCCGCGTTTTAACAAATATCGTCGGTGAGGTTATAACTCCACCGACGATAACAATGCTAAAAATTAAAACGAACGCCAATGCTGGCCTGCGGGTGAAGATAAAAAATGTCAGGAATCAATTCAATGTAAAGTCCGCCTTCCAGAAACAAGGATAAGGGACTGTTTGGTACAAAATATTCAGTTCCTGCCAAACCCGCGCCTCCGAGCGAAATATTATTGGTAAACACTTTGACACCGGGCACATTGCTAGGGTCAAAATAATAGCGACGTGAGTTGATTTGGCCTCCGAAGCCGTAATAAACGTGCAGTTTTTCAGCTTTGAACAACCCCTTGTGCCACAGGTACGCCGCCCGCACCGAGAATCCCGCATTTTGGTAGGTACCTTTGCGGTACTTGCGGTCGCGGCCATAAAACAGGCCATACGTTCCTGCCGATATATCTAAGGCTTTGTTGTCGCCAAAATATTTACGGACATTCAGCCCAGAAGGCTCCACCAATTGAAATCCAACCGCCCAATTATTATACTGCGCCATTGAGGGTAGAATGCCCAAGGCGGTAAGCAACAAAGTGAATAAAAGCTTCTTTTTCATCTACTGTAGTGTTAATTTTAATAATGACAATCGGCGGCCTCAGAACCCTTATCGGTTATGCCATGATGGCAAATGCTTTCAGCGTTTCTAACAGCGTTTTGTTTTCCTCCGCCGTGCCGACCGTAATCCGAAGGCATCCATCACACAGAATTACTTTTGAACGGTCACGCACGATGATTTTTTGGTCAATTAAGTACTGCATCACGCCCGACGCATCGTCAAATTCGACGAGCAAAAAGTTGGAATCTGAGGGATATATCTTTTTAACTAACGGCAAGTCGGCCAAATTCGTGCGCAAATGCTCCCGCTCCGCCAAAATATCATTGACCAATTGTTTTTTGGTTTCGACATAGTCCAGTGCTTCAAATAACAACTGCTGCGTAGCCCCGCTGAGGTTGTAAGGAGGTTTGATTTTGTTTAATACCTTAATAATTTCTTCGGAGGCAAAACACATTCCTAAACGCAGCGAAGCCAACCCCCACGCCTTAGAAAAAGTCTGTAACACAATCAGATTGGGATAATTATCCAATTCCTGCGTAAACGACGGCTCACTCGCAAAATCAATGTACGCTTCATCGACGACCACCAATCCCTGAAAATTGTTCAGAATTTCTAAAATTGCTTCGCGCTGTACCAGATTTCCACTGGGGTTATTGGGCGAGCATATCCACACAATTTTGGTTTTGGGGGTCAACGCCGCCAACACTTTAGAGGTATCAATCTGAAAATCAGACGTCAATGGCACTTTTATTACAGGTACATCGTTGATGTCGGCGCTTACCTGATACATGCCGTAGGTAGGCGGCATGAGCAGCATATTGTCTTCACGGGGCGTGCAAGTGGCCCGCACCAAAAGGTCAATGGGTTCGTCAGAGCCATTGCCCAGAAAAATTTGGGTAGGTCGTACGCCTTTAATTGGCGCCAATTTTTGTTTGATAGCCCACTGGTACGGGTCGGGATAGCGGTTCCAGTGCTGCCCGTTTACCGACTGATAGGGATTTTCATTGGCATCCAAAAAGATACCTTCTTTGCCCGTATATTCATCCCGCGCCGACGAGTACGGCACCAAGTTAAGGATGTGCGGACGGAGGATTTTTGTTAAGTCAAAAGTCATTGTGGTAGGTATTTCTGATAGACACAAACGGGTAGCACAAGGCCTGCCCCCACGTTTACATTATTTCAAACTGCTCAATCGAAGGCTCACGGCGCGCTTGTGGGCGTGGAGCGATTCGGCTTCGGCCATGGCTTCAACGGTCGGTCCGAGGGATTTGAGGCCTTCGGGAGTGATATGCTGAACGGTGATTTTTTTCACGAAACTATCCAACGACACTCCGCTGTATGCCCGGGCGTGGCCGTTGGTCGGCAGAGTATGATTGGTGCCCGATGCGTAGTCGCCGCAGGATTCAGGGGTATAATTACCTAAGAAAATAGAACCCGCATTGATGATTTTTTCGCAGATTTCCTCGGCGTTTCTTACGCTCAAAATCAAGTGTTCGGCGGCGTATTCATTGAGCAAGTCAATGGCTTCGGCTTCATCTTCGACCAAAATTGCCTTGCTATTTTCAATCGCTTTTCGCGCCAATTCCTTACGGGGCAACGCTTCCAACTGTGTAGAAAGCGTAAGATTAACCGATGCTAAGAATTTCTTATCTGTCGATACCAACAACACTTGGCTGTCTGCACCATGCTCCGCTTGCGACAATAAATCCGCCGCAACAAACGACGGAACCGCCGACCCATCGGCGTACACTGCCACTTCAGAAGGGCCCGCAGGCATATCAATAGCCACGCCTTCTTTGGCCAGCAACATTTTTGCAGCCGTTACGTATTGGTTTCCCGGCCCAAAAATCTTATAAACTTTGGGGACCGACTCCGTTCCATAAGCCATCGCCGCAATGGCCTGCGCTCCGCCTATTCTGAAAATTTTGGTCACGCCCACCAACTGCGCCGCGTACAAAATGGCGGGGTGGTCGCTAGGAGTACAGAGAACAATCTCCTTACAACCAGCCAGTTGTGCAGGCACACCAAGCATCAGCACGGTACTAAAAAGCGGAGCCGAGCCTCCAGGAATATACAATCCCACTTTCTCGATACCCACGCTGCGCCGCCAGCAAGTAACGCCCGACATGGTTTCAACTTTCTGAACAGGCTGGTACTGGGTTTCGTGAAATTTCCGAATATTAGCATACGCCTGTCGGATGGCGGCTTTGAGTTCTTCGGTAAGACTGGCCTCCGCTACCGCCACTGTTGCGGGGGGCATGGCAATCTCTGTAAGGTCAATTTTATCAAATTTGAGGGCCAAAGCGCGCAAGGCGGCATCACCTTCTTTCTGAACCTGTTCCAGAATCGGTGCTACGGCTTTTTCGATATTGGCCATGCTTTGCGTCGGTCGAGCTAAAAGCGCAGGCCACTCACTGCGGTTGGGATAAGGGATAATTTGCATAGTTCTGTAAGAAATGTCGTGCCAAGCAATGACTACACTGTTATCGAATCATTTTTTCAATAGGAATGACTAAAATCCCTTCGGCACCAGCTTCGCGTATTTTTTCGATGTTGGTCCAAAAATCATTTTCATTAATAACCGAATGAAGCGACACCCAGCCTTCGGTCACCAGCGGCAATACGGTCGGTGCTTTCATGCCCGGAATGTATTGCATGATTTTATCAACGGCCTCGGCAGGACAATTGAGCAGAATGTATTTGTGGTTTTGCGCCGCCTGTACTGCCTTAATTCTAAACATGATTTTGTCCAGCAAAAGGGCTTTTTCGTCGCTTAGATTCGGAGCCGCAATCAAAATCGCTTCCGAACGATAAATGACCTCTACTTCTTTGAGGCCGTTGCTCAAGAGCGTGCTTCCTGAACTTACGATGTCACATACGGCATCGGCAAGGCCAATGCTTGGCGCAATTTCAACCGAACCGCTGATTTCATGAATGTCGGCTTCTACGCCATTTTCTTTCAGGTAATTGCCCAAAATACGCGGATACGACGTAGCAATGCCCCGGCCTTGAAGGTCTTCAACGCCGTTCCATTGTGTACCGCGCGGAATAGCCAACGACAAACGGCACTTCGAAAATCCT
Source organism: Runella sp. CRIBMP (assembly GCF_009905605.1). GTDB lineage: Bacteria > Bacteroidota > Bacteroidia > Cytophagales > Spirosomataceae > Runella. The sequence continues at coordinate 1,082,140 of NZ_JAAAKZ010000002.1, forward strand.
AATTTATGCACTACGGTCACCTGACGGCCCGTTTCGGTATATACATTTTCTCCAACAATGCCCAAGTCGGCCACGCCGTCTTCGACGTAACCAGGAATATCATCGTCGCGCAGGAATAAAAATTCGGCGGGAAAATTGGCAGAAATAGACTTTAACTTTCCGGAAGAACTGCTATCGAACTGAATACCGCATTCTTTGAATAATTTGATGGAATCGTCGCTGAGACGTCCGGACTTTTGAATGGCAATGCGTAACATTTTTGAATAACGAAAAGAATAGATGAGCAAATGATTGAGTGGGATTCACTATCTGTGCGCGTACGATTGCCTGAGCAAAAGTCGTTCTAACACGAAATAGGGAGGCAAAGTTAATGAAAACGCATGACTTATATCCAGAAGCCCTACGCATGGAATAGTATCTACGCTCGCCCGCAGGCGTGGTGGTGGTGATGTCGAAAAAAAGCGTAGTTGCGTGTTTTCACGAAGAATTGTACAAATTGAAGCTGCAAATGTAGGGTAGGCGCGCAGGATTGTCAAGGATTTGTACAAAAAAAGCAATTTTAACAAAAAAAATACGCGTCAGCGTATGATTGTAAGTAAGTCGGACGGAGTATTTTAAAGGATAAACTAAAGGTTCAAGGGGGATTACACCCTCCGACAGTGGCTTGAAAAATGCTTCCCGAAGACGTCGAAAACCCTGGTTTAAGCTCTACCGATTTACCTGCTGAATACGAAATTGCACTTCCTTTTGCCGTCTGATTAGTAGAGGTAATGGTCAGGTGTGCCTCAAATGATTGGGTTCCGAGGTGAGGTGGAGAACTAAAAACAAGTTGGTCAGGGCAGGGTTGCAACTTTCGAATAATAAACTGATCAACTACCTGTTTATCAGTCCCTATAAACTGAAACCAAAGACTGTCACGTGTGAAGGTCATTTTAGCAAAGCCATATTTATTAAAAACAGAAGTCGCCATTGCGTTATGAATCCCAGAGCCTTTCAAAGCAACTCCTCCCGTCCCCACTACGGCATAAACCGCCCCTTTGTTCGTTTTTTGATAGGGTTCGGGAAACCCCGTCCCCGTAGACAAGCGATACGAATCGTTGAATTGTGACGAAGTACCATAAAAACCGTGCATAAAATGACTTCGTTCGTACCCGTGGCAATGGCCCGTCAATACTAAATCCACCCCGTATTGTTCCAAAATAGGAACTATATTTTGCCTCATCTCCACCATGTCTATTTCGAGGTCACTGTTGTGTGAGCCTTTTGAAAAGGGGGGATGGTGAAAATAGACAACCCTCCAAAGGCTTTTATCCGCCTGCAAATCTTGCCGAAGCCAATTGGCCATTGCACCAGTAGCGCTGCGAAAAGGAGCCTCTGTTGATTCTAAAACAATGAAGTGAACGTGCCCATAATTGTATGAATAATAGGCGGCAGTATTGGAGGCTACACCCCCATATTCTCCCGATGACGGAAGACTAAAATACTCAAAATAAGGCCCAGTTTGGGTAGTGGGAGAAGAACTGACGGCATCATGGTTTCCCAAACTCGGCAGAAGATTGAGTTTAGGATAATGATTTCGATAATGAGGGCCAAAGGCATGGGCCTCATACTCAGCCGCTGAGCCGATAGGATACGCATTATCGCCATACCATTGCCAAACATCCGCCTGCTGTGGCAAAACATTTTCCACATCGTTTTGCGCCGTTGTACTTACCCCGAAATCCCCAATCCCAATCACCGTTACGGGACGTACGAAGCTACCCGAAACCGGGGCGGTATGAAAATGATAATTTGTGTCGACTGGAAAGGTATAACTTGTACTTCCAATGCGGTATGAATAATGGGAGTTGGGCGTCAAACCCATTATTTTCACAATATGCTCAGTGGTTTGGAGCGAATTGGAATAGGTGGCAGCGCCAATGGTCACGACCGAATTTGTGGGACTGTCTGTCCGCCAGCGAATAGTCGCTTTGGTATCAGAGTTATTTAAATAAGGCCCACGCGTGATAATGGACTGGGCGCAGCAAACCGTAGAAGATGTGCATAGAAGTACCCAATAATTCATAACGTTCATACTTTTTCTCCCTTTATTCCTCTATCAATCCAGTATATATCGTCTATAAATCGTCGGCAATATAAAAGGTTAAATTCAAATTGGTACATTAAAAAAATGTCTGTTTCTTTAATGTGATACTCAATTACATCCCAAAAGTCACATCAAAACTATACCTAAACTTTCTTTCTGGGCTTTCCCAACTAAGTAACTCGCCACAGCCAAATCCTGCACAGCATTGCCTACGGACTTAAAAACCGTGATTTCATTCTCCGAAATGCGTCCCGGTTTTGCTCCCAAAATAATCTCACCTAGCTCCACAAAATTTGAGGTATCTCTGAGCAACCCCTCTTTCATGGGCAACACAATATCTCCCGCCTCGGCAATGGCCGCTGTTCGTTGGTCTACCACTATGGTCGCGGCCTGCATGGTCTGCCCAGAAATTTCGCGGGCATCGGGTCGGTACGAACCTACACCGTTGATGTGTACACCTTTTTTGAGGTAGCGATGTTCAAAAACAGGCACGTTGGACGTAGTGGCGGCGCAAATAATATCCGCCTCCAACAACTGCTCAGGGGTGTGCGCTACTTCTATTTTCAGCCCCGTTTTTGCCCGCATTTCTTTACAAAAAACTTCTGTATTTTCAGGATTTCGCCCAAAAACTAGCACTTTTTGCAGCGCCCGTACAGCAGCAACTCCCTCAACCTGCGTACGTGCCTGCACTCCAGTACCAAAAACCGCCAACACAGTCGCGTTTTTGCGGGCCAATAAATCTGTTGCCAAGCCAGACGCCGCCCCCGTTCGTAAGGCGGTCAGGTATTCAGCATCCAATAGCGCCAGCGGCTGTCCGTTGGTGCCATCCATCACGAGCATCAGCCCGTGAATCAAGGGGAGATTTTGCGCTGGATTATCTCTAAAAATCGTGACCATTTTCAGGCCTAAAGCCTCGGCTGATGGTAGATACACAGGCATAAAGAGCGTTTGGGCGTTTTGTTGGGGCTGCGGCAGGTTTACCCTCAAAGGCACCACCGCCTCCCCCACCGATAGGCTGCGAAAAGCTTCTTTCATCAATTCGATGGCCTCAGGCATGGTAACTCCTTCTTCGACGGCCTGACGGGAAAAATAGCGAAGTTGAAACATTTTCAGAAAATATGTTTTAATTTCTATTGGTTAGTAAATTTATCCAGTGTCTCTTTAGCTAATTGCATAATCTGTAACCAATGAGTATTTTCAAATATTTCGGGGATGTCAGGAATATCTTTTGGTAACATATCTAATGACTCATTGAACTTGTTATCGAAGTCTCTGAGCCATTTCAATTCATTTTCATTCCAAATATCTCTAAACCATTTTTGATTTTGATGATATTTGTAAAACCCATCCCATTGAGCAATTAACTCGTATGGAATATGAACAAAAGGCACAAATCTTTTATAACCAATTTGCCTTTCATTTGAGGCTAATGTGTAGAAAAAATCCATGATATGGTTTCTTGAGTTTTTTTGTAACTCAGTCATTGGTTGTTAGAATTAAATTTACCGCAAGAAGAACCCTTTTCCCAATTCATCTTTTGGGTCAATCAAAAAGGTGTTTTTACCGCAAATATGAGCGGTCCCTTCCACTTCAGGGATAACCGCCGCGTGCGGGCCAAAGGTGGTAACGGATTGAAGGGAAGCGGTAAATCGGCTCCCTACAATGCTCTCAATCACCATTGGCTGATTGATGGCCAGCTCCCCACGCGCGTGTTGCAACGCCACGCGCCCGCTCACCCCCGTTCCCGTAGGACTGCGATCCACTTCGCCATCGGCAAAAATGCACACGTTTCGGCTGTCAACGCCTTCGGCATGGCCTTTTCCGTAGAAAATGGTCCCGTATAAAAAGCTCAAATCTTTCTCAAAAGGATGCACAATGGAAAGTGAATCCATCACAGCCTTTTTGATGGCCATTCCTTTTTCAATCAACAAACGATAATCTCCAGTCGTCATGCCCATGCCCAGTGCGTCTGCGTCTACATACGCATAAAAAGCCCCGCCGTAGACCACATCAAATCGCACTTCGCCCAATCCTTCAATCATCAAAGATTGGTCGCGGTACAAGACAAAGGAAGGTACATTTTGAAATTTCACCGACGTTATCTGGCCATTTTTCACGTTGGCATAGGCCGTAATCAAGCCCGCTGGCGTATCAATTCTAACCGTTGTAACTGGTTCCTTTACCTCAATCAATCCTAATTCAACCGCCATTTTTGTTACTGCTATAATTCCATGCCCACACATGGAACTATAGCCTTCATTGTGCAAAAAAATCACTCCAAAATCAGCCTCTTTGGTTACTGGTTCGGTAACGATGCACCCGTACATATCCGCATGACCGCGCGGCTCCCACATCAAGGCTTTGCGCAATTGGTCAAGGTTTGTTTTTAAATAAGCCCGTCGTTCCAGAATTGTATTCCCCTTGATTTCGGGCAAACCGTCCGTGATAATTCGTAAGGGTTCCCCTCCCGTGTGGGCGTCGATGGCGGTCAATTGAAGCCAATCTTGGGGCGGTTTCCAGGCATTAAGGGCACGTAGGCGTTGATTAAAAGGAGTCATAAACTGAAAGAATACGGGAACAGTATTTTTGAAAGTGCATCGAAAATAACTACATTTCGACCAATTTTCTAAAAAAGACACACGATGAAAATAGGATTCCTACAATTTTGCCTCGTAGCTACCCTTTTTATAAGTTTTCAAACAATGGCGCAATATGGTGGGTACGGCGGCTACGGTGGCGGCTATGGCCGTGGATACGGTTCTCGCAGCATGAATCAGCTTCCCTCTACGCCCAAAAAACCACTGACGCCAGACCAAATTGCCGAAGAGCAAACCAAATGGTTGGACAAAAAAGTAAAGCTTACCGAAGATCAATCAATTTCTATCGAAACGCTCAATCTGGACCATGCCCTGAAATTAAGCGATTATCAGGAGGCGTTCATGAAAATACACGCCAATTCACGCCCTTCTCCGCAGGAAATCCAACAAATCCGAGAAACGGTGGATAAATGGCAAACGGAAAAAGATGAAAAGTTCAAAGGCATTCTCACACCCGAGCAGTGGGCAATCTACGAAAAGAAGAAAAAAGGAATGCCGTATACCCAAACTTCTAAAAATTAATTTTTGGTCATGAGTTGTGCAAGTAGTCACAACTCATGACCAAAAGATATTAACTAGCTAAAACGCAAAGGATTAAAAGCCTGCACCTCCATTGATTCCGCCTTGCCCGTCACAATTTCAGCGACTAATTTTCCCGTAGCAGGGCCCAAACTCACGCCCATCATTCCATGCCCCGTGGCGAGCGTAACATTATCCAGTCCTTTTACTCGTCCGATATAAGGCAGCCCATCGGGCGAACAAGGCCGCAAACCGCGCCATACCTTGTCTACTTCGGGTAGTTGTACTTCTAGTTCGGGATAATAATTGGTAATTCCCTGTACAATTCCCCGCACGCGGTTCATATTGACCGTCATGTCGGTTCCTGCCACTTCCAAGGTACCTGCAAAACGTAAGTCCCCGCCCATCGGAGTCGCCGTGGCGCGCGCTTCAAGCATGATGGCGGGTACGTGGATATTATTTTTCACATTTTTGAGCATGAAACTGTAGCCTTTCCCGCCCTGTAAAGGCAACGAAATACCCAACTTCTCTGTCAAAACGGGCGACCAAGCCCCCGCCGCAATGATTAATTCTTCGGTTTTATGACTCCCTTTGGCCGTTTGTATGGCCGTTATTTTTGTTCCTTTTTTCTCAAAACCAAGCACCTCTTCGTTCTCCAAAACCTGCACTCCCTGTTTTTTAAGAAAGTCTAATAAATTCTTAATAAGCAAGTTGGGTGTTATGTGTGCATCACCTGGGTAGTAAACTGCGCCACGCACATCTACCCGAACCTCAGGTTCAAGCGCCTGCACCTGAGCGCCGTTCAGCATCTCCGCCACAATGCCCGCCTGATTGGCCAAGTGCGCTTCTTCGGCCATTTCGTGCTCGGTATCGGCGTTTTTGTACAACATCAACAATCCGCGCTCGTGCCACCCAAAATCTACGTCGCCAGAAGCAGCCAAATCTTGAAAGAGTTTTTTAGAAAGCAAACTTATATCCCGCAAAATAGGGATGGAACGTTGGACGTGTTGTTCGGTGGAATATTTATAAAACAGCAATCCCCATTTCATCAAATCCCAACTCAACCGTGGCTTTACATAAAACGGACTGGTGGATTTCAGCATCCAGCGCAAGCCTTTGGCAATCATGCCCGGCTGGGCCAACGGCACAATATGACTCGGGACAATCATGCCTGCATTGCCAAAAGAGCAACCGTCGAGAAACGCTCCTTGCTCAATGATAGTGACCGAATGGCCCGTTTTTTGAAGATAATACGCCGAAAAAAGGCCGCTTACCCCTCCCCCGATAATCGTTACTGAATTCATCGTTTGAAATTTACATTCTTCAGGCCAAAGGTACGATGCCCCCGAGGAGTTTTCATAGCCAGAAATTGATGAATTTTGATAAAATATTAACTACCCTATTTTTAATCAGATATAAAGATTTGTTTTACATTTGTACACTTACTTCCTGTAGTGAATATTCAAAATTTCAGCCATATAGAATATTCTCTAAAATATATTTAGCAATGTGAAGTCAATCAACATTTTAACCGCCAGCAGATGGGTTGCCCTTTTGCTGTTCTCACTGGTGCTGCGAGTATCAGTGGCGCAGGTGTATTATTTCCGGCACTATGATATTTTTTCGGGGTTGGGCCAATCGCAGGTTTCCGACATCGAGCAGGACCGCTTTGGGTACATTTGGCTTTCTACGCGCGGCGGCGGGCTTTCTCGCTTCGACGGGCTGCATTTTACCACCTACCGAAAAGAGGATAATCTGCCCGCAAACAATATTTTATCACTCGAAATTGACGCCAAAGGCCTGATGTACATCGGTACCCCCTTTGGTCTCTCTATCTACGACGGCCAAAATACCCGTCCCGTTTACTCCCCCAACCGCGAACCCTACACGGTTTCCTCCGTAATTGGTGACCAAAAAGGCAATGTTTACGCCATTTGTAATGCGAGTCAACTGGGGAAAATAGTCAACGATAGCCTCATTTTTTTGAAGAAAAGCGGCGCGGTTCGCCCCTCCTTTTACAGCGATATGTCGGGCACGCGCGATAAAAGATTGATGGTTTCGACCTACAGCGGAGAAATTTTTGAGGTAACTCCTAAAGGCCTTCAATCTCGGTATCATACGCCCGACGGCATGGTCTTGCGGTGTATTTTATTTGACTCTAAAGACAGCCTTTGGCTGGGAACCGAAAAGGGAGTTTTTCGAACTTCTGCCCATAACTCTGACATCAAAACCACTGATTTACAATTTATTAGCAAAGAACTCGCCCACGAAATGACCGAAACCTCCGACGGCTGTATCTGGATGGGGCTGACCACGGGAGCGATGCGTTACCAAAAAGGAGGCCTCCTAAAATTTGGCGTCCAAAATGGTTTTACAAACTTCATGGTCAAAGGAATGTTGGAAGACCGCGAAGGAAATATTTGGTTTACCACCGACGGCGACGGCGTCTATAAATTCACCAACCCTGCCTTCACGGGTTTGAATGCTACGTCAGGTTTAAGCAGCAATACCATCTCCTGTTTTGCCCTTGCCCCCGACGGAAAATTATGGATTAGCTATTTCGATCATGGAATGGATATTTGGGACACCAAAACCAGCAAAATTCTGCCGCTCCCCAAGCCGCTTCTGGGCAAGCGAGTCAATTGCCTATCCGTTGATAATGAAGGAAATACCTGGGTTGGACTGGCGGGGGCGGGGGTTTATAAAATTTCAAAAACAGCCATAGAATATATCCCCCTTGATACATACTTATCTTCGCACGGAGTCACGCTTTTTATGGAAGTAGGAAAGGGGAAGGAGATGTGGATTAGCACTTCTAACGGGTTAATTTTGCACGATGGAACCCAACTCCACCACTATACTTCTAAGCAGGGATTAAAAGGTCGATTTGTACGTAGAACGCTACAACTCAATGATAATGAACTGATTGCTTCTGGCCCGGGGGGATTGAATATCCTAAAAAACGGTACTGTCTACGATTTTATGTACGACCGTGCCCTTGCTTCTTTTCCCGCCTTGAGCATGGCCAAACGCCACGATGGTCTGCTAGCCTTGGGAAGCTTTGAGGACGGTATTGCGGTGTTTGACCCAAAAACGCGCAAAAAGGAGTATTATACCGTAAAAAACGGGCTTTGTTCCAACCTGATTTACAATACCATTTTTGACAAGCAAGGCCGGTTATGGGTCGGCACCGAGCGCGGCATTGATTTAATCACGATTGATAAAAGCCTGAAAATCAGCAATATCAGACATTACAACGAAACTGACGGCTTTACCGCCCGCGAAACCAACGCCAATACGGCATTTGTAGCCCCCAACGGGGAATTATGGATTGGAACCATCAAAGGGCTCTTCAGGCACCGAGAGAGGAACGTTAAATCTCGCCCAGAAGCATTGAAAGTCCATTTTACGGATGTCAGAATTCCTTTTGACACAACAGACCTTGCCCGCTACGCCCAAGGCCAAAGCAAGTGGAACCAAGTCTACGAGGGCTTATCATTACCAAACACCAAAAATCAACTAAGAATCAGCTTTATAGCCATTAATCACACCCGTCCAGACCACGTAAGGTACCAGTACCAATTGGCAGGAGCGGATGAAGGCTGGCTCGGCCCAACCGACCAAACGGCCGTTGTATATTCCCATCTCACGCCGGGCTGCTATCACTTCAAAGTACGCGCTTCCTACGGCGACAATCATTGGGGAGATATTTCGACCTATACTTTTGAAATTATTCCACCTTTTTATCAACGTTGGTGGTTTATATTACTCATTGCCACCACTTTAGTATCACTCGGGATTTTATCGCAAAAGCTTTATATTCAATACCGTACACGGCGGGTATTGGCGTATGAAAAGCTAAAACAGGAAGCCGAGGCCGCCGTAAGGGTACAAATAGCTCAGGATTTTCACGACGAATTGGGCAATCGTTTGGCTGCCATTCGAATGCAGTCCAACGTGCTCAAACTTCGCTACAATGGGCACGAAAGTGAGGAAAAGCGCATTGTGGGAGAAATTGAAAAAAACGTTGTTAAGCTCTTCCGAGACACCAAAGATTTCATCTGGTCGATTGACCCCGAAAGTAACCAAATCAACGAATTATCCCTGTATATCAAGGATTTAGGCGAAAATTTATTACAAGATACCCCCATTCATTTTCATACCGACATTCGTTTTCCTAACGAGTACGAAAACGTGCATCTGCCACCGGGCCGAAGCATTCAGGTGATTATGATTTTCAAAGAAGCCTTAACCAACTGCGTCAAGCATGCTCAATGTCAAAACATCATTTTTCGGGCAACCATCGAAAATCAAATGATGTCTTTTGCCCTGATTGACGATGGCACGGGAATCGTATTCCCCACCGAAGGCTATCATAAAGGACTGAATAACATGCGCTTACGCGCCGAACGAATCCATTGTCATTTATCCATTACGCCTACCCCTCCCAAAGGAACAATCGTTTTGCTGAGAGGGAGCATTCCAACCAAAACAGCCTCCCCCAAAAGTAGTTAGCTTTTTGGGTAAACCCATAAACGTATAATGATTAACGTTACAAAAATCACCGTTATTGAAGACAACGAAGCCGTCAAAGATGGCTTGGCACTCATCATTGGAAGTCAGCAACGTTTTCACGTCGTGAACACGTACACGAACTGCATCGATGCCCTCAAAAACTTAAAAAAAGACGCTCCCGACCTCGTATTGATTGACCTTGAGCTTCCGGGGATGCACGGCATTGAAGGCATAAAACGCATTTTGCGCGAACGCCCCCACACCACGATACTGGTCATCAGCGTACACGAAGATGGCAAATTGGTCTTTGAAGCGCTTTGTGCGGGTGCTTCGGGGTATCTAACTAAAGATACCGACCACATCCGTTTGCTGAATGCCATTGATGAGGTATTGAGCGGTGGTGCGCCCATGAGCTCAAAGATTGCATCGCTGGTGGTAAAGTCATTTCAACGCAACCTCAATACTCCTCTTTCCGACCGAGAAACAGACGTTTTGACCCTTCTTTCTAGGGGAAAAACGTATCATTCGATTGCCGACGAACTGTTTATTAGTGTCGAGACCGTTAAGACGCACATTCGGAATATTTACCAAAAACTACACGTAACCAACAAGACCGAAGCCCTCAAAAAGGCGGTAAAAGACAAACTTATCTAACCTACCTATTTTTGGGGGATAACCACTATCCCGTCTGACGGTTTTGAACTGGGACGCACAGTCCGTCAGGCGGGTGGGCTCCGCCAAAATCAGCTGATAAACAATACATTGGCGCAAAAACCCCTATTTTGGGGTGATGCGCCGCATTGATAAATAGCTTTACTTCATGGCTTCAAATAACCCTTACAAAGCCATGAAAATGAAATACTTAGTACTTTGCCTCGCTACTCTTTTTGTGTGCTTCAGCAGCCGAGCCATCGAGCAAAAAGAACAGGAGCAAATCCATGGGCTGCACTTGGCCAACGGTCGCCAATCCACACGGATTCCGTTTGAATTACACTCTAATCTCATCATTGTGCCCGTGCGCATCAATAAATCAGATACCCTCCGATTTGTGCTTGATACGGGCGTGGGCTCAACGATTTTGACCGATGCTTCCGTTGCGCAAAAACTGGGCATGAAATCGGTACGCAAAATGAAAATCGAAGGCATGGGCGACGGCAAATCCATTGCAGCCGATGTCACCGTGGGCAACACGCTCAAAATGGGCAAAATGCAGGGGTTCAAACATAACATCGTGGTAATGGACAGCGAAATATTGCGGCTATCGGAGGTGGTAGGAACGCCCATTCACGGCATTTTTGGGTACGAAATATTCAGCAAATTTGTGGTCACGATTGATTTTCATCGACAAGAACTCACGCTCACCACGCCTACCAAATACAAATATACGGCCAAACAAGGCGACCGATTCCCGATTGTAATTGAAAAAACCAAACCCTATCTGGACGCCGTAACGGTCGTGTCCAATGACCGCGAATTACCGATTCGGGTGGTGTTGGATACGGGTGCGGGGCACGCTTTAATGCTCAATACTTCGGTCAATAATATTCAATTGCCCCAAAAAGTGGTAAAATCGCAGCTAGGCGTTGGCTTGGCGGGGGTTATCAACGGCCACATCGGTCGGATTCCCAAGGTGCGTATCGGGCAGTTTGAACTAACGGATGTATTGACCACTTTTCCAGACAGCTCAGCATTTGGCATGAAACTCACCGACCAGTCTCCTTACCGCGACGGAAACCTAGGTGGAGAATTGTTAAGTCGCTTCAAGGTGACGTTTAATTATGAAGCAGGATACATTGTGCTGAAACCCAACAAAAAACGCTTCAAAGAGCGCTTTGAACACGACATGAGCGGTATGGATGTACGAGCCAAAGGAAAAGGCTTTCGGCAATTTTTTGTTGAAAACGTAATCCAAGGCTCACCCGCCTTTCAGGCAGGGCTTCAAGAAGGAGACGAAGTGCTTCTGATCAACAGCCAATCGGTCGAAACCATGGGGCTACCTGATATTTACCGAATGTTTCAACGCCGCGAAGGCAAAGAAATGCACGTGGTGGTACGTCGCAACGGGCGGCTGGTATCGGCCAATTTTGCCTTGAAGCGGATTATTTAAACCTCAAATATCCATTCCCACAGAAGTAAATCGCCTTTATTTCTGTGGGTTTCTATTTATCTTTAGGCCCCTAAGCCAAAAGATAAATTCATGAAACGAATTCACACGATTGATGTTACCCGCGGTATTGTTATGATTATCATGGCATTAGATCACGTCAGGGATTTGATGCACACTACCGCGTTAACCCAAGACCCTACCAATTTACAAACCACTACCGCTGCCCTGTTTATGACCCGCTGGGTAACGCATCTTTGCGCGCCCAGTTTCGTTTTTTTGTCGGGAGTCTCGGCGTACTTAACTTTTAAAAGCCAACACAATCCCGCGCAAACCAAACGCTTCCTGCTGACCAGAGGACTCTGGCTGATGTTGTTGGAAATCACAGTCATCAATTTTGCTTTTTGGTTCGATATTCATTTCCGTACCATTATTCTACAAGTTATTTTTGCCATCGGGTTGGGTTTTGTGACGTTATCCTTTTTGTTAAAAGTACCCGTGAGGGTATTAGGTATTATCGGGTGGAGCATTGTCTTGTTGCATGGCCTGACCACCCTAATTCCTGTTCCTCAAAATCCAGGACTAGCCGTGGGCTGGTCATTTTTGTTTGTCACCAATGTATTTACGCTTTCTCCAAACTTCACATTGGGCACACTATACCCTTTCATTCCTTGGCTTGGCATCATGCTAGCGGGGTTTGGCTTTGGTAGCGTGTTTGAAAAAGCCGAGCCCATTCGCAGAAACATACTTTGGCGCTCTGCTTTGTTGGCAATAAGTCTGTTTGTGATGATTCGGCTCCTCAATTTTTACGGCAACCCTACGCAATGGGCAGCGCAAAAATCAAGTCTTTTTACTTTTCTGTCGTTTATAAATGTATCCAAATACCCGCCTTCCCTGCTTTATACGTTGGTTATGCTCGGACTCATGTTTGGATTGTTAGCGCTGGGCGATATTCAACCCAATGCTTTCACCAAGGTAATGGCTACTTATGGAAAAGTTCCGATGTTTTATTACTTGGTTCACTGGTATTTGATACACAGCGTCATGTTTGGGATGCTGTTTTTGCAGGGGTTCCGCTGGGAAGATATCCCCATTGGAACGTTTAGCTTTGGACGACCGCCCAACTCTGGCATCGAGTTAGGCGCAGTTTATGGTGTATGGATAGCCGTGGTTTTATTTTTGTATCCATTGTGTCGTTGGTACGCAAACTACAAAGCCACGCACCGAAACCTAAAATGGCTGTCTTATTTATAAACACAAAACCCCTTCGGCTTTTTAGGTCTGAAGGGGTTGAGCATAGCAACGTACAATACTCTTACTTTTTCAGTTTTTCGTATACCAACTGAATAATACCGTCTTTCAATCCTAAGTCGGGTACCAGAATCCTATCTGCACCCGCCCATTTCATGACTGACGTATAAATATCCGCCGCTGGAATGATAACGTCGGCACGGTCGGCATTGAGTCGTAATTTATTGACGCGTTCTTCCTGACTAAAGGAGGCGATGTAGTCACGCATTCGTTTTAGTTCCGACAAAGAAGTCGAGTTGTCGGCAGTTTTGGAGACCAAGTTAAAAAGCTTGGAAATATTACCACCCGTTCCGACGGCCACGATGGGTTCGAGCGAATCTACATTATCCTCAATCCATTGTTCCATTTTCCCCCAAGCGCCTTTGCTTTCTTTGCCTTCCAACAAACGCACGGAGCCAATTTTAAACGATTTGGTGGCAATTTTTTGCCGGTTAAAATAAATATTCAGTTCTGTGCTACCGCCACCTACGTCGATGTGAAGGTACTGACCATCTTCCAGAGCTTGTACGACTACATTGTTGATGAGCTGCGCTTCACGGGTGCCGTCAATGATGTGAATCTGAATGCCCGTGCTTGCCGCAATCCGCTCTACGATGTCCTCGCCATTGGCAGATTCACGCATGGCCGAAGTGGCACAGGCCATATACCCCTCGACTTCGTGCAGTTCCAGCAACAGTTTGTAGCACTGCATCAGTTTGACCGTACGAGCTTCGCTCTCGGGGGTGATGCTGCCGAAATTAAAAACGTCATGTCCAAGACGTAGTGGAAAACGGACGTATTCCACTTTTTTGAAACTGGTATAACCACCATCGTGCAGAACGGATGAAATCTGTAGGCGCGCTGCGTTGGAGCCAATATCAATTGCCGCGATTTTCAATGAATTTTTGTCATTTAGTTTGTGCAAATGTAAAACCTAGCGGCGTACCTTTTAATAACCTAATTCGTTAATTTTTGAAATTTCTCATAATCCTCCTTAGTTTTGTCTGCATTATATAGAAGATTAAAAACCAGAAACCGGCAAAGTTGTAGTAACATTGTCAAGATTTTCAACAAAAATCATCACAAATACCCCCTATTTTATCCCATCTTAGAATGAAGATACTTGGAATTTCCGCATTTTACCACGATTCAGCTGCCGCTCTGATTGACAATGGCGAAATTGTCGCCGCCGCCCAGGAAGAGCGTTTTACCCGTAAAAAACACGATCCAAACTTCCCTTCCAATGCCATCAACTATTGTTTAGAGTACGGCGGAACAACACTTAATGAACTGGATGCCATCGTTTTTTATGACAAGCCTTTACTCAAGTTCGAACGTTTGCTGGAAACCTATTATACCTTTGCTCCCAAGGGTATCAAGTCGTTTATCACCGCCATTCCGGTGTGGATTAAAGAAAAAATGTTTCTCAAACGACTCATTAATGAAGAATTAGAGAAAATAGGATACGACAAAAAGAACCCCGTTAAACTTCTTTTTCCCGAACACCACTTATCGCACGCCGCCAGCGCATTCTATCCTTCTCCTTACGAAAAAGCAGCGATTCTGACCATCGATGGCGTGGGTGAATGGGCCACCGCTTCAATTTGCTCGGGCGAAGGGAACAAAATTTCTATACTGAAAGAACTCCGTTTTCCTCACTCATTGGGGCTTTTATATTCAGCATTTACGTATTTTCTAGGCTTTAAGGTCAATTCTGGAGAATATAAACTCATGGGACTTGCTCCCTACGGTAACCCTTCCTCCCCCGAGGTTGACAAGTACGTTGAAACCATCAAAAAAGACCTCGTGGTCATTAAAGAAGACGGCTCTATCTGGTTGGACCAAAACTATTTTGATTACGCCACGGGCCTCAAAATGGTGCGCGAAGCCGACTGGGAACGCCTCTTCGGGATGAAAACCCGCAAGCCAGAAGACCCATTAGAAGCCCATCACTGCAACCTCGGATTGGCCATTCAGCGCGTTACTGAAGAAGTAGTGGTAAAAATGGCGCAGGAAGCCAAACGTCTCACGGGAGCAGACTATTTATGTTTGGCCGGTGGGGTGGCGCTCAATTGCGTTTCCAACGGAAAGCTTCAAAAATCAGGGGTGTTCAAGGAGGTATTCATCCAACCCGCCGCTGGTGACGCGGGCGGAGCATTGGGAGCGGCCTTGACTGCCTACTACATTTATTTCGACCAAAAACGCACCATCAACTACACGCAGGATGCCATGAGCGGTTCTTATTTAGGGCCAACATTCTCGGATTTGGACGTGGAGTTGGTCTCCAAAAAATACAAAGCCGCGTTCAAAAAATTTGACAACTTCGACGAGTTGACCAAGGAAGTATCCCAAATTTTGGCCGACGGCAACGTGGTAGGTTGGGTACAGGGGCGGATGGAGTTCGGCCCCCGGGCGTTGGGAGCACGCAGTATTTTGGGCGACCCCCGCAACGCAGAAATGCAGAAAAAACTCAACGTCAAAATCAAATATCGCGAGTCCTTCCGTCCGTTTGCACCTTCGGTATTGGCCGAAAAAGTGGGTGAATATTTTGATTTTGACGGGATATCACCGTATATGCTGTTGGTTCACCCGGTCAAAGAGTCGCGCCGCAAAAAACTGCCCGCCGAGTTTGATTCGTTTGATTTGCGCGACAAGCTCTATTATTTGCGTTCAGACTTACCGTCCATTACGCACATCGACTTTTCGGCCCGTATTCAGACGGTACACAAGCAGACCAATCCGCGTTATTATCAATTGATTCAGGATTTTGAAAAATTGACCGGTTATGGCGTGATTGTCAATACCAGCTTTAACGTACGCGGCGAACCCATCGTAAGTACCCCCAACGATGCCTATCGCTGCTTTATGCGCACCGAAATGGATTATTTGGTCGTAGGAAATTATCTGTTTGACAAACGTCAACAACCCGAATGGCAGGATACCGATAACTGGAAAGAGGAGTTTGTACTGGATTAAATTTCGGTCCATTTACCCACAAATACCAATGATTCAGGGACTTATTCCTACATTTTTTATATGATTTCAAAACTCATCACCTCACTCATCCGCCTTGCTGTTTTGAGTATTCCAGCGTTTCTTTTGTTTTTTCCAGACAAAATAAACATCAAGTTTGATTACCCTTACGCGGGCCTTATGGATAATTTTTATATCCGATTGGCCAAAGCAATGGTGCTATTTTTTGTACTAATAGAACTGTTGCGGATGTTTTATTACGGAATTATCAAGAACCCCAAGGGCAATAAAATTGTAGCCAACATCGCTACGCTTGGGATTATGGTGGTGTGGTTGGCGGGTTTATTAGAAATCGCGTTTATGTTTGTTTCCCAAAGTCACGAAGGAGATTTGAGCAAGGCTTCGCAGATTTGGTTTGCCAAGTACTGGAAACCGATTACGGCCGAAGGCTACCGCGATTTTCCGAAAACGGGCGTTGAGAAAAAGAAAAAAGTATTGGTTTTGGGCGATTCTTTCGCGGCAGGACACGGTTTAGACAAAACGGAAGAGCGTTTTTCGGATCAATTGGAGCAAAAACTGGGCGCTGATAAGTACGCAGTGTACAATTTGGGGGTGTCGGGTTCTGATACACGCGATGAATTTCAGCGTTTACAGAAATTTCCCGTCAAGCCCGATGTGTTGGTGTTAGAATATTTCCCCAACGACATCGAAAGAGCCGCCCGCGACGCCAAACTGACCTTGGCCGAGTTTAAGCCTTACGACGATATCAAGCTCCCGGGCGTAGGGTCGTTGGTGATGCGCTTTTATCTGCCCAATTACATTTATTGGCAATTCCCGCACATGCCCCCCGCGTCGATTACGGACTTTGTTCAGAAATCATACACCGACACCACGATTCTGAATCCTCACTTGCGTGATTTACAGAAAATCGTGGACTACGCCCGTGCGCACAAAGCGCCGATGTACGTGGTGATGGTTCCGTTTTTACAAAATGTGGAGAAAAGCAATGGCTATACCAAACCCATTGAAGATTTCTTTACCAATCAGCAAATTCCAGTCGTTCGCCTGAGTGAACACCTGGGACCGATTCCACCCAAAGAGCGGATTGTAGGCAAGAATGATGGTCATGCCAGCGCCAAAGTAAATGCAGTCATTGCCGAAAAGCTATTTGAACAAATGAAGGTTTCCATAAAATAAATCCCACAAATGTTCACTTTGTCTTAATGCGAAAATGTGTAAATTTGTGCTTAATTACATTCTATAACTGTTATAAACCATTCGTTTTGGTTGCTTTTTAAACCGAATACGTATATAAATAACTACAAACTTACCGAAGATGGATTTCTTAAAAGACTTATTTGCTTTCCTGAGTGAGCGGAAGAAGTGGTGGTTAGCTCCAATGATTATTCTTTTATTGCTTATCGGCGTCATCATCGTCATTGGCGGAGGCTCAGCCGTAGCACCGTTTATTTATACATTATTTTAAGTATTAAGGAGTCAGGAGCGAGAATTGAGCAGTTTACGAACTGTAATTCCCGCTTCTGACTCCTCACCCCTCACCCCTCAAAAAATGTCTGAAGCTGAAAAAAGTAAAGCCCAGTTAGTAATCGTTACCGGGCTGGTTATCTTTTCGTTTATTTTCAAATCTGCCGCTCTTTATTTGTTATATGCCGCTGGAATCGTGGGAGCTTTGAGTATTTTCGTTCCAGTTGTTGGCGATTTTATCGTCAAAATTTGGTTCAAAATAGCCGAAGGTCTGGGTTGGTTTAACTCCCGCGTCATCCTTTCGATTATGTTTTATGTGTTTTTGTGGCCCATCGCCATGCTGTATCGCCTTTCTACCAAGAACCCAATGGGCATCAAACGCCCAACTGGCAACAGCGTATATGTGGAGCGTAACCATACGTATGTCAAAAAAGACATGGAGAATATTTGGTAGAAAAGAGATAGTCATTATCTCTTTTCCAAAAGCCACCAGATAGGCCGACGACGTTTCTGGATTTGAAAATTGGCGGTCAGATACACCCGAATGTGCTCAATGGCTTCGTCGATGTCGTCGGTAACTTTGAGTAAATCTAGGTCTTTGGGCGAGATAGTGCCTTGGTCAGCCATCTTTTGTAACATCGAAATCATCGGTGTGTAGTATTCTTTGCCAATGACAACCATCGGGAAGTTATGAATCACCCCCGTTTGAATGAGTGTAAGTGTTTCAAACAGTTCGTCCATGGTGCCTACCCCACCCGGCATAATTACAAAGGCATAAGAGTACTTGACTAAGAGCACTTTACGAATAAAAAAATACTTTATTTTTACCCACTTTTCCATATATGGGTTTTCTTTTTGTTCAAAAGGAAGCTGTATATTGCACCCCACCGAACGTCCACCACTTTCAAATGCCCCTCGGTTGGCCGCCTCCATGATACCTGGGCCACCACCCGTCATGATTGTCAGTCCCAATTCCTGCGAAATCCGCCTCCCCAATACACGGGCCTGCTCATAATAAATACTTCCTTCTTTGAATCGTGCCGAGCCAAACACCGTTACACACGGCCCCACAAAATGTAACGCTCGAATTCCCTTAAAAAACTCCCACACTACCTCCAACAAAAACACAAACTCAGAACGTCGGCTCTTGGGGCCTTCTAAAAAATAATATCCTTTGCGTTGGTCAATAAAAGGGCTTTGGGGTTGCTTATCAGTCATTGTCGGTAGTGTTTACAGAATAGTTTAGTAATTTTACGGTTGAATATGATGAAGTAAGTATGATTCAAATACAATCTTTTGTTTTCTCCCCTTTTGAAGAGAATACCTACGTGCTTTATGACGAAACCAATGAGGCCGTCATTATTGACCCGGGCTGTCTGATGCAATCAGAAAAAGAAACGTTAGCGCGTTTTATCGAACAAAAAGGCCTAAAAATAACGATGCTCCTCCAAACACACGCGCATTTAGACCATGTATTTGGCAGTGCGTATGTAAAGCGCAAATATGGCGTAAAAATGTACATGCACAAAAACGAGCTTCCAATTTTGGCATCTGTTGAAAGTCGTTGCAATATATGGGGAATCCGAGGCTACGAACCCGTCGAAGCCAATGCTTTTTTGGACGAAGGAGATGTGGTAAAATTCGGCCATTCAACCCTTGACATTCTGTTTGTGCCTGGCCACGCGCCCGGGCATTTGGCGTTTGTCAACCACGACCAACGTTTCATCATTGGGGGCGATGTTTTGTTTAAAGGAAGTGTTGGGCGTACTGATTTTCCACTCTGCGACCCTGCGGCACTCTTGCGAAGCATCAAAACAAAATTTATGACCTTGGATGATGATTATCAGGTATTTGCGGGACATATGGAGCCTACCACCATCGGTCGCGAGCGCCGTTCAAATCCCTTTATTAACTGATTTTTCGGGCCTATTTATTTTGCAAATTCCTATTTCATCACGGCTACCCATACCATCACTATGCGTCTTTTTACCATTCCAAACCTAATGACCTGCGGCAACCTTCTCTGTGGGTGTGTGGGGATTGTGTTTAGTTTTCGCGGAGATTTATTGCTTTCGGGGTATTTGATTCTGTTTGCGGGCATACTTGACTTTTTGGATGGTTTTGTGGCACGGCTGCTGAATCAATCCTCTCCTATCGGCAAAGAACTTGATTCATTGGCCGATATGGTTACGTTTGGTGTGCTGCCTTCCATGATTATCTTTCAGTTATTGGAACGTACCACCACCTCCATTGACATCGGAGCCATGATGCTTTCGTTTAGTGCATTTATTTTGGCGGTATTTTCGGGTTTACGTTTGGCAAAATTCAACATTGATACCCGCCAATCGGATTCATTTATTGGGGTGCCAACGCCCGCCAATGCTATTTTGGTAGCGTCGTTACCGTTTATTCTGCGCAATCACCCCGAATACGAATCGTGGATTATCAATCAATCCGTTTTGGTAGGTTATACCCTCTTAATGTCGTATTTATTAATCTGTGAACTGCCCCTTTTGGCGTTCAAATTCAAGACATTTGGCTGGAAAGACAATCAAATCAAATATATTTTTATCCTTTTGGCGGTGATTTTACTGTTTTTGCTGAAATTTGCAGCCGTTCCTCTGATAGTAGCGTTGTATATCCTGCTATCGGTCATAGCCCCCAAACCCCCAAAGGTGGCTTAACAATAAAAAAAACTCCTCCATCGGGGATGGGGGGCCTTAATTCAATTCTATGAAATTCATCGCTGAAATCAACGTCATGCCGCAAAAAGAGATTTTGGACCCTCAAGGCAAAGCCGTCAAATTGGGTCTTCACAATTTGGGTATTGACGACGTGTCAGACGTACGCATTGGCAAACACATCACCATGGCCCTCGATGCCGACTCAGAAGCGGATGCGCAGCAACGCGTCGAAACTGCCTGCAGCAAATTATTGGCCAATATGATTATGGAAGATTATACATACACGCTGAAAGAAGGCTAAAAGGGACTGTCTGTTAAGGGGTTAAGTACTCCTGTCGTTTTTTAACTCTTAACCGAAATACCTTTAACTTCCCACAAAAATGCCTTATTCCAAAATTACAGGTTTAGGTTATTACGTCCCTGAAAAGGTAGTAACCAACGATGATTTGACCCAATTGATGGATACTTCCGACCAATGGATTCAGGAACGCACCGGAATCCGTGAGCGGAGGTATTTTACCTACGGCAAAGAAACCAATTCGAGCATGGCCACCGCCGCCTCGCGGCAGGCCCTCGAACGGGCAGGCTTGCAACCAACCGACGTAGAGATGATTGTCTACGCCACTATTACGCCCGACTATTTTTTTCCGGGTTCGGCATTTTTGATGCAGCGAGAATTGGATTTAATCGGAATCCCCGTCATTGACATTCGGGAGCAATGTTCGGGCTTCGTCTATGCCCTATCAATTGCTGACCAATTCATCAAAACGGGCATGTACAAAACTATCTTGGTGGTAGGGGCTGAAATCCAATCCACTTGGACCGACAAAAGCACTAAAGGCCGTAACGTAGCCGTTATTTTTGGCGATGGTGCGGGAGCGGCGGTTTTACAGGCCACCGAAGACCCCACGCACCGCATTCTTTCCACTCACCTCCATGCCGACGGGCGTTTTGCCGAAGACCTCTACGTCAAAGACCCCGGCAGTAGCCGGCCTACCCGCTCTGCTACCAAAGAGATGATTGACGAAGGTGGTTTTGAAGTAGTTATGAACGGCAATGCGGTGTTTAAACACGCCGTAGTTCGCTTTGCCGAAGCCATCAGAGAAGCATTGGATGCCAACGGCTACCAACCCGAAGATATTTCGCTATTGGTGCCCCATCAGGCCAATATTCGCATCAGTGAATACGTGCGCGACCAAATGAAACTGCGGGAAGACCAAGTCATCAGCAACATTCATAAATACGGCAACACCACCGCCGCCTCTATTCCCATTGCACTCACCGAAGCCTGGGAAGAAGGCCGCGTAAAAGACGGTGACCTTATTTGCCTTGCCGCTTTCGGTAGCGGTTTTACGTGGGCATCCGCATTGATAAAGTGGTAGTAAACCGTCGGTCGGTCCATACGAGCCGACCGACGGTTATAAATTCTTCTGGATTAAGTGGTACTACCAAACGCGAAGTCCTTGACAGTTTGAAAGGTTTTCACCAACTTGTCGTGACTTAACGTCTTGTACCATGAAAGCATATCATATCCGCCTGCTCCAATACGAATATTGGGCCAATTCTCGCATTATCGAAGCGCTTGAAAAACTTGACAAACCTCCCGAAAGAGCGGTCCTGCTCACGAGTCATATCCTTAACGCCCAAATGGTGTGGTTTACCCGAATTGCCAACGACCATTTGGTGGTAGGGATTTGGGATTTATTGCCAGTTTCGTGGCTCAAAGAAACAGCCGACCTCAGTTATCACAAATGGGACAGCTACGTTAGAGACCTCGATGAAGCTGAATTTGGCAAAATTATTAAGTATCAAAACACCAAAGGAGAATACTTCGAAACACCCCTCGGCGAGATTCTAACGCATTTGAGCCATCACGCTGCCTACCACCGAGGCCAGATTATCGACGCCCTAAAACCCGTACTCAGCCCACTACCCACAACAGATTATATTTTGTGGTTGAGGGAGTGAAATTATTTTCAAAAACAGTTGCAAAGTATTGGACTGCCAACCCACCGACATATATAGGATATAGTAGATGAGTGTTTTCGAGGCCGATAAACCTTAATTTTACTGGTCTTTGCCCAAGTTCACTTTTATTTTTTCCTTGCCTAAAAGGGGGAGTTTGTAATTAACCGTTATCTTGGTATTAGAAAAAAAGCCACCTCTTTTACGCTGATTCAAATCAATACTACAATCATATTACGTAATTAATATAATGCCAACCCTTAACCGCCGCGACGTACTCAAAACCCTTGGTCTGACCGCCGGGGCCGCCGCCCTGACCCCAACCGCCCAAGCCACCGAGATTAGGGAAATCACTTTTCCCGAAAACCCTGATTATCTTCCACTTGCTCAGCCCATTACGGCCATTGTGTTGGGGGCAGGAAATCGCGGCAATGTGTATGGACGCTACGCCGTGGCTTACCCCGGCGACGTAAAAATGGTAGGCGTGGCCGAGCCAAATGAATTTCGGAATGAGCGCTTTGCCAAAACGCACGGTATTGAATCCGCGCATCGCTTCAAAACGTGGGAGGATGTGTTTAAAGTACCCAAATTTGCCGATGCCGTCATCATTTCTACGCCCGACACCCTCCACTACGGACCTGCGATGAAAGCGTTGGAAATGGGCTATAATGTATTGCTTGAAAAGCCCATTTCACCCTCCATGCAGGAGTGTCTGGATATTCTGGCGGCGACAAAGAAATCAAAAAGCATTATTGCGGTCTGTCACGTATTGCGCTATACGGCATATTTTCGTAAGTTGAAAGAACTTTGCGCTTCGGGCACTTTGGGCGAAATGATCAGTATCAACCACTTAGAAGGCATTGAGCACGTTCACATGGCGCACTCATACGTGCGGGGCAATTGGCACGAATCCGAAAAGACAAATCCAATTATCTTAGCAAAATCAAGTCATGATCTAGATATTATGCGTTGGATTGCCAACACGCCCGCCAAAACCGTGTCGGCCTATGGAAATCTTAAATGGTTTAAACTCGAAAACGCACCCGTTGGTAGCACCGAGCGCTGTGTGGAAGGCTGCAAAGTGGAGCGAGAATGTCCATTTTCGGCCATTAAAGTCTATTACGAACAGAAAAAACGTATCCACGTACTTGACGTTCCCGAAGACCCAGCCCTACAAGGTCCCGCCATTTTGGAACGGCTCAAAACCTCCAACTACGGCCGTTGTGTTTATCGGATGAACAACGACCAACCCGACCATTACACCAGTATTTTTCAGTTTGGCAACGGCATTTTAGCTACTTTCGGACTAGAAGCCTTTACGGCTTGGGAAGCTCGTAAGACCCGTGTAATGTTTAGCATGGGAGAAATTGAGGGCGATAATGATTTAATCAAAGTAACCGATTTTCGTACCAAAGAAGTCACCATCTGGAAAGCCAGCGCCCAGAAGGAATTCAACAATTCCGGTCATGGTGGCGGCGACCACGGGCTGATGCAAAATTTTGTGCAGGCTGTAGCGCAGAATAATCGTGCCTTATTGACCTCAACCATAGACGCCTCCATTGAAAGTCACGTCATGGGTTTTATGGCCGAAGCTAGTCGCAAAAGCGGCAAGTCGATGGACATAAAGCTGGGCTAATTCCGTAACAATAGGCGTCTGACGGTTCAGAACCGTCAGACGCCTATTGTTATAAACTCAGCATATCTTTAAATCGAATGGCCTGACGACGTGATATTTCGATTTTTTCGCCGCTTCCGCGCAATGTCACCAACAATCCACCCGAAAACCAAGGTTCGATTTTGTCAATCCACTGCAAATTTATGATGTGTTTACGGTTGGCCCTGAAAAAAGAAATCGGATCCAAACGTTCTTCAAGGGCATTCAATGACTTGAGAACAAGCGGCTTTTGATCGTCAAAATGCAGTCGAACATAATTGCCCATGGATTCAAAAAGACGAACTTTTCCAAGTTTGACAAACCAACATTTTTCACCGTCTTTGATGAAAACTTGGTCATTTTCACCCAACATTTTGCGCTCCGAAATTGAATCATGGTCGTGTTTACGGTCCAATTCTTCAAACACCCGATGAACAGCTTCGCTTAGTCTAGGCAGGTCAATGGGTTTGAGGATGTAATCTAGCGCATTGTATTCGAAGGCTTTGAGGGCGTATTCGTCGTAAGCAGTGGTAAAAATAACTTCTGGGATGGTGTCATCTTCCAGCGCTTCCAAGAGTTCAAAACCGTTTTTGCCTGGCATCTGAATATCCAAAAACAATAGGTCAGGACGGAGTTCATTCACCATTTTGATGGCCTCATCGGCATTGGCCGCTTCACCAACGACTTCAATTTTGGGGAAATTTTCGAGCAAGCGGCGTAGCTCATTGCGGGCGAGCCTTTCATCGTCAATAATAAGGGCTTTCATTAGCTGATGTTTAGGGTGATTTAGATGTTAGGTGATGTTATGTTTTATGATTGGCTTTTTGCAATGGGTTTAGCTGCGGTATTCCGAAAGACGCCTTCGGTCTGAGTGGGCAAAATAACTTCCGCCCTAACGACATCTTCCGACTCCTGAAATATTCTGAACCTTGCTGACTCGTCCCCGTAAATTAATTGCAGACGACGCTCGGTATTGGCCAACCCAAACCCGCTGGCCTCTTTGTGTTTTTCCAAATCGTTGTCTTTTTTAACCAACGTGCCCGTATTACGAATGTGAATATGCACATAATTACCCTCCAAAAAAGAGGTCACCTGCACAAATCCGCCACTGACCGCTTTCTGAACTCCGTGCTTGATGGCGTTTTCGACCAGCGTCTGGAGCATCATCGGCGGCACTTGTAGATAGAGGGTTTTGGGGTCGATGTGAAAATCCGCCATTAGCCGGTCTTCATAACGAACCTTTTCAAGGGCTAAATAATCTTCGACGGTTTTTAATTCTTCGCGTAATTCAACCGTTTTTCGGCGGTCGGCCAATAGCGAATTACGTAAAATATTGGATAATTGAGTAACACTTTGCTGCGCTTTTGAAGGGTCTTCCGACACCAACGCCCGAATAGAATTGAGCGCATTGAACACAAAATGGGGATTTAATTGCGAACGCAGGATTTTGGCCTCCGTTTCTTTTACCGACGTTTTGAGCAGAATTTTCTCAATTTCGGTATCTCTCATGCTTTCTACATAATGATAAATGGTGTAGCTCAACACCCACATAAACATGCTCTTGCTCCATGAAAGCCAAAGCGAAAAAAATATATAAGGCTGACTTCTAACTACTTCCTTAAAAGTATGAATATCTATCGGGAAGTTCATGAGCGTCATAATGAGGCCCAGAAGTAACCCAGACAGTATCACTCGTGGGACCAACTTATACAAGGGTTGCGCAACCCAATTACGTTCACGAACCACCAAACGATAAAAATGGGTGAGTAAAATGCAGACCAAAATACTGGCAATTGCAAAGTAGAACATCTCCCACGTAAATTCGTCTTCGAGGCTATAAACCCAAAGTTCATAAAACATGAGCGCCGTCCAACTGCCTACTTGGCAAGCCCAATATATTCTTTTTTTCGACATTCGAGCAAATTAGCTAATTTTGTACTGGATATTCAATTATATACTCACTGATGCAAGTTATTAAAAAATCCATCGAAGGGCTGTTGGAAATTATACCAACGGTTTATAAAGATGAAAGAGGGTCTTTTTTCGAGAATTACAATCGTCAGCTCTTCGAAGCCAATGGCCTGCCCACCCATTTTGTTCAAGACAATCAATCATTTTCTAAAAAGGGAGTTGTTCGCGGTTTACATTTTCAACGTGCCCCTCATGCACAGGGAAAATTGGTACGGGTGATTGTAGGGCGGGTACTGGATATCGCCGTCGACATTCGCCCCGATTCGCCGACTTTCGGGCAATACGAAGCCGTCGAATTGGATGGAGAACGAAATAATATGTTTTACATTCCCGAAGGTTTTGCCCACGGGTTTGCCGCGCTGGAAGACTCCATTTTTAGTTATAAATGCACCAATCTTTATCATAAAGTTTCGGAAGGTGGCATCCTCTGGAATGATGCAGAACTCAACATTGATTGGCAGGTTTCTGACCCAATTGTATCCGAAAAAGATGTGCTTTTACCTTCCTTTAAAGCCCTTTTTGAGCAGATGCATCCATAGCAATTTATGTACCAATATGACTATCTTATCCCAATAAATTCACCTATTTTATATCCCATTCAGATATTATATGCCATAACAAACCAATTATCAAGGTATTAGGATTTATTTTTTTTACCCTTCTACTTTGGCACAATTCGTGACCATTGAAACGATTAAAAGCTTGTTTACCCTTGTCACGAATTGAAAAATCTCATGCCTTTTTCATTCTTAAAACGAAAACGAACTGTTGCAGGATTTGCCCCCTCCTCTCCCTTTACGGTAGACGTTCACGCGCATATTTTACCCGGGTTAGACAACGGGCCAGAAAGCATCGAAGAGAGCATTTTGCTCCTCCAAGAAATGGCAGCCAATGGAGTTCGTAAAATAATTGCTACCCCACATATCATGGGGGACTATTATCGCAATACCCCCGCAATAATCGAGTCTTGCCTTGCCCGCATTCGTTCGGAAGTTCAGCGCAAACGCATTTCCATTGAGCTGGAAGCCGCCGCCGAATACTACCTCGATATATCACTTATCTCATTGCTTGAAAACAATCAAACCTTACTCACTATTGCAGATAACTATCTACTCTTAGAAACTAATATTGTAGGAATGCCTTCATTTTTGGGCGATGCCATCCGATTGGCCCGCCAACGAAACCTCGTCGTTGTGCTGGCACATCCCGAGCGGTATCATTATCTACAACAAAATTTCAATCTCGTAATGGATTTGCACCGGCAAGGCGTTTTGTTTCAGGTAAATCTGGGCTCTTGGGCGAGCAGTCATCAAGGCACCCGTATGTTGGCCGAGCGTTTGGTTATTGAAGGTTTAGTTTCTTTTGTGGGCAGTAATGCACATAATCTCCGCGAGTGGAATCAGGCACACGAGGCCCTTCGCAGCGTTACCTTCGCTAAGTTAGTTGAAAAGGGATTGCTTAATCAGCATCTGCTTTAGCATTTTTGCACCAAAGCAATTGAACGATTGTTGTACCTTTAGCAAAATTTCAAGAAGTCATGCTCAAAGGAACCAAAGTTTACAGTATTCTCAACAACAAATGTCCCCGGTGTCATCAAGGGTCATTTTTTGTCCACAACAATCCTTTCAATTTAAAGAAATTTGATAAGATGAACCCCCAATGCGAAGTATGCGGCGAATCGTTTGAGCGAGAGCCCGGCTTCTATTTTGGCGGCATGTACGGTAGCTACGCGCTTTATACGGCGTTGATTGCCGTGGTATTTGTGAGTTGCGTGGTGCTTCTAGGAATCAATATTTTTTACGTATTGGCCATTCTTATTCCCATCCTTATTATTTCCCAACCCGTCTTTTTTCGTTGGGGCAGGCTGTTATGGATCAATGTCTTTGTGAGCTACGACCCAGAAGCCGCCAAAGGTGAAAAGAAAATTACGCCGAAATGGTAAGCTCTGAAAGTTTATAAGGTAAAAACTCATCCACATTGTGGCCGTACTTGTGCAGCTCGCGAATAATCGTCGAGCTGATAGGAGCCAAATGCGGCGAAGTAATCAAAAACACCGTTTCTACGTCGCTGTACACGTGGCGGTTTACCTGAGAGATACTGTTTTCGTACTCAAAATCGGTCGTATTTCGTAATCCTCTCAACAAAAACCGCGCACCCAACTGACGCGCCATGTTGGCCGTGAGGTCGTCGTAAGTGACGGTCTGGATTTGTGGGTATTTCTCAAAGGTCTCCTCAATCATTCGTTGCATTACCTCCACCGGAAAATAACGCTTTTTGGCCGTGTTGTGCCCAATTCCGACGATGATTTCGTCAAAAAGATGTAAACCTCTCAGGACGATGTCTTCGTGGCCTTTGGTAAAAGGGTCAAACGAGCCGGGAAAAAGAGCAATGCGTTTCATGCGTAGAATGCGTTAGCGGTTTCAGGAAGCGAAGGGAATCGTGTATAGGCTATAATACCGGTGCTCGGGCACATCTTCAAAGGCCTCGCCCAACAACAAAGTTTCGGGGGTTTTGCCAAACGAAAGATGCGGTAAAAATTTCTGAAGCAGTTGATAATCTTCAGAATAAGGGGTTGTTTCACCATAAAAACGGCACTTCACCTCGGCGGGTTTGAGTTGGAGTGAGTCCAGCACAAACATGATAAAATACGCCATGTCGGCCGCGGCTTTGTAGGCAAATTTATTGCACATCAGGAGCGAATCGTTCTTGACAATCACCAACGTCACGAAGTCATCTTCAAAGTGCAGATTCATCAAAACCGCTTCTTTATCCAGCACCGAAAGCGCCAACGCGCCTTCAATCAGGGCATTGGTTTGGTGAATAAAAGCGGGCAATTGCAACGTATACGTATTCAGCACCCACTCCCAAAGCTCTTTATTGACCGTAAACACGTTTCGGGCTTCGATGCGCTTTACTTCGCGGTGCAAAATCTGATCGGTTTCAAACAAGTCCCCCTGCACCAAACTCAGGTAGCTATTGACGTATTCTTTGCGAAAATAAGCTTCTGGCACCAACGTAAAATACGGCGTATTGAAAGAAACCGTCACACTTTTCCAAAGATTACTACCCCAAAATGGGTGCAGCGCCGACAGTTTTGCCAGCCAATTCGCCCATTTTTTTTCGCTCGGCAGCCCACCTATCAAATAGTCTTCCAGATACAACACACGCTTTTTTTTGCTATCTAGCACCAAAAAGCGCAATCGTTCGGCCCCCAACTCCATCAGCAATTCATACTCCGCGCATTTTGTGGGGTCGAAGCGTTCGTCTTTTATCTCCAATAGAGGAGCTATTACGTTTTGTGTATCAACCATCCCTCTTTCTATAATCCAGTGTTAATTGTAAAAAGTTAATCGTTTTGAGAATTAACCGGCTAATTCACGAATTCTTCGCTAAATGTATCAATTGTTTTGGAAATCGGCCAATTCCGCAGATTCATCGTTCAGATAGCCCTTCAATTGATAAATATCCGACAGGCTTTCGCAATGCCTAAACAGCGTATGAACTTCGTGGGCGGGGTAAGCTTTGATCTCTTCGATACTCATCCAGCGCATTTCTTGAATAATCTGATTATCGGTGGTCATTTCGGGGTCGGTGCCCAGATGCAGGTCGCCACCTTTTCGTTTGACCTCAAAAAATAATTCTAGGGCATGGAGAGGTGGCTGCATAAACTCGTTGACAAACAGTAAGTCCCCGATTTCGATAAAGAGACCCGTCTCTTCTTCAAACTCACGTTTGAGGGCCTCATGCGTTGATTCTCCAAACTGAATTCCCCCACCGGGAGGACACCAAAAAACGTCGGTATCACCAATGCCGCGATGGCTCAGCATCAAAATTTTATTGTTTTCAATGCAAATCCCGCATACTCTCAGCCGCAATCGATTGCCATACAACCGGGCTACTTCTTGTCTT
Source organism: Runella sp. CRIBMP (assembly GCF_009905605.1). Lineage (GTDB taxonomy): Bacteria > Bacteroidota > Bacteroidia > Cytophagales > Spirosomataceae > Runella. The sequence continues at coordinate 1,111,892 of NZ_JAAAKZ010000002.1, forward strand.
GCTTTTTCCAATGGACAGATATTGGTTAACGTTATAAGTCAATCGGCAATAATTGACAGCACCCTGAAAATCAAGCTACTGTCTGTTGACGACCAACCTTGAACTTTTTCAAGACTACAAAGATAGTGATTATGCGTAAGGATTGCCCGAAATGTAGCTCTCTAGCGATTCAATGCGTACTTTTTGGTCTTTAATAATACTAGTTACCACGTCGTTGATGGAGATGATACCGATGAGTTCACCCTCGTCGACCACGGGCAAGTGACGGATGTGTTTTTCCGACATGATGACCATGGCTTCTTCCAGTTTTTGCTCTGAAGTTACGGTAATGAGCTTGGAGGTCATTACTTCTTTAATCAACGTTTGATTGGACGCCCGCCCTTGCAGAATCCCTTTGCGGGCATAGTCACGCTCCGAGAAAATCCCCGCCAAACGTCCCTCTTCCAAAACCAACACCGCTCCGATATTTTTTTCGGCCATTTGTTTTAGCGCATCCAGCACGGTAGTTTCCGGCGTAACCGAATAGATAGCATTGCGGGACTTATCGCGTAATACGTTCTTAATTTTCATGTTTAATTGCTTTAATTTTGAAGAGTTAGGTGAAAAAGGTGATGAAAATACAATTTAATCCAAAAAAATGAAAACTTTCGACAAGGAATAATTTAACAGGGTTGTGAAATTTGTGTTACTGCCGTAGTTTTGGATACATGAAAGAAACACCACCTCCAACCGTCTCGGATTTACTACTGAAGAGCTTTCCGCATGAGCCTACCGCAGGTCAACAGCATTTTTTTATAAAAATAGCCGAATTTCTGGAAGATGATAACCTGCGCGACTGTTTTTTGTTGAAAGGCTACGCTGGAACGGGAAAAACCACCCTCATCAGTACCGTCATCAAAGTGGTCAGTAAGTTTGGCTTCAAAACCGTGCTTTTGGCCCCTACGGGCCGCGCCGCCAAGGTGATGAGCAACTATTCCAAGAAAAAATCATTTACGATTCACAAAAAAATATACCGTCAGGTGGCCGATGCCTACACGGGCTCGCTGCATTTTGAGCGTCAGGCCAACAAACACCGCGACACGCTTTTTATCGTGGACGAAGCCTCGATGATTTCGGACGAGGCCGAATTTGGCTCACGCGGGTTACTGTACGACTTGATTGAGTACGTTTTTGAGGGCATCGGCAACAAGCTCCTCATCGTGGGCGACGTGGCCCAGCTACCGCCCATCAACAAAGACCTCAGCCCCGCGCTCGACAAGGCGCTCCTCGAAAGCACCTACTACATGAGCGTGTACGAGCAAGAGCTGACGGAGGTGACGCGTCAAGGTCAAAACTCGGGGATTTTGCAAAATGCCACCCGCCTCCGCGACGCACTGCCGCTTGAAAAACTTTCCATTCAACTCCGCACGCGTGGCCTGCGCGATTTTTATAAAATGCCCGGCGACCGCCTCGAAGATGGCCTCCGCTATGCCTACGACAAACACGGCCGCGAAAACGTGACCATCATTACGCGCTCCAACCGCGAGGCCGTCCAGCTCAATGAGTTTGTGCGCCGCCAAATCAACGGCTCCGAAGAAGAAATTGAAGCCGGCGATTTGCTGATGATTGTCCGGAACAATTATACCGTGCTCAACGAAGAGTCGCCGGCGGGCTTTTTGGCCAACGGCGATTTTGTGGAAGTAAAGCGCATCCGCAAAGAGGAAGAAATGCACGGCTTTCGATTTGCCACCGTTGAGCTTCAATTGCTGGATTATGAAGAGCAGCCGCCGTTTGAAGCCAAGATTTTTCTGGACACGCTCCACTCCCCCGCCCCGTCGCTGAGTCAGGATGAGAACAAGCGTTTATACGAGGCCGTTTTGCAGGATTATATCTACCTAAAATCCAAAAAAGCCCGCACCGAAGCCATCCGGCAAGATGTATACCTGAACGCATTGCAGGTCAAATTTGCCTACGCCCTCACCTGCCACAAATCGCAGGGTGGGCAGTGGAAATCGGTGTTTGTGAACCAAGGGTATCTGCCCGAAGAGCAGGTAAATCGGGAGTTTGTGCGGTGGCTCTACACCGCCATGACCCGCGCCACCGACGAGGTATTTATGATGAATTTTCACGCGCAGTTTTTTGAGTGATGGAAAGAGTCAAAAGTGATAACAGGATATTTGAAAAAAAAGGCAAATAAACAACTGACAGTCAATACTTTAAAAACAATTTTATAGAAATTTGTTTTTAAAGTATGTTACATTTACTTTGCAATATGCGGGCGTTAGTAGCCCTGCTTCAGGGTGCAATATTTTAAAAGCTAAAATAATGGGACTCATTAAAGAACCAAAGAACGTTGATTTATCGACAAAGTCAGAACCGTGGACTGAGCAAGAACTTATTGACTTTAGAAAAATCATGCAGGACATCAAAGACAAAAATGCAAAGCGTAAAGAGCGTTCATTACGACTTAGCACCGACAAGAAACAACCAGCCTGATACACACGAAATCGTGATGAATTTTCACGCACAGTTTGTTGAGTGAGGGAAGAGTCAGAAGCGCTAAAATAACACGCAAATATCTGTATAACAATACATTAACAAGAACAACCTTTAATACTTGCTTTTTGTAACAGAAGCATTTACTTTACGTAAAACATGCGCCAATTAGCGAGTTGCACGTCACCCTAGTAGACACACCCTGAATGAAAATTATAACTTGGAACTGTAATATGGCTTTCAGAAAAAAGGCTGACTACATTTTGACATATAAGCCAGACATTTTAATAGTTCCAGAATGTGAGCATCCCAATAAATTATTATTTCCAATCGACACACCAAAGCCAATAGACATTTTATGGTTTGGAAAAAATCAAAGCAAGGGGCTTGCAATTTTTTCATACAGTAATTTTCGTTTTAAAGTTCTTGACAATTACAATGAAAACTTACAAATGATTATTCCAATTGCTGTAACTAACGGACAAGTTGAATTTAATATGATTGCAATTTGGGCAAACAACCCAACAGACAGAGATGGACAATATATTGAACAAGTTTGGAAAGCTGTCCATCATTACAACAACTTGCTTACAGACACTAAAACAATTCTTGTTGGCGACTTTAACAGTAACAAAATTTGGGACAGAAAACATAGACAAGGCAATCACTCAAATGTTGTAAAGTTTTTGGAAGACAAAGGGATTTTCAGCACATATCATTTTCATCATAAGCAGGCACAAGGAACAGAAGACAATCCAACACTTTATATGTATAGACACAAAGACAAACCTTATCATATTGACTATTGCTTTGCTTCAAAAGACTTTTTGAATAAAGTTATATCAGTTGAAATTGGCAACTTTGATGATTGGATAATGTATAGCGACCACGTTCCAGTTATTGTTACTTTTGATAACTAAAGACAAAGAAGGGCGAACGTGCAGCAAGCCCTAGCCGTTACCTACTATATTGATTTCAAAAGACACATTTTATAAGTCAATTAAAAACGAATAAATACGCACATAGACAACCTAGTCTATAATTTACTTTATCGGCTACTCACGAACCCCAAAAACAGAAGATGATGGAATTTAGAGCATTTTTTTGCGACCCCGTAGAAGCCGACATCATTGATCTTGGCGATATGGCACAAGACACAATCATGGATACTTTTGAAAAGGTTGATTGGAATGAGTATTTGCAAAAAAGCAGCAATGCCAAGCTCGACGAAATATATTTCCACCCAACATTTGGCATCGAGAACAAGAAAAGTGGAAACGGAATTACTATTTCGGTAATTGGTGAGCCCGAGAATTATAAATTTAAAGTTACGTATAAAAGCCCCCAAAAAGTAAAATCATTTTTAGGGCTCAACGACCAGATTTCCGACAATTACTCAACAGTCATTCAAGCGACAACGAAAAACGATGCGATTGACTGCTTAAACGCTTTATTAAGAAATGACATTGCGTACTTAGAAAGCAGGGTTGGCAGATAAGGCGAAGAAGCCCAACAGACTGATTTCTAATACCTCTGATTCGTTATTCCCCTTCCTAAAACGATTTCTTGGATATGTACGAAAAAAGCATAGAAGCACTAAAAAGATATTCCGTTTTACTAGGGATATTTATTTCGGTATCGCTGCTTTTCATTGCGACGAGGGTTTATCCAGGAGGCTCGCTATTTGATAAAAATTCAGTGGGCTTTGACTGGTCAAAAAACTTTATCAGCAATTTGTTTGCACCAAAAGCCATCAATGGTGCCGACAATCCTGCGCAAATCTGGGCTGACGGCGGAATGATTTTCCTTTCGGTGAGTTTTGCCCTATTCTTCATTAAATTTTCAAAGAAAATACCCGTAAGGAGTGCCGCCAACGTCGTACAATATTTGGGAGCGGGAGGCATGCTTTTTACTTTTTTAATCGTGACCCCGTTACATGACAGTATGGTTACGCTCGCCAGCACCCTGTTTCTGTTAAGCCTATTTTACATCACTGTTTTTATTTTAAAGTCAAGGCTACACTTGTTTAAGTTCTTGTGCATTACCTGTCTGCTTATTTTTTACTATACTCTATACCTTTATGGTTCAGGTAGTTACGCCTATTTACCCATCATGCAGAAAGTTACCTTTGGCAGTACAATTATTTTGATTTTGGGTTTGGAGTATTTTACACAAAAAGAAGATTTTGAGCATATTAAACCCACCCAATCTAAAAAGTAAAGGGCGCAACTACGCGCCCTTTTGATGTGCCCAAACTGACAATGTTTTTCACCTCATACGAGGCGACGCCTCGCAAATGGGTTTAGTTAAAAAACATTTCATCGACCAACAGGAGTGCAGGTTTTCCCTTTCCTCCGTGCCATTCGGGCATTTTCGACAATGGTTTAGCCACAATTTTCAGGTAAGAGACGGTTTGCGGTTTGAATTTCCCTCCCACCGCCTGCAACAAGTGTGTCCGGTATTTGGTCGGAATAGATGGTTTTATTACCGCGATTTTCTTCAGTTGGTCGGGCGAATTTCCACCCCATACTTCAATGGATTCTGGCGGAAAAATCCCCGTTTCGGTTTCTTCCATGATGCGCAATTCTACCGAAGAAAGCAGGACAGGCTTTTTAAATTCGGCCATCAACGCCAAATCATTGTTTCTTACCCCCGCCCAATTATTGGCCCACGCGGGGCTATTGGCGTTAAAGGTGCCTAATTTTTGGTCAAAAAAGGACTTTGCTCCCTCTGCTTGATGGACGCGGTTAAGTGGCAACAGCAAACGTACGCTATCAGGCACGTAGGTTCTTTTGAAAAAGTCAAACGCCACTTCATCGCTCCCAAACCAGCCTTCTTTGTAAGCCTTGGCCCGAATGTTAGTACTTGCCTTAATGACTGTTTGGTTCGTAAAAATGGCCGATTTCACGCTATCTGGCTCGGTTCCATCTGTAGTAAACCGAATCTGAACCCCTTTGACGGGGTGGGCCAACTGCACCAATACTGGTTCATTAAAAACGGTGGATTTATTTTTGACCTGGGGTGGGTTTAACTTAATCGGATTTTTGCCATCATCTTTAAAGCCCTCAATGAACCGTATACGCGGATGGGCTTTTTGCAACTGTCGAATCTCCTCAATCGTCAGCCCGGTATTCCATACCACGATGGTATTCAAGCTTTTAAAATTCGGTATAACGGCCTGCAAATCCTTCATCGTTACTTTTGTACCCGAAATCGACAGGTTTTTGAGTTGTTTCAAAGACGTCAATTCTTTCAGGCCCTTTCCCGTAATATCCGTAAAGTTCAGGTCTAGTTTTTGCAGATTTTCAAAGGCAGTGATTTGCGAAATATCCGCATCTTTGACGGGCATTTTGGCCAGATTCAAAAACACCACCTGTTCTTTTATTTCTTTTAACTCCTTGATTTTCTCCGAATTAAAGGCAGTTTTGTTAAAGAAATTAACCGCCAATGCTGGCGATTCACGCGCGAGAGGGGAAATGCTCCGAAACTCCGTTATCAGCTTTTGAATGGTTTCTTCATCAGCCGCCGAAAAATCAAAATGCTCTTCTTCTCGCTCAACGGGTGACAAAAACGTACTGGCAATGAGCCTCAGCGAATCATTGAGGGGCAAATCAATCACTTTTTTTGTAAAATCAGCTTTGGCCTTTATCCACAACGAAAGCAGCGCAATTTCTTGCGGGTTCAGTTGCGACTTACCTATCGGCGGCATGTGTTTTTTATCTTCCGATGGCAAATGAATGCGTTGTAGCAACAGGCTAATTTCGGGTTGGCCCGCCACAAACAATTTCCCCGTTTTTCCACCTTTCAAGATAGACTTGGCATCGGTAAGCATCAGCTCTCCTTTGAGTTTGTCGGGATTATGGCAGCTGACGCATTTCTGTTCAAAAATGGGCTGAATTACGTCATTAAAGACAATGGCCTCCTCCAACGGAACAGGTGCAGATTTGAGGATTGGACCCGTGATAAAATTGTCGCCGTGGGTCAAAACCGAGCCATAATGTCCCGCCAAAACCACGCATAAAGTAGTGACCAATGCCAAACCTTTGGCCACGGGAGCTTGGTACCACGCCATGGATCGACACCAATAACCGATAGCGGCCAGAAAAAAAACCGCGATTCCCGTCCATTTATGCCACGGCAAGGTCTCTCCTTCGTAGCCCGTTTCTTTGGACAAAAATATCCCCATGATGACTGTAAAGGCTGCCGACAAAGCCCCAATCAGCCAAAAATTGGTTAAAAAGGTGCGGTAAAAGGTATTGGCGTTATTGGCGGGGTTGAATCGAAAAAATTCCATCCCCAATGCCAAAAGCAAGAGTACAATTGGAAAATGAAGAAAAAGCGGGTGCATTCTTCCGACGGGTTGCAGCCAAACGGGCACCACCAATTTGCTTTCAAACAGCAATAAAAAAAGGATAAAAATCGTGGAAACGATTAAGGCCTGCTCGGCTATGTCTATGAACTTTTTATTCATCTAATCCTAAAATCTACAAGTCGCTACAAGGGTATGCTTCGAAGCCGTTGTTGGTAAAAAAACACCAACAACCTAATTCTCAACTAATAATATCACGTACTACTTTTCCTGATACGTCGGTCAGCCGATAGCGACGGCCTAAGTGTTTAAAAATCAACTTCTCGTGATTTAGACCCAACAAATGCAAAACGGTAGCCTGAAAATCATGCACATGAACGGGGTTTCGACTGACATTATAACCCACCTCGTCTGTATCGCCATAAACTATACCCGGCTTGATGCCACCGCCCGCCATCCAAATGGTGAAGCAGCGCGGATGGTGGTCGCGACCATAATTGTCGGCCGTCAGTTTTCCTTGGCTATAACTCGTACGGCCAAATTCTCCTCCCCAAATAACCAATGTTTCATCCAACAAACCACGTTGTTTCAAATCCGTCACCAACGCCGCCGACGCTTGGTCAACGTCTTTGGCCTGACTAGTGATTTCAAACGGAAGATTGCCGTGTTGGTCCCAACCTTGGTGGTACAATTGCACAAATCGAACCCCGTTTTCGGAAAGTTTACGCGCCAAAAGGCAGTTAGCGGCGTATGTACCCGGCACTAAGCAGTCGGGGCCGTATAATTTTACAATATCGTCGGGTTCTTTCGACAAATCCATCACCTCCGGCACGGCCGTTTGCATTCGATACGCCATTTCGTATTGCTTCACTTTGGCGGCAATTTCGGGATCACCAAATTCACTGTACGAAAGCTGGTTCAGTTCGGATAAGTTGTCCAACATCTCGCGACGGGCGGCGCGGTCCATACCTTCGGGGTCGCGCAGGTACAGTACGGGGTCTTCACCTTTGCTAAACTGTACGCCCTGATGAATGGAATCCAAAAAGCCGTTGGACCAAAGTTTGGAATAAACTCCTTGCCCATTGCCGATGCCACGTGAGAGCAAAACCGTAAAATCTGGCAAGTTTTTGTTTTCATTTCCTAACCCGTAACTCAGCCACGCGCCCATGCTGGGGCGATTGCCTTGTTGGGAGCCTGTTTGGAAAAAAGTGAGGGCGGGATCATGGTTGATGGCCTCGGTGTACATGGATTTTACGATACACAAATCATCCACGATTTTGGACGTATAAGGCATTAAATCGCTTACCCAAGCGCCCGATTGGCCGTATTGTTTAAAATCCACAAACGAAGCCGCCAACGGAAACGACGCCTGATTGGCCGTCATGCCCGTGAGTCGTTGCATACCGCGCACCGACGGCGGCAGTTCCTGACCCACCATTTCGCAGAGTTTGGGTTTGTAATCAAAGGTTTCAAACTGCGAAGGAGCGCCGTTTTGGAACAAATAAATGACGCGTTTGGCTTTGGGGGCAAAATGAGGAATGCCTGGCACAAAACCAGCCTCGTCTACCTCGCCACCATTCAGTAAATTGGGTATCATCAACGACCCCAACGCCACACTTCCCAATCCCAAACTCATCGTGGACAGGAAACGACGTCGGTTAAAGGTCAGACCGTGTTCTAAAAATTCTTTTTCCATTGATGTTTGGGTAACAAAACTTAGGATTTCGTGATTGCTTCTTCCAAGTTGTAAATCGTATTGACAATGCGCATCAACGCCGCCAATTGTGTCTTATCTAGTTGGGGAGGAATGGGGTATTCGCCTACGGCTAGCAACTTTTCAGCGCTCGGCTTGGTGATTTTTTTAAGCTCTTTGTCGTAATAAGCCGCCAATATCGACACTTCCTTTTCACTGGGTTTACGGCTCACAATGAGCCTAAAAGCCTTTATGATTTTATCTTGGGTGGAGCTTTTTTCTTGCAACAACTTCGCGGCCAATACCCGCGAGGCTTCCAGCACTGTCGGGTCGTTCATCATGACCAATGCCTGCAACGGCGTATTGGTTTTCAGCCGTTTAACTTCACAAAGGTCACGGTTGCTGGCGTCAAAAATACTCATCGCTGGTGGCGGAACCGTTCGCTTAATCAACGTATACATGCCTCGACGATACAGGCTTTCTCCGTGGTCTTGGACGTACATAGAAAGCAATCCCCGGCCCGACGTAGCCCCTTCCCACAATCCAGCGGGCTGGTAAGGTTTCACGCTTGGCCCACCAATTTTGGGCACCAACAAACCACTACTTGACAGAACCACATCACGCACAAATTCGGCATGAATCCGGTAACGCGGCGCCCGGGCTAAGAAAATATTGTCGGGGTCGGTGGCCAGTTTTTCGGGCGTCACAACAGCCGACTGACGATACGTAGCCGACGTCACCATTTGCTTGACAAGGCGTTTGATATTCCAACCGTGTTCCATAAAATCGACCGCCAGCCAATCGAGCAGTTCGGGGTGACTGGGCAGCTCGCCCTGCATTCCAAAATCACCCGACGTTTTGACGATTCCTTTACCAAAAAACTCTTGCCATACCTGATTCACAAACACCCGCGCTGTGAGTGGGTTTTGCTTGTCAACCAACCACTTAGCCAAACCCAGTCGGTTTTTAGGGTAAGATTTATTGAACGGCAGAATAAAACTAGGGGTATTGGGTTGGACTTCATCGCCGGGTGCATCGTACGCCCCACGACGAAGAATGTGGGTTTTGCGCATCGTGTCCAAATCGCTCATCACCGATACAATCAGGCGGTTGGTATCGGGCTTGTTGATAAACGTCAAAATGTTTTTTACGTCGTCGTTGCTGATTTCCATCAACGGTTTTTTGGCGTAAGTTTCGGGGCCACCAATCACCGACTCGATACCCACTTCTTTGACATTGTTAAAAAACGCAAAGAGTTGGTAGTATTCTTTTTGGGAAAAAGGGTCATATTTATGGTCATGGCAATGGGCGCATTCGAGCGTCATGCCCAAGAAAGCCTTGCCAAATAAATCATTCCGGTCGGTGACGTAACCAATGCGGTATTCTTCGGGAATCACCCCACCCTCTTCCGTAATCTTATGGTTTCGGTTAAAGCCCGTCGCCAGCAATTGCTGTTTGTAAAGCGCCTCATTGTCGCGGTTGGGGAGTAAATCGCCCGCCAATTGCCAGGTCACAAATTGGTCGTATGGCATGTTGGTATTTAAGGCATGAATCACCCAATCGCGCCACGGCCACTGCGTGCGGTAGCCATCATCTTGATAACCGTGTGAATCGGCATAGCGAGCTAAATCCAGCCAATAAACCGCCATTTTCTCACCATAAGCGGGATTTTTCAGCAATTCATCCACCGCTTTTTCGTAGGCATTCGGGCTTTTATCAGCCAGAAAACTGTCCATCATTTTCAGGGTAGGCGGTAGCCCCACCAAATCAAGACTGAGTCGTCTCAACAGACGTTCTTTGTCGGCTTCTTCGTTGGGGCTAAAGCCTTTTTGCTCCTGTTTGTGCAGAATAAAATAGTCAATCTCATTTTTGGGCCAACCCTCTTTTTTTACTTCAGGAAGTGCTGGTTTTTTGGGTGCCACAAACGCCCAGTGTTTCTCGTACTTAGCCCCTTGTTTTATCCATTTTTCGATAAGTGCGATTTCGTGCGACGACAGCTTGAGATTAGACGCGGGCGGCGGCATCAGCTTGGCGGTATCTTTGGTCGTTATGCGCAAGAAAACCTCCGAAAGCTGCGGCTCTCCCGCCACAATGGCGTGGGCAGATGGATGCTCTTTCAAGGCTTGGAAGGCACTTTCGGGGTCGTCGAGTCGAAGGCCAGCCTGCCTTTTGTTGGCATCAGGCCCGTGGCAGGTCAAACATTTGTCCGAAAGAATGGGGCGAATGTCAAAATTATAGCTGACCCGGTCAGGAATATGTTCCTGCGTAGCCCGGGTCGTTGAGCTATTGGTACACGACAGCAAATACCCACCAATTACTGCCGAAATACCTATACCAAAGAAGAAAATCTTTCTCATTGTGAATCGTTAAGCCAATAAATCCATCACGGCTTTCCCTTTACCGTCGGGTGTTGTATAAAAGGGTCTTTTTTCGATTTCATACTGAGTATCAGGCGGAATCCCCAACGCATGATAAATGGTTTGATGGATACCGTCAATCTTCACGGGGTTTTCAATGGTCTTGCACGGACGCTCGTCGGCCGTTTTTCCGTATACAAACCCCTTCTTGATTCCTCCCCCAAACATCAGCATAGAACAGCCATCCGTAAAGTGGCGGTGCATTCCGTAAAACTTGATGTCGTCCAAAATCTCTGGTTGTTTGACCTGCTCCTGTACTTTGGCTTCGGGGCGGCCCTCTACCATCATATCGCGACTGAATTCACTGGCGAGGACAATCAAGGTGCGGTCGAGATGCCCCGATTTATCCAAATCCTTCACAAGCTGAGCAATAGGCCCATCAATCTGCTTTTTCATGTCCACCAAGCGCGTATGGCCATTTTCGTGCGTATCCCAGCCAAAGAAAGGCTCATATTCGGTGGTCACACTGATAAAACGAGCACCTTGCTCGGTCAATCTTTTGGCCAACAAACAGCCTAAACCAAAGCGCCCAGTATTATAAATATCGTAGCTTTCTTTCGGTTCAGTGGTTAAATTAAACGCCTTGGCTTCGGGCGAATTGAGGAGCATATAGGCCTGTTCCATTGAGCGTTTCAGCGATTCTTTTTGGTAATCACTACCAAACTCACCCACAGGGCTATTACTGATTAAATCATTGTACAATTGATTTCGGCGCTCAAAACGCTTGGCATCCATTCCAACGGGCGGACGCACACTTTCTAACCCTTGGCTAGGGTCAGGAATGAAAAACGGGCCAAACTCATTCCCTAAAAATCCTGCCGTATGAAAGGCTTTCAGCTCTTCGGCTTCACCAACGGTAAACCGCTGACCGATGTCAATAAAAGCAGGAATAACGGGGTTTTTAGGACCCAATTCTTTGGCAATCCACGCCCCCATGTGCGGCGCGGCCACCGTTTGAGGTGGCTCATAACACGTATGCCAGTGGTACTGATGACGTGAGTGTAATATATGGCCCATATCTGCCGCCACATACGACCGAATGAGCGTTCCCTTATCCATCACTTTACCGATAGATTGCAATCCTTCGGAGAAATTGATTCCGTCCAAAACGGTCGGAATGGGTTTAAAGGTACTCAGGACCCGGTTGCCTTCCATTCCTTTTTCAAAAGCCGTATATCTCTTGGGGTCAAAGGTTTCGGTATGGGCCATTCCGCCTGCCATCCACAGCAAAATTACCGTATCGGCGGTTCCATTCGTCTGTCCTACGAGTTTACTTTTACAACTTGACAACAGGCTCGGCATGGGAGCACTTGCGGCCAAAGCGGCCAAGGTTGCAGCACTGGTTTTTTGAAGAAATTCTCTTCTATTCCATCTATTTTTCATGATAAACATTGCGGTTTATACAAAATTCTACAAAGTTTTCGCCCCTGTGGGGGCCTTTTAGATTCTTCACAATTGGTGGGATTTTCACCGCCAACCTCTCTTCTACCATCAATAAATCAACTGAAACTCAGGGTGCAGTGTCATGGCCCAAACCAAATCCTGAATTCCTTCGTCGGTTGGTTTGGGGCCAATAATTTTTTGAGCCGCCGCGAGTTCTTTAGACAACGGCTCTCGTCCCAGCGACTTTTTGTACAGTTCTTTCACCAACATTTCGGAGGTCGGGTATTTGACTTTCCAAATTTTCGCACCGTTTTTCAGGGCTTCATTAAATTGGGTGCCATTGGTCAATTCCAACGCTTGCAAAAGATTCGCCTGTGAGTTTCGACTTGTGCTCACCGTTTCTCGATTCGGTCGCCCCAAGGCCGTCAAGAAGGGGTCTCTTTTTACCAAAGATGCCCGCGTGAAAGGAATCTCTTGTTTGATGGTTTCGGGTAATTGCTTAAAAACAATCGCGGTATCTACATAAATTGGATTAAAAACCACACTTACGGCATCAGCAAACTGCTCCGCCGTCAATCGCCGGCGCACCATTCCTTGAAATACAAAGTCGGGTGCTGTCACCAACCCTGCATCCTTGATACCAATAGAAGGCAACTGATAGGTCTTGGAAGTCAAAATGGTATACATTAGTTTCTTAATATCGTAGCCATTCGCCGCAAAATCAGAAGCCAACCAATCCAGCAAATCCTGGCTCCAAGGCAGATTGTCCATGGCATCTACGGGCTCAACAATACCCCTGCCCATGAGTTGCGCCCATACTCGATTTACCAACGTACGATAAAGTCGTCCGTCTTTGGGCTGTACCAAAAACTCCGCCAGTTCTTTAAGTCGTTCTTCGGTCACAGGGGTCTCCTTGATTTGACCTAGTTCTTTGAACAACAACCCACGCCCAGCCAGCTTACCCGTGGGCTTATCACAACGGTGGATTTCCAACGTAGTATCGGCAAAAACGTTGGCAAACGCGTAGGCGTCTTCCAGTTTCCAGTCGCTGATAAAACTATCGTGGCAAGAGGCGCATTTCAGGTTTAGCCCCAGAAACACCTGTGCCACATTTTGGGCGGCTTGCATTTCATTGCGCTGACTAGCATTAATGGTGCCGCGCCATTTAATCCCTTTAATAAACCCTGCCGACTCTTTCGTTGGGCTGATTAACTCTTTGACAAACAGATTGTACGGTTTATTGTTTTTGAGGGATGAATACAACCATTTTGTGATATTAAAACGCCCACCCGTGATGTACCCTGTTCCGGAATAATCATTACGAAGGGCATCGTTCCAAAACGTCAACCAATGCTGCGCGTAGTCTTCGTTGCGAGCCAACAAACTTTTGACCAATATTTCCCGTTTGTCGGGGCGATTATCTTCGATAAACACCTGAATATTTTCGGGAGAAGGTAACAAACCAATAACGTCCAAATAAACCCGGCGGATGTAGGTTCGGTCATCGACGACATTCTTCCAAGCAATTTTGTTTTTCTGAAAATACGCATTGACCAAACGGTCAACGGGTTGCGTAAATTGGGCGGTTGCGGGGGGCAGTTCAGGCATACGAGGTGCCATTTCTGCCACCCGATAAATGCTTTTTTCGGGGCCATCGGGCCACGGAGCGCCTTGTTTTATCCAAAACTCCAAGAGAGCCACTTCTTTTTCACTGAGACGTTTGCCTTTGGTGGGCATTGCTTCTTTATGGCCCGTTGGAAGGGTGATTCTACGTATAATTTCACTTTTGTCGGGATTTCCCGCGACGATAATCGGGCCGTCTTCGCCGCCTTTAAAGATAAATTCTTTTTTGTCTAGCCGTAATTCTCCTTTAGTTTTGGTTGCACTGTGGCAACTGTAACAATTATGGGCCAAGATGGACCTCACTTCCACGTTCAATTCCACAATTTGTTCCTGCGTGAGGGGCTGATTAGTGTTGGCAAACGTAAAGTTTGCCCCCCCTTCGGTATTTTCTTTTTGGTCTTTGTTGAAAGGTAAAACGCCGGTCAGATAATCTTCTCCGTGCGTCAGTAAAGCGCCGTAGTGCCCAGCCAATGTGACCCCGCCTACGGTCATAAAAAGCATGGTTTTATAAAGCGAGGCGCGCCCCGTACGAAGGGCAAACAATGAACCTAATGCAAAAACCATGGTGGCAATGCCCGACCATTGGTGAATGGTGACGGTATCGCCGCCGTATTCGTCTTGATTGGCTAAAAGTAAACCCAACGCTACGGCCAACACCGAGCTGACGGCCCCAATCCAAACCAGAGCGGTGATGCCAGCGCGCAATTCGACTGATTTGCGCCGCCAACCAACAATTTCAAGTATTAACGCTACGCAAAGCAAACTGATGGGGAAGTGGACGACCAAGGGGTGTAATCGGCCTAAAAACTGCCAAAGCCAGAAGATTTCTGTGGTTTCCTGCACGGTTTTTAACAAAAATAAGGGTGGTAAAATTTGGTTAAGAAAGTACCTGTCGTAGAAAGCAAAATTGCCCTTTAGATTACGACAGGTACTTGTAAATGTACTACTTATAAAAGCGGACTCTTTATCAAATCCTACTTATAAAAGTCGTCCTGCTATTGGTAACCGGGATTTTGAGTGAGTTTGCTGTTAATCAAAATTTGCGGTGCCGGAATTGGCAGGTAATACTCAAAATCACTGTATACATAGTCGAGCGCGTTGAAGGCAATTCCGCCTCTTGAAACGGTCGGATTCGTTTTTTCTTTGGCCGCGTAAGCATTCATAAACGCCGCCAATTCAGCTGGGGTTTTTGTGCGTTGCAAATCAAACCAACGGTGGTTCTCAAATGCAAGCTCAACGCGTCTTTCTTTAAGTACTGCAGTACGGTAAGAGTCTTTTGTCAATCCCGTCAACTCCGCCAGCCCTGCCCGCTTACGTACTTGATTCAGATAGCCCAAGGCTTCGGCATCTGGTCCAGTAGCTTCGTTGATGGCTTCGCCGAGCATCAACAACACATCCGAATATCTGAGCACAGGCCAGTTATTGTCAGAGCGCCCCGTGATGGTGTGCGGATAGCGGTATTTATTGACAAAAGGAATCGACACAACTGTACCGTTGAGGGTGTAGCTAGTTTGCAAAGAAATATCTTTACGAAGGTCGCCGGGTTCGTAGGCAGCAATCATGTCATTGGTGGGGATATTACGACCGCTTGGCGTAGTATTGGCAAATCCCGTTACGGCTCCCTGAGAAAGGCGTGGCGCAAATAAATAAACAAAGTTGCTTTGCTCACCCAAGTCGTTGCCACCCTGATACTGAACTTCAAAGATGGATTCTACACCGTTCTTCTTGGTGGGGTCAAAATTATCCTTGTAATTGGCATACAAAGAATAACCCAATGGCAACACCTGCTTCAGCGTAGAAACCGCTTCTGGATAACGCTTGAGGGTCAGATACACCTTACCCAACAAACTCAGCGCGGCTCCCTTCGTGACCCGTCCTCTGCCCGCAGCAGGATAAGTGGTAGGCAGTAAGTTGACGGCATCTTTCAGGTCGGCTTCGATTTGCTTATACACCTCTGCTTGCGGCGATTTTACCAAATCAAAAGCTTCGTTGGGGTTTTTTAATGTTTTGGTGACCAACACAACATCCCCAAAATAACGGACCAAATTAAAGTAATGGTAAGCTCTGATGAATTTCAATTGACCTCCAATGGTGCTCTTGGCGGCGGCGTCAATGGTGCTAGTTTCAAGCTTTTCCAGTGCATAGTTGATATTGTACATTGCAGAATAATGGTTATTCCACAAAGCTGCTACTTCGCCATTGCCGGGGTTAACGGTCGAAAATTCAAACGCTTCCCAACCAGCTGCCCCCCCACGGTCAAGGGGGTTGAAATCAAGCGTTGTGTTGTCGGACATAAATTCCTGTCCCAGATACGCCGTATTTGTGATTTGCTGCAACTGACCATACACGCCGTTGAGTGCCTGCTCAAACTGGGTTTGGTTTTGGTAGAAAATATCTGTACTAATCCGGGTCGGGTCAGTGGTCGTCAGGAAGTCATCGTTACACGAAAACTGAACCAAGCCAAGCGTTACAAGTATAAAAGAGGTTATTTTTTTCATTTCTGCGTAGAATTAAAAGTTAAACTTAGCACCAACCGCCAACGTTCTTGGAACAGGATATGACTCATCGTCATTGTTCAATTCCGTGCCGCCTCTCACACCCGCATCAGGGTTGTTGCCAGGGTATTTCGTAAATAAGAACAAGTTGTTGGCCGTTACGAAAATACGGGCATCGCTCAGTACTGATTTGAATTTAGGAAGGTTATAACCGATGGTTACAGCCTTTAACCAAACGTAGCTACCATCGTATACGTAGCGCTCACTGCTCTCGCGTGACCATTTGAAGTAGTTGGTTCCACCCTGTGAATTTTTAGCGTTTGGATTAGATCCTGGATTGGAAGGTGATCTCCAGCGGTCTTTCGCTTTGTCCAATACGTTAAACACGCCGTCCATGTTCATGGTCGATGCTTCTATGTTGCGATAGATGTCAAAATCGTGCGCTCCCACAAATAAAACGTTCAGGTCAAAGCGACGATAATCGGCCGCCACGGTCCATGCCCACGTAAAAGCAGGATTTGGATTTCCGATTTCAACCATGTCCTGTGTATCATACGACACCACGCCGTCGCCGTTGGTATCGGCAAATTTCATACCGCCCGGAATCACTCCGTCTTGCTTAGGCCACGCGTCGATTTCGGCTTGTGTATTGAAGATACCCAATTTTTGATACCCGTAAATCATCCCAATAGGACGGCCCACTTTCTGTACGTTATAGCCCCCATAAAATCCACCATACCAAAGCATATCATTGGCTCCTTTGATGGCTAATATTTTGCTGCGGTTTACGGTAAGGTTGGCATTGGTGCGGAAATTTACTTTTCCGATGGTGGTTCTAAAGTCAGCACTTACTTCTACTCCACGGTTCTGCACTTTTCCAATGTTGTCCAAACTTGAAGTAAAACCTGACACCGCTGGGATAGAAATTGGCAACAACATGTCGTTGGTAATTTTGCTGTAATATTCAAACGTGAAGGTCAGCTTGTTGTTGAAAGTAGCCACGTCCAAACCAATGTCCAACTGGTTTGACTTCTCCCATTTTAGGTTGGAGTTGGCAAATGAACTAATCACTTTCCCTGCGGCAAATGCATTGCCAAGAATATAGTTGTTGGCTCCCACAAACGCCAAACTTGGGTAGTTACCGATGTTGTTGTTACCCGTTACCCCCCAGCTTGCTCTCAGTTTCACGTCTGTCAACCAAGAAGCTTTAGGCATAAATGACTCTTCCGTCAATCTCCAACCTACTGAAGCAGCCGGGAAATCTCCGTATTTGTTTTGAGCACCAAAACGTGAACTTCCCTCACGACGGAACGACGCCGAAAGTAGGTATTTATCTTTGTAAGAATAATTGGCGCGGGCAAAATACGCCAACAGTCCCCAACCATACTCGTACGAGTTGGAAGAGCGAATAGATGCCGCACCCAAATAAGGCACCACATCATCTGGGAATGTATTTCCTGAGCCATCCACGCCGTAGACCGTTTCTTTTTGAGAAGTTACTCCCAGCAAAAAGTCCATGGACTGATTGGCACCGATTTTGGGCGTGTAGGTCAAGAGTTGGTCAAAAGAGTAATTACGCAACTGCTCGTTTATATCCCGCGCTGTCGCGATTCTTGGTGGCGCACCCGCTGTTCCAGAAGCCACCGATAAACCGATAGTTGACGGGACATACTCTTTATATGCGTTGAAATTAATCTTGGCATTGACCGAAGTACGGAATTTCAGATTCTTCAAAATCGCAATTTCTGCAAAACCGTTGGCAAGCACATCTCCTATGTTTCTTCTTCTGATAACGTTGTTAAGTACAAATACAGGGTTAGGAAAACCAAACGCTCCGTCAACCCCGCCAATGTAAGGGCGCATCGTGCCGTCATCATTGTAAATTGGTTCACGCGGGTCCATCAACAACGCACCACCCACTAAGGCACTGCGACCGTCAGTATTGGCTACGTTTTGTTTGGTGTAGCTACCGTTTACGTTCATCCCAACGGTCAGGAACTTAGTAACCTCACCCCCGATATTGCTACGAATCGAAATTCGGTCGTAATTCGTCTTTATGATAGAGCCTTCCTCCTTAAAATACCCCACCGAAAGCATTGATTTAAGTGGCCCTTTTCCCGACGAAATCGTCAGGTTTACGTCCATATATGGGGCATTATTGCGCATAATGGCTCCGAACCAGTCGGTCGAGTACTTGGTCTGCTCTGGATACCGGAAACCAATAGGTACCTCTTCCAGTTTTGGTTCTCTATTCTGGAAATAACGGATACCATCTTCAAAAATCTCCTTTTTAAACTGGGCAAATTCAACCCCATTGAGCATTTTTACCCTTCTAGAATCAGGTACATTCTGAATACCATAATCAATGGAAAGATTCACGTTGACTTTGCCTTCTTTGGCGCTTTTGGTAGTAATCAACACTACCCCGTTAGAACCTCTCGCTCCATAAATCGCGGTTGAGGCAGCATCTTTTAAAACCGTGATGCTTTCGATGTCGTTGGGGTTTAAGTTTTGACCAACCGACGTACCCACGGCAAATCCGTCAATTACATACAGAGGGTCACTACCCGCACCTAACGAACCTATACCCCGTACCCGTACTTCAAATATTCCGCCTGGCGTACCGCTTTTCTGCTTAACCACCACCCCAGCAGCACGGCCCTGAAGCAACTGGTTCATGTTGTTGGCGGGCTGCTCACCAATATCTTTCATATTGATGACCGATACTGCCGATGTAATATCCTGCTTCCGTTGCGAACCGTATCCCACAACGACCACTTCCTGCAAGGCTTTCAAGTCTTCTTCGAGCGTAACGTCAATGGTTTTCCGCCCTTGGCTATTAATGGTTTGGCTAATCAAACCCACGTACGAAAAAACCAGTGTCGGGTTCGTCTTTGTCGTAGTAATTTTATACTCACCCTCCGAGTTGGTCGTAGCACCATTGGTTGTTCCCTGCTCAAGAATAGTTGCCCCGGGGATTCCCAAACCGTTGGCGGTGGTTACCTTGCCCTGAATTTGCACCCCTTGTGCTACTCCCTTAAAGGCAAGCAGCATACAAAGAATAAATAGTCGAATTTGTCTCATAATAAAGGTTGTGTTAAGGGTTGTTTAAATTGTTTAATTAACTTTTGAAAGTGATGAGGACGGAATAGTAAGTTACATAGATGAATAGGATTAAATGGTGTTTTTTTGATGTGAGTTACTGAACTGCATAAATAAAATTTGATATTTTTAAGCTTTACTACAACCATCTGATTTTAAGACACTTACCTATACACTTTTACTTTCTCTATACAATTCACAATTGATTTTATCCTGTACTAGCCTGCCTGAATGCTTTACTTTGGACAAAGGTTCTTACGATTGGCAGTACGATGGTATAAGTGCTAAAACCCCTTCGTTTATATAAACATATTGAGTTTATATTTAACAAATCTAATCCAAAGCAAAAGCATAGTATTTGTTCAAAATGGTCATTCTTTTGCACTTTTTGATATTTAAATGGTATTAAATAAAGCCCATTAGTCCTCAAAAAAGCCGTTAAAGCGAAGTCAAAATCAACCAAAATATCTACAATCAAACTATTGACTATCAATTATTTAACTTAAAATCAAAAAACTCAATAATCCCAAAAAAAAGAGGCCTCCGCTAGTGGGAGACCTCTTTTGGTGAATTATTGAATAACGACTATACAGTACTACTTAAAATAGGTCATTATACCATCGGCAATCAATTGGTGTCCTTTTTCGTTCGGATGATTTACCTGCGACATATAGTAAGAAATTATTTCACCAGTTTGTATTTTTTTTTGAAAAAAGGCATAACTGTCTACCAATCCCAGATTATGCTCTTTTGCTATCTCAATGATTAGTTTTCGGTGTTTTTCTAAGGCACTCTCTGCATCCAATAAATCAGTACGTTGGTCGGGAGAGGGCGTGAGCAGGATCACTTTTATCTTTTTTTGAGTGGCTTTGTTTATCATCGATACCCACGCTTTTCGAGCCTCCTCAAGCCCCATGCCACGGTCATTTAGAGCGTAGTCAATGAAAATAACATCTGGCCGGTGTACTAGCACTTCTGTTTCAAATCTACTTTCGCCACCTTTTGAACTTTCGCCGCCAATCGATGTATTAATCACGTTGATGACTGCGTAAGGATAGCGTTCCTTCAATTGTTTCAACACCTGATAGGGATATGCCTCCAAGGTATTAACGACGGGGGTTTTGAAGTAACCCGCTGGTACTGAATGACCGTGAAAAACCAGATTGATGGCCCTGTTTTTAGGCCATTCTTTGGTTAATTCAGTTTTGAGGTCGCTCAAATAAGCCGACGGGTCCGCAATCTCAGTTCTAGGAGTCAATTGCAGGGAAAACACGACGAGTAAAAACAGGTATCGCTTCTTCATTGACGGTAAGGGTTTGGTCATTTTAAATGAAATACAAGGAAACAAGACGCCGTCAATACTTGATTTTTCCAAGATTATTTTATACAAAAAAAATCTTTGGTTGGTCAAGATTAAAAATCGGCTTTCTTAAATATTCAATTTGGGCGGGCATCATTCCAGTTAGTCAAAAAAAATCTTATCTTTTCGAAACCATAGACGCAACCAATCATTTTAAAATTCCGTAAATAATTGTCGGATGTTATTTTCTCGTGCGTTGAAAACTTTGCCGGAACTGCTTGAAGGCTGTCTGAAAAACGACCGCAAGTGTCAGGAATTGCTGTATAAGCAGTTCTACGGTTACGCTATGGGAGTTTGTATGCGTTATGTTCCGAACCGGGAAGAAGCCCTAGAAGTAGTAAACGACGGTTTTCTGAAAATATTCCAAAAAGTTCAGATGTACGACGCTGAAAAACCCTTTAAAATATGGTTGAGGCGTATCATGATAAATACCGCCTTGGACCATTATCGTCAAAATGTAAAATTCCAACACAACACAGATCTCAGTGTTGCAGAAAATACCGTTGCCGCTGCTGACAGCGACAACATCTACAGTACTTTGGCTCATGAAGATTTGATTGAACTCATTCAACAGCTTACTCCATCGTACCGTACAGTATTCAATTTATACGTCATTGACGGTTATTCACACGAAGAAATAGCCCAGCGTTTGGGCATAAGTGAAGGCACTTCCAAATCTAATTTGGCCCGTGCCCGAGAAAACTTAAGAGTTATGTTATCCAAAAAGAAAAGCAATGAGTATGCAAGAGTTCCCAGATGATTCGCTGGACGACCTCTTCAGAAAATCTGCTGAGGAGTTTGAGCCTGAATTTGAGCCCAAAGCTTGGGCTGCAATGCGCAAAAAATTAGACAGTACTGACACTAAAGGAACCCCGAAAAAACGTTCGTTCCTCCCTTTAGTGCTGTTGCTTTTGTTATTCTCCAGTGTTATCATTGGTGGTGTTCTTTTGTGGCCCAGAATCAACACGCCGCTGTCCAGCAAACCTGCCGTTGCCCCGTCTGCAACTCAACAAAGTTCAACCTTAAAAACTGAATCAAACAATCAACCTGAAGAAATAAAACCAGCCGAAGCGGCTTCTGAACAAAATTCAAGTAATCCTGAGCCGGATGATTCTGAGTCAAACCCAGAACCTGCGGCGAAAGATGCCCTTGAATCAGGGGCGGTTTTACCCGATAATTCAACCAAAAGGAAAGAGGTTATTTCTGGCACCGCCCGAGCACCTAAAACGGGTTTAAGGGACAGTAAAATTGCCAATAGTACCACCAACCCAGAAAACATTGGTGTAGATTCGCCGTCACTCTCCGCTAAATCTAATGAGCAAACGACTGGGAAAACGAACCAAAAAACCAAGGCAGATAATCGAAATAAATCAACCCGCCCTTCGATTGCGCTTTCTGGCAAACCATTGCTGACTAGCAACGATTCAAAAATCAGTAAAAAATCGGCAAAAAATACCAGCAATAGCCCCAAAAACAGTTTTGTTGAGCCATTGACATCAAAAAACAGCAGCTCTACCAGCAGAAAGGAAGCAGGCATTGGGTCAGAACGCTCTACGGCCGCCTCCAACTCCGTTTCAAAAGAGTCAACATCGGCCACGATTTCGCTTTCTAGCCCCAATGAAAATCAGGAAACGACAAGTCCAAGGCTACGGGTCAGTACCCCAAATACGCTAAATATCCATCCGTGGCATCTGCTCAGTGTGGGGTATGCTTCCCCTATGGTTTCGTATATATCTCCCCCGCCGCCCCCTATAGTAGCTAAACCTACGAAAACCGAAGTAGAGCCACTTTTCAGAAAAGGCCTAAGCCTGCGAATTTTGGTCGCCCCTGATTTGAGTTACATTGGGTTTGACCAAATGAAACGACCCGGAACCACATTGGGAGCTATGCTAGAATACCGTTTCAGCCAAAGAATAAGTATTCAAGCGGGGGCTTTACGTGCCATGAAACTCTACGATGCCACTGGAAGCCAGTACATTTGGCCAGAAGTCTGGAACTCACAAAAAGCACGTCCCAGTGGCATCGAAGCCGCTTGTAAAGTGCTCGATATTCCGCTCAATGTGCGGTATGACATCACTCAATCAACCAACAAACGCTGGTTTGTTTCCACGGGAATCACAAGCTACAAAATGCTCAACGAGAAATATATCTATACTTATCCTCCTCATTCCTACAATGTAAAATGGTACGATTGGGAAGGCTCTACGGGTAGTTATTGGTTTGGAGTTTTGAATTTTTCGATGGGTTTCGAGCGTCAGATTGGCAAAAAAATCAGCCTGCAGGCCGAGCCTTATTTTAAATTACCTTTGGCCCAAGTGGGTTTAGGAAAAATAAAACTGAATACCGCAGGCCTGTTTATTTCGGCGCGCTACCGTTTGGGGCGTTTCTAACTGACTCAAATTAGATTCATCAACTCATTGACCATCGCTTCCGCGCCTATGTAAAGCGGTGCCCGCTGATGAAGTGATTCTGGTTCGACCTCCAATATACGTTGAAAGCCGTTGGTCGCTTTGGCCCCCGCCTGCTCGGCAATCATGGCCAGCGGAAAACATTCGTACAAAAGCCGCAATTTCCCTTTGGGGTCTTTGGTAGTGGGCGGATATAGGTAAATACCGCCTTTGAGTAGGTTTCGGTGAAAATCCCCCACCAATGAACCAATGTAGCGTGCCGAGTAACTGCGTTTGCGACATTCTATCAGGTATTCTCGCACAAAGCTCTCGTAACTGTTGTAGTTGCCCTCGTTGTACGAAAAAATCTTCCCGTCTTGCGGGCTGCGAATATTGGCGTGAGAAAGAATAAATTCTCCCAACGAAAAATCATACGTAAAACCAGCTACACCGTTGCCCGTAGTATATACCAAAATCGTAGAAGAACCGTAGAGAATATACCCTGCTGCCACCTGCTTATCGCCGCCTTGCAGAAAATCCTCAATGGTAGGTTTTTCACCGAGTGGACTCACCCGTCGATAAATCGAGAAAATAGTACCAATAGATACATTGACGTCAATATTGGACGAGCCATCTAAAGGGTCGATGGCTACCACGTATTTACTTTGATTGTTTCCCGTGTGAATAATATCGTCTTCTTCTTCCGAAATAATTCCGCAAACTTCTCCCCCGTTGATAAGCGCCCGGATAAATCGAATATTGGCCACCACATCGAGTTTTTGTTGCGCTTCGCCCTGCACATTATTGGTCCCGAACCCTCCCGTTATATCAATCAACCCAGCTCGGTTAATCTCCCGATTAATAATTTTTCCAGCTAGCGCGATATCTCTCAAAAGTTGAGAAAGCTCCCCCGTTGCAAACGAAAAAGCATTTTGATTGTGCATGATATAACGGTCCAACGTTACACCTACGGGTACTGCAATGTGTTGGTCAGTTTTCGTTTCCATAATTTACCATCATTGAGATTGTTGTTGGGAGAGTTTCTACGCAAAACTACAAAATATTATATTTTCAAAGTCAAATTATCAAAAATATAATTTCGACAATTATAAAAAATATACAATTTTTCATCTATCTAAATTTCATCCAATTTTTTACCCAAAACATCAAATTTCAGGCCCCAACATAACGCTTAACGAGTCGCTCAACGGGAGGCAGGTAACTTCTCCCAAAAAGATTAACATGAACCAGCAACGGGTAGAGATTATAGATTGGAATTCGGGCTTCAAAATGAGGCTCTAAAGGGAAGGACTCTTGGTAATTTTCGTAAAATTCATCATCAAATCCGCCAAATAGGTGCGTAAATGCCAATTCAACCTCCCGAAATCCATAATAGGGAGCGGGGTCGATAAGGGAGACTCTCCCGTGCTCATTGATGATAAAATTGCCCGACCATAAATCACCATGAATGAGCGCGGGCGCTTCGGCAGGAAGTAAATTTTTAAGCAATGGATAAAAGCGCTCTAAACGGCTGTACAAATCAGGCCCAATCAGGTTATTGTACAATGCTAATCCTGCCTGTGGCCGTAGGCGCTTTTCTACAAAAAAGTCAATACCATTTACATAAAAAGTATTATTCTGCTCCAAAGAGCCAAGGTAATTGTCGAAGTTTAATCCAAAAAAAGACTGGGTATGAGAATGTAGCTCCGCAAGCGACCGACCGAATGTCTGCCAAAAATCTGGGCGCTGTCCTCCATTTTCTACAAACTCCTGAATTAAATAAGCCCGGCCGCCGTTTTTGCCATAACCATACACCTCAGGAATGTGAATGGCATTTGTATTTCGTAAAAGGGCTAAACCACACGCCTCTTTTTCGAACATATCTTCTTTTTCGGCATGGTTAAATTTGACAAAAAACGTACCTTCGGGCGTAAGAACACGGGCCGCCGTATTGATGCTCCCTCCCGCTACAAAACGGACGTCAATCACTTCGACTGACTTTCCGAAGGTTTCAAAAAGAATACTTTCAAAAAACTGATATTGATCTATTCCATCCCACATACCCAAAAATTAAGCACCCATTGATTGATTACTTACGCTATGAATCCAAACCTAGTAAAACTTTTTCAAATAGCCCAAAAACCCGAGCGGCGAATCGTAGGCCTGATGTCGGGCACTTCGATGGACGGGTTAGACATTGCAGTGTGCCGTTTTAGCGGAAGCGGCTCCCAAACCCATGTAACACTAGAGCACTTCGATACCGTCATTTTCAGTGAAGATATTAAGGATGAAATACGAAAAGTATTTGCGAAAAAAGAAATAGACTTTCAGTTGCTCTGCCTGCTCAATTCATGGATTGGAAAACTGCACGGCAAGATGATTTTGGATAGCCTGAAAAAGTTCAATCTCACTCCCAACGACATAGACATCATAGCCAGTCACGGACAAACCGTTTTTCACGCTCCGAAAATCCTCCATCGCATTGAAAAATATCCCAATGCGACCCTCCAAATCGGCGACGGCGACCACATTGCCGTTACGACGGGCATAACAACGCTGAGTGATTTTCGTCAAAAACACTGTGCCGCTGGCGGAGAAGGTGCCCCATTGGCCGTATACGGCGATTATTTTATTTTCTCGCAAAAGGACGAAAATCGCATCATGCTCAACATGGGCGGGATTGCCAACTTTACTTATTTGCCCGGCAATCTGAACGCCCAAGAAGTGTTTGTGACCGATACTGGGCCCGGAAACACCCTCATTGATGCTTTTGCACGCAAATTCTTCAACCTGCCCTACGACAAAGGCGGTAAAATTGCCGCAAGCGGAAAAGTACACGACGAACTGTTGAAATGCCTCAAAAAAGATGCTTTTTTCGACGCCCCTTTCCCCAAGACCACTGGCCCCGAATCATTCAGCCTTGATTACGTACGTTTGGCACAGCAACGCAGCGGGACAACATCGCTGGCCCCCGAAGACCTGATGGCTACCCTAACCCGGTTTTCTGCCGAAACTATTGCGGAGTCCATCCTGAGAGTTTGTAAAAAAGACGAAAGTTATCGGCTTTTTTTAAGTGGTGGTGGAATGCACAACCCCGTACTGGTGGGAGCATTACGCGAATTATTACCAGATTATGAAATGGATGTCACGGATTCATTGGGAATTGCGGGAGATGCCAAAGAAGCCGTATTGTTTGCCATTTTGGCCAACGAAGCGCTCTGCGGTCAACCCACTGATTTTGGAAGCAGAGAAGGCGTACCTAGCGTATCGATGGGTAAAATTTCGTTTCCTTCATAAAAATCGAAAGAAAGAGCACAAAAAAGGGAGGAAAAACGCATTTCCTCCCCAAATCCCAACTTACCTCTCTGCCTCAAATCATTCGTTTTAGCTGAAATCTAGCAAATTGGATGGCGCCTTTTCGACGAACAAGCAGCGATATTTCTTTTCCTTCTCCTTTTTGAAGAAGTTTGTATACTTCACTGATAACCAGTTCGTCCGAAGACTTATTATTAATAAACAAGACTTCGTCACCTTCTTGTAGCCCTGCTTCCCAAGCAGGTGAGCCCTCAATGACTTTGTCGATGTAAAATTTGCGGAGGTCTGTACCCTTGGCCCGCAACTCCATGCCGCTCATGTCATGCTCAAACGTTTCTTTTAGACGGCGCTTGACGGGTTTGAGCACCATGTAGCGATCTGCATAGTTGAACGTAACCCGAAAACGGCGCAACAATTCACAGCCGATATTTCCTTGTCGTTCGTTGCGAGCCGCAAATTTTACCCCAAAAGCCAAACTGTCGGGAAAAGAAGCCAGTACGTTGTCCAATTCATATTTGCCAAAACGGACTTTATCAATTCGGCCCAGGCTTCCGTTAATGACTCCATTGAGTCCGCGTCCCAGTTGAGCACGAAGGACTTTCTCGGGAAGTTGGATTTTATTATCATACGATTTGTCAATCAACAGCGCATGACCCGCCCCAGTGTCAATCACGACCCGAATCGGCAACTCGGTACCGTTGCCCACCAAAGCAATAACATCCGCGTACGGCTTGGTATCTTCAATGATAATCGGGTAACGATCACCGTGGCGGCGGCGGTATTTGTAGCTTTCCGGATTAGTCAACACGAGTTCTCGATTGGTAAAATCAATCGTAACCACAAAATTATTGAACACTTCATAGCCAAAAATCCCGTCTATCGGTATCCCCACGTATTCTGAAAGTTGCAGTACGTCTTCTTCCAAAACCACGATGTTTTGGTAGGTAGCCATCATCTTTCCCATTTCAATGACATTCCCAATGGCCACCGACGCATTCAGCGATTCGCCCTCTCCTGCCCCCGTCAGTTGTACCCGACGGGTAAACCGTAGTTTTTGATTTTTAAGGGCATCGGGCTTGGTAATAATCAGCGAACTGACGCCTGTATCAAGAATAAAATGAAGGGTATCAGAATTGTTGATTTTGAGGGGAACAACAATGAGATTTGCATGGAGTTCAAAAGGAATCCGGGTAAATTTGGCATTCCCAGTTAAAAAATATCCGAACTTATCTTCTTTCTTGGTGCTTTTTTGAGCGAAGATAAAAAAAGGTAAAAAGAAAAATAGAGCCAAGTGTAAATGACGTCGTGCCATAGCTGTACCCAAAAAAGCGTTTGGGTGTTGGTAAAGATAATCTTGTTTCTTAGAAAAACAAAAAATATACCCAAAAAAGTGCCGTTTTGAATTAATATATTCTTACTAATTTCGCAACACTTTCTTATCGGGTAAAAGCACTTTTTTAGATAATTTTGAATTTAACATTTAAACAGTAAAAAGTGTTTATAAAGCCTAAGTTTACGAAATAAAATCAACCCAATATTCATTAAAACTCCTCTATTCCAATGAGAAAAAAAATAGTAGCCGGCAACTGGAAAATGAACAAAACCCTCGAAGAGGCGCTGATTCTTACCTCTGAAGTGGTTAACATGGTTCGCGATGAAGTACGTGGCGACGTGGAAGTGATCCTGTGTACCCCTTACATCTACCTGCCGGTATTACAAAAATACGTTGAAGAAGTAGACCGTATCTCTTTGGGAGCCCAAAATTGCCACCAAAAAGCCTCTGGTGCCTATACAGGTGAAATCTCTGCCCCGATGCTTGCTGCCCTCGGCACGCCCTACGTACTGGTTGGACACAGCGAGCGCCGTCAGTATTTTAGCGAAACGGATGAATTATTGGCCGAAAAAGTAAAAATCGCCTTAGCCAATGGCCTCAAACCTATTTTTTGCTGCGGAGAATTGCTGGAGCAACGCCAAAACGAAGATTTCATTGCCATTGTAAAAGCCCAAATCACTGCCGCCCTTTTTGACTTGTCGGCCGAAGATTTCGGTAAAGTAGTGATTGCTTATGAACCCGTTTGGGCGATTGGCACGGGCCTTACGGCTACATCGCAGCAGGCACAAGATATGCACGCTGCATTGCGCGAGCACATTGCTGGTCAATACGGTGCCCAAGTAGCCGACGATACCACCATCCTGTACGGTGGAAGCTGCAACGAAAAAAATGCCGCCGAACTTTTTGCTTGCCCCGACGTAGACGGTGGCCTCATTGGCGGTGCCTCGCTCAAGTCACGCGAGTTTACCAACATCATCAAAGCACGGATGTAATTTTCCGGCAGTGTAGCTGAATCAGCTACACTGCCAACCTGTATTCTTTCTCCCTAAAATCGCCTCAAAACCATGAAAATCACTCGTTTCTCTTCTGCCTTAGCGTTAGGCTCTGTTTTATTATTCAACGCCTGCCAACGCCCTGCGACAAAACTGCAAACGGGGGGAATCATCGTAAAAGAGGGATTTATTGATTGTTTTCAAGCGGGCCTTCAGGCCGCGGGGAAAGACGTTTGGTGCGAAGCTTCGGCGGTATTGAACGATGGAAATTATATTTCAATGGCCAACGACAAAGACATGCCAAGCACCGACGCATCCATTTTTTACTGGGCCTACGCCGAAACGGGGGTTTTTGGAAGCAAGCCCACGTATGTTACCCAAAACCTTTTCAAAACGGCCCAGAAATACGAAGACTTTGCCCTTACTCCCGACCGTAAAGTAGCCTTTTTGACCACTGCTTTCGACCGGGTAAAAGAAGGAAGTACCGAATGGGACAGCTACAATGCGCTGCTTTATTGGCCCGTTAACGGCGGCAGCCCGCAGAGCATCCAACCCAAAGCAGTTCACTTGGCCACGGGCGAAAAGTTTTCGATAGGACTGCGGAATGCACTGTCCAAAGCCTTGCGCTCGACTGAGTTTCCTGATGGAATGCCTTATTTTAAAGTTGAAGGATTTGCGGCCACCAATAATAAACTCTTTTTCGGGATTCGTGAAGAGGGCAAAAAGTACGATGATTTTAAATACAAAGCCAAAGTGTTGACGGTATCGTATCGTTTTGAGAATGATTCATTGGTTGCAGGCACTGACTTTCAAACTTTGGCCGACATTGATATTGCTGCCCTAGAACCTTCCCTTCCCAAGCCGTTGGCCCTTTCGTGCATCGAATTTGACGCCAAACGCAATATATTTTGGGTCTTGACTTCCATGGAAAGCGAAACCCAACTCAACAGTGCCTACCTCTGGTGGGCCACCGAAGCCGAATTGAAAAGTGGTAAACTTCACTTGGTCAAAGACCGCGCCACTGGCCAACCTTTAAAGTTTACCCATAAAGCAGAGGACCTCACGACCGTTGGTTCTAACCGCCTGTTCGTCATCCACGACGACGACCGCAATCGCACCAAAATCGGCGACCAAACCCGCCAACCGCATCAGGCAGCTTATACGATTGTTGAATTTTGAGTTTTTTTATGCCGTCGTTGGTGTTTTTCACCAACGATCTATTTTATCTCAAATTCATCAGCATCCAAATGCGCAGGAAAACGCTCTCGAAACGCCCGTAGCGCTTCATAATCAAGCGTTTGTTCGATAATGATTTCATTGGCACTGCGTCGATTCAATAATTCTCCTTTAAAATCAATCACGGCCGAGTCTCCCGCATGATACAGGCCATTTCCATCCTCTCCTACCCGATTAACACCGATGGCGTAGCTTAGATTTTCGATGGCGCGGGCCTGCAAAAGCGTATTCCACACCTGACGCCGAACCGCTGGCCAATTGGCGACATAAACCAGCAAATCGTATTCCATCTGCCGATTGCGCGCCCAGACTGGAAAGCGTAAATCATAGCAAATCAACGGACACACCCGCCAACCTTTGATTTCTTTGATGATACGGCGTTCTCCTGCCGCGTAGTGTTCGTGTTCTTTGCCCATCCGAAACAAATGACGTTTGTCGTAAGCGTCAAATTCTCCATCGGGCTGCATCCAAAGCAAGCGGTTGAAATAATTGCCGTTTTCCTTAACGACATAACTTCCCGTAACCACCGCGCCCGTCTGCGACGCCATTTGACGCATCCATTTGAAGGTGGTCAAATTCATGGGCTCGGCCACGGTTTCGGGCTTCATGGTAAAGCCCGTTGTAAACATTTCGGGCAAAACGATGAGGTCAGCGGGTTGCTCCAAAGCCGCAATTTTTTCTTCCAGCATGGCCAAATTAGCCGTTGGATTTTCCCAATATAAAGAAGTTTGAATGAGTGCAACGCGTAAATCCATAACAATCCGGTCCCCTTTAGTTAGCATTACTTCAACTCATTTGATTTGATTTCACGCGTCCAAAGTGGCTGATTTTGAGCGTTAAAAACGGTCACTTTCAACACTCGCTCTTTGGCAGGGCCCGTAATTTCGAACAACCCAAAATTGCGCGTGTTACCCACCACTGTTCCTTCAACAAACGTGGTAGCACTTTTTTCAGCATCAATGGGTTTTCCTGCACCAGAAGTCAGGGGCGAAATGGTAAAATCGTACAAAGGATAGGTACCAAAACGATCAAGTTTATGCAAGGCTGTATGGTGGCGGTCGCCCGTCAGAAAAATAACCCCTGGGATTTTGGCATCGGCGATTTTTTGCAGAAAACGGGCCCTTTCTTCACCGTAAATGGCGTAGTTTTCATACACTGCTGCGGTATTAATGACTTGGCCACCCGTCACGATAAACTTAAAGGATGCTTTGCTGTTGGTCAAAGCATCAATCAGCCAGTTGATTTGGGCTTCTCCGAAATAAGTACGGTCGTCGGCACGGTTGTTAGGGGCACGAAACCAGCGGTCGTCGAGCATAAAAAACTGCGCATCGCTCCATTCAAAGGTTCCTGTGCAAGCACCTTCAAAAATATAATTGGGATTTCCCCAAAACAAACGAAAAGCTTCTGAAGTAACGTTTTTGTGCGCAAAACTGCGGTCGGAGTCGTTGGGCCCATAATCGTGGTCATCCCAAATGGCGTAGTGGTGTACTGAGCCCAACAAAGGCTGCATCTCGGGCAACGAGCGCGTATGCGTGTTGCGGTACAAAACCCCCGTACGGGTATTCCAATCAGGCTCACGGGTATAGACATTATCGCCACCCCACACCATAAAATCAGGCTTTTGGGAAGCAATACTTTTAAATATTTCATAGTCGCCGCCGTAAGAATTAGGGCGGTCGTAAGGCGCATCGTTGACGTACGTACAACTGCCAAACGCAAATTTGAGCGCGGGCGGGTCGGTACGCCACTGCCACAAGGTCTGCGACTGAAAACTGAGCGGATACGTAATCGCTACTTTTTTGCCATCCACCCATACTTCATAATCATATTTTTTGCCGGGCTGCACTTGGTCAGCGATCAGACGCGCAATAAAGGCCGTATTTTTGGCGGTTAAGGTTTCATCGGTCGACCATTTTTGCGCACTATTTCCCTGTTCCCAATACACAAATTTCACCTTAGCGGGCTGCTTGGTTTGCACCCACAAAAGCACTTCACGCATATCAGAATAGCCCACCATCGGCCCTGATTGGATTTGTGCCAAAAGCGAAAACGAGACAAAACAAAGAAGGAAATGTACGAATAGCAGTTTTCTCATGGTTATGGTTATTTTTGACGCAAGTTAAAAAACAATCCATTGAGCCGTAACGAATTGGGGAACAGAAAAATAATAAACCGAAAAATATAAAATACAAAAGTGCTTCTACTCAATCATTTACAGACAAGTTTTTCTTAAAGCAGCCTCTGATTTAACGATTTTATAAAATTGCTACTCCATGAAAGACCTTTTTTCGGGCCACGCCACCGATTACGCCCGCTATCGCCCCAACTACCCTGAGACGTTGTACCAGTGGGTTTTCAAACACGTCCAACATTTTGGGAAGGCGTGGGATTGCGCTACCGGCAACGGACAAGTGGCAACCGTTTTAGCAAAACACTTCAGTGAGGTCGAAGCGACAGACCTCAGCCAAGCCCAAATCAGTCAGGCGGTTTTGTTACCCAATATTCATTATCAAGTGAGCCCCGCCGAAACCACGCCCTTTGACGCAAATACGTTTGATTTAATTACCGTCGGACAAGCGCTGCATTGGTTTGATTTTGAGCTTTTTAACAAAGAAGTAAAACGAGTAGCCAAAAAAGGAGCAATTATCGCCGTTTGGGGCTACGAATTGCTCACTATTTCCCCCGAAATTGATGCCATTATTCAGGATTTTTACCAAAATACCATCGGCGATTATTGGGACCCCGAACGACGCCACATTGAAAACCTATACGCTGACGTTCCTTTTCCATATAACACTCTTAAAAAGAGTATTTTTCTGCAAAACTACAACTGGTCGTTGACCCAACTCTGCCATTACCTCAACACTTGGTCGAGTGTGCGCAAGTTTGAAAAAGCCAACGGTTACAACCCAATCGAAGCCCTGCATGACCGCTTAATCGGTGTTTGGGGTAGCGCGCCGAGGCGTTTGGTTACATTTCCTGTTTTTGCGCAACTCGGTGAGGTTTGAAAAAGCAGAAGCATCAACTATCTTTGCGGCTTCATTTTCAACCAATCAACTTTTTTCTGTCGCCGACGTCCACCCTCTTATGCGTTAAGAGAATAATGATCAGCGAATTAGCCCAAATCATCATGCAATTAGTAAACGACCGTTACGAAATCCAAGGAATACCCGTTTTAGACATCGCGCAGCAATTCGGAACCCCGCTCTATGTATATGATGCCGACAAGATAGTCGATAAAATCAATCAGTTGCGTAACGCCTTTTCATCGGTCGATTTAAAGATAAAATTTGCCTGCAAAGCTTTGACCAATGTTTCCATCCTGAAATTGATGCGCCAAAACGGGGTGGAATTGGACGTAGTTTCGCCGCAGGAATTGGAGCTGGGACTGCACGCCGGCTACGAAGGCTCACAGATTACATTTACCCCAAGCGGGGTTTCTTTTGATGAAATCGAGACGGCCGTGGCCGTGGGTTCAATCATCAACCTCGACAACCTGATTGTCCTCGAAAAATTTGGGCAACGTTTTGGGGGAACGGTGCCGTGCATGATTCGCATCAAACCCAACGTGGCCGCGGGTGGAAACGCCAAAATCATGACCGCGCACGAAGGTTCCAAATTTGGCATTGACATTCGGCAACGTGAAGATATTCTGCGGATTGTGAACCAATACGGCATCAACGTCGTAGGGTTGCACCAGCATACGGGTTCTGACATCAAAGAAGCCAATGCCTTTGTCCGCGCCGCCGACGTTATTTTTAACTTTGCCAAAGATTTTCCCAACCTCCAAATCATCGACTTAGGCGGAGGCTTTAAGGTGGCCTATAAAGAAGGAGACCCTACCACCGACATGCCCGCGCTAGGTGCTCAACTCAGTGAAGCCTTTTTAGCCCTTAGCGAGCAGTTGGGCCGCAAGCTTCAGTTGTGGTTTGAGCCGGGCAAGTTTCTGGTCAGTGAATCTGGCATCCTGTTGGTGAATGCGAATGTGGTAAAATCAACCCCTAATCGCACTTTTGTGGGGGTTAATTCGGGCCTTAACCACCTGATTCGTCCGATG
Source organism: Runella sp. CRIBMP (assembly GCF_009905605.1). Lineage (GTDB taxonomy): Bacteria > Bacteroidota > Bacteroidia > Cytophagales > Spirosomataceae > Runella. The sequence goes on from NZ_JAAAKZ010000002.1 coordinate 1,146,069, forward strand.
ATGTACGATGCGTATCATCACATTGTCAATGTTTCAAACCCTGTTTCTGACCAGCTCAAAACCTACGATGTAGTAGGCTATATCTGCGAAACCGACACCTTTGCTACCGACCGACAGCTCACGGAAGTGCATGAAAATGACACCCTTGCGTTGCTCAACGCAGGTGCTTATGGGTTTACGATGAGCAGCCAGTACAACAGCCGTTTTCGCCCCGCCGAGGTGTTGGTCTATCAGGGCGAGGCGCACATCATTCGCCAACGCGAAACGATGGAAGACATTCTGAAAAATCAAGTACTTTTGGAACTATAACCGCGCCAAAGGGCCAGTAAACGCAGAATATCGACGACGCTCGGCCCAACATTTGACGCCTTTTTTTTACTCATTCAATAAAATCACACATTTACTCATTCAATATGGGACGCGCATTTGAATACCGAAAAGCCAGTAAATTAAAACGTTGGGGAATGATGGCCAAAGTCTTCACCCGAATCGGTAAAGACATCGTAATGGCCGTAAAAGCTGGCGGAGCTGACCCCCAAAACAACTCTCGTTTGCGGGCCATTATCCAAAACGCCAAAGCGGCAAACATGCCCAAAGAAAACGTTGAACGGGCCATCAAACGGGCAATTTCCAAAGATCAGGAAGATTACAAAGAGATTGTATACGAAGGAAAAGGCCCACACGGAATCGCGATTTTGATCGAGGCTACCACCGACAATACCAACCGTACCGTAGCCAACGTCCGCAGTTATTTCAATAAATTGGGCGGAAGTTTGGGTACTTCGGGGATGTTGGATTATTTGTTTGACCGCAAATGTCTTTTCAAAATTGCCAACGAAGGCATCGACTTGGAAGAGCTTGAGTTTGAACTCATTGACTTGGGCGGTGACGAGGTATTTTTGGACGATGAAACCAACGAAATCAACATTTACGGCGAATTCTCGGCTTTTGGAGCCATTCAGAAATTTTTAGAAGAAAAAGGCTACGAACTAAAAGGCGCAGAATTTACCCGAATCCCGACGGAATTAAAGGAACTTTCGGAAGAAGAAATGGCCGAGGTAGACAAGCTCATCGAGCGCCTCGAAGAAGACGACGACGTACAGAATGTGTACACCAATATGAAGTAATTTCAATGGCATAAACGGGGTTTCGGCTCCGTTTATGTCATATTATCCGTCTATAATTCCTAAAAATCATTTATCTATTTCAGTGCCTCTCTCGTTGATTGAATATAAGCGAGTACTCCCCCAAAATCATCGGCCTGGAATCCTTTAAAATTTCCTTGATGTTTGAACCACGTAATTTGCCGTTTTGCGTAGCGGCGAGAATTGCGTTTGAGAAGTCGTACCATTTCTTCATAATCATATTGACCATCCAGAAAGTCAAACACTTCTTTATAACCAACCGTTTGCAGGGCATTATGCTCCCGATACGCCACCAACGAACGGGCTTCTTCGACCAAGCCTGCCGCTAGCATTTGCTCCATCCGACGGTCAATACGCTGGTATAATTCTTCCCGATTTCTTTCCAACACTATTTGCAAGATTCGGAAAGGACGTTGCGCAGGGTGGTGTTCTCTAAATGAAGAAAATGGTTTTCCCGTCAATAAACAAACTTCCAACGCCCGCACCACCCGCTGCGTATTTTGAAGGTCATTGGATTCGCAATACACGGGGTCTAAGGCCCGAAGTTGGGTCTGCAAGGACTGAAGACCTTCCGTCTCCAATCGATGCATCAGCTCAGCCCGCAATTCGGGTGGGGTTTCGGGCAAATTATCCAAACCTTCACAAACGGCTTTGATGTACAATCCCGAACCGCCCGTCAAAATCGCAACATTCTGTTTTTCAAAAAGTTTATCCAACACGGCCAAGGCGTCTCGCTCAAAAGACCCCGCACTGTACAAAATATCAATGGAATGAGAGTTGATAAAATGATGCGTAATCCCCTGAAGTTCAGCATCTGATGGCTTGGCGGTACCGATGCTAAGCTCACGATAAAACTGTCGAGAATCGGCAGAGATTACTTCGGTTTTCAGCGTTTGTGCCAATCGGACACAAAAGTCAGTTTTTCCAACGGCGGTAGGGCCCGCAATGACAACGAGAAGTTTTTGCAAAACACTGTGAAATAGTTATCCGTAAATACGGTACCTCGAAGAAATAGCTTGTTAAAAACGCTAGATTTTCTTAAAAGTACGTTCAATGGTTTCTCCAAAAAGCGTTTTTATCGAAAGCCGCAGCGTAGTATTGTTGAGTTCAAGGATTTTAAAACGCTGCTCATTGTTGATAATCAACTCCGTTTCATCCGTATTAAATGACCATGTTCCTTTTTCGTAGGTCTGCGGGTCTTGGGAGTAACATTTGGTTTCACCCTCGTTGACCTCATAAGTCTTGTCGGTACGATAAATGGTATGGTCATCGCGGCTGCAAACAAGCGATTGATTAAATACTTCCTTTCCGTCAATTTTAGACGATATCATCACCCACGTCTTCAATGATTTTCCCGCCAAAAGTTCAGTTTTCGTAACGCCGGGGGCAGGAGTTGGGTCTTCTTCGTTACTTGTTTTAGAGCATTGCGTCAAACCAAACACAATACTTAACATCAGTACCCAGGTATAAATCTTTTTCATAAGAATCAGGCCGAAATATTATTTTCAAAATAACGCTTTTATTTTCAATCAAGCAATGATTCTGCCAAAGTAACTACACAAAGTAGTCAACATTCTATTGGTCATAAATTTTCCCTAACTTTCGCAAAATCCGACAATTATGGGCTTTTCTTCACTTATTTTTTTCATTATTACCTTAGTATTGGGCGGGAGTTTAGGGTTTGGCATCTTTTATGTGCTGACCCAAAAACAAAACGCTAACAAGCAATTGGTTCAATCTTCCACCATTCTACTCGAACGCATCGAAAAAGTCTTCAAAGTGGTGATGGCAGAGGGTTATTTTACCGAAATCTTTGATTACAAAGATGACAAAACCTATTGGTACCTCTTCAAAAACTCCAAAAAAGCATTGGTCATTGCCAAAGCAAAGGTGTTGATAGGTTTTGATTTTGCCAAAATGCGCTACCGTATCGACGAAAAAACCAACAAAATGGTCGTAGAATACTTTCCCGACCCAGAAGTTTTGTCGATTGATACCGACTACAAATTTTATGACATTGAAAATGGCCTTTGGAATCGCTTCAACCAAGAAGATTACACCAATCTGCTCGTGGACGCCAAACAAGCCATGAACGAAAAAGCCCTCACCAGCGACCTGCCGCGCATTGCCAACAACCAAGTCCAGTTTATGATGTACCAATTGGCGGCTTCAATGGGCTGGAACGTCGATATGCAACTCCCTCCTACTAACCAGCAGAAGCTCGAAGAGTTTAAAATCTACGAAGAAGTCAAAGCTGAAGTGAAGGAATTGGGAGAAGGAGACGCGGGGAAAGAAATGTAAAACTGAACTGAGGAACAGAAAAATAGTTTAAGCTTTAATATCAACATTATATTTAGCTTATCACTTCACTATGAATCCTATGAATGAAGTAAGGGATTTATGCTTTATACAAGCCAAACATTTTTTAGAAGAATCAGGTGAGTTTTATCCTTTTGGAGCAATCATGCTGGAAAATAGTGAGATAAAGCCTTTAAGTGCTTCTACAGGTGAAGAATATCCAGACTCAAATATTTTAATTCAGCTATTAAAAAAGGATATTTCCAGCCGGCTAAACAATGGAGATATAATTGCAGGTGGGATAGGGGTAGATGTATTTATAAAATCTTCTAAAGATAGCTCCCAAATAAGTGCCATAGAAGTAAAAGTTATAAATAAAGATGGTAAATCGTTTGCTTGGTATTTGCCATATATTGTTCAGGGAAAAAATATCTTCTATCAAGACATAATTGAAGAAGAATGTAATTTTTAAAACGATGTTCCATTTTCAGTCCCATCGGGCAGTAATAACATTAACCCAGGCTTAACATCCCTTTTGCGGTTCACCTCACAAAACTCCCTCAATGCAATATCCTGAAAATCAACTCTTTCAAAACAGCTTCTTCGTTTACGCTTCCTACTTCAATGCCTTTGGAGGCGTTGTCGGCGCGGCGAATGGCCTTGATGACATTTACCACGTGTCCTAACGAATACTGACGGGCGGCCGACAGATAATCTTTGACAAAAAAAGGATTGACACCCAGTACCGATGCCAGATTTCCTTCCGATTTGTCGGGCGTTCCGTGAACGACCAGCACCTTGCTGAAAAAATTATAAAGAATAATCAAGACCTGTGGCAAGGGATTGTCTTTGGTATTGGCCGCCAGGTAGTTAGCGATGCGGTTGGATTTCAGAATATCCCGTTGCGTAAGTGCTTTTTGGAGTTCAAACACATTATATTCTTTGCTGATTCCGACGTATTTTTCGACAATCGCTGCCGTAATTTCTTCACTGGCGGTGAGATTGAGCAGAATTTTATCAATCTCGCTCGTAATGCGTTTGAGATCGTTGCCAATGTTTTCGACCAACATCTGAATGGCTTTGATGCTGATTTTTGTCCCTAAACTTCGGGCGTACTCCCCTACCCAATCGGGCAGTTTGTTGTCGTACATTTTTTTGCTCTGAATCATCGCTCCGTGCCTTTCGAAGACTTTGGGCAATGATTTGCGCATGTCGAAGTTCCCTTGAAAACACAGCACCAAAATCGTAGAGGCAGGTGGCCGCGACGCATAATCTTCCAAAAACGCCGTTTTTTCTTTTGAGTCAAAACCGCTGATTTGCTGTGCTTCTTTGACCAATACCAATTGGCGCTCGGCCATGAAAGGAAACCTACGCGCGTAGTTGAGAATGGTACCAATGTCGGTCTCTTTGCCAAACAACACAAACTGATTAAAACCTTTTTCGGCTTCGGGCACCGCTACTTTTTCGATAGCATCGGCCAATAGGTCAATGTAATAGGGCTCGTCGCCGTGAATAAAATACAACGGTTGTAGCTTTTTTTGACGAATATCTTTGAGGGCTTGCTCAGGCGTAAAAGTGGGCATTGTTTGGGAAAACCAAAAGGCAAAAAGTGTAAAAGCAAAGAGTGTATGGCGCAAAAATCGGGATTTGAAGTGCGGAAATCAACAATTACTTTATCTTCTTCCAAACTCTACGAGTCGATAACCCACCAATTGGTCGGCGCGGGCGGCTGGCGGACGGTGATACACGAAGATTTCGTAGTCATTGGCGGTGTTGGAAAAACTCCCCTCAAAAGAAGTTTCGTCAACGCGACCGTCGTTCAAAACCGCATAATAACAATAGTTGGCTACGCCCTGCTTGATATAAATACTGGCTTCGTAGGCGTTGCGGTCGGTGTTGTAGGTCATGCGATTGGCATCTTCGCGCTGCCAAAGATTGAATGCGCCCCCTACGTAGACTTGCGCATTGGGGTACGGCGGGCTTTGCAGCGTAAATACCACGTTGATATAATCAGCTTCGTTGGTACTGTTGGCGGCATCCTGGTTTAGCACAATGTATTGTCCGTTTAAATCCTGTGCCTGAAAACTTGCCCCACCGCCCAAACGCGAAGCATCAGGCCGTAAATGCGCAATGGTCTGGTCTGGAAGCTGTTGTACATCCCTCACACTCATACCAGATGCCCTAGACAGACGTGTATCAAACCACCGAAACTCGTTTCCCGCCAACAGATTATTGGACAAATCAAAGGGGCGATATTCCAACCGTTGGTCAAAAATCCGCACGTTGGTAGGGCGCATTTTGGTTATAACCTTGTCCCAACGGAAGTTTTGACGAATCACAATTTTCAAATCTTCGGCGGGCGACAAAATCTCGTAGCCGCGGTATTCCAAGTCAAAATCCACCTGTTGATGGGTGCGTTGTTCGGCAATGCCCGTCGAAAGTCGTACCTGCGGAAACACATTCACGCGGGGTTGATACATCATAAATCGACGGGTGAGCACCAACTTGGCGGGGCGAACATCTTCATAGACGGCGAGGACATAATTGCCCGACAATTTCAGTTTTGGCACCTCTAGGGTGTAATGAAAGTAAGGAATTTTGGTATTGAACGACGCCTGATAATTGTTGATAGCGTAATCGTTATATTCATAAGTGAACTCAATATCGTTCAGGTTGGACGGTGTCCAATCGGCATTACAGTGAAAAATTTTGTACCGAAATGAGCGAAATCGGGCCGTTAAGTCATCAAATTCGGCAATGAGCGGCGCGCCCGCGTCCAAACTGATGACGGGCGGGTACGTAGTCCGAGCGGGGTCTTGAAGTTGGTTGGGCGATGGATAAATACCCACGGTTTTGATGTTGGTTTCGTACGTTTTGTCTTCGTACCGAATCGCGGGGAATTTTTGGGCTAAGAGTCCTGCCGAACCGCTTAACACCATCAAAAGCAAAAACAAACTCCGGAGGGTCATCATATAATCATCGTCATTTATGGCTTAAAACTAACGTATGTGAAGCACATTTTATGTTGGCAATTATTTATATTAGCAAAAAATGTAAAAACGACTTTTCATGCACCGCCGAAATTTCCTGCACACGCTTGCCGCCACTGCCGCCGTTTCCACTCCTTCTTTTTCAAAAAATAAGCCAACCATCAAACCTCCGCGCCTCAAACCTGGCGACACCGTTGGGTTGATTTGCCCTGCCGCTCCCGCCTACAGCAAACAAACCGTTCAGGTACTTATAGAATCCATGCAGGCGTTGGGCTTTAAGGTTAAATTGGGCAAGCGAATGTGGGAGCGCTACGGCTACTTGGGCGGCAAAGACGCCGACCGTGCCGCCGATTTAAATGATTTCTTTGCCGACTCTTCGGTACAGGGAATCGTGTGTGTTCACGGCGGATGGGGCTGCGCACGACTTCTGCCGTTGTTGGATTATGATACCATTCGTAAAAACCCCAAAGTAATTATCGGATATTCCGACATAACTGCCTTGTTATTAGGAATCTACAGCCAAACAGGTTTGATTACATTTCACGGTCCAGAAGGTGCGGCAAGCTGGAATGAATTTACGGTTGGTTATTTCCGAAAAGTATTGATGGACGCCGAGGCGGTGTTTTGCGAAAATCCGAAAATAGTGGGCGATAATCTCACGCAGGTCGCCGACCGCATTTCTACTATTGGTTCGGGCAAAGCGCGGGGTAAACTATTGGGCGGAAACTTGACTGTCTTGAGTCATTTGCTGGGCTCGCCCTACGTACCCGACTGGAAAGGTTCACTCTTTTTTTGTGAAGACGTCGACGAAGCCCCTTATCGCATGGACCGCATGATAACGCAGGTAAAACTCTGCGGTATTTTGGACGAAATCAACGGGTTTATTTTCGGCAAATGTACTGAATGTGAACCCGGTAACGGCAGCTACGGCTCACTCACACTCGAAGACCTTTGGAACGACCACATCCGTCCTTTCAACAAACCCGCGTATTCGGGAGCGATGATTGGGCACATCCGTCAAAAATTCACCATTCCCGTAGGCATCGAAGCCGAAATGAACGCCGATGCGGGCACGATTCGATTTTTGGAAAGCGCGGTGCTATAAGGGAAGTTGTCCATTAAAAATCGGTTAACCACAAACTTTTAGCAATATTTCTGCGTTTCAAGTAGGTCATTGCCTCCTTTCATGAAATCAATTTTCTATTCTATTCTCGCTTCGGCGGCACTTTTTATGGCCTCGTCAGGCTGTGATACCCCGCCCAAAGAAATCCCCGTTACCGTTCGTCGTTTGGAAAACGAGCTTTTTGCGGCCAAAAATCCTGACGAAATTGCAGGATTGCTCAAAAAAAACCCTTACCTGAGAGCGTATTTTGGGCTAGACAAAAGCATCCCTGACTCCCTCATTATCAATCAATTGTATGCCAACATCACCAATCCTGATTTGCAGCAATTCAACAAAGACTTGCAAACACAATTTGGGGATTTAGCACCCATAAAAACGCAACTGCAACAGGCGTTCGGTGAGATTCAAGCCAATTTCCCCGATTTTAAAGCTCCGCAAATAGTCACCACCGTGACGGGTTTTATGGGCAGTGATTTGTACGTTTCCGACAGCGTGATTGTCATCGGACTAGATTATTTCGGCGGGCCAAAAGCCAAGTACCGACCCCAACTATTTGATTATCAACTCCGTCGCTATCAACAGGAATACATTGTGCCTGCCGTTTTGTTTTTCATTTCGGAGAAATACAACAAAATACCCGAAAACGACCAAACACTGCTCGCCGACATGATGTGGTACGGCAAAGGTTTCGAGTTTGTCAAGCACGTAGCCCCCGAAACGCCCGACAGCCTCATTATTGGCTATTCACAGGAGCAGCTCGAAGATGTGTACGCCTCACAAGAAGACATTTGGGCGTATTTTTTAGACCGAAAGCTGTTGTACCAAACCCGCGATGCCGAGAAAGACCGATTTATCAGTGAGCGTCCCGCAACGCCCGAAATAAGCCAATACTGCCCTGGCGGAATCGGTCGTTGGGTAGGTTGGCGCATTATCAATCGGTATTTGACCGAAAATCCATCCACCAAACTCCCTGATTTAATGGCCAATACCAATGTTAGGCAGTTGTTGGAACAATCAAAATACAAGGGGCAAAAAGAAGAAGAGTAACTTTGGGGTCCCATTTGGACTCGAACCATGACACCTAAAACGGAACTATTAATCATTCGTCGCAGACTAATAGCACACGGATGCCCGCTGGTACTGTCTTAAAATACAAATTTTGAAATAGAATTTTTTTAATATTTTTGGGACTCAGAAGGAGCGACAGT
>NZ_JAAAKZ010000020.1 GCF_009905605.1 Runella sp. CRIBMP
CTGTCGCTCCTTCTGAGTCCCAAAAATATTAAAAAAATTCTATTTCAAAATTTGTATTTTAAGACAGTACCAGCGGTGTCTTCTTTGGGTTCTTTGTGGTTGTTTTTTTACGCCATAGTTACTTTAAACCGCTCGCGGTAAAGTTGGTAAAAACTGAGAGAGTAGGCGATGTAAAAGCAAAGTAAAAAGGCTACAATGAAGAGTGGGCCTTCTTTGAAAACGTTGTAATCAAAAAAAGCACGAGGCAAGTTCAGCATAATGTTAACTAAGGCAAACAAGAACCCAAGCCGTGTATAGATGGCATTGTATTTGAGTGAGTTAACGAACTTTTGCTTTCCAAATCCATATCCCCAAATTTGCTTGGCCACTTGAGGCAGTACTATTAAAAGGGGAAAGAAAACACATGCTGAAATGACCCAGATAAAAAATGTACGTGGCACCAAATAGGCAAATTGAAACGTAAGTAATCCTACCAAAAGCGTGGTGACAATCGTAGGCCAACGGAAGTAGCCTTTCATAATTTGCCAATGACGCTTTTTGATTTCTCCAGATAGGCTTTCTACATATTCGGCTTGGAGTTTTCCTAAACCGTATTCAGGTTGGCCTCCGTTGGTGTAGTCTTTCCAAACGCCGTAATGATCCCATGTTCGGGCTGGGCGTTTGTAGTTTACAAATTCGGAATGCACCTCCCCAAACGCTTCTCCAAACGTCTGCCCTTGTTCTATACGATCTTCGATAGCCAAAATATAATGGTCCAACAGTTCTTCGTACAGGTCTTGGTATTTGATGCCGCCTGCGATGATTTCCTTGCTTATTAGGTCAAGCTGTTCGGTTGTTAGCTTCATCCGATTGAAGGTTTTAGGTGTAAGATTTTTTGAAGGTTAGAAACAAAATCTGCCAATTCCGACACGGCACTTTGGGCCTGTTGGTGCCCGTTTTCGGTGAGTTTATAGTATTTTCGGTTACGCCCGTCCACTAGCGCATTTTCGGTGGTCAATACGCCTTCAGCTTCCAGTTTGTGCAGGGTAGGGTAGAGCGCTCCTTCAGTGAGTTGGAGTTCTCCCGCCGTGATTTCGCGCACTCGTTGCGTGATTTCGTAGCCGTACATGCGCTTGTTGTCCTGCAATAATTGCAGCACGATGGCACTTAGACAGCCTTTGAGGTAGGTTTGTTGTTGCATAACGCAAATATACATGACATTTCTATATACAAAATTTTCTTAGGTATAATATTTTTAACTTTTTCTGTATTTTTGTAACGATAACTTCAGGCAAATGACGGCACTACCCAAAAAATACTATACCCCCGAAGAATACCTGGAACTGGAGGAGAAAGCCGCCTACAAAAGCGAGTACTTCAACGGGCATATCTACCCGATGGGTGATTTTGAAGGAGATACTCCCGAAGCCATGGCGGGTGCCAACCCCGCACATAATGCCATAAGAGAGAACTTATCCATTGAAATTGGCTCATTTTTGAAAAAGAAAGCCTGCCGCTCGTTTTCAAGCGATCAGCGGGTTTTTATTCCTTCCAACGGGCTGTATACGTACCCTGATTTGGTGGTGGTTTGTGGAAAACCCGAGTTTTCCGACGTCCAAACCAACAGTTTGACCAACCCTGTATTGATTGTTGAAGTGCTCTCACAAAGTACCGCTAACTACGACAGAGGCGAAAAATTTGAACTTTTCCGTGATATCCCAACGTTTAGAGAATATCTTTTGATCGATTCCCGTCGGGTGTGGGCGGAACTGTGGCGAAAAAGCAACGAAGGAATTTGGTCATTGGTATTTGAAGGAAAATCATTGGAATCATTACTCTGTTTAGAAACCATCGGGATGGAACTGCCGCTGTCAGACCTGTACGTCAACACGGGAGATTTGCCCGAAACTGTTTTCGAAATAAGATAAACAATCATTAATAAAACATGAGAAAGGACTGAAAGATACCCCAAAAGCGTCTTTCAGTCCTTTTTTTTCATTCTCCACCGTTATTTTCGTTATGTACAACCTTCAGTTTTGGCTTCTTTGCATCAGTAACTTTCTGTTTTCGGCGAGTTTTCAGATGATGATTCCTGAATTGCCCGATTACCTGACTTCCATGGGTGGCAAGGAACACATCGGTCTTATCATTGCTCTTTTTACGCTCACTGCTGGCCTGTCGCGGCCTTTCAGTGGCAAACTCACCGACACCGTCGGGCGGGTACCAGTGATGGCCTTTGGGTCGCTGGTGTGTTGCGTGTGTAGTTTGTTTTATCCCTTTGTTCATGTAGTATGGGGTTTTCTGTTGTTGCGGTTTTTGCACGGTTTTTCAACGGGAACCAAACCTACGGCAACGGCGGCCTACGTGGCCGATATTATTCCCGAAAATCGCCGGGGCGAAGCAGCTGGGATGCTGGGGATTTTTACGGCCACGGGGATGTCAATCGGGCCATCCATCGGTAGTTATCTGACGTTGTGGTTTGGCATCAATCCTATGTTTTACGTAGCGTCGGCGTTTGCGCTGATTTCAATTCTGATATTGGTCAACATGAAAGAGACGCTTGTTGACAAACAGCCGTTTAGTTTGAAGCTGTTTAAAATTTCTCGTCGCGATATTTTCGAACCGAGGGTATTGAGTGTGTTTATCGTGATGTTTTGTGTTTCGTTTTCGTCGGGGGTTATTTTAACCCTCGTGCCCGATATGAGCAAAACCTTGGGCGTAGCCAACAAAGGCCTGTTTTTTACGGTCTATACGGTGGCGTCTTTGTTGATTCGGGTGTTTGCGAGCAAGTCGTCCGACATTCACGGGCGAGTGCCCGTCTTGATTATTTCCACCGTTATTTTAGCGGTTGGCATGACCATTTTGGGTTTGACCCAATCGCCGTTGGGTTTTTGGGCCGCCGCAATTCTTTTCGGCTTTTCATGGGGATTGAATACGCCAACGCTGACTGCTTGGGCTATTGATTTGAGCCATCCAGATTATAGAGGTCGTGCCCTTGCTACGATGTACATTGCGTTGGAAGCGGGTATTGGTGTAGGGGCTTGGTGGTCAGGCTGGTGGTACCAAGGAGATGTTCATAACATGCCCTTTGCTTTTTTCATTTCGGCGGTCTTGGCGGTGGTCTCATTGGGATATTTACTTTGGTGGAGACGGACGAAACAGGTGCTAGCCTGATAAAAATTTAAAACTAATGACTTCTCTCAGTACAACGCGTTGGTTTGTGTCGTAATTTTGAGAATCCAATGACCTATCTCGTATGATAGTGACATTGTAACTAACACCAATGCAAGAACTTCGCACCCTGATTGGAAAGGAAATTACGCTTGAATGGCGGCAACGTTATGCTTTGAATGGCATGTTGCTGTACATTGTAAGCACTGTTTTTGTTTGTTATTTGAGCTTTCGGCTCAAATCCAATCAACTCAATCCACTTACGTGGAATACGCTTTTCTGGATTATTGTGCTTTTTACGGCGGTGAGTGCTATTTCTAAAAGCTTTACGCAGGAGCGTGCGGGTCGATTGCTCTATTACTATACGCTGGCGAGCCCACGGGGCATTATTCTTTCCAAAATCCTGTACAATTCGGGGCTGATGATTGTTTTATCGTTGGCGGGTTTTGGATTTTATGCGTTTGTAATGGGAAATCCAGTAGGAGATATACCGATGTATTTGCTTACCATTGTATTGGCAGGTATTGGGTTTGCCTCTACGCTTACGATGGTAGCGGGCATTGCGTCAAAGGCCGAAAACAACGCCGCACTAATGTCCATCCTGAGTTTTCCCGCCATTATTCCAATGTTGTTGATGGTCATGAAATTAGCCAAAAATGCCCTTGATGGCTTGGACCGGAGTGTCAGCGGCGAAGAAATCGTGGTATTGTTAGCATTGGATGCGATTGTAGTCAGTTTGTCATTAATTTTGTTTCCGTATTTGTGGAGAAGTTAATCATGACGGCTGTTTTAAGAACTTTTAAAATAATAAAAACAGAAGGAATGCTGATGTTAAAACATCGTTCATTCAGCGCATAAACTATGAAAAATAACTGGTGGAAAGTACTGGCCGTTGTTTTGTTGACGTACGGGTTTTATTTTGGCTTGATGGGCGAGGTACCTCGTCGCAATATTTTGAACGAAAGTATTCGAAACGTGTACTTTCACGTCTCTCTGTGGTTTGCAACGACGCTGTTTTTGCTTACCTCGGCTATTTATTCTATTCGTTACCTGCGTTCAAATAACCTGACCGATGATATTAAAGCCGTAGAATTTACCAACGTTGCCTTGCTTTTTGGCGCACTCGGTTGTGCTACGGGTTCGCTTTGGGCACGCGTAACTTGGGGAGACTGGTGGCCCAACGACCCCAAACTAAACAGTGTGGCCATCAGTATGTTGATGTATTTTGCATATACCGTGCTGAGAAGCTCGCTGGAAGATGAGCAGAAAAAAGCCCGAATTTCGGCCGTATACAACATTTTTGCCTTTGCGGTTTTTATTCCGCTGATTTACATCCTACCCCGTATGACCGATTCGCTCCACCCGGGCAACGGCGGTAATCCAGCCTTTGGCGAATACGACATGGACAATCAAATGCGACGGGTATTTTATCCCATCATTATTGGTTGGATGTTGCTCGGAACTTGGATTGCTACGCTGCGCATTCGGGTACGGGCGTTGACTTCAAATGATTAACCATTCACAACTTGATAAACCGATGAGAACTATATTTTATTTTTTTCTTTTTACACTGGTAACGAATGTAAACCTCTTTGCCCAACAATCTGTTGTTGAGGAAGTAGCGATGGCCGACCAAATGCGGGCCGACGGCAAGATTTGGGTGGTTGTAGCGGTAATTTCGGTGATTTTTGCAGGAATTATTGCGTTTCTGGTGAATATAGACAGGAAAGTGTCGAAGCTTGAAAAACAGGTAAAGAAATGAGCATCTTAGACTTAGTGGCAAAAATCGAAAAGCTGCCACCGGAAAAGCAGGCAGAAGTGGAGGATTTTGTGGGGTTTTTATTAAAAAAGAACCCCCGATAACGCGGAAGAAACCGAAATTTGGAAGTGGGAAAGGAATGGTAATTATGAAGCCTAATTTCGACGATCCAATTGAGGATTTTAAAGAATATATGTAGTTGATTTATGCCGTTTTTATTGGATTCTCATGTTTTAATATGGTTTGTAGAAGGGGATAATAACCTTCCTAAATCGTTTAGAGAAGCTATCGAAACATCGAATCAAAACTTTGTAAGCATGGCAAGTTTTTGGGAAATGGCTATTAAAGTCAGCTTGGGGAACTTAGAACTGACGACATCTTTTGTTAAATATTTTGAAACAGTAATTAGGGAAGGATTTATCATTCTTCCAGTTGATTTCATTCATACTGTAAAACTCTCAGAACTTCCATTTCACCACCGCGACCCATTCGACCGCACTTTAATCGCACAGGCTTTAAGTGAACAATTAACCGTTATTACGAAAGAAAAACTTTTTGAAGAGTATGGCGTAACTCGCCTTTGGTAGAATCAAAAATCAGTACAACAATGAAAAAAATACACATTTTCGGATTAATCGTCATTGCCATTGCCATCGGAATCATCGTGTCCACCTACGGCAGTGCAAGTACATACTCAAACTTCACGGAAGCTGAAGAACTAGCCAAGGAAGGAGAAACTTCGGAGGTACATGTGGTGGGAAAATTGACCAAAGATGCCAACGGGCAAATCGTGGGCATGAAATACGACCCCGTCATGGATGCCAATCGCTTTGAATTTATGCTGGTAGATACCAACAAAATTGTCAAAAAAGTCGTTTATCTAAGTCCTAAACCGCAGGACTTTGATAAATCGGAGCAGGTAGTGGTGATAGGTCGGATGCAGAAGGACTATTTTGAATGCAATAAGATTCTGATGAAATGTCCTTCAAAATACACCAATGAAGCGCCTGATTTTAAGGAAGCTACGGCGGAGAAAATATAATTCATAGACAAAAAATGACGGCGGTTGAGATATACCGACTGGCATTTTTTGTCCAACAACCCAACTCATGACTCTCGGAAATTTAGGACACCTTCTCGTAATTTTTTCCTTCGTAACGTCGTTGGTCGCTACGTATGCGTATTTACGAGCCACTCTTTTATCGACTGATAACCTACAGGTAGAAACCTGGAAGCGCTTCGCTAGAGGTGCTTTTTATATTCACGCAGCGGCTGTTATCGGTGTGTGTGCCACGCTGTATGTCATTATTTACGGCCATCATTTTGAATACCACTATGCGTGGAGTCACTCATCTAGGGCGCTTCCGTGGTATTATATGCTGTCTTGCTTTTGGGAAGGACAGGAAGGGAGCTTTATGCTTTGGATGTTTTGGCAAGCAGTTTTGGGCGTGATTCTGATTCGCACCAATAAGCTTTGGGAAGCGCCCATGATGACGGTTTATGCGTTGGTACAGGCTTTTTTAACTTCTATGATTCTGGGTGTTATCATTCCAGGATTGGATTTTAAAATAGGGAGTACGCCCTTCTTGACCATTGCCGAAGCCAACCCTGGTGCTCCGTTTTTACAACTCAATCCTGATTTTGTGCCAAAAGACGGAAACGGTCTCAACCCGTTGTTGCAAAACTATTGGATGGTAATTCACCCACCTACTTTGTTTTTGGGCTTTGCCCTCACCTTGGTGCCTTTTGCGTATTTGATGGCGGGCCTTTGGCGCAAGCAAGTGGTGGAATGGTTGCGGCCTGCCTTGCCTTGGACATTGCTGACGGGTGTTATTCTTGGGGTTGGTATTTTGATGGGCGGCTATTGGGCATACGAGACGCTGAGCTTCAATAGCTATTGGAGTTGGGACCCCGTTGAAAATGCCGTTTACGTGCCTTGGCTCATCGTGATTGCGGCCTTACATACGATGATTATTGCCAAGAAAAACGCTACCGCACTCAAGACCTCGGTCATTCTGATTATTGCGCAATTTATTCTGATTCTTTATTCTACTTTCCTCACGCGTAGCGGGATTTTGGGCAATGCCTCCGTTCACTCGTTTACTGATTTGGGGCTTTCGGGGCAGTTACTACTGTATCTGTTTGCCTTTATTATTGTAGCAACGATATTGACCGTTCGGGTGTGGAAACTCATGCCCTCCGACAAAGACGAAGTATCAACCTACTCGCGTGAATTTTGGCTTTTTATGGGGGCTACGGTGCTATGTCTGGCGAGTTTTCAGGTCATTATTCCAACTTCTATTCCTGTTTGGAACAGCATTGTACAGGCTTTTGGGGGAGTTTCTAAATTGGCTCCTCCCACGGATGCTATCTCGTATTATACCAAGTTTCAGCTTTGGTTTTTTGCCGTGATTACCATCCTCTCGGGCATTGGCCAGTATTTTTGGTGGAAGCGGGTGCAGAAAGGAAAGATGCAAGATTTGCTTACCCCAGTATGGATTTCGCTGTTTATCAGTGCTTTGCTGATTACATTTGGAGGTATAAATAAGCTGCCTTATATCGCTTTGTTAACGGCGGCGGTGTTTGCGTTGGTGTCCAATACTACTATTATTATCGGTGTTTTACGCGGTAGCTATCGTGTATCAGGCGGGTCTATCACCCACATTGGGGTGGCGCTGATGCTGATTGGTATTTTGTGGTCATCGGGCTATCAGAAAGTGGTGTCGCTGAATGCGTCGGGCTTATTAATTTCAAAAGATGATTATTTTACGAAGGAGGATAACAAAGAAAATAAAGAAAACGTCCTCTTGTGGCTTGGCCAACCGACGCGCATGGGCGATTATTTGCTGACTTATCGCGGTCCTCGCATCGAAATCCGTGATGTGCCTGAGTTTGTTCCTAACACTTGGGTAGATGTAATTGAAGGTGATTTCCACGCGGTTTGTTTGCGGGACATTACCATCGGCGAAAAAACCTACCACAAAAAAGGCGACACGGTGGCGGTTTACGCCGAAAACGCGCATTACGAAGTGGAATACCGCGAGCCCAACGGACGTATTGCCACGTTGTATCCACGAGTGCAGTTTAACGAAAAAATGGGATTGGTGACATCACCGGATATTAAACGAGAGCTTAATAAAGATCTGTATTCGTACGTAACGGTAGGAAGTGACCCCAAGAAAGCAGAAGAGTGGTCGCCAACTGAAAACTTCCGCGTGGCGATGCAGGACACATTTTTTGTCAACGATTTTGTGGCCGTGCTCGAAAGTGTAGGCCGTACCGATAAGGTGGAAGGAATAGCACTTACGCCCAACGACGTGGCAGTAAAAGCGCAAATTAAGATATTGGATAAAGAGCGTGAATACTATATTACGCCAACTTTTGCCATTAATCAAGAGCGTATGGTGATGCGCAAGCCCGAGGTAAATGAAGATTTGGGTTTACGTGTTCAATTTATGGAGATTGACCCCAAAACGGGAACATTCAGTTTTGCTGTCAACTCCAAACAACGTGACTACATTGTAATGAAAGCCGTCGAAAAACCACTTATCAATGTGTTATGGATTGGAACCATTGTCTTGGTCATCGGTTTTATGATGTCGACTATTCGGCGGTTTCGAGAGTTTCGCCTGGTGAGAGATAAGGGCGTGGAATTGGAGAAAGTTTAACCAAAACATAAATAAAATTAACAAAAGCGGCTTTTTGGCCGCTTTTTTGATAGTAGTTAATTACTAATTAAAAATAGTTAATCTCAAACTTTCGTTAAGCTCTGCAAATCATCGGGTTTAGTGCATAAAAAGTCACAAATAGCCTCAATTTCAGTACTACTGGTTGCGATTTTCGCACTGGTAGGATTTTCACGTTTTAACGAAACCGATATTCCCGCTTTCGACAGTTTTAAGAAAACCATTGTCTTTCAAAAGCATCAATTCGACATCAGCACCAATGAATCTGGGGCCATCAGGGAATTGGTCATTAAAGTAAGCCGTGACGACAAGCAATTGATTCTTATCCGACAAAAAACGGACGGATGGGTGGTCAATGCCGAAGCGGCTGATTTGAATCGTAACGGTTCTCCCGAGGTTTACGTTTATTCCAGTACTTACGGGAGTGGCTCATTTGGCAAGATTTACGCCTTCGAGTTTCTGCCTACGTCGTTTGATGCCATTCGTATTGAGCCATTTTTGCCGATGTTGGCCGAAGGCTACATGGGGCACGATTCGTTCAAAATTGAAAACGGGCAATTGGTACGGGAGTTTCCCATTTATCGCGCTGGCGATACCAACGCGCGCCCCACGGGAGGTACGCGCAAAATTTGGTATGACTTGCGGGAAATTGAGAAAAAACTGGTGCTGAAAGCGGTGGAATATGAAGATTGAAACGGGAATAATAAACCGAAAAATGTAAAAGGGTTGAATTTTGCCCAATGCAGTTGATTCGTCTTTATGTGCTTTAAGATGTATGGTCGCTTACAATCAGCCATTTCCCTGCGATTTTCCTGAAAACGAGTGTATAATGTCCTCCAATATCTCCTTTCTCTGGGCGGGTAAGATGCCATTTGCCGATGACAAAATAGGCGTTTTTATCCAGCGCATTCAACCGTAAGATAGTGAATTTTAGGGTGCCCATGGTGGCGCGGTCGGGGTAGCGTACTTTGTAATTTTCTAGGGTGTTTTTCCATCCGTAAGTAGGACCTTTTGCACCGATAAACGCCAGGGAGTCTGATTTCCAATAGCCTTCCATGAATGAATTTACATCGCCCGCGTTCCAGTCGGCTTCTTGCTTTTGGAGAATTTTTAAAATCGCTTTTTCGTCGGCGTTTTGTTGGGAAAAACCAGTGATTCCCGTAAATAAACAGACGGTAATCAAAAACAATACGAAGATTTTCATGTCAATGCGGATAAGGGTTGAGTTAGTAGCCACGGGTTAAATCAATCTGATTTTCAAGGGGTTGTGAATTTAAAAAGCGTTGGAAGTTTTTGACGAAAAAAGCAATTTTTCCTTCATCTTCACTTGTCTGTCCGCCGCCTGTGTGCTGGGTAAGAATCACATTAGGCATATCCCAAAGCGGATTTTCGGTGGGTAAAGGTTCAACTTCGGTCACGTCCAAGACCGCCCCAGCCAGTCGTTTTTGCTGTAGAGCGGCAATGAGTGCTGGCTCGTCTACCGTGGTTCCGCGCCCAACGTTGGCAAAAACCGCCGTTGATGGTAAAGCATCAATCATTTGGGCCGTAAAAAAGCCCTTAGCGGTGCCAGGAAGACAGTTGATAACCAAATCAGTTTGGGGCAATATTTCTAGCAATTCTTCGGGCGAATGAATCGACGCACTTGGGTGAGAACGTGCAACCATTTGAATAGAGCAATCAAAGCCCGAAAGCATTTTTTTGACGGCTTGTCCGATGCTGCCCGCGCCCAAAATCACTACACGTTTACCAGTAAGTAAATTGAGCCGAAAACGAATTGGCGCTCCAACCCAACGTTTTTCGGCTTTGAGCGAGGTTAGTTCGTCTACACCGCGATAAAAAGCCAGAATCCCCGCCACTATCGTTTCGGCGCAAGGAATGGAGAAATAGTCGGCCAGATTGCATACGGCTACGTTGGGTAAATTTAGGTTTTTGTAGCCGTCAAAACCTGCCGAATCCAACTGCCAGTATTTGAGCAGTGGCGGGGCGGGTGCCAACCAAGCGGCGGGTGGATTGCCCAAAATCACCTGTGATTGTTGGAAGGCCGCTGCTTGCTCAGTTTCTGACCATTCATTCTTAAAAAATACTGAATGCCCCGCGGGCAACTGTTGTTTCAATGCTTGGCGAAGCGATTCATTGAGGGACGTATTTACGAAAATTTGCATTAGATTTGCTAAAAATTAGTGCGATAAAGTCAGTAGTGAAAGGCCATTTTACGTAGTTCTTTTGCCTGACATTCTACATTGAATATAAAAATACGCGGTAAAGATATGTTCTCTAAATGGTTAGATAAACTAAATCGTCAAGATTACCCTTTCATTGATTTGTTTTATTATTTAATCGTGATTGTGGTCTTCTTCTTACTGGTCATCATCTCCAGCATCTTCTTTGATTAATCGGGTAGCGACGGAATATTTTCCGTCGCTACCTCGGTTATTTTCCCTTCGAAAACGCCGGCAACTCCCAATCGCAGGCTGGCGCTAACCAATCATAACCTGATTCGATAGGTTGGCCGTCGGGAGGGGTCATGGGCGTGGTTGTGTTGAGGTCAGAAGGGTTTGACTTTGCCGTTTCAATTTGATGCGACGCAAATAAATAATGGGCTTTTTGTTTGGTATCGGCTGTCATTCTATTTTGAAGCCAATAGCCTAAATCTTTCAATTTTAGCATTACTACGGCTCTCACTTGAGGAGTCACTTCTTTGTTGTTCGACAACTCCAGCAGTTTTTCGAGCGTCATTTTTTCCACTAATCGCGCGATTTCCCCCTCGTATCCTGCCCGTGAAGCGTTTGACTTCCACGTAGCATTAATGAGTTGGTCGAGGGTTTCTTCCAAGCTCAGCAGCGAAGGATGAAAGGACGATTGAATCACTAATCGACTCAAACGCTCAGGATTGAGCAACATACGCAGCGTAAGACCTGCCGAAGCCTCAGGTGGCCCCAATGGGTCGAATACTAGCCCTGTACGGCGTTTAAAGGTCTCGCGGGGATTGGCATCGTAGCCAAAAGCGCGCGGTGGTGTAAGTTTTAAAACCATTTCGGGTACTTTCAGAAAATCGGCTTGGAGGGTTTGCAGCAGCGCCACCAATGCGTCACGTTGCTCTTTACCATTGACAGGCGTGGTAGTGAGTTCTTTTTCGCCTTTGACCGAAAAACGGTAATTAACCCCAGCGATGGCTTTGGCGGTGGCTTCCACCTGAAAGCGATGAAACATGTACATCGGCACAAAAACCTCTTCCAATGAGCTCATTGGTGTGCCCGTGCGGAGTTTTCGTTCGTCAAAGTTGGCCAAGGTCAGCTTACGAATTTCCGAAATTCGTTTTAACTCTGCGGTGGCATTCACACCGTTGTCCCAGAGGTGTGTTTGCGGGTGGGCGCTGCCTTCGGGGCGTGCGTCCTGATCGGTGAGAAAGTACAGGCCTTTGCCGTACATTTGGTCCACAATCGCATTCAAAGCCTTTTTCTCATCAGTACCTTTCGGAAAATCTTGGTAGCCCCAAATGATGGACCATTTGTCGTAATCGCCAATTTTTTTGTCATACGCGTTGGACAAATCTACTTTGCCGTTTTTTAATTCAACCTGCATGTGCGGATAGTCCATCACCGACGCGCGGTCGTGCACGCTCGCCACGTAGTTGTGGGGGAGTCCCAATGTGTGCCCGATTTCGTGCGCCGACAGTTGTTTCAAGCGGTCGAGCGACATGCCCATCATGTCTTCGGTGTTGGTAGAATCGGTTTTATAATCGCCCACCAACCCCTGTGCGATTAGGTAATCTTGACGAACACGTAATGAACCCAGCGTGACTTTGCCTTTTAAAATCTCGCCCGTACGTGGGTCGATGATGCTGCCACCGTACGACCAGCCGCGCGTAGAGCGGTGTACCCACTGCACCAGATTGTACCGTATATCCATCGGGTCGGCATCGGCGGGAAGGAGTTTGACCTGAAACGCATCTTTGTAGCCTGCCGCCTCAAATGCCTGATTCCACCATTTGGCCCCTTCGACCAAGGCCGAGCGGATAGGCTCGGGCGCGCCGGGGTCGATGTAGTAAATAATGGGTTTTACAGGCTCGCTGATGGCGGCGTTGGGGTCTTTTTTGTTCAAACGATGACGCACAATGTACCGTTTCGCAATCGGCTCACTCACGGGAGAGGCATAATCGTAAAAAGAGGTAAAAATATATCCCATACGTGGGTCAAAACCGCGAGGTTGGTAGTTGTTGTCGGGCAACTCAACAAAGGAATGGTGCTGACGCATACTCACCGTCGTGGCCGTTGGGGCTACGGCACGGAGGTAAGCCCCGGGAGCATCTCCAGTAAGCGTAATGGTTACTTCAAATTCGGTGTTTTTGGGAAAATTTTTGGTATTGGGCAAATACAAAGCCGAGCGCGAAGCGTCCAGTTTGAAGGTGCCTTGTCGAGTGCGTGAAATGTCCTGAATGGCTCCCATGGCATCTTGCAACAGAAAGGGAGTCAATTCGACGAGCACCGTTCCCGCATTTTCGGCGGTGATTTCAAATCCCCAATGTACCGACTGCGCAAAGGATTCTTCCACGGCGCGGCGTTCGAGCGGGTCGTTGCTGAGGGCGCGGTAGCCATAATTTGGCTCCACCATCAAGACTTTATTGCCAGTACGTTGAAATTTAATGACGTGTTCCTGCCCCAAGCGCCCACGGTCGAGGCCGATGTCGTTGGAGCCGATGCCTTGGGCTAAGGTTGGATAATACAACAATTCAGTATCAAATCGGTTGATTTCCAAATAGATTTTCCCCTTTTTAGCATCCCAATAGTAGGGCATAAAACCGTCCTTCTTTTCCATGTCTTTGGTGAAGGTTTCGATGGGGTTTTGGGCAAAAAGCGGATAAGAAAAAAGGGTTAGGAGTAGTAATTTCTTCATAAAAAGGGGATGAGTCGGTTTGTTGGATGAAAATATAACTCGTTTTTGAGGTTCTTTACAAAGAAACCAATTTTTTGGAGAAGAGAGAAGATTTTTAAGAACTGGTTGGAAATATCTAACGCGTCGGCTATCAAGCTACGGGAGTTTTATGAACGGTGATTCAGGAAATACAATGGCAGCACGCTAATAGATTTTGACAAAATAAGGGATGGTCATGTACTTTGCGATCCAAAGCACAAAGCGCTTTGGATTGATGCCTTGGTAGAGTGTCGCAGATGTCTATTGATAATTGGTGGGCGGTCCAGCACTGTCCGCCACGAAAGGTTTTGGGAGTTCTGATTCAAAACGCGCGTTTTGGTGTTAAAAAATGTACTTGGTACTTAATGCATCAAAACAAAATGACAGCAGCGCGCGTTTTACCCAAAAATATGTTTCATTAAACCTTCAAAGATTCATGCAAAACCTTCCCAAAATCATGTTAAAAGCTGCACTCTTATTGTTTATAAGTGCCTATACTTCAATGGCTCAAAATGCCGATGCTGTACTGGGTGTTTGGAAAAATGGTGAAGGCACGGGTATGGTGCAGATTTACAAAAAAGCCGACAAATATTATGGTAAAATAGTGTGGCTAAAGGTAGTGAACGACCCCGACGGAACGCCCCGCAAAGACATCAATAATCCTGACGAAAAACTGCGCCCGCGTCCGCTGAAAGGCCTAGAAAACCTCCGCGATTTTGTATTTAAAGGCGAGAATAAGTGGGAAGAAGGGCGTATCTATGACCCTAAAACGGGCAATGACTACGCCTGTGAAATGACAATGGTGGACGAAAACACCCTAGAAGTACGCGGATTTATTGGCGTATCGCTCTTTGGTCGTACGGATGTATGGAAACGCCAAGTGAAAAAAAGCTAACCTGATTTTCCTTCCCCTCTTCTATTATTCATCGGAGGGGAAGGAAAATTAGGTTAAGGACTTACTAAGTTGATACTCACGTTGAAATAAAACGGGTTACCGAGTGTGTTTTCAAACAAAGGTTTCTGGTCTTTGGTTGGATTTTGTGAATTGAAACCATTGAAACGCCAGTTGTAGCGCAGACCTGCTTGGGCTGAAAGCCATATAAATCCAGCAATTTTTTGTTCAAACATAATGCGGGGTTTGAGTTCACCCCGGCGCAGGTGCAAAGGGGGTGCAGCGGTATTTTCTAAATAATACGCGTTACCTTCGATTTCGTAGCCCGCCATTAGATAAGAAGTAGGCGCAAAATTGCGTCGAAGATGCGCCTTGGCTGGTAATATGGCCTCTACACCCCATTTTTGGTTGAAAGTACGGTTGTATAAAACAACAGGGATATGTAGCACCTGGCCCGCCCGATAGGTGCGCGAAATCCCCAATCCCCACATAAAATTATCGTCTTTTTTCCAACCATATATGGCTGTTCCGCTGAAAGTTAAGCCTTTTGTGTTGAGCGCCGCAAAGTTGCGGTAGTTGCCGTTGAGGTCGGCGTTGGCTTGGATAATCAAAAAGTTCTTATTGTTGAGTGGCTTAAAAACCGTGACGTTGATGCCTGTGCTGTTGAGTGCCTGCAAGTTCTGGAAAAAATTGCCCGAACGCTCTGGATTGCTCAATGCTACGCGGGTGTTCCAATAAGTAAGTCCTAAATTAAGGATAAAATTAGATCTTGATATAACGGGGGTATTGACCCCCAACCGAACACCACCGAAGGTATTGACATGTGTTTCGGCGGTTGAGATAAACTGTGCCATGCCGTGTGTACCTACCGAAGCCAAATGAAAAGGTAACTGTGACTCGTAACCTATCGAAATGAGTTTAGTAGGAGACAAATAATTAACTTTTTGGGTGCAAAAAGTTTTGATGACCTTGTCGTCAGCATCGCCAAACTCTTCAAAGTTAAAGTCATCAGAAGTTTTGGTGGTGTCAGTTTGACTAAACGACAAAAGCGGAAGGAAGGCCAATATGGCTAGTTTTAATTTTTTTCTCATAGTTCTGATTTTCAGTTGGTTATTTTTTAACCTCTTCTCCTGAATCCCTTCTTCCTGTTGAAAAAAGAGATCTTTCAAGACTTTGATGTTTTGTGGAGGGTTGGGGCAAACGGTTTTTTATACTATTCAATAACTTATTTGGATGTAAAGGGTTTTCTTACAAAAGAAAATAGGGGAAACTTTTTGTCATTTTGTATAAAACTACATCTCAATACACGATGCAAGATACATTTTTTATGATAAATTGAGTCCAAAAATTGGCTAAATATTCGGTTAATTTTTTAGTAATTAGCTGATATGCAATGATATACTTGTATTTTGTGGGTTGCTAGGGGTATGTTTTTTATAAACCTAAAATGAAGCCCTTTTTTGGCATAATGCTTTTGCCATTGGTAGAAAAAAGGCCAATACGGTTGCCTTAACAATTGCGTTCATGAAGTGTATTTTTTGGTCGAATGAGACTGCCCTCTAAAACGAGTTGTCGGTAAAATAACGCCAATCACGGTTCATAAAAGTTGTTAGTGAAAATAACACCGCACGGATTTCCATGGTTTAAACAAGTATAAGCGTATAGTTTTTGTCATATTTCTGTTGACGGTGGACAACCTCGAAACCCGAAAAGTGGCTTTTGCCGACGTAGACCACGATGGAGATGTAAATCTTTTTTTGGCCAACGTCAATTTCAGAGGAAACAAAGATCCGCAAAACCGCCTCTTTATCAACGACGGCAAAGGAAAGTTCTCCGACGATACGGACCAACGTTTGCCCAAAGATACCGACCATACCATTGATGCTATTTTTGAGGATTTGAACAACGACGGGCACGTCGACCTCGTGCTCGGCAATGTATTTGGCGCGCACATCAAAGCATACATCAACGACGGGAAAGGCCACTTTACGGACGAAATGCTTAAAATATTGGGCAAAAAGTACGTGCGTGATGCGTTGGTCGTGATTGCCCCCGACTTGAACGGCGACGGCAAAAAAGGCCTGTATATCTGCGACCGATACAACCCCGCTTTAAACCGAAAAGACCTGCTGCTTTTGAGGAAATAGGGGTGGTTCCGTTTATACAATTTCCCCAAGTCAATGTTGCCGCTTATTGACTTGGGGAAAGAAGATGCTACAACGCCAATTTTAAAGTTTCAACATCGTACAGCACTTTGTCAATTTTCTTGGAGTAGCTATTGACAATAATCGAAATACTGATTTTTTGCTCGGGGAAATAATAAGCAATGCCGTTGAAACAGTGAACATTCCCGCCGTGACCAATGGCTTTCTTTCCATCAATTTCCAATTGAAAAAGCCCCAAACCATAATCCTTGATATATGACAGTTCTTTGGGAATTTCTACCTCCAAACCGATCTTCGATTGCATGTCGGTCAGGCTTTTTTTACTGATGATCTTCTCCGTACCGAGCGCCTCCATGAACACGGCCAAGTCGTACGAATTGGATACCAAACCACCGTCCAGCATATCTTGGCCGCCTACAGCGTTGTAGTCAAAATGGGTTAGGTCCCGCATCATTCCGTTGTTGAAACTATCGTAATATCCCCTCGAAAGGCTGGCCGGACGAGTAGCAGAAGCGTAGGTGTTTTGCAGGCCCAGCGGCTTGATAATTTTTTCCGTAACGACTTCGTAGGCTGACTTTTGGGTGATATTTTCAATGATGATGGCCAAAAGCAGGTAGTTAGTGTTGGTATAAACCCATTCTTTGCCCACTTCAAACTGCGCCTTTTTGCCGTAAATGGTTTTTAAGTTTTCCTTTGCCGATTTTGCCTTGGCGGTAAGGTTGTAAATATTGAACAGACCGTTGATGCCTAAGTATTCTTTTACGCCCGAGGTATGCTGCAAAAGGTTTTTGATGGTGGCTTTGTCAAGGTTTTCGATGTTTTTTGTGTATTCTTCGGGCAAATACTTGCTTGCTAAGTCATTGATATTGAGCTTTCCTTCGTCCTGTAATTTCAGGATGACCGCCGACGCAAACGTTTTGGAAATACTGCCAATACCCAGTGTATGACATTGACTGAGAGCGACCTGATTGGGGATGTCTGCCAAACCTGCCGTCGAACTCCAAGTGCCTTCGGGGGTTTTGATAGTGATGCTTACCCCCACTGTACCGGCTACTCTGAACTTGTCTATAATTCGTTGATACTTGGCAGCATTGGGGTGGTTACTGTTGCCCAATGTACAGTTGGTTTGGGCAGGGGCTTTTTCGGGTTCTTTTTCGCAGGAAAATAAAGATATTGATAGGGCAAAAGCCGCAATTTTGATACTTTTCATAAATTTCCGAGATGGATTTTAGTTTTGAAGATTGATTTTGAGGCCCACTCCTAAGAACGTATGAAGTGAAAAGGGCAGAATTCTGTCGCCGAAAGGAGCTACCACCATGGCTTTATAATCGGTGGTGATGGAATACTTTTCCGAAATCGGGTATTCCAACCCAATGCCCATTTTGGTGTTCAACTGGGATTTTCCCCAATGTGATACCTTCTGATATTCCCCGTCAATCAATTTGTACTTATCGCCCGTCAGGATAGCGTGTTTATAGCCAAGGGCGGTGGTGAGATTTAGTTGTAAACCGAAGTTGAACTTGTACCCCAACCGATACGACGCGTCAAGCATGAGGGCGTGTTCGCTTGATCGCTGATAGTAGTAATAAAAATCCGCCCCAAAGGCTCGTTGCCAATGTTTCCCTGACCTGACTCTAAAATCAGTACCGATAGTGACCGTGGGATGAATAGGAAGTTTGGTCTTTATCCCAGAAGGTAACCCCATGCTTTCATTCAGGAATCCAACCCGAAGTGTTTTGGGTCGGAACTGGGCATGGGTGGTTGAAAAATGGAGCAGTAGGCAAGCCGTCAGCAGCTTACCGATGGTTTTTGTTTTGGCTGTTTTCATTCTGATTAAAAAGTTGATTGAGCGGCAAAATTGGGGGCATTAAAACCCCGAAACGCTCTTGCGTGTAAGGTGGGACATACATTTTTACTGTTTAAGCATAGATTCAATCGCCATGTTGGCTTCCCTATTTTTATTGACCCAATAGGCAATCAAGAGGTTGGGAATCCAAGCCAGCCAAGCGATGAGGGTATAAGACAAAATGTAGTTGTCAGTAATGAAGGAAGATAAAGGCACAAAAACCCGGAGAGAAACCGCCGCCAAACAGGTGGCGTAGCTATAAGTCATGTAGTTTTGATGCAGGATGAGTTGCCTGTTTCGGATGTGTAAAAAGCCCTTTAGGGTGGTGTAAAAATATATGCACGAAACCGTGATAAACCCTAAGGCCGCCAACCAACCGCCGGTGGCGTAAAACCCAATATAAAAGCCCGATAGGGCGCAGAGTAAAGCGCAAATAATGTACAGTTTTCCGATGTTTCGGTGCCAATTGACACGTTTTTTGAGAAGATTTCTGTTGAATTGAATCCACCCGATCAGAATGGTAATTCCTCCCGATACGATGTGGACATACAGAAAGAACCGCCACAGTTTACTCTTTAATACTTCAGGACTTTTTAATGATAAATAGCCCTCACTGATGCCGTTTGTCAGGTAGGAAATCGGAATAAACCCCACTAAAAGGGCTAAGATGACAATGATAATCCAAAGTGCTTTTTTCATGAATATCGGTTTTTGATTGAGTCACAAAATTGACCCTGTCAAAAACCTAAATCGCCCCTGCCTGTAAGGTGGAACCTACAAAAATGATTTTTCGGTGAGTTGTTTTACGTACTCCGAAGGCGATAGGTCGGTGGCTTTTTTGAAACAACGATTAAAGGCTGACTTTGAGTTAAAGCCGCACTCAAAAGCCAAAGCAAGAAGCGTATATTTTTGATTTTCAGGCAATAAAGCCAGTCTTTTAAATTCTTCTACCCTTAACGAATTGATATAGTCGTAGAAGTTGACGCCTTCCATTTCATTGATCACCTGCGATAAATAGTTGGAGTGAACCCCTAAACGACCCGATAGATCAGCCAAGGTTAATTCGGGTTCGGTAAACAGCTTTTCGATCACCATCAGATGTTTCAGGCGAAGGTGCAGATCGTTGGCGGATTCTTCGTTTAAGCCCGATTTTGCGTATTTCTTTTTGAGTTGGGTTGTCGTATCATTTACGGTTTCCTCCATCAGTATGACTTCCTCTTTCAGGTCATTCTCCAAAAAATCATTGGTTTGATTTGTAAAGATGCCCACTTGTTTGATGCCGAAATAGCCAATTAACACCACAAAAACGACAGATGCCGAAAAAATCAAATCATCATTTTGAATGAAAATGATAAAAATCCACATGATTCCCATGCCGTAAAACAACATCCGAAGCCAATTAAGGTTTATTTTTTCCTGGTAAGAAAACTGATCAAGGATACGTTTTTTGTGCCTCAGAAGTAGTCGATGGGTAATGTACACGTAAAAAATCCCCGAAATGCTCAGAAGCATAGACGTAATCGAAGCTTGCAGTTCAAAGCCTTGTCCATTGGTTTGGATAATTTCAATCTTTTGTTGGTGACTGTAAAACAAAAATGGGGCATATAGGCATAGCGTAACTACGGGCAAAATAAAATGTAAAGCGCCTGTTTTGAGGTTGGGTTTGGCTGGAGAGGTAAGCGCAAGGGTATAAAGAAACAAAAGCGGTCCGTGTAAAAACGGTAAAGGAAAATTGAACCAAATAATCAGTGGATAGCTATAAATGAGCCCTGTTTTGAAACTATAATAACTCAAAAGGTGAATTCCGATCACGATCATCCATACTCCCAGAATAGTATCGGCTCCATTGCGACCTCGCTTGGTGAGAATAAGCAACGACAGAAAAAAAGCAATAAAGATTCCGAAAGTATATATCATGGCCTAAAAATGAGCGTACAGACCAATGACACTTATCTCGCACCATACCCCTATTTAAGTTCGTATGGTTTTCACCAACAAATGGCACGCTACGAATTTCTCAGAATTTTTTCCAACTTTTTGCCCTTCGCCAACTCATCCACCAACTTATCTAAATACCTGACTTTTTGGGTCAAAGGATTTTCTATTTCCTCGATTCGATAGCCGCATATCAGCCCCGTGATGAGATGCGCATTGGGATTCAAATCGGCCTTCTGAAAGAATTGTTCAAAAGATAGTTTATCGTCAATGTGGGCTTGCATTGTTTGAACGTCGAAACCCGTCAGCCACTCAATGACCTGGTGTAATTCTTCTTTGGTTCTTCCTTTTTTCTCCACTTTGGCGATATAGTGCGGATACACCGAAGCGAAGGTCATTTCCGCGATACGTTCATCGTGTGTTTTCATCGTTTTTATCTTTTTTGCCGCTGTCGGTCTTATGACCGACAGCCCTTCAATTTACTCTCCTTTTACGTATTTCCGCCAGTTATGCTGTTCTTTAAAGCCCAGCACTTCACGGATTTTGCGATTTGAAAACAGGGCTTCATGCTCCTCCAACTCGCGCGTGATGGGTACGTTGGGGAAGAACCTTTTCGCTAATTCCTTGCTCGGGATAACAGCCCCGTTATGGTTATTGCCAGCATTGAAAACCTGATAGCCAAGGCCGTTTTTTTTCAAACACAAGTCCACAATTTGTCCTAAGTCGCGGGCGTCGATATAGCAGAAAGCATTGCGGCGGCGTACTTCGGGGTGTTTGAAATAATGGGGAAAGAGTTCGGCGTATTCGTGCGGTTCGATCACATTCCCTATGCGAAGGGCATAGATATCCACGCCCGACCGCCGCTGAAAGCTGCGGGCTGTTTTTTCATTGACCACCTTCGACAATCCATAGCTATCCATGGGGTCAACGTCGTAATCTTCTTCCAACGGCAACACGTGAGGGTCGGTTTGTCCGTCCGAAAAACAGATCCCGTAAGTGGTCTCCGACGACGCAATGATGATCTTTTTAATGCCAAGCTTCACCGCTGCTTCGATTACATTGTAGGTGCCCACGGTGTTAACCCGAAACGTTTCGTTATCAGGTTTGAGTAAAATGCGGGGTACCGCCGCAAAATGGACGACCGCCTCAAACTTGGGTACGCCGGTGCCCGGTTCCAATTCATCAAACCCGGTATAGGAAGTCATGGCATTGAACATTTGCCCCGAATCCGTAATGTCGGCGGTAAGGTTATCCACGCCCGGATGATGCAGAGGCGTCAGGTCCACATTCAGCACTTTGTGGCCTTGGTCGAGCAGGTACGGAATGACGTGCTTTCCTGCTTTTCCCGAGCCGCCCGTAAATAATATTCGCATTTAAGTTATTGTTTAATGATTTTATCGGTAACCAACCAAACAGGGTTTGTGTTGCCTACTTCCTATCAATTACTTCTTTATTCTTTGATTTTGCAAGATTCTCTGCCGCTGCCGAGCTTATGACCGACAGACCTCAAAGAAATTTTTGATGGAAAAATACCTGAAATGGCATGAGAAGAAAATGAACCCTTTTGTTATCGACATTGGCCGCGCGGGCGATAGAATCTAAGTTAGCTGTCATCCTGATACGAGCAACGGAGGGGGAGCTCTTCATATTGATGAAGAACAACGTAATATCAAAACGTGTATCTTTGTTATGCTTACTAAATGATTGGCCATGACTGTCATCACACTGAAAGGGAAAATTGATAAAAAAGGAGTGCTCAGCATCAAACATCCTGCCTTCTCCCCTGAGAAAGAAGTAGAAGTAACGGTTGTTATTGAAGAATCCAAGACCTATGATTTTTCCGATCTTGCCGGTAAGTTGTCTTGGCAGGGGGATGGATTGGCTTGGCAAAAAAAGATTAGAAATGAGTGGGACTGAAACTGCCTGACGCTATCATTGCAGCCACCGCTATTTTGGCTTCAGCTACTTTAATTTCATCAGACGAAGGCTTTACCAATATTGCGAAATTAAAAGTCGTTTCTTTTTGAGAACGGGGCATAGATACCTTCTTTTTGTCACAGGCATTGGCCGCTCGGTCATAGGAGCCTAAGTTCGTAATCGCTACTATGCGATCCTTAAATTAATGTAGCGCAAATAAGGATAAAAGATTGATGAATAGGCTCTTAAGTGGCTTTTGGAGCATTTGCCGTGTTGCGCGCTGTTTATTGGCGTTCGCAATCATCCTGCGGAAGACAACGAACAACGGGGTGGCGTTGATAACTTGCTGTTGATATGGTTTTCATTCCATTACTTATACTTCATTGATAATG
This sequence comes from Runella sp. CRIBMP, assembly GCF_009905605.1. Lineage (GTDB taxonomy): Bacteria > Bacteroidota > Bacteroidia > Cytophagales > Spirosomataceae > Runella. The sequence continues at coordinate 22,654 of NZ_JAAAKZ010000020.1, forward strand.
AGTGATTGTGGGAGCATCAAAATAAAGGGCAATGCTTTTAAATAATCGAGGTTTTCATACTCTAACCCCAGCATTCGCAGATTTTTGTAGTAGGCTTGATGTTTTAAATAATAATTCTTTTCTGATTGAATGAGCCATGCTTTTTCGCCTAACTTTTCTGCTAAAAACCATTTTTCTATTAATCTTGCGGTTCGTCCGTTGCCATCGTCAAATGGGTGTATTTTCACAAATACTAAATGTAATAACGAAGCATAGTAGAACACCTCCTGAATGCTCAACGTGGCAGAGAGCAGATTGTCTAAATCCGTATAAAATTTTCCCATTTCCGCAATTACCAAATAGGGCGATGCCGCTACATATTCTATCCTGCCATCGTCAGTTGTAACGTACATATTGCCTGTTCTTACCTTTCCCTGCTTATTTTTTGATAAAATGTGAGTAGTCAGTATTTTATGTACTTCTTCGATGTTGTTTTTAGTACACGGTTTATTTTTTGAAAATTGATAGGCATTATATAAATCATCTATTTTTCGGGTGTAATCGGGCAGAAATTCAACACCAAAGCGTTTGTGTTTTACATAACTATCTAATTCTATGGGTTCGCCTTCTATTTTTGAAGAAAATACTGCGGACACGGAGGTATAGAAACTAAATGTGTCTATGCTCAGTTCGCTATCTTTTAGTTCTTCGTATTGATTCAACAAATCTGCCCCAACAACTTGGCAATACTCATCGAGCAATGAATCAGTTAATATTTCAAATTTCTTTTCCATATCTTTAAAATCTTGTTATGCCTCTTGGTATTTTCTTGAAAATGATGTGGTGCTTTCTCATAAACTATTTGGTAAGTAAACAGTTGTCGGCATAAATTATATACTGCTCCGCTTTGGGCTAATTAATTGATGAATAGCTTTTGGAGCGTTTACCGTGTTGCAAACACGCTGCTTATTTGGCGTTCGCAGTCATCCTGCGGAAGACAACGAACAATGGGGGACAAAGGCAGGCCTTAACTTATATGCGTATAAAATTCAATTATTTCTATCGTTTTTTCAATGCTCATACCACCATAAAAAGCTCTTGATAGTGGATGTTGAGTCGGTTCTAATAAAACACTGGGTTTCAATCCTTTATATTGAAAGAGTAATTTGGATTTAAGATTTAAACATTCTTCAAAACCGTCAATTTCACAAGCAAACCATCCGAATATTGGAGATTCAAAAGAAATGTTTTCTGACTCTGGAAATTTAACATAAAGTAAAAAGTTCTCTTTAGATACATCAGCCCATACATTAAAACTTAATTTTTCTTCAAGACCAATGATGGGTAATTTTAAAACCCCTTTGACATAGAAAGCATTTTTATCAATGACGCATGTATCAGAGTTAAATTTAACCCTATCGGCTCTTTCAGATTCTTTTATAGAGTAATAGTGTAAGGGTGCTTTAAAATTAATAATTGGGATACCTTCATGTATCTTTTCGCATTTGGAACATTTAAATGAAATAGATTTTGTCATCTTTCGGGAATTTTCACTTGTAGTGGTTTTGAAAGTACCAAATGTTTTATGCCGCAGTTGGTCTTATGACCGACTGCTCTCTTGGGAAAGTTGGTGGTGAAAAAACACCACTATTGGCATAAATATAGAACAAACCCGAATAAGCGGTGCAAAATTCACTCTTTTATTCGATTTTTATGCCGCAGTTGGTCTTATGACCGGCTGCTCTTTTGGAAAAGTTGGGGGTGAAAAAACACCCCCAACGGCATAAAACACATTGCCCTCTACCGCACAAACTCCACCTTCTCCCCAACCTTCAAAACCGCATTCGCCGCCAATTCATGCACTTTTTTATTGCCAATCTGTACGGTTTGGACGGGTAATTGACCGTGCAACACGGTGAGGGTAGTTTTGAGTTGGGTGCCTTGTTTTTGCTTCGTGCAGGTGCCCCATGCGTAGCCGTTGGACCAGAAAAACGTGCCGGGTTGGTCGTTGAAATGAAGGCTTTTTTCTACGCCTGAGTATTGAAAACCGCTCAGCGCCAGCGCAGAAGCCCAGCTGATCATGGCGCGGGCGTAGTGGTGGCCGCATTCGGCTTCGTCGAAGGGGCTGCGCTTGGCACCGTCGTAGCGGTAGCGGATGTTTTGGATGCATTTGAGGCCGTCGTCGGTCATGTTTTCGTAGAGCATACCGATGGCGGCGGTGTATTCAAAGCCCGTCATCACTTCGGCAAAGTACGGGAAAGGCACCGTGGGGCGGCCTTTGGGCCAGCTTGCCATGAGCAAGGCGGGCTCGTCGGCCAGGGCGTAGGAGCGCATGTTGTTGAAATGCTCCGTTAGCGTGGCGCGGTAGTTGTATTTCAGAATGGATTTCAGCGAGGTCTGCACGTTTTGCGGTTTGACCAAATATCCCAGGCCGCACACGTGCGCCATGAATTGCCCCACCAATTGATCCACCAAACAACCCTTGGCCAACTGAAACGGCGGAAAATCACCCTGCGTGCTGTTCCAACCCGAAACCGTTCCCTTCGCAAACTTGCGTCCTACGGGCGACATCACCTGTTGCTCGTAATATTCGCCATTAAACAACTGTTGGTCGGCCCAGGTGCTGCCGCTTTGAAACAGGGTTTTGCATTGCTGCGCAAAAGCGGCATCGTGCATAGCTTCGGCCATTTTTTCGGCGGCTTTCAACGCGCCCAAATACCAGATCTGCATCTGCGGATTGGGCCCGAAATATTCCACGTCCATGGTGTTATGCTGCGCCCCGTCCATGACGCCGTCGAGGTTGCCGTCCCAGCCGTCGGGCACCCACGCAAAGGCCAACGCCCGCTTGATCTTTGACCAGTTTTTTTGTAAAAAAGCCGTATTGCCCGACAGTTGCCAATCGCGGTAAAACTTCATGATGGTGCCCATTTGCCCGTCGGCAGCGGCCATGCCGTTGCCCGCGCCTTTGTTGAGCGGCAGTCCCACTCGAAACTGCATGATGCCCGAGGTGCTGTCGAGGGCGTAGTTAAACTCCACGTCGCGCATGGTTTGGGCCAAGTCACCGAACAAAAAGGCCGTGGCCTGCTCGTAGTTCCAAACGTGCGTACACGAACCCGCGCAGGAGCCTTCGCTGTCCATGACGCCCTCCCATCCAAACATGCGTCCGTCCTCGGTACGGAACACGGTTTGGGAGCGTAACGTGCTGAGATTGAACAGCGCCGCTTCTTTGACCGCTTCGGGATAATCGCTTTTGAGGAAGCTGTTGACAAATAATAACGTCTCGTTTTCGAGTTGGGGCAATTGCGGTACAGCCTTTTCGGCCACGTCCCACGCGTCGGCGTAGCGGGTGGTGTAGTAGTTGCCTACACGCTCTTTCGACCACGCAAATCGGTTGGGAAAATGCCACGTGATAAAGAACGTAAACGACTCGGTTTGTTTGGGTTGAATCGTTTTTTTTACCGCCAACGACGCCATCGGGTCTTCATCGGCGACTTTGGTTTTTTCGGTCAATTTTCCATCGTCCGTAAAATCATCCCAAAAATCCAGCAACGCATTTTCCCAGGCGTTGGGTACGGACGATGTGCGGTAACTGACATCACCAACGGCATTGGTACTCAGCGCAATCGTTCCCCACGCGGGGTCGGCTTTGTCCACGCCGTCGGAATACATAAAAATCCCCTGTCCTACTTTTCCCTGTCGAAATTGGTTTTTATTCTGCTTCGCTCCCGACGGATTAAACTCGCCTTTCCACGATTTTGAGCCTTTGGATCCGTCTTTCCCCACAAAATTACGCATCGACCCTGCCACCGAAACCGTCAAAGGTTGGTTGGACGTGTTGGTGACTTCGTAGGTCAACGCCGCCATCGGAATGCCACTGCGCTCGGCATCGCCCGGAATCAGCGGATTGAAGGCTTTGATTTGAACCGTAATGGGCAGTTTTTCGTCCGACAAATTCACCTGTCCGAACGGATACGCGGCGTCAAAACTCGCTTTGGCAAAGCGGGGCAGGCCGTGATGATCGACAGGCCGACCTTCCATGTGTTGGTACTCGTGCGTTTCGAGCGGGCCGATGAGGGCTTTGGCTTGGGCGTTTTCGGTTGGTTTTTTGACGTAAATGGCGAAAAACGGAGCCATATTGCCTGGTAACGTTGTACTGAATCCTTTTCCAGGACGGTTCATGATTTCCCAGTCCTGCAACTGCCCGCGTCCTCCCAACGATACCGTGCCCGTACCGATGCCACCGATGGGCATGGCAATACGCGTAAGATGCTGTTGGTCATAATGCTTCAAAATGGGCCACTTTTGCGGTTTCCAAGGGGTTTGGGCAAGGGCTTGGGTGGCGATGCAGAGAAGGAAAAGGAGTTTTTTCATGAGGTTGGGAGGTTTAGGTGACAAAATACATTGCCATTTGCTTTATTGCACGTTCGGCGCTGTTAGAGATTGTCTTTAATTTCTTTTTTACGTATGATTGAATAAATATCCGTTCTTCGGTCTTTTAGATTTCGGACACTTCCAAATTGATTTAATTCCCGTAACATATCAATATCAACGTCGGCAATTAAAATCATTTCAGTATTTGGGGTAGCTTCCGCTTTTATTCCGTTGGTGGGAAACGAAAAATCGCAGGGGGTAAAAACCATGGATTGGGCGTATTGAATATCCATGTTGTGCACTTTTGGCAAGTTTCCAACACTGCCAGCAATGGCTACGTAACATTCATTTTCAATGGCTCGGGCCTGCGCGCAGTTTCGCACCCTTGAATAGCCATTTTGGGTGTCGGTCAGGAAAGGCACAAATAAAATATTCATTCCATCATCGGCCAAAATGCGGCTTAACTCCGGAAACTCAACATCATAGCAGATAAGGATGCCTATTTTTCCGCAATCGGTATCAAAGGTTTTTATGGTGTTACCACCTTGCATACCCCATACTTTTGCTTCATCGGGGGTCACATGTAACTTTTCAAATCGTTCAATTCCACCGTCTCTTTTGCATAAATAACCCACATTATACAGACTGTTATCGACAACCTCTGGCATACTGCCCGTAATAATGTTGATGTTGTAGGAGATGGCAAGCTCAGAAAAACGATTAACAATGCGCTCTGTATATTCGGCTAACTTTCTGATGGCATCTGGCTCGGAGAGATGATTATAATCAGACATCAAAGGGGCATTGAAAAACTCAGGAAACAGGGCAAAATCAGACCTATAGCCTGATACCGCATCTACAAAGTATTCCACTTGCTGCATAAGTTCATCGAAATTGCTGTACAATCTCATTTGCCATTGTATCAGACCTAATCGGATTACTGACTTTTTAAAGGCCGCCTGATCCGAACTCTTCTCATAATACACATTATCCCACTCAAGCAGTACGGCATATTCATTTGAGTCTGTATCGCCTTCAAGATAGCCTTGCAGGATTCGGGCAGGGTGGAAGTCGTTGGACAATTGAAAATTCAAAACAGGGTCGTGAATTTCTTTGTTTCGTACCTTATCAATGTACTCTTTGGGGGAGATTGTATCGGAATATTGATGGTAATTGGGGATTCGGCCACCAAACACAATCCCTTTTAGGTTTAATTTCTCACAAAGCTCTTTTCGGTAATCGTACAAACGCCTTCCCAGTCGCAGGCCACGAAACTTGGGTTTGATAAATACATCAATTCCGTATAAAACATCTCCTGTATTGGTATGGGTTTTAAAACTATAATTTCCCGTTATTGCCTTGTACGTATGTTTAGCGTCAACTTTTTCGTAGTCCACAATAATTGATAATGCACACCCAGCCAGCTCATTATCGACTCTTATACCCACTTGCCCCTCATGAAAAATGGTAATCAGTGTTTTGATATGATGTTCTTTCCAATACGCATTCGGCATACTGGAATAGGTCTCTATCATAATCTCTTTGATTTCTTGATAGTCGTCTTGTGTAAGAAAAACCAACTCAATATTCTCAATTGATTTTGTGTCTTTGTTTGCTTCCATGGTGTGGTTCTCTCCGTTTTACCTGCCTTTTGCAGGTGTACTACGGTGATTGATTTTAGTTTTAACTAATTGATTTTAAGGAGATTGATTTGTTGATTGCCGTGGATGAACAAACGACGACTTCAGGCTTTCCCGCGCTGTTATTCGTTAAAATTGCGAACAATATACAGAAGAAACAAAGAAATAGCGGGGAAGTTTTGGTAAAAAAAGGCTGAATCCCAACGTGAATAAACAGTGGCAGCAACTTGATGAGTTGCTGCCACATTAAATAAGTTGTCGGAAACAAAATACGAGTGAATTTGGAGAAAATAACCCAATTTAATGCTTCGCTATTTCTTCCAAACTCACGCCCAGCATTCTTCTTGCCACGGCATTCAGCGCCATTTTATCGCCTTCAAAGTGGTAGGTGCGGCTGCGATGAGTGAGACTTTCGCCTTTTTTGAGGGCTTTGGCAGGAGAGGAAGATTCCAGTTCATAAAACGGCCCCATTTGCGTGCCGTCTTCTACCGGGCCGTCATTATAGGAGTTGGCAGCATCGCCTTTAAAGGGTTCTTTCTGGATTTCCCACATGGAGTTGACGTAGTCGCCAGTGGGGTCTAAATCGTAGCTAACAATCGTTAATACGCCTTTTTCAGCATCATAGCTTCCCATGACGGGCTTGGCAATGCTCGGCGGCAGACCGATTTTACTGCGGTGTTTGCCGTCGGCTTTGAAGTATAACACGCTGTCTTCAACGATGAGGCGCTCGGCGGGGACTTTGCCAAAATAGCTGTCGTTGATTTTGCTTTTGTGGTCAGCGCCTCCCACAAATGGCACCACCACGGTGGTTTGGGGCGTAGGATTAAACATCCCCAAAATCCAAATGGAAAGCAGCCCCGTTTCTTTGTTCCAGTCGGGGCCTTGGTTGGTGATGGTATTGACAGTTTCGTAGGCCACTGTTTTTACGTCTTTGAGCGGAAAGTTAATGGTGGTTTCGATGGCTATTTTACTGAGCGCTTCCACGCTGCGGTCGATGACAACGTCGAATTTTGTGCCTGAGTAATTGATCAGCGAGGCAGCTTTGCGAAAAACCGCTTTGGTTTTATCGGAAGAAACCAAATCAAACGGCTCGGAATCAATGACGGGAGGTACTTGCCAATCATCGAATACGAATTTCTTGCCCTCCTGAAAATAAATGGAAAACTGTCCTCCTTCGGGGCCAATCCAAAAGCGGTCTTCACCGCCGAAGGCGCTCATGTGTGGCGTGAATTTGCCCGATTCGAGGAGTTTATAATTCAACCAGCCGTAGCTGTTGCCAGAAGTGCCGTTGGCCGTAGAGGTCATGACGCGGCCTTGTAAAGCCCCAACGACGGCGACCTGTGCTGAATCATCGTCGGGAGCGGTAAGAACGATGGTTTGTTGGTGTTTTTTTAGAAATTCGAGGTCGGTGCCGAAAGAGTTAGACATGGTTTCGTTTTTTGGAGATGAACAGCTAAAGAGTACCCCAACGGTTAAAAATGGGACTATCAAGCGTTTAAAAAAATGGGTTTTTGACAATGGAAACATAGCGGTAGGGGTGGTTTACGGTTGTGTTTTGAGCCATTCGATGACGGCGGGGTACAAATCGGCCACGGTTTGGTTGGCAGTACGATTTTTGTAGCAAGTTAGTACAAATTGGTTGAACTCCCTGAATCGGTGAAAACCGCGCCCATTCACCATGAAATCTTCTTCTTTTTTGTTGATTTTCTCAAAATCTTCGGGGCTGAAATTGTCGTAGGTGTAAAGGCTGAAAGTAGCCCAGGTCATATATTCGTTGAAGGTCAAATAGGCCGATTCATACATGCCTTTGTTGCCTGCTTTGGTTTGATTCCATTTTTTCCAATCGGGCATGGCCGCTTCTACCTGCTTGCGGTAGGTGTCCGTGAGGGGGTTGACGTAGTTGTGGTCAATCTCAGTAAACACCATCCGCGACCAAGCCCCTTCCTTTTCGGCTTCCGAGCGCGTGTCGGGCAGGTCGTTGGGGGCAGTGACAAACATGAGGGTTTGTCGAAAACCGTCGTTGGCGACTCGAAAAGTAGAATGAAATCCGCCATCCATAGCAGTCAGGAAGATTTTGTAGCTGTCATAATGGGCAGGAAATTGACTTTCTACCCATTTCCACATTTTTTGCATGGGCATATACTGTTCCGCACGGGTAATTTGCCGTTGGTAGTAGTCTTTATGTTGGGCATAAAAAGCCCGAAAATTTGATTTCTCTACAAAATCATAGAGTAAGGCGGGGCGGTCGGCAAGTCCTAATGTAAGGGCATTGATGGGGAACTTACTTTGATAGATACCGTTGTTTATCAGTTTGTTTTCAGTCGTAAAACTTCGCATCATGGCATCTTTGCGGAATTGGAGGTAGTTGTAACTGCCCAATTTGTTCATTTTTTTTGCGACGTATTTTACCATTGGGTGCTCTTTGAAAGGAGAAAAATGGGCTTTGACGGCCTGTACGTAAGGGTCTTTGTCGTTCAACACATTGCGATAGCCCGTAAGTGCGACCAAAATGGCGCTCAACTCGTAGGTTTCGGGCATTTCGATGGTAGCTTTTTGGCGATTTTGGCGTTGATACTCAGCCGAAAAACGGGCTTTGGGAATGAGCGGATTGCCGCAAGAGGTACACAAGATCCCAAATGAGAGAGTAAAGAAGAGTAGTTTCAACGTAGAAAATGGATTTTTTTGAAGTGGCATTTGGGTAGAATTTGAGGGCAATTTTACCCATTTTTCTTGGGTAAAACCATCTGCTAGAGGTGAATTGAGCGATTTTAGACATCAATTTTAAAAAAAAGGCAGTGACCGGTAGGCTATACGCAGTTGCTTTAAAAAAGGGGAATAAGTAAATACTCCGCCTATAATCCTCTTGTAAATAGTTTTGCTACAACTATTTTTTCGTTCACAAAAACAACTCAGCCTTTCATGAAATCCATTCCATCACTCGTTTATCTTGCGCTTTTCGGGGCCATTTTGGCCGCCTGCAAAACCGACAAAAAAGAATCGACCCGAACCACATTTTTTGACACAGCAGGCATGGATACCACCATAAATCCAGCCGATGATTTTTTTAGTTATGCCTCGGGCAACTGGCTGAAAAATACCCAAATTCCCGCTGACCAAACGGGTTGGGGGTCTTTTTATACCCTCTACGAAGAAAACCTCAACAAACTCCACGGTATTTTGGAGGAAAGCCTCAAAACAACGCATCCCAAGGGGAGTTTGGAACAAAAAGTGAGTGATTATTACCGGTCTGGGATGGATACCGTCACCATCGAAAAGAAAGGAATTGAGCCAATTAAGGCTTATTTGGCCGAGATTGATCGACTCAAAACGCCCCAAGAAATCATGGATTATACGGCCAAATTGGAATCGCCCGGGGGCGTATGGGTGGGGTATTATGTAGCAGCCGACGAAAAAAATCCGGGCTACAATGCTTTGCAGCTTGCCCAAACTGCGCTTTCGTTGCCCGAAAAAGACTACTATTTTCGCACCGATGCCGAAACCAAAAAAATACGAGACGCCTATAAAAAATACATCGCAAAACTGTTTAGCCTTTCGGGCGTAGACTCGACGACTGCGAAGAAAAAAGCCGAAACGATATTGGCCCTCGAAACCGAAATCGCCAAGTCGCACCGCAGTCCAGTGGAGTTGAGAAACCCCGAGCTGAATTATAACAAGTTTGCCATTAAAGACTTCTCCGCCTTGACACCCGGTATCGACTGGGCGCGGTTTGTGAAAACGATGGGGGCCCAAACAGATACCCTCATCGTGGGTCAGCCCGATTATTACAAGGCACTGAGTGGATTGCTAAAAACACAACCGTTGGAGGTTTTGAAAGACCGCATGAAACTGTCGGTGCTGTCGGGAGCGGCGTCTTCGTTGACCAAGGGGTTTCGCGATACGCAATTTGAGTTTTACGGAAAAACCCTCAACGGACAGCAAGTGCCAAATGCCCGTTGGAAACAAATTACCAATGCCGTCGACGGAGGATTGGGCGATTTGTTGGGGCAATTGTTTACGCAAAAATACTTCACCGCCGACGCCAAAGCGCGCATGAATGAGCTGGTCAACAACTTGCAGGATGTGTACCGCGACCGCATCAAACGCCTCGACTGGATGTCGGACTCGACCAAGACCGAAGCCGTGAAAAAATTGGATGCGTTTATCAAAAAAATCGGTTATCCCGACAAATGGAAAGATTATGCCGAAGTGGAAATCGTCAGCGATAACTATTTTGCCAACAAAAGGGCGATTGCCATTTACGAAGGGAAACGCGATTTGGCGAAAGTCGGCAAACCTGTTGATAAAACCGAATGGGGCATGACAGCTCCCACAGTCAACGCCTATTACAACCCTACATTCAACGAAATCGTGTTTCCAGCGGGGATTCTTCAGTTTCCGTTTTTTGACAATGCCGCCGACGATGCCATCAATTACGGAGCCATCGGCGCCGTGATTGGCCACGAAATGACGCACGGATTTGACGATCAGGGACGCCAGTATAACTACATGGGAATGCTGAAAAACTGGTGGAAACCCGCCGACGGTGATAAATTTAAACGCAAAGCGATGGTGGTGGTGAAGCAGTACAGCGGCTATAAAGTGCTGGACAACATGAGCGTAAACGGAGAGTTGACTTTGGGCGAAAACCTCGCCGACATCGGTGGTCTTTCGATTGCTTATGAGGCGTTTATGAAAACAAAACAGGCCAAAAGTGGCGAGAAAATTGACGGTTTTACGCCGCAACAGCGCTTTTTCTTGGGGTTTGCGCAGGTATGGCGTATCAAAACCCGCGACGAAACCATGCGGATGCGCATCACCATGGACCCGCACTCGCCTGAGTTGTTTAGGGTAAACGGTCCGTTGGCGAACATGCCCGAATTTTATGAAGCGTTCAACGTAAAACCAACCAATAAACTGTACCGTCCAGATAGCCTGCGCGTGCGCATTTGGTAGTGACTAAAAAAATGCCCGTTGATGAAAAATGACGTCAGCGGCGGTTGATGTGTCTTAAATAACAAACTCCATGTTCAAAAAATTAGCCCTTCTTTTTATCATTACGGTGTCGTCGACGCGCGCACAACAGGCGTTATTTCCCACGAAAGGCATTCAGCCTGCTATGTGTGTGGGCGAGAATGAATCCATCGAAATGGTGTTTGGAAAAGGGAACGCTTTTTATTATTCTTTTTCAAATGACAGAGGCGTTTCTTTTTCAACACCTGAGCTAGTAGACAGCCTTCAGGGGCTGCATTTGGGCGTATCGAGGGGCCCACAGATTGCGTCTTCGCGCCAATCTACCGTCATTACGACTGTTGACAAAGCGGGCAATGTCTACGCTTACGTGCGCAATCGCACTACTGGTAAGTGGCAGAATCGCCTCATGGTCAATGATGTACCCGAAATTGCCAAAGAGGGTTTTAATGCGCTGGCAAGTGATGGGAAAGGGGCTTTTTGGGTGATTTGGCTTGATTTGAGAGACGACAAACAAAACAAGATTTTTGGGGCTTCCTCCAACGATGGCGGCTTGACTTGGGGTAAAAATAAGCTCATTTATCGCTCACCCGACGCTACGGTTTGTGAGTGTTGTCAACCGTCCATTCTCATGCGCGACCAGCGTGTGTATGTTATGTTCCGAAACTGGATCAGTGGTGCGAGGGATATGTACGTCGCCACGTCGGAGGATGCTGGAAAAACCTTCTTACCTGCCGTGAAAATGGGAGAAGGAACTTGGAAGCTCAACGCTTGCCCGATGGATGGTGGCGGCATGAGTGTGGATGAGAAAGGGGGCTTTATGTCGGTTTGGCGACGTGAAAATCAGCTTTTTACCTCAAAAATGGGAGGCCCTGAACGGCTCTTGGGTCAAGGTCGTAATGCTTCTATTGCCACGAGTACGCAACATACTTTTATCGTTTGGCACGACAAGGGGCAAGTTTGGCTCAGTTCGTCTACGCAAGCACAACCCGTGAATTTGGGAGGGGGGCGGTATCCGCGCGTGGTGATGCTCAATCCGCGCTTGGCTTTCTGCGCTTGGGAAGACAAAGAAACCATTAAAGGAATAATACTGAAGATGGAGTAGTGTTGGTTAGTCTTTTTGGGATGTTTTTTATGGCGAATTATAGTATGTGATGGTTTATTTGCTTGTATAGGAGTGTTTTATCATTGACCGCTTGATAACTTTTTCTTGTTAAAAACACTCAAAATGGTATATATTGCGCCTGAAAATAGTTTCGCAGGATGTTTTTTTGTAGCGCGTGGATTGCCTTATGCTGTTCAAATATTCGCATGTACTTACTCAACGTTATGATATATTTCAACTTACTCAACGTTATAATATATTTCAAATAGTTTTCTCGAAAAAAAACTGCTTTTTTATTTTCAAACTTGGATTTTTTGCGCTGATTATTTCTGTACTGAATGGGTGTAAAAAAGAGGAGAATGGTAAGAGTCGACGAAAGGTGTATGTTGAAAAGAAAAACGGTAAGTATGCGTTAATCAAAGACGGAAAGCCTTTTTTTATCAATGGTGCTTCGGGGTATTCGTACTGCTCGGTTCTGAAAGAATCGGGCGGTAATACCCTGCGGACTTGGGATACGACCAACCTAGCCGTGATTCTGGACAGTGCGCTGGCCAATGACCTCAGCGTGATTGTGGGGCTATACCTGCCCGACTACCATGAAACTTCGTTTTTCAATAATCCAGAGAATGCGGCCAAAATGCACAAAGATTATCAAGCCGTGGTGAAGCGATTTAAGCATCACCCAGCTCTGCTGATGTGGTCAATCGGGAATGAAGTCATTTTTCCGTACAATCCCTCTTACAACAATTTTTACAAGGTATTTAATGGCTTGGTCGATATGATTCATCAGGATGACCCCGACCATCCGATTACGACTGTTCTCCTCAATTTTGATAAGAAATCGATTTTAAATCTGGGGCTTCGTTGCGACGTCGATATCATCTCATTCAATATTTACAACCGAATAAATACCCTCCGCGATGATTTGGATTGGATGAAATGGTTTTGGAGTGGCCCCTACTTACTGTCGGAGTGGGGTATCAACGGCCCCTGGGGAGGAACCGAACAAACCGCTTGGGGGGCGTATCTGGAACCTACTTCTGGGGAGAAAGCTGAGTTGTGTTTGACTCGATACCAGCAATATATGCCCGTTGAGGATTCTCGTTTTGTGGGTTCGTGTTTGTTTTATTGGGGGCATAAACAAGAAGGAACGCATACATGGTTCAGCCTTTTTGATGAAGCGGGCGCTCACTCCGAAACCGTGGGTACGATGAAATCCCTTTGGACTGGGAAAGCTTACAAGCACGAATTTCCCACGGTCAAAACCATGTTGCTTAATTCGAAGAGGGCCAAAGATAATATTTTGCTTACAGCCAATGCCCCGGCTACGGCGGAGGTGTTGTTGGATTCGTTAGGAGGAGAGATTAAAACAATAAAGTGGCAATTGTTCAAAGAGGATTGGCTGCGAATAAACAATCAGGCCAACACCAAAAAGCTCACGCCGCTGTCGCAACTAAACAAAAACTCGACGGAGCTCAAAGTCATTTTTACGGCGCCAGAAGAGGAAGGGCCCTACCGAATTTTTGCCACCATTTATAACACTCAGGGAAATTTTGCGACTTGTAACATTCCCTTTTACGTAGTGAGCCAGCCATGAAAAACCAGCCATTGATAAAACCACCCACCAAGCGGGAATTGCTCACCCTGAGGCTCATGATTCTTTTGGGGGTGGGGGCGATGGTGTTTTTTATGGCCAATCTGTTGGCTGAGTCTGTTCGGGGAAACGGGGCGCTGTACGCGATGTTGATGACGGCTTTCTTTTTTACCTGTCTCACAACCCTTTACGAATGGTACCACTATTTTAGCATCACAATTCCGAAGGAGCCACCTGTCAACAAGACCTATACCGTCGATATTTTCACCACCTTTTGCGCGGGGGAGCCCTATGAAATGATTGAGGAAACCCTGCGTGCGATTGTTGCCATAACCTATCCGCACTCAACCTACTTGTGCGACGAAGCAGACGATCCTTACCTCAAGCGTCTTTGTGCGCAGTTGGGGGTACATCACGTTACCCGCCTTGAAAAAAAGAATGCCAAAGCGGGTAATATCAACAATGCCTTGCGCCAATCATCGGGGGAGCTTTGCGTTGTTTTGGACCCCGACCATGTCCCTGCGCCCGATTTTCTTGACCCGATTGTGTCGCATTTTAATGATCCTTCCATTGGGTTTGTCCAGATTGTTCAGGCCTATAAAAACAGCGAAGAGAGCTTAATCGCCAAAGGTGCCGCCCAGCAGACCTACCAGTTTTATGGCCCGATGATGATGACCATGAACCACTACGGAACCGTGCTGGCCATTGGGGCCAATTGCACTTTCCGGCGCGCGGCGCTCGAATCCATCGGAGGCCACGCCGCTGGCCTTGCTGAGGATATGCACACCGCCATGCAGCTCCACGCAAAGGGTTGGAAATCAGTATATGTGCCTGCTGTACTGGCCCGGGGGCTGGTGCCTTCTACCTTGTCGGCGTATTATAAACAACAACTGAAATGGTCTAGGGGGGTGTTTGATTTGTTGGTCACTGTCTACCCCAAGTTGTTTACGCAATTCACCCTGCGCCAGAAGATTCATTATGCGCTGATTCCGCTTCATTATCTTTCGGGCATTATATTCTTTCTCAATTTTTTGATTCCTATCCTTTCGCTCTGCTTTCATACCAGCCCGATGAAGATGGATATTACAGAGTTTGGTTTAATCGCCTTGCCTTTTCTGACCATGGTCGTTCTTATCAGGCAATTTGTGCAATGGTGGGTAATGGAAGATACCGAGCGGGGGTTTCATGTGATAGGCGGGCTTTTGATGATTGGTACTTGGTGGGTGTTTATTCTGGGTTTTTTGTACACCCTGTTTGGGGTAAAAGTACCCTACGTACCCACACCCAAAGATGGAAAAGAGGCAAACAACTGGCCTTTAAATATCCCTAATCTTGTCATTTTGTTGCTGTCCTTATTTTCCATCAGTTATGGATTGTACACCGATTGGAATCCCTACAACCTGACCATGTCGGTATTTGCGGGGCTGAACGCCGTGTTTATGGGTTTTACGGTTCTGATAAGCAGACAGCCCCAATTTCGAATCTTGGCCGTTCGGCATAAATGGCTAAACACTTGGTTGCTGTTTCTTCGAGAAGCCAAGGGGCATTTCTGGATTATCAGGCGTCGTATTTACACCGTTGTCAGACGTACTCCGTTGTTGTTATCAATCCTTTTGACCTGCCCCATTATTTACATGGTTCAGTTTCGACAGAAAGGACTGCCGCCGACGATTTACAAAGACTATCGGGAAAACTTTTTTTTGACCGGAATAGACGCGCGGTCGGTCAACACCATGGGTACGGCTTTCCCCTTGAGCGGGGATAATAAAACCCATTTTGACATCCTCTCATTTCACGTTCGCTGGGCCAGTGGCCATTTGTCCACCCGTACTTTAGATTCTGTTTATCGCAATGGCTCCTTGCCCATGATTACGTGGACACTTCCTTCGCGTCTTTCTAACAATGCCAGCGTTTTTGAGCGAATCACAAACGGAAATGAGGATGCATATCTTTTGCAGTTCTGCCGTCAGTTTAAAGCGTTAAATCGCCCGGTTTTTATCCGATTTGCTCCCGAAGCCGACAATTGGCCGAATCCCGCGCCAAACACCGCTGAGGCGTTTAGGGCCGCGTGGAAATACATGCACGATTTTTTTCGCAATCAGGGATTGTACCGGGTGATTTGGGTGTGGAATCCGGGTACGCCCGACTCAATCGACCAATATTTTCCGGGCCGTCAGTACGTTGATTGGATGGCGGTCAGTAGCCTAAACGAAGGCCGTGAATCTTTACCCATCAAAAAGCAGTATTGGGCTTTTCATAAACATCCCGTTTTTCAATCAGAACTTCCCGTAATGCTGATAGAAAACGAAACTCAGTCGTTGTCCGACAAAGAGGCTAAATCAATCCGTACTTCTTTTCCTGAAATCAAAGCCGTGGTCATTTCTGGCAGGACGGCGGGGCCATTTGGCAGGCTCCGACGAATCAATGACCTAACCGATGAGTCGGGCAGGTTGGTAAGAAAACAAAATCGATTTAAGAAAGCTAGGATTGAGCCTATTCCCAAGCTCCTGACATCGTACGGGACGGCACCCCAAAATGTAGCGTCAACAACAATCCAAAGGGCCTTTTTTGTAGGAACTAGAGGCATCAATTACACCAAAGCCCAAGATTGGGTCAAGAATCCCAATCCTTTCAGAATGAGTGAATTGCTTGAGGATTTCTACGAAATGAAAACCTTGGGCATCAATACCGTCAAACACAGCGGCCCGGGCATCTACGACCGAAATATCATCAGGGCCGCCGAAGAAACGGGTATGAAGGTGCATTTTAGTTTTTGGATTGACGACCACCTTGATTTTGTGGAAGAAAAAAATAAATTGGAGCAAATCAGGACGGATATTCTTGCGGTCGTCAGTTCGTACAAAGACAATAAAAATATCATTGGCTGGAACATCGGTAACGCCGTTTTTCAAGAGCTTCAGTTTCGGTATTTCAAACCTGATTTGATTATTCAGCGAGATGCGTACCTGTTTTTTGTTAAAAACTTGGTGCGTAGTATCAAGCAGATTGACCCCTCACGTCCCGTTACGATTGATGTCACGTTGGCGGATGATTTACCCAAAACCGTTCACCAAATGTACCGACTGATGCCCGAGGTCGATGCATTCGGAATCAAAGTGAAGGCATCTCGGGCGGCTGATTTTAGTTTGCTTAAAGAACTAAGTGTTCCGTATTTTTTTAGGTATATAACAGTGTCCCAATATGCCACGTTGGACCCCAAAAAAACGGGAGTATTTATCACTAATTGGCAAGACGTAGTTAATAGTGGATTGGTCAATTTTGACGGAATAAAAGATTTTCGACGACGACGAAAAACGCCCTTTATGCAGCTTAGCCACCTCTGGAAAAGCACCAAGGCTCCCGCACCGCCGCCGATGGTGAAAATCTTAAAGCCTGCATTGGTCACCATTCCGGCCACTACGCTTACGTATCACGCCTTGGTATACAAAGAACCTCAATGGTACTTTGCCGATTCACTCCCAGCAAACGTAAAGTTTGAATGGAAATTGGTTCAAATTGGTCGGTTTGAGCAGGCAGTGTCCATGAAAGAACTCGGCAATGGCCCCAAAATACAGGTCAAAATTCCAGAAAACCCTTCGATGTATCGACTTTATCTTTATGTCGTTGAGGGAACGACGGTTGTTGATATTATCCAAACAACTTTGAATACCCCCTTGATTGTTAACAAAAAAACGCCCGATGAAGAGAAACCTTTAGGCGTATACAATAAATAAAATACAACATTGGTCGATTTTTTTGATGGACTCATTTAGGGCTATTGGTTTGATACATAGTGATTTCCTTCTTTACGAATAGATTTAAAAACCATTTGCAGTGATGAATACAATATTTTGGTAAGGGGCTGGCATGAGTTTAGTGATAATAATGGTACACAAAACCCTGCTTGACATGATTGTAGATAATATACTTATTTCGGCCCCAGAAGTCGAGTATCTCACCTCTGTCTCCAACTACACTTACATCTATCTGAAGGATGGCACGCGGCTTCTCAGCTCACACAATTTAGGCAGAATAACGACCCACTTGGCGCTTACCAGAATACACAAAAGGTTTTCGGTCAACAAAGCGCATATTTCCAAGGTGAAAGAAGGGGCAATTGTGATGAAATCGGGGTTTGTTGTTGTCCCGTCGCGCCGAATGAGAAGGGTTCTTTTGACGCTTGAAACTAAAAAAACGCCCCGCCGGCGTAAATTGCAAGGAGAAGGGGGCGTGAAACCAAAGAAGCGGAGGCTGGCCATTGAAGATTCAAACTGATAGGCGGACATGCACCTCGCGGATAGGGGCGTGTTTTTGTATGCTTGGCGTCACGTATATCCTAAAACTAGTCGAGATAGACACTTAAAAAAGTGTGATTTATGTAACTATTTCCTGAAAATATGTAACATGAATTGGATATTAAAGCCTGACTTTTACGCTGTGCTTATTTGCCTCTAGGTAACGGTATGAACTTACTCAAAATTGATGTTATGAATTTACTCACGATAGTATAAATACGAAACTGTTGTCCTACAAATTTTCGACTCTAACGCAGGTTGGCGATCATCTGGAGCTTTCCCAAATGCATCAGTAGTAATCAAATACAATGGTGGTATAACTACCCATATCCTTTAGACATCCATTCTACAAGGATGGGTAATTAGATGTATTTTGATTTTTAAGGGATATGCCATGGTCCATTTTTTATCATGGTACTTTTTGAAGGGAGTATTTTAGGGTATTTGATTTTTTGTCAACAGGTTTTATTGAATCACCATTTAAATTAGAAACAAATGAAAAAAAATGTATTACTAATTCTGAGCATAGCCACCTTGGTTTGTTTGAAAAGTATAGTTTTTGGACAGGCCCCAAATCTGGGAACAGCCTTTGATTTTGCGTTATTTACGGCTAATGGGGCTTTTACGAATACGGGGGCATCAATGGTCGTCGGCGATATTGGTACCAATGTAGGGGCTTTTAGTGGCTTTCCTCCTGGTATGGTTACCGGAAACATTCGTTTGCCAGGTTCACCCGAGGCTGCGCAAGCTGCCATAGATGTGGTGTCGGCCTATAACTCGTTGAACTCACGTCCGTGTGGGACAATTATAGCGCCTGAATTAGCGGGGCAAACATTGGTGTCAGGGGTGGTTTACTGTCAAAATACGGCAACTCCAACTACATTAAACGGAACCTTAACTTTAAGTGGGTCGGGGATTTTTATCATTAAATTAAGCAGTGCTTTAACGACCGCAACTTCTTCATCGATTGTTCTTATCAACGGTGCTACCGCCAACAATGTGTTTTTTCAGGTAGATGGAGCTGTCACTTTGGGGATTGGTTCAGTCTTTAAGGGTACTATACTTGCACAGGGAGCTATTTTTCTGAGTACTGGGGCTTCCCTTGAGGGGAGAGGCCTTTCAGTTGCAGGGGCGATAACATTAAATAATAATTCAGTGACCAATGTAGCGCGGCCATTACCAGTTACTTTGGTGTCTTTTACTGCCAAACCCCTTTCAAATCAAACGGTTGACTTGGCATGGACCACGTCGCTGGAAACGAATAACAAAGGGTTTCTCGTGGAGCGTAGTAAAGAAATGAGAAATTTTGAAAAGGTAGAAGAAATAAGTGAAATTGCCGCAAACAGCAATTCCCTGAAAACCTATCGTCTTATAGATCGAAAAGCGTATGCGGGCACCAGCTATTATCGATTAACGCAAACCGATCTTAGCGGTAAAGTAACGGTCTATCCGGCTATCTCGGTTGTTTTACGGGAAGACGCCTACGGGGTATTTCCTAACCCGGTTGTTAGCGAAGGAAGGTTTACCCTGCGTTTGGACGAGCCAGAAACCGCTTTGGTCAATCTTTACAGTATGGAAGGACGTTTACTTCCCCTTCAGAAAATTGGAGTCCAGTCGGGTAATCTTATGTTAAAAGCTACTGGTAAGATGGCCACTGGGGTGTATATTCTCTCAGTAGTGGAGCGAGGACAAACGCGGAATCATCGCGTGGTCGTCGAGTAGATGTTATAAATACTCAGTACAATTTTTTATCCACTATCCACTACTAATAAATCTCAACTATGAATACTAAAGGTCAGTATATATCAGCTCCTGCCTCTAAAAAGGCGTATAAAACCCCCAAGCTAAAAGTTTTGGGTAAAGTAAATAAAATGACTCAAAAACTTGGGTCGGCAACCGATGGTTTTGGCGGTTCTTTTGAAGGTTAATAAGATGTTTAACTGAAGAAGTTTTAGGCTTGATATATTATAATCCACTAACTACCTAGCACTTTTGGCTGAATCCAGCCAGAGTGCTAGGTAAATAATACGACTCAACAGCCAATTGTACCGGGTTTTTCTTTGCATCGGCACGCGCTGCTCAAATACAACGTTCACAATTTTTAAAAATAGCGCGCGGTCAATCACCTCCCAAATGGCATGACTTGGCGATATAAATTGCTGATGCACGGCCAAATAGAGTTGCTGGGCCGAAATCGTACCGTATTCCACAAAGTTGGCTTTGGTAAGTCGAGAAACAATTTGAGAAGGCAGAATCGTCTGTAAGCCATTTCGAATCAAACCCCGTCCACGCCCATCATCAAAGCTGATTTTGGCAGGGGTTGACAGTCCTAACTCTACGACATTTTTGTCGAAGAAAGGAAACGTATATTGATGGCCGTAATAAGCACCAATGTGATTTAATTGCTCATTACAGATTACATTGGTTGTATTAAGAATTTGATTGGCCGAAACATGAAACTCCGAAGAAATAGAAGCGCTCAATGCTTCGGTAGTTTGCTGGAGTCTTGGGGGTGTTTGCTGTTTAAACTCAACACTAAATGCGTTGTCAAGAAGGTTTAGATGAACAATTTTAGCCTTAATACGCTGAATGCAATACGCAATAATGGCCGAAGTAGAGAGCCCAAGCGCTTGTTTTGGGATGGACAATGTCTTTAAAAAAGTACTGAATGGACGGGAGCGGAACCGCTTCGTTATATCGCCTCCAATGATGCGCAAAGCGTATTTTTTGTATTTTGAATGAGTGCTTAAGTCTTTGTTGTTAGCCCCTAAAAAAGCCAAATTTCGCTCAGAGAATGAGGTATATTGCAGGCAGGCCAACCGCAATTCTTGCCAATCGCTGGTGTCGATTAAGTAATCCAAGTACTCAAAACCAGTGGTGATAACACTGTCGCCGTCGTGCCCCGTGAGCATACAATCACAGCCTAGTTGTTGGGCTTTTATCGAAACACTCAGATGAAAACTGGACGGAATGATAAAGTGGTCGGGGCGGTCAAATAGCTGATTGATTTTCAGCACTGCATCGAGCACGTCGACGGTGGGGTGTACGGTGTGGTGTTGAGTATGGTATTGCTTCACGACGGCTTCCACATACATAGATTCATCTGTCGAAGCCAGTTTTGTATCAATGTTGAAGGTATGGAGGGAAGGGCGTTTTTGCGCTTTAAGCAAGGATTGGGCGAGGCAACTGACCGATGAAGAATCCAAACCACCGCTCAAATGAGCGCCAATGCTCATTTTGCCTATCATTCGGGCGTTTATGGCAGCGGTAAAATGTTCTTTAAACAACCTTGAATATTCTTCGGGGTGGCTCAATTGGCTGAATTTTCCAAGGTTTGGATTCCAGTAAGTGGCTAAACACGCTTTTTCATTGTGTACCTCAAGATAATGCCCAGGCAGAAGGCTGTAAATATTTTCGTAGAAAGTTTCTGAACTATAAGGTATATACGTGGTGCTCCACGTTAGGTATTCTCTGAATTTATACCTGTTTGGAACAACTACTACCTCCTCAAGCCCAATCAAGGCTTTGATTTCGGTGGCAAAGGCAAAAAAACGACCCGGCTGATGTACATAGTAAAAGGGCATTACGCCCAGAATATCTCTGGCACAAACCAGCGACTGTTGGCGAGTATCCCACAAGGTTACGGCGAAATCAGCATTTAACTCATTGAACGCAGCAGGGCCATTCTGAATAAAACTGGAAATAAAAGGTTGATTGATAGACGGGTTGGGAATGTCAGTATGCGCCACGGCGTAAATACCAGCGGTAGTGTTTGCTTCAATCGCATTCCCAAACGCTAGCAGTGCTCCTTGGTCAAAGATTTGAGTCGACACCTCTCCCCGGTGCCTGAGCCTTTGTTTAATATGTGTGAGGTCTTGGGCAGAAACCGCCTTACCATCAAACCGAATCATTCCCGCAATCCCACCCATATTCATTAACGAAAAAATAAACCAACTCGTGCGCTTTTAGCTCTTCAAGGTAATGATTATCGCCACGGCAAACAATCTTCTGCTGGATTATGTCCTTGTAATATCAGCATTACTTTGTTATCTTTACCCAAGGTGGCTTTTAGTGGCTGTTTATCAATTGTTTAACGATGTTTAAGAAACACAATTTGTGGTTTTTTTTCTTGCTGTTTTTCCTTGGCTTGTGCCAAGGATGTCGGCAAAAGAACCATGAACCCACCCCCGATGACGCGGCCTTTTTTCCCCTACAAGTTGGTGATTATTGGGTGTATCAAGTAACGCAGGAAAAGCATTTGGCCGTTAACTCATCCCTAAAAAGCAGCTATCAATTTCAGAAAAAAATTAGGAGTTCATTGGTCCAAAATGGTCAATTGTATTATCTGGTTGAAGAGTCTACCCGGCAAACGGAGCAGTCTGCTTGGAAACTTATGGGTATTCACACGGTTTATGGAAGCCTTTCGGAGGTTGTCAGTCAGGAAAACAACGTGTCAGTCATAGAATTGGTCTTTCCTATCTTACTCACTACTTCTTGGAACCCTAACTTATACAATACCAACCCTGAAGCAGCACTACAATATCAAAATCAAGGTCAACCGTATGCAGTGGGGCCGCGGGCGTTTGATTATACGATTTCGGTGGTGGGGGCCAATGATTCTACCTTAGTCAATCAATCAAAATATTTGCGGGTTTATGCCCCAAACATTGGTTTGGTGTACCGTGAAGATGTGGCCGTTGCCTTTTGCCAATCGTCGTCTGATTGCATCGGTAAGGGCATCATTGCGTCGGGTACCACATTCAAATGGGCCTTAATTGCGAGCAATCGACTGCTTAATACCGCCAAATAAGTTTTCCCGTATGTGTTTCAGCTTGCCCGTTTTTTCGGATTAATCGTAATTTATAGATGTAGTGCCCGGGGGCTTCTGCCTGCCACAGAAAAGTGTTTTTACCCGCTTCGATGGGGTAATTGCCATCGAAAACCAGTAACCCCAATAGGTTATAAATGGTCAGTCGCGACACAGTCGGCAATTCCTCTCCGTTCAGGTTCAACTCAAACTTGACGTATGAAATGGCTGGATTGGGATAAGCCAGAAAAGTAATGGGGGCATTGGAAACTAAAGAGTTGAGCCATAGGGTATAGGGGTTCTTTGTTCGATTGCCAGAGGCGTCTTTCCCAAAAATAATGAGCTGGTAAGTGTTGCCTTCTTCAAGGTCTAAATGGGTAGTGGCCCGCAGCTGATTGCCAGCAATAGCGGTAATTTGCAGTAATTTGGGAGTGATTTTTTGGGGGCTACAAGTACTGCACGCCACTAAATAAACCTCAAAAGCACTTAAATCATTGGCTGATAATGGGTTCTCATCTATGAGGTAAATAGCTATTTTTGGTTTTGAATCAACGATGGCGTAGTTTTCTTTCATGGCCCCGTTAATAAAAACACTCAGTACTGGACTGACCACATCTGGCAATAGATTGGGCGGAAAACTGCTGCCTGTTGCCTGCGTCCAATCAATCAGGAGGGTTGCGTTATTATTGGCTTTGCTCAGTTCAATAACTTGGTTGTTGGGGTCAATGCTTACTTCAATTTTTTGTAATGCTGTATCCATCGGTATGGTATGATACACCGTATCGCGGTAACGAAAAGCGTTTACGGACAGAACTTTTTCGGTGGAGACTTTTCCCGTCGTTTTCAGTAACAATGAAACAGGTTGCTCAGGTACGAATCTGCCTAAATTACTAATTGGAATGACCACTCGAATCGAATCACTGTTTTTGAGCATACTACCCCTGACCGAAGATTGAATATAGACATCCTTTTGTTCCACGGCAAAATCGGGGCTTGACAATGGATAGGGGGTATATGCGGGGTCTCCCTGAAGCACCATTTGCAACAAAACAGATACGTCAAAAGCAGTAATGCTCTCTTTCTCAATGGTTTGGTTGAGTAGTTGTTGGGTTTTACCCAGCGACAACCCAAAGGTGTTTGCGTTGGTAAATAAATGGCCGTACAGTTTAGTTAAGTAGCGGGTGGTGGGTGCTTCGTAGCTGTAATAGGAGTGGGCGAGTACTGCGCCTGCGCCTTTTTCGGGGGCCAACAGCCAGTCGGTGGAGAGGGTATTAAAACGAGAAAAAATCTCCCCAACCCCACAACCGTTAAAAATCATGAGGGGATAAAATCGGTTGCGAAGCCCGTTTTCGGGCGGGGAAGCAAACCCAAAATTCATGTCGGTAATAGCGGGCCCCGCGTGGCCAATAAAGGTAATGAGGCTGGTGCCTTCGTTAACAACTGGTACGATATCAATGGATTCTACCTTTTCGTAGGGGTTGCTTTTGTGAAAGGATGTTACCTTTCCCCCCACGAATCCATTTCTAAATATATCTCCCAAACGTTGGATTGTGGCTTGCAAACTTTGTGCTTCGTCGTGGGTTTTTCCTCCGCTGATGTGCACGATGTGTTTACGCCACTCTGCTTCAGGCTGGGCCCCCTCCAACTGTTTGAGTTTGGTCAGATAAGCTAAAACCTGCTCGTTGGTGGTTACGTTGAGTCGACCCGTAGGTATGGCGGGGGTGTTGGCAGAAAAGCCTTTTAAGCCTGCAGTCAACAAAATATCGGAGCCTGGATAACCGATGGTGGGCACTAAATCATCGGCGGCTGTTTTGACAAAATAGGGGTAACTACAGGCTTTACCGATTAGCATTAAATTTTTGGCGGCCGTATTTGCCAGCATAAAGTCCGCAAAACGTCGTAGGGCCAACGGACTCCGCTCGCCGTAGTTAAAGGCATCATAGAGAGAATCAGCTTCTACAATCAGTAGCTTGTGCCCTCCCCCCGGCGCGGAGGCCCGGTAGTCGGCATAGGCTTTGGCAGATTGTTTGAGCGAAGCGTGGGTAATAATTACGTAATCCGTTGATGCAGAGAAGGTCAATTGAAATTTGACTAGCACAATCGCCATTGGTTTCAAGGACTGAGTCGTCAACAGAATGTCGCGGTTGCGGGTTGTTTCATCAACCACTATCTGCGCTTGGCCGTCACGAATGTCCGAAGTTAAGAGACGGCAATCGGTTTTGTCAGTAATGTCATAGGCCGTGGCGGTCGAGGGCACATTTTGTACCAAGAGTAAAGCAGACCGACGGGCGTTGGCCAGCAGGTGAAATACCTTAGAGGAGGCCCCCGCCATGTCGAACGCCTGCGGATAGGATAGCTTTACGTAGGTAATTGAAAATTGATTTTTAATGTTGGTTTTTTGGGGCTCAAAACGTACGCTAAGGCGTTGGTTGAGCACCGAACTTGCCGCAATGGTGGTTTGGAATGTTTGGCTCATAAATCCCCAAAAATCCAAGGAGGCTAGGGTGGTTTGGGGATTGGTGTCTACTTGAATCTCAATCTGATGAAACAGATTATCCCGACCGTTGATCATGCCTTCCAGTTTGATGGGCCAATTGGTTACGATTGGATTCATCAATTTGAAATGAACCACCCCCACGGAGTCGGTTGTCAAGAGGTTTCCAGACCATCCTTCTCCGGGCTCAAAATAACTTTGTTGGAGCGTAGGTTCGATGCCTTTCAGACTGTTAAAAGTATATTCTTTTGTAAAAGCTTGGACGGTCTCTTCAAGGTGGAATTTTTCGGGGATAAGGCCTTGTGCTGAGGTATTTAACTCCAAAATTCGTTTTCCAGAAGAGGACGGATGGATGGTCAGGAAATAGGCGGCAACGTCCGAGAATAGCGTTTGATAGGGGTGTAGCCTTTTTTGGGGCCGATAAAGCAGCGAATCTTGGCTCCCGTCGTTGCCTTCGCCGTAAAATTCAAGGTAATCAGGGTCGTCAAAAATCCCGTTTTGTTGGCCTACAATGCGGATGGCTATTTCCTTTCCTCGCCAGAATAATTGCCAATGCGTAGGGTCTGTCTGGAGAAAAGCAGGGTCGGCGTTTTTAATATCCTGATAACTGATACGATAAATTCCCGATTGCGTAACTGAAAATTTTAAATATTTCTGATTGGGCTTAATCCATTCGTTAACCAACTGACTTTGAGCATTCAATGTCAGGGTATTGAAACACAACCACGCCAGAAGTATTGTTTTTACAATTACTAAACGCAACACAGTTTTAGGCATAACACAGATTTATACGGTAACGTGAGAGAAATTATAGCTGGTTGAATTTGAGCATCTTTAATTTGTTATTATGGAATGATTTATTGGGCCGGAATATAAATATCGAACTGAGCACCTTTATCTGGTTTGCCCGTGGCGGTGATGATTCCGTTGTGATTCTCAACGATTTTTTTGACAATGGCCAGCCCAATACCCGTTCCTTTGTACTGTTCATGTTCGTGTAGGCGTTGAAAAACTTCAAAGATTCGTTCGCTATATTGGGGATCAAAGCCGATACCGTTGTCGGTGACCGTGACGTGGTAATATTTTTTTTCGGGCAAAAGTTTTTCGTTCTTCAATTTATCCCCACTTATAATCCTACTTTTTATCACTACGTGGGGGGGGCGATTGGGACTTGAAAATTTAAGGGCGTTGCCAATGAGGTTTTGCAGGAGTTGACGAAACTGAAACGCGATGACGGGAGCGGAGCCGAGATGGGCTAGGTCGAAGGTGGCGTGTTTTTCTTGGATGGATTCGCTTAGTTCGGTCAGTACTTCCTCCACAATGGGGCGGAGATTTGTACTTTCAAATTTTCGGGCTTGGGTATTAAAACGGGTAAACAACAGTAAATCATTGATTAGTTGTTGCATTCTTTCGGCCGAATTCAGGATGCGTCTAAAATAATCTTTGCCGCCGGCGGTTAAGTTTTGGCTTTCGTGGTCGTCGATGTACCGGGCCAGCAGTTGTATTTTGCGCAGCGGTTCTTGTAGGTCATGGCTTGCTACATACGTAAAAGATTCAAGCTCCCTGATGAGTTTCTGAAGGCTGTTGTTTTTTTCTACGAGCTTCTCATTGGCCTCTTTCAACTCGGATGTTCGTTCGATGACGGCCTTTTTTAGTTCGTCTTTTAGTTTTTTATGCTGTTGAATTTCCGTGTGGGTACCTACCCACAGCATCGATGGTTTCCCGTTTTCGGCTTTATACGCCAATCCCCGGCTCAAGTGCCAGCGGTATTCGCCTTCCTTATTCAATAATCTGTGTTCGAGTTCAAATTCAGTACCAGTAGCCAGCGAGTGCTGCCACTTGCTTTTGTATTCTTCCCACTCGTCGGGGTGGATTATTTTTTTCCATCCCCACTCTTTGAGTTCATCCACCGAAAGCCCCGTGTAGTCGAGCCAGACGTCATTAAAAAAGTTGAGGTTGCCTTCTTCGTCGGTTGCCCATACTTTTTGCGGAATTGAATTGGTAATGAATTGGTAGCGTTTTTGGATTTCTATCCGAGCTTCTTCGGCGCGGGCTTGTTCTGTTATATCTTCAATCGCGAGCAGGATTAATTTCTCCGAATTTCCCTCTTTTATTTCACGGGCATTGAGCCGCATTCTTCGTTCGCCAATGTTATAAAATGTATGCGTCAGCTCTAAATTGTCGAAAGTTGATTTTTCGGGAAGGATATTTTCTAGCAGTTCTTTCAAGACCGGGATGTTCCAGTCCTTGTGACCTATTTCGTAGATTAACTTCCCTTCGGTATCGGCGGCGTTTACCTTGAAGGCATTGTAATAAGAAAGGTTGGCGGTTTTTACCCGCAGGTGTTTATCCAGCACCAGCAGGGGCTCGCGTATGGTGGCAATGATACCTTCGGCATAATCCCGGGCCGTCGTTATTTGCTCATTCAAGCTGCTTAGTTCGCGGTTGACCACCGTTAGCTCTTCGTTGGTGCTTTGGAGTTCTTCCTTACCCGTTTCCAATTCTTCATTGAGGCTTTGCAACTCTTCGTTGCCACTCAATAATTCTTCGTTGGCGCTTTGAAGTTCTTCGCTCAAGGCCTCTTGGTCTTGCGTAATGGCGCGCATATCTTCGCGGGTTTGGATGAGTTCCTGCTCAAATTGCCGAATGCGAAGGTCTTTATCGTCTAAGACTGTTTTGGTTGCTTTTTTGGGGCGGCCCGTTGGAGGGAGGGAGTCAACGGCGTTTGTTTCATGAAAAAGGATCAAATAGTGTTGTTCAGGCGTGCCCGGCATGGGTAAAATTTCGATAGAAATGGTACGTAGGCTGCCATCGGTCCGGAACGGAATAATCTCTTTGATTACGCGCGCTTTGTCTTTTTTTGCTTTGTAGAGAAGATTGCGCAGTTCAAAGGCCAGCCCGTGTTTGGCCAGAAGCAACAAATTATGGGTAGGTTTGCCAGGTGTCTGTTCTAAATAGGGACCCGTAATGCCGCGAAAATGCACAATGTCCATGTCTTCATTGATGACCACTCCCGCGGGAGTATACCGGCTGAGAATAAGGTCGTCGGCAATTTTTTGAAAATCGGTGCGCATGTTTTCGTTTTTGGAATGAGTAAAGCTCAGATTCAACTCGCTTCGTTGGCCAGGCATTGGCATAAACCGACCAGGGCCTTCTTTGCGGGTGAACACTTTATCATCTTTGGCCGCCATGGAAAAAAGGTCAGGGACACTGCTGACCGTTTCTAACTTACCGAGTAATAAATATCCTTTGGGGTTTAATGAATAGTGAAATGTGGTGAATGCCTTTTTTTGGAGGTAGGGTTCGAGGTAAATCATCACATTGCGGCAGCTGATTAAATCCATTTTGCTAAAAGGTGGATCTTTCAAAAAATTGTGCGTGGCAAACACACACATATCCCGCACTGATTTATTGATTTGGTAATTGCCGTTTTTTTTGACGAAGAATTTTTGCAGGCGTTCGGGGGTCAGGCTTTCTATTTCACTTTTTGAATAGGTTCCGAGGCGTGCCTTTGCAATGGCAGGCTCGCTCAAATCGCTGGCAAAAAGTTGCACTCGTTCGGTGGTATTGCCCAAAAACTCAGTCAAACACATGGCCATTGAATAGGCTTCCTGGCCCGTACTGCAACCTGCTATCCAGATACGAATGGCCTCTCCTGCGCTTTTGTTTTTCAAAATAAGCGGAAAAACCGTTTCGCATAAATTATCAAATACCTGCGGGTCTCGGAAAAAAGAGGTAACGGGAATCAATAAATCTTGGTATAAAGCATCCTGCTCCTGTTTGTTGTCCTTTAAAAAAAACAAATAGGCCGCGGTATCTTCATTTTTGTTAATAGCCATTCGGCGCAGGATTCGGCGGCGGACGGTCGTTTGTTTATAATACGTAAAGTCAGTTCCTTTCCGGATGCGCAGCACTGCAAGGATTTGTTTGACCAGCTCCTTTTCAGTTTCTTCGGCGTTGGGTTCTTTGGTACTGTCTGAGCGAAGAATTCGGATGATGTCCGACAGTTTTTGCGGGATTTCGTCGGGTGGGAGAATAAAGTCGACCACCCCAGCCTCGATCGCGCTTTTGGGCATACCTTCGTAGGCGGCTGAGGCCTCATCCTGCGCAAACGTAATACCTCCGTAGTCTTTAATAGCCTTCAGGCCCCCTGTGCCGTCGCTGCCTGTGCCCGACAACACAACGCCGATGGCGTGGCTTTGGTGAACTTCGGCCAGAGAGGTAAAAAAAATGTCGATGGGTAGATTGAGCTCGTTTTTTTGGGTAACGCGCGGACTCAGTTGCAATATTCCGTCGTTGGCCACCAGCATCTTATTGCTGGGTAAAATATAAATATGGTCAGGCTCCACCTTAATGTCGTCGGAGATTTCTACGACGGGAATGGTCGTTACTTTTTGTAGCAAATCAGGCAGTAGGCTTTCGTGGTTGGGGGCTAAATGCTGCACCAGTACGTAGGCGATTCCTGATTTTTCAGGAATGGCTTTGAGCAATTTCCGGAAGGCTTCCAATCCGCCTGCTGATGCACCGATGCCCACTACTGGAAACAAATTGGTGGACAATACTTTTTCGTCAGCTTTCATACGCTCATTATCTTGCTCTGCATAAAATAAAATCTTTTTTGGCGGGTTGCACCTGCCTTTGTTCCTCGGGCATGAGAAGCAACTGCTCAATCACCCGCGTCAGCTTCTTAAAATCGGTTGGTTTCTGGATGTAATACTGCGCCCCTTTATGATACAGTTCGTCTACCTGCCTAGGATGTATAGAAGTCGAGAAGATAATGATGGGCAGGGATTGCCACTGAGGCATTAGTTTCATTTCTGTTAAACATTCATGCCCGTTTTTTCGGGGCATATTTAGGTCTAAAAAAATCAGGTGGGGGAGGTTGCTTTGGTGTTCTTGTAGCCACTCGATGAGCTGCTGCCCATTTGTGACCGTAGTAAGCTCAACGGAAACGGCGATTTGGTCCAGCGCTTCCTGAAAGAACAAACGATCGTCGGCATCGTCATCAGCCAGTAAAAGACGTAACGGTAGAGGAGTCATAAATTGAGAAAAGGTAAGTTGAAGCGGGGCAATGTGTGAGTTATAAATGGCTTCATCAATTTACGTTGGTGTAGTATTAATTCCAGAACCTTAATTCCCGTTATTGTATAAATGTAACTTTTTTATTTGATTTTCAAAGATTAATCCGATAATAGTTTTGAGTGATTGGTCTCAATCTAGCTTTTAAAATACAAAAGCACTTAACATTGCTGCTAAGTGCTTTTGTGATGTGGGCCCAGTAGGGCACGATCCTACGACCCCCTGATTATGAGTCAGATGCTCTAACCAACTGAGCTATGGGCCCGAAATACCTCTCGGTATTTTGTGGGTGCAAAAGTATGATAATACGACTGTATTTGCAAAATTGGTCGGTGATTTTTATGTGACCAGCCCCAAAAACGATTTCTTCATAGACTATTACGCTAATTTGTGCGTTGAAAATTGAACCAATGTTGAGGCTTACCGTAAGAAAATTGTCTTATTGCCCGATGTAAATGGAAATTTCCTTAGTTTAGCACCTTCTTCAACCTGTGATTGCAACGTAATTATGGCTAAAAAACTTCCTTCAGCGTATGCCCATCCGTACGTGATAGACCCCCGTTTCAAAAAATCGGTGGCTTATTTTTCGATGGAATTTGCCATTGACCAAGCCCTCAAAACGTACTCAGGAGGACTGGGGTTTCTGGCGGGCTCGCACATGAAAAGCGCCCACGATTTGCGTCAGAATCTCATCGGTATCGGTATCTTGTGGAAACATGGGTATTATGACCAAGTGCGGGCCACCGACAACAGCATGGTGCCGCAGTTTCGGGAAAAAATGTATAGTTTCCTGAAAGACACTGGCATTCGATTTCAAATCACCATTGCTTATCAACCCGTTTGGGTAGCAGCTTATTTTTTGGACCCGAAGCTGTTTGGAACGGTTCCGATGTTTTTTTTAACGACCGACACCGACGGAAACGAGCCTTGGGCCCGCCAAATATCCTACCATCTTTATGATTCTGATGCCGCCGTAAAAGTGATGCAATGTATGCTTTTGGGCATCGGCGGAGCCAAGTTTTTGGATGAAATCGGTTACGAACCCGATGTGTATCACCTCAACGAAGCCCACGCGGTATCGTCGGTATATTATCTATATAAGAAGCTAGGGAAGAAAGAGTCGGTCAAAAGAAGATTGGTCTTTACGACACATACGCCCGAAGAAGCAGGCAACGAAAAGCACGATATTCATTTTTTGGAGAGTTTAAGTTTTTTTGCGGGCGTCCCGTTGCATAGTGTTCGAAAAATAACGGGTATCGGCCCGCACGACACCATTTTTAGTCATTCGTTGGCGGCGCTGCGGTTGAGCCATCAGGCTAATGCCGTTTCCAAATTGCACGGTGAAGTATCGCGAAGAATGTGGAGTGCAGCGGGGGATATTTGTGAGATTACACACGTTACCAATTCGCAGCATAAAACCTCTTGGGTAGACGTCGAACTCGAAAAAGCGCGTGTTAAAAGTGATTTGGACGGATTGGAAAACCGCAAAAAGGAACTCAAACGGGAGCTTTTCAAAACCGTTGCCGACCAGGTTGGTAAGTTGTTTGATCCCAATATTTTGACCATAGTTTGGGCCCGTCGTTTTGCCGCCTACAAGCGCCCAGAGCTCCTCACCCGCGACCGCGAGCGCTTTGACCGACTCATGCGAAATAAAGATTTCCCGATTCAGTTTATCTGGGCTGGAAAGCCGTACCCGAAAGACGAAGGTGCCATTTATACCTTCAACCAGCTGTTTTATTTGAGTCACTTATATCCAAACATGGCGGTGTTGACGGGCTATGAATTAGCGTTGTCGAAAGAGTTGAAACAAGGCTCTGATGTGTGGCTCAATACCCCGATTGTCCCGCGTGAAGCATCGGGAACGAGCGGTATGACGGCGGCTATGAACGCCAGTCTGAATTTTTCAACTTACGACGGCTGGGTGTGTGAGTTTTCGCGGCACGGAGAAAATTCTTTCATTGTGCCCGTGGCGTCGGAATCGGCCCGCGATTGGGAAGATATGTCGAATATGTTGGATGTGTTGGAAAATGAGATACTGCCGCTTTATTACGAGCGTCCCAATGATTGGCAGGAAATGGTTTTGCGAAGCATGAATGAAGTCGGGGGCTTTTTCAACTCGGACCGCATGGCGGCGGAGTATTACGAGAAAGTGTATAAGTAAAACGGTGAATCACGCAAAGGCGCAGATACGCAAAGAAAAGGAGCGTATTAGTTCCTCTGCACCTTCGCGGCTTTGCGTGATTTATTTATTTTATAGATACAGATCACAATTGATTTCGGTGTCATCTACTTTTGCGCCCATTTTTTTATAAAATTCGATGGCTTCTTTGTTCCAGTTGGAGACTTGCCAGCGGACTTTTTTGCACTGTTCCGCGTTGGCGTAGTCAATCAGTCGGTCAAGCAATTGAGTGCCGATTTGGTAGCCTCTAAATTCCTTTTTTACGTACAAATCATCCAGATACAGCGCCTTGCCCGACCATGAATAATAGGCCAGGAAAAAAGAGGCAAAACCAATGAGTTGAGCATCTTCTATCTCAACCACAAGACACTGAAAAAGGTCTTTGTTTTCCAGCATTTGGTCGAGGGTAATGGTTACTTTTTCGGGCGTTTTTTGAAACACCGCGAATTCCTGAATCAGTCGAAAAATAGCAGGAAAATCCTCTGGCGTTCCTTTACGAATCACAATGCTCATGCGAGTTGTTAAATTGATTGTACAAAATATTGTACAAAATAAAGACTTTTACGTACTTCTTTTGCGATAATTCAAGACTGCCAATCCATTAAACAAAATGGCAAAACCGACCATGGCAAAAAAGTCAGGTAGCAGGTCGGTGAAGGTACTTCCTTTGATGTAAACAGCTCGGATAACTTTGATAAAGTACGCGGGTGGGTTGGCTTTGGTCAACCACTGCGCCCAGTCGGGCATACTTTCGATGGGCGTGTACAGGCCCCCCAACAAAATGAACACCATCATGCAGAAAAAAGCGAAAAGGGTGGCCTGTTGTTGGGTATCGGCAAAGGTGCTGATGAGCAGGCCAATTCCCAAAACTCCCAATAAATACACCGCCGAAAAAACATAGACGGTCAGGTACGAGCCTACGGGTAGGATGCTGAATACCACAAATGCAATCAGCATTCCGAGCGTGATGGAAACCATGCCCAATACCCAAAATGGAATCAGTTTTCCCAAAATAAACTCGTGTTTTTTGAGAGGGGTTACGTTGATTTGCTCAATGGTGCCTACTTCTTTTTCGGCAACGATGTTGAGCGCGGTCAGAAAAGCCCCCACCATTGTAACCAGAATTGCCATAATGCCTGGAACCATAAACAGGTGATAATCAAAGTGCTGATTGAACCAATTGGCCGAAGTGATTTCAATTTGCGGGATTTCGTTAAACTTTGGCAATAGCATCCATTCCTCCCGAATTTCACGGTTAAAATCACCAATCATTTGAGAGGCGTAGGCCGTACCCAAGCCTGCCCGAACACCATTGACGGCGTCGGCGGCCAAATACAATTGACCTTTGTTTAACTTGATAAGGTCGCGCTCAAAATGGGGAGGGATGGTTAAAATCAAATCGGTTTTGCCATCTCCTACGGTTTGGGTGGCCTGCGCATAAGACTGGGTGTATTCGACCAACTGAAAATAGCCCGAAGCTGTCAGCTTTTGGACCAACTTCCGAGCGTAAGGAGAATGGTCTTGGTCGACGACGCTGATGGAAATCTGTTTGATTTCGTAGTCGGCGGCCAACGGAATGACGATGAGCTGAATAATGGGCATCAACAAAATCATCCGCAGGATGGTCGGATTTCGGAAAATTTGCCGAAACTCTTTCTGCAGTAAAAAGAAAAGATTGTTCATGATGATAGTGGTTAAGCCAGCCGAATTTTGAATTTACGAATGGCGATACCCAAAAAAAAGACGGTCATACCGACCAAAATCAAGGTTTGTTTGATGACGTACGAGAAGCCCAAGCCTTTGACCATGATGGCTCGTACGATGCTGTAATACCATTTGGTTGGCACGATATTGCTCATGATTCGCAACGGTAAGGGCATGTTTTCGATGGGAAACATAAAACCGCTGAACACCAACGCAGGCATCAGAAAACCCACCAATGAAAAAAACATGGCCGTTTGTTGCGAATCAACTACCGACGACACCAGCAGCCCCAACGAGAGTGTAGTGAGAATAAACAGGAGACTTTCGGCCAAAAGCAAAAACAGGCTGCCGCGAATGGGCATCTCCAACAGAAAAACCGCCAAGAGCAGAATGATGGCAACATCAATAAAACACAGCACCATGTACGGAATGGCCTTGCTCAGCACCACCAACAGCGGTCGCATGGGCGATACCAGCAGAATTTCCATGGTGCCCATTTCTTTTTCTTTAACAATCGAAACCGAGGTCATCATGGCACCCAATAACATCAAAATCAGGGTCATTACGCCCGGAACGAAGTTGTACGAGCTTTTTAGTTGAGGGTTGTAAAGCATCCGGGTTTCGGTCTCGATGCTGTACGGCAGTTTTTTGTTATTGCTTAGTTCGTTCTGGTAATCCCGAAAAATACTTGACGCGTAGTTGATGACGATGTTGGACGTGTTGGGGTCGGAGGCATCGCCGACGAGACGTACCTGTACGTGATTGCTGTGGAGTAAGTCCTGCTGAAAGTTTTGAGGAAAAATAACCACTAAGCGCACTTGCCCTTTACGAAAAACTTGTTCAATCTCGGCCTCCGAATGCAGTTTTTGGTGCACGCTGAAGTACTGGCTTTGGTCGATTCGGTCAATCAGCAGACGCGACGCATCGTCTTGGGCGTAATCAAGGATGGCCACGTTAGAGTTTTTGACTTCGCTCGACAACGCAAACCCAAACAAAATCATCATCACGACGGGTAATCCAAACAAAATCACTAAGCTGCGTTTATCGCGCAGTACGTGCCGAAATTCTTTTTGGATGAAGGCGAAAAAGGTTTTCATGTTGTTACTTCCGGTTTATTTTTTATCATGCATTTCTTTGTCATGCTGGCAGACCGTCGCGGCATTTTGTGTTATTGCATTTAAACCCGGTCTTAGGTCTTTTCAGAACGACAAAGGGCTTCCCTAATCTCCTCTCTTCGCGCCGCGCGCCAATTGCAGAAATACCTCGTCCATATTGGTGGCATTGAACTGTTTTTTGAGCCCTGCGGGAGTATCCAATGCTGCAATGGCCCCGTCTACCATGATAGAAACGCGGTCGCAGTATTCGGCTTCGTCCATGTAGTGTGTTGTGACAAACACCGTGATACCATCGTGGGCGGCTTCGTAAATCATGTCCCAAAACTGCCGACGAGTAATCGGGTCTACGCCGCCCGTGGGTTCGTCGAGAAAGACAATTTTGGGGCGGTGAAGGATGGCGACCGAAAAAGAGATTTTTTGTTTCCAGCCCAACGGTAAGGCACCCACCAGTTTGTTGGCTTCGTTGTGCAGGCCGAGACGGTCGATGAGCACGTTGGTTTTGTCTTTCAATTCTTGACGCGAAAGGCCGTAAATGCCGCCGAAAAACTGAATGTTTTCGCGCACGGTCAGGTTTTCGTACAATGAGAACTTTTGGCTCATGTAGCCGATTTGCTTTTTGATTTCTTCGTTTTGGCGATACACATCAAAACCCGCAACGTTGGCTTGCCCTGAGGTAGGTGAGAGCAGTCCGCACAAAATACGCATGGCGGTGGTTTTTCCGGCACCGTTGGCCCCCAGAAATCCAAAAATTTCGCCCGGCTGTACTTCAAACGTAATGGCATCAACGGCCACAAAATCGCCGAATTTGCGGGTAAGTTGGTGGGTATAAATGACCGGTTGTGGCATAGGTTTTATTGGTTTTCGAGCATGAGTTTGATGAAAACATCCTCAATAGTGGGGTCGATTTTTCTTACCGTAATGTCCGAATGTCCCGTTTGGGTAAGGTAGTCGATGAGGTAATTTTCGCCGTTTTCTGGGGTACGAAGCGTTACGTGTTGCTCTTCGCCGAAGGCAAAGGAACTTTCGATTTCGGCGGGTTTTCGTAGGTCGTGCATTAGCTGGTAACGGTTGTCGGCATTGACGGCGTACAGGTTTTGGGCGTGGCGTCCGATGATTTTAGTCAGCGTGTCCAATTCCAAAATCTTTCCTTTCTGAATCAGGGCGATGCGGTCACAGCGACTGGCTTCATCCATGTAAGGGGTGGATACCACAATCGTGATGCCCCGGGTTTTGAGGCGGTCGAGCATATCCCAAAATTCTTTGCGGGATACGGGGTCAACGCCGGTGGTGGGTTCATCCAAAAACAGCACTTTGGGCTCGTGAATGAGGGCGCAACAAAGCGCCAATTTCTGCTTCATTCCGCCCGAAAGTTTGCCCGCCAAGCGTTTTTTGAAAGGCTCAATCTGTACGTAAATGTCTTCAATCAAATGGTAGTTTTTCTCGACCGTTGTGTTGAAAACCGTCGCGAAAAACTGGAGATTTTCTTCAATACTTAAATCTTGGTATAACGAAAACTTTCCGGGCATGTAGCCCACGATGCGCCTGATTTTCCACAAATCGTTGACCACGTCTAGCCCTGCAACTTGGGCGTGGCCGCCGTCGGGGAGGAGGAGGGTGGTCAAAATCCGAAAAAGGGAGGTTTTACCCGCGCCGTCGGGGCCGATTAGGCCAAACAACTCGCCCGATTTTACGTCAAAACTGACGTTGTCGAGGGCCAAGACGCTGCCTTTATCGTACGTTTTTTTGATATTTTCTACGTGGACTGTTGCCATTTTAGTTATAATTTAACTTCCCCGTACATGCCGATTTTGAGGTATCCGTCGTTTTTGACCTTGATTTTGGTCGCATAAACCAAGTTGGCACGCTCGTCTTGGGTCTGGATGGTCTTGGGCGTAAATTCGGCTTTGCTCGCAATCCACGTCACGGTTCCGCTCATTTCTTTGTAGGTCTCTTTACCGTTATCCACAAATACTTTTACGGGTTGATTGAGCTTGATTTTGGCGAGTTGGTCGCCGGTGATGTAGGCCCGCAGCGTGAGCGACGAAAGATTGGCGATTTTATACAAAGCCTTTCCGGTAGCGGTCATTTCGTCGGCGGTGGCGTATTTGACCAACACGGTGCCATCAATGGGATTGGTGATGCTGCAACGTTGGAGTTGGTCGTCCATCTGAGCAATTCGTTCTTCCAACGGTTTGCGTTCGCTCAGCACACCACGATTTTGAATTAAAACCTGTTGTTGCTGTGATTTAATCTGTTGATTCAGCACGCTTACTTGGCTTTCGGTGGCTTCAATTTGCTTTTTCAAGACGTCAATTTGCCCCTCGACATCGTCCAACTGTTTGGCTGGAATGGCTTCGGCTTTGACGAGATTTTCAACGCGTTTGCGCTCGCGTTCCAGAATCCTTAATTGCTCACGTTGGGTGGCAATTTGGCGTTGTTGCAAAACAAGTTGCTCACGGATAATCTGCGTTTGGGGTGCCGCATCGTTGGTTTTTTGGCCTAATGCATCGATGCTGGCTTCAATTTGGGCTTTTTGGAGCGAGAGGTTTTTACAATCAACGCTCCCGATGACTTGACCCGCTTTCAGCTCGGTGCCTTCTTCCACCTCAAATCGGAGGATTTTTCCGACTGATTCAGACGAAATAATCACTTCGTCGGCTTCAAAAACGCCGCTGGCGTCAAATTCTTGGTTGTCGCCATTGCAAGCGGCCAAGCCAAGGAGAAGAAAAAGAGAGAGGTAAGTGCGATTCATAATGATAAGATTATTTTTATACCGTGTTAGTTTCCTGCCGTCAGGCGCAGGTTATTTTGGGCTTGTAGTAGTTGCACTTCGTGCAATATTTGATTTTGGCGGGCGGTATCTTCATTGTTTACTTCGGTCAGATAGTCGCTGGCCGTGATGATGCCGTTGTCGAGTTGTGATTCGGAGGCTTTGCGAATGGTACTTCGAATGTCGATGAGCTTACGGTCGCTTTCGACCAGTGCCTGTAAGCGCTCCACTTCCCGGCGCTGATTGGCTAATCTAACCTGTGTAGCGAGCAAAAAACTTTCGCGTTGCCGTTCTACACGTTGTTGGTTGGCCCTCAATTGTCTAATTTCCATCCCCTGACTTTTGGTGTACCAATGCGTGAGCGGAATTTGCAATTGTACGCCCCCGATGAAATAGGTTTGGAAGCTCGTTGCCAAAAAGTTAAGCCCTGGTCGGCCGTAACCACCCGTGGCAAATGCCGAAAGCTTGGGGGCATTTTTGGCTTTGATTACTTGCTCGTTGACGGCCAAGGTTTGCTTTTGGGCGTCAAATAAGCGCAATTCAGGACGAACAATTTCTGAATTTTGCGTTTTTACGGGGAGGGCCACAAGTGGCGTATTTGTATCAATCGCCGTACCCGTCAACAGTGAAAGACCTTCCAAGGCGGCAGTGCGTCGTTTTTGGGTTTCCAACAATTGCTGTTCAATTTCCAGCAATCGGGCTTCTAAAGACAAAACATTGGAACGAATCGCGATGCCATTTTGCACTGAGGCTTGGGTTTTGGTGAGTTTGGCCCGCAATTCTTTTTGGAGAATCTCGAAATTATGTAGCTGCCGTTCGGCAAAAAGCGCCCCAAAAAACAGATTGCTGACTTGTTCGCGAATCTGATAGAGGTCCACCGCTACCTTTTGTTGTTCGGCTTGTTGATTGGCCAAAGCCACGGCTTTTTGTTTTTGAACTACGCCGCCGTCCCAGATGGTTTGGGTCAGGTCAAGTGTCAATTTATACTGGTCTTTGGGCGGGGGTGAAATTTCGAAATTGGGTAATTTGATGGGTAAACTCGTAACGTCCGACTGCCAAGTGGCTTGTCCATTGAGACGGGATTGGGGTACATAGCTGCTGCTTAAAATCTTGATTTGCAGCTCGGTGGCCTCTTGAATCAAGCGCGTTTGAGCTGCCAGCGGGCTGTGCATTTCGGCTTGTCGGTAGCAATCTTCCAACGACAGGGGCGTTTGCGCATGGCCGATGTGATTTAAAACCAACAAAAGGCCCATGTATAAAATAAAACTTCGCATAACCTGAAAGTTTAACTATTTGGTTAAAAATGGGGTAAAAAAATTAGGGGGTTACAATCAATGTAACATAGTGTTTCAATTCCTGAATGCGCTCTTCCATCAACTTGTCAAAAGTATCATTATCGGCTTTGAACATGTCGAGCAAAATGGGTTTTGCCAAAAATGGAAAAATACACATCCCCATCAATGACATGATAAACTGAGCAGGATTTAACTCTCTCACATTCCCTTTTTTGAATTCAACATAATAGCTTTGGGCTACTTGCCGGCTCAGTTCAATCGGCAATTTTTTTATAAATTCAGATTTATCTTTGTTATTCACGGTATTGAGTACAAACAAAGGCAGGTACGGATTTTTGAGCAACAGATCCATGTACCCTTCAATAAAAATGTGAATTTTATCAAGAAAAGGAATGTCTTGACTAAACTTTTCGCCCATTTTTGGGAAGAAACTCTGGATTTTTGCGTCAAACACTTTCTCAAACAACTTGTCTTTGGAACGAAAATAATAATGCAAAAGCGCTTTATTGATGCCAGCCACATCTGCGATGTCCTGCATACGTGAGCCGTCGTAGCCGTCACGCATGAAAACTTCTTCAGCGGCTTTTAAGATTTTTTCTTCGGTGGATAGTTCTATTTCTGTCATGTTTAACTTATAAGTTTAACCAAATGGTTAAATATGTTACAAAGGAATTAATTACATTGCTGTTTTCCAAATAAAAAGGAAAAATAAATTCTTGAAAACAAAAAAGGAAGACCTCTTAAAGCCTTCCTTTTGATTGTTTTTATTTCTTTAGTGATTCAGAAATCTTCTCATAATCAGGCTTTCGACGGAAGAAGACGAAGCCGTTTTCTTCTTTTAGCAATTCCAGATTTGGGTGGTTACGGAATTGTTCGGCACGGTCGAGGCGCGAAATCAGAAACGTAGGTTTATCGACGGGGCCGTTCAGCAGCCAGTCTTCGTTGCTTGCTTCGAGGCGCACGCCGATGGGCTTTTTGAAGTAAAAAAACTGCGCATAACTCTTAAATCCAATGGGCCAAACGTACACATCCTGACCTCGTTTGGACTGGTAAAAATCAATTACGGTCCGCTGGGTATAGCCTTCAATTTTGGGTACAACTACGGCACCATAAACAAACAATAAAAGCGCAGTAGCGAAAAATAATATTCTGATTGCCAGTAACTTGTGGTTTTTCCATAGAATGGTTGCAAACACAATCGTTCCGAAATACAGTACGCCAAACAGCCATTCATGCCCTGCCCACTCCACGGGAGCTTGCAAATTGGCCACCACAAATACATCATCTATGTAGGGCGTGACCGCCGCCGAATACATCCCAATGAGCGGTACGGCAGTGAGCACCAGCGACAGGATAAACCCAATGATGAGCAATAAAACGGTCATCCAACGCGGCCACGTAATTTCATTTTTTAGCCAACGGTGCAACCACAAAGCCGCCAAAAACGACAGCGGGAAATAGGTCAGGGAACTATAATGCACGATTTTGGTCGTGACAATAGAAAATACAATCATCACCACCCAAAACAAGCAAAGCATCATCAATGTAAAGGAAGAAAGCATTTCAGAAGTTGTCACCTCCTCCTGCGGAGCCTTGCCTAATTTTTGGAGCAGGGGAGTGAAAATTCGACTCACATACGGCAAGCCAAGCACCGAAATAGGGAAGCAACCAATCAAAACCACCACAAAATGATAATAAAACGGTTGGCCGTGGTCGGCTTCGGAGGTAGCACCGAGGCGATATAAATACTCCAAAAAAGCCACAAACGTAGCCCAGCCGCTTTCCCAAATAATGGCCAACATCCAACCCGCTGTAAGTACTCCGGCCGTGAGGCCATAGATGAGCATGTTTTTGAGGGGAAAGAACCCGTCCGACGGTTTCGAGCCGTCAGACGGGTGCTGCTGAAAATAACGGATGAGCCAAAATGCGCCCAGGGTTAGCGTGGGAACTCCCACCCCCACGGGGCCCTTGGTCCATACCGCCAACCCCGCAAAAATCCCCGCTAGGAAAAAACGCAAGCCACTCGACTGGGTTTCTTTTTTCAAAGGAGCGATGAGGTACAGCACGCTCAAAAACATGAAATAGTTGAATAATGGGTCGATAATTCCTGACTTAAAATATAAGTGCGGCGTGACCGAACCCAGATAAGCCAAGGCCCACAAAAAGCCAAATCGGGCGTCAATTAGGCGCTTGCCCACAAAATAAAAGGTCAATAAGGTTATGATTCCGACGACGGCATTGGGAAAACGGGCGGCAAATTCGTTGACCCCAAACACTTTCATTGACAATGCCTGTATCCAGATAAACAAAGGCGGTTTTTCCCAAAAGGGTTGATAATCAATCTGTACGCGCAAATAATTGCCCGTGGCCAACATTTCGCGCGCTGATTCGGCAAAGTTGATTTCGTCCCAGTCAAATAAATGGACGTTGCCTAAAAAAGGAACAAAAAAAACAAAAGCCAGCAGGGCCACGACCCAGGGTTTTTCGATTGAAATGGAAGATTGGTTTTTCAATGGTTAGTGAGTTTATCAGCCAATAAAATGGATTTTATGCGTATTGTGTTGATATTCAGTATCTAAAGTGTAGATGTTAGTCTGAATCGGTGACTGTTTACAACTAAGGTATAGGCCGTCAGTGTCCCCAATAATGACCCAACGTACACATCAATCAGAAAGTGTTGCATCAAATACATTCTGGAAAAGCCGATGGTGGCGGCGGTTATCAAACATAAAAATTTTAGCAACGGAGATTTAATCCAAATTGCAATTAAGGCAAATAATGCAAACGCTGAGGTCGTATGGCCCGACGGAAAGCTATTCCAATGACTCAATTCAACCCCCTCAACGGTGTGTAGATGCTGCATCATCCCCGAGAAATATTCTGCGGGACGTGGTTCTTTTGGAAATCCGAAATTCTTAATCAATTGCGCAATAATGCCCGAAATGGCGTAGGAAGCCAAAACCAGAATACCTTTCGGACGCGACCGATACAGCATTAGCAATCCTAGGCCAATCACAAAAGCCCCGTCGCCCAAATGGGTAACGTATTTGAAAAACACGTCGGCCCAAGGATGATAAAAATGATTGACTTCTAAACTAATAATGCCCTGACGATAAAGGAGTTGGT
Organism: Runella sp. CRIBMP; assembly: GCF_009905605.1. GTDB lineage: Bacteria > Bacteroidota > Bacteroidia > Cytophagales > Spirosomataceae > Runella. Next base: position 65,175 of record NZ_JAAAKZ010000020.1, read on the forward strand.
AGCTGCCAAGTCCCAGCAGAAAGAGACCGTACGGAAGGATAAAAGCCCAATTGATGCGCAGTAATTTAAGCAGGTTCATGGGGCAAAGATAGCCTGTCTGAAAATAAAATCCCCATTTTTACGTTGTCTATCCGCTTACAACTTTTAGTTACTATGAAAAAAATATTCCTCTTTAGTCTATTGAGCGCGTTTTTGATGACCATCAACGCTACCGCCCAGAAAATGCTTCAAGAAGTCATTGTGGACTACGTGGTTTTTCGCCCCAATAATATGGTAAACAAGGTTTTGGCCAAAAATAAGCCGATTAAAGTATCGCTCCCCAAAGGCACAAAAACGGCATTTTACCGGGTTACGGTTTATCAGAACGATAAAGTAAATACTTCCGATACTTTCTATAAAAGCCTGCGCGTCATTAATCCCGACACCTTGTCCAAGGAAAGATTTGATTTTACACCTTACCTCGCCGAACCCAACGGTGAAGTGGGGGTAGAGGTGTATTTCTTTGCCGACAAAAACGCCGCTGGCCGATTTGATTCTGGAAAAGATGCGGAGGCTTGTCAGAAAATCGACAGCACCAAAAGCGCCGTGGGAGTGCTGAGTACAGCCTGCGCGGGGGAAGAATTATACGTGGGAATTAAGAAAAAAGGCAAAGGGCCTTTGGTGACGGTAAAAGTAGAAATCGTGGCCTTGGCCGACGTGGCCGAAGACCCCATCAACGACCGCTATCCGTTTTCAATTCAAAACGAATTGAGCGGTGAAGTCTCTTATGAAGTAAGCGGCGACCGCACCAATTGGCAGGCCTTTTTTCTTCCTTCCAAAAAGAAAGCGGAGTTTAAATTGGCTGACAACCAAGTGTATATGCGTGTGAGCACCCTCGACAAAGCCAGCGAAGAATACAAAATAGATTCTGGTAAAAACTACCGTCTATACTGGAACAAAGACACCAACAAGGTTGATTTGGGAGAGATTCCTGCTAAAAAGTAGGAATCTCCCGTTGAATTTTACTTCAATAATTTTTCTTTAAAACCCGCCCCCAGCTGCTTCGACCAACGTTGCAGAATGGGCTCTTCGAGCTGTTTTTCGCGGTATTCGTCGGGGTTCATGATGGGAATTCCGTACACGATGGGATAATACCGCCGGCAGGTTTCGCAGGTAAGTAGCCCTTCAATGATGTTTTGGTCGGTGTCTTGCTTAATAATCGTGAGTTGGAGGTCTTGCTTGTCAAAGGGACAGCAGAGTTTATGGACGAGGGTTGATTTCATGGGATGATGTTGAAAAATGATTGTTGAATTGTTGGGTAGTTTCAAACGGATTGGCTGACTTCATGATGGCCGAAATAAGGGCCACCCCATTGATGCCGCAGTCTTGCAGCGTAGTAATATTTTCCAAGGAAATTCCTCCCGCAACGAAAATGGGCATTTTAGTCAGCTTTCGGGCTTTCTGTACGGTAGCTTTGGTTACAATTTCGCAGGAATCAGCCGAGGATGACGGGAATAAGGAGCAAAAAGAAACGTAATCAAATTGGTGGTCATTGGCCCAATGTACCGTGGTCAAATCATTACCGCAGGTGATTCCCTTCAAAAATGAGCGACCGATGAGGGTTTCAATCTCCTCAATTTCGGCGCGTGGGTGGTCAAAATGAACCCCGTCCAAAGCGGTTTCTTTTACTAATTCCCAGTGATTATTGATCAAAACGGGCACTTCGGCCGCGTGGGCCAACGCCGTAATTTCTTGGATAAAAGCGATTTTGTTGGTTTTCTCGGACCAATGGTCCCAGATTTGCACCGTGCTGATGCCCGCGTGGAGGGCCTGCGCCAATCGAGGCAACGTAAATGCACTGTCCCAACTTGGGTCAATGACCAAATACACTCCTCCCGTTATTCCATTACGTTTTTTCATGTAAGTCCTTGGGTTAAAGCATTGAAAAAAGCCGCCCAGTACGGGTCGGTTGCGGGTGGAATGATGCGAGAATACCCCGACTGGGTACGTTTTTGAATCCCTTTTTCGGAGGTCGTAAATTTGCCGACGCAGGTTGCGGGGATCCCTTCTTCCGTTAGTTTTTGAATCAATTGGGCCGTTTTTTCGGGTTTTACGGCCATAATCATTGCGCCAGCTCCTACCGAATAGGCGGGGTCAATGGCAAAAAAGTCGCAAACAGTTTTAACAACGGGGCCAATGGGGAATGAATCAATTTCTACTTCTGCTCCGCACTCAGAAGCCACGGCCATTTCGTAGATGGCGCCTAAGATGCCGCCTTCGGTCACGTCGTGCATGGCCGTCACGCTCGGTCCTTCCTTTTCGTTGACAGCCGCCGCAATCAACCCTTCTTTCAGGCTACTTGTTTGGTAAAACAATTCTGATGCTTCCTGAAAAACAGCCACACCACATTCATTTTTGACGGTATTGGGAAAACTACGCGCCAAAATAGAGGTGGCAATCAATGCAGCTTGTTTGGTTACGAGGATGTCGTTGCCGGGTTGCACCCATTGGCTGCACAGCATTTTGCCTTTTTCGGCCACGGCAATCATGGTGCCGCCGCCCGCAATGGTTGAGTTAATGCCTTCAAACCGTCCTGTATGTCCGCCCGTGATAGCGACGTTGATTTGCTGACAAAAGCGGTGGATATATTGCCAATACGCCTGAAAATCAGTCTCTGACACCTCGGTAGGAAGGTTCAGAACAAACTGCGCATATTGCGGCGCTACGCCCGTAGTAGCCATGTCGTTGGCCATCAAATGCACCGACAACCACGCCGATTCTTCCAGCCCGAGGCTCGAAATATAAGAAAGTGGGTCGCTGGTGAGGGCCATTTCGTACCCATTGGGTAATGTAATGAGGGAAATATCGGTGCCGAAATGTGGGCCAATTTTCACCTCTTTGCGGGGGGCACCGCAGTAAGGGAAAATATGATTTTTAAACGCCTCGTCCGTTATTTTCCCCGTTTCGTTTGTTTTCATGGTTTACAAAAGTTTTACGTATAGCCCAAAAAAGTCGCCGTACGGCATACTCCACTGCTGCACTGGAAACCACTTCGGGAGGCCCGTACACGTCCATTCAATGCTATATTCGCGGCCTTTTAGTGCTTCGTCAATGACCGAAATGAGGTGGTTGGGAGTGTAGAAAGTAGCCGTGACGTAAAAAGGGTTTTTGCCGAATGCCTGCTGAATACGCCGACGTGCTACCTTTGGCGAATTGCGGTTCATCATTCCAAATACAATGCCGTGTTTGCCTACCCGCGCCGCTTCGCGAATCACCCGAACGGGGTCGCGGTAGTACTCAAAAGTGGTAATAAACGCCACGGCGTCGAAGGTGTGGTCTTTGAATGGCATGAAGTGAGAGTCGGCCATGACCAAATCGCCTTTGAACAAATGCACGGCTTGCGCCAACATAAAAGGCGAAATATCGCCGCCAGAGGCCTCGATGCCGATTTGATGCCACCACCTGGTAAAGCGTGTGGTACCGCAGCCAAATTCTAAGAGGGTGTTTATACGGGAGTCTTTCTTGATGAGTTGTTCGATGACTTTCTTTTGCCACACTTCGGCCCGTTTGTAAGGGCCTTCGTACCATTGTTCGTAGGTATCGGTAAACTCCCGATTAAAAAACCACTCCTTGCGGTTTTGCCAGTTGGTCAGGTCTTTTTTGACGATTTCAAAGCTCATAGTTGTAACAAAAAAAAGCCACATCTCCCCCAAAAAGGGGAAATGTGGCTATGGATGATATGAATATTTTCAGTGTGACGCATTTCCTACGCCGGTCCTAACCGGTTCAGGTTCACGGGTGTAATCTCAGCCTCAAATGAAGCACCCCGATGCAACTATTTATTTATACCGTAAATTTAAAGGATTAATTTGACAATCGCACGATTTGTCCTTTTGAACCAATGGCCCAACAGGTATTGCCCACGCAGGTCAGGGCGTGGAGGCCGTTGGAGGCTCCCGTGAGCGCTTGCCAGGTTTTTCCGTTGTCTTTGGACCAGCCGCTTCCCGCAGGGCCGACGGCGACCAACGTGCCGTTTTTTAATTTATAAACCGCTTCTTTGAGCCCATCGGGGGTTGTTGGGGTGCTTTTTTGCCAAGTTTTGCCACCATCTTTGGTTATGATTACATTCTCAAAAACTTGTTTTTCGGCTTTATAGTCGCCGCCCACAGCGATGCCGTTGTTGACGTCCCAAAAATGCAACCCAAAGATTCCTGAGGATGCATTGGCTTTCATGGGCGTATCGGTTACTTGCCAAGTAGCACCTCGGTCGGAGGAGCGAAAAACGCGGGCGCGGTCGGCGCCGCCAGTGCCTACCCAAACATTTTTGGTGCCTTGCATTACCATCGTCGAATTGCTGGCGGCAAAAGAAGCCTCGTTGGGCAAATTGGCGGGTAGCGTAGCAGGTGAGAGGCGCTCCCAGGTTTTACCGCCGTCGGTGGTTTTAAGAAGGTATAAATGGCCGTCGATGGGGTCGCCGAAGATGAGGCCGTTCTTTTTGTCCCAAAAGGCAATTCCGTCCAGAAAAACGCCTTTTTGATCGGTTTGCCAAACTTGTGTCCACGTTTTGCCCGCGTCATCGGTGCGATAAATACGCGCTTGTCCTTCCTCAGCCAAGCCTGCACTGACGGCCACGGCGGTTTTTTCGTCAAGGCCTTTAATGCCCCTAAAATCCAGTTTTTCTGCGCCTGGTACCTGTAAAACAGCCCAATTTTTGCCGCCAGTGGTGGTGCGCAGCACCGTTCCTTTGCTACCACCCGCCCAAATGGTTTTTTCGTTAATGGCCGAAATGGCCCTGAAATGCGCTTCTGTATGGCTGATTTGCGGAACCCATTGGGCCACGAGGAGCGTGGGTAGAAAAAATGTAAAAAAAATAATGGTTCTTAAAAACATTTGAGTGTACAATTTGTCGTAAGTAATAAATGAAATATGGTAAAGTTGGGCTTGTCAGGGATTTAAAATAAATTTGAGTTTATCACGTTTTTCTACGTCAAAACCTTCTCAACAAATATGCAGAAATTAATTTCAAAAACACTTCTTTTTGCCATCGTTGCGTCATTGGCGGGGATGAGTGCGTGTAAGCAAACCGACGTAAAAGCAGGGGATGAGTTGGTGAACGAATTTATCTCGGTCAACATGGATTATTGGTACTACTGGAAGGACAAAATTCCAGCGGGTGCTTTAGAAAATAAATCATTGGCGCCCGAAACATTTTTTAATTCGTTGCTTTATACTTTTGATAGAACTGCTCGTCCTGACGGCGACCGCTTTTCCCGTTTTTTAGAAAATGCGGAAGAAACGGAATCTTCGTTGTCGGGTGAAAGCAAAACGACAGGAGCTCGGTTGGCTTTGTACAACAGTAACAATAACATTGCCGCTTTTGTGATGTACGTATTTCCGGGCTCGCCAGCGGCGAAGGCGGGTATTAAGCGCGGGGATGTTTTCAGTAAGATTACGGTAGATGGACAGCTCGCAACGCTGGATAATTACGGGGCACTCTTGGCAGAAGGCACGAATTATGTGTACACGATGGGGCGTTATGAAAACAAAGCCTTTGTATCTGGCGACCAGACCAAAACGGTAGTAGCGCAACCGTTGCAGGAAGACCCGATGCTGTTGGATACGGTGTATACAAAAGGAGCAAAAAAGATTGGGTATTTGGTGTATAATCGCTTTTATTCCAAACCTAATAACAGTGAACAGCCTTTGTACGACCAAAAGATGGCGACCATTTTCGGTAAATTCAAGGCGGCAGGCATCAACGAATTCATCCTTGATTTGCGCTATAATGGAGGTGGATACACGTCTACAGCTCGTACGTTGGGCAGTTTTATCGCCAAAGGTGTAACCGACAAAACGGTTTTCTCCCGTGATGAATACAACACAACCGTGACTCCTGAACTGGAGAAGAAGCAAGGGAAAGACTTTAATGTGAACTATTTCCAACCCAAAACCGAGAACATCGGTGGAAACGTACAGCGGGTTTATGTATTGGTGAGTAGCCGTACCGCTTCGGCGAGTGAGTTGGTTATCAATGCCTTGAAACCTTTTATGGATGTGTTTATTATTGGTGATGTTACGGTCGGCAAAAACGTGGGTTCTATTCTTATCAAAGACCCTAAAAATCGGTTCCCGCAGGGAATGATGCCGATTGTGATTAAGGTTTTCAATTCGGCGGGGCAATCTGATTATACGGCAGGCTTTACCCCGAATGTGGTGATTAAAGAAGATTTTTCTCAGCCGTTATATGCGTTCGGAGATTTGCGCGAGCCACTTTTATCGGAAGCCTATTATCAAATTACGGGCAATCGTAATGCCCGCCGAGGAGTTTCAGAAACTCCCGATAGCGACCGCCTCAGAATTGCGCCTTCGTTGATTGAAACAGAAATGGTTGTCGATAAACCTTTTTTGAAGTGAGTTGAAGGCTTAAGAAATAAGAAAAAGCAAAGGGGGTAAGAAGCGATGAGATTTAGGCTCAACTTCTTACCCCCTTCATTATTGATATCTAAATGCTTTCTTAGCTTTCTAACCCCTGCGGTGTTAAAACGACTTTGGTGGGATTGGGATTGACCATGTCGGACTCTACCAAACCATCGCGGAGACGGATGATGCGGTGGGCGTATTTGGCGATGTCGTCTTCGTGCGTTACCACTACGATGGTGTTTCCCTTAGAATGCAGTTGGTCAAACAAATCCATGATTTCGTAGGAGGTTCGGCTGTCTAAGTTTCCTGTGGGCTCATCGGCCAGCAAAATACTGGGGTCGTTGACCAATGCCCGGGCAACGGCTACACGTTGGCGCTGCCCACCAGAGAGTTCGTTGGGGCGGTGACCCGCGCGGTTTTCTAGTCCCACGTTTTTGAGGGCAAGCATTGCTTTTTCGGTGCGTTGCGCTTTGGTGTATCCTGCATAAATCAGGGGCAGGGCCACGTTTTCGAGCGAGGTCATGCGGGGCAGGAGATTAAAGGTTTGGAATACAAACCCAATTTCTTTGTTACGCACTTCGGCCAGTTCATTTTCGCTCATATCACTTACATCCTTACGGTTCAGGATGTATTTGCCCGAGGTGGGTGTATCCAAGCAGCCGATGATATTCATCAGGGTAGATTTTCCAGAGCCTGAGGGCCCCATAAAGGCCACATATTCACCTTTGTTGACCGAAATCGTTACGTCTTTGAGGGCATCTATCACTTCGCTACCCATGATGTAGCGTTTGGCAATGTGGGAGGTTTCGATGATTTTCATGACTGAATGATTTTCGCTAAAATAAACGTCCGTGCGTATAAATGGATGATAAAGGCGTGTTAGTTAAGTTTTTTTAGAATAGACAGTATGTCTTTATTTTTGGCGTCGTTGGTCAATATTCTTTGGATAAAAACCTGAAACTCAGCTTGCAAAAGGGTTTGCTCAAAAACGCCTAGGTTGTTGGTAAAAATAACCATCTCGGTTTTATTTCCTTGTTTGTCAGTGGCATATAAGGCATAATTTAGCACAAATGCCGTAGAGCCGCCCTTGGCTCCAAAATGGACAAACTTCTTTTTGTTGTCAGGATTCAATCGCATAGGCCATTCCATCAATGTATCCAAAACCGTTTGGGCGCTTTTGCTAAAATAAGTCCGACTATTTATTTTTTTCATCAATCCCGCGTATTCCCGAACGGTTGAGCCAGGAAGGCGGTCTGACCAAATGCGCTGCACCGGAAGCGGAACATTGGCCATGTTGAACTTTGTTTTGACCGTAGTATCCACTTTAAGCAATTCAAAGTATTTATTGGTGCGTTGGAGGTACAACGACAGGGGCATTTTTTTTAGCCCCGTGGCGGAGTGCTCGTCCGAACACACGTACAGTGCCGACACAAACGGATACAATGGTTGGTGCTTACCAAGGCCTAGTTTTGGGAGGTTGGCATTGATATTGTTCAACCCCAATTTCCACATCAAAAACTCAGTATTGGCATTGCTACTAAATTGCATCATGCCTTTGGCCACCTCCATCAACGACGCAGTGTTGTTGTTCGTTGATTTTGACGTTTTCAAACTTTCTAACCACGCACGGTGCGCTCCACCGTCAGTGTCAGGAATATAGAACCGTGCCACCTCGCTCAACGGAACCCGTTCATTAAGATTAACTTTCCCTTCGGCCGACTGTTGAGCAAACTCAACAGCAACGATGGTCTTGGCCGTGCTCGCTAACGGCATCAGGGTGTCTGACCGATGCCCAACCAATAATGAGTCATTTCGTACCCAAAAGACTGCGCACTTTTTAGGGTTTTTAAGCAAAAATTCAGCTACAAAATCCTCTTCATAACGCAAGTATTTAAAATAAAAGTAAGCAAATACACAACTGAATAATACAGCTAAAACACCTAAACCAGTGGCCAGTACTTTCCACATAAAGAGTGGGTTATTTAAATTTGAAAGCGATTATAGGGCAAAATGAATAGGTAAAAGTACAATTTTCATTGAAAACTTCCACGTTCTTTTTCGATGAGTGCACGTTGGGACTGATAGATTTTCAGAAATGATTGATAGTCGGTAAATGAGGTGAGCGCAAATAGGTCGCGAAGACCCTCTTCGGCGAAATCTGTTAGGCGTAAATGAAGGCATTGAAGAATGTATGTTTTTACCAATTCGGGAGAATCACGTCGAAATCTAAGCGCATTTAAAATGAATTGGTATGCGGTTTTGGGTTGGTTTCGTTGATTGAAAAAAACGGTAGCTTTTTGCAAAACCGGTAAGCTGAACGGATGCTTTCGGAGGGCCGTAAGAATATCAGCTTCGGTGGTTAAGTTTTTTGCCAGATTGGCGGCGGCGTCCTCTTCGGTTCGTTCTCTCAATAACCAGAATTGAAGTGTTTGGCGGGCTAGGGCTACTTTTTTGGAGGTGTCTGTCACGGTTTGGGCGGCTAGGATGTCGAAAGCCGCAATTTTATCGCGATTGTATTCTGAGTAAGCGTAGGCTACCTGCAACTCATTGTAAAAATTTCCGTTGTTGCCCGTATTTATTAATTTTCTGAATAGATTAGCAAGGCTAGTATCTTGCTCGTATTGATTGGTGTTGTACAGGTACGCAAAATTATTGACGCTCAAGGCCGAATCGCTTGCTAGGGCGAGTTGCGTTTTTTCAACCTTTGTTTTTTCGCCCACCAATTGGGCCAACGCAATGCGGTTGGCTTCGTGAGAAAGTGACGTTCTGACGCTTTGCAAAAGGTTGGTTTCCCCAAAATCAGCTTTTGTAAGTCCAAGGGCTGCTAATGCATTGGCAGAATCGGCGGCGGCCAAGGCTTTTCCCCAAAATGCCAACAGGTTTGTTTCGGCCACGGCGGTATTGACCGCGTGCTGTCGGGCCAGTTCAAAATAATAATAGGCCGAATCTGCAATGGCCGTACGGGTGTAGAGATAACCCAAATTATTATGCAGCTCGCCACTGTGGGTGAAGGTTTGCAGGCCTTTTCGTAGGTTAAAAACAGCATCAAAAAACAGATTTTCGTTCAACAGCGCCTGACTCAGACCAGCATATGCTTGTGGTGTGGGGTCTTTGTGTAATGCTTGTTGAAAGTACGCCCCCGCGCTGAGGCGGTCGCCCTGACGCAACGCCAGCGAAGCCAGCGAAAACCCAGACTTATGATTTTGAAAATCCAAATCAAGCGCCAATTGATAATATTGCTCCGCAAGCAGGTATTCTTGGGTAGCCGTGTGCAAATCTCCCAAGGCGTTGTAATGCCCCGCACGGGCTTGGTCAATGCTGTGAAAACGATTGAGCGATATGAGTAGTACAACGCCCATCACGCCAATCAGCCAAACTTGCGACTGCATAATACGCATGGGCTTGTACATGACTTTATAGACGGCCTTGCTCTGTTTGAACAAAGGCCAAAAATTGAGCCCGATATAGCCCACAAACACCGTCCCCATCGCCAGTTGGGAATAAATAACGGCATCTTCAAACACTTCAATTAGCGGATTATTGTCGGTAAACAACACAAATGCCATGACGCCCGTGGTGACTAATCCTAGCCCAGCATACAGCCAAACGGCCACTTCCCGGAAAGGTATGGCGGTTTCGGTTCGTTTGGCAAGGCTCCAAATGCCCAGCACCAAACTGACGCCATACAGCACAAAAGGACTAAGATAGAGGAAGTTGGTTTCGGTCTGCCGCGTGATTTTGAGGTACAGTAGCAAAACACTAAAAAGATATAAACCCGTGATAAACAAAAAGTTGGGCAAGCTGCTCTTTCCGAATCCCGTGCGTGGATGCGTAACGATGTACACAAAACCAGCGATGATTTCGATAGACAACCATCCGATAAAAACAACGGCGATTATCAAAAACGGTACTAAAGAATAAGACGCAATCGTGAGGGCAGTAAACGGTGTTTTGGAAAAAAAAGAAATGAATACTGCCAGCGAAATTGTCAGCGCTGTAAAGATAAATATCCGGCGCTCAATCATAATATCGTCGCGGAAAGCGTGTAGATAATAGCTGATGCCGCCGAGCAAAACCGCCGCAATGCCGAAGCCCAAGGCTTTGTCAGAACCGAAAAGTTGTAGTACCTCTAAATGCAAACCCGCCAACAGGCCGATAAAAATCATCATTGCACCAATGTACCACCGACGAGTAAGCACCGTAACGGCACTCAAAAGCAGCACCACGCCCGCCAGCACGATGCCCCAATAGCCCCAAACCAACCAAGCGGGTAGGTCGGTCTGAACGGGCACAAATTGTTCTTTCAACAAATAGGCTTTACCAGGGAGGAGAATCGTAGATTGCGGATTGACGATTGCGGATTGACGATTGGTATCAGATTGAGCGTTGCCTTCTGAAGGCTGTAATCTGTTAAGCGGAACGCCGCCCGCTGCCAACTGTAAACTATCTAACTGCACTGGCACCTCGTCCAATTCGCTCAAAACCTCCCAGCGGACAGTGTTTTCAAGGCCTCTATAATGAAAAAATAACAATGCCATTAGGCCCAGAGCGAGCAGGCCTAGCGTGGTTGTGTATAAAAAACGTTGAACGGGATTCCAGTTTTTCCAAAAAATAAGTGACGACATCAAAAGTTTGTAAACAGAAAAATGATGAACAGAAAAATGTAAAATACATAAGCTTAAAGAAGACATCCTTCTACTTAAAAGTTGCTTATGAATAGAATGCTAACGCGGCGTACCACTATTTTATTCAAATTTATTTCTACTAACCATTCAAAAACAGGTTTTAGAGTAAGTTATTTTTTGGCTATTGGAAATCAAAATACAGCCTAATAGCGATTTTGAGGGTGCCAATAAGGCTACTGAATAAGCGTACTTAATTTTTCAATTCCTCCAAATTACGGTAGGTTGTTAAGCGCCCAGAGTTGGTTTTGGGGGTAGGTATTGGGGGCGGGGTAGATTCGGGG
>NZ_JAAAKZ010000021.1 GCF_009905605.1 Runella sp. CRIBMP
ACCACCAAACCCACGGGTGAAGGCACGGGTTTGGGGTTGAGTTTGGCGTACGATATTGTGACGAAGGGGCATGGGGGAATGATTGAGGTAGAGAGTATGGAGGGGGAGGGGACGACTTTTATAATGCGATTGCCTAATCTATAAACGATTGATATTCAAAGAAAATCTACCCATATCTCGTATGAAAAACACTACATCTCTGCTTGTTATCAGTATCCTGAAGGTGTCTTGTATTAGCTTATTAATCTTATCTCAGTACGCGTGTCGTCAATCCGAAAACAAAGGCAATGAGTCTCATCAATTGTTAGTCGTGGAGGCGAAGGGTTATAAAACCCCAGCTGACAGTCTAGCGCCACCCAAAGTAATCCCCGTGACGGCAGCTGACTTTAAAATTACAACTGTGGGGGCTCTAAAATCAATTCCAGCTAATACCAATATTTATGCAGCAATTGCGAAAAAGCCCTTCAACCTGACCGCCCCCACCATTTGTACACCTGGAAAAGATTCATTCTCGTTACCTATTATTTCTGAGGCGATTGATACCCAAATTACAGTAGGGCCGAGAGAAGTGGTAGTAGCCAAAGATATGGCCATCAAAGACCCAAATCCTGCTAATTTTAGCTACTACACCAAACTGCAAGGGTTGCGGCACCCCTCCGTATATACTTTGATTCAAGACAAGGCTGGTAATATTTGGATAGGTATGAGGGGAGGCGGTTTGAGCAGGTTTGACGGACAAAACTTTACCCATTTTTCCAATATTCCCGCCACCAACGGCCACCGAGTCATGACTTTGATTGAAGATAGCTCGGGCAATATGTGGTTTGGGTCAGAAAAAGAGGGCTTGTTTAAGTACGATGGTCAAAATTTTAGGTACATCGTAGATAAGAAAAATACGCCAATGGGGCACGTCCGAACCATGTTGCAAGACCGAAAAGGAACGATTTGGTTTGGTACCACCAAAGGGGGGATAGGTCGGTACGACGGCAAAAATTTTGCGATGTACTCTACCAAACAGGGGCTTTCAGGCAACACGGTCAGGCATCTTATTGAAGACCGCCACGGAAACCTCTGGATAGCTACTGAAAAGGGTGTTGATAAATTTGACGGACAAAGTTTCTCCCATTATGCTTATCAAAACGGTCTACCTGCCCAAGGTATTCGGTGTTTGTTGGAAGATAAAGCTGGTAACATCTGGATGGGAACCGATAGCACGGGCCTGATAAAATACGATGGAAAACAGTTTTTCAATTTTACCCAAAAAGAAGGATTAAGTCATAATACGATTAGCACCTTGCTAGAAGACCGGACTGGCAACGTCTGGTTAGGTACCGAAGGCGCGGGAGTCGTCAAGTACGACGGGAAACAGTTTACGCACTATGGCCCGAAAGAAGGATTTCCTGATAGAGAAGTATTATGTATGCTGGAAGACCGTTCGGGCAACATCTGGTTTGGGAATTATGGTAGTTTGACCAAACTTAGCGGGATTCCTTTTAATCACTTTACGGACAAGGAGGGCTTGTTATTCAACCGAAACTGGAGCATTTTGGAGGATAAAAAAGGGAATATGTGGTTTGGCTCGCAAGCGGGTCTGTGCAAATATGATGGTAAACATTTTACACATTATACTTCCATAAAAGGCTTACCCTCACCACAAACGGTGCGCTCCATTGCCGAAGACCGCCAGGGAAATATATGGCTAGGTTTGGGCGATGGAGGCGGGGGCTTCGCAAAATTTGACGGCAAGAAGTTTTACTACTATAAAGACCCAAACAGCGAAAGAGGAAACGCCATACAGGATATAATGGAAGATAGGCACGGCAATCTGTGGATGGCTAATTATGGGTCGGGTGTTTATAAATATGATGGTAAGAGCATTACTGTTTTTACCACCAAACAGGGACTTCCTTCCAACATTACTAATAGCCTCACCGAAGACCGACACGGCAACATCTGGATTGGGACAAGTGACGCTGGAATCGCTAAATACGACGGCAAACAATTTACCTGTTATACCACCAAAGACGGATTGCCGCACAACAGTGTTTGGGCAAGCCACGAAGACAAAGCGGGCAATATATGGTTTGGTACTTCAGAAGGCGCTGCCCGATACGATGGGAAATATTTTACGGCTTTTACCCACAAAGAAGGACTTTCGGAAATATACCCGCTCACACTTACCGAAGACCACGAAGGCAATATGTGGTTTGTGACTCGTAACGGTCTTAATAAATTACCCAAAGAAAAAGCCCTAAAATCGTACTTAAAAACAACACCCAATGCATTGGGCATTGATGAAAACCTAAACTTATTTAAAAGCTTTGGGTATGGTGATGGTTTTTTGGGGATGGGAGGTCAAAGTGGAAATACCATTATTGCCGACCGAGCAGGCAACATTTGGGCTTGCTCAAATGACAGAGTTACGGTGTATTATACAAGCAGAGAGGTGAAAAAAAATGCCCCTCCCAAAACTCGGCTCACTGGTATTTCGCTGTATAATGAGCCCGTAGATTGGAACACACTTATCAACAATCCAGATACTAGCATAGTGCTGGGAAATGGTGTACAAGTGGGTGATATTCGGGTAGATAGTACCATTAAATGGCAAGCATTGCCAGGAGGTCTAAGCCTGCCTTATGATAACAACTACCTGACTTTTCATTTTATCGGTATCACGATGCATCAGTCAGATAAAGTAAAATACCGATACTTCTTGGAAGGTAACGACCGGAGCTGGAGTAGTCTTTCCAGTAGCAACCGAGCTTCGTACAGTAACCTTTCGCCGGGTAGGTACACCTTCAAAGCAAAAGCACTCAGCAGCGTTGGCGAGTGGAGCAACGAGTATCAGTACACTTTCTCGATTCGGCCTCCGTGGTGGGCTACTTGGTGGGCTTATTTGATTTACGCTTTACTGTTTTTAAGTGGATTGAGAGCTTATATTGTGTTCCGTTCACGGCAGTTAGTGAAAAAAAACCAAATGTTGGAACACAAGGTAAATATTCGTACCCGTGAATTAGAAGACTCTCTCAATAAACTCAAATCTACCCAAGCTCAACTGATTCAATCGGAAAAAATGGCCAGCCTCGGCGAGCTTACGGCAGGTATTGCCCACGAGATTCAGAATCCATTGAACTTTGTCAATAACTTCTCGGAAATGAGCGTTGAGCTTGCCCAAGAATTGAAAGAAGAAGTAGAAAAGCCAGAAATAGATAAAGACGCTATCTTGGATTTAGTGACAGATTTAAGCCAAAACCAGCAAAAAATCAGCCACCACGGCAAACGTGCAAGCAGTATTGTGAAAGGAATGCTAGAACACTCAAGAGCAGGTATGAGCATAAAAGAGCTTACCGATATCAATAAACTGGCAGATGAGTCTTTGCGGCTTTCTTATCATGGATTAAGAGCTAAAGATAGTAGATTTAATGCTGATTATGAGTTGATTATAGATGAAAGTTTGCCAAAAATCGAGGTTGTTCCACAGGAAATCGGGCGGGTGTTGTTGAATTTGATAAACAACGCTTTTTATGCCGTCAAAGTTGGTAACGCAGACGCGTCTGTGGTTCAAAACCGCCGATTGGTCAGCAATGGCGGCGCAGTCGCTGCCGACGTTAATTACTCGCCCAAAGTTGTTGTCAGCACCCAAGCTGTTGACAATCAAGTTGTCATCCAAGTAAAAGACAATGGCATAGGAATGCCTGAAGCCACCAAAGCCAAAATCTTCCAGCCTTTCTTCACCACCAAACCCACGGGTGAAGGCACGGGTTTGGGGTTGAGTTTGGCGTACGATATTGTGACGAAGGGGCATGGGGGAACGATTGAGGTAGAGAGTGTAGAGGGGGAGGGGACGACGTTTATCGTGAAGTTACCAATAGTTTAAAATAATACATTTCTGTTATATTTGGTTGATTTTTTAACCTTTTAACCTCTCTTACCTAATGAAAAGCGCTCTTGCCTTCACCCTTCTTTTGTTATTTGTCGGTGTTTTTGCAACGGCCCAAGTGCCTATCGATACCGCTCCCAAGACAAGCTCTGGTATTGATATTCTGTCGGTTGGTATTGGCTTAGTGATTGGTGTTATCATTGGTTACTTACTTGGCTCGCGCAAGAAAAAATAATAAATTAGATGTGATTCATGCTCACCAACAGCGGTACAATACGCCCTCGTTGCTGATTTTTCAAGAAAAAGCCCATTTTCTTTTCTTTGTAATTGACTTGCTGGTAAGGCAATAGCGCATCACCAAAAGCTTCAATGACACGGTCGGGAAATGGGCCTTTTGCTTCGTTGATTTTCTTTACGTAGCCATCAATGTCAATGGCTTTGTCCGAAAACAAAAATAACCAATACTCAGTCCCTTTGGGGTCGATGAGGGTCAGAAGTTCGTCGCTGGGTAAGTCCAACTTGGTATTGGTTCCGATGAGGGGGCTAAAATTATTGTTGGGAAATAGTTTGGTGGTGATGTTTTCGGTGGCATTGGCGGCTATCATATAGACGTAAGTCTGCTTTGATACGTTGGCACTAAATTTATAAGGTGTACCCGTCCGCTGCGGTTTTTTGAAGGTGTAGGCTGTGAGTTTGGCGTTGGCATTAGCGCGCACTACTTCTTCTTGGGTGCCCGTTACAAAGGTCCCCACCGAAATTGTCAAATCGACTGAAAGTGCATTTTGTGCGACATTGAGTGGTTCTATGTAAGCCTGATAGCCATACTTTACATACTTTTTGTAGTCGGCGTAGGTCATCCAGAAGTAGCCGCTCTCGCCCCAAGAGTCGCCCCAACTATTGACCAATCTGAATGCACCACCGAATTTTTTGTCGTCGTAGCCTATCACACACAGGGCGTGGCCGTAGCTCAGGGTGGTAGAAGCATTAGTGGCAGGTTTCCACTGACTGATTTGGGCCTGGGCTGTTGAAGACCCAAAAAATGCCATCCCGCGCGAGAAAAAGGTATTTCTGAGCGATAAGTCGTTGAAGGAAGAGGTAGTTTGGATGCCTACTACAACAGGGGAAAGCTCCGAAAGGGCTTTCTTAGTGGTAACCACTACGTTTTCTTCGCGGTCGGTGATGCCAAATAGTTTGACATAATCCAAAATTTTAGAATCGTTTTTGAGCGCTATCGGCTTGTTGGGGGCACAATAAGGATAGGGTTGTTCAGAAAGTTTGGGTAAACCGTTTTGTTTGAGATATTCCAACGCCTCGGCAATGTCGGCTCCCAGCATACAGGTATTGTCAGTAAGCGATTTGATGCTGTTGTAGAGAAAAGACGGCGAAAACCGTAGTTTATCAATCTCAATTTTTTTAGTCAATCTTCTACGTTGGGCCTCCAGCATAGTGCGCATGTAATATCCTACCGACACCCCCACGCAGGTGCCCAATTCGCCCTGGTCCATCACCGATGGGGCATAAACAGATAGGTCTATTCTGGTAGGTAAGCTACGTACCGCCTGTGCAGAGCGTTTTTGAGGCATTCCCTGATAGGTATTGTCGTTGAACATCATACCCTGCGCAAACACCCCAACAGGCCACCTGAAGAGGAAAAAAATGAGCAATACTTTTTTCATAAATTTAGCTTATCTAGGCCGGTTAATTTCTCCCCAAAACTCGACAATAGCCACCTGTTCGACGAGTGGCCACTTCGCCCTTGGATTGGAGGCATTGACTTCCATTTTTTCAATAAACAAATATTCTTTGTCAAGAATCATCATCTCGTACTTGGGATTTCTTTTGGCTAAGTGTATGTCGTCTAAGTATTGTTTCAGTGGATAGGTCTTTTCTTCGGGGATTGCGGTGTTTAGATAATAGCTACTCAAAGATACGGTAGCAGTTGGGGCAAAATAGGACATAATTTTCCGTCTGATTTGGGCGCGTTGTACTGAGTCTCTGTTTTGGCTCAATCCATTGAGTAATCCATTTAGCACGGTGGTTTGGGACACCAAAGAGTCGGGTATGGGGCCGATGATTACGTTGGCGGCGGCACCTTTGCACGATTTAATCTCCAAAACGGGCGTTTGGCTTATTCCCATATCGTAGAAATACTGACCCATAAACATTGAAGTAAGACTCTGCAGTTGTTGGAAAGATGTTCTTTTTAGCGCGGACGAGTCGGAGGGAGTGAGCATTGCTTCAAAAGCGCGATGAAATGAACTTGTAAACAGCGACGGTCCATCT
Source organism: Runella sp. CRIBMP (assembly GCF_009905605.1). Classification (GTDB taxonomy): domain Bacteria; phylum Bacteroidota; class Bacteroidia; order Cytophagales; family Spirosomataceae; genus Runella. The sequence goes on from NZ_JAAAKZ010000021.1 coordinate 6,164, forward strand.
GAAGTAATCCATGAAGATTCGTAAGGGAGCGAACTACCCATCTTGATAATGCCGCAGTTTTCTAAAAATAGTTTTCTGATAACAGGTCTCCTCAAATCAATCCTCAGCCCCATCGAGGCCCTTATTTTTTCTTTTTGTTTGATACTTTGCTCGCTACATTCTGCCAAAATCAAGCCCAGACGTAGCTTTTTTGCCCTTTGTTTGGCAATGAGCCAACGTTCCACTTCCCCTACTGAAAGCCCTATTTTGGGAGTATCGCGCAGTTTCCAGTTGGCAAAAAGGCTTTTGTCTTCAGGCTGTCCTATGCCAAAACCGGCAAAATACACTACTACAATGTCTTTTGAGTTGGTTTTGAGGTTGACAATGGCTTTTTTGACCGCCGTCGCCGTAAATTTCGCCCCCGACAAGTAGGTGGTTTGCATGGGGTAATTCAAGCCCCATTTTACCGTTTCCATTATCTGCATCATTAGTTCTTCGTTGCGTAGATTGAGCAGGCCGAAGTTGATATCCTCTTTTTCGATGACAAATACCACGTGGAGTTTTTGGCCATACACCCAGGCGTTCATCAGTAATCCCGTAAGAATCAAGCAAAGGTTTTTCATGTTGGGTTTTTGGGAAAGTTAGTGGTTTTCAGCAAATCAGGCAAGTTTTTTGAGCAAAATACGGACGCATTTATACCTTTGTTGAACAACTCTATTATATGAAAAACTTAACTTACATCATCTCTCTGTGGTTGTCTTACTTTGGTGCCGTTGGTCAGAATAATAGCCTTACCGATAGTCTCAAAAATATGCTCACTCAGCCCATGGCAGATACCAGTAAAGTGCTAATCCTCGACCAACTGGGGCGCAGCCTGATGTACTCGCAGCCCGTAGAGGCCATGAAATACGCACAAGAAGGACTAAAACTGGCCAGTCAGAGTAATTATAACAAGGGTAAAGCACGAGTTTTGAATCGAATCGGCTCAATTTTACGCATTTCGGGCAACTACACCAAGTCACTGGAATCGCACTTGGCTTCTATCAAAGTGGCGCAAGAAAGTCAAGACAGAGATGCGTTAGCCCGAACCTACAATAACATCGGTATTTTGTATTCAGAACAGAAAAATCATGTTCAAGCCATTGAATACTACCAAAAAACCAGAAAACTTGCCGAAGAACTGAAAGACGATAATCTCAAAAATATCGCTTTGGCCAATATTGGCATGGACTACTCTTTCTTGAATCAATTGGATTCCGCGCTATTTTACACCCAAATAGCCTACCAAATGTCTAAAGAAGGCAAGGGCGGCGATCTCAACGTAAACTTGGTCAACCTGGGTAATATCTACAAGCGCATGGGCAAAGACGAAATAGCGCTGCGCTATTACAAAAACAGCATTCCGAAGTCTATCACCGCTGAAAATCACCGGGCGTTGAGCCAAACTTACTTAGACATTGCCGAAATTTTTAGAAAACTCAACCGTAGCGATTCGACCATTTTTTATGCCCAAAATGCCTTACAATTAGCTCAAGATGCCAATATTATTCCAACGGTGGTGAACGCCAGTTACTTGTTATCGTCAGTCTATGAGTCTATCAACAAAGCCCGCGCTTTCGACTACCTCAAAATGGCGTGGGTGGCTAAAGATAGTATTCTGAGCATCGACAAAGTGAAAAACTTTCAGAAGGTAGAATTTAACGAACAGCTCAGACAACAGGAAATCAAACAAGCCGAACAAGCCTATCAAAACCGCGTCAAAGTATATGTAATGGCGAGCGTATTAGTAGTGTTTTTTGTAGTGTTGCTGCTTTTGTATCGCAACATCCGACTCAAACAAAAAGCGAATGCCTTGCTCCAACACCAGCGCGACGAAATAAACCTCCAACGCAACAAAGCCGAAGAAGCTCTTACCCAACTCCGCTCCACTCAATCCCAACTCATCCAAAAAGAAAAGCTCGCTAGCCTTGGAGAGCTCACGGCAGGCATCGCCCACGAGATTCAAAACCCATTGAATTTCGTTAATAACTTCTCGGAATTGAGCGTTGATTTGGTTTCAGAGTTATTGGAAGAACGGAAAAAGGTATACGGAGAACGGGATGAAGAGCTGGAAAAAGATTTATTGAATGACCTCGCTCAAAATCAAGAGAAAATCAACCACCACGGCAAACGGGCATCAAGTATTGTGAAAGGGATGTTGGAGCATTCCCGCCAATCAACGGGAGCGCGCGAATTGACCGACATTAATCAACTCGCCGATGAATATTTAAGATTGAGTTACCATGGTTTGCGGGCAAAAGATAAAGACGGTTTGGAGAGCCGATTTAATGCTGATTATGAGTTGATTGTAGATGAAAAATTGCCAAAAGTTGAAGTTGTTCCGCAAGAAATTGGGCGGGTGCTGTTGAATCTTATCAATAATGCCTTTTATGCCGTAAACCAACGAGTCAAACATGGAGAGCTCAATTACCAACCGAAAGTAACAATTTTGACTCAAGTTACTGATAATCAGATTGTTATCAAAGTTAAAGACAACGGTATAGGGATGCCAGAAGCTACCAAGTCCAAAATCTTTCAACCCTTTTTTACGACCAAACCCACGGGCGAAGGCACGGGCTTGGGGCTGAGTTTGGCGTATGATATTGTGACGAAAGGCCACGGCGGAACGATTGAATGTGAGAGTGTAGAGGGCGAGGGGACGACGTTTAGGGTGGAATTGCCTATCAAGCAACAATAATCACGAGCGATAACATGATAAAACGCATTCTTCGGGCCATACTTTTCAACCTTGTTTGTTTTTCGGGGTTTGGGCAGGATACTACGGTAGTTTTGTCCAAAAAAATGTTTGCACCAGACGAGCGACTGGTTATTTCTTCCATGCACGGCTGGGTATTTAATTCAGGAAATAATGCCGATTGGTCAAAAAAGGACCTCAATACTTCCGATTGGCAACATTTTCGCCCAGCAGATATACCTGCCCGCTACGCCGATTCATCAGGGTTGATGGAGGGTTGGTTTCGGCTCAGAGTGAAGTTGGATTCAACTTTCTATCATTTTCCCCTCAGCTTGTCTAAAGAAACATGGGCGGCAATGGATGTGTATTTGGATGGACAATTGATTCATTCTTACGGTAATACAGGGCGCGATGGGAAGCCGTTTGAAGAGCATAATCCGTATTATGTACTGCCGGTGCCAGTACAATTACAACCTCAGCAAGCGCATTTAATTGCGATTCATATCGTGGACGAAACTTCGCAATTACAACCCCTGATGTTGCCCTCATTGCCTCGCTCGGGACAGATGCTCTCGCTTACGGGTGCTGAATACACAACCCTGATGCATCAACGGGCCGAGAATAATGCCGTCTACACCGCCACTTGGTTGTTTGTCTCTTTATTGATTGCATTGCTGCTTTGGCTGTTGTCTTTTCTGAATCTGTACGAGAAGAAAATCATTCACTTGATTGCCATTGTTCAATCCCTGATTTCTGTTGAAATGCTGGCGCGTTTTTTACTTAATTTTAGCCTTTCTCACCAAGAATTATTGGTTAATGCGCTGGTATTGAGCCTGACGGCCTGGACAAGCAACGGTTTTGCGATTGTTGCCCTGTCGATGGCTTTACGCATTAAAATCTCCCGAGGATGGTCTGTCGTCATCATTGGAATACACGCTCTGGGAGGTTTCCTAAATGTATATGTGTTTGACGGAACGTTGATTGATTATTATTTGCCGATACAGTTTTGTATTTTCATAGCGCTCATTATACTCGGGCGAGACAACATCAAAGGCGCTTCTCGGGCTCTTATTATTGGGGTAATAGTGGCAAGTTGTTTTGCGATATTAATGGCATTTTTTGATTATAACGACACCCCGTACAACTATAATCTGTTGCTGACGGGCGTTCGTATTTCTTTCCCGATTTCTTTGGTGGTGTATGTGTCGCTGTTGATGAAGGAATTGTTGATTGACATACAACAGCAGGCCAACAAACTCGTCAAAGTCAGTGAAGAGAAAAAACAACTGCTCGCCAACCAAAATATACTGCTCGAACAACAGGTACAACAACGCACGGCCGAGCTGAGAGCCTCGCAGGAAGACCTCGAAAAAACCTTAAATCACCTTAAAAATACCCAAGAAGAACTCATCAGGCAGGAAAAGTTGGCTTCGGTTGGACAACTCACGAAGGGTATCGTTGACCGTATTCTGAATCCGCTCAACTATATCAACAATTTCTCAGAATCCTCAAGCCTTTTGGTGGATGAACTCAACGAAATGCTTGAAAAGCACAAAGACGCCGTACCAGAAAGTATAAAAGAAGAGTTTTTGAGTGTCGTAGACCTTATTAAAAGCAGTGTGATAAAAATTTACGAGCATGGCACTACCACAACGAGAATTGTAAAAGACATGCAAAAGCTATTGAAAGAAAAATCAAAAGACTTTTTGCAAACTGACCTCAATGTGTTTGTCGAAAATGAAGCCAAATGTGTTTATGATGAAATAAAAGTAAATTATCCCGATTTTAGGGTGGAACTAATCCTGGACTTGGCAAAACAACCCCTCGAAACCAAGATTCTGCCGCCCGAATTTGGGGAAGTGATTGTGGCACTGATTGATAATTCATTTTATGCCCTTGCCGACAGAAGCGTGACTGATAAAGCCTTTAGTCCCCAGATCAAAATATCGACGGAATTGGTGAATGATGACATTATTTTAAAAGTTAAAGACAATGGAACGGGTGTTTCACCGCGTGATTTGGAAAGGCTTTGTAATCCTTTTTTTACCACCAAACCTACCTCAAAAGGCACAGGTTTGGGCCTGTTTATGAGCAAAGACATCATAGAAATACACAAGGGCGAAATTAAAATTGATTCAGAAGAGGGAAAATTCACGGAAGTAATAATGGTCTTGCCAACGCTGAATAAGATTTCATCGAGTATCTAAAATGCCCCAGAAAAAAGTAAGTAAAATGAGATAAAGTTTGCCAGTGAAAAGAACGAAATTAGGCCTGTGGTTAGGTAACCAATCGACTCTTAAACCCTAAACAAAATATCAAAATGAACCGAATTTATCCTCTTTTCTTTTCGGCTTTTCTCCTTTTGAATGGCCTGACTATCAACGCCCAAGATGCACGTAATAAAATGATTGCGCGGGGCGCTCAACTCGAATTGAAGACCGCCACTTACAAAGCGCCCCCTGGCGATGCGCTTTCACATCATACGTCGGGCTACGCTAAAATCATGTGTTCTGCGGTGTTTATTACGGGGCTGAAACCCGAATTTGCCGCCGAAAATGTGGGGTATTTTACAAGTCCCTACGCTGAACGGGCCAAAGTAGGCAAGCCCGTCGTTGATTATGATAAAAAATCAGTTTCGATTACTTTGCCCAACGGGGTTACCCGAACCGCTATTTACACGGGCGACCAGGGTTGCATAACCTTGCCCGAAGGGAGTAATTCTCTGAAATACAGCCCTGTAAAAGTAGTACGTAATCTACCAAATGCCACTACGACTCCGTGGCCCATGGGGGATGTGTTGCCCACTGACCCAATGCCTTCGGAAATTGATAGGGCCAAAGTGGAACAAGCCGTCAAGGTGGCTTTTGAACCCGCCGTGGCCCAAACGGCGGCTTTCGTCGTCACTTACAAGGGACGCATCATCGCTGAACGTTATGGCGAAGGCATTACCAAAGATACCCCGTTGGAAAGCTGGTCGATGGGTAAAAGCCTTTCCGCAACAATTATGGGCATTTTAGTTGGTAAAGGGGTTTATAAATTAGACCAACCCGCGCCTATTCCGCAATGGCAGGGCAAAGGCGACGAAAGAGCTAAAATCCGAATCATGGACATTATGCACATGTCCAGTGGATTGTACTGCCGTGCGCCACAAGATCCCGACTACAATCCAGCATTGGGTTATCCCGACCATTTGTACTTGTACACTGGAGCCGTCAATTCGTTTGAATACGCGGCCAATTTGCCTCAACAATGGCTACCCAATACCGTAGGCCGCTACCGTAACTCTGACCCCGTCCTGACCAACTACTTGAATCGATTGGGAATAGAAAAAATGGGCGAAGTGTATCATACCTTTCCGCAACGGGCTTTGTTTGACAAAATCGGAGTACGGACGATGGTCATGGAAACTGACCCTTACGGTAACTTCTTAACCCAAGGTTATGAGTTTGCATCCGGACGAGATTGGGCGAGGCTAGGAAATTTGTATTTGCAGGACGGTGTTTGGAACGGTGAACGCATCTTGCCCGAAGGTTTTACAAAGTTTGTCAGTACCCTCGCCGAACCTTGGGTAGCCGACGGGCGGCCGATTTATGGTGGCCTGTTTTGGATAAATGGTGATGGCGGTTTTCCAATTCCCAAAGATGCCTATATGATGTTGGGGGCTGGTGGTCAATCGGTTACGATTGTTCCCTCGCACGACTTGGTGGTTGTTCGGCTGGGGCATTACAAAGGCTCGCAGGCAGGAGGCGTAGCCTTGAACAAGGCATATTCATTACTGATGGAAGCTGTACCTGAGAAAAAGAAATGAACCAAGAAAACGAACTGGAAATGGATAAAATTGATATTTCACAAATCGTTAATCTGTTTGATTTCGAAAAATTGGCAGTGAGTAAAATGGCCAATATGGCCTATGAATACGTAGCAAGCGGCGCCGCCGACGAGTTTACGGTCAGATGGAACAGACAGGCATTGGATGCGATAAAACTCAATCCAACGGTACTTGTTGATGTCAGTCAAATAGATACCAGTACTTCACTTTTAGGGCTTGATTTGCCACATCCAATACTGATTGCCCCTACTGCTTATCACAAAATCATGCATCCCGAAGGGGAGCTGGCGACCGCCCGGGGTGCTGGGGCAGCGGAGGCCATTTACGTGGTCAGTTCATTTACCACTACTCCTTTGGAAGAAATAGCAAAAGTGGCGACTCAACCGCTGTGGCTTCAGTTGTACGTCAGAGACGACCGACACTTTACCAAAGACCTTGTTCAAGAAGCTGAATATCAAGGGTGTAGAGCGCTTTGTATTACGGTAGACACGCCCGTGGCGGGTGCTCGTAATCGTCAGCAAAGAGTCAATTTTGCCCTGCCTCATGGTATACATACGCCCCACATGCAAGATGCTTTTGCCCTCACAAAATCCCTTACGTGGAAAGACATTGAATGGCTGAAATCCTTCGCCAAAATCCCCGTGTTGCTCAAAGGGATTTTAAATCCCGAAGACGCCAAAAAAGCGGTTCAGTCGGGAGTATCGGGTATTATCGTCTCTAACCACAGCGGACGAAATCTGGACACCGTGCCCGCCACCATCGAAGCGCTTCCGCGCATTGCCGAAAAAGTAAACAAAAGAATTCCGATATTGATGGATGGCGGCATACGGCGCGGAACCGATGTACTGAAAGCCATTGCTTTGGGCGCAAATGCGGTATTGGTGGGCAAACCTATCTGTTTCGGGCTGGCCTGCGGCGGGGCCGAAGGCGTAACGAAGGTATTGGAAATACTCCGAAATGAATTTGAACTTGCGATGGCACTCACGGGTAAAACCACGATTGCCGAGATTGATTCTTCGGTGATATGGAAATAGCTGATGAGGTAAGTCGCTGTTTATTTATGACTTTTCGTGACTAGTTAAACCCATCTATTGTAAAATTGACAAGATAATAACCACTAAAAACCAACTATGAAAAATCGAAAATCTACTTTGCGTCTCCTGGGGCTTTTTATCTGCTTCACGATCATTTTTAGTGCTGTTTATGCCCAAGAGGAAGACGCGGGCAGGAGTGGAAAAGTAGAGGCCGCTTATCTAAAAGAAGCAGAGCAACTGACCAAAAACAAGCAAATTCAAAAAGCTTTTCAGTCCATTTTGACACAAAACAAACGCAATCGGGACGAGCTCATTATGTTGACGGAGATTCCCGCCCCGCCGTTTTTAGAAACCAAACGCGGCCTTCGTTTCGCTTCAATGCTCAAAGAAGCGGGCGCAGACTCGGTTTGGACGGATAAAGTGGGCAACGTAATTGCGCTGCGCAAAGGCAAAAAACGCAATCGTACCGTCGCTCTTGACGCCCACTTAGACACGGTATTCCCGCTTGAAACCGACGTAAAAGTAAAAATCAAAGGTGATACCCTCTTTGCCCCTGGCATAGGCGACAATACCCAAGGGTTGGTCTTGGTGGTGTCGGTTTTGAGAGCACTGGAAGAAGCTAAAATAGAGACCGAAGCGGATGTATTGTTCATAGGCTCTGTGGGCGAAGAAGGATTGGGTGATTTGAGAGGTGTAAAATACCTATTCACCGACCAAAGCCTGCGCATTGATTCGTGGATTGCCGTGGACGGCGGAGAGCTTGGGCGGATGAGCAACATGGGATTAGGTTCCTACCGTTATCGGGTTACGTTCAAAGGCCCCGGTGGCCACTCGTGGGGGGCATTTGGTTTGGCCAATCCCCAACATGCCTTGGGTTCAGCCATCCATTATTTTTCAAAAGTCGCCGACAAATTTACCCGAACGGGCGCCCGTACCAGCTATAATGTAGGCAGAATCGGCGGCGGTACGTCGGTCAATTCCATTGCTTTTGAGTCTTGGATGGAAGTGGATATGCGCTCCGAAATTCCCGAAAACCTCAATTTAGTGGACTCGCTTTTAAAAGCATCGGTACAGCAGGCCCTTCAAGAACACAATGCCATGAAACGCATGGGGCCAGCGCTCACGGTCGAAATCAAAAAAATCGGCGACCGTCCTTCGGGCGAGCTTCCCGAGAATTTACCCCTCGTTCAGCGCGCTATGGCCGCCATCACTACTTTCGGAGTGATCCCAAAAATAGGTCGTGGTTCGACCAATTCAAATACGCCTATTTCAAAGGGAATCCCTGCTGTTACCCTAGGACGAGGGGGTAAATCAAGCAATGCGCATGCCCTCAACGAATGGTGGTACGATGACGAAGCCTACAAATCCATTCAGGCGGCATTGCTGACGTTGGTTTCTGAAGCAGGAATGGTCAATCCTTAATTAAAAACTGTATGAAAAACTACCTCCTTATCAGTTTAATACTCTTTTTCAGTCAAACAAAGGCCCAATTTTTCAAGAAAGACAATGGCTTGGCGCATACGTTTTCGATTGTAGCTCGTGACGAAAAAACGGGAGAAATCGCGGTCGGTGTTCAAAGCCATTGGTTCAGCGTGGGTACCTCTGTTTCGTGGGCCGAAGCGGGAGTTGGGGCCGTGGCGACCCAATCATTTACCAACAAATCGTTCGGAATCAGGGGTTTGACATTGCTAAAAGAAGGCAAAACAGCCCAACAGGCGTTGGATATTCTGCTGTCTGATGACCCAGGCAAGGAAGTGCGGCAAGTCGGGATTGTGGACGCAAAAGGAAACGTTGCCAATTTTACGGGCAAAAATTGCGTGGATTTTGCGGGCGATTTAAAAGGCAAAAACTACGCCATACAATCCAACATGATGCTGACCAAAGAGGTGCCTGAGGCTATGGCAAAATCGTTTGAAGCCAATGCCCAACTGCCTTTGGCCGAGCGGGTGCTGGAAGCCTTGAAGGCGGCCCAAAAAGTCGGAGGTGATATTCGAGGAAAGCAATCGGCGGCTATTTTGGTGGTGAAAGGCGAAGCAACGGGCAAACCCTGGGATGATAACCATCTGGTGGATTTGCGAGTCGACGACCACGCTGACCCGTTGGCCGAAATGGAACGATTATTAAAAACCCATCGAGCCTACGAGCACATGAACAACGGCGATTTGGCCATTGAAAACAACAACATGACCTTGGCCATGCAGGAATACGGAGCGGCCATGAAAATGTTCCCCAAAAATCTGGAAATGCAGTATTGGACGGCCATCACCTTGGCCAACGGCGGCAATGTACAAAAAGCCGCTTTGATGTTGCAAGCCATCTACGCCAAAGAACCTAACTGGCGAAAAATGACCCGAAGGTTGCCCAAGGTAGGATTGCTGACGGTCGGGGAAAAAGAGTTAATGCTGTTGCTGAAATAGCAGTGCCTGTCTCACTGAAATAACATAAAAGTAAACAGACCCCAATATGAAAAATAAACTGCTACTGACTATTACGGCATTTCTATGGTTGAAATTGGCTTATTCGCAATCCTCTCAACTCCCCGACTTCTTAAAAAAAGACAGTATTCAGTCCTCATTGGACGGAAACGTGCAGGTATTTTATTACGGCAAATCTACCTCATCAGAGCTTCAACCTTTGATTGTAGCTTTACACTCGTGGAGTGGTACGGCAGATTCTCAAAAAGAGATATTGGTGGAACAAACCCAAGCCAAAGGCTGGAATTACATTTTCCCGGATTTCAGAGGAGTCAACAACCATCCCAAAGCCTGTTGCAGTGAATTTGTGATTGCCGACATTGACGAAGCCATTGATTGGGCCCTGAAAAATATGAACGTAGATAAAAAGAAGATTTACGTAGTAGGCAATAGTGGTGGTGGATATGCTACAATGGCTATGTACATGAAATCGCGGCATACTATCGCTTCATTTTCAGCTTGGTCGTCTATTTCAGACTTAGCAACTTGGTATGGCGAGTCGGTAGAACGAAAAAACAGGTATGGCCCCGAAATCATCAAATGCACGGGCGCAGGGGAGGTATTCGATGCCGAAAAAGCCAAAGAACGTTCACCTTTATTTTGGAAAACACCCCTTAAAAAACGCAAAAATAGTCGACTGCAAATCTATGCTGGCATTCACGATGGCTACACGGGCTCAGTACCCATTTCTCATTCCATCAATTTCTACAACAAACTCCTTGCTGACGCTCATGAAAAAGACAAAGCTCGCTATGTGTCGGAAGAAGATGCCGCTACGATGCTTAAAACGCAGACATTCCCAACGCAAAACTCGCCAAGAACGATAGAGAATCGAGCTATTTTGTACCAAAAAACATCCAAAAAAATCACACTGACCATTTTCGAAGGAACGCACGAGATTTTGAAGAGTGCGGCTTTGGATGCGATTGATGCGCGCTAATGTCCGTTGTTTTCTTAAGAAGGATTATTCCTTGCTTACTGCCGTTGTTTTTGGCGGAGAGCTAAGTTTGGCATAAAATAGCAGGTCTAAATACCCTGCATGATCTTGCAAGAAAAAATTGGTTGATGTACAAAAAAATGGCCTTAGCCATAATTTTGACTGAATCTAAAAAAAGAATGTAGGTTAAGTTTCATCACTTCAAGTAATCTGCAAATCAGCCCTTGCGTTTGCTTAAAGCTTAAGCCCAGTACTGCTTTGATTGACAAGGTACATTGCAAGTATCAGAATAGCAAGACACTCTTCAGGGAGCCGTGGGTCATCGTAATCCCACTTAGCGAAAGTTTATTCGATGTTCTCAGGGCTTAATTAAGCATCATAATCAGATTCGTTGCCACAACATAATCCAAGATATACTCGGTCTGGCAGCAGATTTGGCGGCTATTAAGGCTGATTTACAATAGTTAATTTTCAATCGGCTCTCTACAGCGCTTCATTGTTCCAAAGCTACTCTACTTTGCTTTTTATCATTCATTTAGGACCCCTTACCTAAGTTTTGGGGAAAATAATTAGGTGAAACATTAAGAATGGAGTAGAATTATTTTCAAAAACACGTATTTCTACGTAGTGACTCGTTTTTATATTTTGAGTCCTAATAATTGGAGCAATAAAATAATCAGGTATGTCAAGTAAGGCGTTAGGTAGACGCCTATTCTTTGAGCGTAGCTTCGCATTAATCTAGGAGAAAGTATGAACTATACGCCAAAGCCGCATGAACTACTAAAACCATAGCCTTTTTCTATTTTTATTCAAGAAAATAGATGTCAGTTTTGGTCTATTTATGTGTTTTTTTTAGTATATATTTTGAGGTTAATATCGCTTTGTTTGTGTTGTACAACGAAGTTTTAGAATGATAGCGTGTTCATAATAGCACTTTTTAAGGACTATTTGTGGAATTTACTCGCCTGATTTGTGCGATAAATTACAAAATCAGAGTATTTACCTATATTGTATATTTATTCTATTTTGATTTGAGGGTATGATTGGTAGGGATATAAATATGTTTCTTATCTGCTTGGTATATTTGTTTAAATGGCAATCAATGCCTGAGCTGAAAAATAAAATCTGCATACCGTTGGATAAGTTTTTTTGTTTTTTTTTATTAAAATGCTCAATTTTAACCCATAAGCTGTCAATAGTGATGATTAATTGACATACTGTTTTTGCAAGTTCACCTAATTGTGAGTGAGTTACCAAATTGTTTCCTACAAGGAATACCGTAATTGCCAGCATTGTGAATTTGTGTATTTTGGTATACTAGTTATAGACGGCATGGCCGTACCCTACTTAATGAGAAAAAATATAATTTTACCTTTTAGGTTAATATTCGATGTGATTTCGGATATTTTAGCCGCATTTTTAGAAAAAAAAATGAGTTGGGCTAAACCGCGAGGAATTTCCTCTCCTGCGGTTTTCCAGCCCTCGGCTTCTCCCTTCGTTTTTGTAGGTGTAATCAGTAAAAAGATATCCTGTTTTTAGTAATCACCAACCAACGTATACATACCTATGCCGTGGTTTGTACTTTATACTAAGTCAAGAAGTGAGAAATTGGTAGCCATTGCCCTGCAAAAAAAGGGTATTGAAGTCTACTGCCCACTCATGAAGAGACAAAAGAAATGGTCTGATCGGGTAAAGATTGTGGAGGAGCCGTTGTTTAAATCCTACTGTTTTGTGAACCTGAGAGAAGAAGAAAGAAGCTTAGTTTTTGGGGTTTCGGGAGTGGTGAGGTATTTGTTTTGGTTGAAAAAACCCGCCATTGTCAAGCAAGCCGAGATTGACATAATTAAAGATATGCTTAATGATTTTGACCACGGTAGTATCGAGGTTGTGAGCTTAGCCGTGGCAGACCGCATAAGGATAGATTCTGGGGCATTCATTGATCATGAAGCCGAGGTAGTTTCAACCCAAGGTCGAAAAATTATTGCCAAAATAGACTCTCTGGGTATCTGTATCGCCATCGACAAGAGCAAGAATAAAATTAAGAAAATTCAGGCAATTGCCTAGCTACGTTTCCTCTCATATGGAAGGGGAAAAGAGTAGTTAATGACATACATTGTACATACACGATTTTTATCCCTAACGGTGCGTGTATTGCATTTCAATAAAACCTAGATCCTATACCAAAAATGGGATTGAAAGGGCGAAGCCGTAAAAAAACCTTTAGTTTAAAATTAGCATTTTGTTTTTACTATATATTTGATAATCTTCCTGATATGCAGTAAAAAACCCTTAATAGTACATTTATGATACGTTATATTCAGACTCAACCTCTTCTTCTACTTTTGGGCATCGCCGTGATTTTCCAGCTGTCGTCTTGCACAACGGTTCAGAAAATTACCCCTCCCAATTTGGAATATTTTCAAACAGAAAATGCCTCCTTCCCAGCTTATTTGGAGACGAACCTGCCGCAGGTTGCCAAGATTCAAAAAGATGATATTTTAGCCGTTATTGTCAGTAGTCTCAATAAAGAGTCGAATGAAATACTCAATTTTACTAATATCAACACCCTGCCCGTATCGGTATTCTCAGGAAACGTGGGGGGCGGTTCGCAGCCCTTGGGCTATCCCGTAGATTCATCAGGGACAGTCGTGATTCCTTTGATTGGTAAAATAATGCTCGGTGGTTTGACGCTGCAAAAAGCAGAAGACAAAATTCGGCAAGAGCTAGAAAAAAGCATTAAAGATCCAGTGGTCAATGTGCGTTTTATGAACCATAAATTCTCCATTTTAGGAGAGGTAGGTGCGGTAGGTACGTACAATTTGTTGGATGAAAGAACGACCATTCTGGAGGCTATTGCTTTGGCAGGCGATTTGACTATTTATGGTAAGCGCGACAGCGTGACGGTGATTCGCTACGTGAACGGAAAACGCGAAATCGGTAAAGTGAATCTTCGCAACCGAACGGTGTTTACGTCGCCTTATTTCTATGTTCAAAATGGGGATTTGATTTACGTCGAACCCACCAAAGACAAGTTTATTCCGTTGCCTCCACAGCCCCAGGCGCCACCGCCAAGCGTGTTTCTCCAACGAGCGCCCATTTACCTGAGTTTGGTCTCTACGGTAGTCATTTTGTTCAGCCTTTTTGCCCGTTAAGCCCAAACTGATTTCAGCTTTATATTAGAACAAAAAACTAGCATCTGAAACGATTTTTCCTCTTTAAAAGCCGCCTATCATGAACAATGACAATACAATTAACGAAGAGCAAGATGAAGACTTGGACATTCTTGGTGTCATATTCAAATACTTACGCTATTGGTACTGGTTTGTACTTACTGGAGCCATTGGAATGGGATGGGCTTATCAATACCTCCGACAATATACGCCAGTCTATGAGGTAAAAGCGTCGTTGTTGATTAAAGACGACCGCTCAAAACGATTTAGTAATGATATTAAAGACGAGTTTTCTCTCAATGACCCCAAGGTAATTGATAACGAAATCGAAGTGCTGAAATCAAGACCGTTGATGGGAAAGGTAATTGATGCCCTCAACCTAACGGTTTCGTACTGGAAAGAAGGCTCGGCCCGTGATGAGGAGCTACATACCAAAAGCCCCATCAAAGTAAATGCCAAGGATTTGACGGACTACGCCTACGGAAACCCGCTGTACATCAAGCCGTTTGATGATAATAAGTATCAGGTAGTAAGTGCCGACCAAAATATTTTGGGAACGTTTGATTATAGTCAGTTGGTAAAAACCCAACACGGCACTTTTAGGGTATTTAAGAGAGATAGTGTTAGTATAGTAGACAGTACGCCCATCAAAGTGCTTTTTCAATCCAGAGAGGGTCTAATTGGCGGCTTGGCTGGGAGCCTTCAGATAGCCCCCCTCAAAGAATATTATTCGACCATCATTTCTATTGGATTGCAAACGACGGTACCCGACAAAGGAAAAGATATTCTTAACAAACTCTTGGAAGAATACGCTTTTGGGACCCTAGAAGACAAAAACCGGGAGGCAACCAACACCCTACGTTTCATTGAGGAACGCCTAAAATTGGTAACCTCCGAACTCGGAGATGTGGAGCAAAATGTAGAACAGTACCGTCGTAGCCAGGGTATTACAGACCTCAGCTCGGAAGCAAGCCTCTTTTTGGGAAAAGTAGAGGAAAACGACGCCAAAATCAATGAATTGGATATTCGAGAGAACGTACTCAACGAGGTAGAACGATACCTCAATAGCACCCAGGTAGGAAACATCGCCCCCGCCACCATGATGGTAAATGACCCCGTGCTGAATTCTTATATCGACCAATTTGTGCAGTTGGAAGCTGAGAGAAGCAAGCTCGCCCAAACCGTTCAGCCTGGAAACCCTTATTTGGAAACAATAAACAACCAAATGAAAAATGTTAAACAGGCTATCCGTGAAAACCTCAACAACCAAAAGGCAAACATACAGGTGAGCCGGAGAAGTTTGGAGGCACTCAATAACCGTCTTTCGGGCTCCATTTCTACCATTCCGCGCAAAGAAAGAGAGTATGTGGGTATCAAACGACAGGCGGGAATAAAAGAGAATCTGTACCTATTGTTGTTACAAAAAAGAGAAGAAACGGCGCTTTCTTATGCCTCGACCGTGACCGACAGCCGGGTGATTGAAGCGCCCTTCCTCACGGGGCAGATTCGGCCAAACAATAAAAATATTTACATGATGGCTATTTTATTGGCGTTGGTTATTCCTGCTACCATCATAGCCACCAAAGAGCTACTTACGAATACCGTTCAGACGAAGAAGGAAATAGAAAGAAAAACGGGCTTGAAAGTGTTTGGTGAAATTGCAATCAAACCAAAGGAGGATAAAGGCGAAATCATTGATACAGGTAGCCGCAGTTTCATCAGTGAACAGATCAGGATGATTCGCTCCAACATGAAATACATCCTCTCTAACGATATACACGAGGGCATTGCCAATGTGATTCTTTTTACGTCATCGACGGGTGGAGAGGGTAAAACCTTCGTGGCGACCAATATCGCGGCGTCGTTGGCGCTGCTTGACAAAAGAGTGGTTATTCTTGGATTAGACTTGCGCAAGCCCACCATTCATTCGTATTTAGGCGTTGCCAATAAAAAAGGGATTTCTAATTATTTGATTGGAAAAGCAAAGGCCGAAGATATCGTTGTAAGTACTTCTATCAACAATGTTTATTTGGCACCCAGTGGGCCTATGCCTCCCAATCCCTCTGAGTTGATTGCGAACGGACGCATCAAGGACTTAATTGAAGAACTTAAATACTCCTTTGATTACATCATTATGGATACTCCGCCCCTTGGTTTGGTGACTGATGCTACCCTTTTGGCTTCTTATGCAGAAGCGACGTTTTACCTGATACGTCACAACAAGACTCCTAAAATGTTTTTATCAACCATAAAGGAGTTGGACCGAAAGAAAACTTTCAGATCATTCAATCTGATTTTTAACGCTGTCAACATCAAAAAATCGGCAGATTATGGCTATGGCTACGGCTACGGTACCCAATATGGCGGCTATTACGGAGAAGAAAAAAGTTCGAAAGGCTGGTTTGACAAATTAATGGCTAAAAAATAATATCCTGTCACTCAATATTTATTTTTTGTTTTGGAGGCAAGAGTAGACTTCTGATTCCGTTGCTAAGTGCGCTTAATAAGTTTTAGTATATCAACACTTTACCCTATTTTAACACTTTACCTAACACCGGTTTTTACCGCTGATACCGATGACCCATCGGCAACTTAACTTCATTGGAACAAACGTTCCAATCTCAGGAATATCAAAAGATATTTTGGAGATGCCCGTGCCCAGTTCGGTGTGTAAAAACGCCGTAAATCAGGCCATACCCGCTTATTTGTTGAAGTTTGGCTCCCCTAGTTCTTGGAGTCAAGTTGAGGCAGACGTTGTTTTGATGCGTAATTTTTCGCTTAAGAGCCCCAATTTATATCTGGATGAGTTGATGCTCCAAAGATATAATCCAAATGTTGTGTTGGAAAAAATCAGAGGGGCACTTGGCGTTAATGGGTGTTTTGCCCTTAAAATTGTTACGGCAGAAAATATTAAATGTGAAATTCAGAAGGACATTTCCCCTTTCTTTCTTCGTCTTTATTATCCAGTGCACTTTTTGTTTAGGAGGGTTTTGCCCAAACTAGCTGGATTTCATACGTTTTACCGGAAGCTCCAAATCCCCGTTGATATGTCGAAGGCAGAAATAATGGGGCGCCTAATCTATAATGGCTTTCAAATAGTAGATGTAGTAGACGATTGTAAGGAGACACTAATCATTGCTAAGATTAATCGTAAGAGTAACCCAAGTTTGACCAATCCAGAGGCGAGTGAAGGCGTGGTATTTAAGATGAATAGAATAGGTAAAGGGGGGAAAATGATGACCGTTTATAAATTTCGCTCCATGCACCCTTACGCTGAATACGTGCAGGAATACTTGCACAGTACGCAAGGATTGGATGCTGGTGGGAAATTTAAAAATGATTTTCGGGTAAGTACGGGAGGTCGGCTCATTCGGAAATACTGGATTGATGAATTGCCGATGCTATACAACCTACTTCGGGGTGATCTTAAATTGATTGGCGTCCGGCCCATCAGTGAGCATTACTTTGGGCTATACCCCGAGAAATTACAAGCTCTTCGTAAAAAACATACTCCGGGATTGCTGCCACCTTATTATGCAGATTTACCCGAAACGTTTGAAGAAATTGTACAGTCTGAACTAACTTATTTGGAGGCTTACGAAAAGGCACCTTTCAAAACGGATGTAAACTATCTGTGGAAAATTTTGAAAAACATTGTGATTAATAAAGCCCGTAGTAAATAACGGATGCGAAAAAGATGACAGGAGTAGAAGCCCCAAATAAAAAAGTCGCGGAGGTGATTCAGATGGTTGATTTGAAGGGGCAGTACGCCAAAATCAAACCTTCAATTGATGCAGCCATTCAGAACTGTTTGGATAATGCCACTTTTATCAAAGGCCCACAGGTTGCACAGTTTGAGGCTCAATTGGCCGATTACCTTGGCGCAAATCATGTAGTTTCGTGTGGCAACGGCACCGATGCCCTCCAAATAGCGATGATGGCATTTGGACTCAAACCGGGTGATGAAGTGATTGTGCCAGCGTTTACTTACGTAGCCACAGCCGAGGCCATTGGATTGCTAGGGCTTACCCCCGTGATGGTAGACGTAGACCCCTTGACATTCAACCTCAATCGAGAGCTTGTAGAGGCCGCCATTACGCCCAAAACTAAGCTGGTGGTGCCCGTACATTTATTTGGTCAATGCGCCGACATGGAAGGAATACTGGACGTATGTGCGGCCCATCAAATAGCCGTTATTGAAGATGCCGCACAAGCCATTGGAGCCACGTATCGGTTTGTCGACGGTACCACAAAGAAGGCAGGAACGCTCGGAGATATTGGGACAACCTCATTTTTTCCCTCCAAAAACCTTGGTTGTTACGGCGATGGCGGTGCTGTATATACGCAAAGTCCGGAGTTGGCAAGGAAGGCAAGAATGATTGCTAATCACGGACAGGAGAAAAAATATATCCATGAAATGATTGGTATCAATTCAAGATTGGACTCTCTACAAGCGGCGATTTTGACCGAAAAGCTGCGGTATTTAGATGAATATACCCACGCGCGCCAAAAAGCCGCCAGCATGTACGATGCAGCATTGGCGGAGGTAGCGGCGGTTGAAATCCCGTTTCGAGCCGATTTTTCCACCCACGTCTTTCATCAATATACTTTGAAAGTGCCCGCACAAGACCGGGAGGGGTTGCAGGAATACCTGCGGCAAAGAAAAATTCCGAGTATGATTTATTACCCAGTACCGCTCAATCAACAGAAAGCATACCAACACTTAGGAAGAGTGATGGGCAATCTGGCCGTAACTCAAGAGTTGTGTAAGCAGGTCATTTCTTTACCGATGCACACCGAAATGACCGAGGCGCACATTGCTTATATTTCGGAAGCCATTGCCACTTATTTTTCCTGAGATTTTACGTATGGAGCCCGTTTTTATACACCCTACCGCCGTCGTAGACGAAGGTTGCGAAATAAGCGAAGGAACCAAAATATGGCATTTTTGCCACATTATGCCCGATTGTAAAATAGGACAAAACTGTAACATTGGTCAAAACGTCGTGATTTCGCCTGGGGTTATCTTGGGAAATAATGTGAAAGTCCAAAACAACGTCTCGATTTATACGGGCGTCACCTGCGAGGATGATGTTTTTCTAGGGCCTTCGATGGTATTTACCAACGTATCCAATCCCCGAAGTGCCATCAACCGTCGTGGACAGTATGAAAAAACGCACGTAGGCAAGGGGGCCAGTATCGGAGCCAATGCCACCATAGTATGCGGACACGACATCGGAGAATATGCGTTTATCGGAGCTGGTGCCGTAGTGACCAAAAATGTTCCTCCGTACGCGCTCGTGCTCGGAAATCCCGCCCGGCAAGTGGGCTGGATAAGTGAATATGGCCACCGTTTGAGTTTTGATAATCATGGCTTTGCGACTTGTCCAGAGAGCGGGACGGTGTACAACCTCCACCAAAATATTGTATCCGCTATTCGTTAATTTCAATACCCTACTTCATGAACACATTTGCAATTATTGGTGCGGCAGGCTTTATAGCACCCCGTCACATGAAAGCCATCAGAGATACCGAAAACGTGCTGTTGACGGCATTTGATAAGTCAGATTCGGTAGGTGTAATGGACAGTTATTTTCCCGAAGCTAATTTTTTTACTGAATTTGAACGCTTTGACCGGCACGTTGATAAGCTGCGCCGCGAGGGAAACCCCGTCGATTACGTGAGTATTTGTAGTCCTAATTACCTTCACGATGCCCACATCCGTTTTGGGTTGCGGAGTCATGCCCACGTGATTTGCGAAAAGCCGCTCGTGCTCAATCCTTGGAACATTGACGCATTGAGCGAAATTGAGAGCGAAACGGGGAAAAGGGTTTATAACATCCTGCAACTCAGACTACACCCAAGCCTCATGGCCCTCAAAAAAAAGGTAGAAGAAGGCCCAGCCGATAAAATTTATGATATCGATTTGTCTTACATCACGTCAAGAGGCAAGTGGTACAATATCAGTTGGAAGGGTGATGTAAGTAAATCAGGCGGAATAGCCACCAATATCGGCATTCATTTTTTTGACGCGCTTACGTGGATTTTTGGCGCGGTAAAGCGGAATATCGTGCATTTGCACGAAGCAAATTCGGCGGCGGGCTATTTAGACTTGAAACGCGCGCGCGTACGCTGGTTTTTAAGTACCGACTTCAACACCTTGCCCGAAGAAGCAAAATTGCGCAACAAAAGAACCTACCGCTCTCTGCAAATGGAAGGCGAAGAAATTGAATTCAGCGACGGATTTACTGACCTCCATACCCAAAGTTATCAACATATTTTGGACGGAAACGGGTTTGGTTTGTCCGAAGCTTACCCTTCAATTGAAATGGCGCATAATATCAGAATAGCTCCTATTGTTGGCTTAACGGGTGATTATCACCCTTTTGCCAAACGGACCTTAGAGAAGGTTTAATAGAGGAGGTGATTGAAAAGTAGCAATTAAATAAGAAAAATGCAGGTTGCCGACACAAAAAAATACGCGAACGCCATTGTCCCGAAAGATGCATTGTTTGACCTTCGTTTGAAGGAAATATGGCAGTACCGTGATTTATTGTTGCTGTTTGTAAAGCGAGATTTCGTGGCCAAATACAAACAGACAATTTTAGGGCCCATCTGGTTTTTTATTCAGCCCATATTTCAAACCGCCATTTTAGCCCTTGTTTTTGCAGGCATGGCCAGTCTCTCCACCGACGGCGTTCCGCCTATCCTGTTTTATCTAGCAGGCATTACCTGCTGGAATTACTTTGCCAACTGCCTGCGTACTACTTCTAACACCTTCACGGCCAATGCGTCCCTGTTTGGTAAGGTGTATTTTCCGCGGGCGGTCACGCCGTTGTCTATTATCATCAGCAACCTGATTCAGTTCGGGATCGGACTGGTGTTGTTTTTGTTGTTGTATCTCTATTTTGTAGTAACGGGTGCGACTTTATCACTCAATGCGACAATGCTGTTCTTGCCCGTGCTCATTGTGTTGATGGGGCTGATGGGGCTGGGGTTGGGAATGTTGGTATCGGCCATGACCACCAAGTACCGAGATTTGCAGTACTTAGTGGATTTTGGGGTGCAATTGTTGATGTACGCCACGCCCGTGATATTGCCGCTTTCGGCCGTACCCGACAAGTACCGCCCTTTGATGCTGGCCAATCCCATGACGGGCATTATTGAAACTTTCAAGTACAGTTTTTTTTCAACAGGAACGTTTTCTTGGGAGCTTTTGGGTTACTCGGCTGGATTTACTTTTGTGGTATTTCTGTTGGGACTGGTGGTATTTAATTATACCGAGAAAAACTTTATGGATACGGTCTGATAAGTAGCTGAAGAAAAGAAAAAGTATTGAACTATAACATAACGACAGGAATAGCAGTCTGAATGAAACCCATTATTAAAGTAGAAAATCTCTCTAAACAATACCGCCTTGGCACCATCGGGACGGGCACGCTCAGCAACGACCTAAAACGCTGGTGGCATAAAGTGAGAGGGAAAGAAGACCCTTTTTTGACCGTAGGCGAAAGCAATGACCGAACTTCAAAAGGCAGCAGTGACTACGTATGGGCGTTGAAAGATATTAACTTTGAAGTAATGCCTGGAGAGATTTTGGGCATTATTGGCAAAAACGGTGCGGGGAAATCAACGCTCTTAAAAATACTCTCAAAAGTAACTGGACCCACCACGGGCCG
Organism: Runella sp. CRIBMP; assembly: GCF_009905605.1. Taxonomy (GTDB): domain Bacteria; phylum Bacteroidota; class Bacteroidia; order Cytophagales; family Spirosomataceae; genus Runella. The sequence continues at coordinate 28,000 of NZ_JAAAKZ010000021.1, forward strand.
TATTCTGTACGACGGGCACATTGGCAGTTTGTTGGAAGTGGGTACGGGCTTTCACCCTGAACTGACTGGGCGCGAAAATATCTACCTTAATGGGGCTATTTTGGGAATGACAAGACACGAAATACGGGCCAAACTCGACGAAATAATCGACTTCTCGGGCTGTGAGCGTTACATTGATACACCCGTAAAGCGCTATTCAAGCGGGATGACCGTACGTTTGGGCTTTGCGGTAGCCGCGCACCTAGAACCAGAAATTCTGGTGGTAGATGAAGTATTGGCCGTGGGAGATGCCGAATTCCAGAAAAAAGCCATTGGCAAAATGCAAGATGTTAGCCGCAATCACGGCCGGACGGTGCTGTTTGTGAGTCATAATATGGGAGCGGTGAAGAATTTGTGTGATAGATTGGCCGTATTGGAAATAGGAAGGGTTGATTTTGTAGGTCCTGTACAAGAAGGAATTGACAGATATTTAGTGAACGAACAGCGCAATAGGGGATATTTTTGGGAAAGGGATACTAAAGAAACGATTGATGAGAAAACTAAATTACAAATTCTTGAAATAAAGCAGACTTATCAGAGTAATATACTAAGCTTAGTGATAACTTATCGGAGTCTACAAAACCACAGAAATGCTTTTATTGCCATTGATATTTTAAACCAGCAGGGAATTGCAATTATGCAGGCATTGCCTACGGTTGAAAAATTTATTCCTTACTCAAAGGATGAGAAAGAAATTACGATACAAATATCACTTCCAAAATTAATTCCAGGGGAGTATTACACCACAGTTTGGATTGGAAATCACAATACTGAGACATTAGAACAAGTAAATTTTTCAACTTCTTTTGTTATATCGGATTCTCCAACTCAAGGAAGAGTATTTCCTCATAGCACAGATCATGGCTTTATTGTTCCAGACTCCGTTTTTCAAATTTAAGGAAATTTCTATACAATTATAAATTGAGGACAACAGGATAATATGAGTGTTATAGAAAAAGTACGTCGATTAAGTATAAAATTAATTAAGCAAATTTTGTTCAAAATAGAATCGAGGCCAATTTTTTCGGAAGAGTTGGAAATTAAAAATTATGGATTTGAGGTTGAAAATTCTGATAATCATAAACAAGTAAACTTGTATGGATTTCCTGTAAAATTAAGAAATCAATCTAGTGATTTTTTAGTATTTCAACAAGTTTTTATTAAAGGTGAATATAGAAAAGTTATTGAAATTATTAATGAAAATAAAATTTCAATCAATACTGTCATGGATTTAGGTGCAAATATTGGATTAACAACATTGTTTTTATTTCAATATTTCCCAAAAGCAAATTTTATTTGTGTAGAGCCAGATGAAGAAAATTACAAGCTTTTGAGATTTAATTTATTACCTCTTAAAAATACCCAAGTTTATAAAAATGCAGTTTGGTCCGAATATAAAGAAATTCATTTAAATCGTAATTTTAGAGATCAAAAAGATTGGTCTATTTCTGTTTCTGAAAACAATCAAGAGTCATATTCCAAAGTACAGACAGTTACAATTAATGATTTAGTGAAAGGAAATAACATTGATATAATAGATTTGCTGAAAATTGATATTGAAGGCTCAGAAAAGGAGTTGTTTAAAGACGTAGTAAGTGCCTCTTTTCTTGACTTTACAAGGGTTCTGGCTATTGAAATCCATGATGAATTTGATGTCAGATATAAAATTATATCTGAATTGTTGAATCGAAAATTCATTTTGATAAATGAAACGGAAACATTAATTGCAATAAATACAGCTCTTATTTGATTTTAAATAAGTAATTTTTAGGTTAGTATATGTTTTTTTCCATTATTACCTGTGCTCATAATCCCGATTTGTCAATTTTTGAACGATTAGTGAAAGCAGTGGATTCGCTAAAACTTACAAATGAGCTTGATTTTGAATGGATTATAGTAGATAATAACAGTAGTGTTGCTATTGAAAATATTACATTTATTCAGAAATTTCTTTCAGATAATGGTAGATTAAAAGTCATAAAAGAATTTAAACCAGGTCTGACAAATGCAAGGATAACGGGAGTTAACAATTCAAAAGGTGACTGGATTATATTCTTTGATGATGATAATGAACCTAAAGCAGATTATTTGCTAAATTCATTTCTACTATGCAAAAGCTTTCCTAATGTTAGATGCTGGGGGCCGGGAATTGTTTCTGTGGAGTTTACAGAAGGAGAAACCGAAGGTTGGTTATTAGATAAAAAATTTATCTTTCAGGAAAAATTTGTAGCAGGTAATTTGTATTCCAATGCTAATCATTGGGTGGATGTTTATCCCGCTGGGACAGGGTTAGTTATTAAAAGAGAAATGTTGGAAAATTATATTCTAAAAATAAACAGCGGAGATTATACATTAACAGATAGGTTAGGAGATGAGCTATCTAGTGGTGGAGATACGCAAATTGTTTTTAATGTTGTAAAGAATGGTTTTTGTGCTGGTGTGTCAGAAAGTCTAGTTATAAATCATTTAATTAATAAAAAAAAGCGTTCCTTTCACTACTTGAAAAGGCTTTTTTATTTAACAAATTCTAGTTACTTAAAGGCACATAATGAAGTATTTGTAGATTCACCTTTTCCATTAGTTTATAAAAATAATCTGCAAATTATTAAGAAAATTATCAAATGGGTATTGCTAAATAGAAAGAACTTGTTTGATAGATATTGTTTGCTTATTTTTTTTAGAGAAATGGGAGATATAAATAGACCTTACCTATATTCAAATAAACTTTCAAAGCCCTTAACTTTGAAAGTTTTAGAGTACATAATAAAGTCCTGAATAGATTTATTCATAACATGTATCCCATCCCTATTCTTTTTATTATTTTTAATAAAATAGACGAAACAAAGAGAGTTTTTGAAGTTATTAGACAACAAAGACCTGCTCATTTTTTTATTGCTGCCGATGGGCCAAGACCCAGCAAGGAAGGAGAAAAAGAAAAGTGTGACTATATCAAAACTTGGGTTGTAAATAATATAGATTGGCCCTGTGAAGTGAAAACTTTATTTCGGGAGCAAAATGTTGGCTGTGGTAAAGGCCCATCGGGAGCTATTTCATGGTTTTTTGAACACGTACAGGAGGGGATTATTTTAGAAGATGATTGCCTGCCCAATCATACCTTTTTTGGCTTTTGTGCTGATTTACTGGATAAGTATCGTGATGATGATCGTATCTCAATTGTTTCAGGGAATAATTTTCAGTTACAACAACCCATGCCTTTAACTTCGGATTATTACTTTTCGGTGTTTCCTAGTTCAAACGGATGGGCTACTTGGAAAAGGTCGTGGCAGTGCTTTGATTATTATATTATTGACTGGGTTAAATTGGAGAAAAAAGATTTTCTAAAATTCCTATTTGAGGATAAAGAGCACCAACAATGGTGGAAGCAAAAATTGGATTGGATACATCGGCACAAACCCAATGATATGTGGGATTTTCAGTTCCACTTTCTTTGTATGGCGCGACGACAGCTTGCTGTAATGCCAAAAGCAAATCTGGTTAAAAATATTGGATATGGACCTGATGCTACGCATTCGCAGGACCCTAATAACTATTTCGCCAATATGCCTACTTATGAGTTAAACTTTCCTTTGATACACCCCGAGCGTATTGAAAGAAATTATGAAGCAGATGTGTTCATACAAGACATGCTTTTTGGCAGAGCAGAAGTGGTTAGTAATTTCAAGAAAATGAAGCGGTTGATCAAACGCATCATTAAGTATACGCCTCGATGACGCTGCTATCGGTCATTACGATCAACTTGAATAACGGTGCAGGGCTTAAAAAAACGATTGAAAGTGTGGTCAGTCAGACCTTTCAGTCGTTTGAGTTTATTATCATTGATGGTGGATCAAAGGATGGCAGCATTAGTGTGATTGAGGAGTACTCTAAGTACCTCACTTATTGGATTTCAGAACCTGATCATGGTATTTACCACGCCATGAATAAAGGCATCAAGGTCGCCAAGGGGAACTATTGCTTATTCCTAAACTCAGGTGATTGGTTGGTTAATCATACCGTGTTAGCTCATGTTTTTTCCGAAACCCCTACGGCAGATATTATCGCGGGGGATGTATATTATTATGATAATCAGCGAAATACGATACAGTGGCATGTTGTATCGCCCGATGAATTGAGTGCCAAAACACTTTTCCAAGGTAGCTTGCCTCATCAGTCTACGTTCATTCGACGAGCTTTGTTTGAAAGTATAGGCTATTATAACGAGCGTCTGCGTATTGCGTCTGATTGGCTCTTTTTTGTGGAGGCGTTGCTGGAAAAAGGTTGTAGTTATAAACATTACAGTGGGGTGGTGTCTTATTTTAATATGGATGGAATAAGCTGTAATCCTGCCACGGATTCTCTGCCTAAAAGAGAGCAACTGAGCGTGCTTCAACAAAAGTATCCTTTGTTTTTGGCTGATTATGACCGCTTAGCTCAGTTGGAAGAACAGTCAAATCGGTGGGCGGCAAGCCGGGAATATCTTGTTTTTACTTATTTTCAAAAGATAGGATTGATTCAGGCGGGGGTGCTATTCTTGAGGTTAGTCCGCTTTTTGAAGCGTAAGGTGTTCTTTAACAGCTAATTATGAAATCATTTCTAAAAAAAATAGCTCAAAAATACGGGTACGATATTCTACACTTGCCTACTGACCCGTTGGTAAGGCAGCGACTAGATTTACTAAAGCAGTACGATATAAACTTGATTTTTGATATTGGTGCCAATGTAGGTCAGTATGCCCAAAAGATGAGGGAGATGGGGTATCAAGGCGAAATTGTTTCCTTTGAACCTCTACCTGCGGAATTTCAGCAACTCAAAAAAAAAGCGGAAGGTGATTTTCGGTGGAAAGCCGCGGAATTTGCGCTTGGTAATTTCAACGGGACGGCCGAAATCAACCTTGCCCAAAACTCATATAGCAGTTCAATTCTGGATATTTTGCCCGTGCACGTAGAAAGCGCGCCCGACTCTGTTTATGTGGGGACCCAAACTGTAACGGTCCGTCGGTTGGATGATGTGATAGAGCAATATTATCTCCCAGGCCAAAATATACTTGTTAAAATAGATACGCAAGGATTTGAAAGACAGGTGTTTGAGGGTAGTATGGCTTCGCTTTCCAAAATTAAGGGTTTCCAGATGGAATTGTCAATCGTGCCGCTGTACGAAGGCGAAACCCTGATGCAGGAAATGGTAGACTTGTTGAGAGGTCATGGATTTAAACTTAAACTTATAGAAGGCGGACACCGAAACTACGAGACGGGCGAGTTGCTTCAGGTAGAAGGGTATTTTTTTAAATGAAAATTTAATAAGATGAGTAAATATTTGTCCATTATTAAGTCTTTTAATTTAAAGTTATTAAGACAAAATTTAGTAAACCTTTTTGTGTTTAATTATCGTTTGGAATTTAGTAAACTACATGAAGATGTATTTATTCTCTCCAACAAACTAAGAAATACACGACTAGAACTACTTTATTTTAAAGTTTTGGACTATTATTCAAAAAATCCAAATCCATCACTTGAGAATGAGTTAAATTATTTAAAAGATCTAGGATACATTAGTGCATTTCCTTATAAAAGACTCAAATCGGTAGGAAATATTATTTGCAAATACGACCAAAATAAGAAAATGCCTTATGTATTACATACAAATAGTAAAAAACTATATTTTCCAGAAACTTGGACGATTGAAAGTATGAAGTCTCAATATCTGAATTTGGTAGAAACAGAGAATATTTTAGGGGGAAATTATCTCGAAAAAGCACCACATCAGTATCAGACTGAATATTTTTATGCAAAAAGTACGGATATTGTTCTTGATATTGGTGCTGCTGAAGGGTTGTTTTCTTTAGAAATGGTAGATAAAGTAAAAAAAATATATATATACGAAGCCGATGATTTATGGGTAAAAGCCCTAAAAGCTACTTTTGAGCCTTACCAAGATAAAGTAGTAATTGTAAATAAATATGTCTCAGATAAAGATTCAAAAAATGAAATAACATTAACTAACAGTCTTAAAAATGAGTCTTTGGAAGGTGTTTTTGTTAAAATGGATATTGAAGGAGATGAAATTAAAGTTATAAGTGGTAATAAAAGTATATTCGATAAATTAATTGACATTAGAATAGCATGCTGCACTTATCACAAAAAAGATGATGCACAAAATATAAAAAGCTTACTGGATTTTATGGGTTATTCAACAGAATTTTCTGATGGTTATGTTTTATTCTTTTGGGATGAAAATATTCAAGCACCATATTTTAGGCAGGGAATGATTCGAGCAAAAAAAGTTATCTAAATGGTAGTATTGCGAAATAGTAGTGGCCAATTAGGTAATAAATTGCTATTCAGTTCTCATATACTCGCTTATTGTCTTAGCAATAAGGAGACCTTTATAGACTTAATATTGTCCAGTGATGCAAAATATTTTTCGATACTTAATGGTATCAAAAACAAGGCGTTTCTAATTGAAAGTAAGGCATTTCGCTTTTTAATCAATATAATACTTCTGGTAATAAATAAATTAATGTGGAGTATTTTTAAGGTTCAATTAGTTGACAAACACAAAATTGGCTGGATACATACCGAAACTAAAAGTATTAATCGAATAAGTAGAGCTTTGGTTTTAGAAGGGGAAGGTTTTAGAAGTTCAGGAGATATTAAAATTCATACAGACACTATTAAATCCATTTTTACTCCTAAGAATAAGTTTTTAAAGCAAATTAAAACTGAAGCAATAAAATACCGTGGAGAAGGTTATACGCTGGTAGGTATTCATTTGAGACGGGGAGATTATAAGGATTGGATGGATGGAAAGTACTACTTTAATGACAGCGTATATAAAGCAGTGATTCAACAGGTTGAAAATTTAAAAATAGCAAAAAATATAAGATATATTTTGTTTTCAAATGAACCCATTCAAACTGAAAATTTTCAAGAAAAAAATATTTTTGTTAGTACTAATACAATGATTGTTGATATGTATTTATTGGCGGAATGTGATTATATTATTGGACCTCCGAGTACGTTTTCTGGCTGGGCTTCCTTTTATGGGAGTGTACCATTATATACCTTAGAATCCGATGTTTTTAAAATAACAAAGGAGCAATTTAATGTATTTCAACTTTAAGTTTATTTAAGTCATGAAACATAAAGTTGCTGTTGTAATACCAATTTATCGACTGATGCCGAATGAATTAGAGCTGAAGTCCTTGAATCAATGTTTAAATGTTCTAAAATCATACCCAATCATTTTTTTTTGCGCTAACTCTTTCGATTCATCAAACTACGAAAATATAGTAAAATCATATAGTATTACTTTTGAAAAGAAATGTTTTGATGATAAATATTTTAAAGACAAAAAAGGTTATAACTCCCTATGTTTAAATAAGTATTTTTACCAGTCGTTCGATAGTTTTGATTTTATGCTAATCTATCAACTAGATGCTTGGGTTTTTCGGGATGAATTAAACTATTGGTGTAGCCTTGGATATGATTATATTGGAGCCCCATTTCCAGAAGATTTTGATGCAAAGCAAAATGAAGTTGTTTTTTCGGTAGTTGGAAATGGAGGATTCTCTTTAAGGAAAATTAGCACCATTGTCAATATTCTAAGTGGAAATAAACGTTTAAAAAATTGGCAACAATTAATAAGTCCTAAAAGTAAAAGGGCTAAGATGAATCCACTACTTTATCCATATTTGTTTATAAGATATCTTGGATATCGTAATACTATTAATCACTTAAAAAAAGATATATGGGAAGATCATTTTTTTTCAGAAGTTTATAAACTTACATCCTACATCAATATCGCCCCTCCAGAATTAGCACTCGCATTTTCATTTGAATATAGACCAAGTGCTGCATTCGAGATAAATAATCAACTTCTTCCTTTTGGATGTCATGCTTGGCACTGGATAGAATATGATGAATTTTGGAGGAAATTTATTTAAAATATCTACTATAAAATAAATGAAATTATCAATTATAACCATTAATTTGAATAATGCCGAAGGTCTAAGACAAACCATTGAAAGCGTAATACCTCAACTAAATGATCAATGTGAATACATAATAATTGATGGTGATTCAACAGATGGTAGTTTAGAAATTATTAATGAGTTCGATGAAAAGATTGCCTATTGGATTTCAGAGCCCAATCGAGGAATATATGGAGATATGAACAAAGGAATATTAAAGGCAAAAGGCGAATACTGTTTGTTTCTAAATTCAGGAGATTGGCTAAATAAGAATATAATTGAAAGAACCATCAGAGAGTGTACTGGAGAAGATATAATTTGTTTTAATACCTACTTAAGTTACAATAATACCAAATTTGAAGCATTGAAGTATTCCTCTAGTGTAACCATGAGAAGTTTTTTTAACAGGACAATTGGACACCAATCTACTTTAATAAAAACGGGGCTGTTTTCCAGATTTGGAATGTATAATGAAAATAATAAAATCCATTCCGATTATGAGTTTTGGATAAAATCCTTAATCATTGGAAATTGCTCGTATAAATATGTTGATGAATTTCTATCCTACTACGATACGGACGGTATAAGTTCTAAGCCAAATGAACATACCCTGAAAGAGATGAAATCAATACTTACTCGACATCTACCTACTCGGGTGCTTGCTGACTACGAGGATTGGTTTCATAAAGAAAGAGAAATGGAGACATTGATGTGGTACAAGCGCCAAGGCATTCTGTATGGTTTTCTTGTATTTATCTACAAAGTGGTTAAAAATTGTAGAAAACTATCCAAAATGAAGTATTAACAGATGTTTGAGACGCCCATTTTACTGATTATTTTCAATCGGCCCAATGCTGCTCAGCTAGTATTTGAGCAAATAAAGAAAGTCAAACCCAAGTACCTATTCGTAGCAGCTGACGGACCAAGGCCCGATAGAACTGATGACGTTCAAAAATGTAATGCTACGCGGGAAATCATCAAGCAAATAGATTGGAGATGTGATTTACAAACCCTATTCCGTGAAGAAAATAGAGGCTGTGGGTACGGCCCTGCTGAAGCAATTACGTGGTTTTTTGAGCACGTAGAGCAGGGGATTATCCTAGAGGATGACTGTTTGGCTGATACTAGTTTCTTCCATTTCTGTGAAGTATTACTTGAAAAATATAAAGATAATGAAAAGCTCTTTATGATAAGTGGAACTAATCCACTGACTAATTGGAGAAATGAGAAGTACTCTTATATATTTTCCAAAAATGGTTTTAATTGGGGGTGGGCTACTTGGCAAAGAGCATGGAAACATTTTGATTACAATGCAACTCAATGGGGGACTGATGATGGAAAAAAGAGAGTAAAGATGTTCTTAAAAAACGATACTTATTATAATCACTTTTCAAGTGAGTTTGATAATTATTTTAAAGATATACGAAGAGACGTCTGGGACTTTCAATGGCTATTTTGCCGTTTCTATCATGGTGGTTACAGTATTGTGCCTACCAAAAACCTAATTTCAAATGTTGGTTTTAATGAGAACGCAACCCACACTTTTTATGACAATGATCTGCTCTCCAATTTGCCAGCAGGAAAAGTAGATTTTCCGCTGATTAATCCTAAATTTAGAATCAACAATTTTTTCGATTGGGTAGTTTTTGAAAGATTTATCAATCCTAAAAAAAGAACATTAGTAAAAAGGGTAGCCCTTAAACTAATAAAAATCCTTTCTAAGTGAAAATATTATCATTAAGTCATAGCGATGTAAACGGAGGAGCTGCAAGAGCAGCATATAGAATTTTTGAAGCACTTAACGAATCTGGAGTCGATATTAAAATGTTAGTTAAACATAAAGGCTCTTCCAACAATAACGTCTTAGAGATAAGTGAATTTTCAAAGAATATTATTGCCGATAAGATTGATATTTGGAAAACAAAAATTGAAAATAAATACTATAAGAATAAACTTAAAAATTATAATCTCAATGGAGATACCTTTATCTCGAATCTAAGTTCAATTTCTCTGAAAAAAGCCCTAAGTAGTATTGATTTTGATATAATACACCTGCATTGGGTTTCTCACCAGTTTCTTAATGTACATGACCTAATAAATATCAATACGCCCATAGTTTGGACATTACACGATTGCTTTCCTTTTACGGGTATTTGTCATTATTTTGATAAATGTGATAAGTATACCAAATCATGCGGATCCTGCCCCGTGTTAAATTCAAATAATGAGAAAGATTTATCACGAGACATTTGGAATAAAAAAGCAAAACTTTATAAAAAGCTTAACATTAATGTTGTAACTCCGAGCAAATGGTTAGGTAATTGCGCATCCCAAAGTTCATTGTTTTGTAGATTTCCTGTATCTGTTATTCCTTACCCTATTGATATAGAAATATTTAAACCAACCAATAAAAACCCTGCTAGAATTAGTCTGGGATTAAATGCCAATAAGAAATATGTTTTATTTGGTGCAATGAATGCCTTAGTTGATTCTAGAAAAGGATTTCATTATTTTAAATCAGCGTTCGAATATTTTTCTTCCACTGACACTGATAATACAGAGATATTGATACTAGGTTCGCAAGAAAATGATTATGATTCCATAAATGGATACAAAGTTAGATTTATGGGGCATGTTGATGATGAAATAAAATTAATAAATTTGTTGAATGCGGCAGATGTGGTAGTTGTTCCTTCAATATCCGAGAATCTTTCCTTAGTTATTATGGAATCATTGTCATGTGGAATACCTGTCGTCGCATTTGATATAGGTGGAAATGCTGATATGATTGATCACAAGAGTAATGGTTATCTAGCCTCTCCCTATTCAGTTGAAGATTTATCAAATGGCATCTATTGGTGTTTAGAACATACAATAAGTAATCAATTATCCGACTATTCAAGAAAAAAAGTAGTAGACAACTTTTCTAAAAACACAATCGCTAACAAATATCAAACATTATACAATAGTTTATAAAGTTTCAATATGGCTTGTTGTATTTCTCTATATATATAGAATGGCTTTGTTGCATGGCTCTCTTTTCAAAGGAATTAATGCTAAAAGACCAGTAAGAAGTGAGTTTTTACATGCCAAACAGCCAATTCTAAACAGACTCTCCCTTACAAAAGCTGTACAAAACACATTTAACATTGTATTTTATTGATATAAAATAACCATGCAACAAAGTCATATAGAATTAAAAAGTAAAACTTTGTTATATGTAATGGTACTATTAGCTGGTACACCCTAAAATGATATAGTTACTTCCAAAACTATTGACTATTGTGGCGTTCATAAATCAAAAATTATTTTGCCTCAAAAGTGATGGCCAATATCAATCATGCCCAAACTTTCCATCATTACCATTAATTACAACAACGTTGAAGGGCTGAAAAAAACCATCGAAAGCGTGGTTAACCAAACCTCCCAAGATGTTGAATATTTGGTCATTGATGGCGGTTCAACCGATGGGAGTGTGGAGACAATCAAGAAATATGCTGATAGAATTAACCATTGGGTAAGCGAGCCCGACGGAGGGATTTATCAGGCCATGAACAAAGGGATTTTGAAAGCAACGGGTGAGTATTGCCAATTCCTAAACTCTGGAGACTATCTGATGACACTGGACGTGACCGCGAAAATGCTCGACAAAATGCCCGAGTGCAGTATTTTGTACGGCAATAAAATTCGAGAAGTCAACGGTAAGACGCAGGTAGAGCGCAGTTATGCGGGTCGACAAGTGACGCTGTTGGATATGTATTTATCCACTTTTTTTCACGCGCCCGCTTACATCAAAAGGTCGCTGTTTGATACCTACGGGTTGTACGATGAATCGCTCAAAATCGTGTCGGACTGGAAATTTTACCTCATAGCCATTGGATTAAACAACGAAAAAGTCGTGTACAAAGACATTGATTTGGTGTGGTTTGACCCCAACGGAATCAGCAGTACCCATAAAGCATTGGATAAACAAGAACGAACAGCGGTGTTGGAGCAGGTGCTACCGCCAAACATTCGGTTGGACTATGAAGAGTTTGCGCGTGACGGTCAAATCATGCGTCGGCTAAAAAAAAGTAAATGGGCTTGGTTTATGGTCCTTAATCTCTACCGACTCTTTTTTAGAGTTGATAAGTATTTGTAAAACAATTGATTATGAAGCAATTTCTTTCTGGAATCCTTGATAAGTTAGGGTTTATGGTCGTTACCAAACGAAAAATAAAGACTTATCAGTTGGCAAAACTAGAACAAGAATACCCGATGTTGGAAGACAAAGGCGTATTCATAAAAGCGCGCGCCAACGGAGGAATAAAGGAAAAACTGGTGGCACAAGGCAAAACCCGCTGGCTTGAAATCGGCTGCGGGGGTACATTCGATGACTATTTTGTGTACATCGACCTGTTTCCAGAAACCTTGGTCAATCAAAAAGGGAAGTACTATAGACTGGATATGGTGAATGCCACCGATGAGAGTCTTCAAAAACTTGGCAAATTTGACTTGATACGGATGCAGCACGTGTTTGAGCATTTTACGCCCGAAGCAGGAAGGACCGTATTGGAGAATTGCGCCAAGCTTCTCAACCAAGACGGGTACATCCTTATCTCTACCCCTGATCTAAGAAAGTACATCGGATTTTATTTGTCGGGTCAAATCAGAAATAATTTTGATTGGGCTTTAAACAGAATCCCGAGAGATAGTCCCAACAGCTTTTATTTTTCCGTTTTTTCGCATAGCCTGCCCTTTGAAAAACACGAATGGTGCTATGACGCCGAGGGGTTACTTTATCAACTGGAGACGGTCGGAAAATTTAAAAACGCCCGAGAAATTACGCTTGAAGATGAAATGGCCAATGTTCCTTTTACCCACAATCGGCCCAACGAAGATGTTTGTGTGCTGGCTCAATTGAAGTAGGTTAACCATGAAAGTGTATCTTGACCCTTGGACCGATGTAGATTATACCGCGTTTTATATTCAAGGTCTGTACGAAATGTATGGCAGCAAAAATGTTCAGTTTTCCAGTCGTTATTTTAATGGGAAAAAACCTAATCTGGCTTTAAAGTTTGTGGTAGAAAACGGAGCAAAAATTAGTAGGTACGTGATTGATTGGAGTGACGCAACCACCGTGGAGCGGGAAGATTATGAGTGGTGCGACGTTTACGGCAAAATCAATTACAACGAAAAAGCAACGCCCGAAGAGTTAAGAGGGAAAATCATCAGCATGGCTCCAGGGTTTGGTATCAAAATATGGAGTTTATCTAAGAGCGTGTTTCTGGCGGGTTCAAACTGTCTTAGAGCAACCCCTCCATTGAATCAAACCAAGCGGTTTTTGTCAAAGTACATAAAGCACAACCGGCATCTTCCGATAGAAAGTTATCGTCCGAGACCATCAAAGAGCGATTATGTTTTCTCCGTAAGTGCCTTGTGGAACAGTGATGAGTGGATTCGCAATGATGAAACCGTCAATTTATACCGCGCTCGTTTTTTTGAGGTCTGTAAATCAATCAAAAACCTGCATTTTGAAGGTGGGTTTGTGTATAGCCAAATCAAAAATAGGAATCCTCGTTTTCAACATTTGATGTTGGAGACGGATTGGATTTTGAAAGAAGAATACATCGCTAAAATCAAGGACTCAACAATTGTTTTTAATACGCCTGCTTGGGCGATGTGCCACGGGTGGAAGCTGGGAGAATATTTGGCCTTGGGCAAAGCCATTATTTCAACGCCCTTGATAAATGATTTACCCGCTCCGCTTGAACATGGGAAGCACATTCATTACGTATCTGGCCAAGAAGATGAGATAAAAAAAGCCGTTGAACTTTTGCTTAATGATAAACAATACAGGCAGCATTTAGAAAAGGGTGCGTATGAGTATTATGCAAAGTATGCATCGCCTAGTCAATCGGTAAAACTTCTGGTTGGAGAGGTTTGTGAATGATGACGTCCAGCTTTGAAGCTATACTTTTGGTATGTCAGCTACAATCTGTCCAAATGCAAAGAATAATAAATAATGGAATAAAAAAAGTATGATACCTGAAAATTTAGAGTTCAGAATATTAAAAAAAATAAGATTGCTGAATTTATTCAATGTATCTAAAAAAATCTTGTATGGACGCCATAAAATTAATATCCCTATTGTGGGAGGACTTGGATACCCCAATCTTTACTTAAAACCCAATTGGCTTTATTTACTCGTTAATGAGTTGTTTGTTTCAGATGGACTAACCTTTGTTGATGTAGGGGCAAATATTGGCCAAACGCTCTTATCTGTCAAGACCGCTGAAAAACAAATAAATTACATAGGCTTTGAACCCGCCGTTTCATGCTGTTATTATTTAAAAGAATTAATAAGGGCTAATGATTTTCAAAACTGCCACATTTATAATTTTGCACTTTCAAATAAATTAGAGCAGATATTCTTGGAAAGAAACAATGATGCTGACCCTACAGCGTCGATTGTAGAAGAGCTTCGACCTCAATTTTTTAGTCTGAAAGACGCTGTTATATCACTCAATTTGGATGTTTTGGCATTGGATGCGTCAATTAATTGTGTAAAGATTGATATTGAGGGGGCCGAATTAGAGGCTCTAAAGGGTATGGAAAAACTAATTCGCAAGAATCGTCCTTTTATTGTCTGCGAAATTTTGGATAGTTTTAGTGATGAAGTCTTTGAATTTACCCAAAAGAGAGCTTCTGAGGTATGTTCTTTCCTTAAAGCACTCGATTATTCAATTATTCAAATCGTACAGGATGAGACGACAGAACGGATTATTTCGTTTCATCAAATTGATACCATCAATTTGATACAATGGAATAAAAAAAGCCTACAACTCAATGATTATATTTTTTTTTCATCGACAAAGACAGAAATGATAGTAGATATTTTAGCTAAAATGAGTAGCAGAGCTACATGATTTTACTCTTTTTGCTATTGGTCTGATAGCCATGAAAAAAGAAACATGAAACTTCAATATAGTACCATTAATATCCAAAATATACGCCCTATATTTGAGTTTTAAAATAGCAAGTATGCAGTTACGGTTTCCTATAAAAAATATTAAAATACAGCTAAAAAGCGTAAAAAAAGACATTGCAGAACCCAATCATTGTTATCCTTCGGTATGTCTTAATCAGCATGAATTTTTGCTTGATTTGGATGGGATTGCCTGCTTTTATGCCTGCAATGGGAACTATATAGAACTAATGCCTTATCCTAATGTTACTCAAAATGCATTGGAATTGTACCTAAATGGATCTGTGTATGGTGCTATATTGCATCAGCGGAAAAACTTGCCCATGCATGGCAGTTGCTTTAGTTTTCAAGAGGTAGGGGTAATGATTTGTGGAGAATCAGGCGTTGGAAAGTCATCACTCACAGCCTCATTTTGTCTGAATGGTGCGGATTTTTTAACTGACGACATTACTCCTATTTTTATAAAAGAGGGGAAACCATTTATATGGGCTATTTCAGACCGTATAAAATTGTGGAGCGATAGCTTACAACAGCTCAATCAGAATGAGGAGGAGTTGGTCCGGATTGTGCCTGAGCGGGAAAAATTTTATTTCCCAATGGAGTCAGATAAAGGGGAAGAAGTTGCGTTAGATCATGTTTTTGTACTCCAAATCTATGATAAATCGACCGTGAAAATTCAGGAACTGAAAGGTGTAGAAAAATTTACGGCGCTGCGTAATGAAATATATCGTAAAGAATTCCTTCAAGGAATGCCCGAAAGTGAGGCTGTATACCTTACACAACTGATTGCAATAAGCCAGACGGTGAAGATAACGAAAGTGTATCGACCCGCTGATATTTCCATTGAGCAGTTGCGACTTGAACTCGAAAAATGTATTTTAACATTCCTAACTAAACAGAGTGCCGCAGAAGCAGTAGTATGAAACAAGTTATAAAATTCAGCAAATTGTCAATACAGGAAAAATTGCTTTTTATGGAAGCACTGTTATTTTCGTATGCGGCTAAAGTTTTGCTTTTGGTTTTCCCGTTTAAATACTGCTTGAAGTTTGTCTCTAACGACAACTGTAAACATACCCAACCAGATGTGCGAGAACTGAAACAAATAAAAAAAGCCGTTTATCGTATCAATGCACTGGCATTTTGGGACAATAAATGTTTGGTGATGAGCTTTGCGTCGCGGTGGATGCTGCAACGCCGTCGCATTCCCTCCCAAATTTCGCTGGGAGTAGCCTTTGACGAAAAAAATAACCTAATGGCCCACGCTTGGCTCAAGACCTGCGAATATGAAATCGTAGATAAGGGAGGAAATTACCGCGAATTGTATCAATTTTAAATGACTTTTTTTATATTTACCAACCAAAACACAAAAAACGATGGAAACGCAAAACAACAACAAGAAGAGCTGGGCAAAGCCAACTGTTTTATCTTTAGATATCAATAAAGAAACTTATTCTGCAGACGGTAAAGGAGACCGTGAGGTAGGACAAGGTGATGCCGCAAATCAAACAAAATCCATCCCATCTTAAATAATGCTGTACGGGGAGTTTTCTCTTGTACCTTATCTACAGAAAAGTACATCTATTGGTTGTCTCCAAAAAACAATAGAATGGAAGGGTAGCGTTCATCATCAGGTAACGTACGAAAATTTTTCGGGCGGTTTTTTTTTGCATCCTGATTTGCCTTTTAAGTTTGAAGAGAGCCTGCACATTGATACCAATCAAAAGTTGTTGGTATTGATGTCTGGCTCGATTTATAATCACCTTGAACTAGGAGCTGGGTCGGAGGTTATGTCGTTACCTGCCCTCGTTGCTCGCGCATTTTTGCGTAACGGCCCCGATTTCGTCAAAACATTGAATGGAGATTTTAGCATAGCTATTTACCAGCCAGAAGATAATACGCTGTTCCTTTTTCGAGACCATCTGGGTATCAATCCATTGGCATATACCTTGCAGGGTGATTCTCTCTTCTTCTCTTTCGATATTATTAGTTTATGTCGGACTTTTCATGATGAAGGCAAGAGAATGAATATGGAGCCCATTATCTCTATATATAAGCCCGTAAATATGACCTTAACGCCTAACGAAAAGGTGCAAAAACTAAAGGCTGGTCATTTTCTACAATTCAATGCCGATGGGGTTAAAATCCAAAAGTACTGGAATCCTGAACGAATCAAAACGGATAATAAACTCTCCCAATCCCAAATGTTGGCGGAGATTAAAACACTTCTTCACGACGCTGTGCATATTCGTTCTGATCAGCGTTTCAAGGCTGGTGCGCACTTAAGTGGTGGCTTTGACTCAAGCACCGTGGCCGTGCTCGCTCGAAAAGAGTATGCAAATCAAGCGCAGTTTTATGGCTACTCTTGGTCTCCTGACAATAGTATGCCTGAAAAGAATGAACTCGATGAAAGAGAATTGGTGAAACAAACCTGTCAAATGGCGGGAATTGAACCAGTTTTTACGCATGTTGAAGTAGAAGATTTTATAGATTTGACCCAAAATTCTTTGAAAAATTTTATGTATTTTTTTGAAGAAAAAGCGTTAAATCTGGCTAATCAACATAAAACCAATCTTTTGTTTAGCGGATGGGGAGGGGATGAATTTATCAGTTTTGGCAGTTTGGGCGTAGACTCAGACCTCATTTTCAACTTTCAATGGCGGACTTTTCTTAAGAAAAATCCACTGAATAACCCAAAAAAAATCATCACCTATCTTTTATACCGAGTTTTGTTTCCCGCCATTGAATTTGTCCCTTTTAGAGTAAGAAAAAGCTATATTGATGCACTACGTTTTTTTAAAAAGGAGCATCGGGGGTTTCATCAAGAAACCTATAAAAGATATAATTATTATCGCTCGCGTCGAGGTTATCAAGTGAGTATGTTATATACTTATCATCTCTCTGAGCGTACTGAACAATGGGCGGTAATGGGGTATAGAAATGGGGTAGTGTATCGGTATCCTTTGTTGGATAGACGGATTGTTGAGTATATGTTGAAAGTCCCCTCCAAGGCATTGGTGAAGGATAGCAAATATACCCGCATTATTCTTCGAGAAATCACCGAAGGGTTGTTGCCTGAAGAAGTAAGATGGAGAATTGGGAAAGCTGACCCTGCTTTTTTTTCTCTTGTAAAGAAGCAGTCTAAAGAAAGAGGTTTACTCTTTATAAATGAGGTAGAAGAATTTAAAAAGAACCCAAATTTGTATTTTGTTGATTTTAATTTACTTGAAGAAGAAATAAAAAAATTTAGAGAAAATCCTAGATACCCCGATGTGTCAAAATTATGTGGAGACATTGTCGCTTTTAAGATGTTCCATGAATTTACGAAAAGTTATCAGGAGAAAATAGAAGATTCAGTACTGGCATCTTAAAACTTAGCGCTATGGCCTCCAATTTAATTGAAAACCCCGTATCGGAGCAGCAAATCTGTATTAAGTGCGGTCTTTGCTGTGACGGAACGCTTTTTGAACATGCGGCATTGCAAGCTGGTGAACACGGAAGTTTACCAGAGAAGATTGTGGATAATTATCGTAAATTAAAAGATGAAGAAGTTTTTCTGCTCCCGTGTCATTATTTTGATGGGAAATGTACCATTTATGACCAAAAGAAAGCCGTGGTTTGTTCGGCTTTTCGGTGTCAGTTGTTAAAGGATTTTTCTATGGGGCAAATTTCAAAAGATAATGCAGATAAAATAGTGTCTGATGCCCTGAAATTTAGGGATGAAATTCTTGAACTATATAAGTGTATTTTTGAGGTTGATACGAAGCTAAGTTTTCGAGAATTATTGAATGAGATGGGTAAAATGACCGCGCCACCCATCGAGAAAACCAAGGAGTTGGCGTTGTTGAAAGCAAAATGCAATATTTACGAAACTTTACTAATCAAGAACTTTAAGTCAATCAAAACTTTCGAGTCTATGATTGACAGTACAGTAGAATAAAATTAATTACCTCAAGAATGGCACTATTTATACGAAACAATGAAACTATCTCAGGCCAATTGAATGATGACTTGGTGATGGTAGATATTGAAAAAGGAAGTTATTTTTCGCTCAATTCGGTAGCGACCCGGATTTGGGAGTTGCTGGAAAACCCGTTAAGCTCCGAAAGCCTTTATGAGGTCCTCATGGCAGAATACGAAGTAAGCCCCGAGCAATGCCGTACCGAAGTGAATGAGTATCTTGAAAAAATGAAAGAACTGGGGTTGATTCAAGTAGTTGCCTGATTCTCAAGCCAAATAAGTGTTTTCGGTTGTTATTCCGCTCTACAACAAAGCCAACTACGTGGAGAAATCCGTAAGGTCGGTGCTGAGCCAAACCTTCCGAGATTTTGAATTGATTGTGGTGGATGATGGCTCAACCGACGGTGGCTTGGCCCGCCTTCAAGCTTTGGAGGATGATAGGCTGCGGCTCTTACCGCAGGCAAATGCGGGAGTTTCCGTGGCCAGAAATAACGGTGTTAAAACGGCTCAATACGATTACATTGCTTTTTTGGACGCGGATGATTGGTGGGATGAGCATTTTCTGGAACGGATGGCAAAGCTAATCACCGATTATCCCCAAGCGGCACTCTACGCCATCAATTACTACAGCGTAAAAAATGGGTTAAATCGTCCAGCAGTTATTGGCGTTCCAGATAATTTTCAAAGTGGTTACATTGATTATTTTGACGTATATGCCAAAACGTTCTGGGCGCCTGTCAACTGCTCGTACGCGGTAATAAAAAAAACGATTTTCGTTGAAGAAAAAGGCTTTCAGCCTTCCCTGAGAATGGGTGAGGATTTGGATTTGTGGCTTCGGGTGGCGTTAAAGCACAAAGTGGGCTATCTGAATCAGTTTTTGGCGTATTCAAACCAAGATGCTGAAACTTCCCAACGGGCATTAGGGGCAGAAAAACACTGGACAAAGGAAGAGCACGTGATTTTTAATCTGGATTACCTCAACGAATATGAAAATCAATTGCCCAAGCTAAAGTACCTACTAGATGGCTTGCGACTCAGGTCGCTGATTCCTTTTTATCTGCAAAACGCTTACTCCAAAGAAATCAGGGAAATCGTCAAAACAATTGACTTTTCCCGTCATCCGTCTGTGTATCGATTTGTCTATACTTGGCCCAAAGTGGTGGTTTGGGGCTATTTTTCAGGAAAGAAATACGGGTCATTTGTTAAACAGATACTTATTCGTGCGGCAAATAAAGGGCGGAATTAATCCACTATGATTCCAAAAATAATTCATTATTGCTGGTTTGGGCGCGGTAAAATGCCAGAAATGGCTATTCGTTGCATCGAATCATGGAAAATATACTTGCCTGACTACGAACTAAGACTCTGGAACGAAGATACGTTTGATATAAACAGTGTAGTCTATGTAAAAGAGGCCTATGAAGCTCGAAAATTTGCCTTCGTGACAGATTATGTCCGACTTCACGCGCTTTATCATTGTGGCGGAATTTACATGGATACTGATGTGGAAGTGCTCAAAAGTTTGGATGATTTGTTGGTTTATCCAGCTTTCTCGGGGTTTGAAAGTGAAATTGAGATCCCGACTGGAATCATGGCTAGCGAACAAAATGGTGCATGGGCCCGCGAAATGTTAGCCTATTATGAGGGAAGGCATTTTCACAAAAAGGATGGAACGTTGGATATGACCACCAACGTTGAAATTATTTCGGAGATCATGTCGGCCAATGGGTTTGTCTTAAAGAATAGTTATCAGGTTTACAAAGAATGTGTACATATATTTCCGAAAGATTATTTTTGTCCTAAATCTCGGAGTGGTTTGATTACCATTACAAAAAATACCTATTGTATTCACCATTTTGAGGGTTCTTGGCAGCCCATGAAGTACAAAATTAAGAAATACTTTTTTCAAAAGATTGTAGGCCCCATAATGACGGATAAGCTGATACGAATGAAACGTTTTTTGATGGGCGCACGGCCGAATAAGTTCTTATAATCTACTTGAAGCTATGCTGAATTATTTACCGAAATACTACATGAGTCAGGCCATAGGCTTGTTTCTGGTGATTTTTGCTGCTATTTCTGTGCTTTTTATCTCCAATATTTTGCCTTTGTTATGGGTGTTTCCAGTCCTTTTTGAAGTCGTTGCGTTTTTTTATTTCTCGGCGGTTTATACTCGTAAGTGGGCTAATGTATCAAACGTATTATACCAAAAAATGCTTTTTTTGATGGCATTTGCCATTCGGGTGGCTTTTGTGTTTATCAGTTATTTCTTTTTTGACTACATGACGGGGCAGCCCTTTGAATTTGAAGCGGGCGATGCCGTTGGGTATCACGGTGAAGGAATATGGGTGTCGGGTCTGTTGAAAGATGGCAAATTTGGTTTGTATTTGGAGTATATCGGCAAAAATTACTCGGATATGGGCTATCCGCTGTATCTGGGGATTCTGTATTCGATTGTAGGAGACGGGGTCTTGATTCCACGTATTATCAAAGCGCTGTTAGGAGCTTTTACCTGCGTGTTGGTTTACCGAATTGCCAGTCGAAATTTTGGGGAAGGAGCTGGGCGGATTGCGGGTATTCTTGCAATGTTGGTTCCCAATCTGATTTATTATTGTGGATTGCATCTGAAGGAAACCGAGATGGTGTTTTTGGCGGTAATGTTTATCAATTTGGCCGATACGCTTCTAAGGGCTCAACGACTCAATTTTAAAAATGTGTTGCTGCTTTGTTTGGTGGGTGCGTCGTTGTTTTTCTTTCGTACGGTGTTGGCGGTCTGCTTATGGGCATCATTGTTTGTGGCGGTTTTTTTCATTTCCAGCCGTATTTCAGGAACGGGTAAAAAAGTTGGAATTGTGGTATTGGTACTGGTGGCGGGGGGCCTGATTTTTTTTAGTAGCTTGGGAGATAACGTGCAGGAATACTTGGAAGGGGGGGATAAGAATTTGACGAAACAAATGTACAATTATGCTAACCGGGCTGGTGGGAAAAGTAACAAATTGGCCCAATACGGCTCCAAGAGCGTTTTTCTTCCTCTTATGCTTTTGGCTCCTTTTCCTACCTTGGTCGATACGCAGCAGCCCAACGCCATGATGCTGGGTGGGGCGTTTTTTACGCGAAATGTGTACGCTTTTTTTGTGTTTGTGACCCTTTTTGTGATGTATAAGCGGAAGTTATGGCGGAACCATGCGTTACTGCTTTCCATTGTGTTTTCGTATTTATTTGTGTTGGCTTCGAGCGGTTTTGCGCTGTCGGAGCGTTTTCACTTACCCGTGGTGCCTTTTTTGTTGATTTTGGCGTCGTTTGGCATTACCCAAATGAACAGCTCAAACAAAAAGTATTACTTCCCTTATTTGCTGTTTATTGCAGTTTTGGTCATTGGTTGGAATTGGTTTAAGCTGGCAGGAAGGGCCTAAGGGTCATTATGAAAGTGTTGATTGTGTGCAGTGGCAATGCGCCAAATTTTGATTTTCAAAAACATCAGGCCTTTATTTATGACCAAGTAGAAGCTGTCAAAAGAGCCGATCCCTCCATTGAGTTCGATTATTTTTTTATAACTGACAAAGGGCTGAAAGGCTATTTAAAGAGCCTAAAAGAGCTCAAAAAAAAACTTAAAACCGAGCGATATCATTGTATTCACGCCCACGTTGCGGCGTCGGCATTGATGGCTAATTTACAAAGAAAGGTTCCCGTAGTGGCTACTTTTCACGGGTCAGATATTAACGATATTTGGCTGAGATTCCTCTCTTTATGCGTGGAGTTATTGAGCAAGAAAACAATTTATGTAAGCAAACAATTGCTTCAGAAAGCATTTTTTTACTTTAATCACAAAGCGCAAGTAATTCCTTGCGGGGTAGATTTTGGCTTCTTTTTTCCAAGGTCAAAAGAAGTATCCAAAGCTCAAATGGGGTTTTCACCTGAAAAAAAATACATTTTATTCTCATCTTCTTTCGACAATATCGTCAAGAATTATCCTTTGGCCGCCGCCGCGTTGAACCTTATAAATAACCCAAACTTCCAGTTATTGGAGTTGAAAGGTTATCGTCGGGAGGAGGTCGCGGTATTGTTGACAGCCGTAGATGCTGCCTTGATGACCTCACACACGGAAGGGTCACCGCAATTTATAAAAGAGGCAATTGCCTGCGGTTGTCCTGTGGTATCTACCGATGTAGGAGATGTGAAATCTGTGATTGGAAACATCGAAGGCTGTTTTATCACGTCGCGGCAGCCCGAAGATGTAGCCTCAAAAATTCGCCAAGCCCTCAATTGTGTAACGCCGATTAACGGTCGAGAACGGATTCAAAGATTTGATAACGAGTCGATTGCGAAAAAATTGATTTCTCTATACCAAAGTATATCCTAACCCATGCAACCCGAAATAGTAATCATTGATTATGGAATGGGAAACTTACGCTCGGTACTCAAAAAAGTGGAACGTTTGCATAAAAGCGTTCAGGTCTCAGCGGATTTAAAAGTCATTGAGAATGCCCAAAAACTTATTCTCCCCGGGGTTGGGCATTTTGCCAGCGGCATCAAAAAGTTGAAAGAATCGGGTATTTGGGAGGTGTTGAATCAAAAGGTACTGGAGGTGCAAACGCCCATTTTGGGGATATGTTTGGGTATGCAGCTCATGGCAAAATGTAGTGAAGAAGGAAACGCCGAAGGACTGGGATGGCTTGATGCTGAGGTGGTACGTTTTAAGGTCAATGATACCCGTACTTACAAAGTGCCCCACATGGGTTGGAATACGGTGGAGATACAAAAGGAATCGCCCCTCTTTGCGGGAGTGAGCCAAGAGGCGATGTATTATTTCGTACATTCCTATTATATGAAATGTCATGACGCAAAAGATACGCTAGGAAGCACTAATTATGCATTGTCGTTTACATCAGCCATCCAGAAAAACAACATTTACGGGACGCAGTTTCACCCCGAAAAAAGCCATGAGTGGGGCGACCGTCTCATTCAAAATTTTATCGCTTTACCCGCCTAACCACGGATGTTTAGACCCCGCGTGATTCCCGTCCTTTTATTGAAAGACAAGGGATTGGTAAAATCAGAAAAATTTAAAAATCACCGGTATGTAGGTGACCCAATCAACGCTGTTAAGATTTTTAATGACTTAAAAGCCGATGAGCTCGTTTTTTTGGATATATTGGCTAGTGCCGAAAAACGTTCTATCTCGCCTGAGTTTGTCCGCAGGGTAGGAGATGAAGCCAATATGCCATTTGCGGTGGGCGGCGGAATTCGTTCCATCAAAGAAATCAAGGCCCTCGTCAATGCTGGGGCCGAAAAAGTGGTCATCAATACCTACGCCGTCGAAAACCCTGCTTTCATCAAAGAAGCCTCCGAAGAATTTGGGAGTTCAACCATCGTGGTTTCTGTCGACGTCAATCAAAGGTTTTTGCGAAAACAACAGGTTTACACGGCCGCAGGAACCAAGTCGACGGGCTTGAGCCCAGTGGAGTGGGTGCAAAAAATGCAGGATTGTGGAGCAGGAGAAATCATCATTAACTCTATTGAGCACGATGGTACTATGCAGGGGTATGATTGGAAGCTAGTCAAGGAAGTAGCCGAAGCCGTCGAAATTCCAGTGGTAGCTCTAGGGGGAGCTGGAAGCTTGAATGACTTCACCCGTGCTGTTCGTGAATCGTATGCCTCGGCAGTGGCGGCAGGGTCATTGTTTGTGTTTCATGGTCCTCGAAAGGCCGTTTTGGTCAATTATCCACAAAATAAAGAACTTGTACATTTATTTAGTTAATCCATGAAAATCTGTTCGAAAGGAGTTTGGGATGACAGTTTGCCAGGAATTACGTTTGACGAAAACGGGGTTTCTAACTTTGGGAAATTGCAAGAAAAAATGATGCAGGAGTATCCCCGAGGCGAGCAGGGTATAAAAGACTGGGAACAGCTGGTGCAGGATATGAAAACTGCGGGACGGGGAAAAAAATATGATTGCATTGTGGGGGTGAGCGGCGGAGTTGACAGTTCTTATCTGCTGCATATTGCAAGTCGCTACGGCTTGCGGCCGTTGGCTGTCAATCTGGACAATGGCTTCAACAGTGAGGTTGCCGTGCAGAATATTTTCAAAGTTACAACCAAACTGAAGATTGATTTAGAAACTTATGTGGTTGATTATGAGGAGATGAAAGACCTTTTGCGGGCATATATGAAGGCAGCGATTCCGTGGATTGACGCTCCTACCGACTTGGCTATCAAAGCAACGATGTACAAAATCGCGAACCAGGAAGGGATAAAATATATCCTTCGCGGCAATGATTTTAGATCGGAAGGCAAGCAGCCCAAAGAATGGACCTATGCCGACGCCAAACAATTGCTCTTTATTCATAAAAAATTTGGGTCAGGGGTTCGGCTTAAAACCTATCCTTTGCTGACACTGTCCAAAATGATTTATTCGGGCCTGCTCAAAGGCATTAGGGATATTAGGCCTTATTATTTTTTGGATTACCAAAAACAAGAAGCCAAAAAAATGCTGATGGATGAGTACGACTGGAAGGACTACGGCGGTCATCACCACGAAAATCTGTTTACAAAGTTTGCCATGGCGTATTGGTTGCCCGAAAAATTCGGCATCGACAAACGTAAAATCAACCTGTCGGCGCAGGTGCTGAGTGGGGCTTTATCGCGGGCGGAAGCAATGATTCGTCTGAGTCAGCCTTTTGCCCCCAAAGAAGAGCTGGAAAATACCCGCGAATATGTAATGAAAAAACTGGAACTTAGCCCAGATGAGTTTGCAACTATCTGGAAGTCAGAAAATAAAAATGCATTTGATTATCCATCTAATTACAGTCTGATGTTTCGGTTGGTCGATACTTTCAGTCCCCTTTTGAAAAAATTTTATTCCTTCAAACCCATGTCCATCACCGCGCGTGAAGTGATTGACGGGACCGCCGAGCCCGTTCGTTGATTTAAATCAAATTAGTGACGTAAAGTTGAAATGTTTGTCAAAATAATTTTGCAAGCATCAACTATACTGAATGAATAGCCTTTTCTACTTTGGGCATCCTGCACAATATCTTTTTGTTAGGGAGACTCTCAAACGATTGACGTATGCAAATCGTCATCGAATAAGAATTTTGATTAAGACCAAAGATGTATTGGAGGATTTGTTGCGCAACGATGGCATGGAATACACCAATATATTGCCGCAGATACGCGGTAATTCCCGGGCTTCGATTATCTTGAGTCTTTTTAAAAGGACTTTTTCAATGCTACCGATTGTGTTGAAATTTAAACCTGATTTGTTGATTGGTACGGATGCCACAATTGCGCAGTTGGGTAAATTGCTGAACATCAATAGGATTACAATTACGGAAGATGATTATGAAGCAATAAAAAATCTGGGAGATTTAGCCTATCCGTTTACTCAAACGATTCTGTGCCCAAATGTATGTGATGTGGGCAAGTGGGGCACTAAAAAAGTGGGATACGATGGTTACATGAAACTTGGATACTTGCATCCTGCGGTATTCACTGTCAATAACGATGTGTTGAAAAAGTATGGTTTTGTCAAAAAATACATTTTGGTTCGTTTGTCTCAATTAAATGCACACCATGACTTTGGGATAAAAGGTCTTAACGAGACCCTGCTTGATATGATAATTGAAATGGCTTATAGTGCCGGTTGTCAGGTGTTTATTTCTTCTGAAGGCGGCATTGATGATAAATATGAAAAGTATCAATTATGTATCAATCCCAACGATATGCATCATGTTTTAGCAAACGCTCAAGTACTGATTTGCGATAGCCAAAGCATGACCATGGAAGCGGCTATGTTGGGGGTCCCTTCGTTAAGGTATAGTAGTTTTGTGGGCAAAATCTCGGTTTTGGAAGAACTTGAACACACTTATCAGCTTACCGTTGGCATTGCTCAAGGCGATGATACGCAGCTAATGAAACACTTGTATATCATGCTTAGCGACAAGGATATAAAAGAAAAGTACCAAGCAAAAAGGGCAAAAATGTTGACTGATAAAATTAACGTTACGGCGTTTATGGTTTGGTTTATTGAGAATTATCCCCATAGTAAAAACCAATTGAAAGAAGACCCCGCGATTCAAAATCAATTCAAAAAGCAGAAAGTATAAGCAAAAAATCGAAGGTGAGAAGTTCATATTACAGCCTTAAAAACCCCGAAAAAAGCCAACTTGAGCCGATTGAAAAATTTGTAAAGTCGCACCCAAACGCTAACTATTTTCAATCGATTCTGTTTTTTTTTACCTGTAGATATTCAAAGTCAGTTACTCCAGTGTATTATGTGGCCTATGATGAAAATTATGCTGTGACGGGGGTAATGCTGGCTTTTAGGCAAGCGCAGTACCAGATATTTCCGCTCAATTTTTTATCGGCTCGGAGCATTATTTGGGGTGGGCCATTGGTGCAACACAACGACTTGGAGGTATACAAGGGACTTTATCAAATATACCAGAAAGAGCAATCTTTTGCCATTTATACCCAAGTTCGCAACCTTTCGGACCAAAGCGCCTTCCTTACGGTGATGCGTGACTCGAACTTTACCTACGAAGAGCATTTAAACATCATCGTTGACCTAGAGAAAACGGAAGAGCAACTGTGGGCCGAGGTTCATTCCAAACGAAGAAATGAAATCAGACGGGCGCAAAAAGAAGGCACAACGGTGGAGTTGAGCAACACCCCAGATACAATCGCTAAGTGCTATTTGATTTTGAAAACAGTATACCAACGCGCCAAACTACCGCTGCCCAGCATAGACCATTTTGAGGCGCTATTTCAGAACAGCACCCAAGAAGAAGGGCTGCGGATTTTTGTTGCTAAGTATGAAGACAAGATAATCGGTTGTATGCTTTGTTTGGCGTATGGCACTACCCTGCTTGATTATTACGCGGGTGCTTACCAAGAAAATTATGACAAATACCCCAACGACTTACTGCCGTGGGAGGTTTTTAGATGGGCCAAACAGAATGGGTTTACGCGGTTTGATTTCGGCGGGGCTGGCAAACCTGGAGTGCCGTATGGGGTAAGGGAATACAAAAAAAAATTTGGGGGTGAGATGGTGAATTACGGACGTTTTGAAAAAGCCCATTTTCCGATGCTTTACGGGTTGGTGATTAGAGTGTTCAATCTTTGGAGGGTTTTGAAAAAGTGATTATCCCCCGTTTTAAGTATGCTTATTCTCTGAAAGACGTTTTTGGGGGGCTAAAAAACGTATTCAGGGACGGAAAAGTGACCGTTCCACTCTTTCAAACCTTATTTCCAGAGGCCCAAATACAGCTGACCGAGAGCGCAGCAAGTGGTATAAAATATGCATTAGAGGGTTTTGGCCTAAAAAAAAATGCCCGTATTGGGGTGCAGCCGTATACCTGCTCTTCGGTGTTGGGGGCAATTGCAGCGGCAGGATTCACCCCTTTTTTTATTGATATTAATCAAAACCTAAAGCTCAATATCGAGGCTTTGAAGTCCAAAGTTACCGACATTGACGTGCTGATTGTTACCCACACGTTTGGTTTTCCCGCCGACATCGCTGAAATCAAAGCCATTGCCCCCCATCTCCCTGTCATTGAAGATTGTGCCCACGCTCTTTTTAGTCAGTATGAACACCGTTTCGTAGGTACTTTTTTTGATGCCGCCGTTTTTTCATTCGGAAACGGTAAATTTCCGTCGCTTGGAGGCGGAGGAATGTTGGTGATTAACAACACAGACCTGAACGAGCAAATAAAAGAACGACTTTCGACATTGCCTAAACCATCTTTATGGCAAGAGCTAGCACAAATTGTTAAATCGTACGCTAAAGCAGTGATGTATGCGCCGCTGCCGCAGTGGATAATGAATAAAATATTGAGTGAACCTTACCTCAATAATCGAAATAAGACGATAATTAGCCGTGGGAATCAGGAGTTCAATATCTTTAAAAGCATCGAGTGGAGTTTGCCAGCCAAATTGGAAGAAGCCCAAAAAAATGCCGTTGTTCAGAACGAAAACGGCGCCTATTTAGCCCAAATGCTCAGGGGGAAATATGAATTCCTGACGCCGTACCAAAATAAAGTTAATTACTTTTCTTTTGTACTAATCGAAGAAGAACGAGACCGTTTAAGTCGTTACCTGAAGGAGAGGGGTATTATCAGTGGCAAACATTTTCAACACGCGTTGGCTTGGGCGATTGCTTACGGTTATGTACCTGGCAGCTGCCCTGTATTTGAAAAACAGGTCAATCAGGTTTTGACGATTCCGTGTAATTATGGCTTGAATAAGCATGATTTAGACCGAATAACCCATTGTTTGTTAGAATTTCGAAAATTAAACTCTCAATGAAAACCATTCTTGTTGATATAAACCATCCCGCTCACGTGCATCTCTTTAAGTATTTTATACAGGAGATGAAAGCACAAGGGTATCGGGTGATAGTGACGGCTAAAGAAGTAAAAGTCATCATTCGCCTGTTGGAAGCGTATAAGATAGAATACATAAAAGTTGGACAAAAAAAAGATTCTCTCGCGCTGAAATACATCTATGAGTTCTTTCATTTGCTAAAAGTACTAGGGATTGTGTGGAAGTATCGAGTCGACTATGGCATCGGAATTTCGATGGTATTACCCATCCTTACAAAAATAACGCGGATGAAAGTGATTGCCTTGGACGATGACGACCTGACCGTAACACCGACATTTGCCAAAGCCATATCTTTTGCCTCAACTATTCTCAATCCAAGTGCGTTATCGTTTGAAGACCGAGGCCCCAACCGAATATGCCACCCGAGTTTTCATGAACTTGCTTACTTGCACCCCAATCGTTTTGAACCGCAGGTCAGTGTACTCAAGGAGTTGGGTATTGAGCCAGGCGAGACTTTTTTTATCATGCGTTTCAACGTATTTAAGGCGCACCATGATGCTGGCGTTAGAGGGTTGGATATTGCTCAAAAACTTCGTATTATTAAACTACTCAAACCCTTTGGGAAGATTTTTATTACAACCGAGCGCGATATTGAACCTGAAATAAAGGAGTATCAATTGCCCGTGGCACCCGAAAAAATCCACTCTCTCATGTATTTTGCGACACTGTTTGTGGGTGATAGTCAAACCATGATTTCGGAGGCGGCACTCTTGGGAACGCCTGCTATCAAATTAAACTCTTTTGCGGGAAGGTTATCCATCCCGAACGAAATTGAAGAAAAGTACGCCTTGTGTTATTCATTTTTGCCCAATCAATTTGAGGAGATGATAGCCTTGATTGACCGACTGGTTCACCAAAAAAAACTGAAGGAAGATTGGGCGTTGCGTAGGCAAAAAATGCTCATGGATAAGATAGACCTCACCGATTTTCTGGTGCGATTGGTGGCTCATTATCCCGAAAGTATTCGGATGGCAAAAGAAAATCCTGACCGTCGGCTAAGCGTTGCTCAATAAGTTTTACGGTCAATATTTTTAGGCCCGAAAAATGGATTTTACCCTACGCCTTTACCGAAAATTGTTAGAAAGCCTCATCGCTTCAAATTACCATTTTCAAACATTTGAAGATTTTCTTACCTCACCTCAAGAGCGTGCCATTGTGCTGCGTCACGACGTTGATTTGTTGCCCCGAAATTCTCTGGCATTTGCCGAAATTCAGATGGAATACGGCCTCTCAGGCTCCTATTACTTTAGGGCGGTGGAAGTAAGCTGGGACGATAAAATCATTCAACGGATAGCCGCTTTGGGCCATGAAGTAGGCTATCATTATGAGTGCCTGACTACTTGCCGGGGTGATGTTCAAAGAGGCTTGGTCGATTTTGAGCAAAATCTGGAGCGGCTGCGAAAATTGGTGCCTGTTTCCACGATTTGCATGCACGGAAGTCCACTTTCCAAATTTGATTCCCGCGACCTGTGGAAATTTAACTCTTATCGTGATTTCGGTATTATTGGCGAGCCGTATTTTGACGTTGATTTCAGCAAAGTACTTTATTTGACCGATACGGGCCGCCGTTGGGATGGCGATAAAGTCAGCGTAAGAGATAAAGTAGATAGTAAAAATCATCCTTTTAAAACCACACGTGACATCATGGCGGCGGCGAATGCAGGCCAGTTGCCCGCCCAAATTATGTTTACTTTTCACCCCCAACGCTGGGATGACCATAGTGTGCCTTGGGTGAAGGAATTGGTGCTTCAGAACGCCAAAAACGTCATAAAAAAATATTTTTTCGTCAAAAATACCTGAGTGAGCTACATGCTGAAACTCCTGACTATTATCGGGGCACGTCCCCAAATCATTAAATCGGCCGCCATCAGTAGAGCGATTAAAAACCATTATGCATCCAATATTAAAGAAGTGGTAGTACACACAGGACAGCATTATGACGAACGGATGTCGGCGATTTTCTTTGAAGAATTACAAATTCCTCAGCCCGATTATAACCTAGGGGCTGGTTCGGGCAAACACGGTGAACAAACTGCCCGGATGATTGCGGGGATTGAAACCATTTTGGAGAACGAACAACCCGACTTTATGATTATTTACGGTGACACCAACTCCACCTTGGCTGCCGCCGTGGCTGCTTCCAAAATCCACGTGCCTGTGGTGCATATTGAAGCGGGATTGCGTTCATTTAATAAAAAAATGCCCGAAGAAATCAACCGAATTTTGAGCGATCACGTCTCTACTTATTTGTTTCCACCCACCCAAACGGGCTTGGATAATCTCAAAAAAGAAGGATTTCGGGTCGATAATAGGCCACCCTACACCATCGACCGCCCGGGCGTGTTTAACGTGGGCGACGTGATGTACGACAATACCCTTTTCTTTAGTAAAGTAGCGGATAAAAATACCGACATTCTGGAAAAGGAGGGATTGCAGAAAAAGCAATTTTTGCTCGTTACGTTGCATCGAAACACCAATACCGACGATGCTGCGCGTCTGAACGCTATTTTTCGGGCGTTGTTAGAAATTGCAAAATCGGGGAATGAAAACCTCGTTTTGCCGCTTCATCCGCGTACTGCCAAACAGATGGAGATTCTGTTGGAGGTCGAGTTGCGTCGGGAAATTAGCAGCAATCCTGCCATTTTGTTGCTACCGCCAGTTTCGTATTTGGAGATGATTCAATTGGAAAAATACGCAAAACTAGTACTGACGGACTCGGGTGGGGTACAAAAAGAAGCCTATTTCTTGAAAACGCCGTGCCTTATCCTGCGCGCTGAAACCGAATGGGTTGAAATTGTGGAAAGCGGGGCCGCCGTACTTTGTGGTGCTGACGAAACCCGCATTTTAGATGCATACCGCTATTTTATGAGCAATCCCGAAAGCAGCTTTCAAACCATTTATGGTGATGGAAATGCGGCCGAAAAAATACTGAATCTACTCCTCACTGGGGCAGAAGCAATCCCCTAATTAATATGCTTTTTGTAAAAACACAAAAACAAGCCGATACAATTACGTTTTGCTACGTAGTTCTTTTATTTGCGCTTGCGGTTTTGCCCATCAACGGCAAAGATGCAGCATCCATCAACAACACGTATGTCTTGCCAGAATTGCGTTTAGACTATCTGCTTCATTCGTTTTTGCTCGTTCCTTGGATGCCGATTCGGGTATTCTATGCAGAAACGAACCGTCTCAAAGAGCTTTTATGGCTTGCCTGCGGGGTAGTTTTAGGGATAATGACCGAAGTTATCCAGTATTTTTTGACTTACCGAACCTACAATGTCATTGATTTGGCCGCTAACCTGCTCGGGGTGTTTATTGGGGGTGCTCTTTGGCAAATTATTCAACCTATTTATAAAAAATAAACCTGAATCTGGTTTTCTATAGATGCTTAAACCTCTCCGAAGTTATGATGAAAAATAAAACGTCACTTTTCCTAATTGCCTGTTGGTGTTATGGTTATACATCTTTTGCCCAGAATCCTCTCAAAGGAGCAAAGTATGCCGTTGAAGCGGGGGCTTTTGCTTCTACGGCCGAATCCAGCCCTTTTTGGGTGCGCTCAAACCAGTTTGGGGAGGTGCCTCTGGGCAGCCCTGCGTTCTCGCTTCGAGGCGAGTTAAAAAAAGACTACGACAGCCTGACGAATGCAAAAGCCAAGCGTAAACTTCTGTTTGGCTATGGTGCAAGAGCCGTGGCAAATGTTGGCGAGAACAGCCGCTTTTTCTTCTCTGAATTTTACGGCAAAGCCCGCTACGGAGCCTTTGAATTCTACGCGGGACGTCGGAAAGAGATTGTTGGACTCGTCGATAGCACCCTCAGCATGGGTTCATATTCATGGTCTGGCAATGCCCTACCGATGCCTAAAGTCCAAATTGGATTGTTTAACTACGTGCCTTTACTTAAAAATGGATTAATTTCGTTCAAAGCTAATTTTGCGCACGGTTGGTTTGGGTCGGGAGATTCTACAGCGAAATATTTTCTTCATCAAAAAAGTGCCTATTTCCGACTCGGAAAACCCGCCTGGAAAATGAAGTTTTATGCAGGAATCAACCATCAAGTGCAGTGGGGAGGCAGGCCAACGGTACCGTTTATCCAGAGCGGCACCAACTCTCTTATCACCAATTATGGCAGTGATTTGGAAGCCTTTATTCACGTGGCTACGGGCATCAGCCTTCAGGCACTGGGCTACTACAAAAAAAGCGGGCGAGTCTCTGGTGAAGGTGGCAACCGATTGGGCAATCACTTGGGAACGGTCGACATTGGTTTGGAATATGAAAATGAAGCAACCAAGTGGTTTTTTTATCGTCAATCCATTTATGAAGACGGCTCACTTTTTGTTTTAAGCAGCATTGCTGATGGGCTGTTGGGAGCGTCGATTGAGTTGAAAGAAACCAATCAAGGCGTAAAAAAAATTGTGTTAGAATATTTGAATACTTCCAATCAAGGAGGAAGCCTGCAATCGGGCAATCAAACAGCGTTTATTCCTGAATTGAGGGGCGCCGACGATTATTTCAACAACGGGACCTACGAAGAAGGGTGGGTGTATCGCAAACAAACCATCGGTACTCCTTTTATCATGCCACTCAGCGCATCTACGGGCGTAACGCTCAAAGATTTAATCGGTGACTTTCAGCCTAAATCTCCCGTTATGCCCGACATGATTATCAATAACCGGGTCAAAGCGTGGATGTTGGGGATTCATAGCCGAATAAGTCGGGTAAATCTCCTGACCCGCGTATCGTATTCTCAAAATTTTGGCAAATACTATTTGTATTCACGGGTGTTGTTGACTCCTATTGAGTTGAATCAAGTGTCGGTACAGCAGCAAGTTTCGTTTTCGGTAAAAAAATACACCATCAATGCCATTGTTGCTTACGACAATGCTGGGCTTCTCGAAAATAACATCGGCGGAAGTCTGGTGGTAAGAAGGGAGTTTTAATACTGCATGGCAGGAAGAACTCTCGTCAAAATCTATTCTTAACTTTTTTTCTTCTAAATGAATATGCAAACCATAAAATATATAAACGCGGCGTGCCGAATCTGGACTTTTATTCTATTAGTGAGTACTGGCACTTCTTTGATGAGCCAGGCGCAAAACAGCGAAGGTGCTGACTCACTCGTCTACAAAAGAAGGGTGCTGATGAGCGAAGTGCTCCAAAAGGGAGTTCGGGTGAAGAAAAAAAACTTTGAGGAATTATTAAAAGATAACCCAAAAGCCCTTAAAAACTACCGATTGGGAAGTTACATTCGGCCTTTAGGACCGTTGGTTTCGATTGGCGGTATTGGATTATGCTACGTGGCCATCAAAGGGAAACCTGCCTCGGCGGTGGTTGAAGGTACAGTTCACAATTATACTATTCGGAGTTTACCGTTGCTAGTGGCGGGGGTTGGGGCATTTATGGGGGGTATTTGTATTATTGAGTTCTCGCATGAACTTCAATCCAACGCGGTTAAAGCCTATAATTCGAGCCTCGGTGCAAGAAAAACGACCCTTTTGCAAAAAACAAAATTCGGGATTACGCCTACTGGAAACTTGGGCTTTTACGCCCGATTTTAAAACAGATTTTCTCCCTCAAAAAGCTCCTGTATTCATCGTTTTTTGACTTCATACGTATTTTCTTTAGGTTTTCTTCAGGGTATTTTTGGACGTAATTATGTCCAGTCATCCAGATTTATTTTACTTTTGCCCCACAAAAGTTGTGGTTTTCTGTGCCGTGCTGGTATATATTCTGATGCTGCGTCTTTTCAGAATGAAGTATACTCTCGGTCGCCTTTTTTTTACATTTGTTAATGACGTCACTAGCTCCCCTTTTTTCTCCATTACAGGCAAGTCTAGACAACTTAAGTGCTGAATTAAAGTTACTGATTAAGTGCCAGACCAACGAACCCGTCGAAGCAGAGGAGCTCAACGCGACTAACTGGCCCCTTTTTTTACAGTTGGTAAAAAGCCACCGCATGATTGGTGGTTTGTACCCTATTATTTACGAAAATGAATGGCTACCCGTTGAGGTAAAAGAGCGGCTGAAAACAATTTATAATCAAAATAAGCTACGAATGCTCACCCTCACGGCTGAGCTTTTGCACATCAGTAAAGCATTTCAAAAAAACGGAATCAATTCTATTCCCCTGAAAGGTCCGATGCTTTCGTATGTATATAATGGGGATTTTATGCAGCGGGTATGTCACGACATTGACTTGCTACTTGAGCCTGCGCAAATCGAAAAAGCCTATTCGATTTTGTACGACGAAGGCTACCGGATGATGGAGGAAGTTTACGCTACGCCCAAACAAAAAGAGGTGTATCTGGCCAATTTTCATCATTACTGCTTGTATCATGAAACCAAAGATATAATCGTAGAATTGCACTGGCGGCTATTGGCTACCCAAAATATCCTTTCGTTTCCGAATGCAGAGCTATGGAAAAACGCATGGGTAGAAAAAATCTCAGGTATCAACATTCGGTTGCTTTCCAAGTACGACAATTTCCTGTATTTGTGCGTTCATGGGGGGCAACACCAATGGAAACGGCTGTTTTGGCTCAACGATATTGCGGTTGTCATACAAAAAGAGGAGCCAAGATTTATCACAGAAGCCTATGATTTGTCTAAACAAAGGGGAATCGGTAACTACGTTTTACAGGCGCTGCAACTGGCTTCTGTACTGTATAAAATCATCCTGCCAGCATCCATTATTGAGGAAATAGCCCGGAAAGATTCCGTGTCGCATTTGTCCAAAATTGCACTGGTGCACATGAATGCTTTGTTGTCTCTTGATAAACAGGAGCCTTTTTCGCTAAAAACCTTGAGAGAAAAAGTGTCTCGTTTTTGGTTGCATTATACCTCTTCTTATTATTACGGCGATTTGAAAAATGTGGTTTATGAAGCAAAAGCATACTTCATAAATCCCGCCTACTGGTCGGTGTTTGCATTTCCCGACAAGGTATTTTTGTTGAATTATGTTGCGGCGCCTTTTCTTTGGGGGTATCACTTCTTTCAAAAATTCAAGAAATCGGATTTGTAGCGGATGAGAAAAGCGGAGGTCAAGGGCATTTTGCCCTTTTTTTATGCCTAAACTTTAATTAAAAGGCGAAAAATATGAATTATTTTGGGTAAAAAGAGCCTGGTTGCCCATTTTACTGTCAGCAGTTTCTGCACCTAAACCCAATGTTTTCTTCCCAAAAGAAAGATGAAAGATTTTTTTACGCTTCGTCGTAAGTCCATGACGCTCGGTACGGGGTTGTTGTTATTTTACGCCCAAAGTTGTAGTATTCCTCAAAAAAAAATAGCGTCAAAAGAGGTATTTTCGGACCATGTTCGGACCACCGAATTCCGGACGCCCGAGCAAGAAAGGCGTGGGTTTAAGTTGCCACCTGGGTTTGAAATTACCCTTTTTGCGTCGGAGCCACAGATTACCAAGCCCATCAACATGGAGTTTGATGACCGTGGCCGATTGTGGGTTACACATTCGTCGGAGTATCCGATGGCAGCGGCACCAGAGAAGGGAAACGATAAAATTACCATTCTGGAAGATACCAACGGCGATGGCAAAGCCGATAAATTTACCGATTTTCAGGATGGATTAAATATCCCAATCGGCATCATGCCCGTGGCCGACGGGGCTATTGCGTACAGTATTCCCAACGTATATCATTTTACGGACACCAACAACGACGGCAAAGCTGATAAACGCAAGGTGCTTTACGGCGAGTTTGGCTACAAAGATACGCACGGCATGGTGAGTAATTTTATGCGGGGCTTTGATGGATGGATGCATTCTTGCCACGGATTTACCAATACGTCCAAAATTGCGGGCACCGATGGCGACTCCGTCACGATGACTTCTGGAAACACTTTTCGTTTTCGCACGGATGGGCGCCGTGTAGAGCAGACCACTTTCGGACGCGTCAATCCTTTCGGTTACGCATTCGATGAAAGAGGGTTTTTGTATTCAGTTGACTGCCATTCCAAGCCAATTTATCAACTCATCAAAGGCGCTGATTATCCGCACTTTGGTAAGAAGCCAACGGGGATTGGATTTGGTCCCGAAATGATGAGCTATGAGCTGGGTTCAACGGCACTTTCGGGTTTAGTGTATTATGTCGGAGAACAGTTTCCTGCCGAGTACCGCAACAGTTTCTATAACGGCGACGTGGTTACCTGTAAGATAAATCGCAATACGGTTACGTTCAAAGGCTCCACGCCCGTATCTAAAAAAGAAGCCGATTTTTTGGTGAGCGACGACCCGTGGTTTCGACCAGTGGATGTGAAAGTGGGCCCCGACGGAGCGCTCTACATCGCAGATTTTTATAATCGCATAATTGGTCACTACGAAGTAGCGCTCAATCACCCCAAACGGGACCGGACCAGCGGGCGGATTTGGAAAATTACCTACAAAGGAAATCAACCTCACCGCGATATGCCTGTCAAAGATTGGTCAAAAGCGACGATGGACGAGCTTATTGCGTGCTTGCAGCACCCGCAACTGAACGTACGATTGAAAATAGCGGACCGCTTGGTGGATGTTTGGAAGGAAAAAGCCGTTGCGCCCGTTAGCCAAATGATGGCTACGCTGGGTATTGATAACCGTGCGTTTGTGCATGGGTTATGGGTGTTGCAACGATTAGGAACCGTTCCTGAATCACTCCTCATCAAAGCCCTCAATCACCCTGACCCCACGGTGCAGGTACACGCGTTTCGGCTGTTTTCAGAAGCTGAAACCCTCACTGATGCCCACCGATCGATTGTGATTGGGGCCTTATCCAACAAAGACCCATTTATTCGACGCATTGCGGCCGAAATACTGACGCGTTTTCCGAAAGTAATGAACATGAAACCGTTAATGGATTTGTACCAGCAAACCAACGAAGAGGACTCACATTTGAAATATACAACATTGCTGGCCATTCGGACGAATTTGGCGGCCGAGGGGATGATTCGGGAGGTAGCTACATTAAAGTGGAACGATGACCAACGGAGCTTGCTCGTTAAGGCCGCGCGCGACATTCCTTCCGCCGACGTGGCGACGTTTGTGTGGGACTACCTCATGACCCATGACTTGATTGCTGAGGAATTGGATAAAAACCTTGAATACCTGGGCCGTTATGGCTCAGCGGCACAATTGAACGAAATGATATTGCGGATTCAAAAACGTTTTGCGACTGATTTGGACGGACAATTTATGCTGTATAATTCGCTGCGTAGGGGCGTGGCGCAGAGTGGTTTGAAGGTAACTGCGCCCCTTCAGGAATGGGGAGTAAAGATGGCAAGACACTACCTGGAACTGCCAATTGGGGAAAAAGAGACGGCAGCACTCACCACGCGCCGCGTGCAGGCTGTAGAGATTGCGGGTGAATATAAAATGGCGTTGTCGGTACCTTTTCTCCAAAAAATAGTGGCTACAAAAAGCGTTGATATCAAAGTGCGCGTAGCCGCCGCCAATGCGCTGATGAGTCTTTCGCCGCAGGAGAATGTAACCTTGCTCGGCGAGGTTTTTCTGGACCGCTCGGAGCCGATTGCATTGCGAGAGAGGTGGGTGTTGGCCTTGGCTCGTGCGGTCTCTCCAGAAGTTCTTACGTTGTTGGAAAAGGGGTTTATTGGCAGTGCGCGCAGTTTACAAGTGGGCATTGCGGCGGCATTGGCCAATTCGGAGGCGGGAATTGATCAGTTAATTAAAGCCTTAAAAGAAGAAAATGTCAATGCCGACGTACTGGCCGAGGTAGCCGTCAAAGAGCGTTTGGCGGCCAAGGCAAACCCCACCCAGCAGGAGCAATTGAACCACCTGACGGTGGGTGGACTCAATGAATTTGAGGAAAGGCAAAAGCTGATTCAAAGTCGATTGCTAGGCTTTGAATCGGCCAAAGCCTCTCCCGACGCGGGGCGGGCGGTATTTACCCAAAATTGCAGTACCTGCCATCAAATCAAAGGCGTGGGCGGTTTGATTGGGCCGCAGTTGGACGGCATCGGTAACTGGGGGCAAAAAGCGCTTGCTGAAAAAATACTGGACCCGAATCGAAATATTTCGGAGGCGTTTCGGAGTTATAACATTACCTTAAACAACGGTCAATCCATGACGGGCCTTTACCGCCGTACCGAAGGGCAAATGATGGTCTTTGCCAATCCATCAGGACAAGAGTTTTCGGTGGCTAAAAACGATATGAAAGAATACAAAGCCTCCAAATATACCCTCATGCCCGACCAATTCAGGAACGTTATTCCCGAAAAAGATTTTTATGCGTTGCTAGGTTTTTTGCTCAAAACGAAATAGTTAGCCTAACACCGAAGCGACATCCCGAAAAAGCGTAGACATTTCTTCTGCGCTTTTTCTATTTTTGCGCCTATGAACCTTTCTGTTTACGCCCAGCAATATCGTCAAGACCTCCTTCAGCGCCTTGTTCCGTTTTGGACGGAATTCAGTTTGGACCCGATTCATGGGGGCTATATCTGCGTGATTTCGGGAAAAGGCGAGGCGATTACGTTTGATAAATGGATTAAATGGCATGGTCAACAGGCTTGGGCTTTTGGGAAATTATACCAACTCACCCAGCACGATGATTTTCTCCGATACACTCTTCAAGGGGCTGATTTTTTACTTCATTTCGGAGCCGATACCAAAGATAATTGGTGGGAAATTGTGGACTGTACGGGACGTGGAGTGCTGGATGCATCGGATGCAGGGGCCGAGGCGGCTGCGGTGGCGGCGTGGAGCTTGGCGCATGAACTGACGGGTGAAGAAGCCTACGCCGATTCGGCTAAAAAGACGTTGACAAAAGCCGTTCGCCGCCGTGAAAAAGGACTGCAAAAACGAACTGAGGCTATTTTTGCAGGGCGTCAGTTAAAAAATATCGGAGAATTAAGCGCTTTGGCGAAGGCCCTGACGGCCTCTCAAAAGCTCATGGGCGAAAAAACATTTCGTGAAAAAGGGGAAGCGTTGCTACACGAATTGACCAAGCATTTTTGGGAGCCTCGTGCCAACATTGTGCTCGAAAATGTATTTCCTGATGGGGGCTATTCCGATTGTTTATTGGGCCGGAGAATCCATCCTGGGCGTGTTTTTGAGGCATTTAATGCTTTTTATGAATTAACCAAGGTGCTTAATAAACGTCGCATCCGTCAGCAATTGGCGCAGCACATTTTGCACCTGGCTGATACTACTTGGGACGATGCCTACGGGGGCTATTTTCATTGGCTGGATGTAAAAAGTCTGCCGGCATCCGAGCCAGAGGCCTACTATAAATACGCATGGGTGCAGCTCGAAGCCGGAACGGCTTTATTGCGGGCCTATCAGGTGTTGCAAGACCGAACCCTGCTCAAGCATTGGCAGCGGGTAAATGATTATCTGTGGCAACATTTTCGCGATAATTCTAAAGAAGGGGAATGGGTAGGTGTGTTGAGCCGTCACGGAGAACCCCTCTTTACGCTTAAAGCTACTCCCGAAAAAAACGCTTATTATTCCATCAAAAACCTGATAGAAAGTGCTGATTTACTGGAGGTTTTGATAGACAAGTAGGGGCGGGTTTTACGTCGACCCACCTTGTGTCTGCACAAAAACGTTGAAATGGCCCAACGTTTACCGTAAATCTCGCTTCATCAAAACGTAACTTTCCTTCTTGTATCGAATAATTTA
Source organism: Runella sp. CRIBMP (assembly GCF_009905605.1). GTDB lineage: Bacteria > Bacteroidota > Bacteroidia > Cytophagales > Spirosomataceae > Runella. The sequence goes on from NZ_JAAAKZ010000021.1 coordinate 68,934, forward strand.
TTCTGGCCGTTATTGCGTATCAAAACGAGGATTTCGTAGGTGCCTGGGGCCACCGATGCGCGGTGCATAGAGGCCGTAAAGCCTTTGTCCCAATACCAACCACGACGAATGAAGGTTTTCAGAGGCAATGGGCGTTGGGTGCCAGCGGCCATGTAGGTATGCTTTGAGGACTGGAGCATGATGTACGCCCCGTCGTCGAAGTCGCGTGTAGGCCGAATGAAATCTTTGTGGTAATCAATCGTCAGGATATCCCCTTTAAAATATACCGAATCAAGAAGAAAGGGCTCTTTGGGCATGGCTGTTTCTGGGGTGGTTTCGAAAAACAAATTGGGTTGATACAACCGCTGGATTTGCCTAAAATCTTCACCTGTCAAATCAAACATTTTTAATCCCAACAAATCATCGTTGTACATTGAATTGAATTCCTGTACCACCGCTGCCCGACGATTATTGACCGCAGGCGCAACGGCGTAGTATAAAATTAACAGGTTGAAAACAACGCTCAGACCGATTGTTAAGGGCAAAAGCCATTTTTTTGAGTCGCGAAGCCAATGAATTAATAGTAGATACCCAACCACCAACAACCACGTTGGGTACATCCTGTACCGGCCTTTAAACATTCCAATGAGGCCATCTCCTTCGGCGCGTTTGTAGACCACACCAAGGGCCGTCAGACAAATGAAAAGTAATAAAAATAGGGTAAAAAACTGAACTTCGTTCATCTTTACCGTAACCTGAAAATGACGAATTTTTAGCCCGAAGTTTTTTAGGTCCAACGCTTTTAGCAAAAGCCATAGAATACCGCCCAATAGCACCGCACCCCAGGCTACCGAACCCCATACCGCAAGGTTGGAAGGGGCGTACACATCTACATTGATCGATGAACCAATAAATGCCAAAAAGCAGGTAACCGCGTGGCCATAACTGCTTGGATTGGTGAGGTCGAGGCCACTCGGAGAAGCGTGAGCGCGAGTAAGACTATAAAGTAACATGGTGGCGGCAAACGCTCCTGCCGTGATGCCCGCCATTTTTTTGCGCTGCATCAGTACGAGCAGAAAGCCGCCGATGAGAAGAGTGACAAGACCGTTGCCGTAGGTAAAAGTGGCAAATAAAGAAAAAAGGAGGGCTAAAAATAGCCTTGGAAGTGTGGAAGGCGTAGCGTAAAAATAACCCGCCATCATCACAAAAAACAGTAGACCAAAGTTACCCAGCGAACTGGTTCCCCAAAAGATATTTTCGAAGGAATGAACGCACAAGAGAATCCAGCAAACGGGAATAAAATACGCAAATGGAAGAGAACGGCTAGGGGACGATGAAGGTATTTTTTGAAAAATAAGGAACAAAATGCCCAACTGCCCAATCCATAAACCGTTGCTTATCATCATCAGCGATTTGAGGTTGACGTGTCCAGTGAGCCAATAAGAAATGAGCACTACTGAACGTGTAAATACAATGCGATGCTCAGGAAATCCGACCGTCAGCCAATCTAGTTTTTCGTGCCAGTTAGCTGATTTTTGCCATTGCTCAATGATTTGTAAAACGTGCGTGTCATCATAAGCCACGTAATTTACGTTGAGCGAGATGGCTTGAAAAAACAATAAATACAAAATGAGCGGCAATAAACACAGCGTGCGGACAACGGAACGATGCTGGAAAAGACGGTCGAAAAATTGCATACAGAAAGTTTAAAACGGCTAAAATTAGTAAGTTAGTAGCCGTGAAGGAACAGAAAAATAATAAACCCTAAATTAAAAATTGATAAAGTGTTGTTTGTTAGGGACTTATGTTTGATTGATGACTCTATTTTTTTAAATAATTCTGGCTCCAACTCTACCCTAAAACTTTTTTTCAAATGAAATTTTCTACATTTCTATTTTTTGGCTTTTTATTGACAATGGCAGAATCCCGAGCGCAAAACCCTTACTTAGCAACCAAAAACGGGCAGTTGGAGCTTACGCCAGCAGGTGCGTCCTTTTTGGCAAAATTGCCGCTTCACTGCATCAATACTGAATATCCCAACAAAACGGGACACACACTGGAAGCCGAAAAAGATGCTCGACTGAGTCCGAAAGAATTGCATCCGTCATTTTATGGGTGTCTGGATTGGCACTCTTCGGTGCATGGGCATTGGATGCTGGTGCGATTGCTGAAAACGTTTAAAAATCTGCCCGAAGAAGCGCAAATTCGTCATATTTTGAACGACAGCTTTGCCCCCGATAAGCTGAAAACCGAAGCAGATTATTTTACAAAGTACCCCTTAGCCAAAACCTTTGAGCGCACCTACGGCTGGGCTTGGCTGTTGAAGTTGGACGAAGAACTTTCTACTTGGGATGACCCGCAGGCGCGGCAATGGCACCAACATCTGCGTCCTTTGACGCAACAGGTGGTGGGGCTTTGGACTGCTTTTTTGCCCAAACAAACCTACCCAAACCGAACGGGCGTGCATCCCAACACAGCCTTTGGGTTGGTGTTTGCGCTTGATTATGCCCGGACGGTAAAAAACACCGTTTTTGAAGCGCAAATCATTCAGAAAGCCAAGGATTTTTACTTGAAAAACACCAATTCTCCCGCCTTTCAAGAACCCGATGGTTCTGACTTCCTCTCGCCGAGTTTAGAGGTGGCGGATTTGATGCGGCGTATTTTGCCCCAAGCGGCATTTTTGAAGTGGTTTAACGCCTTTTTGCCTGCCGCAGGGCTTCAAAATGTCATGAAAATGCCCATCGTGAGCGACCGAAATGACATGCAGATTGTGCATTTAGATGGTCTTTCTTTGAGCCGGGCCTGGTGTATGTTGGGTATTGCGCGGGCGTTGCCCAAAACTGACCCGCGGCGTGCATCGTTACTCAAAAGTGCCCATACTTTTATTAACACTACGTTGCCGCAAATAACGAACGGCGGCTATGGTGGCGAGCATTGGCTGGCGTCTTTTGCCGTGTATGCTTTGGGGCAAGAATGACTCAATACACCGCCGCGTAGTCGATGATAATTTCTATTTTTTCCCATTTCCCTTTTCGAACTTGAACGGGATTGATGTTCATCGCGTCGTCGAATAGGTTGGCATAGAGGCCTTTGTCTTCTTTGGTAAAAAGTGAGTAGTAGCCTGCGGGTAAGGTCACTTTAAACCGACCAGCCTTGTTGGTAGTTATCTTTTGGATGAATTTGGAATTGATTTTTCGGTAAAAACCCGCGTCGTCTGCTGGCTCGGTTTGATTGGAGGAGGTGAGTTCGTAAATCAGGATTTCACGCGCAATAGGCGAGCCTTTTGGATTAGTTACTTTAACATCGGGTGAAGGCATCAGATTTCCCGAACGCCAAAGTACTGTTCCTGAAATTCCCTGAGTTATTTTTTTCTTTTGGGGAAGAGCCACCTGATAAACCAGTATGTTGCACAGGCAAATCATAAGGAGCCTTTTTGTGCGAATAAATAGGTTGAAGTTCATATCTATTTTTATGGGCCTGTTTAAGAGATTAAATGTTTGGCAGGAAAAGGAATGCAATAGATTGTAAAATTATTCTTTTCAAGTAACTTGTACTACAATTGTTTTACTCTAAACTTTCCTACTTTAAAAATGAAAAAGGTAACAATCTCATTTCTTTTTTGGGGAATTGCCTTACACTTAACCGCTCAGAGTGTGACGCTAACACCAGGTATAGTAAATCAAATCACCAACTCTGCTACTGATAATGATTTGACAATTACGGGAGTGGGCACTACCAATATCCCTTCACTTATCGGAAGACGGGCACGTGGTACAAACGACGTTCCTTCAGCTGTATTATCAAACGACGTCTTGTTTTTTACTGGGGGGCGAGGTTATAACGGTAGTCTATTTACGACTGCAATAAGCCCTGGCATACAATTTCAGGCTACAGAGAATTGGACAATCAGTGCCAATGGTTCGGCCATTTTATTTAAAACCACCGCGAACACTTCTACTGTGGCTGTTGACAGGATGTTGATTAATCACAATGGTAATGTAGGTATTGGTACGCTTAGCCCCTTGGCAAAGTTAGATGTAAGTGGCGAAACTAAAATCGGTAGCAACGGAACTAACTTGACAGAAATTATAAAGGTAACAAGGGTTGGCGATATAGTGAGTACCGCGTCTGGGGTAGAAGCTACCTTGACATTTAGCGTTGCGAATGCCCAGCCTGGGTCAACCGTTTATGTGTCACCAAGTCAAAATCTACCTGATGGTCTGATTATAGCACATGCTCTTTCTGAAGCTGCAAATACCGTAGAAGTGAAATTTTTCAATGCATCTAATGTAACGGTTGATCCACCTTCCATGAATTTTTACATCACTATAATACGGTAGTTATATGGTAGCTACTTCTAACCAAAGGATTCTTCTAAAGAAAACGAGGAGTGAGTGGAGACATAATGACTTATTATTTCTTCCAAAATGTCGTTGATTTCCTGATAGGACATAGTTTCCACCAATCTCATCCGGAAAGGTTTGAAGTTGTCTAAGCCTTTGAAATAAGAAGCGTAGTGCCGACGCATTTCTACGACTCCCGTGCGGTCGCCTTTCCAACGGATAGAAAAATCTAGGTGTTTGCGACAGGCTCGTACGCGCTCGGCGGTTGTTGGGGGTGCAAGGTGCTCGCCCGTACGCATGAAATGTTTGATTTCGTTGAAAATCCACGGATACCCAATGCTTGCCCGGCCAATCATGATGCCGTCTACGCCAAAACGATTGCGGTAGTCAAGGGCTTTTTCGGGGCTGTCGATGTCACCGTTTCCGAAAATCGGAATATTAATGCGTGAATTTTCTTTGATTCGGCCAATCAGCGTCCAGTCGGCATCGCCTTTATACATCTGTACGCGGGTTCGTCCATGAACCGTAAGTGCTTTGATACCAATGTCTTGCAGGCGTTCGGCTACTTCTTGTATATTTTTGGTAGACTCATCCCAACCCAGACGCGTTTTAACCGTAACGGGCAGGTGCGTGGCTTTGACTACGGCTTCGGTCATTTTGACCATTTTTGGAATATCCTGTAATAAGGCCGCACCAGCCCCCCGGCAAGCCACTTGTTTGACCGGGCAACCGTAGTTGATGTCAATCAAATCGGGGTTTACTTTGGTAGCAATGCGGGCGCACTCACCCATGGTTTCGATGTCGCTGCCGAACAACTGAATGCCGATGGGGCGTTCGTATTCAAAAATGTCCAATTTTTGCACACTTTTGGCTGCATCTCGAATCAACCCTTCCGACGACACAAATTCTGTGTACATCAAATCTGCTCCGCCTTCTTTACATACTGCCCGAAAGGGAGGGTCAGAGACATCTTCCATCGGAGCCAATAACAGCGGGAACTCGCCTAATTCTATGTTTCCTATCTTTACCATCGTCTCAATTTTGGCATCTTTAAAATGCAAATTTCGCGTTTTTTTCTTTATCTCTGAAAATAACCTATTTTTGCGCCTTATAATTCAAAACGATGCGCAGCCCATCCACTTGAGCTTACTCGTTAAAAACGACAAATGAAGCCTCGAGGTCGTCATCGCTAGACATAAATTCAGTTTGTAAACTCATACTTTGTAAATCGTAACCAATCAATGTCTTATCTATTCACTTCAGAATCTGTGTCGGAAGGTCACCCCGATAAAGTAGCTGACCAAATTTCAGATGCGCTCATCGACCATTTCATGGCGTTTGATCCAAAATCAAAAGTAGCCTGTGAGACCCTAGTGACCACAGGACAGGTAGTATTGGCGGGCGAGGTAAATACCAAAACGTACCTTGACGTGCAGCAGATTGCCCGTGATGTGATTGCAAAAATTGGATATACCAAAGCAGAGTACATGTTTGAAGCGCACTCGTGCGGGGTACTTTCGGCCATTCACGAGCAATCAGCAGATATTAATCAGGGCGTTGATCGTCAAACGGCCGACGATTTTGAAAGCAAAGCCAACGCGCAGGGAGCTGGTGACCAAGGAATGATGTTTGGCTATGC
>NZ_JAAAKZ010000022.1 GCF_009905605.1 Runella sp. CRIBMP
TTTTTATCGCTCTGAACTTATCCACACTTGGACTACTTTGCCATCATTCGGTGGCTCCCTTCTGCATCATTTTACAGCGGTTCTTTTCTGCCAAATCAGATTACCTTAACCCGATATAGTTATACAGCCCAGCTAGCGGCAAGATTCACAGGCCTTATCTCACTGTACAGCAGGCAGCCCCTTCAACAATTTCTGTTAAGGAGGCTCGCGCGCCCCCTACTGTAAAAGGGGCAAAATCCATTTTTCAACCATATCTTTATTCATAATTCCCATTGTAGTATGTTTCAACAGTTCGCACCTTAAAATTCACCCTTTATGCAATTGCCTACCAATGCCATTTACTCTGATATTGTGGCCATTGGGGATATAAAAACCACTTATATTTATGTGTTATACTATACAGGATCAGGGCAGCAAGCTTCGGATTATTCGGTGGATATTTACCAATGTGGGCAAGATGCTCCTGCGGGAAATTTCCTCGTCAAAACTGACAATATTCCAGCGGCACGGATACAGGTAGATATGTGGCATACCCTATACACCCTTAACTATGCGATGACGACCAACGGTAGCGGCACCAATGCGGGGCCAAGTGGGGCCAACACAGGCCCTAACGGTCAAACAGTTCCCTCAATGAGTCAATGGTTGCCGCCCATTCCTTCGTAAGCTAAGGGAGTAATAAAATAAGTAAAAACAGTGTTATCGTATGATAAATACTGTTTTTACTTAGCTATTGTAAATTCCTATGAAAGTGGTTCATCGTCATATTTATCAAATCAATAATGTTGTTAGCACTTCCTTTCAAGTCCTTTGGAGTAATGGTGTTGAGCCGTTTACCACGACGTTTACTTAAAACCGTTCAAGCGTCAAATCATCAAAATAAGCGGTTCCTTCCGAATCTGCTGCCGTATAACCTAAACGGCAACTGATTCTCACATAACCATCACCAGAATTGAAAGGAAGCACTACCTGTGTCCAGTCAGTTGTACCCTTAATGTCTTTACTTCTCGGAGGAAAACTAGCACTGTCTATGCTTGTGCTGACACTCAAACATCCCCCTACCCCTCCTGGGTTGGCATTGGTGGTAACGTTTTCAGTTTTAATCCAGCACTTCAAAACATAATTGGTATAAGGCGCAAGAAAAAGAACCTGATACGCCTGTACATCATTGCTTTGCACAGGCCCAGCTACGGGACCCGAATAAATCCTGATGCAATTGGAGCCGTTGCGCCCTTGCCCTACTAGCCACGAGAATACTGCCTGATCGGGTTTATACCCGCCTTTTAGCCAATAGGAAAAAGCACCAGCGTTTACAAAGTTAACAGCGTTCTCAAAATCGGCGTTAGGGATCAAAGGAAACCCCTGGTTTAATGTTAACTTTAGGGAGGCAGTGGTACAGAAAGAGGGATTGTTTCTATTGCAGACCGAATAGACCAGACTGTCGGTCCCGGTATTTTCATTTGAAATATAACTGATGGTTCCGTCGGGATTGACGGTGGCCGTTCCATGGGTTGGGTTGACAACAATTACGGGTAAAGAGACTTGTGTCAAATTTGTTATGGCCGAACCATCAGGATTAAAGTCATTGGCTAGGACTGTAATTTTCTTGGCATATCCTGCTGCCGCCGACGAAATATCTGCTTTGGCCATTGGAGTTCCACATCCCTTAATCAAGGCCGTAAATACGCTTCCTTTAGACGACTCAAAGCCTGGCAGCAAACTAACACCGTGGCCCGCCCAATACATTACCGTACTACCAACGGGTATTTCTTGCGTTGAAACAATGGTTTGTACCACCTGCTCAACTCCCGACGAAGCAGTTGCTGAAAGCACCGTAGAATCGTCCACAATCGTAACTGTATATGGCTGACTTGACAGAGCTCCACAACCGTAACTACAAGTCACTGTGTAATTTGTGGTGGAAGTTGGGCTGACCGTAATAGAAGAAGTCGTTTCGCCATTTGACCATAAAAGCGTTCCATAACAGCCATAGGCCGAAAGTTTAGTAGCAGAACCTGGACAAATGGTATTTACCCCATAAATACTTGGTGGATCAATGCCGCATTCTTTACCGTAATTTCCACTGATAGGACTCGAAACAGCAGAAGCTCCGTTGGAATCCGTCACGCGAATTCGCGCACTGTAAGGTCCTGGCTGAGGAATTAAATACTCGAAAACGCGGCTATTTAGAGGAGTCGTCTCAAAAATACCATCGTTGTTCACGTCAAATTCAACCGTAAAAGAGTCTTGGTCGGGATCGGTGGTAGAATTGGCATCAAAGCGGGTGCCATTGTCTGAATAAGGGATGTTAGGATAATAAGGTTTCAAATAAGGCTTGGGGGCTTGGTTGCCTGCCGTAACCGATAAAGTGAAACGCGAGGAAACGGTCCGGTATCCCTGCCTGTCCCCTACAACAATACTGAAAGAATTAGTTGTCCCCGCTTGAAAATATGGCGTTTTAAAAGTAGTGTCTACATTCAACTGGTGCAGTGCCAGTTCGTCAATGAGCTGCCCATTGTAATCGTATAAATGCGCATAAGCAATACTATCGGGACTAGAAGCGGCGAATCTTATATTCAACAATCCAGCAACGGGGCTTACGGTTCCATTGGTTAAGACCGTTAAATTGGGTCCAAAATGGCTTGCTTTTCTTTGACGGTTGAAATAATAACTTTCATTTAACATTAATGCTGAACCATATTCCAATCGAGTATAATTTCCCGAATATAGAGCAGGAAAAAAGCTACCTCTTATTCCCCTTAGTCCACTGCCCATCAATCCTCCAAAAAAATTATCGTCGTGACGAGCATCGTGGTAATTTAAACCAAAGGCATGACCCATCTCATGGCATAAAGCCCCGAGGTAGGAAGAAGCCACAGTACTAAATGTATTTCTTTCAAACCAAGCAAAGGACACATCTTGAACCAAGGGATAAGGGCCCAATTCGGGAATAATTTGGCCGGCATAATTCGTATTATCCAGCAACCGTTGAGGATTGAATAATTGAATGACATTACTACCCAACTCAGCTGTCGACGAATTATTTCCATTCCCACTATCACCCCCACCCCCTCTTGCTACTCCACCTATAAAACTTCCATCCGGAAGTTGCACCTGCGTTTCCGGGATAAGTACCCACACTTCTCCTTCTAAATCAATGGTTAGACCTGCATTTTTGGCGGCAAACTTAGTATTATTAAATAACTCTATATCATTATTACCTCTTAGTTCATTATCCGTTTCGGAAACGTTGACCAAATGGATTTTGGGTCTGGGCGAATCCTCTTCAGTTTCAAAAATAAACGTTTTGGGGCCAAAACCATTTTGTTCCATATTATCACGAAACCACACTTGCGCCATTTCTATGGCAAATTGCAGATTCTCTTTATAATTGGCTTGGGGAGTACGATTGGAGGGAACAACATAGCCTATTCTGACTTTTGCAGGCGGCCATGGAAGTATGCCGCTACCACCAGTTCGAGCCGCCGCCGATACCCTGTTTATATTTTCAAAAGGCGCTTGATAATCGATGTTTGTACCATTTAAAAGTGGGGTTTGAGCATTTAATAAAATACCAGTACTCAAACAGCAAAAAGTTAGAACCAACAAACCTATTTTCATCTTTTTCATGGACATTATTTTTTCAGCACGCATTTGTCAAAGGTAATTTGCTTGGTTGTCACCAAGTAATATATGACTCTAGAGATGCATCACATCTTTCCCACAGTTTTGAAAAGTGGAATGTGGTGGGCTTTTTTCTACTTTAAATTTTATCCCAAATTAGGAATATACGGGATAAAAAAATATGAGTTAAAACATCCTTTTGACTGATTTTTTACCAAAAATGCCAAATTCGCTTAAAAGCAAAGGAGTAATAGTAAACCCAGAGTATAGCCCTAGTGCCTTACTATATGGTGTATACGACATCAAAAATCTCCACATAATGGCTGTGTTACTCTATTAAATAATTTTGATTTTGAAATTTACGCTCATTTTAATTACCAAGGTAGCTATCAACAATAGGCGGTTTTATCTGCTTTTAAATGTCGTAAAAAATTGAGTGAGTGTTGCTGTATGTTTTCAAATATAGTAGAAACAAAACCTACGTTTATTAGCTAGCAAACTGAGTTAGACTTTTATTTATTTGGATATCCCTGCGCAGATTCAGATTTGATTGTGTTGCAGGCCAAGAGTGCTTCGGTAGAAATTGTTGAAGATCCCATCCAACCAACATTTCATAAACTTCTTAATACAAATTTTACAGCTGCCAAAAATCATTCAATCTTCTCCTGAAAAATCAGCAGAAACCCTGATGGGTGTTTTGGGGATAGCTTGCATTTAATACATATTTATGGCTTTATGTAAAACCATAAATATGTAAAACCCTACCCCAGCCACCCTATAAGCCTTAATTTGGACTTTAATTCCGCTTCTTTTAGCTCAAAGTCTTTATTGACAACAGAAAATCGCTCGGGGAATTTTTGCATGGCTTTCATGAAAATAAGGGTTTGAACATGCTCTCTGTTCAGATTTTCTGCATCGTCTTTCTTTCTATCCCAATCTCGGCTGTACTTTAACCCTTCAATGATTTGTTGGCGTGTTTCAGGTGTTTGCTCAAAAATCTCAGCAACTATCAACTTTTGCTTTTCATAGTGATCAATTCTAAGATTTTCCAGCTCGTTCTCCAATGCCCCTCTTTCATTTGCCTTTTCTTGTTGTTGCGCTGCTATTTTAGTTCGGTTTTGCCGCTTTACTTCAATAGGGTCAATTACTCCTTTTGTAGAAATCATCTTTGCCATGTATGCAGGAATATTTTTAATTTTCTCGCCTGCTTTTATTCTATTGAGTGTATAAACAATTCCCGTTTTTACGTCATCGTATGTATATTTTGACAACCACTGCTGCAATGTCTGGTCAGGGATTAAATCAGCTGTTAAGATTGAAAGCTCATTCAGAGCCGTTTCTTTTTCGGTCGAAAACAAAGCCAGATCGGGCAGTTGCTTTCTTTCTGGCAAATGTGTCAGTATATTGAACTTTATCTTTACAACCTTCCTACCTTGCTTTATTTCTTCAAATGAAAATTTAATGTCGGTGTCTCGGTTTGCATTCAAATCTTCCTGGGCTTTTAGAATTACTTTGTCTTTGAAGTGACCATACAAAGCGTATTCATCAGCGGCAATTCCTAAGATTAATTTCAGCTCATCAATATCAAACGTACGGCTGCCTATTTTCTCGTATTGCTTCAACAACTCATAAATCCGTATCGAGTGAACGCTTTTTATTGAAAGTATGCTCCTAATATCGTATATCAGGTATCTGGCTTTGAGCTCCAATAAAAAAGGTTTTAGTCGCGGTTCAAATGTCACCCAAATGCTTTTCTCCGTATCTTTTTTAGCTCTTTCATCAATCACTCTTTCAATACCTGTGAATAGTGGAATGGTAAGCTCGGTTTTAAAACCATCTCTTTCGCTCTGTATGGCAATGATTTTCTTTTGGAGTCCAAGGGCTGCTTCTCTTAAAAATTGATAAATCTCCCCTCCCTTACTCAATCCAAATTCATCAATTACTTGTCCTACATTGATTTTATACTCTTTGAAATCGGCATCGGAAGGATGTATCATTGATAAAGTAATGGCAAAGATTCGTGTTTCCCAAATATCAAACTTGTATCTTGCCTCTACTAATTCATTGGCTTTTTTAATAAATCTAACGTCTTCTTTGACATACTCTTTCCTGATTTTTTTTGACATAACATATTATTTATTAATGTATAATGATGCAAATTAAGAATAACTATCACTAATATAAAATCAAGTGATAGTTATTCTGTGATATTTTATGGTTAGTGATTTTTTTCGTAGTAATGGTGATAGTTCGCTTACAATCATTCACCTGAAAAGTTATCCACATTCCACTTTTGTGGATAACTTTATTTTCGTAGTAATGGTGATAATAGTTCGTAGTAATGGTGATAGTTAACGTAGTAATGGTGATAATAGATTTTGATATTTCGTAGTAATGGTGATAGTTAACGTAGTAATGGTGATAATAGATTTCATAACACTATGTAAATCAGAGTGTTATGAGGGCCGAAAGTATTACATATTGTTATTCATACATTATTTAAAACAACACAGAGACCGTTGTTTTTATTTTTTTTTTCAAAAAGGGTAAAAAAAAGTTTTTTAGAAGAAATTTACATCTGTTTTTAAAATTACCGCAAAATACAGTTTCGTAGTAATGGTGATAGTTAGCTGCAAAAAATCGTAGTAATGGTGATAATAACGCCTGTTGTTAATTTTGCATAAAAATTGATGTAATACCAAATTTATGTATTTATGGCATTATGTATTTACATAATTACTGGTGTAATTGAATAATTATTCAATTAGCTTGTGCTTTTGGGTGTATTCTTCCAAGGCTTCTACAAAAAGGGCCTTTATCTTTTTCTTTTTCTTAAAGCCCAGTTCTTTTATGGTATCCATTAATTCCGTAGGTATATGAACCGTAAATTTAGTCTCGGCTACTTTGGGAGTCTTGTCAGGTTCAGATTTGCTTCGGTCCTGTATTGGTGTTATCTCCTGCAAAGGAGTATTATCTTCTTTGTCTTTTAGTTTACCCCCCAACGTGGCCAACTGATTTTTGAAATTATCCTTTTTCATACTTGTGTATTTATGGTATTACATATTTATGGTATTATGGTTTTATGTAAAATATTACAGATATTCCAAAATTTCTTTTGTTAGGTTAAATATCTCCTGTTGGGCTTTATCATCTTCTGTTTCAAAGACACCGCCAGTAATCGGTGAACGAGCGTAGCTAACTCTCTGCGAAATCATCGTGTCTAAGATGGGCATTTCATACTGTTCGAGAAGCTGTTTAATGTCATCGGTTAAGCTAGTGCGGTGTTGAATCATATTCAGCACAATAGCGGCCTTTAGGTTGGGACGTTTTGTCTGGGCCTGTTTAAGTAAAGCAATCGTTGCTTTGATTGCCATGACATCCAATACACCTGCTTTGGTGGGGACCAAAACGAAATCGGATAGTTGAAAAAAGTCAGGCAGCTTACTGCTCAAATATGGTGGTGTATCAATTATGGCAACATCGTAGCTTTTGCTCGCTTTTGCAATCTCATCAATCGGTAAAAGGTCAATCCCTTTTAATCCGACCAACTCACCTAATCCTGCTATGCTTCCTTGCGGGTCGCTGTCTAGTATGGCTACCCGAACGGAATTCTGTAAACAATATCCAAGATTAAGGGCGATGGTAGTTTTGCCAACACCTCCTTTTTGGTGGGCTATGGTAATGATTTTCATGTATGAATTGTTGTGTTTTACATTCAAATATAATACATAATTATGTAAAACCATATTAATGTAATTATGGTAATATGTAATTATGTAAAAATTGAAATGGCAATATTAAAAATTAATATATTTCGGGTTTTTAACGTTTTTATATCGTTACTATAATACATTATTTGTAAATCATTCATGTTAACAGTAGCCGCTATTGATTTGCCCATTGTATAATCCATTTAGTACGTTAAACATAAAGTCACTTATTTATAGAAATATCCATCAGTATGCTGTTTTGTATAAACAAAAAGGAGCTTGTTTCACTGAATCTCTAAACAGGCATTGGTTGAAATTATGGAAGTTAAATTTTTGAATGAAGAACCTATACTTTTAGAATAATCAAAACCTATTATAGTCCCCCAAATCTGTTGCAATTTAAGCAATGAGTTGGGTTTTAGTTATTTAAACACTACAGTACGAATTAGAATCAGGTAAAAAAAATAACGTAAAATTAAAAGAACTTTGAGAGAAGATATTGATATATACCCTCAAAATATGGAAAAAATTAAGGAAACTGCTTTTCAATAGTAATACTTTTTGCATTATATTTGTGCATATAGTTAGTATTTATGATACAAAGAGCATTATTCAGCGAGTTAGAGGGACACCTAGCCAAACCACAGGCTACGGTCATTACGGGCATGAGAAGGGTGGGAAAAACTACCGCTTTGAAATTTTTACTGGCTAAAACCGCCCACCCCAATAAGCTGTATTTAGACTTTGAGAAGATAGACAACCGTATTTTGTTTAGCCAAAACAGCTACCAAGCCATCGAAGCAGGCTTGGAGGCGTTGGGGTTGGCCCTCAATCAACCCGCAGTGCTGGCCCTAGATGAGATTCAATTGGTGCCCAACTCGCCGAGCGTCATTAAGTACCTTTACGATACCTACGCCATTAAGTTTATTCTAACGGGTTCGAGTTCTTATTACCTAAAGAATCACTTTACAGAAAGTCTGGCTGGACGCAAACGTATTTTTGAGATGTTCCCCCTCGGTTTTGATGAATTCTTACAATTTCGGGGATTTGCGCGTTCGCAGTTTGAACATACCGCCCAAAAACCATTTTCGGAACCCATTTATCAAATTTTCCGACAAGAATACGAAACCTATTTGAGGTTTGGAGGCTTTCCCGAAGTCGTTTTGGCCGAAACGGCCGACGATAAAACCGCTTTTCTCAAAGACATCATCAATGCTTACATTGAACTCGACATCAAACTATTATCTGATTTTCGGGTGAGCAATGATTTGTACAAACTTTGCCAGCTGCTAGCCTCACGCACGGGCAGCCGCTTGGACGTCAGTAAATTGAGCAGTATTTCGGGGATTAATCGTAACAAACTTACCGAATACATGGCTTTGTTTGAATACACCTACTTTATTCACCTGATTCCGTCCTTTACCAAAAACAAAGACAAGGAAATTGCGGCCCAACGCAAGGTGTATATTGCCGATACGGGTATGTTGCAAATACTGGCCCAAGTAAGCAGTGGGCAAGTATTTGAAAATGCAGTAGCCTTACAATTACTGCGGCTGGGTGAAGTGGCGTACTACCAAAAAAAATCAGGACAGGAAATCGATTTTATTCTGAACAAAGAAACGGCCATTGAAGTCAAAGAAACGCCTTCTTATCCAGACCTCAAAACATTGAACTATCGTTCCAACGATCTCGAACTGCCCTATAGCCGCCTAGTGGGCCGGCACTTCACCAATTCCGATTTTCAGGAATGGTATTGGGGTGGCGGCATTTTTTAATGCCTTTTTGTAGCATAAAACAACATTTATTCCTATGTTCACTGGCGAAAAACGAAGCCCAATAGACCGGTATAATTATCCATAACTCACGTTTGTTAGCGGGTTTGTATATAGGCAAGAATTCTGGGTAGCACTATTTAGAGTAAGAGGCATAAGTTAAGTACGAGCATAGAAGGAAACAGTTATTATTCCCTGAAGCAGAATGTTAAATTAAATGTACTTGACCTAATAAAAAAATCTGGCGCTTTGGTATTAACTACCAAAGCGCCAGATTTTTTTATTGACTTATTTAAGCAAGTCGGACTACCTACCATACCGTGACCTGTCCTCTAGTCGGGAAAAGCGCCATCGAGCTAGGTTTTGCGCTACACAGAGTATTAGAGAAATAAGAAAAACTGATCTGATCATCTTTATTCCCATTATCCACAACTTTCGTAAGTACACGTCTTCCGGTCAAATCAGTGCCACCACTATTACCTGAGGTAATGACACCACTCAGCCATGCTACATTGTCGACAATGGTCATGCAATCAATGGTAGCATGAAATCCACCACCGCCATTTTCCTGCGAAGACCGGTCGGAGTACTGACCATTTACACTTCCATCAGCCATCATATTAGCTACCAGCGAATAATTTGCATCAGCACCTGGACCATAATTAGGGGTATCAATATCGGGCCCACCGGCAGAAACATGGTGAACAATGCCCACCCTCCTGGAGGCCATGGCAGTAGCGTTTTTGTCTTGTTGCCGTGCATCGGGGGATGGGGTGAGGCTTTCGTTGGTACAACTGATCAGAGTGGCAAATACTCCCAATGGTAATAGAATCAACCGTGTCAAAATTTTTGAGCTTTTCATTGTAGTAGGGATTTAAAATGTTGAAAAATAAAAGGAAAAATCAAAAGAGTTAGGCTGATGCGCGATCGAGGCCGGTGCATCGCCAGCGTTGACTTTAGGGACTTCGGCCCAACTTTGTACAGATGATTAGGCAGAGGGAGAAGAATTTTCTTATTGAATCTAAAACAGTGGGGGAAAAGACCTTTATAAATAGATCAGATTGGGGAAATAAAAGAGAGTTTTTCATACGAAACGCGTGTTAAAAAAAGTAGGGTAAAGTGTAATTATAAACGTGTAAAAAGTGAGACGTCCCAAGCGTGAAAACGCTCCCGCAAAAGCAGCCAAGGCTGGCATTTCGAGCACCGAATCATGAAGTCATGGGAGTGATAAGCATGGGTGAGCACCTGCCAAAACAGTAAAGAGCTTTCATCAAATTTTGGTTTAAAGGTTTAGAGAATAGCCGTTAGGGCATTGCCTTGACAAAAGTAAAGAGCCGCACTTTGATGATGTTGGTCTATTTGCGCAATTTGTTAGTCTATCGTTCCAGACTTAGTTTATTGTTCCAAAAACTTAGTTTATTATCCCAATAGTTTTTTTGAAGAGCAAAAATGAATACTTAACCGAAAATAAAAAGCCGGCAATGAGATGAAGAATATGGCGGTCAGTTTCAGATTTATTGAGTCAGAGATTTAGATTCCATTAAGTCAAACTTGCTAATAACATCCCGAAAATGGAGTGTTTTTGGCAGATTTTGAATGAAGAGTTTATTGATACATCAGAATGAATAACGTCCAAATCGGCCGCTTTTTGTAAATAAACCATGCCGCTGTCTTTCTCCCCCATGCCTGCGTACACCATCGGCTTAAAAACATTATTGGCTGATAAAGAAAATCTTGCTGGCCAATAAAAGCCTAACCTTCGAAGTAATTGCATCTCATCGAAGGTTGTGCTATCTCGCTTCACTAAGTCAACGTCGATTTTCGTTCGCATTTAAAGACGCCATATCTATCACAAAGTGATACTTCACATCGCCTTTCAACTACCGTTCGTACGCTTTGTTGATCTGTTGTATATCAATCATTTCAATGTCTGCGACAATGTTATGCTCACCGCAGAAGTTCAACATTTCCTGGGTCTCAGCAATATCGCCAATCATAGAACCAGCAAAGCACTTACACCCCATAATCAGACTGAAAGCTACGATGGGCAAATGGGTGCTTAGGAGCGCCAACAAGCGCCCGCGAACCGTCTACACGAAGCAAGTTCAAATAATTATTGATATTATGTTCAGCTAGACACGGCATCAAGAATGAAGTGAAGTTTCCCTCGGTACGCCGCTATTTGCTCTTAGTCTTTTGACAACACGACTTCATCGGCTACAAGGCGTTTGACTTCTGCAAAATTTGATTCTGATGTGGTAAAAGCAACGACATACGCCCCCATTGCTTTGGCAATCTTGATGGCCATGTGATTAGTGAAAGCAAAGCTGGCGGGATAAGCCGCACGGTGTGAAAGGATTATGTATTATACATAAGGCGCAAAAGTAGCGACTACTGTCGGAAACAGGCTGGTACGCTCTATAACCACAGTATCCCGGTGATACTAAAATTTTGGCTTGGCTTAGCTCTTGGCAAATCTAAGTAAGTTAACCAGCTTTCTATCAGATATTTACACTGTTGTACAAGTTTAGCTACTAACGATAGCTTACGGGTAACAGCACAATTATTGTCGGTATAGAGTCTGTTTCATGGGGTAACCCGAGTTACTGAAACGTATTTTTTTACAAAAGAAATTGATTTTCTTCTCCAAAACGCCGCTTTTTTACCCGTTTTGACTCTGAACGGCCATTATTTCAAATTGGACTTAGCCTCTTTTAAACGCTTTTTAATCTTACTTAAAAACTCTGGTGAAATACCCAGATATGACGCTACTAACCTCTGTGGAATCCGTAACTCAATCTTGGGATATTTTTTTAAAAAAGCTAAATAACGATCCTCAGCTGTCATGCTGATATTCTGTAATATACGTTGCTGAAAAGACACAAATGCCCTTTGGGTGAGGATCCTGAAATAGCGTTCCATCTTTGGTACGTTTTCATAAAGTGTTTCCAGGTTTTCATAAGGTAACTCCAAAACTACACAGTCTTCAATAGCCTGCACATTAAAGGTAGCGGGCACTTGCATGATAAAACTGTTTAAATCGCTAATCCACCAACCTTCAATGGCAAACTGGACAATGTGTTCTTGCCCATTTAGATCCACAAAATAGGTACGCATGCTTCCCTCAATTACAAAGTTTGTGCAACGGCTGACTGCGCCTTCATGTACCACAAATTGGTGTTTCTTTATTCTTCGTTCCCGAACAAGGGACACAATTAATTCTTTATCTCGGTCAGAAAGCCAAATCTCCTTTTCGAGGCTTTCAAGTAGTAAATCTGCCTTCATCTTGAACTAGTTCAACTAAAAACGATAATCTAGTTTATTTCGCCCCCCTTGGCTACTCTGTAATTTTGCAACCAACAAAACGCGGGTAAACCGAATGTAAAATTATGAAAATAGCAATTATTTATCACAGTGGCTTTGGGCATACCAAAATGGTGGCCGAGCGGATTGCCGAAGGTGCAAGAAAAGTAGTGGACGATGTCATTTTGCTTACAAGCAAAATGGCGATACAGCATCCCCACTTGTTGATTGAATCTGATACTTTGGTTTTTGGTAGCCCCACTTACTTCGGAAATGTTTCAGCCGAGTTTAAGCTCTTTATGGAGTCTACTGGTTCGGCGTGGGCCAATCAACATTGGAAAGACAAATTGGCGGCGGGTTTCACCAATTCATCCAGCATAAATGGTGACAAGCTTAATACGCTTACTAACTTATCCATTTTTGCTGCTCAACATGGTATGTTATGGATCCCGCTTGGAATAATGCCTCAATACGATTCTGCTGGTAAACAATTGTCCGAGCCCAATGGAATGGCCAGCTATCTAGGATTGATGACCTTATCCAGTAATTCCCATGAAGAATTTTACGATCCAGCAGATCTGCATACTGCTGAACTTTTTGGGCAACGCATTGCTACGCTTACACAACAACTTAAAGCCGACTCGAAATCCAACATAGAAAACTTCACATTTCTAACAGCAAAACAATAATTAAAATGAAAACACAACTAATAACCACAACTGAAAACTGGGGAGCAACAGCGATTCGTTTTGCTCTGGGAATTGTTCTCTTCTCACATGGTGCCCAGAGTATGCTCGGTTGGTTTGGTGGTTTTGGATTACAATCCACCATCGAATTTCTTTCTGCCAATATGGGATTACCTGCGCTCATTGGGTATGCAGTAATCTGCATTCAATTCTTTGGATCATTGATGCTAGTGACAGGACTACTGACCCGAGTTGCCGCATTAGGTGTTTTCGGAATCTTCATTGGAATGGCCACCTATCATTTCGATTATGGATTTTACATGAACTGGTCGGGCACAAATGCTGGTGAAGGCTTTGAATATCACATACTTGTGTTAGCCATGTGCGTAATGCTTTTCATTTCAGGAGGTGGAGCACTTTCGGTAGATTACAAAATATTGAAAAGCCATCCATTATGATCCGCTGGGTACTCGTCTTTGCTGGGATGGTCGCCGTGGCTGCCGTTAACGCACAACCCACCACTATTGAAACAATGGTGGGTAAACAGAATTACTTCTACCAGCATACTATTTCAAAAAGCCTTGGAAGTTCCCGATTTGGTTTTATGCATACATCATCGCTTCATGCATTTTATGAAGGTGATGACATGAATGAATTGATGAGCCAAACTTATGTTACTTATTCAGTGATGCGATTTCTCAAGCTTGGGTTGGGCACATTTTATGCCAGTAAACCAGGCATCTCTCCAGCAGTATCTCTTCAATTTCGATATGCACATCGTGACTTCCAGGCTTTTTTGGTTCCACGTGTTGATCTTAAAAAAAATGGTTCCGTAGAAATGATGATACTGTTGGAGTATACTCCCGCAATTACTGAACGTATTCATTTTTATTCACGTGCCCAGTTTATGACCAATTATGGCCCTAAACATCACAACAGAAGTTTTCAAAATTTTCGGGCTGGGCTTCATATAAGACAAACGGTGGTGGGTATTGCCTTAAATATTGACCAACGGGGAAAGACCATTTCCACACTTTATAATCCAGGAGTGTTTCTTCGTTATGAGTTGCATTAAAATGCTTCTACCCTGAAAATATCCTTTTCCTGCCAGTTCAAACATTACTTACTTTAAAACTAATTCAACTACATTATTATGAAAACACTTATCTGTATACTCCCAATACTTATATCCATTGAGACAAATGGCTTCAGTGAATCGACTAGCCGTAATCTACACATGCCATCAATTGGATATTGGGTGGTAGAAACTAATCCCCAAAAATGTGATCTTTCTTTAGTATACTACTATGACAATAACGATGACCTAATCCATTCAGAAGTTATCGTCTTAGGACCCAAAAATTTTCCTAACAATAGACTGAAAAGAAAATTAAATAAAAAACTTAAACATTTTATATTGAAGGAATCCTCGGACAGTACGACCGAAACAGATAATCAGTGGGTTTTAGCAACAAAAAAGAAATGAACAAGATTTATTTAATATTAGCCTTAACAGCTGGGTTTGTCTTGCCACTGCAAATTGCTTTTAACAATAAGCTTACTTCTTTTTCGGGTAATGCGATCACGTCGTCATTGATTTCATTTTCGGTAGGCACAATTGCGTTGATTATTTATAGCGTAAGTAATCCTACGGCATTATATAAATCATTCTTACAACTCGGTCAGTCTCCACCTTATGCGTGGCTTGGGGGGCTGGTGGGTGCATTTTATATTATTTCAACCATAGTTGCCTCACCTAAGCTGGGAATAGCCGTTTTTTTAGGACTTGTCATTTGTGGACAAATGGCTATGTCACTATTGTTGGACCATTATGGCTTATTTGGTATGCCTGTAAAACCCTTTAATTGGGTGAAGGGAATAGGTCTAATGTTAGTTTTAGCTGGAATTTTACTGATAAAGAAATAGCTAAGACTGAAAAAAAATATCTGCCTAGGAAATAAACTTGATTTCCTGAATCGATATTTGAAAGAGGCTAAAAACGTCCCGAGGACTATCTTTGATCTTAGGTAAACTATCGGCATGTAACCTAAACGTATAGTCTGGCAACCTTTTCTTCCCCAATTTCAGGTTACCAAACAAAATGATCGGGTTAAGTAACCTGAGGTAACTAATAGGTTACCTACATAAACATAGTGTTTTTTCTAACCCTTACGTTCCATTTTTCGGGAGCCAGCATTACGTTTCCATATGGTATCATTACATTATGGATTACCTGCTAAAAAGGGAGTGCTTCCCGACCCTGCTGGATTGATTAGGACAACATAGAGGTCTCATAAAAACAGAGGTACAGATTTCCTGAAAACCCGAGATAAAAAGCAGTAATACAGGCCAAAAAGTCGGTTTCCATAATAGTTTCATACTGAATTTTATGTTGAATAGGATCTCTTAAACACGCAGAAGTTTACGTAAATAACCTAGTGTTTAAATTTGTACAGTCGCACTTTACACTTCTGAATGTTGCTTTTCCCAACCTTCATTCTTCGGAGTATTTGGTCAGTCAATTGAATCTGTATGGGATTGCGAATCGGGTGGTAGTGCTTGTTCCAATCTACATATGTCTCACTCTCATGTATTGACGGCACCGCAAAGCAATGTTGAGTTGGAAAATGTTCGGTTTTCATTTAACAAGAACAATACACCAGCCGATGTGGATTACATTATTCAGAGCCTTAAAAATATATACCACTCCGATCGTCATTTGTACATCAGAAACCCCGTTCGTGCAAAAATTTCAGCTTGAAAGCAAAAGGAAAGCCTATTTACTCAAAAGGGTGTCAGTTTGAAGCTAATTCCATTGAGTCGGCGCCGATGGCGCAGAATAAATAATTTAATTGCCGTGTATTATTGGTGGGGGGAATAGTTCTGAAAGCCCCAAATCAATGTTTTGAGGCTTTTTACCTTTAGAGCAGATTTAAAGTTTGATATTAAATATATCATAAAGTGCCTGTTTTGCGGCGTGATAACCGCACATCCCGTGAACTCCTCCTCCGGGAGGGGTAGAAGAGGAACAGATATATAACCCCTTTGTGGAGCTGCGATACGGAGACCACCTCAATGCCGGCCGTGTAAAGAGTTGGTCGAGGGTTAAAGCACCGCCGTTAATATCTCCCCCGATATAATTGGGGTTGTATTCTTCCATTTGGGCCGTATTGAGCGTATGTCTTGCCAAAATTCGCTCTCTAAAACCTGGCGCAAAACGTTCAATTTGCCTTTCTATGGTGTTTGTCATGTCTTTAGTGGAACCGTTTGGGACGTGGCAATAACCCCACAACACATGTTTGTCTTTTGGAGCACGGGTAGCATCAAAAAGACTTTGTTGGGCTAGCAAAACAAAAGGTTTTTCAGCATGGGAGCCATTCCAAACCGATTGCTCGGCGGCGGCTATTTCCTGAAAAGTATTTCCGAGGTGCAACGTACCAGCAGCCCTAGCTGCTTCGGAGCGAAACGGAACGGGGCCATCCAATGCCCAATCAACCTTAAAAACGCCCATCCCATAACGGTATTTTTCAAGCTGCCATTTATAAATAGCCGAAAACTGATGTCCAGCAATTTTGAGTAACTGTCGCGGTGTAATGTCGAATAAAATTGTTTGGGCGGAAGGCAGTTGCGAAAGTGATTGAACGTAAAAATCTGTTTCAATTTTGCCCCCAATTGACGTAAAATACGAAGCTAAGGCATTGCTGATTTGCTGAGAGCCTCCCTTAGGAATGGGCCACCCTTGCACATGCCCAGCGGTCAGTAAGATCAAACCGATGGCGGAAGTAGTCAAGTGACTGAGGGGTAAAATCGAATGCGCCGCCATCCCGGCCCACAGCCCTTGCGCGGCTGGGGTTTTGAACTTTTTAACCAACCAAGAAGCTGGCGCTAAGGCATTAAGGCCGAATTGAGCAAAACTAATCGGGTTTTCGGGAAAGCGCAAAGGACCTAAAATGCCCGAAATAAGGGACGTCCAGTGTTTTTTAATGGGGTATATCAAGGATAGGTACTTTGCCTCGTCTATTCCCAATAATGAAGCTGTTTTGTCAATGGATTGGGCAAGTACCGCCGCGGTTCCATCGTCAAATGGGTGGGCTGCCGCAATGGGAGAATAAAGATATTCCAAGCCATGTTTCTCTAATGGTAAAGTGCTAAAAAAAGGAGAGGCCACCGCCATAGGATGAATAGCTGAGCAAATATCATGTTTAAAGCCTGGCAGGGTTAATTCTGCCGTTCGTAAGCCACCTCCAATCGTAGATTTTCCTTCTACCAGCAAAACCTGTAGCCCTGCTTGTTGCATAGTAATGGCCGCGGATAGCCCGTTTGGGCCAGAACCAACCACAACAGCATCAAAATCATAGCTTTTTGCCCCCCGAAAGGAGGGCTGGGTTGTAATAAATGGTTGGTTATTTTTCAATGGGTTAAAATTGGGATTTCAGTTTTGCTTATTAAAAGGGAACATTTTTATTTTTCTGGTTTGAACAGCACCGCACCGTCGCGCTTGATTTGCCAAGCCGTAATGGGATTGAAATGATAACCGCCCGACTCGCCACGTGCTTCCACCAGTTGCTTCAGCGTGGGTTGGGTATAACCCGTTTCGTCGGTGACGCGACTCATGATCTCGGTTTCATCGCCTTTCCATTGCCACAAATACCGAAAAGCAGTATGCGCTTTGTCCAGGATCGGGTCCTGAAGGGCTGCCAGGTGCCACGACTTACCTGCATCAGTGCTGACTTCCACCCGCACTACTTTTCCGCGCCCGCTCCAGGCAATGCCCCGAATCTCAATCCAGCCTTTTTCTACGCTTTGGGGGTACGAAGGAAAGGTGATGATGGAGCGTGCGTCCATGTCAAAACTGAACTGCCGTACTCTGCCGTTGACACTTTCGGTGTATTTGGAGGTTTCTTCGCGGGTCATGAACGGCTGATCGGAAAGCTCCAGTCGACGCAGCCATTTGACGCTCGTGTTTCCTTCCCAGCCCGGCAAAAACAACCGCAGCGGATAGCCCTGCTCGGGACGGAGGGCTTCGCCGTTTTGAGCGTAGGCCAAAATAGCATCGTCCCAACCTTTTTTGACGGGAATGCTGCGGGTCATGACGGCAGCATCGCCTCCTTCGGCCAGAAACCACGTAGCGTTGGGTTTGATGCCCGCTTCCCGGAAGATCGTGGAGAGTTTCACACCCGTCCATTCACTTTGGCTGGTCAAGCCGCACACATCCTGCGGACGGAGAGTTTCTTTGCCCGAACGGAAATTGCCCGAACATTCCAAAAAAGCAATTCGTGACACCGACGGAAAACGCTTTAGGTCAGCCACTTTGAAAATGAGGGGTTTTTCCACTAACCCATGAATTAGCAATTCGTGTTTGGCGGGATCAATGGCAGGTACGCCGCCGTGGTTACGTTCAAAATGCAGATCGGAAGGGGTGATCATTCCGTAAATATCCTGCAACGGCGACCGCGAAGAGGTGGCAGAGGGGTCTTTGAGCAATTTTTCAAACGGCGACCGGGTGCCCAGCTCTCCGGGCGGTACCCCTGGGACTTTGGTGGGGTCATCGTCCAACGCTGACTGCGGAATGCCTTTTTGGAGGGTATGTCCGTGCGCATTTTGAACAAGGGCGACGGCGACCGTGGCCGCTCCGCCGAGGAGTTTACGCCGCGAGAGTTTCTCCGTAAACTGACTGAGTTGAATGAGGGTGTTTTTCATTTTACTTCCGGTCCTCCTTTCCGGTCGTCGGGAACGAACAGTTTTTGTGCGGGCATGATGACTTTGGGAAGCGATTTGGCATCAATCACGGTTTTTTCGTCGATGAGTTTGTTAGCGCTCAACAGATAAGCCGTCAAATGGTAAACCTCTTCATTGGTCAGTGAGCCAGGTTGGTTGAACGGCATAGCCCGGCGTATGTAGTCAAACACCGTGGTGGCGTAGGGCCAATAATTGCCGATGGTTTTTTCGGCCCGCTTTTCTTTATCGCCAGCGGCAGTTGTGGTCACCAGTGAGCCATTCGGCCCGCCGATGCCGCCTGCTCCGTGACAGGCCACGCATTTGCTATCAAAAATGATTTTGCCCTTGGTGGCAAGACCAGAACCCGCCGGCAAGCCTTTGCCATCGGGACGGATGTCAATGTCTAATCGGTCAATTTCGGCCTTTGTGGCCGGACGCCCGAAACCGAAAGAGGCGGGGTGTTGCGTGGTATCAGAAATCGCCAAATACTGGTTTGGGGCTTGAAAATCGTCGTTTCCGGTATACAAAACTCCCAATACCGAAAACAGTATCGGGAGTTGAACATACAACTTTAAGCTTAGGGCAAAAGGTCTTTGCATTGGAATCAATGGGGGTTATTCGTTCAATTTGTCAATGAATGGGTAAGTTAAAACAAATTGAGAAAAAAAGCGCGATCAATGGTCTCCGTGGTATTTTTCTCCTGCCTTGACGGCCAATGCCAACGTGTTTTCTTTGGTCGGAAGCGGGCAGGTGGCGTAAGGTGTGAAGGCACACGGCGGATTGTACGCTTTGTTGAAATCAATGTACGTATAGCCCTCAGCGTCAGGAGCGGGGGCGTCGAGAAAACGTCCGCCGCCGTACGAGCCGTGTTTATTGGTCAAGTCGCCAAACACGAAATGCGGACGCTCTTTGGAGCCGACGGCGTCGAGGCTGTACTCTTTGCCGCCGAAGGTGAAGACAAACTTACCGGGCGATTCCTGCTCGTACGTGCGCCCCGTGATATCGGTAATGCTCAGTTTTTTCCCAACCGTCGGAATGAACTTTGCCTTTACGCGCCAATCCTGACTGATGGGAAACGTTTCGATTCCCTTAATTCCTTTCAGGTACGGCCCTTCCAGATCACGCAGACGAATGGCGTATTTGTCGCCCCGCTGAATGATGAACCAGCGCAGGGTTTTGTGTTTCAACACGGTAGGTTTGCCCTGATACGGAAAAAGTTCGGCGGCGGTTACGGGTTGGTCGCCCAACGCGACCGACGCGTCTTTGGCAGCTTCAAAGGTTACTTTGCCATTTTTTAAAATGACCTTTCCCAAAAAAGCATCGCTGTGATCTTCGGGAAATACAATGCTGTTTTTGGCATTACCGCCAATGGTATTTTCGCCCTCCTGCAACCAGAACAAACCCGCCAGATTGAGCCAGCCTTCTTCTTTTTTAAGGTCGTCGATGCGTTTTTGATGCCAGGTTTTGATCTCTGCTTCGTAGGAGGTCTCTACCGTAAAAGCCAACAGGAAGACCGACAAAAACAGTACTGCTGCGTGTGTTGCGTACTTTTTCATGATGAATGAATTTTGAGTGAAAAATGAGAGATAATAGATGGATATTGTTAAAAATCAGCGGTTAATAATTGGGTTTGCTAAAGCGGGAACAGGCCTTTGTCGCCAAATTTGGATACTTCTGCCAGTTGGGCGGCATATTCGTTGGCTTTGGCACGGTCTCCTTTTTGTTTGTATACCCTGTACAATCCCCAGTAGGCGTTGGCGGTATGGGGATAGCGTTCCAACAGTTGTTCGTAGGCCTTTACGGCTTTGTCGTATTGGCCCGCTTTAAGGTGGGCTTCGGCCAAACTGATCAGCACCGGACGCGCGTACGACGGCGGCTCACTGTAACCGAGTTCAACTTCCTTGGTCTTGGCTTTTTCGAGGAGGGCTACGGCTTCCGGGTAGTTGTTTTCGGCGCTTTTGATGACCCCCTGCAATTCCAGCGACGCCACGTTCAGGTCGTTGATGCGACGGGTGGCAATGATCTCTTTGGCGGAGCCCTGATTTTCGTTGCGCCAGAGCAGCGCGTCGAGGGCATTGACGAAGCGCTTGGCGTCGTCGATGCGGCCGTTTTTGACGGCCTGCATGCCCGACGCGAAGTAAAACAGCGCATCTTTGTACGCGATGGCTTTGCCGGTAAAGAGGCTGTCTTTGTCCAATCGAATGGCGGCCAATCGGTCAGCGGCTTTTTGGTAAAACCCAAAACAAAGCTCCATTTTGGCGGGCGCGATCACCCCCTGATAGAAGAAACGGCCTTCGTATTTGCGTTTCCGTTCTTTCGTGGCAGGCATATTTTGCAGCTTTTCCGCGTAATACAGGGCCGTTTGATACCGACCGTTTTCGGCGCAGTTGGAGAGCAGGTAATTAATGTTGTGGATATAGTTCCAGGCATCGACCTCGGGAATATTTTGTTGCTTCATGTAAATTGAATCCACCTTTACGGCCGCTACAAACGCATCGTGCGCTTTTTTGTATTCGCCCAATTTGTAATACACGTGGCCCGGCATGTGAACCATGTGCCCCGAATTGGGGGCGAGTTTTGGTAGTTTTTCAGAACTTTCGAGGGCCTGTTCCGGACAGCAGTTTTCTTTTAAATGGATCCAATAATGATGGGCCGCCGCGTTGTTGGGATGCTCGCGGAGCAGGTCTTTCAGCAAGTATTCGGAGTAGAGTTGCCCTTCGCGGGGGTTGAGTTTGGCATCGTAGCCACCCATTTTGCTCAAGGCCAAAAACAGCTTGGCATCTACATCCTGCGGGTATTTGTGGATGATGAGTTCCAGCTTTTTCTGATACGCCGCTTTCCCGCCTTCAGCGTCGCCGTCACGTAGTAAAATGGCTTCGGCGTATAGTTTTTCGCGTTCCGTGGCGTTGTCTTTCAGGGCTTTCAGCTTACGGAGGGCCAGTTTTTGGTCGTTCTTAAACTCATCTCCTTCAATAGCCCCAATGGCGCTGTACAATCCGTAATAGGGCATAATCGCCGCAGAATCGTGCCGAATGGCTTCTTTGAAGGCGCGGTACGCCTCAAAATCCCAGAAACAGTGCAGCAACTGAATACCCTGATTAAAAAAAGCCTGCGTTTTGGCCGATTGGGTCGAGATGGGAAAATTCGCGGAACCAATACCGGTCAGCAGTTGCGGTACGGGCAGGTTATGCACAAACACCGTTTCCTTGCGGTATTCCTGAATGTGATTCAGATGGTCGTGGCCGGACCTATCGTGGGCTTCCTGCCGGTGGCCATCGTGCGCCGGTTCCTGCGGCTCACTCTGCCGAACCCGCTGCGCCGTGGCGCTGAAGGCGAGTAAACAAAAAAGAAAGATGCGAAAGACCATAGAATGAAAAGAATCAATGTGTTGGGTGGAATGACCGGCAGCATGCATTGTTCATGCCGCCGGTAACGTCGGGTTTTTGTGGAATCAGTCCAGTAATTTTTTGTTGGTAACGATCTCTACGTTGGGCAATGGCAAAATGTAATTCACGTCCGTAGGTTTCACTTCCGGAGCGCTCAGGGCACTGCTCGCTTTAGCAGGCAGGGGCAACAGATTGCGCAGCAGGTCGTTGGAGCGGAAGCCTTCGCCCAACAGCTCGATTCGACGCTCTTTCAAAATGGTATTGACCAGGGCCGTGGGTGTTTCGAGGGCGCTTGCGGGGAATACATAGGCGGCATCGGAGCGATTCCGAACGGCCTTCAGCAACTCCGTGGCTTTGGCGACATCGCCCGTGCGGGCGGCAGCTTCGGCGTAGTTGAGCAGCACTTCCGAATATCTGATAATGGGGAGATAGTCCAAAAACGGCGAAGGTTTGTTGTATTTGGTCAAAAACTGAACGCCCGAAGCGGTTCGCGCAAACGTGCGCCGCAAGTCAGTGGATTTCCATTCGGTATCGCCCCAGATTCCCGTTGGGTTCAGGTTGTATTCTGAATTGGCATTGTACACGTACGGAAAAGAAGATTGTCCGCCGACGTTGTCCAATTCCGTCATCGGTACCGACAGGATCGACTCGGTGCTGGTGTAGTTGGTGGTGAAAATTTCCACGATGTTTTGCAGCTTATGCGCTACTCCCGACGAAGCGGCAAAAGGTGCTCCCGTCGACACGATCTTTTTCGCTTCCTCGATCACTTTGGCGTAGTTGCCGCTGTTGAGGTACACACGGGTTTTGAGCGCAATGGCGGTGTTGCGGTGCGCACGGGTGGTATTCAGCAGGGCAGAAGCGTAATTGAGCGGAAGGTCTGCTTCGGCTTCGTCGAGGTCTTTGATGATCTGAGCGTATACCTCGGCCACGGTGCTGCGTTTGAGGTCATTGTTGGCGGTGTTGGTTTCGGCCTGCAACCGCAGCGGTAAACCTGGCGAAGTGCCCTTGTTTTCGTTGTAGGGACGGGCGTAGAGCGTTACCAAACTGTAATAACTCAATGCCCGCAGAAACTTGGCTTCGGCGATGTACTGCTTGGTCAGCGCGGCACTTACCTTGGTGGGATTGTCGGTCAGACCTTTGATGAGAATGTTGGCATTATTGATGGACGTGTACGCCGCCGACCAAAACCCAGCCACAAAGTTGGAGCCTGAATTTAAGGTTTGGTTCCACGCCTCAAAGGCCGTGAAGGTATTGCTGGTGCGGTTGATGAATTCTTCCCCCCGGGCTTCGGTGTAGATGTAATAATTGCCGCCGTAAAAGTTTCCGCTTTTGACGGATTTATAGATTCCGTTGACCAATCCCAAAATACGATCGGGGGTGTCGAACGCATTGGCTCCGCTGATGGAAGTTTCGGGGGCAGGGTTCAATAATGTTTGGTCGTCGCAGCTTGAGATGGTGAGCAATAGCCCCACGCACAAAGCGCCGGGGATACGACGAACGGTTGGATATGTGTGTACTCTTTTCATACGCTTGATTTCGTTATACGTTCTGATAATGGCTTATGATTAAAAACTTACGTTGAGGCCGAAGGTGAATGTCCGGGCCTGACCCACTGAGTTCTTCTCGACACCCGGAGTAGTGTTGGAGTTGCCGTTGACCGATGATTCGGGGTCGGTGCCCGTATAAGGCGTCAGCAAAAACAGGTTGGAGCCCTGGGCGTAGACGCGCACCGTGCTGAGTCCGATCTTAGTAAACACGGGATTGGCGGGAATTCGGTAGCCCAATGACGCATTTTGTAGGCGCAGAAAATCCGCTTTTTCGGCATTGGTGGAAACGGGAAACGACGAGCCACTCGACAATTGGTCGTTGTAGACCAAGCGGGGAATGTCGGTGATGTCGCCTGGTTTTTGCCAGCGTTTCAGGATCTCGGTGGAGTTGTTATAAGCCCGTTGGTCAAGTAACGTAGCGCGCGTTCCGTTCATGATCAGGTTGCCGCCCGAGAACGAGAAGTTGATGCCCAAATCGAAGTTTTTGTACTTGAGAGTGTTACCGAATCCACCGTACCATGTAGGAATGGCATTGCCGATGAGGTAATAATCTGCTCCAGTGATGGCCGCAGCTTTGGTGCCGTCGAGGTAGGTCCACTGACTTTGACCCGGCAGCACGACTTGGCTGTACTGCACTTTTTCTCCCTTGGCATTGATGAAGATCCGTTGGCCGTTTTCTGGGTTGACACCCGCCGTTTTGGCACCGTACAAACTGCCGACTGAATACCCGACGCGGGTGATATTAGTGGTTTCGTAGGATACGTGGGTGGTGCCCACAATGTCGGTACTTCCGTCGGCGAGGGCGGTTACTTTATTGGTTAATTTGGTGAAATTCAACGAGGTATTCCACGAGAAGTCTCCCTTACGCAGTACATTGCCAGTGATGCCCAATTCGATTCCCCGGTTGTACATTGAGCCTACGTTACCCAAAATAGCGTTGCCTGGAATTCCTTTGGAAACCGCCTGCGGCGCGCTCAGGATCAGACCGTCCACGTCGTTGTTGAAGTACGTCAATTCTACCTGAATGCGGTCGTTCCAAAAGCCCAAATCCGCCCCGATGTTGGTTTGGTTGCTGGTTTCCCAGCCTAAGTTCGGATTTCCTGCTTGCGAAATGGCCCAGGTTGGCGCATTTCCGTACAAAGAGCCGCTGTACAATTCCAACGAACTGTAGGCATCGCTCAGGTTTCCGTTGCCGACACGCCCCCAGCTGGCGCGGAGTTTGACGTTGCTCAGAACGGCGGAAAGGGGAGAGGTTTTGTAAAACTCTTCTTCTGACAGCGCCCAGCCTGCCGACACGCCGCCGAAGTTTCCGTATTTTCGGCCGCTGCCCAGGGCCGAGTTTCCGTCACGTCGGGCATTGATGGTGACGAAGTATTTTTTGCCGAAGTCATAGCTTAAACGGGCAAAATACGATAAAAAGGCGCGCTCGCTGATGTCATTGCCCGTGGCGGAAATAGCTCCCCAGTTGCCCTGATAATTATCAAAGAAGGAGTCCGATGTTTGGGTGCGGGAAGCCCCCCAAGCGTTGTTGTTGAATTTTTGCAGGTCATATCCCAACAAAGCCGAAAGCGAGTGCTTTGCCCCAAACGCAGTGTTGTACGAAAGGGTGTTAGTCCAGTTCCAGTTGTCGCGGAGTGCGGTGGTGTTAGTGGCGTTTCCTCGACTTGAAAACCCGTTTCCCTGAATGGCACTGTCGAAGCTGACGTTGTCGGTACGGAGCCGGTCTACGGAATAAGAGGTCGTAAAATCAAGGTTTTTGAGCAGCTTGGCTACCGCCGAGAAACTGCCGATGATGCGGTCATTTTCGGACGTATAGCGGTTTTCGCGCAGCAGCGCTACGGGGTTACCCCAGTTGCTTACCACTTGGTTGTTACCCATGCCGATGGTGTTGGGAGCGGCGGGGTTGATGTTGTACGAGCCGTCGGGATTGAAGGCTGCCACGTTGGGCGGCAGCGCAATGGCCAGACGAGCCGCTCCCACCAGAAAGAAGTTGGAATTGGGCAGCGACCCGGCATAAGGCGATTCGTTGTAGCTTGAATTATAGGAAACGCTCCCTTTTAATTTCAGCCAATTCGTGATTTCCTGATCGATGTTGAAACGAACCGATTTTCGGTTGAATTCATTGCCGACCAAAAAGCCGTTTTGCTTGGTGTAATTGGCCGAGAAATAATACGAAGTGCTCGGCGTTCCTCCCGAAATACTTACATTATGGTTTTGGGAAGTTCCCGTGCGGTAGATGTAATCGTACCAACGGGTATCAATCGGATTTTTGTTTTCGTCATAATTGGGGAAAAACAGTGCCGATGCAACTTTATCGTTAGTGGCATTGCCCCCCAATATTTTGGCATTCAGCACAGCTTCGTTTTTGATGGCGATGTATTGCTCGGCATTCAACAATTCTGGCAAACGGACCACGTCCGACACGCCCGCCCAAGTCTCGTAGGTGATGCGCGGCTTGCCAGCTTTGCCCCGTTTGGTCGTGATGAGCAATACACCCGCTGCGGCCCGCGAGCCGTAAATGGACGTGGAGGCGGCATCTTTTAATACATCAATTGACTCAATATCAGCGGGGTTAATATCGCCAAGTGGATTGTTGGGCACGGCCGTACTGGTCGAGACGTTTCCGGTATTGATGGGGATCCCGTCTACAACTACCAGCGGATAAGAGCTCAATGAAATAGAGTTGACCCCCCGGATACGAATCACAGGCGGGTTGTTGAGGACACCGTTGGGCTGCGCGATGCTTACCCCGGCAGCCCTTCCCTGCAAGGCCTGGTCAAAGCTCTGTACTGGTTGCTCTTTGACCACATCGCCAGTGATGCGTACCGCAGAACCCGTAAATTCGGCTTTGGTTTGCGTTCCATAGCCTACAACGCGTACCTCGTTTAGTTGTTTGGTGTTTGATTTTAAGCCGATAGAAAAAGTAGATTGATTACCAACAATTTTTTCGATTGAAGTATAACCGATAAACGAAAAAATGAGGGTTGCGCTTTCGGGCGCATTAAGTTTGAAATTTCCCTGCTGGTCCGAAATGGTCCCGTTGGTGGTCCCTTTGATAATGACCGAAACCCCTGGTAACGGCTCTCCAGCCTCTTGGTCTCGGATGGTTCCTGAAATTGCTTTTAATTGAGCAAACGCCGATAAGGCCGTGCTTGCCACTAAAAGAATAATAATGGGTAGTGTTCTGATTTTCATACGTATTTCATTAATAACTAATATGTATTTTGTGGTAAGTAATGGTCTGCTTTCCAAACATTGACGTCCGGAAAGCAGGGGTATTTATAGAAGTTGTTGAAGTGCATCAATCGTATTTTCCGGCTTCGAGCGTACTTCTCGACAAGGCATATTTTTTGTTGTAGCGGTCAAGCACTACCCTAATGGAGTCTTTGTTTTCGTTGATGCCCGACAGAATCACCCGCGCACCGCCGTTCAGCACTTCATAGTTCAGCACCATGCGGTGACGTTTGGCGGGGCGGGATTCCGCCTGAATTCCCTTGGTGCGTCGTGTAGAACGGGCAATGGATTCGATCTTAGGGTCTTCTGGCCCGATGATGGCCAGGACTTCTTTCGGAATCCAGTTGTCTTCTTTGGGCTTTTCGCCTTTCTTTTTAGCGGCGGCATTTGTGCGCCCGTCGCCGCCAAAATCGGTTCGGTTGCCCAGGAACTCACGCCCTTCCTGACGGTTTCCGCGATTTTTATCCTGCAGGTACAGGGTCTTATGGACTGTATCTGCTTCGTAATAGAAGACGCGCTGCCCCCCAGCGACTCCAGTCAGCTCAAATGTGCGGTTGATGTCGCGCATAGGAGCGCCGCCGCCGTTCGAGAGGTCCAGTTCCACGGGCTTATTAACTTTGAATGTAAGCGTAGTCCATTTTTCAAACGTGGCCTGCTGCCAGCGAACCGTATCCAAGGGCGAGTACGGAATGACCTGATTGTTTAACTTAAATTCGGTCACGTTATAATTGCCGCGCAGTTCGGGGATACCTTTGAGCGCCGGCTGTTTGTAGGGATCGTACAGGAAATTAACCACCGCCAAATACGTAAATACGGGCAAAAAAATGATAATGGTCGCGGTTTTGAGGGTAATGCGCGTCACGCGCTGCCAAGCCTCCGAAAACACTGGATAGTAGGTATTTGGGAAGGTATATTTTTCCAAAATCAGCAGATTGTAGAGTTTGGGAATATAATCCACCAACAAAAAAGCCGAAAACAACACAAAATAGGAACTGTACACGTGCACACCGCCGTCGTAGGCGAAATTGACGTACACAATGTCGGCCAAGGCACCAAAAAGTAGAATTGCCCCCCAAAATGTAGTAGCGCGGAAGAATAAAAATGCTCCTGCCAATACTTCCACTACTCCTGTAAATACTTCATACCAAGGCACAATGCCGATGGAAAGCCAATAGATTTTTTGCAGGGTCAGGTCACCGAAATTGGTATTCAGAATCCCCCACGAAGGATACGGAAGCTGCGTAGGGGTCAATTTGGTAAACCCAAATCCGATGATGCCGATGCCCGCCCGGTAGCGCACGATGACCTTTAGCCAGTAATACAGCAGGTTATACTCGGCTCTTTCCTTTTGACGATAGATCGCAATCCCAGTCCAAATGAAGCCTAGCACGGTGGCAAAGATCAGGGTGATGATCCATACGGCATAGCCGTTGAGATTGCTGCCGAAAAGGGTGTTACCGAAAAAATTCAGGCCAGAGCCAAAACGCGCTACATCGTATAGGTCGCGGTAATGTAGGTGAAGCCAATCAAAAGTCAAAACCTCTTTGTACCAGTCCAAGTTATTGGGCAGCGACATGCTGACAAAAAACACGAACGCAATTCGGAACAGCACCTTTTGCCAGGGTTTCCATTCGGAAACAGTACTTGGTTCGAGGTATTGGGGGAAAGGTTCGGCCGATGAGGAAGTTGTCGCGGAGGAAGGCGCACTCATTCCTAAATCCAGTCGTTCAGAAGTAATTTTCAATGTCTTAGCCATTGTTTGAAAAGATTTTAAACGTAGAGATTAGAGTTTCAGACCGCGCCGACGCCCTGTTTTTTGAGCTTCAAACATCAGGTATTTTTTGTTGATTTTCTTCAGGACCGCCGTCAAAGAATCTTGGCGCTCATTGACTCCCTTCAGCACGATGGTAGAGTCGTTGGGCTGTGAAAAGTGCAGCGTCAGGGTTTCGTTTGCGTGGTTTTTGTTGCGATTTTTGAGGTGTAGCACCTGCTTTTTAGTATCCACTTCGTAGCTATAATAATGCCGCCCCTGCGAGCCCGCGTATTCATAATCACGGTCTTCATCGTTCCGGTGGATTTCTTCAGTGGTGGTCACCTCCAAAATCACCGGACGATTGGACTTGATGCTGACAGTATTCCATTTTTCAAATACCACATCTTGCCAGCGATTAGCATCCGTTTTAGAGTAGGGTAAAATGGTATCGTTTAATTTGAATTCACTTACGTTATAAAGGCCTTCGGTTTTGGGCAATCCTGCTTTTTGCGGAAATTGATAAGGACCTTGGCGGTATCCCGCGTAGGTTTTATATCCATACAATGCCACGAAAAAAAATATAAAGGCGGTTTTGAGCGCTAAGCGAGCTTTTTGCCCTTTCTCTGAAAAAACAGGCTTGAAATGTGCAGGGGCGGTGGCTTGTTCTAGGGAGAATAAATTGAACAACCGCAGGCCGTCGTATGCAAAAAGAAATAGGGCTAGGGTGATCAGATAAAAACTGTAAACGTATTCGCCACCTTCATAGGCGATGTTAGAAACAAACACATTACCCGTAAACGGAATGATGATTAACGTCCCGATGGTGGTGGTTTTGCGATTGAGCAGTAGTAGACCGCCAATGATTTCGACCAAGCCGAGAAAGGATTGGGAATTTGGAACGACCCCCAAACCCAACGAAAACAGCTTCCAAGCCGTGAAATCTCCGTAATTAGTATTCAAATTACTGATAGAAGGCAACGGTGCCTGTAATGGAAACAACTTGATAAATCCATAAGCAATAACGCCAATGGCCAACCGATACCTAACGAGCACCCGAACCCAGTAGTACAGGCGGTCGTAATCGGTTTTTGAGGTATCGCGAAGCGACCAAATCACCGCGCCTATGCCCGCCAATGCTGCCACAATGAGCCAATTGAGAAAAGTATCCGCCCCAGCAAATGAGGGGGAGTACCGTGACAAATAAAATATGTCACGGTAACTGATACTAAACCAATTTATTGTTCCCAAATTTTTAAAGAATCGAGCATCCAGCGGCAACACCTGAATGAAAAAGTACAGCGCAAAAAACCGGAAGACCGCCTTTTCCGTATTCGACCACGTCGAATCCAAAATGATTTTATTCCTGTTGGTCATCTTTGTAAAAATGTTGAGTATGAAAGGATAGACCTGGATAGTTTTCGAAACTTTCCAAATGTTTAAAGTCTTTAATAACCAGGGTTTTGAGTCAATGCTTTGTCCGATAAAAGTTGCTGTACCGGAATGGGTAACAGCAGGCGATTTGCGTCCGTAACACCGAAGACGGCTGCTGCCCGACCCGTACGAACAATGTCAAACCACCGGTGCGGCTCCAGTGCAAACTCAATACGACGCTCATTCTCAATGGCCAACAGCAATTCATCTTTAGTAGCAGCGGCACTTGCTACCACACCAGCACGATCACGAACGGCATTCAAATCCGCCAGCCCTACGGTCAGTTTGTCCTGTTGCGCCCTGGCTTCCGCCCTAATCAGGTACAGTTCTGCTGCCCTAAGAATATAAGAAGGGTCTGAAGCCGGGTTGCGGTAATACAGATTTCCGTACCAGCGGTTTTGGTTGTCTTTGGCCACCAACGAGCTGCGCGTTCCGCCCACGGCGGGGTTATTGAGCAGCGTGACCAGTGCGTCGTTGGGTGCCCACTGACGCGTACCGCCGTTGGTCTGGGGTTGCCATTGTCCTCGGTGACCGTTTACTTCGGTGGTACCGTTGTAGAAAATTTCAAAGACGGATTCGGCAGTGCCTCGGGCGTCGTTGGCAAAAAACGCGCTGAATGGCTTTAATAGTCGGTAATTAGTTGCGTCGGTAATCACCTTGTCGGCATATTCTTCTGCTTTTACCCATTCTTTTTGGTACAAATGATAGCGTGCACGGAGTGCCCACACGGTTTTGCGCGTAGCACGGTAGCGATCGGTCGTGGCGGGAAGAAGCGGCTCGGCGGCCTCCAGATCTTTCAACACCTGCGCGTAGGTTTCGGCCTGACTGCTGCGGGCGATGCCCACATTATCGGTAGGGTTAACGGTGGGCTTGGTGATCAGCGGTACGCCGCCCCACGTGCGGGCCAAATCAAAATAGGCCAACGCACGGATGAAATACGCCTCGCCAATGTACTGATTTTTCAGCGCCTGTGTGAGTTGCGGATCCGTGACAGTCGCCACTTTTTCAATAACATTGTTGGCGCGGTTAATGGTCCGATAAATCGCAATCCATGCTCCGCTGATGGTGGAGTTATCAGCATTTACTCTTTTATTGATAAACTCCTGCACCTGCGATTGGGAGCCAGTCCAAACAATATTGTCGCCTGAAAGATAGCCTATCGACTGAAAACTTGTCCCATAATAGCCCCCATCGGCCAAGGCACTATACACACCTCTGATGGCTGTTTCGGCAGAGGTTCGATCTACGATGGTTACCACGTCAGAAATGGATTCTTTGGGCTTTACGTCCAGAAAGGAATCACAGCTTACCAGTACTGTTATCAATGACACTGACAGAATATATTTTGTTACTTTCATTGCTTTAATGAATTTGTACATAACTGAATTACAAAGAGATATTGACTCCAACTTGTACACCCAATGGCTGCGGAGGGGTTCCCAAATCAATTCCCTGCTGGTTTTGGTCACTACTCGCGCTCGACTCTGGGTCAAGCCCCGTGTATTTGGTCAATAAAAAAAGGTTGGTTCCTGCCACATACACCCGTAGGGATTCCGCACCGATTTTCCGGGTCACGGCCTTGGGAAGGGTGTAACCGATATTGAGCGAGCGCAGGCGCAGGAAAGAGCCGTCTTCCAACCAGCGGCTGCCACCATCGCGATAGTTGTTGACGTTGACACCGTCGGGTCGAGGCGTATCGGTGATGTCGCCAGGTTTTTGCCAGCGGTCGTTGTTGCTCGCCAGAATCACCCGGGCAGCATCGCGGGCACCACCACCTTCACCGAAGAAGCGGTTGTGGTTATATATTTCGTTGCCGTATTGGAAAGAGAAAAAGAAATTGACGTCAAAGCCTTTGTAAGACAGGTTGTTGGTCAGTCCACCGAAGAGTTTGGGCCAAATACTACCCACAATCTGACGGTCGGCTACCGTAATTTGTCCGTCTTTGTTGACATCATCATAGATCACATTACCCGTTTCCGGATTAACGCCCAGTTCTTTGTACACCCAAAACGAATACATCGGTGTGCCTTCCTGAAGCAGGATCAGATCACGACTTCCGTAGCGCAGCGGGTTGGGGAGTTTCTCAATGTTGTTGACATTTTGCGCTATGTTTAGACTGGTGGTCCAGTTGAAATAGCCTTTGCGTACATTGACGGTATTGAGCACAAATTCAAAGCCTTTGTTACTGATCTCGGCGGCGTTTGACCAGTAGCCGCTGAAACCAGTGGCGGCGGGCAATGCCAATTGTAACAGGCCGTTGGAAGTGTATTTGTTGTAATAATTCAGTTCAAACGATACGCGAGAATTCAGTATGGATGCATCCAGCCCAACGTTAAACTGACGGGTGCGTTCCCATTGCAGGTCTGAGTTGCCGAGTTGTTGCGGAGCAATACCTGCACTTCCCTGATACGAGGCTCCGCCCGTCCAAAGGCCCTGAGAGGCAAAATTCCCGATGCCGTTTTGGTTTCCAGTGATACCGACACTGCTTCTGATCTTGAGGTCGTTCAGCCATTGGACATCCCGCAGAAAGGATTCCTGTTTGGCGCGCCAGGCCAGACCGACCGACGGGAAGTAGCCCCATTGGCGGTTGTTGCCGAAACGGGACGAACCGTCGGCGCGCAGGCTGAAATCGATCAGGTATTTGCTCGCAAAACTGTAATCCACTTTTCCGAAAAATGACGCCAGATTGCTCTTGGTCCAGCTTTGAGAGCCGGCCGTGGTGGCGGCGGATGATATCTGCGTAAACTGATTATTGGCAAAACCTCTTCCTTCGGCGTAGGTGCGGGTTTGCAGGTCGCTTTGCAGGGTGTTTCCGATCAATACCCCAAACGAGTGCTGCGTGCCGATTTTCTTCCGGTAGGTCAGCGTTTGCTCATTCAGCCAAGTCGTAAACTGCGTGATGGACGAGGTTGCCAATCCGTTGGGGCTTCCCGAAATCAGCAGATTGTTCCAGTATTCTGATTCGTTGTAATTGTTATAATCAATCCCCCAACTGCTTCTGAATTTAAGATTAGGCAACAGTTCGGCATCGGCGTAGAGGTTTCCGATGTAGCGCAGACTGGTAGAATTGACGTTATAATTATCTAATAAAAGTGTCAGGTTATCAAAGCCAGCACGGCCAACCAACACACCCTGCTCATTGACGGGAGATAAATACGTAGGGGTGTGCAGAGCAGCTTGCAACAATCCCCCCGCAGGGCCGTCGCCAGCGCGGGCCTGATTGCGGTAGGTGCGGGTAAAGCTGTTGCTCACACCCACCTGAATTTTATCGTTGACCTTCTGGTCTAAATTGACCTTGAAGCTGGCGCGTTGGAATTTGATGGGTTTGATGATCGCTTCCTGGTTGTTGAACCCGCCACCGATGTAGTATTTGGTGGTTTTAGTTCCTCCTGCGAGAGATAAATCATAGTTTGAAAGGCTGGATGTGCGGAATAGTTCGCCTAAGCGGTCGTAGGTCTGCTGCTCTTCTGACAGTCCGCGGCCACCTTCGGAGACAGGCCGAAAGGGGCGGTTGACAAAGGTCCGGTTCAACGAAGGCGTATCTTTGCCCGTGTTGATCCACCATTCATTGACCAGCTGCGCGTGCTCGGGCCCCGTGGTCAGCTCCCAGAGTTTGGTGGCTTTGGCCTGTCCGTAGGAAGCATTGAAACTAACCTTTGGTTTTTGCTCAAAACTGCCCCGCTTGGTAGTAATCAAAATGACCCCGTTGGCTCCGCGTGAGCCATAAAGCGCGGTCGCTTCAGCATCTTTAAGGACTTCAATACTTTCAATATCGTTGGGATTCAGGTCGGCAATAGGGGACGTGGCTTTTCCGCCAGTACCGATGGTTTGCAGACTGTTGTTGTTGATAAAAACGCCGTCTACGACGTACAGCGGGTCATTGTCGGCGTTGATGGAAGTAGCGCCCCTTACCCTGATATTAATTGCTTCGCCAGGCACTCCCGTATTGGAGGAGATTTGAACGCCCGAGACTTTACCTTGTAATTGTGCATCAAAACTGCCCGCCTGAATGGTTTTAGTGTCGCTTGGGTCAATCTTGGCAATTGAACCAATCAGGTTTTTACGTTCGAGGGAGCCATAACCGACGACAACGACTTCCGAAAGCTGTTTAGAATCAGGATTTAGGGCAATTTCGACGGTATTAGACTCAACGATTGTTTCTTTTGGTTCATATCCGATGAAGCTTACTACGAGTATGAAAGGAAGTTTTTGGCCCGTTTTTAGGAAAAACTGCCCTTCTACGTCTGTAGTCCCGCCGTTGGTGGTTCCTTTGATGAGGACTGCGGCCCCAATGAGTGGCTCTCTTGTTTTAGCATCAATGATTTTACCCGTTAGGGTCGCGTTGATGACTGGGTTATTTTGCGATTGGGATAGGATGGGAAACCAAATAACTAAACCCCACAGGAGTAGTTTTTTTTTCATTTCTTTGTATTGGTTAAATTAAATAATTGGGTGAGATAACCGCCGAAAACGATTATCTGAGTCATTTGCCAATGAGCCCCTTTGTCTGTTTACCTCGGCCGGTCCAGTTGCCGCTGGATCGGCTTTAGTTGATTGTTTTTATATTTAATTCTATAGAAAATATATAGTAAATTGGCGCATAACGGAGCAACTGGACACGTATTAGACAACCACCGTCGGCAACGGCCAGTCGCCCACGTTATGCGCCAAGGAAATTTATTTAATCAGGACGGGAGCTTGAATAGTTGCAGGTTGGCCTGCTGGTTTCAATCGATGTCTCCTTTTAAGAGCCATACCACCCTATTCGTCTGACCATTGGTCGACGGATTTGAATCAAGAGTATTAACTTTCATATACCTATGTTTATCAATAATTAGATGAAAGTATTTACCTCATTCTGTCTTTGTGCAGGTGGTTTACAAGAAGACAGGTAGCAGTTGGTATTTCTTTAAATTACAAAAACTATAACTTCGGTTGGATAAGTATTGTTTGATGGTGCAATGTTAGAAATCCATTTCGAGAATACCAAGTAAAAAATTTAATTTTTTCAATAATATAACCCCTAAAACATATCTGTTTATAGGATATATTCAAGAGTAAATGAGGAGAGTTTTTTGTGTAAAAAGCCCTTAAAATAACTATATGTTTAATTTTTTATGGCTATTGTACCAAATTTTATCCCGTTGTCCAGAAAGTACATAAATACACAACAGTGCATATCAGGCATTACGGCATAAAGTCCTATTAGTCAGTAGACTAATAAAAAGTGGCAATTGTAATTGCCTCGGTAGGTAACTCAATGAATGTACATTGTTACGAAAGTGTACTTTCGATATTCATTTGATGTCATTGGAGCAAAAAACAATGAGCAAACTAATCAAAAGAGAAGACAGTAAGGATAAGCATAGATTTGCCTAATGCCTTCATCAGGAGTGGATGTTCAAAAATAAACTGGAAATTGACCCTGCGGAGGGTTAATTTCCAGTTTGGGCAGCGCATTTTTATTTGGTTAATTTAAGGGCCGCGTCAAGTCGTTGGGCTGCATTGTCCCAGTTCATGTAGTTGAACAACTCATCCACAAAGTCGGCACGCTTATTTTTGTATTTGAGGTAATAAGCATGTTCCCATACATCCACCACCATGAGTGGCACTATGCCCCATACGGTGAGTTTTTCGTGGTTTTCAACCTCCAAAATCATCAAGCGGTTGCTGGCAGGATGGTAGCCCAATAGCCCCCAACCGTTGCCGTCCACGTTTTTGGAGTGGTGCGACAAGTGCACTTTCATCCTATCGAAACTACCGAAATCTTTTTCAATGCGCTTCATCAAATCGCCCGTGGGATCGTTTTTTTTGTTGGTGATGTTGGTCCAGAAAATCGTGTGCAGCACGTGGCTCGACAGGTGGAGCGAGAGTTTTTTTGTCCAGTAATCCACGCCTTCAAAATTACCTGATTCCAAGGCCGATTTTATCAGGCCCGTGGCTTTGTTGGCCGTAGTAACCGCCCCTCAGTGGTGCGCCGTGTAGTGCAATTTCAGCACATCGGCGGGCATAAAAGGCTCTAAAAACGTGTCTGAATAAGGTAACGCCCCCAACACAAACTTCCCTGTTTCGTCGGTAAGCTTGTCGCCACCTTCGGCAAGATTCGCACTGAAAACATCGTTGCCTTTCAAGAGGCTTGCGCCCGTCAGCAGGGCGGTATTGGCAAGGAATTGATTACGATTCATGGTCTCAGTGCTTGTTTAATTGTTTTCAAAAAATCTAAGTTTTGGAAGAAAAACACCCGTATAGAATGTATATATTTGAATTTGCTGCCCGCTGCAAATTGCTGATAAACATTCATATAGCCTAATTGCACATGGGCATGACTGTTGAAATTATAGTCCAAACCCACAAAAAGGCGGTTTTGCTCGAATACGTCATAGACATTCGTCCACTGCATGGTACGCACTTTGCCGTATTTGTTGTGCAACTGTATTTGGTGCCAAATACGGTGTTCGGGCATCGAAACGTTGGCGTGACCCTCCTCGGGAAAGTGATTGATGAAGGCGTAGCCGTTTGTAAACTTCAGATCATCTTTGAAACAATACATCAAACCCAGGCGAATGATGCCTTTTGAGGGTTCTTTGATGAAGTGATCGGTGGTACGAAAATGGAAATCACCCCAAAGTCCCCATTTGTCCGAAAGGCGGGTTTGATTGAAGTACCTTGCCCAAACTTGCTGTTCATCAGTGGGAAGTTTGGGCAAAAACAGCACTTGTCAATAAGCAAAAAAGGTACGATTTTTTTTCATTGATCAATAATTATGAATGATATGGGTTTGATCCTATAATTTTAGTAAATATCCGACTGCCGCCGCGGCAATGATGATGTACGGCTCTTTTATTTTTTTGACGTAAATCAAGGCTAACATTGCCGCCACGGCGATGAGTGCCGTTGGGATGTCAATGATGCTTTGCCTGGCAATGACCAACACCGCTCCCACCAATGCGCCCACCACTGCCGCCGTGATGCCATCCACAAACGCTTTGATAGATTTATTTTTAGCGATTTTCTGAAAATACGGAGCGGGTAAAATCGTAAAGAGATAGCAGGGTAAAAAGGTAGCCAAAGCCGCTACGCACGCCCCCCAGAAACCATTGACCAAATACCCAATAAAAGCGACAGTAATGACAACGGGTCCAGGTGTAATCATCGCTACCGCCACGGCGTCCAGAAACTGTTGCTCGTTGAGCCAGCCGTATTCCTCCACGACCCCAGCGTGTAAAAAGGGTACAATCGCCAAGCCGCTTCCGAATACGAAAGCTCCCGCTTTGGCAAAGAAAAGGGCAATTTTCCACAGCGTCGTCGATTCATATTGCCAAAAATCTATTTGTAAGAATACCAATCCTTGGGCTGCGTTTGAAGGTATTTTGGGCGGATTTTTGACAAACATGTACAACAAACCTGCCGCTACAAAAAGCAATACCTGTTCTTGTTTGGTAATAAACGTAACCGTACAAGCCCCTAAAAAAAACGACCAAAGTAGCCAATTGGTTTTCAAGGAGATAAGCGTAAATTTTCCAATAGATTTTGGGGTGAGTTTGTACGAACTTAGGGCAATAATTCCGATAGCCGCTGCCCCAATGCCGTAAAAAACCGACTGCATCCACGGTAGCCCGCCGAATTGCTGGTAGGCAATGCCCAGCAAAAGCACCATCATAAATGAAGGAAGTACAAAAGCAGTCCCAACGAGCGTGGCCCCCAAGACTCCATAATGCACATAGCCCAGATAAATGCTCAATTGTGCCGCCAAGGGCCCAGGAGCAAGTTGCGCCAACGCCAATCCGTTTTTATATTCTTCTTCTGAAATCCACTGACGATGTTCCACCAAATCTTTGTGCATGTAGCCTACCAACGCCACAGGTCCGCCAAAACCTGCATAGCCGAGTTTTAGAAAGTAAAACGTTAAGTCTTTCAGTGAATACTGTACTGTCATCGTTCTATGTAATTTTCGGGTAAAGTTTTACTAAACCGATTTCCCAAAATAGAACAAAACTTACCTTTTGTATATTCTTTACTTTTTTTTGGTTTTTCGATAAGAAGAGGCGTTCTCACCCATTGTTTTTTTGAAAATTCGGGTAAAGTGGCTTTGATCCGAGAAGCCAGTTAAGTACGCAATTTCCGTCAGGGTGTGGTCAGAGTTCTCTAACAGATCAAGGGCTTTTTCGATGCGGAGTTTGCGGATGTATTCACCATAGCTGACGTTTTCAAAATACT
This sequence comes from Runella sp. CRIBMP, assembly GCF_009905605.1. Lineage (GTDB taxonomy): Bacteria > Bacteroidota > Bacteroidia > Cytophagales > Spirosomataceae > Runella. The sequence goes on from NZ_JAAAKZ010000022.1 coordinate 38,382, forward strand.
TGGAAAACTCCCTAGACAAATAAGCGGGATTGATGTCCAGTTCTTTGGAAATATCTTTGAGCGACAACTGCGTATCAATCTGGTCCTGAATTATGTTTTTAAGCGTAATCGCCCACGCCGGTTTGCGTCTGGAAGGGCTTTCCGCAAATGCTTTTTTTACAATATTGACCAACAAATCTTCAAAAGGAGTCTGCAAATGTTTGATTCCATGTAAGTGAGTTGCCCAACTGTACAGGGCATCATAGAGTATCATTCCCTGTTCCAACAGTGCGTAGTCGTCCGTAAAGTTGTACGCAAGTCCTGCAGAAATTGCCCACAAACCCGCCGCTTCTGCCGCCAATTCGTGGCGGTCCGTATCGGCTCCCCTTACCACCGCCGCCATGATATGCACGGCAGTATCCTGAATGACGTATTTTTCAATGAGGCAATCGAAGGTACATTTATCGCCGTAGTGAGTCAGCTCGACGTTCGGTACATCAAATGGAATGGCGTTAAGTGCTTTAGCTTGGGAAAGGACTTCATCGAAAGGTACAAAGATAAATTCGGCCGCAGGATCAATGAATTTTCGGATGAGCCATGGGCAGGCGATGCGGTCAATTTTGGGGCGTGCACGGGTAATCCATTTCATAGATTCACAAAGAAGATACTACCTAAAAAAAGAAACGGCATGGAATATTTTCACTAACATTACTATTTGATTCAAACGCTGAAACAAATGGCATCTCACAAAATTATTGATTTATTGGGCGACAAAGCCGATTTTCTTTTAAATCACGAATCAAAAACGATTCCAAAAGAGCAGCTTTACCTCCCCAATCCGCACTTCATTGACCAAGTTTGGCTTCATTCAGACCGCAACATCAACGTACTGCGTAATTTGCAAACAATTTACGCTCACGGACGATTAGCAAATACAGGCTATGTTTCTATTCTGCCCGTTGACCAAGGTGTGGAGCACAGTGCGGGGGCATCGTTTGCCCCAAATCCACTTTATTTTGATCCCGAGAATATCGTCAAATTGGCGATTGAGGGGGGCTGTAATGCCGTAGCAAGTACGTATGGTGTATTGGGGTCGGTGGCCCGAAAATATGCTCACAAGATTCCGTTTATCGTAAAAATCAACCATAATGAGTTTCTGACTTACCCCAACAAATTTGACGAAATCATGTTTGCTGGCATCAAATCCTGTTGGAATATGGGCGCGGTGGCCATAGGGGCCACGATTTATTTTGGAAGCGAAGAATCAGGCAGGCAGATACAGGAAGTAAGCAGGGCGTTTGAGATGGCCCATGAATTGGGCATGGCAACGATCCTGTGGTGCTATCTTCGGAATCCTGCTTTCAAAAAAGCAGATAAAGACTACCACCTCTCCGCCGATTTGACAGGGCAGGCCAACCATTTGGGCGTAACCATCCAAGCCGACATCATCAAACAAAAACTCCCCGAAAACAACGGCGGTTATTTGGCCTTGAACACCAAAGAATCGGCCTATGGCAAAAATGACCCTCGCATTTATAACCAACTCACAACCGAACACCCCATTGATCTGTGCCGCTACCAAGTAGCCAACTGCTACATGGGGCGAGCGGGTTTGATCAGTTCGGGGGGAGCATCAGGGCAAAATGATTTTGCGGAAGCCGTCGAAACCGCCATAATCAATAAACGAGCTGGGGGCACAGGGCTCATCAGCGGTCGGAAAGCGTTCCAACGCTCGATGGGAGAAGGAGTAGAACTATTGAACTTAATTCAGGAGGTGTATTTGGACAAATCAATTACAGTGGCTTAGTTGACCATAACGAATATAAACCTAAACTAAACACAATTGAAAAACTTTCACTATTCGCCCTTGCCAGGATTGGCCTCGTCGTACTTTCATCGCATGATATGTACCTCAAGATGAAATCATTTTAAGTAACACCCAACCAAAACACCGTTTGTTTACATCTATAACGGCACTTTCAGTAAAAGCGAGAAAGTCACTGCACGCGACCGCATGATTGACGTGAGCCTGCTCAACAATGGTAAAAAGATCCATCCTGCTGAATCAAGCTGGACCGAAGAAAATAGCCAAACGGTGCTGCGCTATAATACGGGGCAGATGGGCGATAAACTGACCAGCGATTACAAAGCGGCGTTGGGCTATCCTGTAGAGTTTGTGCCGTTAAGTAACCCTTATTCAGCCAAAGCAGGCGGTGAACTTTCGTTGAGACTCCTCAAAAAGAGCAAACTCCTTGCCAATGAGTTGGGCAGCTACTTGGGTCGTTCCTGAAACCTTACCCCTATTATATTGGGGTAAGTTTCCTTCAATTCACGAATAGTTTCAAACATGTGTTTTCATTAAGCAAGTCAGGAGAAAGTTAGTAATGATAAGTTTTAATCTCTGGATTTACCAAGGTTGTTACAATATTTTTGTCAGTTAAAGCCTTGATTTAGAGTAATGAAAACAAGCCTACTATTTTCCAGAAAGTATTTTTTGTACCTCTGGCAGGATGCGTGAATCTCCCCTTTTGATAATCTTTAAATTTCGGTCAAGTAAAAAATACGTTGGATAAAATGTAATATTGAATGCTTGCGCTAACGTTTCATGGCCTTGGCGCAGTTCTTCGATTTGATCCCAATGAATTTCTTTCTTAGCGATTATATCGCGCATTGCTTGACTGGGGATGGTATTTTCACCCGCAATGCCGACAATTTTAAGTCTTGATTCATCAAAATTACTGTAGAGTGACTTTAATTCGGGTATAGCTTTCAGACAGGGACCGCACCAGCTTCCCCAAAAATCCAACAAAATATACTCAGATTTTATCGTTGACAGGTTTAACTCAGTATTCAGGATAGTTTTCTTTTTGAAGGACTTAATTCTAACCCCTTCACCAAAGCTTTCTGTTTTTGTCATTTCATCCGTTATCTCTTTCATCAAAGGATGATTTGCCCAATTAGAGGAGTATCGTTCAAGTTGCTGCTTGAGTGTTTGTCTTGGCCAAGCATTCCACCTACCCGCCAATAGATAGAAATTGATGAAGCTGGTTTGTCCCGAAAAAATAAGACTGTCCAAAGCTTTATTAAAAACGCGAACTAACGCATCCGTTTTTAATCTTTGCACCTCTGCCCCTATGGTATCTCCGGCCTGAATACGCTTATTTGCCTCAATAGTATTCTGCATCAGTTGGGATCGTAAAGGGTTAATTTGAAGGGCCTCAAACGTTACCCATTGGTTGGTCAAAGCACTGTTAGCGCTCACCAGATTCCCCGTTGTGTCAAGGATTACTTTCATTTCATTGTCCCAAATGAAGGTAATTTGAGATTGCTGTTTACCACTAACTTTTAGGTTAAAAAAGCTTACAGGATGCTTTTTTCGTTCAATAACTACATTGGATTGAGGCTTGACAATAAAAGAATCAATAACCTGAAAATCTTTATATCTTGACATTACTTCAAGATAGGCAGTTAGGGGATAGGGAGTTTGATTCAAAAAAGTCAGTTTTTGTCCCTGCCCATATAAGGCGACTAAAGAAAAGCATAACAAGTATAGATAGGTTTTCATAACTGTAGGTAAGTAGTATTTAGCGAAGAATAATAAATGCCAAAATACTGATTTGAAAGGTATTACCTAAAAAATATGTTAAAAAGTTATCAAGCGGCCATTCTTATGTCTCAGTCCCTGGTTGACAGTACTACCTCTAAGCAACGCCTGAATTCCTGTCCTTTTTTGCTGCATCGTGGCCTTTTTTCTTCGTAGCGTGAATTAACACTCGCACGGCCATGAACCAAACACCACATAAATGGCGTAGATTATATCATTCCCTTATATTTCCGTCAATAGTTTGTCCCAATTTCGATGTCTTTTTTGTAACTGTTTAGGTACTCTTTTTAATTAAAAAGTACAATTTTTAGTCAACGCAAACCTTATAAACTCAAAAAATGCAGTGTTTTTCTCAAAGGTCGCAAGTCCAGTAGGATACGCCCCGAACTACGTGGAAAGTTTCACGTCTTAATCAATTCGGTTTAACATGAAAATACGCTTCAACCGCCTGACTGTCTTTCCAATTGATGCGGGCGTTCTGCAGGTTCGTGGCAAAGGTATTGGTAGGGGCAATCAAAATAACTTTCACATCACCTCGGTAGTTCAGCAGTGACTGGTTGCCATTACGTGGGCTGGTCAGGATGGCCCGAATACGGACCTTATCGGCCAGGGTTTGTGCCGTGGATTCGATTACGCTGACGGGCTCGGTCGGGTCAACACCGAGTATAATATAACGAACCGAACTCAGCGTCCAACTATTGATTTCATCGCGCAAATAAACCAGCACAACGCCCTGGTCAGCGATTTCGGCGTACTTCTCAGGCGTTAGTGACAGATACCCAGTTGTCGTGTAAGTCTTTGTTATACTGTTGTATTCGGGAGTACAGCAGACGCTAAAGCGCTGATTTTTATAGATATAGCTCCAAGCGTTGACAGTGCCTGGTTCCCCCTTGGGTCCCTGCGTGCCGGGGTCACCTTTGGGGCCTTGTGCTCCGTCTTCACCTTTAGGGCCTTGTGGGCCAGGCGTCTGATTCGTCTGACAGGAGGCCAAACTCAGCAGCAGGCCGAACAGAATAAATGAGGTGGAGAAAATATTCTTAAAAAAGGTTGTCATTTTATGAAATTTTGTCAGTTGATTTAAGGAAAATGAATTGGTTGATGCAAAATTGGGCCGATAGCTGCCTGCGATAAAGATGCCGCTGCCTGAATTGCCTGATTGGCTGCATCAACTGTTAAAAAAGTGTGGTAATCCGTGCTTGGCGTACTGCTCATTTTTAGCTCATTAGGCTATGATGCCTGCTAATGAAATCCCTCCTGCTTTTTTTCAAAAGGATAAAGTGCTAATCAATCCAGCAGGCATTGATTTAACCGACTGCCTTCTTCACAATGGGGTGTATGCGCTCTCTGCTCAAAAATCGCAATCTGTAAGTTGTTGAAACTAAACTGGTCTTTGCTTGCTCCCACAAGAAGGACATTCCGGTTTAGTAATCGTAGCGTCCAAGCGCCAGAAGTACAGGCTGCGTTAGTTTATCTAAACCTAGGAAAATGTCAATATCTCGAAAAAGTACCCACTATACATAGTCAATCATCGTCATATTGGTGGTAACTCCTTCCCAAAGCGGAGTTGCATCAACGGTCGTAATTATACCAGCCTAGGGGACTGTACAAAAACATAAACTGATGAAACGAGCTTCGGGCTAGGCAGCGTTCAATGCGGGTAGTGCAGTCAAACTCGGTTGTAAAGCTGCTTTTCGCTCCGGCGTAGCATCTTGCTCAAAAAAATCAAATTGAGCCTGATTGGTGCGGTTACTGAAGTCAGGACTTACCTCTATCAGAAGCAGATGGGATACATACTGAGGGTAGCGCTTGGAATACTCAAGAGTCAAAAAAGCATGTCTGGAGTGACCCGCCAGTGTAAACTACTTAATACCCAGTGTTTGTCTAACGGGCTCCATATTCTCAATCAGGACGTCCATGCTGATGGCGCCCGTATTGGGCTGGGGGCTGGTTGCCTGAGCAAAGCTACGATGGTCGATAAAGAGGAGTTGAAGTTGTTGGCGAATATCTCCCATAAATGTCCGTGGATAATAGGCGGCGCTTCCAATAACAACCATTGGCGGCCCTTCACCGTCAATCGTGTAACGTAAGAGAAAACGTTCACTGGAAATGGTTCCCTGAGGAGTCATGATATGGATGATCTTAGCGAGCACTCAAAATAAATCAAGATGCTTTATGGATGAACTGGAAATGGCCTTGCTTTCCGTGTTACCCAGGATAGGGTCAGAGCAATGATGAAGAAAAGGGTCTCCATGATCAGCCATTGCCGACCAAACGCTCCCAGAGGTCCTTCCACAAACAAAGTTATGACTCGTGAGAGCGCGTAAAATCCCCACAGTAAACTTAGAAAGAGCAGCCCTTTCTGCACATCCTGTACCATCAGGTAAAGCAAGCTGATGAATAATGTGAGCCCCACACCACCGTAAACGCCCCGAATAGAGCTGAAGGCATCGGTGTTGGTGAGTTTTACCTGAACTAGACTCATCACTGATTGCGGATTGGAAAAAGCCATGAGGCTAACGGACAATAAGGCTATTGCTGATACAAGAATAAACCCCTGAGCAATTCGTTTAAAAATCGTTTGTGTTTGCATGGTCTTAGTGGACGATTATGATGCAAATTTAAGCGTCCTTTTTCCACCAAATGTTGGTATTTGCCAAGATTTCAGGGCTTAATGGTGTTTATGAACTTACTTATATTTTCCCAACAGCTTTTTTCAAATGGATGTAAAAGGGGGATAAACGGCCTTGATTAAGAAGCCTTTCGCCAAGAAACGGTCGCTAAGATGCTGGCTGGCCACAAGGAACTGTCCGTCTAAAATGGACCACCTCACACATCCCAAAAATAACGGACCAATTAATTTATAAATACTCATAGTTGGAGTTTTTTATAACACAAATTATTATTTTTAGAGAACGGTCTAAGGGCAATTGTACTCCCAAAAAGACTGTAAAGTAGTATTCTTGATAAGTATGGTAAGCTGTGTAGGGCGAGAGCGACTGTCGAATTGGTAAGTCATGGGGCTTTCTTCTGAACCCAATTGGGCTTTGACAGGTAAATTTTTTAAACTTTCCCCTAATATTGGCCCCAAAAGAAATTTGCCTGCCGAGAATGCCGGAAGCTCAATACCCAAAGCGTATTCAGCTATTCGAGAATAATTTTTTTTAGTTAAATCATAGGTGTATTTATAAACATTGACTCTACCCTGATCATCCGTAACTGTATTTTCTACCATATTGCCATCTTTATAAATGCGCTTTGATGAAACATACATCTTGCCATTTACCCGATATTCTACAGTAGACAAATACCCGTCAGCGTTGTAGGTAATTACATGTTGATTACCAAAAATTGGTTCAAAAATGGAAATGATTCGACCCTGACTGTCTTTAGTAATCGTATATTGATATGTTTTAGTTGCGCCTGATGGCGATTTATCCACAATAACTAATTTTGACGCTTCATAAGTATAAGTAGTACTGGTTGACGAATTTACTCGCTCCACAGATGCTATGCGCGTTTGCTCATCAAATTTATAAAGAAACCTTTCTGTGCCCGAAAGCACTGAGGAAGTAGAAAATATTGAGGAAACAAAACAATCTTCAGGTGTAATGTCAGTTTTAGATTTGGAGCAGGCTCCTAAGAGCAGAAAAAATAACAGAATTTTGCGCATATATGATTATCACTTGTTTTCAACATTTTTTCTAATTCTGCCTGCTTTTCTTGGCTTAATATCGGTTCATTAGTATGTCCCATGAGCGCAACTTAATTCTTTAAACTATTCTTGAACAACTACTTAGCGATTATTGGCTTTACTTATCCATTCGCATGATAAACACATCATTAAGGCCGGCTGAAGTAACAGTGGAAGTCCCGATGGAAGAAGTTCCCTGATAATAACCGATTACAAATAAACTCCCATTCTCTTTGGCAGCAATGCCGCTTACATATTCAAAATTCGTCCCCCCCGCCGATTTAACCCATTGAATTATACCATTATTATTATACTTCGCCACAAAAATATCACTTTGCCCAGCAGCCGTTGTAGAGATGGTACCAAAGCTCGCGGTATAAAAATAATAACCCGTCATATAAGCATTACCGCTTCCATCCAATACTATACCTTCTGGTATTTTAGGATTATACCCTGAAGCCGAACGTACCCATTGTAAGATACCACTGCTGTTATATTTAGCAATATAGGCATTGCCTGAAGTAGAATTGAGCGTCGTATCACCAAAAGCAGCCGTTCCCCCATAATTGCCTGCGATATGGGCATTGCCGTTGCCATCCACGGCAAGACAATAGGCATAGTCGGAGCTTGTACCACCGGGCGACTGTACCCAAACCCAAGCATCTGTCACCGGATCATATTTGGTTAAAAATATTTCTGTGTTACCCATAGCGGTTTTAGAAATAGAACCAAAGTTGATCGTACCCGAATAATATCCCGTTATGTATACTTTCCCACTATTATCTAAGCCGATGTCGATCCCAAAATCATCAGACGCACCTCCGGCAGATTTTACCCATTGAAACGTGCCATTACTGTCATATTTGGCCAGAAAGATATCTCTCATCCCTGCAGAGGTCAATGTGGTAATGTTTGGTGTAATATTAAAACTGGCAGTACCCTGGTAATTGCCTGTTACATATACACTACCATTCGCGTCCAGTGCAATTGCCTGACCATAATCCGCCGCCGCCCCTCCGGCAGATCTTACCCATTGAAACACTCCATTGCTGTTGTATTTAGCCAAAAATATATCGCTAATCCCTGAAGAACCTATAATTGCCTGGTTAGGAGTATTTTTGCCAAAAGTTGCCGTGGCCTGAAAAGAGCCAGTCATATACACATTTCCGCTACCGTCTATGGCAACATCGTAACCAAGATCACCAAAAACTCCTCCCGCAGATTGAACCCAAAGTAAGTTGCCGCTGCTGTTGTACTTTGCTAAGAAAATATCACTGAAACCTACAGAAGTTATTGAAGTATTGCCAATGTTAGCGGTGCTGTTAAAATATCCTGTCACATACACATTCCCGCTGCCATCTACGGCAACACCTTGCGGTAAATCATCTTCGGTTCCTCCCGTAACTGCAAATACCTGTGCATTGGGAGAACTGTAATTATCACTGTACGCCTGATAACTGCACAGCCATTTATTAACGGTATACACCCTTAAACATTTGAATGTCAAATCGTAAGCAATATCACCTTCCTGCGGGTTCGGCAAGGCCAAGATATCATCATAACTAAGGCGTGGGTGAGTAACTGCGGGTGTAATGCCGTTGGGAGTAATGGTTACATTTTGGGCATTCAAACCGATAAGCGTTCCTAAAAGGTACGCTAGAAGCAGCATTTTTTTCATAACATAAGGAGAAATATTGTGGCAGTTCCAAATAGAGCTGTAAGTATACTTATTTTACAGTCTCTTGCAAAGCTAAAAGACAGCTTAGTAAAGCAATAACAGTATTGACTTATCAATGCTATATATTAAGGTAATTAATATATTTACAGTAAATCCGCCACGTAGACACGTAGATCTGGCCTTTCCAACATGAGTGAACTGAGATCGAAAGTATCAGTGATAACAAACGCAAAAATGATAAAATTAACATGGCCGTTCTAAGCCTTCAATCAGGGCATTCAGCGATTAAAAGCAGCCGTCTTACTTTACTTACTTTCCTTTTTGATACGCACTGATCTTTACCCCCGAAGTCGCAGATATTTATAAAACGTCATTTTGGTAATACCCACGGTTTTGGCAATTTCATCAACGCCCAATTTTTCCTCTTTGTAATACATTTCGGCCAACATTGCTTTTTTCTGCGCTTCGGCCGAAAGCCCGCTGCTTCGTCCACCTTTTCGCCCCCGGGCACGAGCGGCTTCCAATCCCGCTTTGGTTCGCTCCCGAATCTGGTCCCTCTCCAACTCGGCCAGAATCGCCCCTGCGGCGTAGTGGTATCAATCGAGTCGGTCAGGCTGCGCAGGCCCACTCCGCGTTTCTCAAATTCCGCTACCAGTTCCAATAGATTTTTTAGAGAACGACCTAAACGTTCGAGATTGTAGATACAGACCACATCTCCTTTGCGAAGTTGGGACATCATCTTCTCCAATTCAGGCCAGTCGGCTTTGATGTCTGAAGCTTTTTCCTGAAAGATCATTTCGCAACCCGCTTTAGTGATGTCATCCTAGGGTGATTCTAAATTTTGGTCTTTTGTTGACACTCTGGCGTAACCAATCAGCATTTGTATAGGTTTAATCAATGATTTTAAAAATTAATTATACTTTGATTGCTATACAAGTTTTTATTACTAAATGGGTTGGTTTTGGGTTGATTTTATGAGTTTGGGAGTTAAGGCAAAAAAGTATTATCAAACCCGCGTTTGTTTGTACAGGACAAGACAACACCTCAACAAAACAGCCATATTGAAGCTTATCATTCCATTATGGAAAGTGCTGTTTGTCAGAGTGTTTAATTCAAAGATTTAAATGATATTAAAAAAATTATGAATGATTTTAGAGGTTTTTATACTTTTGAAAGTATACACAGGGGCATCGGTTTTCAAAGTCCCGCTGACTTCTTAAAAACCAAGGGGTTTGATATGAAAGATAACCCCATTTATCAAATCAGTATAACCTAAAATAAGGATAGTCCTGTGTCCAGTTTTTAGCGGTCAGCACACCATTAATTACTAAAACATGAAAAAAATCGTCCTTCAAGAAAAATTACGCGAACTCGTTCCCATGACCGAGCAACAGTATGCTTACGTCTTAAGCCATTTTTCTTGCAGGCAATTAAAGAAAAAGGACTATTTGTATACCCATGGAGAGATATGTAAGTATGTGGTTTATTGCGAAGAAGGATGTTTTCGAAAGTTTTTTCTTGATACAAATGGTAACGAAATAGTGGTTGAATTCAATATTGAAGGCTATTGGGTTGGTGATCTTCACAGCAGAGTCAATAAGGTTCCCACCAAATTCTTCTTTCAGGCCCTGGAGGACAGTACTCTGCAAGTTGCCAGCGTGGCTGACTGGGATAAACTGGCCAGCGAAATCCCTTCGCTGGCAGAAGTGCGTACTAAGGTAGAAAAAAGAAACCATCATGCCGATATTGAACAGTTAATGCTCCAGAAATATAGTACAGCAGAAGAAAAACTCGACTTCCTGATGAAGAAACTTCCCGGAATCACCAACCGCATCGCCGGTAAATACATTGCTTCTTATCTGGGTATCGAACCAGAATCCTACAGCAGATTAAAAAACAAACTTACCAGAAAAACATAACATACATCAATCTTTTCTGGAAGGGTCAGATGGTAGCTTTGCATTATAAACACAACTGATTATGAATGCAATAGCAGAACAAACCTACAATCGGATCGACAATCATCTTTACAACACACAAGGCGATTCCTGGTGGCAGGAAAATGCCGTACTTTACTTTTTAAAAACGGGCTTGAACCCCTGTCGATTCCCTTATTTCCTTAACGCATATAACCAACAGCTAAAAATGAGCGCAGTTGATAAAACAGCCTTGGACATTGGCTGCGGGGGCGGAATATTGGCCGAAGAGTTTGCCGCAGCAGGCTTTAAGGTAACAGGGATTGACCCTTCAGAGGCCTCGCTCGAAACCGCTAAAAATCACGCCAACTATTCCGGGTTGGACATTGAATACCAAACAGGCACAGGTGAAAACCTTTCCTTCCCGGACAACTCATTTGACGTAGTTTATTGCTGTGATGTGCTGGAGCACGTGCGTGATCTGCCTAAGTGTATGTCAGAAATAGCTCGTGTGCTTAAACCTGGGGGAGTATTTTTCTACGACACCATTAACCGGACTTTCCAAAGTAAACTGATTGCGATTAAAATTATGCAGGAGTGGAAATGGACGGCTTTTATGCCCCCTAACCTGCATGTGTATGACATGTTCATCAAACCCAAAGAACTTGATGCATTGATGAAATCCAACGGACTTCAGCCCAAAGATGTGAAAGGGATGAGTCCGGGAGTGAACCCGTTTGAGATAATTTCTCTGTGCCGCCAACGGATAAAAGGGGAAATAACCTATGGAGAAATGGGTCGCAGGATAAGGTTCAGAGAGAGTAATGATTTAAGTATGAGCTACATGGGCTTTGCTATTAAAAACAGCATAAATTGACAAGCTCAAAAACAACACCAGACTGTATTGCTTTATAAGCCAATAACGGCAATTATACTATGCTCATGCAAATGTTGCACTTCTGTTCCAAGTGTTTCATGTTTCAGTGTTTCACAGCCCCAGTCTCTGAAACATTGAAACATGAAACAACGGGCTTTTTGTTTTTATTAGTAACGGCTGATAAAAACTCAACCAATGTATATTACTTTTAAAAACAGGTGTCTGAGCCTGAATAAAAAATAGCTGTACAGGATAGGATGGGGGGTATGTTAACTACAATCATGTTCGGGGGATGCAAATTAGGCAGTTTGGTCCATTACACAGCAACTGGTTCTACAGGCATACATCTTCGTAAAGCCTGCTCAATTACTTGGTCGCACTCTGCCAAGGCATTCTGATAAATCTTATAAAAAGCTAAGGAGGCCTGCAATTCGAAAAGCAGCTCCTGTCTCCACCAGCCGTCAAGCGATTGAGCGATTTTCTCTTTGGATTTTTTCATACGTACGTCAACTAACGAGGCTAAATAATGGGGATCTCGGGTACTGGCCAGAATAGTTTCAATAATAGCAAGGCCCGATTTCCCTGTAATATTTCGGATAGCCACATGCAGTCGAACGTTCATCAACCGAAGCCCTGATTTTTATACTCACGTTCACTAAGGGCAACGTTTACATCCAAATCAAATTTGTCCAGGTAATGATACCCTTTTAGCTTTCGGTCAAAATGAATTTTGGCATTGTAGGTATCGGGCAGATAGCGAAGGTCGTTTTTAAGGTTTTTTTCAGAACACTCACACAATCGCATCAACTCGGCGGTAGGTACGAGACGGGTATTGATTTTTTGGAGCCTTTCAAACTGCGGTTTACTGATTTTTTTCATAATATAAAATTGCGGGTACGTAGATTGCACGCAAGGTAAAGTACTTTGTTTGCATCAAAATTATAAGATTATAAGCCAGGCGAAGACGATTTTCCTTTTTAAAAGTGTAGACATATTTTATAAAAAATAGGTACATTTACCATGAAAAACCAAAATCAAATTTTCGATTTTCATGGAAGTTTTAAGAAATATTACGCCTCTTTTAAACGAATATTTAACCATTTTTCCTGCCGTTGGCATTGTCGGGCCGCGTCAGGTGGGCAAAACTACCCTTGCCAAAAGTCTGGCAAAGCACCAATCGGTTCATTATTTGGATCTGGAGACAGCGGCCGACCGCCAAAAAATGACCGACCCGTCGCTGTATCTGGAGCAATATTTGGATAAACTGGTGATTTTTGACGAGATACAGCAAATGCCCGAGTTGTTTGCCGAACTGCGGGGCCTTATTGACCGAGACCGACGCGCGGGTCGATTTCTGTTATTGGGTTCGGCCTCTCCTGAGTTGGTACGTCGCAGTGCCGATTCGCTGGCGGGAAGAATCGGCTACATTGAGTTGACACCGCTGCTGTTGGGAGAAGTGGACAACAGCGAACCCATGAAACTGTGGAGTCGGGGCGGGTTTCCGTTGGCTTTTCTGACGCCTTCCGACCGCAGCAGTATGATTTGGCGAAAGAATTTTATCCGCACCTACATTGAAAAAGACCTGGCCATGTTGGGGTTAAGTGCGGAAAGTAGGACAATTGAGCGGTTTTGGCGCATGTTGGCGAGTTCGCACGCCAATCTTTGGAACGCCGAAAGTATTGCCCGCTCCATGGGGCTTACGGCTCCGACGGTAAATCGTTATTTGGATTTTATGGAAGGCGCGTTTTTGGTGCGACGATTGATGCCCTATTCGGTCAATATTCAAAAAAGATTGGTAAAATCTCCCAAAATCTATTTGAGAGACAGCGGTATTTTACACGCTTTCAAGGACTTAAATTCAGTGGAGAGCCTCCTGGGAGACCCTCAGGTGGGCGCTTCCTGGGAAGGATTTGTGATTGAACAGATCATTGATGCTCTTTCGGGCGACCTGCAACCGTATTTTTACCGTACCCATCAAGGGACAGAATGTGATTTGGTATTGGAAAAAAATGGACACATTAAAGCCGCTATCGAAATAAAGTTAAGCAGTGCCCCCACCGTTGAAAAAGGGTTTCGTGTGGCCATGGAGGATTTAAAAGCGGAGAAGGTATTTGTGATTGGTCGCGTAAAGGAAAGCTATCCGTTTCAGGAAAATGGGTGGGTTGTTTCATTGGAAACGTTTTTACAGCAGTTTTTGCCACAAATTACATAAACATTAATGCTACCCTTGTCAATTACTACTTTTTGTGTCACCGCAAACTGTGGCTACACGCTCACGCGATCCGTATGGAACACACGTCAGAGATGGTGTACGAAGGCAAGCTCATCGGCGAGGAAAGCTATCCACAACGCGCCGAAAAAAATCAGGAAGTGGAAATTTCCTACGAACTCCCCTCTAATGCCTGGAACCTACTCTCTTAAGCGTACCTCAGTGGAATTGAAATTCCTGCTGAAAGGGCACTGAAAATGATACCACATCCCCATCATGACTCCCTTTCCTGAACGCAAAATCATCACCCCCTAAACACTTAACCATAGACTGCGCCAATGGTGGTGTCTTACGGCTAATGCATAAGAGAGTAGAGTAACTCACTGGCTGACCGATTAAATGACAAAGTCGGGCTAATGGTCGTGCCTCAGTTTGTCAAGATTTATTTAAAGTTGTTGTTCCAAACGGTTAAGGCGCTGGGTGTAAGGCTTAAAAATCGGTTTTCGGTTTGAATCAATTTAGCTATGGCAAAGTGAATTTTTAGCGGTTTTATCCATCGTATTTTTAACTACCCACCCCCGAAAGTAAGCCACAAAAACTCAGGTTGCTCAACGTTCCCAAACAGCGAAATAGTAGAAGATTAAATATGTACAATTGGCAAAAAAATGGGGTACTCTTACCCCATCGGGAATTGAAAGTCCCAAAAATAGGCAGCAACTATTCCAGCAAATGGTGGTATTGTTCTTTTATAAGCCTACAGAAACAATTTATGTAACTTTTGGCTACTAACTCTGTAAAATACGATTCTCCTAAAATGTCTCAAAACGAGGGTTATAATGGGTGGGCAAAGTAAAATTAGGGGTGAACTTGTTGTTAGTTTTAACAGGACTAACAAAAAGAACAATTGTAGACAAACATATATTGTATCCAAGATAAGCTGATTTTAACATATGAAATTTTCAGTTTTACCCCGACTTTACCCCGATTGTCGGCCTTAACAGCTTATGAATTAAATTATGTCACACCATTATTAAGCATTATTATGGAGCAATTATTAACAGACATTGTATGTTTTTCTCACTTGCGATGGAATTTTGTCTACCAAAGACCGCAACATTTGTTGAGTCGATTTGCGCATGATTCGCGCGTTTTTTTTATTGAAGAACCCATTTTATACGAAGGTATTGATAAAATCGAGCTTAGTTCACCTCAAAAAAATCTTTGGGTTGTTACTCCATTTCTCCAATCATCTACCACTGCCTGTATATTGGAAAGGCAAAAAAAATTATTAACAGTATTGTTTTATCAAAAATCAATCAAAGATTATCTATTTTGGTACTATACTCCCTTAGCGCTGGACGTCAGCGACATTTTTCGGCCGCGTCTTATCGTCTATGATTGTATGGATGAATTATCGGCCTTTAAGTTTGCACCCATCGAATTGAAACAAAAAGAGAGAGCGCTTTTTGCGAAGGCCGATATCGTTTTTACGGGAGGGTTAAGCATTTTTGAAGCTAAAAAAAAGGTCCATGAAGCCGTCTATTGTTTTCCCAGTAGTATTGACAAAGCCCACTTCTACCAAGCGCGAAAATACAGTAAAGAACCTACCGATCAATTGCTAATTCCTCATCCCCGCATCGGTTTTTATGGGGTTGTAGACGAACGATTTGACATAGAGCTGCTGAAGAACGTGGCTCAAATGCGCCCGCAATGGCATTTTATTATTATTGGTCCTATTGTCAAAATTGATTCAACCAGTCTGCCGCAGGAGGATAATATCCATTATTTAGGCAGCAAAAAATATGAAGAATTACCGCTTTATTTAGCGGGTTGGGACCTGGCTACCTGCCTATTTGCCCGCAATGAATCTACACGTTACATTAGTCCTACCAAAACCCCTGAATATCTGGCGGGAGGCAAACCAGTCATTTCAACGCCCATAAAAGATATAGTGGATACCTACGGAAAAAATGACTTAGTGCACATTGTCGAAACCCCAGAGGAATTTATCGAATGTACAGAAAAAGAGCTGGCAATAACTGATAAGCAACATTGGTTGCAAAGAGTAGATGCCTTTCTTCATGATAATTCTTGGGATGCTACATGGGCAAGTATGGCCGCTTTGGTACGCCATCGGTTGAAAACAAAAAAAGATACGGCACCAAAAAATGAAAACCGTAAGGCTATTTTGCAGGCCCAGGGTTTGTCTGACATAAGGACGGATATCGGTAGGCCTATGTTCAAAGAAAATAGTGTATGACTTCTGAAAATATTCAAAGTTTCGATCCAGATATCTGGGCTGGTATGGAATGTAGTTATAACCGGGTAGGAGATATATTTATTGATCAATTATCCCAAAGTCAACATTATGAACGGTTAGACGACATTGAGCACTTTGCTCGCTTAGGTATAAAAGCCTTGCATTATCCGTTACTTTGGGAACGTTATCAACCCCAACTAGCATCTCCCATCCAGTGGGATTGGGCAGCATCACAACTAAACAAGTTGCGTTCTCTTTCCATATTGCCAATAGTTGGACTGCTTCATCACGGGAGTGGTCCTTCTTTTACTCATTTATTAGATGATGGTTTTGCCGAAGGGCTGAGTGCTTTTGCCAAACAAGTCGCTAATGAGTTTCCTTGGCTTACCCATTATAAACCCATCAATGAGCCATTAACGACGGCGCGTTTTGCAGGTTTGTACGGACTTTGGCACCCCCATGCCAAAAATGATGTAGTCTTTGCCAAAATATTACTGAATCAATTAAAAGGCATCGTCCTTTCAATGCAAGAAATCAGGAAAATTAACCCCGATGCAAAATTGATTCAAACCGAAGATTTAGCCAAAACCTACAGTACCCCTTCGTTACAATATCAAGCCGATTTTGAAAATCAACGGCGGTGGTTGACCTATGATTTTCTAATGGGCAATTTTGATCGTAATCATCCCTTGTGGAGTTATTTTTTTGATTTAGGTATCCCCGAAAGAATGCTTTTATTTTTTTCAGACAACCCTTGTCCTCCAGATTTATTGGGGGTAAATCACTATGTTACCTCAGAACGCTATCTTGACGACAATCTTTCTTTATATCCATCTCATCTTCATGGCGGTAACGGCAAAGAAGCTTACTCTGACATTGAAGCAGTTAGAATTAATCATGGTCAACCTTCGGGTTTAAAAATATTGCTTAAAGAACTTCATCAACGTTATCCCATCGACATTGCATTAACGGAGGTTCATCTGCACTGTACCCGAGAAGAACAACTGCGGTGGTTGAAACACGTTTGGGACATCTGTATAGCATTAAATCAGGAGAAAGTGAACGTAAAAGCACTTACCGTATGGTCACTACTAGGTGCATACGGGTGGGACAAATTGCTTACTCAACCTAATGGTGAATACGAATCTGGTATTTTTGATTTGCGCTCGCCAGCGCCCCGGCAAACCGCTTTGGCGCACTATGTTAAGGCCTTGAGCACGGGCACTCCCTTTTATCATCCCTTGTTACAACAAAAGGGGTGGTGGCAAAAGGAAAGCCGATTTATTCACCCGCCGTTGGCTAGAAGTATAGACGGGCCAGTGGAGGTGTCTTCGCCTCCCTTATTGCTATTAGTGGATAATGGTTCTTTGAGCCGGGCATTTGAAGTGAGTTGCCATCAGCGGGGAATTCAGTACCAGGTGCTCACCCATCAGTTAAGGAATCATGGAGTTGGTAGTAGCTTAGAGGAAGCTGTTCTTCACTATAAGCCTTGGGCCATTGTAAATGCTACCGATTATACAAAAAGGATGAATAATGAGCAGAAAGTTGGGAATAGCATGATGCATCAGGTAAAGGAGATGAGACAGTTAATCGCTATTTGTGAAAAATACAACATAAAGCCACTTACACTATCCTCGGTATTGGTATTTGATGGTACCAAGAACAGCCCCTATTTGGAGAGTGATGATGTGAAGCCGCAAAGCTTCTTCGGAAAAAACATGGTTGAAATTGAGGAAATGGCGGTGGGTGGTCATTGTCAAGCATTAATCATTCGCAGTGGATTTTGCTTCAGCCCTTGGGAATCACTGGATTTGGGTAAGGGTAGTTCAAGTTATTTGGAAAATCATTATTCCTTTTTTGACTCAGAGCGTACGATTATTTCTCCTACTTACACCCCAGATTTAGTAAATATGGCACTCGATTTATTAATTGATAATGAAAGTGGAATTTGGCATTTGAGCAATCGGGGAGAAATGAAATGTTCCGACTTTGTTCGAGAAATAAATCGTCGGAAGGGCGCTGTTATCCAACAAAAAACTCTTTTGCCACCAAAAAGAGTCACGCCCTTACCTTACCGCCCGCTTTACTATGCTTTGGGTAGCGAAAAAGGGAATTTCCTTCCAGTTATCGACGATGCTTTAGATCGGTATTTTGCTGAAGCGAGTTTTAAATAAAATGGCCTTATACCCTTACACCACTAAAAGGTAAACTTACTCGCTCACGGCTTTATCTCTTCTGACTTTTACCCGTTGCGGTGCGGATAGCGGCAATTTCTCGTGGGTTGTACGCATAGCCATCTGGACAGAAGATATCATGGAACCATAAATTCGGATCTTCTCCGCATCATTGAAAAATTGCCCCTACAATTCCGCATTTATTAGTCCTTGATAGACATGGGGAGGCACCCTATAATAGCGGTAGATGGAACGTGAAACTCAATCTCTAAGGTGGTTCTTTCGTGCCCTACTGAATTCAAAGAGGAAGATTTGAAAGGAATTCTCTCCTTTTGCTTTATTGATGGGTTTTAATGAAAGTAAAAATATATAAGATAAATGAGGGGTTTTTGAAAAATCATTTAACCACTCTCAGCGTGAAGAATGAAGTTATCGGAACATGGGACAACATTATTTTCTACTTATTACGAAAAAAAGTATTCCATTATTAACAATTACAATTTTTTGGGGTCTTGGATGCCCAGTGAGGTTACAGTTCCCCAGTCTTAACCAGGGAATTTATTCCGTGATTTTTTGTTAGATCCTGATTTTTTGTAAAAATCCTCTCATGTAAGCTTGTAGAAGCATTTACGCAAAAAAAACTGTGGGAATTTGATTTCTGGAACAGTGTTTTCAGGATTTAAGCAGGCAAAAGTTAATGCCCCTGAAAACTTGTTGATAGGGAAGAATGGCTCTTATGTTTGGAGTTTATACCAACTATCCTTTTCGGGGGTGTACAGTACAGTACTTCCATTAGTAATGCATAGTGCAAGTTGTTAATATTTCACATAAAAACTTTCAAAGGGTAGGTTTCTAAACATTAACTTCAAAGACCATGAATACACCTAAAAATAATAAACCCCTGACAGAAAAGCAGGTTGATCTTTCAAAAAATATCGAAAACGGGCAAGACCAATTCTTAACCACTAACCAAGGGGTAAAAATCAACGACAATCAAAATTCACTCAAAGCAGGAGCTCGAGGACCGTCATTGCTGGAGGATTTTATTTTACGGGAAAAAATCACTCATTTTGACCATGAGCGCATTCCCGAACGAGTCGTACATGCGCGAGGAGAAGGGGCTCATGGCTATTTTCAGGTCTATGAATCAATGGAAAAGTACACTAAAGCCGCTTTTTTACAGGATTCTGAAATAAAAACGCCCGTATTTGTGCGATTTTCAACCGTAGCGGGTTCACGTGGGTCTACTGACTTGGCCAGAGACGTTAGAGGCTTTGCTGTCAAGTTTTATACTGAAGAAGGAATTTATGACTTGGTTGGTAATAATATGCCTGTTTTTTTTATTCAGGACGCCATAAAATTCCCAGATTTGGTTCACGCAGTAAAACCTGAGCCGCATCATGAAATGCCTCAGGCGGCTTCGGCACATGATACTTTTTGGGATTTTATCTCATTAATGCCCGAAAGTATGCACATGATTATGTGGGTGATGAGCGACCGCGCCATCCCCCGTAGTCTACGCATGATGGAAGGATTTGGAGTACATACCTTTCGTTTTATTAACGCGGCTGGAGAATCTCATTTTGTCAAATTTCACTGGAAGCCCCTCTTGGGCGTTCATTCGGTCTGTTGGGATGAAGCGCAGAAAATTTCGGGTAAAGACCCCGATTTTCATCGTCGCGATTTGTGGGAAGCCATCGACAGCGGCAACTTTCCTGAATGGGAATTGGGTATTCAGATTGTATCTGAAGAAGAAGAACATTCATTTGAATTTGATTTATTGGACCCAACCAAACTTATACCAGAAGAACTGGTGCCCGTCCAACGAATCGGCAAATTGGTTTTAAATCGGAATCCAAATAACTTTTTTGCCGAAACCGAGCAGGTAGCATTTCATCCTGGACACATCGTACCAGGCATTGATTTTACCAATGACCCATTATTGCAGGGACGGTTATTTTCATATACAGATACTCAACTTTCCCGCTTAGGAAGCCCTAATTTTCATGAAATTCCTATCAATCGTTCATTAGCTCCTGTGCATAATAACCAGCGTGATGGTCATATGCGACAAACCATCAATCAAGGTAAAATCAGTTATGAGCCAAATACACTTGGCGGAGGGTGTCCTTTTCAATCCAAAATGAGTCAAGGAGGGTTTAATAGCTATAATGAGCGAATTGAGGCCCATAAGGTTCGAGAGCGCAGTCCAAGCTTCTTTGACCATTTCAGTCAAGCAACGCTTTTTTTTAATAGTCAGTCAGAGCACGAACAAAATCACATTGTGGATGCCCTTAGCTTCGAATTAGGGAAAGTGGAAACAGAAGCGATTCGGAAGAGAATGCTTAAAATGCTGTGGTATGTAGACAAGGGCCTAGCCGCTAAAATAGCTTACAATTTAGGCTTATCGATTCCTTCAAACTTAGATAGCCCGTTAAATCATAGCTACCCGGCCGATGCAGATGTCGATAGCTATCAACCCATGATTGTTAAATCTACGTTAGAAAAATCTGAGGCGTTAAGTATGGTCTCCACCCTGAAAAATTCTATCCTCACCCGTAAAGTAGCTATTTTAGCCGCGGAAGGAGTAGATGAAAAAGCCCTCAAAATCATGAAGGACGCCTTATTGGCTCAGGGAGCGGTAGTAGAGGTAATTGCCCCGAAACTGGGCTATATCATCTCAGAAAATAATAAAGAAATCAAAGTCGATAAAAGTTTCTTGACAAGCGCTTCGGTACTTTATGATGCTGTGTATGTCCCGGGTGGCGCCAACAGTGTTGTCAGCTTGGAAGCGGAAGCTGATGCTATTCATTTTCTAAATGAAGCCTTTAAACATTGTAAAGCCATTGCGGCAGACGCGTCGGCGCTTCAAGTGTTGAGGGGTACCTATTTTGGCAGTAAGATTCCTGAGAATCCACACCAAACGTCTCAGGTACTTGAAGGAGTGTTAATCAATGAAACAAGCGAAGCATTGGCCGATGATTTTATAGAAGCTATTTCCCAGCATCGCTTCTGGCAACGGGAAAAGAAGAATAAAGTTCCTGCCTAAAAAAGTTGCTTTCCAATACGATGTGTCAATCAGCCCAATAGGCTCCTTACTTCAATAGGACAGGTAACCTATGAAAGCCTTTGAACATAAAGCTCTCGCTACGAATAGCATAGTCTTTGGTCGATTGAAGCTGTAGATTATACAATCGCTGAATCAGCGATTGTATAGCTATGCTTACTCTAGACGGGCCAAAATAGCCCCCAAACAAAAATGTGGACCATACGCACACCAAATATGTCGGTTTTCAGCTCAACTAATGTCATACTTTTCTGGCTCTGAAAAAATGGTTTCGTCGTGGTTTGCGGCTGATAACCCTAAAGCCAGCAGTTGCCCAGCCGGAATCTGGTACTGATCCACCCATAGAGGCTTAGTTGTAATACGGAAAGTAAATGGGACATAGGTGTCAAATCGAAGTATCTCTTCAATTGCAGCGTTAATCAATGACGTATTCTCTTGAAGTTATACTAATTCAACAATGTGTGACACTAGGGCAAAAATTCCGTTGGCTATGAGATTTGTAAGTAGTGATTGTACTTGATCATACTGGATGACAATCCAAAAAGAGCCTGCTTCGTATAGACAGGGACTGTGGCTGATAAATGGATTGAGGATAAGCTAAGGCTACGGGGGTTAGCTGAAACGAAACGTTGGTCTTTCCCATTAAAATTTAGAAAACTAAGAAACGTGATAGACTAGATTATTCCCCATATTCAATTACCATGCAGTTAGAACAGAACCAGGGGGATTTCTCTCCGTAAAAATCCAGCGTAACCGAACCATCGGCAGAAAATGCCCCGTTTTTATTTCGGACCAAAACGCGGTTACCCGTTGGCTTATGAACTGCCGTTATCTTATAGCGTCCGATTGGTATATCCACTAATTGGCCAAACGTGTCACTACTAGGAGGACCACACCGCCGAGTAAGAATTTTCCCCACAGACCCGTCTACCAAGTTGCCTACTGGGGTTAGTGTAAATTCAATGTTCTCGACATCAAATAGCGAACTACCAATTACTTTGTCTAGCGTAATGGTACCGCCATAGTAGAGGCCCGGCTCATCTGGATACTCACCAGACAAAACCCACCTAAAATTTCGAACCGCACCTTCCTGAGTAAAACCTCCTACTTCTTCTGGCCGTAACCGAAATTTATAGGCTATACCGTTATAGTTTGTCTTAATTTCAGCCGAGGCTGTATAGGTACTGGCTGCTGCAGGTAGCTTTATACTATAAGTGCCATCAGCATTGGTAATGCTCACTAGGTTGCTGTTATATAGCCAGTTGTTATCTGCTACAACTTGAACGCCCTGTAAAGGTTTGTCCTGATCGTCTAGGACCTTTCCAACTAAGTGGCCTTTTTTGGATGTTGTTGATGCTGGCTCCTCATCGAAGATCGTACAACTAGAAAATAGTATCTGACACGCAAGGATTATCAGGATGTTAGAGTTGTGTAAACTTATCATACTACGTTGGGTTAAAATATTTTATCTGTTATTGTTTAGAATAAGTGCTATCTGCCAAAACCTGTATGGTTTGTGCTTGAAAATACCGAGGCTGTAGGAATATTAGTAAGTATTGCAGGTTTTATGAGTGATAATTAAAGTTTGATTAAATAAGCAATTGTAGATTTTCTGAGACAAAAGAAATTCCTACCTGATGTCCGATAAGGAGCGATTGTCTGCAATGCTACCAATCAGGCATTAATATAGTTGTCAGTATCCTTTTGCAGTGTTGTTTCACGATATAAAACCAATGCTAATAGCGACCAGCCAACCAATGAGTAAATACTACTTAGATGTAACCCTAGATTGGTATCTTGTACGGCAAAAGAAAAAGGCAACCAAAGACCAACGACCAGCGGAACCCAACGTTTCCAGCCACGTAATCGATTGGCACGCAGTACAGCTACACCAACTATTAGCATTAAAATATTGCCTAATGGCCACCCAATATCGAATATCCAGAAAATAAAGGGCTTGTAAGTAGGTGCCATCAATTGCCATAAATTCGAAATATTGGCCAATATTAAAGTGTACACTACCAGCCAAGTGATGTTTCGGCTGTAACGGTTGTTACCAGTCAGCTTGTGCCGTTGAAGAATTACCAGACTAGCCATCCACCCAGTCATATAAATAAGCCCCCAAGCTCCCGTCCACCGAGAGTTTGCGGCGGGTGGATAGTACTCTTCAACGTAAAAGCCTATACATAAAAATGGTGCTGCCAACAAGGCGAATACACACAAGTTTCTAGAAGACATAATTGATCAATACTAAGGTGTTTGAATGGCTGTAGATTTACAATTTCAAAAGTAAAGCATGGTCAGGTAGGCTTAAAGCTTTATTCTCCCAATTCGCAAAATCATATGCTCAAATGATAAAATCACTACTTGAAATGTTAAAAGTTAGTTGCTATGCTCCTTTTCTAGCTAACTTCAGACGAGATTAAACTGGGAAAACTGTACCAAAAAAAATAATATTTTTTAAATCGGTGACGTAACACCTATCTGCGGAGGCTTCAAAAATTGACCGTCTTGCCAGGTAAGGCGAAAACACTGGGAAGGCCACCTATACTATTGGGACCACCCAATATACGGTTCATATAAAAGTTGTTTGAATCATTGGATTGACATCTTTACTTTAAGGCATAATTCATAAAGTTGTCTGTATCTAAACAATTGTATGTTTTGTGCAAAAAGAAATCATTTATTGATGGTCAATCATGAATAGACGTGTACTTGAGTATATGACCAGTACCATAAACCAGAGTGCTATTTCAAACGAGTTAAGTATTGTATAGGCAACAGACGTTTAATTTCTCTGGCTGAACGAATGTTTGGCATCTTTGCATAATTTATTGAACTAGGGTTAGTTGGTTGATAATGCCTAATAAGAATTGCGCTTAATTTCCATTTCACTAAGCGGTTAACTTTTTTCTTATCACTAAAATGATCGCGCATTTTCTACAAAAACTTCTTATATTTCAATCAGCAGAGGATTCTCAACACCATGTACCACGCTGATAACCATGACGCTACGCTTTTGGCTATTTCTTTGCGGTCTCTTATCTATGGGAGACACTTTTTTGTGGGCTCAATCTGGTAATACCCAGGAAACGGTAAACCAGCACCTTGAACGGGCTGAAAAACTCACTTCTTCCCAGCCCGAAAAAGCGTTAGTTGCCGCAAAAACCGCCCTGACGCTGGCCCAAAAAAACAAACTGACTTTATCCGAAGGGAAAGCCTTTCAACGGCTGGCCCGTATCTATGCCGAACGAGACGACTACGTCAGTGCCCTTAATGCGGCCAAAAACGGGCTTTCTATTTTCCATAAGCTGGGTGAGCAGCGCAACGTTTGCCGCATGTATATGGCAATGGGCGTCATTAACCGCTACCTGAAACTGTATGATGCTAGTATTGAGGCTAACCTGGAAGCCCTGAAAATCGCAGAAGCCGAGCAGGACACTGCTCTGCTCGGTGCCATCTATGGCAATTTGGGAAACGTGTACTTCGACCAGAAAGACTACGACCGCTCCCTGCAATCTGGCCTGAAGGCCCTGAATATACAAATGGCCCAGAGGGATAGTCAGGCAGTAGGCAATACGTTTCATAACCTAGCGAGAATTTACCGCATTCGCCGGGAGTTCGGTAAAGCCAGAGAGTTTTACAACAAATCGCTCGCCATTGACCTAAAAAAAGGCAATCAATTAAACATCGGCGGCTCTTACCTAGATTTAGCACTTCTTTACCGGGATATGGGTGATTTTAAGCAAGCCCTGCAGTATACGCAGCGGACACTGGCCATCGCCAACCGAATCAAGTCCAAAAGCCTTCAGCAACAGGCCCTCGCCAACTTACCCCTGATTTATGGCGTGTTGGGGAATCCTGAGAAAGCCGTGATTGCCCTAAAGCAGTACGAAGAACTGAAAGACAGTTTGCAATCAGCGGAGTTGTCCAAGCAGATTGCCGACCTACAAGCCAGCTATCAAGGTGAACAGAAAGACCGTGAACTGAGTTTGCAAAAACTTCGTCTGGAAGCTCAGCAGGCATCATTAAGCCGGCAACGTACGCTGATCGTTTCATTAATTGTTTTCGTATTGCTGGGGGCACTGATTGGATATCTGCTTTTCAATCGGTACAAACTCCGGCAGCGCAACCTTAAGCTTTCGCTGGAAAATGAACAATACCAGCTTTCGCAAAGCCTTCAACGCCGACAAGACATAGACGAAACAATCCACTACTTCGCCAGCTCGCTTTACGGTAAAAATACGGTGGATGAAATTCTGTGGGATGTGGCTAAAAACTGCATCGCCAGGTTGGGCTTTGTCGATTGCGTGATCTATTTGCTCAATGACGAACAAACTGCCCTGGTCCAAAAAGCCGCTTACGGTAATAAAAATCCAGAAGCCTATTCAATCCTTAACCCACTGGAGATACCTCTTGGAGAAGGCATTGTGGGGAGTGTCGCTCAAACGGGTAAGCCAGAAATCGTAACTGACACCACGCGGGACCCGCGCTACGTCGTGGACGACGAAGTGCGCCTGGCTGAATTAACGGTGCCACTCTTGCTCCAAAATAAAGTAATTGGGGTTATTGACTCAGAACATCCTGAAAAAGGTTTTTTTAAAGAACATCATTTGGAAGCGCTACAAACCATTGCGGCCATCTGTAGCAGCAAAATTGCACAAGCTATAGCAGATGAGGAGGCTAAAAAAGCCAAAATTCTGCAAATCGAAGCGGAACACATCCGACAGTTAGACCGCGTCAAATCTCAGTTTTTTGCCAACCTATCCCATGAGTTCAGGACCCCGCTTCAGTTAATTCTGGCACCACTCCAGAAAAGGGGAGCCATCAGCCCAGAAGAAACTCATATGATGGAGCGCAACGCCAATCGACTGCTAAGGCTAGTAAATCAACTCCTTGATCTGGCAAAAGCCGAAATGGGTATGCTTAAGCTGAACTACCAATGGGGCAATCTGATTGGCTTCCTTTATCAGACAGCCCGCTACTTTGAACCGATGGCCGAAGCTAAGAAGATCAGGTATCAGATCCAGCTGCCGACAACTGAACCGTTAATGGCCTACGACAGTGACAAACTCGAAAAGATTGTATATAACTTATTGTCCAATGCTATCAAATTTACACCAGTGGGCGGTCAGGTCACAATACAGGGTGAGTTGGAACCCGAAACTGGTCTCCGGCTGGTCGTTCGCGACTCGGGCATCGGCATTCCCGAATCACACCAAGACCGCATCTTCGACCGCTTCTTTCAAATTGATTCCTCCCAAACACGCGCTTTCGGCGGGAGCGGCCTGGGACTGGCGCTAACCAAAGAACTGGTTGAACTTTACAAAGGATCGATTTATGTGGAGAGTCAGCCAGAATCAGGCAGTACCTTTGTGGTGTTGCTGCCGCTGGCTGCCGATACAACCCAGCACGCAAGCAGAGTGGATAGGATACCCCACGGCATAGGCATGACTGCGCCCGTCCCTTTGACAGTGGAAGAGCAGGACGACATCAGCAGGGAAGACAAGCCAACACTCCTGTTGGTAGAAGACCACCCCGAACTAAACAATTACCTCCGACAGCAACTCTCCGACCGATTCAAGGTCATGCAGGCCATGCGGGGTGATGAAGGTCTACAAATGGCCCGTTGGTTGGTTCCTGACCTGATTATTTCTGACGTAATGATGCCCGGGATGGACGGTTTTTCAATGACCCGTCACTTAAAAGAAGACGACCTGACCAGTCATATTCCGATTATACTGTTAACGGCAAAAGACGACATCGATTCCCGGAAGGAAGGGTTTGAGGGTGGGGCTGAACAGTACTTAGCTAAGCCCTTTGCTTTAGATGAACTGATTGCCCGCATCAACAGCCTGCTCACCCAGCGCAATCTGCTACGCAAAAAGTACAGCCGGGAAGTAATGTTGCAACCGACAAGCGCACCCGTACGCGACCGGGATGCCGAGTTTCTGGAAAAAATCATCCGCCTCATCGACGAACACATAGCCGATGAGGCTTTCAGCGTAGAAACTCTTCAGCGCGAGATGGGTATTAGTAGGATGCAACTGCACCGGAAACTGAAAGCACTGACCGACCAGTCGGCCTCTGATTTTATCCGCTACATCCGGCTGCAACGGGCCGCCGACCTACTGCAACAGCCAGGCATCCAGATCGCCGAGGCAGCCTATCTGTCGGGTTTTAACCATCTTTCCTATTTCTCAAAGTGTTTCAAGGACCAATTTGGGATGCTTCCCTCCGAATTTGTCAGACAAAAAGAAATGAATACGTAAAATTCACATTCATAAATTATTGATAATCAGCTTATTTTTATCGAAACTAAGCACATGTTACACCAGTGCTATGATATGGGAGATGAGTGTCAGCCCCGTCGGGAGAGCCTGTGCTACCTTTGCTGCCGTAAGGTATCGGCCGAATCACCTGTAAGCAGTAGGCACTCTAATTTCTTATTTTCCATACAAACTCGTATGCAACATGTTAAAGTAGTAACCGCTCTTTCCTTGCTCCTGATAGGACTGTGCGGATGCGAAGAAAGCATCATTGAGCGGAAGGATATGACAGCACGAACTGAGGGCGTCGTGCCGAATCAGCCTTCGAACGGTATCGAAGGATACATTCCCAATCCGGGCGGGCAATCGCTGCCTTACCCGACAATTACCAAAAAGACATTTATTCCTGAATACAGTTTATGGGCCCACACCAAGTGTCTCACCTGGCGGATCGAGTGGCCGAATTATCCAGCTGGTACCGATTCCAACAAAATTCCAACAGTGTTTACGCTCTCCAATGGAGCGCTCAACAGCTTCTATTTTCTGAATAGCCAACCGGCTTCCACTACATACAAGACCAATTTTAACCTTTATCACAATGCCCAATTGGAAATGTCCCGAACGTTGTGGAGCGAACTCATACATGCGTTTGGAGCCGGTAATCAGATGGATGCAGTTTGGTTTAATCAGGTTGATTTTTCGCTCAAAACGCTCGAACACATGGTAAAAGAGCGACCGGGTCTGTTCCAATCCTACTGGGTGGACAATAACCTGGAGCCGCCGGTGTACCAACAGGGCGATGTCTTTCTCTTTAAGGTAGACAAACCGTTGAATCAGTCCCAATACGGCGGCATCCGCATTGTATCCATGACACCCCGAATCATCGAAGTATACCTGGCCGTACCCACAACTGTAACTATTTAAGTATAGTCGATTCCGACAATGTCCCTACTGATTACCCGGAGCAGTCTCCTGATCCGGATTGGGGAAGTCATGTCTTTTATTCATTACTGATAAACCAATAATTTCCAAAATCATGCGTAAGTATTTCACAAACCTCTTAACAGCAATTAGCTTTACAAGCCTTTTATTCAGCTCCAATCAACTACTAGCCCAATGGCAGACTCAAAATGGTAATCTGTACGTCAATCCTCCAGCCAAAGTTGGAATCGGCCTGTCAAATCCTAATCGGAACTTAGACATTCATAGTACGTCAGACACATATCTCCGGGTTAGCTCACTGGGTGGGGCTTCTCTTTCCACCCTTACGGCCGGCATCGAACTTCGGCGCACCGTGGCGAACGGTTCGTCTTCGGCAACCTGGTCCATCAACAACGAAAACCACTTCCGCATCCGGCACAACGGTGACCTGCTGTTTGGCCTGGCCCCCGACATGGCCCGAATGGGTATCAACGTCGACAACCCAGTTGTGTTTACCATCTACGGAAAAAACGCCGCTAAATCGGGTAGTTATGTGGCCGACGGTGCCCTGCGCCTGCACACCAAAGTGGGCGACAACATCCACATGCTGGCGCTGGACGGCAACCAGATCGAAAGCAGCGACCCGCTGTACATCAACAACGATTCGGAACAGAATGTCCACCTCGCCAACGGCGGGGGTAAGGTAAAAGTGGGTACGACGGACAACGAAGCCCGGTTTAGTATTGCTTCGGAAAGCGATATGCAGCTCAAGCTCATCAACCCCGGTACCGGTGGAGCTGCCTGGCGGATTGGGGTAGCCAACAGCAATTGGAGTGCAGGAGCGGGTAAGCTGGTGTTCTCCAAAACGAACAGTTCAGACGATGCGACAATGGTGATTACCCCCGCTGGGAACGTTGGCATTGGCCTCACAACGCCTTCCAAAACTTTGCAGGTCAACGGAACCACCTCAACCAAAATACTCGAAATCACTGGCGGGTCAGATTTAGCCGAACACTTTGACATCGAAGCGGGCGAAACGCTACTGCCTGGCACGGTGGTCAGTATTGACCCCAACAAGCCAGGGCAGCTACGGGTGGCCAGCCAAGCCTATGACAAAACGGTGGCTGGTATTGTGAGTGGAGCGGGCGACGTGCAGCCAGGTATGCTGATGGGGCAGGCGGGTACCCTTGCCAGCGGGCAGCACCCTGTGGCCCTCACGGGACGCGTTTATTGTCGGGTCGATGCACAGTACGGGGCCATCCGGCCCGGCGATTTGCTCACCACTTCGCCAACAACCGGCCACGCCATGAAAGCCACCGACTCAGGGAAAGCCCAGGGAGCTATTCTCGGCAAAGCCATGACCTCGTTGGAAACAGGCAGGGGTTTGGTACTTGTGCTGGTTAGTCTTCAGTAAAATTTCCAAAAAACAGCAAAAAAATGAAAGCAATCAATCTTTTACTCATTGGTCTGACCTGCCTGTTGAGCGTTTCAGCGGTGGCCCAAAAGCTGCTACCGTACTCGTTCCAGCATCAGGCCGATTCGTCCGACCACAATACACTTCGGTTCCTGACGCAGGTAACGCAGCCAAACACGACCTTTCTTAGGCTGTATTTTGCGGGTACTCAATTGGGCGAAGGCAGCTATCTAGTGCTGGAAGGTGCCGACGGTGCCCGGCAGGAACTCAGAAAACAGGACCTCGATAACTGGCACTACAGCTCGGCCTACTTCAATGGCCAATCGGTCAATGTATCGCTCTTTACCGCTCCCGGCGACCGCAACACGGTGCGCATTTCCGAAGTCAGGGTCACCGACCCGCAGGTCGGACAGGCGGGGAATGCTCGGCATGGGGCAAAAACAGGCGGTACCACAGTCCAGACAGCAACCTCAACCTCAGCGAACATTACCGAAATGTATCCTTACGCCAAAGCGGTAGGCCGTTTTACCAACGGAACTTCTGCGGGCGGTACTGGCTGGATTGCACCGAATGGGGCCATCGTGACAACCTCCGACATCGGTTATGACGTGATTGAATTCAATGTACCCCCTTCCGTTGGAAACACCATCCAACACCCATCCCCTCAGGATCAGTATCCTTTAAATATGGGGAGCAGAGTCAAAGGGTATCATAAGTTTGTCTTCAATGGGGAGAGTTACATAACGAAAGTAGGTTGGGGTGTTTTGGAGGCACTTCCAAATGGTACAGGGCTGCGGCCTGGTGAACGCCAACAGGAATATTTTCGCATCGCTACAAATCCGAGCAATTACATTCTTGACAATCTAGTGGACAAGTCGGTCGACCTGTTCCATTATGGGGTTTTTGATGGCCCTGTGCTGGAAGGCCTCTCAAACTTCAAAAACCTGCAGTTGACGCAAACATCCCTGCAGAAGCAGAACACCTACCTAAAATATGATCTTCCCTATGCAAGCGATGATCGAGACCTGTTCGTGGTGTATTCCATGAATAACTATTCCCTTGCCTACGGCGCTCCTATTACTTATGAGGGTTCAAATGTAGCAATCGGAGTACACTTCAGCAGCAATGACGGAGAAAATCCCGCCATTGGACCTGGTTTCCGGAGCGACGGCTTCCGAAATGGCCTTGCCAGTTTCTTTTCCAACAATTCCGTGTACGTCGACCCCGAAGGCCTTTTCGATCCAGGTACTGGAGAGATTCACAAACCATTCCGTACCGAAAACAAAGCGGCCAGCGATGCCCCAGCTGGGGCACAGGTGTACTTCGCCCGGGGCGATTACTACGGTCCATCCACCTTTAACCGGCCTATGACCCTACGGGCACCCGTGGGCACGGTCAGGATGGGAGTGCCATTTTCCTCGGCTCGCAAGGCTGCCGGGCCGACCATCTCACCGCAGTTGTTGGCGGAAGGGTCTTCTCCATCGTTCGTTCGGGAATCGGCTGAAGACCGCCAGGTACACGCCTACCCCAATCCATTTAAGGAGCAGACCGAAATCAACTACCCCTTTGCGGTGGGAGGGCCCGTATCGGTGCATATATTCAACATGGCCGGCGTGCCCGTCGCTACGTTCACCCCGAATGACACAGCATCGGGTCAAAAAGGGGTGCAATGGAACGGCACGGACCGGCACGGAATGCCAGTACCAGCTGGGTTATATTTAGTGAAGGTAAACTTTGGGAATCAGACCTATACGACCAAAGTGCTGAAAAACTAAGCGCTACAGGAGGAGCCGTGCCTATACGGCTCCTTTATGTCTTGCGATGCCAGTACCAAACTAACATAAATCCTTATATGCTATCACCATGAATGTTGAAGTCAAAAAATTGACAGGTGATGAAGTGGAGCCATTCATTGAACTGATTCACCTATTCAGAGCCGTTTTTGAAACCGACAAGGTAACGAAAGCCCAGCCCCAACACTTGCGTCGCCTGTTGGCCCGACCTGATTTTATCGTTTTCGTCGCCCAGTTTGCCAATCAGGTTATTGGTGGTCTAACTGCCTACATCTTACCCCAATATCATTCGGAAAAGCCAGTGGTTTATCTGTATGATATTGCCGTTGGTACAACCTATCAGGGGCAGGGTGTCGGTACGAAATTACTAACGCAATTGATGCAATACTGCCGCAATCTGGGTACAGAGGAATTGTTTGTACAGGCAGATAAAGAAGACAGTCTGGCCATTGACTTTTACCGGACAACGGGCGGTGCGGCCATGGAAGTCATTCAGTTTACGTACCCGCTGAATCAATAACGCACACCTATTCAGCGGATACGTAATCAAAAAAACACCAACTAACATGTATAATTTCTCTTATTTTAAAGAAAAGGATCGACAGGCAATATTGGATTTTATGGAAGAATATCCATTTGCATTCTTGACAGGGAGCACTTTGTCAGGTGCTCCAGTTGCTACACAAATTCCGGTAATGATTGAAGAAAGACAAGGTGAATTGTTTTTGCAGGGACACATCATGCGTAATACAGACCACCATAAAGCTTTCGTTGAAAATCCCAACGCACTCATTGTATTTACAGGCCCCAATGCCTACGTAAGTGCTTCTCTGTACAGTAATCCACACATTGGTTCAACCTGGAATTATATGAGTGTACACATCCACGGTCAAATAAAATTTATGCCGGAAGCTGAATTGATACAATTAATGAAAAAAATGACCTTAAAATTTGAAGGGGGAAACAGTACCTCGCCGACGATCTATGACAACCTTCCGGACGCGTTTTTAAATAAGATGATGCCAGCAATTGCTGGTTTTGAGATGAAAGCCGATAGGATAGAGAATGTTTTTAAATTGAGCCAAAACAGAGATGAAAAAAGTTATCTGACCATTATTTCAAAACTGGAACAGGAAGGCGGTAACAGTAATTTAATTGCCATTGAAATGCGAAAGCGCAGGGCAGAATTATTTCCTCCGGGAATTGAATGGGATGAAAATAAATTTGATTCATAACTTTTTGATTTTTTAAATCACTTAATAATTACAAAACGAATAGAATGATGAATAACTTAATTGCAGTTGTTATTTTGGGAGCTGCTCTGGCTGGTAGAACACTCGCTCAGTCGCCGTCTACAGGGTCCTCTATAAAAACAGAGAAGGTGAAGGTAGCTGTGGTCGAATTTACCCCCAGCCTCAACGCGTCGGGGATGACTGCCGAAGCCAAGCGGCAGCTTCAGGCCAGCATCGCGTTTCGACTGATGAAAACCAATCGGTTTCATGTCGTGGATGTAAGACACACGAGGGAGGCATCACAAGCTGATTTGGCAGCGGTGAACGGTGCTTCGACGGCCGCTGCGGTGCGGGTCGGCAAGCAACTCAAAGTCAGTTATGTGCTGACGGGGACGGTCGAAGAATACAACACCAAAGGCTCCGCCACGCTCAAAACCCAGCTCGTGGAGGTGGCCACCGGCAAAGTCAAATACACTGTTGAGCTATCGCACCAAAGCCCGAAAGAAATGCGCACCGGCGGAGATGTTGAAATGAAAACGTACGTACTGCTACCCATAACGCTAAGGCTGGCGGAGACGCTTACGGCAGAGCTACTTTGACCCTTCCTATGTTGTCGGGTTTGTAGAGGATGGCTTTCGCAACGATTTGGAGCGGTTGTATAATGATGCTAAAGAAGGCCATTGAATGATGGATAATTAGGCCAGCTGTGGATAAGTATTGAAGCGTGATTAC
>NZ_JAAAKZ010000023.1 GCF_009905605.1 Runella sp. CRIBMP
CCCGCAGCAAAGGTTACTACTTGGTTGGTGATGCCGGTGTAATCATTATCGGCCGTGGTGGCGGTGCCATCTGTGGTTGAGAAATTTACCGTCACTGCTACATCCACTGGATTACTTAATGAAACACTAAACACCTGGGGTGTTATCGCTTCTGACTGACTCACATTGCCGACCAAAGCTACCGTGGCCGCGTCGTCGTTCGTTATGGTGCCTGTCTGTGGGCTGCCCGCCGTAGTCACTTCCACAGGAGCAAGCGTAATAGCTCCCAAAGCCACCGTAAAGGCTTCATCCAATTCGACTTTGTTATCGCCATTGACCAACACAGTAATCGTTTTTTGTTCTCCCGACGTTCCCGTAAATGTCAATGTACCGTCGTTATCGGTATAATCGTTATCGGCCGTAGAAGCGGTGCCGTTAGTGGTGGTATAAGCTACCGACAAGCCACCCTGTACGGGGTTATTAAGCGTAGCCGTGAAAGTGTAACTGGTCGTACCTGCGGATCCTTCGTTTTTGGCAGTGCCGCCACTGAGCGTAACTACGGCCGCATCGTCGTTGGTAATGGTACCTTGCCCTTGCCCATCGGAAATGGAACCATTGCTTAAATTGGACAGGTTTACGAAGAAGGTTTCATTGGGTTCTACCTTTAGGTCTCCGTTGAGCGTAATGACAATATCCTCTGAGGCATCCCCAACTGCAAAAGTAAGCATTCCATTTTTGGCAACATAATCATTGTCGGCAGTGGTGGCCGTATTATCAGCGGTTTGATAATCAATGGTTTCAGCCGTAGCTGTGCTGTTACGCGTTACCGTAAAAGTCAGGGTTGTTGTTCCTGAATTTCCTTCTGAAATGGTGGCATCGCTGATGCTGAAAGAAAGGTCATTATCCTGAATGGTTCCCAACCCTTGATTATCAGCGAAGGTGACATCCGCTGCTCCCATAATATTGGTCAGATTCACAAAGAAAGTTTCGTTTGATTCGCCAACAACATCTCCCAAGACGGACACTGAAACGGTCTGCGTTTGTCCAGCACCGTTTGCCGGAAACGTTAATGTACCAGAATTAGTGGTATAATCCCCACCAGCGTTAGCAGTGCCGGGAGCGGTGGCAAAATCAACCGTCACAGCGGAGCTTACCACTTGACTGAGGGTTACGTTGAAGGTAAAAGTTGTGGTACCCGCATCCCCTTCCGCCTGCGTCACATCGTTGATAGAAATCGTAGCGGCATCGTCGTTGGTAATGGTGCCGGTACCGGTGCCCGAAGGCCCTGAAATGACTACATTTCGCCCGGAGGCCACTACCGAGCTCAGCGACACTGTAAAGGTTTCATTGGGTTCTACTTTCAGGTCACCGTTGACTACTACGTTAAATGTTTTGGTTTCTCCAGCCGTACCCGTAAAGTTGAGGGTCGTACTGTTGGCCACATAATCATTGTCGGCGGTGGTCGCGGTACCGTTTGTAGTGGCGATATTCACCGACGCAGCGGCATCAATAGCTTTGTCGAGGGTAACAGTGAAGCTGTAATTCTGGGTTCCAGCATTTCCTTCATTCTGAGAGACACTATTGACCGAGAAGGTGGCTTGGTCGTCATTGGTAATGCTTCCCGCTCCAGTCGCATCGGTCAGGATTACTCCAGCGGGTGCTCCCGACAAAATCACCGAAAAGGCTTCATTTAATTCCACAATATCATCGGCATTGACAGACACATTCACCGTGGCCGTTGGACTTCCATTTGCCGCAAAGCTCACGGTACCATTGGTGATAGCGGTAAAATCCGTTCCACTGACGGCTGTTCCTCCCAGGGTATTAACCGTCAAATCAAAAGCGGTCGTAACGTCATTGCGCGTAACGGTGAATCCAAAAGTAGTCGTTCCTCCACCGTTACCTTCCGCCAATGTTACATCAGAAATGGTAACGTTTATCGGCGTTTTAAACCCAAAATCAAGGGTCGTATTGTTTTCTACTAAACCACCAGCAAAGTCTAGCGTAATGGCCTGACTCGCAATTGACCCCGAAAGAGCATCTTGCCCGTTGTCGTCATTATCGGTATTATTGTCGGGATCAGGAGCAGCTCCTTGCGGGCTTGACAGTAACCCATCAAGCTCTTGCCCTGCGCCAAACTCGGCGGCGGGAATTTGTACGATATAATCACCAGAACAAAGGTTTGAGAAAAGGTATAGACCTCCACCGGCAGTGGTGGTGGTGCTTACAAAAGCGTCTGTACCATCCAGTACTCCCGGAACTGAGCCATTGTCCTGATAAAGGTTAACGACCACGCCAACGATGCCTGCATCGCCCCCGTCAAAGGTGCCATTTTTATTATTGTCTCGGTATACCAGATTGCCCAGGCTGTGTTTGCTGAGTTGGGTCACCGTTGGGTTAACAGGGCTTCCGGCTACATCATCCGTCTGAATGGTGGTGAAGTTGCCGCCACTCACAGTGCCTTGATTGGAGATTTGACATACACCAGCAGGCAAAGGAGTATCGATGGATACTTGGAATTTGATTATAATATTTTGTCCGGCAGGCAGCAGAAAGCCTCCTACACCACCCACCGTTACAGTTTCTCCGGATAATACCACAGCTCGGCGAGCGGCTTCTTCCACTTCGTTGGTTGCCTTGGAAGGACCCGGAATGGTTGTCAGCGCATCGGGTTCATTTTTGACTTCTTCCCGCACTTGAGCTACTTCAACCTCAGGCCTATCTTTCTCTATAATAGCGAGCGGTTCGGCGGCAATGCGGGCGGCAGAGTGGCCGGGTGTAAGACAGGTAGCGGTACTAACAAAGTAGGCAG
This sequence comes from Runella sp. CRIBMP, assembly GCF_009905605.1. GTDB lineage: Bacteria > Bacteroidota > Bacteroidia > Cytophagales > Spirosomataceae > Runella. The sequence continues at coordinate 2,792 of NZ_JAAAKZ010000023.1, forward strand.
GAGTACCGGTTTCGGTTTGCAACATACCTCCTGTGTTAGTGTTGCCCCTATCTGCCCAATAGGTAGGGACGTTGGGGCCGTCGTCTCCCTGCAGGCGCAAATCACCCGAGGTAGGGTCAAGATCTCTAACCCGGATGGCTCGCGTGCCTGAAGGACCAGTGACATTGTTGTTTAGTACATCACTACAGAGGATGTTGAATTCATCATTAGCTACTCCGGTTCCACCCACTCTCAGTTCAATACCTTCTGTACTGTTTGCATCTCTCGTAATGTTATTATTGTCTACAAAAAAATCAAGGCGACCGGCTGAGGTTGTAGCAACCCGGGCAATTCCTAAGACGGTTTCTTGACCATTGACATTGGTAATGTTGGTATTGCTGCGGATTTCGTATTTGGCTGAACTGTTTTGTTCATGCAGCATTCGTATGGTCGCAAATATTGTAGCTGCAGCGTTACTATGGCCAATATTGGTATTATTATTGAGTCGACCATTCAAAGTAGAAGTGTTAAAGGTAGAACTGAGTACTGCTACTTCATTAGAAGCTTCAATATCCGTGCAGTTAACGATATTGTAATTGATGGTTGCCGTACCTACTGACCCCACTTCAATCCCTGCCATAGGGGTTCCAAAACGCTGAACCTTACAGTTGTTAATGTTAATATTCATGGTAGAACTACCCTCAGCAATGACTTGGATCCCTTTCGTGCCCGCTCTTTGGAAAAGGCTATTCGTAAGATTAATCGTAGCGGTAGCCGATGATTGAGTACGGGCTTCAAAACAATCCGCTCCAGTTGGGTCATTGAAAGTACAGTTATTGACCGTCAAATTAAGCGACCCGGTGTTGTTGATGAGGTGGAAAGTTCGAACGGCGGATGTTTGAAACGTAGAGTTGGTAATGGAACAGGTGCCACTCAGGTTGCGGAACTTCAGGGCATTTTCATCTTCAGAACTAGCATCACCATTGTTCACGGCAGTACAGTTGTCCATGGTAAGATTGCTCACATTCAAGCCCACAATACCGTGCTCTTTAGTAGCCCCGATGTCTATATTATGAAATGCAACCGTATTTACTATATTCATGTAAATAGCCGCAAAACAAGCCGCTACATCGTCTTCGTCGCATTGGGTATCAAAACCGGCATCACTGACTGAATTGGCAGAAGGCAAACTCATGTTTCTCAGGGTGATGTTGGTAGCGTTCCTTATCTCAATACCCCGGCCGGAAATATTGGTCAAAGTACCGCCGGAAGCATCCGTAGTTCCCGTACCCGTTACTTCAAAGCTACCCGTGGTAGTGAAGATACTAATGGCATTGGCAGAATTGGAAGCGGTAATACTTTGGATAATCACATCCAAAGCACCATTGTTAAAATTGACCCCTACACCTCCGGTATTTGTAATGCTAACTTCCCGAACCAAGGCAGAGGTAAAGTTATTCCCTTGCAGCGCCGTACCACCGGTGTTGTTGATATTGACCCCACGCACTTGGTTCTGTGACTGCATGTTGATGGTATTGGCAGCCTGATTGATGGTGGGGCGGGTACCACCGACCGTAGGAATAGTCGCCGGTGAGATGGGTGGATGAGTGGAAAAAGTAACCCCTGCCAAAGCAGCGAGACTGGCCCCTGTGGCACCTTGCCCGATCAGTTTTTGCTGGCCCAGTAAAGCGGTGTTGGTCGTATTTGTATAAGTTCCTGTATAGACAAAGATATTGTCGCCCGTTTCATCAAGGGATGAGCTGTTGAAGGCGTTCATGGTATTAAATGGCGAGTTGATGCGCCCATCTCCACCGCTGGCAGCACCGGCATTGATGAACCAAATCATGCCGGTCATTGTGATAGTGACCGTATTAATGGAGGTGAATGTACCATCGGAGATAGTATAAGTGAACGTAGTGGCACCTGTAAAGCCCGGATTGGGATTAAAAGTAAAACTACCATCGGCAGCAAATGTAACCTGCCCCTCCGTACCGGTCTGATTAACTGCGGTTACACTGATCACGTCGCCAGCATCTAAGTTGACATCATTTGAGGTAAGTCCCGATGCCGCAGGAACGGAAATAGATACGTTACCTACGGTAGAATAGGCATCCTTAACCGCAATTGGTGCCGATTTGACTGAGCCGGGTACCAACGTAGTATTGGGATCAACGGTATCTGTAAAATTCACCGCAGTGGCATCGTCCGGACCCGTATTGGCAATGGTGACTGTATACTCAATGACATCACCGGGGGTAGGGCCCGCAGTACCGTTGTCTGTTCCTACCAACACGGCGGTTTTAATGGCTGTAACGGCCGGTGCCAACAACGCGGCCGTACCCTGAGTGAGGACGGAAGAAGTCACCGGTTCGGTGATAAATGGGCTGGGGCGACGAGGAGAGGCAGGAAATGTCCCTTTGGTGCCATTGACCGCATGAGGATTTGAACGTTGCGTTGTGCCATTGACCGAAAGCGTTTCCTCCGGCGGATTCAGCATTCCAATCAGTAAACTGAGCAGAATACTCACAGAAAAAGGTAGTGTAAATTTCATGACATAGAGCTTTTCTTTGTTTGAGAAGTAAATCTGATTTTAATTTATGGGCAGTTATTATGCACCCATAATTCAATAAAATGGCCTTAAAAACTCCGCCTGATTTCAATGTGATTTAAGTTGAATTCACGGTATCTAAGGTCATAAAATGCAATGTTATCAATGATTTATATTTAATGCATTTTGGTTTATGCATTGTTATTGTCCTGTGCTTTCCATCCTACCTTTTACAGAGCGATTGGTTCATTTGCTCCCGATGTTTATGCTAACTTATAACCACCTCATAGCGCATACCTTTTGTACCAAGTCCGATGGGTACCATAAAAAGTACCAGCTCGCCTACGGTGGGGTGCACCAGTACAAAAGTTCCCTGTAAATAGTAGGTTTGAGTCAGCCCCGTCTCAAATTCGAGCGTAAATGGCTGACGAAATTTATCTGATTCACTTCCCCATGTCGATACCCTGATAAGTTGGGAAGACTGAATTGTGTCAGGCGTAAAACGAATAGAAAAGTTTTGATTTAAGTAGGGTTGAAAATCAGCAACAGTAATTTTTTCTACCATAATAAATAGTGTTTTAAGGAGTATTGGCCGCTGGCTTCCACTCATATAAGTAATACACAGAATTAAACTCCCCAATTTTTCGGAAATTGAGGCGTTCGTATAATTTCAGGGCTGGGTTATTATATTCCACATGAATCGTTACTGTTTTACCTAATTCTGCTCCTTTGTTAAGCACCGATTCGAGCATTTTTTTTCCAATGCCTCTACGGCGATAATCGGGTAATAAAGCAATATCCATTATCCTGACTTCGCTGGGGCTGTAGTTCCAATGTACATACATCCTACCCACAGAAACTCCATCATTCTCAATAATTTGCAAATTTGCACCTTGATAAAACTCCTGATAATACTGGTGCTGGGCCATGAATTGCTGCGTCAGAAACGCTCGTTTATCGGCTTCACTCCATTCAGGCACCAGGGCCATTTCATCGGCCCTGGTGCTGGCATAAATGTCTAATAGCGTAGGAAGGTCTGCTTCCGTGATGGGTCTCAACGATACCATACTTTACTTTTAACTAGGTTCTTGGCGGAAAAACGCCCTGCAATGCAATGTTGAAATAAAAGGTTAGATACGGCATCATGTTGTTGTGCGGGTTATCCCCACCCGCGGGCGCTATCGTATTGACCGACATTTGAGTCCCTCCAGGGGGTGGATTTGTCTTGTACACATTGGCCCGGGCAACAAATGCACCTCCGGGAGTTGATTGTAACCCGCTGTCATTGGCGGCCCGAACTATATGACTGTGCGACGGTATTTCAGATTCCAGCAACGTTACCGTTTCACTTCCACCAGTTTCTCCCAAATCGTGTAGGGACAATCCTGGCCCTTGTCCAGGGTGCATTGGAGCACGTCCTTGCAAATCAGGCAAGGCAAAATTTGACTTACCGTTGCCTCCATAAGTTGTTCCCAAGAGAGAGAAAAGCGCGGTATTTTGTGAAAGTGGCAAAAGCTGACCATCGCACCAAGCCCAGCCTTTAGGGGCAAAATTGAAAGGAAAGATACGTATTTCTGCTACAAATGGATCTGCCATGATTATGTATATTTTGTAGTCAGTAGCCGTGTTTTAAGCATATTGGCCTACTAGACGGGGATGAAAAAATCTATTTTTAATTTTCAAACAATTAGGTAGGCGATGGAAAAATTCCAAATAATGAAATGATGAAATCAACGCACAGATAGGGTTGAAAATTGGTGTGGGGTTGTGAGCCTCCCACAGGATTGACCATTGAGGGAGACATATCCACTAAACCACCCGAACTATCTGTTGTATATGCATCTGCGGAGGCATTTCTAGCCAATACCGCCCCCGCAGGGCTGCCACCACTGCCATTCGTATCTGTACCCATAAATGAATGACTATGCGCAGGAATTTGCTGCGTGGTAAGGGTAATTTCTTCTGCCCCTCCTGTTTCGGCCAAAACAAAGCCGTTTCCTTGATGAATGGGGATTCTGCCGCGCAAATCTGGCAAGGCAAAGGTAGATTCACCGTCACCACCGTAGGTTGTTCCAATCAATTGAAACAAGGTCTCATTTTCTGAAATGGGCAGCAATTGTCCTTCACAGAACATCCACCCCGCGGGAGCAAAGTTACCAGCAAAGATTCTTACTTCACCAACATAAGGTTGTGCCATGGTTTTTCATACGTTATAGGTTTGCAAAATGGGTTTTAATTCGGACTCGGGAAGATTCCCTGCAATGCAATCGAAAAACTTAGCGTTAGAAACGGTTGCATATTGAGGTGAGCCTGACTCCCTCCCGTAGAAGTAACCATTGCGGGATTCATCGCAACCAACGCTGATGCCCCTCCCCCATAAAACTCCGAAGGACTTGTAACAGCAAAATACGTCGAACTGTTCGGTGTAATAGAATCTTGGGTTAATGGAGATGCACTTACAAGGTGACTATGCGTAGGCAACTCTGCTACTGAAATCGTATGCGCCTGCTCACCTCCACGCTCGCCCAAGGTATGCCCGCTACCAACGTGAATCGGTGTACGCCCTCTTAAATCTGGCAAGGCAAAATTGACCCGCCCATCTCCGCCAAATGTGGTCCCCAACAATGAAAAGAGCGCCTGATTTTGGTTAATTGGCAATAACTGACCATTGCATAATGCCCAGCCTTTGGGCGGAAACACAAAGCTCATAATTCGAATTTCTGATAAAAAAGGTTCTGCCATAACAATGAGTTTTTAGATAAATAAACGAGAACGAAACTGAAAAGTATGAATAGAAAAATATCAGATTTCTCAAGCGCTCAGCACATGCCAATATTCAGTTTTGGATGGGTGGTTGATCGTTTTTAAATGCTTTTTAGTACCTTGAAAAAAATCAAATAAATCAATCCGTCCACAAATCACAGCACTTTATTAAGAAATAATGGATTGTCTTTTAAAAGACTTTTAAAGTAGGGGAGATAATAAAATAAATAACCAAACTATTGCTCAAAGCAAGCAATCACCGAAAATTATGGAAAGGTTTAGGTTTTGATAACGAATTTATGTGCAACATACTACGGGGAATGTAGCTATACAGCCATCTGTAGGGCATGCTCCAGATGATACTCTTGTTTAAAAAGAAGCTCCGACTGATTCCAAATTTGGATATTGGCCTGAACACTCGTTGAATTTAACATTATCTTCAAGTCTATGTGCCCTTTTCGGGTATTGTAACTCAAGGATTTTGTTTCTCTGACATAAGCGGGCAACAGAAAATCTGGCAACTGTCCCTCTGGAAGCTGTGTCTCAAGTGAATCGACTGACTTTAGAATTGTATCTGCTTCGTATGCATTGATTGATTTTACGTACTTCCATTGTTTATCATGAAGTTGTTCGTAAAACACAAAAGCCCAATCAATACACCCCAATGAAGCGACTTTTAACTGCATCGGCACGAGCACTAAGTTGAAGTGAGCTAACTGAAACGCCCTTGTTTGAGAAAATTGGTAATTACTTTTAAGGAAATTATGAGATGTTTCCTCGAATACCTTCATAAAAACGGGATCAGACCAACATGCATCAGATACCTTAAATTCAAACGCTTCCACCAGACGCTCCAACAACCCTTTGTTTAAATTTTTAGTTTTTTCCGTTGCTTGTATCAGTGACGAATCTAACAATGTCAATGAAATTGCCGATAACGTATTCCCAATAAAAACACGTCTTTTCATAAAATACAGAGTTCATAAACAATTAAGTAGTGCTAATATATTACTATTTATATTGCGTTAGTAAAATATTCATAATTTATTTTTTTAAAATACAATTTTAATGTTCTTTTTCTCGCTGTATTGTTCTATTATTTTGATCATTATCTATCTTTTGTTTTAACTGTTCATTTTCTAAAATGTATCGCTGTAGCTGGCCTTTTAGGTAGGCATTTTCAGAAAGCAAAGCCGAAATCATTTTTTCTGTTTCGTCATAAGGTACTGCTTCTTCTGATTGTTTGGCTTGATTTGCGTATCCACGACAAGTGCCGCAACAATATTTAGCCGTTGAGCGACTAGCATAGAAAAGCGTACCGCACCAAAGGCAGTTTTTTTCAAACACTTTGGCGTTGTATTTAAAATCGGAGCGGTCTAATTTTGGCATTGCTTTAGTTGTTTTTTTATCGTTACTATTTCGTTTTAAATATACACAAATCATTTAAATAATTTTTCAAAAATATAAATATTTTTTTCCCTCATAACTATATAAAAATTATATTATATTATATATATGGTCGCAATCTTATAGCGGTAAAAAAACATAAATATCTATTTATCAAGTAATTAAGAAATTTAATCAGGTCGCAATCTTATAGTGCTCTGTCTTTTGGTCGCAATCTTATAGCGGTAAATGGCGCTCTGGTCGCAATCTTATAGCGGTAAATGGCACTCTGGTCGCAATCTTATAGCGGTCGGTCGCAATCTTATAGCGGTAAATGGCACTCCGGTCGCAATCTTATAGCGGTAAAACCCCCTTCCGGTCGCAATCTTATAGGGGTGAGTTGTATTTTTCTAAGAATCCTCTTGTTTTTCTTCGTTCAGATTTTTGATGTAGCTATCCAAAAGGTCTTGAAGGCTCAAATCCTCCGTTTTTTCATGTTCAGACATAAAACTTGCCTTGTAAACATCCCGAATAATTCGGTCTTTTAGTTCTTTATCATACTCCCGATTGGTAAGCCACTGCTGAAACAACTCAAAATTGTCGTCATACTGTGGAAACTGATCATCAAACGCCTGGCGCAAGCGTTCATTGAGCAATTTAAAGAACAGGTTCTTTTTGTTACCCTCCAGATGAAGTTGTGAAGAATCAAAAATAAGGCGAATACTGTAGGCTTGTTTCTGGCCTTTTTCGGCAAAAAATTCAATCTGAAATTTTAGGTCAGAGTTGTCTGCGATGTTTTTAAGGTACTTATGTAGCGTAAATTTTCGGTGTTTTGGAAGCTGGTCTTCAATATTGGCAATCTCACAAAGCAGGTCAAAATTGGGCGTCAGCACGTTTGTATTGTTATAAATCAGCACATTTTGCATACCCGCCAAATAGATATACAGGTTTTTGATTCGGCCACTATTTTTATTTGAAGCTACCCGAAGATAATCTTTGAGGCTCAGCGTGACATAAAAACTGATTAAATTTTCGACAAATCCACGGCCAAGCTTAAACGAATAAAAGCGTTTCTGAGGGCGATTCACGTTGTAACTCACCCGTATGTCACTTATTATCTGCACAAAAGACACGTTAAGTTCTTTCATGCTCGGGATTTGAGTTTTCTCAATACGGGAAAGCGGAATATTATTGGCAGCCAGTCGATAAAGAGTATACTCAAATACACTTTTAAACTCATGCCCCAACAGTGTAGGCGGCTTAATCATACCCGCCTCAAAAACAGGATGTGTTTTCTGTAAGTTAGGCGATTTGTAGCCCATTAGTTTACAAAAATCATTGATACCGAAGTTGGTATACCCAAACAAATCAGTTTTGTATGAATGCGCCAGAAAGATGATAATGTCCCGGGCCAAGGTGGCATCTTCTTTAAAATTACGCTGTATATCGGGCAGATTGTAAAAAAGGTTCCGGTCTAGTCGGACCCTGTCCAACCACTCCTGTGCGTTATTGGGAATAAAGACTAAGGGTTCTGATTTGGAATTCATAGGGGTGTAATGTATCAAAATGACATATCGCTGTAATTAGGGTCTCGCTTTGCCATCAGCTGTAAATCTTCGTTAAAGTCTTTCGTGTAGGGCCGGTGTATTTTCAGCCAATGATGAGGTGGCTTTTCATTCACCAATAAGGTTTCAAGTTCTTCAAAGTGAATCGGTGCCGTATCCAGATGTACATCCACCCAACCGTCTTTGCGAGAAGCCACAAATTTTTGAGCAGTTTTGAAATACCGTTTGACCATTGCTTCAAGCTCATGAATCAGCGTCTCGGGCTTCTCTATCTCATAACGCAATGAAAAAAATAGTTTTTGTCCCTGTAAATGAATGGTTGTTTTAAGGTTACATGGGCAAGTAGGGTGCAGGAGCAGTCCCATCAATTTTACATTCTGTTGCGTACCCGCTTTGTCATTATCATTAGCCAATATGATTTGTTGTGGTTGGTAGAGTTCTATCAGGTATTGAATAAGGTTTGGTTGGGTTTCGCTTAGATTACCAGCAGTTGCTACATACAGTCGGCTTTCTTGGGGCCCAGGTCCATAAAGTTGATGGTACGAAAGGGCATCAATGGGGCTTTCGGTAATTACCATCGTACACTTTTTGGGGGGAGGCAATGCCAAATTTGAAATCCAGCAAGCATCACCGCGCGGGCGCTCAATCTTATTATAATGCGTATTCCGAACAATCGCGGCTACCACGCCCGTTTGATTTCGCAACGGGAAAACGGTGTTTACATAATGGATTCCGTTGTGTTCAAAGGTTTTGTTAAACACTTGGCCATGAAAGCAATCTGCCATAATGGTGTCTGACTCAATTCCACGTTGAGTTAAGTAAGAGATGTCAAAAAGTGGCTCAAACTTAAAGTCGTATTCAGCGTCAAATTGCGCTTCGGGCGGGGCTGTGGGCCGTAATACCTTTTTAGGTTTTTTAAGTTTACCAGTATTTTGTTCATTCAAAAAACCATCTAACGATGCAAAAACAACCCGCCAATTACGGTTGCTACGGTTGTATTCAAAAGTCAAGATACTGCCGTTATCTTTTGTGTCCAACGGATTGAAGTAGCCCTGATAGCCAGTATTTTGGTTTTGGTAAACAACAATTATATCTCCATCTGACTTCAACACCACATAGTTACGGGATGTTTTTAGAGAATTAATGGTATAACCTTTCCACTGCGCAAATTCAACTAAATCGATCTGCGCTTTGTAATATTCCCATTGGTGTTTTCCTTCTAAAGTTAGTTTTTCCATGAAATAGGAAGTTTAAACCCACTCATTACCACTATAAGATTACGACCATGAAGGGATAATTTTCTTGATTTTTGAGGCGCAACGTATAATTTCATCACAAATAGCAGCATCTCCCGTTTGTTGCAGTTGCTTGGTTAATTCAGTCAACTGTCGAATCAGGGCTTCACGAGGCGTTTCTTCCACTGACTTGACAACTACTTTTTTGACAATGCTCGGCACCTTTGCCACCTCTTCAATTTCTTCAATCGTAGCTATTGGTAATGTTTGCACCTCTGACTTACCAATCTGCTGGATGAGCGTCTTATTAACCTTGGTTTTACCCGCCAATATTTCAGATTTCAAGGCAGGTTCTAGCTTCTCCAAACCCGACGCAAACTCAGCATCACGCTTGATTGTTTTACCGCTAACGTTATAACGTTTCCCAAGTTTTTCGGACGTTGAAAGGGTTTCTTGAGCATAAGGGACATTTTGTCCCTTATGCTCTCCCCCCCCTAAAATTGAGGTACTTTCAACTACTTCATTACCATAAGGGACATTTTGTCCCTTATGCTCTAGTCGTTCATATTTTCCTTTTTCTTTTTTCTCAGTGAGGTACTTCATTCCCCTCAAATAAGAAATTTGTTCAGCAGTTAAATTGCGCCTACCCAATTGATTATCAATCATATACTGCCTAACGTCATATAAATTTTTAAAATCCACCAAATGAATTTTAAAGTCTATTCCGTGTTTTGAGCAAATACTATAACGATTGTGTCCGTCGATTAGGACATAAATAGCGGCTGTCCCTTTTGTCTCGGGGGCAATGATTTCTTCCGTTGTCTGCCAAATCAGCAAGGCTTCCCGACATCCTTCTCGCAATATATTTTGCTCCAATTGGTGCAATTCATCGGATAGTAAAGGCGGGATGAGTTGTTCTAATTCTGGCAAAATCTGAATCTGTTTTTTGATTTCTTCAAACTGCAACAGACCCTGATCTTTGATGATTTTTTTCTCCCCCAGAGAAATCTGATACTTTTTCATGGACAGTTAATTTTAGTGGCTCGAAAGCTCCTGTGCTAACTTGAGGTAATCCTGCGCTCCGTTGGAATCGGATGCATATTCAAAAATGTCTTGTTGAGCAATCTGCGATTCTTTCAACGCAACATTCTGACGAATGATGGTATTGAAAATTTTAAAACTGGCTAACGACTCTTTGATATAATCAATCATATCGCGGTGCACTTTGAGACGTGCGTCCACCATCGTCAACACAATTCCTTCAATGGTCAATTCGTAATTGATACGGTCACGTACTTGCGTAATTCGGTCAAACAAGTTATTGACACCCTTCAACGCCGACGCTTCGGGCTGGAGCGTAACCAAGCAGCCAGTAGAGGCTACCAGCGCCGAATTGGTAAAAATATTGAGGGCCGGTGGACAATCAATAAAAATGTAATCGTATTGATTACGAATGGGGGCAATGGCGTTTTTGAGCTGATTAACGCCACCAACGGCCTGTACTAATTCTAAATCAGCATACGCCAATTCTAAATCACTAGGCGATAAATCATAATTTTCGGCGATGGCGTACACTGGCAATGTATCTCCCTTCAAAAGTGCCTGTACTACTTGTTTTTCTGGACTATCGTAGCCTAATGCCTGCGAAAGATTGCCCTGAGAATCCATGTCAATCAGCAGCACTCGATAACCTAATTTTACCAATGCTTTGCCAAGATTCAGGGTAGTCGTCGTCTTACCTACGCCGCCTTTATGGTTCACCACGGAAATAACCTTTGCTCGGGTACTGGCAAACTCCTTAAATCCATATTTGATGAGTATAGGATACAAGCTCGCCAAGTGCTTAGGATTGAGTTGGCGATCTCCAGTTAAGGCTTTTGAAAGGGTACTGCCTGGCAATTGGGCCTCTTTCTCCAATACAGATAAGGAAAGGGCAGGGTTTTGTTTTAAAAAAGAAATGGCTTTTTCGTGGGTAAGCATAAATCAGTAATTTGTCCTAAATTTAAGACAAATTGTTTTTTTTGTCAAGAATGTTTGACAAAAAAGTAGCGCATTGTCGGAAATCCAGTCAAATTTCCGTTTATAAAGTTCTTCCAGTGTCTCAACCTTGTCCTATTACAAAACTGGTACTACTCAAAAATTGCCAACCCCTAATTTGCAGTGTCGATGCTCACGTATTTTTTATCAGGTCGATAACTGATATTACAATTTTAGTTGAAGTGGAAAATCTCATTTAACAAATTTTGTAAATTCCTATGAAAGTGGTTCATCGTCACATTTGGTGAAAGTCGGGGTTTCCCATCAGAATGACTCTTTTGCGGAGCAGCTCAAAATTCGCCCTTCCATACATTTGAAGTTTAATATTTTTTTGCCGATTAACCGCTCCAGCGGCCTGGTTGCCCTTTGGCCTGTCCATTGCTCCGTTCGGAGGGGGAGGCTTGGAAAATAGCTTAAAGATGCGGAACGCCGCCCGCCTCTTTAATTCCTCTGACAAATCCTTTCAGCGATTCCACTCCTCATTCAGGCGCTTTATTACACTAATCAATCCTGAAGCTGATTCCCTTGCTTTGTCTTTATAAGTTGCCTAAACTCTAAAGCAATTTCTCTGACGGCCTTGATGAGTGGGTTTTCTTCTTAAAGTTTCCTTAAAAATTAAATAGGCATATAATCTTCCCAATCATTCTGATACATCTCTAACCAAATACTTAATTGTTTGGAAGAATAGTAAGTTACTTTTACCGACGCCAGCAGTGGTTCCAAGACTGATTGGGGATACTTTCTTTCCATCTTATAGACTGTAGCTTGAGAATAAGTGAATCCTTTATCGCTAATTTCTTCATATAATACTTTGGCCGACTGCTGCCCTTGCTGCCAACGCTGTTGCAGATAGGTCTCAAAATCAAAAATATTACAACGATATTGCATCCCATTGGGAATCGCAGGATGGCCCGTGCCATCAGTTTGCTAAACTGCTTGGTCATTTCTTTGTTGTTTGCCAGGCCGCCGTCGAGGTCACTACAAAGATGAGACGATTCCCATTACTTTTCTATTTCCAAACAAGCTCTTAGCTTTGTCAAGCTATTTTAAAGAGATACAAAAAAATGAATACCTCAACTAATATTCAACTTGTTCAAAACAATTATATGGCTTTTAGTAAAGGCGATATGAATACCTTCTTTGGTAATTTATCCGATCATTTCGTTTGGGAGTCTCTTTATCCCGAAATAGTCCCATACGGAGGAGTGTATGTAGGAAAACAGCAAGTGGATAACATGCTTCAAAGTATGGGGAGTAATTTAGATATTCGTATGTTTTCCCCAGAGGAGTTTTTTATCAATCATAATAAGGTAGTCGTCATCGGACAAGAAACAGCCATTGTCAAAAATACAGGCAAGACCTATCATCAACGTTGGGTACACATTTGGGAGGTTGACGAAAACCACAAGCTTACTCGTATTACCTCTTATAACGACACGGATGCCATAAAAGAGGCTTTTTTAAAATAATAAATAGGGACAGAGCATGGTAAGTGATAAACAGTAAGTGAAATCAATTGAAAGCGTTAAGCCCGAAACGGCGCATATTTTTGGATAAAGTGGCAATACTACATACCCATACATTTGGTTTCAGGGCATAATCGTTGGCCGAAGGAGTGACGATCAGCAACGGGGGATTGCCCAAATCCTGTAAAGAAATTGTATTCCCTTTGGAAATTGTCGGCGAATCAGACAGTTTAATTTCAATGGCCAGTGAAATACCCAGCCCCTGTTCAATGACCAAATCAAGTTCTGAGCCGTCTTGCGAACGATAAAAAAAAGGCAGAGCTTCGGGTGGTAGTAAACTGATGATTTCCTGAATGATATATCCTTCCCAAGAGCCTCCAGCCACAAGATGCCCTAATAAAGAATCCAACTCTTTAATATTGAGAAGATGATGTAACAGTCCGCTATCTCGAATGTAAATCTTCGGTGATTTTACCAATCGTTTCCCAATATTGATAAAATAAGACTGAAGCCTTCTGATAAGAAATGCCTGTTCGAGAAAATCAATGGCATTTTTAACAGTTGGTTGGCTAACACCCAATGAATTCGCTAACATACTGTAATTCAGCACCCCACCCTGCATACCAGCAATCATCATCAAAAGACGGCGCATCAATAGAGGAGAAACCGAAAGTCCCAATTGTGGCAAATCTCTTTCCAAATAACTCCTTAAAAAATCGGTAAGCCACAGATTTCTGCTTTTGTCGTTTTTGGCAAGGTAAGACAGCGGAAACCCGCCCCAAAGCCAATGGTCTCGGTAGTTTGCAGGTGCAATTTCTCGATAGTGAAACGGGTGCATTTCAACATAAGAGATTCGCCCAGCCAACGATTCTGCCGAATTTTTGAGCAAATCGGGGGAGGCTGACCCTAATAAAATAAAGCGTCCGGCTTCCCGTTTTTGGTCAATCAACCCGCGTAATAAAACAAATATATCAGGCAACCGATGGATTTCATCAAATATGACCGTCAAATTATCATTGTTCTTTAAATACAACTCTGCATCAAATGACAGTTTTGCCAAATCAGAGGGAATTTCTAAATCTAAATAAAGGCTTTCTTTCGGTAGCACTGCCCGAAGGATTTTTACTAAAGTGGTTTTGCCTACTTGACGCGGCCCTAAAATGGCGGTTACGGGAAAATGATTTACCCGAAATAACAATTCGTTTTCTACTTCTCTCTGAATCATTTATGAGAAAATTATTCCTGCAAATATAAATTAATATTTTAAATATGCAGGAATAAAAATCGCGTATTTTAATGGATAATAAACTAAATATAAACTAGAAATCCTCAATAACTAGCTCTGTAGGACTCATTTACCAACGGGTATTTTCATCAGTCTTTAGCCGACAGAGATTTGAAATTCATCACTCACACAATAGCCCAAAATTGCCAAAATCTTCCAGATATTGGTCATTTTGAGTACAAAAAAACGGGTAAAAACGTTAGGGGCAGCGGCTGGATAGTGCAAATAGCTAAGGCCCAAAGGCACTATTGCCTCCATCCTTAATCATATAAGTGTGTAATATGGTTACCAAATAGGGTATTTTGCGGGCGATTACAACGTCCAGAACTTCATCCTAGCCTTGTTTGGTGAGCGCACTTACAACAACGTCACCCGTAAAAACCACCAAATCGGGTTTTATTTCATCAAGAGTACTCCGCATCAATGCTATTGATTTTTTGGAGGGCGCCGCCCCCGCTTTATAATGAATGTCAGTGAACTGAACAATACGTAAAGTACTATCGGAGCGAAACTGAAGCTCTTGCGATCTAGAGTCGATACTGAAGAGTAAAAAGAATGTAACAAAAGAAAGAGAGAGGAAAAAGAGTTTCTGATATTGATTAATACTCAATCTCCAAGAAAGTGGCCTACTGGTATGGGTTGCATTCTTTTGTATGAATAATAAAATGAGTAAATATTGTAACCTATTCAAATAGTAGTTTTGGAGAACTCATTGGTCGAATTAACTTTTGTATACTTTTATCTATTTAATGCATTTAATTTTGCATACATAGATTAGTATACAGGTTTATCTTACAAAATAGCCTTAAAAACGAACGACAATTGTTCGATCTTGTTTACTAAAATCATTGCTCGGTTTGTACAATTAGACCTGCGTTTTTTTGTACATGACAAGTCATCACATTTTAAATCAAAACTCAGAAATACTGTACTTTCCATAATGGAATGGTGGGATCCGATATGGCTGTTTTGTTGAGGTGTGGCTGGCTTAGTAAATTCTTGGATAACGTTTTTATTTATCTACAAAATAATCATTCCTCTTTGGGTGTATTTACTAAATCGAGGAGAGTCGGGAGAGAGCTCAGTGATTAAGAAATCAATATCATTCAGCTCACAAACGCGAAGGCGTTGTGTACTCCCGAGTTTTTCACTAATAGTGACAATCGCCGTTCTTTTACAGGCCTTTATCATTGCTTTTTTTACCTGAACTGCCTCCAAATCAGAATCTGTAATCCCTTCGCTATCAATAGAATTTGTTCCTAAAATACACAGATCTGCACTGATGTCATTAATTCGACTGATTACTTCCCCGCCAACACTTATTTGAGAGTTTTTTACCAATTGACCTCCAAAAAAAATAACTTCCACATTGGGGTGGTCGCAGAGTTGCAACGCAGTGGTCAAGCTTACAGTAAAAAAAGTTGCGTGTAAATTCTGCGGCAATGCCCTCACTAATTCTCGAACGGTGGTTCCCCCACCAATCATTACAAACATCCCATTTTCAATCAATGAAGCTGCTTTTTGGGCAATTATTGTTTTCTCAGAGAAGGCATAAGTACTACTCGGAACATAATCATAATGATACGATTTTGACAGTGCACCTCCGTGTACTTTTATCAATTCACCCGCCTCCGCTAATTCATTCAAATCTCGACGAATTGTATCTTCCGATACGTTCAGCATTGCTCCTAAATCTGCCGACAAAGCCCGGTTATGAAGGTTCACTTGTTTCATTATGAATGCCTGACGTTCTCGTTTCAGCATGTGTGCTTGGACTTGGTGCATATTCATACTACCTTTTGATGTAAACCTGCAAATAAATGCAATTATAACAACTGCTTTTAATTAAAAAAGTAAAATCTATTAAAAATCTATGGTTTATTTATCAAAAAAATCACAAAAAGCGAAAAAAAAATAAAATTTCGTGTCGAGATATGCAGTTTTTTTGCATATTTATTGCGGTTTTTTGCCGATTTCAATAAACATCTTTTTTCAACCACTATGAGCCAAAATAATTACATTAAAAACAACGCAGAAAGACTGCGTTTGGTAGTGCGGCGAACGGTTGGAACAACCTTAGCGATTTTATTTTCGCTTAACGTTTGGGCCCAATCGTATACCGTAAAAGGAAAAGTAACCGACACCAACGGACAGCCAATACCTGGTGCTACCGTACAGGTGCCTGGAACTGCGACCGGAACCGCCGCCAACATTGACGGCGAATTTACCCTGCCTTTGACAGGAAACGTAAAACTAACTTTCAGCGCCGTGGGTTACAGTTCGGTTAGCCGCGACGTTACTTCAAGCCAATCTATTGTCAATGTATCTCTTCGGGAAGACCAACTCAATCTGGACGAAGTGGTCGTGACGGGGTCTACCTTACGCGCCGAGCGCCGTCAATTGGGAAATGCCATTACGACCATTAAAGCCGATAATTTGGAGAAATCAGGCACACCGAACTTAGTAAGCGCCCTCCAGGGTAAAGTACCTGGAGCCCAAATCACCCAAAACTCTGGTGACCCAGCGGGTGGAATTACGATTCGCCTGCGCGGCGTAAAATCCATTCAAGGAAGCTCGGATCCGTTGTACGTTATTGACGGGGTAATCGTCAACAACGAAACATCTTCCGTGTCACAACTCGCCCTTTCGTTGGGTGGGCAAGCACCGAATACGTCGCTGGGGACCAACCGTTTGGCAGACATTAACCCTAACGACATTGAGAGCCTAAACGTCATTAATGGAGCCGCGGCAGCAGCCCAATATGGCTCACGAGCTGCCAACGGCGTAGTCATTATCACGACCAAACGTGGTAAATCAGGCGCGCCTAAAATCAACTTTTCGACAAGTTTTTCTTCCAATGAACTCCGAAAAGGCGTCTTTATTTCTACGCTTGGCAAACAATTCGGATTTCCTGCTTTACGCTTACACACTATTGGCGTGATTACACCAGCTCAGGTAGCCGCCAACCCAGGTACAACGACCGTAGGAATCGTACGCGATGGCGCCACATCGCAATTGGCTTCCAACCTAGTGGACGTAACCCGTTACAATTATTTCGACCAAATTTTCCGTACGGGACTCGGCAACGACAACACCGTCTCCATTTCGGGCGGAACAGACCGCACCCAGTATTTCATTT
Source organism: Runella sp. CRIBMP (assembly GCF_009905605.1). Classification (GTDB taxonomy): domain Bacteria; phylum Bacteroidota; class Bacteroidia; order Cytophagales; family Spirosomataceae; genus Runella. The sequence continues at coordinate 20,195 of NZ_JAAAKZ010000023.1, forward strand.
CAGCGTCTTACATGAAAAACGAAGGAATTGTGAAAGGAGTTGATTTTCGGCGGGTGGGCTTGCGCGCACGCGTTGACCAACGACTTACCAACTGGGCTAAGCTATCGGCTGGACTAAATTATTCCAACAGTTTTTCCAATGAAAAACCCAACGGAAACGTGTTTTATAGCCCCATTAATTCCGTCACAATTACCAACAACATTTACGACATCACACAACGCGATGCCGCTGGTAACTTGTTGGCGGTGGAACCAACACGCGTAAATCCATTGACTACGGTAGAAGCCATGCAGTTTACACAAGCCGTAAACCGCACAATTGCCGACGCACAACTTAACCTTACGCCTATCAAAGGATTAGGAATTGACTGGATTGTGGGAGTTGACACTTATTCTCAATTAGGGAAAAACTACATCCCACCGTATCCTTACCAAGCAGTAGCAGGATTACCAGCCGAGCGCTATCCTGATGGTTTTGCCGCCAATGCCACCAACAACGTAACGCAATTCAACAGTGATATTAACGCTACCTACGAAATCGACCTGAGCAAAGACCTTAAACTCAATGCGGCGGCGGGCTTCAACTATCAGTTTTACCAAGCTGATTTTACCAGGGCAAGCGGTTTGAATACGGCACCATTCATCGAAACGGTAAGCGGAGCCGCCAGCACCACCGTAACGGCAGGGTATGGCTTAGACCGTTATAATTTGAGCGGCTTCTTTGCGCAAGCAACCATTGGTTACAAAAACTTAGCCTTCCTTACTGGAGCTATTCGTCGCGACCGTTCTTCTAAATTTTCACCCGCTGAAACCAACCAAACCTATCCTAAAATAAGCGGTAGTTTTGTCGTTTCAGACTTAGAATTTTGGGAAAACAGCGGCCTGACTGGTATTTGGGATGGTTTTAAACTTCGTGCTTCGTACGGACAGGCGGGTAACCTGACGGGAATTGGAAGCTACAGCCGTTTTTGGCAGTTCTCTCCCGTTCCATTCTTGGGTAGAAACACCATTATCCCAGGCAGTACCTTGGCCAACCCTCGCGTACGTCCAGAGCGAATGGAGGAAGTTGAAGTGGGAGCTGACCTTTCCTTCTTGAAAAGCAGAGTGAACATCGGTGTTTCGGTCTATAACCAGCAAATTAAAGACCTCGTTGTTAACCGCGAATTAGCTCCTTCAACGGGTGGTACTGGTATCGTAAACAACGTAGGAACGATGGAAAATAAAGGTTTTGAAATTAGCCTGAACGCATTGGCCGTAAAGAAAAATGATTTCTCTGCCGACTTTACGGTGATTTACAACCAAAATCGTAACAAAATTTTGGACATTGACCAAGGCAATCCCAGAACGTCAACCCTCACCATCGGCAACTCGGCAGGCGCGCCAGTGTTCTTGATTGAAGGACAGCCGGCCAGTGTATTTTATGGATGGCCCTATGCTTACAATTCCGACGGCTCACTACTCTTGACGCCTCAAAACCTTCCCCAGCGAGAGCGCGGAACCCAAGACCCCAATGATCCTACTAAATTTACCGTGAGTCGCGCGGCTGATGGGCAGCCTACTGGTGCCTTTGTACGGACGGTTATCGGAAATCCCAACCCAAAATGGACGGGTTCATTCAGTGGGAATTTTACTTATAAAAAAGTAGGCCTTCGCTTTTTATTGGATGCCGTTCAAGGCGTACAGGTGTTCAACGCCGACAAACGCACGCGTAACAACGTCGGTATCGGTGACATCGCCGAAGCAGAAATGCTCGGAACCATGGCACGCGGCTACGTATTTTCACTGGCCAACATCGAAGAATATCGCGTAGATGACGGCTCATTCACCAAATTGCGTGAGTTGGCGCTTACGTACCAATTGCCTAAAGTAAAGGGAATCACGAATTGGAACGTTTCTTTGATTGGACGGAACCTGATTTCTTGGGATAAATACAACGGTTTTGACCCCGAAACCAACGCTGGAAACAACAGCGATATTTTGCGCGGGGTTGACTTCGGTAACGTGCCCATTCCCCGTACCTATCAGGTGCAGTTGAACCTATCGTTTTAATTTGAAACCGTGAATTTTTCTATGAAAAAGATCATCCTATATTCCATTTTATCAGGACTTATGCTCACGGCTACGTCCTGTGACCAAGAGTACCTCAACCCAAGCGCCGCGAGTGAAACGCAGGTTACGACCGACCTCAACGGCTTGATTACACTTTGCAATGGATTGCAATTTCGTTATACCAGCACCCGAGCGGGTGTTCTATACACTGCCATTACGGCCAGCGGCCTTACTACACGTGAGTTGACCGTTTTGAACGCAGGAAACACCGATGAAGATCAACTCCGAATCGGCGGTGCTAACGTAACACCTAGCAACGGCGTTTTGCGTAATTTATGGTCACAAAATCAATTGGTGAAAGCCAATGCCGATTTAATCTTGAAAAGCGTAGGCAGCGTTGCTGGCGATGCAGGGACCAAGAGCGGGATTACGGTTTATGCTTCCATATTCAGAGCCTTGGCGCTTGGTACTCAGGCCCAATTTTGGCAGCAGTTACCCGTAGAAACCGCAGACAACGCCAAATTTGTAACCCGCGAAGAAGCATTAAAGGAAGCTGTTCGCACGCTTGAATCGGCGGCAACTACCCTTGCGGCAACGCCCGTTTCAACTACGTTTACAGGCCGTATTGTTCCGGGAATTGATTTAGCAAATACCCTTCAAGCATTGATTGCCCGTTTCAGCATTATGACTGGCGACAATGCCAAAGCCTTGGCGGCCGCCAACAAAGTTGATTTGACCAAAAAGTCATCGTTTAATTTTGACGATGCTGTTCAAAACCCGCTGTTTTTTAACACCTTCGGAAACCGTAACGTGACCGAACCCTTGAATGCTACATTGGGCTTGCCTGAAGCATTACGCCCAATAGCCACCGACAAACGATTGGCATTTTATTTGTCTAATCCCGCTGGGGTACCAGTAGGTGGGGTAAATCTAGGTCGCGCCAGCTTCTTTACCGCCAACAACGCTGGCATTCCAGTGTATTTGCCAGGAGAAATGTTGTTGATTCGTGCCGAGGCGAGTGCCCGTCTAAATGATTTAGCGGCTGCCACAACCGCTCTGAACGCAGTCCTAACCAAAACCACCGATGCGTGGGGAATTGGGGCAGCATTGCCTGAGTATGCAGGTGCCAACACGGCCGACGCTATTTTGACCGAAATTTATCGTCAGCGTAGTATTGAACTGTACCTGTCGGGATTGAGATTAGAAGACAGTCGACGTTTCAATCGTTTGGCCCCAGTTGCTGGCAATACCGCTTCTCAAATCGAGCGTAATCGTACTTTCTACCCTTATCCATTGGTTGAACGAGATAACAACGGAGCCAATACCCCTGCCGACCCCGCGATTTAAGTGCTGAATTTGTTAATGCTATATTATACAAAAAATCCCTGCCTCACGACAGGGATTTTTTGTATAATATAGTCATCAGAACTTTCACAACCCGTTTTAAAATATCAATCAAGGGGTTTGAACATTAACTGAATCTTGCCAAATAGACTGCGCGGGCAACCCAGCATACTTTCTCTATTTGCAAATTTAGAAGTAGCCTCCTTTTTCGGTAATTTCCTGAATGCTTTGCCCTTCATGGACCCATTCAAAAATCACCCTTTCGTTTTCTTTGATTTCCTCAGCTCGAAGCAACACTTGATAGGCAATCTCCCTCGGCACGACCAATACCCCGTCAATGTCGCCCAATACCACATCCCCAGGTTTGATGGTAACATCTCCAATCTGTAAGGTCACCTGATAATGGGTGATCAGGCAACGGCCAAGACTACCGTTGGAAATACGGTATTTGTAAAAAATAGGAAACCCTTCGGCAATGATCTGGTGGGTATCTCGGATGCCGCCATCAATGCAGGCAGCTTTTACTTTTTTCCCTTTGGCGGTCGCAGTCATTACTCCACCCCAGAGCGTAGCTTTTTCGTCGCGTGAGGTGTCCCACATGATGAATGTATCTTCCTGTATTTCGTCCAGCATCTTGACCCGGAACTCCATTTCTCCCTTGATCATGGCATTGGGAGAGCTTTTAACAGTAAACGCAAATCCCGCGACGGTGTGGTATTCGCGCAGGGGTATTATATGATTGGGCAACGCCTGATTAAGAAGGCAAAATTCCCGCAATACGTCATTGACCGCTCCGGTGTAGAGTTGCTCAAAACGAGTTAAGAGTTCTTTTTCAGCAATGGGAAATGTGACGTCAGGTTTGCCTTCGCGGGCTTCGATGAGTTGTTCGAGGTTCATCATGCCCACCTCTTTTTGATATTGATCTACACTCATATTTTTATTTTTTATTTGATGAATTTGTTACCTGTTTGGATATATACTCCATTTAAAGGGGCTTACAGCTTAAGATTTGTCCTTTTTCGGCTTCGGTAATAACCAATCCCGATTTTCTGGTAGGGTCAAAGGCGCAGTTGGTGGGATTTTGCCCCGGCATTGGTATTTGCCCGATGAAGACTCCTTCCAGGCTTACCACTCTGACCGACGCGGTACCGTAAACGGCCACATAGAGATTTCCATCTTCCCCGAAGGCCATTCCGTCCGGACCACCGGGGCCATCAGGGCCGCCGATGTTACATTCTATTTTTGCATTTTGCCAAACTGCGGCATCTGCATTCCATTGGCCTTTCCAAAGACGGTGTCGGTACGTCTCGGCTATTACGAGCTCCATTCCGTCAGCGCTGAACGCCAATCCGTTGGGAAAATACAGGCCTTCGGCAATTTTCCTGACCTCACCTAATTTAGTCAACACACAAACATAACCGGTCGGCTCTCGGCGAGAATTGCCGGGACAGGTAAAAACCAAGTTACCGTTAATGTCAAAGGCAAGGTCGTTGGGGTTGCTCAGAGCTTCGGTTCCGCATTGATAAACAATGGTTTGTGTTTGTCGGGTTACAGGGTCAAACCGACGGACTGAGTTTTGTTCCGAATCACAAAACCAAATATATCCCGCTCCGTCAATGGCAACGCCGTTGGGGCCGCCTCCGACGGGAAAGCGATGAAGTCGGCCGTCTTTGAGTTGAACCAAACTTCCTCCTTTTAATTCTACCGCCCACAAACTTCCATCCACTGCAAAAGCAGGGCCCTCCGGAAAATTCAGACCTTCTGCCATTATATTTACTTCCGCCTCTAACACCTTCATTTTCAACGGATTTTATCTTTTTCAAAAAACCAAACCACCGCCATCCAGATAAGGGCCGCTCCCAGAACGTACATAAATGAAAGATAGGATAACCCCGCCGACAAACCCAGTGTAGGTTTAAGTACCCCCAAAATATACGGCGAAGTAGCCCCCACCAAAAAAGCACAGGCCAGCATTAGCCCATACGCCGACGAACGGATGTTGGGCGCCACCACTTCATACAGCGACGCAACGATGTTGGAATCATACCAACCTCGAAAAATGCCAAAGAAAAACAGCGCGGTATAGGTTACTGTTGGAGAAAGGCTGACGCTCATCAAATAGATAAACGGCGCGCCTAATAATAGCCCTAATGCCTGCACGATCAGACGGCTCTGCGGTTTTTTGGCGGCGTAGCGGTCGGCGATTTTGCCGCCCATCAGTACACCCAAGAATGCCCCAGCATGGTGATAAAACAGTGAAGTAAAGCCCGCTTCGGTGAGCGATTGGCCAAATTTTTCGGCTAAAAACGATGGCATCCACGTCAGATAGCCCACGTTGACAAACACCATACAGGCAAACGCCAAAGTTAGCATCCAAACTGTAGGTTTACGAACAATAATGCGGGCAACCTGACCAACACCGGGCGTATTTTCAGCATTAAAATCATTTCCGAAATTATTTACAAACGCCGGTACATCTTTTTTTACCCGCAGAAAAAACACAATGCCAAGCAGTATACCAAAACTGCCGAAGAGAAAAAAGGCTCGTTGCCAACCGTAATGCTCACCTACATACCCCGCAATCAATCCGCTCAAAATAATGCCGAAATACACCGCCGTTTGATGGATCGATAGGGCCAATGAGCGATTTTTAGGGTGGTGCTCACTCAATAGGGAATTGGCCGAAGGCGCATAAAATGCCTCTCCCCCACCCGTTGCCATACCGCGTAACAGCACGAATTGAATCAGCGTGGTACAAAAACCTGTACTCAACGTAGCCAATGACCAGAAGACAAGGCTAACACCCAGAATATTACGCCGCGAAAAACGATCACCGATAAAACCAGCAACGGGGACGAGCAGACCATAGGTCCAGACCAAGGCCGAGGCAATGAGTCCAAGTTCGGCATCCGACAGACCCAAATCTTTGCGAATCAGCGGCAGTACTACGCTGAAAATCTGACGGTCGGCCTGATTCAGAAAAAAGGCCAGCCACAGCAGTACCAGCAGCTCCCATTTATAGTTTTTGCGGGTGGCAAGCGGCGGTATTTCCAATGATTTGTTCATAATTTCACTTCCGTTTTAGGGGAGTTCCACGCTGAGAAACTCACTTTTGCATTGTTTTGTGTCTCAGGTTCGCGCCAGAGTACGTCCAGCGTTATTTGGCGGCTTTCACCAGGTGCCAGCCAACTGTAATTATCGCTTGCCACGATGGCCCGCTTGGTGCCGCTGATGTCCACTTTGGTCATAAAGGCGGGCAGATTACCTTCATTTTTTACGCGCACGGTAATTCGGCTGTGTTGAGCATCTATTTTTTCATGATTTACAACCGCCAACTGACAATGGGTAACCGATTTGGCCACGGTGGGTTTCAGCCACGGGCCTTTGTCGAGCGTGATCCATTCAATGGGTTTGGTGGTGTAGTCGTCATAAAAGGCGGCATCTTCCATTTTTGACAACACGCGCGGATAATAAAAAGAGCGCGAAATCAACTTGCCGGCAGCATCCTTCAGTTCAGTCAACACCAACAAAAATCGGTCTCGGTAATCGGCCGGAATCTGAAAATCACCCGTTTGTAAAGCATTAACTGATGGCCCTGCCTTAATTGTAACGGGTTTTTGTTGGTGCCAAAGCGATTTGAATGAATCATCCAGCACCGTCACGGACACCTGCGCTCCCTTTATCGGCTGTGTTTGTGCATGAGTGATTTTGACAGGCAGGTTGATTTTTTCCCCCGCTTTCCACAACATCCTTTCTAAATCAACAGCTACGTGGGTAGGTTCATAGGTTCGTTTAAGAAAATAATACGGCGCGCCAGCGTGGCCAAACCAATCCATGAGTTGGATGGCGATAACGGGCCAATGACGCTTAAACACCCACGGCATCAGTCCCGCTGTAACGGGATAATTGCCCTGTATTTTTTCCGAAAAAATCTGATAAAACTCACCCGCTCCCACCTGCGACGCCTCCGAAATGGCATCAATGCTCGGGTCGGTTACGTCTGTAATGTGCGAGGCGCGGCTCAGCATACGCGGTACACGCCCAGGGCCGTATTCGGTGAAGTGGTGAATCAACTCAGGGTGGGTTTTGTAGAATTCTTTGTCCCACATTTTACCCAAATCCGTAAATTCTTTGTTATCAACGGTTTCATAAAAAACGCCCGCTTCCGGGATAGAGTGCATGCCTGTTTCGGAAATCCACGGCGCTTTGGCATAGCTGCGGTTGTACCAGATCGGGTCCATGTCGGGGTAGGTGTGAATGGCACCGTGGTCGGGCGTAGTCCGCTTAAAAACGCGGGAAGGATCAAAGAGTTTGAGGTTACGCTCAATGATTCCGAGGGAAGCAGCATTACCCAATGAATAGGCGTTGAATTCATTGCCCCCGCACCAGATGGCCAGCGATGGATGATTCCGCAGCCGCACAATGTTTTGCACTACCTGTGCTTCCCACACATCCTGCGGATAGTCGGGCGTATCCTGATTTCCGATGGGGAAGTCCTGCCAAACCATGATACCCAATTCATTACAGAGGTCGTAGAAATGCTGCGTTTCGAGCAGACCCCCACCCCAGATGCGAATGAGTTGAACCCCCATTTTTTTTGCAGCTTCTAGCGTCCAGCGGTAGCGCTCGCGGTTTAGGTCGAGCAAAATATCCTGCGGTGTGAAGTTCATACCTTTCACAAATAGCTTTTTGCCGTTGATGACAAACTGCCAGTTATCCCAGCGGTCGCGGGTGCGCTCTCCCGCCGTGGGCAGGTACTCAATACGGCGCACACCGTACGTAAACCGCAAATTATCAACGGTTTTACCCTCTTTTAAGAGCGTGATTTTTACTTCGTACAGCTCCGCTTTCCCCAATCCAGTGGGGTTCCACAACTTCGGGTTGGGCAGCGCAATGTCTTTTTCGAGCCAGTTGCGACCTTTGGTCAGGTTGACCTGCCATGTCTGTTTGAGTGCGGAGGTTGTCCCCGACAGCATCTCAAACTGTACGGTATAATTTTCCGTAACAGGCTCAAATTTTTGACCATAATTGTTGGGATGATCGAGTTGCGCATTGACCCACGGGTGGAGTGAAAGGTTGGTGGAGGCTTCGTTGGCCAAAAGTTCTAAAGAAAGGTGCAGGGTAGCGGATTGTAAATTATTCAGGCCTTTTAGGTCGGTTGTGGTCAAATAAGGTCGCTCCAAATGTACTTTCGGGACCACTTCCAGCCGCACGCCCTGCCACATACCCACGCTGAAGAAAGGCTCCCCGCCCGAGCCGCCTGAAATCACCCAGGGCTTGATGATTTTCCCGCTTGCGCGGGGGTTGTAACCAGTACGTTTTGAGTAGTCAAATTCGCCCGAAGCCGAGCGCGGTAAATTCTCATAATACGTGGCTTTGTTGCCCCAATTGCCGGCACGCACTTCCACTACAATTTCGTTTTCGGCTTTTAAAAAACGGCTTATTTCCACGGTCGGTCCGCCAAACATGCCTTCGTGAACGCCCACAAGCGAGTCATTGACCCATACTTTTGAAAAATAATCCACGCCCTCAAAGCAGAGAAAAACGTAGTCGTCGGCTCCTTTTTCGGGCAGTTTGAACGAACGGCGATAATACCAAGCTTTTTCGTCGAGCCAAGTGTATTGCAGGGAATTTTTGTGGTAATACGGATGCGGCAGTTTTCCCGCTTTGAAATACGACCAATGCACTGAATTGGGCACCGAGGTGCTGAAAACGTCTTTCAGGGCCTTTAGTTCTGAAGTATTTTTAATGGGTTGGTCGGCGTGGCCAAGTGACCAGCCCTCTCCCGACAACTCAATGTGCTGATTGCCCGACCGCTCCGTGACACGGAAAGGCTGCCACAAAGCTTTGTCTTTGACCTGCGAAAAGGCGGCCTCCGGCCATAGGATGAAAACCAACAGCGCGACCTTCCCTGCCGCAAGAGATATTTTGTATAAATGATGGAAATACGTTTCTTTCTTCATGAGTAACGCTCTTTTATTCTATGTTCAGAAAAGGGTTTTATTCTTCGTTTTGATAAGGCGACGGTTTTCCGTAGCCGCGCATTAGCAGCAGACCGCCGTCGAGGGTCAGACTTGCGCCCGTTAGGTAGCTGCCCGAAGCCAGCAGATCCACCACGATAGCAGCGGCTTCCTGCGGTTGACCGAAGCGTCCCAAGGGAATACCGTCGTTGACTTCTTTGAGCAAAGCGGAATTTTGCCAAACTGAGGCCGTAATATCGGTCTGAAAAGCGCCGAGCGCGATGGTATTCACCTTGATTCGGTGCGGCGCCAATTCCATCGCTACTCCCTGCATGAGAGTTTCGAGAGCGCCTTTGGTGGCTCCGTAAGTGCTTAATCCCAAGCCAGGCCGCAGGGCATTGACCGACGTAATAGTGTAAATACTACCTTCGGTTTTAGTTTCTACCATTTTTCGGGCAATGGTTTGGGTGAGGAAAAACGTACCTTTAAAATTGACATTCGTAAAGGTTTCCACATCTTCGACGGTCACGTCCAGAAAGTGTTTTTTATACGAAACACCCGCGTTATTTACCAAAAAATCAATTCCCTGCATCGTTTCCCAGGCTTCATTTCCCAGCCGTTGGGCTTGAACGGGCTCAGACAAATCAGCCTGAAATACCTGCGCAATCCCGCCCAATGCCTGAATCTCTTCGCTCACCTGTTGAGCTTCTTCCGCTTTGTCCAGAAAATGAATGCCCACCGCACAGCCTTCCCGCGCCAATTGCAGGGCAATCGCTTTTCCAATACCGCCAGAGGCACCCGTCACAAGGGCTTTTTTATGTTGTAAACGCATGTTACTTTTCCAATTTTACAATTAGTGAACGCCCAAACTCGGGTAAATGGAATGTACCATCGGCCGTAATTTTACCTTTGGTCCAACGGTTTTTCCACGGGTCATAAAAGGACACATTACGGGCATTTTTCATGGGATTTTGTAATAATTGCCCTGAAACTGTGCGCGCAGGTTGCCCTTCTACTAATTCAGTTTTCCACGTAGCAGCCCCGTCGCGAAGCCAAAGCAACGTTGTTTTTGTGCCATACAACCCGTACATTTTCAGTTGATCGGGCAACGATTTTACCAACGATTCCGCTTTTTCGGCAATGGGGTCAAAGCCTTTGACGGCTTCCGCAAAGCGACCGAAATGCCACCAGAGGTTATTTTTTTCAACGTAATAATCCCAATGCCACGACTGCCCGGGAGCCGCCGCACCTGAAAAGAAAGGCGCAAACAAAATATCGTGGAGCAGGGTACCAAGGGTGTCTTTTTCATACAGTTTTAACGGTCCAGCATGGTGCGGCTCTACGCCCCCCACTTCCGACAAAATAACGGGTTTGTCGGGACTGAAAAGCTTCAACGTCTGCACGGCATCGCTGCCCAATTCATCCATCGGGGCCTGACAAACAGCCAACGCCGCCCCTGTATCCAAATACCGATGCACCTGTGCCAGTTGATTTTGAGGCAGTTGTGAATAGGTACGGTATAATTCCGACGCCGATTCACTGTCAAAACTTCCCAAGGTCTGCATCACCAATTGACGCGGCAGGCGTTTTTTTACTTCCACCAGCATTTCCCGCGTCCATTTCAATAAAATTTCTTTTTGTTTGACATTGACCGCATTAACCTCATTCCACAACTCCCACCCGAAAACGGTCGGGTTGTTTCCGTAGCGTTTTGCTAAAAAATCAACCCGATCCAAGTAGTGTTTTTTGCCCTTTTCGGACAAAAAGAATTCTTCCATGGTGGCTATGTCTGCGGCATAGACGGGACGGTCAAACGGCACAGAAGACGGAAAAGGCGCAGGGGAATTGGTAATTTTTCTAAAATGTTCCAAACAAAATTTGACCCTGATATTGTATTTTTTGGCCAGTATTAAGACTTTATCAATGCGCTCTGCCTGCCGTAAATCATAGCTTCCCGCTTCTTTGTTTTCCACTTCAAAAAGCGGCACACTCAACCAGATGCGGGTAAAATTGCCACCATTCGCCGCCAATCGCCGAAAGTAACGGTCGTAATACGCCAATACCTCCGTTTCTTGGGTAATAAGGCGGGGAAAGCAAATATTGGCCCCAACGGGAATGAACGTACTCCCGTCGCTGAGTGCCAAGTACCGTGCGTCCCGTTGGCTTATTTGCACAAAAAAGGTTGAGTCAGGAGGTATTTGCGCAAAACACTCTCCGAACGAACAATACAAAAGCGTGATAACTAACTTACGTACAGACATATAAGCTGAGTTTATATTCCTCCCACCGTCGGGTACCAGTCAGGTTGGTAGGGATCTTGGTGAAAACGGGCGTAGTAATCGCCTTTTTCTTCGTAATATTTTTCGTAAAACTTCATCTTGTCTTCGTCAAGCGTGACCCCCAGCCCGGGCCCAGTTGGCACTTTGATGCAGCCATTTTCGTACTTCATCAATCCACCTTCGATAATATCGTCGGTGAGGTAATGGTAGTGCGCGTCGCCCGCGAAGGTCATGGTCGGGATAGTAGAAGCGGTATGAATCATGGCCGCGAGTTCAATACCGAATTCGGCGCCGCTGTGCATGGCCACGCCCAGATTGAATGTGTTGCATACGGCCACCAGATCCTTCACGCCTTTAGGGCCTTCCCAATAGTGAATATCGGTGAGGACAATATCTATGGCATTGAGTTTGATGGCGGGGGCAAGGTCATCAAAACGGGCAGGGTACATGTTGGTGGCTATCGGAATTCTGATCTGTTTTCGTACTTCGGCGTTGCCGTTGAGACCCCACGACGGGTCTTCAAAGTATTCAATTCCAAGCTCTTCCAGTCGTTTGCCGATTTTAACAGCAGTCGGTACCGACCATACGCCGTTGGGGTCGATGCGCAGTCCGAAATCATCGCCCAGCCGTTCGCGGCACAGTTCCAGTACCCGCGCCTCTTCGGTCGGAGCCATTACCCCAGCTTTGAGCTTCATGGCATTAACGCCCAATGTTTCGTGCAGTTCTTCGCAATAATCGGCCAGATCTTCGGCTGTCTCATCATGACCACCGCCCGGACGGTCGTAGCGCCAGAACAGATATGCAATAAAAGGCACTTCGCTGCGTACACTGCCGCCCAGTAAATCGCACATGGGTCGGCCCAGCACCTTACCCTGTATGTCGAGACATGCCATTTCGATGGCTGCGTACAAACGGGCATTAGACATATAATAAATACTCCGCAGCACTTTCAGCTTGAGCGTTTCGAGGTGAAACGGATCCAGACCGAGAATACGAGGTTTGAGTTTTTGGAGTGCGCCGCGCTGATCGCCGCCGCCCACTTCTCCGAGTCCGATGATGCCTTCGTCGGTGACGAGTTCCAGAATGGTCCGCAAAAAATAACCCGGATGTACGCCGGTATTGTGACGCAGTTGTGCATTAAGTGGAATGGCTACGCAACGGGTTTTTAAGTCAATGATTTTCATGTGAATTGTGATACAACTTTTTGATAATTAGTTACAACCCGGTAAGCTTAAATTCTTTGGGTTGATTTTTATGAATGGCAAATCGCCGCTCCGTGGTTTTTCCGTTGACTGTGATTTTGGCTACGTATTCTCCATAAAAACCTCTGAAAGAATAACTTTTACCCGAAACGGAAGCTTTCAAATTTGTTTTCCACTCCCGGTTGATTAGCCCGTCCAGTACGTCAAAAGCGGGTTTAGGTTTGAGGGCTTCGTCCAAAAATCCTCCGCGCCACTTGTCTTCTCCTGCTACGGCCGTTCCGTCGGCTACGTTCCACCAAATGATGGCCTCCACCGCGGGATGACTGAACCACAGGCGGTAAAAATTACGGGTCAAACGCGCCTGATTTTCAAGTCCTTCGGGGCCCGCAGGCAAGGCTGGAATGGTGATTTCGGAAACGTGTACGGGCAGCTTATAGCGACCGTATAGATCCAAATTCCGAAATAAATCCGACGGTGTCATGGCCTTTCCGGCTACGACATTGTAATGCAACGGCTCACTGAAAAAGTGAAATTGCAGCCCAATGCCGCCAATCTTGGCCCCTTGGTATTTCAGTTTATCAATCAGCAATTTGTAAGGCGTGTAATCGCGGTGGTAGTTTTGCCACGATTCAGTGGTTACTTCATTGATAAACAGGCGTGTATCGGCGGGATAATGCTTTTGCGCCGTTTTGAACGCTTTCAACGGATATTCGGGCGGCATGGGTACAAGCGGATGGTCTTTCAGTACCTCATTGACCACGTCCCAGGTTTTTATTTTTGAACCGTACCGTTGGGCTAAATCCCTTATTCTGGCATCAATCAAGGGTTGAATTTTGGCCGTATCGACTGGAATCCAAGTAGGAACTGCGTGGTCAGTATTATCCCACACCAACGTATGTCCTTTGGGCGTAATGCCGTTTTTCTCACAAAAATCCAACACCAAATCAGGTGGCGGACGGCGGTAAATGGCAGAGCTGTTGGACGCATAGCGGGGCTTTCCCTGCTCGGGTTCGAGGGTTTTCCAATAAAAAGGGACACAAGCCAAATTAAAAAGCGATTTAAACACTTCTTCATAGCGCTGATTTTCAGCTTCCGTTTTAAATCCTTTTAACATGAAAATATTGGCACCGAACATAAAATCATGTTTTACCTGCTGAATTTCGACCACAGCTTTTCCTTGAAGATCGGGAAACAACAACGTGAAATCGCCCTTTCGATGTTGCTCAATGCCTTCGGCAATGCGTTTTTCGACGGTTGGGTCTTTCCAAAGTGAATCATAACGTTCGGTTTGGGCGAAGGTATGAAATCCACTGAAAATGAGCCCAATAAGTAATTTTTTCATTTTTATTTTTTGGGTAAAAAAGGTGTTGATAACTTTTTCAATTCAGCATCGCTAAGAGCACGGTCAAACACGGCCAAACCGCCGATTTGTCCCTTAAAGAAATTGCCCATACCCGCTTTGAGCAGTACGGCTCCTACCGTAAAATCCGACCCATTGCTGCCTATCCCATCGGGAAAGTAATACGGATTTTTGGAGTGCGTCAGGCCCTCTGGATAGCCGGTAAATCCTTTGGTATGCTCAATTAATTCGGGCTGACGCGCTTCAAAAGTGCCATTGAAATACGACCGAATATGCGTGCCATCGTACGTAAATGCCACACAGCACCATTCGTTGGCAGGAACAGTCTGCGCACTTGCCGAGTAATCAATGGAGTAGGGAAACGGCGGCGTGGGCTTGCCAGTAAGGGAAATATGCCCGCAGACCTGATTGCGACCGTTATAATGCGGCAACGATACAAACAGTCCATACTGCCGTTTGCCGCCGTCTTGGTATTCATTCCAAATCCCCCCCACAAACCCCGTTTGTTCACCCGTCCATTTCACCCAAGCCATTACAGTCACGCCCTGATTTTTTCCATAAATATTGAGCTTGCCGAGTTCGGCATTGGGCAAGGAAAGAAAGGCTTTATTACCGAAAAGCGTCGAGTAGCCCGACAACGGCCCTTCATTGATGCGCGGCAGGGTTCCGTTTTGTTCCGTTAACGGAAACTCAGCTAGTCCAACGGCCTTTCTGGTTTGCCCTTCTTGCTCTTTAAAATCCCAGAGGGCCACTAAGCCCTTGGTTGTCAGCAGTTGCTTCATAGGTTGCCTGTTGGGTTGCCCATGCACTGCGCCTGCCCGAAACAGTATTCCGATAAAGAGCAGCAGGCATGAGCAAAGGAAAAGAATGGTTTTTTTCATACGTATGTTAATACCCAGGATTTTGATCTTTGCTTGGGTCGAGGGCGGTGTTAAAATTCAATTCTCCCACTGGAATCGGCCAAAGTAAATGCTTATCTGCCACGTCTTTTCCTGTGGCGGCTTTGATGATCTGTTTCAATTTAGGCGTACCGAGTCGTTTGAGGTCCAGCCAGCGTTTGCCTTCGTATTGGGTTTCGTAACCTCTTTCCTTTAATACCAGGTCATTAAAGGTTTCAGCGGTATAATCCGCCAACTTGAAATCAACGGTTGAGGGTGTCGTTGCGGGTTTGCCATACGCCCGGCGGTGTACCTGATTGAGGGCTTCCATCGCGGTAGCCGTTGGAGCATTTCCTGCCCGACAGGCTGCCTCTGCATACATTAGAAGCACATCGGAGTAGCGATATATCGGAAAATCATTGCCTGCCGCCGTACCTGAAGGCGCGAGAGCATCCGAAAATTTCTTGCACAACATGCTGTTCGCTCCCAATCCAATGTTCCAATTCACCCAATTATAGCTTTTCCGCAAATCGTTGTTGTCCCAGTTTTTATATATGGGGTTGGTTTGAGAGTCAGTGTAATGTGCGAAAAAACCGCCCGCACCGTGCAATCGGGTGCCTGGGTGATGGGCAAACATGGCCAAATACATGCCCTGATTATTCTGTCTTGTCATTTTCAAATAAAAAATCTCTTCCGGAGAAGTGACTACGGTGGGGCCAAACACTTTGTCAAAATCGGCGGCAACAGTAACAGGTACGAGGGAAAACTGCCCCGATTTGATGATTTCATCGGCTTTGTCGCGGGCTTCGGCGTATTGGTTACGAGTAAAATAGACTTCGGCCAAAGCGGCTTTGGCTGCCCATTTGGTGGCTCGCCCTACTTGCGCGCCTTTGTCGGGTAGGTTGGTTTCAGCTTCTTTGAGGTCAGCAATGATTAAATTGTATACCTCATCGGCGGTACTTCGTTTTACATTGGGCTCAGTGAGTGTGGCTTCGGTCCGAATGGGTACGCCGCCCCAATTTCTCACCAGCCAAAAGTAATTGTAAGCCCGTAAAAATTTGGCTTCTGCCACGTACTTAGCGATGTCGGCCTGACTGATGCGAGCGCCTTTGGGGGCATTTTGAATGACTAAGTTAGCATTGCGAATGCTTAGGTAAAACAATCGCCATCCTTCGTCGGTACGGGGAATATTGGTACTGTTGAGTCCCTGAAAATCGCTCAATACCTGATAACTGCCGCGGCCGTAGCTGTAATCGGTATAAGCTTCTACCTGCGCGCCGAGTTGTCCGCTGATGCCATTGACAGCTCGCAATTCCTGATAAGCGGCATTGACGGCGGTTTCTACTTCGGCTGCAGTATTGTAAAATGTTTCTACCGCTACGGCTTTGGGGGCTTCTTTTAAAACATCCTCGCAGGACATCAAAAAGAAACCCGATACTGCGAAAAAGAGTATTTTTTTCATTTTTTTCGATGATTAAAGTCTTAAGTTCAACGATTAAAAGCCCACACGTACACCAAAGGTTACGGCTTTGGAAGTGGGATAGCTGTAGTGGTCAATGCCCTGACCAATGGAGTTGGCACCTCCCTGTGAGTTGGTTTCGGGATCCCACCACGAGTATTTGGTAAAAGTCAGCAGGTTTTGACCGCTTGCGTAGATTTGGGCTGTGCGCATCCAATTTACGTTCCATTTTTGCAGCGGCAGACTGTAGGCCAACTGAATATTGCGCAGGCGCAGATAAGAACCGTCTTCTACCAAACGGTCGGAATAATTGTAGCTATTGGACCGCGAAATCACGGGATATTTAGCGTTGGGATTGGTGGGTGACCAGTGATTATACAACACTTCGCGGGGCATATTGAGCCCGAAACCATAATCGAGCGTATTGTTGATAGAACTTACATTCAGCAAATCGTTGCCCTGCGTTCCCTGCAAAAACAGCGTCAGCTCCAGTCCTTTGAAGCTCATCGTGGAGTTGAGACCGTAGATAAAATCAGGGTTAGGATTACCGATAATGGTTTTATCCAATTGATTGATCAGTCCGTCGGCGTTCAGGTCTTTGTATTTTTCTTTCCCCAAATCGGTATAGCCGTCTTTCACATAACCGTAAAATACGCTCATCGGTTGGCCTTCACGAAGTAGGTTAGCGTTGTCGCTGATGAGCGTAACGCCCACCGAACCGCCTAAAATATCTGCCCCGTTGTAGAGTTTTACCACTTTGTTGCGATTGAAGGAAATATTACCGCCGATGTCCCATTTGAATGTTTTGTCAATCACGCGGGCGTCCAGCGCAATTTCCACCCCTTTATTTTGAATTTGACCCACATTCTGAATCGTACTGGTGAAACCAAAACCAATAGGCAACTGCACGGTATTAAGCAGGTCGCGGGTGTTTTTGACGTAATAATCCAGCGACAGGCGGTAGCGGTTGTTTTTAAACGCCGCGTCAATTCCGAAATCGGCCTGCTCGGTGGTTTCCCATTTCAGATCTCCGGGCAGACGGGTACCGGGAGCAAACGTATTGTACAAGGCATCGTCAAAGACCGTTTTACCCGCCCCTAAGTTGTTGAGCGTGGCATACGCACCGATGGCCTGACTGCCCGTTTGGCCCCAACTAGCGCGTATTTTCAGGTCGGAAATGAATGAGGAGTTTTTAAGAAATTCTTCTTCCGACACCCGCCACGCCAGCGCTGCCGACGGGAAATAGCCCCATTTGTTGCCTTCACTGTAGCGGGAAGAGCCATCTGCCCGAAAACTGACGGTGGCTAAATACTTGCTGTTATAGCTGTAATTAACCCGACCCAAATACGAAAGCAGCGTAGCAAAGGAATAACCAGAACTCGGAATACCGGGTGTATTGGCCGACCCCAAGTTGGCCGTTTCGGTCACGTTACTCAAAAAGCCCACACCTGATCCGCCCAGCGATGTATTCAAAAAGTCCTGATACGTAAATCCCGTCACCGCTGAGAGGCTGTGTTTGCCAAAGCTTTTGGTATAGCTGACGGTATTTTCACTCAATAAACTCCGCCCCTGGGTGGTAGAAACGCTGGCCGAACCCTGTGAATTGATAAAATTGGTGGTGGTATAACTGTCATTACGGTCGTCGCTATTTTCGATACCGCCCGAAATTTTAATGGCTAAACCCTCAAACGGCTTGAACGTCAGGGCAACGTTGGCCAAGACTCGGTTGGCGGTAATATCGTCGGTCTGCTCATTGACGTAATTCAATGGGTTGGTAATTACGTTGGAAATAAAGGGATAAGCCGTGGCCAACACCCGATAGCTACCGTCATCGTTGTAAGGAGTCAGCGTGGGAGGAGCTGAAATAGCCGCCGAGATCAGGGATCCGCCCCGGTTTCCGCCCCCGTTGTTTTGTCGACTCGTCTGAATATTGGTCAGTGTGGCCCCGTACGAAAGGTTAAATTTCTTGCTGACGTCAGTGGTCACGTTAGCACGCAGCGAATACCGATTGTAGTCGCTGCCGATGATAATGCCCTGTTGCCCAAAAATACTTCCACCAATTGAATAACGTGTTTTTTCAGTACCTCCGCTCACTGTCAGGTTGTGGGTTTGCATGGGCGCTTTGCGAAAAATGAGGTTTTGCCAGTCGTATCCTTCACCGAATCCGTCAATCTGTGCCTGCGTAAAGTACGGAGCCACTTTGTCGTTGACGGCCTGCTCATTGTAGAAGGTGGCGTATTCTTTGGCATTCATCAGATCCAGTTTTTTACGTAGGGTTTGAATGCTGTAACTTCCTTCATAATCCACCTGCGTTTTACCCGCTTTGCCCTGTTTGGTCGTGATCAACACCACGCCATTGGCCCCCCGTGACCCATAAATGGCCGTAGCTGAAGCATCTTTCAGGATTTCGATCGACTCAATGTCGGAGTTGTTGAGAATGGTGGGATTGCTGCCTGAAGTGGGAAAACCATCGACCACGTACAGCGGCTCGTTGCTGCCCTGCACGGAGTTCGTTCCCCTGATCCGAACACTTACCGCACCGCCCGGTGCTCCCGTATTCTGTGTTACCTGCACGCCTGGCGCGCGGCCTGACAGAGCCTGCAAAACATTAGTAGCAGGGAAAGCATTGATTTCCTTCGATTTTACGGAGGCCAATGAACCAGTTAAATCACTTTTTTTCACGGTCCCGTAGCCTACAACTACTACCTCGTTGAGTTGGCGGTTGTCCAACTCAAGCGAAACATCCAACGCGGTTTGGTTTCCTACTGTCACTTCTTTAGGGTTGTAGCCCACAAACGAAAAGACCAACACCGCGTTGGCTGGCACCCTCAGTTTAAAGGCTCCGTCACCATCCGTCGTGGTTCCGGCATTGGTTCCTTTCACCAAAATACTTACTCCCGGAAGCGGAGCACTGTCATTGGCACCCATTACCCGTCCTGATACGGAGCGGTCCTGTGCCATCATTGGTAGTGCCGAAAACAGGAGGCATATTCCTGTGATCCATGCATAAAGTTTGAGTTTCATTGATCGTTGGTTTGGAATAATTTTATAATATAAAATTTAATTTTATTTTATTACAATTATTGCAACAAATACCAATCAGACCAAATTTTTCAGGGATTTTTTTTCATTATTCTCATAAACTGACCAAAAAGAAACCCCGTCTGATTCCTGAAAATCAAACGGGGTAAAAGGTAAAAACACGTTGGATACTTTTATTTCAAGCGTTGTGAAATTCGTTTGGCCGCCATTTTCAATTGATACACCAAGCCCGTTTTATCGGTCAGCATATACCGGTATTCAGGCAGGTAAATGCTCAGACTCGCAACCGTTTTAGTTCCTTTCTGAATCGGTACCGCGAGTCCGATCACCTGCCGCCCGGCCAGCATTTGAAGGGCACATTCCTCTTTTTTGAATTGAGTAAGTTGCTTTTTTAGGTTTTCAACCGTTTCTGCTTCTTTCCAACTTTCAGGATTCGGGAGTCCGTATTTTGCGATAAAGCGTTCAATATCAGCCTCAGGTAGCATTGCCAGCAGCATTCTGCCCGAGGCTGAATCGTATACGTGTTTTTCGGAAGAGGTTCTTACCTGCAATTCCTGCTCGGCGCTAGTACTGTGAATGACAATTCTTTTTTCTCCGTTCAAAATGGCCAGTAAACAGTTCTCATTGGTAATTGCGGTGAGCTTTTCCATCTCCGCTTTGGCCGCTTCGACGAGGTCTTTCCTGTAAGCGTCATTGTTGGTCAAAGCATATGATTTAGCACCCAAAATATAGCCTTTTTTGGTCCCGACCTGCTCCAGATAGTTGCGGGTAACGAGGGTTTTCATGATGTTGGCACACGTTCCGTGATTGAGGCCTAGCGCGTCTGCAATTTCACCTAAAGCGGTAGGCTTTTCGGGATCAGCGGCCACTATTTCGAGAATATCCAAAGCTCTGTTGATTACTTGTATCATTGTTGCAATTTACTTTTATAATGTAAAAGTAAATTTTTGTCATTTTATTCCAACAGACTTCCTGATTTATTTTTTCCTAAGGAAATATTGTATGAGCAGTTGTTCAAAAATAGTTTATTGAATTAAGCAATTTTGCGCTCATGTGACGTACTGATAAACCGACACTAAGCCAGAAAGACCAAGCAGAATTAGAGAAAATGTTGAAAACAAGCGATAACCACTCTTTTCATAAACGTTGCCAACTTTTTTATTAAAGGCCGCCGGCAGAACTTTCATTGATGTTGGCAAAATAGTCGGGATGAATCCGGTGAGCAGGGGCCAGCCGTGCGATTACACATTTTAATGTCCGTTTCAATATGACCCAATCCACTTTTCTTTTCTTGATGGCCTTGGTTTACGTAATCAGAGCCGTATGAGTAATTTTATATTACAATGATAAAATCAAGATATGCGGAAAATTCTGTTATTTTTTCTGCTCTTAGGAGCCTGTTCCAAACCTAAAACTCATATTACACCTTAAGATTGTTCTGTTTCAACAAACCTTTCTGCTTCCTCCATATTTTCGTGAACAGAAATGTTTCTTTATAAATTTGACGAGCAAACGCACATAGCATCTGTGGAGCGAGCCAATTCGTCAACCAGTACTACTTATACTTATGAAGCGTCGAAATTAGTTATTGTGGATAAATCGCCCTCAGGCACAACTAAAAAATATCAATATATGATTACTAAAGACAGTCAGGGTCAAATCATTTCCATTTATTAAACGGCATAGCAGACGGTATTTATAACAGGATTTAAACCTTAGTATAAATCAATACATCTAAGCCCATTTACAAAGAATCATCTGAGTTCACCCCTCGTTTATTCGAGTCGGACAACTGCTACTCCCATCCGTTGTGATAGTTTATGCCGTTGTCAACTGCCAAAAACTCAACCGTCATTCTTAATAAATTAGGCTAGATTTTATCAGTTACAGTCATAATCTGAAAATTCTATAAATGATTCAGGTAAACATGTAATCAAGACAGAGCCTACAGTGTTGTATATTTGCAGTATAATATACAAAACCGCAAATGACTCTCTTCAAGCGTATTTTATGTTTTTACATGGCATTTCAGGTACTGCTAGCCAGTACTGGATTTGCAATGTATGAACATTGGTGCCTGATGAGAGGCTCCAAAACGGTCTCTCTCGTTCATAAAGAAACCTGCTCGATTCGGCACAATGAAATCTTAAAGCCATATTCTAAAGAGTGCACCAACTCGATTCAACGCAGTAAATGTTGTGCCGAAAAGGTGTCACTTCAAAAGATACAGACTCCTTCTGCCCATGGTCATTCGGGGGATTTGGTGGGTCAATATGTGGGGGCTATTTTGGCTTCATTACCCCTTTATTTTTCACCAAGGACATGGTTCAGTCCAGCTATTTCGTTTCGTCTTCCGCATTATTACAGTGCGGCGCCTCCGCTTCACGGGCGTAGTATGCTCGTTTTTATCCAGTCTTTTCTGATTTGATTAGGTAATAGCTCCGTAGCGGGCTAAGGGCAACCATCTTCGTTGCCTGTTGGTGTTTTCTTCTTTCCACCAATATCACCTGATTCACAATGTTATCACTATTCTTATCACCTAGTTGGGATGAAACTGTACATTAAAAACATGGTGTGCAGTCGCTGTAAAACAGTGGTCCGCCAAGAACTTGAAGCCCTCGGGCACGAAGTCCTCACGGTTGAGTTAGGGGAAGTTACCCTCAAAAAACCTGCAACAGAGGCGCAACTCGAAAGCATCACCGAACGTTTGCTTAAGCACGATTTTGAGTTGCTGAGCAATAAAAAACAGCAACTTATCGAACTGGTCAAAACGGCCATTGTCGAATTAGTGCATCAGCAAAACGATGGGCTGCGTCGACAAAAACACTCCGACTACCTCGCCGAAAAAGTCAACCGCGATTACCGCTACCTCAGCACGCTTTTCACAGAAGTTGAAGGTATAACAATTGAACAGTTTATCATCAACCAAAAAACCGAACGCGTTAAGGAGTTGCTGGTCTACGATGAGCTGTCGCTTTCCCAAATTGCAGACCTGCTCAATTACAGCAGTTTGGCGTATTTGTCAACCCAGTTTAAGTCCGTGACTGGCATGACACCCAGTCAATTTAAACAGTTACGGGATAATCAGCGAAAGTCGCTGGATAATTTATAGTGTAGAATTCCTCACACGGATAAATCAAAATTAAGATGAAAAGAGGCACATTTTTGAAAACACTTGGTTTCGGAACGGTCAGCACGCTGGCTGGGGGAGCCATTTTATCCAGTTGCATGAACCACGACATGGCAACCATGACCCCTGCCGTAGCTCCCGATGTATTAGAGGGGAGTTTTTCGACACCGTTATCATTTCCTGAAACTTCTCTGACGGGTACCGCCCTAAATGCTGGCAGCCAAAACATCACTACTATTACGGGAAAAAATACACAGGCATGGGGATATAAGAACGGCATTCTGGGGCCTACTTTCCGTATCCAAAGTGGAAGCACCGTTTCGATTCCGTTTACCAATGGATTGACCGAAGAAACCAATATTCACTGGCACGGCATATTGGTTCCAGCGGCCATGGATGGTCACCCCGACCAAATGGTAATGCCTGGAAAAACGTTTAATTATTCCTTTAAAATTGACCAACGGGCGGGCCTATCGTGGTACCACCCGCACCCGCACGAAAAAACGGGGAAGCAGGTTTTTATGGGTTTGGCGGGTTTATTTATTATTGAATCTGCCGAGGAAAAAGCCATCAATCTACCCGCAGGTGCATTCGAACTGCCATTGGTGATTCAGGATAAACGCTTGAATACGAGCGGGGGAATTGATTACAGACCTACCATGGATGAGGTAATGATTGGCTATATGGGCGAAACGATTATTGTCAACGGAGTTCATTCGCCTTTTCACAATGTGGCCACTCGTACGTACCGTTTGCGCGTTCTGAACGGTTCCAACGGACGTATTTATAACTTGGCCTTGAGCAACGGAAATGCCTTTACGGTCATTGGCTCTGATGGCGGGTTACTCCCTGCCCCTGAAACCGTCACAGACCTTTTGTTAGCACCTGGGGAGCGGGTTGATTTATTGGTCGATTTCAGCAAATCAGCCCTCAACAGCGAGGTATATCTACAAAGCAGCGTTTTTTCGGGGGTAAATTTTCAGGGTCGTCAAGCCTTCAAAATTGTAAAATTTGTCGTCAATAAAGCAGAAACGGATAGTTTCAAACTACCGACTTCACTCCCAGAGATTGCTCCGATTTCTTCATCTGCAACCACCAAAATCCGAACCTTTGATATTGGGGTAGGCATGGGCACATCGGGCGGCCATGGTGGTTCAATGGCGATGAAAGGAATGCACACCATCAACGGAAAAGTATACAGCGGTGAGCGAATTGATGAATCTGTACCCCTCAATAGCACCGAAATTTGGGAATTTAACAACAGCGCCGGCGACGAGCCGCACCCTATGCACCTGCACGGTACATTCTTTCAGGTGGTCAGTCGCACGGGTGGACGTAGTCGTTTGATTGCTTCCGAAAAAGGTTTGAAAGATACTGTGTTAGTCATGCCAGGCGAGAAAGTCCGCATCATCATCAAGTTTACGAATGCTGGAAAATTTGCCTTTCACTGTCATAATCTCGAACACGAGGACGACGGGATGATGCTCAATTTTGAAGTAAAATAGCAGAATCATGGTAGAGAAACTCATCCAGTTTGCGGTTCACAACAAATTTGTTGTGCTCACCCTGTCGTTCTTTTTGTTTGGCTGGGGTATCTATTCTGTCCAGACCAACCCCATTGACGCCATACCAGATCTTTCTGAAAATCAGGTAATAGTCTTTACCGAATGGATGGGGCGTAGTCCGCAGCTGATTGAAGACCAGATTACGTATCCGTTGGTTTCCAACCTTCAGGGCATTCCCAAAATCAAGAATGTACGCGGTACGTCGATGTTTGGAATGAGCTTTGTCTATGTCATTTTTGAAGACAACGTTGACGTATATTGGGCCCGAACGCGGGTAATGGAGCGACTTAACTACGCCCAACGATTGCTGCCTCAGGGCGTTACTCCCTCATTAGGCCCTGACGGAACGGGCGTTGGGCATATCTTCTGGTATCACCTCGAAGCGCCGCGGATGGATTTGGGTGAACAGCGGGCGTTGCAGGATTGGTATGTCAAATTTGCACTGCAAACGGTCAAAGGTGTTAGTGAAGTGGCATCATTCGGTGGTTTTGGCAAGCAATACCAGATTAATATTGACCCCTACAAACTGAATTATTTCAACGTACCGCTCATGGATGTACTCAACGCAGTGCGGAAAAACAACAATGACGTGGGTGGTCGAAAATTTGAAATGTCAGACATGGCCTACATCGTTCGGGGATTAGGGTACATCAAAAATACCAAGGATATTGAAGACATCCCCATCGGTAATTACGGTTCTGTTCCCGTTCGAATCAGAGATGTAGCATCGGTACAAATGGGTGGAGAATTGCGTTTGGGTATTTTCGACGTCGACGGAGAAGGCGAAGTGGTGGGCGGTATCGTAGTGATGCGTTATGGCGAAAATGCCGATGCGGTCATCAAAGACGTAAAGCTTAAAATGAAAGAGGTCGAAAAAGGCCTACCGCCCAATGTCAAGTTCAAGGTCTCATATGACCGAAGTGAACTTATCGAAGCAGCCGTTGCATCCGTGAAAGGCACATTAATTGAAGAAATGATTACCGTGTCGATTGTGGTCCTCATTTTTCTGCTCCACTGGCGCAGTGCTATCATCATTCTGATTCAGTTGCCGATTTCGGTCGCTATCGGTTTTATTCTGCTCAACGCTTTCGGGATTTCATCAAACATCATGTCGCTAACGGGGATTGCGCTGGCCATTGGGGTAGTAGTAGACGACGGCATCGTGATGGTGGAAAACGCCTACCGCCACCTTTCAGAAGCCCAATTGAAAAAAGAAAAAAATGAGTCGCTATGAGTTGGTTTAAAAACATATTTCGTCTCAAAAAGGACCCACTTACCCCCACTGAACGAGCGGAGATTATCGAAAAATCGTCAAAACAAGTGGGTCCAGGGGTGTTCTTTTCGACTGTCGTAACGATTGCGTCATTCCTGCCCGTTTTTTTGCTGACGGGCATGGAAGGAAAGTTGTTTTCGCCTTTGGCTTGGACCAAAACGTTTATCTTGCTCGTTGATGCGTTTTTGGCTATCACCCTCACTCCAGTATTGATTGTGTTGCTGCTAAGGGGGAAACTAAAACCCGAAAGTGCAAATCCTATCAACCGTTTTTTGGAAAAAATCTATACGCCCATTCTCAAATGGTGTCTGAAGTACCGAAAAACAACAATTGGTATTAATCTGTTGGCGTTGGCCGTAAGCGTGCCGATGATGCTCAACGTCGGAACCGAATTCATGCCGCCGCTCGATGAGGGTTCGTTGCTCTTCATGCCCGTCACACTGCCAGACGTTTCCAATTCGGAAGTAAAACGTTTGTTACAAATTCAGGATAAATTAATAAAAACCGTTCCCGAAGTAAGCCATGTGATGGGAAAAGCCGGTAGGGCCAATACCGCTACCGACAATTCACCCATCAGCATGTTGGAAACGATTGTGCTTCTCAAACCCAAAAATGAATGGCGAGAAGGTAAAACCAAAGACGACATTATCAACGAGCTGAATGCCAAACTCCAAATTCCGGGTGTAACCAACGGCTGGACGCAGCCCATCATCAACCGCATCAATATGCTTTCTACGGGCATTCGTACCGATGTTGGCTTGAAAGTCTACGGCCAAAGTCTGGACTCCATCAACGGGGTTTCGCAGATGCTCAAAAAACAACTGGAAGGAATAGAAGGAGTCAAAGATTTGTATGTAGAGCCAATTACAGGCGGAAAATACATCGACGTAGTGGTAAAGAAGGAGGAAATTGGCCGCTTCGGCCTGAGTGTAGATGACGTAAACATGATTGTAGAAAGTGCATTGGGGGGTATGATTCTCACCACCACTGTTGAAGGGCGACAGCGGTTTACGGTCAATGCCCGTTTTGCACAGGATTTCAGAAACAACATTCAGGCCCTCAAACGAATGCAGGTACAGACGGCAGGTTATGGCCCGATTCCACTGGAATCCGTAGCCGAAGTAAAGATTTCAGAAGGCCCTCCCATGATTAATTCTGAAAATGCCATGCTGAGAGGCACCGTCCTGTTTAACGTCCGCGACCGGGATTTAGGAAGCACCGTTGAAGAAGCAATGAAGAAATTGGAGGCTTCGGTCCAAAAACTACCCAAGGGTTATTTTATTGAATGGAGCGGGCAATGGGAGAATCAGCTTAGGGCCAATCGTACACTCAAAATCATCCTGCCGATTGTACTCGTGATTATATTTTTCGTGCTCTATTTCACCTATAACTCTATGAAAGAGGCGCTTATCACGATGATTACTGTACCATTTGCCCTCATTGGTGGGGTGTTCATGGTGTATTTTTATGGCGTAAACCTTTCCGTAGCGGTGGCGGTAGGCTTTATTGCGCTCTTCGGAATGGCCATCGAAACCGCGATGCTGATGACCATTTATCTAAACGAAGCCATGCAGCATTTGGTGTCCGAAAAAGGAAACTCCAAAGAAACGATTACCAATGCTGACCTGCGGGAGTACGTGATTCGGGGTGCTGCGCAACGCCTCCGTCCTAAATTGATGACCGTCTCGGTGTCGCTTTTTGGGTTGATTCCCATTTTGTGGGCCACGGGTGTAGGTTCGGATGTGATGCTGCCGATTACGATTCCGCTGATTGGCGGGACTATTTCGTCCACTATTTACGTGCTGCTGGTGACGCCGGTCATCTTTGAAATGACCAAAGAATGGGAACTCAAACGCAATGGAAAAATTGAAATTTACGATGTCAAAGAATAAGATGTGGTGGGGTTTGTTGATTGTTTGGTCAACAACCACTCAGGCGCAATCGGTGCTATCGTTGGAAACAATATTACAACACATTGAGGTTTCTCACCCCAATTTACAGCAACTCGATGCCAAAGTAAAAGAACTGGATGCTTACGCTGAAGGCGCCCGAAACTGGGAAGCCCCCAAGTTTGGGGCGGGCTTTTTCATGACGCCCTATAATTATATGATGTGGAGTCGAAAGGGCGCACTTTACCACGAAGGAATGAGTCAGGGGATGGGTTCTTTTATGGTGCAGGGCGAGCAGATGATTCCTAACCGTAAGATGCTCGACGCCGAAGAACGCTACATGAAATCCATGTCAGGCATGGAAACGGCCCAAAAAGGCATGGTGCGTAATATGCTCTTTGCCGAAGCCAAAACGGCCTATTATAAATGGCAGGTGCTTGAAAAGAAAAAAAAAGTGTTGAGCGAGAGCCAATCCTTGCTCAGTTACATGATTCAATCGGCCGAGATTCGCTACAAATTCAATCAAGAAAAATTGAGCAGTATTTACAAAGCCCAAGCCGCCCTGAGCGATTTGAACCGCATGAAACTGATGCTCGACGGAGATATTCGTCAGCAAAAAGTAATGCTCAATACACTGATGCTTAAAGAAAAAACCTTTGATTTTTACATTGATACGCTCACGACGACCTCCTCGTTCACCAATGGTTTGATGGCGCTGGATACTGGTATTATTGGCAATCGAAGTGATTTACGGATGATTGAACAAAGCCTGTTGATCTCCCGCAACAAAAAGGAAATAGAACTGCAAAAGCTCAAACCTATGTACGGCGTTCAGTACGGACACATGTTTGCGTTTGGCAATCAATGGCAATTTACCCTGATGGGCATGGTGACGATTCCGTTTGCAAAATGGTCGAGCCGACAGATTAAAGCCAACCTTAAAGGACTTGATCATCAACGTCAAACGTACGTAAAACAACGCGAAGGACTGGCCAATCAAATTTTAGGAAACTTGGCAGACCGTTGGGTAATGATGGAGACCTTTCAGGCACAAATCGACCAATACGAAAAGGAACAGATTCCCGTTTTGCGCAAGCGCTATCAAAGCACACTACTAGCGTATGAACAAAATACCGACGAGTTGTTTATGGTGTTGGATGCCTGGATGGAGCTTAAAATGGCGCGAATGAACCAGCTGGATTTAGTGCAACAATTACTGCAAACCCACGTAGAATATGAAAAAGAACTGGAAAAAAGGTAAGCTATTCCATTGGCTTATCGTGGCGCTGCTCAGTGGGCTAACGGGTTGTGACTTTGTCGGCCAATACTTCAAAAAAGAAGTCACCCAGCCCCAAGATACCTATGCATGCCCCATGAAATGCGAAGGCAATAAAACCTACGACGCCCCTAGCTCTTGTCCCGTCTGTGGCATGGATTTGGTCAA
The DNA here is from genome assembly GCF_009905605.1 of Runella sp. CRIBMP. Taxonomy (GTDB): domain Bacteria; phylum Bacteroidota; class Bacteroidia; order Cytophagales; family Spirosomataceae; genus Runella. Next base: position 49,068 of record NZ_JAAAKZ010000023.1, read on the forward strand.
AGTGACTTCTCATTCATCGCACGCCGATACGGCCGTGGTAATGATGGGCCAACGACGAAAAACGGGCAAAAAGTACTATTGCACCATGAAATGCGAAGGCGAAAAAACCTACGATACCCCTGGACAATGCCCAGTGTGCGGGATGGATTTGGTGGAAAAAAAAGAGACCGTCACTGACGAACAACTCTCCGCCGACGATAGTTTGGCAATACTGGTCAAACCTACTTACGAATACGTATTAAGTGGGGTCAAGACCGTTCAGCCCCAACGTCGCTCGCAACAGTTGGTGGTTAATGCCTTTGGTTTTTTATCCTATGATGCTCAGGCACTGAGCAGTATTGCCACACGATTTGGCGGTAGAATTGAGCGTTTGTACATCCGTTACCCTTTTCAAACGATACGCAAAGGCCAAAAAATCATGGACATTTACAGCCCTGACATCGTTACAGCGCAACAAAACTTAATTTTTCTACTCCAAAATGACGCCGAAAATCAAACGCTTATTGATAATGCTCGTCAGCGCCTGCTCCTTTTGGGATTAACTTCCGACCAACTCAAATCAGTAGAGCAGAGTAAAAAACCAATCATGCAACTCAGCATTTATAGTCCCTACAGCGGCATCATCGTTGAAGGCAGCGCAGGGAAGATACCCATGCCTTCTGCTGGAAGCAATCGAATGAATGAAGGCATGGGGGGAAACAAGTCTGCCGCCCAGATTGCACCGCCACCCATAACTACAAATGGCGAATTGGCATTAAAAGAAGGAATGTACGTACAAAAAGGACAGCGTTTGTTTGAGGTTCAAAATACCCATTCAGTATGGGCAATGCTAGAGTTTTATCCGACGGATGTTCCCAAGGTTAAGGTGGGACAATCGGTAATGCTTGAACTTGAGGGGGGGGCGGAGAATCAATTTTTCGGTAAAATCAATTACCTCGAACCCCTGATTACGACCAACAACCGAAATCCAAGGGCGCGGGTGTATGTGCCCAATCCAAGTGGTAATCTAAAAATTGGTTCATTGGTCAAAGCATCAATCAATGCGGGAACTCAAAACGGGCTATGGGTCCCATCTTCTGCGCTTCTTGATATGGGTCGCGAAAAAATGGCATTTGTGCGTAAAGCAGGCGTTTTTCGTTCACGAACCGTCCAAACAGGATTGCAGGAAGGAAACTGGGTGGAGGTGTTGTCGGGCCTTACGAGCGAGGAAACCATCGCAGAAAATGCCCAATTCCTGATGGACAGCGAAAGTTTTGTCAAATCAAATGAACTATCAAGAAGATGAAAAGAAGGGCATTTATACATACAGTCAGTTGGGCAAGTCTCACGGTAGTATGGGAAGCTTGCACGTCCAAAAACGGCGAGCAGGTGCCAGATAACGTATTTTACACCTGTTCGATGGACCCACAGGTGATGGAAAAAAAGCCTGGTACCTGCCCCATCTGCAAAATGGCATTGACCAAAATTGTAGTAGACCCAAATATGAAAAATGCGGGGCTGAAATTGAGCGACCAACAAAAGCAATTGGCCAATATTCAAATCGAAACGGTTGCCCTGCGCCCCTTGGGGGAAGAGATTACGCTAGCCGCCATCCTGACCGAAAACAAAGATAAACTCGCTACCGTGACGGCACGGGTGGCAGGGCGTATTGAGCGCTTATTGGTGCGGAATGTCGGTGAATTTGTGCGCGTTGGACAACCCATTTATGAGGTATATAGTGAAGAACTGTCGGCGGCGCAACAGGATTACCTTATAGCCGTTCAAAAACAAAAAGTACTGAAAGATGCTGATGTCAATTTCAGGCAATTGACCGAAGCCGCCAAAAACAAACTGTTGCTTTGGGGGATGAATGAGGGGCAGATTGCAGAACTGGAAAAGGAAGGACTTCCTCAGAAAAAGTTGACGGTTTTCAGCCACTACGCGGGAGCCGTCACGGAGGTGCTGGCCGACGAAGGAACCTACGTGAGTGAAGGTACAACCGTATTAAAGCTCGCCGATTTGAGCACCCTTTGGGCAGAGGGCCAATTGTATATGACGGAGTTGTCTTTTCTGAACCAAACCCAAGAGGCTTTAGTGGAGATGCCCTATTTCCCAGGGCGTATTCTCAAAGGAAAAGTCAATTTCGTCAATCCAGAAGTGCAGACTTCTAGCAAAATCCTGACCATTCGGGTGGATATCGCCAATGGAAAAAAAGAATATCAACCAGGAATGCAGGCCTACGTTACGCTGAAAGGAACCGTAAAAAATATGATTGCGGTACCGACAAACGCGCTTATTCAGGACACAAACGGCGTGACGGTGTGGCTAGAAAATGCCGAAGGTGCATTTGAAAGCCGCATGGTAAGCGTAGGCATGACCAATAAAGATTATACAGAAATCACCGACGGCCTAAAAGCAGGTGAAAAAGTGGTGATTTCCGGGGCCTATCTGCTCAACAGCGAATACATTTTCAAAAAAGGCAGCAACCCAATGGAAGGACATAAAATGTAACCTCAATGCATCAAAGCAATATTATTCTACTGATTTACAATCAAATACACATAAATAATCAATTCACTTAAACAATTCAAACCAATGAAAAAAACAATCATTTTCGCCTTTGCACTTTTGGTTTCCGCAGTATCGTTTGCCCAACACGAGGGACACAACATGACTAAAATGGGCATTGAACCCGTTTTGACCGCATACTTTAAAGTCAAAAATGCACTGGTAGCGTCTGATGCCAAAGCCACTGCGGCTGAAGCCAAGGTATTGTCAGCAGCCGTAAAAAAAGCGGGTAAAATGATCGGTGCCGATGCCGTCAAAGCCGCCGATGCCATGGCAAAAAGCTCTAATATTGATACCCAACGCGCCCAACTTGGCACCTTGACAACGGCAGTGTATGCCGCCGCTAAAACCATGAAGCCCGGGAGTACGGTGTATTATGATTTCTGTCCGATGGCCAATAATAACACAGGCGGCTACTGGTTGAGCGAAAAGAAAGAAATCGCCAATCCCTATTTTGGAGATGCCATGCTTAAATGCGGAAAAGTGAAAGAAACACTTTAATGAAAAAAAGTGATTTCCACCGTAAGATTCGCAAGAGCCACCGCTATTTAGGGGTGGCTCTTGGAATCCAATTTTTGTTTTGGACCATCAGCGGGCTGTATTTCAGTTGGTCCAACATGGATGATGTCCACGGCGACCCTCAAAAACGCGCCGTCCCGTTGTTTAAGGTCAATCAAGTGTGGGTCTCTCCTTCCATTATTATTGATTCCTTGCGGGCCCATGCGCCCGTTGACTCCATTATTGGTTTAGAAAGCATTGAGTTATTTGGAAAGCCATTTTATCAAATTCACTATACTGTATCAAATGTGCACCTTCATTCGGGCAGCTACGTTTGCCTAGTCAATGCCGAAACTGGTAAACTTCGCCCCGCGCTTAGTCAGGCCGAGGCGGTAGAGCTTGCTCAAAATCGGTTTGTCGGCGACCCCAAGGTGGAAAAAGTAGAATTTTTGACCCAAACAAATGGGCACCATGAATACCGTAACCTTCCTTTGCCCGCCTATGCCGTTACTTTTGGAAAACCCGTAAGTACTACGGTTTATATCGCTGCGGAGCTGGGCACTGTCCAGAAATACCGTAATACCAAATGGCGGATTTTTGATTTTTTGTGGATGTTGCACCTGATGGATTATGAAAGCCGGGATAATTTATCCAATGGATTGTTACGTGCCTTTTCTCTCTTTGGGTTACTGACAGTTGCCTCGGGGTTTACCTTATTTTGGGTGAGTCGAAAAACCACAGTTCAAAAAAAGAACCTGAAAATGAGTTGATTATCTACGTTTTGATAAATACTATTTATGAACCACGAACATCTTCATTCGGCCAGCGGCGAGCATCAGCCACCTGCTGGCCACGCAGCTCACTCCGCTGAGCATCTGGGAGAACATTCTGGACATGGTAAAAACCCAAAACACGGTGAAGCCGGGCATGACCATTCTGGCATGATTGACGATTTCAAGAAGAGATTCTACGTAAGTTTATTTCTTACGGTTCCAATCTTGGTGTTGTCAGACATGATTCAGCACTGGTCAGGTTTTCAATTAGAATTTGAGGGGAGAAAAACCTTCTTTTAGCCCTTTCAACCGCACTTTTTTGGAGGGTTGTTGGGAGGAACTAAAAAATCGCTTACCGGGAATGATGACCCTCATCACAATGGCGATTATTGTCGCGTTCGTATATAGTGCAGCTACCGTTTTTGGATTTCCAGGGATGGATTTCTTTTGGGAACTGGCCACCCTTATTGTGTGAAAGCTACCTAAACGAATCTATGTTCACGGGAGAATCGACCCCCGTACTAAAAAAGTCAGGGGAAAAAGTAATTGCAGGAGCCATTAATGGGAATGGTTCACTCGACATAAGCGTAGAGCAAACAGGAGAAGGAACGTACCTTGCAAAGGTAATTCAAATGGTAAATGAAGCCCAAAACACAAAATCTTCTACCCAACGATTAGCCGACCGTGCCGCTTTTTGGCTTACCATCGTGGCATTGGTGATGGGCGTCGGCACCCTGGCCGCGTGGGTGGCTATTGATACGCAAATGCTTCGAATTCGATAGCGTTTTAAAGAAAATATACACCACATTTTATAAATATGGTTCTAACCTCCAGCAAGGGTAAAAAATGGCTCTTGATATTAGACCGCTCAATAGAAAAAATCAGGGGAGCCTATCATTTGTTTCGTCACATGATGTTGACGAGAGGATTATTCTGGATTTATGGGGTTTTGGGGGTCAGACTCTTAAACAAGCAGGAAACGGACGATTATTTATCTCCTTTTCAATTGATTGAGCACCCCGAAAACCTACTTCACATGCCAGAAGTAGTTGATGTAATAGATACAAAAAAACGTTACTTTTTACCCACTTTGGCTAAAACCGACCGTATCATGGTCTGGAAGTTTGCCGCCCAGAATGGTAAAATTACTTTACTTCCTTATGGCGCAGTCCACCTAAGCAATAAAGTAGTTTGTACCGATACCAATAATACTGACTTTTATCGTAACACATTGCATCGAAAAAAACGAATCCATCTTGACGCTGAGGTACTGATTGTACCATGGAGCCACTATATCGACGGATTTGTATGGGGAGGATATTATGATTTTTTACTGCTGGTGGTTGGAAAACTTTGTCGAATGAAAGAGGTATTACCACCATCAACCTTCGACAAGGCAATCATCTCCTACCCCCTTTTTAATACTTCTTATGAGCGCGAGTATTTTGAATTGTTAGAAATTGATTTGCACCGCGTAAAAGACAGTAGAAGCTATCGAATTACGTCTAAAGAATGTATTCTTGGAAACAATGGGCATTGGTTTTATCCAAATGCGGCAGACATACACGCCCTTCGTAAATACATTCTGCCTAAGTTTGTCGACCCAAGTGGAATACACAAAGAAGCGCGGATTTATATAAGTCGTAGCGGTCGTCGTCGAATTAAGAACGAAAATGAATTGATTACCCTCTTAAAGAAGTATGATTTTCAGATTATTGAAGACCGACCACGGACGGTTTTCGAGCAAATAGCTCTTTACCGAAATGCCACTTTTATCATTGGGCCTCACGGCGCTTCATTTTCCAACATCATATGGTGTCGATCTGGCACACATCTTTTTGAATTATTTTCCAAAACCTACACCCCAGATTATTTTCGATATTTGGCAGAATTGTTGGGGCTTAAATACACTGCATATTATTATGATCAGGATGTTTCTCTCAAGTATTGGGCCGACGGATTAGAAGATGATTTTACGGTGAATATTGAGGAAATCAAACAAATTCTGATGAGAGTGTTGACACAACTTTAGTGATTATAACTGTATGTTGTAAAGTGAAAGTGGCAAGAAGCCGCTGGAAATAAAGAGAGATTTTAGGCAGCCAAAATGCTCTGACAAATCTAAAGGCCGCAGCGATCAAACTTAGGTTTGAGAACAGCTTCTTTTTCAAACAATTTGGCAATTGCCTGCTTAGTTTCAAGGAGCTGTTTATCATAAAGTTTAATTAACTTCTCTAAGTGGGGTAGTTCTGCGGAATTTGAGATAATTCGTCATTTGGCGGATTGGGTTGGCAGAGAAGGTCTAGATAAGGGGAAATTTAACAGAGCCTCCCGGTCAAAAACAGTTTCCAGGCTTTCAATCCGTAAAATCATATTCCCCTCTCAGATTGATGTGATGCCAGGAATGGGTCGACGATTGTAGGATGGTACGCAACAACTCCTGCAGTTCACTTTCGGTCGAGCATTGCCGTAACCGCTCCGATAGATACAGCAGGTTGTAGTAGTTAATAGCATTCATTTTGACGGCAGGGCTTTCTCATAAAAATGTAAAGCGGGGATAATTAGGCATCTTTGGGGTGTTCTAAATCTCAACATGATGTCACCTACCCACTCTTTACAGGCCCAAAATAACACGTTTTTCCATCTACTTTAACAACAATTAAATTTTATGGAATCCACATCTCCCCATTCTCGTGGATTCGCCTTTGAGTAATCAATTACGGTTACCAGAGGGTGCAGCGTTTTGTGGTTATTGGCGGCATTGAACCCGCTGATGCTGTCTATGTCTACTATCTTTTCCATTTTCTTTTCTTTTGAAATCCATTCAAAATTAAGATATAAAAAATGCCATACTTCGCATGAATACCGTAATCAGTAAAAAGAGGTAATATCCTCATGAAAAACAACTTAGTTTTCTTCTTGTTTTTTACAACCGCTATTTGCCTCTTTGCAGGTAGTTCGTCGGCACAAACGCTGGTTACTGACAAAAAAGTACTGATTGTGTATTTGTCCCACACCAACAATACCAAAGCAATTGCCGAAATCATCCACAAAGAAGTAGGTGGAACATTGGTAGCTTTGAAGTTGACAAACCCTTATCCCGAAAACTATACGGAAACGGTGCCGCAGGTAGTCAAAGAAAATGAAAAAGGGTATTTGCCACCGCTCAAAACAATGATTGACAGCATAGCTCAATACAACGTAGTGTTTGTTAGGTTTCCTACTTGGTGGATGAAATTGCCACCGCCCATAAAAAGTTTATTACATCTGTATGATTTAAAAAAAGTGGTTGCAAAAGATAATGATACTATAACCCTTTTTTACGGCAGAAAAAAGCAGCGACAAATTCGTTATTTTTCTGTTTGATTTTTGTAAGTATTCGATTGAAAAGTGTTGTTTTTTACGGAATTTTCGGTATACTTTTGATAAATTTTTTTATAACATATTCCTGCTCATGGCAAAGTATAATCTTAAAATCAATGGCAAAGCCCGCCAAGTGGATGTAGATCCAAGTACGCCAGTGCTTTGGGTACTACGCGATAGTCTCAACATGGTAGGTACTAAGTTTGGCTGCGGCATGGCTCAATGCGGCGCCTGCACTGTTCATTTAGACGGAAATGCCGTTCGTTCGTGCGTGTTGCCCGTTTCGGCGATTGGCAAACAGGAAATTACCACCATCGAAGGCCTTTCTGCCAACGGCGACCACCCCGTACAAAAAGCATGGCTCGAACACGACGTGGCTCAATGCGGCTATTGTCAATCGGGGCAAATTATGAGTGCAGCGGCGTTGCTCAAAAGTAATCCCAAACCAACCGATGACGATATTGATGCCGCCATGAGTGGGAATATCTGTCGTTGTGGAACGTATTTGAGAATCAAAGAAGCGATAAAAACGGCCTCTAAAGTATAAATTGTGTAGCGGTAGCACTAAAAAAAAGCAAAATAGCAATGAAAAATACACATAATCGCCGTTCATTCCTCAAATCTTCGGCGTTGGCTGGTGGTGGAATGATGCTAAGTTTCAGCTGGTTTTCGACTGCGAAAGCCGCCGAAAAAATACAGGAGCGGAACGCCGCCCGATTAAATCTCCCCGACCAATGGTCAGAACTTACGGGCTATGTTAAAATTACCCCCGATAATGTCGTTAAAATTCTTTGTCCAAACCCCGAATTCGGTCAAAATGTAATGACCTCATTACCAATGATTGTGGCGGAGGAATTGGATGTAGATTGGAAAAACGTAGTCGTAGAAATGGGACCGCACGACAACGTGAAATTGGGACCACAATTTACGGGCGGTAGTAATTCGGTTAGAATGTACTGGAAACCCTTGAGAAACGCTGGCGCAGCGGCCAGACAGATGCTCATCGAAGCCGCGGCTCAAACATGGAGCGTTCCTGCGTCTGAAATCACAACCAAGGCAGGGGTTTTAACGCACACAAGCGGGAAAACGGCAAAATATGGAGAGATGGCAAGCAAAGCCGCCGCCATTGCCGTGCCTAAAGAGGTAAAATTGAAAGCTCCCAAAGATTTTTCAATTGTCAGAAATTCAAAGAAAAATACGGAAGGCCTAAAAGTAGTTACGGGCAAACCACTATTTGGAATGGATTATCGGGTTGATGGTATGTTGATTGCCATGATTCAGCATCCGCCAGCCTTCGGTATGAAACTTAAATCCTTTGATGCTTCGCAATCTCTGAAAATGCCCGGCATCAAAGATGTATTTAGCTTTAAACTGTACGATGATGGTTTTGAACAAGGCGGTTTTGATACCCGTACTTTCAATGAAATGATTGCAGTAGTGGGCAATAGTACATGGGAAGTCATGAACGCTCGCAAAAAGCTGATTGTACAATGGGAAGCCGCCGGCGACTTAAAAGAAACCATGTCGGGAAGAGGCGGAAAAAGAGAAGTAACCGTTCCGGGTAGATTAGAAACCACAAGCCGTCAATTTGAAATGATGGCCGAATACGCAAAAAAGCCAGCCCAGCAATTAAGAAAAGACGGTGACCCCGAAACAGCTTTCAAAAATGCGGCTCAAATCATCGAACGCACCTACAATGCACCGTTTTTGGCACATAACTGCATGGAGCCGATGAATTTCTTTGCGCATGTAATGGAAGATAAAGCGGTGGTGGCTGGGCCTTTGCAAGCGCCCGGTTGGATGGAGCCTACCCTTGCCAAAATTTTAAACCTGCCAGCCGAAAAGATTGAAATTCAAATGACTCGAATGGGTGGGGGATTTGGTCGTAGAGCCTACGGGTCGTACGTATATGAAGCGGCTCGAATCTCTCAAAAACTCAAAGCACCCGTCAAACTGATTTATAGCCGTGAAGACGATATGACGTACGGCATTTATCGCCCGATGTACACCGCTACGTATCGTGCAGCGTTGGATGCCAACAAAAATCTAATTGGGTTTCATGTCATTGGCGGCGGAATTCCCGAAAACCCAGTTCATGCCAATCGTTTCCCAGCGGGAGCGGTTGATAACTATTTGGCTGAGGGGTGGGAAATTCCTTCAAACGTGACCATTGGGGCCTTTAGAGCACCCCGTTCCAACTTCAATGCGGCGGCTGAGCAATCTTTTTTGGATGAAGTAGCCGAAGCCATGGGCAAAGACCCCATTCAACTTCGCCTAGATTTATTGAAAAAGGCAAAAGAAAATCCAGTAGGCAAAAACAATGATTACGATGCAAGCAGATACATTGGCGTTTTGGAACTACTGAAAGAAAAATCAGGCTGGGGCAAACCCGAAAATGCTGGTAAAAAACGTGGCGTTGCTGCTTATTTCTGTCACGCTTCGTATGCTGGTCATGTGGTTGATATGGTCATGCGCGACGGCCAACCGTATGTTGAACAAGTAACGAGTGCCGTTGATTGTGGCGTCGTTGTCAACCCCGATGCCGCTCGAAATATGGTACAAGGTGCGGTAGTTGATGGTATCGGTAATGCATTTTACGGAGCATTGACCCACAAAGACGGAGCCCCCGAACAAAGTAATTTCCACAATTATCGCATCATTCGCCACAACGAAGCGCCGAAGAAAATTGATGTACATTTTGTAGAAAGCGATGTTGACCCGACGGGTCTTGGCGAACCGCCATTCCCACCAGTTTTTGGGGCAGTAGCCAATGCGTTGTTTAAAACGACGGGTAAACGCTATTATAACCAGCCGTTTGCCTCAGAACAATCTAATCCAAAATCATAAATAGAGTACGAATAAATCAAAGCCATCATTGCAAAGTCAGATATGCAATGATGGCTTTTTTGTTTCTTAAAGGGAAGTAAATCCTCTCTTGAAAAGTTACTTGTTTGTAAAATAAACTTGTATAGAAATCTACCTATATTTATTATTTTTGAAGTATAAAATAAGTTTAAGTAGACAAATGAAAATAGGATATGCCCGGGTATCTACCCAAGATCAAAATTTGGAAATGCAGATTGATGCCTTGACAAAAGTGGGATGTGAACAGATATTTCAGGAAAAAGCTTCTGGTATAAAATCGGACCGACCCCAACTGCAAGCCATGCAGCAAATGCTCCGACAAGGGGATGTAATCTATATTTATAAACTCGACCGGTTGGGGCGTTCTTTAAAGCACTTGCTTGAAATTACCTCCGATTTTTCAAAAAGAGGCATAGGTCTGGTTTCAATCAATGACCACATTGATACCACCACTGCCCAGGGCAGGCTCATTTTCAATATTTTTGCTTCTTTGGCAGAGTTTGAAAGAGACCTCATCCGAGAGAGGACAAAATCTGGATTGGAGGCGGCTCGGGCCCGGGGCCGAAAAGGAGGTCGCAGAAGGGGTTTGTCTAAGGAAGCTGAAAAAACAGCAATGCTTGCCCAAACATTATACAATGAACGTAAATTGGGGGTCAATGAAATTGCCGCTGATTTGAAAATTTCAAAAATGACCCTCTACAAATATCTTCGGCACAGAGGCGTGCAAATTGGCAATAAAGTTGATTGAGTAGTTTACTACAAAATTTTGGTTGTAAGTGGTGCCGTCTTCAAAAACGCCGGCACCACTTTAAAGTTTATTCTTAGCCTCCTTTAGAGTTTGGATTCAAAGCTCATCAAATCGCCCTATCGGCATCAAGTGTTAACAAGATTTTATCATTTCTCTGAGTTTTGCTTTGCGCCTACGGGCAATTTCAATGGAATGTCCCGAAGGTAAAATCAACATCTCAAAACGCAGAATGTGACATTGACTCAAATAATGCAAATTCAAAAGGGATGATTTATGAAGCCTCAGAAAGCCATATTTTTCTAACAAAGAAGCATAGAAACTTAAGGGAAGCGAGGTAATTACACTTTCTCCATCTTCCAAATGAAAAATAGTATAATTGACCTGCGCACTCAAATAGACAATCCGCCTCAAATCAACACTTCTATTGCCGTCTTTGGTTTGGAAGCGTGGTAAATACAGCAAACCTTCAAGTGACATTATTGAATCTGGAGTAGTCAGTGCTTTCATTTCCTGCTCATTTTGGTTTATTTATCGCAGCCACCGATGAGTGCCTGAAAACTGTTGCCCTCTCCTACAGTCGCCGTAAAGCCTGGTAATAACGTCACTGATTTTCCCGCCTGATATACCACCGTTGCGCCTGATACCTGATTAGTCGCTACTATTTTGTCGGCAACTTTCAGCACCGTTCCGCTCGTGATAGGTTCTGTCACCGTCAAATTGGCTGGGCCACTGCTGCCGCTACTTTGACTTTCAAACACACCACGGTCGACAATACCTAAACCAACGGGGAATGGCCTTACATTACCTTCCAAGTCTTCGTTAGGAGCTCCCGCATTATCACCACCGTTTATAGCAGGTGAGCATATTTGCAGGTGATAATCACCCAAGGTACCCAACGGGGCCAACCCAACAGGGTTGGCATTGACAAACAGAGGATTCAGATTACTGTTACCAACCCCAGAAAAGCCACCTTCGACCGTACTGTAAGTAATCACGCTCCCCGAGGTACTTTGAGGTGCTGTATTACCCCACAAAATACTGTTCTTCACTGTCGTCAGCGAGTTGGCATTGAAGATACCTCCTGCATTGTTTCCATCATCCTTGTTGGAAGCAATCGTACAGTTCATCAAAGATGGCTGACTGCTGTTAACGTACATACCGCCGCCTAAGCCTTTGTTAATCACCATTAATACGTTCTCAAAATAGGGTTTACTACCACCCAATACATATACCCCACCCCCGAAAGTAGCTTCATTTCCGTAGATAATGGTCTTGGTAATGGCTAATTGCGAACTGTCGCGCAGCAACATACCACCGCCCCCGATGGCTCGGTTATCAGTAATAACACAGTTAGTAATCAACCCTTTGCTTTTTTCAATAGCCAAGATTCCGCCCCCTGAGGCAAGTAAATCAGGGACATTGATATTTTGAGTGCCCGCTACAAACTCAGCAAAGCCTCTTTCAATGCGGAATCCATCCAGACGTGTCAGTGAATCGGTAGACTTAAACAGCACCACATGATATGAGTTATCGTTGCGTTGTATGGTGCCTATTTCTCCGCTGAGAATTACGGGATGCGTTACCCAATTACGTTCTGATAGATTTATTTCAGTACCGACAAACCCTCCATAAACCCGTACTTTGGAAGGAATCTTAAAGACATCAGTGCGCAGCGTACCAGGCTTATAAGTACCTTGGGCTACCCAAATTTCGATATCAGGAAACATCGATGTAGCTGCGGCGTTCAGGCCCGATTGTAAATTAGAAAATGCCTTCGCCCAAGTAGACCCATCTTGCGACGGGTTGACATTAGCAGCGTTGACATAAATACGAAGGGTATTAATAACCGCAGCCACGTAGTCTTCCACTTCCCCGTCGGGGGCTAAGCCCGTTGCATTTAAACCACCCATACTACTAAAACGGAAACGGGCTGGTGCATTACCATCGGGCGAGCCGACTGGTACGCTAAAGTTAACTTGATTGCTGCCAGCGGTTAATGAAAGAGTATTGGCGATTCGTTCTCCAATATCATCAAAATCGCCATCTTGATTGAAATCAATCCACGCATCAAGTTTACCCGCTATGGAGGCAGTCACAGTAACGGAGGTGTTAGTTCCAGTCAATAAAAAGTTAGGGAAGGTCACCCCGTCTTCATCATCGCCGTCGGTATCTGTATCATCACCGTTGGCAGTAGCAGTGGGTTGTCCATCTTCGTCACCGTCGATAGCTGTCCCCAAATACATTCCCAAAAGAGTAGCGTGACGTGCCCCATTATTGGCCGTTAATGTACCATAAGATGCGGGAGCATCCCCAAAATCTATTTCATCATTGGTGATGTCTCCAATTTGTATGGTGTCTTTTCTAGCAATAGATGCATCTAATACCGTACCCGAAAGTGCGCCTAAAATGACCTTAAATGCCTCGTTAGCTTCTACTTTTGAATCTCCTTTGACCAACACGGTGATATCTTTGGCTTCACCAGCGGTTCCCACAAACGTCAGTGTACCGTCATTGTCGGTGTAATCATTGTCTGCCACGGTTGCGGTACTATCGTTTGTGGTATAAGCTACTGAGAATCCCCCCTGAACTGCATTGTTGAGCGTTGCTGTAAAGATAAAACTCGTCGTGCCACTGTTACCTTCCGCTTTGGAAGTACCGCCACTTAGCGTCAACGTTGCACCGTCATCGTTTTGAATATTACCCCTACCTATGCTCGTGCCCAAAATCACATTGCGGCCGCTCGCTGCAAGATTTGTTAGCGCAACCTTGTAGACTTCGTTTATTTCTACTTTGGTATCGTTGGTAATGCTAACATTTACTGTTTGAGCAGAGGTGCTACCCGCCATGAATGTCACCGTTTGATTCGTAATTCCCGTATAGTCACTGTCGGCAGTTGTAGCGGTACTATCTGTGGTTGAGAAGTTTACTGTCACTGCTACATCCACTGGATTACTCAATGATACACTGAACACCTGGGGCGTTGTGGATTCCAACTCACTGATATTGCCGACCAAAGCCACCGTGGCCGCATCGTCGTTGGTGATGGTACCCGTCTGTGGACTGCCCGCCATCGTAATCACCGCCAGCTGCACTGGCGTCAGACCCGTCAGGGTCCCCAAGGCCACCGTGAACGTTTCATCCAATTCCACTTTGTTATCCCCATTGACCAATACCGTAATCGTTTTTTGTTCTCCCGATGTTCCCGCAAAACTCAGACTACCGTCATTGTCAACATAATCATTATCTGCCACCGTGGCCGTGCCGTTAGTGGTCGTGTAAGGAGCACCAAAACCACCCTGTACGGGGTTATTGAGCGTTGCCGTGAAAGTGTAACTGGTCGTACCTGCGGATCCTTCGTTTTTGGCAGTGCCGCCACTCAGCGTGAGTGTAGCCGC
>NZ_JAAAKZ010000024.1 GCF_009905605.1 Runella sp. CRIBMP
ATTTTACGTCCTGTAATTGTCCTTTAACAAACAACTTAGGATTGTTGCCAAACAGCTCACAAGCGAGTACTCCTTTGGTTCCGATAAACATAACACCGCCGTCAATACTGGCAAATATTTTTTCGTAAACACAGCCTTCGGGGATTTTGGGTCGGATGCCGCCGTCGTACCACGAAAGACTTAATTCGGGATATTTCTTAGAACTTGGGTTGGGAAATTTAAAATGGATTGACGTGGCTTGTGGGCCAATATCTCCAAAGAAAGCCTCTTTGAAAAAATCGGCGTATACCGAACTCGCCGAGCATTCAACGGAGGTAGGATACCCCAATTTGAGGGTACGAAACGGTACATCCATAAAGTGGCAACCCATATCGCCGAGGGCACCCGTACCAAAGTCCCAATAACCCCGCCAACGCGTAGGCATGTAAGCTTCGTGGTACTCGCGGTAAGGAGCAGTGCCGAGCCACAAATCCCAGTCTACCTCGGCAGGAATAGGCATGGTTTCTTTTTTGTCTCTGGGCGATTTTACCCCCTGCGGCCACACGGGGCGGTCGGTCCAAACCTCCACGGTATGTACTTCTCCAATCATACCCGACTGGACAATGGCTTCGGTTTGGCGGGTGCCTTTGCCACTGGAGCCTTGGTTGCCCATTTGAGTCACAAGTTTCTTTTCTTTGGCGAGTTGGGTCAGCATTCGGGCTTCCCAAATATCGTGCGTGAGGGGTTTTTCGAGGTAAATATGTTTGCCCAATTGCATGGCGGCATTGCCGATGACGTAATGCATGTGGTCAGGGGTAGTGACAATGACCGCGTCGATGTTTTTGGCTTCTTTTTCCAACATCTTGCGGTAATCTTTATAGTAGGGTGCATTGGGAAACTGCTTACGAAACTTCACAGCTTGGCGGTCGTCCACGTCGCAAAGTGCCACAATGTTGTCTGAGCCATTGTTGTAGGCTAATGGAATATTGACCCCCGCTTTGCCGCCGCATCCCACGGCGGCCATGTTTAGCTTGTCGCTGGGAGCCACGAAGCCCTTGCCGAGTACATGACGGGGTACAATCATAAATCCTGCGGCGGTTACGGCGCTTCCTTTCAGAAAGCCACGACGGTTAACCATTTTTTTGTTTTTGGAATTCATAGGTTTGTGAAGAAAGAATTTGTTAGAAAAAAGCAGCCTGTAAGCGGTTTTTACTCGCAACTGGTTTGCAAACAGGAGAGTACAGGGTGAAGGTAGAAAAACGCTTGCTGTATCTTTCGACAAAAAAGACGTAGTACTAAACCCTTTCATCATGCAGGTATTATTTGGTGTTATTTATCACTTCATCGGGGGTTTTGCTTCCGGTAGTTTTTATATTCCTTACAAAAAAGTACGTGATTGGTCGTGGGAGAGTTATTGGATTGTAGGCGGGCTGTTTTCGTGGTTATTGGCACCGTTCATTGCCGCCTATTTGACTGTGCCAAACTTCATGGACATTATTCGTAACACTGACAGTACTACGCTGTTTTGGACGTACGTGTTAGGCGTACTTTGGGGCATTGGCGGTTTGACCTTTGGCTTGACCATGCGTTACCTGGGTATGTCGCTTGGCATGGCTATTGTATTGGGCTTCTGTTCAGCCTTCGGAGCGTTGATTCCGCCGATTTACCGCGATTTGTTTACTGACGACACTAAAGGAACTTTTTCGAGTATGTTGGGAAGCACGGGCGGGCAAATCGTATTGCTGGGCGTAGCGGTTTGTTTGGCAGGGATTTACATCTGCGGTAAAGCGGGTGTAATGAAAGAAAATGAACTTTCAGATGCAGAAAAGAAAGAAAGTGTCAAAGAGTTTGATTTTTGGAAAGGGATAATCGTGGCAACCATTTCAGGCGTGCTGAGTGCCTGTTTCAACTTTGGAATTGAAGCCGGAAAAGTAATGGCCGAGGCCGCATTGGTCAACGGTAGTAACCCTTTGTTTCAGAATAACGTCATTTTTGTGCCGCTGCTGTGGGGTGGGCTTACTACAAATTTTATCTGGTGCATGATTTTAAATACCCGCAATCGTACTTTCGGCGATTATACCAACGCTAAAGCCCCGCTCAAAACTAACTATATGTTCTCGGCCATTGCCGGTACAACGTGGTTTTTGCAGTTCTTTTTCTACGGGATGGGTGAAAGTAAACTCGGCAACGGAGCCAGCTCATGGATTCTGCACATGGCATGTATCATCATTGTGTCTAACGTTTGGGGGATTTACTTCAAAGAATGGAAGGGTGTTTCTTCAATAACGTACCGCACTATTATTCTGGGCATTGCTACCGTTATTTTATCGGTTTTCATTGTTGGAATCGGGAATTACTGGTAGCAGAAGTATTGAGAAAGTACTAGTAGACGTTGGCCGATATGCACAGAATTTGCCAGTGCATATTGGTCAACGTCTGTATTTATTGGGTAGGCTTATAATCGCCAACGTTGATGACTTTGTCACAAAAATCGTATTCGGCAGGAACGTTGGAGCAGAGCAATAACAGTTGGCTGGGGGCTAAACGCTGTACTTCTTGGAGGTACCACGCCGACCATTTGGCGTCGAGGTTAGAAGTGGGTTCATCCAGCATCACCACGGGAACATCGGAATAAAAGGCCAGTGCCAATTTGAGGCGTTGCTTCATTCCCGACGAAAAATACTTGATAGCTTTGTGTTTTGATGCGTCCAATTCAAGACGTTGGAGGATTTCTTGGTTGGTAATTCCCGCTTTGAAAGGCTTAAAGCCCGCATGGAAATTGAGCAATTCGACCAGACTGAATTCTTCGATTAGCTCAAGATAAGGAGCCGCGAGTACGATTTGGCGGTACCAATCGTCTTCGTCGATGATTTTATTTGATAATTGATAAGTTATTTTTCCTTCGGTCAGGGGCATTACGCCCGAAATAACTTGGAGTAAGGTGGATTTTCCGCTGCCGTTGGGGCCTACAAACGTATAGCTGTTTCCGGCGTTGAGTTCAAGCATTACATTTCTAAAAATCCATTCGCGGTTAAAACGCTTCCCTAGTCCGTCAATGATAATTTGCATACATCACTTTGTCAAAGGCAATGAGGTTGAAATAGGTTTTCAACCTCATTGCTGAAAATTTCGACAAAGGTATCAACTAAAGTTTTGCTTCCGTCCACCATTGCTTAAATAAGGTCAAATCTTTTTTCATCGCCGTCAGTAACTCCTGAGAGCTGATGCTGAGTTTTTTAGCCCCGTTTTCGGCCCCGCCCAATGGATATTCATAGTGCATCGTGATGGGCAATTGAATATTATATTGTTTCAGCAATTCCAGGTATTTGGACCAATTGACCACGCCTTCACCCAGCGGGCAGCCTTGTTTGCCCCATTTGTCGTTTTTCTTGGTCCAGAAAAAATCTTTGATGGCAATGGATTTGACGTGCGGTGCAATGAGACGAAAGCCCGTTTCCCAAGAGCCGCCCGCTTCAGCGGTGGCATGGTTGATGTCGTACTGACATCCTATGGCGTTGGATTTAATGGTTTGCAGTTGTTCGTATACATCCCAAATTGGTGCTCCGTGGTAGTTGCCTGAGTGGTTTTGGTAGTGCCCAACCATGCCGTATTTTTCGTTCAAGGCCGCCACAGCCTTCATCCGCTGACCAAAAGCCGCGCTTTGGCCAGCGATGTCTTGCTTCATATTGTAGGGATACCAACCCATGCGGTAATGCTTGATGCCGAGTGATTGCGCAGTTTTTAAAATTCGTTCGCTTTGGGCATCGGCGTCCAAAATCGTGGTCACCATCAAAGGAGCTACAAGGTTATGTTTTTTAAAAGCCGCAACGGCTTTGGGTAAATCCTCCTCCACGCGTTCGGGCAACACGTGCCCACCCGGGCGAACGGTCAGGTCAATGCCGTTGAAGCCAAGCCCTGCGATGGTTTCGGCGAGTTGGTCATATCCTTCAATCCACTGAAACATTTTGGAGAAAACATAGATTTGGGGCGTTCCCGCGGCCACGGGCGGCTTGGCTTGCAGGGTAAACGCCGCGCTGCCCGCGAGGGTTGTCCCGATAAATTCACGACGGTTCATAAGGGTGATGCCTGTTTTTGGGTGAGTCAATGATTGAGAATAATTAACCGAAAATCTTTTTTGCGTAGCTGACATTCTGCGGATAGGTTTCGTCTACGCTTTTGCCTTTGGGCTGCGACCACTCGATCTGCGCCCAGCCTTTGTAACCTGATTCATCCAGCAAACCTTTGATCCGAGGCCAGTCCATGGAGCCTTGTCCGAGCAAAAACTCGTTGTCTTTCAGGTGGATTTCGCAAATCAGTTTACGCTTGCCCAGCAGCGGAATTTCTTTGTAAATATCATAGCCAGCATCGGCCGAATTGCGTGGGTCATAATAGACTTGTAGATTGGGAGAGCCTACGGTATCAATGATTTCAATGTGCTCTTCCGCGCTTAAATAAGACTCAATACCTAAGATAATGCCCTGTTTTTCAGCCTTGGGGGTAAGTTGCTTTAGCCGTTCGATGACTACTTTTTTGCCAGCATCGTCTTTACGAAGATCACCGTTGCCAAAGAAGGCCAGAAGAATCACGTTAGTGCCCAGCGCTTTGGCGGCATCGATGCTTTCGCTGACCCACTCCACCGTTTTTGCTTCTGATTTGAGCGGTACGTCGTTGAGCATTCCGATGGCTAAACTGGCAATTTTGACCCCTGTACGCTGAGAAGCGGCGAGAATGGCCTGCCGATTTTCGGAACGTGACAAATAGTTGAGATCAGTTTTGGAATTGTAGCTTACCTGTACGCCTTCCAGGCCTATTTTTTTTGCGTAGTCAAATGCTGCGGGATTGCAGTTAAGGCGTAGTGACCAGTCGCAGGCTCCGATTTGATAATTGCTGCGATTCGTCATGCTGAAAGCACCTCCTGCGCTCAGCGTGGCAGTCGTCAATACAGAAAGTTGAGAGATGGCTTCACGGCGGTTCATTGCATCAAACAATTAGTGGTGAACTCATTTTCGATAAAACGTAAGTTTGTTGGAAAAATACTGTTAAAGGGCTATTTTTACTTTAAAATGATAAAGCTATGACTGTTGTAAGGTTAGAAATTCTCAAGCCGGAAGATGTTGAATTGGTTCTTCAGTTGGCTAAACGCCTTCAGGTGGAAAAAATAGAAGTATCGGAGGGGTGGGAGGAAATAGAGTTACCTGTGGGGGGAGCACCCATGACAGAAGATGAATTGGAAGCCCATTTGGAGGAAGCTTTGACAGATAAACGAATTTCTTTTGAAGAGTTCAAAAAAGAGATGAGTCAATGGAAGTAACTCCTTATCGGATTGAAATAACGGAGAGATTCCGTAAGCATTTTAAGGAAATTAACGAATTTATTCTATAGCAATCGTATCAAAGCAGCCAAAAGCGTCAAAAAGATATTGTTAGTATAATGGCTGATGTTTGCGAGAATCCTCAGTTATTTAATATAGCTAAGATAACTCAATCTAATAAGGTCTTTCGGTATGTAAAAATCATGAAAAGCTATAAAGTGTATTTTTACGTAGATAATGAAATTGTTGTGATTTTGGACATTCTTCACGAAAAGCGCAACCCTTCTGCGACAGATTATATGGAAGAGATTTAAACGTGCGACAGCACCCATGAACCAACGAACTACTACAAATTTTTTTGATACAAAAATTGAGTTTTTAAAAGGTGTAGGCCCCCAACGGGCGGTTACGCTCAACAAAGAACTCAATATTTTTACCTTTGGTGATTTAATCCAATATTACCCGTTTCGGCACGAGGACCGCAGTCGTTTTCACCGCATCAACGAGTTGACGGAAGAACTGACGGCGGTACAGCTCAAAGGTCGTATTCGGAGTATGGTGGTAGTAGGCGAGGGGTTTAAACGCCGCCTGACCGTCGAATTTACGGACGGTACGGGCGTGGTAGAATTTGTGTATTTTCAGAGCATCGACTGGCATCTTAAGCATTTTAAAGAAGGCGGAGAATACATTGCTTACGGCAAGCCCCAGCGTTATGGGCAGCGCTTCAATTTTAGCCACCCCGAAATTGAGACCATCAACCCCGAAAATGAAAACGGGGGGTATTTTCAGCCAGTCTATAACCTGACCGAAACCCTTCGTAAAAAACACCTCGATAGTCGTTTTTTGAGTAAAGTAATGCGGACGCTGCTTGAGCAGGCCACGCCGCATTTTCGGGAAACATTGCCTGAAGAACTGGTGCGGAAGTTCAGGCTGTTTTCCAAAACTGATGCCATGTGGAATATCCACTTACCTGAGAGCGAAGCAGCACTGAATCAGGCGTTGCGGAGGCTCAAATTTGAGGAGCTGTTCTATAATCAGTTACGGCTAATCAAAAATAAAATTCTTCACAAAACCGAGTATCCAGGACAGATTTTCACGAATCTCGATTTGGTGAAGCGATTTTATACAGAAGGTAGTATGCCCTTCGAACTGACCAACGCCCAAAAGCGGGTATTGCGTGAAATCCACGACGACCTTAAAACGGGTAAACACATGAACCGCCTGTTGCAGGGCGACGTGGGCAGCGGCAAAACCATCGTGGCGTTTATTGCGATGCTAATGGCCATCGGCAACGGTGCACAGACCTGTATCATGGCTCCCACCGAAATCCTAGCCGACCAGCATTACCGAGGGCTGAAAGGGTTTGCCGAAGCCCTGGGGCTAAAAATAGCCCTACTGACGGGTTCTACTACTAAAAAAGGACGAAAACTGATATTCCCCGATTTGGCGGAAGGAAACATTCATATCATTGTAGGGACACACGCCCTGCTCGAAGACCCCGTTCAGTTCAAAAACTTGGGACTTTGTATCATTGATGAGCAACACCGGTTCGGCGTGGCCCAACGGGCCAAATTATGGGCTAAAAATCCTACAATTCCGCCGCATATATTGGTCATGACCGCCACGCCTATTCCACGCACGTTGGCCATGACGCTTTACGGAGATTTGGATGTGAGCATCATCGATGAGCTGCCTGCGGGACGAAAACCCATCAAAACCGTACATCGCTACGACCAGCACCGCATCAACGTGTTTGGTTTTTTGCGCGACGAAATCAAGAAAGGTCGGCAAGTGTACATGGTGTATCCGCTCATTGAGGAGTCGGAAAAACTGGATTATAAAGACCTCATGGACGGCTATGAGAGCGTCAGCCGGGCGTTTCCAGAATACCACGTGAGCATCGTGCACGGTAAAATGCTGGCCTACGAGAAAGACGATGAGATGCAGCGCTTTGTGCGGGGTGAAACCCAAATCATGGTCGCTACTACGGTGATAGAAGTAGGGGTAAACGTACCCAATGCTAGTGTAATGGTGATAGAAAGTGCCGAGCGTTTTGGGCTTTCTCAGTTGCACCAGTTGCGCGGTCGCGTAGGGCGCGGTGCGGAGCAGAGTTATTGCGTACTCATGACGGGTGTAAAGCTTAGTAAGGATACGCGCTTGCGCATTGAGACACTATGCCAAACCAACAACGGGTTTGAAATTGCCGATGTAGACCTCAAACTCCGTGGCCCGGGCGATTTGGCTGGTACGCAGCAAAGTGGTTTGCTCGACCTTTTGATTGCTGACTTGGCCAAAGATGGAGAAATTTTAAAGGCGGCCCGCGCCGCTGCCGAAAGTATTCTGAACGAAGACCCCACTTTCATTCTTCCCAAAAACGAGCCTATTCGCTCCCACATTGATTCTTTGCACAAAGAATCCACCAATTGGAGCCGTATCAGTTGATACTATCAGGCGTTGATTCGGGGTCTTTCCTTAAAACCGATACATTCATGACGGAGGCACGCCCGAAAGAGGGCATTTTTCCCTAACTTTGTTCTTTGTTTTCATAAAATTGATTCTTTTCCAATGACAGGTTATTTAAGCGGGTTGAACGAACCACAGGCGCAGGCCGTTACGCACGGCGAAGGGCCTTTGATGATTATTGCGGGAGCGGGTTCGGGAAAAACGCGTGTATTGACACTCAGAATTGCCCACCTTATTGAAAATGGCGTTGACCCGTTTCGGATTTTGTCGTTGACTTTTACCAACAAAGCGGCGGGCGAAATGCGCGACCGGATTGAGAAAGTGGTTGGTTTTGAGGCGCGTAACATTTGGATGGGAACCTTTCACGCCGTCTTTGCCAAAATTTTACGCATCGAAGCACGCTATTTAGGCTATACTTCCGATTTCTCCATTTATGATACCGACGATTCAAAATCGCTTATCAAAAGCATCGTCAAGGAGCTGAATCTGGACGATAAAACCTATAAACCAAACGTTGTCTTTAACCGTATTTCGGGGGCCAAGAATAACCTGATTTCAGCCGATGACTACCTAGCCAATAAACTTTTCAGAGCTGACGACGAAGCCGCTAAGCTTCCCGAAATCGGACGCTTGTACAAGGCCTATACTACGCGTTGTTTTCAGGCCAACGCCATGGATTTTGACGATTTATTGTACAATACCAACGTGCTGTTTCGTGACTTTCCCGAAGTGCTGAACAAATACCAACACAAATTTCAGTACGTATTAGTGGATGAGTTTCAGGATACCAACGTGGCGCAGTACCTCATTACCAGAAAGTTAGCGGCGGTACATCGCAATATTGCCGTGGTGGGCGACGATGCCCAGAGTATCTATGCCTTTCGCGGGGCGAATATTCAGAACATTCTCAATTTTGAGAAAGACTTTCCCGAAGTAAAAGTGGTCAAGCTGGAGCAAAACTACCGCTCCACCCAAACCATCGTCAACGCCGCCAATTCGGTCATTGCCCGCAATAAAGCACAGTTGAAGAAAAACGTTTTTACGGCCAATGAAGAAGGCGGCTTGATTGAGGTAGTAAAAGCGAGTTCAGACAATGAGGAAGGGCGTCTGATTGCGTCGGCGATTTTTGAAGAAAAAGTAAACAAAGGGCTGCGCAATACCGATTTTGCCATTTTGTACCGCACTAATGCCCAATCACGGTCGTTTGAAGAGGCGTTGCGTAGGCAGAATATCAAGTACCGCATCATTGGCGGGCTTTCCTTTTATCAACGAAAAGAAATCAAGGATTTGCTGGCGTATTTGCGGTTTGTGGTGAATCAAAGCGATGAAGAAGCCTTTAAGCGTATTATCAATTTGCCCAAGCGCGGGATTGGCGACACGACCGTGGCTAAAATTGCGGTGACGGCCGCCGAAAACCAAGTGCCAGTGTGGGAGGTGGTTTCCAACATCACCAAGTACATTTCGGGGCGAGCTACCCTACCGATTGAAAGCTTTGCGATTCTTATCAAGAGTTTTAAACTGCTGATTGAGGAAGGCAAAGATGCTTATACCGTTGCGGCACACGTGGCCAAGACGTCGGGTATTTTGAAGGAATTGTACGAAGACAAAACCGTGGAGGGCCTGAGCCGCTACGAAAACGTGCAGGAATTGCTGAATGCTATTAAGGAGTTTGTGGATAATGCTGAAAATGAGGACAAAACCATCAGTTCGTTTCTGCAAACGGTTTCATTGCTAACCAATGCCGATGAGTCTGACGATGGCGATACCGACCGCGTAACGCTCATGACGATTCACGGTGCCAAAGGCTTAGAGTTTAAAAATGTGTACGTGGTAGGATTGGAAGAAGGACTTTTTCCGAGCCAGATGATGCTCGAAAAGCGCGAAGATTTGGAAGAAGAACGCCGATTGTTTTACGTGGCCATCACCCGTGCCGAAAACAAGCTTACCTTTTCCTACGCCGAAAGCCGCTACAATTGGGGGCGATTGAATATGTGCGAACCAAGTCGTTTTTTATACGAAGTAGACCAACGTTTTTTGACTACGTCCAAAGGGCGCCGTTCGGGAGGCTTTGACGAATATCGCAACAACGTTGAGCCGACGGCCATGAATTTTATTCGGAAACCTTCGCCAACTCCTGGCAGTGTACAAAAGCCCGCTAGTGAAGGAAGCCCGACCACACCCGCCAGTCGATTGGCAAATGGACAACGCCCTTCTACGCAGGCTACGAGCGTACCTCAGTCAGCCTCTACCGACTTTGTAGCGAGCGATACGTCAACTTTGGAAGAAGGCAATCGGGTAGAACATCCCAAGTTTGGTAAAGGAACGGTAAAGAAAATGGACATCAACGGCACCGACCGCAAAGCCGTGATTCAGTTTGATACTGTTGGCGAAAAAACGCTGTTGCTGAGCTTTGCGAAACTGCGGATTTTGCGGTAGTCTCCTGCGATTTACCTCAATGCCAGTTTAATCAATTGCTCAACCGTAATCTGGTCGCCTTCGCGTTTGAGAATGGTATCTACGCTCTTTTCGGCGGTAGGTTTGGGAATACCGAGCATCGTTAAGGCCGCAATCGCTTCGCTCCTTACTTGACTATTGGCCGTAATAAAGATATTGGGCTGCGTAGCAATAATGCCTTCTTTCTTGATTTTATCTTTCAAGTCAATGATGACCCGTTGCGCTGTTTTACCACCAATTCCCTTAATGGTTTGAATCAGTTTTACGTCTTCGTTGACGATAGCCGTTTTGATTTCGGCGGCCGATAAAGACGATAGCATAATCAGTGCGGTGGCAGAACCTACCCCCGATACACTGATTAAATCCAAAAATAGAATCTTCTCGGTGGGCTCGGCAAAACCATAAAGTACGTGAGAATCTTCCCTGATTTGCTGATAGGTGATTACCTTACAAACTTCCCCAGGGTTGGGCAGGGCTGCGTAGGTTTGCAGAGAGATTTTTACTTCATAACCAACCCCGCCTACATCCATGATGATATAAGCGGGGTCTTTATGAGCAAGTTTGCCGTTTAAGTATGCAATCATGAGCCCCTATTTCCCCAAAGGGGATTTTAAGTTCAATAAAAAATAATTGTTTAAAGTCCCTTTTGGAGCGGGTGGTGCGCCACTGCGACGCCGCAGCGGGCTTTATTTCTGGGTCCAGTAATCAACCACCAAGACTTTGTCGAGATAAGGCCCCAACACTTTTCCAAACGCTTTGTGGTCAGGGTGTGGCAAATATATTGCGCGGTCGGCTTCTGAATTGAAAGTAAGGAAAAAGCAATGGGTAAAGCCCTGTGCCAGACCCTCGGGGCTGTTGTTGGTTCCCCACTCATACCCTTTAATTTCTTTGATTTGGGTAGGAAGCTTACGAAATGCATCTTCTACCGATTTGATTTGTGCAGGGGTGGCGGTGTCTTTGAATTTAAACATCACCACGTGACGCAGTACTTTGTCAGATTTTTGGGCCATAGCACCAAACGCAAAAAGGGTTAAAAAAAGAGCTAAGAATTTAGTTTTCATGTAAGCAGAATTAACACAAAATGAATTTATATAAGTATAGAAACTAAAAAACTAGCCTGAACAGTTGATACACTCACCACTGTCGTCGCGTACACTACGCTCAAATTCTCCCAGATTTTCTTTCAATTCCAGAATCTCGTCTTCCACTTCGCAGCGGTCAAATAATGATAATTCGCCCGAAGCGATTTGTTTTTCAAGGGCTTTGAGTTTCACGCGCATTTCGGAAACTTCCATGAGTGTTAATGTCGCCATAGTTGTCTGTTTGTGTTTAAAAGGAAATACAGTGTTTTGTTAATGCGAAAATTACTAAAAAAGTTCTGTAAAAGCTACTGAATTGCGGGGCCGTCGTGCCACCATTCGTCGTTTTCCCAGTAGTTATCCCATCCTAGATGACGGTATTTTTTATTGACTTCAACTTCCCGTTCTCCGATGGAAAAATCAGTTAAAATATCGTTAGCAAACGCAAAAAGGTCTCTTGCCCATACGACTGGTTTGGTTAAAGTGTTTTTATAATTGGTCCAAGTTCCTTCAAATTTAAACCCACTTGCTTGCGCGGGTGTGTTGGCAGAAAAATACCAAAGGGCAATCTCTCCACCTTGGTTTTTGTAAAAATCCATCAGCATTTTACCCGAAAAAATCCCCGAACCTTTGGTTAGGGTGTTCTCCTTCAGCTCAAAAGTAGCCTCTGAAATATACGCTTCTTTGAGTTCAAATGCCTCGTGTTGGTATAGGTCGTCGTTGAGGTTTGGATCGCTGAAAGTGGCCAATTTTGTGAAGGTAATGGTGCCCGTGAAAGGGGTGGTATTCTTCTTGAAACGATCTTTGCCAGCTACATGATAGACGTTTGACTGAATCGAATCACGTTTTACTTCTGAAAAATAGAATTCAATTCGGTGGTGGTCGTCGCCGTAAAAACCGTCAAAACGATTGGAGTAGCCACCCTCTGGGCTCGCATCAAACAATAGAGGGGACAAGTCATTATCTGTGAAAAAAGTGGTGGCCGTTTCGCCCGACAGTTCAGTGATTTTGAGGGGTTGCAACGGTGCCGTAGTGTCTTTGCGCAGCGAATCAATCGCCTCTTTGTGCGTGATAAGCTTGATAGGAACGGCGGTTGGTTTTGAATTGTCGTTGGCTTTGCGGGTGCAGGAAAAACCCACAAAAACTAAAAAAAACAGGGAAAGGAAATGATTCATTGATTGTCTTGTCTGTATAAAAAAGGCCACTGGACCAAACTTACTCACTTTTGTAGCATTTTTAATAACCGTTCGCTCATTCCTGCATAAATTAATCCTTCCACAATTGCCAAATTTCCAACCCATGACAACCACGCCACCGTCAGGTAGGTTTCGATGGGTTTGGTGTGGAAGAAAAAGACCAACGCATAACTCCCAACGCGTAAACTCATCGCGGCAAGGGTAACGGCGTAGCTTCTCATCATCCATTCGATGTGTGTTTGCCAGCGCTTTTTTTGAATCTCACGCCATGCCGCCCATGTAGTGAGCCACCATACCACGCATTGCAACGAAAAACCTACTTTGGCGGGTAGGCCGCCGTTGGCATAAATAGCCAAACCCAACCCCGAGGGAGCCGCCAGAAACAGTATCGAAAATACGTAAATTTTCCCAAGCGTTTGGTGTAAATTAGAATATTTTTTTAAAAAAGAAGGAATGAATTGGGATATTCCAATACCAATGACCCACAAGCTGCTTACGATGTGGATATAAAAGGAAAATTGGAAATCTTGACGGGCCAAAACGCGGTCGGTTTTGGTGGTCAGAAAGTCGATATCTGGTTCAAAACTCAGATACGGCACGACTTTGGTCAGCATCAGCAGCGTAAAAGCCGCAACGGAGAGAAGAAAAAGGGTAGCGAAAAATCGACGTAAAGACATTTCTACTACCCTTTTTTATTTTTTACAAATACTTCATATAAGTAGCCAAATCCTTATCGCCGCGACCAGATAGATTAATCACTACCGTTTCGTTAGGGGCCGCTTTCAAGTAAGGCAGTACCGCCAAGGCATGGGCACTTTCAAGCGCAGGGATGATTCCTTCCAACTTGGAAAGTTCCATGGCAGAAGCGATGGATTCGTCGTCGGTAATGGCATAAAACAACGCCCGCTGACTGTCGTGTAAATGCGCGTGCATTGGCCCAATGCCAGGATAATCCAACCCCGCCGAAATAGAATGTGGCTCTACTACTTGTCCGTCTTCGGTTTGCATCAAGATGCTTTTGCTGCCGTGTAAAACGCCAATTTTACCCAAAAATGTGGTAGCGGCCGACAAGCCCGACGTGATTCCGTGTCCGCCTGCTTCGGCGGCAACGAGTTTTACGGACTCGTCATCCAAGAAATGATAAAAAGCACCCGCGGCGTTGGAGCCGCCGCCCACGCACGCAATGACGTAATCGGGGAGTTCGGAGCCTGTTTTTTCCAACAATTGTTTTTTGATTTCTTCCGAAATAACGGACTGAAAGCGCGCCACCATGTCGGGATAAGGGTGAGGACCTACCACTGAACCGATGATGTAGTGTGTATCGGTAGGGTTGTTGATCCAGTGACGCATGGCCTCGTTGGTGGCGTCTTTGAGGGTTTTTGAACCGCTGCTTGCGGGACGAACCTCCGCGCCGAGCATCTTCATGCGAGCCACGTTGGGTGCTTGACGCTGAATGTCGATTTCTCCCATGTATACGATGCATTCCATGCCCATCAGCGCGCACACGGTGGCCGTGGCTACGCCGTGTTGGCCCGCTCCCGTTTCGGCCACGATTTTTTGCTTACCGAGCCGCTTTGCGAGCAAGATTTGCCCAATGGTATTGTTGATTTTGTGCGCCCCCGTATGGCAAAGGTCCTCGCGTTTGAGGTAAATGGTGGTGTTGTATTTGTCGGAAAGACGCTGCGCTAAATAGAGCGGCGTTGGGCGACCCACGTAGTCGCGGAGGAGCCCTTGGAATTCCTCCTGAAAGTCGGGCTGAGCGATGATTTTTAGGTAATTATCGCGGAGTTCTTCAACGTTTGGGTACAGCATTTCGGGGATATAAGCGCCACCGAATTGTCCGTAATATCCGCGCTCATTGACTTGATAGGCGGATTGATTTTGTAGTGCGGTCATGTGTGCGAATAGTGCTTGGCTCAGCTCGCGGGAGCTGAACGTTATTCAAAAGTATATTTACGCTTCTATTTCTTCCTCTTCTTCAATCGGGCGAATCAACTCAAACAGTTGGCGCAGGGCGTCAATATCTTTCACCGCCGGAGCGGTTTCAAATTTGCTGTTTACATCCAAACCATAGATTTTCGCCTTTAATTCATTGACCTGAACGATATTTTCCAATGAAAGCCCACCGCTCAAGAAAAATGGGCGGTCGTTGTCGTAACGATTCAAAACACTCCAATCAAACGTGATTCCGTTGCCGCCAGGATTGGCTCCTTTGGCGTCAAACAGGAAGTAGTCGCAATGGGGCTTGTAGTTATTAAGCGTTGCAAAATTAAAATCAGATTCGATTGAAAACGCCTTGATGATATTAACGCCGCGCATTTTGATGGTACGGCAAAAATCGGGAGTTTCGTGGCCGTGGAGTTGCACGTACTGCAAATCATATTTTTTTGCCATCCGAAGAATATAGTCCGGGTTTGCATTGACAAAAACACCTACTTTTTTGATGGGTTTTGGAATACTTTTTATGAACTCTTCGTCGAGGTTTTCCCCCACAAACCGGGGCGATTTATCATAAAAAATGAATCCGATAAAATCAGGCTTCAATTCCACTAATTCAGCCAAGTTGGCCGTGTCCCGCATTCCACACACTTTAATTTTCATCATCCGGCTAGTCGGTTAGTTATTGATTACTTGTGAGTTGAAAGCGGCCAATCAGCTCTTTCAACGCCAATCCGGGATTTTGGGTAACCATAAAAGATTCACCAATCAGGAAACCCTGATAACCCGCCTCTCGTAATTGTAAAATCGTCTCGGCATCTTTCAACCCACTTTCTGATATTTTGACGAAATTATCGGGAATAAGTTGTGCCAATTCCAAAGAAGTTTCAATCGAAGTGACAAATGTTTTCAGGTTACGGTTATTTACGCCTACCATATCAACATATTCGCACACACTTTGTTCTAATTCTTCACGGTCGTGTACTTCGAGCAATACCTCCAAGCCCAATTCTTGTGCTTTACGACCCAACTGCCGAACTTCGGCGGGCGTTAGGCAGGCCGCAATGAGCAAAATCACATCGGCACCGATGGCTTTGGCTTCCCACAGCTGGTATTCATCAATCATGAAGTCTTTGCGAAGCATGGGCGTTGAAGGATTGGCGGCGCGGGCTTTGGCGAAATCGTCAAAAGTACCTCCGAAAAATTCGGTATCGGTCAGCACCGATAAGCCGCAGGCACCTGCTTCTACGTAGCCTTTGGTGACGATTTCGGGCAATACACCAGCGTTAATGATGCCTTTGGAGGGAGATTTACGTTTAAATTCCGAAATAACGCCCGAAGCCCCTTCGGCGGTCAATGCTTGTTTCAGCGATAATGTTTTACGGCCGAATAGAGGCGCTTTTTCGAGGTCAGCGATGCTTGCTTTTGATTTAGCTTCGGCTACTTCGATGCGTTTGTGGGCTACTATTTTATCTAAAATGTTCATTATGGTTCAAAAATTCTGCTGACAGATACTTCAAGCCCCGGAAGAATACTTGAAGTAATTACGTCATCTTCTGTATACGGCCTCAAGCCAATGTATTTTCCTTCATCATTCAGTACGTAAACAATAATTACGTTGTCGTTGGGTTCCACCAACCAATATTCCGTTACCCCGTTTTCTTCATAGACCTGAAATTTGTCGCTCATTTCCTTTTTCGTATTTCCGGGCGATAAGATTTCTATGATTAAATCGGGAGCGCCAATACAGCCTCGGTCGTCGAGTTTATCTACATCACAAATAACGCAGATGTCAGGTTGTACCACCGTATAGATTTGATTGTCTTTGCGCTTTTTTCCTTTCAGCGGCGTGAGCCTTACATCAAAGGGAGCGGTATACATTTCACAAGATTTTCCTTCAAGGTAATTACCGATTGTTAATGATAACTTTCCCGAAATTTTCTGATGCCTTCTGGCGGGCGCAGGCGACATATTGAAGATTTTTCCTTTGATGAGTTCAATGCGCTCGTCAAAAGTCCATTTCAGGTAGTCGGCGTATGTATAAATGCCGTTTGGATCTAAATCGCTGAAGCTAAGTGTACTCATATCAATCTTCGATTAACTTTTTAAAGCAGGCCAACGCTCGTTTACTTTCCAGTGACTCACGGGCCACAGCTATGGCGTCGGTTAACGAAAGCGCAGGATTAGCGGCGTAAAGGGCCAAACCTGCATTGGCTAATACCGCCTGTTTTTGGGCAGAAGTGGCTTCATCGTTCAGTACGTTTAAGAAAATTTTTGCGGAGTCGGCCAAGGTATCACCGCCCGAGAGTTGGGCAGGCGCAAGGACATCCAAGCCGAGGTGAATAGGCGTCAAAATTTGCTCGTTTTGAGCGGTTATTATTTTAAAATCACCCGTCAAAGACACTTCATCGTAACCGTCTAATGCGTGAACAATCAGATAATGATGGCCAGAACCTTGGTAAAGATAGGCATAAAGCCGCGCTAATTCAAGACTAAATACGCCTACAAGCTGTTTTTTGGTGAACGCAGGGTTTGTCAGTGGGCCCAGCATGTTAAAAAACGTCCGAATGCCCAACTCTTTCCGGATGGGGGCGATGTATTTCATGGCAGGATGAAACAGCGGTGCGTGAAGGTAACAGATATTGGCGGTTTCGATTTTACGTTTTAGGTAGTCGGGGTCATTGGAAAATTTAATTCCGAGGTGTTCAAGTACCGTAGAAGAACCGACTAAGCTCGATACACCGTGATTGCCGTGTTTGGCCACTCGCTGCCCTGCTCCGGCCACCACAAAAGCCGATAACGTAGAAATATTGAAAGTATCTTTGCCGTCGCCGCCCGTACCGCAAACATCCATGGGGTCAAAGGCTTCTAAATCAATCGAAAGGCATAGTTGAAGCATAGCATCCCGGAAGCCTGTTAGCTCCTCTACGGTGATGCCACGCAGTGCAAAAATCGTCAGAAAACTGGCAATTTGTGAGGTGTTATATTCTCCTTGACCTATTCCGAGCAGCGTTTGGTAAGCGGTTTGGCGGTCGAGGGTTTGGTAGTTGAGTAAGTGGGTTAGCGTGTTTTTCATGCAGCGTATCGAAAGGCAAATTAGGAATTTTGTTTAATAGCCGCCAAAATTTCAGCGGCACCGTCGCTCAAAAGCAGTTCCGCCAATTGGATGCCAATGTCTTCGGGAGAAGCAGCCACACCGCTGCGGGTTTGTTTTAGGATTTGACTTCCGTCCAAACTAACTACGCCGCCCGTCATCGTAACGGTTTCATTTTCCAACGATGCCAAACCAAAGACTGGAACGCTGCATCCGCCTTGCAATCGGCGCAAAAAGGCCCGTTCGGCCAAGAGGCAGATTTCGGTTGCGGGATGGTTGAGCAACGCGCGTACTTTGTCGCGTTTTTCATGTTCCAAGTTTTGACTGCACTCAATTGCCACACTTCCTTGCCCAACGGCGGGAGTAAATTCGTTTAGCGAAAGGTGCTCGGCAATCAGCCCGTCGTACTCCATGCGGTGAACGCCCGCGTAAGCCAACAAAATGGCGTCGCATTGGCCCTCTTCCAACTTACGGAGGCGGGTTTGAAGGTTGCCGCGCATATCAACGGTGTGAATGTGCGGATAAAAATGCTTGAGCATCGCCACGCGCCGCGTTGAAGAAGTTCCGACCACAAAGGGCTCTCCGCTGCCCAAAGATAGGCTTTGGTTGTGACTCACCAAGACATCATTGACACGCTCACGCTCGGTAAAGGCGATGAGTTGCAGGTCGTCGTCGAGTTCAGATTGCAGATCTTTGGCGCTGTGCACGGCAATGTCGATGCGACCGTCGCGAAGTTGGTCTTCCAATTCTTGAGTAAACACGCCCTTACTCCCGATTTTGGAGAGTGAACGGTCCAAAATTTGGTCGCCTTTGGTATCAATGAGGACGATTTCGGTCGTAAGTCCTCCTTTTTGTAATAGATTTTCGACGTAATAAGCCTGCCAAAGGGCTAAGCGACTACCGCGCGTTCCGATTTTTATGTGAGTCATTGAGAGATTCAATCTTGTACAATTTACTTTTGTTATTCTTCACCAAAGTAATCGTTGTCAATTTTTTTTAGTTCATAAATCTGATGAGTTGCCACACCTAGATTGTAGTCTATCATTAGTTGTGATAATTGTGATCCATCTATGAGAACAATTTTAGTCTCATTCCGCGGCATATATTCAAGAGCCTCCTTTGTAAAACTGGAAGTGGTTATAAACACTCCTTTTTTTGCACCTTGCCCAGCTAAAGCACCCACAAATTTTTGAATTTCAGGCCTACCCACTACGTTTCCTAATTGCCAACGTTTGGCTTGGATGTAAATAATGTCAAGCCCTAATTTATCTTCTTTAATAGTACCATCTATACCTTCGTCGCCGCTTTTCCCTATTGCTTTTCCTGCATCTTTAATGGAACCACCATATCCCATTCTGACTAAAAGCTCAACTACCATTTTTTCAAAAAAAGAAGGAGGTAGCTCAAGTACTCTTTTTAATAATTCGGTTGCTAATGTTTTTCGAATACGTTGATAAGAGTTATCAAAAATTTCTTCAGGAGTCTGTTCACTTATTTCTTGGATAAGAATCCCTTCGTCAGGAATTTCGTCTCGTTTAGCCGTCTGAAAATCAACGAATTCAGGGAATTGTTTTAAAAATTTAACATCAATTCGGTTTAAGCTCTTACTGAGAGTATCAATCCCGCGTTGAGTTATTACTATGGTTGCTCGTTTTGGGGAGTCGAGTAAACCAGCTTTTTTTAAATACGTTTTTGCCCAACCTACACGATTATCAAAAATAGCTTGTTGTCCACTTGCTAAGAGTTCTTTACGCTCCTCATCGCTTAATTTATAATAAGCAGATAAAGACTCAATTACGTCACGGTATTTATGCTCTTGCTTATCGGAAACAAGTGTTAACAAAGGAAGCATTATTGATTGATAATCAGGTATCATATAGTAATAGTCCCTCTTTTAATTTGTTAAACTCTTTCTCGCCTCTGCTTTCAGCGTTTCTTTGTCAATAGGTACTACTCCTATATGTTCGCAGACCAAACCACCGCCAAGGTTCGACAGCTCGGCGACGATGTTTGGTGCAAGCCCCAGCGCTACCGCACAAGCAGCAATGCTGATGACCGTATCGCCCGCGCCCGATACGTCGGCAATCTCCCGTTGGTGGGCAGGAATGCGGTGTTGTTGGTCTAAAAAATCAATGTAAACGCCTCGTTCCGATAGCGTCACAAACGCGCCTTTTGCGTTGAGTTCATAGCGTAATTTCTTCACTACGGCCCGGAGCTCATCTTCTTTCTTTACATCAAACTCTACTTTCAAACCTTCTTTCAGTTCTTTCAAATTGGGTTTGAAGAGGGTTACGTTTTGGTAGGCCAAAAAGTTGCGTTTTTTAGGGTCAACCACCGTCGGGATGCCGTGTAAATTGGCAAAATCTGTAATTTCCTTGATGACATTTGGGCACAAAACACCTTTGTCATAGTCTTGAAAAAGAACTACTTGACAGTCGGGAATCAGGGCTTTGGCTTTTTCAATCAGTTGAGACTGTTCTTCAAGTGTAATGACTTTGTCGGTTTCGGTATCTACCCTCACAACTTGTTGCGACCCCGCAATGATGCGCTCTTTGACGGTCGTGATGCGGTCAGGACTTTGCAAAATACCGTCGGTACGAAGGCCTCGTTTCTCCAACTCGCCCAGTAAATTTTTTCCTTCGGTGTCCTGCCCAATGACGCAGCAAATGATAGGTTCGGCGCCTAAGGCATGAACGTTAAGAATTACATTCCCTGCGCCGCCCAAGCGATATTCGCGACGCTGCGCTACCACTACGGGCACGGGTGCTTCGGGCGAAATTCTGTCTACTTTGCCCCAGATATAGGCATCTAGCATTACATCGCCCACAATCAGGACGCGTAATGTGTTAAAAGAGTCAAATAATTGGTCAATAGTCATACACAGTAGTAACACCAAACAGGGTGGTTTTTAACTTTTGCTCCCTGAATGGTTATTTAAATAGAAAGCCAGTTTTTTAACATCTCTTTGCCGTGCTCGGTCAGGACCGATTCGGGGTGAAACTGTACGCCCCGCACGTCGTAAGTATTGTGGTGCAGTGCCATTACTTCACCGTGTTCGTCCACGGCAGAGATGGTCATGGTGTCGGGAACGGTCTCGCCTACCACCGTCCACGAGTGGTAACGGCCTACCTGAAAGGATTGGGGCAAACCTTTAAATAATGGCTCGGTTGGGTCGATAACGATGGCTTTATCGCTGATGCCATGTAGTACATCCGCCATGTTGTTGAGCGTAGCGCCAAACACTTCGCCGATACCCTGATGGCCCAAGCACACGCCCATAATGCTTTTGGTGGGAGCATAGGTACGAATCAAATCCTGCATAATTCCCGCTTCTGACGGAATGCCCGGCCCGGGCGAAAGCAGAATTTTGTCGTACTGCGCTACGTCTTCGAGCGCGATTTTGTCGTTACGATGAACCTCCACGTCGTCGTGCAGTTCGCGTAAGATGTAAACGAGGTTATACGTAAACGAATCGTAATTGTCGAGAACAAGAATCTTCATTGCGGATGATATTTCCCGCAAAACTACCCAATTCTATTTGTACCTCAAACCTTCCGTTTCAGATAAGCGTCATAATCAGGCAAAATGCTTTCGTAGGGCTGGCTCATGAGGGGAGACGCTATGATAAAATCGGCGGTGGCGCGGTCGCAGGCCATGGGGATGTCCCACACCGCTACCAGGCGCAATAAAGCCTTGATGTCGGGGTCGTGCGGCTGGGCCGACATGGGGTCCCAGAAGAAAATCAACACGTCAATTTTTCCTTCGGCAATCATCGCGCCAATCTGTTGATCTCCGCCTAGCGGGCCGCTCAACAGGCAAGTAACGGACGTTTCTAAGGCCACTTGAAGCAATTTCCCAGTGGTGCCAGTGGCATATAACTCGTGTGAAACCAACCGTTCTTTGTTAGCAGAGGCCCATTGAATCAGATCGGCCTTTTTGTGGTCATGGGCCACCAAGGCAATACGTTTGCGAGCGTTGAGGGTGCGATTTGGCATGTTTTAATTGTCATTTTAAAACACGATTTCAAGATGGACGGGAGTCAATCCAGAAATCGTGTCAATCCTTAAAACCCAATTTTTCCTTTGCGTCCTTTGTGATTTTTGCCTTCGTAATAGGCGCTTAATTCCTCCAATTCTTTTTCAAATCCACCAGATAGAATAGGGAAACGGCACCACGAACGAGGGTCAAGGTTGAGGTCGTCTAAATGAAAACTCGGTGCATAGCGTTCACGTTTCCACTGATTCCGACTCCAAAGTTTGAAAAAGCGCTCGACAGATGTAAACAAGACATCACGTGTGTACTGCTCGGCAAAGCGTACTTCCATAAACCGGAAACAGTCAATCGGCGATTTTTTGTCACGAATCGCCACCTTTTCGATGGCATCCAAGACCTCATAAGGCATCAAATCTTTTTCGTCCGTTTGCATTTTGTATTGCGGGCGGAGTTCGGCGGTGGGTTGCAGGCTGTTTACTTTCTTCAGTCCTTCAATTTTGATGTTTTTTCCTTTGACGTGGCAACCAATGGTTTCGAGCCAAACGAGCCATTGGCGAAGCCAGAATTTGTCAATTCCTGCAATCGGACTGATGCTACCAGCGGTGTCGCCGTCCATGGTACAGTAGCCAACCGCCACCTCAGACCGGTTGGAAGTGGCCAATAAAAGATGTCCGTATAAGTTGGTCAACAGCCACACGCCTGGGGCACGTACCCGTGCCTGAATATTTTGAAGCGGAATGTCATCCTGTTCCCAGGTCAAGTCGCGTCCTATTTGTTGTTCGATTAAATCTTTATAGGATTCAACGAGCCCGTTGATATTGACGTTATAAAAGGTAGAACCGATAGAGTCCGCGAGACTTTTGGCCGATTCTAAAGTATCTGTTGAACTATTTTCCGTACCTTGATAAATACTGTGAATCAGGTGTTTGGCAATGCCTTCTTCGGTGGTTTCTTGCTGGATTTTTTTGATATAACTTAGCTTTTGTTTAAAAGCGGCTAGACCGATACTTTCATCGGCCAATCGAATCATCAGACCGCATAATGCCACGCAGGCGCAGGAATCGGCACCGCCCGAGAGTGAAACCGTAAAACCCTGAGAGCGCGATTTGCGAAGATAATCAAACAGCGCCAACGATACGGCTCGCGCAAATTCTTCTTCTTTTAAATAGCCTTCTCGCTCAAAAGGTTCTAATTCAGCTACTTGATAGGCAGGGGCGGCTTCGTGCCATTCAAACGTATCCACAACTTTCCAATTGCCCGTTGGCAGCGCTGATTTGATTTGTGAATGCGACAGTCGGGTTACATCAGTATCAATCACCGCCGACGTAATGTGGTAATCGTGGTAGCCAAAACGCGGACTGGAGGCCAGAAGGGTTCCGTTGGAAGCAATCATGGCATCGCCGTCAAAAATGAGTCTTCCTGATTCGTTTCCTAACAGGTTGGTGTATACATAACTGCATGAATAGGAGCGTGAACCATCAATGACAAAGCGCTCTCTGGTGATGAATTTGTGAAAAGCAAACGGGCTGGCGCTGGGGTTCAGAATAACATCGACTCCGCGGTCAAAATGATTGCGCCCGGGGCGTTGTGCCACCCAAGCGTCTTCGCAGATTTCAAAGCCTATTCGGATACCCGATACATCAAACACCAAATCTCCAAAAGGATAGCTGAAATCCCGGACTTTGATTTCATCGCGCGCATTGGCAGGCCAGCGGTGAAACCACCGGTCTTCGTAGAAAACGCCGTAATTGGGCAAGTGCTGTTTGGCCACAAACCCTAGAATCCGTTTGTTGACAATAAAACAGGCAGTATTGTAGATTTTGCTGTTGAATTGCATTGGTAATCCTACCGATACCGCAATGCCCGATGTATGCGCCACGATTTCATGAAGGCTTTCAATGGCTTGGGAGAGGGTATTGGGGCTATAAAAGGCGTCTTCACAACCATAACCTGTAATACAAAGTTCAGGAAGACATAATAAACTAACGTGTTGGTTTTTAGCCTCTTCTATAGATTCTATAATGTGTTTTTTATTCTCTTTCCACGCCAAAGGGGTGGTGTTGATGGTTCCGGCGGCTACTTTAAGAAGTGGCATGTTGAATAGGTTATTGATTTATGCAAAAATGAGGTTTCCCAACGAGAAAGCCAATAAGAAACAGAGGAAACCGAGCGATTTCGAAAATCTCGTGTCATTTTTTCGGCTCAGACGAAGTATTGGTATATAAGTCACAATTTGGGATAATTTTTTTTTTCGAATAGGATAAAAAACCGCTGAAAATCGCGACTTCTTCGTACGCGGCTACCAGCATCTGTTTCAATTCTGTGGTAAGAGACTCCGCCTCGTTCTTTTTGAGTGCTACTTCTTCGGGCGTGAGTTGGGCCAAAAAGTGGGTTATCTGGGGAATAATGGCACTCTCTTCGTCGATGTACCAACCTGCTCGCTGCAATAATGCCCACGTATCGGCTTCTTTATTTCCGCAAAATAAAATGGCGCCGCCCGCGCATATCGAGCTAATTGCCTTGGAGGGTACCGCAATATGGGTCCATTTTGTGAGCAAACTAACTAAATGAACATCAATGTAAGGTAATTGGCTCCTTGGTACATTTTTGAGAATAGTAATGCCTTTTTTCGTACCTGCAACGGCCAGAATGTTGGCAGATTTAGTACCGTAAACGGCTAAAATAAGGTGGTGTTTCTGAGGGTCAAAGTGATTTATAAAAGCCAAGAGGAAATCAGCCGAGTGGGCATCTCCGAGGTTTCCAGCGTATCCAAAGTAAACTTTTCCGTCTGCTTTGCGCCATTCGGGCGGCGTTGGGTCGTGGGGTTGGTCGAGCAATACGCCGCAGGGGAGAATTGTGGTAGGGAGCGATTTACGGTATTTTTTTTGGATGTAGGCGGCCTGATTTGGCCCCAGTGCGAAAAGTTGAGCAGGCGCAAATCGGTAGGTTACCCATTCCACAAAGCGATAAATAGGGTTCGTTTTTTTGATGACACCATCGGCGACAAAGCCTTCGGGAAATAAATCCATGGACCACAATGCCCACCGAATCCCGAATAAAGGTAGCAACCAAGAAGCCCAAAAAGGCAATAGCGGGGGGCTGGTCATGCACAGCACGGGCCCCCGGCGCACGCGCAGGGTTTTGAGGAGCAAGAATAAGCCATCAAAAAAACCAGCCGCTAACTTTAGAATTCCTTTGTTCCCCTTATATAGGGTGGAGATTTGAAACGTTTTGCCGATGGGTAGACGAACTTGCCCACCGCCTAAATCACTGCGTTTTACGTGGACAATTCGGACGTCAATGCCGTGATTTTCAATCAGATATTTGGTTAAATCCCACGCTGATTCCCCCGTTATACCTGGGTTGGGAGGATAATGCCGATTGATGATGGTGAGAGAAAGTGGTTTTTTTTTGGTTGAATTCATAATGATTGGCTTGCGCTTTCTCTTTTTTTGCGGTTAATGAGGCAGCCCACGGCTTCGGTGCGGTTGGGTGACACGGGCCTATGAGCGGCCAATGCTTCGAGCGCATCTTGGAGGTAAAATTCGGTGGTTTTGGGGCGGTATCTTCCTAAACCAAAAAACTGGTTGTCGATAGCACCTCGGTAAACTTCCACACCATTTTTATCAAGCAGTACCACTTCTGGGGTTGTTTTTGCGTCATAACGTTCAACAAGGGTATGGTTTTTGTCGATTACGTAAGGAATGGTAAAACTATATTCTTTGTTAAATTGGCGAATCGCTGATTTCTTGATAGATTTAGTGGGAAAAACTGCCTTAAACGCAACGTTTTGGCCGAATTTAACGTACATTTCCTGTAGTCGCTTGCTGGATTTTTGGCAAATCGGGCATTCGGTGTCGTAAAAAATAAAAAGAGAACTTTGCGCCAGTGATTCATTATTCAGTAAACCAAAGCCCGCAAGAAATATCCCAATTAATATTTTATTGTATTTTTCCATGATTCAAAATTAGATGAATGAAGTTGTAAAACATTCGCCCTGATGTTTCGTTTTTAAAATTATAAATAATTTGGCGAAGCGTGTTTTGACCCAAATTTTTTATCTAAATTTTCGCCCAGTATCTACATCAAACCAGTAACCCGTCCGAAAATTCCTATATTTCAAAATACTTTTACATGAACCATTTGTTACGAAAGTCTTTACTCATTGTTTTTTGCCTTTTTCTACTCGGTACGGGAGCGTTTGCCCAAAACCGTACTGTGACTGGAAAAGTTACTTCGGCAACAGACGGCCAGCCCATGCCCGGTGTAAACGTTACGCTCAAGGGGGCACCTTCGGGAGCCAATACCGACGCGGACGGCAGCTACCGTATCAGTATTCCTGCTGGCAAAGTTACGTTGGTATTTTCATTTATTGGAATGCTTAGCCAGGAGGTCAACGTCAATAATCGCACAACTATCAATGTTGAACTCGCCGAAAACCCGACTCAACTCAATGAAGTAGTCGTAACGGGCTATAATTCTACCCAAAAGA
The DNA here is from genome assembly GCF_009905605.1 of Runella sp. CRIBMP. Classification (GTDB taxonomy): domain Bacteria; phylum Bacteroidota; class Bacteroidia; order Cytophagales; family Spirosomataceae; genus Runella. Next base: position 26,000 of record NZ_JAAAKZ010000024.1, read on the forward strand.
AAGATATCCTTGGATCCATCACTTCCGTTTCGGCGGCCAAATTTAAGGATATTCCGATTGCAGGATTTGATCAGGCATTGCAAGGACAGGCCGCGGGTGTACAGGTGACACAATCGTCGGGAACGCCCGGAGGAGGGGTAGCGGTCAGAATTCGGGGAAATACCTCTATTTCGGCCTCTAACCGCCCTTTGTTTGTGGTGGATGGAATTCCAGTGATGGATGAGGCGGTGTCGGGACGAAGTTTTGGTGGTCAAAACGACAACACCCTTACTTTTGTAAACCCCAACGATATTGAATCAATTCAAGTCCTGAAAGATGCCTCCGCCAAAGCAATTTATGGTTCAAGGGCCGCCAACGGAGTGGTATTGATTACGACCAAGCGCGGAAAGGCCAACTCCCGGACTACAATCACACTCGATGCCCAGCGCGGAGTGGTGGATATTATAAAGAAAGTAGATTTGCTGAATTCGTCAGAGTTGTTGCAGTTGCAGCGAGAAGCCGTTATCAATGCGGGTCAAGACCCCGACCAACGTGGACTGATTTCGGGGGTCACCGACGGTGTTAATACTGATTGGTTGGATGCCATCTTGCGCCGTGGAATTTATCAGCAGTATCAAATTTCGGCCACGGGAGGAAACGACAAAACGCGTTTTTATCTCAGCGGTGGTTTGCGGGATGAAGAAGGGGTTCAGCTCAACAACCGTTTTACCCGCTACTCAGGTGCGCTCAATGTGGACCACAAAGCCAGTCAAAAATTAACCATCAGCACCAATATGTCGCTGGGCTTTACGACCAATGACCGCGTAAAAGGCGATAATTTTTTGGACGGGGTTTATTCAGGGGCGATTAAAAGCTTGCCCTATTTTGTTCCTTACAACGAGCAAGGAAAACTCTACACGCCTGGCGACCCGAATTATGCAGGATTTCCTAACTTCAATCCCGTAGCGCAGGCGGTGTTGCCGCGTTTCCGCACCTACGGCACCAAAATCCTCGCGGGGGTCAGCGGGCAATACGAAATTATCAAAAACTTAAAACTCAATAGTAAATTGAGTTTAGATTACAACAACTCCGAAGAAGACCAGTATGAATCATCTGCTACGGCTATCGGAGGCTTTTTGCCCGCCATCGGTGGTCAGGGTTATGGTGTGTATATTACCAATACGCTCTTTACGATTTTGAACTCCAACACACTTACCTATCTTTTTGATTTGGGGGGTAAGCACCACTTCAATACCATGCTCGGAACGGAAATTCTCCAGACTAAAAATCGGAGTTCTTTTGCTTCTGGTCGTATTTTTCCAAGCGACGACTTTACCTATATCAATTCATCGGGGGTACAGGATGCGGCAGGTTCGGGCTTTGCCCAAAATGGCCTTATCTCGGGTTTTGGTGAAGTACGGTACGATTACATGGAAAAGTACTTGTTTACGTTTACCTCACGTTACGATGGTTCATCGCGTTTTGGGCCTAATCGTCGCTTTGGTTATTTTCCTTCTCTTTCGCTCGGGTGGCGGGTTTCGGAAGAGCCTTGGATGAAATCATTGGAATTTATTCAGGACTTGAAGCTGAGAGGAAGCTATGGATACACGGGTAACGAACGCATCGGAAACTTTACTTACCTTGGTACTTGGGCGGCATCTACGTACAGTGGTGCCACGGGGGTGAGTCCCAACAACCTCAACAACCCGCTTTTGCAATGGGAACGTACCCGTGAAGCCAACGTAGGCTTGGATGTTTCGCTGTGGAGTGGTCGATTGAGTGTGATCATGGAAGCTTATGATAACGTTACGGACAATCTTTTGTTTAATCAGCCGCTACCGCTTACCACTGGTTTTGGCGGTTTTCAAGGAAATATCGGCTCTATCTCTAACCGTGGATTAGAGCTGACGATTTCGACGGTCAACATCGACCGTAGTGCCAACCAAGGGCTTCGTTGGAATACTGACTTTAATATCTCGCATAACCAAAACAAAGTATTGGAATTGGTCGATGATCAACCACTCTTCCGGGGATATACCGCCAACGGAGTCAGTGCAACCAATGTGATTTTGCCAGGCCAGCCGCTCGGAACTTTCTGGGGGCTTAAATTTCAGGGGGTAGATGTAGCCACTGGCGACGCCCTCTACGAAGACTTTAATAAGGATGGAAAAATCAGCCCTGATGATGCTCAGGTGATTGGCAACGCCCAACCGCTGCTGGTAGGAGGGCTTACTAACCGCGTTACGTGGGGGAATTTTGATTTGAGTGTATTTCTCCAATTTATGTACGGCAACAAAATCCTGAATTTTTCTAATGTAACGCTTCTCGATAACGGAGCCAACCTCGAAAACAATCAGGTAAGAGCGGCTCTGAGAAGATGGCAAAAACCTGGCGATGTAACGGATGTGCCGCGCTACGAATTGGGCAATACTTACAATAACTTTCATAGCAGTCGTTTTCTGGAAGACGGTTCTTATCTACGCCTCAAGAATGTGGCGGTGGGTTACAATTTCCCTTCGCGGTGGCTGAATAAAGTCAAAGTCAGAACGGCCCGCCTGTACGCTTCGGCCATCAATCTTTGGACCTTAACGGCTTACTCAGGTGCCGATCCTGAAGTAAGTACGTTGGATGGGTCTACTTCTGCGCAGGGTATTGACTTTTTTACGTTACCCCAAACCCGCAACATAACGGTAGGGTTAACAATTGGTTTCTAAAACACACATCCGATTTCTTCACACAATGTTTCAATGGTGTCAAAAATGAATAAATATCATATTTCTTTGGTTATGGCGATGGGTTTATGGTTAAGCAGTTGCAGGGAAGTTCTGGAACCGCGACCGATAGATATCTTGGCCGACCAGTTTGTGCTAAACCAAGCCAGTGATGTAGCTACGGTACGTTTGGGAGCCTATGCCGCCTTTAGAGGTACTGCCGCGCCAAAAGTGATTGTAGGGGATTTTACCGCTGATTATATTCAGCATAACGGTACGTTTACGGATTATCAGGAGTTGGGCAACAAGCAGATTACCTCTGCCAATGGTGTAGCAGGGGCGCTGTGGGGCGGTGTTTTTAACACGATTTACGTCTGTAATTTTTTGCTCGAAAAACTGCCTTCTGTGCCTGGCGTACGTGAAGCGCAGCGTAAAACGGTCACGGCTGAAGCCCGTTTTTTGCGTGGCATGGCCAATTTTATCGGTGCTACTACCTTTGGGGGTATTCCGAATGTTACCTCGACTGATATTGATGTAAATAAAACGGTCTCAAAGGCAAGTAAGGAGACCATCATGGAAAGTGTATTGGCTGATTTTCAGGCGGCCCTGACCGATTTGCCCGAAGGAAGTCCTACTGATGGGCGCCCCGTTTTTGCAGGCTATGCCACTAAAAACGCCGCACGGGCAGCTTTGGCGCGTTTTTATCTGTACCAAAAAAACTGGGCTCAGGCCGAGGCTTTGGCTACAACTGTGATTAATTCTACTGCTTATGAATTGGTCAATTATTCGGATGTGGTTTCTGAAGACTTTAACAATGAATCTATTTTTGAAGTAGGCTATACCGCTTCCGACGACCCCGGTACGAGTGCTTTTGGCCTCAATAATCTGTTGGTGGGTCGCCGGGAAGTAATTCCTTCTAACCAGTTTATTACCCAAATCATCTCACGCGATGCGGGCGAAAGGGAAGCAACCGTAGATTTTGATTTTAATGAGCAGGGAGGGGGAGACAACGGCTGGAGTGTTCGTAAATACGGCACCCCCGATGAGGATAACAACAACATTGTGATTTTTCGACTGGGCGAAATGTACCTCATTCGAGCCGAAGCAAGGGCACAGCAGGGAAGAATTACGGGAACTTCAGGCGCGCTGAATGATTTGAATATTTTACGTACGCGGGCTGGTAAAAACTCGGCAGCTGCCGATAAGCCTACGCTGCTTACAACGGCTACCCAGGCAGAAGCGCTTTTATTGGTTGAGCGGGAGAGATTGTATGAATTGGCTTTTGAAGGCCACCGCTGGTATGACTTGGTACGTACTGGGCGTGCGCAGGTGGTTATGTCGGCTTTTTCGCCAAACTGGACCTCAAAATACGAACTGTGGCCTATTCCTCAGACCGAAATCCAACGCAACCCTTCGTTGGTAGGACAGCAGAACCCTGGCTATTAAGCCAAACAGAAGGCTTGATTTGATATGACGTTTTCGGAAAAAAAATTGAATATGAAAAATACTAAATACACATTTTCTCATTTAACAGCGTTGGTAGTGACTCTTTTGGCGGGGCTTTGGTTATCAGGCTGTGAAGAACAAAGGATCATTTACGAAGGAGCAAATTTCGTACGCTTTACGGATTCCACGTTGAGTTTTAAGGAGAGCTATTCTAAGGCCATCAAAATTCGGGTGCATAACGGAGGTAAGGTGCTCAATGAGTCCATCAACGTTCAATATACCATCGGTGGAACCGCGCGCGAAGGCCGCGATTATCGAATTGAAGGAAACAAGGGCACTGTGATTATCCCCGTAAATCAGAGTTTTGGTGAGATTACGCTGTACCTCCTCAACAATGCCAATAATATTCTGGAATCCAGCACCATTGAATTTACCATTGCTGGCGTTTCGCCCAGCGATAAAATTAAGGTTGGATTTGGTGAGGGAGGTTTAGGCAATAAGATGGTTTTTACCATTCGTGATGCTTGTATTATGGATGGCATTTATACAGGCCGACTGCCCGTGGGGAATCAGGCCTTTCAGTTGGCAGATATTGAAATTTCCAGCGCAGATTGCAAGCGGTATACGATTTCCAATATCAATGTAGGTTTGTTAGGCTTCCCGCAGTTTTTCAATTGGGACAGCCCCGTTGGGTTTCAAGCGGAGCGCCCTACGCTTGATTTTATTGACAATGGAAACAACACACTCACCATTCCGCAACAAGTGATTCCGCAGTTTGCGAGTGGCTACGATACCCTCTCCGGAACGGGTGTGTGGAATCCAGTCAATAAGCAAATCAGCCTCAGCATTAGAATGAAAGTCTACAAACTAAGTAATAGAAAAGACAGTATTATTAACCTACCGTTGATTTATGTGCCGCAGTAGGGTGGATGCTAACTGAATTGTTCTCTGAAAATCGCAAAAAAATGAAAACCTATATTCGCTATACTGCCATTTTTGGCCTGCTGGCTGTGTTGAGCAGTAGTTGTTCTGAAAAAATTGAACCTAAGCCGTTGACTTATACGCAATTGCTGACAGGGACCGAAAAGAAAGCGTGGGTGCTGAGCTCGCTGACCATCATTGATGAAAAAGACCCGTTTGAATTGCCTGGGAATCAAGTGTTGGATCCATGCGAGTTGGATGATCAATTTGTATTTTATGCCAACGAGGAGAAAAAAATGGAGTACAGCAACGGCGCCACCAAATGCCGCACGACTGAGCCAGAAATTTTAATCACGGATGTATGGCAATTGACCAATGCCAACGCTACCCTTGAGATAGGGATTCCGCGTATATTCGGCGGATTCAAACTGCCTTTTGTTATCAAAACGTTGACCGAAAATTCACTGGTACTGGAGTATTATTTTGGAGATATTGATGCCAGTTACCGTTTCTCATTCACTTCAAGCAGTAAGTAGCATGTTGAAAATATGTACTCGCGCCTTTTTAAGCCTGTTGGTGCTTTTATCTTTTTTTGCCCAAGCGCAGCGCCGCACAGAACCCTGCGCTACGATGGAAATGGACAGTTTGCTGCGACTGCGGAATCCTTCGGAAGGCTCGTTGGATGAGTTTGAGCGGGATTTGCAGCGAAAAATGGTTCAAATCAAAGCCCGTATGGCTTCTGGAAGGGGAGCGGCCGAGATTATTACGATTCCAATTGTTGTCCACGTGATTCACAGTGGGGAAGCCATCGGGACGGGTCGAAATATAAGTCAGGCGCAGGTGCAGGCCCAAATTGAAACCCTTAACGAGGATTTTCGACGTCGGGTCAATACCAATGGTTTTAACAGCGACTCGCGCGGAGCAGATATTGAAATAGAGTTTTGTTTGGCTCAATTTAACCCCCAGGGGCAGCGCATGGCCGAGCCAGGCATTGACCGCGTAAACGGCAACCGTACCAACTGGGCGCGGAACGACATTGAAGGTTCGTTGAAGCCCACGACCTCATGGGACCCCAACAAGTACTACAACATTTGGGTGTTGGACTTTGCTGCTCAGGATGATAATCTCCTCGGTTATGCCCAATTTCCAAGCAATTCCAACCTTTCGGGGATTCCGGGAAGCGGTGGCGCAGCCAGTACCGATGGGGTCGTGATAAACTATGCTAATTTTGGAAATGCCCAAAAAGGAAATTTCTCCCTTCTGCGAGCGCCCTATAATTTAGGACGTACCCTCACGCACGAAACTGGACACTGGTTGGGGCTGCGCCATATCTGGGGCGATTCTAACTGCGGCGACGATTTTTGTGCGGATACACCTTCTCAGGCCTCTGAAAGCCGTGGTTGCCAGAAAGGACGGATGAGTTGCGGAACCGCCAACATGGTGGAAAACTACATGGATTATTCAGATGATGCGTGTTTTAATATCTTTACCAGAGACCAGAAAACTCGGATGCGGGCGGTGATGGAAATAAGCCCTCGACGCGCTAGTTTATTGACTTCTAATGTGTGTGGCCAGTTGGTGGTGGGAAGGCCTACACCCAACTTTGAAGCAGAAAACCGTGTCGTATTGTTGGGAGCACAAGTAAAATTTACGGATTTATCTACCAATTTCCCAACGGCTTGGCAGTGGGAGTTTGAAGGTGGAGACCCCGCGGTTGCTACCGAGCAAAATCCAACGGTAACCTACCGAACTGCGGGCAAGTTTAAAGTGACGCTTACGGTTTCAAATGCGTCGGGGGCTTCTGCACCGTTGACAAAAACACAGTACATTGAAGTTGTAAATGCAGGGTTGTGTGCTACCGTAACCAATTTTACGGGTACAGGCACGGTCATTCGACAATCGACGGGCACGGGATATGTATCGGGGCAAAACAGTCGACGAACGCAGGCCGTGGCCGAACTGTTCCCCAACACGCTTGGCTATACCAACTTGCGGGGGGCTTCGCTTAAATTTGGCGTGGCAAAAGCCGCCAGAGGAAATGAAACAGAGGCAGTTGTGCGGGTGAAAGTATGGAATGCACGCGGTTTTCAGGGAGGACCGGGTTCTGAATTAACGACCAAGGAGGTTCCGCTTCGACGGATTTTGGATGATGTTCGAAACAACCGTGCTACCACCGTGGTGTTTGACCAAAATATTGATTTGTCGCGCCAAAATAACTTGTCATTCTTGATTGGCATTGAATTGGATTACGTAGCGGGAGATACCGTTGCGCTCACGACTACCCTCAATGGGGAGTCGCTCAATGCGACCTCGTGGGAGAGAAATTCAAGCGGAAACTGGGATCGCTACATTGTCCGTACGGGTCTTAACGTGGCACATAACATTACTGCACAGGTAGGGATGAAAGCTTCGGTTCAAATACAGGCTTCGGCGCAGTTTATTAATCCCGGCGAAGCCGTAACGCTGCAGGCCCGGGGTGCATCGGTCATCAATTGGTCGCCTTCTGAGGGACTCAGTGCGACGCTCGGGCCGCAGGTAATTGCCCGTCCAAGTCGTACGCTTACGTATCTGGTCAAAGGGACGGGCTCTGACGTGTGCTTGGATTCAGCCAGTGCCACTATTTACGTGCGCAATGTCCAGATTTTATCCAATGAAACATTGCCCGAAAAAGATTTTACTATCAGTCCCAACCCTACGGATGGAGTCGCCGAGGTCAGCTTTACCAATGGGTTGAGAGGAAAGGTTACGCTTCGAGTGCGAAGCATCACTGGGCAGGAAGTTTGGCGGGGCGAATTTGAGAAAACCAGCGATTTATTCCGTCAGTCTATCAATGTTCGCATGTACCCCGCGGGTTCTTACTTTATTGACCTGCAGTTAGGTGACTTCGTTGACCGAAAACGGCTTGTGAAGTATTAGACCAATAGCACTTTTAGCACCTTGTAGAATAGGCCATAACCAAAAGAGATAACTTTCGGTTATGGCCTATTCTTTTTTTTATGATTCTTGATTAGGATTTTAGCTGAGCATCAACCAAATTTGCATAACAATAGTAATTCAATAGGATTGAGTCACCTATAATTTAATAATATAACTGTAGGGAATCTCCAAAACTATTACTCCAAAGGCTCTAAAAGCCTTTTTACGTTTAAAAATAAAAATATTAAGTCGATAGAATATAGGTACTATGACAATCCCATTCTCACCAAACGTTAGCGAAGCCGCCCGTCGCGATATATTGGAGCTGGAAAGTAAAATTAGTGTATTTCGCAGCGGTGAAGTACCCGAAGAAGCGTTTCGTAAGTTTCGTCTGGCCCGTGGGGTATACGGACAGCGTCAGCCCGGAGTGCAGATGATTCGCATCAAATTGCCTTACGGGCGTATCACGGCCGACCAGCTGGTACGCATTGCCGATTGCTCCGATAAATATGCCACAGGAAACCTGCACGCAACTACACGTCAGGACATTCAACTTCACTTTGTGAAATTGGCAGATTCACCAGCGCTTTGGGCGGAGTTGGAAGATGCAAATATTACCTTGCGCGAAGCCTGCGGCAACACCGTTCGTAACGTAACGGCCTCCGCGCGGGCGGGTGTTGACCCCGAAGAGCCTTTTGATGTTACGCCCCACGCCCATGCTATTTTTGAGTACTTCCTGCGCAATCCGATTTGTCAGGACATGGGTCGTAAGTTTAAAATTGCGGTGTCATCATCTGCGAAAGATTCGGCCTATGCATTTATGCACGATGTAGGGTTGATTCCAGTAGCGAAGCTCGCCGAAGATGGCACCCAAATCAACGGCTTTAAGGTGTTGGTGGGTGGAGGATTAGGCGCGCAACCGCTTTTGGCCAAGGTAGCCCATGAGTTTTTGGAAGAACAATTCGTGATTCCGTTTATCGAATCTGTGATTCGGGTATTTGACCGCTATGGCGAGCGCGTACGTCGCCATAAAGCGCGCATGAAGTTTTTGTTGGCTGATATTGGTTTGGAGGAGTTTTTAAAAAGGGTAGAAGAGGAGCAAAAGGCCCTTAAAAACAAAGAATATGCCATTGAGCCTTTGGCCTTTGCGGCAAATGATTTATTAAAGGCAAATGAAAGCAAGCTAACCCGCGAAGATTTGATTGCCGCCGAGTCCGAACAAAACAGCCCTTACGTGCATTGGCTTAAGACCAACGTTTTTGAACAAAAACAAAAAGGCTGGTACGCCGTACAATTGCGGGTGTTGTTGGGTGATATGCACTCATCCACCGCGCGTAAATTGGCAGACATCGTACGTGAATACGCCGCCGATGATATTCGGGTAACGGTCAATCAGGGGTATATTCTTCGTTTTGTGAAAGCTGAAGATTTGCCCGCTGTTTATGCAAAACTCAATGAATTGGGCTTGGCAGAACCTGGTTTTGATACCACGGCTGACATTACCACTTGCCCAGGTACCGATACTTGTAATCTGGCGATTTCGAGCAGCTACGGTATTACCCGTGTGTTGGAAACGATGATGAAGGAAGAGTTTCCTGATATTATTTACAACAACGACATCAAAATCAAAATCAGCGGTTGTATGAATGGCTGTGGCCAACACAGTGCCTGCAACATTGGTTTTCATGGCAGTTCCATCAAAAACGGCAAACTCGTATTGCCCGCATTGCAGGTTTTGTTGGGTGGAGGCTTCAATGGAGCGGGTGAAGGAATGATGGGCGACAAAGTCATCAAACTTCCCACCAAACGTGGCCCTGCGGCTTTACGGACGTTGTTGAACGATTATGAAACCAACGCCTTTGAGGGAGAATATTACAATGATTATTTCCTGCGTCAGGGCAACAAATATTTTTATTCCATGCTCAAACCGTTGGCTGATTTGACCACGGTAGTTAGCAGTGATTACGTAGATTGGGACCACGAAGAGCCTTTCCAAACCGAAGTAGGGGTGGGCGAGTGCGCCAGCGTGTTGATTGATTTGGTGGCTACGACGATTATTGAGGCCAACGACAAACTTAGCTGGGCCCATGAAAACCTCGAAAAGAAAATTTGGGCCGATGCCATTTATCACGCTTACAACGTATTTGTAACGGGTGCCAAAGCATTATTGGTGAGCAAAGGAGTGGCGACCAATACACAATACGGCATTGTGAAGGATTTTGACGAGCATTTTGGCGCTGAGTTTAATGATCTTTCCGAAGGGGTTTCGTTTAAAGAGTTGGTATTCAGTATCAATAAGAACGAACCCACGCAGGAGTTTGCCGAAGGGTTTGTGGCCAAAGCCGCGCATTTTATTGGAAAAGTAAATCAAATTCGTCAGCAACAATTGGAGAGCGAAGGTGAGCCTGAATTAGCGCTGGTAGAATTTGGAAAAGATAGCTAAGATATGAAAGTTACGCTCATAGGTGCGGGACCGGGTGACCCGGATTTAATAACCCTCAAAGGTATTAAAGCCCTAAAATCTGCGGATGTGGTACTACATGATGCGCTGGCAAGCACTGAGTTGTTGGAGTATTGCAAGCCCGAATGTATCATTGTCAACGTCGGAAAGCGCTTTGCCCAGCATAGTTGTAATCAGGATGTAATTAATCATTTGATTGTAGAATATGCCCAGCAATATGGCCACGTAGTTCGCCTTAAAGGCGGCGACCCGTTTATTTTTGGTAGAGGGTATGAAGAATTGGAATACGCGCAGCGCCACGGCATCGAAACACAGGTGGTGCCGGGTATTTCGAGCAGTTATGCCGTTCCTGCCTTGGCTGGCATACCGCTGACCACTCGCGGCCTGAGCGAGAGTTTTTGGGTGGTGACGGGCACTACCAAAGACCACAAACTCTCGAATGATTTGGCCCTCGCGGCACAATCGTCGGCCACGGTGGTGGTATTGATGGGGATGCACAAACTTTCAGAGATAGTAGAAACCTACGCCCAACTCGGTAAGCTCGAATTACCCGTGGCCATTATCCAAAACGGTACGCGCCCTGATGAAAAAATTGTGACGGGCAAAGTTGGAAATATTCTACAACTTGTACAGGCTGAAGGCATAGGCTCCCCCGCCATCATTGTGCTGGGAGCGGTAGCCCAACTCGCCGACAACGTAAAAAAGTTTACTCAACTAGTGAATTATTAACCCACCCTTCATTAAGTACCTTTTGCCTAAATGGTTTTTGAGCATAATGCTTAAAAACCATTTTTTTTGTCCCTAAATTCTCCAGTGGCCTGCCATTATCTTTTGGAGGTATTATTCTTCATTAAGAATTTATCATTTTATTTTGTGAAGTTTTGCAAAACAACGCATTAGATAAAAGAAATGGCTTTATTGGATAAAAATATGGGGATGAATTGCCGATTGATTCTTGCGGGTATATTGGTAGGGTGGATATTTTTGGGTATTTGCACCTATGCCCAACCGTCTGGTTTTCAGGACCAACTGAAGGTGAAAGGTGGAGTTGATGTGGGTCTTGCGAATCTCATAGGAGTGACTTTTGATGCAGCTGGACAAATGTATGCCTGTGAAAGTAGCGGAAAAGTATGGGCCCTTCGATTTGCAGCAAACGGCACATTTCAACAAAAATATTTGCTGCTAGATATTTCAGGTGAAGTGCTTAATAACAGTGATTTAGGACTAGTATCGCTGGTGCTAGATCCTGATTTTCTGACAAATGGCTACTTTTATCTTATGTACGCGGTTAATCGCCAGTTTTTATTGAATGGCACGGATGGCGGCGATGGACCAGAGCAAACGGGGTCGATTGTTAGGGTGACCCGTTACACCGCAGACCTTGGAGCAAGTCCAAGTTTTACAACCGTGAATCCCAATAGTCGATTGGTGTTGATCGGAACAAGCCCTGCTGATGGAATACCGATTATCAGCATTAACCACGCTGGCGGCTCGCTCGTTTTTGGCAGTGATGGTACGCTTTTGGTTTCAACAGGCGACGGGGCTTCGGCGGGCGTAGACGAGGGCAACCGGGGTAGTTATCAGTTAGCAATCAATGCGGGGGTTATCACGGCTGAGCATAATATCGGAGCTTACCGCTCCCAGCGCGATGATTCACATAATGGAAAAGTGCTTCGTATTGACCCCGCTACTGGAAACGGAATTCCCTCAAATCCACTGTATAATTCAGCTACTCCGCGAGCGCCAGCTTCTCGTCTTTGGGCCAAAGGCCTGCGAAATCCGTTTAAAATGAACTTAATTCCGGGTACAGGGAGCCACCATCCAGAAGATGCAAGCCCGGGAGTATTGGTGATTGGCGATGTGGGAAACACTACCCGCGAAGAAATCAATACCGTGACTGGACCTAATCAAAATTTTGGTTGGCCGCGTTATGAAGGCATTGACCGGGTAAATTTCGATTATGATAATTTAACCTATGACCCAGCTACTTACCGCAAACCTATTTTAGAATACCGAGAGCTATCAACCGCCGCAAATGTGTGCCTGAATCAAACGACAAAAATTCAGATTGGCACCCCGTCTTTTCCGTACACAGGACCCACATTTACGGGAAACTCTACGATGGGAGGGACTTTTTATGCAGGAACTAATTTTCCAGCGGCGTACCAAAATGCATTATTTATGGCCGATTTTGGGGGTAAATGGATTCGGGTCTTGAAGCTGAATCAAAATTACGAACCAGCCTCTATCACCCATTTTATGAGCACTACCTATCAGATAGTGCATTTGGCCTACAATAGTTCTGATCAGGGACTATATTATGTGACGGGAAATGGCCTGCCCTGCGATGAAATACATCGTTTAAGTTATAACACTGGCAATATTCCCCCCATTGCAAAAATAGAGGCCGATACTGCCGCTGGTATATCGCCGTTGCCCGTGGCATTTACGGCCATAAAATCATACGACCCAGAAGCAACAGCCTTAACCTACGAATGGAAAATAGACGATGGAGCGGCTTTTAGTACAGGTTTAGCACCCCACTATGTTTTTAGGCCTCCCGCCAATACGCGAAAAAAATACAAGGTAAAATTGACCGTGAAAGACAACGCAGGCGGAAGCGGGGCACTGAGTAGTAGCGATTCCATCTATATTTATGTCAACAATACTCCGCCTGTGATTGAAAGTAGTAGTTTGGATAATTTGATTCAAATTCCTGAGGGGCAGTTGTATCCCTTGACTTTGTCAGCAACGGCGTCTGATGCCCAGTCGCCTGCCGACAGTCTTACGTTTAGTTGGATTGTGGGCTTGGCTCATAATGGACATGAGCATCGCAATCCCGCATTAGTGGGCAATTCAATCAATACAACTTTGGACGCCTTGACTTGTGAAGTAGGAGATGCGACGTACTGGTACCGTATTTACCTGACGGTGACAGACCCAGAAGGATTATCAACGACCTTGCGTAAAGACATTGAAGTGGCGTGTAGTGGGTCAGCTCAGACCCTCAGTTTTAGCCCGATTCCGAATCAAAACATTACATTAAATACAACCACCAATACGCTGATGGCCTCGGCCAGTTCTTCAGTAGGAGCAATGCCCGTTAATTACTTCGTTACCTCAGGGCCAGCGTACGTTATCGGCAATACGGTCACCCTGACTGGAAAACCGGGAAAGGTTGAACTAAGGGCAACGCAGCACGGCAATGGCACCTACCGCCCCGCGCTGCCAGTTGAAAGGATATTTGACGTAAATCGCAGCATTGTTAATTATAGTATTGCCTTTACTGATATTTCTGATAAACAGGCGACTGAACCCCCTTTTACCCTCACTGCAAGTACGATGCCTGCGGGGGGAACTATCCAGTATTTGCTGATTTCGGGCCCCGCAACTTTGTCAGGAAATACGGTAACCTTGACTGGCGACGGTGGTACGGTCCGGGTCAGGGCTTTTTATCAGGGAACCTACACTCAAAATGGAGCCTTTACTGAGCAAACGTTTGAAGTACTATGTCCTCACCAATATACCCTTACAAATCCGATTGCAAACGGGCAAAACAAGGTTTATGAGGCTACTCAAGTGGTAACCGCAACCAATAAAATTCAGTCGGGTGCCAACGTGGTGTATCGGGCGGGAATAACGGTGAATTTGCAGGCAGGTTTTTTGGCGGAACAGGGAAGCGTATTTCTGGCCGAGACGCGGGCGTGTAACCCTGCGGTGGGGGCTTCGGTAAAAGAGCAGAAAATAAAGTAAAGATAAAAGATTGATGTTTTTTGTTTGACAACCGACAAAAACAAGGCGGTTGTCAAACAAAAAAACTGGTCTATAGTGCCTATTACTCAGCGCTTATTTACGGCTCTTAGTGATGGTTTTTCCGTCGGAGGTAACAGTGTAAGTGCGGTCGCAGGTGCCGTCGCCGTAATCAACCACCGTTTTGGGTTTGTCGGGGCGTTCAATCTCAATGGTACCCGACACGGGGAAAATTCCGCCTGTGCCTCGGCAGGCTACCTTTGTAATGAGAACCTTTGTGATGGTTGATTTGAACGTTTTGCCATCGCTGCCCGTGGCGGTGGTGCTGCCCGTAACGAGGATTTCGTCATCGGCACGGTTGAGCGGAGTGCCTTTGGCGTCTTCTTTTCGGGTTTTGGTACTGCTGAAAGTAATCGTCTTACCGTCTTCGGTGGTGATGGTGGTTTCGGTAAAGTCCTCTTTGGTTACCACACGGCCGTTTTCAAGTGCTAAGTTGATGGTATGTTTTCCATTGATAATGCGTGGGCCACGCTGGAAATTTTCGTACGTAATGTTTTGGGTAAACAAGCCAGATGCATCTCTTGGCGGTTTTACGGGGATCTGAATGGTCATTTTGCCGCCTACTTTTCGGCCTTCGCATTGTTTGGCGGTACCATAATCAACCACGATGGTAATAATACCGTTGGATTCGCTGCGGGAAACGGTCGCGCATTTGTCGGCCTTGAGTGGGCGTTTTCCTGGGTTTCCAACGCTGTCGGTGCCAGTTTCGGCTGACTCTCGAAGCGAAGAAAGCCCCCCGAATAGTTCATCATTGTACGTAAAAACCGCTTCTGTTTCGTCAATAATTGACTGATTGTCTTCGGCGGCAATGATTTCTTCTTCGGGCGTCGGGCCGGTGTTTTCTTTGTTACAGGCAATCAACATCAACGCTACCCCAGCGGTAGCGGTCAGGCTTTTCCAAGACATTTTGATTTTCATGGAACTTTTAGTTTAAGGTTTAACATTTGTTTTGTGACTGCTTAGGCTTTTGTACGTTAGCTTAGAGAAAAATCTTTGCCAGAAGGTTTAATAGGGGTCTTAACAAAATTTAACAAATGCTGACTACGGACGAATTAGGTCGTTATAATCGCCATTTACTGATTCCTGAATTTGGGTTGGCAGGACAAGAACGGCTGAAAGCGGCGCGGGTGCTGGTGATTGGATGCGGGGGACTGGGTAGCCCGATTTTATTGTATTTGGCAGCCGCTGGTGTGGGCACGCTCGGCATTATTGACGGTGACCGGGTTGATGAAAGCAACCTTCAGCGGCAAATTTTGTACGGAACAGAATCAATCGGCAAGGCCAAAGTGGAAGAAACTGCCAAACGCTTGCAATCCCTGAATCCTTTTTGTACGATTGAGCCTTATTTTGAGCAGCTTACGTCTAAAAATGCACTTGGCATTTTAGAAAAATACGATCTCATTATTGACGGCTCAGATAATTTTCCGACGCGCTATTTGGTAAATGACGCCTGTCTGCTGTTGAACAAACCGCTTATTTATGGGGCTATTTATCGTTTTGAAGGGCAAGTTGCCATATTCAACTACCAAAATAGCCCGAACTACCGCGATTTATTTCCCACCCCACCACCTCCCGAACTTGCGCCCAACTGCGCCGAAGCGGGGGTTTTGGGCGTTTTGCCGGGCATCATTGGGAGTTTGCAAGCCAACGAAGCCATTAAACTCTTGGCGGGTATTGGCGAGCCATTGGTGGGTAAATTGTTTGTCATGGATGCCCTTACCTTGACGACCAGAATTATAAAAATACCCCGTTTGCCCGCGCGTTTTATCATTGACAAATTGATTGATTATGATGAATTTTGCGGCATAAAAACTCCAGATTGGGAAATGGAAGTTACACCCGAGCAACTGGCTGAGATGCTGAAAAACAACCTTGATTTTCAGTTGATAGATGTGCGTGAGGCCAATGAATACGCCGTTGATAACCTGGGTGGAGAGTTGATGCCTCTGTCGGTGTTGACGGATTTTACGGGTCAAATAAGTCGCGAAAAAATGGTTGTTATTCACTGTCAAAGCGGAATGAGGAGCCAAAAAGCCATTCAACAACTGCGTGAACAGCAAGGTTTTATGAATCTGAAAAACCTAAAAGGCGGACTGGCGGCATTTCGGAAAATGCACTAGTAAAATGAGTATTCAACGTATTCTCACCTCCGACGGCTCGCATACATTATGGAACGAAACGCTCAACGTGTATTACCATTCGGTCAACGGTGCCTTGCAGGAATCGCAGTCAATTTACATTGATTTGGGCCTGAAAGAAGCCATTCGCCATTATCGGTTAACCCCAATTTCGGATCCTCTTGCTGTGTTTGAAATGGGGTTTGGTACAGGGCTAAATGCGTTGCTCACGTGGTTGGAGGCCGAAACAGCGCAGGTGCCCGTTCGCTACGTGACCGTTGAGGCGCATCCGTTAGCAGATGAGCTGGTCAGGGAATTGAATTACGACGGGTTATTGGAAACCCACCGATTGATACAACTTCACGAAGCGGTATGGGAACGGCCTGTTCAACTCTCTCCGTTTTTTACGCTTGAAAAATACCGAACAAGGCTTCAAGATTTCGAGACATCCCTTCAATTTGATGCCATCTATTACGATGCTTTTGCTCCGTCGGCCCAGCCAGAACTTTGGGAGCGGGAGGTTTTTGAGCAATTGGCTGCGCTGTTAAGACAAAACGGCAACCTAACGACCTACTGTTCCAAAAGCTACGTCCAACGCAACCTCAGGGCGGCGGGTTTTACCGTTGAAAAACACCCTGGGCCAAAATGGAAACGGGAAGTGCTGCGGGCCATTTTATAAACTCATGCCCCCATCCACAAACAGATTTTGCCCCGTTATGTAGCGCCCCGCGTCTGAGCATAAAAATACAGCCATGCCTGCACAATCCTCGGGCTGCCCCATGCCACCTTCGGGGGTAGTCATACGTTCGGCAATTCGCTTTTCCATTTTAGGAACAGGTGCCTGAATGCGGGGTGTATCAATGATGCCGGGTGCTAAATTGTTGACCGTAACCCCCTTATCGGCCAATTGAAGCGCTACATTTTTTACTAAATTAAAAACCGCTGACTTGGTGGCGGCATACACAATCATGGCGGGATGGGGCCGAACCTGCTGCACGCTGCCAATGGTCAGAATTCGCCCCCAGCCTTTTTTGATCATGGCAGGTGCAAACTGCTGCATCAATAAAAGGGTAGATTTAAAATTTGCATTGACCTGAAAATCAAACTCACTTTCCGTCACTTCTTGCCAATTTTTGGCCACCTGTACCGAAGCATTGATGACCAAAATATCAACGGTATCGGTTATTTTAGAAACGCTTTGGAAAAATTTTTGGGGCCCGTCGGGTTTTGAAAAATCAGCTTTTACAATCTGTACTTTATCTTTGGGTTGGTTGATTTGTTTGGCTACTTGTTGAGCTTCTTTTTTATCACGGCGATAGTGGATGATTACATTGGCGCCGTATTCGGCAAGCGCAATGGCAATTGCTTTGCCAATCCCCTGACTCGAACCCGTTACAACGGCTGTTTTTCCAGATAAATTAAGTCGTTCAGAAAGCATTGTATTTGAGTTTTCTTTAACCAATTCATAAAAATGGAAGCAAGACAAAAAATAAGACCAATGTTCGCTGGGCCAAGACTGTGTAATTATTTCAGCAAAACTGGGGCATATTGTGCCCAATGCGCCATTCTGATGAGAAGTTAACTTCTGTTCGAAGCTATAAATCTTGTGAGTGAGTGGGGGTAGAGAAACGGCGAAGATGACCGAAAATCAGTGGGAGTTAGGCATTATAGATCATGAGTAAGTTGTGGTTAAAAAGTCAACAAATAACATAAATCCCTGCCACTTCACGTAGCAGGGATTTATTGATTATGGGTAAACCGTAAATTACCGCGTTTTTACGTATTCATCCCAGTTGATTTCGGCCTGCGGGCGGGCCAGTTGCCTGAAAATTGTACCACGGTCAATGGTGACATCTACGTTTGCGGCATTGAGGCGATTGTAACGACGCAAATCTACCCAACGATGTCCCCAAGGCTCGGCCCAAAGCGAATAACGGCGTTGGAACAAGATTTCGTCAATAAGGGCGTCTTTGGTCGTAGCGCCCGTGTAGTTGCCAATACCCGCAGCGGTACGAATACGGTTGATTGCCGCCACTGCTTCTGGGGTTTTATTGAGTTGGGCGTTGGCCTCAGCAGCAATCAGTACCAGCTCTTCATTACGGAAAAATTTCACCTCAGAGGTGTTGAGGGCAAAACGGTTGTCTTGGTACAAACCCGCGAGAGGTGTTCCATCTGAGGTAACTGATACTGGCGCAGTACGACGGAAAAACTTCGCACGTACGCGGGCATCTCCTGCAATGGTATCGCGCAACACCGACGGGTGTACCACCATCATGGTACTTACATTGGCATTTTTGACAAAAAACAGCGGGTTAAACGTATCTGGTGGCGCTCCGAAGGTATGGGCCGGCCCAGCCTCTAAACTACCAGTTGCATTATAAAAGGATGCGGCTACTGCATCCAAAGCACCTTGCCAGTCCTGACGATACACGGCTAAGCGCGCCGCAATGGCACGATTGAGTTGACGCAGTCCCGCAATGGTTCCGAAGCCATTTCCTGTGAAACCAGACGTCAAACGTAAAGGGAAATTTCCTGTGCCAGCACCGCTCAATTCGGTATTGCCTTCGTCCAAGATGCGTTTGATTTGGGTAAGAGACTCCGCAAGCGGTAAGAAAGGCCCTGGATTTTGAAGGTCTTTGACATCAATTCGAATTCCATTTTCGTATTGCCCCATTGCCACAATCAGGTATTGGTACGCCATGAGGGTTTTGGCAAAGCCCGAAACCGCATTTTTTTCTTCGGTCGTAAAAGTATTGGTATTGTTAACGGCATCAATCACCGTCAAGGCCTGACGAATGGCAAAATAAGGTTGCTGATACGTATTCAAATACCCAAACATGTTGGCTGTTGCCTGACGCCCGTTCATGCCTAGCCAATCGGTTTGCCAACGAGGGTCAGAGGCGTTTAAGTACCACAATTCACGCCCCATTGTTCCGAACAACATTGTCACGGTAAAGAGATAATCACGGTGGCGTGATTCCAACCCCGTCACCAAGTTTTGCACTTGGGTACGAGAAGCGTTTTGACTCACACTTCCCAGCGAAGGGTTGTTGGGGTCGTTGGGAGTATCAAGGCTGAAAAAGTTACAAGAACTCATCATCAACAACAGCCCTGCAAAAATCGGAGTATATAAGTGTATTTTTTTCATGTCCGTAACGCATTAAAATTCAACAACTAAATGACCAAAAAAGCGACGCTGAGTAGGATAAGGAGCAATATCTACCCCCGATGCTACGGCTTGTAATCCAAAAGTAGAAGTCTCGGGATCGTAGCCACGGTATTTGCTGAATGTCAATGGGTTTTGGCAAGAAAAGCCTACGCGCACCCGTGATATTTTATTGTTGGACCACTTATTCAGGGAAGTGGTGGGTACGGTGTAGTACAATGCGGCCTCGCGCAAACGAAGATAAGAGGCATCTTGTACCCATCGGTCGGCACCGTTGTGAGGAGCTAAGCCCCGCTGACGGCCATTAGGCACGCCGTCGCCGTTATCGTCATCGTCCCAGTCAGGAGAAGTTCCGCCACCATCCCACAAAAACTCGGTCAGGTTGATATTGTCACCGCCTTTTTTCCAGTGCCAAAGCATGTTGAAATCAAAGTTTTTGAAGAAGTTGATTTCATTGCTCCACGACATCTGGAAGTCAGGCTGGTTGTTTCCTAAAATATAGGCTCCTGTGCGCACACCTTCGGCAGCAGGCGTATCATTGGCATCACGTGCTGGGCGTGTTCCCACGATGGTGGTAGGTGAAAAGCCCTCTTGGTACAGGAACGTCCCTAAAGTTACCCCAAAAGCGCCTGAGTTGTAGGCTGGAATCCCCAACTTGGTGAGCAGAATGTCGTTTTTCCACCACAATACCCGCGAGCTCCAGCGAAACTTTTCTTTTTGGGCAATGGTCCCCCCCAGCGAAAGTTCTACGCCACGGTTTTGGAGTTGGGCTAAGTTAGTAGGTATTGTACTGATACCCACTGCCGGAGAAAGTTGTAAATTCTGGATATTGCTACGGGTTTGCTTATCGTAGTAGGTCGCTTCTAGTTGGATTCGGTTGTTAAATAATCCTAAATCCAACCCAAACTCCAACTCACCCGCCCGTTCAGGTTCGATGGCGGTATTGCCCGCCGCAGTGGTCACCACCGAGCCTAGCAATCCGCCGATATTGGCCGAGTTGAGCGGCGTAAATGTGGTTCCAAAACCTGGTACCCCAGCGGTTTGTCCATAGGCAACGCGTGGCTTGATTTGCGAGAAAACAGAAGATAAGCTCGACGAGCGAATGAAGTCAAAGTTGGCAATGTTGATGGCCAAAGATGCTTTCGGGAAAGCCCAAAACTTGTCGGCATCGCCAATAAGGGTTGATTTGTCCCAACGTACGCCCGCCGTAGCGATGATTTTATCATCCCAGTTGGCTTCTTGTTGAACAAACGCCCCTACGTCGGTAATGGTCTGAAAACGTTGGTCAAAAATTTCTTGTACTGTTCCCTGACGTAAGTTGGTTTGACCTCCTGCCAATCCACGCGAGCGGTTGAGTAAGCGGTCTTCGCGGAAGTTAAGCCGCACCGCACCTGCCTGCGACGTAAGATTGACTTTCCCAATGTTCCAGTTATAAACCAATGCTGTTTGAAAGTTGGTATTCACGTTTTCGGTTTTCCCCCAAATCACATCGCCAGGGTTTCCTTGGGCGCGTTGAAATTGCAAATCTTCGGGAAGGTAAACAAAAGTAGTTCCTTGGGTGTAGTCCAAGCCTCCTTGTCCTACCAATTTCAGTAGTGATTTTTCTGATTTGTAAAGATTCGCCGTCAGGTTAAACGACTGAATAAATCGGTTGACATTGGTGTTGTTAATACCACGGTCGGTCACTGCTATGGGATTTTCGGAAAAGTAAGGGTTGTCGGGGTAGCGACCGCTTTCATCGGGGAAAAGGTTATAATAATTGGGGACGTAAGCGATGTTGTACCCAATACTCGCCCCTGAGTTATTTTGGTTTCCCGTAAAACCCCGGTCGGAGTTGGTATTGATGTAGTTTGACCCTACGGATAAGGTAATATCGTTGGTCAGTTTATGGTCGATATTGGCGCGTAACGAATAGCGTTTAAAGCCCGTACGGCGAACAATGCCTTTTTCGTCGGTCAAAGCTCCCGAAATGAAAAACTTGGTTTTGTCGCTCCCGCCCGAAATCCCCAAACGAGTGTTGGAAAGTGGTGCCGTGTTTCCGTAAAAATATTTTTCATAATCCCAGGTTTGGCCATTGGCTGCGCGAAAACGCTCTAATTCTATTGGGCGACGAGCGGCGGCAAAAAATGTATTTATTTTTGCTTCCGTCCAGTTGTCCACCCCAAACAGGCGCTGTGGTGTAGCAAATCCGTAGTCTTGGGCAAACGATACTTTTGTTTTGCCTGCACTACCGCGTTTGGTGGTGATGATGATTACCCCAGCATTGGCCCGGGTACCGTAGATAGCCGCCGCCGATGGCCCTTTGAGGACTTCTACGTTTTCGATGTCGTTGGGGTTTAAGTCAGAAATACGGTTAGAAGCATCGTCTTGGGTTTCTGCCCCTGCGCCTGTTACCGAGGCACGACCCGAACGATTAACCCCGTTGTTGGCATAGACTCCGTCAATAATGTAAAGAGGTTGAGAGGCCCCTACTAGCGATGAAATACCCCGCAACTGAATCGAAACCCCACCTCCTGGGGCGCCACCGTTGGTGTTCATGTTGACCCCCGGCAGTTTTCCATAAAATGCGTTGTCGACCGTTTGGATTTGGGTCGTCCCCATGAGGTCTTTGGCCGAAAGAGTTGCTACGGCGTTGGCCAGATTAGAACGTTTGATGCTCGACGCCAAACCAGTCACAACGACTTCCTGAAGGTTTGAAACGTCTTCGATGAGTGTTACATTAATGGTGCTGTTGTTGCCAACAGCCACCTCTTTCGATTGAAAACCAATGGAAGAAAAGACCAACGTCGCGTTGTTTTGACGGAGCGTAATTGAGTACGTTCCATCCGCCCCGCTGGTGGTGCCTATTGTTGTGCCTTTCACAACGACATTCGTTCCTGGGATAGGGGAGCCATCAGCGGATTTGACAGTTCCGCTGACTTGGTTTTGGGCAAAGGCAATTGCGGTTAGTAACCACATCCCCGTTGCAAAGACTAGCCTTGCCTTCGAAAAATAGGTAAATTTTAACATGAATTTGACGATTTAGTTTATATTGAAATGGTTTACTCAACTCAAAAACAAAAGCGGATGCTTCAATGTTTTGAAATCAAGGGGGCTATAAACCAGAGAAGATTTTAACGCTGTTGTTAGAGAGTTGTTGAGAGCAATAATATTGAAATAATTCTAATCTTAAAAAAAATATCCCTAAAAATTGTTGCTACTTAGGGATACAATAAAAACAAAAAAGTAGAGCCCCCTATCAATGAGTATAGGAGGCTCTACTTAAAATCTATTGAGAATTATAAACTCTTCAAATACGCAATGCTTTTTGGCACTTGCTCATACCAAGTGGGGCTTTCGTCTTCGATGAAATAATGCTTAATACCGATTTTCTTGGCTTCCTTAATTACACCAGCCACGTCAACTTGCCCTGTGCCCAACACTACGTCGTTTATCAAGGGGGTGCCGCCCGTCAAATCTCCTTTTACGCCATTTCTGAGGTCTTTGAGGTGAATGAGCTTGAAGCGCTTTCCGTATTTTTTTAACAAACTAACGGGCTCAGCTCCACCGTGAAATGCCCAAAGAATGTCTAATTCAAAGGATACATATTCGGGGTTGGTGTTTTTGACAATGTAGTCAAACAACGTTCCGTCTTCGTAAGGCTGGAATTCGTAGCCGTGGTTGTGGTAGCAAAAGGTGATGCCGTTTTCTTTCAGCACTTTGCCAATCATATTAAAATCATCCACGGCTTTTTTGGCTTCCTCAAACGTAAAACCACCTTTGACTTTGTGCGGAATCCATGCGCACATAAGGTAGCTAGAACCTAGCAATTTGGCCGTTTTGGCCGCCGCGGCGGGGTCTTTTACCAATTGTTCGTAGCCTCCGCCCGTTCCGGGAATTTTGATGCTGCGCTCTTCGCACATTTTTCTAAATTCTTCGGGCGTGGTGCCTTTGGCGGCTCCGCCTTCTAGTTCGGTGACTCCCAACATTTTAAGCGTGTCGAGCGTGGCGGCTACGCCTTTAGGAAAACTGGCGCGGTAGGTGTACGCCTGCATTCCAATGGGGAACGTGTATAATTTGCCTTTTTGGGCAAAAACTTCGCCAATGGCACTGACAAGTAAAAGAGCAAGGCTTAATAAAATGGTTGTTTTTTTCATTGTATTCATTTTGAGTTAGTTACTGTTTTTTTTACCACCGAGAAACGGAGTTACACCGAGAAATGAGGATTGGGATTATAACTTTCGTTTTTTCAGTTGCTTCACGGCATAATCGGCCGCGCGGGCGGTAATAGCCATGTAGGTCAGAGACGGATTTTGGGTGCCAGTGGAGGTCATGCATGCACCGTCGGTGACAAATACGTTTTTGCAACTGTGTACCTGATTCCATTCGTTTAGCATCGACGTTTTTGGGTCTTTACCCATGCGAATACCCCCCATTTCGTGAATATCTGAACCTGGGTTAGCGTGGGTATCCACCCCCCGAATGTTCTTAAATCCCGCCAACGTAAACATTTCGGTGAGTTGTTCGAGGTAGTCTTTCACCATTTTGTCGTCATTTTCCGTCCACTTCACCGACGTCACTAACTGGGGGATTCCGTAAGGGTCTTTTAGGTTGGGATCCAAACGGACGTGATTGCTTTCAATGGGCACGGTTTCGCCCATCATCCACGCGCTGATGTTCCAGTTGCCCAATTGCGGATGCAGGAGCGCATCTTTGAGCTCTTCGCCGATTTCGGCCTGTCGCGTAAGGCGTCCCCGCCCGCCACCGATGCCCGTGGCATAGCCGCGTAGAAAATCACTTTCCTGTTTGTGTAGATTCCTAAAACGCGGAATGTATGCGTTGCTGGGGTTTTTGCCGTCGGTCATTTTATCATAGTAGCCTTCATATTCGGCGTTTATGCGGCCGCGATAATTATGCCACGCAATGTATTTTCCTAAGGTGCCACTGTCGTTGCCCAGGCCGTTGGGGAAACGGCTTGAAATAGAATTCAACAAAATCAAATTGCTGTTGAGCGCCGATCCGTTGACAAAAATGATTTTGGCATAAAATTCTATCATCTCACTCGTGTTCGCGTCTACAACACGTACCCCCGAAGCACGCTTTTTTTTCTCATCAAAAATAATGGAATGGACCACCGAATGCGGGCGCAAAGTCATGTTGCCCGTTTTGGCCGCCCACGGTAAAGTGGAGGCATTGCTACTGAAATAGCCACCAAACGGGCAGCCACGGTTGCAGAGCGAACGGTGCTGACATTTGGCGCGGCCTTGGTCGTAGTGGATTTGCTGTGGATCGGTTATGTGCGCACAACGCCCCTGAATCACGTGGCGGTCTTTGTAATTTTTGGTGATGGCCTCCTGAAAATGTTTTTCGATGCAACTCAATTCAATGGGTGGCAAAAACTCACCATCGGGCAATTCTGGCAAACCGTCTTTATTTCCCGAAATTCCCGCAAATTTTTCAACGTGGCTGTACCAAGGCGCAATATCGGCGTAGCGAATGGGCCAATCGGTCGCAAACCCATCGCGAGCGGGGCCTTCAAAATCAAAGTCCGACCAACGTTGTGTTTGACGCGCCCACAATAGCGATTTGCCGCCTACGTGGTAGCCGCGCGTCCACTGAAACGGCTGTTCTTCCACAAACGGCTGTTCACCAGGCTTTAAGGCCCAGTGCATGGTTTCTTCGCGCATGAAACTCGCTCGGCCGTTGGGGTATTGATTGCGGATTTCCAACGGCACTTGACCGCGATGCTCAAATTCCCACGGATGTTTATTGGCGGTTGGATAATCGGTTACGTGTTGTACATCACGACCACGCTCCAAAACAAGGGTTTTGAGTCCTTTTTCGCACAACTCCTTCGCTGCCCAGCCGCCGCTGATTCCTGAACCAATCACGATGGCGTCGTAGGTACGGTCTTTGATGGAATCTATATTAAGATATGACATTTGAGTATTGAGTAAACAACATGGGGTATAAAGTCTTGGGTATTGAGTACTAACATTGGGGTTTCAGTAAAGAGAAAAATCCCAATACTCACTACTGAACTGGTACACACCCGTAATAATGCCCTGGTGCTTGATTGTATTTCAGGTGTTTGGTCTGAACGTATTCGGAGGTGGTAAACCCGAGAATTGTCAGTGATTTTACAAGTGTCAAATAGTCTTTTTGCATCTGGTCGGTCGACATTGCTACCTTACCCAAAACGTCTTTACGCTGGAGGGAGTTGCAATCAACGAAGGCCCGGAGATAGCGATCTTTGGCGATTGCATCGGTCTTTTCAAGGCCTTTTTTGACATTTTCCTGCACGCCTTTTTCGTAACAGTCCACCAACATTTTTTGGATAAAATCTGGCACACCCAAGTCTTTGGCTCCAGGAGTATCGGTTGTTGGAATGATAGTGTCTACCACCGAAACTAGCAACGCTTCTTGTTGAGGCGAAAGATTTAACGCCCACCTTTGGATGTTACTCGGGCTCCACGCTTCCGCCCAAGTGGGCAAAACGACGAATCCACCTGCGGCCAAGGTGACATTTTTAAGAACTTCCCGTCGGTTCATGCGTCTTTAAATTTGCTTTGTAAACTCAATGAGTTAAAGGGTTGATTTAATATAATTTACTGATTTAAAAACGTTTCATCGCTTCCGCATAGCGGCGGCCCAATTCGCGGGCGGCAGGTGCGTCAAAATGCGTTTTATCTCCTTTCTCCGCCAATCCTGCGGCTTCAACGCAGGCCGTGTGTTTAACTTTTTTAGGTAATTGGCGAAGTTGTTCATTGATGTCTTTTGCTTCTGGAATACGATTCACGAAGAAATCACCCAACGTACCAACCACAAACGGCACCTTACGGGCCGATAATTCTTTACGAAAACGCTTGATGAGCGCCTCTAATTTTTGGGTGTAACTTCCTACCAATTGGGGTTTACTGTCGCTTTCGCCTTGGTGCCACAAAATGCCTTTCAATTTCCCCGCTGGTAGCGCTGCTTTCGCCCGACGAAGGGCATCGTCGTAGGGATAGCTTTTGGTTTGGTCGTGGTAGCCACCAGGTTGCCACGAGTCAATGGCCGACCCACCCACAGCCGCTGGTATCAGACCAATCACAGCAGACGTATCAGCGTCGGCCATTACGCGGGCAAATTCCAGCCCTGGCCCAACGCCCGCTTCGGGTTTGTCGAAGTGCATGGGCGCAACGGCAGGCACCCACTGATTGTCTTTGTTAAGCATCCAAATCCGCGGATGTGGCGTGCGGTCAGACTCTTCCACCTTGCCGCGTCCTGCCATGTTTGATTGACCAACGAGCAGATACAGATGCAGTTTTTTGCCCTTAAAATCAGGGTTTTGAGCCACTGCTTTTAAAGAAAAGAGGGCGAAAATATAGAAGACTAAGTGTTTCATAAGGGATTGATTTACTTTGCGCCCCTTTCTAAACCATTGCGAAAAAAAAATAGTGTTAACTGCCATGGTTTTTCGCAATGGACGCAAGGATAGATTAATCTTTAAAATATTTTTCCAAGACTTCTTTCGGTTGCCATTGATCGGGTTTGCGTACAACGTTTTTGTAATCAAATACTTGTGATGAAATCTCAGCTGCAGTCAACGGGAAAGTATCACCGTATAGTTGTTGATGTTTTCTTAGGTCTTCCATCATTGTTTTTACTTTGGCAGTGTATTCGGGTTTTTGAGCCAGATTGTTGAGTTCGTGCGGGTCAGTTTGTAAATCAAATAGTTGGACAAAATCAACTTTTGGATAACGAATCAACTTCCAACGTCGATCACGAATAGCGCGCTGCGAGAACGTATAGGCCGTAAAGACTTGCTCACGCACCGATGGGGTTTTGTTCTGAATAATTCCCGACAAATCTTTCCCTTCTAAGTCTTTGGGAGCGGCTATGCTGAGCATTTTACAAATTGTCGGAAACAGGTCGAAAAGATACACAAAAGCGTCACTTTTTTGGTTTTTAGGAATTCCTTTTCCGCTCATAATCAGCGGCACTCTCATGCTGTGTTCGTAAAGATTTTGTTTCCCTAGTAGGCCATGACTGCCCATCGCCAAGCCGTTGTCAGCGGCAAAAACAATGATGGTATTTTTGTCTAATCCTTTCTCTTTCAGCTTCGCCAGAATCTTCCCAATGGCTTCGTCCAAGTGCGTAATCATGGCATAATACTCCGTGAGCTGTGATTTGATAACCTCGGTGGTTCGCGGATAAGCGGCCAGCATCTCGTCGCGCACGGTCATATCGCTGCCAAAATTGAAGGGATGCGCGGGCATAAAGTTTGGCGGAAGCGGTGCCGTTCCGTAACGCTTGAGATAATCGGGCAAAGGCGAGCGCGGGTCGTGCGGGGCCGTAAACGCTACGTACGTGGCAAAAGGTTTATTGGCCGATTGTTTGTCTAAAAACTGAATGGCCGTTTCGGCAAAATGATCGGTAGAGAATCCTTTTTTGATGGGGGGCGTAAAGGTTCCGTCGGGTTTCAAATCACACATCGGAGTTTGATAATGGTCGGCCATTCCGCCGAGCATCACGTTTTTGGCTTCCATAAAACTCGCTCCTACGGCGGCGGGTTCGTTGTGCCATTTGCCCGTCATAAACGTAGAATAGCCATTTTGGCGCAGTAGCATCGGCCACGTAGTCACGCCATTTAGTTTGTCAGTTACTCTAAAAAAGCCTTTTCCACTCATCAACATCGCGCGGCTCGGCGCACAAACGGCTCCGTGATTACCCCCCAAAATATGCGCCTCGCTGAACAACATACCATTGCGCGCCAATTGGTCGAGATTGGGCGTTTGGACGTAAGGATTGCCGTAACAACCCAAAGCATCGGCGCGGAGATCGTCGGCAAAAAGGAAGAGAATGTTGGGTTTGGGAGATTGGGCGTAAACTGACTGATAAAGCAGAAAACAGAGTAATATAGATACGTTCCGAATCATGGAGTTGCCGTTGGTTTATTTCTGCTTTTAAAAAGCATTTTTTGGCAACCAACTACTAGATGTATCTCTTTCAAAACAAAATACTAAGCTTGATAGAATCCGCAGCGCCTGGCAGATAGCACACAGAGCTATCTGGTCTGACTATCGTCTGACCTTCCACAGAATTAAAAATCTCCGTAATTTACCTGCAAACACGGTAAACCCAGCTCCAGGCGCCACAAATCCACGACTTGATTGCGGTCGTCGAGCACGAACTGTACGAAATATTGCCCTTTTATGTGCGCTTCGTAAAGCTCTTTTTTGACAACTGCATCTTTGCGCATATCTCCCGTCGTACGCATATAGAGCGCGTGATAAGGGATGTTGTTGTATTTCAGCCAATTGAGTGTTGGCGTTCGCGCTTTCTCTTCTCGGCCCGACATCAGGATAATTTTAACGCCTAAGGTATGATACGTTTTGATGATTTCGGCAATGGGCTGGTTGAGGTCATCCAATTCGCACGACATGGAATCGTAAGGGCTTCGGTTTCTCAAAATAGCCAACGTGCCGTCCAAATCACACAGGATAGCAGGCGGTAAACTTGGGTCTTGGGGCTGATAATGCGGCCCGCGCTCATCGCCCAACACGTGGGTTTTGTACATCCGCAAAATCACCTCGCGGCCTACTTTCTTCTCCCGCACTTCATCCCGAGCCAAGCTTTCTTCCAACGAAGTGTTCATTTCCCGAATCTCAATTTTTACCTGCTCACCCGTGTCTTTGGTATATTTTTCCACCACCTGACGAATCCGCTCCACGGGCCGCTCCGAAAGATTAGTATCATCAATAATGACGTGTTTTCCATCACGCAGGGCTTCCACCAACATTAAATCACGGACACGTTCTACAAATTTCTCATTGTGTTTTGAATGCTCGCTGTTGTCGAGCATGGCGCGGAGTTCGTCTTTGTTGAGCCGCTTGTACATGCCTTTATTTTCATCCAACAGTTGTCGGGCTAGGGTGGATTTTCCACTCGCAGGCAAGCCTCTTAGTAAAATTACTTTTTTCATTTTTTAGACATCATAAATTGGCAAACGGCTTCTTAAAAGTTGGCCGAATTTGTTTCTAGATAATTTCGTCATACGGTTTTTGGTCAAACATTTTGAACAAAACCGCCGGATAACGACAGGTTTGAAAATACAGTGTGGTGTCTTTGCGGGTTTCTAAAATTCGAAAATTAGCTTTCCAGATTGCTTCAATTTCGGCAAATTTCGTCAAAAGTTGCGTGTGGGTTTCTTTCACCCAATCATAAAATTCATCGGGGACTTTTTCCAAAATCGGCGCTAAATCCTGCCCCTCTATACTACAAAGTATACTCAAAAGCGGAGAACATCCCATCATGATTCGTTTATCAAAGACCAAAAACCCAAGTATGTTTCTGTAGGCCGTAACTGTGATTCCGATCTTTGGGACTTTGCCAAAGAACTCCCCAAACGGAAACATCCCAATTACCCCCAACTCGAAATCATCATCATCAAAAAAAACGAAGCCCAAAAACTCGTTCTTAACTTAGAAGACGAAAAATGGGATTTCACATTGCAGGAAGTAGAGCAGAAATACCGAGCTGCGACTAAAAAAAACACGGTCCTGATTATCTTGAAATGGTTATTCAACGTCTTATTGAGGAAGGGCGTGTAAGTTATGCAACATCACACAAAGACCTGCGAGGAGTGTTGAAGCAATTTACCAAAAACAAAGATTTTGCCTTTACTGACATTGACCATAATTTTCTGCGAAAGTGGGAACATCACTTCCATAAACAGATGATTTCTCCAAATTCTATAGGTGTCTATTTTCGGATGCTGCGTTCTCTCTTTAATAAAGCAATCAAAGAAGGATATACAAAAAAAAACTACTACCCTTACGACGAATACAAGGTATCTCGGTTCAAGGAGCAGACCCGCAAACGCGCCATTACAAAAGAAGAGATAAAGAAAATTGAAGCCTTGGAATTGGAACAGGGAAGTAGCCTTTATCACACTCAGCAATTCTTTTTATTCAGTTACTATTGCTCCGGGATGAACTTCAAGGATGTGGCACAGATTCAATGGAGTAATTTTAAAAAAGTGGAGACCAAGCTTTCCATGACCTATGATCGCAGTAAAACCACCTAGCTTTTCAACATTCAACTAAAAATTTATTATAATTGTTAAAACTCCATTCTTTCAAAAATATCAAGCAAATACTTGCCAAGGTGAGAGCTAGAATCAAGCACTAAAAGTTCAAAGAAATAGAGAAGTATAAATTAGACAAAGACAATTTATTATTTATACCTTTTAGGGTATAAATAATAACAAAAATATTGTATTTACACCCTAAAAGGTATAAACATATTGTAATTATGCTTTTAAGTAAATTCGTTAAAGAAAAGCGTAATGCTGCCAAACTGACTCAGCCCGAATTGGCAGAGAAAGCTGGGGTGGGCCTTCGCTTTATTCGTGAACTAGAACAGGGTAAACAAACCTTGCGAATGGACAAGGTAAACCAAGTGTTACACTTATTTGGGTATGAGACAGGGGCGGTACCCCTTAACCGTAAACTACTGACTGAGGAGAAAGGCTGAAGTCAAATTCCACGCTTTAACCGCAGGGTGGCTGATACAGGATGAAAACGGGTATCATTTTGAATATGACAAAACGTATTTGGAGGGAGATAAACCCGAGCCGATCAGCCTTAAGCTGCCCTTACAACAGGTTGCTTTTACCGATAAAGTACTGTTCCCCTTCTTCGACGGC
This sequence comes from Runella sp. CRIBMP, assembly GCF_009905605.1. Lineage (GTDB taxonomy): Bacteria > Bacteroidota > Bacteroidia > Cytophagales > Spirosomataceae > Runella. The sequence continues at coordinate 57,198 of NZ_JAAAKZ010000024.1, forward strand.
CTGATTCCCGAAGGATGGCTGCTGGACATTGCCCAAAGAAACTGGAAACTCAATCCACGTGATCGAATGGGATTATTGCTGGCTTGTTGCAGAGATTGTATTGGAGCGGTAAGCATCTACCCTGTTGAAGAGAAGGAAAGACTATGAAAAGGTGTTTGTCTTGTTATCAACTTTTAGGAACAACGGAAACTGATTTTCATGCTTCGTGCAGTAAAAAAATCTTTGGAAGTGCCACTCCTCCCGATCTGCCCTATACCGAAAATCAAATGGAAGAACTGGCGAAACAGGAGTAAAGTAATGACGAAGTATATTTGTAAAAGCTTATAAGGGGTTTACAGGGTAAGATATACCAGGGCATCAAAAGTGCCCTGGTATGATGCACGACGCTATACTCTATCTTAATTCTCGTTGAAAAAAAGTGCTAAACATAGATTCCTTGCGTATCAATAAGCTATTTTCTAATTTTCACTACGGTAAAGGGCACACATACCGCCTTGGTAGGACAGCAATCACCTTCGTAGAAAATGTATGAACAACAACCTTCCGTTGGACAAGACACATTAGTTGCCGTAAAGCGATATGTACCTGCGGTGGTTACTTGGAGAGTAGAGGTAGTAGCCCCCGAAATAGGTTGGTTGTCTTTATACCATTGGATATTGGTATATCCATTGGGAATAGACAATTCAAAAATCTGACCCGCGCAAATGGGGGCAGGTACCGTCACACAAGTACGGCCAAAATCATCTTCGGTTTCGATATTGTTGTTGGGTGTCGAATCCACGTCTTGTTCGTTTGCCTTGCTGATTTGAGCCGTGAAGTATTGCACTCCCGTCTGTATTACTTTGGCAATGACCGATATGGTCACCGTTTGCCCTACGGGAATAGCCCCGATGGTCCAAGTTCCGGTGGCTGGTGTGTAATTTCCCGTCGCTGTGGCGTAACTTTGGAAGCTCATTCCCGCGGGTAAAAGGTCTTTTACTTCCACGCCCGAGGCAGGATTTTGGCCTTCGTTTTTGACAGTAACGGTCAGGGTAATGATTCCGTTAAGCCCTGGCTGCTGATTGTTGGTGGCTACTGTAAGCGATAAGTCAATGGGAGGATTACAATTAGCATCAGGCCCTAATTTTTCGATAAACTGCTCTAAGGGAACCACGTTTCCGCTTATGGCTTGACCCGAACGCGAATAAAAACTACAGGCGGTATTGAGTAAAGCTAAATTTTTGGCTGCGGCCACAAATGGATCATTTTTGGCTAAAATGCCCACCGGGCCATTACAAGAATTGCCTTTGAAAGTAAAAAGTGCAACGGGTGCACCACTCACAAAAGGCCCATAATTGGTCTCTGTAGGTGCTTTGCCAATCACATAGTAATTATAATTAGGGTCTAAGCCCGCCGAAGAAAATACCGACTGGCTTCCTAATTTCAGGGGGCTTTTTTCCCAAAAACCTTTAATATCTGTAATGTTCTGAATGACAAAGTCTTTAGGCACTTTCAAGGATACCTGCGCGGTGGCCCCAAACTCCTTGGTGTCGCTGTTGTTGGCATTAGGTGTAGCGTATTTGGGTACGACCCAAACCTTGTACAGCTGCGAGTTAACATCGTAGGTCAATTGATAGTTGACTTGGTTGGTCGAAAGCTGTTGTGCCGTTGCCGGAATAAGCCCAAAGAGCAGAATGAGTCCAATCCAGGCAAGAGTAAATAATCCCTTTTTCATGGTAAACTTTGTTTATTTCGTAGTAGTTGGGAATATTGGGAATAGACGATGGGGGGAGGATAAACTCGCCCCCATCGTTTTAAGAAAATTTATTTAGGCAATTGCTGCTGAATGATAAAGAAGTTCTGTTTGAGACCGTTACCGGGGTGATTGTTAATGACGTTTTGGTAGATGTACTCTAAATCATTTGTTGTCCCCTGGAAGATCACTTCTCCGTCCATATTGATGTCTCCGGTGTAGTAACCAGGCAGGATGAAGAACGGTAACAGAAGCGAATTGGCCGCTGCTCCGATCACCTGTTGGTAGACCACGTTGACGTCATTATCGGTCCCTTGATAAATCACTTGACTATCATAGAGTGCATTGCCCGCCCAAAGTGCTTTCCCTTGCACCACATCCACTTGCGATTGATGAATCGTAGCATTACCCAATACATAAGTAGGGGTAGTGGGCACGCGGAAGTCAACGACCGAGGCAATACTAGTTAGCGGAAGCTTCGTTTTGGACATGACTCCCAAGTGGTTACGGTGACGAACAGCTACGAAGTAGTCCGCAGGAATCGCCGTAGTAAATACCAGCGCTGATGTGCCATCCACATCCACAATATCTCCGTCGCGTTGTACTAAGGCCGAACGACTATCAACAATCTTGGTTGAATCGGAGGCGCTGCGCAGTTCCACAAATACCCAGTCAACAATCGCATCCTGACCCGTGGTACTCAGTACCGTAGCGGAGGTAATCGTATCGGTTTGTGTAATAGGGGTCCACGCCACATAAGGAGATTTTCTTGGAATCAGGTTTTTGACCCGTAAATCATCGCGCATTAAATTGCCCGAGAAAACGCCAAACAACGAACCTTGTAGATATACTTTAGGTAACAATCTAACTGAGCAGTTTTGGGCGTTGACTGTTGCCATTACTCTGCTGGTACTGATTGCTGTTGGGCAAGTTGGGTCAGTACTACGTGCTTGGGCGTAGAATACGGTGTTAGCGGCCACGTTTCCAGTAGGTTTGAAATTGAGTCCAGTGAATACCGCCGAACCACCTGATGCCTGAGTAAACCACTCGACCGTACCAAGTCCTACTACCGTAGCTTTGAGGGTTGGGAAAGTATCCCCAATACAAGCCGTCAAGCTACTTGTTAATAAGATTGGCAGTGCAGGGTTACAGTTACAGTTTGGCCCTGTGAAGAGCGTATCGAATTTACAAGCTGCGCTCAAACTATCAGTAATCGTAATCGTAGCTCCCGAAGGAATACCCGCTACGGTATAAGGGTTGCTACCTGTCAGTGTCCCTTTGTTGGCCTTTAGGATTCCGACTTGACCCGTAACGGTGAACGTAATACTGTAGGTCTGAATATCTGTCGAGCAAAGTGGCGCACCTGTTAAAGTGACTTTCGATTTGACACAAGGATCAGGCGAAAGTACCGTAATATACACCGTAGCGGTATCACACAGGTTCGGCGTTCCGTTGTCGCAGACCTTGTAAATGAACTGGTCAGGACC
>NZ_JAAAKZ010000025.1 GCF_009905605.1 Runella sp. CRIBMP
TTTTTTTTTACGGACTGAATCAACCATTTTTAGGAGTGAACCGCCTGTTTTTTGGGAGTGAACTGGGGTTTTCTTTATTCAACCATCAATCAAAATTCAATGCTGAATTAAGGCTTGAAAAGAGGATGTTTTTGCAAAAAACAATAACTTATCTGGCGGAAAATAGCCGCATTTAATGACCACACAAATGGAAAGCGCATTTGAAAAATACATCCAGTCTTATTTTGGAATTCCGCCCGAAACGGTGACGGAAATCGTCTCCTATTTTCAGCCAATGACTTTAGGAAAAGGAGAATATTTTCTGAAAGAAGGGGCAAAATGTGATAAAATGGGGTTTGTGCAATCGGGCATCATGCGCGAATACCTCATCGAAGAGCAAGGTCGAGAAGTGACCAAATGGATTTCGACCTCAGGTTATTTTGTAGTTGATATTGCTGCTTTTTTGTTTCGTGCTCCCGCCCGTTGGAATCTTCAAGCCCTCTCAGATTGTGAATTATTGGTCATTCACCAGAAAGATTACGCCCAAATCGGCCAAAAAATACCTCAATGGCCCGAATTGGAGAAGCTGTTTATTGCCCGTTGCTTTACGATTCTGGAGCAACGCATCGTGACGCACCTGTCTTTGACGAGCGAAGAGCGTTACGAACTGTTTTTTACCCATCATCGTGAGTTGTTCAACCTGGTACCGTTGCAGTATTTGGCTTCGATGCTCGGCATGACCCCCGAAACTTTCAGCCGAATCAGAAATAAATTGGCCAAACGCACTTCTTGATTTTTGTCAAGAGAGATGATATGAATGGGCGCGACCTTTGTATCATCAATCAACGCAAAAAATAAGTAAGACAATGAAAATCAACCCACATGCGCCCGTCAAACAAGCAAAACAAATCATGATTTATGCCGCACCCGAAAAGGTATGGGCCGTATTGACCGACATCAATCATTGGGTAAACTGGAACGACAAAATTACCCAAGCCTATGTAGCCCAAACTCCAAGCGTGGGCGTACGGTTTGATTGGAAAGTAAATGGGGCAAAAATCAAATCGATACTGCACACCGTCGAAATCAATAAAAGCTTTGGATGGAGCGGGACCACCTTTGGCGGTGCGGCCATTCATAATTGGTATTTATCTGTTCAAACTGGCGGAACTCTGGTAAACGTTGAAGAAAGCATGGAAGGGTGGCTAGTGTTGTTATTTAAGAACAAAATGAACAAAGACCTTGAAAAAGATATGCAGTTTTGGCTAGAAATGCTGAAAAAAGAATGTGAAAAATAGTCTTTTCGTGGTAAATACCCTACCAAATGGGGAGAATTTTGGCGCAATGAGTAATTTTTGGGTTAATAATCATTATGTAAATAAACGATAACGAACCTTTTAAAGCCTACTATTGCAATGCGACTAATTCAGTTTATAAATTCGGATAACCAACCCCGTGTTGGCATTGTCGGAGAGGACAAAATTCAAGTTTTGTCGGACATACATTCCGTCTACTATTTGTTTCATGATGCTGTTAAAAACAATCTAAGCCTGGAAGAGAGAGCAACAGAATTGGCTGGAAAACAGTATGTTGATTATGAAACTTTAGTAAAGACAAATAAACTTTTGCCGCCGTTGACCCATCCAGACCCTTATCATACGTGGATTTCTGGCACGGGGTTGACGCACTTAGGTAGTGCCGCTTCCCGCAACGCGATGCACGATAAAACCAACGTGACCGAGCTTACCGATTCGATGAAAATATTTAAGATGGGAGTAGAAAACGGGAAAATGCAAGCGGGTATTCCAGCCTCTCAACCCGAATGGTTTTTCAAGGGAAATGGTCTGATGGCGGTTAATCCGGGCGAGGAGTTAACGTCACCAGCGTTTGGAATGGACGGTGGCGAAGAGCCCGAAATGGTGGGTTTGTACATTGTGGATGCGCAAGGTACTCCGCAGCGTATCGGTTTTGCGGTGGGAAATGAGTTTTCAGACCACAAAATGGAGCGTATCAACTACCTTTATTTGGCTCATTCCAAACTGAGAAATTGCTCCTACGGGCCAGAGTTGTTGTTAGGCAACCTTCCCGAATCGGTCACTGGAACCAGTCGTATTATTCGTGATGATAAAGTGTTTTGGGAAAAAGAATTTTTGACGGGCGAGGCACACATGAGCCATAATTTGGCCAATTTGGAGCACCATCATTTTAAACACAAATTGTTTAGGCAGCCTGGAGATGTGCATGTTCACTTTTTTGGAACGTCGGTGTTAAGCTTTGCTGACGCCATCGAAACCCAAGAAGGCGATATTTTTGAAATCACGGCGGAAGGTTTTGGAAAGCCTTTACGCAACCGATTGATTATCGAAAAATAATAAGAATTTATTTTACTCAATAAGCTCAGTAAAATGAATTACTGAAAAAATACACCCATCCCTGATTTTCAATCTGAAACAACAAACGCGTCAAACCAAAGAATAATTTCTTTGATTTGACGCGTTGAATAATGGCCTTAATTGCCTTAAATCTTTGGTTCCCAGCCTTTTTCGTACTCACGTCCCCAGAGTTTCATGGCGTCGCGGTCGCGGATATGGCCGTTTTGAGGGTCAACTTCAAAAGATTTGTTGGTACGATATGCAATGTTGGCTAAGTGACAAAGCAAGGTGCTTTTAGCTCCCTCGTCGATGGGTGAGGCTTGTTTTGCCTTACCCCGTACAGCGTCAAAGAAATTGACCACGTGGCGCGTGGTCATGTCGCCGCCACCGCCCAAGGCCGTGCCTGCTTCTGAGCCAGTTGACTTGCTGTCTTTGATTACTTTGCCGTCGCGACTGAATAATTTATAGCCGTCGCGGTCAACGTACACGCTTCCGTTACTTCCATAAATAACCGTTCCTCGGTCGCTGCCGTAGGTTTTGTGACCGTTGCGGCTTTTCCCATCCCATTTGATTACTTTATTTCCAGGAAAGCGGAACATTGCATCCATGGTATCATACATGGTCCAACCGTCGTCCAAGAAAGAGCGTTTGGCGGCCTCCACCATGACAAATTCTGGGAATTCTACCTGCAAAGCCCAACGCGCCACGTCTAACTCATGGGTGGCGTTGTTGCCGCTTTCGGCAGTACCATAATCCCAGCCGTACCAGTGCCAGTTATAATCCCAAGTGTCGTGCGTGTATTCTCTGCGAGGTGCTGGCCCTTGAAACAATTCCCAATCCAAACCATCGGGAACGGGTGATTTTTTAGGAACAGGAACCTCACCGCGTGAGGCGGCGTAGAAAGCCACGGCTTTGTAGGCGGTTCCGATGGCACCATTATGGATTTGGTTAATGATATCAATCGACTCCAACGACGAACGTTGCTGATTGCCCATTTGAATCACTTTACCGTATTTTTTCTGGCATTCTGCCAAAATTTCACCTTCACGAGGGTTATGGCTACAAGGTTTTTCGACATAGACGTGCTTCCCAGCCTGCACGGCCATCCACGTACCCGGGGCGTGCCAGTGGTCGGGAGTTGCGTTTATGATGGCATCTACTTGTTTATCAGCGTATATTTTGCGGAAATCATTTTCTAATTTTGGCGCATAAGTAATGTGCTTTGAAAATTTTTGGGCCGCTGATTCGCGCTGTTTTTTCATGACATCGCACAAATAAATCAACTCTACGTTGCTGCTTTTGAGGCCAATAGGCTCATAATAAGCCCCTAAACGTCGCCCTAAGCCCAAAATAGCAAGGTTGATGCGGTCGTTGGCCCCGATGATTTTGGCGTAACTTTTGGCCGACATGCCGTTTGCCAACCCGCCAAAGGTTAAGCCAGCGGTGCTGAGTGCAGCTTTCTTTATAAATTCTCTCCTCGAATTTTCCATTTTAAATTTGGTTAAATACTTGTCTGTTAGCAATATAGATTATTTGAACCCAATGATTATGTCTACACTTTGCGTTTGCCTTTTTTGGAGGCTTCACAAACCCCTTTGAAGTACCCTACCGACTCGGCAATGCCCGCCAACGGGTCTTTCATGTCTTTTTCGTATTCCAGACTGCAACAGCCGTCGTATTTTACCTTGCGAAGCATAGCCACAAACGCAGGAACATCAATTACCCCACGGCCTAATTCGCAGGTTTTCCCGTCTTTTGAAGCGGCAGTTACGTTTTTAAGGTGAATATCAAAAATCCGTTTGTTGTATTTTTCTAAATCTGCAATAGGATCATCCCCAAAGCGCATGTCGTGGCCCATGTCAAAACAAAGACCGATACGCGGATCAAGATTTTTAACGGCATCAATCACCGACGAGGCATTGGGCCAAAGTTTAATGTCGGGGCCGTGAATGTGAATCGCATAACGCATGTCATACTCTTTCACTTTTTTGTCAATGTAAGGCAAAAGGTCTTCATTGGGAACCCCAACGATGAGTTTTACTCCCACACGCCGCGCATAATCGAAGCCGTTGTCGATTTCTTGCGTTGTTTTCATATAAATGGGCCCCACGGCGTAGCCCGTTACCCCAGATTTTTTTAGGGTTTCGTGAAAAGTCGTAATCTGCTCGGCGGTGCTATTAAAGGGCAAATGGAAGTCTTTGATACACAGGTAGTGAACGTCCACTTTTTTCATCATTTCGAGGGCTTGATCCAGCTTGAAATGCACGAAACTGTAGCCAGCAATTCCCAATTTAAACAGGTCTTCGTTGGCCTGAGCGTTGGTTTGAGATGCGCCAAAGGAAGCCGCTGCTGGGCTCGCCAAAGCGATGGTTCCCACGGCATTTTTAAGGAATGATCTACGGTTGGTCATGAAAGTGGAGTATTATGTGCCTGCGCACGGTTGATGGTTTTTTGGGTTCTTTAATCAATGCTAAAGTGTACTTTTGGGAATATGCCGTTTGAGCAACTCCTTATTTTTTTAAAGAAGGGGCTTGTTTTTCTCTACTTACTGGCATTTTCTATTATGGGTTGAATGAGTGAGAGGGTGTTGCTTACGCAAACGTTTTCGTTAAAAGGTTAACGTAAGCTATTGACTATCTGCGTGATGCGTAACTTGCAGAGTATGAATGAATACCCCCAATAATCGAATAGGTCTGTAAGTCGGGAAATTTTTTCTAATAATTCAAAAATATTTTTTTAAGTAGTGCTTTGTCCCTCATGGGTAGTAAGGCCGAATGGCTACGGGGGATTTGCTAAAAATCGTGGAATTTGATTTTCAGGGTAGCTGTACCTCTATAAATCCATCCGCTGTTGAAATGGTTTGATAAAAATAGTTAATTTTCAACAATTAACGCAAAACATCGTTTGTACAACGTTGAAAATATACATATCTTTAAAATGATTGAATCAAATCCATGAAGCTTCAACAGATTTCGCCTAGGCAAGAGATAACGCCGTCAGTGGGTACAGTGGTGTTAACTGTCAGTCAATTGATTAATTATTTTGAGGCTTCTTTAAAAAAGCCCAACAACTACCCGCGCATTGCCCGTGCCTATGTTGAGTATTGCCTACACAATCACTTTGGCATGGATGCCGTCAGCCTTAGTTTTTACGCTGCTGGAAAAAAAGGGAATCTGGTTTCGCCCGTTCGTAAGTTTTTGAAGTTTTATGCCGAACAAGGCCAGCCGCAAGTTGTCTTGGACCCGCCCACTACGAGTAAAATTTCGCCGGCTGCCAACGAACTGATTTTGGGTTATCTCAACGATGCCACCCATTTGCGCGGTGACCAAAGTCGGGAAAACTATACCAAAGCCCTAAACGCTTTTTTTGAATACATCGAAACAGAAACCATGTCTGGTCGGCCTGCCTCTTTTTCCAGTCGGACCGTTGGGCAATACGTTAACTTTCTGCGGACCAAAAACTTATCTGCTTTTACCATCAATTTTTATTTATCGGTGATTAAACAATTGACGGTTTGGGTCATCAAAAATCGCTCTCGGTTGGGGCTGTCGCTGGAACAATTGGAAGACTTACACGAAATTTCGGGTATCCGTGGACTGAGAATTGAGCGGGGTTTCTACAAGGAAAGTTTGAACGAAACCGAGCGTGCGGACTTGCTTGCCTCCATCCAAAATCCCACCGACCGTGCCATTGTTGCGTTATTGGGTATCGAAGGCCTCCGAACGGTCGAGGTATGTAGGTTGCAGGTTGGTGATTTTGATTTGGAGCGCGGTCAATTGTGGGTATTAGGAAAAGGAAAACATACCAAAAAAGTCATTAAACTCTTTGAAACTTGTGCAGAGGCGCTGCGCCAATATAGTATGTATATAGGCAAACAAGCCACCAAAAATACCCCCCTTTTTCCAGATTTAAAAACTGCACAAATTCGCTATCGGGTCGATAAATACTTGAAAGCTCTGGGACTGAAAAGACCCAAAATTTCGGCTCATAGTTTGCGTCATACAGTGGGGCAATTGTTGATTGAAAAAGGTGTTGAACCGATTCACGTTCAGCGGCATTTAAGGCATGAGTTGTTTGAAACCACTCAGTTTTATATAAAAAAACAAACGGAGAAAGACTATCTAAACAAAATGCCTGACTAGATAGGTACTCACGCAAAGTCGCAAACCGTTTTATTCTTCAAATAAGATAGAAAACAGTTGTTTGATATGTTTTTAATATAAAAACGAAATAATAACGATATAAAATCAAATCATAACGAATCAACGGTGAACAAGCTCATAAGCAAAATTAGGTTCAATAAGCGGAAGTATCACCTGAAACTTGGTTTCTTCCTGAAACACCGAAACGGCGGGCTGATTCAGAAGTTGATACTTCGCCATGATATTATTGAGACCAATTTTATTTGAAGCAACAGCTAGACGCTTTTTTTGAAGGTTATTCTCAACACACAAAGTATTTTCAGCCGCATAAATCCGAATATGCAGAGGTTTGGAAGCAGAAACAATATTGTGTTTTACGGCATTTTCAAACAATAATTGAAGCGTCAAGGGTGGAATAAGAAAGTACGAATACTGTTTTGGAATATCAATACTAAGTTCAATCCCTTTTCCGTGACGGGTTTTGAGAAGATTAAAATACGCTTTTATAAACGCTATTTCTTCCTCCAAAGCACACAATTCACGGTTGTTTTCCCGCAGTAAATAGCGATAAACCGACGAAAGTTCGTCGATAAAGTCACTGGCTTTTTCTGGACTTGAATGCACCAGAGACGAAATAGAATTTAAACTGTTAAACAAAAAATGTGGGTTAATCTGGGCCTTCAACGAATCAAGTTGGCTTTGTAAATTGGCCTTTTTTAATTCCTGTGCTTCTTTGTAAGAAACCTGCCATAAACGATACAAATAAAAGCCCTCAAAAACCGTAGCAATCTGAATCGTGCCGACTAATGACACCAAAGCATTGAAAAAATAGGGCTTGAAATGGGTATAATCTACATAGTCCCACACAGCAAACAGTTGATAAAAATACGTTTGTACCACCCGAACCGCAAAAGAGCCAATGGTAAACCAAACAGCTTGATACAAAATACGTTGGCGGGTATGAATGAGTTCTGGAAATTTTCGGCGTGAATAAATAATCCCGATGCGGTTTACTTCCCACACAAAAACCGCCCCTATAACAAAGAAAAAAGGGATTTTCCAGTCATCTGCGTAAGGCACATTGGTGTAACCGTACATGACCCATTGCCCAAAAAGAGCAATAAGCGGAACACCCGCCAAACGGGTCCATTTATCGTTGAGTTTTTTCATCAATTTCCAGTTGATGCCCCTATTTGCCCATCCATTCTTTAAAATCGCCCACACGTTCACGGCTTACCGTTACTTCTTTCTCGACGGAAGGTTTTAGGTCCAGTTTAAGTTTTCCATTAAAATAATTATGAATTTGAACCACCGATTTTATTCCCAAAATATACTGACGATTGATTCTGAAATAGTATTTAGGATCGAGTTGTTGTTCGAGTTCATCAAGGGTGTAGTCAATCAAATGTTTAACCCGGTCGCGGGTCATTAAAAAAGTAATCCCTTCTTCAGTGTAAAAATAAGAAATATCCGTGATTTCAACTGGAATCAGCCGTTGTCCGAGTTTTACCAAAAACCGGGAACGATACTCACGGAGTTGGTTATGACGCTGCAACTCCGAAACCAGTTTAGAAATATCAATCGTTTGCGTTTGGGCACTGTTTATCTGCTCATATTTTCGCAACGCCCTTTCGAGTTCTTCTTTCTTTATGGGTTTAAGCAGATAATCGACGCTGTTTACCCGAAAAGCCTGAATGGCATATTCATCGTAAGATGTGGTAAAAATAACCGGACTTTTTACCTCCATTTGGTTGAAAATCTCAAAACTTTGCCCATCGCACAGTTCAATGTCCATTAAAATCAAATCAGGATTTGGGTTGGCTTGCAGCCATTCAACGGTGCTTTCAATACCGTCAGTTATACCAGAAATTCTGAGTTCAGGAGCAACTTCAAGCAGCAATTTTGATAATTTTTGTACTGCTAAGGGTTCATCTTCAACGATAAGCACGTTCATGGATTTGTTCATTTGAGAATGTAAAATGACACAAAATTACCGCAACAGTAAATAGTGGAATGATTGAAGTGTTAAAAAATGCCAGTAAAATAAATGAAAACTCACTTGAATTGAAGGACGTTTAATACTTGAGAGTCAGTAAAGTCTTAAAATTCGTTACCGAACGTTGATGCGCAGTTTATCTGGTTGCACCACCCGAAAACCCTGAGGGGTGACTTCGATAAAACCATCATGCTTGAATTCACTGAGCGTTCGAATCAGCGATTCAGACGTCGTACCAATCATCGCGGCCAGATTTTCGCGGGAAAGCTGAATTGCGCTTTCGGGTTGTTGGGCCTGTAACACCAGCAACGTATCAGCTACGCGGCGGCGCAAAGAATTGTAAGCCATTCCAAGCAGTTTTTTTTCGTGGTCACTTACGCGGCTAGACATCAACTTGATAAATTTTAGGCTTACCTCCAAATCATCAGATATCACTTTTAAGAAATCAGCTTTAGGAATATAAATTAATTCTGAGTCAACAAGGGTCACGGCCGAATCGGTGTAATCGGTGTGCATAAATAAGGAAAGATACCCAAAGAAATCGCCAGGATGATAAAGCCCCGTAATAAACTCTTTGCCGTCACCATTGATACGAACAGTTTTTACTTGCCCTGATTTGAGATAAAACAATCGAATAGGCTCATCGCCCTCCAAATAAACGTATTGCTTTTTGGGGATAACGTGCGGCTTTCTGTCGGTTATGAAGCTTTGAAATTTACCTTCATGGTATGTCTCCTGTAAAAAACGGTTTAGATTATCCTCCTGCACAGGGGGAACAGGTACGGGATTAGCCGACGGTTTGAGATGAGCAATCTTGTTCAATCGAACCTCAATAGACCGCAGTAAATCACTTTCGTCAAAGGGTTTCATCAAATAATCATCTGCCCCCAAATCCATGCCTTTGCGCAAATCAGTGCGTTCAGTTTTGGCCGTCAAAAAGATAAAAGGGGTTCCCGCCAGTTCAGGATTTTGGTTGAAAATTTGCAACACTCCGTAGCCGTCCAATACAGGCATCATAATATCACAAATCACTAAATCGGGCTTAACGGCAATGGCTTTCTCTACGCCAACTTTTCCATTCTCGGCCACATAAACCTGATAACCAGCCAATTCAAGAATATCGGCGGTATTTTCACGAATGATTTCGTTGTCTTCAATCAACAAAATGGTTTTCATAAGGTAAGGTTATGGTAACGGTCGTTCCTTGATTCAAGACACTGGTCAGTGTAATATGTCCTCCCAAAAGATTAACGTATTGATTTACAATATGTAACCCCAACCCAGTACCAGAAATATTGGCGGCGTTTTTGGCTCTGAAGAAACGTTCAAATAAATGTTTTTGGTCTTCTTCCGAAATGCCGATACCGCTATCCTGCACGGTAAGTGTCAGCAGACCGTCTTTACAAGCTCCCTCCACCGTAATGCTCGATTCAGAATCAGAGTATTTTGCGGCATTTGTCAGAAGATTCAGAATGATATTACGCAACAGCGTAGCATCAATAATGATGATATCGGTAGGAGAAAAATGAGACTTAATCGTCTGTCCTGGCTTCAATATCCCTTGCATCACCTCCATAATTTCATCCACTAGTTGGGCCAAGTTTACGCGGTCGGTATGAATTTCTACTTTTCCCTCTTCTAACCTGCCCAAGGATAAAAACTCTTCTAGGATTTCGTTGAGGTGGTTTACCGATGCACGAATTCTCACCAAATGTTTGTGGATTTTATCCTGATTAGCTCTGTCGACGTACTTTTCAACCAATGTTGTGGAGGTTAAAATCGCCGTTAATGGTGTTCTGAACTCATGGGAAGCCAATGAAACAAAACGCGATTTTAAAGCACCCAATTCACGTTCCCTGTCCAAGGCTTTTGCGAGTTCTTCTTTAGATTTTTCAAGTTGTCGGAGCGTGTTAATGAGGGCGTGGGTTCGATTGGCCACCTTTTGTTCCAGCTCAACGTTAAGTTGGTTAATCAGTTCATGTTGGGCCTTCAGTTGCAGCTTGGCTTCTTTCTTAAAGATAATGTTGTTAATAAAAGCGATGGCATACAGCTCATCATTCAGGCGAAAGTAACTTAGGCTTACCTCAACGGGGAAGTCAACGCCCTCTTTAGTGACGGCTCTCAGGTCATACCCGTTCCCCATTTCCCGCGTTTGGGGGTTGACGTTAAAGTTTTTGCGGTGTTGCCGGTGTACATCGATGCGGTCGGAGGGTATCAATTGTTCAATGTCCATTGTCGTAAATTCATCCTCCGAATAGTGGAACAGTTTTTCTGCCATTTTATTGGCCGAAATAATCTGTCCATTTTCATTACAAACGATGATTCCGATGGTCGCATTCGAAACAATGGTTTCATATTGACGGATAGATTGCAAAAGGGCAAGTTCAGCTTCATACAATCGATTCAGATTGACAATTCGAACCAAGGCGTTATTTGTACCTCGGATAAGCGTAATTGTAATACCACCCCGAAATACCTGCCCCGAAAGGCACTTTACCTCAACTTCTTCATAATGATGCTCCGATTCCATGAGCTTTGCTATTTTTGTAGCAATCTCTGTATCTTCATCATGCGCCGCACGAAACCAAGGATCCTTGAAATCTGAAAATTTTTGATTCCCCGAAAAGCCCATTAATCTTATCCCAGAATGATTAATCCGTAGAAAATGAAATCGTTGTAGATCATAAATTCCTAAGAAATCATTTTCCTGTTCAAAGAGTAAATTCGATAAGTCATTAAAAAGCATATTCCTTGATTTTCAAGTGGTATTTTTCAGAAATTTCTATCTAAAAACGATATTATAACGAAGAAGGCGCGGGTAAAACACAGGGGCAGAGTTGACCAAAATCAATTTCGAGGGGCGAGAAATCACTACCTTTGCCCAAGTTAATGATTCGTTTTTATTTTAAAAATAAGCAGGCATGGAGTTCACGGTTTCGCATCCGATTCAGATTCCCTCGCAGTCCGCTGATTTACTTATTTTTATGCCTTCAGCACCGGGAGAAAACACCTTAATTGCTTCGCTAGACTCCTTAGCCGATTTGCTACAAAATCTGCTGGGTACTAGTGTTCATGTCTTCAAAATTGATGAAATGACGTATCCTGGAATTGTTAAGAGTTTTGACATCTTCAAAACTCCCACCTTTGTACTAGTGCAGCGAGGCGTTGAAGTTTGGCGTCAAGTCGGTATGACAGATGCCCAGACAATTATCAAAGCGGTAAAAAATCAGTTGACCGACTAGAGCCTGAGACTACGGCCTGCTTTTGATTTGATATGAATTCGGTACACGATAGGGTGCACTGTTTTCTCGGTTTCAGTTGATGTTTGATTTAAAGTTCCAGGTTTTTCATTGGCAAACACTGGCACTTTTCGGTTTTTGAGCAAATAAAGGGCGGAGTCGCGCAGTTCATCATGTAATTCCTCAAACTCTCCTTCAATCAAAACACTTTGCCAAACGCCAGGGTTAATCATTTCATCAATTTCGAAAGCTACATTCGGATTTTTTTTTACCATATCAATTTTGGTTCCTGCCCGCGTAATACCGTAAATGTAAAGCCCATCGTAAAAAAACATGACTGGTTCTATCAAAATCCTATTTTCAGCCGAGCAGCCAATTCGCCCGAAATATTGATTGTGCAGCATGTGGTCTATAATTTCCGTTGAAAGTTCAGTCAGCATGGTAGATGGTTTTTTGTAATAGGTTGTATCAAATTATGACTTATAAAGTCGTTCGTAATACTCCGTCGCCAACCGAAGCGCATCAAAACGCGGGCTTATTTCATTGATTCCCGCTTTTACAATGGTCCACCAAGCATCGGGGGTTTCGTAATAAAGCGGCAAAATCTTGTTTTCAAGGTATTCAAACAGGTTTTTGGCATCAAAATCATCTTGCTCGTGGGTCGGGTTGTTTACGTCGGCTTCAGGTAATATAAATGCATTCTGGCCGTTCAAGGCAAATTCAGGTACCCAGCCATCGTTCGTTGAACACATCAACGCACCGTTCATAATGGCCGTCATGCCGCTGGTTCCTGAGGCTTCGTGAGTGATGCGCGGCGTATTCAACCACACGTCTCCTCCCCTTTTTAGCATTTTTGACAATGACAACTCGTAACCTACCAAAACAGAGCAGTTTACGTAGCGCTTTGACAAATGCACAAGTCGGTCAAATTGGCTAATGCCTACATAATCATAAGGGTAAGGCTTACCCGCCCAAATCAATTGGATGGGATAGCGGGTATTGGAAATCAAACGCTCGAAGCGCTCCAAGTCATTGAGCAATAAATCGGCTCGTTTGTATCCTGTCAGTCTTCTTGCCCAAACAATCGTCAGGATGTTGGGGTCATATATTTCGCCCGTTTGGTCGGCTACCACTTCAAACAACTCCTTTTTCCAATCCGCTTTTTTTTTCTTTAAGAATTCATCATTACCCGTTTTTGCGGCTTCAATGAAAGAATTATCCACCCAATACACCTGACTTTGGGCGTTGGTAATGTGAATAATCGGGCTTATGTCTGCCGTGTGTTGCCAAATAGATTTACTTATTTTCTCGTGCATCGCTGAGACGGCATTACTGAGTCGAGCCAGTCGTAAAGCACCCAACGCATGATTGAAAGAATCTCCCTCTACCCCCGTCAAACTCCTTACTTTGTCTAAAGGCAAATAGTAAAAAAAACCCATGCGGTCAAGTAAGCGAATATCCGACTGCGGATTGCCGGCTTCTTCGGGTGTGTGCGTGGTAAAAACAACGCGCTCTTTGACCAACTCAACGCTGCTGAATTTTGAATACAAATAAAAAGCCAACGGCAAGGGGTGGCTTTCATTCAAATGATATACCTCAGGTGTTAAATTGAGGGCATCTAGCAACTTTGCGCCCCCAATACCCAGTACCGTATAAGCCGCAATTCGGGTTTCTGGATTGGGGTCATAAAGTCGGTGCGTAATGGTTTGGGCCAAATAATCATTTTGTGGCAAGTCTGTGGTCAGCAGAAAAAGGGGGGCAGTTCCAAACACCGAAGGGGGCAAATAGTACGCCCCCACCCACACGGGTGCATTGTTAATCAGCACCTGCACCGTAACATTTAGTTTTACGAGAAAACCATAATGTTTCTCCATAAACAAAACATCCATGGTCTGGTCAGCTTTTCTGATTTGATCATAGTAGCCGTACTTCCATAAAATACCAACTCCGATAAGGTTTTGCTTAAGCGCATAGGCCCCCCGCAGGTGCGAGCCCGCCAAAAAGCCCAACCCTCCTGAGTACGTTTTTAAGGGTTGATGAATGGCAAATTCCATCGAAAAATACGCAACGCGCTTAGAATACTCGGCCGTAAAGCCAATGAAATCGTCCGCGAAACCTGATAATGAATAAGTACTCATGCTATTTTGGCACAGGTTTGAAACTGGTAAAAGTGTCCAAATTCGATTTTCAGAAAAGTAAATTACTAAAATAGAAACTTCCTTCACATGAAGCTAATCACCGAAAAAACTGATTTTTCTCACTTCTAAAAATCAGTTTTTTGAGAAGTACTAAATTCAATTTATCGTTTATTTAACAGGGCTTCGAGCTATCCATCCAAACTTTATTTGGCCTCATTCTTCTCGATATTCAGCATAAAAAAGGGGCTTAACATGGGGATTTCATTGCGCAATGAGGAATATTTTACCCACTCTCTGATGATTTAAAAACCATAAAACCAGCCAATTAAGGTTAGTTTTATGGTTTTTTGACTGAGTACGAAAATTTATGTGGGGAAATAATCTCTAATGGGAAAACCCATCTTAAATCATATTAAACATAAAACTTCAATATATATCGAACATTTTTTACGCCGCTTTTATAATGAGATAAACTGGTTATAAAAATAGATTTTTGGCCAATTGATAACTTTCAAACGGATAAAAAATGAAAAATTCGACGTTAATATATGCCCTCATCACCCGGGCTACGGGTAAAATTGGCGAATCTTTTGCGCGCATTCTGGCGCGAGAAGGATACAGTTTGGTTTTGGTAGACACCAAACCAGATTTATTAGAAAAAGCATGTAACACCATTCAAGAGGAGTTTCCTTCCACCCACACGGTTTGCATTAACAAAGATTTAACCCCCGAATCGGCCTCGTATGAGCTTTATAGGGAAGTAAAAGAACAAAATTTGACCATTGAGCTATTAATCAATAACGAAGAAATCGAACACCTAGATCAAAACCCTTCCCTAAAACATACCAGTAGTTTCTACGGAAAAGATGGCATCCCAACCACCAATGCTTTTTTAAAGCACCCCTTAACCATTCTTTTTCTGAAAGAAATGATGGCACAAAATACGGGGAAAATAATGCATTTTATCTCAACAATAAACCGCGCTCGCAACATCCGGTTTTCGACGCATAACTTCGATAAACCACTTATTTTTTCGCTCATTGAGGTATTTCAAAATACTATCCAAGAAAGTCTCATCGAGCTCAATATCCTGAATTCGCAGAAGTATTCCCTGTCTTATACGTCGTTGGATGATTTGGATTTAAGACATAATTAGGGGCCGTACTGGTATAGTATTTTAATTTCGTTTTACCCCATCCACTAAAAAACGAATTCAATGACTCGAAAAATCACGCTTAAAGGATTGTGGGAAGTCTTACTTAATTCATTCAACGGATTTTTAGACGACAATGTGACCAAACTCGGCGGCTCGCTGGCGTATTTTACCGTATTCTCGGTAGGACCGTTGTTGGTGGTTATCATTTCCTTTTCTGGAATTTTTTTGGGGCGCGAAGCCATCGAAGGGCAAATTTATGCGCAGCTAGACAGTTTTTTGGGCAAAGACACCGCCATAGAGTTACAGGAAATCATCAAGAAAGCTGCCATAAGTGGTAAAAGTACCACCGCTGCCGCCATCGGTATAGCAACTTTGTTGATAGGAACCACAGGTATTTTTGCCGAAATTCAGGACTCCATCAATAAAATATGGGGCATCAAAGCCAAACCAAAAAAAGGATGGCTCAAAATCATCCAAAACCGTTTTTTATCCTTTTCGGTCATTATCAGTCTTGGGTTTTTACTGGTGGTCTCATTGGCCGTCACTACCATCTTAGACGGATTCAACAATCGGTTGCAGGCCGCATTTCCTGAAGTCACGATTGTGGTGTTTTATATTCTTAATCAAGCGCTTACGTTCATCGTCATCAGCTTACTGTTTGCGGTTATTTTCAGGGTTTTGCCCGATGCCAAAATCAAGTGGCACGACGTATTGGCGGGCTCGATGCTCACTGCCCTTTTATTTATGCTCGGCAAGTTTGGTATTTCATTCTACATCAGTAAAACCAACATCGGCAGCATGTACGGTGCCGCTGGCTCGATGGCTATTTTGTTGGTTTGGATCTATTATTCTTCTTTGATTCTCTATTTTGGGGCCGAATTTACGAAGGCCTACGCCATGAAATTTGGCTCAGCCATTTATCCCAATGCGTACGCCATTACCGTCAAAGAAGTAGAGATTGAAAACGGCAAAGATTCTATCCAAACCAACGAAAAAAAAAAGAAAGAACTCATAGATAAGGGCTAGTAATCCAAGCATACCCTCATAACGCTCTTGCATCCCCGTGTAAAAATTCCCTCAATTTTCTTAAAACTTTCCTGACCTGTGTGACAATTATCACGGTAAGGCCCTTTTTGACCTTCTACTTTTGCAGAGTCATTCAACAACTCACTGCAAAAGAAAATGAGCTCAATTGAAATTTTT
Organism: Runella sp. CRIBMP; assembly: GCF_009905605.1. GTDB lineage: Bacteria > Bacteroidota > Bacteroidia > Cytophagales > Spirosomataceae > Runella. The sequence continues at coordinate 16,226 of NZ_JAAAKZ010000025.1, forward strand.
GGTTTTTCAGCCTCCATTTTTATAGGAATAAGTCTCGGGCTTATCGGTGGCGGCGGGAGCATTCTCACTTTACCCGTTTTAGTTTATTTATTGGGCATCAACCCTGTTCTTTCAACGGCGTATTCCCTTTTCGTGGTCGGTACTACTTCATTGGTTGGTTCGGTCAATTATATGCGCAAAGAATTGGTCAATTATCGCGCCGCGCTGGTCTTTGCCGTTCCTTCTTTTATCACCGTTTTTCTAACCCGCAAATACCTCGTTCCTGCCATTCCTGACTCGTTATTTTCGGTGGGTGGATTTGAAGTTACCAAAAATATCGGCATCATGATATTTTTTGCCATAGTGATGTTGGCCGCTTCGTATTCAATGATTAAAGAGAAGAAAAAGACTAAAAACAAAGAAACTGGCGAGTTGAAATTCAACTACCCTGTCATTGGGCTTGAAGGGGCCGTTGTGGGAGCATTAACGGGCCTCGTGGGGGCGGGCGGCGGTTTTTTAATTATCCCTGCCTTGGTGGTTTTAGCGCATTTGCCCATGAAAATGGCCGTAGGAACTTCACTGCTTATCATTGCCGCAAAATCACTCATCGGCTTTATCGGCGACGTATCCAACCTTCCCGTCGATTGGCCATTTCTGCTTGAATTTACCGCTTTCTCCGTCGTCGGAATCTTCGTAGGCTCTTACCTTTCAAAATTCGTCCCGAGCGAAAAACTCAAAAGAGCGTTTGGCTGGTTTGTACTCGTGATGGGCATCGGGATTATTTCAAAAGAAATTTTCTTTAAATAATCAAACAAAATGTGGGTTATGTAATAATTGTCACAGTACGGAGCATCCCCTCATTCTAACTTTGTATCATTAATTCAACAATACTAATCTTAACACAACACAACCATGTTCTTTCAACACATTTATGACAAAACCCTAGCCCAAGCGAGTTACCTTATCGGTTGCCAAAGAACGGGTGAGTCCATGGTCATTGACCCCAAAAGAGATGTAGATACGTACCTTGAAATTGCCAAACAAAACGGTTTGCGCATCACCCATATCGCCGAAACCCACATTCACGCCGATTTTCTTTCAGGAGCCCGCGAATTAGCCGCAATCACTGGCGCCAATATGTACCTTTCTGATGAAGGCGGCGAAGATTGGGAGTATGAATTTGACCACATCGGTCTGAAAAACGGGAGTGTTATTAAGGTAGGAAACCTTACATTTGAAGTCATTCACACCCCTGGCCACACCCCAGAAAGTATTAGTTTCTTACTTACCGACAACCCCGCAAGTACCAAACCAGTGATGCTGTTTACGGGCGATTTTGTTTTTGTAGGTGATATCGGTCGTCCCGATTTATTGGAAAAAGCCGCAGGCATGAAAGGAACACAAGACGCAGGTGCGCTTCAAATGTACAATTCCATCCAAAAATTTGCCGCTTTACCCGATTATTTGCAGGTATGGCCCGGCCACGGAGCGGGTTCGGCCTGTGGCAAAGCCCTCGGCGCTGTTCCTAGCTCAACGGTGGGTTACGAAAAAATCAGGAATTGGGCGTTTCAGCACGACGATGACCAAAAAGGATTTGTGGATTACCTGCTCGCCGACCAACCCGAGCCACCCAAGTACTTTGCCATGATGAAAAAACTCAACAAAGTAGCGCGACCGTTGCTTACGCAGGTACCAACACAAACAAAACTTTCAGGCGATGCTGTAAAAGCCGCCATGGAAAAAGGCATCAAATTGATTGATACCAGAAATAAAGTTGATTTTGCCCAAGGTTTTATTCCTGGAAGCATCAACATTCAGGGAAACAACGCCTTTGCTACATGGATGGGCTGGTTTGTAAATTACGAAGAGCCGTTTATTTTGGTGGCCAACGACAACCAAGTCGAAGACCTCACCCGCAAATTGATGCGCATTGGTTTAGACAACGTACTTGGTTATATTGACGACGTAAACGCTCTCGAAATCCCGCTCCAAAAAAGCGAAATCATCGAAATCGACGAATTCAAGTCTTACCTCAACCGCGAAGATACGCAGGTAATCGACCTGCGCGGGGTGTCGGAATACAATACCGAACACATCGAGGGAGCCGAGAATATTTTTATCGGCACGATTCTCTCCAATTTGGATAAAATCAGTAAAGATAAGCAAGTGGTTATCCATTGTCAGGGTGGAGACCGGGCCGCTATTGGGTATTCTCTTTTGGTCAAAAACGGATTCAAAAATGTAAAAAACTATTCGGCAGGCATGAACGAATGGATCGCGAAAGGAAATCCAACTGCAACCGAATTGGTCGAAGCTGCCGCTTGTTAACCCGCTTTATTTTCATTAAATCCCCGATGCCACCACGTCGGGGATTTTTTTGTGGGTTTTAGAGTCTATTAAATGACATAAAAGCTGACATCAATCAGTATTTCTGTGTGCTAAAAGTTACAGAAAAGGCTACCAACAGGCGGTAATTTTGTTCTATTAAATCAGCAAAATAAACTTCCTCAAAAGACATGAAAGTAGAACAAATTTACACGGGTTGTTTGGCCGAAGCCGCCTATTACATTGAATCAAACGGCGAAGCCGCCGTCATCGATCCTCTTCGTGATACCAAAGCCTACGTAGAGCGCGCCAAAAAAGAAGGCGTTGACATAAAATACGTGTTCGAAACCCACTTCCACGCCGATTTTGTCTCGGGACACATTGATTTATCCAACGCTACGGGCGCCACCATTGTTTTTGGACCCACCGCCAAGCCCGCATACACAGCCTACGTTGCCAAAGACGGGGAAGAATTTCAGTTGGGCAATGTAAAAATCAAGGCCATTCATACGCCCGGCCATACGATGGAATCAACCTGCTTTTTGTTGATTGATGAAAACGGTAAAGAAACGGCCATTTTCACGGGCGATACCCTGTTTATCGGGGATGTAGGCCGCCCCGATTTGGCGCAGCACGTCAATAGTGATTTGACGGAAGAAAAACTGGCGGGGCATCTTTACGATTCTCTCCGCACCAAAATCATTCCGTTGGCCAACGACATTATCGTCTATCCAGGCCACGGTGCAGGCAGCGCTTGCGGTAAGAAAATGAGTAAAGAAACCACCGACACCCTCGGCAACCAGAAGTTGTTTAATTATGCGCTCAATTTGAATCTGACCAAAGAACAATTCATAAAAGAAATTCTGAAGGGGTTGGTTCCTCCCCCCGCCTACTTTCCTCAAAATGTATTGATGAACATTCAAGGCTACGAATGCCTCGAAGATGTCATGCAGCGTGGAAGTCAGGCATTGACACCTGCCGCTTTTGAAGCCGCCGCCAACGAAACCGAAGCCCTGATTTTGGACGTTCGCGAAGCCCAAACTTTTGCCAAAGGATTTATTCCAAATGCCATCAATATCGGCCTTAACGGGCAGTTTGCTTCGTGGGTAGGTACGCTTATTCCCGATTTAAAACAACCGATTTTATTGGTAGCCGAAGCGGGCAAAGAGGAAGAAACCATCACGCGTTTGGCCCGGGTGGGCTACGACAACTGCATCGGCTACTTGCAGGGCGGCATGGCCGCTTGGCAAGCAGCTGGTCTGGAGTTGGACAGCGTCACATCTATTTCGGCCCAAACGTTTTCAGATTTGTTTACCGAAAACCCATCCCTGACGGTGTTTGATGTGCGTAAAAAGAGCGAATACGAGGCCGAGCACGTGGTTGGCGTTGAAAATTTACCGCTGGATTTTCTGAATGACCACATGGCCCAAATTCCAACCGACAAAACCTTTTATGTTCATTGTGCGGGTGGGTATCGCTCCATGATTGCGATTTCGATTTTAAAAGCCCGGGGCTTTGATAATTTGGTGGATGTAGCGGGTGGTTTTGCGGCCCTCCAAAGCGTGGGAAAACTACCTTTGACGGAATACGTCTGTCCTTCTACTTTATTGTAAATCAACCACTTCCTTTGCAAGAGAGAGCGATTTATTCGTTCTCTCTTTTTTGTGTAACATATATCACGATGTAAGAAAGTAATAACCCCGATTTTTGTGATAAAATCAACCTAAGAATGAAAAATATGCTCAACAATTGGCAACTTTGGCTCATGGCAAGTCTGACGTTAGGATTGGCTCCTTTTCTTCCGGAGCCGCACTTATTTGGTAAAATTCGATGGATACTCGGCGGAGCCGTGGGTATGAAACCCATGGATTGGTTTGATTTTTTTTTACATTTAACCCCTTGGCTTTTGCTCCTACGAAGTATCGCGCTAAAATGGATAAAATAGCGCAACCTTAACCACTCGTTAGGTGAAACTCCCTACATTTAACTCACTATTTTCATATTTTACATATTCATTTTTTTATTCAATTTTTTCATTGATATGTAACATATATCACATTGAAAGAAACTGAATACCGCTAATTTTGTCCCACCGCCTTTCACAACACTTTGGCAATCATGGAGTTCAACAACCTCGTAGAAACGTTACTACGCTCGCTCAAAATTCTATTAGTCTTACTACTGACCTCGGCCAGTTTAATGTTCTTTTTAGGATATATTCTGATCGTTGGTGATTCCAATTCAAACGATAATGCGCCCATTGTTGAGCAAAACAATTATGTAAAGCCCGATTCAAACTTTGTGGGTCTTTGGCCTGGCCCCGCCGATTGGCAAAAGTCAAAATTCAACCCAGAACAACAAAAGTTAATCAATTATGGCAAAGCGCTCATTGCCCACACGGCTGATTATCTGGGGCCCAAGGGCAGCGTAAAGCCTATTTCTAACGGCATGAATTGCCAAAACTGCCATTTGCAAGCGGGTGCACAGCCTTGGGGCAACAACTATTTTGCCGTGCAGTCTACCTATCCCAAATTTCGCGAACGGTCGGGAACAAGCGAAAATCAAGTAAAACGCGTTAGCGATTGCTTTGAGCGTAGCCTCAACGGAAAAGCCCCCGACTCGACCAGCCGCGAAATGAAGGCCATTTTGGCCTACATCGAATGGTTAGGGACGGGAGTTCCCAAAAATAAAGCACCCAAAGGCTCAGGAATTTATAAGCTCAAAGGACTCAAAAGAGCCACAGACCCCGTTTTGGGGAAAGTAGTGTATGAACAAAAATGCCAAAGTTGCCATCAGGCAAAAGGCGAAGGTGTATTGGCCGCCGACGGTAAAAGCTATACGTTTCCGCCGCTTTGGGGCCCCAACAGCTACAATATCGGCGCGGGTTTGTACCGCATTTCCAACTTTGCGGGCTATGTAAAATACAACATGCCTTTTGGAGTCACCTACAAAAATGCCCAACTCACCGACGAAGAAGCCTGGGACGTAGCTGCCTATGTTAATTCCATGCCCCGACCTACCAAAGACTTAAGCAAGGATTGGCCCAATATCGACGGCAAGCCCTTCGACCATCCGTTTGGCCCTTACTCCGACCCATTTACCGAAACCCAGCATAAATATGGCCCTTACAAGCCCATCAAGGATTGGAAAGAAAAACACAAAGCCAATAAATCCAAAAAGCCTAGCCTCGCCTCCCTATGAAATCACTCCTTTTTATTTTTGCCTTAACGGGTATTTTGTTTGTAAATCAGGCCATTGGACAAACACCGGAGAAAGAACATCGCATCGTATTTCACTTGGCCTCCGCTGACACCCTTGTGCATAAAGCACTCGTTAAACAACTAGGAAACGTCTTAGATTATTGGAAAACCGCCAAAATCGAAGTTGTTGTTCACAATGCTGGGGTAGGTTTTATGAAAAAAGACGAAGCCATCCTGAGCAAAGAAATTGAACTTCTGAAAGAACGTGGAATCGTCTTTGCCGTGTGTGAAAATAGCCTTAAACAACGAAAAATAGCCAAAAACCAGATTTTACCAGCGGCCATTTTTGTCCCCGTCGGGCTGGCAGAAATTGTACTCAGGCAAGAGGAAGGTTGGTCTTACATCAAAGCGGGATTTTAACTTAAACCTTTATAAACAATGCCTTCTCGCCGCAAATTCCTCCAATCAGGTTTGTTTACAGGGGCCATTTTGGGAAGTACACCTCCCCTGTCGGCTTCTGAAGAAAACACAAATTCCGAAAAAGGTAACCACCCCAAAAACGGAACAATTACATTCTTACAAACCACCGACGTCCACTGCCAGCTTCACCCCCACGATGAGCTTTTTTGGGAGAACAACCAACTTACATTTCGTAAAGCAGGAGGCTACGCACATTTGGCTACGGCCTTAGATGTATTGCGAAAACCAAACCCGTCGAATACCATCGTCATGGATACGGGCGATATGTTTCAGGGCAGTATGCTTGCCGTCAAAACTACGGGAAAAGCGTTTGTTCCGCTGTTAAATGCGCTCAATTATGACCTGTATCTTCCTGGAAACTGGGAAGTGGTGTACAACAAACAAAACATGCAGCACCTGATGGGCGGGCTACTGACGCCCAAAGTCTGCGCCAATATGTACCACGACGCAGGCGACGGCAAACGGGGAAATCTCATTTTTCAACCCTACCAGATTTTCAACCGATTGGGGATTAAAATCGGTTTTTTGGGATATACCGACCCGTTGGTTCCGATTCGTCAATCTCCCATGTACAGTAAAGGAATTATTTACACCAAACCCGAAGAAAGCCTAAAAGAATACGTGACATTGTTAAAAGAGCAAGAACAATGCGATTTTGTAATTTTACTTTCGCATTTAGGGCTTAGCCAACAAATTGCTTTGGGCAACAACACTGACTGTAAAGGAGTTGACTATATTTTTGGGGCTGATACGCACGAACGGGTACGAAAACCCATTCAGGCTGAATACACCAAAATTGTAGAACCGGGCGCTTTTGGTTCATTCATCGGAAAACTCGACTTGCGCGTTAAAGATGGAAAAATCACGGGAGATTCATACGAACTTATTGAAGTTGACCCTAAAAAATATCCCGCCAAAAAGGAAGTACAGGAGTTAATAGAACAAATTGAAAAACCGTACCGGGCCGAAATAAATCGTGTTATTGGGTACAGTACTTTACCCTTATACCGAAATTTTGTGGTCGAAAACACAATCGATACCTTAATTGTGGACGCCCTCAAATGGAAGGTTAATTCAGATATAGCCTTGTCAAACGGTTTTCGTTTTTGCCCACCCCTAACCGCGGGCAAAGATGGAAAAGTGGCCATCACCGAAGGTTATCTTTTTGACATGCTCCCCATTGATTCTAACGTCAAAACAGCCAAAGCAACGGGCCAACAACTCATAGAATGGCTCGAAAAAGAATTGCAAAACGTATTTGCCCAAGATGCATCCAAACGTTTTGGAGGCTGGTTGATACGGTTTAAAGGGATGAAGATAGAATTTAAAGCAAAGGAAAGAGTGGGTCAACGGGTGCAAAAAGTAACCATTGGCGGTGAGCCTCTCAATCTTGACAAAACCTACACCTTGTGCGCCTGCGAACGCGACGGTGACCCCGATGACATGCTTTGTCGCCTTAAAGGAGTGAAAGAAGCAAGGCTTACTTCCTATACCTTGCATACAGTGATGAAAGAATATTTGCGGGAATTTTCTCCAGTTACGCCCGCTTTACGCCACGATGCCACCATCTTAGACGCTCCTCAGAATCTTTTAAGTCAAGTTTTTGGGGTAGATTATACCTTTAGGTAACATTTGTCACGGAAGGGCCTTTTTCTTACCTGTACTTTTGTAATGTTATTTCAAAACACGAGGCAGAGAAGAAAATGAATCGCACTTTTTATATTTTAATATTGTTGTCAGGTATGTTAAGTCGTGTTTATGGACAAGGCATACATAGTCACCGAGAAATAGAAAAAGATACCAATACGTTGAACCACTTTTTTTCCAACGGACGCTTTTACGGTCATGCCCGGTCTTATTGGTCAGGCACCGTAAACGACGGCAATCTGAGTGATGCTTATGCATGGGGGGCTGGGGCTGGAATTGGCTACGAAACGCCCAAATTTTTTAAGCGTTTTCAACTCGGTTTAAGTGGTTTTTTTATGTTTAACATCAAATCCACTGACCTCGCCAAAGCCGACCCACAAACAGGACAAGTCAACCGCTACGAGATTGGCCTCTTTGACATTGAGCGCCCCAACGACCACGAAGATTTGGACCGATTGGAGGAGTTATTTATCAAAACCCACTTCGGTAAAAAATCGGTCGTTACCATCGGTCGGCAAATCCCCCTGTCGCCCTTTATCAATCCTCAAGATGGACGCATGAGACCCACCCTGACCGAAGCCGCCGTGGTAGATATCAATGAATGGTCAAACCTCAAACTCCACGGCGAATACATTTGGCGGATTTCTCCCCGCTCTACCGTTCGGTGGTTTGAAGTGGGTGAAAGTATGGGCATTTATCCCGTAGGAGTCGATATAAACGGGAAACCCTCTCAGTACAAAGGAAATACGGAATCAAAAGGAGTCGGGATTTTAGGCGCAACGTACCGTAAAAAACAATGGTCGATTGAGCTTTGGGATACCTACCTTGAAAACATAACTAACACGGGGTTTCTGAAAGCCGAATGGAAGTCAAAAACCGAAGCAGGCAAAAATTGGTTTATAGGAAGTCAATTAGTTAGGCAAAATGCATTGGGTAATGGTGGAAATCCAGACCCGTCGCAGGCTTATACTCAACCTAGAGCAACGTCAACGGTGATTTCGGGCCGAATCGGGCGGCAATCTGCCAAATTTGATTGGTACGTAAATGCCACCCGAATCACCGCCGAAGGTCGGTACCTCATGCCGCGAGAATGGGGCCGCGAACCTTTTTATACGTTTATGCCCCGCGAACGAAACGAAGGTTTTGGGGACATAACGGCTACCAGTATCAATACTTTTTATAAACCTCGGAAAAACCTAAAAATTGAAATCAGCGGCGGGTATTTCCAACTACCCGATATCAAAAATTTCGCACTTAACAAATACGGTATGCCTTCGTACTCTCAAATTAACTTAGGCATCACGTATCAATTTGAAAAATACTTGAAAGGATTAAACGCCCTACTTTTGGTTGTTCGAAAAGATGAAATTGGCGAAACATACCAAAACGACCGCTATGTATTCAACAAAGTAAATATGTCTCACTTCAACTTAATTCTCAATTATCACTATTAATTAACATTCGCATGCAACAATTCATTGAACTGATTCGTCAACCTTGGCCGTGGTACGTGGCTGGGCCGCTGATTGGGCTGACTGTCCCCACATTATTATTGATTGGAAACAAATCTTTTGGTATTTCATCCTCACTGCGTCACATTTGCGCCGCCTGTTTTCCCGCCAATATTTCCTTTTTTAAGTATGATTGGAAAAAAGAAATCTGGAATTTGGTCTTCGTACTCGGCGTATTTTTTGGAGGAATGATTGCCACCAACTTTATGGAAAACCCCAACGCTTTCCAACTTTCAACCAACACAATGGCTGATTTGCGGACGTTAGGAATTCAGGATTTTTCGGGATTGATGCCCGCCGACTTGTTTAGCATGGAAGCACTCTTCTCCCTGAAAGGATTCATTTTCTTTGTTTTAGGTGGTTTTATGGTTGGTTTTGGCACACGCTATGCGGGTGGATGTACTTCGGGTCACGCAATCATGGGGTTGTCAAATCTCCAGATTCCGTCTCTCATCGCAACCTGCTGTTTTATGATTGGCGGTTTTACCATGACTCACTTACTAATGCCCATTATTTTCAAATTATTTTAATTGAAACCCAACACATTAAAGCATACAACAATGAGTTTTCAACAAGTTTCTCCTCCCATTGAGCAAGATGAACAGCCCTTCGCCTGTGAAGCTCCCAATGACATGGCACAACCCGAAAGTTGGGTCAGTAATATCAAATACCTGATTGTCGGGGTTCTTTTTGGGATTGTTTTTGTCAAAGCCGAAATCATTTCTTGGTTCCGTATTCAGGAAATGTTCCGCTTGCAAAGTTTCCACATGTACGGCGTTATTGGTAGCGCCGTAGTGGTTGGAATGGTTTCAGTATTTTTGATTAAAAAATTCAATATCAAGACATTATCTGGCGAAACTATTCAGTTTCACCCCAAGAAATTCCAGCGAGGACAAATCTACGGTGGCCTTATTTTTGGTTTAGGCTGGGCCATTACGGGCGCTTGCCCTGGGCCTCTATTTGCTCAAATCGGCAGTGGTTATATGGCCGTGATTGTCACGTTATTGAGCGCCGTGGCAGGAACCTGGGCCTATGGGTATTTTAGGGATAAATTACCTAATTAAGCCCTAAAAAAATACCGCAAAAAAAGACAGCGAATCTACGCCAAAATGTGCGCTAGACTCGCTGTCTTTTTTCAATATTAATTAATGAAAAATTATTCTGCTTTCATCACTTTCAACGTCAGACTTTTACCATTTGACTGAACGTTGAGCAGGTACGAGCCTGCCGCCAATTGAGGAACAGAGAGGGTTTGACGATGGGCGTTACTACCGCTCACAAATCGGCTCGATACAGCCACACTTCCCTGCACATTCAGCAATTGCCACTCAACCGTTTTACCAGCCATTCCTTTCACCAAAAGGGTCAATTCTCTTCCAATCACAGGGTTGGGCGCAATCGCCGCCCACACATTAGCATCAGAAGAATCATCTGGGTCAAAGGTTTCTGCTCCTACTCTACCGTTGCAGTTTTTGGCCAAAACAACTGCTGAGCCGTTCATGTTAGCGTCACAACCCGTGGCGGCGTTGATGGCGTCAACTGTGTACGTACCAGCAAGTTGCAACCCAAAACTAATAGCGCTACCAGTTCCTGCCACCAGAATTCCCGTACTTACATTATTTTTCTTGAGCAAGTAATTGACCCCTGATTCAGAATCCTCCATACCCACTTCTACCCCCGCACTACCCACGCAGTAATTTCCACCACCCGACACCTTAAATTTATCGGGGCGACTGTTGGTGTAAATAATGGCCTCTCCCGTCATTGCCGATGTACAGCCAGTCGTTGAAGTCGCAGAAACCGTATAAGCACCCTGCTCGGTCTGCGTAAATGTCAAAGAGCTACCTGTGCCCGCTACTGCGCTGCCCACTGGCGAGCCATTGCGGAGGAGTTGATAATTTACGTTGGTTTGCGAACCGCTCAGTGTAATAGTGAATGATGGCACAACTCCATTTCCATTGTTTCCGCTGCATTTTCCACCACCGCCCGAAACGTTGAACACTGAAGGTACAAGCGGAGCAGCATTAACCACAACGGGGTTGCTTGCATAGGTTGTAGAGCAAGATGTATTGGCTTTGGAGCGCACTACAAGGGTATAATTTCCCGAAGACAAACCGCTAAAAGTATTTGATTCCTGCCAACCTATATTATTCAAATTGTACTCCAACGTACCTGTACCCGTGGCGGTAATTACAACGCTGCCCGTAGCGGTCAAACAAGTAGGTTGGGTTACTACTACGTTAGTGATTGTGGGCGGAGTGCACAAATTCAGTCCGACCAAAACAGGGTCGTGGTCGGAAGCCCGGTAAGGCTCAGTGCTGTACAATGAAGCAACAAGACCTGCTGTTTTAAATTCTGTGTTATAGTCTAAAACGGTGGGCTCGTCTGCATTGATGTGCCATTTTTCGGTCCCCGTTACCTGTGAGGCCAAGGCAGAACTTCCAAGGGCGTGGTCAAGCGAACCAAGTTGTCCGTCAAAGACGTATGAATACGAAGTCAAAGGAAGAAGATTTCCGAAACCCGCATTGGCAAAAGCAGTTAGTGGGTCTTCTTTGGCGTACGCATTCAAATCACCAAGAATAAGGTAATCAGGGTCGGTTGCGCCCGTAGGATTTGTCGATAACCACGCGGCTACATCCTGTGCCTGACGTGTACGTGTTCCGTTGGAGAAGCCTTGTCCGTCGCCAGAATCGGTATCTCCTGCACCGCCTGAACTGCTACCCTTTGATTTAAAATGGTTTACTACAGCCGTAAACACTTCTCCCGTTGAAACCTGCTGGAATGTTTGCGCCAACGACCGTCTTCCTACTACCGTGAACGAACCCGTACCAAAATCAAAAGGAATGGCTTTAGAATCGCCAACTGGGCTGACCGTAGCAGGTTTATAAATCATTGCAACGGTTATTTCGTCAGTAGAAATGTTGCCTGAATTGATAAAATTATAGGTGCCCGCACCCGCAATTCCGTTTAATCCATTCACTAAATCCTGAATAGCGCTCGTGGCTCCAAAACCGTCATTTTCAATTTCCATCAAACCAATTACATCAGCTCCTGAAGTAATAATTGCGTTCAGAATTTTATCCCGTTGACGATTAAATTCGGTAACATTGTCCGCTCCGCGTGAAGTAGGAAACCCACCGCCCGAACCGTTACCGTTGAAATAGTTGAGCACGTTAAAGCTAGCCACTTTCAATGTGCCACCCAGGGCGGGAGGCGTAGCTGGGCGGGCATTAGTCGCCACAAAATTAGGGCTGGTCAAGGTCTGGATTCGGTAGCCTTCAAAACGATGGTCTAACACCCCCACCACACTCACGACCTCGTCGCCCGTGCGGAGGGTATTGGAAGCGCTGAGGGGATTTCCACCTCGACCAAAAATGATAGGGTCAGGGTTTTGTGAACCAACGCCATCATCCAAATAAATCTTTCTTTTGGCAATCTGGGCCAGATAATCAGAATAACCTGCTACGCTTGGCGTATTAAACTGCGTGTATTGATCTAAACGGGCGTCGGTGCCAGGTTGATTGCTGTCACCGTTTGCGGAGAGCACAAGTTGTCCGAAACGGCCCAATTGAAACAGCTCTGTCACGGTAAGATTTCCCGTGGCGGCGCTCAACTCCACAAGCATTCCTTCATAGCGCTCCAAGTCGCTGACGTCAGATACAGGTAATTGTACGTTGGTAATAGCAGGTAACGTAGCCGCACCCGCATTCTGTACACTCACCAATTCGTTCAATTGGGTTAAGCTGCTTCCGCTTGAGGTAAATTCTGCCGCTTTACCCGTTACTTTTACTTTATCACCGATGTTACCGTTGAAAAGTTGGGCGGGGTCAAAAACAAAAATCCCCTCAGAAGTGGCTGGATTGCCGTCGGTATCGGCATCTTCTTCCTGTACATAAAAACCGTTCAAACGTGTTGAACCAAGAAAAGTACGCGTTACAATGCCTTCAATGGCAACCGTTGTGCCAGCAAAAGGCGTCGTTGCGCCACTTCCTTGAATTTCGTGTATTTTGGAAACTGCAATATCATCATTTTGAATGGTTCCCTGCCCTTGTGTATCACCCGCAGTTGCACCAGTTACGTTGGTTACATTAACAAAAAAAGTTTCGTTTGGCTCGGTTGTTTCGTCGCCATTTACTACCACTTCAAAACTGTAACTGTTTGAGCCTTGAGGAATGGTTTGTCCAGTCAATGATTTTGTTACATAATCACTGCTCGAACTAGCGGTATTATCGGCGGTTGCAATATCAAACGTAACTCCACCTGCTCCCGCAGCTACACTCAAACTTACGGTAAATGAATAAGTAGTGGTGCCGGTATTACCTTCCACTTTAGAAACGTCATTGATGTTGAGCGTAGGCGTCACGGGACCGCAAGTAGCGGTGTGCGTTCCTAAGCCACCAAATGTGTCGTTGGCAAAGCCATCCCATTCGGTGGCAGGGTCAAATGCATTACTTCCGTTTACTTCACCACCACAGATGGCTGCTTTCCGACGAAGGGTATTGTCGGCGGTAGAGGTTAGCCCCGATCCCCATTCGGTCCCAGGGTCATTTCCAATTATACCAATTACGTCAATAATTGTAGTGCCTTTGCGAAGCACAACCACATCGTCACCGTTGAACCAACCAGCGCCATTGGTTTGATCAGCTTGGGCCAATATAGCCGCATTAGAAGAGGCCTGAGCAATAACAAAAACATCATTACTAGCGACCGTCCCCGTTAAATTAATGGTTAGTCCCGCAGAAGCACTACCGTTAAAAAACATCTGAATATTATAACCGCCAGTCGCTAGATTTATAGAACTACCAGTACCGTTATAAATTTCAATCGCTTTGTTGTTGCTACTTCCTTCAACGTATTCAGAAATGAACAATTCGGTAGGTGCCTGCGACCGCGAAACCGTTGAAACCGTTAGCAATAAGGCTAAAAGGCAAAAAGAGCCTAAATGCTGAAGCCAACGTAAGGGATTTAAAGGGGGTAGTAAAAGTGAAGTCATAAATGGTTTTTTAGAACGTTGGATTTGAGTGAAGTAAAATTATGTATTTCGCGAAAATACGAACAGTTATATTATCAAAATATAAATTCTAAAAAATAATATACCTAATAGTCATACTTAAAAGGCTTTATCATTTCACCAAAATCCCTCCTAAGTATAAAAACTGCTTCTCGTATAACTTAGGGTTGTTTATTTTGTTATTGCGTTTTTGCAAAATCAACGCTTTATCAAGCTTTTCAGGGGAAACTTTTATGGTTACCTCATGATTTCCCTCTTTTAAACCGTTAATAATGGTATAATTCATCCGGTAGTAGGTCGCATACTCATCAAAACGATTGATGTAACGAGGCGGCTCATTGTCAATATATACTCTAATTTGCCCACTACTCGGCCCTATCACATCCACGATTCCAAAACTTGTTCCCTTAAAACGTACCTTGATGTACTCCGAAGTGTCATCAGAAGCAATAACGGAGGTCAGAAGCGAGGCGTAAGCTTTTCCCACCACGACTGAATCGACACGTGGCCAACCCGAACTTTTTTCGATTTTATCCAGCGCCAAAAGGCTTGCTTTTTCTAAATTGTTAGGCATTAACGCCTTTTTCAACTTGTGTTTGCCTTTTTTCCCAACCGATTGAAGCTGAATGAGGTGTTTTTTTACGGCGTCTGCATATACCTTATGCCCTGTTTCAGGGAAAGGATGCACTCCATCCGCCGAAAAAACCATTGGGTCAGTAGTAGAACCAGCCTTACCTTGAAGCACCATTTTTCCCTCAGCAATTAAGTTCACCGCAGGAAAAGCCATTGAAATTGAGGGGATTTGGTAATAATCGGCGACGCCTTCCATCGCTGATGCAGAAACGGGGAATGTACCCCGCTGATAAAATTCCAACTGCGGGCGGGAGAAAGTATACACAAAACAAATATCAATGGAGCGGTTTTGTTGCCAAATTTGGCGAACAATTCCTTCCATTGATTCCTTCACATCCTGCGCCGATTTTCCATTGTCATTGACGGCAAATTCCACAAAAACCAAATCAGGAGCATATTGCAGAACGTGGTTTTGCAAGCGATAAGCCCCAAAATCTGAGCCTGTTCCACCGATGGCAGCCATGATTTCCACAAATTGTGCTTGGGGATAGTTGCTTTGCAACCATTGGAATGTTTTAGTGCGCCAACCATGATCGGCCCGGGTAATACTCCCACCCAAATAGGCCACTTTTACGGCTTGGCCTTTCTGTATTTTATCAAAAAAATGAGGCAAACCTGCGCGATAGGTTGCCTCAACGGAATTGACCAAAGTTTCGGTTTGTGCAATGGTGTCTGGAGCAAAAAGTACTGAATACAGTACAAAAAGAAGTTTTCTCATTACGTTTGGGAAAATACCGATAAATAACGTGTTAATTTTTATCCCAAATGTACTTCTAACTTCTATTTCTATCCGTCTTTCTCCATTAATTGTTCCTCATTCTGGTTTATTTAATCAACAAACTTGCGTTGACTAGTGGCATTTTCGGTCGGGAAATCTCTTGGAATGGGGATATCGACCTTACCAGTAGCGGCCCACTGAGCACCGCGTTGAAGGCAAGTGATAAAACCAACGCATTCGACCGAATAATCAACGTGTCCTAGCGGCGTATGAAAAACGCGCCCTTTGCCGTATTTGATGGTCATCAACATGGGTTCGTGGCGGTCAGTTCCGCGGTTATCTTTAGGAGAAAAAGCCGTGGCCAATACTTCCATATCTTCGGCGGGCCCGCGCAGGCGGTCATACATTTCATCTTTGGTGTGCATCCATTTCAGCGGCATTCCTTTCGTAATCGGGTGTTTGGAGTTTCTGACGGTGATTAAAAACTCTTTTTGTGCTCCATGAGAGCCTGCTTTACCAGCCTGCATATCCTTAACTAACTTTCCATTTTCATCGTAGTAAACAAAAGGGCCGTCTTTTTCGCTACGGTCGCCCCAGCCTCCTACCCCAATCATTCGGTTATAGGCGGGCCATTTCGGAAATGAATTATCGGCGGCATGGACGACCACTAAACCACCGCCATTGTTCATGAATTTCTCAAAATCAGCCTGCGTTTCGTCCGACCAAGGGGCGGCGTTCCAACCAAAATTACAAACCACTAAATCATATTTAGAAAAATCGGGATGAAAAGCGGAATCCATTTTGGCATTTGCCATTGCTTTGGTGGCAGGAAGTCCTTTGATTTTGTATTTATCAACGAGATCACCACCGTTCCAAGTGTAATAAGTACGTTGCACATCCACCGAAAATTTACCCGTTTCTTCCAAGTAATCTTTCATCATGTACGTTATTTTGGGCCACTGCTCGTGGTTATTTTGCCCGTCAACAATCAAAGTTTTGATGATTTTTGGACCTTTTTCTTTTTTGGATTGGGCTTGAGCATTTCCCCACCCCAGCGTGGTCAGAAGCACTAAAAAAACGTAAGTAGGTTTCATGAAAAAAGTGAATGGTTATAATTTCTAATCGATTAAATCTTCCTAAAAAACAGTATTTTTACTCAATACCCTTTACTTTCGGCAATGGGGCCCGTGGGCGCGCTACCATCGACTAATCCAAAACGACGATAAGCATCCTCCATAATGGCCGCCGTTGCGCTGGCTCCCAAACGCGCAACGCCCATTTCCTGCACTTTCAGAAGCCCGTCAAGAGTACGCACCCCACCCGCGGCTTTGACCAAAACCCCAGGCCCCACGTGGTCGAGCATCAAACGAAGGTCATGCTCCGTAGCGCCTTCGTAGCTGTACTTTCCGTCGCTGCCCTTCACAAAACCGTAGCCCGTGGAGGTCTTCACAAATTCAGCCCCAACTGCCGTACAAATTTCACAAAGTTTGATTTTAAAGGAATCTTCGGGCAAGAAATCATTCTCAAAAATCACCTTCAGAATGGCCCCGTGCTGCTTACAAGCCGTTAAAACGGCTTGTATTTCCTCTTGCACATAAGTCCAATCATTGGCCAATACCTTTCCGATGTTGACCACCATATCAATCTCAACAGCACCGTCCTTACAGGCCTGAACAGTTTCGGCGACTTTTATAGAAACGGTACTGTTACCGTGGGGAAAACCAATCACCGTACCTACCAAAACATCAGTACCTGCCAGCAACTTCGTGGCCATTTTGACCGCATAAGGCTTGATACAAACCGAGGCAACATCGTATTTTAGGGCCAGTTTACAACCTTCCAGTAGTTCTGCATCCGTCAGGGTTGGATGCAGTAGCGAGTGGTCAATCATTTTTGCAAGGCTGCGAATCTTTGCAGTGTTCATAACAATCAAGTTTAAAGTAAAATATCATTATAATGGGTCATTTCTGCAAAACAGTTATTCATTTACCATACAAGCGCTGACTTTGTAAATTTTCCCGTCTGTTTTTGTAAAAATATACAATTCACCGTTTAGCCCCTCTCCCAATCGAGCGTCTGGTTTGGCATGGCCTGTGAGTTCTCGTAAAGTTATTAACTTCTCATCAAGCATAAGCTCCAATTCATGAATGGTGGCCTGCTGTCCGATGCGTAACTGATTATTTTCGACGTAGAAAATACGGCCATTGGCTATGTCACCGAAAACATACTTGCCTTTAAGCGACGGAATGCTGTTTGAAGAATACACATATCCCCCCGAAATGGCATTGCCTTCGTCGTGGTCGTATTGAGCTACTGGATAAGTATACTTGGTTGGAGGCTCATTTTTGGGTAACTGATACACCAAATTCATTTTTCCGCGTGCGTTCATCACAAAAGTGCCTTCCCGCTCGGGCCATCCGTAATCAGCTCCTGGTTTGCCAATATTGATTTCTTCAATCTGGGTTTGGCCAATATCAGTAATCAACATTTTACCATCTGGTGTCCAAATGATGCGATTGGGATTTCTAAAACCACGGCAATACACTTCACCAACCGCGCCTTTGACTTTAACAAATGGATTTGACGCAGGAATTCCGTAGCGCCCGTTTTTACTATTTTTCCCTAATGGATTGATGCGTAATACGGAGCTCCAAACGTGCGTTTTATCATTGCATAAAAAAGCGAAACCATTTTCTGTAGCGCCCCCATCTCCCACTCCAATGTACAATAAACCATAGTCAGCACTCCCCGCCTTGGCTAAAGGATTGAACGTAATTTCTTGTACTCCGTGGATGGGTGAAACCATGTTGACCCGCATCAGCTCACGACCTTTGCCCGAAAAAGAATTGGCATTAGGATTTTCCATTTTCCATTCTCGGAGTACCCATTGTAAGGTTACTTTTATGGAGTCGGCGTAGCCAAAATCGGGCGTAGCAGCTTTTCCTTTTTCGGTATGGGTGGTGTAAAAAAGTCCATTACGGTAGAAATCAGGATGAAAAGCAAAGTTCCCAAATCCAGTCGCCAATCCTGGAGCGTGAATAAATTCAGGAATTTCTTTGGCAATATCCATAAACTCTACGAGTTGATTTTCAATTATTTCGTAGAGTTTCCCCCGCAAATCCACGATAAACAACCGGTCTTTTGCTCCCGCCAATTTCAACATCTTATTGATTCTGGCCAAGGGCAATTTTGCCGCTGTGGGGGGAGCGGTAGTTAGGTAATCTAATTTTAAGTGTAATCCAGATTTTTCAATTTTCTTGGGGATTGGATTGCTCACAGGCGTTCCTAAATGACTCGAAACAGAAGCGGTAGTTTCAGTTTTTCGTTTGGAATTAATAAACGACATAATTGCCTTAATGTCGGCTTCTGGTAATGTTGTAAAGGCTGGCATTACCTGCTTATATTCATCAAAAAGCATAGAAGCACGGGCATCACCGCTACTAATCATCTCGGGGGCATTTTGGATAAACTTTTTTAGCCATTCTGAGGGCACTACGGTTGTTACGGTCGAAAGTTCAGGTCCGATGCCCTTCTGCAAAAAGTTATGACACGCCGAACAGTTGTTTTCAAATAAAATCTGTCCTTTGGTAATTATTTTCTTATCGGTTGAATATTCGTCTTCAACTAATCTTTTTTGGGAGCTTTTCGAGGTTGTTTTATTTTCCCCTGCGTAGGAGGTCACGCCCAATAATGCGGTAAAAAATGATATAAAAATGAGCATTTTAGCTGGGTAAACCGAAGATATGAAAGCAGTGGGGTTGATAATTTTCATTAGATAATAAAAATAGTTGATTGAAGTATGGATAAAAAAAGGACATTTCTTAATGAAAGAAGATTTAGCCAAAAATCTCCCGAAAACGATTGCAAGATATTATTGGCGGCGTACAAGAATACTTGACATCATGCTTTACATACCTTCAAAAAAACAAAAAAGCTCTCTCGTTTAGGGAGAAAGCTTTCAGTAGATGAGTGTGAAAATGAGGGGTTACGGTTTCAAATCAGTTGTTTTAGTTTCTCTGCCCATTCAATCAATTTATCAACATCTTTCATTCTAACATCCGATGAGGCTGTGATTTTCTCAAATGCTTTTCTCAGCATTTTTTTCGTTTCTTCTACCTGTGCTTTGGGCTTATTTTTTACGAATAGAGTCGTTTCTTTTTCAGTGAGTATACCCTCTAGTTTCTCCGTTGAGTCAATGAGTTGGGTTTCCTGTGTCTTGGCTAATTTCTGAATATCAGCTTTACCAATCTTGATTTCACCGCTTAAAACCGCATTTTTAAGGTCATTATCTAGCTTATCAAGCCCTGCGGCAAATTCGGCGTCTCTTAGAATTGTATTTCTGCCAACTTTATATTCTTTGGCCAACTTTTCGGAGGTTGAAAGTGAATTTTTATCATAAGTCCCATTTTGGGAATTATGCTTTTCTCCGTCATTTTCACCATAAGTCCCACTCTGGGACTTATGGTCATTTCGGTCGTATTTACCTTTTTCAGTCTTCTCTAAATTATACCTGAGACCCCTAAAATAGGAAGTTTGTTGGGGGGTTAGGTTTCGACGACCCAACTGCAAATCTATCATGTAGTCTTTTACCTCCTTAAGGGACAAAAAAGGCATCAACTGAACGTTGAAATTAATGTTTCGGGCGGTGCAAATACGATAGCGATTGTGCCCATCTACCAATATGTAGGCGGGGGCATTGGGGGTGAGAGAAGAATCGTTAACCACCCCTTGAGTAGTTTCCCATAACAGTAGCGCGTCTTTACACCCGTTTTTAATGATATTTTGTTCCAGTTGATTAAGTTCATCCTCGGTAGGAGAGGGGATGAAACTGCGAAGTTCCTCTAAAATTTGAATGTTTTGCTTTATCTGTTCAGAAGTGATATAGCTGTTATTGAGTGCTTGTTTGGTTTTTTCGCCAATGGCGTTTTTGATGTTGAGCTTAGCCATAGGGATATTATTTTACAATTTGCAGATAATCAATAAACTCATTACAAAAATCACGGTAATTTTTCGCAGCCTCGGAGTTATCGGCAAATTTGGCAATGGGACGTTGTAAAATTTGTGATTTCTGAAAGTCTACTAGGTGTTTGATCTCTGTTTTAAAGACCCGAATCGGCACGTTCTCTTTCACGTTTTCTTTGATTCCGTCATGGACGCTGTTTTTCTTCACCATTGTAAACACTATGCCATCAACCTTCAATTCTGAGTTGAGGTTCGTCTTCACCTCCATAACGCGCTGTAGAAGCGAATTAAGGCCCTTTACGGCCGACATTTCGGGTAATAGTGTAATCAAACAGCTGTTGGATGCATTCATGGCCGAAATCGTCAGTTTATTGAGGGAGGGAGGGCAATCAATCAGTACGTATTCAAATTCCGTAAGTAAAGGTTGGAGTTTGTTTTTTAGACGTAAGTCGCCACCAACACTCAAAATAAGTTGAATCTCGGCATCGGCAAGCTCAATATCAGAGGGGGATAGATAAAGATTTTCAGATATTTCAATGATGGGTAGTAGTTGAGCGTGGTTTAGCAGCGCATGGGCTACCTGCACTTCTGGATTTTCTACACCAAGAATTTGACTGAGATTACCCTGTGGGTCTAGGTCGATAAGCAAGACTTTAAAACCTCTCCTAGCTAATGCTTCCCCTAATGAGGACGTTGTGGTTGTTTTTCCCACTCCCCCTTTGTGATTAATAATGGATATGACTCGGGCTTTTTCGTAAAGGGTGGATGAATAACCGTATTTGGTTAATATGGGGAAGAGCGCAGTCAGATGTTTTTCTGCTAGATTACGTGAACCCGTGAGTGCTTGGGCAATGGTTCCCTTCGGAATTCCTGCTTCTTTCTCCAAAGCCGATACGGTGAGGGCGGGGTTATGCTTCAAAAAATTTTCTACTTCTTTTTGACTTATCATACGATTGTTGATTTTGTCATTATTTTTTTACAAAAATAGTTAAAATAATAATGGTTAGTAAAAGTGTTTTGACAAAATGCGGTAAAAAGTAGTACAAGGTTTTGGATTTAAGGTCCAAAGCAGAATGTGGAAGTGAAAAGGGGGTAAACATGTGAAATAATAAATAAAACTAATTTCTTAGTTGACGCTCCAATCCATTTTTGAATGGAGCGATTTTTTGTTTTTTGTTTTGTTTTTTCTTGTCCCTTTTTTGTTTTTCCCTAGAAGAAAACTGCATTGATTTTGATTTGAAAAATTGGTTAAATTTTTATTTAGAAATTGATGATTAAAATATTGATGATTTAAGGGGCTTGCAACAATCTGATTATGAGGTAGTTATTGGGTCTAATTCTGTCAAAATGTAGTCTAATTCTGTCAAAATGTAGTCGAACTCTGTCAAAATGTAGTCGAACTCTGTCAAAATGTAGTCGAACTCTGTCAAAATGTAGTAATCTATTCTGTCAAAATGTAGTCGAATTCTGTCAAAATGTAGTCAAACTCTGTCATTAAAAATGTCAGACAGAAATAGTTGACAGAATTAGAAGTCATTGGTTTTTTTGTTGTGTTCTCAGAATAACAATTTTAAATTTTAGGAGTGAAAAGTGATATTTTTTATTTTTTTTAAGAAGTTGTTGAATGTGCGTTAAAAAAAATGAATCACCCCAAATCTAGTTTATTGCGCAAAGTCCTAATTCTGTCAAAATGTAGTCGATAAATAACTAGAATTTTATATAAAACTTTGATTATCAAACAATTATATATGGTATTGATTTTGAGAAGATGATTTTTATCCTAAAAAGTATAAAAAATGAAGGTTTTATGCGGGCAATTGTTCGCTAAAATGCGCTTTACAGTGAATAGAACGCGTTTTTTAGAGCTTTACTGCCTATATTTTAGTTCTAATTCTGTCAAAATGTAGCCCAATTCTGTCAAAAAAACGCAAATTCTGACACAGTTTTGTTTTGACATAAAAGATTTTTACCTTAGCTACCAGTAAGTAAAAAAGCAGTCAGCTTGTCCAAAAGAATGAAATTAAAGCACTACAATCGACAGCCTAATGGGGCAATCATGACTCGTCAAAACTTTTCACTATTGGAAAAGCGCGTTTTTTACATCGTGATGAACCAAATAACGGAAACGGATGCCGAATTAAAGCAGAATAAATATTTCAAAATACCCGCAAAACTCATCACTAATAATTATCGTCAGATGCTTGCAATGACGCAATCATTGATGCGAAATTGTCAGATTTGGCTCCGAAATGATGATGAAAAAGAATTTAGCGCCTATAATGTTTTTTCATCCGCGAAGTACAGTGCCAAGGAAGGCGTGTTTGAAATTGGCGTTTCGTACGAAGTACTTCCTCACATTGCAAAAATAAAAAGTGGCTACACCGAATACGAGCTGGCGATTGCTTTGTCGCTCAACAAAACGTATTCTCAGCGATTGTACGAGATTCTTTCCCGCTGGAAAAACTTTAACGGTGGGGCTTGGTCTGAAATCGCGGTGGATGACCTTAGAGAGTTGATTTCTGCCACCGAAGAAACATACGATGATTTCGGACAATTTAAGCGGCGAGTGCTAGACCCAAGTCAGGAAGAAATCTCCGCCAAAACTGACCTCGCGTTTACTTACCAAATCCACAAAACAGGCCGCAAAGTCACCCATATATCTTTTTTGATTGTAACGCAAGAATCAAAAGCATTGGCCGAGTTGCAAGAAATACGGGATGAATTGGGGCAAATGTCGATGGACGACCGATGGAAATATTTTCAGGAACGCCTCGGGGCGTATGATTTTACCAAGTCACAGCAAAATAAAATTGTGCAGGACGAAGAACTTGCCAACCGTTTTATCAACGCTGACATAGAAATACAAGCGGGCAAACGAAGTCCCAATAATCCAACCGCCTACATGGCGGTGGTGCTGGGATTTAGTGAAAACGGTAGGGTAAAAAAGACAAAATTGGGTTAGTATAAATGCTAAAATACAAGGTTTTTAAAATTGTTTTCTTTCAGATGGTTACGTTCTAAATATAGTACATAATCATCTGAAAGAGAGTAGCTTTTAATCAAATTCAACAACCGCTTTTATCACGCGTTCTTCGGGTGAATACAGTTTTGTAAAGGTTTCGTGCAGTGTGTCAAAGGCTAATCGGTGAGTGATGTACCCGTCGATGTTAACCAAGCCCGCCTTCAATAAGCGAATCAATTTTGTAAAATCTGTAGCCACTGCATTTCTGGAAGATTTAAGGGTAATTTCTTTGCGGTGAAAGAGCGGGTCGTGGAAAACAACGTCACCGATAAAAAGGCCGATGTATACAATTGTTCCGCCCTGTGCAACGTATTCGAAGCACTTTTGCATTGATTCTTTGTTGCCAGTGGCATCCAAAATCACCGTTGGTAAATCACCATTTAACAGTTCTTTAAGCGAATTTTCAACAACATCACTGAGTTTGATGCAGGAGACCGACGGAAACTTTTCGGCGATGTAATCCAATCGGTTTTGGTTCATATCCAACACCAGCACTTTGGCGGCTTTGAGCAAAGCCATCGCTACCGTTCCGATACCAATGGGGCCTGCACCCACTACCAGCACAATATCATCGGGTTGGATGTCGGCGCGCTCAACGGCATGACTGCCAATGGCCAAAGGCTCAATCATGGCAATCTGGTCGAGAGAGAGTTCATTGGCTGGAAAAACATGCTGGGCAGGGTAGCTGATGTATTCTTGCATGGCACCGTCTTCGTGGACCCCCAAAACACTCAGGGTACTGCCGCAATTGGTTTTGCCGCGTCGTACGGCCTGATCTATTTCCTTATTGCGGTACGGCATCACGGCACACCTATCGCCTATTTTTAAGTGGGACACATTTTCTCCCAGGGCAATCACCTCGGCGGCGATTTCGTGCCCCAAAATTCTCGGATACGAAAAAAAAGGCTGGTTGCCTTTGTAGGCGTGGAGGTCGGTACCGCAAACTCCCAAGCGTTTCATTTTCAGCAAAACATCGTTTGGTGCAGGAGGTTGGGGTGCTTCTAATTCAATTTTTTTGAGAACTTCGGGTTGCTCTAATACAATTGCTTGCATACGGATGAATGATAAACAGAAAGACCCTAAAAGAGCCTATCAGGGTTTGAAAAATGAATTTTGATTTTGGGTGTATTGAATTAGGGGCTTTAAATCTGCCGTAAATTACGGGCATTTTAATCATTTCAACAGCCTGTGATGAGTTCCTTTTTGTGAAATGGTTATTGGCTAAACAATCCTGATTGGCGATAAAAATTACTTCTATGATTCTTATAATTGGTTAGAAGTAGGTAACTAATCCCTTTTCCAATTAAAAATCCGAAAGAATGAACCAACCTAAAATGAAAAACTTCGCTTTTTTATCTCTTTTGTTGCTGGCGTTTAACGTAAGTTTTGGGCAACAAGCCCCTAATACACTCTCCAAAAATGAGAAAAAGCAAGGGGTAAAACTGCTCTGGGATGGTAAAACTACCAACGGATGGAGGGGCGCGGCTTTGGATAAATTTCCCGAAAAAGGATGGAAAATAAGCGATGGCGTCCTGAGCGTGGAGCCCTCCGAAGGCAAAGGTGGCGATATAGTGACCACCGAAGCCTATAGCAATTTTGAGTTAAGCGTTGATTTCAAACTCACCGAAGGCGGCAATAGCGGGATTAAATACTTCGTTGACCCCAATCTGCCCAAGTCGGGGCTGGGGCTGGAATTTCAGCTACTGGATGATGACAAACACCCCGACGCCAAAAAAGGCCGCGACGGAAACCGAACCACCGCTTCTCTCTATGACATGATTCCTGCGGCAAAAGATAAGCCAGCCAGAAAAATAGGGGAGTGGAATACGGCAAAAATTGTGTCGAAAGGAAATCATACTGAGCACTGGCTCAACGGTGTCAAAGTACTTGAATATGAGCGAAACAGCGATGATTACCGTCGGTTGATTGCGATGAGCAAATACAAAGATTTGCCTAATTTCGGTACGGGTGAGCGGGGCAGGATTTTGTTGCAATACCACGGCGATCAGGCGTTTTTTAGAAACATTAAAATTCGTCCTTTGTAACATACCAAGCCGTAATAAAAAAGACGATTATTCCTTTTAACATTGAGGCATTGACTAACAGAAGATATGAATAAGTTAACGAATTCTACCCGACGTGAATTTCTCCAATCAACCCCCGGGCTAGTGGGTTTAGCCTTTGCGGGCTTTTCATTTGAGATCAAAAAAGCAAATCCTCTATTTTCGTTTTCGACTTTGGGGTGTCCAAAATGGTCTTTTGATACCATTCTTAACTTCGCGGCGGAGCATAAATACAAAGGAATTGAAATTCGGGGGATTCTTAACGAAATGGATTTAACGAAGTGTCCAGAGTTTAGCAGCGCGGCTCAAATCCAAGAATCGTTGAAAAAAGCCAATGACAAAGGGATAAAAATAGTGGGTTTGGGAGCATCTGCCAATATGCACATTGCTGAGCCAGTTCTTCGTAAAACCAACCTCGACGAAGCCAAACGTTTCATTGATTTGGCCCAGCAATTAAACTGCCCCAACGTACGCGTATTTCCCAACGACTTGCCCAAAGAACAGGATAGAGACAAAACCATTGAGTTGATTATCAATGGCTTGTTGGAATTAGGAAAATATGCCGAAGGAAAAAATGTGAATGTATTGCTTGAATCGCACGGTAAAGTAGTCGGCAAAGAAATTTTATTTCAAATCATGCAGGCTGCCAAACACCCGCAGATTGGGCTTATCTGGGACGTGGTCAATATGTGGACGGTTACGAAAGAAACACCGACCGAAGTACATGATAAATTGAAACAATACATCCGTCACGTGCACATTAAAGATGTTAAGGTGGTAGATGGGAAATTGCACTATGTCAGGATTGGCCAAGGTGAAGCTCCGTTGACGGAGGCGATAACGGCACTGGAAAAGAATGGTTACAAAGGTTATTACAGCTTTGAATGGGAAAAACGTTGGCATCCTGAAATTGAAGAACCCGAAGCGGTTTTCCCAGACTACCCAAAAGCAATGAAAAAATATTTTTAGCCGTCAAAAGCACCCCAGAAATTGAATTGGGGCTGATTAAGTAAAACAGATAACCCATCTCTGTTCGCCATGAATAGTGCCCCTGATTATAAAGCCCACAAGATTTTAACGTCCATCGCAATCGACGGAAACGTGACTAAGGATGTTTGGAAAAATGCCCAATGGAGCAAAAGATTTGTGGATATGGTGACGGGTGCCCCAGGAATGTACAACACCCAAACGGCGGTTCTTTGGAACGAGACCCATTTGTACATTGCCTTTGTCGCGGAGGAGCCTTTTGTAGAGGCTTACCAAACCGAGCGAGATAGCATTGTTTTTTTGGAAAATGACTTAGAAGTATTTATCGATGGCGGTGATTGTTATTATGAGCTGGAAATCAACGCCGCAAACACCATTTACGAAGTATTTTTTATTTGGAAAGATGCCTACAACAAAGGCAGCAAATTTGATATTCCATCTTTTGATGTCCATCAGCCGCAGGCGTACACTTTTGGCGGAGATTACGATAGGAGCGGGGCTTCGTTTTGGAAAGGCACTAACCCGCGTGGGATTCGCTGGGCGTTTACCAATTTTGACCTGTCAGGGTTGGAAACGGCGGTGCAAATTGACGGAACATTGAACGATAACTCCGACGTTGACAAAGGCTGGAGCCTGGAGATTTCAATTCCTTGGAGCAGTTTGCATCTTTTGGCCAATGGGCGTTCTCTTCCGCCCACCAACGGGGATATTTGGACGATGTTTTTGGGTAGATTTCAAAAATTGACGGTCGGGGGAAAAGAGGTGCAGCCCCACCCCGCAATGTCGCTCACCCCGCATGGTATCTACGATACCCATTTACCCGAAAAATGGAGCCGAATTGCGTTTGTAGAATAGAAGTTCTGGGTAAAATAGGCTCTTAATAGCTTAAAGAGCCCTTTTGATATTGCTTATTGATATTAATGGGTTAACTCAATAACTCTTCTGCGCTTGGGTAATCCGACGGATTTGGTACCTGCTACCACCAATTTTTGTTGGGTTTTCTATCCATCATTTTTATCCAAATTATCAGACTATTCAAACACTTTTACGGATGAAAATCAAAACTATCACCACCATTTTCCTTTGTTTATTTACCATTGTTTCATTGGCTCAAAGCGATTGGAAAAAGCTTACTACCGTAGAAGAAGTATGTGCGGCCTATCCCGAACAAATTAACTTTATTTTTCAAAACCTGAATCTGGAGTATCCGGGGTTAGAGGAGGTAAAAAAAGCCTATGTGTCAAATAACTTACCTTTGGCAGGTCGCCATTTATTAGCGTATTATGCCAAATCGAAGCGCGTAGTTCCACGCCAAAAACTACCACTTAAATCATTGAAAACGAGGGCAGATGCCGACTCCATCGTGAAGGATGTTTTTACCTTTCAGGAGGTGAAGGGTAAGACTCCGCGCCTACCCGATGGACATTTAAAATGGGCGCATACTGGCCCCGAAAATGATTTGGAATGGGCGTGGGCGCTCAACCGCCATTACCCCATACGGGACGTGATTGAGGCATATTTTGAAACGGGTAACCTTCAGTATCTGCAATATGTAGATTCATTTGTAAAAAGTTGGGTCATTAGTAGTTGGCCTTATCCTGCCAAAAACAGCCGAACAGCCATGTGGCGTGGCCTGGAAGTAAGCTTTCGGGAAAAAGTATGGGAGAAAGTTTTTTATGAATTATGGAATACGGAGCAAATCAGCTCTGCCACTCAATTGTTGATACTGAGCAGCTTGCCACATCATGCGCACTACGCCCGAAATTTTCACGCGCAGGGAAACTGGCTCACCATGGAAATGTCGGGTCTTGCGGTTGTGGCAACGGCGTGGCCTGAGTGGAAAGAATCCCCCTCGTGGCTCGACTACTCCATCAAAGCAATGACCGCAAGCATGAAAGAACAAATATATCCTGATGGCACCCAAACGGAATTATCCTCAAGTTATCATTATGTAGCGCTTTTGAATTTTAACCAGTTTGCCGAAACCTGCCAAAAAGCGGGGGTGGTACTTTCTGAATATTACAATAAAACCTTGCAGGATATGTGGAACTACCTCGCCATGACAATCCGACCTGATGGTTTTGGGGTATTGAACAACGATTCAGACTTGAACAACAATCGCCAAAATGTGTTAGAGGCAGCTCAAAAATACGAACGTGCTGATTGGACATACGTCGTATCTAACGGTGCCAAAGGGGCAAAGCCCAACGCCGCGCCTTCGGTATTTTTCCCTTGGGCGGGGCAGTTGATTTCCCGAAGTGGGTATGGCGAAAAAGCGCATTGGTCGTTTTTGGACGTGGGCCCCTGGGGAAGCGGGCATCAGCACAATGACAAGCTCCATTTATCAGTGGTAGCCTACGGCCGTGATTTGTTGGTAGATGCGGGTAGATTTGCGTATACAGGAAGTGTGGCGCAGAAATTCAGAAAATATGCCTTGGGTAGTCAAGGGCACAATTTGGTTTTGGTGGATGGAAAAGGGCAGGCCGCAGGCCCCAAAGTAACAACTGAACCAACTCCTGAAAATCATTTTTTTGTCGGAAAAGACCACGATTATGGCTCTGGAAAGATGAGCGCATTTACGGATTTGGAAGGTACATTTGAACATACCCGCTCGGTGGTGTACCTGCGAGATAAGTTTTGGGTAGTGGCCGACCAGTTAAAAACAGACCGCCCCCGCACCATCGAAACCCTTTGGCATTGGCACCCTGATTGTACCGTTGAAATCGATGCCAATGGAAATATGTTCACAAAAAACGACTATGGTAATCTCCAAATAACCCCCGTTGATACGCAAGGGTGGCAGATGACTCTGGTCAAAGGACAGGAGAGCCCCACGATTCAGGGGTGGTATAGCCGAGTTTACAACGCGTATGTGCCCAATCCTACGGGTATTTATTCGCGTAAACTACCCGCCGATGACACTTTCGTTTGGATTTTGTGGCCGTCCGAGGGAAAAGGGCCCAAGTTACAAACCTCCATTTTATCAAAAACCGATGACCATGTCATGGTGAAGGTGACCGAGTCTGGCAAAGGTTCGTGGGTGGTGCGCGTGCCGTTTCTGAACCGCAACGGTGTGGTGATAAAATCAGAAAAAGAGTAAGTGCTTCCGACAAAAACAGAATAGTAATGAGAAACCTCGTCGTATTGTGCTTCATGATAAGCACTGGGCTGATGGCTCAAGGAGTAAATACTTGCCAGGCCGAACTCAAAAATGATACGTTAATTATTGAAAATCAATTAATTGCACGTAAATATTTTTGGAATGGAGGAAACTTAATCACCTGCTCTTTGACCGATAAAACCAGCGGGAAGGTCTGGAAAATGAATACAAAAAAAGCAGACTTGGACTTTCCAGGACAGTCTGAAGTAGGTGAAAAAGCCCAATTTTCTGCCAAAATAGTCCCTGAAAATGCCGTGGCACCTACGCATTTGGAAGCTGAAATTACCTATACCTTGGATAGATTAGAGATAAAACGGGTGTTGCGGGTGTATCCCAACTGCGCGGTCATTGCCTGCGATTTGTACTATCGAGGCTCCACCATTGCGTTTTGGCTGCAACCCGGCATTAATTTGGCAGATATGGCCAATCTCGAACAACTCGTCTTGAACAACACCGTCACTAATGCGCCCGTCATTGAAAAGCTAGAACTTCCTGGCAAACATTGGCAACTCAATACTGTCGAGTTTTCGGACATCACCGACCGCTTCAATAATCTGGTCCATACGGAAGAATCAATTTCGTACCGCCCCAATCTGTACCGAGGCAATCTGCTTTTTGCCCACGACAAAGTGGGCGATGAAGGGATATTTATCCTAAAAGAAGCGCCGACTTCCAACGTCCAGTTGGCGTATCCTGGGGGTGATTTTCTTACTGAATTTGGCACATTCCGAGTCATTGGGGCAGGGCTAAATCCCACTGATTTGCACCCCACCGAATGGCGACGCGGCTATGGTTTTGTCACGGGTGTTTACTCGGGCGACGAGTCAAACCGCTACAAAACCCTGCGTTTGTACCAACGTAATCTCCGTACGCACAAGGCTGGTCGGGATGAAATGGTGCTGATGAATACTTGGGGGGATCGGGGGCAGGATACACGCGTTCGTGAACAATTTGCTTTGGCTGAAGTGGAAGC
Organism: Runella sp. CRIBMP; assembly: GCF_009905605.1. GTDB lineage: Bacteria > Bacteroidota > Bacteroidia > Cytophagales > Spirosomataceae > Runella. The sequence goes on from NZ_JAAAKZ010000025.1 coordinate 46,897, forward strand.
GGGGGCTAAGTTAGGCATTACCCATTTTCAGCTGGACGACGGCTGGCAATCGGGTCGTTCTTCCAATTCGGCGCTTAAAGGTGGCTCGTTAAACAATATTTGGGACAATAAAAATTATTGGGAGCCTCACCCTGAAAAGTTTCCCAACGGGCTTACACCCGTTCTAAAAAGAGCCAAAGAGCTGGGAATTGAAGTATGCCTTTGGTTCAATCCAAGTAAAGACAACAGCAATGAATACTGGGAAAAAGACGCTGATGCGCTGATTGGGTTGTATCAAAAATACGGAATTCGGACGTTCAAAATTGACGGGGTAAACTTGCCCGAAAAATTGGCCGAGGTAAATTTTAGGAAGTTTTTGGATAAAGTAAGCCTTAATACAAATCATAATGTAGTGTTTAACCTTGACGTGACGGCGGGGCGGCGCGGTGGGTATCATTATTTTAATGAATATGGAAATATCTTTCTCGAAAACCGATATACCGATTGGACCAACTATTATCCCTATACAACCCTTCGTAATTTATGGATGCTTTCTAAATACGTTCCTGCTCAAAATCTCCAAATTGAGTTTTTGAATAAATGGCGAAACGTGGATAAATATCCAACGAATGACCCCTTTGCTCCTAAAAATTATTCGTTTGATTACCTTTTTGCCATCACTATGTTTGCGCAGCCACTGGCGTGGTTTGAAGGAACAGGCTTGCCAGAGGAGGCATTTGCTACACGCAAACTAATCAAGACATACCTTCAGCATAACACTAAAATTCATGCAGGGCAAATCTTTCCAATCGGCAACGAACCCAATGGAAAGCAATGGACAGGTTTTCAGTCTATTGGAAATATGAAAGAAGGTTATATCTTAGTGTTTAGAGAAGACAATGGCGCTGTAAAATCGTCGGTAAAAACGTGGTTTTCGGCGGGGCAGCGCGTCACGTTTACATCGGTGGCGGGTAGCGGAAAATCATTTGATGGACAAGTACTCAACGGGGGGCATGTTGATTTTGAATTGCCCCTCAAAAATAGTTTTGCCTTATATAAGTACGCGGTAAAATGAAAAAACATGTCATTTCAACCTGCAGATTGAGAAGGTTTTAAATGATAAAAATGGATGTTTTTGGGGTGGGTTTCTAAAACTTTTGCCCTTGAAGTATGTTTATTGCTAGGGTTTATCCGCAATATTGTCTCAATTGAGGTTGAATGAGAATGAAATTATGGTATAGTACTGTAAATGAGATAATTGTAAGGCTAAGATTTAAAAAAACACTATAATAATATAAAAAGCTATGAGACAATATGTTATTTTATTCCTCTTGTTTTTTAGCTTCATTATAAAAACCCATTCTCAGGAGGTCTTGATTGTAGCCGACGAAATTCCTGCCATGCAGGTGTTGGCAAAATCTTTGAAAGCACAAGAGGGAATTACGACCAAAATTGTTTTTCAAACCAACTTGCCGCGCTCGTTGGAAGGCTTTAGGGCGGTGATTGTGTACATCCACAAAGACCTAGATTCAGGACCAGAAAAAGCGTTTATCCAATACGCAAAAAATGGTGGGAAACTTATTGTACTACACCATTCTATCAGCTCGGCAAAACGAAAAAACAACGAATGGTTTACGTTTTTAGGCGTAGATTTACCAAAAAAAGAAGCGGGGGAGGGCGCCTATAAATTCGTTGGCGACATAGCAATGGAGGTGGTCAATCTGGCTCCCAATCATTTTATTACTACCCATAAAATCACCTACGACACTCAAATCCTTTACACTCCCGAAGGTCAGGCACAAGAAAATACACTATCAGGGTTTGTATTACAAAATACAGAAGCTTTTCTAAACCATAATTTTCAAACTCCGCGCACTGTTTTAATGGGTTTTAAAATGAAAGATACCACGGGTAAAGTATGGATGCAAGACCGCTCGGCGTGGTGTATGCCAGTAGAAAAAGGCTGGGTTTTTTACAGTCAACCGGGGCATTCTTACACCGATTTTGAAAACCAAATTTATGCCCGTATCATTGCCAATGCCGTGATTTATAAGCTGTAAAGTAAAATTTCCTTAATTCTATCCACCAAACGCCGCTCGATACGACGTTGGGTTCTGATTTTTAAGCATTTTGAAGGCGCGGTTGAAATTAGAGAGATTATGAAAACCGCAATCGAAGGCAATTTGCTGAATGCTTTTTTTATTTTCAATCAACATCCGACAGGCGTAACCGATACGTACTTCGGTCAGGAATTGTACGTAGGTTTTTTGGGTGCGGTTTTTGAAATACCGACAAAAATTAGCCACCGACATGTGCGCCAGGGCGGCGGCTTCTTCAATCAAAATTTTGCGATTAAACTGGGAAAGCGTAAATTCATACACACGGTTGATGGTGTCGGTATCAAACCGGTGGTAAGAATCAAGAAAACCTTCGCTGCTCAAGAAGGCCACTTCTTCCGATTCGGCCAAGGCTTCGAGAATGTTTAAAAATAGCCCTATTCGCTGTATTCCGCTGGGATTTTCTACGAGTTGGGCCATCAACGCACCTACTTTTTCTTTCGTTTTTCCCGTTATCCTAAGTCCCCTTTTGGCTTTTTCAAACAGGCGCCGGATATTCTCCATTTCTTTTAATTTTAGAAAATCTGGGCCAAAACAATCTGGCAAAAACTGAACCACCCGGGCTTTGGCCCGCAGGGTGGAATCGGGTAAAAAATAGTTATTATCGTTTTTCCAAACGTGGGGTAAATTGCTCCCCACAAAGGTTAAATCACCTTCTTCAAATTCCTCGATACTATCACCCACAAACCGCGTTCCTCGACTTTCAAGAATATGATTTAACTCAAATTCAGGATGAAAATGCCATTTCTCGTACAAAAAAGGAAGATTATCAATTCGAGCAATGAACGAATAATCGGCCGAAGGATTTACTTTTCGAAGGATTGCCTGCATGAAACTGTATGATATAATTGTATTATTAAATCAATGTAGATGTAAAATTGCTATTATTTCACCGGAAGTAAATAATATTTCACAACTAATGTATTGACTAATCTATTTTCTTTGCATACGATTATTCAACTTAATTGGAATTCTTTTTTTACGAAATATATCCCAATTATAACTCATAAGAATCCCTTACCAATCAACCAAAAAAACTGACCATGAAGCTGTATCCAACGTCGCAGGGTATTGTCATCGAAGCTGACGCCAATTACTACCTTTCGCCCCAAAAAAACTGGGACGTTTATATTAATCGCGACGATTTATTTGACGCCATAACGGCCGAAATCAGTACCCTTTCTCCCGATGCGTCGTTGTCTGAAACCATCAAAACGGATATTTTGCCGCCCATTCGCCAACAGGAAGTATGGGCTTCTGGGGTTACGTACATGAAAAGTCGCGAAGCGCGCATGGAAGAATCCAAAGATGCGGGTGGCGGTGATTTCTACGCCCGGGTTTACGACGCCGACCGGCCAGAGCTTTTTTTCAAAGCTACCGCTGCCCGAACCGTGGGCACGGGTGCCGAAGTGCTGATTAGACGTGATTCAAAATGGAATGTTCCCGAACCAGAGCTGACGCTTTTTGCCACTTCGAATGGGAAAATTGTAGGTTATACCTGCGGCAATGACATGAGCTCGCGCGATATTGAAGGCGAAAACCCGTTGTATTTGCCCCAAGCCAAAAGCTACGATGGTGCCGCAGCCATTGGGCCGTGTTTGTACGTACCCGCCCAACCCATCAACCCAGACGCCCAAATTAGCATTGCCATTATACGAAACGGAGCCAACGTTTTTGAAGGAAATATTTCTATCAATCGCATGAAACGTACTCATACTGAGCTGATTGGTTATTTGTTCCGTGAAACCTCTTTTCCGCATGGGGTGTTCTTGATGACGGGCACCGGCTTGGTTCCACCCAACGAATTTACGTTGAACGTGGGTGACGAAGTCAGAATAACCATTGAACATATTGGGACTTTGGTCAACAAAGTCTCACAAAAACCACTTTAAGATGATTTTAGAAGGAAAACAATTGATTGGGTTTGCCGTTTCGGCCGAAGGCGGAAGCGTATTTCAAGCCCCAAATCCTACGACGGGCGAAACGCTTCCTACCCAATACCATAAGGCAACCAAAGCAGAATTGGAGTTGGCAGCCCAAAAAGCCTACGACGCTTTTAAAGTTTACCGTAAAAAATCAGGCGTTGAAAAAGCCTTGTTTCTCGAGACCATTGCCCAAGAAATTGAGCACATTGGTGATGCTTTGGTAGAAATTGCCACCGCCGAAACGGGTCTACCCGCGGGGCGGATTCAAGGCGAGCGCGGTCGCACCACGGGGCAGTTGCGCTTGTTTGCGCAATTATTGCGGGAGGGTTCATGGGTAAATGCCCGCATCGAAACGGCCATTCCCGACCGTCAGCCATTGCCAAAAGTTGATTTACGTATGATGCAGCGTCCTTTAGGACCCGTGGGCGTATTTGGCGCGAGCAATTTTCCGTTGGCATTTTCGGTAGCAGGCGGAGATACGGCTTCCGCGTTGGCGGCGGGGTGTCCTGTGATTGTCAAAGCACACTCGGCACATCCGGGCACTTCTGAATTGGTCGGAAAAGCCATTCAACAGGCGGCGATTAAATCGGGTATGCCCGACGGCGTATTTTCGTTGTTGCACGGAAGCGGTACCGAAGTGGGCGCCGCTTTGGTCCAACATCCTTATATTAAGGCTATTGGCTTCACAGGTTCGTATCAGGGTGGCATGGCGCTGGTCCAATTGGCGGCCAATCGCCCCGAGCCGATTCCCGTTTATGCCGAGATGGGAAGCACAAATCCCGTGTTTATCTTACCCCAAATCATGAAAGAGAAAGGGGCACAGATTGCGCAGCAATTTGCCGCTTCGGTGACCTTGGGTGTGGGGCAGTTTTGCACCAATCCAGGCATGATTATTGCCAATAAAACGGAAGACTATCAGCCCTTTTTGGCGGATTTGGAAACCCAATTTCAAAATGTTTCGGGTGGGGTGATGCTCACAGGTGGAATCCAAAAGGCTTATACACAAGGAATTGCAAAACACCTTGAAAATGAAAGTGTATCCATCGTAGCAAAGGGAGTAGAGGCCAAAGGATTCACAGCGGTTCAACCGATTTTGTTTAAAACCGACGCCAACGCCCTTGCCCAAGACCATACGCTTTCGGAAGAAATATTCGGTCCAACCAGCGTGTTGGTAGAAGCCGAAAGCAAAGAAGAAATGTTGCGCATTGCCGAAACCATGGAAGGCCACCTCACGGCTACCGTTCATGGTACACCCGAAGAATTGGCAGAGTATGCGGATTTAATCGACTTATTGGAGCAAAAGGTGGGACGTTTACTCATCAACGGTTTCCCAACGGGCGTGGAAGTTTGCCACGCGATGATGCACGGTGGCCCGTTCCCTGCTTCTTCAGATTCTCGGAGTACATCGGTCGGAACGGCTGCTATTTACCGTTTTACCCGTCCCGTCAGTTACCAGAATTTCCCTGAAAATCTGTTGCCTGATGAATTGAAAAATGCCAATCCGTTGGCTATCTGGCGTTTGGTAAATGGTGATTTTCAAAAAGCTTAAAATTTTAATAGGTTAAAAATGAGTAGTTAAAGGGCTTCTACATTGTAGAAGCCCTTACTTAACTTCCTCAAAATCATTCACTCAACTTTTTTTACAATGCACACCTATTTGAGTGTACATCCCAAAGACAACGTTTTAGTTGCACTGCAAAATCTGCCGAAAGGCACTAAAATTGATTTCAATGGTCGGTCGTTTGAATTGGTCATGGATATTCCCGCCAAGCATAAATTTGTGACCGAAGACTTGCCAACGGGCGGCCATGTAACTATGTATGGCGTGTTGGTAGGCAAAGCGACCCAGCCCATTCAAACGGGTGAGCAGGTGACTACCTTCAACCTTAAACATGATTCAGACGAATATTCGGTAAAGAAACGCAAACCACAATTGGAGTGGCACATTCCTGATGTTTCAAAGTGGGAAAACCGAACTTTCATGGGCTATCATCGGTCGGATGGGCAAGTTGGAACGGCCAATTATTGGCTGGTATTACCTTTGGTTTTTTGCGAAAATCGGAATATCCTGAAGCTCAAAGATGCGTTTGACAAAGCCCTTGGCTATGCTTTCCCTGATATTTATCTCCAGCAAACGCAGGAGCTAGTCCAACTGTTCAAGGCCCAAGGTTCAGAAGGTTTGAGCGAATATACACCAGGTTATAATTCAGAAAAACCAACGATTCAACCGCTTTTTCCTAATTTGGACGGGATTAAATTCTTGACGCACGAGTCGGGTTGTGGCGAAAACAACCAAGATTCGGCGCTCTTGGCGGCGTTGTTTGGGGCGTATGCCAACAATGCCAACGTGGCAGGAATTACGGTGTTGAGCTTGGGTTGTCAGAAAACCCAGTTTGAAGATTTAACGCAGGAAATCAAGAGTCGAAATCCGCAGTTTGATAAACCCATTTTGTTTTACGAACAGCAATCCTACGGGACGGAATTCGAGATGCTTTCGGCGGCTATCAAGGGTACTTTTCAAGGATTGATTGAAGCCAATAAATCAGAAAGACGGCCCGCCCCGCTTTCTAAACTCAACATCGGACTCAAATGCGGCGGCTCCGACGGTTTTTCGGGGATTTCGGCCAACCCCGTTTTAGGGCATTTGTCCGACATTGTCGTGGCGCTGGGCGGCAGAACTTATCTGGCCGAATTTCCTGAATTGTGCGGCGTGGAGCAGGAACTGATTGACCGTTGCGTGGATGAAGAAAAAGCGCAAAAATTTGAAACCCTCATGCGCGACTACGCCGCCAAAGCCGAAGCCGTGGGCGCAGGTTTTGACATGAACCCGTCGGCGGGAAACATAAAAGATGGCTTGATTACCGACGCCATCAAATCGGCAGGAGCGGCCAAAAAAGGCGGTACGGCGCCCATCGCTGATGTATTGAATTATACTGAGGTTTCAAAAGTGCCTGGTTTACATTTGGTTTGTACGCCGGGCAACGACGTACTGGCCACTACTGGACAGGCGGCTTCGGGCGCTACGATTACGCTCTTTACGACGGGATTGGGAACGCCTACTGGAAACCCCATTTGTCCAATGGTGAAGGTAGCAACCAACACAAAATTGGCCCAGAAAATGTCAGATATAATTGATTTTGATTGCGGACCGATTATCATCGGTGAAAAAACCATTGAACAAACCGCCGAAGATTTATTGGATTATTGTATTGATTTGGCAAGCGGAAAGTTTAAAACCAAAGCGCAACTGCTTGGCCAAGATGACTTTATGCCGTGGAAACGAGGCGTAAGTTTATAAGATTTTCAATTAGTAACTTTCAAAAAGAGGCTGCTTTGAATATTCGAAGCGGCCTCTTTTTTTGCGTAAGAAATATGCTATAACTTAAAAAATCCCTGCGAAAATTCAGATTCAAAATCCAAGTCTTGCGCGCAGTTTGCGCCGAGTCGACCCATGGCATCTGAGCACATGGCCCCGTAGCCATTGCCACCCGTGCAGATGTATTGTTCACGTCCGATTTGGGCAATCAGCGGGCGACGAGATTGGATGTATTCAATGATGCAGTGTTTGATTTGAAAGGATAAGAAATCAATCGTAGGACATAAATCAATCACCATTTGCTTCAACACCTCAAATTGATCGGGTAACGGCCCTTGGCAAAACCAACTTTTTATATCTTCCAAATTTGTTAAAAAACGGTCGTCGTTTAGATTGGCACCGAGTTTTAAATAGTATTTTCCATCGGGATAAAGTACGGGTTGTATGCCGTAAATTTCGTCATAAGTATCTGTTTTACAGGTGTATAATATAGAAGGCATCTGCCGTAGTTTTTCGGCCTGTATTTTTGAAACTTCAGCCAAAATGATGGTTTCCGTTTTTATTTCCAGCGGAATGGCAGGCGTATTAAATTGAAAAAAAGGATGAAAAACGCCTGTAGCGTACAGTACTTTTTTTGCTCGAAAGGTTTGCGCTTTTCCCGTTGTTACTTCATAAAAATCGGTTTTGTCAATAACGGTTTCTACCACATCGTCGACCCATTTTCCGCCTGCTTTGGCAAAAATAGCCAACTGGGCTTCAATTAATAAACGCGGATTCAAATGCCCCGATAATGCTTTTTCAAAGTACGCAACCGACGGTTTTTGAAAAGAAAAGTAGGGGAAAAGTTGTTCAAGTTGAGATTCATTCAAGACCTGAAAATCGTTGTCTTCTTTTGCTAATAGTTGATAATCAATTGCTTTTGCGTAATGGTCGTCGGGCAGTAGATCGCTTACGTAAAGGCATCCTTCATTGCCGTAAAAGTTGATGCCTGATTGGTCAACGATGGATTTAAACGCCGCTTGGGTTTGGGCGTTTAGCTTACTCCAATCTTTGGTTTTACCGATTTTGCGGGTTACTCTTCCCGAATCATAGTGGCTCGAAAATACTTTAGCCTCCTTAAAATCAGCGGGTTGTGGTTCTAAAGGTCCAATCAAAAGCGTTTTTAAACCATCCTTTTGCAGGTACTTGGCAGCTGGGCTGCCAAACAAACCGCGTCCAATCACAATCACATCGTATATTTCTGACATAGCATATATTAAAACTGCCCAATAAAGCAGCAAAATAAGCCCTTTTGACCGAAGATGTGCAACTTGTTTTGTTGGGAAATAATGAAGGCAATTAAAACGAGAAACCTGCGCGGAGGGTTAAGCGGTTAAAATCTTCGGTTTTTTCAATGTTTAATTGTGTCACCGACGACCGTTGAAACCGATACCCTGCCCCGATGACAAAACCCGTATTGTTGGTAAATAATATTTTTAAGCCGATACCTCCCGCAAAGGTAGTGCCACCACCGAAGCGGAGATTGTCGACGTCGTTTGAGGTAGCATTGAAACCATAGCCGCCTTCCAAAAAATAGAAAGGTATTTTATCGCCAGTGTTGCTAAAATCTCCCCGGAGGCTAAGCACAACTGGCACAAAGGTTTGGACGGCGTACAAATCTGCGCCCACCCCCAAGCCAGTGTAAAACCACTGGTTAAACTTGTAACCGTTGGTGGTTTGAAATGAAAATGCCGAAGTAGTGACCCCATTGGAGGCGCGGTTGCTCATCGCCAGCGGCCCTAATTCGGTGTAATGCACAAAGCCTTTTTCTTTGTACTTTATATTCGGGTTGGGCGATTTTAAAGGGATTGCTTTTTCAATTTCAGAAGACTGAAAAACCCATTGGCTTTGGTCGTAGGTTTCAATTCTGTAAACGGGGCTTTCTTGCAAAATTTTACCGCGAATGATAGAGCCATTTTTGAGGTAAAGACTCACGCTTTGGGGAGATTGGCCAAAAGTTAACGTGCTGTAAAAGAGAGTTATAACGAAAAATAATTTTTGAGGAAAAGGTTTCATTGCAATAACTGAATTAAATGGGTCTTAATTATCCAGCCAGACTTTAAACTCTGGACTTCTTTCTTTGCTGACGTATGTGTCTTGTTCAAAAGTAGGTTTAAGATAGACCTGAAGGCGGCTGTTGAGAAGGGTTTTTACCTTTTGTACGGCGTCTATCCCCACAATCAATTTTCGGTTGATTCTAAAAAACAACTGTGGGTCAAGGATTTCTTCCAAGCTCTCCAAATTATAATCAATCAGGTACTTTCGGCCTTCGTTGGTGACCAAGTAAACCACTTTGTCGTCGGCAAAAAAATACGCTACTTCGTTGATGTTTTTAAACTGAATGGTATCCCCAAATTTAACCAAAAATCGATTCTTATATTTTTTGCTCAGGGATTGGATTGTTTGCTTAATACGCTGAATATCAAAGGAAGAAATGCTTTTTCGGTCTTGCATCAGGGTGTGATACTTGGCGAGCGCATTGTTCAATTCGTGCTTATCGATGGGTTTTAATAGATAGTCAATGCTGTTGATTTTGAAAGCCTGCAAGGTGTATTGGTCATAGGCAGTCGTAAAAATGACTGGGCTTTTGACCGATACGCGCTCAAACAAGTTGAAGCATAAACCATCCGATAAATGAATATCGAGCAGCATCAAGTCGGGTTCGGGATTGTGTCGGAGCCAGGCGGCGGCATCTTCAACCGATTCTAGCGTTTCAACCACCTCAATAGAAGGGTCAAATTCGTTGAGGAGTTGTGAAGCTCTTTTAGCAGAGAGCGCTTCATCTTCTAAAATCAATACTTTCATGGCTTGTCAATGGCTAAAAGTGGAAAGAAGCTAGTCAATACGTTCAATTTCGGACGAAAAAGCGGGTTTTTTTAGGCGTATCAGCGGAATCGTGACGCTGAATTGTTCGTCGTTTTCCTCAATTAGAATGCCTTTTTGCCCCAAAAATTCGTAACGTTTTGAAATATTGCTTAATCCCAATTTTGTGGATTCTTCTTCATCAACTATTTTCCGTTGCAAATTGTTTTTGACGGTCACTGAAGCGCCATCAACGCTGAAGATGTCAATGTGCAATGGTTTACTCTTTGCAATTACGTTGTGTTTGATGGCGTTTTCAACCAGCATTTGCAGCGACACTGGTACGATGTACGCTGAGAGGCCCGACGGTGAAATTTGAATATTTATTACTAAACCCGTTTGAAAACGGGTTTTGAGTAAATAGAGATACGATTCGATAAAATTGAGCTCTTCACTCAATTCGATAATTTCCTTTTCATGGCTCTTCAACAAGTACCGATACACCCTCGAAAACTGCCGCACAAATTCCACGGAAGCATTGGCGTCGGTCGGAATTAAAGCACTTAAAACGCTCAGGTTGTTAAATAAAAAGTGGGGATTAACTTGATTTTTCAGGGATTGTAGTTGAGCCTGTGTACTGATTTTTTTGTAGTTCTCAACTTCCTTGTAGCTGTGTTCGAGTTGAAGATGGTATAAATAAATGATGTGGATAGTGTTCAGAAAGAGATTGATACGAAAACAAACCATCAGAAAAAGCTTCATCGATAATACCCAATCCTGCCAACGGGAAGAAATGGTCAAATAACAGACGATTCCGCCTAATACAAGGGTGATGAATGATGTAATGAGGATACTGCCCGTAAAATTGTAGGCGATTCTTTTCCAGAATTCTTTGATATTTTTCTCGGAAATGAAATTGTCCCAGATTCGGTTTCCTTCCCAAATTCCGATGACAACCAAGACAAAAAGGGCTAAAATTACTGACTTTTCGGTGGCGATCGGATAATGGTCAAATGCCTCTACTAAAAGCGTATTCAGAAATGAATATAGCCCTAGCAAAATCATGTAAACAAACCGATTGCGAATGGAAAACATAGCGGTTAATAGGGATTTTGGAATTTAAAAAAAGGGCAAACCCCGTTTGATAAAGAAACGAAGCCTGCCCGTTGGTTATTCCTTCAATTAGGGGAGCAATACCTTATCAATTACGTGGACAACTCCGTTGGTGGCCAGAATGTTTGCCGCTGTAATGTTGGAGGCCCCGCTGGTTTTTCCTACCACTTTAGCGCCACCTGTAAGGTTAAACGTAACTTTACCCGCAGGGTTGGCGGTAGATACCTCTCCTGAAACGTTTGGCAAATCGGTTGAGAAAACCCGACCCGGTACCACGTGATAGAGCAATACGCTGGTCAAGAGGGCTCTGTTGGCAGGAGCCAATAAAGTTGCTTTGGGAGTGGTCTTGTACAGTTCGGTAAATGCGGCATTGGTTGGCGCAAAAACCGTCAAGCCGTTGGCTGAAGCCGATGAAAGAGCCGTAGCTACTGCTGGGTCGGCGGCTAAAACAAGCGAAACTAACTCCGAAAAATTGCTGTTGCCCTGTGCTACTTGTACTAACGATTGTGTAGGAGGTACAATTACGTTGTCAATCACGTGGATTACGCCATTAGAGGCACTTACATCGGTAGCAATTACTTTAATGTTTCCATTGATAAATACACCATCGGCATTCTTTGAGAGATAAATGTCGTTGTTTGTATTGACGGTTTTCACCGCACCGCTTTTAACATCTGCGGCTTTTACATTGCCACTTATCACGTGGGTCGTTAAGATGGGCGTGAGAGCCTCTTTGGTCAAACTGGCCAGACTGGTGATACCCGCTTTGGTAAAAGCGGCATTATTTGGCGCAAAAACCGTAAATGGGCCCGTTCCCTGCAAAGTAGTCACCAATTCTGCCTTAGTTAAGGCGCCAACAAGGGTGGAGAACTGTGGGTCGGCCGAGGCTACACCCGCGATGTTGCCCAACGCTGGGGTCGACGGAGCGTCGTCGTCATCGTTGCAAGCCGTAAATGAGAGCGCCAACACTGCCGCTGCAAGATAGATTTTGAGGGTGTTACTTTTGAGGGTAGTTTTCATGATTGGATGATATTTAACGTTTGAAAAATTGTTGATTAACTGCCTAGAAAAGTCTCGTAGAAGTCAAATCGTTTTTTTTTACGGACTGAATCAACCATTTTTAGGAGTGAACCGCCTGTTTTTTGGGAGTGAACTGGGGTTTTCTTTA
>NZ_JAAAKZ010000026.1 GCF_009905605.1 Runella sp. CRIBMP
CTGTCAAACAACTACCCCAAAATTGTACTTTTTCCAACAATTTCAATGAACTTCAAAGATATGTGCGGCGGGCCGCTCGGATCCCTTTGGGCACACGGGTTTTCACGGATTAAATCCGTGTCATCCGTATGCCATTTAACAGTCTGAAAAAAGCAAAATAAGCTCAGTCAATACATTAGCAGTTAAAGCATAAAATTAACCCAAAAAATGGCAAAAGGAAGAGGAACGGGCGTGGAATTGTCGCCCGAAGATAAAAAGCGAAAACTCAACAAAGAAAGTCTGTCGAAAGCCCTCAAGATATTTCGATTTATTTTACCCTATAAAAACACATTTCTGGTAGGAATCCTTTTCCTGCTTCTCTCGCTCACGACCAACCTTATTTTCCCCAAATTGATTGGCGAAATTGTGGCGGTGATTGAAGGAAAATCGACTTATGAGCTCAATCAGGTGGTTCTTTTTCTGATTGGTATTTTGGTGCTGCAATCGCTCTTTTCGTTTGGGCGTATTTATTTTTTCTCCATCGTGAGCGAGAAAGGCATGGCCGATATTCGACGTACTTTATACGGCAAAATCGTATCGTTGCCCATTCCTTTTTTTGAACAACGCCGCGTGGGCGAACTCATGAGCCGCATCACCTCCGATGTGCAGGCGTTGCAGGATGTGCTATCATTTACCTTGGCCGAATTGTTTCGTTCATTGGCAACGGTGGTGGTGGGTATCGTAATTATCTGCTTTATTTCTTGGAAACTGACCATTTTTATGTTGGCTACGTTTCCCGTGGCTATCGTAGTCGCCATGATTTTTGGGCGCTACATCCGCAAACTCTCCAAGAAAGCCCAAGACGAACTGGCCAACGCCAACGTCGTGGTGGAAGAAACGCTCCAATCCGTGACAATCGTAAAAGCTTTTACGAATGAATTTCTCGAAATCAACCGCTACGGCGACGCCCTTTCTCGCGTTATTACGGCCTCGTTAAAAGCGGCCCGTTTTCGCGGTGGATTCGTTTCATTCATCATTTTTGCGCTGTTTGGCGGCATCGTCGGGGTGGTGTGGTACGGTGCTACGCTGGTACAAAGCGGTGAAATGCCCTTTTCTGAATTGATGACCTTCATTTTCTACACCATGTTTATCGGTGGTTCTATTGGCGGTTTGGGCGATATGTACGCCCAGATTCAGAAAACTTTGGGCGCTTCGGAGCGATTGCTGGAAATTTTGGACGAAAAATCAGAAGTGGATGTGCACCAACGGGTACAACCGATTACGGTAAACGGCAATATTGCTTTTGATAACGTACAATTTGCCTACCCTACCCGACCCGATATGCAGGTATTGAAAGGCGTCTCGCTCAACGTACCTGCTGGTCAGAAAATCGCGTTGGTAGGTTATAGCGGCGCTGGAAAATCAACCATCGTGCAACTTTTGATGCGTTATCATACCCCGCTGGGCGGCAAAATCTCGGTAGATGGGCAGGATATTCAGACCTTTGATATTACGGCTTACCGCCAAAACATCGCCGTGGTGCCTCAGGAAGTCATTTTGTTTGGCGGCACCATCCGCGAAAACATCGCTTATGGAAAGCCCAACGCTACCCAAGAAGAGATTCGGGAAGCCGCCCGCAAAGCCAACGCCCTCGACTTTATTGAATCTTTTCCCGACCAATTGGAAACCATCGTGGGCGAACGCGGCATCAAACTTTCGGGCGGTCAGCGTCAGCGGATTGCCATTGCAAGGGCCATTTTGAAAGACCCCAAAATCCTGATTCTCGACGAAGCCACCAGCTCGTTGGATGCCGAGTCGGAAAAATTGGTACAGGATGCCCTTGACCGTTTAATGCAGAATCGCACCACCATCATCATTGCCCACCGACTGGCCACTGTTCGCAACGTAGATTGCATCTATGTCATCAAAGAAGGCACCATCTTTGAGTCTGGCACCCACGAAGAACTGGCCCTGAACGAAAACGGCCTGTATGCGGGCCTGATTAAGTTACAATTTGAACTGGTCGACGGCGTTTAGTGGAAATACCCGACAATTGTCCTTTGGATTTTCGGGAGTATTTCTAATTTTACAACCGAAAATCTTTCCTTATTCATTTTCAAACCAAACCTTTCCTCTTTTATGATAAATCTGATTGTACGCCTCATTGTAAGCACTATTGTGGTGATAGCCGCCAGCCGCGTGCTCCAGGGCTTTTACGTTGACACCACCCAAACCGCCATTATTGTTGCCATCGTGATGGGATTGCTCAATACGTTTATAAAACCGATATTGCTCTTTTTCTCGTTGCCCATCACCATTCTAACCCTTGGTTTGTTTTATTTCGTCATCAACATCCTGATTGTTTATCTCTGCGATTATCTGGTAGACGGCTTCAGCGTTTCTAGCATTTTGGCCGCGTTATTGTTCAGCTTAGGACTGTCGTTGGCGCAAGCCATTGTTGGCATTTTTCTGGACTAAAAGCGTACGTTTCAATATAAAAAGGGCCTGATTTTATCGAAAATCAGGCCCTTTTGGTTGAACTTGGTGGGGTAGGTTTCTTAAAACCGCCCGTGAGGTTGCTCACAACCTTGTTTCTGATGGCGTAAGTAACTTTTGATGCCGTTGCTGGTGTTCACATCAAAAACTTATACGGCATATCTATTTGAGAATGTACAGCTTTTCAATGTTGGACTTTTGTAGAAAATTACTTGTTAAAGAGTTAGGCAGGTTTGTTGGTAATAACATTAATAATGGCTAATAACCTAATAAAATTACTCTATTTTTATGAACTATAATAATTCAAATTGGTACTTGATGCAATACTCAATAACTCCAACAATAGTTGGGGTTAAAGATGGAATGCCACAGGCAAAAATAGAAAAAGAGGGATTTGCCAAAGAATCAAGTTATGAAAATATAATTAACTGGTTCTCATCTTTTGAAAATAGATTTAAAATTCCAATCTATAGAATGTATTTTGAATGTATAAAAATGAAAAAATTTGCTAAATTGACCGATTTTATCTCATTAAATTACATTAGTACTTGTGTTCAATTTGCTGTAAGCCCTAAAGCCGTACATACATTAAAGCAATATGAAATAAATTTTGAGTTGTATGATTGTCAAATTTATTATCGAAATTCAATTATTAATGACTACAAGGTGCTTTATTTACCTTTTCTTGATTTAGATAATTTTGATATAGAGAACTCTGTTTTTTATACAGGTTCTTTTATAACGAAAGATAAACAATATTTAAAAATAAAAAATAAAGAAGATTATTTAAGTGTTAAATATGCAAAAAAAGCCGAAAAATTAAAGTTAGGAAAAATTTTTGATGAAAACACTGACATGTTTAATTCTATTTTCGGAGGCATAATTGTTTCTAAGAGATTAAAAGATGCTATTCTTAAAATAGGTATAACAGGAATAGAATTTAACTTACCTGATAAGCCAATGATTGAATAATTTAAAAGGAAAAATTATTTAATTCTGACTCTTTTGTTTGTGTTATCATAAACAACTTAAAACTACCGAAAATATATCGCTTTAAACGTTAAACTTTTGTAGTGCTTTACCTAATAAATACTGATAGTCAGGTTGTTGGTGATAACACCAACAATGGCTAAAATAAACAAGGTTTATCAGTTTGTCTACGAAGTATTGCGTATATACAGATATTAGCGGTCATTGTAACAAACGACAGATTGCCGACAAAAAACCAATTGACATTACAAACTATGACACAAGATGAACAAATAATTGAATGCGAAACAAGACTTTTAGAAGCATTAAAAACTGGTGACATCCAAGTTCTCGATGAACTGCTACACGACAATCTAATTTTTAATATTCCAACTGGACAGGCAATTACCAAAGAAATGGATATTGAAAATTATCGTTCGGGTATTATGACAGTTTACGATATTTCGACAAGTGACCGAACCATAAAGACAGTTG
Organism: Runella sp. CRIBMP; assembly: GCF_009905605.1. GTDB lineage: Bacteria > Bacteroidota > Bacteroidia > Cytophagales > Spirosomataceae > Runella. Next base: position 3,940 of record NZ_JAAAKZ010000026.1, read on the forward strand.
AAAATGTTTCGACCGTTGTAGTTACTGTTTATTTAAAAGCAAAATATGCTGACCAAATTATTGACGGAAAGTTTAGATATTTAAGAGTATGGAAATTGACTAATAATACTTGGAAAGTAATTGCAGGAAGCGGGTTTCAAATTCAATAGAATAACCGACACGAAATAACAACGAACCGCTAACACGGGTTTTGTGTCATGCGGGGTGTCGTGCTTAAATCCAATTTCAGTTTTCCAATTGGGTGCTGGGTTGACAGTTTTGTGCTCCGAAATCCCGCCAGAACGCAAAGCCCGAAAACGTTGGTGGTAATTTTAGTGTAAATCTCAGTAGATCAGTGGAAAACACAACAAACTCCTTTCAACACTAAAAACATACCGTTTATCACATTTTTAAATAATGCAAGATACTATGCAATGCAAGGTATCATGCTATCTTGTACCTTTGCTTTTCAACTACATTTATCTATTAAAGATTTAAAGCAAAAGTATAACGCAATGAAAAACTTATTTAGCGGTTTGAAAGTAAACATCGCATTCCTATTCCTAACAATAGGAAATATTTCCTTAGCCCAAACACGAATTCAAAAGATAGACAAACTACTTGATTCACTTATTTTACAGCAGAAATTTAATGGCAACGTTTTAATTGCAGAAAAAGGAGAAATTATTTACAATCGTAGTTTTGGACTTGCAAACGAAACAACAAAGGAAAAACTGACTCAAAAATCAATTTTTGAGCTAGCTTCTTGTTCAAAGCAGTTTACCGCTATGGGTATTATAATTCTTAAAGAAAAAGGCAAGTTAAATTTAGACGATAAAATTTCAAAATACATTCCCGAACTATCAAACTATAAAGGAATATCAATAAAAAATCTATTGCACCATACAGGGGGACTTCCGGATTATATGCCACTAATGGATAAAGTTTGGGACAAAACCAAAATAGCAACGAACAAAGATATTATTGATTTTTTCAGTAAGTACAACCCGAAAGCTTTGTTTGAACCAAATACTAAGCATGAATATAGTAACACAGGGTATGCTCTACTTGCTACGATAATAGAAAAAGTATCAGGACAGACTTATGCAGAATTTATGAAGGAACAAGTTTTTAAACCTTTAAAAATGAAAAACTCATTTGTTTACAACAGACGACTCTCACCAAAGAAAATTAAAAATTATGCTCTTGGATATTTATTTATAAAAAGTCAAAATAAGTATGTTTTACCGGATGACTATGAGAAAACAAAAATGGTATATTGGTTAGACGGGGTTGTAGGCGATGGAACTGTAAACTCAAACGTTATTGACCTTTTAAAGTGGGACAGGTCTTTATATACATCAAAATTGGTTTCAGCTGAGAGTTTAAAAGAAGTTTTTGCAAATGGGTTATTAAATGATGGTTCAAGCGGAAAACATGGATTTGGTTGGAGAATGTTAGACACAAAAGAATTTGGAAGAATTGCAAAACATAGTGGAGGTTGGCCAGGATATATGACATACATTGAAAGAAACATGGATAATGACAAGACAATAATAATCCTTCAAAATCATTATAATGTTACAATGCCAGCAGACGAAATAAGAAACATTTTGTATAACATTGAAAAAAAATAAACGATAAATATAAAAAAATGCCACCAATAACTAAGAGCTTGTTTGGAAATAAATAAGTGATGGGAATCGTCTCATCTTTGTTGTGACCAAACAACAAAGTGATTTAAATACTTAAAATGAAGCTCATACAACTTTTTAAAGGATACGATAATGTCTTGTATATTCATGCAGTATCTCCCTCAAAATTTGGCTTGGTAGAATCTGAGCCATATTATTCAATCAATTTAGATATTGAAATGGAGCAGAACTTAATATTATCATATATTAATAATGCATTGATAGGTAGCTTAAATGAGAAAATATTTGCTGAAGATGTTAATCCAAGAGAACTTGATAAATTACAGTCTCCTTTTGATGCCGTTGTTGGTGTTATCACCAACAATTTAAATCTATCTAAAACATTACGCTATCAAACGTTATGGCATATCTATTTGAAAATATATAACTTTTTTGATGTTAGGCTTTTGTGTAAAATCGCCTCATAAAGAGTGAGAAGTGGGTTGTTGCGGGGCCGCCCGGGCGGTGATAACACCAACAATGGCTAAAATTTTGAGTGGCAATAATTCTCATCAATAAGTTTGCAATTGATTTTTCCACATTTGAAGAAATAGCAGTCGTTGAAATTTCCTGATTTTGTTAAAATCAAAGTTTTGATGATTCATATTTTGCAGGCCTTTTTTGATGAGGAGCAATTTTTCTTTTGTAACAGCGTCAAAGTCATTTTCCTGCATACACGCGTTGGTCATGTCCGCAAGGATGAGCCAAATGGTTTTAGCAAAAAGTACCTTCGATTGCCTTAACCTGATTTTTTCGGGCAAAATCCCTGTCATTGCCCGTCGGAAATGATACCGCGTCATGGCTTGAGGGCTTATTCTCATTCTGCCGGGCACCATCAGACTCAATTCTATAAAATCTTTATCAAGAAAAGGATGCGCATATTCAATCCCAAAAGCCGCTCCGGCCAGATTAAGTATTTCGTTGGTATCAATGATTCCGGCACAGCAAATACGGCTGAAATGCTCCCGTATATCGCCCGTAAGCGTTTCTGGAACATAGTTTGTCAACTGCGCCGGGGCCTTCGTTCCCGTTCCAAAAATCATTTTTTTTACTTTGCCAAAACCGAAAGAGGCCATTATCCGCATTAAATCAACGAATGAAACGGTTTGATGATGCACAACTGCAACAAGCAATTGCCCTACCGCTGAAAGTCCGCCTTCTGCGTAATTTTTATGAAAAGCTCGTTTGACAAGGTACACTCTTCTGACGCGTGTGGTTTTACGGTCACCTCCGATGGTCTCTTCAAATGCTTTGAATTTTAAGTTAAAAATAAGCGAAAAAAGATAAAATAAGCCCGTATCCACCACGGTATCGCCTTCATGCCCCGTCAGAATGGTCGTCACTCCCTTCTTTTTGAATTCTATCAGCTCCGGAAGGATTTTGGCACACATTGGTATGGTGCTCAAATCCGGTCGGTCAATGTGCATTTGAACCTGATCTATGCTTGCTCGCGAAACAACACTTCGCTCTATCTGATGATGATTTTGGAGGTTGTTTTGGACAACTTCCATGGTATATTCTCTCTCATCGGCTTCATCAACTTTGGGATAAAAATGCACAGAGAACAGGTTTTCTTTGGATAAATATCTTTCGGCCACTTTATACACCGAGCTTGAGTCGAGCCCTCCGCTTACCTGTACGCCCGTGAGCGGTTGTAATCGCCTGCTTACCGCTCTTTCAAACCTTTTGCGGTATTCTTCAATAATCAAAGATTCGGTGTTCAAATGACTGAACTGTTCAGGGTCTATTTTCCAATAGAAGGTTTCTTTGGATTGGTGCAAATCCATGTCTATCTCTAAAACAGTAGCCGGAAGTACCGAAAAAATATCCTGAAAAAAAGTCGTTTTAGAATAACCCCTGTGGTCGCTGGGCCATTGAAGATATTCTTCAAGCTTTTCTTCATTGAGTTCCGAAGAAACTTCATTGAGCGAAAGCAGGGCTTTGGGTTCTGAGGCAAAAGCCATAAACTCCCCCTCCCGGAAGCTGTAATAAAGCGGACGTACGCCTAAATGGTCTCTGATGAGGAACACTTTTTGCCGAATTTCATCCACAATAAAGATGGAATAATCTCCCGCCAAACAGTCGACAAAATTGATACTTAATTTTGAATAAGCCCTGAAAATCAACTCATTCTCACTCATTTTCAGGGTCGCTGTAAGCCCGATATTTTCTAAGATTTCGGCTTGATTATCAATCCGGGCGTCAGAGATGACCGAAACGCCATCCTGATAATAAAGTGTAGCTCCCCGGCAACTACTAAGCTGTCCTATACTAAAGACATCATTGGTTTTGAAAGTAGCTTGCCCGCGGTGAGACAAACAACGGCTCATGCGCTCCAATTCATTGGACTTGATGCCTCCAACGATGCCAATGATGCCTTTCATTCAGAACAGATTAAAAGTCCTGAGAGATTCTTCGGCAGGAACGTAGCCGTAGAGGTCACTGACCACATCATACAATCTGCCAGGCGCAAAGCGAGTATCCAAATCCCTCATGCCGGGTACAATTGCCTTCACCACGGGCAATAAAACATCGCTCCGGGATAGGTCTTTATAGTATATATTCAGTCCTCTTTTTCTTATCTCCGTTTCTACAATTTTTAGCTCTTCGGTGATATCCAAGTTATCTTTTTCAAAAGACCAAACGGGTTTTTGCGGGGTATGATGATTCAATGCAGTGGCTATGTCCTGCATTTGTCCGTCGTCTAAACGGGTCTTTTTCGACAAATGACGAACATAGAGCTGATTGAGCTCGCCAAAAGCCTTTTCGCAGGCTTTCTCAAAACTGATGTTTGAAGCACAGGCCAATACATAGGTGCCATCGAGATAGGCTGACACTACCGCGACCGTCGGGATGGAAATATCTTGGGTAATGTCAAATAAATATACTTTTTTGCCCAATCGCTGGTGCTCCGCAAGGGCCAAACTCACTATCTCCAAATGGTCAATATACGCAAGATCAATGCCCTGGCACGGCAATCTATTGTACCACCATATCGCGTAGGCATCTCTTTCAATCAGTTCATAGAGCGCATACAGCTTTGCCATATCAAGGGTAGAACCTGCCGCAGTACCGTTGGTGATCCATTTAAAAAACGTTTCAGAGGCGGTATCTTCAGCGGGCCGTCCCAGATACAGCAGGAAAGTAGGTATGCATCGGGGTGTGTCATCGACGCTGTCCGTTACATTACTCCACGCAATGGGGATATTTTCATCAAATTCCACTAACAATTCGTCCGCATGACTGCGGGCATTTTTCTGGCGGTATTGCGTCGGGCTGTAAAGAAGTATCTCGTTGGGGTGAATGGCCCTGTGCTTCAAGTCGTTGTAAGCGGCAATGATATACTCATCTTCATGTTCACGAAAAACCTGTGCGTATCTTTCCAACGTCTCACAAAAAGCTTTGGCTTCGGCCTCTTCTTTAGTTAAGCCATTGCCGCTTGCCCTTGTTCTTGAAAAGAATATTTCAGCATTTATTTGATTAGACCTGAAGATCACCCCTCCAGTACTTACCCACCCTCCCAGGGGTGTTTGTTGCGATGTGAGCTTATCAACCAACCCCAAAGGTGCTTCAAGGTGAAACGAAAGTTGCTCAAAAACAGCCTGAATATTAGCCGGCTTTTGGTGGGCATCAAGTATTTCGTACGTTCCTTTGGCAAATGAGCGAAAGAGCGGAGGCGATAGATAGGCGCGTTCGATGGTCAATCTTTCGTGGTCGAAAATCAAAAGGGTATTTTGGGATTCATTGGAATCAATAAAGGTAGGCAGGTAATCCAAAACCATCACCAATGAAGCCGTAGACAAACAATCGTTCAGCGAAAGAGGATAGTTGCGCAAAGTCAGCAATTGACTGAAAAAGACTCTTTTGATTCTATGAAGAAAACAGAAAAAAGCCCCCGTTTCTGAAGTATCAAAAACGGGGAACAGTTTCAATTCATTGGCAAAAGCCCAAACAACGGTAAACTGTTTACTCTTGATTTTTGCAAATTCAACACTTTGTAAATGATATACATCCGAAACAACAAAAACCGTCAATGCATGCTGGTCAGCGGTCATCTGAACCCTTTTTAATTCAAGCTTTGCCATTTTCTCTCTGAGAGATGTGTCTTCGGGAAATTCGATGGCAATCGTTAAAAAAGCGTTGTCAATGATAATTTTATCCTGCACAAACCCATAAAAAGCGCCCAGTATTTCGGGCAGTGAGTACGTATTTTGATAGGCTTTTCTTAACCCGTCGAGGGTGACTTCTTCACTACCGAAAAAATCACATAAAATACGATACTGTACAGAATTGCTGTATGTTTTTTGGGTATGACCATCATACAGTACAAAGGACTTGTTGTTGAATCCCAATAAATAAAAAGAGGAATTCCATTTCATCATCAGCAAACTGATAAACCTGTCATTCCATCGGCATCGCCACTGCCAGTGGCTGAAGTTAAATTTTTGACGTTGCCTAATTTTTTCAACTTAGGAGTTTGGTACTTCTTTTTTGTGTTTAAGGTTTTGCGGGTTTTCATAACAAAAAATATACTTATTGGGATATTAACTAACTAAAACCGTAAATATAGGTATATTCTCTCTTATAAACCATAAGAAGTGTACAACTTGTTTTTGATAAAATTATCTATAAATGATTTACGAAAGACAATAGGCAACTTTATAGGCTATAACAACAAAAAACCCGTCAGATATTCTGACGGGCTCTCGCAAAATCGAATTGTCAAGATGGAGTGGTTATAGTAATTTGTTGATGAATGAAGACATTATGAGTTATTTCACATTAACGAATTGCTTGAAAGATTTATCGGCTACTACAAATTCAAAAGAATACTCGCCGCTTGGCAAATGTCCCAAATTGAAACGTGATGCGGTAGATAAATAACCTTTGTAAACAACTTCTCCCGCACGGTCAGCAATGATTACTTCCATGTCGGCTACGTTCTTCACCACGGTTGATACTTCAAAACGGTTGATTGCAATCATTTCAACTTTAGGAGCCAACGACTCTTTGTAGCTGTTTTCGTTGATTTCAATGTTACCGTTTGAGATCGAAAGTTGCTGAGAAGACCAGAAATTGTTGTTGAAGCAATTCAAGGTATACTCACCGCTTGGCAAAGCGTTCAGGTTAAACTGAGTCGCTACGTTTTCGCCACCTTTGATCTCGCCTTCGTATATCAGTACTCCTTCTTTGTCTCTTAACTCTACATCCAGAATTCCAACGTTAGGTTGGTTGACGCGAACTTCTACTTTCTTAGCGTCGCGTTTTACGATTTTCACGTCTTTTGTGAAAAGGTGACTCTCGGCCATTGCGTTTCCTGTGCTTACAAAAAACATGGCGGCAAATATTGACAGAAGCATTGTGTTCTTTTTCATTGTTTTATTGTTTTTGTACCATCTTGTCTCACCAGCTGTGATGACTTCGTTTTGACAATGCAAAGGTGTGAGGTTTTAAATTACAAAAAAATAGGGCAAAAACCCCCTCTTGTTAAATTCATATACCCAATTTCAACCTTTTCTCAGAATAGTACAAATCTTAAAATAATACAACCAGAAAATTCAAACCTCGCTGTGTTCCGTCCAATTATTTTTTTTGCAAAAATGAAAAGTTCTTTAAATAGTACAACGAAAATAGAAAAAGTACAACTATTTAAAGTCCTGTTCACTAACCAAAATGTGCAAAAACGTCATTTTGACAATTAAAATTGAGGCGCCAAGTTCACCCTACTCACCATAATTTGGTGATGGTGACGGATATGATAGGCCGTAAAAAGGAGCATCTCCCGCACCGTAAGGGGTCCCATCAAAGGGTGCGGAATCACGTGTTCTTCCAATGCTTGCTCATCCCACTCGGAAAGGTGCGCAATGAGGGAGAGATAATCCTGCTTAAATTCACTCGCCAGCGCCACGGCGTCGGGCGTGGGAGTCAGGGGCGCAAACGCCCCTGCGGCTCCTTGGCGGCCGTTCAATGCCGCATGATAGGCCCCAACAACCTCCTCGTAGGAGCGCGAAGGATGAGCGGCAGGCCCCCATTTTTCTAGAAAATAGGTTTTGGGGCGACCAAAAAGGCGGTTCAGGGGCTGAACCGATTGCGATAAATGCTGCACATTCTCGGCCGCCGACCACACATTTTCGGCAGGCTTAAAATAAAAAGCCTCAGCAGGGCTGGCATAGGCAAAAGCGACAACTTCGTTTACGCCTTCGTTCAGGAAATCAATCAAGGTAGTTTTGTTCATGGCCGTTAAAGAGTAGTTTTTTTGAATGCGGGATTGTTATAGGTAAGTGTCGTGGAGACCATTGCTTCCAAATCTGCCACGACTTTGGTCCAAAATTGCGTTTTTAGTTTTCGGGAAAACAACCCGAAATGACCGATTTGCTTCAACCCAAAATCAGCGGGACGAATGGCTTCGGTCATGATGTCAGCTTTTCGAAAATGGCGAAGCAGAGCAGGCACTGTTACGGCGTTGGCAATCGGGTCGTCGGTGGTCCAATAGGCCTTGATGGGTAAAGCAAGTTTGTCGTAAGCATTATAAGGAATACTTTTGTCCAGAAAATCAAACAGATAGTTTTCGGAATTGCACCATTCACGCCATTCCAACATCAACGCTCCTGGCAAATCTTCCATAATTTTCATTTTTTTGACTGGGACATACCCCAGAAAAGGAACCGTCAACGCGGGCAAAATATTAAAAAAGAAATACGACTTGAGGCGATACGGAAAAGTATGACGCCACCAAGTGCCCGTCGAAGCCGTAATCATGACCATTCCTTTCAGAACGTGGTGGTTGGGCATCAGGCCTACAAGCTGCCCCCCAATGCTGTGGCCTATCATCAATTTGGGCCAGTCGGGATACCTTGACTCCAGAAAATCAAGTACGGCCCGCATGTCAATCGCCCAGTCTTGCATCGTAATGGCGGCAAAATCTTCTTTATCAGACGGCCTCGAATCTCCCATGCCACGGTATTCCCAGAGGCAAACGATGAAGCCGTTTTCGGCCAAGTACCGCGCAAAATTTGTATAAAATCCTTTGCGCATCCCCGTTCCGATGTTAAACTGCACCACGGCTTTGGGCGCGCCGTGGTATTCATACAAGATGCCCGCCAGTTCAAATCCATCGGGCGTAGGGATGTTTATTTTGAGCTCTTTCATTCGTTTATTGTTTTTCAGTAACGTTATTGCTTTCTGCCGCATCAAAACGAGCCATGGCGCGCTCCAGCACATCTTGTAAATAATGGGAGCTGTCGGTCAGCTTCACCATTACCCAAGCACCTTCGTATTCGACCATGGCCTGTTCGGCCATTTGTCGCGCTTTTTTGGCGTCATATTTATATGAGTATAGGTGCGCGAGCGCATCTAAGTATTCTTCAAAAAAAGTACGCATAGCGGGTCGGAATTCATCCGTAACGAGTGCCGTTTCGATGGCCATGTTTCCCATCAAGCACCCGCCTTCCGTGCTTGATACCACCCGGATTTGCTTGGCGAGCATTTTTTCGAGGCGCTCGCGCGGCAAAAGCGTTTCATCGTAGGCAATCACAAAGATTTTTGCTTTAAAATAAGAATGAACGGCCCCGAGCACTTCTTTCATCAAGGCTTCTTTTCCGCTGAAATAGTGGTAAAAACTTCCTTTCAACAAACCGCAAGCTTCCGCCAAATCGGCCATGCTGGTGCGGTGATAGCCCCTCTTTTTAAAGAGCAAAAGCGCTTGGTTGACGACTTCCTCTTTGGTTACTTTTTGAATCGGCATCGTAAGGTGTATTCAGTTTCGAAATACAAAGTTGGAGATAATTTTAATTTTACCAAACAAACGTTTGGTAAAATATTTTCTTCAAACTTTCTTCTTCCATTTCGGTTCAGGATAATGAGTCCTTGAGTACCTTTGCTTACTTAACCCCCTCTTTACGCACTTGAAACAATTACTCGCATTTATTGGATTTTTATTCTTCATTCAGGGGAATGGTTTCACCCAAAAGTTGTATCTGTTAAAACCCGACCGTGTTTTTGACGGAACGGCCATCTACGAAGGTTGGAGCGTACTGGTGCAAGGCGAAAAAATCATCGCCGTGGGCGAACCCAAAAACGTAGAAGAGGCCGCTAAAAATTTACAAACGTCGGGCAAATCTGCCCCCCAAATCATTGATTTGAAAGGATGTACCTTACTGCCAGGCTTTATCGAAGGACATTCACATTTATTTTTACATCCTTATAATGAAACCACTTGGGACGACCAAGTGCTGAAAGAGGCGCGTTCGTTGCGCACCGTGCGGGCTACCCTACACGCTAAGCAAACGCTGATGGCAGGTTTTACCACCGTTCGAGATTTGGGTACGGAAGGTGCCGAATTTGACGATGTGGGACTCAAACAGGCTATCAATCAGGGAATCATCCCCGGTCCACGCATGGTTATTGCCACCAAAGCGCTCATTGCTACGGGCAGCTACGCCCCAAAAGGATTCAGCCCCGACATTGAAGTACCCCAGGGTGCCGAAGAAGCCGACGGCCACGACCGCCTCATCCAAGCCGTGCGTCGGCAAATCGGGAAAGGTGCCGATGTGGTCAAAATTTACGCTGATTATCGTTGGGGGTTAATGGGCGACGCCCGCCCTACTTTTTTGGTAGACGAAATAAAACTTATTGTCGAAACCGCCCGCAGCAGCGGCCGTCCCACCATCGCCCACGCGGGCAGTACGGAAGGAATGCGGCGGGCTATTTTGGGCGGCTGCGAAACCCTCGAACACGGCGACGCAGGCACGCCTGAAATTTTTTCGCTCATGCACGAGAAAGGCGTGGCTTTGTGCCCTACCTTAGCAGCAGGCGATGCCGTCAGCCAATACCGAGGCTGGAAAAAAGGCATTGAACCAGAGCCTGAACGCATCAAAAACAAACGGATTACCTTTAAGCAGGCACTTGACGCGGGCGTAACGATTTGTTTCGGCGGCGATGTGGGGGTGTTTTCTCACGGCGACAACGCCCGCGAAATGGAAATGATGGTCGACTATGGCATGAAGCCCCTTGACGTACTGCGCTCGGCCACGTCCGTCAATGCAAACGTATTTCATTTGAGCCAATTAGGAAACGTCAAAACCAACTTTTGGGCCGATCTAGTTGCGGTAGAAGGCCGTCCAGAAGAGCACATCAGCGATGTTAGAAAGATAAAATTTGTGATGAAAAATGGAGAGATTTTTCGCAATGAACCCAGTCTTAGCCCGAAGTCTGCTAAATAATAGTGGCCCCAAATGGGTTAAAAAACCTTTAAGTAAATCTTTTGTTTTCGAGCTATTTAGCCCTCGTCTATTTCTTTTTAACAAGAAATTTTGAAATAATTACCCTATAAAGTTTCATAGAAAAAAGTTTTTTATGAAAATTGTACCTTTATCCCAAATCCATCGAATATTTTAACCTACCACCACTGTATGTCAGATAAAGCCCAACTCATAGTAGACGGAAAAACGTACGAATTTCCGACCACCCAAGGAACTGAGCAAGAAAAAGCAATTGATATTAATTCATTAAGGGATTCAACGGGCTATATTACCATTGATAGTGGATACAAAAACACCGGAGCCACCAAAAGTGCCATCACTTTTTTGGACGGTGAAGAAGGCATTTTGCGCTATCGTGGCTATTCAATTGAAGAATTGGCCGAAAAAGCTACTTTTTTAGAAGTGGCCTATTTGTTGATTTACGGTGAATTACCGACCCAATCTCAATACGAAAACTTCGAGCACGAAATCCGGACGCATACGCTAGTCAACGAAGACATGCGCAAGATTTTTGAAGGCTTTCCTGTCAATGCGCACCCGATGGGCGTTTTGTCTTCATTGGTAAGTGCCATGAGCGCTTTTTATCCTGATTCTTATGACGATAAGGCCCCCGACAGCACCGAAACGCACATCATTCGATTGATGGCAAAATTGCCAACGATTGCTACTTGGTCGTTCAAAAAATCACAAGGTCATCCCGTCAATTACCCTAAAAACGACTTGGATTATTGCTCAAACTTCCTTCACATGATGTTTGCGTTGCCAGTTGAAGAATACAAAGTAGACCCTGTGGTTTCTAAGGCATTAAATAAATTGTTGATTCTTCACGCTGACCACGAGCAAAACTGCTCGACCTCGACCGTCCGTTTGGTAGGATCGTCAAAAGCCAACATTTATTCTTCCATTTCGGCGGGTATCTGCGCCCTATGGGGACCACTCCACGGCGGCGCCAACCAAGAAGTAATCGAAATGCTGGAAGACATCAAAGCCGACGGTGGCGATGTAGCCAAATACGTAGACATGGCTAAAAATGCCAAAACTAGCGGTTTCCGTTTGTTTGGTTTTGGTCACCGTGTTTATAAGAATTTTGACCCACGGGCCAAAATCATCAAAAAAGCAGCCGACGATGTATTGGCAAAATTAGGCGTTAATGACCCCGTTTTGGAAATTGCCAAAGGATTAGAGGAAGCCGCATTGCACGACGAGTACTTCGTAAGCCGTCGTTTGTATCCAAACGTTGACTTTTATTCAGGAATCATTTACCGGGCTCTCGGTATTCCCACCAATATGTTCACGGTGATGTTTGCCTTAGGGCGTCTGCCGGGCTGGATTGCACAATGGAAAGAAATGCGCGAAAACAAAGAACCCATCGGTCGTCCGCGTCAGATTTACACTGGAGCAACATTGCGGTCTTTTGTTCCGATGAATGAAAGATAAATCATAAACAAGTGTAAACAGCAAGAGCGCCAGGGAAACCCTGGCGCTCTTACTGTTTATAAAATCAATAAAACTAATAGAAGCTATTTGCTTACTTTCTTCGACTTTGCGCTTGTGGGTGTGGGTTTTGAGTTCATTTCCATGTAATCCACTACCAAATGACTCAGGGCTTTCACGCCCAAGGTAAAGCCACTTTCGTCAATGTAAAAATCAGGGGTGTGGTGAGGGGCTACGTCGTAAGGACTTTTGCCTTTGGCCATACCGCCCAGAAAAAAGAAGAAACCCGGGATTTTCTTTTGGAAATAACTAAAATCCTCCGCTCCTGTTGCCACGGGAGAGATTATCACATTTTCCTTTCCCGCGAGAGCTTCAAGCGTTGGAATCATCTTGTCGGTCAGTGCTGGGTCATTGACCGTGGCTGGATAACCAATGCCAATTTCTACGTCGGCTTTTGCACCCGCACTTTCGGCAATGTGCGTAGAAACTTCTTTGATACGACGATGGACCAACGCCTGTTGGGCATCCCCGAATGTCCGAATCGTGCCAATCATTTCCAGAGATTCAGGAATAATGTTGTAGCGAATTCCGCCGTGAATGGCTCCCACAGTGACCACGGCAGGGTTTTCGGTAATATCCACATTCCGACTTACGATGGTCTGCAATCCCATCACAATCTGAGAAGCCGTCACGATGGGGTCAACGCCCGACCAAGGCGAAGCGCCGTGCGTTTGTTTGCCTTTGAGTTTAATCGTCAACTGATCCACGGCGGCCATCGTAGCACCGGGGCGGTAGCGAATCTTACCTACTTCCGTTTGCGAATTGATGTGCAACCCAAAAATAGCGTCCACTTTTGGATTTTCCAGTGCTCCTTCTTCAATCATTCGGTTGGCACCAAAGGTCCCACCTGTGTAAACGCCTTCTTCCGCTGGTTGAAAAATAAGTTTAACGGTGCCTGCCAAATCCTTTTGCATTGACGCAAACACTTCCGCTACTCCCATCAAAATCGCGACGTGGCTATCGTGGCCGCACGCGTGCATCACGCCCGTTTTTTGGTTGTTAAATTCCGTCATCACCTTCGATTTGAACGGCACATCTACCCTTTCGGTCACGGGAAGGCCATCCATATCGGCCCTTAAAGCCACTACTGGGCCAGGCTTCCCACCTTTGAGAACCGCCACAACGCCCGTTACCGCCACTTTTTCACGGACTTCGTAGCCCAATTTACGCAGATGTTCTGCCACAATATTGGCCGTTCTGAACTCTTGATTCCCCAATTCGGGGTGCTCGTGCAAATCGCGACGCCACGCAATGACTTTACTTTCTATGGCGTCGGCCGATTGATTAATAACGGGTTTGAGACCGCTTTGGGCAAAGCCTGTCGAAAGGCTCAATCCCGCCACAAGGCTATACAGGATAGGTCTGTTCATGAAGTGATTAGTTGAGGTTAACAAAATTTTTAGGCAATTTATAAAAATTCGGGATGGGATGTTCGATATTCGCGGTTTAAACCATTGAGAGTAATGCAAAAACTTCTTTTTATAGACCGCGACGGAACCATCATTGTGGAACCTCCCGTCGATTTCCAAGTTGATTCATTAGAAAAACTGGCGTTTTTACCCAAAGCGATTTCCAATCTACGGCGTTTGGCCGAGGAGACCGATTTTGGTTTTGTCATGGTCACCAATCAGGATGGCTTAGGAACAGATTCTTTTCCAGAAGATACTTTTTGGCCCGCCCAAAATAAAATGCTCCAAACGCTGGAGGGCGAAGGAGTATCGTTTCAAAAAATCCACATTGACCGCAGTTTTCCGCACGAAAACGCCCCCACGCGCAAACCCGGCACGGCGCTCTTGACCGAATATTTCAGTGAAGCATACGATTTGGCCAACAGCTACGTCATCGGTGACCGCCTGACGGATGTACAGTTAGCGGTGAATTTGGGCGCAAAAGCGATTTTTCTGGCCGCCGAATGGCCCAAAGATTTGCCCAAAGAACTGAATGACGCCATTACGCTCGTCAGCACCGATTGGGATAAAATCTACGAACACCTACGCTTACCCGCCCGCATTGCTTCGGTAGAGCGCAACACCCGCGAAACCCAAATCAAAATTGAACTAAACCTCGACGGCAACGGTCATTCAACCATCCATACAGGCATTGGTTTTTTTGACCACATGCTCGACCAGCTCGCCAAACACTCGGGCGCAGATTTAAAAATAACGGTGGAAGGTGACCTCCACATCGACGAGCACCACACCATCGAAGATACCGCACTTGCCCTTGGCGACGCCTACCGCAAGGCCATTGGCGACAAACGGGGCATCAGTCGATACGGTTTTTTGTTACCGATGGACGAAGCGTTGGCGCAAGTGGCCATTGATTTTTCTGGACGCCCTTGGCTGGTATGGGATGCCGAATTTAAACGAGAAAAAATCGGTGAAATGCCTACAGAGATGTTTTATCACTTCTTCAAGTCTTTTTCCGACACAGCCCTGTGCAATCTCAACATTCAATGCAGCGGCTCCAACGAGCACCATAAAATCGAGGCCATCTTTAAAGGCTGGGCCAAAGCCATCAAAATGGCGGTAAAACGTGACTTAAAAGCGCTGGATGTACTGCCCTCCACCAAAGGTGTTTTATAATTCATAAAAAAAACGCATTATGTTTGGGGCGAAAGCCCTTACATTCTTACTTTTGTAGGGAATACAAAAAAGGTTTCACTAAATTAAATTCAACATAATGGACTTAAGAACGATTGGTACAATTATATTTTACGTTGTGTTGCTTGGAATCGCGTTTTGGGTGGGAAGTCTTTTGGAAGGCCAAGAGCGTAACTACAAGAAATTCTTCAAAGACTAGGTACATTCGTACAAAGCTGAAAATGCTCCTTGTACGTTGAAAAGAGCGAGCGATTGGAAACATCCAATGGCTCGCATTTTTTTATAAGCAACTTTAAATCGCATCGGCGTTCCGATATACTAATCATGGACATTAAAGGAAGAGTCATTCAGCTATTGGCCTTACAAACGGGTGAAGGCAAAAACGGCACGTGGAAAAAGCAGGATTTTGTGATTGAAACCGACGGACAATATCCCAAAAAGATATGTATTTCGGCGTGGGGAGACAAAATCAACGAAAGTGCTTTGCAGGTGGGCAACGAAGTCAACGTTTCGTTTGACGTGGAAAGCCGCGAATACAACGGTCGTTGGTACACTGACGTTAAAGCTTGGAAAATTGATGCACTCAGTGCGGGTGGTTATGAGTCGGCTCCGGTTGCTTCTGGCACTGGTAGCACTTCTGCACGACCTACCACAGAACTCCCTTCTACATTCCAAAGCGGCGACGAAGACAATTTGCCGTTCTAATCAACGGTACAAAGCCTTGGCAAGTTTGTCTATTAAATTTGCCAAGGCAAAAGAAATCAGCGAAAAAATCTTCTCCGCTGATTCGCCATCACTCCTTCATTTTTAAATACACTCCGTTGGTCCAACCAAAACCATCTTGGTTGGGGTATTCGCCGTCCTGCGCAGAAATATCATCCGTCAGCACGTTGTATTTTTCCATCATTTTGCCCGTTTTGGCATAATAAGTCTCATTGTTGTTCATCCAGTTGTTTTTGACTCTGTTGGCCAAGGCATCAAATTGATAATTCTTAAGTCCCTGATAAGCAATCCATTGTAGCGGCGCCCAGCCGTTGGGCGCGTCCCACTGCTCATGCGTAAATTGGAGCGTGGTCAGCAATCCGTTTTTCTGTAAAAATTTTTCTTCCAATACCTGTGCCACCCGTTTCGCCTGTACGGGGGTGGAGAGAGAAAAAAACAAAGGGAAGGCGGCCGCCAAAGTATAGTTATCTTTTTGTCGGGTTAGTTTCCAATCATAATCGAAGTAAAACCCCGTCGCTTCATTCCAGCAAAAAGCTTGAATGGCAGCCTGACGCTGCGCTGCTTTTTCTTTATATCTGTCGGCTAAAAGCACATTTCCCCCTAATTCATAGGCGCGTTGTAATCTTTTTTCAAGAAACCACAGCAGGCAATTCAAATCAACGGGAATCAGGTCAGTGGTATGGATGGTTTGCATGGTTTGGCTATCCTTAAACCATCGGCTGCTAAAATCCCAGCCCGACTCGGCAGCGGCCCGGAGGTGTCGATACACTTCTTCGGGAGATTGGTCATGCACCTGCGCGGCCAATGCCACGTCTTCTTTGTAGGCTTCGGGCCGGGGCAACGAAACATCGTCCCAATACCGATTCAGAATGCTCCCGTCGGGCAGCCTCACCACGCGATTTTTTACCATTAGGGTAGGCGACAATTCTTCGTAGCCACGCATCCAAAACGCGTATTCTTCTTGCAATTGGGGCAAATAATGTTGCCACACTTGTTCTCCTTTGCTTTCGGCCAACAGATTGACCATCAAGGCAAAAAAGGGCGGTTGCGACCGACCCAAATAATAGGTGCGGTTTCCGTTGGGAATAAACCCTATCGTATCAATCAAATGCGCAAAGTTGTTGACCATACTTTCGACCAATGCTTCCCGCCCCGAAACCTGCAAACCCAACATCGTGAAATACGAATCCCAGTAATAAATTTCCCGAAAACGCCCGCCCGGCACCACGTAGCTAAACGGAAGCGGAATGAGCGAGCCTTGCGCTTCGGTGGTGGACGGTTGACGGGTCAATACCTCCCACAAATCATCCAAATGCTGTTGAATAGGTTTAGTAAGGTCGCTTTGATATTCGATGACTTGTTCGGTAGGAAGGATAAAATATTGTTCAATAAAAGCTTTTAAATCAAAATTCGCTTCATTTTTTCGGCGATGATAACTATCGAAAATCTGAGCCAACGGCTCTTTGGCAATGGCGTCCGAAAACGTCTTGGAGTCGGAAAATAAAGAACTGCGCTGCACCACATCAAACAACGTCTGAAAGTTTTCCGCAAGGTCACGGTCTGCAATTTGAGTTTCGGATAAAGTCATTCTTAATCAACGGTTTTAACAAAAACAATCCATGTTTGCTCAATGTCCACCCACCGAGCTGATTTCGACCGTGGCGTTTTTTCCCTGCAAACGGCTGAATAAAATCAATGCTAGAATCAACAATCCGATAGGAATCAGTGAAAAGTAAAAGGCCGTTTGCCCGCCGTAATGTTCAAATACATAGCCCGTAATCAGCGAACCCGTGGTTCCCCCCAATGCCGAAAATATCACAATCAAACCCGACATCAGACCGTGTTTTTTTAAAGGCAATGAGCTCAATATCAAAGAATTGATGGCTGGGTAAATAGGTGCTAAGAACAACCCTATCATGGGAAAAATAAACGCTGCCAACGGCGCATTCCCCCATCCCGTTACCCCACTCGTTGGGGCATTTTGGGCCAAAGGCAGTGCGACCAACACCAAAGCAGCCGAAACGGCAAGACACCCCGTTAAAACAAATAGCCAATTGAGTTTTTTTAATAACACTCCCGCCAAAAATCGCCCCAAGGCCGTAGCAATGGCCAACAGGCTTGCCATTTGAATACTCAGCGCATTGGGCAAATGAAGCACTTTGCTGTTGAACGTTGGCAACCAACTCATGATGCTCTGTTCTATCAAAACATACGTAAAAGCACAAATGACAAATACCAATACTAAAGGCAGAATCATCAGGCGAAACATCTCGGCAAAATCGTCGGTAAAAGGCTTGGAGGCATCTATTTTCAACGATGATTCATCCAGCGGAGTCGACAACAACAAAACAAAAGCAACCAAGGCAATTCCTCCTAAGAGGTAATATACTTTCAGCCAAGCGGTTGGGGTAGAATCGTCAATAAACCCACTGAATAAGAAGTATCCAGCCAAAATACCCACCATAAAGAACGACTCGATAAAATTCATGAGGCTGATATGCTCTTTTTTGTCGGCCGTAACCAATCCGATGGTACCGTATACCGAAACCTTAATGAGTGCAAAGCCTGCTCCCGCAACCGCAAAAACCACTTTGGTCATGCCAAAAGAATGAATGGATGGCATCAGCAAACAAATAAGCGCATTGAACCCCAAGGCCACAAGCATGGCGTTTTTATATCCCAATCGGTTGATGTAAGAAGCAATTAAAAAAGACACCCCTGCGATACTTAAATCCTTAAACGCCTCCAGAATAGAAGCCGAGGTTTCGGAGACGTTGTAGGTACTCTGGACTTGTAAAATGACGGTGCCGACACTATTGAGCAGAATGGCAAAAACAAAATAATTCAGAAAAATCGAAAGCTTTACTTTCCAATACGATTGCATAGGGTTTAGGTTAAAAAGATGGAAGTGGAAATTGGGAATCTAGATACGAAACGGGTTGTCGGAGGCTTATAAAAAAAGAAGCGGGACAAAGCCCGCTCTTCAATCATCATAGGGAAGCGAGATAAAGCCAAGACAATTTTTTCATGACAAAGTTCTACTTTTATCTCAAAAAAAAATAGGCTTCTATTGCGCACTTTTTATCCTAGATTAAGATTTTTTACCCTATTTTTGGCACAAATAGCTTAACACAGGCGATGAAAACCGAATTTGAAGTCATTCGTCCCGACGAAGGGAGCTCGTTTCGCATCCTCCACAACGTTGTTTTGCCAGAGCTTTTCAGGTGGCAATTCCATTATCACCCCGAATACGAAATTGTCTGTGTCTTCAACGGCTCTGGCCGCCGGCATGTAGGAATGCATTTGAGCCATTATGAAGACGGCGATTTGGTGTTTATCGGCCCCAACGTCCCGCATTCGGGCTTTGGTCAGGAAGCCGTAGGGCCGCACGAAGAAATCGTGGTGCAATTAAAAGAAAATTTATTGGGCGAACATTTTTTGGAAATGCCCGAAATGAAAGCCGTAAAACGGCTTTTTGAGCGTTCTCATTTTGGAGTGTGCTTCCATGGAGATACCAAAATTTACGTCAAACAACGGCTCAAAAAACTACTTGGCCTCCCACCCTTTGAACGGTTGATGGAGTTGGTCAATATTCTTCAAATATTGGCCACAACTTCCGAATCTTCCCTATTAAATACCGAAGGAATCAAACTTGAAGTGAGTCCTAAAGATGAACTTCGTCTGAATAAAATCTTAAAATACGTTGAAGAAAACTATCAAAAACCCATTGATATTCAAGAAATTGCCTCTATTACCCATTTAACCGTTCCTTCTTTTTGTCATTATTTCAAAAAGATGATGAACATAACTTTTACCGACTTCGTCAATCGCTATCGCGTCAATCAAGCGTGTCGGCTACTTTCGACTGGCAAAAGCATTACGGATATAGGCTACGAAAGTGGTTTTGGAAACGTGGCCTACTTTAATCGTGTTTTTAAGGCCCACAAATTGCAAAGCCCTTCGGAATACCGAAAGGCTTTGCAGAAATAATGGTTTTGAAAAATTATGCTCCCTACTTGGTGGTATAGTTGGGCGCTTCTTTCGCAATTTGAATATCGTGGGGGTGGCTTTCGCGCATCCCTGCCGCGCTGATTCTGACAAATTGGGCTTGTTTGAGTGCATCAATATCGGGGGCGCCACAATATCCCATTCCGGCTTTCAGTCCTCCTACCAATTGGTAGACGATGTCTGACACTTTGCCTTTAAACGGTACGCGACCCACAATTCCTTCAGGAACCAGCTTTTTGATGTCATCTTCCGCATCTTGAAAATAACGGTCTTTAGACCCATCTTCCATGGCTTCCACTGAGCCCATGCCTCGGTAAGATTTAAAGCGGCGTCCTTCGTATAAGATTTCTTCGCCGGGTGCTTCGTCTGTACCAGCCAGTAGCGAGCCAATCATTACGGTACTTGCGCCGCCCGCGATGGCCTTCACTACGTCGCCCGAATACCGAATACCGCCATCGGCGATGACCGGAACGCCCGTACCTTCAATTGCCTTCGCTGCCTCATAAACAGCTGAAAGCTGCGGCATCCCGATTCCCGCAATGATCCGGGTAGTACAAATACTGCCAGGCCCTACACCTACTTTGACGGCATCGGCACCCGCCTCTACCAATGCTTTGGCCGCCGCACCCGTGGCGATATTTCCGACAATTACGTCCAATTTAGGGAATTGCGCTTTTACACCTTTCAACGCCTCAATCACCCCAAGCGAATGGCCGTGGGCAGTATCGATGCTTACTACATCAACGCCCGCTTTAAGCAACGCTTCCACCCGGCGAATCAAGTCGGCCGTGACGCCTACCGCCGCCCCTACGCGCAAACGTCCAAGGGAATCTTTACAGGCATTGGGGTGGTCTTTGCGCTTGATGATGTCGCGGTACGTGACCAATCCTACCAGTTTATTGTCTTTGTCAACAATCGGCAATTTTTCAATTTTATATTCTTGAAGTGTGCTTTCGGCTTCTTCGAGGCTGATGCCCTCACGAGCAGTGATGAGGTTTTCCTTGGTCATTATTTGGGCAACCCCTTTTGCCATATCTTTCTGAAAACGTAAATCACGGTTGGTGACAATTCCGATGAGTTTACTGTTTTTGTCAACTACAGGAATACCGCCAATTTTAAATTCGGCCATGATGCGCATCGCATCTCTAAGGGTAGCGTCTTCGTTGAGGGTGATTGGATCAACAATCATTCCGCTTTCAGAACGTTTCACTTTACGAACCTGAGCGGCTTGATCTTCAACGCTCATATTTTTGTGAATCATTCCGATTCCTCCCTCCTGTGCCATGGCAATGGCTAACTGAAATTCGGTAACGGTATCCATCGCTGCTGAAATCAGCGGCACGTTAAGACGGATGTGACGGGTAAGTTGTGATTGCGTGTTGGTATCGCGCGGGAGTACTTCGGAGTAGGCAGGTACGAGGAGTACGTCGTCGTACGTTAGAGCTTCGTAAAGGAACTTAGTTGTGTCTGAGAGCATAGCAAATAAACGATTCGTTATTTGCCGCGTAAAATTATGAGAAATTTTTGGGAATGTAAAATCTGAATTGTTTTTAACAAAAAAATAAAATAGTGAATTAGAGACATAAAAAAGTGATTTGCTATTTATTCAGGCCTACTTTGTGATATGTATCCTTCATAACAATCTCAAAATCATCGATTTTAATCTTGCTTTTGAGGTCATCATAATTATCATTAAACCACGAAGCGGAAACAAACACCACTTGTTCTTCATCCAAACGCCCCACAATGCTTTCGACCAAATATGCTAGGCTGACCATCGCGTCTTGATTTTTAAGTAAAGATAGTAAAATACCATTATTTTTGCGGCTTCAATGGTAAAGACAACAATGCAAAAGAATTTTATTGAAGAACTTCGTTGGCGCGGAATGCTCAACGACATGATGCCCGGGACGGAAGAGCAATTGCAAAAAGAAATTACGGCTGCCTATATTGGTTTTGACCCCACTGCTTCGTCGCTGCACATTGGAAATTTAGCTACCATTATGTTGCTCAAACATTTCCAGCTATGCGGCCACAAGCCCTATGCCCTCGTAGGTGGTGCCACAGGCATGGTCGGCGACCCTTCGGGCAAAGCCGCCGAACGGTCGTTTTTGTCGGAAGAAACCTTGCGTTACAACGAGTCGTGTATCAAAAAACAACTGGAAAAATTCCTCGACTTTGATGGCGGCCCCAACTCGGCTGAAATCGTAAATAACTACGACTGGTTCAAAGGCATTAGCTTTTTAGATTTTTTACGCGAAGCGGGAAAATACATTACCGTCAATTATATGTCGGCCAAAGATTCAGTCAAGAAACGCCTCGAAACGGGCATTTCTTTTACCGAATTCAGCTACCAATTATTACAGGGCTACGATTTTTATTGGTTATACAAAAACAAGCACGTTCGGCTGCAAATGGGCGGCTCAGACCAGTGGGGCAACATCACCACGGGTACGGAGCTTATTCGTCGCAAAGAATCCAACAACGACGAAACCTCCGAGCATCGGGCGTTTGCGCTTACTACGCCGCTTGTCACCAAAGCCGACGGCACCAAATTTGGAAAAAGCGAGGGCGGCAACGTGTGGTTGGATGCATCCATGACGTCTCCTTTCCAATTCTACCAATTCTGGATTAACTGCACGGATGCCGATTGTCCGCGTTTGTTGCGGGTATTTACGCTTTATTCAAAAGAGGAAATCGAAACCTTTGAACAGCAACACGCCGAAGCGCCTCATTTACGAATTATGCAGAAAGCCTTGGCAAAAGATGTTACGATACGTGTTCACTCGCAACACGACTATGAGATGGCCATTGCGGCGTCGGAAGTGCTGTACGGAAAAGGCACCCTTGAAACCCTTCAACGCATGGATGCGGCAACCTTCACATCCGTTTTTGAGGGCGTTCCTCAAACCATTATCAAACGGAGTGAATTAGAAAATTGCGCGTCTGTTACCGATTTATTGTCTACTACGACCCACAATGAGATTTATCCTTCCAAAAGTGAAGCTCGTCGTGCTATTCAGGGAAATGCGGTGGGAATCAACAAAACCAAAGTAACCGACGCAAACGCTCAACCCAACTTTGTGTTGCTCCAAGACAAATATTTACTGGTTTCAAAAGGGAAGAAAAACCACCTCATTTTAGTAGAGTAAAATAGTTTTACAAAAAATATTTTCTCAAAAACGCCTCTTTGAGGCGTTTTTTTTGTCACTTTATTAAAAAACAACGTCAAAAGGCAACAAAAATTGGGTATATTCTTTTTTTACAAAAAATATTTTCGACATTTATAAAAATTTGGCACGACTATTGAGAACGTCATTTTGTTAGTAAATCATCTTCTAAACAAACGCATGGCCAATCTCTATAACCTTTAGTATCATGCAGAAATTAAGCCTAAACCAAACGCTACAGCAAAAACTGTCGCCTCAGCAGATACAGTTCATTAAGTTATTGCAAATTCCTACGGCGGAGTTGGAAACGCGCATTGAAGAGGAGCTAGAGATTAATCCAGCGTTGGAAGAAGGGATGGAAGAAGATATGCTCTCAAAAGATGAATACAATAACGATTCGGAAGATGATTACGCTGATGATTATAACCACCGCGACGACATCAGTCTGGATGATTATCTTCATCATGATGAATACGCAGGTTATAAAATGTACAGCGACGGCAACCACCCCGACGAAGATCGGGATATGCCGATTGCAACGATGAGTACACTTCATGATGCTTTGATTCAACAATTCGGTTTTTTACGGCTCAATGAGCGCCAAACCGTTATTGGTCTACAATTGTTGGGAAGCATTGAAAACGACGGTTACATCCGTCGCTCGTTGCAAGCCATTGTCAATGATTTGGCCTTTTCACAGGGTTTTTATTCTACCATTGAAGAAGTTGAAACCGTTTTAAAGAAAATTCAAACGTTTGACCCTCCTGGCATTGGAGCACGTAATTTGCAGGAATGTCTGCTACTTCAACTGGACCGTAAAGACCCTTTAGATCCCAACGTAACGTTTGCCATCAAGATAATTGAAGACTTTTTTGAAGAGTTTTCGAAAAAACACTACGAAAAAATCCAAAAACGGCTTGGCATCAACGATGAACAAATGAAAAATGTGATTTATCTCATCACCAAGTTGAACCCAAAACCAGGATCGGTAGAGGGTGAAGATGGGCTAGCGCATTATTTATTACCTGATTTTTGGGTGAGCAACACAAACGGCAAATTGGAAGTACATCTTAACTCCAAGAATGCCCCCGAACTGCACATCAGCCGTTCGTTTGCCGATATGCTTGATACCTACGATAAAAGCGACAAAACAAACCGTCATATCCGCGAAACGGTAACCTTCGTCAAACAAAAATTGGATGCGGCCAAATGGTTTATTGATGCCATAAAACAACGTCAGAATACGCTTCAGCGGACGATGAACGCCATCGTCAATTACCAATATGAATTCTTTCTCGACGGTGACGAAACTCGCCTAAAGCCCATGATTCTGAAGGACATAGCCAATCGAATTGAAATGGATGTTTCGACCGTGTCGCGCGTGGCCAACAGCAAAGCCGTACAAACTGAGTTTGGCGTTTATCCCCTGAAATATTTCTTTTCCGAAGGAATTTCGACCGACTACGGCGAAGATGCCAGCAGCCGGGAAGTAAAATCTATACTGAAAGAGTTTATCGAAAACGAGCCCAAAAGCAATCCACTTTCTGATGATAAATTAGAAAAACTCCTCAACGACCGAGGGTACAACATTGCCCGACGAACGGTGGCTAAATACCGCGAGCAGCTCAACATTCCAGTAGCCCGATTGAGAAAGCAACTTTAGAGATTTAGTAGTAGTTATCTGTTAATAGTGTAATTTTACACCCTGATAGGTTTGGCAGTACCCAAACAGTAATCAGTAACAGATAACCACCTACGCTACCCTTGAATACACGCCTTGCACAGGTCATTTCTGTCCTGTTTCACCCATTGTTGATGCCCACTTTCTTGTTGGGCCTGTTGTTTTTTTTCGCACCTGATGTTTTGGGTATCGACGTACTCGCCCCTTCTATCCGTATCACCCTGTTGGGGTTTGTCAGCATGACTACCTTTGTGATACCCTCCTTGGGAATTTACTATCTCTATCGTGCCAAATACATCAAAAGTCTGCACTTGGATGACTTGGCCGACCGTCGGCTTCCGTATTTTCTTTCGACACTTTTTTACGCTTTTGCTACTTATTTTTTCAGTTTCAGCATCCCACCGTTGTCAGAAATTGCCCCCGAAATCGGTATCGTGTTAGGAAGTATTACGGTCTCAATTGGAATGGTGGGGCTGATTAGTCTTTATTGGAAAATCAGCGCCCATTCAGTCGGTATAGGTGGGATGTTGGGAGCGGTGTTGGGCATCATTGTAAAATTTGGTCATACCAATCTCATGTATTCGTTCATTGTCCTCATTTTGATGACTGGATTTTTAATCAGTGCTCGCCTCAAACTCAACGCCCATACCCCTGCCCAAGTGGCGGCTGGGCTTTTTTTGGGCGTTTCTATAAGTTTGGTGACAGTTTGGTGGTTTGTATAACAAACCTCTCGTTGCCAACGTTTTACTATTGCTTTATCCTATAAATAACCTATCGATGACCTTCGACAATATTTTGTTTGAACTATTTGGCGGCGTAGCTCGCATCACTCTCAACCGCCCCCACGTTTATAATGCCCTCAGCCCAGGTTTATTAAAGGATGTTACGGCGGCAATCAATGCCGCTGCCGAAGACGATACCGTCCGGGTGGTGGTCATTACGGGAGCGGGAGAAAAAGCCTTTTGCTCAGGAGCCGATTTAAAAGAAGGAATGGCAGGGGCTAAAAGTCTGGGCGATTCACTCCGTACCAACTACAATCCCATGATTCTGGCCATTCGTTCCATTCCCAAGCCCGTTATTTGCCGATTAAACGGCGTAGCAGCGGGGGCTGGATGCTCCTTAGCGCTCGCTTGTGATGTGGTCATTGCCGCAGAAGACGCCTATTTAAGCCAAATTTTTGTCAACATTGGCCTAATGCCCGATGCAGGCTCAACATTCTTTTTGCCACGATTGGTCGGAATGCAACGCGCCTTTGAGTTGGCAAGTACCGGGCGCAAAGTTTCGGCAGTAGAAGCCGTTCAGATGGGGCTTATTTCCCGGGCGGTTCCCTCAAGTGAGTTGGATTTGGTCGTGAGCGAAGTCGTAAGTTATTATCGAAATGCCCCCACCAAAGCGATTGGGGCCATGAAACAGGTCCTTAATCAATCAATTAACTCCAATCTGGAGCAAATGCTTGAACTTGAAGCCGAGCGTCAAGATGACCTAAGCCGTACTTACGACGCCTCCGAAGGAATTATGGCGTTTTTACAGAAAAGAAAGGCTGTTTATCGGGGAAAGTAAACGCCGAAAGAAACCTGAAGTGAAAAGCTGGAATCCAAGTATTCATTTCAAAACCTCTTCAAAACATGCTTATCCGAATTGTCCGTATGACTTTTCAGCCCGAAAAAGTCGGTGAATTTTTAGACATTTTTGACCGCTCAAAACACAAGATTCGTGCTATGCCTGGCTGCCGCCACCTTGAGTTGCTGAGTGATTATGATCATCCCAACGTTTTCATCACCAACAGTCATTGGGATGATGTTACCGCTTTGAACAACTACCGTAATTCAGAATTATTCAAAGAAACATGGGCAAAGACCAAGGTACTTTTTTCTGAAAAGCCCTTGGCCTTTTCGTCCCGAAAAATAGGAACGGTTTGATAGCTTATTCGCCAAAAAGTGCTTTCAACTCGGTAGCTTCGGATGGCTTCATACGCCCCGCCAATACCAACCGCAACTGACGACGGCGCAAAGCACTTTGAAACAGTTCTTTTTCTTCTTCGGTTTCAGTAATTACGGGCGCTACTTCAATCGGGCGACCACTTTGGTCAACGGCCACAAAGGTGTAGAAAGCAGCGTTAGTATGAATGGCTTTTTCACCTGCTGAAAGATTCTGCGCGCTTACTTTGATGTGTACTTCCATGGAAGACGTAAAAGCGCGCGTTACCTGTGCCTCAAACGTTACAATATTTCCGAGTTTAATGGGTTCAGCAAACGACACATTATCTACCGAAGCGGTAACGACCGTTCTGTGGGCGTGTTTTTGGGCGGTAATGGCCGCGCAAATATCCATCCAATGCAGCAAGCGCCCGCCCATTAGGTTGTTGAGGGTATTGGTATCGTTGGGCAATACCATTTCAGTCATAATAGTGTGAGATTCGCTGGCTTTTCTGGGCAGTGGCATGAAAAATTCAATGGTTTTAGTGGTTGACAACGCAAAACAACAAAAAAATAAATGATTATTTCGGTCTGCGAACGTAATTCTGACGAAGCAAATAGAGACATACGAACCATTTCATTCGTACGGCTGTTACGTTGAAGTCCACGTATTCTTGCCCTAAACAATACAAGGTGGATTAATAAGGCAGTTTATAATTCGCCCCAAAACTTGCATCCAATATGAGCCAATTTATGGTTGAGTTTATTCTTCCTGAGGAAACAACGGAGGAATTTATCGCAAAAATCCCTCGTCAACGATTGAAAATCAATAAGTTGATGGAAAAGGGGAAAATAACATCGTATTCACTCGCTTCCGACCGCTCCAAGTTGTGGTGCGTTATCAAAGCCGAAAATGACATAGAAGTGATGGAGATTATTGCCGAGTTTCCGCTGATTGGCTATATGCAGGCGACCATTAGCGAATTGATGTTCAACAATACCGCTACCGCCGTAAAACTGCCTCTTTATTCGCTGAATTAAGCCATTTTATCGCCAGAGTTCTGATAATCCGAAAGGGTATTGCTACCTTTGCGGGCAAAAACAGCCGTGACCCCTTCCGAAATTTTCCTCCATCGTCAAGCTCAATTTAAAGTCCAGGCTGACGATTTTCAAAAAACCTATAATCAACTCTCGACCATCCGCCTCATAGTGTTTATTGGGGCAATGGTGGCCGTTTGGCAATCACTCACTTTTTCTTTGTGGATTCCCGTCACGGCGGGGGTTGTGGGTTTGGTCATTTTTGCATTTATTCTACGTAAGCATCAAGCTACCAAACATCAACTGAAGCTGCACCGCGCCTTGGCCGCCCTCAATGCCGACGAAACAGAGCGCCTTTCCCTGCGTTTTTCTCGCCCACAGACGGGTGAGGAGTTTGCCATCAAAAACCACATTTATAGCAACGACCTCGATATTTTTGGGCCTCATTCTTTGTTCAGGCTGCTCAACCGCGCGCATACGCGGGTAGGGATGCAAACTTTAGCCAATTGGCTGCTCGCCCCCGCCGACCCCATCGAAATTGCGGTGCGACAGGTAGCGATTAAAGAGCTTGCGCCCTTGTTGGATTGGCGTCAAGAACTAGAAGCGAATGCCTGGTTGGAAAAACAAATTGCCGAGCCAACTGATTTTTTGGAACATTGGCTTCAAGCTGGTGAAAATGAGTCTATCCTGAGATGGAAAAAACTCCGATGGCTGCCGTTGCTCACCATCGGCTTTATTATCGGGGCATTTGCAGGGTTTATACCTTGGTCAGTCGTACTACTTTTGTTAGGTTTTCACAGCTTTATTTTAAGTAAATTAAACCCTTCGGTCAAAGCATACGCGGAGCAATCTCAGGGAATCGTAGACACCCTGAAAGCCCTAGGTATATTACTCAAAAAAATTGAAAATCAACCTTTTCAGTCGGCAAAACTCAAACAGCTTCAATATCAGTTACAATCGGGGAGCACCACCGCATCTAAACAAATTGACACCCTCGCATCTGTCACCGAAAGTCTCAACTTTCGACTTAATCCTTATTTTATGCTGGCCGTTGGATTGCCATCTTTGTGGGATTTGCAATGGATGACGAAGTTAGAAGCCTGGAAAAAAACGCACCGCCACGACCTTGCCAAGTGGCTCTCGGTAGCGGGCGAGATGGAGACCTTGTGCAGTTTGGCGGGTTTTTCCTACGCCAACCCTCAGTATCCGTTTGCGGAAATTTCTCCCGAATCCTTTGAATTTAAAGCACAACAGGCGGGGCATCCGCTAATACATCCGGACAAAAGGGTTTGTAATGATTTTGAGCTTAGCCACGTGGGGCAAACGGCCATCATTACGGGGTCCAACATGTCGGGGAAAAGTACTTTTTTACGAACACTAAGCCTCAACACGGTACTTGCACTGGCAGGCTCTACGGTGTGCGCAACGGCTTTGACGTGCTCGCCCGTTCGGGTATTT
Organism: Runella sp. CRIBMP; assembly: GCF_009905605.1. GTDB lineage: Bacteria > Bacteroidota > Bacteroidia > Cytophagales > Spirosomataceae > Runella. The sequence continues at coordinate 32,964 of NZ_JAAAKZ010000026.1, forward strand.
ACGAGTATGCGAACGCAGGATTCACTCGAAGAAAACACCTCTTCTTTTTATGCCGAACTCAAACGGTTGGAAGCGTTGCTGCAACTCGCCAAATCATCCCATATCCCTGTTTTTTACTTTTTGGACGAAATCCTGAAAGGCACAAATTCGGTCGACCGTCACAAAGGAGCCGAAGCCTTGATTCGACAACTCCATTTACTGCACTGCTCAGGGTTTGTTTCTACGCACGATTTAGAACTAGGGATGATGTCGTCGGTGCATGATTACATCCACAATTATAGCTTCTATTCGACGTTTGCCGACGGTCAGCTTCACTTCGATTATCGCCTGCAAGAGGGCGTTTGTCGGGAGTTCAACGCCACGGCCTTGATGCGCCAAATTGGGATTGAGATTCAGTAATACTTCCTTTTATGACCGCTTATTTCTGTAGAATTGCTTATTTCTGACAATCTGTCAGAAATTTATGCCTTGGAATAAAAATTGACCGGTTGTCAATCGTCATAACATTTAATCACTTAAACATTGATTATGGAAGCAACTACATCAGCGACCGAAAAAGGTCAATTGTCGATTCATACCGACAATATTTTCCCAATTATCAAAAAATTCCTCTATTCTGATCACGAAATATTTTTGCGTGAGCTGGTTTCTAACGCCGTAGATGCCACCCAAAAACTCAAAAAACTGGCCGGTTTCGGTGAATTCAATGGTGAATTGGGCGAGCTGAAAGTAACGGTAAAACTGGATGAAGAAGCCAAAACCATTACCATCAGCGACCGAGGTATCGGGATGACGGCCGACGAAATCAAGAAATACATAAATCAGATTGCGTTTTCGGGAGCCGCCGAATTTGTGGAGAAATACAAAGAAAAAGAAGACACGCGCGGCAACATCATCGGAAACTTCGGACTGGGATTTTATTCTTCGTTCATGGTGGCGCGAGAAGTAGAAATCATCACCAAATCTTTTCAGGAAGGCTCCGAGGCCGTTCGCTGGACCTGCGATGGTTCAACGGAATTTAGCATCGAACCTGCCCAAAAAGAAGACCGAGGCACCGACATCATTCTGCACATTGCCGAAGATTCGGAAGAATTTTTGATGAAATACCGCCTCAACGAGATTTTAGAAAAATACGGCAAATTCTTGCCCGTTGAGATTGAATTTGACGAAAAAATCATCAACAATCCCAACCCAATCTGGACCAAGCAACCCTCTGAACTGAAAGACGAAGATTACATTTCGTTCTACAAGGAACTACACCCGATGAGCGAAGATCCTTTGTTCTGGATTCACCTCAACGTAGATTATCCCTTCAATCTTACGGGCGTTTTGTACTTCCCGAAACTCAAAAACGACTTCTCAATCAAGAAGGAAAAAATCCAACTCTATAGCCGTCAGGTATTTATCACGGATGAAGTAAAGGATGTGGTACCCGATTTCTTACAATTGCTCCATGGCGTGATTGACTCACCGGATATTCCGCTCAACGTATCTCGCAGTTATTTGCAGTCGGATTCAAACGTCAAGAAAATCAACGGATATATTACCCGTAAGGTAGCCGATAAGCTTTCGGAAATCTTCCGTAACGACCGTGAAGGCTTCGAGAAGAAGTTTGACGACATCGGACTGTTTGTAAAATACGGTATGATTTCAGACGACAAATTTGGCGAAAAAGCCAAAGAATTCTGCCTCGTTAAAAACCTCGCGGGCAAGCACTTTACGTTTGAAGAATACACCGAAAAAGTCAAAGAAAATCAAACCGATAAAGGCGGCACCGTAGTGTGGCTGTATGCAAGCGACGTACAAAAGCAAGATACGTACATTCAATCTGCGCAAAAACGCGGCTACGATGTACTGATTTTTGACAGCGTCATTGACCCACACTTTATCAACGGTATTGAGTACAAAATCGAGAAAACCAGCATCAAACGTGTCGATGCCGATACGTTGGATAAACTGATTGAGAAAGAAATCAAGCTCGAAAGTGTACTTTCAAAAGACGACGAAGAGCGTGCTAAAAAGCTGTTTGAAGAAACCCTCGGCGGTGCTCCTAAGCTCACGATTACGGTTGAAGCCATGCCAACGGACGAAATGCCCGTCGTCATTACGATTCCCGAGTTTATTCGTCGTATGAACGATATGGCGGCTACTTCGGGACAAAAATCAATGTTTGGCGACATGCCAACGATGCTCAACTTAGCAATCAACGCCAACCACCCTGTTACGCAAAAAGTCTTGAACGCCCCTGACCCATCAGAGGCCTCTGCCTTGATTCGTCACACTTACAACTTGGCGCTATTGTCGCAGGGAATGTTGTCGGGCAGCGACCTGACGGCCTTCGTTCAGCAAGCCGTTTCGAGATTGTAATTCACACTTCTTTATAAAAAAGCCGCGACGCACCCATTGTGCGTCGCGGCTTTTTCTGTATTGATAAAAATTTGCTAATGACTTAGTCGGAGCATATCTACTCCAGTTCCAACACCGCTGAGTACAAATCGATGCCTGGAGCCCAATAGTCGGGCTGTTGAGAAAGGAGTTTAAAACCGAGTTTTTCGTAAAACCCAAAGGAGTGCTGCGAAGTCTCTACCAAAATCATTTTGGCTCCACCCGAGGCTTTAATCAGATCAATTCGATATACCGCAAGGGCTTTTCCTACACCTGTTCCCTGAAAATCGGGACGTAAAAATGCCCACGAAAGCCCTCCCTGATGGTCGGAAGAGCGAATCCAGTATCCTCCGCCACCTACGATTCGGCCATCGACTACAGCCACCACATAATCGTCGCCGAATATATCGAGGTATTCCAAAAAATCCCCCAATTCTTCCGGGGCAAAATACTTTGGAGTGTTCTGTAAAAAAATTTCTTCCAACTCGGTACGGTCACTGAGCTCATAGGTGCGAAACGTAATATCCATCTTTAAAACAGTTAATTCATGTATTACGGCAAAAAAAGTGCCGGGTTACTCGATTTCCACCACGACATCTTTCGACAACGGATGCGCCACGCAAGTAAGAATATAGCCCGCCGCCAGCTCCGACTTGGTCAGTCCGTCGTCTTCGTCTAAGTGCACCTTGCCCGAAGTGCATTTGCCCATGCAGGCCGTACACATCCCCGCCTGACACGAATAAGGCAGGTCAATGTCGAGTTCGAGCGCCGCTTCCAGAATCGTTTGGTGCGGCTCTACTATAAATTTATACTCACTGCCTTCGTACAAAACGGTAATTTCCTGCGCTTTGAGGCTTCCGTCGTCGTCCTGCTCCACTACCTCCCCCACCGTATGGGCCGTTCCAAAGCTTTCTTTATGAACTTTTTCGTCGGGCACTTTCAGCAATGACAACGCCTCTTTTGCTTCCACCATCATCCCCTCTGGACCACAAAGATAATACTCCGCCGCCGTGGGAACAAAGTCTTCCACTTCTTCCAATAACTTCAAAATATGCGGTCGATTCAACCTCCCTTCATGGCCTTCCCAACCATTTACAGGCTGACTGAGGGTATATTTTAACACAAACCGAGCACCAAACTGCTGCGCCATTTCGGCTAGTTGCGACTTAAAGATAATCGAAGATTCATCGCGGTTGCCATACAAGAGTATTACACGACTTTCGGCTTCTATTTTCAAGAGAGATTTAGCAATCGACATCAAGGGCGTAATACCACTCCCCGCGCCTATCAGCACCACAGTGCGGGCGTTGCGGGCATCTGGCTCCACCATAAAATGCCCCATGGGTTCTATCACTTCAATGAAATCGTCGACTTTTACGTGGTCGATGAGCCAATTAGAGACCAAACCACCCGGTACCCTTTTGACCGTTACGGCGGGGGCCGTGTCGGTGTGGGGCGAGCTACTCATGGAGTAAGAACGCCGCACTTTTTGCCCGTCGACGGTCACCAGCAAAGTCAGAAACTGCCCTGGCTTATACTTTATCATTTCACTCAACGGATGCCAAAACGCAATCGTAACGGCTTCCGCTGTCTCTTTTATGACTTCTTTTACTTTCAGATGATAATACTTTATTGACATGTGTATTTAATATATGCTCTCGCTTTTTAACCCTCAAAGTTACAATTTGTTTTTCCAACAACCTTTTATAGTTTCAAAAACCACCGTAAGAATCCCTGTTGATTTGAAACTTTTAAACCCTTGAATTGGTTTTTAAGGGTAGTAAATAATAAATTTATTTTTCTGAAATATAAGACACAATGGTCACGGTAACTGATAAAGCAAAAGATAAAATCTTTGAATTGCGCAAAGAAGAAGGGCGTCCCGACGATAGCCACATCCGGGTGGGTGTGCAGGGTGGCGGTTGCTCAGGCTTGATGTACAACCTCGAATTTGATTCTCAGAAACAACCCACCGATATGGAGTTTGTCGATAAGGGCATCAAAATTGTAGTCGACAAAAAAAGCATTCTGTACTTGGCGGGCACCGTATTGGACTTCTCGGATGGACTCAACGGAAAAGGTTTTCAGTTTGTCAATCCCAACGCCAGCCGTACATGCGGCTGTGGCGAAAGTTTTGCCGTCTAGCTTTTTCTGAATTCAATATCTCTTTCAACAAAAAAGACGTCGAGTAATCGACGTCTTTTTTGTTCCGTTTTGCCCAAATCTGACGCCCTCGCCCAGTCTGATTATCGTCTGACTTTCACCTCTACGCTTCGCCAAAAAGGTTTGTTTCAATAAACTCATTCCTGAACTTTCCATCGGGGTCATGCTTGGCCATCAGGGCTTTGAATTCAGGCAATTTTTCGATTCTCGATTGCAATACCGATGGCTTCAAAGTAAATAGTTTTCCCCAATGCGGCCGTGGATTGAACGGCGCAAGCGCTTCTTCAATCAGCGGCAACAATTGCATTACTTCAGGAATCTCTTGTTTCCAAGTAAAATGAAACGCCACACAAGTCTTTTTATAAAACGGACTCATAAATAAATCATCAGCGGCAATGGCCCGTACTTCCGTAATCATCAAATGAGGCGAGACCTTTTCATTCAATTTTTCAATGGCCATAAAGCCTTCGTAGGCATGCTCAAAAGGCACAAAATACTCAGACTGCAACTCTTTACCGCTGCTGGGGGTAAAGCCCATTTTAAAATGCGGCATCCGCTCATACCACGGGCCTTCTACGCCCATTTGGTCGGTGCAATTGATGGGGTCGAGGGCTTCGATGGGGTGGAGGTTTTTGGTAGCCAAGGTTGCGCCAAAATACGTGGAAGCTGTGTCTTTCATGTCTTCGGCTTTGCTTTTTATCCACACTTCGCTGACGTTCTTTTTGGTCCAATCCGTAAACAAACTCACGCTGTACCCACCCGACATTATCGCCTCAAAGTTTTTTTCCAACTCCGCCATCGGTAAATTTTGGTAAACAACCTGCTTCATTTTGAAGGTCGGTTGCAGGTCAAGTGTCATTATGGTCACAATGCCAATCGCGCCCAAGCCAACCACTGCGGTCAAAAATTCATCTCCGTCTTTGTCGCGCGACAAAGTCACCACTTCACCCTTGCCATTGACCATTTCCATGGCCGAAACCGCCGTGGCTAAACTGCCGTTTTTGATTCCCGAACCGTGCGTAGACGTAGCACACGCCCCCGCCACCGAAATATGCGGCAGCGACGCCAGATTGGGCAAGGCGTAGCCATTGTCATCTAAGTATTTACACAATTCTCCGTACTTGATACCCGCCTCCACCGTCACGGTGTTCTTGTCTTTATCTAACGAAATAATTTTGTTGAATTCTGCCGTGGAAATTTGATTTTCGGTACTGTCCGCAATTTTATTAAAACAGTGTTTGGTTCCTAAAGCCCTTACTTTTTTACAGCTTTTAATGGCTTCTTGCAATTCGGCCACCGTTTTTGGCGTGTGCAAATTGTCGGTGCTGTAAGTCAGGTTACCCGCCCAATTGGTACGGGCTTCGGCTTTTTTACACGAAATTAAGTGATTCAACATGGTCCCAGTAAGTAGCACAGAGGAGGTTTTTAGGAAAGTACGTTTGTTCATGCTAGAGGTTAGGTTAAGGTAGTTCTTGGATAATTATATCCTTATAAGCCACTTCCGCTTTTCCGCCGCCGTGGATTTGCAACCCAATCAGGCCAGATTGCGGAATACTCTCGTCGGGTTCGGTATAATCTACGGTCTGCTGACCATTTAAAAAGATACGGATTCGGCGATTTTCGGCCCGAATTTCAAAGTCATTCCAAGCCCCGGGCTTCAATATTTTTTTAACGAGGGCAGCATCTGGGCCAATCAAGGTTTTATTTCTTCTTGATTCGTCGTACAAACTTGCCCAATAATTATCTCCCAAATCGGCCTGATAACCAATCATTTCGTAGGCGGGATTGGTCAATCGCTTGCTGCGAAACTGTACTCCAGAATTGATAAAACCCTCCGTACCCGACAATTTGAATTTGAGTTTCAAGATAAAATTCGAAAAGCTACGTTGGGTACAAAGAAAGTCATTGTGAGGCACTTTGGTCACGAGCGAGCCACCCACAAGCGCCCCGTTTTCAATCCGCCAAGTAGTGATGGTATCGCCTTCCCAGCCCTTAAAACTTTTACCATCAAACAGCCGAACCGTTTTTTGGGATGGAATCAGAAAAAGGTTAGTAAGGGTAAGGATACCCGCTAGTGAAAAAATCAGGAGATACTTTGCCATGAGAGATGCCTTGTTTTATCTATTGTTTTAAAGGCAATTTGGGCTTTATCTACTTTCCGGAGAGATTGCAACAACTCGCTGTTTCCAAAATCAACAAGATTGCAAAACAAACTCTGCTTTCTTGGCGTAATATCCAGGTTTTAACAACTTTAATGGTAAAACAATGACAGCCATGGTTTTCGATTAAACGGTTGGGAAATTAATACAAACTATCTATACCTTTGCTTAGTAGTCAGTTTCTACGATTTCACCGCCTGAAACCTGCGGTTTATTTCCGAATATCTCCCCTACTTTTTTGCCCAAGGCAAACGCATTTTAAAGCCACGCTCACCAGCGGTTATTGGCAACAATACTCATTTTTCCATGTTTTTTAATTATTGTTTAGCCATGAAAACACATTTCCTTTTAGCGGTATTCTCCCTTTCTTCCCTCTTACTCCGCGCCCAAACCTTGCCCAATCCCATTCTGTTTTGTACCCAAGTGCCTCAACCGTTTGGTTTTGCCACCAGCTTAGAGACCTTTGGCAATCATCAGGCAAGCACCTTTTCGGCCCCGCGAGGCGGCGACCTTTATATTCGCTATCCCGACGGCTCGCTGAAGAATCTGACCCAAACGGCAGGTTACGGGCAAACGGGAATGCAGGGCGCTACGTCTATTGCAGTACGTGACCCATCTGTGCATTGGAGTGGCACCAAAGCAGTGTTCAGCATGGTTATCGGCTCGGCTACGGCCCGTTATCAGGTTCAGAGCTACCGTTGGAAGTTATACGAGATTACGGGGTTAGGTAAAAATGATAACCCTGTGATTACGCTCGTGCCCAACCAACCAGTGGGCTACAACAACATTCAGCCGATTTATGGCACCGACGACCGCATCCTTTTTACGACAGATATGCCCCTCGGCGGGGCTGCGCACCTGTATCCACAGCACGACGAATACGAATCTTCCCCCATTGTGTCGGGGATTTGGCGGCTCGACCCCAATGCTTGTTCGATGACCGACGGGCTCGAAATGTTGACTCATTCGCCATCGGGAGATTTTACGCCAAGCATTGACCACGCTGGGCGCGTCATCTTCACGCGGTGGGACCACCTTCAGCGCGACCAACAGGCCGATGCAGACATCATCGACAACACAGGTTACGGCACTTTTAACTACGCCGACGAAACCGCCAACGCCACCAAATCGTCTATTTTACCCGACGTAGAAATCTTCCCTGAGCCGCGTCCTGGCCGAACCGATTTACTTTCGCTGCCACAGTGGGCCAATACCAATCCCCAAAACTTCAATATTTTCAATCCTTGGATGATGAACGAAGACGGCACCGAAATGGAAATGCTCAACCACTTGGGCCGGCACGAAATGGGGAATTATATGACCCAAAATTTTACCAATGACCCCAATCTACACGATTTCTACACGCCTATCAGTCCGACGCCGATTCGGGCGATGTTTCATATTCGCGAATCCCCCGTCACGCCCGGTCTTTATTACGGAATCGAAGCCCCCGAGTTTGGAACACACGCCTCAGGAATGGTGGTAAAAGTAAACGCACCGCCCGGAATGCACCCCGAACAAATTACTTTTACCTACGTTACGCACCCAGACACGCGCTCTCCCGACGAAACACCGAGCGCAAACCACAGCGGTATGTATCGCACTCCCCTGCCGCTTTCGGATGGACAGGTCATTGTATCGCACTCACACGCAACAGATTACGATGAAAACATAGGCTCTCCTGGCACTCCGCTCAGCAAATACGATTATCGCATTCGTCTTTTGGAAGCCACTGGCAGCTATTTTAAAGCCTCGGCCACGGCTTTGACGGGAGCGGGCATCACCAAAACCGTATCTTGGTGGAGCCCCGATGAGTTATTGACGTATTCAGGAGTACTTTGGGAAACCTACCCAGTAGAAGTAAAAGTTACCCCTCGTCCAACAACGCCTACCCTCCATTTGCAAACCGTTGCCCCTTCTGAGCAGGCACTTTTTGCGGCGGCGGGCGTGAATTTGCACGATTTTCAAAAATTTCTCCGTCGCAATAACCTATCCGTCCTTGCCATCCGTGACGTGACCAGCCGGGACGACGCCGACCAACAACAACCGTTTAATTTAAAGGTGTCGGGCAGCGCCCACCAAACCATCAATCCAATCAGCCCCTCCCCTGTTTATGAAGTAAAACACCTCCAATTTTTACAAAACGATTTGTTGCGCGGTATCGGCGGAATGGCAACACCCAAACCCGGGCGAAGAGGCATTGCCAAGTTTTTGCATGACCCCACGTCCGTAGTTTACAATCCGCCAACCACCGGTGCCCAAGGCAGTGCCAATATCCATCCCGACGGCTCCGCCGCCATGATTGTACCCGCCAAACGCGCCCTGACTTGGCAACTAACCGACGTCAACAATAGGGGAATTGTACGGGAACGGTTATGGATAAGCACCAAAGCAGGTGAAGTACGAACTTGCACGTCCTGTCACGGCGAAAGCACGTTGAACCAAGCTGGCTCACCCTCACCCGCCAATGCCCCGCAGGCTTTGACTACCCTACTGAATTACGTAAAAGGAATCGACCGCGACAACGACGGCATCAAAGACATTTACGATGCTTTTCCTACCGACGCGGCACGGCATATTGCTGAGCCTGTAAATGAGCAGTTTGTTGCCAGCTTAACCCATTGGATTAACCAAAACCTTGACAACGATGCCGTTGTGTGGACTACGGAAAGTAACACCTGTCATGCCAACGCTGCCGTAATCAATAACCGAGCCGCCGATAATACTGGAAAGGTAGACCGACTCAAACGTTTTGTTGATCTTTCCAACATGGATTCTGCCAGCCTTACTTTTGAAGTAGCCTATGCCCGTTATGATGCTGTAAAATTCGATAAACTTAGGGTTTGGGGCATTTCGTGCGACGGAACCCAACAACTTCTTTATGATAAATCAGGAAGTACGCTGGCCACCGCTCCCGACCAAACAGGGCTTTTTACCCCTGCAGATTGCAGCCAATGGCGCAAAGAAACGATTAATCTATCAGCCTATGCTGGAAAAACCCTAGAGTTGGTCTTTGAGGATGTGGGCGGATGGGGCAATCGGCTGTTTTTGGACAACATTCTCATTCAGGAAACGGGCGTTTCTCCTCCCTGCCCCGATACACGCCTTGTGTTAGGAACCATCACCACTGGAAAATACGACGCAGCTACAACAATTGTCACTCAAAACGGTGGGCCAACAACGGTTTCAACTAGCACAAATGTACTGTTCAACGCGGGAAAATCGGTCACTCTTCAACCGGGTTTTGAAGCGCAAAAGGGCAGTATTTTTAAAGCATATATTGACGGATGCGGTTATTAAATGTTAAATCATCCCCGAAAGCGGGCAGAAAGTACTCCCAGTGATGGATTATTAAATGATTGTTAAAATTTACACGTTTCCAAATGAGCCTCACTACCACTCATTTAGGTCATTCTTTCATTTATTATGTTTAATTAGGAAGTAAGTCCCTTCAAAAAATCAAAACCGTTGCTTTGCTAAGGGTTAAGTGCCAACTGCTTACTACCAAATCGTGAAACATTTAACATTTTTTACGTGGAACAGTTTGGCAGAGTCCGAATAAAGATGGATATTTGAAGGCGGTAAACCTAACAACAATGGGCAAGATTATAGCAATAGCCAACCAAAAAGGTGGCGTCGGTAAAACGACCACTGCCATCAACCTGGCAGCAAGTTTAGCAGTACTGGATTTTAAAACCTTAATCGTAGACGCTGACCCTCAGGCCAACTCTACGTCGGGCTTGGGTTTTAACCCCAAAGAAATCGAATACAGCATTTACGAATGTATGGTAGAAGGCGTCATTCCTCAAGAAGCCATCGTAGAAACCAACTTCGAGAATCTGTACCTTTTGCCTTCTCATATCGACCTTGTAGGAGCGGAGATTGAAATGATTAATCTCAAAAACCGCGAGGAAAAAATGAAGGAAGCTTTGTGGCCCATCAAAGAAGACTACGATTTTGTCATCATTGACTGCTCTCCCTCACTGGGTTTGATTACCATCAACAGCCTCACGGCCGCCGATTCGGTGATTGTACCCGTACAGTGCGAATATTTTGCGTTGGAAGGTCTGGGTAAATTGCTCAATACTATTAAAATTATCCAAACCCGACTCAATACCAATTTGGCCATCGAAGGCATTCTACTGACCATGTATGACATGCGCGTACGCCTTTCTAACCAAGTCGTCAATGAGGTGACAGCGCATTTCAAACACATGGTTTTCAATACTATCATCCCCCGGAATATCCGTCTCAGTGAATCTCCGAGCTACGGTGTTCCTACCATTGCGCAGGATTCCGACAGCAAGGGCGCGGTCAGTTATCTCAACCTTGCCCGCGAAATTTTAAGTAAGAATGGGCTGCTTGAACAGGACGAACAAACCGTACGAAAAGCCAATTAATTTCCTAGCGGGCTGTTTTGTTCCGCATTATTGGCATAAGTAACAGGTTTACAAAAAGTTACGTCTTTCATTCAACCCAACATTCATAAAAAATCTTCTACACATGGAAAATATTGGAAAAGCGGCTCCTAAAAAAATGACAGGACTCGGACGTGGTTTGGGTGCATTACTCCATGACAGCGATAACGTCAACCGTTCAACTCGTCCTCTGCCCTACGACAATGTGAGCATGATGAGCGAAATTCACGTTGAGCAGATAGATGTAAACCCTTTTCAACCTCGTACGCGTTTTGATGAAGAAGCCCTCAATGAACTAGCGGAATCTATTCGTATTCAGGGTATTATCCAACCCATCACCGTACGTCAGATTGGCCGAGACCGCTACCAGTTGATTTCGGGAGAGCGACGTTTGCAGGCTTCAAAGCTAGCAGGTCTGACCCACATTCCTTCGTACATCCGGACGGCCAACGACCAGCAAATGCTGGAAATGGCCTTGATTGAAAACATACAACGCGAAAACCTCAACGCCATCGAAATTGCCCTGAGTTATCAGCGACTGATCTCTGATTGTGGTCTCAAGCAAGACGAATTGGGTGAGCGCGTCGGCAAAAACCGTACAACGGTCAACAATTACATTCGTTTGCTCAAACTCCCGCCCATGATTCAGGCCGCCCTGCGCGACGACCAAATCACGATGGGCCACGCCCGAGCCATCATCAACATTGACAATCCAGACGTACAGCTTAAACTGTTTCGTAAAACCATCGAAGAAGCTTGGTCGGTACGCAAAGTAGAAGATGCCGTGCGGAGTCTCCAGATGGAAACGCCCGACCCTAACTCCCACGACCGTCGCCCGAGTGTGGTAAAGCAGGAAATGCGGTCGTTGCAGTTTAAACTTTCTTCGTATTTTGGTTCAAAGGTTTCTATTAAAACCGACGACAAACAAAAAGGAGAAATAAAAATCCCTTTTACTTCGCAGGATGAGTTGGAACGGATTTTAAAGGTTTTAAAATTTGAATCGTGATACGGTCGGGATTATTGATCATTTGCTGGTGTGTGGTGGGGTTGTCAGGAGTAATGAGCCAGCAAGTTAAAACAGACTCCCTGCAAAAGCGCTTTGCCCGTTTGGCAACACTTGCCGATACCCTGCGCCCTGATTCACTCAAAAACGCTCAGGGACTGAAAGATACCCTGGCCAAAATCGTGGCCCCAGCCAAGCCTGCTGCCAAGCACAGCCCCCGTAAAGCCGCTATGTATTCGCTCGTGGTGCCAAGCCTTGGACAGGCGTACAACAAACAGTATTGGAAAATGCCTTTTGTGTACGCGGGTTTCGGAACGGTCATTTATTTTATCCGTTATTTCAATATTCGGTACCACGACTATCTAACGCCCTACATTGACAGTTATAATCCTGTAACAGGCGCGGCATTACGGACAGAAGCACCTGTATATATTCGGGGTCAAAAAATAACGCGTACCCTAACGATTGAGCAGATTACGAAAGGGAAAGATTTTTATCGTCGCTACCGGGATTTGAATTTTGTGATGCTAACGGCCGTTTGGGCGCTTAACATCATCGAAGCCAACGTAGCGGCTCACTTAAAAACCTTTGATATGTCGGAAGATATATCGTTTCGAGTTCAGCCCGATGCTGGCTATAATTCATTTACGGGGGGCATCATCGGGGCTAAAATAGTGATACCGATTAAATAATAATTTGCTGATTGCTCATTCATTCACCTTTAACGCATACCAGTGCTTTGGCACAAAATAAATTTTCAAATTAATGAATATTCTTCTTCTGGGCTACGGCAAAATGGGCAAAGTAATCGAACAAATCGCCCTGAGTCGCGGTCACCAAATTGTCGGAAAAATTGACGTTACCAATCGCCACGAGCTGGATACTTTCAGCCGAGACAATGTAGATGCCGTCATTGAATTTAGCGCCCCCGAAGCCGCCTACGAAAACCTCAAATGGTGCATGAACAAAGGCTTGCCCACCGTATGCGGCACCACGGGTTGGCTGGATCACCGCGCCGAAATCGAACAACTTTGCCAAGCGCACGGAGCCGCTTTTTTCTACGCCTCCAATTACAGCATCGGCGTCAACTTGTTTTTTAGATTGAACAAGTACTTGGCCAAGCTCATTGCGCCCTATCCACAGTATAGCGTTCATACCACCGAAATTCACCATATCCATAAGCTAGACGCGCCCAGTGGCACAGCCATTACGCTCGCCGAAGGCCTGATAGAGCACCTCGCGGCCAAAACGGAATGGGCCAATCAGGCCGATGTTGCCGAAAATCAAATCCCGATTGTATCTTTGCGCGAAGGTGAAGTGCCTGGCACTCACGTTATCCGCTATGACTCTGCCGTTGATAGCATCGAGATTCAACACGTGGCCCATAGCCGTCAAGGATTTGCTTTAGGGGCCGTCGTCGCCGCTGAATGGCTCTCCCCTCGCAAGGGAGTCTACGGCATGGACGATTTACTCGGCGAAGACTAAGTTTTTCATTCACCAAATTTGCATTCAATACTACCGGAAATGTCAAAACCCAACCCCAAAAAATCTGCCTTTAGAGAGTGGCTTGATTCCATTGTTTTTGCCGTCGTGGCAGCTACCTTAATCCGTTGGTTATTTTTAGAAGCCTACACCATTCCTTCGTCTTCGATGGAGAAGAGCCTGTTGATTGGCGACTTCCTCTTTGTGAGTAAACTGCATTACGGTGCCCGCACCCCGGGAACGCCCTTGCAAGTGCCACTGACCCACCAAACCATCTGGGGAACTAATATTCCGTCTTTTTCGACCCTGATTCAACTTCCAATGTACCGCCTGCCGGGCTTTTCGGACGTAAAACGCAACGATGTGGTGGTATTCAACTATCCCGGCGACCCCGATGAGCCGTTTGAAGATCCCGCACAGGGCAACGGCGGCTACAAAGCATTCCCTGTTGATTTGCGTACCAACTTCATCAAACGCTGTATTGCCGTCGGTGGCGACTTGGTTGATATTAAAGGCGCCGATGTGTACGTGAACGGCAAACCCGCCGAAGTTCCCGCTAAAGCGCAGTTTTACTACCGCATGTGGTCTACGGACTTATTGGATGACCGTTTCTTTGAAAATGAAGACATTCAGGATTACAGCTCGTACCCCAGCGATTCTTTGGCTCCCAACAAATTTTTATACCAGATTCGCACGACCCCACAAATTGTGGAAGGTTTGTTGAAACACCCATTTATTAAGGACGTAAAACACGAATATCGCTATGCCCCTACAAGCACCGAAATGGGGCTATTTCCAGCGGGTGCCAAGCAAAATCCTGACTTTTGGGGCCCGATTCAAGTTCCCAAAGCAGGCCTGACCATTCAACTCGACTCGGCTAATGTGTCAAAATATGGCCATGTGATTAAGTTCTTTGACCACAATGACGCCTCAAAAGTAGTCGTGGACAAAAACTCCATCAGCATCGACGGCAAAGCCATCACAAGTTATACTTTCAAGCAGGATTATTACTTTATGATGGGCGATAACCGCTATGAATCCGCAGATTCACGCTTTTGGGGCTTTGTGCCCGCCGATCACATCGTCGGCAAAGCGGTCTTTATCTGGATGTCCATTGACCCCAATCCAAAGTCAATTCTCAACAAAATTCGTTGGAATCGTTTGTTTAGAATCATTGATTAAGACTTTCTGTTTGTACGAAGAGCCGCAACGTGTTGCGGCTCTTTTTTATGCCGTACATTGGGTTGTAAGCAACCCAAACGTTGGTTTTGAGAAACCAGCTCCACGGCCAACAATGCAACGTTTGTGTAGAAGGGCGAATCGCCGATACGATTCTTACAACCTAAAATTTTTCTAATCTTTACTTTGGAAGGGAGGTCGTTGGGGAAAACGCACCAACAATGGCAAAAGATAACGGCAACAGGGTCAGGGATGCACCAACCAGATAAAATCAGTATATATGTTCGAAAAAATCAACCAGCTATGAATGCACTGTTAAGTCGTATTACAATCAACCCCGATATATGTCACGGAAAACCAACTATTCGTAACAAACGCTATCCTGTAGAGCTCATTTTAGATTTACTCTCGGCAGGAAGCACTCACCGGGAAATACTGGATGATTATCCCTCTCTGGAAAACGACGATATTTTAGCATGTCTGACTTACGCAGCTAAACTTTCAAAAGTCAAAAGCATCCAAAAAGTATTGGTATGAAGTTTTTGGTAGATGCACAATTGTTGGATTTGTTTCGCAAGAATTTTCAGCAGATTGTGGGACTTTTTGGCTATTGCAATTTTGTAGAAATGGACAATATTGAACTCATTGCTCACGAATGAGTTGATAAAAGGAATTTTGAAGGCTGTAAAACAGATGGTTTGGCAATTACCGTGCTATATATAAATACTCTTTTTATATTACATTCTGGGTGGCCTTCGGAAGACCCCGCACAACGGATGTTTTTGAAAGCCAAAACAAAGGAGTTTGGAAGGCTATAAAGCAGATGGTTTGACAATCACCGTGTTACAAACACTATGTTTATTTTTGGCTCAGAGTGGCCTCGAACAACGGAGGGTTAGGGTCGGGGTTGTCTTTCAGAACATCCCAAATAACGGAGGAGATGATGATTTACTGAGTTTAGGCATCTACAAAAACACTACCATTGTAAGTATGGCACAATTTATCCAACTCCTTGCACTACTTTGAGATTGAACTATCGATGAGCACATCACCTATAGATTTATTTTCTACTTCTGTTATTTTATTGTCATCAACCCAGATATAGCTTAGGTCTAAGTAATTAAAATTCATTTCATTAATTGTAAAAGGATTTTTCACTAACCAGTGCTCGGTAACATTTGAATATGATGGATAGATTGAGGTGATAAACACACCAGTTACGGCATTATAAGATTGATTTGAATTTTTGCAAAAAACTCCATCGAGGCTTGTCTGAAAATATTGATTTTTTTCATTTCTTTTTTCAAATTCCTGATTCCTAAAACTTCCAAATAAAGCATTATATACATCTTCCGTATAAGTTTGTTTGATACTTAATGAGTTAATACAAATAATATATGGTCTATCCAATATTCCATATCGGTTTGCTTTTTCTTTTATTGCATATTTTATAGCTTCTTCGCATCCACCTGCATAACCACCTCCTAATGGTGAAATTATAGGCTTATCTAAATCAAAATCAACTTTCCATAATGTTATTGAGACCTTTATATCTTCATCTTGATAGATAATTTCTCGCTCATAACGACCTAATGATGGATGAAGATTTAAAGCATAAAAGTCTCCATTGTCATCTATAAACTTCTGAAAGTAATCTCTAATTTTCCGTAACCTTGCTTGCTTATTTGAAAGAAAATTTATTTGTCTAACACTTATACCATATCGCTTAGAACTAATAAGGTTTAAAGCATCCAATACTGCATTTTGCTTATTTTTTAGTAATCTTACTTCATTAGATTCATCGAAAGAAACTGTTGCTTCTAAGTAAATTTCAAAATCGCCTTTCTTTGCCAAAAAATCTGGGTTTTTAGTTGAATTCGGTACAGTTGGGTGAGTAATTAATGTAAAACCTTGTTGGTAAAATAATTCATGGATAAATAACTCAAAAAAAGCTGGTTCAAACTGGCTTTGCAAATCACGTTTCAATTGTTTTTTCCCTGCATCAGGGTATCTGTCAAACCAAGTATTTAGCCTTTCGCGTACTAAGATAAATTCATTAATAGCTGATTCATCATAAAATTCATAACTATTATGCTGGTAATCTGCATATTTAAAGTTGTTTCTGTCTTTATCTTCAAAAAGTTTTTCCATAGTTTAATTACTTAATAATTTTTCGATGGTTTGCGTTTAAACGCAAACCATCGAAACTTAGCGTTTTTAACACCAATCTACTTCAACTTCTCCTGAAACAACTTCAGAATGCGTTTATATTCATCCATCCAACTGGTTGGCTCCACAAAACCATGGTCTTCCATTGGGTAGGAAGCCATTTCCCAATTGTCTTTTTTCAGCTCAATCAAGCGCTGTACCAAACGGTATGAATCCTGAATATGCACGTTAACATCGACCATGCCATGACAAATTAATAAATGATCTTTCAATCCTGCCGCGTGATAAATAGGCGAGCTGCGACGATACGCCAATGAATCCGTAGCGGGTTCGTTGAGGATATTGGCCGTATAAGGATGATTGTAGGCCGCCCAGTCGGTCACGGGACGCAAAGCAGCTCCTGCTTTGAAAACGCCTGGCTTGGTAAACATGGCCATCAAAGTGATAAAACCACCGTAAGAACCACCGTAAATACCGATGCGGTTAGCGTCAATTCCGTGTTTTTCAACCAAGAATTTTGCCCCGTCAACGTTATCGTCCAAATCTTTTCCGCCCATAAATCGATAAATCCCCGTGCGTACATCGCGGCCATAGCCCGCCGACGCGCGGTAATCCATGTCGAGCACGGTATAGCCCAAATCCACCAACAGGTTATGAAACATATACTCTCTGAAATATTGACTCCACCATTTATGGGCATTTTGAAGGTAACCTGCCCCATGAACAAACACCACCGCCGCTCCATTTTTCTTTTTGGGAACGTACAAACGGGCGTAAATATCGACCCCATCACTGGCCTTTACGGTCACAATTTGGGGTTCGCGCCACTGATACGAGCTAAACTCAGGGGAAAGTGATTTCGTAAGTTGCGTAGCCGTAGCGTTGGGCTGCGCCTCCTGAAGGTACAATTCCCAGGGTTTTGTGGCAGAAGAATATCGAATCAACAACTTCGACTCATCGGGCGAAAGCGTGGCATCATTGGCTCCCACCATGCCCGTCAGCTTGGTACGCTCCCCGCCCGTAACGGCCATTTTATAGAAATGCTGCTCACCAGGATGTACTTCATTTGACTGAAAATAGATGGTTTTCTTATCTTTTGAAAGCTGCGCTTGCTGCACCTCAAACTTCCCCGACGTGAGGGTTTTGCGCTCACCTGTGCGTATATTAACCGAGTACAAATGCGAATAGCCCGTGGCTTCGGAATGAAAAATAATGGTCTCGTTGTCGATCCATTCCAACCAAAAACTACCCGGGCCACCCACCCATGCTTCGTCGCGCAGGTGGTCAAGGACTTTAAATTTAGCGGTTTCGGGGTCGAGAGAAGCAATCCAACGGTCTTTATTGTCTTGTGAACGCATCATGGCAACCACATACTTGCCATCTTCCGACCACCGAACGTTGATAAACTGCACTTTGCGGGCGGCGGCTTTTTTAGATGTATCGGCTTTGTATTCTTTCAGGTATTCAGGTTTTACGTTGATACCCGTCAGGTCTTTGGTCGATGCTTCAAGTACGGTATCTTTCTTAATGTTGTAGATAAACAACTGAGAGTTGTTTTGGGAAGCGCCCACTTTCGTGCGGGCGGGCAGGTTTTCGGTGTAGCCAGATTCGGTTACATAACTCGGCACAACGGTTGATTTGGCGCCACTCCCCCCTTTGGTCGAACGGTAAGTGATAAACTCCGCCGTGGGAGACAAGAGGATATTATCCAAGATAGCATCGTTGGTATAAATTTCTTTCGGGCGTTTCGGTTGGTTTGATTTTGTAATTTTATCCGCTTCCTTTTTCTTATCATCCCGCTCTTTCAAAACCTCAAACAATGCCAATTGGTCTTTTTTCAGCCACTTATCCTGCTCGTTTGCGGCCGCGTCGGCTTTCTTTGTTCCCGGCAAAAAATTTGTTAGTTGAATCAACTCTCCCGTGAGTAAATGTTGCGAAAACAAGTTTTGTCCGCGTCTAAAAATAGCTTTGCTGCCATCGGCGCTAAACGTAACGTTTGATTCTGCGTCTACGGTATTGGTCAGCTGCCGGGTTTGGCCAGTTTTCACGTCAATCCAATAAATATCCCCATTTTTTATGAATAATTTTTGGGTGAAAGCACGGTTATAATCGCCCGATGCTGTCGGCAGCAAACTGCGCTCCAGCGGCGTTACTTTACGGGTTTGCTTAGTTGACAGTTCGCACACGTAGAGTGAGTCCCCCGTGTTTTTTTCAGGATTCCAGTTAAAGAAAATTTTGGTGCCGTCTTCGCTCCAGTAGGGATTGGAAGGAGCGACGCCCATCCATTTGGGGTCGCGCATGATTTTTTCCACCGAAAGCGGCGCAAGGGTCTGGGCTTTGAGCGCGACGTTTAGGGTACAAAAAAAGGCAAGAAACAGGTGGGTTCGCCAAAGGTAAAAGTATCGCATAAGTAAGTAAAATGAAGTGTTTATGTTTGAAAATACAATTTAAAAATCAAAACAAATAAATACCGCCCACAAAACGATGGAATGAGGACGTAGCCTTGGTTTAAAGAGATAAAAGTAGTTAAAATCGCATCTTTTGCCGATATTTCCCCCTTTATTTCCTGATAATTATCATTTTTTCAAACCATTACAGCGCCTACAATTGCGCCAAACCAAACGGCCCACCCCATGCGCCCAAAAATCAGCTACGTTTCTCCGCAAGAGGCTCTTTCGTGTGTTCAATCTGGCCATCGAGTCTTTGTTCATGGAAGTGCACAAACACCTTCGTTTCTTTTAAAACACCTTGCTCAGGAAGCCCCTCGTTTACAAGATGTTGAGGTTGTTTCTATCACCGTTTACGGCAATGTATACATTGATAAACCCGAATTCCAGGGTCATTTTCACATCAATTCACTTTTTGTTTCGGAGAGCATTCGCAAGGCCGTCAATGAAGGGCGTGCCGATTATGTTCCCGTGTTTTTAAGTGAAATCCCAGAGTTGTTTAATCAAGGAATTTTGCCCCTTGACGTTGCCTTGGTGCACGTGTCGGTACCCGACCAACACGGCTACTGCTCGTTGGGACTTTCGGTCGACATTGCCCGCTCGGCTGTCAACAACGCCCGTTACGTCATTGCTCAGGTAAACCCCAACGTTCCGCGTACGCAGGGCGACGGCATGATTCACGCCAGTAAATTTCACGCGATGGTTTATTGTGAAGATGCCCTCCACGAAGCCAATTTCAGCAGTTCAGTTTCAGAAAGTGACCAAAAAATCGGGCAATACGTTGCCGAATTGATTGAAGACGGTAGCACCCTCCAAATGGGTATTGGCTCCATTCCTAATGCGGTTTTGCAGTGTCTATATAACCACAAAAATCTGGGCGTACACACCGAAATGTTCAGCGATGGGCTGATTGATTTGTTCGACAAAGATGTTATCAACAATCGATTTAAGGTAATCATGCCCAACAAAACCGTCACGGGTTTTGCCTTAGGCACCAAGCGTCTGTATGATTATGTCAATGACAATCCTGCGTTTTCGTTTCTTGACATTGATTTTGTAAACGACCCGTATATTATCAAACAAAACCCCAAAGTGGTGGCCATCAACAGCGCCGTAGAAGTCGATGTAACGGGACAAATCTGTTCCGACTCGATTGGAACGTACCAATATTCGGGCGTGGGCGGCCAAATGGATTTTATGCGCGGAGCCGCCCTTAGCCAAGGCGGGAAACCCATCATTGCGCTTCCCTCCCGCACCCAAAAAGGTATTTCACGGATTGTGCCTTACCTTAAGCAGGGTGCTGGGGTAGTCACCACCCGCGCCCACGCGCACTATATCATTACTGAATACGGGGTAGCGTATTTGTTCGGAAAAAACCTCCGGCAACGTGCCAAAGCCCTCATCAACATAGCCCACCCCGACGACCGTGAAGACATTGAACGCCAATGCTTTGAACGATTTAAAACGTTGTAAATAATGAATTACTATAATACAAAAGCAGCGCCAACCGTGTCCGATTGGCGCTGCTTTGATGTATATAAGAAATGTTGTTAAATGTCAGAATAGTCGGTTGGATAAAAGAATCGGGTGTCATTCTTAGAAACATTTTTTTGGTATTCGGGCATCGCCGCAAGTTTTTTCCAGTAAGCATCGGCACTGAATGCTTTCCAATGCTCATCGCGGGAAGCGCGGTTTTCAAAAGTGGTGAGGTACATCAGATTGGGCATCCGACTACCCGATACGACTTCGGCATAAAACACCGCGTTAAAGCCAAGACGCTTGAAGAGACCAATTTCGTCGCCGTCGTTAAACATCTTTATTTTGTTCTTAGATATTTTTTCGGTGTGGCCTTCGTAACTCCTTAATTCATAGACTCTTTCTTTGGGCGCAGAAGTGAGTTGGGGCATGGTAAATTGCAGGCTTTTATCAAACGCATTCAATAAAATTGATTCAATTCTATCATACGGCGGCTCACTGAATACCGCGTCGTGGTAGGCTTTACCGTCGTTCCAATACGCCTTATCTTTCGCCAGTTTTTGTTCTAATGTAAAAAAATCATCGCGTGAGCGGAAAGGGATAAAAACATAGATAAGTTTTTCGTCGGTCGGCTTGGCCGTTTCGGGGTTGACGATAGGTTTAAAAACCCCCACTTTACTGATACCGATTCGATGCAGGGCGGGCAAGTACGCGTCTTTTAAAAACGCATCTACCTTTTTCTCCTGCTCTTCCGTTTTGAGGTGATAAATTTTAATTTGGTAAAAATCCCGTTTTGCAGCGTTCGCCGAAATACCAAAACTCAGAAAACACACTGCCAACAACAATGGCATAAATAACTTAGACATACAGAAAATGATTTTTGGGGGTTACGTTGTAATTTGGGTCAAAGTAACGGCTAGTTTTTCAGTAAAGCCACTGTCAAAAGCATCTCCCCTAACTCATAATTTTCGAAGCTGTCGCTACATGCGTTATTCCGAATAAATGATAGAATTACGAAGGAAATTCCATTTCATTCTCAGCAAAACTGCACAAACCGCCCAGCAACTCGCTCAGTTTTTCGCCCGTTTCGGTCAAGGTATATTCTACCCGAGCCGGAACTTCGCCCAAGTGATTGTTTCTAACAATGAGTTTATATTGTTCAAGAAGCTTGAGGCGGTCAGCCAAAATATTGTCGCTGATGTGCTTTAAATCCTCTTTCAGGCTTGAAAATCGGCTGTTGCCTTCTTCAATGCTAAACATAACCTCCGTTAGCCACCTTTTGCTCAGAAGATGAATCAGCTCATTGAGCGCACATTTATCTTCCAAAAACGTCTGATTATAATAATTGGTAGAGCTTAACTTTCTCATCGCTATCACTAACTTTTTAAGGAGTTGTTCAATATTACCTAAACTATTGTTCAAAGTTAGATTTAAACGTTCATTTGTAAACTGATTTTTATCGAAAATAGTAAATAAAAACGGCAACCTACCTGTATACATGTTTTGTTATTAATACTATTTCTATGAACTATCGAAAAATTGGCACCTCAAACAAACAAAATCAAGCAGGTCTTGATGTATCCGTGATTACCTTTGGCGCTTGGGCCGCTGGAGGATGGATGTGGGGCGGAACTGAGCGAAACGAAGCCGTAAAGGCCATCAGAGCATCTTACGACGTGGGCGTCACTTCCATTGACACCGCTCCTATTTATGGGCAAGGGCTCAGCGAAGAAATCGTGGGCGAAGCCATCAAGGGTATTCCGCGCGACAAAGTACAAATCCTCACAAAATTTGGGATGCGCTGGGACTTGGCGAAGGGAGATTTTGCCATGCACAGCAAAAAAAACGACGGTCAAGCCATTGATATTTACCGGTATGCGGACAAAGAGAGCATTGTCAAAGAATGTGAAGACAGCCTGCAACGCTTGGGCACCGATTATATTGACCTGTATCAAATTCACTGGCCAGACACCACAACACCCATCGGTGAAACCATGGAGGCCGTTTCGCGGTTAATAGATCAAGGAAAAGTGCGCTACGCGGGTGTTTGCAATTACAACGCCGACCAAATGCGCGAAGCCGAAAAGTTCATCCCTCTTGCTTCCAACCAAGTGCCTTACAGCATGGTGAAAAGAGACATTGAAAAGCAAACGGTTCCGTATTGCATCGAACACGGAAAAGCCATTTTGGCCTACAGCCCGTTGGAACGTGGATTATTGACTGGAAAAATGAAACCCGGCCACCAATTTGCGGCCGACGACCACCGAGCAAAGCTGTTTTTTTACAAGGATGAAAATCTCAAACGGGTTGATGCATTTTTGGATAAAATCAAACCTCTGGCCGATGATAAAAAAGCAACGATTGGACAATTGGTGCTGCGTTGGACCGTCGAGCAACCGGGCATTACCATTGCGTTGGTCGGGGCGCGTGACGCCAAACAAGCGCTCGAAAATGCCGCCGCCATGGACATCCATTTGAGTAATGAAGAAATTAATTTTATCACTGGGCATTTAAACCACCTCGAATTGGTTCAATAACAAAGGAGGAAGGAGAATCCACGGCCCTATTCTATTTTTAACATTTCAACCTATCGTTTTTTTATTCATTTTCATTTTATGACGAACAACAAAACCTTACTCAAAAAGAGCCTTCCCGTTGCGTTGACAGGCTTGATTTTAACCGCTTCCGTTGCTTTGATGAGCAATAGCGGTATCACGGAGGGTACAAATTCTGTACAACAAATAACCGAAGCCAACTTGAAAGTAGACACCGTTGCCAGAGGGTTGACCATGCCATGGGCAACCGCTTTTCTGCCCAACGGCGACTTGCTAGTGACCGAGCGCGTCGGCAAATTACGTCTGGTGAAAAATGGTGTTTTGGACCCGCAAGAAATTACTGGCTTGCCATCCATTCTTTACAAAGGACAAGGCGGCTTGCTCGACGTAGCGTTGCATCCCGATTATGCTGCAAACGGCTGGATTTATATTAGTTATTCATCACCCAAAGCAGCAGGTGAAGAAGGCGACGAGGGCGGCGCAAATACTGCATTGCTGCGCGCCAAGCTGAAAGACCACGCCCTAACCGATATTCAGTACCTGTTTAAAGCCCTCCCTAACGTAAAAGCCAATGTACACTTTGGTGGCCGCATTGTGTTTGACAAAAAAGGCTATGTGTTTTTGTCGCTCGGCGAACGCGGACAAAAAGAAAACTCACAAAATCTGAGCAAAGACCAAGGAAAAGTGGTCCGCCTGCACGAAGACGGAAAAATCCCTACCGACAATCCATTCGTAAAAACCGCTGGTGCACGTCCCGAAATCTGGACCTATGGCCACCGCAATCCCCAAGGAATGACGATTCACCCCACCACGGGCGTTATTTGGGAGCACGAACATGGTCCGCAAGGAGGTGATGAGCTGAATATCGTAGAGCGGGGCAAAAACTACGGCTGGCCTGTGATAACGTTCGGGATTGACTACGACAACAGCATTATCTCCAAAGATACCGCCAAAGTAGGTATGGAGCAACCCGTTACGTACTGGAAGCCTTCGATTGCGCCGTGTGGAATGACGTTTATCACGAGCGATAAATTCAAAGAATGGAAAGGCGACCTGATTGTTGGCTCACTTAAATTTGCGTACCTCCAACACCTCGTGGTAAAAGGCAACAAAGTAGTAAGCCGCGAAATCATGTTCGAAAAACTCGGACGCGTACGTGACGTGCGCCAAGGACCCGACGGCAATATCTACGTAGTGCTTGAAAACTCAGGCAAAATCGTTAGAATCAGCCCCAAAGCGTAAATCGTTTTTATTAGCATAACTTACTTAGAAATAATGATTTGAGCAGTTATGTTAACCCCATAACTGCTCAAATTGTGTTTGATGAATTATCCATACTTACCACTTTTTCGCATGAAACTGTTAGTCATTTTTTGTTCAGGCATCTTTTTTTGTTCTGCCACCTTCCCCCATCAGGACGAAGCACTTACCAAAAGCATGGAACGGGGAAAAGTGATTTACGCTGAAAACTGTATTACGTGCCACATGGGCGCAGGAGAAGGCGTTGCGGGAGCTTTCCCACCACTTGCCAAAGCCGATTATTTGGTCAAAACCCCCGAGAAAGCCATTGCAGCCATTAAATTCGGTCTGTCGGAAAAAATCACCGTCAACGGTGTTGCCTACGAAGGAATGATGCCCAATCCGGGGTTAGACAATGAAGAAATTGCGGATGTGATGAATTACATTCAAAATTCATGGGGCAATACCTCCAACAAAAAACTCGTAACGGCAAAGATGGTTGAGGAAGTAAAACCGAAAAAGTAACACTACCGCCAATAACTAAAAAACGGATAGCATCTCTCAAATGCTATCCGTTTTTTTAGTTATTGGCCCCTTTGCTGCCGTTTGGTCGATGTAGGGAATGTGTACGTAAAAAACAGACACTTGGGGCTTTGAGTGGTCTTGTTGAGACGGACAGTCGAAACGCGTAATCGCACGGATTTCTATGGTTTAAGCAATCGTGCGAGTATAATTTTTGTCATATTTTTGCTGGTGATGTACCACCGAGCAGATTCGATGGATGAGTTTGTTGCGAACAGCATTCAAGACTGACATTTTGTTCTTGCCTTCGGCAACTTTTCGCAAATAATAGTCTTGGATTTCACCTTTGACTCGAATGGCGGACATCGCTCCTAAATGAAAGAGGCTTTTTAAGCGTTTTCGGGCATGGTGGTTAACCTTGGTTTTTCCTCTAATGCTACTGCCCGATTGATATTCAAAAGGGGCAACCCCTGCATGACAGTCGGACGGCCGATGCCGCTAATTTTTTGGGATCAGTAATGGCAGTAAATTCGTTAGTGGCGATAATTACCTCAGAAGCAGTAGCTGATCCTACTCCTGGTACAGAAGTAATTAGTTCAAAAAGTTCTTTTAAATGTGGGTCTTTGTCTATCAAATTTTTAAGCGGGTCGCCGCTGCGATTGTTTTTCAATCTTATCAATATCAAGATTGATGGCTTTTAGTGAAGCCTGACAGGTTTTGGTAAGCTGCTTTTGCAATGAAGGGCTTACGAATTCCTGCTGTTCCTCTAAAGGTTGTTGCAGTTGCTGACGGGCTATTAAAAGTCTCTGACGAACCGCGCTCAGAGCTGCTAATTGTTGAATAACCTGACGAGGAGGCTGCCATAGACGAGTTTTATCTTTAAATCGGAAGGCGTATTCAGCTATACGAACGGCATCAATACTATCAGTTTTGCCGCGCTGTAAGCCGCCTGCCCGTTTAATTTGCAATCGGACGGCCGACGCCGCTGTTTTCTAACCAGATGGGAAAATGCATTTGATATAAATAAGCCAGTAAATGAGCATTGCGGTCCGCCGCTCATATCTTTGAAGTTCATTGAAATTGTTGGAAAAAGTACAATTTTGGGGTAGTTGTTTGACAGGGGTGAACAGCAG
>NZ_JAAAKZ010000027.1 GCF_009905605.1 Runella sp. CRIBMP
CAATACCGCTACCTTGATTGAGGATGTTTGGGGTGGTGTTGATTTGATAAAACCGGTCAAAGATTTTTTCCAACATATCAGTTGGCATCCCTATTCCAGTATCCTCAATGGTTAGTTTTATCCCATTTTCGGCCTCGGCATCAATCCTAAAATAGACATTGCCTTCTTCATTGGTAAATTTAATTGCATTGGAGAGCAAATTGAGTAGGATACGCTCTAGCTTTTCCTTATCAAATATTGTATGATACTCATTAAAGGCGCTTTTAAAATCAAGCTGAATATTTTTTCGCTCCGAAATGTATCTAAATGAGTCTACAATCTCCTTTGCAAAGGATACAAGGTCATCTTCGGCAAGGTTTAACTTCAGCTCATTGTCTTCTATTTTACGAAAATCAAGTAATTGGTTTACAAGGTTCAAGAGTCGTTTTGCGTTTCTGTTGATTAGATTCAGAGTGTCCAGTTTTTCAATGCTTTTTTCCTGAAACAACAGACTCTCGATGGGATTTAAAACAAGCGTGAGTGGCGTCTTTAATTCATGGCTCAAATTGGTCAGGAATTTTATTTTCACCTGTTCCAACTCCATTTTTCGTTCGGCATCATTTCGTTCTTTTTCTATTAAATGCTTTACTTCAAGGCGTTCTTGCTCCAAAGCAAATTCATTTCTCAATTTCTGTATTCCTCGTCTTCGTATGGCCCATAGTGCGGTCATTAAGATGGCCAAATAGATAAAATAAGCATAGTAAGTGCGCCAAAAAGGTGGATTTACGACAATAGCGATGGTTTTTTCGGGAGAATACCAAGAGCCATCTTCGCTTTTAGCTTTTAATCTGAACGTGTACTTTCCAGGGTCTAAGTTGGTGTAAACGGCCGTGGTAACGGAGCCTACATTATTCCATTCTTTGTCAAAACCTTCCAGCATGTATGAATATTGACTTTCGTGCGGGGCGGTATAATTCAACGCCACAAAATCTAATGAAAAGTTTTGTCGGTAGCTCAAATTAATCTCTTTGGCAACAGATATATAGTCGGTGATTTCTGAATTGTCAATTGGATTAGCGCTTTTGTTATTGATTTTCAAATCTGTAATGACAATTGGCGGTACATTCTTGTTTTGGTAAAGCATTTTTGGGTAGAAGTAATTAAAGCCGTCAAGCCCGCCAAAATACATTTCACCCGAGCTTGTTTTTAGCCCTGCCCCCACATTAAAAGTACTTTGCTGTATGCCATTATGATAGGTGTAATTCTTGAATATGCTTTTTTTAGGGTCGAAAGTACTTATGCCCTTATTGGTGCTTACCCATAATTTACCAAATTCATCTTCCAGAATTTTATAAATCACTCCGTTTGAAAGCAACTGTTCTTCACTGTACTGGCTAAATTCCTTATTTTTAGGATTATACAAACATAGTCCCCCTCCAAATACACCTACCCAAATATGCCCTAATTTGCTGCAATAAATGCTCAAAACCCTATCTAAAGGAAGTTTGCTGTTACCGTGATTTAAGACAACAAACGTTTTCTGCATAGGGTCAAATACTGCAATCCCCGAGCCGTTTGAACCGAACCACAGTTTGCCCTGTTTATCTTCTTCAATAGTAGTAATATATCCGTTTAAAAATAGATTTCGCCCACCATTTAGAGGCAATATTTTATCAAAATGAAGCAACTCTCCCGTTTTTGGATGGTAAACATATATCCCGTTTCCGTTTGTACCAATCCAGATATTTCCTTGACGGTCAGCTTTTAAGCAGTTGATGGGGATATTAGAAAAATCGGTTTTACTTTTACTGATAGCAAAATTCCTTACGGTATTTGTGGTTGTGTTTACCGCATACAGGCCGTCGAGGTACGTACCTACCCAAAGCTCATTGCCCGACGGCTCCAAAGCCAAAATAACCTCTCCATTCTCTTTTGATTTGTTGAGAGAAAAGTGTTTAATGAAGCCTGTTTTTTTATTGAAGTTATTGAGTCCACCACCGTCGGTACCCACGTAAATATCCCCCGATGGACTTTCGGCAAATGAGGTAATCGAACCCGCAGTCAGTCCATTTGCATCGGATGGATTAAACTGTTTATGATTGAAAAATGCCAGGTTAACATCATATTTATTTACGCCGCCTTGGAGGGTACTAATCCAATAAATCCCACAATTATCTAAGTAAATATCCCTGACAGAGCGGCCAACGAAGCCACCCATTGCACTATATTTCCCTGATATTGAGCTTTTTACTCTTTGGACTTTCCCATTGTTAGGGTCAAAAATATTGAGTCCATCCTCGGTTCCAACCCATAATTTATCTGTATTGTCAAATAAAATTTTGAAGATACTGTTGTTGCTCAATGTGTTTTTATCGGACTTGCTATTTTTGAAGTGGGTAAAAGTTTGGCTTTGTGCATTCATCCTATTTAAGCCCCCTTCAGATGTTCCTATCCATAGGTTTCCATATTTATCTTCAGCTATGGTCCTAACGGTGTTGTCTGAAATGGTATATGAATTCTCTTTATTGTGAAGAAATCTTTTAAAACTTCCATCTTTAGGGTTAAATAGATGTAGTCCAACTTTTGTTCCGACCCAAACATTGCTTTTGCTATCCTCAAATACACAAAGAATCATCTCAGAGTTTAATGCTCTATCATCCGTTGGGTCAACTTTATAAGCGTTTATTTTGTGGGTTTTGGTATTAAAATAAAAAAGGCCACTATAGGTTCCTACCCAAATATTGCCGTTATGGTCGGCGCATAAACTCCGTATCCAACCAATTTTAGTAAAATCGTAATTGATAAAATTATTTAAACTTCTATTGTAAACGGATAGCGTAATGTTGGTACCAATCCATAGATTGCCTTCTTTATCTTCCAACATCGCCATCACAGCCCCTCTTCCTATACTTGTTGAATCATTTTCTCGATGTCGATATACCGTAAAATTATGTCCATCAAATTTATTTAAGCCGTCTTCGGTCCCAAACCACATAAAGCCATATTTATCTTTTATGATGGCATTTACGGTATTTGAAGCCAGCCCATTTTTACTACTAAAATTGATGAAGTTATATTCTTTTTGCTGTCCAAAGGAATAGTGGACTCCCAAAACTAGAAGAACTATATATAAAATATTTTTCATCTTGACCTCCTTCAAATACGAACTTCCATGGTTTTGGCTCTGATAAATGTACCCCTTTTATTGATTCATCCGGTGCAACCATTATCAAAAGACTAAGTAGTAACTTTTCTTACGCCCGTATATCAGTATAGAAATCCAAACAACCAAAGTGGCAAGTTTGTCCCAAACCCAGATTCAACATCATCTTTTACCAAATAAGCCTTTTGAATTCCCTCAATTTGTTTTTTGCCCTTGTGTTTGCCTCCTACTTCAAACGTATACAAACCTTCCACCAAAAAATCACTCACGGCCGATTCTTGCACCGAATGCCCATAGCCTACTTGATTCAAAAAAAAGGTCTCACGAAGGTTTCCCGTATCTGGTTTTTGAAGCGATAAAGCGTAGGCTAAATTGGTATTTTCTAAGTAAATTTTTTCGGGTTTTTGCAAAGCCACCATTCCCGTTCCGCCTCGGTATAGCAACTTTATCAATTTGGCTTGTTCCAGATAATGCAAATAATTATTGACTGAGTTGCGATGAATACCGCTTTTATCGGCCAATTCTGACAAATTAGGTTTAAAAGGAACGTTTTCGGCCAAAACATAGAGGAGTTGAAGTATTTTTTTGGCGTTGCGAATATCAAAATCTTTTAGCTCAGCCATGTCATATTCCACAATCATCCGAATCAATTGCTGGATTCGGTGCCTATATCCTGATTTGTCTTCCCTAAAAAATGGATAATAGCCTGAACTAAGATACGCTTCAAAATACTGTAATGGCTTAAATCCAGCAGGGAAAAAAGGCTTCCAATCCTGATTTTCCGAAAGGAGTAAGGGCAGCGGTAGCGCTTCAATCGTCACAATTCCCTCAAAGGCCAAGTATTCGCGATACGACAATCCTGGCAACTCATACATCAGTACCCGCCGGCTCAAATCAACTTCCTGCCGGGAAATATCTACAATGGAAGACCCAGTAAAAATAAGTTGTAAATCAGGGTATAAATCATAGAGGTTTTTGAGGTGAGTGGCCCAGTTTGGGTATTTATGTACCTCGTCCAGAAATAATATTTTTCCACCTTTTCTTCTGAATTCAGCGGCTGTTTCAACCAACGAATGGGTGGTAAAATACAAATCGTCTAGGGTAAAATACGCCGCCTCGGTGCTGGATTTTCCTAATGATTTCATCCGCTGGAGCATTAGGGTAGTTTTGCCCGTTCCGCGTGCGCCTTTAATGCCAATTAAACGATTTTCCCAATTGATTTTCTGGTAAAGCCCCCGCCTAAAAGAATCGGTCGTAAATTTCGATAAGCGCTCTGATGTTTCTAATAAAACCTCCATTTTGCATAATTTAATATGCAAATATAATTTTATTTTGCACAATTTAATATGCAAAATAGAGTGTATTCTATCTAATAGAATTATTAACGAACACCTCTGAACTTACGATTTAGGTAAGCAATTGAAATTACTTCCCTAGTTTGGTTTGGATGAGGTTTACAATTTCCTTGCGATTTTTGGATTTGGCAAAATCTAGAGGAGATTTTCCATCGTGCGAAAGAAGACTCAAATCTGCATTGGCGGCCAACAGTAATTTAACAATTTCAACGTTATCCTGCCAAATTGCATCGTGTAGGGCGGTATAACCATTGTAAGGGCCTTGCTTATTGATGTCAATTTTATATTCTATCAAGAGTTTAGCCGCTTCTGTTCGGCCAGCATAGGCAGCGGCGTGTAAAGCCGTGGCTTTCATACCTGGGTCAACGGCACTCACATCAGCACCAGACTCTAATAGTAATTTAACTATTTGGTTATATCCCTTATAAGCTGCAATGACCAAGGGAGCATCCTGATTTGCATCCAACTCATTGACATCCGCGCCATTTTGAATGAGTTGTTCAACGAGTGAAAAGTTATTTTTATTGATGGCATTCATTAAAGCTGTCATAACAAGTTTCTATTTGGAGTAAAGATTTTCTGAACTGTTAAAGTATGATTACACAAGGGTAATATATAAGGCGTTTAGTTATGGCTCAAATTACTAAATGTTTACAATTTGTAAAAGTATCTGGTCTATAAATGAACTCGATTTAACATTTACTAATCTTTTCAAAACTGAAAAGTGGGCGTTTATCCAGCTCAACCTTTAAAAAAAATAAAGGCCCGTGTGGGTTACACACGAGCCTTTCACTTTGAGGATACTTACTTAATTATTGAAGAATCCACATGGTTTTGTTAAAATCGTCGCTACCTGCATACTGCGACTGGATGGCACTATTTACGTTGGCGGTGTTGTAATCAAGTTCCTTTTGCGGGTACTGCCACCGAACTGGTAATTTATCTGCTGGTACGTTCAAGTTTGATTTGGGGTTAACCGGAAACACTGGAAAACCAGTACGACGGTTTTCAAAGAAGGCATCAAACGGTGCGTGAAGCATGAATGTACTCAAGTAACGCTGCGTAATAATCTGCTCAAGCTGCACTTGTTCACCTGCCGTCGTCTTCAGTTTTACTTTGTCCGAAGCAACGTATGAATCAATATAGGCATCAGTCATTTTGCGATTGTGATGGAAAAGCACATTATCGGGGGTGTATCCAGCCGTAAACTTCATACTTGCCTTGATACCATCGGTGTAGTGAGTACTTGCCGAACTCGTAATCCAGCCACGGACGGCTCCTTCAGCCAACATAAATTTCAACATGGCATAACTCAGTACATACACTGGCTCGGCATTGGCAAGCTCCAAATAGCGGCTGTTTACGTTAGAATAATCTTTGCCTCCAAAAATGGTCGTCAACTCTGCATAGACCATGGAAGGGTCGAAACCTAAGTAAGAATCCCAGCTATCTACTGCCGCCCCTTTGGCTATTTTCACTGGTGAGGGATCGGCGTAGTAGAACAAACGATAGTCGTTCAAATCTTTCAGTTTATCCACAACCACATTTGTCATCATGGTGTACAGACGCGTCGTGTTACCCAGTTTATAGAAAGGATAGCGTTGCCCGGCAAGGTCGGCATACACCAACTGAAAATTATCGGCATTGCTCTCAAAAATCGGCTTGCTGGTTACGATCGTATTGAATCGCTCTTTGACTTTTAAATCAGCCTCCCCAGTTTTACGATACAAATGGAGCAAAACCTGAAGTTCAAAGGTGTTTACAAACTTTCTCCATTTAGTGATGTCGCCACCGTAAATAGGATCACCGTCGAATTTGATACCCGCGGCAAAAAGTTTATCTGCCTCTTCGAGTTCATTGAGTACCCCTGCCATTACTTCCTTTTGGGTCGAGTATTTAGGGTTCAATGTTCCTTTTTCTCCCAATAATGCCTCTGCATAAGGAATATCGCCCACCTGCATTGACAACCAGAAGAATTTGTACGCTTTCACGAATTTCCCCAATGCCGTATAGGAGTTTTTGAAGGCACCTTCGGGGGCAAGTTCAATCATTTTCTCAACGTTGTTGAGTACCGTAAGTCCATCAAAACTTGCGCGTCCTAGGTAATTGTACTGCGCGTTTTCGGGGAATTCCATCCGGATGATAGACTTGCCATTCATCATTGACCCGATGCTTCCGAGCGAATTTCTCGAAATATCAAGGATGAGTGTAGTAGCAAGCAGTGGTGCCGACGCTTTGGTCGCGGCATTGGGGTTGGTGTTGATTTCTTCAAACTTTGAGCAACTGCCCATCGAGAGACCCACAACGCCAATAAGTAAGTATTTTTTCCAAGTAAATTTCATACGTAATGCTTTTAGATGTGATTAACAATCAGCTCTGTGTTATTAGAACGTCAACGTGATGTTACCGCCCATGTAGCGAACCGATGGTGAAGTAAGCTGCGTATCATCCGCTTTATCAGGATCGGCAAAGCGGAAGGCTTTGGTCCACATCCACACGTTTTGACCTGTTAAAGAGATAGAACCTGAACGTGCACCGAGCAACTTAGCAACAGGTGAGGGAAGGTTGTAACCCAACGACACCTCTCTCAATTTAAAGAAAGTTGCATCTGTAATACCACGAGTACCGTCTCCGTAAGAACGTGAATAATCTTGGTAAGAAACCTTGGCCTCATTAGGGGCAAATACACGTGTATCATTAGTAATTTTGCCAAAGCTATCAAACGTAACAGTTCCAGATTTTACAATAACCCCATTTCCAGTAAAAGACTTAGTTTTATTCACAACCTCATCATATCTCCATTGGTTATCCGAATCTGGGTGCGAGCCAGTGTCCCACATTTTGTACGATGTATAGTTGTTCAACACACCCCCGACGCGTCCGTCGAAGTTCACCATCAAGTTGAATTGCTTATACTTGATGGTATTGGCAAAACCCCACAAGAATTTCGGGTCAGTATACCCACGCAAGTAGCTAAAATCACTTAGAAGAGGTAAGCCGTTGGCGCGGTGGATGAGGCTTCCCGTCGCTGGATCAGTCAACCAAACACGGTCTGTGTAGGTATCTACGCGTCCACCCGCTACTGTCCATGCATTTTTAGCTGAGTTTGGTGCGATTTCTTTATAATAGCGGTGGTTAAAAGAATAGTTGGCTACAGCATCCCACTGCCAGTCGTTCTTTTTAATAATCGTAGCGTCTAAACTCACTTCAAGCCCTCTTCTTACGAGTGTTTCATCCCAGTTAATCAATGTATTAACAAACCCAGAAGCTGAAGAAATATTGGCATTGGTCTGGCGGTTATAATTGTACTTATTAAAGTAGGCAATATCCAATTTCAAGCGTTTTTTCAGGAAATAAGCGGCGGTTCCGATTTCCCAAGTCCTGTTGGTTTCGGGTAGGATGTTATCGGCGTTACGAATCGTGGTAGGATAACTTCCCGCATTGAGGCCATTCCAAGTACCGATCGTAGTGCTGTACGTTTGGTTGGTAGCATAAATTCCCAAATCCGACTTTGAAAGCGTCCAGGAACCGCGCAACTTCCAGAAGTCAAGCCAAGAAGGCAATGAACCCAACACCTCACTGATAACGAAACTTCCGCCCAAAGATGGATAGAAATAAGAACGTGAGCTTTGGGGCATAGTTGAGCTCCAGTCATTACGTCCTGTGGCATCCACGAAAAGCATATTTTTGTAAGATAGTGTAAGTTTACCGTATACACTATTCACCTGCTTTGCACTGGCAGCCACACTTACGTTAGGCCTTTCTACGGAGTTGTTGAGTGAATAATAGCCTGGAATCAAGATACCACTTCGTGTGGCACTGTACAAGTTATTATTTTTTAAAGCATAAATGGCTCCTCCAGCAAGTGCGTCAATCCCTAAATCACCAATGGTTTTGTTATAAGTAAGCAAGGCATCGCCGTTGAAACTCCAGCCCGTTTGTTTGTTGATAGCATATAAGCCTGGCGTGTCCCATCCCCGATTGGAGAGAATGTTTGGCGGATTGCGCTTGGTTTCGTCATTGTTGTACATATCAAAACCAGGACGAATAATTAAGTTGGCTCCCTCAAAAAGTTTGTAAGTAGCTGTCAAGTTAGCATTCAACCTATTTTCATAAACACCCCACAATTTTTCGTTTGCGATGAGATATGGGTTATCATACCAAGCCTTGTAATGCCAGTTTTGTTGTACATCTGGAATCAACCAATAGTTGTCTTTGTATTCTGACAAATTGTACTCTGGTCCCATCCACATCAGGATATTATACATATAACCTTGGTCGCTGTAACCAGCACCCGTTATTTGCGGAGCATTGCGTTTGTTGTAACCCATTTGGCTGGAGAGTTTAAAACGATCTCCTACTTTCATCTCCCCACCCAACGTGAAGTTGAAGGCGTCAGATTTTAGATTGGGGTATTGTCCTTTGTTATAAATATGCGTCAATGAAGTCCGGAAGCTACCGTTTTCACCCGTTTGGGCAACGCTGATGCTGTTGTTGGTGATCAGCCCTGGCACCAAAAAGTCGCGGAAGTTATTCTTTCCTCTTGACGTAAGCTCTTGCATTTCCATCTGTTTGGTGATGGGATTCCATTGGTTTGCTTTAATACCAATGTCGAGCTTTTGGCCCCAGATGTAATCGGTAGGGTCATATACTCCCCCGATACCTGCACTGTACGACTGCTGTACTTCTGGAAGCATCAAGAAGCCAGCGTTGAACATGTTGTTGGTGTTGACCGTCACCGTCAAGCCTTTGTTGGCCGAACCTTTTTTAGTAGTAACGATGATGGCCCCACTCCCCCCGCGAGAACCGTACAACGCCGAAGCGGTAGGCCCTTTCAAAACGTCAATACTTTCGATGTCGTCTTGAGCGATGTTATTAAGGGAGATATTGTTGTAAGGAACCCCGTCAATAACCAACAATGGAGTCTCACCACGTAAGCTTAGCGCTGGCATTTGGTTAAATTCAGTACTGTTTCGTACCCACAAACCAGCCACTCTCCCTGTGAGTGAAGTACCCACACTTACCCCTTTGACGGTCTGCAATGAAGGACCAGCAACCTTTTGAACAGCATATCCCAACGACTTTTCTTCCCGCTTTACCCCTAAGGCTGTCACAATCACCTCACTTAGTATTTTGGTATCAGTAGTCAAGCGAATCGAAAAGGAGGTTTTAGTGCCTACTTCTATCTCTTGGGTAGCATAACCGATAAAAGAAAACAAAATAATAGATTTCTCGCTTCTTACCGACAGCTTAAATTTACCTTCTGAATCGGTGAGTGAACCATTGGTGGTTCCTTTCTCAATTACGTTGACGCCGGGAAGCGGCGACCCGTTTTCATCGGTTACGGTTCCAGTAACCTCCTGTGCGTTTACCTGAACCTTCTGAATCGGTGGAGTCGCTGCATTAGCATCCATGATTCCAGCGCTGGTTAACACACCGAAGGAAAGAATTGAACCGGTCAACAGCATGAACCGACTCCTGCTTTTCATCAACGTGTAGGGGAATAGTTGTTTTCGCATTTGTTTAGTGTTAGAATTTAAAAATAGAAAATAGGTAAGGACAAACTTATCCGTGATTAGTCACGGCGTTAGCTTTACGCAACGGTTAGTGCGAAAAGGGTGTTGGAGCGCCGCAATCAGCAACGGGCCAACTGTGTTGAGGTTGAAAGTTTGGATAAAATGGTGTTGATATTAAAGGGGTTTTAGCTAATGATAAAGTTCCTATTAAAAAATCATTCATAGAAAGTACCGTCTTTAATTAAAGACTTTGATACATCTACTACCCTATACTCTCACAGGATTATGATGTACTACTTGGATAAGTACTATTTTATTCACAATTTTTTAAGATGGGCAAAATTAGTAGCATTTGTGTGATTCCAAAAAACTCGCAGATGAGATTCTCGTTTTTGGTGTAAAATAAATTTTCCGTCACAAATTATTAACGTTTTTATAATATAACTTACTCAAATGTTTAGTAAGAATTAACTTATGACCCAAACTCGATTCATTCATAATAAATGATTTATTGTTCTGCTGGTACTGCCTGTAAATGTGATGATTATAAATGTGATGATTATAAATGATATAGAAATAATTATAAAATTAACTTGCCGTGTTAAAGCCAAGTAGGTGGGAATTTCTACCCAATCCCCCCAGGCTAAAGAGCAATATTAATTTTTCTTTATATCATCAGTGCTGGCAAATGATGCCCCTAAAGGAGAAGACTCCATCATAAAAAAGGAAAACGGAGGTGCACATACAATCAAGTGAATACACTTAGAAATTATGTCAATTGTTAAAGCCGTCTTAATCAGTAGATTTCCCTTAACACTATCAGGGATTACGATGACTTATGTATGTGTAGGTAGCCTAAACTCTATCTTGTT
This sequence comes from Runella sp. CRIBMP, assembly GCF_009905605.1. GTDB lineage: Bacteria > Bacteroidota > Bacteroidia > Cytophagales > Spirosomataceae > Runella. The sequence goes on from NZ_JAAAKZ010000027.1 coordinate 10,886, forward strand.
GTAAAAACAGGGTGTTTTTTTAAGATTAATGAGCCATAATTGTCTCCATTTATAGACAAAATATATATATTTGTCCACAAAAAACACCAAAATCATTTGTATGATTACCGGCGAACAGGTACTAAACTTCCTCAAAAACAAGGAAGGGCTGACTTTGGCAAAAGTCGAAAAGGAAGCGGCCATTCCCAAAGGAACTCTTTCCAAATCTTTAAACGGCGAACGCGAACTGAATCAAGACCACCTTACAAAACTCTATCCCGTTTTGGTAGGGTATGGATGGAAAGAATTTTACCGCTCCAAAGCAAAGGTAATCGCTGTGGTAAACCATAAAGGCGGCGTTGGCAAAACCACCACCACACTCAATTTGGGAAAAGCCTTGGTGCTTCATGGCTATAAAGTACTGGTAATAGACATGGATTCGCAGGGAAATCTATCACAGGCCCTCGGAATTGACAGCCCTGATAAGCAGGTAATGCACGCCGTTCTTGACGATGAGCCGCTGCCTGTATATTCCATTGCTCCCAATTTTGATTTATCTCCCAGCGATTTGACCCTTGCTAGCCGAGAAAGTGAGATGATTAGAATGGTGCTAAGTGAATTGCAATTACAAAGAGCCATTGCACCCAAACTGAGTGAATATGACTACATACTGATTGATTGTCCGCCAGCACTCAATGTTTTTACCACCAGCGCGCTTATTGCGGCCAATTCTTGCCTGATTACCCTCCAACCCGAAATATCTGCACTCAAGGGAGTCAAGGGTTTATTTGACCATATTTTTCAAGTACAGCGTAGACTCAATAGCGGGCTTCATATTGAAGGCGTATTATTGACGATGGTTGATAACCGACTAAATATACACCGAGATATTATTGATCAGGTGCGTTCTCAACTAAATTCTTTTAAAATATTCAATACTCAAATCAGGATGAATGTTTCTTTGAAAGAGTCTCAGATTTCGCAAATAGATATTTTCGGATACGATGGTAGTTCCAACGGCGCAAAAGATTACATGAATCTGGCAAAAGAAATTATCGGTTAACCTCTTCCCTATTAGTTCTAATGGCAAAAAAATATCAATCCTCCCTTGGCGAACAAAAAATATTTCAAAGCTCCACCTTTGTGCAGCACGAAGACATTAAGAAAAACATAATGGTTCTACCTGAACTAGAATCACTAATTCCTCCGCTTGGAGCAGAAGAAAAAAAACAGCTGGAAATCAATATTTTGAACGAAGGCTGCCGAGAAGCTCTATTGGTCTGGCCCACTCTTGAAAATGTAGTCATCCCAAACTCAGCCTCACTAAGACCTGTATACGTCCTGATTGACGGCCATAATCGTTTTAATATTTGCGTCAAACATTCCCTTGATTTTCAAATTCATCTAGTATCATACAGCACCCTCGAAGATGTGAAAGGGTTTATGATTGATAACCAACTTGGAAGAAGGAATTTAAGTACCGAACAGGCCTCGTATTTGCGCGGAATGAAATATTTAAATCTGCGTAAGAGTAAGGGTAAATATGAACGTTCAAACCATAAGGCTCAAAATGAGCTTTATGATATTTTGCCATCTGAGCATAAAGATCAAAATGATCCTTATGCTAGTTCTGAGAAAAAAATGACTACTGCGGAGCAACTCGCACAGGAGTTTAAGGTAGGCCAAGCAACGATAAAAAGAGATGCAGAATTTGCTGAAGGTATGGAAAAACTTAGCCCGCAGTTGAAGCTTTCTATTTTGGCGGGTATCACAAAAATTAATAAAAGCCAGATTCAACAGCTGACCAAAACGGAGAATATTGAAAAACCGTTGGACTCTTTAGAAGAGATTGAATTAACGCTAATGTCTACCAAAACGCAAAGAATCACACAAACTAATGCTGTAACCCCAGCCGATGTATTGATTAACGAAATCGGTACTCTCGTGACTAAACTTAAAAATCCCCAAAGAAGAAAGGACGCCTGCGATAAACTTATAAAATTAGTTTCTGATTTACAGTCACTGTTGTAGGCTAGCTTTTATTGTCGGTGAGGTGCTATGTACCTCCAAAATGAGTACGCTCGCTATTTTTGTTTTATTATACCTCTTTTATCATTTTTTTGATGTTGGCCACCCAGTCAATTAAGCTCTAAATGTTAGTGCCCAAATAAGCCCTAAAAATGTAATAGTTGGTTTATTATTTTCTCATAATCAATAAGTTACATAAATATATATTGTCATTAATAGAAGGCGATTTATCTTACATAGTTCAGAAACATAACCCAAAAATGGGGTATTTATATAACATTTTTAGGGGTCTTTATTTAATTTTTTACGTCACCGAAAATATCCCCAAATGAGGGTACAAGAGGCGAAAAAAACTATTTAAATGAAAAAAAATAAAGAAAAACCAGCAACAAAACACTAAAACTCACCTGACGAATCAAAAATCACTGGAAAAAGCCTTAAATACCTTGAATATCTATAACTTTTTTAGGGGTTATGTATGTGGATAAAAAAGTTATTATAACAAATTTAGGGTTCGGGAAGTCTTTGTTTTAAAAAAAAAGGCAAATTCATACATTTTAACTAAGTCATTGATAATCAATTTTTTACCTTAAAAGAAAATTGGATTTAGAAAAAGAAATTTTAAAATCAACAACAATAGCGCTGATGATGTTTCTTTTCTTTTTAAAAGCTTTTAAAAGCTTTCGGTTGCCATAACTAATTCAAAATCAATGTATTACAAGGTTTATTATAACAAAATTAGGGTTAACTATAACAAAATTAGGGTTAACTATAACAAAATTAGGGTTCAATTATAACATTTTTAGGGTTAAACTATAACAAAATTAGGGTAACTGATATTTTATGCGAATTATGGTGTTATTTTTAAGCTAAAAAAAGAGCTGTATGGCCAAAAAATCTGAACCGTCATCAAAAATTGAAAAACCTCGTTTAGTTCGGTTAATTCGTAAGTCAAACGACTTGGTTGAAGGGAAATATCGTTTTGACATTTGGGAAATGAGGGTATTTACGAAAACCCTCACGATGATTCATAAAGATGATGAAGACTTCAGGCCCTACCGAATTTATCTGAAAGAAATTATCAGTGATTTTGGATTAGAGCAAAACAAGCAGTCATACAAATTTTTGAAAGAAGGAGCTGAAAAACTGGCCCGCCGAGAAATCAGGGCCGTTGCATCTACCCCCGACGGTGAAATGGAGCTATTGACCCATATAGCGGCGGGTGTAAAAAGCTTTACAAACAATAATGTTGGGAAATACATTGAGATTTCATTTCATCCAGAGATGAAACCTCATTTGCTGCAATTACAAACGCAGTTTCTGATGTACGACATTAAAAATATACTTCGCCTGCAAAGTTCGTTTTCAATCAGAATCTATGAGTTGCTGAAACAGTACGAACGAATCGGAAAACGGAAATTTACGATTGAAGAGTTAAAGGAAATTTTAGACATATCGGATAAGTACCCACTTTACGCCAATTTCAAGCAAAGGGTAATCATTAAAGCACAAGAAGACCTTTCAGAATTTACAGACATCCGTTTTACGTTTGAAGAGGAAAAGAAAGGTAAGGCGGTTTATGCGATTATTTTCTTCATTGAGCGAAATGCTGATTTCACCGAAGAATTACCCAGCAATATCATTGTTGATTCAATGATACAACTGCCAGTTGTGTCCAAGGAGTCTCAGGAAGCACTTGAAATTTTCAGTTTACTCAAGGAATTTAAAGGCGTAAATATACAGACGGTAAAAGACTGGCTTATTCAATTCTCGCCAGAGCATGTTCGTCAGCGTATAACTCTGCTTAAAAATCAAATTGCATTAGGAGGGAAGATTCGAAACCCAATGGGTTACTTACAGAAAATGATGATTCAATCAAATCTGTTTGATTTGGTAGAAGAGACGAAACATGAAAAACAACAGGTAGCTGAACAACAAAAGCAAACTCATCATTTGCTGAAGCGTTTGGCGGCTGAATTGGAGCAACTACAGGTGGGGCATTATGAAACCCAAAAACGGATGGTTGAAAAAATATTGAGCGAAGATGAGACATTGCGCACGGAAATACATAATTCAGTCAAAAACAGCCGTTTTTATGACCCAGGACAAACGATTGTCGAAAATATGAAAAAGGGGATGGTTCAAGGAATGGTTTTCTCTAAAGTGAAGCAGGCGAGACAAACGCTTTTTGAAGAAATGGATAGGGAGTTTGAAGTTTTAGAGAAATCGCTTAAAAGTCAACTCAGGGTTTTAGGATGGGATGGATAAAAACATTTCCGACTTTAAATCATTTATTTTATAGTTTTATATCGTTATAATACCGTTATAATATTGGAATATACTGCTAAATTACGCAATAAAATATAATGACAAAAAATTAGTCCATGTAAAATTCTCTTGTAAAATAAATCCGTGTCATCATCCCAACCAGAATAGACACACTAGATTCCATCAATCTCAAAATATGAATTACTTTTGTAGTTTGGATTCAAAACCGCACCATTAACTTCCTTAACTTTATTGTCTAAACAAAGGGCAATTAGTATCTTACATCAAACGGTGACTTTTTGATCTAAAACGAATTAATTTATTAATTATCAATTGAATAACCATTCTATGTTCAAACCCAAAAGTATTTTTTCGCAATTTATCGCCTGCGTTCCGGGAGTGATTGTTGCGTCATCTGTTTTTGCACAAACAGCTGTCCCTCTCAATGACCTCAGCGCCTTTACCAACAAAGCCAACAATTGGTCCATTGCTGGTGATGTCACTGCCGATATTTCCAAAGTCAATGTTTTAGAATCCAAACCAGGCAAAGGCATTCTTGTCTGTATTCACGAAAAAGGAAAATATGGCCAGGAGTATGAGCTTGTGTCAAATTTCAAACACGGAGATTTAGACCTAGAATTAGATTTTATGCTTACCAAAGAATCCAATTCTGGTATTTATCTACAAGGGAACTATGAAGTACAGCTTTTTGACAGTTGGGGTAAAAAAACGGCTAAATACAACGACAATGGCGGTATTTATGAGCGTTGGAACGATGCCAAACCAGAAGGTGAAAAAGGGTATGAAGGATATGCTCCACGTTTTAACGTAGCAAAAGCGCCCGGTTTATGGCAAAACATCAAAATATCATATCAGGCTCCTCGCTTTGATGCTGTAGGAAAAAAAATTGCCAATGCGGTGTTTCTAAAGATTGTTTTGAACGGTGTAACCATTCACGAAAACGTAGAAGTAAGTGGTCCCACTCGCGGCTCGCTGACCAAAGAAGACGTAGCTTCTGGTCCGTTGCGTATTCAGGGAGATCATGGTTCGTTGGCAATTAAAAATATTGTCATTAACAATTTCGACAAAAAACCAGGAACATTGTCCGACCTTACTTATAAAACGTACTACGGCACCTTTGCACCTAATGAAGATTTCTCAAAACAAAAAGTGGCCGAAACGGGTAAAAAGGAAGCCTTTTCTTGGGAAATTTTGAAAGATAACAACAACTTCGCTTACATTTATAACGGAAAATACACCGCTGCCACCGACGGTGAATACACCTTTAAATTGCAAGCTGCGGGCAATGCTTACCTCAAAATTGATGGCAAAGATATAATCCCAGCAGAATCAAGAAATTCCATGCGTCAAGGAAAAGTAAACCTCACGGCGGGAGCGCATACCATTGAAGTTTTCAATAGCAAAACCGAAGGCTATATGCGGCCAGGTTTAGCGGTTTGGGTGTCTGGTCCTGGCTTTAGAGAGATGTCTTTAAGTACCGCCAGTTCGGTTACAACAGGTGGTGGAGTAGATCCGATACTTGTAACTGCTCCTACCAATACAATTATGCGCAGCTTCATGGATTTCAAAAAGACCCCCGAAGCTAAAAACACCCGCATTGTTCATGCTGTTTCGGTGGGAAGTCCCGCCAATCTGCATTATACTTACGACCTCGACAAAGGTGCTTTATTGCAAATTTGGCGGGGAGAATTCCTCGACGCCACCCCAATGTGGCACAGCCGCGGCGATGGTTCGTCGCGCCCACGCGGTAGTGTTACACTTTTGAACAATGACATGTTTCTTGGAAAAGTAAATGGTCAGTCGGCATGGCAGGCAGATACTACGGGCAGCGGTTACGTACCTAAAGGATATGCCTTGGATGATGCCGAGGCTCCGACTTTCAACTATATTGCTTTCGGCTCGCCCGTTACTGACCGTCTTTCGGTTGTAGACAACAAATATTTTGAACGCGAAGTAAAATTGGCAAAACCAGTCGAAAACCTAGTAGCGAGAGTTGCCGAAGGAACCAACATTGAAATGATTTCGGAAGGGCTGTACTCAGTTAACAACAAGTCTTATTTTATCCAAATGTCCGACAAATCGGTGGTACCGCAAATCAGAAATGTGAATGGCGGTCAGGAGTTGATTGTTCCTGTAACTAACGGGGCGGTTAAATATGCCATCCATTTCTAAAAATAGTCTGCAAATCATCACTTTTTAATTAACAGATTATCCAGCAACGTTTACTTAACAAATGTTGCTAGAAAACTCAAAATAATGACAATGAAAAAAATTGCTCAAATAGCCTTACTACTTTTGGCAACGCTGCCAATGGTAAAAGCGCAAGAATCACCAAAAGAAGAAGATTTTTATAAAATCATTACCCCGCCCATCCCCGAGGGAATTATATTGGAAGTCGGTGGCTTGATTACTTTACCCAATGGCTCATTGGGAATCTCAACCCGCCGGGGTGAAGTATGGATTGTAGATAATCCTACCAGTCGTACACCTTATTTTAGAAAGTTCGCTACGGGTTTGCACGAGATTCTAGGCCTTGCATACAAAGATGGATTTTTGTATTGCGCACAACGTGGTGAATTGACCAAACTGATTGACAAAAATGGCGACGGTAAAGCTGATATTTACGAAACCGTACACGCTTGGGCCTTATCAGGTCACTACCACGAATACTCATTCGGGCCAAAAGTAGCCCCCGATGGCAGCTTTTTTGTAAGCGGCAACGTAGCATTCGGCGACGAAGAATGGTGGAGAGGCGAAAGCCGGGTTCCTGGCCGTGGCTGGATTTTTCGTATCACACCAGACGGCAAATACGAACCGTACGCCACAGGGGTCCGCTCACCAGCGGGTATCAGTATGATTAAAGGTGAGCTTTGGTACACCGACAATCAAGGAGATTGGATGGGAACTGGCGGGATTTTTCCCGTAAAAAAAGGCGGATTCATGGGACACCCTGCGGGATTAAAGTGGGCTGAATTGCCAAATTCTCCCGTAAAATTGACAGAGAAACAATTCTTTGCCGAACGGGATAACCGCCAAGAAAGAGATGCCAACAACCGCGCCATCAAACCCGAAAACACCCGTAATGAAACGCCTCAGTTTTTGTATCAGTTGAAAGAAAAATATGACATGGTGCAGCTTCCTGCCGTTTGGTTGCCTTACGGTGTACATGGCGTTTCGACAGCTGAGCTTATCATGGACGAAACCAACGGTGATTTCGGGCCGTTTACGGGTCAGGTTTTTGTGGGCGACCAAGGTCAAAGTAATATTATGCGGGTAGTGCTTGAAAAAGTAAAAGGGGAATACCAAGGTGCCTCTATTGGTTTCCGCAGTGGATTTCAGTCGGGCGTTTTGCGAATGACTTTCGCCAAAGACGGCTCTATGTTTGTGGGTGAAACCAACCGTGGTTGGGGTTCGGCAGGCGATGCCAACCAAGGGTTACAGCGTTTGGTTTGGAACGGTAAGATGCCTTTTGAAATGTATACGGTAAAGGCCATGCCTGATGGTTTTGAAATCGAATTTACGTTGCCAGTAGATCGTAAATCAGCCGAAGACCTTGATTCTTATAAAGTGAGCAGCTACCTCTACAAACACTATCCAGTTTATGGTAGTCCTCAGATTGACACAAAAGATGTGACGGTTAAAGGCGTAAAATTGTCGGAAGATGGTAAAAAAGTAAGAATCGTTCTGGACGGTATGCGTCAGTATTTTGTTCATAAAATTCAACTTGAAGGAGTGCGCGCCGCCGGTAATTATTGGTCATTGGTCCATCCAGATGCTTATTACACGCTCAATAACATTCCTGACGGTGAGAAATTGAAAGTTTCAGAATTGAAAACGACACGTTCGGGTAAAGTAAAAGCAACTGTTTCAACCCCCGTAAAAGAACACGTTTCTCCTGACGGGAAAGGGAAAGAACCTGCACCTGCATCAACTAAAACGGCCACGGCAAAAAAAGCCCCAACATGGGAAGAAGTTAAACCGCTTTTGGCAAAAAACACTTGTCTTGCTTGTCACGCAACCGACAAAAAAGTGGTAGGGCCGTCGTATATAGATGTGGCAAAGCGGAAATACAGCGATGCAAAAATCGTAGAATTGATTTATGCCCCGAAGCCTGAGAACTGGCCAGATTATGCCACACCCATGCCTGCCATGCCTCAAGTTTCAAAAGGAGATGCCTTAAAAATTGCTGCTTGGATCAATTCTTTGTCAAAAAAATAATTTCGATTTTGGTATTAGCAGAGCCAGCTTTCTGAACTTTTGCTTCTACTAAATACTAATTTATGTGACCGTTTTCGTATAATTTTAAGTAAAGACCAGTGAACCCAAATTCACTGGTCTTTCTGTATTCAAAAAAAGACAATTATACTTGGGACAAATTCTCAAAATCCTACCCCATCTAAGCCATGACGATTCAACCCCTCATTGACCATTTTGAGACATATCTACCTGTTAGTGAAAGTGATAAAGTTTTTTTAGAATGTCGAGTCATTCAGCGTTCAGTTAAGCGGCGTCAGTTTCTTTTGCAAGAAGGTTTTCCCTGCAAACACTATACGTTCATAATAAGTGGTTGTTTCAAAATGTTTGGCGTAGATAGCAAAGGAACCGAACATAACATTCAATTTGCAATTGAAAATGATTGGATTACTGATATTGGCAGTTTTCATTCAGGAAAGCCGAGCAAGTTATTCATCGAAGCCATCGAACCCTCCGTCATACTGCAAATCGAACAACAGGATTTGTATTTTCTTTACACCAATATCCCTAAACTCAATCGAATCTTTAAGGTTATTATTGAAAACAAGTATGTAGAATTGCAAAATCGGGTATTGTAAAATATCAGCTCTACGGCTACCCAATACCCAAATTGCTTCCTACTATCCCCAATACGGGTCATTTTGTTTTTCTTGAAAATTTTGCAGCAGTTTGGGCTAGTACTGTACCTTTTTTAAAGAACTAAGATAATTGATTCTAAGGGCCCTAAAATATGCAATCACAATAAAATTTAAAAGACTATGAAGAGTTTCAATTGTGTATTCATTAGCGGCTTATTGCTACTTTCCATTGATTTGTTAGCTCAAAGTATCAAGCTAACCCCAAACAATCTTTTAGCCAATCAAGTGTATATGTCTGTCGAAAGGCTGGAGGGCAAAGAGGCATTAAAAATCGTCAAAGATTCAACCATAAAAGCCGTTGACGAAGCTACGTTTGTAAAAATCAAAGACGTTGATTTCCAAGATGGAACGATTGAAGTAAGGGTACTGAGCCGTTTGTTGAAAACGGCTCGGCCGTCCGACCGTGGATTTATCGGTATAGCCTTCAGAATCAATGAACAAAATTCTGCTTTTGAATGCATTTATATTCGCCCAACCAATGGCCGAGCCGACGACCAAGTACGCCGAAATCATTCTATCCAATACTTTGCTTTTCCTGACTTCAAATTTGACCGTCTACGAAAAGAGTCTCCCGAAAAATACGAATCGTATTCCGATATGGGACTTAATGAGTGGATAAAAATGAAAATTGTAGTAAAAGGCAAGCAAGCCAAATTGTTTTTGAATGACAACAAACAGCCGTCCTTAGTAGTCAACGACTTAAAATTGGGAGAAAACACTGCAGGAGCGTTAGGCTTATTTGTGGACGTAGGTACCGAAGGCTATTTCAGGGATTTGATGGTTACAAAACCTTAGTTTTTGGCATAGAAAATTCGGAAAAATCGTCGCCATTTTCAGGGTCAACGCAGGGGTGTATCATCCATTCTAATGGAACTGATGCCAATGATTCTTTTCACATCGCTTTGGTGAGGACATCCTATTGAAGTTCTAAATTTTAAACTTTTACGGTTGGGGGTTACCATCGAAACACCAACGTATCCTATCAGCATTTGTATAGGATTAATCAACAATTGTCATTTTTAATTATACTTTGATTATTATACAAGTTTTATTTACTAATATGGTTAATTGTAGACCAATTTAGCGGTTTAGAAAATACCCCAGAAAAGTATAGTTAAACCCCCGTTTTTTGAGACTGATGTGTGGTTGTGTATTGTCCTATAATTAGTTGACATACAAACGAAGCAATGACTTATTTAGCAAGTGGTCGTGCCAAAGGGAAAGTCATTGTCAAGGTCACGTAGTTTACCAGCCCGATAAAACTACCAGCTCATAGCATTAACTTTCTGACAATTTAAGAAATAATACCACTTGTATTTGTGAAAAGACCGAGGAAGTTGGTCACACATCAATAAATTATTTTTTCAGGGCTTTATTGTGCTCAGCTACGTTGAGCATCGTGTCAATATAAATCTCATTTTCGTTTTCTTTAAGATACATAAGTAGCTCACGATGAGCAGGTAATGAAACATTCAACGAATGCTCTCCACCTACACCGTGAAACAAGAAAACCAATAATTTTCCCTCATTTTGGGCTTGTTTAACAAGTTTTATGAGTTGTTCGCCCGTTTCGCCATTAATCATGTAAGAGTCGAAATCATAAGGATTTATTTCATCAAATTTTTGCATACGGGCACGTACGGCACGGGCACCTGCAAGGTCGTTTTTAAGGTCATTCATAAACTCCACGCCGCCTACTTTAGTATCGCCGCAGGTAAACGCAAACGTCCGTTGTTTTTTTCCGTCCACCGATTCTAGCAGGGTATTGGTCTGGCGAATTTCGTCGGTGATGCGTTTGAGGGTGTATTTGCTGAGGTCATTTTCGGGGTTCACCCACGACCGCCCTGGGAGTGACGCATCGCAAGGATGGAAAAGGGTGTGATTGCCCAATTCATGCCCACGGTCAGCGGCACGTTTCCACTCATTCATTCGATTTTTGAAACCTGGGAAAGACCCTGCAATGTAAAAAGTCCCTTTCATGCTTAGAGAATCGAGTAAAGTGATGGCGTGGTCGAGGTGGACATTGAGTGCATCGTCGTAGGTGAGGACTACGGCGCATTTTTTGCCTTTCCAAGGCTTGGTTTCGTCTAAGGTTTCGCCGTCGGTTCGGAAGGGTGAAGCTGGCAAACCCTCAGCGTTGATAAGGTTGGGATTAATGGGATTATCTGCCCAAGCGTATCGTACATATTTTGGATTTTTGACTTCATTTGACGAAACAATGATTTTATTATCCTCTATTTTGGCATCTGCCCACACAAATTTTTTATCGAAACCTGCCACCGAAAAATCACTTAATTTCTCTCCGTCGTTGGTTGAAAGCCCTTTGCCGATGTGGTCAAATTCGAGGATAATTCTATCGTTTTCAATGGTTTGTTGTTTAAAAATAGGCCCAGATGATGCTACTTTTTCACCATAAATCAAATTGGAAGCGGCGATTGCCAATCTATCGCCTACGCTTTTTTTGTTATCGGGATGAATATCATTCCATTCCCCTAAATCAATGGCTACCGCCAAAGCCGTATTGGTTGATTTCTGAGCAGCGTGTAGTTGAGCTTCACGCAGTTTTGCCCAATCACTTTCAGAGGGTAAGTAGTTGTAATCCATGAAATTAGGCAACTGAACAAACAAAAAGGGCAGGTTCGGATTCCTGAAATTCTGCCTTAAATTATTGATCTGCGCTAACTGTAAAGCTTCATATTCGGCGGGCCTGCCTGCATTTGACTCGCCCTGATACCACAATACTCCTCTAATATTAAGGTTTTCAGCAGGGGCAACCATCGCATTATACAGAGCCGTTGGTTGGTTTTGCGCTACGATACCACCACCAAAACCAAAATTTCGAGGACGATAGACCTCCCCCACTTTGTATTCCCAAGTACCTTTTAGGTCGAGTGTTTGGCCATTTGCCTCAATCATGTAAGGTTTATCGGGCACAAAACCGCCTTTACCAGCGGTATTGCTCACTTTAATGACAAATAAATTTTTACCTTCTTTCAACACCCCCAGCTGTAAGTTGTAACGCCGTTGTGGATATTGATAGGTAGTTTGTGCCACTTTCTTTCCGTTGATGTACAATTCGTCGGCGTCCACAATCCTGCCCAAGTGTACTTTGGCAGTGGTTTCGGTCATGTTTTTGGGAATAATGATTTCTTTTTTGTACCAAACCGAACCATTCAAATCTTTCAAGCCTTGGTCTTCCCAATAGCCTGGAATGTTGATTGGTCGCCAATGTTGCGACTTTGAATCGGGTGAAAACCATTTTTCAGTCATTCCCAAATCAATCGGTACATTTCTTGGGACCGCATTTGGGAAATTGGGGCGATTGGCCCGATTGACCGAAGCCGTATCTTTATTCTTGGCAACTGTTTTAACTAATTCAGGAAAATGCTGAAAACCTGCTTCCGAAATCCATGCTTCAATGGGTGTGCCACCCACGCTAGCATTGATGAGTCCTATTGGAACTTTATATTTTTCATAGATATTTCGAGCAAAAAAATAGGCAACCGCCGAAAACCGACCCACATCTTTTGGATTGGCAGATTTCCAAGTCACAGCATCGCTTAAATCGTCTTGTTTTCCTACCAAATTTGTTCGAGTTGGAATAAATAAATGCCTGATTTCGGGGTAATTGGCCGTTTCTATGTCTTTGGCATAAGTGATGTTATGAATGTCCATTTGATGCACCATGTTTGATTGTCCAATACACAAAAACACATCGCCAAATGCTATGTTTTTAATGACAATATCATTCTTGCCTTTCAGTGAAAATTCATAACCCGTACCCGCAGGCTGTGGTGGAAGCATCAGTTCCCATTTTCCATCATCCGAGGTGGTCGTTTTATATTTCTTTTTATTGAAGCTGAGTTCAATTTTCTCTTTGGGCGATGCCCAACCCCAGATTTTGATAGGTTGGTCACGCTGCAACACGATGTTATCCGAAATCAGTTTTGGCAGACGGATTTGGGCGTTTGAAGTGATAGAAATAATCAGGAGGGCAACAATAAATTTAATGGGTTTCATTTAGGGTCGTAATTTGGTCAAAATGACTAATAGTCAGCTGTTTGTTGAATTAAAAGGCAAGTGCGACTTGGTATCTTTCATTGATGTACTTTTCCAGCGCTGTTATTGCTGTTTCAAAATTTTGAGGGCTTCTTAAATGACTGTACGGTGGGGCTTCTACGCCTGTTCCTGTAAAGTAAGGCTGTAAAATTGCCTTATGCTTTTTGAGATAAGCCCCCATCGTTGTAGGATTGAAATCTTTTTGAATAAACTCCTTTACCGCCGACTTGTAGTACGCAAAATACTCAGGGTCATCTACAATATATCGTATCAAAGGCCACTGATTAGTAACCTCTTTCATATCCATACTCAGTGAAAACCTCGAATTGTTTAATCCACCTCGCATCTGAAAAGAGAGATTGAGGTCGTAAGGGACCCAATGTAAGACGCCGTCGGTATTGGCTATGTAATAATTATGGGCGAGAACCCCATACGAATCCCAATTGCCAACCGTATTGTTGACAGCTAGATATCTTAAAAACGCTTTGACATCAAATATTGCTTCCAAGTTTTTCTTCCATTGAGTATTGTCAGTGACTCGTAGTGGGCTATTGAGAAGGGCGATTAGTTGTTTTATATCCGAATAATCGGCGACTGATTGATTGTTTTGTTTTTCAATCTCAGTCGTTATAAATTGCTGTAAATTAGACTCAGGTTTATAGACATTGCCTACTTTTTTGCCACTTTGCACTTCTACCATGTGCTCTTCCACTATTTCAATGGCCTGATAAATACCGCAATTTTTCAGTCCTTGCCCAAAGTCAATAAAAACTTTGTAATAGGCTACTTTACAGGCCATTACTCCGTTGTTGCGAAAAAGTTGGGTGAGTAGTTTTTCTTTCAAAAAGGAATCATCTGCAAAGCTTGGAACAAACGAAAGTTCTTTGAAACCATAAAACCGTTGGTTTTTAATGTCGGGATATTGGTCTTCCCATTCGTCAAATTTTAACTTAAAAGGTAATTTATAAATGCCACTCCGCCAAGAACCATTCAGTGAAGCATTGCCTTTGAGCCTAAAACCAACTTTGTCCCACGTATTTTCGCCCTGGTTAACATCTGCTTCTACAAAAATAGGGTCACCTGGAACAGCATCCAGTGCGCCATTACCAGCAGGTGGGGTTACTCCAGGGATGGTCGTGGCGCTGCCAAACTTACGGGCAGTGCGCCATTCCATATCTCTTTGAATTTTATCCCAATTGCCTTGCCCCAAATTGATAGTAATCATTTTGACTTGCTCTTCTGGAAAAACCCAAGCATAGTCTGGGGTTTGGCTGAACTTTGAGGGATAAAGATCAGTATTATCTTTACAACTGACAGTGATTACAACCAAGAAAAGAAGGTAAAACCTGAAATTCATATCAGTATTTGTTGGTGAAAGGTTTGCGTGGTTTCACCTTAGATTTTATTTTTAGATAGCGGTCTGCTCGTTGGGGCAGACCGCTGACGTAGTACCTTCAGACCTGCTTTTACTTTGACTTTTGAGGAACTTTCAAAATGGCATCGAAAGCTGGTTTGGGTTGTTTATTTCTATCCCAGAGTAGGGGATAATTGGTTCGATTGGGAATCGGATAATCGTTTTTCCACGACATTCCATCATGGATACCCCACATAGTTACGCGGTCAATTTTGTCTCTTTTACGGTAAAATATCTCAAAAAGTTGGGTGTATCTATCCGCTAAAGCCTTCTGCATCGAGTCGGGTAGGCCGTTGGGGTAAGGGTCTAAAAACGTTTTAAATTCTTCGTTTTGAAACTGCTTTTCGCTCATGCCCTGTCCTATAATCTGCCCTTCTTTGGTGAGCGGAAGCACGTCTACGTCCAACTCTGTAATCATTACTTTCAAGCCCAAAGCCGCATAAGCATCAATCGCGGCTTCGATGTACTCGGTTTTGGGATAATTTAGGCCCCAGTGTCCTTGTATACCGATACCGTCAATTTTGATTCCTTCTTTTTGTAACATTTTTACCATCTTGACAATCCCATCCCGCTTCGACGGCCGCCAAGCATTAAAATCGTTGTAGTATAATTCGGTATTGGGGGCGTATTGGGCAGCGTATTTGAAAGCCAACTTAACCAGTTCGTCGCCACTGCCAATGCCTTTTACCCACGTAGTGGGCCGATAACTCCCGTCGTCGTCAATGACTTCGTTTACCACGTCCCAAGCTTGCACTTTGCCAGCATACCGACCCGCTACGGTTTTAATATGCTCTTGCAAACGCTCGGCAACGGCTTCTTTCGATTTTGGTTTGCCGTTTTCGTCTTGAAAAAACCATGCAGGGGTTTGATTGTGCCACACGAGCGTATGCCCAATGATAAACATATTGTTTTTCTTGCCAAACTCAACGTAAGCATCGGCAGGGCCATAATTAAAAACTCCAGGCTGTGGATTGATAAGCCCCGCTTTCATGGAGTTTTCGAGGGTGATGGTATTAAATTGCTTTACTACGATTTCTTGAGAGGCCTTGTCTCGTCCCGAAACGATGGCGTCATTGACTGCCACCCCCATTTTGAAGGCATCTTTATAGGCTTCTTTGAGGGTAAGTTGAGCCTCTGACAAAGTGGCTGTCAGCGTAATAGTGCTAAAAATGAGCCATTGAATACCTTTCTTCATACGTGTCGCGTTTGTGTTGTTCTGATTTTTTAAAGCTGTGTTTTAGAATAATTCACTCATTACGCATACGGCTCTATGGTCTGAATTTTGCCTTCGGCATCATGTTTAAGTTCGGTTATTTTAATGCTGCGCAGGTGCGTCACGCCCTCGGAAAGGCTCGAATCGTGGTAAAAAAGATACCATTTTCCCTCTACTTCACAAATTGAATGGTGGGATGTCCAACCTACCACGGGATTCAAGATTCGGCCCTGATACGTAAACGGCCCGTAGGGGTTATCGCCGGTAGCGTAACAAATAAAATGTGTATCGCCCGTGGAATAAGAGAAATAATATTTCCCCTTATAAAAGTGTACCCACGGCGCCTCAAAAAAACGTCGGTCGTTATCGCCGGCCAAAAGGGGTTCTCCGTTTTCATCCAAAATGACTAAGTCTCTTGGTTCTTCGGCAAATTGAAGCAAGTCATCGGTCAGTTTGGCTACTTTAGCGCACAAAGCGGGTTCATTATCCGCAGGTAGGTGAGCCACGGGGCTTTCGGGAGAAGTTGAATTGAAAACACCTTCTCGCCAACGTTGCAATTGCCCGCCCCACAGTCCGCCAAAATACATATAATAAGCGCCATCAGCGTCCTTAAAAACGGCAGGGTCTATCGAAAAACTGTCTTTAATTGGCTCAGGTTGAGGTATAAAAGGACCCACAGGTGAATCACTGATAGCCACGCCAATTCTGAAAATTCCCTCGTAATCTTTAGCAGGAAAAAACAAATAGTATTTGCCGTTCTTTTCGTGGGCATCGGGTGCCCACATTTGACGTTCGGCCCACGGCACATCGTTTACGTGCAAGGCCACGCCATTGTCAATGGCTTCGCTCGTGATGGAGTCCATCGAAATCACGTGGTAATCTTCCATGGCAAAGTGACTACCCAAGTCATCGAAGGCTTCGCCGGCATCAATATCGTGCGATGGATAAATGTAGATTTTGCCGTTGAATACGTGCGCCGATGGGTCGGCAGTATAAATATGACGGACAAGCGGCTGAGAAATCGCTCGTCTATTTAAGTCTTTAAAATCAATATGTTGTATGCTATCTTCTGGCATTGTTTGAGCTATTTTAATGATGGGTTATTTTCTTCGTTCTTTCAACTCCGCTTCTATCTTCAATTCCATTTTCTTTCCTATTTCATAAAATGCCAGCAGCCCTACGGCAATCAAAAAAGGGATGGCAGGAAAAATACTTACCAGCATTTTGATGCCATTGATAGTTTCGGCCGACTGTGCTATTTCGGTTTGTGGTTTATAATTAAATATCCCTAAAATTAAGGTAAGTAAAGAACTTCCGATGCTCAAACCACCCTTCAAGCCCACCATCATGGCTGAAAATATAATAGCTGTAGCCCGACGATTGTTTTTCCATTCGGAGTAGTCGGCAACATCGGCAATCATGGTCCAAAGAATGGGCGTACTGATGCCATAAAAAAACATGTGCAGAATCTGAGAGCCAAACATAAGACCCACGGATTGAGGCGGATAAAAATAGAACAGGATGATAAAAAGGGTGGAAACAAACAGCGAAGCCCCGAAAACGTTTCTCTTTCCATATTTGTCTGCCAATTGTTTGGAAAGCATAATACCAATCAGACCAATCAATATTCCGCCGCCGTTAAACACGCCCAATCCCATCGAGATGTCATTTTCGAAGGCAGGCAAGAAAGATTTCATTGGTTCCAAGAAAGCAGTAAGCTGCACTTTATCCACGTAGTTTTCAAAGTAATATACATAAGAACCGCCCTTCATCGCCAACGTAATGAAAACTAAAGTAGTGACGGTGAGCATGATAATCCACGGAATATTCTTAAACAAATCGCCAAGGTCTTCTTTTAACGACGATTTTTGCTCAGGTTTAGGTACAATGCGCTCTTTGGTAGTAAAGAAAGTAATCAAAAGCATAAGCGTACCGATGATGGCCAAAATGGTCATTACTTTTTCTATCCCTACGGCTTTGTTACCATCCCCTGCTTTTAGGATAAGATTGTACATAAATACCTGCACAAAAAACTGAGAAAACATCACCGCTACGAAACGATAGGCCGACATGCTGTTACGTTCGGCCATGTCGCCCGTAATGACGCCGCTCAGTGCCGAATAAGGTAAATTGTTGGCGGCATACAGCAACAACAACAAACTGTACGTAATGACAGCGTAAATAACTTTGCCTTGGTAAGAAAAATCGGGCGTACTGAAAGCCAATAAGGCGGTAACCCCCAGCGGCACGGCCGTCCACAGTATCCACGGCCTGAATTTTCCCCACCGGGTAGTTGTTCTGTCGGCGATTGCCCCCATCAAGGGGTTGAATACAAAGGCCGCAAATAACCCTACGAAGAGGGTGACCAATGTGGCATCTTCGGTTTTTAAGCCATAAATGTCGGTATAGAAATACGCCAAATATGTAACCAGCGTCTGAAAAACCAAATTAGCGGCCAAGTCGCCGAGGCTGTAACCGATTTTCTCAAGGACGGATAGTTTTTGTGAGGTTTGGTTCATTAAAAGAAGATTTAGGAAGATTGAAAAAAGTTGTAACACAGAGTTTCACTGAGATATTTTATACTTTGTGGAACTCTGTGTAATACTCAGTGTACCTCCGTGTCATAAAAACATTGTCGCCTTATTTTGCCGCTTTTAGCTCCAATACTGACTTATATGCCAATTTCGGCTTAAATTCTCGGTCAAAAAGCAATGGGTAATTGGTTCTTCCTCTAATGGGAAAACCGTTCAGCCACGAATGACCATCGTTTACCCCCCAAAAAGTCACCCGACTGATTTTATCCTTGTGTTTAAGAAACAGTTTGAAAAGATCTTCGTATTTCTGCGCCAAAGTGACCTGCACTGAGTCAGGCAATCCAGCCGTGTAAGGATTCATTTTAGGGCTTCCTTCAAAGTTTTGATTTACATCGGCTCCTCGCAAATCCCAAGGATTTGGCAAAACCGTAAGGTCGAGTTCGGTAAAAGCTACTTTTAAGCCTAATTGAGAAAATTCAACGATAGCGTCCTCGATTACTTTGAGGTTCAGTGTGTTGATACTCCAATGCCCCTGTATGCCCACGCCATCTATTTTTGTGCCGCTTGCTTGTAGTTTTTTGATGAGTTCGATTGCTCCTTTGCGCTTAGCGGGTTGTTCGATGTTGTAATCGTTGTAGTACAATGCGGCTTTGGGGTCGGCTTTGGCCGCCAAATCAAAAGCTTCTTTGAGGTAACCTTCCCCCAACTTGTTGAGGAATACTGATTTGCGAAGGGTGCCATCTTCGTTGAGTGCTTCGTTGACTACATCCCAGCTGTTGATTTTTCCTGCATATCTGCCCGCTACGGTTTTAATGTGCTCGGTCATAAACAGACGCACCGAATCAGGGCTATTGATTTTACTGACAAACCGAGGTAATTGCGAATGCCAAACCAAGGTATGCCCCACGATATACATGTTATTTTTCTGACCGTATTCGACAAATTTATCGGCAGGGTCAAAATTGTAACGATTGATTTCGGGGTGTATCACTTCCGATTTCATGATGTTTTCGGCGGTAATGGCGTTGAATTCACGCTTAATGAGCTGGTTAGCCGTTTCATTTCTTTCCTCAATGTGTGAGGTGCCCAGCGCCGTCCCTATCAGGAAATCTTTTTGATAGGCTGACTTTAGGGAGGTCTGACTGTAAGCAGAATAACTCATTCCCAAAGCAATTGCCGCCCAAGAAAGTGATTTTAGTCGATTTTGACGTCTCATAATGAATTGATTAGTAAATATTTTTTTGAAATTAAAATTCAGTCGAATTCTGCAACAATTCGAACAGATTTTCCTGCCCCAAACCACCTAAAAAAAATAAAAGTACCATTTAATTGACTGTTTTTAGAGCAATTAAATGGCAACATTTTCTTATTGCTTAACAAGCTTCATCTCACCACGCTCATTCTTTAAAACTATTTCTTTGTCAGAAACTAACTCGCCAGTGTAGCTTATTTTACGGTCGCCAAGAGAAACACTAAACGAAATCTTTTTGTCATCAACAGTACCTTCCTCAATGGGGGACTCTCCTCTTTGAGTTTTCCAAATTCCTGTTAATTTTTTGCCTTCTACCTTAAAGGTGTAGTTTACTTCAAAAGTGCCGTTTGGGGTTTCACGGCTGCCTTTCCAGTTGCCATCAATTGGATTTTGTGCAAGTGCCACTAAGCTGGCAATTGATAAGAATAAAGAAAAAAATAACGTTTTCATTGTGAAAAATTGGGGGTTTTGTTTGAACATTTATTTAAAAAGTAACTGCGAAAATTCGAACAAATCGTGTCGCCAAACGGGCCACGAATGCCCGCCAGCATACTCGCTGTATTTGTATTTAATGCCCATTTCGTCAAACTTTTTCATCATGATTTGGCAATTTTGATGAGCAATATCTTCTTTCCCACCCATCGAAATCCAAAAGTTTTTTAGGTTGCCGTTGATGGTTGACGCATTATTTTTCATGAACTCATACTGTGGGTCAGAGAGTTTTGGGTTATTTGCCCACCATCCCGAACTGAACACGCCCAACGACGAGAACATAGAGGTGTTTTTTATACCTGCATACAGCGTTTGCAAACCGCCCATTGAAAGACCGGCCAAGGCTCGGTTTTGGGCATCGGTCTCTACCCGAAAATTGCTTTCTACGAATGGAATAGCGGCATTTTTGAGCTCGTTTTCAAACGCTCTGAGTTGTGGTTCGCCAAAACCGGCAACACCGCCGCCATTTCCATAAAAATTACCATCAAGCATGGCAATAATCATCGGCTTGGCTTTTTGTTCAGCAATAAGATTATCCAAAATCAAATCCGTGCGACCTTGTGTAGCCCAGCCGCGCTGGTCTTCGCCACCACCATGAAGAAGATACAAAACAGGGTATTTTTCGCTTGATTTGTCATAGCCCGGTGGCGTATAAACGTACATTTCTCGCCAAGTATTGGTGGCTTTGGAGAGATACTTTTTGATGCGAATGTCGCCATGAGGAACGTCTTTCAAGGCATAAAAACCACCTTCTTTGTAAGGAATTTCGATGCCGCTTGCCATGCGCCCCATGCCGTAGAAAGTCTCACTGGCAGGGTCGGCGAGTGCTACGCCGTCGATGATTAAAGAGTAGTAATGGAATCCACGGCTGATGACATCGGTTGTCACGTTCCAGAAGCCCGCGGTGTCTTTCACCATGTCGTATTTTTTACCCAAATCCACTTGAACTTTGTGAGCATCAGGGGCTTTCACTTTGAAAATCACTCGGTTGTCGGGTAAAATTTGGGGGTATTTGGCATTGCGAACATTGGAAGAAGCGGGCGTTCCCAACACCGTGTATTGTTCTAATGAGGTATTATCGACGGGTTTGAACAAAAACTGAGAGAACATGTACAAACCGTTTTTCCAAACTTTAAAATCGTGCCCGCCCGCTTCCAAATAATAAATGTGCGGAACGTCGTTTTGGTACAGATAATCGTGGGTGCGTTTGCTGAATCCAATGAGTCCGTCGGCATCGCCGCATGAAATAAAGAGCAGTTTCAATTTCTGCTTGGCGGCTTCGATATTTGGCACTAATTCCTGTGGTACTTTGGTATTGGGCGCCGACGAGAAGCCACCCACCCACGAGAATTTATCCAAATTGCCCAACCCAAAATTGAGCGACTGCCCGCCACCCATCGAAAGACCCGCGATGGCACGGTTGTCCTTGTCGGTGAGTGTGGGGTATTTTTTTTCGATAAACGGAATGAGGTCGTTCAATAAATCTTTTTCAAAGGTGGCAAAGGCTTCCACTTTGTCTTTTTCAAAGACATTTCCCACCGCACGGTCGTCTTTCATGGCACGGCCATTGGGCATTACTACAATCATGGGTTGTATTTTACCCTCAGCGTAGAGATTGTCTAAAATATTTTGCGGACTTGCGCCTTTAAACCATTCTTTTTCATCACCACCGATACCATGCAACAAATAAAACACGGGATATTTTTTCTTTTTGTCGAAACCAGGCGGCGTGTAAACCAATGTTTTACGCTTATTTCCGACAGTTTTGGAGTCGTACAGCACCGTATCGATTTTGCCTTTGGGTATGCCCATTTTTTCCTGTTCATAGCCTTTGGGCATTTCTTTTTCCATTTTTTGGGCAAAACCGATAAAACTGCACAAAAGAAGGAATACAATTATTGGATTTTTCATCATTCTGAGGTTAAAGAGACTTTTGAAAATTATTTGAAAAGCAAAGGTGCCATTGCGAGCAAACTACGTCTCCACGTCAGAAATTCGTGACCTGTTTTGTCAGAAACGTAAGACACAGCGTTGAATCCAGCTTCTTTCAATTTGGTCGTTGCGTCAAGGATTCTTTCGGGTTTTTCTTTACTGCCCGCACTCAAAAAAATCAGTTTGACTTTCGATTTGTCTTTGATATCTTCGGGCGCATACATGCCGCCGCTTAATAAACCATAATAGGCAAACACGTCTGGTTTATTGAGGGTAATGGTTTTGGTTTCCATGCCGCCCATACTCAAGCCCGCCATTGCTCGGTGCGATGGTTTGGCAATCGTTCTGAAATTGGCATCCACATAAGGAATGAGTTCGTCAATCAAAACCGTTTGGAAAGGTTCGATTTTGAAGTCTCTGATTTTTCCCCATTTCACTTCGTTGGTCATTCCGTAGGTATTTACAATGATAAACGGCTTGATTTTTCCTTCGGCAATCAAATTATCCATAATTAAATTGGCGTGGCCTTGGTTCATCCAGGCCGTTTCGTCTTCGCCCCAACCGTGTTGCAGGTAAAGGACTGGGTACTTTTCTTTGGTATTTTTCTCATATCCTGGTGGGGTGTACACAAATGCTCTGCGTGAAGTATTGGTACTTGGCGATGGAAAAAGTACCTGTTGAACATTGCCGTGCGGTACGTTTTTCAGGGCATAAAAATCTCGGTCGTGGGCGGGAATTTCAATCCCGCTTTCCCAACGGGTAGAGCCGTAGAAGTTTAACGTACCGGGGTCGTTGAATTTTCCACCGTCAATGTTCACATTGTAATAGTGAAAACCTTCGTCCATTGGACCCTCGGTGGTGCCCACCCATGTTCCGTCATCGGCTTTTTTGAGTTTTGTGCCACCTCTGCCTCCTAAACCCAAACTCACCCGAACGCTGTCAGCGGCGGGGGCTACGATTTTAAAACGGGCATAGCCCTGTGAATTGACCATGGGGTATTCCTGCCCAGGCTGATTGAAAGTGGAAGGTTTGAAATCCTCAACCACGGAGGTTGTTGATTGAGCAAAGCATATACTGCTGGATAAAGCAGTAATGAAAGCTATGTTTCGGAGTGTCTTTTTCATGTTTTATGAGGTTGAATAATGTTAAAAATCTATTTAAAAATCTCTTGGAGAGACGTGACTAAAAACAACTTACAGTTCATCCACGT
The DNA here is from genome assembly GCF_009905605.1 of Runella sp. CRIBMP. GTDB lineage: Bacteria > Bacteroidota > Bacteroidia > Cytophagales > Spirosomataceae > Runella. Next base: position 34,180 of record NZ_JAAAKZ010000027.1, read on the forward strand.
ATGTCCGCCGGATACAATGAATGGTTTCACTTTGATTTTCTTTTTATTGAACATCGCGAGATTTTGCTTCACGCTTTCGTACAGAAAATCTTCGGTCCCTACGCTAACGGTGAACAGTTTCAGTTGTTTGTTGATTTTATCGGCATCGGGCGTCCAGTCGGTAAAATTCTTCTTGAATTCGTCGGTGGCGGTGTAAGGGGCGTACGAGCAGATGTAGGCAAACTTATCGGTGTTGGTGAGGCCGATATTGAGGGTTTGCCCGCCGCCTACTGAAAATCCTGCCACGGCGCGGCCTTTGTTGTCGGTTTGTACGGGATAATTGGCTTCTACAAACGGAATGATGTCGTTCACTACGTCTTTGGTAAAATCGGGCATCGGAGCCGGACGAACATTTCCGTAGGGCATCACTATGATCATAGGTTTGGCTTTTCCCTGCGCGATGAGGTTATCGGTGATGAAATTAGCACGACCCACTTTGGTCCAGGTTTCTTCGGTATCCGACCCGCCGTGAATCAGGTACAAAACAGGGTACTTGGTTTTACCGGAAGCATCATAGTTCGGTGGGGTATACACCAACAATTGACGGGTTGTATTCAGCGTTTGGGAGAAATAATTGTGGTATGTCACCTTGCCGTGAGGGACGTTTTGCAGGCTGTGAACCAGTGGTTTGTCTCCTTTTACGTCCACAATGCTCCGCTTGAATCGTTCATTGGCAAAAATAAGTGTATTGTTTGGGTCGGCGACTCCTACCCCGTCAACGGTAAAACTGTACGGGTAAATATCGGGCGTAACGGGCGGCACCGTAACTTTCCAGATGCCCGACGTATCTTTGGCAAGGGAAACCGGCTCTTTCAAAAATTCACCCGAAAGCTTTACCTCACGCGCCGTTTTGGAAAAATAGGTGAACGTGATGCTGTTATCCGCATGAACGGTGGGCGAACTGATGGCAGGCGGACGCTGCTGGGCCGATACGTTCACGTAAACGAACCCAAGTAAAAGGAAAAAAAAGGTAACCTTGTTCATGTGCTTCGGTGATTTATTTGAACAAAACAGGCAGTGTCTCATTGAGATATTTCTTCACATTCATCCACGTGTGGCCGCCGTCGGTGACGTAACTTTTGAAGTTGATTTTTTTGTCTTTCAAATAGTTTTCCCATTCAACCGTGCCTTTATAAAGAAAATCGTCCGTTCCGATGCCCGACCAAAGCAGCTTAAAATCCTTGTTGGTTTTAGCAGGATTCGAGATGATATTGGTAAAACTTTTGTCCATCTCAGCAGGCGAAATGTAGGAAGCATAGCTGCACACGTACGTAAACTTATCGACGTTGTTGAAGGCCGTGCGTAACGTCTGTCCACCCCCGCGCGAGAAGCCGCCGATAGCTCGGTTGTCGCGGTTGTTGAGGGTGCGGTAATTTTTTTCGATGTACGGAATGACGTGAGATACAAGGTCAGTTTCAAACAACTTCATGCGGCGTAGGGCATCGTCACCGTCGCGGCTCATGACATCGGCAGGTTTGTCTTTGCCAGTTTGCTCGGCAATTTTCGCCAACGGATTTCCGTACGGCATTACCACAATCATGGGTTTGGCCGTGCCTGCCGCAATCATATTGTCAAGCATCAGGTTCACTTTTCCCACTTTCCAAAACGTTTCTTCGGTATCGGTCGTGCCGCTGATGAGGTAATACACAGGGTACTTTTTCGCCGTTTCTTTGGTATAACCCGCTGGTGTATAGACCACAACCGTGCCCGTAGAACCTTCTACCGACGGGTAATATTCGTACGTAATCGAACCGTGGGGTACGTTTTTCAACCCATAAATAGCAGGTTCATCTGAAGGAATTTCAACCAAACTGGCCTTGAAACGCTCATTGGGAAAGAAAGCAACGTTGGCAGGATCCATCACCGTAACCCCATCCACCTTAAAACTATAAGGGTAAATATCGGGTTTGATAGGTCCCACGGTTACCGACCAAACCCCTTCTGCGTTTTTAGTCAACGGTACATCAGCTTGCCCGAACTGGCTCCCGCCCAACAGCACCGTTTTGGCATTTGGGGCTAAGTACGAAAACGTTACGGTTTTGTCGGCATTGACTTTGGGTGAAATCACAAACGGGCCGCGCGGTGGCTGGGCTAATCCCGCAAAGGGAACGAGAATCAGCAAAAGCAGGCTGAGCTGTTTGAAGAGAGTAACGATTTTCATTGGTTTACTGATTGGTTAAGGGTGTATTGGTATACTATTTAAAAAGCTTAGGCGCAATGACGCTTAGGTAGTGCTTTACATTCATCCACGTATGACCGCCGTCGGTAAAGAGGCTTTCGTACTTTATCTTTTTTTGGTCAAGTACCTGCATATATTCCTGATTGACAGTATAAAGCATGTCTTCTTTGCCTACGCCTATCCAGAAGAGTTTGAGGTTTTTGTTGGCCTGTTCCGTGTTCTTAAAAAACACCTCATTGTTACGGTCAAACTCGTTTTTGAGCATTCCGGGAGCAAAACCGCACACGTAAGCGAACTTGTCTGTATTGTTCAGACCGAAATAAAGGGTTGTTCCTCCACCTCCCGAAAAACCTGCAATGGCCCGATGGTTTTTGTCTTTGAGGGTTCGGTAATTTTTCTCAACAAACGGCATCAGATTGCCGAAAAAGTCCTTTTTGAACTCCTGCAAATTGTCCCAGTTTCGCAAACTGCCCGACGACTTGCTGATGACAGGATAAGCCCGTCCGTAGGGCATCACAATTATCATGGGTTTGGCCTTGCCCTGCGCAATCAGGTTGTCGAGAATGATATTGGCGCGGCCTACTTTTGTCCATGTTTCTTCGGTATCGGTCGTGCCGTGTAACAAATAAAGCACTGGATAAGAGGTCTTTGGGTTAGATTCGTAGCCTGGAGGGGTGTAAATTACCACAGGACGCGTTCCTAACTCAACCGACTGGTAATAACGGTACGACACTGTGCCGTGGGGGACGTTTTGCAGGGTATGTACCAAAGGCGTATTTCCCGTAATTTCGACCACGCTATTCTGAAAGCCCTCGTTCGGGAAAAGTGCTGAATTGTTAGGATCTGCCACCGAAATGCCATCGACATTGAAGGCGTAGGGATACATATCGGGCTTTACGGGAGTGGTGGTGATGCTCCATACGCCTTTATCGTCTTTGGCCATGGCCAGAGGTGATTTTTCAAACTGCGCGCTGAGTTTCACTTCTTTAGCGGAAGGCGCATAAAACCGAAACGTCACCGAATTGTCAGGATGGACTTCGGGCGAAACGATGACGGGTCTTGACGCGGGCTGACCTATTGCAATACTCACGGTCAGGATGGCAAACAAAAGCAAGTAAATAGATTGGGCTTTCATCGGTTAAGGGTTTGTTATTTGGTTTATTTTGCCCATTCTTTTCCTTCGGGCGTTCGTCTCCACTCGAAATACGAATTCAGTACTTTCATGGCATCATTGCTCGGGACAGGTCCCATAAATGCCTTTTGCTGGAAATACATGACCGCAGGTTTTTTGGTAGAAAACGCTTCCCATTGCGGTACATTTCCGTCATTGGGGTTGCCGCTTTTGGCAAAATTTGTCCAGTACGTCATGATGGTTTCCGACATATCACCGTCTGTTGGCGTACGGTTCTGGTCGGCGGGATTGAGGTTTCCAAACACAAAAGCAACGTCTTGTGCGTGGGGCGAGCCGTACCCAAACTTTGCAGAGCCTGCGGGGTGCTCAGGGTGTTGGTCAAAATAGTAATAGAAAACCTTCTCCTTTGATTTCTGAGACTGAAGATTGGCCCATGCCCACGTTTGCCAGCCAAAAGCGGCATCACGGGCTAAATCCCTTGCCGTTTTGGGAACGCTGTTTTCTTCAACAGGATACGCTTTTATCAGTTTTTCGGCAAACGGTCCGTAGCGTTTGTTGGTGCTTTCAATATAATCTTTCGGTGTTTTGGGAGGCATAAAGCTCGCACCTTCGTCGGAGTTGTAGCCGATTAACACAGGCGTATGGTTGAACTTGCCTTTTTGGTACAAAACATGTTGATCGTCGGGAATGACGTATCCATCGACGATTGGCCAGCCTCCGGGGTTGCCAAAACCTGATGGGAGCTTATCGGGAGGCAAAGCACGAAGTTCAACCAATGACGTAGCGCCTGCTTTTTGCATAAATTCAACGCCTTGTTTTTCGGCCAAGGCCAACAGCTTCATGTTTTCTCCAGGGTAGGTCGTGAGTCGGTGGGGGCCAAACGAGCCGCCGCTTTGCGAAATCGCCCCGTGAAAAAGTCCTTTGGCCAATGGCGACGCACACAGCATACTCACCGCAATGCCTCCTGCTGATTCGCCAAAAATGGTTACTTTGTCAGGATTACCGCCAAAGGCTCTGATATTTTTCTGCACCCATTGCAAACCCGCAATCATGTCAAGCAAGCCATAGTTTCCCGACGTTTTTTGGGGCGTTTCAGCGCTTAGCTCTGGGTGTGCCAAAAAGCCCATTTGATTGACACGGTAAGCGATACTGACCATTATTACGCCTTTTTTTGCCAGTTTTTCACCATTCGTTACGGGTTCTGAGGTGGCGCCAAAGCTAAACCCACCGCCGTAAATCCAGACCATGACGGGCAGGTTTTCATTGGCGGTTTTGGCAGGCGTCCAGACGTTCAGGTACAAACAATCTTCGCTCTTGCCCGAAGGCGGATTGCCGCCCTGATAGGGGGCGGGGGCAAATTGGGTTGCTTGTTTTACACCTTCCCACTTGGCGGCGGGTTGCGGTGCTTTCCAGCGAAGGTTTCCCACGGGTGGGGCGGCAAAAGGAATGCCTTTATAGACCGATAACCCGTTTTCGGTGCTGCCTTGTACTAAGCCTTGCTCTACTTTTACAGGAGAGGGTGGTGCAATGCTGCTTTCGTCGATGTCGATTTTTTTGCCTTGCGACGCTAACAAAGCCGCTGCGTATCGTTTACCAAAAATGCGGATGCCTTCGCTGCTGAAATGCAATTTGTCGGGAACGGCGGGCAATCCTTTGGACGAAACCACAATGGCTGACGGTATCGTTTGGGGCAACGTAGCGATGATGGTATTCATGCTCGCGCACTTACCACCCTGATCGGCATTGACCAGCTCACCTGCCAGCAACGGAACCGAATTGGAAGGTAAATTCAGGTCGGCCAGTAAGTCGTCGTAGATTTTTTTGACCTTCATCGGCCATGCTTTATCCCCCGTATTCGACTCGCCCTGATGCAGCAAAATACCTTTAATAACCCCCGATTTTTGTGCCAAACGCGCCATTTCTACCAGTCTTTCGTACGGATTTCCACCGTATTGATTGGCCATGTTGATCATCCACGGCCTTTCTTTGGCCGAGGTGTCGAGGTACATTTTATAGTCTTTTTTATCAAAAATCTCAATTTTACTTCCCGCCACGGCTATATGCACAAAACCTACTTTAACGTTTTTCGGCAGATTTACCACCAACGTCCGACCGAAATAATCGGCGGGCGAAAGGCGTGTATTACAGCGGCAAAGCGGCGGTTTGGCCGTGTACCAGTTGCCTTTCGTTCGCCCCAACTCAGGACAATCGACTGCCGAAAGGAGCCGAAGCCGGCTGTCTACAAGCGTGTCCTGTTGCTCTATTTTAGCGGGTCCTTCCATATTTGACTGACCGATGCAGAGGTAAATATGGAAATTAGGGTCCTGGGCTTGGGCGCTGATGAACCCTACAAAACAAATGGTTAAAACTAAAAGTAAGCGTTTCATTAGTAGTAAGTTAAGGGGTTTATAACCACAAAGAGCCCAAAGAATGGCACAACGGGCACGAAGTGATTATTACTTTTCTGAAATCTTATCTTCAATTCGGAAATAGTCGAAATCGGCAAAACCACCCACCATTTGAGTGGCATAGTTGAACAACCCGAAACGGTAGCCCATGAAATGCGGAATGGTATACGGCATTTTCAGCGGTTCACCAATTTTTGTCCAGATCTTACCGTCAAGGCTGTAAAAGAAATGGGCGACGTCGGCGCGGTTTCTGAAATTACATTCGGCCTTGAAATAAACGGCGTTTTGGGAAAGTGGAATATTCTCAATATCAATGGGTTTACCCGTATTGGCACTGACCATCACGATTGATTTGGTGCCTTTGCCAACCTTTACACCCACTAAACCGTAGTTTTTTTGCAACAAACTCAACCCAGCAAAGTCGCCTTCTTTCATATTAGACACATCCAGCAAGGTCGAGCCCGTCGATTCGGGGCCGATGGTTCGTTGGGTTAAGGTGTTTCGGGCCAGAACAAACGAGGTATCGACCCGACCCGTTTTTAATCGCAAAAAGCCATTTCTGTCAGAAACCGACCAAAGTGCATTGTCAGGATTATGATTCCACTGCCAAACCAATGGCAAGGCAGCGTCTCCCTTTTTGCGCGTAAAGTAATCAGAAGCCACGATGCTGGGAATCAGGGATTTGTTAGTGGGTAAATCAAGCGTTTCGGGGACTTTGCCGTTTTCGCCCAACACTGGCCATCCGTTTTCCCATTTCACAGGAACCAGGTACGGAATACGCCCCACCCCGCCAAAATCACGGAATAGGTAGGCAAACCAACGTCCGTCGGGGGTATCAATCAATCCGCCCTGCGCCACGCCCAAATCCTGCAATGCCACACGTCCTTCCCACGGCCCCGTAATTTTATCGGCGCGGTGAATCAACACCGTACGCATACCGCCTCGGGGCCACGAAATGTTAAACAGATAGTACTTGCCGTTGACTTTGAACAACTGTGAACCTTCGGCAGGAAGACCGCCACCCGTACCCGATGGTGTACTTGCGTTTTCGATAAGAACCTGTTCGGTTGTGCCTTCTTTTACGCCCGTAATGTCTGCGTTGAGCTCTACAATTTTGAGTTTTCCCGCGCCATAAATCAGGTAATTGCGACCATCATCGTCGAAAAACAGCGTATGGTCATGGTAAGATGGTTTGAACGTTGCTACTTTCCACGGACCTTTTTCGATGTTTTTGGTGGTATAGATGTACGTCTTCCCCGTAGTTTGGGCAAAAGTTGTGGCATAAAATATTCCCTTATGATAGCGCAGACTGCTCGCCCAAGAACCTCGTCCGTAGGTGCTTTTGCCATTGGTCAACGTAAGCGCATCGACAGTGGCTAACGTATCGTAAGTGTAACTTACTAATTGCCAATTCACCAAATCCTTCGATTTCATAATCGGCAAGCCTGGGCTCATGTGCATGGTCGTGCTGCTCATGTAATACGTATTTCCCACTCGAATCATGGCCATGTCGGGCACGTCGGCGTGAATTATCGGGTTTGTTGCCACTTTTTTTTGTGCAAAAACCCCTAAACCAAACAGTAGGAAACTTAAAAATAGTAGCTGATTTCTCATTTCAACATTGAATCGTTACCGCTGTATTTCAGGAACTTAAACGAAGCAGAATTTTCAGATTTTTCGCCTGAAGAAGTAGCATACAAGCCATAAACGCAGCCAATGAAGCTATTGGCCGCTTTTGTGCTCAAAAACTTACCGTCTATTTGGTCTTTTAACAAAATCCAGTTTTTGCCATCGGTTGAGTAGTAGAAGCTATACAATGCTCCCTCCGACTGTATTTTAAAATTTACCTTGGCAGCGGCGGAAGTTAAAGGTACTTCGGTCACCAATTCCGTAGTCTTATCTTTGCTCTTGAAGAGTTGAATTACGTCTTTGCCTTCGTTTTTTGATTTGGCCACGAAGTAAAAATGGCGCTCGTCCTGAAAAATAACCAAGCCCGCTTTTTCATTTGCTGTTTTTGGCGAAAAATTCACTTCGGTTTCGGCGGTGCTTGTTAAATGTTGTTGACGCTTACCCACAAACGAAGGGTTTCCCGATTCTGAAATCGTTTCTGGTTTGAGTTTAAGCGTAAGTCCGTTTGATTTTGACGTTTTGAACGAACTACTATCTACGGTTCTCAAAAAAAGCAGAGAAAGGTCAAGTCCTTTGTCGAAGGTCATGGTATAAGCGAAGTTGCCGTTTTGCGGTAACGCCCCTTTTTGTTTTACCTCTTTGATGTTGGTGGGGTATTTGTATTCAATGACTTTTTCGCCGTGTTCAATCATCGGCCAATCGTTTACCCACGTCAACGGAGCAATAAACATTTCACGGCCTGTATTATAAAAATCGCCTTCGTAAGGGCGAACGGCCAAGAAAATCGAGTACCAATTGCCGTCGGGACCTTCGATAAACTGAGCGTGTCCCGCCGAGGTGATGGGGTTAGGTCGGTCGGCAGGCAAGCCTCTTTGTGTCAAAACGGGATTGCCTTCAAACGGCACATAAGGTCCCCAAATATCTCGGCTGCGCAGCGCCACCTGCGAGTGATTGACGGAGGTTCCGCCTTCGGCCGCGTAGAGGATATACCAACCGTTACGTTTCAAAATATGTGGCCCTTCAATCCAAACGGGTTTTTTGGACAAATCCACCCCGCCGTTGACGAGTTGTTTTTCTTCACCCACTACCTTTAGATTCTGATAATCAAACTCATACATCCGAATGGTGCGGTGGCCAGAATACAGCGGTTTACGGTCGGGAGCATCACTGTTATAAATGATGTAGGCTTTGTCGGTTTCTTCGTCAAAATAAATGGAGGGGTCAATGCCGCGTACCTGCGGAATCTTGACGGGATTACTATAAGGTCCGGCGGGATTTTTTGAGGTTACGACAAAATTTCCATCGTGGTCAATATCGGTACAAGTTACGTAGTACGTGCCTTTGTAATAACTGATGGCAGGGGCAAAAAGCCCGCGCGTCATGCGCTCACCCATGAAGTCCATTTGCGAAGGGCGATTGATTACATTTCCGATTTGCTTCCAGTTTTTCAAATCACGGCTGTGCATAATCGGCAAACCCGGAAAATAGGAAAAAGTAGAATGTACGGTGTAATAATCAGGCCCTACTTTGACAATGCTTGGATCGGGATAAAATCCTGTCAAAATGGGGTTGGTCAAGGTGACGGATTGGGCTGAAACAGTGTGGCTTAGTGAAAAACATAAGGCCATCAACAAGGCAAAGAGACTATTTTTGAACATTTTTATGTAAAGTTTAATATCAATGATTAGTTTATATTACTGATTTACAAGCGTATACACTTTCCTTGCTTGGGTAGGAATATCGTATAGCATTGTTTCTCTCAGGGTCGGGGCAGTTGGGTTGGCTTTGGGTGAAATAACGGCCTTTGGCGTTTCTTCCACGACATAAAAAGGATTAGGGTTCTGACCGGATGCTTTTTTCAGCGTTCCGCCTGTACTCAATTTTAGACCATTCGGTACGCGCAAGCGAAGGTTACCGCCAAGGCTTGATTTTATGGATAACTTGGTCAGTTTTCCGTCTTTCCACTGCATATTCACTACTTCAAAACCGCCGATGGCCCGCAGCCCATCCATGCTGCCCGATTGCCATACATCGGGCAAGGCTGGCAATAAATGCACCGCCCCGTCAGCACTTTGCATGAGCATTTCGGTAATACCCGACGTACACCCAAAATTCCCATCAATCTGAAACGGTGGGTGCGCATCAAACAAATTATTGTAGGTTCCGCCTCCGTCTTTGGTGACACCCAGCGGCGTAAGCTGGTTTTGAATCAGGGTATAGGCATGATTGCCGTCTTGCAATCGAGCCCACCAGTTGACTTTCCAACCCATGCTCCAGCCCGTCGAAACATCTCCACGATGAATCAGCGTGGTACGGGAAGCATTAAACAGTTCGGGCGTACGATACGGTGAAATCTGAACGGCAGGAAACAGCCCGTACAAATGCGAAACGTGACGGTGATGGTCGTTAGGGTCGTCTACATCGTCCAGCCATTCTTGCAATTGGCCGTGTTGCCCCACGTGCATCGGAGCCAAGCGACCGCGTAATTGCCTGAGTGTATCGGCAAAAGAAGCATCTTTTTTCAGGATTCCAGCAGCCCGTATGGCCGTACTGAAAGCGTCGAAAACGATTTGGTTGTCCATCGTCGTACCAGCATCCAACGACGAACCCGCGTGGGCTTTCGGCGCGTTTTCTGGAGAGCTTCCTGGGTTGATGACCAGCCATTTGTATTTCGGATGTTCAATCAGGAAATCGGCATAAAAGGCAGCGGCTCCTTTCAGAACTGGATAAATTTCAGACAAATAGGCTTTATTGCCACTGTACAGATAATGTTCCCAAAGGTGTTGGGCGGTCCAGCCGCCACCGCCCGTCCACATTCCCCAAAAAGCCCCGTCAATCGCGCCTGTCGCCCGCCAAATATCGGTATTGTGGTGTGCCATCCATCCTTTTGCGCCATACATAACACGCGCCGTTTCCTGCCCTGTCTCCGATAGTTCTTTCACCATTTTCAAAAACGGCTCATGGAGTTCAGCCAGATTGGTTTTCTCCGCTGGCCAGTAGTTCATTTGCGCGTTGATATTGATGGTGTACTTGCTGTCCCAAGGAGGGTTCATTCTGTTATTCCAAATTCCCTGTAAATTAGCTGGTTGACTACCAGGCTGAGAAGAAGAAATCAACAAATAGCGTCCGAACTGGTAATAAAGTGTCACCATGTGCGGGTCGTTGGTGGAGCGAAAATTTTTCAGGCGCTCATCGGTAGGGAGTTTCGCCGCCTCTGTAGTTCCGAGGTCTAATCGAACGCGGTTGAAGTACTTTTGGTAAGCAGTTATATGAGAGGGTAAAATGGCAGCAAAGGATTTCGGATAAGCTTTGTTCAGATAAGCAGTTGCCCGTGCATTTTCGTCACCGGTGAGGTCTTTGTAGCTGTTGAAATTGGTAGCAATGGAAATATAAATGGTGGCGGTTGTGGCCCCTTTTACCGTAATGGAACTATCGTTGGCAGTAACATTCCCGCCCACGGTTTTGATACGGGAAATGCCCTTAAAATTTACCATTCCCTTTACTCCTTCATGGTCCGAAGTGGTTCCAGAAAGCGTGAGCTCGTTAGGAGCCACCGTGTTGATGGCTCTTTTTTTATGAAGCGTTGCGTAAAAAGCAATAAACGAAAGGCTATTTGGCTTACTTGCCGTCAGTTGCATGACAATTACTCGGTCGGGAAAAGAAGCCAAAATTTCTCGCGTGTATTTGACGCCATTGACGGTATAAGTCGTTTTCGCAACGGCTCGTTCAATATCTAATTCGCGGTAATAATCGGTGTAGTTTTCGTGTCCTTCAAAGGTGAGGTGCAAATTACCAACGGGTTGAAACATCTGCCCGTGCGATTTTTTGGTAATGATTACTTTGTTGGCCAACCGTTCGGCATCTTTTTGCTTTCCGTCAAAAATCAATTGACGAATTTCAGGCAATGCGGCCAATGCCTCCGGATTATCGTTGCGGTTAGGGCTACCGCTCCAAACAGTGTGTTCATTCAACTGAATCGTTTCTTTTTCCACATTTCCGTACACCATGGCACCCAGTCGGCCATTGCCAATGGGCAGGGCATTTTCCCAGGTTTTACCAGAGGGTTTGTTATACCAAAGTTTTAGGCTTTTACTATCCTGAGAAAAACTCAGATAGGAAACAATCAGTAAACAGAAAGTGAAAAACGATTTCATTAATAACGGGTTTATGCGATATATAAGAATACAATTAATTGTTTATGAACTAAATACTTATGACAAAAGATGAAATGTGTAAATTTGACACATTTTTGTGTACAAAAAAAATAGTGATGGTAACACTACCACTATAATGTGTTCAGAAAAATGATAATAGTAAAATATTAGTTCAAGATAGAAAAGTTATATTTATTACGTAAATTATGCAAACAATTTGTTGAAAAATTAAAAAGATGTAAGAAGAAAACCCTCTTACATCTCCCATCATTCTCTTTATTTATCTACAATACTCAATTAATAACCCGGATTTTGCGTAAATGGAGGGCCTTCAACCGTGCGGTCTATTTGCGACTGAGGAATGGGTCTTAGCAAATGAAAATCTTTGACATAGGCTGATGCCTCCTTGTTCCAAGCCTGAATACGTCTTACCAAGGTTTTGGTACGCACTAAGTCTTGATATCGCATCCACTCACCAAATAGTTCTCTGCTTCGCTCATCCAAGATAAAATCAACGGTTACCTCATCGGCGCTGATTATCATCGCCGCAGCGGCAGCGGCATTTTGGGCCGCCGTATTGGTTTTACGATAGGCGGCTCTTTGACGAATCACGTTGAGGAGTTCAGCGGCTTTTGCTTTATTTCCAGCCATGAGATAGGCTTCTGCACCTACTAAATACACTTCAGAAAAACGGGTAATCACCACGGGGCGAGTAGAAGGGTCATTGAAATTACTACCACGGCTCGGATCCATGTGTTTTTTGATGGCAGGATATAAATTGGCATTCCAGGTGCTTGGAGGTGCGATGATTCCTTTAAATGGTTTTGTTCCATTGAACTGCGGAGCTCCTACCACTTCATAATCCGTAATCCAAACAGCGGTATCAATACCGACCTGCATTGTGTAGCCGATACCGCGTTTGTTATTGGCCGCTGTTGGCGTATTGGTCACGGCAGTATTAGAGATATAGACTGTATAAAACGTATTAGCAAATCGTGAGTCAACATCCCTTTTTACAAAAGCCTGATCAAGAAAATAGTTTTTGCCGTTCGTTTGTTTTACGCTATTTGGACGAATACGGGCGTATGGACGGCCATAGTAGGAATCACGTATCATACCAGAAGTTCCCGAGTTTACCAAAACCCCAGCGGCATTGACAAAGGAATTGATACCGCTGTTGTTTGGATAGTTCCAGTTGGTGAACCAAGGCGTCAGGTTATTGGCGAAACCGCCACTTTCTCCAGAGCCTAGTCGATAGTAACCGTATTTTGCATCATTTGAGTGGTCGCTGACAAACAATGTTTCTTTACCGTAATCATTAGCAGGTACAAAAGCATCGCCGAAATCCTGCCATAAATCAAGTCCATAGGCTGCTTTATTGGTAATAAGATCATTCGAAATTTTGGCAGCTTCGGCAAAGTCTGCCTGTGAATTGGTCAACCAACCGCGCGTTAGATAGGCTTTTGCCAAAAAGAACAAGGCAGTGGGTTTAGTGGCAGCTTTACCTAAAAATGGTGCGGTTGGTTTATCGGGCAATGCCGCCGCGGCTTCGGTTAAGTCCTGAATAATTAACTTGTATACCTCGGCTGCTGGGTCTCTTTTAGCACTTTGTGAGGGTAAAGTGATAAACTCAGTATGCAATGGCACATCTCCCCACGTCTGAACCAAGTAGAAGTACCAGAAGGCCCTCAAAAACTTAGCCTGAGCTAAATACTGGTTTTTGGTTGCTTCGGGTAAATCAATACTCTTACCATACTTCAGTACGCCGTTAATTGTATTAATGCTCGTGAAAGCTGCCCCCCATGCCGAGCCAAAGTTGGTACTGTTAAGGCCGTTAAATGTATGTATTGGGCCACCACCACTACTGGCTCCCTGAATAAATTCGTCGGTACCGGCCTGCATTTCCGAAGAAAAGCCTTCCGTCCCCCACTGACCGCGTATTTCATTATATACCCCGGCAATACCCCCCAATACACCCGCTGGGCTATTGAAAAACGAAGGAACAATTTGTGATTGCGGATGCTCTTCCAGTATTTTTCCGCAACTCACACAGAAAAATAAAGTAAAGGCAATGATTGAAATTTGTATTTTTTTCATCTTGAATTAAAATTTAAGATTTAAACCTAATGTATATTGACGAACCGGAGGGTTGTTTAAGTTTACGGTAACAAAACGGTTAAAATTACCTCCCTGAATGGTGTTACCGTAGCCATTCCCTTCGGGGTCAACTGCAAGCTTGGCTTTTACTAACGGGGAATAAATGATAAAAGGATTGGTCGCATTCAGGTAAATACGGGCAGAGGAAACCCCAATTTTGTTAAGTACCTTGGCATTGACCGTATAACCTACGTTGATACTTCTCATTTTAATGAAAGAGCCGTCTTGATAAGAAGTTGTAGATGTAAAGTTGCGCACACCACCTCCAGCATCAGGTCGAGGGAAGGCATTGGTTGGGTTTTCAGGGGTCCAGTAATCCATCACTAATTGGTTTGAACGACCTTGGTTAAGGAAACCAAAACCAGAACCGCCACCAGAAGTACCCGATAAGTACGGCACTACCACTTTCATTCCCATCCGGGCAAAGGTGACAAACGACACATCGAATCCTTTGAAGCTAATTCTATTGGTCAAACCACCTTCCCATTTCGGTTGAAAATTGCCGATAATTTTACGGTCGTTGGCATCAATAACACCGTTATTATCGACATCTTCCACTCTAATTTCACCAGGAAGCTGCACGGGTGATGTTTGTTTTTTCAACGTGCCGTTATCCAAATCCGCCTGCTGCCAGATACCGATTTTGTTGTAGTCATAAATGACCGTAAGTGGATGTCCCACAAACCAGAAGTTTCCTTTATTATCCAACTCCTGAGGTGTAGTAAGTTGCGTGATTTTTTCACGATTTAAGAAATAAGTCAAATCTGTGCTCCAATTAAAGCCACCTTTGTTTCTAAATATGTCAAACGTCAATGATGCTTCAAAGCCTTTTCCTTCGGTTCTTCCTAAGTTTTTGAGGGTAGAGCCCGCACCGTTACTTTGAGGGAGGTTGACCGAAAGCAAAATGTCTTTGGTTTTTTGATAATACACATCAAATGACCCCGTGATCCGGTTATTAAATAAACCAATTTCTAAACCAATATCCGTCTGGGACGTCGACTGCCAACCCAAATCACTAGCTGGCAGACTGGTAACTGTATAAGCAAGTGCCTGACCAGCCGTAGTAGTACCAAAGTTATAGTAACCCGTTGAGAGCGCTCCCAAGGTTGCATAAGCACCTACGTTGCGGTTACCCGAAATACCCCATCCACCTCGTAGTTTCAAGTTTGACAAGAAGCTTAGGTTTTTCATAAACGGCTCATCAATGAGATTCCAGCTTAAACCGATTGCGGGGTAGTTGAAGTACTGATTGCCAGGTGATAAGGTAGAAGAACCATCCCGACGGAACGTAGCCGTCAGGATGT
Source organism: Runella sp. CRIBMP (assembly GCF_009905605.1). Taxonomy (GTDB): domain Bacteria; phylum Bacteroidota; class Bacteroidia; order Cytophagales; family Spirosomataceae; genus Runella. The sequence continues at coordinate 49,182 of NZ_JAAAKZ010000027.1, forward strand.
ATTTATCATTGAATGTATAGTTTAAACGAGCCATATAAGACAATAGCCCAGTTTCACCAAAACTTCCGCTGCCAGTAGGCTGACCAGAAGCCAATGAGAAGTTAGCCGTTTGAATGTAATCGGCAGGAACCCCTCTTACGTTAAAACTACTCCCCAAATTATGGTTTTTGGTAATTTCATAGAGCGCAGTCAAACCAATTCTGTGTTTGGTGGCAAACGTTTTATCGTAATAAAGCAAATGCTGCATGTTTACGTCCCAATATTCGGTATTTCTAATATCAGCGTTGGAAACATTTTGATCAACACCTGTATTGACAAATGTATTTGGCGGCCCGTAGCCATTAAAATGAACTTGACTGAAATTTAGGCCCGCATTGAAACGGTATCTTAGGCCGTCTAAAATGTTTACTTCTGCGTATAAACTATTGAATGTTCGAATAGAACGCTCGTTGGAAAGAATATCATCTCCGCGTGAAATTAGGGTAAGTGGGCTTACGGCTTGTGCTTCAATCGTTCCACGTTTAGGGTTCAGGAGTACAGTGCCATCGTCATTGTATGGCTTGATGAGCGGTGATAAACGAACCAATTCCGTCGGAACACCCCCACCCGCAGGGTCGTTTCTACGTGTAAGTGTATTGATTGTGTTTAAACCAATTTTAACCCGTTTTCCAATTTTTTGGTCGATGGTGGCACGAATCGTAAAACGGTCAAAGTTTTGGTTTGGCATAATACCCGTTTCATTAAAATAGCCAAGCCCCATGCTGTATTGCGTATTTTCTACCCCGCCCTGTAATCCGAGCTGATGGCTTGTATTAAATCCTTGTTTGTACATTAAATCCTGCCAATCGGTAGAAACACCCGCGGCAAGGTTCGCCTTTTCTTCTTCGGTCAATGGATAGGCCGTAGTACCTGCTCCTTGGGTGTTTAGCGCGGCCGATTGCTCCTTAAATTTTGCGTATTGCGCCCCATTCATGACATTGTATTTGCCCAAGATGCTGGTCACACCATGGTAGCCATCATACGTCAGAATCGGCTTGCCTACTTTTCCTCTTTTGGTGGTAATCAAAATGACACCACCGGCACCTCTCGAACCGAAAATGGCCGTTGCTGAGGCGTCTTTCAAGATTTCAAGGTTCGCAATATCGTCGGGGTTTATGTCATTCAGCCCTCCAAACGGAATACCATCTACCACCACAAGCGGGCCGTCAAGACCGTCACCGTTACCAGTTGTAATGGAGCGGTTACCACGGATACGAATCGTTCCCTGACTACCGGGCGTAGAACCGTTGCTTACAATAGATACCCCTGCCGCACGACCTTTAAGTTGGTTAAGCAGGTTTGGAGCAGGTACTTCTTTCAACGTAGCCTCGGTAACTGAAACAACCGCTCCCGTTACGTCTCGCTTGCGTTGCGTACCATATCCTACAACCACTACCTCATTTAGCGTTGACTGGTCTTCATCTAATAGGATGTCGATGGTTGAGCGGTTTCCTACCACCACTTCTTGGGTCTTATTGCCAATTGAGCTAAAGACCAAAGTTTCATTGGGCGAGGCATTGATTGAATAGACCCCCTCATTGTTGGCCGTAGTTCCTCTTGCAGTTCCTTTTACCAATACCGAAGCACCTGGTATTACCCCGTTCGTTTTTGATTTAATGATACCCTTTACGGTCTGTGCGTTGACTGTAAATCCCGAAAGGATCAACAGCAAAATACACCACGCCCAATAGCAATGTTTATTTTGCCATTGTGAAATGGAGAGGTTGAGTTGTTTCATGATATAAATATGATTGGTTGAATAAATTATATAATCTTCCTTAGTACGGCCGATTATTTGTGGATGTAAAGTAAGCGCGCTCACAAAAAACTAAGTAGCACGTTTCACCAAATCTATGTTCCGAATGTTTAAAATTGTCAATTTGACACATAAAGTATCACAAAAAGGGCTCAGCCTTTCGAGTAGTGGGTAAAGTCAGACTATAATTGCACAGAAGCTTACGGTCCCAGAGACAGGGTAAAAAGAAGCAGAGTTTATTTTAAATTTTCTTTATTTAGTTATAACAATGACCCAAGCACCCAATAAAATTGAACGTCGATAACGAAGAAAACCAGTAAGTGAAAATGGAGCCACCTAGCGGGGTGTACTTTTTGCAGAATCTCTTTTCAGTTGAATGTACTCAGAAGGCGACACATTGTACTTAGCCTTAAACGCCCTTGCAAAATAGTTAGGGTTAGAGAACCCTACTGCGTAGCCAATTTGCGAAATCTTCATATCGCTTTTTTCCAGCAGTGCCACCGCCTTTTTAAGTTTTATGGAGCGCACAAATTCCACGGGGGTTTCTCCCGTTAGGCTCAACACTTTATTATACAGCGTGCCTCGGCTCATAAACATTGTTTTGCTCAGAATGTCTACCGACAAGTCTGGGTCTTCGATGTGGTCTTCTACATAGCGAGAGATTTTCAGCAGAAATTTCTCATCCTCCGAAACGAGTTCAATTTCGGGAGTTTCGAGATTAATGTGTTTACTATAAGTATTTTTTAAGGTAGTGTTAAGGTTGAGCAAGTTGTTTATCTTCATATTCAAAAGCTGAAAACTAAAGGGTTTGGTAAGATAATCGTTGGCTCCTGTTTCAAGCCCTTTTAATTGGTCAATTTCTTCAGCTAACACCGTAAGCAAAATGACTGGGATGTGCTTGGTTCGATTATCATTTTTGATTTTCCGGACCATGGCCCTGCCGTCCATGTTGGGCATGTTTACATCACTTACAATTATCTCGGGATGGCACCCAAGGGCTTTTTGCCAACCTTGTTTTCCATCTGATGCCTCAATGATTTTATATTTTGCTTTTAAATTCTCTTTTAAATAAGTTCTAAGGTCTTCACTGTCATCGACGATTAATAGTACTGGCTTTCCAATTTTTGAAGGCTCATCGATTTCATCTCCACTGGTTAGAGGCATTGCAATCTCCTGCTTTTCATCTTGGGCGTCCGTTAAAGTTAACGATTGATTTGATAGTAAAACCAGAGGTAAATACACCGTAAAAACACTTCCTGTACCTTCTTCACTCTCCACTTTTAGGGTACCGCCATGAAGTTTCACAAACTCCTGAGTGATTGAAAGTCCAATACCGCTACCTTGATTGAGGATGTTTGGGGTGGTGTTGATTTGATAAAACCGGTCAAAGATTTTTTCCAACATA
>NZ_JAAAKZ010000028.1 GCF_009905605.1 Runella sp. CRIBMP
TTTTATCGCTCTGAACTTATCCACACTTGGACTACTTTGCCATCATTCGGTGGCTCCCTTCTGCATCATTTTACATTAGTCGAACATGATTGAACACAAAGGCCGCGCGGTGAATCCGTACGGCCTTTTTTGTGGTTTGATAGTGTTTTGGTTACTCCTTTTCTTCCTTTGGCTCAATATGCTCATGCCAGTTTTTAAAATTATACGCTTCAAATTCGACAACCTCGAATTCCGTAATATCGATAGTCTCAAATTCGGCAACCTCGACTTCTGAAATGTCGATAGTCTCAAATTCTCCGTTCTGTGTTGGTTCTTTTGGGTTCATGGTGACAATGAGTTAGAGTAAATGGATTAAATCATCAATTCCGCCGTAACGCCTACTCATACCCGGAAAAAACCATAGGGTTAAAATCTCCGAATCGGGCGAAAACCAAAACAGGGAGAAATTGGGGGTAAACGAACCGCGATACCTTCCCGGTGTTCTGAAATGACCTGTATAGACATTGGTACGGTCTGTTTCCCTCAATCCCGTAAACCATCGCCAGCCGCGTTTTGGGTCTAGTTCTTTGGGTAGGCGTTCGCGGCCGTGAATAATCATCGGGGCTTTAATTCCCCCCGATTGGCGTTCCTCTACTTTCAATTCGTTGGGTAGCGTGGAGGCCGTTGGCGGTGCAGATGTGAGTTTATACCAGCCCGTAACGCGGTCGAGCGTGTAGATTAGTTTCCTATAATTCATCAGGCCGCGCGTTTTTTGTGTTTGACCTGTTTTACAGTTTCGAGCGTAGCCAGTATTTCGTCACGACGGAAACGCACACGGCCGTTTACGGTGATTTTCTTGGGCATGAGGCCGTTTTTCTCCCATTCGTTGAGCGTGACCAATGAAATACGGTAAAGTTTGGCGGTTTCAATCCGCGTAAGGTATTCGGGGAAATTGTGTTGTGGAACGGGGGGGTGAAGTTGGCCAGTTCTTCCTTAACGGCCTCTTTGAAGATTGATTTTAATTCAGCGCGTGCCTCTGCATCGAAAGGCATCAGTAATGTTTGTGTAGCGATCATCTTGCATCATTCGGGGGGATGTTGTTCCCGATGATGCAAAGTTTGCGGGTCTTAATGGGTCTGAATATTCGTAATGGTTACGTAATGGGGTTACGATTCTTTGAAAGGGTCTAAATGAGTCTTTGCCTCACTTTGGGCATTGGGAAACTTTCCCTTATCTCCTAAAATTTCAACGGCTTGTTTTATTTGGGACTGCTTGAGTTTTGGTTTTTCCTTTTTATCAAAGGCGTTAAAATGTTGCTCAAATGTATTGTGAGACCCTAAACCAAAAAAGGCGGCTTTTTCTTCAAACCACTTGCCTTTTTTTCTGCTATTTTCAAATTCTGTATACTCATCACTCCATTCGTTACGTGCTAAACAATAGGCGCAAAATGCGTACACGGATACAGATATTTGATGTGTTTCAACTACACGATATTCGGAAGGAATGCCAATTTGTACCCCTTTATTATAACTTGACTTTAAATCCCTCAAAAACCCGTTAAAGTGTAGGTTAGATTCAATATCGAGTACTTTATCTATTACCTCCCAAACATTCCAATACCTTTCCCATTGGGCACGGGGAATACTTTTAAAGTGGTAGAGTAAAATTTCTTTTACGGACTCTCCTTTTAATAGGTCTCTTTCAGCACTTTGGTAAAATTCCCCGTTATTATCACCTGTCATAAATGTGCCATAAAGGCTTAGTGTACTGCCTTTTGGGTTGCTAAGGTCATAAAATGTCCTTTCCAATAGTGAATCACGGTCGGGGCTACTACTGAATTGTTGCCAAAACTCTCGTTCTTTAACTTTGAACGAATCTCCGAAAAGGCAACCGTTGCTAACTCTTAGCGTGGGCCGTTTGTATGAGGGGTATTCTTCAATATAATTCCTCAGTTCCATACGAAATGTTAAGGCCCACTCCGTAAACAGTTCAATATCAGACTCATTAACAGGGAGTATTGATAAAAATTCCCCTATGCCAATTTTGTACCATAGTTGCAAACCCAAGTAGTGTCTATCCCAAAAGTCTATCCTTTCAGAATAATTGTCATAGGCACTAAATTCTGAATGTAAGTCTAAAAGTTCACTTTGTGTGCGCTCTTTTACCAATTGTTCAAAATCGAATTGGTTTTGCATTGACATAAATTGTTAATCGAACAAAGGGTATTCTTAAAACTATGTGGTTTCCTCAAAGTGACGGGAAAGGGTTTGCTCAAACATTATAAAATCAACCGTTCTTAGGTAGTAGAAAAAGTTGATTTCTGTTTCTTTACCGCGTTTACTGCTAAGGAATTTAATGAACTGAATAAAATGAGGCCACCATTCAGAACGCGTTTCATCGCCACCCATAAGGACAAAGAACTGTTTGTAACAATCCCTCACCATTTCGTAACAGTCGTTTTTTGATGGGTTTTTCTTTTGGTAAACAGGCGTGATTTCTTGGTGTACCTCATTGAGATATTCAAGGCATAAATCAAGGTTTTTGTTAAAATTGTTCATCGGCTAAAGATTAATGTTGAACGTTAATTTTACTGTTTTATGTGAGTTGTTAAATTTCCCCTATTTCCCCGTTTTCTGTACACGCGCGTAAATTATTTTCGTAGACTAAAGATTAATGTTGAGCATTAATTTAATGGTTTGGCTAAGGGTGATACCCTATATTTTCCGTAGTTGAAAATTAATAGTTGTTGTCTTTCCGTACTTTTCTCTTTGAATTTCTACTTTGTCTTGGAAAGGTTCATAAATTAATCCGTTCAAATAGAAGGTCTGATAATTATTAAAAATTCTCAATGTGTTCATTGGCGAAATTCTGAAAGTTACCCAGTTGGTAGTATTTGGTATTAAAACTGAAACCTCGTACTTACCATCTTTATCAGATTCACTCTTAATATTAAATGTTTCACGTTGTTTCAATATTCCGGTCTGGTCAATGCCGTAAAGTTCAAAGATGATTCCTGACATGGGCTGATTATTTTCATCTACAATTTTACCCGTCACAATGGTGGGTGTTGATGGAAGTTTTTCTTTGCAGCCTGCGAGTGCTACAATATGAAATGTCATCAGGGAATTAAAGAATTGTCGGCGTTTCATGATGAATCGTTGAGTAAAAATTAATGATATAACAACTGTCAGGCCGCGTTATTGACGGGAAACGACGGGTTTTCTTTGCGGTTGAGGTAGGCATTGAATTGTTCAATAGCTTCATCCACGGGGGCCACTGTTTCTAAAAATGAGTCAATACGTTTGCCCACAATGTCCTTTACTTCCTGTTTTTGGGCATCGGTAAAGGTTTGCAGGGTAGCCGCGTATTCATCCTTTATTTGGATGCGTTCGGCCTCAGTAGTAGCTGCGTTGATTTTGGTGTAATACTCGTTTACGAAAATTTCCATTATCAGGCCGCGTTTTGAATGGCAGTTAATTGAACAGCTATTCCCGTACCTTTCAATAGCCCGTCTAACTCTGCCAAATGTTCATCGCGTAACTGTTCGTATTGCTCTACAATCATCTGAGGGCTACCAGCGGCCTTGTGTCGCTCTATGGCAGCTATGTTTCGTTGAACAAGTTCTAAGAGTCTCGAAACTCTTAATGTCCATTCTTCATATTCAATTTGTTGATTCATTGTTTTAGAAATTGAGTTGAATGATTCCTTTTCTCGGATTGCCTTTTAGGCGTGTATCTTTCTCGAATTGGTGTAGCCAGTCTAAGTAATCCATTTTGAACAGTTCATAATGAGCGTGGTTCTCTGGGTATGTAGCCACAAAGTAGGCGTCTATTTTGCCTTTCTTTTGAAACTTTCGTTTTTGGAGTGGTGATAGTTCTACGGCAAATTTGTTGAGCCGGGTACTATCCAAAAATGTTACTAAATCTATGTCACTTGGATTTCTTCGTTGAGTGGTGAAACTACCATCAATCCATTGGTAAAAACCACTGCCTACAATTTGTTGTAATTCGTTCAAAAATTGACGATACTCTTCAAATAAGGCTATGCGAGTGCGTGAGTTATTGAACGCTGATACGAATACCTCCTCAAAGGTATCAAGGTCTGTTCAATGATTTCGTAGGGTGTAAGGTGTCCTAATTGGTCAAATTTCATCAGTTAGCGATTTTAAATACAGTGCGGTTTTCCTGCGTAAAGAATGGGTGTTCGGCCATTCGGTAGGCGACTTCTTCATTTGATATTTTGATGTATTTCATAAATGAGGTTTCGGTACGGTGCCCAGTGAGTCGCATAATGTCAAGGGTGGGCACTCCCTGTAAGTAGGCGTTAGTGGCAAATGACCGCCGGGCCGTGTGGGTTGTAACCAGTTCCCACTTATGCAGCGTCTTGGTTACTTTCAGCCCTCCTTTGGTTTGGCTCATTGTTACTTTTTCGTTCAGGTCGGCCAGTTGCGCTATTTCCTTCAAATAATCATTCATCCGCTGATTGGTCAGAACACGGGGCGGTATTCCTTTGTATTTGGCTAGTATGGCCCGTATTTGCGGGGTTAATGGTACGAACACGGGTTTATCTGTCTTTTGCATGGTGATACGCACAAATTGCCCGTCATTGATGATGTTTTCGGGCCGTAAAAGGTTAAGGTCAGAAAAACGTAAACCTGTGTAACAGCCGATAACGAACACGTCCCGAACGCGGTCAAGGCCGGCACGGTCGGAAAGGTCAAGATTGTAAATGCGTTGGATTTCGTCGAGCGTGAGGTAAATGTTTTCCACTTCCTCCAATGGTTTTATAAAATCTTCATCCTGAAAGGCTGTATTGGTGTGCATCCCGTCTTTCATGGACTGACGCATAAAGACTTTGATATTTTTGATAATATCGCCCGTGGTGTTGGTAGCCTTGCCTTTTTTGTTGAGGTAGGAAATAAACTTTTTGTGAAAGTGGAGGTCAATTTTATCAAACTCAACTTTGAACTTGGTTTCTTTCTCGAATGCCTTTAGGTGGTTGAGTGCCTTACGGTAGTTTTTGGCCGAACTTTCAGAGTAACGTTTGCCGGAGCGTGGAATGGTTCTTTCTCCGTTGGCGCATTCTTCAATAAATTTCTCTATCCACGGGATGAATGAAAGTTTTTCGGGCTGTTTGACCACTTTACGCGGTTTGTCACGGTTAAACACCTTGTCGAGTTCAGCGCGGTAAAATGCCTGTGTCGGTTCAATGTTTTCGGCCTTTACCCGTGAATTGATACGCTCCACTTCCCCGGCCATGCGGTTGAGGTGTGTTTCAATCTCTTTCAGGTCGTTTTTAATGTCCCGGCTAAAACTTTTGGTGGAGGTAGTTGGGCGTTGGGTCTTTGAATCCCAGTGTTCAGGTGAAAGAAATTGACCCGTTGAGTAAACCAAACGGGGGGTACAACTGCGACAAATAAGGAGAACGAGCGTTGAGTCCTTAGAAACGGCCTCTTTGAGCACAAAACGCGCTGAATTTGTAATAACTTTTCCCATGATTTTCTGCGTTAATCGAACGGAAACAAAGATAATGCAAATTTTTTCAGGTGACGCGTCAGGTGACGGATTTATTTAATTTATCCTTATTATTTATGGTTAATATCAGTAAGAAGAAAATATAAATACCTGATAATCAGTAGTATTTTGTTTATATGGATTAGGGTAAGTTAAAATGTTCGAGTCCCTTCGGGTGCACTAAATTGATTCACGGTGATTCGTGGTAGTACAAAAAAGGCCTTAGATTCGTTTCTAAGGCCTTTTTTGTTTAATTTCGTACCACCACGCACTACGGTAAACCCAAAAATGTTTCAGTAATGACGGTCACTCCTGAACTCAATAACCGCCCAAAAAAAGATTGAAACGATTACGTAAACGGAAGCGGTATGCCGCTGCGGACATATTCGACAATGCGTTGAGCATCAATGTACGGGGGTGATCATGAACTCTGATTTGCCTCGTTGCAGACCTCCTGTTTGTTTGATTTTAAGAGATAATTCTAACCAAATGGTGAAAGATAATGCCGATAGTTGTTGAAGAATCAGTGCATGGTAGATACCGCGTGGCGGCCTGTGCCGTATGTCCTAGGCTGGTAATGTTAAGTTGAGAAGCAAATTCGGGTAAGTCTCTTAAAAGTTTAATCGCTGCTTTAATGTCTCTAACTTGCCGATCGATAGAATGTGCCATCTGAGTGCCGATGCAACCCAATTTGCTTGCTTGAGTTACTCTGGTGTCGTTGGAATAATCTTACAAAACAAATCTAAAGGACGAAGCGAAAATATCGACCTCTCTTTCTAAAAGCAAGTCTGAATATATTGACCATTAAGCTTTCTATCCTTGTTTTGCAGTATTGCTATGAACATAAAAAGACCTCCTTGTTTTTGAGTTTGTAGTGACTCTCAAAACCTCAAGGAGGTATTTTTTCAACTAAAGTTCGGGATGGCTCATGTTTTTCAATTTATCCCCATTTTGCTTTCTGAATATGATCAATGCTAATCTGGATACTTTCAAGCGGAGGGCGCTTGCATACATCTTGCTCTACAAAGTAATGCTTGAGGCCCGCCACACTTGCTTGCTTAAACAGGCTGGCAAAATCAATGCTACCGAGGCCCACTTCCGAGAACTCTTTTTCAGGCGTTTTGGCCATATCTTTGACGTGCCACAACGGAAAACGATTCGGGTATTTGGTGAAGTACGCAGCGGCATTTTCGCCCGCTTTTACGACCCAATATAGGTCCATTTCCATGACGACATTGGTGTTTTTGAGCAATAAATCATAAGGTTTTTGGCCGTCGATTTTTTGGGTAAACTCAAAATCATGGTTGTGATAGCCCATCGTAAGCCCCGATTTGAGGGCGATGTCGCTGCTTTTGTTGAGCAAATCAAAAAGTTGGTTGTAATCCTCGGCTTTGCGCTCGCCATCCATTAGGTAAGCAAGCACTACGTATTGCTGACCGATAGCGGCGGCATCTTCCACCACTTTTTCCCAATTCTTGGTCAATCCATCGGTCAATCCAGGCGTACGCGCGGTCATATAGTGTCCGCTGACGGCCGAAAGCCCGTTGTCTTTCAGGATTTGGTTGTATTCGGCAGGTGTTTTTTTGAAAAATTTACCCTGCCCGTAGCCGAAATTTTCCACCTTTTTGTAGCCAAGCTTGGCCACTTCGGCCAGTATTTTTTCGATTCCCTGTTTTTGAATATCCTCGCGGAGGGTGTATAGTTGTAGGCCTACTGCTTTGGCTTGCGGGTTAGCTTCGGCCTGCAATTTCAATAAGGCCAGTGCACCAAGACTGGCGGTGGTTTGGAGAAAGGTTCTGCGTTTCATTGAACTTAAAATTGAAGATAGGTTAATTAGTAATTAAGGCGCAAATGTAACCGGAAAGCCACAAGTTACCCTAGATTGACTCGAAAAGAATAAACGTCCGTTTATGTTGCCTAATGCAACGTTCAAATAAAAAAAATAGTGTTGATGCAACATTGAATTTAACTTTTGCATCTTATACCCAAAAACCCCTGAAATTGATATGAGAACAGCCATTTTTTACCGCCTCACTTCCCTTCTTTTTGCCAGCGCTTTTTTCTTAGTAGCCTGCTCTTTTTCGGCCGACAACCGTGAACGCCAAGACGACGACCGCAGTACCCGTACATTTAACCTCAAAGATTTTGACCGCCTTTCGTTGGGAAGTGCGTTTGAAATTACGGTCACTAAAGGGAATTATTCGGTCAAAGTAGAAGGCCGTAAGCAAGACCTTAACGACTTGGAAGCCGATGTGTCGGCAGGAAAACTCCGTATTCGTTATAAGGATTCATTTGGTTGGAACCGTAACCGTAAACGCATATTGGTCACGATTTCGATGCCCACCGTCAAAGCCCTTGATTTTTCGGGAGCCACAACATCGAGAGTGTCAGGCTTCAATGATTTGGGAACCTTGGATTTGGATATTTCGGGTGCTTCTAAATCTGATATTCAGGTAAAGGCCCAAAGAATCGTGATGGATGCTTCGGGGGCCTCTACGATTGTGCTGACGGGTTCGGCCAACCGCTTGGAGGGTGAAGTGTCGGGAGCTACCTCGTTGAGAGCCTACGATTTTCCCGTGAAGGAAGCCTTTCTGGACGCCTCAGGGGCCAGCAACGTGCGCGTAAGTGTAAATGGAAAACTCGAAGTAGAAGCCAGCGGCGCGAGCAGTGTACGTTATCGTGGCACGGCTTCGGTGCGCTCCAATACCTCGGGTGCCAGTTCAGTTAGAAGCGAATCATAGACAGATAGTGGAACGACGATTGTCGAATTTTCTTGAAATAAAACAGCCGCGTTCTGAAAATATACCTTCAAAACGCGGCTGTTTTTGGTATTAAGACGGTTATCTCAGCGGTCAATCCAGCGTTTAAAAACGGGGGCTTTTTCCCGGCTGATTTCTACTTCTGATACGTGGCTGCTTCGCAATTTGACGTATAACTTCCCTGAGGCGTCACCTTTGTAACTTTCAACGGCATTTTGATTGATAATTTGCCGGCGTCCCGCCCTGAAAAACTCGTTGGGGTTGAGGATGTCTTCGATTTCATCCAGTGTGTTTTGTTCGGCAATGTATTTTTGACCGTCATTGGTTACCACAAAGATTACTTGGTCAAGATAAAACAGCGACACGTCGGCTAAGTTGATGGGGATGGATGCATTGCGGTGCTGAACAATCAGCTTTTCCTTGTACATCCGTCCGATTTGGGAAGGGTGATTGGCCAGTGTTTGCAGCACTTCGGTCGAAATACTTTGGTTTTTTTGCAAGGCCTTAAATTTACCAAGGGCCCGAATGAGATCCTCTTCGTCGATGGGTTTTAAGAGATAATCAATCCCGTTTACCTTAAACGCCTTGATGGCGTATTCGTCGTAAGCAGTGGCAAAAATAATCGGACATTTGATGTCGAAATAGTTAAATAAATCGAAGCTGATGCCATCGGAGAGCTGAATATCCATGAAAAGTAAATCAGGCTCGGCATTTTGCATAAACCACCGTCTGGCGTTTTTTACGCTGTGCAACACGTCGAGCACCTCGGCCTGAGGCGCAATATCTTTCAACATTCGTTGGAGCTGTTCGGCAATGAGGGCTTCGTCTTCTACGATGAGTACTTTCATGGTGTTTGGTCAGGTTAAAGTAATGGCAATACGATGCGAAAAAATTCGGGTGTTTGTTGAATCTCAAGCGTCGTTTCTGAAAAATAAGCGTATAAATTCCGCAAACTGCTTAAGCCTTGCCGATTTTGAACTTCCAGAGTACGTTTGATTTGGAGGTTGTTTTCAATGATAAGTCGCTGGTTTTCAGTTTTTATTGTAACCAATAACGGCGAGTCGGGGTCGGTTAGGTTGTGTCGGGTGGCGTTTTCAATCAGAATCTGCAATGTGGTCGGGACTATCTGATACGAATAATAGGCTTCGGGCACAGTAAGGCATACTTCTAACCCTTTCCCAAAGCGGGTTTGGAGCAAATCCGCGTAATCTTTAATAAAACACAACTCTTCACCCAGCGTCACCAGTTTGGTGTGTCGGGTGGTTAGAACGTAGCGGTAGACGCGCGTCAATTGACTTAAAAATTTAACCGCCAGCCGTTGGTCGCTGTAAATCAGGCTTTCAAGGGTGGCTAGGCTGTTAAACAAAAAGTGTGGGTTGAGCTGACTGACTAAATTTTGGTACTTAACTTCCGAATGGTCACTATCGTACGCGGTTTTTTCGCCCGCTTCTTGGGCGGGTACTTTGGGTGGTGTAGATTCTATTTTAGGCGTTGGTTTCATTCATCAGGCCGTTTGTTGTTGAGCGGCTTCAATCATTGCGGCCGACATCACGCTGTATACATCAATCCACGCTTGTTGTATTTCGGGAGTAAAATCACTTTTCAGTACCTTTTCCAAGGTCCATAATAACGCCTCCCCAATGTATTGATAATGTTGTTCTTTAGCGCCATACTTCACGTGTTTTTGCCCCAAATCTTGCAGTAGCGGCAGCAGCTCATCCATATTATCCAAAGAGCATACCGTAAAACTAATCACCTGAAACAGCTTGATACCCTGAGTTTTAAGTTCGCTTTTGAAAAGATGCTTTACCTCGGGCACTAGCTCAAAAAATCGTGTATAAAAAACTTGAGCGGCATACTCCGATTTTGGAACAATACGGGCAAAACTGCTTTGTACCAGCTTTTTTTGTTGATCATTCATGGGTTATGTGTGGGTTAGTTGTATAAAATTAGATGGTTTAAACAGCATAACTAAAAAAAACAGTCTAAGACGTCGGTTTCGCTTGCTAATCCTGCAAAAGCCAAAACCGAGGCGTTAATGTTAATCTAGTAATGGAACATAGACGGTAAAACGGTCGACGGTTTCTTTAACCTGCATGGGTCGGTTGGTTAGGTAACTGTACAACGCCCGAAAATCGCCCAATCCTTTTTTGTTGGAAGTGGTTACGGTTCCGCGTTTTTGTAGGTTATTTTCAAAAATAAGATAATTGTCTTCTTCCCTAATTTTTACCCAAAGCGGTGATTCTAAACTGGTTGTGTTGTGTTTGATGGCGTTTTCAATTAAATTTTGAAAGGTAACGGGAACCACTTTTTTGTGCGCCAAATCGTCGGGGATGTCAATTTCTACGCTCAGCCCCGTGCCGTATCGCATGTGGAGCAGGCTTACAAAGTCACGGGCAAAGCGCAATTCTTGTTCTAGCATGACCACTTCGTTGTCGTCGTTTTCAATCAAATACCGATACACTTTTGTCAATTGACGGAGGTATTTGGAGGCTAGTTTGTGGTCTTTGTAGATGAGACTGTCCAAAACTGCCAAGCTATTAAACAAAAAGTGGGGATTGAGTTGGTTGATAAGTCCTTGATAACGAGCTAGTACTTTCTCACGCTCAAGCATAATGGCTTTGCGCTCGGTTTCAACTTGTTGCTTTTGGACAATTTCAAACTTTTGGCGGAAATCCAGTTTTTCGGTCAACTCCTGATTTAGTTGATTCTGAAGCAGTTGTTGTTCTTCCAACAATTTTAACTGCGTGGCGTGTTCGCGTTGGATGATTTTTACGCGGGACCGATAAATATAAACACCGACTGCTACAACCAGCATTACCATTAAGGTTTGAAACCACCACGTTTGCCAAAACGGAGGATTGATTACGATGCGGAGGGTATACGGGGCGGGGTTCCAGACACCGTCGTTGTTGGCGGCTTTTACGTGCAAAGTATACTCCCCAGGCGGTACGTTAAGGTAGCTGATGTTTGCTTGGGTAGTGGGGGCTCGCCAACCATTGTCATTTTTGACGCCTTCGAGCCAGAATGAAAACTGATTGTTTTCCGAATGGTCATAGCTCAGGGCGGCGGCTTCGATGGTAAGGTCGTTTTCATCGTATGCCAACGTAATCGGAAGGTTGTTTTGGGGAATGTGCGTAGGAAGCACTTCCTGACCGTGCACCCTTAATGATGTTATAACCACAGGCGGTACAAACGTGTTGGTTTTTACGCGGTCGGGATGAAACCGAACCAGTCCGTAGAGTCCCCCAAAATACAAATTACCCAATTTGTCTTTGGCCACCGATTTAGTCTCAATAGAAAGCACCTCAAGGTTGTCGGCTCGGCCAAAGGATACAAATCGTTTTTGTTGTTCGTCGTACCGCGTTAAGCCATTGGCGGTTCCCATCCACAGCGTGTTTCGGACCCGTATCAGCGCCGAAACGTAGTTGTTCGCAATGCCATGACGGGTAAAATAATTAGTAAACGATTGAGTTTTGGGGTCAAGGCAGGCCAGTCCGTTGTCGGTTCCCATCCATATATAGCCCTTTGAGTCTTCCGAAAAAGACATCACGCCGTTGTCTGGCAGGCTTTTGGGGTTATCTTCTTGGTACCGATACGTGGTTACTTTTGATAAATCGGGACTGATGCACAGCACCTCGTCAACCCCACAGCCTACCCACAGGTTTTGTTTACTGTCGGTGTAAAGGCTGTTGTAGCGATTCAGGGGCAAACGTCGAATGCGCTCATCGTTAAAGCGATTGGCAAAGGTCTTGGTCTTGGGGTCAAATATATTTAGTCCCTCATCGGTACCGATAAACACCCTCCCATCTGACGTGGGGTGTAAATCGAACACAAGCCTGCCCGCTACAAAATGACGCCCAGGAACGATGGGTGGCGGAGAGGGCATTGCTTCATTGGGCAGATGGTCATATATCGTAAATTTGCCCGTGGTAGGGTCCAAATGCTGAAAGTGTTGGGTAGCTACGTAGACCTTATCTTCGGGGTCAACGTAGATAGAATTGACGCCGTTGTCTGAAAGGCTATTTTTGTTTTTTGGATCGTGGCGGTAGGCTTTGTAGGTATTGGTGGTTTGGTTGACCCACACCACGCCGTTGTCGGTTCCCAACCAAAGATTGTCCTTGCTGTCGATTGCAATCCGGTTAATGGCTCCGCCGTTGGCCGTGGTAGGTTGATAATTTGCTTCTTTTAAAGGAGAAGTAAATGACTGACTAGCAGGGTTAAACCGACTGATGCCTTTATAAGCGGTACTAAACCAAAGCACGCCCGAACGGTCCTGAAATGCGGTTCGTACATAGTTGGAACTCAGACTATTGGGTACATTAATTTGACTCTGATAATTAATGAACTTTCGTTGGTTTTCGTGATAACAAAAAATCCCTTGCCCTTGAGTACATATCCAGAGTTTTCCATCTTTGGAAAAAAACACCGAGCTAATTTCTCGGGGCTCGGCCAATGGAATGTCCATTTTTATGAAATGTTCGGTCGCAAGGCTCAACATTGACAATGTACCATTGCGCGTGCCCACAATGATATTTCCCGTTTTTGGGTGCTTTGCCAAAGCCGTCACGGAGTTGTCGGGAATGGTGCCCAATTCGTCGCTTTTACAAAATACCTGAAAAGAATTCTCTTTAATATTATAGCGATACAGCCCCAAGTCGGTGCCAATCCAAACTGTGGGGCCATCAATCAGCAGCGAGCGTACAGAGTAGACGAGTGGCTTCGAAGAGGGGTCGGTAGGAAGTTTAACCAATTCTGATTGTTTGGTTTTTGGGTCAAAAAGAATCAGCCCGTTGGCGCTACCTAGCCAGAGTTTGCCACGGAAGTCTTCGCCGATGCAGCGAATATAATCGGAACGCTCACCGTATTTGGTAAAATGAAAGCGCTCAAATTGTTGCGTTTTGAAGTCCATTCGGTTAAACCCGTGCTGCGTTCCTACCCACAGGGTTCCATTTTTGGATAACAAAACGGAACGAACAATAATATCCGAAAGCGAATGGGGATTTTGGCGGTCGTGGTCAAAGACTTTGCACCGGATACCGTCATAACGTGCCAGCCCAGCCAACGTGCCAATCCATATAAAACCCGACGTATCTTGGGCGATTCCAGTGCAATAATGAATAGGAAGCCCCTGCTCAGGACTAAGGTGCTGAAAAGAGATTTCGGAAGATTGTCCAAACACCAGAATCTGGGCCCAACAGCTCAAAAGTAGACTAAAAAAAAGGGATGAGCCTGTCCGCATTTGTTGTGGCTGAAAAAGTTAAGTAAGACGTAAAAGTGCAAAAAAAATAGCCTTCTTTTACTTTGGTAAACGGATTTGACAAGCTGAACCGATAAAATTGGAATTGGATGAAAGTAAAAAGAAGGGGTTGAAGCGAAAAATAAAACTCGCCAAAGCGTTGGTTTTGGGGGTTGAAACGGGGTAAAATAAGAACTGAGCCGTACGATAAAGGCGTTGAATCGTGGGAGTTTTGCCGTTGAATAAATTGCATTTTGAGTATAAAAATTAGTTTTTAGTTTTGTTGAGAATAGCGCTGATAAACAGCGCATTGTTTGTTAACTCATACACAGATGAAGAATAATTTTTTCGGTATTTTCTTTGCCATATTTGCAGCCGTCGGGACGCTCTTCTGTGCCATTGGCTTTTTTTCTTGGAGCGCCGATCAGACAATCAAACGGAACGGAATCAAAACCACGGGGACGGTCGTCTCCTTCAGCAGTTCGTCAAAAGGAGGAAGGGCGCCTGTTATCTCGTTCATGACGCAATCGGGCGAGAGTCGGACGTACTATTCGTCAACGTACTCAAGCCCCCCGTCTTACGATGAGGGGGAAAATGTAACCTTGTGGTATTTGCCCAATGACCCCGACGAAGTCGTGCTTTCGGGCCTTGACTCGTGGCTTTTACCGGGTATTTTTGGCGGAATGGGGCTTGTTTTTGGGGCAATAGGGTATGGTGGATTTATCTGGCGCTGGCGCCGCAAACGCCTAAATGATTGGTTGCGCCTACATGGTCAAATTATCATGGCCGACGTGGTGGATGTTAGGTACAATACATCCCTTTCGGTAGGCGGAAAACATCCTTGGATGATTATTGCTCAATATTTTGAACCACAGTCCCAAAAGGTGTATAGCTACGAAAGTGATAATATTTGGTTCAATCCTGCGCCTTTTATGTCGCCCGGGCAAAAAGTGACGGTGCGTGTTTCTCCCAAAGATTATGGCGTGTACGAGGTAGACACTTCTTTTTTGCCAAAACAGGGAAATTGATTTTGGGAAATCAACTAGGACGTTATTGACGGACGCGGAGGGGCTTCTCCGCGTTTTTTTGTAGTTTTGAGCCTCATTTATCAAAAGGATAACCTTACATTCAATGGAACAATTAGACTGCCTCAATCAAGTTGCTGAGTTTCACCGCACTTTCAAACACCCCATTTTAGATACCCCCCAAATTCCGTCCCAAGATCGCTGTAACCTACGTGTGGCGCTGATTGCGGAAGAACTGAAAGAGCTCGAAGTGGCGATTTTGGAGAAAGACATCGTGGGCGTGGCCGATGCCTTAGCCGATATTCAGTACGTGTTGTCGGGGGCGGTGTTGGAGTTTGGATTAGGTAGTAAGTTCAAAGCGCTGTTTGACGAAGTGCAACGCTCAAACATGAGCAAAGCCTGCAATACTATCGAAGAAGCCGAAGCCACCGTTAAGCATTTTGAGGCCAAAGGAACGGAATGTTATTATAAAGAAGACAGCGGAAAATACCTCGTGTACCGAACCGCCGACAACAAAACCCTGAAGTCCATTTTTTATTCTCCCGCTGACCTGGAAAGCATTGTAGAGGCTTAATTATCGAAGCGGCTGTTTTGAGGTATCTTTTATAAATATGAGGCTGCCTATTCCGATGAGGGCTAGACCAACGGCCCCCATAACATAGTGTAACTGATAAACCGTTTGGACCATCAACACCTGTATGAGAATCCAACCGGTGAGAATTCCTCCCTGCAAAATGATGAAGTGAGCATAGCGTTTATGATGGGTAAATGTTAAGAAACCGACAATACAGCTCAAAACACCGTTGCCTACGAAAAGTACAATACCTGGAATGAGATAATCTTTGAACGGAGCGTGCTGGAGGTAGCTTAACGGAAGTTGAAGTTTGCCGCCCGTAGGGTCAATAATAAGCAGGCCACCGCCATAGAGCGCACCAATGCCATTGAACAGCAGTAGCAAAATAGCCGTAAATCTGAGTGCTTTTGTCATGGCAATAAAGGGTTTTTGTAAACAGTAATTTAAAGATTGCCGTTAGAAAATTATTGCAGAATGACCTTCTACGAAGAGTGAGGTGATATTTGTCAGCTTAAAAAACTGAACAGTAGATGAGTTATCTGTTGTGGGCTATAGTATTTAAAATACAATTTCTATGACGACCATTGAAACCCGTGAAGTGTGGCTGAGGGGGCCGCTGCCTGAAATTCCTGCTTTGCTACAACCAGTAGCCCATGCGCTATTGCAGGCGCGCGAAGAAGTGCAGGCGTTAGCCAAAGATTTTCCCGAAAATAAACTCTGGGAACGCCCCGCAGGAGTCGCTTCGGTGGGGTTTCACTTGCAACACTTGACGGGGGTACTCGATCGACTTTTTACCTACGCCCGGGCTGAACCCCTGAACGCTGCGCAGTTGCAATGGCTCGCCAACGAAGGCAAACCGCAGGAGAATCTGGAATCGTTCGAGGCGTTGTTTCAATTGTTTAGTCAACAAATAGAGCAGGCATTGACACAAATTCAACGTACAAATCCTGAAACCCTGACCGAAATTCGGGGTGTTGGGCGCGCCCAAATCCCCTCGACCGTGTTGGGGTTGCTTTTTCACGCGGCGGAGCATACCCAACGGCATGTGGGGCAATTGTTGGTAACGGTGGCGATAGTACGTACAGGGTATGAGTAGAAGTGTAGAATTTTTTCTACGTTTTTTTGTGAAATAAGCGAATTTTCGGCAATAAACAGGGAATATTCCCCAAAATAGGGCTGGTCATAGCATTTTAAGAAATAGGGTAGTTTAATAACAATTCTAACTTCAAAACGACCTTACTACTATGATACGCTGGACTGTAATTTTGTTAGTTGTTGCCCTTATTGCGGCTGTTTTAGGATTTGGCGGTATTGCAGCAAGCGCTGCGGGTTTGGCCAAAATTGTATTCTACATTGCGATTGTGTTGTTTTTGTTGAGTTTAATTGCCGGACGAAGCAAAATATAAATAAACGCCCGCTAATGCATCACAGGCCAGAAACGAATCGTTTTTGGCCTCTTTTTTTACACAAATTTTCTATTTCAGTTCCATGTGTAAAATCGGGTAAGGTTTGCCTAAGCCATCAAGTTCCGAACGACTTACAACCACAAAACCCATGTGTTCATAAAACCCTAATGCTTGTGGGTTTTGCTCATTGACATCTACTTTTCGTACGTTTAATTGATGAATGGCGTGGTGTACAAATTGCGCTCCGATGCCCTTGCCGCGCGCGTCGGGATGGATAAAAAGCATTTCAAGGCTATCGCCATGGACACCCATAAAGCCCAGTATCCGCCCCGTTGCGTCTTTGGTGCAGACCAAATCCACGGCTTTTAGGTACTCATTCAGAATCAACGGTTTGAAATAAAGAATATCTTCCTCGGGCAGAAATTGATGAGTTGCCCGCACTGATGCCTCCCAAACCTCAGTAACTTCGGGATAATCGGACGGAAAAACGGGCTCAAGAAGCAGCTGGTTTTTAGGGCTGTTCATAGGTATTGTCGGCTGAAGTGAAATTAACTGCAAAATGGAGATAGGTTTGGTTTTTTACAAAATGATTTGTTAAAAAACAGCAATGTTCATTTACTTTTGCGTTTCACCAACGTATCGTATTCCGTTTCTAACTGCTCCATTCCAAATGATTCGTTACTTTCTACCGACGCTTTTATTGATTTCTACCGCTTTGTGGGCGCAACTAACCGCTCCTCCGTTAAAAATCAGTTGGGAAATCATTGAAAACAACCACCAAGGGAAATCGGCTTCGCTTACCGCTTTTACCATTACCAATACGGGTAAAAAACCGCTTCCCAAAAACGGTTGGACGATGTATTTCAATTTTGTTCGCAAAGTAGATACGACGTTATCGACCGACTTGAAAGTGCGGCACATCAACGGAGATTTGTTTCAATTGGTGCCCACCGCCAATTTTCAGGGACTTAAACCGGGGGCTTCAGTGCAGGTCAATTTTATCTCTGAAGCATGGGTGGTCAATTTTACTGATGGCCCCGCTGGCCTATATTGGGTGTGGGACCAACAACCCGAAAAAGGCTATTCACTGACTGATTATACCATAAAACCTTCCACCCAACCGCGTCAATATCAGCGGTTTGCGGGAGATAAATTGGGGCTTATTACGCCCGCCATGACCTTTGCCCAAAATAAATCCATTCAGGATATTCCCGAAAAAGAAATCCCTAAAATCCTCCCAACTCCCCAACACTATCGCGAAACGGGAGCTTCCTTGGTAATCACCCCCGAAACTAAGCTGTTTGCTCCCGCCGATTTCAAAGAAGAAGCCTCTTTTTTGGCGGCCCAGTTGAGTTCAATGCTCGGAAAACCTTTGGTTTCAAGCACGCAAAAGACCGAAGCTGCCATTGTTTTTCGGGTAGATAGCAGCCTCGCAAAAGAAGCGTATCGGTTGATTGTCAACGAAAAAGGGGCTGAG
The DNA here is from genome assembly GCF_009905605.1 of Runella sp. CRIBMP. GTDB lineage: Bacteria > Bacteroidota > Bacteroidia > Cytophagales > Spirosomataceae > Runella. Next base: position 17,973 of record NZ_JAAAKZ010000028.1, read on the forward strand.
ATTGCCGCCACCGACCGGGCGGGGGCTTTTTACGGAATGCAGTCATTGATTGCCTTATTGCCTCCTACGTCATGGGGAAAAACGCAGGCGAGCTTAACCGTAGCGGGTGTTGAAGTAAACGATCAACCCCGTTTTGGGCATCGGGCCATTATGTTAGATATTGCCCGTAATTTTCATTCCAAAAAGCAGCTTTTAAAACTGCTTGATTTGATGGGTTTTTATAAACTCAACGTGTTGCATTTGCATTTTTCAGACGATGAAGGCTGGCGCTTGGAAATGCCTTCGCTGCCCGAATTGACTCAGGTAGGAGCCACGCGTGCGCACTCCAATACTCCACTTAAAAATCTCCCTCCTGCCTATGGCTCTGGCCCCGACCCAACCGCCAACGCGGGCACTGGATACTACAGTCGATTAGAGTTTGTTGATATTTTACGCTACGCCACCGCGCGTCATATCAAAGTTATTCCCGAAATAGAAGCACCAGGCCACGCCCGGGCGGCCATCAAGGCGATGGAAGCGCGGTACGTGACCAAACTCGCCGAAGGCCGCAAAGTGGAAGCCGAAAAATACCTCTTGCACGACCCAGCCGACCGCTCGGTGTACCGCTCGGTGCAGATGTACAACGACAATGTCATCAACGTGGCGTTGCCTTCGGCCTATCGTTTTTTGGAAACCGTCACCGATGATATTTTGGCGATGTACCGCGAAGCAGGCGCGCCACTCGAAACCATTCACTACGGCGGCGACGAAGTTCCAACGGGAGTTTGGACCAGCTCTCCTGCGGTCGAAAAGCTCCGTCAACAAAATCCAGAACTGAAAACAACCGACGACCTTTGGTATTATTTCTACGGAAAAATCAATGATTTGGTCCAAAAACGAGGCTTATTTTTGTATGGTTGGGAAGAAATTGCCATGCGAAAAACGCTCCTCGACGGCAAGAGCCACATCATTCCCAATCCTGATTTTGTGGGCCAAGACATGCAGGTGGATGTGTGGAACAACGTACTGGGCTGGGGTGCCGAAGACTTGGCGTACCGACTGGCCAATGCGGGCTACAAAGTGGTGCTATCATGCGTGACGCACCTGTATTTCGACATGTCATATTACAAATCTTTTGACGAACCAGGGTACTATTGGGGGGCATATACCGACGTTGACAAACCGTTTTCGTTCATTCCTTACGATTATTTCAAAAATTCCAAAGAAGACCGGCTGGGCAATCCCCTCGACCGTTCAATTTTCAACGGAAAAGAGCGACTCACCGATTACGGAAAACAAAATATTGTGGGTATTCAGGGACTTCTTTGGAGCGAAACGGTCAATTCTCCCGAACGAATGGACTACATGATGTTGCCAAAACTCATGGGAATGGCCGAACGCGCCTGGGCACCGTCGCCCGCTTGGGCGGAAACGAATGATGAAAAAGCCTATCAAAAAGCGTGGTCGGTTTTTGCCAATCAACTGGGCAAACGTGAGTTGCCGCGTCTCGATTCGTTTGCGGGCGGTTATGCTTATCGCTTGCCAACGGCGGGTGCCGTAGTGGAAGGAAATCAAGTGCAGGCTAACGTCCAATTGCCCGGATTAACCATCCGATATACGACCGATGGTACAGAACCGACGGTCAATAGCACGGTATATTCGCAGCCTATCTCGGTGAGTAAAGGTATGAAATTTAGGGTGTTCAATGGTGCTGGTCGGGGTGGAAGAACGGTGGAGGTGAATCCGTAGAAATGCTATTTATAAATCTCAAGGCAGTCGAAGTCATCATTATCTTCTAAAAAAGAGTTGATGATTTCTATCTTGCTGATAATAATTTCGGAGAGGACTTGCGTAGAGCAGTTTCCTGTTTTTAGCCAAATAATTTTGGGGGGCATCCCATGCTCTAAGAGGAGGATATTAAAATCTTCATCAAGGGTAATGACCGCCGTATATCCTTGCTGACGAGCATTTATGAAAATATCGTAATCGTTCCAATCAATCCAACCAAGAGATTTAATGTGTACTAATTCTTCAAATAGGTGAGCTAAACGAGGTACGATTCGATAAGAGATATTTTGGTCAATTAATACTTTCATGCGGCGATTAAAGTTCGGTGCTGACGATTAGCACTAAATTCGAGTGCTACAGTTAGGTCTTCTCGGGTTAATTCGGGAAAGTCCATTAAAATATCATCAAATGACATATCCGAAGCCAACCAACGTAAAATATCCTCTACCGTAATACGCATTCCGCGTATGCAAGGCTTGCCTCCTCGTTTACCAGTTTCAACCGTTATGATGTTTTTGTAAATAACCATGGCTCATATCATTATTATCGTGAATCAAAAATAACAAAAATAGCGCATACACTCACTTTTTACTATTTTTGACCCAAACAAAACCTCAATTCCTATCGAAACAAGCCAATTCTAATTTCAACATATTGATTTATAGCGTTTAGCTTAATAATCCTGTCTCTGAAAGGTCGAAAATTCAAAGCAAACAGGGAAAGTAAAGCTCAACGCTCGCGCGGTCTGCGTGGGCGTTGTCTTACTTTGTTTGCAGGGCTTCGACCCCCTCAGAGACGAGTAACGGCAGCGTTCCACGCTTTTTCTTTTGACCTCAAGACCGCCCAAATGCTTCACCAAATTATATTCCAAAAAAAGAAAGAATGGCTTAAATCCAATGACTGCGGTGTAAAGGATTTAGTACAGTATATCCGAACGAAAGGAGAATTGCGCGACACGCAAACGGAAGCCATTGAAACTTACCTTTTTCTGAAAATTAAAGGCCAAAACAAACCGCTCTGGCAATTGTTTACGGAAGGTTTTTTTAGTGAACCGGTTGATTTGGAGCAACTTCCTCTCAGTACTAAAGTTCGCAATTATCTCAATAGCAATGATATTGCCAAGGCACTCTATTCTTTTTCCATTCAAAAGATTGACAGGAACGGTACGCTGCAACTGCCCGAAGTCAAAAAGGCCATCGAATTGCACCCAGAGGACATAGACTATGCCCAAGTCATCAAAGATTTTTTCTACGGAGTTGATTACACCGACTATTTGTTTAGCCTTCCGATGGGCGCAGGTAAAACATTTTTGATGGCAGCGTTTATTTATCTGGACTTGTATTTTGCCCAAAATGAACCTCAAAATCCACACTTTGCTCATAACTTTCTGATTTTGATTCCTTCGGGATTAAAAACTTCTATCATTCCAAGTCTCAAATCAATTGAGCGTTTTGACCCCGCTTGGGTGATTCCCGAACCTGCCGCTTCCAATCTTAAAAGACTCATTCGATTTGAAGTACTCGACCAACCTAAAACCGCCAAAAAGAGCAATAAAGTCCAAAACCCAAATGCTCAAAAGGTAAACCAATACGTAAATACGCCCGATTTGATGGGGTTGATTTTGGTGGTCAATGCCGAAAAAATAATCCTTGACCGCTTAGAAATCAAAAACCAGTTGGAAGTAATTGAGAGAACCGAAGATGAAAAAGACAAGTCGGCCAATGAGTTGCGCAACTTGATTGGTAGAATACCCAATCTTTCGATTCACATTGATGAAGTGCACCATGCCGCCAGCGATGATATTAAACTAAGACAGGTCGTAGCGAAGTGGAATCGAAATGGGACTGTTACATCGGTTCTTGGTTATTCGGGAACTCCTTACCTGCCTACTCCTGAGCGTATTAATGTTGGCGGAGGCTTACAGATTCGTTTTTCGCAAATCACTAATACGGTTTATTATTATCGGTTGGTGACGGCTATTCAACGATTCCTCAAAAAGCCTGATATTAAAATTGGCGGAGGCAGACAACAACCGTTGCAGATTCTGGACGAGGGTGTAAAAATGTTCTATGAACAGTATGGTCAGAAAGTGTACGCCAACGGCACAACCGCTAAATTGGCTATTTATTGCAGCAGTATTCCGCGCCTTGAAACCGTCATTTATCCTTACTTAGTATGGACTTTGGGGATACCCCAGAGCGAAATTCTTAAATACCACGGCGGAAACAAAGAATTTAAGATTGAACAGGGGGCCGAGTTAGACTATTTGTCGCTTGATTTACCCATTTCCAAAAAGAAAATTGTATTACTCGTCCAAATTGGAAAAGAAGGCTGGGATTGCCGCAGTTTGACGGGGGTGATTTTGGCCCAAACGGGTGATTGTCCCAAAAATATGGTGTTACAAACGGCTTGCCGTTGCTTGCGTCAAGTAGATAAAAATGCCAAGGAAACGGCCCTAATTTGGCTTAATCAGGAAAATGCGACTACGCTTAATGAGCAATTGCGCGAAGAGCAACAAACCAGTATTCAGGAAATCAACAGTTTAGGGAAGCAAAGCACTAAAGCGGTGATGGTTGAACGCAGTTCTCGACTCAACCACCTCAATCTTCCTAAAGTGGATTTTTATCAACTTCAAGTCAAATACAACACCGTCGTTGAAGAAAAAAGTCGGGATGTAAAGGTTTCATTAACGGACATTTATCAAAACTTAGAGAATTGGAAAAGCTCGACTTTTACCGAAACCGCTACCATTCTCGATGATGGCAATACTTATCATATCGAAACTCAATCTAAAACGTTTTTGACCGAAACGGGGCAGTTCAGTGCCCATTTTCAAACGTGGCTATTAGAGATTGTAAAAGGGAGCTGTAACACATTGCAGGTTAACGATTTAACGCCTTTCAAATCGGATTTGCTGAGTATTTTTGAGAAAATAACTTACCTCAAATACGGGCAACGGTTTTTCAATGAACTGTACCCCATCGGAAAAATCAACGCTCAGATTCGATTGGTTTTTGCGCCCAAAAGAACATTACAAACAGATATTGAAACCATAGAAAAAGAGGTAGAGTTGCTTCTGATAGACAAACTGCGAGCCGTCGAAAAAAATGACAAACTCTATCCTGATGAATCAATTACGCAGAAAATCAAGGACTTTGATGAGAAGAATACCGACCCTGCCCAGCTTGAAAGACAAGTTGCTGAAATGAATGCTAAAATCAAAGAAATGATGGTGCAAATGGGTAATGCTGATTTGTTTTCGATGGCGCAAATCCCTCAAAATGAATCGCTTCCGTTACCCGTGAAAGTCAAAAATCGTACGTTTCATTACTTACCTTACAATTTTGAACAGAGTGGTTTTGAGAAGTTGTTTTTAGAAAGAACGCTGCAAATGAGCAGTTTTCAGGATAAACCCATTGAGATTTACTACAACGGTGAACGGGGGCTTACGCGTTTTGAAATTGAATGTTATGAACAACTACCCGATACTTGGAAGCGCCTCGGTTACTACACGCCCGATTTTCTGATACTGCGCCGAAAATCCGACCAATCCATTGAAAAAGTACTTATCGTCGAAACCAAAGGAGAAGGGTACAAAACGGCATTTGAAGCTAAAAAACGTTTCATGAACAATCATTTTGTGCGTGAAAACAATCAAAAGTTTGGCTATGAACGCTTCGACTTTCTGTATTTACAAGACGACGACCGCCAATACGAAGATAAATTGAATCAAAAATTGAATACATTTTTCCATTGAACTCATGCCGATTAGCTATATTCCCTATTTCCCCAATACGATTGAAGGTCAGGCCATTCTGGATAATTTTACCCGTACGGCTCGCCTGCTGCGCTACCGCGACAACGACCGCGTGACCGACCGCATCAAACGAGGTTTACCGCTCTATGAAGTAGAAAAGTTAGAAACGGTTGGTACGTCTGACAAAGCTACGAGTGGGGTTCTCCTCCGTGGTGAGTGTCTAAGTGCCTGTGCGTACCTTAAATCCCAAAACACTAAGATAGATTTGGTCTATATTGACCCTCCTTTTGCGTCGGGGGCCGACTACGCCAAAAAGGTCTATCTTCGGCGAAATCCGCACGTAGCCGATATGATTCAAAAAGCTGAGGAAGAACTGGATTTGGACGAACTGCGTGCCTTTGAGGAAAAAATGTACGGTGACATCTGGAACAAAGAAGATTACCTCAATTGGATGTACGAAAATCTCTTGGCGATTAAATCGGTAATGAGTGAAACGGCTTCAATTTACGTGCATCTGGATTGGCATATTGGGCACTATGTGAAAATTTTGATGGATGAGATATTTGGTGAGGATAACTTTGTTAATGAAATCGTTTGGTGCTATTCAAGACCCTCGGTTAGTAATCAAAAACATTTTACTAAACTTCATGATACTTTATTTTGGTACGCAAAAAATAAGGACGAAGGCTTGTCTGCCAATATGAATTCTGTAAGGATTGAATACTCCGAAAAAACAAAAGAGAGAAATAAATACGGGTCAGGTGGTAGTAAATATTCTGGTAATAGTACAGAGAGAGTTACACATGAAGAAGGGAAAATACCAGAAGATTATTGGTACATTCCCATGGTCGTAGGTAATGCAAATGAAAATGCTGATTATTCAACTCAGAAACCCGAAGCATTATTGGAGCGCATCATCAAAGCAAGTAGCAACGATGGGATGGTTGTTGCTGATTTTTTCGGAGGCAGTGGTGTTACGGCGGCGGTTGCGCATAAATTGGGACGCAATTTCATCCACGTAGATGTAGGCATTAACAGCATTCAAACCACGCGTGATAGACTGCTGGCATTGGGCGCAAACTTCGATGTGTTGGAGGTGAAAGATGGTGTGTCGCTCTACCGTAATCCCCAACAAACGATGGATAAACTCAAAAGCCTTATCACAGGATTGCGCAATGAAGATGCACTTGATAGTTTTTGGGAGGGGGCCATCAGCGATAGCAAATACGGTAAAATGCCCGTTTATGTACCTAACTTACTCGATCACAACAGCAAAGTATTGGATATTCCGTTGATGAATCGTATTCTCAACGAAGCTATGCCTGATTTAGATACCGACATTAAGCGCGTAGTGGTGTATTACGTGGACATTACCGACTCACAGGAAATTGAAAAATTCATCAAAAACCACAATCCTACCACTATTGAGGTAGACCTTCGGGATTTAAAAGAATTGCTTTCGGAAGTGGTCATTGACGATATTGTAAGCTATGAACTGACAGAAACGGGAGAGGGCTTTGAAGTGGAAATAACCCAATTTATCAGCGACCGCCTCACGCAAAAGATAAGCGAATACAATGAAAAACGTAAATTGGGAAAATCTCAAAAGGACATTGTAACGGCAATTGACGAAGAGGAAACTACTAAGCCCAAAAGCAAATTTAAACCAATTGAAATCAGCGAAAATGGGTTAGAGTTGATTGAGTGGGTGAGTTTAGACTGTACAAATACGGACGGTACATGGAAGAGTAACGCAGAAATCAAGATTGACAAATTGGGCTACATGGTACTCAACGGAAAGAAAACGAAAGTACTTTGGGATGCCAAAATTCAAAGTGCTGAAAAGCCTTTGCGTCTCAAAATCAGGAATATTGCGGGTGACGAAAGTGTAGTTTTATTGTGATGTAAAGCAGCCCCCCCCTAAACCCCCGCAGGCTCAAAATAAACTTTCATTAGTTGATGGGCGGAAAGAATTAAATCTAAAATGGTATAAAACTTGATAATGAATTATAAATCTTCTACACTCTTAATGAGCCTAATCCCTTCTTTTTGGCAAGCTTTTCTGAAATCAGAATCGTAGGAAGCCAAAATAGCAATAGTAGTAAGTTTACAGGTGGATAAGATCAACGCATCATTTGGCAGTAAATTGTGGTTTTTCATCAGGTCAATTGCGTGAATAACAGCAGATTTTGAAATGTTAAGAAAGTTGAAACCGGAAAGTAATTTGGCCGTTTGGTGCTTATCAAGAGTTTGGCGAATTTGGCCGCTTTCGGCGACAGACATAGGAGATTTTCACCCAAAATTCCCAGAAGCCGATAAAGATATTCGCTTGCTACAATTCCATTGATAAACAACTCATGATTTGAAGCCAGCAGGGCGTCGAAAAGTTCAGGCTGCCTCCCATTTTCAAATTCTATCAATATACTGCTGTCAATAAAAACCCTCATTGTTCGTAAAACTCTGATTTAGAAGGAATATAAGCCTTATAATCCTTTAACTTGCCCCGAAACTCCGAAAGAATAGACATTCGGTTCTGTTGTTCTGTTTCAGAAACCACATCTGAGTCGGTCAAGCTTACTTGTTGTTTTATCTTAATATGCAGACGTTCTGCGAGTTCTGTAATCAAGCGGGTATCCTGTTCATTTTCTATTTCTAACGTCAGGAAAGTCATTTCTTTAATTTTTTGGTTAAATCAAAATTACAAAAAAGTTGATTCAAAATATAGTTTTACTCCTTATTCCACCATTTCACTCCCAAATACAAAGGATAACTCAGTATCAGAAAGCCGAGGGCATAGACGCTACTGCCGGGGTCTTGAAAACCTGCCCCAATCAAAAACGCTAACGAAGCAATCAACACAATCCACGGAATGAGGGGATAGCCGGGCACTTTCCAAGGGCGTGGAATGTCGGGTTCAGTTTTGCGGAGGTACAACAACGACGCAAAGCCCGAAGTATAGCCAATGACGAAGAAAAACGTGGCGATGTCGGAAAGTTTGCCGCTGGCTTCCTTGCCACTGACGATAAACAAAACAGCCATCGCAACCGACAACGGCATGGCAATGCTGGGCGTACCGCCAGCATTGACGCGGGTGGCTTGCGAAATAAACAATCCATCGCGGCCCATGGAATAGAGCACGCGGGGGTTAAACATCACCTGTGCGTTGACAATCCCTAGAATGGAAATCATGAGAAAGAACGTTACAATTTTGCCCGATTGCTCGCCAAAAATCAATGTAATGGCATCGGCGGCGGCGAGTTTGGATTGTTGCAATACGGGCATGGGCAAAATGTAAAGAATGGCAGCGTTGACCAGTAAATAAATGGCCACAATGAGCGCCAGCCCGCCGAGCATGGACTTGGGCAGGTTGCGGGACGGGTCGGCATCTTCTTCGGCAAAATAGGCAGCGGTGTGCCAACCGTCGTAGGTATAAAAAATGGCTTGTAGCGCAAAAATAATAGCCCCAATCATAGAACCTTTTTGCACCGCATCGGCAGTCGTTTCTACTACTTGTGTGGGCGTAACGGCGTCGCCGTAGACAAAACAAATCACGACAAACGCAAAAAGGCCCACGGCTTTGGCCACGCTCATGATTTCTTGGGCGCGGCTGGCGGTGCGTAGGCCAATCCAATGGAGCAGCCCAAGGGCCAACAAAATACCGACTGCCATAAAAGATTCATATCCAGCTGTTTGGGGCAAAAGCAGCGCGATATATTCGCTCATGGTAAAGGCCCCGAAGGCCGTGGCAGAAGACGTGCCCAGCCAACTGTTGAAACCTACCACAAAGCCCGCGTAGCCGCCAAAGGCCCGTTTTGCATAAACGTACCAAGCGCCTGCTTTGGGAAACGTAACTCCTAACTCAATGGTACACAGTACACCCAGCAGTGCATAGATGCTCACCAGTACCCACACACCCATAATGAGCCACGGGTCGCCGAGGGCATTGGCGATGGGGCCAGGTTTGCGCAGAATACCCGTGCCGATAGTGCCACCGATGGTGACGGCGATGCCGAAACCTACACCGAGGATTTTTAGTAATTGGTTGTTTTTAGGTTGTGGGTCAACAGATTGCATGTAAGTTAGGTTGGTTACAAAACACCTTTGTTTGCAGTGAGGCTGTCAGCAGAGGTGGAGATTGGGCGGCGGTTGCTAAATTGGTAAAAAAAAGCCAATCAGCATAATTTTTGGTATAATTTGACTTGTTTAAAAAACAGTCAGTAGGTGTATTTTGGGCCAAATTTGGTTGAAATTTTTCCTAGTATTTTTCGATTCGAGGGCCTAATTATTAAGAATCGTATGAAAATATGCGCTATTTTTCGTTTTATTTGTCAAAATTGGCTCCCGAGTCGGTAGTTGAGCCTGGCACAGTGTTTTTGTGATTTTTCTTGCCAATAAAGAGTTTTGGCTCTTTTTGATGCTCAATTTTTGTTAAACCGTCAAAACCTACGACTAAATGAAAGCTCTCTCAACGTTTTTTTATCAATTTTCAAATTGGAAAACCTTGTTGTTGTTGTTGGTATTGTACATTGTATTTCCAGCGTACTTTCTTAAAAATGCCGAAATTCGAATGAATCACCTGTCGGGAAAAACCCTAGGCCCCATTGATTTGACGATTGGATTTACTCCTTCCCGCACCTTGCAAATGGTTGAAGAATATGGGGATGCTGCGCGGGCTTTTTACGCAACGATTGAAATGACCACCGATGTGGTTTACCCCATTGTGTACTCTTGCTTGTTTGCGGTGATTTTGTCTCTGTTGTATTATCGGAAGTCCTACGCCCCTTTTGCCTACGTCAACTTGTTTCCGTTTGTCTCTTTAGTATTTGATTATTTAGAGAATATTACCATCGTTACGATGCTCAAAAGCTACCCTGAGCAGTCGATGACCGTAGCGAGTTTTTGCGAAATTTTCAAAATGATTAAATGGTTTTCAGTTGTCGTCACGGTGCTAATTATTATTTATGGATTGTTAAAATCCTTGAAAATGCCCAAAGACCTTAAAGCATAATTACTGCTAAATCTTGTATATTGCTCCATGACCTCCTCACTTTCGCCCGTTGAAATTTACGAACGCTTGGTAACGGTAATCAAAGGCTATCAGGAAGCCCTTGACGGCTATTCTGACGAACAATTTACCCATAAATCGGCTGAAGATGTGTGGTCGTTGGGGCAGATGTATGAGCATTTAGTGCTCACCTCTAATTTTTTCTTTTTGGCCAATACTCTGCGCTGTCTTGAGCGGCGCAAAGGTCAATTGGGCGGAGAAAAAAACAAATACGGAGATAATATCTTTAAATACAATAGCTTTCCACCCGTTAAAGTCAAAATTCCTGAGGCTCTGAAAGGGCCGGAACCAGTAGCAAAAACACGTTCGGCCTATGGGCCTTTGTTGGAAAAAGTGCTACTCGATGCCCAAAAACTAATCGAAACCGTTGGACGTGATGCGGGAGAATATAAATGTATCCACCCTATTTTTGGATGGCTCAATGCCCGTGAGTGGTATCATAACATGGAGATGCACTTTAAGCATCACCTGCGGCAACAGGCCGAATTGGAGGAAATCTTGAAAGGGTAAGTAAATCGCGTGGATCTTATTTTTTGGCTTCTTTTAAATATTTCACCATCAATGCCCCCGTTTTTTCGGAAGCCCCTTTTTCACCTAAAAGTGCTTTTACGTGTCGATAATCCTGAAGTTGGGCTTCGCGGCGCGCGCCGTTGGGCAGCACTGCTCGCAGTTCTTCCGCCAGATTTTGTGATGTCAAATCGTTCTGAATCAGTTCTTTTACGGCTTCTTTCTCGGCTACAAGATTGACCAATGAAATGTAAGGAACACGAATCAAGTTTTTGGCAATCAAATAACTAAGCGCCCCCGTTTTATAGCAAACTACCTGCGGAACTTCAAAAAGAGCTGTTTCGAGGGTAGCTGTACCCGAAGTGACCAGCGCCGCCGTAGCTACTGAAAGTAGATTGTATGCGTCGTCCGTTACGCGTTTAATTCCTTCTTTTTCAAAGGGTTGATAAAGTTCATTCGGTAAATTGCTGACGCCCGCAATCACGTATTGATACCCAGAAAACTGAGGCTTGATAGAGGTCATGAGCGTCAGCATTTGCTCTACTTCCTGCCGACGACTGCCGGGCAATAGCGCAATGACGGGTTTTTGAGGGTCGAGTTTATTTTCGACCAAGAAATTCGGATTGGGGGTAAAATCGGCAATGGCATCAAAAAGTGGATTGCCGACGTAGTCTACCTCGTAATCAAAACGTTTGAAGAAGGCTTTTTCAAACGGAAAAATGACAAACAGTTTGTCAACATCTCGTTTGAGTTTCAAGGCGCGGTTTTGATTCCACGCCCATACTTTGGGAGAAATGTAGTAGAATGTCTGGAAGCCATTTTCGTGGGCAAAACGCGCCATCCGCATGTTGAAACCTGCGTAATCAATCAATATCAGTACGTCGGGTTGATAGGAGAGGAGGTCGGCTTTGCACGCTTTCAAAAACCCTGAGATGGTGCCCAAATTCTTGGCGACTTCCCAAAAACCCATAAATGCCATTTCGGCATAGTGCTTCACCAGCGTTGCGCCAGCGGCCTGCATCATATCACCGCCCCACGCCCTAAACTCTGCTTCGGGGTCGTGTTGTTTGATGGCTTTGATGAGGTTGCTGCCGTGTAGGTCGCCCGAGCGTTCGCCCGCAATGAGGTAGTATTTCATGGGCGGGTCAGGAGTTGAGCGCGAAGGGAGTCGACCCGAAGCACGTTGGAGGTATACTGAAGTTTATTGCCTTCTATGGTAGAGTACAAAATGCCGATTTGATAATCGTCTGGTCGAAAGTTCTCGTTGTATAGCGTTACTTTAAAACCGGGTCGATAGAGTTGTCCACCGGACAAAAACTGCTTTCTCCCCGCCTGACTCGGCCACGTGGGCAGCAGGTAAGTGGTATTTTGACGGGATTTTAGGACAATAAACACCCCATTCCCTTTACCTAATCCCGGTTGAGGACAATCGTTGTTTTCAAGTGTGAATTGCGAAACTGTTTGTGGATGTCCAAAAAAGTCAACGGGCTTTGAAGTGCTGTTCAATGTCAGTTGGAATGGTTGGAGAGAAGTGGTATCTATTGGCTGGGCAAGGGAAGGCTCGGCCGAGGCTAAAGGCGATTCAGCAAAGCGATAGATGCCTTTTTTGTAAGCGGGTTGCGTAAAAAAGTCGGCCAATTCGCTCCGAAAATGCGTAATGAGTTTGTGGTGTTGTCGCCAGTTATAATGGTCGGCCACTAGACTACGTCGACGAACGTCAACGTCGATTTGGTATTGATACACACTCGCCACCGCAAAGGTCAGCCCAAAGGCGGCGGCCACGCCCGAAATCCACGTCCGCGAAATGGGTTCCCAGACCAACAACATCACATAAACGAGCGTCAGCAGGTGCAAAGGATAAAGGCTATATCGGCTGGTAAATACAGAATACACATCTCGTCCGCCTCGCGAAACCGCGATAATACCGATGGTTAACACTGAAAACACAAAGACTCCCACCCAAAAATAAGGCTTATTTTTGACGGGTTTTGGGGGCGAAAAAAGCGTGTTGAGCGTCAGCCAAATAACCAGTGAAAGTAGGGTTATCAGCCCAATACCAAACGCACCCCAGAGCAAAAAGTCTTGATTAGCCCCTTTAAACGCCGCCAACCACCCGCCCGACAGAGCCGCAAAACTGACGATGAGATTTTGAATGAACTCACCCGAAATCGTCACTTTGGTTGCTTGTCCTACGCTGTAATTAAGAAAATACGCCAACAGTGCCGCCACCATGCCGACGCTCCACCACAGACTTTTGGTGCGCTCTTTGGCCAAGAGCAGCATCGTAAGGCCCGCTGGAAAAACCAAGAACCCATTGCCGTTGGTAAACGTAGCAGCAAAAGCCAAAACAAACGCAAAAAGTGTCGGAACCGCCGCAGGATGGCAAGCCAAGAGATAAAAAGTGGCAAAAACCAATAGGTTCAATGTTGTATGCTGCATTCCGTTGATGCCCCACAAGGTTACATCAAAAACAAAAGGAGTAAGATACCAGAGCAATACTGGAATAAAGTACCACGCCACAAACCCTCTTTTTATAAAACTAATCAACCAAAAGCCCAAGATTCCCATTAGGCTGCCATTGACAACCCAGATGAGGGTTCGGTAGTCAATGTATCCTTTAAGGGCATAGACGGAGAGCGCTATCGAACGGGGCACAAGTATCCGGTGGTCGTTTTCTGGCTCCAACAAAAGCTGTATTTTTTGCCAAAGAGAAAAATCATTGGTCAATAGCATGTATTTGACCCGGACCAAGTCATAGTCGTCCGTGATAGGAATATTGACTGCGTAAAGATTTATATAATATAAGTAAACCCCTACAATGACCAAAGCGGCCGTCAGGAACGAAATAGGAAGGATGGACTTGTTCAAAATGGATGGCTTAAATTGGCAAAAAGCGTGATTGACAATACGTTATTCTCCGTAATACTCCACAAAATTTTTGGGAGTTTCAATCAATTTAAGATAATGCAGTTTTGTATTTGGGGCGAGCTCGGTTAAGCCTTTTTCCAAAATGTTCCAAATTTCTACGATAAAGTTTTCACAACTTGGAATGATTCCCTGCATAAAATCAACGTCTAGGTTGAGATTCCGGTGATCCACTTTATCAATCACGGCGGTTTTCATCAGATTGCCCAGCAATTTCATGTCTACCACAAAACCAGTGTCGGGATTGATTTTTCCTTTGACGGTCACTAACAGCTCAAAATTATGCCCATGAAAGTTTGGATTGGCACAAATCCCGAATACTTCCGTGTTTTTTTCATCTGACCAACTCGGGTTGTAGACCCGGTGAGCTGCGTTGAAATGTTCTTTACGTGTTACGTACACCATATAAATTTAAGAATATGCAGTAAGCTAAGTAGCCCGCCGCCTTTACTTTTCAGTATTAATTTCCGACAAAATTACGACCAAAAACTCGTTTCCGAAAGTTCTTTATAAAGGAGTTGTTTTTATTTAAAAAGTACAATTTATTCCACGAATTTTAACTGTTTTTTTGTTCGAATTATTATCTACCTTTGTAAATATTTTACTAGGTATTTTTACTGTACCAACCATTTGAAACCCACTAGTTAAACGCCTTATCATAAGCTATCAGTATGATTATTGTCACGGGGGCTGCGGGCTTTGTCGGAAGCTGTCTTATCAGTAAGCTCAACGAAGAAAACTTCAATTTTATAATTGCAGTTGATGATTTTTCAAAGATTGAAAAATCGCCCAATTTAGACGGAAAAAAGATTCAGGAACGGGTCGAACGCGAGTCGTTTTTTGAATGGCTAGACCAAAATTACTACGAAGTAGAGTTTATTTTTCACATTGGAGCCCGCACAGATACTACCGAATTTGATTATGCGGTCTTTGACGAACTGAATGTGCGCTATTCGCAGCAAATTTGGCAAAAGTGCATTGATTATCAAATCCCGCTTGTGTATGCTTCTTCGGCGGCTACGTATGGTTTGGGCGAATTGGGCTACGACGACAATGAGCTGTTGATTCCCAAATTGAAGCCGCTCAATCCTTATGGAGAGTCAAAAAATGATTTTGATAATTGGGCATTACAGCAAGAAAAAAAGCCTTTTTTCTGGGCAGGCTTGAAATTTTTCAACGTTTACGGGCCCAATGAATACCACAAAGGCCGCATGGCTTCGGTTATTTTTCATGCCTATCACCAAATCAAAGACACCAATCAGATGCGTTTGTTCAAATCTCATCATCCTGACTTTAAGGATGGAGAGCAGATGCGGGATTTTGTGTACGTAAAAGACGTGGTAGAGGTTTGTTCGTTTTTGATGCACCATCGTCGAAACTCCGGTATCTATAATCTGGGAAGCGGGAAAGCGCGGACGTTTGTAGACTTAGCGACGAATACCTTTGAGGCAATGGGCATAGAACCCCAAATCAATTTTGTGGATACCCCCGCCGATATCCGCGACAAATACCAGTATTTTACCCAAGCCAACATGAACAAACTCCGTTCTATTGGCTACACAAAGCCTTTCCACACCCTAGAAGAAGGCGTGAAAGACTACGTTCAGAATTATTTGATGGTTGATAAATACTATTAATGAAGATAATCTACTAAATCTTCGGTTTTATTGATAATAGCGGCGTTGGGGCCCGTTTGAATATCCTGACCCACTACTTGATAACCCGTCAATAAAATTTGAGTTTCAGGAAACTGACTACATAGCCTGTCAACGTAGGGTTGTACCTCTTCGTTGGCAGGCACTGAAGTGAGTATAGAGAAAATAAAATCGGGTTTGTGTACCTCGTGGGCAAAAACCAATTCATTGAAAGGTAGCGTCTGCCCCAGATAAATCACTTTGTGGTTGCGCGAACGAATCACGTAGGTAGCAAAAAGCAGCCCGATTTCGTGCAATTCTCCTTCTGGTAAGTATAACAAAAACTTCTTAACGTCTGGACGGTGTTTAATCACCTGCCCATCAATGGCCACAATTACTTTTTGGCGAATGAGGTTGCTCATGAAGTGTTCTTGAGCAGGCCCGATTGAGCCAGTCATCCAGAGGGTTCCGACACGGCTCAAAAAAGGATAAATAATATTGAGCATCGTATTCTCAAACCCAAATTGCAAAAAATTGGTACTGATGATTTTCTCAAAACGCTCTTCGTCCAAATCAATCATTGAAATGGTAAGGGCGTGAATTTGGTCAGGATAATTTAATTTTTTGTCCGAAATGGCAATGACTTCCTTAGCCATTTCGTCAAGTGGCAATTTCGAAATCTCAGATATTTTGAACCCGTGGTCTTTAAGCAACGAGATATTGAGGACTAATTTTAGGTCGTGGTCGTCGTACATACGGATGTTGGTGTCCGTACGTTTGGGCTGGATAATATTATAGCGTTGCTCCCAAATTCGCAATGTATGCGCTTTGATTCCTGAAAGTTGTTCTAAATCTCGGATAGAATAGTTGCTCATCGTCTGCTTTAAAATTTACCAAAGTGATTGATAGCTGCGTCCACAATTGAGCTAAAAAGTAGTTTTAATAATGACTGAAAAGGCGATAGTGGTTGTCAATAATGTCTTTAAAGTACTAAATATTAAGGCCATCTATAGAACTACCTGTGCTTAAAAATGTTTTTAAATAGTTGTTATTCAATAAAATAAGTAACGTTATGGGATAGAAAAAAAGCAAATTGGCACATTAGCAATAATCCCGCCAATCGGTTTTGTTTGTGAAATGGAAGTTTGTAAAACAACCACAATAGGCCAAACGCAACAACATACCAAGCTACATAATTTTGTAGAGGCACAGTATTGTTTGTCCACTGCCAGAAATCCAATCGGATGGCAACGGGTTCAATTGAAACATCCAGCGCCACCACTACCGTTGCCGCGAGGAGTGTTTTGACCAATGGGGTTCGACTCCAAGTATTTGCCACCACTCCTGCGCAATAGATAAGTACAAGCCAATTGGCACCGATTACCAAGGGAATTTCGATAAATTTCCAACCCAAGGTTGCGCCATAATGGTATTGACCGAAAATAAGACCCGTGTGCACGCCCAAAGCTTCAATCGTAAATCCAACAAAGTAAGCTACTGCGCAAAAAATAAACATATTTTTGTTCCATTCGGTATGAAAAAGTAGCAACAGCCCCAATGAACTCAGCAGGTGAAAAGGGACCAGTGCTTTAAAAACCGCTTGCGTTGGCGGCCACTGTAATCCGATAAAACCGGCTAAGTGCATGAGTGGCAACACAATAAAAATAACGCGTTGGCCAGCTGGAGAGCGAAGTTGGCTTAAATAAGAATACATATCATTTTGAACCGATAGAAGGAGAAAATGTTTTTAGAAATATACATAACAAAAAATCCCGGTACAACGCACCAGGATTTTTTAGAAGGGAGGAAGACGGGACGGTTCGCCGCTGCGACTCGAACCCGTGGCTTTCACAACCACAATTTAAAAATTTTATTTGGGGAGGAAGACGGGGCTCGAACCCGCGGCCTTCGGAACCACAATCCGACGCTCTAACCAACTGAGCTACAACCTCCGTGTTTTCAGGCTGCAAAGATAGCAAACTCCTTTTAAATAATCCAAGCCTTACCGCGTTTTTTTGTAGATTTGCGAATGAATTATAGTGCGTAAAAAAGGTACTAAATTCCTAATATTCTAATTTACAAATAGATATGTCACTCAAACAACGCATAGACGAAGACATCAAACAAGCCATGCGCGACAAAAATCAGGATACGCTGCGGGCATTAAGGGCCATTAAGTCGTTAATTTTATTGGAAGAAACCAAAGAAGGAGCCAATGGAATCAGCGCCGATGATGAATTGAAGCTACTGACGAAGGCCGCCAAACAACGCCGCGACTCTGCCGCTATTTATGAGCAGCAAAACCGCCCTGATTTGCTCGAAAAAGAAATCGCTGAAATTGCGGTCATTGAAAAATATTTGCCAAAACAACTCACCGAAGATGAGGTAAAAGCCAAACTTCAGGAAATTATTGACCGCGTAGGCGCAAAAGCGCCATCTGATATGGGCAAAGTAATGGGCCTCGCTATGAAAGAGCTGGCTGGGCAAACCGACGGAAAGGTAGTGCAGACGTTAGTGAAGAGTTTGTTGGCCTAAGTTTTCGAATGAACACATTAGATTTATTGATTATTATCCCCCTTGCTTGGGGGGCGTTTAATGGCTATCGCAAAGGTCTCCTGATTGAAATTGTGGGAGTGGCTGCCTTTGTGATAGCCATGATTGTAGGCTTTAAGTTTCTGCGATTCGGAACCGACCTGCTGGCACCTTATCTTACCGCAGAGCTGGTAAGACGCTTCCTGCCTTTTGTCGGTTTCTCAGTTATTTTCTTCCCGACCGTTTTTATGGTCAATCGCCTAGGGTATTCTATGCGCTCTATGCTGCGTTATACTTTGCTGGGTACCCTCGACAACCTTGCGGGGGCGGCCGTGGGTATCTTTACTTGGGTGTTTGGCATCAGTGTTTTCTTTTGGCTATTAAGCACAGTAGGCATTCAGATACCACCCAAATACCGCATCGAAAGCTTTCTGTATGACTATACCGTTCCTATTGCTCCCCAAATCATCAGTGTAATCTCAGACTGGATTCCGGTGGGTGGAAATTTGATTCGCGAATGGGGAAGAGGTGATGCTTAATGTGCATTTACTTTTTCATGATACTCTCGGTCAATACTTCATATAAACCCTGATAAGCGGGGTAGCGCTCAAGGTAATCCAAATGTCGTTCGATAATTTGATGATCGCCGCGCCGCGCTGGGCCCGTCTGGACCATGGCGGGATCGGGGACCTCTAGGGCTTTTCGGACGGTTTCACGAATGAGGGGTTTCAACAAATCGTATTCCAGATGCTCGGCGTCTAGCATTCGTTTTGAAATGGCAAAAAGATGGTTAGTGAAGTTGCAGGCAAACACCGCCGCCACGTGCATGATGGCCCGTTCTTCGGAGCTCATGATGTACACCACGTTGCTGAGGTCTTGCGCCAATTTAATAAGGATGGATTCAGTAGCAGGCGTTGAGGCTTCAATGCAAAGCGGTACTTCCGTAAACTGAATGGGCACTTCTCTGTTGAAGGTCTGAAGCGGATAAAATACCCCTGTATGGGCGGGAACATCGCTATAAATACCAACCAAACGTTCGAGTTCTTCCAAGGTTTTGGTGCCAGAGGTATGCACAAGAATGCACTCTTCTGGCAACACCAGACGCTGCATGACCTCGTCGAGTGCGTCGTCGGCCACTGCCAAAATGATGAGCTCGGCGGCACTTTCGGCAAAGTCCAAATCGGGGGCTACCGTAGTGTCATACAATTTATTGACTAGGCGGCGAGCGTTGCGGGTATCGCGACTGAAAACCTCTACAATATGGTGGCCGGCATGTTCAAGCTCCTGTGCTAAATGCCAAGCTACGTTGCCAGCCCCGACAAATGAAATTCGCATAGTAAGTTACAGGAAAACAGAGTGACCGTCAAAGATAAAAAAATAACCCGTCGGCTACGTAGCCAGACGGGTCTTTGGGTTGATTAGGCAGGAAATACGTACTTAGATTTGTTTTTTGCCAAACTGATACAAAATTTTAAATCGTACCCCAAGGTTGCGGTTATCGGTAAGATAGGCGGGTTTTTGGAGGTAAGGAGCCGCGTAGGCTTCCACCTGAAAAGCCAAGCTCCGCCACTGTTTTTCAACTCCCGTGGCAATCATGATGTCATTGGAAACTGCTGGTTTGATACTGAAATTACCTTCCTTTTCCTTAAATTCATCGTTGCGTTCTTTATAAGAAAAACGATAGCTCTGCTGAGCCGATAGATTGAGGTTGGTGCCGCCAGAGAAAAGAAGCGTAAAGCCATCCTTGATTGGCCAACGGTAAGTAAGGCTGATGGGAAGGCGTACAAGGGTGACGTCGGTCTTGATGTCAAACACCTGCGGAGGCATCAAAGGGGGGCGTAGGTCGTCGGCTTTGTGCCACGTTTGGAACGGACGTCCTGTTTTTGCCTTAAAAATATCTTCCGTAAAATACTGCGGACCTGTGATTTTTGCTTTGGCCAGACCTACATCAAGACTCCAGTATTTACCCAATAAAACACTCGTCATCAGGCCGTAGCCCGTGTATTTATCGCCGATATTTAAACCTCCTCCCACGCGGAAGCGGACATTTTGTAACGAAATGGACGGTGGAGGTGGCGTGGTCTTTGCCTCATTTGTGGTTGCAGAAGAAGCTGATTTATTCTGTAATGCCGCATATGCGTAGCGTTTTACGTGAATTTCGGCGGGTTGTACTCCGTCCAATTCTTCGGCTTGATTTGGCTCCAATGGTGACAGTTCAATTTGACTGGTCACTGCGTTGTTAGCGGTCTCAACAGGCGTTGTTGGTTCAGTTGCGACATTGATGATGCCTGATTGTTCCAATTTTGGGGCGTTTTTATTGTTGGCCACGCTGCCCGACTGCGCCACCGTTGTTTGTGATTTCAACGTTCGTAGAGCGCTACCTGCTTTTTCTTTCGAAAATGTGCTGTTTGTGATTTTCTCTTTGAACGCATTTTTCACGGGTTTGGCAGGTGTTTCATTTTCCAGCGTTGAAGTTGATTCTTTGGGTTCCGTTGCAGCTTGGTCAGCATTTGTCGGCCGCTCAAAGGCTTCGCTGATGCGTTCATTAGGATTTTGCCGAATAATTTTGCCGACATTTTTTAGTCCTCCAGCAATAGGCGCGGCATCATCAGGCGCTATACCATCGTTCGACAGTTCATTTTCATTCGATTGAGGTAAAGTTTGGGCATAGGCGTCAGGTTGAGGTTGGTTAGATTCGACAGAAATGTATTTGGTAATATATACCGTATCGACCCGCGTCGAAGTTCGCACGGGGGCATCTTGTTTTTGACCGAGCTGCGTTTTTAATTTGGCAACCTGTTGGTCTAACTGCTGATTTTGCCGGTATTGGTACACATTCGCGAATACCATCACTGCCGCCGCCACGCTGGCCGCCGTGTAGAGCATCGAGCGCCCGAATCGCTGTACAAACGAAACGGGGGCATGGGTGTTTTTGAACGCCTTAAATTTCGCCCAATCTTCATCCTGAAAACTAGGTTGAATCCCTTCTAACTTTCGGCGTATAGCTTCGTCAAATTTCTCGGGTTTCATTGTTTGTTTTGGTGCGCAACCGCGCTTAGTTTTTTGTGTATGGTTGCCAATGCAACGAATAATTATGGTGCCTACTTAAATTTCTGGTCGGCATTGCCTTCCGCAAAGAAAGGGTACGATTGCTTGACCAGTTCCTGAAGCCGCGTACGGGCCCTAGCAAAATGAGAGCGTACGGTTGCTTCGTTAAAATTGAGTACATCGGCAATTTCGCGGAGCTGGTAGCCATCGACAACGTGCATCGTAAATACTGTACGATAAATGGGCTTCAACTGTTGCACCAAGGCCAAAATCTCCTCGGCCGAAATCTGATCAATGACCGATTCGTCAATCGAAGGTTCGTGGATATTGTCTAACCCAATCTCTCCGTGAAACTTCTGATTCTTACGGTAATAGCTGATGGCGGTGTTGACCACGATGGTTCTCAGCCAAGCTTTGAAGGGTTGGTTCAGGTCATAGCGGTCGAGGTGTTGGAAAACTTTTAAAAAGCTTTCATTCAGGATCTCTTCGGCTTCTTCCATCGACGACGAATACCGCAAACTTATGCCTTTTGCGTACCCAAAAAACTGTTGAAAAAGCATTCGCTGCGCGCGCCCGTCGTTGTTCAAACACGCTCGAATGACGTCTTCTAGGTCATCTTCCGTAAAGTTGGTTTTCTTTCTAAAAAACAAGGTTGTAGCGTTTTTGGATGGTGATTAGCTGCTCTCTAAACAATTACCACATACCCGTAATACGCGCCGCTGAGGTGGCGCGTTGCAGCAATGTACGTATTTTTTTTTCTTTAAAAATAATTGATTTTTTATGCCACGCTCCCGAATATCCTGGCGTAATGCTCTCTGAAATCAATCATTTTTAACTAATTTTAAGAGAACCATGAAAAAATCACTTGTTATCCTGTTTGCGCTGTTTGGATTGTTTTTAGTGAGCTGTAACCGCGACGAAGTCAATGCCGTAGATGAGGATTTGACCGAAATGGTCGAACTGTCGGCGGCGCGTAGTGCGGCGGTGACGGATACCGTTACCAAACAAAAATGCAAAGGTAAATTGACCGAAGTAGCCGCCGCTGATTTGCCCGCTGCTATCACAACGTATATCACTACCAACTATGCGGGGTCTGAAATTCAGTTTGCTGGAAAAGACACTGAAGGTAAGATTGTGGTAGGCCTTAAATTAGCCGATGGCACATCCAAAGGATTGCTCTTCAACGCCGACGGGACTTTCAACAAAGCCCTTGAAAAATACGGTAAAGGCGCCAAATTGACGAAGGTAGAAACAGCAGCTTTGCCAGCGGCCATCACGACCTACATCACCGCCAACTATGCAGGCTACGAAATCAAGAAAGCAGGCAAGAATGAAGCAGGCGAATTTTACGTGGCGGTCAAATTGGATACTGCCGTTAAAGTATTAAAATTTGCGGCTGACGGTGCATTTATTGAGGCAACAACCCCTCCTGCCCATCCTGAAGGAAAAGGAAAACGCTCAAAGCATGGTAAATAGTCATTGATTTATCTCCTCATTTTGGGCGATAATTCACCCCGAATGAGGAGATTCAACCTCTTTTTTTTTTATCCCCACCATTCTCAGTTCAATTTTTTATCACACCCAATCTTCCCAATTATCAGTTATGAAAACTTTCACAAGTGCTCTGTCAATCAGCGCATTGGCGCTTATGCTTATCTTCTCTGGTTGTACCAACAATGAGGTCGAACCAGACCCCGCCGATCAGGTCATTGGGGCTTATTCTGCCACCACTTATTCCGAATCCATTAATGGCGTAGCTCAAAGCATTGACCTGACCAATGCCCTTATCAAGGAAAACGTTGCGATTTCGTTTGATGTAGCCAAAAAAGCTGCAAGCACGCTTACTGTGGTACTAAGCATCTCTCAGCGCGATAGCACCGGAACCATGCAAACCTACAACGATACTTACGACAGCATTGAGCTTAAAGCGCTTGGAAACGGAAATTTTGAAATGCTAAATGCAGGCACATCCGTGGGCCAAATTGGCAATGGAAACCTATCTCTCCAAGAGACTTATCCCGACACTGATGAAGCGGGAAATACCGTGCAGGTTACGGTGAAAATAGCAGCTACAAAAAGTTTATAAAAAAAGGCTACACCTTTCAACTTATGAGAAAATTTCTACCCATCCTCCTCGTGATGGCGGGGCTGATTTCCCACGCCCAAACCTTAACAACCCCCGCTGATTCAGTAGCGACGATGATTATCAAAGATGAGTTTTATAACAATAAACCGCTGAATGAGGTCATTGCAGATTTGCAGAAAAAATACAAATTCAAGATTGGTTACAATGTTGAGTTGGTAAAAAAGTACCGTGTTTCGTACTGGTTTGACAATACCAAGTTGTTGGATGGAATCAAAGGAACGTTGAAAGAGACCAAAGACCTGACGTTTTACATTGATGATGCCAACGTCATTCAGATTGTGCCTAAAACGGCAACGCAGGTACTCCAAAATGGCCGTAAAGAATTTGATACGCGGTATCGGGGGCAGCCAACCCGCACCGATTTTACGTTGATGGGCAAGGTCGTGGAACGAAAAACCAACGAAAGTATGCCGTTCGCGACCGTAGCGGTGGTGGGCAGCAAAATTGGCGTGCAGACCAACGTGGACGGATATTATACACTCCTAAAAGTACCCTCAGATACTGTAACAATTTTGGTCAGTTATGTAGGTTACAAAAATACTACTGTGCATCTTTCACCGCAGACACCCCTGCAAAATTTCGTCATCGAAATCGAACCTGGTGAGCAGGAGTTGGAAGAGGTCATGGTCATGGGTGAAAAAACCGAAGTGTTGAAGGCCAATGAAATCGTGGGAATGATAAAAATGACGCCCAAGAACTTGGCGAAATTGCCCAACATCGGTGAGCGCGACCCCTTCAGGGCCTTCCAATTGATGCCCGGTGTGAGTGCTTCCAACGAATCCTCGTCGGGTTTGTACGTGCGAGGTGGCACACCCGACCAGACGCTGGTTTTGTACGACGGTTTTACGGTCTATCACGTTGACCACTTATTTGGGTTTTTCTCCGCTTTTAATTACAACGCCCTCAAGGACATACAATTATACAAGGGCGGTTTTGATGCCAAATTTGGCGGTAGGATTTCGGCAGTGGCCGAAATTACGGGTAAAGACGGTAATAAGAACCAGTTTAACATAGGAGCCGACCTGAGTTTGTTGAGCATGAATGGCTTCATTGAAACGCCCCTCAATAAAAAAACAACGCTGTTGATTGCGGCGCGGCGCTCGTATCAGGGGGCGCTATACGAGAAAATATTCAGTACGTTTACATCAGAGCGTCAGACAAATGTAACCCAGCCGGGATTGGGCGGACGGCCCGGCGGACCAGGGCGTTTTGGAAACAATGCCACGCAAGATCAAACCGCAAAATCTTATTTTTATGACCTAAACGCCAAACTTACTTGGAATCTTTCGAAGAAAGACATTGTAACGTGGAGCCTTTACAACGGCACCGACAAAATGGATAATTCGTCGGCGTCATCTTTCAATTTTGGGCGACAAACTATCTTTGGGGCTTCTACCTCCACCAATGACGTGTCGGCGTGGGGAAATTTGGGTAGCAGTGTGAAGTGGTCGCGACGCTGGAACGATAAACTTTACAGCAATATGCTGGTCAGTTACTCCAATTTTTACAGTAATCGCGACAATACCCGGAGCGTAGTCAATACCATACCCGCTACCGATAGCACCGTCGCGACCACCCGAAATATTAATATCGGTCAGGTGGAAACCAATGATTTAAAGGATTTTACGGCTAAAATAGATTTTGAATATAAACTTACCCCCCACAACCAATTGGAGTTTGGGGTTCATGCCACGGCCAATACCATTCATTATAATTACGTCCAAAACGACACCGTTAATGTGTTGAGTAAAAACGATAAGGGAACCATTACTTCATTTTATGTACAGGATCAAATTCGGTTGTTAGACACCAGATTGTTAATCAAACCGGGGATTCGGGCCAACTATTTTGATGTGACGAAGAAATGGTACATGGAGCCGAGATTGAGCGCAACCTATGCTTTGAACGAGCGCGTAAAACTCAAAATGGCCTTGGGGCGCTATTATCAATTTGCCAAACAAATCAATCGTGAAGATTTGACGCAAGGCAACCGCAGTTATTGGCTGTTGGCCGATGGCGACGCGTTGCCCGTAACGAAGTCCAACCATCTGATTTTAGGCGGAAGCTATGAATTCAGAGAGTATTTGGTGGATGTTGAACTCTATCAAAAAAACAATGTAGGAATTACGGAATATACCCTGCGTTTTGTGCCGCAGATTCGCCAAGGACTGAGCGTGCAGGAAACGTTTTTTAACGGAGATGAGACCGTTCGGGGAATGGACGTGCTGGTGCAGCGTAAATTTGGCAAATTTAACGGATGGATAGGATACACGCTCTCCGAGGCGGTTCGGGATGTGACCATTTTTTCGGAGCGACCCTATTATTCAGACCAAGATGTGCGACACCAGTTTAAGTTTATCGGCTCTTATCGCTGGAAAAACATAGATTTTGCCCTTACGCAAATCATCTCTTCGGGGCGTCCATATACTTCGATTGTGGGGGCGTATCAAATCAACCTTTTAGACGGTTCTGTTCGGTCGTTTACGATGCCTTCCGACAAAAACGCGAGCCGTTTTTCATCCTACAATCGTTTAGATATTTCAGCTACTTACAATGCTCGTTGGGGGAGTGTAGGGTTGTCGGTGTTTAACCTGTACAACCGCAAAAACGTCTGGTACAAACGGTTTGAAGTAATCACTGAAGGCGATGAGAGTGTGCTTCAAACCACCAACGTCAATTATTTAGGGTTTACACCCAACCTTACCATCAGTTGGAAATTGCGTTAGTAATCAGTTTATCATCAGTCGTTTATTAATTGTTGAAAATAATGAAAAAGTATATACAAACGCTCATGTTTATTACAGGAATTGTCTGTTTGTTAGGGAGTTGCACGGAGACGAATACGGTAATCAGCTCGGTAGAAAAACCCGTAATTGAGGCCTTTCTAGCGCCGGGCAAACCCATTAGTTTGACCCTGATGACCGTGATTGGGTACTCTGAGTCGGCAGATGCCGCCGATTCTTTGGCCCGTCCGATTGACGGTCAAGCTATCCAAATAAAAGTGAGCGATGGAAGTATCTTTAAGTTGGAGTCGGTAGGAGAAGGGCGGTACGTTTCCAAAAGTACTGAATTGGTCAAATTTGGTTTGACTTACACTTTAGATTTTACCTATAATGGCCTGCCGATTTCGGCCACTACGGTGATTCCTACGCGACCGACGGGTTTTACCTTAAGTAAAAACTTTGTGAATCGTACCCAAATCAATTTAGGTAGCGGGGGCTTTGGCGGGCCGGGTGGTTTCCAGGAAGACCGCACGCCCATTGAAGCTACTTGGAACAATCCCAACGGGGAGTACCATTTTATTGCGTTTATCAACACAGAAGCAAATCCTGAATCCATCGTGATTTTACCGACAGATACGACTGGCACGAATCCGTTTCGGTTTATCAATCGGCGGTTTAACAATGAGCCGACCACCGCTAGCGTATCAATCATTCAACCCCAATCGTTTCAGTATTTCGGGAAACATTATGCCGTGCTGTATCGACTCAATCCCGACTACGCGGCCTTGTACCGGTCGGCAGGAACGACGACCCAAAACATCAGCACACCCCCCACCGCAATCACCAACGGATTGGGGATTTTTACGGGTATAAATGCTGACACACTGTTGTTTACGGTAAATAAGTATTGAAATTTTTTTAATGTTTAGAACCCTCTACGACCTGCGAGCTATAAATCCCTGAATGGCCCGAAAAGAGGAATGCCACGACGCAGGCAAGTCCGACAAAAACACCGCAATCAGCGCCAAAAAGCTCAATGCCCATCAAAGTGCAGGCAATGGGGGTATTGGTAGCGCCCGAAAAGACCGCCACAAACCCCATCCCTACCAAAAGCGCCATGGGTAGAGGAATAAATAGCGATAGGGCGTTGCCGAGGGCCGCTCCGATAAAAAACAGCGGCGTGACTTCGCCGCCCTTAAATCCTGCACCCAACGTGAAGGTAGTGAAAAGTAGCTTGAGGAGAAAATCGTAGGCGGGTAATTCCTGCTGAAAAGAGGCCACAATCGTCGGAATGCCCAAGCCGATGTATTTGGTGGTGCCTAAGGCCCATACAGCTACCGCAATCACAACGCCGCCCAGAACGGGCCGCAGCGGAGGGTAGGCGATTTTAGACTTAAAAAAAGTGCCCCAAAAATGCACCGTTTTGGAGAATGCCAACGCGGTCAAACCGAATAAAATGCCCGCCAAAATACTCCACAAAAGCGTGTCGGCGTGTAGCGTTGGCACGTACGGAATGGCGTAGTGCGTATGGGTTACGTTCCATGCGTGGCAGGTGTAATCGGCGATGAGTGCCGTTAATAAACTTGGCAAAAGGGCTTCGTAGCGCATTCTGCCCACAATCAATACTTCCAACGCAAAGACCGTTCCTGCAAGTGGGGTACCGAAAACCGACGCAAACCCCGCACTGATTCCGATGATTAAGACAATTCGGCGGTCATCTGGCGAGAGTTTGAACAGTTTGCTAAACTGATCCGCAATGGCTCCGCCCATTTGCACGGCTGTACCTTCGCGCCCCGCTGAACCCCCAAAAAAGTGGGTAACGAGGGTTCCGAAAAGCACCAAAGGGGCCATTTTGAGCGGAATGATTTGTTTGGGACTATGAAATTCTTCAATCAATTGATTGTTTCCTTTCACTACTTCCTGCCCAAAATAATGGTAAGTAGCACCGACAATGAAGCCGCCGAGCGGAAGCAACCAGATGATCCATTGATGTGATTCGCGCCAATCGGTAACCCAATTTAGCGAAACCAGAAAGAAAGCCGACGCTGAACCCGCTAAAACGCCTACTATCAACGACATAAATAGCCATTTTGCGACAAAAACAACGGTGGTGAATTGAGCTATTTTAGAATAAGGAGAGGGAGTGGGTTCAGTCATTCGTGCCAAAACAAGGTAAAATGAGATACGCCCGTAAAAATAAGGTTTTCGGAAGATAGACGGTTATAAAAATAATGAGAGACTGATAATAATGTGGGGAGACCCAGTGAAAGAATTGTATTTCAATTGTGTTATATTTGTTATGAAATAATTTTTTGAAAGTATGTTAGTTGCCAAAAAACCACTTACTAATCTCCAAATTGAGCTGTTACGCTTGTATGCGCATCAGGTAGATGAAAAAGATTTATTGCAAATTAAAGAGCTGATTGGACAGTATTTTGCAAAACGACTCACTCAATTTGCCGATGAAGCTTGGGCGCAAAACAATTGGACGGATCAAGATATGGAAGCTATTTTGAATGACCCAAACCAGTAATGTTTGATGAATATTGTATTGGATACCAATGTTTTACTTGTTGCTTTGCCTTCCCATTCAAAGTATTATCCCATTTATCAGGCGTTGTTAAATAAAAGATTTGATTTGTATGTAAGTAACGAAATTTTGACCGAGTATGAAGAGCAAATCAGTCAAAGGTTAGGAATAGAACGCACTAATTTACAGCTTCGAGAATTACTTAATCTTTCCAATGTACATGGTATTGAACCTTTTTACAATTGGCAATTGATTGAAATTGATCCGGATGACAATAAATTTTGCGATTGTGCTGTAGCTTGTGGAGCCGATTACCTTGTCACAAACGACCATCATTACGATATTTTAACATCTATTCCTTTTCCTCCAATTGAGACTCTCAGGGCGGAGAATTTTCTTCAAATGCTGTTTTAAGAACCCCAGAAAAAGCAGATTTGCCATTAAATTCTCTTTTTCTGGGGGTAAATTAGTTCAGTTCTAAAACTCTACACGATAATTTAACACGGGTATAAGTGGTAATTGGTAGGCAGTTTTGATTTTATCCAAGTTGGAGTCATAATACTGCCCGAAGATATTTTGTCGGTTGGTAACGTTTTGTATATCAAGGGATAATGTGCTTGTGAAGCCGTTACGGTTGCGTTTCCAACTTACCCGCACATCTGAACGAAAGTATGCGTCTAAAGTTTGGGAATTCGTTTCTGTTTCTACCAAAACGGTTTCTCCTCTTCGGCGGGAAGCGGCCAAATCAATCGGCGTGGTTCGAAAACCGCCTACGTACGTAGTTTTGAGGTTGATGCCCAGTACATTGTTTTTGCTGTGGCCTAGGAGCCATTCTTTGCCTACTAAAAAGTTTCCTGCGCCGCCGCCGTCAAAACGCGTACTACGCCATATTTCATCCGAGCCTGTGTACTCGGATTTAAACACCGACCCACTCAGCATGTAGTAAAAATTGTTGTGCAGAAAGCGTTCCAGCGTTAGCTCCAGACCATAGTTGCGGCCTTTACCGCTGTTGGCCAAGCGGCGCAGCTCAAAGCCGTCGGTTACGTTGAGTAGCGAAAACGCATTCCGTTCGTCGGCGCTGACTGGAACGTTGTTGAGCGACTGATAATACGTTTCTATTTTCAAGCGAGTGTGCTCGGTGAGGAGTCGGTCGTAAGAAAGTACGAAGTGCTGGGCTTTGGTAAAATCGGTATTGAGATTGGGGTACTCAACGCCCGTGTCGGTGAGTAGTTTGTTGGAATAAAAGTAAAGCGACAACGGATGCACCTGACTGTGACTTCCGTACCCAAACGCCACCGATTGGCCGGGGGCCAAATCCCATTTGAGCGAACCGCGCGGCTCAATTGAACGGCTGTTGTTGAGTAGTAACGCCAACGTGTGTACGCCGAGGTTGACGGTGAGTTTTTCGGATAATTTATAATTGAACTGTGCATACGCCTGAAGCGTAGCGGTTTGGCCGTCGGAAGACAAAAAACGTTCCATTTTTTTCTGCTCGCCATTCCAAGATTCACGGAATAAATCATAGGCTTGATGACTCCAAATGGCCCCTGCCCGCAAGGCGAGTCGCGCCGTGATTTTATAATTCAGCGTGCTCGTGAGGGCCAATTTGCGTAGCGTATATTTTGTGTCATACCGAGGCTCCAAGATGTATTCAGAGGTGTAGCGCCGTTGCTGAAATCCATTTTCATAGGCAGAATACAAGACCACTGTTTTGAGAAATGCCTGCTTGCTGAGGTTGATAGAGTGCGTTGCGCCCCAAGCCCCCGTATTGGATTTGAAATTTTCATCGTAACGTTTGTCGCTCTCGGTTTGCCACAGGGTAGAGTCGGCTTTCGGGGTGCCAAGGGTGCTACTCAGGCCGCCAAAACCAAACAGCGTAAACTTGCCAAACTTATTGGTAGGTAACGAGATGTTGTAGGAAAGGTCTTGAAAGCGTTGGGCAAAATCCCCCACTGGAAGTCCCAATTTGGACAATAATTCGAGGGTTGAATACCGATAATTGATGAGGTAAGCGCCTTTGTAGTTTTTAGAAAAAGGCCCTTCCGCCGCCACGTCCAAGCCCAAAAGGCCCGCCTGAACCGTGTATTCGCGTTTTTGGTTGTTTCCCTTACGCAATTTTAAATCAAATACGCCCGAGAGGGCATTGCCGTATTCGGCGGGAAAAGCGCCCGTCAAAAAATCAGAATTGGTCAGTACCTGTGCGCTCAGGATGGAGATTCCGCCGCCCGCCGCGCCCAAGCTCGAAAAGTGGTTGGGATTGGGAATATCGATGCCTTCCATGCGCCACAAAAGTCCGTTGGGTGCATTGCCTCGGATGACAATGTTGTTGCCGCCATCGTCGGCCGATACCACGCCCGCGTAGGCCGTGGCCATGCGGGCTGGGTCATTGATGGCAGCGGCGTAGCGTTGGGTTTCTTCCACCGAGAAAGTCCGTGCGCTAACGGTGGCCATTTCGTTGAGTGGTTTGTCTTTTTCGACGGTTGGTTTAACGGTGATTTCGGAAAGTTGCGTAATGTCTTCTTCTAATCCAACGCTCAGAATCAACTCTTTGCCCGCATTGACCATCACGTTGCTCATGAGCATTTCTTTGTAGCCCATCGACGTGATTTTGAGGGTTTGACGACCGATAGGCACCTGATTTAATTGAAAATTGCCTTCAGCGTCGGTAATGGTGCCCTTGATAGGAGTGGCGCCGACCAGCACCACGGTAGCGCCTACGATAGGTGTTTGGATATTTTTATCCAAAATAACGCCTCTAATGGTTTGGGTGAGGGTTTGGGCGTGTAAAGAATAAATGAAGGGAAGGAGGATGAACGAAGCCAAAAAAAACAGGCTTTGTTTCCGATAAAGTTGCGTAAATGGACGATTGTTTTGCATGACTGTGCTGTTGGTTTTACGAAAATTTGGGCAATAAAATCCCTTTCGCAGGAATGTCTGCGTAGCGTAAATGGCTGACTTGGGACGAATGATTTAGATTAAATGTGTACTTAAAAATGTGAATGTAAAAGTCATTTGTTTTCGTGGCTGTTTGGGAATAAGACACCGCAGTGATTTGATACCCCTATGCCGCAAACAAAAAAAACGCTGCTGGAAGAATCCAACAGCGTCGTAGGGTAAAAGTGAAGGTTTAGGAAAGTAGTATAAAAATCGTTTAGTTGCCCGCTTTGAGGATTTTCTTGGTAAGTCGTTTTTGTTCACCATCGGCGATAATCAAGTACGAACCCAGTGGTTGTGAACTCAGGTCTAGGATAGTACTACCGCTGCCATTGCTGAGTTCTACATTCCATTCACCCAAGCTAGTAGCCGTGAAATCGGTCAGACGAAGACGGACGTTACGCGTTTGGCCCCAGCCTTGCAGCATTACTTTTACCTGATTGGCGGCAGGGTTGGGTGCAATAACTACATCCAATGCCAGTTCTTCTACTGGAATCACTTCTTCCGCTGCTACACGCGCGGCTGTTCCGCCACTTGCTTTGAGGTTTCCGCCTCCCAGAATTTTTTGCGTCGTTCTTACACCATCCCAGTTGCTGGCAAACCATAAGCCGCCGCTTTTATTCCAAACCGTGATGCCGATCATATCAGTTGAACCTGGCTCGCCGTTGTCGGTCATTTCAACTTGGAGCGTTGCATTTCCGTCTACTGCGATGACATTGAGCGGGTCAGTGATGTCTTGAATGTTTGCTTTACCGTTGAAAGTTGCGGTTCCACCTGCGGCAGTCGGCTGTACGGCTAGAGAGGTCATGGCATTGCCTTTTACCTGATAGTAACGCATTACCCCGCCTTCCATCCGTCTTACGATGGTGTTGATATTGCCTTGCAGGTTTTTGCCGCTCTTATTGTATTTTACGTTAAACCCGAAGTTGTTGCGTGTTCCATTGTCACCCGCTTTAACACCCGCAGAGTTTGCCAAAATAAGATAACCACCACCCGTAATAAAATCATTGAGGGGTTTAGATACGGTGATAACTTCATAGTTTTGGCCAGTGTAGTAACCGTTGATAAGTAATTGGACAGTATAAGATTCTGAGGGAGCGTTTCCAATGTTTGCGTTGAATGTGGCAGTGGCGGTCCCTGTTTTTGTATCGCTAGGAGTTACATAACCAATCGTGGCAGGAATGATTTCACCAGTCTCTACAATTTTAAATGCGAAAGTAGCTTTGGCGATATCACCTGCATTGGGATCATAATTGGCATCTCCTATTACGGCGGTAATGTCCTGAATGGTAGCCGCTAAGGTAACAGTGGCGGTACTTGATGTGCTGTTGGCCGTTGAAGCAAACATCGCCCCTGTATAGGTAGCTACTGCGTTTTCTTTATTGATTGTAAATGGATCGCTGTCAGAGCTTGCGCCATAAATACCGTCGCCAGCAAAAGCAGAAGCCACGGTATAATTTCCTGGGGCCTGATTGAGGGTAATCGAACTGTTGGCTAACCCGCTGCCATCGGTTGTTGCCGAAGTAGACTGCGTTCCGAGCGTGAAGGAGATATTCTTGCCGCTGATGGGCGTATTAGTCAGATTATCAATCAACGTAGCTTGGATAACAACTGGGTCTGAGTACTGACCGCTTGAGGCTCCCGAATAGGTGAGGGTCGTAGCGCGTCTGTTTACGCTTACGGTGGCGGTGCGCTCATCACTGTTCCCATTGACGTCAGTAATGGTTAGGGTTACGGTGTAGTTTCCTGCCGCGTTGAACGAAGATGGTGATACGCTTTTGGTTAAGATTCCACAAGCATCGCTACTTCCATTGTCAACGTCGTTAGCGGTAATGTCTACGGTTCCACCCATTCCCAAAGTCACTGCAATATTTTTGGTGATAACGGTGGGTTTGGTTACGTCCTGAACGGTGACGGTGGCGTTGGCGGTGCTAGAGTTTCCACTACCATCAGTAACTGTCAGTACGATTGAGTTTACTCCCACATTGCTGCAATCAAATGTACTTTTGCTTAGTGACAATGTTGCTACTGAGCAGTTGTCGGTGCTCCCGTTGTTTACATCAGCGGCGGCGATGGTGACAGTTCCCGCGGCGTTGAGCTGCACGGTGATGTTTTTGGCGATGGCCGTGGGGTTGATTTTATCTTCGACGGTGACGGTGGCGTTGGCGGTGCTAAAGTTTCCACTACCATCGGT
>NZ_JAAAKZ010000029.1 GCF_009905605.1 Runella sp. CRIBMP
GCAATGGTGGCTACCGAGCAGTTGTCGGTGCTCCCGTTGTTTACATCAGCGGCGGCGATGGTGACAGTTCCCGCGGCGTTGAGCTGCACGGTGATGTTTTTAGCGATGGCCGTGGGGTTGATTACATCAACTGCGGTACCCACTGTGACAAGTAAAGAGCTTGATTCTGCACCTTGGCTATCTTTTACTTTAACATGATAATCACCTGCGGTTAATCCATTGAATACATTATTTGAGTTTGTGGTATAGGTTGTTCCATTGTTTATGCTATACTCATACGGGCCTGTACCGCCAGAAGCTGAAACTGTAATTGAGCCATTGTTTCCACCCAAACAACTAACATTGGTTATTTGGGTGGTAAAGGTAACAGGAGAAGTAACGGTGACGGGAATACAGGTAGTTGCGATAACGTTTGTTCCGTTCATTGCCTGTATTACAATTATCCTTGAGCCAGTAGAGCCT
Source organism: Runella sp. CRIBMP (assembly GCF_009905605.1). Classification (GTDB taxonomy): domain Bacteria; phylum Bacteroidota; class Bacteroidia; order Cytophagales; family Spirosomataceae; genus Runella. Next base: position 463 of record NZ_JAAAKZ010000029.1, read on the forward strand.
GTGTAAGTAACGTTGGTGTTGATAGTAGCTGTTGTATTTGTTAGCGAAGCGGTAAGCGTAGATAAAATATCGGGTACAAGTGTATTGCTGCAAGTAGCTGATGATAAAGCATGTCCAATTCTAAATGCTGTGATTGCATTAGAACCATTGCCAGCTCTGTAAGTAAAGTTGAGTGCTACTGGGATTCCAGCTGTGAAACTGCTAGGAGTAGCTGAAGGAGCGGGATAACCGGTAGGGTTAGAACTCGGACTTTGGAAAGCGTTATTCTGCGCCAGCGAAACACCCGAGATGCCCGTACAGAACAGCAGTAATAACAAAGTAAATCGAATGATAGGTATTCGATTTAGAAAAAATAAAAGTTTTTGCATAAGATGTAAGCAGTTGAGACAAAGTAAAGATTTGATATGTTTGACTGTCTTTAAGGTATATATATACGCGACAGGCATTTTTGCAAAGTAATAATATATATAGTGCATGTTCAATAGTCATTTTAACTATTCGTAGTAGAGTTTTATTAAAAAAACACCTTTAAATGTGCCAAAAACACAAAATTCGATGGATGTGTTTATATGTAAGTCTAAGTATTAAGTAGTCTTTTATCGGGCTAAAAAATGTGTGTTTTCTCCAAAAAATAAGCATTTAAAAAATATCCATAAATGACATCCTAAATGTGAGTCAAAAGCTTTCTAAGCTATCAACGGAGATTGCTGTGTACTAGCAGATGATTACTGCACGGAGGAGTCGAAATGCAGATTCTTGTGGTAGGTAAAAGAAGAAGGCTGAAAAAAGAAAATATTAGGCCAAAAATGCCGCCACGGCATAGCCAATCATGACCAAACACAGGACCACTTTCATGAATATACCCGTGACAAACCCCAGAAAAGAGCCGAGTGCAGCTTTGAGGGCTTTATTGAATTCCATTCCTGCCATGAGTTCGCCGATGAGAGCCCCCAAAAAAGCGCCTAAAAATATGCCTAACGCGGGAATTACAAAGAACCCAAGTAAAAGACCAAGGGTGGAGCCCCAAGCGCCGTAGCTAGTACCGCCAAATTTTTTAACTCCCCAAATGGGAACGTAGTAATCCAATACCGTAACCGCTAAAGTGATGAAACCGAGGCTATAAAGTGTAATTTGCCCAAAGTCAGCGTAACTGCTAAAGTGTAGGCACAAAAGCCCGACAAAACTCAACGGTGGGCCAGGCAACGGTAGCACCGCTCCCGCCAAGCCCACCAATAATCCCGCACAGCCTAAAACAAGCAGTAAAATATCCATAGCGCCAAGGTATCCGATTGAAATTAAAAGAGAATCGACCGACTTTTGAAAATCTAACGGTTAAATAACACAAAAAAGGGTCATGAATCGTATCTTTGCCCACTAATTTTTGGGTAAAAGAGTTTTTGCGGAATTAGGCAATCATAAATTTCACTCATAAGTAAGAAAGATTGCCTGATTGATATGAGTTTTAAACTTAAGAAAAATTGCAATAGTTTGATTATAAGTGATTTGTGTTGATATTTTTACATTTTTCATTCTACATTTTAAATTTTACAGTTACTTAAATGTCAAAAGTCTTAATTATTGGAGCAGGGGGTGTGGGAGGCGTAGTGGCGCATAAGTGTGCCATGAACTCTCAGGTATTTACCGACATCCTGTTGGCGAGCCGCACAAAGTCAAAATGTGATAAAATTGCCCAAGATATTCAGGAAATGCACGGGGTAACCATCAAAACGGCGTCGGTCGATGCCGATATTGTGGCGGAGTTGGTGGTGCTCATCAAGTCGTTTCAGCCCAAATTGGTGATCAACGTGGCATTGCCTTACCAAGATTTAACCATCATGGATGCCTGCCTCGAAACGGGCGTTCATTACATGGATACCGCCAATTATGAGCCCAAAGATGTCGCAAAATTTGAATATAGCTGGCAGTGGGCCTATCAGGAGCGTTTCAAAGAAGCGGGTTTGATGGCCTTGTTGGGTTGTGGCTTCGACCCGGGCGTTACGCAGGTATTTACGGCTTTTGCCAATAAACATCAGTTTGATGAGATGCATTATCTCGATATCATCGACTGCAATGCTGGCAACCACGGCAAAGCTTTTGCCACCAATTTTAACCCTGAAATCAACATTCGTGAAATCACCCAACCAGGTCGGTATTGGGAAAATGGCGCTTGGGTAGAAATTCCTGCCATGAGCATTCACAAAGCCATTGACTATCCGGGCATTGGGCCCAAGGAAAGCTACGTGCTCTACCACGAAGAATTGGAATCGTTGGTGAAAAACTTCCCAACCCTCAAACGCGCTCGTTTCTGGATGACTTTCGGTCAGGCGTACCTGACGCACTTGGAAGTGCTGCAAAATGTGGGTATGACAAGCATTGCGCCCATCAAATTTCAGGGCATGGATATCGTGCCGTTGGAGTTTTTGAAAGCCGTATTGCCGCCGCCTGAATCATTGGGTGAGAACTACACAGGACAGACTTCCATCGGTTGCCAAATCAAAGGAATCAAAGACGGACAGGATAAAACCTACTATGTATGGAACAACTGCGACCACGCCCAATGCTGGAAAGAGGTGCGGGCGCAGGCCGTTAGCTATACCACGGGTGTGCCGGCCATGATTGGAGCGATGCTGATGCTGACCAATGCCGAATGGATGAAAGCGGGTGTTTGGAATTGTGAAGAACTGAACCCCGATCCATTCATGGACCTGCTCAACCAACACGGCCTGCCGTGGAACGAGCAAATCAACCAGCCGCTTCCGCACGAGTATTAGACATTGATTGGTATTTATACTGCCCACAATTTAAAAAAGGGTTCACAGCAAGCTGTGAACCCTTTTTAGTGAATCGTTGCGGAGTTATTGATTAAGGATTACAGCCTCCGTTGATGGTTACTGTCTTTGTTACTGAGACTGGAACCGCCGCACTGGCAGCGTTTCCTTTTACAATACCTGTAAGCGTAATGCTGTGAGTTCCTACGCCGAGGGTTGTTACTACTTCATCCATTTTGGCGCGAATAGCATTTGATGGATCATTGTTGCCACTGAATGAATCAGTCGTCAAGATTGTGAATGCCCATTGTCCTTCGTAGGGGGTAAGCAGGGAGGTCACTCCGTTTGAGCCTGCATTAGTGGCATAATAGAAATTTTCTCCGTTTGTGATGGTATTGGCAGGAGCGGCAATTTCAACACCGTCTACAAAGATTTTTAGGTCTTGAACGCGATTGGTGAGACCGTCGTCGCTCAATAAACTGAAGGAAGCTTTGCTGGGGTGTTGGGTAGAGCTAAGCATCGAAAGCCCAGCAATATAGGCGTTGATGGGCACGGTAGGGTCTACACCTGGCTGAGTAACGGTAGAAGTCCAGGCAGTTTTAGGTTCGACAAGTGCACCATTAACGGTATAGGTCCATTCCCATTTCCATCCTCTTGTACCGTTAACGGTCTTTTTGTAAGTGTATCCAGCTAACTGTCCGCCATTGAAGAAGGTACACTTCTGTTGCTGTATTTCGCTGTTTTTGATAGGGTCAGGTGCGGGTTGAGCAGGAGTAGGTTGTGTAGCACCAGTACCAGTAGTAATGACGGGCCCTGTAACTGTACCATTGGTAAAGTAGGCCTCTGCCGCATCTTTATCAAAATGGTAGGTTACTTCTTCGGTAATTACATAATTGGCATCTACTTGAAAATCTACGATGATCCCCTGACCCGTTTGGGCACCAGCTTTGGCATTTGAATGGTTGTTTATATCTTCAGTAGGGGTCAGAGATTGTTCTTTACAGGCAATCATGGCCATGATAAAACCTGCGGCAATAAACGCTTTTTTCATAAATTTGATTGTAAAGGATGAGATTAAAAAGTGATTAAAATTTGTGCACTATTAATTGAAATAATGCTTTCCCTATATCTACAAATGTAGGATACTCACCCCTCCCAAACAATAGCTAATATGACTATTAAGTATGCCATTTGATAACTTATTTACCTTTAATGGCTAAATATAAGGCTCGTAATAATTTGTTTTTATTCTCTATATTTTGATTAATTTAAGTATTTTAAATAGTTATAATTATAATTTAACTTATAATTTTTATATTTAAGGGCCGATAGAAAAAGTTTGAAGGAGAATGATAAAAATATCCCTATTTGATAATTGATGTTTGTGTACTTAATTTGGAGCAATGGTAAAGTGGTTAAATGAAAAACTAGCTTAAGTACTATAATTGAGTATGTCTTTGAGTGCTATTTTTTGACAGTGTTAATCAGTCTTTTCATAGCAATTATGGGTAGATAGTAGAATCAAGAAATGCTCAGGTGGTTGGTGAATGAGTTGATTCTACTGATGTACAAAGAGAGTGCCTAAACCAACTAAAGTAACGTTAAATGTTGATTCCAACCGAACCCAAATCTGACGCGGTTCCCCTATTTTTTGAAGAATTACCTAAAGAGCAGACTCATCAAATCAACTACAAAGAGGTTGTTGAATCGCTGAATTATATTTATGATAGTCTGCTTGAGCCGTGGACTTTTGTGGTGGTTTTGGACCTCGAGCGGCTTGAAATTCTTTATGCAAACGAAAATTGTCTACAGCTGTTTGGTGAAAGTGGTAAGCCATTAACTTCTCAATACTTACCTTTTGCCTTTTTAAGGCCCGAAAGTCAGCCCTCATTTAAACGGGTCATTAGCCAATTTCAAAATATGGTTCAGGCGGTGTCTCCAAAACGGCGCAAATTTATAAAAACTCAATGGGTAGGAATGCGACTCAAGCCACTCAACGGAAAACCTTGGGTGTCTTTTGCCACCCTCATGCCGCTTTCAGCCCGTATCGACGGTACACCCAATGTAGTATTGATGATTAACCAGAACATTTCGCACTTATACAACGCTAATTTTGCTTGGTTGCGCCAGTCATGTACACGTGTTTCTCAGTGCAATGCGTATTTTCATTCTAGCACGGGAGAAGTTTTCAATCACGACATTCTTTCAAAAAGAGAGTTGGAGGTTCTGAAACTGATTGCAAAAGGGTATAACTCACAGCGTATCGCCACCGAACTGTCCATCAGTGTCAATACCGTCAGTAATCATCGAAAAAACATGATGGACCGCGTTGGGGTCAGCGATACCACCGCCCTTCTTCAACTTGCCCAATGGTGTGACCTTATTTAAGCGGCATACACTCGGCCTGCTTTGGAAAGCAGAAATAATAATCATCTGGAGATTTTATTCCTATCCGATTTTTGTGCGACTGTAATTTTTAATTTATGGGTATATAAAATTATTCCTTTGGTGTGAATAAAATACGTATTATTGTGAAATGAATGAGGTTTTTGTACTTAAATGGTACCTATTAGAGGGTATATAGTATTTTTCGATGAATGGTCTTTTGGGGATATTTAAATTTGACGGTTCAGACGTTCGACTTTCGGATGTGGAAATGATGAAACGCTCATTAAAGCATCTGGCAGTGGATGGCATGAATATGTACCTCGAAGGACCGGTGGGGATGGTTTCAATGTACCTACACATCTCGCCAGAATCGGTTTATGAGCGTCAGCCACTGGAAAGTGCACAGGGCAAAATCATCGTTGCTGATGCTCGTATAGATAACCGCGTTCAGTTGCTTGAAGAATTACAAATTCCCGAAGAAACTAGAGCCTTTTTTCCTGATAGTGAACTTATTTTAACGGCTTACGAACAATGGGGCGAAGGCTGTGCTGATCGCCTGATTGGTGATTTTGTATTTGTTATTTGGGATACTCAGCGAAGCCAGTTGTTCTGTGCTCGCGACCACATAGGAGTGAGGCCCCTGTATTATTATCATTTGCCTGGTAAAGTATTTGCGTTTGCCTCCGAAATTAAAGGACTTTTGGCGCTTGATTTTGTCCCGCAAGATCTGGATGAACTTAAAATTGCGGCTCATCTTTCAAAGTTGAGTGATTTCAGAAGGTACGTAGATGGTACATATTTCCAATCTATCAAGAGTGTTAAGCCTGCGCATTTTCTGACGGTTTCGGCGGAGCAATTTTCTCAGAAATTTTATTGGGATTTGCGTCTGGAGCGTTTTAGCCACTTAAAAACGGACGAAGACTTCATACAGGAGTTTCGAAAAACGTTTATTGAGTCCGTTAGGTGTCGCACCCGCACCGCATTTCCGATTGCGGCCCACCTCAGCGGCGGATTGGATTCCTCCTCGGTGAGTTGTGTGGCTAGGGATATTTTGCGAGCAGAAGGAAAGGAGTTGCATACCTTTCACATGGATGTAGAACTACCCGAATGTGATGAGAAGCCCTATGCCGAAGCGGTGTTGGCCGAAGGTGGGTTTCGGCATCATTATGTCAAAATAAGTGACTTTGATTTTTATGAAACCACTACCGAGGTAGCTTACATGACAGATGCCCCTAGTGCATTTGTGGTAACTCCCCCTGCGCAGGCGGGTTGGATGAAGGGCTTGCAGAAAGAAGGCTGTCGGGTATTGCTGACGGGCCACGAAGGCGATATTGTGGTGGATTATGGCATGGATGTATTATGGGAACCTCTCAAAAAAGGCCAATGGGAGGTTTTTGAAAAAAACTTTGATGACTACGCCCAGTACGCCGTTAAGTTCAATTTTTTAAAACGAATCAACGCTTGGTCGCCAGATAAAATCAAGACTTTTTACAAAGGAATTTTACTAGAATCAGAACTCCGAGATAGCATTGGCCAACGTAAATGGAGCAAAGTAAAAGGCATTTTGACCCGCCGTGGCAATTGGAGGTCTCTGCTGGAAGCGGGAAAATTCAGGTTGGAGGTTTGTTGGCCTGCCATTACCGCTCTTGGGCGTTTAAAAGCTGATTCTAATTACACCATTTTAGGGCCAGCTCTCCAAAAATACACCCTGACTCATCCCGAAGTGAGTCGCCAAATGAAGGGTGCTGAAAATAATGCGGGAATACCAGAACATCTGTTGCCGCATTTTCAGCAGATTTTTTCGGAGGGAATGACCAAGTTCTGTGACATTTTTGCCCATGTAGGCGCCCACCATGGCTTCAAAGTAGCGCATCCATTTCTAGATCGTCGGCTCATTGAGCTGTCATTGCTGTTGCCTAGTACGCTCAACTTCAATGAAGGCAAAAGAAGGGGTACGATTCGGGAAGCTATGAAGGGGATAATGCCCGAGTCGGTAAGGCTTCGGACGGTAAAAGTCAATTTTGAATCGCTAATTCATGTGACTCTCTTAACTGCAACTCCTTCATTTGAGGAGTATTATAAAAATGCGGTTGCGCAGTATCCGATTCTTCGTACTTGGATAAACGAGAAAGAATTTCTAAAACGTATAGAAATTTGCAAATCGAACGACTATCCCGAAGAATTTAAAAGTAAACTCATTTGGCATCTATTTAGAAGCATATATCTTATCAATTTTTATTCAACTTATAAAAAAAACCCTTATGAAAAAGAAGTATCGCGCACCGAAACTGAAAGTAGTTGGTAAAGTTGCCACCCTCACCCGCGCTATGGGTAGCGCCGGAGGAGATGCTCAAGCTTCGAAAAACGGAATGGGGGTATAATCGATAGAAATGACACGCTTTTAACGATAACTGTTTAAGCATACTCTACTCTACGATAAATACCTGCCTTGAACCAGGCAGTAAACTTAGGCCAGAGGGATATCCATTAAAATTTGGAATATTCTCTGGCCTATTCTTTTTGTGGCTTTCCTTTCTTGATTAAGAAATGACTTCCTTGTACTGCATTCGGTACAGATTGGCGTAGAACCCGCCCCGCTCTAGCAGTTCGTCGTGGGTTCCTTTTTCCTGAATTTCGCCTTTGTCGAGTACAATGATTTGACTCGCTTTCTGGATAGTGCTCAACCGGTGCGCAATCACGATAGCAGTACGGCCTTTCATCAGTTTTTCAATGGCATTCTGAATCAACTCTTCCGTTTCGGTATCGACCGATGATGTTGCTTCGTCCAACACAATGATTTTTGGGTCATGGACCAAGGCCCGAACAAAAGAGATTAATTGACGTTGCCCCACCGAAAGCGTAGCACCGCGCTCCATGACGTTGTAGTCATAACCATCTGGAAGCCGCTCTATGAACTCATGCGCTCCGACCAACTGCGCTGCCTCGATGATGCGCGCACGACTGATGGACGTATTGCCGAGCGTAATGTTGTTGTGAATGGTGTCCGAAAATAAAAATACATCTTGTAGCACAACGCCGATATTTTGGCGTAATGCGCCCAATTCGTAGCTGTGAATTTCGGTGCCATCAACCAAAATCTCACCTTTATTGATGTCATAAAAACGGCTCAGCAAATTAATGACCGACGATTTGCCTGCGCCAGTCGCCCCTACAAAAGCGATGGTTTCACCTTCTTTGACATCGAATGAAATATCCTTAAGGACGTATTCTTCTTCGTTATAAGCAAACCAAACGTTTTTGAAAGAGACTTCTCCGCGCAGTGTTTCGGGGGTATAAGTACCGTTGTTGACCGTGAAATCGTGGCTGTCGAGTAGCTTTAGGATACGGTCGGTGCTTACAATACCCATCTGGAGGGTATTGAAACGGTCGGCCAACATGCGTATTGGCCTGAAAAACAGGCCAATAAAGATGATGAAGGCGGTTACGGTTCCAAATGAGGCGTTGTAATGCATGATTTCGCGGGCTCCGTACCACACGACCAAACCCGTTGCGGCGGCGGCAATGACGTCGGCCACGGGATAATAGACCGAATAATACCAGATCGAACGTATGTTGGCGTCGCGGTGAATGGTATTGATTTTCTTGAATTTACGGTATTCGGTTTTCTCCGCGCTGAAAATCTGCACAATGTTCATCCCCGTAAGGTGCTCTTGCACAAACGAGTTGAGGTTGGAGACCGCCGTGCGCACTTCATTGAATGAATCCTTGATTTTTTCCTTAAAAATATACGTACTTATGAGCATGAAGGGCACGGTAGCAAGACTAATGAGCGACAGACGCCAATCGGTGTAAAACATCACCCCGATGATTAGAATTAACTGCAAAATATCACCCGCCACGGCGGCCATACCGTCGCTAAATACGTCGGAGAGGGTTTCAACGTCGGAGACCGTCCGCGTAACCAAGCGGCCAATGGGCGTATTGTCGAAGAATTTTAGACGCAGACTAAGAATTTTTTCGTACAACTGAACCCGAATATCACGGATGATATTTTGCCCCAACCAACCCGCCAAATAGGTATTGGCAAACTGAATCACTGCCTGCACCAACAAAATGCCAATCATAATCAAAAGCATGACCACAAGTCCATTGTAATCACCCGTTGCGATTTGATTATCAATGGTATAACGAATCAATAACGGGCTTAATGGCGCTAAGCATGCGCTCAGTAAAATGATGGCAATGAGGAAATAAAATTGTTTTTGGTAAGGCTTAATGAAGGTGTAAAGACGGCGAAGGGTGGGCCAGTCAAATATTTTTCCGCTTTTTTTTTCTTCGTTCATAATGGCCAATAAGGAGGTTTTGAAATTTGTTAACACCAAAAAAGAAAGGAAAGTTACAAAATACAGGACTTAGCGCCCAATATGCTGTTATTTTGGGTTTAGGGGACCTCGATGAGCAAAATTATAAAAATATGTGACCGAATGATGGACCTTTACCGTTTACACATTTCTACTTTCTTTCCTCTTTTATCTACTCCCCAAAATGAATACAATTATTAAATTGAGGCAGATTTAACGAGCGATTTTGGACGCTCCAAGGCACGAAGAAGTTGAAAATAAAACTACTGTTTTTATCTGTTTTTCTGACCGCAGTCATACAGCACTTGATGGCCCAAGTTCTCCCTTATGCCAATGACTGGATTCGTTATGAACAGCCCTACTTCAAAATTACGGTAAAGCAAGAAGGGGTATACCGAATCAGTGTTGACCAATTGCGCAAAGCGGGTTTTCCAGTTGCGTCCGCACCAGCAGAACAGTTGTCCTTATTTTATCGGGGAGAAGAAGTTGCGGTTCGGGTAGCGGGAGTCACTAATGGTAAATTAACGGAAAGTAGTTATGTAGAATTTTTCTCTCAAGCAAACACTGGAGTTCAGGACAGTCTAGTTTACCGACCTTACTCGGCCCGCCCGCCAACGACGGTGAGCCTTTACAGTGACGAAAACGCCTATTTCTTGACTATTGTTCCTAATCATAAAGGTAAACGAATAGAGGAAATTGGGTATCAGGCCAGTGCTGCCGCTCCCGAAGCCTTTCATTTAGAACGAGAGGTAAAACAGTACAAAGAGGAATGGTCGTTCAATAATAACAATGGCTTGGTACCTTTTTTACAGCAAAGCTATTACGAAAAAGGCGAAGGATGGACGGGCAAATTGATTCGGCGCGATTCGTTGGCGCAGGTGATGATTGCGCTCACCAATCGGGTGGCATCGTCTAGTCATCCCATTCAACTCACGGCCTTGCTGAACGGTCGCTATGAATCGTTTCATTTGCTCAATGTCTCGGTGGGACAACGCACAATTTCAACCCTTGATTTTTTTGGATTCAATCATCAATCCGTCAATGCCACGGTTGCTGAAAATGAGCTTAACGCTGGGGATATGTTTGCGCTCAGAATGAAATCGAATTTGAACAATCAGTACGAGTTCTACTCTCTCACGAAATACGAAGTCGTTTATCCTCAGCGATTTGAAATGACCGACCGTGCTTCAAAATATTTTTATCTGCTCCCTAATCCTGCCAACCAGTCAACAGTAGCCATTGCAGGGATACCCTCATCGGTTACCCCGATTTTCTATGATGTAACCCAATCCATGAACCCGCGAGTGCTTGAAAGTAGATGGTCTAACGGGCGTTGGCAGGCCGTTGGGCTGGGCACGGCACAATCCCGAACATTGTTTGTAACAACAGTTATTCAATCGGTTGAGTCTTTGAAAAAAGTAAACTTTACCCCTTACCCCACAGAGGTTGATTACGTTATCGTTACCCATAAAACCCTTGAAAACGCTGCCCAAGCCTATGCCGATTACCGCAAATCTGCCGAAGGAGGAGGTCATCAAGTACTGGTTGCCGATATAGAGCAACTCTACGATCAATTTAATTATGGTGAGCGCGGGCCATTGAGCATTCGGAACTTCCTCAATTATCAACTCCAGTCGGGCAAAAAAGCCCCTTACTTATTGCTCATCGGCAATGGGGTGAGTTTTCCTGACGTCCTCAAAACTGGGCAAGACCGTGATTTTGTTCCTACATTCGGCTATCCAGGTTCGGATGTGTTGCTATCGGCGGGATTGGGTGGTGTAGACCCAAATACGCCTGCGTTCAGAACGGGTCGTATAAGCGCTTCCACCCCTCAGCAGGTGTTGGCCTATTTGAATAAAGTAAAGGAATTTGAAAAAGCGCCGCCTGCCCTGAATACAAAAACAATTCTCCACCTGAGTGGCGGCAAATCAGCAGAAGAAATACAACAATTAAAAGGAATTTTGGCCGATTTGGAGCCATTTGTGAAAAAATCATCATTGGGCGGCAAGGTGGAAGTATATACAAAGCGCACTACCGAACCCGTAGAGAATCTTTCCATCGCCGAACAGGTCAACAAGGGGGTGGGAATGGTTACGTTTATGGGGCACGCGTCGCCTACCGTGCCCGACCTCAACATTGGCTATGCCTCCGACCCCACCACCCAATTGGCCAATAAAGGTCGGTACCCGTTTATGTATTTCAATGGCTGCGGGGTCGGGAATGTCTTTTATCGGTACGAAACCTTAGCGGCTGATTGGCTGCTGACGCCCGAAAAAGGCTCAATTGGCGTGCTTTCCAATTCTTTTTGGAGTTATCCTTCCATTTCGGCGCATTACCTGAAAGAACTTTATTCGGCCATGTTTGACCAAGAAGCAACCTTGGGGAGGCCCATCGGTGAAATTTTGCAGAAAGTGAGTAACACCATTGCCACCACCAAAGAGAACGAATTTGACATTGCCAATGTGCATCAACTCATTCTTTTGGGCGACCCAGCGGTGGTGTTATTTAAAATCAATAAACCTGATTATGCCGTTGAAACGAAGGGGATGTTTGTTCAAAGCCCCAAATCGTTTTCGCAGTCAGATTCGGTGCAGGTGGGCGTTATCATTACCAATGCAGGAAAAGTGGATGAACGGCTAAAAAGTTTTACCATCAAACTTAGCCTAACAGAAACCAACGGCACGGTTTCCTCCAGAATGTTTTCGGTAAAGGCTCCGACTCAAAAAGACACGCTGTTTTTGGGCATTAAAAAGAACGCTGGCTTTAGCAATATAAAAGTATTTCTGGATGCGACACAGCAGATTGAAGAATTGAACGAGCAAAACAACGAAGCACAATTGACGTTAAACTGGCCATTGGTAGAACCGCTCACGCGCTACCCTGCATACACCACAACTGACCGTGTTAATCCTGTCATGGAGGTGACCGTTGATGGTAAAGTGATTCAGAATGGGGCACTTGTGTCTTCAATGCCTGTTTTTAATGTTTTGCTTTTTGATGATAATCCGTTGGAATTAGACACCAATTTGGTTCAATTATACCTCAAAGCCTGCGACTCCTGTCCGTTCAAATTACTGACCAATGGGTTATTTGAGTTGAAAACACTTCGAAATCTAGCTGTTCAGTTCAGACCAGGTGTATTGGCGGCTGGGAAGTATGAATTATTGGTGCAGGCAAGGGATGTGAATGGAAATGGAGCGGGAATTCCGTACCGTGTTCAATTCCGCATTGAGGAGGTGCAAGAGCGACTGAACATCGTCGTAGCACCCAATCCCTCAAGGGGTTATGCTCGATTTATTTACGAGTTGAGCGGATCTGTGGTAGAGGGTGTTTTGACGATTTATTCCGAAGAAGGGAAAAAAGTCAAGGAGGTAAAATTCGATGCCCAACTGGGTGAAAACGAATTGTACTGGACCGACCCGCCTGCTTCTGGAACATACATATATCGTTGCAGAATTGGAGAAAAAATAGCAACGGGAAAGTTCATTATTGACTAACGCAGCGGGCGTTATTCTTTGCCGTATGCGTTGATTTTTAGGATTTTTTGGTGGCCAAATTCAACGATACCTTTCCCTAGGCAATCGGCGTTTTGACAGTATTGTAGGCTGGTACTTTCTTTATAAATCAACCCGACGTTTGGGGCGTAGCGTTCTGTGAAATTAACCAAATAAACCAAGCTTGAATCTTTTTGTTGGACAATCTCCAAATTGCTAGAAAACGTGAGTGAATTAATACTAAAGGGCAGATTGGAGAAGCGAGCTTCACTGGTTTGGGGCGGTAGGGTATTGTATTGGTTTGCGTTCCACGTAAGACCGTCGAAAAGCGGAAAAATCATTTTTAAGATGGGACGATTATTTTCGATTTTTACGGCGCGGTCGGGTAGGAGGTAGGCGGTCCACACTGAGTCTAGTGACCAGTTTTGGTCGGCAGTGTTTCTTCTAAAACGGTTGATTTGATATTGCCCCGTTGTCCCCTTAAGTTCGGAGCCGCAAACTTCTTTCAGAAAATAAGAGATTTTTACAAGGGGCTTGCTCAGCGCATAGGACGTTTCCTGCACTTCGTACTCTACAAATCGCCCAGTTTCCAAAGGGAAAAAGCGGTAATCAGATTCTTTGGGAATTGGCCCAGAAGAGGTACATCCTACCAACAGCGCCAATCCAATAAGTAACCAATAATTTTTTGTCACGATTTATAAGGCAGATAACCATTTACCCAAATATAGTATGCAGTTAAATACGCTTTACATTTTGATGAAAATCGTTCATAAACGGTCGTCATCATAAGAGTAGGTTTGTTGAAATAAATTATTTGAGGAGGAGTTTTAGCTGAAAATGGTAATTTTACGCTTATTAAGGGTGTACATTTTATTCATTGACACAAAAAATGAATTTGTCGATCTGAAGTTCAATTCATGGAATCGAGTGAATCGCTTAGATTTACAGTACACGAAAGCAATAAAACGTAAGTTGACATGAATATTGATTTATCGCAAACTTTTAAACTCACACACAATCAAGTATCATCGAGTCTTGATAATGAGACGATTATCCTAAATCACGATGCGGGGGTATATTATGAACTTGATGAAGTAGGCACGCTGATTTGGGAGCATTTGCAACAGAAACCCGCCACCGTTGAAGAGTTGAAAAAAGCGGTTTTAGCCGAATTTGAAATTGATGAAGTCACGTGTGAAAACGATATAAAAACGCTTTTGAAGGAATTAATGAGCGAAAAACTCGTGGAAATAGTTTAGGAATACTGGGAGTTTCCTTTTTGTATTTAATTCTTTAATTGATTCCTTGATGCTTTTTCGCGCGTATACATTAACTATTGATTCTGATATTGATCTTCAATTGCCCAAGGGTGAAGGTAAAGCCGATATTATCATAGAAAAGGCTCGATTTTCTGCGGAAAAGCAATTTCAAACGCAAATTTATCGAAAAGGGGTACGGGCAATATTTGGTGGTGGAGGCAACGCTACGATGCTAGACTGGGAAGGAATTGCGCGCTTCAAAGCCCTATTAGGAAATCGGTTAGAGTACGAAAAAATGACCAATGATGATGGCGTTTTTCGGCTTTTTGCGTTGAGCGAAGCCTTGGGAATGGTGTTGTTTCAACGTAATCTTTTTTTGCTTCATGGAAGCGCCGTCAAAATAGGAGAGCAGGCAACGATTTTTATCGGGCGGCCAGGAGCGGGCAAATCAACGACGGTGTCGGCGTTTGCGCAGCGGGATTATACAATATTGAGTGATGATTTGACCGCCGTTTGGTTCGATGAAAAAGGAAAACCCTACGTACTACCCGCGTTTCCTGAGCTTAAGATTTGGGAAAATACGGTGAATAACTTAGGGTTTGATAAAACTCAATTGCAACCCGCTTTTGAGGGGCATAACAAATTTTTGTATCAACAACCGATTGCTAATTTCCCCCGCGAACCCGTGCCGCTTCACAAAATCATTATTTTGCAACGGCCTTATTCCAAACAAGTAGGAGTTGTAAAATTAACACAGACGCCCGTGGAGTTATTTCCGCATTTTCCGCTTCCGTCGCGGTTGTTAGAGGGGGGGGGCTTACAGCGCCATTTTGAAGATTGTATTCGACTCAGAAGAGCCGTTTCTATCGTGAAAGTACCGCGCCCGAAAAACTTTACGTTGCTGAAACGGTGGATTGAGCAGTGGCCACTGTCGTTCTAATTTTCAAACGCTTGGAGTTGTTTTTCAACAAAGGCGATTTCAGCACCTACCTCCACGTTTATTCTCATCTTTTGAAGTTTTTTTAGCAAGTTTTTGAGAAATAGTTTGTGGGCCGCAGAGTTGGGTTGTAGCGGGCGGTGCGCCATTTCTTGCTTTAGTTTCTGCCATTCTCTGGCAAATTGTTTCAGGGAATCATCAAAATAGGTTTCTGAAAACCGTTGAAAAATGTATTGCTCCGCAGTTTCGTTGGGGTGAATAAGGTCGGGTTTATAAAAGCGATAATCGCGCAGGTCATCCAGCAAAAGTTCGTAAGCGGGAAAGTAATGGACATTCTCCACAGTCTCGCTTAGTTCATGACAAGCAACCCTCAAAATGGATTTACTAACGGCATTGAGCGGGAGGGTGTCGCGGGTGTGCCGTACGGGGCTTACGGTCAAGATAACCGCTATGGAAGGATTTTCTGAACGGAGTAATGAGCAAATACCCCTGAAATCTTCTACAATGGCTTCTATAGATAAAAGCTCGCGCCTAAACTGTTTGTTGGGCACTTTGTGGCAATTGGCAACGATACATTGGGTAGCTATCTGCCGATAAACATACGCTGTTCCGAAGGTAATAATCAACCACTTAGTATTCAAGAGCCACTCCCGTACCCGATGCAACTGATGAGTCAACTGCGTAGTAAGGGCTTCTTTAGTGAGAGCCCAGCACGAAGAGTGAAAGTCATAATGAAACCAAATGCCCTGATTTTCAACGTATAAATTTTCGTCGGGAGGTTGCCGGTTGATAGACTGCCGAAGAAGTTTTATGATGGAAAGCGGGTTAAAAATAGTCCCGAAGGGGTTAGCTAGGGTAGGGACTTTGTTATCGACCAATTTTTGTCCAATCACTTCCGCAAAACACGACCCTACCGTCAAAATGGGCGTTTGAAGGATGATTTTTTCGTTACTTTGAGCAAGGGAAATTTCGGTTCGAAAATGCACAGAAAGAGTTGTATAAAGAACGTATGGCGCGGTGATTAGGCAGTTAGTGTCGCTTTTATTTCCTCCACAAATGTGATGGTTACGCCTGCTATGTCGGCAATTTGAAGTATATCCAAAGAGGTTTTTTTTAACAAATTGGTCACAAAAGCGCGCTCTTTTTCAAGGCGGGCTATTTCCATACCCTCTTTCAAGCCTTCTTTTATTCCTTCTTTTCTGCCTTCATACAGTCCCTGCCGTTTGGCTCTGTCCAATACAAATTCTTCTAAGCCCATAGTTGTTTGACGATTAGCAAGTTGATTTAATGTATTTTCAAATTTAAGAATATAGCGTTCATTATCAAAACGAATATAGAGTTTTAAAAAACGCATTAACGATCTAATTTTTTCTTTCGAAATAGCTTTACTCAACAGGTGTTTTGCCAGATCGGTCTTTAAGTCAAACAGCTTCTCTTCGTCGAATGTTCCTTTCAACAATGCAGTCTGTACGGTCAAAATGGCAATAGCAAAGGGGTTGTTGCTTTGCTGCAATAACTCAGTATCAGCATCTAATACTTTGTAAGAGTTAAATTCATAGTTGATTTTTGTTCCTAAAAATTCTTGCACAAATGCTGTTGGCCGAAATGACTTATTTTTGTCAGTCAAAATGGCAAAAGCGGTAATGGGTTTGTTGTATTTATCTTTGATACGATGATAATATGTAAACATACGCTCGGCGAAATCACGATCCCGAGAGCCTTGCACTTCTATGTGCACTAAAATCCATCCTTCGAGCCCTTCTTTAGTGATAACTTTAACCAATTTGTCTACGTATTTGGGTGAAAAATCATTTTCATCGGCGGGAAAAAGCTGTTCAAGCTCTTTATCCAAAAACTCAAACGGACGACTCATATCAAACAAATCATCAGCATTTGGGAAATGAAAACGAAGAAAATCGTCAAAAATATCTTCCAATAAACCTTTCCATAGTGCATCGTCTCTCTTCATTAAATGTCGTTATTTACTTTTTGGAATCATTTTTTATTGTTTTTTGCTCATTTTTGGCATACTTTTCGTTATATCCACAACACTACATTGAGACGGCGGTATATGAAATTAAGGACATTGACTACACTTTTATTTATTGAAGTATTTTCTCAACGGGTTTTTGCTCAGGAGTTTATCGGGCAGCATAGCAGCAACTACGCAGGTATCAACCGGGCAACCTTCAATCCTTCTTCAATCGCGGGGACGCGCTATCGGTACCACATCAATCTGGTGTCTTTTAATGCGACTATCACCAATCGATATTTTAAATATTTTAGGACAGATGCACTTTTTCATCCTTTCAGGAATGCCTACGCCGAAAAAGATATGTATGGAAAAACAAAACTGACTGGTACGCAAACACAAGGCGAAAATATCAATGTAACTGCCGAGCTCAGAACGCCGTCGGGCTACGTGGGTTTGGGGAAAAACAATTGGCTTGTCGTGGGTTTTCAGTCACGTATGAGAGGATTTGTGCAAGGGTCAGGGGTTCCGCCTGTGATTTTTGATAGCTATAAAAACCGCCTTGACGATGGCCTTACCAAGGCTTCTACGGGGAGTTTTAAAGATTTTACGTTTAATCAACACTCTTTTTTTGAAACGGGACTGACCTTTGCAGCCATGCCCATACGCATAGAGGGGCTGATTCGGGTCAAAGTGGGAGCGACCATCAAACGCCTTTCGGGCGCGAGAAACGTGTACCTTAACCTCAAAAGCGCCAATTATCAAGTTCGTCCGCTCAACCAGGAAGAGTATGTCCTTGATTTATCGAATGTAAATTACGAATACGGCTACACTCAACCCGTAAAAGCCTTTGGGCTAGGTAGTTTGTTTTCGGCTGATTATGGCTCGGGTACGGCGCTTGATTTGGGTGCTACGGTAGAATTAGGGCGTATCAGAAACCATTCTCAAGACCGGGCCAATTATATTTTGCGCGTCGGGGCGGCGATTACGGATGCGGGCAAAATCACGTACCCAAGTACGGGAAAACAATACAGCGGTACGCTCAATAAGCTGACTATCAATCAGGAACAAATTATTGATTTGGGGAATAACTCGGTCAAAAACCTAGAAACAATCTTGGGGAAGTCTGATTCACGCGACTATGGCTATGAAACACAGCTTCCGCGTACCATCAACATAGATGCTGACGTACAGTTTGCGAAGTCGTTTTTTGTGAATGCCACTTGGATAAAACCGACCAATACGGGCGTGTTGCCAACGTATATTTTTCAACCTGAGCTATTCTCATTGACCCCGCGTTTTGAAGGTGAAGATGTGGAGTTTACTCTGCCAGTTACATGGATAAACGGCAATCAAAATCCAACAATTGGGTTTTCGGTGCGTTTCGGGCCTGCCTATATTGGTTTCAGTAATTTTGGAGCGCTCGTCAGCCGAAGCGTACAGCCTCGCGGCACACTTGCCTATTTTGGGGTTCAATTATGGAAGTTGAACGAAAAAGCCCTCACGAAAAGAAGGAAAAGATAGGAGAGTATCGTACGTTATACCAATCTTTAACCTCCTGCTTTTTTTGCTTTGTAGCCTTTGGCTAACAGCCACGTCAGAATCTTATCTCTGAAATCTCCCTGAATTAAAATTTCGCGGTCTTTGGCTGTGCCGCCCGTGCCGCAGAGGGTTTTGAGCTGTTTGGCCAAATCCTCCATGTCGCCCGTTTTTCCCGTCCATCCTTTTATGGCCGTCACTACTTTTCCGCCGCCCTTGCGCTCAAGCCATACTTTAAGTTCTTGCTGGTTGGGCGTGGGTGTCTCGGCGTCTTCGTCCGAATCGTCGTCGTTATATTGAAAGCTGGGGTCGGTGGAATAAACGATGCCGCTACGTTGCTTTTTTGACATACATCTGTTGTTTGATGCCCCGAAAATGCAGCTTTTTAGACGTTTTCGCAAACATTACGTTTCAAATCATCATTTGAGACGTGTCAAATCATGTTTTGAAGCATGGAAGGGTTGGCCTTGCTCCACTTTTGCATCATCAATCGCAACGGAGCAATTGACTAACCATCTTACAAACCATGAAAAAGTTACTGTCAGCATTCATCATCACCTTGGGATTCATCACTACGTCGTGCCGGACGCTCACTTCTACCACCACTATTAAAGCGCAGGACAGTTTTGTATTGGGGAATAACGAACACGGAAAGTTTTCGGTCAAACTAAAAAATGTATCGGCCAACGAGGTACAACTATGGAAAGCGCCGATTGGCGGTGGGCGACATTCGCCCGTAACCGTAAAACCCAACGAAACCATTAAGACAAAACTGAGCAAAAACACCGCGTTGCGCATCGAAAACAAATCCAACGAACAAGTTGCGGTGGAGCTTTTGGTGAAAGGTGATACGGGACTGTCAATGGGTTACAAAAAGTAATCTGACTTCTAAAAACATAACCAGTGTTATGGTAGATTTTTGCACGGTTACAGCCATAAACATCCTTTAATTAACTTATTATCAATTGTGTAAAGATAAAAATCATGAAAAAGACAGTGTTTATAAGTATGTTTTTTAGTCTGATGGTCTTATTTGCTCAGGCCCAGCGCGGGCCGTTAAGAGGCACCGGGAAAGTTGTTCAGAAGAGTTATAACATTCGGGATTTTGACAAGATTAATCTGGAAGATTTGGATGGAAAGATTGAAGTAGAAATTGGGAAAACGTTCTCGATAAAAATCGAAATTGACGAAAACTTAGAGTCGTTGCTGCATGTCGGTAAAGACGAAAAAGAGGGCGTGTTGACGATTGGTTTGCAAGGAAATGCCAGCAATAAACTCTACGTGGAAGGTACACGCATAAAAGTGAAGGTGACCATGCCCGAGGCCTCCGTGATTCAGCACCGAGGTAACAGCAATTTGCACGTGACGGGTATCATAGGGCGGTATTTCAGGTTAGAAAATAGTGGCAATGGTAACGCTATCCTCCAAGGAAACATTGACGAACTCGACATTAAAAAGGACGGGAATGGCGATGTTAACGCCCTAAATCTAATTGCCAAAACTGCCAAGGTTAAATCCTACGGCAACGGAAAAGTGGACGTACATGCGCAAATATCGCTCACGGCGCATGGCTCTGGCAACGGAAATGTAGGTCAGTTTGGGCCTGGCAAAGTAGAACACATTTCTGGAATAATGGGTAATGGTTCTGTTAGGATAAAACATTAAACAAACAGTACGCCAAGCAGGTTGTAGAAAAAGCACATTTTCTCTATGTCAATCTATCAAACGCCTTTACAATTCGGCTACTTTTTAGGGTTACTATTTGCGGTTTTATTGTGGTTTCGTGGTTGGCAGGAAGAGCGGCTTTCCGACAAATTTTTGGGATGGGTCATGTTCTTTCTCGCCATGGAGATTCAGGATTACACGTTTGGTTTTTCGGGAATCAATATCCTTTGGGAAAAATTTGACGGCTTTCCGCGTTATTTTCACCTTGCCTTTGCGCCCACGATTTATTTTTATCTAAAAGCCCAAATCAACCGTGATTTTCGGTTCAAAGCCGCCCATTTGTGGCATTACTCGTTTTATGTCGTTTACTTTATGGTTAATTTCGTAGTCTTTGTGCAGGGAAAAAAGTCGATCGACGCCTTTCGAAGTTCGGAATTGGCGTATTGGTTGGGTTGGCTGGAGAGCATTGCCATTTGGGGTTCGTACATTTATTATTTTTATCAATCGCTGCGGCTCTACAAAGAATACCGCCGCTGGGTCGAAACCCAGTTTTCCGATACAGAAACCATCAGTTTTGTGTGGATTCGCAATTTTATTTACCTCATCATTGCGGGAGAAGTGTTTAAGCTGAGCTGGTCCATTGCCGATTGGGCCTTGGGCGATTTGCCCTTTGAGCAGGATTGGTGGTGGCATTTGTTCACGGTGGTAATCATCGCCTATGTGGGCATAAAAGGATACGCCCAGCATCAGCCTATCAAACTCATCTTTAAAGATGATAAAGTGGAGGCCATTGGATTATCGTTGGTGGGGGAGACCGCCAACCCGCCCGCTAATCCACCATCTGGGTCGACCAATGATTATTCGGAGTGGAAACCGAAAATTGAGCAGTTGTTTAAAGAACAAAAGCTGTACCTCGAACCTGAACTTTCGTTGAGCGATTTGGCCACCAAACTCAAAACCAATACTTCGATGCTTTCGGCGGCCATTAATCAAAACTTTGGCAAAAACTTCAACGATTTTGTGAATGAATACCGCGTTGAAGAAGTCAAACGCCAACTCAAAAATCCCGCCAACGCGCACTTATCGCTGTTGGGGGTAGCGATGGAATGCGGCTTCAATTCCAAATCGACTTTCAACCGGGCGTTTAAGAAATTTACGGGGCAATCACCGAAAGAGTTTGTGTAGTTGTGGGGGTGTGAGAACAAAAGACCTCGCGTTTTCGTTAAAAATGCATAACCACTTTTTGTGATGTCTTCAATTCCCGTTATCAAACCTACCAAAATCGGCCAAAAAGGACTTTGGATAGCCTTCACAGTCCTGTTGTTATGGTTTGGAAGTTTGTTTTTTTTGCTCCATTACCCCCTTGATTTTCGCGACCCGTTGGTGTATGTCTTTGTGTTGCTACAAATGCACCTTTATACGGGGGTGTTTATCACCGCTCATGATTCCATTCATGGTGTGGTGGCTCCTCATAATAAGCGATTGAACTATGTGATAGGCTTTCTAAGTGCCTCATTGTTTGCGTTTAACAATTACAAACAACTCTCGTCCAAGCATCATTTGCATCATCGCCACGCTGCGACCCCCGACGACCCCGATTATCATGACGGGCATCCCAATTTCTTTTTGTGGTTTTTTGCTTTTGCCAAAGAGTACGTTTCAGTGTTGCAAGTGCTGTTGATGGCGGTGACATACAACATTTTGAAACTGTGGTATCCGTGGGAAAATCTGGTGGTTTTTTGGATGATTCCTGCCGTGTTGAGCACCTTTCAACTGTTTTATTTCGGCACCTATTTGCCCCATCGCGGCGAGCATCACAATCCACCGCTCAATGCGCGCAGTCAATCGCTTAATCACGTGAAGGCGTTTTTGAGCTGTTATTTTTTTGGCTACCATTTGGAGCATCATGCCTATCCGTATTTGCCTTGGTGGCAACTGCCTAAGGCGCGCGAGCGCATGGCAGATGCGGATAAGTAATACTATATTTGTCACCCTGAAAAGTGCTGGAATAGGCAAATAATAGACATCTTCAGGGGAATAAGTATGCTGAATCGCATTGTCTTGGTTTTTCAATTCCTACTCATTTGTGCGGTAGTTTATCTCAAACTTCGCGCAGACTCTGCCTATTTTCTAACCCCCGATTCTCATTTTTATCTTCAGGCGGCTCAAAACTTGCTCAGTGGCAAGGGCTATGCTATTACTTTTGAAGGAAAAGAAACTTTCTGCGCCATCTGGCCGATTGGCTATTCTGCGCTGATTGCCGGGATGGCTTGGCTGACAACATTTTCTGTAGAAACCGCTTCTAAAATTGTGAATCTTCTGGCATTAGCGGGGTGCTTTTGGTTGATTCAGCGTCGTTTTCGGGAAAACGCGTGGTTTGTGTCGTTAGGGTTCTCGGCGTCGTCGTTGATTCAATTGTACACAAATACGTGGTCAGAAACGCTGTTTATTTTATTCGTTTTGGGTTTTTGCGTGTTTTTTTCTCCAACAGAGCGCGCAAATCAATGGCAAAAAGAAGGTAGCGTGATTTTTGCTGTGGCCGCCTTTTTTACGCGTTATGCTGGTATTTTTTTGCTGATTCCATTGATGCTCCGCCGTCAATACAAGGCGGTTTTCTATTTTGTGGTATGGATAGTTGGGTATTTATTCTTCAATTTTTACCACACAGATACTTACACGGGTGGACATGGATTTTGGCCCACGGAGCCTTTCGATCAACGGCTTGGGCGGGGAATGCGCGGCTGGGGGGAGGAAGTATTGTTTTTTGCAATACGTGATTGGGACCTAAAAAATCTTGGCTTGAGCGATTTGGTCAAGTGGTTTATTTATGGCATTGCCTTGTTGCAATGGGTGCTTATTGGGCTGATTGTGCGGCACGTAATATTGACGAAAAAGATAAAAATCAATGCGGACAGCATGACTAAGTTCATGCTAAAAGAGCCCTTTTTTATAGTGGCCTTCGCTTATTTGCTTTTTACGATAACCGTTTACCTCACAGACTCATCCATCGAAAGTCTATATTTCAGGCGCTTGGCTCCTTCTTCATTGCTGTTTACGTTGGGTATTTTGGCGTGGGTATCTCAACAAAAACAACTTTTTGAGCGTACCAAGTGGCTTTTTGTCGCTTTCTTTGCGTTATCAATCATTCATTCATTCCCAAAAATAGGAGTGGGTATTTAGTATTATGATATTTTCTCACTCCTAACCACTGAAAAATGTCCTCACACCACGTTGTTCGCGAAAAGCAGGAACCAGCCCTTTTGATTGCCAACGGCGAGGGCTGTAGTTTTGAATTGATGGGACAATTGCTCGAATGGTCGCCGTTTGTGGTCGTGCTCGACCACGCCATTCATCGGGTATTGGATTTGGGAATAAAGGTAGATGTCTTGTTGGGTGATTTTGACCACAATGTTGACATTGATGAAATTGCCTCCCGACATTATCCGCTCGAAATTGTCTATGCACCCGACCAAGACAAAACGGACTTGGAAAAAGGCATTGAATTTTTGATAGAACGGGGATTCCCCGCCGTAAACATTGTGTGGGCAACGGGCCGCCGCGCTGACCATAGCCTGACAAATATGACCAACATTGTCCGCTACAAAGACCAAATCAAAATCGTGATGCTGGACGATTACTCCAAGATTTTTCCGTTGGTTGGAACCTTTGAAAAATGGTACGTAAAAGGCACGCCCATTTCGCTCGTGCCCGTCGGATTGGTGGAAGGAATCCAAACGGAAGGCTTAAAATACAACCTTCAAGGAGATTATTTGCGGCTCGGCTATCGGAGTGGCAACAGCAACGAATCAGCGGAAGATGGGTTTGTGAAAATCTCGGCGAGTGCAGGAGATTTGTTGATTATGGAATGTTGGGATTGATAGAGTACCGTTACTTTTACCTTGTCAAACACTGAAGAAAACGAATAAAAAACATGTCTATAATCACTCGTATTGAAGTCTATAAATTTAATATTGCGCTCCAAGCGCCCGTCACGATTGCAATCGGGACGATTGAAGAAGCCCGCAACATTCTAGTCAAAATTTATACCTCAGATGGCCTTTATGGTACAGGGGAAGGTGCCCCATTTTGGATGATAGTGGGAGAAACCCAAGCCACTGCGTATGCGGCAGCTTATGATTTGGCCAAATTGCTGATTGGTAAAAATCCGTTGGATATAGAAGGCTGCTTGGCGGCGATGGACCGGTATCTGAGCGGAAACCCGACCGTAAAAAGTGCCTTTGACATGGCGTTGTATGACTTGGCCGCCAAGTACGCCAATATGCCTCTGTATCAGTTTTTGGGCGGCACCAATCGTCCGATTGTTACTGATGAAACCATTTACATTGCTCAGCCAGAGGTAATGGCGGCTGATGCCGTTAAAATAAAAGAACGTGGTGCGGAAGCCATTAAAGTAAAATTAGGAACAAACGCCAAAGATGATATTCGGCGTATTGCCGTCATTCGTGAAGCTATCGGCGACTCCATTCCCCTCCGTACCGATGCCAATCAGGGGTGGGATTATATCAGCGCGCTTACGGTTTTGAACACGATTGCCGACTGGAATGTGGAGTATTGCGAACAGCCCGTAAAACATTGGGACTATGCTCATTTGGCGCGACTGCGACAAAACGCTCGCGTGCCCATTTGTGCCGATGAGTCGTTGTTTTCTCCTCAAGATGCCATCAAATTGGTAACCCAACAGGCCGTGGATTTTTTCAACATAAAACTTTCAAAAAGTGGCGGCTTGCGCAATGCAGTGAAAATCAACGCCATTGCCGAAGCGGCGGGCATCAAGTGTATGATTGGGTGTATGTCGGAGTCACGTTTGGGGATTTCGGCCAATGCCCATTTTGCGTCTGCTTTGCAAAACGTCGTATTTTATGATTTAGATTCTCCTTTTGAACACGCCCAAAATCCAATATTGGGCGGGATTCATTACCAAAATCATTATCAAGTAATTATTCCAGATTTGCCAGGGCACGGTGCCGAGGTAGAAGAAGATTTTTTGCGGCGCATGGAGTCGTTTGTCGTGGAATAATTTAACCTTACACGGCTTTGCCAAAACAAAAAACCATAGCGGCCAATGCGTAGTGATATACATCGATTGGACTGAAAGGTAGGTGTTGGGTGGCTACTTTGGTAGCGATGCCCAGAATCATCACTCCAATCACAATCCAGATGGCTTTTTGGTATTTTTGCATAAGTCCGAAAACGGCAATCAACATCACGACAAGCATCGTAAAAGCCTGAACAACGGAGCTGAAAACCTGAAAGGCGGGATAGAGCAGAAAGATAAATAAAATAAGTCCGAACGAGAGGGTTGCAATGACGGTAGGGCGGGAGATGGTCTGGCGCATCACTAACCCCCAAATTGCGACTACCACACTCGCTAGTCCGGCGCTACCAGCCAGTGTTGAGAGGGAGCGATGGGTATCGGTTAATTGTTGAAACCCCAAATAACGGAATACACCAGCACCCGCCGCCAATGATACAGTTACCAAAAATACGCCCCAGAGGAGTCGATTATGGAAGGGAACATAAGCAAAGAATTTAAAAAAAACGACAATACATACAGTGGCTACGACAGCGTCTGAAAAGGCGTTGGAGAGTTGAATCATTCTTACACAAGAAGTTAAAGGTTAAGAGGCTAACGTTTTATTGGCCATAAATGACCGATGATTAACAGCGATAAATGTTTAAAAAAGCCTTAGCAAGGTATCAGTATTTTACCGTTTTAAACAGAAAAATAAGCAATATTTAGGCCTTTAAAAATTTTTCTTTCAGAGGTGCTTTTGTACTTTCTTTATTTCGACCTACTTTTACTGAAAAATTTTTGGCTTCTGTCTTGAATAAAATAAAGTTAATCATTTTGAATCACGCAATTTTATACTAACCACCAATGAGCGTATTAGTCAATAAAAACTCAAAGATAATTGTGCAGGGCTTCACAGGCTCCGAAGGTACTTTTCATGCCCAACAAATGATTGAGTACGGAACAAATGTTGTAGGTGGAGTAACTCCAGGCAAAGGCGGCCAAAGCCACCTCGACCGTCCCGTCTTCAACACCGTTGCTGATGCCGTAAATACCACAGGTGCCGATGTGTCAATCATTTTTGTACCGCCAGCTTTTGCCGCTGATGCCATCATGGAAGCCGCCGATGCAGGTATCAAAGTAATCGTTTGTATCACAGAGGGTATTCCGACGAAAGACATGATGTTGGCGAAAGAATACATCTCGACAAAGGACTGCCGTCTCATTGGTCCAAACTGCCCAGGAGTAATGACGGCCGACGAATGTAAGGTGGGCATTATGCCTGGTTTTATCTTCAAAAAAGGAACCATCGGCATCGTTTCTAAGTCAGGTACATTGACCTACGAAGCGGTTGATCAATTGACAAAAGCAGGTCTTGGCCAAACCACTGCCATTGGTATCGGAGGTGACCCAATCATTGGTACTACTACCAAAGAAGCGGTAGAATTGCTCATGAATGACCCCGAAACGGAAGGAATCGTGATGATAGGAGAAATCGGAGGAAGCATGGAAGCCGATGCCGCCTATTGGATTAAAGCAAATGGAACTAAACCTGTTGTTGGTTTTATCGCTGGTCAAACTGCCCCTAAAGGTCGTCGTATGGGCCATGCAGGTGCTATTATTGGTGGTGCTGATGATACGGCTGCGGCTAAGATGCGCATTATGAGTGAGTGTGGAATCTTCGTGGTAGAATCACCAGCGTTGATTGGTGAAACAATGTTGAAAGCCTTAGGTCGTAACTAACCGATATTACTGTTATCTTTTCTAACTTTGCAGGCAGTTTGGGTATCCCAAGCTGCCTGCATCTATTTTGGGGATTAAAAATGAGTATCGGCCAATGACGAAGAGCGTTGTTCAAAGGTTCAAATATATTACGTGGCTGCTATTGTTATGCAGCGTTGCTCCCCTTTGGGCAGAAGTAGGGCCAGATAAGCAGTACTTCCTTGTGAAAAATTTGGCGCAAGATTGGCTTGTGTATGATCAGCGAGAAAAAGAATACGTTCCGTACGTGGCCGAACAGCACGGTAATCAACTGGCACTCAATACACTCTTGGATTTAGAAAGCAACCTGCATTACGAACTGCTGTTGTACGTTGAAAAAAATAATTATCTGTTTCTGAATGGCTCATTGCAGGAAAACCTCAAGGCAGGAAGCTGGCGAGTGATGAAAATAGACAGTCTTTATAAAAAATTCAGGCGTCCGCAGTTGATGATTACAATATACGGAACGCCTGGGCAGGCGGGTAAGGTCGTGATTATTGGTCATCGAAAAGCCGCCGTTGAAAAACTGATTACGATTGAGGAAGAATCGTTTTTGAACCTAAAACCCCGAGAGCAAGCCTCGATTGCCAACTTTTTCATTTTGGGAATTTTGCTTCTGTTTACCTTTGCCGCTTTTCTGTTCAATACATCTCCCCGGGCTTTTAATCGGATTTATAGCCTTCCCGATTTATTTCAGATGGACTTCAGGGATGATTCATTTATGATCAATAAACCCTTTAGCCGAACCAATATTCTTTTTGTGGTTTTGCTTAGTCTGGAATTAGCCTATTTGTATTTGTTTACGCAGGATAAAGAATATAATCTGTTTTCATCAAAAGAATTATTAGCAACTGGACAGGCGTTTTCTGATACTTGGTTAAATTATTTAAAAATAGCATTTATCTGTTTTCTGGGATTTATAGGAAAATATTTTGGTTTGTATATTTTAGGGACTTTGTATCGTTTGGAAGGTGTAGCTAATGTGCATTATTTCAAGGTTTTACAGTCTTCCTTGTTGTTTTTTTCGGCGCTCATATTGATTGCGTCGGTGGCCTCTTTTTACATTGTTGACTGGTCGCCAATCATCCGTTCGGTACTCATTATTCCAGTAATTGTCTTTTATATTTTTCGAGCTATTTTAATCTTCTTTACAATTAGCAACAGCACAACTGTTAAAAATCTATATTTAATTTCGTACCTTTGCATTGTTGAATTAATCCCCATCATCATCGGGGTAAGGTATGCCCTATAAGAAGTGGGGAGAACCCCACCAAACGTCTGATATGAGCGAAACGATTTTGATGCAACAAGACCGGTTGAATAAAGTAGAGAGCATTTTGGTCACCCAAGCTCGGCCAACTGATGAAAAGTCCCCTTATTTTGAGTTAGAGCGCAGATACAGCGTGAAGGTCGATTTTCGCCCTTTTATCGAAGTTCAGGGTATTTCATTTAAGGATTTTCGTAAGCAACGGATTAACATCATGGAGCATACGGCTATTATTTTTACCAGCCGTAATGCCGTAGATAATTTCTTCCGTATTTGTAAGGAAGCTAAGTTGGAAATGCCTGCCGAAATGAAATATTTCTGCGTAACGGAGCAAACCGCCAACTATCTTCAAAAGTACATTCAAATACGCAAACGGAAGATTTTTTCAGGTCAAAAAACCGCGGCTGATTTGTTAGATTTAATCAAGAAACACAAAACCGAAAAGTTTTTGTTTCCTTGTTCTGACAAGCGGCGCAACGACATCCCCGAATTCATGGGTAACTACGAATTACACCTTACTGAGGCCGTAATGTACGAAACCGTGTCTTCAGATTTATCGGATTTGACAGAAGTGTTTTATGATGTTATTTGCTTTTTCAGTCCTTCTGGAATTACCTCTCTATTCCATAACTTCCCTGATTTTAAGCAAAACAAAACCCGGATAGCTGCTTTCGGCCCTACGACCGCAAAGGCAGTGGCGGATGCAGGCTTGATTTTAGACATTGAGGCTCCTATGCCCAATGCTCCCTCAATGACTGGGGCGTTGGAAATATATATCAAAAAAGCTAATAATATCTAATTAGAAAGGTTTAGGGCCGTTTTTCTCTGGACAATTTGAGCAAAACCGCAACACTTATCTCTTTTTATGCGTTATAGTAAGGGTTGGGAAACTAACCCTTTTTTTATATCAAATTTTTTTCGCTAATTGTCGTTTGTATTGAAAATACCGGCGAATTGGATATGAAATACCCACAACTACTACTATTGAGCATATTAAGTTGGTTTGCCCAATTAAGCTATGTACAGGCGCAGCAGGATGCTCAGTTTAGCCTGTTCATGCACAATCAATTATATTATAATCCCGCCACGGCAGGAGCCGACGGAACTACCCGATTTCAGTTGTTGAATCGTATTCAGTGGCAAGGGTATCAGACTACTTCTGGCGACGGCGGTGCTCCTAACACGCTGGTATTTTCAGGAAGTGTTCCACTGAATTTTATAAAAAGTGCCGTTGGCATTAATTACGTCAATGATCGAATTGGTGCAATGGGTAGTCAGGAAGTCCAGCTTTCGTATGCCTATCGCCTAAATATCAATGAAAATACCTTGGCAATCGGTGCGCGGGTAGGGTTTCAAAACAGATACATTGATTTTAGTCGCTTGGTCTCCCGTGAACCAGGTGACCCACTTATCCCAGTCGGACGTTTAGGGGTTACCCAGCCTGATATTTCTTTAGGGGTATTTTATGATGCAAGTACTTTTTATGTTGGTGCAAGCGTTAATCACCTAAATCGACCCAAATTTAATTTAGGAGGAGATACGGGTAATAGTATTTTAGCACCCAATGCCTATTTGACTGCTGGTTATCGTTGGGAACCACTGTATGGATTGGAAATACAGCCCCTTATCCTAGTTAAAAGCCTGACGGATTTCAACCCTAAAACGTTGTCGGTAGAGGGGGGGGTAATGGCTACTTGGGATGAATGGATTTTTGGCGGAATTACCTACCGTGTACAAGAATCCTATAATATTATAGCTGGAATAAATCTGCTTGGCAACAAAGCGCTTCGTTTGGCGGGTGCCGTTGATTTGGTAGGAGGAAGTCGCAGTGTAAAAGCCCCCGCATCGTATGAAGTAATGCTTTCTTATGCACTCCCAGCGCTTACAAAAGGTAAAAAGACAATTGTACGTACCCCAAGATTTAGGTATTGATACAGTGAATAATTGGGCGTATTATTAAATAGAATATTATTTTTTTGCCGAATTCAATCTTTGGCAATATTATTGTTGGAAGACCGTTGTACCGTTTGATAAAAAATTAATGGTTTTTTAGTAATTTTGGGGGCTTGTGGGGAATTTTAAAATAAATAAAGCCCTTCTTTGTAGCAGTAAAAGAGAATTTTAAAAAAAACACACAATAAACACATAGAACTTCGTTTCTATACTGAATTTTGAAACTAACGGGAATAACCATGAGCAAGAGGGTATTTTTCGGCTGCGCCACCAAAGGAGCATGGATTTTGATGGTAGCGATGATGCTGCAAAGTTGTGGATTTGTCAAAGATAAATTTGGCGGAAAAAACAGCAAAGGAGGAAAAGGGGGCAAAAAAGGAGCCAAACAGGAAATCGGCGTTCGGAACGGAGAAGTAATTGCAACGGGTCGTAAAGACTATAAGCAGGATACTCCTTTTGGAATGGTACTTATCCCATCGGGTTCTTTTATGATGGGGCAGGCTGACGAAGATGTTGCCGCTACGCAGGTCAATTTTAACCGCCGAGTAACCATTACTTCGTTTTACATGGATGATACTGAAGTAACAAACCATGAGTATCGTCAATTTGTCGCATCTCTGATGACTGACTCACTGTCAGTACTGGGAGAAGAAGAAATCATCTCAAAGTACCATCCCGATACTACGGTTTGGAAAAAAGATTTTACGTATCACAACGGTGACCCGATGCTTGAATATTACTATTCACATCCAGCCTTTGATACCTATCCTGTCGTTGGGGTGAGCTGGAAAGCCGCTCGCTATTTCTCAGAATGGCGCTCTAATCTGTACAACGATTACCGAGCAAAAGAAGGTAAATATCGTTCTCCAAAATTCCGCCTGCCTACCGAAGCCGAATGGGAATGGGCTGCTCGCGGCGGACGTGCATCTGCCAAATATCCTTGGGGTAACCCTTACGTAGCCAATGGCAAAGGTTGCTTCTTAGCAAACTTTAAACCACAGCGTGGTAATTATGACGCCGATGGATATCCTTACACTGCCCCCGCAAATGCCTACAATGCCAATGATTATGGATTGTATAACATGGCAGGTAACGTAGCCGAATGGACCTTGGATGCTTATGCTGATAATGCCACTATTGTAAACTGGGATATGAACCCAATGAATGATAACCCTGACGAACCACGTAAGATAGTACGGGGCGGATCATGGAAAGATGTTGCTTACTTCCTTGAAACAGGAACACGCGGTTGGGAATATGAAGACAATAAACGCTCGTTCATTGGTTTCCGTTGCGTAGTTGAAAACCTTGCTGGTCGTGCAGCTACTACCCGTGGACGTAAAAGATAATTCGACTTTATTACCTTAAAATATAGGGTGCTGCCCGGCGGCACCCTTCTTTTTTACGACCTTTATTTATTGTAACCGATTCTATTAAACCAATATTTTAATTCTGTTATGGCAGCACAAAAACAAGGTGTTTTCTGGAGTAAAATAGTCCCTACTGCTTATGCGCTTGGAGCAGCCGTTGTAATCATCGGTGCTTGGGCAAAAATTACCCACATCGAAGGTGGCGGTGAGATTTTGACAGTTGGTCTTTTGACCGAAGCTTTCATTTTCGTTTTGTACGCAGTACAAAGCTTTTTATACCCTGCTTCTGAAGAATACGCGTGGGAAAAAGTATACCCGGAATTGGCGGACGACGCGGCGCCTGTGCCTTCGCGTAAAGAAGAGAAAAAAGGTGTTGGTTTGACTGCCAACATGGATAAAATGTTAGCCGAAGCCAACATATCACCAGATATTTTCAATAATCTTGGTAAAGGATTTAAAAACCTGACAGATACAGTATCTAAAATCGGAGATTTGACCGATGCAACTATTGCGACCAACGATTATGCTAAAAACGTAAAAACTGCATCGGCATCAATCAATGATATGAACAAGTCTTACGGCGTGGCAATCAATGCGATGTCTTCTATGGCAGATGCAACCAAAGATGCCCAACAATATCGTGAGCAATTCCAAAACATTACCAAAAACATGGGCGCGCTCAATGCCGTATATGAATTGGAATTGCAGGATACAACCAAGCACCTCAAGGCCATGAATGCGTTTTATGGTAACTTGACAAATGCGATGGCTAATATGGCGGATGCAACCAAAGAATCACAGCAGTTTAAGGCTGAAATGTCAAAATTGACAACCAATATCACGGCCCTGAACAATGTGTACGGTAATATGCTAACCGCAATGCGAGGATAATTTGATGGCGCAGAGTTAAAATTCTGAACCCTTAAATACAACTGTCACCCTCGTTAAAATCAATTAAAGTAAGCTAAAATTCAACTATTTAAAAATGGCAGGAGCAAAAGAGACACCCCGTCAGAAGATGATTGGGATGATGTATCTGGTTTTGACGGCCATGCTGGCTTTGCAAGTAAGTTCGGCATTGTTGGAAAAATTCCAATTGTTGAACAACAGTATGGAGGTTGCGTCAAACGCCGCTAACAAAATCAACGCAAGAACTGTTGAAAATATCAGAGATAAAGTCGAAAAGTCTGGAAATAGAGCTTTTGAAGTGGCGATTGTCAAGCAAGCTGAAGATGTGCGCAAGATAGCAAGTGGGATGATTAGTGAGATTGATGCCATAAAAAGTCAAATAGCAACCGAGGCTGGTGGAGGTATTGACCCTGAAACAGGAAAAGTTAAAAACCCGAACGAAGAGGATAAGGTAGCTATTTACATGATTGGACCTTCAAAGAATGGTAAAGCGTATGAGCTGAAAAACAAGCTTAACGGTTTCGTAGAGCAAATGAATAAACTCTCAGGAACTAGTTTTGCACCATTGGCCCTCGACGGTAAAGAAGACCCTCTCGCAAAACGCGACAAAGATCAACGTACAAAAGACTTTGCAGAATTAAATTTTGCGCAAACACCCGTTCCGGCGGCATTGGCGGTATTGAGTCAAAAACAATCGGAAATTCGTCGTTTAGAAGCGGAAGTACTCGATGCTTTGGCGGCTAAAGTAGGTGCGAAAGACATTAAGTTTGATAAAATTCTGGCAATGATTAGTGCTGAGTCTAACGTAGTTGTGGCGGGTACTAAGTTCAAAGGAGAGATGTTTATTGCGGCTTCTTCGAGTTCTCTTACGCCACGCATGAGTTTAGGTGGAGCACCATTGCGGGTACAGGATGGAAAAGGAATCATTGAATTCACGGCTCAAGGTGGTTCGTACGACAAAGATGGTTTGGCTGCCAAAACCCTGTCGGGAGTTATTTCATTTCCTACGCCGAGCGGTCGTGATACCACGATTTCGATGAAATATGATTATAAAGTTGCTAAGCCAACCTATAATATTGAGTCAGCTTCGATGCCGCCTTTGTTTTTGGGTTGTAAGAACGTGTTGAGTATTCAAAGCCCGGGCTTAGGACCTTTATGGAATCCAGCTTTTACGGCTGATGGTGCCGAAGTTATCAACAATGGCAAAGGGAAAGTAATTATTATTCCAAACAATAGAAATGTTAAATTAAATATTTCGAACCAAGGAAACTTGATTGGTACCGAAGGCTTCCGCGTAAACCGCGTTCCTCGGCCTCGTTTGGAATATTATATCAATGGCGCATTGGTGGATGATAAACGCCCTATTTCGGCCAGTATGGCGCGTAGTATTTCCGTAAAAGCGATTGCGGATGAGAGTTTAATCAATTACTCGCCCGAAGATGCAAATTTCCGGGTAGGAAAAATTGAAGTTCGTTTGGCAAGCGGAAACCGTCCAAAAGGTCAGCCAGTGGTGATTTCGGGGCCAAGTGGCTCAATCAATGCTTTGGCAGCCCAGGCTGCGGCGGGAGATCGTCTTGTAATTGAAGTATCGGGCGTACAGCGCCGTAATTTCAAAGGAGATGTTCAGGATGCGGGTATAGGCTCTGAAACTCGTACGGTGCCGTTGAATTAAGAATACTGATTTTCGATTTTGTACTAACAAGAAACAGATTTCGTTAGTAATAAAGTAATCAAAATAACGCTCAAAGAAAATGAAAAGATGGAGTAGCCTGTTAGGTAGTGCGGCCTTGGTAGCATTGAGCATGAGCACTCAAGCCCAAGAGAAAGACACTAAGGGTGTCAATCCGCTGTCAGTGCGCGAGATTAACGATGCTGATGTGATGATGAAACGCACACTGTGGCGCCGGTTGGATTTGCGGGAAAAGCAAAATCAACCTATGTTTTCAGTAGGCAATGAAATCACAAAGTACATCATGGACGCTGTAAAGGCGGGTCTTTTGGAGGCGTATGTAGATGCCGATATGACCAAAAAAATGACCAGTACGGATTTCAGCAAAGCGCTTCAAATGCCAAATCAAGGGCAGACATTGACCGAAGATGAAATAAAAGCTGGTTTTGGTACTGACAATGCCGCTCAAGGTGGAGATGTTTGGGGAGATGCTGCAAAGAAAGACCCGAAAGCGCCTGCCAAGGCAGATGATGGTTGGGGAGCTCCAGCGCCCAAAAAAGAAACACAACCCGTAGATGATGGTTGGGGTACGCCAGCACCAAAAAAGAAGACGACTACCAAAGGTAAAAAGGGGCAAATTGCCAAAGTGCCTGTAAAGCCTCAAGTAGATTCAACCGAAATCAAACGCAAAATGGCGGAAGAAGCCGCCGCAATTGCTGCGGCTGAAGCGCAAAAAATGGAAGAGAACCAATTCTTTCCTAAGGATATTCCAATCCTAGAAATGAAAGAAGATTGGATTTTTGACCGCAAGCGTTCACGTTTGATTTACGATATTCAAACCATTACGCTTGTATTACCATCTGAATTGAATCCTGGAGGAATTGAAAAGCCGATTGCTACTTTTAGATACAAAGACTTGGACAAGCTGTTCCGTAGCGATCCAAAGAAATTTATCTGGTTCAACGAATACAATACTGCGCAGCACAAAAACTTAGCGGATGCGTTTGATCTTCGTCTGTTCAGTGGTCGTATTATCAAAACTTCCAACCCCAAAGACCAAGACCTCATTACCATTTATGGTGGTGAAAAAGAAGCGCTTTGGAAATCTATCCAACTTGAAAATGAGTTGATGGAGTTAGAGCATGGTTTGTGGGAATATTAATGATAACGATTATGGTATCATAAAAAAAGCGGTCACAATGGCCGCTTTTTTTATGCTTTTTTAGGAAGGATACTCAACGCTAGCGCCTGTTTCGCGGTGGGTTTTTGGTTCAAGTAAGCGTTTTACCCCCTCTTGCGCAAAGCCGAATCCATAGCCAAAGAGCTGTACAAATGCCGCGATAATGCTCAGGAAGCCCACTTCCAGACTTTTTGATTGTCGAGTGGCGTCGATAAGCAGCAGAATGATATAAATTGCTAAAAAAGTAATTCCTGCCTGAAACAACCAAGGGTGAATCAACCACAATAAGGGAATACTGAGGCAACCAAGGGTAAACAGAAAAGGAAAGGTGTGAACTAATTTGAGTTCATCTGGATAAAAGCGGGCTATATTGATTCGCGCACGTCCAAAGAAGCGTAGTTGCCGAAAGAAGGCCCCAAACCCAGTGCGCCGTTTGTGATAAATGAATGCTTCTGGAATCAGGGCTGACTTGAAACCCATTCGGAGGGCGGTGATGCTAAAAATAATATCTTCGCCCATTCGGCTGATTTGAAATCCTCCCGTACGTTCCCACACTTTGCGAGAAATGCCCATATTAAAACTACGAGGATGGAATGTGCCCCCTAAATTACTTTTTTTACCCCTAATGCCGCCCGTCGTAAAGAGCGAAGTCATCGAATAACTGATGGCTTTCTGAATAGGAGTGAAACTTGGATGGTCGGTGTCGGGACCGCCGTATAAATCTACGTAATCAGTATTCAATCGGTGGTCAACAATGCTCAGATAATTGGGCTCTATTAGTGCATCGGAGTCAAGAATAACAAAATAATCGCCTTGGGCACGTTCAAACCCGTAGTTTCGGGCAAAGCCTTGGCCGCCATTTTCCTTGTAGAAGTAGTGAATTTCCAGTTGTTGACTAAAGGTTTGAACAACCTCCTCACATTTGATTCGGGAGCCATCTTCAATAATGATGACTTCGAAATGGGTAAAAGTTTGTTTTACCAGACACGTCAACAACTCGGTCAGTTCGTCGGGCCGATTATAAACGGGGATAATAATACTGTATTTACGCATGACTCGCTTTGATTTCACTGGCAAGTTAGTATTTTTACCACGAACGACCACCTATGACCTCTTCATGACTGATAACGACTACACTTCATCACGAAAAATACTGAGTTGGGCGGAAGAAGACCGCCCTCGCGAAAAATTGCTTTTGAAAGGGAAAGCCGCGCTGACAGATGCCGAATTGATTGCTATTTTGATTGGCTCAGGCACCGTTGAACTATCGGCGGTAGATTTGGCAAAGGTAATTCTCCAAAAAGCTTCCAATAATCTGAACGAATTGGCCAAGTTGACCACTAAAGATTTAATGAAAATCAAGGGGATAGGCGAAGCAAAAGCCATTACGATTATTGCGGCGTTGGAGCTAGGAAGGCGGCGTAAAGAAAGTGAAATTGTGCGAAAACCGCGTATTACATGTTCAAAAGACGGGTACGAACAAATTCGGCCTTATTTATTGGATTTACCTCATGAAGAGTTTTGGTTGTTGTTGCTCAATCGGGCCAATGAGGTCATTCGTCCCGTTCAAATCAGCCAAGGAGGCGTTTCGGGTACGGTAGCCGACCCGAAAATGATATTTAAAGTGGCCGTTGAACATTTGGCCAGTGCCATTATTTTGGCACACAATCATCCCTCGGGCAATCTCAAACCTAGTGAGGCTGACAAAGACCTTACACGTCGCCTTACGGCGGCGGGGAAGTTGCTCGAAATCCCTGTTTTAGACCATATTATCTTTACGGATGGCGGTTACTTGAGTTTTGCCGACGAAGGATTGCTTTAAGATGAGATAATTCAATTTCGTAACTACCCAACCTTTAGTTTTTAATCCATGTCTCACCAACTTAAAAAACAAATTACGCTCTTCAGCCTGACCATGATTGCGGTAGGGTCGAGCATTGGCTCAGGAATATTCCGGGCACCTTCTGAAATCGCGGGCTACTTGCCCACCACAGGCTGGATGTTGGGCGTATGGGTAGCGGGAGGGATGGTGGCGTTGTGCGGGGCACTTACTTTCGCCGAAATTGCTTCTATTTTTCCTAAAGCAGGCGGTTTTTATGTGTTTTTAAAGGAAGCATTTGGCGAGCTTCCTGCATTTTTATACAGTTGGTCCATGTTGTTGGTTATCAATACGGGTTCATTGGCGGCGCTCACGTTGGTTTTTACTTCGTACTTGAATGAACTGATTCCCATGCCAGAGAATGTACAACTCGCAGTGGCTGTTTTCACAATTGGGCTTCTCACCATTATGAATGTGCTGGGCGTAAAATGGGGTGGCGTGTTTGCCTCTGTTTTTACATCAGCCAAATTGGTGGGCATCGCCGTGGTGGTTATCATTGGTTTTGTGGCAGGAACGTACGCTATAAATATTACAGATTTTACGTGGACCTCCAATACGCAAAATTTACCCCTTGTATCCTCCTTTGGATTGGCGCTGATTGGGGTTTCTTTTTCGTACGGAGGCTATCAACATGCTACGTTTATTGCGGCCGAAGTCAAAGATGCCAATCGACTCGTGCCCCGCGCGATGTTGATGGGAATCGGTATCGTATGCTTGGCGTATTTAAGCGTAAATGTTGCCTATTTAAAGCTGTTGCCGATTGAGCAGATTGCGGCTTCTACGGGCGTGGCTTCAGAAGCCATTTCTACCGTATGGGGATTAGGCGCTAAATTTATCTCGTTTTTGATTGTCTTGTCGGTCTTGGGAACCATTGGCATTTATATCCTGACCGCGCCGCGTATTTATTTTGCAATGGCGCAGGATGGGTTGTTTTTTAAGCAGTTTGCCGAGATTCATCCCCGTTATCAAACGCCTTTTTGGGCCATCATTTTTCAGTCTTTCTGGACGATTGTTTTGTTGATTTTCTGGAAAACCTTCTCCAATCTCATCACTTATGTGGTGTTTGTAGACACTTTCTTTTTCTTCCTCACCGCAGCGGCCATTTTTAAGTTCAGGCAGCGCAAACTAAAACGTAATTACAGCACCCTTGCCTACCCAATTACGCCGTTGATATTCATGGCTTTATCGGCTTTTGTTGTGGTTAACACGCTTATTGAAAAGCCTGAACAGGCGCTGGCAGGGCTGTTTTTTCTGGGATTGGGAGGAGTTGCCTACGTATATTTTAAATGGAAAAGAGCATTGAACATAAAAAATTAGCATGATGATTACACAAACATTGATTTCGCTTTTTGAGCGGGATTTGACCAAACTGAAAGAAGAGCTTCTTGCTTATCAAAACGAAGAAACAATCTGGAAAACAGAAGCCCAAATTCCCAATTCGGCGGGAAACCTGACCTTGCATTTGATTGGTAATTTGAATGCCTTCATTGGGGCCGAGATTGGCAAAACAGGCTATGTGAGAAATCGTCCTTTGGAGTTCAGTGATAAAGACGTACCCCGCCAAAAAATGATTGCCGCGTTGGATTCAACGATTGAAGTCATTAAAAATGCCTTGTCGACCCTGACCGAGGAGGATTATGCCGCCGAATACCCTTTGGTGGTTTTTAAAGAAAAAATGTCGACCGAGTATTTTTTAATTCACTTGGCGGTTCATTTGGGCTATCATTTGGGGCAGATTAACTACCATCGCAGATTATTAGATCACATCTAAGCTAATTTACCAATGAGTAGATTTTTAAAGTTAAAGCTGTGAATTTAAAATCAAGGCTCAAATAGGCACCTATGCTTAATAATAAACTACGTACTAGTCAGTGAATCAGGGACATGGATAAAATTTGTCAAACTTTCTATTGAATAAAATATTCTTTGCTTAAAAAAAGCGTTTACAAAAAGTAAAAATTGAACGCGTCTAATGTATTTTTACATCTTTCCTATAAGAAATTAAACTATCCTATGAACATGAACCGCAGAGAAGCATTGTCGCGGGTGGCCCTTTTGATGGGGGGTACTCTTTCGGCACCTACTTTAATGGCCTTTGGTGAAGGAGCTGCAATGCCCCAAACCGCAGGAGCTGCTTTTAGCTTTACGCCTGCCCAGCAAGCATTGGTTGCTGAGGTAGCCGAACATATCATTCCTCGTACTTCGACCCCTGGGGCGAAAGATGCAGGGGTGGGCCCTTTTATTGAGCTGATGTTGAAAGACTGCTACAAAGCGCAGGAACAACAAAACTTTTTGGATGGATTAGCAGATTTGGATGCTAAAGCCACCAAAGCCCATGGTAAAAAATTCATGGAAACCACTTCTGCCGAGCAAGTTGCGATTTTGAAACAAGTAGAGAAAGAAACCACTGAATTGATGAAAAGCGCCAATGTTCAGCAGGTGAAAGTGGGAGATAATGTTGACAAAGAAGTAGTAGATTCCAAAAAACTCAAGGGCACCCCTTTCTGGCGTTTGGCCAAGGAGCTTACACTGTTTGGTTACTTTACTTCGGAGCAAGGAGCTACCAAAGCCCTTGACTATGTGCCTATTCCGGGCCGTTATGATGGATGTATTCCGTTGAAAAAAGGCCAAAAGGCGTACGCGTTGTAGATAAATTACGTACAAGAATTAAAACAACTAACCTAAGATGTATCTAAATATTGATGCCCAAAAAGAAATGACCTACGATGCCATCGTCGTTGGGTCAGGGATAAGTGGCGGATGGGCGGCCAAAGAGTTGACTGAGAAAGGTTTACGCGTGCTGTGTCTGGAGCGGGGTCGTGATATAAAACACGTGGAAGGCTACGAAACGGCCATGAAAGCTCCTTGGGAACTTCCTCACCGTGGCCGACCCGACAATCAGTCGGCGGAAGAATATTGGGCGGGCATCCGGACGGGTTATACGGTCAATGAAGAGCACCGTTACCTTTTTGAAAACGACAGCCAAAACCCTTACTTGGAGACCCGTCCGTTTGACTGGATTCGGGCATACCATACTGGGGGGCGTTCACTGTTGTGGGGGCGTCAGAGCTACCGTTGGAATGAAGAAGATTTTATGGCCAATGCCAAAGAAGGAATTTCGATTGATTGGCCCATTCGATATAAAGATCTTGCGCCGTGGTACGATTACGTAGAGCGTTTTGCGGGTATTAGCGGGTCAAAAGACGGGCTTGATGTGTTGCCTGATGGTCAATTTCAGCCTGCTATGGAGCTAAACTGCCTCGAAAAGCACGTAAAATCTGAAGTAATGCGGAAAATGGGCCGTACTTTGACGATTGGACGGGTAGCGCACTTGACCAAACCGCAGAGTATTCATACGGCATTGGGTCGGGCGGCGTGTCAGTACCGCAATATGTGTATGCGTGGCTGTCCGTTTGGGGCGTATTTCAGCACGCAAGCGGCTACTTTGCCAGCGGCGATGAAGACCAAACGGTTGACTTTGGCCAACAACAAAATCGTGTCGGAAGTATTGTACGATGAGAAGAGAGGCCGGGCTACTGGCGTGCGTACCATCGACCAAAACACCCTAGAAGTGAAAGATTATTTTGCAAAAATTATCTTCCTCAACGCTTCGGCAATTCCATCGGCTTCTATTTTGATGAATTCTAAGTCAAGCCGTTTTCCAAATGGATTGGGCAATGATAGTGACCAATTGGGGCGCAACATCATGGACCACCACTTGGGCGTGGGTGCTTCTGGAACCTACGACGGTTTTGAAGATCAATACTATTTTGGCCGCCGTGCCAACGGGGTGTACATCCCGCGTTATCGCAATTGGGGCAAAGACAAACGCGATTATCTGCGTGGATTTGGTTATCAAGGCGGAGCAAGCCGTAGCAGCTGGGGACGTGGCGTAGGCATGGAAGGTTTTGGGGCGGCGTTTAAAGAAGAAATGACGGAAGTAGGAGGTTGGAACATGGGAATCGGTGGCTTTGGTGAAGTTTTGCCAAACGAAAATAACCGCTTTACCCTTCATCCCACCAAGAAAGACAAATGGGGAATGCCGTTGGTGGTGTTTGATGCAGGTTATGGCGAAAACGAGCGTAAAATGCGGATAGACATGAAAAACGACGCGGCTGAAATGCTCGAAGCAGCAGGTTTTAAGAACATCAATGCGTACGATAATACCAAATCAAATTTGGGAATCGGTATCCACGAAATGGGTACGGCAAGGATGGGTAAAGACCCCAAAACGTCGGTGTTGAATGCGCATAATCAGGTACATACGTGTAAAAATATCTTTATGACCGATGGTGCCGCCATGACTTCGGCGTCTTGTGTAAACCCTTCGTTGACCTACATGGCGCTTACGGCCCGTGCCGCGGCGTTTGCGGTCGATGAATTGAAAAAGAAGAACCTGTAACCAGTCGACAAAGTGCGTTTACAGACGTAGAAATAGTGTGCAGGAGGCGGTAGCAACACCGCCTCCTATTTTTTTAGCTACGATTTATGGCCGATGCTTTCTAAAATCTTAATCGCTTCCTTCTCGGCTTCCTCATCTTTGTCATCAAATGTAATAGAAATGAAAAAATTGGTACGGCTTTTTAAGTCAACAATACCCGCAAACATGATGCGGTCGCCATCTTTAAAGCCTTCTACGTAATACCCCGCAAAATCATCATTTTCAAACGTGCCTTCGTCGTCCACTTCGGTGAGTTTGAGGCTTTTGGCGGCGGCAATTGTGGCGTCGTCAATGTCGGCCGCACTGATGGCTTTTTGGTTCCAGATATACATGAAAAGTTCCATGCCTTCACCTGCCATTTCAAATTCATTTTTTGTGTCCTTGGTTATTTTGAAATCGTTGGGCACCGTTATTTCGATGTTATAATCATCCCAATAATAGGTCTTGTCGATATTGGGCGTAAAGGAGGCTAAAGAAAACAGCATCAAAGCAGATGCAAGAAAGAAGCGTAGAGAGTTTTTCATTTGATTAATTGATTTGAGTTTAGATAAAGGGTAAAATATAGAAATAAGGCTGATTCGGGATTAATCAAATAGATTATACTCTGTATATCAGAGAATTATAAAAAAAAGTGTGGAGAAAAACTTATTAAGAGAAGGGTGCGGAAGAATTAGAGGCAAACAGGCCTATTGAATTTGTTAAATTAACTTTTCAACTTGATTATGTCAAGCTGTTTTACCTAAATAAAATTGAACCGATGCCCAAAGGCGTTTTCCGGTAGCGGTTCAATTTTATGAAAAATGAATCAAAACGGGTATTTCTTAAAATCTTTTCAGTTACTTCAATTTTTTCCCTTCGATTTTTTGACCTCCTTGGTATAAAATTAATTTGTCGACCTGGCCGCTTTCGTTTTTAAAGAACTCTACTTGGGCATCGACTACTTTAAGAAAAAACTTGGTTTCTGACTCGGCAAAGAGTTCATTTTTGCCCTGACCCGTTGCCTGCGCAAAGAGTTTTTGGCCTTCTTGGGTAATGCTAAGAATAAAACCGGGTGCGAGTTGATAATCCCCCGTGTATTTAGCCAAAATCGTTTCGTCTACTTTTTGCTCCATGCGCGTGGGAATCGGTTTGTCGGTTTTGCTCCAAAGCATGGTCTGTGCTCCCCGTTGACTAGAAATGACCCCCGTAATCATCTGATTGACATCGCGTTGGAAATTGAGAAATGACAAAGATGTTTCAAAAAAGAACTTGTCTTTTTCGTAAGGTTTTATGAGAGATTTGGGGCCTCCTG
The DNA here is from genome assembly GCF_009905605.1 of Runella sp. CRIBMP. GTDB lineage: Bacteria > Bacteroidota > Bacteroidia > Cytophagales > Spirosomataceae > Runella. The sequence goes on from NZ_JAAAKZ010000029.1 coordinate 43,559, forward strand.
TGCGTTGAGAGTAGAGCTTCCCGTTTTCCAAAGAAATAATCCGTTGACCTGCTTCGGGGTTTTCATATACGCCTATGTAGCCTTTTAAGGTGTTTTCATCCAGCGCAATTTCTTTGAAATTATAGGGTTTTTCAATGGCCCAAGCGGCCAATTTGGCGGCAACATTATCGGGTGATTTGGCGGTAGAATTAGAGAAAACGGCCACAAACACATCTTCTTTGGGTAAATAAATCGAACTTGTTAAAAATCCATTGATACCTCCGCCGTGTTCGATGGTCGCACTTCCTTGAATATCCCCCAAAAACCATCCGTAGCCATAATTGGTCGGTTTGCCATTGGTAAGCTTATAGGGCGTAAATGCCTTCTCAAGCGTTTCTTTTCGCACCAACTGATAGGCGTGGACGGCTTGGTGCCATTTCCACAAATCTTCGACCGTTGATTGGATAGAGCCCGCTGCGTAGGGCAATGTCATGCTCATGGGAGAGGCATTCTGAATGCCATCTTTTCCGCGTTCATAACCCGCCGCCCGGTTGGGAATCAACTTAGCGTCGTTTCCATAATAAGAATGGGTCATGCCCAGCGGCTTAAAAAATACCTGCTCAACGTAGTCGGGATAGGTTTTGCCCGATACTTTTTCGATGATGTACCCGAGTAGAAAAAAGCCCGAGTTGTTGTAGTGCCACTGAGTGCCTGGCGCAAAATCCATGGGCTGGTTCTTGAAAAAATTGATGAGTTCTTCGGGTTTCATATCCTTCAGAATCACATCACCAAACTCCTTCATGTCGGTGTAACTCTTGATGCCAGAGGTGTGGGTCAACAGGTGCTCAACGGTTATTTTGTGACCGTGGGTAGGATAATCGGGAATAAACTTAGTGATTTCATCCTCCAAACTCAGTTTTCCTTGCTCCATCAGTTGCAGAATAGCCACCGCTGTAAACTGTTTTGTAATGGAGCCGATGCGAAAAACCATCGCGGGTTGCATCGGTACGTTCAACTCTATATTTGCTTGTCCAAATGCTTTTTGGTAGATGATTTTGCCCTTTTGCGCCACCAGCACCGTTGCTCCTGATTCGGCGGGCTTAAATTGGTCGGTGAGTAGCTTGTCAAATTCTGAGGTAAGGTTTGTGCTTTGGGCAAAAACTATCCCAGTGGTGAGGTACCAAATAGAAACAAAGAGGATTCTTAACGTCTTCATGCAATGATTGTTGGTTGATGGTAAATGTAAATTGGCTGTACTTTTATTTTTTTCGTATTAGGGTGTATTTAAGCGCTCCGAAATCGGCTAATCCACATTCGTTATTGGATTTGTCAAATTCAACACATTTGATTTGGTGAATAAGCAAGGTGTCTCCTCGAAATTTGAAGGCCATCCATTCTTTTTGGTCTTCGCTACTGCTCAAACTGACTTGGTCAATCTGCATTCCTGGCCCAATGTAGTCAATGGCTGGTTGATAATAACGGTAGTTTTCCAAACCTGTTATTTCACCGTTGTTTTTAAATTCAACTTCTGTGCCGTCAGTCAAACTGTACTTGCCTTTAAACAGGATTTCTTCCAGAATGAGCGGATTGTGTTTCTCGTTAGGCTTAGCATAAGGACTGATTTTTACGAAGGTCTTATTGCCGATTGCAATTTTGGAGGGCGAGATTATTTTGATGTCTTTCAGGGGGCGGGTTAGGCTGTCGACTACTACTTCGTAGAGTTGGTAGGCGTCGTCTTTTTTTAGGACCGTGATTTCTTCACTGCCCTCGTGAAAATTCCAGACCATCATGGTGGGTAGGAGGGTACTATCTGGTATAACCACAAAAACATCTTCGCTTCCTTCTTGCGATTTTTGGGGCGATTGGTGCGTTTTGATGTCGTTAAAATAGGTTTCGCTCAACCAATACCCCGAAAAAGGAAGGGCAACAGAGGTTGTTTTGAAATCTGTGGCAGTGGTGGCGCCAGAGTCTCCTTGCTGTTCTGATTTTGAACAACTTGTAACTAATATTCCCAATATTCCCAAAACTAGGAGAAGAGAAAAGATTCGTTTCATGATTTGAAGTAAAGCAATGACAATGCATCAAACTTACTTCGGGTTTTTTATATATCCAATACAACCGTTGGGGACTTATTATTAGGTCCAATACGGAAGCAAAAAAAATTAAGCACGCGAAAAACAAGGTCTTTCGCGTGGCTTACTCACTTAATTTATCTAAAAATTTTTACGCAAAAAGGGACTTTTGCGTGGCAATGTTTTTGTCTCAGTTGAATAGGAAAGACGCCGCAAACGGTCGTAGCGTAGGTTGAAAGGGCATTTTAATAAGGGTGTTAATAATGTGTGTTAGTGCTTCAAAAATGCAAAAGAATGCAATCGCCCCCAAATGAAAGTGCCTAAATGCCGACTTTGAGTAGCTAAATCGGGTATTTGTGGGGTTGAATAACGGAGTTATTCCAAACCGAATTATTTTCCAAGCCATTCTTTAAAGCTGGTTACTCGGTCACCGCTCACAAAGATTTCCTGTCGTGGTGGGGGAACAACTTCGACTTTAAGTTTTCCCCCCGAATACGTATGTACGGTATGAATGGCAGATAGCGCAACCAGAAAAGACCGATTGAGTCGAAAGAAAAGATGCGGGTCGAGAAGTTGTACTAGTCGTTCGAGGCTATAATCTACGATGAGGCGAATACCATCGTGGGTGGTTAGCAACGTTGCTTTTTCTTCAAACGAAAAATAAGCGATGTCTTGGGTTTTTATGCTGCGAAGTTTCGAGCCTATTGTAACCATAAAACGGTCTTTGTAGGCTGGGGTTGTTGATTTTTTGAGAATTTGAAGCAGCGCTGATACATTGTTTTCAGTGGGTTGTAGGGGCTTGTTTTGCCACAATGTCTTGAATTTATCCAACGCAGCGGCCAACTCGTTGGGCTCGATGGGCTTAAGCAAATAATCAATGCTGTTGACCTTAAATGCTTGAAGCATATAGTCGTCGTAGGCGGTCGTAAAAATAACGGGTATGGTAAGTTGCAGTTCTTCAATGATTCGAAACCCTAAGTCATCTTCTAGGTGAATATCAAGAAACAGTAAATCGGGCCAATCATATTGGTTTTCTTTAAACCAATGCACCGTTTTGGTGACTGAAGGAAGTTGTGCTAATATTCTAATACTAGGGTCGTAGCGGTTGAGTAACGTTTCTAGCCACTGCGCCGTTAATTTTTCATCTTCGATAATCAGGACATTCATGTCAGAAGCGGAATTTTAACCACAAAAACAGTCTTCTCATCGTCGACCAAAACGGGATAAGCTGTCAGCAGTTTGTAACGATTAATGATATTTTGTAGCCCTAAACCAGTGGATGTTTCCAGTTTAGGACGGAGCTGGATGGGATTGCTCACAATTAGATAATTCGATTCGATAAAAATAAAAACTTTGAGGGGAGCCTCGGCTGACATTTGGTTGTGCTTCACGGCGTTTTCAATTAATAACTGCAACGTGAGTGGCGCTATGGAATAATGACTTGCGTCGTGTTCTGAGAGGTCGATGCTCACCCGTAGCTTATCGTCAAAACGCGTATTTAGTAGAAAGATATAGGTTTTAAGAAAGTCTAGTTCTTTTTTCAAAATGATACGCTCGTGGTCGCTTTGTTCTAAAATATAACGATAGGCTTTTGATAGTCGACTGATAAATTGGATGGATAAAGCGGGGTCGGTTTCAATCAGCGACGTCAGGATACTGAAATTATTAAACAAAAAGTGTGGGCTTACCTGATTTCTCAGAGCCGTAAATTTTGCCTGAGCATTTTCTTTTTCCAAACGTTCAGTTTCGATTTGGATTTCACTCAATTGGTAATAGGCTCTTCGGTTGGAGGCTAAGTAAAAAGCCGATAAAAGAGCCATGATAGTAAGGCCATTATTTGATTTCTTCTTTTGACTTCTCGTGTATTGAAGCGCCATTGTACTTTGAGAAGATCTGTTTTGGGTAAGTCCAAATTGCGTTTCTAAGGCACTCTCGGCAGTGCTCCATAATGTTCGGAAGCCCGTATTATAGACAACAGCCATGGCGCAGGCAATGACAAACATCGCCAATTGGGCGGGAATTTTAAATTCCATCAAAAAGTCAGTACCAAACCACCCAAATAGTTGTTGCTGAATCCATTCTATAACGCTTATCCAAACAAAGAAAAAGAGCACGATGACCGTAATTTCCATCACCCACAATGGAAGTCTTTGGGCCAGCGAAATCTCCTCGAAATCATAAATACTTATGTACACCCGCAGCGGCATATAAATAATGGAGATACTTAATGCGAGTTGCCATTTTTGGCGAGTCGTAAGCCGGGCGGAGTGGGGGGTATTCATTGCCTATAAAAATAAATTATGAAGCCATGAATACCAAATCAATGCAGCTGAATACTGATTTTGAGTCAATGAATGCCCTGCATCAAGACCTGAGTGTTTTTTTAATGGTTGTGTGTATGACTAAATAGTAACTACTGGCACTTCTTTTCATTTGCTAAAAGAGGATGTATAAATGCTTAAAAATATCCTCATTATCAGAAGGCGCAGATTTCTGTAAAATGGAATGAAAATGAGGCGTAATAGGTATGTCGAATTGAGAATTCAATTTTCAATGTAACTACTTTTAATCGGTCTTGAATCATTATCGACCGTTTGATAACTTTTTAGTATATTTTGTAGGCATTTTTGGCTTTGTCTAATGATAAACGTATATCATTGTATTACACAAAAATAAACTGTAAGGTAGCCTTATACCTAGAGATTACACATAAAAAAACGTTTGGGGATATATTTAAACGGATAAAAAGTAATATCTGTAGCAATACATTATGTTGATTTTCCGAACGCTATTTTATAGCCTTTTTGATTTGTAGTTTAGAGAATACTAAACCGTGAATAAGTATTGGTAGAAATCATTTGGGCAACCCAGAAGTGGGTTATAAGGTGTGAAGAAGAGCTAGTTTTCTACGCAATAGCTTTTGTTTTTAGCTTACATCAAATTTCACCCTACACCGTAATTAAACCCTATGAAAAAATTTATACTTCTTTCGATTTTTGTGTGCTATTCAGTTTTTTTGTCAGCACAAATCAAAATCAATGAATTGATGGCCTCCAATGCCAGCACCATCACTGATAATGCTGGCGCATACTCAGACTGGCTGGAGTTGTACAATCCTACTGCATCTCCTATTGATTTGGCGGGGTATTACATTACCGACAATTTCTCCAATTTGATGAAATTTCGTTTTACTATGACTAATGGTCAGGTGGTGGTGCCAGCCAACGGCTACTTAATCATCTGGGCTAGCGGTGAGGTGACACGGGGGGCAAAACACACGAGTTTTTCGCTTTCCGCGGATGGCGAGGCATTGGCTTTGGTTTTGCCCGATGGGTCAACCATTGTAGACAGCTTGTCGTTTGGGCCGCAGTGGAGGGATATATCTTACGGGAGAGAACCGAACGGCTCGGCTACTTTTAAGTATTTTTCACCAGCGTCGCCGGGTGCTGTAAATCTTACGGCGAATGCGTATACGGGTTTGGCCGCATCTCCCGTATTTTCGGCTGAAAGTGGTTTTTACCCAAGTGCTTTTTCATTGACTATCAGTAGCACAGAGCCAGGGAGTACCATCTATTATACCACCGATGGCTCTGATCCGAGCAGTGGAAATTTGGCAGGGACCAATTACACCTACAAGAATCAATACCCCGAACTGGTAGGCCAAACGGCTGGGCCTAGTTACACAAACACTTACCGGTCATATCAGTATAATGGTACCCCTATCAGTATCATAAACCGAAATTCACCAGTACTGCCCAATGTAGTCTCCAATATTTCGACTACGATAAAATACAGCTACACTCCGCCGCAGGCCGACTCGGTGTATAAAGGAACGACCGTACGTGCCAGAGTGTATGTGCCAGGGAAATTGCCGAGCGAGATTATCTCAAAAATTTACTTTTTTACACCTTCAGGATTACCAAAATACACTGTTCCAGTCATATCTATCCAAACCACCCCCAGTCGACTTTTTGATTACACAGACGGAATTTACGTTGCTGGAAAAGATTTTGTGGATTATAGGAATGGAACTAACATGTCGGGCACTGAAAAGAATTACAATCGCTCGACCGAAATTCCCGTCAATTTTGAAATATTGGATACCAACGGTGTAAAATTCAGCCAGAATGTAGGCCTACGTATACATGGCTCAGGTTCGAGAGATCTTGATAAAAAAAGCCTGCGATTTTATGCCAGTGGCGCTTACGGTGCTCCTGAGTATAATTATCCCCTCGTTCCTACGCTTCCCTTTACCAATTTTAAGCGTTTTATGATGAAAACATCGGGAAATGACTACGAAAGAACGTTGTTTAAGGATGCCTCTATATCGCAAATGGCCGAAGGTCTAAATTTTGAAAATCAGCAGTCACGTCCATCTGTGATGTTTATTAATGGTGAATATTGGGGGATACATCACATTACAGAGCGCCTCGATGAATACCATTATGCCAATCATTTCAACATTGACGCTGATTCGATAGAGTATTATTCGGGTTTTAATGAAAACAACGTGCCCGAAATTGAGGATGACTCAGGACACTGGGGAGTTACACTCAATTTTATGAAAAACAATGCAATGTCTAATACCGCAAACTATAGTTATATAAAGGAACGTGTTGATATTGAGAGTTTTATTGATTATACGGTTATGGAGCTTTATGCTGCTAACTGGGATTGGCCCATTGGGAACATTACTTATTGGAGATACAAAACACCTTACTCATCTACCAAACCGAAAGGAAAAGATGGTCGTTGGCGCTGGGCTTTGTACGACACCGATTTGAGTTTTGAAGAATACAATGAAAACTATTTTACCAAATTTGATAATCCCAATACTGCTGATTATCCTTATAAATACCTCATTGAAAATGCCGAGTTCAAAAACCAATTCATTACCCGGTATGCTGATTTGATAAATACCCATTTTCAACCCAACCGCTTGCTGGAAATTATCAACGCCAAAAAAAACGTAATTGATGCAGAGATAAGAGGGAATATTACCCGTTGGCAGCGTCCTTCAACGTATGCGAATTGGGAGGGTTTTGTAAACCTGATGACAACGTTTGCCTCGCTGCGTCCTCCCATTGTTCGCGGACATATTCAGAGCCGTTTTAGCCTTAGTGGTCAGTACGACTTGACTGTCAATGTTTCCAACCCTGACCACGGCTATGTGCGGGTCAATACGATTGATATTTTGCCCACAACCGCGGGGGTGAGCGCCTCGCCTTACCCTTGGACGGGTAAATACTTTTATAAATCTGATAACTCTCTTCCAGTGGTGATACGGGCGCGGGCTAAACCGGGCTATAAGTTTAAACATTGGGTCTACAATGCTACAATATTGACCGACAGCGTGCAGACCATTACTGCTACTTCGGCCCGTAGCTATACAGCAGTTTTTGAGTCAGCGATATTGTCAGACAATCCAGTCCCTACGGTCGCATTATTGGAAGCGTGCGGGTATAGCTTCACCGCGTGGGATTCTACCTCGGCGGCTGGTACTACTCCTGCCAACATGAAATTTGTGTATATGGCGGATGGCGACCCAGGGGTTAGTTCGGCTATTGCTGGTTATACCAATGGTGCCTATAATTTGACAAGTTCTACCAGAATAAATGGACGTAATGCTCGAGGGTTTTCATTTATAAATACGGGTGGCGGGAATAATCCTGGGTACCCCGCTACTGGTACAGGAGGACAGTTGGGAGGGGCTATTTTGGCTATAAATACGCAAAATAAGGATGAAGTAACTGTTAAGTGGAAGGGGCGGACCCGAGCGATAGGGACAAGAGAATACGCGATTCGCTTGCAGTATCGTATTGGCGACCAAGTGAATTTTACGGATTTATTGAATGAAAGCAATCAAGTAATAGAATACAATCGAGGAGTGGTGGGTGACAGTGCAGTATTTGAAGTGAAATTGCCCGTTTCGTTGCTAAATCAGCCTTATATTCAATTATTGTGGCGCTATTATCGCAAGGCAGGCACTAGCGGTAGCCGTGACGAATTGGGGGTAGATGACATTATTGTTGAAAGCAAACGGGTGTTGAGCGGAACAACTGCGGCGGGTGTGAGCACGGTGAATGATGGTGTATTGTTTTCGACGGCGAG
>NZ_JAAAKZ010000003.1 GCF_009905605.1 Runella sp. CRIBMP
GCCTTGCATGTATTAGGCCTGCCGCTAGCGTTCATCCTGAGCCAGGATCAAACTCTCCATCGTAAATTCTATTGAAATTGACTTTCACAAGTCATTTAATTGTACTGTTTACGCAATTTGTCGTTTTTTTTCTCACCAACCTGTCAAAGAACTTTCGCTTGTTAAATCTCAAGCATTGAGCTGAATCGCTTCCAGCTTACTCTATTTTAATCTCCTCTTTTTCCCTCCCCCCTTAATCGTTTGGGGTTGCAAAGGTCCGAATTTAAATTCGCTTCTCCAAATATTATTTTAAGTTTTTTTTTCAATCCCTAAAACCTACTCAGAACAACTTCTCTATCTTCTCTTTCCCCGCCCTCTCTGTTTGGGGTTGCAAAGGTCTCAATTTAATTCCAATCCTCCAAATTTTATTCTAAAATATTTTCGCTTTCAAAATTTTATTCGGATTCCAAATACCACCCCCACCGTTTGGGAGTGCAAAAGTACAAATAATTATAACAAGCGCAAAAATTAAGACCTGTTTTTCTTTAAAAAAAACTCTATTTTATTGCAATAGACTGAAAAAGAGGGATATGCAGTTTTAAAAAAAATCAAGTTCTTCTCTAAAATAGCGAATTACATGCATTTTTAACAGCGTTTCTTGAGAGATAAGACTAAAATGAGGTAGCTTTTCGACTACTTTCCAGTGGGGCCATCCATCTTTATCTAGCCCTTCCAACTCATAAAAACCCGAAAGACTCAATACTTTGCAGATAGCTATATGCATTAAATCTTGCTTTTGTTCTTTTGTAAACGTGATGGGGCCTTTCCCTAACTCTTGTACACCAATCAAAAACAGTACACCGTTTAAATCTGCAGGTCTCTTTCCAAGCACTTTTTCAAGTACATTGAGAAGTTCTTCCCACTCTTCGACTAACTGCTCATCCACATTTGTCATGTCTTATGCGTTTAATTTGCTCTAGGAGCGTCAAAAAATAACGTTTATTTAGGGATTCTCGGATAAAGCATCCCAATACTCTACGGCACGGCGGAGATGAGGTATCACAATTGTACCACCGATAAGTGTTGCAATAGAAAATACCTCTTGAATCTGCGCTTCTGTTACACCAAGCTCTTTGCATTTGCCCAGATGGTATTTCACACAATCATCACAGCGGAGGACCATTGAACACGCCAGCCCCAACATCTCTTTTGTAGCTTCATCGAGATGCCCAGGAGCGTAGCAATTGGTATCAAGATTGAATATTCTCTTAATGACGAGATTATCGGAGTCCATAATACGGTCGTTCATCCGACTCCGATAATCATTGAATTGTTCTACTAATGACATACTGTATATATATAAGGTACAAAATTCACTTATTCGGGTGTTGTTTCGACAGAAGTGGGAAGACTTCCATATTTGATTTTATGGACAGATGTGTGTTCTATTAAATCCGCCACTAAGCCCGTCCAACCTGTTTGATGGGCCGCCCCTAAGCCTGCACCCGTATCTCCGTTGAAGTATTCGTAAAACAGATACAAATCTTTGAAGTGGATACCTTCTTGAAACAACTCATTTCCAGTATATACAGGAATATTTCCGAGCTTATCTCTACGAAATATACTAATAAGCCGCTCTGCGAGTGAAACCGCCGCTTCTTTTACCGTCATTACATTCCCCGAATTGGTAGGATATTCTATTTCATAATCATCACCATAATAATTGTAGAATTTCAATAGGGAGTCAATGATGAGAAAATTGAGAGGGAACCAAATCGGTCCACGCCAGTTGGAGTTGCCGCCAAAAATACTGCTATCAGATTCTGCGGGGGTATATTTTACCCTAAGAACTTCGCCGTTGACAAAAAATTCATAGGGATGTTCATCATGGTATTTGGATAATGCCCGAATTCCATAAGCCGAAAGGAACTCTGTTTCGTCAAACATGCGCTTTAGGAGCATTTTCATCCGGTGCCCCCTCAGTAAAGCCAACAAATGTGACTCTCCTTTGCCAGGCTCGTGCCAACGCGAAATCAACGAGGCCAAATCTGGGCGGTTATTTAACACCCATTCAACGCGACGTTTAAAATCGGGAAGTTTGGTGAGAAGTTCTTCATCCAAAATTTCAACGGCAAAAAGCGGAATCAAGCCCACCATCGAGCGTACTTTCAACAGTTTACTGTTGCCGTCGGGGGTATGAAGTACATCGTAATAAAACTGGTCTTCTTCGTCCCAAAGGCTGATTTTTTGATCTCCAAGGGATTTCATTGCCGCTGTAATGTGCAAAAAGTGCTCAAAGAATTTGGAAGCCATGTCCTGATACACTGGGCGCACCAACGAAATCTCACAGGCAATCCGGAGCATATTGAGGGTATACATTGCCATCCATCCAGTACCGTCGGCCTGTTCGAGGTGCCCTCCTGTTGGCAATTCGGCGCTTCTATCAAATACTCCAATATTATCAAGGCCTAAAAAGCCTCCCGCAAAAATGTTGTTTCCTTCTGCATCCTTACGGTTTACCCACCAAGTAAAATTAAGAAGCAGCTTATGGAAAATCCGTTCTAGAAAGGCTACATCCCCAATTCCATTTAATTCACGGTCAATTTCATATACTTTCCACGTAGCCCACGCATGTACGGGTGGATTAACATCCGAGAAATTCCATTCATACGCAGGAAGTTGTCCGTTGGGGTGCATATAATACTCCCGAAGAATTACCGCCAATTGACGTTTGGCAAAATAAGGGTCCAAACGAGAGAGAGTAACGGTATGGAAAGCCAAATCCCACGCAGCAAACCACGGATATTCCCACTTATCGGGCATCGAAAGGATGTTCGCGGTATACATGTGCTTCCATGTAAGGTTACGAGGATAAGCGCGGCCTTTAAACTCAAATGGCATTTTAGGGTCACCTTTGAGCCATTCATTGATGTTATAATAGAAGAACTGCTTATTCCAAAGCATCCCAGCAAAGGCTTGGCGCTGAATGGTGCGCAATTCAGGGTCGGTTACATTTTGCTGGAGGTCATCATAAAACTCATCGGCTTCCTCTTGACGTAGCTTAAATATTTCGTCAAAATCACTGAAAGCATTGGCCTGATTAGTTTGATTAGAAAAACGCAAACGAATCGAAACGCTTTCGCCCGCAGGAACTACTTTCTTAAAATGCCCAGCGGCTTTAGAACCTATCTGATTAGGATTTACATAGTGTTTTTTACCAGTAACCACATAATTGTTGATTCCGTCTTTTGTATACGGGTTGGCATTGGGCTTTCCAAAAATACGCTCACTGTTGGTTTCATTCTCGCAAAAAAGCAACTCATCCGCTCCTTCTAAAAACAGCTTATATTTTCCCAGTAAACGGTGATTTACTTCTATTTGCCGATTGGCGATTCCATTTAATATAGGTTTATAATTAAATTGATCATATCCCCATGACCACGTATTTCTAAACCAAAGGGTCGGCAAAATGGTCAGTGGAGCGTCTTCAGTATAACGGTTATGGGCCGTTATTTTGATGAGAATGTCATTTTCGTCGGCCTTGGCGTACTCAATATATATATCAAAGTAGCGATTGTCATTAAAAATACCCGTATCCACAATCTCGTATTCGGGCTGGAGGCGGTTGCGTTTACGGTTCTCCTCGGCGAGTTTGGCGTAAGGGAACGCCACCTGTGGATATTTATATAGCATTTTCATGTAAGAATGCGTAGGGGTACTATCTAAGTAGTAGTACAATTCCTTTACATCTTCGCCATGGTTTCCTTCGGGACCAGTTACGCCATAAAAACGCTCTTTGATAATTGGGTCTTGGTGGTTCCAAAAACCAAAAGCCAAACAGATATGGCCTTTATTATCGGAAATACCCCCAAGGCCATCTTCACCCCAACGATAAGAATAAGAGCGAGAGAGCTCATGAGAAATAAAGCCCCAAGAGTCTCCCCAGTAGCTATAATCTTCGCGAACGGTTCCCCATTGGCGTTCGGCCAAATAGGGACCCCATTTCTTCCATCCTTTGTTATCGGCCCGCGCATGAATACGTTTTCTTTCGGCAGTATCTTTCATCGTAAGTTAAAATGGGTTAACTGGGAATCCACAAAAATAGTGAATACCCAATACGTTTTTGTGCAAATTTGTACCAAATAAGCATTTATTAACCCTCATCGCTATGGTATTTAATTCTTTTTTACGCCAGAAGTTAATAATTCTTCTGATTTTCACCCCCTTTATGGCTGGTTTTGCGCAAATTTATCCACATAAACCCGTTACCGCGCTGTTGGGGGCCATGGATGAAGAAATCGAATTATTACGTAGTTCGTTACAAAAACCCAAGATAAAAATGGTTCATGGAATACCGTTTTACTATGGTAAAATCGGGAAGCACCGCGTTGTAATTGTAAAAACGGGAATCGGGAAAGTCAATGCAACCATGACTGCCGCCTTTTTACTCCAAAAATTTCACCCAGCGCGCGTTATATTCACCGGCATTGCAGGAGGGCTTCATCCCGATTTAAATCCTGGCGACATTGTTATCGGGAAACAAACGTTGCAATACGATTTCGGGCAATTTACCAACGAGGGCCTCCAAACTGGAAAAACCCGCAACCCCATCAATCGTGAACTAAACCCTTTGTTTTTTCAAGCCGATTCTTTGTTGCTAGCTGCTGCGCAATCGGCCGCTAAAACCACAGATTTCCAAAAATTAGCCAGTCAAGCCAAACTTCCTTATATCATAACAGGGACCATCGTCACGGGCGATTTGTTTGTTACATCAGAAACAAAAGTCAATGACCTCCGTAAACAATTTAATGCCGATGCCACCGAAATGGAAGGTGCTGCCGTGGCCCAGTTATGTTGGCAACAGCAAGTGCCTTGTTTGGTCATCAGAAGCATGAGCGATAAAGCCGACAGCAAAGCACGGGAAAGTATTGACAGCTTCAAAAAAACGGCATCTTTTAATTCGGCCCATCTTTTACTCAATATGTTATCTAAACTGCCTAATTAGTAAACTTTTTGCGCTTAATTTGCCGTTCAACCTTACCTAAAAAGGGGCTGTTTATCTTTAAAAGAAAGATAAAATGTTGTATCTTTTTTTTAAAACAATGCATATTTCAAGTGTGTCTTTAGCGTTACATACTGTATTCCCAATAATGAGCGTCTATCAAGCGCAAAACCTTCATCAATTATGACAAATCGTGAATTTCATCAACAACTGCTGGACCAACTCCAAAAACGATATGAACAAGTCAAACTTGGCGGTGGACAAAAAAACATTGAAAAACACAAAGCAAAAGGAAAACTAACCGCCCGCGAACGCATTGCGTATTTATTGGACAATGAAAATGATTTTGTAGAAATCGGTGCTTTTGTCGGCGATGGCATGTATGCCGAAGAAGGCGGCTGCCCGTCGGGCGGGGTTGTGATTGGAATTGGCAAAGTATCGGGTCGGCAGTGTGTGATTGTCGCCAATGACGCTACCGTCAAAGCGGGAGCTTGGTTTCCGATAACGGCCAAGAAAAACCTGCGGGCGCAGGAAATTGCCATTGAAAACCGTTTACCAATCATTTATTTGGTCGACAGCGCGGGCATTTACCTTCCACTTCAAGCCGATGTTTTTGCTGATAAAGAGCATTTTGGGCGTGTTTTTCGCAATAATGCCATCATATCGTCCATGGGCATTTTGCAGGTAGCGGCCATCATGGGAAGCTGCGTAGCGGGGGGAGCTTACTTACCTATTATGTCTGACGAAGCCCTGATTGTGGAAGGAACAGGCTCCATCTTTTTGGCAGGGCCGTACTTGGTCAAAGCCTCCATCGGCGAAGAGGTCGATGCCGAAACTTTAGGTGGAGCATCTACGCATTGTGAAATCTCGGGTGTGACCGACAATAAATACCCTGACGACCCATCTTGTTTGGATGCTATCAAACGTATTTTTGATAAAGTAGGCCACAACGAAACCGCTGGTTTTGACCGTATTGCGCCTACTCCACCAGTCAAAAATCCCGATGAAATTTTTGACATTCTGCCCTCCGACCGCAATAAGCCGTATGATATGCGGGAAATCATTGAACGGATTGTGGATAATTCAGAATTTGAGGAATATAAAAAGCTCTACGGGCAAACAATTCTCTGCGGATACGCCCGCGTAGAAGGTTGGGCGGTGGGCATCGTGGCCAATCAGCGCAAAATTGTGAAAGCAAAAAAAGGAAGCGGCACAGCCAACGAAATGCAAATGGGCGGCGTCATTTATTCAGATTCAGCCGACAAAGCCGCTCGGTTTATCATGACCTGCAATCAGAAAAAAATTCCGCTCGTTTTTCTGCATGATGTCACTGGTTTTATGGTGGGCAGTCGGTCCGAACAAGGCGGAATTATCAAAGATGGCGCCAAAATGGTAAACGCTGTCGCCAACTCGATTGTACCCAAATTTACGTTTATTATCGGTAACTCTTATGGTGCTGGCAACTACGCCATGTGCGGAAAAGCCTACGACCCTCGGTTGATTTTTGCGTGGCCTACGTCGCAATTGGCCGTGATGAGCGGGGCATCAGCTGCCAAAACTTTATTACAAATTCAGGTGGCAACGCTCAAAGCCAAAGGCCAAACCATCACGCACGAAGCCGAAAACGAGCTGTTGACCGAAATCACAGATCGCTATACTACGCAACTTTCCCCTTATTACGCTGCTTCTCACCTCTGGACCGACGGCATCATTCATCCTCTGGAAACCCGCCATATTATTGCCACGGGAATTGAAGCCGCCAATCACGCGCCGATTTCCAAATCATTCAGTGTAGGCGTCATTCAGACCTAATTGAAAGATGAAAATTTTCTCCTTTCTTACTGTGCTTTTATTCAGTTGGGGCAACTCGTTTGCCTCAACAAATGACTCTTTGTTGTATTTTGCTGACTTAACCCAAAAAATTGACATAAAACATCCCAAGCCCCGCAACGAAGAGTATGAGATTCGGCTATGGGTGAAAACCGCTCTAGCTTACGGCGATGCGCAGGAATTGTACGTTATTCATCAGAAAAAGAATCGGCTTACGCTCAAGCAATACTTTTTTTATTCCCAAAAAACGCAGTATCTAAAACATATAGTTACGTTTAAGGCCTCTATAAAAGACACATCATTGTGGAGTAGCCTAACAGCCCATGATGTTTTAACGTTACCTAATGGTACAGAAATTGTAAGGGACGTTTTTAAAGAAGAGGGTCAAAAAATGCGTCAGTTTAGAGATACTACCCGCGTAGAAATCATCAATGATTCCATTCGAGTAGTAGGCAGAAGAAGCCGAGGAAAACAAATGATTGTTTTAGATGGGACAAGCTATTATTTTGAAATATTTTGCAAAAATACTTTTCATAAATACGCCTATCACTGTCCTGCTACTTATTCACACGCATATCCTCAAAAAAAGGAGTTTGAAAAGGCTAACACTATTATACAATTGATTTTCAGGGCCTTCAGAGACTATGACAAAAAAATCTGCCGCCAATACTCCAAAAGTCACCATCATAATGCCCGTATACAACGGCGCAAAAACACTGGAACGAGCAGTCAGTTCAATTCTTAATCAAACCTATCACAATTGGCAGCTTCTTGTACTGGACGACGGCTCTACTGATGAAACCATTGAGGTAGCAAACCGCTTTTGTGACATTAGGATTCAAGTATTGGCTGAGGGCCAACATAAGGGTATTGCCGCGAGACTGAATCAGGCAGTTACCCTAGCCACTGGAAAATACATTGCTCGAATGGACTCGGATGATTTTTCTTATCCTGAGCGCCTTTCAAAACAAGTGGAATTTCTGGAAACGCACCCTAGCGTTGATCTGGTAGGGACTCATATTCGTCTCCTCAACCGTGAAGGTCAAGACATAGGCACTCGTGTTTTCCCGAGCTACCATGCTCAAATTACCGCAAGACCTTGGCTCAAAAGTATTTCAGTTGCCCATCCCACTTGGTGTGGCAAAACGGCGTGGTTTCAACAATGGAAATACCGAGACATTCTAAAAAACGAGGACCAAGATCTTCTGCTCCGTGCGCATGAAGGCAGCACTTACGCCAATTTGCCCGAAATTTTATTAGACTATACTTTCATTTACTCCTTTCGCAAATCCCTTTTTTCCCGTTGGGGATCCGCTTTGATGATGCATCGTTTTTATATACAAAAGGGGGTACCTATTTGGTATACAATTAGCTTATTTTTTGTTTTTATTAAATTTTTTCGTGATTTTTTTATAAGAAGATGTTGACATACCGAAGACAATAGCGTCTAAAGAGTAGACCTAAATTACTACCGGTAGGGATGATTCGTATTGTACAGACCTTCGCCGTGCCAATGTCGCTTTTATTTTTAGAAGGGCAAACGCATTTTTGGACACAAAATGGCTACAAAATTCATGTCTTAACCAATGGGTGTGAAGAATTGGGCAAATTTGGCCAGCAAAATAACGTCCAAACTTCTTGTATTTCATTCTGCCGAACCAAGCATCTAAGCATGGATGACGTAAAGAGTTTTTTTCAGTTAAAGCGTTTTTTTCAAAAAATAAGACCTCTTATTGTCCACGGAAACACCCCCAAAGTGGCTTTGTTGACCATGATTACGGCCAAAGCGACAAATATCCCAATCCGCATTTACGAAATGCACGGCTTACCCCTCGAAACAGCGGGATGGGGAATGAAAATCGTTTACTTTTTAACCGAAAAAATATGCTGTCAACTCGCCACTCACGTCATAGCCGTTAGTCCTTCGTTAAGAAAATTGGTCATTACAAAAGGTCTGGTAGCCCCTTCAAAAATATCGGTTATGCACAATGGGAGCTGCAATGGTATTGATGCCATGCTCAAATTCAACCCTTCATTCACTAACAATCAGGAAGTTGAAGCCCTTAAAACAAAATACGGGATTGCTCCCAATCAGGCCGTTGTGGGTTTTGTGGGGCGTTTGACCAAAGACAAAGGTGTTATAGAATTGTATGAAGCTTGGCAAAAAGTCAAACAACGGTTTCCAAAGGCGATGTTATTGGTCATAGGCAGCGTGGATGAACGGGTCCCGCTTTCCAAACAATGGTTGGAGAAATTGGCCACTGATCCAACCATTGTTTGTACGGGGGAAGTTAAGAATATGGCATCACATTATGCATTGATGGATTTTATGGTACTTCCCAGCCATCGCGAAGGCCTTGGGAATGTAGTCTTAGAGGCGGCTGCCATGAAAAAACCATCTATTGTTTCGTATGTGACGGGGTTGAAAGATACGATTCTGAAGAATCATACGGGTCTTTTTTGTCCAGCTCGTTCGGCAGACGACCTAATGCATAAAATTCTGTATTATCTTGATAATAAACCGATTGTGGAATCACACGGATTGGCCGCCCGCGCCTGGATTGTTCAACATTTTTGCCCTGTTGATGTATGGGAAGCAAAATTACAGTTATACCAAAGCTTGGTGGCCGCGTACGAATCTGTAATTTTGCAAAATGAGCTATCAACGATTTCTTAAACCGGTCATTGATAAAATTTCCGCCTTTTTTATTCTTCTACTGACCCTTCCCATTACGTTGGTAGTCACCTCATTATTATATTTTTACAATCAAGGGAAACCTTTTTTCTTTCAATTACGTCCTGGGCAAAACGGTAAAATTTTTAAAATTATAAAATTCAAAACCATGAACGACCGCCGGGCAGCCAATGGAGAGTTATTGCCTGATAGTGCCCGCTTAACGCCCGTGGGACGGTTTGTACGCCAAACATCTTTGGATGAATTACCGCAGTTAATCAACGTTTTGAAAGGAGATATGTCACTGGTTGGGCCAAGGCCTCTACTGCCCGAATACTTGCCTCTTTATAGTCAACGTCAGCAACGCAGGCATGAAGTAAAACCAGGTATCACGGGCTGGGCGCAAATCAACGGACGCAATACTATTTCGTGGTCTCAAAAGTTCGAGTACGATATTTGGTATGCAGAACACATATCTTTGGGCCTTGACATTAAGATACTTTGGCTTACGCTGATAAAAGTTTTCAAACGCGAAGGCATCAGTTCGGAGACGTCGGTTACAATGGAGAAATTTAAAGGAAACAACTAATAACATGCTTTTATACGGCGCAAGTGGCCATGCCAAAGTCATTATCAGTTGCTTACGAGCAAACAGAGTTCCTATTTCTGGAATTTTTGATGATGATTTACAAAAAAAAGATTTATGGTCGATTCCCGTTATTGGCAAGTACAACCCCGATTTTGATAATGAAAGTTTACTCATTATTGCCATCGGCAACAATCAAATCCGCCGCAAAATAGCCAGTTTTATCCAGCATCCATTCGGGAAAGTAACCCATCCTTCGGCCATTATCGACGAGTCGGTAAAGATAAGTGCAGGTTCCGTCATATTTCATAACGTGGTGGTACAAGCCGATGTAAGTATTGGCAAACACGTCATTATCAACACTTCATCGTCGGTAGATCATGATTGTATCTTAGGTGATTTTGTACATGTTGCCCCAAATGCAACACTCTGCGGAAATGTACGGGTGGGCGAGGGAACGCTCATTGGTGCCGGAACCATTGTGACACCCAACATCACGATTGGAAAAAACTGCCTGATTGCGGCAGGGAGTGTTATTACGAAACACATTCCTGACTATGCCATTGTACGGGGAAATCCAGCGCGGGTCCTTAAAATTACTTATGATTAAACACCCGAAACAATAATTGTCGCACCGCTTGTTGTACTTGTCGCCCCGCCCTCGCCCAAATAGCGGTACTTGCCGCCAATAATCCGAAGACAATTAAAAAACCTACATAGCGACTATTGAGCCATTCGTTAATCCCAAGCGCTAACATTATAAACAGGAAAATTCCCGTTAGGGCTGCCAATAACAACAGCACTATTAAATAAATAAGCTGGATAACAATGTTTTCAAGACGCTCCTGTGTTTCTGTTTTTATCAAATCCAAGCGCGTTTCTAGGTATTTAAAAAGGTAATTCCGGACCTCTTCTATTTTTTCAAACATTGGTTTTTGAATTGATGATGTATATTTTTTTGTTATCCGACGCAGACAAGTTCTGTCTGATAACAATTTTACATAAAACTATTGAGTCTTACAAAGCGTTTCCCATTTGTGGTTCGTAACTTTGTCGCTCTGAAAAGAGCCAGTTTCAGAACTGCAAAGGAGTGTTTCTATCGCTTTCTCTCTTATTTTGACTTCAAACTATTATGACTGTTGTACCATACAAAGATAAAGATTCAAGCAAACGCGAACAGATAGCGGAGATGTTTGACAATGTTTCGCCCAAATATGACTTTTTGAATCACCTCCTCAGCGCGGGCATTGATATTTATTGGCGCAAACGTGCCATCAAACTTCTGAAAAAAGAAAACCCACAAACGATTTTGGATATTGCTACTGGCACTGGCGACTTTGCCATTGAAGCTCTAGCCCTCAAACCCAAAAAGATTGTCGGTATTGATATTTCGGAAGGTATGCTTGCAGTGGGGCGGGAGAAAATCAAAAAACTTGGCATGGAAAATGTCATTGATCTCCGTACGGGAGACTCGGCCAATTTGCCTTTGGAAAGTAATTCTTTTGATGCAGTAATTGCGTCGTTTGGTGTTCGAAATTTTGAAAATCTACTTCACGGCCTCACTGACATGTGTCGGGTGATGAAACCAGGGGGCACTTGCGTGATTTTGGAATTTTCAAAACCGAAAACTTTCCCGTTCAAACAATTATACAACTTTTACTTTCGTTACATTTTACCGATTGTAGGACGAATGGTCTCCAAAGATTCTGCGGCATATACCTATCTTCCCGAATCGGTGCAGGCGTTTCCAGACGGAAACGACTTTTTGAAAATTTACGAACAGGCGGGCTTCAAAAACACAAAATGCATACCACTCACGTTTGGAATTTGTTCGATTTACATTGGAAAAAAATAATACTCGGATTATTGATAGGCTGCGGCCTGCTTAATACTGCCGATGCACAAACCGTAGGCTATTTCCGAAAGCATCAGGAGTTTTATGACGACAAGCCAATCCATTATGGTTTTTTGTTTGCATTGCCCGTTACACGCTTTCGCCTTGTCCATGACGATTCATTCTTAACACAAGACACCACAAACCGCATTACGGCACCAGTCACCGTTGGATTTCGTTTTGGTTTTGTCATGAATGGGTATCTCAACGACCACTGGGACATTCGCACCACGCCCTCTGTATCGCTCTACAACCGGGCCGTAGAATATGAGTACGGCAGCGGCAAAAAACGCCGTGAACTACGTGAAGCCACGTGGATAGAAATCCCCCTTTTGTTTAAATACAAATCGCAACGGCGGATGAACTCACGCATGTATATGTTGGCGGGGGCCACGTTTGGGTTTGAAACCAATGTTCGCAAACGTCAATTACCTGGCTCTGACCGTCTAAATGCCAAAAGTGCTGACTTGACCATTGATTATGGATTTGGATTTGAGCAGTTTTTGGCATATACCAAGTTTTCTCCTGAACTACGATTTTCTCACGGAATCGTAAATTTATACCGTACAAACGACCCAAACTCTACAGCTAGCATCCGCCGGCTTACGTCGCATACCGTTACGTTGTATTTGATGTTTGAATAAACCGATTGTTTTTCTAAACTTTGCAGTAAGCGTTTATCCCCGCTTACTGTACGTCACTTATTAAGTACTTCTTTATCAAATCATTAATTTATTTAGATGATAAAAACAAGGATAATAATCGCGTAGAATTGTTCACTACCAACTTTCCAAATCATGTCAGAAACTGCACTTCTAGACGAAATTCCGTCATTAGATATTTCCGATTTTACCAGTGGAGACCCCGCCCGCAAATCCCAATTTGTCCAAGATTTAGGCACAGCTTTTAACAATATCGGTTTTGTTTGCATCAAAAACCACGGCCTCTCTGAAGACCTTCGCCTGAAGCTATATGATTCAGTACAACAATTTTTTAAACAACCCGACGACGTAAAGAAAAAATACGAATTTCCTGAGTTGTCTGGCCAGCGCGGCTACATCGGCAAAGGAAAAGAGACCGCCAAAGGCTTTAAAGTAGCCGATTTAAAGGAGTTTTACCACGTAGGACAGCCTGCTCCAGAAGGCGAAATGCCACACAATATTTTTCCCGAAGAAGTCCCCGAGTTTAAAGAATACACGCTCAAAGTATACGAAACTTTTGAGAACACTGGCAAAACCCTCCTGCGGGCCATCGCCGTATATTTGGGGCTGGATGAAAATTATTTTGAAGATAAAGTCCGCAACGGCGACAGCATTTTGCGGGCGCTGCATTATTTTCCCCTCGACCCCGCAACAGTACCCGACGGGGCTGTTCGGGCAGCGGCGCATGGAGACATCAACCTTATTACCCTACTCATGGGGGCCAGTGCCGAAGGGCTTGAAGTACTGCGCCGCGACGGCAAGTGGATTGCTATTACGGCATTACCTGATCAAATTGTGGTCAACGTAGGTGATATGCTCGACCGATTGACCAATCATAATCTCAAATCCACGATTCACCGCGTTGTCAATCCCCCCCGAGAGAAAATGAATACTTCGCGGTATTCTATTCCGTTTTTTATGCACCCTCGAGGCGATATGAATTTGACGTGTCTGGAGAGTTGTGTCGATGCCAATTATCCAAAACTCTACGTCGACATGACGGCGGGAGAATTTCTCAATGAGCGCCTCATTGAATTGGGTCTAAAAAAAGCATAAATTGCTTTTTCTCCAGTCGGGTAGTTTTCGAACAGGCCGAAAACTACCCGACAGATTTTTTTGTTAACCCCTAAAATTCCTTCTTCAGCGTGTCAGAATCACTCCTTCACCCGCCCGTTAAGCGGATTCGACACCTCATCTTTTTGAAAGATGTGCTGATTTTAGCGTTAACCTGCTTTGGAGGACCACAAGTACATTTAGTAATGTTTTTGGAACGGTTTGTGCAAAAACGCCGCTACCTTACCGAGGAAGAATTGCTTGAGTTACAGGCCCTTTGCCAAATACTGCCCGGCCCAACCTCTACCCAAACAATTACCGCTTTAGGTTTTAAATTAGGCGGGCCTAATCTGGCCTACGCTACGGTTTTGGTTTGGTCATTGCCCGCAGTACTAGTGATGACACTCGCCGCACTTGGGATTTATTACCTCCAACAAAATCAGATTTCGCTCACTTTCATGCGTTTTGTGGAACCGATGGCGATTGGTTTTTTGGCGTATGGTGGATATACGATTGGCACCAAGGTTATTCACAAAAACACGCATTGGTTCATTTTGATTACGGCTGCGGTTATCGCTTATTTGTTCCCGTCTCCTTACATGACCCCCATTGTGATTGTTTTGGGTGGGTTTGTTACTTCTTTGGGGTTTCGCAAACACGAAAAAATGGACAAAAACCCCATTCACATTCAGTGGGCCAATTTCATTCTATGGCTTAGTGTGTTGGTTTTTGCGGCAGCCCTTGGAGCAATTACCCAGTCGCTGCCTGTTCGTCTTTTTGAAAATTTTTACCGCAACGGTAGCCTCGTTTTTGGAGGGGGGCAGGTACTGAATCCGATGCTTTACACCGAGTTTGTTGAATTTAAACAATACCTGACCCGACAAGAGTTTTTGAGCGGTATGGCGCTGGCTCAAGTGATTCCAGGACCTGTTTTTTCGATTGCATCCTACATCGGAGCTTTATCCATGCGCTCCGAAGGCGGGCTAGGAAGTCAACTTTGGGGAAGTTTAGCAGCTACAACGGGAATTTTTTTACCAGGAACATTTTTAATATTCTTTGTTTATCGTTTCTGGAACAGCTTAAAAAAATACCGTGGAGTACGCGCCTCGCTAGAGGGAATAAATGCCGCAAGTGTAGGTCTTACCGCAGCCGCAGTAATCAGGATGTTTATCCCTACTGCTACCAATACCACGGCTATCATTACCATCATCGGAACACTCGGTATACTCCAATATACCAAAACCCCTCCTTACGTGATTGTACTGGGAGGCATCTTGTTGGGAATCCTTTTTCATTAATTTTACCGTATATCTTTTCTTTTTCAATCATTCCAAATTTTTCTATGAACAGACTAAAAATCACACTCTTATCTTTTGTTTTGGGGGTAAGTGTGTCTTATGCCAACGACCCAACCGACGAAGGGATGTGGCTACCTTCTTTGATTGGCAAAAACGAAGCCCAGATGAAAAAACAGGGCTTCAAACTAACGACCAAAGACATCTACGATATCAACAATGCCAGTCTTAAAGACGCCATTGTACGCATGGGAGGCGGTTTTTGTACGGGAGAAATTGTCTCAGACAAGGGGCTTTTATTTACCAACCACCACTGCGGGTATGATGCCATTGCCACGCTTTCTACCCCCGCCGACAATATCTTAGACAATGGTTTCTGGGCCAAGTCTAACGCTGAAGAACGCCCCGTAGAAGGATTATTTATTGACATTTTGGTCAGAATGGAAGATGTGACAGATAAGATTTTGCCCGAACTCAAAGGACTCAGCGAAAAAGACAGAACCGCAAAAGTCAATCAGTTGGGCAATGAGCTTTCAAAAAAAGCTACCGACGGAACAACTTTCAACGCCTCTGTACGTGAGTTTGCCAAAGGAAATGCCTATTATTTGTTTGTTTTTGAGAAATTCTCAGACATTCGCCTCGTAGGTACCCCTCCCCAGAGTATTGGTAAATACGGCGGCGACACCGACAACTGGGAATGGCCACGGCATACGGGCGATTTCTCAGTGTTTCGTATTTATGCCAACAAAGACAACAAAGGCGCGGACTACTCGCAGGAAAATGTACCCTATAAACCTAAGAAATTTCTACCAGTGTCGCTCAAAGGAATCAAGCCAGGAGATTTTACCATGGTTTTTGGTTTTCCAGGCCGCACCAATCGATACGAAACATCAATGGGTATCAAACTAGCAATTGAAAAGGTAAACCCAGGTATTGTTAAAAATCGGGACATTCGCCTAAAGGCCTGGAAAGAGGAAATGGACAAGGATGTGGCTACCAAACTGGCCCTTTCGTCAGAGTACGCCAACATTGCCAACTACTGGAAATATTTTATCGGTCAAACCCAACAGCTTCAACGCCTCAAAGTGTATGATCAAAAGGTAGCTATGGAGACCAAATTTAACGCTTGGGCCAAAGGAAAACCCGAGTATGAAGGGATTTTTGAGGAATGGCAGAAAGCATACGCTGCTTATGAGCCTTATGCTACTCACTCCACCTACCTTAATCAAGGCATCATCGGCGCCAATATCGTCAATCTAGTACTGCCGTTGGTCATGGCCGAAGAACAACTCAAAGACCCAGTAAGAGCTAAGGCAATGGCTGAACGCATGAAAGGCTCGGCGGATGAGTTTTTTAAATCATTTAATTTGCCTTCAGACCAAAAAATTGTAGCTCAAACGTTATTGGCGTTTTATAACGACATTCCCAAAGAACAGCATCCCGCCATTATTCAGGAGATTTTGACAAAGTTTTCGGCAGGAACACCCGAGGAATCATTCAAGAAGTTTGCGCAAGAAATGTATTTAACCAGCGTTGTAACCAACAAGGACCGTTTTGCTAAATTTGTAGAAAACCCCTCCGCTGAGGTCCTTGCCAACGACTGGGCGTTGAAATACTTCAGCGATTTTCGCAAAAATTACCTCACTAAATATGCAAAGTATAACGCTGATTTTCAGGAAACTGACAAAAAACTTTCGCGTATTTATATTAAAGGATTAACGGAAATGGATCCTTCTTTGGTTCAATACCCAGATGCCAACAGCACGCTGCGCGTCAGCTACGGAAATGTGCAGGATTATGACCCGCGCGATGGCGTACATTACAATTACAAAACAAACATTACGGGCGTAATTGAAAAATACAAACCCAACGATTACGAGTTTGACCTACCCAAAAACTTTTTGGAATTGTATAAAAATAAAGATTTCGGCCAATACGCCGACGCACAGGGAGAAGTACCTGTAGGGTTTATTACCAACAACGATATTACGGGAGGAAACTCAGGAAGCCCTGTACTGAATGCCAAAGGCGAATTGATTGGTTTGGCGTTTGACGGCAACTGGGAAGCAATGTCGGGCGATATTGTATTCGATAAAAAATACAAACGCTGCATCAACGTAGACATTCGCTATGTACTCTGGTGCATCGAAAAACTCGGTGGCTCCGACTTAGTAAAAGAATTAAAAATAGTGAAGTAGTATTCAGTAGGCAGTTTACAGTAGGCAGTATTCAAAAACTGCCTACTGTAAACTGTTTATTATTTCTCGCGGAAGAAAATGGTAATCGGTGCCCCTTCAAAACCGAAGTTATCACGCATCCGGTTTTCCAAATACCGCACATACGGCTCTTTGATATGTTTGGGATAATTACAAAACATCACGAAGGTCGGCGACGGTGTCGGCAACTGAATCATGTACTTGATTTTGATGTGCTTACCACGGTGCGCAGGCGGCGGATATTTCTCAATTTCGGCCTGCATTACTTCGTTCAACCTAGAAGTTGTAATCTTCTTCGTCTTATTTTCGTACACTTCCATTGCCTTTTCCATTACTTGGAAAATCCGCTGTTTTTCAACCACGGAAGCAAAGATAATGGGCATATAATCCATCGGTGCTAAACGTTCGAGCATTTCTTTTCGGAGTTTATCGACCGTTTTTGAGTCTTTTTCGACCAAATCCCATTTGTTAATCATAATCAGAATGCCCTTTTTGGCCTTGTGCGCCATCCCGATGATGTGCATATCTTGGGCTTCTAAGCCACGGGTTGCATCGAGCATTACGATGACTACGTCTGATTCTTCCATCGCTTTTACGGTACGCAACGTAGAGTAAAATTCAATGGCGTCTTTAACCTTGGCTTTACGACGGATACCAGCGGTATCGACCAAAATAAAATCTTTTCCGAAAGCTTTGTAGTGGGTATTGATAGCATCGCGCGTAGTGCCTGCAATGTCCGTTACGATGCTGCGCTCTTTGCCCGTCAAAACATTCAAAAACGACGATTTTCCCACATTGGGTCGTCCCAAGATAGAGATTTTCGGAATTCCTGCATCAGGATCTTCTATTCCTGCCGTTTTGAAATGTTTTACCACATCATCTAGTAAATCGCCCGTTCCGTGGCCTGTTTGCGAAGAAACAGGATAAGGATCACCCAAACCCAACTCATAAAACTCCGCCGTGGCGTGTTGGCGTTCCACCGTTTCTGCTTTATTGGCAACCAGAAAAACGGGTTTTTTAGATTTACGGACTACATTGGCAAAATCTTTATCCAAATCGGTCAGCCCAGACATACTGTCTACCATAAATAAAATCACGGTGGCCTCTTCCATGGCTATTTCGACTTGCTCGCGGATTGCATCTTCAAATACATCTTCCGAGCCTACCACGTATCCACCCGTATCAATGACGGTAAAATACTGCTCAGTCCAAAAGGCATGACCATAGTGGCGGTCACGCGTTACGCCGCTTTGGTCATCCATGATGGCCTGGCGTTCTTTAATCAAACGGTTAAAAAGCGTTGATTTACCCACATTGGGGCGTCCTACTATTGCTACTATATTTGACATTGTAATAAGTGTAAAGGAGAGAGTGTAAAGTGAAGCGTTTTACTTAATACGCTCTCTTAATCGTTTGATAGGCAAAGAGTGTTTTTTATTCGCCTACATTTTTGTCTAATTCAAAAAAACTTAATGTTATTTATTACGCCAATTCTTACGATAAGTCCCTTCATTGTTCCGTTGCTTGTCGTACACTAAGTGGAATTTCAGAAGAAATTGGCTATATAAATACCTCAAACACTAGAGAGCCAGCCCAATATTAGGAAATTACCTTACAAAAACGCGGCGTATTCTTAATTACACTTAGCCTTCGTACCCAAACTGTTTCAATTTCTGTACTTTATTGCGCCAATCAGGCTCCACTTTGACGTATTGTTCTAAGAACACCTTTTTACCAAAGAACTGTTCCAAATCTGCGCGTGCGGCCGAACCTATTTT
Source organism: Runella sp. CRIBMP (assembly GCF_009905605.1). Lineage (GTDB taxonomy): Bacteria > Bacteroidota > Bacteroidia > Cytophagales > Spirosomataceae > Runella. The sequence goes on from NZ_JAAAKZ010000003.1 coordinate 19,009, forward strand.
TTTGAGCATGGTTCCTTTATCGCCAATGATGATTCCTTTTTGGCTCTGGCGCTCTACCAAAATCACCGCCCTGATAACAAGGATGTCCTTTTTATCTTTAAATTCCTCCACAATGATTTCGGTACTGTAAGGAATTTCTTTTTTATAATTCAAGAACACTTTTTCCCGGATTATTTCAGCCGCAAAAAAACGCTCGGGTTTATCGGTCAGCTCATCCTTGGGGAAATACGGCGGATGAACCGGCAAACATTCCATGATGGCCGTAAATAAGGTATCTATTCCTTCCTGTTTGAGCGCAGAAATGGGAATAATAGCCGCCGTAAAAAGTTTTTCTTTCCAAAAAGCGATTTTTTCATTGACTTGTTCCTCCGTGGCAAGGTCGGTTTTGTTGATGATCAAAATGACTGCTCCTTCAGTTTTGGCCAATCGTTCGAGCACCTCCTCGTCGTCGTGTTTCTCAAAAATATCAGTCACAAAAAGTACCACGTCGGCGTCTTCAAGCGAGCCCTGCACAAAATCCATCATCGATTCGTGCAGTTTGTATTGAGGTTTAATAATCCCTGGCGTATCGGAGTAAACCAACTGAAAATCAACACCTTCGTGAACACCGTTCAAAATCCCCATAATTCGGTGACGTGTTGTTTGGGCTTTAGAAGTGATAATTGACATCTTCTCACCCACCAATACATTCATCAACGTCGATTTTCCTACGTTGGGTTTTCCCACAATGCTCACGAATCCTGCGCGGTGATTGGGGTTGTTGTACACTTCTATATTTTCTGTAGTCTCCATTCGTATTCCGTCTTTACTGCGCTATTATTCCTTTGTTTTGGTCAAAGAAAAATATTCAATAAAATATTTTTTCACAAAGATAGTTGTTTTTTCGATAAAAGCTCTTACCTTTGCACTCCCAACATCGCGGGATAGAGCAGTTGGTAGCTCGTCGGGCTCATAACCCGGAGGTCACAGGTTCGAGTCCTGTTCCCGCTACGAAAAAAGTCGCTGAATTTCAGCGACTTTTTATTTTTTATACCCAAATTGTTTTTCCCTACAACTTCACTGGCTTACCCGTTTTGGAAGATTGTACCGCTGCTTCTAAAATTTCGACCACTATTTGATTAATTTCCAACGAAGAAAGGTCTTTTTGGGGCTTAATATCTCCCTTTACGACGGCCGCAAAATAAGAGAATGGGTCGTCATAAGGAGCCGAAAGGGCAGGAATATCGCGCTTTTCTTCTGATGCATCCCGTTTGACGCCATCACCGAGGCGGACGCGCATTTGTTGGGTTTTATCACATATTACGTAGCCCTTTTGCCCATAAATTTCCATGTCCTTGCGATCAAAGGGCCAATTCCACGACGCTTGAATAATGGCCTGCGCTTGGGGGTAAGTCAAAATAATGGTGGCTTCGTCGTCTACTTTCGGATACACATCAGGTTTTATTTGTTGGGTCACGGCCGTTACTGTCAGCGGGCGTTCGCCTTTCATGAGCCACGTCATCAGGTTGGCACCGTAGCAACCAAAATCAATAATAGCTCCCCCACCGTTTTGAACGGGGTCGGTCAACCAACTCAAAAATTCCTGCGAACAGCCAATTTCTTTGGGCCCACGGTGCCCATCATGCACTACTACTTTACGAATATCCCCCATCGCATTTTGGGTGTGAATCAAATCGTACGCTTGCTGATGGCTTGAATACCAAGTTGTTTCAAAGTTGGTCAGTAATTGAATGTTGTGCTTTTGGGCCAACGCAATCATCGCCTTGGCATGAGCCGTGTTGACCGCCAACGGTTTTTCAACCATGACGTGAATGCCTTTGGGCGCACAAATATCAACGACTTGTTTATGCTCATATATGCTGTTGAACGCACAAACAGCTTCAGGCTTAGTGGCCGCAATCATGGCTTCGAGTGATGCATACCAAAGCGATTCGGGCAGTTTATAGCGCTTTAGATAGCGCATCGCCAATTCCTTATTTGGCTCCGCCACACCCACAATTTCAACATCTCCCTGCGCAGGACGCCGTAAAATCTGGTGTACATGGTCATGTGTAAAGCCTGCAATACCTAACCTGAGTGGTTTGGCAGCAACGGCCGATGCCCATAAAATTAAAATGAGGGAAAGAAAGCGTAGCGAAAGGTTCATAATCAACGAGTTTTGGTACTATTGGTACTAAAAGTAAACGCTGTTCTAAACTTCCCCATTGGTTTTCAACAAAAACGGGCGCTTTCAATGAAAGCGCCCGTTTTTGTTGAAAAAAATATTTTAGTTAGGCAGGTACGGCCAAATTGGCTCGGTAAACACCCGCATCTAATTTTTCACGCATTGTATCAAACGCATTTAGTGTTTTCTCTACGTCTTCTAGCGTGTGGGAGGCCGTAGGAATAAGGCGTAAAATAATTTGCCCTTTCGGAATAACTGGATACACAACAATAGAACAGAAAATGCCCATATTTTCTCGTAAATCACGTACCATGTTGGTTACTTCTGGCAGGCCGCCTTCCAATCCTTGCATAAAGACGGGCGTTACGGGCGATTCAGTGTCACCAATGTTAAAGCCCCGACTACGCAAGCCATTTTGAAGCGCATGGACGATTTCCCACAACTGGGTGCGCAATTCGGGATGCGCTTTTATAAGCTCCAACCGTTTACGGCCACCTTCAACGTATGGCATCGGCAATGCCTTTGCGTAGGTTTGCGAACGCATATTGTATTTGAGAAACATAATAATATCTGGATCATCGGCCGCTACAAAACCGCCGATTGCCGCCATCGACTTGGCGAAGGTGGAGAAATAGAGGTCAATATCTTTGGATACACCAAACATCTCCCCTACACCGCCGCCGTTTTCACCCATCGTTCCAAAACCATGTGCATCATCAACCAGCAACCGGAAATTATATTTTTTCTTGAGTTCAACGATTTTATCCAAACTCCCTACTTTGCCCGACATTCCAAAAACACCTTCCGTAATCACCAATATCCCTCCGCCTTTTTCTTCAGCGAGTTTGGCCGCCCTAATCAGGTTTTTCTCCAAACTGGCCATATCGTTATGGTTGTACTTATAGTATTGTCCCATTTTGGCTTTATGAAGTCGAATCCCGTCAATCAAACAGGCGTGAGCTTCGGCATCGTACACAATCACGTCGCGGTGGTCGCATACACACTCAATGACCGACATCACACCTTGGTACCCATAATTGAGCAAAAATGCATCTTTCTTTCCTACAAACTCCGCCAACTCTTTCTCAAATAGTTCGTGCAAGTCAGAATTTCCAGACATCATACGGGCACCCATTGGATAAGCAAGGCCCCATTTTGCAGAAGCTTCTGCGTCGGCTTTGCGCACTTCTGGATGATTAGCCAAACCCAGATAGTTGTTCAGGCTCCAGTTGAGCACGTTCATACCGCGAAACTTCATGTGCGGTCCGATTTCGCCTTCCAGTTTTGGAAATGAGAAATAATGATGACTGTTTAGCGCTTTTGCAGAAGCCCCAATTGGTCCCCAGTTGTTGCGTAGTTTCTCGAAAATATCCACTTTACTATGCTGTTTTTTGGGTTTGATATCGTTTTTGAATAAATTTTGTGCAAAATTATATATTCCTAACTCAATTTCAAAGAGTTAGCCACTGTGACGTGATTAAGACAAAGTTTAATACTACGAATTTTACCCCAAAATTAAAAATGAATCCGGGCGAAAAATCCATCTGTGAATATTCTAACTTTGTGTGTTGCCTTATTTTACATACTTTAAACCAATAAACTTTATGGACGAACAATTGAAATCTGCGGCAGAGCAAGCCAAAGCGAAAGCACAAGAATTAGCGGCTGAAGCCCAAGAAAAATTTGAGGAAATAAAAGGTGAAATCACCGAAAAACTACAAAGTGTTGACGTAGAAGCGCTGAAAGCGCAGGCATCAGCCAAAGCCGAAGAAATGAAAGCAGAAGCCACCGAAGCCTTTGCCGAAGCGAAAATAAAAGCGGAAGAGTTGGCCGTGGAAGCGCAGGAAAAATTTGAAGACCTGAAAGAAGAAGCTGAAGAAGCCATTGAAAAAGCCACGGGCTTCATCAAAGGTCTTTTTAGCAGCGATGAAGAAGGCGAAGCAAAAGAAGAAAAGAAATAATTGAACGCAGGCTGTAAACAACGCATCAATTGGGGTTTGCAGCCTGCATTTTTTTCTTTTTGGAAATATTCATTTCGGCTACAGGAAACTGAAGAGAAGAAAGGTGAATATAGTAAAATAAAAAGGTCATCCAGGGGAAAAACAAAAACTGCCCAGCATTAAGATTAGACTCAAAGTACGGAATCACCATCAGCGCGGGCAAAAAAACAAAGGATTGACTATCAAAGCGTACGTACTTCAAAAGTGCATTGAGGGCAAAAAAAACAATAAAGCACAAAAAAGAAAAAATCCCCCCCGAAAACAGAATTTCTAAGTACGAATTATGCGATGCTAAATCGGTTCGTATCCCTGCATAAAACTGGAGTCCTGCCCGAAAGCCGTCAAATCCAAACCCCGTAAAAAATACTTCTGGATTGTTGATAAATATCCCTAGAGCCTGTTCGGCCAATTTAAACCGCACTTCCCCTTTCTGCTTTCTAATATCTGCGTACTGCGCCCGCAAGTTGACCACCGAGTCGGGACTGGCAATGATATAATAGGCAAACCCAAGAATACACAAGGTGGCCGCTACTTTCAGATAAATGGAAATTTGTTTGCTGCGCAACACCAATACCAGTGTAGAGAGCGCCAAAGCAGCAAAACTGCTGCGCGAACCCGTCAGAACAATGGCCCATAATGCTAAAAAAACCACTAAAAAAAATATGTTACGGGCCCATTTAGCCATGGGGCGATTGGCAAACAAATCAAAACCCATAACAATGAATATTGTACATCCCCATCCGATTACGTTTGCCTTATAAGATCCAATTGATTGCCCGTACACGTTCTCAGATTGAAAAGCTACGCCCGCAATAAGCATTACTAGCACAGGATAGAAGTATACCAAGCTAAAAATCTGTAATAGTTTGATTTTGGCTTCGTCTTTGGAATAATGGGCAAAAAGATAGACGATAAAGTAGTTGGTATAAATTAAAAAGGGAATCCAAGCCACAATACGTTCAAAACTGCGCAAAAAATCAACACTGAACGGCAAAACAACCAAATTCAAAAACAGGAACAGGTATAAAACCCAGTTCTTTTTTTTATCGAAGATGTACTTTATTTCCCCTTGGGCCAGTATAATACCTGCCAAGGAAAAAATGACCAAACCCGTTCGAAAGAGTTTTGCCGCCTGAAACTCCTCCCCTCTCAAGCTATACCCGAATACCACTAAAAACACATTGAGAAAGTACAAAACAAGATGCCAGTCCCAATGCTGTTGATTCCGAAACAGATTACGCCAGTGCATTAATTTAGAGTTTACAATTCACCGTTTGTCAGAAAGCCAGTCGAGCGGCTATCGTTTACGGGTCACTGATTCAAGCATTTCCACAAAATTGCGTAACATTTCGTCTTTTGAAAACTTTTGGATAAAACTCAGGCCATTTTCTGCTTTTTGAACGCGCAACTCGGGCATTTGAATGCACTCCGTTATGGCATCGGCCAACGCTTGGCTGTTTCCAGATTCTACCAACCAACCATTTTTTCCGTTATCCAGTACCTCTGGAATCCCACCCACCGATGTACTTATGACCGATATTCCGTGGGCCAATGCTTCAATATTAGCCACCCCAAACGCTTCAGTATAGGAAGGTACACAAAAAATATCGTAGGTACTCATGTAATCAAATACTCGCTCCTGAGGTTGTGGCCCTACATAATCAAGTGTTGTATTAGAAACACCAGCAAAAATAGACCGTAAATGCGGTTCAAATGCAGGCTCAGGCCCCACGACGGTCAGTCGAAATTGATGTTCTGTTATTTTTTGAAGGGCCTGCACCAGCATTGGCAAATTGCCAACCAAATAATCAGCCTTAACAAACAATACGTTGATGATTGCCCCAAAAGTCCGTTGCGGATTAAATTTCAGTCCCTCCAACGGGATGCATTTATACAAACGCTTTACTTTGGCTTCAGGCAGGTGATACGTATTGATGAGGCGTTGTTTCAAAAATTCGGAATTGGCAATCATAAGTTGGTGCTTAACGGCCGAGAGCTTTTCAAATTGCTGAAAAGTAAACCGTTTCAGCCACAAAGGCGTAAGTTCCGCGTTTTTCCACGTCGCCAGCATATTCTTCTCGTCGTTGAGCATCCCCACTGTGGGCTTTGGCGAGACCAAACTTGCCCATGTACCATTAAACGAATTAATAAAAACCAATACATCAAAATCGTACTGTTCTTCGATTTTTTTTATCTGACGATAATAGATAAACCAGCGCAAAATCTGCCCCAACGGCTTGAGCAAACGGGGAATGTTGAGCGAAACTTTATACACATAAGGCACATCCTTCAGGCGTTGTTCCGAAACATCTTCCGTTAAAATCCTGATTTCGTGTTGCGGAAACAACCTATTAATTTCTGGTACGATATTGGCAAATCTTACCGGGCCGTTGGTAATATTTTCAAAGGCGTTAGTACAAAAAAGTATTTTCATTCTTTACTTTCTGGCAATATAGATTTTCTCATTAGGAGAAATTCCATACCTCTTGTTATCTATCTGTTGAGCATAGGTATCATCCTCTATTTCAAACCCTTGGGCGCGCATCCGGTCGGCATAATCAGCTCCATAGTACCAGCGTTGGTCATGACCATGATACAAGCCCAGTTTCTCTTCTTTCGTCAAACTCGTATCTGAAAACGAATATGACTGCTTATAATTAATCGGATCATGAAAAATAGCGTATCCACCAGGTTTGAGTACCCTGTATACTTCCCTCATAGCCTTGGTATCATCAGGCACCATCACTAACACGCCAATGGCAATGACAACGTCAAAAGTATTGTCTTCAAACTGAATATCATCAATTGACATCACACAATCAGGCTTATCAGTAATACTGTTAGTAAACGATGTCATGTTATCGGCCGTAAGATAGTCGATATATTGATTTCCCTTAACTGTCGTAGACAAGCAGGTATCGGGCGCAAAATGCAATACTTTTTTGAGAGGAACATCATAGAAGCCCAGGCGGTCGCGTAACGTAAGATAGGCGTACCGATGTCGTTCGAGCGATTTACAGCTCGGACAATAGGCATTGTGCCGGTAGCGAAAAGGCATAAAGGCCTTATAATGATTTTGGCAAATGGGACACTCCACGGTGTCTCCCATTCGGTATGGAATACTCCTTACCTGTAAGCGCATATTGCGCAAACGATTCATAAAAGCTTGACTGGCAATTAATTGAGCGTAGGGTTTCATGTTAGGCATACGATAAGATAACAACGAAATTCTAAGACAGTGGTGTGGTCAAGCAACCAACGTTTGCAGTACGGCGATGCAGTAGCAGTATCCAAATCAAAGAACATTTTCTTTCGTAGCCTCTCTATTTTGGGTGCGCATTTACTGTTTCTACGCTTCAAAGATCCTCACAATGTCCTGATAATTTGTTGTATCAGCTATTTCAAAGTTTTTTTTGCCAATCGCCAAAAGATTCATCTCTTGGGCAATTTTAAGGCATTCAATTAACGGGTAAAATGTATTATCAAATAATAATTCTTGCTGGTGGCCCAGCAACCGAAGTGTACCCTCGGTTCGCAATGTAATGATAGGTTTTCCAAATGACATTGCCAAATCAATGGAGCCTGAATGATCAATTCTTACAAAGGGCAAGACGACAACATCAGCCGCATTGAAAAAGTACTGAACGTCTGCATCTTCAATAAATCGATGGTGCCACTGAATGGTTGGAATATTCTTACTTTCGGCCAATAATGATTCCCAATGATCAGCATCGTAACTTTTTCCAGCAATAAGAAGGCAAGTATTTAGGGAGCCCAACGCTGAATACGCTTTCAACAACTGATGAAGGCCTTTGTAAGGCTTTATTTCTCCAAAAAATAAAAACACAAAAGCAGCTCGGTCTACTCCCAATTTTTCACGACTTTCTAATTTGGTTGAGTCATTAGGATAATATGCATGATACGGTAAATCCTGAATTACCGAAACAACCTCGGGTTTCAATCCAAACCGATGAATCGCCTGTTGTTTTGTCGTTTCCGAATAAACCCTGATAGAGTCGCAGCGACGTAAAAAAAAACCATAAACGTGCTTCTCTAAACTCAACCAAACCCCCGCATGGTTTTGCAGATTGTGCAATGTATGTACGATTCTGACCCCTTGGATAGATTTTGCCCACAGGATTTCGGCCATGAAGACCAGCGATTTTACCCAGCTCCACAGCAATGATTTACCAATAATAAAGCTATGGACCCAATCATAATAGATCACCTCTGGGTGGTGGGCTTTCAGGGCTTGGAAGGTACTTCCCAAGGTATATTTCTTACCAACGGTCACTGTCATTCCGTGTTTTCGTAAATATCGCACCAATTCGTATTGAAAAGGGTTTTCAGTACCCGCATCGGGTAAAACAACGACTTTGGGCAAAGCAGAAGACAATGGAAAGTGGTTTTATAAAATTTGGAACGACAAAAATACAAATTGTGCTTAGAAATGTACAGGTAAACGCTTTTGTATATTTACATTGTCATGTGGAGAGCTCCTATTTCCAAAGTATCATGGCTCTGCCGCAAAATCTTTCAACCCCCTTATTCAATGAAAAAAATAGCGAATATTCTTTTCTTCGCCCTTAGTTTTTCGGTTGCTTTTGCCCAACCAGTAGAGAAACTGTACAAAGTCGTAGTCGCTCCCGACCATTTTGACTGGAATTACAAATCGGGCGAAAATGTAAAATTTACCATTTCAGTCTTACAAAATGGCAACCTCGTCAAAAACGCCCGTGTACGTTATGAAATAGGGCCCGAGAAAATGGAACCCACCAAAAAAGAGACAATTACGCTACCCAGTGGTAGTATCACCCTTGACGGTGGAACAATGAAAACAGGCGGATTTCTACGCTGTATTGCCATTGCCGAAATCGACGGGAAAGAATACCGAAACCTTGCCACGGCAGGCTTCGACCCACTCGCCATTCAACCTACGGTAGAGAATCCCGCTGATTTTGACACATTCTGGCAAACAGCAAAGGCAGACTTAGCCAAGATACCAATGGACGCAAAAATGACTCTTTTGCCAGAGCGTTGTACCGAAACGGTGAATGTGTATCATCTCAATTTGCAGAATTTCCGCAACGGTGCCCGTTTGTACGGAATTTTGTGCATGCCCAAAAAAGAAGGAAAATACCCGGCGCTTCTGCACGTTCCCGGGGCGGGCGTCCGTGCTTACTATGGAGATATTGCCAACGCGACCAAAGGCATCATTACCCTTCAAATCGGTATTCACGGTGTTCCAGTTACAATGGATCCTTCTGTATATCTTGATTTGGGCGCGGGTGCTCTTAATGGCTACATGAATTACGGTTCCGACGATCGCGACCGTTTTTATTACAAACGGGTATATTTGGGCTGTGTACGGGCTAATGATTTTCTGACGAGTTTGCCCCAATACGACGGCAGTAATCTGGCCGTAACGGGCGGAAGCCAAGGCGGAGCCCTTTCTATCATTACCGCCGCGCTCGATTCCCGCGTCAAATGGCTAGGTGCTTTTTACCCTGCTCTTTCCGACGTTACGGGTTATCTCAAAGGCCGCGCGGGGGGGTGGCCGCATTATTTTGACAAAAACGCGGTGGCGTACAACAATAAACCCGAAAGAATCACCACACTCGCTTACTACGATGTGGTCAATTTTGCGCGTCGAGTGAAAATACCAGGCTCGTATTCATGGGGCTTCAACGATGAAACTTGCCCTCCTACCTCCATGTATGCTTCATACAATGTCATTTCGGCTCCAAAAGAGTTATATTTAGCGCTCGAAACTGGCCATTGGACATATCCTGAACAACAGGAACGGATGACCGCCTGGCTGGTCAATAAGCTAACCAATAAATAATTAAAAAAGCCGAGTTCACACTCGGCTTTTTTAATTATTTATTGGCTGTTTATACTTGATGAATTTCCACCGTTTCGTTGTTGCTTTGACGAACTCCTTTGGGCATGATGGCCCAGAGGATGATGTAAAAAACAATAACGGGTACGTGAATGAAAGCAAAAAAAGACGCTATCCACAAAATACGCATTAAGGTAGTATCTATTCCAAAATAGTCGGCTAAACCGGCAGCTACACCACCTATTTTACTTTCGGAAGGGATTCGGTGCAATTGTTTCGTTGTCATGGCTTTATGTATTTAAATGTTTTTAAGGCTGTTTTTGTTTTCTTTGGCTGTTATGTTGAATCAAAGGTACTATGCATTACCAAGTAATCAAAACGGATATGGACCAATGGTTTGAGCATTTGCCAAACGGTTATTTTTAGGGAAGAATAAACTGAAATCAGGTTTTTCTAACCCGAATTTGAAAAGCCTCGGCAGGGTTACGAATCAGCAGTTGGTCAAAATCATTTTGCGTAAAGCCTTTTTGGCGTAGAATAGGCAACACTTTTTCAAAAATGGCGGTAAAACCCACAAAGTTTCCGCCATTCGTTTCGCCAGGTTTGTACCAACCAGCGTCGTGAGAAATAAGAACACGGTGCAGCAAACGATTGGATTTAAGAAGGTCTATCCAAGAAGCGTAGTTTTCAAAATCGCCCCAGCCCATGCCGTCAAGGCTTACCCAAGCGCCCATCTGCGCCGCTTTTGTGTACAAATTTTTATTAGACTCGCCCTGCGCATGAACCCACACAAAAGCGCTTGGGTGTACGCCTGTACGCTGCAATTCTTCTATTTCTTCAAAAGCTGCTAACGCGGGGCCGGTGTGCGAACAAATGGTCAGGCCAGTACGCAAGTGGGTAAGACCTGCAGCACGTACCAATTTTCGATGCAGCTCAGAGAGCGGCCCAGGATTTACGCCTATTTTTATGAAACCAGGACGAACATCGGTGCCGTCAATTCCTTTTTCAAATTCGGTGGTCCAGCGGTCCGCGAGTTGCTCGGCGGTTTCGGTAAACGCCCATTTTGGCAAATATTTATTGTCAACCGCACCGTAATACCCCGTATTAGTCAAGATTTGTAGGCCGCTTTTTTGAGAAGCCAATTTCAGCAAATGCACATCACGGCCCAGAAAAGCGGGGGTACAATCTAAAAGCGTTTTTACGCCCTGCTTTTTTACTTCTAATAAATAAGGCAACACCGTTTTTAGCACCTCTTCTCGGCTCCACCGGTCAGCACTGATTTTATCCGCTCCGATAAAATCCACGAGCAGGTGTTCATGAATGAGCGTTTTCCCTATTTGTTGCGGTCGAATCGCTCCATCTATCGTGATAATTTGCTCTTTTTTTTGCAAAAAAGGGGCGACAGAGGCGGTCAACAAGAACTGGCGACGTGTAAGCATCAGATTATATTGAAGTTAGGGTGTTGCCAAAAACACATTTGTAATCTCTTCGTTTTTGAAAACAACCGCGTAACGTTCCGTCAAATCGGTACGCAGGATGGCTCCGTTCATTTTCTGTACATCATACGAAGTTAACAGTTTTCTCAACGTAAAGCCTGTTGTTTTAAATAACTCCAACCATTGGTGCGTGGCGTACTGTTTTTCTACGCGAACGTCTTCGGTATAGCCCAGTACATCGTCTATCTCTCGACTAAAAAATAGTTTCAAAGCCGCCTTTTCTTTATTTGTAATCGCCAAACTGTCAATCACTTCAAATACTAGACCATAATGGTTAACGGCATTGTGAAAGCGGGTAGCATAGTGGGGTTCAAAATGATCTGAAATGGGTTCAGACAAAACAAAAGCTTTGGGTGACAAGTCGCGAATGTACCCAAAAACCGCTTCACGCTGTGCCGCCTGTTGGATATGGTGCAGTGCAAAAGAGGCATTGACCACTAGAGCATCGTAATGAGTCGGCAACAATGCCCGTATTTCAGCTAACGTCATTTTCTCAACAAATCCAATAAATGAAGTGAAGCTTACCTGAAAAGGGAGCTGCAATTCCGCAAAATTCTTTTCTGCCGCTTGAACGGCATCGGCAAAAGGTTCAATCCCCACTACCGTTATCTGCTTCACCCGACAATCAGGCTGTTGTGCCAATAACTGAAGCACATTCACAATTTGCATTCCGGTTCCGATGCCTATGTCCAAAAGAACGGCATTTTGTACATTATTTAAGCTTTCCACCAACAATGCATTGGCGCACTTTTGCGTAAGAGCCGCCAAAGGCAGCTGTTGGATCAGTAATTCAAACAGCCGAATCTGTGGAATTTCAAATTGTTGGACATAAATATGCTCGTTGGACTGCCCGCCCGCTACCTGTTTACGCATGGCTTTGGCCAACACATACCCAAACATGGCCGCCGAGTCGTCGAGCTTTTCAAGACTTTGTTGATAAATTGCTTCCAACTCCGCTTTGTCGGCTTCGGTGAGTTGGTCCGGAAGGCGTTGAGCGAGGGCTTGGAGCTGCGGTAAAACGTTTTTCATACCGATGCATTAGAATTTCAAATTTAAAAAAAGCCACGACGTAAATACATCGTGGCTCTATAAAACTTTCCAAGTGGTGTCAAACTTTCCAAGTTTTGAAACTTGGAAAGTTTACCGTTAATTCCTTGGCGGTTTGCCTCCGGTCAACAGCCCCTGCATCCGCTCCATGGTTTTCTTTTCACCCGTCAGCGAGAGGAAGGCTTCGCGCTCCAGATCGAGCAAATACTGCTCGGTAACATTTTGAGGGTAACTCAAATCGCCGCCGCAAATGACGTAAGCCAATTTATCCGCAATCTTGGCATCGTGTTCGGTGATGTAATTCGCCATACGCATACTACCGATGCCTGCTTTAAACAACGCAATGCCCGTTTTTCCCTGCACTTTGATATCGGTGCGGTGCTTGGGTTGGGTATAACCATTCTCGGCCAAATCAATGGCGGCTTGCTTTGCTTCAGCAATAAGTCGACTGCGATTCAGCACAATCTGATCGCGGTCGACTTTAATGTAGTTCATTTCTACCGCTTCCTGTGCCGAAGTGGAAACTTTGGCTTGGGCAATGTTCATAAACGCCGATTGCAGTATATTCAGTTCAGGGTCGCCGGCTTGGTACAAATCAGAGCACCGCAACGCCATTTCTTTGGTACCGCCCCCGGCAGGAATCAGACCAACGCCCAATTCCACCAGCCCCATGTAGGTTTCGGCATGAGCTACTACTTTGTCAGCATGTAAGTTCAATTCGCAACCGCCGCCCAATGCCAACGAGTGCGCGGCCGTCACGACGGGGATAGATGAATACCGCGCCCGCATCATGGTTTGCTGGAATTGAGCAATCATCATGTTGATTTCGTCATAGTCCTGCTCAATAGCAAACATGAACAACATGGCCAAATTTGCTCCCGCCGAAAACGCTTCATTGGAATCATTTCCTACTACCAATCCTCGAAAATCCTTCTCGGCTACGGCGTAGGCACGGTTGAGACCTTCGACTACCTCTGCGCCGAAGGTGTTCATTTTGGAATGGAACTCTACGCCCGCAATGCCATCACCTAAGTCATAAATAGACGCCCCCGCATTTTTCCAGATGATATTTTGGGATTTATTTTCGAGAATAATAAATGCCTCCTGCCCCGGAATGGCTTTGTACGACTGCGAAGGAATATCGTAATACAGCTTTTGTCCGTTTTGTACTTTGTAAAAACTTTCATTGCCCGCCGCCAGCATATCATAGACCCACTGCGCCGGCTTGGCGTCCAGCGATTCCATGATTTCAACCATTTTCTTTACTCCAATGGCATCCCAAGTAGCAAAAAGTCCCATTTCCCACCCAAATCCCGCACAAATGGCTTGGTCGATGCGGTAAAGTTCATCCGAAATTTCAGGAATGCGGTTGGAAGCATAGCGAAACCCACTCGCAAAAGTGCGACGATAAAATTCACCCGCTTTATCGGTACCTTTGAGCAATACGCCGAAACGTTTTTTGAGGTCGTCAATGGTTTTGGTTCCTTCCAGCGTAGCAAATTTCACCTTCACGGAAGGCTTGTATTCCAACGTAGCGAGGTCGAGCGCCAAAATGACGGTTTTGCCCTTTTCGTCTTTTGTTTTCTTATAAAAACCTTGCCCCGTTTTATCACCCAGCCATTTGTTTTCCATGAGTTTGGCCATAATGGGTGGCAATTCAAACGCCGCGCGCGACTCATCATGCGGCATCTGTACGAGATTGTTGCACACGTTGACCGTCGTATCCAAACCAACTACATCCGACAAACGGAAGGTGCCCGATTTTGGGCGTCCTACCACTGGCCCAGTCAATTTATCAACTTCCTCCACCGTCAAGCCCATTTCAGCGGCAATACGAATCGTTTCAACCAAGGCATGAATACCAAGCCGGTTGGCAATAAATCCAGGTGTATCTTTGCAGAGTACGGTCGTTTTTCCTAAAAACAAATCACCATAATGCAGCAGAAAATCAAGGATTTGTGGATTTGTTCTTGGTCCGGGAATGACTTCAAACAAACGCAGGTAGCGAGGCGGATTGAAAAAGTGCGTTCCGCAAAAATGTTGTTGAAAATCGTCACTTCGCCCTTCCGACATCAAATGAATGGGAATCCCCGATGTATTGGATGTAATCAACGTCCCAGGTTTGCGCAGAGCGTCAACTTTTTCAAACAACGAGCGCTTAATGTCTAACCGCTCCACAATTGCTTCCAGTACCCAGTCGTAATTTTTGATTTCGGCTAAGTTATCGTCAAAGTTCCCGAGTTTGACCCGACTTGCAAATTTAGGGCTGTATAAAGAAGCTGGCGTGGATTTCAAGGTATTTTGAAATGCCTCATTAACGATGCGGTTGCGCACAGCGGGATGGTCCAGAGTCAATCCCTTGGCTTGTTCGGCGGCGTTAAGTTCTTTGGGAACAATGTCTAACAACAATACTTCTACGCCAATATTAGCAAAGTGGCACGCAATGCGCGACCCCATAATGCCCGAGCCTAATACGGCTACTTTTTTAATGCTGCGGTTCATTTATGTAATTATGAATTAGTAAATGTATAATCGGATGAATTTTGCCCTTCAAAAGTAAAAAAAAAAAGTATGCAAGCATACCATTATTAAAAATTGTCTCTCAAAATAGTCTAAAAAATTAAGATTTAGGTGATAGAGCGTTTACGAGATACATGAGCTAAGCTAAAGTGCCGCGTCTGTAAGCCAAATTCCATCCAAGTATGGAGTTAAAATCGTAACTTTGTGGTTTGAATCCGTTAGTACTCATGCAAGTTATCGGATAACGATTAACCATTAATGACCAATGTTAGAACAGTTAGAGGCCATAAAAGAGCGTTTTGATGAAATTGCACAGCGAATTGTGCAACCTGAAGCCATGGCTGATCAAAAACGCTTCTCAAAATTAAGCAAAGAGTATAAAGACCTGGACAAGATTGTTCAGAAATATCAAGCCTACAAAAAAGTATTGAGCGATATTGACGGAGCGAAAGACTTGATTGCAACGGAGAGTGACGAAGAAATGCGTGACATGGCTAAAGCTGAACTTATTGAGCTTCAGCCACAAGCCGATGAACTTGAAGCAACGCTCAAAGAAATGCTCATTCCGAAAGACCCCAACGACAGCCACAACGTAATCCTGGAAATCAGAGGCGGTACCGGCGGCGACGAAGCGGCCATTTTTGCGGGAGACCTGTTCCGGATGTACCAGCGTTTCTGCGACCGTATGGGCTGGAAAATGGAACTTATGGATTTTACGGAAGGAAGTACGGGCGGCTATAAAGAAATCATTGCGAGCGTGACTGGCGAAGACGTCTACGGAAAACTCAAATTTGAATCAGGCGTACACCGCGTGCAGCGCGTTCCGGTCACGGAATCACAGGGCCGTGTGCACACCTCGGCGGCTACCGTGGCAGTGATGCCAGAAGTGGAAGACGTTGAAGAAGTAGAAATCAACCCGGCCGATATCGAAATCATCACTTCCCGTTCGGGAGGTGCTGGTGGTCAGAACGTTAACAAAGTAGAAACCAAAGTACAACTAACCCACAAGCCAACGGGCATTGTGGTAGTGTGTCAGGTAGAGCGTAGTCAGCACGGAAACCGCGAGCGCGCCATGAACATGCTGCGTTCAAAACTTTACGAAATGGAGTTGAAGAAACAAAACGACGCAGTATCTTCTCAACGTAAAAGCTTGGTCGGCAGCGGCGACCGTTCGGACAAGATAAGAACGTACAATTATCCCCAAAGCCGCGTGACCGACCACCGTATCGGTTATACCGTCTATAATTTACCAACAGTGATGGACGGTGAAATCGGCGATTTTATTGAACAGCTGCGGATTGCTGAAAATGCCGAGCGTATGAAAGAAGGAATGCCAGCCTAGTCGTTGAATTTTTAGATTTAGGAGGATTTAATTAGATTTGTTTTTAACACAACCCAACATCCTCTAAAATCTATCGCCAACGAAAATGGAAAAGCAAATTACCAAAAAATACGATAATGGTGAAGTGACGGTCGTGTGGCAACCCCACATGTGCATTCACTCCACCATTTGTTTTAAAGGACTACCCACAGTTTTTGACCCTCGCAAACGCCCGTGGGTCACGCCCGAAGGCGGCACTACCGAAGCCATTGTGGAGCAGATAAAAAAATGTCCTTCGGGAGCGCTATCTTATTTTATGAACAATGAAATAGAAGGCCCCGTAGAACTGGAAGGCGATACAGTAGTGGAAATTTTGTCGAACGGACCTTTGTTAGTATACGGCAATTTGAAAGTGAAAGACACCGCAGGCAATGAAACCAAAAAATCGCAGGTAACGGCTTTTTGCCGCTGTGGCCATTCTGGAAACAAGCCCTATTGTGATGGTTCACACGTAAAGGTAAAATTTGAAGGATAGCACCGATAGTACATCATCCCCGCTTTTAAGTAAAGTTAAATAACCGTTCCTTCAACCTTTATATTAATACTCACTACTCATCTACCCTTAACCTATGAGTCAACCTTCTACCGATACCCGACCGCATCGGCTATTGTCTTTGGACGCCCTGCGCGGTTTTGATATGTTTTGGATTACCGGCGGCGAAGAAATCTTTCACCTTTTGGCCAAAGCTACTGGCTGGTCGGTCGCCATTGTCATGGCGGAGCAACTCTCTCACCCCGAGTGGAACGGTTTTCGCGCCTACGATCTTATTTTCCCTTTGTTTCTTTTCTTGTCAGGAGTTTCGGCTCCTTATTCGTTGGGTACTCGTCTTGAACGCGGGGATGACAAAGGAAAAATGTTGCGTAAAGTAATTCAACGGGGTTTGACCTTGGTTATTTTGGGAATTATCTATAACAATGGTCTACAAATCAGGCCTTTGGAAGATATGCGTTTCCCGAGCGTATTGGCGCGTATCGGTCTGGCAGGGATGTTTGCCCAAATTATTTATCTGTATACAAGTACCCGAACCCAATACATCTGGTTTGTAAGTCTGCTGCTTGGATATTGGGCTTTTGTGATGTTGGTTCCCGTGCCGGGATGCGGTTCCGGGCTTATGACCATGGAGTGCAATCCCGTCAGCTACCTCGACCGTTTAATTATCCCTGGCCATCTGCACAAAGATATTCACGACCCAGAAGGGCTTATTTCTACGGTGCCCGCCATTGCAACGGGTTTATTGGGGATTTTTGCGGGAAATCTACTCCGTTCCGACGAACGCTCCACATCCCGTACCCAAAAAGTGTTATTTTTATTTGTAGCGGGCATTCTTTTTCTGATTATCGGAAAACTCTGGGATTATGTTTTCCCCATCAACAAAAACCTGTGGACTAGTTCATTTGTGATGACAGTGGGCGGATGGAGCCTCATTCTTTTATCCATTTTTTACTGGCTCATCGACGTACAGGGGTGGAATCGCTACGCTTGGGTATTGGCGGTTATCGGTATGAATTCCATTTTGATTTACATGGCGCAACACTTTATTGATTTTGAACATACATCAGAACGTCTCTTTCGGGGTATTGTCAAGTATTTTTCTGAACCCTACCAAAAAGTATTCTACGCCATTGGGTATGTTATTGTAGAATGGCTGATGCTGTGGTTCCTGTATAAGAAAAAGGTATTTTTGAAGGTGTAGCCTCACCTCCTCGCTTCGCTCGCCCCCTCTTCTTATCCAAGGAGAGGGGGATTATTATTTAAATGGCCTGATGATTTGTAGGCTCAGGCGCATTTTTCCACTCCACTCTTAAAACCCGTGCTTTTACGCCTAAATCAGCCATGAAATGCATCCAGTGGAGTTGTTGGGAGGATAAATGATCGGTGGGAGATTTTACTTCGATGAGTTCTAAACCCTTTTCATCCCAAACCATCAAATCTGGAAAACCGCGCGTATTTTCACGGAGGTTGGTCGCCATTTCGAGCAAAATTGCCCGTAGTTGCATCGGTGTTAAATTCAGCGCCATGAGTTTTACCAATTCCAATAATACTTCGTTCCAATCCACCAATACGTTGGCAATTCCGAATTTTTCGATAAAGGTACTTTCCAATATCTGCGCTATTTTTTCGGAGGTTTCCAACTCAGACAACCGTTGCCGAATTTGTGTAACACGCTTGCGGTAAAAGTCAGGTTGGTAAAAATCAGAAGGCATTCGTTGCAACGGATGGTGAATGGCCTGAACGTTGGTATCGTAGATAATATCCCAGAAAATAAGACCAAAAATACCCCGCCAAGGATAATTTTCGGCATGAACCGCCACGCGACCGCTGTTGATAAAGTACTCCACCACCCCCTGTTCTACCCGATATTTAAAATCAATCGAAATCTGTACACTTTCCGAATCCTGCAAAAACCGCGTCACACTTTTTTTGACTCGCTTCTTGGCATTGGCTATTTTTTCCCGAAAATCAAGGGCAAAAAAGCGTTCGTCGGCATTTTGAGGGTCTTGGGCAATAGCTTCGCAGAGAGCAATAGCTTCTTCCAAATAACCCATTCGATGCAGCAGCCGTACCCGTCGCTCCCGCGAAGGAATATGGTCGGTCAGTTGGTAGACTGTCAGGGCTTGTTCAGGCAATTTTTGCCGCTCCAAATACATCCCAATCCGATTAATCAATTTTATATATCCCGGTTGTGCCACTTCTCCCAGCGTATGAACCGACGCCTGCCAGTTCATAAACCAGTCAAAAATCTCCTCGGGTGGCGTGGCGGCTTCCTGCATTTCGTAGAATTGCTCCGCCGTCAGCGACACCATGAGTTTATCTTCCGCATCTTGCCGTGTAGGAAACCGCGCCGTGTAGGCATCGTCACGGTAGCGTTCAAAGTTTACTTTGCCCAAATCCCGCACTACAAACTCCGTCATATCGGCGTGTCGATTACCGAAAAACAGGAATTTTAGCATCATCACTTCCACTTCAAACCCTACTTTAATGACCGTTTCTTCAGGCGCTGTGTTGATTTGGTTGACCAACAAACCAAACGTATAAGTATGATTCAAATAGCGAATCAAGTCTGGTTTTTTGAGGGGCTTGAGCGAGAGTTCGGTGGGTGGGGCCAACTTAATCCATTCTTCTTTGGTAAATAAATTGAGGATTTCAAGCGCATAGGATTCGTGCAGGGCGCTCAATTCTTTGATAAAACCTGTGTCTTCCAACTCATACAAAGCGGCAGGAATATCTTCTATTTCGTTGTATTTCAGCTTACTCGTCCGAAAAAACAACCCGCGCCGATTACTAAAACGCACAAACAAACATTGCGCATCTTCGGATAATGCCCGAAAACCTCGGATAAACTCTTTTTCATTGGTATTTAGAATATCACCATACAGCCTTTCTACAAACGTCACCAAAAACAGGAAGTAATCCAAATAGTATTTGGGAGGCAGTTCGGTGGGCGCCGCAGGTTCACGTGAGGGGATTGATTCCATATAATGTCCGTTCAACTTTTGAGGAAATACACAAGGTCACTAGGGGAAGTTTTACAGTAAAAACAATTTGAATATCAATTTTATCTACAAATTCGTTAAAATGGTACGAAATTCGCTCTTCTTGGTGATGTTGTTCCCTAACTTTTCATTTGTGATGAATCCAAAGCTAACGGCCTTTTACTATTTACTCATTCACTCACTTTCTTGTTCGTTTATTGCCTTTAGCCAGCCAAAGGTAGAAAATCTGGGCAATTCTGTTAATTCTGAATACAATGAAATCAATCCAGTTATCTCTCCAGACGGTAAAACATTATTTTTTGCGCGGGTAAGCCATCCCCAAAACGCGCATGGATTGGAAGGTAGCCAAGATATTTGGTTTTCTGAACTCACCAATAACCAATGGGGTTTGGCTCGTCGCATGACTGCGCCCATTAACAAAGAAGAATACAATTGCGCTTACAGCATCACTCCCGACGGCAATACATTACTTATCATGGGGGCTTATGAAAAAGGCACTTACCAAACGCGTGGTTTTTCGTTTAGCAAACGTTCCGCAAACGGCTGGTCGGCCCCCCAAAAACTCAATATTGCGGGGCTAGAAGGAATGAGTAAAGGGGAATATATGTGCGGATTTTTATCAAACGACGGTAAAACGCTGGTGATGGCATTCAGTGAAAAAAAGAAAAGCACCAAAGATGACATTTATGTAAGCTTTCAACAAAAAAACGGCACGTGGACCAAGCCAATGAGTTTGGGCCTTGACGTAAATACCGACGATTTTACCGAAACCACACCTTTTTTAGCCGCTGATGGAGCCACCTTGTATTTTTCTAGCGACCGCACTGGTGGGCAGGGGAGCAATGACATTTATTACACCAAGCGCATTGACAAAACGTGGAAAGTTTGGTCTAAGCCCGTCAATTTAGGCCCAGCCATCAACACCGACGGCTATGACGCCTATTACACTATTGCCGCGGCGGGCGATTATGCCTACATGGTTTCCAAAAAAAATACGCTCGGCAAAGGAGATATTGTAAAAATCAAGATTAAATCCGAAGAGCCCAGTAAGCCTTCCATTGTACCCGCACCCGATCCCGTGGTGTTGTTGAGCGGCAAAGTATTGGACACTAAGACTGGTAAGCCAATTGACGCACGCATCATTTACGAAAATCTGGCCGATGGCACCGAAGTAGGCACCGCACAAACCGATCCCCGAACGGGCGAATATAAAATTGTCCTTCCCAAAGGGATTAAATATGGCGTACGAGCCGTTGCGAAAGACTTTATTGCCGAAGCACAAAACATTGATTTAACAAATGTGACTGATTATAAAGAAGTTGCAGGAACAAACCTAAAATTGGTCCCCATCGAAATCAACGCCGTCGGAGTCTTGAATAATTTGTTTTTTGATACGGGTAAAGCTGAGATACGACCCGAATCTAATCCAGAATTGGACCGAATGGTGCTGACATTCAACGAAAATCCAGGCTTAGTATTGGAAATAGGTGGTCACACCGACAATGTAGGAAGCGATGCCTCTAACATCAAACTCTCTCAAGACCGAGCTGACTCAGTAAGAGAGTATTTTATTGGAAAAGGAATTGAGCCCGACCGCGTGCAAAGCAAAGGCTACGGAGAATCAAAACCCAAAGCATCCAACGATACGGACGAAGGCAAGCAAATCAACCGTCGGGTAGAATTTAAGATTTTGAAAAAATAATATTCGCGTCAATTAACTACGAGATATATTTCGTAGTTAATTGACAATGAACACCTTACTCAATATCCACATCAATGTGTCGACGGAAGTTACGCGTCGGATGATTATAGGGTAAGGTTATATTAAGTTCACGGGTTGACTGCTCATAATGCGCCACGATTTTATCAACATTGACGTCATTAGGCAAAAACAAGTTGCCCAGCGTACGGGCAGTTTGCAGATTATCCATCCCATCGGGGCGGTCTGCAAAGAGGGGCAATAAATGATATACCCACAAACGATTGTTCAGCACATCTACCTGAAAACTATCGGGGCCTAAACCGGCCGCTTTGATTCGTACTTCATACCCTTTTTCGTCTTGAGTGATAGACAAATTAGGTTCACTCATTCCACCATTGGTTGTATTAGCGTAATCTATTGCGGTCAGAATTTCTTGCGGAATTTGAATTTTTGCTTTCATTTTGCTACTTGGCTAGTTGCTTTTAAATTCTCAAACAGCGTACCAAGCCCACTTTTATGACAAAATGGCCATTTACAATAAAATTATTTGTCAAAATGGCGCAAAAATTCCTCTATTTCCCCCATTTGATACGGTTTTTCCCCATCTATGACCATCAGGTTCTTCAACTCTTGGGGAGGTTGGCCATATTTTAAAAAGCTTTCCCAAATATGATTGATATACCAAACAGGCTCTTCGCCCCAGCGTGTATCGGCGGCTTTACGAATACGAAACGTTTCTTCTGAAATATGCGTGAAAAAGCAAAAATCATACAACGCATTCAAATCATCATCAGCAAATGCTAAAATTCCTTCGATAACGAGTACCTCAAAATCCTGATGCAAAAACGCAGTAGCTTTCCTTAATAACTCAAAATCAATAGATTCTGGCGTTTCCCAATCTGTACGGTCATGAATAAGGGGAATGTCGTGAAGAATTTTAACGAAATCGTCTTGGTGCAGAGCGAGTGCCCGTTTGTTTTGAGCACGAAAATGCCAAACCAATGTTTCGGCAAACGTCGTTTTTCCAGATCGGCTACGTCCGCCAATGCCAATAATCATGGTAGGTGATGAGTGAGGGTTCAGCCGCAAACATAAACCCAAACTCCCTTATAAACAACAAATCCCGACAAATGTCGGGACTGTTGCTTCGGTTTTTAGTTGATGATAAAATTTTTTGGGTATGAACCCCATATCGTTACAAAATCACCTCTTTTTCAGTGGCAATTGTCAATACTTCGTTGTCTTTTAAACGCACCGCCAATCCAAGCGTTTTGGGGACTTCATAATGGAAGAAGAATTTCATCGTATGAATTTTTCCTTCGTAAAAAGCCAGCTCTTCGCCGTCAGGATTTTGCGTAACAATGGTGCGCTGCGCCACAACGGCTTGCTTCAGCCACTGCCACGCCACGGTACTGATGCCAAACATTTCCATGTATAAGGTGGCATCCATCAAAAATCGCTCAATATCGCCCTGCATTGCAAAGGGCATCAAGGCCATCGTTACTTCCTGTAAACGGGCCAATTCAGTCTTCAATTTTTGGGCGTAAGGTTTCAGGGTTTCGTGGTTTTCTGCTTCGGCAATGGTTTTGGCCACTTCCCCAAAAAGATATTGCGCAGGTTTACCACCTTTCATAGTCATCTTACGACCAAGCAAATCTTGTGACTGAATGCCAGTGGTTCCTTCATAAATCGGAGTGATACGAATATCACGATAAAGCTGTTCCAACGGAAAATCTTCCGTAAAACCATATCCTCCTAGCACTTGTAGTCCATTGCTCACGGCCACCATTCCCATTTCGGTCGGATAGGTTTTTGCCACGGGCGTCAGCAATTCAAGCATCAAATGGTATTTTTCCTTCTCTTCTGGGTCTTCGCTCGCGTGAGCAATGTCAGCACAACGGGCAGTTTCCATCAAAAGTGATAACGATCCTTCTACGATTGCCTTTTGCAGCAGCAACATTCGTTTTACATCTGGATGTTGAATGATTGGAATTTGAGGGCTATCCAAGGCCGACTTTTCATTCAATCGACGGCTTTGGGGACGCTCTTTGGCGTATTGCAACGAAGCACCATACGCTGCCGAAGCAATTGCCACGCCCGTCATTCCTACGCCGATGCGGGCTTCGTTCATCATCTGAAACATGTAATTAAGCCCTCGGTGCGGTTCGCCCACCAACCAGCCGTGACAATCATCGCGGTCCCCCATGGTCAGGTGCATGGCAGGAACACCCCGTTGACCTAATTTATGATAGATTCCTGTAGAAGTTACATCATTTTCGGTGCCGTCAAGGCGGTATTTGGGTACTACAAAAAGAGAAATGCCTTTGGTACCCTTGGGCGCACCGTCAATCCGTGCCAACATCAGGTGAATAATATTTTCGCACTGATCGTGGTCACCAGCCGAAATAAAGACCTTTTGGCCTTTGATTCGGTAAGAGCCATCTGCCTGCGGAGTAGCTGAGGTCGTAATATCAGATAATGAACTTCCAGCTTGGGGTTCGGTCAGGGCCATGGTGCCTTGCCATTTTCCGCCAAGCATTTTTTCTACGTAGGTTTGTTTTAATTCTTCTGAAGCAAAAGAAGCAATCAGCCGGGCCGCCCCCGAAGTAAGGCCAGTGTACATCATGCCGTTGTTAGCTGCCATTAAAATAAACCCAAGAATAGAATTAACAATTTCGGGCAATTGCTGGCCGCCGTCTTCAAAAGAAAAGCCCGTGCCAATCAGTCCCGCGTCGCCCATTGCTTTGAGGTATTCGCCTACTTTTGGATGTACGGTTACTTTGCCGTTTTTCAGTTCTGGCTGGTTTCGGTCCAAATCACGAAAATGCGGAAACATGATAGTATCGCCTATCTGGGTGACGGCATCAATCGTCATGTCAAACGTTTCGCGGTCATGAGCGCTGTAGTAGGGGTAGTGCGTTAACTCGGTAGCATTAAATACTTCGTAGAGAAGAAAATTAAGGTTACGACGGCTATAGTACTGGGCCATTGACAGTTAAGCAGTTAGAAGGTTAAGCAAAATGGTTTTATTAGTATGCAAGCATACCGAATTGCAAAGATATATAAAAACTTTACAAGATAAACAGACCCACAAAAAAAGCGGCCCGAAAGCCGCTTTTGGTATGATATCCATACACTTAACTTTCCAAGTCTTCAAGACTTGGAAAGTGTTCCGTTTTCTACGCCAAGGTATTCAAATCAAACGGCAATTTTCGGATGCGCTTGCCCGTTGCGGCAAAAACAGCATTGGCCAGCGCTGGAGCTATCGGTGGCAATCCTGGCTCACCTACTCCACCTGG
Source organism: Runella sp. CRIBMP (assembly GCF_009905605.1). Taxonomy (GTDB): domain Bacteria; phylum Bacteroidota; class Bacteroidia; order Cytophagales; family Spirosomataceae; genus Runella. The sequence goes on from NZ_JAAAKZ010000003.1 coordinate 43,955, forward strand.
TTCGGCGCCGCTTTCTACGATATGAATCTCAACCGCAGGCATCTCGTTAAAACGCATTACATGGTATTGATGGAAATTGGTATGGTCGGCTTGCCCGTGCGTAAACGTCACTCCTTTTTTAACCGCCGCCGTGATACCCATCACAATATTGCCTTCAGTTTGGGCTTTCACATTGTCTGGATTTACGTAGTGCCCACAGTCAATGACCGACACGACTTTTTCCACTTTCACGCCCGCTCCGTGCTTGGCTACAGTAATGCAACACGCACTGATACTACCAAAAGATTTAAATACAGCGATGCCTTTTCCGTGTCCAGCGGGAAGTTTTTCTCCCCATTTGGCTTTTTCTCCCAATGTTTCGAGCACTTTTTTGAATCGCTCATCGGTTATCATTTCAAGACGCGCTTTCAATGGGTCTTTGCCCGCCGAATGGATAAGTTCGTCCAAAAACCCTTCCTGACTAAACCCAAAATTGGACGCGTAAACCGAGCGCCACCACACAATCGGAATCTCAGTATCCACGTGCGTAAACGACACTTTGAAGGCTGGAATCGTATATTTTTGTTCTTTTTGGCTCAACTCCCCGCAAATCCAATCGTCTGGCTTATCATTTGGCGCTTTGAATACCTGAAACTGAATAGATTCTCCAATAGGATGGTGGTGATAGGCTACAATATTGCCTTTCTCATCAACCCCTCCCTGCATCCGCGCCATCATACCGGGGCGGTACGGCCCTTGGGTGATGTCATCTTCGCGCGTCCAAACCAATTTGACTGGTTTTTTCACTTCTTTCGAAAGAAAACAAGCTTCCAACAAAAAATCATGGTAGGCTTTACGGCCAAAGGCTCCGCCCAACAACGCTACGTTTATTTTTATTTGTTCAGGTTTGATTTTGAGATACCCAGCCAAGTCGCGCAAGGCCCAATCTGGCCCTTGAATTGGTGCCCAAACTTCCGCCGTACCGTCTTCTTTTACGTGCGCAATGGCATTTTCAGGCTCCATTGGTGCGTGTGCCAAAAACGGAGTTTCATAAAGCGCTTCCAATTTTTTGGCTGCACCGGCAAATGCCGCTGCAAAATCACCCGATTCTTCACCTTTTAGGCCTTCTTTGGTAGCCGCTTCCGCGCATTTTTTGAAATAAGCATCGGTAGTTAAGGTATGTGGTACTGTTCCGTTGTCCCAATGAACTTTTACTACTTTTTTGGCCGATAAGGCCGCCCAATAATTATCTGCGATGATTGCCACGGCTTCGGCCGTGCGGTGAGGCATTGGGCGCTCACACTTCAAAACTTTTTGTACCCCTTTGATTTTGAGTGCTTCGGTATCATCAATTGATACTACTTTTCCAAAGATGTGGGGATTGTGAATCATGACGGCATAGACCATTCCAGGTACTTCAACGTCAATACCAAAAACGGCCTTGCCTGTTACCCGCGCTGGTACGTCGAGTCGGGGGGCGTATTTTCCTACAATCTTAAAGTCTTTGGCCTCTTTGAGTGCGGGGTTTTTAGGTACTTCAAATTTTGAGGCTTCGTCGGCTACTTCTCCGTAAGTCAACGATTTTCCACTCGGTCTGTGGAAAACTTTGGCTTCTTTGGCATAACACTCGCTTTCAGGAACGCTCCAGCGCTGAGCGGCGGCTTTCACCAGCATTTCCCGGGCAGCTGCTCCTGCCTGACGGATTGGCTTCCATAAGGCCCGTACGCTGCTGCTTCCGCCCGAGGTTTGGTCGCCGTACTTTCCTTTTCCATCTGACTGCCAAATAGTTACTTGATCAAGACGCACTTCAAGCTCTTCGGCCAACAGCGACGGTACAGCCTGCGTAGAACCTTGGCCCATGTCAGGTCGCGGATTAATCAAAATGATTTTTCCGTTTGGCTCAATCACAATAAATGGATTGATTTCGAGGGCCAATGCAGAAGGCCCTGCTCCGTTTAAATGAATGACCGTTGGCTTAGAGGAAGCCGAAAGGCCCATCATCAGACCCGCCGATGATAAGCCAAGTGTTTTTATAAAATCTCTGCGATTGCTCATCTTTTTTGTCTTTTTTTGCCTAATGACACATCACTGTTGATGCGCATGTTGTGGTTTATTTTCCGCCAGTTACGCCTGTTTTAGGAGTATCTTTTGCCGCTCGTTTAATCGCTTTACGAATACGGTCATACGTACCACAACGACAAATATGGCCGCGCATAGCAGAATCAATATCGGCATCGGTAGGGTTGGCTTTTTCTTTCAACAAAGCACTTGCCGCCATGATTTGGCCCGACTGGCAATAACCACACTGCGGCACTTGCTCCTCAATCCACGCCTGTTGTACTGGATGCAGATTTTCTTCAGTGCCGAGACCTTCAATCGTCGTAATTTTTTTACCAATTACGGCCTGCACAGGAAGCACACATGAACGGGTAGGTTTACCTTCTAAATGAACAGTACAGGCACCACACTGCGCAATTCCGCAGCCAAATTTGGTACCTTTTAGTCCTACAAAATCGCGGATTGCCCAGAGGAGCGGCATTTTGGGGTCAATATCAAGGGAAAAGTTTTTTCCGTTGACATTCAAAGAAATCGCGGCCATAGTTTCAAAAAGGTTCTATTGGAGTTTATTTTTAAGTAAAGTTTAAGAGAATATGGGGCAAAACCAAGTTTTACGGATGAAAGCACAATTTTCCAAACCCAAAATACATAAAACCCGCCTGAAATGCCCGTAGATGTGAGTTCGTTATTTTGTTTTTCCGAACGGATTTTGAAAAAGATGCTTAATATCGGTTTCGACAAAATGGGCTTTTTTAAGAAGGGCTTTTTTTAACAGCTTTATATATTCTGATTTGGGAATCTCAATCGCCCCAAATCTACGTACATTGTCATTGATGAACTGCGTGTCCAGAAGATCGTAACTTTGCTGTTTAAGAATTTCAATCAAATAATGAAAAGCGACTTTGGAGGCATTGCTTACGGTGTGAAACATGGATTCTCCAAAAAAAACACCCCCAATGGCAACACCGTATAAACCACCCACCAGTTCATTATTTTCGTAGGTCTCGACGCTATGTGCAAAACCCATTCGATGCAACTCAGAATAGGCGCTGATGATTTCATCAGAAATCCAAGTGGATTCTTCATCTTGTCTGGGCAAAGCGCAGCCTTTCATTACACCCTCAAAATCAGCGTTCACTCGAATCTCAAATTGTTGTTTATTGAGGATGGGGCGCAGCGATTTGGAAGGTTTGTAGGTATCAAGCGGAATAATGGCCCGAGGGTCTGGAGAGTACCAATAGAGCGTACCATCGGCATCGGCCATTGGAAAAATTCCATTCATGTACCCATAAATAAGATCGTCGGCCGACAAAAAATTCATAAAAAACTACCCGTATTTCAACCCCAAAAATACAATAAAAACGTCAACGAGCGATGAAATGGACGATAAGTATTCTAATTTTGATGATGGCTTGTGCCGCCGAATCTCCTATGAACAACGACCAGACTCCAGCGCCTACACTCGTCCCCGGACAATATCGTTATTTGTCCCTAGGCGATTCTTATACCATTGGTGAACGGGTAACGCCCGAAGAACGTTGGAGCGTCATTTTGAGTGATTTGTTGCGCAAAAACAACATAAACATCGCCAATCCAGAGATTATCGCCAAAACGGGCTGGACAACAGCCGAGCTGATGGAAGGTATTAAAGGCAGAAATCCTAAAGGCCCTTACAATTTGGTTTCTATCTTGATTGGGGTAAATAATCAATACCGTGGTCAATCCATTGAGCGATACCGCGAAGAGTTGCACGAACTTCTTCAACAATCCATTGGATTTGCGGGCGGAAATATCGAACGCGTTTTTATGCTTTCAACCCCCGATTGGGGCGTAACACCATTTGCCAAAGGAACCGACCAGGCCAAAATTGCCACCGAAATTGATGCATTTAACAATGCTGCCAAGGAGGAATGTGAAAAATTAGGGATTGTATTTATCGATATAACCCCACTCTCTCGTACGGCTCGCAACGATGCCTCACTTATTGCGGATGACGGGCTTCATTTTTCGGGAAAAATGTACCGTCAGTGGGCTGAATTTGCCTTACCAACGGCACAAAATCGGGTAAATAAATAAGTAGGGTAAAATGTGTTAAGGAAAATGAAATATCCTAAAACGATTTTGAATATCTTCTTATATACGTATTGAATTAAGAAAAGTCACTTTTATTGATTAAAAAAATATACTATTCCCAAAGACGCCCGAAAAGTACGCACATCAGGACGGTCTTCAAACCCCTGACCATTTGCTAAAAAACTGTTAAACTTCCCAAAAGTACCGCCAATCCGACCATTTATAGCCAATTGAGTGGTGATAAAATAGTTTACGCCGCCGCCCAACCATACCCCAGGGCCTTTCAACTGAAACTCGTAAAATCGAGCATTCAATAAAACGGGCTTTATTTTCAGGTTTGTCAATGCGTAGCCACCTTCTACAAATGGACGCACTTTTTGCAATGTTCCGCCAAAATTAGCCCTTATACCAGCAACTAGCGTTCCCATTTGATTGATGTCCCATTCTGACTTGAATTTTAGGGTTTGGGCTTCATATTGGGCAAATGCCTCAAAACGCTGGTTAAAACCATACCCCAAACGAACACCAGCTCCTATTCCATTTGGATCTGATTCATCTAGTTGGTCAAAAAACGTGGACGACCATTGAACAAGACTGCCGTACAAATGCACATTTAAGCCTTCGATATTAGACTGAATATCCTGCGCACGCAGTAAAAGTGAGGTGGTCAGAAACAAGAGAGGCAATAGAATTATCTGTCGTAGCATTGTTTTAAAAGGTTAGAATGGAACGGTAAGAGTAGTACGAGTGGTACGTAGATTATTGATGCGGCGGCCTTGCTGAAACACCACCTCATCGCTGGCTTTATCGCTGTATTCGGGGTATTTGATGGCTATCCATTGATTATTGACCGCTTCAACGGCTTCAAATTGAACAGCTAAAAGCGCTTTTTGTGAATTGGAAGCGGGTCGAGCTGACGTAACGCGGGCCCGCACCCGAGCTCCTGTTGACACCACCATTAAGCCATCTATTTGAATGGGTGACACCGCTCTCAGCCAAACGATTTGCCCTGCCACCGCGTCCGATGAAATTGTTTGGGTGAACTCTACCGCAAAAGGCTCATTTCTTACTTCGACCGTTGCCATTCGAACGGGTACTTTGTGCTCTGGCTCTTTGGGCTTTTCTTCTTTTTCAACAGGCTTAGGCTCTTCCTTTACGGGGGGGGTATCTTCTGGTTTTTCGTCGACTGGTACCTTCTTTTTTACTGGGTTGGATGGGGTATTGTTAATGGGCTTTGAAGGTTTATCAATCGGAAGGGCTGATTCTTGTTTAGGTGGCAAACGCACTACCACTTCCGCTTGAGCAATTGTAGGAAGGCTGTTCTGTTTTTTTTCAACCGCTGGGCCAACTACCTTTTTTGTTGTGTCTGTTTGAACCAGACCAAAGGGTGGTTCTTTACGGTCATCGTCTTTTTTATCTACGCCAACAAGCCAAAACCCGACAATCCCCGCCGCAATCACGATAGCTCCCAACAATATCAACCCTTCCAAACTCAACAGATTAGCCGTGAGTTGTTGCGTTCCTGATTGCTTCTTAGGTTGCGTATCGGCACCCGCCAACCGAGTAGGTGCTACCTGTGGTTTATCAGTCTTAACATCTGCCAAACGAGTGGAGGGTAGGGGCTTGGGAGTCGTATCAAATATTTGGAGGTTAATCGGCCCAGGTGCAACCACCAACGTCAAGGCCTGACGTAATTCTAAGGCTTTAGAAAAGCGTTTTTCTGGTTTCTTTTGAAGCAGTACCTCCAAAATTTCGTCTATCTGTTTGGGCAAATCGCCCACCCGTGTTCGTGCCGAAATGGGTTTTTTAGTCAGAATTTGGTTGATAAGGGTTGTATCAGTGGCAGGTTCAAATGGCAGTTTTCCTGTCAATAGTTCGTACAATAACACCCCAACGGCGTACAAATCCGACTGTACTGACGGCTCCGCGCCATTCAATAATTCAGGGGCCATGTATTCCAAGGTACCAACCACCCTATCTACCCGGGTGAGGCGCTGACTGCCAACCATTCGCGCAATGCCAAAATCCATCAGTTTAACCGTTCCTTCACGGGTGAGCATCAAATTTGCGGGTTTGATGTCTCGGTGCAAAATCCCTTTATAATGAGCGTGTTGCAACCCATCAAGGGCCTGAATAACAATCCTGATGGCCGTTTCTAATGGCAATTTTCCTTGCTTAGACACCAAGCGCTCTAAAGTCATTCCGTCCACCAACTCCATCACCATCACATTGTCGGACCGAACTTGAAGAAAATTGTATAAGGTCGCCACATTCGGATGGTTAAGTTGGGCAGAAAGCACAGCCTCATTCCGAAACCGTTCCATGAAAGTAGCGTCGCGCAACAAATGTGGATGCAGCATTTTGATGGCTACAGGACGACGAAGAAACGTATCGGTGGCACGATACACCGTCCCCATACCTCCTTCGCCGAGGAGCTCTTCAATATGATAGTTTTGTAGGGTTCGGCCAATCATTTCAGTAAACAGTAACGGTTAATTATTTAGGCAATTTCTTCAGTTGGGCGGAGGGCTTGCTGTGCTTCAGAAGAGAGACGCTCAATCAACAACACGGTGATATTGTCGTGGCCACCGCGTTGTTTGGCGGCTTCTACCAACTGCTGCGCCGATTCATTCAAGGTGGGCATAAGCATCAGTTGCGCAATTTCATCATTGGTGAGATAGTCGTATAAACCATCGGTACATAGCAGCAGACGATCATCGCTTTCGAGGGAATGGGTCATGGGTTCGACATCAATTTCCACTTTGTTGTGGGTACCCATGGCACGAGTGAGTACGTTTCGTTCTGGATGTTTTTCGGCTTCTAGAGGAGCAATAACCCCTTGCTGAACAAGCATTTGAACATACGTATGGTCAGTTGATAATTGTAAAAGTTGGCCGTTTTTGAGCAGATATAATCGGCTGTCACCTACATGGGCAATGTACAATTTAGCATCGCACACCACCACCGCCGTGCAGGTTGTGCCCATGCCGCGCTGACGTACATTACGGCTTGCCGCCTGCCAAATGGCACGATTGGCTTTGGTAAATGCCAAAAACAAACTTTCTTCGGGTGTTTCTTCCCGTTGGTAATACGTTTTGGCAATGGTTTCCACTGCCATTTGAGAAGCGATTTCTCCCGCGGCGTGCCCTCCCATGCCATCTGCCACAATCGCCAGAAAACCTTTTGATGACCGTACCAACAAATCTGCTGGGCGCACAAACCGCGCCGCGTCTTCATTGTTGGTACGCACACAACCTACATCCGATACCACCACGGCCCGTAAGTCGCTGAAAGATTCTGACAGGGAGGCGTCAGTTGCTTTATTTGATAACCATTTTTTCCAGAACATGGCACGTAGAGGTTCGGTGTAGGTCAATGATTTTTTGTTCTTAGCCAACGTTTTACAGGGATTTTTTCCATAAAATCTGTGAAAGTATCCACCCATTCTGCAAGCGAAAATCCGTTGTCTGCTGGGCTTTTTAATTCTTGCAGCAGTTCCGTCGCCGTCATTCGATTGGTGCTATTGATTCGCAACAACCTATGAATAAGACGCTTGCTTCTTTTTGTCAAGTGTGGAACCAATAAATCAGGGGAAGTGTACTCTCCTCGTTCTATTTTTAAGCGAACTTCCGTTTCGCTGCGACCGTCGAAAGGCAAATGCCCCGTCAGCATTTCGTAGAGTAAAACCCCTAACGACCAACAATCAGATTGAATGCTTACTTTGCCATGAAACTGCTCAGGAGCCATATAATGCGACGTTCCGACGATGTATCCTTCCTGCGTGAGTTTGGGCGTATAAGTCGATTTGGCAATTCCAAAATCCAACAATTTGGCAAAACTCTCACGGTTTACTTTTATGTTTCCCGGTTTCAAATCGCGGTGGATGATGTGTCGTTCGTGCAAATAAACTACCGCCAACACTATCTGCTCCATTATCTTCCAGACAAACGCTTCGGGCAATCGCCCTTGTCGTTTGATGAGTTTTTCAAGCGTAATTCCTTCGACGTATTCCATGATAATGCAGGGCGTACCGTTTTCAATCGCGTATTCGTAAAGGGCCGCAATGTGAGGATGTTGCACAGAAGCCTGAATATAGGCCTCGTTACGAAATCGGGCGGCTTGGTCGGCACGATAGAGGACTTTCACCGCCGCAGGGCGGCGAGAGGTCTGGTGTTGTGCTTGATACACTTCGCCCATTCCTCCCGAGCCGAGCCATTGCGTTAAAACGTAGCCTTTTATGTTTTGGCCTAATTGCATTTTATTGGATTTTCGATGATTGATTTTATCGAATAAAGAATCTAATTATCAGAAAATTACACCCTTAAAGCATAGATTAATAAGCTGCTAATTATTCACTTTTAGGCGTTTTCAACAATTCCATTCCGTACTTGATGGGAATGGCGAATGAGATGATTCCCTGCCGGGCATCGCCCCCCCCCGCGTAATAAATCCCGATGACGTTTCCTTTTTCGTCAAACATCGGCCCACCGCTGTTGCCGCCGCCCGTGGCGTTCAAATCCAGTTGGTAGCTGTCGCCGAAACCCGATTGTTTGGTTGAAAATTCGGTGGAGCTTGCCACTACTTGCTGCACGTGGCCTGGCGAAGTAACGGGCGAAGCCACTTCAAATACCTCAGCATTGGGTTTGAAAGGGTCATTTGACTTACGAACTACGCGCTGCTGCGGAGCACCACCGGGATAACCCATCACGATAATCTCTTCGCCCGCTTTTACCGAACCGTAATTATCTTTGAGCGTCACGGGAGCTAGATTGTTGACATCCACCTTGATAAGCGCCACATCATGACTTTGTGAAGGCGTAATCAAACGGGCTTCATACGGCTGTGAGGTATTGGCAAAGACCACTTTTAAGTATTTGTTGCGGCCTTCCACTTGCGCTGGCCGACCATCCACCATGGTAGCTTCCGAAGGAACCCAGCCAAAAATTTGTTCAGCTCCTACGGTTGGCTCTTTGGCCAATACAGGCTGGCCCGTTTTATCAAGCCCCTGCACCAAATAACCCGGGAAGTTGTTCCATGCAAAGCCCGAATAGCGCGTTTTCCAAGCAGCACCCACGTGGCGGTTGGTCAAAATCTGACCGTCGGAGCTTACTACAAATCCGCTGCCCGTTCCGGTAGAGCCCACGGGTAAGCCCACCAATGATTTTTTCTTGGTAACTAAATAAGGCTCGATGCCGTTTTGGGTCTGCACAAACAGCGGACGGAATGTACCTTGCGCATCGGGGCGGTATTCATGGTACAACTCCTCGTTTTCTTGCACTTCGTACAGTTCCCACGAAATAAAAATCTTCACTACTTTATCGGTGTTGGCAGAAGCGATAGCGGCAGTAGAAATTGGCTTGCCCCGCTCTACTTTTTCCTGCAATGCCACCATTTGGATTCGGGCTTCTTCTTGTTGTTTTTGGAGCGCCTGATTGTATTTAGCATCCATCTCTGCTTGGTCTTCTCGGGTCGAATTCCAGAACACGAATCCTAAAGAGCCAAAAATCACAAAAGCAGCGGCCATAGCAGCCCAAAGCGTACGACGAGATTTGCTGCGTTCGGTGTTGATTACCCGTTCAAACGTCTGCTTGCCAATGCCCGTTTTGATGGGTGTTGATTCAGAAACTTCTAACGGTACAAATTCATTGGTAGGTTTAACGACTTCTACCAATCGAGTGGCGGGCATTAATTCGGCGGGACGCGGGTCAATGTCAAAAATAAAAGCGGGGCCATTATTTCCGAGTTGGATTTCGTCGCCTGGCTCGATGGAAGTTTGACCTTTTACGCGTGTTTTGTTGACAAAAATTCCGTTGCGGCTGTTGTTGTCAATCAACACAAAAGCCAACGGGCCTTCTTTGACGATTTTGCCATGCTCACGGCTAACAACCGTATCAATTTCAGGATCGAACTGAATATCGCTGTCGTTTGAGCGGCCCAATGTAAGTTCATTGTGACCGTTAAAATCAAATTCTTCCACTTGATTTGCTTTGGCTCCCACAAGGTGACGAATGACGAATTGTTTGGCGGTAGCGTTCATTGTTGTAATGTTTTCAGATTTTTTTGATGACTATTTCTTTTTGAATATCAGGAAGTTGCTTTACTTTCAGTGCTTTTGTTGCCTCGCTTCTGATGATACAAAGTTCCTCCAAAAAGCCACGCTGGTAAATCCGGAAACACCTACATTTTGGGTAAGGGAAACCTGTATTTTGAAGTATAGGAAAACCTGTAGTTAGCCCAAAACCGTGGCGGCAAGCCGCCCGATATTGAGGGTACGGGCGTTTGAATCGATGATTTCGCGGTAAAGCCCCCCTGCCGCATACAGCGTTTCGTGGCTACCTTTACCAATAATTTCACCTTCCTGCATTACATAAATTTGGTCAGCGTCCATGATTTGGCTGATACTGTGCGAGATAATCAATACGGTACGATTTTTCTTGATGGCATCGATGCTGTCTTTGATTTGCTCCGCCGTGATGGCATCCAAACTTGCGGTGGGTTCATCCAAGAAGATAATGGGGGGATTTTTGAGAAATAAACGCGCAATAGCAATCCGCTGCTGCTGCCCACCCGACAGCGCTTTGGCTTCGGATTGATACCCATTGGGCATCTGTAAAATTTGTTCGTGCAGACTCGCTTGCTTAGCCGCCGATACGATTTCGTCTGGGGTAGCTTCCAATTTTCCGTAACGAATATTTTCTTCGATGGTACCCGAAAAAATATGGTTTTTCTGCATCACCAAACCCACATTTCGACGAATCCAGTGCGGGTCGTATTCCGTCAAGGGTTTTCCATCAAGCAGAATTTCTCCATGCGTGGGGAAATAAAAGCCCGCCAATAAATTCATGGCTGAACTTTTTCCTGCCCCCGACAAACCCACCAATGCCGTTGTTTTTCCTGCTTCCAAATGCAGATTTACCCCATTTAAGGCTTGCTTTCCGTTGGGATAAACAAAATCAACGGCTTTCATTTCGAAGGTTCCAGCAAAAGATTTATGCACAAGATTCCAATGGTTTTTCGTTTTGCTTTGACTGTTTTCGAGATAGGAGTTGTTCTCAATCATGTCAAAAAAGCCTTCGGCATAAGTGAGGGCTTCGCTGTATTCATCATAAATGCGGTGGAGGTGCCGCACGGGCGCCGAAACGTTGTTGAACAACATCAAGTGCAGCAAAATCGCCCCGATGGTCATTTGTTGGTTCAGGACAAAGTAGATGGTGACCACAAAAACCATGACCACGCCCAACTGCTCCGCAATGCTTTTGAGGCCATCAAAAAGATAATTGGTTCGGTGGTGTTTTACTTCGCTGTCTGAGAGTTGTTGGGTTAGTTTCCATTGGCGACCCGTCTCGTATTCTTCTCTTACAAAAGACTTTACGACAAAAATAGACTCAATAAGGTTAAAAAGTGTGTTGGCTTTTTCTTCACGCAACTGTTGAATATTGCGTCGAATCAGTTTTTGACGTTTGGATTGTTCCCGACTGATGAGCGCATAAAGTGGCATGATGAGGGTAGCACATACGCCCACCCAAATGTTTTTTTTGTACATCAGAGCCAAAGCCAACAACGCATTGGCAAACATGGGCACAATATCCACAAACAAATTTTTGACGGTTTTGGTCAGACTCTCGATGCCTTTGTCGATGCGTTTTTCAAGCTTTCCAATTTGGTTTTGCGAAAGCGCAAAAAAAGACAAATGATACGATACCATTCGCTTGATGCTGTAGTTGTGTAAATCGGCCGCTAACCGAAACCGCAGGCGGTCGCTCAAGAATTTTTGCCCCAATTGTACCAGCAAATTGATAATTTCTTTAGCAAACAAAACCAACACTAGCCCGCCCACTATCCAAGCGATTTGTTCTTGGGTTTGGTTTTTTTTGTCAATAACTTCCTGAACGGTATTGACGGTATATTCCATCACCAAAGGGGTTACTTGGGCCAATAAAGCGCCTACGCCCGTGAGAATAAAAGCACCGATTAAACTCTGACGATACTTTTGAACAAACGGCCAAAGCTTTTTTATAAGGGTGACGGTCGACATGAACTTTAGGGGTGAGAAGTGAGGAGATAGGACGAGCGGCCCCGTACTTATTTTACAATTTCTGCATAAACTCACGGGTGTTGAGCGTGGCGTCTGATTCGTAATCATAAAACAGTTCAACCATAGAAGACACAATGTGCGGGTCATCGGTGAGGAAAGCGGTCAATTTTGAAGGGCGGCCGCTGGAGTTGGAGCCACTCCCTAAAATACACACACACAAGGTTTTCTGAATACCAGGGGTGTTTTCACGGGGGGTGCTTATAAACAATTGAATGGGCAGTGTCTTGTTGACTTTGGTAACGCGGACCCCCAAGTCCAGCATTTCGCGCATGGCCTGCGAATGTTGGTTGTAGAGTTGACGAATCAAAACTGACTGTGCATTCGTTTCGTCTTGTCCGTTCATGGCAATCATAAAACGGTTGTGGTGGGGTACGGTTTCATTAACGGCCAGCGCCGAATTGCTACCACTTCGGTAGGTTTCGACCGACACATGTTCGTTGAATATTTTGCCTAAATATTTTAGAAAAGCGTGGCTTGAACCTTCGTTTTGATCATTGAGTGTTACAAATTCAACGCGGGCACCGCTGCCGATTTTTTGCAGATAAATAGCCGTTTCTTTGAGTTTATTTTCAACATCGGTACAATCTCGCAAGAGCGCTTCGGCGCGTCGGGCGTAGTCAAATTGGGTAGCATGGCGCAGTTCATGGGGTTTTAAATCAGCGTGTTTGGCCACCAAGTCCATCCGAAAAGGGGAAATCGCCTCAATTTTGGCCGTATTTGACAGCACCAATAGGCTATTTCCCTGCATTTTTGAAAGCTCTATTACCTTATCAATACCTTCCAACACATCTTTGGTACCTTCCATGAGCTGCACTTTCTCGTTGACCTTGCCGCTTACTTCCATCATGATGCCGTTCAGCGACTTGGTCGCCTGCACCAACAACCCGGTTTGGGTTTTAATGTGGTCCATTTCTTGTTGATTGAGGCGTTCTTTTTGCCGATTTATTTTCTCAGTAGTAACCGTCAAAAACAACCCAATAAAAATCCCGACAATTCCACCCACCAAACCAGCGATGTCCAACTCACGAATATACTTATCAATGCCGGGGCTGAAATAATTTTGCGGGTCAGTCCAATTACCGTTGACAGATTGAAAATCAGACAGGTAATGCATCGTATCGTAAAAAATATAATACCACTTTAAGCCCAAAGAAATGAGCAAGATGATGAAAGGAATTAGAAAGAAGAACGTAAAAAGCAGCGTGTGTTTTTTGGTAATGTCAAACAAAACCGCAAAAAAGCCCTCATCATGGGCATTGGTTGAATGAATTTGAGGCTTAGAATACTCTATTGGCGCAGCGTTGGATTCCATGAGTGAAAGCATTTTTATCGTTATGATTGAACGATACAAAGTTCTTTCAAAACCCAATGCCCGTAAATCCGGAATCACCTACATTTAGAATACAGGAAAACATACATTTAGAACGTACAGGTTTTCCTATAGAGAAGCAAAAATTAAATCATTCCCGACCAGCCAAGCCCAAAACTTACCGCGTTGGCAACTAGTCCAATGAGGAAGCTTTTTGACCAGCTCACCTTCCATAAAGTCCTTATCCACAGGCCCTCCACGAGTGCCACAAGGAGCTCCAAAAAATAAATATTACCCCCGAATTGATAATAATAGTAGACAAGAAACGTCCAAGTAGATACGTTGATTAGCGCACCCAGCCCAACAATAGACGTCAGGCGGTCGGTACGTCGCAAAAACAAGCAGAGGATTGGAATCTCAATCAACCATGTTTTGAGAAGATGAATCCACATATTAATGCTTTTGGCGGGCTCGACGATACCGCACAAACAGCAACACGGCAATAGACAAAACACCAACTAGTAATAATACATCAGAAACTGGCGCTGGCGAGCCAGTCGGTACTTCCACAAGGTCTGCAAAAGCAACGCTAGAAGCAACCATCAAAAAAAGACAAAAAGTAAGCTTTTTCATAGAGGACAGTTACAATAAACATTTGATAATCAATATATTAAAAACATATAAACTCCAACAATCAAGGCTTGTTTCGAGCGCGACGATAGCGGATATAAAATAACGTAGCGATGGCCACCACTCCCGCCACTAACAACAATTCTGTACTACTATCACTGGATTGGCTCGATTGATTATAATTTCCAACCTCATCAGCCCAAACCGACGATACCATAAATTGCGCAACCAGAAAAAATAACTTTTTCATGAATTGTAAAGGGTTTTATGAAGTTTGAACGCGTAGAAATATAATCCCCAAGCGCACAGGCCTAACAAAATTAATTGAGGTAAAAAATAAATCTCTGACAGCATCGAAGAATAAGGTATAACTCCCCCCAAGGCAATAGCCAAACCAAACGTTGCCCCGCTGATGGTAGCGGGCAGTTTTGGAAAAATCCGTTGCAATGCCGTCACGCTCACGGGTGTAACCGACTGTAACAAACCTGTTCCGAGCATTAACCAGAACAATTTCCGATACCCCCACGACAACGCAGGCACTGCAATCGCCAAGGCCGTCAGGGTATACAATCTCGCTCCAATGCGGTCGGCCAACCAGCCTCCCGCGAGTTTTCCAATCATGGCGGCCAAGGCGGTATAAAACAGCCATTCGTATTGATGCGTATACACCAACTGAACAAAATTCCAGACTGCCGACCGCATAGCAATGGCCGCCAGCAACAAAATCATGAGATAATCGTGCGTATCGAGCAGCGGTTGTTCTTTCCATTGAGTATCATTTTTTTGAGCGTCCGGGAATTTTGCCCAACTCAGAAAAAACATTATTGAGGCTAATCCCGCCATCAGAAAATACATAACCCAATGCCAGTGCAGAGCCGCCGCCCATCCGCCCAAGGCCAACCCCAAAACCCCAAATGCCGAAAACATACCCACAAAAACCGATTTTTGGGGAAAACTCATCAACGTTGTACCGCCACCAGCCACGTGAAAAAAAGCCGAACTAATCCCCGCCAACGCAGTAAAAAACCAAACATTTGTCGTTGAAAAGAAAAGTGCAGCAATCATGACCACCAATGAAATCACCGAAGCAGCCCGAAACTGACCGATTCGGTCCAGCCATATACCAGCGGGAAGTTGGCCGCCAAAAGCCAATATATTGTAGAGCATCACTACTCCTGCAAGCTCCCCAAAATTGGCCCGATGGGCCAAGCCTCCCATCAAATATCCCGCCGCCGCATCCGAAAAACCATGCCCAAGCCCTAAGGCCAAGACCGTAGGTTGACAGTGTTGAAAAAGAACGTTTTTTTTTGCGAAAAACATTAGTTTAGGCGGAGTTTTACTTTGGGCATCAAGTTGTTATCAAATATCAGATAAATGCTGTATTTAAGCAAATTTACCCAACTGAAATGCATGGTATCAACCTTTTGCATTTCTTTTTTCCTTCAGGAATCCCGCCGTCACAACTCAGCACTGAAACATCTATAATTACCTACATTTTAGCTATAGGAAAACCTATATATTTGGGCTATCGGCTTGGAAATGATTACGTTTTGTACTTATTTTCCCTATTCTACAATCAATGGAAGTCGATGAAGAAATGTTTATTTTGCTTTTGCTGTCTTTGCTTTTCGGCTCACGCCCAAAAAACCGATTCCTTGCTACGGGTATCGGCAAAAACAGCGGTGGATACCCATAAAGTAAACGTTTTGTACGACCTAGGACGGGCTTTTTGGCTTCAGGGAAACGATTCACTGGGAAAGATGTACTGTAATCAATCAGTGCTGCTAGCGCAAAAACTTCATCATTTACGCGGCGAAGCCAAAGCAAGGTTACAATTAGTTCGAATTGAAAATGAATACCTTACCGACCTAAACACCGCTTACGCCCACCTCGACGCTACCTTAAAAATTGCAAAATCTCTTCCTGATAAATCATTGGAAGGACAAGTGTATTTTCGTCGGGCCCAACTGTATGAGAGTTTTTTTGAGAAACAACCACAGGTGAACCAACTGCTTAACCAGGCCTTACGATTATTTATTGAAACCAAAGATAAAGTCTGGCAAGGTACCGTATATGCCGAAATGGCTATTTTGCTCATCAGCGACGGTAAATACGCCGCTGCCATAGACTTGATGCTCAAGGCGCGCAGACTTCAGGAAGAAACCAATGACCTGATGGCCTTGCGCTCTACCATTCCCAATTTAGGGAGTTTTTACCGCGAAATGGGCCGCTACGAAAACGCCTTGGCCTGCTTCAAAGAAGCCGAAGTCATTGCCCAAAAACTTAATGACGAACGCCTACGAGCATACATTTTTAGCCAACGCGCCGAAATTTTTGAAAATCAGGGTAAATACAAAGAAGCATTGAATTCGTATCAACGCGCGGCCAAAATCCACGAGGTTTCGCATGCAACTCAGTGGTTGCCAAGAGCGTACGGACGAATTGGCGGGGCGTATTTTAAATTAAAAGAATACGAAAAAGCACTGCAATACACCCGTGCTGCCGACAGTTTATACAAAAGCCAAATAGACTCTAACGAATCCTTGGATCACCTTTCTCAAATCAATTTCGGCAAGATTTATTTGGTTTTTAAACAATACCAAAAAGTGATTTCGTACGCCCAAACTGGGTTGGAATGGGCGGCCGGTTCGGAGCCACCACTGCGCAAGGAAATGGCCGAATACCACCGTCAACTGGCCCAAGCCTATGAATCATTGGGCCAATCTCAAAAGGCGCTTTTTCATTTCAAAAACTATAAAGCCGAGTCAGACAGTATTCTCAACAACGAGGCGCTCCAGAAAATTACCGTTTCTTCGATGACCTATGAATTTGAGAAACAACAACAAGCCACCAAACTTCGTATTCAAGCCCTTGAAAACACGCAACTTACCCAAACGCGCAACATTCTTATTGGGCTTTCTCTTTTGGGAGTATTAGGGTTGGGGTTTGTGTTGTGGTCCAATCGTAGGTTAAAAACCAAAAATGAAGAACTCAAAACCAAAAATAGAGAAATTGAAGAAGCGCTTTTCAAAGGACAAAAAATTGAACGCAAACGAGTGGCTTCCGAACTTCACGACAATCTCAACACCAAACTTGCCGCCGTCAGATGGCATTTGGAAGCCATGCAAGCCGAAGACTTTAATCCTTTTAACCAAAAGATTCACAGTCGTTTGATTGATATGGCCAATGATGTTTATGCTGATGTCCGGCTAATTTCGCACAATATGCTCCCAGCCGAACTAGAAACCCACGGACTGGTCTTTGCTTTACAAAAATTGGTGGAAAAACTGAACGTAAACACAAAAACCGAATTTCATTTTGTAGCCGATGCAGACCAAACGCGCCCTCCGTCGCAGGTAGAACATGAGCTTTATAACGTCGGACTGGAATTGGTCAATAACGTACTTAAACACGCCCACGCCACAGAAGTATGGATAAGTTTGAGCCAAACCGAAACCCAACTCTCGCTGACCGTCAGCGACAACGGCGTTGGAATGCACACCGAAAGTCAATCAGACGGAATAGGAATGCAAAATTTACAAAACAGAGTGGATGTTTTAGCTGGAAAGCTAACGCTTGACAGTTCACCTGAAACTGGCACCAAAGTAAGCGTTGAAATACCTATTCAATTATGAAAAAAATCGTATGCTTCCTTCTTCTTTTCCCCATTTCCTTGGGTTTTGTTCATGCCCAAAACCTACTGCTAGACAGTCTTATCCACCACATTAACGACTTATCCACAAAAAAGGTCTCTATCCAACGCGATACCAACATTATTTTGAGTTTGAGCTTACTGACCGAGCGCTCACTTAACATGGGCGATTCTCGTAATCAGTTTTTTTTGGATTCGTTACAACGTTTTACAAAAAAAACCAATTGGCCCAAAGGCTTAGGTTTACATGAACGGGCTTTGGGAAAACAAAACGACGTGAAGGGAAATTATACCGAGGCGCTCAAACATTACACCAACGCCATTCAACTCCTCAAAAAAGCAGGAGGGGATTCGTTTGAACTGGCATACGCTTACGTATTGGCCGCTTTTGTTTTGAACAATAATGGATTGACAGACAAATGCCTTGAGATGCTGAATGAAGCCCTACCTTATGCCAAAGCCACTAAAAACAAAAACAATCTGTGCTGGATTTACGATTTTCTGGGCGACTATAATTACTATGATTCGTTTGGCATTAGGAATTATAAAAAAGCCCTGTTTTACTATAAAGAAGTAGAAAAAAACATTCCCTACACCACCAGCCCAACGCTAAAGGCCGATAATCCGCATTGTCTGGCCAATGTATACATGAAACTCGGAGACGAAAAAAAAGCCAATGACTACCGCGACAACGCCTTACGCATTGCCAAACAGTACAACAACCGAGTAGTCATTTTTGCGACTTACGCCGATTTAGCCGACATTTATGAACAACGAAAATCGTACGAAAAAGCCCTCGAATACCGCAAAGCTAGTCTTGAATACGCCCAAAAATCAGGTTGGAAAGAAATGGAATCGCGGGCCGAAAATTACATTTATCAAACTTACAAGCACATAGGCGACTATAAAAATGCCCTCAAATACTACGAACTTCATAAAACACACGAAGACAGTTTAGGCCGATTTTCGGTCCAGAAAGCCTACGCCGAACTTCAAACTAAATACGAAGCCGAAAAACAGCGATTGCGTATCACCGATTTAGAAAAAGAGCAGTTAATTCAAACCCGAAATTTTCTAATCGGGCTTTCTGTCTTAGGTGTATTGTTGACTTGTTTTATTTTCTGGTCAAACCGTAAGCTAAAGGCAAAGAATCAACAACTAAAAACCAAAAACCGAGAAATAGAAGAAGCACTTTTGAAAGGGCAAACAATTGAGAGAAAGAGAGTTGCATCAGAACTTCACGACAATCTAAACACAAAAATAGCCGCATTACGCTGGCGTTTGGAAGCCCTTGATACCTCAAAATATCCAGAAGCTGACCAAAAAATTCACGCGGGCCTTCTCCAAACCCTCGAAGATGTATATGCCGATGTACGTCTTATTTCACATAATTTGCTTCCGACCGAACTCGAAACACAGGGGTTGGTCGCAGCATTGCAAAAATTGACCGAAAAACTCAACGGCAATGCTAAGACTGTTTTTCATTTAGTCGCCAACGGAATAACCGAACGCCTTAATCCCAAAATTGAATATCAATTGTACAGCGTTGCCCTAGAATTGGTCAACAACGTCCTTAAACACGCCCAAGCACAACAAGTTTGGATAAGTATTTCACAAAACGATGAAATAATCAGCCTGACCGTCAGCGACGATGGCAGAGGCATGTCAAACATTGAAAAAGCCACGGGCGTTGGCCTACGCAACATCAGCGCCCGCGTAGAAGCGTTGAACGGAACTTGGCTGATTGACAGTAAGCCAACAACGGGCACCAAAGTTAAGGTTGAAGTGCCCGTTTAAACCAATTTATGCCTGACGGCGTACTTAATGATTCCGATGGAATTTTTTACGCCCAATTTGCGAAGAATATTATGGCGGTGGGTTTCAACCGTGCCTACACTGATAAAAAGATGCTCGGCGATTTCGGAGGTGGAAAGTTCTTGCGCAATAAGCCGAATGATTTCTAATTCGCGCGCCGTAACCGCAATTGGCTCGCCAGGTACTTCGTTCGAAGGGGTAGAAGCCACCGCCGCTGGGCTCAACAACTCTTTCATGACGGCTTCGCTAAAGTACTTTTCGCCGCGAGCAACGGTCGTCAGCGCTTTTTCCAACTCTGCCCGATTGGCCTTTTTCATGACATAGCCCGAAATACCCGCCTGAAATGCCTGACGGATGTTATCGGCGTCTTCCGATACGGTTAACATCAAAATTTTTAAATCGGGAAATTTATCCCGGACCTGTAACGTAAGCGCCACGCCAGTAAGGTAAGGCATACTTAAATCAGTCACCAAAATATCTACCTCGTGGGTCTCCAAAAAGCCCATTACTTTACGACTATCGTTGAGCGTACCAACCACTTCCATATCAGAAATGGTCGAAATAAGCAGCGAAAGACTATCCAATACAATCTGGTGGTCGTCGGTGATGAGTACTCGAATAGACATTTTCCATAATACGTTAGGGTTATTCAAATGTAAAAGAAGATTTCGTTAAACCCAAAACCTTGATTTCAAAATGGTTCCTTCTTTGCCGAACCACTTTAAAACCCTAATTTTGCAGCCTTTAATTCATTCTTGTCGTGCTGTAAGCATCTAAAACTACGTCTAAGAGTGTTTTAGATGCTTACAGCACGACAATTAAAGCAATCACTACTAAAATTATAAACGTGGGTCCGATACAGATTAAACAGATTCTTTCAGAAGCCAACGTGGGCAGCGAAGTCGTTGTCAAAGGCTGGGTACGTACCAAACGCGAGAGCAAAAACGCCATTTTTATTGCACTCAACGACGGTTCTACCATTCATAATATCCAAGCCGTAGCCGAGCCAGGCCAAATCAACGAAGAAACACTCAAGTTGATAACTACTGGCTCGTGTCTGAAAGTAACGGGAAATTTGGTTGAATCCGTCGGCTCGGGGCAAGCCGTGGAAGTGAAGCTCACTGACGTGCTTGTGTATGGTACAGCCGACCCAGACGTGTATCCGTTGCAACCTAAAAAGCATTCGCTAGAATTTTTGCGGGAAATTGCGCATCTGCGTCCCCGAACCAATACCTTCAGCGCGATTCTACGTATTCGTCACGCGTTGGCGTTTGCTGTTCATAAATATTACAACGACAACGGTTTTTATTACCTGCATACGCCCATCATCACCGCATCTGATGCTGAAGGAGCGGGAGAAATGTTTCGTGTGACGACCTTAGACTTGAATAAATTGCCGCGTACCGACGAAGGCAACATTGATTTTAAAGAAGATTTCTTCGGGCGCGAAACCAACCTGACCGTTTCTGGGCAATTGGAAGGAGAATTGGGTGCCATGGCATTGTCTAAAATTTATACGTTTGGGCCCACCTTCCGCGCCGAAAACTCCAACACTACGCGCCATTTGGCCGAGTTCTGGATGATTGAGCCCGAAATGGCTTTCTTCGAGCTAGAAGACAACATGAACTTGGCCGAAGATTTTGTAAAATACGTTATCCGCTACGCCCTTGAAAACTGCGCAGATGATTTGAATTTCTTACAAAAACGCCTCGAAGAAGAAGAAAAATCAAAACCTCAAAACGAGCGTTCACTGCCTTTATTGGAAAAACTTCGTTTCGTGGTCGAAAATGCGTTTGAGCGCATTACGTATACCGAAGCGATTGACATTTTGATGAAATCCAAGCCATTTAAAGAGAAAAAATTTCAGTATGAAGTGGCATGGGGCGTTGATTTGCAATCAGAGCATGAGCGGTTTTTGGTCGAAAAACACTTCAAGAAACCCGTTATTTTGACCAATTATCCGCGGGCCATCAAGTCATTTTACATGAAACAAAACGAGCAAACGGCCAACGAACCCGGCCCCACTGTACGTGCAATGGACGTGTTGTTTCCGGGTATCGGCGAAATCATCGGTGGCTCGCAGCGCGAAGAAGACTACGATAAGTTAATCACCCGTATGCATGAAGTGGGCATCGAACCAGAATCAATGTGGTGGTTTTTAGAAACCCGTAAATTCGGAACTGCTCCGCACTCTGGCTTTGGCCTGGGCTTCGAGCGTTTGATTCTTTTCGTGACGGGCATGACCAACATCCGCGACGTGATTCCGTTTCCTCGTACCCCAAAATCGGCTGAATTTTAGACCCAACTTTCCAGAAGTTATTGATAAACAAAAAGCACTTTCGTCAAGAGGGTGCTTTTTTAGTTATTTTTGCCAACAATAAACCAAATACCCTTATGCTTGACAACAAAAACGAACCCGAACAGCAAATCAACGTCGAAATTTCGGAAGAAATGGCCGAAGGTGTCTACTCAAACTTGGCTATGATTGCCCATTCAAACAGTGAATTTATCTTGGATTTTATTCGCATGATGCCCGGCGTTCCTAAAGCTAAGGTAAAAGCCAGGGTTATCTTGACGCCCGAGCACGCCAAGCGATTACTCGCCGCTCTCAAAGACAACATCCGTAAGTACGAAGAAAACTACGGCGATATTCGCCATTCAGAAGACCCAGACATTCCTTTTATGAACTTCGGCGGACCGATGGGCGAAGCCTAGCATTATACACCCACAGAATTTTCCTGAATACAATTACGCTGAATTATGATCGGGTACAACCCTAAAGATTGGTGGAAGCTGATTTTTGCTTTTCACCGCAGTGATACATTTCGGTTTTTACTGCCAGGTATTGCTGGCGTAGCCGCTTACACGGGCGTGGTAGCTTACGTTGAAAACGATGTGTTTCATGCATCTTTCAAAAACACGACCGTTGTTCACTCTTTGGTAGGTTTTGTGCTTTCGATGTTGCTCGTTTTTCGAACCAACACCGCCTACGAGCGTTGGTGGGAAGGGCGTAAATTATGGGGGAGCTTTGTTAATAACTCCCGCAATTTAGCCCTCAAATTACATGCGTTTTTACCCAAAGACAGCGCCAAAAGGGAAACATTCAGGGTATTGATTATCAATTATATATTTGCCGCCAAAGAACATTTACGTACGGGGGTTCATGTCAAAAAACTTGCCCAAACTGGCCCTTATGATACTGATTTCTATAAACAAAAAAAGCATGTTCCTAATCAAATCATGGGGGCTATTTATCAGGAAATCAACAACTTGTATCATAACCAAAGTATTACGGGTGACCAACTCATTGTTTTAAATTCCGAACTTCAATCTTTCACCGACAACCTAGGCGGCTGTGAGCGCATCAAACGTACTCCGATTCCTTATGCTTACAGTCTCTTTTTGAAAAAAGTGATTTTTCTGTACGTTTTTACCATGCCCATCGGCTTTGTCATTGAGTTTAAGTATTGGGCCATTCCTATCGTTGCCATAATTTTCTACGTTTTTGCCAGCATTGAGGTCATTGCCGAAGAAATCGAAGATCCTTTCGGAACAGATGCCAATGATTTACCGACAGATATTATTTACGAAACCATCAAAGACAATCTTGAAGAGATACTTTAATTCCGTTTTTCAAGGTTTTTATGGCTTACTATTTCGCAAACTTGCAGGGTTTTGTACCTTTGCAAAACTTTCTTAGTGCTTCTGACTATGTCACAACTTTCTGTACGGCACCTTTTGGGCATCAAAAACCTCACCGAATCAGACATTTACAGTATTTTAGATACCGCTGCTCAGTTTAAAGATGTCATCAATCGCCCCATCAAAAAAGTACCTTCGCTCCGAGATGTAACCATCGCCAACGTTTTTTTTGAAAATTCTACCCGAACACGATTATCATTTGAGCTGGCCGAAAAAAGGCTTTCGGCCGATGTAGTCAATTTTTCCGCTTCGGGTAGTTCTGTCAAGAAAGGGGAGACGCTTTTGGATACCGTTAACAACATTTTGGCGATGAAAGTCGACATGATAGTGATGCGGCACAGCAGCCCTGGAGCGCCTCATTATTTGTCCCAACGGATTCCCGCCAACGTAGTCAATGCTGGCGACGGTACGCACGAACACCCTACGCAAGCGTTGTTGGACGCTTTTTCTATTCGAGAAAAAATTGGTGATTTAGCGGGCAAAAAAATCGCCATCATCGGTGATATTCTGCATTCACGCGTGGCATTGTCCAATATTTTCTGCCTTATAAAATTAGGCGCTGAGGTGCGGGTTTGTGGGCCCACAACGCTCATTCCCAAATATATATCTTCATTAGGGGTGCAAGTAAGTCACAACGTCAGAGAAACCCTTCAATGGTGCGATGTGGCCAACGTACTGCGTATTCAGTTGGAACGCCTACAAGTGAAATACTTCCCAAGCTTACGCGAATACTCGTTGTATTTTGGCATTAACAAAAAAATGCTTGATGAACTCGACCACGAGATTCTGCTGATGCACCCCGGGCCAATCAACCGAGGCGTGGAACTTACTTCCGACGCGGCGGATTCCCGTCAAAGCATTATCTTAAATCAGGTTGAAAACGGAGTAGCTGTAAGAATGGCGGTGCTTTATCTGTTGGCGCAACAATAGTTGTTGCAGCCCAGATAAAACCTATGCACATGAAAAAGTTTGTTTTCAGCTTTATTTGCTGCATTCTTTGGGCAAATTGTAGCTTTGCACAACCCAAAACATACTGTAATCCCCTCAACCTGGATTATGGTTTTACCCCCATTCCCAACTTTTCCGAGGCAGGCCGACACCGCGCGACCGCCGACCCGCTGATTGTCAATTTCAAAGGGAAATACTTTCTGTTTTCCACCAATCAATGGGGATATTGGTGGAGCGATGATTTGTCAAAATGGAATTTTGTAAGTCGAAAATTCCTGTTGCCTCACAACAAAGTCTACGACGAACTCTGTGCGCCTGCCGCTTGGGTCATGGGCGACACCCTGTACGTGATCGGCTCTACGCACACCAAAGAGTTTGCCATTTGGAAAAGCACAAATCCGACCGTTGACGATTGGAAAATTGCTGTGCCAGCATTTGAAGGTGCCGCATGGGACCCCGCATTTTTTTACGACGACGACAAGCGGCTCTATTTATACTACGGCTCCAGCAATACTTATCCGCTTTATGGGTGGGAGATCAATCCTAAAACTTTACAACCTATCGGTGAGCGAAAAGAATTGGTTCGCCTCCATGATGACCAACACGGTTGGGAACGTTTTGGCGATTACAATGACAATATTTTCCTAAAACCCTTCATCGAAGGCGCTTGGGTTGATAAACATAACGGTAAATATTATTTTCAATATGGTGCGCCAGGTACCGAATTCAACGGCTATGCCGATGGAGTTTACGTTTCAGATAACCCCCTTGGGCCTTTTACGTATCAAAAACACAATCCATTTTGCTACAAACCAGGCGGTTTCATCAGAGGAGCTGGCCACGGAGGTAGTTTCAAAGACAATTTTGAAAACTGGTGGCACATTACGACGGGTGTAGTGACGGTTAAAAATAACTTTGAACGACGTTTGGTTTTGTTTCCAACGGGTTTTGATAAAGAGGGTATTATGTATTCCAACACAACATTCGGCGATTACCCGCACACATTGCCCAATGGTAAGGCCGACCATTTAAAAAGCCGTTTTACAGGCTGGATGTTGCTCAATTACAATAAACCTGTGCAGGTTTCCTCTTCATTGAACGGATTTGCCGCCAATTACGCCGTTGATGAAGACATTAAGACCTATTGGAGCGCAGCTACTGCCAACAAAGGGGAATGGATTCAGAGCGATTTGGGCGCGATTTCTACCGTCAATGCCATTCAGATCAACTACGCTGATCAGGATGTAGATTCCATGTATCTTGGCAAATTCACCAATATTTATCACCAATATCGGCTTTGGCACTCATTAGACGGCAAAAAATGGCAAATTTTGGTCGATAAAAGCCAAAACCCCACCGATGTTCCACATGATTATGTCGAATTACCGAAGCCCGTTGAAACCCATTTTATCAAATTGGAAAATATTCACATGGCCACGGGCAAA
Organism: Runella sp. CRIBMP; assembly: GCF_009905605.1. Lineage (GTDB taxonomy): Bacteria > Bacteroidota > Bacteroidia > Cytophagales > Spirosomataceae > Runella. The sequence continues at coordinate 69,661 of NZ_JAAAKZ010000003.1, forward strand.
TTTGCCATCAGTGGGCTGCGCGTATTTGGGAAAGGAAAAGGAAATGTACCAAAATCAGTAAAAGGGTTTATTGTATTGAGGCAAGAAGATGACAAACGAAATGCATGGCTGAAATGGTATCCAGAAAGCGGTGCGCAGGGTTATCACATTCACTTTGGCATTGCGCCCGATAAACTGTACAATAGCATTATGGTGTACGGCAAAAACGAGTATTACTTAAAAGCCATGGATAAGAGTACCACGTACTACTTTTCAATCGAGCCTTTTAATGAAAATGGAGTAGGTCAAAGAACAGAAGTGATCAAGGTGGAATAATCTGTTTTTGAAAAGACTTGGAAAGTTTTAAAAACTTTCCAAGTCTGCTTTTTGCTGTTTACGCCGAATTCCGCGCGGCGTTGATGATTCCAAACATCGCACGCATCACCAACTTACTGTAAACATCCACTTCTGCAGCAGGCAAATCTGCCGATTGAAGCTTTTGGAGTGCATATTGTTGAATCGTCATAAGCGGTAATACAATACGCTCACGTACAATGATGGACTCTTTTGTGACGGGATTCTGATTCATCAATTCTTTTTCGCCCGAAAACTCCAGCATCAGATTGATGCTTCGCTCGTATTCTTCAAACATCATGTTCCAAAGCGTACTAAATTCAGGATTTTCCTTGAGGTATTTTGTAGCGGGATAATATGCCTTCATCAGTGATTGCATGGAGTTTTCAACGAGCGTACGTACGAACAGCGAACGCTTGTATAACTTCTTTAACGCGTCCATTTTACCGTTTTTCTTCAATGTTTCGAGGGCAGAACCAAATCCGTAAAAACCTGGAACATTTTGCTTCATTTGCGCCCATGAGCCTACGAACGGAATAGCTCTTAAATCCTCAAATTTGAGTCCACCGCCACTGCCGCGTTTATCGGGGCGGCTCCCAATTTTGGTTTGTCCGTAAAAACGAAGCGGCGTTATTTTCTCCAAATACGGTACAAACGTCTTATGGTTTTTCAATCCTAAATAGGCTTCATACGCTACATTAGCCAATTCTTCCATTAGGGCCTTATCGGCATCAGAAAGCTGGTCTTTGGTGTTTTTAGCCATAAAAAGGTGATTTTCAAGCCCCGCCGTAAACAATCGCTCCAGATTGTACATAGCTGTTGGAACAGTTCCATAATTTGAACTGATGGTTTGTCCCTGAACGGTCAGCTGAATTTCTTTGTCTTCGATATCTTTACCCAACGACGCATAGAATGCATGGTTGTTGCCACCCCCACGGCCTGGAGGGCCTCCGCGACCGTCGAAGAAGGTAACTTTGACGTCGTACTCACGCGAGATTTTGGTCAATTGTTCTTTAGCCGTAAAAATTGACCAGTTGGCGCGAAGGTAGCCTCCATCTTTGGTCCCGTCTGAAAATCCAACCATGATGGTTTGCTGATTTCCGCGCCGGGCCAAGTGTTCACGATAATATTTATTCTCGAACAATTGCTTCATTACATCGGCCGCACCCGCCAAATCGTCGACTGTTTCAAACAACGGAACAATGTCAACGCCGATTTCAGTCGTTTTCCAGACGTTTTTCATCAACGCCAATACTTCTACCACGTTTAAGGCACTGGCGCAGTTACTGATTACATAACGATGCGCACCTGATTCTCCATTACGGCGCTGTATTTCACGAATAGCTAACATTGACCCGTAAATATCCTGCGTGATAGGGTCATGAAAATCCGTTTCTGTCAACTCAACCTGCAACGAAAGCAAAAAGTCTATTTTACGTTTTTCGTCCCAGCTTTGATAGTCGGTATACGTAAATACGGGAACCTGTTTCTCAATTTTGGTCAATACTTCCTCCCACGCAAGTGAGTGTTTTGGACTAACCTGGCGAATATCTAAACTCGCAAAAAAGAACCCAAACAGTTTAATTTTTAGAATGGTATCATCCAGCGAATCCACAAAAAAGCTGTCGTGGTGTTTTACCAGAACTTCTCTGGCCTGTTGTAAATCACTGAGCAATTCTTCGGCGGTGGCATAATGTTCCTGCTCAGGATAATAGATGGCATTATTAACTTTTCTCTCTGCGGTAGCAATAAAATCCTCCACACCATCAAAAGTTAACCGGCGCTTTAGGTATTTTATATCACGCCAATAACATTTAAGCAGAATCTGGCGCAGGCGGTCGGCTACTTGCAAGGTCACATCAGAAGTGACAAACGGGTTGCCATCACGGTCTCCACCCGGCCAAAAGCCTAACCGGAAAAGCTCAGTGTGCTGCCATTTATTGATGGGGAAATTAAGCCCTTTCAATAATTTTTTCATTATGGCGGGAATCGCTTCGTAGAACACATTCTCCAAAAACCATCCTAACGTCAAGGCTTCATCAAAAGGCGTCGGTTTATTTTTATTGATAAACCCTGTTTTACCTAATTGAAGGAGCAAATTATTGACCGTTACAAAATCATTGTCTTTGATGGCTTCCTCTAAATCGGTGATGATACCCAATACTTTTCCTGGATAAAATTGGGTAGGGTGGGCCGTCAAAACGATTCTCACGCAAAAATCATCCAATTTTTTGAGCAGTTTTTCACGCAGGTCATCACTGTCTACACGGTTCAGAAGTTGCGTAATGGAGCCTGGTCCATTCAAATCGTGCGTTTGGTCAAAACCAGCGTCTTCTACTGAATCAAACAAAACTACCTGACGCTCAATAAATTTGATAAAATTGAAAAGCATATCTCGCCTTTCGTGCTCGGTAGCATGCTCGGTGTATTCTTCAAAAAAAGACTCAATGATTTGTTGCGGGCTGTTTCCTGCTTCAAATCCCTCTTCGCTGGCTTGCACAAGCAGTGGTAAGAGTGTTCCTGTTCGAAAAATGTCATGAAACGGTAGACTCAGGAACAAGCTGTTGAAGATATTATACTTCGTTACAACAGCGTCTTGATAAACGTTTGGCATTGTGGGTTATTTATTAAGGTGGGTAATGAGAAGCGAAGAAAGAAAAAAAATTGTACATTTTCAAGAAAACACCTTAAATATCGCTCACTTATTTATAATTAACCAGTATTAGCGTGACTTTTAGACTAAAATAGCTTCCAAATAACAAATCTGGAGAATGTACAGGCATTGAGTCTATTCACTACAATTTGTTAGCTTATGACCCTATTTTTAACCAATAGATTGATTGTAAGCTATGTATGCATGTCGATTATTAGCATACTCTTTTTCACTTATTCAACATGTCAAACACACGCCCAGGAGTTTCGTCGTCGAGAAATTGACCCAAATTCAGTGGTTCAAAATTTGCTTCCGATTCAGTCAGAAGACCTAAACTACAATGAAGTATACGAAAATCTGATTCAACTTTATACCACTCCGCTTGACCTTAATACCTGCACCAGAGACGACTTATCCTCGACTTATCTTCTTAATGAACGTCAAATAAATAGCTTTTTTGCCTATCGTGAGCAATTAGGGAAGTTGGTTTCCATTTATGAGTTGCAAGCTATTCCTACATTCGACTTGCCAACGATTTATAAAATACTGCCTTTTGTTACGGTTATTCCTGACAATAAACTGTTATGGAACGATTTGACGAATCCAACTGACCACTATTTATTAATTAGAACCGAACAATCATTGGAACAGAAACGGGGTTTTACCAACGATGTGCCAATCTCGCGGGAAGGGGTACCTCAACGCTTTGAAGGAAGTTCTACACAATGGTACGCCCGATATCGGTATAGCAAAAGTAGAAATTTTAGTCTTGGTTTTACTCTTGAAAAAGATGAAGGTGAAGCCTTTCGATGGCAACCTTCTCAACACCATTACGGGCCAGATTTTATCTCTTTTCATGCACAAATACAAAATAGAGGACGTATCAAAAACTTCGTTATCGGCGATTATCAACTACAAATCGGGCAAGGACTAATTTTCTCAGCGGGTTTTTCTTTGGGAAAAGGCATGGAAACCGTTTACACCATTCGACGACCTACCACAGGTGCGCGGCCCTATTCTTCGGTTACAGAATCAGGCTTTTTTCGAGGTACTTCCTTCACCTATACATTGACTAAACGGCTTCAATTAACGGCTTTGTATTCGAGAGTACGTCGAAGCGGCAGCGTTAGTATTTCAAATGATCTGACGGGCGAAGAAGTAATCAGCACCTTACAAACAGATGGTTTACACCGAATTCCAAATGAGCTGGCCATCCGCGCCAATGTCGTTGAACAAAATATGGGAGGGCATTTATTGTATCAATTCTCAGGCGGTGAAATCGGCAGTACGATACTTTACACCCACTATAGTCAACCGCTTCAACGTGCTGTGGCAGTTCGGAATGAGTATGAATTTAAAGGAATACAGAATCTCTTAACGGGTGTTCACGGCAACTATCTTTGGCATAATTATAATCTTTTTGCCGAGGTTGCACGATCGCAAAGCGGCGGGGTAGGGGCAGTTGCAGGACTTCTGGCCAGCATTAGCAAACGTTGGGATGCGACGTTTTTATTTCGATATTTTGATAAAAACTTTCATAGCTTCTATTCAAACGCATTTAGCGAAAGCAGCCGTAACAGCAACGAAACTGGTGTTTACATCGGCGGTAAGTATACAATTCATAAAAAACTTAAAGCGGGGGCTTATATTGACGGTTATCGATTTCCATGGTTTCGATATTTAGTGGATAAGAAACCCACCTACGGCTATGATTTTTTAGTGCAGGGAACATGGACTCCCAGCAAAAAATGGGCTTTTTATGCTATTTATCGACAAGAACAAAAAGAACGCAATATTGCCTCTAAACTATCAAAACAGAAATTCGTAACCAACACTAACCGACATCAGCTTATCTTGAATACTGAGTACAACGCCTCTAAAGTTTGGTCTTTTCGAACCCGTCTTCAAGGAAGCACATTTACCTATAAAGATTTTAAGGTAGACAAAGGCTGGATGATTTTACAAGAAATAAACGCTGATTTGGGCAAAATTTCGGCATTGCTTCGATTGTCAATTTATAATACCGACAGTTATGATTCTAGGCAATATGCCGTTGAGCGTGACGTACTTTATGCCGTTTCTATGCCTGCTTACTATGACTATGGTTTCCGTAATTTTCTCCTTATTAGATACACTCCTCATGCTCGCACCGATATCTGGATTCGATTTGCACGGACCGATATGCCCAATCAAAAAACACTGAGTTCTTATGTTGATGAAATCGATGCTTCACATCGTTCTGAACTAAAATTACAGGTTCGGCACCGCTTTTAAAAATGCAATCTGGTATCTACTTCAAGATTGGCATAACTTTTGATAGACTTTTTTCGCTATGGTTATAAACCTAAGTACTTGTTTATCATCAGTTTCTCACTCGTATGAAGCATATATATAAATTTGCAGTTTTAACTTTAACCATTTCAGTGTCTTTAGCTTGGGTCCTTAATTGTACCAGTTTTAATGAAGTACAACCGCCCCCACAACTCGCCAATTTTGATAATCTCAACATTATTACTTCTGAGTGGGTTGCCGCAGATCAATGGGTTGCAACCAGTGTTTTTGGACTTCCGGCAAGAGCCTGTGAAATTAATCAATACCGACTTACCAATGACCTACTAGAAAAAAGTCAGTTATATGTCTATTCAAAAATTGGTGATAACATCCGTCCTTTACCATTTACAACAAACACCTCAACCGCCGAAATACGCTATGACTATACCGTTCCTAAATCCTCCCAACTGCGTATAGTGACGATTGGACTGAAAGGAAAATTTACACCCGCAGAAGAACAAAAATATCGCTACGTACTGATTCCTAATTCATTAGCAAAGAAAATACCAGTGAATATGGGTAACTACGATGAAGTAAAGTGGGCTTTTCATTTAAATGATTAATTCCACATTCTTTTTTTAGAATTTTAGTAAAATTGCCTATACTTGCCACCAACGTGCCACGTATAGGCAATTTTGGCTTTACGCCTAAACAAATTCTATCATGCTTTACTACCTATTTTCTTATTTAGACAAAGAATTCAACTTTCCAGGTGCCGGAGTTTTCCAATATATTTCTTTCAGAGCCCTTGGTGCCACCATTACCTCCCTATTGATTGCAGCGATTTTTGGGGGGCGTATCATTAATTTTCTCCGCAACCAACAAATTGGGGAAACAATCCGAGATTTGGGCCTTCAAGGTCAGATGGAAAAGAAAGGGACTCCTACCATGGGGGGGTTTATTATTTTGGCTTCCTTGCTCATCCCTGCCTTATTGTTTGCCAAATTGTCTAATGTATATATTGTTCTCCTGCTGATCACAGCTGTTTGGACTGGCCTTATTGGTTTCTTGGACGATTACATAAAAAAGTTTAAAAACAATAAAGAGGGGTTACAAGGCAAGTTTAAAGTTGTGGGTCAGGTAGGATTGGGGCTAATTGTTGGGATAACGTTGTCTTTCAATCAACATGTTAAAATCAGGCAATACGATAAGCCACTTATCAGTTCGGCCATTGGTGAAGTACAGCGTTATACAGATGTCATCAATCCGACAATCACTACTTTGCCCTTTATAAAAAACAATGAGTTTGATTACTCTTCATTATTATTCGGCTTATTACCAGATAGTTACACATGGATAATTTACACCATTGTAGCCGTTTTTATCATTACAGCCGTATCAAATGGGGCAAATATTACGGATGGAATTGATGGTTTGGCGGCAGGAACATCTATCATTATTGCCCTAACACTTGGAGTTTTAGCCTACATCTCTGGAAACGCCAAATTCTCGCAGTACCTCAATATCATGTATATTCCCAACTCTGGAGAGCTGGTTATATTTATTGCGGCTTTTGTGGGTGCTTGTGTGGGCTTTTTGTGGTATAATTCTTACCCTGCGCAGGTTTTTATGGGAGATACGGGCAGTTTGATGTTGGGGGGAGTTATTGCGGTTATATCGCTGGCTGTGCGCAAAGAATTATTAATTCCTATCATGTGCGGCATCTTTCTGGTTGAACTTGTCTCCGTTATTTTACAGGTGAGTTATTTTAAGTATACCAAGAAGAAATTTGGAGAAGGAAAGCGTATTTTTCTAATGTCACCTTTACACCATCATTTTCAGAAGAAAGGCTATCATGAAGCCAAAATTGTGGCCCGTTTCTGGATTGTAGGTATTATTTTAGCAATTGCTACGTTAGTTACTTTAAAACTAAGATAACCAATTCATTATCAAATATTTACGGCCAAAATTCACGGAAGTGTCTTTTGGCCGTACGTTTTTTCTAGCAAAGTAATTTTCTTTCCAAACATCCCTTTGTTGACTGTCACCACCAACAGATTATCATAATCTTCATGTACAATTTTTGATATGGATGGCTTCGTCCCTAATGCTTGTGCTATTTCTAAAATGGTGTCGCTGTGGCCGACAACTAAGGCGTTTTTTCCTTTTATTTTCTCCAACCGTTCTACAATGACACTGACGGGTTTGGGTTCATAAATCTCATATTGTTTCCCCAAACGTTCCGTTAAAGGTTGTGCTGTATGGCGATTCCGTTGGTATTTACTAACAAAAATGTATTCAATTCCTTTGTTGTAAAGGCTATCTGACAATGCTCTTGCCCGCTGATGTCCACCTTCCGACAATGGCGTATCTGCGCTGTCGTCTAATCGCTCGGCATGGCGTACGATATAGATTTTTGAGGTATAGCATGAATTCAGGCTAACCATTATGCCGATTGCCAACAATATTTGTTTTAACGTTACTTTTGCCATTTCACCTTCAATTGGTTGCTCAATAACTTTTTTTGGATTTAAAGAGTATCCCCTCGTAGTTGCCTGAAACGCTTTCTAGCGTCGGCAGCATAGATACTTGCGGGGTATTTTTCGAGCATTTTCTGGTACAACTCCATTGATTTGTCTTTATCTTTAAAGCGATTCTGATACAATTCTGCCATCATAAAAAGGGCATCATCGCCCAATATGTCGGTCGAAAACTTATCCACAATTACCTGCAAGTTATCCACTGCTTTTTGATTTTCTCCCATTTTAGCATAGGTCCGAGCTTTCAGCCACAGAATCTCATCGGCAAGCGGGTGATCTTTGTACCTTACAAACATCCCGTCTAAGCGGTCTAGCGCTAGCTGTGTTTGATTTTGATAAAGAAGCAAGTCGATGGCTGCATATTCCTTCATCGCGTCTTCTGAGGTGTCTAAACCCGTGTTATCCTGAATCAATAAGCTCAGTGCTCCAGCGTCGTTGGCAATTTCTCTCGTTGTGGCCATTTTCAGGATGTCCAATAAGGCTTTTGATAACTCAAAATCACCTGTATAATAAAATTGTCGGGCATTGCGGAGTTTAGCTTCGTAGCCAAGCGGGGTTTCTTTCTGCGATTTTTCAACCTGCGAATACAAAAGTGTCGACTCCCATGGTTCATTTTTTAAGAGAAAAATATCACCCAAGTCCAATTTGCATTTATCAACAAAATCGCTTTCTGCCCGGCCTATTTTCACGGCATTCTGCAAGATGACGGTAGCGCTATCTTTTTCATTCAAGTAAAACGCGTACAAACTTGCCATACTCCGCATAGCTTCAAGCGTACGATTGTTTTGACCAAGTTCTCCCAACAACTTTTTATAATCTTCAATCAAGCGTCTCACCGACGTTATTTCCACGGGAAATGTATTTTTTACTTGTTCTTCTCGCGCCACAATCATCATCCGTCGGGCATAAGGATAGAGTTGTCCTTGTGGATAATCTTTCACGACATATTCAAAAGACTGAATGGCTGCCGGGTAATCTTTGTTTTGTAGCGCCAAATTTCCTAAATCAAATACTTTCGTCCCGTTGTATTTAAACCGTCTATCCAACGCCCTTTCTTGAATGAAAGCTTTACTGAACTGTTTTTTTTGGGTCAAAAACCAAATCAGCATTTCGGCAAAGAAAGGCTCGTTGGGCTGGCGTTGGATTTTTTCGTACAGAATCTTTTCAAATTTTGCCTGATCTTTTTCTTCCCGCAGAAAATCTTGAAAATAGTTTTGAATTACTTCCTTGCTTTGAATCGCCACACCCAAGCTCAGCAATTCTTCAATCATCTGTTCTGTTTTTCCAGTTTGAGCGTATAAGGCCGCCAATTCCATTTTAAACAAATTATCATTTTTGGCCACATCTCTAGCTTTCAACAGAGTGTTGATGGCTGCATCCGTATTATCTATTTCTCTAAATTCATCAGCTAATTCTTTAAATGCATTCAAATCTTTTGGAGGTATTTGGGCAATACTCTCTTGGTATTTTTGAGCGGCTGGCACTGCTTGCCCCATTTGCTCCAACATTCGCCCCCAGTATAGTGTATAGAGGTATCCCACATTTTCATCAGATTTCTGCTGACGTTTAAAGAATTTTTCAGCTTCGTCAAAACTTTTGAGTTTGACCATACAGCCCACATACCTCCGCAAATAGATTTTGTTAAAATCTTTCCGCAAAACTTTTTGATAGAGTGGTGCTACTTTTTCACACTCACCTTTTTGAAAGTATGCATCTGCTAAGTCGGCATCACTTTGGGCGTGGCTTTCTGTAGACACCAAAAGTAAAATGACCCCAATAAACAGTATCCACAAACGATACGGAGTTGTACACATTTTTCTTGCACCCATTTTAATAATAATATATTTAATTTTTAAACTATTATAATCCATTAGCACCGGGGATAAGTGGATAAGAAAGTTATCCCCGCGTTATCCACTTATTGTTAAAACGTAAATGTGTATAAGTAGTAGGTTTATCCACGTCGTTTTATTTTTATCCACAACTGAAATTACTGTTTTTCAGGCATATCTGCAACTATTCACAATTTGTCGTGGATTGTGGATAATTTTGTTCACGTTGTGGATGATTATTTTTCCACATTTAAACATGTTTAAAACGGCTTGAAATGATGTGGGAAATCAGGGTACATTCCCACATTTGCATTGTTGATAAATAGTTCTCCACATTATCCAAATGTTATCTACACGTTTTCCCACTACTTATCCACTTACCTATAAACATCTTTATTGGTTATCCACATACTTATTCACAAGTTCTCCTCACAATTCTGTTTTTTGTGAAATAGGTGTTCCACAACCTAAAACTTACCTAGCTACTTTTTACACTATCTCAAAAAGTGAACCAAACTATATAATAGCTTTTCCACAGAGTGTGAATGATGTGGATTATTTTGTGGATAAGTCGATATCTATACCACTCATCACAAAGTTTTTCTTCACTTTAACGGCTTCGTTGTGAAAAAACACTGGTTCGGCTAGTTTATTGGCTTTTACATCACCCGTATCCCATTGTCCGTTTCCATTTTCATCCACAATAACGCGCAGCGTGTATGTAGCGGGTTTTAGATAGGAAAAAACATAAGGAGTTTTGTTACTGATTGACTTAACTACTTCAAACTTATCGTCGAGCAGTTCAACGATAAATTTACTTTTAGCCCCTTTTATTTCCCCTTCCAATGTGCCGTAGTTTTCTTCATCCATGATAGGGAGCTTATAAATTTTGGCAGGGATTGTATCGTTTTCTACGCTAAAGAAAGTGGCTTTGGGAATGATTACTTTGAGTTCTCGACGGGCTAGAATAGGTCGAGAAAGTGAAAGAATAGCGTGATTATTGGCCCATGTAAAATCGGTAATTTTGATGACTTCGGCTTTTGTGCTATCGCTAATAATCTGTATTTGATTAAGTCTTGCTTCGGCTACGGGTTTATTAAAGGTTAATTTTAGCGCAAAATTTCTAGGTTCTATTTCGCCATTATCGGGAAAATTTGTCTTCATATCGAAGGGCTCGCGGTTGGTATCTGCGGCCTTCCCTCCTCCCCTAGCTTCCCTAAATTTTATTTTTTGGGTATGTTCAAAGGTCAATCCTACGGAATCCACAATCGTTATTTTGGCTACAAGGGTGTCCTTGCGATTCTTTGTATTATAGAACTTCAGCTCGTTAGTCCCCGCCTGAAAGTGCGGAATGGAGTCTTCTGGGTTGTTAAATTTTACTTTGTATTCAAGGAATCCTTTATCGTAGTTTACGGAGTAATAATTGGCCCTAGGCTGCGTATTTCGCACTTTTGCGGGGGTATTATTGGCCATAAACAGCCTTAATGAAACGCCTGAGATTTGCGTAGAGTCAACAATTGTGATGCTATCCCTTAAATACGCGATTTTTTCGGCCCTTGGATTATAGCTTAAAGAGCGGTTTTTATCGTCAAAAGCAAATAGTTTGTACTTATTCGGGCGAATATTTTCAATGCTGTATCGGCCTGCACTATCTGAACGTGTGAAGTAGCTTGGCTTCATTTTTTCAATATTCAGGGTGTCTGAATTTGGGTACAGGCCTACCAAGACATCCAATAATGGTTTATCCGAGAGTAAATCTTTTACCTGCCCACCTACAGATGCAGAGTCAATACCTACACCCGTACTGAAGACAACGCGAAGATTTCGGGCTGGATTTTTTTCGCTGAAATCTTTGATGGCATCGCCAAAGGAAAGTGAATAAGTTGTGGCTGTGTCAAGCGATTTTTTGAATTTGATTTGCAGTCCTGTTGGCCTAGCCTTAAAATCATATTCACCTGCATCGGGAGTTATCAACAGTTTTTGTTGTAAATTTTCCGCGACAATGTATTCGTCAAACTCTAAGTCAACTGTACGCCCTTTGTAATTTGTTTGCTTATTGTTAGGGGTGCTTGATATAAGATTTGGTGGTACGGTGTCCCTCTTTCCTCCCGTAGGAGAAATGGGCTGAGCGCAGGATATTACCAAAATATAGAGTATAATGTAGAATGGAAAATTTCTCATTAGGTGATGGTGAGATTGAAGAACTGGTTTATAAGTTATCTTTATCATGCTTTTAGCAGACAGTTTTTTATGTAATACAAGTGTGATTGTTTTTATGCTACGAACAAATGGTTTGAAAGCCTCTGCAAATTAACATCTTTTAAATCCTCAAGTTGAATTTAGGGGTGTATTGCAAAAATAAAAGGTGACCGTCAAGGCCACCTTTTATTAACATCTTTTAACGACTTGTCTGTATTTATCTTCCCAAGTAAATCATCAATACTGATACATCCGACGGACTGACGCCGCTTATTCGGGAAGCTTGCCCGAGTGTACCTGGACGGAGGCTTTTGAGTTTTTGACGCCCTTCAAATGACAGGGCAGATACGCGGTCATAGTCGAAATTTGGGATGATTTCAAGGTCCTCTAATCTATTCATCTTTTCTACCATGAGGTATTCTTTCTCAATGTAGCTTTCGTATTTCACCGTAATCATAGCTTGTTCCAACGCTTCTTCATCGAATTGATTCAGGAAACCTGCAAAGGAACCCTTAAGATTCTTAATGTCATCTATCTCAATATCGGGTCGTTTTAGCAACTGATACAAGGGCTGTTTTTCTCGAATCGTTGCAGTGCCCAATTGCGCTAGTTGTTCGTTTATCTCTTCGGGTTGGGCTTTGATGGTTTTGAGTTCTTTTAAAATCAACTCAGTATTAGCCACTTTTTCACGAACGCGTTGGAGACGGGATTCAGCCGCGAGTCCGAGTTTGTACCCTTTTTCTGTAAGACGAATGTCTGCGTTATCTTGTCGTAATAGAGTACGATATTCGGCCCTTGACGTAAACATACGGTAAGGCTCGTCGGTCCCTTTATTGACGAGGTCGTCTACCAATACGCCAATGTATGCTTCTGAGCGCTTTAAAATGAATGGCTCCAACTCATGAGTATTTTGATGAGCGTTTATACCCGCAATTAATCCTTGACAAGCAGCTTCTTCATAACCCGTTGTCCCGTTGATTTGTCCTGCAAAAAACAGGTTCTTGATAAGATGGGTTTCGAGGGTTAACTTTAATTGTGTAGGTGGAAAATAATCGTATTCTATGGCGTAGCCAGGACGAAACATTTTTGCGTTTTCAAACCCAGGAATCAAACGCAGTGCCTTGTATTGAACATCCTCTGGAAGAGATGTGGAAAAACCGTTTACGTAAATTTCAACGGTGTTCCATCCTTCTGGTTCCACAAAAATCTGATGTCTGTCTTTGTCGGCAAATCGGTTGATTTTATCTTCAACTGATGGACAGTAACGAGGCCCCAAGCCTTTGATACGACCCGAAAACATGGGTGATTTGTCAAACCCTGTACGTAACGCAGCGTGAACTTCTTCGTTGGTGTAGGTAATCCAACAACTTCGTTGGTGTTCAAGCTTGGGCGTGGAGGTGTACGAAAATTTAGCGGGATTCTCGTCCCCAGGCTGCTCTTCCATGCGTGTATAATCCAACGAACGCCCATCAATGCGTGGAGGTGTTCCTGTTTTCATTCGCCCCGATTCAAAGCCTAATTCAATCAATTGCTCCGTTATTCCCGTTGCTGACTTCTCTCCTACCCTTCCACCTCCAAAATTTTTCTCTCCAATATGAATTAATCCATTCAAAAAAGTGCCATTGGTTAGGACTACTGATTTGCTTTGGATTGCCATTCCGAGGCTTGTTTTTATACCTGCCACTACCCCATTTTTGACAATAAGCTCACGAACGGTGTCTTGCCAAAAATCTACATTGGCCGTTTGTTCAAGTGTCATTCGCCATTCTTCTGCAAAACGCATACGGTCGCTTTGACATCTTGGCGACCACATAGCGGGCCCCTTTGATCGGTTGAGCATTCTGAATTGAATCATTGTTTTGTCGCTGATGATTCCAGACTGTCCACCAAGTGCATCTATTTCTCTCACGATTTGTCCCTTAGCAACCCCCCCCATTGCGGGGTTACAAGACATTTGCGCAATGGTGTGCATGTTCATTGTAATGAGCAAAACTTTGGACCCCATGTTTGCTGCTGCTGCTGCCGCCTCACATCCTGCATGGCCTGCCCCAACCACAATAACATCGTATTTTGGAAACATGTGTTTTTCGTTTTAAATGTTGTGATTTTTGTTTGTTTCACGTGTTTTTGTGAAAATCGTCAAAACGTTCCACGTGAAGCATTTGTTATTGTGTTGATATATAGTGAGTTATGAGACAATTAAATAAAAATCTTCTTTTGCTCTCATTTCTTGTTCTTGTTCATCTTCCTTGTCATCATAACCAACTAAATGTAAAATGCCATGCGCTAAAACACGGCGGAGCTCTTCTTCGAAAGGCTTATTGAGTTCTTGAGCATTGTCTTTTACTCGGTCTATGCTAATGAATATATCTCCTTCGACAACCGCCTCTTCTTCGCTATTATCAAAAGTGATAATATCGGTATAAAAGTCATGGTCAAGGTATTGTCGATTTACGTTAAGAAGGTATTCATCAGAACAAAAAATATAGTTGAGTTGGTTCAGCGAAAAGCCCTCTGCTTTAATGATGCTCTGAAGCCAAGATTTGGTTTTGCGGGATTGTGGAACTTTAAAGTCCACATCTTCAATAAAAAATTGAATCATTTTATGTAGGTAAAAATAGAAGAAATGACTTCCAGATATTTAATTAATAACTACCTGAAAACCAATAATGATTTGCAAAATTAGGGAACTGAACGGTAAGATTCAAAATAACTGTTTCCAGGTACCTTTGATGAAGTTGTATTTAAGCGTACTAGGAAGGGCTTTCCACCAGTATTTGTTGATTTCTACGGCAAAAGAAGGCTGCATGTAGCAGTTGATGGCACAACCTTCACAGGCAGGCAGGCGACCTTCAAGGGCAATTAATTTTTGAACTTCTTCTGACTGGTACAGAGCTTCCAATTGATTTTCAATGGGGAATTCTTTTAAACCCAAATGATAGCAGGGAAGCACCAGCTTATTTTCGGGAGAAATGACAATGGTTGTGCTGCCAGCTAGGCAGACTGGATTATCCACGTGGTTGCCCCCGTCAATCCTGAGTTGAATAAAAGCGTCATTTAAATAAATATTGCGCTTTTTACCCCAATTTCGTAATTCTTGCAGCGCCGAAGATGACAATTGAGAACCTACATTGTTATATTCAAAAACAGGATTCAATATCAATACCAAATCATTGGGCAGACAAATGTCTTTCCACAACTGCTCAATTTGATGGATATTATTTTCAAAAACCGTGAATAAAATATCTGGACGTTCATTTAATGATTTTGCAATTTGAATAGACTCCATCACTTTATCAAAGCACTTTACCCCCCTTGATGTATCATGCTCTTCCTGATTAGGTGAGTCGAGTGAAAAATGGAGCATGTCAATCAATCCGCGCAGTTTATGAGCGTATTTGGGATAAAGCAACCCGTTGGAGGTGACGGTAGTTAATAATCCTGCTTTTTTTGCGGCTCTGAGAAGCTCATCCAATTGGCGGTGGAGAAGAGGCTCTCCCCCCGTAAAATCAACTACCTTCACCCCAAGTTTTTTGAGCGCTTCGAAATTGGCTTTGGCATTTTCTAACGTAACATAAGGCGATGGTCTTTCCCAAATATCACAAAAGCTACAGGTGGCGTTACAACGGTACGTCACGTAGTAATTGCATAAAACAGGATGGGAAACAAGGCGCATGATTTCAAATGAAAAAGTGCATAAAAAAGCAAAAAGGCCGCAACTACATCTTCTGTTATTGCGGCCTTTGGCATAAAAATCAATTATTGCAGCATTCGCAACAGACTGGCCAATTTATCTTTTAAATCTTTTCGATCAACAATAAAGTCTAAAAAGCCGTGCTCCAATACAAATTCAGCGCTTTGAAAACCTTTAGGGAGATCTTTTCCGATGGTTTCACGAATAACACGCGGACCAGCAAAACCGATAAGAGCACCTGGTTCTGCGATGTTAAAATCACCTAACATGGCGTAAGAAGCCGTCACTCCCCCCGTTGTGGGGTCGGTTAATAGAGAAATATACGGCAGTTTGGCTTCGGATAAGAGCGCCAATTTAGCGGAGGTTTTGGCCATTTGCATCAATGAATATCCTGCTTCCATCATCCGCGCACCTCCCGACCGTGAAATCATCAGAAACGGCTTTCTGTTTTGTAATGCATGGTCGATTCCGCGCGCAATCTTCTCCCCTACAACCGAGCCCATTGAGCCGCCTATGAAGTTAAAGTCCATACAGCTTACCACAATGTCAATATCGTCCATTTTGCCATAGGCGGTACGTACAGCATCTTTCAGACCGGTTTTTTTGACTGTATCACGAATACGGTCTGGATATTTTTTAGTGTCTTCAAATTCAAGAGGATCTCCTGAAATCATATCGGCATCGAGTTCAGTGTATTCGGCTTCGTCAAATAAGAGACTGAAGTACGCTTCTGACCCGATTTTTTCGTGATAATTGCATTTTACGCAGGTGTATGCATTGAGTTTATGCTCTCGTGTATGCATTACATGCTTGCAACTAGGACACTGGTACCAAAGCCCGTCGGGGGCTTCGCGTTTCATTTCTGTGGGCGTTTGAATGCCTCTCTCTTTTCTGGTAAACCAAGACATAAAAAGTCAGCAGTTAACAGTTTAAAATATACAGTCCAGCGTTAGAGGTGTTAAATGCTTCATTTACAGCAAAATAATAACGAATAACGCAAAAACTGCCGCAAAAGCGGCCTCAAAGATACTAAGAAATTTATCTATGCATCAAAGAGTTAAATAATACTTGCGTTTGGATTCTGGAAAACGCTCAATAGCGTAGCGCAAAGCGGTACGGGGCATTTGTTTTACATGGGTATCCAAAAACTCTTCTAGCACTAATTCATCACGTTTACCCACTTCCCGAAGCATCCAGCCTACGGCCTTATGAATAAGGTCATGGGTATGCGTAAGAAGAATTTCGGCAATTCGAATCGTATCGGAAAATTGATTTCGTGAAATAAAATACCAGGTTGACACAATCGCGACGCGTTGGGCCCAAAGGTGGGGACGCTGAGCTAAATCGTATAAAATGCCTCTGTCTTTATTTAACAGATAAGCTCCAATAATATCTCTACAAGTGACATCAACCAAATCCCAATTATTGATGTAATCGAGGTTTGATAAATAGATTTCAAAAATAATATGTTGGGCTGTTTCGTCCTTTTTTGACTTTTGAAACCGTTTCATGAGCCCAATCAATGCCGCCATTCGAAATTCATGAAAAGGGCTGTGAAGCAGTTCTGTCCATTCTTCGATGGTTAGGGTGGGGTATTTTTTTACGATTTCTCTGATTTCGGGCATTGTAATTCCCATAAATACATCCCCTTCGCCATACTGGCCTTTTCCCGTTTTGAAAAAGCGACAAAGAAAGGCAGCCTTTTCGGGGCTGCCTAGTTGTTGTAAATCCTTTTTTATTTGTGAAAGCATGGTATTCTTAACGCTTATGCTTGTCCAATTTAATGGGAATAAAAGCTTCTTCAGGAAGCGCGGGTTTGTGATGTAAAACCACGTTTTGACGCAAATAAGCAGGTCTTTCGAGTTCGCTTGCAGAATACTTGCCTTTAGTAATATCCTGAACAAGTTGCCGCAAAATAGACGGGTCTTCGTGAGGCTCTGGATTGTCAATAAAAGGTTGCTTACTAGCGACTTGATTCGTCTCTTGGTATTCAGGTTTGCTTGGTTCTTGCTCTACTGGCAAATCAACCGTTTGAGAAACAGTTGGCTTCACTTGAACCTTAATTTCTTGTTTGGGGGGTGCAGGTGGATTAAAAGCCGTTGTTGGGGTTGATGTCTCCAATTTTCCTTCTTGAGGGCGGTCTATTACAACTCCAGATACGGGAGGATTGGTAGGCTCTGCAACTGGAGGAGTCTCTTTTTTTATGGATTTAAAACCAGTAGAATCGTAGTTAAAAGGCAAATGTGAATCTTCAAAGCCTGCGGCTATGACCGTAACAAGGAGTTGTTCTTTGAGGGTGTCATCAAAAATAACCCCCACTTTACACATATCAGCTTCATCACCAATGAGACTTTCGATGTAATTTGTGATGGCCATTTGCTCATCAAGGGTAGCCATGTATTCTTCATCCGTACTTGAAGCAAGGGTGATAAGAATTTTTTGAGCACCGCGAATATCTCGGTTATTGAGCAAAGGAGAGTTTAAAGCTGCTTCAATTGCCAATTCTGCACGGTTTTCGCCAGAGGCCGAAGCCGAACTCATCACCGAAGTACCTGCATTTTCAAGTACTTTTTTCACATCCATGAAGTCGGAGTTTACACTCCCATGAACTGTAATAATCTCAGCAATGCTTTTCACGGCATTAGATAAAATATTATCAGCATGCTCATAGGCTCGCAAAATGGGCAATTTTCCGTATAACTTAGCTAATTCATCGTTCAAAATGACAAGAACTGTGTCACAATGCTTTTTTAGAGCATTGATTCCTTCAAGTGCTTGGTTCTTTTTACTGCGCCCTTCGTGGCTATAAGGAGCCGTGACAACTGCCACGGTAAGCATACCCATTTCTTTGGCTACCTGCGCAATAACAGGGGCTGCTCCTGTACCTGTACCACCGCCCATCCCTGCGGTAATAAATACCATCTGAGTGGGTGGTTGCATTAGTTGTCGGATGTATTCAATGCTTTCTTCGGCTGCTTTGCGTCCAGTCGCTGAATCAGTTCCCGCTCCGAGTCCCTTAAGCAAGTCAGCGCCTAATTGAATTTTATTTTCAATGGTGCTGCGCATGAGGGCTTGTTTGTCGGTATTGCATACTACAAAGCCGACATCCTTAATACCCTTCACATGCATGTGGTTTACGGCGTTGCTACCTCCCCCACCTACCCCAATTACTTTGATAATCGGTGCGTCTTCTGAATGTTTTGAATTTTCCATGACGTACTCGTAGCCGTGGTCAAAAACGTTTTTTCTTGCAAAAACCATAATTTTTTAATGAGAAACAATTGGTGAGGTCGAAATTAAATTTTTGGTGTTAGTAAGAATCTTTCCCCGCCATATCATCTTGCATTAGACCTTTCCAAATGAACGTACCTACATCCTTGATTTTCAGATCTTTAATTCCAAAACTACCCCAAAGCCCTCCTGTTTTCTTTTTTTCTTGTTCTTTCTCTGTTTTACTTCTTTTTACCACTCTTTTATCTAACGGTTTGATACTCGACCATGCCAATCCAAGGGCAGTAGCAAAAGCGGGATCATTCATTAGTGAATCATGTAAGGGACCGTTGATTCGCTCTAAATTCTGTGGTTTCCCAATTTGGACGTACATCCCTGTCACTTCTCTGAAAATAGAATCAATTCCGTTGATTTTTGCGGTACCGCCAGTCAAAACAACACCTGCCCTCAACTTGTGTTCGTAACCAGCTTTTTTTACTTCAGCAAAGACCAAAGCGGCGATTTCACGAAGACGAGCCCGTGCAATAAGGACAATGTTTCGCGCTACAATCTCAATCGGCGGAATACCGTCGGCAGTGGGAACTACTAACAGGGTATTCAGGCTACAAGCGTTGGGATTTGTTTCGCTCAACGTGGTTTTTGCTTCTTCGGCACTTTCCTGTGTCAGATGGCAGCCTTCCCGAATATCATTCGTGATATGGTTGCCGCCAAAAGGAAGAACAACCGTGTGGCGCAATAGACCTTCGTGATAAATGGCAATATCTGTAGTACCGCCGCCAATATCTACCAACACGACCCCTAAATTTTTATGGTCTTCTGTCAGAACTGCCAGACCTGATGCAAGGGGGGATGCTGCAAAACCATCTTCATTGTCAACTTGAATATTGGCTTTTTGGAGGGAGTCCTTGATTTGATACAAAGCCGTTTTTTTGGCAGTGATAATCTTAAAATCGCCACTGAGTTTTAACCCAATGTGACCTACTGGGTCGTCGATTTCGTGTTGCTCTCCAACCGCGAATTTAAGCGGTAAGAGGTGAATAATTTGGTTAGAATCGGAATCGTAGGTTTGCTGCATATCCTCAAACAAAACTGCTACATCTTCCCCTTTGACAGAGGCGGATTTGCAGGTAACTGAGCCTGTTTCCGACATTGTTTCCAAGTGTGTTCCGCTTACGTTGACGGTGGCCGTCAGGGGGTAATTTAGTAAATCAGGTCTTTCTGCCTTTCTTGCCGCTATTTCCAACGCTTGCCTGATTGCTTCTTTTGTCTTTACGGGGTTGTTGATAATTCCCCTATATACCCCTTCGTTACGTGCCGAACCGATCCCTACTACTTCGAGCATGGTATGGTTGTTGTGGGTCTTTGGCTTAGCCAAAATCGCAGCAACTTTGGTACTGCCGATGTCAATTCCTAAAAAAATAACATTATCTGACATACTGAGTTAGGGTTTTACTCACACACAATTTGATTTCGAAACTTAACACTAACGCGTTTATATTTTTCCCAACCTTTCAGGGGTAAAATATTTTTATAAAATATCTTTAACTTTTCAAATTTTACCTCAAAATCCTCGGGCAAACCAAAATCAATCTGGTGCTGTCCTACCTGAGGAATAAGGGTTAATTCACTGTCATTTGACACAATTACTTCAGCTACTTGTGCTTTCCAAAACGGTTTTTTCTGAAGGGCTTTCAAAAAGTCAATCAGTTGCTTTCCTTTTTGGGAGGTTAAATTTTGTTTTTTAACAAAGAACTCACCAGATACCAACACCGTTCTTGCGGCAAAACGTGCTGACAATGGGACTATTTCACCCGTCTCGGTTAGGTATCCCCCCTGTGAGGCATTTCGTTGTTGGTCTGTGTCAGATATTGAAATTAGACGCCCGACAGGTCGTTGCTGCACTATAGATACGACCAAATTTCCAGATAAATCTCGAAACACCTGACAATTATTTATCAAGCGGTTCTTCATAACCCTTTTTTCTAAACCTTTTAGGTTTATTTCTGAAAAATTCATTCCCTCTATGTTATCCACCCCCTTAAGCGTAATCAAATCTTTAATGTCTTGTTCATTAAAAAAAGGATACTCTGCTTTTTCATCTAATTTCACAATAATTCCCTTACAGCGCTTACTTTTTTGTTGAAACTCGACAAAAAAAACAATAAGCCCAATAATGAATATTCCAAGAACGACCCAAATCAAGCGTTTCATACAGGTGTCGATTTAGTAGTTTATAATTTTAAATTACTAAAAATCAGTTTTTTAAAATTACTCGGATATTCCTTCTAAAACTTTTTTTATGGATTCAATGTAAGAATCAATATCGCCAGCACCAATCGTAGCCACTACGTCTAAAGGACGATTTTTGAGGACATCTATTAAGCCTGACTTCGAACATTGGATTTTGTCACTTGTGATTTTATCAAAAATTAAATCAGAACTTACCCCTTCAATCGGTAATTCACGGGCTGGATAAATATCCAAAAGAATCACATTGTCGGCTAGGGATAAACTTTCTGCAAATTCGTTCGCAAAATCACGCGTACGGCTGTATAAGTGCGGTTGAAAAATTGCCGTCACCAGCCGATTAGGATAAAGCGCTTTCAAAGAGGATAAAAATGCATGCACCTCGGCGGGGTGATGTGCATAGTCATCTATCAGGACGTTCCGGTCTGTTTTTAAATAATACTCAAAACGCCTTTTTACACCGCCAAAGGTTTCGATAGCGGTACGGATTTGGTCCCCTGATAGGCCGAGGGCGAGGCCAACCGCCGAAGCTGCTACGGCATTTTCTACGTTGTGGAAACCAGGTACTTGTAGAGTGATATCGCTGATTATTCCTTCTGGATGAACAACGTCAAAGATAAAACAGGCATTTTCGATTCGAATATTTTGAGCGTGGTAGGCGCCTTCGTTCAAACTGTATTCTTCGACTTTTGCCTTCGTTTTATCAGCCAACGTCAACCCTTTTTTCATAAACAGACGACCGTTGGGCTTGATTTGACTTACAAAGGCTGAAAAAGATTCCAAAACAGAATCGTGGCTTCCGTAAATATCTAAGTGATCGGCGTCGGTGGAGGTCACAATGGCGATATCTGGAAACAAAGTCAAAAAAGAACGGTCAAACTCATCTGCTTCCACCACGCAGGGTACTTGGCTGAGCTGCGCGGTAGGCGCGTTGAGCAGCATATTGGTACCGTAATTTTGTGTTATTCCTCCTAAAAATGCCGCACAGTTTACTCCTGAATGACGAAGTAAATGCGCAGTCATGGAGGATGTTGTGGTTTTGCCGTGCGTTCCTGCTACCCCAACAGTAAACATCCCCCCGGCTATTAGGCCCAGCACCTGTGAACGTTTTTGTAGGGTAAACCCATTGTCTTTCAGATAGTTGTATTCGGAATGATTTTTTGGAATAGCTGGTGTGAAAACAACAAGTGTTTGGCCTGGATTTTGTAAAAAAGCAGCAGGTATTAAATCTACCGAATCTTCAAAATGTACAGAAATACCTTCTGCATGGAGCGTATCGGTCAAGTGCGTTTGTGTACGGTCGTAGCCAGCTACCTCAAATCCATTCACGCCGAACCAACGCGCCAACGCACTCATTCCAATACCTCCGATACCGAGGAAATAAATGTATTTATAGTCTGTAATTTGCATTCTTCTGTTGATTCTTATATGTTATTAAGGCCCTGTAATTAAGTGTTAGATAAGTCCTAAAACCGTTTCAGCAATTTCTTTTGCAGCATTGGGTTTGCCCAGCTTTTTGATGTTTTGACTCAAAGTCTGTTGTTTTTCAGTGTCTTGTAATAATCGCAGGGCTGTTTGTACAAGTTCTTCGGGAGCATCTTTGTCTTTAATCAAAAGGGCGGCATTTTGCTCTACCAAACTCATCGCATTTTTGGTCTGGTGGTCTTCGGAGGCATATGGGAAAGGAACCAAAATAGCGGGCTTGGCCACTAAGCACAGCTCCGATACGGATAAAGCGCCTGCTCTTGAAACCACAACATCGGCCAACGCGTAGGCTAAATCCATTTCATAGATAAAATCAAATGACTTAGCATAAGGTGTTTTGAGTGAGTTTATTGCGTTTGCGGCTTTTTCAGCATAGGGTTTTCCGGTTTGCCAAAGAACTTGGTATCCTGAATTAATGAGTAATTTCAATCCTGCCTCAATACTTTCATTGATTGTCTTGGCGCCGAGACTTCCCCCAATAACAAGGAGCGTTTTGTGGTTGGGTTGCAGCCCAAAATGGGCATAAGCCTGTGTACGTTTGTGGGTTACATCCAAAATGTCGCTTCTAACGGGGTTTCCTGTCATTTTGAGCTTGTTTTTTGGAAAAAACGAATCCATGTTTGGATAAGCTACGCAAATGGCTTTAGCGCGTTTTGCAAGTAATTTGTTAGTAATACCAGCATAAGAATTCTGTTCCTGAATTAAGGTTGGGATTCCCAACAACGAGGCCACCATCAACAGTGGCCCACTGGCAAATCCGCCAACGCCAATGGCTACATCGGGTTTAAAACTTTTAATAATACTACGCGCTTTCAATAAACTGCGCGTGAGTTTGAGGGGAAATGATAAGTTATCAACCGAAAGCTCTCGTTTGATTCCCGCAATCGGTAAGCCAATGATTTCGTATCCTGCTTTGGGGACTTTTTCCATTTCCATTTTACCCAAAGCCCCCACAAACAAAATTTGAATGGTAGGGTCAATGGCTTTGAGTGCATTGGCAATAGCAATGGCTGGGTAGATGTGTCCACCAGTACCACCTCCGCTGATGATTACTTTCTTTATCATACGTTTTTATGACCAGAAGGATGAAAATTTGATAAATTGGGGGATACCCCGTTATCACTTCTCAAGCCTTATAAATTTGTTTCTTCAATATCCCCTCTGCTTACACTCAGTACAATTCCGAGTGAGATACAGGTAAATAAAACGGAGGTTCCCCCCATGCTTAATAAAGGCAACGGTTGGCCAGTGACTGGGAAAATCCCTACGGCTACTGCCATATTTGTAAATGCCTGTAATCCAATGCTTAATATGAGTCCTGCGGAGAGCAGCCCGCCGAAAGCTCGATTGGTTTCATTGATATTTTGGACTCCACGCACCAGCAAAATAGCATACAAAATCATGATAATAATTCCTCCGATAATGCCGTATTCTTCAATAATAATGGCGTATATAAAGTCAGAATAGGCTTGGGTAAGGTAGTTTCGTTGGTGACTTTTTCCGAGTCCTTGTCCGAGCGTTCCGCCATTGGCGATGGCAATAAAACCTTGCTTAGCTTGATACTCATCACGTTTGAGAAATCGCTCGATACGTCCCTGAGCTGTATCAAGGCGTTGGCCTACCACAAGACCTGTTGCCCCCGCAATGCCAATAGAAACGACCATCACGGCTAAATATTTGCCTGGTACACGGCCAATGTATAGCATCAAAAAGCACGAGAATCCCAACAAAACGGCCGTAGAGGTACTGGTAAGGGCAATAAAAAAACAGATAATCCCAACCCACAAAATCATTTTTCCGAAAATCTGCCAGTCATATTGCACGCGCTGACGTTTGGCAAGCATTGCTGCCAGATTGGCAATCAGCGCCAAACGAGCAAAGTCGGCGGGCTGAAAGGTTAAGCCAGTGCCTGGAATTGCCAACCAACGAGTAGCGCCGTTGATGGTAACCCCCGCTACTTTTACCAGAATCAATAAAGGAATAGAAATTAGGAGGGCAGCCCGCGATAACCGCGAGAAATAGGTATAATTGATACGATGAACGCCCCACATAACCAATAAGCCGATTCCCGTAAAAAAGGCGTGTTTAAACAGAAAAGATTCAGGATAACCACCACCTCGCTGATAAGCAAGTGTTCCCGTTGCGCTGTACACAATAAGCATACTAGCAAGGGACAAAAGCGCTACAATAATCCATATGACAATATCTCCTTTCAGGTTTTGACGAAGCCAT
Source organism: Runella sp. CRIBMP (assembly GCF_009905605.1). GTDB lineage: Bacteria > Bacteroidota > Bacteroidia > Cytophagales > Spirosomataceae > Runella. The sequence continues at coordinate 94,378 of NZ_JAAAKZ010000003.1, forward strand.
TCCTTGGCGTTTTGCCAACGGTCAAATGGGGAGGTGGACTGTGGTGGGGGCGCATTCATCTCGTTATTCATCGTTTTTTTGGGAATTAATTGCAAAATCCAGAACGGCCGCTTTGAATAAATCGCCGCGGTTTTCGTAATTTTTGAACAAGTCAAAACTGGCGCAAGCAGGCGATAACAACGCCACGTCGTCAGGATGACCTAACGAAACAGCATGAGCTACAGCTTTACTTACGTCCTGTGTCTCAATGATTACAGGAACGATAGGGGTAAAAAACGAGAGAAGTTTGCTATTGTCTTTGCCCAGACAGATAAGGGCTTTTACTTTCTGACGAACTAAGTCTTCGATTTGGGTATAATCGTTGCCTTTATCCACTCCGCCAGCAATCCAAATAATTGGGGTATCAAAACTGTTAAGTGCGTAATAAACCGAGTCTACATTGGTGGCTTTTGAATCATTGATGAACTTGATGCCGTTGATGTCTGCGATGGGCTCAAGCCGATGAGCCGCGTTTTGAAATGTCAAAAGACCCTGCCGAATTTGTTCATCACTTACTCCTGCCGCCATGGCTGCCAACGTTGCCGCCATGGCATTGATGGCATTATGAGGACCTTTAATCGGTAATTCATTAGCGCTTATCTCAAAAGTACGGGGATGGCGTGTCAGATGCAATTTTCCTTCATGTAAAAAACCGCCATTGCTATCCTTTTTTACGAAAGAAATGGGTAAGTGATTCACCATGAACGGTTTCTTGTCTAATTCAGAAGCGATGGCTTCATTATCAACAAAATAGATAAAATCGTCGCTCGGTTGCATATTTTGAAGTAACCGAAACTTTGAATCGACGTATTTCTGAAAAGTATACTCGTACCGGTCTAAGTGGTCAGGTGTAATGTTTAACAATATACCAATATCTGCTTTGAATTGGTACATATTATCCAGTTGAAAGCTGCTTAACTCTAGCACAAACCAATCAAATTTATCTTCAATGACCTGCTTAGCAAAGCTTTCGCCGATATTGCCAGCGAGGCCTACATTAAAGCCCGCCGACTTCAGTAAATGATAGGTGAGTAAGGTAGTGGTGGTTTTTCCATTACTGCCCGTAATCGCGATTTTTTTTGCTTTCGTGTACCTTGCGGCGAATTCTATTTCTGAAATAACGGGTGTTCCCTGAGCATATAATTTTTTGACCAACGGAGCCGTATCGGGAATTCCGGGGCTTTTAATGACCTCATCAGCAGCCAAGATTCGTTCCTCTGTATGTTTCCCTTCTTCAAAATCAACGCCATGGACATTCAGGATATTACGATATTCTTCAGATAAAGTGCCTTTGTCTGATAGAAAAACATCAAATCCTTTGGCTTGGGCGAGCAATGCTGCGCCTACACCACTTTCACCTCCGCCTAGAACAACGGTTTTAAACGTATTTCGGGAAATCATCAATAAATAATAGAGTAAAGAAAGAAAACGAAACTTTAAGCCAAATTAAGGCTTTTTTGGAAGAAATAGCAAGGGTAAGAAAATGGCAAAAATCCTTAAATAGCCAAAAATATATCGCATAAAGTACTTATAGTTAAGTTTCTACATGCTCGTAACAAGGCATTTTCAAAGTTTTTTTAAAACGAAAAAATACTTTTTAGCGATAAAAATAAGAGAGATATTTTTGGTTTTTGGATGAATACACAATGCGTTGAAATGTACCTAAAAGGTAAATATTGGAAAATGAGCCCTATTGGGTATTAATATCCTTATTCGTTTGCCTAACCAAGCTCTACGCACAAGCAACAGACCTCGGATACCTAGTTACGATGGTTTTTATTTTAAATGCAGATTATTTTTTCTTTCCTTCTTCAGGTTTGGGGGCTGTTTCACCAGCTTTAATAAACTCCGCGATTTGTTGTTCGTTTATGCCAATCGTCACTTCCAGATTAGGTTTTGCTTGCTTCAAGGCAGCTACACCGCCCTCTGTTACTTTTGATTGCCAAACGTGAAGACTCATCAAGCTTTTTGAGGAAGCAAGCTCTTTTATACCTGCATCGGTTACCTGAGTATTGACCAAATTGAGGTATTCCAAATACGGTAAAGCTTTGATTTGGCGAATGGTAGCATCTGTAACAGCCGTATTTTCCAAATGTAATTTTTGAAGGTTTTTTAACTTAGCAATTGTAGTTGCAGCTTGGTCAGAAATTTTTGTATCCCCCAATTTTAACCAAATGATTTGTTCTTTAAGTGGCTCCAGAAGCGCGACTTGAGTGTCGGTTAAAGTACTGATATTTACCGAATTTATTTCTAACAAGTTACTTTCATTAGCAATCGGCATCACCAATAGGCCCGCCTTTTTTAGTGCTTCTACGGCTTTTGCATCAGGGGTGGGCACTTTTAAGCTTAACACGGGAGATTCTTTGGCCGTTGTGGTCAACTGAGAACTTCCAACAGACGGCGACGAACCGCTCAGCGAGGCTAAGGCGGGTTTGATGGCATCGGTAGTTTTGAGCTCAGCCACTTTCTTGTCAAAAGGTGCACCTTGGTCAATCCACCACGAAAGTATCGCAATCTGGTTGTCCGACAGTTGCGTTTTGCCTTTTGGAGGCATATGGTTTTCATCTTCTAGCGGCAACAGACAACGCTTGATTAATTCGCTTTCGCTGCCTTGACCCGCAACGAAAATGGGACCATTTTCGCCGCCTTTTTTCAGCAGTTCGATTTGGTCCATGCGCAAATCCCCTTTTGATTTATTGGCATTATGGCATTGAACACAACGGGCTTTCAGGATAGGATTTACGACTTCCTGGAAAACCATCGCATTGTTGACGTCGGTGATGGGTTTGATTTCATCGGAGCCTTTTTCGGCTTTGGGCTCCATGCCCAGCCAGCCGCGAAAAGGTTCTGGTGTTTCTTGGGTCAAATATCCTTCTCCGTGGGTCAAAGAGCCTCCATGATGCCCCGCAACCATGGTTAATACTGCCCCAACGGTCAAAGCTGGTAAATAAAGCAAGCTACTAAAAGGAATTTTATTGACCAATAACTCCGATTTTGCCATCCAAGCTACCCAAGCGGCTACTGCCACCCATATTCCTTGCCATTTATGTTCATCCAACAATTCGACTTCATAACCTCCTCCTAATGACAACAGATATCCAGCTAAGCAGGAAACCGTAGCGCCAATAGCTGACCAAAAAAGTACAAAGGTGATAGTTGATTCTTTGACTTCAATTTTGTTGGTCAATCGGCCGATTTCGAGCAACCCCGCCAAAATCAAAAAACCGATGGGTAAGTGAACCAATACAGGGTGAAAACGACCAATAAACGCGGCCCAATCAGAGGCTTGTAACAGAATCATAGTTTGATTTCAGCAATCGAATGAATAGCTAATTTACTTATTACAAAGACTGCGCTACCATTTTTATACGCAAATGGCAGAGGTTTATTTTCGGGTTGTAACATCACCTGACGAGGGCGACGCGGTGTTTTTATCGACACTTGAAGGTTATAAAGCGGCGGAATTTCGTCGTTTGCGTGGATGGATTTGTTGGCGTGATTGCCCGCCATGTTGATAAGGTTTACGTAAGTTGTGCCATTTTTTTGATTCAAAGCCACGTTTACCAGCTTTGAGCCATTGACCTCCACGTTGGGGTGAAAAAGTTCTTTTACCAGTTTCCCCAAAAAATCGCGGCCTACGTAGGTTTCGCGCTTGTAATGCTGTTCGCCAAAATTGAAATAAACGCCCGCAATCTTCCCTTTTCCTAGCGAAGCAACGGTAGCCACAGGCCCTTTGGCAAAACGAGTATCTTCTTGACTGTACCATTGGCCAAAGGGCTGTGTGCCAGACAATAACTGAAACGGTCGATAGGTTGTCTTGGTACCAGTGATTAGGTTATCAAAGCCCCAAAAAGGAATAGGATGTGTGGTTGGACTTAATGTAACGCCCAATTCTTTTTCAAAAATTTTAACGGTTTCGCTACCGATTATAACTAGATTGCCACCTTGTTGTGCGTATTCTACTAGTTCGTTTCGTAGGTGTTCGTTTATCTTTTTCCATTCTGGAACGACAATTACGGGATATTCCTTCGTATGTCCGAGAAGATGGTGTTCTTGTAGTATTTCTGTTGGCAACTGACTGTATAATAAAGCATTGAGCGTGCCAATCATGGGGCTTTGCTTGCCGTCTCCCGTATTGTAAACGGTTGTGACTTCGCTTTTATACCCCGTATTTGAATACAGCAGACCTACCTGAGGAACGGGTTTGGTATTTTGGCAAAAGGGCTGACGCTCGCGGCAAAATTTAGCTAAATCGGCCATTGTTCCGTAGGCGTAGGTTTTAAGGCTTCCGTCTCGGTGTTGGGTCCAATAGGCTTGATAACCACCGCCCATCGAAATCACCTGCGCGGCCTCTTGAGAAAGTTGGATGGCACTTTTGGCCGAAAACACTTGGTCGTCCCAGCCGTATCCAAAACTCCACGACATCAAATCCCAAGGTTTTCCCTGCGGTGCCAAACACCGTGCCTGAAACGCCGACTGATTGGCTCCGTTTAGAGGCTCGGTGTCGCCCGAAAGGAAATCGACGTTGATATCCACGGGTTCGGGCATCATGGCCGAAAACGACCAATTGCTGGCTACCTGAAAACGAGGATTGTATTTATGCAAGGCATCCGTGTATTTGCGTACGTATCGACGAAATGCCATTCGGTGAAATTCCAGCCACTGTGCATAGTTTGGGTCTGATTTCTTTTTTGGAATTTCTTGAATACCCGTAGTTTTTTGAAATTCATCCACCGCGGTAGCGCAGTAATCGGGCTCGGTGGCCCAGCAATCGCCATCGATCCAAACGCCATCCACGCCGTAGTCGCTCATTTCTTTTAGTTGTGGAATGAGCAAGCTGTCAGAATACGCGCTCCACAGCGATGTTTTTTTTTCGTCGCGTTTGCCTTCCGCATTGATTCTTGCCCAATGTGGGTGATGCTTCACGGCTTCATTGTCCCACACGCCCGAATAATGCAAATAAAGCGCAACGCCGTGGCGCTTTGTCACGTCTCGAAATAGGCGAAGGATGTCTTTTTCGAAGCGTTTGGGGGTATGGCCCACTTTTGTAGGATAACTCGTTACGCCCGAATGTCCTTTACAATCTACCTGAATAAAATCGGGTTTTACCTTTTGTAGCAGTGAGTCTATCATTCTGTCGGTAAGGGTTTTACCGATAAGTGTATCTTCCAACACCGCATGAAAATCAAAATGCAGCCCAAAAAAACTTTCTGAACGCCGCAATGGTGTTTGGGCAAAAAGAAAAACGGGAAAGTGAAGAACAAGCAGAATACGCAGGAGTTTCATATTGGTTTTATTTACTCATACTATCAAAGTTGTGTAGAAGGCTATTCTCCTTTCCTAAGCACAAACCATCAGCTAAATAGAGATTTATTTAGAAGGATGCTGGGTAGAAAAACACGTAAAGTGACCCAAGGATTTCGCATAATTTATGTTTTCGTATTATCTTGCACGCCCAAACAAAAGCCTCAACAAACCATGACTTTCCCCGAAGAGCTTAAATACACCAAAGATCACGAATGGATTCGTTTTGAAGACGATGATACCGCAGTAGTTGGAGTGACGGATTTTGCCCAACAAGAACTGGGTGACATTGTTTATGTAGACATCACTACGGTGGGCCAGACCGTTGAAGAAGGTGAGATTTTTGGCAGCGTAGAAGCAGTTAAAACCGTTTCTGACCTTTTTATACCCGTATCAGGTGAAGTCCTTGAATTTAATGATGAATTAGAAGCCGCGCCCGAGTTGGTCAACGAAGACCCTTATGGCAAAGGTTGGATGGTTCGTATCAAAATTACGGGTTCAACAGATAGTTTACTTTCGGTAGAAGAATACAAAGAATTGATTGGCGAATAAATAGAAGCTCCGAAAGGGGCTTTTTTTTTAGCCTTTCACCCGCAATGTGAATAAGTGAAAGTTTTTAAATATATGCTACTGATTCGTTCTGTTAAGATTATTGATAGTCGCTCGCCTTATAATGGGCAAACGAAAGATATTTTGGTCGAAAATGGAAAAATTGCCAAAATTGGCGACCAACTTGATGCCCCAGATGCTGAAATTCTGACGGGCCACAATTGGCATATTTCTTCGGGTTGGGTAGATATGCGGGTATCTTCTCACGACCCAGGCCATGAGCACAAAGAGGATTTGAGTACCGCCTGTGAAGCCGCCGTTGCGGGCGGTTATACCGAAATCGCCGTGTTGCCCAACAGCCAACCAGCGTTGGATTCAAAAAATACGTTGGTTTATGTAAAGCAAAAAGCCGCCGACCAACTCGTGGCGGTACACCCGATTGGTGCGGTCACGAAAGGATGTGAAGGCAAGGATTTTACGGAAATGATTGACTTAACGCACGCTGGTGCGGTGGCTTTTTCGGACGGTGTTCATGCCATTCAAAATACCCACATTTTCCTCAAATCGCTTCAGTATTTGCAGCAAGTCAACCGGGTACTGATGAATCGCCCCGAAGATTTTGATCTGACGGTGTTTGGACAAATGCACGAAGGGGAAGTCAGCACGTTGCTGGGAATGCGCGGTATCCCGTCGATTGCCGAAGAATTGATGATTATGCGAGATTTGAAATTGTTGGAATACGTGGGCATAAAAAGCCCAACTCCCCTACTCCATTTCTCGACCATCTCTACCGCCAATGCCGTGGCGTTGATTCGTCAGGCCAAAGCGCAGGGGTTGCCCGTTTCCTGCGATATTGCGGCGCACCAAATTGCGTTTGAAGATTCGCTTTTGACAGATTTTGATACGAATTATAAAGTCAACCCACCATTTAGGCAGCAAAAAGACATTGATGCCCTGTGGGAAGGTTTGGCCGATGGCACCATTGATGCCGTCGTTTCGGACCATAATCCTCAGGACGAAGAAGCAAAAAACCTAGAATTTGACTTGGCTGAATTTGGAATTATTGGGTTGGAAACGGCTTTTGGAGTGCTAAACACGTACAACAAAACGCTAAGCATTGAGCAAATTGTGGATAAGTTTACGCACCATCCGCGCACTATTTTACGGCTGCCAGCGCATACAATTTCGGAGGGTAATTTGGCCAAATTAACCCTCTTTAACCCCGACTTAGAATGGGTATTCTCCAGCACGCGCTCTAAGTCAAAAAACTCTCCTTTTTTCGGAAACCAGCTGAAAGGGAGAGCTTTATACGTTATTAATCGAAATAAAGTGGAGAAATGTGGATAACTCTGTGGATAAGTCATGCGAAATGTGATTAACTTTTTTAATAAGCCCCTTTTGAAAATTCCGCTGGCGTTCGGCGTATTGGCGGGATTTGTGTGTTTTTTGTTCTTTTTGGTGGTCCAAAACCTAGAGAAATTCTCGGGAACTGGCCGGGCGTTGGACGTGGGTTTTTTCGCCATTATTATCGCGGCGGCTTGTTGGTATTACCGCAAAAATATCGGGAAAGGATACATGCACGCCTGGGAAGGAATCTCGATTGGGTACGTGGTTTGGCTGACGGGGGCATTACTCTGCGGGTATCTAACTTCTATGTTTTTTTACTTCTCACCAAGTGCACTTGATAGATACAAACAAACGCTGCGCACTTCGTTGGTTACTAATCAGGCTGAGGCCATGAAAGTGTGGGGAAAAGAGATTTATCAACAAAAACTGGCGGATATTTCACAGCTTACGCCTTCAAGTTTTATTTTTGATGAATTTCGGTTTACGTTATTGCTGGTTATCATTGCCATCTTGTTGATTGCGTTGATTTTCCGCAAAAAGAAAGCCGAAGCATAAGCCGATGTCTGCTAAAATTGTCCAAATAACGAAGGCCAAAGCCGAACAGACGAAGTCGCAGAAAGAGTTTAATCGCTTGGTACAAAAAATTGAGACGCTCGAAAAAAGTATTGTTGAGTACCGCGAAACCATGACCAAAATCCAACAACGTGCCCTGACGGAGTTGGAACCTTTACGCAAACAATATTTTGAGCAACGTGCCCAACTTGTCTACCGTTTTGACCGCGCTCATGACTCACCATTTTTCAAAAAGAATGAAAAGAAAAAGTTAGCCTATCTCATTCAGGACATTGCGTTTGAATTGATTGATGCGGCTGGGATGGAGGAGTTTAAGCCGATTTATGACAAATATAGCCCAGAAGGTAGCTATGATGCAGTCGTTGAAGAGGCCGAGCGTATCAATAATATGTTTTCCGCATTTGGCGCTGATTTTGGAGAAGAGTTTGGGAAACATTACGAAAAAAAGTCAGAGAATCAGGAAACGACACAACACCAAGCAGCCTTTGGAGAACAACACCAATCGAGAGAACAACGCAACCAACGTCCGAAGACGCAAAAACAGCTGAACCGGGAAGCGAAAAAGGAATTGGAAACTCGCACGGGTACCAAAGCGGTGAGAACGATATACCTTGATTTGGTAAAGGCGTTTCATCCCGACCGCGATACGGACGAGACTGAAAAAGACCGCAAGACAGAAATCATGCAACGGGTGACCGAAGCCTACGAAAAAAATGACGTCTTGGCTTTATTGCGGTTACAATTGGAGCTTGAGCGCATCGACCAATCACACATTGAAACGCTGGCTGAAACCCACCTCAAATACTATAACAAAATCTTGCGTGAGCAGACCAAAGAGCTGGAAGAAGAATACCAGCAATTGCAGCTTCAGGCGCTTGCATTAGGGGGGCAGTCGGCCTATTTGATTTCAAACCCTTTTGGCTTAGAATTTGCTTTCAATCAGCAGGTGAATGAGTTTAAAAAGACCGTAAAAAATCTTAAAAAAGACCTCAAAGATTTGCAACATGACGAGGTTGTGCGGGCATTTCTCAAAACCTATACTATTCCAGACCAAGAATGGTAGATTTGATTTTGCCTTTTGAGAAGAAATATTGATTGAAAACGTTTTTTATTAAATTTGTAAAAAATACTAAAACCATGAAAAATATACTCATTACCGCACTTTTCACTCTTTTTATAACGAGTGCTTACGCCCAGGAGAGCTATTTTGGAAAAAAAATAAACGATAAAGGGGCCTTAGCATCGGCAGAATTGCCTAAGAAGATGGCGGCCAAAGAAAAAATTGCGGCCAAAGTGGTAGGCACCGTTGAGTCGGTGTGTCAGGCAAAAGGATGCTGGATGAAGGTAAAAACCGCCGATGGTCAAACCATGCGCGTGAGTTTTAAGGATTACGGCTTCTTTGTTCCGAAAGACATTGCGGGCAAAACCGTAGTGTTTGAAGGAGAAGCTAAAATGAAAACTACACCCGTAGCAGAATTGCAGCACTACGCCGAAGATGCCGGTAAAAGCAAAGAAGATATTGCAAAAATTACGGAACCTAAACACGAACTTACGTTTGTGGCCGATGGCGTAATTGTAAAGAAGTAATATGCGCACTAAATGAAGCGGTCAGTCGGCTAAAACCGACCGACCGCTTTTTATTTGTACCTTTGCCGTTCAAAAAAGAGTGAACAGCTTGATTTCGCTCGTTTGTCCAGCTTTAAATTTATCATTGACACTATGACAACAGAACAGTTGAAAGACTTGAAAGCCCGCGTTTCGGCTTTGAGGGGGTATCTTTGACTACGATACCAAGAAAGAACGATTGACCGAATTACAACAAATTCAAAGCCAACCCGAGTTTTGGAATGATAACACCAAGGCCGAACAAACCATGAAAGAAGTCCGTGGTTTGAAAAGTTGGACCGAAAGCTACGAATCCGTTGACGGACGCCTTGGTGATTTAGAAACCTTGCAGGAATTTCTGGAATTGGGCGAAGCCACAGAGGCCGAAGTAGAGGCTGAATACCAAGCTATGCTGAAAGTGTTGGAAGAAGTTGAACTGAAAAAGATGCTTTCCAACGAAGAAGACCAGCTTAATGCCGTACTCGAAATCAACTCGGGGGCGGGAGGTACAGAAAGTCAAGATTGGGCCGAAATGCTTTATCGAATGTACGTTCGCTGGGCCGAAAAGCACAATTACAAAGTCACGCAGATTGATTATCAGGATGGAGATGGTGCTGGTATAAAGTCGGCGTCTATTCAGATTGAAGGGCCGCAGGCGTACGGATATTTACAATCCGAAAACGGTGTGCATCGTTTGGTACGAATCTCTCCTTTTGATTCTAATGCGCGCCGACACACCTCCTTTGCGTCGGTGTATGCGTATCCTTTGATTGATGATACGATTGATATTGAAGTCAATCCCGCTGATATTGAATGGGATACGTATCGTTCTGGCGGTGCGGGTGGGCAAAACGTAAACAAAGTGGAAACGGCCGTTCGCGTTCGTCACAAGCCTTCAGGACTCGTTATTGAATGCCAACAAGAGCGCAGTCAGCACCTGAACCGTGATCTGGCCCTGCGTTTGTTGAAATCAAAACTGTACCAAATTGAAGTAGAAAAGCGCAATGCCGCGCGGGCCGAAGTGGAAGCCTCCAAGAAAAAAATTGAATGGGGATCACAGATTCGTAACTACGTGATGCATCCCTATAAATTGGTCAAAGACGTACGCACTGGGGTTGAAACATCTGACGTACAGGGAGTAATGGATGGGGACTTGGATGAGTTTATTAAAGCTTATCTGATGTTGCAATAATTTCTTATTTCATTCCCAATGATTTGTCAACAAGCAGGCTTTAGCCCTAAGATTATCTAGGCTAAAGCCTGTTTTGTTGATAAATCAATTCCGTTGTTTTCGACGCTCCTCGCGTCGTAGTTTATTGAGGTTTGAGAGGGCATCTTTGGCCTCTTTCACTTGGGTGGATTTTTTCTCACCTCTGTCTACCGCTGTTTTGTAGTATTCACGAGCGGCATCGTAATTCTTTTCTTTCTCGGCAATTCGCCCCAATCCTACCAAAGACGCTAAGTAATAGCCTGAGGTAAAGGCTTTTGCTTGCGTGGAATAATCAAGCGTTTTCTGATAGTACAGTTTGGCCTTAGGAAGGTCGCGGTGGTAGTTGTTGGCATAATAGGCCAATACATACGCGGCATTTCGGCCGCTTACGGCCTCATAACCCGTTTTTCCAGCGTCAATTTTTGCCAAAATACTATTCGCTATTTTCTCGGCTTCGTCGGAGTTTCCGCGTACAAAAGCTGAACGTAAATAATAGCGCTCAAAATATGGATTGTCGGGGTAGGTTTCCCAAGAATATTTTGCCAAATCATACGATTTTGCGTACTGATTTTCGTACCCGTAAATCTGCAATAGAAAATAGCGGGCTTCGGTCCTTGTATAAAACGCGTTGTTACCGACTTTTTCCAGTTGTTGGATGCCCGTTTGCTTATTCCCTTTCGGAAAAAGCCATAAAACAGGCTTTAGAAGCGGATAATTGTCGGGAATCCATTCGGCAAAATAGTTGAATAATCCGTCTCCAAACAGCAACTCTGGGCTGATTTCGCTTTGGCCCTTGCAACGTTCTAAATATTTAAGGGCATTTTTTCCCGCAAAAGTAGCCCGTGACCAGTGTTTGCGCTCGGAGTGAATACGTCCTTTAAAAGCATAGGCTGCCGCCAAAAAGAAAGAAGGTTCAATTTTATTTTTCCGAATATCGTAGAGCTTTTCGGCCAAGGTAATGCAAGTATCCATGAGGGCAATGCAACGGTCGTCGTAGCGAGTATCGTCGGTATTTGGAACGATTTTCCACCATTCGGCCAGTCCCATCAAAAAATAGGGCATCGGATGGTTTGGATAGCGATAACGTAACCAGCGGAATTCGGCATCGGCCTCGGCAAATTTGAAGTTGTATAATTTATTGATGGCTTCTGTGGCCTCGATTTGTACGCCAGGATTGGAGAGGAGCATCTCATATTTGCTGTCAAAATCGGCAGATGCGTACAATTGTGCTTTTGCAGGCTTTATAGCCATCATCATGATGCCTATAAAGCCGAATATCCAATATTTTAAACTGTTCTTTTTCATGGTCTATTATCTTTGCTGTACCGTATTAACGTACATTTCTTTCGGACAGTTTATAAATTTAAGTTTTTTTTAATAATTTTTTAATATTTCTCAAACATGCAGGTCGTCAAAGACAAACGGTTTGTGCCATTCATTGACAAACAAACGCTGGAAGAACGGATTGCCGAAGTGGGCCGCAAAATTAGCGAAGATTACCGAGACAAAAATCCTCTTTTTGTGGTCGTACTTAATGGGGCATTCCTCTTTGCAGCAGAGCTTATAAAAAACGTTCCTATCCCCTGCGAAATTACATTTGTTCGGGTTTCTTCGTATTCAAAAACGGAATCCACGGGACAATTGAAGGAAATTTTGGGCTTGAAAGAGTCGATTGAAGGCCGACACGTGATTATTGTGGAAGACATTGTGGATACAGGCCTGACGATGAACAAACTGCTTTTTCAGCTTTCGGTTCAAAAACCAGACTCTATTCAGGTTGCTTCCATGCTCTTTAAGCCAGCTGCTCTCAAAACTCCGCTAACTGTAAAGTACGTAGGGTTCGAAATAGAAAATCGTTTTGTGGTTGGATATGGCCTTGATTATGACGAGCAGGGGCGAAACTTGGATGCGATATACGTACTGGCTGATTAATTGGCCGATATTTTTACTTTTAAATACCCTTTTACCCACATCTATCTAAAGCTTATGTCTGAATTTCAAGCCTATCTTCAACTCGGATTTTCCCACATTACGGACCCCAACGGCTACGACCACATATTGTTTGTCATTGCACTTTGCGCCATTTATGCTTTCAAAGAATGGAAAAAAGTATTGGTTTTGGTTACCGCTTTTACATTGGGCCATTCGGTAACCCTAGCGCTGGCTACGCTTAAAATGATTACCTACAGTTCGGCCTTCATTGAATTATTGATTCCGATTACGATTTTCATTACGGCCGTCTCTAATTTTTCAGAAAAGAGCACGGGTGAGCCAAAATCCCCCAAACTGAGGTATGTATTGGCCGCGTGTTTTGGCTTAATTCACGGCATGGGTTTTTCCAATTACCTGCGCAGTTTGCTGGGCGACCAAGATAGCATTGTGATGCCGCTGTTTGCGTTTAATGTTGGTTTGGAATTGGGTCAACTTGTGATAGTGGCCATTGCCTTAGCCATTGCCTCTCTTTTTGTGGATGTGATAAGGGTCAAGCGTCTCACTTGGAATCATTTGATTTCGGGAATTGTGGCAGGAATGGCCCTTTCGTTGATTTTGGGAAATGAGGTTTTTCGAACTTTTATAGGTCTATCCGTGGAATAATGTCGCTGAAAAAAGGGTAAGTGTCTACCTATAAGGGCGATTTTTGCTATTTTCTTTTATTTTTACAACCAACAAACTAATACCAACTTCCGATGAGAAAACAGTTTATTTTTTACTGGCTGATGCTTACCGCTGGCGGTTTGCTTGCTCAACCTCCAGCGGGCAACTACAACGCCAACTCACGTTTTGAACAATTGGGGGCATCGCTCCCGACCCCAAACACTACACGTACTGCGTCGGGTGCGCCAGGAAAGGATTTTTGGCAGCAACGCGCCGACTACGACATCAAAGCCGAATTGGATGATGAAAAACGCAAAATCACAGGAACTGAAACCATTACGTATTTTAATAACTCCCCCGATGAGTTGAAGTACGTCTGGTTGCAATTGGACCAAAATTTATTTGAAAAGAACTCAATCAATGCTACCTCACAAAATAACAGCATACAAAACCAAATGTCATCCAATGCCGTGACGGGGTTAAATGCTCCTAGTTCGGTTAGAGGTAGTGTTGCTGGTGATTTTAGCTTCAAAATTACTTCAGTAAAAGACCCCAAAACGGGACAACCGCTCAAACACACCATCAACGGTACTATGATGCGTATAGAGCTACCTGTGGGTATTAAGACGGGCCAATCGTATGCTTTTTCGGTGGACTGGAACTACTTTATCAATGAGTACTACGGCCGGGCTGGTTATGAGTTTTTCCCGAAAGATGGTAACACCAATTATTTTATTGCTCACTGGTTTCCCAGAATGTGCGTTTATGATGACGTGAACGGTTGGCAGCACAAACAATTCTTAGGTCAAGGAGAGTTTACGTTGACTTTTGGTAATTATAAAGTAGCCTTAACTGTGCCCAATGATCACATTGTAGGCGCAACGGGTGAATTACAAAATGCTAATCAGGTGCTCTCGGCAGAGCAACTTAGGCGCATGGAAAAAGCCAAAACGGCTACCCGTCCAGTATTGATTGTGAGCCAAGAAGAAGCTGAAAAAGCCGAAAAAGGCAAACCAACAGGTAAGAAAACGTGGATATATAAGGCTGAAAACGTGAGGGACTTTGCCTTTGCTACGAGCCGTAAGTTTATCTGGGATGCGATGCAGATAGACCAAGCGGGCAAAAAAGTGATGTGTATGTCGCTTTATTCAAAAGAAGGAAATCCGCTTTGGGGACAGTACTCTACAATGGTGGTAGCGCATACAATACGCTCTTATTCAAAGTACTCGGTAGATTATCCTTATCCAGTGGCTTATTCGTGCCATGCCAGCGGTGGTGGAATGGAATACCCGATGATTTCGTTCAACGGTGGGCGCCCAGAACCAGACGGAACATATTCGGAAGGTACTAAATACGGTATGATTGGGGTGATTATTCATGAAGTGGGGCATAATTTCTTTCCTATGATTATCAATTCAGATGAGCGCCAGTGGGGATGGATGGACGAGGGCTTGAACACATTTGTACAGTACCTTGCCGAAAAAGAATGGGATAAAGATTTTCCAACCCGAAGAGGAGAACCTCAGTTCATTGTAGATTACATGAAACAGGATGCCAAAAATCTGGTGCCTATCATGACCAGCTCCGACAATATCATGCTTTATGGCCCCAATGCTTATGCAAAGCCCGCTACGGCGCTCAACATTTTGCGCGAAACGGTAATGGGACGCGAGTTGTTTGACTACGCTTTCAAAGAGTATGCACGCCGTTGGGCCTTTAAAAATCCTACTCCAGCTGATTTCTTCCGCACTATGGAAGATGCCTCAGGCGTGGATTTGGATTGGTTTTGGAAAGGTTGGTTTTATGGCACAGAGGCTGTTGACCAAGACTTAGTCGAAGTGGAATGGTTTGCGTTGGATACCCAAAATCCCGAAATCAACAAAGCAGAAGCAAAAAAACAAGCCGAAGCCAAACGCAACACCGTGGCTCGTCAGCGAGACAAAGACTACATTAAAGAGTCGGTAGTTGATAAAAATCCTGACATGAAGGATTTCTATAACACCTATGACCCTTACAAAGTGACGGAAGCCGACAAGAAAAAATACGAAACGTATTTGGCAAGTTTAACGCCAGATGAGCGTAAGTTGGTCGAATCAGGGGTGAACTTCTACACATTGAAAGTAAAAAACAAAGGAGGCCTGCCTATGCCTGTAATCGTAAAGATGCAATTTGAGGACGGAACAGATTCGGTAGCAAGATTCCCAGCTGAAATCTGGAGATTGAACGACCAAAATGTTTCTAAAGTTATTACTAGCAAAAAGAAGGTAGTTCAATGGACATTGGACCCGTATCGTGAGATTGCTGATATTGACGAAGAAAGTAACAGTTTTCCGCGTCAACCAGCTCAACCGACCAAATTCCAATTGTTTAAATCACAGGGATTCCAGCGAGGGCCTAATCCAATGCGCGAAGCTCAGCAAAGCCAACCCCCGAAAACAGGCCAACAAGGCGGCGCTAAGAATTAACAAACGTAGGGCTTAATAATTATCTAGGCATAAAAAAAGGGCGAAGGTTACCCCCTCCCGCCCCTGTAGAGAGCCATTCTGATATAATGTGTCAGGATGGCTTTTTTTTATTGTCCGATTATTTACTTAATCGATAAGAAATCGCTAATTGCAAAGACCCGAAATTTTGTTGAAAGAGACTCTCACGCAATTGCGGATCACTGCCCGCCGTTGTGTACGAAATATACATATCGCTAACGGGCTGAATGCTTGCCAAATAACGAAGATTGACTCCAAGTTTGTTGAAGTTTGCTCCGATTCCTGCATGATAACCAAATGCGTACGATTTGTAAGGTGAAAAGGAAAGCGGCGTATTGGAATATTGGGATAAAAACTCTTTCAATGTACCATTTTCAAATAACTGAAGGGATAACAAAGGCCCTCCGCTGATTTCAAATTGATTGTGTTTATAGCCAATCGAAAACGGAATATCCAACTGTCCGTACTGCACACTCGTTTTGGTCGATGTACTTAGCCGTTCCAATTGAGCTCCTTTGATGGAAACTAGTAATTCTCCTTGTAAAAATACATTTTCAGTCGAACGCACATATCCTCCCAAGGTATAACCAAAGGTTGAGCCTCCTTTTGAGGAAATTTTCTCGGGTATCCGTGAACTTGACGTAGCTAACACCCCCTCAAAGTCACTTCCCATAAATTGGGTCATTTGTAAACCTGCTTTTAATCCCCACTCCACGCCCTGAGCATATCCCGAACAAACCGCTGCGAAAAGGAGAATAAACAATGAAGTCGAAAACTTTTTCATATACTATATTTATGGTGTTCAAAGTTGTTTATGTTTCTAACGAAAGATTCAAAGAAAATAGTGCCGTTTTGCTGAATGATTTGGCCACTTAATGCATCAAAGTAAGTTTCAAAGGTCTGTATCTTTTTCTTATAAATCCAATATCTATGAAAAAACGCATAGCTCTTCTATTCATTTTAATCGTTTCGATTCTCGCGTCAGCAGTTGCCCAAACCTATGATATTTGTGTGTATGGGGGTTCTTCGGCAGGAGTCATTGCTGCCTATACTGCTAAAAAAGCGGGCAAAACAGTGTTGCTTATTGAGCCAGGAAAGCATTTAGGAGGATTAAGTTCGGGAGGCTTAGGCCAAACCGATATAGGAAATAAATACGCAATTACGGGCATTGCAAGGGATTTTTACCGCCAAATAGGTCAACACTATGGGAAGTTTGAACAATGGACTTTTGAGCCGCATGTGGCAGAAAACCTGTTTAAAGAATATGTAAAAAAAGGTGATTTTCCTGTATGGTTTGAGTATCGTTTAGTGTCTGCCTCTAAAAAAGAAGGTAAAATTCAGGAAATCACCGTTGAGTCATCTAATCAGCCAGGCCAAGGGCTGCGAACGGTAAAAGCAAAAATGTTTATTGACTGTACGTATGAAGGGGATTTGATGGCCAAAGCGGGCGTAAGTTACATCGTTGGGCGTGAGGCGAATAGCCAATACAACGAGACATGGAATGGCGTGCAGCTATTGGATAAACACCAATTTCCCGAGGGCGTCGACCCTTACAAAATTCCAGGAGACCCTTCGAGTGGTTTGTTGTGGGGAATATCGACGGCGGCATTGGCCCCAAACGGTTCGGGCGATAAGCTTTTACAAACCTATAATTTTCGACTGTGTCTGACCAAAGACCCAGCCAATCGGATTCCAATCACGCGTCCTGATCGCTATGATTCAACTAAGTATGAACTCTTGTTGAGGCAAGTGGCCATTGAAAAACCACCGCACATCAATTGGGGCGTGATGCACATTGCGGATATGCCCAATTCCAAAACCGATATCAATAACAAAGGTGGGTTTTCGACCGATATGATTGGCATGAATCATGATTATGCGGAAGCCAATTATGAAACCCGTAAGAAAATCATCAAAGACCACGAAGACTACACCAAAGGGTTTCTCTATTTTGTAGGGCATGACCCACGGATGCCCGAGCATCTCCGTAAACAAATGTTAGAATGGGGCTATCCCAAGGATGAATACATCGACAATGACCATTTCAGTCCACAACTTTACGTCCGCGAAGCTCGCCGTTTGGTGGGTGAATACGTGATGACTCAACACAATTGCGAGGGGCGCGAGGTGGTCAAAGATGGAATTGGATTAGCGGCTTACACTATGGATTCGCACAATTGCCAGCGTATTTTGTTCAAGAACCCTAAAACTGGCAAAATGGAAGTTCGCAATGAAGGAGATGTGCAAGTAGGAGGCTTCCCCCCCTATCCTATCAGTTATCGTTCATTGATTCCTAAAAAGGCTGATTGCGAGAATCTTCTTGTTCCCGTTTGTCTTTCTGCCACCCATATTGCGTATGGTTCTATTCGCATGGAGCCCGTTTTTATGGCATTGGCCCAAGCCTCGGCCGTGGCGGCAGCAATGGCCATTGATACCCAAAAGCCAGTTCAGGAAATAAACGTAACAAACCTTCAGAAGGCGTTAATTTCCAACCCTCTGATGGATGGAAGCCAAGCAGAAATTTTATTGGATAATGACGTTACCCCCACAAAAATAACTGTAATCGGTAACTGGAAAGCTGTTAAAACGGGCGGAAAATATGCCGCGACTCAGTTGGTAGACAATTCGAAAGGCAAAGAAAAAAACAGTGTACGCTTTGAGCCAGATGTTCCCCAAACGGGAGAGTATGTGGTGTATGTCTACAACCCCAGCCCAACGGGCGGTGGTGGAAATCCTGGTGAGGCTGCCGACGAGGCTAAAGCGAGCCGAACTATGGTCAGAGTAAAGACCGCTACTGAAATCAAAGAAGTGGTGGTTGAGTCGCAAACACAGGTAAATGACTGGATTAAACTAGGCACATACAAGTTTGCCAAAGGGAGTGAAAATTTTGTGGAGATTACCAATCAAAACGCGAACGGTGTCGTGGTAGCAGATGCTGTTTTGTTTGTACCAAGCAAATAGATTTTTTCTTGTTGTATACCAAAAAAGGAGCCTAGGCTCCTTTTTTGGTATACAACAAGCGCTTTGATTTAAGAAGGATTGACTATTTTTCCCATAAATAAAACAGTATCAGATGTTTTTTCGCTGATGATAAAAACAAACGGACGGTCTGCATAATATGTTTGAGGAAGCGAAGTCAGTTCTACTCCGATGGTGGTTACGGCAGCCGCTTCGGTGCCTTTTTCATCCACTGCCACGTAGGTGTTTTGCTTAACAAAACCAACGTTCAGCTTCTGCGTTTTGCTGATTTTGCTTAAATCGGCTACATTGGGGAGGAAGGCCGATGGCATGCCCATTTTTTCGAGTACATTGTTCAAATACACTTCGTATTCGATGGTAAATCGAGGTAAGCCAATCGAAAGATTATCCACTTCTTTCAGTCCTTGTTGCAATTGATTCCATTCAGAAGCAGTCAGTTTGGTTACTAAATCATTGACTCCTTGTGTACCGATTGGTACCAATACAGTCATTGAATAGCGGCCATTGCCGTAGGGAAGTTTATACGCAAAATACCCATCACGATTGGCAAACGAAATTTTGTTTTTCATTTGCATCATTTTGACATTTTTCGTTTTGCTTTCAGCCAGTTGAAAGGGGTAATCGGTGGTTTTTTGCTCGTCAAAACTTGTCGTCCAGTCACCCTTGAAATACAGGGCATTCATCAAAAACAACACCATTTGCGGCTCTATTTTATCAAGTACTTTCTTGATTTTGCCGTTAGTTTTATCGCTTGCCCACGTGTTTAGGGGCGTCGCATCCGAGCCACTAAATTGTGACGCTTCTGCCTTAAAAGAATTTTTTAAGATGTTAACAAAGTCGGTTTCGGGCTGAAACGTATTTCGATTCCATACCGAATTGGCTAATCCAAGCGTAACTTTAGGGTCAGTTTTGGGTAGACCTTCTATGAGTTTTAAATAAGTTGCGTTGGCGTCTGCCAACGAGATTCCGTTCAATTTGAGGGTTTTTTGAATCTCGTCGGCAGTCTGTCCGTTGGCACCGTTGAGTAGCATACCCAGCGCCATGTGCAAGCTCAAAGGTGATACAAATACGTTTTTGTCGGAGGGCTCTTGCTCATTAAGCCTTTTAAAAAAATCAAAGGCAAAGTCGTCGGTAAGACTGGCAAAGTTTTCTGAAATTTTTACCTCTTCGCCTACGGGCGAAGGGCTGGTGGAGCTGCACCCCAAGGCCACCCAAAGCAGCATCAGGGTCGCGGCGATGACCAGTACGCACTGAAAAAATGAAGAAGTTCTCATGGTTAAAGCTGTTCTAGGAATAGTTGTCATAGCGGTTAAGTTTTAATTGGAAACTAACACTATGACGTTGTTGAATGTATAACGGTTGGAACTTGAATAAATTTTTTTAAACTCATGCAACCTTTGTGCCAAGCATTTGCATCTACCTTTTGAAACAGCCTGATTATGGTCAAAATTTTACAACTGTTCACGAGCGAAGCCCAATTGGTAAAATCCTTACAGAAGGGAGATGCCAAGGCACAACGCCACTTGTACGAAAAGTACTCGGCGCGGTTGCTGGCGGTGTGTGTACGGTACATAAACGATAAAATGGAAGCGGAAGATGTGTTGATTGAGGGGTTTATGAAGATTTTTGACCGTATCGACCAATTCAAAGGAGAAGGTAGTTTTGAAGGCTGGATGCGTCGATTAATGACCAATGAAGCCTTAATGTATTTGCGCACTAAGCGCCATATTAAAGTAGACCTTGATGCGCCAGAAGCACAACATCTTCCCAATTATGAATGGGCTGATGCCTCCCTCGAAGTGGATGACTTAATGGCAGTTATCGCCAAGTTACCGACAGGTTATCGTACAGTGTTTAACCTATATGCCATTGAGGGATACTCACATGCAGAGATTGCCGAGCAATTAGGAATTACTGAAAGCACCTCAAAGTCGCAACTGCATCGGGCACGTGCTTTGCTGCAAGACATGATAAAAGAAATAGAAAATTTAAATCAAACCGCTGAAGCGGTGAAAAGTTTAAAAGGGAAATAAAGATGAAAAAGCACCCTATTGACAAACTCTTTGCCCAAAAGCTCAAGGAAGCTGAAATCAAACCTCGCGACGAAGCGTGGGAAAAACTGCAGCTACGTATGCAGCAGAACAAAAAACGCCGAATCGGGGGTTGGTGGCAGCAGGGGCCTTGGTTGGCAGCGGCAGGTGTGTGTTTACTTCTGGTAGCAGGGTGGTTGACTTGGCGCGCAAATTCGTCAAATGAAACCCACTTGGCTCAACACACCCACAGCACCAAAGCGAAAGCAATAGAAAAACAAGTTGCCCCCAAAGACGAAATAAAAATGGAGGTAAATGCACCAATCGCTGAACAAGACCAAGTGGCCGCCACGCTAAATAAGCCTGAGTATATCAAACAACCGGCTCGGAAAAATACCACCAACACTGCACCTGAATTGAAATCAGCGCCTGCTAGCCCTCAACCAATGGTGGCCGTTTTGCCAGATACACATAAGCCTGAGAATCAATCCAAACCCGAAAACGCGCCAGGGCCTACAGTCGAAAACCCCCAGATAATTGCTCAGACGTCGACTCACCCAGAAATTACATCTGGAGCAAAGACCGTGGTGTTGCAGTTGCCCGAATTAAAAGAAACGTTAGTCGCTGCCAATGCGAAAGAAACCATTGCTGAACCCAGAATAAAATCGGACGATACTAAATCTATGTCGGATGAACTGGAAGACGATATTCTCAACAAACCCCGTAAATCCACTCGTATGGCCAAAGTATGGAAGCAATTGAAAAATGCTAAAAACGGCGAACGCGTAGACTGGGACGAAGTAGGATTCAATCCGAATAAAATGTTGGCTAAAGCCACTGGTAAGGAACGTAACTAAATCAACCATGAAACCACTAAGTAGCAAATTTAACATCAATACAGCCATGAAAAAGTCAATTGTAACCTTTGTTTTAGCGTTTATCGCTTTTGTTGCGCAAGCCGAAAAATACACTCAAAAAGGAGATTCTTTGATTGTACAATTTGGTAACAATACCCGCCTGATTATTCAGGCCAAGGATAAAGAAGGGATTCAGAGTCTTCGTCAATATGACCTCAATAAAATTGTTCGGGATATGGGGGCCGCGCTGGATTCTAGCAGCAAAGAAACCTACATCTACATCAATGAACAAAACGGTCGTAAATATTTAAAAGACACGGTTTTAGTTATCAGCCGTAAAGACGGAGAAGTTAAAATTACGATTAATGAGCCCAGCCCAAAATCGTCAGATTCTAAGGATGAGGATGTGAAAAGTTCTGAAAACAATAAAGACGACGGAACCGTTACGCGCAGTGTAACAAGACGTTATAAAAGTCCAAGAAATGGATTTGATGTACTTGTTGGCCTGAACACGTACGCCAAAAATACGCCGCTTAGCTATCAGGAATCAGATTATGATTTATTGCCATGGGGGTCGCGCTTTGTAAGTCTTACATGGGTTCGGGGAGCGGCTATAAGCAGGGGAAAAGATGCCTCCTTGGGGCTGGATTTAGGTATTGACGTTTCATGGTACAACATGATGTTTGATGGAAACAATACCGTTCAGAAAGATACGCGTGCTATTTCATTTCCCGTGGCAAATACCTCTGGTGAGGTGCACAAGTCTAAGCTAACGTCGGCTTACTTGAACCTTTCGCTGATGCCAACCTTAGCCATTCATCATGGCCCTATTTCCTACCTAAGTGTAGGGATGTACGGAGGGTATCGATTGGACAGTTATACAAAAGTTCAGGAAGAACGTAAGGGACGCTCAGAACGCACACATTCCAATTTTCATTTAAATGATTTTCGTTATGGAATCGGGGCTGAATTAGGAATTCGTCATTTTCCAGATTTATTTATGCAGTATGATTTAGGAGAGTTATACCAAACAAATAAAGGACCTGCGGTACGGATGATTAGTTTCGGTATTCGCCTATAATGTTCATAGATAGGTGGTTAAAAGTTTTTCGATAATTCTCTTCGGGCTTTTAACCACTTTTTTTTGGGTTTCGAAAATGCTTTAGTAAAATATTTTTTTCACTAAAGGTTTGAATTAAAAGCAAAACCTTATACATTTGCGACTCCAAAAGAAAATCAAACAGCTTTTGGGTGTTTTTTGAGAGTAACAAGGGGGTGTACCAGAGTGGCCAAATGGGGCAGACTGTAAATCTGCTGGTTCATACCTTCGGTGGTTCGAATCCATCCGCCCCCACTTTTAGTAAATAGGTTTTTGGCATTCGTTTTCTCACTGTTAACGCTCGTCCGAAAACTGACAAGCTAAAAAACGCGGGAGTAGCTCATTTGGTAGAGCGGTAGCCTTCCAAGCTTCAGGTGGCGGGTTCGAGCCCCGTCTCCCGCTCATTTTTCAAGTTAATTGTTACTTGTTAATCGTTATTTAGAGACTAATACTTAACTAATAACTTTTAACGAATAACGGTTAACTTTTTTATTGAAAGCCGTTATAGCTCAGTGGTAGAGCACTTCCTTGGTAAGGAAGAGGTCCGGGGTTCAAATCCCCGTAACGGCTCGAGGTGAAGGCAATCATAAGTTTAATCATGCGAGCGTGAAATTCAGTACTTCATAGCTCGTCTTTTTGCCTTCTTAAAACTCTGGAATGCAAGTTTTCTCTGTAAATCCATAATAAATTCAAAATCAACTTTTAGTTAATACAACAATGGCAAAAGCACAATTCGACCGTAGCAAACCCCACGTAAACGTAGGTACTATCGGTCACGTTGACCACGGTAAAACTACTTTGACTGCTGCTATCACTAAAGTACTCGCAGAAAAAGGCTTGGCAGAAAAGCGTGATTTCTCATCAATTGATAATGCGCCGGAAGAAAAAGAACGCGGTATTACAATCAACACGGCTCACGTAGAATACCAGACAGAAAATCGTCACTATGCTCACGTTGACTGCCCAGGTCACGCTGACTACGTAAAAAACATGGTAACGGGTGCTGCTCAGATGGATGGTGCTATCATTGTGGTAGCAGCTACTGACGGTCCAATGCCACAAACTCGTGAGCACATCCTTCTTGCTCGTCAGGTAGGTGTACCTCAATTGGTTGTTTTCATGAACAAAGTGGACATGGTAGACGACCCTGAGTTATTGGAGCTTGTTGAAATGGAAATTCGCGAATTGTTGTCTTTCTATGAATTCGACGGTGATAATATCCCTGTAATTCAAGGTTCAGCTCTTGGTGGTTTGAACGGCGATCCAAAATGGGTTAAAACCATCGAAGATTTGATGGATGCCGTAGATAGCTGGATTCCAACTCCTGCTCGTGACATGGACAAGCCATTCTTGATGCCAGTTGAAGACGTATTTACGATTACTGGTCGTGGTACTGTTGCCACTGGTCGTATCGAGCGTGGTGTAATCAATACAGGTGATCCTGTTGAAATCCTTGGTATGGGTGCAGAAAACCTCAAATCTACTGTAACAGGGGTTGAGATGTTCCGCAAAATCCTTGACCGTGGTGAAGCTGGTGACAACGTTGGTTTGCTCCTCCGTGGTATCGAAAAATCTGATATCCGTCGTGGTATGGTTATTTGTAAGCCAGGTTCAGTAAAACCACACGCTAAATTTAAAGCTGAGGTTTATATCCTGTCAAAAGAAGAAGGTGGTCGTCACACTCCATTCTTTAACAACTACCGTCCACAGTTCTATTTCCGTACCACTGACGTAACAGGTATCATTACTTTACCTGCTGGTGTTGAAATGGTGATGCCTGGTGATAACTTGACGATTGATGTCGTTCTTATCAACCAAATCGCTATGGAAAAAGGTCTTCGTTTCGCTATCCGCGAAGGTGGACGTACGGTAGGTGCTGGTAAAGTAACCGAAATCGTTGACTAATTAGTATATTTTAAGATATACAAAAAGGGCACTCAATCGAGTGCCCTTTTTTATTTACGATTAACTCACTAATTTGGCGTTCGCTTTTTCAAAAAGAAATGCCGGGATTTAAGTTTTACAGTTGTATTGCAGGGATTTTGATTTTCTGTTTGCTGAGCCAGCTTGTAAAAGCTCAGTTACCACTAACAATCCTTAATGAAAAATCCATAGAGGTAAATTTATGGGGGAAAAATAGTATTGAATATTTTGAAGATACTACCCGTCATCTAACCATGCAGGAACTGCTGAAAGATTCTTCCATTTCCTTTAAAAGTACGCAAAGCCATTTGCCAGATTTTGGATTTATTGAAGAGGCATATCATTGGGTTCGTTTTCGGGTGCGAAAACAAACCGATAAGCCCATTAATTGGGTTTTGAGAAATGATTACCCTATGATTGATGAGTTGAATGTATTCTTAATCAATGAGGCATCTGGAGAAATAATCAAAAAAACGGTCAGGGATGCCTTCCCCACCTACCAACGTGAGATTAGCGTTCATCAATGCGCCATTCCGATTGATATTCTTCCCAATCAAAATTATACAATCTACGTTCAACTGGTTGGAACAGATGCTAAACTGATAAAACTCAAACTTTCGGAAACCCACTTTTTTTATAGTAGTTATTTAGACGAGCTTTGGTTTTGGAGCGCACATTTGGGGTTTGCACTTTGTATGATTATAGTTCAGGTGGTATTTTTGCTAGTTACCAAAGAACGAAATTTTTTGTTGTATGTGCTTTTTCTGCTAGGGTACTTATCTATTGCTATCATAGGGGGGTATGGTATTATTGACAGTATTGTATGGCCCGAAAATATCTGGCTTAAAAGGTTCGGAATTGTATTTGCAGTAGTCCTGAGTAATGTATTGGGAGCCTTATTTTATACCCACGCGCTTCGCCTTAAAAATACATCTCCCCTACTCTACAAATTTTTACTGGCAGACATGGTCCTGTCGGTTGTGTTGAGCAGTTGGATATTTATTATTCCTTACGATATCAGCGTAAATGTGTATTCAAGTGCGCTGATTTTTGTGTTTTTTAGTTTAGTATCTGTTTCGTGTGTGGTTAGTTATAGGCGTGGCAATGTCTCTGCTTTGTATTATTTGTTTGGTACCATTGCTTATTTCATTGGTATTTTAGTGCAAATAATCTGGACTCTTGGTTACCTCTACCCTTCGCTGATTGTGGTCAATTCGATGCATATTGGAAGTATGCTTGAAATGATATTTTTTACATGGGCGCTGGCGCGGGATTATCGCCGCACAAGAGAAGAAAGAGAGGATACGCAAAGGGAGTTGATTACCGCTTTACAATCCCAAAATAAAGAGATATCTGAAGCACTTATACGAGGACAAACGCTTGAGCGTAAGCGTGTTGCGGCCGATTTGCACGATTCTTTAGGCGGTACACTATCTGCTATGCGTTGGACATTGACGTCATTTAACACGAAACATTTGTCTACTCAGGAAAAACAAGTGTATGATAGCCTGGTTGAAATGACCAATGATGCACACCAAAGGGTTCGTTTTTTGAGTCATAACTTACTGCCAGAAGATTTAGAGGAAGATGGATTGCAGGTAAGCATTGAAAAACTGATTGAAAAACTTAACCGGAGCAACAAAACTAAATTTGAACTAAATATACATTTAGATAAGAGACTGAATAAAAAAACGGAATTTGAACTCTATAATATTTTTCTTGAACTAATTAATAATGTATTAAAGCACGCTAATGCTACGGAAGCCTATATCTCATTAGAAAACCTCGATGGGTATGTTCATCTGGAAGTTTTTGACAATGGAAAAGGAATCAATGGTGAAAGTAAACGTGGGAAGGGTTTGTATAATATTCAAGATAGAATTGCTTCATTGGGAGGGACATGGCAGATTGAATCTACCACGAAAGGCACAAGTGTATTGGCCCATGTACCTTTGACTTAAAATTTTTATACTTTTGTGCGCTCTTATAAACTGTGCCCATGGCCGAAAAACGTAACTCTGCACTCATTTTTATCTTCATCACTTTATTAATTGACATAACTGGTATTGGAATTATTGTACCGGTTATACCAAGACTTATACAGGAACTGACCAGCGAAGGCCTTTCAGATGCAGCACTCTACGGAGGTTGGCTGATGTTTGTCTACTCTGTTGCACAATTCATCTTTTCGCCGATTTTGGGCGGTTTGAGCGACCAATACGGTCGCAGACCTATATTACTAGGGTCTTTGTTTGGGTTTGGATTAGATTATATTTTTAGCGCTTTCGCTTCAAGCATAGGTTGGTTATTTTTGGCCCGGGTTATAGCTGGTATATTTGGGGCAAGTTTTTCAACCGCTGGGGCCTACATTGCGGATGTCAGCCCTCCTGATAAACGGGCTCAAAACTTTGGGCTGATTGGCGCAGCATTTGGGTTAGGATTCATTCTTGGTCCAATGATTGGAGGATTATTGGGGCAATACGGGCCACGTGTGCCTTTTTTCGTGTCGGCAGGGTTAAGTTTATTGAATTGCATTTACGGCTATTTTGTGCTACCCGAATCGCTAGATGAAAAAAATCGCCGTCCCTTTGATTGGAAACGTGCAAATCCAGTAGGCGCATTGCGGCATTTACAAAGATACCCAGTTATTTTCGGACTAGTTATTCCATTGGTTCTGACTTATATTGCTGGGTATGCTACTCAAAGCACCTGGACTTATTTTACCATGGAAAAATTTGGTTGGGATGAAAAATGGGTTGGCTACTCATTGGCTTTTGTGGGTTTGATGGCCGCTATTGTACAGGGCGGTTTAACGCGAACGGTTATTCCAAGGTTAGGAAATACAAAATCTATCTATTGGGGACTTTCCCTTTATGCCCTAAGTTTCCTGTTGTATGCATTTGCCGATAAAGGTTGGATGATGTTTGCCATCACCGTCCTGTCGGCACTTGGAGGAATTGCTACGCCAGCCCTACAAGCGATTATGTCCAATGAAGTGCCTCCCAATGAACAGGGGGAACTTCGAGGAGCTCTTACGGGCCTGATGAGTTTAACGGCGATTTTTGGGCCAATCATGATGACTTCTCTCTTTGCTTATTTTACCTCTCCTTCTGCTCCATTTCAGTTTGCAGGTGCTCCTTTTATGATGGGTGCGGTACTAACCGTTTTTAGTTTGGTTTTAGTAAAGAAATTATTAAGAAAAAATTGAAAATCTTCTGAAAGTCTTGCAGTTGAAAAAATAAATCTCTACTTTTGCAGTCCGATTTGAAAAGACATCTTTACACGGGCATAGTTTAAAGGTAGAACTACGGTCTCCAAAACCGTCGGTCTGGGTTCGAGTCCTGGTGCCCGTGCTATTTTTTGCGCAAAATGAACTCATTTATAGAATTCGTAACCGCCTCCTGGGACGAGGTAAGACATAATGTCACATGGCCCAAACTTACAGATTTACAGTCTAGCACTACTTTGGTACTGTTGGGGTCGTTAATCTTTGCTGCCGTGGTAGGTCTTATGGACTTCATCTTCGAGAATGCCCTCTCTTTTCTTTATCAGTCATTTTAAGGGTATTTGTCCCTGTCACCCAAACATTGAGCAGGTATGAGCAATCTGAATTGGTATGTTATCCGGGCAGTGTCTGGTCAGGAGAAAAAGATTAAAACTTATCTCGAAAACGAAATCACCAGACAAGGTATTCAAGAGTCAATTCCTGAAATCCTGATTCCAACCGAGAAAATTGTTGAAATGCGTAACGGTAAAAAACGGATACGTGAAAAGAATTTTTTTCCAGGTTATATCATCATTTCTGCTGATTTGTCTAAGGGTGATGCTTATCACTTGATTACTACTATGCCAGGTGTTTTAGGTTTTCTGGGTAATACTACTGGAAATTCTAAAGTGCCAGTGCCGTTGCGGCAAGCCGAGATTAATCGGATTTTGGGTAAAGTAGAAGACGCAGTAGAGGAAGTTGAAGCACCAAAAGTAAGTTTCATGAAAGGCGAAAGCGTCAAAATTATTGACGGACCTTTCAGCGGATTTATCGGTACAGTTGAAGAAATTTTTGACGACAAGAAGAAGCTAAATGTCGTTGTGAAAATATTCGGGCGTAGTACGCCCGTGGAGCTGAGTTACGCACAAGTAGAAAAAGAAAGCTGATTTATCAGAATGTTGCCGGGAGTACGAGACGAAAAGCTTCCACTTTCGTCTGTCAGCCGTACGCTTGAACCGGTAACGCCAACTTAAACGTTTAATAACGATGGCGAAAGAAGTAGCAGGTTACGTCAAACTGCAAGTGAAAGGTGGCCAGGCCAATCCTTCTCCCCCAATCGGACCCGCATTAGGTTCGAAAGGTTTGAACATCATGGAGTTCTGCAAGCAATTTAACGGTCGTACGCAGGACAAAATGGGAATGGTATTGCCCGTAGTAATTACCTACTACAAAGACAAATCATTTGAATTTGTCATCAAAACTCCACCGGCTCCCATTATGCTTATGGAGGCTGCAAAAGTGAAACTCGGTTCGGCAGAGCCAAACCGTAAAAAAGTAGGATCGGTAAGTTGGGATCAAGTAAAAGTAATCGCTGAAACCAAAATGCCAGATTTGAACTGCTTCACAATTGAGTCTGCAATGAAAATGATTGCGGGAACGGCGCGTAGTATGGGTATTACAGTATCAGGGCAAGCTCCTTGGGATAACTAATCACAAGCGGACGTAAAGACATTTTGAACAATGGCAAAATTGACAAAAAAAAGAAAAGATGCTTTAGCGAAATATGACTCCAGCCAGGAGTATTCGTTCGAAAAAGCAGCAGAAATTCTGAAAGACATCTCATATACTAAGTTTGATGCTTCAGTAGATATCGATGTTCGCTTGGGTGTTGACCCCCGCAAAGCAGACCAGATGGTTCGCGGTGTGGTGGCCTTACCGCACGGTACAGGTCGTGAAGTACGCGTTTTGGTACTTTGCTCTCCTGATAAAGAAGCCGAAGCCAAAGAGGCAGGTGCTGATTATGTAGGTTTGGATGAATACGTAAAAAAAATCGAACAAGGCTGGACAGACGTAGACGTGATTATCACGATGCCTACTGTAATGGCTAAAATCGGTAAATTAGGTAAAATCTTAGGACCTCGCGGTTTGATGCCAAACCCCAAATCAGGAACTGTAACCCTTGAAGTCGGTAAGGCTGTAAAAGAGGTAAAAGCGGGTAAAATTGACTTCAAGGTTGATAAGTTCGGTATTATCCATACCAGCATTGGCCGTGTGTCTTTTGGTTCTGATAAAATTGCCCAAAACGCCCAAGAATTGATTGCTACTTTGATGAAGCTCAAACCATCTTCGGCTAAAGGTACCTATGTAAAAACCGTACACCTATCGAGTACAATGAGTCCGGGTGTAGTGATTGATAAAAGCACGATTGCAGGAATATAATTATGACACGCGAAGAAAAAGCCGTTATCATAGACGAACTCAGCGAGAAGTTCAAGGCGATACCTTATTTCTATATTGTTGATGCTACCGGCATGACAGTGAGTGAAACAAACAATCTGCGCCGTAAGTGTTTTACACAAGGCGTGGAGTATCGTGTCTTTAAAAATACGCTGATTGCAAAAGCATTGGAAACATTAGATACTGATTATACTCCTTTCAACGATACTGTTTTGAAGGGTTTCTCAGGAATCATGTTCCATCCGGAGTCAGGTAAAGCTGCGGCAAAATTGATCAAAGAATTCCGTAAAGAGTCAGGCAATGACAAATTGAAGCTTAAAGGTGCTTCGGTTGAATATAGCCTTTTCATCGGTGCTGATCAGCTTGACACGCTCTTGACCCTGAAGTCAAAACAGGAATTAATCGGGGAAATTATTGGTCTGTTGCAATCACCTGCCAAAAATGTCGTATCGGCATTGCAAAGCAGCGGAGGCAAATTGGCTGGTATCCTCAAAACTTTGTCAGAACGCGAAGGATAATCCATCGTCTTTGACCAAGACGTTGCTTTTGGAACGTATTTTTTACGACTGACAACAGCAGCAAACATTAATCAATCAAAACATAAACAGAAACAATTTTAACTTTCAATAAAATGGCAGATTTGAAAGCATTCGCTGAGCAACTTGTTAACCTTACTGTAAAAGAAGTAAACGAACTTGCAGCAATCTTGAAAGATGAGTATGGTATCGAACCCGCAGCCGCAGCTCCTGTAATGGTAGCCGCCGCAGGTGGTGGTGATGCAGCTCCTGTAGTAGAAGAAAAAACTTCTTTTGACGTAATCTTGAAATCAGCTGGAGCTGCTAAACTTCAAGTTGTGAAACTTGTTAAAGATTTGACAGGCCTTGGCTTGAAAGAAGCGAAAGAACTCGTTGACGGAGCACCGAAACCTTTGAAAGAAGGTGTTTCTAAAGACGAAGCAGAAGCTTTGAAAAAACAATTGGAAGAAGCTGGTGCTGAAGTAGAAGTTAAGTAATTTCTATTTTCTCCATCCAAATTCCTGAGGGATAGGCCTGACCTTGCGTCAGGTCTTTTCCTGTTTTAAGCCCCTTACCCCAAAGGGGACTCCTTTAAAACTCTCCGCTGGGGATGAGAGTTGAGTTTCATCTGAAACACTTCGCCACTCGTAGGAGCGATGCAGAGGGATGAAAACTTTTTGAAAACTACGAGGCGTGCTAAGTTTTTTGTAAACTAATCATTGATTTCCAGCGTTATACATTGTCACACTGACGTTGGGCTCTATCCACCAAAAAAACTTATAAAGCCTTGGTAACCAAACAACCTCCACGTAAAAATTTCGCCCGGATCAAACCTGTTATTGACTATCCGGACTTCTTGGATGTACAAGTTCGTTCTTATCGTGAATTCGTTAATTTAGATACCGCATCTGAAGAACGTCACAAAGAAGGCTTGTATAAAGTATTTCAGGAAAACTTTCCTATTTCAGATTCCCGCGAAAACTTCGTACTTGAATTTGTCGATTATGCACTTGATCCACCAAAATATTCGGTAGACGAATGTATCTCGCGCGGATTAACGTATTCTGTGCCGTTGAAAGCAAAATTGCGTCTTAAGTGTAATGATGCTGACAACGAAGATTTTGAAACCATTGAGCAGGAAGTGTTTTTGGGAGCGATCCCATACATGACCGAAAAAGGCTCGTTTGTTATCAATGGTGCCGAGCGCGTAATTGTTTCGCAATTGCACCGTTCACCAGGTGTGTTTTTCTCAATGAGCAAACACACCAACGGAACAAAACTATATTCTGCCCGTATTATCCCGTTCAAAGGGTCATGGATTGAATTCTCAACCGACGTCAACAACGTAATGTATGCGTATATTGATCGGAAAAAGAAATTTCCCGTTACTACCCTTTTGCGCGCTATCGGCTTTGGTTCTGACAAAGAAATCCTTGATTTGTTTGAGCTCTCAGAAGAAATTCCAGCGACTCAGGCAAGCTTGAAAAAAGCCGTGGGTCGTCGCTTGGCGGCGCGGGTTTTGCGTACATGGACGGAAGATTTCGTAGATGAAGATACTGGTGAAGTAGTATCTATCAGCCGTAACGAAGTTTTGCTAGAGCGTGATTCTATTGTATCAGCCGATGACCTAGACGTAATCCTTGACTCAGGACAGAAATCTATCATTCTGCACCGTGAGGATATGAACATGGCGGATTACAATATCATCTATAATACGCTACAAAAAGACAGTTCTAACTCAGAAAAAGAAGCGGTTGAGCAGATTTATCGCCAATTGCGTAACGCAGAAGCTCCCGACGAACAAACGGCCCGCGAAGTAATTCAAAGCCTGTTCTTCTCAGATAAGCGTTATGACCTAGGAGATGTAGGACGCTACCGAGTAAATAAAAAATTGCAATTGGATATTTCAATGTCGACCAAGGTGTTAACTACCCAAGACATTGTTTCCATTGTAAAATACTTAATCGGCCTTATCAACGCCAAAGCCGTAGTTGATGATATTGACCACTTGTCGAACCGCCGTGTTCGTACCGTGGGAGAGCAACTATGGGCTCAATTTGGGGTAGGTTTGGCGCGTATGTCTCGTACCATCAAAGAGCGTATGAACGTTCGCGATAACGAAGATTTTAAGCCAATAGATTTGATCAATGCCCGTACTTTATCGTCGGTTATTAATTCTTTCTTTGGTACAAACCAGCTATCGCAGTTTATGGACCAGACCAACCCGCTGGCAGAAATTACGCACAAGCGTCGTATGTCTGCACTGGGGCCAGGTGGTTTGAGCCGCGAACGCGCTGGTTTTGAGGTTCGTGACGTTCACTATACGCACTACGGACGTCTTTGTACGATTGAAACTCCCGAAGGTCCAAACATCGGTTTGATTTCTTCCCTTTGCGTGTATGCCAAAACAAACAGCATGGGCTTTATCGAAACGCCTTACCGCGTAATTGATAATGGTAAATTGACCAATGAACTGGTTTATCTGACGGCAGAGGAAGAAGATTCACGTTACATCGCACAGGCCAATGCGTTTGTTGATGATAAAGGAAACTTCTTGATCGATAAAATCAAGACACGTTTTGAAGGTGACTTCCCAATGGTGGATCCTTCGCAGGCGTCATTGATGGATATTGCCGCTAACCAGATTGTATCGGTGGCCGCTTCTATGATTCCATTCTTGGAACACGATGATGCTAACCGTGCTTTGATGGGTTCAAACATGCAACGTCAGGCTGTGCCTCTTCTCCGTCCTCAGGCACCTATCGTAGGTACTGGTTTGGAAGGACGTGTGGCCCGTGACTCGCGTGCATTGGTTGTCGCGACTGGAAATGGAGTGATTGAATTTGTGGACGCAACCAAAATTGTTGTTCGCTATGAGCGCACCCATGAAGAACGCCTTGTAAGTTTTGACAGTGATGTTGTTACTTATAACTTGGTTAAGTTCCGTCGTACCAACCAAGATACTTGTATCAACCTTCGTCCAATGGTGCTGAAAGGCCAAAAAGTTGAAAAAGGTGACATTTTGAGCGAAGGATACGCGACAGAAGCTGGAGAATTGGCTTTGGGACGTAACTTACTTGTAGCCTTCATGCCTTGGCAAGGATACAACTTTGAGGATGCTATCGTAATCTCAGAGAGAGTTGTTCGTGATGATATCTTTACTTCAATCCACATCGAAGAATTTGATTTGGAAGTACGGGATACCAAACGCGGAGAAGAAGAATTGACGGCTGAAATTCCGAACGTAAGTGAGGAGGCCGTTAAGAATCTTGACGAAAACGGGATCGTTCGC
This sequence comes from Runella sp. CRIBMP, assembly GCF_009905605.1. Taxonomy (GTDB): domain Bacteria; phylum Bacteroidota; class Bacteroidia; order Cytophagales; family Spirosomataceae; genus Runella. The sequence continues at coordinate 128,221 of NZ_JAAAKZ010000003.1, forward strand.
ATCGGAACAGAAGTAAAAGAAGGAGATATTTTGATTGGTAAGATTACTCCCAAAGGAGAGTCTGACCCAACGCCAGAAGAGAAACTATTGCGTGCCATCTTTGGTGACAAAGCGGGCGACGTGAAAGATGCTTCTCGTAAAGCACCTCCATCGATGAAAGGTGTGGTCGTTGACACTAAGCTGTTCTCTCGCCCAGGTCGTGATGAGCGCGTTAAGCAGAAGGATGAGCTAAAAGTGTTAATGAAAGCCTACAGCCGCGATTTGACCAAACTTCGTGAAGTAATCATTGATAAAATGGTAGAACTTCTCGACGGCAAAACAAGTGCGGGAGTAAAACATAAATTTGGCGAAGATATCATCAGCAAAGGGGTGAAATTCAGCCGTGTTAACATCATCAATAACGTGTTCCCTGACAAAAACCCTTACCGGGATGAGGCAGGTTATGTTGTTGCGGAAGAAGTAAACTTGTTGGGCGATTTAATTATCGAAGGTTGGACAGAAGATCCTACTACCAACAAGATGTTGTTTGAAATGGTGAAAAACTATCAAAAACGTCGCAACGAAATTGCTGGACGCTTTAAACGCGACCGCTTTACGTTGGAAGTTGGAGATGAACTCCCTGCGGGTATCGTGAAGTTGGCCAAAGTATATATCGCCAAGAAGCGCAAGCTGAAAGTAGGTGATAAAATGGCTGGTCGCCACGGAAACAAAGGGGTTGTGGCAAAAATCGTTCGCGATGAAGATATGCCTTTCCTTGCTGATGGAACACCAATGGATATCGTGTTGAACCCACTTGGGGTACCTTCACGTATGAACATCGGTCAGATTTATGAAACCATTTTGGCTTGGGCTGGTAGAAGATTGGGCCGTAAATATGCGACACCGATTTTCGACGGAGCTACTGAGGATCAGGTTGTTGCTGAATTGAACGAAGCCGGAATTCCTGAATTCGGACGTACACCGCTTTACGATGGTCAATCAGGAGATATGTTTGACCAAAACGTAACAGTAGGTATCATGTACATGCTGAAATTAGGTCACTTAGTGGATGATAAAATGCACGCCCGTTCGATTGGGCCATACTCACTCATTACGCAACAACCATTGGGTGGGAAAGCCCAGTTTGGGGGTCAGCGTTTTGGAGAAATGGAAGTGTGGGCACTCGAAGCATTTGGAGCGTCGCATATTCTGCAAGAGATTTTGACCGTGAAATCGGATGACGTTATCGGACGTGCAAAAGCGTACGAAGCGATTGTGAAAGGTGAAAACCTTCCGAAACCAAATATTCCTGAATCATTCAACGTATTGATTCACGAGTTACGAGGTCTCGCTCTCGAAATCACAATGGATTAATTTTCGTTCTTTCAGAGGTAGTTTTCCGAAGGTTTAAAACCTTCGGAAAACTAAAAGAACTTCTGTCAGAAGCTTTCAAAAATCATTTTCACAAAAACAATATCCGAAATGTCATTCAAGAAAAACAAGAAAATCAATAGTGACTTTTCGCGGATTACCATCAGCTTGGCGTCGCCAGAGTCTATCTTGGAGAGCTCTTATGGCGAGGTAACCCAGCCGGAGACAATCAATTATCGGACTTATAAACCTGAAATGGGCGGGCTTTTCTGCGAGCGCATCTTCGGGCCGGTAAAAGACTGGGAATGTCACTGTGGTAAATATAAGCGTATTCGTTACAAGGGTATTATTTGCGACCGTTGCGGAGTTGAAGTAACGGAGAAAAAAGTACGCCGCGAACGGATGGGACACATCGAGTTGGTTGTGCCCGTAGCTCATATCTGGTATTTCCGTAGCTTGCCAAACAAAATCGGTTATCTCTTGGGCCTTTCTACCAAGAAATTGGACCAAATCATTTATTATGAGCGTTATGTAGTTGTTCAGCCGGGTATCAAAGCGGAAGATGGAGTCAATAAAATGGACTTCTTGACCGAAGATGAATACTTGGACATTGTGGACAAACTGCCACGCGAAAACCAAATGTTGCCTGACACAGACCCCAATAAATTCATCGCTAAGATGGGTGCCGACGGGTTGGAAATGTTGTTGTCACGGACACAATTGGACGAATTGTCGTACGAACTGCGCCACAACGCAGCCAATGATACCTCACAACAGCGTAAAGCGGAAGCGCTGAAACGTCTGAAAGTAGTCGAAGCCCTCCGCGACGCCAACACCCGTATCGAAAACCGCCCCGAGTGGATGGTGATTCGTATGGTTCCCGTGATTCCACCAGAATTGCGTCCATTGGTGCCATTGGATGGTGGACGTTTTGCTACGTCGGACTTAAATGATTTGTATCGTCGCGTAATTATTCGTAACAACCGATTGAAGCGTTTGATCGAAATCAAAGCTCCTGAGGTGATTTTGCGTAACGAAAAACGGATGTTGCAAGAAGCGGTTGACTCATTGTTTGATAACAGCCGTAAAGTAAACGCCGTTCGTTCAGAAGGTAACCGCGCGCTGAAATCCCTTTCCGATATGTTGAAAGGTAAGCAGGGCCGTTTCCGTCAAAACTTATTGGGTAAGCGTGTTGACTATTCTGGTCGTTCGGTTATCGTGGTAGGTCCGGAGCTCAAATTGCACGAGTGCGGACTCCCTAAAGACATGGCGGCGGAGTTATTCAAACCGTTTATTATCCGTAAACTAATCGAACGCGGAATCGTAAAAACGGTAAAATCTGCGAAGAAAATCGTTGACCGCAAAGACCCTGTGGTTTGGGATATTTTGGAAAACGTGTTGAAAGGACACCCAGTGTTGCTCAACCGTGCTCCAACGCTTCACCGTTTGGGGATTCAGGCGTTCCAGCCTAAATTGATTGAAGGAAAAGCCATTCAGCTGCACCCACTCGTTTGTACGGCGTTCAATGCTGACTTTGACGGTGACCAGATGGCGGTTCACGTACCACTAGGACAAGAAGCAGTTTTGGAGGCATCCATGTTGATGCTTTCGTCACACAACATCTTGAACCCAGCCAACGGTGCGCCAATCACGGTACCTTCACAAGACATGGTTTTGGGCTTGTATTACGTAACAAAAGGACGTAAATCAACGCCTGAGATTCCAATCATTGGAGAGGGTGGTATATTTTATGGAGCGGATGAGGTCATCATTGCCATCAACGAAGGCAAGTTGTCGAAGCATGCTCATATCAAATGCCGCGTGACGGTTCGTAACGAGGATGGTACGCTGGAGAAGAAATTGATCGATACCGTAGCTGGTCGAATCCTTTTCAACCAGTTTGTTCCTGAATCAGTAGGATACATCAATGAATTGTTGACAAAGAAAAAATTGCAGCAAATCATCGGTCACGTATTCAAAATTGCAGGTAATGCACGTTGTGCTCAGTTCTTGGATGAAATCAAACACTTAGGTTTCCAAACGGCATTCAAAGGTGGGTTGTCAATTGGTTTGGGTGATATCAAAATCCCAGACGAAAAATGGCAGCTTATCGACGGAGCCAAAGGTGAAGTGCAAGGTGTAATGGACAACTTCATGATGGGTCTGATCACCGAAAACGAGCGTTATAACCAAATCATTGACGTTTGGACGCGTACCAACACCAAGTTGGCCAACACGCTCCTGACGCAATTGGAAAATGATCAGCAAGGATTTAACTCAGTATATATGATGATGCACTCGGGAGCGCGTGGTTCTCGGGAGCAGGTACGTCAGTTGGGTGGTATGCGCGGTCTGATGGCTAAGCCTCAGAAAAACCTGGCAGGTGGCGTAGGTGAAATCATTGAAAACCCAATTTTGTCAAACTTTAAAGAAGGTCTTGACGTATTGGAGTACTTCATTTCTACCCACGGTGCACGTAAAGGTTTGGCGGATACCGCTTTGAAAACGGCCGATGCAGGTTACCTGACTCGTCGTTTGCACGATGTGGCGCAGGATGTCGTCGTAAACGAAGAAGATTGCGGTACCCTGCGCGGTATTGAAATTTCAGCGTTGAAAGACAACGAAGACATCGTTGAACCATTGGCAGAACGTATCTTGGGCCGGGTATCGGTTCATGATATTTTAGATCCGCTTACTGGTGAGCTAATCATCGCCTCTGGAAGCGAAATCACGGAAGAAATTGCGTCTCGTATCGACGAAACCAGCATTGAAGCCGTTGAAATCCGTTCGGTATTAACTTGCGAAACCCGTAACGGAGTTTGCTCGAAATGCTACGGACGTAACTTGGCTTCGGGACGTATGGCAGAAAACGGCGAAGCTGTTGGGGTAATTGCCTCACAGTCAATCGGTGAGCCAGGAACCCAGCTGACCCTTCGTACATTCCACGTGGGTGGGGTTGCGCAAAACATTGCGCAGGAAGCCTCCATCAAAACCAAGTTTGACGGTAAAGTGGAATTTGAAGATATGCGTACGGTAGATTCTACCGATAACGAAGGAAACCCTGCCACCATCGTAATGGGACGCTCGGGCGAAATTCGTATCATTAGCGAAGCCAACGGACAAGTACTGATTGCAAACAACGTACCTTACGGGGCTACATTGTTGGTAAAAGAAGGACAAAAAGTAACCAAAGGACAGGAACTTTGTAACTGGGATCCGTACAACGCCGTTATCTTATCAGAATTCAACGGGGTAATCGAATACGAAGCGATTGAAGAAGGTATTACGTTCCGTGAAGAAATCGACGAGCAGTCGGGCTTCCAGGAAATGGTAATCATCGAAAGTCGTGACCGTACCAAGAATCCAGGCATTTTGGTGAAAGGAAAAAGCCCGCTTTTGACTGACATCGAAGAGAAAATATACAACTTACCTGTGGGTGCTCGCCTGGTAATCAAAGATGGTGCCGTGGTAAGAACAGGTCAGCCTTTAGCAAAAATTCCTCGTACGTTGGGTAAAACCCGCGATATTACGGGAGGTTTGCCACGAGTAACTGAATTGTTCGAAGCTCGTAACCCGTCTAACCCTGCGGTAGTATCTGAAATCGATGGTGTAGTTATCTACGGTATTATCAAACGTGGTAACCGTGAAATCAACATCGAGTCGAAAGACGGTACCCGTAAAAAATACCTTGTGCCATTGTCGAAACACATTCTGGTACAAGACGGTGACTACGTAAAAGCTGGTGAGCCGCTTTCTGACGGAGCCATCACGCCGAGTGATATTCTTTCCATCAAAGGGCCAACCGCCGTACAGGAGTATCTCGTAAACGAAATCCAAGAGGTTTACCGCTTACAAGGGGTAAAAATCAACGATAAGCACATCGAGTGTATCGTACGCCAAATGATGCAGAAAGTTGAAATTATGGATCCAGGTGATACTAACTTCCTCGAAATGCAGGCCGTTGATAAGTGGACATTCCGCGAAGAAAACGATCGTGTACTCGACATGAAAGTGGTAGAAGATGCTGGTGATTCAGAATCTCTCAAACCGGGTATGTTGATTTCTGCACGCCGTTTGCGTGACGAAAACTCAACGCTTAAGCGCCGTGACCAACGTTTGGTGACTGCCCGTGATGCCAAACCTGCGGTTGCTCAGCCAACCCTGATGGGTATTACGCAAGCGTCTTTGGGTACTGAAAGCTTTATCTCTGCGGCGTCGTTCCAGGAAACGACCAAAGTATTGAGCGAAGCGGCCGTACGCGGGAAACGCGATACCCTCGAAGGCTTGAAAGAAAACGTGATTGTAGGTCACTTAATTCCTGCTGGTACGGGTGCGCGTCGTTATCAAAAACTCATCATTGGTTCGAAAGAAGAACTCGAAACAGTGAGCGAGTCACGCGAGCGCAGCGGTTCACGCCGTGGGAAACGTGAATTGGCAAATTAATAGGTTTCCAATTAGTTTATATAGTAAAACGCCCCGACCTAGGTTGGGGCGTTTTTTTGCTTTTGATGGGAGAATACTTTTTTTCGATTCCAGCCGTTTTTTAGTTCCTTTGTTTTTTAAATGATTTATTATGAGCATGAAAAAACTAATTTTCTTCTTTACATTTTTCACCTTACGCTTTACACTTCTTCAAGCACAAGAAAATACCTACAATCTGATTCCTTTTCCTGCGCAGTTCAATGGCGGCGAGGGGACGTTTGTATTAAATGCGCAAACCAAAATTATTGTCACGCCCAAAGATGCACCGCTGAAAGTAGTTGCGCAAAGTTTGGCAACGACGTTGAAAATGGCTTCAAAACTACCTTTGGCCATTGCTGCCACAGCTGCCCCAACGGCCAAAAACGTAATTTATATTCGTCTAAATAAAGCATTAGGCCTTGGTACAGAAGGCTATAAGCTTAGCGTAAGCACTGACCGAATTACGTTGGAAGCGGCAACACCGCAAGGCGCTTTCTACGGAGTACAAACCATTCTGCAACTATTGCCGACGGCTGTTTTTAGTCCCGTGCCAGTCGAAAACGTGGCATGGTCGATGCCCGTGTGTCAGATTCAGGACAAGCCCCGTTTTGTCCATCGTGGCCTTATGCTGGATGTCAGTCGGCATTTTATGCCCGTTTCGTTTATTAAAAAATACATTGATTTGTTGGCCTTGCACAAAATGAACATTTTTCATTGGCATTTAACAGATGATCAAGGCTGGCGCATTGAGATAAAGAAATATCCAAAACTGACGCAAATAGGCTCAAAACGCAAAGAAACGCTCGTGGGTCAGTATTCAGAAAACTATCCGCAAAAGTTTGATGGAAAAGAAATCGGCGGTTTTTATACCCAAGCCGAAATCAAAGAGGTGGTGAAGTATGCCCAATCAAAATACGTGACCATTATTCCCGAAATCGAACTGCCGGGGCACTCGTTGGCGGCGTTGGCGGCGTATCCCGAGTTGGGTTGTGAGCCTTCTAAAAAATACGAGGTAGCTACCAAATGGGGCGTAATGAACGACATTTATTGTCCCAATGAGAAAACCTTCACGTTTTTACAGGATGTGTTGACGGAAGTATTTGCCTTGTTTCCAGGGAAATACGTTCATATCGGTGGGGATGAAGCCCCCAAAGATGCTTGGAAGCAGAGTAGTTTTTGTCAAGATTTAATCAAAAAATTGAATCTTAAAGATGAGCATGAACTCCAAAGCTATTTCATCAAGCGCATCGAAAAGTTTGTTAATTCGAAAGGGCGAGCCATTATCGGTTGGGACGAGATTTTGGAAGGCGGCGTAGCGCCCAATGCCACGGTGATGAGTTGGCGTGGTACCAAAGGGGGCATTGAAGCCGCCAAGCAAAAGCATAACGTCATCATGACGCCCAACACTTATTACTACCTAGACTATTATCAGGCCAATCCAGCCAAAGAACCCTTGGCTATCGGGGGATATTTACCCATTGAAAAAGTCTATGAATATGACCCAGGAGCAGGGTTTTCTCCTGAAGAACAAAAATACATTTTGGGGGTGCAAGGCAATGTTTGGACCGAATACATGCCTAGCCCCGCACAGGTAGAATACATGACGTTCCCACGCGCGACGGCCATTGCAGAAGTGGCTTGGGTACCTTCGGGCGGAAAGAATTTTGAAGATTTTGCCACACGCCTGAAAGAGCATTTAAAACGATTGAATTATCTGAAAGTCAATTATTCAAAAAGAATGTTGGACGTGCGGGCGGTGACGCAATTTAATAATCAAGGACAATTGCAGGTTCGGTTGGAAAAACTTGACTCCGATAGCAAAATATATTATACCACTGATGGCAAAGAACCTTCGACGAGCTCGACCGAATATTTGATGCCCATTACGTTGGATAAAATCACCACAATTAAAGCTATCACTACGGCAGGCGCCACGTTTGAAGAGAAATTCTTTATTCACCGCGCCAAAGGAAAACCCTACACCTATGCCAATGCACTAGTTGAAGGCGTAGATGCAGACAAAAAGAAACTCACGGACGGCCAAGTAGCGCAAAGCCCCCGAAACAGTGCCGAATGGGTCCGTATGTCGGGCAAAGATTTTGAAATCACGATTGATTTAGGGGAGGTAAAACCCGTTACCAAAGTCTCTGCCAATTTTCTCAAAGTAATCATGAACAATGTATTTCCACCTACGTCGGTTGAAATTGGCCTTTCACGCGATGGTGAAAGCTTTAAAGACGCACTGGCTCAGCCTGTAAAGTACGAACTGGAAGGGCCGTGGGAGATTATGCCCATAGTAGCAGATTTCAAAACGGCCCGGGCCCGTTATATTCGAATTCGTGCCAAAAACGCTGGCCCAGCTCCCGCAGGACATCCCGCCGCAGGACGGCCTACAACGATTGCAATGGATGAAGTTGTGGTAGATTAACAATTTTTTAAAGATACAGCAAAAGCACTGCCTTGGCGGTGCTTTTGCATTTTTAATACCTGCATTCTTCCCGTTTACGCCGTTTTTCAGGCAGTTCATCCCAATTTTATCTTATTTTTTTGAACAATGAAGTAGGTTTGCAACGTTTCTATATCAGAAAAGTACAAACATATAGATAGGGGAACCCTCCCCGCAGATTGTCATTTTAAAAACAATCAATAACCCATCATCAGCTATGAAACAAATCTTAACGAGTCTGGTCTTTCTTTTAACGCTTACCTACGGATATGGCCAAGAGCGAAAAACCGTAAGCGGGTACATCAAAGATGCTTCTGACGGTGAAAGCCTGATTGGTGTATCGGTCTACGTGCGCGAGATTGGCAACGGAACCGTCACCAACGATTACGGCTACTATGCGCTCAATCTGCCGACTGGAAATTACACCTTGGTTTTCAATTACATCGGTTACGAAAAAATTGAAAAGAAAATTGAGCTTACCGCCGACTTAAAACTGAATCTTGAACTCAAAGATGAAAGCCTCAAACTTCAGGAAGTAGTTGTCAAGGCCACAAAAGAGGACGAGAACGTCAAAAACATTGAAATGTCGGTCAATAAGGTAGAAATGAAGACCATCCGCCAAATGCCAGCCTTGCTGGGTGAGGTAGATTTAGTGCGCAGTATTCAGTTGTTGCCAGGAGTGACAAGCGTAGGAGAGGGGGCGAGCGGTTTTAACGTTCGCGGGGGCAATATTGACCAAAATTTGGTTCTCTTGGATGAAGCCCCCGTCTTTAATTCTTCTCATTTGTTTGGCTTTTTCTCGGTTTTTAATCCCGATGCCATCAAAGACGTCAAGCTGGTGAAAGGAGGGATTCCTGCACAATACGGTGGGCGTATTTCCTCTATTCTGGACGTGAGGCTCAAAGAAGGGAATTCAAAAAAGACAGAAATTAACGGCGGCGTGGGCACAATCTTCTCTCGGTTGAGCTATGAACGGCCTTTTGCCAAAGGAAAGGGGTCGTTTATTGTAGCGGGTCGTCGGTCGTATATTGATGTGTTGGCCAAGCCATTTTTGAGCGGAGATTTGAAAGGGTCGCGGTTTTATTTCTATGACTTTACGGCCAAAGCCAATTATCGGATTGACGACAAAAACACCGTTTATGCCTCTGGTTACTTTGGTCGGGATGTGTTTGGGGCTGACTTCGGTTTTGATTGGGGAAACCAAACCGCTACGGCGCGTTGGAACCACGTTTTCAACAACAAACTTTTCATGAATTTTACCACGTTTTATTCGAACTATGACTACGGATTGGAATCAGACCGCAACAATACGAGCAAAACGGGCGATAAATTCAAGTGGAATTCAAACATTCAGACGTGGAGCCTTAAACCTGATTTTACGTATTACTTGACGCCAAACAACACGGTTACGTTTGGGGGGCAATACATCAACTATACTTCAAAGCCCGGAACGGCATTGGCGATTTCGAGCGGGGAATCACGCAATATTAGCCTCGACGAGCGCTACGCCGATGAATCGGCGCTGTACATTGGCAATGAACAAAAAGTAAACGATTGGTTATCGTTTCAGTACGGAATTCGCTATTCGTATTTTAGGAATTTGGGGCCTGGAACTAATTTTGAATTTCAGGAAATCGTCAAAGGAGAACGTAAAATTCCCGTTTCAGAAACCAAATATGAAACGGGTGTAATCAATGAATACGGAAATTGGGAGCCGCGTTTTTCGACAAAAATTGAACTTTCGCCATCGACTTCTATCAAAGCCAGTTATAACCGCACTGTGCAGTATTTGCATCTATTGTCCAACACCGCTGCAAGCTCGCCGTTGGATGTGTGGACGTTAAGCTCAAAAATCATAAAGCCTCAAATTGCCGACCAAGTGGCTTTGGGGTGGTTCCAAAATTTTCAGGACAATACCTACGAAGCTTCCGTAGAGGTGTATTATAAAGACCTCCAAAACCAAATTGATTATGTTCGTAATTCGGATTTATTGCTCAATAAATACCTCGAAGGAGATTTGCTCTTCGGCAATGGTCGGGCCTATGGAGCAGAATTTTACGTAAAGAAAAATCGTGGCAAACTAACGGGCTGGCTGAGCTACACGTTGGCGCGTACAGAACGAAAAATAGAAGGAATTAACAACAATGGCTGGTTTCCCGCCCGTTTTGATAAAACCCACAATCTTTCGGTGGTAGGTTTATACCAACTGAATGAGCGTTGGAGTTTTTCGACCAATTTCGCCTTCAACACGGGCACACCAGCCTCTTTTCCTACCAACCGCTTTGAATGGGGAGGATGGGCGTTGCCGCAAAATGTAAATGATTCGCGCAATGCGTCCCGGATTCCTTCCTATCACCGTTTGGATTTGGGCGCTACGCTCAAATCCAAGAAAAAGCTGTTTGGCAAAGGGCAGGGGGAATGGGTTTTTAGCGTGTATAACGCGTACAACCGTCGGAATCCGTTCTCAACTTATGTACAGCAAAATGAAGACAATAACCTCCAAACCGAGGCAATACGTTATTCCATTATTGGAAGTGTAATTCCTGCGGTTACTTATAATTTTAAATTCTGATTATTGAATTTTGACAAGATATACATGCTATGAAAAAAATATTCGCCCAATTATTCATTTTGTCGCTGACTCTTAGTGCCTTGACGAGCTGTGAAGATGTAGTAAACTTAGATATACCCTCTGGAGACCCTCAGTTGGTGGTAGATGGTTGGGTAACCAATCAAGCCACCGAGCATACCATTCGCCTGACAGAATCGGCCCCTTATTTTGACAATAGCCCCGCCAAGCCAGTACTAAATGCTACCGTTATTGTTACCGACGACAAAGGCAAAGTTTTTACATTTAAAGACCTCAAAAACAACGGGTACTATGTATGGAAACCCGCTTCGGCAAGCGATTCGCTAGGGCGCATCGGGGGCACGTATACGCTCAATGTTAAATTTGGTACAGAAGAATATCGGGCTACAACCAAACTCAATCGCGTACCCAAGATTGATTCAATGACTTATTTTTTTGATAAACTTCCCGTTGCACCCACCGATGGCTCGCCCCAAGAAGGCTATAAGCCCGAGTTTTTTGCGCGTGACCCTACGGGCGCGGGAGATTGTTATTGGATAAAATCATACCGAAACGGCAAGTATTACAATAGTGCAAGCAACATCTCAACGGCTTTTGATGCAGCGTTTAGTCCTGGTGCCAACAGCGACGGCTTGATTTTTATTCTTCCGATTCGCCAATCGGTGGTACCTCAGATTGAGTTTGCGCTTGAGAAAGATACAATCAAAGTAGAGCTGCTAAGTGTGTCGCTGGAAGCGTATTACTTTCTCAATCAAGTACGTATCGAATCTACCAATGGCGGGCTTTTTGCCACGCCACCTTCCAATATTTTTACTAACGTTACCAATGTCAACCCCAATGGGCGCAAGGCGCTTGGTTTTTTTGGGGCATCGGGGGTCAGTACTTTTCAAACAGTGATTGATGCCAAAAAAGCCAAGCCAAAGAATGGGTAAAATTACGCGATGAATTTCGTTGGTTTTGTATATTTGTTCCGTGCAAAACCATCCCAAACTTGTGTTGGGCGGTGACTTTCCAAAACCTGACGGATTTGCATGACTATTTCTTTCCTGCAAAATCTGTCAGGTTTTTCACGTTATAGCGTAAGCGTATGCCCAAACGAATTATTTTAGCTCTTGTCGCCGCAACCCCCGTTTTTGCCTATTTTATATATCTACTTCGCTTCAGTATTCCATTTCCCAACGAGGATGACCTTCCCGTGATTTTTGGGTTTATCAATCACGCCTTCCCCTTTGATGACCAATCTTTGAAGCTTTTTTTTACGCCATTTCGTGAGCATGTCATATTACCGGCTAAAATAATTGCCTATTTACAGGTTATAATCAGTGGTTGTGTGAATCTCAAAGCCATGGTTGTGGTCGGCAATCTTTGTTGGATTCGGGTGGCGTGGTTGCTTTATAGGGGTTCGAAAGAAGCCAAAATACCTTCCCTATACTTTTTGCCAGTTCTTTTTATCCTATTTCAACTCCAATTTACCGAAACGGCACTGTGGCCAATGGCCGTCTGGTCAAACATGGTAGTGATTTGGCTCGCATTTGAATCCATTCATCTGTTGATAAATAATGAGCAAAAGCTAAGTCATTGGCGCTTTACCTTGGCCTTCCTTTGTGCCGTAGGGGCGACCTTCTCCAATGGAAATGGGCTGTTAAGTATATTTATTGGCCTCGTAATTTTAATTGTGCAACAGACATCTTTGGCACGAATGGCGCTGTGGTCCCTTTTTGGGGTTATTTTTTTAGGGGGTTACTGGTGGGCAAAATCTTTTGGGATGCCCGATGATACATACGGCATTCAAACTAACCCTGTGCAGTGGCTCTTGGGGTTTTGTCTATTTATTGGCGGCTACGGAGATTTTATTTCGGGGAGTTTTAAATGGGTAGCGGCTGTTTTAGGAGCCGCGATGGTGATGGTTTTGTTTTTAAGCAATTTCAAAGCTATTCAACAATCACGATATTGGACGTCACCGACCTTTAAGCTAACGGTTTATGCGTTGTTTGCGTTACTGACTGCGGCGGCAGTGGCTCTTTTGCGTACTGAGCCAATGGGCTCTGATGCTGCGTTGCTGGGGCGTTATCGGCATTATTCTGCCTTGCTGGTAGGGATTGGATACCTTATTTTACTCACTCAATTACAAAATAATAAAGTCATTCTTCACCGACTCTTTCTTATGTTTTTAGGAGTCAGCATGGGTATTTTGGGATTATCGTATTACCGTGATTGGGGCTACCGCTACATGGACTATCAGAAATTTTGGGCAGATACTTACAACATGCAACACAATAACCTGCTGTACTTAAACTGGAAAGCACAAAACGGTTTGCCCGAAATCTATCAAACTGCTCAGTCTCAAAATAGAGTTTGCCAAACAGATTCTCCTTTGGTGGATGTTGCGATGCTGAAAACAGATTCATTGCAACCTTTTATTCAAACGACGCTAGAATGGGAAACTGTTTCGGAAGATGCTGCCCGGTGTAGACGCGTAGCTACCGTAAAAACCGACACGGTCAGGTTTCAAATGAACCAAGGAGAGGCTTGGTTGTGGATGCTAAAAAATAACCGACGCTTCTACTTTATTTCGGCCACGGCCACCAAAACCAATCCGATTCAGTTCTTAACCAAACGGGAGTATTTTAGACCAGGTTTTGCGGGGGATATTGCCGCCTGTTTTCTTGAACCTGGAACCTACCAACTCTTTTTGGTAAATGCACGAAGAGGACAAACGCCACGGGTATTTCGGACCAATCGCTTGATAGAAAGCGGTCAATAATATTCCAACTTAAATTACTTTTCCTTCTTCCAAACGCAACGTTTGGGTAACGCAACTCGGGATTTCGTGGGCGTAATGCGATACATAGATGAGTGTGCGCTCGGGCGTATCACAAATGACATCAACGACTTCTTTGAAATGTTCGACTGCCGCAAAATCCAATCCCTGGCAGGGTTCATCCAAAATCAAAAGGGGCGGGTTTTTGACCAAGGCACGGGCCAAAAGCACCAATCTTTGTTGTCCTTTCGAAATATTTTTAAAGGGTTTTTCAATAAATGCGGTTACATTCAGCCATTCGGCCACCACGTGTGTGCGTTGAATCTGCTCCTCGGTCAACTTCCTGAAATAAACCCCCGTAGCATCAAAAAAACCAGACGCAATGGCCTTAAAAACGGTGGTTTCCTGCGGAAAATACAAATGTAATTCGGGCGAAACGTGACCTATCTTTCCTTTTACATCCCACATCGAGACGCCACCACGTTTGACACCAAAAAGGTCATAGTCGTTGGCAAAACGCTGAGGGTTGTCGGCGGTAAGGAGGCTCAGTAGCGTTGATTTCCCTGAACCGTTGGGTCCTACTAATGCCCATTTTTCTCCTTTTTTGATTTTCCAATCTACGTTTATCAAAACTTTCTTACTACCATAAGTCACGTTGATATTTCGCAGATTGACCGCCAATTCAAAATCCTGATGGACCGATACTGAATTTTTGTCAGCCTGCAAGGGTCTATATTTTACCTTTAAATCCGTACCTAACATCTTACTGGATGCATCATCAGTAGACGCACTGCCCGAAGTCACACCTACGATTTTTCCATTTTTCAATTCCAATACATTCGTTACGCTTTCTGGAATTTCGACCGAAGACGTTACCAGAATGACCAAAATTCCTTCGTGTTTTAATTGCTTCAATGCCTCGCGTAAGACATCACGCGAGTGTACATCCAAGCCCGCAAAAGGATTATCTAACAATAACAGCTTCGGTTTTTTGAGCAACGACCGCGTGAGCATCATCCGCCGAGTTTCGCCATTAGAAAGCGTGACAAAAGGACGGTCGAGCAGGTGTTCAATAGAAAGCAGGCGGGTGGTTTTTAGTAAATCCTCTTCTGAAACAGTCGATTCGGGCAATTGTACCGAATGCTCATCTACCGTACCAACGGGTTTGAGTTGATTGGTCAATACTTCCCGTACGGTAGGTGCTATTTCAGCTTCAAAGCTGTGGAAACGCTGTTGATAATATTGGGCAGCCGAAGCTACGATTCGATTGAATGAATAATCGGAAGGGACTAGCTCGGCAACTTTTGAAAGCAGCACTTCTCCGTACGAATGAGTAAGTTTCCCCCGCCAAACGGGCCATTTTCCCGCCAAAACTTCCAATAAGGTAGTTTTTCCACTGCCGTTTTCCCCCACAATGGCCCATTGTTCGCCGGGGAGAATTTGGAAATCTAACTCAGAAAGTATCACGGTGTCGTAACGACGAACAAAGGCGTTTTGAAGAGAAATGAGCATGAGGAAAAACGGTAATTAGCGGTTAAAATTAGGGCAAATAGTTGATTTTGTTGCCAATAATTTTATAAGAATTGAACTATTGGGCTGATAAATAACCCAACTTCCGTAAAGCTTTATTTTTTATATTTGGGGAGTCATTCTGCGTGCATAATAAACCTTAACCAACTCAATGGAACCAATCTTTGCCACCGACCGTACTCGGGAGTTATTGCCAAAAATCAAAGTATTTATTGAAAAAGAGCTGTATCCGCTCGAAACTACCGAATACCTCGCCCATGATTTTTCGCACGTAGAGCCTATTTTGCAGCAGAAACGTCAGCTCGTCAAACAAGCAGGACTCTGGGGATTACATTTGCCCGAAGAAGACGGTGGCCTGAACCTGACGCTGTGTGAATTTGGACAAATTAGCGAAGTGCTGGCTAGTTCGCCGTTCGGGCATTTTGTATTTAACACGCAAGCTCCTGACATCGGCAACACTGAACTCATGCACAAATATGCGCCCCAACACCTCAAAAAGCGTTATTTAAAGCCACTGATGAACGGCGAAATTCGGAGTTGTTTCAGCATGACCGAGCCTGAATTTGCGGGTTCTAATCCTACTCGGATGGGAACAACGGCGGTAAAAGACGGTAACGATTATGTCATTAACGGCCATAAATGGTTTACCAGTTCGGCCGACGGTGCAGCGTTTGCCGTGGTCATGGCCGTGACTAATCCAGAAGCCGCGCCGCACAAGCGCGCCAGTCAGATTTTGGTGCCGATGGAAACCCCAGGGGTGAAATTGGTACGGAATATTCCCATTATGGGTCATGCAGGTGATAGCTGGGCGAGTCATGCAGAGATGCTTTACGAAAACGTGCGCGTACCACAGGCCAACCTGATTGGTGCTGAAGGAGCAGGGTTTCTATTGGCACAAGAACGCCTCGGACCTGGGCGGATTCATCACTGTATGCGGTTTATTGGTATTGCCGAGCGTAGCTTTGACCTGATGTGCCGTTATGCGGTCAGTCGGGAATTGGAAGAAGGAAAGGTACTGGGCGACACGCAGTTTATTCAGGGATTCATTGCCGAAAGTCGGGCGGAAATAGATGCCGCGCGGTTGCTGGTTTTGCGGACGGCACATAATATTGACCAATTCGGTGCGGCATCTGTGCGGGATGAGATTTCGATGATTAAGTTTTTTACGGCCAATATGATGTTACGCGTCATTGACCGCTCTATTCAAACCCACGGCGGGCTGGGCATGACCAGCGATATTCTACTCTCGTATTGGTACGCCCACGAGCGGGCCGCCCGTATTTATGACGGTGCCGACGAAGTGCATAAATCGGCTCTGGCGCGTAGTATCCTGAAAGGGTATGGACTGGACGTAAGAAGAAAAAAATAAGATATTCACTCAAAGACGCAGAGAAACCTTGCCTCTTTGAGTGAATTGAAAATAACTATTTGATTCTGAACGTGGCGTTCATGCGGTAGCTGTATTTAATCTTTTGGTATTCAAGGGCTTCGCCTCCTTCGGGTGCAGCATCGGCGGCCATCATGCGCACATTGTATTGCGCCTGTTTGTACATCGGATATACGCTGCCTTCTTCCACTTCGTGAATTTCGAGTACTTCGCCCAATTTCTCACCAATGGATTCTAGCAAATAACCCGCTTTTTCTTTGGCTGCTTTGAGCGCATTGACTTTGACCTGCCGACGAAATTCCTCTTTTTTGGAATGCTCCACGCGGCTCATGTTGACATACTCTACTCCTCGGTCGTCCACTTTGGACATTAGCTCATTGATGTTATTGGCATTTGAAAGTTTGAGTTGAAACTGCTTCCCTGCCAGAAAATGTTGAGGTTTTTTCTTGCCAGTCCATTCACGGTAACCCGTTACGCCGCTGATGCTAAGATTTTCTTTGGGTAAACCAGCGCTTTTTACGGCCTCAATGAGTTGTTTTTCAAGGGTTTCAAGACCAATTTTGTCTTTTTGATTTTTTTCGTCTTTGAAATATTCCTTCAACGAAATGGTAAAATACAGTTCGTCGGGAACGACCTCCAATTCGGCGGTGCCCGTTACTTCGATTTTTTTGATGGGGTCTTTTTCCACGGCTGTAGTAGTTTGGGCAAAAGTAGCGGCACTTGCAGCAAGCAACAAGGCACTTAATACGAATTGTTTCATGGTTGTAATTATAATTTGTTTGTGGGCTATCAACGAAGAATGGGGCTAGATTCTTGCCCTGATTTTTGTTAATACTTCCTAACGTTTCAAAACCATCTTAACGGTTTTTTGTACGGGACCCGCCATCAAACGGGCGTAATACGCACCTTCGCTCAGGAATTGCCCATTGAATTTAACAGAATAAGTGCCTATTTCCTGAGGTTTGTTCACCACCAACGCCCCCACGCGCGTGCCGTGCGAATCGTACACATAGAGCGACACCTCGGTGGCTTCGGTAAGTCGGTACCGAATGTCTATCTGTTGGTTGAATGGATTGGGGAAAACTTCTAACAACTCGTCTGATTCAGTGGCGGGTGTTTCGGTAGTTTCAGGCTCAGCCTCTTCTTTTTCTTCTTCGGCGGCCGCAACGGCTTCCGTAGGCTCTTCGTGGGGAGTAATCGGAGCCTGTAATTGCGAAGCCAAAGGTAAAATCGGCTTGGGGGCTTCTTCCACCACTTCTACCGCCCGTTGCGCGGTGGAGATACTAACCACATCAGTTGGTTTACTTTCATTATGAAGTCGGTTAAATGCACTGACGGTGTAGTTGTATTTAGTGCCAGGGGTGACTTGTAAATCGGTAAAGGTAAACGTGTTTTTTCCTGCTTCGTTTACCACAATGGCCCGAATGGATAGCCCCGTTCGGAGGTCGAGGGAGGTTTTGTTAATGCTTCTGTAGACAACGAAATACCGGGCTTTGTCGCGCTCAGAAGTGGGAGTATAAGGATAAGACCACGTTAAGGTAATAGTGTTGTTATCGTTGAGTTCTGTTTCGAGGTTAGTAGGTACGGGCGGAGGAGTGGTGCTTTTCCAAGGCATGGCTGGAACAAGCGCTGGAGATTGATATACTTCCTGACAGAGGATATCGCATAACTGATTTGGGTTGTTGCGAAGGGTTTTGGCGCTGAAAAGAATACTTCCGTGCACATTGGCAAAGGTTCGGTTAAAGCGTATTTGATTAGAAACCTCCATGGGTCTACGCCAGTTGGCATCGCTGTTGACTTTGTACACTCCGTGGCCAATGTAAAGGTGTTGCTCCGATACATTTTCGCTCCACCAAGGCACCAAATGCGTATAATTTGCCGACCCGTTGCCCATGCTCCAATACACCTGCGGAGCAATATAGTCTACCCAGCCTTCTTGTATCCATTTGCGGGCATCGGCAAAATTTCCCGAATAAGCTTCAAAACCGCGAGAGTTTGAGCCTTCTGCTGAGCTGCTGCGGTTTTTCCAAATACCAAAAGGAGATACCCCAAATTTGACCCAAGGTTTTACTCTTCTCAGGCTGTCGGCGACGGCTTCAATGAGCAAGTTAACATTGTCGCGACGCCAGTCGGCGCGGTTGGTAAACCCGCGATTGTGCTCGGCAAAAGTAGCGTTGTCGTTGAGCGTGACGCCCGTTTGGGGGTAAGGATAAAAATAATCATCGAAATGAATGCCGTCTACGTCGTAGCGGCGTACTACGTCCATGACCACACGGGTCACAAATGAGCGCACTTCGGGGCGGCCCGGGTCCAGAATCCGTAACGGGCCATAAGATAGCAGTACATCAGGGCGGACTTTGGCAACGTGATTGGACGCGAGCGAAGCCGTACGGATATCCGTCACGGCACGATATGGGTTCATCCACGCGTGGATTTCGAGATTACGTTTGCGACATTCTTGTATCATAAACGCCAGTGGGTCATAACCGGGCGATTGTCCCTGTTGCCCCGTAAGCCATTCGGACCAAGGTTCTAGCTTGCTTTCGTAAACTGCATCACAGGCATTTCGTATCTGAAAAAACACGGCGTTGAGTCCGCGTCGTTGAATCATATCCAGCAAATCAATCAATTCTTGTTGTTGTCGGGCGGCAGAAAGCCCTTTGGTAGAAGGCCAGTCCACGTTTCCGACATTGGCAATCCACACCCCCCTAAATTCGCGCTTGGGTTGGGCGAAAAGAGAAAAGCTAACCAAAAGGAGAAATAGAAGATTTTTCAAGGGCATTGTTCCTTTATCCACAATTGAAAATCAATCAACCCCCAATACAAAGTGGAGTTGTAAAACAACGTAATGAAATACACGCACAAAAGTAACGTCAATATTCCAAAAATTGTACTTGACTGCTGAATCAAAGTTACAAATACAGTGCCGGAGGGGTCGGGATACGATATGCTTCTGCAGTCAAATGGCTATTTTATACAGGTTGGAGTTATATCTTCTCTTTGGAAACTAAATTTTGTATCAATCAAAAGCGAATGTCTAAAATCTTAGAATTTGGGAGGGATGTAGAAGTGCTAGAACCAGAAGATGTACGCAAAAAAATAGCCGAGACACTGCGCAGTGCCTCGGCTACGTATGTGTGTTCTGACGAGTGTTAATTCTCGTCTGGCGACATATACCGCACGGGGTGCCAGGTATTGTTGCGTGGGTTGATGTCGGGCAATTGGGAGTCGGGGTCGATGATGACGGATTTCAAGGGGTTTTTGGTAGCCGCTTTGAAGGTCCAGGTGCTGCCGCGTTGCCAAACTTCTACGGGGAGCGTGATGCGGGTCTTTTTACCACCGGCTTCTTCCAGTTCTACGATGGTGGGCATGGCCCATTGCTCAAGGTTTTCGATGGTGATGACCGAGCCTTTGGAGGGCGTTTGCTCCACGTATTGAACTTCTTTTACGCCTTGGTCCAGTTTATAATTTTCGTAAAACCACCCTTTCCAGTACCATCCTAGGTCTTCGCCAGCGGCATCTTCGATGGTTCGGAAGAAGTCATAAGGTGTTGGGTGTTTGAAAGCCCAGCGTTTTACGTATTGTTTGAAGGCATAGTCAAATCGGTCGCGACCCAGTACCACTTCACGTAGGAGCTTAAGCCCGATCGCGGGTTTATAGTACGCATCCCAGCCCAGATTGGTTGCTTTGATTACATCTGGTACGGTTAGGATAGGGTCGGCACCGTCGCGGAACAGCGTAGGAGCGAGATTCTGCATATCGTCCAGACGGTCGCGGTTGTATTCGCCATCGTTGAAGGCCTCGGTCGAAAGCATATTGATAAAGGTGTTAAAGCCTTCGTCCATCCACGCAAATTTACGTTCGTTGTTGCCCACAATCATCGGAAACCAAGTATGTCCGAATTCGTGGTCTGTTACGCCCCAAAGTGATTCTTTTTTGTCGTTGTGTGCGCAAAAAACAATGCCTGGGTATTCCATGCCGCCCACGATGCCCGCCACGTTGGTGGCCACGGGATAAGGAAATTCCATGAGGTATTTGGAATAAAATTCCAGACAACCTTTCACGTATTCTGTCGAGCGGCCCCAACCATCGTTACCGTCGTTTTCGGCGGTGTACAATGATTGTGCGATAGCGGGTTTACCGCTTGGTAAGTTCATTTTGGCGGCATCCCACACAAAGGCGCGGGAGGTAGCCCAGGCTACGTCGCGGGCGTTTTGGCAACGGAATTTCCACGTAATCATGCCCGAATCTTTGGGGCGAGATTTTTTCTCTTTTATTTCTTTCGCGCTGCGAATCATCACGGTTTTGTCGCTTTTGCGGGCTTCTTCCATGCGTTTTATTTGCTCTGAGGTCATTACGTCCGACGGGTTGAGCAGTTCTCCTGAGCCGCCCACAATGTGGTCCCAAGGCACGGTTACACTGTATTCATAGTCGCCGTAATTGAGGTAAAACTCTCCCGCACCAATGTACGGAAGTACGTTCCACCCCTCGATGTCGTCAAATACGCACATGCGGGGGTACCATTGGGCGATTTCGTAAATGGTACCGTTTTTGGTGTCCAGTTTTCCCATGCGGTCGGAGGCATACGTGGGAATTTTGAAAGAATAACTCACTTTTATTTTCAGCACATCGCCCGTGGGCTTTACCGCGTCGGAGAGGCGGATTTGCATACGGGTATCGTCGATGATAAAATCGGCAGGGGCATATTTCCCCTTTCCTTGCTGAATGCTCACCGCACTGATGGTATAGCCGCCTTCAAAACCCATATTGCCGTAGCGCCCGCCGTTGAGGGGGGTGGTTTTACCGCTGCGCGAATTGTCGTTGAAAGCATTTTGGTCAAGTTGCAGCCACACAAAAGGGAGCGCTTCGGGGCTGTTGTTGGTATAAGTGATTTCTACCTCACCCCCAATGGTATTGGCGGCTTCGTCGAGGGTGACGGCGATTTTATAATCGGCGCGGTTTTGCCAATAGCGAGGGCCTGGCGCGCCGCTGCCCGTACGGGACTCATTGGCAGGTTGGTAATTAAATAAGGGATTGAACAATACGTGCGCGTCGTATTTGGTAGTGGGGTTTTGAGCTTGCGCCAACGCTGCAAGACTTACCAGAAATAAAAAACTAAGTTGACGAAACATTATAAATGAATTTATGATGTGCATTGGTCGATGGGTTGTTTTTTCTATCCTGAAAATACCCGATAGAAAATGAGTCATCGAAACTTCTACAGAATGAATTTGCTGAAAAACGAAGGTAAGGCAGAATTGTTGTAAAAAGTAAAAACAGAACCATAATCAACAAAATCAGGCGTATTTTCACCCAATTTGGAGGAGAAATGAATCTGTAAGGGTAAAGATTGGTTTACTGGGTATCATGTCTTAAATCGACAATCATAACTAACCATGGCTCTCAATAAAATTCCCGTCAATCTTATCACTGGTTTTTTGGGCGTTGGCAAAACAACGGCGCTTCAAAATATTCTTAAACGCAAACCTGCCGATGAGCGTTGGGCCGTCATTATCAATGAATTTGGGGCGGTTTCAATCGACCATACGCCGTTTGCGGGAGCAGATGAGAATGGTTTGGTGGTCAAAGAGGTGGCGGGTGGATGTATTTGTTGCACGGCCAATTTGCCGATGCAAATGACGCTGACGTTGGTACTGCGTCAAGTAAAACCTCACCGTATTTTGATTGAACCGACAGGCATGGGGCATCCTGAGGCAATTTTGGATATGCTGCGCGGAAAATTTTTGAAAGATGTGCTTGACATTCGAGCTACTGTCTGCTTGGTAGACCCGCGTCAGTGGGACAATGAAGATTATCGGGAACACGAAACGTTTATTGACCAAATTACCTTGGCCGATGTGCTCATTGCTAACAAGGTTGATTTGGCTGGCGAGGCGCTGACGCAGGATTTTCTGGAATGGGGCAAGGCGCTTTTTCCGCCTAAAATTTTAATCGGGGCCGTAGAGCACGGTGACATTGACCCCAACTGGCTCAATATTGAGCCTTTCCCAAACCGAAAAGCCCTGCATCCTCATGCGCACGAACACGAGCATCACCACCATCACCCTTCGGAAGAATTGCCAATTCCTGAAGTGGGCAAGCCGCTTATGCGTGAAAGTCACGGGTTGGGACGGTATAGTTGTGGATGGGTATTCTCGCCCGATGAAGTTTTTGAATTGCCCAAACTTAAAGCATGGATTGCTTCCCTAAAAAACGTAGAACGCGTAAAAGGCGCTTTCAGAACGGGTGTGGATTGGGTGTTAATCAATGCCGTACGCGGAGAGTTTACGATTGAATACTTAGCATACCGCCGCGACAGCCGTGTTGAGTGTATTTCGGCTAATCCACTGCCTTGGAAAACCCTGGAGGATGGCCTAAAAGGGTGTCTCTTGAATGTTTCAGAAATGAAAACCGTCTAAAATTGTGAAAGAAAAAGGTTGGATTGTAATTGCAGCCGTTTTGTCTGCTTTGGCAGTATATTTACTGTATGCTTTCTTCCAACCGATTTATACTTACTCCTTGCTCGACCTGCGCTATGATGCGCATCAATACGCCAAGGCCTTTGATTATTTCAAAGGATTTACAGTAAATTATAAAGTGTCATTCCCGTTCAATACGCGAATTCTAATGCCTTGGCTGGCGACATATTTGCCTTTTAATGACCTTGTTACGGCATTTGTTTGGCTGAATGGCTTCTTTATATTGGCTACCATCGGGCTGTTGACTTGGATTTGGTTAAAACTCAACATTAGGCTTTTTTGGATTGCAATTGCCCTTTTCTGGATTTTATTTCATTGGAAAGGCTTAGTGCGAATGTATTTGCCCGACCCCGTAACGGCGGATGTTGGCGGGTATTTTTTGCTGACGTCTTTTTTAGCGCTTTTACTTCTTGAAGAAAAGAAGCTTTCGAAGGGGTGGCTCAATTGCTTGTTTGTTTTAATCGCTGTTTTGGGTACACTTCAAAAGGAGGCCTTTATCGCCGTTTTAGGAATGACAGCCTTGCTTACTGGGAAGAATTCAGATACCGCTGGCATCACAAAGCCGCTGCTCTTATCTTTTTTTCTGTCCATGGCTGTTTACTGCCTTGTTGTTTTCTTCTTTTCTGCTGCCTATACCGACTGGCGAAATAACTCTATTGTCAGTGTTTTACGAGGAATGAAGCGTTATGCCGAGCATCCCGATTTATTTTTGAGTGTACCCGTCAGTTGGTTCATGGCGTACGGAACATTTTGGTTGGCTCTCCTTTCAACTCCTAAATCCCCGCCTAATCTCTTATTTCTACGAACTTCTCATGCATCACTCCTCGCTCTTCACTTCTTCCTTTGGCTTTTTCTGAGCGTTTTTGGTGGGGGCGATACGGCGCGAATTTTGTACAACGGAATGCCGTTTGTGCTGACTTTTTTATTACTGAAACTGAACCGACTCCCTACCTGGATGGGCGGGTATGTGCTACTCACGTCGTTGCCATTGATGAGATTGTTTCAATTAGAACCCGATTTGGGGCGCTATCCAAATGAGATGCCGCAATGGTGTGTTGAATGTTGGTCGATGACCGAAAGTTGGGGGTATTGGGTGTATGCCGTCGCTGTTTTAGCGGGCTATTACTACCTTTCGCGTCGTTTGGGAGCCATCAGTTCCGATGAGTCGAATGAAGTAAATGCCTTGCGCTAACCTACTTACATCGAAAGAAACTTCTGATGTAAATTGAGCAACTGATTGACTTTTAATGATTTGTCCGTTGATGGTGATGATTTCTAATTGCCCCGTTACAGGAACTTGTGCATAGAGAAAGTTTGAAGTTGGATTGGGGTAAACGATTAATTCCAGTGTTTCGACGGGAGGATTGACTTTGGGCGAAGTGTTTTTTAAGTACTTGATGCCGCCTGTGTTGCTACCGATGAGTAATTCGGGAAGTT
This sequence comes from Runella sp. CRIBMP, assembly GCF_009905605.1. Lineage (GTDB taxonomy): Bacteria > Bacteroidota > Bacteroidia > Cytophagales > Spirosomataceae > Runella. The sequence continues at coordinate 152,662 of NZ_JAAAKZ010000003.1, forward strand.
GGTCGCCATCCAAATCTCCGACGGCGGGAAAGAGTCCAGCTCCTATTCTCAAAAACGCTGTTTTTCCTACAAATTCGTTAAAAATCAAATTGGTATCCCTCTTTAACGTTGCGTTGGGCGTGGTGAAATTTTGATATACCCGCAATCGTCCCAACAAATCTCCCAGAACAAGTTCAGGCTTTCGGTCGCCGTTGAGGTCGGCTACGGCCATCCCTTGTGAACGTTTGTTGAAATCGACATCCAAACCACCAAATACATTCGTTTTGAGTTCATACACGGGCGCAAGGGTACTGCCAGTGTTTCGATGAAATTCTACATTGCCCGAGTTTTTACTGACCAGCACATCCAAATTCCCATCTTGGTCAATGTCGTAGTAAAGCAAATTTTCGCCGTTGGAGAAGTTGGTTGGATTGGGAAGTTTGCTCAAACGGGTGGTGTCGAGTTGCATCGCCGCTCCTCGGGGGGCTTTGTTGGGCACAAATCGAATGTCCATGCCTTTAAAAGTATTGGCCCAAAAGCCCAAATCAAGTGTTCCGTCGCCGTTTAGGTCGGCAAAAAACGGCTTGGTATTGACTGGCATGAGGTTTTCTTTGCTAAAAAGTTGGTTGCTCAGGTTCAGAAAATCGGTGCTAACCAACTCAAACTGAGCTTGGGTGGCCGTTCCCGTATTTCGATACAATTGAAGACTTGACCGATAGCCAGTTTGCGTACGCGCCCCCCCATAACCTACCACTAAATCTAAGTCGCCGTCGCCGTCAATATCGGCAAGGGCCGGCGTGGCGTTTTCTCCTAGATCAATCATCCCGTCTTGTAAGAAGTCAGGTTGGCGATACACAAAGTTAGGCTTTAGTACCGTGCCTTCGTTACGGTAAAACCAATTGGATTGCCGTAAATTGATGAGTGAATTGCTGGCAATATCCGTACTGCTTGGCGAGGCTACCAAATCCTGAATCCCGTCGCCGTCCAAATCTTCGATGTAGGCCGAAGGGAAAATGGGATAGTTAATGGAGGCTTGGGCTGGAAAATTTGATTGTACACTGCCAATCAGCGCCGCCATGCCGTTGCCACCTACGTTTTTGAGCAACGTCAGGTTATCGCAGGCAACGTGGCCGTGTAAAATATCCTTGCGGCCATCGCCGTCAATATCGCCAACCCAAAGGGTATTGCCAGCGTGCTGAATTTTGGCGTTTGACAAAGGCCCGCCCAAGGCTTCGCTGAGGGTTGCAGCGTTTGTGCGTACTTGTTCTGGAGCTTGCACTTCTGTGTCGGCGGGTTCCAGATTGAGTTCATATTTGTCGCACGAAGACGTAGCCGCAAAACGGCCCCAATTGGTGGTTACTTTTCGGAAGACAAACGGCTGCGTGCTGTTTTGCTCTTTGCTTAAATTTTGGTGTAGTTCCAAAGAAGCGCCCGTAAAATCGAAGGTAAGAATGTCGATATCGCCATCATCGTCGACGTCGGTAATAGCAGGTAAATCGGTGGACGGAACGTAAAGATTGATGTTTCCAGAAAAACCCTGCGTCAGAAGAGGGTCGGCTACAAGCGACCAGGAAAAACCATCAGCGGCGGGAATATTGCGGAAAACACGAATACCCGCCACCGTGCTGGTAAACAAATCTTTGCGGCCATCGCGGTCATAATCGACCAGCAACATCCAATACAGCATATTGGATGGGAATTTTGCTTCGTATTGGGGAGCATGCTGCCAAGTGATTGCGTTGGCTTGGCGAACGGCCAAAAAAGTAGACACCTGCTGATTGCCACGGTCGAAGATGACCAAATCTTCCGTGCCGTCGTCGTTGAGGTGCATTTTTGAGAATTGGGCACTGTTGAGGCCGCCCGCCCAAGGGTTGACGATGGGGGCGTTGTTTTTGAGAACTTTAGCGGAGTTATCCCAACGAAATGAAAACGTTTGACCAAACGATTTAAACCCAATCAGCACGCAAATGGAGCAAAGGCTCAGCGGCACAGACCAGCGCAGAAAACCACGTAAAATCATCTTAGGATGTATAATCTGCCTCATTCGCATTCAATTTTTTCTATAATAAACCGTTCTAAACAAAAAACGTTTTTATGTTCCAAAAAGTGTTCGTCCTGTGGGTCAAAACAGGGCTTGTTTGCGTATTTTTTCTCCTTTCATATTCTTCTGTTGCCCAACAAAAATACCATAATCTGGTCTTGGAAGGCGGTGGTATTCGCGGGATTGCCTACTGCGGAGCGATTCAAGAATTGGAACAGCGCGGCTTTTTGAAAGATATTCGCCGTGTGGGCGGCACGTCGGCAGGAGCTATTCAGGCGTCGTTGCTAGCGGTGGGCTATTCGGCGGCGGAGCTGACTGAGTTGGTTTCGGAAATGAAAATTCAATCCTTTAACGATGGGCAATACATTTTTGTGGGTGGCACACAGCGTTTGATTGAACGTTTTGGTTGGTATAAGGGAGACGCTTTTCGTAAGTGGATAGCCCAGAAGATAGAACAAAAAACGGGTGTTACCCATTTGACTTTTGGTCAATTGCACGCGCTTACCCAACGAGATAGTTGCTACAAAGACTTGTATGTGACGGTAACGAACCTGACCAAACAAAAGTCGATGGTGCTTTCGTACGAGAAATTCCCCGACTTAGCCATTGCCGATGCCGTGCGGGCCTCTATGTCGATTCCGTTGTATTATTGCGCCGTTTTTATGGATAGTACGGGTCGATTTCATCAACGCCCGCCGCGCACGATTCCAGCCGATGTGTTGGTCGATGGCGGCTTGTTGATGAATTATCCCATCGGGCTTTTTGACCAAAATCGTTATTTAAGCACCCCGCAGCCTAATCTGATGCCCGAAACGCCCGTTTTCAACGCCGAAACCTTGGGGTTGAGGCTTGAAAGTGCCGAGCAAATCAAAGCAGATTCCCAAAATTTTGAGTTGGCGTCTTATCCCATTCGAAGTTTCAAAACTTACATGGGTGCCTTCTATACCTTGGTGTCTGAGGCGGCCAACCGCTACAATTTTCGCCCCGAAGATTTGAAACGGACCATTTCGATTGATTTTCAGAACATTGGGGCTAAAGTGCGAAAGCTATCAGAGGCCGAGAAAAATGTGTTGATTGGGAGCGGCAAAAAATGTGTGGGTGATTTTTGCACTCCTTCGACCGTCGTTTCACAAAACTGATTTCAGTTCATCCAGATGCTGTACGTCGTAGGTAGCTTGTTGGTCAAAAACCAATTTCTTGGGGTTATAAAAGGCGGCGTCCATCCCAAAACGTAATGCACCTAGAATGTCCGCTTGCCAATTGTCACCAATCATCAGACTTTCGTGGGGTTGGGCGTTAGCGGCTTGTAATGCATACGCAAAAATCTGTGCGTCAGGTTTTTTTGCTCCCGCTTTTTCATTGGTCACCACCTGTTGAAAATAATGATGAATGCCCGAACTTTGCATTTTAGACGCCTGAATTGAATCAAAACCGTTTGTAACGATGTGGAGTTGGTAATCTTTGCTTGCACAATACTCCAACAGCTCAACGGCTCCGTCGAGCAAGTGCGATTTTTGCGGAAGTAATTTTAAATATTCTTCGCCCAAAGCGCTGCCAAAAGCTACATTTTTAACGTTCAGAGCTTCAAAAACGAGCCGGAAGCGGTGCTCACGAATATAACTATGGGCAATACGGCCATGATCAAAATCGTCCCACAGTTTTGTGTTGATTTCGAGGAATGCCCGCACAAAATCCCCCAGCGACATCACCCCGTGATTGATGAGTTCAAAGCCGTGGTAAATATCGGTCAATGATTCGGCCGAATTGCGCTCAAAATCCCACAGCGTGTGGTCAAGATCAAAAAATAGGTGTTTGTATTTTGGCATTGAATAACGAGTTTTGTGCAAATCTACAAACAAGAATGACGTCTGCTCTCATCCTCTCCGAAATCTTCATTTATCCTATAAAATCGTTGGGGGCGATCCGCCTCACGCACGCTCAGGTGGAAGAGCGCGGCCTGCGCTACGACCGCCGCTGGTTGATTATTGACGATAACAACCGCTTTGTAACCCAGCGCAGCTACCCAAACATGGCGCTAATTGAGGTAACTATGACGGACATGGGTTTGCAGTTACGCCATCGCTCGCGGGATTTGAGTGCGCTAATTGTTCCTTTTCAGCCCGAAACTTTTGATTTGGTAACGGTGACCGTGTGGGACGACCAAATGGAGGCCGTCATCGTCAATGATGCCTCAAACCGTTGGTTGAGTGAAGCGCTCGGTTTTTCGGCGCGGTTGGTGTATCTACCCGATACTTCGCCTCGCCTTGCTGATTCCAATTATGCCCCTTTCGATGCAAATGTGAGCTTTGCGGATGGGTTTCCGTTTTTGATAATTGGCCAATCGTCCTTAGATGATTTAAACACTCGCCTGCCCGAACCAGTTTCTATGATACGGTTTCGTCCCAATCTGGTTTTTGAAGGTGGAATGCCTTATGACGAAGACCAATGGTACGAGTTTACGATTGGTAAGTTGACATTTTTTGGGGTAAAACCCTGCGCACGTTGTATTCTGACCACCGTTGACCCAGAAAAAGGTGAAATTGTGGGCAAAGAACCGCTCAAAACGCTTTCGACGTACCGCAAGCTTAACAACAAGATTTTCTTTGGACAAAATGTAATGACCAATCAGAGTGGAGTTTTAAAGATTGGTGACGAGATACAAGTAGTGAGCCGCAAATCACGGCAAACGATGAGTGAATAAAAAAAAGCAGAAGGTTTTGAAGTAAAGGTGTAGTCGGTTTTGAGAAATCGACTGAGGGGTTTCTCAGAACCCCATGTAACGAAAAGTATGAAAAAAACAGCAGCCATTATCGGGGCAGGCATTGCAGGCATCGCCTCCGCCATTCGTTTGGCCAACAAAGGCTACGACGTTCACGTTTTTGAAGCCAACAGCTATCCAGGTGGAAAATTGTCTAGTTTTGAAGTGAAAGGCTACCGATTCGACGCAGGACCATCATTGTTTACTTTACCTCATTTGGTGGAAGAGTTGTTTGAGATTTCGGGCAAAACTCCGAAAGCGTATTTTGACTATATTCGCTTAGACGAAGCCTGTCGCTATTTCTGGGACGACGGTGTTCGCCTTACCGCCCACGCCAGTCAACGGGCGTTTGCGCAAGAGATAGAAGAAAAATTGGGCGAACCGTCGGCGCATGTTTTGGCCCATTTAAAAGATAGTGCCGTCAAATACAACGTCACCGAAAAACTGTTTCTGCACCGTTCGTTACACAAAATTAGCACCTATTTCAATCGCGATGCCTTCAAAGGTTACGCCAATATGCACCGCTTGGATGCTTTTACGACCATGAACAGCTCCAACGAACGGCGTTTCCAAAATCCGCGTGTGGTGCAGCTTTTCAACCGATATGCTACTTACAACGGCTCAGATCCCTACCAAACCCCCGCCACGATGAATATTATTCCGCATTTGGAGTACAATATCGGCGCGTTCTTTCCCAAAAAAGGAATGGTGGATATCACGGAAAGTTTGGTTAAATTGGCCGAAGAACTAGGGGTGAAATTCTATTATAATACGAAAATTACGAAACTGGAAACGCAGGAAAATTGGGTTACTAAACTGATTTTTGACGCAAATACTCCCGCACCTGACTCTTACGACATTGTTGTTTCCAACATGGACGTGGTAAATACCTTCCGCAAATTGCTCCCCGAAGCCAAACAGCCCGAGCGTATTTTGCGGCAACCCAAGTCAAGTTCGGCGCTGATTTTTTATTGGGGCGTTAAGAAAAGCTTTGCTGAATTGGGCTTGCATAATATCTTTTTTTCGAATGATTATCGCGCCGAATTTGAGTATTTGTTCCGACAAAAAACGTTGTATTCTGACCCAACCGTTTATATAAATATTACATCAAAACACAAACCCGATGATGCCCCTGAAGGAGGCGAAAACTGGTTTATTCTGGTCAATGCGCCCAACAATGAAGGGCAAGACTGGGAAGCGCTGATTGAACAAAGTCGCCAAGATGTACTCAGGAAAGTATCACACAATTTAGGTGTAAACATCGCAGATTTTATCGAATGTGAAGAAATCCTAGACCCGCGCAGCATTGAATCCAAAACGTCAAGTTCGCAGGGAGCGTTATATGGCAACAGTTCCAACAACCGCTTTGCGGCGTTTTTGCGTCATGCCAATTTTTCTCGGGAATTTAAAAACCTTTACTTTGTCGGAGGTAGCGTGCATCCCGGTGGCGGCATTCCGCTGGCCATCCTATCGGCAAAGATTGCGACAGATTTGATTGATTCTTAGAGTTAATCTATTTTAGGTGCGGTTTTTGCTAGTGAAAGCAAGGGTGATTTTCAATTAACCATAGAGAAACTGAGTGACACAGAGGGGGTGTTTTGATTCTAAAATAAATGCGGCAAGGTTACCTTTTAAAAGATTTTTTACACAAAAAAATAAGAGAGATGAGATACACGAAAATGCTCCCCGTGTGCCTCTGTTTCTCCGTGGTTTGCTATTCAACCATTATTCGGGGGCAACAACTGACGCAGTATTCTCAATACCTCCAAAACAACTTTTTGCTCAATCCAGCCCTGGCGGGCATTGAAAGCTATGCCGATGCCAAAATAGGTTATCGGCAGCAATGGGCGGGCTTGGAGGATGCGCCGCGAACCTTATACATGACGGCGCATTTGCCCATCGGAAATCCTGATTTTGAAGTGGCGCCTGCTTCGCCGCGATTCAGCTACGGGCGTCAGCGAGGGCCGATTTTGCCAGATGCGCATGGTGGGGCGGGTGTTTCGCTCATTCGTGACCAAACAGGCCCTTGGACGCGGTTTTCGATGAGTGTTGCCGGGGCGTATCATTATCCATTGAACGATGAGTGGCAGGTAAGTGCTGGTCTTGCAGCGGGCGTTACCCAGCACACGCTTGATTTTGACCGCATTCGCTTGGCCAACCCTTTGGACCCTGTTGTGTCGGTGGGCAAAGTCAATACATTTCGGCCCGATTTGCACGCGGGGCTGTGGGTTTATTCCACCGACTTTTTTGCGGGTTTTTCGGTGCAGCAAGTATTGGGTGGAAAATTGCGATTTCGTTCTACGAGTTACGATTGGCAGGGACAACTCGTTCCACATTATTTCCTCACGGCAGGCTATCGACTACCCATCACCGATGACTGGGACTTTACGCCTTCGGTGCTGTTTAAAAAATCGGCCAAAGCACCCATGTCTTGGGATTTGAATTTCAAATTCAGCTACTTAAATCAGCTGTGGTTTGGCATGTCTTATCGGAAAAGCGATGCGTTTTTGGGGTGGGTGGGCACGCGCGTGGCGCAGAAATTTACGGTCAGCTACACCTACGAATATGTCCTTTCTTCCCTTCAATCTCGTGCTCAAGGCTCGCACGAAATTACGCTGGGGCTTACGTTAGGAAGCAGTAGCCATTATTCGTCACCGCGAGTTTTTTGGTAGGCAAGTATATACAGGCAACGGTTTTTTGTAAAAGTAGTGTATTCGGTAATAAATTTGGCGAGCCGCCGAGCGACTTATGTCTTTAAAAAGATCCCAATCGGAAGCTGGAAACAAAGTAGGTGATGACGTAAGTACTTTTCCGTTTAAGGCCCGTTCATCGCCGCTAAATGTTTCCCATTCTTCTTTCCATTCCGCACTGCCCCGAAAGCCATCCCGATGAATCACACAATCATTGTCCAAGTCGATGATTTCATATTCTAGCTCCGCATTTTTCTCCCGCTTTCGATAGTTTGTTGTGAGCGTTCCTTTGACGGGTTCCATGACGTCTACCAAGGTGGTATCGTTGATTTTTTTCGTGCCGACTTTGTATTTAGTGCTACTTTCAACAGTAACGTCCGTGCTTCCAGTCGACTCTCTCAGGGAGGATTGGCCCGTAAAATAAATCCGAAGTACATGATGGGAGGGAAGACTGTCCTCCTGAGCAGCGGCTGGATTTTGAAAACGGACTAATTCGTGCGGGGAGCGGTTCTCGAAGAATTCTTCGTCCATTTGTTTCTGTAAATACTCATATTCAGCGTCAGACAGGCGTTCGTCTTCAGTTAATGGCTCAATTACTATTCGCAAAACGGCGTATTCCTTGGCCGAAATGAGGTTGTCGTCAACGTCTTTGTAGCTTTTAGAAAGCTGTTTTACCTTCAAAAAATGATCGAAGGCTTCCTCGGCAAATGCCCGATTGTCTTTGTGTTTAAAAGCTTCTAAGCCTGCTTGATAGCGCTCGTCGGCAGCCAGTGTTTTTACTTTTTCAATAATCTCTGCGTAGGAATTTGGGGGTGAATTGAGCAATTCAAGGCAAGCTTTACATTTTGTTAAGGCCTCTTGATTTTTTTGTAGTTGCTGGTACTGATACAAAACACTTTCCCATTTGAAGGGCTGATTTTCGGCTATGTACCGTTGAATGTTGCTTTGGTATATTCGTTCAGTTTCTTTGTGAGCGGCCATAAATACTTTTTGGGCTTTTGTGTCACTTGAGTGTCGCTTTAGGCGATTGGCCGAAACCCGTAATGCTTGGTCGTATTTACCCTTTTGTAAGGCTTTTTCTCCTCTTGCACAGCCGTATAGTATGAAAATCAATAAAGGTAGGAGTAAATGTATTTGTTTCATGGCATTACGATTTTCTGGCTCAATCATAACGTTACGTCGTGATTTTTTGTACGTAATTTACCAATAAAAATGGCACCTGCTTCAACCAAGCAGGAGGAATTTGTGTTTACTTCTTTACTTATTAAAGTACATCATTCAACCAAAAATCAACCAATGAAGGCCGCAATCATTCAGGAAGTCAATCAACCCGTTTATGTTCAGGAAGTAGAAAAACCGCAGGCGGGTCCGGGCGAAGTCATTGTTCAGCTCAAAGCTGCCGCGCTCAATCACCGAGATGTTTTTGTACAGCAGGGAAAATACCCCGGCATGAAGCTGCCGGTCATCATCGGTTCCGACGGCGCGGGAGTGGTGTCAGAAATTGGAGAAGGGGTTTCTGAAGAATGGTTGGGCAAAGAAGTAATCATCAATCCGTCGCATAATTGGGGTCCCGACGACCGTTTTTACAGCAAATCCTTCAAAATTTTGGGAATGCCCGACAACGGTACTTTTGCCGAATACCTTAAAGTAGAAGCGAAGTATTTGCACCCAAAGCCCCAGCATTTGAGTTTTGAAGCGGCGGCCGCGATTCCGCTCGGCGGGCTTACGGCGTGGCGGGCGCTGATGACAAGGGCAGGCATGAAACCCAGCGAGCGCGTCTTGGTGACAGGCATCGGTGGGGGCGTGGCACTGTTTGTGCTGCAATTTGCCGTGGCGTCGGGGGCTGAAGTATGGGTAACGTCGGGCTCGGATGAAAAAATTGAGAAGGCCATTGCATTAGGTGCCAAAGGTGGGGTGAACTACAAAGATCCAAATTGGACCAAAAACTTGATTGCTGCCACGGGCGGCGACCGTAGTGGTTATTTTGATGTTATCATCGATAGTGCGGGCGGCCCACATTTTGCCAAACTCATCGACGTTGCCACCGCTGGGGGCCGCATTTGTTTTTTTGGGGGAACCACGGGCAACATCACCGATATTATTCCTGGAAAAGTATTCTTTAAACAACTTAATATCTACGGCTCTACTATGGGAACCGAAGCGGAGTTTGAAGCAATGATTCAGTTTATCGAAGAAAAACAAATTCAACCGATTCTGGATGAGACCTTTGCGCTCGATGATACCGAAATGGCGCTGCGACGTATGGACAACGGAACGCAGTTTGGGAAGATTGTGTTGAAGATTGGGTAATCCACCTGTAAATCAGTAATTTTGTGCTTGACAATATAACCTGACTGGCTATAAGCCGTCAGGTTTCTCTTACTAATGACAGAAACAATCTCTCTTTCCAAGCAGGATATTCGTAAACTCACCGTTGTTCAACTCAAAGATTGGTTGACGCAACACGGCGAACAGGGCTTTCGAGCCAAACAAATTGTAGAATGGTTGTGGAAAAAATCTGCCACCTCCTTTGATGAAATGAGCAATCTCTCGCTCAAAACGCGTGAGTTGTTGACCGAACACTTTGAAATTCGGGCTATTTCCAACGCCAAATCGCAAAAAAGCAACGACGGAACCGTCAAATCGGCGTTTAAACTCCACGACGGCCACCTCATTGAGGGCGTGTTGATTCCTGCCGACGACCGCATGACGGCCTGCGTATCTAGCCAAGTGGGTTGCTCGCTTACGTGTAAGTTTTGCGCCACGGGCTACATGGACCGTAAGCGCAACTTAGATGCCGCCGAAATGTACGACCAAGTAGTGGCGATAGACCGGCAAGCAAAAGAAAATTTCAGCGTGCCGCTGACCAATATTGTGTATATGGGCATGGGCGAGCCGTTGCTCAACTACGCCAACGTGCTTGAATCCATTGAAAAAATCACTTCGCCCGAGGGATTGGGTATGTCGCCTAAAAGGATTACGGTTTCGACAGCGGGCATTGCCAAAATGATTAAAAAACTGGGCGACGATGAGGTGAAATTCAATCTGGCGCTCTCGCTTCACGCAGCCAATGACTTAAAGCGCAACCAAATCATGCCCATCAACGAGTCTAACTCGTTGGAAAATCTGGCAGAAGCATTGCAGTATTTCTACCGTAAAACCAAGAATCGGATTACGTTTGAGTACATTGTCTTTAACAACTTCAACGATACACTGCAAGACGCGAAAGAGTTGTGGGAGTTTACCAAAAAAGTGCCCGCCAAGGTCAATATCATTGAATATAACCCCATTGCAGAGGCTGACTTCAAAAATACGGGCGTGGATAAATTAGAGCAATTTGCTCGGTTTTTAGATAGCAAAGGGGTGATTGTCAACGTACGGCGCAGTCGTGGGAAAGACATTGATGCGGCCTGTGGGCAATTGGCCAACCGCGAAAAAAATGAATAACTTTGGGTTATACCTCATGGCGGCGTTGTATTTTGCGGCGGGAGTAGTTCACTTGCTCAAGCCCCGCATATACCTGCGCATGATGCCGCCGTGGGTGCCAATGCCACTGGCCGCTGTGCTAGTTTCGGGCGTATTGGAGATGGCTTTTGCCATCGGCTTGTTATTCGCTGCCACCCGTTCGCCATCGGCCTGGGGAATTATCTTATTATTGATTGCCATTTTTCCCGCCAACGTCTACATGCTGACGTCGGGAAAGTTTTACCGAATTCCCCAAATTCTTCTCGTTTTACGTTTGCCACTTCAATTGGTGCTTATTTGGTGGGCGCATCAATATGTATAATCCTATTCTTTGGGCCTTCCCGCCAAAAAATAAACCAGCCACCCAAAAGGGATAAAAAGGGTAACCAATACCCAAATCAGTTTTAACGTATTTTCTAACGTACTCCGTACAATGTGTACGATAGCGATGATTTGTGGTACAATCGTTAGCCCCAAAAGGAGAAATATGAAAATCACTTCCTGTCCGCCAAGACCTAAATAGCAAAGCATAGTGTATGTTTTAGATGCAGTAAGTTATAAAAAAACGGGTTGTTTGTTGATGGCTTGCGTTTGAAAAGTACGATAAAAGTGTATTAATGGAAAAAAACGGGTATGGTATGGTGGTGCTTATTTGAACAACCGAAGGGCGTTTGAGTTGATAGTTATTACAGATGTAAACTGACTTATTTTAAAATGCCGAAACTTTCGAAAGAAGATAGCTTTATTGATTTTTCTGATTATGGACGTCCTGTTGCTACTTTTCTGGCCCATCACTTGTCTCGCATAAAAATCACGGCGGTTCAGGTTACGATTGTGTTTTTGTTGGCGGGGCTTTTGTGCGCCTATTGCATCTACATCAATGAATTGGTTTGGGCGGCGGTGTTTTTGATGATAAAAAACATTCTGGATGCGGTAGATGGCGAAATCGCGCGAATCACCCAACACCCTTCCCTGATTGGCCGTTATCTGGATTCGGTGTTTGATTTTATCATCAATCTCCTCATTTTCAGTATACTGTTTCTTACGGGGGCGGCTTCCAACTCGCTGTTATTGTGGGCGTTTTTAGGAATTGAATTTCAGTGCTCTATTTACAACTATTATTACGTTATTCTGAGAAGAAGGCTGAACAACGAAGAAACCAGCCGAATCATCGAATACCGAAAACCCATCGCTTACCACTACGAAAGCCAAAAAGTCGTTAATGTTTTGCACGCCATTTTTTTGAGTTTATACCTCATTTTTGATGTGGTGGTGCTTTATTTAGACAAGCAAGCCCTCTTCGTTCGGACTTTTCCTCAATGGTTTATGAGCCTTATTTCGTTGTTGGGTTTAGGCTTTCAGCTGTTGGTTATCTGCGTGTTTCTTTGCTTGAGACTACCAGAAATGATACTGCCTTTCTTTGCGTGGTACAGCATTTTCGGATTAGTTGTAATTTTAGTCAGGAAGCTGTTAATACGATAGTTTATTTTCTGTCATCGCGCCAAATAAGCTTCTCATTCTTCCGCTTTTCAAAGAAATTAGGACATTTTCCGTCGCCCATTCCTGACAGCCCGCCATCGGGATGGCAGATGAGGTTGCATTTGTCATCATAAAGATTGCTAAATACATCACAGCAAACAGGCGGAATATAATAGACGGTTTGGTTATTGAATGTGTATTGCCAGACGCTTGACGGAGGGTTTGAGACAGATGCTTTTTCCATTTGCTCAATCTTCTCTTTGATACAAGCAGGAGTATCGGCGGGTATACTTTCTTTGGTACAGGCACCAGTGATAAGCAGGAAGAATAAAATAAGGATTGCACTTTTCATGGCCTTTGAGGATGGTTTATTACAAAGACGTTTTCGAAGGATGAAAGGTTGGAAAAATGCTTCGGCGTCGTTTTAGAGAGAGTTATAATCTAATAAACTACTCCGTTGATGGTATTTTTCCACCAACGGAGCCATAATATTTATCCCCCTATTTCCCCGAAAACGAATACGGAAAACTGCTTGCCTGCGTGCCGCGCGTTTGGTTGGGCTGCGCCGACATTTTAAAGTCCAAGGTGCCGCCCTGTTGGAGCGTGTTGTGCTCTAAGTAGTTAAGGTTGTGCGGTTTGCCGTTGAGGGTTACTTGGTCCACGTACACTTGTTGCGCGCCGTTGTTGGGGGCATTGATAGTGAGTTTTTTGCCGTTTTCAAAGGTCATGGTCATGCGTTTGAACAGTGGACTTCCGATAACGTACTGCGTGGTGCCAGGGCAAACGGGATAAAAACCCAAGGCACTGAATACATACCATGCCGAGGTTTGGCCGTTGTCTTCGTCGCCGCAATAGCCATCAGGAGTGGGTTGGTAGAGTTTGTCCATGATTTGACGAATCCAATACTGCGATTTCCACGGCTGTCCGGCGTAGTTGTACAGATACGGCATGTGCTGAATCGGCTGGTTGCCGTGGGCGTACTGACCCATGTTCATGATTTGCATTTCGCGGATTTCGTGAATTACAAATCCATAGTACGACTCATCGTATACCGGTGGTAAGACAAACACGCTATCGAGTTTTTGCGCAAAGGCCGCTTTGCCGCCCATGAGGTTGGAAAGACCGTGGATGTCGTGGAACACGGACCAAGTATAATGCCAGCTGTTTCCTTCCGTAAAGGCATCACCCCATTTGAAGGGATTAAACGGTTTCTGAAAATCGCCTGCTTTGTTTTTGCCACGCATGAGTTTGGTTTCGGGGTCAAACAGGTTGCGGTAGTTTTGGTTGCGTTTGGCAAACAGCGCAATTTCACTTTCAGGACGTTTCAGCGCTTTGGCCAATTCCCAAATACAGAAATCAGCATAAGCATATTCGAGCGTACGGGCCGCATTTTCGTTGATTTTGACGTCGTAGGGCACGTAGCCGAGTTCGTTGTAATATTCGTGACCAAAGCGCCCAACGGAGTTGACGGGCCCTGCATTTTCGGTATTTTTCAAAATGGCTTCGTATAGCGTATTGATGTCATACCCGCGAATACCTTTGATGTACGAATCAGCAATCAACGATGCGGAGTTGGAGCCAATCATACAATCGCGGTGACCTGGGCTGGCCCATTCTGGCAAAAATCCGCTCTCTTTATACGCGTTGACCAATCCTTCCATGATTTGGCTGTTGAGGGTGGGGTACATCAACGTGAAAAACGGAATGGCTGAGCGGAAGGTATCCCAAAAACCATTGTCGGTAAACATGTATCCAGGCAATACTTGTCCGTTGTAAGGACTGTAGTGAACGACTTTGTTTTGGGCGTTGTACTCATAAAACTTGCGGGGAAACAACAACGCACGATACAAGCACGAATAAAACGTGCGGAGTTGGGCGTCGGTGCCGCCTTCTACTGCCAATCTGCCCAGTTCTTGATTCCAAGCTTTTTGGCCTTTTTGCATCGTGGTGGTGAAGGTGTCATTTCCCAATTCCCGCGAAAGATTCAAGGCGGCTTGCTCGGCGCTGATAAACGAAGAGGCTACTCTGATGTGAACCACTTCCCCTTTTTTGGTTTTGAAACCAATCACGGCTCCTACGTGCTCGTCTTTTTGTTCCAGATTTCCCTTGGATAGTTTTTTGCCTGACCAAGTGGCGTTATAAGTAAAGGGTTTGTCGAAATGCAATTCAAAATAATTGCGAAAATTGAGCGGAACACCGCCGCTGTTTTGGGTACTATAACCAATTATTTTTTGTTGTTCGGGAATAATCTTGATGTATGAGCCTTTGGCAAAGGCATCAATGACCACAAACGCGCTGTCGGTTTTGGGGAACGTCAGTCGAAATTGCGCGGCGCGCTCGGTGGGTGCGATTTCAACTTGGGTGTCGTGGTCGGCTAGATAAACGCTGTAATAATGCGGCTTTACCACCTCGGCTTTGTGCGAAAACCAGCTTTGGCGTTCGTCTTCCGTAAATTTCAATTTGCCTGTCACGGGCATAATCGAAAACATCCCGTAGTCATTAATCCAGGGGCTGGGCTGGTGGGTTTGTTTAAAGCCACGGATTTTGTTGGCGGTATACATGTACATCCATCCGTCGCCATTTTTGCCCGTTTGGGGGCACCAAAAATTCATTCCCCAGGGCGTGGCGATGGCGGGATAGGTGTTGCCAGCCGAAAGTTCATGCCGAGAATCGGTCCCCATCAATGGGTTGACGTATTGGGTATAATCACTGTTGGGAGATTGAGCAAAAGCGGTTTGTACCACGAGAAAAGCCAGAAAGAATGGCCGTAGAAAAGTTTGCATGGAATATGATGGGGTTTGTTGGTGCGATTTTACAACAATATTACCGAATCACGTTCAAACTTCCCGTCAATTTATACTCCACCTCGCGCAGGTAGATGTGATAATAGTAGGTTCCGACGGGTACAAAGTCGCCGTTCCAACGGCCGTCCCACGGAGTTTCGTAGCCTTTGGTGGTAAAAATTAGGTTGCCCCAACGGTTGAAAATTTCGATGGTGCAATTGGGGAAATCCCGAATGCCTGCAATTTCCCAAGTATCGTTGGCACCGTCATTGTTAGGCGTAAAGCCGTTGGGGATCGAGAGGTCAATAACGGTAATGAGCACTTCGCCCTTTACAATACACCCTTCCGTAGTGGTCACGGTTACGGTATAGGTAGTGGTTCGGTCGGGACTTACGGTTGGGCTGGTGGCGGTTGAATTGTTGAGCCCAATGCTCGGGAACCAGGCGGCGGTTGCGTTGAGGGGTACCGTGGTTTTAATTTGAATGCTATCACCGCGTACAACTACCAGTTTTCTTGGTACTTCTAAGCGCGGAGGCGGGGCGATGTAGGCAGGTTTAGTATCTTTTCCCGAACATCCTTGGCTGTTGGTGTAGGTGTAGGTAATCGGATACGTACCTGCCGATAGGTCCTGCGTTACAAACCGATTTCCTACCACACCCTGCCCGCTAAAAGTGCCTCCTGCGGGTGAGCCTTCTAAGGTAACTGCCTGTAAAGCAGAGGTACACAATGCCTGTATGGGAGCAATAGTGACCGTAGGGGAGGGTTTTACGATAACATTGACTGAAACAGACCGGGTGGTACATTTAGTGACAGTATCAGACACGGCTACGGAATACCGGCCAGTTTGCGTTGGAGAAAACACGTTTCCGAACGAAGCAAACAAGGGGGTATCTTCCTGATACCACGCATAATCGTACGCATTATTGTGGGGAGTAATGAGTTTTATGGAATCGTTGGCGCAGAAAATAGGCGTACCGTCAATCGTCAGGGGGGCCGTTGGGGCCGAAATAAGCTTTATGATTACACTGTCTTTACTTACGCATTTGGTCGTTTTTTCGGTTACAAACACACTGTAAACACCCGGTTGTTTTACGTTGGAAAAAACCTGACCTGGATTGTCGGTAGTGACCCCGTTTTGCTGCCAGCTGATGGTAGCGTTTGAGGGTAAATCAATGCTTAGATTGGTGCTGTCGTTGGAGCACAATGGCAGCGGGCGACTAGAAGAAATCCGGACTGGGTTGGCGTTTTTTACATTGACGCGGGTGAAGTTTAAGGTGGACTCCTCCGTTCCGCAGCTTTCGGCAAAACGTTTGACAAGGCTATAGTTTCCGGGCTGATAAATGCCCAAATAAGATTGGTTGGCATTAGCGATGGGTTGGTCGTCTTTTAGCCATTGATATGCCCATTGCGGGTTTTCATCGTTGGCTTTCAGAACTACAGAATCGCCTTGACACATTTCTACCGAAGAGATATTGCCTGCAGAGGATTGGTAAGTAACTGAAGGCGATGCCGTCAAGATTTCAATAAAAACAGGGGAGGGGACTGAAGAAATACAATCCACAACGTTAAACACAAATTCGCGTCGTATTTCTCCTACTTTTACGTTTTGCCGCCATTCTTCACAACGAACCGCAAAGGCAAAAAAACCAATCTTAGAAGCATTAAGCGTTATTTTGCCCGTTTTTGAGTCAATTCTCAATGGATTAGCGCCTAGAATAGCTTTCGTACTGTCAAAACCTGCGCTCCAAACTGCCCGACTATAAGGGCCTGCTTTGGATTTATCGGGAAAAGTGCCGCCTTGGTCGGTGGAGCCAATGAGAGGCGTGACAATGCTGTAGCGTAGTTCATTTCCCGAAGAACTTGTTGCTCCAAAATCAGCTTCGAAATTTTTTCCTACACACACATATTTGACTTCGGGAGTTTTAAATTGGGGCAAACCGGCTGAAATGTTGTTGAGCGGAATTTCAGCATAAAAGGCTAAGCCTACCCTATTGGGTGTTTGAATATTGACAATTTCGCCGTTGCGGCAACATTCTTCCCACGAAAAATAATAGCCTTCTGGGTCGTTGTAGGTAGTCGTAGGAAAAGAAATGGTGGCCGTGTAGCGAGCCAACGTAATGCGAGATTCTCGGGGATTGGGAACGCAGCGAGGGTTGGAATAGGGGATTTCCTCCAGTGCAGCGCGGGTCAGCGTAAAATCTTCAATGCGGGCGTTGGTACTTTTGCGAAAAGAAGAAACAAATGCTTTGTCGTTTGTACTACCCAGTACGCCGTCGTATATCAGGGTTAAAGTAATGAGGTAGCTGGTAGAGGAGCCATTTTGTTTAGTAAGCGCAATATCTCCCCCAATAATGTGATTGGCCCATGCCACCGCATTCCACATCAACAATAGCCCGCACGTTATCCACCACTTCATGTAAGGTTCTTTTTCTTAATCCTTTACAACTATTGTTCCAAAATGAAAGAAGCCTTAAAAAACGATAGTGTCGCCTACCTGAATGCCGTATTTATCACAGTAACCGCCGTTTACTTCTACTACGTATTGTGCGTCACCAAAGGATGGGAGGCTTTCTTCGGAATAGGGTTTGGCTTTTTTCTGGATAGAAACAATTTTTTTGTTTTGGTCAACGTAGATGATATCCAACGAAATCATGGTATTTTTCATCCAAAAACTTTGCGGAGTCGGTTCTTCAAAAACAAACAGCATTCCCACCGAATCGGAAAGATAGGGCCGGAACATCAGCCCTTTTTGGCGATCGGCGTCGTTTTCGGCGATTTCAACGTCAATCTTCCGAAAGGTTTTGCCGCCTTTTAAAAACGTTACTTCACCCTCTTTTGTAATGCCGCTCGTGGGGGCTGCGGGTGCCGCTGACGAAGAAGCGGGCGCCTCAGTTTCGGCCGAAACCGAGGCGCTGCTGTTGGAAACTAGCAGGGGTCTTAAAAGATACAAAGCCCCCGCTAGCACAAAAACTGCTAATAAAATATAACTTATATATGAACGACTCTTCTCCATAAAATACCTTGATGAAATAATGCAATGAATATCGGGTTGGTTGAAATTATTCTTCGTAAGCCCAATCAATCTGGTGTTTCATGTCCCGAATTACTAAATTTTGTGCCTTAAAATAAGAACGAATTTGGTTAACTTTGTCGTATTGCTGGGCCGACTTGTATTCGCGATATAAATCTAGCATTCCGCTCAATACGGCGTTGTTTTCCGTTGTTTCTTCCTTCAGACCCAGAATTTCTTCGGTAAAGGTGATGTATTTTTCTTTCAACAGGGCAAAACCTTCTTTCCCCAACGCCGCAGGATTTAATTGGTTGAGGTAAATCATGTTGACGTATTTTAAGAGGTTAAACAACTGCGCAATCGCAACGGCGGTGTTGAGGTCGTCGTTCATGGCATCATAAAACGCCTGCACGGTTTTTTGAATGTCGGCTACTTTCTTTTCATCAATCGTAACACCAGGGGTTGAAACCTTCAAGCCTGCTTCATTGGAATAACTTTCGACCTCTGCGGGGATGTAGGTCAATGCTTTGATGGCTTTAAGGCCATTGATGATTCGCTTGTACGCTTTTTGAGAACCTTTCAGCGCATCGTTTGAGAAATCAAGCGTGCTTCGGTATTGACTCTGGAGCATAAAGAATCGAGACGTCATGGGGCTGTAGGCCTGTTCAAGCAACGGATGATTGCCAGAAAACAACTCAACGGGCAAAAATGAATTGCCTAATGATTTTGACATTTTTTGTCCGTTGACCGTCAACATATTAGAATGCATCCAATAGCGTACGGGCTCCGTTCCGTTCAATCCTGTCCCCTGCGCAATTTCGCATTCGTGGTGAGGGAATTTTAAGTCCATGCCACCGCCATGAATATCAAATTGTTTTCCTAAGTATTTGGTACTCATGCAAGTACATTCCAAGTGCCAGCCTGGAAAACCTTTGCCCCAAGGCGATTCCCACTGCATTATATGCTCGGGGGCGGCTTTCTTCCAAATGGCAAAATCCAGCGGATTTCGCTTCTCCGAAGTACCCTCTAACTCGCGAGTCTCGGTCAACAGGTCTTCCAATACCCGGCCAGAAAGTTTGCCGTAATTATTGCCGTTTGCGTTGTATTGATTGATGTCAAAATAAACCGAGCCATTGGATTCATAAGCCAGTCCCTTGTCAATCAGGTCTTTGACGGCTTCTATCTGTTCAATCAAATGTCCAGTAGCGGTGGGCTCAATGCTGGGCGTGCGAAAATTAAGTTGCTCCAGCACCTGATGAAAATCGTTGGTGTAGCGCTGCACAATTTCCATCGGCTCCAGCTTTTCTAATTTGGCCATCCGTCCAATTTTATCTTCACCTTCGTCGCCATCGCCAACAAGGTGGCCTACATCCGTGATATTGCGCACATAACGGACCTTGTAACCAATGTGTGTCAGGTAGCGAAAAAGAATATCGAAAGTCAGAAACGTACGAACATTGCCCAAGTGTACGTAATTATAAACCGTTGGCCCGCATACATATAGCCCTACGTGAGGAGGGCTAAGGGGTTGAAAAAGTTCTTTTTGGCGGGTGAGAGAATTATAGATTTTGAGTGGTTGTGTCATGATAAGAGAATACTAAATACTCGTTTATGAAATTGATTTCCTGAAACGCAGTATCAGCAACATCGAAAGAGGTCAACCCTAAAATTTTTCAAAAACATAGCAGGAGAAAATGTAATTTAAATGCAAAACTAACAATTTGTTGCGGGTTCTTTTACAATTTCGGTGCCAGAAGTTCGGTATTTAGACGGGGCCACGTAACTTTACCGCATGAAAAAACCTTTTATCGTCGGAATCACGGGCGGGAGTGCATCGGGAAAGACCTATTTTCTTAACAGCCTGATGGGCGCTTTTGGCGAAGATGAAATCTGTCTGATTTCGCAAGACCATTATTACCGTTCTCGTAATGAAGTGCCGGTCGACGAAAACGGCGTACATAATTTCGACTTACCCTCCGCTATCAACCACCGCAAGTACGCCGAGCACATCATCGACCTTCGGGAGGGCAAGACCGTTGAGCAGATGGAATATACCTTTAACAATCCTGCCATTATTCCGCAGATGCTTACCTTTAGACCTACGCCCATCATTGTGGTAGAAGGGATTTTTGTGTTTTATTTCAAAGAAATCGCGGAGCTGTTGGATTTAAAAATCTTCATTGACGCCAAAGAGCACATCAAACTCAAACGCCGCATCATCCGCGACCAAGTGGAGCGCGGCTACGATTTGACGGATGTGCTGTACCGTTGGGAAAATCACGTATTTCCAACCTACGAGCAGTTTATCAAACCCTCAAAGGCTGACGCCGACATAATTATTCCCAATAACCGACACTTTCATCGCGGTCTGGAAGTAGTAAAAGCATTTTTGAAAAGTAAAATTGAGCTTTAGCGGCTGCTCAAAAGGAGTTGGCAGGCCTTATAATTCCCAAATAGTAGGGTTATTGTGTCGACGGAGGTGCTTGCCAATCTCCATCCAAAATGCCATCACCAAGTAGACAATGATGGGGGAACCAAAGGTTAAAAAACTGGCGTAAATAAAATAAAGCCGAATACTGCTTGCCGAGATATTAAAGATTTCTCCCAAGCGAGTACAAACGCCAAAAACGTGGTTCTCAACAAAATACCGGAAACGATTCATCGCGTTTTTTATGTTTGAAAACGAAGGTAACAAATCTATTCTATAAAGTCAAGCATCTGAATAACAGATGTCTCCGAACTTGACTTGTAACAAATATTTTATAAATTTGTTTGAGCTCTGCTTAAAAACTTCATTATCATCGCAAGACAAAGTAAGTCTTGGCAAGTGCCTAATTTTGAGCGTTCAAGCCTTTTGCTCAATGATTAGTTTTGTCAATATCTTTGTAAATTCGCTGAAAATGAGGCGATTGGCGGCTGTTTGTTTAATTATTTCTTTCATTATTTTAATTATTGTAGTAAAATGCAAACAGGAACAGTAAAGTTTTTCAATGAAGCCAGAGGGTATGGTTTTATTGTGGACGATGAATCTCAAAAAGAAATTTTTGTACATGTAACGGGCTTAGGCGGGGTAGTTATCCGTGAAAAAGACCGAGTAGAGTACGAAATCGTTGATGGTAAAAAAGGCTTGAACGCTACTAAAGTGAAGAAAATTTGATTTTTCTTTACCCAAGAACGGTACGGGGAACTCTGCCAAGAGCTCCCCGTTTTTATTTCCTACAAATCCCGTTCGATGATTTCGTTGGTCTTTTTGTCTTTCAAAATTACTTTGTGACGGCCGTCGTGAGTGACTTCTTCCTTAATTAAATAATAATCGGCATCATAGTCAATCAGCGTTGAAACGGGCGTCAACCCTTCTTGACCGCGCCAAACTGGTAAATCGACAGGCTCCCAAAGTTTGGTTTTGGCCGATTTGTAGGCGGCATCTATGATGGCGTTGACCACGTAGCCATCGTAAAAGGTCTCGGCAGGCTCGGTGCCTTCCTCGACCGACCGAAACATATCGGTAAACATGTGGTTGTAGCCAAGTTCATTGACCTCATCGCCTACTGGAAAAAGCCAGCCCGTATTGCTTTCGGCTTTCTCGGCCACGTAGTCGCCGCCTTTGCCCGTCGTGAATACTTCAAAGCCAGTACGCAGAAAATTATTCATCCATATAGTGCCCTCCGTTCCCATGACTTCGTCGCGCAGGTCCATGCCGCCGCGAAACGTCCAGCTTACTTCAAATTGACCGATGGCCCCGTTTTCGTATTTGACCAACGCAATGGCGTGGTCTTCGGCCTCAATGGGTTTTACCTGCGTGGCGGCCCAGCACATTACTTCTACGGGCTTGATGTCTTTGCCGATAAAATTGCGGGCAATTTCGATGCAATGGCAGCCCAAATCAAGGATACAGCCACCGCCTGCCTGTTCTTTGTCCCAAAACCAGTTGCTGTGAGGGCCAGGGTGGGTTTCTCTTGACTTGGCCCACAGAATCCGCCCCAAGGCACCGTTATCTACCATCTGCTTGGATTTCAGGAATTTAGGAGTGTAACACAAATCTTCTAGGTAGCCGCCGAATATGCCCGCGCCTTCAATGGCCTGCATCATGCGCAGGGCTTCGGCTCCGTTTCTGCCCAAAGGTTTGGTACTGACCACCGCCTTTTTATGTTTTATGCAAAGCATGACAGCCGCTTCGTGGAGATTATTGGGGAGCGCTACGCAAACCATGGTGACGTCGGGGTGCGCGATTACTTCTTCCATGTCGGTCGACCAAAACGTACAGCCGTAATCCTCGGCAAATTTTTTGGCGCTTTCTTCGCGGCGCGCATAAATAGCCACCACGCGGTCACGGCCGCGCTGACCGTGGATAGACTCTGCATAAAAACGTCCGATAAAGCCCGAACCAAGCATGGCAATCCTTTGCATAAAATCTGATTGTTGACGGTGAAAATTATTTTTATAAAAAAAGCAGTTAAGCTAAACTTTTTAATGATGGTTTTTTGTTCGTACTTTTGCAATATAGTTGCAAATAGTCATGGCAAGAATTATTTCGATAACATTAAATGTGGGTTTAACAGGGCTTGTACACCTGTTGTGCTGCTGGGTACCGTTGGTGGTCGTTTTGTTTAACGGGGCATCTATCGGCTGGTTGGCAGAGTATCGTACTCCGTTGATTGCGTTGCAATTAGCAGCATTGGCGTGGTCTTTTTATGATTTATACTTACGCCCTTCTCATCAGGCTGGTTTGTTTGAAAAAAGAGTGTTTTGGGTTGCGGTAGGCCTTACAGTAGTGTTGAATCTGATTCCTCATCGGTATTTTCAGGCCGAGGAAGGGCAATTGGCGCAAGCGCAGTTTGAGCGGATTCGCTCAACAAGGGTTGCTCAATTTGAACTTAAAACGCCGCTAAAATCGGTAGAAAAGTTAAATAATACGCTTCAATCCGTAGAAGGCGTCGTACCTTCGCAAATCAAGCTGAATGACGAGGTGGTTTCGGTACGTTATTATGCAGGAAAAACGTCCGATGAAGCTATTTTGGCGACTCTCAGAAAGCAGGGATATCAAGTTTCAATGATTGACTAACCAACGCTACTTTTTACCATGACAAAACACGTTTATTCTTTACTTACCGTTGGCGGTATGCTTTTCGGTGTGTATTTATTTTCTGCTTGCGGTGACAAAAAAGACCCTAAAATGGAAGAAGCGGGCAAGGTCCATCTGGAAGCAATGGAAATTGAAGAATCTATTCATCAACAAATCGAAGGCATAGATTCGTTGAAGATAGTGTTAAGTGAAAAGAAAAAAACGCTGACCGATGCTGCAGCTATTGCAAGTTTAGATTCTACCGTAGCGGCGTTGGATGCGGTAGCGGGCTCATTTGCCGCTTGGGAAGAAAGCGTGGTAGAAGTGCCAGGATTGCCTCACGAGCACCACGACGGAGAAGAGCATGAGCACAAGCCAGCGCCAGATTTGACGGCGGAGCAAATGCTTGAGGTGCAAAAAGAATCAAAAACCAATATCGAGAAAATCAAAGCTGATTTAGCTAAGGCTGAGGAAATGGTTAAAAAAGTACTCTAGCGAGTTTATAAGAAAAAAATACCAATCGCCTGATTTCCGAATTAAACATTCAGGAAGGCAGGCGATTGGTATTATATGGGAAATGGACTAACGCGGTACTTCTACTTTTTGCAATAATTGAGCTACGGCGTCGTCGGGGGTGGCACCTTCCATTTCGCGCTCAGGCATCAAAATAATGCGGTGACGAAGTACGGCGGGAGCAAGTGCCTGAATGTCTTCGGGCGTCACAAAATCACGTCCTCTAATCGCGGCCAATGCTTTAGAGCTGTTCAATAATGCCACCGAAGCCCGTGGTGATGCCCCCAAAAACAACGATTTGTTGTTGCGTGTTTGCAGAATAATTTGGGCAATGTATTCCAACAACTTATCTTCTACGTGTACTAGGTGCGTTTTTGCCCGTAATTCTGTTAATTGTTGAGGCTGTAAAATAGCAGTAATTTCTCCAATGGCTTCGGCCATGCTCTTCCGTTGATGATGTCCGCGCAACACTTCTACTTCCTGTTCGGCGGTGGGGTAACCCACAACTATTTTAAACAGAAAACGGTCTAGTTGGGCTTCTGGCAAGCGGTAGGTGCCTTCGTGTTCAACGGGGTTTTGGGTTGCAATCACAATAAACGGTGTACTCATTGGGTAAGTACTGCCGTCGATGGTGGCCTGCCGTTCTTCCATCACTTCAAAGAGGGCCGATTGGGTTTTGGCGGGGGCGCGGTTGATTTCATCGACCAAAATGATGTTGGAAAAAATCGGTCCTTTCATGAACTCAAAATTGGCGAGCTTGGGGTTGAATATCGACGTTCCCAAAACATCTGACGGCATTAAATCGGGAGTAAACTGAATGCGGCTGAAATCGGTGTTGATCGTTTTTGCCAATAGCTTCGCCGTGAGTGTTTTGGCTACTCCCGGTACTCCCTCTACCAAGACGTGCCCATCGGCCAAAATGGCGGTTAGGAGTAGTTCGATGGTGTGGTGTTGGCCCACAATGATTTTGCCGATTTCCGATTTTATGGCCGAAATGGCGTCGTTAAGGTCCTGAAGGTCAATGCGTGATTCGAAATTCATGAATGAGAGGGTAGATGTTATCTGGTTTTTTGATAAAAATCTTCAATTCTTCGGTTTAAGCTCAGTAAGGCATATTCAGTAAGGCGGCCACTGCGCTCTGCGTGGGCTATTTCGCCAAATAATAAATCAATTTCTAAGCGTGCAAAGCCTGTTTTTTGGGATAAGGCTTCTTTAAATTCTTCGTCCAATTCATTGGTACGCAGCCCAAAGCGCTCCCGAATATAGAGCAATAAGTGCTGTATTTTCTTTTGAGCAATGTTGGCGTGGTCAGCCTGTTGGAAATACATTTTTCCGATGGTTTGCACAAATTCGAGGGAGGTATTTTTAGGCACTTCCATCACGGGAATGATGCGTTGGGTGCGTTTCCCCGCAAAAATGGCAAACACAAATAGCCCGAAAAGAACCATATAATAGGCCCATTTTAGCGGTGGCTGCGTCATCACAAATCGAAAAATAGACTGCTCATTTTCGCCAAATCGACCTTGTTTCAGGTATTCATCCCAGTACGTGGGTTGAACGGGTAAATACGAAAGGCTCTTAAAAGCAAAGTCTGACGTAGCAGAATCCAACGCGTAATAATTGGTCAAAGCCAAAGGCAAATTATGCAGATAAAAATGACCTTTTCCGTAACCTACCTTCAGAAAAATGGGCTCATTACGCGCATTTTGGGCCAAAACCGTTACATTTTTAGATTTTTTTACCAAAAAATAATTCCGACCGTCGTCTTGTGGAAAAACGTAACCTTTGGGTTTTCTGAAGGTTGGATTGACAAAGTTCATGACCAATGCTGTATCACGGAGCGAAGGCGCTTTGAGCGTGGCTCGCACGTCGAGGGTTTTGAGCAATGTATCCGAAAAATCGTATGCCGAAATAAAGACGTTATTCCCCTTTTTTACGTAATTGAGGAGTTGAGTGCGGTCATTTTTATCAATATCAAAATTTTGGCAGACAAAAATATAATTGCTTTTGGCAGGCAATTTGCTTTCAGTCAGGTGATTATAAATTGGCAGCCGCAACGACTCTACTGCTTGACCACCAAAGACATCGGGCAATAATTCAACCAGTGCTTTGGTGCCAAAAGGTATTTTATCCTTGTCGGAGTAAGACGGTGTCCAGTCAATCGGTTTGGGGCGGTAGTATTCAAATAGCCCATAACCGAGGATGGTCAGCGTTAAAAACCAAAAATATTTGCTTCGTAAATTTTTCAAAAGAATGTCAGTCGTTGCGTCGTCAATTTTTTAGATTCTTGCCGAGAAATTAGAAAAGGCTTCTTTTATATCTCCAAATTCGGCCTCTGATACCGTAAAATCGCCATACCAAACGTACTCAAATTGGGACGTCAGTCGCTCAAAATCAGCTTTTAAACGAAGGTTGCCTAATTCATCTACGTAAATACGGTTGGTTTTGGTGGGTTGCCAATGAATCAATTGTTTGTCAGTCAGTTGTTTAAGAGTTTTTAAATAAAACAGTCTTATGGCCAAGCGGTAATTGTGGTTCTCAACGGCTTCGTCAATGAGCTTATTAAAATCCAGTTCGTGGATATTTTCGGTAATGCGATTATAAGAGAGTGGGTCGTCTTGGGCTTTACGGCCAAAGATGCCGCCCAAAAACTCCGATTTGTAAAGAAGCCAGAGGGCGAAACCGCCGATGGCGGCTAAAATGACATATTGCCAGAAGTTTTCGTAGGAACTGCTTTGAAAAAATGCTGACAATTTGCGCATCAGCCAGTACCAAAATTTGGTCAGTGGGTTTTCGGGGGGCGGCGCGTCGTTGTGATAACGATACTCCCGGTCGTTACGCAAATCATCAAGACGCTCTGTCGAAGGCAGGCGTTGTACGATGCTTGACTGGTCAAAAGGCGCTTTTACGGTGGTGGTATCTGCCTTTTCGTTTTTTTGCGCCTGAAGGCAGATGCCAATGCTGGCAAACAGAATAGTAAGAGTGATTCTTTTTAAAACAGATGAAATCATGGCATTAAATCAAAAAGTTACTATCTGTTTTGGGCTTATTTACATTAATGAAGAAAAAATTAAAACAATAAATTGCCCTTAAAGCTACAAAAAAGCCGACGTTTTGCGTCGGCTTTACAATGAGGAAAATAAAAAAGACGGGTTATTTCTTTTTTGGAGCAAGCGTCACAATCCATTTGGCAATTTTAAGTGCCTCGTCTTTAGGGACGTTTGCAAGGGCAGCCATTGGAGGATAACCAGGCCAGTTGGCAGGTTTTGGAGCATAGATTAATTCTACGATTTGCTCGGGTTTGTATTTTTTCTTAGCCATTACTTCCTTGTAGCCTGGACCAACCAATCGCTGATCAACACGGTGACAGGCTAAACAGGTATTTTTGCTTAGTAGTGCCTCAATATCAGCGGGAATTTGGGTTTGTGCGTTTGCGATAGTCGTGCCGGCACACAAAAAGCCCGCGGCTAATAACATTTTGGTGAATCGTTTCATGCCAAGGATTGGAATTATTGTAATGAAAAGTAAGAACTTGATTTCAATGCAAAGCTATAACGTTTTCAGAAAGAAATTGTGTTAAAATGCTAAAAGTTTATTTTTACATTTCAACGGGTTTCATTTTAGGAATAAGCAGATTGATGATGAAAAGTGCCAATAAATAAGTAGAGCCAGCAATCAAAAACAAGGGTAAATAACCAAACTGAACGCGTATGGGACCCGCTATGGCGGCCAGAATGGCTCCACCCACGGCGCCCGCAAACCCGCCGATACCTGTCACCATCGCAACGGCACTTTTGGGGAATAAATCGGAGGCGAAGGTGTACACGTTGGCCGACCACCCTAGGTGCCCTGCTGCCGCAATGGCGATGAGCACTACGGCGATGTAGATATTTTGGGTTTGGGCGGCAAAGAAAATGGGAACAACACAAAGCGCACAAATCAGCATCGTTGTTTTGCGGGCGCGGTTGAGTTCCCAACCTATTTTCATGAATTGTGACGAAAGCCAGCCAAAAAACACACTACCGCCGTCTGAAATAATGTAAATAACCATAAATGGCAGGCCAATATTTTGCAAGTCAAGGGTTTGGTCAAGAGATTCGCTGGAGTTGAAAAAATCGGGTAGCCATGTCAGATAAAACCACCAGATGGGGTCGGCCATGAATTTTCCAACAATCAGCGCCCAAGTTTGACGATAACGCAACAGCCGCCACCACGTCAGGCGTCCTTCAATCACTTCTTGCTGATGGTCTTGCTGAATATACCGCAGCTCAACGGGGGAGACTTTGGGGTGTTGTTCGGGGCGTTGGTAGGTCATCCACCATGCTACTAGCACACCCAGACCCAATACCCCCGTAGTCATAAATGAAATTCGCCAGCCATAATGCAGGGTCATCCAAGGAATGACGGCGGCGGTAATGATGATGCCGACATTGGCTCCTGCGTTAAAAATTCCCGTGGCAAAGGAGCGTTCTTTTTTGGGAAACCATTCAGCAATCGACTTAATGCTTGACGGGAAGTTGCCAGCTTCACCGATTCCCAAGACAAAACGTGTTGCCACTAATCCCCGAAACGAACTCACAAAGGCATTGGCGATGCCCGCCATGCTCCAAAGCCCAATTGCTACCGCCAATCCACGTTTGGTGCCTACTCGGTCGATAAGCCACCCAATCATCATAAAACCAACGGCGTAGGCGACTTTAAAAGCGGTATCTACCCAGCCATATTGGATTTTGAACGCATTGAGGTCGGCTTGGGTGAGTGTATAGGTAAGCGGAAACCCCAGCATTTCTTTTCTGAATGTATCGTCAAGCATCGCAAATGAGAGTACATTACGATCAATGTAGTTGATGGTAGTAACCAAAAAAAGCAACAGCACTATCCGCCAGCGGAAGTTGTTGGGAAGCATTGTATCTCAGGGGTTAAAGGTCGAAACGCCGAAGCGTACTTTTTTGCAGCAAAACTTCTGCAATATACGGGGTATGTTGTAAATGTTATATGCTTATTTTTGTTGAAAAAATCCATAAATGACTGACCGTCAAAAATTCGCGTTATTAAAAGCGGCTTCCTTTTGTGCTTATCAGGAACGAACCGTGAAAGAAACCCGACAACGTTTAAACGATTGGGAGCTTTCGGAGGAAGAAACCGCGTGGGTGCTGGAGGAGCTAAAAGCCCAAAATTACCTAAATGAGGAGCGTTTTGCGCGAGCGTTTGCGGGAGGTAAGTTTCGGGTAAAGCGATGGGGACGCCTTAAAATCAGGCAGGAGATGAAGCTAAAAGGCTTATCGAATGATTTGATTCAAAAGGGTTTAAGCGAAATAGACGGCGATGATTATGAGGTGGTACTGCGAGATTTGCTGGAAAAAAAAGCGAAGGGCTTAAAAGGAGAACCTTTGGCCGTGAAGCAAAAATTGGTTCGTTTTGCCCTGAGTCGGGGTTTTGAAAGTGATATTGTGTGGGAATTGCTGAAAACCATGGGCGTGGAATGGGAGCAAGAAGAATAATCGGATGAATAATGAGCAAAAAAATCATTGAACGGATTCATAAAGAGACAGATACGGCTGATTTGTTGCACTTGCTTACGGCGTTGCCTTCTTCAGACCTCAATTCGTTGTTGATGGAAGTAATGCGCCGAAAAACCGAGCGAATGACTGCGGGCGATTTGCTCAGAAATTATGCTGACAACCGATTTGTCAAACCCTCTGATGTTGATTTCATCTCATTTTTAACTTTTGAGTTGCATCTTCTGCAAAAAGCTCAGGCTTTTGGATTTACCCCTCTCGAACTGTCTCCTGTGAGTCCGCTTGGGTCATGCGCTGCGGTAGCAACGGTCAATCAGAACAAAATTTTATCGGCTTTAAGAAGTACGGAAGTCGTAGCCGATGCCACAAACCTGCTTGCGCTGGAAGCCGTAAGCCGTCGGAAAAAAATACAATTTGAGTCAACCGATATTCAGCTTTGCACGGTGCACAGACACCTCCGCACGCCTTATATGCCACCTCCTTTTCTTCCTCATTTTAAGATTTTCTGCCTTCTAACGGCGGGGAAAGATAAAGGGAATTTACTTTTTGAAAAACGACATTTGATAGAGCATATCCGTTTTACGACTGATTACCTAAAAAGCTTTTCAGGTATTGAATCAGTAAAGGTCGTATTGAAGTCTACAAGTAAACCAAATCCTGATTTTTTACCTTTGTGTGATACCATTATGACTGAAACGAAGGATGTCGTCTTTGAGGTAGAAGAGGTAGAACAGCCTTATTATCAGGTTATTCAGTTCAAAATTTTTGTGACCATTGGCCAGAAAGAATTCGATATCGCCGATGGTGGGTTGGTAGATTGGTCGCAAAAATTAGCCAATAACCGTAAAGAACGTATGCTGACCAGCGGTATCGGAATTGAGTTATTGTTTAAACTATTAGGGTTTTAAAAAATAGTTAACCACAGAGACATCGAGTTTTCCTCTGTGTCTCTGTGGTTGATTCAATTAGGTGATTTTCTATTTCAGTAAATTTTCAACCGCAGTATGTACCTTCTCAAACTTAAATCTCGCCATTTCTGCGTTCATCAACTCCGTTATTTGGTCGTTGCAAAGGTTACCGATACTGCCTTCGTGTGTGTGATTGAGGGTGCGTGAAGCCCGATAAGTGCCTTCGTTGATTTCTTTCCCTACTTGGCGGTACGCATCGCGGAATGGTACTCCCTGCACCACCAGTTCATTGACGCGCTCCACGCTGAACAGTAAATCGTATTTTTTATCAACCAATAAATCGGGTTTTACCTCAAGGTGTTCAAGCATAAAGTGAGCGATGTCTAGACAATCTAGTATTTCGTCGAACGCGGGCATCAGCAGTTCTTTCAGCAACTGCATATCGCGGTGATAGCCCGAGGGTAAATTGCTCATAACCATCGTAATTTCGGTCGGAAGGGCTTTCATACGATTGGTCTTTGCCCGCAAAAGCTCGGCTACGTCGGGGTTTTTTTTGTGCGGCATGATGCTACTGCCCGTGGTGAGGTCGTCGGGTAAAGTGACGAAGGCAAAGTTTTGGCTGTTGTACAAACAAACATCCATTGCCATGCGTGAAAGGGTGGACGAAAGGGCGGCAATCGCCGTCAGTGCCGTTTGTTCGGTTTTCCCGCGTGACATTTGGGCGTACACGACGTTGTAATGCAACGCTTCAAAACCCAACAATTCTGTGGTCATAGTGCGGTTTAATGGAAATGAAGAACCATAGCCTGCGCCTGAGCCGAGTGGGTTTTTATTGGCAAGTTTATAGGCCGTTTGAATCATGGCCATGTCGTCGATCAAGGCTTCACCGTAGGCTCCAAACCACAAGCCAAACGACGAAGGCATCGCAATTTGTAAGTGCGTATAGCCTGGCAACAAGTCGTTTTTGTGTTGATTGGAACGTTTAATGAGTAAGTCAAACAGTTTTCGCGAAGCCAAAGCAACTTCTTCCAAACGACTTCGGGTGAACAGTTTCATATCGACCAACACTTGGTCATTGCGTGAGCGGCCGCTGTGGATTTTCTTGCCGATGTCCCCGAGTTTGCGGGTCAGCATCAGTTCTACCTGCGAGTGAACGTCTTCAACACCGTCTTCTATTTCAAATCTCCCTTGCCGAATTTCCTGATAAATATTCTTCAATTCGGCTTCCAATGCGGTCAGTTCGTCTTTTTTTAGCAAACCTACGCTTTCGAGCATTTTGGCGTGGGCGATATTGCCCAACACATCATAAGGGGCTAAATATAAATCCATTTCACGGTCGCGCCCGACGGTGAATTTCTCAATTTTTTCGGAGATAGAAGTCGTTTCTTTTTGCCAGAGTTTCATAGGAACCGCTCGGGTAATCGTGTCTTTGGAAGGTTTATTTTGTGCAAAAATGGCTACCGCATACGCCATTCCAATGCAGAATGTACAGAATGTTTTCATCTCAATTAAATGAATTTAAAGGTAATGCGGCCTTTGAGAGGACAAATTAAGGCTTTTTAGGGAAGATTTTTGCATTGGTAATCAATTCTCGATGTTCATCTAAGAACATTTTAAATGAATAGACTTCTTCCAACTGCCCTGAGAAATCGCTTTCGCCGTCGTATATTTCTTCGTAAACCTGCTCAAAATCAGTAATCAAATAGCGCATTTGACGAATGCCCCAATTGTACAGGGCGGGCAAATAAAAATGTTGGTGGTCTTGTAGAAAACGATCGGGTTCGTAGTGAGAAGTGGTTTTGATGTCAACGGCCTCTTTGCGCCCTAAAACGTCCACAAATCCGTAAATCAGCGCATCGTCGATTTGGTATTGGCAATACACTTGCGTTTTGACTATGGGCTTGGGTAGCCGTAGGCGAACAGTTTGGATAATGTTGAAATCAAACTGGTCTTCACCGATTCCTTTTAGAACGGCATCTTCAAACGATACACCGCGCATTTGGGCTTCTGTGGAAGGAATCGGCACGCGATTGATACGGTCCAACAGCTCCTGCTCGCTGAGTTTACCCTGCAAAAACCGTGAATAGGTATTGAGCAATGAAGGATAAAAACGGTACGCGATTTTGGAAGGCATTTTTAAAGGATGAAGCAAGGTTCGGTAAAAATAATCTTTTATCGTTAGTATTTATTAAGGTCAATACAGCCTTTTATGTGCCGGGTAAAGTTGTGATTGACACAGCGATTGATAAACGCTATGAGGCTTACCATTATAACCTTAACATGATATTAGTCTAATTTACAGGCCTGTTTTATTGAGTGGACTTTTTCAAAAAGCAAGTATTATCTACCTTGCATTGCCATAAAAATCAGCTACTTATGAAAACGCTATTTGTCTTAATGCTTACTATCGTTCTATTCGGTTGTAAAGACAAATCCCAAGATATAGCTATCACTCCGGACCCTGTACCTGCGGGCTTGGTAGGTACTTACTCCAAAACCTATACATTGGAAGAATACGAGGTTTTTAGATTTGTAATTCCGGAGAGGAAAATCTTTCAACAGACTGTTACTGTGGTAGTCACGCAAACCGCGACAGGCGAGTACAATCTTGCGGTTACTCTTTTCGGTATCGCCAAAAGAGATAAAGAACCTGATATACATTTTGGCCTGACTGCTGAGCTAAAACAGGTAAAGGGTTATAATATCGACGGTAGCCCTGCACTTATGTTTCGGGGGAATTTTGATAATTTGATACCAAATTCGCCGGATTTTAACGGAAATCAGATCTATTCAGAAATAAAATTGAATGATCGTTCAATTGATTTTGGTTTACAATCGAGCTATTTGGAAGATATGGGGACTTTCGTCAGCACCAGAATTCCTAAAATAAAGTAAAGAAAGTTGACTATACTCCCGCTGCTTTATTAGGTCAAAACAGCAAGTTATTAAGTGTGTCAATCATAACTTCACCTGACAAAAGAGGATTTTGCAAATACCCTAAACATTTTAGGAAACAGGTATTTTGGGCGTGGAAATAGAACGTAAAAAATTACCTCATTCCATTTCAAAAAGTGTTTCCTAATAAAACCTTGAAGCAGTGCTTAGAACACAAAAAAAGGGCGGAAATAAATCCGCCCATCCAGTATTAATTTTTAGCCCCGCCCTGCTGACCGGCTTTCGGCGGCTGACTTTGCTGCGCCTCTTGCATCGGGTTCATGCCTCCGCCGCCTCGGCGACCGCCTGCTGGGTTCTTAAACAGTTGGAAGCGCGTAGGCGCGGTAGGTTGGCGCGGGAAACTGTTGTCTTCTTCGTCAATATCGGCGATTTCGCGATACGGGTCTAAGGTCCACTGTACCACTTTTTTCTTTGACGTGATTACCTTAGAAATTTGTTGGTCGTTCAAACGCCAAATCTCGGCGGGGAAGCGCACCAATGAGTCGGTGCCGTCTTCGTATTGCATCTTCACGATTACGGGCATGGGCAGACCGCCTTTGTTTTTTACTTTTAGCGTGTAAAAATTCAACCCTGATTCCACCAACTTACGCTCGTCGGGCGTTAAGCTTGCCAGATAGGTTTCGTATTTCTTCTTGTCGTTTTCGGTGACTTTGTAGGGGTCGTAGGTATTGTAGAAATCCTTCATGTCAGGGTTCTTATCAACTACTGACTCTTTGATATAGTCTTTATCGCGCTGCCGGGCCACGGTGTTGCGTTTGGCTTCTGCTTGCTTTTTCGCTTCTGCTTTGGAGATTTCGGGGTTTTGCGTGTCCAACGCGAACCATTCTACTTCCACCAAATCTTGATTGACGGGCTCAACGCCATAAAACCACCCTTTCCAAAACCAATCTAAATCCACGCCTGAGGCATCTTCCATGGTCCGGAAGAAATCGGCAGGGGTAGGTGATTTGAACGCCCAACGGCGGCTGTATTCCTTAAAAGCATAATCAAACAGCTCGCGGCCCATGACGGTTTCGCGTAAGATATTCAACGCAGTAGCCGGTTTGGCATACGCACTTGCGCCGGCATTGATGAGGTTGTCGGACATGGTCATGATGGGCACCAGATTCTTGGGGTCCTGCTTCATGTAATCGACGATGGCCTGCGGCTCACCACGGCGCGTAGGATAATCTTTGTCCCATTCTTTTTCGGTCAGGTATTGCACAAACGTGTTCAGCCCTTCGTCCATCCACATCCATTGGCGCTCGTCGTTGTTGACAATCATCGGAAAGAAGTTGTGGCCTACTTCGTGGATAATTACGCCAATCATGCCGTATTTGGTCGCTTCTGAATAGGTTCCGTCGGCTTCTGGGCGGCCGCCGTTGAACGAAATCATTGGGTATTCCATACCGCCCACGGGGCCGTGGCAAGAAATGGCGACGGGGTAGGGGTAATCTACCGAAAATTTCGAATAGGTTTTGATGGTATGAGCAATGACTTCGGTTGAATATTTGCCCCAAAGTGGATTTCCTTCTTTGGGATAAAACGACATGCAAAGCACTTTTTTGCCCGCGACTTCCTGCATTTTGCCGTCCCAGATGTATTTACGGGAAGTGGCAAAGGCCACATCGCGTACATTATCGGCTTTGAAAATCCAGGTTTTTTTGCCGCTTGGCTTGCCTTTTTCGGCTTTTTCGCGCTCTTCCTGCGAGGCGATTACGACCACTTTATCGGACGATTTGGCTTGTTCAAATTTTTTCAATTGGTTAGGTGTCAACACTTGGGCGGCGTTTTGAAGCTCGCCAGTAGCGCCCAATACATGGTCGTCGGGTACGGTGATGGCCAATTTGAAATTTCCAAACGATAGCGCAAATTCTCCCTGACTGTAATACTGTTTATTTTGCCAGCCCGTTACGTCATCATACACACACAAACGGGGATAGAACTGGGCAATTTCGTAGACGTTGTTGCCATCTTTGAAGGCTTCAAAGCCCGTACGACGACCACCTTTAGAAAACTCCACAATCCGGTAATTCCAATCTATCGCAAATGCATACGACTGCTTAGACTGCACGGGTTGCGGCAGGTCAATGCGCATCATGGTTTGGTTGATGGTGTATTTGAGGGGCTTACCAGTTTTGGCATCTCGTACCGACGTAATGTTGTAGCCATAATCTGCATTTGAATAGTTCATGTCGGAAATGGTCGCCAAACTCGCCATGCTGGTTTGGCTGCCCAAATCGCCCGTGCGGGAGACGGGGCCGGGAGAATTTTTGGCAAAAAGATTTTGGTCTAATTGAATCCATACATACGGCAGCGCGTCGGGCGATTGGTTGAAGTACGTGATGGTTTCGGTGCCAATAATTTTGTTGTTGGCCTCGTCCAATTCTACTTTGATGTCATAATCAGCGCGTTGTTGCCAATAGTCTTTTCCAGGCGCACCAGAGGCAGTGCGATAAGTGTTGGGCGTGGGTAGTCCAGTTCCGAGTTGTTCAAACCGGTCGTTGGCGTGGTAGTTTTGAGGGGTGGGAGCCTGAGCTTTGGCTGCGTATAGACCTTGAAGTAGGATGCAGACAATCATCGGCAATGAGTTGATGAAGGATAATTTTCGCATGGGTTAAAAATTTGGTTATTCAAAGATACAGGAAAACCCATTTTAAGCCGAAAGAATGCTACCAAAAGAACGGATTTTGAGATGAATTCCCGATAGTTAAACAACCGAAAAACGAATTTGGATAATTTTATACGTACAGAAGTCTATTCGGGATTAATAGCCTCATCATCAGAAAAATATATTCCAAAAAATGTTTTGAAGAATTATTAGAATATTTAGAAATAATCCTTTGTTTTGTATTATTAAAAGAATAAATAGTAATATGGGAAAGGTAATTACTATTAAGAAGGGTTATACCATTAAGATGGATGGAGTGGCCCCAAAAACCATTACTCACCTTGCACTTTCGGATGTAGTAGCCCTTAAACCCCACGATTTCCCATCTGTTGTTCCGAGATTATCGGTCGAAGTGGGCCAAGAGGTGGTCGCGGGTCAATGGCTTTTCCACGATAAAAACAATCCCAAAATCCGGCTGCCTTCGCCCGTAAGCGGTGAGGTAATTGAAATCGTTCGCGGCGACAAGCGACGAATTCTCGAAGTTCGGATTATTCCCGATAAAATTACCAAATACGCATATTTTCCCGAAATCAATCTGCCTAATGCAGACCGCGATGCAGTGATTGAGTATTTGCTCGAAAGCGGCTGCTGGAGTTATATTCGTCAACGCCCTTATTCACTGATTGCCAATCCCGACGATATTCCCAAAGCTATCTTTGTCTCTTGCTTTGACACTTCTCCTTTAGCACCTGATTTGGGTTTTATTATCGAACAAGAACGGGCACATTTTCAAACAGGACTGGAAGTTCTGGACAAACTGGCCAATGGCCACCTTCACATATCTCTACACACGGAAGTGGGAGAGCGCCTCTCAGAGAGCGACTTCCGGGGAATTGCCAACCATAAATTTCATCATTTCAGCGGGCCGCATCCAGCTGGTAATGTGGGTATTCAAATCCACCATATTGACCCTATCCAAAAAGGAGAAGTAGTTTGGTACGTGCATCCCCAAGATGTGATTATTATTGGCAGGTTGTTTACAGAATATAGGTATCGGGCCGAGCGCATTGTAGCCCTGGCGGGTAGCTGTGTAAAACAACCTCAGTATTTTAAGGTCATTACGGGCCAAAAAATAAAAAGTATTACGGGGAATAAACTGGATTCTACCAACTTCCGACTGATTCAGGGTACTATTCTGACGGGGAAAAAGACTGCTGAAGATGATTTTCTTTCGTTTTACGAAAACCAGTTGACCGCGATTCCTGAAGGCGACCAACCCGAGTTTTTGGGGTGGCTACTGCCAGGATTTCATAAATTGAGCCTTTCGCGTACTTTCTTCTCGTGGTTGACTCCCAATCGCTCCTACAATCTCAATACGAACAATAACGGTGAAGAGCGGGCATTTGTCATGACTGGCCAATACGACAAAGTGCTACCAATGAATATTTACCCCGTGCATTTACTGAAAGCTATTTTGGCCAAAGACCTTGAGCGCATGGAAGAGTTGGGCATTTATGAGGTTTCCGAAGAAGATTTTGCCCTGTGTGAGTTTGTTTGCACTTCCAAAATTGACGTACAGCGCATTATTGCCGATGGCCTGGCGTATGTTCGTCAGGAAGGCTAATGGGTAGTTAAGAATTGTTGAACCTTTCCTCAACCCTTTTACCGTGAAAATAGCGCAAAAACTCCTGAATTCTGTAAGGCCCCACTTTAAAGAAGGGGGACGATTTGAGAAATTACATCCAGCATTTGATGCCTTGGAGACATTTCTGTTTGTGCCAGGGCATACTACTTCTCAGGGTGTGCATGTGCGCGACGCCATTGATTTAAAACGAACCATGTTTACGGTCATTGTGGCGTTGGTCCCGACGCTGTTTTTTGGGATGTGGAACGTAGGCTATCAACATCATCTGGCCTACGGAATGGAGGCTTCGTTGGTAGATAGTTTTCTGTTTGGTTTTTGGAAAGTACTGCCCATCATTATTGTATCATATGCCGTTGGGTTGGGGGTGGAATTTATTTTTGCCATTGTCAGAAACCACCAAGTCAGTGAAGGGTATCTGGTGACGGGCCTGTTGATTCCGCTCACTATGCCTGTCACTATACCTTTATGGATGGTGGCTTTAGGGGCTATTTTTTGTACGGTGTTGGGCAAAGAGATTTTTGGCGGTACGGGTATGAACTTCATGAATCCAGCCTTGTTGGCGCGGGCATTCATGTTTTTTGCTTTTCCCGCCTATATGTCGGGAGATATTTGGACCGACTTGTCGCCCGAAGCAGGTCATGTGTTGGTCGATGCGTATTCGGGGGCAACGAATTTAGTGACTTTTGATGCCAATTTCACAAAACTCCCTTCAGCAGCTGATATGTTTTGGGGGTTTGAGCAGGGCTCTATTGGTGAAACCAGCGCTTTTGCATGTCTGATTGGGGCTTTGATTCTCATTGGTACGGGGATTGGCAGTTGGCAAATCATCGTTTCCTGCGTGGTTGGGGTGTTGGTGATGGGGTTGTTTCTGAACGCCTTAGCGCCAGCCGATATGCCCACACACGCCATGCATACACCCGCGTATTATCATTTGTTGATGGGCGGCTTTGCGTTTGGGGCGGTTTATATGGCCACTGACCCCGTAAGTGCCGCTCAAACAGAAACGGGTAAATGGATTTATGGCCTCTTGATTGGGATGTTTACCGTCATCCTTCGGGTATTTAATCCCGCCTATCCAGAGGGAGTGATGCTGAGTATATTGTTGATGAATGTCTTTGCTCCTTTGATTGACCATCTTGTCGTAGAACAACACATCAAAAACCGCAAAAAACGTGCATAGCAACCAATACACCCTGATTTATGCCGCCGTTTTGTCGGTCATTACCGCAATCGTGCTGGCCGTGGCTGCCGAAGGGCTTAAACCAGCACAGGAAGCCAACATTGCTTTGGACAAAAAGTCCAATATTCTGCGGGCGGTCAGATTGGCGTACGACGAACGTACCCAAATCGAAAATACCTATGCCGAACGGGTGCAGGAAATGGTCATAAACGCCGCGGGTGAGCCAGTGAGCGGCGTTAAAACTACCGACATAGATTTAAAAGAAGAGGTGGCTAAAACCCCCGAAAATCGCCGCCTTCCGCTGTATATTTATACCGAAAAAGAAGGGAAAAAATACTATATCGTGCCTCTGCGAGGCACAGGGCTTTGGGGGCCAATATGGGGGTATATATCGTTGCAGGATGATTTTGACACGGTTTACGGCGCTTTTTTTGACCACAAAGGAGAAACTCCTGGATTGGGTGCTGAAATAGCGGAGTTGCCATTTCAGCAACAGTTTCAGGGCAAGAAAATCATGTCGAACGAAGGGCAGTTTGTGTCGGTCAATGTGGTCAAAAAAACCGATAAAGTAAGTTTCGGGAATGAACACCGCGTAGATGCCATTTCGGGCGGGACGATTACCTCCCGCGGCACCGATGCCATGCTCAAAAACTGTACGGCTCCGTATTTGGCGTATTTTGAAAAAATTAAAAAGTGAGATAGACAACTTATAAACGCACATCAACGATGAGTACAGAAACCACCCCTGTTGCGGTTGTAGAGGAGAAAAAGAAAGAAGGATTGTTCTCCAAAAAGAACCTGCGCGTACTCCGCGACCCTTTGGATGATACCAACCCCGTGACGGTACAGATATTGGGCGTTTGCTCGGCTCTGGCGGTTACGGTTCAGGTAAAGCCCGCCATCATCATGGCTTTGGGCGTAACGGTCGTTACGGCTTTTTCCAATCTCATTATCTCGCTCATTCGCAATACCATCCCCAACCGTATTCGCATCATTGTGCAGTTGATTGTGGCGGCGATGCTAGTCACCATTGTTGATCAATTGCTGAAGGCTTACATGTTTGATGTGAGCAAAAAACTATCCGTTTTTGTGGGCCTGATTATTACCAACTGCATCGTCATGGGTCGCCTAGAAGCCTTTGCGTTGGCGCAAAGACCGTGGCCTTCTTTTTTGGATGGAATCGGCAACGGTTTGGGATACGGAATTATTTTGGTGATTGTGGCGGTCATCAGAGAGGTGTTGGGCTCGGGCTCGGTGCTTGGCTTCAAAGTAGTGCCGCAATGGCTATATGACATGGGATATGTCAACAATGGATTGATGATGTTACCGCCCGCGGCGCTGTTTCTGATTGGAATATTTATTTGGTGGCAGCGAAGTCGCAATCGTAAGCTCATCAATGCTTCCTAAGTAGGTAGTTATGTATTTAGTTGCCAGGTTTTTATATTGACCTTTAACCTTTGCACTTGTTATGCAGCATCTCATCAATATCCTCATAAAGACTATTTTTGTTGAAAATGTAATCTTTGCCTTCTTTTTGGGCATGTGCTCGTTTTTGGCGGTGTCCAAAAAAATCAAAACCGCTTTTGGACTGGGGTTAGCGGTGATTTTTGTGATGGTGCTTACCACGCCACTCAACTACCTCATTTTGCGTTATTTGCTTTTTGAAGGTGCATTAGGATGGATACACCCTTCACTTGCTTCGGTTGATTTAACCTTTTTGTCATTTATCCTTTTTATTTCTACCATTGCTGGTGCAGTACAATTGGTAGAAATGGTGGTGGAGAAATTCCTGACCGCCTTGTACACTTCTTTGGGCATTTTTCTACCGCTTATTACCGTCAACTGTTCCATTTTGGGGGCGTCGCTGTTTATGCAGGAGCGTGAATACAATTTTGCCGAAACCACCGCTTTTTCGTTGGGGGCAGGTATTGGCTTTTTCTTGGCTATTGTTTTGTTGGCGGCTATCCGTGAGCGCCTTCGATACTCCAATATCCCCGAACCTCTGCAAGGCTTGGGAATCGCGATGATTGTAACGGCCCTGATGGGTTTGGCTTTTTTGAGTTTTTCTGGAATCCAACTGTAAAACGCTATGCTACCCGTACTTACTGCCAGTATTGCCGTCTTCATTTTGGTTGTTTTGCTCTTTGCGTTTCTTATTCTAAAAGCCAAAGACCGTTTATTACCCCAAAAAGACGTGTCCATCATTATCAACGGTGACCAAGAACACCCGTTTGTCGTTAAACCAGGGTCCTCTCTTTTATCAACCTTGGCGGCGCAGAACTTATTTTTGGCATCAGCCTGCGGCGGTGGAGGAACCTGCGCCATGTGTAAATGCCAAGTGTTTGAAGGAGGAGGGGAAGTGCTGCCAACCGAAACCAATCACCTCAATCGGCGACAGGTGCAGGATAAAATACGCTTGGCTTGTCAGGTAAAAGTGAAAGATGACATGGAGATTCGGGTACCCGATGAAGTATTTGGCATCAAAAAATGGGAGTGTACGGTGATTTCCAACGAAAACGTTTCTACCTATATTAAAGAATTTGTGGTAAAACTGCCCGAAGGCGAAAACTTAAAATTCAAATCAGGGGATTATATTCAGGTGGATGTTCCTGAATTGAACATTGATTTTAAAACCCAACTTTACAACATACCCGAGCGTTTCAAAGATGAATATGATAAGTTTAAAATATGGGATATAAAAGCAAAAATTGATGAGCCACTTTTTAGGGCGTATTCGATGGCCAATCACCCCGCCGAAGGCAATATTATTATGCTCAATATTCGCTTAGCTACCCCGCCGTGGGACAGGGCCCGCAATGCTTTTATGGATGTGAATCCAGGGGCGTGTTCATCGTACGTTTTTTCGCGCAAACCTGGTGATAAAGTAACCATTAGTGGGCCTTACGGCGAATTTCACGTTAAAAAAACCGAAAAAGAAATGATTTATATTGGCGGCGGGGCAGGTATGGCACCGCTTCGTTCGCATATTTTTCACTTATTCCATACGTTGAAAACGGGTCGTAAAGTGTCATATTGGTACGGGGCGCGGAGTAAAAAAGAGATTTTTTATGAAGAAGATTTTCGGGCCATCGAACGTGAATTCCCTAATTTTCGCTTCGAGATTGCGCTTTCCATTCCGCTGCCCGAAGATAATTGGACTGGTTATGTTGGGTTTATTCACGAAGTGGTAAAAAATGAGTATTTGGACGACCATCCTGCCCCTGAAGACATTGAATATTACCTTTGTGGACCTCCCATGATGCTATCGGCCGTTCAAACCATGTTGGATAATCTCGGCGTTTCTAAAGAAAATATTGCCTTTGATGATTTTGGGAGCTAAACAATGAGAAAACTGTTTTGGGGATTATTGGGGTTGGCGTATGCCTTGGTAGGTTGTAAAAGTAAGCCAGCGTTTACGTATTTGGAAGGTCAAGCGCAGGGAACAACATTTAGAATCGTATACGCTGATAGCCGTGATTTTTCCAAGGCCATTGACAGCCTTTTTCGAGCTATTGACCATAGCATGTCTCTCTGGGACAGTACCTCAATCATCAGTAGATTCAATAGAAATAGCTCTGGAACAATAGCAGATGCGCATTTTGAAAAAGTGTTTAATAAATCTCAGGAAGTAGCCAAACTGACCCAAGGCGCGTTTGATATTACGGTGGGTCCTTTGGTAAAAGCTTGGGGATTTAGCTATAAAAAGGGACTGCCTTTGCCCACTCCGCCGCAAGTAGATTCTCTTTTGCAATGGGTTGGTTACCAAAACGTCAGTATTGAAAATGGTGTTTTGCTTAAAAGAAATCCGGCGATAGAAATAGACTTCAACGCCATTGCGCAGGGATATACGGTAGATGTAATGGCCGAGTTTCTGAAAGCCCATGGAATCAACGATTACTTGGTAGAAATAGGCGGAGAAGTGCGGGCCAATGGACACAACGAAAAAGGGCAAATATGGCAAATCGGGATTGATAAACCCACCGAAAAAGAAGAGACGGAGCGCCCCTTGCAAACCGTGGTTTCGTTGAACGGGAAATCTCTCGCAACGTCGGGGAGTTATCGGAAGTTTGTCGTGCGTGAAGGAAAAAAATATAGCCATGCCATCGACCCCACGACGGGAAGCCCAATTACGCACAATTTGCTGAGTATTTCGGTGATTGCCGACGATTGCATGACGGCTGATGCCTTTGCGACGGCGTTTTTGGTGATGGGGCTGGAGAAAGCAAAAATCATTGCAAAGCAGCAACGTTTAGAGCTGTACGGTATTTATGCTACTCCCGAAGGAAAATTGCAGACTTTTGCCTCGGCCCATTTCTTTTCTACCTCACCCATAAACTAGGCTTTTTCGGCACAGGGCTCGCCTGGTTTTCGGCCGCAAACCCCGCAAACGGCTCCTTCTTTTTGCATAAAAGGGTTGTTGCTGGCACAACTGCCTTTAAATTCGCCCCCTTTGACCAGCAACAAACGAACGCTCAAAAGTGCAACACTCATCAGGACTAGTAAAATGGAAGCGGCGATAATTGTGCCCATTGTTGTTTTTTATTAAAGGTAATTGAATGTGTTAAATCCACCAAAGAATAAATGATATTTTTCGGCGATTTATTTGGATATAAGTCATTGATTTTATAAATTCGTTTAGAGATAGAGATTGCTAATCCACTAAAAATGAAAAGCTTATGAAATCTGTAAAAAAATTGCTTGCCGATAAGCCTCAATCTTATATTTGGAGTGTTTCGCCCGATACTACCGTGATTGAAGCACTCTTTTTAATGGCGGAAAAAAATATTGGGGCGGTCGTTGTGCTTGACGGAGAACAATTGGTAGGAATATTTTCAGAGCGTGATTATGCCCGAAAAGGAATCGTGCAGGGACGAAAAGCAAAGAGTACCCCTATCTCCGAAGTGATGACCCCCAAAGTGTTTACTGTTACTCCCGAAATGGATATTAGGGAATGTATGAAGTTGTTTAGTGAGAAAAAATTTCGCCATTTGCCAGTGATGGAAGAGGAGCGAGTGATAGGCGTATTAAGTATCGGAGACATTGTAAATTCTATCATGAAAGAACAGGTCGATCACATCCAATTTTTGGAGAGTTACATTACAAATGCGTAGTTTTTCCCCTAATCCTTTTCTTTTTACCCGTTAATCTTGGTCAGTTATGGCTATTCTACTCGCTGCCGTATTCATTTTAGGATACGTGCTGATTGCCTTTGAGCATCCGCTGAAAATTGACAAAGCCGCCTCCGCGTTATTAACGGGGGTTTTTTGTTGGATCATCTTATTGTTTGGCTTCGAAAATATGCCCGCTTTTGAAGGTGTATCCTCCCAACCCGCCGTTCATAAAGTACTGGATGAAGCGCTTTTTGAACATTTAGGCGAGATAGCAGGGATTCTGTTTTTCCTGTTGGGAGCCATGACAATTGTGGAGTTAGTGGATGTTCACGAAGGGTTTCGGGCCATTACCGACCGGATTTCAACCACCAATCGGGTAAAGCTTCTGTGGGTTATTTCTTGGATTTCGTTTTTCTTATCGGCGGGTCTGGACAACATGACGACGGCCATCATCATGTGTGCTCTGTTGCGGCGGATTATCAAAGAAAAAGAAAATATTTGGCTGTTTGGCGGATTTGTGGTGATGGCCGCAAATGCTGGCGGTGCGTGGTCGCCCATTGGGGATGTGACCACCATTATGCTCTGGATTGGAGGACAAGTGACGACGGTTGCGATTATGCAATCGTTGTTTATCTCTTCGTTTGTGAGTTTGTTGGTTCCGCTTTTAGCGGCAACGTATTTTTTGCGCGGTGGGGGGGCGTTGACCAAAATGCCCGTAAAAGAGTCGAACGAACATACGCAAACAACGCCTTTGGAGCAAAATATAATGTTTGTATTGGGAGGTGCTGCCCTTTTATCGGTGCCTGTATTTAAGGCTGTTACGCACTATCCACCGTATATGGGTGTTTTGCTGGCCGTGGGCCTTTTGTGGTATTTTACCGAATTTTTGCACCGAGACAAAGCTCTGGAAACCAAACAGGGCTTTTCGGTGGCGGCGATGTTACACCGGATTGACACGCCTAGTATTTTGTTTTTTTTAGGAATTTTGCTGGCCGTTGGCGCTTTGGATACATCGGGACATTTGCGGTTAATGGCGACTTTTCTTAATCAGACTTTCGGCAATATTTACATAATCAACACGTTAGTCGGACTTCTGTCAGCG
Source organism: Runella sp. CRIBMP (assembly GCF_009905605.1). GTDB lineage: Bacteria > Bacteroidota > Bacteroidia > Cytophagales > Spirosomataceae > Runella. The sequence goes on from NZ_JAAAKZ010000003.1 coordinate 197,452, forward strand.
ATTGTCGACAACGTTCCACTAGTGGCGGCGGCAATGGGAATGTATCCATTGACGGAGTTTCCACCTGATGCCGATTTTTGGAATTTATTGGCGTACTGCGCGGGTACGGGGGGAAGCATACTCATCATTGGTTCGGCGGCAGGGGTGGCGTCTATGAGTATTCTTAAAATTGATTTTCTTTGGTATCTCAAGCATATTTCAGGCTATGCACTCTTGGGATATTTGGCAGGAATCGGGGTTTATTATTTGATGCACTGATTTTTTGATAAATATTTTGTGCACGGTGCAACGTTTCTTTTTTGTTTTTCATCTCTTGTAAAAAAACACCGCGGAAAATCATAATCCGTCCTAAAACATTTACAGACTATGAAAACATACAGCCTCCTTTTAGCTTTCCTTTTCGTTGCCACGCTCGTTTTTGCCCAGAAAGAAGACGAAAAACCTTATTTTACAAAAACATTCAACGCGGGTTCGGTCAAAGCACTTAATGTGCGTACTTCGGGGGGGAGTATTACCGTAACTGGCCAAAGCGGCGACGCCAAAGTAGAAATATACGTCCGGGGCAACAATTGGAATGGCAGCTCAGAATTGAACAAAGAAGAAATCACCGAGCGCCTCAAAGACTATGAGTTGACCGTAGCAATGGACGGGGAGACCCTTATTTGCAAATCAAAACGTAAAAGCGAAAACGACAAATGGGATTGGAAACAAGGACTGAGTATTTCGTTTAAAATTACAGTTCCTGAAAAAACAACGACCGATTTGGCTACCAGCGGCGGTAGTATAAAACTGGCGAAACTGTCGGGAAATCAAAACTTTGCTACGAGTGGAGGTAGTTTACGATTAGAGCAATTGAGTGGGAATGTGAAAGGACGTACCTCGGGCGGTAGTATTCATTTAACTAATTCACAAGAGCAGTTAGACCTCGCCACTAGCGGCGGTAGCATCAAAGCAGAAGGCTGCAATGGCGACATCAAATTGGTAACCTCGGGTGGTAGTATTCAATTGGATGGACTTAGTGGCAATATTCGGGCCACTACTAGCGGCGGTAGTATCAAAGGTGGTGACATTAAAGGAGAATTGACGGCAGTAACCTCGGGCGGGTCTATTCGCTTGACTGGCGTAGCCGCCGCACTCAAAGCTTCCACCAGCGCGGGCGGCATCAATGCCGAAATCGTTTCCTTGGGTAAGTACCTTGACCTTTCCACTTCAGCGGGGGGGATTCATGTGCAGATGCCGATGAATAAAGGACTTGATTTGGATTTGCGCGCCAATCGGGTCAACGTTGGCACCTTAAATAATTTCAACGGTATTTTGGAAAAAGACCGGGTCAATGGCAAACTCAATGGCGGCGGTACGCTGGTGACCATGCGTGCTAGTTCAGGTTCTATTTCGCTGAATGATTAAAAAAATAATTTAGTTTATAAAGGTTTCCAAGTGTAAAAGCCTGATGCTTCGGTGTCAGGCTTTTTTGTGCATATTCTCCCCTAAAATAATTTTAAGACTCTTAGATTGAAGGGCTTTTGGGGTATACTATGGCTTTCCCGCGGAGATTCTCTATTTTTATGGCACTAAATGTGTTTTGAAAGTATTATTTCACTCACTCAACATAATTTGAATCAAATCATCATGAAAGGAATTATTCTTGCCGGAGGTTCCGGTACTCGTTTGCACCCTCTGACGCTGGCTGTAAGCAAACAATTGATGCCGGTTTACGACAAGCCGATGATTTATTATCCATTGTCAATCCTGATGTTGGCGGGTATTCGCGAAATTCTTATTATTTCAACCCCGCACGATTTGCCGCATTTTCAGAAATTGCTTGGCGATGGCAGCCGCATCGGGTGTGCGTTTAGCTATGCCGAGCAACCCAGCCCAGATGGATTGGCGCAGGCCTTTATTATCGGGGCCGATTTTATAGGAAAAGATAAAGTAGCGCTGGTGTTGGGCGATAATATATTTTACGGAAGTGGCCTCAGTAAATTGTTACAGGCCAACAATGACCCAGACGGCGGGGTAGTATATGCGTACCAAGTACAGGACCCCGAACGCTACGGCGTTGTTGAGTTTGATCAGGATTTTAACGTCGTTTCTATTGAAGAAAAGCCCGAACATCCCAAGTCAAACTATGCCGTGCCAGGGTTGTATTTTTATGATAATGAGGTTGTTGAAATTGCCAAAAATATTAAACCTAGCCCGCGTGGAGAATTAGAAATTACGGACATTAATCGCGTGTATCTGGAACGTGGAAAATTGAAAGTAGGCGTACTCACGCGCGGAACCGCGTGGCTCGATACAGGTACGTTTGCATCCTTGATGCAGGCAGGTCAATTTGTGGAAGTGATTGAAGAACGTCAGGGACTGAAAATCGGTTGTATTGAAGAAGTAGCGTACCGGATGGGCTTTATCGATGCCGAACAATTGCGGGAAATTGCCCAACCGCTTCTGAAAAGCGGTTATGGCCAGTATTTATTAGGAATATTGAAATAAGATAGCCGACGACAGACGTTAGAAAAAGAAGCGCTTTCTCCGACGTTTGTCGTCTAAAATCTAAAAACCTAGAATAATGTTTACAGGAATTGTAGAGACGACCGCCGAAGTAGTTGAAATTATCTTTGAGGGGACAAATATCACTTTTAAGCTTCATTCTCACTTGGCCTCCGAGCTCAAAATCGACCAAAGTGTGAGCCATAACGGGGTATGCCTGACCGTAACGAGCCTTGAGCAAGATACCTACACCGTAACAGCGGTGGACGAAACCCTCAAAAAAACCAATCTCGGTTATTGGAAAGTGGGTACAAAAGTCAACGTTGAACGTTGTATGCCCGCCAATGGCCGCTTCGACGGACATATTGTGCAGGGGCACGTCGACCAAACGGGCATCTGCACGTATGTAGAAGAGGTCGGCGGGAGCTGGCTGTATGATTTTAAATATGATGCGTCGGTGGGAAATATTACCGTCGAAAAAGGCTCAATTTGTATCAATGGCGTGAGTTTGACGGTCTTCAATTCGCAGGATGATGGTTTTCGAGTAACCATCATTCCATATACCTACGAGCATACCAATTTTCACCAGCTTCGGGCGGGCGATGTGGTCAATCTGGAATTTGATATACTAGGCAAGTATATGCAGAAGATTCTGGCGAAGAAGAATTAGTAGCGATTAAAATATTCTAAAACATTGGCACACCCACGCATCTGCTACGAAATCTTCGTTCGCTCGTTTTGTGATTCAAACGGCGACAACATTGGTGACCTCAACGGTATCACCTCAAAACTAGACTATCTACAAGATTTGGGGGTCGAAGCGCTATGGCTTTCGCCCATTTTGCTTTCGCCCAGCTATCATAAATACGATGTCGTTGACTATTATGCCATTGACCCAGAGTATGGCACGTTAGATGATTTTAAGCGCCTGCTTTCCGAAGCCCATGCGCGGGGAATCAGGATTATTATGGATTTGGTCATTAACCATACCAGCGCCAATCACCCGTGGTTTCAGGAGTCGGTGAAGGGAAAGGATAGCCCCTACCGGTCATTTTATACTTGGAAAAGTCCCGAGGATATTGAGCGACTGGGCATTGCCACCCGCGAGGTGACACCTGATACCTGGGATCGGAACCCGTGGCATAAGTGGCGGCAAAATACCGAAAAATACTATGGTCTTTTCTGGAAAGGAATGCCAGACCTTAATTGCGACCATCAGCCTGTGCGCCAGGCAATTTACGAAATAGGCCGTTATTGGCTCAACCTGGGTGTGGACGGCTTTCGTCTGGATGCCGCCCGGCATATTTATCCCGAATGGGAGGAATACAAAAACTACGATTTTTGGGTAGAATTTCGGACGGAAATGCAAAAGGCGAATCCTGATGTGTATTTGGTAGGGGAAGTATGGACCGCCGCCGAAAACATCGCCCCGTACTTCAAAGGGCTGACCGCCAATTTTAACTTCGACTTGAGTTTGGCCATTCAAAAAATAGTTGCCAAAGAACGTGATATGGGGCAGTTGGCGGCCACTTTGGCGGGTACACGGGCCGTCTTTTTTCAAACAAGCCCGCAATTTATCGACGCCATCATGCTCACCAACCATGACCAAGTGCGCATCGGAAGTGTGATGGGCGGCAATCTCAACCGCCTCAAAGTAGCGGCAAATTTACTACTGACGCTGCCCGGTCAACCATATTTATACTATGGGGAAGAACTCGGAATGTTGGGTAAAAAGCCCGATGAGTATATCCGAGAGCCGTTTTTATGGGATTATCGCGAAAAAGACCCTCACCGCGCTCGGTGGATGCAGCCCAAATACAACAAAAGCAACACCGTCGTTCCGTTGGCGGGGCAAATCATCGACTCAAACTCATTATACAACCATTATAAACGGTTGATTCAATTACGAAAATCACAGCCTACGTTGGCCGATATTCACGGAGACATTGAGCCGCTCCCCAATGAAGACCCTCGCCTGGTGGCTTTCATCCGAAAGTCCAATGGCCAAGCGGTTTGGGTGATTCACAATGTTTCGGCCAAAAGCGTGAAATTCTCGGCCGCTAATCTGCCTGCTCAGTTTATTTTCAGTACTCATCCTGAGACTAAGTTGTTGAAACCAGAAACACTTTTGTTGGAGCCTTACAGTTGCGTGGTGATGGGATAGAAAGGAGGTAAGTGCTTTAAAACTTGGCGAATAGCCTCATTGCTGATAAGTTTGGCTTTTATTTCCCAAACCAATGATGCTTCGTTCTGCGTTTGCCCTTTCGTTATTGGTATTGCTTTGTTTATTTATAGGTTGTCAAAAAGACCCTGCCCAACATGAACCGTTGGCACGACAGTATTGCGGTGGATGCTTCCCATCAAAATCTTTTGGTGACCTATATTGGTGAAACCGTCAAGGTTACCTACAACGCTAACGGCTACGCACAAACGGTCAACATGGGCCAAAAAAGCGCGAATAATGCCTCGTTGCTGCTCACCAAGTTGCTTCGTCCTACGCAAACCATTCAGCAGGATTTAGACAATGACGGTCAGTCCGAACTTATCACCTGTGAGTTTGGGGTCATTGAAGGAAAACTCTCCGTTTGGAAGAAAAATGCGGCGGGTACTTATGAGGCCAACGTGCTAAGTGCTACCCCAGGGGCGCTGCGTACGGTGGTCGTGGATTGGAACAAAGATGGTATGTCAGATTTAATGACCCTCTTTGCCCAAGGTGACGAGCGTATTGTGCTGTACCTCAACAAAGGTAACCTGAAATTTGAAGAAAAAACGCTGTTGCGCTTCCCGCCAGTGTTTGGCTCTAGTTATTTTGATTTGGTGGATATGAATAACGACGGACGGTTGGATATTCTCTATACCTGTGGGGATAATGCCGACCTTTCGGTCATTTTTAAACCCTATCATGGATTGTACCTCTTTGAAAATCAGGGGAAAGGAGAGTTTAAACAAAGCTATTTTTATCCCATCGACGGTGCCTACAAAGTGGCCCCAGCCGATGTAGATGCCGACGGGGATTTGGATTTGGTCAGTATTGCGTTTTACGATGATATTGACACCAATCCCCAAACCAACGTTCTATATTTTGAAAATCAGAAAGGAAAATTCAAACCATGGTCTATCCCGATTGGCCGCATGGGCCGCTGGCTCACCTTAGATACTGGCGACATCGACGGTGATGGAGATATTGATTTTGCCTTGGGAAGCCACCCGCTGGGTCTCACACCCGGACGGATGCGTGGTACATGGGCCCGCAACGGACTAATGGGCGCTTATTTGTTGAATTTGAGGAAATAAAGCGTTCCTGCTTATAAATCAATTTTGGTGCTTCCGATTACGTTGCCGAACTTTGTGCTTCAAAAAACAGTAGTAAGTAGTGGGTATAAAGTATTGAGTATCATTATTTCACTCAATTCCCATTACTCAGTACCCAATACTTAGGAGAAATGAAAACCAAAGGAACCAAGAAAAATAAAGTCAACATCGTGACGCTGGGTTGCAGTAAAAACCTGGTCGACAGCGAGAATATCTTCACCCAACTCAAAGGCAACGGCTACAACGTTTCGCACGAATCTAAAAAAGACGACGCCAGCATTGTGATCGTAAATACGTGCGGATTTATCGACAACGCCAAGCAGGAATCCATCGATACCATTTTACGCTATGCCGATGCCAAGGATGCTGGTTTGGTAGACAAAGTGTACGTAACTGGCTGTTTGTCACATCGCTATAAAGATGAGTTGGCGGTTGAAATCCCAACCGTAGACGCTTGGTTTGGCACCAATGAACTGCCTCGTTTGCTCAAAACCCTTAAAGCAGATTACAAACAGGAACTCGTGGGCGAACGTTTATTGACTACGCCTGCTCATTACGCGTATCTTAAAATTGCGGAGGGCTGCGACCGTCCCTGTAGTTTTTGTGCGATTCCGCTCATGCGTGGCGGGCACGTTTCGCGGACGATTGATGATTTGGTGATTGAGGCAAAATCATTGGCGCGTCGCGGCACAAAAGAACTGATTTTGATTGCCCAAGATTTGACCTACTACGGGTTGGATATTTATAAAAAACGCAATCTGTCTGAATTATTAAATCACCTTTCCGACGTGGAAGGCATTGAATGGATTCGTTTGCAATATGCCTACCCGTCGGGTTTTCCGATGGATATTTTGGACGTAATGCGTGAGCGTTCCAATATTTGTAAATACTTAGATATGCCGCTTCAAAGTGGCAGTACGGAGTTATTGAAGTTGATGCGTCGCGGTATCACGCGCGAAAAAACGGAGGATTTGATCAAAACTATTCGTGATAAAGTACCAAATATTGCTTTGCGTACCACACTGATTGCGGGTCACCCGGGAGAGACTGAAGAAATTTTTGAAGAAACATTGGAGTTTGTAGAGCGCACGCGTTTTGATCGCTTGGGTGTATTTACGTATTCTCACGAAGAGCAAACTTTCTCGCACACCATGCCCGACGATATTCCTGCCGAAGTAAAACAACAACGCGCCGACGACATCATGGCCGTGCAGCAGGATATTTCGTGGTCGTTGAATCAAGCCAAAATCGGCAACACTTATAAAGTGCTTTTTGACCGGAAAGAGGGTGGATATTTTATTGGAAGAACTGAATTTGACTCCCCTGAAGTTGATAATGAAGTGTTATTGCCCGCAAGTCAGTTTGTGCGTCAGGGTGATTTTGCCAACGTAAAGATTACCAATGCCGAGGAGTTTGATTTGTATGGGGAGTTGGTGTAAATCAACACTTATTGAAACCACAAAGAACACTAAGTTTTACACAAAGGGCCACAAAGATTTTTCTTCGTGGCCCTTTGTGCTATTCTTTGAGACTGTTGCAGTTAAAAAAGTACCTACTTCTTCGCTTTCGCCAATTTCAATGCTTCGGTTGTTGTATAATATTTGGCAATCATATTAGGAACTTCCCACGCAGGGAGTTTACCTGCTTTCAAAAACTCCATGTATTTTTTTGCTACCTGCGAAAAGTGCGCTTCGTGGCCAATGTCATATTTCTTGGGTACAATCACTTCCCAGCCTTGGGCGTTTTTCTTCAATTCAATGCCTGGATACGCAGCCTGTGCTTTTTTGAAGGCTTCGGCAACGGCTTTTTCGTAGGTAGGGGAGGCATTTACTGGCTCAATGTACAACACTGGTTTAAAGTTTTGCTCTTTGCCCTGACGAATAATCAGATTGGCCTTGCTGCCTTTCATGATTGAATAATGCGTGTCGCCTGTTCCCTGCGGTGCCTGAAAATTCCAGATTACCGACGCACGAGCGTGAACTCCTTTCAAAGTGTAATCAATCTGTCCGTTGGCGTATACTTCCAGATTCTTTCCTTTCACATCTTTTTTTAGATACTCAGGATAGGTATCGCTTTTGGTTACCAGTTTAAACTGTTCGGGAGTCAGCGTTGTGGCATTGTGCGTGGCCGACAAAAGTTTTATATCTTTCTGATAATCAATAGTTTGATTGGGAAAACAGCTCCACTGAATCAAATCCACTAAGTGCGTAGTCACGTCTACGATGCCCTCTCCCTGTTGGTTGACGTCAAAAAACCAGCTTGGACGAATGAGCGGCTCACCCGAAACGTATTTGAAAAAGTGGTGAACACTTTCTTTGGTCACGGCGGGGTCTTGGGGCGTACCTTTTTGTAGGGTTCCAAACAATTCTGGTAACAACGCCAATTCACGTTGGAGCGCGTTGGAGATTTCGTAGCGCTCGGTCATGATGTCGTAGAGTAGCACGTTCTTCTTTTTCGCCTGCGCAAACGCATCTTTTAGTAACGTAAACCCAGCGGCATCAATGGCCATGGGTTTATCAGCCAATACGTTCAAACCAGCATCTACTGATTTTTTGATGTAATCAGTCTTTTTCTGGTTATTTCCCGCCAATACAACCAAATTACCTGCTTTTTCTGAAAGCATTTTTTGGAAAAAGTCGGGTCCCGTATAGACTTTTTCGTCCCATTGAGTCGGGTCTTCGGGGCGAGAATTATATTTTTTGATTTTGTCAAGATAAGAGTCTACATCTGGGCCTTTGGATGCATACACGTGTACGACAGGGTTTACATTGTCGTAACGGGTATTTTGTACCAATGCCGCATGGAAATGCCCAGGCTCCAATACAATCAAACTGACTGATTTGTTCTTCTCTTGGCCCATGGCGGGGAGGGTTAAACTGCCGGCTGCCAGCAGACAGCCTAAAACGCGTGCTTTCATAAATGACGTAATTGTGGGTATATTTTTGATAAATAAGCACCCGTTAGGTTTTATTTACTTACAAATGACGCTTCTTTCGTCCATTGGCGGGCGCTGCCTTGATCAATAAACAACGTCGCGTTGGGGTGTTTTCGCAGAATAGTGGATGGATAAATTTCGCTAATTTCATCCACCAACGTGTGGTAAATTGCCTCTGCTTTGTGGGCTGCAGGAACCATGCAAAACACCGTCGGTGCTTTGACCAATGCCGGAATGGTGAGCGTAAGGGCATATTCAGGAACGAGCTCTATCGAGGCAAAACAACCGTCATGTACCTGTTGATGGCGGCTCGTTAAATCCAAATCCACTTTTTTAACCAATACGGGGTCGTTGAAAAACGCAATATGCGGGTCGTTGAAGGCAATGTGGCAATTTTCGCCAATGCCCATGCAGACAATGTCGGTTGGGTGTTCATTCAGCAACGCTTCGTAGCGCAAACATTCAGCGTCGGGGTCGTTGACGTTGCCATTGATATAAAATACGGCTCGAAGCGGTACCTTATCGAAAAAACGGTCTTTCAAGAAATTGCCAAACCGTTGTGGGGCATCATCCGACAAGCCGATGTATTCGTCCATGTGAAAAGCGTTGACGCGTTGCCAGTCAATCTCTGGCTGTTGGGCCAAAGCATCCAAAAATTCATTCTGCGATGGTGCTGCGGCGAAGATGATATTGACAACGTCTTGGCCTTGCAGCAATTCTCTGATTTTGGCTGCGGCCATTTGAGCCGCGTTTTGGCCTAATTCTTGACGGGTTTTGAATAATTTTACTTGTAGATTGTCTATTGTTGTTTCGTGTAAAGGAGTCATTTCAAGTGTTATGTTCTTAGTTTAAACGAATTTGTCATGCTAAAAGAATCTAAAAGCCATGAATGGGTTTTGGCTTTTATAGAATTATCGATCTTACTTTTAACATTGTGAGCTTTGAAAGTTTTTTAGATGCCCGCTCGGGCAGCCCCGTCTGGCATGACAAACAACTGGCATGATAAAAATCTATTTCTTAAACACCACTGTCCCCCCAACCATCGTCCTACTGACATTAATATCTTTATCAAAAATGACAATATCAGCATCTTTGCCTTTGGCAAGAACACCTTTTCGATGGTCAACGCCCATGATGCGGGCAGGCGTGGTGCTTGCCATGCGCACGGCTTCTAAGAGCGATACATCGGCTAGGGAGACCATGTTTCGGACCAATCGGTCGAAGGTGGCGACGCTGCCGGCAAAGGAGGTACGGTCGGGCATTTTGGCTACGCCATCTTCGATGATGACTTTGAGGCCGTTTTTCAACGAACCCAACGTGCTTTCGCCTTCGGGCATTCCAGCTCCGCGCATGGCGTCGGTGATGAGGGCGGTGCGGTCGGCACCTTTGATTTTATAAATGAGTTTGAGCAGCGGCGCGGGTAAATGAATGCCGTCACCAATGATTTCAACGTCTAAATCCAACAAAAACGCACTTTCAATCACGCCGGCATACCGAAACGCATTTTTGCGCGTTACCCCAGACATGGCTGAATACAAGTGTGTTACGAGCGAATAGCCGTTTTCATACGCTGACAACACATCATCGTAAAACGCATCGGTGTGGGCGATGGCCGCCAAAATGCCTTTTTGACGCAATCGCTGTCCGAACGCAATCGCGCCTTCCAATTCGGGAGCGGCACTCCACCGCACAATGGACGACGAATGACTGAGAATTTCTTCGTACTCAGCAGGGTCAGGATTACGAATGTACCGAGGGTCTTGCGCCCCCCGCTGACTCAGAGCGAAATAAGGGCCTTCCAAGTGGATTCCGAGAAAATTTGCGCCTTTTGTGTTTTGACGATTTGCATTTTCGTAAACATCTAAGGTTTGCAGTAAATCTTCTTTCTCAGCCGTGAGTGTGGTTGGAACCAACGAAGTGGTGCCGTATTGCGCGTGGAGTTCGGCGATTTTCAGAAAAGCCTCTTCAGTTCCGTCCATGAAGTCAAAACCACCACCGCCGTGTACGTGGATGTCAATAAAGCCTGGCGCTATATATTGGCCTTTTGCATCAATTTCGATAGCATCTGGCACCTCTTCATTTCCTTCATGGACGCCTATAATCTGGCCATTTTCTATGACTATGGTTCCGTTTTTGATGGCGCGGAAGGGTGTAAGAATGGTGCCGTTTGTGAGTTTTTGTCGCATTACAATCCCCAGCGTTTTACTTTATGACCATACGAAGCGTAATAAACTAAGTACAAATAGCAGGGTAATAACACCCAATAGGCCGTGCGAACATCGTACAAATCAGCAACATAGCCGTAGAGTAACGGCATGAGGGCATTTCCGCAAAGACCCATAATCAGAATAGAAGCACCGAGTTTGGTATAACGCCCCAATCCATCTAACGCCAAGGGCCAAATACCTGCCCAAACCAATGAATTGGCTAAACCCAATAACACCACAAACCAAATGGAAAGGTCAGCGGTTTGTCCGAGGAAATAAACGGAGCCTTTGGCAAAAATGATGAGCAGGGTAAAAGCTGTCCCCAACAGCGTGCAGAACCGTAAGGCATTCACCTGGCTCACAAATTTTGGAATCGTAATGATGCCGATAATGTAACCGCAAATAGTGCAAGCCAAGGTATAGGAAGGAAATGTTTTGGCTTTCAATAAATCAATTCCCATGGAGTTGGCGTAGCCGATGATAGTATCAATCGCAATCACTTGCGTGCCTACGTGCAGAAAGATAGCAACTGCCCCCAAAATCAAGTGCGGGAATTGAAAAATGCTCGTTTTTCCTGCATTAGCCGTAGCTACTTCGGGACTTTCGTGTTCGGTATTGATTTCAGGCAACGGCGAACGGTAAACCAGATAACCCAATACAAACAGAAATACCCCCAGTACGGTATAAGGTGTAATCACCCTCCGTACCAATTCATCCAAAGCGGCACTGCGTTGCAGGTCGTTCATGGTGCTGAGTTGGGCGAATAAATCAGTATCCGTCGGGCGCAAAATGACGGCGGCAAAGACCAAAGGAGACAAAATCCCCGCGGCTTTGTTGCAAATCCCCATGATACTGATGCGTTGCGCCCCGCGCTCTTTCGGGCCCAAAATTGTGATGTAGGGATTAGCGGCGGTTTGGAGGATGGACAACCCAATGCCAATCGTAAACAAGCCCATCAGAAAAATGCCGTAAGTGCGGGTCATGGCGGCAGGCACGAAAATGAACGCGCCCAGGGCCATGAACCAAAAACCAATCATCATTCCTTTTTTGAACCCCTGCGTTTTGAGCAAATAAGATGCAGGTACCGACATGATGAAATAGGCAATGTAAAAGGCGAATGCCACCAGATAGGCCTGAAAACTGGTGAGTTCGCAGGCAATTTTGAAATAGGGAATCAGAATAGCGTTGACCCATGAGATGAAGCCAAACATAAAAAACATGACTCCCACTAAAAAAATAGAAATATTAGTTTCCCGTTTGGTAAGGCTACTTACGTCAACGGCGGTGGTATTGGCTTTCATATTATTGTTGATGGCGAGAGTAGCCGGAATAATAGTACGGTGGTAGATTCAACGTCGGCGAGGACTGGGCCGCAACGGCGTACCGTGTCCCCGTTCAAAACCTCGCCGACGTTCGTTCGATGTTGAAAAAACTACAAAGTTGGCTCCCAGCCTTTTTCGTACTCGCGTTTCCAAAGTTTTTTGGCCGCTTTGTTATTTTTGATGTGCCCGTTGGTAGGGTCAATCTCCAAAATGCTATTGGAGCGCAAGGCGATATTTCCTAATTGACAAAGCAGCGTACTTTGATGTCCGCCGACGATTCCTGAGGCCAACGGCGTTCCTTCTTTGATGGCCGAGACAAAGTTTTGGAAGTGGAAGGCATCCAAGGCTTGTGAAGGGTCCATTTTATTACGAGGGTCAATCACCAAATCATTTTTTACGTCTTTGACAATCTTATTGTCCAAATCGTAAATCTTATAAGCATTGCCGCCGCCGTACTCCAATGTGCCTTTTTCTCCGTAAAAAGAAACACCCACGCTACTGCCTTCGATATTACGGCTATTGCAACTGCGGCCTTCCCACGTCATAAATTTGTCTTTGCCAAACTCTAAGTTAATCACCTGAGTATCGGGAGCTTCCCAGTCGTCTTGGTAGCGATAGCGCCCACCCGAAGAAGAGACTTTGGTTGGAAATTCCACGCCCAATCCCCAACGCATGAGGTCGAGCATGTGGGTGCCGTTGTTGAGGGCTTCGCCCGTACCCCAATGCCAAAACCAGTGCCAATTGTAGTGAATAACGTTGTCTTTATAGGCGCGGCGCGGCGCAGGCCCTTGCCACAAGTCGTAATTAAGCCACGACGGAACGGCCTGTTCTTTCCCAATGCCGATGGAAGCACGGTTGTTGGTGTACCAACCTTTGGCAAAATATGGCCGACCGATAACACCATCCTGAATATCCTTCAGGGCTTGTTTTACATTCGGCCACGACCGACGCTGATTGCCCATTTGAATCACATTTTTGTACTTGGCGGCCACCGCCACAAGCAGTTCTCCTTCATACGGATTATGACTGCATGGTTTTTCCAAATAGACGTGTTTGCCTGCTTTCGACGCCAAGATGGCCGCTGGTGCGTGCCAATGGTCGGGTGCGGCGATGATGAGCGCATCTACGCCTTTATCTTCAAGTGCATTACGAAAGTCAGGGACGTCTTTGGGCTTGGAGTTTTGAATTTTTTCAACGGCTTTGATACACTTTTCAGCCGCACGTGAATCTACGTCTGAAATCGAAACGACTTCACAGTTGGGTTGCAGGGCAAAATTACTCGCCAGTGCATACCCGCGACTATTGACGCCCATCACGCCGAGTCGGACTTTTTCGTTAGCGCCCAAAATACGACCGTAACTTTTGGCACTAAAGCCCGGTAAGATACCACCGACGGTCAATAGAGCGGTGCCTGTCAGTGTTTTTTTGATAAAATTGCGCCGAGATTCGCTGTTTGTAGAAGTTTCTGGAGTGTTCATGAAAGGTGTTTTGTATAAAAAAATAAATGGGTCTGTTGAGGAGCCAATTTACTACACTATTTGAAGATAAGTAGGCTACCGAAACAGTTCTTTTTGGAGAAGACTTTTTTGATTTTTACCTACTCATAATGCTGCAATGTTATGCAATTCAATTTTGGGGTGTGTGATGCTGGGTTCTCAAACCCAGCATTTGGCGTAAGCTACCGTCTCGGGCACCTCTATAAATAGTATTCTTTCGTTTATAAATCAATTTTGACTAAATCCTGAATTTCGCGCCCGTTATGGTCAAATCGGGCCAAAGTATAAACCGCACCGTCGGCTCCAATAGCGATTGAATTTACGTAGGTTGGACGGCTGCCGTCAGCGTAAAAAACAGGACCGTGGTCTTTGTAGGTTTGGGTCGGAATATGGAATGTGATTAAATGCAGATTTTCCAATCCTTTGGCCGCGCCTTTGGCAATTTGGTCGGCTCCTTTTAAGCGCTTGCCGTCGATGTATATCGGGCCACCCGTTAGGTAATGAATCGTTTCGCCATCAGGGTCAGGTTGAAAGCCTAAATAGCCGTAACTAAACTGGTCGAACATGCCACTTTTGCGCGAAGGCTCCGACGTAAGCCGTTCTACGATTTCAATTTTAGGGGTTTGGGGGTCAAAACGAAACAAATAGCCCGAATTTCCATGAATGCCATAAGCGACTTGCTCAGGCGCGTACCAGAAAATCTTGCGCCAGTTGTAGCCCATGCTGCCGGGGTGTTTGGGGTCATATTTTCCGAAATAGTCAATCCGTAAATCAATCCCTTCTACTTTTTGTAAGCCTTCTTTATCAGGATGATACGTAAAAATATCGCCTTCGGAAGTAGAAAAATAAACCGCTCCGTCGCGTGGGTCAACCACCATCGAACGGCACAATACGCGGTAATCTTCACCCGGAATTCCAGCTTCGCCGTTGGCCGAAACCAAACCGACTTTTTTGAGGGTTTTAGCAGAAATATCGTAATGAATAAAATAACCCAACGGCCACGTAATGCCGTATAAATGACCTCGTTCGCGGTCAATGGTCATGGTCAATATGCCTTCGCCTTCGGGCGCGATGGCGAGGTCTTCAAACTCTCCAGTTGCTAAATCGTACGCTAAAAAATGCCCGCCCGGATAGAGGTTTTTGCCATTGGGAGTGGTAGTTGGCAGACGTTCCATGCCTTCAATCATTTCATATACGCCGATGTGCGTGGCAAAGTACAGCTTGCCATTATTTTCGTAAAAACGAACATGGCTTTTGCCTTGCGGAATGGCGTTGGCGCTTTTTTCACCGCAGATTTCGGTCAGGTCGGCTATAAATTGCGTTTGGTCGGTGGAAGGGTCGTAAGCGTACATTTGCCCGCCGACTTCATAAGATTCCGAACAAAGTACGTAGTATATTTTGCCGTTGCTTGCGGCTGTAATGGCATTGTAGGTGTCGTGCGCTAGTTCAAAGCCAGAGAAATAAGCTTTGGCGGTTAGTGAAGAATTCATGTTTTATAGATTTTTTTGAAACGCAAAGAACTCAAATGAGAGCGCAGAGGGCACTAAGCTGTTCTTTGCGCTCTTTGTGATGCTTTTTTTTGTGCCCTTTGCGCGGTGCCGGCCGTGCGGTTAATTATTTTTTACTTTTGGAATGCCAAGTTGTTCCGCCAATCGGTTGACTTCAGCATAAATCAAGTCTGGCACCGAAGCATCCCAAACGCTCGGAAGCCCATAGACCATTTGCGAGGACGCGCCTTCGTAGCCACCTTCTTTCAAAATCGTAGCCGACGGAATGTAGCCCATGACATCGTTGGAGTAGGCCATCACGAATGTGTCTTGTCCGAATCGTTTTTTACATTCAATGGCGTATTCAATGACGAGTTCTCCGCCAAAAATAAACATCGATTGCTCGCCCAATTTCCACGCTTGCAGCGGGTACGAATACGAAGTGATGAAGGGTTTTCCTTGCTTCATTTCTGACAAAACCCGGGTGGCCCAACGTTTGAGATAGGGAATGTTTTCGTTTTGAGTTTTGAGTAACTCCGCTTCCGTAGGCGGAGCCGAAAGCGGCAGTTGTATTTCCGAATAGGCCGTTTTCAACGCGGCCGCCAAAGGCCGCATGGGCTCTTCAAGCACCCGGTCCACGGCTGCCGCCAATTCCCGTCCGTATTGGCGCGCCAGAGATACGGTGCGTCGAGGCAAGGGGTTTTGGTCGCCTGCCGCTCCCTGAAAAAACAGCGCCGTTACTTCAGGATGGGCTTTTTCTAATTCCAGTTGGGCAAAACCCGGGAAGTCGCCCGAAAATTGATAGAGGTCAAGTACGGTTGGGTGGCAGGCGTACCCAAAGACAATGGCTTTGAGCACTCCTTTGGGTGTGAGTGCTTTGATGACGGGCACGGCATAATCGTTGGGGCCTTTCAGCTCGGTTTGCTCACGCAAAGCACCTTCTTTATTGTTTCGACGATTCACCTGAAACCGTGTCACGCCGTTTTGAGCAAACAGCTCGACAGCTTCTAAATCTTTTAGCGCCTGCCCTACCAGTGCAATGACCTGCGCTTCTAATTGGCGCGAATAGCGGTTAATCTTGGCTTGCTCGTTGGCATCCAATGGATAAATGTCAAGCAAGGCGTCGTCCAATACTGGCCCAGAGTGGGTGTGAGAGCTGTTGAGAATGATTTGCGCGTGGGTCAGTCCAAACTGCCGATTGAGTTGGGTTCGAATGCGGTCAGACATGGCTTTGGGAAATCCCAGCATATCAGTCGTGACGAGCACGCATTTTTTACCAGTTTCATCTTCTAACGCCAACGCTTTTGCCCACAAATCGTGCAATTTTCCCTCAGAAGCGTGGGTGCGGGACGCGTAGCCTGCCTGCCAAACAGATTCTTGGGGCGTGATAATTACTTTGGCAACGCCTGCCTTCCAGCCTTTTGCCCACGTTGTTGAAATGATTAAAAATCCAATTAGCCACAGGTGTTTTCTCATTTGACACTCAAGAGTTTATCGGCGTGGGTGTAGATTTTTTCGATGGCGTTGGCGATTTCGTCCATGTCTGCCTTCGAGCCTAACAACATGTTTTGCGTAAACCACACGGCCTCTTCGTTGCAAAGGCGGTCGTTTTGGGGGCAATGGTTGCGCTCTACGTAGCTTTTGAAATCAAGCTGCGTTTTCGGGTACATTTTTTGGAAGTTTTTTGACTGAAACGCGTCGTTCAGATACGGCATATTATTAAGTGTAGCGTAGCCTTTCGAGCAGGGAATCCCCTCCGCCGACAGTGCTTTCAAGAATGTATCACGTGATAACCCTTTGAATCCTTCTTTTTTGTAACGAAAAGGAAAAAGGTGAAACGCCGCGCGCGTCACATTGTCATATAATTTATAGGGAACGATGCCCGGAATCTTCTGAATTTTGGCTTTCAGGTACGCTGCATTTTCGTTGCGGAGCGTGGTTTCGGCGTCCAATCGTTTGAGTTGGGCCAATCCGATGGCCGCCTGGTATTCGGTAAGTCGCTGTTTATTTCCCTGAATGATTGTTCCCGCACCAATCACCCCTGAGGCCATGCCGAAGGGGTTGCCGTAGTTATGGTACGAAAAACAGCGGTCCATAAACAAATCATTGTTGCTGACAATGGCGCCGCCTTCACCGATGGCTAAGTTCTTGGAATTCTGGAAACTAAAGCAGCCCGCATCCCCAAACGTGCCTACTTGCTTATGGTCAATTTCGGCCAAGTGCGCCTGGCAAGCATCTTCAATCACCGCCAGATTATGCTTTTTGGCAATGGCTAAAATCGCAGGCATATTGGCGGGTAAACCCAAAATATGCACTGGGATGATGGCTTTGGTGCGAGGGGTAATTTTGGCTTCAATTTTGGCGGGGTCAATCTGAAATGTTTCGGGGTCAACGTCCACAAAAACGGGCATGGCTCCAGTCGCAATGACGGGTGCTACTGTGCCGATAAAAGTATAAGGAGGAATCAATACCTCGTCGCCGCCGCGAATATCCAACTGCATCAAGGCCGTTATGAGTGCATTGGTGCCGTTTACGACCGCCAGTGCTCGTTTTGTTCCGACGGTTTGGGCCCATTTGGCTTCAAATTCGTTGACCACATTTGCCCTTGACCAAACACCACTTCTTATGACTTCGAGAAGTTGTTTTTCGTCGGTTTCAGGTTTCCATATCGGCCAAATGGGCCAACCTTGGGTTCGTACAGGCTTTCCACCCAATAAGGCTGGTGGCTCGGCCAACGAAAAGGAGGGCGTAATAGAAGGTTTGGTAGGCTGATTTGCAACAGTTCTGGAGAGAACAGAAGGCGTCAGTACTGCCCCTAAGCCCGTCAATGAATTTCGTTTCAGGAATTCACGTCTTGAAAAATGGTTGGAAGGCATATCGCTTAATTTTAGCTTTTCCAAGGTTCAAAACCTTGGAAAGGTTGTTTATAGATTCAATGACTATTTACGAGCTTTTTTCATTACGCTTTCGAGCATAACGACGGCACCACCTTGTCGTTTACTTTCGTCGGCGGCTTCCATAAAGGCAAAGATTTCGATGGTTTCTTCGGGTGATACGGGAAGGTTGCCTGTTTCAAAATAGTTGACAATGTCTTTCAACAGAGGTTCGTAGCCACCGTAGGGGCCCAGTACAATGTTGCCGTTTTTGGTGTAAACTGTGCCGCCGTAGTCGTGTTTGCCCGTGCGCGTGCCGCGAAACGTGCCCACGCGCCCGTCGGCCCAAGTGCCAATCACAATGTCGGTGCCTTCATTGTGCACGCGGCTAACTTGCTTGCAACCCGTCCCCATGACGGTGTATAGTGTTTCGACGCCGTGGATGCCGTACCAAAACAAATCTGGGTGCGTTTTTTCGAGTACCGCTGGGCTAAATGTGTCGGCTCCTACCACGATACTTTTATCCACTTTTTCCACGCCTTTGATGTGCCGAAGTGATGAGGCCGAAAATAGGGGGATGTTGTATTTTTTGGAAGCCTCAAAAATAGCGATGGTATCCGAAAGCGAAGCCGCAATAGGTTTGTCAATAAAAACGCGCTTACCTGCTTTGAGTACCTGAACGGCCTGTTCGAGGTGAAGGCGGCCATCATTGGTTTCCAGCAAAACTACATCCACTTTTTTGAGTAAATCAGCGATAGAGTCGACGATTTCTACATTCTGCTTTTTGACTTCTTCGGTATAGGCAGGAACACGTTTGGTGCTGCTTTCGATGTCTTTGCTGCCTTGTGGGTAGGCCGCCACTACTTTATACCCTAAAAAATCAGCGCTTGCATCGGGTGCATTGAGGGCTTTCACAAAAGCTGTGCTATGGGAAGTATCCAAGCCGATGATGCCGACACGTTTTCCAGCGGCCGCTGGTTGAGCGTTTGCCCATTCGGGGCGAAGGATACCGAGCGCTAAACTGCCAAGTGCCGCATTTTTGACAAATTTTCTTCGGCCTTGTATTGAATTTTGCATGATAAACGATTGAGGTTTAAGAAATAGACAATCAATATATCTATATTTAGTAAGTCATTTCGTACTATCGCAACGAAATTTTAAGAGAGAAATTTTTTAACTTTACAAAGTTAGTTAAAATTTGTTTACATTTTTGTCCAAAATTAGATTACAAAAAATGAAGATAGACTCGCTTGCCAACAAAGTATACAGTGAACTTAGAAAAAAAATCCTGTCGAATCAACTGGTGTCGGGCACGAGGCTTAAAGAAGATATATGGGCCAAACGACTGGATGTAAACCGAATGGCGGTACGCGAGGCGTTGACGAGGCTTTTGGGGGAGCAGTTGATTGAAACGGGCGAAAAAGGCGGCTATTTTGTGAAATCAATGAGTGTAGAAGATGTACGGCAAATACGTGAACTGCGAGAGATTCTTGAATTGGGAGCTATTCGGTTAGCGATTCAGAAAATTGACGAAAAAGGAATTCAAAAATTGGAAGAAATATGCAATGATTTTACCTCAATGGTGGAGCGCGGATATTTTGGAGGCGCCTGTGAGGCAGATGTTAAGTTTCATGAAACTATCATTGATTCGGCACAGAATGATAAATTGAAGGATATTTACGAAATAAGCAACATTCCGCTCTTTCACCAGAAGCTCGGGAAGTCGCAAACGCACATGGACGATTATGAATTGACGGACCAAGAGCATCGACAGTTGCTGAAAGCAATCAAAGAAAAGGACGTTAAACTTGCTGAAGAAACGCTTACCAAGCACCTCCTTCGCGGCGAAGTAGAGGCCCTGGAGTTGGATTAATTTCTCTCTTATTTCAACGTTGGATTGACTCGCCCGCGATGCTGAAGCTATTTCAGCGTCGCGGGTTTTTCTTTGATCATCTAAATCTTCAGGGTGTAATGCAGAATTGCTGGAAATCGCTGAAATGTTGGTATTCACAAAAAAAATAATAACAACTTTTTTTGTTTACAAAAATATAGTTTCTTTGTAAACAAATTCGCCAACTATTCATTGGGTGTCGTGATCGGATTACTTAATGCGCTCTGGTGGATTTGCCAAGAATAATCAACTCACTAAAATTACATTCGCACAAACCCTATTCAGTAGTAACTTTTTCCTTAAACAACATTCTACACATGAACAACTTTTTCCTACTCCGAAAAAAAGGGGTAAGTATGCTATTGCTTTGCTTGCTTACGTCCATTGCGGTGTACGCTCAAACCTCCATAACGGGGAAAGTGGTGGGTTCTGATGACTCGCAACCCATCGCGGGCGCTACTGTTTTAATCAAAGGAAATACGACCAACGGAGCCATCACGGCCGCCGACGGTACGTTTAAATTATCGGCGGGTCCGAATGCGGTATTGGTTGTTTCGTACATTGGCTACCAACTTCAGGAAATCCCCGTAGGAAATCAAACAACCTTTAACATCTCCTTGATGCCATCGAGCACTACGCTTGGCGAAGTGGTGGTGACGGGTTATTCGTCGGAACGAAAAAAGGACATTACAGGCTCTGTATCGGTCGTTGATGTGAAAGCACTGAAGTCAATTCCTGCGGGTTCGGCGGTGCAAGCCCTTCAGGGCCAAGCGGCAGGTGTAACGGTGCTGAGTTCGGGAGCACCGGGAAGCCCGAGCAATATTTTTGTGCGGGGCATCACGTCTTTCGGAAATACCCAGCCCTTAGTATTGGTAGATGGTGTGCAGGCCGAACTCAACGACGTAAGTGCCGACGACGTTGAGTCTATTCAAGTCCTGAAAGATGCGGGGGCGGCAGCCATTTATGGGGTGCGCGGTTCTAACGGCGTAATCGTAGTAACTACCAAAAAAGGTAAGTCAGGACAGCCGACCATTTCGTACGATGCTTACTACGGTAATCAACAGCCGTTGCAGGGAAATGTCTTCAATTTGCTCAATTCACAGGATTTCGCCCGTTTAACCAAAGTCGCTTATCCAAGCACGGGCCTGTTTCAAAATGGTCTTCCTGACTTTACGTATAGAGGTCCGGGTGCCACGGGCGTGGGCAATGCTGGTAGCCCTGCCGTAGACCCTTCCAAGTATAATTTTGACGCCGCTAATCCTGGGGCCAATTACCTGATTCAATCTGTCAACAAAACAGGGACCGATTGGTTTCATGAATTGTTTAAAAATGCACCCATGACCAGCCACAACCTAACGGCAAGCGGCGGGACCGACAAGTCTAACTACATGGTTTCGTTGGGGTATTTCAACCAACAGGGTACAATGCTGAAAAGCTACCTAGAGCGTTATTCGGCAAGAATAAATACGCAGTTTAAGGTTAAGAACAACGTTCGGATTGGCGAAAATCTTTATATTTTCTACAAGAAAAACCCCGGTTTTGATAACCTAAGTACTGGAAACCCCATCGCATGGACCTACCGCGCCATGCCGACGATTCCCGTCTATGACATCAAAGGCAACTTTGCCGGAACCTTCGCCGGACCCGAGTTGGGAAGCTCTTCCAATCCCGTGGCGGTGCAGATGAATACCGTCAATAACAAAACCAACGCGTGGAATGCCGTAGGAAATGTGTACGCAGAAGTAGATTTTCTGAAGCACTTTACGGCCCGCACCAGTTTTGGCGGAAGTATTGATAATCAGTATGCTACCAACTTTACGTTTACGCCATACAACAATTCTGAAGGAAATACCAACCCCAATTCTTTCTCGGAAATTGCGCTTTACAACAGCAATACTATGTGGACCAATACGCTTTCGTATACCAACGCATTTGGCAAACATAACCTGAAAGTAATCGTCGGTTCGGAAGCTATTCGCAACTACGGACGCTACATGATTGGCTCAGCCAGCCGATTGTTTTCCACCAATTTTGACTACCTGAGCCTTTCTAACGGAACCACTAATATCACCAACGCCAGTAGCGCATACAACAACACGCTGTTTTCTATTTTCAGTCGTTTGGATTATGCTTACAACGACAAATACTTAGTGGGCGTCACGGTGCGTCGCGATGGCTCGTCGCGCTTTGGGTCAAATCGCCGTTACGGAACCTTCCCGTCGGTATCGGTAGGCTGGCGTTTGACTGGCGAGGAATTTTTGAAGGATGTGACTTGGTTGAATGAATTGAAACTGAGAGCCAGCTACGGGGTATTGGGTTCTCAAAACAACGTAAGTCCGCAAAATGCCTACACGCTCTTTGGCGGAACATTTGCCAATTCTTATTATGACATTGGCGGGAATGGTTCGTTGGCGCAGGGTTTTGCCCAAACCAGCATTGGAAATCCAAATACAGGATGGGAAGAAAACATCGTGACCAACGCTGGCTTGGACGCGACGATTTTGAACAACAAACTGGACGTTTCGTTTGAATACTACCAAAAATCTATCAACGGATTGTTGTTTACCCAACCTTTGCCAGCTACGGCGGGCGGAGCCACGGCTCCAACGGTCAACATCGGTGACATTCGTAACAAAGGGGTGGATTTGGCGCTCAACTATCGTCAAACCATCAACCCGAGTCTCAAATTCAATATCGGTGCCAACATTACCACCTACAAAAATGAAGTGGTCCACATCCCCGGACCGGGCTATTTTGACGGAGCCAACACCCAAAATATGGGAAATGTGGTCAGAAATCAGGTGGGTCAGCCTGTCAGCTCTTATTTTGGGTATCAGGTGCTGGGTATTTTCAAAAATGATGCTGAAGTAACGGCGTCTCCTACCCAAAGCGGCGCGGCTCCCGGGCGCTTTAAATATGCTGACATCAACGGTGACAATAAAATCGACGCGACCGATCGTACATTTCTGGGCAGTCCTAATCCTGACTTTACGTATGGTATCAATTTGGGTGTAACCTATCGCAATTTTGATTTCTCCACGATTTTGTACGGCTCGCAGGGCAACGAAATCTATAACACCATTCGGTCGTTTACGCACTTTTTCAGTACCTACGTAGGCGCAAAAAGCAATGACCTGCTTAATGCTTGGACGCCCGAAAATCCGAACAGTTCGATTCCTAAAATTGAGTCAACGGGTTCGTTCAGTTCTTCGGGGGTTTCTAATTCTTTTTACGTAGAAAACGGCTCGTTCCTCAAAATGCGTTCGTTGATGATTGGCTACACGGTACAACCGGCCATTCTGAAAAAATTCGGATTGAACAAGCTGCGGGTATACGCCCAGGGAGCCAACTTGTTTACGCTGACCAAATACACTGGCTTAGACCCCGAATTGAGCGGAAACAGTTCGGCGTTTGGGATTGATTACGCCAACTATCCCAACAATCAGAAGAACTTCATCCTTGGACTTAATCTCTCCTTCTAAAAACTTTGACTCACATGAAACGATTTAATTATTTTTTATTCATAGCCTGTTTGGCGTTGGTAACGACCACCAACTCCTGCAAAGAAGATTACCTCGAAATCGGAGCGTTGGGCTCTACGAGTGAAGCCACATTGACCAACAAAGCAGGGGTGAAAGGTCTCCTGACGGGTGCGTATTCGCTGCTCGACGGCTGGGGTGTGCCCAATACTACCTACTATTTTGTGGGGGTCAGCAACTGGATTTTTGGTGGAGTAACCTCCGACGATGCCCACACTGGCACGCAAGCTTCGGCTTTGCCACCGATGGAATCAGTTGAAAGTTACAACTACGATGCATCGATGTTGCCGTTCAACAATAAATGGATGGTGTTATACGCGGGAGTTCAGCGTGCCAACGACGTGTTGCGTGTGTTAGCCAAAACCACCGACGTATCAATGTCGGCCGAAGAAGCCAAACAATTCAAAGCTGAAGCGATATTTTTGCGTGCAGTGTATCATTTGGAAGCAGCCAAAATGTGGGAGAATGTGCCCTATTTGGATGAAAACGTTAGTTATTCCAACGGAAACTACAACGTCAGCAACACAACGCCCGTGTGGCCGAAAATCGAAGCGGATTTCAAATTTGCCGCCGAAAACCTGAGTGCCACCAAGACGGAAGTAGGCCGCGCTAATAGCTGGGCCGCGAAAGCATTTTTGGCAAAAACCTATTTATTTCAAGACAAATACACCGACGCCAAACCGATATTGGAAGACATCATTGCCAATGGGGTGACGGCTTCGGGCGCAAAATATGCGTTGGTTAATTATGCCGACAACTTCAATCCTTCCAAAAAGAACGGTCCTGAGTCGGTTTTTGCGGTGCAGATGTCGATTGCCGAATCTTTCCAAAACGGAAACTACGGCGATGCGCTCAACTTTCCGATGGGCGGCCCCGCTACTTGCTGCGGTGCGTACCAACCTTCTTTCAGCTTAGTGAATTCTTTCAAAACCGACGCTGAAACGGGCCTGCCGTTGATTGATACCTTCAATGATTCAGACGTTAAAAATGACCAAGGCATTGAAAGTAGCACGCCGTTTGCACCTTATACGGGTACGTTGGATGCGCGTCTTGACTGGACAGTTGGCCGTCGTGGAATACCGTATTTAGATTGGGGCTTGCACCCAGGCAAGGCGTGGATTCGCGTTCAGGCAGTGGCAGGACCGTACAGCCCTATCAAAAATATTTATTATCAGGCAGCCGCGGCAACCACTTCGTTTTCTTCGCGTTGGACTTCCAACAATTACAACATGATTCGTTTTGCGGATGTGTTGCTTTGGGCGGCCGAAGTGGAGGTGGAAATCGGAAGTTTGGCAAAAGCGCAGGAATACGTAAACCGAGTGCGTGCCCGGGCGGCCAATCCTGCGGGTTGGGTGAAAAAATACGTGGACAATACTGCTCCGCTGAAAGGCTTCACCAATGAGCCAGCGGCCAATTATAAAGTAGGTTTATATACTACAGAATTTGTGGCCAAAGGCAAAGAGTTTGCCCGCGAAGCCGTTCGTTTTGAGCGTAAAATCGAGTTTGGAATGGAAGGCCACCGCTTCTTTGACCTGCGCCGTTGGGACAATGGAACGGGCTACATGGCCAACATCCTGAATGCGTACGTAAAGCACGAAACATCTATACCCGGCTACGACTTTACGTACATGAAAGGGGCGACTTTCAAGAAAGGAAAAAGCGAACTGTACCCAATTCCTCAGGCACAAATTGATTTGAGCGTGGTAGACGGTAATTCGGTCCTGAAGCAGAATCCAAATTATTAGGTTATAGATAAATGAACAGTTAGTATTCACACCAGTTATTAGGATTCTTTGTCATTCCGGATTTGGAAGAAATCCTTTTTCGGGATGGCAAAGAAATTATCAAAAAAAACTATATTTAGTGCGTTCCTAAACTTACAAAGTATGCTCTTTTATGCCTCCACCTATGCTGACCTCAATCAGGCAGCAAAAGACAAAATAATAATCTTACCTCTGGGGGCCATAGAACAGCACGGACCGCATTTGTCGGTGTCGACCGATACCGATATAGTGACGCAAGTTGCTCAGCAGATAGAAAAAAAAATGCCCGATTCGGTGTTGCTTTGCCCGACCTTGCCGTTTGGGTCGAGCCATCATCATTTGTCCTTTGGAGGCACCATCAGTATTGCCCCTGAATTGTACACACAAGTGTTGATTGATTTAGTAAATTCATTGGTAATCAGCGGATTTCAGAAAATTATCTTACTTAACGGTCACGGAGGGAATATCACGCCAGCCAAGCAGGCTTTGGCGGTATTGAGCAAACGTTTTGATGCGAGTCATCAGCCAACGATTGCCTTGGCAACGTATTGGGAAGTAGGAGGAAAAGCATTTGCGGGAGAGCCTCCGATGCAAAGCCCAGCGCTCAGCCATGCCTGTGAGTACGAGACGAGTATGATGCTGCACCTTTTTGCGGATAAAGTATGGATGGACCGCGTAGAGCGTGCTCAACGCCCTGAAAGCAACGGCTACATTCCGTGGGAAGACGACGAGCCGTATCGAGGGGTAACGGTTTTTAAGCAAACTGAATTCATTTCGAGCAATGGCAGCAGCGGTGAGCCGCAGCTCGGCACGGCCGAAAAAGGCAAGCACTTAGTTGACCATGCCGTAAAAGCCTTGGTGACCTTTATCGAATCGTTCAAAAATTGGCCTTTGTCGGAGCGTTTGCAAGTATAAAAGATGGACACATAGGTGGAAAAAGTCTGCTTAAAGCACACTGCGTCTTTGCTCCTTAGCGACTTTGCGTGAATAAAAACCATATAATTATGTCAAAGAAAATCGAAATAAAACATCCTGACAAAGCAGCCAATACAGGGGCGTATTCGGCGGGCGTATTGGTAGGTGAGTGGCTGTTTATCAGTGGACAGGGCCCGTTGGATTTGGCTACGGGCGAGGTCATTCACGGTACAATCGAGGAAGAAACCTTGCTGACGCTGTCGCATATCCAAAAAGTGGTAGAAGCTGCGGGAGGTACGATTGAAGACATTGTCAAGTGCACAACACATTTGGAAAATATCAACGATTTTGACCGCTATGATGCCGCTTATGCCTCCTTTTTCAAGGGCGTTAAGCCTGCCCGTACCACGGTGCAATCGGTGTTGTCGGATGGAATAAAGATTGAAATTGACGCAATTGCGATTATTAGGGCTTAATATGGGTACAGAAACGATAAAAAACAGACCTTTACAGGGCGACAAAGCTAAACTATGCATCGGTACGGTAGGTTTGGGACTGATGGGCAGCAGCATTGCCACCTGTATTTTGGCCGCAGGCCATGAGGTAACGTCTTTGGTCAAGGATATTGCCATTGCTGATGAAGCGCGAAATCGAATTCATGGTTTTTTGAAACAACTCTACGACGAAGGGATTTTATCGGAAACACCAGAAGATGTTTTGGCACGTCACATCATTACAGATAACGTGGCCCTATTGCGCGGCCATGAAGTGGTGATTGAATCCATTACCGAAAACATTGACGAGAAAAAAAGCGTCTATCACAAACTCGAAACGGTACTCTCCACTACGGCCATTATCGGCAGCAATACTTCGGCGATTCCCGTTACCGTTCTGCAAAGCGGGCTACAACATCCTGAACGCGTTTTGGGAATCCATTGGGCCGAGCCGGCCCACATTACGCGGTTTATGGAAGTGATTTGCGGCAATGAGTCAGACGTACAGTACGCCTACCAAATCGTGGCTTTGGCCGAAAGTTGGGGCAAAGAACCATCGTTGCTGAAAAAAGACATTCGTGGTTTTATCACCAATCGTATCATGTACGCCATGCTGCGCGAAGCATTTTATTTGGTCGAAAACGGCTACGCTACCATGGAAGACGTGGACCGCTCCCTGCGCAATGATTTGGGTTATTGGATTACGTTTGCGGGGCCGTTTCGCTTCATGGATTTGACGGGGATTCCGGCGTATCTCACCGTGATGAAAGACCTCTTTCCCGAACTTAGTAATGCCACTCAAGCTCCGAAATACATGGAAGAGTTGGTTGCCTCTGGAGCCAAGGGTGTTAGCAATGCCCAAGGCTTTTATCCCTATACTCCCCAAAGCGCTGAGCATTGGGAAGAACAATTCATTGAGTTTAGCTATGATATCCGAAAATTGGCGAAAAAGTATTCACAAAACACCTCAGAAAACGAGAAATGACGATTATCCACTCCATAAAAGCCACTGAAGTTGTAGTGCCGGCCAAGCCAGGTAGTTTGAATTCTGAAGAGGTGATTGACAAAGATGCGGCCTTTGCGCAGAAATTTTTGACGGGTGAGCGTTGGACAGAATTTGCCAACCAACCCAAATGGATTCTTGAAATTACGCTTAAAAACGGCCTAACTGGCATTGGCGAAACCTACCGAAGCGCGTCAAAAGAGTTGCTCTATGAGGCCATGCAAACCTTTGTCGGGCAGGATGTCCTGAAATTAAACTGGCGGCGGTTGCCCGTCAATGACCAACGAATTTATGAAGCTTTTGAGACGGCCGTGCTGGACTTGGTGGGTAAAATCCTGAATGTGCCAATTGCTCAATTGCTGGGCGGCGCTTACCGCGACCGCATCGATTGCTTTGGTTGGACGGGCCGCCGTACGCCGGAAGATGCGGCCCAAAAGGCGTTTGAGGCCATGCAAAAAGGGCATAAAGCCTTCAAATTCAAATGCTCCGACGAAGACCCTGTACGACTGTGGACCGAAGAAATTAAGAAAAAGTGCGGCGATGGCATCAAAATACTGCTCGACCCCAACCAACGCTGGACCGACGTGGACACAACCCTAAAACTGATGGAAGGCGTGGAGAAAGACATCATGCTCGGCTTGGAAGACCCGATTTTGCACGCCGATGTAGCGGGTTTTAAGTATCTCCGCGAAACGTTGGGGATTCCGATGTATCGCCACATTTCGTTGCCTTATACCCAAGACATTCGCGACATAATCGCTTTCGTACGCGCCGATGCCGTAGACGGTTATAATTTCAACGGCTCTGCATACAACTGCGTTTTATTGGCGGAAATCGCCCATTTGGAGGGTAAATCCTGTTGGCGTGGGTCGGAAGTGGATTTAGGAATTTCGGAAACAATGGGTCTTCACATTGCGGCAGCGAGTATCAATTGTACCGTTCCTTCCGATATTTTCGGCGAGCTGGTGCGGGAAGATGATTTGCTCGTTCAGCCCATTCGATTTGAAAACGGCGCGGCCCTTGTTCCGCAAGGCGCTGGACTTGGGGTGGTGTTGGACAGAGAGGCGTTGGAGAAGTATAAAATAAGTGAAATGAACGCTCATTAAACCCTCAAACTATGAAAAAATCGGTTGTGTCCTGGTCCATTTTGTTTGCCTGTAATTTCATGTGGGCTTTTCATTTTACGAGTATCAAGCTGACGCAGGATCAGGTCGGGCCGTATTTTACGGTGTGGGCACCTATGCTGTTGGCCACGATTTTACTGGCTCCGTTTGTAGCCCGAGACTTTAAAAAAGGTGGCAAAAAGCTGAAAGATATTTTGATTTTTGTTCAGTTGGCAGCACTGGGCGCGTTTCCTTCGCAGGTATTGATGACTTGGGGTACGCAGTATTCTTTGGCCAGCAACGCCGCTATTTTGGTTCTGACCCTGCCCGTCATTACTGCCGTGTTTGCGTTCCTCATTTTGAAAGAAAAAATGAATGCCGCCCGTTGGGTAAGTTTTGCCATTGCCATCATCGGGGTGGCTTTGTGCTCCACCGACGACATCAAACGGGCGGATTTAAGTTCGCGCTACGCCTTGGGAAATATCCTGATTTTTCTGGCCATTTTGGGTAATGCGTATTACAACGTGGGCTGCAAGAAAATTGCCGACAAATACACCGAAATCGAAATGGTTTTTTACACCTATTTGGTCATGTGTATTTTGCTGACGCCGTTGGTGCTGTATTACGAGCCCGAAATGTTTAGTAAAATTCCCGAATTCACCACCAACACTTGGATAGGCATGATTTCGCTGACGGTATTCCATAATTTTCTTTCCATGGTGCTGTTTTTCAGGGCTTTGAAGTATTTGGATGCTACTCAGGTCGCCTTGTCAAATTACCTGATTACATTCATGGGCTTACCCATTGCCGCCCTTTGGTTGGGTGAGAAGCTCAACACACAGGCCATTATCGGAGGGATATTGGTTTTGGTTTCTACCCTTATTCTCTCCATTGTTGATAGTAGAGTACAACAAAAAAAATTGGTTAATAACAATCCATAATCAGTAAAATTATGTCAGAGCTAACAAACGAACTTTTCGGCGTTGTTCCGATTATTCCCACTCCATTTACCGAAAACGAGGAAATCGACGAAGATGCCCTCCGCAGTTTGATTGATTTCGCCATTGCGGGCGGTATCAAAGCCGTTTGCCTTCCCGCTTACGCAAGCGAGTTTTACAAATTGACCGACGACGAAAAACTGCAAGTCGTACGTGTAGCGGTTGAGCACGCCGCGGGACGCCTCAAAATTGTGGCGCAGTCAAATCATCCTTCCTTGAAAGTGGCCATAAAACTGGCGCAGGCCAACGTAAAAGCGGGCGCTGATGTGGTGTCGTTGGCCGTGCCTCGCATTTTCAGTTTGCCAGAAATTTCGTTGAAACAATACCTATCGGAATTCCTGCAATCCATTCCCGATACCCCCGTTCTGATTCAGGATTTCAACCCTGGCGGTTCGTCTATCAGCGTGGAGTTTATCAAAGAATTGATGGACGAAAATCCTAATTTCAAATACCTGAAACTCGAAGAGCCGCTTTGCGCACCTAAATTTGAAAGCATCATCAACGCTACCCAAGGCAAAGTTGGCCTGTTTGAAGGTTGGGGTGGTTTGTACATGCTGGAATTGATTCCTATCGGTATCAGAGGGGTGATGCCAGGGCTGGCGGTGTCGGATATTCTTCAACGTGTGTTTGATTTGCGTCGTAGCGGCGAAGATGGCAAAGCGTTTGATTTGTTTGAGAAAGTAATGCCTCAAATTTTCTTTTCGTTACAAAACATGGAACTGTTCCATTATGCCGAAAAAGAATTACTCATTGCCCGGGGCGTATTGAGCAACAGTATTGCTCGGAAAGCAGCTTACATTCCTGATGCGTCGAGTATCAGTTACATTCGCGAGTTGAATCAACGCGTTATTGACGTACTAAATGACGAAACGTATGCAATTCGTCCTGCGGTGGCAGCGGTAGTATAAATAAATTGGTCACAAAGTATCGCTGAGTTATGCACAGAGGTACACAAGGGTTAGCACTGAGTAGAACTCAGTGATCCCAATTTTAATCAGATGATAAACATGAATGAATTTAGCGGACAAGTAGCATTGGTGACGGGGGCAGCCTCGGGCATCGGATTGGTGGTTGCCCATAAACTTCTTGACGAAGGTGCCCAAGTGGCCTTACTTGATTTTAACGAAAAAGGATTACAACAGGAATTTGAAAGCTACGGCGACCGAGTACTAGTCATTGGCATTGACATCACCGACGAAGCACGGGTGCAGGAGGTGATTGGTCAGGCGTTAGCACATTTTGGCAAAATTGATATTCTCGTCAACTGCGTGGGAATCACGGGTATAACCAATCTCAAAAGTCACGAAGTAAGCAGTGAGAATTTGCATAAAGTGTTTGAAGTCAACTTTATGAGTTGCTTTTATACTTCAAAAGCCGTTTTGCCTTCCATGATGGCGCAGAAATACGGACGTATTCTGCACATTGCGTCGATTGCGGGCAAGGAAGGGAATGCGGGCATGTTGGCCTATTCGTCTTCCAAAGCGGCTGTCATCGGGCTCACCAAAGTACAGGGCAAAGAATACGCCGAGTACGGTATTACGGTCAATGCCTTAGCCCCGGCCGTGATTCAAACGCCGTTGGTCGATGCCATGCCCGAAGTGCAAGTAAAATACATGACCGACAAAATTCCGATGAAGCGCTGCGGCACGCTCGACGAAGCCGCCAACTTGGTCGCCTACATCGTATCGTCTAAAAATAGCTTTACTACTGGTTTTACATTTGATTTGTCGGGAGGAAGAGCCACTTATTAGCCAAAGTGAAGTCGCCAAAGTGCAGGCGGTTTCCCACGCAGTCACTCGCGAGACGCGACGAGGCCGCCCGTGCGGCGACTGCGCTAAACCCTTAATTTTTTATTCATGAAATCCCTTTTGACCCTTTTTTGTACCTGTTTTTGGGCATTTGCAGGGATTTTTGCCCAAAATCGCCCTGTTTTATACCCTGAACCGACTTCAATTCAATACGGGCAAGGGGAGCTGTTGTTGCAAAATCTGTCGCTTTATATAGCCCCAACCGCCCCGAAAGACCTTGTTTTCGCCCTGGACGAACTCAAACAAACGATTAGGGAGCGGAGCGGAAAAGCGCTCAAAATGACCCATGCGGCCAATACGGCGAACATTCGTTTTACGGTCAAAACACTGGGACGGGAATTGCCCGAAACCAACGAAGCGCAGGCAGGAAGTACGCGGGAACAGTATTCAATTTCCGTGAATGCCAACGGGGTAGAGATCATCGCCCAAACCTCAACGGGTCTGTATTACGCCGTTCAGACGATTCGTCAGTTGATTGAGGGTTCGGGGGCCAAAGCGGCTTTACCTTTTGTGACGATTCAAGACCAACCTCAGTTGGCTTTTCGGGGTGTGATGATGGATTTTGCGCACGGTGGTTTGTTGACCGTAGAAGAAATCAAAAAACAGATTGACTTTTTGGCGCGTTGGAAAACCAACCAATATTATTTCTATAACGAAGTAAGTATTGAGCTTGACGGCTATGCTACGCTCAATTACAAGGCAAGCTACACCCAGGACCAAATCAAAAGCATCATTGCCTATGCCCGTGAGCGGCACATTGATGTGATTCCGTTTGTGAATTTTTACGGGCATTTGCACGAACTGATTCGGAATGAGAAATACGCCTCTCTGGCTATTGGGCGCTACGGGCACGAGCTTGACCCGCGCAATGCCGGTGTACAGACGTTGCTCAAAAATTGGATAAAACAATATACCGCGCTGTTCAAAAGCCCATTTATTCATGTGGGTTTTGATGAAACTTGGGAAACCAAACGTTTAAACAGCACTGGCGAAATGTCTTTGAATCCCGAAGCGCTGTTTATTCAGCAACTGACGTTTGTAAGCGACGAACTCAAGCAATACGGTAAAACGCTCATGGCGTGGACGGACATGAACTCGTTTTATCCCGAAATTATGAAGAAATTTCCTACCGAGGTCATTCCCGTCATTTGGCAATATTCGCCCGATTCGGTGGCTACGTACCATTATTTGAATCCCGTCCTGAAAGAAAAGAAGCCTTTTTTTATTCAACCGGCCGTTTCGGGTTGGGGACATATTTATCCCGAAGCCGATTATACTTACGACAACATTGATTTGTGTTTACGAGCTGGCTTGCGCCATAAAACATTGGGATTTATCACGTCGGTTTGGACTGATTCGGTTGAGCCGTTTGTACGCTCGTCCTGGATGTTTATGGCCTACGGCTGCATTTCCGCTTGGCAGGGCAAATCCCCTGATAAAAAGGCGTTTGCCCGGCATTACGCGTCGGTGATGTATCCCAATGCTGGCAAAGAAATGGGTGATGCCTTTGATAATATCGCTACCTCGGTCGAATATTTGAAGAAATGCCTAGGCAAAAACACCCAAAGTATGCCGCGCGGCACGTTGGTAGAAGCTTGGTCAAATCCTTTTTCTGCGTACTATTTGGCCAATACCGAAGCACACGCGGCAGAGTTTAGGGAAGTTAGAAAATATAGTGAAGAGGCGCAGGCCAATTTGATAGCTGCTCTAAAAAAAGCCTCCAAATCTGACAGCGCTTTTATCAGTTCATTGCTGGTGTCGGCGCGGCTCATCAATTATTCGGCCACGCGATTTATTTGGGCCAAAGCCATCGTTGACCGTTGGAATTATGCCATGCTCGTCAAAAAGAAGGAAGATTACGTAATTTATGATTTGACGTATCCATGTCACAGTTTATTGGTGGATGCGATGGACGAAACGGGAGAACTAAAACAAATTTACGCTCAAACGTGGCTTTCGGAATATATGCCCTATCGACTGAACTCTATTTTGGGGCGGTTTGATGTGGAATATAGTCTTTGGCGAAAACTGCATCTCAAAGTCGTTGATTTTCAGATTCAACGAAAAAAAGAAGAGCCTGTTAAATCGTTTACCGAACTGTTTAGTCCTGATTTTTAACATATAAAACCCTCAAAAAAGTAGAAACAAAACTCCCCCGTCGGGGGTGGGGGGCTTTTTAGGAAATGAACAACATAGAATTTATTAGCCCCATCAACGGTGATATGCTCCATTCGTATGATGGTTTGGTGAAAAAGGGAGCCTTGCAAACCATTGTAAAGGTCAAAGCGCCATTGCAGCATTTGATTGTGATTAACGGCGTAGAAGCAAGAGAACAGGAAGGTGTTTTTGAAGCACAAATCGTCCTTACTGAATACAGGAATTTGGTGGAAGTTCAAAACAGAACCACGGGCGAAAGCCAACAAATAACGGTTTTTTGGTTACCCAATTTCGCAGGTCACTACCGCCTTTCGATTGACGATAATATTTGGTTTTTGCGCGATATTCACCAAAACTCAGCTCGTTACAATTCTATTTTTGATAACGAGTATTTAGGTTTTTTGAAGCAGGTTCACGATGCCTACGGTACCAAAATCCACCTGAATCTTTTTTACGAAACAGACGGTTTTAACCTGTCGCAACTAACTGATAAATATAAATCTGAATGGACCTCCAATGCTGATTGGCTTCGTTTGAGCTTTCACGCACGCGGTGAGTTTCCCGATATGCCCTACCGCACGGCAGGGTATGAACAAGTGGCCGAAGATTGCGAATTGGTCAAAAACGAAATTCGGCGCTTTGCGGGCGAGGCCGTAATGGGGCCTGTCACTACGCTGCATTGGGGCGAAGCCACCGTCGAAGGTTCACGGGCTTTACGTGATGCGGGTTATGTGGGGCAATTGGGTTATTTTAACGTAGATGATGGTCTGTTCGCGGTGTCGTATTATCTGACCGTGGAGCAGCGCCGCCAATTGAAAAAACGCTTTGTATGGCACGATACGCAGGAAGGAATTACGTTTATTCGCAGCAGCATTGTCATTGATAAAAAAGAGCTGCCCGAAATTGTACCGCACCTCGACAATTACGCCAATCTGCCTTCAGGCTTGCCGCCGTACGTTGATTTTTTGGTACATGAGCAATATTTCTATCCGTTTTATGAAGCCTATCAACCCGATTTTCGTGACCGCATCCTAACCTGCGTTCAATGGGCCACCCAAAAAGGCTACCAACCTGCATTTTTAGGAGATTGTATTTTTTGAAAATGGAAGCTTGGTCGATTGAGGAAATAGATAAAATAAAGCTAATCAAATCTTTGATTTTTTTAATTTCCAGCTTTCTCGTAAAACGCCTTGTAATTTCGGATAAAGCGCAACGCGCCCGAAATTACAGAGCGTTGAAGGAGAAGGCGAGGCCCAGCGGCGGGGCCGCCCAGGCTGGGAGCGACCTGCAAAGTTTCAAACTCAATGGCATTAGGGCATACACAGAAGAAGGATAAACC
This sequence comes from Runella sp. CRIBMP, assembly GCF_009905605.1. Classification (GTDB taxonomy): domain Bacteria; phylum Bacteroidota; class Bacteroidia; order Cytophagales; family Spirosomataceae; genus Runella. Next base: position 232,581 of record NZ_JAAAKZ010000003.1, read on the forward strand.
GCTAAAAACATGGAAAACAACCGCAGAAATTTCTTAAAAACAGCAAGCGCAACAGGTTTTGGGCTTCTTGCTTCCAATCCTTTTGCCGCTTACGCCAATACCCCCGAAGAAATGGCGCAAGTTTACGAACAAGCCAATCGTACCCGCGTCCAAAAATTCAACATGAGTGGCTATGCCGCTCCCAAGCTCGACAAAGTGCGCATCGGATTCATCGGGTTGGGCAATCGCGGCATGGGGGCCGTGGAGCGGATGAACAAAATCGAAGGCGTAGAAATCAAAGCCCTGTGCGATCTTCGCGTAGAAAAAGTAAATACCGCTACAAAATTGGTGGAAGCCTCTGGACATCGTCCCGAAACCTATATAGGCAGTCCTGAAATCTGGAAAAAATTGGCTGAGCGCACCGACCTTGACCTGATTTATATCCTCACGCCTTGGGCGTTTCATACCCCAATGGCGGTGTTTTCGATGGAGCACGGCAAGCACGTATGCGTGGAGGTTCCCGCCGCCAAAACCATCGAAGAAGCTTGGCAACTGGTAGAGACTTCAGAACGGACCAAAAAGCATTGCATGATGGTGGAAAACTGCTGCTACGATTTTTCGGAATTGCTCACGCTCAATTTGGCCCGTAACGGTTTCTTTGGAGAAATTGTCCACGGTGAGGCCGCCTATATCCACAATTTGCAGGAGTATATATTCTCAAAAACGCATTTCTATCAGTTGTGGGAACTCCATGAAATGTATCAGCGCAAAGGAAATCTGTACCCAACCCACGGTTTGGGGCCGATTTGTCAGGTGATGAATATCAATCGCGGCGATAAAATGGAGTATCTGACGTCGATGTCGAGCAGTGATTTTGTATTGGGCAATTTAGCCAAAGAACTTGCCGCTAAGGATGATTTTTACAAACCTTACGTGGACAAGCAATTCAACGGAAACATGAGTACGACGACCATCAAGACCCATAAAGGTAAAACCATTATGGTGCAGTACGATGTGTCGTCGCCACGACCTTATTCACGGATTCAATTGGTAAGTGGTACCAAGGCCGTGGGCTTGAAATACCCCGAACCTGCCCGGTATTCAACCGGACATGAATGGATGAGCGCCGAAGAATACAAAGCCTTGGAGCAAAAATACCTGCCACCCATTGTGAAAAAAATGGGCGAAATCGCCAAAAACGTCGGAGGGCACGGTGGCATGGATTTTCTGATGGACTGGCGCACGATTGACTGCCTTCGCAATGGCCTCCCACTCGACCAGGACGTCTACGACGCGGCTTTGTGGAGTTGTATTGCGCCTTTGAGTGGATGGTCGGTAGCCCACCGTTCCAATTCCATTGATGTACCCGACTTTACGGGCGGCTCGTGGGAAAATAACGCGCCTGTTGATATTTCGATGACCAAAGGAGGTACTACAAAAGCGAAAGTTTGAGGAATGACCCCGAAAAGGATTTTGCCTTGACTTTTTGAATTTTATATGGCATTTTGCGTTTATTATTCTGTAAAATCAGTTGAAAAACCTAAAATCTCCTACATCACATGGCAAATCCAACCTTATCGGAAAAATCATTTATAAAGGCCGCGCGGGAAGGTGTTGGGCAGGGCCCAATGACCGTACAGGGTACCGTCAATAAAATCATCCTGATGGGGGCGCTTGTACTCGCCTCCGCGTTGGGTAGCTGGTTTTTGTTTGCTTCTAATCCAGCATTGATTATGCCTTTGGCCATTGGCGGAGCCATTGCGGGCTTTGTGATAGCGTTAATTCTGGCTTTTAAACAACACCTAGCCCCAACGCTTGCCCCCTTGTATGCAGTAGTGGAAGGGGTTTTTGTGGGTGCTACTACGCTCGTTTTTGAAAGTATGTATCCGGGCATCGGCCTATCAGCGGTGTTGCTCACTTTTGCGATTTTGGCAGGGATAGTTGGTTTGTACAAAGCGGGTGTGATTCGTGCCACGCCTACATTTAAGCGGACTATCTTGGCGGCTACGGCAGGAGTTGCCATCTTTTATTTGATTGCAATGGTATTGCGGATGTTTAGTATTGAAATGCCCCTTATCTACGACAATGGGTGGTTTGGTATTGGCTTTTCGCTTTTTGTAGTGGGTTTGGCCGCTTTTAATTTGGTATTGGACCTCGATATGATTGAGCAAGGAGCCGAACACGGTGCTCCCAAATACATGGAATGGTATTGTGCTTTCGGCATGATTGTGACCATTGTATGGCTGTACATCGAAGTACTGAGATTATTAGCGAAGCTTTCTAGCCGCGATTAAAGAAACATATTTTAGTTCCCTTTTTTCAAAGACGTCGGACGTAACTGTCTGGCGTCTTTTTTTTGTGGCTGAACCTTATTTTTTTAAAGTAGCTACTACTTTAAGGTATATACGTGTATTTGTAAGAAATTATAGGAATAATTACATTTTTTGTTAGTTAATAAAAAGTAAATAAGTTTTAAACAGAATAATAAGTATTTAAGCTAAAATATTTAAGTAGTTTAATTAGGTATTTTTGAAAATAAAAAGTTTATTATTTTGTATAAATAAATTTATTTAAAATAATATTTGGAATAAAGGTGCAATAAATCTAAAATTGCATCTTTATTACTGCCAAGTAAGAAAAGCTCCTCGCTCTTTAAAATTAAGTTTTATTCAAAATGGCCGCAAACTATTAAGAATATTCAATGGCATAAATCTGTAAAAGAAATGTGCTGTTTAAATTGGAAAAATACAAATATTGCCCAATAACTTAATATCCATTAACCATGAGGAAGTTTTTTACCACAACCTGTTTAGTGGCCTCTATGCTTGTCTCTTTAGCGAGCTATGCCCAAGATCGACTGTTGAAAGGCCGTGTCGTTTCCAAAGACGGTTCAAGTCTACCAGGCGCCAGTATTGTCATCAAAGGTTCCGACCGCGGAACGAGCGCAAATTCAACGGGAGATTTCTCCATTTCTGGCCCTCCTAACGCCGTTTTAGTCGTTTCGTTCATTGGCTACAAGCCGCAAGAAATTGCTACTGGCAATCAAACAACTTTTGATATTTCGTTGGATGAAGATGCCTCTATTCTGAGTGAAGTTGTCGTGACGGCTTTGGGAATTACCCGCGAGAAAAAAGCCTTGGGCTATTCTGTTCAAGAAGTGAGCGGCAAACAAATGACGCAGGCGCGTACTACCAACTTCGTGAATGCGCTTTCTGGAAAAATCGCTGGGGTGCAGGTCACTGGTTCCAACGGCGCGCCGGGTGCTTCTTCGCGTATTCTGATTCGGGGCGCAAGTTCCATCGGAAGCAATAACCAGCCTTTGTTTGTGGTTGACGGGATTCCTATTGATAACGGCAACTATGGCTCAGGAACGGGCGTAGACTACGGCAATGGCGCGGCATCTATTAACCCCGACGACATTGAGAATGTAAGCGTACTCAAAGGGCCAAGCGCGGCGGCTTTGTACGGCTCACGCGGGGCGAATGGCGTTATTTTGATTACGACAAAAAGCGGAAAAGGCTCGAAAGGCATCGGTGTTTCGGTCAATTCAAACACCGCATTTGACAGCCCGTTTCGTTTGCCTGAGTGGCAAAATGAATACGGACAAGGTAACAAAGGCCTGTTCTCATTTGTGGATGGAACGGGAAAAGGAGTAAACGACGGTGTGGACGAAAGCTGGGGCCCAAAAATGGACGGCCGACTTTTGCCGCAATTTGACTCGCCAATCGCCGCCGATGGTACTCGTACTCCGACGCCGTTTATTCCGCACCCTGACAACGTCAATCAATTTTTCCAGACTGGTAAGACTTTCACTAACAACATTGCTATCACGGGTGGAAACGAAAAAGGGGATTTTCGTCTTTCTTATACTGACTTGAACCAAACGGGGATTTTGCCCAATACCGACTACAAGCGCCGTACAGTATCGCTGAACGCAGGTTGGAACCTGACCAAAAAATTGAGCATCCGGGCAACGGGTAACTACGTGGTAGACGGTAGCGATAACCGGACCAACTGGGGCCTTTATTTTATTTGGTTTGGCCGTCAGGTGGATATGGAAAAATTGCAAAATTATCAGGCACCGGGCAGCATTTATCAATACAACTGGAACTACAACTATTGGACGAATCCGTATTATGTACTAAACCTGAGCACCAAATACAATAAGCGTGACCGCGTGTATGGCAACTTAGCCGCTACCTATAAATTTAACGATTGGCTGACGCTGACTGCCCGCTCAGGAACTGACGTATACATTGACCGTCGTAAAACCAAAAATGCGGCGCGGATTGATAACCTTAACGGCTCTAAACAGTACGATAGCTACAACGAAGAGCAGATTTTTATTCGTGAATCTAACTCTGACATTCTGTTGACCGCTACGCATAAATTCGGTGAGTTTGACGTGGCCGCCAACTTTGGTGCCAACCACCGTAGCAATTATTATCAACGCAACTACATGGGTGCTACGGAGTTGGCAATTCCTCGCGTATGGAACTTGGGTAACTCGCGCCAAGCCAAAGTTGCCGAAAACTCGTTTACCGAAAAGCAAGTAAACAGCGTATATGCGGCCGCCAACATCGGTTTTAGAAATTATCTCTTTTTGGATTTAACGGCTCGTAACGACTGGTCGAGTGCCTTGCCTTCCGACAACCGTTCGTACTTCTATCCTTCGGGGTCGTTGAGTGCGGTATTGACCGATATGTTTAATATCAAGTCTACGGTATTATCATTTGCCAAAGTACGGGCGGGGATAGCCCGCGTAGGAAACGACACCGATGCTTACCGTTTGATTCAAGCATACAAGTATGAAAACCCGTGGGGTAGCACACCTTCTTTGTCAGAAAACAACGCCATGTTGAACGCCAATTTAAAGCCAGAGTTGACCAATTCGTATGAGATTGGCGCAGAGGTAAAACTGTGGCGTAATCGCGTTGGATTGGACGTAACGTACTATGACAAACAATCTTTCAACCAGATTCTTGACGTAAATATTTCGCAATCGACGGGCTTCAATTCTAAACTTTTGAACGCGGGTAAATTGCAAAACAAAGGTATTGAGATTCAACTGAGCGCCACTCCTGTAAAAGCGGGACCATTTCAGTGGGACATTGCGGTCAACTGGGCGCGTAATCAGAATAAAGTCATTGAATTGGCCGAAGGCTTAACTACTTATACTTTAGGAACAGTGCGAGGAATGAGCATCGAAGCGCGGGTAGGACAGCCATACGGAACTTTCTTTGGGCAAGGTTTTGCCCGTGATCCAAGCGGCAATATCATTTACGATAAGAGCGGTTATCCTACCTTAAATCCTACTCGTCGAATTTTAGGGAATTTTACACCTAAGTGGATTGGTGGTTTCCAGAATACTTTTACCTACAAAAATGTTTCTTTGAGTACCCTGATTGATGTCAAACAGGGCGGAGATATTTTCTCGCAATCGGTAAACATCGGCCGCTATACGGGTGTATTGGCCGAAACGGTACTGGGCCGCGAAGGAGGTATTGTTGGAGAGGGAGTTGTAAACACGGGAACTGCTACGGAGCCAGTATTCGTACCCAATACCACGCGGATTTCTTCGGAAGAATGGCACCACAAATACTACGCGCTGACCAACAACGAAGGAACCATTTTTGACGGAAGTTTTGTGAAACTGAGAGAAGTAAAGCTGACTTATGTGATTAGTGGTCAGGTGTTTAAAAAACTTCCATTCCGTGATATTTCACTCTCGGTGGTGGGTAGAAACTTGCTTTTGTTGCATAGCAATGTGCCGCATATCGACCCTGAAACCAGTTTTTATAACGATGGGAACCTTCAGGGAATTGAGAACGGACAGGTTCCAACCACCCGCAGCGTTGGCTTCAATATTAGTTTTAATCTGTAACGAGTTGTTTCAGACTTGGGAAGTCTACAAACTTCCCAAGTCTTGTTAATTCCGTTCTAATAAATTTCAAAATGAACATTCACATGAAAAATATATTTCACTCTTTTCGCTATAAAGCCCTAACGGCCGCACTGATGCTCAGCGTTATGGCGTGTACGGATAAATTTGATGAAATCAATACCAACCCCAATGCGCCTTCGGTGGCCACAGCCGACTTGTTTTTGCCACACGGTATTCAAAGTGCCGTTGATGCCTATTGGGGCGGGTCGTTGGGGATGGATATTGGCAATTTGATTCCCCAATACTGGGCGCGTATCCAATACACCGACATCGATCAGTATTCGATTTCCAGCGATGTGTACAGTAACGCTTGGCAAACCTTCCACGTGGAGGCGTTGCCCGATTATCAGCGGATTTATAAACTAGGCGTTGATACAAAAAATCCTAACTATCAGGCAGTAGCCATGATTATGCGCTCTTGGGTTTATTCGTTGTTGACCGATATTTACGGAGATATTCCTTATACGCAGTCACTTCAAGGATTAGAAGGTGTTTTACAGCCCAAATACGATACCCAAAAGGAAGTATACGCAGGTATCATCAAGGAGTTGAAAGTGGCCAATGACATGATTGATGCCGTTGACAAATCCAAAGCCATTGCGGGCGATATTCTTTTTGCCAATAACCTGACCCGTTGGAAGAAATTTGCTAATTCGTTGAGTTTGCGTCTGCTTAACCGGATGCTAAGTAAAGCCGATGCTGCAATGGACGTAAAAACCGAAATCGCCCGTATTTTGGGTGACCCCGCCAAATACCCCGTCATTGAATCTAATGCCGACAACATTCAACTTAATTATTTGGATGCCACCAACAATAACAACCCCATCAATCAAAACCGAAAAACCCGCGACGACCACCGCGTGAGTGCTACAATTGTGAATAAATTGGCGGCCATGAAAGATGCACGTTTGGGTGTGTATGCCGACAGGCCCGCCGATGGTGGTGATTATAAAGGTGTTCCGAACGGCCTTTCCAATGCCGATGCCAACGCGTTAGGCCTTTCTAAAACCTCCAAAGTAGGCGCTTATTTTGTGAGTGCCACGGCTCCTGGTGTTATCTTGAGTTACTCAGAATTACTGTTTATCAAAGCCGAAATGGCTTACAAAGGAATTACGGCGGCAGGCGATGTTGCGGCCAATTATACCAATGCCATTACGGCTTCACATACGCAGTATAAACTGACGGTTGGGGCTGATTATTTGGCGGCCAATGCATTGAAAACGGGCGCAGACGGGTACACGCAGATCATGGAACAAAAATGGATTGCTTTGTTTGGACAAGGAATTGAATCTTGGACGGAGTTTCGTCGTACGGGAGTTCCTGCTTTGAAGCCTGCGGTTATTAACGTAAACGGAGGTGTGATTCCAACGCGTTTGCCGTACCCAGGTTCAGAAGAATCGCTTAACTACGCTAACTTTACTGCTGCGCTTAAGCAGCAAGGAGGAGCAAACGACATGAAGTTGAAGCTCTGGATTGCAAAATAACTTAACTCCTTATTCAACAACAAGACTTTAGCTGTGGAGTTTCATGGGTAAAGCCTTGTTGTTTAGGTTTTTGTAATAAATCGTTATACTATACCAATCATGCTAATGAAAACCACGCTTCGGTCTACACTCATTTCCTGTTTTGCGCTCACGGCGTTGTCGGTGGCAGCGCAAGACGATGCCGCCTTGCTGAAAAAAGCGAAGAAAATTCACGAGAAAGCTTTTACCGTAGATACCCACGCCGACACGCCTATGTTGCTCTCTCGCGGTGGGTTTGACATTACTAAAGACAACGACGCCCGCACCACCAACAGCAAAGTAGACTATCCGCGCATGAAACGCGGCGGATTGGATGCTATTTTCTTTGCCGTCTATTTAGGACAAGGACCACGTACGCCCGAAGCGCACGAAGCGGCAAAAAAACGCGCTTTGAGTATTTTTGATGCGGTCAATACCACATTGAAACAAACGAGCGAATTGGCCGAACTCGCCACCACGCCCGAAGATGCCTACCGCATTGGAAAAACAGGCAAACGGGTGATTTTTATCGGGGTAGAAAATGGCTATGCCATGGGCCATGATTTACCAATGTTGCAGAAATTTTACGATTTGGGTGCCCGCTACATGACGCTTTGCCACTCAAGCAACAACGATATTTGCGATTCTTCCACAGACCCCAAAGGCGCCGAATACCAAGGTTTAAGCCCATTGGGAGAGCAAGTGGTCAAAGAAATGAACCGTTTGGGCATGATTATCGACGTGTCGCATGTGTCAGACTCTACGTTTTATGACGTGATTCGGCAGTCAAAAGTGCCTGTTGTGGCAACGCATTCCGGGGCAAAGGCCATCTGCAATCACCCACGTAACCTCACCGACGATATGCTCAAAGCGTTGGCTAAAAATGGCGGGGTGATTCAATTAAACTTGCTGAGCGATTATATCAAGACCATTCCGCCAAGCCCCGAAAGAGAAGGTGCGCTGAAAGAATTGTACGCAAAATATAGCATCAAAGACCGTCGGGGAATGATGACGCTGCCAGAGGCGGAGCAACAAAAAGCGCGGGCTGATTTTATGGAATTGAATAAAAAATACCCGATTCAGTTGGCTACTGTCAAAGACGCCATCGATCACATTGATCACATTGTGAAGCTAATCGGGATAGACCACGTGGGTATGGGGGCTGATTTTGACGGCGGCGGCGCGTTGGCAGATTGCTTTGATGTTAGCCAATACGAAAACATGACCATCGAATTGGTGCGCCGAGGTTATTCTAAAAAAGACATTGAAAAAATCTGGAGTGGTAATTTCTTTCGCGTGATGAAGGCCGTTGAAAAAGGAAAAACGCGCGAATTAAGTCTCAAATAAGCATAAACTGATTAAAATCTGATACCTTTAACCGTTAATTTACACTCACAACAATCTGAAACGAAAAGAGTCGAGCACTTGCCCGACTCTTTTTTATGAAATTTGGTTCAAGACTTTCCCCGACTAGGCGTCCCCGACTAGGCGTCCCCGACTGGGCGTCCCCGTTTTTAAAACTTGGCAAGTCTTACAATGACGATTTTTTTATCTCAAATGTAAACGTTTTACTGCCTGCTAAACCATTTTCAGTTATACCCTGAATGACTGCTTTGTACGTGCCTGGTTGGTCGGATGAATAGAAACTGAGCGATTGCTTACCCTGAGCATCTGTGATGACCTGCGGTGCCCAAAACAATAGGTTCCTGAAATCAGGTGTACGGCTTTTCAGTTGGTCGGGGGTGTCATAGACGGGCGCATAAAATGTTTTTTTTCCCTGAACGCCTTCGTACGACTGCACCAACGCCCGTGGGTCGAGCGGAAAGCCCGCCAAATCTCCTTTATAGGTAGAAAAGCTCACAATACCCGAAAACGCCATTGGGCCTAAGTAATAAAGACCACTAATTACTTCCAGTTTTTTGATTTTTAGCGGGTCAAACGCCATGATTTTGTCGGTATCAAATACGGGTACGCCGTCAACCAGCATGAGTGGGTCTTCTTCAAAAAAGACGCTTGGTTGCAGTTTATCAAAGACTAAAAAGTAGAATTTGCCGCGACGTTTGCGAACGCCCACACCTGGTACATATTCCCGCAAAACCTCTTCTACCGTCGGAAAACGGGTAAACGCATCTAGGAAATACTTCTCGTCGGGGACGCCGTAAAAAGCCAGCGTGTCGGTTTCTCCCGTTGTGGTTTGCAGAGCAGATTTGGGCAAAAACGCGTTTTGAGCCTGCATATTGATGCTTCTTGTTAGCAAGTGGTTTTTCCAGCTAGCATCAAAAGCAAACGGAGGAAGTGAATACGACGAGATTTTGTCGGAAAAAGGACTATTGATTTCGATACGGTAGGTGCTGTCGTACTGGGTGTTGGTTTGGACAATGATTTCTTTTGGTCCGAAAAAATGCTTCACCTCGTAAGAAATCCGACCAGCGGTGTCGCTGCGCGATACAAACAGATGAGGTCGATTGCTTGGAGCGGCAAGATACGTCGCAACGTACGGGGCGGGCAAGCCCGTTTGTGCATGTACAACCTTGCCCGAAACAAAATGCCCACCCTGTTCAGGGAGGTAGTTATAGATTACTTTCTTATCAATATCTTCCCAATTGAACCGACGCCATCCGTGGGTAAGCATCAGGTTATCAAGAGCTTGGTCAACTTCCTGTCCTGAATTTATAAAATAATAGGAAGGCGACTCAACGGTTCCTTTCAGGTCGGAGGTCAGGGCCAGATATGTATCAATCAGGAGCGGGTCTTCGGTGGGGAGGGAGTCTACCAAAAACACCGAAACCGACAAATCGGCCACGGTGGGCGTGTTTGACTTGAGGGAAGACGTGAGTTCAAGATTGATTTTTTCGCGGGTATTGTACTGCTTTTTATCATATTGGGCAGTGAGCATGAGCGATTGCGTGGGTCGTTTAAAATAAAGCCGCTCGCAAACGGGTTTTTGGTTTGCGTCAAAAATCGTAATGGCCGTAACACCATCTCCCAAGGCGCTTTTAGGAAGCGTAAAGGAGGCTTTCCCACTGGTAAAAGCCTTCTTTACTGTCACTTTAGGAACAGATTTGGTATGCGACAAGAGGTAAACTTCCGAACCGCTGGTTTGAGTATGCGCCGAAACCGTGACTTCCAACGCCAACGTCGATTCTTTGACCTGCATCACATAGCCCTGCGTTTTGACGGTCGGTAGAGTATACGTAAACCATTGTCTTTTTGCATCCTGGAGCAGTACTCGGTAGGCTTCTCCTTCTTTGGGCGTAAAGGAAAAAGTGCCGATTCCGAACTTCAAAGGTTCAAAATGGGCAACCGTATCATTTTGTTGATTGACGATACTTCCCTTGAATTTTATGCCTTTGCCATATTGACCCACGGCCCGAAAGGCTACATTGCTTTCCAGCCCCTGTACCAGATTTCCACCTTCGGGAAACAACTGCAAATCGTAAGCCAGCGTGGGTTTCGGAGGGGACGAAAGGCTAGGTTTGCTGAACGGATTAACGATGCTGATGGTGGTTTCGAAATAGAAATCGGGACTAAAATTTTTCATCCAGTGGGTATAACTACGCACCGAATACTGCCCACTTGGGATAAAAGGCGGAATAAAAACCGAGCCGAAACCTTTGCCACCGTCCAATGCAATTTTTGTTTGTAACACAGGGTTGTGGTCGCGGTCTAGTACTTCCAGATAGGCTACTTTGCTCATATCCAAGGGTGTATGTAAGGAAGCATCCAGACAAAAAGTCTTGAACCACATCGTTTCACCTACCAAATACAGCGGTCGGTCGAGGTGGACAAACACTTTTTCCTGCACTGCCTGTTGGTTATGTTGAACAAGCCGTTGAGATAGTGATTTGCTTTGTCCAACGCCAAAGGTGGGGGTCAAAAGACTCATCCAAAGTGCTGTTTTTTTTAAGAATGAAAATGGGTTCATGGAGGCGAGGAAATTTATCATGACAGCATTATGGCCAAAAACTTGGACGGGTGGTATTTCCGCCCTTGGTGCGACAATCTCCGCAGCCAGGGTCACCGGTAATGTATTCAGGAATCCGTGCACCGTCGGCCCAATATTCCGTAAGTAGAAAACTTTGGGCTTTGATAGCATCAGCAATGCTCAGGGTATCAAGTGGTTGGCACGACTGAGGTGTCCCCAGAGCGGGCGACAAGAAAATGCGTTTTTCTTGCGGTACGCCTGCGCTAAAAAAACCGAAAACAAGCTCCTGTGAGTTGGTGGTGCATTTAATGTTTCCAGTGATTTGCGAAGGCTGCGAGTCAAATAACCCGCCCGTTGTTTCGGTGGTTTTGGCGAGTGCGTTCCAATATTCATAGCCTTCCTGCGTCAATCCGAATTGCTTAACGATGATGCTATATTTGACGAGCAACTTGCCAGAAGAGGCGGGAATGTAAGTGATGGGCGCATCCCGAATCACATCTTGGGTGAGTTTGATGGTAGAGCCAAGCAAAATAGTGGAAGGAGTTTCGGTACGCCAGCAGGTGTTAATGTTTTGAACGCGGTCAATGATGGCATTGTTCTTTATTTCATAGAGCGAATAAAGCGGCATGTTGTACTCCCAGGTTTCTTCAAATTTCCAGCGATAAAAACGCGTTTTATTGAGCGGGTCGTGGGTGTTGATATTGATTTGGAGTGAGCTTCGGTCGGCCGCAATTTTGTACGTAATGCTATCAATCGGCGGCGTTTGTTTAGGCGTTGTATAGTCAGAAAGGAATTCTTTTTTACCCGTAGTTTTAACTCTGATTCGAAAATTTTCATTGAGGTTAAAAGTTCTGGGAGCCAATCGATAAAGCCCTTTGCCGATTTCTGTAAAGAGAAAAGTGCTGCCTTTATCGCCCTCCACAATCACTTGGGCGCGTAGCTCGGGTGTAAACGAATTTTTGTTGGAGACCAATTGGGTGTAGGTCAACGTAATGCGGCTGCTGTCTTTGCCGCCCGTGTTCAGAAATCCATCGATAACCAAAAAACGGTCGGCCGCCGTAACTTCAGGTGGGGTAAATGGCAGAACGCAGCCATCCAACACCACCAGACTGACAACCACTGCGATAAGAGATAAGAGGGTTTTCATAAGAATCAATAACGAATAACGATGTTGGCTAAAATCTAAAATTGTACGTAACGGTCGGAATCGGTTGCCCGAAAATGGACAGCATGTAGCCTTTTACGACGCCGTTTTGACTTCTAAAATAAACGGAAGAGGGATTCTTACGGCCCAATACGTTGAAGATGGCAAATGTCCAAGAGCTGTGCGCTAGCTTTTTGATTTTGTGATTTCCTTCAATGTTCATCGAGAAATCAACGCGGTAGTAATCAGGAATTCTGAATTGGTTGCGGTCGGCGTAGTAAATACGCGGCACGCCTTCCAAAATGTACTTACCAATGGGCGGGGTATACGGTCGGCCGCTGCTGTAAGTAAAATTGAACGAAAGACTGAACCGGTGCGAAAACTTATAATTGCTAACCAGCGTAAAATCGTGCGGTTTGTCGTAATTGCTCGGATAATAATTGCCTTTGTTGGGCGCGTCGGAAGAGGTGCGGTCGTTGGCGCGCAACAGTGAGCGGGCGTACGTGTAGCTTACCCAACCGTTGAGCTTGCCCGTCAGTTTTTTCAGCATCACTTCAATTCCGTAGGCTTTTCCCGTGGTTGAAATCACGGCGGTTTCAACACGATGGTTAAGAATAAGCGAGTCTCCGCCTTTGTAGTCCAGAAAATTCTGAATGTTTTTATAATAGGCTTCGACCGAAAGTTCCAATTTGTTGCCCCGCAAATTGCGGTACACGCCTGCGGCCAATTGACTGCCCAGTTGCGGCTTAATGTACGAATCACTCAATTTCCAGATGTCGGTTGGTGACATCACCATTGTGTTTGTCAGTAAATGAATATACTGACGCGTGGTATTGTAACTGACTTTGACCGAAGTACTGTTGTTAACCAAATACCGCGCCGAAACCCGGTATTCGGGTCCTTGGTAGGTTTTAATGTTTTGGCCGGCGGTGAAGGTTTGGTTGCCGTCGCTGTAAATCTTTTCAATCGGGAGGCCCGGCGTATAGGTGTAGACGGTTTTGGGGCCAAGGTAATTGAATAATGAAAAACGAATCCCACCGCTCAACGAAAGTCTGGCATTTACGTCAAATCGGTCTTCTAGGTACACGGCACTTTCGATGGCCTGCTCGGACTCCATTACGTCTGGAATCAGCAGCGACTCGGGATGTGATGGCCGCAACGAGCCAGGGTATAGTTTGTAATAAACCGTATTGACCCCAAAATCCAAAGTATGCTGACGATGCAAGAAATACGTAAAGTCGGCTTTAGCGGTGGATTGGCTGATGTCAAATTTTAAATCAAACGCGGCAGTGGGTACACGTTGGCTGCCGATGTCGTATTGATAGCGGCTGTAGGCAGTCGTAAAAACGCTGTAAAACTTGGGATTAAACGTATGTTTCCATTTCAATGAAGCCAATTGATTTTGGTACGAATAAGCCGTATCGCCAAAAAAACGGAACTTATCTTTACTTAAATAACCCATCAGCGAAAGGCTGTTTTTTTCGTTTATTTCGTGGTTAACGTGGAGATTTAGGTCATAAAAAGAGGCCGTACTTTGACTAAACGAAGCATTCTCCAGTTTTTTGAGTACCCAATTAGAATACGTAGAGCGTCCGGCCAGAATGAACGAACTTTTCTCCTTTATAATCGGCCCCTCGATGGCAAAACGCCCCGTCAAGAGGCCGATACCGCCCGAGCCGACGAATTTTTTCTTGTTGCCATCGCGGCTATTGATTTCCAATACCGACGAAAGCCGCCCACCGTATTTGGACGGGATGGTACTTTTGTAGAGTTCTACTTCCTTAATCACGTCGGGGTTGAAGGCGGAGAAGAACCCAAACAAATGCGAAGGATTGTAGACCACGGCATCGTTGAAAAGAATGAGGTTTTGGTCGGTAGAGCCCCCGCGAACGTTGAGCCCTACGCTACTTTCGCTGACCGCTTTTACGCCTGGCAAGGTAAGCACGGTGCGTAGCAAATCGGTTTCGCCAAACGCCGTCGGTACCTGTTTCATGGTTTTGATATTGAGCTTCACCTGCCCCATCTGAGTTCCAGCGATGTTAACGTCGCGGCCTGCGGTGATAGATACTTCTTTCAAGGCCGTCACGCTTTCTTGCATTTCGATGTCAAGTTTGCCGTCGCCATACAGAACAATGCGCCGGTAGGTATCACGCATTCCGATGCTTTTGATTTTCAGCGTTTGCTTTCCGCGCGGAATGGTCAGCGAAAATAACCCTAGTGCGTCGGTAGAAACCCCAACAGAAGGCGATTCAATATAGACCGCCGCGCCGATGACAGGCTCGCCCGTCACGGCATTCCGGATGTAGCCCGAAACCGTCGATTTGCCTTCAGTGATGCGTTGTCGTTGGGCGCCGATATTATACAGTTTGCTCTCGGCGGTCGATAGCAGTTTGTCTTGTTCTTCTGTAGTGGGCGCTACGTATTGGTTTTGCTCCGATTCTTTATTGGGCGTATTCAAGTTAAACAAGTCGTCGGATAGTTGCGTAATGATTGGTTGCCCCGACGTCACAAACACCCGTTGTTGGTCATCAATTGAAAACTTAAACTCAGTGTCTTTAAATACCTGAACCAACACCGATACCAACGTTTGATCTTTGACTTGCAGGGTGATTTTGAGGCTGTCGAGCTGCGAAGCATCGTAGTAAAAAAAGTGTCCAGTTTGTGCTTCGGCTTCTTTGACAAATTGGCCAAACCGCGCCTCGTTTAAATCCACGGTTAGACGTTTTTCTGCCTTCGTTTGTGCTAACAAAGCGGAAAATGTCAAGGTGACAAGGAGGGTTGTAAAGAGTAAAGAGTGTTTCATGGGCGTAGCTTATCATACTGAGTGGCCATCTGTACCAGCGCCTGTTCACGGGCTTTTCGGAAATTGATCCGGTCTTCACGGAGCGCTTTTCGGAGCGCAATTTTACGGTCGTTGTAGAGATTGAGGGCGGCTTTTTTGGAGCGAATGAGGTGATATACTCCGTCTTTTTTGATGTAAAAAAAGTTTTTTGGAGGAAAATAAACCGTGACTTTATTGTTCTCAATCTGCTCTTGTCGTTCTTTTAGGCGCCGGGCAAGTACTTGCGTTTCTCCGTCGTACAAAAGCTGATAAAACCCCGTAGGTACTTCTATCCCTTTTTCTTCATTTTTCTCTATTCTGATAAAATGATTTTCAGCGATTGAAAAATGACGGATTCGTTCGCTTTGCAATTGCACCAGTCCCGAGCGTTCTGGATGCCGGGCCACTACGTAGCCTTTTACAATGTCATAAAGCAGGGAAACATTCTCAAACAACTGCCCGTCGTAGTGCACGGAGCCTTTTTGCCAATCTTCGACCTGAAAAAACTGGTGCTCTTTTGAGCGGCTGTCATAAATATGATAGCGGGGGCCGTTGTACAAATGGGGCGAATAAATCGTTGCCGTCTGATAAAGGGCCAACGGTGAGTTTGCCGCATTTTTAGCAACGGTGCTTATATCTGCGCCTTGACCTCGACCCAATAAACTCATCCAAAGAGATGCGGTAAGAAGGAATAAAGATTTTTGCATATGGTGTGAATAACGAAGTTTTAGAATAAATAGAAAGTAGTTTAGTGTTGTATTTTACTCCTTTGATTTTCAGTGATTTAAAGGGCTTTACAGGAGTGTTGTAAACACTCCTGTAAAGAATCCTTTTGCCTTTTTAACTTATCACTGACGCCCTTGGCAAATACAGCGAATAGCCCCGAAACTGCGGGTTTCGGCGTGCCATTCAAATGCGGCATTATAGCGATTGTTTTCCCAAAAAAACTTCTGTCGAGGGCGGTTATAATTGCCCGTTTCAGTCATGGTTTCGGCATCGTATAAGCGTCCGTTTACCATTACGTATTTTATGCTTTCACTGTTGCGAAGATTTTCCAACGGATTTTTATCAAGCACCAGCAAATCAGCTAATTTACCAACTTCTAGCGAGCCAATCTCCTTGTCCAAGCCCAAGGTTTTAGCAGGGCCCATGGTGGCTTGTTTGAGCGCTTGCAGATTAGATATGCCGCCCTGACCCAGCATCCAGAGTTCCCAGTGCGCACCTAAGCCTTGCAGCTGACCGTGTGCCCCCAAATGAACGCTGACACCCGCATCGGTTAGTTTTTTGGCCGTTTGTGAATTGCCAAAGTGACCAAAATCGTCGTCGGGTAGCATTTCGCGGCGGCGCGAACGGCTGTCGATAATTGAGCGAGGAGTGAAGCGCAACAAACGTGATTGCTCCCATACGTTGGTTTTTTGGTACCAATAATATTCCCCCGAAACACTGCCGAAACTCACAATCAGCGTGGGCGTGTAGCCCGTTTTGCTGTTACTCCACAAAGATACCACATCTTTATAAAGGGGGTCAACGGGGATATTGTGCTCAATGGTGGTGTGACCGTCCATAATCATGGTCATGTTGTGGTTGAAGAATGACCCACCTTCTGGAACGACCAACATGCCCAGTTCGCGGGCGGCTTGAATGATTTGCTGGCGCTGATTGCGACGCGGTTGGTTATAGCTTTTGACCGAAAAAGCCCCCACCGCTTTCATCCGACGTAAATGCGAACGGGCGTCGTCGAGGCTATTCACCACGGCTTTAAAATCGCCGTCTGCTCCGTACAAAATAGTTCCTGTGGAGTATATACGTGGCCCAATCATCCGCCCCGATTTCACCATCTCCGCTTGACTGAACACCATTTCGGTGTTGGATGATGGGTCGTGAACGGTAGTGACACCGTAGGCCAAATTGGCGAAGTACGACCACTGCTGTTGCGCCGATTTTTCGCTGCCCGTGCCGATGTGCGCGTGGGCATCAATGATTCCAGGCATCAGTGTTTTTCCAGTGGCATCAATGACTTTTGCTTCTGCGGGAATTTTAACCTTTCCCACTGCGCCAACGGCCACAATTTTGTTGCCTTCAACAACCAGTGTTCCGTTTTTAATTACTTCCAACTGCCCTTGGGCGTTTTCTTTCATGGTTAGAATGGTACCGCCCCTAAATGCGACGATGCCTTTGGGTACATCGGTCGGCAGCATGAGCCCAATCGGAATGCCCGTGGAATCAATAGCGGGCAGTTTTTCGGGCGCACCCTCTACAAACAAAAAGCTTTGTTGTACAGAGCGTGTGAAATAATCGGGACCGATGGTCCAGTGCAGTTTTTGGCTATCGTTGGACCAATGCAAATAATCGCCAGCGTCGCGCGTGACTTTATAAACGGGAAAGGCTTTGGTGTTTCCTGACAAATCAACGGCTTTGCCCGTGGCGGGGAAGGCGGCGATGTACAAATGAAATAATTCCTGAAAGGCAATCCACTTGTTATCGGGGCTGGGAACAAACTTGGTAGCGTATTGGGAGCTAAAATGGGTTTGCTCGTCGGTATTGCTGAGGTTTACGCTTTTAAAGGATTTGGTTTGTCCGTCTTCCAGAAAGAAAATGCGGTCGCTAGTGGCGTTGAAGAGTGGCTCTTCGCCGCTGTCGCGGAGCAAGGTTCCTTCGCCGCCAGTGGCGGGCATGAGGTATAATCCGGGTTCTTTGCCGAAGGCGTAGCCCATGTAGCCGTTGCCCGTTCCTTTTCGATAAACGATTTTGGTGCCGTCGGGCGAGAACGCAGGTGTTTGGTAAAAGCCTTTTTCGGTCGTCAGGGTTTCAACGGAATTGTTGGTCAGATTCAACTTTCGGATGCTGCCCGTCAACGAGTCATTCCAAGTGGTGTAAAGTAAAAACTTCCCGTCGGGGCTGAATGTCGGCTCATATTCAAATACATCGGTGGCGGCAGTGAGGCGCTCGGGCGTGCCGTTGGGTAATGTTTTTTTGTAGAGATAGCCCGCCGCATGAAACATCAAGGTTTTTTGGTCGGGGGAGGTTCGGGCGTGGCGAATCATTTTAGATTGGAACGTCGGTGTAAAAACGGTTTGCGGAAAACGAACCGCTTCTTGTACCGTCAGGCTGGCATTGACCGTAAACGGAATTTCGGTGGCTTTGGCGCTGGCAACGTTTACCCGAAATAATTTACCTTTGGCCCAAATGACAATGTCTTTGCTATCGGGTGTCCAGTCGTAGTTGGGATAAAGACCCATGATGGCCCAGGCTTCCTGTTGGTCTTTGTTCAGTTGGTCAAAAACGGGAAATTCTTCGCCCGTTTTTAAGTCATGTATATACAGCACCGACTTGGTGCGCACACGGCGCACAAACGCCAATTGCTTGCCGTCGGGCGAAATCTGCGGCCGCACCGCACCGCCGGGGCCCGTCACGATATTTTTTAGCGCGCCCGTTTGGCGGTCAAAACGACGAACGACGTAAATCTGTCCGTTGGGGTCTTTGTTGTACTGAAAGAAAGGACCCGGGCTCATATCTTCGCTGAAATACACGTAGCGACCATCGGGTGAAACACAGGGTTCGCCCGCGTCTTGTTGGTCATTTTTGCGTTTGGTCAACTGCAATCCCGCCGTACCGCCGCTGGCGTGATACATCCACATTTCGCCCGCACCTAATGAGCGCGACGCCGTAAAGTGCTTACGCGCAATTAGGTATTGCCCGTCGGGTGTCCAGACCGCATTGTTGAGCAATCGAAAATCTTCGTTGGAAATTTGTTTCAGGTCTGAGCCATCGCGTTTCATGGTCCAGATATTATCGCCGCCGCCCCGGTCGCTCGTAAAAGAGATGCGTTTGCCATCTGGGCTGTAGCGTGGCTGGATTTCTAGCGGCAATCCGCCCGAGAGTAGTTTAGCCTCGCCGCCGCCGATGGGCAGCGTATAGAGATCACCGAGTAGGTCAAAGACGATTTCCTTGCCGTCGGGACTGACGTCGAGGTTCATCCATGTGCCTTCATTGGTGGTGAATTTTACTTCTTTAGAAGGGCCTTGGGGTTTGGATACGTCCCAGGTTTCTTTGGGTTTTTGGGCCATGGCCTGGCAAACGGCCAAAGCTGCCGCAAGGGCGAGGGTAGCGTTTTTTTTCAAGGGAAAAGGGGCTTGGAATGATGAAATGTATGCTAAAGATGGGCTAACCAAAGTTTCCCAAAAATAACGTTAATGTATCGTAATGGCAAGTGAGACGACGTAATGGCTTAAACTACCTCTTTTTTACCCATTTGTTGCGCAATCATACTGCCCACCAGTAATTGTAGCGCATGATAAATCATCAGTGGCAGCAACACCACCCCCAGTGTTACAGCATTAGGAAACAGCACTTTGCCCATTACAGCACCCTGAACTAGCGATTTCTTGGAACCACAAAACAACACCGTGATGGTATCTGGACGGTTGAAACCAAACCAACGACTGACCAAAAACATGATTCCGAACATGACCGCAAAGAACAGCAGCATCCAAAAGCCCAGCGCCACGATTTCACCCAAGGATTGGTCGCTGAACATATTGTTGGCAAACGATTCGCAAAAAGAAGTGTAGACAATCAACAAAATAATGACTTGGTCAAATATCCTTAGTGTACCGTTGTAGCGCTCGGTCCATTTGCCCCATTTTTTGTGCAGGAAAAAACCGAGGATAACGGGTAATAAAACTTCTAAACATAGGCGAAGGATGATGGACGAGATGTCAAAATCGGCGTCCTGTTTTTCTAGTAATCGACTCATCCACAGTGGTGTAATAAAAATGCCAATGATGCTGGAAATACTGGCGTTAAAAATAGCAGCGGGGATGTTGCCGCCTGCAATCGCCACCATCACCACCGAAGAAGAAACCGTGGATGGGAGCGTAGCTAAATAAAAGATACCCAACCACTTCAACGAAGAAGTATCAAGGTTGAAGGCTTTTCCAATGCCAAGAATAATGAATGGAAACAACACAAAAGTGGTCAATTGAATCACCAAATGAAGTTTCCAATTGCTCAAGCCACTTTTCAGTTTTTCGGGATTGAGTTTCAGACCGTAAAAAAAGAAGATAATAGAGACGCCATATTCGGCGATGTCGGGTAAGTGTAAAGGGCTTTGTTCGGTGCCGAAAGAGGGAAAAAAATAGGCTAATACTATCATTCCAAGCAAAGCGAAGAAAAATCCGTTGATGCCGACTTTTGCCAATAACTGAATCATTCGTATTCTATTTATCAATCGGTACAAAGTTAATCCGATAACGCAAATAAGTAAGAATGATCCTTTAGAATGGGAAGAATCAGTGAAAACAATCGGAGATTACGTAAGAATAGGTCACTTTTAGCGGATTAGTGCTCAAAAACCAACTTTTTTGTCCCAATAAATATATCGAACAAAAACAATTTTTTAGCGAAAAAATTATATTTTTGTTGTAAACCCTAAATCTTTATAAACGATGAAAACAACGGCAACTTCTAACGGTTCGGAGCTGAAAACGGTCATAGATTATTTTTATCAATGGGAAAAGACACAACCCAATAAGGTTTTTTTGCGCCAGCCTTTTGGTAAAAAATTCAAAGACTTTACGTGGGCTGAAACGGGAGAGCAGGTGAGGCGATTGGCTGGATACCTTGTTTCGTTGGGGTTAGAGCCACAAAGCAACATCGGGCTGGTTTCAAAAAACTGTGCAGAATGGATTATTGCCGACCTCGCCATCATGATGGCTGGACATGTTTCGGTGCCGTTTTATCCCACCCTCACGAGCGATCAGTTAAACCAAGTATTAACCCATAGCGGCTGTCAGGTACTTTTTGTTGGAAAACTCGATAATTGGCAGGGAATGAAAAAGGGTGTTCCCGCAGGCGTCAGCTGTATTTCTTTCCCTACGTACAATCCTGACCCTGTACATATACAGTGGGATGATATTCTTGCTTACAGCAAACCGATGACTGAGTCGCCCCGACCGAAGCTAGATGATTTATTTTCCATTGTATATACCTCTGGAACCACAGGTAACCCCAAAGGAGTAATGCTTACGTATAAAGCGATGGCCAAGGTCATGCACGTCACCCAAGATATGATGCTCTATCATTTGCCCGAGACCCGTTTTTTTTCGTATTTACCGCTATGTCATATTGCCGAGCGGAATGTGGTGGCAGTAACGGCCGTAGGCACGGGCGGAACCGTGTACTTTGCAGAATCATTGGATACTTTTGCCGCCAATCTGGCCGCAGCACAGCCCACACACTTTTTTGCGGTTCCACGCATCTGGACTAAATTCCAATTGGGAATTTTGGCAAAAATGCCCCAGAAAAAGCTCGATATGTTGCTCAAAATCCCTATTCTGAGTGGTATTGTCAAGAAAAAAATCCGTAAGGGGTTGGGCCTCAATGACGCGAAATTTATTTTGACGGCGGCGGCTCCGATGCCAGTGTCATTGATTACGTGGTTTCGTCGCCTAGGAATAAAAATTCAGGAAGCCTACGGAATGACCGAAAACATGGGAGCGGTATGTATGGCCCCCGCAGATGCGCCCAAGGATGGAACGGTAGGAAAGCTGTATCCAGGGGTAGAAGTAAAAATAATGCCCGATACGGGTGAAATCCTGACGCGCGCTGAATGGAACATGTTAGGCTATTATAAGGAACCCCAAATGACTTCGGAAACCATCGACGAAGAAGGGTGGATTCATACGGGTGATGTGGGTGAAATTGACAGTGAAGGTTATATCAAAATTACGGGCCGGGTAAAAGAAATGTACAAAACTTCCAAAGGTGAATACGTGGCACCGTCGCAGATAGAATTTGGATTTGCAGACAATAAGCTGATTGAACAAATTTGCGTAGTGGGCCAAAGTTTACCGCAGCCAATTGCGCTGGTGGTTTTGTCGGAAATAGCCCGGTCCGTTGAACGCGACGCCGTCGCCCAAAGTCTAGCTGCTACGCTTTCAGATGTGAATCCCAAACTTAAGTCTTACGAGCGCGTACAAAAAATTGTCGTAATGAAAGAAGCTTGGACGGTCGATAACAATATGCTGACGCCCACCATGAAAACCAAACGCAATGTGATTGAAAAAACCTATGGGCAAATGATGGAGCCTTGGTACGAAGGAAAAGAGAATGTTATTTGGGAATAATTGGTGTACGGGTGTGAATGGCGTGATTTTGCCCTTTAAAGGCGTAGTCCTGAACCTATTTTTTATAATTGGTTATCGTTCTCAAATGTATTGAGTTGCAGGTAGAAAGAAACCAGAAAGGGTGAGGAGAAAAGGACTTTTTTGTAGTATGTCGAATTATCTCAAGCAAGGATGTTGCCTTTTTGCTATTTTTAAGGCAAAAAAACGACACCATGTCTAAACCCCAAGGACTCCTTACTATTGATCAACTACGCGAAGCTGTAGACCAACAAACCATTGAAACCATTATTGTAGCCTTTACTGACCATTACGGGCGGCTCGTCGGAAAACGTTTCGACGCTGATTTTTTTGTCGATGATATTTATAAACATGGCACCCACGGCTGCAATTACCTCCTCACCACCGATATGGCCATGGACCCCGTACCAGGGTTTTCGTTTGCCAATTGGGAACTCGGCTACGGTGATTTTCATCTTGTGCCCGATCTTTCTACGCTGCGGGTAGCGGCGTGGCTTGACCGCACCGCGATGATTATCTGCGATGTTAAAAACGAAAAATCGCACCAATACGTTGATATAGCGCCCCGTTCTATCCTGAGAAAACAGCTTGATAAAGCCGCTCAACACGGGTTTGACGTGCTGGCTGCTTCTGAGTTGGAATATTATTTGTTTGAAAACAGTTTTCGCGAAGCGCACGAAACGGGTTTTGCTCAGCTGCGCCCCGTAGGCTGGTACATTGAAGATTATCATATTTTGCAAGGTACCCGTACTGAGCCGTTCAACGCGGCGGCGCGGCGTTATTTGAAGCAATCGGGCGTGCCCGTTGAAAACTCCAAAGGAGAGTGGGGCTTGGGCCAACATGAGCTCAATGTACGCTATGCTGAAATACTGGACATGGCCGATCGCCACGTAGTGTACAAACAATGCCTAAAAGAAGTAGCCGATGCCATGGGTTGGAGCATTACGTTTATGGCTAAATTTGCCGCCGACCGTGCAGGTTCTAGTTGCCACATTCACATCAGTTTGTGGAAAGATGGCGAAACCGCCTTTGCAGGCAACAATACGCTGGGACCCGTGCAATGCTCAGATACATTCCGTTGGTTTTTAGGTGGTTGTATTGCCCACGCTCCTGATGTTATGGTATTTTATGCCCCAACTATCAACTCCTACAAGCGTTATGTAGATGGTTCGTGGGCCCCTACGCGTTTGGCGTGGAGTTATGACAATCGCACCGCTGGTTTTCGGGTAGTAGGTCAAGGTAAAAGCCTACGAATTGAGTGCCGGATTCCGGGGGCAGACTGTAATCCTTATCTCGCTTTTGCGGGATTGCTGGCGTGTGGATTGGAAGGAATTGAAAAGCAGATTGAACCACCAGCCATTTTTGAGGGTGATATCTATGCCGCGGCGCATTTGCCGAGAGTTCCGTACACCTTGGCCGAGTCCATTGCGATTTTCTCCAATAGTGAGTTTGCCAAGCGGAGTTTTGGGCCTGAAGTAGTGGAGCATTACACGCATTTTTATAAAACAGAGCAGGCGGCCTACAATGCATCCGTGACGGACTGGGAGCGGAAACGGTATTTTGAACAGATTTAAGGGGTTAGAAATAGTTGCTAAGTGAATTTTTAAATTTTTTCTTGAAATAATTCATTTAATCAATTTATCTACTACTTTTGCAACGATTATTTCTAAACCTCTACTACAAATACTTAAAAAGCCTTCTGTTTCGCGCAGAAGGTTTTTTTATTTTTACGCAGAAAATAACTTTCGCTGCTTTTCTTGCGTTGTATTCTACGTAATATTGCACATCATTCATTAATCAACTCTTTTTAGCAAAATGACAACTAAATTTCTCCGCAATGCATTTGCAATAGCATTGGCCGCAGGTTCGTTGCAGGCTATGGCACAATTTACGCAGGCTCCGCTTCCATACGCATCGGATGCTCTTGAGCCCAATATTGATAAGACTACCATGGAAATCCATTATGGACGTCACCATAAAGCCTATATCGACAATTTGAACAAGGCCGTGGCGGGTAAACCAGAAGAAAAATTGACTCCTGATGCCCTCGTTAAGGGAATTACGAAAGAAACTGCTCCCGCAGTGCGTAACAACGGTGGGGGACATTGGAATCACACCTTCTTTTGGAGCATCATGGGGCCCGGCAAAGGCGGTGCGCCCAAAGGAGCATTGGCAGATGCCATTACCAAAGATTTTGGTTCATTGGACGAGTTCAAAAAGAAGTTTAAAGAAGCAGGTACTACCCGTTTTGGTTCGGGATGGGCGTGGTTGATTGTGAAAGATAAAAAATTGGTGGTCACCTCTACGCCAAACCAAGACAATCCATTGATGCCCGTAGCGGATGTACAAGGTGCGCCGATTTTGGGCGTTGATGTATGGGAGCACGCATATTACCTAAAGTACCAAAACAAACGTCCTGATTATCTAGACGCTTTTTGGAATGTAGTAAATTGGGATAAAGTAGCTGAATTGTATGCGGCAGCAATGAAGTAAAGACTTGATTTTGTCCTTAATATAAAAAAAAGAGAAGGCCCTGCGGCCCTCTCTTTTTTTATAGAGTTGGTTAAGTAATCTATTCTTTAGTAGGCACTTGAGTGCTAGTGTTGTCATTTGTTGGGGGCAGGGCCTCCAAGGCAGATTCGGGTGTTTCTTCTTCCAACGCTGACGTAGGCTCGCTGACCTCTTGTGCGGAGATTACTTCCATTTCTGAAGCGGGTATTTCGGTTTCCTCTTCAGATGAAACGATTGATGGAACGTCGGCTATTTCATCCGTTTTCGGAGCCTCTTCAATCTCTTCGTGTTCATCCAAACGCGGGAAAAAAGTGCCCTGAAACATCAAAATGATACAAACACCGATGAAAATACAGGCGTCGGCAAAGTTGAAAATAGGCGTTGTGTAGTATTGACCACCCCAAACAGGAACCCAATCTGGTACAAACCCTTCCCAAAAATCAATGAACACCATGTCAATGACCTGTCCGTGAAACCACGGAGTAGGAGAGCCGTAAGGGGCATTATCAATGAGTACTCCGTAAAAAATACTGTCAATCAAGTTGCCGATGGCTCCCGCCAAAATCATGGCCATAGCCCAGAGGAGTCCGTTGGAGGCTCCTTTTTGGGCAAGGCGCAACATATAGCCAGCAATAAAAATCATGGCTCCTAGCCTGAATACCGTCAGAAACAACTTGCCGTATTCGTGGTCAATTTGCATCCCAAACGCCATGCCCGGGTTGGTTACATAATACAGCTTGAACCAATCTCCGATGAGTCTGATTTGCCCAGCAAATCCCGGAGACATATACTGGTGTACGAGCAATTTTGAAGCTTGATCTACACCGATAAGCAACAGGGCGAACAAAAAGAATTTGAGAGGGCCTTTGGGGGATTGAGTCATGGAATGGGAATTAATGAACAACTTTCATGGTGTGGCGACGACCCACTTCACGTTTGATAAGCAAAAACTCGCGGCTACTTTGTCCCGCAATGGATTTATTTTCTTCGGCACGACGGAACAAATACGGCATAACCGTCTCAACGGGGCCATAAGGTACGTATTTGGCTACATTATAGCCTGCATTGGCCAAGTTGTAGGAAATATTGTCACTCATTCCGAGCAACTGCGCAAACCATACGTGCGGGTCGTTGTGCGGAATGTTGAGTTTTTGCATTAATTCGATACAGTAAAAACAACTGCTTTCGTTATGGGTTCCCAAACAAATAGAAATCACGTCACGGTTTTCGAGGGCAAACAAAATAGATTTGTTGTAGTCGCAGTCGGTCTCTTCTTTGGTAGCGTGGATGGGGTCTTGGTATTCGCTTTCGTAAGCGCGTTGGCGTTCTTTTTCGAAGTAGGCACCTCTTACCAATTTAGCTCCTAAAAAATACCCTTCTACTTTTGCTTCGTGAGTGGCTTTTTTTAGATTTTCCAGCATATCGCGGCGGTACATCTGGAATGTATTGTAGACGATGGGCTTTTTGGTGTTGTATTTTTGCATTGCCTTGTAAGCCAGTTGGTCGATTACGTCCTGAATCCAGCTTTCTTCTGCATCGACAAAAATTTTAACATCTAGGTCATGGGCTTTTTGGCATAATTGGTCCACGCGTTCTTTGAGGCGTTCAAAAGCAGCCTGCTCGTTGGAAGTGAGGGGCTCTCCCGCCTGAATTTTCTCCATCAGAGGGGTTGAACCAATCCCCGTTACCTTAAAAACTGAAAACGGAATCCCTTCGGTATGGCTCGCTTTTTCGATAGTTAGCAGAATTTCGCTAGCAGTTTTATCAAAACTCTGCTCATTGTCTTCTCCCTCAACAGAATAATCTAAAATTGTCCCAATTTTAGATTTTGCCAAATTATTTATGGTTTTGTTGCACTCTTTGATGTCTTCACCTCCACAAAATTGGCCAAACAAAGTTGCTTTTATGAGGTTTTTGACAGGAAGTCGTAACAAAAGCGCGAGTTTTATAAAAAAAGTTCCTAATTTTACAAGCCAAGGTTGATTCATTAATGCAAATAGCCAGTAAGTTTTCTTTAACTGGAAATTTGACTTTGATGAGAATGCAACCGAAGTGTCATCAAACGAAACCCCTACTTGGGGGGAAGCAACACTTATAGACATAATTTTAACGTGCGTTTGTTGTTATAACAATAAAACAAATGCAAAATTACAAAAGTTGTCCTTAGCTATCAAATTGTTAATATCAGATTGTTGTACTTAATTAATTTTTTTAATTTTTCTCGATTATGAGTGCCACCTTAGAAATTTTACCGATGAGTTCGTGGGTTGATACGGGAGGGAAACCACTCGTCATTGCAGGCCCATGCAGTGCCGAAACAGAAGAGCAGGTTTGGGAAACCGCGACCCAGATTAAAGCGTTAGGATATGCTAACGTACTGCGCGCGGGCGTGTGGAAACCGCGTACCCGTCCAGGAAGCTTTGAAGGAATGGGCGAGGCTGCATTGCCTTGGCTTGCTGCCGTAAAAAAAGAAACTGGTTTGCCGATTGCCGTTGAAGTAGCTACTCCTCAGCACGTTGAACTGGCCCTTAAATACGGAATCGATATTTTATGGATTGGAGCCCGTACCACCGTTAACCCGTTCAATGTGCAAGATTTGGCGGATGCGTTGCAAGGGGTAGATGTGCCAGTGTTGATCAAAAACCCGGTCAATCCAGATTTGGCATTGTGGATTGGAGCATTTGAGCGTATTAACCGTGCGGGCATCAAAAAACTCGGGGCCATTCACCGTGGTTTCTCCAATGCACAGGAAACAAAATACCGCAACTCTCCCATGTGGAATATTGCCATCGAACTCAAAACGATGTTTCCAGAGTTGCCGATGATTGGCGACCCTAGCCACATGGCTGGAAAACGTGCGTATTTGTTCGAAATCGCTCAACGGGCGTTAGATTTAAACTACGATGGTCTCATCATTGAGTCACACTGCAACCCAGACAAAGCGTGGTCGGATGCGGCTCAGCAATTGACGCCAGCTGCCTTGGGCGAAATGCTGCATGAACTGCACGTGCGTAAGCCTGAGTACGGCACAGATTATATCAATCAGTTGGAACAACTGCGCAGTAAACTCGATAATCTTGACCGTGAATTGTTAGAGATTTTGGGCACGCGTATGTCGTTGGTGGAGCAATTGGGTGAATACAAACGTGATAACAACGTGGCCGTTTTACAAATGGATCGTTGGAGACAACTTCGTAAAAACCGCGCCGATTTGGGTAAACAAATGAATTTGTACCCCGATTTTGTGGAAGAGCTGTTTGAACTGATTCACATGGCTTCCATCCGTAAGCAAACAGAAGTAATGAACACTACGCCAGCTGCTTAACTTCAGCTTAGGCATGATTGCCATACCACGAGGCCGCTCCAATTGGGCGGCCTTTTTTATTTTATAGAAAAATTAGAATTACGTTTTTTTGAGGGCGGGGTTGCCGTTGTTGACTTCCAGTCGGTACCCAACTCCATGCACCGCCGCGATTTTTAGCGAAGTATCTTCCTGAAGCAACTTGCGCAGACGGGAAACAAAGACATCAATGCTGCGTCCTACCGTAACGCCTTCATCTTCCCAAACGGATTTAAGAATGAAATCTCGTTCTAAGACTTGATTCTGGTGCTTGATGAACAAGTGCAGCAATTTGGCTTCTCGGAAAGTAAGATTGTGTTTTGTATGGGAAGTATACAACATTTGATTGTCCAAGTCCATGCTTGATTCACCGAAACGAATTCGGTTAGAATTTTCAATGGGCTTTTCATCAGGTGTCTCAATAAGCGGAGCGAGGGGCGTTTTTCTTCGAGAAAGTACAACATACGAAACGCCAATAAAGGCAATTCCCAACCCCAACGTCCACCAAACAGGGTTGGATTTAGGGTTGTTTGCGGTAGCCAAGAAAGTTATTTTCACATTATAACAATCTATGACTTGGTCGCGCCCGATGCAGGCAACTTCCTTACTTTTGGAATAATCCAGAAAATTGTAGCCCAATTGCAATTCGTTGGTTTTGCAGTCCATGACTGCTACATCGTAATTGTTTTTGATGCCATGAAGGTCGAATGATTCCTGCAATAAAGAAGGTAACTGATTGTAATCGAACGATTTGCTCAATTGAAGTACATACGTGTCATCATCTAATTTCCTAACCGCTGGGATGCGGGAAGTGGAATCGCCGCTTGCCAACAACAGGCGGTGGCCTGTGCGGCGAAGCGCGAGGTTCGTCTTTTCTTCAAATCGTTGCGAGTTTGTGGCATCAGTGTCAGGAGATATCCAGGCAAACTGCCCAAACAGTAAGCTGATTGCTAAAAACGAAGCCACGATTGCCAATTTCCCTACCATGATTTCCATAAGTTCTTTATCAAATTTAGCAGAAATAGCTTATAATTCCGTCTATACTACCAAGGCCCTTTCTTTTTAACCTGATAAAAGCGCTTGCCATCAAATCGATAGAGTCCTTGCCCCGTACCCCACCATATATTTCCTGACTTGTCCTGATACATACTTTGAACACAACAGTTTAAGCCGTCGGCAGGTGTAAATACTGTAAATGCTTTTGGATTGGGTAAAGGAACGGAAGGGTCAAATCTCGTAGTGGCACCTCGGGCGGTAATCCAAATAATGCCTGATTGTTCTATAATGAGTCCCCAAAACTCCGTTCCGCCTAAGCCGTCTTTGGCGGTGTAGTCAGTGAACGTTTTTCCAACTGCCCGTCTGGGATCATACTTGCAAATGCCGTTTTTCATGGTAAACCACATATTGCCGGCTTTATCCTGCGCTATGCCTCCTGCGTAGTTTTCGCCCAATCCTTCCTTTTCAGCCAAATTAGTAACGGCTTTACCTTCTGCCTGTGTGGGGTCATAACGAAAGACGCCTTTGTCCGAAGACGCAAACCAAATGTTTCCACTTTTGTCTTCCATGATGCCTGCCACGTTCATTATGGGCAGTTGCTTAACCAGAGAAAAACATTTATCGCCCTTGCTATCAGCCGCTGGGTCATATCGGTAAACGCCGCCATGTGTGCCTACCCAAATATTGCCCGATTTGTCAACAAGGATGCTTTTACGACTTATATCCAGATGGTTTAGCCCATCCTTTTGACTATAATTTTTAAAGGTTTTTCCGTTATACCTGTACACGCCTTGGTCGGTACCAAACCACATATTACCATCTTTATCTTCATTGATAGCATAAACAGTGTTGTTGATAAAACCATCAGGGTTGGAAAAGTAGGTCAACGTTTTTTCGTCATACCTCACAACGCCTTCTGCGATGGTACCAAACCATAAATTTCCTTTCGAATCCTGAAAAATACTTCGGAAGTATTGACTGACTAAGGTAGTGTCAAAATCGGGAGCCAAGCCAACTGCCTTAAAGTTTTTGATAACTGTTGGGCTTGGTTTTGATTCCTTAGTCGTCTCCTTTGGCTGACCATTGCAGGAATTTATAATCAACCCCACTAAAAGCCAGAGGTAAATTGGATGGTGAAACTTATATTTTGTCATTTTTCTCTGTTTTTCGGCTGTAAAAATGTTCGTAAAAAGTACTTATTTCTGACCGGCTGCACTTTTAAAGTCCGTTAGGGTCTTTCCATCATAACGATAACGGTCAGCTCCAATCCAAATACTTCCATCATTAGCCCATAACATCCCAAAAGGTAGATTCCTAGGCCCTTCATATTTTGTCTTTATTACTGTTACATGTGGCTTTTTATCAGACAATGACTGTTCATCATAACGGAAAATAGGCCCACCTATACTAGTCAAAACGTTTCCCTTTTTATCTTCGATTATAACACCCGCACCAACCTCATCGATTTGGCTAAAGGAGCTGCCGTCATAGCGCCAAAGACCATCGGCGCCGAACCAGATATTGTCTTTTTTGTCTTTAATCATAGACCATACGTTACTGAAAGTTTTGCCGTTTTTATCGGTGAGAGTGGTAAATGATTTTCCATCATAAATGGAAATATCACCCCGTGATCCAAACCAAATTTTGCCTGTTTTGTCTTCAACAATAGCGTGAACATCATTATTTGACAGTCCATCCGCAGTTGTAAAATTTCGAAACGATTTACCATCTGCCCGTCTGGGATCATAGCGGCTTACACCACCTGCAGTGCCAAGCCAAATAATGCCGGCTTTATCTTCATAAATAGGCATAACAGAGTTATCGGCAAGTCCGTCTGTTGTTGTAAAATGTTGAAAGGATTTTCCATCTGTCCGTCTGGGATCGTAATAAAAAACACCTGAGCCATACGTGCCGAACCAAAAATTTCCCTTACTATCTTCAAAAACAGAAAAAAAAGGCTCTGAGACCAGTTGGCCTGTGATTTTGGTAAACGATTTTCCATCTGCCCGTCTGGGATCGTATCGAAAAACACCATCGCTCGCTGCAAACCAAATATTCCCATTTCTATCTTGCTCGATATCCCAAATGTTAGAAGTGAGTGTGTCTGTGATTTCAGACTTGATATTATCTTTTGATGTGTTTGTTTGGTCTTGTCCATAGGATGTGTGAAAGACAAACATCAAGAACAAAGCATACACGTGTGCGTATTTCATAATTTAGTTACTTAGCAACCGCCTTTGCGAGGTGCACGTTTAAAAATTATTTTACCATCTCGCTCTACATATTCGCCCGATACTATTGGATAGGCATACTTGGGCGCGTGCGATACGCTATGGCTTCTTATAATTATTTTGTCGTTAACTTTCAGGCTCTGCAATTGCTCAAGTTGAGACTTTTCTGGCTCAAATTTTACAATATAATCGTCACCATTAATCCTTACCATCACTCCGAAACCTAATCTTGAGCCCAGTGGGAGAGAAAGAGAGGTTACAACAGCCTCCATATTGGTAAAAGCACTTATATGCTTTCTTATTTTAGCTTCACCTGCATACACTTTTTTACCTGCGGGAGACGCTTCCCATTTTTTGAACATTACACCATCAGGGGTAGCCTCCCATTTTTTCAATGCGGCGTTCCTTTCAGCAGTAGAGAGAGGAACGCCGCCCGACGGAACGCCGCCCGACGGCTTTGGGATTGATTTTTTAGAAGTTTCATTTTTGATTTCGCGATTAGCAAATACCGCTCCGCTTACCACAACCAGCGGTAATAGCAGCGCATAAATGATTTTTTTTATGTTTTTTACAGGTTTAAATTTCATGGCTGTTCATTTCTTCCAAAATGATAAAAGAGAATTTAGCACCCGTCTCCGCCTTTTTGTTTTGCCAACAACGGGCCCAAAATCATGTACATTAGGTCGATTTTTGCCAGTTTAATAACCCGTTTGGCCTTTATATCACTTTTTAGAGCGGGCTCGATGACCAGCTCATCGCCAAAACGCGCCAATGCCAAAACGTGGGCGACCTCTACTTCGTACAATTCTCGTGAATCAGAAGATAAACCCTTGTTGACCACCTGGCCTTCGTGTTTGAGATAAATTTTAAATGGAACTCTGGTAGCGTCTGCCGAATTGGGATTTCCTTTGACCAATGCCAATAGGCCTTTACTTCCTTTCCAAAAAGTTTGATAATCTAATGGTTTGCCGTTCAGTACCAAAGGGTTACCATAAAAGTAGTTTTCTCCGCCTTTGGAGAAGGTAGTAGTGCCAACCATGAATAAAATCAGGACAATGGTTAGTCGGTAGGTGTTAGTGTATCTCATGGTTTTGGTAGTTTAAATAATTACTTGATTAGAATCTCATTGTGCGGCAACGCATATTGTTTTTCTAAAGTAAGCAGCACGATAGAATCCCCCTTTTTGCATTTTGCCAATACCTTTTGAATTTCAATTTTTCGGAAATCGTCGCCAGAATACATCGTCAGCGTTCGCGTGTTTTCGTCACGGATGGCAATTTTGAAGGGGACGCTATCAACGGCTTTACTTTCATTAGAAGATAGCTCGGCTGTTGCTACCGTCAGCTCGCCTCTGGCAGTTAAGGGTAAACTGCATTTGCCCTTAGGGGTGTATTCATCCACGACCATTTTATTGTCTAAAAAAGCGGCGGAACAAACTTGCTGACCGTGGCTTACGAGTGCGAGGCCACAAAACAAGAGACCTCCCATTAGTGTTTTAACTGTTTTCATTGTTTTTGGTTGTTTTTGGCTCTACTATGATGTAAGCAAAAGTAGGAGACCAAAACCAACAAAAAGAAAAACGCCCGTAAAAGAATGTAAACGAAATGTAAAAGTTTGTTATTCGGAGCGTAACGACTGGGTTGGGTTCATTAAAGCGGCTTTAAACGTCTGAAAACCAACCAAACAAACGATCATAATTCCAAAACTTAGAACAACAGCGGCAAACGAAAGCCAACTCACCTCAATGCGGTAAGCGTAGTTTTGAAGCCATTGGTTCATGGCCATTTGTAGCAATGGAAAAGAAATGAAAGCAGCAATGCCGATGACAATCAAAAATTCCTTCAAAAACAGCAGCACCAACCCCGCGCCCGAAGCTCCCAATACCTTGCGAATACCCAATTCTTTGGTACGCCGCGCTACGCTCAACGACACCATCCCGATAACCCCCAATAAGACAATGATCATTGCCAAAACGGTGGCCAATTGTGCCGCTTTTTTGAGTCGTACTTCTGATTGGTACAAATTCTGAAGCATTTCATCCAAAAAAGTAAACTCAAACGGCGCTCCTGGTAGGAGCTCATTCCACTTTTTTTCGAGTGCTGCAACCGATTTATTTAAGGATGTTGATTGAATTTTAAAGGAAAGAAAACGGTAGTTGTTGAGCGTGTTTAGGTGGATAAACGCCAGAGGACCAATGCTTTGACGCATGGAGTCAAAATGGAAATCATCGGTTACTCCCGCTACGGTAAAAGTTTGTGGGAAACTCTGCAACCTCACTTGCTGTCCGATTGCCGCCGCCGCTGTGGCAAAGTTGAGCATCTTGGCCGCTTTAGCGTTTAGCACAATGAGGTTGGGGGCTACAGCCTGTGGGGCTTTCTGAAAAAATACGCCATTGCGTACGGGGATTTGGTAAGTACGTGCGTAATGTTCATCCGTTTGTAAAACCGGGACAAAGATCGCTTGTGTGGAGTCCTGCCCCGCACGGAAAAGGCCCGTTTGAAATCCCGTTTTTCCGTTTGGAATTTCAAACGAAAGGCTGACTTCGCGCACGTCGGGCAGGCGCGTCATTTCTTTGCGAATGGTTTCCATTTTTTCAACGCCCTTCACCGACCAGTCGCGCGGAACGGGTGCCCAAACGATGGATTCTTTGGAATAACCTAAGTCTTTTTCGAAGAAATAGTTGACTTGGCGGGCAATGACCACAGCCGCCCCAAACACAAACAGCGCGATGGCAAACTGCCCCGTCATTAACGAATAGCGCAAACTGCTTTTTTGGTTGACGGTTTTTAATTTCCCCTTCATGGAATCAATGGAAGGCAACGCCGACAGCACAAATGCTGGATAGGCTCCAGCCACCAGCCCAACCAAAACGCCCAAAAATGCCGCGCTGACCACAAAAAACGGAAGAGCGCTAAAGATAGAGCGTAGTTCTTTGCCAAGAATTTCGGCAAAATAAGTTCGCGAAACTTCGTATAAAACCAATGAAAAAAGCGTGCTAAAAGACGCAATCAGGATTGATTCGGTCAAAAATTGCCCAATCATTTGCCCCTTTTTGCTGCCCAATACTTTCCGGATGCCGATTTCTTTTAAACGTCCTGAAGAACTGCCGATGGAAATGTTGACAAAGTTAACCACTGCCATAAACACAATGAATAGAGCCACTAAGCTGAGTGTAAGAAGTGTTTTGTTGATTAAGCCATTATTGTTTTCACGGTGCAGCGTACTCAAAGGTTTGAGCATCACTTCAAGGTTGTCTCTGATTTGGGCCGAAGCATGGGTTGAGATGAGTTGCCTAATGGGCTTTTGTAAATCAACGGGGCGTATGCCTTTTTTTAGTTCGATATAATTGACGACGTAGGCGTTGTCCCAAACCGTCATGGCGGCATCGCGGCCAAAAAATGCCAGACTGCTCATCGGCAGCAACACTGGAATTTCTGTACTAACATAATGGGTGATGGAGTTGAAGGAAATCGGGGCAAGTACCGCCGTAACCATAAAATTTTTTCGCTCTCTTGTAAACGACTCTATTTGAATGGTTTGTCCAACAATATCTGTTTTTCCAAAGTATTTGAGGGCCATTTTTTCTGACAGAACGACTGAGTTGGGCTGATTTAGCGCCGTGCGGGCATCTCCGTGCATGAGCGGAATCCCGTACATGGTCAGCAGTGTAGAATCCCCGATTTGAATATCTTCCCTGAAATGTTTGTCGCCTTTGGAAACCGTGGTGGAAACCCCGTCAAAGCGGTAATAATTTTCAATCAGATTGGGATATTGCTCTTTCAGCGTTTTGGCCAACGGCGCCAAAGACGTAATCTCTATGCCCATGTTGGGCTGCTTCCACTTGCTTTGAATAATATACTGGTTCTCAATATTCCGTAAGTCGGCATTGACCTGCCATTCGTTCCATACGTAACTGCCAATCAGTAGCGTAAAGGTCAGCCCGACCGAAAGGCCGAAAATATTGATAAATGTAAATATCCCGTTTTTACGCAGATTGCGCCAACCGATCTTGAAGTAGTTTTGAAGCATGGTTTTGTACGTTTAAAATGGCCTTGCAAGGTACGTACAAAACGTTTTTGGGGTTTGTTAAAAAACCTTAAAGAGGATATAGGGGCGGGGGTGCTTGCCTCTGCCCGCTTCCTGCGTAAAATCATGTAGACGTAAGCGGGGCAGATTTAAAATTGGGCAGCCGTAAGCGGTCCGCCGCCCCTACATTGACGGGGGTGGTAATTATTTTTTACACTCGCCCTTTGAAACAATGGCAATACCTACCCGGCCTGCTTCGCAGGAGTTTCCGTAAGTTTTGCCGTTGCACCCACAAACTGGGTCATACAGGGTATAACATGCCATTCCGTTGTCTGGTTTTTCCACACATTCGTTGGCTACTTCTTCTTTCTGACAACCTGCCAAGGCCGCAATCAAAACGGTAGCAAATACTTTTTTCATGGGATTTTGGAATTATTTGAATCTATGTCATCAGCGTGTTATGCGTATTTCTGAAATCTCAATTTCGTCCATTTCATTGGTTTTTCCCCAGCCGCATTTGACGGTTTGTTTTTTGCCCGTAAGCGTGTATTTCATTTCTACCTCTACCGAATACACTCCGTACTGGGCAGTGGCGGCCTGAATGATAGAATTTACTTTTTCCTTCGACGAGTCGCTCGGTAAGTAAGAGACCATTTCATCCTTCAAGTCAACGGTAAAGTGCCAATCGCAGCCATCAACGGCTAGTGCATTGACCAGTTTAGCCTTGGCAATCGTCGTTTCCTGAGGCTGAACTTTGGAGGAACAGCCAAAAGTAACCGCCAACAGCAATAGGTTGAGAAATGTAATCGGTTTCATCTTAGTCGTTTTTAGCTAAGACGAAATTGGTGAATAAAAAGTTGTAATCCGAAAAAAGAAAGCCAATCGATGGGTAATTTCTATAAAAAAAAATCCAAGCCTGACTTCTGAGAAATCAAGACTTGGAATGGTAGAATTTCTCTTTGAGCCTTATTCGGAGCGCAAAGAAGTGGTCGGATTGGTCAGCGCCGCGCGAATGGCTTGAAAGCTAACGGTTAAAAAGGCAATCGCAATGGCGATAAGCGCCGTGAGGGCAAATACCCACCACTGAATTGGGGTGCGGTAAGCAAAATCGGACAACCACTGATTCATAAGCCACCAGGCCGCCGGCGATGCAATGAGAATGGCGACGCCCACCATTTTGAGAAAATCGAACGACAACAGCGTCATAATGCTTATGACCGACGCCCCCAACACTTTGCGCACGCCGATTTCTTTGGTGCGTTGCGATATGACCATGATGGCAATAGCAAACAGCCCCAAGCAGGATAAAATAATGGCCAAGGTAGCGGCGCTAAAAAATATCTGGGAAATGCGCTCTTCCTTTTGGTATTGTTTATTGGTGTTTTCATCCAAGAATGAACCTAAAAATTCAGATTTGGGGGCTACTTCGTTGTAGGTTTTTCGCAATAAGCCAATCGTCTCATCGACGTGGTCGGGGGCAATTTTGACGAAAATATAATTGATGGGAAAACCATTCATAAAGAAGGAAACGGCTTCAATTTCTCGGTGTAGCGATTCAAAATGAAAGTCTTTGACCACGCCGATGACTTTGTGTTTTTCTTCGGTATTGAGCGTCACCCCAATCGGATTTTTTACGCCCAATTGTTTGGCCATTGTTTCATTGATGACGGCGGCGCCTGCGGTATCGGTAGCGAATGCTTCCGAAAAATCCCGTCCATCAATCAGCTTCAGATCGAGGGTTTTTACGTATTCATAATCTGCCGTCCGCATGTTGGTTTTAATGCTTTTGCCATTTTGTTCAAAACTCAAGACCGACTTAGAAAAAGAGCCGTCTTGTCCGCGTCCCAGATTGACATCGGAGCCCGTCATGCTCAAGATGCGCGGCTGATTAGCTAATCGAGTGCGGAAATGTTGCAAAAGACGCTTGCCCGAGATTTCGTGGCCAATCGGAATGCTGTATACTTGGGTAGTGTTAAATCCTAACGGTTTGGAACGCAGGTACTTGATTTGAGTCCAGACAATCATAGTACACGCAATCAACAAGACTGACATCGTAAACTGGAAGATAATGAGCATGTTACGAATCCCCCCTGAGCTGCCGCTTACTTTAATTTTTCCTTTCAATACCTCCACCGTATTAAACCGTGTTACGGCCCAAGCGGGATAACCACCCGCAATCAGCGTAATGAGGACAAAGCACAACAAAATAATGCCAATCAAGGCGGGAGTTTTGAGCATTTCAAGCGAGAGGGTTGTGCGGAAAATGGCATTATATTGGGGGATAAACAGATAGGCCAAGACGATTCCTGCTCCAAAAGCGGCCACGCAAATCAGAAAAGCTTCTCCCCAAAACTGACCTACAATCTGAGACTTAAAGGCCCCGAGTGCTTTGCGCATTCCTACTTCTTTGGCGCGGGTAAACGATTTAGCGATTGACAAATTGATGAAGTTGATGGCCGCAATCAGCAATATCACGATACCGACAATGAGCAACGTATAGGGGTATATTTTGTTGATGGCCTGCCCGCGCCCGCCTACTTTGGTGTCAAAATGGCTGTCGGCCAATCCCATAATTCTGGTGCTAATGATTTCGCCTCGGGCATCGGGTTTGGCTCCTTCTTTTTTCAGTTGCTCGATGTTGCCTTTATAATATTTGGCCGTGAAAGGTTTCAGACGATTTTCAAAAGCGGCCAACGATGTCTTTTCGTCAAGTTTAAGATAAAGCGCGTGTTGAACATTGTCCCACCGGTCTTTATTTAGGTTATAATCACTGACGTTTTCGATACGAACCAGAATTTCATTGTCAATGCTGGTGTTTTCTGGGCCTTTTTCTAGAATGCCCGTCACCAAAAAAGATTGCTCTTTGTTGTCATGATTGATAGTGAGGGTTTTGCCCATTGGGTCTTGGTCTCCAAAAATATTCTTGGCAATGTCTTCGCGCAACACTACATTGCTTAAATCCTTCAGTGCGTTATTGGGGTCGCCTTTCAGCAGTTTATACCCAAAAACCTGAAAGTATTCGGGGTCGGTGAAGATAATCACTTCGTTGATGAGCTTGTCGCTTTTCAACAATTGCGCATTTCCGGTCAGAATACGTGCCGCTAGTTTCACTTCTGGGTATTCTGCTTTCAGGGCGGCGCGCATGGGTAGAGGCATGTTGTTGCCGTATTGTTCACCCTGCGGCTCAATTACTTTTTGGTAAACGCGGTATACAGCGCCTTGTTCTTCGTGAAATTGGTCAAAAGTCAATAATCCAAATGCCGTCAAAAGCAATAAGGTGCTGATGCCGAAAGCGACCGAAAGGCCTATCAAATTGATAAAAAGGTAGGTCTTGTTTTTCCACAAGTTGCGGAAAGCGATTTTGAGGTAATTGCGTATCATGGTTGTTAGTTAAAACAAAAAAAATGTAGGGGGCAGAAGTAAAACCTGCCCATTTGATATGTGTGTTGGCGTTTGGGGCAGACGTATATACCCCTACGGGGGTTAATTTGCGCCCGTCAAAATTTGTCGTTGTTTGATTAAATCTTCTTTTTTTACGAATGTAATAGGTACGAATTCATCCGTCGGTGCGCCGATGTAATAGAGCGTCCAGTCTTGGTCGTACTTGGAAAGAATATGACGAAGGCAGTCGGCTCTGTCAACGGTCGGAATACCGCAATCCTCCCAGTAGAAAAGCTCTACACGATAGTGCAGAGCCTGTTTTTGGCCATTGATGGTGACTTCGATTTCGATGTCCTGCTTCCCCAATTGGGTCGGAATTGGAATTGCAATATGTGCCATGTGTTTAAAGGTTTAATAAGGAGTATAAAAAAGGAGATAACAGCAAAGTCTCTTTTTTTCGAACAAACGTAATCGGAATGAACTGCTCTGTGGGCGAACCCATATAATAAAGCGTCCAGTCTTTGTCATACTTAGAAAGGATATGTCGCAAGCATTCCGCGCGGTCGACGGTTGGCATACCGCACTCATTCCAATAAAATAACTCAACGCGGTAGTGCAGCGCCTGCCGTTGACCATTGATGGAAACCTCCACTTCAATGTCCTGTTTTCCGAGTTGAGAAGGAATTGGAATCGCAATGTGTGCCATACGTTTGAATATAATAATGATTTTAAAATGGCTGTTTTTACAATAGCTCAAACCTTGTACCAAACCCTAAATGTGGCTGATTAACAGTGTTTTGTGTGTGGACAAAAAATGAATAATTGTCCGAATATGGACACCCTTTGTTCGTTGATGGACAGCGGACAAAGGGTGTAAATTCAATAGAGCGGAGAATATAATCGTTTTATTATTCTGAACGGAGTGCTTTGACGGGATTGGCAATGGCCGAGCGGTACGTTTGAAGGCCGATGGTCAGGCCACCGATAAAAAACAATAGCGCAAGGCAAGGGCCAAAGGTTTCAATGCCGATAGAAACATGGTACGAAAAATTGAGTAAAATAGCCATGCCCGCGAGGTATCCCAACGGAATCGCAATGGCCGACGCAATGAGCAGCAAACGCACAAAATCCCAGGATAGGCTCCAAATAATTTGGTGAACAGCGGCCCCCATTACTTTCCGGATACCCACTTCTTTGGTGCGGGTTTCGGTGTTATAGGTCACCATCCCCAGTAAACCCATGCAGGCAATGGAAAAAGCAATGGCCGTCAAAACACCCAGAAAATTATTATCATCGTCGTGAGAATGACGATCCAGAAGGTAGTCGTTGTACCACTGCCCAGCAAACGGTTCGTAAGGATACAGTTGTTTCCAGACTTTCTCAATGGCGGCAATGGTAGTAGTAGAGCCTGCCGTTATGGTTACATTCAAAAATCGAAATTGCGCGGGTTGATACTGAAGCATCAATGGTTTTAGGGCCCACACAAAACTGGCATAATTGAAATTTTTCACCACCCCCGCAACACTGACTTCGCGGTTATCGGTCAGTAAAATTGTTTTTCCAATGGCCTCTTTGGCCGTTCCCAAACCGAAGCCTTTGAGCGCTTCTTCGTTGATAATGACCTGGTTTTTAGAGGCGTCGGTAGGCTTTAAATTCTCTCCTGCCAACAGCTTTAACCCCAAAGCAGGTATCAACTCATGGTTGATAGAGAAATAATCAATCAGGGTTGAATCGTTTTTGTCGCGTTGGCGATACGCCCATTGGTTATCGGGATGGGAGCCAAAAAGAGCAGAAGTGGCCGCCACGTGTGCTACGCCTGCCTGTTGGTCGATGGCGCTGGCGAGTTTTTCGTAGGGTTGGTCGGGCAGGAGCGGAATCGTCAAAACTTGTTGGCGCACAAAACCATAATCTCCTTCTGCCATGTAGGTTTGCTGACGATCTAGTACATACAGCGTAATCATGGCTAACAAAGACACCGCAAATTGCACCACAATCAGCGATTTTCGCAACGAAATCCCCCGAATAACCTTCAGGCCAGTGTGGCTGCGGAGTACTTGAGCGGGTTCAAAATTGGAAAGAATACGGGCAGGAACCCATCCTGCCAACAGGCCCGCTACAATGCTGAAAACCACAAACAACAGACCCGTTTCCCAGCCCCATTTCACGCCGCCGATGAGCCAACGCTGCACAAATACCATGGGTTCTACCATTTTCAGCCCTACAAAAGCCAACGCTAATCCTAGTAAAGACAAAATCACCGACTCAGCCATAAACTGTGCCATCACTTGCCAGCGCAGCCCGCCGACTACTTTGCGAATGCCCACCTCCCGCGCTCGGCTCAGCGAACGGGCCAGTGTAAGGTTGATGTAATTGAAAACAGCCAGTAAAAGGGTCAGTAAACCGACGCCCATTTCCGTGGCCAATTTGCCGTAGGTCGGTTCGTAGGTGCCGCGTATCAACTCTTCATGCGCGGGCGCAATGGCCGATAGCGCCTGAGCGCGGAAGTGGTAGGAATTAATTTTAGTATTTTGAATAATTTTGGTTGTACGGGCCGCCACTGATGCTAGACTTTTCTCGAATGTCTCCTGCGTTATACCTGGCTTGAGCAGAATGTAAGTGTAGCCTTCCTGATGATTTTTCCAGTCGATTAGGGCTTCGCTTTTCAGGCTTTGGGCCGATAGCAGCATGTCAAACTTTTGGTGTGACCTTCCCAGCGTGGTATTGTCAATGATGCCAGTCACGGTAAATGCCCCAGCTCCATCATATTGAATCACTTTTCCGATTGGGTTGGCTTTTCCGAAAAACTTCTCGGCCATACTCTTGGTAAGAACCGCCGTTTGAGGCGCAGTCGCCGCGGTTCCTGAAATAATCGGGTAACCAAATACCCTAAAAAAATCTGCATCTACCCAAAAGGTCATGGGTTGGAGGCGTTTGCGGCCGTCGTCAAACTCGCCATAAGCCCGAATAAAATGCGTGGCACCTTCCACGAAGTCATAGTCTTTTTTTAGTACATCGGCTAGCGGCAGCGGTGCTGTGGCAAAAGCCATGCGGTCGTTGTTTTTGCTGATTACATCTGTCAATAGCCGATACGTGCGCTCGGGATGAGGATGGAAATTGTCGTAATCAAAGGAGCCTTTGATGTCAATCAGCGCCAATAGGCAAATCATCATTCCCGACGCCAGCCCAAAGATGTTGATAAAAGAAAACAGCTTGTATTTTCGAAGATTACGAAAGGCGATTTTGAAGTAGTTGTAGAGCATATCGGGTAACTGCTAAATGAATTTTTCTGATTACATCTTTTATTTGCTCAAACCCCATACCAAGAAATTAATGTGTTGATTATTAGTGGTTTATTGAATAGAAAAAACGTTTGTTTGTCCGATTTTGGACATGCTTGTGCGGTTACGGACAGTGGTAACTTGAAGTTGTAAAGCTATCGAAGAATCAATTCGACGCGGCGGTTTTGGGCACGTTCCGTTTCGTTGGCATTGGACGTGAGCGGCCGCGTGCCACCGTAACCTTGAGCCATAATTCGGCCTTCTGCAATTCCTTTTTCAATAATATAATGACGAACTACTTTGGCGCGATTTTCAGACAGCGCTAGGTTGAGGCGTGGGTCGCCGACGTTGTCGGTGTGGCCGACAATTTCTACCGTCAGGCTAGGATTCTTTCTCAAATAATCAGCCAATTTATCCAATTCTGGATAAGAACTTGGAAGTAAGTTATAGCTACTTTGCTCAAACGTAACGTGGTTCAGAACCATCGGCTGCCCTTTTTCGGGTGGGAAACCAACTTTCTCAACAGCGGCTTTGGGTAGCTCAGGGGTTTTGATGGGGGGCGTATTGACCTCTCTTTTTATGGGCAAAGAAGTGGGTGATTTAGAGGTTTTGGGGCCTGGTTTCAGGGTTGATTTAACCACAATAGGGGGCAAATCTGTTTCTGGTTTATCGGGGACGACAACGGGTTTTGGAATGGATGCTCCGGCTTTGTACAGAAAATTGGTTTGGATAGGTTGAGGTTCCGACGCATTGGGCATTTGCCAATAAACTTGCACTTCGCCTTCAAGCATTGCATTGAAGTACTCGATTTTTAAATCATAGAATTTCCCTCCTTCAAGTTTTACATTTCCCCGAAAATTGCCCGAATCGTGCAAGCCCCACGCGTCCATGATTAGCTTCCCGCCGACCCATATTCGAACGCCATCGTCTACTTTGGCTGAAAACTGGTACACGCCCGTAGTGGGAGGATGTAATTTGCCCGTCCACCGTACGGAATAATAACTGTTGTCCATGTTGGGGCCTGGATTGCGGCCACGCCACGAAAAATTGATTTGAGGATCGACGCGGGTAAATACCTTGCGTTCAAAATTTTGGCCATTGAAGTACTCTCCTTGCAAGCCATGCTGCGCTCGTATTTGCATTGCCAGCAAGGCAATGCTTAAAAATAATATCGTTTTCATGCTGTTTTCTTAAAGGCTGCGTGTCGTTCTGACTAAACGAAAATAACACAACTTTCAGAAATGACGAAACGAGAAATGATGAGCGGTGGCTGTGAGTTTTGGGAAATGAGGGTAGCGCTATTTTTTTAGCGCATAAACGGTCCCGTCAAAGCAGGTAATGACCAATAAATCGTTGGACAGTGCAGGAGTGGAAAAAATCGCGCCTAGTTGTTGGTACATTGTTAATTGGTCTTCGGGAAAGGGCAACAGTTGCCCGATATCGTCGCGGTAATCGCCGTTTTCTTTGAAATACTTGGCTTGGTGGGTGCGCGAGGCGTCGTTGGTAAATTGCCATTTAACCGCCCCCGTTTTTAGCTCTATCCCAACCAATTGGCCTTTCAGTGTGCCGAAATAACCCATTGCTTTCCCTAAAGCCGTTCCCCCGAAAATATTAAAACTTGCATCGGCTTTCCAATGAACTTTACCCGAAGCAATGTCAACGGAAAACAGTTGTCGGTCATCGGAAGTGCCGAGGTATATCACTGAATCATTGGGCGTAACTGGCAGTGCCCAGCCACGCGGGAAGGTTTTTATCCAATGACAATACCCGCTGTTTTCGT
Source organism: Runella sp. CRIBMP (assembly GCF_009905605.1). Lineage (GTDB taxonomy): Bacteria > Bacteroidota > Bacteroidia > Cytophagales > Spirosomataceae > Runella. Next base: position 276,584 of record NZ_JAAAKZ010000003.1, read on the forward strand.
CAATGGCATAAAAGTTAAAATCGCGCGCGCCGACCAATACCAAGCCCTTCGCCACCACAGGATTTCCCATGATTTCCCCCTTAGGAAAATAACGTTGCCCTGTTGATTTAAACTTCCAGTGCAGTGCCCCAGTTTGAGCATTTAGAGCGTATAAATAGCCATCAAAAGAGCCAATAAAAAGTCGGTTATGGTGCAGGAATGGTTTGGTATGCACAACGTCATCGGTTTTGTAATTCCAAACCAATTCACCATTGCTGCTTTTGACGGCGTAGACATAGCCATCGCCCGAACCAAAATAGACGATTCCATTTTGAACGATGGGCGAGGAATGGTAATAATCGGCAAAGTCGTTGTGGCGGTCACCCAAGTAGCCCGTTGCCGTTTGAAACTTCCAGTTTTGCTTGCCCGACTTTTTGTTTAAACAATACAAAACGCCGTTGCCGCTGTATAAAAATAGATTGTCATTTTCGAGGCAAACGGTGGAGCGAATCACGCCCGAGGTTGGGTATTTCCATTTTAGGATACCCGTCTTTGTTTCAAGAGCGTACAGGCTGCGGTCGAGGCTGCCAAAGTAGACCAAATCTCCATCCATGACGGGCGAAGAAACAATGGGGCCAGCTTTGAATTGCCAAGCCAGAGTAGGAAGCTTGTCAAAATCAGGGGATTGCGAAAAGGTATTCCCGCCACACGCCAGAAGAAGAAAAAAGAAGATTTTATGCATTGGACTCACTTACCAAAGTTTAAATCTGACCTCTTTTAATCCTTTTGATTGCAGATAATCGAGTAATTCTTTCGCATCTTCGCCGCCGCGTTGGGCGTGATGAAGCAACGAAAATCCGTGCGCTCCTTTGGAGGTAATAAGTTGAGGCATAGCTTCCAGTTGCGGCTTGACCAAAGCAGTTTTGCCCAGCATGGTCAAGACGAAAATATTGGGACGTGCGCCTTGGGCGAGCAGATAATTCGCAATTTCTTTGTTGCCCACGTGCCCAGCCGCTTCGAGTGCTGTTTCAAAATCACCGCCGCCCCAATCCCATGCCGCAAAGAGTAAATTGGGGTGCTCCTTGTGCATGGTCTGAATTTTTGCCAAATCTTTGTGTCCGGCTCCCACAAAATCGCGCACCAAGTCTGGGGCGTAGGCAGCAGGCTTTTCTTGTTGGGCAAAAATCAGTTGTGGAGCGGCGGCAAGGCCCGTTCCGAAGGCTATTTTCTGTAAAAAATCAATTCTTTTCATGAAGTGCAAAAAGGTTATACGATTAAAGGGTATCTGCTAAAGGCAATTTAATCATAAACCCTCACACCTAGCGAATCAGCGTGTTTATGTTGCGCTAAAATCCCACGATTTGGGGGAGGTTTTAGGCGGCTATTCTGATTTTAATGACTTCACGGGATTCATCAACGCGGCTTTGATACTCTGAAAACTCACGGTCAAAACAGCGATTCCCATCGACAACACACCCGCCGTCAGAAATACCCACCATTCGATGTCGATGCGGTAGGCAAAGTTTTGGAGCCATCTATCCACGGCATACCACGCAATGGGAGATGCGATGACTATCGCAATCAGTACCAACTTGATGAAATCTTTGGAGAGCAGCGTTGTGATACTCAACACCGAAGCCCCCAGCACTTTTCGAATACCGATTTCTTTGGTGCGCTGCTGAATCACGTAGATAGCCAAGCCCAGCAAACCCATGCAGGCAATGAAAATGGCCAATAAAGAAAATACTCCAAAAATACGTTGCGATACCTGCTCCGATTGGTACAGGGCATTCCAATCGGAATCTAAAAAGGAATAATGAAACGGCTGCTCGGGTTGGTAGCGTTTCCAAATGCTTTCCATTTGACTGACCAACGGCTTGGGGTCTTGCGACTTGACCCGCACCACAATTTCATTGTTAAATCGCCTGATTAAGCGGTCGTTAAGGATAAACAAAGGGACGATTTTTTCGTGCAATGAACTGAAATGGAAGTTTTTAACCACTCCCACTATCGTATAAAAAACGGGTGGGCCGTCCTGTTGCTCAAAATTGTCGGGGCTGATGATTTGCTTGCCTATGGGGTCGGTTAGGCCTAGTTTGGTGACGGCTTCTTCGTTGAGAATGACCGATACGGAGTCGTTGAATGTACGCTCAAACGCTCTGCCAGCCAGCATGGTCATGCGCATGGTTTGTAGATATTGTTCATCCACGAGCGTACCTCGTCCTGTCACACTTTCGTTATCGCCATTTTTGCGGAAGGTGATTCCAAAAAAGCCTTGTTTTTCGCCAGGCGTTGACGAGGTTCCTCCTACGCTTTCCACCCCCGAAATTTGCTCCACTTCCCGCTTAAAGGTCTCGGTTTTGTTCCCTAGAAAACCAACGCCTTGTAGTTTGATGATGGATTCTTTGGTAAAACCGAGTTCTTTTTCCTGCAAATAGTTCAACTGACTGTACACGATGATGGTGCCGATAATGAGAATGATGGAGATGGAAAATTGAAAAACCACCAGACCATTGCGCAGCCAATAGCCTTGACGAGTGGATAAAAATTTGCCCTTTAGAACCTTAATCGGCTCAAACGCCGACAGCACCCCCGCTGGATAACTTCCCGCCAGCAACCCCACAAAAACGGCCAATGCTGGTAAGAACGGCAGTAAAGACCAATTGAGAAAATAGCCGAGAGCCAATTGCTTACCTGCCAGATTGTTGAAAGAAGGAAGAAACAACGCTACCAAACCAACGGAAACCAAAAAACTGAACAGGCTTAGCAAAACCGATTCGGTCAAAAACTGCGCCGCCAATTGCCCTTTTGTCGAGCCCAGGGCTTTGCGAATGCCTACTTCGCGGGCGCGCTCAGACGACCGCGCCGTGGCCAAATTCATAAAATTGATGCACGCTATCAGCAAAATAAACAGCGCTATGACCGAAAATAAATAAACCAGCGTGCGGCTACCGTTGGGTTGTAGTTCTGCTTCTATGTTGGAGTCAAGATGAATGTTGCGGATGGGTTGTAAGAAATAGAAATAGCCGTTTCCTGCTTTTACGTAATCTTTGTAAGAAACCCCGAAATTGCGCTCAACTTCCCCGGCAGCGTATTTTTCGACCACCTTCGGAAACTTCGCTTCCACGGCGGCGGCCTGGGTATGCGGTTTCAATAACAGATACGTATAGGCTGAAAAACCAATGTGGTTAATTTGGTCGGCCGGTCGTAAGTTGACTGTAGAAGCCAGAAAATCAAAGGTAAAATGCGCATTGGTGGGTACATCTTGGCAAACCCCAGATATTTCCAGTTTCGGTCCCTGAACGAGTTCGACGAATTTTCCGATGGGACTCACTGTACCGAATAAACGCCGTGCGGTGCGTTGGGTTAACACGACCGTATTGGGCCGAGATAGAACTTTGGTCGGTGCGCCTTCGAGGAGGGGAATCTGAAATACTTGAAAAAAGGCCGAATCAGCAAAAAGAAAAGCGCGCTCTTCGAGGGTTTTGTTGTTATGACGTAGGAGCGTGGCGCCTTCTCCGTTAAAATTGAAGACTCGAATCGATTGCTCTATTTCGGGGATTTCCTTGCGAACCGACTGCGCATAAGACGCGGGTATGATGGCGTATTTGGTACTGCGGTCGGGGTATTTGCGTTCCAACGCCATGCGATAAATGCGCTCGCCCTGCGGCCAAAAACGGTCAAAATTCAGTTCGTCGGCCACGTACAGCACAATCAGCATACAGCAGGTCATGCCGATGGAAAGGCCCGTAACGTTAATGAACGTATTCGTCTTGTTTTTTAACAAATTACGAAGGGCGATCTTGAAATAGTTTTGCAGCATGGGTTTTGGTTTTAAAAGGTAGAGGCGGAGGCAAGCCCCGCCCCTACGGTTATTCAGATTTCAGCGAATTGACCGGATTCATCAACGCCGCTCGGATGGCCTGAAAACTGACGGTCAGTAAGGCGATGCATATCGCTAAAATGCCCGCTGTCAAAAACATCCACCACGAGATTTCGATGCGGTACGCAAATTCCGTGAGCCATTGACTCATAGCGTAATAGGCAATAGGAGAGGCGATTAATACCGAAATAACTACCAGAACAAGAAATTCACCGGAGAGTAAACTCACGATATTAGGAACACTCGCTCCCAATACTTTTCGAATACCGATTTCTTTGGTGCGTTGTTCCGCCATGTAGGTCACCAAACCGAATAGCCCCAAACAGGCGATCAAAATGGTGAGAATGGCAAAGGTCAATGCCACTTTTCCGACACGCTGCTCGGCGCGGTACATTTGGTCAAACGATTCATCCAAAAATTGGTAGCTAAAGGGCATTTCGGGAGCCATTGATTTCCATTTCGCTTCTATTTGACTCACCAACCCTGGCACATCCTTGGTGTTGATCTTGAAGGCGGCGGTCCAACTGTTGTTTCCCAACCGCATACACAAAGGTCCTACCTGCTGGCGTAGTGATTCGTAGTGGAAGTTTTTAACGACTCCCACGATTTCATAGGCGGTGTTAATGCCCGCCGTAGAACCGGTAGACGTATAGATTTTTTTGCCGATCGGATTATCGTAGCCCAACACTTTGGCAGTGGTTTCGTTGATAAGTACCGCCGAAGAATCCGAACCGTACGATTTTGAGAAGTTTCGCCCTTTAATGACTTCCATGCCTAGCGTCGGAACGTAGTCATAATCAACATTCCAAACCTGCATATTGAAGCCGTTTTTCATGTCCATGACAGCTTCCTTGGAAAAAGTATTGTCACTGCGGGAAGAATTGGCAACGGGCAAATATCCCGCATATGACGCACTTTTTACACCCGCCATTTGACCCACCTCATTCTTGAAGGCGTCTCTGTTGGCAGTCAGAGCACCGGTACCATTGATGATCAGTACTTGGTCTTTGTCGAAACCCAGTTTTTTGGTTTGGATATAGTTGAGTTGTTGGTATACTATAATCGTCCCTATAACCAATACCAACGAAGTAACAAACTGAAACGTAACCAGCATGTTGCGGAGATTGCTGCGCTTAAACCCGGCGTTAAATTTCCCTTTCAAGACCTCAATGGGCCGAAACGAAGAAAGGAAAAAGGCGGGATAATAACCAGCCAAAATCCCTACGACAAAGGGTAAAATCAACAGGAAAATCAAAAGCTGAGGTTGAAAAAGCGACGAGATCGAGAAGGTCTTCGCCGAAATATCATTGAAATAAGGAATCAAAATGATGGTCAATAACAGCGCAAACAGGAAAGCCATGTAGCTCGTCAGGGTCGATTCGGCAATGAACTGCGCAATCAATGTTTGGCGCTCGGTACCCATTACCTTCCTAATTCCCACTTCTTTGGCGCGATTGGACGACCGCGCCGTACTTAGATTCATGAAATTAATGCAGGCAATCAGCAACAAAAACAACGCCACCGCCGAAAAAATATAGACATACTGGATACTGCCATTGACGCCTATTTCAGGATAACGATCCGATCGCAGGTGAATATCGGTCAGCGGCATCAGGCTGTATTCGAGTTTATTACCCGCTTTTTTGAACTCATCCATGGAGTTGATCTGCATGTACTGTTTGGCCTGTGGGAGAACATAGCGTACCAAAACCTCGTCCATTTTTTTCTCAAACACTTTGTAATCAGTTCCTTCACGGAGAAGGATGTACGTGTAGAAATTGTTGCTGAGGTAATTTCCAAAGTCATACCGAACGTTATCCATCGAAAAGATAAAATCAAAGTTGAAGTGCGAATTGGTCGGAATGTCTTTTATGACAGCCGTTACCTTATACAGGGTTTTGTCGCTTACGCCCACCTCCAGCGTTTTGCCCACCGCGTCGGTCGTACCAAAATACTTACGGGCGGCGCTTTCACTGATTACCACCGTATTGGGGTCATCCAAAGCTGTCTTAGTATCTCCCGCAATGGCCGGCAGGGTAAACACGTCAAACAACGTTGAATCGGCATATCCTACCCGATTTTCAACAATGTATTCTTTACCCTTTTTGATGGATTTGGAACCGTCGGATGTATATAAACGTACGAACTGCTCCACTTGAGGGTAGTCTTTTTTGAGTGTAGCGCCCATTGGGTCAGAACTCACGGCAAGTTTCAAATCGGTGCCGCCAAAGCGAATATCGGCATGAACACGGTAAATGCGATCAGCCTTTTCGTGAAAACGGTCATAGCTCAATTCATCGGTCACGTACAGAGCGATCATGATAAAGCAGCATAGCCCAATGGCCAAACCTGCCACGTTAATGAAGGAGAAAATCTTGTTTTTTAACAGATTTCGCCAAGCGATCTTGAAATAGTTTGTCAGCATGATTTTAGGTTTTCAATATATGATGAACTACCTGCCTTAAGGGTTACACTTACATTATTCTGCTTTCAATGATTTTACTGGATTCATTAGCGCGGCTTTGACGGTATGAAAACTGACCGTCAATAAAGTAATCAGTAATACCAAGCCCGCCGAAAGTAGGAAGGTAATGGGACTGATGTTGGTTTTGTACGGGAATGGTTCGAGCCATTGATTCATAAAATACCACGCAATCGGAAATGCAATCAGGCACGAAACCCCCACCAAATAAAGGAAGCCTTTGGAAATCAGCGTAACGATGTGGCCCGTTTCGGCACCCATCACTTTACGAACGCTGATTTCTTTGCGGCGCTGCTCAGTTGTGAAAGCTACCAAGCCCAGTAGCCCTAGGCAAGCAATCAGCACCGTCAGCGATGAAAAGGCGGTGAAAATGGTGCCGCGTTTTTGGTCGGCTGCAAATTGCGATTGAAAATCTTGGTCCAGAAAATTATACTGAAACGAATGCTGCGGGAATACCTTTTTGTAAGACTTTTCCAAATGAGCCAAAGTGCTGGGAATATCGTTGGGACTGATTTTTGCCTGTACAGAGCCATTATTTTCACGGTACACCAAAATCAGCGGTTCAATGGGATTATAAAGTGATTTTTGGTGAAAATCTTTGAATACGCCCACCACTTCTGCTAAGTTGGCAGTATCACCAGCGAAGCGAATTTTCTTGCCCAACGCATCGGTCCAACCCATTTTTTTGATGAGAGCTTCGTTGACAATCATACGACGCAGCGAATCGGCCCGGTCCAATTCAGTGAAATTGCGTCCTTTGGAGAGTTGAATACCTAATGTTTGCAAATAATGAGGGTCAACACCATATACTTCAACGCCTAAGTTGACAAAGCCTGTTTTTCCTTCGATTTCCATCAAATTGAAACTCTGGCCGTTGCTGTTGGGGGTATACCACGACGAGCTCGCCGAAAGTACCTTCGGATTTTTTAGAAACTCTGATTTCATCAACTTGATTTCGTTGCGACCATCGCGGTTGATGGGCGGCATGTTTATCACCAATACTTGGTCTTTACTGTAGCCCAAGTCTTTATTTTTCATAAAGTTGAGTTGGTCATATACCACCCACGTGCTGATGAGCATTACCATTGAGATCGTAAACTGGAGTACCACCAAGGTCTGCCGCAAAGGCGCATTGCTGGACGCTTTGGCTAGATTTCCTTTCAACACCACCAACGGATTGAATTTGGCCAAATAAAACGCTGGATAACTGCCTCCCACTAAGCCAACCACCACCACAATCGTCAAGATACTGATGAGCGTAATGGGCTGAAAAATGGTACCAAACGTGAACGTTTTGCCCGAAATATCATTGAAAACAGGCAGTAATATCGCAATCAAAAGAAGGCTCAAAACAAGTGAGGCCAGCGTAATCACGGTCGATTCGGTCAAAAACTGCGCAATCAAGTGCCGCTGCAATGACCCCGATACTTTTCGAATGCCGATTTCCTTGGCCCTTCGTGCGGAGCGAGCCGTGGTGAGGTTCATGTAATTGATACAGGCAATCAAAATCATGAACAGCGCCACCGCCGAAAAGGTATAAATATACGACATACTGCCCAGCTCTTCTGGCTCATTGTTGAGGTCTGAGCGCAGGTGAATATCAACAATGGGCTGAACAACGTAGTTTATTTTGACATTATAAGGAGAGAAAATAGAGGCCATGTATTTTTGGTACATCGGGATTAATTTTTTCTCAAATGACTTATAATCACTGTTTTTGGTAAGTAAAGCGTAAGTGTAAAACCCAAAATTGCCCCAGTTATTTCCAAAATCTTTTCCTAAACTTGATGCCGAAATCAGCGCGTTAAATCGTAGATGCGAATTTTTTGGTACATCTTCGATAATGGCGGTGATGTTGTATGTGTCCTTTTTCCCTTGTAATGATTTCCCTACCACATTGTCGGTTGTTTGGAAGTACTTTTCAGCCGCTGATCTTGTGAGTACGAGCGAATTGGGAGCAATAAGCGCTCTTTTGGCATCGCCCGCAATGAATTTGTATGTGAATACATCGAAAACATTGCTGTCGGCATAGAAAACCTTCTCTTCAAAAAATTGCGTATCGCCTTTTTTAAATAACGTTTTATCGCCATTTCTCACAAAACGGACCGCATGCTCTACCTCAGGAAATTCTTTTTTGAGGGTCGGCCCTAACGGAAATTGTGTAACGGCGACTTTATCTGCCCGCTCTGGTTCTTTGATGGCAGCTCCCACGCGATAAATACGGTCGGCTTTTTCGTGATAACGGTCGTAGCTGAGCTCGTCGGTAATGTAAAAAACCAAAAATAGGCTGAAGGTCAGCCCAATGGTGAGGCCCAAGATGTTGAGCGCGGTGTAGCCTTTGTCCTTCAATAGGCTTCGTACGGCAATTTTAAAGTAATTCTTTAACATGGCTTTGGGTTATTAATTGATAGGGGCGGCCCCGCCCCTAGGGTTATTCCGATTTTAATGATTTCACGGGATTCATCAATGCGGCTTTGATACTTTGAAAACTTACTGTCAACAAGGCAATGGCAATTGCCGCGATTCCAGCCCATACAAATACCCATGCGCTGATTTCGATGCGGTAGGCAAAATCCTGCAACCATTGATTCATGCCCCAGTAGCCCAATGGAAATGCCACGACGCAAGCAATGAAAATTAGTCTCAGAAAATCTTTGGACAATAAACCGATGATTTGTCCCACGTTGGCCCCCAATACCTTGCGCACGCCGATTTCTTTCGTGCGTTGTTCGGCGGTAAAAGTGGCTAAGCCAAACAATCCCAAACAAGCAATGAAAATGGTTAGCCCCGAAAAAAGACTCAGGATAGTACCTGTTTTTTGTTCGGCGACGTAGGTTTTCGAGAAAAGCTCATCCATAAACGCGTACTCAAACGGCTCATCCACCCCAAACGCTGCCCAACGGGTTTTCATAGAGGTCAGCAATCCAGACACGTCGCGGGTTTTCACTTTTACGATAAGCCCCCAGTTGTTTTCATAGACCATCAACAGTGGTGAAATGGACTCGTGGAGCGATTTAAAGTGAAAGTCTTGCACGACACCAATCACTTTATATACTTTCTTGAAGCTGTTGTTACGTGTGATATGGTGCCCTACGGCGTTGTTGCCCCAACCAAAGGCTTTTGCGGCGGCTTCATTGATGATGATTCCCGCTGAGTCGGAAGCAAACGCTTTCGAGAAGTTACGACCTTCAACGATTTTCATGCCCAATGTGGGAATGTACTGGTCGTCGATGCCGTATTGCAACGTACGCATGATTTGCGCTTCGTTGTTTTCGGGATACGCCAGCGAATTGTTGGAGTTAGTGGGGCCAGCGGGCCGATATGGCGAAGCTGTTACGTTTACCACCCGCGAATCTTTTAAGAGTTCTTCTCGGAAAATGGCTTCGTTTTTACCCAACGCCCACGAGTTTTGCAACACCAACAATTGGTCTTTGTCATAACCGAGTTTTTTGTTTTGAATGTACGAAAGCTGTTGATAAACCACCGTTGTGCCCACAATAAGGCAAATCGAAATGCAGAACTGAAACACCACCAAGCTGCTCCGTAGGCCAATGGTTTTTTTGCTACCTGTAAACTGGCCTTTTAACACCGCAACGGGCTTAAAAGAAGAAAGAAAAAAGGCTGGATAGCTCCCCGCCAAAACGCCGACCACCAGACCAAAGGCCAGCAGTCCTGCCAACGTGAGCGGATTAGCCATGAAGTCAAGGTGCAGGTTTTTACCAGACAAATCGTTGAAAACAGGCAACGCCACTTGAACCAAAAGCATTGAGAGTACCACCGCAAACGACGTAAGCAGAATAGATTCGAGCAAGAATTGGCGTACTAATTCAAGTTTAACGGAGCCTAGTACCTTCCGAACCCCCACTTCGCGAGCGCGTTTGGAAGCCCCCGCCGTGGCCAAATTCATGAAGTTGATGCAGGCAATAAGGAGCATAAACAGGGCAATGGCCCCAAAAATATAGACGTATTTTATATCCCCACTTGCCTCCAACTCATTGGTGCCCTCTGAATAGAAATGAATATCGGTCAATTTCTGCAAGTGCAAACCAAGTTCATTGCCTTTCGTGCGAAACTGCGACAGGCTCATGCCCATGGCCTGAAAAATTTGCGGTCCCATGTATTTTTCGACGGTAGAGGGTAGTTTAGCTTCCAGTTTTTTGTAGTCGGTCCCTTCGGCCAACAGCAGATAGGTAAAGTAATTGGAAGTCAGCCAAGAGGTTGATTTTGCCTCATCATCGGAGGCCATTGAACCCAATAAATCGAAATGAAAATGAGAGTTAGATGGAATTTTATCAAACAGCCCCGTTACTCTAAATGCTGGCGCATCGGCGCCTTTTCTAAAATGAATGACTTTGCCAATGGGGTTTTCGTTGCCAAAATACCTTTGAGCCGCAGCCTTGGAAAGCACTACGCAATTGGGTTGAATCAAGGCCGTTTTGGGGTCTCCTTGCAAGAAAGGGATGGTAAATATGTCAAAAAAATTGGCGTCAACGTAGGCCATGGGGGCGTCGTTGTATAGTTTTTCGCCTATTATTACCCTCGGTGTGCCGAAATTACGCAGTCGAGTGGACTCTTGTACCTCCGAATAATCATTTTTTAACGCTTGCGCCGTGGGAGGCATCACACACGATTCGTTGATTTTTCCGCCGTTGATGTTGGCCTTAAAAACAACCCGTACAATTCGGTCAGCATTTTCGTTGAAACGGTCGTAACTCAGCTCGTCTTGCACAAATAGGCTGATGACCAAGCACGTAGCTATCCCGATGGCTAGGCCGAAGATGTTAATAAACGAATAGACCTTATTTTTGACAAGGTTACGATAGGCGATTTTAAGGTAATTTCGTAGCATAATTTTTATGTAGGAAAAGAGGAAATACAGAAAAAGAATCTGGAGTAGCGGAACACGGAAAACGTACGTTCTCCGTGTTCCCATTTCTCCTTGTTCCAATTTTACTCCGATTTCAATGCCTTCACTGGATTCATCAAAGCCGCTTTAATGCTTTGAAAACCAACCGTTAAAAATGCAATCAGTACGGCCAGGCCGCCCGCAGCAGCAAATACCCACCACGAAATGGAAATGCGGTACGCAAAATCTTGCAACCATTTGTCCATGAAATAATACGCGATGGGCGAGGCAATGAAAATGGCCAACAGTACCAACAACAGAAAGTCTTTGGATAGTAACGCCGTAATGCTTGCCACCGAAGCGCCCAGTACTTTGCGGATACCAATTTCTTTGGTGCGCGACTCTACCGTAAACGTAGCCAAGCCAAAGAGGCCCAAGCAGGCAATGAATATGGCCCACAAAGAAGCTGTGGTGAAAATATGGCTGTATTGCTGCTCCGAAACGTAGAGTTTGTTGAAATTCTCATCGACAAAAAAGTAGTCAAACGGGTTGCCTGTAAAGTACGTTTTATAGAGTTTATTCAACGACGCTATTTTTTCGGGCATCCGGTCGGCAGTTAAGCGGATGGTGAAGTAGGCGTTGTTGTTTTGGGGATAAAAAACAATGGGCTCAATGGCTTTTTGCAAGCTCGTATGGTGATAGTCTTTGACCACGCCGATGATTTCGAGGTAGCGCTCATCCCATTTGATTTTGGTGCGAATTGCCTGCTCGGCAGAGGTGAATCCTAGTTGCTGAATGGCGCGCTCGTTCATCAGAACCTTACTGTTTTGATTCCACTCCACCCTACATTCTTCAGCGGTGAAATTCCGACCCGCTTTGAGGCCAATTTCGTAGGTTTTCAGAAAACGCTCGCCGATGATGGCAAACGAATAAGTTTTGAACTCATCGCCCGATTTTGAATTGGGCTGCGTAAAGCCAGCCGTAGAAAAATTGTACCAACCGCTGGGGATCGTTCCCGATGTGCAATAGTCTTTTATGAAGCTCTGCTGCGTCAATTCGTTCCAAAAAGCGTTTTTACGCGCGGCGTAGGTGCTGTCTTTGCCGATTTCGGGCCCGCGAATAACCAATAACTGCTGCGTGTTCATGCCCAGATTTTGACTTTGCATAAAGTTCAACTGGTTGTAAATCACTATCGTTGCCAACACCAGCGTAATTGAAATAGAAAACTGTACGACCACCAGCGATTTGCGGAGAAAAACCCCTTTGGAGGTTTTGTTCAGCTGTCCTTTCATTGTTTTGATGGGATTGAAATTGGAGAGTGCAAAGGCGGTATACGCCCCCGATGCCAACGACCCAAACAATACAACGGCCAATCCCCATATCCAAACGGGAGTATAGCCTAATGTTTTGAGAGACAGTGATTTGTCAAGTAGCTCATTGAAGAAAGGTTGTAGCGCCGATACCAGCACAAGCGCCAAGACAAAACCCAATAGATTGACCAACATGGACTCGCCCAAAAACTGCTTTACCAAATGCCACTGGGTGGCTCCGATAACTTTCCGCACGCCTACTTCATTGGCGCGTTTGAGCGAATTGGCGGTCGAAAGATTAACGTAGTTGAACCACCCGATGATTAAAATCAAAAAGGCGATTCCGCCGAGCATGTATACGTATTTGAGATTGCCCAAGGTTTGAAGGGTATCATTGAGCGATGCCGATAAATGGGTGTTTTTGAAGGCTTGCAACCGAAAACGAACCCCGTCGTTTTCTTTGCTCAATTCGTTACGCATGGCCGTCAATTTGGCTTCAAACGCGCTAGGGTTTACACCTTTATTGAGCAAAAAAAACATATTTATGTATTGAGAATCAATGTTTTCGGTGTCGGCCCAGTCGTTGCCGATCAAGTTGGCGGGAATTTTTAAGGTTTCTAAAGAAAATACCAAGTCGTACCGAATGTCGGAGTTGGTAGGCATATCGGCATAAATGCCCTCGACAGTAAAGGACATCGTCCCAAATTGATTAGACAACGTCAGCACTTTGCCCATTGGGTTTTCAGTTCCGAAGTATTTTTTTGCGCTTGTTTCCGACACAAAAACTACGTTGGGTTTGGCCAGTGCAGCAGGCAACCCAGATTTGAGCGGAAAGCTAAAAAAGGAGAAGAAATTGCCCTCGGCGTAAGAAATGTTTGTTTCACGAAATGATTCGTTGGCGGGGCCTTCTTTTTTGACAATTCCTTGCGCCATGCCGTCGGCAAAACGGCAGTAGGAATGAATATCGGGAAAGCGCTGCTTGGCCCGCGAAGCCCAACCGGGCTCCACTTCGCCCCAAGTTACTCCTTTGGGGTCTTCATTGAGCAGCCGGTACATATCTGGCAGATTGGCATGAAACTGATTGAAGCTTTTTTCATGGCTAACGTATTGGAGTATCAACAAAAAAGCCGAAATACCCATGGCCAGCCCGGCGATGTTGATGAAGCTGTACACCTTGTGACGAAGCAGGTTACGAAATGCTATTTTGAGGTAGTTTTGGAGCATGGTTTCGGGAGTTTGGGCGAGAAAAAAAGAAGGAAAGAACAAAGATTCATTCTTTCCTTCACAGGCTTTTGTTTACAGATTACACGATGGCGTGCATGGGTTGATTAAAATACAAAATTCGTTCATGGCTGTATGAAACGGAAAATGCTTTATAACGAGTGAGAGGTAGTAATTGGCTGTTAGTAACCTCTTTTAAATGCTTTCTAATCTTATTTCCAAATCCGTACCAAAAATATAAATATTTGATAATCAGCGATTAAAAAAATAGTAAGTGTAAAAAAATGTCCATAAACGGACAAATTTAGTTCGTTTATGGACAAAGAGATTTGTAAACATAAAACACGGAGAACAGAACACGGAGAATGTACCCATTCCGTGTTCTGTTCTCCAGCACTCCGTGTTCCGAATAGTTATTCCGATTTTAAGGACTGAACCGGGTTCATCAACGCGGCTTTGATACTCTGAAAACTAACCGTGAGAAAGGCAACACTTACCGCAAGGAGCGCCGTAGCCGCAAAAACCCACCACTCAATGTCGATTTTATACGGAAAATCAGCCAACCACTTGTTCATCACGTACCAAGCAACGGGCGACGCAACAATCAACGCAATTAATACAAGACCGATGAACTCGACGGAAAATAGGCTCACAATTTGACCCGTAGAAGCGCCCAATACTTTGCGGATTCCCACCTCTTTGGTTCTTGATTCGGCCATGAAGGCCACGACGCCATATAGCCCCAAGCAACCAATAAAAATGGCAATGCTTGCCAACAAACGGAAGAGCGCATACATGCGTTCTTCTTTTTTATAAAAGTTATTGAGTTTTTCGTCCAAAAACTCGTACTTAAACGCAAAATCAGGGAAAGTGGCATTCCAAGTAGTTTCTACTTGGCCGATTAATTGACTGATGGCCTCAGTGCCGCCCTGTTGCGTCGAAAGTTTAATGCCGAGTGATTGGTACGAATCGCGCCGGGTGGTTAGTATACACGGATTGGTCTCTTGGTGGAGCGAAAAAGTATTGAAATCTCTGACCACCCCAACAATCGGTTTTTTAACCCTGCTGCGTCCGCCGATTGTTAAGTACTTGCCGATAATCTCGTTCGGGTTTTGAAAGCCCATTTTTTTTACAAATGATTCATTAACAATGATTTCTCGAATGGTATCGGCGGGTAGGTACATTCGCCCCGCAATCAGGTGTAGGCCGTATGTGTTGATATAAGAGGTGTCTGCCATGCGCATCACGATGCTGAAATCAGCTGGCTTTTCAGCGTTTTCAAATCGGAAACTCGACCACCAGTTGCCGTCTGAAGAGGGAACCGAAATACCATAACTCAACGACTTAACGTTGGGCAAGGCGGCCAATTGGGCCCGTAGTGTTTCGAGTTGGCCCAGCTTGTGTTCGGGGACATTGATTGTCAGCACCGCTTCTTTGTTGTAGCCTAAATCCGCCGAACGAAGGTGAGTCATTTGATTGTAAGCGATGATGGTACCAATAACGAGCATCTGTGAAATGGCAAACTGAAATATAATCAGCCCTCGGCGAAGTGATAACTGGTTGCCCCCTGTCATGCGCATTTTGCCTTTTAGTGCCAGAATAGGTTGATAACCAGATAAAACCAATGCGGGATAAAAACCCGCCAGCACGGTTGTGACCAAAGCCAACAACAATACAAAACCCACAACGATGGGGTCAAACAGCACAAGTGCGGCGGCTTTGATGTCAAGCAATTCGGCTACGTGCGACATGGATAAATACGCCACTAAGAAGGCCAATACAATGGCGAAGCCCGTCATCAGGCCCGTTTCGCTCAAAAATTGACGCACCAACTGAAATCTGGAGCTGCCCAATACTTTACGTACCCCCACTTCTTTGGCGCGGCGCAGGGCTTGGGCGGTAGCCAGATTGATAAAATTGACGCAGGCTGTAATCAGGATAAACAACCCAATCAGCGCCATGGCCCAAATCATCTGTTTGCTGACGGTACGGCCCGCAGAGTTCTCGGTACGAGTGTCAAAATGGAGGTCAGTCAGGGGCTGTAATTCGTATTGAATCTCTTTGGCATCGTCTGGCTCTAGGTATTTGTTTACAAACGGCACCAACCGCTGTTGCATTTGGGCGGCGGCTACTTTTTCGGGTAAAGCCAGATAAATTTGAGCACCACTGTAGGTGGAGCCCCAAGAATCCCAGTCTCCGTTGGCACCGTATTGTTTGAGTGAAGCAAACGATAGCAGAACCTCAAATGGCAAACTGGTCGTAGCTGGCGGGTCTTTTACAATGCCAGTCACGACGAAATCCATTTTATTTTCAATTTTGATGGATTTACCCATCGGGTCAACATCGCCGAAATATTTCTTTGCAATGCGTTCCGTCAATACAACCGTATTTGGATTCTTCAAGGCGGCTTTTTCATTTCCCGCTTTCCATTGATAGTCAAATAATTGAAAATACTCTGGCTCTATAAAAGCGATAACGCTGCCTTCTTCCTGAAACTTATTGGCTTTTTGGTCATTGACCCTAACCAATGCGCCGTAGAGGTCATAAACCATCGTCACTTGGTGTTTCATTTCGGGAAAATCATTGCGGAGGGCTGCCAAAGCAGGCAATGGAATGCCCGTGTTGCGGCCATCGCCTTCGGAGGTTTTATTGTAGGTAATGAGCCGGTACGTGCGGTCGGCATTGGCGTTGTGTCGGTCGTAGCTTAATTCGTAGCGAATGGCTAAAAACAACATGAGGCAGCAGGCTAGCGCGAAGGTGAGTCCGGCAATGTTGATGAGCGAGTAATTCCAGTCGCGCTTGAGGGCGCGGAGGGCAGTTGTGACATAATTTTTTAACATGGCTTTTTGGGATTGTATTATTCTGATTTCAACGATTTTACTGGATTCATTAATGCGGCTTTGATACTCTGAAAACTGACCGTCAGAAATGCGATGCCAACCGCCAGAAAGGCAGTAACGCCCAAAACCCACCATGGGAAGTCAATCCGGTACGCAAAGTCCTTGAGCCACAGGTGCATGGCATACCAAGCGACTGGCGAAGCGATGAGGAGAGCGATAACAACGAGTTTGATAAAATCAGTTGAAAGGAGCGTTACGACACTGCCCACGCTGGCACCCAGCACTTTCCGGATGCCGATTTCTTTGGCACGTTGCTCGGCGGTGTAGGTGGCCAAAGCAAACAGGCCCAAACAGGAAATGAAAATCGAAATAGCCGCAAAAATCAAAAAGAGCGTGCGCTGCTTTTGTTCGGCTTGGTACTGGTCGTTGAAGCGTTCATCCAGGAAGGTATATTCAAACGGATTGTTTGGGAAAAACTGTTTCCACACCTTTTCAACGTGAGCAATGGCCGCGGGCAAATCACCCGTTTTGGCACTCACCGACAGCCGGCTGCGCCAGCTTGGACGCATAAACATCACCATCGGAGCAATTTTCTGGTGCAACGACTCAAAATGAAAATCTTTGACTACGCCCACGATTTGTCCGTCGAGGTTGCCATATTTGAAGCGTTGCCCAATGGCTGCTTCGTTGTTTTTCCATCCGATTGCTTTTATGGCCGCTTCGTTGAGAATAAAATTGGTGGTATCGGCTCCAAAAGTCTGTGAAAAATCACGGCCAGCAGCGAGTTGTATTTCGTAAGTGTTGATAAAATCATAATCGGTCGAAAGTCCCTTGATTTCGGTGCTGACGGGCGTGGTGGTATCACCTTTGGCAACGGAAGCACCCATCGAATCCAACAGCCGAATCGTGGGTACGCGTGAAGAATGCGTCACGTTGGTGATGCCTGAATGTTGTTTGAGTTGTTGTTTCAGCGTTTCAAAATCAGCCGCCGAACTTCCCACGCCCGACATGACCAAAATCTGCTCTTTTTTATAGCCTGTCTTTTGGTTCATCATAAAATCAAGTTGATTGTAGACCACGCTCGTGCAAATAATTAAGGCGCAGGCAATGGCAAACTGCGTAATCACGAGTACTTGTCGCAGTTTTCCGTTTTTGAGGGCATTCACAATACTGCCTTTCAGTACTTGAATAGGCTGGTAGGCCGTCAGGAAAAAAGCGGGGTAACTTCCCGCCGCCAAACCCGTGACTAACACCGCTAAGGTGGCCGTCAATAGAAACTGTCCGCTGAATAATTGCGTGAAAGAGAGGCTTTTGTTGGTAAAATCATTGAGTGTAGGAAGCAACGCCGCCGTGGCAATCAATGCCAATATTAACGCAAAAAACGTCACCAAAACAGATTCGCTCAAAAACTGCCCGATGAGCTGTTGACGAAAAGCACCCACTGCTTTTCGCATTCCTACTTCCTTGGCGCGGCTGGCCGAGCGGGCCGTGGCCAGATTCATGTAATTGATGCAGGCAATCAGCAAAATGAACAACGCAATGGCCGAGAAAATGTAGACGTATTTGATGTCACCGCCCGGCTCAATTTCGTAGTCTAAGTGTGAATAAAGGTGAATATCAGGGACTTTGGTCAGATGAAGTTCAGAGTATTTAGAGCCCTTGGTACCGTTGTGCTCGGGCAGGTGCTTGTCCTGAAACGCTGGAAAGGCTTTTTCTAGTTTGGCGGGGTCGTAGTTGATAGGGAGTAAAAAATAGGTAGCAAAGTTGTTGCCGCCCCAGTCGCTGCGTAAACCTTCGGCACCATATAGGCGTTCATCGTTGAGTGAAGCCGCCGAAAACAAAACGTTGGGGTGAATGTGCGACTGGGCGGGAAGAGGTTCAAAAACCCCCGTAATACGAAAGTCATATTGGCTATCAAACTTGATGAGTTTTCCAATGGGGCTGACGTTCCCAAAGTATTTTTCAGCCATCGGTTTTGATAAAACTACCGTAAATGGGTCTGAAAGCGCTTTGTCAGGATTTCCTTCCAACAACTTGAAATCAAAGACTTTAAAGATATTGTCTTCGGCAAAAAACAGTTTGTCTTCGGTGTATTTTTTCTCCAAATTATCGGGCAATCTCATTGTTCCCTCGTATTCTAACAGGCGTGTTATTTGTTCTACTTCGGGAAAATCATTCTTGAAATGCGGGAAAAAAGCGGGCGCTACCGTCCCCAGTCGCAGACTGATTTGGCCATCGGTCGACTTGAAATACCGCGAAACGCGGTAAATACGGTCGGCTTTTTGGTGAAAACGGTCGTAACCCAACTCATCCTGCACGTAGAGTGCAATGACCAAAAAACTCGTCAGTCCCAAACTGAGACCTGCAATGTTGATAAACGTAAAACCTTTGTGTTTTAAAAGGCTACGAAAAGCGATTTTGAGGTAGTTGCGTAACATGGTTTTTGGTTTTGAAAAGAATAGGGTAAAGGCAGACGCGAGGCCTGCCCCTACTCCGTTTTTAATGACTTCACGGGATTGGCCAATGCGGCTTTGATACTGTGAAAACTGATGGTAAATAGGGCAACGATTATCGCGACCAGTCCAGCCACCGCAAAAATCCACCATTGAATAGTGATACGATATGCAAAATTGGCCAGCCATTTATTTAAGAAAAAATAAGCAATCGGACTGGCAATGAGAATGGCGACGAAGATGAGTTTGATAAAATCGGCCGACAAGAGCGTTACGACACTCCCTACGCTTGCGCCCAGCACTTTTCGGATGCCGATTTCTTTGGTACGCTGCCGCACCACAAACGCAATCATGCCAAATAAACCAAAACAGGATAAGAAAATAGCCACCCCCGCAAACAACCCAATGAGCGAGGCAAATCGACTTTCTTCCAGGTAGCTATCAGCGAGCGACTCATCCAAAAAGCGGTGTTCAAAAACTTTTTCTGGGAAAAATTCTTTCCACGTTTTTTCTACATAAGCCAATGTCGCGGGTATATTGGTCGATGAAATTTTAATGCCAAATTGAGAAAATGTTCCTGGACTTACCTCCATAAATAAGGGGCTTAGGCCCGTACGAAGGTTTTCGGAGTGGAAATCATTGACCACTCCTACCACTCGGCCTTTTTTGCCACCGCGTTGGATATTCTGGCCAATAGCCGCCTGCGGTGACCCAAAATGAAGGGCTTTTACCGCTTCGTTGTTGATAATAAAACCCTCTAAATGATCAGTGCCGTAGGTTTTGTCAAAATCGCGACCTGCTACTATTTTCAGGTCGAAGGTTTTAATGAAGTCATAGTCTACCGAGATACCCGGAAGAACCACGCCGTCTTCAATTCTGATTTTTTCGGTCGCTATGGGGTGACGCGCACCGCCCATTCCCGGTAGGTTTGAAGCCAAGGTAACGGCTCTAATGGAAGGGTTTTGCAGTAATTTTTCCTCAAACGCATTGGTCCGATTGCGTAGTTGTTGGTCACCAGGCGAAAACAGGTTGTTCATATTTTGACTGAATAGCGGCACCGCCAGCGTCATGTCACGGTTGAATCCCAAGGGGCGGTTTTTCAAATAGTCAATCTGCCGCAAGACAATTCCGGCACCTGCAAGCAGGGCGACCGCTACCGTGAATTGCAGGGTAATGAGACCTTGGGTGAGCCAATTGCCCCCTTGGCCTTTGCCGCTGGCTTTGCCACGAAAAATGTCGGTGGCTTTGAAGTGCGAAGCAAAAACGGCTGGGTATACCCCTGCTAATAAACAAGCCGTTGTAAATACGCCAAAAAACAGCAAAAGCATTTCTGCATTTTGGACGAAAGAAAAGTCGGGTTTGCGACCAAAAAAGGTTTCCATTTGGCCCAAAAACTGTTTTGTGAGCAGTAGGGCCAGCAAAAAAGCAGGAAGACCCAATAAAAAAGTTTCCGTCAATAATTGACGGACGATTTGCCACGACTGGGAGCCAAGTACTTTTCGCACGCCCACCTCTTTGGCGCGACTCAGCTGGGCGGCGGTGCTGAGATTGATGAAATTAACCACCGCAATGGCCAGAATGAGTACTCCAATCAGGGAGAATATTTGTAAGAAATCGGGGTTGGCAGTAGGAACAACTTCGCCCTCCGCCGTTGATTGTAAGTGGATGTCGCGTACGGGAAAGAGGGCGAAGTTTTGTTTGTCCCGTACTTCTTTCATACCGTTTTTAAGGACAAAATCCTTGAAGCGTGCGTTGACAGAGGAGGCTTTTGCCCCTTTTTTTAGTAATACGTAGGTAGTGGCATAAGAGGCCAATTTGTTGTTTTGGATAACGTCTAGGATGCCTTCACGGGCAAAATCAGGCTCCACATCGGCGATATTGCGAAAAGGAGCCAGAAAATCAAAGGTAAAGTGAGCGTTTTCGGGCAGGGCGCGTATCACGCCGCCCACCGTGAAAGGTCCCTGATTGGCGAGCATTAACTGTTTGCCCATACAATCTTCTTTGCCAAAAAAGCGCAGGGCCGTTTTGTCGGTCAATACAATCGAAAATGGAGTGTGTAGTGCGCGGTCAGGGTCGCCTTGGAGGGTTTCAAAGCCAAAGACCTGCATGGTGGTTGAATCGGCAAAAAAAGCATTTTCTACCTCAAAGCCCTGGTCTTGGCCCGGGACTCGTACGCTGATGCTACGGGGATAAAATCGCGTAGTTTGCTCAATTTCGGGGAAATAATTCGGGAGCATTGGCGCAAAAGGCGCTGGTGAGCGCGTGATGGTGAAAGCACTTCCCGTAAAATTAAGCTCATAATTCAGGCGATACAGCCGGTCGGTTGTAGGATAGTGGCGGTCGTAAGAGTGTTCAAAACGGTACCAGATGAACGTCAAAAAACAAAACGTCAGCCCCAATGTCAATCCTGCAAAATTGACGAAGGAAAAGAGTTTATTTTTACGAATTTGCCGAAAAGCAATGCTAATGTAATTGCGTAACATGGTTTTTTGTTTGGAACATGGAAAACGGAGTTATGGAAAATATACTTATTCTGTTTTTCTTGCTCCCGTTCTCCGAAATTTCACTCCGATTTCAAAGAGGTTACGGGATTCATTAAGGCGGCTTTAACTGCCTGAAAACTTACTGTGAAAATCGCAATCAATAACGCCATTGAGCCTGCCATGGCGTACATCCACCAACTGATGTCAATGGGATACGCAAAGCCTGTAAGCCACTGATTCATAGCCCACCACGCGGCAGGCGCGGCAATCACAAAAGAAACGATAACTAATTTGAGAAAGCCCTTCGACAGGAGCATAATGATTTGACTGACAGAAGCTCCCATCACTTTGCGAATGCCTATTTCTTTGGTTTTGGTTTCGGCCATGTACGCAATCAATCCAAACAAACCTAAACAGGCAATCAAAATGGCCAATCCCGTAAAAATGCCGAAGACAACGCCCGTGCGCTGTTCGCGTTGATATGCTTTGGCAAATGATTCATCTAAGAAAGTATAAGTAAACGGAGTACCGGGTGCGTAGCTTTTCCACTGTTTCTCGATGGTTGTCAACACTTTGTCCACATTTTCGCCGCTGATACGGGCCAATACGTAAGAGTTGGATTCTTGATACGTTTTGGAGGAATGGTGAAACAACGCAAAAGGCGACTTCACGTTATGAACCGTTTGAACATCAAAATCTTTCACAACGCCAATGACTTTAAAGCGCTGCATATCCCCGCCAGGATAATCTATGTATTTACCTATTGGGTCTTTCCAGCCAATTTTCTTCACTGCCGCTTCGTTCAAAATCACCGAAGTCGAATCGTTGAATTCTTTAGAGAAACCGCGGCCTTTCGTGAGTTTAATATCAAGAGTTTTGATAAACTCGTCGTCCGTCATAAACGAGAAAAGCGTCAGATCTTTGGCAATCTGCTTGTCGCCCGTATGTTGCTCAGGGAGATAGAAATCACCAAAACGGCCACTCAACGGCACGTTGGTACTGATGGAAGTGTGAATAATATCGGGAATACGAGCAATTTCCTGTCGGAATGCTTCCTGACTTTGTTCCAGACGCTGTGCATTAGGAATGACAATGACGTTTTCTTTCGTGAGTCCCAAATCTTTATTTTGTGTAAAACGCAGTTGTTGAAAGACTACAATCGTGCAGATAATCAACGCCGTAGAGACCGCAAATTGAAAAACGACTAAGCCATTTCGAACCAACAAATGAGCAATGTTCGTTTTAATGGAATTCGTTTTTAATACTTCGATGGGTTTGAACGAAGTAAGATAAAAGGCAGGATAACTTCCCGCCAGCATGCCCGTAGTGAGCATGAGCAACACAATAAATAGGCCAAAACCACCTTCAAAAAGAGCGTTAAAAGCAATGGCCTTGCCTGAAATTTGATTGAACCACGGCAATGATACAGAGATAATTACCAATGCCAAGACCGTAGCTAAAAAGCTATACAGCAGCGATTCGGATAAAAATTGTTTGATAAGGCTACTCTGAAAAGAACCGAGCGTCTTTCGTACGCCCACTTCTTTGGCACGCTTGAGCGAGCGGGCCGTCGATAGATTCATAAAATTGACGCAGGCCAGCAAAATGATAAAGATGGCAATAATGCCAAACATATAGACCTGTTTAATGTCGCCTGTGTTTTCATAAAACACGCTTATTTTGCCCGAATGAAGATGAACATCTTGAAAAGGCTGTAGAATAAACTCCCATTTGCCGCCTTTTTTAATGAATTCGTCATACGGTTGTCCAATTCGATTGAATGCATACTGGGCGTGTTTGCGAATCATGGCGGGAAATTTGGCTTCCAATTGCCGAATCCGCTCGGGGTTTTGAGCAATCTTATCATTGAGCACCACAAACGTACTCACGTTGAGCCATACCCAACTCCAGTCAAAATAACTGACAACCTGAACACTGCGGATAGGAACCAAAAAATCGAATTGCATCGAAGACTGACTCGGAATATCCTTCAATACCGCCGTGACTTTCCGAGGGCGTTCGCCAAATAAAAGCACCTTATTGATAGGGTCGCTGTCGCCAAAGTATTTTTTAGCCATTGTTTCAGTAATCACCACATCGTCCGTGTTTTGCAGGCAGGTAGCCGCATTTCCTTTTTGGAGCGCAAAGTCGAAGATTTCCAGAAAGTTGGAGTCAACGGCCATGATGTTTTTCTCGTCGAAGAAATGGTCTTTTTTGCCATTTTGCTCGTGGCTCACCACCAAATCCATGATTTGAAAGGTGCGCGTGTAAGTTTCTATTTCCGGAAATTCGGCCATCAACGTTTTGCCCGCCGGCGGTGGCGTATAACCTCCCAGCAACTCTGAGCCGCCAAAATTTCCGTCAATATTGACCTGATAGATTTGCGGTGTTTTCTTGAAAAAAGTATCAAAATGTAGTTCGTCCTTGATAAACAGTACAATCAAAAGACACACCGCCATTCCTACTGCCAACCCAGCGATATTGATAAAGGAAAGAACCTTGTTGTTGACAAGGTTACGGATGGCGATTTTGAGATAGTTGCGTATCATGATATTTTAAGTTTAAACCGTAGGGGCAGGCCTCGCGTCTGCCCTATCCACTGCCACCGACTATGAGAAATTTGAGCCTAATCAAAGTTAATATGTGTTTGCCCAGATCAGCATTTTCGTTGTATCCAGGCAAACGTGCCCCTACTCCGATTTCAAAGATTTTACGGGATTCATCAGGGCGGCTCGGATGGATTGCGCACTGACCGTTAATAAAGCAATACCGACGGCAACAACTCCCGCCAATCCAAATACCCACCATTGGATGTCCATGCGGTAGACAAAGTCTTTGAGCCACTCGTTCATGGCATACCACGCGATAGGCGATGCGATGACGATGGCAATCAACACGAGTTTTAAGAAATCTTTTGACAACAACGCCGTGATTCCCAACACCGAAGCGCCCAACACTTTCCGAATGCCGATTTCCTTGGTGCGTTGGGCGGTAGTGTATGCCACCAAACCGAACAATCCCAAACAGGCCAATAAAATAGCCAAGCCCGCAAACACCGTAAACACGCGGCTGATGCGGTTTTCGTTGGCGTACATTTGGCGGTATTCTTCATCAAGGAAGGTGTAGCTGAATGGACGATGAGGCGCAAGCGTTTTCCATTTGCTTTCCAGAAAAGACAGCGTTTGCGCAATATTATTTCCCGTCATTTTAACCAACAATACGTTGCCCCAAGTGACTGGAAAAATACCCAAAGAACCGATGGGTTGTTTCATCGAAGCAAAGTGAAAATCGCGAAAAACGCCCTTGATTTCTCCCAAACGACCGCCCAATTTGATTTTTTTTGCAACGGCTTCCTGCGGCTTCCAGCCTAGTTGTTTGGCCAGCGTTTCGTTGATTAAAAAGCGATAATCGCTCTTGGAATCATCTTCGGCGTTGAGCAGTTGCATGTCGGTCTCGGTAAGGTCGCTGCCCGCAATGATCTTTATATCTAAGGTTTTGGCCAAATCCTCATCGCCAGGAAATGCCGTAATCATCTTCTGAACGGGATTGGACGTGCCTACGGTTTCCACACCGTCGCCCCATTGAATGAACGTGGGTGTTTCGTACGCCAGTGCTATATTTTTGACGTTGGGGTTTTGCGTAAATTCATTTTTCAGCGCCTTCAGATTTTTGTTGATGCGCCCATCCGTGGGTAGAGCAATAATGTGCTGTTTATCGTAGCCTAGTTTTTTGTTTTGGATATAATTCATCTGATTGTTGACCACGAGTGTACTCACAATCAGAAAAACGGAAATGATGAACTGTAACACAATCAAGGATTTACGCAACAACAACCCCGAAGCCGTATTTTTAAACGCGCCTTTCAGTACTTTGATGGGTTGGAAGTAGGATAAAGCCAAAGCAGGATAACTTCCCGCTACAAAACTGACCAATAACCAAATGCCCGTCAATGACAGGATTCCAACGGGTTGAAAGAGAACGTTGAATGAAAGTTGGCGTTGAGAAAGTTGATTAAACAACGGCAAAAACGTCGCTGCCGCCGCTAAACTCAGCGCCAACGCAATCAAGGTAAGCACCAACGACTCGCTCAAAAACTGCCAAAATAACTGCCCGCGCAAGGCTCCCAGTACTTTTCTCATGCCCACTTCCTTGGCGCGCTCGGTGGCGCGGGCGGTGGTGAGGTTCATGTAGTTGGTGGCGGCAATGACCAAAATAAGCAAGGCAATAACCAGAAAAATATAGACGTAGGTGATGTCGCCAGCGGCGCTCATGCCGCCTTGGGCTTCAGAATAGAGGTGAACATCGGCGAGCGGTTCGAGCAGATAAGTTACAAAATTGTTGCCAGTCATTTCGGTTTCGGCCGACTGTTGGCGCATGTACGAGGCGATTTTTGACTGAAGCGCAGCTATCGAAGTAGAAGGGCGTAGCAGTAAATAAGTGACGTAATTGGCGTTCCACCACGTCTCGGTTTTAGCGGCCGAAAGTGAGTGGAGAGACGCCACAAAGTCAAATTGTAATTGAGAATTGGAGGGAGCATCTTCGGCAATGCCTGTCACTAAATAGTCCACTTTGTCTTCTAACCGAATGATTTTGCCCACGGGTTCTTCTGTTCCAAAGTATTTTTGGGCGGTTGAGGCCGTCAAAACCACCTGATTTGGAGCGTTGAGTACTGTTTTGGGGTTTCCTTTCAATAATTTGAACGAAAAGAAATCAAAGAAAGATGAGTCGGCCCAGCAAAAGCGAGGCTCATTAAACAACAAGTCACCTTGTTTGACCACGACGGTACTTTGAGAGTGGGCAGGGTCGGAGACCCGAACGAAGCCTTCTACCTCGGGAAAGTCGCGCCGAAACGCTGGCCCGACTTTGGTGCCCGTCATAACGGTTTTGTTGGAGGTTCCTTCAATGCTGTAATGCATCACCGCCCGTGCAATGCGGAAACCGTTTTGGTGAAATTGGTCAAAACTCAGTTCGTGTTGGATATACAAGCCAATCAGCAGACAGGCCGTCAGGCCCGCCGCCAAACCAAATACATTGATGAATGTAAATGCCTTGTGTTTCCACAAGTTGCGCAATGTGGTTTTGAGATAATTCCGTATCATAACAAAAGAAGAAGAAAAGGCCTGTTGAGAATTGTTCAAATGATGTACCAGAAGAGTAAGTAGTTGATAAATAAAGATTTGTGTTTTTAGTTTCTAAAAAAAATGTCCGCAAACGGACAGGTTTAGCTTCGTTTGCGGACATGCCAACGATTGATTTTTTGCCTGATTTAATACTGCTAAACTGCATTGAAGCGGGTTTTCCCCTCTATATTTTCCCCGATAAAGTTTTAAGATACGCCCGTAAAAATGGTCTTTCTGTCGATTAAGTTTGAGCTTTCCCCTAATTCGTTCTAATCTTGTAGCAAACTTAATGTAATGGAATTAGGAAAATCAATCAGCAGTTTAACCGTTTTTGTGCACCTAATGGTGTGGTTGCTGCTTGGATTTATTGTCCTTTTTTATCCACCCCTTACTTGGGATATGACCGTTCCTACGGCCTTCTGGGTCAAGCAGATTCTGAATTTTTTTATGTTGGCAGGGATGTTTTATTTCAACGCACTTTACATGGTCCCCGCGTTTTTAGTCAATGAAAAAAAAACGGTGTTTATTGGGTGGTTTGTGGGGGCCATCGTTTGTTTTTTGATACTGGCCCGAATCATAGAAATTAATCTTCATGTAAACGAGCAAATGGCGGCCTTAAAAGGCAGTAAAAGCGTTAAGAGTAAATATACACTTGATGTGCACCTGTTTATGGTTGCTATTTTGGTTATGGTGGTCAGTACAGGTTTTGCCGCCGCTCAACGGTGGCAGGCAGAAGCCAAAAAGCATGAAATGATTGAGAAACAGCACATTGCTTCTGAATTGGCGTTGTTGAAAGCGCAGATAAACCCTCATTTTTTTTTCAATACCCTCAACAATATTTATGCCCTGACCTATTCAGATATTCCAGTGTCGAGAGAGGCTATTTTGAAACTTTCCCGCATGATGCGTTATCTATTGTACGAAACCCCGTTGGAGAGGGCGTTGTTGAGTCAGGAGATTTCTTTCATGAATGACTATATTGAATTGATGAAATTACGCCTTCATGCCTGTACAACCTTGGAGGTTCAGGAATTTAAGGCGGATCATGAATATTCGGTAGCGCCAATGCTTCTGTTGCCATTTATTGAAAATGCTTTCAAACACGGAACCAGTTCGCTGAACAAAACGGCCATTTTGATTGCACTCAACGCCCAAAATGGCTTCCTAACCCTAAAAGTAAAGAATCAAATACACGCCAATAAGGATGCCGTTGGGGATACCAACGGAGGCATTGGGCTAGTTAATACCAAACGAAGGCTTGATTTACTCTATCCTGGTCGACATTCGCTTATCATTGATGAAGATTTTGAAAACAAAACCTACCAAGTTGAGTTGAAAGTAGAATTGTAGATACCGCCATTCCCACCAAAAAAGCCATGAAATTAAATTGTATTACCGTAGATGATGAACCACCTGCACTCGGGCTGCTCAATACTTTTGTGGAGCAAACTCCCTTTTTGAATTTAACGGGCCAGTATGCCAACGGGGTGGAAGCGCTACAAGCCATTCATAACCAGCCAATACACCTTGTTTTTTTGGATATTCAGATGCCGGATTTAAACGGAATGGAGCTGGCGCGGATTATCAGCCAAACAAATTCATTGGTGCAAACCCGCATTGTGTTTACCACGGCCTACAACCAGTTTGCGGTCGAAGGCTACAAAGTAGATGCGCTTGATTATCTGATGAAACCATTCAGTTACGAAGAGTTTTTAAGGGCCGCCACCAAGGGAAAAAACCATTTTGAGTTGGCTGAAAATAACTTTCAAGACAACTGCATGTTTGTGAAATCTGACTACAAACTGATTCGGGTAGATTTTGATTCTATTTTGTACATCGAATCGTTCAAGGATTACGTCAAGATTCATCTCACCGCGCCTGCCGCCCCCATCATTACGCTGAGTCGCCTGAAAGCCATCGAAGATAAGCTACCTCCCTCAAGGTTTCTCCGGATACACCGCTCATTTATTGTCGCCATTCATAAAGTGGATTCAATCAGCAGAAATGCCGTTTCTATCGGAAAAACAACACTTTCGGTGGGCGATTTGTACAAGGATACTTTTAAGGAATTAATGGGCGTATAGAAGAATTTAGGCTTATACAGGAGACAAATGGGGCTTGTTTGCCCGAACTTATTTCTCTGGTTAGAGAGTGCATCTGTCGATAAATTCATCCTCTCTGGCTGAGTTTTATTGTAGTTATTGACGCAGAATAGTAGTTTTAAAGTTGCTTAATTTATTTAAGTAGATAGATAATAGACTTACACCCTTTTGGCGATGCCGGAGGGGTGTTTTTTTATTTGCCATACTCGTTGGATTATGTGGTTAAAGAAAACGATGATATTCCGAGGTAGTTAGCCGTCGAAAATGTTTGAAAAACGTACTAAAATAGAGTGACAGACGTTATATTACTTTAATGTAATGTGTTATAATTCAATAACTTATGAAATTCGCCGTTCTAATTTCTATTCTTGTGTTGGCAATGGGATTGTTGGCTTGTGAAAAAATAGACTCCGAAGAACCCCCAATCCCTACTGTACCAGAACTGACGCTTGCCGAAAAAGCGAAAAAATATACCGATGAACATCCAGATATTCAGTCTCCCTTGATAGTTAATGCCCTTCCTAAATCGGTAAATGTTGCGCTGGGTAGTGTATTCGTTGATACTTTTAAGTTTGGTTACAATGCACAGGAGCAATTAGTGCAAATCTCTACGGATAGAGGTCCGGTACTTGATATTACCCTTGACCAAACGGCTCGCAAAGCTACTGGTAGATTTGGTAAGCAGGAACTCAACTTTCAACTCGATCAGAACGGCTTAGCTGAAAGTGCCGTGGGTTTTTTTCCAAGTGGGAAGGAGGCTAATAATCAATATTTTTATAAAAATGGCTATTTGGTGGCCATGACGGATAAACTTTACCTGACAACCTTAAAATACAGTGGAAACGGAGATTTATTGGAGTGGAAAGGTACAACCCATCAAGGGGAAAGAGTGAATATCTCATATGAATACACTGATTACCCCAATACCATTCGCCAGGAAGTTACCTATTGGACGACTAACCATTTATCTTTCAGAGGTGATTTTTTAGGGAAATACAGCAGTAAATTGTTGAAAAAGGCAGTGATTAGTGTCCCTTCCTTAAGTGGCAGTACTTTTGTGCTTGATTTTGAATATACTTTTGACATTAAAGGCCGTGTTTCTAGAATGCTGATTAAACGAGATGCATTGTCAGATGTTTTGTATGAATATCGTTATTAGAAATCACCACTGTCAATATTGCTTTACTCGTCGGATAATATCCGACGAGTTTTTTTATGAGTTTTTTAAAAATAACCATCGTTTGATATTTGCCAATCTGCCTCTACCTTTGGCCTTTTGTTTTAAACTTCATTAACGTACTGCGATGAAAAAGACCGTAACCATTTTATTATCAGTAATTTACTTGACTGCGCTTGTATCGATGGATGTTGCTTCTCAAAACCCTTTTTTTAGTAACTACAACACGCCTTTTGGCGTGCCGCCCTTTGCTCAAATCAAAAATGAGCATTTTGAACCCGCTTTTATCGAAGGCATGAAACAACAGGCGGCGGAGATTGCGGCCATTACCGCCCAAAAAGAAGCGCCAACCTTTACCAATACGATTTTGGCGCTGGAAAACAGCGGGGATTTGCTAGACCGCGTCGGAAGCGTGTTTTTTAATTTTAACAGCGCCAATACCAACGAAGGTATTCAGAAAATTGCCCAGACGCTGTCGCCAAAAATGTCTAAGCACCGCGACGATATTCAACTGAATACAGAATTGTTTAAGCGGGTAAAAACCGTTTATGACCAACGTAGTACCGCAAAATTAACGCGAGAACAGCTGATGTTGCTCGAAAAAACCTACAAAAGCTTTGTGCGTAGCGGTGCGGCCCTCTCGGCCGAGAAGCAAGAACGGATGCGTAAAATCAACGCCGAAATGTCGCTGCTAACTTTAAAATTCGGTCAGAATCTGTTGGCCGAAAACAACAATTATACGTTGGTGATTGATAAAAAAGAAGACTTGAGTGGCTTGCCAGAGTCGCTGGTTGCCGCCGCTGCCGATGATGCCAAAAAGCGAAAAATGGAAGGTAAATGGGTGTTTACGTTACAAAACCCCAGCATTATGCCTTTTTTGCAATATGCCGATAATCGTTCATTACGGGAAAAGATTTTGAAAGCCTACCTCGAACGCGGAAACCACAACGACGCTTACGACAACAAAGCCATCATGACAAACATCGTGGCGTTGCGGGCCGAAAAAGCGGCCTTGCTTGGTTACGAAAACCATGCGGCCTACGTGTTGGAAGAGAGCATGTCGAAAACATCCACCAAAGTGAGCGAGTTGTTGAACCAATTGTGGACTGCCACCGTGCCCGTGACCAAACAGGAAGCGACTGAGTTGCAGACCTTGATGGACAAAGACGGCAAAAACGAAAAACTAGAAAGTTGGGATTGGCGCTACTATGCCGAAAAATTGCGTAAGCAAAAATATGACCTCAACGAAGAGGAATTACGTCCTTATTTTTCGTTGGAAAACGTGCGTAAGGGTATTTTTACGCTTTGCGAACGACTCTACGGCCTGAAATTTGAGTCGCGTGCCGATATTCCCGTGTACCACGAAGAGGCCACAGCCTATGAAGTAAAAGAGGCCAATGGGCAACACTTGGGCGTCATATACATGGATTTTCATCCGCGCGCGAGCAAGCGCGGCGGTGCCTGGATGACGAGTTACCGTAAGCAAGAAATGGAAAACGGCAAGCGGATAGCTCCAGTAGTTTCTATCGTTTGTAATTTTTCCCGCCCTTCGGGAAGTGCTCCCGCCTTGCTCAGCATGGATGAAGTGCAGACGTTCTTTCATGAGTTTGGGCACGCGTTGCACGGCCTACTGTCCAACGTCAATTACGGAAGCCTGTCGGGTACGTCGGTGCCGCGTGATTTTGTAGAGTTGCCTTCACAAATCATGGAAAACTGGGCAACCGAGCCAGAAATGTTGAAATTGTACGCCAAACATTACCAAACAGGCGCGGTGATCCCTGAGGCACTTATTGAAAAAATGAAAAAAAGCAGTTTGTTCAATCAGGGCTTTGAAACGTCGGAATACTTGGCGGCATCGTTGCTTGACATGAGTTACCACACTTTAAAACCTGGTCAAACGCCAACGGATGTGCTGACGTTTGAAAAAGAAGCGATGGATAAAATCGGCCTGATTTCTCAAATTCCGCCGCGTTATCGCACTACTTATTTCCAGCATATTTTCTCGGGCGGGTATTCGGCAGGCTATTACAGCTACATTTGGTCGGCGGTGTTGGATGCCGATGCGTTTGAAGTTTTTAAGCAAAAAGGCCTTTTTGACCCCAAATCGGCTCAATCTTTCCGTAAAAATGTACTCGAAAAAGGCGGAACCGACGAACCGATGTCACTTTACCTCAACTTCCGTGGTGCCGAGCCAGACATTAAACCGCTCCTGCGCCGTCGGGGATTGATGAAGGACGTGAATTAAGGAGTTGTCGGTTATCCGTTAATTGTTATCAGTATTAAGGAGATTTGAACGTTTGTTCAGGTCTCCTTTTTTTGCTTTGGAGAAGCCCGAGTCTTGGGGGTAGATATAATAATCGGGTTTGCTTTCCATCAGTCAATATGGCCTGTCTATCCTTTCGATTCCGGGCTTTATCCTATTTTGCTTTCTGCGTGATTAATTCCGACTCACCTTTGTTGCATCAATCACGCAACCATGAAAAAAATTTATTTTCTTCTCGCTATTACACTTCTTGCCTCTGCCCTCCTGACGCCCGCAATGGCGCAGTTTCCAATGGGGGGAGCCGCTCCGACCAAAGCTCTACCTGGAACGGCGGGTGACCAAACGCCGAAAGGTAGCTCTAAAATCACGGGTTTTGTGGTGGATTCATCGGTTACTAAAGCCGTCGAATTTGCCAATATTGCGCTCTACAACAAAAGTACTGGCAAAGCAGTAGATGGGACTGTTGCTGACGAAAAAGGGAGATTTGTTTTGAACAAAATCGTGGAAGGAGAGTATCGTTTGCTCATTTCTTTTCTGGGGTTTAAGAACAAAACGATTGAAAACATAACGCTCGCCAAAGGCCAAGAACTAGATCTTGGGGTGATAAAACTTGGGGCTAATGTGCAGACTCTCAGTGAAGTAGTCGTAACTGGGCAAGCCGCTTTGATTGAAGAAAAAGTGGACCGTTTGGTGTACAATGCCGACAAAGACATCTCCGCCAAAGGGGGAGACGCGGCCGATGTATTGCGCAAAGTGCCCTTGCTCACGGTAGATTTAGACGGTAACGTATCGCTGCGGGGTAGTCAAAATATTAGGGTGTTGATTAACAATAAACCTAGTACCATTATAGCCAGCAGTGTATCCGACGCGTTGAAACAAATTCCCGCCGACCAAATCAAAACCGTGGAAGTGATTACCAGCCCGTCGGCAAAATACGATGCTGAAGGCTCGGCAGGGATTATCAACATCATTACCAAGAAAAACAGCCTTCAGGGTATGAACCTGAACATAGATGGTGGCGTGGGCAACCGTGGCTCTTCGTTGGCGCTCAACGGAAGTTACCGAAAGGGGAAAGCAGGATTTACACTCGGTGGATTTGGCCGCGCCAACTATAACATAATTACCAAAACGAGTTTGGAACAAACGGGCATCGTCAATGGTATCACCACGCTGACCCGACAAACGGGCGATGGCAGTAGCAATATGTTGTTTGGGCAATACAACCTTGGTTTTGACTACGACTTGGCCAAAAACCAAAGCATTACGGCTGGGGTACGTTATGGGGTTCGAAACATGGTGAACCAACAAGATTTGGTAACAAGACTATTTACCAATGGGGTGGCGGGGTTGGCCTCAAGCCGCAATGTAGATGCTAAAAACCTGTCAGGAACGATTGATATCAACGTGGATTACCTCCATACTTACAAAAAACCTCAGCAAGAATGGAGCATTTCGACGCTCTACAGCCGCAATGGCTTGACCAATGATTTTGACGCCAATTTATTGAATAGCGAAGGCAGTTTGACAAGCCGGCAACGGAACCTTAACGCTAACGTAAATCAGGAATTTACGTTGCAAACGGATTATCAAACACCGATAAAGAAAAACCAGTTGCTGGAGTTTGGCGCGAAAGGGATTTTTCGGGAAGTGACCAGCGATTACCGCTATTTATTGGCGGGCCCAACGGGTGAATTTACCAAAGAAATCAATCAACCCTCTGGCGAGCTGATTTATCACCAAAACATAGCGGCGGGCTACACATCTTACACCTACACCACTAAAAAACGCTACACCTTCAAAGGAGGATTGCGCTACGAGCACACATTTATCGACGCCAGCACCCGCGAAGGTGGTCCTATCGGAATCGGTGATTATGGCGTCTTGGTGCCGAGCGTCAATGCTTCTAAAACCATTAAAGGTACGACCTTAAAATTGGGCTACAACCGACGGATTCAGCGCCCGGGATTGCAGCAGTTGAACCCTAACTTCAACGCCGCCAACCCCCAAAATATCACGATTGGTAACCCAAGTTTGCGGCCTGAATTGACCAATAATTTTGAATTAGGATTGAGCAAAACCATCAAAAAAGTATTTGTAAATGCTACCTTTTTCGGGCGCGTGACCAATAACGCCATTTCGCAGGTACGACGCCCTTCCGATACCCTTGCAGGTGCGATTGTGACTACGTTTGAAAACATTGGCCGTCAACACGCTTACGGGACCAACATTTTTGCCAACATTGCCGTTACCTCCAAAATCAATGTGGGCATTTTCTCCAATGTATTCTACACTACCCTGAGCGGACAAGCAATGGGAGAAAACGGGGTCTCGCAAAATCTAACCAACGATGGTTTTAACGTAAGTGGTGGGATGTTTTCGCAGGCGCAATTTAAGAATGGTTGGGGGGCACAGGCATTTGGGTTTTTGCAAGGTTCGCAGGTGCAGTTGCAAGGAATGCAGGGAGGATTCGGTTTTTATACCGTAGGAATCAAGAAAGAGTTTAAAAACAAAAAAGGTAGCATCGGATTGGCGGGAGAAAACTTCCTGAGCCGTCGTTTTAACATCCATACCGAGCTCAATTCTGCTCAATTCAATCAGGTAAGTGATGTGTACCTTTACAACCGAGGGGTACGTATGACATTCACCTACAAAATTGGAAAAATGACCATGGAGGCTCCCAAAAAGAAAGCCCGCTCGGTCAACAATGACGATGTAAAGACGGAAGGAAACGGCCAAGCGGCGCCTGGCTCAGCTCCCGCAGGCGGTGCCTCAAGACCTTAGTGGAGTATCTTTAACCTATTCATAATTAACGCATTATAACTTAAAAATCCTGACAAAATGAAAACTAACAAACTCTTGGTTGCGACCTTGGCCGCCTTCGTTTCAATCAGTTCGTACGCCCAAACGGTGGATGAAATCGTGGATAAACATATTGCAGCAATGGGCGGCGCAGATAAATTAAAAGGGGTAAGTACAATAGTGATTGAGCGCACACTCGCGGTTCAAAACATGGAAATCCCTAACAAAACGACGGTGGTGGTTGGCAAGGCCTTACGTACAGAATCGTCGGTAATGGGTAATTCTATGGTGCAGGTGGTAGAGGGTGCTACGGGTTGGATGATACGCCCAGCCATGATGGGTGGAACGGGCGACCCAGAAGACATGCCTGCTGAAATGGTGAAGCAGCAAGCGGGCCAATTAGACCCATTTGGCGAGTTGTATAATTACAAAGAAAAAGGCAACAAAGTAGAGCTGGTAGGCAAAGAAAAAGTAGAAAAAGACGATGCTTATCACCTCAAAGTTACGACGAAAGACGGTCAGGTGATGGAGCAATACATTGATGCTAACACCTTTATGTTGACTAAGCTGAAAACAACGATAAATGGTCAAGATGGCGAAATTATGTTTTCAGATTATAAAGAGGTAGAAGGCATCAAGATGGCCAATACCATGGATATGACCAGTCAGATGGGTGCTTTGACTTTTATCACCAACAAAGTGACGGTCAATGCCAAGGTAGACGAAGCTATTTTTAAGAAGCCAACGAAGTAAGAAGTGAAGTGTTGAACACAAAGCCGCTCCGAAAGGGGCGGCTTTGTGCATTTAGGGGTTATTCAACAGGTTATTTTCATGGCTTACTCTCTTATGACTAACCTCTGCGATAGGGGCGGTCAAATTTTTGATTGTGCTGGTGGGCCGCTAAACGTTGACGCTGTACGGGTGTCAAAACGGACCAAATTTCGCGTTGTTTTTCATTTTCCAAACGCTGAATATCTCGGCCACTGAGGCGTCTTCCTCTCAGGATGCGGTCATAATGGTTCTCAATTCTTTTTAACTCATTCTCCTGCTTGCGCGTCAGTTTGACGATGTTATCCAATCGGTTGATTTTTAGTTCTTGGTAGGCATTGTCAATCCGAGGATTGTTGAATTGGGGTGCGTGATTAGGACGTTGGCTTGGATATTGGCCGCGTTGGGCATTGACAGTTGCGATGCTCAAAAGAGCCAAAGCGGCGATGGCTAAGATGGTCTTTTTCATGGTTGCTGTTATTTTAATTGCTTGTTTTTTGTTGGTTTACGAAGGTTAGAACGAAATGGAAACCCAACGTTTAACGCACTTTTAGTCTAATCTACCAATTAATTGCTCTAGTAGATGGGCTCAAAAAACACACCGATGAATGGAAATATATTTTTTCTTCAGCCCCAATACTGTATCGCCATTTTGGGGAGAAGAGGCTTTAATGATTCCTTGTTTGATTAGCAAATTAGCCTCAGAAAACTCATTCCTAACTGGGTCGTACCATTGACTGACTATTTCCAAAAAGTTGGTTTTTTGTTTGTTCCCCCCAGTTCTCGGCAATCACTACAGGCCGCACTGCCAGTGGTATACCAAAGTTCTTGAGAACCAGGGACGGGGAATTCTACCAATATCAGATGAGACAACATCTCAAACATCCTTACAGCCTCAGATGCGGGCAACGTATCAAGGGGCTCGCAGGATTTGTCCAAAAAAGTAAGTCCGCCCAGATTTTCTGTAATAAACAGCCGCTTTTCTTCTAATGAGGAGGCACTAAAAAAACCAAAAACAATTTCATTAGGATCATTGACACAAGAAATATTGCCCGTTACCTGCGATGGCTGAGAATCAAACAGCCCACCCGTCACTTCGTTGGTTCGAGATAGCGCGTTCCAGTACTCAAATTCCTGCTGCGAAATTCCATACTGTCTTACCAGAATACTGTATTTAATCCGCAACTTGTCGCCGAGGACAGGGACAAACGTAATCGGCATATCTCGAATAACATCCTCACTGAGTTTAATGGAAGAGGCAACCGTAATCAGCGATGATTTACGATTATCCCAACACCTATTAACATCTTCTGTTCGCCCCTTAATTTGTTTGCCGATAACTTCATAGCCTGTATACAGCGGCATTTGATACTCCCAAGTTTCTTCAAAATTCCACCGGTAGAAGCGCGTCTTATTTAATGGGTCGTGCGTATTAACATTAATTTGTACGCCTGTATTTTCTGGACTTACCTGGTAAGTGACACTATCAATGGGAGGAGTTTGCATGGCTGGCACATACTGAGAGATGTATTCTTTGCCATTTTTTGTGCGGATATGAAGTCGGAATTCTTCGTTAGTTACATAAGCAATGGCCCCCAATGTATAAGTTCCGGGTTGCACTTCTACAAATCTAAAATTGCTGCCTTTGTCACCTTCTACAATGACCGTGGCCTCGCGCTCCACCTTGGGTGGCTCCTTCTCATTTATATTTTGGGTATGGCTCAGCTTGATTTCGCTATTAGCCAAAGGACCGACATTCAACGAGCCATCCACTACCAGAAAGTTGCCTGCATGAGTGATTTCTGGAGGCATATAGGGTTGAACACAACTATACAGTAAATACAGCGCCAACGAGAGAATGGATAGATAAAGTAGCTTAAACTGATTTTTCATGACTTAGTGGGACTTATTCTATAAAGTTCTGTCTCTCATTAGAATACCTACAACAAATACCTATTTTTTTGGGCTTCATTGGGCTGCTTCAAGCGCTGCATATCATTTGTTGATTATTAATGGGAGTCGTTTTATGTCCCTATTAGGTCGCTTTAATGACAACTTTTTCCGTTCTATTTCATTCACTATTGGCCACGCTTAACCCAAGGTCCATCTTTGCACCCATACTTCATGGTACAGTAGTCAAGTATGCCATTGAAAGTTTTTATTATAAACAGTCCTTAACGGTGTATTCCTGTATAAGATGCATCAATGATAAATTTCAAATAAACAATAAATCTATTACAGCTATGAACTATTTATTGCCACATACCATCGATAATCTCCTTGGTGAAAAGTTGATTTTCAGGCGTTTATTGCACGAACCAGACGGGGATGTTTTGGTCGCCGAGAATTTTGTGCAGCCTGGCAGCGGCCCACCCATGCATACACATTGGCTACAAGATGAAGGTTTTACAGTCTTGAAAGGGCGAATTGGGTATCAGGTGGCTGGACAGCCGGAGCAATACGCAAATGCGGGAGAGTCGATTGTGTTCAAACGAGGTACCCCGCACCGTTTTTGGAACGCTGGCCCTGATGTGTTGCACTGTGAAGGGTGGTTGAAGCCTGCCAACACCAGTATTTTTTTTCTGAGTAGCATTTTTGCTGCTCAGAAAAAATCAGGCAAAGCCCAACCTGAAGTTTTTGATGCGGCTTATCTCATCATCCGTTATGCCAGCGAATATGAGATGAACGAAATGCCCGTTTTTGTCAGGAAAGTTATTCTGCCCGTCGTGTATCGAATCGGTAAACTACTTAATAAATACGAGCATTTTAAAGATGCCCCCGAACCAATAAAACACCTCTAAAACACCCCCACAACTTGCTCAATACTAAAATCTATTAAGGGGTATGGCATAGAAAATCACACCAGTGGTAGCGTTACGCGAAATTCGCGCCCGTCATCCTCAATGATGGGCGCGGGTTGTCCTAGCATTCGATACTTGGTTAATATATTACTCAAGCCCACGCCGTTGCTCAACACCCGAGTAGATTTACGTTGTATGTTATTGCTGACCACAAGCCAATTTGATTCGTCAAGATACAAATTGATGTTTAGTGGCTGTTCGGGCAATATGATGTTGTGCTTAACGGCGTTCTCAATCAATAGTTGCAGCGTTAAGGGGGGAAGTTGCCGTTCCTCACCGTTGGGCAAAACATTTGCGCTTAATATAAGTGAATCTCCATGGCGAGTTTTGAGTAAGTGGTAGTAGGAGTTAAGAAAGTCTAGTTCTGCCGACAGTGGCACCAATGTTGCGTCGTTGCAGCGGAGTAGATATCGATATACCGAACTCAGCTCCTCACTAAAGGTTTCGGCTTTCTGCGGGTCTTCGCCGATTAGGGCGGTTAACGAATTAAGGCTATTGAACAAAAAGTGTGGATTGACTTGCTGGCGTAGCGCATCTAACTCGGTTTGCATCTTTGCCTTCTTGAGGGCTTCGGCATCCGTCAGGGCTAATCGGTACAATTTCAGATAGTAAATGACCTCATAGACGCCCCCCACAATGAAAGCAAACGAAATGGCCATCGCAATATGGGTCAGATACACGCGGGGAGTTGGATCAGCAATTAGACCCGTAGGGTCAATCTGGCTGAGCCCCCAAGTTTCGAGGGGCTGTATCAAGGAGGTTAATACCGCGTAACCGATAAACGTAAGTAGAACGCGTCGACCAGTATTATCAATTTGGAAATACTTGGCCCGTGCCTGAAATACCCACCAGCGTAGCAATTCCCAACTTAGGCCTGTTGTTATCAATCCCCAACCAAAGGTCAGCCACACCAATGACCACTCAAAACCATATTCTCGTATGTAAAAGAATACAAATGGCAAAACTGACACGGGAACTCCGATGAGTCGAAACCATTTGTCGTTGGGTTTAGCACGTTGAGAATCGTCGGTAATTATTGTTTGCACACCGAATCAAAATAGAGAATGTTATGGTAAAAATACAAATTTTGGCATGATTGGCAAAGCGCTAATGACCTAAAAAAACACGAAATTATAAAGGGGGGTGAGCCATTAGACAATTTTTGTTAAATATACGCCATCTTTTGTGCGAAAAAGAATGTGTGTCCGCTGGTTCCTTCGGGCACAAAGCAATGTTCAACAATCTTAAATCCACTTTCAATAAACCATGATTGATACGTGGCCGCATCCGCTTGGCTCCAGTACATAAGCGTACCAGATTCAATCCAGTTTGCTTCTGTACCTGTCCACTCATCAGCCCCCACCACACAGAGAAAATAGCCGTTGGGCTTAAGCCATTGATAGACAGCGTTTATTAGTGTAGGTTGCTCGGCCAGAGGAACATGAATAAGCGAATACAGTGCAATAATCCCATCAAACGAAGAGGCGGGAAAGTTTAGGATAGACATATCGACGACCTCAAAGTGAGCATTAGGAACGTTGTTGCGGGCCAGTTCGATTTGTACAGGAGAAATGTCTATTCCTAAGTACTTGAAACCTGGGCTTAGAAAACGGGCCGTTGGAATCCCATCGGCACAGCCCAGCTCAAGGAGGTTGGCATTGGATGGCAAAAGTTGAGCTAATTTTGTTAGCCAATCAAGATACCGTTCTGGGTTTGTATTTTCATAGTGTTCGCGGTAGCGACTGCCTAGGCGGTCATAGCCTTGTTGTACAATGTGTTTAGGGTCTTTCATGATGTGAAATTCCTTATACCAATTTTATCGGCAAGCTTCACTTTTTCTATTTTCTCTGGGCTCCGTTTTTCTTTTTTTAAACTTTATTCCGTTTTCAAACTCTTCACCGGATTCATCAATGCGGCTTTAATAGCCTGAAAACTCACCGTTAGCAAGGAAATTCCAATGGCCGAGATACCAGCCACGCCAAAAATCCAACATTCAATACCAATACGATACTCAAAATCGTGTAGCCAGTGGTTCAGACCGTAGTGGGCCAACGGAAATGCAATGCCGTTGGCAATCAACACCAATTTGATAAAGTCTTTGGATAGTAAACCAGTGATATTTGCAATGGAGGCTCCCATTACTTTTCGAATACCGATTTCTTTGATGCGTTGCTCGGCGGTGAAAGTGGCCAAACCAAACAAACCCAAGCAGGCAATCAAAATCGTGAGGAGAGAAAAGCATAAGAGCAGCTGTCCAGTGCGTTGCTCAAGGGCATATTGGCGTTCCAAATCATCATTGACAAACCCGTAACTGAACGGTTGATTTGGCTCAAATTTTTTATAGATTCGGGCAATGTCGGCCAAGGCTTGTTGGGTATGAGTGGGACGAGTTTTAATTAATAGATTGAAATAGGATTCTTTAGGGCGAAAGCGGACGATGAATGGTTCGATTTTAACATTCATCGGGCGGAAATGGAAGTCGCGTAATACCCCTACAATTTCTCCGTCTAAGCCCCAAAAATTTACTTTTTTACCCAATGCTTTTTGTGGTGTCCACCCCATGCGGCGAGCGGCGGTTTCGTTGATGAGATAGGTGCCAAACTTGTTACTTCTGTCGCTTGCTATGGAGGCAGAGAAGTTGCGCCCCGCGGCCAATGTCATGCCAGTTGTTTTTAGAAAATCAGCGTCCACATTCATTTGGGTGATCAAAAATTCATTTTTGGGCGTCTTTCCGTCCCATTCGATATACGAAGTGTTTTGCATATTGACCAACGTACTCGTGGTAGCCGAAACCGATGCAATACTGCTCTGTTTTGTCAGTAACTCTTTCAGTGTGAATGCTTTTTGACGTACATCTCCTTTGAGGCGTACATAGAGTAACTGTTCTTTGTCAAAACCTAATTTTTTGTTTTGCATGAACTGCAATTGCTGATACAATCCCACCGTGCCAATAATCAACACGATTGACATCACAAATTGGGTCACGACCAATGTTTTCCGAAAGCCGACACCTGATTTTTTATCGAAAACGCCTTTCAACACACTGACTGGACGAAAAGAAGAAAGATAAAAAGCGGGATACAGTCCAGTCAAAAAGCTGATAAATAGTAACACGCCCACCATGGAAACCCAAAACAGCGGTTGTTGGAAAGGTACCGTCATTACCTTACCAGACAACTCGTTGAAAAAAGGCATTAATGAGTGAAGCAGTACCAATCCAATGCCCAACGCCAATGAGGTCATTAACAAAGACTCGCCCCAAAACTGCGCAATCAGGCTGGAGCGTAACGCGCCCACACTTTTGCGAACTCCTACTTCCCGTGCCCGTTGCGTGGCCCGTGCGGTAGATAAATTGATGAAATTGAATAGAGCAATGAGCAGTACAATCAACCCCACAATGATGAAGATTCGGACGTAGCGGATGTCACCGTGCTTGCCCCAATCGGTGCCAAAATCGAAGTCGGAATACAAATGAATGTCGCGCAGGGGTTGCAGCAAAAGCGGTGTTTCGTTGCCTTTATTGTATTTTTTTAGTTGGCCTACCAGCTTCTGACTGAAAGTAGCGATGTTGGCATCTGGTCTGATTTTGAGGTAGGTATGGTAATTATTGCTGTCCCAATTGTAGCTCCATTTATCATTTAATTCAAAATATTTAAAGGGCAACAATACATCAAATTGAAGATGCGAACGCGCAGGAGCGTTTTCAACAATGCCCGACAATCGAAGCGGACGTTCTTGATTATAATGGATGGTTTTTCCTAAAACGGATTGAGCTCGCCAGTCTTTGCCAAAAAAACGCTCGGCCACGGCTTCACTGATAACGATTTCGTCGGGGGAGGTTAACACCGTTTGCGGATTCCCTTTTAAGAGTTTGAACCCAAAAAACGACCAAAAAGAAGGGTCAACCACTCGCATGGCTTCGGGTTCCACCGCAGTTTGTTGATATTGAAGCAATCCCGACCACGCTCCGACGCGAACCGTTTCGGTAATTTCGGGAAAATCATTTTTGAGCGCCGGAGCCAGCGGGCCGGGAGTTACGGCAATGTCATAAAGCCCCGTGGCTTGTTTTTGCTTTTCCGTCACCCGATATGTCTGTTCAAATTGCGGCACGGCGCGGTCGTATTGGTATTCGTCCCATACGTACAGCCCAATGGCCAAACAACAGACCAGCCCCATGGCCAATCCAGAAATATTGATGATTGAAAACGTACGGTTTTTAAAGAGATTTCGAACCGCAATTTTGAAATAGTTTTGTAACATATCGGGGCTGTATGAATAGGTTATTGGATATTTTTGAGGGAGCCGCTTGAGGTAG
The DNA here is from genome assembly GCF_009905605.1 of Runella sp. CRIBMP. Taxonomy (GTDB): domain Bacteria; phylum Bacteroidota; class Bacteroidia; order Cytophagales; family Spirosomataceae; genus Runella. The sequence continues at coordinate 319,486 of NZ_JAAAKZ010000003.1, forward strand.
CGCGGCTTCATAAATCCCAGCACTTCCCGCCAGTAAAGCCACTGCGCACCTCGTAGGCCGATGCGTTTGACTTGAAAAGCAAACTCTTCGTGGAGGTCGCCTTGAATGTCTTCCAACAAATGCGGGGCGCAAAACCATTTGAGTAGTTTATTGGCTAAGATGGGCGGTTGAGTTTTCATCGGTAAAGGCGGGATTAAACAGATAATTTCAAGGGGCTCGTTAATCTGCTCCAAAAACTGACCCGCACTTCCTGAATTTCTTGCAAGGTGCGGTGCCCGTAGGCCGTAACTGAAAACAGGCGTTTGCGGCGTCCGCCGCGCTCGTTGGTAGGTTCGCCCATCTCTGAGCTGACCATCCCTTTTTCTTCCAGACGTTGCAAGGCCGAATGCACCTGATTCAGTCGAACACTCCGGCCCGTTTGTTCAATGATTTCGTGCATCAGTACTACGCCGTAGGCTTGGCCATCTAGCACGGCAACGGTCAGTAAAACGATTTCTTCAAATTCTCCTAGATACGTCCGTTTCATCGGTTTGTATTATTTCTATTTTTGCTGAGCAAATAGTTTGCCATTGAAAAGTTTTGTTGTTAAATAATTGATTGTTAGGGATTTATTGAAAAGAAGCAATTGTGCTGATTGTCCATAATCGGACAACTTTGTACGCTTTAGGACAAAGAGACTTTGTGCTCTTTGTGAATTCTTAGTGTTCTTTGTGGTTAAAAAAATCGACGTATAGGTAAAGGTAGATAACCAAACACTTTTTAAAAAAACAAATCATTGATTCTATGAAACAAATCACACAATACCTCCTATGCGGATTGCTGCTTTCTATGGGGGCTTTATCTGTACAGGCTCAAAAAACTCCCGAAGACAAGGCAGGCTGGAAACTCGGCTCTCAGGCCTACTCGTTTCGGTTGTTTACGTTTGCCGAAGCCATTCGCAAAATAGACAGCTGCGGTCTCAAATACGTAGAAGCATTCCCAGGGCAAACCATCGGCGGCGGGTTGGAAGGAAAAATGGATTTCAGCATGGATGCTGCTACGCGTACGGCGGTGAAGAAACTGGTAAAAGACAAAGGATTGACGATTGTAGCATACGGGGTGGTCAACCCCAAAACCGATGCCGAATGGACTACTTTGTTTGAATTTGCCAAAGACATGGGTGTTTTGAACATCAACACCGAGCCTTCGCCCGCCCAAATGCCGTTGGTGCGGAAATTGGCTGACCAATACAAGATAAATGTGGCCTTGCACAACCACCCCAAGCCTTCACGTTATTGGCATCCTGATACCGTCTTGGCCGCGATTGGCGGCAGCAAATATGTAGGCTCCTGTTCCGACATTGGCCACTGGGTACGCTCTGGTCTTGACCCCGTCGAATGTCTTAAGAAACTGAACGGGCATGTATTGGGAATGCACTTTAAAGACGTGAAAAAAGACACGCCCGAAGGTCGCTATCACGACGTAGTTTGGGGCACAGGCGACTGTAAAGTAGAAGCGGTGATTGCTGAAATGAAACGCCAAAACTTTAAAGGCCCTATTTCGGTTGAATACGAATATCACTGGGAAAACAACGGCCCCGAAATCGCCGAAAGTGTGAAGAATTTCCGGGCAATCTATAGCCGAACGAAATAAACTCCGTAGGGCAGGCCTTGCGTCTGCCCCCTGCCTTCGCCTGCCTTTTTTATAGTGTAGTGACTTACTTCTTCCGATAGATATTTTCAGCCCTTATCATTTATATTTTCGAGTTTTATTGGAGAGGAAAGTGATTTAGGATTCAGATAGTCAGTGCCTTACGGGCTCTGGCGTTGCCGAATACTAAGTTTAGGAAGTAGTGTGATTTTTATTGATGGGTTTACACTAAATTTGATAAAAACTCATTTCTCACTATGAAAAAAATCGCAGCTGTGTGGTTGGGGGTTATGGTATATTCCTCCACTTTTGCTCAGGGTATTTTTCCAGACCGAGTGACGATACCCAAAATGAGCACCGTAACAAAAAATGCTTTGCCCAACAAAACGGAAGGCATGATGGTGTATGATTCTGACTTGAAGCAATTCAGCTATTGGACGGGTACGCTTTGGGCTAACTTTGGCAGTACCGCTGCTTCGGGAACGGGCTGGCAATTGATAGGAAATGATTTGAGTACCACCAACACTGGTAACGTGGGCGTGGGTATTTCAGTACCTACGCGTGGGAAATTTGAGGTGTTTGGTGCATTGGGCAACGGCCCTACGTCGGCGGTATTTGGCTCCGACGGGACAGGGCTCTCTTTGCAACGCAATTGGCCTACAATTGGCTTCAATCAATACCGCGATGGCAGCAATGTACAACGACGTATTGGAGAAGGCTATGCCGCTACGCAGTTTTTTGACCCCAACACGGGAGCGATGTTTATCAATACATTTAATTATGGTTCATCCAACTCCACTTCTTCTTTCAGTATTCCTACGGGGGTTTTTACATTACTCAGCAATGGCAATATAGGAGTGAGAAACGGGGGCAGTTCCACTACTGGTATGTGGATAACACGCGGCGCTACCAACGCAAACGGCTCATTAGTAGTATCTGGGACTACCCACAATTCACATTTTCATTACGATGTAGGAGAGGAGACGTACATACGGGCGGGTAAAAACAACGGACGGGTCGTGCTGAATGACATCCCCGGGGGCAATGTTGTTATGGGGGCTGGAAACGGAAAATTCGGTATAAATTCAGGTAACCCCCAATATACGCTAGAAATAAAACAGGCCGCTAATAATACAGGATTGGTGCTTATCAACAATACGAATTTTAACAATTGGGAGCTAAAGTCAGATGTGTATAGTACAGATAACGGAACTGACTGTCTGATGGCAAAATACAATGGTTCAACTAAAGGATGGATGCGGCCTACTGACGGTGGGTGGTCGGATACAAGCGACCGCAGATTGAAAAAGAATATTCAAAATTTAGAAAGCGTGTTGGGTCAAATAATGCGACTTCGGCCTGCACGGTACCAGATGATAGACAGCAGCCCAAATGCTACAGAATCCATTGGATTTATTGCCCAAGAACTAAAGGAGGTATTTCCCGAAATGGTAGACATAATGACAGTACCGATAAAAAATGGGGCTGCGGGTGAAATTGCTGACTTACACGGGGTAGATTATTCTCACTTGTCGGTTGTAGCCATTAAGGCCATTCAAGAGCAACAAGAGCTCATCCAAAAACTCCAAAAACAAAATGAAGAATTGGTACAATCCTATGCACAATTGATGAAAGATGTGGAGACCTTGAAAAAGAAATGAGCCGACAGAAGAGAAAATAATATTGAAAATGGGCGAAAGGAAATAGCTAATTTATCCTTATTTGCCCATTACTTTTTTACTTCACCTTCAAACTCTTCACGGGATTCATTAGCGCGGCTTTGATGCTGTGGAAACTCACCGTTAGGAGGGTGATAAAGATAGATAAGGTGCCTGCTAGCCCAATCATCCACCACTCCATTTGAATATGATACGCAAAATCCTGCAACCATTGGTTCATAGCATACCAAGCCAAGGGCGACGCAACTACGATGGCAGCGGCTACCAATTTGAGAAAGTCCTTGGAAAGCAGTGAAATAATACCCGCCACCGAAGCACCGAGAACTTTACGAATACCTATTTCTTGAGTGCGTTGTGTCATGGTAAACAACACTAATCCGTACAGGCCAAGGCAACTGATCAAAATGGCGATGCCCGCAAAAACGACGGAAACCCGAAAAATCAACGTTTCGGTTTGGTAGAATTTAGCCAATTGCTCGTCTAAGTATTCGTAGGTAAATACCTCATTCGGATAGCGTTTTTGCCACGATTGCTCAATAAACCGCAGTGTTTGTTCGGGATGCTGCCCCACAATCTGAACACCAACTTTTTTGTACCGGGCCGTTTGAGTGGCAATAAAACAGGGCTGAATTGTTTCGTGGAGCGAGCGCAGGTGAAAATCTTTGACTACGCCAACGATGGGTAAAGCCACTGGCGAGAGATAAGTTTCGAGTTTGCGTCCCAGAATCTGCTTCGAGTCTTTGATATTCAGCTTTTTGAGTAGTGCTTCATTGACCAAATATTCCCGAATGGTATCGCTCTCGGTGATATTTCGACCCGCAGCCAAGTGCAAATCAAAAGTGCTCAGATAGTCAGAATCAGCCAATCGTTCCCGAATTGGGAATGTCTCCCAAGTGCTCTTTCCCCCAAATTTGAACGAACCGCCGTTCATGACGGCCGCCGCGGGTGGTCGGTAACAGGCGCTTATAGATTGTACATAAGGCGATTGGCGCAGGTCATTTTTGAATGCTGACAAGGCTGTTTTGGACGGGTTGGGCAAATTGATAATTACAATATTATTTTTACTAAAACCTAAATCAGAGTCCTGCAAATAACGAACTTGGTGGGTGACGACGAGGGTTCCCACCAAAAGTGCCTGACAAATTCCGAACTGAAACATAATTAGGAGTTTTCGCAACGATAAATTTTTGCGCGACTTAACCAACGGGCCTTTTAGCGCTGCCCACGGACTAAAACCCGACAAAACAAAAGCAGGATAGCCGCCCGCCAATACCGTAACAAGCACCACCAGCAACAGCAAAAAACCAATGGCTTGGGGAGTAAATTGAAACATCGGGCCATTGGGTAGCCATTGATTGAATATTGGAATACAAATCAAGGCAAAAATGACCGCAAATACAGCCGAGATTAGCACAATGAGGGCTGTTTCGAGTAAAAATTGTCCTCTAATCTGACGTTTGGTACTACCCAGCGTTTTACGAATTCCGATTTCTTTGCCACGGCTAAGCGCTTGAGCCGTGGCCAGATTGATAAAATTGATACAGGCAATCAAAACCAAAAACAAGCCAACAGCGCCCAATGACCAAAGCAAAGAAGGCCTGACGGTTGGGCTCCCTCCGATGCGTTGTACATCAAAATGAACATCGGCCAATGGTTGTATATGGAATTGAAAAACGGAGGCATTTTCGGCAAAATGTTTTTTGGAAAGTGCAGGAAGTGCGGCTTCCAGTCTTGCGGCAGAAAGCGGATTTTTGAGGGTAAGATAAACTCGGTCAGTTGAATTCAACGACCACCAATCATTGACGTCAAAATCGGGAATAAGGCGCGGCAACGTAGCTGCGGAAATAAACAGTTGAATATCGGTGTTGGTTGTTTTGGGAGGGTCAGCCAAAACGCCGGTTATTTTGGCTTCGGTCAAATTGTCTAAATTGATGGTCCGACCTAGAGGGTCTAAGGTGCCGAAATATTTTTTTGCCAACGATTGCGTAATCACCACCGTGTTGGGTTTGCGAAGCGCGGTTTTTTGGTTGCCTTTGAGCCATTGATAATCCAAAATATCAAACAATTCGCTTTCAACAAGGGCGGTGGTATTGAGTTCCAAAAAGCGTTTTGGGGCCGATTGATTGGGGAGTAGTACGCTGACCGTCAGTTCACGGTTCATTTTTAAGTAGGCGGCCTGCTCTATTTGTGGAAAATCAGCCCGAAAGGCCCTGGCCATAGGCAATGGTGCCTCGGGATAGTATTCTACCGAACCATCTTCCAGATGCAAGTCGGTGACGATTCGATAGATACGGTTAAATTTTTGATGGTGTCGGTCGGTACTCAGATGGTGACTTATAAACAAAAAAATAAGTAAACCACTTGCCATACCAACCGACAGACCAAGGATGTTCAGCGTTGTATATACCCGCTTGGCGCGGAGATTTCGCAGGGTTGTTTCAAGGTAGTTCTTTAGCATTCCTCTGATTTGTAATGAATTGCGGCTACAAGGTACAGAAGAAAGAAAAGAATTGACGGTTAAAAAATGTTAAGATTTATTTAGTGGACGACCAGCGAGTTTATTCTACTTTCAAACTCTTCACGGGATTCATCAAGGCGGCTTTGATGCTTTGAAAACTCACCGTCAGGAGGGCAATTAAGATGGCTAAGGCGCCAGAGAGTGCGTAAACCCACCATTCTACCGTGGTTTTATACGCAAAATTTTGCAGCCACTTATCCATGAGCCATGAAGCCAACGGCGAAGCAATGACGATGGAAATGAGTACTAATTTGAGAAAATCTCTTGACAATAGCGCCGTAACACTCAACACCGATGCCCCCAATACTTTACGAACCCCGATTTCTTTGGTGCGTTGTTCGGCCGTAAAGGTAGCGAGGCCAAACAGCCCGAGGCAAGAAATAAAAATGGCCAAAAAGGCAAAGTAATTTGTCAATGAGCCGATGGTCATTTCGCTGCGGTATAGATTCTGAAACTGCTGATCGGCAAACTGATACGTAAACGGAAATTTTGGATTCAGTTCACGCCACGTTTTTTCAATGCTTGCCAGCGCTTGTTTGGTCTGGCCTGGCTGAGTTCGGATAATGATATTTTTGTTGGATGCATCACGGCTGAGTTTCACAATCATTGGTTCGATGGCTACGTGCATTGAATTTTGATGAAAATCTTCCAAGACACCCACGATGATTCCTGGTTTGTTCCACAACGTCAGTGGCTTCCCGATGGGGTCTTTATAGCCAATCCGGCGGGCAGCAGCCTCGTTAATCAAATAACTCACGGAATCCATACCAAAGTCTTTCCCAAAATCGCGCCCTTTCAACTTTACATTCAAGGTTTTGGAAAAATCATAATCAACGGTAGAAAACTGAAAACTGACGCTGGAATTGGGGTCTTTGGTGGGCCATTTTACATTACTAGTACTGCCAAAGGTATTAGTAGGGGTACCATCCATGAAGGTAATGCTCTGAATACCTTGGCTTTGTAGGAGTTGCTGTTTAAATGTGTCATACTTTTTAGGTAAGTCTCCCTCCGACGATAAATAAATCAAATTCTCCCGGTTGTAGCCTAAATTTTTGGTTTGAATGAAGTCGAGTTGCCGATACACAACAATGGTTCCGATGATGAGCAACATTGATAGCACAAACTGAAACACCACCAACCCTTGACGGAATAACCGGGCCCCCGCCCCGAAGGTGACGGAGCCTTTGAGTACTCGGATGGGATTCAGCGATGATAAAAACAGCGCTGGATAGCTTCCTGCCACGATTCCAGTCAGGAAAATCATGCCCAGCAGTGTTCCCCAAAATGAGAGTTGGTGAAAAGGCAACTGAATATTTTTTTCGGTCAATGTATTAAAAGTAGGTAATAGGAGGCCCGATAAAGTGACCCCGACAATCAGCGCCATGGCCGTCAGGAGTAATGCTTCGCCCACAAACTGACCAATCAATATCCCCCGTACGGCTCCCACTACTTTGCGTACGCCTACTTCGCGGGCGCGTTTGAGTGACCGGGCCGTGGCAAGGTTCATAAAATTGATACAGGCAATCAACAGGATAAAAACGGCCACAATGCCAAACAACCGAACGTACTCAATACGCCCTCCATCCTGATATCCATCTTTGAAGTTTGAATAGAGATAGGCGTCTTGGTAAGGCTGAAGAAACAATTGAATATCAACGTTTTGTTTGCCTAAATGGGGGTTGTATTTCTTCAGAAATGACTTCATTTTGGCCTCTACTACTTCGGCTTTGGCATCGGGGCGTAGCTGGATTCGGGTGGCGGTGGCATTGTTGCCCCAGTCTTTCATCCATTCGTTTCGCCTGATAAAATCATCCCATGTGAGCAGGAAATCATATTTTTCGGAGCTATGTTGGGGCAAATCTTCAAATACGGCCGTGACCAAATAATCGGCTTTGTTATCAATACGAATACTCTTGCCGACGGCTGCTTGCGGGCTTCCGAAATAATTCTGCGCCATTTTTTGCGAAATAGCAATGTTTGCGGGTCCAGTGAGGGCGGTTTGGACCGAACCTTCAAGCAGTGGTATACTAAACATTTTAAACCAATCTGCCCCTGCAAAACGACCCTTTTCTTTGTTGAGTTTTTCACCGACCGAAAAAGTATGGATACTTTCCCATGATAAACCCGCTGCATAGACGATTTCGGGAAACTGTTTCTTGAGTTCGTCGGCCAGTAAGGCAGGAGTACTAGGGGCGGCATCAACTTTGCCGTCGTAGTATTGGCGTTCCATTACGTGGTACAACTGCAGTCCATTGGCATGGAAGGCATCCATTTTCAGTTCGTCCTGCACCCAAAGCAGTATGAGTAGACTACAGGCCATCCCAAGCGCAAGACCGAGAATGTTGATGGCCGAAAAAGTGCGGTTGTGGGCGATGTTTCGCCAGGCAATTTTAAAATAGTTACGTATCATGGCTGTGTGTTTTGTTGAAATACATTATAACTGAAATGGGAAAGAAAAACGTAGCGTACATTTCTTAACTAAATTTTATTCGGTTTTTAAACTTTCCACAGGATTGTTCAAGGCGGCTTTGATGGCTTGAAAACTGACCGAAAATAGCGCAATCCCCAACGCGACAATGGCCGCCAATGCCAGATACCACCACTTGATTTCGGTACGATAAGCAAAGGTCTGGAGTAATTTATGTCCTAGCCAGTAGGAAATGGGTAGCCCGATAAGTAGCGCAAGACCAACGAGTTTTAAGAAATCTCCCGAAAGCATGGTGGCAATGCTACTGATGCTCGCGCCCAGTACTTTCCGGACCCCAATTTCTTTGGTGCGCTGTTTGGCCACGAGCGAAATCAACCCAAAAATCCCCGCACACGCAATCAAAATGGCAAGAATCGTTACAAAACTGGTCATGCGCCAGATGTTGTCGATGGCTTGGTAAGATTTGGCCACTTCATCGCTGAGGTAAAAATGATTCAATGTTCGTCTGGCTGGAATCTTTTTAAAACGCGCTTCAAGATGGCTTATTAGGTCTTTGCCTTTGGATTCGTCGGTGAGGCGTACACTTAAAAAGCTACTGAGTTGCTGTTTGCCCGCGTACCAATGTAGGAGCGGCTCAACGTCATCTTTGAGACTTTGGTAATGAAAATTTTTGGTCACACCAATCACCGTATAAATTTGGTCGTTGTTGTTTTGACGCAAGCGTTTGCCTACGGCGCTCGTCCAACCGAATGCTTTCATGGCCGCTTCGTTGATGACAACGGAGTGATTGACGGAGTCGGCCGAATTGTCCAAAAATCCACGACCTTCAATAAACGGAATCTTAAACGTTTCGAAGTAGCCAGCGGTACCGCTTACGTGACGTAAGATGACCTTTTTTGCCTCGTTGCCTTCGGGGAAATAGTTATTGAAGTTTTGCCAATACTGCACGGGCGTAAGTTCGGAAGCCGTAAACGACACCACGTGAGGGTTTTGGCGCAGTGCGTCCAATAACGCCCTTCCTTCCGAAAGCGCGGCATTTTCGTTGCGATAGGCCAAATCGGTGTTAAAAACCAGCACGTTGTTTTTGTCGTAACCAACATCGGCGGTTTTCATGAAATTGATTTGCTGCCGCAGCCCAATGGTTGCCACAATGAGCACGACGGCTAGGGCAAATTGCAAGACAATGAGGCTGTTTTGGCGCAGGCGGCCCCGGCGCGGGTCAGCGGAAATTTTTCCTTTTACGGCCTCGGCCGTTTTCAGGGCCATGAGGTAATAAGCCGGATACGTGCCAGCAATGAAGGCAATCAACATTGAAATGCCGAAAACGGTTAAAATGGTGGGGTAATCATTGCCGAACGAAATATCCAATTGCATACGCCCGTCGCGGAGCTGATTGAAAGACGGGATCAGAAAATAAATGGCAAAAAGCATGGCCAAAAACGAGGAAATCAACATCACAATGCCCGATTCGGTCCAGAATTGATTGAAAATGATGCGTTTGCTCGCTCCTGCCACCTGCTTTACGGCCACCTCTTTGATACGGGGCAATGCTGATGCCATCGTGAGGTTGATGAGGTTAATGCTGATGATTAACAACAGAAAAATTGCAATAGCAATGGCTCCATAAATCAGCCCTTTGAACGTAGGGTTTTGATCATGAATAAAATTTTTGAACGCGCTTAGTCGTAAGACTTGGTTTCGGGATTCGGGTGCAAAATGGGTTTTTACCAATTGGGGCAACTTAGCCTCTAGCGCGTCTTTGTTGGCTCCTTTTCTGAGCAGCACAAACACGGGCGCAAAAGTATTGTACCAGTCGGCATTGCTCTTAAATCCGGGGAGAGAAGTAAGCGTGCTTGCGGGCATCAATACATCAAACTGCTGCGAAGAATTGGCGGGGAGTTTGGCCAGTACACCCGAAATCTTGAATTGAACGGTATCGTCGAGGGTAACTGTTTTGCCTACGGGGTCGCTATCTCCAAATAGATTTTGGGCTATCTTTTCGCTTACTATCAGGGCGTTTGGGTCTTTGAGCGCGGTGGCGGCGTTGCCGTATTTGAGCGGAAAGCTAAACACCTGAAAGAAAGTCGAGTCTACAAAAACAGTGCTCTCTTGTACATCTTTGGTGCCGTAATGAATCCACGGCCGGTACCACGTCTGAACGTGCGTGCCTGTTTCGATTTCGGGATAATCCTTCAGCAATTGCTCCAAAATCGGGTAGACGGTTTGCCCGTATTTTTGGCCGTTGGAAGATTCGGTTTGAACGTAATAAATACGATCACTTTTTTCGTGAAATGTATCAAACGTGAGGCATTTTTGGGCAAAAAGCACCAAAACCACCACACAAGCCATGCCCACCGACATTCCCACGATGTTGATGCCCGTAAAGAGGAGATTTTTCCAAAGCGTGCGTAGCGCGATTTTTAGGTAATTACGTAGCATAAATCGAAAGGTTGATAATACGTACTTTCTTTACCTCACACTTCATGCCACGCAAAAATAGGCTTGATTTTGAGTGGATTACGGTTTTTTTGAGGGAGTCAATGTCCATTTTCGGACATTGACTGTTCGGAGATGAACACTTCTAAAAGCTACCTTACCCATTCCCGATAAATGAAAAAGGAGAAAGAAATCCGTATTCCATTCTCCTTTTACCCCTTTCTCTAATTTTACTCCGTCTTCAACGATTTCACCGGATTACCCAATGCGGCTCTAATGGATTGAAAACTAACGGTGAAAAAAGCAATCAGAATGGATAAGGCGGCAGCTATCGCAAACGTCCACGCGCTGATGTCAATGCGGTAAGGATAATTTTGCAACCATTCTTTGATGGCATAATAAGCCGCAGGAAAAGCGAAAATAAAGGAGAAACTAACGAGTTTCAGAAAGTCGGCCGAAAGCAATGTTGTGATGCTCGCCACCGAAGCGCCCAGTACTTTACGAATTCCGATTTCTTTGGTGCGCCGCTCGGCCGAAAGCGTAGCCAGTCCAAACAGACCGATGCAGGAAATAAAAATGGTCAGAATCGCCCCGAAAAGCATGATTTGCTTCCATTTGGCTTCCGCTTCGTACCGTTTGATGTTTTCTTCATCCATGAATTTATATTCATAAGGGTTGATGGGGAACAGCTTTTTATAGGTTTTTTCTACGTGTCCCAAACTGGCGGTCTCGGTACCAGGTTTAATCTTGATGAATACCTTGCCATATAGATTGCCGGGTTTCATAGTAAACAATTGCGGTTTGATTTCATAGTTCAATGGTTCAAAATGATGGTCTTTTACGACCCCGATAACGGTATATTTTTCGTCATCGTTGTACCAAAAATTGACAACTTGTCCCAACGGATTTTTCCAACCGACTTTTTTGGCAAACGTTTCATTAATCAAAATGGATTGGGTAGAGTCTGAAGGAAAATTAGCCGAGAAATTGCGCCCTTTGATGATGGGAATTTGTAACAGTGGAAAATAGGTAGCATCGACAGTTTCATAGGCAAAACTCTGCTGAGTTTCTCCGTTTACTTTTGCCACGGTTCCCCAACTACCGCCGTTTTTTGGCGCTACATCCACAATATGCGGGCTTTTTAATAATTCTTCTTTTAATAGTTTTGCCTCGTTGCGGCTCATTTGGGATTTCTCAATGGTGATTACGTTTTTGTCGTTATAGCCCAAGTCTTTGTTGGTCAGATAGTTAAATTGGGAATAAATCGTCAAAGTGGCAATAATCAGAAACGAAGCCAGTGAAAATTGCAAAACGACCAACCCCTTTTGAAGGTAGTTTTTGCCTGAAAGATTAAAGCGGCTGTAGAGGGTTTGCACGGGACTATAATTGGATAAAACCAACGCGGGATAAAAACCAGCCAATAAACCCGTGGCGATAAATAGGCCGATATAACCCAATACCAATTCGAAATCAAACAGATACGAAAACGAAAGTGCTTTGTTGGAAAGCTCGTTGAAGATTGGTAGTACCAGTTGCAGCAAGGCCAGGGCAAAGGCAAAAGCGGCAAAACACAGAATGAACGACTCACCTAAAAATTGCATAATCAACTGCCCTCGGCCGCCGCCCACTACTTTACGGACGCCAATTTCTTTGGCACGTTTCAGCGAACGTGCCACGGTCAAATTCACGAAATTAATGCAGGCAATCAATAAAATGAAAAGCGCAATGCCGCTCAGGATGTACGAAAACATGGGATTGCTGCTGTCTTGCAAACCGTTTTGAGCTGGTAAGTCTTTGCTCAAGTGCATATCTGTAAAAGGCTGAAGGGCATAAACAACTTTGTTTTTATCCCCGTACTTCTCGGCAATCATCTTAATGGCTTCCTTGGCGTCGGCCTGATAAATCCGGTTCATGGTTGCTTCAACCTTTTTTAGGTCGGCATTGGGTTGAAGCACAACAAAGGTGTTCTGGAAAATATTGAACCAGTTTTCGTTACTCTCTATTTCTTCCTTACTCACCACGTTAGGGAAAAGCATATCAAACTTGATAGAAGAGTTTTGGGGGCAATTTTTAGAAACACCGGTCACGGTATAAGGTATAAATTCACTTCCGTCGCCATAAGAATTCTTTACGAGGAGGGTTTTTCCTAAAGCATCCGTTGTTCCGAAATGTTGTTCGGCCATTTTTTCCGAAATCACCACTGATTTAGGCGCTTTGAGTGCTGTGGTGGGATTGCCACTTAGCAGAGGGAACGAGAAAATGGAGAAGAAACTGCTGTCAGCCACAAAAGATTCATAGCTTTTGATTTCCGTTCCTTTCTTAATATCGCTGCGTTCGCCTTTATAACGTACAAAAGCGCGTATTTCGGGAACACCAGCGCCGAACTTAGGGCCTTGAAAGTGCCCAGTATTTCCAGTAAGACTTTCTACGCCCTCGGGCGTAATGGATTTGCTCGTTACCCGATAAATGTGAGGGTTATTGGCGTGAAATTGGTCAAAACTGACCTCATCTTTGGTGTATAGCATGATCAGCATGGCGGCGGCCAAGCCTATACTCAAACCAATAACATTGATGGCTGAATACACCTTGTTGTGGGCCAAGGTGCGCAGGGTGATGGTTAGATAATTACGAAACATAGAGGGCTGAATTAGGGATGGCTGATGGTATTCATTTTTGGGTTGACGTTGTTTTACAAAAGGGGGAAGCACCGAGACGACATTGAGCACATAGCGCCAAGTTGCCTGTCGTTTTCCTGCTCGCCGATACCAATAGGCGTATAGTTCATCCAAATCACCTTCGACTTCTTCGAGGGTTTCGGCGGGATGAAACCACCGCAAAACGCGTCGGGGCCACTGTGGAGGATGGAGTTTATTTGCTTTCATATTCCAGTAAGCCTAAGTTTGGTGGGAGGCATCATTTGCCAGAGTTCGTGGCGGAGTTGTTGAATTTCTTGCAAAGCACGATTTCCTAAAGCGGTTGCCTGGAATATACGTTTGCGCCTTCCGCCGCGCTCGTTGGTGGCCCCGCCGAGTTGAGAACTCACAAACCCTTTTTCTTCCAGTCGAATAAGCGTATTGTGTACCGTGCCAAAAGTTACAACCCGACCTGTATGCTCCTCCAACGCCTGACTGACCGTAACGCCGTAGGCTTCGCCGTCAAGGATGGCTACCATGAGCAAAACCACTTCTTCAAATTCACCTAAATAAGTGCGGCGCATACCTACAATGATTAGTTTCTATTTTATCGTACAAATAGTTTGCCAAGACATAAAAAACGCCTTCAATCGGTTCTGAAGGCGTTTTTTGTAAATTTTATCAAGTCTAATCTGTCCGTTTACGGACAAACATTGTCCCGCAGTGGACAAAGAGCAAAAGGTCTGACGATAGATAGTCAGACCCCGTCTAACTATCTCCTCTACACTCTTTTTTACTCCGTTTTTAAACTCTTTACTGGATTCATCAACGCCGCCTTAATGGCTTGAAAACTGACGGTTAGGAGTGTAATGACTAACGCCCCAAAACCTGCCACTGCAAAAATCCATCCTGAAATCTCAGTGCGATAGGTGTATTTTTGTAACCATTCTTGTAAAAAATAATAGGCAATGGGTGCGGAAATAACGCAAGAAATGATGACCAAAATGACAAAATCTTTGGAGAGCATTTGCCACAGATTGGTCACCGATGCACCCAATACTTTGCGAATGCCGATTTCTTTGGTACGTTGTTCGGCGATAAACGAGGCCAGTCCAAAGATTCCCAAGCAACTGATAAAAATGGCAAGAATGGCAAAAAAAGTGACTAATTGGCCAATACGTTCTTCATTGTCGAATTTTTTGGCATATTCTTCATCCACAAACTGATATTCAAAAGGTTGGGAAGGATTAAACTTTTTGAAAACCGTTTCTACCTCGCTCAAGGCTTTGCCAGCATTTGTCAAAGGGTTGATTTTGGCAATCATAACCCCGCCAGGCTCCGTGGTCAAATGATAAATTGAGGGTTTTACTTGTTGAAAAGGAGATTGTACAATCATGTCTTTCACCACGCCGATTACTTTGTTGGGAGTTCCGTACCACTTAATGGTCTCGCCTACTGGATTCTTCAAACCCATAAATTTTACGGCCGCTTCGTTCAAAATCAACCCCGAGGAGTCGGTAGAAAATTCTTTGGAGAAATCACGCCCTTCTTTAAACGACCAGCCGATGGTTTTGCCATAGTCAAACGAAATGGCTATTGTCTGAAAATCAACAGATAGATTCGGGTCTTTGTCTTTCCATTCAATCGTACTGGTGCTTGAATAATTCTCCGTGGGGGGGCTTCCCGCTTCGGCCATGTCGATAATTGCCCCTGATTTTGTCAATTCTTTTTTTACGGCGTCAAAATGGGTATGAATTTCGGAAGTGTACATGGGCAAAGTCACTAAACCATTGCTGTTATAACCCATCGGACGATTTTGGGCAAATTTTACCTGACGAAAAACAATGATGGTACCGATAATCAACGTCACCGAAACCGTAAATTGTATCGTTACTAGCACCTGACGTGGTAAAGCTGCCCAACGGCCTGCGCGGAAGGTACCCTTTAAGATTTTTAGGGGCTGAAACGAAGACAGATAAAAAGCGGGATAGCTACCCGACACCAGTCCGCAGAGCAAACTGAAACCTAAGCCTACCATCCAGAATGACAGATTATTCCATGGGAGCGCCATGGTTTTGTCGGCCACATTGTTGAAAAAAGGTAGCATGAGCTGCGCGAAAAGCAAGGCAAACCCAAAGGAAAAGAACACCATTAAGAGGGATTCAAAAAAGAACTGGTAGACAATTTGGGCACGAACCGAGCCTACTGCTTTTCGAATGCCTACTTCTTTGGCTCGTTTTTCGGAGCGTGCCGTACTCAAATTCATGAAGTTGATGCAGGCTAACAACAGCACGAATAGCCCACTGATGCCAAACAACCACACATATTGGATTTTCCCGCCAACATTTATGCCATTCTTAAAGTCAGAATACAAATGCCATTTGCTCATGGGATGCAGAAAAACCTCTGGTTTCTTCTTGGCCAATTCTTTGCTGACTTTGTTGAGTTTGGCGTCTTTAATTTTGTGAGAAACGGTGGTTATATCTGCGTTTGGAATGAGTTGAGCATAAATATGAAACGCATTGGGCCGCCATGGGTCGGCCATTGTTCTAACCCACTCATTGTTGTTATAATATAATTGCCACGGAGCTATAAATGTTATGTCATGAAATTCAGAATTATGAGGCAAATCTTCATAAACACCCGTTACTTTCACATCCGTTTGGTTATCCATTTTCATGATTTTATCCAAAGGGTCGGCTTCCCCAAAAAATGCCTTGGCTACAGATTCAGACAGTAGAATAGCGTTGGGGTTTTTGAGGCCGTTTCTCGTCCCTTTCAGCATTTTCAACGTTAACATTTCGGTAACTTGAGGTTCGAAATAAGCACCTTTCTTACTGAATTTTTTCTCGCCGTAAGACAAAATACTGTATGCATCTTTCGCCACGGTCACGTGCTTAAAATCGCTCCCGTAACTTTTACGGAGTTCTTCGGCCAAAGGAAGCGGTGTATTAGGCCACGTTTGCACTTCACCGTTGTTGGTCACGTGTTGCATGACCCGCACAATTTTTTCGTAGTTTTGGTGATATTTGTTGTACGATAATTCATCCCACATCCAAAGCCCGATAAGTATTGCCACGGCCATCCCAGCCGATAATCCCACAATGTTGATGAAAGAATACACCTTGTTTTTGACAAGATTTCGGATAGCGATTTTTAGGTAGTTACGTAACATAGCTTTTTCATAATTTTAAGGTTTTAGGAATTGGGCTATTCTTGTTTTTTTTCTAAAGCCTAACCCCTAAATCCTTGAATTTACTCCGTTTTCAAACTCTTTACTGGATTCATTAATGCTGTTTTTATGGATTGATAACTCACTGTTAGTAAGGTTATTGCCAAGGCGGAAGTGCCTGATCCGATAAAAACCCACAACGGAATATCGGTTCTAAATGCAAAGTTTTTCAGCCACGTACTCATGGCATAGTACGCCAAGGGCGAAGCTATCACAAAGGCTAGGCAAACCAATTTTAGAAAGTCTTTTGAAAGCAACTGAACAATGCTCCAAATACTTGCCCCAAGCACTTTTCTCACGCCAATTTCTTTGGTACGTTGCTCGGCTGTGAAAGTGGCTAAACCAAATAAGCCCAAACAAGCTATAAGAATCGCTAAAACTGCAAAACTGATAAAGACTTTTCCAATGCGTTGTTCGGTACGATACATATTGTCGAATGCTTCGTCTAAGAATTGATAATTGAGGGGAGTTCCGCCCGCTCTTGCCTTCCATTTTTCTTCGATTTGGGCGATGCTCTGCTTAAAATCATCGGATTGCACCCGCACCGAAATCATTCCATAAGGTTTTTTAGCAAGGCACATTGAGAGGCTTGCTACATTTTCTCGTAGAGATGCGTAATTGAAGTTTTTGACCACTCCGATAATCGTATAAGGAATCAAATCTTTTAAATTGCCGCCATAAGCGTATAATTTCTGTCCGATTGGATTTTTATAGCCTGTTTGTTTCGCCGTGGTTTCGTTGATGATGATAGCCAACGAATCTGTTGACATTGTTTTATCAAAGTCACGCCCAGCAACAAATTGCATTTTGAGTGTTTCGGTGTAGTCATAGCCTACTTCCCAGAATTGCATCGTAATACCATTATCGGCACTGAGCTGGCCTTCTGTCCAAAAAACAGTATTATTTCGGTAAGAAGGTGTCGGTAAAAAAGCACTTATGGTAGCCGATTTTATGCCTGAAATTTGTAACAATTCGTTTTTAAACGATTCTAAGCCTTTTTCTAATAGATTTGTATCGTTGATAACGATGACTTGTTCACGATTGAAGCCAATGTTTTGTTTCTGAATAAAATCTAACTGACAATAAATAACTATGGTAGAAATGATAAGAAATATTGAGGCAAAAAACTGAAAAACAACCAAGCTACTTCGGAAATAACCACCTTTGGTAGTGGCACTTAGTTTGCCTTTTAGTATGCTAATTGGTTTGAATGAAGACAAAAATAGAGCGGGATAAATACCAGCTAACAAGCCTACAAAAACAGCAAAACTAAACAATATGGATAGTAAAAGTGGTTTTTTGACGAATGATAGGTTTAGATTTTTGGCTGATATATCATTGAAAAATGGTAAAACCAAAGTAGCAATTCCAAGCGCCAATATGAATGCTATTAAGCTCATCAGGATGGATTCTGACAAAAACTGATTCATGAGCATCGTACGTACCGACCCCATGACTTTACGTACACCCACCTCTTTTGCCCGATTGACCGAACGGGCCGTGCTGAGATTCATAAAATTGACACACGCTATCAACAAAATAAAAAGAGCAATCGCCGAAAAAATGTAAACATACTGAATACTACTATTAGGCGAAAGTTCATAGAATTTGTTAGAATGGAGATGAATATCTGTCAATGACGTCAATCCCAAAGCTACGCGATTGCCCGCTTTTTCTAATTCTTCTATGCTCTTGATACCCATTACACTCTTGAATTGGGGCATCATGTATTTGTGGATGACCTTATCGAACTGCGATTTTAACTGCTCAGGTTTTGTACCTTCTTTGAATACTAAATAGGTAAAAAAATTATTGTTCAACCAGTTATTTGCCCTGCTATCTGCCGAGCTTGCCATCGAAAGAAACATATTTCTGCCCCTGAAATGCGAGTTTTCGGGGATTTTTTTCATTACACCAGTTACTTTGTAGGCTTTTTCATCAATGGTCATTGTAATGCCCAAAACCTGTGTTTTTCCAAAATATTTTTGAGCAGTCTGTTCATCCAAAACTATCGTAAATGGTTCTTGCAACGCCGTTTTGGCGTCACCTTCAATCAATGGAATATCAAAAACTTCAAAAACTGAATTGTCAACAAACATAGACATAGACTCACGGATACTCTGATTCCCTTTTTTGACTAAAATATCAATGGGCCTGAATCGGGTAAAGGTTTCGATGAAGGGATAGTCGTTTTTTAAAGCATCCCCCATTCCATCCGAAACAGTGGCAAATTCCCTATCTTGCCCACCAAACTTGACATCAAAATCAATCCGATAAATTCTGTCGGCTTTTTGATGATAGCGGTCGTAGCTGATTTCGTCTAAGACATAAAGCGTAATCAACAAACAAGTAGCCATACCAATAGCGAGTCCACCGATGTTGATGGCCGAATAAATCTTATTTCGTTGTAGATTTCTGAAAGCGATTTTTAGATAATTGCGTATCATAATCGGGCTGTATTGGGGGTTGCAAAGGCGTATTAAGCTTTAGTTCGACAAATTGTTCGCCAGTTCCAATAAAGTTCAAAAAGCTGTTTTCTGTAAGTTGGTCTGTCCGAAATCGTACGCCTATTTTACGGAACTGAACAGTTGATTGTAGTTTTTATTCCGTTTTTAGCGATTTTACGGGGTTCATCAATGACGCCCGGATGGCTTGGTAACTGACGGTCAGCAGGGCAATCGCTATTGCCGAAAGCGCCGCAATGGCAAAATACCACCATTCTATGTCGATACGATAAGCGTATTTTTCGAGCCAATTTTTGAGGAAATACCACGCCACTGGAAACGCGATGAGCGTAGCAAGCAGCACCAATTTGATAAAATCCTGCGACAACATTCCTACCAGATTGGATACACTTGCGCCCAGCACTTTACGCACGCCTATTTCTTTGGTGCGTTGCTCCGCCGTAAACGACGCCAGTCCAAATAGCCCAAGACACGAAATAAAAATGGCCAAAAACGCAAAGTAATTGGATAGCTTATTGACCACATTTTCACTTTTGTACTGATTGGCGTATTCTTGGTCGGCAAAAAAGTATTTGAATGGAAAATTAGGGTTAAATTTCTTGAACACTTTTTCGGTATTGGCAATGGCATCAGGGGTTTTGCCGCCTTCGGCGCGGATGATGACGACCCCCCAATTCTCGGTTTTGGGCTGTAAGCGCAAAATCAACGGCTCGATGGCTGAGTGAAGCGTGTTGTAATGAAAATCTTTCATCAGTCCGACAATGGTTCCCTTACGGTCCCACATGGTCATTTCTTTGCCGACGGGGTCTTTGTAGCCCATTTTTTTGGCGCTGGCTTCGTTGATGATGTAGTTGGTGGTGTCGGTTCCGTATTGGTCGCTGAAATCCCGCCCGCCAATCAGTTGAATACCCATCGTTTTGATGTAGTCGTACGAGATGGCGTTGTTGGCAAAAAGCAATAACTGGGTTGTGTCTTTTCCGGGCCATTTTACGCCTTGTGTCGATGAGCCTACTTCCAGCGGGTCTGATTGGGAGCAGGTGACTGATTTGATGCCAGGCTGATGTTGAAGTTCTTGTTTGAACGAGGCGAAGTTTTTCTGCAAATTTCCTTCCAATGGCATATAAAGAAGGTTTTCGCGGTCATAACCAGCGTTTTTGGTTCGTAAATAATTAATTTGTTCGTGAACGATAATCATGCCCAAAATGAGCGTAATCGACAAGGCAAACTGAAAAACCACCAGTCCTTTTCGAAAATAAGTGGCGCTCGGCTTAAATTTCAGGGAGCCTTTCAACACCACAACGGGATTGAGCGATGACATAAACAACGCAGGGTAGCTGCCCGCCACTAAGCCCGTTATCAACGTTAGACTCACCAAAACCACTAGAAAACTTGGGTCGGTAAAGTTGAGCGACAGCTCTTTTTCGGTCAGAAGGTTAAAAGTGGGCAGGAGCAAAAAAACCAACAAAATAGAAAAGAGTAGCGCACAAAATGCAATCAGTATGGCTTCGCCCATAAATTGCCCAATCAGAATGCCCTTGACCGCGCCAATCACCTTGCGAACGCCCACTTCTTTGGCGCGTTTGACGGAGCGAGCCGTGGCCAAATTCATGAAATTGATGCACGCAATCAATAAAATTACGATGGCAACGATGGAAAAAATACGCACATAATCAATCCGTCCGCCGTTTTGTTTGCCCGAATCCCAGTTGGAATAAAGGTACGATTCCTGATACGATTGCAAGAATATTTCGACGTTGCTGTCTTTGTTTTTGGTCTTGATGTAGCCCTTGATTTTGGCATTTACTTTGTCTAATGATGCGTTTTTGGCCAACATCACGTAACAGCGCGGCCCGTTATTGCCCCATTCTTTGGCCCATGGATTGTTTTTGAGCCAGCGGTCGAAGCTCATCAAAAAGTCAAATTTCAGCGATGAGTTTTTAGGGATATCTTTCAAAATCCCCGTAACCATCACGTCTTCTTTACCGTCAATACGGATAGATTTGCCCAGAGGGTTTTGATTAGGAAAATACTTTTGGGCGAGTTTTTTGGATATAACTACTCCATCGGGGCGTTTTAGGGCGGTTCGGGCATCGCCTTGCTCCAGTTTGAAACTGAACATCGTCAGAAAATCCCCTTGTACATAGCGGCCCTTTTCTTTGTCGAAAGTAGTGCCTACGGTAAAAAGCGGCTGCTCTTCCCACAGCATTTGGCTGGCCTTTTCGATTTCGGGAATGTCTTTTACAATGTTTTCGGCCAGAAGCCCTGGCGTTGAAGGGTAGGTCTCGATTTTGCCCGAATAATACTGGTTTTCCATTACCCGATAAAGACGCGTGCCGTTTTCATGAAAGGCGTCCATAGCCGTTTCGTCTTGTACCCACAACATAATCATCAGACTGCAGGCCATGCCTAGCGCTAGCCCCATAATGTTGATAAAACTGTAAACTTTGTTTTTCCACAAATTGCGGAAGGCGATGGTGAGGTAATTGCTTAACATGGCTGTATGGGTTTGGGCATAGCGGAAAAGGCAGAGGACCATTGCCCAATGCCTTCACGCACTACTTATATGGGTGAATATGTGTTTATACGCGCATTTTCTCAGTTACCACTTTGCCGTCAAAAAGATTGACGATTCGGTGGGCAAAACCTGCGTCATACGGCGAGTGAGTTACCATGATGATACTCGTGCCTTCGTCGTTGAGTTGGGAGAGCAGCTTCATTACTTCTTCGCCGTTGGCGGAGTCTAAGTTTCCCGTGGGCTCATCCGCAAGGATTAATTTGGGCTTGGCTACCACCGCGCGGGCAATGGCGGTACGTTGTTGCTGTCCCCCCGATAGTTGTTGCGGAAAGTGATTGCGGCGGTGCATGATGTTCATGCGGGTCAATACCGTTTCAACCATTTCTTTGCGTTGGTCGGCGGGTACTTTGAGGTAAAGCAGCGGAAGCTCCACGTTTTCATACACGGTCAGCTCGTCGATGAGGTTAAAGCTCTGGAACACAAACCCGATGTTTCCTTTACGCAATTGTGCCCGTTGACGTTCCGACAGTTTTGCCACCTCGGTCCCGTGGAAGTCATAGCTGCCTTCGCTGGGGTTGTCTAAGAGGCCCAGGATGTTGAGCAACGTAGATTTGCCGCAACCAGATGGACCCATGATGGCGACAAATTCGCCGTCTTTTACTTCCAAATCAATTCCGTTCAAGGCTGTTGTTTCCACTTCTTCGGTGGTGAAGATTTTCTGGAGGTTAGCTGTTTTTATCATTGTTAAGTCAAAATTATGGATTCTGGAGTGTATGCTGTATGATTCAATTTCTCAACGTTTTTGCGTTCTCAGCGTGAATTTTTAATATTCTGTTATTTCAATTCAAGCACTTCTTTGTCGCCAAAGTTTGCGTAGCTGCTGGTGATTACTTTTTCACCCGTTTGTAGCCCTTCTAGTACTTCATAATATTCAGGGTTTTTGCGTCCCAGCGTGATGTTGCGCTTGATGGCGCGTTTGCCGCTGTTGTCTAGCACATACACCCAGTTGCCGCCCGTATCGGAGAAAAACCCGCCTACTGGCAAGAGTACCGCTTTTTCGGCCTTGCCTAATTCTAGGCGAATCGGTGTGGATTGTCCGCGTTTGATGCCTTCGGGTGTACCTTTCGGAAAACTCATATCTACTTCAAAACGTCCGTTTTTTACTTCAGGATAAATGCGCGTAATGGTCAGCGGGTTTTCTTTTCCATTAAATTCAAAACTTCCGCCCAATCCGACAAAAATCCGCGATACATAGTGTTCATCAATTGCAACGCGCATTTTGAAACCGTTGAGGTCGTCAATCTGCCCGATGTTTTGGCCTTGACTGATGTTTGAACCTACTTCTACGTCTATTGAAGAAAGCAAACCACCAACGGGCGCTTTCACCACGAGGTTATCGAGGGTTTGGCGCCACAGGTCTACGTTGCGTTGGGTCCGCAAAAGCGTTCCTTCCAATTGGCCAATCTGCATTTTGGCGTTTTCTTCCTGATAGATTTGTGATTCAGTTTCGATTTCTTTTTGTTTTACCAACAGTTCGTAATCACGTTTTGAACGCAGAAAATCAGATTCAGGAATCACTTTGTCTTTGAATAATTTCTGATTACGTTCGTAAATATCTTTGGCTTGGTCAATTTTAAATTCCAGTTCGTTTAACGTCCGACGGATATTAAAACGCGCTACTTTCAATTGTTGACGGGTATTTTGGAGGTCATTCACCAATCGGCTGGCCTCGGTTTCTGATTGTAGGAAGTTGAGTTTGAGGTTTTGGTTTTCTAGTTTCAATAGCACTTGGCCTTGGGTCACCATGCTGCCGCCTTCCACGATTTTTTCACGAACATACCCGCCCACGATGGCGTCCAAACGAATGATTTTGAGGGGTTGCACTACGCCAGTCACTACAATAAACTCATCAAAAGAGCCCGTCGAAACACTGGATACGGTGAGTTTTTCAGCTTCTACATTGAGTTTGGAGCGTTTATCGGAGAAAAATAATTGATACACAATAAAGGCAATCAAAGCACTGCTCCCTGCAAAAATGGCAATGCGCTGGGTATTCCAAAATTTCTTTTTACGTACGCGGTCCATGGTGCCCTGAGGGTTGTTGTTTTGGCCGATGATCGGATTCTTAACTTCCATTGTTACTATGCTGATTGATGAATGAGTACTTTCTTAAAATGCAGCAAGGAGTTGATTGCTTTTCGACTCCTTACTGCTTCATATTTTAATGGCTGTATGTGTCTGTTTAGTATTCTGCCAATACCCGTGCCGGAAACATAAGTTATTGGTTATGAATGAATTGGTATTGCCTGCGAATTTTAAAATTGTCCGAAAACGGACATGGGTTGTACGCCATTGGACAAGAATAAAAAGTGTACTTTATCTTAATGGTTGATAATGAGGTATTTTGTATTTTGGCACTCTTATTGGG
Organism: Runella sp. CRIBMP; assembly: GCF_009905605.1. Classification (GTDB taxonomy): domain Bacteria; phylum Bacteroidota; class Bacteroidia; order Cytophagales; family Spirosomataceae; genus Runella. The sequence goes on from NZ_JAAAKZ010000003.1 coordinate 343,449, forward strand.
TAAATTTATACATACCGTCAAAAGAGTTGTATTTTACCAAAATTACTAATTAGCTCATTTACAAATATTTCAAATGCTCACCGCCAAAGTATTAATTGTTGACGATGATGTCGACGTTTTGAGTGCTGCTAAATTGCTCCTCAAACGGCATTTCAGTCAAGTGGATATTGAAAAAAATCCCCAACGTATTCCCTTCTTAGTCACCAACGGCAATTACGACGCTATTTTGTTGGATATGAACTTCACCCGTGACGTCATCAGCGGCAAAGAAGGTTTTGATTGGTTGGACCGTATTTTAGACATTGACCCTTTGGCGGTTGTGGTCCTATTTACTGCGTTTGGTGATGTAGAAATGGCCGTTCGGGCCATGAAAGCGGGAGCCATGGACTTTGTACTGAAACCCTGGGAAAACGATAAGCTGCTGGCTACTATGCAGGCGGCCGTGTACAAAAGGGAGGAAAATAAAGCAAAAGTGGGTGGTAGCTCAGTGGCGTTGGCCAATAAACCAACGCCTGGAAAGCCGTTGTCCCAACCAAATTTTGTGGCTTCCAGCGCGGTTATGCAGCAGCTGTACGCCACCGCCGAGCGCGTCGCGGTGACGGACGCGACGGTACTGGTGTTGGGAGAAAACGGAACTGGAAAAAGCGACTTGGCCCAACTTATCCACCAAAAATCCAATCGCGCCGATAAACCTTTCGTTATCGTAGATTTAGGGGCAATTCCTGAAAGTTTGTTTGAAAGCGAGCTATTTGGTCACGTCAAAGGGGCTTTTACCGATGCCAAAGAAGACCGCGCAGGGCGGTTTGAAGAGGCCCACGGAGGAACGCTGTTCTTAGATGAAATCGGCAATTTATCCTTGCCCATGCAGGCCAAGCTCCTGACCGTGCTGCAAAACCGAACGGTGACGAGGGTGGGTTCTAACAAAACCAAACAAATAGACGTCCGGATCATTTGCGCTACCAATCAACCCATCGGCCAAATGGTGGCTGAGCGGACCTTCCGTCAGGATTTGCTTTACCGAATCAATACCATTGAGTTGCGTATTCCGCCCTTGCGGGAGCGTCCTGAAGACATTGTGCCGCTGACGGAGCTTTTCCTGAAACAGTACCGTCATCAATACAAACGCGTGGTGACAGCCCTGAGTGCGGCTCTGATCAAGCAATTGCAACGTTATCATTGGCCTGGCAACGTGCGCGAACTCCGCAGTGCGGTGGAGCGAGCCGTTATTTTGACCCAACAAAACACATTGCAACCCGAAGATTTTTTCCAGAATGCGTTTACCGAAACCTCACAGTTTACCGAAACCTACCAGCTGGAAGAAATGGAAAAACAGTTGATTGTAAAAGCAATGAAAAAATACAACGGCAACATCACCGAAGTGGCCAAGGAGTTGGGTCTTTCGCGGCAGGCATTGTACCGTAGAATGGAAAAATACGGGCTATGAAACACTTCTCAATCGGCATTTTGTGGCGGGTGTTTTGGCTGACGCTTAGTTTGGGAGGGTTGTTTTACTTTGTTCCTGATGAGCAGTGGATATTGTCGGCATTGATGGCGTTTATGAGTGCCATTGCGGTATTTCAGTTGTATTATTATGCCACAAGTACAAACCGAAAACTGGCGCGTTTTTTTGAGTCCGTTCGCTATTCAGATTTTGCCGTAAAGTTTCGCTCAGATGATAAAATGGGTGAAAGTTTTCGAGAAATCAATCAGCAGTTCAATGAAGTTTTGGAGGCATTTCGTGTGGCCCGGGCCGAAAAAGAAGCCAATCTTCAGTATCTGAATACCATCGTTCAGCATATCAGTACGGGCCTGATTAGCTTTGGCAGCGATGGGCGCGTAGAGCTGGTCAACAGCGCCGCACTCAAGATGTTGGGAATTTATCGGCTGCGTCAGTTGGAAGATTTACAGGAGCCCCACCCGCAGCTTTTTACGTTGATAGCCACGCTTCGTACGGGTGTACGCCAACTTTATCAGACCTCCGACGATGAGTCGTTGTCGGTGCAGGCTACGCAGATTCAGCTGAGAGGTAAGGTATTACGGATTTTGGTTTTGCAAAATATTCAGTCAGAATTGCAACAGAAGGAGATTGAAGCTTGGCAAAATCTGACACGGGTGTTGCGTCACGAAATCATGAATTCGCTCACTCCCATATTGTCGTTGGTAGGAACAATGAAGGAAATTGTGCAACTCGACATCGCGCCCGTTGCGCCCGACAATGAAGGGGTGCAGGACTTGACGGAGGCGCTGCAAACGCTGGAAAAACGCAGCGCGGGAATCATCCAGTTTGTGAATGCCTACCGTGATTTTACTACCTTACCAAAACCTACCTTTGTGGAAATCCCCGCCCGCGAGCTACTCAGCGGGGTGCTGCAATTGTTTCAAAAAAGTTTGCAGGAAGCATTTATCAAAACGACCTTAACGATTGTGCCTGAGAGCCTTGTCATCACGGCCGACGCGGACCAAATCGAACAGGTGTTGATTAATCTCATCAAAAACGCCATCGAAGCTTTGCAGGGACATGCCAATGCGTTGTTGACGATACGTGCCTATTCCGACATGAATCAGCGCGTATACATTGAGGTGGCCGACAACGGCCTTGGCATTGAGCCAGAAGCTTTGGAGCGGATTTTTATTCCTTTTTATACCACCAAAAAAACAGGTTCGGGCATAGGACTGAGTCTTTCGCGCCAAATTATGCAACAGCACGGTGGTCAGCTCAGTGTGACCTCGGAAGTAGGCAGAGGTACCACATTTGTGATTATTTTGTAGAGACACAAACACCGCGTCTCTACAAAATATTTCCGTCTTTTTTGAGCCAACCTATTTCTACAATGGCCTCAGAATTAATGGGGCCATACACGTGCGGAAAGAGTTCGGTGCCGTTGGGCGCGGGTTCGTACAACAGCGGAGAAGTAAGCTTGGTCTCGTCGATGTGCATCAAAAATAGGTTGTCTACTCCGCTGTAATATCTTTCCAAAACACCCGCTATTTGAGTTTGCGTGCTGCAATGAATGAATGTTTCGGCATCCAGCGTCTCGCTTTTGTAGGCGGGGGCATACTCAAATTGTGCCCAATATTCTGGCGTAACAATGTGATAAATCATCAGCTTGGAGAAGTAACAGGTTCTTCTTTTTTGGGGAATAACAGGGAAGCGATAACGGCAACGGCCAAAATCCCCACAATGATATAAAGCGAATAAACGGTCTTAAAGCCCCATTCTTCCAGTTGATGATGTCCCAACATTTTGAGTCCAATGAAAGAAAGCAAAATTCCCAAACCGGGTTTGAGGTAATGGAATTTGTCCATGATGCTCGATAAAAAGAAGAACATCGAACGTAACCCCATGATAGCAAACACATTGGAGAAAAAGACAATGTAAGGGTCTTTGGTGATGGAGAAAATGGCGGGGATGGAATCAACCGCAAAAATCAAATCCGTAAAAGCAATCACAATAACGACCACAAAGATGGGTGTGATGTACCATTTATTGTAACGTCGGTGGAAGATGAAAAAATGGTCAACAACGTTGCGATTATAGACGTTGAAATACTTAGAGGCAAATTTTACGGCGATGTGCTCACTCGGATTGATTTCTTCGTCTTCTTCCTTCTGAAAGAGGATTTTAGCACCAGTATAGACCAAAAATGCCCCAAAAATATAGATAATCCATTCAAACTTTTGCAACAACGCCGCGCCGACAAATATAAATACGAAGCGAAGCACTACCGCCCCCGAAATTCCCCAAATCAATACCTTTTTGTAAAACTTTTCGTGAACACCGAAAGAACTGAAAATCAAGATAAATACAAAAATATTGTCGGCAGAAAGGGAGTATTCAACCAAATAACCCGTGATGTACTCAAGGGCCATGTTGTTCTGAAAAATCTGTAAACTGGCCTCAAAATTGCCTGGAACAAGTACTAGATGGTTGGCATACTTGCTTACAATCTCCTGTAAATGAGTCATATCGGAGACATCGTGAATAAGGTAGCCGAAGTTTTTGATGAAGAAATAAAATCCAACGGACAGTACCACCCAAACGGCACTCCAGATACCCGCTTCTTTAAAACTGACAATGTGGCTTTTTTGCTTAGTAAATACACCGAGGTCGATGAGCATGACGAAAATGACAAATACCGTAAATGCTCCAAAAAATAGAAGTTCGTTAGAAATCATCGCTTACGCGTGGGTTAATTAGTGAAATCGTTCTTGGCTAATAAGCCTCAAACAGCTATCAAAGTTCCGCAGATTCTTTCACATTGACAAACGGTTTCTATCGGGCCCAAGCGGGCGTAGGCGTGGTTTCGTCAAACAGCTCATCAATATAGTATTGCCGCCGGGCGCGTTTGTCGCAGTCGTTGCCGTTGTCGATTGGGTACAAACAGATAGAATAAACTTCGGTATTGTCAGGGTTCATCAGGCTAGCATAGGTGCCGTCGGCGAATGCTTTGGAGGTATGCAGGCGCGCCAAATAGCAGTGAGCGAGTTCATGAAAAACCAACCCTTCGCGGGTTTGGGTAGTGGCTTCTTTCCAGCAAAACTCCTGAATACCAAGAATAATGTGCTTTTGATGGGCTTGCACACCTTTACACATTCCGCAGATATAGTTGGCGTCGGGTTGGGCAAATTCAACGATAAGGTTATCTATTTTCAACTCCAATCCGCGTAGTTTAGCTTCTTTGACAAACGCTTGCACGTAAGGTTCAACTTCGGGTGGGACACGGTATTCGGGGTCGGCTTCTTTTTTACAACTTCCGAAACAAATCGTCAGAAACAAAAACAAAAGGGTGTGCTTTGCCATCGTTTTATTTATTAAAGCAGGAATCAACTTTGATTTTACTTTATCCTAAAAGCAGATGGGGTGCTGATTATAAGTATTTTACCTTAAAACATCAGCGTCATCTATGCGCAGTTGGTCGTAATTTAAAAGGCAGACGACGCTGATGCTGGCTTATTTCTAAAGTGTTTCCATAAACTCCCTGATGGCTTCTGCCGAAGCTTTTGGGTCTTCGACCATTCCCATGTGGCCTGCTTCTTTGAGGACCAAAGTGTGGGTGTTGGGAGAAAGTTTAGACAACTCAATGTTCTTTTCAAACGAAATGAGCTTATCTTCTTCCCCAAAAACAAACAAAACTGGAAGGTTGGAATTCCGAAGTATCGACGTACGGTCGGTGCGAGTCATGATGGCCTTAAATCCCGCAATAACGGCTTCTGTTGGCAATTGAGCGTATTTTCCTACGTGATTTTTGATCACTTCGGGATGGGTTTTAGCATACGTCTCGGCGTACATGTTGGGCCCCGACTGACGAATAAAAGCGGCCGCTCCGTGGGTTTCCATAAACGTCAATGTTTTTTTTCGCTGTTCGGTTTTGGCTTCATCGTCGGCATAGGAGGTGGAATGAAACAAGCCAAATCCCTGAAGAAGCTGTGGGTATTTTTCGGCAAATGCCAAAGTGAGGTAGCCGCCCATTGAGTGCCCAATAAGAACACATTTTTTTATGCCTATTTCTTCCAACCAAGCGTGCAGCCCGTCGGCATATTCTTCAATACTTTTAAATTTGGTCTCGGTCGAGAAATCAGGAGTCAGTACTTGATATTCCTGAAGCAGTGGCTTTATGTCTTCCCAAATGGAGGCGTCAACGCCGTGGCCGTGAATCAAAACGAGTGTTTTCATGCTGTGTTGGAGTGGTTTTGTAACGATTAAAAAACAATAGCCCAACAGATTTCTGAGGGCTATTGTCAAAGATACTCAATAATTAGGTTTATGCCACTGATTTCAGGACATATAATGAGGAGCGTTCAAATTTTTCGCGGGCATAATCCAGCGTGAGCGTAAACTCCGTCACGTCTTTCATGGATGGCAAATCAAACATGGCGTCGGTCATGATGGCTTCGCAAATGGAGCGTAAACCACGCGCGCCTAGTTTGTAAGACAACGCCTGCTCCACGATGTATTCGAGTACATCATCATCAAAGGTCAATTTAATGCCTTCCATGGTAAACAATTTCTGGTATTGCTTGGCCAGTGCATTTTTAGGCTCGGTCAAGATTTGGCGCAATGCATCTCCGTCCAGAGGATTGAGGTAAGTCAATGCAGGCAAACGCCCGATGAGCTCAGGAATCAAACCAAATGATTTCAAATCCTGCGCGGCTACATAGCGCAATAGGTTGCCTTTGTCGAAAATTTCGCCCAAACGACGGTCGTTGGTAAAACCAATCGGACGCGAGTTGATGCGCTTGGCAATGTGTCGGTCAATGCCGTCAAACGCGCCGCCGCAAATGAAAAGAATGTTTTCGGTATTGATTGGAATGAGTTTTTGGTCGGGGTGCTTACGTCCGCCTTGCGGGGGAACGTTTACGACCGAGCCTTCCAAAAGTTTTAGAAGTGCTTGCTGTACCCCTTCGCCGCTCACGTCGCGGGTGATAGAGGGATTATCGCTTTTCCGGGCAATTTTATCAATTTCATCAATGAACACGATGCCCCGTTCGGCGGCTTCGGCGTTGTAGTCGGCTGCCTGAAGCAAGCGTGTCAGAATGGTTTCTACGTCTTCTCCCACGTAGCCAGCTTCGGTCACCACGGTGGCATCGGCAATGCAAAATGGCACTTGCAGCATCTTGGCAATGGTCCGCGCGAGGTAGGTTTTTCCCGTTCCGGTTTCGCCTACCATGATGATGTTGGTTTTCTCGATATGCACCTCATCGTTCGACTTTGGCTGCATGAGGCGTTTATAGTGGTTGTAAACCGCCACCGAAAGCGTCTTTTTGGCTTCGTCTTGACCAATGACGTATTGGTCGAGGTAGCGCTTCATTTCGAGCGGTTTGATGAGATTAAACTTGGGGGTGGATGGTTTTTCCTTTTTCTTTTTAGGATACAATTCTTCCTGAACTACGCCGTAGCCTTGCTCAATGCAAAAATTACAGATGTGGGCATCAATACCCGAGAGCAGTAGCTGGACCTCATTTTTCCGTCTGCCACAAAAAGAACAATTTATTGCTGCCATGAAAGGAGTCAAAATGACCTAATGTTTAAAATTTACGTTGCAAAGTTAAGTTTTAACAATAACAAACCCCAATTAGTTTATCTAACGGACTACGCAGGTTGGGCGGAGTTTGTTGCACAGGCGTTTTTCTTCTCTTTTGACAATGAAGGCTTTCGAAGTGTTATGAGCTTTTTTGTCAGAATAGAATACAATTTACGAAAAATGGGTAAGGCATAAAAAAGAAAAGTTTTACCTTCCCGTCCTTTGTCTGTTACTTTAAAATCCAATTCCAAAGCGTTGATACAATCCCTGATCTAAACCTCTATGAACAATAACTACCTTTTTATCCTTGCCGTGCTCGCCCTGACCGCCTGCCAAGGCACTACCGACCAAACAGGTAACGCCCCTGACAGCGCTGCAACGGTCGCAGTTGGTCAGCCAGAAGGCTCTCCCGACAATTTTTACTGTATTCCTGGGGTTCAGGCGGGCAATGTAAAGGCCAACAGCAGCGAAGCGAGCCTCATGGCGATGCTGGGAGCGGAAAATGTGGTTCGGGATTCGGTCTACATCGGAGAGGGTTATTACGAAAAAGGAACGACGCTGTTTAAAGGTACGCCCGACGAAGCCCAAATTTTGTGGAAAGATACCGTCAACTACGCCAATCCTAGGAATGTGATGATTCGTTCGGCTGAAGGCAAACCCAATCAGTGGTTGGTAGACAGTGGTGTCAAGATGGGAATGCCCCTGAAAGAAGTGGAAAAAATAAACGGTAAGCCCTTCAAAATTGCGGGCTTTGGGTGGGACTACGGCGGCTTTGTGACCGACTGGCAGCGCGGAAAACTCGCTGGTAAAAATGAAGTGGAGAATCTCGTGATTCGATTTTACTATAACATCGAAGATGATAAACTCGGCACTATTGCCGAAAAAGTACTGGGCGAAGGGCCGTTTTTATCCTCCCATCCAGCCATGCAGCAACTGAATCCGAAAGTGGTGGAGATAACGATTGGGTTTGATTGAAGCGCCTCATTCTGCCCTAATAATGCTATACTTAATTTGAACAAAGGTTCTTCCTCTTTTATGGCATGGGTTGAGTGGTTAACTAATCCCCCAAAACAAACAACCCGAAAGCCGTTTAGCTTTCGGGTTAAAAAGAATTGAATTTCCTATTTTTTTAGGCGCCTTTAAAAGTAGCTTCTGCTTTGTTCCAGTCTACGATGTTCCAGAATGCATCCACGTAATCGGGGCGTTTGTTTTGGTACTTAAGATAATAGGCATGTTCCCATACGTCAAGGCCAATAATTGGCGTACCTTTTACATCGGCAATGTCCATCAATGGATTATCCTGATTGGGAGTGGAAGTGATCGCTACGCCGTCGTCAGTTTTGATCAACCATGCCCAGCCTGAACCGAAGCGACCCAAGGCTGCCTTTTTGAACTCGTCTTTAAATGCGTCAAATGAGCCAAATTTAGCATCGATAGCCGCGGCTAACTCACCGACCGGAGCTCCTCCGCCGTTGGGCGAAAGAATGTTCCACAAAAATGTATGATTCCAGTGACCGCCGCCATTGTTGCGAACCGCTGGAGAAATGGCACCCGCATTGGCCACCAATTCTTCAATGCTTTTGCCTTCGTTGGGAGTGCCTGCAATGGCGTTGTTGAGGTTGGTCACGTAGGTATTATGGTGACGACCGTGGTGGATTTCCATGGTAGTTTGGTCAAAATGGGGCTCCAACGCATTTGAGGCGTAGGGCAGAGGGGCTAATGTAAAGGACATGACAGTTATAATTTAAGTTTTAACGTGTTACTCGACTGCAAAACACCGTGCCAGCGTTTTATGTTCGCAGCCTGAGAAAAAATTTCTTCAGGAGTTGGGTAATTTCTTGCTCCAATATGCCCCTTTTAACGGTTGTTTTGGGATGAAGGATGTTTTGGGTTAATAAAGAATAGCCTCGTTTGTCGTCGGAAGCCCCGTAGACAATGCGCCCAATTTGGGACCAATACAGCGCCCCACCGCACATTACACACGGCTCTAAGGTGACATATAACGTGCAATCTTTGAGGTATTTGCTGCCCAGATAGTCGGCGGCGGCGGTGATGGCCAAAATTTCGGCGTGGGCCGTGACGTCGGTCAACTGCTCGGTTTGGTTGCGGGTTTTGGCGATGATGCGGTGTTGACACACAATGACCGCCCCCACGGGAATTTCCCCTGCTTCGGCGGCCGCTTCTGCTTCATAGAGAGCGAGTTGCATATAGTACTCGTCCGAAAAAAGAGGGTACATATTTCCGACTTTAGACATCGTCCGTTGAAATAAACCAAGGTATAAAAATAACAAAAGAGGATACAACTGTCGCAGTTATATCCTCTTGTTGGGTTCTGTGGTGAGTGGCTTTAGGCCGCGGCATACATCACGCTCTGCTCTTCTTCGAGATAAACCATCAACTTGTTTAAGGTGGATAATTTGTGATAATCTTCGTCGGGGATTCGCAGGCCAAATTCCTTTTCAAGTTTCATCATCAAATCTACCGTGTCCAAGCTATCAAAGCCCAAATCTTTTACAAAATGAACATTGTCGGTGACCGCTCGGCGTTCTACACCAAAGTCTTCTAAAATAGTTAAAATACGTTCTTTCATGGCATTGTATGTTAATGTTGATGTATTAATCTACATTTATCTTAACGCCAAAAAAGAGGCAAAAATTTCACGAAATAAGATGAAACCAATAACTATTTCAGAGGGTTTGTTTCAATGTTCTTTAAATCAATAAGATATAAAAAAAGATTTTTGTAAAAAAAACAGAACTAAACTGTTGAAATAGCGATTATTTTGCACTTTTCTTCAAAATAATCCCAGCCAATGGCGGCAAAGTCAAGACCACTGATTGAGGCTGATTATGCCATTTTTCGGGTTGGGTTTCTATCACTTGAGTATTGCTCACGCCGCTACCGTAAAAAGAAGGAGCATCGCTATTAAACACTTCTTCCCATATTCCAACTGACGGAACGCCAATTCTGTAGCCTTGTTGCGGAACGGGGGTCAGGTTGAGAACCACCACAATGGTATCGCTCGGATTAAGCCCTTTGCGCGAATAAGCCACAATGCAATTGTCACGGTCCTGTGAGTCAATCCACTCAAAGCCTTCGGGCGAAAAGTTATAGTCATGCAAAGCGGGCTGATTGCGTAGGGCCGAGTTGAGGGCTTTAACGCATTCCTGTACTCCTTTGTGTGGCGCATGGTTGAGCAGATGCCAATCCAACGATTGTTGAAAATTCCACTCACGAGCTTGGGCAAACTCCCCACCCATGAAGAGCAGTTTGGTGCCAGGGTGGGTGTACATATAGGTAAACAGCAACCTTAAATTTGCGAAACGTTGCCATTCGTCGCCTGGCATTTTGCCAATCAGAGAACCTTTTCCATACACCACTTCATCGTGAGAGAGCGGCAACATGAAGTTTTCAGAAAAAGCGTATACCAAGCTGAACGTAATCTGGTCTTGGTGCCAACGACGGAACATCGGGTCTTTTTCGAAATACTTGAGGGTATCGTTCATCCAGCCCATCATCCATTTCATGCCGAATCCCAGTCCGCCTAGATAAGTAGGGCGCGACACACCCGGAAAAGCGGTGGATTCTTCCGCAATCGTTTGGGCATCGGGGAAATCTTTGAAAATGGCTTCGTTCATTTCTTTCATCAACGAAATCGCCTCCAAGTTTTCGCGTCCGCCAAACTCATTGGGAATCCATTCGCCGTGTTTGCGCGAATAGTCCAAATAGAGCATCGAAGCAACGGCGTCTACGCGCAGACCGTCGGTATGGTAGCGGTCCATCCAGAAAACGGCGTTGGAAATGAGGAATGAACGGACCTCGTTACGGCCATAATTAAAAATATAGCTTTTCCAGTCGGGGTGGTAGCCCTTGCGGGGGTCGGCGTGCTCGTATAAATGCGTACCGTCAAAGTTATATAATCCGTGGGCGTCGCCTGGAAAGTGCGATGGAACCCAGTCCATGTACACGCCGATGTTTTCCAAGTGAAGCCGCTCAATGAGGTACATTAAGTCTTGCGGATTTCCCATCCGGGAAGCGCACGAGAAATACCCCGTGATTTGATAGCCCCAAGAAGGCGGATAGGGCGCTTCCATGATGGGCATCAACTCTACGTGGGTAAAGCCCATTTCTTTGACGTAGGGAACCAAACTATCGGCAATTTCGCGGTAATTCAAAAAACGCTCTGGGTTGTCGGGGTCGCGCATCCATGAAGCCAAATGCACTTCATACACTGAGATGGGAGAGGTCAATGAGTTGTGCTTGCGGCGGTTACGCATCCATCCTTCATCCTGCCACTCGTACCATGTGTCCCACACCACCGAGGCGGTTTGGGGGGCTACTTCGCACCAAAGGGCAAAAGGATCGGATTTTTCTAATTCCAAACCATTATTCATTGATTTGATGAAGTATTTATAGACTTCACCGCGCCCTATGTTTGGCACAAAGCCTTCCCAAATACCCGAGCCGTCCCAACGAGAGCTGAGTGGATGACTGCCGCGCTCCCAGCCATTAAAATTTCCAATGACCGAAACGTAGTGAGCATTGGGTGCCCAAACGGCAAAATAAGTACCGATGACTCCTTTATACTCGGCTACGTGAGAGCCCAACTTTTCGTATAATTTAAAGTGCTTGCCAGATTTGAACAAATAAATATCAAACTCTGAAAAGCGCGAATAATTTTCAACAGCTTGCAACTGGACAGGGGCTTCGGCGATGGTGAGGTCTTCCACCGGTTCGGTTTTTTTACGGGTTTTCTTCGGAACGGGCGTTTCGGCTACAACTTCAGTTTTAGTTTTTGCTGATTTTGCCATAATATTGAGTTTAGCGATGGTTCATTATAGGTTGTATGGTGCAAAATAGATTTTTTCGAGCCAAAATTGCACTATAAGTACTAAAAAATCTTTTTCTTTTTCTTTAAGCCTCTTTTCCAAAACCGAGAACCACTTGAATATGAATTTTTTCGACATCAACTCCGTCCTTTTTGAGGCTTGGGGATACAAAATGAGCCACCTTGAGTTTTGGGCGACCGTCACGGGTGCAGTGGCCGTTTGGCTATCAGCGCGTGAAAACGTGTGGAGTTGGATTATTGGTTTGTTGAATGTGGTGCTGGCGTTTGCGCTTTTTTACCAAATTCAGCTTTACCCCGATATGTTTTTGCAGGTTTTTTTCTTTATCACTAATCTCATCGGCTGGTGGCAATGGAAATACCCCAAAGCCAATGAGGCCAACTTAAAAAATGAGTTAAAAATCAGTAAGTTAACCTTGCAACAATGGCTGGTGCTGGGCGTAGGTGGGCTGGTGTGTACGTTTGCAATGGGTAGTTTTGCCAAAAATCTACACGAATTTTTCCCCGTACTGTTTAGTCAACCCAGTGCCTTTCCCTACATGGACTCATTCACGACGGTCATGAGTATTGTGGCTACGTTTATGTTGATTCGTAAAAAAATCGAGGCGTGGTACGTGTGGTTGGTGATTGATGTCATTGCTACTTACATTTATTACCTCAAAGAAGTGAAGCTGTACGCGCTACTGTATTTTCTGTTTTGCTTCATTGCGGCGTTTGGGGCGTATCATTGGACCAAAGAATACCGCAGCTACGATAAACGATGAAAAAAGGGTTGGTTTTTGGGAAATTCATGCCTTTGCACAAAGGGCATTTGGCATTGATTGAGTTTGCGTTGTCGTACTGTGATAAAGTCATGGTTTCAATGAGTTTTACCCTCGACGACCCTATTCCTGCCGAAATACGCTTTGGTTGGCTACACCAAATCTTTGACCAAAATCCGCGTATTGAGCTATTTCGAGCACTGGACGATTTTCCCGATGAGGGGTTGCCTCTCACAGAAGCTACCAAAATGTGGGCGGATTTTATTCACCAAACTTTTCCTGATGTAGAGGGCGTTTTCTGCTCAGAAGCCTACGGAGTTCCTTTGGCCCGTCATTTGAATTGTCCTGTGGTGTTTTTTGATTTAGACCGCGTTCAAGTTCCTATTTCTGCCACGGTCATTCGCTCCAATCCGTATCAACATTGGGATTTTATACCGCAGCTGGTAAGGCCGTATTTTACGAAAAAAGTCTGCCTTTATGGCCCCGAAAGCGTTGGAAAAACAACGCTGGCGCAGCAGTTAGCAGAATGTTTTCAAACAACTTTTGCGCACGAAGTCGCTCGGGAGGTGCTCACCTCCAATGAGTTTGAAATAGAAAAAATCATCGAAATTGGCGAATTACAAACTGAGTTGGTCAAACAAAAAATAGGAGAAGCCAATCAAGTGCTTTTCTGTGATACAGACTTGATTACGACGCAAATTTACTGCCAACAGTATTTTGGCTACGTGCCCGATGAGTTGAAAAAATGCGAAGCAGAGATTACGTACGACCTGTATTTGCTACTAAACATTGATACGCCTTGGGTACCCGATTCACTGCGCGACTTTGGTGATCGGCGGGCAGAAATGTTCAACCTTTTTAAGAATGAATTAGAAAAACGAGAGCTACCGTATGTGTTGATTGAAGGAAATTGGGGGCAACGGTTTATTGCCGCACGAAAAGAAGTGGAAAGGATGTTGCGGGGCAATTAACCATTTCGTGGGATTACTTGGGGCTATAAAACTTTCTTTTGCTGACAAGAGCACTAAAAGGCATATAATTGGGCGTTAATAAACTATAAACAGTTACAAAAAATCTTTGTATATGAAAATTTATAGATGTGTAATGCTATTTTTTATGGTTTTTATTTTCACAAAAAGCACAAGCCAAAATAAAATAGATACAGTGAATGTTGGGTTGATTATAAAAATGACTCCATTTCAGTCAATTTTTGGAACAGTAGTTTATGGGAAAATAAGGGTTTCTAGCGATAGCTTATTTTTTAATACAACCCCTTGTAATGAATTGGCAAAGAAACTATCCCCCGTTTTTCCTTGCAATGCTCATCTCATTAAGCCAATTGGGGTATCATTCAAGGAAATAAAGAAAATGAAGCGAAGGGCTTTCTTATTTTTATTTCCTAATCGGCTGTTCATTCAGACAAAAAACAATGATACTTATCTTTTCATCACTTACAAAAGGCGATTAATTAAAAGAAAATACCAATCTTATTTGGATAGTGTGTAGCTTTTTGGCGGCCTCATCAATCGTTCAGATTGATGGGGCTATTTGATGCGCCACTTGGGAGAGATATTGTATCGTATTCCAATACCAGCGGTAAAACCCGCCCCGCGCGTCACAAATTCGGCATTTTCAATGGGCTCCTGATTGTTTTTAATCGATACTTTCACGTTGGCAATACTCGTAAGGCCCATGACCTGACGGGCATATACGCTCAAGGTCCACCGTCTCGACATGGCCCAGTTGAAACTAGCCGCCAACTCAGCGTTGATGGAGTGTTGTCGAAGTACACCTACCGAGCCTGAATAAACGAGGGAGTCGGTCCACGTATGCCCACGGGTAGTGATTACGCCGTTGAATGTTTTTTGGCTTATTTCGCCATTGGCCCATACGTATTGCAAGCCGCCGCCCAAATGGGCTTCAAGTTTGTCATAAAATACCCGGGCGCGCCAATTAGCCCGCACCGGAAACGACATAAATTGCAGGGGATTGGTGCCAATCGCGCGGTTGGTCTGATAGAGATAAACGAGGTTGAGCGGCAAAGAATAGATGCCCGTTTCGACCGACATATAAGGGTTAACCACTCGGCCTACTTTCATGCCGTACATGGGCATAATTCCCGACCCGCCAGGGTTATATTTGCTGAGCTCTCCCGCAATCATGCGCGTTTGATTACTGAAAATCCCGACGTCTGTTCCGACATACCAATGTCCTCGGAATAGCTTGCTCTGACCAAATCCCGACAATGCAAACAGACATACCAATCCAACTATCGCGTAGCAGTGTTTCATGGGTAGGCAGGGTTAATGACCTGAATGTGTGGCTAATATACGAAGTTTTGAAATTCGGGTTGCAAAAAAACACGGTATTATTTAGCAAAAAGCATTAAAAATAATGAAGGGCCGCTTTTCAGCAACCCTTCGTTGTTTTTAATATTTAAAACCAGCCGCCCCCTAGGTTGCGGAAAGGCCACGGGATAGAGATCAAAATAAGGAGTAATGCCACCAGATAAAAGGTGAAAACTTTGCCGTGGTTCAGCTTTTTTGCCTGCGCGTGGCCGATCGTAATCAGCACGATGGCAACCAACATTCCGACGATGTGCTCGACGGTGTAAAAACGATAGAATTTATCGCTCATCATGTCAAAACGTACTTTTACTCCCCAGTCTAACGCGTAGAGAACCAGCCCGATGAGCAATTGGGTATGCGTGGCAATCATGGCAAACAAATATACTTTAGAATAAGGCGCATTGGGTTGGCTGCGTTTGGTAAAAGCGGTGTAAATCGCGGCAATCAGAAGCGCAAGAACTACGTAGCGAAGGCCCGAATGGGCGCGTACAAGAATTTCCATAGTTGGTTGTTTATGTATAAATGAATAAAATGCAGTGTTAAAAAAAAGATTTAGGATTGTTGATTGGTCAGGTGTTGCCAGCCTTGGGCTTTTATTGGAAAACGACTGCCGCCTTTGGTTACCAGTTCCACATTTTTCGGGTCGTTGGTCATAAATCCCGCAAAGCTGATGTGCGGTGAATTCTTGATTTTCTCGTAATCTGACTGCTTAATGGTAAACAGCAATTCGTAATCCTCGCCACCGTTTAGGGCAATGGTCAACGGGCTGATTTTAAACTCATCGGCGGTCAAGAACGTATCGTCGGCAATGGGCACATTTTCTTCAAAAACTTGCGCTCCCGTTCCCGATTGGTTACAGAGGTGCAGAATCTCAGAAGCCAATCCATCCGAAATGTCAATCATCGACGTAGGCACCACCCCCGCTTCCAAAAGTTCATACACAATGTCCGTCCGCGCTTCGGGCTTGAGTTGACGACCTACCAGATACGATTTGTCTTCCAACTGCGGTTGCATTTCAGGGTTTTCCAAAAATTCCCGTTTTTCTCGTTCTAGCAGTTGAAGCCCCATATAGGCCGCGCCTAAATCACCCGTGATACAAATGATGTCGTTGGGCTGGGCACCGTTTCGGTACGAGATTTTGGTTTTATCGACGACTCCCACGGCCGTCACGGAAATCAACAAACCCGAGCGCGAAGACGTAGTGTCGCCGCCAACGAGATCCACTTTGTAGGCTTCACAAGCGGCCTGAATACCCGCGTATAATTCGTCGATGGCTTCGACAGAAAAGCGATTGCTCAGGCCAATGCTCACCGTCACTTGACGAGGAATGCCGTTCATGGCCGCGATGTCGGAGACGTTGACCGCAATGGCTTTGTAGCCCAGGTGCTTGAGTGGTACATAACTAAGGTCAAAGTGGACACCCTCTACGAGCATATCGGTCGAGACCAACAAATACTCATCGGTGGCGGTATCAATGACAGCGGCGTCGTCGCCGATGCCTTTTATGGTTTGGGGAAGCACAGGCGTAAATTGCTGATTTATACGCTCAATCAGCCCAAATTCACCCAGTGTTGCAAGTTCAGTTCTAATCATTTTGAGGAAGATGTCGGATGCCCGACATTTGGTGTAAAGTAATAAGTGAAAGTTTGCATTACAAAACTTTTCGGTGCAAAGTTCGTTAAAAGAATGGCTTTTCCCGTATATCCAATGAATTGTTTTTAAACACATTAGCAGCGGCAAAGCTCCGTAATCAGAACTTAATACTTACTTTTTTGTTAGAAATAAATATGAAGACAATCATCAAAAAACTCATTTTCGGCACGTTGACGTTGTCATCACTTAGCTCGTGCGGACAGTCAGCCAAAAAGATTGAACAAATGGAAGAAAAATCAAAAACCCTCACGGGGCTGGCCACCGCCACGTTTGGTACGGGGTGTTTCTGGTGTACCGAAGCGGTGTATCAGGAAATGGAAGGCGTTGAATCGGTAGTATCGGGGTATTCGGGTGGATTTGTGGAAAACCCGACCTACGAACAAGTCTGTGGAAAAGCTACGGGCCATGCCGAGTGCGTAGAAATCAAATACGACCCCAAAAAAGTGACCTATGCTGAACTGTTGGAGGTGTTTTTCCGGGTGCATGACCCAACCACCAAAGACCGTCAGGGCAACGACGTAGGGCCGCAGTATCGTTCGGTGATTTTTTACCACGACGCAGATCAAAAAGCCTTGGCCGAAAAAGCCATCAAAGAGCTCAATGCCTCAGGTGCTTTTAGCAAGCCGATTGTGACGGAAGTATCCAAAGCCGAGAAGTTTTACGTAGCCGAAGCATATCACCAAAATTTTTTTGCCAACAACCCCAACCAAGGCTATTGCGCATTTGTGGTAGCGCCCAAAGTGGATAAGTTCAAGAAGGTATTTAAGGAGAAGTTGAAAGCGCATTAATTAGCCTCTCTTAACGTGATTTCACAAGAAGCCCGATTCGTCGGGCTTTTTTTGTGAAAAATGCGCATTCTCCAACGACACCCCTCCCGCTACCGCCTAAATAATGGCATAGAAGAGCAAAATATCGCAATAGCTCTCAACCAAAAAAAACCAAAATAAGTAACTTTACGGCTTAAAAAATCGCACAGATGCGGGGTTTTGGCTTCGTCCGCAGGCGTACAAATATTGTCCGTTTTCGGACGATTTTGTGAAGATAAAATAAATCAATGTGCTGATTTTCAGTAATATGATAAGTTGGCACAACTCGTGCAAAATACATTACATTATCCTTAATATTTTACCAACAGGTCCATGATTCAGTTAAAAGGCATTTCAAAGCATTATCCAGCAGGTTTTGGAAAAACGTACGTATTGCGTAATATCAATTTGGGAATAAATGAGGGGGAATTTGTCTCCATTATGGGGCCGTCTGGCTCGGGAAAATCCACTTTGCTCCATATTTTAGGGTTGCTGGAAGAGCCTTCGGAAGGAGAATATCTGTTTTTGGACGAAAAAGTAGACAAACTCAGCGAAAAGAAGCGCACCGAATTGCATCGCCACCGCATTGGGTTTGTGTTTCAGGCCTACCATTTGATTGACGAACTGACGGTGTACGAAAACATCGAAACGCCACTGTTGTACAAAGGAACCTCGTCGTCAGAGCGCAAGAGTCGGGTGGCCGAATTGTTGGATCGTTTTAACATGGTTGCCAAAAAAGACTTGTTTCCCAGTCAGTTGTCGGGTGGGCAACAGCAATTGGTAGGCATCGCGCGGGCCATTGTGCATGAGCCTAAAATCATTTTTGCCGATGAGCCAACGGGGAATCTACACTCCGAGCAAGCCAAAGAAATCATGGAATTGTTTAGAGAACTCAATCAAAAAGATAAAGTTTCCATCGTTCAGGTGACGCACTCAGAGGCCAACGCCGAATACGGAAACCGGGTTATTCGCCTCAAAGACGGTTGGGTTTCAGAATAGTCATTTGTTTATTGTTAAAAGAAAATTTCATGTTACAGGTATCTAAAATACGGTTTGCAGTCATTGGGATGCTGTTTTTTGCCTTGAATGCAAGTGCCCAAAAAACGTTGACCTTGCGGGAGTGCGTTGAATTATTGACAAAAAACAACCTCACCTACCGTGAAAGCCAGTTGCAGGCGCAGAGTGCAGGGGCTCAATTGCAACAAACGAGGTCGCAGCAGTTGCCGCAAATTGGATTCAGCGCTGGACAAAACCTAAACTTTGGTCGTAGTATCGACCGTTTTACCAATGCTTACATCGACCAGTTGTACAATACCAACGGGATTGGTTTAGGCTTTCAGGTTCCGTTGTTTCAGGGATTTCAAATTCAGCATCAAGTACAGCAGGGTATTGCACTGCGCGACGCGGCCCTGAAAAATCAAGAGGCCATCCTTAATCAGCAAATCATTCGAGTGCTTCAGGCATACGTACAGGTATTGGCTACCAAGGCTTTATACGATGCCGCGCAGCAGCAGGTGGCGTCGTCGCAGCAACAGGTAGATCGGGTAGAAAAGCAGGTAGCTGCAGGAACCGTGGGTCAAAATACGTTGTATGAAATAAAAGCGCAGTTGGCCAATGATAAATTTGACGAAGTAACTGCGCGCAACAACGAGCAGTTGGCAAAATTGACGTTGTTTCAGTTGATGAACATTCAACCCGAAAAAGACGTAGTGCTCGAACCCATCGCCGACGCGGCCACCGCCCTGAGTGTGGCTCCAGCCGCCGACGCTATCTATGAGGAGGCGTTGAAGTTGTTTCCAGAAGTGAAAAGCAGTGAGCTGCGTTTGAGCAGCTTTGCGAGTCAGATTCGAGCGGTGAAAGCAAACAGCCTGCCTTCGTTGAATCTTTCGGGAAATTTTGCCGCTTTTTATGCGTCGTCCAACTCTGAGCGTAGTTACTTCAAACAATTGGATGCTACCCGCAATGGCTCACTAAGTTTAGGTCTAAATATTCCCATCATGGGGCGTTGGCAGGTTCGTCCACGCGTGGACGTGGTTAAGGCGCAACAAGAGCTGGCCCGCAATCAGGTAGATGGGGTGAAACAACTTTTGCGTCAGTCTATCGAACTGGCGGTGCAGCAGCTAGATGCCACCACCGACCGCTACGCCGCCGCGCAGAGTCAGGTGGAATCTTTACAGGCCAACTTTTCGGCGGCCGAAAGCCGCCTGAATGCGGGTACCATCAACGTGTTTGAATATACCCTTGCCAAAGCAAATCTGGCACGGGCGCAGGCAAATGCCATTCGCTCACGCTACGAATACGCTCTTCAGCGTCAGATAATTGAATTTTATCGGAAAGGTAAATGGGAGTTTTAGGGATAAACGGTAAATTAGTAAATAGTTAAAAGCTAGCTAATGGTTGATTATCAGTGGTTTGTAATTAACTTTTAACTTTTCGTTCCTCATAATTATGTACTTCTAATAATCTTTCTTGATTTTTGTGAAGGTTTTAATATCATTGATACCTTCATTCAAAATCGGTCACTTATGTTTGGCTATATTATCTGGGATGTAAATCCTGAAATTTTCAGTATCGGCAGTTTTTCCATTCGTTGGTATGGTTTGTTGTTTGCCTCTGGTTTTTTGGTGGGGCAACGCATCATGACGCATGTTTTCCGTAAAGAAGGAATCAAAGAAACGTTGTTGGATTCGCTTTTGCTCACCATGGTTATTGCCACCGTTTTAGGGGCGCGTTTCGGGCATTTTTTGTTTTATGAACCCGAAGTATTACTCAAAAATCCACTGCAAGTCATTACGCCTCCTTTTGCTGGTTTGGCCAGTCATGGAGCGGCTATCGGTATTTTGTTGGGGTTATTTATTTACGCCCGCAACAAGAAAATGAGTTTTCTGTGGGTGTGTGACCGCATCGTGATTGTGGTGGCCCTTGCAGGTTGTTTTATTCGCCTCGGCAACCTGATGAATTCGGAGATTGTAGGGAAAGTGACTGACGTTCCTTGGGCGTTTGTGTTTACCCGCAACTATGAATTTACCCAGTACCCGCGTCACCCGGCGCAGTTGTATGAGGCCATTGCTTGCTTGGTGCTTTGTTTTATATTATTTCGGTTGTGGAGCCAACGTAAATCGCAGACGCCGCAGGGAATGTTGGTCGGAATCTTCCTGATTTGGGTGTTTGGGCTGCGTTTCGTGATTGAATTCTTCAAAGAAAATCAAGTGGCTTTTGAAAACGAACTTGCCTATAACATGGGACAGATTTTGAGTATTCCGGTCGTATTGTTAGGTGTTATATTTTTAATCTATGCGTTGAAAAACAAAGATAAAAAGCAGGTGACTTTTACCGACAGCGCCGCCGAGGAGGCAAACCGCGCGGAGTCGCAGGTGGCCAAATCATAACCGCTCAATAAATTTAACCTGTTGGGCGTAAAGCAGGCGCATAAAAAATGTAATTTCGGGGGAACATGTGTTCCCCCTTTTTTTATTCATAAACCTAAAATAGTAGCAAATGAAAACGATTAAACTCCTCGCGATTTTCCTGTCTTTGGCGGTTCTGACTTGGAATTGTGCCAGCAAAGATGCCGAAGAAGAGGCCAAAGAAGAACCTAAAAATGGCCTAGAAGCCCTACAAAAACTGGGTGAAGAAGCCGAAAGAATGTCGAAAGAAGGCCCCAAAGAGACGGTTGACCCTAAGTTGTTGAAGGAGTTGCTACCTGCAGATGCCGATGGCCTGAAACGCAAGGAGGCATCGAGCGAAAAAAGTGCTGCGATGGGTTTTGGGGTTTCGACCGCCAAAGCTTCTTACCGCGATGACAACGGACAGGATATTGACGTAAATATCACCGACGTGGCGGGAATGGGCGTGGCGCTGATGGGCATGGCAGCGTGGTCGATGGCGTCGATTGATAAAGAAACCGAAACGGGCTACGAAAAAACCACTGAATACAAAGGCCACAAAGCGTTTGAGAAATACAATACACAATCCAAAAATGGTGAAATATCGGTCATTGTCGCCAATCGATACATTGTTCAGGTAGAAGGTCGCGATGTTGACATGGATAAAATCAAGTCTGTTTTGGATGACATTGACTTGGATAAACTGGCGGATATTAAGTAAGCGCTCAGAAGTAAGGAGCGAAAATAAATGCACGATCAGAAAAAGGCTTTGAAAGGTAAATCCTCTCAAAGCCTTTTTTGTAATTAATGGTCAGAGGTAGTCAGACCATTAATTACAAAACTAATTCAATTAAGCCTGAAATTTCCCATAATTTTCCAGTGCTTCACCAACTTTCCACACATCTTCAAAACGATTATATAAAGGAATCGGGCTAAGACGGATGCAGTTGGGCTCGCGCCAATCACCAATGATTCCCTGCGCGGTTAAGTAATCAAAAACTTTTTTGCCTTCATTGTCAATCAATAACGAAAGCTGACAGCCGCGTTGGGCAGGATTGGAGGGAGTCATCAGGCGGATTTTTTCCGTTCCTGCATTTTGATTGATGCGTTGAATGATGACTTCTAAAAAGCCCGTTAGCTCCACACTTTTTGTTCTTAAATTTTCAATACCTGCTTCTTCAAAGAGTGCCAACGATGCCCGATGAACCGCCAACGCCATAATGTTGGGCGTGCTTAATTGCCAGCCTGCCGCTCCTTGCATGGGCACAAAACCTTTGGTCATTTCAAACCGTCGAGCTTCATTGTAACCCCACCAGCCTGCCAGTCGTAGCACCGAAGCATCGTGCTGCTTTTCGTGAACAAATACGCCGGATACTCCTCCCGGGCCTGAATTGAGGTATTTGTACGAACACCACACCGCAAAGTCGACTCCCCAGTCGTGCAATCGGAGCGGGACATTTCCCGCCGCGTGCGCCAAGTCAAAACCCACCATGATGCCGTATTGGTGCGCTAAAGCGGTGATGGCTTCCATGTCGTAGACTTGACCCGTATAATAATGCAGGCCACTCATGCAAACCAACGCCAGCTCGTCAGCATTTTGGCGAATAGCGTCCAACAAATCTTCGCTACGAACGGTGTATTCCCCTTTTCGCGGCGCTACCTCAATCAGGGCGGTGGCGGGGTCATAGCCCCTAAATTTCAGGTGGGTTTCAATGGCATATTGGTCAGATGGAAAGTCACCCGCTACCGTCAAAACTTTATGGCGTTGTGCCGTCGGTTGATAAAATGACGCCCACATTAGATGTAAGTTGACCGTCAGGTGGTTCATCGGACAAACCTCTTCGGGAAGTGCCCCTACTATTTTGGCCAATGATTGTTGACAATAGCGGTGGTAGCTAAGCCACGATTCTTCCCCCTCAAACCATCCCTCCACGCCGTAGTTTTGCCACGTATTAAGTTCGCGGTCAATGGCTTCCCGGGCAGATTTTGGTTGCAGCCCTAAGGAGTTCCCACATAGATAAACCCCCGTTTTTCCGTTGTGTTTGGGATGATAAAATCGTTCGCGAAAGCTGCGTAAGGTATCCTGCTGGTCTTTTTCCAACGCCCAATCGTGCAGTTCTTGAGAAGAGAGCGGAAGTAAATGTTGAAGGTTCACTTGGTTTTTGGTTTACCATTAAACAAAATAAAACCCCTTTGGTTGAGGCCAAAGGGGAAGAACGCACAGAATGTTGCAGGAAATTATTTTTTGCTGGCTACCATTTTGGCAAACTTGATGAGCTCAGGCCCATCCATAGCGCCCAAATGCATGGTAACGACTTTGCCGTTTCCATTGATAAAAAACAACGAAGGATAACCTTCAATGGGGTACATCGTGGCCAATCGGGGGCCTTCGCCCTCTTCCATGTCTTTTTTGATATTGATAAAATTAGCGTTGAAGTATTCGCCTACGTCGCTGCGGGTAAAGACGTTTTTCTGGAGCATTTTACAAGGGCCGCACCAACTGGTATAAGCATCAAAAAAGATTAATTTCTTCTCTTTTTTGGCTTTTTCAAGTGCTTTTGCCCAAGGTAACTCAACAAACTGAATGCCAGAAGCTGCAGGAGCTTTTGTGACCTTTGGGGTGGTAGCGGCAATGCCTGACAGCATCAGGAGGGCTATTGCTAAAGCAGAGATGAAGCGTTGCATTGGTATAACTGTTTTTGTTTTAAAGTATGTTTTGAATTTACAACGCAAATTTCGTGCAAAATGGTTTATTGCGTTGTGAAAACTTACCAAATCAAGGAATAATGCAATGAGCCAGTAAGCGCCAACAGCAGTTCTTGTTGTCCTTTGACGGTACGAACTACGGGTTTGCTTTTAGGGTCAATGCGCACATAATACCTTTGGCCGTCAATTTCATACAGGCCTTTTTCTAACAATGAAATGCTCTTGCCCGCTACTAACCGAACGTACGTATTCGGCAAATTGCCAGTGATGGTACGGGTAAGCCCGCCGTTTTCAGGGGCTATTTCGTCGGTAATGTCGCCATTGCTGGTACGGTAGGTCAGTGTGGGGATTCCTGCGGGGTTGAGGCGATAGCCTTTAAATGATAAATCAACCGACGAATCGGGCCACGCGGCGTTTAGGTCATTCAACACGGCAAAGTCGGTTTGACCAGCGGTGAGGATGGCCGAGCCCATCGGATGCAGAATCTGCGGTTCGCCGCGCTCGTACCACATCTCGGTTACGTTGGCAAATCCACCTTTCCAAAATTGCAGAATAGAACCACGATTGAGGTCTAAGCTGTAATGAATGCCTTCTGGTGTGCCTACCGAAAGGCAATGGGTGCGCTTGCCTTTTTCTCCTTCGCGTTGAATGAACGAGCGCACCAATTCAGCTTTGCCATTAGCGGTTACTTCAATGGTAGGAATGGGCGTGGGCTCGGGTAAAGACGAAGTTACATGTAAAGGATACTGACGTACACCCTGCGTTGCCACAAACATTCCCAACCCAGGCCGACGCCACGTAAACTTATGGTGGTGAAGACGGAAGGGATGCAAACCTTTTGTTAAATGCACCGTAACGGGTACGTAGTTTTGGAGGAAGTCGTTCCATTGGTACGGCAATACCGTTTTGCCGTCAATCTCAAGGGCGGCGTTGGACATGTAGGCCAGTTGAAAGGTATAATCAGCTTCCTGCGCCACGTCTAGTTGGCCATCGTAAAGTAAATAATAACTGTTGTTTCCCATCCCCCATTCGCGGGTCAGAATAGACGTTGTGTCTTTTTTGAGAAGGTTTTCGGCCAGAAGTTCTTTAGGTTTATCATTTCCTGCTTTGTACAACTGGTAAGACAGGTTGCGTAACGCTACTGGGCGGGTATCATTGAGCAGCTGATAAAAGACGTTTCGGAAGGCGGCCATGCCCGATACTACCTCCAGCGATAGGGCCGTTTCGGTCGTTGGTGGAGCGCTAAGAAATGCATTTTCCTGAACGGTTACGCCGTTGAGGACCAGTTTTTCAATTTGGGCGGCGGTGGTTTGACCCGCTCTTTTAAATTGTACCGTTATGCTTTGCCAAAGGCCCGGGGCTTTGGCGGCATTTTGTAGGGGAGCCAATGTCCCGATACCCGCGCTAACGTTTGCGTCCAATCGAGGGCTTTTCCAGCTATCATTGAGTCGAATGGCGTAGCCTCCGGGAAGGGTTAAGGCAGCATTGGTGCCCGGTGCTAGCATGAACTCCATCTTGAGCACAATATCACCTACCCCAAGGGCAACGGCCGCTTTCGCTCCCGTTTTTCCCAAAATAAGGCTGGTGTTTTTGTCGGTAGAAGGAGTGGTTTTAACAAACGACGCTTTGTCTGGATGCAAGGTCGCCGACCCCGCCGTTTTCCAGTCGCCCGATAATTGAAAGGGGGCGTTTCCGTCGGTGGCGAGTTGGGTCATGCCTTGGTTTTGGGCATTGAGCGAAAAAATCAAACCGGCCGCCAAAAGTAGGCAGCCGGTTTGGAAAGCAATACGTATTTTCATATTCAAGGAATGTCGGCGTTTTGTATATTATTAATCAAAAACGTGGACGTGTTATTTCTACTGTATTTTTAAGATTTTTCGTCGGGCCATCTGACCATCTCGCTCGGCATTTAGGAAGTACATGCCGGGGGCTAGGCTGCTGAAATCCAGCTCATCTTTGTTTGACGTGGTTTGTTGACGTAATATAATTCGTCCTAAGCCATCAGTTACGGTCATCGAAACCGTCTTGCCCGTGGTACCGTCGATTTCGATGGTACAGCGAGCCTGAACTGGAACTGGATACACTTTAATCCACTCACTGCTGAGGGCAGGCTCTACGCCCAATACGGGGTCTACGATGAGCACAAACCGAGAGGTAGCAGGTCCGTTTCCGCAACCATTGCTGATGGATACCACGCTGTAAGTATTGGTTTTGCCGGGTCTGACGGTAAATTCATACGGTGTAGCAGATGTTGAGAAAGTAGTGTCTTTTGTTGAAAGACTATCCCGATACGTAATGTTCCAAGGAGTTTCACCTGTGAAGGCAATGGCCAGTTTAGCACTCTCATTTTCATAGATTCTGGTCGGCCCTGAAATGGTAGCGGTCGGCAATTCCCGTACATTGATTTGAACAGGACTTAGTTTTCCTTTTATCGTAAAATTATTTCCTGCTACCGAAGCTAGACCCACAATTCTCAAATAGTAAGTGCCGCCTGAAGTAGCATTTGGAATGGTAGCTCTAACGGGACTATTGTTTCCTTCCGTCGGAATGGTTTGGAAACTAGCATCATCCATGGTTTTGGAAATCTGTACCCTAAATTGGGTACTAGATGGGAAAAAGTCGGATGAAAAGTAAGGAATCGTGAATGTTTGGCTAGCGCAAATGGTGGTAGCACTTGGATTCCCAACATCAATGGTGGCAATTTTTACCTGCACAGAAGCACTTCCTGCGGGGGTTCCTTCCCCACAATTATTGGTAATTTTTGTAACGTTATAAATGGTTGATTCAAGGGGGTAAACTTGAATCGTTACGGGATTCTGGGGGGTTGTGAATGTTGAGCCGTTGGAAAGCGTATACGTCCAAGGGCCTTGTCCCGTAAAAGCAATGGTTAAATTGCTAGGTTCTCCTTGTGTAATGGAGCCACCTCCCGTAAGGGTAGCACTAGGAAGCGGTTGAATCACCACGGTAATTTCTGCCCTTGGGCTTTCGCAACCATTTGAACCAGTTTGAGTTACATAAAACTGGTAGGTGCCGGGCGTTTGAGTGGGAGGGATGTTAGGGGTATCTTGTGGGTTACCGCCTGTTTTGTTGGTATTGTACCATTTTAATCTTTCTCCCGTTGCCTGAAGTGGCTGAGGCGTAGAATTTTGGCAACTTACTACTGGAATAGTACTCACAGTGGGTAGCGGAGTGGTACGAACGTTGACTTTGATTTCAGTACGTCCGCCTCGGCAGCCGTCTCGTACTTGCAATACGGCAAACGTTCCAACAAATCCTGCCTCGGTTGTAATCACGGGTGCATTGCCCGTTTCGTTGCTGTTGGGTAAAATCCACACCAAATTTTGTCCAGTACCTTGCAATTTAGCATCTAACTGAACCGATGGATCAAATTGGCAAAGTATATATTCTTGTTTTGATACATTCGGAAAAGGAGGCAGTGGTTTTACAGTTACCTTCACTTCTGTTCGAGGACTTTCACAGCCAAACGAATTGGTTTGAGTAACAAAATAACTGGTAAAGGTGGAGCTATCAGTTGAGTTGTTGGTTGAAGGAGTCGGGGCAAGACCTGAACCTGTTCCCCCTGACAATCGGTCATACCATCTTAGATTGTCACCATTGGCGGAGAGCTGTTGCGCAATGGCGGTAGCACAGTAAGTAGGAGAGTTCGCACTTGGATTACCTGGTGTTGGAACGACCGAGATCACCAACCGCCCCCGGGGGCTTTCACAGTTGAAACTATTGGTTTGTGAAACGTAAAAACTCGTTTGACCTGGTGAAGTCGTAGAGGGCGTTGGGGCTGTGGTGGTGGAAGTCCCACCCGATTCGCTAGTGCCGTACCATTTCAGGGTGTTATTTCCATCTGGAGTAGCGTTTAAAGCAACTGCGGTAGCATTTTGACAGTACTGAACGGAAGTTACGCTGGGCCGGCTGGGCGTGGGATTGATGGTAACCGTAATTTGCGCGCGCGGGCCTTCACAGTTAAATCCATTGGTTTGACTTACGTAATAATTAATTGCCCCTGCATTAGCGGTATTGGGGGTTGGCGCTGTTGTAGTGGCTGTTCCACCCGTGGCAACTGTATACCACTTGAGGCTATTTCCAGTGGCAGTTAGTGGGCTGGCTCCGTAAGTTTGGCAATAAACTGGGTTAGTGGCGGTAGGAGCCAATGGCAATGGATTGGTAATTACGGCAATTTGCGCACGAGGGCTCTCACACCCTGCAAAACCTGAAACAGCATATAGTGTTTGAGAAACGTAAAAATTAGTTGTATTAACAGTGCTAGTTGATGGCGTAGGGGCTGTTCCGCTGGCCGAACCGCCCGATGCGGCTGTGTACCAGTTTACGGTGGCACCCGAACCCGTATTGGCGGTTAAAGCCACGGCGGGGGCATTTTGACAATAAGAAACTGGAGAACTAACGCCCGGGGTGGGTGTTACATAAACCGTGGTGGTGATTTGAACTTTGGGACTTTCGCAGTTGGCGGGTGAGCCTGAAATTTGCGAAACATTATAAGTCGTAACCGCAGTACTTCCTACGTTGGTGGAAGGTGTGGGTGCGGTTGTTCCGATAAAGGTAGCTCCATTGTACCAGCGAAGCGTATTGCCGCTGCTCGCCGTCGCCGCCAGAGGGGTTGCGGAAGCATCTTTACAGTAAAGTACGGTGTTTGTTGCCACAGATGGTGCTGCGGGGATGGCATTGATAACCACACTAATGGGAGCCCGTGAGCTTTCACAGGTATTGCTTATTTGACTAACATAATAGGTCGTCGTGCCGACACTTCCAGTTGAGGGTGTTGGGGCGCTCGGGCTTGATGAGCCTCCCGAAGCGTTTGTCCCCCACCAGAGCAAGTTGGCCCCGCCAGAAGCAGTAGCAGATAGCGGGCCTGCTCCTGCGTTAAGACATAAATTAACGGGTGAAGTGACCGACGGAGCGTTGGGGACAGCGTTTACTTGTACAATAACGCCCGTCCGAGGAATGCTTTCACAACCCGTTGTATTATTCTTTTGAGTAACATAATACGTTGTCTGGCCTGTTGAGGAAGTACTCGGAACGGTTGCCGTAGTTGAACTGCTTCCTCCCGAAGACAATGTTCCGTACCAAAGTAATGAATTCCCGCCCGAAGCGTTTACGTAATTGCCCAATGATGTGGCGGTTCTGTTTTGACATTCATTAATCGGTAATCCTACCGAAATAGAAGGAGGAGCGGTGTAATTGACCGTAACCGTCACTTTGGTACGTGGCACAAACTCGCACCCAAACGAAGTGGCTTGCGTTACATAATATTCCGTAACCGTAGTGCTGTTGACGTTGGTATTGGGAGTGGGAGCCCCGCCAAGCTGGGTTGAATTGTTGCTTGCGTACCATCTTATGGTATTGCCCGAGGTAGGGGTCGCACTTAATGCAGAACCAGACTGTCCTTGGCAATAAACAACGTTTGTGTTGGTGGCAGGGGCGGTTGCAGCCCGTTGATTTATGTTAACAGTGATGGTGGTGCGGTTACTTTCGCAACCATTTACCGTTTGACTCACGTAATAAAGTTGCGTTCCTGCTCCACCTGTATTGGGCGTGGGAGCGGTCGTATTTCCCGTACCACCCGACGAAGTGGTGTACCACTTCAAATTACTACCGTTTGCCGAAAGTGGCCCTGGCGAATCTCCCTGACAATAGTTGAGAGTACTTTGCGCAACGGTTGGGGGAGCGGTAAAAATGACATTGACGGTAATTTGGGTGCGGTTGCTTTCACAACCATTGACGGTTTGACTCACGTAATAAAACTGCGTTCCTGCACTACCCGTATTTGGAGTGGGGGCGGTCGTATTTCCTGTTCCTCCCGAAGCAACGGTGTACCACTTTAGGTTACTGCCAGTAGCGCTTAACTGCGAGGCGGTAGCTCCCACGCAATAATTGACCGTAGTGGAGGGAACCGTAGGGTTAGAAGGTGGGTTACCTATCTGCAATGTTTGGGCGCTAGCAGCCGACGTGACCATCCCCGAAATTACCCGAACTTTAAATCCGTTGCCCGTAATGTTGGGGAGGGTCGCTGATACAGGACTGCTTGTGCCAGTACCTATGTTTGTTGGAGAAGCAAAACTTCCCGCCGAGTTAGATAGCTGTACCGTAAAGGTAGTAAGTGCGCTAGTAAACGCTACTCTGATGCTTGCACCGGTACAAAAATCAGACGTTGGTACGCCTGATGTATTATTCACGGTTACGGCCGTAATCTGCGCTACACCTGTAATTGCTAACCCACAAACCAGTAAAGTTGCGTAGCTAAGAATAAGTAGTTTTTTTAACATAACTTAAATTAGAAATAGGTTTTTTTTGTAAAAAACGCTTAAAATTAGTGCTTTATTGAAAACAGTCCTCTTTTCTGACCACAAGATTTATTTTCCGGTAATATCCATGGACTGATAAACATACTCGTGAATCCGTCGCCGAATCTTCTGCCGATTGATTTCATTGTTCTCGGCATTGGGGTGAACACGGTTGGAAAGAAACACAAAAACGAGGTCGTATTTAGGGTCTGCCCACACCATTGTGCCTGTAAAACCCGAATGGCCAAACGAGGTAGCGGAGGCCGAAGGAGCTACATAATTACTTTCTCCTTTGGTAGGAGCTTTGTCCCAGCCAAGACCCCGGTGGTGCGCCGTATCATACATTTTTGCGAATAATGGAACCGTTGCATCCTGAAAATAACGCCGGTCGCCGTAGAGCCCTTTTTGTAAATTCATCTGCATCAAAATCGCTAAATCATAGGCAGTGCTAAACAAACCCGCATGACCTGCCACGCCGCCATAGACCGCCGCCATCTGGTCATGTACCGTACCGCGCAAGAGCTGGTTGCGGTACGAAAAATCGCTTTCGGTAGGGGCGATTTGCGTTTCTGGAAAGCGTTCTAACGATTTAAAGCCAGTTTGCATCATGCCAAGAGGTTCGTAAAAATTTTGCTGCAAAAACTCGTCAAGTGGTTGATTGGTGACACGTTCGACGATTTTCTGTAACATTAAAATGCCTAAATCACTGTAAACAAAAGAATAACGACCTCCAGGCTCCCGCTTATTGTGGAGCGGAGATTGAATCACCCATTGCCAAACCGAATCTTTTAACGCGGGTTTGGCAAATAACTTAGGCGCGATTTGCATTGAATATACACTGTCGCGCAGTGAACTGTAATATTCGGTCATCAGGCCACCTCCTCCCGTTTTGGTGCGTTCCCAGAGTTTAGGATAAAAAGCCACCATCCCTGAGCGGTGCAGTAGCAAGTCCTCCAAAGTGATCTGAGATTTGTTTGTCCCCACTAACTCAGGCAAATAGTGTGCCGATTTTTGTTTTAGGTCAAGTACATTTTGTTCTTGCAGGTACATCACGGCCTGAAGGGTAGCCGCTACCTTGGTGACCGAGGCTACATCATAAAGTGATTCATTCTGAACTTTTTCCGTGATTTTGTCATAACTGAGGGTTCCATAATTTTTTTGGTAAACAATCCGCCCCTTTCTCGCCACCACCACCTGACACCCCGGAAAGATGCGCGCATTGATAGAGTTCTGAATCAGGGTATCCATGCGGTTGAGCAGTAAACTACTCATGCCTACTTGCTCGGGCAAACCCAGCGTCATGCGGTTGAGGGTGGTGGTTTCATACCCCGTTCCTATTTCGTATTGGCCTTCAATAGAGACGGGCAATTTTCCTTTGAAAGGCAGCGCCCCGAAGATTTGCTGCGCGGCGGTTACTTCCAAATCAGCCAGATTTTCGTACGCACACACCACCGCCGAGGTGGCAGGAAGCTGCTTAAGGGCGTAAGGTGTGGCAAACAAACTGACAATTACTTTGGCTTTTTGCTGTAATCTCGTAATCAATTCAATCGTAGCGGGGGTAATTAAAAACGGTCGGTTAAAGTTCCGCCGTGTTTCGTGCAGACTTACAATAACAACGTTGGCATCGCCGACCTGCGTGAGCAAACTCTCCACTTCTTCGTTGGTGGTGGGTTTGTCGGCGTACATGATGTGTTTGAAGGGAGCGTAGCGACTTAGGGTTTGCTGAAACTGATTGATACCGCCACCGCCGATGGCAATAGATGCAAACGCGCAGGTATCAACGGCGCTGATGGGCAGAAGTTGGTTATCGTTGCGAACCAGCGTAACGGCTTGCTCGCACAATTCGCGCGAAAGCGCCCGCACTTCGGCTTTTTGGATATCATCGTTCAAATGCTTCATCACCACGGGCCGAGATTTATGCAAGCCCATCCAGTATTTGGCCCGAAGTATTTTGTGTACTTTTTCGTCAATGACATCTTTGGGAATGCGCCCTTTTTCTACTTCTATTTTAATTCTTTTAATGGACTCGGCGACGTGCTCGGGGTACAATAAAATATCATTTCCTGCCAGTAGGGCTTTTATGTTGGCATCAACAGCCGTGCGTCCCCGCATCACCCCTTGCATATTCATGGCGTCGGTGAAAACCAGTCCTTGAAAACCCAGTTTATTTTTAAGTAAATCAGTGACTATTTTTTCGGAAAGAGAGGAAGCGAGAAAGGGCGTATTGTCAAGAACGGGTACGTACAGATGCCCCGTAATGATGCCCGTCAGGCTGTCGGCGATGAGCTTACGGAACGGATAAAGGTCGGTCTCCACCAAGCGGTCGCTTGAATGCGAGAGAACAGGTAAAGTATAGTGTGAGTCGGAATCTGTATCACCGTGCCCCGGAAAATGCTTGGCGGTGGCGATGATGCGTTGATGCTGGAGGCCTTTCATGTAGGCGGCGGCTTTGTTGGTCACATTGTCGCGGTCTTCTCCAAACGAGCGCAGACCAATCACGGGATTACGAGGGTTGCTGTTAATATCGGCAACGGGTGCAAAGTTCACGTTTACCCCTAATCGTTGGCACTGGCGGGCTATTTCTAGGCCCATTTTATAAATGTATTGATTGTCCTGAATGGCCCCCAAAGTCATTTGTTTGGGAAAATCTTCAATGCTATCAAGCCGCATTCCTAAGCCCCATTCGCCATCAATGCCAATCATCAACGGCACGTTTGAGAGCGCCTGATAACGATTAATCAGGCTTGCCTGTCGCGAAGGGCCCCCTTTAAAGAAGATAAGCCCCCCAACCTGCTGATTTTTAATCAATACATCGAAATGGCGATAGTAAGACTCGCTGCGGTCAGAATGCGTGGCGAGCATAAAAAACTGACCTATTTTTTGTTCGAGCGTAAGTGATTTAAAAACACTATCGACCCATTTACTTTCAGCAAATATAAAAGTGCCCCTCGGTGTGTCATTTTTAAAACTTGTCACGCCCAGTAGGCAAGCAAGAGTACACCCCAAAAAGGAGGTGCTAATCAATATTTTTTTCATTAGGTGTTGGTAAATACTGACAAAAATAATAAAAAATAAAGTTATGACATCCTAAAAAAATAGTACAAAACTCATTTCAAGAGTGAAAGAGGTTTGGGGGCGAATTATCCTGTGTCGGTATTAGTATGTAGTTGGTTTTGTGTGTAAATATTTGATATTCAATTGTTTGTTCTTTGGGTTTTAATGGTAATCTACTCTTAATGTTGGCTTAACATTGGCATAATATTGTACCCGTACTTTTGCACCCGACAAAACACTGATATGAAAGTTAAATTTAAACATTACAAATCCATGAGCAGATTACTGATATTTGCTGCCATTATTTTTGCTTCGATTCAGTCCTTTGCCCAGTCGGGCACCGTTCGAGGCACCATTACCGATGCTAAGAATAAAGAAACGCTCATTGGGGCTACTGTAAAACTTACTGGAACCCAACTTGGGGCCGCCACCGATATTAACGGTTTCTTTTCCATTGCCAAAGTCCCTGCGGGTAAGTATACATTAGAAATCACCTACGTTTCCTATAAAACGGAAATCATTGAAAATGTGTCTATTGAGGCCGACAAAGTAACCGAAGTCAATACGGCCCTTTTGGAAGCCGCCGCTACCTTGCAAGAAGTGAGAGTAGTAGCTACCCGCCAAACCAACACGGAGGTTTCGGTCATCAGCGAAATCAAAGCCTCCCAAAATATCGTCAGCGGGATTTCGTCTCAACAAATTGCGCGTACCCTTGACCGCGATGCGGCGCAGGTGGTGAAACGTGTACCTGGAATCACCATCGTTGGCGACCGTTTTATAAATATTAGAGGATTAAATCAGCGTTATAACAACGTAATGCTGCACAATGCCTTCACGCCTTCGATGGAAACGGACGTGAAGTCGTTCTCATTTGACATCATCCCGAGTTCACAAATCGACCGTTTGTTGGTATTTAAAAGCCCAGCGGCGGAGTTGCCGGGCGAGTTTGCGGGTGGAGTCGTGAAGATTTTTACCAAAAACATTCCTGACCAGACGAGCATTACGTTTGATTACAGCACGAGTTTCCGCCAAGGCACGACTTTCGGGGACTTCGACCAACCTGAGCAGGGCAAAAACTACTGGACGGGTTTCAACAACGGCTACCAGAGTATTCCGAGCAGTTTTCCTAATAAGAACCTGAATTTCGCCACGCCCGCTGAGTTAGAACTGGCTGGCCGCGCCTTACGTAATAACTGGACCGCACAGCGGACTTCGGCGATTCCTGACCAACGTTACTCTTTGACTGGTAACTTCAAATTACAGGCAGGAAACGTGAGAATCGGAAACGTAACGGCGCTTACATACAGTGATAGCCGGACGGCTTTTGAAATAACGCGCAAAGACTTCAACGAGAGCAACAACAACGTACAGTCGGTCATTTATAACTACAACGATGCCCAGTCTAACCGCAATATTCGGGTGGGTATTTTGCACAATTGGTCTGTAAGATTTAACGAAAATCACTCCATTGATTTTAAGAATTTGTACAATCAACTGAGCAATTCGAGCACCGTAAACCGTACAGGACGCAATCTTGAATCCAACTTCTCGCCCGACAGCTACTCTTTTGACCAAGTGTATCGTGGAATTTATACGGGGCAATTGTTGGGAAAACACGAGTTTAACAACGATAAAACGGTGGTTGACTGGGTTGTAGGATATAACAACGCCTACCGCGACCAACCCGACTATCGTCGTTACCGGTCCGATTTGGATGAATCAAACGGCCAAAGAACTCTTTATGTGCCCCTCGGCACGGCGGCGGCCTTTTTCTTAGGTCGTTTTTCTTCAAAAATGAATGAGAGTGCGGTAACGGGCGGTGTAAACCTGACGCATAAACTGGCCACCAAAAACGGTTCGGATATTGAGCTGAAAGTTGGCGGTTATTATGAAGATAAAAGCCGTGAATTTAAAGCCCGCAACTTAGGCTATGTGCGCACCAGCCGTACCAATCCCGATATTTTGAGTGGCTCAATTACGCAATTGTTTCAGCCTCAAAACATTAACAATACCGACGGAATTCGGATTGACGAACAAACCAACAATAGTGACTCTTACGATGCTGACAATAGCTTAATTGCCTTTTACGGTTCGGCGAACATTCCTCTGTCGAAAAAATTCAACATGATTGCTGGGGTACGTTATGAAGCCAACACGCAACAATTAAAATCAGCAACCATTAACGGAGACCCTATCAACGTAAGTTTTCCAGTCAATAAGCTGTTGCCGTCGCTGAATCTAACGTATAATTTCTCCGAAAAAACATTGATTCGGGCTGCCTACGGACGTACCCTCAACCGCCCCGAATTCCGTGAATTAGCGCCGTTTGCCTTCTATGATTTTGATTATAACATTGTTTACAAAGGAAATCCAGATGTTCAAACGGCCAATGTTGACAATTTTGACCTGCGCTACGAGTGGTATCCTACGCCCAATGAAGTGGTGAGTATTGCGGGTTTTTACAAGTATTTTACCAATCCAATTGAAGTAATCGTGGTGCCGGGCGCTGGTTCGGGAGGGGCAAAGACGTTTACGTTTGCCAACGCCAAAAGCTCTGTAAGCTCAGGTTTAGAATTAGAAATTCGCAAAGGACTAGGCTCGCTTGCTCCCTCTCCCATCTTGCAAAACATGAGTTTGTTGTTCAACGCAGCCTTGA
The DNA here is from genome assembly GCF_009905605.1 of Runella sp. CRIBMP. Lineage (GTDB taxonomy): Bacteria > Bacteroidota > Bacteroidia > Cytophagales > Spirosomataceae > Runella. Next base: position 379,001 of record NZ_JAAAKZ010000003.1, read on the forward strand.
TTTTTAGCCGCATCAAGTTAGGTACGTTGGGTTTAGGCCAGTCTGACGACCGCCCATTGCAGGGTCAATCGCCATACATCGTCAATGTTGGCTTGAACTACAACAATCCTAAGTCTGATTTTCAGGTAAACGTGCTCTATAACGTCATTGGGCGCCGAATCTTCGCCGCAGGTTTTGAAGGTTACCCTGATATTTATGAAATGCCCCGCAACGTATTGGACCTTACATTCTCTAAAGCAATCGGAGCGCGTTGGACGGTGAAAGGGGGGGTGACTGATATTCTGAACCAAACCAACGTATTGTTGCAGAATGGCAACGGCGACAAAAAATTTGACCGTAACAACGACCAATTAATCCAAACGTATCGTCCGGGACGAATGCTGCAACTGGGCTTCTCTTTCCGCATTTTGTAAGTTTTGCTTTAACCATCAAGTAAGTCAATTATCCCAAACTATGAATATGTTTAAATCCATCAAAATGTTGCGAACGATAGCGCTTTTGCTGTCAACCGCAGTAATCTTCAATGCCTGTAAAGAAGAGGAAGAAGTTTTTCCTGCACCGACCATCGCTGCGGGTGCCGCTGCAAACGCCAAAACAGGTGATGTTGTAAAAATTACGGCCACGCTTAACGCTCCTGGCGGTTTGAAAACATTGACCGTTTTGAAAAATGGTCAAACATTTGAAAGCAAAGCACTTACGGGTGAAACAACGCTTTCTTATACCAAAGATTATACGGTAGAAAGCCTGCCAGTAGGGTCTACGGTTGTGTTTACATTTCAAGCAACTGATAGCAAAGACCAAGCTTCTACGATTGCTACGCAAATCGTTACGGTTTCGGCCGTTCCGAGCAAGCCCATCGTGGATGTAAGCGGTACTTTAGAAGGAAACATCAGCTGGACAAAAGGGAATATCTACCGTCTGAAAGGATTCGTTCGGGTGGGTGAAGATGCCAAAATTGACGGAACCCCCACTAAAACGGGTACGCTGACCATTGAAGCAGGTACTGTGATTATCGGTGAGCGCTCTTCAAAAGCAACGTTGATTATACAGCGTGGTAGCAAAATCATCGCCAACGGAACCGCCGATGCTCCGATTGTATTTACCTCTGAGCGCGCCATTGGCGAACGCGAAGCGGGCGACTGGGGTGGTTTGGTTATCTGCGGTAGAGGATTGAACAACTTGACTACGGGTGGTGTAAAAGGAGTCGCTGAATTGGAAGGCCAATACGGCGCATTCCACGGCGGAACCGACAATGCCGACAATTCAGGTTCATTGAAATACGTTCGCGTAGAATACGCTGGTATACCCATCAACCCCAATCAAGAAGTAAACTCGTTTACGTTTGGTTCGGTCGGAAGTGGCACTACCATGGAATACTTGCAGGCATCTTACGGCGGCGACGACTCTTTTGAGTGGTTTGGTGGCGCCGTAAATGGCAAATATTTGATTGCTTACCGTGGTTTGGACGATGATTTCGACATCGACAACGGTTTCAGCGGAAATTTACAGTACGGAATCGGTCTTCGTGGTGCGGCAGTTGCTGACCAGTCTGGTTCAAACGGTTTTGAAATCGACAACGACGGAAGCGGTACAGCCAACACGCCAGTGACATCGGCTACTTTATCGAACTTCTCGCTGATTGGACCAAAATTGGACAATACAACCGCTATCAGCGTTCAGTACCAAAACGGTATGCACTTGCGTCGTAATGCCCAGGTGAAAATTCATAATACCGTTGTGACGGGCTTCCCTAATGGTATTTTCATCGACCCAAGTGGCGCAGTTTCTACGTTACAAAATGCCGCTGATGGAAAATTGGTGTTGAATCGCGTAGTGGTTTCTGGCGTAAAAAGCTGGGGTTCAAACAGCTTCGGTGCTGGTGCAGGCAACCCTAACGGTTTTGCGGTTCGTGATGTAAATACCGCTACTACGCCAGTAGCCCTTGCCAACATTGGCACGCAAAAACCATCAGAGTGGTTTGCGGCGCAGCCAGGCAATAAAATCTTAACGGATTGGACGCTTACTGGTCTGAGCAATACCCTATTTGTGGCGGGTACACCTACCTTTACCGTTGGTGCTTCTGCTGCGGAAACTTTAACCAAAGGTGGTCAAGCTCCTGCGGGTGCTTTCTTTACAGCTACTGATTTTATCGGCGCGTTTAAAGACATGGACTGGACTGCTAAATGGGCTAACTTTAATTCGGGCACGACGGATTATACCAAAGTGCAATAATTAGTATATTTCGGGAAGTCATTTAAATTCGACTTCCCGAAACTTATGAAAACACAATTTTCAACCGCGTTCTTTATTTTATTTATTGCTTTTGGGATAACTGCTGGCGTTGTGAGTTGCAAAGACGGTGACCCTTATGATGTAAGTGCGTATTTTTCTGAAAATGAAAAAGATACGCTGCTCGCCAACATCATTACTTACACCAGTCAGTATGCCAAAGGAGCTACCAACACTACCCGTTTTGAACCACGTTTTCGCAAAGAATACGTGAGTCGCTTGGGGCAGTATAAGTTTGAAGGTTACTTTGTTGCGCCTGATTCCACGCACTACTTTTTCATCAACCGCCCTGTGGGCAGTGGCTATTACAAGCGTGGGGTGGGAGGTAAGTTTAAGATGGGCAAAAATCTAATGCCTATGCAGTACGAAGAACTATGGTGTACACCTCATTTTAAGAGTGACAGTTTGGTGTTGGAACGAGGTGAGTTTTTGTTTAAAGCAATGATAAAAGAAGGAAACATTGACAAGTATGTGACCATGAAGCATTACGTGGAGTGGCCAGATTCGACTTTGGTTTATGATAAAAAGATAAATGAATGGGTTGTGCCAGCCAAAGTACAGCCTTAACATAAAGAATTCATATTGGTGTCAGATTATAAAAAAAGCCGAGGACGACTGTTCTCGGTTTTTTTATGGAGTAGATTTAAGGAATGTCGTCATTTTCAGAGTGTTATTCCTTAAATCCTGCCCCGATTATGCAAACCTGCTCTTTTGTTTCTCGAAGAATCTCTGACAGCGCAAAAATTATCGCGCTTTTATTCCTCTATCTCTACGTTGTTACGGTGGAGCTACACGCGCAAAAAAAGCTCAGTAGTGACTTAAAATCAGCTTCTGAGCAATTTTTAGGAACCCTTACAGCTGAACAAAAAGCATTGGCTACGTTGCCTTTTGACTCGGAGTGGCGTTACGATTGGAACTACACGCCGCGTCAACGCAAAGGATTGCCTCTCAAACAAATGAATGAATCCCAACGTAAAGCCGCCATGAATTTGTTGAAAGTGGCTTTAAGTGACCAAGGGTTAGCCAAAGCCGAGGCGATTATTAGCTTGGAATACGTATTGCGTCAGGTGGAAAAACGCCCCGAAAATGACACTTACCGCGACCCTGAAAATTACGCTTTTGCCGTTTTTGGTAGTCCCGATGCCAAGCAGCCCTGGGGCTGGAGTGTGGAAGGCCATCATTTGTCGTTGCATTTTACGATTGTGGATAACAAAGTGGAATTTATGCCGAGCTTTTTCGGTAGCAACCCGGGTATTGTACTGCCAGGTTACATTCAGGAAGGAAAACAGGTGTTGAAAGAAGAAACCGATGCCGCTTTTCGCTTATTGGGCTCTTTTGACGAGCAACAACTGAAAAAAGTAATGCTTGCCAACAAAGCGCCCAATGATTTACTAACCACCAATTCTCGAAAGGTAAATCTCGAAAATCGGGAAGGATTGGCACTGGGCGATATGACCCCTGCACAACAAAAAATGTTTCAAGAATTGATAAATATCTATTTAAGCCGCTACCACGTAACGCTTAAAAATCAGGAATTGGACCGCCTGCGCCAAGCGGATATGAACAAAATTTATTTTGCTTGGATGGGCGACCGCGAGCCGATTCGGGGGGTAGGGCATGGGCATTATTTCCGCGTACACGGCCCCACGTTTTTGATTGAGTACGATAATACCCAAAACGGCGGCAACCACGTTCATTCCGTGGTGCGAGATTTAACCAACGATTGGGGTGAAGATTTATTAAAAGCGCATTACGAGGCAGCCCATAAAAAGTAGGTTATTTCATGCTGACCGCCGCTTGTTTTAGCGGCGAATGGGAACAGTCGTAGGCAGCGGCATCGCGCGAAACATTTTTGAAATTATTGGCTGCGTCAATATTTACAAAGGTTGCGTTTTGATTATTACGAACACAAATGCGGCTTTCCGCTTTAATTTGGCCATTTTCTAAAGTGTTGGCGTCTACGATTCCGTCGTAAATGATATGGGGGACTTTTTTACCAAACCGTAATTTATAACGAAACAACTGGCCCATGCGGCCCTTGCCCTGATAGCGCACGCGGTCGCGCTCATAGACGTTGTCGTGGATATATATGCCCGTAGGATAAGGGTAATAGTCTTTATCTTTGATGCGATTTTCGGTCAGAAAATAGCTGATAATACTTGTGCCGAGGCTATTGTTGCCAATGATTTTATTGTTGAAAATCTCCACTTGGTTGGTTGCCAAAATCATGACTCCTGTACCTTGCGGCACGCCAGCTACGATGTTTCCTTTTGGGGCAAAATTGGGGAAATTATTGTGGTGAATATGATTGTTGTACACCCGCACATTTCCGCCTTTTTTCTGAACCAAATCAGGCAAGTCAAACACTAAAATGCCTCCCGTATTTTCGGTGGATTCGTTGTCGTAGACGTCGGCTACCAGTGAGTTTTCGATTTCAATGCCCGCTACATTGTGGTAAGCACGGGAATTGCGTACGATGATATTTTTGGATTGCCCTACGTAAATCCCTGCGTCAGAAGCGCCAATGGCCACGCAGCCCTCAATCAATACGTTTTGACACATAACTGGGTACAATCCGTAAGCGCCGTTGGTGGCTTTGGGCTCGCCTGTCCATTCGGTTTTGACGTTTCTGAACGTTATGCCATTGACATTCATGGTTTTGATGGCATCGCCCTTGGCATCTTGGACGGTGAAATTTTCTAGCATTATATTTTCGGCGTTGCTCACCCGTAATCCTTCCGCACCATCTGTTTGGCCTTTAAAACTCAGAATGGTTTTTTCCATTCCAGCTCCGCGAACGATAATGTTTTTTTTGCCTTCGAGCGACAAACTTCCACTCAATGTATAAGTGCCAGCCTCAAGGGTAATGGTGGCACCGTCTTCGGCCATAATGAGCTGACGCTGAAGTTTTTTTTGAAAATCAGCCTGCGCAAGGGCCGTAAAAGAAGCCAAACTGAGGGCAACAAATGATAAAAAACGCATAATTTCGAAAGGTTTAGGAAAGACGAAAGTACGAAAAAATAGAAACTTCGCAGCAATACCCTAATTTTGTGATTCGCTGTTGTAAAACTATAGACTATTAACCGTAAACGGACTGCTAAGAATGTCATCTGCTCACAAAAACCTGAGTGTATTCAACACGGAAGGTTTGCCCGATATAAGTGCTAAAAAATTTGTCATTGTTGTGGCCGAATGGAACGACGAGGTCACTGGTGCGCTCTACGAAGGAGCCCATAAAACGTTGCTCGAATACGGTGCCAAACCCGAGAATATTCGGAGAGTGAATGTTCCTGGAAGCTTTGAATTAAGTTTTGGCTCACAGGTATACGCCCAAAAGCCCGACGTTGATGCCATTATTGCCATCGGCTGCGTGATTCAGGGCGAAACCAAGCACAACGATTATATCAACCACGCGGTTGCTCATGGCCTCACCGACGTAGCGTTGAAGTACAACAAACCCGTTATTTTTGGGGTCTTAACGCCCAATACGCTGCAACAGGCCCTCGACCGAGCAGGAGGTATCCACGGCAATAAAGGCGACGAAGCTGCCATGACAGCCATAAAAATGTTGGGCCTTCAATAAAAACGATGAAAACAGTTATTATCAAATACAACGCCGGCAATGTGCAGTCTGTGATGTACGCCTTGGACCGAATCGGCGCGGCTTACGAATGGACCGACGACCCAGATACGATTCGTTCGGCCGATAAAGTAATTTTTCCAGGCGTGGGAGAAGCGAGTACCGCCATGGCATATTTGCGAGAGCGCGGGCTTGATAAATTGATACCCTCGCTCAAACAGCCGCTGTTGGGTACGTGCGTAGGAATGCAGCTTATGTGCCGTTATTCGGAAGAAAACGATACTATTTGCATGGGAATTTTTGACGTGGATGTGTTGCGTTTTCCGCGTACAAATGGCTTTAAGGTGCCTCAAACGGGTTGGAATGACATTTATTCGCTCAATAACCCACTTTGTGCGGGCTTGAATGAGCACGATTATGTGTATTATAATCACGGCTATTATGCACCGCTTTGTGACCAAACGGCAGCCAAGACCAACTACATCGTTGAATACTCAGCGATGTTACAAAAGGACAACTTTTTTGCGGCTCAGTTTCACTCCGAAATCAGTGGGAATGTGGGGCAGCGCATCTTTGAAAATTTTCTAAATCTGTAAACTCTTTCAACCGCTTTCCCCTTGCATCGCTTCTTGTTCCTGTTTGCAGTTGGAGTATGGCCTTTCATTTCAGAGGCGCAAAAGCAATATTATCCTCACCTGACGCTTTGGTCACGGGTGCAAGTAGCCAAAGAACCGAATCCGAACTGGAATCTTGTAGGGACGCTCATGTGGAGACGTCAGAATAATTATCAAGAGAATCCTCATAATCCCACTGCTAGTCCGTTGATGATGGGAGGGCAAGCGCTGATTACGCATCGTAATACCCAAAATACGGTATGGGTACATATTGCTCAAATGAGTTACATGGTTTCCAATCAGCTGTTGGGAAAAGAGGAAGATTTTAATGCTCCCATTGGCAAGGAGTTTCGTTATGCAGGCGGGGTTGAGTTTAACCAAGAAGTAAACGAAAAACTCACGTTTCGGCAGCGGTTCATGCAAGAGTTACGGTTTTTTAAAGCCAATAATTTTCATCCCGTTGGCCGGGTACGCGGTAGGGCCAATATTCGTTATCAATTCACCCCTTTTGTAAGTGTGAATGGCGTTACGGAGATTCTTTTTCATGACCCACCGCTGTTGAGCGGTCAAAAGCCTTTGCGTTTTCACCAATTTTGGTTTGGAGGAAGCTTGTTGTGGAGTTTAAGCGAACGTGTCAACCTCGAAACGGGTTATACATTTATTCATGGTCGTCGCGCTACATTAGTGGAGTTTGACGAACAAAATGTATTGAATCTCCATTTAGCGTTCGAAATCTAATGCGAAAGCTCCTTTTGTTACTGATGTTATTTTCATGGTTTAAACCCAACGCCCAGACCAAAAGTCGAGCTTATAAAATGATGTTGGAGGGAATGTACAAGCATACCGTTCCGACGGTAAGTTGTAAGGAATTGAAAAAGGAACAGTCTCAGGTTGTTCTGCTGGATACCCGCACCAAACGCGAATTTGAAGTGAGCCATTTGCCCGAAGCTAGATGGGTTGGGTATGAAGAATTTGACCTAAAAAAAGTAGAAAACCTTCCCAAAAATACGCCAATCGTGGTGTATTGTACCGTAGGCGTTCGTTCAGAGCGCATTGGCGAAAGACTTAAAGCGGCAGGGTTTCAAAATGTCCGAAATCTTTATGGTAGTATTTTTGAATGGGTAAATCAGGAAAATTCCGTGGTAGATACGCAGGGAAAACCTACCCAAAAAGTCCACGCTTATTCGCGGTCTTGGGGGATTTGGCTCAATAAAGGTGAAAAAGTGTATGAGTAATTTAGATCAAAATTTCTGGGATGAACGCTACCGCGCTGGTCAAACGGGTTGGGATATTGGCTATGTATCGCCGCCTTTGAAAGATTACATTGACCAATTAACTGATAAGAACCTTCGCATCCTTATTCCTGGCGGTGGCAATAGCTATGAGGCAGAATATCTTCTTCAGCAGGGGTTTACGGACGTGACCGTGGTGGATATATCGGCCGAAATTGTTAAAAAACTTCAAGATAAACATGCTTCAAAAGGCTTCAAAGCTATTTGTGAAGATTTCTTTGAGCACGAGGGGCAGTATGACTTAGTTTTGGAACAAACGTTTTTCTGCGCAATCGACCCGTCGCTGCGGCCGCGTTATGTGCACAAAATGCATGAATTACTGACTCCAAGCGGAAGGTTGGCGGGGCTTTTGTTTAATCGGCCTTTTGAAGGTGGTCCTCCTTTCGGCGGAACGGTCGAAGAGTATAAAGGTTTATTTGAGGAAACTTTTGACCTAAAACGCATGAGTCCCGCCGCCAATTCCATTCTTCCTCGGCAGGGTTTTGAGGTCTTTTTTGTGGCTTCTCCCAAGGTTAATTAAAAAACAAACGCCACCCAACCGAGCAGCGTTTGTCCCTTTTCCTAAACCCTAACTACAATAATTTTTTTACTTCTGAATGTTTTTGTGGAGTGCTTTTGTCATTGGGCTGAGACCTGCTGACGGTGGAAGTACTAGTGCGTAATTTTGATAATGAAGCTTACAATACGCCCAACGGTAGAAACAGCTTGGCGAGTTTCCTCCACGCCGTCCTGTGCTCGTTGCGTAACGTTCTTGAGAATAGAACCTTGCGGAATCACAGTCTTTTGGGGTTGAGAAACAACCGTACGCTCGGTCAAGGCTTTGTGGGTCGCAAAAATATTGTGCGGCCGGCCAATTGAAAAAGCGGCGGTACTCAACAAACACAGGGCGACGACGAGGGTGATAGCTTTCATGACTGTATGAGTTTTTAAATGGATTCGTAACGAGTATTTATTTTTGATGGCTGAATTCGGACCGACGATTCGGATGAAACAAAGATATGGGTTTGGGATGGTATTATGCAATACAAAGTACCTTGTTTTTGGTTAAAAAGTGTTAATCGGCAAATTTAGAGGATGAGTGGTAAGCAATTTTTCTTGTCGTTGAAAACTTCCTTTCATCACATAACCATTGACCACCAAACCTCTACAACTATATGATGTAAAGGTGGGTGAAAAGGTTGCACGTTGCCCAAAAAAAAAGACAAACCTGTGGTTTCGCCTGATGAAACCGATAAAATAAGGAGTGAACTGAAATGCGTAGAGACGCAACACCGTGCGTCTCTAAACTGTACGTCTAAAATATAATCGTTTTCCTCTTTCAGACTCATCAAAAACTCCGTTGGCATACACCAAATGTCCCGAAACAATCGTGTGCGTAATGCCTGATTGAAAGGTAGTTCCTTCCAAAGGAGACCAACCGCATTTGAATAAAATATTTTCTTTAGTTACGGTGGTAGGTTGGTTTAAATCTACCAATACTAAGTCGGCCCAGTAGCCTTCCCGGATATAGCCACGGCGGTCTATCTGAAATACGTCGGCTACGGCGTGGCTCATTTTCTCTACTACTCGTTCTATCGAAATCTTACCTTGCTGCACAAATTCTAACATGATATTGAGCGAATGCTGCACTAAAGGCAAACCAGAAGGGGCCGCCCAATAACCTTTTGATTTTTCTTCCCAAGTGTGTGGAGCGTGGTCGGTAGCGATGACGTCGATGCGGTTGTCAAGCAGTGCCTGAAAGATTTTTTCTTTGTGATGAGGCGCTTTGATGGCAGGGTTACACTTGATTTGGGCACCCAATCGATGATAATCTTCGGCGTCAAACCATAGATGATGTACGCATGCTTCTGAGGTGATGCGTTTTTGTCGTTTATCGTTTTCGCTTATGGCACTGTTTCCATAGCTACCAACTTCAAATAATTCGGTTTCCTCACCCGTCGAAATGTGGAGGATATGCAGCCGTGTACCGTGTTTTTTTGCCAGCGCCATCGCCATCGAAGACGATTTATAACAAGCTTCTTCGTTGCGAATGAGCGCGTGAATATCATACGGAACGTTGTCACCGTATTGTTGTTTAAACATTTCTGTACGCTGCCGAACCGTGGGCTCATCTTCGCAATGCGTGGCAATCAAGCAAGGAGCATTGGCAAATAGTTTTTCCAGCACTTCTGGCGCATCTACGAGCATATTGCCCGTGGAAGAGCCCATAAAAATCTTGATGCCGCACACATCAGGGCAAATCGTTTGCATAACCTCATCATAATTATCGTTGGAAGCCCCCATAAAAAAAGAGTAATTTGCCAACGAGGTCTGCGAAGCAATTTGATATTTATCTTCCAATAAGCTTTGAGTTAGTGCATTGGGTACGGTATTGGGCATCTCCATGAAAGAAGTTACCCCGCCCGCCACGGCTGCTTTAGCTTCCGAATAAATAGTAGCTTTGTGCGTCAGACCTGGCTCACGAAAGTGAACTTGGTCGTCTATCACCCCTGGCAGTAGGTATTGGCCAGCGGCATCGATGATTTTATCGGCATCAAGATGTTTTAAATCACCCCCGATTTTTTCAATCAAACCGTTTTTTACCAGAACGTCCTGTTCCAAAATATGCCCTTCGTTGACTACGCGGGCGTTAATGATAAGAATAGATGACATAATTATTTTTTAAGTTGGTTCCAACCCTTTTGGCTACTTAACAGACTATGTATTAAAAAGGAAACGTTATACATTAAACCGCCAAACTTACAACTCATTACCTGAACAGCCATATCATGCGTTTAATTTTATTTTTTATTCTGCTTACATTTTCGGTCTATGCCCAATCACGTTTTACGGTTAGTGGTTATATCCGCGAAAGCGGAAGCCAGGAGCAATTAATCGGCGTAAACGTTTATTTGCCCAATACCACCACAGGCACGACTTCCAATACCTACGGCTTTTATTCTATTACCCTTCCCGCGGCCGATTCTGTTACGTTGGCTTTTTCCTTTGTTGGTTATGGCACAGAAATCCGTACCGTAAAGCTGCGCAGCAATCTCCAACTTAACGTGCAGTTGGCGGCTATAGGACGAGAGCTGAATGAAGTGGTCGTATCGGGGCGGCGTGAGGCCGACAAAGTCAGCCAAATGGCACAAATGAGCCAGATTGATATTCCGGTGCAACAAATCAAGAAAATTCCCGCTTTTTTGGGTGAAAAGGACGTGTTGCGCGTGCTGCAACTCATGCCTGGAGTTCAAAAAGGCTCGGAAGGCCAAACGGGTATTTATGTACGTGGCGGTGGACCCGACCAAAATTTGGTGATTCTCGACGATGCGCCCGTGTATAATGTAAGTCACCTGTTTGGATTTTTCTCCGTTTTCAACGGCGATGCTCTCAAAAGTGTCGAACTGACCAAAGGAGGCTTCCCCGCACGATTTGGCGGGCGGTTGTCGTCGGTGGTGGAGTTGAATATGAAAGAAGGCAACAAAGAAAAGCTGCACGGTGAAGGTGGCGGCGGACTAATTGCCAGTCGTTTAACGCTCGAAGGGCCCATCAAAAAGAAAGGAGTTGCCGTGGCCAAGTCATCTTTTTTAATTTCTGGGCGACGTACGTATTTGGACTTACTGGCGCGGCCGCTCATTGCCGCCCAAACAGACGACAATACGATGGGAGGCTATTATTTCTACGACCTCAATGCTAAATTCAATTATGATTTTGGACAAAAGAATAAAATATACGCCAGTGGCTATTTTGGAAAAGATCGTTTTTTCTTTCGCGAAAAAAACGCATCTTCTGGCAGTGAAGGGGGATTGAATTGGGGCAATGCGACTGGTACGCTGCGCTGGAACCACCTATTTAGTGAGAAACTGTTTTCCAACGCTTCGTTGATTTTTAGCAACTACAAATTTCAGATTTACGCCAAAGAAAGTGAAAGGTTTAATAATACAGAAAACGAGTTTGAGTTGCGCTATACCTCAGGGGTAAGGGATTGGGGGCTAAAGTATGACGTTGATTACTTCCCCAACCCTCAACATGCCTTACGTTTTGGCGTGGTGACCACATTGCACCGTTTTACACCGAGCGCCGTAGTGGTCAAAAATTCAGATATTAATCAATTCAAAACTGAAGTAGAGGCCCTAAACAACGTTGAATCTGGAATCTATGCCGAAGATACTTGGAAGCCTAATCGTTGGCTCAAAATGAATGCTGGCTTAAGATTGAGCCATTTCAGCGCAGAAAATCAAAATTATTTTCGGCCAGAGCCCCGCATTTCGACCGCCCTGATGTTGCGTCCCGATTTGTCGTTTAAGGCGTCGTATGCCCGTATGAATCAGTACATTCACTTACTTTCTAACACTGGTATCGGCCTGCCCACGGATTTGTGGGTGCCGAGTACGGCCAAAATTGCACCGCAGCAATCGAGTCAAGTGGCGGCGGGTTTTGCCAAAGATTTTGAAAAACAGGGTTTGGCGCTGACGTTTGAAGGGTATTACAAAACCATGAACAATATCGTCAATTATAAAGAAGGTTCTAGCTTTTTGTTGATTGATGACCCCTCAAGTGCTGAAAAGGTTCGTTGGGATGAAAATATCACCAGCGGGCGTGGTTGGTCGTATGGGGCAGAAGTGTTATTACAGAAAAAAACGGGCAAACTTTCGGGTTGGATTGGCTACACCCTTTCATGGACGCAATGGAAATTTGCTGAACTAAATTTCGGACAAACATTTTATCCCCGTTATGACCGCCGGCATGATTTGTCCGTTGTAGGAATTTATGAATTTAGCCCTCGTATTACGCTTTCTGGTACGTGGGTGTATGGCACTGGCAATGCCCTCACATTGCCCCAGAGCAATTATCTAGCTTATCCGCATAATCTAAATCCACAAGTGCAATACGGTCAAAATGCTAATGCTCCATCGATTGTCTATAGGTCGTTTGGTGGTGGATGGAGTGTGAGTGATTATGGGCCAAAAAACAGTTTTCGCGCCGAGCCTTACCACCGCTTTGATTTAAGTTTACAGTTTCACAAGAAAAAAAGGCATCACGAACGAACCTGGGAATTGAGCGTTTATAACCTCTACAATCGTCGAAATCCTTTTTTCTACAACCTCACTTCCCGTCAGGTGTTTGATGCCAACGGAAAATATGTGAAAACAGAGACGGTGCTACAACGTATTTCTATTTTCCCGATTGTACCCACGTTGAGTTATAATTTCAAATTTTAAACGCCATGAAAAATACCATTCTAGCCCTCTTGGCGATTTGCTCAATCAGCCTTTTTTCTTGCGAAACCCTCGTCAATGACGTAGACCCTGACCGCCTACCGCGCAGTGACAGCAAGTTGGTGGTTCATGGTTATCTATCACCGCAGGATACCACGATAAGCATCAACGTTTATTACAGCAGTCAATTGATTGGGGGCAATAATTCACCTTATTGGCTGAATGGGTCGCCAATATCATTAAACGACGCAGTTGTCACGCTCTCAAACCAAGGGAATAGCGTGACGTTGCCATTTGAGTCCAAAACAGGTACGTATAGTATTAAAGCTACTACAATGCCGATTTTGGAAGGACAAACGTATGAACTAAAAGTAGAAAGAGGCGGCCAAACCGCCGAAGCCCAATGTACAGTTCCCAAAGCCGTAGCTATTCAGGAAATTAAACAAGATTCTGTAGATTCAAAGATGATGGATCCAAGTAACCCTAACTATGTCCCACCCAAAGAATATCTTTATCGTATTGTTTGGCTCGACATTGCGGGGCAAGAAAATTATTATCGGGTAGGTGGGTATGTATTTCAAAACCAGACCGTTCAAACAAGCCCCAATGTGTTTACTGTCATTCCATCCATTCAAGACCTGAGTTTTGGGGAGAATAATCGTTTGGGGGCATTTTCGACGGATGCCAGTACCGACGGCAAAGAAATGGTATCCAATACTGCGCGCACTAGGCTGTATAATTATCCCGGCTCAATGTTGGTTTTTAAGGTCAAGTATGTCGAGTTGACGCTGCTTAATTGTGAGAAAACCTATTATGATTATCATCGTGCGGTGCAAGCGTTTGACCGAGATAACCCCTTTGCAGAGCCGTCATTGATTCCTTCAAACATCAAAAACGGATTGGGTTGCTTTGCCGCATTCAATCGAAGCTCTTTTGTGTTAAAGTAAAAATCGTCCCTGTCAGAGTAACAAAATACACCCTCTGACAGGGACTGTTTGCTTACGGCTTCAAAAGCACTTTCCCCCATCGGCCCGGAGCATCTGCATGGGTAACGGCGGCTTTGATTTCGTCCAGACTATAAATAGCCTCAATCGGCATTTTCACCTGTCCGGTAGATAACAAAGTAATGACTTCCTGCGATACCTTTTGGCGCGTACTCCCATCTACCCGTCGCATCCAATCCGTAAGCCAGAAGCCTTTCAGGGTCAGCTCGCGGAAAATCATCAGGCCGATATTTATTTTAGGGTCTTGAAGGCTTAAAACGCCATAAATGAGCATGATAGCGCCGCGCCCCATGCATTTTACTGCTTCGCTCGCGGTGTCGCCTCCCACACATTCCAAGACCGCCCGTACGCCTTCGTAGTTGGTGATGTGCTGTACGCGTTTAGGGAGGTTTTCTTCGGCGGTATTGATAATTTCATCCACACCAAGTGCTTTCAGTTCGTCATTATGGTCATTTCGACGTACCGTACCAATGGTTTTAATGCCGCGCATTTTACAGATTTGGATAACCATTTTTCCTAAGGCCGAAGTACAGGCCGTAATCATGAGCCATTCGCCTTTTTTGACGCCCGAGTCTTCTACCATGGCTACGGCCGTAAATGGGTTCACGAACAATTGGGCGGCAGTCTCATCGTTCATGGCCTCTGGAACAGGAATTAACGTTCGATGGTTGGTGACGATGTACTCACTCCAAGCCCCAATCCCCGTAAAACTTACGCGTGTACCAACGGCAATTTTGGCATTGCTGCCCACGGCTTCCACAATTCCTACCCCTTCAAATCCTGCTCCTGACGGCAAATGCGGACGAATCCCATACAGGTTTTGTACAAACATAATATCGGAAGGGTTGATGGGGCTGGCCAAAACTTTGATGAGGACTTCATCAGGTCCGGGTGTTGGGGTTTCTGCATTTTCAGCGTTTAAAATATCCGCTGGTTTACCGAAGTGATGGAATACGACTTTTTTCATGATTATAAAGAGATTAACTTATTTATATCAGTGTTTGTCAAATTGAATACAATGTTCAATATTCGGCAAATACTTTTACATTTTTCGTTTTTATGCAATGAAAGTTATTTATACAATCTGGTGTTTTTTTTGGTTGATTCTCATTTTTTTGCTTCTGTTTCCATTCACGTATATCTGCTTACAACGAAAAGAATGGAAGCCGTACGCGCATCGGATAAACCGACTCTGGGGACAATTGTTTTTTCCATTGGCAGGGATTAGGTTTGAGATAGAATACAGGGGTCAGCTTGCTCCAAAACAGGCCTACGTTTTTTGTGCCAATCATTTTTCGTATTTGGATATTGCAGTAATGGGCGTTATTGTAGAACATTATTTTGCATTTGTTGGCAAAGCCGATGTTAAGGATATTCCACTTTTTGGGTATATGTTCCAGCATTTGCACATTCAGGTCAAGCGCGAAAGTACCCAGAGCCGGGTGTCGTCGCTGAATCGGGCCATCAAAACCTTGGCGCAGGGAAGAAGTATTGTGGTTTTTCCTGAAGGGGGGATTAAAGCAAAGCAGCCACCTCAAATGCATCAACCTTTTATGGATGGCGCATTTAAGATGGCTATTCAGCAGCAAGTACCGATTGTTCCGATCAGTCTGCTGACAAACTACAAAATTTTACCAGACGTACATCCTATCCGAATGCATCGTTATCCAATGCAGGCGATAGTACACGAAGCGATTCCTACGGTCGGCTTAACCCCTCAAGATGTTGTATCATTAAGAGACAAATGTTTCGGGGTCATCGACGACGAACTCAAAAAGCATGCTTTCCCTCAAAAGGAGGGAAGTAAAGAGTAATCCGCAAACAAAAAGCAGTCAATCCGCAGCAATTATGCCACTGATTGACTGCCTGTATAGTTTTGCGAATACTCCAGAATGTTTGAAACTGCGCGGTTTGAGGGCGCACGTTCAATCTTGGTCATTAGGCTTTTTATCTCAAGCGTATCGAGATAAAATTCCAATAGCTCCTGGTCGCCGATTAAGGCATCTTCAATGAGCGTGTTTTCTTCATCGGTTGTTTCTTCATAAACATACCGAATGACATCATCTGGGGTAAACGTTTGTATCATATATAGGAACGCGTTTGCTGAGTTGCTTTCGCAAATTAATCAGCGCGTAACGCATTCTCCCCAAAGCCGTGTTGATACTCACTCCTGTGGCATCTGCAATTTCCTGAAAACTCATGTCTTCGTAGTGCCGCATAATGAGCACTTCCCGCTGAGGGTCAGGCAATCGTTGAATCAGTTCGCGTAGGTGTTCATGCGTTTCTTGACGAATCTGGAGCGACTCAATCGAGTCTTCCGAAAAGTCTAACGTATTAAACACGTTGCTTCCGTCTTCAAACACTATCTCGGGGTAGCGTTTGTCGCGCCGAAAATGGTCAATAGCCAAATTGTGAGCAATTCTCAGTATCCACGGCAAAAACTTGCCCTCATCGTTATACTTACCAGATTTAAGCGTTTCAACAGCTTTAACGAAGCTGTCCTGCATTAAATCCTCAGCTACGTACTGATCTTTAACAATCAAATAAATAGTGGTGTAAATCTTGGACTTGTGACGCTGAACGAGTTTTTCAAAGGCTTTTTCGTTGCCATGAACGTACAATGAAACCAGATCACTGTCGCTAACTTGGTACTTTTCCATTTCAGTATGTACAATTAGTTAACGTAAATCTTTGTTTCGATATTGTAGCCCCTCGTTGTTTTGGTTGAAGAAAATTATTTTGCGTCTTAACTTTATGACCCAAAGATAAAACAATAAAAATTTATTGTGCAAGCGTTTGCCAAATTTTTTTTAAAGTGTAAAGGAAACACCAAATATAATTCCGAGTATTCTTTGGAATCCAGAATTATTGTCTGTATTACACTTAACCAAGAAAAAATTGTACAACCAAATTGTTTTTCATAAACAGAATTTATTTTTTAAGTAATTTATACATGAAAAATTACTTAATAGACCAGCGTTGCAGCTCTGCCAGAGTCACTTTGCCTTCATAAATGGCTTTCCCAACAATTACGCCAAAAAGATTCATTTCGGCCAACATTTCGATATCGTCTAAGTTGCTTACGCCTCCGCTGGCAATGATTTGTATGCCAGGGCATTGGTCCTGCATATTTCTATACAATTCAAAAGAAGGTCCCTGAAGCAATCCGTCTTTGGCAACATCTGTACTTATAGTATACTGTGCGCCTTTATCAATCCATTTTTGTACAAAATCATAGACCCATAGTTCGGTACCTTCCTCCCAACCGCTGACGGCTACGCGCTCATTGCGGGCATCGGCACCTAGAATGATTTTTTCGCCGCCGTAATTTGAAAGCCATTTTTCAAATAAATCTGGATTTTTTACGGCAATACTCCCGCCCGTCACCTGTTTAGCTCCTGATTCAAATACCACCCGCAAATCGTCTTCTGACTGAACGCCTCCGCCAAAATCGACATGAAGTTTGGTTTTGGTCGCGATGGTTTCCAAAACTTTCCAATTGATTACTTTTTTAGCCTTCGCACCGTCCAAATCAACAAGGTGTAGGCGAGTGAGTCCCGCATCCTCAAACTGCATAGCAACTTCTAACGGATGCTCATTGTAGATTTTTTTTTGTTCGTAATCGCCTTGGGTTAGGCGTACACACTTGCCTTCAATAAGGTCTATGGCGGGAATGATATGAAACATGAATTTAGTGAGTAATCCACCGTCAAAAGTGGAGTCTGTGGGTGAGTTTTGGTCGTAAAATTAAGTACTAACCGTGGGTTTAACAATACTTCATTGTATAGTGACTACCTTTGTGGGAACTTTTCCTTGAACATTTGTCATTTAGCATTGGCTATACATTTTGATAAATGTTCAATGCCTTATGTTGAATGACAATGTTATACCCGCAAGATTTAGAACAAAAATTAGGATTTGACCGCATTCGCGAACAATTGAGTGAGTTGTGCCTGAGCCCACTCGGGCGGGCCTTTGTGCAGAAGATTCGCTTTTCGGATAATTTCGCCGTGATTGATAAATTGACTCGTCAAACTGCCGAGATGAAAGCTATTCTCGAAGAATCGACGGGCGAGTTTCCTTCCCAAAACTATTTGGATGCTACCCCCGCTTTGGATAAAATGCGGGTGGAAGGCATGGTTTTGTCGTTGGATGAGTTTTTTGATTTGAAACTTTCGCTCCGCACCATTCGCCAGGTGCTGAAGTTTCTGGCCGAGCAGGAAGAAGGACGATTCCCTTTTTTAACTGAATTGGCAGGCAACGTCAAAGTGGAAAAATCGGTCAGTGATGCCATCGACCGCATCATTGACGACCGCGGACAGATCCGTGACAACGCCTCGCCCGAGTTGGCGGATATCCGTCGTCGATTGATTTCGGAAGCAGCGGGGGTGCGTAAAAAGCTGGATTCAATGCTCAAGCACGCCAAAAGTAGCGGTTGGGTAGGAGATGATGTATCCTTAACGGTACGTAATGGCCGAATGGTAATTCCGATTTCTGCCGAACACAAGCGGAAATTGAAAGGGTTTGTGCACGACGAATCATCGACGGGGCAAACGCTGTTTATTGAGCCGGCCGACGTATTGGATGCCAACAATGAAATCAAAGAGTTAGAATACGCCGAACGACGGGAGATTAATCGTATTTTGATTCAACTGGCCAACCAAATACGGCCGCATTTGCCTGAGTTGCAAAAAGCTTGTCAGTTTTTGGGGATGGTAGATTTTATTCGTGCCAAAGCAAAATTCGCGTCACTATTAGGAGCCGTCAATCCCGCTTTTGTGAATCAACCCGTGATTGACTGGCGCATGGCACGGCATCCATTATTGTATTTGTCTTTTCAGAAACAGGGCCGAAAAGTGGTTCCTTTGGGCATTGAACTGCGTCAAAATCAGCGTATTTTGGTGATTTCGGGACCAAACGCTGGAGGGAAATCCGTGGCATTGAAAACAATAGGATTGGTGCAATATATGCTTCAATGCGGTTTGCTCGTGCCCATGCGTGAAGATTCTACGGTGGGGTTGTTTCAGAATTTATTTATTGACATCGGCGATGAGCAAAGCCTAGACAATGATTTGAGTACGTACAGCAGCCACCTGACCAACATGCGTCATTTCTTGCAATTTGCCAATAAACGTACGCTATTTTTGATTGATGAATTTGGAACAGGAACTGAGCCAAGCTTAGGCGGTGCGGTTGCGGAAGCCATATTGGAAGATTTGACCAAGTCGGGCGCATTTGGCGTAATCAATACGCACTATACCAACCTCAAAACCTACGCTGATAAAACGCAGGGATTGGTAAATGGTGCTATGCGCTACGATGGAGAACATCTGGAGCCGCTGTATCAACTCGAAATCGGCAAACCGGGCAGTAGTTTTGCTTTTGAAATTGCGACCAAAATCGGTTTGCCGAAGGCTGTTATTGAACGGGCTAAGGGTAAATTAGGTACGCAGCAGGTCAATTTCGAAAAATTGTTGAAAGAGCTGGATATTGAGAAAAAAGTGTTTTCGGAAAAGAACATTGAAATAGGAATCAAGGAGCGAAAACTGGCCCAGCAACTGGTCGAAACGACAGCGTTGCAGACGCGTTTGGACAATGACCAAAAGAAAATCATCAACGATGCCAAGCAAAAAGCCAAGCAACTGTTGGCTACGGCCAATCAGCGCATCGAAAGTACCATTCGGGAAATAAAGGAAAACAAAGCCGAACGCGATACCACAAAACTGATACGGCAGGAACTGGAGCAGTTTGAAAAGCAGGAGTTGAAAATTGAAGCGGTTGCTGAACCCGAGCGCGAGGAATTTATTCCCGAAGGGGGAGAAGTTACCATTGGGAGTTTTGTACGTATCAAAGGACAGGCTACCGTGGGTGAAGTGCTGGCCATGAAAGGCAAAGATGTGGAGATTCGAATCGGCGATTTAAAGTCCAATGTAAAATTGAATCGGTTGGAAAAGGTCTCCAAAAAAGCGTACAAAGAAGCAACGGGGGAAAAAGGAGCGGGCGCAGGCATAAGAACGGGCGTGGGCGGAATTGATATCAATGAAAAGATGATGAATTTTAGCTTCAATCTTGATATTAGAGGCAAGCGCGGAGAAGAAGCAATTGTTGAATTAGACGACTTTTTGAGCAATGCCCTGATGCTTGGTTTTAATGAGTTGCGGATTGTGCATGGAAAAGGCGACGGTATTTTGCGTCAATTGGTTCGTAATCACTTAAAATCGTACAAGCAGGTAGGAAAAATGCAGGATGAACACCCAGATCGTGGAGGAGCGGGGGTTACGATAGTGCAAATGCAATAAGAAATGATAAATTGCATCAGCTATTTACCCATTCCTTAACCTGCTATGCCTTTATTTCAAGATTCATTGCCTATTCTGGCGGTATTGATGGTCAATATCATCATTTCCGAACGATTGGCACGACTGCCGTACCTGCGTCATATGGGTACGGCGCTCATCGTCATTATATTGACCGCAATTACGTCCAATCTAGGCTTAATACCAGCTTCAACCAATTCACCGCCGATTTACGACGGCATTTTTATTTATCTCGCGCCGATTTCGATATTCTATTTACTACTGACTGTTAATCTGAAAGGGTTGAAAAAGGCTGGTACACCCATGATTCTGAGTTTTTTTCTGGGAACAGCTGGAACAATGTTGGGCGTTATTGCTGGTATTTGGGCTATTTCAGGCCCCAAAGGTTTTGGGGAGTTTTATTATGCGTTGGGAGGAATGTTTACGGGTACGTACATTGGTGGCAGTACAAATTTCAACGCATTGGCGCTGCATTACGAAGTCAATAAAGAAGGAAATGTGTATGCCGCAGCGGTGGCGGTGGATAATATCCTGACGGCTTTATGGATGGTGGCGACATTACTATTACCTCAGCTCCTCAATCGTTATTTACCCAGACGCATCGAATACAATCATACCGCCGAACAGGCGCAACAGTTTGAAAAAGAGGCTTCGGCGCAAGTGAGTGATGTTGAAACCTTCAGCCCACAAGATTTGGCCATTTTGGTGGGGATGGGGGCGGCAGGGCTGTATGTATCTAAACAATTGGCGGTGATGATACCGCAGGTACCTCAAATCCTTATTTTAACCACGTTGGCGTTGGCATTGGCCCAACTTCCAGTAGTACAGCGTTTACGGGGAATGAAGGTGTTGGCGATGTTTTTTATTTATTTATTTTTGGCCGTCATCGGCGCTTTTTGCGATATTGAGGCCTTGCTTAAAGACGGGCCTTTGGCCATTAGCATGATGGTTTTTGTAAGCACATTGATTGTGATTCATGCGTTGGTCATCTTCGGAATTGGGGCGCTTTTAAAACAGGATTGGGATGTTTTATCTATCGCTTCACAAGCCAATATCGGAGGTTCTGCGTCGGCGCTGGCCTTGTCCAAAAGTCTGAATCGTCCAGATTTGTACTTGCCAGGAATTTTGGTGGGTGCTTTGGGAAATGCCATTGGCACGTATTGCGGGCTGTTTGTGGCGGAGTTTTTAAAAACAGTATCTTGGTAATCACTTTAAATGAACATCAATGCAGGGGCCGATTGGCGTATTTGATTCGGGTTACGGCGGCTTAACAATTTTAAGAGAGTTGGTGAAGCAATTGCCCCAGTACGATTACTTGTACTTGGGTGATAATGCCCGTGCTCCCTACGGCACGCGCTCGTTTGATACAGTGTATCATTATACGCTCGAATGCGTCAAACATCTTTTTTCTAAAGGCTGTCATTTGGTGATTCTGGCGTGTAATACGGCTTCGGCCAAAGCCTTACGTAATATTCAGCAACTGGATTTGCCGCATATTGCTCCTGATAGGCGGGTTTTAGGCGTTATTCGACCTACCACCGAAGTGATTGGGACATTTACCGATACGCAGCATATCGGGATTTTTGCCACGGCAGGTACGGTCTTGTCGAAATCGTATTTGGTTGAAATAAAGAAATTTTTCCCAGACATACACGTCGTGCAGGAAGCTTGCCCAATGTGGGTGCCATTGATTGAAAATGGGGAATTTGACAGCGATGGAGCAGATTATTTTGTCAAAAAGCACGTTGATCATTTGCTGGCGCAGTCCCCTGATATTGATGCTGTTTTGTTGGGATGTACGCATTATCCGTTGCTAATCAAGAAGATACGACAGTTTTTGCCAGCTTCTATTCGCATCATCAATCAAGCCGAAATTGTGGCGCACAGTTTGACGGATTATCTTCAGCGCCATCCCGAACTGGAAGCTAAATGCAGTAAAAATGGCAAACGGACATTTTATACCACGGACTCGACCGAGGCATTTGACCGTCAGTCAGCCGTGTTTTTCGGGCAAGAAGTAAAGAGCTTGCATCAGGATTTAGGAAGTTCTGTTAAATGAAAGGAAACCGCTGATGGGCATTTTACCAACCAGCGGTCTTAAGTGTAATGCTTTATTCTTCGGCCAATGTCCGCGACAAATTGATGCGATAGATGCCCAATGAAGGAATGGCCGCCGCTAAAATTCCAATCAATATGGCTCCGCCTAGAAGCATAATTTCTTCGGGTAGAAGACTAAAATCGGCAAAAGAATAGTGATAATCCGACTCAGCCGCCCGACTGAATAGCCATAGCCCCACGCGACTGAGCAAAACTCCTGCGCCATAGCCTACCAGTGCCAACATAATTCCTTCGAGTAATAACATCACAAAAAGTTTGGTGCGGGTGGCACCCATCGAAAGCATCAGGGCCATTTCGTATTTACGTTCTTTCAGTGAATTATAGAGCGAAATAAAAACACTCACGCCCGCAATGAGAATGATAATCAGCGCAATAGCGCGTAGGGTATCAATACCGATGCCCAATAATGAAAACAAACGATTGATTTCAAAAGCCACCGAAGCGGCCTGCATTTTGGTGTTTTCATTAATAAATCGTGGTAAGGCTACCATGCCCATTGGATTCCTAAATTTTACCAACAGGCTAGTGATTTCTTGACTTGGCTCGTCGGTTTGGGTAGAATCGCCTCCCGTGAGCATATCGGTTACGTTGGCGCCTTTGCCGGGCTCATCGGCGTGCTCGTGAATAGACCATACGCTCGAAATATCGGTTAAAATAAGCTGATCAATGACGGAATTATTGGTTTCGAAAATACCAACTACTTTGTATTTTTTGTTGCCATGGACATCATCCATGTTGTCAAAACCGTGTGCTCCCGAAAAAGTATCGCCGATTTTTAAGCCTGTCACACTTGCGGCTTTGGCCCCCAAGGTTGCCTCCATCGTGGTCGAAAAAAGCCGTCCTTCTTTTACTTTGGCTTCAAAATGATTGGGGTATTTTGGGTTTGTTCCCACAATCCGGTACGACATATAGTTATCCCCCATCGCCAACGGAATGGCCGTTTTGACCAGTGGGTTTTTCATCACCCGTTGAGCTTCGTCGAGCGACACATTGCCCGTAGGGGAGTCGATTTGATAAATACTAGATAGAATCAGTTGCAGTGGGCTGCCTTTGGCCCCCACGACCATATCAATCCCTTTGATGTTGCGGCGAAACTGCTCATCCAACTGCTTGTTGAGCAACAATAACATCGAAATAATACCGATTCCGAGCGTCATCAGGAGTGCGCTTAGAAAACTGTTCAGCTTTTTATCTTTGAGATTGGCCCAACTTATTTTGAAAAGGTTCATCGATGGTTTTGTTAAATGAATATTGGTTACCAAAATTAAGCAGAGATTGATTGATAGACATCAGGTTGGTGACATATTTTCCGATGAAAAGTGATTAGTTGATGGAAATCAGTCAGTTGTCTTGATTTTTGTCAGCATTTGAACTTCGTGGTAAATGTACATTTACTATCATTTTTAAATCAACCGATGTACTGCAATGAAAAAGATATTAGTTCCTACTGACTTCTCAGGTTTTGCGCACAATGCCCTTGAAGTGGCGGCCGATATAGCCTTTAAAACAAATGCCGAAATAATGTTGCTCCATGCCAACGAAAAAATGGTGACGGCAACGCCGTTGGCGGAGTACTATCTCTACGATAAAGCTATTGAGGATGAGTATTTGGACATGGTCACGGAGAGCTTGAAAAAAACATTGGCCGAAATTGCCGAGAGTGGAAAGTTTGCGAGGGTAAAAGTTAAGACGGCCGTTATTGGGGGGCCGATGGTAAGTGTTATCGAAGATTTTGTGAAAGACCACGCCATTGACTTAGTCGTGATGGGAACGCGCGGTGTGTCGGGAATGGAAGAAATTATCGTAGGGTCAAATACTGAGAAAGTGATTCGTCGGGTAAAATGCCCCGTTTTGGCCGTGCCTTCCCCAGTAGTATCGTTTGGTAAAATTGTTTTTCCCACTACGCTCAAAGAAAGTCAACTTCCAGCTTTTAAGGCTTTTGCGGCTTTGCAGAAAATTTTTAGCGGAGAGGTGTCTTTGCTTTACATCAATGATCCAGGCCATTTTAAAAACACGGCGGCGATGGAAGCCCAAAAAGATTTTTTGGTGAAAGAATCAGGTTTAAAAAATGCAACCTTGTTTGTGTCTGACACTGAAGTATTCAATGAAGAAGATGCTATTCTTGACTTTGCGCACCAGAACCATGCGGATTTGATTGTGATGGGTACGCATCAACGTCGAGGACTAGCCCACTTTTTCATGGGTAGCATGACCGAAGATACCGTCAATCATTCGGATATTCCAGTGCTTAGTTTGAGCATTAAATAAGATTATTACTTACTTCAGCAGTACGGTCGCTGTGCTTCAAGGGGAGGGATAGGAAAAATGTAGTTCCTGTTCCTTCTTCTGTTTCAAACCAGATGGAGCCTCCGGCATGTTCCACCCCTCGCTTGGCAATGGCCAGTCCTAAGCCTGAACCATCTTGCTTGGTACTGAAGTTAGGCAAGAATACTTTTGGACGGATGGCTTCTGGAATACCATTTCCGTTGTCTTGTACTTCGATGTAAACATTGCCTTCATCAATCCGTAATCGAAGGAATATTTCTGGCCGACGCCCCGTTGGAACAGACTGTATTCCATTGATAATCAGATTGGTGATGATACGACCAATGAGTTGTCGGTCACCGATTACGTTCACTCTTCGGTTTTGAATATCTCGGTGAAGGATAATTTTGGTGTCGTCGGCATACAGATCAGCGGCCTTATTCAGTACGGATGAAATCTCAAATAGCTCATTTTTGGGAAGTGGCATTTTGGCGAAATCTGAAAACGACGTGGCAATGTCACTGATATTGTCTATCTGGTCAATCAACGATTCGAAGGTGCGTTTTATGCGCTCATTTTGGGGTAAATTAGGCGGCAAATCACGCAGCATCGTTCGCTGAAGCTGTTGAATCGTCAGCTTCATCGGTGTTAGAGGGTTCTTGATTTCGTGCGCTACCTGCTTGGCCATCTCGCGCCATGCCGACTGTTTTTCATTTTTGGCGAGTTCTTCTTTGCTCTCATCTAGTTTCTTCAACATTTGGTTATAAGAACCTACCAACAAGCCAATCTCATCGTCTGATTTCCAATTGACGGGCTCGTTAAGTTGGTGCAGGTTGATTCGTCTGATTTTCTGCGTCAGGATGCGTAGCGGAATAGTCAATAGGTTGGAAGCCC
Organism: Runella sp. CRIBMP; assembly: GCF_009905605.1. GTDB lineage: Bacteria > Bacteroidota > Bacteroidia > Cytophagales > Spirosomataceae > Runella. The sequence continues at coordinate 404,572 of NZ_JAAAKZ010000003.1, forward strand.
AGTAAGAAATGGCTAAAAACAATAGAAACATAATGGCAAACACGCTCAAAATCGTTGAAATTACTTCAATGATTTGCCGATCAAGTTCTGGTTTTGAATCAAAATATGGAATGCTCAAAATACCCAATGGCTTGCTGGTGTTGCGAGCCCGAACAATCACGTATGCGGTGCGATACTGCTTTTTTCCCAGCGATTCGTCCAATAATACTTCGTTTTCCCGGTCTTGAATCAGGTGAATATAAGCATCAGGGTTGAGCCATTTGGATAAAAGTTTGATTTCATAAATCAGGGGCTCGGTGGTGATGCTGAGGTTGCCTTCTTCATTAAAGAAATTAATGTCAACGTTGGCATCCCGGGCAATTTTCCCAAGTTCTTCTTCCATTGCGTCTCGGCTTCTTTTTCCACTAAGGTACTCTTCCAGATAAGGGGCAAAGTTGTTGCCGATGTTTTTGGTACTGGTGAGATAGGTATTTTCTTGATTGCTGTTGTAGTTGGCCGTAATAACTTGTAGGGTAATAAGTACAATGAGTAATAATGGCGTGAAAAAAGCAACATTGAGCAAAATCTGAATTTTGGTTGTATAGCTGATTTTCAGCCGTCGTAAGCCATATTTTAGGGCATATACGCCAATAATACCAATGACGTATAATACCAATATGAGGTACAAAAATGAGAAATTGGAAATAATACTTTTATAAGGATACGATTTAGACGATACAATCATGTATCGGTTGTTTTTATCGCGATTGCCTATATGTTTGTAATCATAGAGTTGGATGCCCCGTGTGTATAAAACTGGATTGTCCAACTCAACATGCGGCATTTTTCGGTCGTAGTTGTAGCTGCCTGAGCTATAAATAAGGTTTTTGGCCGTATCATAGACGGCATAGCTGTACTGACGTGTTTCGGGAGCCTGCACAAACTTTTTATCCATCAATAACTCTGGATATACATTTCTGGACTGCTCTTCGCGGGGGTTTAGGTTGAGTACTACCCGCCCAACTAAGGTTGAGCCTTTGCGAATATCAATCAAACTCAAGTACTGTTTCTTGAAATTGTTGACAAGATCATTAATAAAATAAAGGGAAGGGTACTTGGTTTGGTATTTGGACAGCTGGTAAAACTTAGTATAGTTGTCAAATGTTTCATCCGAAATGGACGTATCTAAAGGCTGCCCATCGGCCCGAAACGACACTACTTCAATATCATACTTATCAAAGTATTTATCCAAGTGAATACTCTTCACGATTTGCTGAATACGCTCTCGGGACAAAACTGTATCACTGACAAATGAATTTTGGATTTCGGGGTCTTTACTGATTGACTCTTTGGCGCGGTCCAACAAAAATTCACCCAAACCATCATTTTCAGAAAAAATTTGCTCTCCAAATTCTTTTTTGTTGGCAATGTCTTTTTGTTCTTCTTCATTGTAGACCACGTAGGTCGTAACGATGGCCCAGAAAAAAGCCCCCAGAAAATAATAAATGGTGGTTCGATAACGAAATGTGTATAAAACACGTGGAAACCGGGCGAAGTATAACAATAAAAAATAAAGAGCATGAACACCCAAAATCCATTTAAGGTCGCCTCCCAAAATAATCGCCAGAAGTAGAAAGATAAGGGCGCCAATCGCAAATATCAGCACACCATATATTTTTTTTGGGTTGAGTCGAATAAATAATCCTACTAATAAGTGAGTACACAGAAAATAGATGCTCGAAATAAGAATAAAGATAATGAGGCAGGCTATTTTAAGGACAGAGAACGAGATGCTTAACGTGATGTCGAGCGTAAATTGTGATTTTTCGTAGATGTTATTAAGTTCTAACAGACTTAGGTAAAATACCCCAAAACTAAGAATGATAAATAGAACTGATAAAATAGGTTGTACTTTTTGGGAGATATTTACTAAGAATAGGTAAGCCTTTGAACGGAAATAAAAATCAGCTACGTAAAGCGATAATATAAAGCAAACTATGCAATTGAGCAAAAAGTCGCCGAGGGAAGGGGCAATAGGTGAGGAAGCATAAAATTTGGGGTTAAATAAATCGTTTTCGGAGAATAAAAAAGGAATTCCAAAATAAAGCATCCCTGCCCGAAGGAGTACCAAATATATCATCAATAGCAAAAATGCCATTTCATAACGCTTCTGTTTGCTTAATGTAATGACCCATTGGATAATGTATATCCCGAACAAAACTGCCGCTAATATTCCCCATGTGATGGTGTTGACGGGGGCTGTTTGATTATGGTAGGAGTCAAATTTGGGGGGGATGATAGAAAACAAAAATCGATTTTGGTTGTCCAGAATGTTTTGATACGCTGGCCCAAAATTGGTTGAAATTAGCTCGGGGTCTACCGTAAAAAGAGTTGTGTTGTAGCCCGATTGTAAGTAGTTATTTTCGTTCTTATAGTATCGGTACAAATTAATGACTGAAACTACATCAATACGTGCATTGGGTCGTGTAAACTGCCGACGACTGACTAAATACTTGCTTTGGTCAAAGGTAACAAGTTGAGTTTGAGATATTTTATAAATAGCTTCATAGTCTGGAATAAATCGATAATCGGACCAAAAAATCAAACGCCCGTTTTGGTAAACGTAGTAAGGGTATTTGGTGGGCAGACGAAGGTCCGAGAACTGCGGATTTGTGGTTTGGGAAACCAGCATGGTAATGCGTTCAATCTCCTCCTGCGAAACCGAAAGTTCATGCTTGATTCGTTCTTTGACAGCCGAGAAATAAGTCTCCTCTGCCGCACCCAAAGCCCCTCTTTCAAAGAAAAAGAAAGACAATAATGCTACCAGTAACGAACATGTAGCCAGAATGGCTGGTATATGTTTCCTAATTTTTCGCACGAAGTTCCAAAAATTGGTTTTGCCGGTTTTTATGTATTCAGTCTATTTCAGACCTAAAATCGTGCCAAAAGTTACCATTGCTTATATAAGTATTGATTGAAATAACTGAAAGTGCGGTGCGGTTAGCTATCAAGGTGAGGTTATTTTACCAATGTAAATCCCGCCCCCTCCTTTGTTTCTTCAAAATCTACCTCTGTGCCGATTACGTACATTAAGTGGCGTTTGTCGATAATGACTTTGATGGTATCTACCATGTACACGTGGTCGTTTTCGGTGGGTAGATCAAAACCCAACAAGAACTGGGCGCCGCACCCTCCGCCTTTCATTCCGACCCTTAATCCGTACGTGTCTGGAATCTTGTTGATGCGTAAAGTATCCACTATTTCTTGGTGGGCAATGGGGGAGATTCTAATAGGATTTTTGGTAATCATGGGAGTTTTATGCGTTAATCCGCAAAAATACGCACTATTTTGCCGACAGTTTGCGTTCTTTGCGGAGACTCTTTACTGGTAAACAAACAATAAACGAATGGAAATTGTCACCGACCTTTTGAAAATAGTACTTCCTGCCGCTTTGGTGTTATATGCGGTGTATTTGACCGTAACTGCCTTTTTGAAAAAACAATTTGTGGAAAAACAGCTGGAAAACCGAAGTAAAAAGTTGGAAATAACCCTGCCGATTCGGCTTCAGGCTTACGAGCGGATGTGCCTTTTTTTGGAACGAATCAGCCCCAATAATCTTATAGTTCGTTTAAATGGTTCGGCTACTCAAGCCATTGAATTTCAGCAGATTTTAATGCATGAAGTACGCGAAGAATTCAATCATAATCTTTCGCAACAAGTTTATATGAGCCATGAGGCATGGGAGAAAATACGGGGCGCCCAGCAGGAAGTGATTACGCTTATCAATCAAGCCGCCTCAGAGGTGGCCCCCGACGCGCCTCCGCTTGATTTAGCCAAGAAGATTTTCGAGAAAATCATTCAGGAAAACCGCAACCCTACGGCTTCAGCGCTCAAGTTTGTTAAGGAAGAAATTCAGCAAGAGTTTATATAATTACTCAATATTTTCTGTCGACTCCTTTTCTAGCCCTTATTTATTCACCCACAGCTTTTGGGTCAATCTTCCTCGTCCCATTGCGTCGGCATAGGTGATGAAATACAGCCCCGTTTGTAGTTCGCGCAGCGGTTTAATGGTCAAACTGTTGGTATTGCTGGCCTGAATCTCAAAAGGGATTTCCTGACCAAGTAAAGTCGACAAACGTAGACCATCTAGTTCAAGGTTATCAAATTGCAGTTTTATGTTTTGCCCATCGGAAGGGTTTGGATAAATAACAAACCGTGAGGAGGCAGTTTGAGGGCTGACTGCAATGATTTTTGAATATTCTGAAGCACGGTCTTTGTCCACTTGTTTCAGTCGATAATAATTCACTCCTGGCAAGGGCGCTTCATCCAAAAAGCTGTACTCGACGCGTTGCTTCGAATCTCCCTTCGATGAAATGCGCCCTATTGACGTAAATTCCTTTAAGTCTGTACTGCGCTCTACCTGAAAATAGTCACTGTTGGATTCGTTGGCGGTGGCCCAATTCAGGCGTACGCGGTCGTTTTCTGCTTTTCCACGAAAATAAATAAGTTCAACAGGTACAATACTGGCCCATGATAGGTCGGTCAGGAAGATACTTTGCGCAGTAGTGGCTCCGCTGCGGATATTATCACCGCTATTGAACGCAATGGTCACTTTTTTTACACCAGTGCCTGGAAAAGTAACCGTCGAGCGGGTACTGTCTAAGGGATCGGAATTGAAACCAGATAGAATTCTTACAAAAGGCTCTATTCCGTTGGTTAAAAAGGCAAAATTAGGATTATAAGAAATGGCCGGTGTGACGCCTATATCGTTGTCGTCATAACCCGCAATAAGTACACGATCTTGATAGTTACTAAAGCTTAATTCGCGGTCGATTCCCAGAATTCCAAATGATAAATTGGTTACGGGCTCACTAAATGTGAACGTAACACTGATGCCTTCGGTACGGTTTCCTAACGCGATGTTTAACCACAATCCCCGGGAGTCATTACGGGGGGTTTGGTTACGAAGTCGATTGGTGTTCCCCTGAACGGTGGCCGTGACGGTCACCTGTGGAGTGCCAATGTTACTGAATGTCTGCAATAAAGCGCCATCGGGTCTCCACGGCGTCACCTCTGTATTTGAAGAAAGGTCAATATAACCCTGTCCAAATGCGAGTGTGGAATAAAAAATGGTCAGTAGTGTAAAAAGTTTCCTCATACCGTGAAAACGATTATGCATTATACTTTCTTGTTTGATTACAGAATATATACGCAATAAACGAAACAAAGATAGACAAACTTTGGAAAAAAATCAGTTTCGAATTACGGACGATTTTGTGTTTTGGTGCTTTATTACAATTCATTAGCCATTTCAATGGCGTTGCGGAGCGCGGCGAGCTTATTATGCACCTCCTGCATCTCAGAAGCAATGTTCGATTTGGCCACTACGCCCATTCCTGCTTGATAAAACAACGTATTGTTTTTACTCAAAAAAGTACGAATCGTAATGCAGTGATTGAAGTCTCCGCTAAAACTGATATGACCCAATGCACCGCCGTAAATACTACGATTGGTGGTTTCAAGACGATTTATGATGGTCATCGCATTGTGTTTGGGGGCGCCTGAGAGCGTTCCAGCGGGAAATGTATCGGCAACCAATTGGAGTGGATTAACCCCCGCGCTCATTTTTCCTGTTACCTTAGAAACCAAGTGAATCACGTGTGAGAAAAACTGTGCCTCTTTGTAGGTTTCTACTTTGACCACGTCGCAGCTCCGACTTAAATCATTACGGGCTAAGTCTACCAACATCACGTGTTCGGCTGTTTCTTTGGGGTCGGCGGCTAGTTGACGCGCCAGTTCAGCATCTTTTTCATCATCGCCCGTACGTCGGAAAGTGCCAGCAATGGGGTGAATTTCGGCGTGCCCGTTTTTGATGTAAATTTGTTTTTCGGGCGACGAACCGAACACTTTGTAATTGCCAAAATCAAAGTAAAAAAGATACGGAGAAGGATTGATGGAGCGTAAAGCCCGGTAGACATTGAATTCATCGCCTTCAAATTTTTTGCTGAAACGGCGCGAAGGTACAATCTGAAATACATCGCCGCGCAAGCAATGATTGATGCATTGCTGAATCGTCCCCGCCATTTGTTCATCGGTCACGTTGCTTTCTTCGCTGGCATTGGCTTTAAAGCGGAACGTCGCCATTTTGGGTGCTTTAACAATCATCTCCAACGAATCCAAATCCATGCCCATACTTCGGCTGTGGCTGGAATCATGTCTTGCCACCCCATAATCATGCTCAAACAAATACACTTCATCTTTGAAATGATTGAACGCAATCACAAAACGATACACGCGATACACCATCTGTGGAATGGCGTTGTCGGGTGTTTTTGGCTGAATTTCAATATCTTCAAAGTATTCCACCGAGTCGTAGGTAATATGCCCAAACAAACCACCATTGATGAAAGGGTAATCATTTTTTGGAGTGTCAAAGCGCTGGATAAAATCCCGTAGGGTTTGCATAGCGTGTTTGCGATGAGGCAAACCAAACGTATCTTCGGAGCCGTCAGGAAAGGTTTGCGTTACCACGTCTTCGTCCAACACAAATGAGGCTACGGGGTCGCAGGCAATGACGCTGAAGCCGTGCTCCATGCCGTGATATTCGGCACTTTCGAGCATGACGGTGTAGGGGAATTTATCGCGGAGTTTGAGGTAAACGCCAACGGGCGTAAGCATATCTCCTAATAATTTACGGCTTTGAGTGCTGATTTTGAAGGTAGTATCGGTCGTTGTCATTACCTATATCGGTTGAATTTGTTAGTTATCAAGTTTGGGAATTGAAAATAAAAAAAGCTCGCTGTGCGATGAACAGCGAGCTTTTTGGGTTAAAAATAAGCATAGCATTACGTGTTCATCTTTTTGTAAGAAGAACGCCACCACCATGCGCTATTTTTTACGTTTAAAATCATGTTGCAAAATTACAATCGGGATTTATAAATCCAAATTTTATTTATTCTTCCTCAAAAAACCCTTTGTGGATTGCCTGAGCTACTTCTTTTTGTACAAATTGTAAATGACCGAAACCTGTAACGTACGATTGTAAAGCGATTCAGTTTTGGAAGTTGACAAATTGGTGAACCCGTGAATGTAACGAAGGTTCAGGCTGAAATCTTCCGCCATATCCATAAAGTCAAACCGTAGCCCTGTACCCATGCTGAATTCGTTTTTACGAAGGGGAACCACGCTTCGGAGGTTATTGACGGCGTAGCTAAACTCTGGCGCAACCTCAAAAGTTAAGCCTTCGGTGAGAATGTATCCTACCACTGGTACAAAGCTGGCGTAGTTGAAATTGTTGCGTACTACTTCAAGTTCTCCCTTAAATGTACCGCCGCGTACCGAAAGTTGTACTTCTGGTTGAAAAACCCATTTTTGATTTCGTATACGGTAGAAAACACCTAAATTAGGGTGAGACTGGCGTTTGAGGCTGTAAATAAAGTTGGGAGAATAGGTACTGCTGGAAATATTTAATCCTGCGCGCAAACCCAGATGGGGTTTCATGTAAACAGTCTGGGCCTGTGCTCCAATGGACACAATCACCAAAAGTAGAAGTAATCTAAGGTTCAAATTCATGATACAATTCAAAAAGTTAGTTTATGGTGGTTTTCAAACCACTTGGCTGTGTTAGTGACAACCTCACTATTGTTTATGTGATTGATTATTAATTGTTTGTCTTTAATTTAGCCGTGGGTCGGTGGGATAATGCGATTTGACCCGGTACTCTCCGCCCATTTTTCGTAAAACTGCCCTCCAAAATTGATCAACTGGGGTGTCAAAGATAAAGCTAGCATCCGTGTCGGATACAATCCAGGCGTTTTTGCTGAGTTCTTCGTCCAACTGTCCCGCTGACCATCCTGAATATCCAATGAAAAAACGCAAATCTCGTTCGGTTATTTTTCCGACGTTGAGCATGCTCATAATTTGTTCAAAATCGCCACTCCAATATAAATTATCACCTACGGGCACGGCATCTTCAATAAATGACAACCGATGAAGAAAATGCAATGTGTTCTGTTCGACTGGGCCGCCCAGATAAAGTGGCAAATTGGTCACCACGGGCTCTTTCAGAACGTCGTTAAGGTGTAAATTGGTGGTTTGATTAAAGACCAATCCAAAGGTTCCATGTTCGTTGTGTTCGCACAAAAACACCACGCTCCGTTCAAAATTGGGGTCACCCAAAGTTGGTTCGGCAATTAATAATTTTCCTTGGGCAGGTTTTAGCGGCGGCATTTGGTCCTGGTTCAGTGTCTCTTTTAGTGAGATAACGAAATAAAAGTCAAAAATAGTGGATTTTCAAGAACAAATGAGCACGTTGCGACTAAACCGCTTCCAGTTTTTGTGCTTTGAAGGCAGGACGCGGCCTTATATTCAGGGTTTGAAACATCTCTTGGTCGGCATCCACATCAGGATTGGGGGTTGTTAGCAGCTTTTCTCCCGCAAAAATAGAATTCGCCCCTGCCATAAAACAAAGTGCCTGTTCTTCCATCGTCATATTGACACGGCCCGCCGAGAGACGAACCATGGCTTTGGGCATCAGAATGCGGGCCGTGGCTATCATCCGAATCATATCCCAGACCGATACGCGTTTTTGATGCTCCAGCGGCGTGCCTTCTACGGCCACCAGGGCATTGACAGGCACCGATTCAGGAGCCTCTGGAAGCGACGCCAGGGTATGAAGCATTCCGATGCGGTCGTCGTGGCTCTCGCCCATGCCGATGATACCGCCTGAGCAGGCTGAAATTCCCACTTTCTGCACGTGATTGATGGTTTGGAGGCGGTCGTCGTAGGTACGGGTCGAAATAATATCGCCGTAAAACTCCTCGCTCGTGTCGAGGTTATGGTTGTAGGCATAAAGCCCAGCTTCTTTCAGTTTTTGAGCTTGGGTTTCGGTCAGCATTCCCAACGTGCAGCATACTTCCATTTCGAGTTGATTCACGCCTTTGACCATTTCCAATACTTTATCAAAATCGCGATTATCACGGACTTCGCGCCAGGCGGCACCCATGCAGAAGCGCGTGCTGCCCGCTTGTTTGGCGCGTTGGGCGGCACTTAATACTTCATCCACTTCCATCAATTTATGGGCTTGTACTCCCGTGTGGTACCGCGCAGCCTGTGGGCAATAGGCGCAATCTTCGGGACAGCCCCCCGTTTTGACAGACAGCAAAGTGCAGACCTGTACTTCTTGGGGGTCGTGGTGTTGGCGGTGAACGGTGGCGGCTCGGTAAATCAACTCCAAAATAGGAGATTCGTAAATTTCGCGTACCGCGTCTTTCGATAACGTAGGATTCATCTTGCGCAATAACTTTAAATGGGCAACAAATCTGTAAAAAAATAAGTGGAAGTCAAGTCTTCTCCTTCGGTATTTTGGAAGTGATAGGTCTTCTCGACGGTTTCTCCTTTTTGAAAATCAATGGGTTGGGAGAAATAAGGAGCTTCAAAAACAAAGGTGTGAAATTCGCCGTTTTCGCCGCAGGGGTCGATATTGGCGGGCAATTCGCTGACAAAATCGCGGTCTAGCACGCGGCCACAAAAGGATCGGTCCAACACATTTCCGTTTACGCTGACGACGATGGTTTTGAATCCTAAGCCCCAAAATTCTTCCAGCAATTCCATCGAAGGACGTTTCCAGAGGGGAAATATTCCTTGCATTCCAACGGTCGCCAGTTGATTTTCGCGGTAAAGGCGCAAATCTTCCAGAAAAATATCGCCAAAAATGGATTTTGTGATGCCCGCGTCGGCTAGGGGTTGGAGAATTTGAGCCATACGGAGTTGATATTCTTCCATAGACGTAGTTTCGGGCAGGCGCAGCTTGAGCAGTTCGATGCCGAGCCGTTGGGCCTGTTGGTCGAGCAACTCTTCGCGCACGCCGTGCATCGAGATTCGTCGGAAGGAGTCGTTCAGTGAAGTCAGGAGGTAACGAACGTCGCAGGCTTTGTTTTGCAAACTATGATACAATGCCAGCGCCGAGTCTTTTCCTCCCGACCAATTCATGAGAGCCGTCTGCATTATTCAGCAACGGCCAGTTTGGGAAAACGCATTTTCAGAACTTCAAAGCCGCCAAAAAGCAAGGCGCTATAGGCCAACGTACCCGCCAGAAAATTACGCATAAACGGCGCGCCCTGCGTGAGGCATTGTACAAACCCAGCCCCATCGCGGGTAAGTGGCAGACCCGTGCGCACATCAATGCCACCGCTCAGCCACACGCTACCATCCGACAAGACCCAATGCGACAACGTGGCAATGACGGCGGCCAAAACGACGTTTTTGACGTTGATTTTTTGTAGTAACACTTTTCCGTAAAAAACAATCAGCGCAAAAATGCCGTATACCCAATACCAGCCCTCGTAGATGATACCGTAGCGGCCTTGGTAAATGACGGCGTTGATGAGTAAATCGCTGATAAAAAGGGTGATGAGCGGAAAAGCAAAGGCTTTCCAACGGGTGGTGAAATACGCACCGCTAAACAGCGCCATCGCGCCAAGCGGTGTAAAATTGGAAACGGGCGAGAGCTGCGCCACGTTCAGAATACGAATCAGCGCGGCGGCCAGCATAAAGCATAGCAACGTCAGCAGACGGGGGTTGAGGGTGTTTTTCATACTATTTAAAAGAATAAAATCGGTTTAGCTGCGCATCCTCCGTGCGCGGCGACTAAATAGTTCATTGGGCAGGTCTCCTGACTTGTTTCATCGCCCTTGCACCTTCCCGATTTACGTTTGAAAATCAGTGGTTTATGCAGTTGTTAAGAGCGACCTTGGATGAAACTTACAGTTGCGGGGACAGTTTCCGTTTTGCACGGAATTCCCTTTTAAGCCGTCAAAGCCTGCCACGAAGCAGGCATGAGGCACCCAAGACGAATACAAAAGTAGGGAGAAGTCGGGAGTGAGGGGTAGGAAAGGCGGATTTATTTTTTGGGGAGGGGACTTAGTGTTTTTGAAAAAGCCCTTCTTCAATTACTTTATGGGAGTTTCCTGGTCATAAAATTCAAGGATTTTTATTAAATCACTTTCGACGGAATAATCCAAACGGTTGGATTTAACAAACTCCGTAATCATCGAGGCTTTGTCGCTTAATGCCTCCAAAATCGCCGATTTTTTTCGTTTGATACGACTTATTTGTCCCTCTTTTACGAGGTATAGCTCTTCTTCCTGGACAAATTTTGATGATTTTACGACTGACCCAAATTCAGTTTCGGAGATCTTTTTGGTATGAATATTTTTCAACAACTTCGTGTGCTGATCATACAGAACTTGGTAGAAATGACGCGGACCTTGCTCGCCGATTGGGGGGAATCCGCACCGAAAAGTAGCTTGATTGAGTTTAAATTCAGAAATTTGTGCGGCATCCAATCGGAGTAGTTTGGCCGTAGAAGGTTGCTCGTACTCAAACTCATTTTTGTAGGTATCAAATCTTGCTTTGGGATACCGATACCACTTCCCATTTTGCCGTGATTTGGTTTCTCCTTCCACAAAGGAATCATTCCAGTAAGGTGTTCCTTCAACGCCCGAAAATTTTGTTTCTAACGCCGGTTGCCCATCCCCTTTGCTGACAAAACGGCCCTGGGTATACCCGTTATGTAAACTACACACCACTAGGACCGCTAAAATATAAAGTCTCATCCTATTTGTCGCTAAGTACGTAATAAAGTATAGACGCATAAAAAGGTAGCAAAATTACAAGAATCCAAATAACTGTTTTTTTTACAAGGGGTGTATATGTTAACCAATTAAGGTATTCCAAAAATACTCCCATTAAAACACTGGCTATGCCTATAAATAAGACAAAATATCTCAAATAAGAATTATTGAACGAATTAGGATTGGTTAGACAAACAAAAGTCAACACTCCACCGGTACATAAAAAAACAAGCGTTATTATTGGGTGAATTGTGGGTTTCATAATCAGGAACTTTTGTCAATTGATATGGTAAGTTTGCCTTTATTTGAAATTACAAAATCTTATCGGCCAGCTCGGCGGCGGTGAGGTCGTCGGCTAAGTGAATCAGAACAATGACCTCTTGTGAAGTAAGACAAGCCAATGTTTGAACGTTTTCAGGCTTGATGTTGGGCTGTTGGTACGCAAGTGCCAACAGTTTTTGAGAGAGAATTAAAGACATGTTTTATGGCTTTGGGTTCTATAAATGTAACTTTATCTATAGTTTCCCATAACGTAGCACTGTGCCATAAAACTAGAACAGAAAATAGTGATTCCAAAATAAAATAATTGAAAAAGTAGCCAAATAAGGGTGAAACCTAACTATTTGACCGTGAAATGACACAACCATGGCCAATTGTCAGATGTTTCGCGAATTAGATATTTTTTGTTTTCGTTACAAAAAATGCCGACTTAAAAGACATATTTTGTGTGTTTTTTGCTTCTTGCCTTCTTCGCAAAAGCTAAGGTAATGTCAACACAAAATCCCTATTTTTGCTTTTTCGTAATCAATCTCCCGTATGAATTCTCCGCTGCACAAACCCACTTTTGTCGATTACCTGCATTTGCATTTTTTAGTACTTATCTGGGGCTTTACGGCCATTTTGGGGAAACTGATTAATCCGCAACTTTCGCGTATTAGTCTCACGTTTTTTCGAACCTTATTGGCGGCCGTTGGTTTGGCCGTGGTGCTGTGGCTTTGGAAAGAATGGAAGCGCGTACCAGCCAACGATCGTTGGGCCATGCTCGGGGTGGGGGCTATCATGGGGCTGCATTGGCTGACGTTCTTTGGCTCAGCGCACGTATCGAGTGCGTCGGTGTGTTTGGCGGGAATGTCTACTACGTCGCTTTTTACTTCATTGTTGGAGCCGTTGTTTGCGCGGCGGCGGGTGCGGCCGCTGGAAATTTTGCTGAGCTTGCTGGTGATTGTAGGGCTTTACCTCATTTTTCGGTTTGAGGTAGACCAATCGTTAGGCTTGGGTTTAGCGCTGGTTTCGGCGTTTTTGGCGGCTCTTTTTACCATTGCCAACAGCCGTTTTGCGCGCCGACACAATGCGCTTCTGATTACCTTTTATGAAATGAACGGCGCCACTATGGCCATGTTGATAGGTTTGGCGGGCGTGGCTTTTACGAGCGGGCTGACTGACGAGGAAATGATTCCGCAATCAACGGATTGGCTCTGGCTAGGTATTTTGGCTTTCGTTTGTACGGTGTACGCGTATTCGGCAAGCGTGCATTTATTGCGAAAAGTCTCTCCTTTTACGCTCAATCTAACCATCAATCTGGAGCCGGTCTACGGCATGGCACTGGCGTATTTTATCCTCAATGAGCGCATGACGGCGGGTTTTTATGCTGGCTCGGTGGTGATATTGCTGTCGGTGATTATATACCCGATGCTCAACGCGCGTTTTGCCAAGTAAGATCAGTTAAAAACCTTATTCCAAATTTTATTCCAGCCTTCACGGTCGGCGGGCAGGGGCGCATTGCGACGGATATATTTGCCTTTGGCGTCAAGAAGTGCACAGTGAGGCACGCTGTCAATTTCCCATTCTGTTACAAAATTGACATCTTGAGTTTCGCTTAGTTTGATATGTAAACCTCTACTTTTGTTTTTTATCACCGACTGAATCCAAAGCTCATTAGTAGTTTGATGCTCACATAGATAGACAAAGGCTATTTTGTTTTCGGGTAATCGCTCTCGCAACGCTCTTGCTTCCTCTAAAGCAGCACGCCCTACATCGTCATTGGTCCAAAAAATCAGGTAGATATTTCTCCCTAAATATTTTTTCTTGATTTGCTCCCAAATAGTAATAGCACTTGTAAATTCACTGTATTTAGCCAGAAATACGCCCGACTTGACTTCCAACGGGTCATCGACCGTTGCTGTCTCTATTTTTGATTTGGCGTTACGAATCACCGCTGAATCAAGGTTCTCAATGTGGTGAAGTTCATCCAATGAGCGGACATAAAAAGAATTTTTGAGCGAAGGTCGAAGGTGATCATACCACAGCGTCAGGTTCTTTAAGGTAACGTTGTTGATGTTTTCTGCATAAAACGCCGCCTTCAGGTAATCCAGTTTATTGGCAGAATGGGCTGTACCGAATTTACGAATGAACAATTCGTAGGCTGCGATCCGTCTGAGTGTATCCTCTTTTCGGTTAAAGAGGTTGCTCAACCATTTCAACTCCCGCATTTTGGCTGTTTCGCCCTGCGCATATCTCGCCAATTTTAAGCTGTCGTCGGGTGAAATATCAGGAACGTATTGTAAAATCAAACGGGCTAGTGTATTGACAGGAAGCGACGACTCGGGAAGATCGGGCGTGGTTGTCAAGGCGTAATTGGTAAATTGTCGGTAACTGTCGGCTTTGGCAAACGTAAAAAAGCGATTGGTGTCCAATTCGGCCGTTGCAGACAAAGCCAACGGTAGTATTTCCTGCTGTTGGATCAGATAATTATATAATTTTGCTTTGGCCGCTTCATTCAGCGATGAAGTTACCCATTGGTCCAGTAAGGCATCTTTGCCTTTGGCATAGGAGCGATAAAAGTCCAGCTTACGTTGGCGTTCCGACGCAGATTTTTCCCAAAAGAGCAGTGTGCTGGCGGCTTTAATAGGTTTTTCGGGATTGGCTTTGAGCCATTTGTTAAAGTCAACATAAAATTGGGCATGTAGGTTATTGGTGGCGGCATGAACGCCTTCAAAACGCAGAGGTACGTCACTCCGCGTCAGTGAATCACCATTGATCGTGACTTTTACCGTTCCGTTTTCCCCCAAAAAAGGCATCACTAGGTTGGCGTAGGTCAGATAACATTCTTCCAACGGATAAACCAACGGCATCTTTAGCTCAAAGCTGCCGTCGGGTTGGAGTTGAGCGACCCGCACAATTTCTCGGTTCGCCTGTAAGATATTTACCCGTGCCACCGTGATCTCGGGGGCCTGACGGTACAGCCTTACCGTGAGATTTTCTATTTTTCCACGCACCGTTAGGGTGTCGGTTTGGGCGTATGACGAAGGAATGAACAATGCGCTGAAGACGATGAGCCAAAGCAATAATAAAAGACGTTGGAGGCGTGGTCGAAAAAAAACGATTTCCCGCAGAAAGATACGATGCAGAAGTAGATTCATACAGAGTGACAAAGTTACTTTATTTCGCTTGATCATTGCTTTGACTTTTGGATGTACAAAATTAATAATTGCCCATGCTCACTTGGCATTCCTCGCTCCTTACTTCTGATTGTTGCCTCGACTTAGCTCAAACACGTGCTTTAAAATCTCTTCCTCTATTTCTCCGAAGGCTTCGCCCCGTCGGCTAACGGTCTCATAAGCTACTTTGAGGGCCTTTTCGATTCGGTATTCCGTGAAGCCTTCGGCCGCGCCGCCCCACGAAAAAGACGTAATATGCTTGGGTTGAAAGCCTGCGCCGAAAACGTTGGTGTTCACGCCCACCACCGTACCCGTATTAAACAAAGTACTGATGCCCGCTTTGGTAAAATCGCCCATAAAGAGGCCACAAAACAGACGGTTTGTGTCTTCCAAGGTTTCGGTGGCGTAGCTGTAAAGCTTCACGTTGGTATAATCATTTTTGAGGTTGGAATTGTTGCAATTCGCCCCTAAGTTACACCACTCTCCCAAAACAGAATTCCCCAAAAAACCGTCGTGACCTTTGTTGCTGAAACCAAAAAGTACCGAGTTGCTGACCTCGCCGCCAATTTTGCAATGCGGCCCAACGCTAGTATTCATGCGCATTTTAGCGCCCCAATTGACGGTAGAGCCCTCGCCCAACGCAAACGGCCCCATAATAACGCTGCCTTCGTTGACGGTCGCATTCTTTCCGATGTAAATCGGACCATTTTCGGCATTCAGAATGGAAGCTCGTACGCTGGCTCCTTCTTCCAAAAATACATTTTCTGGGGCGTAGACGTGCGTAAAAGGGTCTGCCAAGGGCTCACTGACTCTGCCTTGGGTAAGAGCCACAAAATCTGCTTTGATTTGTGGACCGTTTTCGCCATAAATATCCCAAAGACGTTTAATGGTAACAATAGGTTCGGAAAAACGAACTGTTTTCAACTCACTCACGGGGTTTACTACTTCAAACGGTGAACGGTAGGCAATGACTTGGTCGTTTGCGAGGGCAATCAATGCTTCCCCCGCTTTTAATTGGCCAACGGCCGTTGCGACTGAATCAGTTGCGCAGACGGCACCGTTGAGGAAAATATTATCGTTGGTGGCAACAAACGGGAATTTATGCTGAAGATAAGGCTCGGTCAAAAAAGAGGGTTGGGCATGAAGAAAATGCGCCCACTTTTCGGTCAATGTCAGGATGCCGCAGCGGATTTCTGACACGGGACGCGTGAAAGTAAACGGCAACAGATGCGGACGGACGGCGGCATCGTCATAAAGGATGTAATTGTTCATAAGAATGATTTTAGCGGTTCGATTCTACGAAATTTAGACTGGACTAGATGGCCTAAAATCCACGGAATGAATAAAATCTATTAGAGTTTTGACGGCTTTGGTCGCTACAAAGATAAGTTTTGCGCAAAATTTATTAGGTTTGCCAATACAAACATTTTTGACCTGCCAAACTGTTAAATATACCATTAGCTATGCCGAAATTATCTAAACAAGTCATTGATAGCGAAACTCAATATACCTTTGATTTGCCCGTAAAAGTATTACAATTTGGAACAGGAGTGCTTCTGAGAGGGCTTTGCGACTACCTGATTGATAAAGCAAACAAGCAACATATTTTCAATGGACGAATTGTAGTGGTAAAATCTACTGCAGGTTCGGCCGATGATTTTGCCGAGCAGGATGGCCTCTATACGGTTTGCGTACGTGGGGTGGACAATGAAGGCCAAACCATCGACGAGGCCACGGCCGTTACGTCTATCAGCCGGGTCATTTCGGCGCAGGACAGTTGGCAGAGCATCCTACAGGTGGCGCGCAATCCGCATTTGGAAGTGATTATTTCAAATACTACTGAGGTAGGCATTCAGTACGTAGAGGAGAGCATTTTCCAGAGCCCGCCGCAATCATTTCCTGCCAAGTTGACCGCGTTTTTGTATGAGCGTTTTCGTACTTACGGAGGCAAAAAGGACAAGGGGTTGGTGGTAGTTCCTACTGAATTGATTACCGATAACGGCCTCAAACTCCGTGAGTGCGTAGAAAAAATTTCCGTATATAATGAGTTAGGCAAGCTGTTTAATAAATGGCTTAAATACCATGTTAAGTTCTGTAACTCGTTGGTAGACAGGATTGTGCCAGGTAAGCCCGACGCGGCCACACTTGCGGCGTTGCAAGAGAAAATCGGCTATGAAGATGCGCTTTTGACGGTAGCTGAGCCTTATCTGTTGTGGGCGATTGAAGGAGATGAGCGCGTGAAGAAAGCCCTTTCTTTTGAGCAAATCAGCGAAAATGTCATTGTCGACGAAGATATTTCTTATTACCGCGAACGCAAATTACGTATTCTGAACGGAAGCCACAGCGCGGCGGCTCCTTTGGGTTATTTAAGCGGGTTTGACATCACGTTTCAGTGCATGAACGACCCCGCTATGTCGAAATATTACGAAAAGATTATCTACGACGAAATAGTCCCGACGCTGCCGTTTGAGGAGCAAATGGACGAGCTGAAAGTATTTGCGGGGGATATTCTGAATCGTTACCGTAACCCATTTATTCAGCAAAAACTCATCGGGATTACGCTTCAGCAATCGTCGAAAATGAACGCGCGCAATGTAGCCACCATTCGTCGTTATTATCAACAATTCAATAAAGCGCCTAAGTTGTTTACGATTGGCTTTGCTGCCTATTTGCTGTTTATGCGGGCTGTTAAGCAACAAAATGAGCATTATTTCGGTCAACGTGGGGAGGAGTTTTACGTTATCAATGACGAACAAGCGGCGTATTTCTACGAGCAATGGCAGGGCGTGACGGTCGAAACCGTACCTGCATTTGTGCAAGCGGTATTGAGCAATACCAAACTTTGGGATACCGATTTGACCAAGCTCCCTGGTTTTGCCGAAACCGTGACGGAGTATTTGGCGGAAATGATGAACACTAGCGTAAAAACTACCTTGGAAAAAGCAATTCTATAATCATAAATGTAAGCGTAAAGGGGTTAGGTGTTAGGTATTGACTTAACTTCTAACCCCTTCACTTTTAGCACTAAATCTGGAAAGCTATGTTGAAAAATAAATTTTTACAATTGCTGATTGCCATCGTTATCATCGGGGTGATTGGCTATACTTTTTTTGGGGAAGAAACAACGGTTTCGGACGCCGACTATGTGGCGCAGTTGGAGAAAGACCGCAAAGAAAAAGATAAGTTTTACCAAGATTCCGATACCTCTCCGATTGGCGACAAAGCGGCTTTTAAAGGTCTTAATTATTTCGCACCCAACCCTGCCTACAAAGTGGTGGCTACTATTATCCCTTACCACGCTCAAGATAAGCAAGTAGCCGTACCCATGACCGACGGCAGCACCACCACCTACGAAAAATACGGTTTTGCGGAATTTACATTGCCTGATGCAAGCAAGGCGGCCGAGCTGAACGTGTATCGCCTGCTCATTTATAAACATGAGAAAGGCCTTTCTATTCTGTTTCGCGATGCCACAGCCCCGCAGGAAACCTATGGCGGCGGGCGTTATTTAGATTTTAAAACCGACGATATAACCGACGGCAAACTCACCCTCGACTTCAACGTCGCCTATAATCCCTACTGCGCTTACAACCCTACTTACGCCTGCCCCATTCCGCCCAAAGAGAATAACTTGCCCGTACGGGTGGAAGCGGGAGAGAAGATTTATGAGAAGCATGAGTAAAGTTGAAGAATGAGACCGCTGTCCTGAAGATCTTCTGGATTTGGAAAAACTTACCTCCATTGGAAGCGTAGTATTTCAATGCTTTTCCCTAAAATCCCCTAATTTTGCGGTGCCTTTGGGCAAAAGTTGCTGGTTATTGGTTGGACGTTGGTTGAAAAACGTTGCCCGATAACGGCAGACTAGTATAACGATTAACAAATTCTCAATGAAAATTTCCTATAACTGGCTTAAAGAACTAATTGATATTCAGGAGTCTGCCGAAGAAGTCGGTAAATTGTTGACCGCCACGGGTCTCGAAGTGGAAGGCATCGACCCGGTCCAACGCGTGGAAGGAGGATTGGAGGGCATCGTGATTGGAAAGGTGCTTACGTGCGAACCTTTTACCGTCAAAGAAAAAACATTGCACCTTACTACGGTAGATATTGGCGCGGATGTGCCATCCAATATCGTGTGTGGGGCGGCCAACGTAGCTGTTGGGCAGAAAGTAGTCGTAGCCACTGTGGGAGCCACGATTCATCCGACTGACGGGGAGCCTTTTACCATTGCGAAGCGCAAAGTGTATGGCCACCCTTCCGAAGGAATGATTTGTGCTGAAGACGAAATCGGCTTGGGTACATCACACGCGGGCATCATGGTATTGGATACTGATTTACCCAATGGCACGTCGGCGGCGGAATACTTCGGCTTGTTGCCCGATTACGTCATTGAAATCGGGCTGACGCCCAACCGCGCCGATGCGGCCTCTCACCTCGGCGTGGCTCGCGACTTGAAAGCGGTGCTGAACCGAGAACTGAAAATGCCCGCAGTTGAAAACTTTACCGTTTCAACTACAACCTCGCCTATCGAAGTAAGTGTTGAAAACTCCGAAGCCTGTCCGCGTTATGCAGGGCTGACGATTTCGGGCTTGACCGTAACTGAGTCGCCCGATTGGTTGAAAGAAAAATTGCAGGCGGTAGGTGTGCGGCCGATTAACAACGTAGTGGATATCACCAACTACATTTGCCACGAACTCGGCCAACCGTTGCACGCTTTTGATGCGGCCAAAATCATCGGCAACAAAGTAATCGTAAAAACGCTTCCTGCTGGTACGCCTTTCGTGACCCTTGACGGCGTAGAGCGCAAGCTGTCAGACCGAGATTTGATGATTTGTAACGCCGAAGAACCCATGTGTATCGGGGGCGTTTTTGGCGGCACTAAGTCAGGTGTTTCGGAGCAAACGACGGATATTTTTCTGGAAGCTGCTTATTTTTCTCCCGCTTCAATTCGCAAGACGGGTACTTTTCACGGCCTGAAAACCGACGCCTCTTTCCGCTTCGAGCGCGGAACCGACCCCAATATGCCCGTCTATGCACTCAAGCGTGCGGCGTTGTTGATTCAGGAGGTAGCTGGCGGACAAGTATCGTCGGAAATTGTGGATATTTATCCCAATCCGATTCCCAATCATGAAGTGAAAGTTAAGTACAAAAATGTCGATAGACTCATTGGCAAAGTACTAGACCGCGCGCTGATTAAGCAGATCTTAACCAGCCTCGACATCGAAATTCAAGACGAAACACCCGAAGGGTTTTTGGCTTCTGTGGCCCCTTATCGCGTGGATGTGACGCGCGAAGCGGACGTCATTGAAGAAATCCTGCGGATTTATGGATTCGACAACATAGAGCTTTCCGAAAACTTAGCCACTGATTTCCTGTCGGGCTTCCCAATTGTCGACCCTGACAAACAGAAATTGCGCATTGCTAACCTTTTAGCCGCCAATGGATTTAACGAAACCATGTCAAATTCGTTGACAAAACCCATGTACAACGACGCAGTTCGGGCGAGTTTGCCTGGAGAAGATGTGGTAATGCTCAACCCTTTGAGCGAAGACCTCTCGGTGATGCGGCAGACGATGTTGTTTTCGGGATTGGAGTCATTGGCTTATAACCTGAACCGCCGTCAGCGTGATTTAAGAATATGTGAATTTGGAAAAACGTATCATAAGATTGGCGGAACGCCGCTCGAATCGAAATACAAGGAACTTTCGCACTTGGTTTTATTGATGGCGGGGCATCAACGGGCCGAAAGCTGGTTGGCCAAAGACCAAAAACTGGCTTTTCACGACTTGGCAGGGATGGTACATTTGGTTTTGAATGCCTTTCGGGTGGCGCAGGTAGAGAAGCAGGAAATTCAAGACAAAACAATTTTTGAGTATGGCCTGTCTTATACCATTAAAAAGAAGCCCGTCGTTAGTTTTGGACAGGTAAAAGCGAAGCTGACCAAAATCGCCGATATCAAACAACCTGTTTTTTACGCCGATTTTGATTGGGCCTATTTGTTGAAACAATACAACGATAAGGTGCGTTTTACGGAAGTTTCTAAGTTTCCAGAAGTACGTCGTGATTTGTCGTTGGTGTTGGATAAAGCCGTCACTTTTGAACAAATTCGTCAGACAGCCCATAAATATGAGCGAGAGTTGTTGACCAACATCAACGTGTTTGACGTATATGAAGGAGAAAATATCGGAGCAGATAAAAAGTCGTATTCGGTAAGCTTCACGCTTCAGGATGAGACCCAAACCCTGACCGACAAAGTCATTGACAAAACCATGCAAAAATTAATGATGGCCTTTGAAAAAGACTTAAATGCAGTAATACGTAAATAACAAATACCAGATGGATGACCTTGGACGTTAGAAGAGTGTTCGTTTTTAATGTCCAAGGTTGAAGTTTTACAGGATAACATAACTCGGCATGAAACTTGTAACCTTCGAAGACGATAGACTTTTAGATGAGCTGAATTTTCAATTTCTGTTTGTGGAAAGAAGTGTCAGTGCGTTGCAAGCGGCTTACGCCCACGAAAAGGCGGCGCATAGCGAGCTAAAATCACGCTTTGAAGTCCTTCAAAAGCGTTATGACAAACAAAACGAAGAGTTAAAATTTGAACGCCAAGAAATTAAAATCTTAAAAACGGAAAATAAACAATTGCGAGAAAAAGAACTTTCTTTGAAAGAAAAGTTAAATAATTTCAAACAATTGTCTATAATTGTAAAAAACCCGAAAAACGTAGACGCGATTACGGAACTGAACACCAAATTGGACGAATACATTCGATACGTAGAAGAAACCATCAATTTGTTACACACGTTGTGACCCAGACGCAATGGAAACCATAAAAAAAAGGCGAATCGTAAGAGTAAAGATTGCCGATAAATCTTACGAAGTCTGGGCTGACTCAGACGAAGATGAGTCTTTTATGAGAGAAGCAGCCAAGAAAGTTGATGCACAGGTAGAACTTCGAATGAAAAAAGAAGGGGATATTCAGAAGGTTTTGGCAATGGTTTGCCTTGACTCGATGGTAGCTCGCCTAAAAGGAGATAACGATTTAGAAGTCATACAGTCAACAGTATTTAAACACTTAGACTACCTACAAAGACACTTCAATCCATCGGGCCAAAACTAATCCTTTTGGTCTCTTCCAATACGTTCAAAAAGGGATAGGTTCGGTACACTCAAGGCTGCGTTTAGGGAATATATGTTGAACCTATAAACACAGACACAGATGCCCGATATATTATTGTTTTTACTCGACGCTGCCGTTTCGGCGGTTGTGGGTGCAGTAATTGTCTACTTCGTTATTAAAAAGACAACCAAGAAAACCGAAGAAGACGCCCAACAGCGCGCCGCCGAAATCCTTAAAAATGCGGAAATTACCGCCGAAAATATTAAGAAAGACCGCATTCTTGAAGCAAAAGAAAAATATTTGAGGTTGAAATCAGAGTTTGAAGACGACACAAATAAAAAGAAGCAGATTATTCTTCAAAACGAGCAGAAAATCAAGCAACGTGAGCAGCAACTCAACCAAATGACGGAACAAAACAAACGTCGTGAGAACGAGTTGGAAGCTCTTAAGAAAAACCTCGAACAACAAACCGAGGTGGCTACAAAACGCCGTGATGAAGCCGAAAAAATGCATCGCTCACAAGTCGAACAATTGGAGCGAATCGCCAATCTGACCGCCGAGCAGGCCAAGCAGCAATTGGTGGAAGCCCTTCAGGCCGATGCCCAGTCGCAAGCTTCGGCATACATTAAAAATACCATTGATGAGGCTAAATTAACGGCTACCAAAGAAGCCAAGAAAATCGTTATCGAAACCATTCAACGCACCGCTTCTGAGCACGCCATCGAAAATACCGTTTCGGTATTCAACATTGAAAGCGATGACGTCAAAGGAAAAATCATTGGCCGGGAAGGACGCAATATTCGGGCGCTGGAAGCGGCTACTGGTTGTGAAATCATCGTTGATGATACTCCTGAAGCAATCGTTATTTCAGGTTTTGACCCCGTTCGTCGCGAAATAGCCCGCTTGTCGCTGCACCGTTTGGTGCAGGATGGACGTATTCACCCGGCGCGTATTGAAGAAGTTGTTTCAAAAACAAAGAAAAATATTGACGACGAAATTGTCGAGATCGGCGAGCGTACCGTCATCGATTTGGGGGTTCATGGTTTGCACCCTGAATTGGTAAAAATGATTGGACGGATGCGCTTCCGTTCGTCGTATGGCCAAAACCTCCTCCAACACTCGCGCGAAGTAGCGCGGCTTTGTGCTACGATGGCATCAGAGTTGGGATTAAATGCCAAACTCGCCAAACGTGCTGGGTTACTGCACGATATTGGAAAAGTATGGCCCGAAGAATCAGAGCTGCCGCACGCAATTCTGGGGATGGAGTTGGCGAAAAAATACAAAGAGAATCCAGAAGTATGCAACGCCATCGGTGCTCACCACGATGAAATTGAGATGACGAGTATGATGTCGCCCATTATTCAGGTGTGTGATGCTATTTCGGGGTCGCGCCCAGGCGCTCGTCGCGAGATGATGGAGTCATATATTCAGCGTTTGAAGGATTTGGAAGCGTTAGCTACCAACTTCCCAGGCGTTGATAAATGTTATGCCATTCAAGCGGGGCGTGAGTTGCGCGTTATTGTCAATTCCGATACCGTCAATGACGATACCGCGGGTAAGCTTTCGTTTGATATTTCGCAAAAAATTGAGAAAGAAATGCAGTACCCGGGCCAAATCAAAGTAACGGTAATCCGTGAAATGCGCTCCGTAGCCTACGCAAAATAAACAGGCTGGGTTCTGGTTAGTTTATCAAACAGAACTCGTTTTAAGCATAAGAAAACCCGTCGTTATCAGCGACGGGTTTCTTGTTTTTAGCCTAAAGAGAAATAGGCGAGAAAAAATCAAAAAAGCTTCGGAATGGCCTTTGTAGATTGAGATGCGCGAGTTTATGAACTTTGAGCCTCGTGGTTAACAATACATCGCTCATTTTTGAGCAGATGCAAATTCTCCTCCAATTTCATCCGCGTTTTCTCATTGTCGAATTCACCCGCGTAGGTGGTTTTCAATTCTTTGCGTTTGATGGCTTCCAGAAACCGACGCGTATCTTCTTTGGTTTCGAGGCTGAGCGGAGGTACTTCGGTGGGCTTTCCTTCGTCGTCCTTGGCAACCATGGTAAAATAGGAGGTATTGGTATGTTTCTGAACCCCTGTTCTAACATCTTCCGCAATCACCCTGATACCCACTACCATCGAACTACGACCTACGTAATTGATGGAAGCATGGAGTGATACCAATTGCCCGACTTCGATGGGTTGGAGAAAGTTTACGCCTTCGACCGACACCGTCACTACGTACGTGCCTGCGTGCTTGGAGGCGCACACATAAGCCACTTTGTCCATGAGTGATAACAAAATTCCTCCGTGGATTTTACCCCCGAAATTGGCGTATGAAGGAATCATTAATTCCGTAATGGTTGTGCGGGAAAAGTTGACAGATTTGGCGAGCATGGGCAAAAAAATAGGTTATTGCAGACTTTATTAGAGAACTTCTAACAAAAATCTACAATAACCTGAGGATTCGCAAACTTACTTTTTGCCGTCTTTTAAGCTTACACTCATGCGCGACAGTTTTTCGGCTTCATCAAAAAGGGTCACTGCTTTTTTGTAGCCTTCGTCTAAGTCGGACATTACTTGGTAAAATTCATTATTTAAGCCCGCTTTATCGCGTTTTTGGTAGGCATAACGACCAATCATCGCTTTCAAATAAGTACGGATATAAGGCTTTGAGCGTTTGTATTGCTGCTCGTTAAACTTAATGTCGTCGTTATTGGCATTGCGAAGAATAATCTCCATGTCTGCCTCGCTTGGGGTGAAGGTTTTGAGGTAGTCGGCAAAAGTAAGTTTTTCCAACTGTTTTTTATTTTCGCCCACGTATCGTACGGCATAATCGCGAACGATGTTTTTGCCAAACAACTCGTACAAATAGGGCGTCATCATGCTGGTATCGCGGGGAACAAACACATCAGGAGTAATTCCGCCGCCGCCATAAACGACCCGCCCTGCATCCGTACGAAACTGGAGTTTGGGGTTGTTTTTGATACTATCCGCCACGAAAAGTTCTCCGTGTGAAAAACGATTTTTAATGTCTTTTTCGTAACTTTCTACATCCCCATGGGTGTAAGGTTTTTGGATACTGCGACCACTCGGGGTGAAATAACGGGAAATGGTCAAACGCAACTCCGAGCCATCCGATAAATTGACCGGCATTTGCACCAACCCTTTTCCAAACGAGCGTCGACCCACAATCAAGGCGCGGTCGTGGTCCTGCAATGCCCCCGCCACAATTTCAGAGGCCGAAGCACTTCCTTCGTCGATGAGGACTACCACGCTTCCGTTTTCAAACATGCCCACGTTTTTGGTGCGGGTTTGGCGGTCATACCGGTCATCTTTGCCGTCGGTATAAACAATCATTTTGTCGCCCGCAATCAATTCATCCACCATGTTGGTGGCACGGTCCATGTAGCCGCCTGGATTGCCTCTCAAATCCAACAGTAGTTTTTTCATTCCCTGGTTCTTGAGGCTGCTTATGGCGTTTTTAAACTCGTCGTAGGTGGATTCAGAAAAACGGGTCACTTTAACATATCCTATTTCTTTATCAATCATATAGGAAGCGTCTACCGAATAAGTGGGAATTCGGTCTCGTTTCAGTTGAAAAGCCAATGGTTTAGGAACACCTCTGCGTAAAATCTCGATTTTAACTTCGCTGCCGCGTGGTCCGCGCAGCTTAGAAAAAATAAAAGCATTATCAACCTTAGTTCCCGTAAAGACTTCGTTATTGACTTTCAAAATCTTATCGCCACTTTGAATACCCGCCGCTTCAGAAGGGCCGCCTACGAGTGGAGAAACCACATAAACGGTGTCTTTGTACAAGTTGAACTCAATACCGATTCCGTCAAACCCGCTTTCTAGCTGAGAACGAGCCGCAACGGCATCTTTGGGGTTAAAATAATAGGTGTGCGGGTCGAGCTTTTCGAGCATTTTAGTGATAGAATAATCCACCAACTCGTCGGTGTTGACCGTATCAACGTAGTTATTGTCAATCAGTTGAAGCACTTCTTTAAATTTGGTATAGCCTCGGGCCACGTCAGTGATTCCCTTGCTTCCCCCAAAAAACGTAGCCCCCAGAAATACCCCAGCGGCTAACGTAATACTCAATAAAATCGGCAACCGTACGGTGCGGCGATCATTTTGGATTGGATTTTCCATGTTACTTTTACAGAATGCGAGTCGTAATGTACAGATAGTGCATAAAAATAACGCACAAACGCCATAGGTAGTTTAACAACTCGTTAGAAAAATCAAAAATCCCGTTAAACTTTCCTTTCTTTGCATCATTTACTCATTAAATGACCCATGAAGCCCGACAAAAAACTGTTTCTTTTAGATGCTTTTGCGCTGATTTATCGTGCCCACTTCGCCTTTCTTAAAACTCCCAGAATTACTTCTAAAGGGTTGAATACAAGTGCCGTATTTGGTTTTGTGAACACCTTGCGGGAAGTTTTGAAAAACGAAAAACCAACGCACTTGGGGGTAGCATTTGATACGCCCAAGCCTACATTTCGTCATGTACAGTTTGAGGCCTACAAAGCCCAGCGGCAGCAGCAACCCGAAGACATTACTATCGCGGTTCCGTACGTGAAACGATTGCTGAAGGCTATGTGTATTCCTGTGTTGGAGGTAGATGGCTATGAAGCAGATGATGTGGTGGGAACGCTTGCCAAAAAGGCCGCTCGCTCAGGATTTGAGGTGTTTATGATGACGCCCGACAAAGACTACGGTCAATTGGTTGAGGAACATATTTATCTTTATAAACCCGCCATCATGGGCAAAGGCGTTGAAATAATGGGGCCTGCCGAAGTGTGTGCGCGTTGGGGGGTCAAAGATATTAGTCAGGTGGTGGATATGCTGGGTTTGCAGGGCGATGCGGTGGATAATATTCCAGGGATTCCAGGTGTGGGAGAGAAGACCGCTCAAAAACTAATTGAAGAGTTTGGCTCTATCGAAAACCTGTTGGTCAATACTCACAAACTAGCGGGAAAACTCAAAGAAAAAGTCATCGAAGGTGCCGATAAAGCCATTTTGTCAAAGCATTTGGCAACCATTGATATAAATGTACCGATTGAATTTCACGAAGAAGACCTCCTCATGTGTGAACCCGATCGTGATATGCTGTCGGCATTGCTGGATGAGTTGGAGTTTCGCACGTTGCGTAAAAGTATGCTGGGCGAAGATGCCGCCGACGTAAAACCAACAAACTTGTCGGCCGCGGCTTCTTCGGCTGATAAAAAAGGCCAACTTAGTTTGTTTGGAGAAAGTGCTCCTACCCCCGAAAGCAACGCTCAACACAAACCAGCAGTATCTTCTGAAAGCGAGTTGCCGTTTCAAACGCCCGAATTTTCTTCGGAGCGCCGTACGGTAGCCAATACGCTCCACCGCTATCATTTGGTTGATACCCCCGAGTTGCGGCAGTCGTTGGCGCATTATCTGAGTTTGCAAGAGGCTTTTTGCTTTGATACCGAGACCAACTCCTTGGATGCCATTGATGCCGAATTGGTAGGAATGTCGTTTGCCTACCAAAAAGGAGAGGCGTTTTACGTGAGCGTTCCAGCTGACCGCGAAGAAGCTCAAAAGGTAGTGGAAGATTTTAGGGCGGTGTTGGAAGATGAAAAGATTGAGAAAATCGCCCAAAACCTTAAATACGATTTGCTCGTGCTCCAAAACTACGGCATTGAGATTCGGGGACCCATTTATGATACCATGCTGGCGCATTACCTGATTGAACCAGATAAGCGCCATAATATGGATATTTTGGCCAATTCGTACCTGAATTATGAGCCCGTTTCGATTGAGGCATTGATTGGTAAAAAAGGCCCGAAACAGCTCACGATGCGGGATGTAGACATCGAAAAGTTGGTGGAATACGCCGCCGAAGATGCCGATGTGACGCTACAATTGAAAGAAAAACTGAATCCCATATTGATTGAAAATCAGGCGGATAAACTTTTCAGAGGAGTGGAAGTGCGGCTGGTACCAGTGTTGGCAGGGATGGAACGCGAAGGTATTAAAGTAGATATGAACGCCCTAAAAGAAATGTCGGGTGTGCTAGAGACGGATATGAAATTGGTAGAAAAAGACATCTATCAATTGGCGGGAGAGGAGTTCAATATTTCTTCGCCGAAGCAATTGGGCGTGGTGTTGTTTGAAAAAATGCAATTGATTAAAAAGCCTAAAAAAACGGCAACGGGTCAATATGCTACGGGCGAAGATATTCTGTCGGACTTGGAAGCGGAGCACGAAATAGCGCGTAAAATCCTGGATTATCGGGAGTTACAAAAACTGAAGTCTACCTATGTGGATGCCTTGCCATTATTGATTAATGCCAAAACGGGTCGGATTCACACCTCCTTTAATCAAGCTGTAGCGGCTACAGGGCGTTTGAGTAGTACCAATCCCAACCTCCAAAATATTCCGATAAGAACGCCCAGAGGGCGGGAAATTCGCAAAGCGTTCGTACCGCATAGCGACGAGTTTGTGATTCTTTCGGCCGATTATTCCCAAATCGAATTGCGAATTATGGCGGCTTTCAGTCAGGATGCTACCATGTTGGAGGCGTTTAATCAGGGCTTAGACATTCATGCCAGTACCGCAAGTAAGGTATTTAAAGTGGATCTTGCTGACGTTACTTCTGACATGCGACGCAAGGCAAAAATGGTCAATTTTGGTATTATCTACGGTATCTCAGCATTTGGATTAGCTCAACGGTTGGGGATTCCGCGTGGTGAAGCTGGCGAAATTATCCGTGCCTATTTTGAAGAATTCCCCGCCGTAAAAACATTCATGGATTTATCAATAAACAAAGCCCGGGAAAACAAATATGTAGAAACCATTCTGGGGCGCCGGCGGTATTTGGCCGATATTGATTCTCAGAACCAAACAACGCGGAGTTTTGCCGAGCGAAACGCTATCAATGCCCCCATCCAAGGCTCAGCGGCCGATATGATAAAAGTGGCCATGATTAATATTCACGATTTTCTGAAGAAAGAGAAACTCCGCTCTAAGATGATTCTTCAGGTACACGATGAATTGGTGTTTGATGCCCACCGCGACGAGGTAGAGCTATTGAGCCAGCACGTAAAAGAATTAATGGTCAACGCTATTCCGCTTCCCGTGAAAATGGATACGGGGATTGGACTGGGGAATAACTGGCTAGAAGCGCATTAAAAATGATATAAATAAATGGGGTTGTTAGTAACCGTTTGGTTGGTTTTGAGAAACACGGAGGTGAAGCAGAATGGATCGCCGCCGTGTTTCTCAAAACCCTCCCAGAAAAGCTTTAACACAACCCCTTACTGATTTCCGTACTTCACCGCCGTGCCTGTCATGACAAAACCCTGATAATCTTTGGCGGTATAGTATTGATATTTAACGTTGACGAGCGCGTGGGCGCCCATGCCTACACCCTGCAAGATAAGTTGGTCAAGCAATGCCCGTTTTTGATCTTCGTCGTTTCCTCTGAAAAGCATTCGCCCCTCCTTGGTTTGTCGCTCACTCAGGGGGACTTCCTTCTCAACTTTGACAGGACCAATGGGGGTATAAAGACGGGTGGTAGGTTGGTTTTCGTAAAATACATCAATGGGGTAATCTGCTTTGGCGAGTTTGATGGGGATGCCTAAGCCACCGTCGGATGTAGTGACGGGGCGTGCGCACGAAAACAAAAAGGTGAAAGTAAAAACACAAAATATAAAGGAGGTAATTGGCTTCATCAGATTCATAGCATTCTTTTTTATGTGTTCTCGTTATACACCGCAAACGAAAACAATGTTTCAGTAAAACGAAAATTTTTGATGTCGTATTGTCGGTTCAAAGCAAAGGATTAATATTCAATAAAGGCATACATAGCCAACAAAGTGCCTCGGTACGTGCGTTTTTTGTGCGCATTTAAAAAAAATAACGAGGGTGATTGTATGAAAATAGGGGTGTATTTTGAGTTTGTATGATATTTCAGAGAAATAGCTAGACAAAATTGATAATCTAAAACGAAGGGACTATTGTTTTGCAAAAAAAATGGTACGAACTTTGCGAGCCCTTTAAAACCGTAGACCATTATGGGTCGAAACGGTGCTTAAACCAAAGAAATGAAACAACGCAGGTTTTTTACGCAACTGACTTCCGCTGCCTTGGCGCTGCTGCTATTAATAACAGCTACCGCAGGTAAGTCGTTGTTGTTGCCCAAAGCCGCTGTCAAAAAGCCTGTTTCTGAAGAAACTTCCAAAAGCAAAAAAGCCAACCAAGAACGGCCTGTGGTGCAGGAAATGTCGTTGGTGGCAGTCGTGGCTCCCGCGGTTTCGTTTGATTTTGAGCAATCCTTTTATTTTTTACCTACTATTTTCAGTATTGAACTGCCTGGCACCAATGCCCTTCCGAAGCGGTTTGACATCTTTTATTACTTCTTCTCCTTCTTCCGAAATGTATTCGGACATTTTATTGCGATTAATGCGCCTTAGTTGAGGCGAAAATGACGGTGATTTTGTCACTTCGATTCCGTGTGCAGTTGTGAAAGCACATTGTATTTTCTTTTTGAGGCATGTCATAAGGCCTTTTAGGGGGATAAAACCCCTCTCTCGTTTCACAAATATTTATTTCAATCATTTATTTACTTCAATAAAACAATGCAAAACAGACTTGGCATTTGGATTTTGACCGTAGTTGTTGCGGTATTGAGTATCTATTATCTGTCCTTCACGTTTGTAGCGCGCGGGATTCGTAAAGATGCTGAAACCTACGCTACGGGAAAAGATGGTCTTGTAGACCAAAAGAAAAAAGAGCGTTATCTCGACTCACTTCGTCGCGAGCCCGTTTATTTGGGCAGTACGTATCAGGAAGTTACCCAACGTGAGTTAGGATTAGGTCTTGATTTACAAGGAGGTATGCACGTGGTGCTAGAAGTGGCTCCCACCGATATTTTGAGAGGACTAGCGGGTGGAAATGCGCGCAACAGTCAATTTAACGAAGCACTCAAACAGGCCACTGAGGCGCAGAAATCGAGCCAGTCTAATTATGTAGACTTGTTTGTAAGTTCTTACAAAAAGGTGGCTCCAAGCGCAACTTTGGCGCAAATTTTCTCTAATAGCACCAATCGCGGAAAAATCAGCAACAGCTCATCGGACAGCGAAGTAACGAAGTTTTTGAAAGAAGAAGTGGACGGTGCTACGAGCCGTGCGTTCCAAATCATTCAACAACGCGTGGATAAATTTGGGGTAGCCAACCCTAACATTCAACGTTTGCCAGGTTCAGGCCGTATTTTGATTGAGTTGCCAGGCGTAGATAACCCCGAACGTGTGCGTCGCCTTTTGACGGGTTCAGCCAAGCTTGAATTCTGTGAGGTATATACATTGGATGAAGTTTCTCCTGCGCTTAATGCATTGGGTGCTTATCTTACCCAGCTGGATTTGGAAAAGAAAATCGCTGAAAAAGGTACTTCCGCTGCCGATACTTCAAAAGCTGGCGGATTGGCAGCTCAGTTGGCCAAAGGTGCAAAAACAGATTCTACCTCAAAAGATACAACTGCTAACCAAACGGGTCTTGCTAGTTTGTTTGTGCCAATTTCTCAAGGTCAACTAGGTGTGTATGCCAAAGATACTGCCCGTGCCAATGAGCTTTTGGCCCGTACAGAAGTAAAGGCGATGTTTCCTTCTGACGCCGTTATTATGTGGGATCGCAAAGGAATTGAAACAACGGATAAACGCAACGAAATCGTTGGAATCTATTTCATTAAGAAAGCTAACGGACAGGCTCCGTTGGAAGGAGATGTGATTGTAGATGCAACGGGTAACAATTACGACGACCGCGGCCGTCCGGAAGTGTCGATGCGTATGAACGCCGAAGGAGCCCGTAAATGGAAAAACCTGACTGCTGCTAACGTTGGCCGTCCGGTAGCTATTATTTTGGACGGATTTGTATACACTGCACCAAACGTACAAAATGAAATTCCTAACGGAAACTCAAGCATCACGGGTAGCTTTACCATTGATGAAACCAAGGACATGGCCAACGTGCTCAAAGCAGGTAAGCTTCCCGCACCGACCACTATCGTGGAAGAGGCCATCGTAGGAGCTACTTTGGGTTCAGAATCGGTCAGTGCAGGGGTAATTTCTTCATTGGTAGGTTTGCTGGTTGTATTGATTTTCATGGTCATCTACTACAACAAGGCTGGTATGATTGCCGACGTTGCGTTGGTTATCAACCTGTTTTTCTTAATGGGAATTATGGCTTCGTTGGGAGCAATCCTTACCCTGCCAGGTATTGCGGGTATCGTATTGACCATTGGTATGGCGGTGGATGCCAACGTGTTGGTGTTTGAACGTATCAAGGAAGAATTAGCGGCGGGTAAAGAATTGAAATTAGCGATTTCGGATGGTTTCAAAAACTCACTTTCTTCTATTCTTGACTCAAACGTAACGACTTTGTTGACGGGTATTATCCTTTTCTTCTTGGGTACAGGCTTGATTTTAGGTTTTGCCACGACCCTCGTGATTGGTATCCTGACGTCATTGTTTGCGGCATTGTTTGTATCTCGTTTGATTTTAGAATGGTGGGTTGGCAAAGGCCGTAAGATTGAATTCTTCGCTTCATGGTCGCAAAACCTGTTCAAAGATGCCAACTTCGACTTCGTATCACGTCGTCGTGTGTATTATATTATTTCTTCGGTCATTATCGGATTCGGAATTATCTCTGTCATTTTCAAAGGATTTGGGTTGGGTGTTGACTTCAAAGGCGGTCGTAGTTATGTTGTCCGTTTTGAAAAAGGCGTGGAAACCTCTGAAGTTCGTGAGATTTTGACGGGCGTGTTTGGTGCTGCTCCTGAAGTAAAAACATTTGGGGGAATCGGTATCGGAGCTAATGAGCAGGTAAAAGTAACGACCAGCTTTTTGGCCGATGCCACCACGCCAGATGCCGATAAGCAGGCCGAAGCCAAATTGAACGAAGGATTAAGCAAGTTGACTAATAATAAGGCAACCATTCAAAGTTCACAAAAAGTAGGTCCGACGATTGCGTTTGACTTGATTATGACTTCCTTAAAATCGATTTTGCTGGCGGTGCTGGTGGTATCGATATACATTTTTATTCGATTCCGTAAGGTTGCGTTTGTTTGGGGGGCTATTGTGGCCTTGTTCCACGACGTCCTCGTTATTTTGGCGGTATTCTCTATCTTCAACGGTTTGCTGCCTTTCTCATTGGATGTTGACCAAGCATTTATTGGGGCGGTTCTGACCATTATGGGTTATTCAATGAACGATACCGTCGTGGTTTTTGACCGGGTTCGTGAATATTTGAGAGACAATAAAGGCAAGAAAGAAACGATTCCGGCCATCATCAACAACGCCTTGAACAGCACCCTTAGCCGTACGGCTGTAACGGGTCTTTCGACAATGTTTGTGTTGATTGTATTATTCATTTTTGGGGGAGAGGTAATTCGCGGATTCTCCTTTGCGATGTTGATTGGGGTAATCGTGGGTACATATTCTTCATTGTTTGTGGCTACGCCAATCGTAGTAGATTCATTGACCCGCGACCAAGCCAAAGATGAAGCCGCTGGTGAGGCGAAAAAAGCAGCGCCTGCTCGTTTGATTTCTGATTTTCCTGATACTCCTCGCGGTGGCTTGCAGCAAGTAGAGATGCCGCAGGAAGAAGAAGAAGAAAAAGAGAAAGTAAAGAAAGAAAAGAAAGCGCCTTTGATTAAGCCTTCTTTGAAAAAATAGAGTAACTCAAAGTGGTTAGTCGTGAATGTCGTATGAAAAGTTGGATAGTTGTTCAGCAAATCATCCGTCATTCCACTAACCACTTTTATTTTGCCTTAAAATAAGTTTACCTTGCGTTTGTTTGGTAACAACCCAATAAGAGCGTATTTTTCAATTCCATTTCATTCACAAACAGATAGTACCTTATTGTTAAAATTTCTAACCTAATCGAGCATGGCAAATCAACTTTGGACTAGAAAGCCCTTAGATAAACTCATGAATGAGTCTTCGGGTGAAGGTAACCAACTAAAACGTACACTTGGCCCCGGCAGTTTGATTGCTCTTGGTATTGGAGCAATCATCGGCGCGGGGTTATTTTCAATTACGGGGGGAGCTGCCGCCAATCAGGCTGGACCTGCCATTACCATTTCTTTTATAGTAGCTGCATTCGGTTGTGCTTTTGCTGGGTTGTGTTATGCCGAATTTGCCTCCATGATTCCAGTGGCGGGTAGTGCCTATACCTATTCTTACGCTACCATGGGGGAGTTCATCGCGTGGATTATCGGCTGGGATTTAGTGTTAGAGTACGCTGTAGGGGCTGCTACGGTGAGTATCAGTTGGAGTCGATACTTAGTGAAATTTCTGGAAGGCTTTGATGTTCACCTACCCGTTGCGCTCACGGTTGGGCCTTGGGATGGCGGGCTTATCAACCTACCTGCCGTATTTATCGTTGTTCTGATGAGTTTGTTACTCATGAAAGGAACCCAGGAAAGTGCTACCGTCAACGGTATTATTGTAGCTTTGAAAGTAGCAGTTGTGATTATTTTCATCGTTTTGGGCTGGAAATATATCAACACCGATAACTATGTTCCTTATATTCCTGACAATACGGGCACCTTTGGTGAATATGGATTTAGTGGTATCATTCGAGCGGCGGCTATTGTTTTTTTTGCATACATTGGATTTGATGCGGTAAGTACCGCCGCCCAAGAAGCTAAAAACCCGCGCAAGGATATGCCTATCGGTATTTTGGCTTCGTTGGCGATTTGTACGATTCTCTATATTTTGTTTGCCCATGTCATGACGGGTGTAACAAGCTATACTTCTTTTAAAGGTCAGGATGGGATTGCGCCAGTTGCCGTAGCCATTGAGCACATGGGAACGCCCAATGCCGCAGGAGTGATTGTGCCAGATTATCCTTGGTTGAACCGGGCGATTATCGTGGCGATTTTGGCGGGGTATGCTTCGGTTATTCTGGTAATGCTCATGGGTCAAACGCGCGTATTCTTCAGTATGAGTAAAGATGGATTGTTGCCAAAAATCTTTTCAAGCGTTCATCCTAAATTCCAAACGCCTGTCAAAAGCAACGCCATGTTTATGCTGTTTGTGAGCTTGTTTGCAGCATTTATCCCCGCAAGGGTGGTAGGCGAGATGACGAGTATCGGTACTTTGTTTGCCTTTATTCTGGTTTGCCTCGGTATCATCGTAATGCGCAAGCAGATGCCCAATGCTCCCCGGGCTTTTGTAACTCCTTTGGTGCCGTTGGTTCCTATTTTGGGGGTTGTTACCTGTTTCTTTATGATGGCATTTTTGCCTTTGGATACTTGGATTCGTTTGATTGTCTGGATGATTATCGGTTTCGATATCTATCTGTGGTATGGTATCCACAATAGTAAATTGTCTACGGGAGTAGGTACCTTAAAAGGGGATTTTAAGATAGTGTGCTTGTCAGGATTAGCGCTCGCCGCAGTATTGGGAGTGGTCGCTTTTGTACACCACAATCAATCAATTGAGGGAGATGCTCCGCTGTTTTATTTCTCCTTGGTTTTTGCCGCTATTCATGCCGTAGCGTATCTGTATACTTGGCTGAAAAAATAACGATGTAGTTTTATTTAATAACAAAAAAACCGCCTTGATGAAAGGCGGTTTTTTTATGCAGTTCTGTCAGGGTTTTTTGCTAGGCCGAGGTTGTGAGCAACCTCGGCCTAGGTTTTGAGAAACCTAGCTCACCTGATACCTGTTGGGCGGCTCGTCGATGTGGTTCTCAAAACTGACCTTTGGGTTGCCGCAATCCCCCACGCGTTACTGTCCGAGAGGTATTGCAAATCCTGCCAAAACACTGAAACTTTGGTTATGAACGGGGACCCTAACGAGTGGGGTATCGTAGAGTCGGGTCAGACCACGCTCGTAACGACCTTCCACAAATATTTTACTATTTCCTACCGTAAAACTAAGGCCCGCACCGCCCGCAGCCCCTACTTCAAAGCGGTTAAACGTCCCCAAGCCAATTTTTGTTCGGGTAGGTTGGGTTTGAAATAAAATCAAATCCGCCCGCGAAACGATTTTTCCATCGGCCAGGTAATTGAACGTTGGCCCTGCAATGAGGTAAGGTTGGACGGGGCTATCTTCGTAGCCAAAATCGTATTGGAACAGCATAGGCGCCTGAATGTAGGTGAGACGCTGCTTGATGCTTCCACCCAACGGGATATTTACGCCGATGAGATCCAACAGATTATTGGAAGAAATCCCCGCTCCGCTTTGCTTGTATCCAAGCTCAGGACGGAACGATAAGCCGCCCGCAATCGGCACTTTTAAGAAAATGGCACCGTTGCCACTCACGATATAATCAAGGTTGCCCGTAAAATTTTCGATAAATCCGCCGTTGCCTGTGGTTTTAGCAAGCGATACTCCCCCACGTGCCCCAATTGATACTTGTGCTTGGGTCGATAAACCTACACATACTACGGAAAGGGCGGTTAATAGATGACGTAATCTTTTCATTTTGTCAGAAGATGGTTAATTAAAAAATAAAAAAGTTACGTAAAGTTGGTACCATGTCTAAAGTTGTTTTATCACTTAACGACGTTTAGACGCGGGTATTTTAGCGTGTCACTGAATGTTTGGTTAACGATTGTTAACGGTTCATAATCCTTAATCCCGCCTGAAAACCTACCCAATTGGTCAAATCAAGGCCATTGCGAAGCGTTGTGTTTGGAAAGACTTGATACAGAGTTGATTTGTCTACTTTTAGATAACCAGGTTGGGCTGTCATGGCTGTGAGAGAGGCCGCGCCGAAGAGGGCCACCCCGCGCGCGATTCTTTTTTCAAGTCCTAAACTTGCCCGGTAAAAATTTCCATTGGATGTATCGAAGCGATTGGTGGCTTCCATGATTTTATTGGCGGTGAGGTCGAGGTTGGTCATCCAGCCACGCCCGAAGTTGATAGCGGTGCCAAGGCCATAGCCAAAGGTGTAGAGGGGTTTGTCGGCCATGCCAAAACTGCCACCGATGGTGACAATATTGTACAAACGTCGAACGCCTGTTTTAAAGGTAAGGTTGGCGTAATTGAGTTCGTCGGTACTGATTTCAAAACGACGATACCCGTTGCGTCTTACAAAACTGAATATTCCGATGGGAACGGCACCTGATGAGTCAGCATAGTTGAATACCCCCAATTGGAGCCCTTTTTCGTGGATGGTTGCATAGTTTATAAAAGGGCTTATCTGAACACCGCGAAATTTCCTGAGTGCTACGTTGCCAAATCCGCTTATCTGCCAGCCGCGCATGTTGCCGAGCGTTACGTTGGCAAAGCCACTTATCTGCCAGCCGTACATTTTGCCCATTGTAACGCTTGCAAAGCCAGCGCTTTGGAAGCCGTAATAAAAATTCTGACCCGTTAAGTTAGCAAATCCCGCTACCTGAACCCCGCTGTGATTGCCTCCTGTGGCATTAGCAAAGCCTGCCAATTGCATGCCTTCAACATTTTTTAAAACGGCATTAGCAAAGCCTGATGTTTGCAATCCGTATACGTTCCGACCCACCAAATTGGCAAAGCCCGCAAATTGAGCACCGTGTACATTCCAACGGACAAGGTTGGCAAAACCACCCACTTCCAAGGCGTTAACGCCGAGTGAATAGCCTGCGATGATATTAAAAGACATTGAATTGACGACGTTCCCGCTCATGACGTGGTTGGTCCCGACAAACGGAAGCAATGAAACCTGAAACGGTCGATAAAGCGTATCTCGTACGTTTTGAATGTGAACCGCCTGTTTAGCCGTGGCAAAGGCATCGACAAAGGTTTTTTCAACTTTATCTAAATTGGTTCGCTTGGGCTTGGCCGTGGTAAGTGCGGTATCATTTGAGGCGATTAATATTGGTTGTACGGTGGGAACCCGAACGATTAGGGTATCGGTTGCGGGGCGAGAAATCGTCTTGAGTTGCGGTGCAACCGCCTGTAATCGGTCATCGAGGGGCATTTGTACCAAGCTGATGTCCAAAGAGCGTTCGGTGACCGCAATGCTAGAACCAAAATATCGCTCCTTGCGAACCTCCAGACGCGGATTGGCGAGGGTAGCAGGTATTTTTAGACGATAATATCCTGCCTGGTTGGTTATGGCGGATGCCAGGGTGCGTTTTTCGAAAATACTGGCCTGGGCAATTCGCTCGCCCGTGGCGCGGTCAAAAACGTAACCGTTGATGATGATGTCTTGGGGTTTTTCGGCAGGCAATTCAGCGATTTTTTGGAGAATAATGTGCCCACGCCGCTCTTTGTAGGCCGCCCCCCCTTTAAATATTTCGTCCAATATCTGCCGAACGGCTTTTCCAGCGGCATTGAGCGTAACGCGCCGATTCAAATCAAACTCGTTGGGATTATACGAGAAGCTAAAATTACCCCGTTCGCCAATTATCCGTAATACTTCTTCGAGGCGCTCGTTGGTGACCCGTACCGTAATGGCTCGGTCGAGAATCGAGGCTTTCTGAGCGAAGCTCAACGAACTGTTAAACCCAAAGGTTAAAAGAAAAATGACGTAAGTTACGCGGCTCCGCAAGTTGAGAAAGCGGAAGATGTTGAGAGTCAATACGTGTTTCATGGCTAGTATGTTTTAAGGACAACCCTGCCCGTCGAGCAGGATGGTTTGCCCTTTTCGGGTGACTTGCAGGTGGAGCGTTTCGGCAATGACGCTCAGGGTAGCGTCCAGACTTTCGCGTTCGAAGCGAGCCGTTAATTGGCAATTTTTTAAACGACCGCTCAATTGAATGTCGGTTTGGTAGCCTTCTCGTAGCGATGCAACCACATCGCCTAAGTTGGTTTTGTCAAAGACGAACACTTTGGTACGGTACGCCATTGCGTTCAAATCGACGGCAGGAAGTTTGATGATGGTATCGGCTTGGGCGGTGGCCGTTTCATTTTTAACCAACAGTGTTTTGGATTTTGGCGTCGAAAACTGCACTTTTCCGCTCGTTACGGCCACGTTGACTTTTTGGTCGTAAGCACGTACGTTAAAAGATGTCCCCAAAACCTTGATTTCCGTTCCGTTAGCTTGAATGATAAAGGGGCGTTTTTCGTCGCGTTTTACGTCAAAATAAGCTTCACCTTTCAGCATAACTGTACGCGTATCCTGCCCAAAATCATTGGCGTACGAAAGGGTTGTGTTGTGATTCAAAAAAACCTTTGTTCCATCGGGCAATATATGCTCGGTGGTTTTTTGCTGGGTTTTCAGGACGCTGGCAATGGCAGGCTCGTTTGATTTTTCAAAAAAACGGTACCCCAACCAACCAAGGCCCATCACGATTAAAATGCTCGCCGCCGCCCGCCAAAAACGGAAGCTCGAAGGCGACTTGCCCGAGCGAAGCGGCCGAACGTCGTCGTCGTTTTTGTGGATTGTAAACGGAAGCGGATTTTGTGCGGCGACTTCCGAATCGTTCATGGCTGGCGTTGAAGGTTGAGCTTCAAACCGACCACTGACTTTTTTCCAAGCCGCCTCTACGTCGACTTCGGACACTGGTTTGACAGCCTCTGCTGCTTCCCATATTTTCTGAAAACGAAGCAGTTCTTCCTCGTGGCCCGCCGATTGGCCCAGCCACGCTTTTACCTGGCGGGTTTCGTCGGGGGTGGTTTCCCCTGCCACGTAACGCGCCAGCAAATCGTCAGGAATATGTACGTTCGAATTCATTTAGTAGTTGTCAATCATAAGTAGTCGGTTAAACCCAACCAAATCAAAACGGGTAAGTAATCCGCAAGCTCAGTTCGTAATATTTTGAGGGCTTTTCCAATTTGGTTTTCGACGGTTTTGACCGAAAGACCCAGTTGGTCGGCAATCTCTTGGTATTTTAGTTCATCAAAACGACTCAATTTAAAAATGATTCGGCATTGTTCGGGCAGTTTTTCGATGGCTACCGATAACTGTTGTTCCAACTCATTTTTATAGACCGTTTGGCTTACTGATTCATACGTGGTTTCTTGGTGATACGTGGCGTATTGTTGGTGTTCATCCCTTACTTTTTGGTGTTTGATTCGGTTAAGGCAATGATTATGCACTGCCCGGTACAAATACGATTTCAATGATTGAGTAATTTCAATCTCAGTTCGTTTTTCCCAAATGTTCACAAACACGGTTTGGACAATTTCCTCCGCTTCGTCAGCATCCCGCAAAATCGAACGTCCGTAGGCGCATAGGCTGCCGTAGTGCTTTCGAAACACCTGTTCGAAAACCCCTTCATTTCCCTGCCCAATGGCTATAAGTATTTGTGTATCCGATAATTGCACGAAATGACGAATCGTTTTGGGGCAAAGTTAACGCTTTACCCTTAACGATAGGGCCGTTTTTGTGACGAGTTGTTGAAAATGATGGTTGGAACCGCATTTTAGGTAGGACAAGCGAACCAAAGTTTACCCCTACGTGAGGCGTGTATTTTTTTTGATGTCTTTCAAGTGAGGTGCTTCCACTGAAAAAAAAGAAAATATTTTTTTCAGTGTAGTATGGGGGAAGATGAAATGTAAGTTGTCATAGGTTCAAAACAGTTTAATTAATACCATAACAGTCATGAAAAAGTTAAGTGTTGTTTCTGCCCGGTTGGCAAGTTTTGTCTTTTTTATTTTTGCCCTTCAATCCTGTGTTTTTATTGATGGCGATGCTCGTTTGGATCCTAAAAATCCTGACAGTGAAACCTTCGATCTCCGCGATTTTGACCGGTT
The DNA here is from genome assembly GCF_009905605.1 of Runella sp. CRIBMP. GTDB lineage: Bacteria > Bacteroidota > Bacteroidia > Cytophagales > Spirosomataceae > Runella. The sequence continues at coordinate 445,396 of NZ_JAAAKZ010000003.1, forward strand.
GGAAATGGGTAGCGCCTTCGACGTAAAGGTGCGCCAATCGGGCCAGTTCAGTATTTTTGTGCGCGGTGACCGCCGCGATATTGATGACTTAGAAGTGTTTGTGGATCGCAGCGGTAAGTTGGTCATTCGCTACCGTAATTACCGGGTTCGGCGCTATGACATGGACGTCGATATTACGATGCCTGTTTTACGCGGAGTTGATTTTTCAGGTGCCACCGTTTCTACCATTGACGGCTTTACCAATACCCGTGATTTGGAAGTGGAATTGTCGGGCGCATCAAAATCGACCATTGACGGCGACTGGGAACGCGTAGACATTGACCTTTCGGGAGCCTCCAATCTTACATTGCGCGGGCAGGGGCTAAGCCTGACCGGCGATTTGTCGGGGGCCTCTAAGTTAAATGCTTTTGATTACGTGGTTGATAATGTTGATTTGGGCCTCTCGGGCGGAAGTAACGCCAACGTATTGGTTGATAAATCTTTGAAAGTAGATGCGAGCGGCGGTAGCAGCTTGCGCTACCGTGGCAACCCAGAAGTACGCTCCAATGTATCGGGCGGAAGCAGTGTGAAGAAAGATTAAAAATAGCCAACGGAGCCGTTTAAACCACGGCTCCGTTGGTAACATTTATTGTTTACTGATTTTGAAAGTAGCCTTACGGTTGCCCATTTTTAGATTTAAGAAGTAGGTGCCTGCGGGCCAAGTCGTAGTGTTGATGGTTTCGTCATAAGAAGAAAGATTTTTTGCTTCTTTCTTTAGCAAAATACGCCCAGTATTATCAACCACCTGCCACTGAATCTCGCTTGAGATAATTTCTGAAATCACGATATGAAGATAATCGGTGGTTGGATTGGGATAAACCCGTAACTGAGCGACGCCCCAATTGTCAACGGCCGTAATGAGCGTGACGGTCACTCTGCCCGATGCTTTCCCTTCTCCACATGCATTGCTCACCGAGCGCAGCGTGTACACATCTGATCCTTTGGGCTGAACGCTCCTCAGAAGCGGCGTACGGGTGGTACTACCCGAAAGCGTGTCGGAGGAGCCGTAGCCAATGACATAATTCCACGGAAAACTGCCTTTAAAATCCATTTGAAGGGTGATAGGCTCGCCCGTCAGAATGCTTAAAGAGTCTTTCTTCTGCGCTTCTACAAGGGTGCCGCTGGGCAAGATTCGCATCCCAAAAGGTACCGAAACAACTTCTTCTGTGGGAAGGGTGGTAGAGGTACTTACGCGGATTTGGTAGGCCGCACCCATGGATAGCGTATCAGGCAATTTCGCTTTGATGACTTCGTTAAATGGAAAAACAGGATTGGTAACGGAATTGGTTCCGAGCGTAATTGGGCGGTTGAAAAGACCGTTTTTGTCGGATAAATAAGCCGTAAATTTATACGTCGGTGCAGTCGGAATATCGGCTTTGAAGCCTATTGTTATCGAATCAGCAGGGCAGTAATTTGTTTTGTTTAAACTGGTTATTTGGACCGTAGCTTTTTTGACCACTGCGCGCACCTGACCCTCCACGCGACCCAATCCGCAGCTATTTTTCATGGTTACGGTGTAAGTTAGGCTTGAGTCGGGGGTGGTACGAAACAAGTAGGTGTTTTGAGCGGTTTGGTCTGTCAGGCCGTTTGAAAGGGTAAAACTCCAAGGAGGAATGCCCGTAAATTTAAGCTGCATCGGAATACTCTCGCCTTTCCAGATTTCAGCGCTTTGCCGGTTGTCTTGGGTGGAAAAGGTAACTTTGGGCGCCAGTTGAATGGTATAAAAAGCCGCTTGTTTTGCCTCAAAAATGGAAGTTTGGGCAGGGACCACCGCAATCTGATAGTCACCGTGGAGCAATGAATCTGGCAAGGTAATTTTCATAGGGCTGGTTTGACCAGTGCCAATAACGGTTCTTTTTGGATAAAAGCTAGGACTTAAAGCTGATAAATAGGCCTCATAGACGGTGTTAGGAGCATTGTTTTTTACACTGAAAGGAATGTTGTAGCTATTGCCAGAACACAAAGTGGGATAGGCCAATTTATTGGTTTGTACTTCCATAACTGCCTTCGAAGCAGGGGCAGGTGTTGCACCAGTTAGGCCTGAGAGTTCAGCATCCAACAGATAGGGCGTGTAGTTGCGCCCACCGCCGCATGACCACAGCGGACGGGTTTTTAAAGCAATAATATTGACTCCTTCTTTAAAAAATTGAGTCGGAATGCTAAGGATATTTTTGGTGAAAATAGGTCCAGATTGGGCGAGAAGGGTATCGACCTTCATGCCATTGATATAAATACCCACTGCCACGTCTTGGAAACGGGAAATCTGCAATTGAAAGCCCGTAAAGTTGTTTTTTTGGGATAAGATAAAGATTTTCTTGAAATACGCGTTTCCGCCAATCTCAAGGTCTCTGATGAGGGTTCCATCTTTCAATCCGTTGGTATTCCAAGCCGTATAATCTACAAAAGGTGCCTGACCGTACCAATCATTGTCACGTTGGGGATTCCAGACTGTATCCTTGCTCCAAGCGGTAAAATTGCTCCATTCGGGAGCGTAATAAGGGCCACCACTGCCGCTAACGCAAGAATGCAACTCCACGTGCGAAAACCAAGTACTTGTAAAAGGCATCAGGCGCTTTACGCTGGGGTCTTTGATGATGCTAAACGAGTCGGCAACGACGAAGGTATTGCTACCTTCGGGTTCTTTGATGAACTTAACATCTAGGCGATTGTCATTGAAAAGTAATTCGACCGAGCCGCCAGTTACGTGGTAAAAATCATTGCTCGACGCAAGCACATCCAATGGAAGCATGGAAGTACTTGGTGATTTGACCACATTGGCATCGGTAGGGTTGTATCCGCCGTCGTTTAAAGTGGGGCTGTAAAAACCTCTACCTGCCGAACCCGTCAAAATGTAAGAATAAGCCGTTTCGGCGCTTGTTTTTACGTATGGGGTTGTGCGCCCCAAGTTACCGTTTAGGCTGAAATCAGTTTTACGGGTAGTGCCGCTTTTTCTAACCATACCCGCCCGTAAGTACGCATGGGTATGAGAAACCACAATAGCATCTACGTGGTAGGCAGGCTCTTCCAGAATAGGCAGCAGGCGCTCTCTCACTCTCTTCAAATCAGCTTCGTCTTCAAAATGTCCGATGGTAGAAAAAGGAGGAATGTGAAAGGTGACCACGGTCCAACGTTTGGTGTTGTTAGCCAAATCATTCTTAAGCCACTGTATCTGAGGTATTTGATTTACATCGCCTTCGTTTTGGTCCCGTACAATGGAGAGGTCGCCCCATATTTGTTTGTATTCTGCTTGCTCGTTGGGGTCTACCCATAGGCTATGCCCCTCAATAAGATATGGATTCAAAACCACAAAGTGAACATCCCCCTGATTGAAGGAATAATACCCTTTTTCAACCCCCAATGTAGGGCGAGGATACGAAAAGGCCGAATAACTTGCCGCTGTTTGTTTGTGGTAAGCTTTTTGGATTTTAACAATTTTATCATTGAGTACAAAAGCGTTGTCAGGATCATAGTCGTGATTGCCTAATACTGTCCAAAAGGGGGTTTTAGACAAAAGTGGCTTGTCAGCAGGGCGGTTATAAAACCTGAAAAAAGTCGTATCCAAAGCCTGTTGTAGCCCTTCAAAAGGCTGGGTGTTGGAATTGTCCCCCAAAAATAGGATTCCGTCTATGTTGGGATTCCCTTTTGATTTGAGGTAATTCAAGTACGCATCGCGGACGCGATAGGGACGTTGGTTTTGGGCTTTTCCCGCTCCCGCATCTCCCAAAAGCCAATAACGCAGGGTAGTGGATGTGCTGGATAATGTCTGAAACTGATTGATTTCGGGATTGCTCTGTAACACAACGGGGTTTTCGGGGTCGCCGTAGCCTACCGAATAGTAATATTTGGTACCGCTTGCCAACCCTTCTAGCTTGACAATCTGGACCGTGTCGAGGGTATAATCCTGCGCCGTTAGGTTTAAATTGGCGGGGTCGGTTCCGTAGCGTACAATGCCGTTAATGGCTTCGGTGGTGTACCAACGGATGGTCATGGTATTGGGCCCGGGTAGTTGTAAATAGGGCTGGCGAGTGAGACCTAGCGGAATCGTTTCTAGCTGAAAATCAAACAATAAATCGCTGCTCGTCGGGCTGTTTTGATAGACCACTACGGCCACCTGATTGGCTTGGGTGGTTGAAAGATTATTGAGGCGCAGGAGGGTGTCGGTCAATACCTCCGAGCCGTTGGGATAGTTTACATACCCATCGCCGTCGGTGTCTGTCGCGTTTTTCTGATAGACGGGTTTGCCATTAACAAAAACGGCAATGCCATCATCAAACCAGAGTTTTAGGCGAAAATTGGCCGTTGTTTTACCAGAGGCGAATTGTTTACGGAAATAATATTGTTTGTGTTGAGCGCTGGTAGGGCCTTGCGAAAGCAGAGTTACTGGTTTGTAATCTACGTTGGCCCAGCGGTTGTTGCGGTCAAAGCCCAGCGGTGCGCTCCCAGTTTTCCATGTAGCGTCGTTGTAAGTGTTTGTTTGCCAATCGGTGCCGTTCAAAAGTGTCCCATTGTCCAAATAGGCCCATGAAGTGCCTCGGCTGATCACTTTTGTGCTGCTTTCGACCGTGATACACGCTTGATTATCGGCGTCGTTGGACTCTTGTGCGTATTGATAATAGATAGAGCTGCATACCTGAAACTTGCCATCGGGCTGTTGGGCCGCGTCCAATTGCGCATAAAATTGAAGCGTTGCGGACGTTTTAGGAACAACATACGGAATGTACCAATCGAGGGTGTCGTTTGAAACCGTCAGGTCTCCCAAGACAACGCTGCTGGATTTACGTCGGTAAAACTTCATGCCTTTGGGAAGCGGCGTACGTACTTTTATACGGGTTGCGCCGTAGTTGCTTTGCTCACTGACGGTTATCGTGAGCAGTTGCAGGTTTTGCTCACCATACGTAACGGCTTCCGTTTTGACAGCTGCTTTTAAATCGACGGAAGGCACCCAAATTTTATTCATGTCGTTGAGGTGGCTCATCACGAGATGTTTAATGGGTGTATAGCCCTCGAAAGTATATTGTCGCTTGATTCCGAGTCCTCCAAACATCCATAAACTGCCGAGCGAATCTTCCCAAACGGCAGCAATGCTTCGGGCGCTGGGGGCATTGTCTTCATCGGGGTCGGTGCGGCTTATTTCGCCATCAGAATTTACTTCGTTACTTCCCGAGCGCCAAGACCACTCCTGCGTTTTGGGATTGTAGTACCAGGTATCGTTGAGCAGATTCCCCTGCTCCGTTCCGCCACCAAAAACCACCAAATAGCCGTCTTTATTCACCCACCCTGCTGCGCTCTCGCGCGCCCTTGGGATGTTGTTGACAGATGGAACCCTCAGTGTGCCATATGAACCTTTGTGATTATAAGATTGCGTTCCACTCATCCACACCCAGCGGTTAGTGGCGAAATTGTATTTCCAGAGGTCGTTCAGGTAAAAACTATCATCGTCGTCGTTGTAATGTTGGCCACCAAAAATCCAGAAATCACCATTGGCATCCGTAAAACCCGTGGTGCGGGTGCGGCTGTCGGGTAGGTTAAGCGGAGATTCAACGCCTTTTTGTCCATAGCTACCAGCAGTTTTTGGGGTATTATTGCCTTTTATCCACAACCATACGTTTGCTTGGACGTCATATTTCCAAAGGTCATTGCCTTCGTTGCCGCTAAACAGCCACAGGTGGCCAAATTTATCCTTGAAGCCCGTACCGAAGTACCGCCCACCAGGGGTGTTTTGGCTCGTGGGCACTCCCAATGTACCATAAATAGCTTTGTTGGCGCTTTGCACTGTTTGATTGGAGCCGTGCATCCAAGTCCAGGTTTTAGCGGTGGGGTTATATTTCCATAAGTCGTTACCAATGATCATGGAGGTAGCAAAATCGTCGGCTAAAGGGCGGCTACCGCCGTAGAGCCATAGATTGCCGTCGTTGTCGGCCCACAGGGTATGCCCAACTCGGCCGCCTGGAAAGTTTTCGGTGGAAGCAACTCCTTTGGTTCCGTGGTTTGCGGCTCTGTTGGGCAGATTGGAGCCGCTCTCCCACGTCCACTGATAGGTACTGACATCAAATCGCCATAAATCACCTAGGTTATTCCCGTCGGTTCCTCCGCCATAGAGCCATAGATTGCCGTTTTTATCGGTACATGAGGCGGCACCGATTCGTTTTCCTGGCGAATTTTCGGCGCTCGGGATGCCTTTTATCCCGTAAATGCCCTGCCCATCAGTGGCGGTGGTCACCACCCATTGTTGCGCCCACGTAAGGGTAGTAATGAAAACTCCGATGCTTAGGCCGACCCATTTTGTAAATAAACGCATGTGCTATTGTCTGATTTGGAGTAGATAAAGAATGAAAATGATAAACCGCATAAACATTTATGCAGGTAATAAACGCAGAGGCCACTCCACTACATGGCTCTTGTTTCGTTTGAAACTTAGTCTGTATTTGGTTGGGCTGCAATGATGGTGGTGAGCCTACTTGGATGATTAAAATCAGCTTGGGAATAATTGCCTGCGATTTCAATGGTTGAGGAGCTGCACTTATTTTTTTTGGATAAGCCCCCAAAGAGGCGCTTTAAGGCGGCAAACTGAGATTGTTTTCGTCGATTAGGCAGGAATTGAGAAATGTTTCTAAAACCAGATTAAGTTAAAAAATTCATAACTTTGCACTCCGTTTTCAGAAATTTGTCAATAGAAGTCGTTAATGGTTAATGGTTGAACAACAAGGATAGCCGAAAAAGGGTCCCGTAACGTTTAACAAATGACGATTAACGGCATTTTTATAATCAAAAATGCCGATGAACTATAAAGAGTATAAAGGGTTGGACTACGCACAGTTGGGCAAAGACATCCTTGAGTTTTGGAAAGAAAATCGAATCTTCGAAAAGTCTGTTGAGGTACGTGAAGGCGCACCCTCGTTTACGTTTTATGAAGGGCCTCCGTCGGCCAATGGTACTCCGGGTATTCACCACGTAATGGCGCGTACCATTAAGGATATGTTTTGTCGGTACAAAACCCTGCGCGGCTATCAGGTAAAGCGCAAAGGGGGCTGGGATACGCACGGTTTGCCCATTGAGTTGCAGGTAGAAAAAGAGTTGGGCATCAAGAAAGACGACATCGGCATCAAAATCAGCATCGAGGATTACAATAAAAAATGCCGTGAGGCGGTCATGCGTTTTACTGACCGCTGGTTGACCATGACCGAAAAAATGGGGTATTGGGTGGACATGGAAGACCCGTACGTCACCTACAAAAATGACTACATCGAGAGCCTCTGGTGGTTGCTGAAACAGCTTTACGAAAAAGGATTGCTGTATAAAGGCTACACGATTCAGCCGTATTCGCCCGCGGCGGGAACGGGACTCAGCTCGCACGAGTTGAACATGCCGGGCACCTATAAAGACGTAAAAGACACAACCATTGTTGCGCAGTTTAAGTTAAAATTGACTGGTAAATCAGGTTATTTGTTTGATGCTGCCGATAGTGACAATATCTACATTCTGGCGTGGACGACTACCCCGTGGACCCTTCCTGCCAACTCGGCACTGACCGTTGGGAAAGACATTGATTATGTGTTGATTACAACTTTTAATCAATACACACACCTTCCCATCAACGTCATTTTGGCGAAAGATTTGGTGGGAAAATATTTTTCTGAAAAAGGAAAAGACGCCAAGTTGGGGGCTTATAAAGAAGGCGATAAGGTGATTCCGTGGTCGATTGTGATGGAGTTTAAAGGCCAGCATTTGGAGGGAATTCAGTACGAGCAATTGCTCCCGTACGTGCAACCACTGGAAGATGCCGATAAAGCTTTCCGCGTTATTTTAGGTGATTTTGTGACCACCGAAGACGGAACAGGCGTGGTGCATACCGCACCTACCTTCGGAGCGGATGACTTTAGAGTGGCCAAAGCCAATGGCGTACCAGGCATTATGGTCCGCGATGAAAATGGCAAAGAAGTGCCGATTGTGGACAAGCAGGGGCGTTTTGTGCCCGAAATCGGGGAGTTTGGCGGACGATTTGTAAAAGAGCAATACTACTCGGCCGAAGAGCAGGAAGATCCTGATTTTAAGCCCACAGACGTGTTGATTGCGATAAAATTAAAAGAAGAAAACCGCGCGTTTAAAGTTGAAAAATACGAGCACCCGTACCCACACTGCTGGCGTACGGATAAGCCCGTGTTGTACTATCCAATGGATAGCTGGTTTATCAGAACAACCGCACTGAAAGACCGTTTGGTGGCGCTGAACAATACCATCAATTGGAATCCAGAAAGTACGGGGACGGGACGCTTTGGCAACTGGCTCGAAAATCTGGTAGACTGGAACCTCAGCCGTAGTCGCTACTGGGGTACTCCTTTGCCGATTTGGCGCAATGAGGAAGGTGATGAAAAGTGCATTGGCTCCGTAGAAGAGTTGACCGTTGAGCTTGAAAAAGCCTTGGCAAGCAGTGTTTTGACAGATGAGCAACGAGCTAAAAATGAGTCATTCCTTCAGTCAAAAGGAACTGAAGCCTTTGATTTACACCGCCCTTACGTGGATGAAATATTTTTGGTGTCGGATGCTGGCAAAGTAATGACGCGCGAAACCGACCTCATTGATGTATGGTTTGATTCGGGTGCGATGCCCTACGCGCAGTTCCACTTTCCGTTTGAGAATTTGGACAAATACCCCCAAAGTATGGGTGGTACGGCGGCCAATGAGTCGCTTACTTCGTATCCTGCCGATTTTATCAGCGAAGGCGTTGACCAAACGCGTGGCTGGTTCTTTACGTTACACGCCATCGCGGGGCTTTTGTTTGATTCGGTTGCTTTCAAAAACGTCGTTTCTACTGGATTGGTATTGGATAAAAACGGCAACAAAATGTCGAAACGCCTCGGCAATGGTATTGACCCGTTTGAAACCATTGATAAATACGGTCCCGACGCGCCGCGCTGGTACATGATTACCAACGCCGAACCTTGGGACAACCTCAAGTTCAACATAGACGGAGTGGTAGAAGTGCAGCGTAAATTTTTTGGTACGCTGTTTAACACATACAACTTCTTTGCGCTTTACGCCAACTTAGACGGTTATAAGATTGAGCAGTTTAACCGCGTGCCGAAAGAGCAATTGTCGGAGCTTGACCGTTGGATTATTTCAAAAGTGTTTAGTTTGGTGAAAGATGTAACTGAGCAGTTTGATAATTATAACCCCACAAAAGCAGGGCGTTTGATTCAGGATTTTGTGTGCGATGATTTGTCAAACTGGTACGTGCGTTTGTGTCGTCGGCGGTTCTGGCAGGGGGAAATGACGACCGACAAGCGAGCCGCCTATGAAACACTGCAACACTGTTTGGCGGCGGTGGCGCAGTTGATGTCGCCAATTGCACCGTTTTTTGGCGAATGGCTGTATCGGAATTTGACTGACCACGTTCGTGAAGAATCCATTGAGAAAAACACCCCGTTTAAGCACGAATCGGTGCATTTCACGGATTGGCATACTTACGATGAATATTGGGTAGACAAGGATTTAGAGGCGTCGATGCAGCTAGCGCAGGATATTTGCTCGTTGGTACACTCGTTGCGCAAAGGCAACAAAATCAAGGTGCGTCAGCCGTTGTCGAAAGTATTGATTCCGGTATTGAGTGAAAAAATACGAGAACAGATTGAGCACGTTACGCCCATCATTATGTCGGAAGTAAACGTGAAAGCCGTTGAGTTTGTGAGCGATGACAGCGGAATTTTGAAGAAAAAAATCAAACCTAACTTCAAAGCATTAGGGCCTAAATACGGTCCCAAAATGAAGGAAGTCGCGGCCATCATCAACGGACTGAGCGCCGCCGATATTTCGGTGATTGAAAAAGAAGGCGTACTTGTGTCAGGAGATTTTTCACTGCTCCGCGACGACGTCGAAATCATTGCCGAAGACGTACCAGGCTGGCTGGTGGCAAGTCAGGGAAGCCTGACGGTGGCGCTTGATGTGACCATCACGGAAGAGCTGCGCCGCGAAGGCCTGGCCCGTGACGTGGTCAATCGTATTCAAAATCTACGCAAAGACAGTGGTTTTGAAGTGACCGATAAAATCAAAATTACGGTGCAAGACAACAGTCCCGAATTGGCCGAAGCCGTGACGTCCAACAAAGACTACATTTGCCAGGAAGTGCAGGCTGTTTCGTTGGATTTGGTTGCTGATTTGAACGGCTCCGCCACCGAGATAGAAATCGACGAATTTTTATTGAAGGTAAAAATTGAAGTGGCCAATTAAGCGGCCCAAAATACAAAAATCAGGGGATGGTTTGACGGCGTTGACAGTCGGTTAAATCATCCCTTTTTTTATTTATCGAAACAGAAAATACTTCATAAAGTCTTCCTTATGGCTCCGGCCAATGGGGATTTGAAATTTGCCAATGTTGAGGTCGTGCTCATCAAAAGAATCAATTTTGTCAATATTGACGGCGTACGAACGGTGCACTCTGATAAATTTGGTGGTGGAAAGTCGTTCCAAAACGGTGTTTAGGGTGAGGCGCAGGGCAATTTTTCGGGACTCGGTATGAATGGTTGTGTAGTTTTTGTCGGCTTCAAAAAATAGAATATCGTTCAACTGTATTTTCTGAAACTTATAATTCTCTTTGATAAAAACGTAGTCATTGATTTGTAGGATGGTTTCGCGGTCGGGCAGTTTGGGGGTTGGATGCAAAGGTTTTATTGGATCTTCTTTTTCTTTGGTAAACGGCTGATTTTGAGCGCGAAGTGCAAAATTGTTGATGGCTAAATCAATGGCAATTTTAAGGCTTTCGTTATTAAAAGGCTTCGTAATATAGGCCGAAGGATAAGTCTTCATGGCGGCTTCTATGGTGGAACGGTCGGCTTGGGCGGTCAGGTAAATGACGGGAGCTTCCCGAAACGCAATCATTTCCTGAACGGCTTCAATGCCCGTCATGTTGCCGATAAGCTTAATATCGCACAAAATAAGATCTACTTGTTGGGATTTATAGACTTCAATTGCCTTGGGGCCGTTATTTACCACATTCACGATTTCGTATCCTTCGGCTTCTAGGCGCGCCTCCAAATCAAGTCCAACAACGGCTTCATCTTCTACAATCAAGATTTTGATAGAATGCATAGTGGGTTAAAAAGTCAGAAGTGAGTAGTAGTTAAGGCGATAGATATTTTTGATTAAGCCGCTGTTTTTAGGCGTGTACTCGGAATATGAAGATGATACCAAGTGCCGTTGTCGTTCTGAACCTGTGCTTCGCCACCCAGTTGTTCCGACAGCGATTTTATCAGTTTTTTGCCGAAAGAACCTTTGCGACCTTCCCACGTGGCAAGGTCGATGCCAGGGCCGTTGTCGCGCACATCCAACAGAATTCCGTTGTCATTCTTTAAAGATACGGTCAACGACGGATGGTGGGTTGATTGGTAGGCATATTTGAACGAATTTGTTACTAATTCATTGACAATGAGTCCAATGGGCATCGCTAGTTCTACGTCCAGTTCGCGTTCCTGAATGTCTAACGTAAGGTCAAAATCCTCAGGGGTATGGCCGTACGTTTTCATGATGCTTTCGACAAGGTTGCTTAGGTACTCCCGCATGTCTATCGTAGTGAGGTGTTCTTTTTGGTAGAGCCTCTGATGGATAAGCGACATGGCCTCGATGCGCTGCTGCCCTTCTCGAATGGCCTGTACGGCTTTTTTGTCTTCGAGGTTGTAGGTTTGTAGATTCAGCAGGCTGGACACGATTTGTAGATTATTTTTTACCCGGTGGTGGAGTTCTTTCATCATCAATTCCAGTTTATTGGACTGCTCGCTGATGGTTTGGTTTTGGGTAGTTAGCTGATTGCGTTGAGTGGCAAGCGTAATATTTTGTTTTTGTACTTTTTGGTAAAGAAAAATCATCCCGCCCAACAGTAGTGCCAATACCCCCATTCCAGCCGCGAGCCATTGCATTTGGCGTGTTTTACTCTGATTTTCTGAGTTTAACTGCTGAATTTTCGTTTCCTTTTGTTCAGTCGCGTATTTTGTGCTGATTTCCGCAATCGACCGGGTTTTTTCAACTTCCGACTGCGCTTTGATGAAGGCCAACTGTTTTTCTTTTTGGACGTTGAGCATGGCCAAATACTCGGCTTGCTCTATTTGGAACCGTTGCTGCGTCTCGGCTATTTTTCGCTGGTTGAGGGCGTTAATCATGGCCGCCTCACGCGCTTGCTTGGTTTGAAATTCGGCTTCAATTTTGGCAATGGCCTTCTTTTTTTCGTTGTCCCGCACACTGTCATTCAGCGCTACGGCACTTCGATAGTAGGAAAGTGCCTGACCAAAATCTTTTTTCTGCTCGTAGGCTCGAGAAAGAAACTGGTGAAAGTCCTTTTGATGCTCTTTTTGTTCGGACTGATTTTTAGAAAGCGCGATGCCATAGTTTGCCACTTTGATGGCTTCATCGGGGTTATTGATGGTAAGGTACACCTCGCAAAGACCTTTCTGAACGTACATTTCCAAATAATTGTCTTTTGCTTTTTTGGCATACTGTGCTATCTCACTAAAACGGGCAGCTGCCTCATCGGTGCGTTTTAGATGTGCCAGTTTAAGGGCGTAATTGTACATGCCTGAAAAATAGGCTTCGTCGTCGTTTTCATGTTTGTAAATTTCCAAGGCTCGTTCATTGAAGACTAGGGCTTTCTCGTGGTTTTTTCGTTTTCCTTCTACTGCTGCAAAGCTTTCGAGAACATAGGCTAAGAAATTCTTGGGGAGTTTAGCCGCATGAGCTAAGTAGTACTGATGCGCTTTTTGGTAATATTTTTCGGCCTGATTAAACTCATGTTCGTTGAAATAGGCATACCCGACTTTATGAATACTCAGAAAAGCGCCTCGGTAGAACGCATGACGGTCAAAAAGCTCATGCGCTTTTAAATAATGCTCTACGGCCTTGGGCGTATCGTGTTGGTGCAGATAGAAAAGCCCATAGTGAGAAATAATATCCGCTTCGCAAAATTTGGAACGTACGGTTTTGTTCATTTTAACCGCCGCTTGGAGGTAGGCGCTTGCCTTGTCGAAATCACCAATGAAAATAAAGTTTTGGGACAGGTTGGCTAACGAACGGATTTTTAGAGAATCATATGGTGTGCGTAAAAGGCTGTCGGGAACAGCGACGTTTTGTGCCAATAACGTTCTAACAAACAGACTCATACAAGCCCAAATCAGCAGACGATTCATAGTGGGATAAAATGCGGGGCGGTGGAAAATTTATAAAACCCCGACAAAGGAATGACATCTTTGCCGGGGAGACTTATTCAAATCGTTGAGTAGAGATAGTCTACTTCACAAAGTCGGAAATTGTGCTTTTTTGTCAATGCTTTTGAGGATGGATGTTGGTAATTTATGGGTGAAATACATGATTTTGGTATACATGTGAGGTGTAAATAAGTGCTTATCTCCGTCATTTATATACAAAGATGTTAGTTTGAGATTCCCATTTGAGATAAAATAAACGCAAAATTAAATGCCTCTTCTTTCAAATAGTCAAACCGCCCCGTGGCGCCGCCGTGACCCGAATCCATGTTGATTTTCAACAACAAAATATTGTTGTCGGTTTTGAGGTCGCGCAATTTGGCAACCCACTTGGCTGGTTCATGGAAGCCTACTTGAGAGTCATTCAGACCGCCAGTGGCCAAAATAGCGGGATAATTGGCTTTTTTAAGATTATCGTAAGGAGAGTACGTCATCATGTAGTCGTAGTCTTTTTTGACATTGGGGTTCCCCCATTGTTCATATTCTTGCGTGGTGAGTGGCAAACTGCTATCCAGCATGGTGTTTATGACATCAACAAAGGGAACTTCGGCCACCACTACTCTAAATAAATCAGGACGTAAATTGGTGACGGCCCCCATCAAAAGCCCCCCTGCACTACCACCGTTGATGGCGAGTTTTGAGGAAGAGGTATATTTTTCCTTGATTAGATGCTCGGCGCAGGCAATAAAATCAGTGAACGTGTTCATTTTCTTCTGCAACTTTCCGTCTTCATACCATTGTTCTCCCAAATCCGAGCCGCCGCGTATGTGGGCAATGGCGTACACAAAACCCCGGTTTACCAGACTAAATACATTTGCGTTAAAATTGGCGTCGGTTGAATACCCATACGAACCGTACGAGTACAACAGGCAAGGATTGCTCCCGTTTAATTCCATGCCTTTTTTGTAGACAATCGACAACGGTACTTTTACCCCGTCTTTGGCGACAGCCCATAGGCGTTTTACCTCGTAGTCGTCGGCATTAAAACCACTCGGCACTTCTCGCTCTTTGAGCTTTGTGGCTTGGTTGGTCACCATGTCGTAGTCATAAATGGTGGTCGGGCGGTTGAGGGAAGTGTATGAGTAACGAAATTTAGTTGAAGTAAACTCGGGCGTGCCGTTGGAGTAGGCGGTGTAGACGGGTTCGGGGAAATTGACGGTTTTGGTAGTTCCGCTGGCGATTTCCCGCACATTCATTTCCAGTAATCCGTTGACGCGCTTAGTGACGACCATGTATTTTTCAAAGACTTCGACTCCTTCAATCTTGGCTTGCGGGTCGTGGGCGATGATTTCTTTCCATTTGGAGCGGTTTTCATAGCCCTGTTTTGGGGCTTCATACACCTTTTGGTTTTTGTTTTGGGGGTCTTTCCAAGTGACGAAATAACGATCAGGATAATCATCAATTCCGTATTGGATGTCTTTCTGACGGGGCAAAAATGACTTGAATGCATCGTTGGGGCGGTCGGCGGGGAGCAGGTAGGCCTCGGAGCTTGTAAAACTCGTGGCGTAAATGGCAATCATTTTTTTCGTTTTGGAACGACCCACGTAGGCGTTAAACAATTCATCTTTTTCTTCGTAAACCAGGGCGTCGCTTGGATTGCCCAATACGTGTTTATAAATACGGTGCGAGCGTAATGCCGCGTTGGGGACGTTGTAAAAAACAGTTTTGTTGTCTGCTGCCCAAGTAATACCACCGGCCATGCGGGCTATTTTGTCGGGCAATTCTTTTCCCGTGCGGAGGTCTTTAAATTTCAGTTCATACTCAGCATACGAGCCAGTGGTATTGCTGACGTACGCCATTATGTTGTTGTCGTCGCTTATTTCAAAACCACCAAAAATGAAAGCGGGTTTGCCCTCCGCCATTTTGTTTTGGTCTAGAATAATCTCTTCGGGAGCGTCTAAACTGCCTTTTTTACGGCAATTGATGCTGTATTGTTTGCCTTTTTCTTGGCGAGAGTAGTAATAGTAGCCATTGTCGAGGGATGGAACAGATTGGTCTTCTTCTTTGATACGCCCTTTCATTTCCTCAAAAAGCGTTTTTTGTAGCCCCTTGGTACTAGCCATCACGGTGTCAGCGTAGGCGTTTTCAGCTTTTAGATATGCGATGGTTTCGGGGTTAGATTTGTCTTTGAGCCAAAAATAATCGTCGGAGCGTTGGTAGCCGTGATTGGTAAATATTTGCGGCTTTTTTGGGGCTTTGGGAGGCGCTGGAAAATCAGCTTGGGTAAACACTTTTGTTTGTTCAGGCGAGGTCTTACAAGCTGAAATACAGAAGAATAACAGCACGTAAAGGCCAAGGGCCATTTTGATTGTTTTCATGAAAAAAAAGGGTTGAGAATTGGGAGACCAAATTAGTGAAAAAATGTGCATTTTTGTCTACTCTTTCATGCCAATCCTACTTTATGATGTATTCGTGGTGTAAAACTTTTCTTATCGTACTTCTTGTGACCGTGGGGGCAAGAGAAATTTGGGGTCAAAAAATCGTTCGAGGGCCTTATCTCCAACTTGGGACTCCCACAAGTATTGTAATACGGTGGCGAACAGATGTTCCTGCCAACAGCAAAATTAACTTTGGACTTGCTGCCGATCAGCTAAACCGTACCGCTGTTGACGAAGCCGTTACTACCGAGCATGAAGTAAAATTGGCTGATTTACAGCCTAATACGGTTTATTTCTATTCGGTGGGTACAACTAGCGGTGTGCAGGGAAGTGGCAATGATTATTATTTCAAAACCGCCGCTCCTGCGGGCAGCAAACAAAAAATACGTATTTGGACCATGGGTGATATGGGCAGTGGTACCCCTAATCAGCTGAGCGTGCGGGATTCGTACATGAACTTCATCAAAAAAAATAACCGAGCCACGGATTTGGTACTACTCTTGGGGGATAATGCCTATGGTACAGGAACAGAAGAGGAATACCAGAATAATTTTTTTAACATATACCAAAATCACTTTTTGAAAAACAACGTGCTGTGGGCTGTTCCAGGCAACCATGAGTATTATTCGGGAGACCAAACCAAGCGGGAAGTAGCGTTCTTCAACATTTTCTCCTTCGCTCAAAATGGAGAGGCTGGAGGGGTGCCGTCAGGGACCAAGATGTATTATTCGTTCGATTACGCCAATGTTCACTTTGTTGGGTTAGACTCTTATGGCATAGAAGAAGGAAAGTACCGACTCTACGATACCCTTGGCCCGCAGGTAGCTTGGTTGAAGAAAGATTTAGCCGCTAATAAACAGCCTTGGACGATTGTGATGTTTCACCATCCTCCGTATACAAAAAATTCGCACGACTCAGATGCTGAAAATGAACTTGTCCAAATTCACAAAAACTTGACGCCTATTTTGGAGCGGTACAAGGTTGATTTAGTCTTGAGTGGGCATAGTCATTTATACGAACGCTCAAAATTGATGCGGGGGCATACCGAACATTCGAGCACATTTGATGCCAACAGGCACGTCGTCAATACGTCGTCGGGTAGATATGATGGGTCGCCTAATTCTTGCGCCTATATCAAAAATCCCGCTACGGAAGGGGTCATCTACGCAGTCGTGGGTTCTTCGGGCCAAAACAATGGTTTCAATGGCATACCTCACCCCGCGATGCCTTTTAAAAATGCGACGGTTGGCGGGTCAGCGTACATTGATGTAGAAGACAACCGTTTGGAATTTAATTGGTTAGGTTCAGACCAAATTGTTCATGACCAATTTACTATCTACAAGAATGTGAATAAAACTACCGAGCTGAAAGCCCGACACGGTGAAGTGGTAAAACTGGCGCCATCGTGGAAAGGGAGCTATTTCTGGCCAGATGGCAGTCGCAAACACACCAAAGAACTGATGCTTTTGAGTGATACTACCATCATCGTACGCGATAGCCTTGGATGTTTGGAAGACCGTTTCCAAATTGATGTATTTCCCCGCCCCAAAATTACGACCGAAACCCTTAAAACCGTTTGCAGCGGCGAGCCATTGACGGTGCCATTTTCGGTTACCAATACCGACGCCGCCAAATGGACCTATACCGTGCAATTGTCGAATGCGATGGGTAGCTTTGAACAGCCCATTGCATTGGGTAGTGGCAGTGGAACATCACTCACTGTCAATATTCCCGCAAATCTTTTGGCAGGAGAAGGTTATAAAATAAGGGTCGTTGCCAACGCACAGGGGTTTGATTATACACCTTCGGCGGCGTTTAGCGTGCGCCAAAAAGCAACCGCCACGCTGAAGGGAGACGCAACCATTGACGCTGGCAAAACCGCAAATATTACGCTGACATTTACAGGTTCAGCCCCGTGGACTTATCGTCTTTCTGACAACACTGGCGGTACTACTTCTGCTAATCCGTTGTCGCTGACAGTTAATCCTTTGAAAACCACGCTCTATGCCTTTTCTGCTCTTACAAATGCCTGCGGTGATGGTTCTGCCACTGGCAACGCCCGCGTTGTGGTAGTGCCGCGTATCGAAACAACTTTACCCACTACGGTCACTGTGTGCAACGGAGCGGTGTTGGATGTGCCTTTTGCGCAAGTGGGGCAATTTGAAACAGCGGTGAATTACGTAGCCCAACTGTCAAACAAAGATGGTGATTTTTCTACACCAACGCTCATCGGTTCGGGCAGCCAAAGTCCCGTCAAAGTCACCATCCCACTTTCAGCTACCCTTGGAACGGGCTATCGGATTCGTATCGTTGCTGATAATAATAACTCTGCCAACGTTGCACCTTCGGGGGTATTTGCCATACGTCAGCGTGCTTCGGCCACCATCAGCGGTGATACTGCCATTAAATTTGAAGAGCGGGCTTCATTAACCTTGCGCTTTGAGGGCACACCACCCTGGACCTACGCGCTTTCCGATAATTCAACGAATACCGTGGATTTTTCCCCTTTTACCGTGGCGGTTTCTCCGACCGTTCCCACGGTTTATACCTTAAAATCAGTAACGAATGTATGCGGCGCAGGTGTGGTGAGCGGAAGTGCTTTAGTGAAGGTGATTATTACAGGCACCGTGCAGGAAGAAGAAAATAAGATAAAAATATTTCCTAATCCCGCCCAAACAAAAGTGAAGGTAGAAGTGAATACTCCGCAAAGCCAATCACTGATGTGGGAGTTGGTAAATGTAGATGGCAGAATGGTGAAAGAGGGGAGTATAAGAAAAAGCCAGCGGAGTAGTTTTGAGATAGACGTCGAAGAATTGCCTTCGGGAACCTACGTTTTGCGAATTTCGCTGGGCGAACAAACGATTGTCAGAAAACTGATTAAACTCTAACCTTTGATTTATTCCAGCAAAGCGCTCGTTGTTCTTTGTATTTGAGGTATGTATCAATCACTTCCAAATCGGCATCAGCCCAGTCTACTTTTGAAAGTTGGTCGATGCGTACCCATTTGTACTGCGCGTGTTCGGTAAGAATGACGGGCGAGCTAGTCATGCGACAGATATAAGGCACTAAACAAATAATACGATTACGGCTGGGGTCTTCTTTGTAGGCAGGAGCGAGGCGCGGGCCAATTTCAATTTCGATGCTCAATTCTTCCATGATTTCGCGGTGAAGGGCTTCGGTTTCAGATTCACCTTCATCCACTTTTCCGCCAGGAAATTCCCATTTAAGCGGTAACGACATGGTACTACTGCGTTGAGCGGCAAACAATTGCCCATCTTTTTCGAAAATGGCGCAAGGAACCATCACGATATTTTTCGAATGTTCAGATGGGGTAGACATACTAATGGGTGTTTTTTTGCACAAAGGTACGACGGAAAATTATTTGTGAACGGTTTTTTTATCAAGCGGTCGTCAACTTGAGAAATATTTTTTACTTTCAACCCAAGTTACAAGTGGTTTTTGACCTGTATTCCCTTTATTGTGTAAGATTTTATTCAACCCTTTTATAAAATTATGTTTACGGAAAAAGATTATCAGCAAATTGCCAAACAGGGCATTCCAATCGAAACTATTCAACAACAAATCAGTCATTTTGTTAACGGTTTTCCGTATCTCAAAGTGCTCAAAGCGGCTACCGTAGGGGATGGAATTGTACGGGTCGAAGAAAACGAATTGGAGGCATTGGTGAAGGCGTTTGACGCGCAAACCGATCAAGTGTCTTTGTTGAAATTTGTTCCTGCTTCGGGCGCCGCTACGCGTATGTTTAAGGCATTATTTGCGTTCAAGGATGAAGGTAAAAGCGATAAATCCATCGTTGAGTTTAGCGAACGCTTGCGCGATTTTGCCTTTTTTGAAGATCTACAAACCATCATGGCCGCGGAGGGCGGAGCCATTGAAGCCGATATGGCCGCGGGAGAATTTCGGAAGATTGCGGATTATCTGCTCACGGGCAAGGGGCTGGATTACGGCAACTTACCCAAAGGACTCCTGAAATTTCATGCCTATCCCGACGGTGCCCGTACGCCCGTAGAAGAGCATTTGATTGAAGGTACAAACTATGCAAATTCGGGGGGTAAAGTGCGCATTCATTTTACCGTCTCGCCCGAACACCGGAGCCGTTTTGAAGCCTTGATTGATGCCGTAAAACCGCTTTATGAAGATAAGTTTGGGGTGGTTTACGATATTAGTTTCTCAGAACAAAAACCGTCGACAGATACCATTTCGGTCAACTTAGACAATACGCCTTTCCGCAATGCCGATGGCAGTTTGTTGTTCCGTCCCGCTGGGCATGGGGCGTTGTTGGCCAACCTCGACGAACAAGACGGTGACGTGGTCTTTATCAAAAATATTGACAACGTGGTTCCTGATAGTCTGAAAGAAACCACCTTTACGTACAAGAAAGTGCTGGGGGCTTTGTTGTTGAACTACCGTCAACAAGGTTTTGATTTTCAGAAACGGATCGAAAACGGAGAAACCAGCGATGCTCTGCTGGAAGAGTTGACCCACTATTTTGAAAAAACCTTGTTTACACTACCTCCCGCAGGGTTTGAAGCGTCTTCTTCGGCAGAGAAATTAGCCTATTTTCAACAAAAACTGGATCGCCCATTCCGTCTGTGCGGTATGGTACAAAACGTGGGAGAACCTGGCGGTGGGCCGTTTTGGGCCAGCAACCCCGACGGAACTACGTCGCTCCAAGTGGTTGAATCAGCGCAGATTGACATGACAGATACGGCCCAAAAAGCCCTGTTTGATACGGCTACGCATTTCAACCCCGTCGATTTGGTGTGCTCGTTGAGAGGCTATAAAGGCAAGAAATTTGAACTGATGAAATACGTAGACACCAATACGGGATTCATCACCCAAAAATCAAAAGACGGTAAAGACCTCAAAGCACAGGAGTTGCCGGGATTGTGGAACGGCTCCATGTCTGATTGGAACACGGTATTTGTAGAAGTACCTTTGATTACGTTTAACCCCGTAAAAACCGTCAATGACTTGCTCCGTAAAGAGCACCAGTCATAGGGGATTATTAGAGAGGTTAAAGGTTAAAGTGGCTAAATTCAAAATAAGAACCAAAAAACCTTTAACCTCTCAATATATGATTCATTTACTTATTCTTTCATCATTTTTGTGCTGAACCAACGGTCGTTTATTTTTATCTTCATAAAATAAACACCAGCGGGAAATGAATGGGTGTCTAAGGTTTCTTCATATGTGGGGCGAGATTCCCAGCGATTACTTTTTAAGATTCTTCCCTGATTATCCACCAATTGCCATTCGGTTGCGGCAGTATTAGAGATGCTGACGTTCAGTTGTTTGGATATAGGATTAGGATAAAAATTGATGCCGCTTTTGATGAGGTCGGTGATGCTGGTGATAATCACGTTGGCAAACGCACTGCCCGAAACATTCCCAGTACCGCAGGTATTGCTCACCGATTTGAGGGTATAAGTGGTGGGCAATTGCGGAGCAACAGTCAGCAACGCAGGGCTGATAGAGGTGGTGCCAGTGGTATTGTCTGATAAAGTGTACGTCCATGGGCCATCACCGCTGAACTGAATGACCAAAAAAACATCTTCTCCAGGCTTGAGTGGTGTGGTGCCACCA
Organism: Runella sp. CRIBMP; assembly: GCF_009905605.1. Lineage (GTDB taxonomy): Bacteria > Bacteroidota > Bacteroidia > Cytophagales > Spirosomataceae > Runella. The sequence continues at coordinate 466,661 of NZ_JAAAKZ010000003.1, forward strand.
CCGCTCAAAACCGCTCCAGGACGCCGTCCTAGAAAGAAAGCATTGGTAGGTACCAAGGTGATGGCTGAGCCTCCCGTGGCAATTACCCTGATGCGATACCTACCACCTACGGGTGTAGTGGCAGGTATAGACGCAATGATTGGGCTTTGGGTGCCAGTGCCTATCAGCACTGGGTTGGTAAATGCGCCCACGCTGTCAGAAAGTTGCACCTGAAAACCAGTCGTGCCCGACAATACGCCGCCAACCGTAAATTTGATTTCTACGTCTTTTCCCGAACAGATGGCAGTACTTGGATTTTCGGTCAGCAAACGCGGAATAACGGTGACGGGTGCACTGCCCGATGTAGTGCCTTCCCCACACACGTTTCGTACTGAGCTTACCACATAGGTTGCGGTTTGGGTGGGTGTGATATTGACCGTAAAAGGGGTTTGGGTGGCGGTGGAAGTGCTGCCATCAGAAAGGGTAAATGTCCAGGGACTTTCACCCGTAAAATTGAGTGTGAGGGAGGCTGTTTCTCCGAAATTAACGGTTGAACTTCCGCTCAAAGCGGCACTAGGGCGCGCTCGAATCGTAAAGGCTGGACTATTGATAGACGAGGCGGCTGCACTAGCCACTACGCGCAAACGGTATCCAGTGCCTGCCGCAACGTTGGTGGGAATGCTAATAGTGATGGGGCTACTCGCTCCGGAAGCTAAGACGCGCGGGGTAGCAAAACTCCCAGCTATGTCCGAAAGTTGTACGGTGTAAGTAACTGGTGTTGTGAACGTTCCCGTTACCAAAAAAGGAAGACTTACGTTGGTTCCGACACAGACTCCACCTAAAGCGACATCTGCTACGCTGATTTTAGGTACTACCGTGACGGTAGCGGTTCCTGAAACCGTTCCTGCGCCGCAAGCGTTGCTGACCGACACCAAGCTGTAGTTCGTAGTTGCCATGGGATTAACAACGAGTTTCGTGGGATTAGTGGAAGTTGTCGTTGCGGAGCCAGAGGCAAGTTGGTAGGTCCAAGGTGCATCACCCGTAAACGCAATGCTTAAACTTGTGGTGTCTCCTATACCCACAGCGGCCGTTCCACTGAGGGTTGCGGTAGGTAAGGGCTTGACCGTAAAGGCGTTGCTGCTGACATACGTAGCCACCGAACTCGCAATAACGCGAACCTGATAATTCCCTGCTGCCAAGTTGGTGGGTAGGGTTACATTCAAAGGACTTGCAGTGCCTGAGCCGAGGGTGGTGGGCGAGAGAAAACTTCCAGCGGCGTTCGAAAGCTGAGCAGCATACGTGACTCCAGGGCTAGCAAAAGTGCCCGTAACGGTAAAAGGAACCGTTACGGCAGCACCTGCGCACAAACTTGTGGCGGTGAAATCTGTGGTAATTCGTGGAAAAACCGTGACTCGGGCACTGCCAGATACTATGCCGGGGCCACAAATATTGGTGACGGATTGCAGCGCGTAGGTGGTTGAAACAGTGGGTTGCACTAACCCTCTTAGTGGGTTGATTGAGGTAGTCGAGGTGTTGGTATTGGTAAAGGTATACGTCCAGGGGCCGTTGCCTGTAAATGCAATAGATAATTGGGCCGTACCGCCTACGTTGATGCTGGTATCACCACTCAAAAAAGCAGTCGGTGCTTTGAGCATCATAAAGACCGCAGATGGTGTGTAGCTCACGCCCGTTGTGTCGGTAATTACGCGCAGGCGATAGTCTCCGCCTAAAGTACTTGCGGGGAGCGTTACCTGAATGGGACTTCTGGTACCCGTGCCGATGGAGGTTAGGTTGGTAAAAGCGCCGGCAGCGTTGGAAAGCTGAACAATAAACAGCCGATTGGTCGTGGTCAGGTTGGATGTAACAAACGACACGGGGATTGTCGTGCCTGCACAAACCATCCCTCCGCTGACGTTGTTGGTGACAATGGTGGGCAGCTGAGCAAAAAGGGCGTTTTTTACCAAAACTAAAAGCAAAATCAGTACTAACTCAACACGTATAGACAATCTCATAAAACGTTTTCCGTTAAATGTTAATCGCTTGGTATAACTCCTTAAAAAGAGGATATTATCCTTCGGACATTCAAACTGCATTTTTTCCTGCTGACAAAGATACAAGACCCTACGCGAGAATTTTGTATTTTCGCCCCAATTATAGAAAATCATGTCCATTCGGATTCAACATTTAACCAAAGTGTACGGCAGTCAGAAGGCCGTCAATGACGTAAGTTTTGACGTTAGCCGTGGCGAAATCGTAGGTTTTTTGGGGCCAAACGGGGCTGGGAAATCAACGACAATGAAAATCACAACCTGCTATCTATCCGCCACAAGCGGTCAGGTGGAAGTCAACGGCTTTGACGTGGCGCAACATTCTATGGATGTACGCCGTAGTATCGGGTATTTGCCCGAGCACAACCCGCTTTATACCGACATGTACATCAAGGAATTTTTGCGATTTGTGGGGGCGCTATATCATTTAAAAGGCGAAACCCTGACGAAGCGGGTGAGCGAAATGATTGAAATCTGTGGGTTGGAGGTTGAACAACGAAAAAAAATAGGCCAATTGTCTAAGGGCTATCGCCAACGCGTCGGACTCGCGCAGGCGTTGATTCATAACCCACCCGTTTTGATTTTGGATGAAGCTACGACGGGCTTGGACCCCAATCAACTGGTAGAAATTCGCAACTTGATTAAAACCGTGGGCAAAGAAAAAACGGTTTTGTTTTCTTCTCATATCATGCAGGAAGTAGAAGCGATTTGTGACCGGGTCGTGATTATCAACCGTGGGCAGGTAGTGGCCGACCGCTCCCTGAAAGACTTGCAAAACGAAGGTAAGCCGCTAGAAGTGGTTTTCCGGGAGCTTACCATGCAATAGTCGACCTTTATTCTTCGTTTTGAAACATAATTTTCGATTTTGACGTAATAGTAACAGAAGCGTATTTATTTGAAAAGACAACCATGAGAAAGACTTATTTAATGCTCGCATTTGGTGTGTTGTTGACCTATTCGGCAACGGCCCAAAGTACGGCTAATCCTGATGCGCCCCCGCCGCCCGTTCGTCAGAATGAAGGCCCTATCAAGGTGCTAGACGCGCCGCCCCGTAAAAGCGAAGACCCCCAACGCCCCCCTTCAGCACTTGATAAAATCCGTTTGGGAGGCAGTATCGGCCCGCTGTCGTTTGGTACTTTTACAAGTATTGGAGTTTCACCAATAGCAGGTTATCAAGTAACCGAACGCTTGTCTTTGGGAGGAGGGCTTAGCTATACTTATTCAAGTTATAAAAATCCATATACGAGGGTTAAAACTAACTCAAATAACTATGGTGGCCGTTTTTTTGGGATGTTCAATATATTTGAAAGCATTAATTTAAATGCTGAATATGAATCATTAAATGTAGAATATCCTGATTTTACCTCCCAAATTTATAGAAGAACTTGGCTAAATTCAGCAATGGTGGGAGCCTCTTATTCTACCCCCATCGGTGGGAGATTTGTCAGGGCCTTTAACCTAATTGTTTTGTATAATTTAAGTTATAATAACTTGGTGAATCCAAGCGATAGAACTCAAAACATCTATCCAACCTCTAGCCCGCTGGTGATTAGGGCGGTGTTGTTTTAAGTGAAAAAAACACAAACAAAAAGCGCCTTACTGAGCAAGTAAGGCGCTTTTTGTTTGTGAAAAACAGGGGTATTATTCTTCTTTGACGGTCGTGAACTGCGTCAGGCGGTGGCCCATTTTGTTGTATTTGGTCCGAAGATAATCCTCGTTGTGAGGATTGGCGGCCATTTCGATTTGAATATTGTCCACAATTTCGAGCCCGTACCCCATCAATCCAACGCGCTTTTTGGGGTTGTTTGAAATGAGGTTGATTTTGGTCAGGCCTAAATCCCGCAGAATCTGCGCTCCGACGCCGTAGTCACGCTCATCCATCTTAAACCCTAATGCAAGATTGGCTTCCACGGTATCCAAACCATTTTCTTGTAATTTGTAGGCTTTGAGTTTGTTGATTAAACCAATACCTCGGCCTTCTTGATTCATATACAATACCACCCCTTTTCCAGCACGTTCGACCATTTGCATGGCGGCGTGGAGTTGAGGGCCGCAATCGCAGCGACACGACCCGAAAATGTCGCCCGTGGCGCAGGAAGAATGGACGCGTACCATCACAGTTTCGTCTTTTTCCCACGAACCTTTGATTAATGCTAAGTGCAGTTCATCGGTGTTTAACTGGCGGTACGCAATCATGTCAAAATGGCCCCATTCGGTAGGCATATCAACCGCGATTTCACGTTTGATGAGTGATTCGGTACGGAGACGATAGGCAATCAAATCCTTGATAGACACCAACTTCATTCCGAATTTGTCGGCCAAAATACGCAATTGCGGCAAACGAGCCATGGTTCCGTCTTCGTTCAGGATTTCGATGAGCACCCCTGCTGGTTTTAACCCTGCCAGTTTGGCAAAGTCAATGGTCGCTTCGGTATGACCCGTGCGGCGCAATACCCCTCCTGGCATAGCCCGAAGCGGGAAAATATGTCCCGGACGGCCCAATTCTTCCGGTTTTGTTTCGGGATTTACCAGCGCCTGAATGGTTTTGGCGCGGTCGGAAGCGGAGATGCCAGTGGTGCAGCCGTAGCCCAGCAAATCCACCGAAACCGTAAACGGCGTTTCGTGGGTGGAGGTATTATCACCCACCATCATTTTAAGGCCTAATTCTTCGCAGCGCTCTACGGTGAGCGGAGCGCACATCAACCCACGTCCTTCGCGGACCATGAAATTTACCATTTCGGGGGTAATTTTTTCGGCGGCACAGACAAAGTCCCCTTCATTTTCCCGATCTTCGTCGTCTACTACAATGATAATTTTTCCATCCCTAATATCGGCAATGGCATCTTCAATTCTATCAAGTTGTATGGAATTGGTATTATTATTGCTATCCATGTATCAAGTAAAAAAATAGTTTGTCAAAAATTACGTTTTATGCTTAGTTACCCGCTTGAGTTGGCTCATTGTGAGCATGGTTGTGCAGTTAAAACAACTGTGGGCAAAGATACGTTCTTTGAACGGAACGAAAGAAGAATAACCAAATCTATGAGAATCTATCTTTTACTAGTTTTACTTGCATTTTCAATTGGAGCTTCTTACGCACAGGAAGATTGGTGTACAAATCCTCCTATGGGAGTATCACAAGGGGGATTTAATGTAGTTGGTTCTTCTAATGGCTGTGCCCCTTTTGAAGTTAAAGTTGAAAAAACGGTAGGGGATAATTATAAGTATATCTACGATTATAAAGGAGGAAGTCCTCTCAGAACTCCCTATGTACCAGAAGATGTTACAACCCATAAATACCTTAAACAGGGTACCTACAAGATATTACAACTTGGCAGTAACGGTTCGGGGTCGGTTTTTTGTCGGACTGTTAATGTGTATTCACCACCTAATTTTACAGCCAAAGCTTGTAGTAATCGAAAAATACAGGTTACCATTCTAGATGATAGTACCACCAAGCTCTACGAGGGATTCACTATAGATTGGGGCGATGTAAAAGAAAATGTTTCTAAAGCTGGAATATATACGCACTCATACAGTCCTGCAACCAGTATAGCGACGGTTTTTGTCACCGGGAGCGTTGGAGGACAATCATTAGGTTGTTCGATTTCTGTGGCGCCTATTGTTCTTAACAGTACAGATTTGTCAACCACTTCAATCCGTAGAGTAACCCTAAACAACGACGGCTCAGTAGCGGTCTTGATTAGAGCCCCAGTGGGAACGACCACATCCGTGCAGGTAAGTCAAAATAGCGGCGCTTTTACGGGCCTTCCGGGGCAAATAACCCTTACAAGAGACACTGCAACCATTACGGTCAGAGACGTAAATGCGCTTAAAGACACGTACTGCTTCCGACTGAATACCAACGATGGATGTGCCAATAATGCCGCTTTAACTTCCAATGTAGTTTGTGCCACGCCCTTAGAAGTAAAAGCAGAAAACCGCCAGAATGTGGCCGCGTGGAAAGAATATCCCAACGCTGCCGATTTTCAGAATTATCGTATTACGCGTAATCTGGTAAGTTTGGGCGGAGCAAGTGTGCGTACCAATACTACCCAAACCGATGCCAATGTGACCTGTGGGGAGCAATATTGTTATCAGGTAACAGTCCGATTGGCGGGCGGAGTAGAGTCGGTATCGCCTTCGGTGTGCGTAAAGGCCATTTCTACGGAGTTTCCGGCGGTGGTTCAAAATGCATTTGTTACGGTAGAAGATGAAGGGAAAATAAACATTTTTGCTACTCCTCCCGCTTCGGGAGCGACCCCCGCTAAGTTCAAAACGATTTTCTTCCGTACAGAAAACGGTAGTGGAGACTTTAAAGAAATAGCGTCGTTAGATAATGTACTTTCCTATGTCGATAATGCCGTAAATCCCAACCAGCAATCCTATTGCTACCGGATTGCGTATGAGAATTCTTGCGGCAATCGCTCGCAGCCCTCCGAGCCTCTTTGTTCCATTTATTTGTCTTCCAAATCAGGTTCAACGGTCGATTGGACCCCAGAAACACCATTTTTAGTGCCCGTTAATCGTTATCAACTGGAGATTCTGGACGAACAGGGCAATCCATACGACCAAGTGCCGGTGGGGGTGAACACCAGCTATTCGCCCAATGTTTCTGACCAGCAGTTGTTTCGGTACCGGATTTTAGGGTTTGCGCAGGGCGGCAGTGGCAACAGCTACTCCAACTTCTACGTATTCAAGAAGAATGCGCTGCTGTTTATTCCTGATGCTTTTTCGCCCAACGGCGACAATGTCAACGATGTTTTTGCTCCTAAAGGTCAATTTGTGGATAAGTCACGCATGATTGTGTATAACCGCTGGGGACAGGTTCTTTTTGAAAACAACAACGCACTCGAAGGTTGGGATGGCACCATCAACGGGCAACCAGCCGTAGAGGGAACGTACGTTTTTCGGATTGAAATAACTGATTCCTTGGGCGCTAACTTCGTCAAAACAGGAACTGTTTTGCTGGCACGTTAGCGTTTTGCGTGGTGATTTTATCCAACGCTACCATGAACGACTGATGCACTCTGCATAATTGAAGCAGTGGAAGCCGTGCTCTGTATTTTGTAAACTTCTCTATCTATTTCTCAGTACAAATAGGTCAAAGGCCTTTTTGCGGATGGTTATAAACCGTCAATAAATAATTGATTATCTTCACAAACCTTCCAACGCATAGGTCTGATAAGCTGTGTCGAAAATAACCATCAGAAAGTGCCTGTGGTGATAAGGTTTTTCGCAACGACGACGCAAAAACTTGCGTATACATCAAAACATACCTGAACACCAATAAACACTACTATGAAATCAATTCACTATACGCTGCTTACCGCTGCGCTGTTATGGGTAGCCTCGGCCTGTAAGGATAAAAATACCGACCTTGTGCCGCAAAATGCCAATTCTGATTGGACCACCGAATCGCACAGTAATGATGTAGCCCCCAACTATGACATTGTTTTTCCGCAAAATCAAGTAAACACCTTAGAAATCACCATGACGGCCGCCGACTGGACCGCCATCAAAGCCGATATGCAAAGCAAAAGTGGAACGGCTTTTGGAGCGGGTGGAGGAACGAGTCAGGGAGGAATGGCTCCTGGCGGAATGTTGGGTGGTATTCCTCCTGGGGGAAATGGTGCTGGAGGGTTGGATCTTATTCCGGGAGACCCCATTTATGTGGCTACTACCATGAAATTTAACGGAAAAGCTTGGAACAACGTAGGGTTCAGACTCAAAGGTAATTCTAGCCTTTCGTCTATCTGGCGGGCGGGGATTTATAAATTGCCGTTTCGTCTCAAAATGGATGAATACGAAGACAAGTATCCCGAAATTGATAACCAACGTTTTTATGGATTTAAGGAGCTGTCGATGTCGCCTGCATTTTCTGATAATTCGCTTATTCGGGAGAAAGTAGTAGCGGATATTTTCAGAATGGGTGGCGTGGCAGCGGCCCGGACTGCCTTTTATAAAGTGTATCTGAATTTTGGCGATGGCCTTAAATATTGCGGCGTCTATACCATGGTCGAAATCATTGACGACACGATGGTCAAAGATCAATTTGGGGAAGACAAAGGCAATATCTACAAACCTGAATCAACGTTTCAGACATTTGTGCAATCCCAATTTGAAAAGAAAAACAACGAAACTGCTGCCGATTACAGTGATGTACAAGCATTTGTGGGGGCCCTCAACAGCACAGACCGCACAACTAATGCCGCCCAATGGCGTGCCAATCTGGAGAAAACGTTCAACGTGGATCATTATCTAAAATTTTTGGCTATCAACAACACGATTGTCAACTGGGATACCTACGGGGCTATGGCGCATAATTATTATCTTTACAATTCACCCACCAATAAGCTCATGTGGATTCCGTGGGACCATAACATGTCGATGACAAGTACCGCTGGGGGTGGAAATGCCGGCGGTGCTGGCGGCGGGGGGCGAGCGGCAGTGTCGTTGGCCATGACCGAAGTCGGGACAGGCTGGCCGTTGATTCGCTACGTTGCGGCCGACCCAGTGTATTATGCCAAGTACAAACAATACGTTAGGACATTCACTGATGAAGTATTTACGACGGCCAAAATGAATGAGTTGTTTGACAAATACACAAACCTGATTACGCCGTACGTCAACGGAACGGAAAAAGAGATGGCACCATATACCAATCTTACCAATACCGCCGCTTTTGCCACCGCTCTCACGGCATTAAAACAACATGTATCAACGCGAAATCAGGCCGTTAATACCTTTTTAAAATAGATGGCAGCGCAATTCCTCACCCCCACAATTGTACAGAAAATAGGGTTGTATGATCCTATTTCGCTGGCCGAAATGGACGGCGTCAAACTCATGAACCGCACCGATGTCAAGTTTTTAGTCCCCCTAAAAATGCTGCCTACTTTGTTGGAGGATTTGCGGCCCTACTATCGTTTGTTGGAAATCAACGGGCATCGGATGTGTGATTATGAAACGCTCTACTTTGATACGCCTGATTTACGGTTTTACCACGACCACCAAGCAGGACGATTGAATCGGTATAAAATTCGTCAACGTAAGTATGTTCATAGCAACACAATTTTTACGGAAGTAAAATTCAAGAATAATAAAGGGCGTACGATTAAGACCCGTTTGCTGAATCAAAGACCCGTCAATACTACCCTGACCGAGGAAACCAACGCTTTTCTAAGCCTACAAACACCAGTTGATCCTGCCACACTGACGCCAGTACTTCGGGTGGATTATACCCGGATTACCCTTGTGAGCCGCACAACGGCTGAGCGCTTAACGCTGGATTTGAATTTGACGTTTCACAATGAGGCAAGCCGCAAAAGTTATGAACAATTGGTGGTAGCCGAAGTAAAACAAGATTCGCTAAAACACTCCCGATTTTCGGATTTAATGAAGAAATATCAACTGCGGGAAGGCTCACTGAGTAAGTATTGCTTGGGCGTTATTAGTCTCAACAAAACGGTCAAACACAATCGCTTTAAAGAAAAGTTGAATCATGTGTTAAAAATAAATGCCCGATGTACTTCCTTGCCCGAAAATAGCCATTATTCTGCTTAACATTGTCTGATACCTAACGATAAAAAAATGATTTTTCTCCAAGAGCTTGCCACTGCCGACACCTTTGAATGGTTTAATAAACTTCCCGAAAAGTTTTTCGTACGCTTGTTGGTTGATTTGCTGACGGTCACGATTCTGGTCCGACTGATTTATTACCGACTCTACCGTCGTACGGACTTGTTTCTGACGTTTTTTGGTTTCAATTTGGTCATTTTTCTCATTACGTATCTGCTCAATAAAGTGCAGATGTCGATGGGGGCAGCCTTTGGGTTATTTGCCGTGTTTTCGATGCTCCGCTACCGTACAGAAGGGCTTTCGGCCAAAGACATGACTTATCTTTTCATCGTTATTTCGCTGGGGCTTATCTCCGCTATTATCAAAGGAAGTTGGGACGAATTGGGCTTGGTCAATGGCATGATTGTGCTGAGTGTGTGGCTTTTGGAAGGCAACTGGCTTATCAAACGGGAGTTGACAAAAGTTGTGCAATACGACAAAATTGATCTGATTTTGCCCGAGCGGCGTGCCGAATTGATTCAAGACCTGCGGGCACGTACGGGTTTGAATATTCACCGTGTAGAAATTCAAACCATGGATTTTCTGAGAGATTCGGCGCTTATTATGATTTTTTACTATCAAACTCCTGCCAAAAATGAAAAGAAAATCGAAGAAAATATTTTGGAAAATGCATAATTTAGGAAATAACCCTGCGCTTATCAAAGGATTGTCAAGGTATTGGTTTAGAGGAGTTTATGTTTCGTTGGTGCTGTTGGTTTTACCAATGATGGGTTATTCGCAAGCCGCCGATATTGGCCTTTGGTCGGGTGTGGGAGTGGAGAAAAAGATTACTAAAAAATGGTCGGCCAACATCAATGTCCAATCCCGTTTTACGGACAATATTTCCGTTTTAAAAGCGTATTTGGGGGAGGTAGGTCTCTCTTACAAGCTCACCAAGCATTGGGAAGTGAGCGGATATTATCGCTACATAGCCCGACGTAAAAAAAATGAGGATAAAACTGGTTATGAATACCGCTCGTACAATCGTTTTTATGCTGATTTAGCCTATGATCATAAGCTTTGGAAATTGAAATTTGATTATCGTCTGCGCTACCAGAATCAGTTTCAGGATGATGAAAGCGCGGCCGAAAATAGCAGCAGCTACATCCGTAATAAATTTGAATTGTCGTATCCCAATAAATCACGTTTTACGCCTTACGTTTCTACCGATTTTTTCTATGAAATCGGGAACGGTTTTGACCAAATGCGTAATAAAGCGGGCGTAGAAATTGCGCTCAATAAGCACCATAAACTGGAAATATCGGGCTTTACCGATTACCGCTTGATTGGAAGTCAGGAAAATCGGTTTCTGATTGGTGTGGGCTATAAAGTAAAATTTTGAGGTTTGGGGCGAGCTTTCGCCCCATTTTATATACTTTTTTGTTTAACCTTTTCGCCTATAATGCGCAGTCCATCAAGCGTAAGGCTCCGATTTACTTCCACAAACTCGCCGTGTAAGGTATCAATAATGGAGGACAAACCACCTGTAGCGAGCGCAATACAATCTCCGTCGAGTTCGCGGCGGATGCGCGTAACCATACCCCGCACCAGACTTTCATAACCCAACAAAATACCCGCCTGAATGGCGTGCGTGGTATTTTTTCCGATGGCCGATTCTGGCAATTTCAACGGTACTTCGGGCAACTGAGCGGTGTTGGAAAACAAGGCTTTGACGGCGGTTTTCAGGCCTGGCGCGATGGCAACGCCCAAAATTCGGCCATCTCCCGATACGGTCGTAAAGGTAAGTGCTGTACCAAAATCCACCACCACGGCATTTCGGTTGTATTTGGTAAAAGCCGCCACGGCATTGGCTACGAGGTCGCTGCCGATTTCGTGGGGATGGTCTATTTCTACTTTTAAATCTGGGTAAATATCGGGCCCGACCACTACGGGAGGCTCCCCAAAGAGGTTGGATAGCATGGTACGCAGGGTGGGCGTCAGCGGCGGAACCACACTGCTTAAAACCGTAATTGTGATATTCTCCAAGGCTAAGTCGGCCTCTAAAAAATGAAGCCGTAATTTACTTTCAAAATAATTCGGAGATTCTTCGGGCAGTGAACGCGTACGGAAGATGTGTGTCCATTCCTCATTTTGCCAAATTCCAAAAACGGTGTCAGTATTGCCTGCGTCAACGGCTAAAAGCATGATAGACTGAGGTTTGTGATGGTATATTTTTTATGAATCGAAAAGGCTTATTGGAGTACAATTGGCTTGAAAATTCAACGGAAACTGCCCAAAACACCGAATCGATTCGTTGAAGCAAGTCGTTTTTATCCAATATTCGGCTGTCTTTTTTCGTTGTCTTTCTATTGGTTCAGCCAAAAGTCCTTTATTTTGTGAAACTGAGTTGCGTTCTGAAAATTTAACCCGCTAATGATTTATGCGCAAGTTAAGCGTTTTTTTATCCCTCTTACTACCTTGTGTTGGATTTGCTCAAGATTTGCCCGACTGGGAAAACCCGTCGGTGATTAGCCGAAATACCGAACGGCCTCATACTACGATTATCCCCTACGCCGACGAAGCATCGGCGCTTAAATCTGACCGTGCGGCGTCGCCTTTCTTTAAGTCATTAAACGGAACGTGGAAATTTAAGTGGGTTTCTCACCCCTCCAAAGTGCCAGGTGATTTTTTTCAGGTCAATACAAACATCTCTGGCTGGGATGATTTGCCCGTTCCTTCCAATTGGCAGGTGGTGGGGGCGCGTGAAGGGCGGGCGTACGACCGCCCCATTTTTACAAACATAAAACATCCGTTTCCGACCAAACCGCCCCGTATCACGAGCGATACCAACGCCGTGGGGCTGTATCGTACGTCGTTTACGATTGCTCCCAATTGGCAGGGCCGCGATGTGTTTTTGCATTTTGCGGGAGTTCAATCCGCCTGTTATGTGTGGGTTAACGGATTGCAGGTAGGGTACCACGAAGATGGCATGACACCGGCTGAGTTTAACGTAACAAAATATTTAAGAGCAGGCGAAAACCAACTAACGGTGCAGGTCATCAATTGGTCAGATGGAAGTTATCTGGAAGATCAGGATTTTTGGCGTATTTCGGGTATTTTCCGGGACGTGTACCTGTTTGCCGCACCTACAATTCACGTCAGGGATTATTACGTGGTCACTGATTTGGATGAAAATTATCAAAACGGTACGCTGAAAGTATCGGCTTTTGTCAAAAATTTCTCGACGCAAGTTCAGGATAAATATCAGGTCAAGTTTAAACTTTATGACCCCGACGGGCGGATTTTTCAGGGGGAATTTGTGAAAAACGTTCCGATGATGGACCCCAAAGACGAGTCTTATCTGACCCTAAATGTGCCCATTACATCGCCTGCGCGCTGGACTGCCGAGACTCCCAATCTTTATAAACTGGTGATTCAGGTGGTAGATGGTGAGGGAAAAACGGCGGAAGTGCTCAGCACCCGGGTGGGCTTTAGGGAGGTGACGCTCAAAAACGGACAGTTGTTGGTCAATGGAAAAGCCGTCATGTTTAAAGGAGTGAATCGGCACGAATTTGACCCCAATACTGGGCGGACTATCAGCCGTGAATCTATGATAAAAGATATTTTGTTGATGAAACAACACAATATCAACGCGGTACGCACTTCTCACTATCCAAACGATCCCCTTTGGTACGACCTGTGCGACGAATACGGCTTGTATGTCATTGATGAAGCCAACATTGAGAGCCATGAGTTATGGCAACAAAAAGGCATTGTGTTGGCCAATAATCCCGACTGGAAAGAAGCGTTTATTGCCCGTGGCAAAGCCATGGTAGAGCGCGACAAAAATCATCCGTCCATCATTATTTGGTCGTTGGGCAATGAGTCGGGGATGGGAAGCAATTTTCAGGACATGGCGCAGATCATCAAGTTGATTGACCCTACGCGTCCTATTCATTACGAAGGACGGGCCAATTATCCCAAAACATTTGAAGAGGTCAACCAACCCAGCACCAATTTCGACATTAATGGCACGATGTATCCTTCCGTGAAGGTTATGGAAGCAATGGTTGAAAAAGACCCGAGCCGACCGTTGATTATTTGTGAATACGCCCATTCGATGGGAAACAGCGTCGGTAATTTGCAAGAATACTGGGATGTTATCGAAAAACACCCACGGATGCAGGGTGGATTTATCTGGGATTGGGTTGATCAGGGGTTGTTCGTTAAAGATAAAAATGGACGCTCGTATGTCAACCATGTAAATTACATCGATGGTGCCAATGCGGGCGATGGGCTGGTGAATCCAGACCGCACACCTCAACCTGAAATTAATGAAGTGAAGCACGTATATCAATACGTGAAATTTACGCCAAAAGATACGATTTCACCCCAAAACCAGACTGTCACGCTCATTAATAACTACGATTTTCTGAGCCTTAGCCCTTTTAAATTGGTGTGGCAATTGCTCGAAAATGGAAGGCCGATTCAGCAGGGCGAAATTTCTTCTTTGACGGCCACTGCTGGCAAAAGCCAAAACGTGACCATACCGTATACCATTCCAGGGGGTACAGGAGGTGAATATTTTTTGAACTTAAGCCTGAAACTGAAAGAAAATATGCCTTGGGCGTCGACGGGGCATGAAGTGGCGTTTCAACAGATGTACATTAAAACGCCGCCAATTCCTAAGCCGCTGCTGACGTGGCCTACCAATGCAACGGTAAAAGTAGGGCTCATTCGGGGCGGAGGAATTCAACTAACCAATTCCCAGTTTAAAGTGGTTTTTGACCGCAAATCAGTGGGAATTAGTTCGTTCGTTTATAAAAGTCATGAGCTGATCGGGCAGCCGCTCCAACCTGAGTTTTGGCGGGTCCCGACCGATAATGATGAAGGTGGAGGAAATGTGGGTTTTGCAGAACGTTGGCGTATGGCTGGCCTAGATAGCCTTCGGCGGATGGGTGGCGATATTCGGGTGGAGCAGATAAGTCCTTCTATTGCGCGTGTACACACCCAAACAACCTGGGTGGGAAAAGCGGGGACTTCAATTGTCCATAAAACCACTTATACCGTGTACGGTTCGGGAGACATGCAGGTCAAAAATAATATTCTCGTAAACGGAAATAATGTACCTCCCCTGCCAAAAGTAGGGATGCAGATGCAGCTCCCCGCTGCATATCGTAACCTGAGTTGGTATGGCCGAGGGCCGTTTGAGAGTTATAGTGATCGCAAAACCGCGGCGCTCGTAGGAGAGTACAGCGGTAAAGTAATGGACCAGCACTTTCCGTACATCATGGCCCAAGAGAATGGTAATAAAACAGATGTACGCTGGGCGGCCGTGACAGATTCTTTGGGTTTTGGTTGGCTGGTTATCGGTGAGCCTACGCTGAATTTTAGCGCCAAAGATTATACCGATGCGGATTTATTGGCGGCTAAAACAACGCAAAATCTATCACGTGGAATGGTTACGGTGCTGCATTTTGATCATCAAATGATGGGTCTTGGCGGGGATGACAGTTGGACCCCGCGTACGCATCCTGAATTTCTTTTGACCGAAAAAGAATACAATTATTCCTTCCGTTTACGTCCTTTAGATGCTACCGTACAAATCGGAACGGTGGTTCAGACGGTGTTGCCCGAAATAACGGCTCAGTCACAGGCTGCCTCCGAATTGGGTGCGCCAGCGGCCATTGTGAAGGAGGCTCCTACGGGTGTTGTCTCGGATGAAGATCAGGAAGCGGCCATCAAAAAAGCGGAAGCACGAAAATACGTAAAGAAGAAGCCAGTTCGCAGAAAATCTTCTTCTAAAAAGAAAAAAACCGTGGCTAAAAAGAAGAAAAAACGTTGATATGTTGCGAGTTACAAACAAAAAAGCCGGGCTAGCCCGGCTTTTTTGTTTTGGTATTTCCACGGATTATTACTTCTTTTCTGGCAACAACACCGCTTTGATGAAGTTGGCATCGCTGAGGTATTTGTTGGCTGCTGCTTTGGTGCTTGCTACGGTGATTTTGTTTAGTTGCTTCTCCCAGTCCAACAGCGCTTTTGGATCTTCGCCCTTGGTGTAGGCGTCGATTAGCTGGCTCTGCCAGAAACCGTTTTCTTTGGTTTGGACTTCCATGGCCCGGCGGGTTTCGGCTTTAAACTTATCAATATCGGTCTGCGAGGCTCCGTTTTTCTTGATTTCGTCAATGACCGCTAAAGTTTTAACGGCCAATTCTTCGACGCGCTCAGGGCCTGTGCCATAACCAATGCGTAAACTGTAGCGAGGAGCTGGAATCTTGCTGTAAGCCGCCCGAGCACCGATGCCGTATACGCCGCTTTCTTTTTCGCGAATGACTTCAATCAACTTTATATTCAGGATTTCTTCCAACGCATCAAGTTGCCAGTTGTTGTCATCATTGTATTCATAATCACCGCTGTAAACCAATGTCGCCTGACTTTTTTGCTCAATGCCTTTGTAGACTTTCTTCTCGATTTTGCCTTTCGGCGCACGAATCCCCAAGTCACGGAATGACTCTTTTTTGCCCTGTGCTGGCAAAACGGCTAGGTATTTTTCAAGCAAAGGCTTGATTTGCTCTACATTGAATGAACCCGTAAAGAAGAAGGTAAAATCAGACGCATCGGCAAAACGCTCTTTATAAATCTCGTACGAACGGTCTGGGTTGGCCATATCCCAACGCTCTACGCTGATGGGCAAACGGCGGAAATTGTAGTTGCCCAACAAGGTATTCAAGGTGTCCTGAAAAACCATTTCTGGCGACGGCGACGCTTTCATGTTTTGAATAGCCGAGCGCTGCGTGGTCATGAATCCTTTGATGACTTCGTTGTCTTTGCGGGGTTTTGTAAAGTAGGCGTACACCAGTTGGAGGGCTGTTTCGAGGTCTTTGGGACTGCTGCTACCCGTAAAACCTTCTTCGTTTTCGCTCACAAAAGGGCTGATGTTGACCACCTTGCCAGTTAGGTATTTTTTGAGGGCATTTTGGTTGAATTCTCCCACACCGCTCTCTTCTACCACCGCGTCTGAAAGTCCAGCGCTCATAAAATCTTTGTCACTATAAAGCGACGTACCTCCTTGGCTGCGGGCGCCGATGAGGATTTCGTCATTTTTGAAGTCAGTGGGTTTAAGCACAACTTTGACGCCGTTGCTCAACGTAAGTTCGGTCACGCCCAGTTCGGCGATTTGTTTAGTGGAAGTCGTACGGCCCGCCGCTGGTAAATTTTCGATCAACGGTTTGTTGATGACTTTGTCTTCGTAGGCGGTCACTCCTTTGCCTGCTCCGTTGACCCATTCCAGAATTTGGGCTTCGGTCGGTAGCTTCGCTTTGTCTTTTTCCGAGGCCATGATAATGACCGTGCGGTTGTCGGGTGTTAAATATTTGGCAGCCAAGGCGTTTACCTCTTCGATTTTGATGCCACTAAGTTGCTCTTTTACAAATTCGTAGTAAAACTCAATGCCTGTTGCGGGCGCATCCTCCAAAAAGTGATTCATGTATTCATTTACATAACTCGCTGATTTGGTTTTGTCTTTTTCTTTGAAGCGCTTTTCAACGCTGGTCAGCAACTGCGTTTTGGTACGCTCCAACTCAGTAGCGGTAAAACCGAAATTTTTCACCCGGATTCCTTCATCCAATACTGCTTTGACGGCTAGTTCAAGGTTGCCATCTTTGGCAACTGCAATGTTGCTGAACGAGTCATAATCGCCAATAAAACCGCCGTAGCCTGCTCCGCCAAACAAGAAAGGAGGGTTGGCCTGCTGTTGCAATTCCTGCAAACGTGCCTGTAACATTTGGTTGAACAGGTTGCGTTTGATAGTTTCGCGCGAGTCATTCAAGGTTTTTTCTTCCGCTTTTGGCAATTTCGTTACTATTTGAGCAATCATGTAAGGCTGCTCTGGGTCAGTGACAATTGCTACGCGGGTTCCTTTAAAATCGGCTACTGGATATTTTCCGAGCGGCTTAGCATTGGTGGCTTTCGGAATAGCCCCAAAGCGCTCTTTAATGGTTTTTTCTACTTGATCAATGTCGAAATCACCCACCGCTAGAATGGCTTGCAAATCAGGACGGTACCAGGTTTTGTAGAAGTTGCGGATGGTTTCGTGCGTAAAGTTCTTGAGAATATCTTCGGTTCCAATCACGGTACGTTTACCATATTTTGAATCCCCAACAAGAATAGGAAGCCATTTATCGCGCATGCGTTGTTGTGCACCTTTGCCACCGCGAAATTCTTCCAAAATTACCCCGCGCTCCTTGTCAATTTCGGAGCCTTCCATGGTGATGTTGTGCGCCCAATCCTCAAGTACGACAAACGCTTTGTTGAAAATATCGGCGGAGTCGGTCGGTACGGGAAGTTGATATACCGTTTGGTCCTGACCCGTGAAGGCATTTAAGTCATCGCCAAATTTAACCCCAGCGCGTTGGAGGTAGCTGACTAATTCATTTTTTGGGAAATTTTTTGTGCCGTTAAAAGCCATGTGCTCCGTGAAGTGGGCCAAGCCATTTTCTTTGTCTTCTTCCTGAATCGCTCCTACTTTGTTGACTAGATAGAGTTCGGCGCGCTTTTTGGGTTCTTCGTTTTTACGGATGTAGTACGTCATCCCGTTGGGCAATTTGCCATAGCGGACTTTTGGGTCAAAGGGAATGGGCTTTTTAAGGTCGACTTGGGAAAAGGCTACATTTGCCCAACCGAAAACTACCATAAATAATAGTAATTTTGTTTGTTTCATGGATTGCGAAAGTTTAGATGATAAGAGAATTAAATGATAAAACAAGTTGTTTACGCACTTGTTCACAAATTTATTGTGGATAAGTGGTCGAAATCAAGGTTTGCTGATAAATAAATTGGCATAACAGTAGGCTAAAACGAAAAAATTAGTTTTTTAACAAAGTTATTGATTTAATGTTATTTGACGATAGTTACAGAACAATAGTCACCCCTGTAGAAGGACTTTTTCGTGATCGAGGAAGTAAATTTTTAGCTTTTGGGTACCCAATCCAAAACGAAGAAGACGTAAAACAATACCTTACTGCATTACGTGAAATTCACCCCAAAGCCAACCATCACTGCTACGCCTACCGCCTTGGGCTAGACCGAACTCATTTTCGTGCTAATGACGACGGCGAACCGTCGGGCTCAGCTGGAAAACCCATTCTAAATACACTTTATGCCCATGATATTACCAATCTACTGGTGGTAGTAGTTCGTTATTTTGGGGGTACGCTGTTGGGGGTTCCGGGCTTGATTAATGCCTACAAAGTAGCCACCGAAGAAGCGCTCAGTCAAGCTCAAATTGTAACTAAACACGTGCGCGACGTGTACACGCTGACGTATCCGTATGAGCAAATGAACGAGGTCATGAAAGTCATCAAAGCGTTTGACCTGACGCCTCAAAAACAGCAATTCGACAATGAATGTAGCCTTCAAATCGAAATCCGCAAAACACTCCTGAATCAAGTATTGGGAAAACTGGAAAAAATTGAAGCGTTGCGGCTTGATTTTGAAGGAACGATTTAATTGAAGTGGCGGAACACGGAAGTACGGAAAAACGTATTCTCCGCGCTTCCGTGTTCCGCCACTCCTTTCTCCTCAAAACTACAAATTCTTTAATACCCAATCTGTCATCATTTGATAGCGATGCATCAGGGTATTACCGCCACTGATGCCATGATTGCGGTTGGGGTAATAAAAGCTGTCAAACTGTTTGCCAGCCTTGATAAGGGCATTGACAAAATCGACGGAATTCTGAAAATGGACGTTGTCGTCGCCCGTTCCGTGAACGATAAAGAATTTGCCTTTCAGTTTATTAACGTGCTGAATGGGGGAGTTGTCATCGTAGCCCGAAGCATTGTCTTGCGGGCGTTTGAGGTAGCGTTCTGTGTAAACGGTGTCATAATACCGCCACGTGGTCACGGGCGCGCCTGCAATACCCGCTTTGAAATAATCGGCACCGATGGTCATGCACAGCGAGGCCATGTATCCGCCGTAGCTGTGGCCGTGAATTCCGATGCGAGAAGCATCCACGTAGGGCAAGGAGGCTAAATACTTGGACCCTTCAATTTGGTCTTCGGTTTCGTATTTGCCAAGTTGAGCGTACGTAACGGTCCGGAAGGCATTGCCGCGCGCGCCCGTACCGCGCCCATCTACCGACACAATCATGTAGCCTTTGCTGGCCAATACCTGAAACCAATAAAACAACCCACCACCCCAAGTATCGGTTACGGTTTGGGAGCCGGGGCCCCCGTAAACAAACATTAAAACGGGGTATTTTTTGGCGGGGTCAAAGTCAAGCGGTTTCATCATCCAGCCGTTGAGGCTTGTGCCCTGCGTAGTGGTAAATTTGAAAAATTCTTGTTTAGAAATGCGATATTCGGTCAAGCGCTCGCGGAGTTTTTGATTTGCCTCCAACGTACGTACCGCTTTGCCCGTAGGTGCCTGATGCAGACTCACAATCAACGGTTCTTGCGCCGACTGGTTATAAATCAAATAATAACTGAAGTCAGGACTCATGTTGACCGTATTTGAACCTGATTTCTCGGTCAATTTTACGGGTTGAGGCACTGGAAGGGGTTTCTTGGATTTTTTGTTGACAGCAGGAGTGGCAAAACTCAAACTGTACAAATGCCGCTCCATCGGCGAAACCATCGGCGAAGTAAAGTACAGTGTCTGCGTTTTTTCGTCGATTCCGACCAAATCCGTTACTTCCCAATCGCCAGAGGTTAGGGTTTTGAGCAACGTGCCATTCATATCGTATTGGTACAAATGCTTGTAGCCGCTACGCTCGGAAGATTGGATAAACGATTTGCCGTCGGCCAAATAGGTAAGGTCGTCCGTAAATTCCAAATCCACGTAGGTTTTGCTTTCTTCGCTCCACACGGTTTTGGATTGACCCGTAGCGGCGTCACTGTGCAGAATGTCTAACCGATTTTGCAGTCGATTCATACGTTTGATGGACAATAAACCAGGATTTTGTGTCCATTTGATGCGCGGAATGTATTGGTCTGCTTCGGGGCCAACGTCTACTTTTGTTTTTTGGTTGGAAGCTAAATCATGAACCCAAATCTCCACCAGCGAGTTGGCTTCTCCCGCCTTGGGATATTTATAACGGTAATCTTTAGGGTACAAATCGCCCCAAAGCTGCATGTTGTATTCAGGAACGCGGCTTTCATCAAAGCGATAAAAAGCAATTTTCTTGCCATCGGGAGCCCATTCAAAGGCCTTGGCAAAGCTGAATTCTTCTTCATAGACCCAATCGGAGGCTCCGTTGATAATTTCGTTGCGTTTGCCATCGGTGGTGATGGCTTGTTCGGTGAGGGTAGAAAGGTCGGTAAGGTAAAGGTTGTTGTCTCGAACAAAAGCCACTTTGCTGCCATCAGGTGAAAGCGTAGCCAACATTTGTTTGCCGTTTTTGGAGAGCTGCACCAACTTTTTGCTCGCCAAATCATACACGTAAAACTCCGCCTTGAACGACCTACGATAGATGCGCTCGATGCCCGTGGTCAACAACAGCTTGCGCTCGTCGGCGCTGAGTTCGTAGCTGTCAAACTGTATGTTTTGATTGGTGCCCTCTACCTTGACGGTCGATTGGTCAAAAAGCGTTTCGACGGCCTCGCCCGTGGTAATGCTGTATTTAATAACTTTTCCGCTTTGTTGGGTGGTGTAAAACCCACCAGCTTTCATCCAGTTTACGCCCGAAATACTGCGCGGGGTAAAGACAGAGCCTTGTGGGCCGTAAATATCATGGAGGGTAACGGTTTTTTGCTGGGCTTGAACAAACGAGATAAGAAACAAAGAAAAAATAAAAGATGAAACGGTAAACCGAGAATGGGTTGAAGGAAAAGTTTTTCTCATGAAATTGATGAATAAGTGAACAAATAAGACGCAATGAGACAAAGATAGGGAAAACTTGAGCAACCATTAAATCACCCATATTGCGGGAAAATTCCTCGCGCATTTCCTGGTTTAAGCTTCTTATCTAAAACTCTATGTTTTCAAGGGGGTACATTTTGAGGAAACAAGTATCTTTGAAAGTCCAAAAAAGGGCTGTCCAAACCTATGCAAAAGAAAGAACGCTATCGTCTTTTAATCGAACATTTCTCGCAAAAATTTCCCGAAGCTGAAACAGAACTAAATTATTCCAATCCGTTTGAACTGTTGGTAGCGGTCATTTTGTCGGCCCAGTGTACCGACAAGCGTATCAATATGGTTACGCCGGCACTTTTTCAGCGTTATCCTGACCCGCAGGCCATGGCCGATAGTACCGCAGAGGAAGTATTTCAACTGATTCGGTCGGTGTCGTACCCCAACAACAAAGCCAAGCACCTCGTAGGGATGGCCCGGATGCTGCTTGATAAATTTGACGGCGAGGTTCCGAGCACGATTGAGGAATTGCAACAAATGCCGGGCGTAGGGCGCAAAACGGCCAACGTCATTGCTTCTATCATTTACAATCAGCCCACGATGGCGGTCGATACGCACGTTTTTCGGGTTTCGCACCGGCTGGGCTTGGTTGCCAAAACCGCCACTACTCCTCTGGCGGTTGAGAAAGAACTCGTCAAATACATCCCCGATACGGTGATTCCATTGGCACATCATTGGTTGATTTTGCACGGGCGTTATGTGTGCGTGGCGCGCAGCCCTCAATGCAACAAATGCGAACTGACGCACGTATGTAAGTTTTATGAGACACTGCAAAAAAAATTGAACGCTCCTAAAAAGAAGCAAGAATTGTAGTAATTGGTATAAAAAATGGGTTTTTAGCGTAATTTTGCCCCCTCAAACCAAAGGCCTTACCGATAGGGCTCCAAATCAGATGAAACAAGTCTATTTTACAGCCGGGCCGGCTGAGATGTATCCTACGTTTGAGAAGCACTTACTGACCGCCGTTGAACAGCAATTGGGTTCGATTTCGCACCGCAGTCAGAAGTTTCGGAGCATTTATCAGTTTACGGTAGAGCAGCTCCGTACTTTGATGAACATCCCCGATACGCACGGTATTTTCTTCACGGGTTCTGCCTCAGAAGTGTGGGAGCGGGTGGTACAAAACTGTGTAGAGCACGAAAGTTTTCACTTGGTCAACGGGTCTTTTTCCAAGAAATTTTACGAGTACAGCGCATCGCTTCGGAAATACGCCCATAAGCAGGAAAAGCCATTTGGCGAAGGCTTTGACTACGCCGAAGTGGAAGTGCCCGAATATGCAGAGTTGATCTGTGTCACGCACAATGAAACCAGTTCGGGTGTACAAATGCGTGAGCCCGACATTCACAAACTGAAGCGGAGCAATTTAAAAAAACTCATTGCGGTCGATATGGTCTCTTCGGCGCCTTATCCTGAGTTAGATTTTGGGGTGGTAGATACGGCGTTCTTTTCGGTTCAAAAAGCCTTTGGCTTACCAGCGGGTTTGGGGGTATGGATTGCCAACGAAAAATGCCTCGCCAAAGCCGAGCGCTTGCAGAAGTACGAGGATGTTAGCATCGGAGCGCACAATAGTTTGCCCATGCTGTGGAAGAATTTTAAGAATTACGAAACTCCCGCTACGCCCAACGTGATTGGCATTTATCTTTTGGGAAAAGTAGCCGAAGATATGAATAAAATCGGTGCCGAAACGGTGCGTAAGCAGACCGAAGAAAAATATAAACTACTTAATAAATACATTGAAACCAGTCGTGCTTTCAGCCCGTCGGTAGCCGAAGAGCGGCATCGTTCGCGCACGGTGATAGTGGCCAATACCCGCATTCCGTCGCCCGAAGTAATTGCTCAGATAAAACAGGCCAATATGATTGTCGGGAGCGGTTATGGACCTTTCAAGGAAAGTCAAATTCGTATCGCTAATTTCCCTGCGGTATCGTTTGAGCAGGTAGAAGCGTTGATTGGCGAATTGAAGAAATTGGAGAACTAATAAAGTAGGGAGTTAGATAGGGCTTTAGTCTTGATTCCTTTGTTTGCAAAGAGTCAGGGCTAAAGCCTTTGTTGTTTTTGCTCTTTGCCTAAACCTCTGGAGTCAACAACCGAATCACGTCTTCGTGTTCGGGGTAAGCAGTTAATAAATCAGCACGCTTCGCCAATTCAAAATCGGCAAAATCAAAGCCTGGCGCTACGGTGCAGCCCACCAACGAATAATCACTTTCCGCCGCAGGTTTAGACCCAAACCATGTACCGGCCGGCACCACTGCCTGAAATACTTCTCCATTGTCAGGATTTGCTCCCAATTTGATAATTTCAAGCCGTCCGTTCGGGTGAATTACGTACACCTGTAATGGCCCGCCCGCGTAGAAATGCCACATTTCATCGGCCTGAATGCGGTGAAACGCCGAAAAATGATGATTTTCGAGTAAGAAATAAATGCCCGTGCCAAAGCTTCTGTCCCCCGAAAAACGGCCAGGAAGTGCACTTTGGGAAATGCTTTCCGTCGAACGATAAGTTTCGGTAAAATAGCCGCCTTCAGGATGCGTCTGCATTTGGTATTTCTCTACCCAATACTTTGCCTGTTTCATGTTCAATTCCAAATTTCGTTGCTTTCGGTAAGTATAACGGGTTTTCCGTCGGTAATCATGATTGTATGCTCGTGTTGGGCTACAAAACTGCCGTCGTTGGTCACAAACGTCCACCCATCGCCATTTTGGTGTGCAAGCGTGGCTTTGGTGGAAATGAAGGTTTCTATGGCTACGATGGAGTTTTTTCTGAAACGGCCTGTGTTGAAGCGATCATAGAAACAAGGAATTTCGGAGGGTGCTTCGTGCAAACTTCTACCTACGCCGTGTCCGACAAGGTTGCGGATGACCCGATAGCCTGATTTTTTGGCTTCGGTTTCAATCAATTTTCCAATATCGGCAATTCTGACGCCTCCTTTGATTTGATGAATAGCTTTGTGTAAAATCTGCTTCGAGGCGTTGACAAGTTTCAGGTGATTGTTTTTGTCTTCGCCCAACACAAAAGATCCGCCATTGTCGGCCCAGAACCCGCCGAGTTCGGCCGAAACATCAATGTTAATTAAATCACCTTCTTTTAAAATCTTGTGTTCTGAAGGAATACCGTGCGCTACTTCGTTGTTGAGGCTGATGCACGTCCATCCCGGAAAACCATAGGTAAGGCGTGGGGCCGATTTGGCCCCAAATTCTTGGAGTATTTGTCCGCCGTAATCGTCTAGTTCTTTGGCTGTCATGCCAGGACGGGCGTATTCGCGCATCTTTCGGAGGGTAGTGCCGACGGCTTCGCTGATTTTTTTCATGCCGACCAGCTCGGCAGGATTGGTGATAGACATGGGAATATTATTGGTTAAAAGAAGCGGTAGATAGAACGTTAAAACCTAAAAATATTGAGAATAAGCCGCTAAAAAACTATGCCTTTACCAATCCATACCCCGTCACCAATTCCTCAAACTGCTCCAATAGCTTCAAGGTTCTGACACCGGGCTTGCCGTCGCCCACAATTTGACGGCCAATTTGCACCACGGGCATCACCCATTTGGTTGTGCTGGTGGTAAAGGCTTCGTCGGCTTCTTCCAGTTCTTCCACTTTCAGCGGGCGAATTTCTACCTTAAAATCTTTTTGGGCCAGTTCCAACACCACTCGGCGCGTGATGCCGTGCAAAATGTTTTGGTCGGGCGTGATGAGTGTATCGCCTTTGAAAATGAAGAAGTTACTGCGCGTTAATTCACTTACTTCGCCGTCTTTATGGTATAATAAATCGGCCGCTCCCTGCGATTTCATCTCGGCGGCTAGGCGAATCATGTGGAGATAATTGGTGCTTTTAAGCTCGGGTAGGTCGCGCACAAACTCAAAGGGTAGCACTTTGATGCCTCGGTAACGCCCTTCGGGGTTGTCTTTGGGCAGGTTTTCGGCAATAATCAAAAAATTGGGCTCTACCACGCTAACACTGTCGGGCGAATAGCCGCCAGTTAAGACAAAACGGTAGGCAATATCTGGTTTGTCGGCTAGTTTGTAGAGTTCTGCCAATACATCGGCGGTTTGGGCTTGTGTAAGGGCCACGGGCAGGCGTAGCACTTCGGCCGAGCGGGTAAAACGCGCCCAGTATCCATCCCACTCAAACGGAACGCCGTTGTAGGTACGGAAGTAGTCAAATAAGCCGTAGCCGCGCAATAAAGCAAGATCGTTGATTTTGACAGAAGCCTGTTCGACAGGGATAATGTCACCGTTGAAGTAGCAATGCATGGTGAATGAAGATGTCTAAGATGAGTATTTGCAAAGATAGGGTTTTTGGCATTAACCTTAATTAACATTGTTTCTACGACCATTAACCTACTTTGGCCAAGAGCCTCATTAGTTTTGTCCCGTAGTCATTCAAAAACCCATTACAGCCATGCGTTATTTTTTAAAAATCGTTACGAAAACTGCCCGACAGAACACGAAGTTGACAAAAAAGGCAACTTTTTTCTTTCAACGTTATGCCCTGTCGGGGCTTTTTTGTCTGGTACTTTCGACGGCTTCACTTGCCCAAAAATTGACCATCAAAGGAACGCTTCGCGACACGGCCAACCGCCCGTTGGAAGGTGCAACGGTGATGTTGTTGGATGGAAAAGATACGTCGCTTGTCTCTTTTTCGAGGTCCCAATCGACGGGTGCGTTTGAGTTTAAAAACGTAACCAATGCCCCGTATTTTCTCAAAGCCACCTATGTGGGCTTGCAACCGTTGAGTCAATTAATTCAGCCACAAACAACAGATTTATTGGATTTAGGTGCTATTCAGATGGCGCCTGTTCCCAAGGATTTAAAAGAAGTAATTGTCAAAGGCGAGCGCGACCCCGTGACCATCAAGCAAGACACCATTGAATACAATGCAGGCTCTTTTAAAGTACAGCCCAACGCGGCCGTAGAAGAATTGCTCAAGCGCCTGCCAGGCGTAGAAGTAGACCGCGACGGAACGGTTCGCGCCCAAGGACAGCAGGTACAACGGGTGACGGTCGACGGCAAAGAGTTTTTTGGCCGAGACCCCAAAATGGCGACCAAAAATCTGCCCGCCGACGTGGTAGATAAAGTACAGGTATTTGACCGAAAATCAGACCAAGCGCAGTTTACGGGCATTGACGATGGTCAGCGGGAGAAAACCCTTAACCTAACGTTGAAAGAGGAAAAGAAAAAAGGGATTTTTGGCAATGTCACGGCGGGGGTGGGTGATGCGAGTCGATATTCGCTCAAAGGTAATTTTAACCGTTTCAGCAAAACCCGTCAGTTGTCGTTTTTGGGTATGGCCAACAACATCAATCAACAGGGGTTTTCCATAGATGATTACATGAACTTCACTGGAGCGTCGCAACGTATGATGGCTGGCGGTGGGGTGCGGTTGCAGTTTAACTCAGACGATGATGCCGCCATTCCCCTCAATTTTGGTGGGCGCAATAATGGCTTTGTCACCTCGGGCGGGGCGGGCTTGAACTACAATGACCAGCTCAGCAAAAAGACCGAGTTGCAAAGTAACTATTTCTATAATCAACTCGACCAATTGATTGAACGTGAGACCAATCATGAGACTTTTCTGCCGATGGGTAATTTTAAAACCAATCAAAACACCGCCCAGAAAACCACCAACGCTACGCACCGAGGGAATGTGACCTTGGACCATAAAATTGATTCGCTCAATTCGTTGAAATGGACCAATAACTTCAACTATTCCCAAAATTCGTCCAACACGGGCAGCAGCAGCCTTTCTACCAATGGCCGCGGCGCGCTCGAAAATGAAGGTATACGGCAATCAGATGCAGAAGGCGATACCTGGAGAATTAACTCTGAGTTGTTGTGGCGACACAAGTTTGCCAAAAAAGGGCGTACGCTTTCGACCAATTTTACTTTGGGTCTCGAACAAAGCGACCGCGATGGAACTTTGCGTGCCGTCAATACTTTTTACAATCCCGCTGGTCAAAAAAGCCGTGTAGATACGCTACGCCAGACCAATACACAGGCCAACGACCGTCAAAGCTACGGTATCACGGCATCTTTCACTGAGCCTTTGGGTAAACGTAAGTATTTGGAGGTCAATTATGCGCTGAATCTTTCTCAAAACGACGTTGACAGGCAGGTATTTGACGTCAACGGCGAGGGGCGCGCTCCGCGCTTCAATGCGCAGTTGAGCAATCAGTTTCGTAATGATTTTACGTATCAACGCGGTGGGTTGAATTTCAGAATGAATTCTCAAAAAGCTAACTTCTCCACGGGGCTAAGCGTGCAGCGGTCGGGGTTGGATGGTGAGTTGATTTTGCAAAATACCCGCATTGCCCGCACGTTTGTGAATGTGTTGCCCAACCTGCGTTATCAATACAATTTTGCCCCCAGCCGCAACCTGAATGTGACCTACGATACCGACGTGCGAGAACCAAGTATTCAGCAACTTTCGCCAATTGTAGACAACAGCGACCCGCTCAACATCGTGACTGGTAATCCCAACCTGCGGCCCGAATACAATCATCGCCTAAACTTGAATTTCTTTAATTTTAATCAGCTCAAATTCAGTAACTTCTTTGCCTTTGCCAACCTGACTTATACCACCAACAAAATTGCCAATGCTCAACAAGTAGATGCTAATTTGGTACGCACGTATCGCCCCGTCAACGTAAAAGATGATTATACCGTCAACGCCAATATCTCGCAGGGATTTAGGATTAAAGCCCTTGGGACTCGGGTGAATTTTAGTACTAATTTGGTCTTAAATCGGGGCATTACGCCCGTCAACAACGTAGACAACCTCACGCGTCGCCTCGAAAGTCGTAACCGACTTCGGTTGGAATACCGCTATAAGGAAATTTTGGACTTTTCGACGAGCGCGGCCATCACGTACAACCAAACCAGTTATTCGCTCAATCCCAATCTTAATCAGTCGTTTGTGAATCAGGTATATGATGTAGAAGGTAACTTAAAAGTAACCAAAACACTAACTCTTAACTCGACCTTGGACTACAGCATTTACGATTTTGCGGGTTCAACTTTTAACCAAAAAGTGCCTATCTGGAATGCGTCGGTGTCTAAGTTTTTCTTGAAAGGTAATCGTGGAGAACTCAAATTTTCGGTGGTCGATATGCTAAATCGTAACGTGGGTATCAACCGCATTGCGCAGGCAAATTTCGTACAAGACGAGCGGATTCGCTCCTTGGGCCGCTACTTCCTGTTGAGTTTTACGTACAGTCTCAAAAGCTTCATGGGCGGTATGCCATCGGGCGGAATGCGCGTGATACGTCAAGGGTAAAAATATTCGTTTTTAAACAAATAATTAAATCATAAACCAATGAAAAAGACAAGTTTAAGCCTAATTTTGATATTTTGTTTATTGCAGGCTTTTGGCCAACAAAACGAAGGGATTGTGCTGTACGACCAAAAAATCAATATGCACAAACGCATGCAGGATGAGTCGATGAAGGCTATGGTGCCGGAGTTTCGTACCAACAAAATGCAACTTCTGGTTCGGGCCAGCGAATCATTGTTCAAGGCTGCCGCGCAACCCAACGAAGACGAAGAAAATACGGATGCCAACGGAAATACGGTGCGCATGGTGATTCGCGTTCCGCAAAATGAAACCTACCGCAACTATGAAACCCAAAAAACCGTAGAATTGCGCGAATTGGCGGGGCAAAAGTTTCTGATTGAAGATACCCTGCGCCGGATGCCGTGGAAATTGGCGGGAGAGACCAAAAAGATTCAGGGCTATGACTGCATGAAGGCTACCATGACCAATAAAGTAAATAACCAGCCCATCGTAGCGTGGTTTACGGAGGCCATCCCCGTACCTAGCGGACCCGCAGGGTTTGGCGGATTGCCTGGCTTAATTTTGGAAGTAGACGTCAATGATGGCGACATGATTTACAGTCTGACCAAAGCGGAATTTAAAAAATTGGCCGCAAACGATATAAAACTTCCTTCGGGTGGGAAGAAAATAACCGAAGCCGAGTTTACCAAAAAACGCGATGAATTCATGAAAGAAATGGGCGGACAAGGTGGCATCAGAATCATTCGGAATTAGTATTCTGTCGTCTTGAAAGGGCCTATTTGACTCATACACTGTTAACAAAAATGAGGAATACTAAGTCAGCTATTACTTCTTTATCCCTGATGGTCGCCAGTATGCTTTTATTGGCGGCTTTTCAGGTGTTTTGGCTGCGCAAAGAATACAATGAACAAAAAAGCCTCCTGCAAAAGGAAGCTGATATTTTGTTCAAAAACACCATTCAGGCCTTGGAAGACTCGGTGATTCAGAAAAAGATAACTTTTCCGATGCGAAAAGCATTTGCGTCGGATTCGCCAGCAGGAAAAACAAATAAAGTGGCTATTGACCGAAAGTTTACCTTTAGATATACCCACGAAAGTTCGCCTCCTACACCTATCGTTTATTCAGACAAAAAAGCGCCTGACGGCAAAAATGAAAGAGCAGAAGCATTCAACTTATTTTATATTCAAACGGCGGCTCGAATGGCTCAATCGCTGGGGGTAGATACCACGCTTTCAAAAAGTAAACTGCAAGACGTTTTACGAAAGACCCGACCCGAAGATATTCGCGCCATTAAGATGAATTCAGTGGGCAACTTGGATATTACTAAACTGACCGTTGCCGACACTACACCGCAGGGCAAATCCGAAATTATCATTGTAAAATCGCACCAACCGTCTGACACCCTCCAACGAATGCTTGGCCGAATGGCCAAAGTGGTGATGTATAATCGCCCAAATCGCGACAGTGTTTTGTCATTTACGCCACTTTCGGGTGAAAATAATAATATAAGAATATCGGTTGTTGAACGTACTGAAAAACAGGCCTTATCGACGCAAAAGAAAGCTAAGGCGAAAGCCGTGGAAAATCAATTCATTATCCGTTTAGGCAACGATTCGCTCAAAATCCAAGACATCCAACGTGCCTACGTGCGACAAATCAGAAAGTCAAAAATTGACCTGCCGTTTCAGGTTGTACGCCAGGAAGTGAAGTCTTCTCCTGAAAAACAGGAAGTAAAACCTTCGGCTGAATCAAATCAATCCACCTTGTCTACGTCGGCCGTCGCTACGACCATCCCCTTTGGAAGTACATACAGTGCGGTTTTTTTCGATTATAATGGATTTTTATTGAAGAAAATCCTGCCACAAAGCCTGTTTTCATTTTTTCTGTTGGCTATTACAGGCTTGGCTTTTGGGGCGATTTACCAAAATCTTCGTCAGCAGCGCCGCCTGACGGAACTAAAAAATGATTTTATCAGCAACGTGACGCATGAACTCAAAACGCCCATTGCCACCGTCAGCGTAGCCATTGAAGCCTTGCAGAATTTTGGCGTGTCGCAAAACCCCGAGCAAACCAAAGAATACCTTGAAATTTCAAAAAGTGAACTCAATCGCCTGACGTTGCTGGTGGATAAAGTACTGAAAATGGCAACCTTTGAGCAACAGGGACTGACGCTTTCACTCCAAACCGTTGATTGGGCAGAGACTGTGCAACTTGTGTTGAACTCAATGAAACTGCAATTTGAGAAATACGCTGCAAAAGTAGATTTTGATAAAAAAGGACATTCTTTTTTGCTCTCTGCCGACAAAATCCACCTTACCAATGTAGTCTATAATTTATTGGATAATGCCCTAAAATACACCGAAACACGCCCTCAAATTTCGTTGTTTTTACAAGAAACCGACGCGGAGCTGCGCCTTTCGATCAAGGACAACGGCATCGGTATTCAGTCGGAATTTTTGTCGAGAATTTTTGATAAATTTTTCCGGGTACCCACGGGCGATACGCACGACGTAAAAGGGTATGGGCTAGGATTGAGCTACGTATCATCGGTTGTCAAACAACACCAAGGCCGCATCGAAGTAGAAAGTGAAGTAGGTAAAGGTAGTATATTTACCATCATCATCCCTAAACCGTAGAGGCGGGGCCGCATCAGCTGACCGTTTGCCTCCGCCCGAAACCCAAATTGCGACGACGACCGTTTGTCACCACCCAAAACAAAGTATGACCAAGATTCTGTACGTAGAAGATGAGCCTTTTTTAGGGAAAATTGTAAAAGAAAGCCTCGAAAGTCGCCAATTTGAGGTGTGCATGGTAGCTGATGGGCGAGATGTACTTGCCCAATTTAAAGCATTTCAGCCCGTTATTTGTGTGTTGGATGTGATGCTTCCGCACCGAGACGGCTACGCATTGGCGCAGGATATTCGTCAATTGGCTCCTGAAATACCCATTATTTTTCTGACCGCCAAAACCCAAACCGAAGATGTACTGAAGGGGTTTCAGGCGGGAGGCAATGACTATGTGCGGAAGCCTTTCAGCATGGAGGAACTGATTGTCAGGATTCAGAATTTGCTTCAGTTGACCAACGCTAAGCCCGTCTTAGTTGCTCCAAACGGCCATATTGTGCTTGGTAGCTATACTTTTTATCCTCATAAGTACGAACTTCACCGCGCCGACAATCTGCGCAAACTCTCCCACCGCGAAACGGAACTGCTTTCAATATTGGCCGAAAACCGCAACTTCACCGTACCGCGTCGCGATATTTTGATGCGGGTTTGGGGCGACGATTCTTTCTTCAATTCCCGTAATTTAGACGTCTATATTACCCGCCTACGCGACTATCTGCGCGACGACCCTGCCCTCGAAATAGTCACCCTCAAAGGAGTTGGCTATTTGTTTAAGTGTGAAGGTTGATAAAACTTCCCAAAATCCCCGCAGTAATGAGGGATGATGCCATTATTTTGTATAGTATTGTTGGGAAAGAAATTTTATTTTTTCTCATTTATGCCCCTATTAAATGATATGGGCATTATCTTTAGGAACTGTGATGCTCTTGTTAAGAATATTAGAATGCTATTAGAAAATAGACTCTCCAAAATAGTTACTGATAAAATAATATCAAATAATCAAGTAGTGTAACGGGTAAATCTATTTTTAGGTAATAAAACCACTTTGTTGAGAGTGAGGTGTTTGGGAGCAGATTGTAGGCGGATGTCAAATAAAGAGTAAGCTGTATTTTGGAAAAACAGGTCGAAAACCTTCCTAACGCATTTTGTATGTATTATAATCAACTTTATCCTTAGCGTTTGTTTTCCTTGAATAAAAGCAAATAAACATTATTATTGCAATTTAAAACTATAAAATTGTACATTTTGAATTAAAAATTGTACATTAAAAATCTTCATTAATCGTGGAAAAGAAACCTAAAAAAGCCCTCTTATTTGAAGTCGCTTGGGAAGTCTGCAACCAAGTGGGAGGAATTTATACCGTAATTCGGAGCAAAGTCCCTGCAATGGTCGACCAATGGGGGGATGATTATGTATGTTTGGGGCCTTATTTCCCCCAACGTGCTTTAACAGAATATGAGCCAATCACTTCAGACGACGGGTCGGGGATTTATCAGACCGTAGAAAAGATGCGTGAGGCGGGTTTTGTAGTCGAATACGGCTACTGGCTCATTACCGGAAAACCCCGCGTGGTACTGTT
Organism: Runella sp. CRIBMP; assembly: GCF_009905605.1. Lineage (GTDB taxonomy): Bacteria > Bacteroidota > Bacteroidia > Cytophagales > Spirosomataceae > Runella. The sequence goes on from NZ_JAAAKZ010000003.1 coordinate 499,651, forward strand.
TGACATTAGGAGTGTAGCGGCGCAGCTAGACCGTATAAAATATAGTCTGTGGGAACGGCATCGAATCTCGACGGTCAATATTGAAGACTTGGTCAATCAAACGTTGGGTTTTGGCGAAATGGTGCGGGTTTTTCTGACCCAGTTTGCGGAAGATTACGCCAAAAAATTTGAAATTACGGCCCATTTTCACGAATGGATGGCAAGTTCGGGATTGCCTGATTTGCGCAAAGATGATGTTCGGATTGCGACCGTATTTACCACCCACGCTACTATGTTGGGACGGTATATCGCTTCCAACGAGCGTGATTTCTATACCAAACTTCCCTCATTTGATTGGCAACACGAGGCGCGGTACTACGCCATTGAGGCTCAGGCCACCATCGAACGCCTTGCGTACTTGAGCGCCCACGTGAGTACAACCGTCAGCGACGTAACGGCCCGTGAATGTGAAGTGTTTTTGGGGAAATACCCTGACTTGGTGTTGCCAAATGGCCTTAATATTCAGCGTTTTGCCGCAGTACACGAGTTTCAGAACCTACACATGAAGTATAAGGAAAATATCCATCGGTTTATCATGGGTCACTTTTTCCAAAGCTATTCTTTCAATCTGGATAAAACGCTTTATTTCTTCACGTCGGGCCGCTATGAATTTGTCAACAAAGGCTACGATATTACGATGGAAGCCTTGGCGCGGTTGAACTGGAAAATGGTGCAGGCCAAGATGGATATGACGGTGGTGATGTTTATCGTGACGCGTCAACCTTATCATTCTATCAACCCCGATGTACTTCAGTCTAGAGCAGTTTTGGGTGAAATACAGGATACCTGCGAAGCGATTGAAAAGCAATTGGGTGATAAATTATTTTTGGCTTCTGCTTCTTCTACCGACCATCATTTGCCTGATCTGAATCAATTTGTGGATGAATATTGGCGCTTGCGTCTCCGTCGAACCATTCAAACTTGGAAAACGAAACGCTTGCCGCCCTACGTAACCCACGACCTGAAACAACCTGATTCTATCACCGAATATTGCGAACGTTCGGGCCTGAAAAACCACGAGCAAGACCGCGTTAAAATCGTATACCATCCTGATTTTATTGCTTCAACAAATCCACTTTTTGGATTGGATTACGGCCAATTTGTGCGAGGATGTCACCTAGGGATTTTCCCAAGCTACTATGAGCCGTGGGGTTATACGCCGTTGGAGTGCGTAGTGCGCGGTATTCCCACCGTTACGAGCGACTTGTCGGGTTTCGGTGATTTTATTATGCAAATCATGCGAGATTACGAAAACCGAGGTATTTATGTGATTAATCGCAAAACGCAAAACTTTGATCAGGCCGCCGACCAATTGGCCAACATCATGTTCAAATTTGTGCGTATGAACCTGCGTGAGCGGATTCAACAACGTAATAAAGTAGAGAATATTTCGGATGTATTCGATTGGGGAAATCTGCGCTCTTACTACGATACGGCCCACGATTTGGCCGCAAAAAAAGCCTTCAAAACTACGGTGAATTAATTTTTATAGCTTGATTTATCCTCGGCAACGCTTTAAGCCTTGCCGAGGATTTTTTTTATAATTCTTTCCAAGTCTACAACTTTATCACTTCTCCAACGCCCGCCAACTGGATTAATCCCTGATTCTGTGGCTCTTTCTGCAATTTTTGAAGCGAGCGGTAGCAATCTCCCAACGGCTCATCTGACAAATCGAACGTGCCGTAGTGCATCGGAATCATTCGTTTCGCTTTCATTTCGTGGGCTGCCTGTACGGCGTCTTTTGGCCCAGCGTGACTGGCAGACATAAACCATTCGGGTTTATAAGCACCAACCCCCAACAGGGCCACATCAACCCCGCCAAAATACTTGGCAAAATCCTGATAGTGCGTTCCGTAGCCCGAATCGGACCCAAAATAAATGCTTTTGCCATTGGCTCGAATCAAATACGCACCCCACAGATTTTTGTTGGTATCGTTTAAATAACGTCGTGCCCAATGACGGGCGGGTAAATAGATGATTTCAACCTTAGAGGTATCTGTTTGATAGGTTTGATACCAGCCAGCGGATTGAATATTAGGGCTTTTTGTGAAATTGTTGAGCAGCGTGTCCAGTCCTAGGCCCGTCAGATAAGTGGCATTTGGGTTTTGAGGGGCCAATGTTTTGAGGCTTTTTTCGTCGCAATGGTCACGGTGGTCGTGTGAGACAATGATGTAATCCATATCCCTTAATTCTGAAACCGCCATGGGCAATTCCGAAAACCGTTTCATCAGCGCAGAGGGACTTTCCAGCACAGGGTCGGTTAAAATTCGGACACCGTTGAGCCGAATAAAAAACGTAGCATGACCTAACCACACGACACAATCGTCGTTGTTATTTAGAAAATCGCTGTTTTTAGTCACTTTCAGGCGAAATGTGTCCGTTTTTTTCTCGGCTTTTTGGGGATTGGTTTCGCGTTGCCATTTCAATAAATCACTAAACCCAGGCAAAGGCTCCAAGTTTTCGTTCAAAAAGCGTCCTTGCGGATTTACAGGGTTGCCTTTCCAATCGTGGCGAACGGTTTTTAAATCAGGATTAGAGCGATAGCCGCTTATCTCCCACGTAAAACGCTCATACATAAAGAAATAAAAACCTCCTGCCAGCGACAGGACAAAAACGAAGCTGATAATCATTTTTTTTAGGGCGAGAAAAGGTATCAACAGATTGAAATTCAGTAATATCAAAAACAGGGGATGTTACTGCATAGTTCGCCCGTAAGTTATAAATTCACTTTTGTTTACTTTAGGTATACAAACCCTGTTACGTTCCTAAACTTTTCCTAACGCTATGGCGCCCACCTTGCCCGTCCGTATCTCGTCGGTAGATGCTTACCGAGGTTTTGTTATGTTTTTGATGATGGCCGAAGTGCTCGAATTCGGTAGTATTTCCAAAGCCCTGCCCGATAGTTCTTTTTGGGCGTTTTTGGCCTATAACCAAGACCATGTCGAATGGGTAGGTTGCTCGTTGCATGATTTGATTCAACCGTCGTTTTCGTTTTTGGTGGGTGTGGCATTGCCGTATTCTATTGCGAGTCGGATGGCTAAAGGGCAAAATTTCGGAGCTATGTTTGGGCACACCATTCAGCGTTCGTTGATTCTGATTTTTCTCGGTATTTTTCTGCGTTCTATGCATCGCGAACAAACCAATTTTACGTTTGAAGATACACTTACGCAAATTGGCTTGGGTTACCCTGTTTTATTTTGGCTGGGTTTTCGTACCTTCCGTACCCAACTCATTGCTTTGGGTACCATTTTGGTAGGTTATTGGCTTTTCTTTGCCGTCTACCCACTTCCTGGCGCCGACTTTGATTATGCAGCCGTTGGTGTTACTGCCGATTGGGAACATAATTTAAAGGGGTTTGCAGCTCATTGGAATAAAAATACCAATGCGGCATGGGCATTTGACCAATGGTTTATGAACCTTTTTCCTCGTGAGAAACCTTTCATTAGAAACGGTGGCGGGTATTCTACGTTAAGCTTTATTCCAACCTTGGGTACAATGGTTTTAGGGCTGTTGGCGGGTCAGTGGCTCAAATCAGATTCATCACCGATGGAAAAAGTAAAGCGGTTTGCAACTTTAGGCGTAGCCCTTTTGGTGGTCGGTTCTCTTCTCAACTGGCTAGGGGTTTGTCCCAATGTCAAACGTATTTGGACGCCTACTTGGGTGTTGTTTAGCGGTGGATGGTGCTTTGTGTTGCTCGCGGCTTTTTACTGGTTGGTAGATATACAGGGGTGGCGTAAAGCATTTATTTGGTTGATTATTATCGGGACTAATTCCATTGCAGCCTACGTTATCTCCCATACCATAGTAGAGTTTATTCATCACTCTATTCAAATACATGTGTCGCAAACCTACGATCAGGTATTTGGAATTACGTATGAGTCCTTGGTTCGGGGTGGATTGATTCTTTTAGTCGAGTGGCTCATTTTGCGTTGGATGTACCGAAATCGGATTTTTGTAAGAATTTAATAAGTTTTTAAGCTCATTTCTTGGACTTTTTAACTATTGCTTCTACTTTTGTAATGCCGCCCCAAAAAGCGGCATTTAATTTATCTTAATTTCTCTATATAATCAATATACTATATCTGGTATTAGGTGTTTAAGATTTTGCTTGTCTTTCAAATTAATCGCAGTAATTGTTCCACCACCAGTATAAATTTCAGAAACGGCTATGAGCTCCATGACAAAACCACCAGTTATTCCTGTCGAGAAACCAAGAGACCTTGAAGATTGGCTGTGGGTTGGTATACCCGTTGGGCTGTTGACGATTATCATAGGATATTTGATTTACAAACACGCAGGAAGTTTTACTATTGACTCTTTCATGGCGGGTTTTAATTCAGATTTAGCGTTTTACCTGATGGTTGGGGTAATGGCTCAGTTGGTAGATGGTGCGTTGGGCATGGGCTATGGCGCTACGGCTACGTCTTTTTTATTGACGCTGGGCGTTCCTCCAGCGGTAAGCAGCACGAGTGTTCACTTATCAGAGATGTTTACCACGGGTGCCTCGGCCATTTCACACTTCAAATTCAAGAATATCAATAAAAAGCTATTCAAAACTTTATTGATTCCGGGTGTAATCGGTTCAGTTATTGGTGCTTATTTGCTTTCGGATGTAATAGATGGCAATGTCATTAAGCCTTTTATCTCGGCCTACATGGTTGTATTGGGTTGTATTATTGTGAGCAAAGGCATTAAAAAGACGAATGTCAAAAAGCCCACTAAGCGACTGGGGGTTCTAGCCATTTTCGGTGGTTTTATGGATGCCGTTGGCGGGGGAGGCTGGGGGCCGATTGTAACTTCTACGCTCATTGGCCGTGGCCGTGACCCGCGCTATACCATTGGTTCGGTCAACGCCGCCGAATTTGCCGTTGCGTTTGCCAGTGGGGTTACGTTTCTCCTTTTTGAGGGTATCAATAGCTGGCAGGTTGTACTGGGATTGATGCTCGGAGGCATGATAGCCGCTCCGCTTGGTGCTTATCTAGTAAACCGGGTCAACCGTCGACCATTGATGGTAATTGTGGGTTTATTGGTGATATTCTTAGGATTAAGGGTTGTATTGAAAGCTATTTTATAGTAAATGTGTAATTTTACGACCTCATCCAATCAGGTCATTTAAAAGACTTGGTGTGTTTTCCAGATTATTTGGTGGGCACATCGGAAGTCTAATATTCTCAAGAAAAGTATGCAACGTAAGACGAAAGCAATCCGCATCCAAACCAAAAAGACGCAATACCGCGAGCATTCGACGCCATTGTTTCTTACCTCAAGTTTCTCATTTGAGTCGGCTGAGCAAGGTAAGGCCCTCTTTGATGAAACCGAGGAAGGTAATATTTACAGCCGTTTTTCAAACCCCAGTGTTCAGGAGTTTGTCGATAAAGTGTGTATGCTGGAAGGTGCGGAAGATGGTCTTGCTACCGCCACAGGAATGGCGGCGGTATTTGCGAGCATGGCGGGAATTCTCAAGTCTGGGGACCACATCATTGCCTGTCGGGCATTGTTTGGGTCGGCGCACCAGATTATTACGCAGATTTTTGCGAAGTGGGGTATTACTTATACGTACTTGGATGCCGATGCTTCTGAAGAACAGTGGGAAGCGGCTGTGCAACCCAATAGCCGCATGGTGTATCTAGAAACTCCGTCTAATCCTGGATTGGAACTGGTTGATTTGGCCATGATTGGTCGTATTTGTAAAAAACACAACCTGATTTTCAACGTGGATAATTGCTTTGCTACCCCCATCATTCAAACACCCGCGGATTTTGGCGCGGATTTGATTGTGCACTCTGCCACCAAATTTATGGATGGGCAGGGGCGTGTATTGGGAGGAGTTGTGGTTGGAAAAGCTGAATACATTGCCCCGATTCGCTTTTTTTGCCGCCATACAGGCCCTTCTATGTCGCCGTTTAATGCGTGGACATTGAGCAAAAGCCTCGAAACGCTTGAATTACGCATGGAGCGCCACAGCCAAAATGCGTTACGTTTGGCCGAAGCCTTGGAGGCATTGCCCGAAGTGAAAAAGGTAAACTATCCTTATTTGCCAAGCCACGCCCAATATGAGCTTGCCAAAGCGCAAATGAACGCGGGAGGTGCAATTGTGACCATTGAATTAGAAGGCGGTTTTGAGCGCGTAAGTGCGTTTATGAAAGCGTTGACCATCCCAACCTTGTCGTCAAACTTGGGCGATACCCGTACCATTATCACCAATCCATTTACGACTACTCACTCCAAACTCAAACCCGACGAAAAAGCGGCTTTGGGTATTACGGAAGGCCTGATTCGTATTTCAGTTGGCTTAGAAGCCGTAGAAGATTTGATTGAAGACTTTACGCAGGCGGCAGTGGTGAGCGCTGAAGTGATTGCGGAGAAGATATAGATAGATTTGCAAAATATAGCTTTCAGATATGAAATTTCCGCTTACAGCAAGCGAATTGACTAATGAGATTTATATTTCAGTAGATAAATACCTTGAGATTGGAGATTTGCGAGTTAGACAGTTGATTAAAATTTTATCAAACGTGCCTGATGAATTAATAATTGAGGGTCTAATTAAAGTTTTTGAAAATAATAATAGAAGGGAAACTGAGATTTTAGATCAAGAGTTTGCAGGGCAAATTTTGAAAGAAATTAAACCTAAAACAGATGTTTCCCTTGAGATTATTCTAAAAAGAATTTTAAGCAATTGGAATAAAAGTGTAGAAGAGATTCCATTTTGGTTCAAAGAAAACTATGGTACGGAGAGATGTAAAAACACTTTAGAAAGCATTTCCAATGAAGCGGTATTAACTAAAGTTGAAAAAGAGAAATTAGAAACGATGAAGTGGTGGTTGGAAATAAAATAAGTTAGCTGTTGAATTATCGAAATGCTAAAATAAGTTATTTCTCATTAATTTTATTATCTACACACCCCGCGGCTAAAGCCGCACCCCTCTCAAGAGGGGAATTTTCGTTAATCCCCTCTTGAGAGGGGTGCCCGAAGGGCGGGGTGTGTGAAATCAGCAATTATGGAACGTCGTCAAATCATTCCGTATAACCCTAAACTGAAAGAAATAGCCCGACAATTACGAAATAATAGTACTTTATCAGAAGTGTTATTGTGGCTTGAATTGAAGGGGAAAAAAATGCGAGGGTACGACTTTCACCGACAAAAACCGATTGACAATTATATCGTTGACTTTTTTTGTCATGAGCTGATGTTAGTAATTGAAATTGATGGAATCAGTCATACCTGGGAAGAAGTAGCCGTGAATGATGAAATTCGTCAACGAAAAATAGAAAGCTTTGGAATACAATTTCTAAGATTTGACGACAAAGAGATAAAACAAAATATGAGTTTTGTCTTAAATACAATTCACGATTGGATAGTACAATACGAAAAAATGCCTACCTGAGAGGTATAAAAAAGAACACTTATTGAACCGTAAAATGATACTCACCGAAACACATACAACAGAATCGTTACTTAGTTTACTTAGCGGTAAAACCGAAGTGGAAGCATTGCGTTTACTGGCAGAAATGTTTCCTGGACAGGTGGCTTTTTCGACCAGCTTGGGCTATGAAGACCAAGTAATCACGGATATGATTTTAGCCAATGGAATTGACATCCGAATCTTTACGCTAGATACGGGCCGGATGTTTCCCGAAACTTATCTGACGCTCCAGAAAACCAATAATCGCTACGATACCAAAATCGAAGTGATGTTCCCCAAAAACGAAGCGGTTGAACAACTGCTGACCGAAAAAGGTCCTTTGAGTTTTTATGAGTCCATCGAAAACCGCAAAGAGTGTTGTTTTATTCGCAAAGTAGAACCTTTGAATCGTGCGCTGAAAGGTGTGAAAATTTGGGTGACGGGTATCCGCGCGGAGCAATCCCCCAACCGTACCGATATGCAGGCCATTGAGTGGGACGGAGGGCATGAATTGTTTAAATACAATCCACTTTTGCCTTGGACGTTCGACCAAGTAAAAAGCTACGTGAAGGCGCACAATGTGCCTTATAACCCACTGCACGACAAAGGTTTTGTAAGTATTGGTTGTGCCCCCTGTACCCGCGCCATCCAAGAAGGAGAAGACTTCCGCGCGGGCCGCTGGTGGTGGGAAGATGAAAGCAAAAAAGAGTGTGGGTTACACGCTAAATAGAAGAGAAGGAATCCCCGTTCTTTTAAAAGTAAATTACAAAATCAGACACGATAAATCATGTCCAATATCCAAAGTCCAGAGTCTATTGTCCAACGTCAGGACTATTTAGACCAACTCGAATCCGAAGCCATTTACATCATGCGTGAAGTGGCAGGGCAATTTGAGCGCCCCGCGTTGTTGTTTTCGGGCGGTAAAGATTCGATTACCCTTGTACGATTGGCCCAAAAAGCCTTTGCTCCTGGCAAAATCCCTTTTCCATTGGTACACATCGATACGGGCCATAATTTTCCTGAAGCAACTCAGTACCGTGATTGGTTGGCCAATGAAGTAGGAGCAAAGTTGATTGTACGTCAGGTCGAAGATACCATCAAAGCCAAAGGGTTGAAAGAACAGACTGGTAAAAATGCTACCCGTAACTGGTTGCAAACCTTTACGTTACTGGATACCATTGAAGAATTTGAATTTGATGCGTGTATTGGTGGGGCGCGTCGTGACGAAGAAAAAGCCCGCGCCAAAGAGCGTATTTTCTCTTTCCGCGATGAGTTTGGTCAATGGGACCCTAAGCGGCAGCGCCCTGAACTATGGAATTTGTTTAACGGCAAAATCAGCAAAGGCGAAAACGTACGTTGCTTCCCGATTTCCAACTGGACCGAGCTCGACGTGTGGTCGTATATTGAGCGCGAAAAAATTCCATTGCCTAGCATTTATTTCTCGCACCAACGCGAAATGATTTTGCGCGATGGAAATCTATTGGCCAATGCCGATTTTATTTTCAAAGATGAAAACGACGTAATTGTAACCAAAACCGTTCGTTTTCGCACGGTGGGTGACATGACTTGTACTGCGGCGGTAGAGTCGGATGCCGATACGATTGAGAAAGTAGTCAACGAAATCAAAGCAACGCGCATCAGCGAACGCGGCGAAACCCGCATCGACGACCAACAAACCGAAGCGGCGATGGAAGACCGTAAAAAGGGAGGGTATTTTTAGAGGTTACAGCCAAAAGTAGGCAGTTCACAGTAAGATTGAACCGTCCAAAAATAGAACTAACTGTAAACCGCTCGGGCGATCCCGTTTAAACCGTAAATAGAACAAATGGACATTCTAAGATTTATAACCGCAGGTAGTGTTGACGACGGAAAAAGTACGTTGATTGGCCGCTTGCTTTACGATACAAAAAGCATTTTGGCCGACCAAATGGAGGCCGTTGAGCGCGCCAGCAAAACCAGAGGCGACGGCGAAATTGACTTGGCTTTATTAACAGACGGACTTCGTTCGGAGCGGGAGCAAGGCATTACCATCGACGTAGCCTATAAATATTTCCAAACGCCCAATCGGAAGTTTATCAGCATTGATGCGCCCGGTCACATTCAGTACACCCGCAACATGGTGACGGGGGCTTCCAATGCAGATTTGGCCATTATTTTGATTGATGCTCGTCAAGGAGTGGTGGAGCAAACACGCCGGCACTCGTTGATTGCGTCTTTGTTAGGCATTCCTCATATTGTAGTGGCGGTCAATAAGATGGATTTGGTGGGCTATTCAGAAGATGCGTTTCTGCAAATTGCCCAAGAATACAAAAAACTGGCGGATAAACTCGGAATTAAAGACTTGAAAATCATCCCTGTCAGTGCGTTGGCGGGTGATAACATTGTGGATAAATCGGAAGCCATGCCTTGGTATACGGGCGAAACAATGCTGCATTTTCTCGAAAATGTCAACGTGCTGAACGACCTGAATTTGACCGATGCACGTATGGCAGTGCAATACGTACTGCGTCCGCAAACGGAAGAATTACACGATTATCGGGGCTATGCGGGACGAATTCAAAGCGGAGTTTTCAAAAAAGGTGATTCTATCACCGTTTTGCCTTCAGAGCAAACTTCTAAAATCGCCAAAATAGAAGTTTACGGCGAAGAAGTGGAAGAAGCTACGGCTCCGCAATCAGTGACGATATTGCTGGAAACTGACGTGGACATCAGCCGCGGAGACTTAATCAGCGGTGCGGGAAATCAGCCGATTTTGAGTCAAGACGTTGAAGCCACTATCTGTTGGATGGACGACCGAAAAGAGTTGAAAGTAGGCAATAAATACACGCTACAACACGGTACAAGCCTAGTACGTTGCTCCGTCAAAGGCATCGAATACCGCATTGATGTAAACAATTATGAGCACTTGGAAGATATCGAAAGCCTCAAGCTAAACGATATCGCTAAAGTGACGCTCCGCACGGCAAAACCGCTTGCCTACGATTCATACCTGAAAAACCGCGCCAATGGTGCAGCTATTCTGATTGATGAGACTTCCCACGTGACCGTCGGTGCGTGCATGGTAGAAGCCTAATTATATTTTTTGTCATCCTCAAAGGACCTGATACGTCCGAATTTGATAAGCCCTCAATTTCTTTCGAAGTTGAGGGCTTTTTTATCGCAGTCCTGAACAGGTGGGTACGGGAATGTTGATGTCGTAATTCCCCGCAACTTTGTATCTTTCCAATAAAACCACGGTTATTCCCCTTTTATACCTATGAAAACTTTGCTGTCTAGTCAAAATTTGTCGGCGATTGGAGCGGTGTTATGCCTGACAACGCCCCTTTTTGCGCAACGCAACGTGACCAATGCTAATGACTCCAATACGCCTTTGCATTTGCTGCAACCCGATTATCCAGTACCTTACGGGATTGTGAAAACCGAGGAAGTAAAGGGGATATTGGATAGAATTCACGGATATTTAAACAATGTGACTCCTGCTGCCTTTGTCAATGCCAAAACGGGTGAAGTACTGACCGATTTATCCCAAATTGACGAAAATACCGCCTTGCAAAAAGGCGATTATCGGCTAGTTAGCTATGAATGGGGGGTTACTTACGGGGGAATGCTCTTGGCAAGCCAGGTAACGGGCGATAATCGTTATAAAGAATACACCGAAAAGCGGCTGGAATTCATCGCTAACGCCGCGCCTTACTTCAAAAAAACGACTGAAGAAAACACCGATTGGGGCACGAAAGGGCCTCTGCGGGGTTTGTTGACGCCCCATGCTCTGGACGATTGCGGGGCCATGTGTGCTGCCATGATTAAGGCCACGCGTGAAGGCAATAAGTCAAATTTGCGCCCGTTGATTGACAGCCACATTAATTATATTCTGACCAAAGAACATCGACTAAAAGACGGTACGCTGGCCCGAAATCGTCCCCAGCCCAATACCCTTTGGTTGGATGATATGTTTATGGGCGTACCCGCACTTGCTCAAATGGGTAAGCTGACGGGTGATAAAAAATACTACGACGAAGCCGCTAAACAAATATTGCAATTTGCGGGTCGGATGTTTAACAAAGAAAAAGGCGTATACATGCACGGTTGGGTCGAAGGCATGACTGAGCATCCGCAATTTCACTGGGCCAGAGCCAACGGTTGGGCTATTTTGACCAAAGTGGAGGTATTGGATGTATTGCCTGAAAACCACCCGGCGCGCCCCGCGATTTTGGCGCTTTTGAAAGCGCACGTCAAAGGGTTGGCGTCGTACCAATCGGGGTCAGGTTTTTGGCATCAGTTGCTCAATAAAGAAGATTCGTATCTGGAAACATCGGCCACGGCGATTTATACGTATGCCATCGCCCGCGCCATCAATAAAGGCTGGATTGACGGCTTAGCGTATGCACCTATGACGCTCTTGGGATGGAATGCCGTGGCCACCAAAGTCAATGAAAAAGGCCAAGTAGAAGGAACGTGTGTAGGTACAGGCATGGGTTTTGACCCTGCTTTTTACTACCATCGTCCCATCAGCCCTTTTGCGGCTCATGGCTACGGGCCTGTGATTTTGGCGGGGGCTGAGGTGATTAGTTTGTTGAAAAACAAGAAGTTTGAAATCAATGACAGCTCAGTGCAGTTGTTGCAGAAGAAGTAAATCCATTGATGTTATTCAACATTTACCTTATAATGGCAAGAATATGAGATGGATTCATTTGTCAGTATGTTGCTGCCTGACCTTACTGACTAGCACCTTTGCTCAACGGCAAATGGAATACCTCAACCGAGGCGTAGTGGCGTTGCCCACTGTCGAAGGAAGCATGTTTATTAGTTGGAGGCTGTTAGGCAATGACCCTGAAAGTGTGGCTTTTAATATTTATCGGAACAAGGAAAAACTAAATATCAAGCCACTGGAGAGCAGTAATTTTACGGACAAAAATCCCGTAGATGGGGCTGTTTACAGCGTTCGAACGGTGCTGAAAGGAGTAGAACAGAAAAATGCAGCAACGGCATTAAGTTTTAAAAAATCTTATTTAGAAATTCCTTTACAAATTCCTCCTGGCGGCACCACCCCTGACGGGAAAACCTATACTTACAACGCCAACGATGCAAGTGTTGGAGATTTAGATGGCGATGGTGAATACGAAATCATCCTGAAATGGGAGCCTTCCAACGCCAAAGACAACTCTCAAGATGGCTATACTGGTAACGTGTTTTTGGATGCCTATAAACTCAACGGTACACGATTGTGGCAAATTGATTTAGGGAAAAATATCCGAGCTGGCGCACATTATACTCAGTTTATGGTCTATGATTTAGACGGGGATGGCAAAGCCGAAATCGCCTGTAAAACTGCCGATGGAACAACCGATGGCACAGGAAAAATTATCGGAGATGCGTCCAAAGACTACCGAAATGCCCAAGGAAGAATTTTAGACGGAGCGGAGTTTTTTACCATTTTTGACGGACAAACGGGCGCGGTGCTGACTACCACCGAGTATTTGCCGAGTCGCTTTCCGATTGATAGTTGGGGCACACCCCAACATAATGATCGAAACGGCAATCGGGCGGACCGCTTTTTGGCGTGTGTAGCCTACCTCGATGGCAAACAACCTAGTGTCGTCATGTGTCGAGGCTACTATGCCCGTACCGTGCTGGCAGCTTGGGATTGGCGCAATGGGAAATTAACCTCCCGTTGGGTATTTGATACTAAAAATGGCTTCCCGAGTTATGAAGGACAGGGAAACCATAACCTCACCGCTGCCGACGTAGACAAAGATGGCAAAGACGAAATTGTATTTGGCGCAATGGTTGTTGATGATAATGGCAAAGGCTTATTCTCTACAGGCTTTGGGCATGGAGATGCCATTCATGTGAGCGACTTAGACCCCACGCACGAGGGATTGGAAGTGTTTGGTATTCACGAAAACAAAGATAAGGATGCTGCCCGCCCAGGCATGGCGCTGTATGATGCCAAAACAGGCGCAACTTTGGTCAGAACCGCCGAAGGAAAAGACGTAGGCCGAGGGGTAGCCGCTGATATTGACCCCGAGCATTTGGGCGCGGAACTTTGGGGTGGGATGATGGTAGATGGCAAAAGTCGCTTATTAAGTATCAAAGGCGAAGACATTGGCGAAGCGCCTAGTTCCGCTAATTTTCTGGCGTGGTGGGACGGTGATTTGGGCCGTGAATTGCTTGATGGAAATCACATTGACAAATACAAAGGCGGTCGCCTGCTCACCGCCGAAGGTTGTACGTCCAACAACGGTACCAAATCTACGCCTGCGCTCAGCGCTGATTTATTTGGGGATTGGCGCGAAGAAGTTATTTTTAGAACCACCGACAACAAAAATTTACGCATTTATTCGACCACTATCCCGACCGAACATCGGTTTGTTACGCTCATGCACGACCCCCAGTATCGGCTGAGCATTGCTGCCCAAAATGTAGCCTATAATCAACCCCCACATACAAGTTATTACTTGGGTACTGGTATGAAAAAAGTGCCTAAACCTTTAATCAAGGTGGTTAATAAAAAATGATGCTTTGGCATAAAGAGAATTGAAATATCAAATTATGAAGGTAAATGAAAATACGAGGCTGGAAACGTCGGGTTGTTCATATCGAAAAGTGGTTCGAAGCAAATGTTTTGCCTGATTTAGACCACTTTGAAAAGCAGAAGAGTGACTACGTTAAAATCTGGATTGATCCATTTTATAGGCTTAATAAAACGAATCCGCCTTTGTGGTATTTCAGATTAATCACCCAAAAAATGGCCCTGATTTTTGAAAATTGGGAGAGTGAATTTCAAAAGCAAGGTGCTGATTATGATTTACAACTATGGATTTTTGAAAAAGAATATATCCGCAGTGAAGTAGTTTGTGCAAAAGCTAATAGACGAGACTATTTTGATAAATCGCCATTTTTCAAGGAAGTACCATTTGAAAAATTCGGAAAGCATTTACAAAACCTTCATTGGGAGTATTGCGAAGTAATTGGCGAAGACGAAAATGACCTGCCCTACAAAATTGACAATGTTTGGGTAGGCCGTAAATAAACATTCAAATTAAATAATCGTATGAAATCAACAAAGCTTCTCGTTTGCCTTTTATTCATCGCATCCATGACCTTGGCCCAAAAACTCCCCCCCAAAAAGGAGCTTTTGAAAGCCATGACGTCGGCCAATGCTTATTTTATGAACAAATGGCCGGATGTGGGCAAACCCATCGTTGGGAAAGACCGTACGCGCCCGAGCAACATCTGGACGCGGGGTGTATACTACGAAGGATTGATGGCATTGTACAAACTTGACCCGCAAAAAAGCTATTTAGACTACGCTGTTTCGTGGGGTGAAGCGCACAAATGGGGTTTGCGCAATGGAATTACTACCCGCAACGGCGACGACCAATGCTGCGGCCAAACCTACATAGATTTGTACCTTATAGACAAAAAAGAGGAGCGCATTCGTGACATCAAAGCCTGCATGGACAACATGGTCAACAGCGACAAAAAAGATGATTGGTCGTGGGTAGATGCGCTGCAAATGGCCATGCCCGTTTTTGCAAAATTGGGCGTGCTGTACAACGATAATCGTTATTACGAAAAAATGTACGAGATGTATATGTTTACCAAAAACCAGCACGGCGACAAGGGCCTTTACAACCCCGCCGAAGGGCTCTGGTGGCGTGACAAAGACTTTGATCCACCCTACAAAACACCTGGGGGCAAAAATTGCTATTGGTCGCGCGGGGATGGTTGGGTAGTGGCCGCTTTGGTGCGGGTGTTGGACATTATGCCCAAAGACGCTCCCCACCGCGATGAGTACCAAAAGACCTATTTGGAGATGATGCGCGCCCTTGCACCATTGCAACGCACGGATGGCTTCTGGAATGTCAGCTTGACCGATGAAACGGATTTTGGCGGTAAAGAATTGACCGGAACGGCGCTGTTTGTATACGGTATGGCGTGGGGAATGCGCAACGGTTTGTTGGATAAAAAGACCTATCAACCCATAGTAGCCAAGGCCATGAATGCCATGCTCAAAGACTGTGTACATCCCAACGGCTTTTTGGGTTGGGTACAAGGAACGGGCAAGGAGCCTAAAGATGGACAGCCGTTGAGCTTCGAGAAAGAACCCGATTATGAAGATTTTGGCTTGGGATGTTTTCTGTTGGCGGGCACTGAAGTAGCAAAATTGTAGTTTTACCCACCTAAAATCTGTCTCGTTTCCCAACCCCTGTGTTCGCCAGGGGTTGGTTTTTTTAGGCAATGTTATGCGTTGTCTTTTGATTTCCTCACAGTGAACCTCTTCGAATCATGTAAAATGGATTTTTTACTTTAACACGCTGATTATTAATTAAAAGCGTGGCGGCAGTTTGGCCCATCAGTTCAAAATCGGTGGTGATGACCGTAATGTCCAAAAGCTCTTTGAGGGCGGTTTCGTTGAACGAGATTACCCCAATGTCTTTTCCCAAGGTAAGTTCTTTGCGACGGGCTTTCTTGATTAGCTCTGCCAAATCATTTTCTTCCACGGCAATGTAGGCCGTTCTGGCTTCAATCACAGATTCATCGCTATTTTCTCGGACTTCAAATTCTTTGTGGTAATTGATGCAAAAATTCCGAAATCCGCGCACAATTTCGAGGGGATAATTGCCATCGCTCGGAAAAATCAATACCATTCGTTGGTATTTTGACAACAAATCTGTGGCATTTTCCAGCGCTTCAAAAATGTCTTTGTCAAAACGTTGATAAATACTCAGCGGCTGTTGTGGAAGCTCGGGGATTTCGCGGTCGAGCAGCACTAACTCATTGGCGGGGATGCTTTTGAGCGTTTGAAGGTAATCCGCTTTATCTAAATCTTCCGTAAAATGAGGCATTACAATGTAGTAATTGTATTTGCCTAGGTTTTTGTCAATAATTTCCTGAAAACGCCCCGCGCTGTAGTGATGAATCTCCAAATCTACCGTGGCTTGGTCGCCCAATGTTTTCAAAAAAGAGTAGTAAATGATTTTTTTATAGGAGCTTAACTTGTTGAAAATGAGCAGAACTTTTAGCTTTTTGTCGTGATTTGATTGAATATAGTATCCTTTCCCCTGTACGGATGTGATGTAGCCGCGCGCGCGCAACTCCCGATAGGCTTTTTCTACCGTGTCGCGGGCCAACAGGTATTCAATGCTTAGCTCGCTGATGGAAGGCAATTGATTCCCTTTTTGCAAAACCCCCCTTTCAATGTCTTTAATCACCGAATGGACAATTTGCTTGTATTTAGGCATCTTGTCGGAAGGATTAAATTGCAATTGATACAGGGCCGCCGGGCTTTGGCAATGGTCTATTCCAAAGTGATGGCCGCGACGGCGAGAGAGAGAAGCAATTGTGGTTGTCATAGCAGACTTCTTGAATTTTTCTAAGAAAATCTTAAAAAGTACCTTTTCAGTGGAATGTGTAATCTATTGTAATATATATAGATGATATTAAACTTTGTAAAGATAAAAGGCGATTTATTTATGCAATCGTTATCGGGAACGTTGTCAAAATGAAATGTTTTGGAGAAATTGACCAAAAATCCTTTGCAGACGCAAAATTTTGCGACGCTGTCAAATACAAAATGAATAAGAAGAAAATAAGAAAAATTAGATTATTTTAATTTGTTAACCACCAAAAGACAAGACAACTGCATTGTTAGAGTTCAAACAGTCGGCGAACATTTTCGGCAAATGACTGCCCAGACGTAATTTTGGAGCTTTTTTTATCATTGAGAACCAAAATGAATTTACCGTCAAAATGCTTCTGAATTTCACGTATATGGCGGGAATTAAGAATCGCCGACCGACTGACGCGGGTAAAATGGTCGGGGAGTTTTTCCTCCAACGTCGCCACGGTGTAGCTTGTTAGGTACTTTTGTCCTTCTTTGGTGGCTAGAAATACATATTTATCCTCGGCTTCAAAATAGCTGATTTCATCCAGAGGAATCAACAAAATCTTATCGGCAAATTTGACCGAAATCGTGTGTAGGTCTTTTTTAGGTTTGAACTGTTCAATAATCTGTAAAAGGCTGGAATTGAAGGTATTTTGGGTGGTTTCTTCCTGAGGTGAAGCCATCCTTTTTCTTAATTTTTCCACCGTTTTCTCGAGTCGGTCGTTTTCAATGGGTTTGAGTAAATAGTCAATAGAGTTTTCTTCAAAGGCCCGTATTGCGTACTGATCGTAGGCGGTGGCAAAAATGACCATTGGCATAAACGTCAGTTGAGAAAGCATCTCAAAGCCGTTCATTAGGGGCATTTCGATGTCCAAAAAAATGACGTCGGGCTGTAATTCTTCCACCAGCGTGAGGCCTTCTGCGCCATTGGCAGCCTCGCCGATGATTTCAAACGTTGCTTCAAATTTGTTTAACAGCCGGCGCAAACGGGCGCGGGCCAACGGCTCATCGTCGATAAGAAGGGTTTTAAAAGAGGTGTTCATGGCGTATGGGCAGTGGTCTTTTGTTCTGAATAAATAGGCAATGGCAAGTTACAAACTTTTTGCCTGAACCAAACGGCGGCAAGAGGCGTTTTCATTTTGCTGAGAATAACCTGTAATTTTGAAGTAAAAATAACCGTGAGCAACCGACTGATTCATTATAGTATATTGATTACTGGCCTGTTTTTTGCCTCCTGCAACCCCGAACGGCGCGTAGAAGGCTCCAAAGAAGCGGTCGAGAAAATGAAAAGTATGCAAATCAAACGCGTCACTTCTCCCCAAGTAGTGACCATCGTAGATGACTGGGGTGAGCGGATTGTTAAGCAGGCGCAGCTGGACTGGGAAGCACAGGCCAAGAAGCCCAACGCCAATCTTTCGGCGTTGTGTCAATTGCAGGGAATTGCTGAAATAGACTCATTGGAGAAATTGTACGGGGTACAAATCTTGCTTTTGGGAACGAAAGACATGAAAAACGGTCAACTCTCGCCCAAAGAAAAGGAGGTGTTGGATGCGTATCTTTATAATGCCGAAAACAAACTCCCCCAATCCACCAATATTCAGAAATTAGGCGACTCGGTGCTGATTTATAATGCGCCCATTGCGGTTCAAAATATGATTTGTCAAAAGTGTTTTGGCGACGATGCCACGAAACTAGGACTATGGCGCGTAAAGTTTCTAAAGAACGAAGTGATACGAAAAGTAGACGGCAAGTCGTTGGTGAAGAATAAAAAGTAAAAACTGTTTTGTAAACTGTTATCTGTCAAATATATATGAAGCGCATAGCTGCTATTTTGCTGTTGTTGTTGGTGTCGGTTTCGACCTTTTCACAGATTCAAAACCATGCCAAATGGTCGTTTGAAGTTCCTAAAAAAGAAGTGAAAGTTGGAGATGTTATAGAAATAAAATTTAATGCAGACATCGACCCCACGTGGCATTTATATTCAACGGAGTTTGAGGTCAAAGACGGCCCTAATCCTACCGAGTTTGCCTTTAAACCCAATGATAGCTACCAACTTGTAGGGAAAATTAAGCCTGTTGGATTCCATAAATTTTACGAAGAAGTATGGGGCGGAAATACCAGCGTGGCCGAAGGAAAAGGGAGTTTTGTGCAAAAAGTAAAGATTCTAAAGGTCGCGCCGCAAATTGAAGTAGCTATTTCGTATCAAACATGCCAAAACGATGGGCTTTGTACGATGGGAAATGCCGATTTTATAATAAACACGCTAAAAGTAGTCGCGGCATCTAATACAGAAACTCCAACCGCAGAAGCCACAGCCCCAACCGCAGAGCCACAGGTGACTGAAAATGTGCAACCTACAACGACACCCAAAGCAGATACTACTCAGGCCGAAGCCACGGCCTCTGCGGAAAACACAATCTCTGATGTTCCAGTCTCTGAGCCTGAAGAATCACTTTGGAGCTTTTTGTTGGCGTGTTTCCTCGGCGGATTGGCGTCTATTTTTATGCCGTGTATTTATCCCATTATGCCCATGACGGTGAGTTATTTCACCAAGCAAGAACACGGCACTGGTAAAGCCTTGGTTTACGGGCTTTCGATTGTGGCCATTTTTACGTTGTTGGGCTTTTTGGTGTCGCGTGTTGGCGGTGCACAAGCCGCTAACTTTATCAGTACCCACTGGGCACCCAACGCGATTTTCTTCGTAGTTTTTATCCTTTTTGGTCTGTCGTTTTTGGGATTATTTGAAATTGTATTGCCCAACTCTTTCGTCAACAGTGTGGACAAACAAGCCGACAAAGGCGGCCTCATCGGGATTTTCTTCATGGCGCTTACGTTGGTGGTGGTTTCGTTTTCGTGTACGGCCCCGATTGCGGGTTCATTATTGATTTTGGCTTCCAAAGGCAACGAAGTAATGCGCCCAGTGTTGGGGATGATATTCTTCTCCTTGCCGTTCGCGGTAGTGTTTACGGGTTTGGCCATGTTTCCGAAATTCCTCAAAAGCCTGCCTAAGTCAGGCGGGTGGCTCAATGAATTTAAAGTCGTTTTTGGCTTATTAGAATTTGCATTGGCTTTGAAATTTTTATCAAATATAGATCTAGCGTATCAGTGGCAGGTGCTTGACCGTGAGGTGTTTTTGGCTATTTGGATAGTTTTGTTCTCCATCATTGGTTTTTACGTATTGGGAAAACTGCGCATGGATAAAGACTCACCCGTAAAAGGAATCACCATCCCGCGTTTGCTGATTTCATCGGCCACGTTTGCGTTTGTGGTCTACATGATTCCGGGCATGTTTGGCGCGCCATTGCGGGCATTGTCGGGGTGGTTGCCTCCCGAGCAAACGCAGGATTTTTACCTGACCAACGCCGTTGGCGGTGGAACTTCGGCTCCTGCCCTGACGGCATCGGGGCGTCGCAAGCCGCATTTGCCGCACGGATTGGAAGGTTATTTTGACTATGAGCAAGCATTGGCCGAGGCCAAAGCCCAGGGCAAACCCGTATTCATCGACTTTACAGGCTTCAATTGTGCCAATTGTCGCAAGATGGAAGCCAATGTTTGGCCACAGCCAGAAGTATTGGAGCGTCTTAAAAAGAATTTTGTGATTGCGTCGCTGTACGTAGATGACAAAACGGAACTGCCTAAGGAAAAGCAGTTTGTGTCTACCTACGACCAACGTGAAAAAACCACCATCGGCGATAAAAATGCCGACTTACAGATTACAAAATTCAACAACAACGCACAGCCGTTTTACTGTTTGGTCACGCCCGAAGGCGAGCTATTGACCAAGCCCGTTGGTTATACAAGTGCCGAAGAATTTACGCGTTTTCTGGATGAAGGATTGACAAAATATAAAAAGTAAATCAGATAAGAAGGCTTTCTGGAAATAAGAAAGTCTTCGAGAATCCTTCAAAAGCAACTTCCCCAAAGTTTCAGCTTTTGGGAGGTTGCTTTGTTTGTTAAAAAATCTAAAAAAAGCAACCTTTACCGAATCAAAGCATAACTTGTGGAGATTTGCGTTGTACTGCAAGACGGACAACATACGACGAAAGACTTATTGCATGAAAATATTAGACCGATATATTCTCAAGAATTTTTTAATCACTTACGTATTTACGGTACTTGTCACGCTGCTGATTATCTGCGTGATTGACTTCACGGAAAAGGTAGATAATTTCAGAAAAACAAACCCTACGCCCTACGAAATTATCGTAAATTACTATCTCAATTTTATTCCTTATTACGCCAATTACCTCAGTCCGTTGTTGGTTTTTATTTCTACGGTTTTTTTTACGGCGCGTATTGCGGCCCGTACCGAAATCATCGCGATGTTTAGCAGCGGTATCAGCTTTATCAGAATTTTGTTCCCGTATTTTATCGGTTCGGTCATATTGGCGGCTTTTACTTTCTACATGGTAGGCTGGGTTATTCCGCGCGCCAACAAAATCCGGTTGGCTTTTGAGTACAAATACATCGAAGAACAATTTTATTTCAACCGTCGGAATTTCCACGTAAAGGTCGCGCCCACTACCTACGCCTACCTCGAAAGCTACAACAATACGTCGCAAACGGGTTATAAGTTTACTTTGGAGCGTATCGAAGGCAATCAACTAAAGGAAAAGCTAACTTCCGACCGCATTACATGGGCTCCCAAGAAGAAAAAGTGGGAAATTCATGATTATAAAGTGCGAAAGTTTGAGGGACAAAAAGAATTCTTAACCCAAGGTGTTAAGATAGATACCGCTATTTCGCTGAGCCCAAAAGACTTTGAGAATGATAAAAACCGCTTTGAAGAGCTGACCTTGAGTCAGTTAAATGAGTACATCGATCTACTCAATTTGCGCGGAGCCGATGGCGTTCAGACGTACCTGCTCGAAAAATATACGCGTTTTACGCACCCTTTTGCTTTTATTATTCTGACCATCATAGGCGTAGTGGTATCGGCCCGTAAAAGCCGGCGGGGCTCCGGGTGGCAGATTGCTTTGGGCTTCATTTTGGCGTTTGTGTATCTACTCTTCTTCATGCTGGCCAAAGGCATTGCCGAATCGGGCAAAATCCCTGCGGTGGCGGCGGTATGGCTGCCCAATATCATCTTTGCCGGCATTGGGTTTGTGCTTTATAAAACCTTACCCCGCTAAGAACGCACATCCTGTTTTACACCCAAATTGGGGGATATTGATGCATACCTTTGTTTGATGACCTTCCTATTTGCCTAGAAAATCCTATTTTTGTAAAAATCATTCAGCAGACGAATTCCATGAGAAAAACCCTGTTTCTAGTTTTGTGCCTATGGCAAACTACCCATTATTTGCAAGCTCAGGCCCCTGCCCCAGCATCTTACCACGCCAATTCGCGTTTTGAGCAAATGGGCACCCAACTGCCTACCCCAAACACCTACCGCACCGCCTCGGGCGCGCCAGGTAAAGACTATTGGCAAAACCGAGTGGATTACGATATCAAAACCGAGATAGACGACGAAAAACAACGTCTGACGGGCTCGGAAGTGGTGACGTACTTCAATAATTCTCCCGATGAGCTACGCTATGTGTGGATGCAGCTAGACCAGAACGTATTCACCAAAAACTCAATGGCAAATCTTACCCGTACGAGTTCGGTCAATGAAAGAGGAATGCCAATGAGCAGCACCATGCGCTCTATGATTGACAAAGATTATGGTCATAAGATTACGGCCGTAAAAGACCCTAAATCAGGGCAGCCGCTGCGCTACACCATCAACGAAACCATGATGCGCATAGAACTTGTGGCTCCTATTAAGACGGGCCAATCGGCGAGCTTCCAGATTGATTGGAACTATAACATCACTGATTTCCGTTTCGCGCAGGGCCGTTCGGGGGCCGAATACTTTGCCAAAGACAACAACTTTATCTACGAAATAGCCCAGTGGTTTCCGCGTGCGTGCGTTTATGATGATGTGAATGGCTGGCAAAACAAGCAGTTTTTGGGGCAAGGAGAGTTTACCTTGGCTTTCGGAAATTACAAAGTTGCCATTACCGTTCCCAATGACCACATCGTTGGCGCTTCGGGAGAACTGCAAAATGCCAATCAAGTGCTTTCGGCTGAGCAACTTAAGCGCCTAGAACAGGCCCGTAAAACGTTTGACAAACCAGTGTTGATTGTGAGTCAGGAAGAAGCGACAAGGAACGAAGCCAATAAGCCTTCAGGCAAGAAAACCTGGATTTTCAAAGCCGATAACGTACGTGATTTTGCCTTTGCCACTTCGCGAAAATTCATCTGGGATGCAATGAATGTGGAATTGAACGGCAAAAAAATCATGGCAATGTCGTTTTATCCCAAAGAAGCCAATCCGCTTTGGGGACAATACTCGACTATGTTGGTAGCGCATACGGTCAAAACCTATTCAAAGTTTACGTTTGATTATCCTTATCCTGTGGCGCAATCGGTCCACGGTCCTGTGGGTGGTATGGAATACCCGATGATTTCCTTCAACGGTGCGCGTCCAGAAGCGGATGGCACGTATTCAAAAGGAACCAAAGACTTTTTGATTCAGGTAATTATTCACGAAGTAGGTCATAACTGGTTCCCGATGATTGTCAACTCGGATGAGCGCCAATGGTCGTGGATGGACGAAGGATTAAACTCATTTATGGAATATTTGACGACCAAAGAGTGGGACCGCGACATGGGCGGCGACGTGGCCGAGCCGCAAAACATCGTCGAATACATGCGCACCGACCCAAGCAAGCAAGTGCCTATCATGTCGAGTTCTGACAACATCATGGGTTTTGGCCCCAACGCTTATACCAAGCCCGCTACGGGTTTAAACATCCTACGTGAGACCATCATGGGGCGCGAATTGTTTGATTATGCTTTTAAAGAATATGCCAATCGGTGGAAATTCAAGCATCCTACCCCGGCTGATTTCTTCCGCACAATGGAAGATGCCTCGGGTGTGGATTTGGATTGGTTCTGGAAAGGTTGGTTCTACGGCACACAGCCCGTTGATCAGGATTTGACCGAGGTCGAATGGTTTGCGTTGGATACCCAGAATCCTGAAGTCAATAAAGCCGAAGCCAAAAAAGCCGCCGAAGCCAAGCGTAACACCGTGGCGCGCCAGCGGGACAAAGAATACATCAAAGAAAGCGTAGTAGACAAAAACCCCGACATGAAGGATTTTTATAATACCTACGACCCATATCAGGTGACTGAAAACGACAAGAAAAAATACGAAACCTATTTGGCAAGTCTGACGCCCGACGAGCGTAAATTAGTCGAATCTGGCTTGAATTTTTATACCATCAAGCTGAAAAATAAGGGAGGGTTACCGATGCCAGTCATTATCAGAATGCAATACGAAGACGGTACGGATTCGGTAGCGCGTTTTCCCGCCGAAATCTGGCGTTTGAATGACCAAGATATTTCGAAAGTGATTACGAGCAAGAAAAAAGTGGTTCAATGGACGCTTGACCCCTATCAGGAAATTGCCGATATTGACACTGAAAATAACAGTTTTCCGCGCCAACCCGCGCAACCGACTCGATTCCAGCTGTTTAAATCACAGGGAATTCAGCGGGCACCCAACCCAATGCGAGAAGCGCAACAAAATCAGCCGCCCAAAACTGGTCAACAGGGCGGTGCCAAAAATTAATAAATGTATGGGCGGGGGTTTACCTCCGCCCTTTTTTTGTGTAAATAAGGGTAATAGTTAGCCATTTTTTGAAAAATACGATGGTAATTTCGGGGCCCTTGGGCAGATGCAAGCCCTGGGCAGACGCAAGCCCTGGGCAGACGCAAGGCCTGCCCCTACGGGTTTTTGTCATAAATTCCCTTAATTTTGTTTTGGAATTGATTCATGAAAATCACCTGAAACCGACCTGATGTCTACCCCCAAAACTGATGTACCCGTAGCGGTGCGTGAAGGCGAACAATTGGATATTACCAAACTGAATGCGTATTTTGCTGAGCAAGTGCCTGATTTGGGCGTGATTACGGATGTCAACCAATTCCCAGGTGGTTATTCCAATTTAACGTATTTTTTGAAAACCGATACGGGGAAAGAATATGTCCTACGTCGGCCGCCGTTTGGGGCTAAACACATCAAAGGGGCACACGACATGGGGCGCGAGTTTCGGGTGTTGTCGCTCCTGAAAGCGGCAGAATACGCCAAAATCCCCGTCCCGATTGCCTATTGTGAGGATGAAAGTGTGCTAGATTGTCCGTTTTATGTAATGGAACGGGTGCAGGGAGTGATTTTGCGCGCCCATTCCGCTCCCAAAATGGGCATTGACCCCGATACATTCCGACGGCTGTCGGCGGCTTTGGTGGACAATATGGTGGCGCTACATTCCATTAATATTCAGGCCACGGGATTGATTAATTTAGGCAAACCCGAAGGCTATGTGCAGCGTCAGGTGGAAGGTTGGTACAAACGTTACCAGCACGCCCAAACCGACGAAGTACCCGTCTTTGAGCAAGTCTATCGATGGCTGTCGCAAAACCTTCCCGCTGAAAACACGCCTACGCTCATTCACAACGATTATAAATACGACAACGTAGTGCTTAATGCCAACGACTTGACCGATATTTTGGCCGTGTTAGATTGGGAAATGACGACCGTTGGCGACCCGCTGATGGACGTAGGCACTTCGCTCTCATATTGGTCAGAGGCCACGGATGGAGCGTTTGAAAAAAGCTTCAATCTGACGTGGCTTCCGGGCAACTTTACTCGTCAAGAGTTTGCGGACCGCTATGCTCAACAAAGCGGGCGTGATGTTTCCAATATTCTGTATTACTACGTCTTTGGGTTGTTTAAAAATACCGTGGTGATTCAGCAGATTTATGCGCGTTGGAAGCAGGGGTTTAGCAAAGATGAACGCTTTGCGGGGCTAATTATGGGGGTTCATTCCTTGAGCAATACGGCAGCGAAGGCAATTGAGCTAGGCCGCATCAGTTGACGTTCTCTGGTGAAATGCGAGCAGTATTCCAAAATTTAAAAAGCTCGCTTGAGAAAACCGCCTAAATAACTACCCGCAAAAACGGGTAAGAACTGCAAAAAAGCCGTGAACTGCGTAGCGTCGGCGTCAAAAGGCGGAAGTAGCCGAAGGTTGTTGATAAGAAAATAGAAGCCTATGACGAGCATCACCTGCTCCACGGCGAGAATCCAGCCCTTACGCGGTTGAAGTACCCCCAGACTTATGCCCGACAGCACCCCGACTAAAAACGGGAGATGAATCGTTGGGCCATAGAAACAGCTTAGGGCTAAAATAGCACTGGTAAAGACCGTAAGGAGGGCGTCGCGTGTGAGGGTTTTGTTCCAAAATGGCTCCATAAAACAACCTTTATTAAATACCAAGCGTTTTTAACAAAGGTAAGCCAAAGCCCTTAATGGTCATTTATTTTTTTATTTAACGTCACTGATAATTGAACTACTCAGGCGAAGCAGTTCAATCTCGGTTACTTTGACGTTGTAGGCCGCTTCAATCAGGCGCGATTCGGTGGCTACAGCGTTGCGTTGTGCCTCCCGAAATTCGATGGCCGTTGAGTTTCCGAACTTATAGCGCTCAAACGCCAAATCTACGTTTTGGCGGGCAATTTTAAGGTTTTGCTCTTCAAAACTAAAAAGAGCAATGCTGTTTCGGTACGTATTATAGGTCCGTTCAAGGGCCGAAAGCAACTGCACCATTAGGTCAGACTCCTGATATTCCGCAATCATCGTTCCGATTTTGGCGTTCGCTTCACGACGGCGTTGGTTGTAGCCGTCATAAATCGGAATAACGAGGCGAGCGCCGTAGTTCAGAGAGCCGGTTCGGCTGGTTTTTACGCCAAAACCTACCTCGTTGTTAAGGGTATTGTAGGTATAACTTCCTAACAAATCCACTTGTGGGAGGCGGGCCGCTTTTATTTCACGCTCCGTTACTGAGGCAATTTTACGATTTTGATTGGCGGCCAGTAAATTCGGATTTTGGCTTTTTAAACTTTGCTGCAATTGCACCAAATCCAAATCTTTCCGAAAGGTAATGGTGTCAGGAGTGGTAAAGTCAAGGTTTAAATCCCTCATTAAGAGTGCGTTCAGGGTTACTTTGGTGTTTTGTAAAAATTGCTCCTGCGCCACCAAAGCGGCTTGGTCGCCGTTGTAGTCTACCTGCGCGGCCAAATACTCCGACTTCGAAGTGGCTCCCACTTCATAATTGGCTTTGGCCAATTCGCGGCGAGTACTCGAAATATCCAACGCGTCTTTGAGTGATTCTAGGCGCTGTTTTTGGCGAATGATGTCATAGTAAGCCGCTGCTACCTGCGCTACGGTATTTTCAATGTTGATTTTTACGGTGGTTTTGCCAAATTGTTCAATTTCACGTAGTCGCTCAGCGGTGGCAAACATGCCCATTCCGTCAAAAACCGTCCACACCAAGTTGATACCCGAGTTGGAGTTGCGGTTCTGCACACCTCTTTGGATGAGGGGCTCGCGGGTGGTGGTCCCTAGTGGAAAAAACGTTTGATTAACGCTGTTGTTATTGAAGTTGGCTTGCGTTGAGCCCGTCACGACGGGCAGCATACCAGCATTGCCGCGCGTGTTGTCGTTGTGGGCAATGGCTTCGCGGCTGCGGGCTATTTTGATGGCGTAGTTTTTTTCCAACGCCACAGAAATGGCGTTTTCAAGGGTCAAAAGTTCTTGAGAAAAGGAAGCAAAAGTTGGTGCAAAAAGAATAAACAGCAGTAGCAAAAATCGTGTCATACAAGCAAAAACGAAACAGGTTAGCTTTATTTTGTCATGTCGTTTAGCATCTATTAACGGGAATATAGGCCCCAACAGGGCGACAAAACGCGTTTGACGTTTCAAAAATAACTTTTTATAACGTAGCTTTAAGCATCAATTAAACCCGACACGATGAAAAACTACTTTTACGCGCTATTCGCCGCCTTTTTAGCGTCATGCTCAAGCCAAGAGAAAGCAGACCTAATTGTCTATAATGCGGCCGTTTACACCGTTGATTCTACCTTCAGCAAAGCCTCCGCGTTTGCCATCAAAGAAGGGAAGTTTGTGCTTGTTGGCGACTCAGCTTCGGTGTTTGGTGCGTACAAATCCGACTCTGTGCTCAATGCCGAAGGCAAGGCCGTATATCCTGGATTGTACGATGCCCACGCCCACTTCTACGGCTTGGGACAAAAGCTCGACCAAGCCGATCTGGTAGAAACGCAGTCGGCCGAAGAGGTGGTGGAACGCCTAAAAAAATACCATTCCGAGCACCCTGACCGCGTATGGATCATTGGGCGCGGATGGGATCAAAATGATTGGGCAGTGAAGCAATTTCCTGATAAAGATATGTTGGACAAAGCATTCCCAAATAATCCGGTGTACTTGACTCGCATCGACGGGCACGCGGCTTGGGTAAACTCCAAGGCGCTGCAATTGGCCAAAATTACCGGTAAAACGAAAGTTGATGGTGGCGACATTCCCATGAAAAACGGGCAGCCAACGGGAATTCTGGTCGACAATGCCATGCGTTTGGCGCGGGCTGCCAATCCTCAACCGTCGGAAACCGAAATCAAAGACATGCTGCTCAAAGCGCAGGAAGTGTGTTTTTCCTATGGCCTGACCAACGTGGGTGACGCTGGCGTATCGCCGGAAGTGATCGATCTGATGGATAATTTGCAGAAAAAAGGAGAATTGAAGATACGGCTGTATCCGATGGTAAGCATCAATCAGGAAAATGTGGATAAAATGCTGAAAAAAGGCGTGTACGTGACCGACCGCCTCAATGTGCGTTCTTTTAAGATCTATGCCGATGGCGCGTTGGGCTCGCGGGGTGCGTGTTTGCTCAAGCCTTACAGCGATGCTCCAACCACCGGGTTTTTGTTGCTAAGCCCTAAAGAACTGGAAAATTTTGTGAAGCAAATCGCCAACAGCGAGTTTCAGGCCAATACGCACTGCATCGGCGACTCGGCCAACCGCTTGATGCTCAATCTGTACGCCAAATACCTGAAAGAAAAAAATAACCGCCGCTGGCGCATTGAACACGCCCAAATTGTGGATGCCGCCGACGTGCCCACTTTCGGGAAGTTTAACATTTTGCCTTCTGTTCAACCCACCCACGCAACGTCTGATATGTACTGGGCAGCTGAGCGTTTGGGGAAAGAGCGCGCAAAAAATGGCTATGCGTTTCAGGCGTTATTTCAACAAAACGGTAAGGTGACGTTTGGAACCGATTTTCCGGTGGAGGCCGTTTCACCGTTTTATACGTTTCATTCGGCTGTGTACCGGCAAGACGCCAAAGGATTTCCTGAGGGTGGCTACCAAATGGAAGGCGCGCTCAGCCGCGAACAAACCCTGCGCGGCATGACGATTTGGGCCGCTTACGGCAATTTTGAAGAAGGCCGTTTGGGCAGTATCGAAACGGGCAAAGCCGCCGATTTTATCATTTTGGAAAAAGATTTGATGATGGCCCCCGCCAATGAACTCCGCGAAGTAAAAGTGCTGAAAACCTACGTAGCTGGCGAGAAGGTGTTTGAGCGGAAGTAATCAATCGTATTCGGCATAATCATCGGTCGGTTTGGCTGCCACCTTCAAGCTGACCGATGATTCACCACCTAATTTTGGACAATTTTGTAGTGTTATTTTTTGAAAATCTATTGTAAAGCTTAGAAAAATAACAGAAGTTTGGAATAATTCGCCTCAACGTTTAGATGTATTCCAACTTTTATGCTTCCTCACCATCAGCTTGTATTAGTACAGCGAGCCACGATTTGATCACCGCCAAATCTACCGGCACACCCCGCCAAATGGCCCAGCGCCTTGGGATTTCAGAAAGAGCGTGGTATTACCTGCTCGACCAACTCCGTAACGACTACGGACTACCGATTCTTTACTGCCGCTTCAGGTGCAGTTACTACTACACCGACGACGCTTCTCATTGGGAAGATTTCCTGCAAAAGTTCCTTAATTACCCCCTCTATAACACAAATTGGGGGTGGTAATTTCTTGATTATCAAATATTTAAATAAAAAAAATGCTAAAGCTATGAAAAATCCATCAAAAAAATTGACTCACTGCAAGCTGTTTGCAGTGGCAACTCCTAACATTGTGATGTTGATCAACGAGGGCCCTTCCCCAAACGCCCGCAAGCAAGTAGGCACTACCCCAAAACAGAAAGACATATTTTTGAAAAACACAATACTACTACTATTCTTTTTAATCTATATATTTTGTTCAGTTAGATTGTTTGGGCAAGATACTATTCCACAAAGTTCGCGACAATCACCTACCCTCAATACTCTTAGACCATATGTTGACTCCGAAATGATAAGGCATCAATGGGATGTTTCCGTCAATTTACTTGATTTAATAGGCAAAGGAAACAACGTCTCTTTATTCTTTCGGAAAAATTATGTCAACCACAATAATGACAGTCGGGCTTTTAGGCTAAGGATTATGCCTTATTTTCTTAGTGCTCATAGTGTTGGAGTCAAGAGGAGTGCACCAACTGTAGGGCTCTTTTTTGCTCCGGGATATGAATGGCAGCAAAGGTCTGGTAGATTTATGCTATTCTATGGAATGGATATTCGGTTTAATTATGATTATTCTAAAGTGGGCGCAACTATTGGTATTGGGGGTTTACCAGGCACTTCATCCAACTACGATGAGAAGCGTTACTGGGAGATAGGGGCAGCTGCATTTTTAGGAGCCCGTTATTTTATAAACCACCGATTCTCACTTGCGATTGAAAGCCAATTAACGTTTACTCACGCTCGACTTAACGAAAAATCAGTTGATAATGGAGTTGTTACTTACCAACATGAGCAAGTTGATTTCCAACTTTCTTATTTTCCCTTATATTTTTTAAATCTCAGCTATCATTTTTAATTAATTAAAACTTATGAAAAATTACGACAAATTTATCCCAGCATTGTTTACGATTTTCTGTTTCTTTTCTTTACAAGTATTGGCATAATCAGCTGCTGTCGATATAGAAAGTGATGATTGCCCTCCCGGAAACGGAAACTGTTTTTATGGTGTGGAACCTCAGATTACAAGCTTTAAGTATAGACCTCTGATTACTAGTGTTAGCGGTATACCTTCCGGTGCAATCAAAACTTACATATGGACTCTGACCGGAGGAGCTTTTACTCTTAGTACTAATGCTAATTCGGAAATACCCTATATAATATGGGAAAATAAAAAAAACTATATAAGTGGCAATGCTACCCATTCACTAAAACTTAAAGTTAAATGGACTTGGTCGGGTGGTTCCCATGAAGTAGAGAGTCTAACTCAACCTATTGAGGTTAAATAAATTGGAAATGTAGGTACAATTACAATAAATGGTTCCGGTTATAGTGGAACTGCCGTTCTAGCGTGTGGAAGCAATACGCTTGCTATATCTGTTCCAACAGTTGAGACAGATGGCCCTTTTACGTATGTAACTTATTACTGGTATTACCCGAGCGGCTGGTCAAGCCCTGCGACAACCACTACTCCGACTGTTACTGCTACACCATCTACCAGTAGTCAAGGTACGCTCAAAGTAGAAGCTAAGCGGGCTGATGGTAATTTAATAAAAAATAATCAGGTCCAAGTTAATCGTCAATTGCCAATTATAAATTCTACGAGCATTAATAATTTAGTAGTATGCTCAGGAACTACTCAATCAATTTCTGCCAGTGGTACGAATGCAGACTCTTTTGTTTGGACACCATCCTCAAACGTAACAGTAAACGGGAATTCAAGTCCTCAAAATGTTAGTGGTGCTGTAAACATTGTTGCTACAAACCAAGGTACAGTTACAGTACAAGCTTATTCGTCGGCTTGCGGGACTGTAAGTAGCAACTCCATCGTTCGCAATGTTAGTTTTGGTACTCCAACTATCAGTAATCCTATTCAATGGTTGTTTGACTCCTACTCGAATATGTGGCAATGTTCCAACATAATAACCCCCTATTTTGGCACGAGTTATACTTGGACATTGGTGTCAGGCTCAGCCACTTTGGTTCCCAATATTAATGGTTGCTATGTGACTACCACCGGAGGTGCCTTGGTCGCTATTACGGCTTCCAATACCTGTGGAACCTCTGCCGCTACTTACTATGACATACCCGCTGCGGAAGGCTATAGAATGATGGCCTATCCGAACCCAACGAAAAATGTATTGACACTTGAACTTAAAAGCAAAGATGTATCTTCTATTGACATTTATTCTAAGGAATCCGCTGAACGAGTCAAGTCTATTCCCGTAAAGGACTTTGTAAAGGGTAATGCTTCCGAAGAAGGCCCTAAAGTGGAGTTAAATGTGAGTGACCTACCTCGTGGGATTTATTATCTGCATGTAAATCCCGGTACAGATTCAAAACAGAAAGTCCAGATAATTCAGATTAGGTTAGAGTAAGGTCTTCGTCTCATGTCATTCTTAACAGCCCCCTTTGGCCAAAGGGGGCTGTTTTTTAGCGATAACGAACTCGAATTTTACCACAACTTCTCCGTACTTTTGTATAAAAAAGTACCAATCGTGACCCTACGCAAACGAGTCTATAACACGCTAGAGTTTTCGGCCATCGGGCGGAGAGGGCTGAGCCTGTACATCAATATTGGTTTGGTGTCGATTATTTTCCTTAATTCTGTCGCTATTATTCTTCATACCGTTCCCGAAATCAGACACAATCAGCATTATGATCGGTTTTTTCAGGATTTTGAGATTTTTTCGGTAGTCATATTTACCATTGAGTATTTTCTCAGGATATGGTCTTGTGTTGAGAATCCGCGTTATGGAAATGGCTGGAAAGGGCGATTACGGTATATTTTTTCCTTCTGGGCTATCGTTGATTTCTTGGGGATTTTTCCCTTCTATTTCACGTTGCTTACCTCCGATTTTGGCATCATTCGTATTCTACGGGTATTTCGTTTATTCAGATTGTTTCGGGTTACGCGGTATTCGCATGCTCTCAAAATGATTCGGAACGTGTTGCTGGAAACCAAAGAAGAACTGCTTATCTGTTTTTCGTTTATTATTTTTACTTTGCTTATTTCGTCGAGTGTGATGTATTATTTGGAACATAATGTGCAGCCCGAACGCTTTAAGAGTATCCCCGCGACGCTTTGGTGGGGGGTGATTACGATGACCACGACCGGCTACGGCGATATGTATCCCATTACGGCTGCTGGAAAGTTTTTCGGAGGCGTTGTACTGATTTTGGGAATCGCGTTGTTTGCGCTTCCTACGGGTATTATCGCATCGGGATTTATGGAGCAAATTCGTCGGGACAAAGGACGTAAATATATTCAATGTCCTCACTGTAATGAATGGGTTGATTTGCAAGAGGTTAAACACGTTCATAAACCAGATAATATAGCGTGATGCGCATTGGATTTGACGCCAAAAGGGCTTTTAATAACCGTACTGGATTGGGGAATTACAGCCGTTTTGTGCTCAACGCGCTGCAACATTTTGCGCCCCAACACCAGTATTTAGCCTACACACCAAAATTCAAGGTGGGGCTTTTTGATGAGTTTCCTGAAAAATATATTCGATTTCCTGAGGTTAAAAACAAATTGTACGGGGCGTGGTGGCGGAGTTATGGCATCAAAAAAAAAATGGTACAAGAGGGCGTTCAGGTGTTTCATGGGTTAAGCAATGAACTCCCCCATGGACTATCAGCGGCGGGCATTAAGTCTGTGGTAACGATTCATGATTTGATTTTTTTGCGTTATCCTGAATTATACCCCGCTATTGACCGTTTTTTTTACCGTCAAAAATTCAAAAATGCCTGTGCCGAAGCCGACGTAGTTGTGGCCGTAAGCGAGCAGACTAAGCGCGATATTGTAGCGTTTTACGGTACTTCACCCAAGAAGATAAAAGTGGTGTATCAAGATTGTCACGAGGCATTTCATCTGACTTCCCAAGTTTTAAAACGTGGACGCCCAGTCGGGGGCGCCCAGCCTTGGGAAGTCTCGCCTCTCCTTCAGAAATACAATATTGGCAAACCCTATGTTTTGACTGTGGGCACCATCGAAGCGCGCAAAAATCAGCTTCATTTGGTCAAGGCGTTTCATGCGGCGCAATTGACAGACGCTGAACTGGTGCTGATTGGAGGAAAAACAAGCTATCAGCAAGCAATCGAAGCGTACATTGCGCAACATCACTTGGCTACCAAAGTCAAGATTTTAAACGGCGTTCCCTTTGCCGATTTGCCTGCGTTATACCACTCGGCTCGGGTATTTGCTTATCCTTCGTTTTTTGAGGGATTCGGCATTCCAATTGTCGAAGCCTTGCACAGCAATGTGCCCGTGGTAGCATCAACTGGCTCGTGTTTGGAAGAAGCTGGCGGTAAAGGCGGCCTGTACGTTGACCCAAATGACGTGAACGCTTTGGCCCAAACGTTGACCCTACTTTGGCAAGACGAAACATTGCGAAAATCTCTGATAACAGAAGGGCAAAAACACGTAAAGGAGTTTGCGGCCGAGAAAATAGCGAGAGAGTTGACGGAAATCTACGCATCTTTGTAGCCATCAACTGTCTGACTGTGTAAGCGTCTGACGGGCTAGGTCGGTACGCCGATGCGGCCCCCGTTCAAACCGTCGGACGCCTGTGCCTCACGCTGGTGCTTTATTTGATGTAGTGCTTTTCTGAAAGTAATTCCATGATGCAATTTCCCCAACCGTTTATACAAGAACTAAAAGCCCAATTGGGCGATGAATACGCTGATTTTGAGGCTGAATTGCAGCAATCCCCTCCTGTCAGTATTCGGTATAATTCCGGCAAATTTCCTGATTTTCCGACTGAAGATACCGTAAAATGGTGTTCGGAGGCGCGTTATCTGGCGTCGCGGCCCGTATTTACGCTCGACCCGCTTTTCCACGCTGGGGCGTATTATGTGCAGGAAGCGTCTTCGATGCTGATTGGTGAGGCTTTGGCACAGACCGTCGATCTTTCGGAGTCGTTACGAGTGCTTGATTTGTGTGCGGCACCGGGCGGAAAAACAACGCTTTTGGCGTCACAATTATCGTCGGATAGCCTTTTATTGGCCAATGAAGTCATTCGTAGTCGGGTGATGATTCTGAAAGAGAATGTGCAAAAATGGGGTTTCCCCAACGTCCACGTAAGCAACCATGACCCCGAAGATTTAGAAAAACTAGCAGGTTTTTTTGACGTAATTTTGATAGATGCACCGTGTTCGGGCGAGGGACTGTTTCGAAAAGACCCCGCTGCCGTAGACGAATGGTCGGTGGAAAATGTGCAGATATGTGCGGGCCGACAAAAACGGATTTTGAGTGCGGCCATGCCGTTGTTGAGTGCGGGCGGTGTTTTGATTTATTGTACTTGTACTTACAACGATGCCGAAAATCAAGACAGCAGCGCGTTTGTGGTGGATACCCATCAGTTTGAAGAAGTAAAGCTGCAATGGCCTGCCGACTGGGGCATTGTGGCCAAAAAAATGGGGTATC
Organism: Runella sp. CRIBMP; assembly: GCF_009905605.1. Taxonomy (GTDB): domain Bacteria; phylum Bacteroidota; class Bacteroidia; order Cytophagales; family Spirosomataceae; genus Runella. Next base: position 534,890 of record NZ_JAAAKZ010000003.1, read on the forward strand.
AATGTTATCCCCACAAGGTAAGAGGGGAGGGTTTTTTTCTGGCGGCGTTTCGAAAAACCGCACAACTGGATTCATTTTATTATAATATGGAAAAGGGCGGACGGCCGCGTTCGTTCAAGCCGTTGCACAAAAAACAGCTAAAGGAAATAAGCCGATGGCTACAAGAACCCGACGAGTTTAGTTTTTATGAGAAGCCCAACGGTGAAGTGATAGCTTTGTTGGAAAGCCAAAAAAATGATTTGATTGTTTTGGATAATTTATTGTTTGCCAAAGGGTTGGGACTCGAAATGGGGTCGTTTAAGGGCACTGATTTTATTCCTTCTCACGCCTTGGCATTGAGTACTGCGCTTTCAGCTCAACTGCCGCGCCTGGAGCTTTCGGAGGGCGAAGCGTTGCAGTTTTTGAAAAAAGAGAATTTGCTTTTTGATGCGCCCAAAGGTTGGCTGTTGGTGACGCATCGAGGATTAGGATTGGGCTGGGTCAAAGGATTGGGAAATCGTATCAATAATTATCTGCCCAAAGAATGGCGGATTCGCATGGAGATTCCCGAGTAGGGGTAGGCCCGCAGCGGCGTTCCGTTTGTGTCTGCCTGGACATACAATAAAAACATAAAATTGATTAAATTATGACGGGCAGGAGGCCCGTACCACAGAATATGTCTTTACCGAAGCTGCTTTATATTTGTATCAATGATGGTTCTGATACGCGTATCAATAAAGAAATCAAGACCTTAGCTGCTCATTTTGATGTTGTTTATTTGGGCATTGGCCGTGATGATTCGCAAGCGTTTGTTAAGCCTTATTGTGCGGAATTTTGCCTAATTCAAGGCCATCATAAATCTCTTGGAACGCTCGTTCGGTATTTTTTTGCGTTTGCCAAACGCTATTTTACCCAGTCATTTCGCAGTATTCACGTTATCAATGAGCAGTTGCTGTTGATATTTTTTCCGTTTTTGATTTGGAGTCGGCGGCGGGTTGTGGCCGATATTTTTGATTCTATTTTTCTGCGCTCTGCCAGCCCCATCGTACATTCGCTGCAATCCCTTTTGTACCGATTGCCCAAAACCATCATAGTTACCGACGATAATCGTAAAACCCTCGTTCCGAATGAGTTTCAGCAAAAAACTGTCGTTGTAGAAAATTATCCTTACGCTTTTTATGACGTTCAATCCAAGGCCGCAGCGGCCGACGAGTTGCTGATTTTATACAGCGGTTCGTTGGGCGTTACGCGAGGTACGGTGCTTTTGGCAGAATTATTGAAACACTCGCCCAAGGTAAAAGTTTGGATGATTGGCTGGGTCTATGACGAGCCTACACGGCTGCTGAGTCAACACCCACAAGTGACCTTTTGGGGCGTAAAAACCCAGCAGGAAACCATGCGACTCGCTTCGGAATGTGATTATATTTTGTCGGTGTACGAACCCATCAATGACAATAACCTCAACGCCAGTCCCAATAAGATTTATGACGCGGTGCAATCGCAAACGCCCGTTATCATCAATTCCGAGATTAAAGTAGCCCAATTTGTAGCCGATAATCGACTCGGTTATGTGTTGGAAAGTTACTATACTACCGATTCTGAATTATTACTTCAACAATTGATTGCCCAAAAGAAAGATTTTATTTTTGATAATGACCTCCGACGTCGCTACACGTGGGAGGCCATCGCGCAAAAATTGATAGAAGCGCATTTGCACTAAATTTTTTGAGGCTCTATTTTTTCTTTTTGATGGTATTTGTATTCGCAGGTACGATGCCTTCAGAAACTTTCTGGGCTGGTGAACTAGGTTGGTCTCCGCTTCCTCCCCCGCCAGGATTACAGCCCACGGGTAAGGCCAAAAAGTAATGACCGCTGCTTGGGGTTGCCAGAAATGCGGTACCGTTTCCTGATGGTAGTAATTCAATATAGCCCGCTCGGTACTCTACCGTAGCCGACGGCGCAATGATATTGGTATTTGTCCCTTTGATCCACTGCGACGCCTGATAGACAGTACTTGTCGGAATGGTGGTGTTGAGGGTGAGGGTTGGAGGGCAGGCGTTCACAACCACAATAAAAGTATCGGCCAAAAACCCGTTTCCGCCGTTGTAGCCATCGTTGACGATGTAGGTAGTGTTGGCCACGGGCGATACCGTAATTCCCTTCGTGGTATTGGGTAGACTGCCGCCGCCGAGGATTTTCCACGAGTAGTTTCCTTCCCACGAGGCCGTCAAGTTTAGGGGTAGAGTAGGGTTGTTGTAAGTGGTTTTTTTGTTTACATCCTTCATGATAGTAAACTGGTCTTTGATGGTGTACGGAGGAGTAGAACTTAGGCTGTTATCATCAACGAGTTTTAAGTACCTAACATCCAGACGATTTTGGTTGATGACAAGCTCTACGCTTCCTCCTGTGGAAAGGAGCGCATCGGTACTATCGCTGTAAAACATGACGGGGTGGGGCCGAGAAGCCACGTTTGTCTCTTTGCCATCGCCCGCTCCCGGGGTAGCCCCTCTGCCCGCGTTGCCCGTAACCACGTGAACTGCACCGTTGTAGGGGCTATTTTTGAAGTATGGCTTTGAGGATGGGCCGTAGGTCCCTGACCAATTTTGGAGCAATTGGTTAGGATTTGCTCTGAATTGCGCTTTGGTAGGCGTGCCCGTTACGCCCTGCATCAAGAAAGAGCGATCATAAGCGTGCGTATGGGAGGTCACGATTAAGTCTACTTTATACTGTTCTAAAACAGGTACCAGCAGTTCGCGCATTATCTTTAATTCCCCTTCGGGCTTATCCCACGCAGTGGAAGGCGCGTCAGAATCATGGGTTCCTTTGGTATAAGGAGGTGTATGGAATAGCACTATTTTCCATTTTTTGGTTGTGGCGGCTAAATCTGCCTTCAACCATTTGACCTGCTGAAGTTGATTAAAGATATTTAAGCGATTAGCAGGTTCATCAAACTTCAACAAGAACATCGACATAGGGTAGCTGGTGAGACAAAGCCAACCACCGCCCGTACAGCCGGGGATAGACCCTCGAGTAAGAAAAGCATCTGGATGATAAGGATTTAGCATGATAATGTGTGCATCTCCTAAATCGAAGGAATAATAGCCTTTGCTTGCGGAGGGTACTCCGCCAGCTTCTGCCATCGTTGGGTAGGAGAAGGCATTGTAGCCAGCAATCGTTGAATCAGCGTAGGGTCTATATCCATAATCGTGGTTTCCTAATGAAATCCAAGAAACGGTATTCCTGAATTGATTTGGGTAAACAGGGAATAGATTATAATCAAGTGCCGCGTCAGTGCCATCGAAGCCCTCCAACTTTGAATTGTCCCCCCCAAAGAGAATGCCATGCAAACGCTTATTGCCGAGATAGTTCATGTAGGCATTTCGGACATTTACTTGGCGGCGCGTTCCGTCGGTCACACTCGGCAAGCCCAGTGGATTGTTGCTACATACATCTCCTAAAATCCACAACCTCAAGGAATCGGTGGTGTTGTTGTTGGGCATACTGTAATAATAATAGTCAGTGCCACTCGCTAGGGTAGTTTCGGCCATTCCGCAGGTATGGCCCACTGAATAATAATACTTTGTGTTGGGTGATAACCCCGCTAATGTTACAATATGCTCAACGGTGGTTGCTGGTAAGGTTACTTGCAGATTAAGATTGTTGGGGTCGGTCCCGTATTTTACTTTACTGTTGGTGGCTACGTTGGTTTTCCAGCGTACAATCACCGACGTAGGCGTGCCTATCTGCAAATAAGGTTGGCGTACAAGCGTTGCCGAAGGACACCCTCCTACCCCTTCGATAGATAAGTCGAAGTAACGGTCTATACTGGTGCTTGCCTGATGCACTTCTACCGCAATGACGTTGGTTCCGTTTAGTAAATCGGCTGGAATATAGACGGTCGTGTCTTTATAAATAGAGTCATTAGGTGGGGCAACAACCGCTGAGGTAAGTGAATCTATGGTCGTAGCGGGCATGTTTAATCGAAAAATCTCTCGCCCATTCAAATAAGCCACCAACCCATCATCGCACCACGTTTTGATACGATACCCCGTATACGTACTTTTATCTGTGATGTTAAAACACTTTCTGAAGTAGTGGGTTTTGCTGCTGTTGCTGCCGTTTCGGCTTGCGCTGTAAGGCCATAGCCACGTGTTGAGGGGGTGAGTAGGCGTACCTCCACTACCATCTTCATAGGCAAGGGTAGCCTGTCCGCTCGCCCACGCTGCGTCATTGTAGGCGTTGGTTTTCCAGGTTCCATTACCAAAAGTGGCAGGTTCTTGATTAGCGGTTCGGTATTTCCAATCCGTTGATTTGAACGTGACGGGCCATTCGGGGCAGGTACTTGGTGCGGTGATTCCTTCCACCAACAAATCAAAATAGCGGTCCTGACTGCTGTTGGATGATTGATGCAACTCTACTGCGATGACATTGTTACCTGGCAAAGCCGTATTGATGGTAATTTCGCCGTAGAGAGAATCATTGGGTGCAGTTACAGAAGACAAGGTAAGCGAATCAATAGGGGGCATTGGCATGTTGTGACTGAAAACCATTATTCCGTTGATATATACAATCAATCCGTCGTCGCACCATGTCTTGATACGGTAGCCGCTGTATTGAGCAGGATTAACGATGGTAAATGATTTTCGAAAATAGTTGGTTCTTGGTAGAGAAGAGGAAGTATGTGACCCTGCAGGTCGAAGCCAAGTGTTAATTAAAGGCTTCGGTGGCGTCGATATAATATCCTCATATCCCAGAGGTGCTTGACCGCTACTCCAAGCCGCATCATTGTAAGCGTCCGTTTTCCAGTTACCGTTTCCAATGTTTACTGCGTCTTGAAAAGCCTCGCGGTATTTCCAGCCGGTTGATTTAAAAGCAACAAAAGTGGTTTGTGCTAAGGTGCTTCCAATAATCGAAAATATCACGCAAAACACCAGAAATGCCTTAAAGAGAATAGGAGAGGTTTTCATATTGGGTAAGATAAAGTGTTTGTATCCAATGCGGTGACTGCTGGGAAGTAAGTTGTTATCGTTTAATGGATAAGGTAAATCACTTCCTGTGTTTTATTCAAAGTCACAGCATATACCCAAAAGTGTATGACCAGAGGTATGCTATGTAATGGAGCAGATAAATTAATGACAGTAATTAAACTGACAAGTTATTTTGGTTTTGGGGTGGAGATGTTTTCGTCCAACTCATATCTGATTTTAATAGGGATGAGATTGGATGGCAACTAAAAAAGGTAAGACCTTTGTTGTAAGGGTAAAGTTTAAGCTTATATAGTACAATTTGAAGTAAAAATATAATAAAAATGTTGCAATGCAATAATTAGCTGATAATAAATTACTAGTTTCAGCAAATCTGATTCGTTGAAGTAATTCAATAGTGGTGAGGTAGATAATGGCACCCTATTTTGCGAAAAAAGAGGTTGAATATTCAACCTCTTTTTTCGCAAAATAAAGACTTAGATAAGACGTAACCTTGGTTTGCGGGGACATTTCAAATACTTTTTCAGTTCGGGTTTTCTCCGTCTTGCTACTGGTACTTCAGTGCCATCCACCATACGCACAAAATCGGAGGTTTGGCGCTGCAATGCATGGTGGATATTGATTAAACAAGATTTATGAATTCGTACAAACGGGAAAGGAAGTAGCTCTTCGTAATAAATCAGACTTTTGGAAGTAAGAAAATGACGACCATCAAGCATGTGAAAAATGGTATAATTTCCAGAACCTTCTAACCGTATGATTTCATTTGTTTGTATTAATGAATTCTTGGAGTAACCGGGAATTAAAATAGTATTCATTGTGGTAGAGTTTTAAAAATCCAAAATGTATAATCTGTGTTTGTTTTCAGGGCTTAGGCTCTCTTTTTTGGAGTTTTGACGACGCACGTGAGGATGGCAAAAGGGCTTTATTGCTACTTTCCTGACCTTGGGTGTTATTGTTGCTTTCGCCACCACCGCCACCAGGAGCACACCCGTCGGGTTGGGCCAAGAAGTAATGACCGCTGCTTGGAGTAGCCAAGAAGGCAGTGCCTGTTCCAGAGGGTTTCAACTCAATGTAGCCGGCGTGGTATTCTACCGTAGCCGATGGCGCAATGATGTTGGTATTGGTTCCTTTGATCCATTGAGAAGCCCGATAAACCGTATTTGTCGAAATCGTTGAAGTCAGCGTAATCGTTGGAGTACATACGTTGACAATAAAAGTATCGGCCAAAAAACCATTTCCTCCGTTATATCCGTCGTTGACGATATAGGTAACATTGGCCGAGGGGGCCACCGTAATGCTTTTTGTCGTATTGGGTAGGCTACCGCCACCGAGGATTTTCCACGAATAATTCCCTTCCCACGAGGCTGTTAGAATGAGCGGAGGAGTGGGAGTGTTATAAGTTATTTTTTTGTTGACATCTTTCATGATGGTAAATGAGTCGGGTTTGGAGCCATCTTGTTTGATACCAACGAAATCAATTCGATTCTTGAAAACCCGTAATTCAGAAGAGCCTCCTAAACGTTCAGTCGTAGTGTAGTACATCACAGGGTGAGGAGAGGGGGGTAAGGTGTAGTCATACCCAAAACTATCCTGCCCTTGTCCGCCGTCCGAATTTACAATATATACGGTGCCCTTTCCGCCCGAATTTTTGGTGTAAGGGGCTGAAGCAGGATAGCGCGCTGACTGACTCTGAATAATAGACGACGGTGCAGGTATGCCTGGATCAAATACCCCATTGATGAGTTTTGAGCGCTGCATTCCGTGGGAGTGCCCAGATAAAACCAAATCTACTTTATACCTTTCCAGAATTGGCACTAAACTTCTTCGGACATTGATTAACATATTATCCGTGTCAGAATCGTGTTTTACCTTTGAATACGGCGGGATATGGAAGAATACGATTTTCCAAAGCTTTTGAGTAGCTGCTAAATCTTTTTTTAACCAATTAATCAGATTTCCAGTAATTGTATCAGCGGTGGTGGCGATTGATGGACCTCCATAGGTAGCCGATGGAATATAGTAAGGGTTGATTTGTACAAAGTGAACATTTCCTATATCGAAAGAATAGTAGTTTTTATCAGAACTGATTCCATCTGCCACCGACGACGGAAATGAAAAAGAATTAAAAATAGCGGCATCCGTTAAGTGAAAAGCGACGGAGGAATCACCAGGAGCTCCCCCAGGAGTGGGAAAACCGCGATAATCGTGATTGCCAAAGGTGGTCCAACTCGGAAACTTTTTCAATACATCTCCCATCTGGTTGAAAAACTTCTGTTGCAAGATACCATCGGTGCCGTCGCCAGGTTCGGTGGCATAATCTTCTCGGAGGGCTATGTCTCCCATCAACAACACACCGTCTACGTAATTATTACCTAGGTAATTTAAGTACGCCTGCCTGGTTTGTGTTTGGCGACTTGTTGAGGTTTTTCCCGAATCACCAAAAAGCCAGAAGCGTAAAGGACGTTCGGTATCAGTTGGTGGGGTTTTGAAGTAATTATTGGCGTCTCCCTGTATAGCGGTTCCATCTGTACAACCTACTGAGTAATAGTACAACTGATTCGGAGTCAATCCCGTGAGGGTAATGATGTGCTCTGTTGTGGGGGCCGAATCGTCCACAAATTGGGTGAGGCCACCCATTGAGGTTCCGTATTTGACGCGTCCAATAATTGCTGCATTTGTCCTCCATCTAACGGTCATGCTTGTTGGTGTTGATAACTGCAGGTAAGGTTGTCTCGTTAATGTTACACCGCAGGGTGTCGTTACGCCTTCAATGGATAAATCAAAATAGCGGTCAAGACTGGAGGCTGCTTGGTGGACTTCCACGGCAATGACGTTGGGGCCATTCAATAAATCATTGGGTAAGAAAATGGTTGTTTCACCATAAATGGAGTCATTGGCGGGGGCGGTAGAAGCCGAGGTAAGCGAGTCAACGGGTCCAGCAGGCATGTTGAGGCGATATACCTCTTTGTTGTTGAGATAGACCACCAACCCATCATCACACCAAGTTTTGATGCGATACCCAGTATAAAGGTTTTTATTGGTAACATTAAAACACTTTCTGAAGTAGTGCGTTCTGGCGCTGTTGTTGCCAGTACGGCTCGGATTGAGTGGCCATACCCACGTGTTGATAGTGTGAGTAGGCGCTCCGTCATCATAGCCCAGTGTAGCCTGCCCACTCGCCCAAGCCGCGTCGCTGTAAGCGTTTGTTTTCCAAGTTCCGTTGCCAAAAGTGGCGGGTTCTTGATTGGCGGTGCGGTATTTCCAACCCGTTGATTTGAAAGTAACTGGCCATTCGGGGCAGGTGATAATCTGGATTCCCTCAATGGATAAATCAAAATAACGATCCAGACTCACACCTGACTGGTGCACTTCCACGGCGATGACGTTGGTGCCTGGGAGCAAATCGCCTTGCAAATTGATTGTGACTTCGCCATAAATGGAATCATTGGCGGGTGCCATTGAGGCCGAAGTAAGCGAGTCAACGGCACCCGCAGGCATATTTAAGCGATAGACTTCTTTATTGTTGAGATAGACAACCAACCCATCATCGCACCAAGTTTTGATTTTGTAACCCGAAAAGAGGGCAGGATTGGTTATGTTAAACGATTTTCTAAAATAATGCGTTTTGGCGCTGTTGTTGCCCGTTCGGCTTGCGCTGTATGGCCATACCCACGTGTTGATGGTGTGCGTAGGCGTGCCATCATCATAGCCCAGCGTAGCCTGCCCGCTCGCCCAAGCCGCGTCGCTGTAAGCGTTGGTTTTCCAAGTTCCGTTGCCAAAAGTGGCAGGCTCTTGATTGGCAGTGCGGTATTTCCAACCCGTTGATTTGAAAGTAACTGGCCATTCGGGATACGTAACTATGCTCCCTAATGTTCCTTCAATGGATAAGTCAAAATAGCGGTCAAGGCTCACGCCTGATTGATGCACTTCTACAGCGATGACGTTGGTTCCTGGGAGTAAATCACTTGGTAGATTGATTGTGACTTCGCCATAAATGGAATCATTGGCGGGTGCCATTGAGGCCGAAGTAAGCGAGTCAACGGCACCCGCAGGCATATTGAGGCGGTATACTTCTTTATTGTTTAGGTACACCACCAAACCGTCGTCACACCAAGTTTTGATTTTGTAGCTACTATAATCATTAGGATTCCCTACATTAAATGTCTTCCTGAAATAGTGGGTTTTGGCGCTATTGTTGCCCGTTCGGCTTGCGCTGTATGGCCACACCCACGTATTGATGGTGTGAGTAGGCGTGCCGTCGTCATAGCCCAGTGTAGCCTGCCCACTCGCCCAAGCTGCGTCGTTGTAAGCGTTGGTTTTCCACGTTCCGTTGCCAAACGTAGCGGGTTCCTGATTGGCCGTCCGATATTTCCACCCCGTTGACTTGAAGCCTACAAAGGTGGTTTGCGTAAATGCTGCCTGAGCGCTCAGCACGAAAAGCAAGAGCAAAACGAACCGTTTTTTGAATAAGTAATCTGTCAGCTTCATAGTAAAAGTAGCGATTGATGAAAGTAAGCAGTGATAAAAAACTAAGGCGAAGCTAGACGTTGAAACATAACAATTGAATGATAAAATACAACAAAACGAATGATTTTGCTCAGGATGAGGCAGGGCGTATGAGCTTCGTCATCGTTATCACGATGGGTGATTTGTATTAACTGAAAGAGTAGTTCCCTAAGGCGTTTTGGCCTTTGGCTCACTGGGTGCAGCCATTTACGCAAGGGTGCTATTGCCGTTTGGGAGTTTTGTATAGCTTTCGTTTATCAAATTATAGGCACTATCTTTTTTGTATGAAGAAGCGTATTACTCGACAAAGCATCTATGAGGGCTTTTTGTATGTACTACTCGTGGTGCTGGTGCTGATTCTGATTTTTGTATAATGTCCGTTTTTTACTTGTTGACTCACGGTATTTTCCCTGATTTTTGACCAAAATTTAACAGTGTACCAAAAATGTCACGATTTCTCATTTTCCTTTTTTTGCTCTCCCTATCTATTGGCCTTTTTCAATGCGGTGGAGGCGATCCAGAGCCCGATAATTCAGGAAATAATACTAACAATGGCTCTAACACAGGTGGCGGCACCCTCGGCAAAGGCCAGCCGGGTGTGGTGGGCCTCGCGGGAGTAGAGGCCTGGGACAAACTTGCATCGAGCGAAAAAGACCGCATCAAGAATTGGAATGCGTTGTTTCTGCATCAGTCTGTTGGCCAAGATTTAGAAGAAGGCTGTAAAGCCAACGGATTTCCGTTTGATTATTATGGCCCCAACGACAAAACCGATGGCGGCCTACGAGGGGGTATCTTTGTGGATGTAGGCGGCATTGCCAATGGTAACCCTTTCGAAAAAATCAGGGTTTTTCGGGAAAATGTAACCCGCAATAAAGACCTGCTTCAAATCGCGATTTTTAAGTTTGGTTATGCCGACGTAATGGACGATAATTTCGAAAAAGTAAAAACTGAATACAAAGCCTTCGTAGATGCCCTCAGGGCTCAATCGCCCACGCTCCGATTTGTTCATGTCACGCCGCCGTTGGTTTACTCCACCACTTCGTTTGAGGGAAACGCCGCCAAAATGAAGGTGGGGCAATGGATGAAAGATACCTTCAAAAATACCGATGTCATCTTTGATTTACAGGAATTGGAAAGCAACAACGGCGCGTGTCAACAGAATAACGTTTGGCGTATTTGTACCGAAAACCGTAACACCGCCTCCGATCCGTCGGATGTAAATGGTATTGATTCTTCCGACGGACAGGGGCACATCGGCAAAAAAGCAGGGCAGCGCATCAGCAAGGCTTTGTTGATGAGTATTTACAACGCTGGAAAATAATACGACCATGAGTAAATCGATCTCTTTTATCTATGCTCCCAATATCATCGTTGCACCGGGAACCAAATACGTAGACGATTTTGAAGATTTCCAAAAACGAGTGCTGTCGTTGTTGGCAGATATTATGAAAGCGAATTGGACGGGGTTAGGAATCATCAACCTTATTGGCCAGATGAGCAATAAAAAAGTCATTATCACGCCTGACCCCATCAATGGAAATGCTTGTGCGGAAGATAGACGAAATCCCAGTTGGGGCAATGCCATAGAAATTCCTATTTCAGTAGAATATGTGAAGGGAACAGCTAACAAAAGCCCAGGTTTTATGCCTGATGAAATAATTTTACACGAACTTATTCATGCTTATTTTATGCATCATGGCACAAAGCAAGATATGGCATTGTTTGTTCCCCCGAATTTTTATTACCATACTTTTGGTGAGTTTGCGGCAGTTTTATTGACCAATATATACATGTCGGCAAAAGGCAGGCCAGCGCTACGCAGAGACCACACCGAGGCACAACTCACGGGGATGTGTAGTCACGACGAAGGATTTCTGATACTTCATGCTGACCCAAACCAATTTGGTTATCCCTATTCGCAATTTCCACATGAAAGGTTGATTTGGAATCTGACGCAGCAGGTACCGGAGCTTATTTTCAACTATGTTCGACACGAAAACGGCGTTTTTAACCCAGTTCGCTATTATTTGAATACACTTCCAGAACGGAGGATGCGGGAATTGCGGCCGCGTTCGGGAGAGACTTTTCAAAGAAAGGAAGAGTTTGAAGGGGAGGCGATGAGGCTTGTGAAAGAAGCAGAACGGATAGAAAAAGAAGGATGGGGCAAATAAAACCTTAATCAATAACAACCATGAAAAAAATAATCGCGTACGTTGTGTTAATCAGCGTTTTCATCCTCAACTCGGGAGCGGGTTGCAGTGACAAAAAAGAAGAACCCGAGCCCGAATATGTTAAACTGCTGGTTGGCGGCCGCTGGGATGTGTACAAAACCTATTCTGAATCAGCAAGTGATAAAATCACCCTTACTATTAAAGATGGCTACTTAGGCTATAAATTTTATACGGATGGCTCAATGGATGGCTGCTTCCAACAAACCTGCGAAAAGCAAGGCCGATGGTCTTACAAAGTAAAAAATGCCGCCGCTGGAACGGGCGAATTAACGCTCTACAATGACAATAAAGACATCGCCGAAGTTTATGGAGACCAACTAATAGGACACTTGGAAATACTTAGCGACAATGAGATTATCTGGGTAGTTAATGGCAGTCCTTTTGTGGGAAATACCGATTATAGTTTGGTGAGGTGGTATATGAAAAGAACCCAATAAGGCCATGAAAAAACTACTTTCTTGCGCCGTACTGTTGAGCATTTTAGTCCTCAACTTGAGTGCTGGTTGCGGCTCGAAAACCGAAGCCGCTCAGCCCGATAATTTCCAGTCATTAATTGGTAAGTGGGAGGCGATACGCTTTGTTTACGAAATAGTGAAACAGGATGGGTCTGAAATCGCTACTGGAACTGAACTTAAATCAAAAGGAAATGTCATCATATGGGAATTTTTCAGCGATGGAAGATTGGTCGCTACGCAGGATGGGAAAAGCCGTGAAGTGCGTTGGGAGCTGAAAGTCAAGCGATTGAATGGGGTGAACATTGATGTCGGGGAGTTGAAAATTATAGGTACCCAAGAAAAACAATTGGCCGAAACGTTAGGCCAAAGTAGTGATTTAACCTATGCAATTGAGACTTCATCCGAGGCAAAAATAATGTCTCTAAGGGTAGATGCAACCAAAATAGGCCCGTACAAACAGAATACATTAATTTACACCTACCATAAATTGTAGATAATCAATGACAAAGAGTATAAAGCTATTGCTTTTTTTGGGTGTTTTGGCAGCATTAAGTTGGGGAGTGTATGAATGTAAATACTATTACAGCTACTACTCCGATCTCAAAGACCGACCGTGGGCTTATAGTCGCGACGAAAACGCCAAACTACTCGTAGGGAAATGGCAAGGCCGCTTTACTGATCCGGATGGGGTGGCTAAAAAGCTTGCATTAGAAATTTTTGTGCCAATCACCGATGAAGAACGATGGGAGAAGGCAGCGCGAAAGAGCCGCCGTCGGCGAGGTTCTTCGGCCCGCCGAAATTTTGAGGGTGTTGCGTTGGTTGAGAGTAAGTTAGGTAAGGAAAGTTATGAGTTGTGGGGAGGCGTGAATAAGGATGACTATCATTTGTTTACCCTTGATTTTATTACGGATGAGACGAAAATGTTGCCAATTAATAACTTTTACATCAACGATTCTGACCCTAACAATTGGCGCGATGATTCAATGAGCTTGACGCTGAATTTCAGTTTTCGTCGACCCAATAAATCTTCGTTTTGGAGTAGTGCAGACCCGCGTTTTGATAAAAAAGTAACCGTTACCCTTAATCGCCAAAAACAATAAGATTGTATCTGATATGGATGCGAAAAAGCTACTATTCTTTGCCCTCATTTCCCTTTTTTCGATCATTGAAGGTTGTAAAAAAGCGGAAGTTGAAACCGACGAATGCGACGCTGACCCTACTGCCTGCGGCTGCCCACAGGAGCCGCCAAGTTGCAGCGACCCAGGAAATAATGGCGGGCAGACCCTCAGTGGAAAGGTGTATGTCTCACCCAACGGCAGCGACTCCAATGATGGCAGTGAAGGGAAGCCTTTCAAAACCATCCAAAAAGCCGCTGACGTTGCCGACCCCGCCAAAGGTTTGGAAATCATTCTGCGTGGTGGTATCCACCTGAGCGAAGAAGTAAAGTTCAGAACTTCCAATATCAATCTGCATTCCTATCCGGGTGAGTGGGCAGTTATCAAAGCGATAATGACGGTGGAAGATATTTCCAGCTGCCTCTGGTTTAGAGAACCAGAGAGTGAAAATATAACCATTGAAAACGTAGAAATTATTGGGGGGTATTACTACGGAATTAAATTTGAAAGCAACTGGGACGATGACCGAAGCGTACCTTTTGACAAGCGGAGAGGGGTACGTAATATTAAAATCTTGAACTGCAAAATCCACGATACAGGCCGCGATTGTATCAAAATTACGCCAGGATGCCAGAATATTCAGGTCCTTAACTGCGAAATTTACCGCTCTGGCGTGGGGCCAGCCAACATATCGGCGCAAAATGCCGAAGGAATTGACAACGTAAACGGCTCCAATATGACGGTTCGTAATTGCTATTTTCACGACATCGCCACCAACGCGCTGTACGCTAAAGGAGGGGCAAAAGATTGCATTTTTGAGCAAAATCTCATCATGAATTGCGGCGAGGGTGGATTGGTAGCGGGCTACTTGGATACTGATGCGGAGTGGTTCAATACAATCTCTAACCCTACGTATTTTGAAAGCATAAACATCATTATCCGGAACAATATTGTGGTCAATACTAAATGGGAAGGGATTGGACTCTATGCGGCACTTAATGCTCAAGTCTATAACAATACGCTCATCAACGTAGCGCAGGAAGCAAGCGCAGCCTTGATGATTGCCCGGGGCGAAATTTATGGCACACCCAAAGGCGATCAATACCCAAATTGCAAAGACCTTAAAATTTCTAATAATATTTTTGTACAAACCGCCGCTGCCAAAGGCTATATTGCCCGCTTGCGGGGAATTCCCCAAGGGACCAACGAATTGAGCAATAACGTTTATTTCAAACCCGGAACGCTCACTTTCAGAATTGATAAGTCTGATGATGATTATACTGAATTTGAGGGTTTTGCAAACTGGAAAACCCAATCTAAATTTGATGCAAGCAGCATCAACGTTGACCCTAAACTCGACGGTCAATACCACCTCACCGCGGGCAGCCCTTGCATCGGTATAGGAAAAGCACTGGGGACTTTGGTAGAAAAAGACTACGACGGCGGGGCAAGAGGTGCAAAACCAGACATCGGAGCCGACCAAGCTGGCAACGGCACAGCGCTTACCATTCCGCCACCTATAGTAGCTACTGGTACCAAAGGCACTGGTGGGGGCAATTAATGCTACAAGAGCAGAATACTTTCCAAGTTTTAGAAACTTGGAAAGTAGGAAACTGTACACAAACAAAAAAGGCTCCGAGCGGAGCCTTTTTTGTTTGTAAAAATAAGAGCGTTGTTTAGGCGCTATTTATTTAATAATTCATCAAAAGTAAGTGAAACATAGTACATCGAACCAACAACTGGATTTCCCCAGCCTGTGCGGTATTGAGTTCCTAATAGATTAGTGCCACCAATCTTAAAAATTGATTTAATAGAAGAAACTTTCTTGCTCACTTGGGCATCTAAAGTACCGAATGCTGGTATGGTAAGTTGAGTACTGTTCTGGGGCTGTCGGGCCAAAGCAGGTTGAAGGAGGTCCAACCAATCAAATGCTGTCTGATGACGCCATACTACATTGAAGCCCCAACCTGAGTTGCCTAAATTACGATTCCCAAATGTTATATTGTGTCGATATTTAGGGGTGTTGTATCCCACTTGAAAACCGTCATCCAGCACGTTGCGATTTTTCTCTCCACTAAACATCTTGACGCCGCCCGCATCAAGGGTATTATTGGAAAGGTTAAAGCCTAAAGTATAGTTTTTGGGTAATAAATAATCAAACCCTAAACCAAAACCTTGTGTCTTAATATCTCCTGTATAATTTGTTGACATTGATATCACTTGCGGAATAGCCGCGTTTCTTAGTAAAACACCACCGATGTAGTTTTTCATTGTGGTGTTGTAATAATATACATCTATCAACAATTTTTTGGCAATCATTCCTTTGTATCCCACTTCAAAACTCAAAGCGCGTTCAGGTTTGAATTCTGGAAAACTCCATGCCTGACCAGTAGCAATATTAACAGAGCCAGCTCCCTCCCGAAGTTTGTAATTGTCCCAGAGCGCAGGTAACCCACCAATCAATAAAGATACGGGCGTATTAAGATTGATGTATTGGTTTTGGTTGGTCGGAATTCTGAAACCTGTTTGGTAAGAAGCCCGGATGTTGTGGTTTTTATTGACAGTGTAAACCGCCGAGATACGTGGACTCCATTGGCCAGCAAAATTTTCATTTTTATCATAACGAACAGAACCCGTCAACTTAAATACATCATTGAAATTTTTACTCACTTGAGTATATCCTCCAAATTCGTTAATGCTGAACTCGCTCCCATCTGATTTCTTCAAAAATAGTGTACCATTAGAATTCAATGCATATTTTCGAAAATTTCCCCCTACAATAATTTCAACTACTTTAGGATCAATTACTTCATTGAAATTATACATGGCTTCAGCGTGGTACAACCGGGTACGATCTACAAATAAGGCTCCGCTTGGAATGGCATTGGCTTTTACCTGAGCCGCAATTTGGTCGAAGCGCGGATCTCCTGGCAAAACACGGCCTTGGTCTGCCACACCGCGAGCTGCGGTATGCAATGCGCCAGCGTTTGAATTAACTGTACCTAAGGCAGTAGCATAAGCAGCTTGTGGGGTTTGCCCAGCCCTCAATGCTGCTTGAAAAGCAGGTACAAAAGTTTGGAATGCACCACCAGCATACGTAAGGGCATATTGTGGATACCACCCTTGCGCCAAGCCTGCTAAACCCGCTGACGCCGGTGGTACACTTGGTTTCCACGCTTCATTGATGTAGGTGCCGAGCAAACCAGCGGCATAGGTATCTCCCGAGTTTTCGGCGGTCATGTAGCCACGAACAAAGAAGTTAGATCCTCTCAATTCAGCTTTATACAATCCCATTGTAAAATTCTTGAGCTGATACCGGTCTGAAGAAGTATATACTGTTGACCCCGCTCCCCAGTTGGCCTGAACGATGGCTTCTACTTTATCGTTAATACGATAGTGTAATGCACCATTTAATTTCAAACTTTTTGTGGTATAGTTCACTAAATCAAACTCATTGTAGCCTGTACGCGATACGGCTACATTAGGAAGCAAAATATCGTTTATCAACTGCGAGCTTGGAATACCCGTAGCAGTAGAAAACTGATTAATACCGCCAACCAGTTGAGCCAATGGAGCGCTGATAGCGTTTAATTGAGCAAGAGGTATTCCAAGTAACTGGCCGAATGTGCCACGTAAACTCGCTAAGCCAGCACCGCTTGAATTCTCATCTCCATAAACGTTTATGCCGTCATACCCAGGATTACTGCGAGTTCCATTGTCAGGGGTAGTTCCTCGAAAACTTTGGTCGCGATAATCATTCACTTGCCAATCTTGAGCAGTGATGTAGCCAACATTGAGTTTGAAGGCGAATTTATTATTGAAGGCTTTGGCATACCGAAAAGCTACATCATAAAAAGGCGTAGTTTTGGTGGAGCGATTATCGGCGCTCATCAAGCCCAATTTTGTGTAAGCACTTACTCCTTGATAAAGAAATGGATTTTTACTGTTCATCAATAACAATCCATTGATGGCATTGGGGCCATACAAAGCAGAAGCAGATCCAGGAAGAAGTTCAACACTTTCTAAATCAAGTTCGGAAATCCCAACTATGTTGCCTACGGCAAAGTTGAGCCCCGGAGCCTGATTGTCTATTCCGTCAATCATTTGTACCACGCGTGTATTGCCATTTCCTGAAAATCCACGCGTATTAACAGAACTAAACATCAATGATTGAGTGCTCACTTCTACCCCTTTTAGGTTACGAATGGCATCATAAAAGTTAGCTGCTGGGGTTTCACGGACGTTACGAATGTCCATTTTCTCAATACTCACGGGCGATTTCAAAACGCTTTCCTCGACCCGAGAAGCCGATACAACTACTTCCTGACCAATCAATGCCTGCTCTTTGAGGACAATTTTGAGGTCCGTGCGATCGCCGTTAATTTGTACTTCTTGGGTTTCAAACCCAACAGACGTGACGACCAAAATAAAAGGTGTGGGGGTATTGGTAGTCAATGAAAAATTACCTTTTGCGTCCGAAATAGTTCCAACCACCTTTCCTTTCACTTGAATGCTCACTCCCACCAATCCATCACGCGTTGTTGCATCCGTTACATTTCCGGCGACTTTTGTTTGAGCCAATACTATGCCTGCGCTCATTAACCATGCCACAGAATATAGTATGGCATTTCTTAAAATTTTATCCATAGGTTTAAAGTTGTTTTTGGGTGTAACTCATTCGTAATTTTGTGTAATATTCGTTCTTTTGAAAATAGGTTACAATTTTTTCTTCCTATATTCATAAAAAAAATTGTTATGCACGCATAATTATTAGAAAAGTACAATAATGAATCAACTAAAATCTCTTCCATCGGTACTTTTTACAGCCCTTTTAGTGATTGTAGCCGGGTGTTCAAAATCAGTGACGTTACAAAGTCAGTACGTTTTAGAGAATGTTCCCGCTGCTCCCGATTATGCTAAATCACTCTACTGGGCGGCCCTGCCCACGGTAAAAGATGCCGCCGATAGTGTGCCTCTGAAGTCGGGTCTCAAAGATGGACAAGCATTCGCAAAAGCAGATGTTTTTTTTATTCACCCTACAATTTATACGCAGCAACCAACCATCGGCGCTTTTGAGTGGAATGCCGATGTAAATGATGCAGCGTTGAATCAAAAGGTGGACAACTCCACCATTCTCAATCAGGCTTCGGTCTTCAATGGTTCTTGCAAAGTGTACGCGCCCCGTTATCGTCAGGCGCATTACTACAGCTTTGTGACGAAAAACCAACTGGAAAAACAAAAAGCAATGGATTTGGCGTATTCTGATGTGAAAGCTGCGTTTGAGTATTATTTACAAAATTTTCATCAGGGCCGTCCCATCGTCATTGCTTCGCATAGCCAAGGAACCGCCCACGCCAAACGCTTGCTGAAGGATTTTTTTGATGACAGCCCGCTCCGACAAAAACTAGTGTTTGCCTATTTGGTAGGAGACATCACGGGGGTGCCTGCCCAGCCCGATGAATTTAAAACCATTAAACCAGCAAAGACTCCCGAAGAAGTAGGTGGTTTTGCCTCGTGGCACACGTATTTGCGCGGCTTTTTTCCCGACAAGTACGTTCCCAATCACTTTTCTACTGCGGCTTGCACCAATCCGCTGACGTGGCGTTTAACCGAAGAATATGCTTCTCAAAGCCTGAACAAAGGTGGTGTGGGCCTAAAGTTTACGTTTGTGCCACAATTGGCTGATGCGCAGGTTCACCAAGGGCTCTTGTGGATTAACAAACCCTACGTAAAAGGGAGGTCTTTGATACGGAATAAAGTGTGGCATTCGGCCGACATAAACCTTTTTTGGCAAAGTATCCGGGAAAATGTAGCTTTACGAGTTGAAAACTATATCCAACAAGAGCAAAAATAAACCAGAAAATGTAACGTAAAAGGGGATTTATCGTCTGAATACAGTACTTTTCCTGTCAACTATTAACGCTTCACATCACTCATCGCTTATGAATCACAATTTTGTAATTATCATGGCAGGCGGTGCTGGAACACGGTTCTGGCCTTTCAGTCGAAACAACAACCCCAAGCAGTTTCATGATGTATTGGGAACTGGAAAAACACTGCTTCAACAAACCGTAAGTCGTTTTGAAGGGGTTTGCCCTCCCGAAAACATCTACATCGTGACCAGTGCCGAATACTATGATTTGATTAAAAAACAAGTTCCATTCCTGACAGACGATCAAATCTTGCTGGAACCTAATCGCCGCAATACCGCCCCGTGTATTGCTTATGCGTGTTATAAGATTGCCAAAAAAGACCCTCAGGCTAGGGTGGTGGTGGCTCCTTCCGATCATATTATTCTGAAAGAAGAAATATTTCGTGAAAAAATTCTTTTTGCACTTGAGGCGGCTGGAAAAGAAGAAATTCTGATTACGCTCGGCATTCAACCCACTCGTCCCGATACGGGCTATGGCTACATTCAGTTCATACCTTCCGAAAGTGAGACCAAAAAAGTAAAAACGTTTACCGAAAAACCTCAATTGGAAATTGCGGTTAAATTTCTAGAAAGTGGTGATTTCGTCTGGAATGCAGGGATATTCGTGTGGAATGTCCAGGCCATTATTAATGCATTCGCGGCTTATTTGCCCGAAGTAGCGGAGGTATTTATGGCGGGCGAGCAAGATTACTATACCGAGCAGGAAAAAACCTTTATTGATAAAGCGTATATGCTTTGTAGAAACGTCTCTATCGACGTGGGCATCATGGAAAAGGCCCAGAATGTCTACGTTGTTTTAAGTGATTTTGGCTGGTCAGATTTGGGAACGTGGAAATCGCTCTACGATATTTCGCCGAAAGATGCTCAGCAAAATGCCACTGAGGGTAATATAAAGCTTTATAATACAGGGAATTGTATTATAAAGACACCTAAAGATAAGCTCGTGGTGGTGCAAGGGCTGGATGGATACATCATCGCCGAAAACGACGGTGTACTCATGATTTGTAAAATTGACGAAGAGCAGCGAGTCAGAGACTTTGTGGCGGATGCCAAGCAGCTAGGCAGCCAATATATTTAAACATTCGGGGGAGGCGAAAGCTTCCCCCGCTTTGTTTTAAAAGTCTTGGGGTTAATTTTCAAGAATTGCGGTAGTTTCAATTTCCACCATGTATTCGGGGGCAATTAAACGAGATACTTCTACCATCGTGGTACACGGCCGAATCTCCCCAAAAAACTCGCCATGCGCCCGACCAACGGCTTCCCACTGAGAAATGTCAGTTACAAAAATACGGGTACGTACCACGTCTTTGAGCGAAGCGCCCGCTTCGGCCAATACAGCCTCAATTTTTTTGAGAATAACTTTGGTTTGGACGTAGGGGTCTTCCAATCCTACTACTTGGCCATCTTCAACGGCGACGGTTCCGCTGATTTCAATGACAGCGCCGATTTTGACGGCTCTTGAATACCCCACGGTGGCCTCCCACGGAGAGCCCGAAGAAATATTGGTGCGTGACTGCGGCATAAAAAAACAGAATTAGGTGGTTTTGAAGGAATAAAAGTACATAATCCTGTAAATGAACAAAGATTATAACCCCAGTTTTTCCAAAAATCCTTTTTTCTCATTCCGTGAAATTTCTACTTCCGAGCCATCGTCCATCAGCACAGTGCCTCCTTCTCCGCGTACGTATTCTTTGACCCGCAATAGGTTAATCACGGCCGAACGATGGACGCGTAAAAAGTGAGCTGAGGCAAGCATGTGTTCAAATTCTTTAAGCGTGCGCGATGCCACCAGTTTACGAGGGGGCATTCCGGTAGCAGCGAGGTGAAAAACCGTGTAATTACTATCTGATTCGAGCCAAACGATGTCCTGAATGGGCACAAACGTGACGCCTTTCAAAGAGGGAATGGCGATTTTATTGAACTGTAACGAAGACAAAGCTAGGCTTTCGTTGTGAGATGCCTGTTGGCTGTGGCGTTTTTTTTCAAGGCGTTGCAGTGCGGAGCTGAGTTCAATTTCTCGAACGGGCTTCAACAAAAAATCTAGCGCACTCTGACGAATGGCTTCAATGGCGTATTGGTTATAGGCCGTGGTAAAAATAACTTCAAACGAATAAGGTTCTAATTGACGTAAAAGCGTAAAACCATCCATCAGCGGCATTTCAATGTCCAAAAAAAGCACATCAGGTTTTAGTTGTCGAATACCCACAACCGCCTCCTCGGGCGACTGGAAAGTGCTTAAAATGTTGATTTCGGGGGCAACTTTACGCAATTTGATGGCCAGAACTTCAAGGCTCATGCGTTCGTCGTCAACAAGGATGGCTTTAAACATAGCGTTGTTTTTTTCAAAAATAAGGTAGTTAAGGCGAAAAAAATGGCCGTTTACTAATTAATGAAAGCCTTTTTAGGCAACGGAAAATAACGTCTATGCTTTTTTATGAACGGTGTAGAACGGGTATTTTCAATCCGTCGAAATCATTGCCCAGTTGTATTTTTGAAATCTTCTGGTGTGTTGATGTTTTGGAGCCAACGGGGTGTAGGGCAGGGGAGCAAATGGACGTTGGCTTTTTTTAGAATTTGCCGTGGCGAAAAGCGGTTTTGCTGAAATTGTGCTTGTATGAATGCGTAACTTTCAGGCTCCCAGATGGTTAATAAAGGTTCAGGAAATAGGGATTCGGGGTGTTGAAAGGCCGTTGCTATTTGATTGAGCTTGCGATGACTGACCAAAAAAGCAATCGTTTCTGGCGACACAAAAGGCATATCACAAGCCACGACCAGCCATGCTTCGTTTGGACTATGTTCAAACGCCGACAAAATCCCCCCCAACGGCCCGATTTCACGGTTATCAATCAAGCAGGCGAAACTGTCAAAATTGTCTTTTTGGTCGGCTCGGCAGGAGATAAGAACGGTAGAACAGTACGGCGTCAGCAATTCATATAAATAGCGCCATTGGGGTTGATGATGGTAGGTCAATAGGCTTTTGTCAGTACCCATCCGCGTACTGCGCCCGCCCGCCAGAATCAGCGCATTCATGCCTCAGTAAGAAATGTTAACGCCCTAACTTCCGACCAATACGCGTCTTTGTGGCTAAAGGTATCGGGCCTAAAACCACAATGCCCGCCCGACTGCGTGAGTTCCAGCCACACGTTGGGCATATTTGCAATTACATCGGCAGGTAGGCTTTGGTAGGGCACCAGAGGGTCGTTGATGGCATTGACGATGAGCGTTGGGATGGCCGCTGCGTGAATAAAACCTTTGGAGCTGCTTTTCTGGTAATAATCATCAGCACCTTCAAACCCATGCAGCGGTCCAGTGTAAACGTGGTCAAAATCCCAGAATGTTTTGATGCTTTTCCACTTCTTTAAATCAAAATGCTCGGGATATTGTTGGGCTTTGGCCGCTACTTTGGGCTTTAGCGATTTTAAGAATCGCCACAAATAGATTTTATTTTCGGGTTTTTCGATGTTGCGGCTACAAGCCAATAAATCCATCGGCACGCTGAAGGCCACCGCTTTTTTGATGGCAGGATTAATATTAGCTCCGTTTTCGCCGACGTATTTCAACGTCACATTTCCCCCCAAACTAAATCCCATCAGGTTGATTTCGGTGTAGCCTTTGGCGAGGGCGTATTGAATCACAAACTCCAAATCGGTGGTTTCACCGCTGTGGTAAAATCGCAGTTGGCGGTTTATTTCGCCACTGCAACTTCGGTAATTCCAGGCCAAACAATCAAATCCGTTGGTGGTCAGAAATTTCACCATTCCCGTTACGTACTGCCGGGTGCTGCTTCCTTCCAACCCATGCGACAGAATCACCAAAGGAGGTAATGAAGTAGGTAGATTGACAGTTTCTTTTTTATCGGTTGTTTTGTTCTTTTTTGAAAAACTCCAGTCTATATCTAAAAAATCATCGTCGGGCGTGGTAAGACGCTCGCGTTGATAGGAAGGATTGATGGTCCGAAAAAGAGCAGGATAGATGCTCTGGTAATGTCCATTGGGCAACCACGAAGGCGGACGGTGGGTATTGGTTGAAATAACAGGCATGAAAATTTTCCAGAAACAAAAAGGACAAATTAGGTACGTTAGCTTCCAAAAGGCAAACATAGCCTTTCCGCTCCGTGTTCCAAGAGTTTCGTAAAATCTTCGTTTGTGGCACCCTCAGCCCAAACTTTGCAGCCAACTCGGGCGGGAGTGAGCTGCTTGAAGCGCAACGCTTTTTCTAGGTCAAATGATTTTTGGAAAAATCCGGTGGTATTTTGTATGTAATCCGCTCCTGCGTCGGCAGCAGTTTTGAGGGCGCGAATGAGGCTAGGCTCGTCAAAAAAATCGGTTTCGATAATTACCGTAAAAATAGCTTCTCGTTGGTGAATCAGTTTGGCGAGTTTGGCAAATTCCACTTTGGGCCAACCGTTTGAATTCGAAAACCAAGCCGATGTATTCATAACCACCTGAATTTCGCGCGCGCCGTCGTTAAGGGCACATTCAGTTTCGGTTTGCTTGGTTTCGGTGCGTTGGTAGCCCAGAGGATACCCAATCACGGTCGATAAAATAGCTTGGGTGGATTCAGGCCAATCGCGATGTAATTTTTTGACCCAAAAAGGAGGGACAGTCAATGTGGCAAACCCATTTTGCTGCACGGCTCCAAAAGCCTCAAGCATAGATTCGACCGAGGCCATGGGCGATAAAACACTAAGTTCGATGGCATGATTCATACCCGCAAAACGTCATTGCTTCACAAAAGGTTTGGCAATGGAGCGCCGCCCGTCGCTGACCTGAATGAAGTACTTACCTGGTGGGAGTTCTGACACATCAAACTGATTCAGAAATACACTGCCGTTATCGTATAATAGTTTGCCCGCGAGTTTAACACCGTCTAGCGTTACAATGTGTGCCGTTAAATCGTACGTGTTGTCGGATGCATACGCGACGGTCAGGGTATGAACGGCAGGGTTTGGAAAAATCGATAGGTTTTCCTTCACAATCAATATTTCCGGAACGGTGGCGGGGGTATTTGTTGGGTACGGAACGTTGATCAGGATGAGGGGGGCAGACATAATTGAACACCCGTTTTGGGTAATTTCAACCGTATATTTCCCGGGTAATGAGGCGGTCAGCCGCGCTCCGGTTGCGGTCGCAATGGCATTGTCGTTTAAAAACCAGCGGTAAGTCATTCTTTCGCCCGTAATGGTTGTAAGCCTAATGCTCCCTTTCGGAGGGATGAGGGTGCCATCGGTGGTTGAAATTACGGGCTGTTGAAGGGCTGAAAGTAACTGAGTCGGCTTTGAAATGGCAATGCAGCTGTTGCTTCGAATGATGACGCTATAGGTTCCGGGTTCTGTTGGGGTAAGAACCGATGTGGTAGCACCTGCGATAGCAGTGCCGTTGCGCTGCCATTGATAGCGGTAGCCCAAACCTTCATTTGCCGTCAGCCGTACCGCTTTGCCTGTGCAGATAGCAAAACTTCCTGAAGGGCTGATTTGAGCAGTCAGTGTAGAAACACGGACATTGATGGCTTTGGATTGGGCTGAACATTGATACCCGATGGCTTTGACGGAATACACACCTTCTTGTGAAATATTCAATGAGGTAGAAGTGGAGGTAGCAAACAGCTGCCCGTCTTTCATCCATTGATAGGTCAGGCCATTGTCGCCTTTGATTTGCATTTTCAGGGCCAGATTTCCGCAAAGCGTGGTATCTTTTCCAGCCACTAACTGAACGGCGGCGTTGCAATCCTGAGGGCTTATGCCGCTGATAAACAGGGAGTATGGCTGAGTGCCAGTTTGCAGTGTTCGTTTGTGCCGAATGGTCAACGTGTATACTTTCCCGGGCGTTGGTGATTCAATCACTGCTTGCTCGGTATTGTCCCTAATATTATCGCCCTTGGTGGCTGCTTTGGCGGGATTGGCGGGGTCAAGTACCCACGGGAACCACGTATTGCCCGCATCGTCGCTTAGACGTACATCGAGGTCATTGATGAGTTTGATGGCCGGGTCATCTACGGTCTGGGTCGTAATTCTGGTGGGTGCACCTTCGGGGTCGGTCCAACTGAGCGTTACGACCAAAGGAGTGTTGCCCGTTGCGATTATTTTTTGTTGGAAAGTTTCATTCTGCCGAAGTGATTTTTCCAGCACTGCATGATTATTGTCTGAATTAATCAGGACTTTGGCTGCTTTTTCGGCGTTGAGCAAGCCCCAGCCGTATTCGTAGCTTGGGCCCAATTTATTGAGTGGTTTGTCGGCCGTGTGGAGTACGAGTCCCTTTAACGTGGCCGAACGCATAAAATAGGCTTTTTGACGATAAAAAAGCTCCTGTAACAGAATCAACGTACCCGAAACATTGGCAGAGGCAGTTGAAGTACCCGACATGGTTGCGTAGGCGTTGTCGGCGTTTGAGATGGAGGAAATGATGGTTGTCCCGACGCCCAATAAATCTGGTTTGATGCGGCCATCGTCAGTGGGCCCCCAACCGCTAAAATCGGAGACGGAGAAACCACCGATGCGGCCGTTTTGTAGTTGTAGTTCTGCACCGCCAACGGTTAAAATATTTTTGGCGTTGGCTTCGGCGGGAATCACGTCGTAGGCATCGTTGCGGTACCGGTCCAAAATACTTGTTTGGTTTGTATTTCGTAAAAAATAAGGCGTTCCGATGGGCGGGCCTGTTTCGCTACGTTTGTTATCGGCCGATTTTACAATCAGGTAAAAGGGGTTGTTGTAGGCCAATTGATCCAAGTCCCGCGCTTTTTCGTCATAAAACCCAAAGCGATAATCTTCTTTTGTGCTGATGCTCGTATTACCCCACCATTCCCATTTGCGAGTCGGGTCGTTACCTGGCCGGCTTTCATTGTAAAACCACCCCACAACAGGGCCGTAAGAATGGTTTGAAACCAACATTTTTGATGCTTCGCGGGACATTTCCACCAAATCGTCGGTATAGTCCCAGACATCTAATTTAGCGGCGTACGCCATTCCTTTGACTTGCGAATTGATACCCGCAGCGGCCATCGTTCCTGATAGATGCGTGGCATGGTCGCTCAGTAGGGTATTGCCGTCTTTTTGACGAATTCGCCCCCCAAATTCAATGTGCGAAAGACGAGGTAAGCCGCCATCCCAGAGGCAAAGGGTGCCATTAAGCTGTGGCAAATCGCCTTTCAAGTCAATCCCCAAGCCCCCGCCTTTGTAGAGATTGGTGGTGTGGGTACCTGTAGAAGCCAGAATGTTATGAACAGTGTAATAAACGGGTATACCAAATGTATCAACTCCCTGTAAAGTTAAAGTGCGCCCCTTGGCATATTTTTTGCTAATAAACCATTTCTGTTTTTTGGCAAGATTCAGCGCCTTTTGGCGATTCAGGGTGTAGCGTTTTTGGAGGTCGAGGAGGCGTAAACCTGCCGTGTTTTCTGGTATTTTTAGGCTGGTTTCAATGGTTTGGCCCTGTACAAAAAGACAAATGCCTGATAGATAGACCATTAAAAGTCTACCTATCAGCGAAGAAATACTAAAAAATAGTTTACGGGGTAAAATAGCAGACATCCTCTCACAGTACAGACGCGCAACTTAGTGTTTTACGATGGCATTAATGATGCGCGTTGGTGTACCCTCCACTTCAATTATAGCAAAAAACGTACCGCTTTGTAGCATTTTGAGGTTAAATTGTGTACTAAATTTTTTTTCATCCCCGTCCATCTGTTTTTTCAGTATCAAACGACCCTGTAAATCATACAAAGAAGCCATTATTTTTTGCAAAATGGGGGTCGGTGAAGTATATTCTAAAATAACAAAATCTTCGGCTGGATTGGGATATAATTTATATACCCCCGCAATCGGAGAAACGGGATCCACGGCCGTAATTGTAATCCGTACTTCGTCTGAAATCAATTCGCCACATCCATTTACATTGCCTCTCACCGAGTAGCTGCCCGTTTGTGTTGGCATGTATGTTTTGGCGGTAGCACCCGCAATCGGCAGCCCGTTTAACAACCATTGGTTGCCCGAAGTTGCGCTGGATGTAAGCTCGATACCGTTGGTCGTAATGGTGGGTTTTTCGGCTTTTTTGGTCGTGATGGTCACGGGCGATGATACCGAAGGCAGACAGTTGTTGACCGAGGTGCTCACGGTATACACGCCTGAATTGCCCGCCGAAAAGGTAGCATTTGTGGCTCCGCTGACGGGCTGATTATTGAGAAACCACTGATACGCGCCGCCGTTTGCGGGGGCGGCGAGGTCAATGACCGTGCCTTCGCAAATGGTGGTACTTCCCGTAACCGAGATGGTCGGAGTAGTGCTACTGGAGGACTGAGCCACGACGGGAATCCTGCCACTTGAACAACCCAACGATTTAACCTTCAAATCATAAAAATAGTAATAGGCGTTGGTGAGGGTATCGATACCGCCGTTTTGGGCAAACAATGCCCCTTTCAACGTAATAATATTGGGAATGCTGAACGGAAAGCCTGATACGCCCGCATTGCTTCGGAATATAGTAGCACCGTTTTCGTACTCAATCGTAATTTTATAATCTCCAGCGGCGGGAATGGGCAAATTAAGTGGGTATACCTTGCCTGGGTCGTTGGGGTCGTCGGAGATTTGGCCCGTCGGGGCACCTTGATTGGGGGCGTTGGGGTTTCGGCTGGCGGTCACGTCAATCGTGGTGGTAGAAATAAATTTATCATCCAAACCGTATACGGTAAACGTCAATCGACCAGCTGAGGAGGTATAGAGCCGAGCGCTTTCTAATAAAACGGGTACTTCGGTGCGGATGAACGGCGCGGGGCCGAAATTCCCCGAATAGGTTCCTCCCGTAAATGCGGATTTTGTGGCGGGGCCTAAGGTGCCGCTGAAGTCGTTGAGGGATACGTAAAATGTCCCACCGGGCAAACGAATACTGCTACTCGTTGAATTGCCGGCGGCAATAAATTGAGAAGAAGAAGGGCTATCATACCAAAAAGCGGTTCCGTTGCCTTTGGCGATGAGCGATAGCGGGTCGGTGCCGCAGTAAGTAGCCGTGGCCGAAGTAATCGTTGTTAGACCAGCCACTGCTCGTGCCTGAATTAAGGTATTGTTTAGCGAATCCTGATCGTCGGAGAGGAGCGCTTTGACGGTAAAGGTATAGTTTGTTGCGGGTTTTAATTCACTCAAAAAGGGTGCGGTCAACGAAAATGTAGCTTCCGAAAAAGCCGCTAAAGCCTGTGTAAGGGTTGAGGTAATGGTTCCGAGTACGGCCCCTGATGGCTCGGATACCTGAACCGAAACGGGAATAGCCGTTAGCGCTTCCGAACCGTTGTTTTTAAGTCGAACGGTAACGTTGCTGAGTTGATTGCTGCAAAAATTATTTTCAGGCGTGACCAACGCAGATAGGATTACATCGCGCGAGGGGCGTGTAAAACGCACTAAAAACTCCTGCGTTTCTCCCTTGGTGTAGGTGCCGCAGGCCGTTACAGCAGCGGGATTGTTGGTTTCGGTTGTTACGATGCGTATGCGGGACAGGTTATTGAAGATTAACCCAGACGGCGCTTTAAGTACGGTCGAAAAAACGCCATCGCCCATGACCGCCGAAGCAGCTACCGTTTCATTTTCATCGTCAAAATCTCCGTCTGAATTCCAGTCAACAAACGCTTTTACCACTTTATTGAAATCTCCGCCGCAAGAGCCGACGCTTATTTCCAAAGGAATACTTTGCCCCGAAGAAATCGCTACCACTTGACTCATAAAGTCACTGTACGTTTGGCAGCCGTTATTGGCAAGTTGTGTAACATTTCCCAGTACCACTTTCGTGATTTTAGTGTCTGCGTCGGATATAGACCGGGATTCACAATACGCCTTACCGCCGATGCCGCTGACAATCAGTGCGTAAAGTTGGGTGTTGTTGGTCAACGTGCCTTTGTGCTTTATAGTAATGGTGTAGGTGCGCCCCGGAACCGCGTTGGGAATCAAGATTTGTTCCACATTGTCCCGAATGTTATCCCCTCGTGTTGCGTTGTTGGCGGGTTGTTCAGGGTCTAGCACCCAGGGCAGAGATTCGGTCGTTCCGTCGGAGATACGGATGTCTAAGTCGTTCATTAACTTAGGGGTACGGTTATTAAAATTGGCGGAGTTGACAGCAAAAACAGGGGCTTCAGGGTCAGTCCAGCAAATGGTGGCAATGAGCGGTCCTTTTCCCGAGGCCACCACCTGTGTTGTGTAGATTTCGTTGGGCAACAAGGTGCGCTCGGTAATTAAATGCGATTTATCCTTGTTGAGTAGCACTTCAGCAGCTTGCCGTTGGTCCAACAATCCCCAGCCGTATTGGTAGTCGGGTCCAGGATTGCCCGCATCGTCGGCAGTATGCAATACGAGCCCTTTTAATGTGGCAGAACGCATAAACGTACCGTTTAGGCTATGGTATAATTCCTGCAACAAAAAAATAGAGCCAGATACATTTGGCGACGACATCGACGTGCCGTTGAGGGTTGTGTAGGCGTTATTGCCCGTGGAGGTGGTTGAGAAAACGCTCACACCCACCCCCACAATGTCGGGTTTGATGCGCCCGTCGTCGGTCGGTCCCCAGCTGCTAAAACTTGAAATGCGCGGGTCAGAAATTTGATTATATCCATTATTCAACACGCTTATGGCACCCACCGTCAGGCTGTTTTTGGCGGTTCCGTAAGTCGAGATTAAATCGTATCCTGTTTGGGCGGTGCGTGGAGTGGTGCTTTTACGGTTGCTACTGCCCAAAAAATAGGCAGTTCCTGCGGGTGGGCCAGTAGTGCCCCGGTCGTTGCCCGCCGAATTGACAATGAGATAATAAGGAGCATTATAAGCAATGCGGTCCCATTCGCGGGTGCGCGAATCGTAAAAACCGAATTTGTAGTCTTGAAGATTGTTCACGGTCGAATCCCCGTACCATTCCCATTTAAGGTTGTTGTCGGTGCCAGGCCGCTCGGAATTCAACCGCCATCCCGACAGTGTTCCGTACGAATGGTTTGAAACGAGTAAGTTGGCGGCCGCATTGGCCATTTCGGGGGTGTCGTTGTTGAAGTCATGGGCCAGTAGGGTAGCCCCGTTAGCCATCCCACGCGCCCGGGGATTGATGCCCGTGGCAATCATGGTGCCACTTACGTGGGTAGCGTGGCTGCTTACGCTGGTTGCATTGTCTACCTGCGTGATGCGTCCGTTCAATTCGCTGTGGGTTTTCAAAACGGCACCGCCGTCCCAAATCCCCAACCGGTCTTTCATCACGCTGCTAGCGCCCGTGAGGTTCAGGCCCAATCCGCCGCCATCGTAGAGTGCGTTGGTACGGGTCGTGATTGCGGCCCCTCGGTTGGTTGTTGTGATGTTATAGAGCGGTTGCCCAGTTTCGCTCACTCCGCTCAAAATCACTACGCTGCCGTCGGAGAAATCTTGCCGCAAAGGCCAATTGTTCTGCCTAGCCAAGGTTTTTAGTCGGGAGTTGAGGGTAAGGTGTTGATTTTCAATGGATTTATGAGATTCGTGGATTTTTTGCAGTTGCTCGCCCGAATACAATGGTTTGAGTTGCGCGTAGCTAGTCAATGAAAAAAAGGATAGCCCTAGGAGAATGAATGGTAAACGGTAGTGCATAAGAAGGGTATAAGGGTATTTCTTGTATAAACGAAAAACGGTGGGGTGAAGTTATAAGGGAAATGCAACTTTACAAAGCACGCTGTTTTGGGTGTCAAAAAGGATGTAAAATGCTGATTTGCGTGATTCCTATCTTGTTTTAATTAAATACGACTCGGAGAGGCTGAATGTTGCACACTGGCACAATACACCCCAAAAAACCGTGATTGACAAATAGAATCAAAAACAACTTCATCAGCTCCCCTTCTCTAGTTGCTGAAAAACGAAGCGCTAGTCAGCTTCAATGATTTATGCGTGTTGAGGTTTAAGCAAAGCAAAGTTTTTTCTGAACAAAAAAGCGATGTATGCGAATGAATAAAACCCGGAAGATACCATTGACGATTTGCGCGATTTGTGCTGAATAATGAACCGTGAAAAGCAAGGTTTTATCGGATGATTTTTTCAATTCCATTTGAAAGAGATGTGCGGTTGTTTTTGCTTCCACTTTCAATTACCTCAGTACACAGAAGGAAAAGAATAAGGTATTTCATTGCCGTTGAACATCAGGGGTTTAAGTCGACGAACCTAGCTATTTTTTTAGGTAAAAACAAGATTAACTTTTAGGGGGATTTGTATTAAATGAATTTGACGAAAAATGGATAAATTACCCGTCAAAGTTTTAGGAGGATACCCTTTTGATAATCCCCTATTTTGGGTGAATGAAACAACGGGCGTTCCAACCTACTTTTGTAAAATATAACTCGTATACCCCTTCTCCTTGTTTAAGAAGAGGGGCAGCGGTGAGGTTAACAATGAAAAAATACCTGTTACTGCTTTCTATCTGCATCTCTAATGTCGTTTGGGCCAACAACGTGATTCCTTCCGACTACTGGGATCACCTTGCCCTCAACGAAGGCCTGAGCCAAAACGAAGTGCGTAGCATCGTGCAGGACCACCGAGGGTTGATGTGGATGGGCACACAAGACGGCCTCAATTGTTATGACGGACAGACCATCAAAAAATACCGCCACAACCCGTTTGACTCTACTACCCTCTCGCACGATGACATTACGTTTTTGTACGAAGATGCGCGGCATCATCTCTGGGTGGGCACCACCAAAGGCCTGAATAGGCGGTTGTTTCGCCACCATACTTTTCAACATTTTCCGCAAATCCAAGGCATGGTCACGAGCATTGTGGAAGATAAAAACCATACGATTTGGGTAGGAACGTCGTCAGGTTTATGGTGCCTGCGGCCACAAGGAGATGAATTTCAGCATTTTTTGTACCGTCATTCGGCAGACGATGCTTATTCGCTTTCGCACGATTTTGTGGGGAGTATGACCCTTGACGCCGATGGAAATTTATGGATAGGAACGGCCAAAGGCCTCAATAAACTATTGATGGGCAATACCATACGCTTCGAAAATAGTCGTAATCGCTCCTTGCCGCTTTATGACGCTGACCAACCTCCTACGCACGTCTGGAGTGGGCGTGGTAAGGGGTTGTGGGTGAGTGTTCAGGGGCAGTTTGGGTTGGCCAATCCCCACACGGGTGCATGGGAAGACCTGACGGCAGCCTTGCCCGCCCAAGCCCAAATTTCGACCGTTTGGACCGACCGGCTCGGTGTGATTTGGATAGGAACGCAGGGAAATGGTATTTTTCGTTATCGTTTTGACGCAACCGCGCGGCAATTGGTACGTCTGGGGAGTTTTCAGGAAGATTTATTGGCCAAAAATGGTCTCAGAAGTAGTCATATTACGTGTATTTATGAAGGGCGAGAAGCATCCGAAGATGTGGTTTGGGTAGGTACACGCGAGGCGGGAGTACAGTTGTATTCACGTTCAAAAAATACATTTCAGCATTGGGAACGGCTATTTAGTAAAGAAAATGCCGCTGGAAAAAGTTACTTCGGCATCGGCACCGATCGACAAGGGTTTTTGTGGACGGGGACTTTTGCCAATTTGTACCGAATTGACCGTCAGTCTCAGACCATTAAAAAATACGCATTACCCAATGATGCCTTGGTCGAAACCATCACCGAAGATGTGCAAGGTACGTTGTGGATAGGTGGCAATGCGGGTTTGCTTCGGTATGACCGCTCTCGTGATCGTTTTGTTCCGTTTGTGCTGCCCTCATTCGACAATAAAAAACCTTGGGTTTTACGGATTTACGAAGACAAACAACAAAAAATGTGGGTAGGCACTCAGTCTTATCTGGCCAAATTCACTCCGACTGGCTCGCCCGAAATCATTCGGGAACTACCCGCTGCCCAAAATACTAAAATTGAACTGCGTAACGTCGGGGCTATTCAGATGGACACCAAAGGCACACTCTGGATTGGGATGCGAAACGGATTGGTGCAATGGCCCGCCAACGGAGGGGCTGCCCAATTATTCCAAAATAAGCCTATTGACCCTAAATCGTTGATAAACAATACTGTATTGGACGTTCATGTCGATGCTAAACAGCGCGTGTGGGTGTGTACCACCAAAGGGCTCAGCCGAGTGATTGAAGAAAAAGGGAAGGTGACTTTTGAGCATTTTACCGAAAAAGAAGGCCTTCTAAATGCCTTCGTGTACGGGGCGTTGAGTGACTCGAAAGGGAAAATATGGCTCACTACCAACGGCGGTTTGGTTTGTTTTGACCCCGACAAACGTACTTTTCGCAATTATACCGCCCAAGATGGACTCGGCGGTGGCGAATTTAACTCTGGGGGTTTTCACCAAAGCGCCGATGGAGAGTTGTTTTTTGGAGGCAACGGTATGTTGCTGAGTTGTCGTCCTACCGAATTAGTGCCCAATCGGCACTTGCCCAAAGTCGCGGTTACGTCCTTCAAAAAGTTTGAAAAAGAATGGGATATTGACAGTCTGCTGGCGTTGAAAGAGCCTATCACCCTAAAATACGACGAAAATTTTTTTTCGTTTGAATTGGCGGCGTTAGATTATACCAACCCCACCCAGAATCAATTTGCGTATCAGTTGGAAGGGTTTGACAAAGAATGGGTTATGGCGGGTACACGTCGCTATTTGACGTTTACTAATTTGAGCCCTGGCCAGTATACGCTGCGCGTCAAAGCCGCCAACAACGAGGGGCTGTGGAATGATAAAGAAATACTCAGCATTCCGCTGTATATCCAACCCCCTTTTTGGCAAACGTGGTGGTTTTATGCGTTGGCATTGTTGATGTTGGTGACCGTATCTAAGTTATTTTACGATTATCGAGTAAGGGCTAAAGTTAAGTATCTGTTTGACTTGGAGCGGGTTAAGTTGGAGGAGAACGAGCGCGTACGTAAACTCGCCGCCCAAGACTTGCACGATGAATTCGGAAATACATTGACCCGGATTTCGTTGTTAACGGAGATGATTAAAACCCGCCTCAACGGTCAGGCCAAGGGAGAAATTGGGACATTGCTCACCAAAATCGGTGACAATTCCAACCGCATGTATCAAGGAACGAAAGATTTTATTTGGGCTATCAATCCCGAACACGATAATTTTTACGAGATTGCCATTCGCCTCAAAGATTTTGGCGACGATGCATTTGATAAAACGGGAATTCGGTTTTCGGTCAATGGCCTCAATGATGAGCTTCGCGCGGTGACGCTTTACATGGGCGAAAGCCGGCACTTAGTGTTGCTGTTCAAAGAAGCTATCAGCAACACCCTCAAACATGCCCAAGCCACGGACGTTTCGTTTACTTTTGGCGTTGAAAACGGTGAAATGAGCATCAAATGGGAAGACAACGGCAAGGGATTTTGCGCTGACCAAACCCGGCAGGGCAACGGACTGACCAACATCCAGACCCGCGCTGAAAAAATAGGCGGTAGCGCCATCATCCGAACACTGGAAGGCAAAGGAACTTGTATAGAATTTCGAAAAAAAGTAAGGGCTGGAGTACAATTTAGCCCAAAAACTGACAAAACGGGGCGTTAGCTCTGACTAAATTATTCCAACAATGCCAATCCGCCTCTCCCTCGTCGAAGACGATCACCTCATCCGCGAAGCATTTACCGATTTGCTGAACAATACCGAAGATTTTTTGGTCGTTAGCTCGTATTCTAATTGTGAAGATTACCTGCGCAACCTCGGCACCGACCGCCCCGACGTGGTGCTCATGGACCTTGAACTCCCGCGCATGGGCGGTGTAGAAGGCATTGAGCGCACCAAAAAACTACGCCCTCAAACCCAACTTATTGTGGTGACAGTGTACGAAAATGATGAGTTGGTGTTTAAAGCGCTGTGCGCTGGTGCGGGCGGATACCTCACTAAAAACATGCCGCCCAGTCGTCTCATTGAGGCCATTCGTGAGATACGACAGGGCGGCGCCCCCATGAGTACCAATATTGCCCGCATGGTGGTGGCGTCGTTCCAGAAAAATCATCATTCTCCCCTAACCGCCCGCGAAACGGAGGTGTTGGAGCGCATTGCGCAAGGAAAAAGTTACACCACCATTGCCGACGAATTGTTTGTGGATAAAGAAACCATCCGGACCCACATCAAAAACATCTATTGGAAACTCGAAGTCCACTCCAAAGCAGAAGCCATTGAAAAGGCAAGGAAGGAGCGGTTTATTTGAGCGATGACTTACCCCAATCTTAATTCTCAATGGTGCGAAACTCTCCCCCGAAAGCACCTGCTTGGACGGGTTTATAACGACCTGGTTCATGGTAGAGGGTAGCGCTGAAAGTACCCGCAATGGTGCCAAGTTTGCCGTTGTATTCCGTGATGGTAATCGAGCCTTTGGAGTAAACCAAGTCGAAACTAACGGGGTCGAGGTATTGAGAATTAAATAATTTCCCAGTTTTTCCGCTCTCCTTACCAGACATACGGCAGTTCTCGTCTGGCCCAATTGTGTAGGTACCTTTTCCTTTGAAATTTTTGATGGAAACGCTTAGACCTGCTGGATAACTCGCATCTGGGGGCATAACTTCTTGCATACTGATATAAATACTGTTGCCGCTTTCGTCGTTATTGGCCGAAACTTTAGGATTTTCGTAGGTTTTTCCATTGATGGTCATTCGATTGGCCGCTGCAACGGTCACGTTAGCAACCAAAATGATTTGACTACGTCCTCCCGTTTTTAGGTCAACACTGATGGTCATCGGGTGGGTGGCGGGTACTTTGCTGGGAGCGATATAAAGTGCTTTTTCTCCTTTGTTGTGAACACTTAACGAGCCATTGGCTTTGTTGGCCGACAGTGCGGGTTCGCCGTTGAGACGCCAGTTTCTGAGGTTGGTATGGTCAACGGGCTCCCACGGCTTAAGCGGAGCCAATAATGTTTCTCTTGACTCAGCCTCCTCTTTGTCGCTGTGGTTGGGTTGATAGGCCACCGTAAGCATTATTTGTTGGTTAGGAACCAACACACTGGCGTCGTATTTCAGATAAAAATTCTGATAAAAAGCGAGAGGGTATTTTAGGTCAAATGTCGGGGCGGTAAGTGTTTGAGTAGCAACGTCTGCTTTGAGGTTAGACTTGCCAAGCCAAGCACCGTCTTCGCGCTGCCTGGCCAGACCCACCACATTGGTAGCGGTGCCGTTGAGGCCGTCCTTGCCAAATTTCCAAGCGAGTGAAACAGGTTTGTTGAGTTTTGTCTCCTTGGGCGTTACTTCAAATGCTGGCCCGATACCCCCAGCGGCTTTGTTTTCTACCATTTGTAGCCGAAGGGTGGTAGGGGCACTGAGCGCACCCGCTGGAAAAGTCAATTGTAGGCTCCCGTCGGGGGAAGTCAGCGTGCCACCTTCGGGGCCGATAGATTTGGCAACGGGCGCACCGATGGGCTTTCCCTTTTCGGTGATTTCGGCGGGGAGGTTGCCTATCGGCTCAACATTAACAAGACTGCCAGGTGTTTGGCAGGCAATTTGACCCACGAGCCAGACGCCCATGGTCAATCGAGGAAGAAAATGTTTCATTTTTGGCTGTGTAGTTAAACAAATCGGATTCATCAACGAGCGTTTCAGAGCGCTCGTTACCCCAAAATTGCCCTAATGTGCCCATTTTTAATAGCCAGAAATGATTGAATTGTGTCTATGGACGATTTAATTGAGAAAAAAAGGAGGTGAAAGAGCTTAAACAAAAGCCCCTAACAGAAAGAAGCCTCGTAGATGCATAACCTTTGTAGAAAATAAGCGCATCAGCTCCCCAACGTCAGCCGCATTAGAAGGTACAGAATCGAAGGACAGGCGAGGCAGCCCAGACCCGTGTAAAATGTGGCGGTAAGGGCACCGTAGGGAACAAGTTTGGGGTCGGTGGCGGCCAATCCTGCCGTTACGCCGCTGGTGGTTCCCATCAATCCACCGTAGATGAGGGCGGTGTGTGGATTATCGAGGCCGATGTATTTGGCCACGAAGGGCGTACCGATGGTTACGGTAATGGCTTTGACCACCCCCGCCGCAATGCTCAAGGCAATGACGTCGGACGAGGCACCGATGGCCGCGCCCGTTACTGGCCCGACAATGTATGTACATGCCCCCGCGCCGATGGTGGTCAGGCTGACGGCGTCGCGATAACCCCATAGCAATGCCACGCCAACACCGCCCAAAAAAGAAAGTACAATGCCCAAAAACAGCGATAAAGCGCCCACCCAGCCCGTGCGCCTCAACACTAAAAAACTCGCGCCCATAGCGGTAGAAACAATGGCGAAGTCGCGAAACATGGAGCCGCCCAGCGTACCGAAGCCCGAAAAAATCTTAATATCGGCAATGCCCTTTTCCCCACCCGAATACACCCCACCGAAGTAGGCAATGACCAGACCCGTAAGAATAGCGATGGCCGAGGCGGGGATTTTACGACGAGTAAGTTTGTCGGAAATAATGCCCGACAGATAAATGATAAGCCCTACGACCAAAAAGGCAAAGACCAACCCATTTTTTTCGAGGAATTTGACGATAATTTCCATGCTCAGTCGGGCTTGGTATTTTTAGAAAGTTTGGCTAAAAGCGGAATGGCAAGCAGGCAAATCACAAAAGGGACAATCCCCGCCACAATGGCGATAAAGCCACTCGAAACCGCCACTTTTACGTTTTGAATGGCCGACATCGCCACGATAATCGGAATATACATATGATTCCAAAACAGAATTCCGTTTTCGGTAGATTTATCAAAATAACCTTTTTTGTGAAGCCAATCGCTCAGGAAAATCAAAAGTAACATGGCAAAACCTACTCCGCCGACGTTGGCGTCGACGCCGATGAGTTTACCCAAAAATTCACCGATGAGTTGGCCGAGGATGTAGCAAAAAGCCAAAATGGCTACGCCGTAAATAATCATTTTTTGGAGGTTAAAGGTTTAGGGAACGTCGGCAGGGTTTGAGATTGTGACGATTAACCCTGCCGACGTTAAGGAAATTAAAATAACTTCTTGATGTCGTTTTTGGTGACTTTGCCCATGGCATTGCGGGGGAGTTCGTCGATGATTTTGTAGTGGCGAGGTACTTTGTAGGCGGGCATACGCTCGCGTAGCCATTGGTTGAGCGCTTTTAGGTCGATTTCGGGGGCTTTGACCATCAATGCCGCAACGACCAACTCCCCCCATTCTTCGTTGGGAACGCCCACCACACTGCAATCGCTGATGGCGGGATGCGTGCGCAATACTTCTTCGATTTCGAGCGCGGAGATTTTGTAACCGCCAGATTTAATGATGTCGATAGAATCGCGGCCCAAGATGCGGTAATAGCCTTTTTCGACCACTGCCACGTCACCTGTTTTGAACCAACCATCTTCCGTGAAAGTCTTTTGGGTGGCTTCGGGGCGTTGCCAGTATTCCAAAAATACGTTTTTTCCCTTCACCTGAATTTCGCCAGGTTGGCCCGTTTTGACGACCTGATTTTGCTCATCGACCAACAGAACCCGAACGCCA
This sequence comes from Runella sp. CRIBMP, assembly GCF_009905605.1. Taxonomy (GTDB): domain Bacteria; phylum Bacteroidota; class Bacteroidia; order Cytophagales; family Spirosomataceae; genus Runella. The sequence goes on from NZ_JAAAKZ010000003.1 coordinate 573,500, forward strand.
GGCAGAGGTTTGCCGATGTAGCCTGCTTTGCGCTCGCCGTGGTAGGGATTGCTAATGCCCATGCCGATTTCGGTCATGCCGTAGCGTTCCAAAAGCGTGTGTCCGCTAATGGTTTTCCATTTTTCCATAACCGATACAGGCAATGCCGCCGAGCCAGAAACCATCAGTCGAAAGCGAGCAAGGTTGTCTGAAATGACTTGTTGTTTATCCTTTGGCAGACTTTCCCAGTAGGCAATGAGTTTGAAATAAATGGTCGGGACGGCCATGAATACGTTGATTTTTTCTTGCAAAAATGCCCCAAAGACCGCTTCTGCCGAAAATGACGGCAAGAACTCTACCGTCGCGCCCGACCACAGTGCGCACGAAATGACGTTAATGATGCCGTGAACGTGGTGCAACGGCAACACGCACAGAATGTGATCATTGGCCGACCATTCCCAGGCTTTTACCAAGGTTGATACCTGTGCTTCGATGGTGCGGTGCGTCGTGACCACGCCTTTGGGTAGGTTAGTGGTGCCGCTAGTATAGAGAATCATTGCCCGACGGTCGGGCGAAATATTGGGCAATTTTTGGGGAGATAAAGCAGCGTCTTTAATATCCGTTAAGGCAATGAAACGAAGGCCTTTTTGGGTAACCAACGGCTCTAAAAGCTCGGCATATTCGGCCCCCGCCACGATGATTTGCGCGTCGGTATCGTCGATGACGTACTGTAAGGAGGGCAATGGGTACGTGATACACAACGGAACCGCTACGCCGCCAGCGCGCCATATACCCCACTGCACGCGCACATAATCAAAACCGGGGGAGACCATAAAAGCGACGCGAGCTTCGGCCAAATCAGTTGTTTGTTCAAGTAATATTGACGCAAATCCGTGCGAAGCTTCCAGTAAATGTTGGTAGGTATAGGTTTGATTGTCAGCGACAATGGCTTGATTGCCTTGGGTTTGGGAGGCGTTTTTGATTAACTGTAGCATAGGTTAAAAAAAGGAAAGGCTCAAAGCTATTCGAAAACGAGCATTCTGCCAAAAATGCAGTCAGTGGATATTGACAATTTATTGTCAAATTGTTACAAACTGAGTAAATTTATTGTTTTATAACATACTATGTTATAATTTTAGTGAATGATTATTGAGTTTGATAATAACGAATTAGTGGCCTATTATGAAGGCACTCACCGAGGGAAGCTCCCTTTTCAGTCTTCTGTGGTGAGACAGTATCAGAAAGTAGTTAATTACATGGTCGCTGCTCCTAATTTTAATGAACTCAAAAAAAATAAACTCACTGCGTATTCACCCACTCAAAAAAGAATTAACGGGCAAATACGCCGCAAGGGTAAATGACCAATACCGTTTGATTTTTCGATTGGATGAAGAAGAAACGATAGAAATACTCACACTGGAAGACTTGACGGATTATCACTAATGAAAAGAGCAAACGAATTGATACCTGCAGTAGCGACTCATCCCGGAGAACTACTGGCAGATGAACTGGAAGCCAGAAACCTGACGCAGCAAACGATTGCGATTCAAATGGGTGTAAGTCAGGCGATTATTAGCCAGTTATTGCACAAAAAGCGACGGGTATCGCTAGAAATGGCGTTACGGTTAGAACAGGCTTTGGATATTTCAGCCGAGTTTTGGTTGAATCTTCAACGCCAATACGACCGCGTAACTGCCTATCACAACGCCCAAAAATCTCTCCGTAAACTCAACCTGCCCGAACCTCGCCAAATGAAGTTGTTGGAAGCGATGTTGGGATAGAAAATAGCCAGCACTGTCAACTATTAGGGGTAGATTGATAATTTTCAGTTTTTTTGGAAGAAGTTGCTAATGCGTTCCGCAACATTAGTTTTGGGAAATTCAGGTCAAAAAAGAACTTAAAAAATGGTCGTTATTAAACACTGCATTCCTGCACATAGTGAATACCCCAAACTTCACGTTGAATCTATAAAAGAAAGAATCTGACGAAAAAGATATGGGTATTGCTCTGTTTTTCAATTTGTTCGGCGTTTGATAGACAATGGGTTAATGCGACGGCCTTCCTTTTACAATACCCCCGCGGGCGTCATCTATTCCGTGTTGAACAATAAAGGCCAAAGGATCAATCTCGGCAATGGCATCGCGTAGGCGGCTCACTGCTCAAAATCTTTTGTTTGTGTGGCCCGTACGAGAAAAAAGTAAAATTGATTTAACAGTTCGTGCAACGTTGAGGGTCCTTTTCTCATCTTATCACTAAATCAGCCATGAGATGAAAGAACTACCGATTAATTTTAATGGGTTATTGTGGTGGATGGGCCTCTTCGGAGGTTTGGTTTGGGTGCTGCTTTTTGTGGTACGCTCTGAAAAAATGCTTCAAAAACCCATAAAAATCAACTTGCTGTTTTTTGGTAGAAAGGCAAATCAAGAATACGGCGTTCGTCTACTAAATCGCCTGTTCAGGCTCATGAACGATGAAAAACCGTATCTCGAAAAAAATATTTCACTAGAATCATTGGCGGCTCGACTCAATGTTACGGCGGCGCAGTTGACGCAGGTAATCGACGAAAATTTAGAACAAGGCTTCCCCGAATTGATTTCAACTTACCGTATTCAGGAAGCCAAGCGCTTGCTCGTAATGCCCGAATACCAACAAAGCAAAATGGAAGACCTCGCGTACAAAGTGGGGTACGAATCTATCGCTTTGTTTGACGACGCCTTTAAAAACTTCACCGAGCAGACCCCCACGGAATATAAAAAGAGAATGAGCATGATTTGCCTGTAAACTATTTTATAAACAATAGTAAAATAGTAGAGAAATCATTGACGCTACCTGTTGCCAAATCGAAAGGAGTTCCTAAATTTGAGGTACCTAAACCTTGATGATGATGAATTGGCTCTTTGCATTTTTATACCGAATTTTTGGATGGGGAATTCTCGGACGTGTTCCCAAAGATTTAAAAAAGGGAATATGGGTAGTTTGCCCGCACTGGAACAGCTCTGATTTTTTTATTGGAGTTGGCGCAAGGGCTTCCATTGGCGTTAAAATGGGCTTTTTGGGAAAAAGTTCTCTCTTTAAATGGTATTCGGCTTGGTTTTTTCGGGCATTGGGTGGGTATCCCGTGTACCGTGAAAAATCCAATAATTTGGTGGATGCCGTGGCCGAGACTTTCAATCAAAACGAGTTTATTCACATCGCTATTGCCCCCGAGGGCACCCGCAGCAATACCTCCAAACTCAAAACGGGCTTTTATTTTATGGCGCTCAAAGCCCAGGTGCCGCTTGTGCTTGTTGGCTTTGATTATACCCGAAAACTGGTGGTATTTGGTGAGCCTATTTACCTCACTGGCGACTACGTCAAAGATATGAAGCCCTTCTATGATTTTTACCTGACGATTCAAAGTCCCAAAAAAGAATGGTTGCAGTTGTATGAACAAACGGGCGTTATTCCTTTTCCAAAAGAGCAAAAAGCGGAAAGGTAAAGTTGAGAACTGAAAAACAAAAAAATTTAAAATGTAAATAAGAAGTCCGTGACAGAACCTTCCAAGATGCCGTTGTAGTAACGATATAGGCTTTTTATGATGCTTAATTTTATAAACCTCTCAAAAATGCCGCTATTCGCTCACTTGCCAAGCCGTCGCCGTAGGGATTATTGGCCTCCGACATTTGCTGGTAAAGGGTTTCGTTTTCGCACAACTCACTGACCGATTGTATAATAGAGTCGCGATTGGCACCCACAAGCTTAACTGTACCCGCATCGATGGCTTCGGGGCGCTCGGTAGTGTCGCGCATGACCAAAACAGGCTTTCCTAAACTCGGAGCTTCTTCCTGCACCCCACCCGAATCGGTCAGAATGGCCCAGCTTTTTTTCATGGCGTACACAAAATTGGTGTAATCCATCGGCGCTGGTAAATGTACGTTGGGTAGGTTGCCCAATCGGTCATAAACTGGCTGCTGAACGTTGGGATTGAGGTGAACGGGGTACACGATTTCTAGGTCTGGGTATTTCTCGGCCAAATGACGTAATGCGTCACAAATTTGGATAAAGCCATCACCGAAATTCTCGCGACGATGCCCAGTCACGAGCAAAATTTTCCGACCTGATTCAAAAATGTGTTGCACAGAAGGCGGAATATCATCAGAAAAATGCGTGGCTCGTTGGCTGACGTAGAGTAAAGAATCAATGACAGTATTGCCCGTTTTTAAAATAAGTGTAGGAGCAATGCCTTCTTTTAAAAGCGCCTGTACGTTGCGGTCGGTGGGAGCAAAATAATAATTGGCTAAACGGTCGGTAATGAGGCGATTGGCTTCTTCAGGATAAGGTGATTGAAGATTACCCGTACGCAATCCTGCTTCAACGTGCGCAATCTTAATGCCTGCATAAAAGGCAGCCAACGACGTAGCCATGCACGTAGTGGTATCTCCGTGTACCAACACAACATCTGGTCGATAAGATTGAAAAAGCGTGCGTAGGCCCGTCAGAATACGGCAGGTAATATCGGTCAAATCCTGCCCAGCTTGCATCACGTTGAGGTCAAAGTCGGGCGTTAGTTCAAAAATATCTAATACCTGGTCTAGCATCTGTCGGTGCTGTCCAGTCACGCACAGTTTATGCTCTACATGTGGGTTTTGGCTTAAATTTCGTACCACCATGGCCATTTTGATGGCTTCGGGGCGGGTACCGAATACGGTCAATAACTTCATTTTTTGGGTATTAAACAATATATAAATGGCATTGAAGACAGGGTTAATTTATGCGATGCTCGCCAGCGTATCGGGTTTCCACCCTACGGCCACAATCTTTCCATCTTTTTCAACGATAGGGCGCTTAATCACCGAAGGCTTTTCCATCATGAGTGCAATGGCGCTTTCGTTGTCTTGCACGGCGTTTTTTTGTTCGTCAGAGAGTTGTTTCCATGTGGTTCCTGCCCGATTGATGAGAGTTTCTTTGGGCTGTTGGGTGAGCCAGAGCGTCAGCTTTTCGTGCGAAATGCCGTGTTTTTTATAGTCGTGAAACGTGAAGGGAAGTTGATTTTCTTTCAGCGCTGTTATTGCTTTTTTGACGGTGTCGCAGTTGGGAATTCCGTAAACGGTCAGCATAAGGGTAAAAGTATTGGTGAATTGAACTGCAAAGTAGAAAACTTTTTTGAGTAGGGCGTGTTAAATAGTCATGAAACTTATTCTAAAAACCACCGTTCAGCAGTCTTACCTACAGGTTTGGAGAGGCTTTGATGAAACACTTTTTCGTCGGCTGAGTCCTCCTTTTCCTCCCGTTCGGGTGGTTCGTTTTGACGGATGTCTGAAAGGAAATATTGTGGAATTAGAATTGAATTTTTTTCTCTTCAAACAACTCTGGACCAGCAAAATTACGGAGCAGCAAGGCAATGTCGAGGAGGTTTTTTTTATTGACGAAGGTGTAAAACTTCCGTTTTTCTTAAGTTATTGGCGGCACCACCACCGAATCATTAAAGACGGTGAGCATACCATCATTGCGGACGAAATCGAGTTTCGTACACCTTCTATCCTGACAGATTACCTTTTTTACCCTCTTTTATACGGGCAGTTTTTGTACAGAAAGCCCATTTACCGTAATGTGTTTTCGTAAATAAATCGAAAAACCTTATTGGCGGCTCATGTCTCGTAGTAGTTTATTGGCAAAAATAAATTCATTCAATTCGGTCACTTTTGACTCGGTAATGGTGTTATTGTTGCCTTCCCAGACTTTATGACCTTTGTACAGAAACATCACTTTTTCACCGATTTCTAAGACTGAGTTCATGTCGTGCGTAATCACAACGGTAGTAATGTGATATTCGTCCGTAATTTCTTTGATGAGCTCATCAATTTTGATGGACGTGAGCGGGTCTAAGCCAGAGTTTGGCTCGTCGCAAAATAAATACTTTGGATTCATTACGATGGCCCGCGCAATGCCGACGCGCTTTTTCATTCCGCCGCTGATTTCGGAAGGCATCCGCCCCGCGGCTTGCTCAAGACCTACGCGGCTGAGGCAAAAATTTACGCGGTCTTCTTTTTCACTTTCGCTCATGTTGGTGAGCATTTCGAGCGGAAAGCGTACATTTTGGGCCACGGTCTTGGAATCAAACAACGCCCCACCCTGAAAAAGAACGCCCATTTCGCGGCGAATCTGCTTGCGGGTGTCTTCATCGCTGTTCCAAAAATCCCGACCGTTGTAGAGCACATTGCCTTGGTCGGGTTTGACAAGACCAATTAGGCATTTGAGCAGCACGCTTTTACCCGTGCCGCTCCCGCCAATGATTAAGTTTGTATCGCCGGGTTTGAACGTCCCAGAAACATCCTCCAATACCATGCGTCCATCGAAGGACTTAGAAATGTCGGTAAATTGAATCATGATTAATTACATGTCAGCATCAGGATTCCAAGGCTCACCCATTGCACTGGCTTCTTCTTCCTTGGCTTCCAATTCTGCATCTTCTTTTTTAGTACGCTCTACCCAAGCTGAAACTAAGATGCTGATTTCGTACAAAAGGGTTAAAGGTAATGCAACCAATACCTGACTGAGTACATCGGGAGAAGGAGTAATGACCGCCGCCAAAATCAAAATAACTACAAAGGCGTGTTTGCGGTATTCGCGCATGAAGCGAGGGTTAAGAAAACCGATTCGCGACAAAACAAACGCAACGACTGGTAGCTGGAATGTAAGACCGCAGGCAAGCGTCAATACCGAAATCAGCCCTACATACGAGGTAATGTCAAATTGGTTCTTGATACGGGGGTCTAATTGGAAATTGGCCAAAAAGTTGATAGCCAGTGGAGAAACAATATAGTATCCGAAGAAAACACCTGACAAAAATAGAAACGTAACGTAGAAAACCGCGCCCCGCGATACGCGCCGCTCGGCAGGCTTAAGACCTGGCTTGATAAAGCGCCATACTTCCCAAAAAGCATAAGGGAACGCAAACAACAAACCTATGATAACCGAAGAAAGTAGTGCCATGGTAAATTGGCCTGCCATCTCACGACTCTGTAACTCAAAGTCTAGTTTTTCAATGCAAAGCCCTTCGGCACCCGTAAAGTCAGCGATTTTGCAAAGCATCCGGTAAGTCCAAAAATCAGACTTGGAAGGGCCCAATATGATTTTGTCATAGATTTCTTCAATGTAAATAAAAGCGGCAATGGTAAAAATTAAAATCGCCCCTACGGCCCGAATTACGTGCCAACGCAATTCTTCGAGGTGCTCAATAAAACTCATTTCGTCGCCGGTGGCATTCTCTTTATCAAATTCTTGGTCGAGTGGCATTGGTTATTTTATATTGATGGTACTCAATTTATGTTACAAATAAGGGTTATTCTGGTCCTAATAAATACGATGCAATGTACTAACTACTCCATACAAACATACAAAGGTACACGCTTAGACGCTTTTGCGTTACAATTTCTTTAAAAATTAGGTTCAGTTTTGGGCTTCTAGTAGGTTTTTACGACTTTTGAGAAAGATTTACTAGCTGATTTTAAGTGGAATTGAATGGATTTGGCGTAAATTGTCTCTGTTATTCACCCTTAAAAGCCCAGTAATCAACTTAAAAACATCCACATAATGGCTTCACTCCCAAAAAATATCCTGACTTTTGAGGAGCCATTTGGTGACACCAATGGCCGGATTACCGAATTACAAACAGCCTCAGAAGGGTATCGCCGTCTGTTGGAAGAAAAAATAGAAGACTTAAAAGTGGATGCCGTCGAAATCGGCAAGCAGGCGTTGGTCATCGGTGGCGTGATTGCGGTGGTTTATTTATTGGTAGATGCGCTATTGCCAGAAGATGAACCTGAAATAAAAGCAAAAAATACGAGCAACGTTTCGGGGGGCATTGAGCGTCATACAGAAAAAACATCGTGGGTTGTCAAAACCGTTACTTCTTATGCAACGACTTGGCTACTAGGACTAGCACGACAAAAATTAATGGATTTTTTGGCTACTCAGCAAAATACGAATGCAGGCACAGATACGAACGAAACTTCAAAGTAATCTTCAAAACGGGCGAAAAGCGTTCGCAGTGTTGCTCGACCCCGACAAGGTGGAGTTGGAGTCGTTTCCGTTTATGCTCGCCGAAAGTGTGCGTTACGGAGTCGATTTTTTCTTTGTGGGCGGCAGTCTCATTACCCGGTATGCTTCAGATGAAATTATTGCGGCCATTCATAAACATACCCATATTCCTGCGATTCTTTTTCCGGGCAACAGCCTGCACATAGAGCCGTCGGCGGATGCTATTTTGTTGCTATCGCTTATTTCGGGCCGAAATCCTGAACTCCTCATTGGGCAACATGTTATTGCGGCTCCGCTGTTGAAAAAGAGCAAATTGGAAATTCTGCCCACGGGTTATATGCTCATCGAGAGTGGCCGTGCCACTACGGTGTCTTACATTAGTAACACTACTCCTATTCCCCACGATAAACCTGGAGTGGCGGCCTGTACGGCCATGGCTGGCGAATTGTTAGGGTTGCAAATCATGTACTTAGATGCAGGAAGTGGGGCACAAAAGCCCGTTTCGGCCGAGATGATTGCGGCGGTTCGCCAAGCGGTAGATACCCCCATTATTGTCGGCGGCGGCATTAATTCCGTCGAAAAAGCGCAATCAGCGCTTGAAGCGGGAGCCGATGTGGTAGTGGTTGGAAACGGCATTGAGAAAAACCCCGACCTTTTGCCCGAAATCGCGCAGGCGGTCAGAAGCTTTAACGAAAAAATTATTGCCTGATTAATTCCCCGATGATTTCCCCTTTTTTGTTTCTTCCTTGGCATCTAAACGAGGTGCGTTGGGGTCGTAAGAAAAGCGATTGATGTAAAAAACTTCACGCGGGGCACCTACCCATTTTTCGCTGCCGATTTTCTGGTAACCATAAGCCAAAAAGTAATGGTCATGCCACGCTGCCAAAAGTCCGCGTTCGTTGTCTACAATGCGGTCGTTGTCGTCGGCGCTTTTGATGGTAAAGGCCTCTTTTTCACGCACTATTTTGTTGCGCTCTATCACTTCTGTGTTAATCTTTCCGTCTTTGGGATAGCCCAGCACCAGCAGCCCATCGCGGCGGGTGACCTGAACCATGGGCAGTAGCTCAATGCTTTCGACATTTTCGAGGGCAAAACAGTTATCCCATAGCAGATTTCCAGCCTTGTCAAATCCACAAACGATGGCGTGTGTATAGCGAAAACCATCAAATTCGCGGTTGGGGTTTCGAGCTGCCATACCGCCACTATACATGTTCCCATTTTTATATACGGGATAGTACACCTCTGCCACCAGCACGAATTCATCGTTGGATTTAATAACTTCATGAACCAGCAATCGGTACCGAAACTTAGGCTCTTTTCCTTCTTCTTTTCGCTTAGAAATTTTTTCTACTACCCGCTGTTTGCGTTTGGGTTTTAGGTAATTAAAAAAGTTTTCTAATTTAGAAAAATCGACCCATTGCAGTTTTTCCGGCTCGGCATCTTTGATTCTTGAGAAATAAAGCCCTTGCGAATATTGGGTACAGCCCTGCGCATAATTGCCGACAATGAGTGACGAAGCCTCGTCGAGCGGTAAGATTTTGCCCGAAATCAGGCCGTTGTTGTCTTCAAAAGGCATCGTCGTTGTTTTGATGAGTTTGCCTTCGTACGAATAAGTTTTGATGGTAAATTGACAATCGCCCCGTTTGATGGTGTAGAGCAACACATTGAGTTGATTGCGTTGTTCGTCGAGTTCGATGTTACTGATTTCAGTGTTGGTGGTGTACAGATACGGCAGCGCTTTGATGCTTTTGTCAAAGAAAGAAAAAGCCATGACCACGGGCCGGCTGTGGTGGTAGCCGCCGATAAAAGCGGTGTTGCCCAATACTTTGAAATGCACAATGTCGGCGCGGGTCAACAAATCTCCCTTAAAAGTCTCGATTTCACCGTTGTGTAAGTCCACCCGTAGCACGGTCAGCTTGTCGCTGTCGGTTTCTTGAAGCAGCCAAAAAAGGTAATTTTGGTTGTGATAAGTTTTGATAGGATGCAGTTCGTAAGATAACTTATATTCTGCCGACCATTGTTGTTTGAGCAGGGTATCAAAACGGAAAAAAGACCATTTTTCGTTGCCATAATATTCTTCTTTGCGCTGGGTCACCAACAAGCCGTCTTTGTTGAGCGGCGTAACGTCAAAATATTCATCGTTAGTTTGGCTGACCTTAAACTCCAACCGTAAAGATTGTTCCAATTGTGCCTGCGCTTCTGAATACAGGGCACCAGTGAACATCAATAAGCGTAGTATTTGTTTCAACATTTTCATTTCTTGACTGTTAAGTGCCGAATGGTTAGAAGTTCATCATAAACGCTTGTTATCAATAAAAGTAGCAAACGCTTTATTTAAAATCAACTTATTTGTGCGCACTGAGGGGTTGAAGATACGAAAATACGATTAAATTATTATTTGCTTGACGAATTTGAAGTACTTTTGCGACTCGTTTGAAACCCTTATCGGTTACTATTCTTTTTAGGGTAACAATGAGCGATTTACGACGAATAACGGAATAATGAATACGGAATTATGCATATAGAATCAATTATCAAGACGTATATCCAAAGCGCATTGCAGGAAATTTATAACGTTGCCGAAGAAACAATCCTGCTTCAGCCGACCAAAAAAGACTTTGAAGGTTTTTATACATTTGTTACTTTTCCCTACACCAAAAGCCTCCGCAAACCTCCCGTCGAAATCGGGAATAGCCTCGGACAGTATCTGGTAGAAAAATCGGGCGTGGTGAGCAAATTTAACGTGGTGCAGGGTTTTTTGAACCTCAGTATTGCCGAATCGGCTTGGATTGCAGCCCTCAACACCTTGGCGCTTGATCCAAACTTTGGTTTTTCGGCCCCCAATGGGCAATCGGTCATGGTCGAATTTTCGTCGCCCAATACCAATAAGCCTTTGCACTTGGGGCATTTACGGAATAACTTTTTGGGCGACTCGGTGTCCAGAATTTTGAAAGCCAACGGCTACGACGTTGTCAAAACTTGTTTGGTCAATGACCGAGGCATTCATATTTGTAAATCAATGTTGGCCTATGCCAAGCTCGGCAACGGTGAAACCCCCGAGTCTTCTGGACTCAAAGGCGACCACCTGATTGGTAAATATTACGTCTTGTTTGACAAAGAATACAAGCGACAAATTGAAGCCTTGGTAGCCGAAGGTAAGACCAAAGAAGAAGCCGAGAAAAAAGCCCCTTGGATGCTCGAAGCCCAGCAACTGCTCCTGAAATGGGAACAAAGCGATGCCGAAACGATTGCGCTCTGGAAGCAGATGAATGCGTGGGTCTACGCTGGATTTAACGATACCTATCAAAAAATCGGGGTCAGTTTTGACAAGACCTACTACGAATCCAACACTTATCTTTTGGGAAAAGATGCCGTGGACGAAGGCTTGGCGAAGGGTGTGTTCTTCCAAAAACCTGACAATTCGGTGTGGATTGATTTATCGGCCGAAGGTTTAGACGAAAAACTCGTGTTGCGGGGCGATGGCACTTCCGTTTATATGACCCAAGATTTGGGAACAACTGACTTGAAATTTGCCGATTTTCACACCAATAAATCCATTTGGGTTGTCGGAAATGAGCAAGATTACCACTTTCAGGTCTTGTTTGCCATTCTTAAACGCTTGGGTCGTGCTTACGCCGAAGGCTGTTATCACCTGAGCTACGGCATGGTGGATTTGCCCTCGGGAAAAATGAAGTCACGGGAAGGAACGGTCGTGGATGCCGATGAACTGGTGGCCGAAGTAACCGCCGCCGCCGCCGAGGAAGGCAACGCCAAAGGAAAAATTGATGATTTTAGCGAGGCCGAAAAACAAAAACTATTCTCGATGTTAGGCTTAGGTGCCTTGAAATACTATCTTTTGAAAGTAGACCCACAAAAGCGAATGCTGTTCAACCCGGCCGAGTCGGTGGAGTTGCATGGGCATACTGGACCGTTTATTCAATATACCCACGCCCGTACTCGTTCGGTGCTGCGGAAAGCGGTACAGATGGGGGTGGAGTGGACCAAACCCGCCGTGACGGTTCCGTTGACGGATTCGGAGAAAGAGGTTATTTTTTGCCTTACCCAATTCCCCGAGCGAGTGGCCGACGCCGCCCGCAATTATTCGCCTGCCTTGATTTCGCAGTATGCTTACGAATTGGCGAAGGCGTACAATACGTTTTATGCTGAAGTATCAATATTGCAAGAACCCAATGCCGATGCCCAACAAGCGCGTCTGCTGCTTTCACAAGCCGTAGCCGACGGCATCCAAAAAGCAATGGGCCTATTGGGCATTGAAGTACCAGATAGGATGTAGAAGAAAGTCAGCCAGGAGAGAACTTATCTCTCCTGACTTTTCTTTTTCTCGGCTTTCATCACATAGCCACTAGCGTACTTCCACGCAAAATGGGCACTACATCGTACAAGTCTCGTTGGAGGCAATACGAAATATCTTTTTGAATACCGAGACGTTGCAGGCGACGTACGTGTGACGAGTTGGACACGTAGCCCAATAAGTCATCTTTGGCTTGCTGATAGGCTCGCATCGCCATTAGAGCGCTGTCTTCGGCAATCATGTATTCTTCTTTGAGGGCTTCTACCAACGCCCCCGCAAAAAGCGTATCTTCTAAGTTGACGCGGCCTTTCCAGCCTGCACACAACACCAGCACATCGTACGATTGAGATTGAAGGTAGTTGGCCACGGCGCCTAAATTAAGAAAGGCACCCACCAATACCTTTACGGCATCTGCTTTGGCTTTGGTGATAGACAAGGTGCCGTTGGTGGTGGTCATAGCTACGTGCCCACCTACGAGGCGGTCGTCCATGTAGCTGAAAGGAGAATTATCTAGTTCAAATCCTTCTACTTTCAAGGCGTTGCGCTCTGCTGCCGCGAAATACCCTTTTTGCTGATAGGCATAGCATTCTTCTACCGTAGCAACGGGCGTAATGCTTTCGATGCCATACGCCAGTCCCGTGACCATGCAGGAGGTAGCCCTGAAAATGTCGGCAACAACGACGATGGTATTGTCGATGGCATGAAGGTGTAATAAATCAGGGGTCAGGCAGACGTCAATGGATTTCATACGATGTTATTAACGTAACGAAAACACAGTTCATAAAACGGTTTTTCGGTTATACGGTTGGTTTTACAAATGGTAATTTTACGACTTGCGCTTTCAGCAATTTTTCGCGTACTTTTACAAAAATCTCACTTCCTGGTTTGCTATAAGCGGTAGGTACATACCCCAGTCCGATGCCCTTGCCCAAGGTAGGTGATTGGGTTCCAGATGTTACGTGGCCCAACATATTTCCTTCGGCATCGCACAGTTCATAATGGCCGCGCGGAATACCTCGGTCAATCATTTCAAAACCAACCAGTTTGCGTTGTAATCCCGCTTGTTTTTGTTGGAGAAGTGCTTCAGAATTAATAAAATTCTTGGTGAATTTGGTCACCCAACCCAAGCCTGCTTCGAGCGGAGAGGAGGTATCGTCGATGTCGTTTCCGTAGAGGCAATAACCCATTTCGAGGCGAAGTGTGTCGCGTGCACCTAGGCCGATGGGTTTGATGCCAAACTCTTTGCCCGCTTCAAAAATGTGGTGCCAAACATGAATGGCCGCGTATCGGGGAATGTATAACTCAAAGCCGCCCGCCCCAGTATAACCCGTGGCCGAAACGATAATATCTGGCAAACCCGCAAAGGTCCCTTTTTTGAAGGTATAATACTCCATTTCTGCCAAGTGAATACTCGTCAGTTTTTGCAGCGCTTCGGCCGCTTTGGGGCCTTGTACGGCAAAAAGACACAAATCATCCGATGCGTTAATCATCGGAACGCCTTCGGTATTATGGCTTTGAATCCAGTTCCAGTCTTTTTCGATATTGGAGGCATTGACTACCAAAAAGTATTCCTCCTCGTCGATTCGGTACACCAGCAAATCATCAACCGCACCGCCTTGCTCGTTGGGCAGGTAGCTGTATTGGATTTTGCCGTCAAACAACACCGACGCGTCATTGGCTGATACCCGCTGAATGAGGTCGAGGGCCTTGGGGCCTTTTAGGATAAATTCACCCATGTGCGACACGTCAAATACGCCTACTCCGTTGCGAACACAATGGTGCTCTTCAAGGTCGGATGAATAGCGAACGGGCATCATAAAGCCCGCAAATGGTACCATTTTTGCTCCCAATTTTTGGTGGAGGTCGTTGAGCGGAACCGTTTTAAGTTGATCAGTCATATGTGGTCTGTTGAAATGTTGCTACAAAGCTACCCTTCTAATTTGAAAATTTGAAAACTGGACAATTTGAAAATACACTTATTTATTACCTTTTGTCATTTTTTTCGTTTGTACATTTTCAAAATTCGTCTACTTTTGTCTTATACTCAACCTTTTAAGGTAAAATGGGGAAGAAAAAACAACCTGAAAATCAAGTCCCGATTGACTTCCGATTGCAAGACCGTACGTTGCTTCATTTGGGGCAAATCGCGGCCCAGCGCGACGGTGAGCGTTTATTTCAGGGACTATTGGCGGGCGATTGGCTATTGGAGCCAGCTGGTGAGGCCGCCGATGTATCGTCGGGGCAGGATATTATCCGCCAGTTAGGCCGCCGTTTGCCTTATCCAGAAGTGGTCAAAGTGGCGCAATTACACGCGGTAGAAACCGAATTTGTCGGCTTTTCAGCTTTGTTTCAAAACAAAGGGTGGGTGTTTTTGAATGCCAAGGCCAATGATTATGAGCGCTGTTATTACACGGCATTACTGACGGCTTCGTTGGGGTTGTACATGAGTTATTCACAGCCAGATGCCTTGTGTCAACGTTCGGAAAAACTCGTTTTTGATGCGTTGCTGCCCGAAAGTGAAGTGCAGAGCTTCTTTCATCGGGGCATTACCAAAATATCTTCTTCTCTGGCCGTAGATATTGCTGATTTTTTTCGGGTTCCGTTCCCGATTGTGCTAAAACGGGCGCTTTCGTTGGAGGTAATTTCTGATGAGCAATACCGCAACTTCATGACGGTCAAACCTGAGCGCCCCGTAAAAGCCCGCCCGTTGTTCGTTTCTAAATCGGGCGAGTTGGAAGGAGACTTTGACGACGAGCAGTGGATTGGTGGTGGGTTTTAGCCAAGTGATTGCGTTTTCAATCTACTATTCTTCCCCCGTCGTTTCTTGCAGTTGAAAAATACCCATAAAACTTTCAGCATAGAGTTTCAAGAGTCAGAAGAATGATGAATGTCTTATTACAGCTAAAGGAAATAGCGAAAATTAATAGACCATTAGCCCCTGATATTAAATTAATTATTCCCTATCGTAAACATCAGTATACTGACAGTTTAATAGAGTTAATTAATGAAGCACGTTTCCAAAAGAATGATTCACTATTAGAATGCTCTTTAATCGCCTCAGAAACAGATGGGCTGAATAATAAATATACTGACATATTTTGTAAGCTATTGGAAGAAAATTGGCATTCAAGCCAAGAAGATGTAGCTGAATATTTAGAGGAGTTGAAAGATATTAATAGCATTGACACATTATTTTCCGTTGCATTACTTGATGAAAGTAAATATGATGATGAACCTATTCCATTAGCAAAGAAATGTATATGGGCTTTAGGTGCTATAAACGATAAAAAGTCTCTGAAAAAATTACAGATGCTTGCAACTTCAAAAAATCAATTGCTAAAAGAGGCAGCCGTAGCTGAGTTGAAAAAATTGAATAATTCATTTGAGTAAATATTTATGTTAAATATTGAACAAGCAAAAAAACTTGTAGAAGGTGAATTGAAAGAACTTGAAAAAAGAGCTACCCGCCGTCTAAAAATAATGGAAAGTGAAACGGTAGAATTTAAATTTGGGTGGATTTTCTTTTACCAATCTGAAGAGTTTGTGGTCACAGGAAATGAAGATAAAATGGTCGGAGGTAATGCTCCAATTATTGTCGATAAATTTAACTCAACAGTACCTATTACGGGAACGAGACGTAACGAAGATTTTTATTTAGAAAAATTCTGTGAACTCAGAGATAATATTGATAAATTTAATGAGGAAATTGGTTAATTATTTATCCTATAAAACCTAAAAACGTCATCAAAAAAGGGTTGAAAACTAGTTTTCAACCCTTTTTTGATGACGTTAATCGTGGATTTACACCCCTTCAAACTGACGCAAAAAGCGTACATCATTTTCAGAGTATAGGCGTAGGTCACGAACGCCGTAGCGGAGCTGGGCAATGCGCTCAATACCCATGCCGAAGGCAAAACCAGTGTATTCTTCGGGGTCGATGCCGCAGTTGGCCAAGACGTTGGGGTCTACCATGCCACTGCCGGCAATCTCTACCCAACCCGTTCCTTTGGATAAACGGTAGGTCTCTTCCGTGTCGGTGCCCAACCAAATGTCAATCTCGGCGCTTGGCTCCGTAAAGGGGAAGAACGACGGACGGAGGCGTATTTTTACGTCTTTGTCAAACATCTCTTTGGAGAAGTGATAAAGCGTGTCTTTGAGGTCTTTGAAACTTACGTTTTTATCAATATACAAGCCTTCTACCTGGTGGAAAAAGCAGTGCGCGCGGGCCGAAATGGCCTCATTGCGGTACACACGCCCGGGCATAATGGCGCGGATGGGCGGCTTTTGGCGTTCCATCATCCGGATTTGTACGTTTGAGGTATGTGTACGCAGGAGCATATCTTGCGTAGGGTCTTCGGCATTTTTGGCCACGAAAAACGTGTCCTGCATTTCGCGTGCGGGATGGTTTTCGGGGAAATTGAGGGCCGTAAAGTTGTACCAATCGGATTCAATCTCGGGGCCGTCGGCCACGCTGAAACCCATGCGCTCAAAGATTTCGATGATTTTGGCGCGGGCCAAGGTGAGCGGGTGTATACTGCCGAGTTGGTTAGGAACGACGGGCAAAGTTAAATCAACCGACGGCCCACTAGAGCCACTGTCGTTGGCCTCAAACTCGGCCTGAATGACGGCGAAGCGGTCGATGGCAAAATTTTTTAAAGCGTTCAATTCCTGCCCTACGGCGCGGCGCTCTTCTTTGGCAATGTCTTTCAGTCCTTCAAAAAGGGCTTCGACGACGCCTTTGCGTCCTACAAAGCGTTGACGATATTGTTCTAGTTGCTCCTTGGTAGCAACTTCAAACTGTTCTATTTCCTGAAATATCTCTTTGACTCGTTCGGTTAGCATCGGGTGATTAGTGATTTGTGGGTAGTGCTTAGGGACAATTTCAGCACTCAATTAGCTTCAATAATAGACTGCAAAGTTAAACATTCTTCCCAACTAACCACAAACCACCAATCACTGATTACTACTAATTACTGCCCGATACTTTTCCTGATTTTTGGGGAATGCCCGGCTGGGTAATTTCAAAATTCTCTTCTTTTTTAGCATCTGCGACGATCTTACGCACGTCGGCCAGCAGTTTTTTAGCATCGTACACCACGCCATCTTTGACGGTGTATTTTACGCCACCTACGCGTGTCACTTCGTTTTTTTCATTGAGTCGAATGGCTCCCGTTCCGTAAAGTGTTTTCAGGTTGGCGAGCGGATTTTCTTCAGTAATCACAAAATCGGCCAGTTTTCCTACTTCTACCGAGCCAATATCTTTGGCCATGCCGAGGGCTTCTGCTCCTTTGAGGGTGGCGGCCCGGATGATTTCCATAGGATGGAATCCTGCTTCGCGGAGCAATTCTAGTTCACGGATGTAAGCAAATCCGTATAATTGATAAATAAATCCCGAATCAGAACCTGTGGTAACGCGCCCACCGCGATTTTTGTATTCGTTGATAAACGCCATCCACAGACGATAATTCTCTTTCCATGCTACTTCCTGCTCCGTGCCCCAGTTGTGCCAATACGACCCGTGAGAGATGCGGCTCGGGCCATAAAAGCGCCACAGAGAAGGCAGCGTGTATTCCTCATGCCATTCGGCGCGGCGGGCCAGCATTAGTTCACGGTTGGCTTCGTAGATGTTGAAGGTGGGGTCAATGGTGAAATCCAGTTTCAACATTTCGTCCATCACCTGATTCCATTTTTCGGTACCGGGTTTAGCCGCTTGTTTCCAGAGTTTACCAGCTTCTTCAAAACGGTTTTGCTCGTTGTTGTAGTTATAATCCGTTGGATAATTTTGGAGGGTTTTGTCATCAAATAGTGCTTCTGGGAGCCCATACCAGTGTTCCATACTTGTCAAGCCAGCTCTAGCGGTGGCCAAGGCATTCATGCGCCCTACTTCGGTTTGGGCGTGGTGGGCGGCAGAGCCAAGCCCTAGTTTTTTGTTTTCGTCGAGGGCGGCCTTAAAAACTTCGGGTTCGGCACCGAAGAATTTGATGCCGTCAGCGCCTTTTTTTGCGTTTTGGCGTACCCATTCACGGGCCTGCTCGGGCGTGGATATAAAATCGCTGGCTCCTTGTCCGAATACTGTGTAGGCTTTAATTCGCGGAGCAGTAATCAGATTTTTAGCACTTTTTTCTTTTTGGTCCAGCACCCAATCAAGTCCATTCCCACAAGATGGGTCGCGGATGGTCGTGACTCCGTGGGCCATCCAGAGTTTAAACACATATTCGGCATTGGCTCCCTGCTGTACACCTCCGATATGGCCGTGCATATCTACAAAGCCTGGCATCAAGTACATGCCTTGACAATTCATTTCTTTGTCGCTTGGGTTGGCTTTTACGCCATTTTTGGGGTCAGCGGGCATTCCTGGATAACCTGCTTGACGAATTTGGGCAATGCGGTTATTTTCAACCACAATATCCATGGGACCAATTGGGGGCGAGCCCGTGCTGTTGATGATGGTCACGCCTCTGATGATAAGTCGTTTGTGAGGGCCGTCTCCTTCGGCTCGGTTGGGTGCTTTTTGGACTTGGGCCAAAATCGGGAGTGAAAATTGGGTGATAAAGAAGAACAATAAGAAGAAAAGCTTTTTCATAAAGGAAGTTGGGGTAGATGGAGTGTAATGGTATTTCAAAGTTAATCAAGATTAAAGACTTTTGGGCGATGAAGTCTAACAAAAAGGGCGAATACCCGTCGTATTCGCCCTTTTTATGAATGCAGCCTTTTCTAAATCTCCTCTATTTCTATTTCTTCGGCTACTTCTGAGCCATTGGTAGTGGCTTCTTTGATGGTTTTGTTTTCTACTTCTTGCCGTTTGGCTTTGTATTTTTTTATCTGAATTTTGAGGGCCTCAAGGGCTAAATCGGTGGCTTCTTCAAAGCTTTTGCCACTTTCTTTGACAAATAGTTCCGCATTGGGAACCTTGATTTTGACTTCTAAAACTTTATTTTTGACTTTACTGCTTTCACTTTTATCTAATCGGAGGTATACTTCTCCACTGGTTATTCGGTCATAAAATGTTTCGAGTTTTCCTAGTTTCTTTTCAATAAATTCGAGCAATTTTGAATCTGCGTCGAAGTGGATCGCGTGCACTTGAAGTCTCATAATTACGCACAGTTTTAGTTTAACAATTAATTGACAATCATATTTGTGGACTCAAAGGGGGAAAAAATAGCGGTCTGCATCGCCAGACCGCTATCTCTAAAATTGAAGTCTACCTTCAACGATTGTAAATCTAAACTGTGTGTTTTTTTCTTAAAAACCAAGCATTACGGTTAGTTTTTTTGAAATTTTATTTTATTTCACTCATTGTCAGCATATCCATATCCGTGAAGGAATAATTTTCTCCAGCCATTGCCCACAGAAACGAATAACTGGTGGTTCCGGCTCCGGCATGGATGGACCACGGCGGAGAAATAATGGCCTGTTCGTTGGCTACTACCAAGTGGCGGGTTTCTTCGGGAGCCCCCATAAAATGGAAAATACGCTGGTCTTCTTCCATGTCAAAGTAGACGTAAATTTCGGAACGGCGGTCGTGGACATGCGGCGGCATGGTGTTCCAAACACTGCTGTATTTCATGGCCGTCATGCCCATCACGAGCTGGCAGCTCTCCAAGCCGCCCGCGTGGATGTACTTATAAATCGTACGGGTATTGGCTTTTTCGGGAGAGCCCATGTCTACGGGCATGGCATCGGCGGCTTTCATCAGGGCCGTTGGCACAAGACGATGCGCGGGCGTTGAAATCAAAATAAACTTAGCAGGAAACTCTGGGTCCAAACTCTTGAACGAAACCATTTTGTGGCCTTTTCCTACGTACAGGCAGTCGCGTTTTTGAAGTGTAAAAAGTTCTTCTCCTACCATCACAAACCCATCGCCACCCACGTTGAGAATACCTAATTCGCGGCGTTCAAGAAAATAATCGGCGCGGAGTTCCTCATAAACGGGTAGTTTATGCAATTGCCCTACTGGCTTTATTCCCCCTACAATCATGCGATCATAGTGGGAATAAACGAAATGGAACTGATCCGGAACGAACAGTTTCTCCATCAAAAATTCCTCACGGATTCGGTGCGTATCGTAGCGTTTGAAATCCGTCGGATTGGTAGCATGTCGAACTTGGATGTGCATAAGAGTAATGTGTATTGATTAAAGAGTCGTGAGCAGTTGGGCCACAGCGTAGCCCTACTCGCGGCCACTGACTTATTTCAGGATTGGTGCTAAAGCAATGTGATTTTGGTCCAACCATTCGGTAATATCTTCGACAATCTGGCGTACCCCAATCTGAGGGGCCCAACCAGTGAGCCGTGTTACTTTCGAATTGTCGGTAATATACAGGCGAATATCTGCCGTGCGGGTTTCGGCCACTTGTTTGATAGGGATGGTCTTGCCCGTTACTTCCTGACAGATTTTGGTGAGTTCTTGCAAGGAAGTACTGCTTTCGTTTCCTCCGCCCGCGTTGAGAATTTCACCATTTACTTTTTCCAAATTATGTAATTGCCAGTCAATCAAACGGTATAAATCCGCCACGTGTAGCATATCACGGGTTTGTTTGCCCGTACCGCCGTAGCCAAAATACCCCAGTTGTTGTTCCCAATAATGTTTTGCAATCCAAAGAACCATCACGCCTTGGTCTACTTTGCCCATTTGCCAAGGGCCCGTAATCACGCCGCAGCGGTTGATCACGGTCTGTAAACCATAAAATTCATTGTATTCCTGAATGATTAATTCCGAAGCTAGTTTGGTGGTTCCGTACAAAGAACGGGCACCGTCCAACGGAAAATCTTCGGCAATTCCTTTGGATGAAACCCCTTTAACGGGTTGTTCATCGGTCAATTCAAACCGGGTTTCGGATTCGACAAAATTCAGTTTTTCAATGGTCTTGATGGGATATACCCGGCTCGTAGACAAAAAAATGAATTTCGCGCGGTGTTTGAGGGCGTAATTAAGGCAATTGACGGTGCCAAAAAGATTGGTATTTATTAAGTAATCGGGCGTTCCGTCCAATCCTGCCAAAACCGAGGGCTCAGCAGATGCCTCAATGACAGCATCCACAGCTGGTAGCGAATCAAAATCTTCTTTGTTACGAATGTCACCGTGAACGTACGTGATTCCGAGTTGGGAGATTCGGGCTACGTTGAGTTCTGAACCTTTTCGTTTTAGGTTATCTAAACAATAAATTTCGTAAGAAGGATAGTTGGTTTTTAATGCTATCGCTAACGAAGAGCCTACAAAGCCGGCGCCGCCGGTAATCAGAATTTTCATGGTCTATTTAATTATATCTTCTTTTAAGCAGGACATTTTCTACGGGTTGAATGACCAACGGCACTTTTTCGATCTTCACGGCGCTGGCATCTAGTCCAAACCATTTGTCTTCGCTAGGGGTAAATTGTTTGATAAAAAAATACGCCTGCATGATGATTCGTTCAAACAAAGGTAATTCGTTTTCGTAAGACAAAAACTTTTCCAGTACCACAAACCTAAAATCGCCGACCACATTTTGCTTGTTGAGTGATTCATAACGGCTAGTAATATCTACTTCCTTGTTCTTAACCATTTCTTCAATCACCTTTCTAAGGTATAGATTGATGCGTTGCTCTACCCGGAAACCCAGATAGAAATTGACTTTGACGACGTCGTCGGGTTCAATGATGCTGACTTTGTATTCCATTGTGTAAGGGTCGTCGGTGGTGTCAACGTGTACAAACCAATAGATGTCGGCCCGTTTGGGACGTTTTTGGAAGATTGAATAAATCACTTTTGACTCAATTTCGCTTATACGCGAAGCACTCGACATAAACACCAAGTGAGTGGCGTATTTGGGAATGCTTACGTCGCGGCTGAGCTCTTTCAATGATTCCAGAAATCTTTCTAGTTTAACGTACTCGGTCAATTGTTGTTTGATAAAAAACGAGTTATACCAAATGACCATCAAAGAGACAATGGCACCGCCGATAATTAATGACACCCATCCGCCGTGGGTAAACTTGAGTAGATTGGCCACCAAAAAAGAGCCTTCGATTCCTAAATAGAGCACAAAAAACAGTACAATTCCCCAGGCATTGTAGCGCCGTGCGTATAAGTAGTAAGACATCAAGAGCGTGGTCATCAGCATGGTTAGTGTAATGGCTAATCCGTAAGCCGCTTCCATGCGAGAAGATTCTTTAAAATATAAAACAACCCCGACGCACCCCGCCCAAAGAAGCCAATTGACGCTCGGAACGTACAGCTGTCCCTTTTGGAGACTTGGGTAACGAAGCCTTACTTTGGGCCAAAAATTGAGGCGTATTGCCTCGCTGACCAATGTAAAAGAACCAGTAATCAACGCCTGACTCGCAATAATCGCCGCCATGGTAGCGATACCGATGCCCGGAAGTAAAAACCAGTCGGGCATAAGGTCATAAAATGGATTACGAGTGCCCAAAGGCTGTCCTTTTATGCTTAGTAAATATGCGCCTTGACCGAGGTAATTCAGAAAAAGTGCGATTTTTACAAATACCCAACTCACCCGAATGTTGCCTCGTCCGCAGTGACCAAGGTCAGAGTAAAGCGCTTCGGCCCCAGTGGTACAGAGAAATACCGCCCCCAAAAGCCAAAAACCTTCTGGATATTCAAACAACAGCCAATAACCATAGTAGGGGTTAAAACATTTGAGCACTTCGGGGGCGTCGCTGATATGAATGAAACCCAAAGTTGCCAGCATCAAAAACCAAATAAGCATGATTGGCCCAAAAGCCCGACCTACTACGCTTGTGCCAAAACCCTGAATTAAAAAAAGGGCCGATAGAATCGCAATGACAATCGGAATGGTCTGCAACTCAGGGTAGATAATTTTTAGCCCCTCAATAGCCGATGAAACTGAGATGGGAGGGGTAATGATGCCGTCGGCCAACAAAGCCGCCCCGCCAATCATGGCTGGAATGGTAATCCATTTGGCATGCCGGCGTACCAGAGCGTAAAGCGCAAAGATACCGCCTTCACCCCGGTTGTCGGCCCGGAGAATCAGAATGACGTATTTAAAAGTAGTTTGAAGTGTGAGTGTCCAAAATACCAAAGAAAGTGCACCTAAAATTTCGTTTTCTTCGATGGGCTTGGTAGTTCCGGTGACAGCCTTCATGACATAAAGGGGAGAGGTACCGATGTCCCCATAAATAATACCGAGTGCAATCAACAACCCGGCTGCTGTGACTTTGGAGTTGTCGTGCCGGTGGGATTCGTTAGATTCCATATATATTTGGTTAAAAATTAGCCATAAATCCGTTGCAGATTTACTTTGTCTATGGCCCTGATGATGAGTGGGACTTTTTCGATTTTTACAGCACTGCTATCTAATCCAAACCACTTATCTTCACTGTTGGTAAAGCTTTTGATAAAGAAGTACGCTTTCATGATAAGCTGCTCAAAGATGGGCAATTCATTCTCATAAGAAAGGAATTTTTCCAACACAACAAAGCGGAAATCGCCGATAACGTTGTGGCGGTGAAGCGATTCATAACGGCTGGTGATGTCCACTTCTTTGTTTTTTACCATGTCTTCAATAATACGGCGCAGGTAGAGATTGATGCGCTGTTCGATTCGAAAGCCCAATCGGAAAGTGACTTTGATGACATCGTCGGGTTCAATGACGTCGACTTTGTATTGCATTGTGTACGGTTCATCGGTCGTGTCAACGTGGACAAACCAGTATATATCGGCCCGTTTGGGGCGTTTTTCGAAAATTGAGTAAATAATTTTAGATTCAACTTCACTTGTACGCGAAGCGTTTGACATAAACACTAGATGTGTGGCGTATTTGGGGATGCTTACGTCGCGGCTGAGTTCTTTGAGCGCATCAATGTACGTAGCAAGTTTGGTATATTCGGTCAATTGTGCTTTGATTTGGCCAGCTTTGAGCCAGATAAACATGACCGTTGCCAGAATGGTACAAATCAATACCGACACCCAACCTCCGTGCGCAAATTTTTCTAAATTGGCGAGCATGAAAGCGCTTTCTACCGCGAAATACACTACCAAAAATACAATAACTAGCCACATATTGTAGCGGTGAGTATAGAGATAGTAAGACATCAGTAGGGTGTCTACGAGCATGGTGAGTGTGATGGCCAAACCATACGCAGCTTCCATGTTGGTGGAGCGCTTGAAATACAGTACCACAGCCACACAACCGATAAAAAGAAGCAGGTTAATGCTCGGTACATACAACTGCCCCTTTTGGGCTGAAGGGTACTTAAGTTTGATTTTTGGCCAAAAATTGAGGCGAATCGCCTCGCTGACCAACGTAAACGAGCCCGTAATTAACGCTTGGCTGGCGATGATGGCCGCCATCGTAGCAATGGCAATGCCAGGCAATAAAAACCAGTCTGGCATGAGTTCATAAAAAGGCTTACGGCCGTTGAGGTACTGGCCATTGTGCGCCATCAACCATGCCGATTGGCCAAAGTAATTGAGTAGTAAAGTGAACTTTACAAATACCCAACTTACGCGAATATTGCCCCGGCCGCAGTGACCCAAGTCGGAATACAGTGCTTCTGCTCCCGTGGTACATAGAAAAACGGCCCCTAAAAGTGCAAATCCCCCGGGGTGTTCAACCAACAATTGATAAGCATAATAAGGGTTGAGGGCTTTGATAACCAATGGGTTTTGGATAACGTGCGAAAATCCCAAAATCCCCAAAGTCGAGAACCAAACCAACATAATAGGCCCGAAAGCTCCGCCCACTACCTTTGTCCCAAAAACCTGAATCAGAAACAAAACCGCCAAAATGACCAATACAATCGGGACGGTCTGAATATTCGGATATAAAATCTCCAATCCTTCGACCGCCGAAGAAACCGAAATCGGCGGACAAATAATACCATCGGCCAATAGTGCGGCGCCTCCAATCATGGTAGGGATGGTGAGCCACTTGGCATGACGTCGTACCAGTGCAAAAAGGGCTAAAGTTCCGCCTTCACCCCGGTTGTCGGCCCGTAAAATTAATATAACGTATTTGATGGTTGTTTGCAGCGTGAGCGTCCAGAATACGCACGAGAGCGCACCCAATACAACCTCTTCATTGATACGGCTTTTACCAATTATGGCCTGCATTACGTACAACGGAGAGGTTCCGATATCTCCATACACAATCCCCAATGCAACCAATAATCCCGCGCCTGAGATTTTGTCTAAATTGTGGTGACCGTTACCTTGTTCCATGAAAATCGTTTGTTCTATAAAATGATAGGAAGCACTGGTTATGAAGCAGGGATGTATGTCTAATTTTAAATCGCTTTTAGAACGTGGGTTTCCGCAGATTTGGTGAAAAAGTCGGACAAATATAAATGCTTGGGCTATCCGTTGTTCTCGGAAGCCCAAAATTATTCACTAATCTGATAAGAATCAGTCAATACAGTATAGCATAAGGCGGTTGAACAGGCGAAAAACATCTTATAGCAGTCGAATCCATTCAATCAACCCATCGGTCTTAAAAAAGAGGGCTAAAATGGTGATTGTCAGGAGAGAAATAAGAATTGTTGCTGCGTACGAAATAGGCGAGGAAACCAGTGTCGATGGGGTTTTTCGAAAAAATAGATAAAAAGGAATTTTAAAATAATAAAATAGTGAAACAACAGCATTGAGCAACCCAACGACCAACAATGTCACTAACAATGGGTCACCATTGGCCTGATACGCTTCCCAGAGCGAAGAGAATACGAGTAATTTAGCCGTAAACCCTGCCGTAGGTGGCAATCCAACCAAACCCAGCATCAGCACCGTAAAACAAACACTCAGTAAGGGATAGGCCGCGCCTTTGCCCGTGATAGAAGCCAAAGTGGGGGAAGGAGTATCTTGCCCCATTAAATCAATAAGTAAGAAAACCGCAATGTTGATGATGACATAGACCGTGATGTAAAACGCCGCGCTTTCAAAACCCGTTTGATTAAACGCCGTCAATCCTACAATGATAAATCCTGCTTGTGCAATGCCAGAGTAGGCCATGAGTCGTTTTAGGTCGTTTTGCCAAAGGGCAGCGAGATTGCCGACCAAAATACTCACCAACGCAATGATGGCCATGAGTTTTTGAAAATCGGCAGGGAATACACTCAAAAGGCGCATCAAGAGCAACAACGCCGCGGCTTTGGGGGCGGTAGATAAAAAAGACACAATGGGCGTAGGGGCAGACTCGTACACATCTGGCGGCCAAACATGAAACGGAACCAGCGAAAGTTTGAATAGTACACCGCTCAAGGTGAGAAACCCAACCACCAACAAAATAAGTGGCGGATTTTGGGCTAACTGACTGCCAAATACGTCGCTCGTAAAATCCAACGTACCCGTCATCCCGTAAAGCAGCGAAAGTCCGTACAGCATGATAGCCGAACTGAGTGCGCCAAACAAAAGGTATTTAATTCCGCCTTCTGCGGGTTTTTTACCGCTGCCAAAGGTGACCATTAAATAAGACCCAATCGATACCAGCTCTATGGATAGGTACACGCTCAGGCCATTGGTGGCCATCGTCATCAGAAAAAGCCCTAATACTACGGCCAACAAAATACTGTAAAACTCGGCGGGGAGTTTTGCCTGCACAAATTGTACGTGCAGCAGCACTAATAGCCCCGTAACGAGAATAATAAGTTTGAAGAAAACGGCTTTGTGGTCAAGATAAATCAGGTGATGAAATAAATAACCGCCCAAGTCGTTCCATTGAAGACAAACCAAGACCAAAGCAACCGCCAGCGCTCCGATGGTTAAACTACGCAGGATGCCAGTAGTCTGCAACTGCCAAGGGCTGTATTTTAGCAGAATTTCACTGAGAATAATGAATAAAAAGGCTCCTGCCAGCCACGTTTCAGGTAAAAAACCGGGCAGACTTTGGATAACGTGGTAAAGATGGTCTTGGAGTCGCAAGGTAGATTGTTTAATTTGCTCGCAAAAGTACAACGCAACATGAAAAAGTCATTACTCTGTGGGGGATTGATTTTACTAACCCTCGTAACTTATGCCCAAAGTATGTTTATTCAGGACATCAACGGGCGTCCTATCTTCGAAAATGGATACGTAGAAATCGAAGGTTCGCCCTACCTCAACGACGCATGGTCGAGGGGGAGTGTCAAAGCCAAAAATAATGGCAAAACTTATGAGCTGGCAAAAATGCGGTATGACCTCTACAAAGACGAACTTGAATACGAAGAAAATCAAAAGCCATACCGATTCAGCAGCGAAATCACGGAGTTTTCGACCAACGACGGCGTGTTTAGAAGCGGTTTTCCAGCGATAGAATCCCTTACCGCCCGAAATTTTTATCAGGTAATGTACGACGGAAATGTTAAATTATTAAAACACAGCACCGTTAGGATTCAGACCGAAAAACTGTACAGCTCGGCCACCCAGACCAAACGTTTTATGAAAGAAGATGCGTTGTATTTGTTTAAAAATGGCACCCTGATCCGCCTCAAAAAAGACAAAAAAGCGTTGTTGGAAGCTCTCGGCGACAAGCAGGCCGAGCTCGAAACGTTTATCAAAGACCAAAAGTTGAAATTATCGAAAGAAGAGGATATTCTGCGCGTAGTGGAGAAGTATGAAGGGTAATAATTATTGATTATCAAAATTTTAGAGTACTTCAAAAAAATAAGGGCGCAGGAAATGCGCCCTTATTTTTTGAATGAATATTGAAAAATTAAGCCAAAGCTGCTACGCCTGGCAATTCTTTTCCTTCCATGTATTCGAGCAATGCTCCGCCACCCGTTGAGACGTAGCTCACGCGGTCGCCGTAGCCGGCGTTGTTGATGGCCGAGGCCGAATCTCCCCCACCGATGAGCGAGAACGCACCGTTTTCTTCGGTTGCTTTGACCACTGCTTTGGCAATTGCGTCAGTACCGATGGCAAAGTTAGGGAATTCAAATACACCCATTGGGCCGTTCCAAAGAATGGTTTTTGACGTACGTACTACTTCTTCAAACAAGGCAATACTTGCTGGACCAATATCTAAGCCTTCCCAGCCGTCGGGGATTTGTCCAGTAGCAACGATTTGGCGATTGGCGTCGTTCGAAAAAGCATCGGCGCATACATTATCTACGGGCATGATGATATTCACGCCTTTGGCTTTGGCTTTTTCCAGAATTTCGAGGGCCAATTCTTGTTTGTCAGCTTCTAAAAGTGACTTTCCAATTTGACCACCGAGGGCTTTTGTGAATGTATAAGTCATTCCGCCCCCGATAATGAGATTGTCGACTTTGTCCAAAAGACGCTCAATGATGAGGATTTTGTCCGAGATTTTGGCTCCCCCCATGATGGCCGTGAAAGGGCGCTCGGCGTGTTCGAGAATGCGCTGGGCATTGTCGATTTCGGCTTGCATAACGTAACCGCAGATACGGTCTTCAAAAAACTGTCCGATAACGGCCGTAGAAGCGTGGGCGCGGTGTGCGGTTCCGAATGCATCGTTTACCCAAACATCGCCGAGTTTTGAAAGTTTTTCGGCAAAGGCAACATCGCCTTTTTCTTCCTGCTTATAAAAACGAAGGTTTTCGAGCAACAGGATTTCGCCGGGTTGGAGGGTGGTAGCTTGGTCGTAGGCAGATTCTCCGATGCAATCATCGGCAAATTTAACTGAAACCCCTAAGATTACCGATAATGGGTTGATTAAGTGTTTAAGTGAATATTTTTCGGTTGGACCGTCTTTCGGGCGTCCCAAGTGTGACATCAGAACGCAGGAGCCGCCATCTGCCAAAATTTTGCGGATGGTAGGTAGGGTAGCCTGAATGCGGGTGTCGTCAGTAATTTCAAATTTTTCATTGAGGGGCACGTTGAAGTCCACGCGAATAAGCGCTCGTTTCCCTGCAAAATTGTACGAATCTACGGTTTTCATAGGATTCCAGTGGGTTGAACTAAAGATTGATTTACAGGACAAAAATAGTTTTTTCGGCCCACTACCCTCATATAATCCGTTTTTTCTTTTTATAAACTGCCTCAGAAAGAGCGGTTGAAGGATAATGGTAGCGGGTTTTGCAAATAAATAAACCATAAAAAATCCCCTTGGCCGAAGCCGAGGGGATTTTTTATGAAAAGTGAAGCCGTTAAATTTTTACTGCCTGTCGGGCCAGCAATTTCCAGCCTCCTTTTTGTTTTTGCCATACCATCAAAAGCGATAGGTTTGCTGTACCGGGCTTACCACTATTGTTGGTTGTCCCCGCCAATTTATGGCGAACGATGGCCGCATTGCCCACTATTTTGATGGTTTGTTCGGTCAGATTGATGGTCACAAAATCAGATTCGCCGCTAACAATAGCGCGTACAAACTCCGCTTTGTCTTCAATTTTGCCGTTGGAGTGGCCATAGCTGAGGGCTTCATCGGTGAGACTTTCGAGCGTTGCTTTGTCGGCGTCAATCATTGCTTTTTTGAGTGCTTCCACGGCGCTCGCAACCGCCGCTTCATCTTTCGATTGGGCAAAAGTTGTATTGAGAACCGAGAAACAAGTAATCAGTAAAAATGCGAGTGTCTTTTTCATGTCATTTTTATAAATCTACTGGTTTCATTTTAGGTACTAAGAAGTGCATAATCGTCCACGCCAACACGTAAGCGGCTCCGCATACGAAAAACATGATGTAATAGGCCGTCTCGATTTGGTTGATAGAACGGTAATAGACAAACATGTTTTTTTGAACCAAAGCAGAAAGTAAAATCCCGCCCAAAGCGCCAAACATTCCGCCAATACCGGTGACGGAAGCGGTGGTGTATTTAGGAAACATATCGGAAACCGTAGTGAAGATATTGGCGCTCCATGCTTGGTGAGCAGCGGCGGCAAATCCAATGACACAAACGGCATACCACATGTCAATACTGCCTAAAATTTGCGAGAAAATAATCGGTGATACACAAAGGGCATAAATGAGCATGGAAGTTTTGCGCGCCCTGAATACAGGCCAGCCGGTTTTGATAAGGTACATGGGTAAATAACCGCCCAAAACACTCCCAAAGGTTGAAAGGGTGTACACTACCGCCACTGGAATGGCAATCTGTGTACCCGTAAGTTTGTATTGGCTTTGCAAAAAGTCGGGCAACCAGAAAAGATAAAACCACCAGATAGGGTCGGTGAGGAGTTTTCCAAGGGCAAATGCCCAAGTTTGGCGGAAACTTAAAAGTTTGAACCAAGAAACCTGCGGTTTGTTGACATCGTTTTTGTCGGCCAGTACTTCAGCGGCGTCAGAATGGATGTAATCGTATTCGGCTTTTGAAAGTTTGGGGCTTTTGCTTGGTACTTCATAAAACATCAGCCAAAGTACGAGCCACACAAAACCCAACATCCCTGTAATGATAAATGCCCATTGCCAGCCCATTTCGGCGGCGATGAAAGGCACCGAAAGTGGAGCCACGATGGCGCCAAAGTTGGTGCCAGAGTTGAAAATGCCCGTGGCAAAAGCACGTTCTTTTTTAGGAAACCATTCAGCAACGGTCTTGATGGCGGCGGGAAAGTTTCCTGCTTCTGTAATACCAAGCGCTGAACGCACGACGGCGAACCCAAAAACAGTATTTACCAAGGCATGGGCTACGGCTGCCACGCTCCATAAAGTAGTAGCAACGGCGTAGCCGATTTTAGTACCCAGTTTATCGACCAAACGCCCAGCGCCGAGCATCCCGAAGGCATAAAATAGTTTGAAGGCGATTTCAATGTTGGCGTAGTCACCATCGTTCCAGTTCAGTTCTTCCGAAAGAGTGGATTTTAATAAACTGATTACCTGCCTGTCGAGGTAGTTAATGGTGGTTGCGAAAAATACCAGACCGCAAATGGTCCAGCGATAATTACCGATTTTTTCCATTTAGAAGAAGGGTTTTGTAACAACATAGGCACAAAGGGCACATAGCTTCCGGCTATACAATCTGTGTTTCTATGCAGTTGGAGCGAGGGTTTGGTAATAGGTTAGTAATGTATTTATCTTTTGGGCTATTTCTTCAAAATTACCTGCTTCGACGACGGCCTTTGGAAAGAGTTGTGAGCCAATGCCCACCGCACTTACCCCCGCACTAAACCACTCTTTGAGGCTTTCGGGGGTGGGTTCTACGCCTCCCGTTACCATCACTTTAACCTTAGGTAAAGGGCCTTTCAAGGCTTTGACAAATCCTGAACCCACGACATTTCCGGGAAAGATTTTTACAATTTCTGCCCCTAGTGAAGTAGCATTGTAAACTTCCGAAACGGTCATAGCACCAGGCATCCAAGCGATATTTTGCGCTTTGCATACCTCGGCCACATCCATTGTGGTACACGGTTGAACCACAAAATCAGCGCCCAGTGCAATGAATTCCTCCGCCTGAAGAGCATTGAAAACGGTTCCAATACCTAAAGCCATTTTTGGGTAGTTTGTACTGATAAAATCGCATAATACTTTGAAAACTTCTTTGGCGTTTTCGCCGCGATTGGTAAACTCAAACGCCCGAATCCCTCCGTCGTAACAGGCTTTAATGATTTGGCAGGTTACTGCTGCGTCGGGATGATAAAACACCGGGACGATGGGTGCGCTTGCCAGGGTTTGATAAACGAGTTGTGGTTCAAAAGCCATTGATATCGTTGTTGATTACATTAATTCTCACTCAAAACGTTATTTAACGTTTCTTTTACTTTTTCTACGGTTTGCTGCGAGGCATCGCCGTATTCTTGCAATTTGCCAAACGCCGCCGCTGCCGCAAAATCAATGATGTCTTGCGGAGTGTGTTGGTGATGCAGGCCATAAATAAGGCCGCCCATAAAACAATCGCCGCTGCCTACTTTATCCACTACTTTCTGGGTGGTAAATTCGGGGGAAACGTACTGTATTCCGTCTTTGTACAAAGTAGTATAATACTGAATTCCTTCTTCAAACGCGTCAAAACGGAAGGTATTAGCCACGACTTTGCATTTCGGGAATGCTGCCTGAATATTTTCGGCAGTAGCAATGCTGTGGGCCAGATACTTCTCCTGCGTAGGGTTTTGCTCCACTGTTTTATCAACTGGAATCCCCAAAAGTGTATTTGCGGCCCAGATATTACCCATGATTACGTCGCAGTACTGCGCCAAGTCGGGCATGATTTCGACGGGTTTTTTACCAAACTGCCACAGTTTGGCGCGATAATTTAAATCTACAGAAATGGTGATGCCCAAGCGCGAAGCTACCTGTAATGCTTCCAGACAGGCATCTGCTACATCTTGGTTGAGGGCGGGGCTGATAGCGCTAAAATGAAACCATGAGCAACCTTCCAAAATCTGTTCCCAATCTAATTTGTTCACTTTTAATTCTGAAAATGAAGAAAAAGCCCGGTCGTAAATCACGCCAGCGTTTTTTAAATCTGCACCCTGTGGCAAATAATACGCACCGATGCGCGACCCAAAATGCCGAATGCCAGATGTTTCAATCCCCTTTTCTTCAATATAGGCTTCGATTTCGGCCGAGAGTTGGTTTTCGGGTAAAACTGTGCTGTAGCGTACTGGTACTTTCCAATTGGCAAGGGCGTTGGCTACGTTGAGTTCGGCACCGCCGACAAAAACGGGCATGTTCGCCTGTTTAATCCACTCACCATTGAGTTGCGGCGAAAAACGCAACAGTAATTCTCCAAAACAACAAATAGTATTTCCTGTACTCAAGGGTGTATTCTTTTGGTTATCAATTGTTTAATTAAACGATTATTGCGGTTTAACGTTCATGGCTGGTTTAATGCGTGGCGACGGTTTTGAGAAACCGCCGCCACACGCGCTCTAACATCAACCCAACAGACTATTAAAATCCGAAATATTGCTTGGCGTTATTGTAGCAAATATTCTGAACTACCTGTCCAATCCACTCGGTGTCATTGGGCAATTCGCCATTTTCGATGTCGTTGCCGAACATATTACACAAAATACGACGGAAATACTCGTGGCGAGGAAACGATAAAAACGAACGTGAATCGGTAAGCATTCCGACGAACCGGCTCAACAGCCCCATGTTCGACAGCGCATTCATTTGTTTTTCCATGCCGTCTTTCTGATCCATAAACCACCAACCCGAGCCGAACTGGATTTTACCAGCTATTGAGCCGTCGTTGAAATTGCCAATCATGGTGGCAATCACTTCGTTGTCGGCAGGGTTGAGGTTATAAATGATGGTTTTTGCCAATTGGTTGTATTCATCCAAACGGCCTAAAAATTTAGACAAAGCCATTGCCTGCGACCAGTCGCCGATGGAATCCCAGCCCGTATCAGGACCAAGCAGACGCAGGGCGCGGGTGTTGTTGTTGCGCAATGCACCGATGTGGAATTGCTGCGTCCAGCCCAGTTCATGGTACATGGTGCCAAGGTGGTGCAAAATCGCGGATTGGTACAACACCTGCTCCGCCGAAGTGA
The DNA here is from genome assembly GCF_009905605.1 of Runella sp. CRIBMP. GTDB lineage: Bacteria > Bacteroidota > Bacteroidia > Cytophagales > Spirosomataceae > Runella. The sequence continues at coordinate 607,125 of NZ_JAAAKZ010000003.1, forward strand.
TGGTTTGGCCCGCCAATGCTTTTTTGAAAATCGCGTTGGCATCTTCGGTCGTAAAATCAGCGGCGTATAATTGCTCTAGACCGTGGTCAGACAACAAACAACCTAAGGAAGCAAAAAAGTCTGCCCGAGCCCGCAAGGCTTTGGTCAAGTCGTCGTATGACCTGATTTCAAAACCTACGATAGCGGCCAGTTTTTGGATGAAATTGGCAAAGTTTGGATTACCGATTAAGACAAATTTGTCGGGACGAAAAGCGGGACGCATTTGAATTTCAAAGGTGCCTTCGTTTTTCAATTGCTGATGGTATTCCAGCGAATCCAGCGGGTCGTCGGTGGTACAGACGACTTCGACGTTCATTTTACGCAACAGATTTCGTACCGAATAATCGGGCGTGCGGAGTTTTTCGGAGCACTCATCGTAGATTTTTCGGGCGGTTTTAGGGCTCAAAATATCGTGAACGTCAAAATAACGCTGTAACTCCAAATGTGTCCAGTGGTAAAGCGGATTTCGAAGGGTATAGGGAACGGTTTCGGCCCATTTTTCAAACTTTTGATAATCACTTTTGTCGCCCGTACAGTAGCTCTCGTCTACGCCGTTGGTGCGCATTCCCCGCCACTTGTAGTGGTCGCCATAGAGCCAAATCTGCGTTAAATTCTCAAAGTTTTTATCGTTAACGATTTGGTCGGGTGGCAAGTGATTGTGGTAATCAATGATGGGCATCTGTTTCGCAAACTCATGATAAAGCGTGCGTGCCGCATCGGTTTGCAGCAAAAAGTCTTCGTCTAAAAAAGTTTTAGTGACCAACATTTTAGTATAGCTAGAAGGTTAGAGAGTCGCGTTAATTTCTATGAATGGAGTGGTATTTTTATAAAAAAAGGCTTCAAGTGTGGTTTTTACCCCATTTTCAAGCATATTTTCTACGTTTTCAATTACACTTTGGGCAAAACCGGGTAATAAAGTAAGGTCGGTGTCCCATAGCGTTTTATTTTGCAGCACCGATTCAACCAATTGAGCAGGGGTATTTTTTTGCCATTGTTGATAAAAATACTCCGCTTTTTCGTCCTGAATAGGGTAGAGCTGCCCGTTTCTTTCGCCAAAATAGACAAAACGCTCCTTGGCAACCGATTTCATAAAACACAAATAGGCCGCAAAACCCAACGAAAAATATTCAGGTACGCAGTTGAAAATATCGTAATAGCGGAGAAGCGTTGGAACATTACGCAGTTTCATTTTTGAGGTATAATTGAGCGTAATGCTGAGCCATTGGTGGTTGAGATGAGGATTACGAAAACGATCCAATACTTGCATTCCAAAACGTTGCGGGCTTTTTTCGTCCATAGGGTACGGAATAGCAAGACCCAATTCGGACAACATCAGATTGCTTATATACGCCGACATCGTTTCGTTTTGCATTGCACCAATAACGTTGTCAAACCCAGCTAAATAAGCTAAGCCGCTGCTCAAAGTGTGGGTGCCGTTCAGCAGGCGCAGTTTAAGTTCGCGAAAGAGGTTAATATCTGGCTCAACAAAAACACCATCGTCGGCTTTGTGAAAAGAAAGTATCTGTTTTACGTGTTCGTTGCCTTCGATAGCCCACAGTCTGAATACTTCGCTCATGGTGAGCAGTTTGTCTTCGTAGCCCAATTCCTGGGTAAGTCCTTGATAAGTATCAGCGTCAGGTTTACCGGGTACAATTCGGTCTACCAATGAGTTACAAAAATGGTTGGCGCTTTCGAGCCAATCCAGAAAACTGGACTCTAATCCGTTGCGGTGGGCCAATTCGACGACGATGGACTCCAGTTTAGTGCCGTTGTCGGTAATCAATTCGGTAGGAATAATCACCAACCCTGAGGCTTTGCTGCCGCCGAAAGCCTGAAACCGGGCGTATAAAAACGCCAACAATTTCCCGGGGAACGACGCGGGCGGAGTGGCAGAAATATCATCCTGCGTGAGTTGAATTCCTACTTCCGTGGTGTTAGAAATGATGATTTGTAGTTCGGGGTTCTTGGCACAATCTAAAATACTCTGCCATTGCGATTTGGCCGACAACACGCGACTGATGGCCGAACATACGATATTTTCTGCGACGTTTTGCCCCAGTTCAACCCCTCTAACACACAGCGTATAGAGGCTGTTTTGCTCGTCAAAAGCGGAGGCATCGCCGCCATCGGTCGATTTGACCACTACGATACGGCCGTTGAAAATGCCTTGCCGATTGGCCTTGTCAATCAAATAATCGGGTAATCCCCTCAACAAAACGCCGGTGCCGAATTGCAGCACTTTTTCGGGTAATTCAAAAACAGACTCCTTAGGAACGATTAAATTCGGTCGGTCACTAAGCTGTTTTAATTCATTTTTAGATAGATATGTCATGGTGCCGTATTGGTTGACTGGTTTTAGTGAACGGCTATTTTTTGGCAGAAAGTAGCCACGTAGCTAAATCTTTGGCAGCCAAAAAGTTTTCATAAACAACTGGAATTCGGCGGCCATCGGTGTATTCATTGTACAGCCATGGGTCGCCTACGGCGAATACCGTTCCTTTTCCCACTTTGGCTACGCCGATAATTACGTCTCCTTTATGGCTCAAAATCTCTTGCGCGGGAGCTTTCAAGTTGAGTGGCGCCAACTCTTTGATATATACAGCCTTGGTATTTCTGAAGATTAGATTTCCGGTTGGAATGTCAATGCGTCCCTGCTCCCATTGCGTGCCTTGTACCATATTCACGTTTTTGGGCAAAAACTGAATGCCGAATTCATTGGCCAAACGGTTGAAATTTTTATGCTCACAATTTGCTGTATCATTAGCCATCAGCACGAGCGTTCCGCCGGCCTTTACCCAATTGCTGATTTGCTGGATGTCGGTGTCTTGAATGAAATTAGGATGAGCCGTTTCTTTTTTCGTGTCGGGGTCTACGATGATGTAAACGTCTACGTTTTTGAGATTTTCGGCCGTTGGGGCGGATTGGATGGCCGTGGTTTTTGCGCCTAAATCACGGAAAATATTCCCCCACACCTTGAATCCTGAATGCATGGGGTCTTCCCAAGTGTAGTGAAACTGCTCTTCCTGCCCATTCCAGTCTTTGCGAAACTCTCGGTTGAAATAATAATCTGTGGCGACGGTTTTGCCTTTGCCAAGGTTGTTTTCGGCGGCAATTTCCATTTCGACGCTGGCAAAGATAAACGGGCCTACGCCTTTCAAATCATTTTTTCGAATGGGCTCGCTAAGGTAGTATTCATAGCTTCCGTCGCGGTAAGGTGTGCCGCCAAGACCACCTACACTCACCGTTTTGTTGAGGTTAATTGTGCCGTTGGCCCCTTCTTCCACAAATTCTTTGAGGATGCCTGCGTAGCCTTTCTGGGCGGCAGGCAAATAAGTTTGGGGCAAATACCCCATGCGTACGCCTTTGGCCAATGCATACACAAACATGCAGGAAGCGGAGGCTTCAAAATAATTGCCTTTGCGCGTACCTTGGGTGGTCATCTGATACCACACGCCCGACTTGGCATCTTGATACTTGACAAGTGCGGGTGCTAAACGTTGCAGGTAGTTGACCAGATTGGCACGCTCAGGGTGAGTCTGGGGAAAATAATCCAACACATCGACCAACGCCATAGCATACCAGCCGATGGCCCGACTCCAGAAATGCGGCGATAGGCCCGTTTTTGGGTCGGCCCATTTTTCGGATTTACTTTCATCGTATGCGTGGTAAACGAGCCCTGTTTTTGGGTCAACGGCGTATTTCTCAATCAATGCAAACTGTTTTGCAATGTCGTTAAAATGCGTTGGATGGTTGAAAATTAGGCTGTACTCGGCCGAAAAAGGCTCGGCCATAAACAGCCCGTCGAGCCACATTTGGTTGGGATAACGCTTTTTGTGCCAGTACCCGCCTTCTTTGGTTTTGGGCTGGTTTTCAATTTGTTTCCACAACAAATCGGCGGCTTTGCGGTATTTTTCTTTGTCGGGCTGGGTTTGTTGGTAGATTGTCAACAGCGCGCGTCCCGTCGGGATATTGTCGAGGTTGAAATCGTCATACTTATAGGTACGAATGCTGCCGTCTTTTTGGACGTAGCGGTTTATATCCCGCACCACGTACTCAAAATACTTGCCGTCGCCAGTGCGGTTCCATACTTTTTCGATGGCTTTATAAATCAAACCTTGCTCGTAATCCCAGCCTGCTGGCTTCCCTTCCTTGACCGTAATGGAATCTTTGTGCCAACTCATCACCGATTCGGCCATCCGAACCGAGTAGGGCGTTTTTTGGGCAACGAGTGAATGACTGATGGCCAGAATGAATGAACAAAATAGTAGGTGTTTCATATTTAAAGTATGACTCAGTTTATAGCTGATAGTTAGACAAAATCTTCACGCATGGGATTGAAAACGTCAATCAATAAACCTTCTTCTAAGCAAACGGCTCCGTGTAATACGTTGGAAGGTACAAAATAGACGTCTCCTTCTTTTAAGTTTCGGGTTTGGTCGCCTATGGTCACTTCAAACACGCCCCTTGCCACGTAGCTGATTTGCAAATGGGAGTGTTGGTGAATTGTTCCAATTCCTCCCTGTTTAAAAGCAACTTTTACCAACATCAACTCATTGGTGTATGACATGACTTTACGCTTTATTTTCTCATCGACGACTTCCCACGGAAGGTCATCGTCGGCGACCAGTACTTTTTCGAATGAAGGATGCATAAAAGATTTAAAATTGTATTTTTCAGTTAGAACTAGTTACAGACTCTTTTTGGGGAGTTAGCAACCGACGGATTGAGTTTATCTTTATTTTAGTTGTTAGTCAATGATTTTGACCGATATTTTTATGCAAACGTTATCGGTAACGTTGCCGAATTGTACTTAACAAAAAATAGATTGTAAAGAATCAAGAATAGGCCCCGTGTTGAACGAGTTTATAGTAAGAAAAGTGATTCTGAAAAAATGATAAAAAATTATACTTTTCAAAGTTTTAGGGGAGACTAATTGTCCCTTTATTACTTTTGTATTTTTAAAGTAAATGAATCTTCCCATCCCGTTCAAATGAATCAAACCAACAGTGTTTTCTTAATCACCCTCGGCATTGCGACGATGGGCTTTTTGATTAAAAAATTTGATTTTGTAACCGAGCAGGATGGCAAAGCCATTTCAAAATTTTTGATGCACACCACTTTTCCCGCGCTGATGATTGTCAGTATGCTTCGCATCAAATTTGAACCTACGCTTTTTCTTATTCCGTTGATTTGCATTGCCTTGGGGGTTGTCATGACGTTGGTGGGGTGGGTTTGGTTTAAGGATTATCCCAATCGGCTGCGTGGCGTGTTGACCATGTCGTGTGGTGGGCTGAACGTAGGGCTTTTTGCGTTTCCCATCATTGAGGGTATTTGGGGGCGCGAAGGACTGGTGTACGTGGCGATGTTTGACATCGGCAATACCATCATCACCTTTGGCTTGGTTTATTCGGTAGGTAGTTATTTTGCAGTGAAGGGCGAAGGACGGGTGAACTACGGAAGAGTTTTGAAAAAAGTAATTCAATTGCCTCCGTTGCAGGCGATGTTTATTGGTTTGACCATCAATGCCTTAAAGATTGAGTTGCCAGTGGTTGCTTATGATTTTTTGGATGTATTGGCCAAAGCCAACAAGCCGCTTGTATTGCTACTCATGGGGATTTATATGAGTTTTTCGTTGGAGCGAAGTCAGGTGTGGGCAGTGGTGAAGGTCCTGACGATTCGTTATGCCTGTGGTTTTATCGCGATTTTGCTTTTGTACGTATTGATTCCCGAGCCTACGCTTGCCCGCAATGTGCTGTTGGTCTGTGTTATTCTACCGATTGGTATGACGATTCTTCCTTTTGCCGATGAACTTAATTACGACTCACGTATTGCGGGCGTATTGGTGAATATCTCACTGTTAATCAGCTTTTTGCTGATGTGGGGCTTGGTGGTTGGACTGAAATTGGCGTAAGGGACAGAAGTCAGGGGCGATCACAAATTACAGAATTAACAATCCATTCTCGCGCAATTGCTTCCAAGCGGTAGTTTTGCTAAAAGCGTCAAAACTTCCGAAGGATTTAGTTTCAAAATCGCTTTGTAATTGTTGATACAAAAAAGGCTTCTCGAAGTTAGTAATCGCAATTTTTGGGAATATCTCCATCCAGAAATCTCCCATTGCGGCAGGTACTTCAAGCACTAAATCGTGCTTTTTGTGGTAAAAATGAAGTTCGGCCATCTGCACTGTTTTTTTGCCTTGTTTTACCTCAAAATTGGCCAACGAAGGCAGGCTTCCTAACCAAACCACAAAGGCGTTTTTACGAACCGAATCTTCGTACTGGGTAATTTGCTTTTGAATATAATTTGGAGGAATGGTCGTGGAAGGTACTTTGAACGGAAACCACTTATTGAGTGGAATCTCAAACCCTACGCCGTGCATATAATTGAACAGCGACTTGCGCAAACCCTCCCCAAACTGGTCGTGATTGGCTCCCGTTGGGTCGTCGTGATAGAGGTCGTTGTCGGCAAAACCGCCGAAATCGGGGCCAATTCGTTGTACATCAAAAGCTTCGGGGTGCAAGCCCACGGGGCTATGTGAAGTCATGGCAAAACGGTGCCAAAAGCCCGATTGCAACACGCCATTTTGGAACAATTGCCGCACCATTTCTAGTGAATCAACGGTTTCCTGCGTAGTTTGGGTCGGAAAACCGTACATCAAATAGGCATGAACCATGATACCCGCCTGCGTAAAACCGTCGGTGACGCGGGCAACCTGCCCCACGGTAACGCCCTTTTTCATCTTTTCCAATAACCGGTCCGATGCTACTTCCAACCCTCCCGACATGGCAATGCAGCCAGAAGCCTTCAGGAGAATGGACAAATCATGCGTGAAATTCTTTTCAAAACGAATGTTGGTCCACCAGACCACGGTTAATTTTCGACGAATGATTTCGATGGCTACATCCCGCAACAGCGCTGGTGGCGCCGCTTCGTCTACAAAATGAAAACCGTTCTGTTTGGTTTTCTGAATGATTTCTTCGATGCGGTCGCAGATGAGTGAGGCCGTTAGGGGTTCGTAGTTTTTGATGTAATCCAGTGAAATATCGCAAAAAGAGCATTTCCCCCAATAACAACCGTGCGCCAAGGTCAGCTTGTTCCACCGCCCGTCGCTCCAGAGCCGGTGCATTGGATTGACAATCTCAATGACCGACAAATAATCCATCAATTTCAAATCGGTATAATCGGGCGTGCCCGTTTCGCGTTGGGCTACGTCTTTTTCGGAGGCTCCGTTTTGGAAAACCACTTGGTTATCCACCAATGAAAAAATACGCTTGAGTTTTTCCAGCGGTCGTTTTTGTTCCAGATACTCCAACAGCGAGCGCAAAGGTGCTTCCCCATCGTCTAAGCAGATATAATCGACGTACTTAAACACGCGCGGGTCTGACAGTGAGCGGAGTTCGGTGTTACAAAACCCACCCCCCATCACGATTTTGATGTCGGGATAGTGTTTTTTTAGGTGTTGACCGCATTTGAAAGCCCCGAAAAGATTGCCCGGAAAGGGCACGGTCAGGCAAACGACCGTCGGCGAAAACATGTTGATTTTTTGGTCGAGCAATTCCGTCAACAGCGTTGTAATCAGCGTATCGGGAGCCTTCAGCGACACTTGCATTTCATCAAAATGCGTAGCCGTGCGGCCCAAACGCTCGGCGTAGCGGCTAAAACCAAAATGCGGGTCGACGCTTTCCTGAATAAAATCCCCCAAATCTTCCAAATATAGCGTGGCCAAGTGACGGGCTTTGTCTTGCGTGCCCATTGTGCCAAAGGCCCATTCGAGGTCTTCTACTTCTTTGAAGCGGGAGGCTTCGGGCAAGTACGTACGGTCACAAATGCTGTGAGCGAGCGTGGGATTTTTGTTCTGTAAAAAAAGAATTACGGGCTCAATGGTCGTGATGTACTCGTCCCGGAGACTATAAATGCGAAAGGCATTGTCCGATAGTTCGATGTCATGCTCGGCGTGGTCGAGGGCGTCAAACAATTGGGTAAGTCCGTGGGGAGAAAAAAGCGCTAAAATGACTTCAATGCCCAAATCTGCCTGCCACGACGGCACGCCCAACGTGTTCAAAAAACCCTTGATATAGGCCGTGGCCGGGTAGGGAGTATTGAGTTGGGTAAACGGCGGGGTGAGCAGTAAAAGCTTGTTTGGGGAAATCATGCGCATGGGAAATGAGGCAAATAACTGCACGAAGGTAACGAAATGTACGCAGGAAAGTTACCTTCGTGCCGTTTTGCGCGGTCTTACCATTCGCCCATCAGCGCACCAGACACGTTCCATGCGCTGAAGCTACCGCCTTCGGGGAGGCCCTGTGGTATGTGTACTTGGAGGGTATGCTTGCCAGCCGGTAGGTTGCCCAATTCTATCCAAATTGGGTTGGTTACGGTGCCAGGGCACCAGTTGGAGCGACTCAGGTCAGACGACGAGAGTCCGTTGTTGAAATTGCCCGAAGCAGGATTGACCAGCCGGTAACTGCCGCAGTCGGCGCGCCACGGCGTGATGGTAAAAATCTGTCGGCCGTCTACGGAGATTGTATTGGCTTTGGGTACAAATTCGTCGCCGTTGCCCCAGCCACCGTGGCCCGTTGTGATGTAGCGGAGTTTTAGGTTTTTGGCCCCTTCGGGTACATCGAAGGTCACTTGTAAGCCTTTTTCGTTGTTGAACATTGTTCCGTATTCTTGGCCTGCCATTTCCATGACGTTAGTGGTGTTGAAAAGCGGCACTATTCGGGCTTGCTGCTTAGCGGTGGGGCGTTCGTTGGGGTGAACAGAAAAATTGAGACTTACTTTATGGCCGCCTTTGTCGTAATTACCGATAAAGACCGCCACCCACACTTCCTGACCGTTGTAGGCAGGCAGCAAGTCGCTGATGTCCTGACGGTAATAAGTGGAATCGGCCCAAGTTTTGTTTTTGAGTTGTAAATAATTGTACTGACGTACGCCAAAAGGCGTAAAAAACCGCATCAACTCCAGTACGGGCAGATAATCAGGCGTTTGGACAACACCTTGGTACTGTTTTCCATTGCCGTTTTCGTAAATGGGCAATTCTTTCACCGATTTTTGCAGGGCGTCCAAAAACGATAGTTTACGCTGGGTCGGAATCATAAATACCGAACCTGTGCGGTCGTAGGCGTCGCCGTTGGAATACTGCGAAAGTTCTAGAAAAACATTTGAGCTGGCACCAACCGAGGGGAATTTTACTTTTTTGGCAATCACGGTGCCGTGAGCAAACCGAACCACTTGATTTGCGGCATGAACCGAATCCGAAAAATTGATGATTTGGTGGCTGAAAACGGGCAGTTGAATAAATCGACTTTTCCAAAGTTCGTCCTTGTACGTAAGGGCATCTACTCGCTGCGGATTGGGTTGAGGAAGTTGGTTTTTGGCCGCCCAAGGGGTGTTTTTTTCAATCTTCACGGCTTCGGTTTCACTGTTGCCGTTGCGTACCATTTTCAAAACTATCCCCAAGTTTTGTCCCAATGCCGAGGGTGCACCTTTTACTTTTAGCTCTTCGGTGTACCAAAGGTCGATGCGGTTGGAGTTGACAACGGTAGTGGCTTTTTTGCAGGTGTAACCTAAAATCAGTTGTGTTTCTGGTAGCAATTCAATTTTTTGCTCTGCCAATGCTTTGCTGTCCTGCGTCATGAGGGTTTTACCGTTGGCGAAAAACGCAATTTGATACAGGCTGTTATCGGCTCGGTCTACAAAGCTGATTTCAAAAGGAGTTTTAGTCTCGCCTTTGATGATTTTTTCCGACGAAACGCTCGTCCCAGAGACCGACGCTAATACAATAATCGGGTCTTGATTGGGTGGTACTTTTCCGTTGTTTTTTCTTAGATACGTAATCTGCCAAACGTCGTTGGTTTGCGAACGGCTTTCGTAGAAACATAACAGTAAGAGTATGAATAAAGGGAATGATTTCATAGTGAAGCGAGTTTTTTAAACCACAGGTGTAGAGAGACAGATTAAACTATTGAGCGCCGCGTTTAATGGCTTTCAAAAGGGAATATTCGTCGTTTGTGTCGCAGGAAATTTCCCAAATCATGACGCCACCGCAACCGCGCTCTTTGGCCATGCGGGTTTTTTGTTCGATGGTCAACGTACCGTTGTAGAAAGCTCCTTTCCAATAATCGTCCAACGGACTGGCACCATCTTTGAGCAGGGATTTGTAGTCGGGGCCGTAGTTTCCCATTCCTTTTTTGGAGTAAAACGGCAATCCTAAGAGAGTTTTGTTGACGGGGATTTGTCTTTCTTTCGTCCAATAATCTAAACTTTTGACGGCCAAAGAATAAGGCGAATGTGCTTTGATGTAGCTCGGGCCGTAGTCGTCGTCGTAGGCCATGAGGTTGATCCAGTCCATTTTATCCAAGGCTTCTTTTTTCATGCCGTAACCTTTTTTGCCGTACGAAATCACCGCTGCCGTCAGCTTTTTGCCTTTACTGTGAAGCGAATCGCCCAATTCATTGACCAACGCCACATAATCATCGGCCGAGCGACTGTCTTCGTCGGGGTATTCCCAGTCCAAGTCCACGCCGTCAACGTTATAGGTACGAACAAATTTCATTACATTTTTGACAAATGTATGCCGTCCTTCGGGGCGTTCGGCCATTTTATGAAAGCGCGTATCATCGCCGCCGCCATCACCAATGCCCCAGCCACCGATGGAAATGAACACTTGTTTTTTGTTTTTATGTACAAAACTGACCAATTTTTTCAGCGGCTCGGGGTCTCTCAACGGTTCTAGCGTATCGCCCGTTTTGGCGGGAATAGCAAAGGCAAAATTGATATGCGTGAGTAAGTCAATCGGGATTTGTTCGGCGGGAATCGTAGGAACGTAATAGCCCACTACTTTAAATTCTTTGGACTTGGTTTGAGCGAAAGAATTTAGAATTGCCAACAGAAAGAGTACAATGTAAATAGCATTTTTTTTCATAATGGGGTGGTTTGTTGAAGGGTTAATTTTCTTTTAAAATGGGTTGTAGTTCTTTGCCTAGAAGTTCATAACCAGCCGCGTTGGGATGCAGGCCGTCGGAAAACATCTTTTCGTCGATTTTGCCAGTTTTTAGGAGTAGAGGTTTGCCAATATTGGCGTAACCAACGCCAATGGATTGGGCCAGCGCCTGAATGCCTTGGTTCAACGTCACGACGCGGTTTTCCTGCTCACGACGCGGATAGATGCCCAGTAGCGTGATTTTAGCTTTGGGCTGTTGAGTTTGAATGGCCTGCGCCAAGAGTTTTAGGCCTTGAATAATTTCATCATCGGTGTTGAGGTGGAGGTTATTTGTGCCGATGTTAATGATTATTTTATCGGGTGAAATTCCGTCCAGTTCGTCATGATACACGCGCCAAAGCACATTTTCAACCCTGTCCCAGCCAAAACCAAAATTGCGGGCCTGAAACGGTTCTAGGTACTTTTGCCAAGCATCGGCCCCCTTTATGCGGTTGTTGAGGGGTTTGCCACCCCAATTGTGCGTGATTGAATTGCCAATCATTAGCACTTTGGTCGGCTCGGTTTGATTGAGTTTCAAGATTGCGTTGTGTCGTTCTTCCCAATTGTAACTGCCCGGCTCGCGGTTGTGTCGCACGGGAATTTGCGTTTTGAGTGTGCCAACGGGTTGTTGCAAGATTTCACGCAACTTTTTTTCGTAAGCATCGGCATACCGCATCATACCCAAATCGTTGGGGTGCGTGCCATCCACCATTCCTTCATGGTCAATTCCAATGGCAGAGATGGGCAATAGGTAAATGTTAGACACTTTTTCGTTCGTCAATTGAGTAAAGGCTTCACGCAAATCTTGGTTGGCCTCTTCAAACAGCGGTTGACGGTGTGGTATCAAGTAGCTGTCGGTGTAGCCGTCGTGCTCAGTGAGTAAAATAGGCGTATTGGGGTGTTTGGTGCGCAGGGTTTTGACCGATTCGATGATTCGTTTTTGTAACTCTTTGCGTTCAACAATGGGGTAAATCAGATTCGGTAAACAATCCAACACAAACACCTTGGCGTCGATTTCGTTGATGAGGTCAATAACCTCCTTTTCCAAACGCCCGTTTCCTGAAAAACCCAGATTAATCACCGTACGGTCGAGTTTTCGGGCTAGAATATTGGTCCAAGCCATGCCCGGGCGCGAGGCACACGCACCCTGCGCAATGGAAGTACCATAGACCACGATGGGTTTTTCCATCCGTTGAGGAAGAACGGTAAAAATACTGCCCGCAGGCACGCCAATCTCCAAATCTCTGACGCTATTGTACAACGGAAGAAACAAGCGGTATTCACGGCCCAGTTTATGATAATTGTCGTTGGGTTTCAGTTTATCAAAATTGTATTGAACCGTATCTTTAAAACTGTACTTCCCGTTTGCTAAATGCCAATTTCCGTCGCTGTCAAGGCCGTATAAATCTACCCCGCTGACGCCCGTAGCGGGCATGTGCGGCATGGCGGTGTTGCCAGTTACTTTGTAGCGAACAATGATTTGTGGGGCATCGCTCACAAACCGAATCGAAAGCCCTGCGCTGTTGCGAGACAGATTCCAAACGGCTTTCCTAACCATGCTCTCCGCTCGTGGTGGAAAACGCTGAATAGTATCGCGCATCTCACCCGACCACGCCTGCCCATCAATGACGGCAAACGGACTGTCGGAGGGTTTCCACCATTTAAGCTCAATGGGGGCTTGGGCCAAAGCAACGGCGGAAAAAAGGCAAAGAAGAAAGGTAGGTAGTTGTTTCATTGAAATAACGTAAAGTGTCACCCTGAAAGGGTTTATTCGTTGCATTAGAGGCATACATCATTCCACCACCAGCCACGTATAACCTTCGGCAGGAATAGTGACGGTAATTTCGGCGTTATAATTTCTGTCCAATACATACTTTGCGGCTTTGCCTTCTTGGGTACGAATCAGGGCTTCTTTGCTCAAACCAGTGTAGTAAAGCGGCAGTTTTATTTTTCGGGTAATGGCTTCTTTCAGGGGATTATACACCATCATCAGTCCCTTTTCTTTCAACGCTGGATTTACGTGCATGATGCCGTCCCAGTCACGGCCGTCGGGGCGGCGCAGGTGAAGAATGTCAGAATTGAGGATGTCGCGGTATTTTTTATACCAATCAATGGTTTCTTTTACAACCTGTTTGGTGGCGTCGGTATCGTACAGGCGGGGACCTCGGTAGCAGGCTTGCACGCCCGCTCCGTAGTACTGCATCATGAGTTGTTTGTAGTCGGTCAGGTGCTCGCTCAACGGCTCCAATACTGCGTCGGCGGTGCCGCCTTGGTATTTGGTAAGTGGCACAAACCCCCAGCTCATCGACGGCGTTTTTTCCCACAACCCGTCGTAGATATTCTGCCGATTGAGTATTTTTTGCTGTGCCCGTGACAGCGAAAAATTGACTTCGCGGTAGCCCAATGCAATCTTGTGTGAACCATCCAGAAAGTACCAATCGGGTGCATTGATGTAAACGCCACGACCGTTGAGCCACTGATACAATTCTTTTTGCATCGACATTTGTACCCACTGCGAATCGTCCAATCCTTTATGGCCCGGGTGTTTGGTCGAAGCGCATACGTCGCCGGGATAAGGGCCGTCGTGTTCGAGTAGGTCAAAACCCGTTTCGGCGATGAATTTTTTCAGACTTTTTATGTAATTAAGCCCCCATTTGCTCGCCAAACAAGGCGCATGACCAAAGAAAGCGGCTTTGTCGGGCAAGCCCGTAACGGGGTCAATGACGTCGTTTTCGTCGTCAATTCGGCGACTGCTGAATAGTGAATAACCGCCTAGTTTAATGCCTTTGCTGTGGGCATAATCGGCTAATGCCTTAAATTTTTGAATGTTAGCCTCTGAAGCATCTTCCATGTTGAGGCCGCTGCCAAAACTCAAAATAACCATTTCGTAACCCGTTTCGGCACACTGGTCAATCACGCTTTTGACCTTTTCTGGCTCCGTGCTGATGAGGTGCATAAAAATGGGATTTTGGGTGGTCCACGGAAACAGCGTGCGGTACATTTTGCGGCGCGCCAAGCCGTTGCGTTCGCGGTCGTAGGAGTCCAACAATAATTCGTACGAACGAATGGAGGTGTAAGATTCTTTAGCGGCCAAATCGATGCCAACGCCCAACATTGGATACACTTCTACCACGCAGGGGGTTTCGAGATAATAGTTGACTTGCGAGGTATAGCTGCTGTCGATTTTCCAGTGCGTGGCTTGGTCAGATAGCTCGTAGCGCATGGCGTTGTTGTAGGCAAAATTGTTTTCGATGTAGAGCTTATGCGGCTTTTTCATCTTTTCGGGCTTGCCCACCACCGCCGATTCTTCCTCGGGCGTGGCCAAAATCTCGTTGACTACCTGATTGATTTTTAGCTCGTTGCCCGATTTGTTTTCAATCGTTACCCATTTTTCCAATACAGGTATTCCGTCAAATATTTCATAATGAACGGCTACCTCTACGCCCTTCAGTTCAGCGTTGTTTGAGGCAAAATACAGAACCACGCCTTTGCCCGTCGGTAGGTTTTTGTTGGCCGTCCAGGTGGTAGGCTTCCACTCAAAATGGGGTTTTATAGCGACGATTTCGTGACGAACAAACTGAAAATCAGTTGAATTTCCATTAAACGCGTCCGTCCATTCTTCCAACATATACGCATGTTCCTTCTGGCCATACAGCCCGCCCACGTTGTAGGATTTACCGTTGAGCGTTACGCGGGCTTCGGGGCGCACCGACCGCACAAACTGCTCGTTGGTCGTCAGGTTTTTGTAGCTGACGGTGGCGGCATTGGGCGAAATCTGAATTTGACGGGCAATCAGTCCGTTGCTGATTTCAATGATTCGGCCATTTTTCAGGAGCTTCACTTCGCTTTTTGGGGCAATAGGCGCAACGAGCCAGTCCTGGGCAAAAACTGATTGATAGACAAAGAATAGAAAAAAGTATTTTTTCATGGGTTAGGAGGCGGTTTTTAACCACAGAGGAAACACGGAGCTACACCGAGGTCAGTAAAAAACTTGGCAGAAATTAGCCTTTCGGAAAAATACTCTTCGCCATAAATACCTTACCACCGTCGTCGGTGTGTGTGACGGAGTAATTGAAGCCGTGGTGAATAGAGTACGCACCGTATTCGCCCTGCTTATTGATGGCGATGAATCCCACCTGAAAATCTTTGGCCTTGGTTGGGTTGATTTTTACAATGCGCTCCACGGCAATTTTGCAGGCCTCTTCGGGACTTTTACCCATGCGCATCATCTCCACAATGAGGTGCGTTCCCGCTACGCGAATGACTTCTTCGCCTTGGCCAGAACCGGTGGCGGCTCCTACTTCATTGTCAACGTACAATCCTGAACCGATGATGGGAGAGTCGCCCACGCGGCCATGCATTTTGAAGGCCATGCCGCTGGTAGTACACGCGCCCGACAGGTTGCCCGCAGCATCCATCGCAATGGTTCCCATAGTGTCGTGGTTGGGTGTACCGTCGTCAAAAAAGTTGGGGGCAAATGGGCCGCCTTTGGTTTTTTGGCCTTTGCTTTGTTGCTGTTCGATGTTGATAACAGGCTTGTATTCAGATTTTTTTAGCCATTCTTTATACGTTTTTTCAGCATCGGCCGAAAGTTTATCGGGTTCTTTCTGAAAACCACTCTCCAGCGCAAATTGCAGGGCGCCATCGCCTACGAGCTGGACGTGCGGGGTGTTTTCCATCACTTTTCGCGCTACCGAAATCGGGTGTTTGATGTGTTGGAGCGCCATTACGGAGCCGCAGTTGAATTTGTCGTCCATGATGCACGCATCCAAGGTGACTTTCCCTTCCCGGTCGGGATTGCCGCCCAAACCTACGCAGCAATTGATGGTATCTTCGATGGAGCGCGCCCCCGCTTCCACGGCGTCCAGTGCCCGTCCGTTGGGTTGTTTCAATACTTTCCAAGCCACGGCGTTGACGGGCAAGCCACTGTCCCATGTGGAAACAACGATGGGCTTAGTTACGGCGATTTTCTTAGAAAATGCCTTGCTGAATGAAAGCAGCGGCAGGCTAAGCGCCGACCAACGGATGAAGTGTCTTCTTGATTGCATGTGTGTTAGTTTGTAGGTTGGGTAGTGTTCGTAAGAAAGTTTATACTTTACTTTGTGATTTTTAAAACGTAAGCATAACTATTGGGCGTTTTCTTTGCCAATTTTTCGGAAATCTGCACGGCTACTTTCCCTTCTTTCATGGTCCATTTTAGGTTTTCAGGATTTCCTAAGAGCGAGATTTTGGCGGTCTTATCCAAATTTAACTTTCCAATTTCGACGTTCGACGGCAAAGCCTCGCCTTCATCGGCAAGATAAATCGCGTAGGTTGTATTAGTGCCTTTGTGTGTAAAGACCCATTTGCCTTGTTTGCCGACTTCATTGTCGCCTCGGGTTTCGTAAATAGCTTCACCATTTACTTTTATCCATTTTCCGATTTCTTCTAAGCGTTGATAGGCTTCGGCATGAAAATCTCCGTCGGGACTAGGGGCAATGTTGAGCAACAAGTTACCATTTTTAGAAACAATGTCGGCCAAAATATGAATCAATTTACGCGCTGATTTAAAGTTTTCTTTGGGAATGTAGCTCCACGAATCACCCATCGTCATGCAGGTTTCCCATGGAATAGGCATGTAATGGTCAGGAATTTGGTGTTCGGGTGTCACATAGTTCTCAAACTCGCCCGACACTGTTCGGTCTACCACTAATAAGCCCGGTTGAAGTTCGCGGCCTCTTTTGGCAATGCGCGCCATGTCGATGTCTTGGTCAAACGGAATGGCTTTTTGCCACGAAACGGTCGTATCAATGCTGCTGAAAGGCCGCACCCAACCGCCGTCGAGCCAGAGGATGTCCATTTTGCCGTAATCGCTCATCAATTCTTCAATTTGGTTGTAGGTAAACTTCTTGAAGCTTTCCCATTTTTGAGGATATTTGGCAGGATGGTACGACGGATTGCGGTCTTTAGGCGGGAAATACGACCACCAATAATCGTTGGTATGCCAGTCGGGTTTGGAGAAATACGCCCCTACCATAAAGCCTTCGTTGCGGAACGCCCCGAATACTTCTTTGGCGATATTGCTGCGTGGATTGCTGCCAAAAGGCGATTTGGTGATTTTATAATCTGTTTGTTTGGTGTCAAACATGCAAAAACCGTCGTGGTGTTTGGTCGTAAAAACCACGTATTTCATCCCTGCATTCTTGGCGGCAGCGGCCCATTTTTCGGGGGCAAACTGCGTGGGATTGAAGGTGCTTTGTAGATTTTCGTAGGCTTTTTTGTACTCAAACCAGTTGTCTTTGTAAGGCCCTTTGCGTTCGCACCAGCCTTCGTCTTCGGGGCAAAGGCTCCAACTTTCTACAATGCCCCATTGGCTGTAAAGGCCCCAGTGCATCAATAGACCAAACTTGACATTTTGCCACTGGCTCAGTTTTTGTTTTACCTGTGGGTCAGAAGGGGCCATGTATTTGCTGTGATTTTGCTCCGAATGTTGTTGGGCAACCAGCGTATGCGTAATCAGCAGCGTTAGTAAGAAAGAAAAACTTTTTTTCATTGGTTTTAATGGTCTTTTAAATTCGAGAATGTGAGGGGCATATTGGTGCGAATGACAAATGCGAAGAAATAATCAATAAAAGTCATCTTGATTTATTTACGCTACGCCTTAGCGTCTCTCTGTGAATTATATTTTGCTTAATAGATGCGGTCGCTCGCGTTCAATTTTGAGCAATAACTCTCCGAAAAGTGTGTTGGCCCACGCAAACCATTTGCGGGTAAATTGACTCGCATCGTCTTTGTCAAATGACTCGTGCATAAAGCCCGTTTTGGCGTGCGTATTTTTTAGAAAACGCAATTGGGCGAGAATTTCGGCGTCGTCGTTTGACGTCATGGCGCGCATGATGATGCTCATGGGCCAAATTTGGTTCACCAACGTATGCGGACTACCGATACCTTCGGCTGCTTTGCCTTTGAAAAAATACGGGTTAGACTCGCTCAATACAAACCGACGCGTATTTTGGTAGATTTTATCGTTGGGATTCACCGCGCCCAAATACGGCAACCCAAGCAAATTGGGAACGTTGGCGTCGTCTTGAAAAAGGCAATTGCCGAATCCGTCGACTTCCATGGCGTACATCGGACCAAATTGGGGATGGTTGATAACGGCGTATTTCTTGATGGCCTGTTCCACTTCATTGGCAAAGCTTTTGCATTCATTCGCAAATGCCTGATTCTTATAAACTTGCTCCGCAATCTCCGCGATTTGACGGAAAGAAACGACGGCAAATAAGTTGGATGGAATCAAAAAAGGATATTGCGTGGCATCATCTGATGGTCTAAATATGCTGTGAATGAGTCCGTTGGGTTTAGTGTTGTTGCCGTAGCCGTTGCCAGGTACCGTATCCGTTGACCATGATGTGGTGCGCCCAAAACGGTAAGGTCCACGGCCTTTCAAGCGTTGTTGTACGCGGCAGGTGCTGATGATGAGCTGCGCTGCTTTTAGCCATTTTTCATCAAAAACGCTGACATCTTTCGCCGTTTTCCAGTAGTGATACGCCAAACGAACCGTGTAGCAAAGAGAGTCAAGCTCCCACTTGCGCTCGTGGAGTTCGGGCTTCATGTCGGTGTGGTCTTTGAGCCATTCGCTGTGGCCAGGGCCATCGTTGAACGCGTTGGCGTAAGGGTCAATCAAAATGCACTCCGTTTGGCGGTTGACCACCCCCGCAATGAGTTGTTTAAGTGATTCGTCCTTTGTCACCAATGGCAAATAGGGCCACACTTGTGCGGTGCTGTCGCGGAGCCACATGGCGTGGATGTCGCCTGTGATGACGAATGTATCAGGACGACCGTCTTTTTGTTTAAAATGAACGGTCGTATCCAAAGTGTTGGGAAAACAATTTTCAAAAAGCCACGCCAATTCTGGGTCTTTTATAACACCTTTCATGCGGCTTATCGTGGCCTCAATGACGGAGCTATTAAATTTACGTTGCCCAGCGGCGACCCGCACCAAGGGAAATTCGTTGGCAAGTGCATTGGCGTGAATTAGTGTGCCAATGCCTGCCAATGAGGTTGTTTTTAAAAATTCTCTGCGGTCAAGTTGTTTCATTGGGTCAGGTTATCTAAACGACTAAAATAGTGCATATAGGCGGAAAGTCTCTGTAAAAATGCCTGAAAAATCTTTTTATTCAAAAAATATTTTAAAATAAGATGGCCACTAAAGAAAAAAATTAAGTAAATGTCTATTTAGAGAATATTCTCCCTGCCGACATTCTTAAAGGAAAGTGAATGTAGTGTAAAATTCCAATGGGATAGTGCTTCGGAACAGCCCGCCGCGCGGAAGTGCCACCTTGTGGGCATTACCAGATAAAAGTGGCGACGGTTTTTCCGCTGAGCGTGGGTGTGATTTGACGGTTTTTTGTGCGGATATTAAACGTCATTGGTTTGTCGCTTTCGTTCAGGACAATCAGGGCCGTTTTACCGTCGGGCGTTTTAAACGCTACGTTGGGCAGACTCATGGTCACGTTGGAGGCAATGCGTACAGAACCTGGTCGTACAAACTTTGACGCGTGGGCAATGATATAATAAGCGGGATTTCGGGTGACGGTTTCACCAATCGTAACGGCACCCAAGCAGGCCGTGCAGCCCCCGTCAGTGTGTGGGCCTTGGTTGGGGTCGGCGGCTACATTCCATTCTAAAACGGTTTTGCTCCAATTGCGTGGTGCGCCAATGAGCAGATTTTTGATGTGCCATTGCAAATCTCCCCCGAAATTGGCGGGTGCGCCGAGCCACTGTTCGGTAAAATAAAGGTTTTTGTCAGGGTGAGCTTCATGCACATCGCGCAGTGCATCGATGCCGCCACCGTACAGGTGAAAAGCCGAACCGTCGATGTACTTGCGGGCATCAGGGTCATTCAGGATGCTAATGGGGTAGTCGGGGCGGTCGGCATTGTGGTCGTATATGATGATTTTTGTGCTGAGTTTAGCGGTTTTGAAAGCAGGCCCGAGGCTCTTTTTGATGAAGTCTGCCTGCTCATCCTGCGGCATCAGCAGACTAGGGTTATTGTCGGGGTTCAATGGTTCATTCTGTACCGTCAGGGCGTCAATTTGGATGCCCTGTTTTTTCATTTCTTGCACGTATTTCACCAAATAACGCGCATACGCCTCGTAAAACTCAGGCTTGAGGCTTCCTCCTTTAGAATCATTGTTGGTTTTCATCCAAGACGGCGGCGTCCAAGGAGAACCCAGTATTTTGATTTGGGGATTGATGGCCAGAATTTGCTTTAATACTGGAATAAGGTCTTTTTGTTCTTCTGCCAATGAAAATTGACTCAGCTTGGGGTCGGTTTGGTCCGCAGAAAGGTCGTTGTAGGTAAAGACATGGTCGCTCAAATCGGAAGCCCCGACGCTGATGCGCAGGTAGCTGACGCCGATGTTGTTGGCATCGGTGGCAAATAATTCTTTCAGCAACGCCGCTTTTTCTGCCGATTTCAGGCCATTGATAAGCGTGGCGCTCCCGCCCGTGAGTGTATACCCAAACCCATCCATGGATTGAAACCGCTTGGTGTCGTCAACGTAAATGCTTGGTGAAGTGCCCACCTCTGGACCAAAGGCCAACGACTCCGTTTGTTTTTGGAACAACACCGATTGGTCGGCTTTAGTGAGCCAGAGCTCGGCTTGTTGGGCGTATGAGTGAAGACTGAAAAGGAAGAAGAGGTTTAGAACAAGGTATTTCATGAGTAGGCGATTTTTTGAATACAAAGAAATGAGCATTCCGGACAGGTTATGGTCTCCAGGCGCTGCCTGGAAATGGAGTAAGCATCAATAGCTATTGCGCGTAAAAAGCATTTTTCTCCTTTACTTTTTCAATGATTCCCTGCACCGTAGGTTGCACTTCGGGAGGAATTCTGAGTTCAAGGTTATTGTCGGATTTATTGGTTAAAATCAACGTTGCATAGTACAACAATGAGTACCGGTCTTTTAATTCTTTGCCATGTTGTTCACTTTCAAAGAGAGATAAGACTAAGTGCTTTTGTTCTAGGTACAGCAGATTTTCCAGTAGCCAATCTAATTTCTCATAGCCGTATTCGGCAAAAAACGAGCTGATTTTTTCGTCTACATTATCGAAGATGCCATTCCAAATCAGGAAAATAATCTCTAATTCGGAAGAGTCTTTGTCTTTATAATGCTGATTATATTCGATAATATATTGTAGAGCTTTACTTTTCTGCCTGTTTTCTTCAAAATACAAAAAGGCCAAGTTATAAAGAGCATTACTATTTCCTTTTTCGATGGCCAACAGGTAATACTTTTCCGCTTCCTGTGGTTTTTCCTGATTGCGGTACAGAAAAGCCAAATTGAACAAAGCAAGTGTATTTCCTTTTTCGATGGCCAACAGATAGTACTTTTCAGCTTCCTGCAATTTTTCTCGATTATGATAAAGATTTGCCAAATTGTTTAAAGCACCTATATCTCCTTTTTCGATGGCTAACCGGTAATAATTTTCGGCTTCTTGGGGTTTTTCATGCTCATGGAACATCAGAGCCAAGTTGAATAAAGCCCGTATATTTCCTTTTTCAATCGCCAACAGGTAATAATTTTCAGCTTCCTGCAATTTCTCCTGTTCACGGTACAGATTGGCCAAATTAAACAAAGCACCTGTATCTCCTTTTTCGATGGCTAACAAGTAATAATTTTCAGCCTCTTCTATTTCCCTTAAATCGGCATATATATTCGCTTTTAATCCAAATTTGACCCCGTCTTCTTCATTCTCAATCTCGTCTGCTTTTTGTAAGGCCAATTCGTACTTTTCGGCATTTATTAATTTAAGGACTTCATTATAAATTTCTTCAAATTTTTTAGGTAATATCTGACTGCTACCTGCCATTTTTTTTTCCAATTGTGTGGTCAGGTCTATTAATTCGTCGCGTTCTAACGTCGTAATGTACCTAGATTGGCTGAAGGCTTTTGTTAATACATTGGCTTTGTCATAGGCCACTTCTCCCTCTTTTAATTTCTGCTTATAGTTCTGAGCAAGGTTTTTCAGGTCGGCGGCATCGTACCAAGATTCTAAAAAAATGGTAAGCCACATGGCTTTGCGTTTTTGCTCCGGGTTGCCTTGGGTAATGATGAGCCACATATTAAAAAACCGCTCCGAAAGACGATAAAGGTGGTTTTTTGTTTGCGTCGGAATTGTCTCTATAATACCATAATTTGAGAGCTGTTTTAGATAAGAAGAAATGAGTTTTCCCTCCATACGGCATTTTTCCACCAATTGTTTCGTCGAACACGCTTCCCAGAGGAAAGCCATTTCCAAAACAATTTTTCGTTGTGCAGGCGTCAAGCTGTTTAGTCGCTCCTGGTAAAGGGGCGTAGCCTTGTCCATTACTTTGCGGATGTAGTCAAAACCATACAAATCAGATTCGTGCAGAAGAATTTGAATAAAAAACTGCAAAGTCCGTGGCAGTCCATCCGTTAAAATCCGAATGGCTTCAATTTTACCTCGGTTTTGATGAGCATACCCGTGCAGCGGAGGAAGTCCCATGGCATCACTCCAATGATTCAGGAGCAAGTTGATTTCTTCAAATGTGAGAGATTCCAAGCGATGCCTTCTGAAAAATTCGTAGAACGGTTTATCATACTGCCAAAAATGCTCGTCCATCCGCGTGCTTCCGCCAATGAGCTGAACATCATTATAGTTGAGCAACAGTTCGCGCAGCAGATTGCCATCATCGTCAAGGTTTTCCAGTATTCGGTCAAGATTATCCAGTAATACCACCACCTTTTTATGAGCTTTGGTCAACGCTTTGTGGATTTCTGAAAACAAATAACGAGTATACTCCTGGTCATTCTTGAACGTGGAAAAGTCAAGCAACGAAACGGAGATGCCTAACTGATTTGTCAATTCCTGCCAAACTTCAAACCAAAGGTCAGACAGACGGTAAATACCAGCCTGTTCTTCTGCTAAATTGATGGTAATGTATTTTTTAGATAACTCGGCATCTTCCTCTATTTCAATCTGAATACGTTTGAGCAAGGTAGATTTGCCGCTTCCGCGTCGTCCCAGCACTAACTCGTGTTGTAAGGGGTCGTCTGCTTTTTTACTCCGTAAAGCCTCAATAATGAGTTCAAATTCAGCTTTACGAATCACAAAATTCTTCTTCAGAGATTCGTTGTCGCTGTTGGCTGCCTGATAATAATTAAGCTTATCGACAAACCAATTTCCTGTTTTCAGTTCACTATTCGCCATCATAAATAGGGTTATTGCGTTTCCAAAAAGCTTTCAAAAAGGGAGAGATAAAGACGTATTGATCGTCTTGCTCAGTGATGTAACCGTCTTTTTCCAAACCATCCATCATATCTACGTACACATTCTTCTTATTGTATTTGCCGGCCAAGTCATAGAGTTTCCTTTTATTAATCACCTCTTTATGAGCAATGTACGTCAGCACTTCGTTCATGTATTCTGCATCGTCGGCAGGAAAATAGTCAAACAGCCGGTTTTTCCATTCTTTGAAGTGGTCGCTGTTTTTGACGATAGCATCAAAAGCTGTATCGATGGATTTTTGAGATATGGTTGTGTTGCCCGTTTTGCGGGCTATTTTGTTGAGCTCATCCAACATTAAGTTGATAAAATACGGAAGGTAGTAGTGAATCTTTGAGAGCAGGATAGTTTTCAGTTCATCATTGTACTGTACTGTTGCCTCGTAGGTAACTCTATCCACATAGTCGGAGGCTTCTTCATAATTAAGCGGCTCAAAGTCAATGGTCTTTAAATCATTTAAGTCCGACGTTCTTCCTTCAATCGTCTTCACTACGTGATGAATACCCACCGAACCAGCCAAAACCAGACAAAAACAGTCTTTCAGGCGAGCATCCTGCCGCCACACTCGCAAATTGTCTAAAATGGAACTAGCTTCTTCTTTTTTGCCAGCTTTATAGAGATTATGCAATACCTCAGGGAGTTCATCTAAAAACAGCACCACTTTTACTTTTTCGGATTGTAACTTGGGAAGTATACGCCCGATTTCCTCCAAATAGTTTATTGACTTTCTGTCACCAAACTTGACACCCTCTAAGGTAACCTCCTCAAAATTAATTTCTTTAAACCAGCCCGCAAACCTACTTTTTGCCTTGTCGAATTTGGAGAGACAAAAAATAATGAGTTCATAAAATCGCTTATAGAACTCATCCGAAGATTTAATGCCCTGAATATTCCGAAAAACGCATTTTGTATTTTCTTCGCCATTTTCCACCATAAACTCCATCACCGAGGATTTTCCTACTCTTCGAGGAGCCGCCAACAGTACGTGAGTACCAGTGTTGATTTGCTCCCAAATAGCTGCTACTATTTGTGGCCGATTGTAGTAATATGAACCTTTGGCTGTTGGGCCTATTATGATTTTGGGGCTAATCCAATCTACGGACATGGTTTGACAATATTTTTGTTGTTATCTTATTTTGACAATAAATTTATTGTTAAATATTTTTGACAACAAATTTATTGTCAAAAATATTTTTGATATAACACCTTTTAAGTTGTGTATCATTCATCCTCCAATCAACCTTTTCTGGTTATCTGTCGGTGAAAACGCGGTAAGTGCCGATTAGCAACGTAAGTCATTTTTCTGGAAGGACGGGAAGGGTATCTTTGTGATTTGCTGAATGTTATTTCATTTTTAACCTCTCTAAACTTATGATAAAGAAAATCTTGATTGGCTTGGGAGTGGTATTGGTGGTAATCCAATTTTTTCACCCCGAAAAAAACCTCTCTGATGACCGTACCTATGATGTTTCCACCAAATACGCGGTGCCCGAAGAAGTAAAAAGCACGTTGAAAGTAGCCTGCGACGATTGCCATAGTAATAAAACTGAATACCCGTGGTATTCTAACATTCAGCCGGTAGCGTGGTTTCTGGATCATCACGTTGTTGATGGAAAGCGGCATTTGAACTTTTCTAATTTTACCTCACGACCCATTGCCTATCAAAACCATAAGTTTGAAGAAACGATTGAGATGATTAAAGAAGGCGAAATGCCTTTGCCGTCGTATACTTATTTTGGCCTACACTCTGGTGCAAAGCTGACTGAAGCACAAAAACAGATACTTATCAGTTGGGCCGAAGCCAACATGGATTCGCTGAAGGCCAATTACCCCGCCGACAGCCTCGTAATGCGTCGCCCACAGGGACCTCCTCCCGCAAAATAAGAAGGGAAAAAAAATCAGGTGGATTTGGATAATTTAAAGAAAAACCGCCTGATTTGAGTACATCCCGCAACCCATTTTCTTTATAGAGTTATGAACACTACTACACCGCTCCATTCACTTTTTAAAGCTTTTGGAATTATAAGCTTTTTCATCTTTACGGCACTGTGCGTGCAAGCCCAAACTGCCAAGAAAGTAGCCGTTATTAAGGGTAAAATTATCGATATTCAAACCAACGCACCTTTGGCCTACGCCACGATTCGGGTACTGAAAAGCACCGATAGCACCTTGGCTGGTGGTGGGATTTCGGATGAAAAAGGACAATTTACGGTCGATGCAGCCTTTGGCGAATACTACGCTGTTGTTGAATTTATTGGTTATAAACCCTTAAAAACGGCGGTTTTTAGCCTTTCGAAAGAACAATCCTCGCAGGACTTAGGTGTTTTGAAAATCGCGGTAGCTTCCCAAACATTGGATGAAGTGGTGGTTCAGGCCGAGAAAAGCTCGATGGAATTGTCGTTGGATAAAAAGATATTTAACGTCGGAAAAGACCTTGCCAACGCGGGTGGAACGGCCATTGATATTTTGAGCAATGTGCCGTCGGTGTCGGTAGATACGGAAGGCAATGTTAAACTTCGCGGAAGCGATGGCGTACGCATTTTGATTGACGGAAAACCGTCTGGATTGGTGAGTTTTAAGGGTGGAGCAGGCTTACAACAATTGCAGGGAAACCAAATAGAACGCGTCGAAATCATTACCAACCCTTCGGCCCGCTACGAAGCCGAGGGAATGTCGGGGATTATTAATATTGTATTGAAAAAAGAACGCAAACAGGGCTTCAACGGCTCGTTTGAGGTCGTAACGGGCTTTCGGCCCAACTACGGCATTGCGGCCAATATCAATTACCGCAAAAACAAACTGAATTTTTTCCTCAACTACGGCATTGCGTACCGCGTGCCCATCGGTGCAGGCAGATTGTACCAAGAAGTTCGGGGAAAAGATACCACAACGCTGTTGCAGCAAACCACTAACAGTCAGGTCAAAACCGTAGCCAATACCATTCGTGGAGGCTTAGATTACTTCTTTGATGAGAAAAACATTCTAACGGCTTCGTATCAGTTTCGGCGGACAGATGTGCTGCGGATTACGGATAACCAGTACAAAGATTACATTAATACCCTCAATAATCTAAGTGCCATTACCGACCGCCAGCAGCGGGAAACGGAAGCGGAGCCTTATTCGGAATATGCGCTTACATACAAGAAAACGTACAATAAAAAAGGACAAGAACTGACGGCCGACGTGCGCTATCTGACCTACTGGGAGCGCTCCGACCAGACCTTCACGCAAAGTAGCGTGTTTGCCAATGGCTCACCCAATAAGGCAGGAAATCTGCTTCAAAAATCGCTAAACGACGAGTATGAAAACCAGTTTTTGGTGCAGTTGGATTATATTCACCCCGTTGGAAAAGAAGGAAAATTTGAGACAGGCGTTCGTACCAGTTTTAGGGATATGGTTAATGATTATATCGTGACCCAACGCAATGACCAAGGCGTGTTTGAGACACTTCCAGGGTTAGACAACTATTTTATCTACAAAGAAAACATCTACGGAGGGTACGGAATCATTGGTAATAAAACGGGGAAAATAAGCTACCAAGCGGGCTTGCGCGCCGAAATAACGGACATTACGACCATTCTGCGCGAGACCAACGAGACCAATCCGCGCAATTATGCCAATTTGTTTCCCAGCGCCCACGCTACGTATAGCCTCAACAAAGACAATGCCTTACAGGTAAGTTATAGCCGTCGGGTGCGTCGCCCCACCTACAATGATTTGAGTCCGTACGTTACTTTCTCCGACCAGCGTAACTTTTTCTCCGGAAACCCTGATTTGAACCCTGAGTTTACCAATTCGTATGATTTTGGACACATCAATTATTTCGAAAAAGGCTCGTTTACCTCATCTATCTATTATCGTCATACTACGGGCAAGGTGTTACGTATCCGTCGCGTCGATGCGCAAGGATTTTCGAATACGCGTCCCGAAAACCTCGCGACCGAAGATGCCTTTGGGGCCGAATTTACCAGTACTTATACGCCCGTAAAATGGTGGAAACTGGATTTTAACTTCAACTTCTTCCGCGCCATTACCGACGGACAAAACCTGGATGCCACCTTCAAAGCCGATACGTACAGTTGGTTTGCACGTCAAACTTCCCGTTTTACTTTAGCTCCTAAAACCGACTTGCAACTCCGCGCCAACTACGAAGCACCGCAGCAACTCCCGCAAGGAAGCCGCAAAGCGCGCGCGTTTGTGGATTTGGCTTTCAGCAAAGAAATCCTAAAAGGCAAAGGTACGCTCACTTTCAACGTCATCGACGTGTTCAACTCCCGCTACATGCGTTCTACGTTTGAAGGGGCCAATTTCTACACCTATGGAACGGCGGGAATGCGTGCCCGTCAGATTAACCTCACGGTGATGTACCGCCTCAACCAAGCCGCCGGTGGCAAGAAGCAAAAGAGTTTGATTAGCGGGGATGAAGGGTAATATCCCCAATTTTGGCAGCTAAAAACCAAGTAATCAATGGATAAACCTTTTTACGATTTTATAATTTTAGAAAACGCTTATAGGTATGAATTTACAAGTAGTGGAGAAAAAGAGATTCTTAAAGTTATCGTATATCAGCAAACTGACTTGCCTGATTTTTTCAGTTTAACTTTAGCAGATGTTTTACCTGATGGTTCGCTGGATGTATTTGTGGAAAGTAAAAATGGTGACATGGAAAAGATTTTAGCGACGGTTATACAAACAATACTGGCGTTTTTGTCTCATAATCCTGAGGCAAAGATTGCTTTTTCAGGAAGTACAGCCCATAGAACACGATTGTACAGTATCATTTTAACTAAAGAGATAGAAAAAGTGGCTCATACTTTGACTGTTTTAGGGCTATCAGATAAAGGGTTGGTACCTTTTGAAAGGAATGAAAAATATGATGGATTTGTTATTCTCAAAAAGAAATAATACTATTGAAATATGGAGACAAATTTGATGACCTCGAAACGCAACTCTCCCAAAAAGAAAATGGGAAAATTCAATACGCTTAAGGAAGCCGTAGCCCATAAGACTGGCTTGGTCAATCAATTGCTTGCAAAAATTGATAAACAGCAATTAGATGCCCTAGCAAAATAGTTTCTATTTTGTTAATCTCCTACGGCGAGTTTAAGGATTGGCAGCTTAAGTAAGAACTACTATAATTGCATCAAATAGCAATGCAAAGACGAAAATTTCTAAAATCAGCCGCCTTAACAGGACTGGCAACAGAGCTTACTCTTTCCCCAAAAACTTCCTCGCCTAAACCCCAAAAAGCCCTCACGTTTTTATTCCAGGGTGATTCCATCACCGACGGCAACCGTGGTCGCAATCTCGACCCCAACCACATCATGGGGCATGGCTACGCGTATTCGGTGGCGAGTCGTATCGGGGCGGATTTTCCCGAAGCAGGTTTTACTTTTTATAACCGAGGCATCAGCGCCAATAAAATCACGGATTTGCAGAAACGTTGGGAAACCGACACGCTCAACCTCAAGCCCGATGTACTGAGTATTTTGGTTGGTATCAATGACACAGGCGCTACGATCAACAAACCTGCCGAAGCCACCACTGCCGAAGAGTTTGAAAATATCTACCGCATTCTTCTAAACGACTGCCGACGCGCCAATCCTGAGATTTTGTTTGTGTTAGGAATTCCTTTCGTCTATCCCGTAGGCAAACGCATCGAACATTGGGAACAATGGCGGGACGATACCAGCAAGCGCCAAGCCGTAGTACGAAAATTGGCCCGCGAATTTGATGCCGTTTTGATAGATTATCCCGCCGTTTTTGACAAAGCCATCCAAAAAGCCCCCATTGAATACTGGATTTGGGATGGCGTTCACCCCACCGTTTTTGCCCACGAACTCATGGCACGGGAATGGATGAAGCAGGTCGGAAAGCGGTTGCGGTTTTTGAGATACTAAAAGCCTTATTTTTTCACTGGCATACTTCTTTAGGCTTCCAAAGGGAGCAATAAACTACTTTAAACTTCTACGTGATATGAAAAAAATAATGGGAATCGTTCTTATCGTCCTTGCTATTGTATTGGGATACAATGGTGTTCAGAAATTTCAGAAAAGCTCGGCATCGGTGAAAGTACTGGGCTTAAAAATTGACGCCGACAATGAAAGCGGGCAAGCCTCTGCCTACATTCAATTGGGTTTGGCAGTGTTGGCGTTGGGGGCAGGAGTGTTTTTATTAAAATCTGAACGGTAATCCTCATCAGAAGACGTTGGTGTTTTTTCACCAACGTCAATACTTTTTTACTTCTTACTCACTACCTTTCCTTTCACCCCAACGCCCAATTCAACGTCTTTTTTCGCCTTTGTTGCGTCGGTATTTAGCAAACGAACGCCTTCTGAGCGAATGCCCATAACCTTCAATAATACGTCTTTATCGGAGCCATACTTGATGCCGTCGAGCACTACGTTTTTGCTGTTTTGCACCTGCATCACGGTTTTGTCTTTGGTCAAAAGACTGACGTTTTTGAGGTTAATATTTTCCCCTTCCACACAGACCAAACCTTTGTTGGCTTCGATGACGGCGTTTTCGATGTTGATATTTTTGATGCTCATTTCGGGCAAGCCACGCACCAAAATGGCAGTTTCGGCTCCTTGGCAGATGATATTTTTGATATAGAAGTTTCTGAACTGCGGCGTGCCTTCGTTCAACGGCTCGGCTTTGATGGTCGGCAATTCGGTGGACTCGCCTTCCTGCGGTACGGGGTCCTTGGCGGCGTAATACATGTCAAAAAGAATGGCTTCGCCCGGGATTTCGGTCATGTTGATGTCGGTCACGTAAATGTCTTCCACCACGCCACCTCGGCCACGGGCCGTTTTGAAACGAAGGCCCACGTCTGAACCCATAAAAGTACAGTTAGAAACAAATAGATTTCTGACCCCGCCGGACATTTCGGAGCCAATCACAAAGCCACCGTGGGCGTGGTAAACTTTGCAGTCTTTGATGATAAAATTCTCGGTGGGTACGCCGCGCTTGCGCCCCTGCTCGTCGCGGCCCGATTTGATGGTAATTCCGTCGTCGCCCGTATCGAAGGTGCAGCCTTCAACGATGCCGTTGCGACAGGATTCGAGGTCGAGCGCGTCACTGTTTTGGGCATACCAGTGGTTTTTGACGGTCACGTTGCGGATGCTGACGTGGTCGCAGAGCAGCGGGTGCATGGTCCAAGCAGGGGAATTTTGAAACGTGACACCTTCCAGCAACACATTTTTGCAACGCGTCAGACTGATCATATTGGGGCGTAAAAAATCTTTGTAAGACTCCAATTCGGCCTGCGTTGGGTGAATGCCGTTCAGAATTCGCCCTGCATTGGGCAAATTATTCCCTTTTTTGGATTTTTCTGACGGGTACCATAAGTCGTTTTTGTCGCTTACTACGCCACCTGATTTTACCAGCGCTGCCCATTGCGAATTGGTTTGTTTGTCGCGTTTGATAGCGCGCCATACCTCCCCGCCACCGTCGAGCACACCTTCTCCTGTGATGCCGATATTGGTCAAATCTACACCCCAAATGGGGGCTTGGCAGCGGTATGATTCCTGGCCTTCCCAAGTGGTGACCACGATTGGATAATCATCGTGGTTGCGGCTGAATTGCAATAAAGCGTTTTTAGCAATGTGCAGATTGACGTTGTTTTTCAGCACAATCGGGCCCGTAAGCCACAGACCTGCTGGCACCAATACCGTGCCGCCGCCCGCCGCATGACATACATCAATGGCTTGGTTAATGGCTTTTGTATTTACCGTTAAGCCGTCGGCCTTAGCGCCGTAGCGGGCAATATTGAAGGTGTCTTTGCGAAAAACGGGCGTATAATAATTGGGAAGTTCGTAGGTGTATTTGTTCGTAAATTCTGATTTTTTGACGAAGCTTTTCAAGTCAACCGGCAACTCCATAATGCCTTCCACGACCAAGCTCGCCATGACCGACGCACCGTAACGGGAAAAATGGGTATTGTCTTCGATGCCTTTGGGAAATTTGGGATAAATACCACCGCCGTAATGCATAAACAGCGCTTTTGAACCTTCCACGCCGTGTTTTTCAATCACTGCTTGACTTTTGGCGTGCAGGTCGATCATCGGCACTTTTAGTTCTTTGGCTACATCTTTTACCACTTGTGGGTATTCGCCGTGCTGATCCACAAATGCCCCTTTTTCGTCAAACTTGCGCCGCATAACGGGCGTAATCAGTAGCGGATTGCCGCCTTTGGCGCGGGTTTCGTTTACAAACCGAATCAGGTTTTGGCGGTATAGCGTTTGCGCAGGAGCCGAACGCGTGCTGTCGACTATTTTTTGGTCATTGTGGCCAAATTGAATAAAAACCCAATCTCCTTTTTTGACCTGAGCAACCACTTTTTGCCAGCGCCCTTCGGTGATAAAACTCTTGGTGCTGCGACCATTGACGGCGTGGTTTTGAATCTGTACGGCGTCGGTATTGAAGTATTCAGGCAGCACCATACCCCAGCCCGTTTCGGGCGCATCGGCGGGTAGTTTGGGGGCTAGGGTAGAATCGCCGCAGAGAAAAATGGTGAGTTTTTCATCCATTGGACGAAAGGCAGTCAAGGCCACCAAAAAGAAAATCCGAAGAAATGATTTCATGAAGTTGGTTTGATAAAACGAGGAATCCTGTACGAGATTACTGGTTAAATTATAACAAAACAACTCATTTATTGCATTTTTTTATGCAATCGTTGTCGGCAACGTTGCCGGAAGAAGCTCCGAATAGGATTGAAACAAACTAGGAGAATGTAGCGACAAATTTTTAAATTCACCCTCCCAACTTTTCTGGTCTTATGAATACAATTCCAAAAACTGAATTTTATGCCGACCGCGCCGTTGACCAAATTGGTAACGTCATTAAAATCATTTATAAAATTATCTGGTGGATTTGGCCGACAGTCTTTTGGATTTGTTTTTTTAGTTTGTGGTTTGTGCCCAAAGATATGATGAAGGTTTTACAAGATATGGGGAGTCGCTTATTGGCCATACTTCCCGTTCCTGACACGGTACTTTATACATTTGCATTATTGCCTTTTTGGTTATGGCTTGTGGGGGAGTTGCTGTCTAGTGTGGTCAAAATCGTCCGGAAATATATGTTATATCCTAAGTCTGATTTTACCGAAACGGCTATGGTCACAGTTGAAAAAAAAGAGCTTATCGTGCATCACTCAAGCAAAAGTGGGACCTCGCGTTCTTATTTAATATGGATAAAACGCCCTGTTTCTCAAAGCCTTATGAAAGTTAATGTAGAGCAAGCAGGGACATTTGAGAAAATAAAAGAGGGAAATCCAGTAGCAGTAAAGCACCTGCTCACACCTACAAATATTGTTTATCTGACGGTGGAATAGGCTATTTTAAATGCAAAATTCCAAACGCATCGGGGCGGTGAAAACGCGGCGTAGCGCCGCTCATTGAGGGGCTCCAACATGTAAAATCACAGTCGGCAGGAGTGCATTTCCAATCGGTATTTGGGTGGGATTGGAGAGACACAATCCGGTAAAAATTCAGGCGATAGGTATCTTTTTTGCCTCCCAATAAAGCCCACGGAATCTGCATTTTGCCCGACCAAGTATCGCCATTAGCTTTCACTTCGTGTTTGATACCTGCTTTTTCGTAAGGCACAAACGTCAATTTTTGGGGTGTTTCTTTCGTCGGATTCTCAATCCAACCCACAAACAGCGCGTTGTTAGGATTGATTTCCAATTCTAAATACTGCGTGGGGGTGGCGCTGCCTTCGGCAATAAACAGCTCAAAAACCTCCTGATTCCACATTTCAGTATTGTGCTTTGTGTAGGTGTTTTGGCTCCAAAACGGATTTTGCAAGCACTGAAAATCAACGGATAGGTATTCGTCGTCAAAACTCAGATTTACCAATGTAGACTGAGACGCTTCTTTTCCGTCGGTGGCGTGTCGAAAATGATTTTGTGACAGTGTGGTTGATTGGCCTTTCGCCAAGTGGATTTCTGGAACAGCAGAATGCATAAACAGGAGTATAAAATAAATAAAAGGCATAGGGTCGAAACGTTTACCGAAGCGCCCCTAAAATTACGTAATCTATTTTTACGAACGTTGCTTTCTGACTTGTTTTAGCCAATCTGCTACGCCCTTTCGAATCTGCTTCGCCATTTTTTTGCGGTAAGCATCTTCCAAAATAAGCGCCTCGTCGTCGGGGTGGCTTAAAAATAATCCTTCCACCAGCACATTGGGGTATTCGGTAGGGCTGTTGAGCGCAAAATTAAAACGGCCGACATTGCCGTATTCGGTCAATCCCGTCTCCAACAATCGCTCCAAAATGGCTTGACTCAACGGCCTGTATCCAAGGTGTTTATAATACGTACTTGTCCCTTTGGTTTTGGTGGTATCGCCCGCTGCGTTGTTGTGAATACTGATGAGCAAGTCGGGTTTGAGTTTACGAAGGCTCAGTACGCGGTCGGTGTTATTGATCAGTGAATCATTGCTGCGGGTCATCAGCACCGTTGCGCCCTTGCGTTCAAGTTCTTTCTGTAAATGTCGGGCAATGCTGAGATTAAAGTCTTTTTCGTATTGTTTTGATCGTAGCCCACGAGCGCCTAAATTGCTACCGCCGTGGCCAGCGTCAATGGCGATGGTTAGGTCACGAAGGCGTAATTTTTCGGGTTGATGCATGACGCGTATCACCAGCCGACGACCTTCGTAGCCGATGGCGTAACCCCAATGTTGCGCATGGCGCAGGGAAATGATAACCCTGAATTGCTCATCGGCAACCTGTTCATAATCAATGTTTTTAATCTCTCTTGCCGTGCGAAGTTGCGTAATCCAGTTAGTGTTGGCCGTGACCCCGAAAATGTCCACCACAATCCGAGCTGGATTTATCTCCTGACGGCTGCGGTAGGGCAGTCGCTCGGGTAATGGGATGGACACATAATCTTGGCGATTATCGCCAGATACGCGCCAAGAAGCCGTTAAATATTGTACCGAGGGGAGCCGTACGTTGGTATCACGTTTGGTGAGGGTTTGCGGAATCCACGCCGACAGTTGGCCGGTCAAACGTACCCGATAAAGGTCTTTATATTTAGCGGTGACTTTGAGCAATACCAGCGAATCGACATACCCCATTTTTGCGCCTCCGAGGCGATCTTCACCCACCCCATAATTGAGGTAAGCCAGGGCCCCTTTGGTGCGTACAAAGAAGGTAGAATCGGGTCGGAAGGCTGCGAGGGTATCGCGGGTTTGGGCCTGTAAAAAAAAAGGAAAACAGGCAATGCACAAAAAACGAAGCATTGGTCTAGTTTAGGATTACGGAGTGGCTTTGAGTGAAGAATCACGAATGACCAAATGCGTGTCCAATTTTTTCGTTTCAAACCGAATCGTCGCTTTCGGGTGCTCAATCAGGTCGATTAAAAATTCGGTGGCCAATTGCCCCATCTCATACGCTGGCTGACGAACGGCACTCAAGGCGGGATTGAGCAAATCAGCCGTCATCAAATTGGTAAATCCAACGATAGCGATGTCTTCGGGAATACGCAGCCCTTCGCGCCGAATCAGCGACATGCACGTGGTGGTAAGGCGGTCGCCAGCCGTAAAAACGGCATCGGGTCGGTTGGGATGGTTAATCAACTCCATGACAGCCTGCTCAACTTCTTCGAAAATCATCCCCCCGTGACTGCAATACTTGATGTAAGAGTCTTCAATGGGGATGTCGTGATTTTGGAGGGCTTTTTTGTAGCCTTCCAACCGTTCATACGTAATGGAAAGCCACGAAGGGCTGGTCAAGTGGGCGATGCGGCGAAAACCTTGTTTAATCAGGTGCTCAGTGGCTTCGTACGTTCCCGCAAAGTTATCGGCGATTACTTTGTGCGTAATGTAATCCTGTGGTACGCGGTCAAAAAACACAATTGGTAAGCCTTTGGTTTGCAGCTCTTTAAAGTGCTCTAGGTCGTTGCTTTCTCCCGAAAGAGAGACCAAAAGCCCGTCTACCCGGCGTTGGGCTAGGTATTGTGTACTGACCAGTTCACGCTCGTAGGATTCGTGGTTTTGCGAAATCACGACATGGTACCCGCGATTGTAGGCGATGGATTCCATGCCGTTAATGGCTTGCGAGAAGAAGTTGTTGGCAATCTCAGGAATAATTACGCCAATCGAACGACTACGGTTTTCTTTCAAACTCAGGGCAATGGGATTGGGGCGGTAGTTCATTCGCTCGGCATATTCCATAACCAGTCGCTTGGTTTCAGGGTTAATTTCATAACTGCCCCTTAAAGCCCTCGAAACGGTCGAAGTAGAGAGGTTAAGGGCCTTGGCTATATCTTTAATAGTGATAATTTCCACTCTTGTATTGTTGGGTTAGCTTACTTTCATATGTTAAAGTTTGAAGAGGTGAAGATACATTTTTTACTGGTTAAATCAACTTCATTAAACCCAGGGCAATCGCATTAAAATAGTTAGTAATGGTTGATTATGTAGCGTTGTGCTATAAATTTCATAACAATGCGCCTCATAAAGATATTCAGTAAAGTGCCCGATTTTCGTCTTAACTGAAAGAAGTTACTCAGTTTAAATGAGATTATCTTCATCAATATTTGTGCCGTTAGGGGTGGCTGTGAAGATTATATGGGAATACACTTATGGGCAAAAGACAATTTAGCATGGCTTCGGCAGTACCTAAAATTAGACAAGGATGTGCCTTCTGATGATACATTAGGACGTGTGTTTCGTTTTTTAGACTATGAATCCTCTGGCCGAATTGGGTATATCACATGGGGGCATGGGCTAGTGGGTATCAACTTCTGTTGGATCAGTTGAAGTTAGATCACAAAAGCAATGAGATATTTGCTATGCCCAAATTATTGGAGATTTCATGCCTTAAAGGCTGTAGACGGCAGATGCTTTGAAATGCCAAAAGGAAATTGCAGCTAATATTGTTCAAAAGGAAGCTGATTATTTATTGACTCCCAAGGGTAATCAAGGTCAACTTGATGCCCAAGTAGAAGAATCATTTGCCTTGCAAAACCTGTTTCTACGGCTGAAACACTTGAAAAAATCACGATAGGATAGAAAAGTGAACTTGGCAAGTCATCACTGATTTGCGATGGATTGAAGCCAAAGATGAGTGGAAAAACTTGACTGCTATTGTCAAAGTCAGTAGTGAACGTTGCATTTTATCTGAAAATAAAAAACAGTCACGATGTGAGGTATTTCATTGGTAGTCAAGCATTCTTGGGTGAGAATATCTTAGGGTCTGTCAAAATCTTTTCTTTAAAAAAATGGTCCTCACAAAATGTAAATTTTGATGCGGTTGCCATGTCATTAGACTTTTATTACTTGATTTAGAGAAGACTTTTGATAATGATTATTAAAACTCTTGTTCTAATGTGAGCACTTTATTGAAAGAAGGTAAAGTTAGTGTAAGCACGGGCTTAATTTGATAATGATATTGAATCTTAATGAGTTGTAAGGGAATCTTGAATAAATCAGATGCACCGATTTTTGAGTCTTCTACATGTACCCAACGACGTAATGGATATTCAAGAATTAGGTTCATTATAGCCTGAATACCGTAGTATTTTTTCATGCGCATGAACAACTCAACATCAAATAACCACGCACTCTGAAAAGGTGTAAAGAAACCTACGGGAACCAATTCTTTACGGAATACTTTGGCTCCACATTGGGTGTCATAAAATGGTAATCCTAATAAGATACTGATGAGTGTGGCGATGGTTCGGCCTATGAGATGGCGTTTGAGGTTACGATTGATGACAGCACCCATGCGTTTTACTCTTGATCCGCTTACAATTTTGAGGTTTGAGTCAGTGTGGATGGTTTGAACCAAGTCGGTGAATTCTTCTAAACTTACCGACAAATCGGCATCAAGAAAACCAATATAATCTATATTTTGAACTTGGTACATGTTTAATACCCCTTGGCGTACTGCTTCGGCTTTTCCGCCATTTGTTTTGCAATCAACAATAGTGATTTGGGTTTCAAAACCTTTACGCATGCTTTTCAAGAAGGTTAGTGTATCGTCTTTACTTCCATCATTAACAAAGCACAAATGGTAGTCTGGATGAAAAGTTAAAAAAGATCGAAATGCGCTGTAGTCTAGGCGATTAGCTTCATTATAGCAAGGGATAACAATTCCTGTTTTCATTTTTTTTTGTTTTTCTCGTGTTTGATGATACAAAAGTGCTATGTACGAGTGTCTTAAAGTGAAGTCTTCGATAAACTGCAGTTTAATGCAGTTTTTTGGAGGTATTTGCCCGATATTTAGCAGGAAGAAATAGCTAGGTTTTAGAAGAAAAAGCATTACTATGATGAAATACAGGTGGAAATTTTTTTATTGAGAAAATCCACTCTTATTTCGCAATCTCCTCATTAGTATAAAAGAGTTAGAGGTATACTATGTCACCCAAAGCAGATAGATTATTGTTTGTAGCATTGATTGTAGCTGTGTTGTTTCATGGCTCGGCTCTGATATATAATATTGACAAGACATACGATGCCTTTGTGCACATTTTTTTTGCCGATCACTACGCCCGTTCGTGGTTTGAGCCTTGGGAGTATCGTTGGTACACAGGTTTTCCTGTTACAAGTTATCCTCCATTAAGTCATCAATTGATTGCGCTATTGTCAAAAATCGGCGGATTAAGGTTTGGCTTTATGGTGGTTATCTTGTTGGCTTTGTGTTTTTTTATCATTGGAATTTATCGTTTTTCTCAATTGTGGGTATCAAAGCGTTCGGCAGGGTATGCGGCTTTGTTTGCCTTAGTAGCTTCTTCAATTGTTCAGACTATCCATATTTATGGGCAATTGCCCACTATGATGGGAATAGCTTGTTTAACCAATGCTTTACCCGAGGTGTATGGTTATTTCCGAAATACTCAAAGGCGATATTTATTCTTAGGGTTGGCTATCTTGGGCGTAACGGTTGCCTCGCACCATGTTACAACTATCTTTGGTATGGTATTTTTTATTGCTCCAATTATCGCTACGGCATTGCTGGATGAAGTGGGTGTGGAAGGGAGTTTTTTTAATGTTGCCAAAGATGCTATTGTGCTGGCCTTTAAGAAGTGGAAATTGTTTTTAACGTTTTTTGTAATTGCGGGGGCAGAAATAGTGCTTATTATATTTCCTTATTGGTTTTGGTCCAAAACCGACCCCATTACCCAAGTTTCTATCCCACACGGCTCACGAGATTCATTTATTGAAATTACATCGTCGGGCTTGATGTTTTTTATTATCCCATTGGGGTTTACACTACTAATGCTACCTTATATTTTTCGGAGTCTTTATACTCGTCGGAATATCTTTTTAGCCTTATCGTTTTCGCTGCTTTTATTATTAGGCACAGGAGGAACAACCCCTCTCCCCAAACTACTCTTGGGAAAAAATGCTTTTGAGATTTTAACGCTCGACCGTTTCACATTTTGGGCATCTGTGATTGCGATTCCCTTTGTGGGCGATTTTTTTAGGCGTCTTGTAGAAGGAGATATTCGAGAACGTATTATCAGTCGGTTTGGAAAAAAGATGTACCGTTTTACTTCTATCCTGATGATAAGTTTGGTGGGTTTACAGGCACTTTTTATTGCCGATTTTCATAAGTTTCGTGCCTTGCAACCCCAAAGTGTGGATATACAGCCTATCCTTAGTTTTTTAGAGCGCGACCAACACGACCGTTGGCGCTTTATGACCCTTGGGTTTGGTGATCAGATGGCG
Organism: Runella sp. CRIBMP; assembly: GCF_009905605.1. Lineage (GTDB taxonomy): Bacteria > Bacteroidota > Bacteroidia > Cytophagales > Spirosomataceae > Runella. The sequence continues at coordinate 646,116 of NZ_JAAAKZ010000003.1, forward strand.
TGGCTTTCGGCCAATACAACGGCACTTTCTATTGATGGCAATTATCATTCTGCCCGAAGAGTGCCCGAGATGACCACTCAACCACTTGAACGGCTCGAAAATTCAAAATTCAAAGGCATTCAGGGGATTGGTTCTTTACAGCAATTTCTAACTATCCCAGAGAAATATCACCTAAAATTCATTTTCTCCAACGATAAGTTCTACGACCCTATTTTGTATTTTGCTGGTTGGGAGCGGGTTCAGCGCCTGGAAAATGGCATTATGGTATGGCAAAAACACGATGTGCCACCTTTACCTACGGTATTGCCTCTAAAAGAGATGCCCGTGGTGCAGAAACGGATGTGGGGAATTTTGCCATTATTTGCATTCGTTGTCATGATTGCAGTGCTATTTTACCATCGTCGTGTATTTCTAATTAGTGCATTTGCTGAGATTGAAAACTCAGGATATAATACTCGAAAAGGTAATCTTTGGTTGTTTGGTTGGATGGCAATAGTACTAACCATAGCAGGTGGTTTTTGGCTGAAAACCCTTCTTACTTCATATCAGAAAGACCCCATTGTTTTACTCAAAGCTTACTATAACGCCTTAGATTTTAAGTATTTCAAAGAAGCACATGAGTACTTCCCTCCTCATAGCATCAGCTTTGATGATTATGTTTTGCAACTTTCGGTACGGGATGGACTGCTGGCCTCTTATGGTAAGTTAGATTCATTTTCGGTAAAAATCTTGGAAAAACAACCTGATCGAATGAAGGTGTTGGCCATTACGGATTGGGTAACACCCCTTGAACGATTTCACCAAGAGGTAGAACATACGCTGATGAGGGTAGGTGAAAATTGGTTCGTTGAGCCCCCTGTTTTTGATCAAAAAACACCTCCCGACGAGCACATCGAAAAGGGAGTATTAGGCTTGCATAGTCAAGGAAAACGTAAAATTACGACGGCTACAACCGAGCACGATGATATATTGGACCGTCCCGAATTGTATGTTTTGTCTGCCAAATTGATGAAAATTGATAGCCAGTATGTAGTGGTAGGAGAAATTCAGAACATTGACCATCTGCCTGCTCATCTAACCATTGAGGCGCAATTGTTTGATAATCAGAGTCGAAAGCTGGTTTCTTACAATGCTAAATATACCACTATGCACAACGTACTTCCCAAAGAGATTGTGCCATTTAGAATTGAATTTGAAGAAACAGCTTGGGTGAAAGAAGAAGATAAAAACCCACTTAAATTTAATCCTACTGAATTTACAGCTCACAATTTTACGCATCAACCGACTCATTTTCGCTTATTTGCTCGTGCAGTAGTAGCCGATAGAGATATGTATCGGGATGTAGGAGTTCAACAAATCCAAGTGGTGGGTACTCAAAAATTCAAAGGAGAAGTTTATAATCATGGCATAGATGAAATGAGCGTTCCGCAAATACTTTTTACTTATTATGACCAAGACCAAACGGTAAGATGGGTAGATCATTTGTTTTTGAAAGATGGTGTTAGGCAGCAAGCAAAGCAGGCTTTTGAGCAGCAATTGCCTAATTTTGAGCGAATAAAGCTGGTGAAGAAAGGCACTATCAATGATTTTTTTGTGAATGGATTGCCTCAGAGTAGTTTTCTGAATCACGTAAATTTGGCAAATAGGCCACCCAAAGGCGGCTTGCTCCCTTTGCCAGCCCAACAAGGCTATGTGCGTTTTTTAGTGAATGCTTATATCGGAAACCCTACCCTCTATTGATGCGAAATTGGTTTGTACATATTGCCATTATTTTTCCTTTGTGTTGTCAATGCACCACAAGACAAACCCATGAAGGGGCACTTGCTGATTTTAAACTGCTCGGGCCAGACTCGGTAACAGTAGGGCAAAAATTTACGATTCGGCTCATGGGCAAAGAAAAACTTTCTAATTCACCTATTTACCTAATGCGCCACGCTACTTGGGGAACCACGATTGATACCTTTGACCCAGGTCAAACCATCACGATGGTTGATACCCTGACGGGCTGGGTTTCGGCAGAAGTACTTTATGAAGGCATAAAAATTAGTCAAAAGGCATATCATGTGTTGCCAATGGGTGCTACCATGCCGCTTGACACCTATTTAGGCTCGAAATCTGTCATTGCAAATGGGCAAGATTGGGCTATGCTCACGGCGATTCCAACTGATACTTTCGGGAATTTGGTTCAAGCACAGACCCCCGTGCGGTTTGAGCTGGTTAGGCCAAGCGATTTTGTAGAAAATAAGCAAGCATTCACAAAACACGGGGTAGCCTACCAAATCATTACTGCCCAAACGAAAGCGGGTAAAACATTGGGGTATGTATCCGTTGATCGGGTTAAAAGCAAAGAGAAAGAGCTGTTAGAGGTGGCCGATTACCCCATTGATTTTCGGATTTGGGCAGAAGATACAACGCCATTTGCTGATGGCCGACAGACGTTTAAAATAAAAACAGATGTTCTCAAAGACCGTTTCGGAAATACCGTTCCTGATGGTACGCTGGTTTTGTTTGAATGCCAAGATGCCAACAATACCTTACGCCACCTCAACGGTTATACACTCGAAGGAATTGCAACAATTTTTGTGCAAAACCCCATATCAGCTGGGAGCCTCCGCATACGTGCATCGGTAAATGGTGGTGGTAAAAGCAATTTATTCACAGTAACTTTTATAACGAAGAAATGACGGCTCAACCTTCCATTAAATATTACAGAATTTATTTCGGTATCGTTTCGGTGGTAGGTCTGTCTTTATTGATTGGTGTAACGGCCAAATTATGGACTTATTTTAACACGGGTGCCGACCGTGCTACGGCACTCAATCTTCCACCTAATCTCCCCGAATCGCATGTTCCGTATATTCAATGGCTGCCTGACGACCCACAAACGGGGCGCAAAATGGAGGATTTTACTCGACAAGAGATCATCAAAGACTATATCCGTGGGTGGTACCAGCAGCATTTGAGCTACATGACGGGTGAGACCAAAGGCTTAAAGGAGTATTTTACCCCATCTGCTTTACCCAAAATACAAGAGGCTGTCAAGCAGTTGGATAATAAAGGGTTTGAGTTACACCAAACTGATTTAGAGCATCACATCCAATTGCATTTTTATTCAGCCGACGGGCAAATTGTGTCGTTTACGGATAGACAAGTACGACTAAAAAAACACCTTTATCACAAAGACACACAAGAGAAGGTTTATTCCTCTGAAGTGGTGGCTGACTACGAAGTAGTGATGTTGCTCGATGATGGGTATTGGCGGGTCAAAAATGTAGTGCGTAAGCAACCTGTTCCCTTTTGGCAAGATACCTTGAAGGTTGATAAGTCGAAAATGGTACAGATTAAGGGTCAACAGTTTTATTTGGCGAATCAGCCCTTTTTTTCAAAAGGCATCAATTACTACCCTCAAAAGACCCCTTGGACTTTTTTTTGGTCGAAATTTGATGCTAACATTATTTCGAAAGACTTCGCATTGGTACAATCCTTAGGCTTTAATACGCTACGAATTTTTGTGAATTTTCATGATTTTAATAAAGGAAATGTGCCAGCCGAACAAACGGAGAAATTGCGGCAACTATTGAATACGGCTCAAAAGTATGATCTTAAAGTCATTGTCACGCTGTTCGATTTTTTGGGTGATTATCGATTACTAAACTTTCCTGCGACCGACCGACAACTCGAAACATTGTTGACAGCATTTAGAGAGCATCCAGCGATTTTGGCTTGGGATTTAAAAAACGAACCTGATTTGGATTATAAATACCACGATACAGCCGAAGTACAAGAATGGTTGCAGTGGATATTGAAACGAGCCAAAATCTACGACTCCAATCACTTGCTTACCATTGGTTGGGCTTATCCCGAAAATGCCGAATTGTTGAGTAAAGAGCTTGATTTTGTGTCGTTTCACTCCTATAAATCACCCGAAGAATTGGCGTATGGTATTGATGAATTGCGAAAAAAGATAAGAACAAAACCACTTGTCTTAGAAGAGTTTGGGCTTTCTACCTACCGTGGCATTTGGGCGCCTTTTGGTAAAAATGAAGAAGATCAAGCCGTTTATTTTGCCCAAATAAGAGAAGTGCTTCGTCAAAAAGGTAATATACCTTACATTGCATGGACCCTGTATGATTTTACTGATGTACCTGCCGAAGTAGTTGGTAAAATGCCATGGAATCGCTACCCACAGAAGAATTTTGGCGTTTTGAATGCAGCAGGAAAACCCAAAAAGGGTTTGGGGGTATTGATAAAATAAAAAAAGCCTGCGCACGTGCGACAGGCTTAGGAGGAACATAGGGTAAAGTAAGATCTTAAAAAAAAGCGTATTATTTATGCCGCTTGCATCAACCTTCCAAAGTGAAGATGATACCAATCTACGATATCGGCCATTGGTAATGAAACCGCTGCAAAGTAGTTTTGAACACTCAATTCACGGCGATATTCGTCGTTTTCTACTACTTTCTGGATTGCTTCGGCCAGGCTTTCGGCATTGTTGGGTTCAAAAAGTTCACCTGCATAGCCTTCTTCTTTAATCAGTTGACCTAAGTCACCAATGTTAGGCAATATCACCGCTTTGCCGTAGCTACCTGCTTGGTGCAAAACCCCCGAGCTACCCGTAGTGCTAGTGTATGGAAACACCACTACTGCGCTTTCGTTGAATACCGTAGGTACGTATTCTTCGGGTACATAACCTGTGAAAGTCAAACCAGGTACGTTGGCATATTGTTGTTGTACTGCTGCTAGGTAGCCTTTCTTGTTGGGGCTGTCGGTGCCTGCAATCACGATTTCGAGCGGTACTCTGCTACGCTGACGAACCAGCTCTACGGCTTCAATCATTACTTCTACTTTTTTGTAGGTACCAAATTTGCCAAAAGTCATCACTCGCTTGGGGCCTTCGGTTAAGTCAAAGGTAGGCATGGGAGGTAATTCAAAACTACCATGAGGAACCAATGCTACATTGTTGACTTTGTATTTTTTTTCTAACACTTCTACGTACTTGGCAATGGTAACTGCTACCAAATCAGCTTGCAATACCAAACGAGTGAGCATAGTGCCGATGAAGCGAAAAATGGCAGCTAAAACTGGATTTTGGGTGATTCCTGCCGTTTTTAGATCTACTTCCTCCATAATATTGTGTAATAAAACTATCGAAGGGAAACCTAAGAGTTTTACCAACCAGGGAGTGAGTAGCCCCAGCGCAGCGGGTATTTTTTTGTCACCAAACGACAGGAATTGAATATTGAAAAGTACTACGTCGGGCTTAGTCTGACGGATGGTTTTAAGGATAAACCAGAAATTGAACCAATTATTGAATTGCCATACTGGACGAACATCTATTGCACATCCTTCAGTATCAAATTCATAAACTTGGCCTTCGGGCAATTGGTCAGCAATCAAGACTACTTCTTTGGTGTCGTTATTTTGACGGAAATGGTTTACCAGATGGTATCCGTACTCATTGAGCGTACATTTGCTCGGAGGAAAAGGAGAAACAATGGCAACTTTAAGGTTTGATTTCATGACAATTGAATGTTTTTTGGGTTAAAAGAGAAGTATCTTGTTGTAACTACAAAATGATAAACCAACAGTGAAAAGAATAAAAAGAGCATGGAAATACACTGTCCTTGAATCACGTCTCCAAAATTGCCATGCTTAACATAAAGTAGGAAAAACTGTAAAATGCCTGCCAAGAGTGAAAGGAGTATGGGGGTTTTGCGGTCGAGCGATAAGTGGTAATATACCCAAACATTGGCACAGGCAAACAAAGCGGTTACGGAGGCATATTGCCATAGATAAGTGCTGATACTGAGGTAGTTTTTGCCAAACAACGTCCCGACTATCCATTCAGAAAATGCCAAACACCCGGCTACTATTATAGCGGCAATGAGTGCCACAATCGCAAAGCTTTTGACCAATAACTGGTGAGTAGGTAAGCCTTTCTTTTTTTGCTCAATTACTTTTGGGAATAGTACCATCACTACCGACCAAGTTCCAAAATACACCACTCGGCCAATCAATGCTAAAGCAGCATACAGGCCCGCCTCTTGCGTTGTGAAGTAATGTTTTACAATCAGCACATCGCTGTTGTTGATAACAATTTGACTAAGCTCATAAAGCAAAGTAGCTCCAAAAAATGTACTAAATCCTTCAAAAGACTTGATATGTATTGCTGCTGTTTTTGACGTTTTTTGTGCTAAGTTCGTATAGATGAAACCACTTCCGATTGAAACTAACAAGCCTATTACCACACCCCATGCCGAGCGGAATAAAGCCACCATGCCAATGCCTACGATTAGCCTGGCCCACATTTCTACTTGATACGTAATAGCAAACCTCCCAAAATGTAAATCTCCTTGTAACTTGCCTCGTCCTACACTCATCACAAAATAGAACGGAACTGCCATCGCAAGTAAACTAAGTGAAGTTTCGGAGGTCAGCTGAAAGGCATCGGCTATGTTATTTGAAAAAACAAGTACACCTGCGCATATCATGAAACCCAAGATCCAAGCTAAATCAGACAGTTGATTCTGTGGGTCAGAGAATTTAGCTGCCGTTAATTGGAAAGCCGTAGCAACAAAAGAAACAGCCAACAAACAAGTTACTAAGAAATTTGCTTCTCCAAAAGCCTCTGGACTGAGTATGCGTCCTGTTAACAGATTGAATGCATAATTGCCAATGTTAACTACCAATGTGCTAACCATTAGCATAAATCCTGTGCTCAAAAAGGCTTCATTATTTGTTTTGAGCTTACTCATAGTCGTAGAGGTAATCAGGAATAGAAGTGATAATATTGAAAATAAGGTCAAACTTAGTGATATGAAAAATATGCCGACCTTGGGCTAATTTAGGCATAACTACTTTGAGGTTTTTATTTTTGTGCGCCATTGCCAAAGCATTTACTGCAATCAAATCAACTTTGGTAACTTCGCTAAGGTCAATGAACAACTGCTCGGCGGTTTCGGCCAACAACTCATTTTTGAGAGCAATGGCATCGGTAGCGCCAAGCTCACCCCTATAACGATAGATACGAAGACGTTCAGCAAATTGTTGGTAATTGGGTGCGTACATTGGTTTTTGCGTTTTTGTTGGGACAAAGTTGCAGCAAACGTCTACCCTGAGTCGGGGCAATTCGATGAATGACAAAAAATGAAGGTTTTTTGGAAGATTTTGCCTCTTTTTTTAGTGGTAAGTTTATCCATTTGAACGAATCCAGCAGCGATAAGTATTTTGCCTAACATCAATTTTTATAGCAGAGGAGTTCAGCGATTTGTTGGTAGTTATTCTATCTGATTTACAATTATTTACAACCAACATTGTGTCGGTCAAACAACAACTGTCAATCTATATATAAGAATAGGCCAACTTTAAACAGTGTTTTTCTTCCAAAAACACCTCAAAAACTGCACTTCATCGAAAGTTGAAGTATTACCGTTGCATTAGATGATAGTTTTGCTTCATCAAATCAACAATAGTAATGAAAAAGATACTCGTAGTTATTCTGGTTATGTTTTCTGGGGCAGTACAAGCACAAGATGCTTTACAGGCAGGTTTTAAAATGTTGGAAAACGGACAGTTTGCCGAGGGCGCTGCTTTTTTTAGAAACTACCTTACTACCCACGATGCTACGCACAAAACCGCATTGCTTTGCTACGGACGGGGCATCGGGTTGTCAGGAAATGTAACTGAGGCCAAAGAAGTATTTGCAAAACTACTCGAACGCTTTCCTGGTGATTTTGAGATTTCGCTCAATGCCGCTGAGGCACTTATGTGGGGAAAAGAATACCCTGCCGCCAAGAGCTATTACGAAAAACTGTTGGCCGAAAATCCAAATGATTTTGCTGCCAATTTAGGATACGCCAATGCACTGGCTTCGTTGTTTGAATACGAAAAAGCACTGTCATTTACCAATAAAGCGCTTGAAATACAGCCATCCAACGACAATGCCAAAGTGAGCCGTAAGTATGCTCGCTTGGGATTGGCGGATTATTTTGCAAAGAATCAAGACTATAACCGAGCCGCTCCGTTGCTGGAAGCTATCTTGTCGGAAAATGCTACTGACAAAGAAGCTCTTTTTGCCAAAGCACAGCTTTACATCCAACTTGAACGCTACGACGAATCCGAGAAAATTTATCAACAGTTACTTCAACTCACCAATGGTCAAACTGAAGTGTTTTTGAATCTTTCGTATTTATCATTTTTGCAGGCAAACAAATCTTTGGCTTTTGATTATGCCAACAAAGCAGTTGAAAGTACCGCCACTCAGCCTCAAAAGTACCTTGTGGCTCGGTTGGGGCGCATTACAGCCCTGGGTTGGAACGAAAAATTTAAGCAAGCTTTTGCTGAATTAGACTCACTGGACACCCTCTTTCCTAACAACAACGACATATTGATCAAACGAGCGGGGCTTTCGGTTTGGAACAAAGAATTTGCTCGCTCAGTATCGTTATTCAAAAAATCACTGCGTAATGTACCCTCTTCTTTTGATGGCAACTTGGGCGTGGCGGATGCCCTTTTTGCCCAAGAATTGGATGATGAATCAAAAAAGTATGTATTGAAAACCTTGGATTATTACCCAAATCAAAAAGATGCCAAAGACTTTCTCATAAAATTAAAACTTCGTCATGCACCTGCTCTTACTACCCATACTTTTATAAGTAGCGACAAAGGGGGGAACGCCTCGAAAAACTATCAAGTAAATGCGGCATTTGATGTAGCAACAGCATTACGTCTCAATGTGGGCTACCGCCAACGTGAAGTGACTAATTCGCTCGAAAATAATGCGGCCAATGTGCAGACATTTACCGCAGGTTTGCGGTGGAGAGCCAAACCTTTTTGGTTGGTTACTGGCGCTATTAATTTGACCAAATTAGAGAAAGATGGTACCGCAACTCCTTTCAAAACGCTTGATATTGCCAGTGAATTTAAAGTAGACAAGTTTCAGACAATCGAACTTCGTTACAATGCTGATGTTCAGAGTTTTACGGCAGGATTGGTAGGCAATCAGCTTTCATTTAAAAACTATATTGCTACCTATAACCTCAACACACCGTTCAAATTGGGCGTTTATTCTCAGTACTATTATACAAAAAATTCTGACGGAAACACCCGCAATTTGCTGTTTGCTTCACTGTATTATGATTTGATGGCTACACCTGTTGTAAAGTTTGGTGTAAACTACCAGCGCATGACTTTTGAAAAACGTATGTCTAAGGTTTATTTTAGTCCATTTTTATTCCGTTCCTACGAAGCGTTTGGTGTGATCGAAAACCTCAATGTACCAAAGCAAAAGTTCATTTATCAGATTTCCGTAGCAGGTGGTATGCAGCGCATTGAGGATGAGGAATTTCAGGCCACTTACCGTGCATCGCTCACCCTTGGTTACAGGCCTAACGCAAACATTGAGATAACAGCATATAGCTTGTATAGCAACAGCGCCACGTCGTCGGTGGTGGGGTATAGCTATTCAGAAACGGGCATTAAAGCAAAATGGATTCTGTTGAAAAAACGATAAAATCACAGCAAATTGAGCCGAGTCATCAATTCAGATTTGTTGGCCCTACTGATGGGGATGACTTTGTTGCTAATCACTAGATTGTTTTCTTCGATATCCACGATTTTGTCGAGATGAACAATAAATGACCTGTGTACCCGCAAAAACTGACTGCCCAGCTTTTCTTCTAAGTATTTCATGGTCGTGTGTACTACATAGGAGTTTTTAGTCGTAAAAATTTTGACATAATCGCCTACATTTTCAACAAACGTAATCTCAGCATAAGGTAATCGCATGTAACGGCCTTCTATTTTTACGTAAATCTCTTGGCGCTCGGGCGAAACAGCCGTTTTACGGCTATTGAGTTCTAACACTTTCTCAACGGCTACTTTGAAACGAGGCAAAGTAATGGGTTTCTGTAAATAGTCTGTTACTTGATACTGATACGCATTAAAAGCATATTCTGTTTTGGTGGTAGTCATAATTACCTGTGGCATGGATGTAAGATTTTCTAACAATCCAAATCCCGACAAGCCAGGCATTTCTACATCCAACCATATTAGATCTACCTCTTCGGTCGCCAAAAAAGCAAGGGCATCTTCGGCATTTTCAAAGGCAGTGATTAGGCGTAGCGAGTCGTGTTGTTCGCAAAGCCGTTGCAACGATTTGCGAGCCATTATTTCATCTTCAACAATAATACATTTTAATTTCATGGTTTTTTTTAGTCTTTGACAATAGGCCTATTTTACTGATTCTTGTAAATGAACCAATTCTTGTTGCAGAATAGGAACAGCGGCATCCAAGGTACTTTGTATGCCCTCCCAAAGCTTTTGTAACGGTTCTTCTTGCGGATTTTCTTTGGAAATGGTTTCTATCTCTGACAGTTGAAGTTCGAGTTTGGTAAGCCCTACCATACCGAGTGTAGGGCTCAACTTATGTGCCAATTTATTCAAAGATTCCCAGTCGTTTTGCAGGATTAAGTCTTGAATAACAGGAAAGTTGGGAAGTACATCGGCCAAAAACGTTTGAAACATATCTGCGGCATAAGCTTTGTCATCGCCATACATTTCTTGAAGGCGAGTATGGTCAAGTTGGAGGCTTAAATTACCTAATGTTTCAGGATTTTGGCCGGAAACATCAATTTTTACATAACGTTTCAGGATCCCCAACAGCTGATTGGGAGCAAAGGGTTTGGTTACAAAATCTTCCATACCCACTAATATTGTTTTGTTCTTTTGATCGAGCATAGCCGAGGCAGTGAGGGCTACAATAGGAGTGTGCTGATTAGGATTTTTGGTATTACGAATGTTGATAGTGGCTTCGTATCCGTCCATGTTGGGCATTTGAATGTCCATCAAAATGATGTCAAAACGCTGTTTTAGCGCCTGTTCAACGGCTTTTCTGCCATCGGAAGCAATGATAAATTCAATATTCCATTTGTTCAATAAGCTACTGATATACTTCTGGTTCATTATGTTGTCTTCGGCAACCAATACTTTGCAGCCCAGCAAATCGCTCGAAACGGCTTGAATCTCGAAGGTATCTGGTATGGCCTCTATGTCTGATTTTTGAAAAGGAAGCATAAATGTAAAGGTTGTTCCTTTTCCCTCTTGGCTTTTGACCGAAATTGTTCCGCCTTGTAAATCTACCAATTGTTTGGTGATGGCCAAGCCCAAACCTGTGCCTTTGTGTTTATGCCCGTGGGCATTAATTTGTTTGAATTTCTGAAAAATTTCTTCCAATTTATTAGCTGGAATTCCTAACCCGGTATCGGTTACATTAAACTCAATCCAGTGCGTGATCTCTTCTTCTTTTTTGAGTTTCACTGATATCTCTATGCTTCCTTCTTCGGTAAACTTGTCAGCATTGCCGATCAAATTGAGTAAAATTTGGTTGAGCATAAGGTCATCGCCGAGGTACATACCCGATATACGGGTATCAACCATCATCTCTAACTCGACTGGGCGATTTTGGAGCTTGATTTGAAAAACACGCTGTGTTGTTCGTAAGAGCCCGACCAAATCAAATGGGTGGCTTTGTACTTCAATTCGTCCTGCTTCAATTTTTGCCATATCGAGTAGGTCAGAGATAAGGCTGTGCAGAAAATCAGCAGAGGTTTTGAGGATTTCTAAGTATTCAAATTGCTGTTTGTTAGGGCGTGTATCAAACAGTAGGTGAGTCATGCCAATGATGGCATTGAGTGGCGTACGGATTTCGTGACTCATATTGGCCAAAAACTGTTTCTCAGCTTGACGAGCGTCTTCGGCTATTTCCTTTGCTTTTTTTAAAGCTGCTTCCAAAGTTTTTTGGCTGGTTATATCTACATGGGTACCTATAATTTTGATTGGCTTACCCAACTTGTTCCTCTCTATTACAACACCACGGTCGAGCACCCATCTTACGGTTCCATCCCTATGCATAATTCTATACTCAAGGCTATGAAATTCTGTCTGGCCATTTCTATATTTATAGTCACTTTCTACTAATAAATTTCTGTCATCATTGTGTACACTTTCCCACCAAAGTTTTTGATTATTAGTAAGTTCGGTTGTTGAATAACCCAAAAAGTCATTTTGTGATTTAGAAAAAAATGTTCTGCCTGTTATAAAATTATGTTCCCATATATTATCACCTATATTTTCAAGTACTGAACGGAAACGCAACTCCGATTCTTTTTCTTTGGTAATATCTTCTTCTAATGCAAAGAAACCGGTTATTTCATCTTTTGCATTTTTTATAGGCTGGCCTTGAATTCGGAGCCAATACTTTTTTTTATTTTTATTGTAGTTCAATATTTCTACGGCAAAGGGCTCCCCTTTTTTAATTTGTTGCGAAAGATATTGCACCGTTTTTAGGTCAGTGTCTGGTCCTTGTAAAAAGCTTCCTGGTTTTTTTCCGACTGACTCTTCAAGCGTATATCCAGTAAGTTGCGTAAAGCTTTTGTTCACCCAGTTTACATAACCATTTTTATCAGCAATAATTACAGGGTTTATATTGTCTTCTGCAATTTGAGAGAGCACTTTCAGCTTTTCTTCATTTAACTTTTCGCTGGTGATATCTTCAATTATGCCAAAATATCCGCTTATTTCACCTTTTTCATTAAATAGCGGCTGACCATCCGAATGCCCCCAAAACCAGGTTCCGTCTTTACGATGATAAATTAAATTAACACTAAAACTTTTTCCATTATTGAAACTTTCCAATACTGTCTCAATGGTATCTTCATCAGTTAGCGGTCCTTTGCATAAGCCTACTGGTGTATTGTCCACAATTTCGTTAAGTGAATAACCTGTAAGTTTACAAAAGCCTTCATTAGCCCAGGTAATATATCCATCAGGATCAATAAATATTACCCCATTTTTATTGGCACTTGCTATTAATGATAAGCGGCTAAGTTCATCCTCCGTTTTTTTCTTGTCGGTAATATCCCTTCCGTAAATATTAATATAACCCTCATTTGCCATAGTAACACATAGGAATGAATAAACCTTTTCATCGCATGTAGCTTCAATAGACCATCTTGGGTTTTTTTTATCTATTTTACTTGCAATTAATTTGAAAAAAAGGTCGTTGTGCAAGAACTGATTTTCGAATAGAAAAAATTCTAACAACGATGCTGCAGGATTGTTTCTAATTACCTCTCCTTCAAAATTTATTCTAATAAGCGGATCAGGGTTTTGCGTGGGAAAAAGGGCAATGTCATGTATTTCTTGGTTAGCTTTTTTTAATTCTTCCTTTTGTTTATTAATTGTTTTTACCAATTCTTGCAGGTCTTTATTGCCTATCTCTTGTGCCTTTAATACATGCAATAAATCTATCAGTGGGTCATGATAAGCAAAATCATTAATATGCAGATTATGTTCCCGTGCCTGTTCAATAGAACCAAGCCAGGGGGAACCAATAAACAATAATTCATTGCTAATAGACAAGTATTCAAACTGACCCCTTAGTTTAATTGAAGCATCATTTATGTTTTCTAAAATAATAAGTTGGTTTTGAAGTACCAACAAATCATTTAAGGATTGAAATGGTGTATAGGGGCGTGGAATGGAAAAGTGCCTTTTAAAATTCTCCCCATTTTTTATAGCACATAGTTTTTCAACAGACTTGCCTGCAGAAACAACGTTCAGATCCTCATTTATAATAATATAAAAAGGGAAAAGCCGAGTAAACTGTTCAGTATTAAAATAGAAAGAATGCATTTGAATTACCAGTTAACTTTAAATATTTCATGTGTATTGCCTTCGTCTCTGGTTTGAAGTAATTCTATGACCACTTCTACATTATACATTTTAGCAAGACCACTTAATAATCCCCGTACAAATTCCTGTAAGCCTTCCCTTTTTGAATGATAATGAACATGAATAGAATTTTCAGTTGCATCACTTACTTTAAATTCTGGTGGTGTAAGCTTTGGGTACATGAGCATAATACGGTTGTGAAACATAGGGAGGTTAACCAGAAACTCCCTTAAGCTGCTACCGCCAGCTTCCATTAAACCACCATATTTTTCTTTACCTGTTTTTAATATCCACCATTCGCCAAATGCATTTAATACCTGGCCTACGGATAACCCCAATATATCAGATGCTGCTCCTGCCAGTTGATATGTTATAGCATCGTCGTAAGGTTCGTTGCTAAGAAAAAAATCTACATCCACTCCACTTTTTTGCTTCACAGCTTCCCACTTGTCTGCACCAAAATTTTCAGTTACGAGGTCTTCAATTGCTTTATTTACTATACCGTACATATTTGTTTGATCATTAAAATTTAATTTTCGTAAAAAGAAGTTATTGTCATTGTTTGATTGTGTAGCTGGCAGTTGCCGCCTTTATTAAAGGTAGATATTTTACCATAAAAATAAAAGCCCCCAGTACAGTTTTGTTATGAAATGTTTGACTTACGGCTTTTACTTCTTCGGCTGTTTTATCCCCAAGTACCAATTTGCGCCCTACACAACTTATCAGTAACGAAAAGTCAGGAACATTGCCTTCTCTTATTGTCATTTCTGCTGCTTCTGAAGCGGCCATTGTAAGCCTTCCAAAATTGGCTTTCATAAAACGCAGCCTTGAAACCTCATCGTTTTTTCTTCTTCGTTAATTGAGAGTATCGTTCTCACAACTGGCTTTTCAGTACCAGGTATGATTACTGATAATGGATATAATAATTCAGTACCAGGAAGCTTTTCTGCTTCTGAGCCTAAATATTTTTTGTATAGATCAAATGCATTTTGGTTTTCTAATTCTACTAAAATACTAGCTGATGAATTGGTAACTCTTTTCTCCAAACCAAAAATGTCCCATCCGCCTTGTGAACCATGGGTAATTTTAATATTATCTTACGATATTCGGGCACTATCAAATCAGCAAAATGCCGACCTATCAATTCATTTTCAGAATACCCTAAGCGTAATTTTACTACCGATTTTACAAACGTGAAATAGCCATCAGGTGAAATTTTATAGATGATATCTTGAACCGACTCAAGGAGCTCTCTATATCGTTTTTCACTTTCGTGGAGTTCTTCTATTCCTTGTTTAACTAGGTGTTTAAGATTTTCATTCAAATGCCTCAGTTGTTCATTGGCTTGAGACAACTGCAATGCTTTTTTCTCCAAAATAGCCTCGGCTTGCAACCGTACTTTTCGTTCTCTATCAACACGCCGTTTGAGCAGTTAAACCTCTTCCATATTACTTTACTATCACAAATTGTACGTGACTTCCATCTTCGTTAATGGCTTGTTGAGTAATAGTGGCATTTTCGCCAAAGTGAAGCAGGGTTCCTTCTATGAGGCCGTGTGCAAAGTCAGCCATTTTTCGGCTTGAATAATAGTTCATGATGAGGGTATTATCGTCGGCATGCTCAATATCAAAATGGGGTAATTCTGCATCGGGATAGAGTTTACGTACCTCAACATGAATGTAGTTATGGATAAACCCTAGGAAGGTAAAAGCATCAGGTGCTTTTACGATAAAATGGTGGTAAGCACGGGTAAAGGTTTGAAATAAATACTTGCCATAAGCCCTTAAAAGTGCAGGTACAGGTATTTGGGTGCGGTTACTTAGATTGACAACTAGGGCCACAATCTCACTGTGATCGTAAGTACCCACTGCTGTGTAAATACCACCTGAAGGCAAATTAGTGGTATCTACAAGAGTATCAACCATTTCATAGCCAAACTCTTTCTCAACCATTTCAAAAAATTCTGTAAAAAC
Source organism: Runella sp. CRIBMP (assembly GCF_009905605.1). Classification (GTDB taxonomy): domain Bacteria; phylum Bacteroidota; class Bacteroidia; order Cytophagales; family Spirosomataceae; genus Runella. The sequence goes on from NZ_JAAAKZ010000003.1 coordinate 661,820, forward strand.
AATGCCTTTCATAAGGAGGGTAGGTTTCTAGTCTATATTTCAAAAATATGCTGAAAAGATAGGTTTTTTTTCCAAACATAGAAACATGAGCAAGCATCTCTGTTGATAAGAGATCTTTGGGTCAAAATCAGGAGAAATGAAAACTGATACTATTACTTGTTGCAATTGCAATGATTGCCCAAGCGCAGTTCAACTACCTAAGTTCATTTATTAGTGAAGGCGTGCCTGCTATTTTAGTTTATGAACCGATTTTGGAAAGAATGCGGTCAATATTAAAGCTTCTCTTCCCGATACTCCGTTCTTGTACTGGGTATCGGGATTGTAGAGGGTATTTTATTGAAAAAATCTAATAGCAACCCCAATGAACAATTTTGAGTAGAACTTCAGTTGACAGAAAAGTCAATTTTTTTACTATTTCTTAAATAGTGACTTTTATTCGACGAGGTCAAGAAATTTTAAAGCTGATGATATTACTGCTGTTGTATTCTCGTTTAACGGCACTAATTTATGCTCTAAATCCTTTGAAATTTAAGTAAGTAATGTGCAATAAAATATCAATAATGAAAAAACACTCTTCTGTTGAAGTAAATGTATTCCCCAATCCTTGCCCAGAAGTTATTAATGTAGTATTTGAAATGAAGGAGGTAGGGCAGAATAAAATCCCAAAAAACGAACTCTTAAAGATTGCTAAACACTAGTCAGCTCAAACAAAATCGCCATAAAGTAAAAACAATAGCAGTCGCTCGCGTCGCGTTAGTGACTGCTATCGGAAGGCTTCCAGCCTTAATCGTCAAGATGACTCATTATAGTGGACACTCGCTTTGAAGCGAGCGAATACAATTACACAAAAATTTTTGCTCGACCACTTAATGGTATGCCCATTCAGGACTACCAAAAAATCAATTTCCTCTTTCCAAATCTTACTTTATTACCATCATTTTCTTACTCAATCTTAAATTGCTAGCCTGAAAAGTACAGATGTACTCACCAGTTTGTAAATCGTTAATAGGTAATAATATTTCGTTGTTGCCTTGATAGCATTGTATTTCTTTTGTCCAAAAGAGTCGTCCGTTTAAGTCATAGACACCTATTTTAGTTATAGCATCATTGAAAAGATTAATTATCATTTTAGCCTCAGAAGTGGTCGGGTTGGGGTAAACTGAAATATTGATGTCAGATGTCTTTTCTATGGAATTCGAATTGATACTTTTAACAAAATGCAAGTTTGATATGCTTAGCTCTACTGCCCTAAAATCACGATCATTGCCCCTAAACGAAAACACGACTGCTGTAATGTCTTTGACATTAAGGACTTTGTGTCTAATTGAGTAAAAATCACTGTAAGGAATAGAAATGCTACGGGTGTTGGCATTGAGTTTCACTTCAAAACGAAACTGTTCTTCAAAGTTTGCGATAGATTTTTTCATCAAGACTACCTCTACAATGCCTTTACCTGATGCCTCAAACTGCACACCTTCAAAATCACTCATGTCAAGTGGTTGGGCAGATGGTCGCAACATCTTGAACAAAGACACATAGCTTTTGACCTCGGCCTTTAAGTGGGCGTTGCGTTCCAGTAAATATCCGTTTTTAGGGGTATCGGCCCCTTTATTTTCTGTCACTTCAAATACTTGAAGGTGTGTGTTTTGTGTAGGGGCATCTATTCCCCAAGGACTATCCGCCAAATACAGCACATCGTGAGTATTGGTAGTAATGTCTGTGATTGTAATCCCGCTATCAAACATCTGATTGACTGGAATTTCCACGACTTGCAGGGATTGATCAAGGGTTTGTTCAAACGCCCAATTTTCGGAGTATTGGGTAGTTTCAGTACGTTTTAGCTTTCCATTAAATACTACCTTGGTAGGAGCCATACTTCGTATATTGAGTAGCAATCTCCCCTTGGTGTAACGCCCACTTTCGACAAATGAAGTCGGAATGGAGGGTTTTTGACTCGAAAAGTGTATAGGCTTGTTAGCCATTTTCAAAATCTGTGTTACCAACGCCTCAGCATGGGTAGTACTGCTTGCCCAAATTTGGAAGTTAAGGTAATTTTTGCCTTTGGCAAATTCATCAATACCCCAACGGCTTTCACTCATGTAGTGAGTGCCATTATCAGCCAATGAAAAACAAATTGCATATTCAACAATCAAAGTAGGTTGTAAAATTTTGGTCAAAATAAAGTTTCCACCTGAAATCTGCATAGGCTTAATTTCCAAAATTTTTCCACCATTTAGCCTATCACAAATGGTTTTAGTATGATTGTACACCTCGTTTTCGGTATAAGTAGCAAGTAGGGCAGCAGTACGATATCTGCCTACGAAATAATCTACGGCCAGTACTTTTTTGGCGTTGGTTATTTGAGGTAAATCGGTAGGTGTAGAAATGAATGACTGACTATTGACAAAGGGCGATATAGGTACGAAATTGGCTAAATCGTCGGCAGCTATACGAGCTTGTCTTCTATTTTTTTCAAATGATTTATCCTCAGTCGGGTTGTCAAATTCAGGCTGTAGATGGGTTTGTCGTTCAAAATGCCGAAGGGCTATTTTATCGGCCAAGGCCCCTTCGCTCTCTAAGCCTCCATCTGAACCAGAACTGACAGGCCCCGATACTAATCCTCCTGATGATGAGCCTCCATTGAATAATTGATAGGTACAAACAGCCGTAGGCTGGCCATCAACGGGGTCAATAAACTCAAATGTAATGTAACCAGAAGGAGGAAGGTTTTCTCTGTAAAATGTATAAGTGGCTGTGTTGCCATTGGGTACTGATGGCGGATTAAAGGGCGATCCTTGGTTAGTTTGCCCAAAAAACCAGTTTTGAGTTGTGATACCTTCGTTCGAAGTCAACCATGTTCTGTTTATGACAGGTGGATAAACGACGGGATTGTCCCACGTAAAATGAAAATTACCCTGATTGCCCGATGTAAGGGCTGTTTGAGAGTAGATACTTTCGGGTGTGATATTGGAAGCAAAAGTGCTTACGACTTGTCCATTGCCATTGTTGCGAGAATAGTTGTAGGGGCAGTATCGTAAATTTACTTTCTGAGCGTGGAGTTCCTGCCCCAATATACTGGTTATAATGATGATATAAATGATAAGTAGCAAATTTCTCATTACAAGTTTTAGATTTTATTTTTCTTTTCAAAATTATTTTATCCCAACCTGTTTGATGATTTTTTTCGACGTTTGGCGAAATTGCCCACTTTTTCAGTTAGGTTTGGGTTATTTTTGGAAATACCAATGAAGGTGTTGGAGATATTAAAGATTCACAAATAGGTAATGAAATCGTATTGTTCTGAATACTCCTATCTGTTTTTTCAAATCAATGTGATTGATAGCCGCCGTAATCAATTTGTAAGAATGTGGAAACCGACCGAAGTGGGTCAAAATAGTGTTTCAATTCCTGTTATTGATTTGCCTTCCGGACTTTATTTCGTTCAGGTGAAAAATAAAGATCAATTAAAAACCCAAAAGTTTTTCGTCATAAGGTAGGAGGCTTTCCTGTTGTTTTGATAAAAGGGGAATAAACATCGTGTTCATTCCCTTTTCGTATTTTCAAGTACGGTAATTTCTGCGTTCTCCCTATTAAATCTCAAGCCGTTTGATCTCAATGTTGATCTCATAACTGCCTCGTAATGCTCTCGAAACGGTCGAAGTGGAGAGATTAAGTGCCTTCGATATATCTTTAATAATAATTTTGACAGTCGTAATGTTGGTTTTGTACAATTTGTGTACGTAGAGAGCAGGTGTACTGTTTGGGAAGGTTAAGCTACAGGTTTTTACCATTCAATTCAAATAAAATCAATACAAACTGAAAATAATAGGTTTCGGCAACGTTACCGACAACGATTGCATAAAAAAAGTCAACAAAATATTTGTAATGTACTAAAATTGTGAGCTAAACTTGAATACGGCAATGGATAAATAGAATGAGGTAAAGCAAATGGATAACAATGCCTTTTATCCAAATTTCTAAAAAAAATTAAAATCAGAAAAAATGAAAAACTTCGACTTGACGGGTAAAGTGGCATTGATAACCGGCTGTGATCGAGGAATTGGCTTGGGAATGGCCACAGGTCTCGCCGAAGCGGGAGCCGACATCATCGGGGTGTCGCGGTCAATGCCGTTGCAAGGAAGTGAAATTGAAAAAGCCGTGCGTCAATTGGGCCGGGAATTCAGCCCCTACGCAGCTGATTTAGGCGACCGCAGTTCATTATACGCATTTATTAATCAAGTAAAAGAAGAACATTCTCGCATTGATATTCTCTTCAATAACGCGGGCATTATCCTACGCGAACCAGCGGCTAGCCACCCCGATGAGTATTGGGATAAAGTACTGTCTATCAACCTAGATGCGCAGTTTATTTTGGCCAGAGAATTTGGCAAAGAAATGATGGAAAGAGGGTATGGAAAGATTGTCTTCACGGCTTCGCTGCTCACTTTTCAAGGGGGGATAAACGTCCCTGGCTATGCCGCGAGCAAAGGCGCGGTTGGGAGTCTCGTAAAAGCTCTCGCCAATGAATGGGCGGGCAGAGGGGTCAACGTCAACGCGATTGCGCCTGGATACATTTCTACAGATAACACAACCGCATTGCGGGCCGATGCCGACCGCAGCAAGTCCATTTTGGACCGTATTCCGGCGGGTCGTTGGGGCGAGCCAGATGACTTCAAAGGCCCAGCCGTGTTTTTGGCATCTTCGGCTTCTGACTACGTCAATGGTACAGTTTTGACCGTAGATGGTGGTTGGATGGGGAGGTAAATAATTGTAATACAGTAGATTATTATATATTTAATTAAAGAACTCAAATGCAAATAAGGCACGAAAGCAGCCGTAAAGAAACGGCCCAGATGAATACCGAAGAGCTTCGCGAAAACTTCCTGATTGAAACATTGTTTACGCCCAATCAAATCGAATGGGTGTATTCGCATTATGACCGGGTGTTGACGGGCGGTGCAATGCCGCTTGAGCGTACCATTACGCTTGAAACACACGATGCCCTCAAAGCTGCCTATTTTCTGGATCGCCGCGAACTGGGCATTATCAATGTGGGAGGGAAAGGCCGTATCATGGCCGACGGAGTCATGTTTGAACTGGACAAATTAGGTTGTTTGTACCTCGGAAAAGGTACTCAGAATGTGATTTTTAGCAGTCAAAATGTAGAGAACCCTGCGCGCTTTTTTCTGCTGTCGTCGCCAGCGCATCATACGTACCCCAATCGGGCTTTTACCAAAGAAGAAGCGTCGCCGGTTAATCTGGGTGCGGTCGAAACGGCCAACCAACGTACCATTTACAAATACATCCATGAAGGCGGTATTCAAAGCTGCCAATTGGTGATGGGATTGACGGTACTCCAAACGGGGAGCGTCTGGAATACGATGCCTGCCCACACGCACGACCGACGCATGGAGGCCTACTGCTACTTTGACGTGCCAGAAAACCACGGAGTGCTGCACCTCATGGGTGAGCCTACACAAACGCGTCATTTGTGGGTAGCCAATCACCAAGCGATCCTTTCGCCGCCGTGGTCGATTCACTCGGGCTGCGGTACTTCAAGCTATTCTTTCATCTGGGGAATGGCGGGCGAGAACAAGGATTTTACCGATATGGATTTGCTTCCGATTCCTGCTTTACGATAGTTACTTACACCAATAAATCTGGTTTGACTCAATGGTGGAGCATATTGTATCTTCTTTACGAAAGGTGTTATAGCTTCAGCTTCTCAATTTCGCTTTTAATTTCTTTTACGCCTATTTCGAGTTGGGCATTGACGTGGTTTAAAAGTAGCTGCAAACTTTCAGCTTCTGGTTGCTTACGGGCTTGGTTTTCAATTTCGGCCATTGTTTTTTCTAAATCCGTGAGTCCTACCATCCCAAGGCTAGGTTTTAGTCGGTGTGCCAACTTGCTCAAAGTCACCCAGTCGTTGGTATTTATTAATGCCTGAAATCCCGAAAAATCGGGTAGTGCATCAGTCAGAAAAGTTTCCATCATATCCAGAATGTACTCATTGTCGTCGCCGTACAATTCTTTGAGGCGAGAAAAATTGAGAAGAGTAGATGTTGGCTCAGAGAGAGAAACTGGGGAGGGTGTAGGTAGGTTCTCTACTTTGAGGAACTTTTGAATAACACTTAACAGCTGCGACGGAGTAAATGGCTTGGTGATAAAATCATTCATTCCGACCGCCTTCGTCTTGTTTTTCTGATCCATCATTGCCGAGGCGGTAAGGGCAACAATGGGCGTATTTTGGTTGAGATTATTCGTGTTTCGAATGGTCAACGTTGCTTCGTATCCGTCCATATTTGGCATTTGAATATCCATAAGAATAATATCGAAATGCTGTTTATGGGCTTGTTCTACCGCTTTTCTGCCGTCAATGGCGATGGTAAACGGAATATTCCATTTATTGAGCAAGCCGCTGATGTAGCGTTGGTTCATGATGTTATCTTCCACAACGAGCAGGTTGCATAGCTCTAAATTGGCCGTACCTTCTTCAATTGTATAGTCGTTTTTAACAATCTCAGTGTCAGATTTTTGAAAGGGCAGGGTAAACGTAAAAGTGGTTCCTTCTCCTTCGTGGCTTTTTACCGTTAGGGTACCGCCTTGCAATTCAACGAGTTGTTTGGTAATAGATAGCCCCAGACCGGTGCCCTTGTGTTTATGTCCTTGCGGGTTGACCTGTTTAAATTTCTGAAAAATTAAGTCCAGTTTTTCCTTCGGAATGCCGATGCCCGTGTCGGCTATTTTAAACTCAATCCAGCAGGTTTCATTGTCTTCTTTCTTGAGTTTTACCGTTATTTCAATCGTTCCTTCTTCCGTAAACTTCTCAGCGTTGCCAATGATATTGAGAAGGATTTGATTCAACATCACATCGTCGCCTAGATAGTTGCCCGCAATACGGCCGTCAATCATTAAATCCAGCTCAATGGGGCGGTTTTCTAACTTAATTTGAAATACACGTTGGGTAGTTCTTAAAAGACCTACTAAATCAAATGGATGGTTCTGAATTTCGATGCGTCCAGCTTCAATTTTTGCCATGTCAAGTAAATCTGAGATAAGACTGTGTAGAAAATCAGCCGATGATTTAAGAATATCAAGGTACTCGTATTGCTGTTTGCTGGGGCGGGTGTCAAACAATAAGTGGGTCATTCCAATGATGGCATTGAGCGGAGTACGAATTTCGTGGCTCATATTTGCCAAAAACTGTTTTTCAGCTTGACGCGCCTCTTCCGCAATTTCTTTGGCGAGGGCTAGTTCTTGTTCTAGGTGTTTTCGCGCTGAAATATCGTAGTGGATTCCCATAGAACCTACAATGTTGCCATGTTCGTCCATGATGGGCGCACCACTAAGAATGACCCAGATGCGGCTTCCGTCTTTTTTTATCATCTGAACTTCATAGGAGGTTGCCTTGCCTTCGCTTCTTATTGACTGATGCTGCTCAAATATTCCACGAAATTCGGGAGGTAAGAATAAGTCAGACGCCACTTTGCCGATGAGTTCTGCTTCTGTGTAGCCCATCATCAGACAAAAACGGTCGTATGCCCGGATAATGTGTTCTTCTTTATCGACTTCAATCAGGCCGAGCTCCATGTTGTTCATGATGCCTCGGTATTTTTCCTCGCTCTTTCTAATTTGTTCCCGGGCCAAAAACTGTTCGGTTACATCGGCATATTTCCAAAGGTGCCCTCGGTATTGACCTTCCAAAAAAATCGGAATATAGTCGCGTTCAAGAATGCGACCATTGACCATGTGTAATTCTTCATTGACTCTGATTTTCTGCTTGTCCAGTAAATCATTGATTTGTTGGACGAATTCTTCTGTATTTTTGAATAAATGTTTCGATTCTTCGGCCAATTGTGAGCAATCGACTCCGATTAACGACTCGGCGGGAGCGGGAATCTCAAAAAGGTCGCAAAATAATTGATTGACCAGAATGATTTTGCGGTTTTCGTCTTCTACCAAGACACCTTTTTGTAGATTGGTGATAAGGGTTGATAAACGGGTTTGGGTAGTGCGGAGGGCATCGTCGGTGGCCACCTGTTCGGTAATGTCGCGCGCTACTGCGACCAGCTCCACTACATTTCCTTCATTTTCGATGAGCCGCACCGTTTGTCCAATCCATGCAATTTCGCCATTTTTTTTGTAGACTGGGAAGTCGTTATAGGTGCTTTCTTTTTGAAAGTGCACCATTTCCCAATAAAAATTGACGAGTTTCTCACGGTATTCAGGCACTACTAGTTCGGTAAAATGATGCCCTATGATTTCGTCAGGGCAGTATCCTAGACGTTGTTCAACCACAGGGTTCACAAACGTAAAATAACCCTCAGGTGAAATTTTATAAATAATATCCTGTACAGACTCAATGAGCTGCTGGTATCTTTTTTCACTTTTTTGTAGCTTAGCGCCTCCCTCAATTACCTGTTGTTCGAGGTTTTCGTTAAGGAACCGCAGTTTTTCATTGGTTTGATAGAGTTGGAAAGCTTTTTCTTCTAGAATTGCCTCAGCTTGCAGGCGAGCTTTGCGTTCCCGTTCTACCCGTCTTTGTAGAATTTCGATGTCTTGCATACTACTTTTCAATCACAAATTTTATCTTACTACCGTCTTCTTGAAGAAGTTCCTGCGTTATCGTTGCCGTTTCGCCGTAGTGTTTCATTGCGCCCTCAATAAGGCCATACGCCAAATCTCCCATGCTTCTGACAGACGAGTAGTGCATTACTAAGGTATTTGCATTGGGTTGTTCTATGTCAAAATGGGGCAGTTCGGCATCTGGGTAGAGCTTTCGTACTTCAACATGGATGTAATTGTGGATAGAACCCAGAAAGGCAAAAGCATTGGGGGCTTTATCAATCAGATGGCTGTATATTTTAGTGAAACGTTGAAACAGGTAGCGACCAAAAGTTCTCAATAGCTGTGAAATGGGGATTTTTGTTTTCATATTCAGGGTAACAAGCAAGTTTATCATTTCTTGGTGATTGTAAGTGCCGATGCTTGTATAGATGCCTCCTGAAGGTAACTCCGACTCGTTGAGTAATGTGTCAACCATTTCATAACCGAAGTTTTGCTCAACCATGTCGAGAAACTCGGTAAAAACTATGCCTTTCATAACGTGTGTAAGTATGTAAATTAAGATACTATCCTGAACTGAAATAAAGACCAAAAGTTATGCATTTTTTTTAACATTCATGACAAACCCCAAAACTAGTGCCGGAATCGTGGGTAAAAGCATTTTTTTTATTACTTTAGAAAAAGAGCGAAAAAAACGATAGTTATCACTTCTTTTTAACCGATTTAAAACATGAAAAGAGTCAGCCTTCTCCTCTTTGGGCTTTTATATCTAATGAGTGTTGTATCAAATGGCCAAAATACAGGCCATCTTCTGTTTATAGGCACCTATACTTCCAAAGCCAGCGAAGGGATTTATGTCTATCAGTTTAATTCCAAAACAGGAGACCTTACTCCCGTAACGATTGGAAAAGGGGTTAAAAATCCATCGTTTCTGGCGTTTTCGCCCGACCAACGTTTTGTATATTCTGTGGCCGAAATGAGTGGAGGGGCGGTAAGTGCCTTTTCATTTGATAAGCAATCGCAAAGTTTGACTTTACTAAACACCCAGTCGGCGGGTGGCGTAGGGCCATGTCATATAACGGTTGATAAAACTGGGAAATGGGTTATTGTTGGTAATTATGGCGGCGGGAGTTTGAGCGTACTGCCCATTCAGGCCGACGGTTCGGTTGGGAAGCCCATCCAGACCATCCAGCACGAAGGAAAAAGCATCAATACAGAACGCCAAGAAAAACCGCACGTTCACTCGATTAATATCGCCCCCAACAACCGTGATGTGTTTGTTCCTGATTTAGGCACTGACAAAATTATGACCTATACGTTGAACACAGAAACGGGTCAGCTGACCCCAGGAAATCCTGCTTTTACGGCTACCACTCCTGGTGCTGGCCCCCGGCATTTTACGTTTCATCCCAATGGAAAGTTTGCGTACGTGATTCAGGAATTGGATGCCACCGTGACGGGCTTTAACTACAAAGATGGCAAATTGGTACCTTTCCAGACGATTACTACCCTCCCCGACGACTACACAGGCCGCAAGTGGTGCGCAGATATTCACATTTCTCCCGATGGTAAATTTTTGTACGGCTCCAACCGCACGCACGAGAGTTTGGTGATTTACAGCATTAATCAAAAAACGGGAAAACTGACCTACGTAGGCCATCAGAATGTACTGGGAAAAACCCCCCGTAATTTTATGATTGACCCCACTGGTAAATGGATTTTGGTGGCCAATCAAGACAGCGACAATGTGGTGGTTTTTAGTCGTGACACCAAAACGGGGAAACTGACCCCCACAGGAAAGGAAATCAAGGTTTCGATGCCCGTTTGTTTGAAATTAATGAAGTAAGAATGCTATCTCTTTTATGAATCGTCGCGATTTTATTCAAAAAAATACCTTGTTGGGCTTGGGTGCGGTTGGTGTACCTTTGGCTGGTGCTCAAGTAAATAAAGCTAATGATACGGCCCGGTTGTATTGGGCTAAGTTGTTGTATAAAATTGCCGAGCCTGTGCTCAAAAATCTGGCGGAAGGTACGTTGGTAAAAAACTGGAAAGTAGAATACAGCCCCGCTTGGGACAACCGCAACGCAAAAGTAGCCTACTTAGAAGGTTTTGCCCGAACCATCGTAGGCGTAGCGCCGTGGCTTGCGCTACCCGACGACGCCACCGAAGAAGGGCAGCTGCGCAAAAAAATGAGGGGCTATGCCCTTAAAAGCATCGAAAACAGCGTGAACCCGTCGCACCCTGATTATATGCTTTGGAGAAAAGAAGGACAGACATTGGTGGATGCGGCGTTTTTGGCGCAAGCCCTCATTAAAGCCCCCGATGCACTCTGGAAACCACTGGATAATGTTACCCAAAAACGGGTCATTGAAGAATTTAAGTTATTGCGTCGAGTGGTTCCGCCCAACAATAACTGGGTCTTGTTTGCAGCCATTGTAGAAGCGTTTTTGTTATCTATTGGTGAAGAAGCTGACCGCTACCGCATCGAATTCGGCGTCCGAAAAATCGAAGATTGGTACGTAGGTGATGGCTGGTTTAAAGACGGTGAAGTCTTTCACACTGATTATTACAACTCTTTCGTCATTCAGCCTATGATGGTCGATGTGCTGCAAACGTGGCTGGAAGCCAACAAACGACAATCGCCCACGGGCAACCATAAAGTGTTGCAGGAACGTTATACGCTTGCGGTCAAACGAATGCAACGGCACGCCGATTTTTTGGAAAGATTAATATCCCCCGAAGGTTCTTTCCCAGCCTTTGGCCGTAGCGTAACGTATCGTTTGGGGGCGTTTCAGGCGCTGACCCATGCGGCTTTGATTCATCAATTGCCCGAGGGAGTTAGCGCAGCTCAAGTGCGCTGTGCACTCACGGCGGTCATGAAACGGATGTTTGCGCAGGAAGGAATTTTTGACAAAGATGGCTGGCTTACGCTGGGTTTTGCGGGGCACCAACCCAATATTGCCGATTCGTATTCCAACGCGGGAAGTATGTATTTGACCACTTTAGGGTTTATTCCATTGGGTTTACCCGCCACCGACCCATTCTGGAGCGACCCCGACGCCGAATGGACGCAGCAAAAGGCGTGGTCGGGAAAACCGTTCAAAAAAGACTACGCCGTAGGCTATTAATCTTTGTTATAAATAGGGCACAACCGTTTCAAGCCCCATCCCCCGCGAGCCTTTGATAAGCACGTGGGTATTGGTTTGTGGATGGTCTACAATCCAATTGTGTAACGAAAATTTGTCGGGGAAATAGTAGGCTTTGGGTAATGCTGGCAGGGCATCCTGCATGAGTTTTCCCGCCAGAATCACTACGTCGAACTGTTGTTGTGCCACTAATTCCCCCAATGCCAGATGTTCTTGGGGAGATTCTTCGCCGAGTTCGAGCATATCGCCCAAAATCACCATTTTCCGCTCCGCTTTTAGTCGTCCAAAGTTTTCAACCGCTGCCGACATCGACGAGGGGTTGGCGTTGTAGGCGTCCATAATGATGGTGTTAGTGCCTTTCTGGATGATTTGAGAGCGGTTGTTGGTGGGATTGTACTCCGCTACCGCTTGGTTGGCCAATGCATTGGAAACGCCAAAATGCGCACCAATGGCCAACGCCACGGCGATATTTTCAAAGTTGTATTTTCCTGTCAGGTGAGTTTGGATGTGATTCCCTTCGGCATCACGATACTTCACCAACGGCGAATCTTCCAACAGTACAGGCGCCTGCTCGCCCGTTAAATAAGTGATTTTTTTCGCAAAAGAACGTTGGGCGGCCATTTCAACGAGCGTAGGATTAGCTCCGTTGATAAACACCGTACCTGCCGATTGCGACAACCAATCATACAGCTCTCCTTTTCCGATTTTGACGCCTTCTATTCCGCCAAAACCTTCCAAATGGGCTTTGCCTACGTTGGTAATCAGACCGTGAGTGGGTTGGGAAATGCTGCTCAAAAGCGCAATTTCTTTTTGGTGGTTGGCACCCATTTCCACCACGGCTATTTCGTAGCTATCGTCGATGGCCAAGAGGGTAAGCGGTACGCCGATATGATTGTTGAGATTACCTTTGGTGGCGTAGGTTCTGAATTTTTTGGACAATACCGTCGCAATCAACTCTTTGGTGGTGGTTTTTCCGTTGGAGCCAGTTAAGCCAATCACTGGAATGGATAATTGGCGTCGGTGAAAAGCGGCCAATTGTTGGAGCGCTTCCAGACTATTATCCACCAACAGATAACGGTTATCCACAGCTATCTCAGGGTTATCCACAATTGCGTACTTTGCGCCCTTTTCGAGCGCGTCTTTGGCGTATAGATTGCCGTCAAACTTGTCGCCGCGCAGGGCTACAAACAAACATCCTTCGGTAATTTGGCGGGTATCGGTCGATACACCTGTACAGGTGCGAAAAAAATCGTGGAGTTGAGGAATGGTCATTCTAAGCGGTAGTATGTATTGAGGATTGGGCATTTAGAGGCTATTGTTCTTTGCTCCATATTTCATAAATCTTGGCGCCAGCGCTGCTCAGGCCGCTATGGTGCCAGTCTTTGCGGTCTTTAAGCTCATAATCAAAACTGAGCGAAGCTCCAACGCGGTTGTTGTCGCGGCTAAAAAAGTCAATGGTTTCGGTGTATTTCCCATCTTTAATGGTGTAGGTTCCGCCGCCAGTTCCCGAAAACTGTTTGGTCTCAGGATTGATGGCTACCCACTGAAAACGCGTGTCGGTGAGCATTTTGAGGGTTTTTCGCGCGCCGCGCTGCATGGGGGTGATTTTGTTGTCGTTGCCCATACGGCCCGTAATACGATAGACAGCGGCAGCGGGGGTATTGGCATCATCTACCTGTTGCCATTCGCCCAAGCCCTCAACTGAAAATTTATTGCCTGAAAAATTAATTTTAAAACTCAATGTCTTACCTACTTTGGACGTATCCGCCGAATTGAACTCGCTTTTGTAGGTGAGAGTACCGTCGGTGAGGTTATAAACACCCCCTTCTGTGTATAAAAATTCCTTTTCTTGGAAACGTGAAACCATCAGGTAATTGTCTGAGCAAATCAACATCGTCGTTTTTCCATCAGAAGAAGATTGTTTCCATGCACCCTTGATCTGGCCCAATGCCTCTGCTGCAAATAAAAGACCTAAAACAACAATTTGCGATAGGTAAAATAGCTTTTTCATACTTTGGACAAGGTTTCGTTTTTTAAGCAAATTTAAGCCAAAACCCTGCAAAAACAATAAAGCAGCTCATCTCAATGAGCTGCTTTATAAGTCAATCTATTTTTCACCTTTAAACGTTCATCAGCGATTCGCGGCGGCGCATCTTGCCGGCCGGAATACCAAACATCATTTTGAAGCGACGGCAGAAATAGGCGGTGTCTTTGTAGCCCACTTCAGCTCCGATGGCCCGAATGCTTTTCTTTGACGTACGGAGCAGCGTTACGGCTTCTTCCATACGTTGGTATTCAATATAATCCTGGGGATTGATACCCGTCAGCATTTTGAAGTATTGTCCTACGTAATCTTCGGAAACGTTGGCGACGTTGGCCAACACTTTGTTGGATAAATCTCCCCCCAAATTATCTTTGATGTAGGCAAAAATATCAATCAAGCGTGGGTCTTTGAAATAAGTACTGTTGGTCACCAATTGCTCCACAAACAGCTTATTCTTCAAAATATACCTAATCACCTCAATGGCTAGTTCTTCGGTCTTGATTTTGATGATACGGCCGCGCCCCGGAGTCTCGTTAAAATCTTCCTGAAGAATCTCGCCGATCAGGCGCCCCAAGTAGGAATTGTTTTTGATGATGAAAGGAGGAATGTCCAACGACGTAAAGAAGTTGACCGAATCAAACACCTTGGCATCAAACGCAACTAGACCAAACGAGTGAGGAATTTTTCCAACCTGAGTGGCATCGCGCAAACTGTCGAAATACAACTCACGACGCGTCAAGAATTCTTCGTTGCTGACCACTTTGGGTTGCACGTTGTCGCCGCTGCTGTAGGTTACGGTGGCATGTTTTCCACCTGGGATGAACAGCATATCGCCGACTTCTATTTTTTCGTTGGCAAACAATACCTCTCCATCATAGAGGATCATCAACGAGTTTTCGACGTCGTAAAAGTTTTTAATTGTGATGGTTTGCAGCATACGGATGTGACGAGCCTTGATAAACTTCACTCCGAGCGATTCGATGATTTTATTATAATCTTCCATTGGGTAATGGTTAAGTGCGTTGCTTGTATTCTTACGAAAAACGGATATTCTTTAAAATTTGTACAAAACTAATAATTGTACAAAACTAATACAAGTGTGGAATTTTTTTCAATATAAAAAAAAGTACACGAATCCTGCAAGAAAACGCATACTTTTTTTTATAAAAACAGTAAAAATTGGATTATTTGGGCTTTTTGCCCCAATAGGGCTATTGAGAAATTTTGTATTTCAGGGGTACTTTTTTTGAAAAATATTTTTTTTAAAGAAAGAATCGGAGGAATAAACGATGCATTTTGCGTTTTGTCTAATCTTTCCTTAATCCAAATAATCTGGTTTTGAGGGTTTGCGATACTTTGGTAAAAAAAGACATTGCTTGGGCATGAAAGGTACCAGCCAATTTTTTTAGAAAGCAGAATTGTAGTATAGCAAGGGCAGGGAATAAAATGCTGGTGTGTGTGTTGACGATTTCCGTAGGGGAGAAGCGGAGCATTTTGCGAAATCAATAAAGCGGGTGTTGGCCCGCTTTATTGATTTGATAATTTTCGTTTTTACCGGATTAGCTCCCGGGCAATGACCAATTTTTGTATTTCAGAAGTGCCTTCATAAATCTGCGTAATCTTGGCGTCGCGCATCATACGCTCTACGTGGTATTCTTTGACATAACCGTACCCACCGTGAATCTGCACGGCTTCGGTGGTAGCCCACATGGCTACATCAGACGCAAAAAGCTTGGCCATGGCGGCGGCTTCTACGTAGTCTTTGCCTTCATCTTTGAGTCGTGCCGCTTTATATACCAATAAGCGCGCCGCTTCTATTTTGGTAGCCATTTCGGCAAGTTTGAATTGGATGGCTTGGTGCTCAAAAATGGGCTTTCCAAAGGCTTTTCGTTCTTGCGAATATTTCAACGAAAGCTCAAAAGCTCCCGCCGCAATGCCCAGCGCCTGAGCGGCAATGCCGATACGACCGCCGTTGAGGGTGCTCATGGCAAATTTAAACCCAAATCCATCCGCGCCGATGCGGTTTTCTTTGGGGACTTTTACATCGCTAAACATGAGCGAATGCGTATCTGAGGCACGGATGCCCATTTTGTCTTCTTTTTTTCCGACCGCAAACCCATTCCAACCTTTTTCTACAATCAGACAGTTGATGCCTTTGTGTTTGAGTTCAGGGTGGGTTTGGGCAATCACTAAGCAAACCGACGAAATGCCGCCGTTGGTAATCCAGTTTTTGGTGCCGTTGACGAGGTAATAATCCCCTTTGTCTTCGGCGGTGGTGTGTTGGGAGGTGGCATCTGAGCCTGCTTCGGGTTCGGAAAGACAAAAAGCTCCGACTATTTCGCCAGAGGCCAATCGGGTGAGGTATTTTTGTTTTTGTTCTTCGGTGCCGTAGGCTTCCAAGCCGTAGCAAACCAACGAGTTATTAACCGAAACTATCACCGATGCAGAAGCGTCTACTTTAGAAAGCTCTTCCATCGCCAGTACGTACGATACCGTGTCCATGCCGCCACCGCCGTATTCTGGCGAGACCATCATGCCCATAAACCCCAACTCGCCCATGCGTTTAAGGAGTTTAGGGTCAAATTTTTGCTCGTTGTCGCGCTCTAAAATGCCCGGTAGAAGTTCGTTTTGGGCAAAATCGCGGGCGGCTTCTTTTACCGCCAAATGTTCTTCGGAAAGGTTGAAGTTCAGACCTTCTAAAAGGGTGTCTTTGAATGCCATAATGAAGTGTATGAGTTTTCTTGACTTTTGCCCAAAGATACATTTTTCAAAAAAGGTATGCAAGCATACTTATTTTATGCTACACCGCCATTGACACTCAATGTGTGTCCATTCACATATCCAGCTTCTTCAGAAGCCAAATAAAGATAAGCGTTGGCGATGTCTTCCGGCAGGCCCATGCGTTTTGCGGGGATTGCGGCCACGGTTTGATTGCGTACTTCTTCTGGAATCAGGTCGGTCATGTCGGTTTTGATGAATCCCGGGGCCACGGCGTTGGCGGTGATGTTGTATTTTCCGAGCTCTTTGGCCCATGTTTTCACCATTCCGATGATGGCGGCTTTGGTAGCTACGTAGTTGGTTTGACCAAAATTGCCCGTTTGTCCTACCACCGAAGAGGTACAGATGATGCGGCCGTATTTATTTTCAACCATGTAAGAAACCACCGTTTTGGTGCAGTTAAAAACACCGTTGAGGTTGATGTCTATTACCTGCGCCCATTCTTGATACGACATTTTGAGCAAGGATTTGTCGCGGGTGATGCCCGCATTGTTGACCAAAATATCAATTTGACCATACCTCTCAAAGATGTCGCGGGCGGCGGCTTCAATGGCGGGTACGTCGGTTACGCTGATTTTGGTAAATTCTGCCGAATAACCTTTGTCTCTGAGTTCTTGTGCGGTTTGTTCACCAGCGTCAAGCATATCCCAGATGATGACTTTGGCCCCTTCGCGGGTAAATATTTCGGCAGTAGCTTTGCCGATGCCGCGTGCACCGCCCGTAATGATAGCAACTTTGTTTTCTAAACGCATTTTAATTCGTTTTTAGGTTGATGATTTTAAAGGGTTCGGAACACAGAGACTGGAAATACGGAAAACGAAGCATGTTCATAAATACGTTCTCCATACTCCGTTTTTCAGTCTCTGATTTTCATTCAAACATAAGCGTAATCAATTCGGCAACGCAGGCGGGTTTGGCGCTCCCTTCAAGTTCAAAGGTGGCTTCTATCACCGATTTGACGCCGTTTGGTTGTTGGTCTTCTACCTCTTTAAGGATGGCGTGCATTCGTATTCGACTTCCCGTGGGGACGGGCGAGGTAAAACGCACTTTGTTGGTTCCGTAATTAAGACCCATTTTGACCGACTGTACTTGATACATTTCGTACATGAACTTCGGGGCCAGCGAGAGGGTCAAAAAACCGTGGGCAATGGTCGTTTTGAAAGGCGAAAGCTTCGCCAATTCTGTATTAACGTGAATCCACTGATTGTCGCCCGTAGCTTTGGCAAAATCATTGACCTTTTCTTGGGTGATGGTCACCCAGTCGCTGCTTCCGAGCGACTGCCCAATGTGGGCGCGGAAAGCGGCAAGCGTATCAAACGTAATCATAAGAAAGAGGTTTAGGATGGTAGGGGCAGGCTTTACGTCTGCCCCTACGATTATTATGGTTTATTGCTGTCGACCTTGATGCGCTCTTCGCGGTTTGATAATTCCCAGGCCGTATGAAAAACCAATTGCACAATCTTGGACTGCTTGTCGAACATAATCTTTTCTACGTCGTCGCCGGGACGGTGATAATCTTCGTGTACGCCCGTAAAATAGAAGATAACAGGCACTTTATTTTTGGCAAAATTGTAGTGGTCAGAGCGGTAGTAAAACCGGTTGGGGTCGGTCGGATTGTTGAAAGTATAATCTAAGTCAAAATTGACCGATTTCTTGTTGGCTTCCTCACTGATGGCGTGTAGCTCAGACGAAAGCTTATCAGAACCGATGAGGTACACATAATTGGGGTTGGATTTATGGGCGTTGTCTACGCGGCCAATCATGTCAATGTTAAGGTCACAAACGGTATTTGCCAAAGGAATGACAGGATTGGAGGTATAATATTCAGACCCCCAAAGCCCTTTTTCTTCGCCCGTTACGGTCATAAAAACAATACTGCGGCGCGGGCCATGCCCTTCGGCTTTGGCTTTGGCAAAGGCTTCGGCCAATTCAAGAATGGACACCGTGCCTGAGCCGTCATCATCGGCACCGTTGTTGATTTGGCCGTCGGCCGAGATGCCAATGTGGTCTAGGTGGGCGGTAATCATAATGACTTCGTCTTTTTTATCGGTTCCTTCCAAAAAGCCCAGCACGTTTTCGGTCATGACGATATTTTCTTTTCGCTCGGCTTTGACCCGTACGCTGCGCTCGGGCAGGCTACCCGCCAAACTTTGGCCTTTGCTGCTGATGGTGTTTTCGATTTTGGCCAATTTTTTGGCTTTGATGTCCAACAAGTCAAGCGCCATGGCGCGCGAAATGGTAAACGCGGCGTTACCCGTGGTTTTTTCGGTGTAAGGCTTCATCGAAAGTCGGTTGAAACGCTGATTCATGACGCCGCGCTTGGTTACTTCTTTGGCAAAATCATCACCTGTCAAATTCGACACAATCAGCACATATTTTGCACCTTTGCTCGTGGCGAGACTGACTTTACGTTGCCACGACATGGCGTCATTGCTCCATTTGGAGGGTTTTTCGTCACCCGAAATCAGGTAATTGCCTTTTTTATTTTTGGGTTCTCCTTCAAGGATAAGTACGGCTTTGCCCGTCACATCTAGGCTTTTGTAGTCATCATATTTGTCGGATTCAATACCGTAGCCCGCAAAAACCACGGGGACTTTTTCTTCGGAAAGCACATTGAGTAGGCCGCTCAAATAAAAATCTTGCTGGAATTCGTATTGTTCCTTTTCGGTCGCTAGATAAACTTCACCCCAGCTTTTTTGATACAAACCATAGGGTTGGAAATAGGATTTTGAACCGTCTTTAGCAGTGACAATGGGTTGTAAACCAATGGATTTGAAGAAGTTGGCTACGTAGGCGGCGGCCTTTTTTTGGCCAGGAGAGCCAGTGTCTCGGCCTTCGAGGCTATCGTGAGCAATAACGCGCAGGTGACGCTCGAGGTCTTTGGGCGTAATGCTTTGGGCGTATTGGACAGATACGTCCTGCGAGTACGACGCCACCGAAACAAAAAGGGCAAGCAAAAAAGGAATTTGGATTTTAGTCATGATGAAAAGAGATAATAGCTAAGTAAAAAGCCTAGAACAGACGCCAAGTACTTATCTGTTCAAAAAAATTGGGTACAGCGGCGGGGAAGAGCAACGCCATAAAAAGAATACCGAAGATGGCTCCATATAAGTGGGCATCGTGGTTGACTCGGCCGCCCATTTTTCGTGATTCGTAAAAGGAATAAACCATGTAAAGAGCACCAAATAAAAAACCTGGGATACAAATGGCAAAGTATAAACAGACTTTTTGGAGCGGAGCTAATAAAATAAACGCAAATAGCAGCGCAGATACGCCACCCGAGGCGCCGAGGGAGTTGTAGCGGCTGTTTTTGCGGTGTTTAATAAAGGTAGGAATATCGGAGACCACAATACCCAAAATATACAGGGCTAGATAATAAAAAGTACCGTTTGGCCCAAAGATACCTCCCAAAAACATTTCCATGGCTTCCCCAAAGAAATACAAACTAAACATATTGAAAATCAGGTGGCCAAAGTCAGCATGGACGAAGCCCGAAGTAACAAAACGGTAGTACTCATTGTGGGCAGAAACCCGAACGGGGTTAAGTAAGCACTTGTCGAGGAAAGAAGGATTTTGGAAGCCGTACCAACTGATACCGACGGTAATGATGATAAGAATGAGGGTAATAGACATCGTTTGGAGAATATGGTTGCTGATTTGAACGCAAATTAGTATTCAAACGCAAACATAACGCATAAACTTGCAAAGTGCTATGAACAAAGTGGCAAGAAGAAGTCGAGAGTCTGCTATTTGCGACGCCCCCAAAGATTCACTCTGCTCTCGTTGCCGTTGAGTAGACGAACAATATTTTTTTGGTGGGTGATGACCACAACCGCAAACAATAAAAAGCCAAAAACAATTAATAAGGTGCTGGCTTTCCCAAAAATACCCAAGACCAACATCATCGGAAATGCAAACGCGGCAATGATAGAACTGAGTGATACATAATGAGATACCAACAATACCAATACAAAAATAACAATGCAGACCGAAGCAACGAGCGGGTCAATGGCCAAGATCATCCCCAATGAAGTAGCGACTCCCTTGCCGCCCTTAAATCGCACAAAAATGGGGTAGAGATGCCCCAAAACGGCCGCAAAACCCAATATTAATTTGAAGGTGGGAACTTGGTTTGGCTGGATAACTTCCAGAAAAAACAGAATACTGGCCAGCTTGGTGGCCGTCCAGCCTTTCAATACGTCTATCAACAGTACAATTGTACCCGCACGTTTGCCCAATACCCGGAAAGTATTCGTTGCCCCCGCATTTCCGCTCCCAAATTTCCGAACATCAATCCCAAAATACGCTTCACCGTACCAAATGGCAGAAGGGATAGACCCCAACAGGTAAGCAGTAATAATGGCAGAACAAATGTGCCAAATATTCATTGACGAAGTGTAAGTTTTTTAAGGTTATAAAAAGAACAATATTAAGTTAAAAATACCTTTTTCTTACAAAAAAGCCAACAAAAGTAAAACTTTATCTTAACCTTTGCTTAACGAAAATGATATTTTTTTAAGATGAACCCTCTTGTGATTGTGAGTAGTGGAACCAAAGGAATTGGCAAAGCTACCGTAGAACGATTTATGGCTGGTGGTTTTGACGTGGTCACCTGTGCCCGTACCGAGTCGGATTTGTTGGAACTTCAACGGTCCCTTCAAGCAAAATATCCATCGGCAAAGCTGTATGTGAAAGCCGTGAATATGGCCGTCAAAGCAGAAGTTGAAGCGTTTGTGACATTCATTGCGGCGCTCAACCGACCCGTCGAGATCATTGTTAACAACGCGGGGCTTTTTGTGCCTGGTCAAATCCACGAAGCGCCCGCAGGAACTTTAGAGCAAATGATGGAAATCAACCTGTATAGTGCTCATTATCTGACGGGAGGCTTGGTAGAAGGGATGAAAGAGCGCAAAAAAGGCCATATTTTTACGCTGTGCTCAACGGCGAGCATCACGGCTTACCCCAATGGAGGGGCGTATTGTATTGCCAAATTTGCCCTTTACGGTTTTACCAAAGTACTGAGAGAGGAACTCAAAACCAAAGGAATTCGAGTGACGGCTATTTTGCCCGGGGCCACGTTTACTTCAAGTTGGGAAGGAGTAGAATTGCCGCCCGAACGGTTTATAAAGGCTGAAGATATTGCGGAAGCAATTTGGTCGGCGTACCATCTTTCGGCGGGAGCGGTGGTAGAAGAAATTTTGATACGTCCGCAATTGGGAGATATTGTTTAAGTTTAGGATTTTTGCGCGTTAAATCAGTACTTTGCACCTAGCCTTGTACTATTAACCACTAACTGATAACGATTTATATTTTCAAATGGAACAATATTTGGGTATTGACGTGGGCGGAACCAACGTCAAAATGGGTGTCGTGGACACAGAAAGCGGTCGAATTTCAAATTTTTATAGCCACGATACTACCAGTTGGCGCCAGTCAGGACACTTTGAGGAACGCCTCGGTGACGCAATCGCGATTCAGTTGCACGAATATCCAAACGTAAAGAAAGTAGGCATCGGATTGCCGGGAATGATTAACCGAAACCGGACCGTTCCGTTAGAAATTACGGCTATTCCCGAAATTGATAACGTTCCGTTGGTGGAGTATCTGTCAAAACGATTTGCAGGTGTACAGTTTTTTCTTGAAAATGACGCCAATGCAGCGGCTTTGGGAGAATTCTACTTTGCCGAAGAAAAAATCAACGAAAATTATATATTCATCACCCTTGGTACGGGCGTAGGTGGTGCCGCGATTATCAACCGTAAAGTGTTTGTGGGTGGTGATGGAAATGCCATGGAGCCAGGGCATATTCCCTCGCGCAACGGGAAGGTACTCGAACGCAACATCGGAAAGAAAGAATTATTGGATTTAGCCAATGAAATGCGTCGGACGTACACTGGTGCGACTCAACTGCCCGATGATGGGACGATTTCTACCACGGGCTTAGTGGCCGCTGCCGCCGAAGGCGACGAATTGGCGCTTCAAGTCTGGACCGCAGTAGGAGAGATGCTAGGCGATGGGCTGGTGTCTATGATTCGGATTTTGGACATTAAGCTGATTCTTATCGGTGGTGGTTTGTCGGCTTCGTTTGATTATATCATTCCTGCCGTGACCAAACAACTCAACTATTGGTTGACACCGTATTATCTGAAAGACCTCGAAATCAAACGCGCCACTTTGGGCAATGATGCTGGCTTGCTTGGGGCGGCTTCGTTGTGTTTTGACTAGATAAATAAATAAAATTAAAGAAAGGGTTAAGAGGTTGTTTATCAATACTTTTAACCCTTTCTTGTTTGTGTTCCAATCTCCTTTAATTTATGAAAAAAATCCTGCTGCTTCTGCTTGTTTCTCCCCTTGTTTTTGCCCAAAAAACACAATCTTGGATGTTAGGACCGTTCCAAAAAATGGACGCCGCCAATCCGATTTTAGAGGCCAAGGCCAACACAACCTTTGCGTGCCCCGTCCGAGGAGAAACCGTTCGTTGGGAAGAAAAAGATGTGTTTAATCCCGCCGTAGTGGTTCGTAATGGCAAAGTATACATGATTTATCGGGCCGAAGATAAATTGGGCAAATATGCGGGTACTTCTCGTTTAGGATTGGCCGTTAGTAGCGATGGGGTTCATTTTAAAAGAATGCCTCAGCCGGTGTTTTATCCCGACAATGATTTTATGAAAAAATACGAGTGGGAAGGCGGCTGCGAAGACCCTCGCATTGTAGAGACCGAAGACGGGCACTACGTAATGACGTATACCTCCTACGATGGCGACAAGGCGCGTCTATGCGTGGCAAGCTCGCAGGATTTGGTCAAGTGGCAAAAACACGGTTTGGCGTTTAATAATTTTATCAAAGGAAACCGTGATTTTTGGTCAAAATCGGGTGCAATCGTGTGCAAAAAAGTGGGAGATAGATTTATTGCTACCAAAATCAACGGGAAATATTGGATGTACTGGGGTGACCAAGCCCAACTTTACGTGGCTACTTCGGATGATTTAATCAATTGGTATCCAAGCACTAAGCCCAAAGATACCTCGTATCAGCCCCAAAATGTGTCGGATGTGAACTGCGTGGCGGTGGCATCAACGCGCCCCGGAAAACATGATTCACGTTTGCTGGAGTCGGGGCCACCTGCTTTTTTGACAAAAAAAGGAATTGTGTTGATTTACAACGGCATGAATTACGCCCAAACGGGCGACCCCACCCTGCCCGAAGGTGCCTATGCCGCGGGTCAGTTTTTATTTGATGCCGAAAATCCCGCTCAGTTGAACGACCGTTCTGAAAATTATTTTATCAAACCCGACCGCCCCTACGAAATTACTGGCCAAATCAATCAGGTGTGTTTTGTGGAAGGGCTAGCGTCGTATAAGGGCAAGTGGTTTTTGTACTACGGAACGGCAGATTCTAAAATTGCGGTAGCCGTAGCTCGTCAAAAATGAGTAAATTAGACGAATGTATTCCCTTTTTCAATAAAACTAAAATCAATCAAATGCACATGAAAAGTCTTCGCATTTTAATGAGTGCCTTTTTAGTTGGCGCGGTTACTTTTTCTTACGCTTCCAAACCTGGACCTTGGAAAAACCTGTTTGACGGCAAAACTACGGCTGGTTGGCACAGTTATGGCAAAACGGGCGTGAGTGGCTGGATGGTGATGGGTGGGGCATTGATGACCCACGGAAAATCAGGCGACCTCGTAACCGATGCTGAATTTGAAAACTTTGAAATGGAGTTTGAATTTAAAGTAAAACCCAAAGGCAACAGCGGTGTCATGTATAAAGTAATCGAAGATCCCGCGCACCCGCCGTACTACTCAGGACCTGAGTATCAGGTGATTGACGATGAAGGATACCCGCCGTTTAACGACAATGGTAAAATGGTGAAAATCAACGACAAACAAAAAACGGGCGCTAACTACGACATGCAGGCCCCGAGTAAGTTTGTGAGCAAGCCCGCCGGCGAGTGGAACAAAGGAAAAATTGTGGTCAATGGCACTCACATAGAGCATTGGCTCAATGGCGTGAAAGTGGTGGAATACGAGTATGGTGGTGCCGAATGGAAAGCGCAATTGGCCAAAAGTAAATTTACAAAATGGACCTATGCTACGCCCCGTGCCAAAGGAAAAATCGCGCTTCAGGACCACGGCGATGAGTCTTGGTACAAAAATGTAAGAATCAGAACGTTATAGTAAACTAAAATCCAAACGATGCTTGATCAATTCCTCCAACATCTCACGGTCGAAAAACGACTCAGTGTACACACCCTCACGGCGTACAAAAAAGATTTGGAGCAGTTTGCGGAGTTTTTGGAAAAAACCTATAACCTCACTGAACTCAGCCAAGCCGACTTTCGCATGGTGCGGGGGTGGGCGGTGAGTTTGGTCGAGGCCGAATTACACCACCGCAGCGTGAACCGAAAATTGGCCACGCTGCGGTCTTTTTATGGGTATCTGCTGCGCTGCAAAGTGATTACGATGAACCCCATGCTGCGGGTTTCGGCGCTAAAGACCGACAAGCCCTTACCGCAATTTGTCGAAGAAAAAAG
The DNA here is from genome assembly GCF_009905605.1 of Runella sp. CRIBMP. Lineage (GTDB taxonomy): Bacteria > Bacteroidota > Bacteroidia > Cytophagales > Spirosomataceae > Runella. The sequence goes on from NZ_JAAAKZ010000003.1 coordinate 686,885, forward strand.
CCTTCTCCTCTTGTTTGAAGAGATGGAGTTTGGAGCTGATTTTGAAGGCCTGCGCGACCGCTTGATTCTTGAGCTTTTGTACGGAACAGGAATGCGTTTGGCTGAATTGCTGGAGCTGAAAGATGGCGATATTAATTTTTATGACCTCACACTAAAAGTGATGGGAAAACGAAGCAAACAGCGTGTTATTCCCATCTATAAAAACCTTGCCGACCTTGTAAAAAGCTATCAGGCGCTCAAAAATGAGCAGTTTCCTGGTACGAACGTCCTGATTCTGACCAATAAAGGCGAACCCGCCTACGCGATGCTGATTCAGCGGATTGTCAAAAAATACCTTTCGGCGGTTACTTCTCTTCAAAAACGCAGCCCGCACGTACTGCGCCATACGTTTGCTACTCATTTGCTCAACAACGGGGCTGACCTAAACTCTATCAAAGATTTGCTCGGCCACAGTAGCTTGGCCGCCACTCAGGTCTACACCCACAATTCCATCGAAAAATTAAAGAAGATTTTCAAGCAATCGCATCCGAAAGCCTAGCGCTTAGTGAATTAGTTTGTAATGTGGTTATGGTCAGACGATAGTCAGATTATTGTTGACAATCTAACAAACCAATACAGGTAAAAGGAAAATGGATGTGGGAAAAAAGGTCACCGATTGGCTTGTTCTTGTTTATGTGCTCGATACGAATACACAAAAACCCAGATGACAGTGGCAAAAATCAGGGAAAGTGTCCAGACGATTTTCCACATTTCGGGTAACCAAACCACGACCAGTGCGCCTACAATTCCCATCGCAAAAAACAACTTTGCGCCCATTTGGTGGGTTTTGCGCCATACCGTTTCGCTTTCCAGCGTCCACGGGGTACGAATTCCTACGAAGTAATTGGATTTGAGGGTGTTAAGGTAATTGCCAATGCCAGCCAACAATAAAAAAACACCGACAAATACTAAGTTGATGAATACTTCTCCCGCCATTTGCTCCAGTGCCGAACGGATAATTAGGATATGAATAGCCCCCAAAAAAGTAAGTACCAATAGAATCAGTTTGGGATAATGCTCCGATACGCTTGCCTGATTGAGACGAGGGTCGAGGTGAGGAACATTGCGCATGAGAAAATAAAGCCCGATAGACACAACGGTCAGGATACCCAGCGTCCATTTAGGCCCGAAAGCGTCGGGTTTGCCACTAGGGCCAAAGTGTGTAGGAACAATGTCGGGCAATTGATTCCAGACAAAAGCTAAATAAATAAGTGGCGCGGTAATGGCTGCCAACATTAAGTAGTTAAGGGACTTTTTCATGGTTGTTTTAGGGTAAAAATCCACGTTAGAAGTTCATCTAAAATGGTAGTATTGAGGGAGTAATAAATAAATTGTCCTTGTTTGTCGGCAGTAACGAGCTCGGCCTGTTTCAGCAAATCTAAGTGATGCGAAATGCTGGGTTTGGTCATTTCAAACTTATCGGCAATTTCGCCCGCAGTAAAATCTTTTTCCCGCAATATTTCGAGAATTTTTCTTCGGGTAGGGTCATTGAGGGCACGAAATAGGTTGTTCATAGAATTAAATAATTAGACAAATATCTAATTACCTTTTGATACTTTCAAGATTTTTTGTTTAATTGGTCTAAATGCAACGTTGAATGGCGAGGTATTAACTATTTTTAACAGTATTTCCGCACTAATCGCTCTTCAATGGCGTTATTTCGGGCAAGATTATCCACAAGATTATCTCATCTGACCATGAAACGATTATACCATTTTTTAGGCCTCTTGTTGCTACTTTCGGGAGGGGCTGTTGCGCAAAAAATTACCACCCTGAGCCCTTATGTGGAGCAACAATCTCAACCCTATGTCAATATCACAAAAGTGGAGTTGACGAAGGACTTTACAATCCTCTATTTTACCCTTGATTACAGTTCGAATCCGCGTTCGTTGGAGGATATGATTCTGGGGAGACGCCGTTCAAACGAAGAAATCGAAATTGACCCTAATTGTCGGCTGTATGAACCTGGAAATGCTGGGCGTAAGTTTAGATTTATCAAAGCAGAAGGTATTCCTGTAGCCCCCCAAAAGCGTGAAATACGACCTGGTGATATGGTTAAATTTGTTGTTTATTTTGAGCGACTAGAACCAGGCATTGAGGTGTTTGATATGTTTGAAGGGCGTGATCAGGGAACAAAAAGGTACTGGAACTATTTCAGTGTTCATGTCCGGAACCCGAAGCGGCCATTGCCCAAAAAGCAGCCAACACCTGAACCTAAGAATGAGGAGCCTCCTATCATAGCCGAAAAGCCCAAGGATGTTCCGCCGCCTATTGAACCTAAAAAAGAGACAGTACCCGCGCCGCAATTAGTAACCTTGCGTGGCACCGTGGTGGATGCAAAAACCAAAAAGCCTATTTCAGCACGAATCAGTTATGTAGTGCCAAGTGAGGGCAACGGGCTGGATTCCATGCAGTTGTCGGCCTCGTCGGGAAGGTTTCGAATTAACTTGGATGCGGGAAACAAATACGCTTACGTGGCAACGGCTAAGGGATATTTTCCGAGCAGTGGCGCGTTTGACCTGACGCAGGCCAAAGGAGGGCAAGAAATAGACAACCAAATTGTGTTAAATCCTGTAGCGATTGGGGAGGCGATTACCCTCAATAATATCTACTTTGACATTTCTAAATTCGATTTACTATCGTCTTCATTTGCCGAGATGGATCGCCTGACACAGCTCATGCGCGAAAACCCAACCATGGAAATTCGGGTGGAAGGACATACCGACAATCTGGGTGATTTTGACAAAAACATGGAGCTTTCTCAAAACCGAGCCAATGCCGTCAAGCAGTACCTGGTCAGCAAAGGGATTGACGCGGGACGTATCGAAGCCAAAGGCTTTGGACCCACGCGCCCCGTGACGAAGGGAACCTCAGAGAGCGAACGTCGTCGTAACCGACGGGTGGAGTTGGTGGTGGTAAAAATGTAAAATCATTGAAAACGAATCGCTTATTATGGGGTGAAAAAAAATGAAAACACATTTTTTTTTGTTCATCTATTGATTCATTATCAATAAAATCTCAAAATACTTTTGGAAACTTTAAATAACTTTTCTAAGTTTTCAGAAAAATCACACATCAACCATGCTGGCCGAAGAACTTATCAACCCCGCTACCCCCGTTTTACGACCTTACGACTCGGTCGGGCAAGCGGTTGACTTAATGGACGAATATGGCATTCGGCAATTAGCTTTAGTGGAAAATGAAGTATACAAAGGGCTTTTGAGTGAGGATACACTCTTAAATTTTCCAGACGATGAGAAGCTGCTTTCCGAACTTAATTTGCCACCTAATCCTGTCCACGCCAATCTATTTCAGCACATTTATGAAGTCATAGGCATTGCCAATCAGTACCAGTTAGATACTGTTCCAGTGTTGGATGAGGATAATCTCTACGCTGGCACAATCGTCGTAACCGACATGATGGCCAAGTTTGCCGGACTGCTGGGCGCGCAGGAAGCGGGAGCGGTAGTGGTGCTTAAGATGTCAAACCGCGATTACTCCATGACCGACATCAGCCGTCTGGTGGAATCCAATAATGTAAAAATCATCAGCAGTTATTTTTCGGGTGCTGAATACGGCGATATTGATCAGGCAACGCTCACGCTCAAACTTAACCGCACCGAAGTGTCGGCGGTGGTAGCTACCTTTGAACGTTTCAGTTATGTAGTGGAGAATGTGTATGCCAATGAGCCACTTGAAAACCCCGATCGGCACCGTTTGGATTTATTACTGAGGTATTTGGAAACCTAAGTGTCGACTTAAAAAGGATTCTTATACCTTTGCGTCCAAATCTATCCCCGAAGCGATACCCATGAAAATCGCCATTCACGGACGCAGTTTTACAACCGACACGCAGCCGTACGTACAGGCATTGTTTGATATTCTGAAGAGTAAGCAAATAGACTATTCTATTTCTTCTTCCTTCTATTCTTTTTTGTTGAGTGCTGGGGTCAATCCTTACACCGAAAAGAACTACCCGCACCCGCACGGTGCGCCTGATGCTGATTTTATTTTTAGTATCGGCGGCGACGGCACCCTGCTGGAGTCGGTTATGCAGTCGCGCTCGCGGCAAATCCCCATTTTAGGTATCAATACGGGCCGCCTTGGTTTCTTAGCCACGGTTTCGCCGCCCATGATTAATGATTCGCTAGAGGCGCTCTTTCAGGGGAATTTTCAAACTGAAGACCGTACGTTGGTAAGTTTATTGTCTGATACAGACTTATTTGAAGATTATAATTTTGCGCTCAACGATTTTACCATTACCAAAACGGATACCTCTTCCATGATTACGGTACACGCCTATTTGGACGGAGAGTTCTTGAATTCTTATTGGGCGGATGGTCTGATTGTGTCAACCCCAACGGGTTCTACGGGTTACTCACTGAGTTGCGGTGGCCCAGTGGTATTGCCAACAAACGATGTTTTTGTGATTACGCCCATCAGCCCTCATAATCTCAATGTTCGTCCCATGATTATTCCAGACGTGAGTAAGCTAAGTTTCAGGGTCGAAAGTCGGAGCAGTAATTTTCTGGTCTCGTTAGATTCCCGCTTCAGGATTGTGGATTCAACCGTCACTTTACTGGTTAAGAAAGAACTCTTTAAGGCGCGTTTGGTCAAATTGAGCCAAGATAACTTTGTGCAGACCTTACGGACCAAATTACATTGGGGTTTGGATGCTAGAAACTAATTCTCGGCGCGATTTTTGTAGTGCTATTCAATAAATACAATCATTTTTGCGTTGAATCAAAGTCACGCATAAATCAGTAAAGCGAATGAAATTCAAAATACTTGTCGGCACCGTGTTGTTTACGCTACTGGTGACGTATGCTTCGGAAGCTCAACGCCGTAAAACTCCTTTTGAACAGTATTCAACCGTGAGTTTTGGCTTGGGAACTTCTTCTTATTTGGGAGAATTAGCCCCCCTTCGTACTCCAGTAAGGTCGGTATTCAGGATGATGCGTTGGAATGTGAATGCGGGGTACACGCGAAATTTTACCCCTCATTTGGCGGCTCGTCTGGGTTTTACGTGGGCACGGCTCGCGGGAGATGATGAATATTATAACCGTGGTGCGGGCGGAAACCCTTTTCCTAATTTTTATGTGCGGAATCTTCATTTCCGTAATGATATTAAGGAATTCAGTTTAGTCGGCATCTATAAACTACGGGGTGATGGCCGAAGCCCTAACCGAAGAGTAGCATTTAGCCCGTATCTGTTTGCGGGTATTGCGGTTTTGGCCCATAACCCCAAAGCTAAAACCCCGCAAGCACCAGGATACGACAATAATTGGGTAGCACTTCAGCCGCTCGGCACCGAAGGGCAGGGCCAGCCAGGCTATGCTAAGCCGTACTCATTGGTTACGTATTCAATTCCCTTCGGAATGGGTTTTACTTGGCGTGTAAACAACCAATGGAACGTTGGAATTGAAGGAGGGATCCGTATTTCGGGCTCGGACCACTTGGATGATGTGGGTGGACTTTTTCCTGACCCCGCAGTGTTGAAAAATGATTTGGCTCGCGCCATGTCTAACCGTACCAATGAACCGATCGCGGCTCGTACTGGAAGAGATCGTACCGATATTGTAAGACAAATTGTGTATCCAAATGAGCCCTCTATTGATCCGTTTGCAACAAGCCCCCTATCGGGTTGGGGACAGGGAGATTTTCGAGGAGGTGGACGCAGTGACAACTACCTATTGACCAATATTACGGTAAGTTATGTATTACCATCCAAAATTAAGTGTCCTCCCATCCGTTAATACTTGAGAGGTTTAACGTTAAGAAAGCGATTGTGAGCAACAAAAACTCTTATCTTTTAATTGGCTTCCTTGTGGGAGCCTTTTGTTTACAGGTCAACGCCCAACGCATCAATATCGGCGCTGGACTGGGAGGATTAAATTATAAGGGTGACTTGTCGCCCGCCTTTAATCCTCGCAATTATCTCCCAGCAGGCCATGCCTTGTTTCGTTATAATATCAGTCCTTCGGTTTCGCTCCGGGCGGGCGGTACTTTTGGTTTGGTAGGGGCAAAAGACAGCCGCTCTGCCGACCCGCTCAACCAAGCCCGCAATGCGTCTTTTAGGTCTTCGATTTTGGAAGGAAGTTTAATCACCGAATATAATTTTTTGAACTATTCACAAAAGCGAAAAGCGAAAAACTGGACGCCTTATCTTTTTGGAGGATTAGGGTTTTATAAGTTTAATCCACGCAACAAAACAGCAGATTACAAAACTACCCAAATAAATATCCCATTTGGCGCGGGCGTAAAATGGGAGTTTAAACGCCCTTGGAGCCTTGAATTTGAATTTGGTACGCGTAAGTTATTCACCGATTATCTGGATGATTTGGGCGATAATGTCCCTATTACTCAAAAGATTCAACTGGGCAATCCTACCACCAAAGATATGTATTATTATACCTCAATTACGCTCAGTTATACCTTTTACTCAATTATTTGCCCGCCTGGTTTTTCTACAGATTATTAAACAAACTTGGGCGATGGTACCCGTTTGACGTGTATATTTACCGATATAAACGTCTGCTTTCGGCCCTATGCAACTCTTTTTCCATCGCTTTGATTTACGCCTTCGTCATACATTTACCATTGCGCACGATTCGCGGGATGTTCAGCCAACGCTCGTGGTAGAACTACGCGACGGTACTATAAGTGGATTTGGTGAAGCGACTTCCAATAAATACTACGGCATTACCATTGAAGGCATGGTGGAAGCGCTGGAAAATATCCGCGAACGCATCGAAAGCTACGACCTCAAGTCTCCAGAAGCTTTTTGGGCATCTGTTCACCCTTTTCTTCTAAATAATCCCTTTGCCCAATGTGCATTAGATGAGGCCGCTAATGATCTTTGGGCCAAAAAAAAGCACCAAAAGTTGTACGAAGCATGGGGGCTTTCTGCCGAGGATATCCCGATGACTAACTACACTATCGGTATTGATACCGTGGAAAAAATGGTCGCCAAGATGAAAGAATTGCCTTGGCCGATTTATAAAATCAAGCTTGGCACTGCCGACGATTTAGCCATCATTAAAGAGCTTAGAAAACACACCGATGCCATTTTTCGGGTAGATGCCAACTGCGCATGGACGGCCGACCAAGCCATTCAGTACAGCTATGAATTGAAAGCCTTAGGGGTTGAATTCATAGAACAACCCCTCAAAGCTGACGATTGGAAAGGCATGAAGCGCGTTTTTGACCAAAGCGTCCTTCCCTGCATTGCCGACGAAAGCTGCATCGTAGAGGCAGATGTGGCTAAATGTCAAGGGTATTTTCACGGGGTGAATGTCAAACTTACCAAATGCGGTGGCCTCACGCCTGCCCGTAGAATGATTGCCGAAGCCAAAGCCTTGGGCATGAAAACCATGGTGGGATGCATGAACGAAACGAGCGTGGGAATTTCTGCCATTGCCCATCTTCTACCGTTACTAGATTACGTTGACATGGACGGCACTTTGCTCATTTCCAACGACCCCACCTCAGGCGTAACTTTTGATTATGGTAAGGTGATTTTTGCCCCTGAAAACGGCACTGGCGCGGCGCTCCTTTAAAATCAATGGTTTGTTATTGCTTTCTAAAAGAACTGCTTAGTACATTTTGTGATTAAATCAGTACTCTTCCTAAAGAAGTGTATTTCTCCCCTCATTTGTAATTATTTTGGCAAAATCGTAGCTTATTTTTAAAAAAAATGAGTAATGAAGGCTTTTAATCATCTTACTGTTATTAAGGAAAAAATACGCATAACGCTGTCTTATGAAAGAAAATATCCCTGTTTCTGGCTCCCGAAGAAAATTTATCAAAGGCTCACTCGCTACGTTGGCGGCCTTTTCGATTGTACCGCGTCACGTATTGGGCAAAGGCTATTTAGCCCCCAGTGACCAATTGACCAAAGCCATAGTGGGCGTAGGCGGCATGGGCCGTGGGCACATCCCTTACGCTGGCACCAAAGTAGTGGCTATTTGTGACGTAGACAAACGCCACCTTAAACTAGCGCTTGACCAGTTGGAACCGGGTGTAAAAACCTTTTCTGACTATCGTGAATTGATTCAACTGCCCGAAGTGGATATTGTACACGTAGCTACTCCGCCGCATTGGCACGGAATCATCGCCGCCGATGCCGCCCGTGCGGGCAAAGACGTGTGGTGTGAAAAACCCATGACACGCACCATCGGTGAAGGCAAACGCCTCGTGGAAGCCGTACAGCAGCACGGTCGTATTTTTCGCTTAAATACTTGGTTCCGTTTTGAATCGAATTTTTATGGCATGAATACCACCGTAAAACCCATTAAAAAACTCGTGGAAAGTGGCTTGCTCGGTTGGCCGCTCAAAGTGACGGTAAGTCGTCATACGGGTTTTGATTGGAAATTTTATTGGGTCGGAAAAACAAATCTTCAACCCGAACCCATCCCCGCTGAATTGGACTATGACATGTGGCTCGGACCCGCACAATACAAACCCTACAGCGAGCATCGCGTACACGGTACATTCCGTGGCTATTGGGACTACGACGGCGGTGGTTTGGGCGACATGGGACAGCATTATTTAGACCCTATTCAGTACTTTTTGGGCAAAGACGATACCAGCCCCATCAGCGTAGAAATTGACGCGCCGCAGCAACACACCGATGCCGTGGGTACGTGGCGTCGCATTGAATATACCTACGCCGATGGCTGTAAAATCATTTTGGATGGAGAAGGTAAGGACGAAAGTGTTCCTTACATCGAAGGGCCTAAAGGGAAACTATACCCCAATTTCCGCTCTGATATTCCTGATTTAGAGAAAAAACTCGCGGCGTTTCCCGATTCGGAGCCCCAAGTAACGGATTTTGTGGAAGCCGTGAAAAAGCGTCAGAAATTTGCGCTGAATGAAGAAAATGGACACCGTTCATGTACCATTGTCAACATGGGATTGACGGCATTGCGTTTGGGACGCTCTTTGAAATTTGACCCTGTTAAGCAGTTATTCGTGGACGATGAAGGGGCCAATCGCCTCATAGACCAGCCCATGCGCGGCCCTTGGACCATGTAACAATGCGTAACTGTGCAAAATGATTGAATCAATTCTTTTCCTGCATTTATGAAAAAAATACAATATATACTGATTGCTCTTTTGGTGAGCGGGTCGATGGCCACGGCGCAGGTTGACAACCGAATCACCGCGCTATTGGGCCAGTTTCCTGCCCAAAATGCCAAACAATTGCAAAAAAACATGGACGATATGGCCGCTTTGGGTAAGTCGGGTATTGTCCAATTGGCCTCGGGGTTGGTGCCTTCGGCTAAAGGAAATAACGCCAAAGTTCAATACGCACTTGGTGGATTTTCATCCTTTGTCATGCAGCCTGGCAAGGAAGAATGGCGGAAAATGGCCGCTGAAGCCTACGCCGAAGCTTTAGGTAGAGTGACCGATAAAGACAACCAAGCCTTTCTTATTTTTCAACTTCAACAGGTGGGCAAAGAGGAAAGTGTCGGCACCTTGTCTACTTATCTAAACGATGAAAGATTAAGTGGTCCTGCCGCTAGGGCTTTGGCAAGAATAGGCTCTTCAGCGGCGAGTCAGGCCTTATTGAAAGCACTTAATGGTGCTTCTGGAGAGGCTCAGATTTCCATTGTAGAAGCCTTGGGCGACAGTCGCTTTGCGGAAGCCGCGCCCGCCATTGAAAAATTAGCTTCAAGTAGTGACCTAAAAAGCAAAAAAGTAGCGCTTTATGCGTTGGCAATGATGGGTGCTCCGTCGTCAGAAAGTATTCTGATGAGTGCGGCGGCCAAGGCTTCTTACGGGTATGATGAAGCCAACGCTACATCATCTTACCTTACTTATTTGGGGCGATTGACCGAGAATGGGAACAAAGCCCTGACGGTAAAAGCAGCCACAGCATTGTTGAAAAACGCCACCCAAACGCCCACGCGCTCGGCGGCATTGAAATTATTGTCCGACGCACAGGGGGCAGTCAGCATACCTGTATTGCTCAAAGCGTTGCAAAGCACTGATATCAACTACCGGGTAGTGGCGCTGAAATACGCGCAGAAATACATCACTCCTGCTACGACTGGTCTGTTTTTGGCAGCCATGCCTACTTTGAAGCCCATTGCGCAAGCCGAGGTGATTGGGGTATTGGGAGAAACGGGAGCGAAATCGGCATTGCCAGTTATCCTTAAAAATCTGGCCAATAAAGAAAGTGGTGTAAAATTGGCGGCAATCAAGGCTGCTGGAAGAATTGGGCATGAAGGTGTTTTGCCTAATTTATTGGGTGTCCTGAAAAAAGGCACACCAGATGAAGTAACTGCCGTTAAAAATGCGTTGCTCGTCATGAAAGGCGATAAAGTGGTAGACCAAATCGCGACCGCGCTTCCTTCCATGCCTGCAAGTGCACAGCCCGCATTGCTCGAAGTATTGGCGGCGCGTGCGGCCGACAGCAAAATAGAGGTGGTTTTGGCACAGTTAAAAAACAACGATGCCAATGTAAAAGCCGCGGCTTTTGCGGCACTTAAGAGCGTTTCTGTGTCAAAAGACCTGCCTACCTTAGTGGGGCTATTGAATAGTGTTTCGACTCCGCAAGAGGTGCTTTCAACGCAGGAAGCAATAACGGCCGTGGTAAAGAAAACAGGCGATGCATTGCAACAAACCAACACAGTATTGGAACAGATGAATGCAGCACCGACGGATAAGAAACCCAATTATTTGCTCATTTTGGCCAATATCGGTGGCAAAAAAGCATTGTCAACCGTGGCGGCAGCCTTCCAAAATGGCGATGCCGCTACACAAAACGCGGCCCTGAATGCCCTTTCCAATTGGAAAGATGCCAGTGCTGCTTCAGAACTGTATAAAATTGGGAAAAACACCGCCGATGCGGGCTACCTTGACCAAGCGGTGAGTGGCTATATCAAAGCGGCTAATCGGCTGAATCAAACGCCCACGCAAAAAGTATTGATGTTGCGTAAAGCAATGGATATGTCTAAAACAGCCGCCCAAAAAGAAAGTATTCTGAAAGAACTCGTTCGCAATCGCACCTTCAATGCGTTGATTTTAGCGGGCAATTATTTGGATGATACTCAATTGCAGCAAACTGCCGCGCAAGTGGTCATCAATAGTGCACTGGCCAATAAAGATTTTCAGGGAAATACCGTACGTCAATTGTTAAATAAGGCCCTGAATTTTGCCAACAACGAGCAAAAAGAGGCCGTTCGGAAGCATTTGGCTGAAATGCCAGCGGGCGAAGGTTTTGTTTCGTTGTTTAACGGAAAAGACCTGACAGGCTGGAAAGGTTTGGTCGCCAACCCCATTGCCCGGGCCAAAATGCACCCCGATACGCTCGCTGCCAAACAGGCAAAAGCCGACGAAGTGATGCGGAAAGGGTGGGTTGTCAAAGATGGCGAACTCATCTTCACGGGTCACGGTGATAATCTCTGTACGGTTAAAAAATACGGAGATTTTGAAATGTACGTCGATTGGCGCATTGAACCTAAAGGTGATGCTGGCATCTATCTGCGCGGTTCGCCGCAGGTTCAGGTGTGGGACACCTCACGCGTAGAAGTAGGTGCGCAGGTAGGCTCGGGCGGTTTGTACAATAACCAAAAGAACCCAAGCAAGCCGCTTAAATTGGCCGACAACGCCATTGGCGATTGGAACACGTTCTACATCCAAATGAAAGGCGACCGCGTGACGGTGCGTCTCAATGGTGAATTGGTAGTAGATAATGTTATTCTGGAAAACTATTGGGACCGAAAACAACCCATATTTCCGATGGAGCAGTTAGAACTTCAGGCGCATGGTACACTCGTGGCCTACCGTGACATTTACGTTCGCGAATTGCCCCAAACAAAGCCGTTTGTATTGAGCGAGCAGGAAAAACAGGATAACTTTAAAATGTTGTTTGACGGCACAAATATGTTTGAGTGGATGGGCAACACCACCGATTATGTCATGGAAGATGGTGCAATGGTGATTTATCCCAACCGTGGTGGCAAAGGCAACCTATATACCAAAGACGAATACAGCGATTTTGAATTCCGTTTTGAATTCCAATTGACGCCCGGCTCCAACAATGGCCTGGGTATTCGCGCGCCGTTGCAGGGCGATGCCGCCTATGTGGGTACGGAATTGCAGATTCTGGACAATGAGGCCGAAATCTATAAGAATCTGCAACCATATCAGTATCACGGCTCGGCCTACGGCATCATTGCTGCCAAGCGTGGCTACCTCAAACCTGTGGGTGAGTGGAATTATCAGGAGGTGGTTGTCAAAGGCTCTAAAGTTAAAGTAACGCTTAATGGCACCGTGATTTTAGATGGTGATTTGGCCGAAGCGTCCAAAAACGGCACTGCCGACCACCGCGACCATCCGGGGCTTAGCCGCACGTCGGGGTACATTGGATTTCTTGGCCACGGTGATGTGGTGAGGTTCCGGAATATCCGAGTCAAAGACTTGAGCATTCCGCCGCCACCGCCGCCCGTAGAACCCGAAAAAGTAATTGAGAAGAAAAAGAAACGTAAAAAATAGAAGTAGTAAAAAGTTAAAAAAGGTGGAGGCTTCTAAAGGGTTTCCACCTTTTTTTATCCTATTTGAGGGGTTTATTTGGCTCTTTTTTCGTTTTACCCAACAATTCCTTCTGTTAGGCAAAATATGAAGAAATTATCGACAATATTGCCTTATAATCCAAACCTCAATCATAGATGTTCAAGTACTTCAGAGACTCTTTCCGTCGAAAAATAGCCAGAAGATATACCAAAGAGTATCCTTCTCTCATCAATCATTACCAATTGGAGAAAGACGGGCAAATCGATTTTGCAGAATGGGCCAATCCTTTGGCTACGCGGTTGGGCTTGAAGCAGGAAACTGTCGATTTTTTTCGAAAATTCATCAAAGAAGGAGATTTGGTCATTGACATTGGCGCCAACATTGGCGATACCACCGTACCGATGGGGCTGGCAGCGGGAAAATCAGGCTTGGCGCTGGGCTTTGACCCCAATCCGTACGTGTTTAAAATACTGAAGGAAAACGCCACCCTCAACCAAAACAAACTATCCATTCATGCCCTACCGTTTGCAATTTCGGTAGAGGAAGAAGAATTCTTTTTTATCTCTTCAGAGGCCTCCTTTGTAAACGGCGGAATTTCTCCAACCAAAGAAAGCCGTCATGGGAAATTCGTTTATCCCGCGAAAATAAAGGGTATTCCATTGATGCGTTTTTTGGAGGCGAATTACGGAGATTGGCTCCCCAAACTATCGTTCATCAAAGTGGATACTGAAGGTTACGATAAGGAAATTCTCAAATCTATCTCGGACTTAATTGCCCAATATAAGCCCGTTATTGTGGCGGAAAGTTTTGAGCACAACAGCCCTGCCGATAAAATGGAGCTGTTTGAAACCATTGCCAAACACGGTTACGATATTTTTTACTTTGAAGAGTTTGATACCACCGCCAAAGTTGTTTCTATTCCTACCAAAGAAGACATAACTAAATGGCATATAAACATCAATATCTATGCCCTGCCGCGCTAGCTCATTCATCAACCAATAACTTAAAACCTTCGCCGTGGAGGTTGATAATTTGGAGAGATGCATCGTCTTTGAGGTGCTTGCGGAGCTTCGTAATGTAGACATCCATGCTGCGGGCGTTGAAGTAGGAATCGTCGCCCCAAATGAGCTTCAACGCAAAACTTCGGTTAATAGGTTGGTTTTTGTTTTCGCAAAACAATTTGAGCAATGCCGCTTCTTTGCTTGTCAGTTTTTGTGGGGTGTCGTTTTGGGTAAGGACTTGGTGCGCAAAATCGAAGGTGTATTTCCCGAGTTGAAATACACTCAATTGTGGTTCATGCATTGGGGCTGTTTTTTGATAACGGCGCAATACAGCTTGTATACGTAGCAATAGTTCTTCCATGCTGAACGGCTTTGTGATGTAGTCGTCGGCACCTGCTTTAAAACCCTGAATAGTGTCTTCCTTCATGCTTTTGGCCGTCAGAAAAATGATGGGAACTTCTTTGTCGGTGAGGCGAATTTCTTTGGCTAACGAAAAGCCATCTTTTTTTGGCATCATCACATCTAGCAGGCACAAATCGAACGAACCTTCCAGAAACCGCTTCAAACCCGCATTGCCATCCACGGCCAAATCCGTTTTGTAGCCTTTGTTGGTGAGGTATTCCTGTAACAATTGCCCCAGATTAGGGTCATCTTCGGCCAGGAGGATTTTCGTAGGCGGTAGTTTGGTCGTCATGCTGTTTGGGTTATTAGTTCAAAGTCTCTTTTTGTAACGGCAACTGAATCGTAAAGGTACTGCCTTCACTGGGCTTGCTTTTGACGTCGATGCGGCCGCCGTGGGCTTCAATCATTTTTTTGACGTAACTCAACCCCAATCCAAACCCTTTTACGTCGTGAACATTGCCCGTCGGAACGCGGTAAAACGGCTCAAAAATCTTGGTTTGCTGTTCTTTGTTCATGCCCAAACCGTGGTCTGTGACGCGGATATATACGTTTTCGGCATCACTTTCGGTGCTTACCATAATCTGCGGCGGCGCGTCAAGGGAGTATTTGTTGGCATTATCAATCAAATTGGTGAGGATATTGGTCAAATGCAGCTCATCGGCCTGAATGATTTCTTGCTCGGCCTCAAAACTCAGTTCCACTTCTCCTTGCCGCTGTTCTAGCTGTACGCTCAGATTGTTCAAGACTTTTTCAATGACGTCGTGAATATTGAGCGTGGTGGGCCGAAGTTTTATTTCGCCACGGTCGAGCAACGCCATTTGCAATACTTTTTCTACGTGCCCACCCAAACGTTGAATCTCGTCCTGCACAATGCCCAAATAGCGTTTGATTTTGAGGGGTTCGCCCTGCGTTTCTACTTGTTCGCGCGCCATGCCTACGGCCAACGAAATGGTCGAAATGGGCGTTTTGAACTCGTGCGTCATGTTATTGATAAAGTCATTTTTGACGTCCGAGAGTTTTTTCTGTTTCAAAATGGTTGCCACTGCTACGTAAAAACAACCCAAAATAACAAGCAACAACAAGGCCGAACTGACGAGGGTAAAGCCCATGTTTTCCAAAATAAACGCCTGCCGTTCGGGAAAATACACCAACAGCTTACTTGGCATGGTATTGAGCTCATTGGGGAATAAACTTGCCTTAAATAGTTCTGAATCAGTGCTATCGGGGCGGTAAGATGCCGTTGAAAAGATGATGTTTTGATGTACGTTGTTCTGAATAGCAAACTCATACGCAATTCCGATGCCCCGCTCCTGCAACGACTTTCGCAGCAGTGAATCAAGCATAATGCGATTGACGCGCTGCTCCACCGGACGTTTGCTGAAAAGCAAATCTTTAAACACATCTTTCAATAAATCACTCTGCGATGCAGAAGCTACCTTAAGCAGTTTTTCTTTGGTCTTAGCGCGATTGGGCAGGTAGGTCGGCGGCTCATTTTCAGCGTTTTGACGCGCCTTTTGCACCGACGACCGCACCGTCATCAACACTGAGCCATTGGAGGTGCTATCGGTAGGCCAAAATGCGTGGTCCATTTGGTTAAACCACGCGTCAAATATTCGTTCTTGTTCGGCATGAATGCGCAAAAAACGCTCGATATGAGGTAATTCGCTGTTGCGTTGGCGCAAAAATTCATTAATAAGGTTGGCCTGAAAATCCGTCATGGAGCGGTTGCGCGGGGTAAGGGCGTCGGTGGGATTAGAGCCAGTCAGTTTGTCGTCGCGATTGGAAGCATATTCGCTGGGCAAAGAGTGTTTGGGCGACTGGCTCGACTTTGCCAGGCGATTTTTATTCAATGCTTCCAATTTGCGCTGTTGTTGTTCGATTTGTTCGCGTTGACGAATCAAATAAATGATTTCCTGCTTTTCTAATTTACGAACTACATCCTGCAACGCATCCGACACTTTCAGGTCAAATTGCTCATTGCGTAGCGTCAGAGCACTTGTAATCCAATGCCACTGAAATCCCATCAACCCCAACGCCGCGAGGCCCATGAGCGTAATCAACAACCGTATTTTTTGGGTGGTCATCATTTTTTTTCAACTCCATGCAACGTTCTTTCCCTAAAACGTGACTTTTGATTTGTTACCGTTCAAAATAACGTAATTCAACCAATCCTTTAACACAATTTAAGAAAATTTAACACCGCGACTTTTTAAATTTTAAACACTTTTGAGCCTCAAAACAACAAACGCATGAAAACAAAATTTGCATTAATCGCATTGGTCGCTGGGCTGGGAGTAGCCACAACGGCGCTGTCGCAGGAGGAAAAGAAAGAAGCGAGAGATTCTGCCAAAGACAAAGTAACTGTTCGCGTACGTATGAGCGAGGAAAAAGACGGAAAAACCGAAATCGTTGAACGCTCGTATACCTACAATAATCTTTCGGAAGCCGAGCGAGAAGCCAAAGTGAAGGCCATCGTGGATTCATTGAAAGGTACTAGTAAAGACGCCGCCAACCGCCGATTGAGCATCGAGATTGAAGAAGGAGAAAGCCGCCACCTAGACCATGACCGTCGGTATGACGATGACCGAATTGTGCGGAAGCAAAAAGAAGAAAAGGAGCGCGTAAAAATTTACAAGTCCAACCCAAAAGACCGTCAGGATAATTACAACTACAATCATAATTTTAGGTTTGACTTTGACGAAGAGGCATTTGCCGATCGTATGAAGCGCGTTGAAAAAAGAATTGAGCCTCAAATGCGGAAGCTGGAGCGCAACATGGAAGACTGGAGCCGCGATTTTGAACCCAAATTTCGTGAGTTTTGGCACAGCGACATCAATCTCGGGGGCTCAGGTAAGCCTGCGTCGATTCGCGGTTTGGAGGCATTCCCCAACAACCCCGACAAAAACGAACTCAACCTCCGCTTCTACGCCCCCAACAAAGGCGACGTGACCATCACCGTGACCGACACCAAAGGAAAGCAGGTAAGCCGCAAAGAAGTGAAAGATTTTTCGGGCGATTATGTAGGGCAACTTGAACTGGGCAAAAATGCCAAAGGAACGTATTTTGTCAACGTAGTTCAGAACGAAGACGGTGCCGTAAAACGCATTGTGATTGAGTAATCTTAAACTTAATTAAGTGTACCTAGAGGAGGCTGCCTTACGCAAGGTAGCCTCTTTTTGCTGATTGCGATATTGTGTTTAAAATTTGAAAAGTAATCGCTTTTTATTTGAATTATTCGGAGTCTTTCTCCTCAAACTACCTCATTTTAGCAAAATCCTTTTTTAATTTATGCCCGAAAACCGTTGAGTAGTGTGATGAAATTGTAAATTTGCGTAGTCAAACCTCAAAAACATAGCTCTACCTCCACCAAAAGCCCTTTCAGTCAGATGCTTAATATTGTACTTTTTGGCCCTCCGGGTGCGGGCAAAGGCACCCAAGCTGCAAAACTCATCGAAAAATATCAGTTGGTCCATATCTCAACCGGTGATTTGTTTCGGATGCACATCAAAGAACAAACCGAGTTGGGAAAACGCGTAAAAGACCTGCTTGACAACGGGATTTTGGTGCCAGATTCGGTCACGATTGATATGTTGGAAGAAGAAGTTCAAAAAAATCCCGACGCGAAGGGCATTATTTTTGATGGTTTTCCGCGTACGGTGCCTCAAGCTGAGGCCTTGGATGCTTTTTTGGCGTCAAAAAACAGTGATATCAAAGCGGTACTCCAGTTGGATGTGGATGAGGCCGAACTCAAACGCCGCATTGCCGAGCGCAAAAAAGTGAGTGGTCGTGCCGATGACGACGAAGATAAATTGGTCAAAAGAATTGACGAATATTTTAACAAGACCGTCCATGTATTGCCGTATTACCAAGCGCAAGGCAAGCTGACCGTGGTAAATGGAATCGGTCAAATCGAGGAAATTTTTAATAATTTGTGTTCGGCCATCGATACCGAATAATAATTTTAGGGGTCCATACACATAGACTCTGCCGTTTCTTTCCCAAATTTGTAACTCGTGTGGCTGTGCCTAGAGGCATTCCATACGAGTTTTTTTGTTGTAAAATAAGCAATCAAAGAATCATTGTTGTCTATTAGGAGTTAGGTAATAGTAAGTACTAAATTCACTAAAAGATAATTTTTCCGATACTTTCGGAAGATAAACACGTCAAAATGGCAAGTTCAAACTTTATAGATTACGTTAAAATTAGCTGCCGCTCAGGAGCAGGAGGAGCTGGCTCACGGCATTTCAGGAGAGAAAAATTCGTTGATAAAGGCGGTCCAGACGGTGGCGATGGAGGCCGGGGCGGGCACGTGATTCTGAAGGCCAATTCTCAGCACTGGACCCTGCTCCACTTGAAGTATAAAAGACATATCCGGGCCGAAAACGGAGAGGCTGGAAGCGGGGCCCGTTGCAACGGAAAGCAAGGAGATGACGTCATAGTAGAAGTACCGCTTGGTACCATCGCCAAAAACCCCGAAACAGGGGAGATTTTGGCGGAAGTAACCGAGGATGGGCAGGAGGTGATTTTGCTCAAAGGCGGTCGGGGTGGATTGGGAAACCACCATTTCAAAACCGCCACCAACCAAACGCCCGAGCACTTCCAACCCGGAGAGCCGTCGCAAGAGGAGTGGATTGTGTTGGAATTGAAACTGTTGGCCGATGTGGGCCTGGTTGGGTTTCCGAACGCGGGTAAATCAACGTTGCTTTCAACGGTATCGGCGGCGCGGCCCGAGATTGCTGACTATCCATTTACTACTTTGGTCCCAAATTTGGGGGTGGTAGGATACCGGGATTATAAGTCGTTTGTAATGGCCGATATTCCAGGGATTATCGAAGGGGCGTCGCAAGGTAAAGGGTTGGGTTTGAGGTTTTTAAGGCATATTGAGCGAAACTCTATTTTGCTATTTATGGTCCCTGCTACCAGCGACAATATCGGTGACGAATACCGGACATTGTTGAATGAGTTGGAATTGTATGATCCGTCGTTGGTAGAGAAAGAACGATTGTTGGCCATTACAAAAGGCGACCTGATTGACGAGGAAACAAAACAAGAAATAATGAAAACGGTCCCTAGTGATATTCCCCACGTATATATATCATCAGTGACCCAAGAAGGAATCAGTGAATTAAAAGATTTAATCTGGAAAACTTTAAATCCTTAGGTGTGCCGTTGAAAGGCGTGTGGTAGGTAGGCAGGATGAATTGAGGCTCCAAAGGATTGAAAAGTTAGTGGCGTTTAAGTAAGTTTAGAAAGTATATATTCCACCAAATGCTGAACAAATGAAATTGAACTTTTACCTGAGGAATCTCTGGCAAAGCTTTGCGTGTATTCTATTTCCTTTGACCATTTTCGCACAGATAAACATCACATTTCCTACCAGTCGAATCGTATTTCAACGTGACAATTTTGGGAATGGTATCATCCACGTCACTGGTCAATACTCCCAGAATATTGACCGAGTGGAGGTGAGGGTGGTACCCATGAGTCCCGGACAAGGGGAGCAAACGGATTGGCGCCTTCTTAAAGATAACCCGCAGGGAGGATTTTATTCGGGTACTATTCAGGTGCGAGGCGGATGGTACGAACTTCAGGTCAGAGGTATGGTAAACGGCAATGTCATCAGTACAGCCGAATTACAACGCGTGGGAGTGGGGGAGGTGTTTTTAGTGGCTGGCCAATCCAACGCACAGGGATTTTTTAACTATGGTGCGCCTGGCCCAGGAGATGACCGCGTCAACTGCGTTAATTATCGAAATAACGATAATCAGAATAACTCCTTTCCTAAGCCTGATTTTGTTCGAATGAGCGACAATGGGAATGTGGGCCCCCGAGGGCTTTCTTCCTGGTGTTGGGGGCGTTTGGGTGACATGATTGCCAATCGTCTCAATGTACCTGTGTTATTTTATAATGCCGCATGGGAAGGAACTGCCTCCAAAAACTGGAGTGAAACCGTGGATGGTGGCATTACCAATAGTATTTATATCAATGATACTTACCCTCCAGGGCAGCCCTACGGGAATTTGAGGATGGCCCTCAATTATTACGCGAGTGTTACGGGAATCAGAGCGGTACTTTGGCACCAAGGCGAAGCCGACAACTTGCTCAATAATTCTGCTGGAACGTACGAATCCAATTTGCGCAGAATCATTGAAAAATCCCGCCAACATTTTGGTAAAAACGTAGGATGGGTGATTTCAAGGGTCTCCTATTATAACTCCAAAGGAAGCAATCAGGAGATTATTAATGGGCAAAATCAGGTCGTTTTGGGGGGCAATTCAGTATTTTTTGGGCCTTCTACTGACAATATTCAAACGCCACGTCCTGACGGTTTCCATTTTCAAAACGGCGGATTGTCAGACGCAGCAGGTGCTTGGAATGCAGCCTTGGACGACAACTTTTTTAATTCCTGTTTTCCTCAAACTGGAACATTTCCGAGTTTTTCGGTTAGCTGTGCTGGTGGAAACCAGTTGAATATTAATGTACAAGGTCCTTTTTCATCGGTTCAATGGAATAACGGTGCCAATGGCTCATCGGTTAACTTCGGGCCAGGAAATTATCAAGCCACCGTAA
This sequence comes from Runella sp. CRIBMP, assembly GCF_009905605.1. Classification (GTDB taxonomy): domain Bacteria; phylum Bacteroidota; class Bacteroidia; order Cytophagales; family Spirosomataceae; genus Runella. Next base: position 707,419 of record NZ_JAAAKZ010000003.1, read on the forward strand.
GAGACGGTGCTGGAAATGTCTATTATACCCCAAACATCATCGTTCCTAATGACCTGCAAAGCGCTCCAATTACGATTTCAGTAGACGGAAAATTGCCACTGTGCCAAGGGAGCACCGTGGGGCTTATTTCGAGTGGAGCGACTGGAAATCAGTGGAATACTGGTTCGACAAATCAACGTATAGAAGTGTCGGCATCGGGCACTTATTCCGTTTCGACCCAAAACTTATACGGTTGCAAAGGCTCCGCTAGTATCAATGTTACGTCCTTTTCTTCTCCTTTGCCCTCAAAGCCAACCATTGCTGCTTCGGGGCCACTTACTTTTTGTCAGGGGGAGTCGGTTAATCTGACGGCTACCTCGGCCGCAGAATATCGTTGGTCGACAGGCGACAGAGGACAGGTCGTAACGGCTCGCAGCAGCGGCAAGTACGAGGTGCGAGTGCTAGATGACAAGGGCTGTACGTCTGAGCCGACAAGCGTAAATGTACAGGTCAATGCGCCTCCAGCGGCCCCTACCATCAGTGCCTCTGGAAACACGTCGTTTTGCCAGGGAGGGCGCGTAACGCTATCTTCCAATTATGAATCTGGTAATATTTGGAGCTCAGGTCAACAAGCAAAAAACATTGAAGTAACAACCTCAGGGACCTATAATGTTCGCTTTCGGGATGCAAATGGCTGCGACGGAATATCAAATAATATCACAGTAACGGTCAATCCATTGCCACCCGCGCCCACCATTACACCCGAAAGGCCCGTGGTTTTTTGCGACGGCGACAGTACCATTTTAACTTCAAGCAGTTCTGCTCAGTACAACTGGAGCAACGGCGCACGCGGTCGTCGTATCAACATTCTAAAAGCGGGTAATTTTTCATTGACCGTTACCGACGCCAACGGCTGTACCTCGCCAGGTTCGGAGGTGGTGACCGTAAAAGTCAATCCTTTGCCAGCTCCACCGACCATCACTGCTGACCGCAGCACCACCATTTGTGAAAATGAAGTAGTTACCCTTACCTCGTCTGACCAAACAGGATACATTTGGAGCAACGGGCAAAGTACGAAAAGCGTAATTGTCAACCTTCCAGGGCGATACTCGGTCAGGACGGTTGACGCCAACAGGTGCCAGTCGCCTTCGTCCAACAATATTTCGATAACGGTCAATGCATTGCCAGCTAAACCAATTATTACCGCTCTTGGACCAACCACTTTTTGCCAGGGTGGGCAAGTATCTTTAACCACTAATTACAGCACTGGCATTACTTGGAATAATTTCCAAAATAGCCAAACAATTACGGCAACTACTGGGGGAAATTATAATGTGAGTTACGTAGATAAAAATGGTTGCCGCTCGGTTTCGGATGCGTTTCCGGTCAAGGTCAACCCCCTGCCTGCCGCGCCAACGGTGGTCAATGAGCGACCTACCACTTTTTGCGCCACCGACAATACGGTGTTGACAATTACATCGGGTGGTAATATTTTTGAATGGAGCAATGGCGATAGAGGAAGAAGCATCAGAGTGTATAGTGCAGGAAGTATTTCGGCCACGGTTTTTGAGCCTTCTACGGGATGTACTTCTCCTGCGTCGGTACCTATTCAAATTGTGGTTAATCCAAATCCAGGGCGGCCTACCATTTCGGTGGGAGGGCCTACAACCATTTGTGCGGACCAAAGTGTAACCTTGACCGCACCCGATGCAAGCGCCTACCAATGGTCAAACAACGCTAATACCAAAAGTGTAGCCGTCAATTTAGCGGGAAATTATACCTTGATAATCCGGAATCAATTTGGCTGTTCTTCTCCCGCTTCAGAACCCGTCAATGTGCGAGTAAATCAACTACCGCCCGTTCCATCCGTTATTTCTGAAGGACGTTTAACCTTTTGCGACGGTGACCAGGTCGGCCTTAGAGTAGAAACAAATTATGATGTATTCTGGAACACGGGAGAATCAGGTAAGCGAATTGTTGCGACTAAATCTGGCAATTATGCCGCACGCGTCCGGGACGGCATCGGTTGTTTATCTCCGTTTACGGGACCGACAAGGGTTGATGTAAAAGCCCTGCCGCTGACTCCAGTCATTGAAAAAATAGGGGTTTATACCCTCCAGGTCTCCAATCCAACCGCTTCTGCGGTATATGCTTGGAAATCAGGTAATCAAGCCTTGGGGGAGACAAAATCAGTGATAAGGGTAAATCAATCAGGAATGTTTACCGTGAGTGCATCTGTACAACACAGCTCAACGTTGACGTGCGTTTCAAAAACGTCTTCTGTATTTGATTTTATTCTGGAGGCCGATAATAATGGCATAGCAGTGTATCCAAACCCTTCGTCGGATGGAAAAGTAATAGTCGAAACACAGGAGATTCTCAAAAATGCCACCTTAATAGTATACGACTTGATGGGAAGACCGATTCAAACCATTAATGTACCGTCTTTTGATAATCAAAAGCTATTTGATTTTAGCGCTTTGCCAGTAGGTGTTTATGTAATACGCGTTGAAAGCCAAGGTTTTAGAAGAAATAAAAAACTGATAATTGTTCAATAATGAGAGTATTTGGTTTGATTGGTTACCCATTGACCCATTCTTTTTCTAAAAAATATTTTACTGAAAAATTCGAAAAAGAAGGGGTTGAAAACAGCCGTTATGAGTTGCTTGAACTCCCCGATCACCATAATTTCCCCGAATTGATTAAGGCAAATCCTGACCTGTCGGGATTGAATGTCACTATCCCGCACAAGCAAAACATCATCCCTTTTTTGGATGAACTCGACGCGGCCTCGGCAGCGCGAATCGGCGCGGTCAATACGATAAAATTCCTTCCTGATGGTAAATTAAAAGGCTATAATACTGATTATTACGGATTCCGAATTTCGTTGGAACAATGGCTGGAGAATTTAAAAATCGTTCCCAATCACTTGAAATCCTTGGTGTTGGGCAATGGTGGGGCGGCAAAAGCCGTCTTGGCCGCGTTGAAAGACCTTCAGATTGAGTACACCATTGTTTCCCGACAACCAGAACATCAGTCTGCCGCTATTTCTTACCATGATCTAACAGCGGATGTCATTGCTCAGCACCTGCTGATTATCAATACCTCTCCCGTTGGCACCTATCCCAAGACTGAGGAGTGTCCCGCTGTCCCGTATGAACTGCTGGGGGCAAATCATTTATTGTACGACCTAGTATACAATCCAGCCGAAACGCTTTTCTTGAAAAAAGGCAAAGAGCAGGGGACCCAAATACATAACGGTCTGCCAATGCTTCAATTACAGGCTGAAAAAGCTTGGGAAATCTGGAATAGCTAAAAAAACTAGAAACACTATGCTTCGTCGTCGAGAATTTCTCCAACTTTCGGTTGGATTACTGGCCTTTGGATGCCAAAAACCTGCGGCCAAATCCGCCAAAAATCTACGTTTCGCGGTTGCATCCGACGGGCATTATGGGCAGCCAAATACAGATTTTAAGCTTTACCACGAAAACATTATCAAGAACCTGCAAAAAGAACATGCCGAAAGACGGCTCGATTTTGTGGTTTTTAACGGAGATTTATTTCACGACAACGTAGCGTTTTTGCCCGACGTAAAGAAAGTTTTTGACAGTCTTGGGCTTCCTTATTACGTGACGCGCGGCAACCACGACCACGTAACACCTGAGCAATGGCGCGCTACTTGGGGCTACGATCTCAATCATGCGGTTGAAATAGGGAAAAACGCCATTATTTTGGCCGACACTTCTAACATCAAAGGCGAATACCTTTGCCCCGATATTCCGTGGATAGACAAGCAGTTGGCGGGGTTTACCAAGAAGGAAAATGTGTTTTTGTTTATGCACATTCCCGCTAAAATGTGGTCTGAACACGGCACCGAATGCCCCGAATTGGAAAAAATGCTTGGGAAGTACTCAAATTTGAAAGCCATGTTTCACGGGCACGACCATGCCATTGATATGGGGAAAACCACTTCAAAGCCCGCGTTTTTCGACGGTCATTATGGTGGAAATTGGGGCGTATCGTACCGTGGCTATCGAATTGTGGAGACCCAAGCCGACAACAAATGCTACACGTACCAGTTCAACCCTGAGGCTCAAATCAAAGTAAATGAGCAGGTATTTTGAGGAAAGGTTGAAACAAAGCAGAAATGTAGCGTGTTATATATACGTTCGTTGTAATTTTGCAACGAAACGATTATTTTCAACGAACGCGTAATTCTGCTCCAACAGCATGAAGACCTTCCACATACCTGATTTTTACCGTAGTCGCATCATTACGCCCATCAAAGAGCTGCGTCGAAAAAACGATAAGCTTAAACGCGATTTTTCGCCAACGGTGCTTGATTTTGGCCCTGTAAAGTTTCTGATTGCACGGCACTTTGGGTTTTGTTATGGTGTCGAAAATGCCATCGAAATCGCTTATAAAGCGATTGCTGACAATCCAGGCAAGCGCATTTTTTTGTTGAGCGAAATGATTCACAATCCCGACGTAAACCGGGACTTGTTGGAAAGAGGAGTTAGATTCCTAATGGAAACCACTGGGCGGCAGATTATCCCGTGGGAGGCACTACGCCCCGATGATATTGTAATTGTGCCAGCGTTTGGAACCACCGTCGAAATACAAAATCGGTTGAGACTGTTGGGAATTGATGCTTATCAATACGACACTACTTGCCCCTTTGTAGAAAAAGTGTGGAATCGTGCCACCCAAATCGGTCAGAAAAACTATACCATTGTTGTACACGGAAAGCCACTGCACGAAGAAACCCGGGCGACCTTTTCGCACAGTAAAGAAAATGCACCGACAGTGGTGCTTAAAAACCTGAAACAGGCCGAGCGATTGGCGCGATACATTACGGGAGAGGGGTCAAAAGAAGATTTTTTCGAAGAATTTAGGGGGCAATATTCGGTGGGCTTTGATCCAGAGCAGGATTTGCAACGGATAGGTGTGGTTAATCAAACCACGATGTTGGCCTCTGATACACAGGGTATTGCGGATTATCTAAAAGGGGTAATGATACAGCACTATCAACTGGCACCGCAGCAAGTGGAGGAGCATTTTGCCAATACCCGTGACACACTCTGCTACGCAACCAATGATAACCAAGACGCAACCTACGCTTTACTGCAACACGAAGCTGATTTCGTGCTGGTAGCAGGCGGTTACAACAGCTCCAACACCTCGCACATTGTAGAGTTGTGCGAACAAAAACTGCCGACTTACTTTATTGAGTCAGATAATAAAATACTCAGTAACACCCTCATCAAGCACTATAATCTCCATAAAAAAAAGGAGGAAGTGACCGAAAATTTTATCCCTCAAAAGGAGCAAGTTACGGTGATGCTTACCTGCGGCGCTTCGTGTCCAGATGCGATTATCGAAGGTGTTTTAACTAGAATAGTGTCGTTCTTCCCCGAAGCGAAGCCCATCGAAGAGGTAGTGGGGGAGTTGGCATGATGATGGTAGGTGAAAAATACCTTCAGATTCGATAAAAGATATAAACAAAATTGCCCCGCTTTTCTGGCGGGGCAATTTTGTTATACAGCATATTCTTCAACTTTGGATAAGAAATCCTGATACGTAATTCGGATTCCTTCTTCGAGGTTGTATTTATGTTTCCAACCCATACTGTGTAATCGGCCTACATCCATGAGTTTGCGGGGGGTGCCGTCGGGTTTGTCGGTATTCCAGTGCAATGCACCTTCGTAGCCTACGGTTTCTTTGATAAGCTCGGCGAGGTTTTTGATGGTAATATCTTCACCTACACCGATGTTTACAAACTGCTCACCATCGTAGGTTTTCATGAGGTAGACGCAGGCGTCGGCCAAATCATCGGCGTGTAAAAACTCCCGAAGCGGCGAGCCTGTTCCCCACAATTCAACAAAAGGCTTGCCTTCTACCTTGGCTTCGTGAAACTTCCGAATCATGGCGGGCAGCACGTGCGAGTTGTTGAGGTCGTAGTTGTCGTTGGGCCCGTAGAGGTTTGTTGGCATGGCCGAAATAAAATTACAGCCGTACTGTTTGCGATAGCTCTCGCACATCTTGATGCCCGTAATCTTCGCGATGGCATAGGGCTCATTGGTGTATTCAAGCGGCCCAGTCAACAAGTAATCCTCTTTGAGGGGTTGGGGAGCCATTTTAGGATAAATACACGACGAACCCAAAAACATCAGTTTTTTCACCCCCGTAAGGTATGAATTGTGGATGATGTTATTTTGAATCTGTAAATTATCGTACAAAAACTCCGCACGATAGACGTTGTTGGCCATGATGCCACCTACCTTTGCCGCCGCCAAAAAGACGTAGTCGGGACGTTCGGTCTCAAAAAATTCACTTACAGCTTGTTGATTACGTAAATCCAGTTCACGTGAGGTGCGAACTACTATATTTTCATAACGTTCGGCTTGCAAGCGTCGTACAAGCGCCGAGCCTACCATTCCTCGGTGACCAGCGACATATATTTTAGCAGTGCTCTCCATTCCACAAAGTTAAACCATTTTGGTAAAAAATAGAGGTGATCGCCTAAAAAATGACACCCCTTTATAGCTCAAACCAAATCCGAAACTGCGCCGCTTTGTCTTTGCTGATAATAATTTCTTCTTTGACGGGTACGGTAAGCGACAATTCTATTTTGCCCGAATAATGCGTTCGATAGCTTTCTAGCGCTCCTTTTCTGACGATGTATTGCCGGTTGGCCCGTATAAATTGGGTAGGGTCGAGCAGGTCTTCGATTTCATCGAGCGATTGATAATCCGTAATCAGGCGCTGATTATCGGTGGTGACGAGCCAAATGACTTCTTCCCGCACAAAATAAGCCACCCGCGTTTCGGGGACGGCAACCACCGCTCGCTGATAATGAGCCGTAAAGCGATGTTTGTATTGCTTTGCGGCTCGATGTTCTAAATCATGAAGTAAATCCCGTAATTGATGAGAGAAAACGTCTTTATCAGGCGCGTTTTGCCAGCGGCTAAATTTTTCAAAAGCAGACTTAAGGTCTTCTTTATCAATGGGTTTTAGTAGATAATCAATGCTGTTGACCTTAAAAGCCCGAATGGCGTATTCGTCATAAGCGGTGGTAAATATAATAGGGCAGGATACCTTCAATTCATGAAAAATATCAAAGCTAACGCCGTCGGCCAATTGAATGTCGGCCAAAATAAGGTCAGGTTCGGCGTTTTGTTTAAACCAATTCAATGCTGCCTCTACACTGACTAGCGGTCCCAAGAGGGTTGCCTGTGGCAGGAGTTCTCGGACTAGTTTTTCCAGATTTTTGGCCACCAACGGCTCATCTTCAAGCATTAATATTTGCATACTTCGGGTTTTAAGGGAGTTTTAAAAAAGAAGTAGGAAGTACGAAGTATGAAGTATGAAATTCACCCCTACCTCTTACTTTTCATCTCTTGTGTTCACTCAGGCGATCAAAGGTATGTAAGCTACAAATTTTCCGTTGTGGATGATGGTCTCAAAAGGCGTATCGGTCAGGAATTTATACAAATTTTTGAGGTTTTGTAGTCCCTGACCATTGGAGGTTTCCACCTGTTTTTTGGGTTGAATATTATTTTCAACTTTTAAATACTGTTCATCCGAACAAATTCGGATGGTGAGCGGGTGAGCTGCACTAACGATATTATGTTTGAGTGCATTTTCAATCAAAATTTGGAGTGTAACGGGTGTTATTTTTTTTTCAAGACTTTCGTTCGAAATCTGAAAATCAATCGTCAGAGAGGTTTCAAAACGTGTTTGAAGCAAAAAAACGTAGTTTTTTATGAAATCAATCTCGGTATAAAGCGGTACTAATCCTTTGTCTTTATGTTGTAAAACATACCTAAATACCTTCGAAAGCTGCTGTAAAAACTGCCGCGCTAAGTCGGGGTTTTCTTGAATCAGGCTGTCCAATGAGGTCAGGCTGTTGAACAGAAAATGAGGATTCAGCTGGTTTTTTAAATTATCAAATTGTACTTGTGATTTTTCTTTTTCGAGGTGAATGGCCCGCGTGGCATTTTCGCGCCACTTATGGAATAAATAATCGGAAAGGTGCAGTACGTTGATGAGCAAGACAACCAAAAATTGGGCGAAATACCCCGCTATTTTGGCCAAATCGGTGTATTGTTGGGCAATCAGTGAACTAAAAGGGAAAAGAGACATCACCCATGAGACAGTAACTCCCGATACTACCAAAACAAAAACGAAGGTGAGTAATACCTGCGGAATCATGCGCATGATGATACCGTTTTCGTAGGGGAAAAAGGAGTCGAAAAAATGGTGGAGTTTACTGAAAAAAAACCACGAAATAACCATGACCGAGCCCGAGATAAGGGCGAGAAAGAGGTTGGCCTGCCACGGGATTTTAAAAACATACCACCGCATCAAAAAGGCGCATACAATCAGAAATGTGATGACAACGATGAAGATTCGCGTTTTGGATGCAAGCGGATTTGACATACTTTGATTTTTTATCAAAGAAAGATAGTGAAACAGGATTGTCCAATTTTTAATGTTTGAAACCGTCAAAAACCAATAAGAAACGGAAATAAAACCGATTGACTGCTATCTTTGCGTTGAATGTTGGAGAAAGAAAAACGGAGAAAAAGGAACGAGAAGAAAAAGCAAATCGAAAATTAATAACCACAAATCGACACTGGAAAAATGGCTCTCATAAAATCTGTGCGCGGCGCAACTCCCCAATACGGCCCAAATTGTTGGTTTGCCGATAACGCCACCGTTGTGGGTGAAGTTATCATGGGGGATTATTGCACAGTTTGGTTCAATGCCGTGGTGCGCGGCGATGTAAATACCATTCAAATGGGTGATTACGTCAACATTCAGGACGGCGCCGTGATTCATTGTACCTATCAAAAAACCAAAACCATCATCGGCAACCACGTTTCTATTGCTCACAATGCCATTGTTCACGGTTGTACCATCGAAGATAAAGTGCTGATTGGGATGGGGGCCATCGTGATGGATGGTGTACACGTTGGAACAGGCTCAATCATTGCCGCTGGGGCGGTGGTAACCCAAGGGAAAACGATTCCGCCGGGTACGATTTGGGCGGGTAATCCTGCCAAATACCTCAAAGACGTAACGCCCGACTTGGGCGAGGTGTTTATGCGCACCGCCAACAATTATGTGATGTACGCGGGGTGGTTTAAGGAGGAAGGTACTATCTGAAAACTTTCTCCAACGCCGCTTCAAATCCCTCGAAAATCACCGATTGAGCCGGAGATTTGTCGTAAATTCCACCCAATTGGTATTGACCGTTTTCGAGATGATAGACCTGTATCGCTTTTTCGCTCGGGATGGCAATCCAGTATTCACGTACCCCTGTTTTTTCGTACCAGTTAAACTTTTCGTTGAAGTCTTTTTTATACGTTGATGTCGAAGTGATTTCAACGATTAAATCGGGAGCACCTAGACAACCGTCTTCATCTAATTTGGATTCATCACGAATCACACAAATATCAGGCTGCACTACGGTATAGATTTTCTCTGGGAAATGATCATTTCCAATGGGTAAACGTACATCGAACGGCGCTTCAAAGATGGTGCACAATTTTCCCTCACAATGCTTATTCAGCAGGAAAGATAGCTTATTTGATACCCATTGATGAGCCATTTTTGGAGCTGGCGACATTCGGTAGAGTTTCCCTTTGATAATCTCTACCTGCTCATCAAATCGCCATTTCAGGTAATCAGCGTAGGTATATGTGCCGTTTGGGTCAAGCGAATGGATGTCAGTAATCATTGCGTTAGTTTTTAACAAAATTACCGTATTTCCAGGAAGATATTGTAATTTTCAGCGTTAAAAACACTCCTTCTTAATCGCTATGTCCCAAAGTCAGACTTCCTTTCAACCGCCTAAAGCCCCCAAGATTCCGCACCGATTTGAATTACACAATGATGTCAGAACCGACGATTATTATTGGCTTCGGGAGCGTGAAAGCGCGCAGGTAATCGACTACCTAAATGCTGAAAATGCTTACACGGAAGCCGTTTTGGCGCCCGTCAGTGAGCTGAGGGAGAAATTGTTTTTGGAAATGAAGGCCCGTATCAAAGAAGAAGATGAATCGGTGCCGTATAAAGTTGGGAATTACTATTATTATTATCGCTATGAACACGGTGGCGAATACCCCGTGTATTGCCGTAAGCGAGAATCGTTGGCCGCCGCAGAAGAGGTTATGCTCAATATCAACGAATTGGCCCAAGGCTATTCGTACTATAACGCCACCTTTCCCGAGATAGCTGATAATGAAGAAATTGCGGCTTTTGGCGAAGATACCGTCAGCCGTAGGCTATACACGTTGAAATTTAAAAACCTGACTACGGGTGAGATATATCCCGATGCGGTACCCGATACTGAAGGAGGAAACTACGCGTGGGCGGCCGATAATCAAACGATTTTTTATATTAGAAAACACACCGCTACGCTTCTGGGATTTCAGGTTTGGCGGCACCGGCTCGGTACCGATGTGAGTGAAGATGTATTGGTGTATGAAGAGTCGGACGACCAGTTTTATCTAGGACTGTTCCGGATGAAATCTAAAAAGTACATTGCTATTGTATCGGATCAAAATGGGGTTTCGACTGAGTATCAACTCTTAAAAGCTGCCGAACCTACGGGTGAGTGCGTTTCATTTTTGCCGCGCCAACGCGGGCACGAATATTTTATTGAGCATTTAGACGATGCCTTTTATGTCCGTACCAACCTCGGTGGGGCCACCAATTTTAAGCTGATGTCGGTGTCAGAAACTCACCATGGAGATTTAACACAATGGCGTGAGCTCATCGCGCACCGGCCCGATGTGTATCTGGAAGGGCTAGAGGCTTTTCAGCATCATTTGGTATTGCAGGAAAGGGGCGAAGGGTTGTTGAAAATTCGCATCATCAACCAAAAAACACAGGCCGAGCATTATCTAAACTTTGGAGAGCCTGCTTATACGGCCTATTTGAGCAATAATCCCGATTTTAATACCACCGTGTTACGCTACGGATACACGTCGCTCACGACCCCCAACAGTACGTTTGACTACGACATGGACTCTCAAGCGCGTGTTCTGCTCAAACAGCAGGAAGTGTTGGGTGATTTTAACACAGAAGATTACCAAACCGAACGGCTTTTTGCTACCGCTCGCGACGGAGCGCTGATTCCGATGTCAATTGTGTATAAAAAAGGCTTTCAAAAAGACGGGAAAGCGCCGCTCTTGCAATATTCCTACGGCTCCTATGGCTATTCTATGGACCCGACGTTCAGCGCGGGGCGTTTGAGTTTGTTGAACCGAGGATTTGCGTTTGCCATTGCGCACATTCGCGGCGGGCATGAAATGGGCCGGGCGTGGTACGAAAGCGGTAAAATGCTCCAAAAGAAAAATACTTTTACCGATTTCATTGATTGCTCTGAATACTTAATTCAAACAAAATGGACGTCGCCCGAAGGGCTTTTTGCCATGGGCGGCAGTGCAGGTGGACTACTGATGGGGGCGGTGGTCAACATGGCTCCGCAATTGTACAAAGGGGTGGTGGCGCAGGTACCTTTTGTGGACGTGGTCACGACTATGCTCGACGAAACCATCCCACTCACCACGGGTGAATACGAAGAATGGGGTAATCCCAATGAGAAAATCTATTACGACTACATGAAATCCTACAGCCCTTACGACAATGTAGTAGCGCAGGATTATCCAAATATGTTGGTAACAACGGGTTTACACGACTCTCAGGTGCAGTATTGGGAGCCCGCCAAGTGGATTGCAAAGTTGCGCGAACTCAAAACCGATGAACATCAACTACTGCTTCACTGCGACATGGAAGCGGGCCACGGCGGTGCATCTGGGCGGTTTAAGCGCTTGAAAGACATTGCATTGGAATACGCCTTTATGTTGAATTTGCTGGGGATAAGGGCGTAAAATCCTACCGATGTTACGCCTCTCGGAGGCGCAACATCGGTCAAAATTTTATACGCGTTATTTCCCTTTCCCCCAAATCGCTAGCGCTATGCGCAGTTTATAGTATTCATATTGGCCTTCCAGTTGCTCAAACAATGGTTTTAGCGCTGCGCCGGGCGTTACTTGGAGTAGGTCGGCGGCTTCGGTGATGGTGCGGTATTCATTTTTGGTCAGGTACTGCCATACGTCTACTTCGTAGCCATCTTCGTACAGCTTGGCCAAGTGCGAGTATACCGTCAGTTCGTTCAAGTTTCGGCGTTGGGCAATCTGGCTTGGCGTCAATCCCTGTTTGTACAAATCGTGAGTTTCGATGTAAGTCATGCCATTAACGATTCGCGTACCTGGCTGGGTTTTGGAACGGGCGTATTCCAGAATCTCGTTGATAAACGCTTCGCCGTAATGCGAAAACTTCGTTTCACCCACGCCCGACACCTGCAACATCTGAAAACGGTTTATAGGGCGTTTTTCGGCCATGTCTGATAAGGTAGCATCCGAAAACACCACAAACGGCGGCACGTTCAGGTCATCGGCCAACTGCTTCCGCACCTTGCGTAGTCGCTCAAACAGTTCATCGCGAATGACCTCCTTCTTGGTCTTCACGGGTTCGGCGGTTTCTTCCTGACGCTTCCGCTTTTCTTCGTACGATTCAAACCGCACCAATTGCACCTTGCGCTCTCCGCGCAGTACTTGCCACGAGGTATCGTTAAGCTTGAGTGAATGTGCTTCGTCGTAGGCTACATCCATCACGCCCGAGTTGAGCATTTGGGTGAGGTAGTCGGCCCATTCTTCAGCGCGCAGCTCGCGGCCTGCGCCAAAAGTCTTGATGCGGTCGTAGCCGCGCTCGGTTACGTTGCGGTTGTGGGAGCCGCGCAGTACGTCAACCAACAAACCCATCGCAATTCTCTGGTCCGTACGCGCAATGGCCGATAGGGCCTTTTGGGCGGGGAGTGTTGCGTCAAATTTGGAGCGGGGATTGCGGCATACATCACAGTTGCCGCAATCGCGGTCGACGGCTTCGTTGAAATAACTCAACAAAATGCGCCGCCGACAGTGGTCTGCTTCGGCGTATTGCTTCATGCGGTCGAGTTTTGCAAATTGAATGTCTTTGAGGTGTTGGGGCAATTCCGAACTTGCAATCATGTCGCGGCGCATCATCCAATCGGCAAAACTATAAAACAGCATCGTGTCGGATTTAAGTCCGTCGCGGCCTGCGCGGCCAATTTCTTGGTAAAAACTTTCGACGTTGCTGGGCATGTTGTAGTGCATAATCCAGCGTACGTTCGATTTATCAATCCCCATTCCAAAAGCGATGGTGGCGACCATGATTTGTATATCGTCGCGCAGAAAATCATCCTGCACTTTGGAGCGTTCTTCGGGAGGGAGTTTGGCATGATAATGCCGTGCATTGATGCCCTTTGCGCGTAGTTTTTGGGCAATGTCTTCGGTGGTTTTGCGGGCCAGACAGTAGATGATGCCCGACTGATTGGGGTGGTCATTGATAAATTGCTCAATGACCCTGATTCGGTTGCGCCCCGGCAGCACATTGAGCGAAAGGTTGGGGCGGTCAAACGACGCCTCAAACACCCGCGCTTCGGGAATGCCCAATTGTTTGAGCACGTCGCGCCGCGTTACGCGGTCGGCGGTGGCCGTTAGGGCCACCATGGGTACGTGCGGAAAAGCCGCTTTTAGAATGTGCAACTGCGTGTATTCTGGACGAAAATCGTGCCCCCACACTGATACACAGTGAGATTCGTCTACGGCAAATAGATTGATTTTCAGTGACCTAATAAAGTCCAGTGAGCCAGAGGCAAAAAGCTTCTCTGGCGCAATATAGAGCAGTTTTAGCTCGCCCGCGTGGCATTGTTTTTCGATGGCGTATTGCTCCGCTGTACTCTGCGTACTGTTTAGAAAAGCGGCCTCAATGCCGTTGGCGCGGAGGGCTTGGACTTGGTCTTTCATGAGCGCAATCAACGGCGATATCACGAGTGTGATGCCCTCTTTCATTAAGGCAGGGACTTGAAAACACACAGATTTGCCACCGCCTGTAGGCATCAGCACCATGCAGTCGTTGCCTGCCGCTATCCAATCAATGATTTCGGATTGTAACGGTCTAAAGGTATCGTATCCAAAGTATTGTTTTAAAATCTGTTCTTTACTGAGCAACATCAGACTATCTACTTTTTGTGGTTTATGCGGTTCTAATTCCTTCTCATATCCCTCGTTTCAGGCGCTCTTGCAGGTTAGACGCGATTACTTATTTTATGGTACAGCAAGTAAGGGAAAAGTTGCCTAAAATTGGGTAATTATTCCAAAACCTTTATCTCTTTACTTAAGATGAAAACCTATTTGATGGCCCTTACAACGCTGTTGTGGGGGTGTACCGCACTTGCTCAAAAAGTGGCTCTTGTAAGCCTAGAAGACCGCCGTTCTCTTAGTAATTCTTACTTCGGAAACCGTTGTGAAATTGAAATTAAAACGACTGGCGACGAAGTACGTAAATACAAATACGTCAGAATTAAAAATCTCACCAAGGCGATTGATAGTGAAGGTGTTGAGCTTCTTACTGATAAGCAAGATCGGGCCGACTATGCCGAAATTGGCGACGAAAAACTTAAAATTGAGCTTAAAAATCCGCTGCGTAAAGCGACCTCTATCAAAGAAGTTTCGGGGACGTTGGATTTGTATAATCCTACCGAAGCCAACGGCGCGATTGTAAAAGTGGCCAATTTTCAGGCAAAGCCCAACGTCAATTTATTGCCTAAAAAAGCGCCGCTATCCATTGTTTTTTTCACCAAAGAGTCGGTCGAAAAAATGGCTAAAGAACAAAAAGCCGAACGCGAAGCCAAGATGAAACAGCTCGACCCCGCCACGCGCGAAATCGCCGCTGGACTCATGGCCTTGGTGGAGGGATTTGGGTCGGGCATGGCCGGAGAGAATGAACTTTCGTTTTACGTAAACGGCGATATCGGCAAACTCGTAGACATCAAAATGGAGGATGAAACGGGCAAAGAAGTACGGCGAAGCGGCCGCTTTATCTCAGGCGAACACCTGCACACCTACAGCTATGATGAGAAACCAAACCCCAAATGGAAGCTCAAAATCCTCATCGAAACCCCTGCTTCTGTTAAGTCTGTGCCGTTTAGCCTGAAAGATATTGAATTGCCGTAAACAAATTGTCGCGCAGATCATAAAGGTATATAGCTTGTAAGGTAATGCTATAATTTACAGGATATTAAGTGTTTTTACTTTAAAATAGCTCGAATGCCGCCGCTTGGGTTTTTGCAATCGCCGTTAAAGCGCGGGATGAGGTGCAGGCTGGCGTGGGGGAATTTTTGCCCAGCGCTTTTGCCGATGTTCATGCCGGTGGTGAAGCCATCAGGTTGAAAGTCGGCTTTGATGCGTTTTTGCACAAAAGTGGAGAGTTGCACCAAGTCTTTTTGTTCTTCAAACGTCAGCTCAAAATAATCGGCAACGTGGCGTTTTGGAATGATCAACGTATGACCTTTGGCAACAGGATAACCGTCCAACACCGCGTAACTCAGCGGCGTTTCTGCCAGTAATTGCAATCGTTCGGCAGGCTTACAAAAAGGACACTTTGACTGATTATCAGCTATTTGATTGATAGGTCGATATTCATAAAACTCGGTATTTTCGTTCAGAAAAATGGAAGTATATGGCAATTTTACAAAACACTGATAGGTAGGTTTTCCATGCACCTGATGCGTACGAAATCCGTCTTTTTGAATATCGCGCCGAACGGCGAAATAGGCTTTGCCCGTTGGTTTGAGCAAACTTGAAATTTGCATTAATACCTGATTTTGCTCTTCGGGAAAGAGCACATTTAATACATAAAAACAGAGAATGGTATCAAACGTTTCAGAAGGATATTGTGGAAAATAGTACGGGTCAAACCCCTGAGCATCAAACCCTTTTTGGTGCAAAAAATCAACGTCCTTGCCAAATCCGCAACCAAAATCCAGAATTTTACCTAATAATACATTTTTTTCTAGGAGTTTACGAATCGGAAAAGATGGCTTGTCTCTTGGGATTGCTGTAAGATGGTTGAAGCAATTTAGTTTTTGATATTCCATTCTTCAAACCCTCTAATTGTTGTTAAATAATCACACGTTTTTTGTAATTGCTGAATTGCATCTGTTTGCCAATTTTCAAAAGAAGAGTCCCCTAAAAGTGATATTTTTATCTCCTTATCAAACCTTGTAGGATTAGTATTATGTAAAAGTTCCCAATAATACAAAATCAGGTTTTTTTGACGCTCAATTAAATTTACTGATGGCAATTTGTCTCTTTTAAGGTTATTAATACTTGGTTTCGCTGGCAGTAAATTCCATAAATCATTATTTTTCAACACTGAAAAAGGAATGACATGGTCAATATCATAATTACTGATTTTGTCACCTGTCCAAACACAAAAAACAGCACCTTCACTTTTCAGCAACTCCTTATATTTCACTTTAGACTCCTTTACATCTCTTTCTGTCACAGGACTTTTTAAAACTTCCTGTAAAACCATTTGTGTTGATAATAATTTATTTGAAGCACTAACAGAAAATTCAGCCCATTTAACGAGAAGAGAGTCTTGTCCTGTAATAAAACTGCCTAAAAGCTTGAATGCTTCATAGTACTCTTTGGAAATCCAGAAGGAGCCAAATGATTGGATTAAATATTCTTTATCAATTTTAACTGACCGTAAACTCGCCTTGACAAGATTAAATTTATAAATGCTATATTCTTCATTTGATATTGAACGCCCAATGTATCGCATAGGCATAGTGACAATTGTATTACGGAGCTTTTTGATGAGTTCAACAAAGACAGGTTGTATATCTTGCGGGATTCCTTTATACTTTAAATCATTATAGAATGCTGAAAATCCTCCATATGGTTGATATCTATCTGTAAGTTCTTTAAATGGCCGTTCAAAAGCCAATTGGACATTACCTTGTATTTGTGCAAATGAAATATTTGCTTCGAAAATTGGATAATAATAGACAAGCCATTTTTCTACTAATAGCCACAAAGGGATATAAATCTTATCATCCTTTGAATTAATAAAAGGTGAGTTCTCTTGAATAATATCAATTGTACCTCGAAGGAGAGCAAATTTATAGGTAGTTGTTTTACTATCTCTTTCAATAATTTTATTAATGTTTTTAAATATTTCGTAATTCATAGAAATAAATATTTTGAACCACAAATTACTCAAAAAGTTGATATGACTTAATTATACTCCTACCTAAGAGACCTCAAGATGTATAATCAATAGTAAATGAACCACTTAAAGCTATAACGTATCAAAAGAAGGGTGCGAAGGAGACAAAAAATAAAAAAAATCCCCGCCGGCAGGACCAGCGGGGATTTATCTCTCTAACAGCCATAAAAACGAATACGATTAATGTTGTAACCATAATCTGTTATCCAATACGCCAGTCGATGGGCGGCCGTTGCAGCCGAGACCCATTAATTTTTTGCCGCTTCCAAAGTCACATTACCCAACAAGCCCGAAGGCATGGGTGTCCATTGGGCGGCGTTAAACGGTTTGTACTGAATATCTACCATGTTGATTTCCTGAAACTTCTTCCATTCGGGCTGCTGCGTGTCGCGCAGGCGCATGTAGTTGGCCGAAAGGTTGGTCACCTCAATCACAATACGATTTTGTTTGTTTTTCAGGGTATTGGCAGGAATGTCCAGTTGAAAAGGCAGACTCCATGCTGTACCGATTTTTTTGCCATTGAGGGTCACATCAGCCACTTCGCGGACGTCGCCCAGATCCAGTGTTATCTTTTGGGTCGGGCTAAAACCCTTGGGCAAATCAAAAGTGAGTGAATAGCGTGCCGTGCCCGAAAAATAACTTGCAGAGTCTGAAAGTGAAGCCCAAGAACCGAGTTGAGTAAGGGTGGTGGCTTGGGGCAAATAGGGTTTGCCTTCAATAAATTCTAATTTCCAAGTGCCTTGGAGCGGTGCGGTTTTAACGTTGGCAAGAACTGGCCCGCGCCCGCGGACTGGTTTGGCGTTTGAAACGGCAGGCCGGTACGCCGGTGCGGCCGAGCCCTCGCCGACGTTGGTGTCCAGCATCAAAAAGCAGGATTCACCCGAACGAAGTTTTAAGTACACCTGCGTTTTTCCGCCTTCTATCTTCATGGGCAACAGCGTGGTGTTGCCCGTCAGGGGTTGATAAAGGGCTACTTTTTTGGCCGGAGTGGACAGAGTAATCCAGCCCTCGCTGAATTTTTGGTCTTGGTTGGCAATGAAGTAAACCCCTTTGCCATTTTGCGTTTTACGAATGTATTTCAGCCCCTCTTTGGCCCAAGTTTCCTGACGAAGATTGGCGGAGGTCAGCAGAATTTCAAGTCCTTGAAGGCTTGGGAAGCTTTGGCCCGTCCATGTTTGAAGCATTTTTTGAAAGGCTTCATTTCGTTCTTTGTGCTCCTGAAAACCCGTGGGTTGTTTGGGTAAATGTTCCATAAAAATCACTTTAACACCCATTTTTGTCAACTCTCCCAATCGCGTTAGCGTGGTTTTGGGAAGGTAAGTAGTGGCGGGAACGAGCAATGTTTTGTACTTGCCCGAAGCGTCAGGTTTGAACTGTTGAAGTTGATGGTCCGAAATAAAATCAAACGCAAAACCATTGTTCCAAAGCCATTCGCCCAACTGCCCAAAAGGCAGTTTTAGCAGCCATTTGTCTACGTGATGGACTTCCAACAGATGGATGCCGCCGCTGGCTCGGGCTTGGGTGGCCCACAAGTCGTGAATGGGAAAGTACACCAGCAGGTCGTTGTCGGGCTGACTGTTCTGCAAAATCGTCTGACAGCGCTCTACGTATTGATTCATCAGTGGATAATGTTTCCAAAAGTGCGAATTGATGCCGTAGTTGGTGGAGGCATAAAACAGCCAACCCGGATAGTCGGCATTTTTGGGCGAGTAGGTGGTGCCGTGGTAAAAAATATGGTTGATACCCGCCGTAAACAGCTCATCAAGCTGGGGTTTGATTTGCGATAGCGACACTTTAAAGTGGTTGGCGAGCCAAGTCGTGGATTCTGAGCTGACCAGTTTTTTGCCCGTCAGGTGCGCCGCTGAGCTAGCAAACTTCATCGCCAGCGGATTGGGCGTGCCGTAGCGGTCCACTTCGTATTGGTCATCTACGCGCAGGCCTTTGATGGGAAAACGGCTGCTGCCGAAGGATTCGGTTTCGGGAATATCCGACAGTGCGTACAAATCCAACAGATTGCCGGGGGAGCCGTGGGCTTGATAGCGGGTTACAAAGCCTTTTTTCCTAGACCAATCGGTCCATTTTTTGGCGTAATTTTCCGCCAATAGCTCCGCCAACGTTTGGTGATAATCTATTTTGACCAAGGCAGTGGTGGTATCCGTAAAAGCGTTCCACTGGCTGTGGAGGTCGTAGCCGCGTCTTTTTTTGAATTCATTCAGAAAATCATCCGTCCAGTTGGCACCATATACTTCGTAGGAATCGTTGTACATGGCACGAGGAAGGTCTTTGATGGTGGCAAACGCCGAATCAAAACGCTGCACGTACTTCGGAATGGCATCTACCGCAAATGGGTCGAGCACCAATCCAGCGCCGCCGGGGGCGGCACGTTTGACGGCCTGCTTGGTCAAAACACTTTGGATTTGGCCGTTGGTGTACTGCCATTTTTTTGCCGCCATATCGGGCGTCACATTCGGGCCACCGAAGGGCCAGCCCGTTCCGGTGGTCATGTCTACGCCGAGTCCGAGGCGCTTTCCTTCGCGCACGGTGTGCGTCAGCATCTGCATCCATCGTGGACTCAGGTAAGAAATGGCCTCTTTTTCAAGACCTTTAACGCCGTAAATCGGAATAATATGAACACCTCCTAGCCCCGCCTTCGCGAAGTTTTCGAGTTGCCAAGTGATGTCGCTCGCCGTAACGGTGCTGCCCATCCACCACCAGTACGTCCAGGGTTTGGCGGTATTGGAGAGGGGCTGTGGGGTGTTGGTCTGGGCCGTGATAGATGGCCCCGCTGCCAAGGTAATTAAAAGGCAAAGGGAGATGATTTTTTTCACTTTCTATGGGGTTAATACATCATTACTTTGTGGCAAGGGGAATTGATACGTATAAATGTTTTTTTGCGAAGCTATCTACCTGTTTTTTTGCGGAAATGTTGAAGATGAATGCAATAAGCAAATTCAGACTGATTCCAAATTTTACGCAAAAATGTTGGAAATCGAACAATTTCAACGACTTGGTTGTAGTATTGTAACAAAGAAACTCAAGAATTATAACCTCGCATAACCAATATGAAAGATTTGATGCGTCTTCGGACCTCCCTCAAAGAAGAGTTGCAAATTGCCCTCAATGCCCAAGTGAAGATGGAAGCGGAGTCTTCGTCAAAATACTTGGCAATGGCAGCGTGGTGCGACCGCAACGGCTATTCCAACAGCGCGGATTTTTTCTTTACGCAAGCCGAAGAAGAGCGTGCGCATATGCTCAAAATCTTCAAGTACATTGGCGATATGGGCGGGGTAGCCATTACGCCCGAAGTAACTAATATTCCGCAAGAATACCCCACGTTTCGGAGTGTATTCGAAACGGCGTTGGAGCAAGAAATTGCCGTGTCTCAATCCATCAATCGCATTGTGGGCATCAGCCGCCGCAATGATGATTATGCCACTGAGAATTTTATTCAGTGGTTTGTGAAAGAGCAAATCGAAGAAGAATACATCGCCCGCCGTCAGGTAGAATTGTTTGACGTTATCGGCGAAGAAGGCATTGGCCGCTTTACTATTGACATGGAAATCCCCAAAGTCACCTATCCCGGAGCTGCCGCCGAAGCGGAGTAAAAAGACGATATTTGTCATTCCGAAGGAATCTCAACATTTTAAAAGCGCGTCGCAAAATTTGTGACGCGCTTTTATTTTTGTCTTTATGTAAAAAATATTTGCTTAAATGTAAAGTTTATTTTACATTTGAATCGAAAATAAATTTTTAACCAATTACCTATTAACAGCTATGGAAACCAAGTTACTTTTGCCCAATCGCTACAAGCGTCTCGGTTGGATTATCTTTGTGCCCTGTTTAATTCTCACTATTTTGAGTATTCTCCAACTAACTCCTGCCCTCAGCTTTTTTGATGGTGAACACATTTTATCCCAATGGACAACGATTAAAGTGCCTGAAAAAGGGACTTTGGAAGCCCTTTTTGATGAAACATCCAATGACCTTGCCGGTGAAATTTTGATGACACTTACGGCCATTGGCTTCTTTTTCGTAGCCTTTTCTCGCGAGCGTACCGACGACGAATGGATTATGAAGGTTCGGCTCGAATCTCTATTGTGGGCGTTTTATGTACATTTAGGGGCCTTTTTATTGTCCGTTTGGTTTTCCTACAGTTTGGCTTTCTACGCTGTGTTATCGTGGAATATGCTCACAGCCCCGTTGGTATTTCTGGCGCGGTTTCACTGGATTGTTTACGTAAAACCATATTTGGAAGAAAGGAGAGCGACGGTATGAAAAACACCATTCACGTAGAGCGCGCCATCCGACGTATCACGCAGGCCGATTTGGCTGCGGCCGTGGGCGTATCGCGTCAAACCATCAACGCCCTCGAAGCGGCCAAGTACGTGCCTTCGGTGGTGTTGGCCATGAAAATTGCCAACTATTTTGAAAAGCCCGTCGAAGCCATTTTTGAATTAGGAGAGGAAGATTAGCGAGCATTGCCAAAGTTTCATAACGGTCAGACGGTTCAGTACCGTCCGACCGTTATTTTATAATATTCGGAAGCCGCTAAAGAATTGAGCCGACGCAGATTTATTTATTGATGCGTCGATAAAAAAGGCTGTGCGGTCGGTATTTATTAGTTCTTCAGGATTGTATTTTGTATTTTGCTCTTCAATCCTAAATCTCTATTAATGAACACTTTTTTGCGCGCCAGCCTTCTTCTATTGATTTGTTTTTCTTGTAAAGAAGAAACGCCTGCGCCTACCAGAACCGAATTGCTTACGGGCAAGCCGTGGAAATGGATTGGGGGAGCGGTAACGCCCGCGTTTGATGTTTTCAGCAACGGCAATCTCAACAATGGGGAGTATTGGAGCCAAGCGCCCAAATGTTGGCAGGACGATATTCGGGTGTTTACGACGGCGGGAAAATTCACGCATGAGGAGGGGGCTACCAAATGTAATGTAGCCGACCCCCAAATTTATGCGCAAGGCACGTGGCAATTTGACGCTTCTGAAAAAGTCGTTAAGATAAACGATAGTGCGCTGGGTGAACAAATGTGGGAAATACAGGAACTCACCGCCACATCCCTAAAAGTAGTGGAGGTTTACCAAGAAAAAGGTAAAACTTATACGTTTAACTATTCTTTTACGCGCTAAATGGCCACATCCTGCCATTTTCCACCCAATAATATTCTTACTTGCTCGTATCCTGCTGCTTTGGCTACTTGATATGCCAACGGAAACGACGCCGTGATTTCTTCGGGACGGTGGCTGTCGGAATTGATGCAAATCGGGATGTTTAATTCCCTTAAGCGGTGGATAATCCACGGAGAAGGATACAGTTCTAAACCGCGTTTGTAGTTGCCCCGCGTATTGATTTCGGTCGTGATTCCTGCTTTGGCAATGGCCTGCAGGGTTTGTTCTACTTCTGCAACGTACCAACTTTCTGACTCATCAAACAAATGACGGGCGGCATTGTGCATCTTGATTTTATCCAAATGCCCCACCACCTGCGGCGGGTCGGTCTCGACCATTTGCCGAATAATACCGTAGTATTTTTGAATAACCGCCTGTATATCTCCGCCGTAAACCGTGTCCAAACATTCCAGAAACTCCACCGAACTACCGTCAATTTCCCACGGTTGTCCGAATTGATTTAGCCCAACATAATGCACCGAGCCGACGCAGTAATCGAGCATAGGAAAATCACTAGGCCCCACCATTTCAGGAATAAAATCTACTTCCAAACCCACGTAAAGCTCAATTTGACCTTCGTATTTGGCTTGTAGGGCGCGGGTTTCGGTCAGGTATTCGTCTAAGCGCTCGGCCTTCATGCTCCATTGATTTTCAAACGAAACGGGGCAGTGCGATGAAAAGCCAAAGGCGCGCAGCCCTTGGGCCAGCGCGCCTTGTACCTGTTGCTCTGGGGAGCCTTTGCCATCGCAAAAGTGGCTGTGGCTGTGGTAGTTGGTGAGCATAGTGTATTATACTTGCGGTAACGTACTGATTGCTTTTTCTAAACGACTGATTACTTCATCTTTCCCCAAAATCTCCATGGTAAGCATCAAGTCGGGGCCGTGGCCTGCCCCCGTGACGGCGAGGCGCAGGGCCTGCATTACTTTCCCCATTTTGATGCCCACTCGCTCAGCGGCAGCGGCCCAAATGGCCTTGGCCGAATCGGCCAGAAAATCACCTTCGTAGATTTTTAAGTCCTCCACGTAGGCAGTGATGGCTTTGATGGCGTCGGCGTTCCATTTGCTGGCTACAATGGCTTCTTCGTACTCCGTTGGTGTTTCAAAAAGGAAAGCCGTTTCGCTCAAAATCTCCTGCGGAAAAGTCACCCGCTCTTTCATCAGATGACAAACCTTTAGTAACGTATCGTGACTTACCGCTGGCGCGTTGTGGCTTGCTTCCAAAATAGCGGCTAGTTCTTTGTCAGACTTTCCTTTCAAATACTGCTGATTGAACCACTTCGCTTTCGTAATGTCAAAACGCGCCCCTGCTTTGTGGATGCGCTCCAGCGAAAAAGCTTCGATAAGTTCGTCCATTGTAAACAGTTCTTGCTCGGTGCCTGGATTCCAGCCCAAAAAAGCTAAAAAGTTGACGATGGTTTCTTGCAAATAACCATCCTCGCGAAAACCGCGTGCGATGGTCTCCGTAGTGGGGTCTTGCCACTGCAACGGGAATATCGGGAAGCCGCCCAAATCGGCATCACGCTTCGAGAGCTTGCCGTTGCCTTCTGGTTTGAGCAACAATGGTAAGTGCGCAAATTGGGGGGCGGCCCAGCCAAAATATTGGTACATCAATACGTGCAACGGCGCCGAAGGAAGCCACTCCTCACCGCGAATCACGTGCGTGATGCCCATCAAATGGTCATCGACGATGTTGGCTAAGTGATACGTGGGCATTCCGTCAGATTTGAGCAGGACTTTGTCGTCGAGTGTAGAAGCGTGGACCGCTACCCATTCTCGAACGATGTCTTTGAAACGGATGTCTTGTTTTGGATCAATTTTGATGCGAACTACGTACGGGTCGCCGTTGGCGATACGTTGTTGAACTTCTTCGGCCGACAAAGTCAGCGAGTTGGTCATTTGCAAACGCGTGATTGCGTTGTATTGAGCTGCGTCGGCACCTGCTTCTTCGAGGCGTTTGCGCATGGCTTCAATTTCTTCGGCGGTGTCAAACGCGTAGTAGGCTTTGCCCGCCGCAATGAGTTGTTCGGCGTAGGTGCGATACATATCTTTGCGTTCTGACTGACGGTACGGTGCGTGTGGACCCCCAACCCCCTGACCTTCATCTATCTCAATACCTACCCACTTCAGCGCTTCCAAAATATAGTTTTCGGCTCCCGGCACGTAGCGATTTTGGTCGGTGTCTTCGATGCGAAGGAGCATTTTTCCGCCGTTTTTACGGGCAAATAAATAGTTATACAAAGCCGTACGAACACCGCCAATGTGAAGCGGTCCCGTAGGACTGGGAGCAAAACGAACTCTTACGGACATAGTAATCGTGATTATTTAATCGTTAGCCGCTGTCAATCCTAATTACAGGAATGGCTAACCCTAACTTTTAATTTTTTTGAGCGGGCAAAGTTACCACAAAAAGAAGTTCAATCGGGCAATTATGTACAACTTACTCAATAAGTTACTATTTTTAATCTCTAAACGCCAACCTTGTGTTCTGATGAAACGGGTGCTTCGGTTCTTGGTTTTGCTACTGCTCGCTGGTTCATTCCGAACCGAGTCGCCTGATTATTATGCGTTTCCATTGGAGCGTTTTGTTCAACTCCCCGAATTGAAAAGTGCGGTGGATGCTCGCCGTCCCAATTATGCACTGTTGGATGCGGCTATTTTTCACCTGACCAACCAAACCCGTAGCCAATTTGGTATAAAATTACTTGAATACGATTCAGGGCTTCATCAAACGGCGCAGGGCTACGCGACCGATATGATTCAGATGGGTTTTTATGGACACAATCACCCTTATAGCCCGTCGCTGACCACGCTGGCCCAGCGGGTAAAAGTGCATACGTGGGCTTTTCTCAAAATAGGAGAAAATATAGGCCAGTATCAGCTCATTGATACTGCACCAGAGTACTGTTGTCGCAAAAAACGGGACGGTACTTTTGAGTATTTTGATTGCGAGAGCAAAACGGTTTATCACTCATATACTTACGAGGATTTTGCCCAGTATGCCGTGGATGAATGGATGAAATCACCGGGGCACCGCCGAAATCTTTTAGACTCTACCTACACGCATCTGGGTACGGCCGTCCGAATTTCCAAAGACCCTTACGGCACTTGCAGCGCGCCATTTGGTCGTTTTGTGCAGAATTTTGGCGTGATTAAACCAGAAGTCGCCAAACAATAACGCAGAAAAATCGCCTTTTTTTCGGTTCTTTGTGGGCTAATAATTGTCAGTAGCCATGTCATTGCTCGATACTGTTGTTCACGAATTCCAGAAAGAAGCTTTTTTGATTTCTACCCAAAAGTCAAAATTAGACCTTGATTTGATTCACGATTATCTGTCAAAGCATTCGTATTGGGCCGAGAACATCCCCCGCGACATTGTGGAGCGGTCCATTCAAAATTCGCTGAGCTTTGGCGTGTATCACCACGAAAAACAAATAGGATTTGCCCGCGTAACCACGGATTTTGCCACGTATGGCTACTTAGCAGATGTGTTTATTGTCGAAACTTACCGTGGCCAGGGGCTGTCAAAATGGTTGATGGAATGTATATTTAATCAAATTCCTGAATTGCAGGGGTTTCGTAAATGGTCATTGGGAACGGCCGACGCGCACGGCTTGTATGAACAATTTGGATTTACGACGTTGGCGCGTCCCGAACGCATGATGGAAAAAGTTAACTTTAAGAAATATAGTTAAATGCTCACAAAACGTATCATACCTTGCCTCGATGTGAAAGACGGGCGAACTGTAAAAGGAGTTAATTTTGTAAATCTCCGCGACGCTGGCGATGCCGTCGAACTCGCCGCCGTATATGCCGAGCAGGGAGCTGATGAGCTGGTGTTTTTGGATATAACGGCCACCGTCGAAGGGCGCGGAACACTCCTAGAACTGGTACGTCGCGTAGCGCATACCATCAATATTCCTTTTACCGTTGGTGGGGGAATCTCATCCAAAGCGGATGTTTCGGCGCTGCTCAACGCGGGTGCTGATAAGGTTTCTATCAATTCAGCGGCGGTCCGTAATCCCGACTTAATCAATGAGTTGGCACTGGAGTTTGGTAGCCAGTGCATCGTGGTAGCGATTGATACCCGACAGGTTGAGAGGTCAGATAAACTTCTGACCGCAGAGGCGGCCGCTTCTAATTTTGTTCATACCCATGGCGGGCGTAAGCCGACCGAACTGCGTACGTTGGAATGGGCCAAGGAAGTAGAAGAGCGCGGCGCGGGGGAGATTTTGCTGACCTCGATGGACACAGATGGTACCAAAAATGGCTTTGCGTTGGAACTAACTTCTACCATATCGCGCAACGCCAATATTCCCGTGATTGCTTCGGGCGGGGCGGGTACGATGGAGCATTTTTATGAAGTATTTACCACTGGCTACGCTGACGCGGGTTTGGCGGCGAGTATTTTTCACTTCAAAGAAATCGAGATTCCGGCGTTGAAACAGTATTTGCACGAGCGGGGGATTCCGATGCGGATGTCGCGCTAACTTTGTTTGCGTTCAATAAACTCTTTTACGCTTTTTCGGTACGTATCGCTGATTGGAATCCATACTTTTCCGATTTGTATTTTTTCTTTTTCGATGGTGTCAATCGCGTCAAATGATACTAGAAAAGAATGATGCACGCGGATAAAGTGATGAGGGGTGAGCTGTGCTTCCAAGGACTTCAACGTTTGCAGGGTCACCACCTTTTTTTCTTTGGTATGAATCGTGACGTAGTCTTTTAGACCTTCGATATAAAGGATTTCGTTGAGCCGGATTTTGACCAATTTGGTGCCATCTTTGACAAAAATGGAGGCTTGTGTTTGGTCAATGGGAGCGACGGTTTCGAGAGCAGGCGGCGGGGGTGCGGTGGAAAGCCGTTGCGTGGCTTTTTCGACAGATTTTAAAAATCGCTCCAGCGTAATGGGTTTTAATAAATAATCTAACACATCCAGTTCATAGCCTTCAATGGCGTACTCTGAGTAGGCGGTGGTAAGAATGACCAACGGCTTTTTGGGCAGTATTTTCAGTAGCGATATGCCCGTGATTTCGGGCATTTGAATGTCAGAGAAAAGAATATCAACGGAGTTGTTACGTAAATATTCCAAAGCGGCCAATGGATTAGCAAACGATTTGACCAGCTGTAAGTGGCTAACTTTCAGGATGTATTGCTCCAATAAGTTTCGGGCCAGCGGCTCGTCTTCCACCACTACGCAGGTCAGGGTCATACCAAATTTAATTTAAGCCGTACGCGATATTCATCAGCGTTGTCTTCGATTTCGAGTTCAAAGTTATCGGGATAACTCAATTCTAAACGTCTCTTGACGTTTTTTAGGCCAATTCCAGATTGTTCTTCCTGATTTACCAGACTTTGGGGTAACTTGCTGTTGGCAACCGTATAAATGCAGGCCGTTCCTTCCAATAAAATATCAGCGGTAATCCAAGCCCCTGAAAAATTGTTGCTGACGCCATGTTTAAAGGCATTTTCGAGAAAACTAATAAAAATCAAAGGTACAATCAGTACGCCGCTGGTATTGCCAGCCACTTCAAAATTAATGGGAATGGGCTCATTGAGGCGGAGTTTTTCGAGACTGATATAATTTTTCATGTACTCGATTTCCTTAATCAACGGTACTTTGGCGTGGTTGGAGTCGTAAATCATGTACCGCATCATCTGCGACAGTTTGGCAATCACTTCTGTGGTATTGGGGGAATTGGTAAAGGCCAAATAATACAGGTTATTGAGGGTATTAAACAAAAAATGTGGGTTGATTTGGGCTTTTAAAAAGCGAAGTTCGGACGTAAGTTTCTCATTCTCAATTTCTTTCTTTTTGGCTTCTAGTTCAAACCAGCCCTCGGCAAATTTGAGCATTCCTACAAAAATCACAATAAAGAGTGTACTCAATACGACATTAACGGTAAATTTATCTTCGTAGAAATAACAGATTTTCTGGGTATTGCCATCAATCAAATACCGTTTTAGCAGAATAAACGCCCGTACCAACACCGCAAACGGGATAGAAAATTCTACAACATAACGCACCAAACTTTTGTGTTTGAGAAATCGGGGAAGAAAGAAAAAATAATTGAGATACACTACCAACGCCATGAAGAGGACTTCAAACGAAGTATTCTTAAACGCATCCCAAAAACTGACTTCCTGCCCTCGAATGGGAAAGCGAATTTGGTAAAAGAAAAAAGAGAAATAAACGCACCAAAAGGAAAGGTGTAAAAGTAAAATTCGGTGTCGTTTGATGAATACTTGCATGATAGCAGGCAGGCGCAAGGCGTAAAGTAAGATTCGCTAAAGCGGCTAAATTTCGGGAAAAGAAAGGTATTGTGCTAATTTCTGTGATTTAATGGGGGATTTCTGCGCTTTTTTTCGGCATTCTTGGTATTTTAGTCGACTATTCAGCTGAATGGTTCTGCTTTACTGATTGGTCGAATAATCTACCGTATGGCCGATTTAGTGGAGTCAATGGTCGAAAAGGTGCGGAGAAGTTTAAAACTTTATTTTTGATTTGTGCTCATTAAACTATTTGCTAAATCATTACAACCAAAACAACAATGAAAAAAATCACGCTAGTAGCCACGGCCCTTCTGATGTCATTCGCCACTTTTGCTCAAACATGGAAAGTTGACAAAGCGCACGCAAAAGTAGGTTTTACCGTAACCCACTTATTGATGTCGGAAGTAGATGGTAATTTCAAAGCATTTGATGCTACCATTACCTCCTCAAAAGAAGATTTTTCGGATGCGGTTTTTGAAGTTTCGGCCGATATAAACAGCATCGATACCGACAATGAGATGCGTGATAATGACCTCAAAAGCGAAAAGCATTTTGACGCGGCAAAATTTCCAAAGTTTACTTTCAAGAGCACTTCAATCTCTAAAGTAGCCGACAAAAAATACAAATTAACGGGCGACTTAACGCTTAAAGGCGTAACAAAACCGATCACGCTTGATTTAGCATTGACTGGAACGGGCATGAATGGCCGTACCAAAAAGCCCAAAGCAGGTTTTAAAATCACGGGTGTCATCAAACGCACTGATTTTGGGGTAGGTAGTATGCCAGCTGCCGTAGTGGGTGAAGATGTAGAGCTGCGCGCTGTTGGTGAGTTTGAGCAGATGTAAGTATTGCGCTTAAAAATAAGTAATAAAGGCGTCTGACGGTTCCAAACCGTCGGACGCTTTTACTTTTAGCCTATTCAGTGGTTTGTGGAGAGTTAGATAAAATCACTGAGCAGGCCTTTGTTTTTCACCCGAATGCCTTTTTCCGTCATTTCTACCGTACAGCAATCGTGCAGTGGGTCGTGGTCAAAAAACAGAATATAATTATTGTCCAATGCTTCTTTGAGCAGCGCTTCTTTTTCCTTCATGGTTTCGAGCGGGCGCACATCGTAGCCCATCACGTACGGTACTGGCAAATGCGCGTGCGAAGGAATCGTATCGGCCATAAAAACCACGGTTTGGCCCTTGTAGGCTATCTTCAACATGGTCATTTTTTCGGTGTGCCCATCCACATAAAGGGGCTGCACATTTGCCCCGAAGGGATTCTGCGTTTTATCCGAAAAATACAATTGTCCTGCTTCCTGAATAGGTAAAATGTTTTCCTTAAAAAACGTCGCTTTTTCGCGGGCGTTGGGGAAATTGGCCGTTTGCCAATGCTCCGAATGTGTCCAATAATGGGCCTTCGGAAACGTCAGTTCGTAGCCGCTACGGTCAGAATTCCATTTGACCCCGCCGCCGCAATGGTCAAAATGAAGGTGTGAAAAAATGACATCCGTGATTTCGTGCGCGCCAAAACCTGCTTTTTCGATGGATTTAACCAAATCTCCTTCGCCGTGGCGGTAATAGTACGACTGCCATTTGGGGTCTTGTTTATCACCCATTCCCGTATCAATGAGCATCAGTCGATTGCCTTCTTCGACGAGCAAACAGCGCATGTCCCAGGAGCATAGGTTGTTTTCGTCGGCAGGAATTATCCGATTCCAGATTGTTTTGGGCACAACACCAAACATCGCGCCTCCGTCGAGTTTGAAATGTCCGGCATCAATAACGTGTAGTTGCATGATAGTGAGTGATTGCGTAATTGGCCTAAAACAACTAAATTCTATCAAAACTTGTTATATTTACTGTATAAAAATTAAAAACTGATGACTGCCGTACTTGTCAATGAGTGGATGAATGGGGGCACAGAACCCTTTACGTTGGAATTGGCCGATGAAATGGACGACAAAGCATTCTACAAATTTTGCCGCCGGAATGACCACCTTCGTTTTGAACGCAATCCCGACGGGACCATTTTAATTATGCCTCATACAGGAGGAAAAACAGGAAAAAGAAATTCTGAAATCAATTTTGAATTGGTTTTATGGAATCGTCAACACAAAAAGGGAGTTGTTTTCGACTCTTCAACAGCTTTCAAACTTCCCAATTTTGCGACTCGCTCACCAGATGCCGCGTGGATTAGCGACGAGCGTTGGAACAGCCTGAATGAGGACGAACAGGAGCGCTTTCCTCCCATTGCCCCAGATTTTGTGGTGGAACTGATGTCGGCAAGTGATATCCTGAAAAAAGCCCAGGAAAAAATGCACGAATACATCGAAAACGGGGTGCAACTGGCTTGGCTTATTCAACCAAGCAGTCAAACCGTGTTTATTTATCGAATAGACGGAACGATTAGTAAAGTAGTTGATTTTGATAATAAACTATCTGGAGAAAATGTCTTACCCGAATTTGAGTTTTCACTAAAGCTGCTGCTTTAAGTACCGAAATTTCGTCCACTTTTATACACAAACCTGAGAGCTTGATTGATGACCCACGACGCAAAAAAAATCCTCATCGTAGAAGATGACTCCCGTATTGCCCAAAATATAAGTAAAGGACTTCGTGAAAAAGGTTTTGAAACGGAGATTGCGTATGATGGACTCATTGGTAGTAAAATAGCTACCGCCCATCATTTTGATTTGGTCATTTTAGACATCAATTTGCCGTCTATGAACGGCTACGAAGTGTGTAAACTCATTCGCCAACGTGACCCCAATGTGCCCGTTTTGATGCTCACGGCCCTTGGCGAGCCCGACGATAAAATCGAAGGCTTTAACGTGGGAGCCGATGATTATATCGTCAAGCCGTTTGATTTTCGGGAGTTGTTGGCGCGAGTTAACGTATTTCTCAAACGCTCACAATCAGACGCCGACAACACGGGCGGTAATATTTTGCGCGTGGCCGACCTTGAAATAAATACGGATACCAAAATCGTGGTTCGGGCCAATCACGCCATCGACCTTACCCCCAAAGAATTGGCGCTTTTGGAGTATTTGGTGCGCAACAAAGGACGCGTTGTTTCCAAAACCGATATTGCCGAAAAGGTTTGGGACATGAATTTTGACAGCGGAACCAACGTAGTGGAAGTGTACATTAATTTTCTACGTAAGAAAATAGACCGTGATTTTGATACAAAGCTGATTCATACCAAATCTGGAATGGGGTACGTTTTAAAAGAAGATTCGTAAAAAAAGACTGAGAAGGTAACCAGTACTCACGCAATGATGCCTTCTGTGTAATCACCTGTTTTGGGGGAGTTGTTTCTCCTGCTTTACCGTTAAATTGCCGCACTTTTGCATCAAACCAATCGTTCATCACATGAAAACCTATATTTTAGCGGCAAGCCTGCTCTTTAGTAGCATTGCTTTTGCACAAAACCCGAGTAGTATGAGTTCAAATCCTCTGTTGCAGCCGTTTAATACCCCCCACCAAACGGCCCCCTATGACAAAATTAAGCCCGAGCATTTTTTGCCAGCGCTCAAAGAATCCATGGCAGAAGGGCGCAAAGAAATCGATGCGCTTATCAACAACCCCGCCCAGCCTACTTTCGAAAACACCATTCTCGCGCTTGAGCAGGGCGGCGGAAATGTGGGGAAAGTAAGCAGTATTTTGTTTCACCTTAACGGTGCCGAAACCAATCCCGAAATCCAGAAAACCATTCGGGAAGCCTCGCCGATGTTGACCGAATATGGCAATGACATTACGCTCAATGACAAGCTTTTTGCGCGGGTTAAAGCCGTTTGGGACCAACGCGATAAGCTAAAATTGGATACTGAAAGCGCGATGCTGCTTGAAAAAACCTACAAAAGCTTTTCACGTAACGGGGCCAATTTGAACGACGCCGACAAAGAAAAACTTCGTGGAATCAACAAAGAACTGTCGCAGTTGTCCATCAAATTTGCCGAAAATAACTTGGCCGAAACCAACGAATACGCTCTCACGGTCAACGACGAAAAAGACTTGGCCGGTTTGCCTGATTTTGTGAAAGAAGGAGCCAAAGCGGCGGCTAAAAAAATGAATAAAGAAGGCTGGGTCTTTACGTTGCAAGCCCCGAGTTATGGGCCGTTTATGCAATACGCCGAAAATCGCGACCTTCGTAAAAAACTCTTTTTGGCGTTCAACGCGCGCGGATTTGGCGGAGATAAAAACGACAACCAAGCCAATATCGCCCAAATTGTCAAACTTCGTTATGACAAGGCCAAGTTGCTGGGATACGCAACTTGGGCCGACTATATGTTGGAAGAGCGCATGGCCAACAGCAAGCAAATTGTTACGGACTTCCTGAACGACGTGAAGAAATACGCCGAACCCGCCGCTGCCAAAGAATTGGCTGAATTGACGGCCTACGCGAAGAAAAACGGTTTTACGGAAGACAAACTTCAGCGTTGGGACGTGTCGTTTTATTCTGAAAAACTGAAGAAAGAAAAATATGCCATCAACGACGAATTGTTGAAGCCTTATTTCAAACTCGAAAACGTATTGGATGGCATTTTTACGTTGACCAATAAACTGTACGGCATCACATTCAAAGAAAATAAAGAAATCGCGGGTTGGCACCCAGAAGTGAAAACGTATGAGGTGTTTGATAAAGACGGTAAATTTTTGGCGGTTTGGTACGGAGATTATTTCCCCCGTCCTGGCAAACGTGCTGGCGCGTGGAATAACAGCATTCAGGACCAGTGGGTTGAAAATGGCAAAGAGTTTAGGCCACACGTGGTCAATGTGTGTAACTTCTCGCGACCAACCGATAGCAAGCCTTCCTTGTTGTCTTTCAGTGAAGTAACAACGCTTTTCCATGAATTTGGACACGCCTTGCACGCTATGCTGGCCAACGGAAAATACCAAACTACCTCTGGTACCAGCGTGGCTTGGGACTTTGTAGAGTTGCCGAGTCAAATCATGGAAAACTTTGCCGAAGAGCCAGAAGTATTACGGATTTTTGCAAGACATTATCAAACTGGCGAAGTGATTCCGCAGGAATACATCGACAAAATTCGCGCCAGCTCTAATTTTATGGCGGGCCTCGCCAATATGCGTCAGGTAGGTTTGGGCATGATTGATATGGCTTGGCACAGTACCGTTCCTAACGGTGAGACCGTAGTTCAAATCGAAGAAAAGGCCGACGTGGGCGCTAAACTATACCCCAAAACCGAAGGAACGAGCGTCAGCACCGCATTTAGTCACATTTTTGCGGGGGGCTATTCGTCTGGTTATTATAGCTACAAATGGTCTGAAGTATTGGATGCCGATGCGTTTGAGTTGTTCAAAGAAAAAGGCATTTTCAATCAAGAAGTGGCGCAATCTTTCCGTGATAATGTACTCTCAAAAGGCGGCAGCGAAAAGCCAATGGTGCTTTATAAGCGCTTCCGTGGCCGTGAACCTAGACCCGAAGCAATGCTAAAGCGCGCTGGTTTGACTTTGTAACTCCTTAAAATACAGCAAAAAGGCAGGTTTTCTAAAAGCCTGCCTTTTTTGTATTTATGGGTTTTATTTTACTACCCAATGGTTGTCGCGATTTTCTCAATCTCTGCCAAAAGTGCTACTAAATCTTCCTTTGTTGTGAGGGGATTCATCAACGATACCCGTAAATATAATTTTTCGCGCAGGGTGGTTTGAACAATGTAAAAATTGCCCTTTTCCAATAATCGTTGCCTAATGACCGTATTGACTGAATTGTACGCTTCTGGGTTTTGACGCTCTCCCACAAACCGAAAACAAACGATATTGCTTTGTGGCTCGACGCCTAATTCAAAACGTGGATTTGCTTGTAGTATTTCGACGAAATCATGCGCTAAGCCGTGAAGTGTGTCTACATTTTCGGCAAAGATTTCTTCGCCGTAGGCTTTCAAAATGGAATATACTTTGACGCTCATCATCAGTTTGGTACATTCAAAGGTGCGTTTGCCCGAGTTAAACCATTCTTGTGAGCCCTGATTAGCCCACAAATACTGCGCTTTTTGGTGAAAGGTTTTAAATGCATCGTCTCCGTTTTTGAAAATAAGCGCCGTGGCTAGCGCAGGTGTCATGAGCATTTTGTGCCAATCAATCACGACTGAATCGGCAAGGTTGATGCCTGCGACCAATGATTTGTATTTTTCGGAGAATACCACCGCGCCGCCGTGCGCCCCGTCGACGTGAAACCAAAGGTTGTGTTGAGCGCAAAATTTGCCGATGGCCTTCAAATCGTCGTACGAGCCAGTGGAAGTTGAGCACGCGCTTCCGATAACTGCAATAACGCTTAAACCCTCGTTGGACGCTTGTTGGTAATATTCCTCCAAGAGTTCGGTGCGTAGTTGAAAACGCTCGTTTGTCGGAATTTTGATGATGCCTTCGCTGCCCATTCCCATGATGCGTGCCGCCCTGTCGATGCAGTAGTGGGCTTCTTCCGAAACCATCACGGCCAAGCGCCCGCTGTGGCCTTCTTCCCACACATCGGTGGGGGCTTTAGCCGCACGGGCTGCCAACAAAGCCGTCAGGTTGGCTAAGGTACCACCAGAGGTTAACAAGCCAGAGGCGTGTGTAGTAAAGCCGATTTTATTGGCCAATAAATCACCCAAAATTCGTTCTAATGGGTTGGAGACCAGTCCCATTTCATAAACCGCCATGCCGTTGTTGAGCATTCCAGTCAAAAGCCCCGTCAATGCCGCAATGGGCAAGGGAGGTGATACTTGATGACCCATGTAGCGGGGATGATGCAAATGCGTGGATTGCTGAATTACTTTCTCAAAAAATGTCAATGGATTGCCCTTTCCTTCCTCAAAGTCTTGTTGCCAAACTTCCAGATTCTCTTCTGGTAAACGGTACGGAATCACCGTTTCTAGGGCCTGATTTTGGGCGTTGGAAAGATAGTCCGCCAGCATATCCACCAATTGGTGGGCTTCTTGGCGAAAATGTTCAGGCGAATAGGCTTGTGTAAGATTCATGTTGAGGGTACGTGTTGCGGTTCTGGCTACAAAACAAATCACTATATTTGATACTAAAAAATACTTAATTTTTACTAATTAATGCTGAATACGTATCAGTTATGGATATTCGTACCCTTAAAAATTACCTGAGATTAACCCAAAACCTGAATTTTCGTAAAACTTCCGAAGAGGTGTTTATTGCTCAACCTGCCTTAAGCCGGCAAATTCAACAGTTGGAAGAGACGATTGGAGCGGTGCTTTTTGACCGCGACAAGCGTAATGTACGCCCGACCCCCGCAGGGTTATTCTTTCAAAAGGAAGTAGAACGAATTGTTTTTTTGTGGGAAGAGGCTTGTCGAAAAACCGCCCAGATTCACCGAGGCGAAGCTGGGGAAGTAAGGATTGGGCACGCAAGCTCGGCGATGCAGTCGATTTTGCCGCAAATTTTGGTGATTTTGCGACACCAAATGCCCGATTTACACACGGTTTTAACCGAAACTGCCAATTTATTTTTGGTTGAAGAAATTCAAAACCACCGTTTGGATTTGGGCTTTGCGCCCAATATATTGCCCCCTTCGGGTATTGCGCAGCGTTTGGTGTATCAGGAAAATTTTGTGCTTATTTTGCCCAAAAATCATGCAATTGACCCAGAACATTTTACGGATTTGTCGGTTTTAAAGGACGAAGATTTTATCATCCCGCCGTTGTGGCTCGGAATGGGTTATGTAGAAACCATCCATCAGATTTGCCGTGATTATGGGGGTTTTATTCCCAAAATCGTCCATGAGTCGGCCTATTCTGCGTCGGTGCTTCGATTGGTAGAAGCGGGGATTGGTATCTCAATCGAGCCAAAATCCACGCTTCGTGGTCAAAATCTCCAAATTAAGTCGGTGGAATTGTCGGACATTGCCCAAAAAGCGGATATGAAAATGCTGTGGTTGGAGGAAAGGTCGGAAGAATTAAAGTCAATATTACAACTCGTCGAAAGTAGTGTTTTTGATTCCTTATTTGACATAGAATAAGATCATTTGACTAAAATCATTTTTTTTGTATTATTGAAAGATTTATTTTGACTTTACTAAACCTTTATGTGAATGAAACAGTTTAATTCTGCGGCTGAGAAAGAAAGCTATTATGCCAAACGCCGCCAACGCGGACTTATCGTCGGGGCCATTGGCGGGGCCATATTGGGCCTTGGATTTCTTATTCAATACATTCTATACATGCAGGGACATTCCTTCAATGGCGTGATGTATACGCTCACCAGCATCGGTATTATCATGGTCCTCTACGCAGGAGTAGAGATTTTTGGATGGTAAATCGCGGCTATAATAAAGACATAATATTCTGATAAAGAATGTCCTAGGGTTGTCGATTTAATCGTTTTCTGAGAATTCGTTCGGCAATCAATAGGAACAAAACGGCGTTAAAGGGGAGGAGCACCTGTTGTACAAGGGTGGGATTAAGTGTTTGGTCCCAACTTTGTAATTGCTCAGTCCATAAACTTGTGGATTGTATTTCTCCTAAAATGGACACCCCAATCAATGTGAGTATAAGCATTATTGAAATAAATACGAAAGGTACCCATTTGGCCAACATGGTGCGTGTAGAGCGAGATTTCTCGGATGCCCATTGGCGTATCACATTATTCTCAAAAGCCATCGAAGGACTTTCAAGGTGCATCGTTTCTAAATCATTATGCAGTTGCGACAATTCGATAAAGTACTCGCAGTACGCGGTATCTGTTTTGAGCCAATACTGGTGCCGTTGCCGCAATTCTTCGGTTACAGTTCCATCGAGTACCTCAAAAAGTTCGTCGTCGTTGGGTTTTTGCATGAGTTTTTAGTACAAATTGTTTACTTCTTCTCCCAATTGCTTCCGTAAGGTGTCGGCCAAACGTTTGCGTGCGCGGTGCAATTTTACTTTTATCGTTTCGGCCGATATTCCCGTTATCTCCGCAATTTCTTCCAACGATTGTTCACGCAAATAAAATAGCGTAATCATGGTTACATCGTCGGCCGAAAGTTGCTTCATCGCCTGCTGAATATTTTTGATACGCTCCTTCTTATGAAGGTTTTGGGGGGTATCTGTCACGGCATACGCCAAGGCATTGATTTCGGTGATTCTTTCCGTCGGTTTTTGTCGTCGTTTGGCGCCCAAAGCGGCGTTGAAAACGATTCTGTAAAACCAAGTCGTAAATTTAGCGGTTTGGTTAAATTCTTTCAACGCCCCAAAAGCCTGTAAAAAGGCATCCTGGGCAGCTTCTTCGGCTTCTTCGCGGTGATTGAGAATCCGATACGCTATCGTAAAAGCAAAATCTTTGTGGCGTTGTACCAAGGCCTGGTAGGCCGAGGTCTCGCCCGCCAAAATTCGCTCAATGAGTTGTATATCTTTCAGATTTTCATTCACAACGGATTGGATGCTAAAAGGTCGAATAAGGTTACGGCTAGGTTCGGATTTTTTCAGGTAAAAGTTTTTTAGGTATACCGTAACCTTCCGCCAACCTTTTTCATCCTATGCCCAAAGAAACTTGTTCAACACTTAAAAATAAGTCATTATGAATCCCCTTATTATTCCGCTTATCTCTGTTATTGCTGGCCTGATTATGATTGTTTTTCTCCGTTATTTTCAAAATATGGAACGAATGTCGATGATTGAAAAAGGGCTAAATCCTTTTGATAATCAATCATTGAAACGCAGCCGTATCAGTCCTGACAACACCCTTCGATTTGGGTTGTTGCTTGTAGGAGCGGGACTAGGTTTATTGATAGGTGCTATTATAGCTCCTTATACCCAAAGCGAAGGTATTCAGGTAGCGCTTGTTATGATTTTTGGTGGAGCAGGCTTGTTGCTTTCTTATGTAATTCAGATAAAGAATGACAAGAAAGCTCAGGAGTAATCAAAGGATATATTATAAAAGCGGGTTGGTGATGAGCCAACCCGCTTTTATGTTAGATATCTTCTATCCTGAACAAATGGAACGGCAGAAAATACGGGTCAAGCTCAATGTAATTGTATTCGCCTTTCCACACGTATTTAGAACCAGTAATCAAGTCATGCACGATAAAATCTTCCCAACCCGCTTTGCCGATTTTTTGGAGTGGAATCTTCACCATATTGGCTCGTCGATTGTAACCGTCTAAATTGACTACGCACAAAATACGATTGCCGTCGGGGTGGGTTTTGAGATAGGCCAGCAGTTGGTCGTCGTTAATGTCGCAAAAAGTAATGTTGTTGGTATACTGCAACGCAGGGTTTTCTTTACGAGCGCGATTGACCAGCGTAATGACATAGGTAAGCTTATTGGTTAGCTCCCAATCCCAATGTTTTATCTCGTATTTTTCGGAGTTCCAATACTCTTCTTTGCCTGGAAATGCCTCGTGGACCATGTATTCGAAGGTGGGCCCGAAAATTCCATAGTTGGAAGACAAGGTTGCCGCCATAAAATAGCGAATCAAGAAATTAGGCTCGTGCCCTTGTTGTAACAACGGTGGGTTAATATCGTGCGTATTAGGCCAAAAATTTGGACGAAAATAATATTGTAAGTCGGTTTGGGTCAACTCCGTCATGTATTCAATGAGCTCCTGCTTGGTATTTCGCCAGGTATAATACGTATACGACTGCGAATACCCTCCTTTAGCGAGTTGTTGCATGACTTTAGGGCGCGTAAATGCCTCCGCCAGAAAAAGCATATCGGGGTATTTCTGCTTGGTTTCGGCAATAATCCATTCCCAAAAGGCAAATGCTTTGGTATGTGGATTGTCGACCCGAATGATTCTAACGCCCCATTCTGCCCACAAAAATATAATCCGACGAAGTTCTTCCCACAGGCTGGGCCAGGCTTCCGTTTCGAAATTAATTGGATAAATATCTTGGTATTTTTTGGGCGGATTTTCGGCGTATTGAATGGTGCCATCTGGGCGAATTTTAAACCATTCGGGATGATTTTTGGCCCATGGATGGTCGGGAGAACATTGGATGGCCAAATCCATCGCAATCTCCATGTCGTGGGCTTTGCAGGCCTTTACCAATGCTTTAAAGTCTTCGAGTGTGCCGAGTTCGGGGTGAATGGCATCGTGGCCGCCCAATTCTGAACCTATCCCGTAAGGAACGCCAGGCTCACCTGGTTGGCAAACTACGTTGTTGTTTTTCCCTTTTCTGAATTGATGGCCAATGGGATGAATAGGGGTTAAGTACAGCACATCAAACCCCATACGCTGGATGCGGGGCAAAAGGTCAATCACGTCGTGGAAAGTTCCGTGTTTGCCGGGTTCTTTTGAGGCTGAGCGAGGAAACAAAGAGTACCAAGAAGAGAAGCCTGCTTTGGGTCGGTCTACCCATATTTTCAACTCATGGTAGTGCGTAACGTTTTCACGGTCTGGATATTTCGCAATCCACCCCACGAGGGTCTCACTGATGGCCCAAAGTACGGCTTCATCATATTGCTGCTCATTTCTAAAAATCTTTATTGTGTCCAGAATAACAACCTTATCTTCGTCGGAGGCTTGCGGTACTATTTTTTCGAGCAAGGTAGCTCCTCCTAAAAGTTCGCTGTTTACGTGTTGAGCGTCACGAATTTTGAGTTTTATTTCGTGCTCCCACGACGCCAAATTGTCTACCCACGCTTGGATAGTATAGCTATAAAAGCCTTCTTTTTCTACCACAAATGAGCCGCCCCAACGGTCATTGGTAATAAATCGCATGGGAACTTCGCTCCATTTATCTTCAAGAGCATGTTTATAAAGTAGGCGCGCGGCGATTTTATCGTGCCCGTCGCAGTAGATATCAGCTTCGACTTTAATGATTTCTTGGGGCACCGATTTAACAAAAAAGCGCCCACCCTCCAATTCGGGAGTAACGCTCTCTACTATTACACGGTTTCTTCCTTGAATATCGGCGAGATTTATCATAGGTTATTTGGTTTTAAACCTTAAACCTAAAAAAATACCCCGACGTGAACAAGCGTCGGGGTAGAGCAATTGCTATTTTATTTAACTAAAATCCTATTCTTTGTCGTTCAGAAGTAGTTGGAGCATCTTTCTGTATGAGGTCAATGATCATTCTTCCGGCTATTTTCTCGCGTAGATATTGATTTTCAAGCCGTAATTTATCGTTTTCAATTTGGAGTTTTTCAACTTCGAGTTGTTGTAATTCCTGCTGGAGTGGGGTAGTTTGGCCCATTAAAACCGCAACACTTATGTTTAACACTTCCGCAATTTGATAAAATCGGGAAAGGGTCAAATCAGTTTTACCTCGTTCAATATCACCGTAAGCAGTGGTGGAAATGCCCAGTGAATCGGCCATGTTTTCTTGGGAGAGGCCCTGTTCAAGGCGATAGAGACGGATTTTTTCAGCAATAGTTTTCATCTTGACCTAAAAACCACAAAAGCCACGCGAAGGTTCGCGTGGCTTTCATTTGTCGTACTCGTTGGGGCGAATTATTTCGCAGCAGTAGTATCAACAGCAGCAGTAGTATCAACAGCAGCAGTATCAACTGTAACAGTAGTATCAACAGCAACAGCTGTAGTATCTGTAGTAGCAGCTTCTTCAGTTTTACCGCCACAAGCTGCAAGAGTTACCATACCAGCTACGAACAAGAATGCAAATGCCTTTTTCATTATTTTGTGATGTTTTAAGGTTTCCTTGACAAAGGTAAATCCTTTTTTAATATTAACAATACTTTTCTTAAAAAAAAATTAAAAAATACTTAAAAAGAAAATTTTTTATTAAAAAAATTCAATAGATGTTGTCAAATACCCCTTTTTTTTACAACTCTCTGCCGAGCGCCACGGGTAAAAACTTAAAATTTACACTAATCCTTTCAAGAAATCAGGCATTAACCCAAACACAAGCGTAATGATTGTGGTGGCTATCAATATCAGACGATAGAAAGGGGACACTTTGATGGTGCTCAACTCTCCTTCGCGCATGTAGGAAGCAATGATGGCTTTGAAATAATAATAAATACCCACGGTAGACATCAAAATGGCAATGACCAGCATCCACGTAAGGCCTCGGTCGGCGGCGCTGGAAAAAACAAAAAACTTACCCCAGAAACCGGCCGTTAGCGGTATTCCTGCCAGCGACAGCATAGATACGGTTAATACAAAAGCCAATAAGGGATTCTTTTTGCCTAAGCCATTGAAAGCCTCAAAACGCTCAGCATTTTCGTACGAATGAACGCCTGTTTCTTTGGATACTAGCATGAGTACACCAAAAGCGCTGATGGTGGCGATAGAATAGGCCAGTGAATAAAATACAATGGCACTTTGAGACTGGCTGGTGAGGGCGGTTAAGCTCAAAAGCAAATAACCTGCGTGCGAGATACTTGAGTAGGCCATCATCCGTTTGAAACTTGTTTGATAGACCGCCGTAATATTGCCTGCCAATAGGGTCAAGACGGTAATAACTGCGAGGGTCATCCACCAAAAACTGTAAATTCCCGAAAAAGAGCCCGATAATAAGCGATAAATGGCAGCAAAACCTGCTGTTTTGACGATTGTTGACATATACGTCGTGAAAATCGTAGGAGCTCCATCGTATACGTCAGGGGTCCAGAAGTGAAACGGTGCGGCAGATACTTTAAACAACATTCCGATCAATAGCATCAACAACCCGACATAAAGCATGGCGGAGGGTGCACTGTTGACCATTACATAGACTTTGATAGCGGTAAGGTTAAACGAACCCGTTGCGCCGTACAATAAGGCCATTCCAAAGAGCATGATCCCCGTGGCAAATGCCCCCATTAAAAAATACTTGAGTGCCGCTTCGTTGGAGCGAAGGTTCTTCTTATCACTTCCTGTTAAGATAAACATCGAGACCGATAGGATTTCGACGCCGACAAAAAGCATAATTAGGTTTTCGAAGCCAATCATCATCACGGCACCTACCAATGAAAACAACATGAGTGTGTAGTACTCAGCAGGCTGCGCCGACTCATCATCTACAAAGCCACGGGTAAGGGCCACAATCAAAAAAGCAGAGAATATAACAATGCCCGAAAATGCCATGGTAA
This sequence comes from Runella sp. CRIBMP, assembly GCF_009905605.1. Lineage (GTDB taxonomy): Bacteria > Bacteroidota > Bacteroidia > Cytophagales > Spirosomataceae > Runella. The sequence continues at coordinate 749,980 of NZ_JAAAKZ010000003.1, forward strand.
ATTTGTTTTCGAACAGCATATTTTTAAAATACAGCGATGGCATATCGTTCCAATGGAGAAAATTGGCCACTAACACAATTGCCAGTACTAAAAGGGTAGCGGGAAGCAAAAGGTTTTTTGATTTTTGGAAACCCAAAAACAAAACCACAAGGCCCAGTATAGAAAGAAGTACGATTGGAAGCATTTTAGTAATGTTTCAATTTTAGAATGTAATGTGGTAATCTCAGATGACCGAATGGGCAAATCGAGCCGCCCGTTTCAATTTAGTAATGAATCATTTGTAAAAGGTTACTGACGGCAGGCTCGGTCAATTTCAAAAACGAATTGGGGTATAAACCCATCCAAAAGACCATTATAACCAACGGAACCAACACCGCGCGCTCACTGAAAGATAAGTCAGCGAAGTGTTCGGTAAAGGATGTTTTATTGCCAAACATTGATTTTTGAAAGAGACGAAGCATATATACCGCCCCTAAAATAATGGTTGTTCCTGCAATGGCTCCCAACCAAATATTTGATTCATAAACCCCTTTCAATAACAAAAACTCACCAACAAACCCGTTCGTTAAGGGGAGTGCAACGCTGCCAAGCATCAAAATCATAAAATATACGGTGAGGTTGGGGGTACGTTGGGTAATTCCGCCAAGCTGCTCAATATTTCGTGTTTTGGTTCTTGAAAAGATGATTTCCACGATGAAAAACAAACCCACTACGTTGATACCGTGCGCAAGCATTTGAATTAAAGCCCCCTGAACCCCACTTAGGGTTTGTGAGAATACCCCTGCTGACATCAGACCTACGTGTGCAAAAGAAGAATAGGCAATAAGGCGTTTCATGTCGCGCTGTTGGATGGCGATGATAGACCCGTACACAATTCCAATGACCGATAAAACAATAGCCGTGGTGTCCCAAGTTTGTAAACCCAGAGGGACGATTGGCAAAATAAAACGAATAACGCCATAAACCCCCATTTTGAGCATAATCCCTGCCAATAACATGGTGGCGGGTGTAGGAGATTCTGTATAAGTGTCGGGCTGCCAAGTATGAAAAGGGAATACGGGCATTTTGATGGCGAAGGCAATGAAGAACGCCCAGAATATCCAACCTTGCTTTTGAGCATCCAACGCCAATTTGTAAAAAGCGGTGATTTCAGAAGTATGTCCTTGGGTACCCGTGGTTTGGTAGTATAAATACACCAACGCTACCAGCATAAACAAACTTCCGAAGATGGTATAAACGAAAAACTTAAACGTGACTTTGATGCGGTTTTCGCCTCCCCAAACGGCGGCCAAAAAGTAAATAGGTATTAATGCCGCTTCAAAAAACAAGTAAAACAAAAAGGCATCAGTGGCGGTAAATACTCCCATCAATGCCGATTGCATAAACAAAATCAACGCGTAAAAGGCAGAAGCATTTTTGTACGGCTGACGGAACGTAGAGAGAATAATGAGGGGTGTCAGGAAGGCTGTTAGCATCACTAGTAGCAAACTGATGCCATCAATAGCACCTGCAAATAAAATTCCTGCGGACTTAATCCAAGGATAGCTGAAGCTAAATTGCGCGCTGGCGTTCGCTTGGAATTGCGTAAAAATAAAAATTGCCAATCCCAATTCAACAATGGACCCTGCCAGAGCAAGTTGTTTAGCGCTGTTGTTTTTTGTACTTAAGGAAACTATACCCGCAATCAACGGGATGAGTATGAGGGAAAGTGTAAGCATAATTCACTTATATCGTTAAACTATTTTATTCGTTCTTTTAAATGTGTACAAAAGTATTCAATAGCCAACCAATTGACTCTTTAACAGGTGTATAATAGACAGGACTCATCCAGGCATAGTCACCCTTAAAATAATAGGTTGGAAAAAAAAAGGATATAGAAACCGCCGTTATTATAACATTCTTCACAAAAACGGGGCTCTCGGTCTTGTGAAGCATTTTTAAGGAAATAAACAGGAGCGGGAATATTAAGGTTAAACTTTTGGTTGTGTCAAGAATACTGAACGACACTACCAGTGCTCCTAAAAAAGTGATAAATGCCAACAAAAACCATTTGAAATCTTTACTTAGGCGACTTTGATAGGCATATACTACAAAAAGGATGAGAAACAGCCAATATCCTTCAAAGGGGAGCCACATTCCCAATGGTATATGATTAAACTGTTCGTAAAGGCACCAGAAATAATCGGCTCCTGTGCTTCGAGGGTGTAATTTATATGACTCTGTTCCTTTGATAAAATGGGTAAACAAATAATATCTGACCCCAAAATAAAGGAAGAGATTGACGATATAAACCAACGAGAATGCATTGAATTTCTTAGGAATGTACAACTTCCACCATAATAGCAAGATTGGTGAAAATAGGAGCATGCGCTCGTCAGACCAGAATCCTAATAACAAACTCAAAAACAACACAGGGAGGTTTCTGGTAACAACGACCAATAGTGTGAAAAAATAAGCGAATGGAATCAGCCAAGTAGAAACATCCCAAAAGAAATCCTTCCCTAAAAAGATAAAACTAAAGCCAAGGCAGAAATAACTCGAAACTAGTTTGTCGGCCGTAATTTCGTACGCTAGCTTAAGTACAAGATAAAAAAAGGTGATGCCAAATATATGTTCAATCAAGGTGAGTAAACCAACTACCCGTATCTTGTGCGTGGTGTCTAAGATTCCCGCAATCAATACAGGGGTGAGTCTATATTGTTTATTGTGCTCATTGGTCCCCAATCTTTCTTTATTTTCACCGAATGGGTCTTTTACTTTTTGGTGAATAAAATCCCAAGAATAGTCGTGGTATTTAAGGTTTGAAAAGTAATAGTAATGAGGAAACGAGAAAAACAACACCAACAAAAAAGAAACAGCCGTAACTCTGATTTTCCAAAATTTACCAACCAATAGGTACGAAGAAACCAGACTGTCGCTTCGTGCTATCAGAGATGATAAATAGGTTTGAATCATTGCAATTGCGTTTTTAACTGTTTATAGCCCTTCGTTAGATTTCAGAAGAAGAAAATCTTACTTCAACAAAAGATTCCAAGCTAAAATCACCAAAATACCAAGAACCATGGCAAAAACATAAAAGCCTGTTTCTCCCGTTTGTAACAAACGCAGACGCCCCGACAGGAACTGTACCAAACGGCCCGTGCCGTTTACCACCAAATCAATCAGGAATTCACCGAAGCTATACAGCAGGTCTGATAACTTGCGCATGGGGTTGACAAACACAGCTTCGTAGAATTCGTCGACGTAATACTTGTTCTGTAAAACCTTGGGGAAGCCAGTTACGTCTTTGTCGGCGGCAGGAACTACTTTTTTGCTCATAAAAATATTATAAGCAAACAAAATAGACAAGACCGCTGCCCCTACCGATACGCCCATCAGGATATACTCGGTAGAATGCTCCAAATGGCCTTCAAACAAATCAGGGTTGACCTGCTTTGACAGATCAAACAGCGGGGCCATAAAATGCGCCAGCGATTCTCCGCCGCCCAATACATGAGGAATGTTTAACAAACCACCTGCGGCTGACAATACCGCCAGAATAATCAGTGGAATGGTCATCGTTGCGGGTGACTCGTGCAGGTGATGCTTCTGGTCGTGGGTACCACGGAACTCTCCAAAGAACGTCACAAACAGCAAACGAAACATGTAAAAAGCGGTCATCATTGAGGTAAACAAGCCAATTCCCCACATGATTTGATTGTGCTCAAATACGTGCGCTAAAATTTCGTCTTTTGAGAAAAAACCCGAAAGTGGGAAGATTCCGGAAATAGCCAAAGTGGCAATTAAAAATGTCCAGAACGTGACGGGAAGGTGCTTACGCAAACCACCCATGTTACGAATGTCTTGCTCGTCAGACATGGCGTGAATCACGCTTCCTGCGCCCAAAAACAAAAGGGCTTTGAAAAATGCGTGCGTCATAACGTGGAACATTGCCGAGGTATAAGCGCCTACGCCCAACGCGAGAAACATGTAGCCTAATTGACTAACGGTTGAGTAAGCCAGCACTTTTTTAATATCGTTTTGGTATAAACCTATAGAGGCTGCCACTACCGCAGTCAACAATCCAATGCCTCCTACCACGCCCAGTGTAGCTGGCGCAAGCGAATACAACACGTTGGAACGAATCACCATGTAAATCCCCGCCGTCACCATCGTAGCGGCGTGAATCAGGGCTGATACGGGCGTTGGGCCAGCCATTGCATCAGGCAACCATGTATAAAGAGGTATTTGGGCTGATTTTCCCATTGCACCTACGAAGAGCAAAGCCGTAATGGTTACAATGATGGTGTCGTTGATGCTAAAACTACCGTTGGCAGCTTTGGCAAAAACTTCAAGGTATTCTACTGAGCCAAAGGTTTGGATAATCATGAAAATACCCAACAAAAAGCCTAAGTCACCGATGCGGTTCATGATAAAGGCTTTGCGGGCAGCGTTGTTGTAATTGGTCACTTTGTTCCAAAAACCAATCAATAAATAAGAACAAAGTCCTACTCCTTCCCAACCAATAAACATGATGACGTAGTTGGAACCCATCACGAGCAATAGCATGAAGAACAAAAATAAGTTGAGGAAGGCAAAAAACTTCCCGAACCCTTCGTCGTGATGCATATAACCCATTGAATAGATGTGAATCAATGAACCTACGCCCGTAACGACCATGAGCATCAAAAGCGATAGCTGGTCTATTTGGAAGGCAAAAGGAATGGTGAGCTGGCCAATGGAAATCCAGTCAAAAAGTTTTACCACCTGTGGTTGACCATCAAAGGCGCTCCACGCTAAAATTGAAATGGCAAACGCGCCGAGCGATGCCGCCGAGCCGATAACGCCTGCAAGGCTTTTTGGAACATGACGAAATCCAATCCCATTGATGATAAAACCAATGAGCGGCAAAAGAGGTATTAAAAAAAGTAAGGATGAGTTCATAAATTGCTCAATTTGAGAATTTAAAAATTTGAAAATAGCCGATGTCGTATCTCCAAATCAGAAAATTACCACTTCAACTTGTTCAGGAATCCAATATCAATAGTACGCGTATTGCGATAAATCATTACGATAATAGCCAACCCTACGGCTACTTCGGCCGCGGCTACCGCCATAATAAAAAAGACAAAAACCTGACCTACGGGGTCGGATTTATAGGTCGAAAAAGCAATAAGCAACAGGTTGACGGCATTGAGCATCAATTCGATACTCATGAAAATAATAAGCGCATTACGACGGGTCAATACACCCACAATACCGATGATAAACAAAGTCGTTGCTAACAGAACGTAGTTTTGTAAAGGGATAGATTGAACAACGTCGGGAATTGACGGGGTAGCTAATGGGAACATAGTGCAGTTAGGTCGAAAGAAGTCTTATTGGTCAACGAGGATTTTCCAAAAACGTGGCAAATTTACTGAATAATCGTACTTGCCCAAATCCGAACTCCAAAAACTATGTCGACTCAGTCGAACCTTTTGGTAATTCCATCCTGCAATAGTACGGCAAGAATCAACAGGAATCAAAGATATTAAGTGTTTTTACGCGAAGGGCCCATGATCCAACGTTTGAGTGTTTTTTGTAAATTACTGCCAAGCCACGCATCAAACAACTTGTCCCTTATGCCAGTAGGAGGTACTTTAGGAGCACTTTCGGTGTTGGCTGACAGCACTAAATGAAAGCTACGGCTGTCTGCCCCACTGTATTTTTTTCCTCCCCGAACGAATTGTGTATTAAAAAAATCGACAAATAAAGGCAGGTGTTCAAAGCCTAGCTCAGAAAAACGCTGAAGCCACCACTCACGCTGACGAACGGTTTGGTGCAGATTTATGCCGTTTACAATATCGTCGACTGTAGCAATACTCATAATCCAAAGACCGTGATTGGCCAAATGTTTTTTAACATGGCGCGCCACGGCCTCTATTTTATCCTCAGAAATATGCTCCATCAGCTCCCACGATGTGATCAAATCAAAGGCAATAGGCGTTTTGCTTTCGCCAGTTTGGACAGAAACCGTAAAATCGGCGGTAACATCACAGGTGAAAAGATTGCCGGGAATAGTAGCCCACTCGGCTCGTTTGAATTTTTTTGAATAATCACTTCCGTCCAATCCAACGGCTAAACAACCATCGTCTAAGCAATCTTTTACAAACCCTCCACCTGCACAGCCAATGTCTAATATTTTTAGAGGTGCAGGATAGGAATAGAAAATTTGGTAGATTTTTTGATTGAAACGATAATTTTTGCTGTTGTCACGAGCGGTTCCCCAAGGCATCAGGTGGTCGGGAGAGTCAAATGCAATGGGTTTTTGGGCCTCAACGATAATACGGGAAAACTCTGTAAACTTAAAGGCAGTTGGGCTGGACATGGAGTGGAAAATTAGTGAATAAAGTAAAATCAGGCTTGTGGACTTTGGTTGTTAATTCAAAAATGTCATTTGATACGATTGGAAATTTTGCTGCTAATGAGTTTTATATCATGCACTTTAAGCAAAAGATTGCTCCCAATATATACAAAACTGGCAACCGTAATAAGGAGGAACCCCACAAAAAAACTCTTTATTTTATCGTAATCAAATACTTCTCCCCAATAATTATTCAAGCTCCATACTACACCTGTTCCTACCAATAATGCCAATGTGATTTTAGCGATTTCCCTTAATTCATACAGACCCAAATAAACCCTTTTCCAGTACCAAACGGTTAGGATAGGAACAAGCGACATCAGAAAATTATGAACAAATACCTGAAGCATAACTCCGTTGAAGCCAAGTGTACGGATGGTTGCGTAGCCGATTAAAGCCGAAATAACGTGTATCACACTCCAATAATAATATAATATCTCCGGACGTACGACGCTGACCGCCAATTTACGATAAATCATATAAGGCCCTGACCAAATCATGGAAAGGAAAAAGATACACAACAATTCGTAAACCGCCGTTACATCATGAGAATTAAACTTAGCGCCTCCCCATAATGTCCAAAGAAGGTATTTTCCACCTGCCCAAAATGGCAACAAAATCATAAATCCGATGAAAAAGGAGAAATTCAGGTTTTTAGAAACAAAGGCTTTGATAGATTGCCCGTTGTTTTGATTTAGTAGCCGATTGATTTCATTGAAAAAAACGGTGCTGATGGGCAGCATAAACACACTGGCAACTTTTCCATAAATTATTTCGGCATAACGATAAATGGCAAAACTGCCAGGAGGCAGGAGCGATAGGGCAGCGTTGAAGAGAAATATATACAGTTGTACACTTACCATATATGTAGAAGTAGCCGATAGTGTACGTACTAGATCTCGCAAGGGGAAATAAGGATTTCGCAGTAGCCATGAATGCTGATAACCTATTTGCCGTAAATAATAAATGGTTGTAAAAAACTGAGCTAAAACACTGATAAACAGGCCTAATATTAGGCTCGTTACGTTTTCTGAAGTTCCCCAGACGACCAAAATTAATATATTGGTAATCAGAGAAATCGTGTTGGTAAACTCTACCTTTCCGTAAATGTTTTCGGCATTGAGCAATCCTTGGAACAAATTAGTGGCTATCTGAATGGGCATCAAAAATCCCGTAATGCAATAGATTTGCCAAATTCCCCATTTTGTCTCTTCTGTAAAACCAGGAACTAATAAATTGATGATGCCCGTTCCACTTGCGACAAATACCAAAGTCAACAAAAGCGCAATACCTGTCATGTAATTACAGAGTGTGGCAATAATTGACATGGCAGCGTTCTTTCCAGCTTCTTGTTTGACTCGGTGGTAGCGAGAAACAACGATTTCGATCAACTGTCCTGTATTGACAAAACGCGAAACGGCAGTTCCCAATAATGACGCCGCAAAAAATGCTTCGACCTGCGCAGATGTACCAAAGATGTACACCGTCAGCGTCGAAACAGCTACGTTCAGAATGATATTAAGGGTGTTTAGGCTAAATAAAACACCTATGTTTCGATAGTCAAGCGACAAAGCAAAAGAAACGGTTTATGGATTGACAGTAATAATGGAATTTGTATGGTATAATTTAGGCTTATCGCCCATTTGTAGCCATTCGATTTGGGCATTTATCATCGAAATATGACAGTCGTATACTTCTGCTTCCAGCCCTTTTTTAAAATAACGCCGCTGTTGCAGTATCGCAAGCCAATCATTGCGAGTCGATGAAGTAGGAAATACATAACGACGGGAACCATGGCTTAGTACGGCGTAGAAAGCTTCTTTGGAAGAAGAGGGAAATTGGAAATAAGCTTCTTTAAGCAACCAATAATTTCCACATACAACTTTATCTACTTTTGTTTCTTCGTTGCGTTCACATTGGGGCGTTGGTTTAAACTTCAGAACGGTAGCGCTTTTGAGCTGTCGCGCTAGATCATACCGCAAAGGTACAACGTACAATCCTGTTTGATGGGCTTTAAGGGTTGTTTCTCCAAAACGAGGAGTGCCGTCTATGGTATATACATCTAGTTGATTGTGCAAAAAATTATAATAATTGGCTACGGTCATCCATTCAGTAGTAAGCCGTAAGCCAATATCTCTAAAATAACTCAAACCCGTTATCACTCCGATGACCATCCAAGAAAAAAAAGAAAGCCACCGACTGAGACTGAACGTAATCAGCCGAAAGCACATCAAAAAACTCAGAGCCATAGCTAAAGAGGAATAATGCCGATAGCGGCCTCCGATGATGATACTCATGCCCTTCTCTGCCCGAAACAATGCCGCAGATAGCGCCGTCAGGAAAATGAAAACCATTATGGATAGCAGGACTAGTGCTGCGCGGTCGTTATTTTTTATATAATTCCTCAGCATTAAAAAGGTTATGATTACTACTAGGCAGCCTGCTGATACTGCCATGATTTGACCGCCAAGTCCACCAATGAGTGCTGCATAAGACCCGATAAAAGCAAAAAAATTTAAAGGGACTAATGCCAAATTGCTGAATTCGAATGTCCCCGAAACGGGGTGTTGGCTCAAAATATAAAAGTAGCCTAAGCAACTGATTGATCCCGCCAAGAGCCAAGTAAGGTATTGACTTAAAGGTCGTTGGTGCATAAACAAAATAAAGACCCCAACTGGCCAAATCATCATGCCGCTTCCATTACTGAACTGCGCTAAAATAGCCAATGGAATAGCACCGAACCATTGCTTTGGGTTGGCCAATAAAAAGATGGAAAGGGTGACAGGAATTAAAACCCAAATATTGGACCATACAGCCATCGCCCAAAAGGTAGTGGGCGAGTATTGAGGGTTAAGAAAAGCCAACACCACTAAAAAAAAATACACAGGAGGAAAACGTAGAGATGGCCGAAACAGCGTATAAAGCAATCCCAACTCCAGAAATGATAAAAAATTGCCCGCCAAAATAATACCACGAAAACTGACGTGCCCAGTCAGTTCATAACTTAACCACCCCGCTATTCTTGTCATGATGATAATGTGTTCGCTATGCGGCAGAAACAACGATTTGAATTTAGTCCAAGCGTCGGCTTTTTCGTAGGTTAGCAGGTAGCCTAAAATCGCATCGTAGTCATCAATATAGGGAACATCCACCGCGTGGAGGTTTAGATAATAGAAATACCATCCTAAGTAAAGTGCGACCAGCAGGAGGAGCCAATAAAAACCAGTAGAGGAGGATTTTTGTAAATACACAAGCGTACTATTACACGTTTTTATGAATTATTGAGCTAAAATCCATTCTGCAAACTCGCGCACGGCCCCGTCGCCGCCTCGGCTTTGGAGCAATAAAATGTTAGGAATTTTTTTGACGGATGCCCTTGCATTGGCAGGGCAGGCTGGCAAACCTACGGCTTTCAATAACTCCAGACAATTAATATCATCTCCAACGTAGGCAACCTCGGACAAGGTAATGCCCATTTCGGCACAGATTTGCTCCGCAACAGCCAATTTTCCCCCATCCCGTTTTCCCTGAAACAAATAATCGGCCTTCATCTTTGCCGCACGACGCACCACAATTTGAGTATTTTCGGAAGTAATAATCCCCGTTTTGATGCCCGCATTACGGAGCAGTTCAAACGCCATTCCATCGTAAGTATGGAAACGTTTAAATTCATCACCGCTTTCGGTGTAGTACATACTTCCGTCCGTCAATACACCGTCTACGTCGGTCAAAAATAATTTAATGTCATTCATTTTATGTTGTTGATTACCAAGCGGTCCACCCTCCATCTACCATTAGTACTGAACCTGTCATGTACGTAGACTCATCTGAAGCCAATAAAGTAAAAGGCCCGCGCAGTTCTTCACGGTTGGCCATGCGTTGCAATGGCGATAGTTTGGCAAAATTGGTTAAGAAAGCTTCGTCGTGGTTATTGAAAATCCCGTGAGGGACTACGGCGTTGCACCTAATGTTGTTTTTGGCGTAAAAAGTGGCAATGTAACGCGTAAAATTAGGAATAAACGATTTGGAAGCGATGTAATCAATGGGTTTGTAGTTTTGCGTACCCTGCCCAAAATCGTATAAATCCTGATTGGGAGCCACTACTGAGTAAGTGGAAGCCACGTTGATGATGTTGCCGTAGCCCTGAGCCAACATCTGGCGGCAAGCGGCTTGGGTCACGATGATAGTGCCCGTTAAGTTTACATCTACCGACCGCCGCAGTAGGTCAAGCGGATAATTTTCAAATCGACTTTGATTGACCTTCGACATACCCGTTTTGTCAAACTTGGCGTCAATCGCGGCGTTGTTGACCAAGACGTCAATGGTTCCGAAATGGGCTACGATTTTGGCGATTCCGTCGGCTACTTGTTGCTCGTTGGTAATGTCCATTTCAACTACGATAAAATCAGCCTCGTCAAAATGAGTATGCAGCCACGCTATGGTTTCGTAGTCAATCCGAACGTCGGTCCATGCTACTCGTGCACCTTCGTTCATATAGTGTGTGCAGATTTCTTTGCCAATCAGCCCGAAAGCGCCCGTGAATAAAATGGTTTTCCCCTTTAACTTTTGCATCGTTTAATTACACATTTTTAGAATTACATCTGACTCCCGCAGGTACTGTTCGGTGAGTGAGGCGGTAGAAGACAGGGTTGTATTCTTTAAAAAATCAATGGTTTGTTGTCGAAACATTTTATTGCGCTCAAAACGAGGCTCCTCGATTGTTTCAACGCCGTAGAGCGTTTGAATAATGATTTTATTCTGAAAATAATCGAACGTCACAAAGGCATCATCAAATACCAGTTCATAGGTTCTTTTGGGCACTTTTTGGTAATAATTCAGTTGCACAGCCCCCGTGACTCCGCTGGGGTATTCCAGCAAAAATGATGCCCCAGATTCTACGTTTACTTCTAATTTGGAGCGATAATTATAGGACCGCTGCCAACGAAGCGGTAACTCTCCAACCATCCAACTGACAATGTCGAGGTCATGGCTGAGCGTGAGGGCTACGCCGCCGCCCAATTCGCGTTTGGCCGCGTACGAATCGCGATAATCTTCCCAAGGGTGCCAATCAGGCAAATATTCTCCCCAGTATGTGCTGAATGACAGTAGATTACCAAAACGTTTGTCGTCAATAATGGATTTCAGTTGTAGCATCAAAGGATGATAGCGCAGCATATACGCTACTTGGACCAAGCTGTTGGTTTGGGCCGCCTCTTTCTTCAACTCTTGGATTCCTTCGGGATGGTTTGCCAGCGGTTTTTCAACCAACACATGAACCCCGCGTTTTACACATTCAACGGCTTGCGCAAGATGTTGCGCTGTTGGCGTACAAATGATGGTTGCGTAAGGTTTAATGACCTCAATCTCATGAAAGTCAGTGAAGCAATGAACACTTTCATTCTGTATATTTCTTAACGGTAACATCCGTTGTCGGTATACATGAATATTTTGATAACCAAGTGATTGCAGGATTTCAATGTGGCGCTCACCGATAGAGCCAGCGCCAATGACCAAGAGTGGAAGTTGGGTAGAGAGGCTCAATCGTTTACTAAGCTATTTTGAAATTTAACACACTCCAATCGCTGCATTACTTCTTCTGCCTTGAGGAAGCTGTTCATGTCATCAATGTCAATGGCGTAGTCAAAAGGCAAAACGTACGGCAAAATAGGGTAGCCCGACATGGATTTTTTCTCCAAAATAACGGATGGCCGAATCACATCCAACGTGCCTATTTGCCAATGCACAGGCGGCAGTTTTTGCCGTGGCTCATTATAAGGTTCTGGCAACGTCGGATGTTGCAGTAGCGGACGCATGGAAGCCGTATCTTCGTCATACAGCCACATTTTATAAGGGGTAATGGGCGCACTCGTAATCATGCGCAGGCTGTCGGCTTCGGGCGTATCAAGGAGGCGCTGAATGGCTTCCTCCATGTGCTGCACCGTACGGATAGGCGACGTGGGACGCAACTGAACCACCAAATCGGGGGCATAGCCTTCGTTATCCAACAACCATTGTAGGGCGTGGGTAAAGACGTCGATATCGGTACTTAAATCTTGGGCAAATTCAACGGGCCGCAAAAACGGGACTTCGGCCCCGTAACGGGCGGCTACGGCGGCGATTTCTTTCGAATCCGTAGAAATGATGGTTCTAGTAATGGAGGGCGTATCGAGCGCAGCCTTCACACTGTAGGCCACGAGCGGATGCCCCGCCAGCGGAAGCAGGTTTTTGTGGGGAAGGCCTTTACTACCTCCCCGCGCCTGAATAATTGCCAGTACGTTGGGTCGTGACAAAATATAAAAAAGTTGAATAATTAAACGGTTGTCGTTTTTCGGTATTTGAGTTTGTTGCGTTGCTCGGCCTCAATATCCAGAATTTCGGTGCTTTTATACGTAAGCGCCTGCTGAATGTGGTGCAAATCACGGACTAATTTTTGTAAGCCGGGCACTTCCAGTGAGGCAGCGTGGTCGGTGCCTTTCCATGTACGATCTTTGGTGAAATGGCGCTCAATCCAACGAGCTCCTAGCGTATAAGCGGCAATATCGGCCGCAATGCCGAGATGGTGCCCCGAAAAACCGATTTCCTTGACGCGATTGCCGTAAACATCGTATAGACGATTGATTTCCAGTAAACAAATGTCCTTGAAAGGTACGGGGTAGCCAGAGGTGCAGTTGTAGAGCACGAGCCGGGTTTGGGCCTGATTGGTTTCTTCAAAGAAAGCAACGATCTCTTCAATTTCACGGAGAGTGGTCATCCCAGATGAAATGTGAATGTCGCCAGCGTAGCCATCACGCAGCAATGTCAACATTTCATAGTTGTTGTTGCAAGCCGACGGAACCTTGATAAAATCTGGTTTGAGGCCAATGATTTCGTGAGCCGAAGTCATATCCCAGACTGAGGTAGCGTAGCCAATACCGATCGACTCGGCGTAGGTTTTTAGGTCGGCGTGTTGTTCCCAGGTCAATTCCAAAAATTCGCGGTGGGCACCGTAGGTGTTTCCGTAAGAGTTGTAAGGAGTAGGATGCGGCGAATTATATTGCTCTTCCGTTAAGAGTTCGCGGGCGTTGCGTTTCTGAAATTTAGCATAATCGGCCCCGCACTCTTTCGATAATTTGATTAACTCCTTCGCAATTCCAAAGTCGCCCATGTGGTTACAACCGATTTCGGAAATAACGAGGGGTTTACGATAGTCAAAACTGAATCCCATGGATTATGTCGTTACTTGTTAAGTTCTTCTGTTAGACTTAAATTCTTTACAAAGGTAATGGTTGGTTTGTAGTTTTGGTCTTTTGCTGTTTTTCTATGTCATTAATTCCACGCTCACGCTTACCTTTGTAACAAACAATCAGGATAACCAGAGAATGTCGTTGCTTTTTACAGAAGAAAGCCAACGAGCCAAGAAACTTTTTATTCTGATTTGAGTTTTAAAAATTGTGTTGAGAAAGAATTGTAAAACTAAAGGCTCCGCCTTTGCGTAAGTAGAATAAAGGGAGTGCTTATTCTCAAAACGGCAAATTTAATCAGCTTATTTCTTTTGTATCTATCAAAAAAATGACCTCATCTGTTTCTGAATCAATTCCGACTACGCAAAAAAAGCTCGGAAAAACGGGCGTATTGATTGTTAATCTAGGAACCCCCGACAGCTACTCGGTACCTGACGTGCGCAAATATTTGCGTCAATTTCTGATGGATGGCCGGGTGATTGATATTCCTTATCTTCAGCGGTTTATGCTGGTCAATTTGATCATTGCCCCTTTTCGAGCCCCCAAATCGGCGAAAGTTTATAAAGAACTATGGTTGCCTGAAGGCTCTCCTTTGAAAATCTACGGAGAACGGGTAGAAAAATTATTGCAGGACGAGCTGGGAGATGCCTACGTGGTAAAGTTGGCGATGCGTTATCAGAATCCTGCCATTGAAGTTGGCTTGTTGGAATTTCAGAAAATGGGGTTGACGGATATAATTGTCATTCCTTTCTTCCCTCAATATGCTTCGGCTTCTACGGGTTCGGTATATGAAGAAGTAATGCGCGTATTGGCAAAATGGCAAGTGATGCCAGAGCTTCGCTTTGTCAATCAATTTGTGAATCACCCCAAATTTATTCAGGGGTTTGTGCAGAATGCCCAAAAATACATGGCCGAGCATGAATTTGATTATTTCCTGTTTAGCTATCACGGCTTGCCCGAGCGTCAGATTACCAAAGGAGATGTGACTGGCAGTGTGTGCCGATTTGGAGAATGCTGCGGCTCACTTACGGCCATGAATCAGCATTGTTATCGAGCGCAATGCTTTGAAACAACGCGTTTATTGGTCAAAGCACTCAACATTCCCGAAGGAAAATATATGACGAGTTTTCAGTCGCGTTTGGGCAAAACGCCTTGGGTACAGCCCTATACGGATGATGTAATCAAAGAATTACCAGGTAAGGGAATCAAAAGCGTATTGGCATTTTCGCCCGCATTTGTGGCCGATTGCCTCGAAACTACCATTGAAGTAGGCGAAGAATACAAAGAGTTGTTTGAAGAATCGGGCGGAAAACATTGGCAACTCGTCGAAAGTCTCAACGACAGCCCCATTTGGATAGAAACACTGGTGGATTTGGTAAAAAACGCCTGAGGAATTATTCTTTTATAAATTTACCAGTAACTATTTTGTCGGCTATCGTTCTGATAAGATAAGTTCCTTGCGGCAGGTTCCCTACATTAAAATCGTGGATGTGCGTCAGAGACTGTTCGGGTTTCGGATATTCGTCCACGATTTTTCCTTTTACATCAATAAGTTGAAATAAGACTTTAACCGGATTAGTTGCGGAATAAGAAACCTTCACTCTGTTTTGTGCGGGAGAAGGAAAAATTTGCAAAAAATCTTTAGGCGCAGATTCTATACTTGTAATTACTCCATTACCCGGATATTCAAAAGGCGGAATGATGACTGGGTCACCTCCTTGGTCGATTACCTGTAATGTCACTTCCCGTTGGGTTTCACTGATGCGTACGCCATCACGCCATTCTTCCACAATAAGAGCATACGCGTAGTTGCCCACTTGCACAGGTGCATTCCATGTAAGCTCACCCGTTTGTGAATTGATTTGAAAGACACCTTCGCGGGTGACTTCATTTGGATACCGGTAATCAGCAATATCTTTAACAGTACAAGTGCCTGGCTGGCTTTGTTTGCTGACTTCTAAACGATAAACTAAGCTATCTCCTTCTGCATCAACGGCATTCACGTTATTCCTAAATACTTGTTTTGAATAAGCGGTTTGGGTTCCCACTATGGAATTCAGCACAGGAGTAGCGTTTATAAGGTTCGTTGCAAATGTAGTTTGGATATAAAAAGGGGTATTAACGGAATTGAAATTGGCGAGGCCACCATTCCGATTTTCGATGGCTACCGAAACCGTAAATGTACCAGGTGCTGCGTAGGTATATTGAGTTATGTAGGTATTTAACGATACTTCTGGTGATACTTTTACTCTTGACTCACGAGTAGCCGTAAGGGTTTGTTT
The DNA here is from genome assembly GCF_009905605.1 of Runella sp. CRIBMP. Classification (GTDB taxonomy): domain Bacteria; phylum Bacteroidota; class Bacteroidia; order Cytophagales; family Spirosomataceae; genus Runella. The sequence goes on from NZ_JAAAKZ010000003.1 coordinate 765,867, forward strand.
TCCTTCTCCTACACAAACGCTAATACTGTTCTGGCCGTCATTGGCAAAACTTCCCGATACTTCATCACAATAAAGCAATACCCTGATTTCATACGTTAGCCCTTGAGTTGTGAGGCGTCGGGTGCGGATCTCACCGCCGAGCAAATGCGAAGCATACGCTGAGTGAAGCAGGCTGAATACACAGGCGAAAGTAAAGAATTTTTTCATGGTGCAGTCGAGTAGTATTATCACGTAAACGACTGACCATCAAAAGTTATTATACGATATTGAACGGTTTTACCCCAGTTTCTTGCTCAGTAACTGATTGACCACTTTAGGGTCGGCGCTGCCTTTTGATTTTTTCATGACTTCACCCACAAACAAGCCCATCAGGCCTTTTTTGCCTTTTTTGAACTCCTGCACTTTATCGGCCATCGCGGTCAAAACTTCATCGACGATGCCTTCCAAAGCGCTGGCGTCACTGTTTTGCAGCCAATTGTTTTGTTTGGCTACTTCTAGCGGATTTTGCGTTGGATTTTCGAGCAAAATCGGTAAAAGCTTGTGCGAGGCAGTCGTGTGGCTTACTTGATTACTTTCCACCAATTTGATTACTTCCGCCAATTGAGCAGGAGAAAGTGGAAATTCATCGGCTGTCTTATCGGAATTTTCGTTTAAATACGTTTTGACAGGCCCTAAAACCCAATTGGCAGCCGCTTGGTAATTTCCAGCTTTGGCGCTCAATTCTTCAAAATATAAAGCTACCTCTTTGGTGTCGGTCAATGTAGTCGCGTGGCCTGCCGAGAGCCCGTATTTTGTGGTAAATTTCTCAAACAATTGACGCGGTAATGGTGGCATTTCGTCCTGAATTTTGGCCATCCATGCGTCTGAAATAAACACTGGGGCTAAGTCAGGCTCGGGAAAATAACGGTAATCGTTCATGGTTTCTTTCACCCGCATCCCTGAGGTTTCGCCCGTTTCTGGGTCAAACATACGTGTTTCTTGCAAGATAGTTTCCCCATTTTCCACCATTTCCACCTGCCGGCGAAACTCCGTTTCAACGGCCTTCATTACGTTCCGAATGGAGTTCATATTTTTAACTTCCACCTTTGTTCCCAAGGCCAAAGTACCCTTCAAACGAACCGAAACGTTGAGGTCACAACGCAGCGAACCTTCTTCCATGTTGCCGTCGCAAATATCAATAAATCGTACCAACTGCCGAACGGCGGTCAAAAAAGCGCCAGCTTCTTCCGCAGAACCAATGCAGGGGTCGGTCACCATCTCGATGAGGGGGGTACCAGCGCGGTTATAATCTAATAAAGTATCGGTCAAAGCACCATCATGGACTGATTTGCCAGCGTCTTCTTCTAAATGGATATGGTGAATTTGCACCACTTTCTCGACCATTTTTCCCTGTTTATCTTTGTACATCACTGGAATTTGGCCGCCCACACAAATCGGGAATTTATCCTGCGAAAGCTGATAACCTTTGGGCAGGTCGGGATAAAAATAGTTTTTGCGGTCAAAAATTGTATTCCTGGTAATAGAACACCCACATGCTAAGCCCATACGCACGGCATACTCAACGGCTTTTTTGTTCAACTTGGGCAAGGTGCCCGGATGTGCCAGCGTAATCACGCTGATGTTGGTATTGGGCTCACTGCCAAAGTGATTGGCATCAGACGCAAAAATTTTGGTGTTGGTCTGCAATTGGCAATGTACTTCTAGGCCAATCACAATCTCGTATTTGGCAAGTACTTCGGGCGATAGGTTGAGTGTATCGGTCATATTTACGCTGATGCTTTCTGATGGGATAAAAGCATTCACAAAATTTTTTGCAAACATAACTATTCTGTGTATAAAATTTTTTAATAGTATGCTTGCATACTATTTTTGTTTCTCATAATTTTGTACACAAGCAGAACAATAACAAAATTCCTAAAGACCATGATAGCAGTAGAAAATCGCGCCAGTATTAAAGGAGGAGAATTCCTGATTAAAGACACCGACGCTTCTCAAGTATTTATTCCCGAAGAGTTTACCGAAGAGCAGTTGATGATTGCTCAATCGTGCCGTGATTTTTTAGCTACTGAAATTTGGCCGCGTGTGGAAGAAATAGACAAAGCCAAATCGCCCGAATTGATGTCATCATTGATGGACAAGGCTGGTGAGCTAGGGCTTTTGGGTACGGCTGTTCCTGAAGAATACGGCGGTTTTGGAATGAGTTTTAATACTTCTATGCTCGTCGCAGAAGCCACAGGTGCGGGCAATTCTTTCTCGGTAGCTCTTTCGGCCCACACGGGCATCGGAACGTTACCTATTTTATACTACGGAAACGACGACCAAAAATCTCAATACTTGCCCAAACTTGCTTCTGGCGAGTGGAAAGCCGCTTACTGTCTTACTGAGCCTGATTCGGGTTCGGATGCCAACTCGGGCAAGACCAAAGCGGTTTTGAGCGAAGATGGCAAAAGCTATATTTTGAACGGGCAAAAAATGTGGATAACCAACGGTGGTTTTGCCGATGTGTTTATCGTTTTTGCCAAAATTGACGAAGGTGGAAAAACCGATAAAAACCTGACGGCGTTCATCGTAGAAAAAACCTACGGAGGTATCACCATGAACGAGCCCGAGCATAAAATGGGCATCAAAGGCTCCGATACGCGTCAGATTTTCTTCAATGACTGTCATGTTCCGGTTGAAAATATGCTTTCAGACCGTGGTAACGGTTTCAAGATTGCGGTTAATATTCTCAACATCGGTCGTATCAAATTGGCCGTGGCGGCGGTAGGCGGAGCGAAGCAGGTTGCTACGCAAGCGATTCAATACGCCAACGAGCGTAAACAATTCGGTATTGCCATCAGCACGTTTGGAGCGATTAAACATAAGTTGGCCGAAATGGCCGTGAAGCTGTACGCCTCAGAATCAGCGTCTTACCGGGCAGGTCAGAACATTGACGATGCCATCGCTGATTTGAAAGAAAAAGGCCTTTCGGATGCCGAAGCAAAATTGAAAGCCTTAGAACAGTTTGCGATTGAGTGCGCCATGATGAAAGTGCATGGCTCAGAAGTGCTTGATTATGTCGTAGATGAAGGTGTTCAGGTGTACGGTGGTATGGGCTTTTCGGCCGATGCGCCCATGGACCGCGCGTACCGCGATGCCCGTATCAATCGTATTTTTGAGGGTACCAACGAAATCAACCGTATGTTGACAGTCGATATGTTGCTCAAGCGCGCCATGAAGGGTGAAATCGACTTGATGGGGCCTGCTATGGCGGTGGGTAAAGAAATCATGTCTATTCCTGATTTCAGCGTGAGCGATGACGAGACCCCGTTTGCGGCCGAGAAGAAAGTGATCAAAAATTTGAAAAAAGCGGCTCTGATGGTTGCGGGTGCAGCGGTGCAGAAATTTATGATGAAACTTTCGGAAGAGCAGGAAATCCTGATGAACGTGGCCGACATGGCTATCGAAATTTACGCGGCTGAATCTGCGGTTTTACGTACCGAAAAACTCATTGGGATGAAAGGCGAAGCTGCCTGCGCGTTGCAAAAAGATTTAGCTATGTGCTACCTGCACGAAGCAGTGGAGAAAATCAACAGCGCTGGCAAATCTGCCATCATGGGCTTTGCCGAAGGCGATGAGTTGCGGGTGATGCTGATGGGGTTGAAGCGGTTCACTAAGATTGAGCCCATGAACACTAAAAATGCCCGTCGTCGCATTGCTGATGCGATGATTGCCGAAAATAAATATGTATTCTAAAAATTCACCTGTGTCAGTTGGTTCAAAACTGTCCGACACAGGTGTTATCAATTCATTTGGCGGTCGCTATGCAAGCACTGACAAACTAATAACCGTTTAATAAGTAGATAGTTAAGAAAGCCGCCTGCCCTTTGGTAAGCGGCTTTCGGCTTTATAACTTTAGCGTAAATTCTAATGTCATGAAAACGACTACGCTAAAGTTTCTAACCCTGATTATCGGAATAAGCACCTGTACTTTTTCCGTAACGGCGCAAAATTATACCCGCCAACGGGATTGGGTGGTGGCGCCGTTGTACGGTATCGGGGTGGTTATTCCGTCCCGAATCACGCTATTGAGCGGTACTGAAGCCCCGTCGAATGCCTGGGTTTCGTCATATCGGGGAGAATTGGTCAAGAGTGATGGCACAACCTACACACGCAACTATCGTACAAGCCTCTGGGGCTTTGAGACGTATTATCGTTGGAAAGACCGGCGTTCTGACAATCGCTGGTCAATTGGACTGAGTACTGCTTGGCAGCGGCAGGTTTTTAAGCTCAACCATCCGTTCAACTTTGAGTATAAAGGCCATAATCTGGTTTCAACTGTATGGAATTTTAATTACTTACGCACTGGTTTAATGTTGCGTCGTACTTGGATGAAAGAATGGGCTGGCACGTACTTTCAGCTGGGAGGGTATTATTCAACCTTGTTTTATCGAAACACTGCCGACGGCCGCGAAAAGATGGAAGAATTGACGGGAGGGTACATCGAAGGCGGTACGGGAAACCGTACGAGCACCTACAATCTGCAAAAAGGAGTTCCGCTCATTGTTCCTGAAATTGGGATGGTTTATGGCGAAAACAGCGGGATTGAGTTTAGCATTGCCTATTATCATCCTTTACAAAATGTTATTCAAGCCGAAACCACTTTTTACCGAGATAATCTGACCGTTGGGGTAAGTAATACCAACGTATCGCAGCGGGTATTGATGTTTAATGTAAAATTGCCCATTGCTTTTGTTTCCAAACGAAAGACTATCTCTCGTAATCGGACAGAGGCCACACCTAAGCCAGAGCCCGAAGTTAAACGGGAAAAGCCCAAAAAAGAACCGAAGCCAAAGCGGGAACGCAAGCCCAAAAAAGAGCGAGTTCCGAAATCTGAAAAGAAAGTAGAGCCCGAAATCAAGTCAGCGCCTAAGCCTGTTCCAGCATCTACGCCCTACGATGCCGCGCTCATCAATAAACCGATGGTGATGGATAATCTGTATTTTGAACTGACCAAGTCAGATTTGTTGGAAAGCTCACATAAAGAACTAGACCAAGTAGCGGAATGGATGAAAGCCAACCCCAGCGTTGAAATTCGTTTGGAAGGACATACAGATAAAATCGGTGATGCCGAAAAAAATCTGATTCTTTCCCGTGACCGGGTCAATGCCGTACGCGAGTATCTGATTCGAAAAGGGGTAAGCTCGGCGCGTATTGCAACCAAGGGCTATGGTGATACGCGACTGGTCTGTAAACCAAGCCCGTGCGATAAAAACCGCCGCGTAGAAATGGTGGTTACGAAGAGATAAAATAACCTTAAATGAGGTCTCCTCTGGTAAGGAGAAGATCTCATTTAGCAGTTTGAATAATAATGATTCCTTTAGAACCTCTGGCGCCGTAGGCAGCGCTGTTGCCGTACTTGACCACTCCGATTCTTTTGATTTGTCGAACGGATAAGGAGCTAAGTGTTTCAATAACAAATGGAGAATTATCCGAAAACTGACCATCAATTTCCAAGGCAGGAGTGCTGTTGCCCGAGCCATCCACGTTGGTATTGTTACCTGAAAAGGCAATGGAATAGCCTGAACCGTCAAAAACTACTTTCAATCCTGGAATACGGCGTAACAACTCAAAAACGGTATAAGAATTATCTCTTTCTTCAATTTTGACTTCATAATCAAGATTCACAAGTGTTTGTTTTTCTTCCAATTGGGGTGAAACTTTCCGCTGATAGCTTGCGCCCTGCGCCGCATTCATCGATTGGCGAATGGACCATTGTATCTGTTGTGTGGCAAAATTCATCGGAAGTGATTGACTTTTCAGGGCAATAGGTTTAAGTGTAGTCAATGAATCCACGGGCGGGGCATCAGTGGGGATATAATCGTTGGGAAGCAAATTGGCAAATCCCTCCTGTCCCCAAAAATCATACATAGTCATGCCGTTTGGGCTTGTTATCCAACCATTTTCGTTAAAACTCAGGTACCCGTTGGGTAAAACTAAACGAGAGTATTTATACGGTCGGTCAACGAACACCGAGCGAGCATCGAACCGATGAAGCGCAAAAATAAAAAGCATTTGGTTGGAGTGCAGGATGTACTGTTCTGTTTCAGGATTCCAAAAACATATTTCCTGTGCAGAAATCTCTTTGAAATTACCATCGGCGATTTCTTGAGAAAGCAAAATGCGGTGGAGATACACTTCGCTGACTCGACGGGAGGTATACAGCTCAAATCCGTTCTCTTTCGTTTGATTTTGGGTTAGTGAAACCAGAAAATTTCGAAATGAATTGCGGTAAGCGAGTTCCCGATTTCGCTGTTGCCTTTTGTGTATTTTCTCATCTTCGGGCGGAATTTCCTGAAAGAATTTATTGCCCGCAAAAAACGTTTTTTCGCCATCCGACTGAAACGCCTCCATGTGAAACATGATTTTGAACCCCATAGCACTGTTTTGAAGAATAATAGGCTCCGTAGCAGTGGCAATTACCTGTTTGCGAATATTATCGTATGACAAACGCACCGATTCTGGGTTGAGAATGAGGCAATTCTTGGTAAATGGAGATTCACCTTTGAGCCCATTGGCAAAAATCTGCCAGTGTTTTTTCCATTCTTTGTCCATTTTGGCTTTGACCTTCACTTCAGCGAGAATGTTGGACGACGTCATCTGAAAAGTGTACGTTTGGTTTTTTCCGCTTTCGCGCTCAATGATCTTTTTGACCGATTTATAGCCAATGAATGATGCAACCAACTCTACTTTTTTGAATCGAAAAGGAATCTTGAGGGTATAATTTCCCTGCGCGTCGGCGGTGGTAGCAATCGAGGTATTGTTGACATACACACTCGCAAACGGAACAGGCGTATGAGAGTTTTCCATTACTTTTCCCGTAATCATCCACGTTTGAGTGAATGAAAAGAAAGGAGTAAGAAGGAATACAAGAAGTTGTTTCATGAAAGGCTGCCAATGGTTTTGATAATGAAAGTACAAACAGCCTGACTTTTAATTGTTTATAACGTAATTAAAATCTTTTCCACTACTTCTGGATAATATTTATGCTCTAATACCTGCACTTTGGCGGCTACGTCTTCGGGCGTATCGGTGGGTGTCACTGGGCAAGTGGCCTGAAAGATAATGCCGCCTTCGTCGTACCGTTCGTTGACATAATGGATTGAAATACCAGATTCGGATTCTTGTGCTGCAACTACTGCTTCGTGTACAAAATGCCCGTACATGCCTTTGCCGCCGTATTTGGGTAGTAATGCAGGGTGAATATTGACGATTTTGTTGGGAAACGCGTGCACCATTACTTCGGGTATCAACATCATAAAACCCGCTAGTACTACCAAGTCGATGTGTTCGTTTTGAAGGATTTTGACTACTTTATCGGTTTCGTAAAACGTTTTTCGGTCAAACAAAATGATAGGAATGTGCAGTCGACGCGCTCGCGCAATCACGCCCGCTTGGGGATTATTGGATAGAATAAGGCTCACTTCTATTTCAGAATGATTGGCGAAGTGCTCAGCAATTTTCTCGGCGTTTGAGCCAGAGCCTGAAGCAAAAATAGCAAGGCGTTTTAGGGCCATTGAGGGTAAATGATTGGTGGTTTGAGGGAGCAAAGTTAGCTTTTTGTCAAAGTTAATGGTTCATAATTTGTGAGAAACGTATAATTTCGCTCCCTTGTATAGACATTCCTAGTCTGAGAGAGCTCGTCTTAAAGACTTGGAACGTCTTCTGTATCTGACTCAATTTCTGCTATGCAACTCCTCGAAGTAGGCCAAAATCCTCAGCGTCAACGTGAATTTTTATTGCTTCCCGTTCGGCTTTATAAAAATAATCCGTATTGGATTCGTCCGTTGGATAAAGACGTCGAAGATACGTTCAATCCGCAAAAAAATAAGAACTTCAAAGACGGAAAATGCATCCGCTGGATTGCCGTGGATGATGACGGGCAGACCGTTGGCCGGGTGGCGGCGTTTGTGAATCAAAATACGGTCATGAAAGGCAACGACCAGCCTACGGGCGGAATGGGCTTTTTTGAGTGTGTTGAAGATGAAAAAGTCGCGTTTGCGCTGTTTGACGCCTGTAAAAAATGGCTTGCCGAACGAGGTATGGAAGCCATGGACGGCCCGATCAATTTTGGCGAGCGCGACCGCTTCTGGGGCGTGCTCATCAATGGATTTGATAAAGAGCCGCTATACGGAATGGGCTACCACTTTCCGTATTATCAAACATTTTTTGAAGCGTACGGCTTCCAAACGTATTTCGAACAGCTGACTTTCTTTTTGTTGATGCCCAAAGATCGTTTCATGGAGCGTGTCAATCGGGTGTTTTTTGAACGTGCGGAGCGGATTTTGACCATGAAAAACTACGAGTTTAGACATATCGACAAAAAACAATTGGACAAATACGCGGAAGATTTTCGGATTGTTTATAACAAAGCTTGGGCAAAAAACCTAGGAGCAGAAGACATGACGCCCGATAAAGCGCGCGGAATTATGCAGCGAATGAAACCGATTTTGGACGAAGAATTGATGTGGTTTGGGTACTATGAAGGCGCGCCGATTGCTTTTTTTATTATGCTTCCTGAGTTAAACCAAATCTTTAAACACGTCAACGGAAAGCTAGATTTGATTGGTAAATTGAAATTTTTATATCATAAACTATTGAAAACCAATCATAAAGCCTTCGGAGTGATTTTTGGGGTAGTCCCCGAATTTCAAGGGCGTGGTGTAGAATCGGCGATTGCGCTGTCGGCTTCTAAAGTGGCTTGGCGTCCCAACTATCAGTATACAGAGTTGGAAATGAACTGGATTGGAGATTTCAACCCCAAGATGATTCGTTTTGTAGAGCTACTGGGTGGTACGCCTCACAAAGTGCACGCTACGTACCGATATTTGTTTGACCGTACCAAAGAATTCAAGCGACATCCCGCTATTTAGCAAAAATCACTGCGTGACTTGAAAAATACCGTACGCACTAACGCCTAAAATAGAAATCACACTTAGCCAGAAAAAGACGTCGTAGACGCGGGTAGGAGTAAGCGATTGAGGAAGCTGACGGTAGCGGAACTGCAAGGCGGCCCAAACGACCAATAAAAGTAAAATGGATGTAGCGATGCCTCCCAATAATACCATCAAAACGGGCATTTTGATGATGAGGTATAGCGTACACCAAATAATAGGAAATGCCCAAGAAAGAATCCCGATAACACGTTTTTGAGAAGCAGAGTCGTTGAATTTTACCCAACCGATTTGTCCGAAAGCATCTCCGAATATACGTGACCAACTGGCCGTAGCGGTAAAAAGCGTGGAGTAAAGCACAAAAAAAGCCCCAATCAAAAACATGACTTTGGCCCAAGGACCGAGGGTTTCGGTAAAAAGTTTAGAGAGGGTTTCAATCATGGCATATCCTTCGGGGACTTCTCCGTGCCGGTGAAGTAAGGCAGCCCCCAGCAAGTAAAAAGCGGCGGTGACAGTGGTGTAAACCACCATTGAGCAAACCGCATCTAGGTACATTACTTCAATCCAGCCCTTGGCGCGAGCGGCCCATTCGGGCGAGCCGTCGTTGGGGCCCGTGTAGGTAGCGTAGCCTTTTTCAATGCACCAATAATTGTAAAACATGATTTCATCACCTCCTACGCCCGTGATGCCAAACGCCCCGATGGCCACCATAACGGCCGAAGGAGGAAGTGAAAAGGTTAATCCGCTTGCCAGCTCACTCCAGCGGATAGCATACGGTGTCAATTGTAAAGAAATGAGGGAAACTAAGATGGTGATTGTAAATAAAATAATCATCACCAAAGCCCCGATTTCAACTGATTTATAAAATCCCTGATACACCAAAGCGGCCGTAATTAAACTCGCCGTGATGGCCCATACGTTGGTGGAAAAAATGGGAAAAACCATGTTGAGCACAATGGCTACGCCTCCCACAATGCCTCCTACCTGAAGCAGTTTCAATCCTTGCAATGACAGCCACGCCCAGATAGACCAATGCGCTTTTCCGTAGTGCTTACCTTTGAGGGTATTGAGGGATTGCATGGTAGGAATACCCGTATAAATGGCGTTTTTGCCAAACTCCAGTTGAAGCGTAACTTTGACCAAACAACTAACCAAAATCACCCAAAAGGTTACAAAGCCTGCTTTGGCTCCTAACGCGGTGGTGGCGATGAGTTCGCCAGAGCCAACGATAGCCGCCGATAAAATAAATCCAGGGCCTAAGTACTTGAGTCTTTGAAAGAATGTTTGAGGAGGTTGCATCAGAAACAGTCGGCGATTTATAGTTTTAAAGCAATTGCCTCGGGTGTGTTACTGTTTTTTTATTTTTTACATCAAAGCACTTTGCCTCTTGTATTCATTTTACTTTTACATTTTGCGCGGCGTCCCCAACGGACGGGACCGCTTTCAGTTTCTCGGTTTTACATTTTTAGTTATTGATAAAATTCCCATGAAAATATTCACATTGTGTATACTGTGTTTTTTTACCGCTTTTCATGTTTTGGGCCAAACGTATTATGAAGGAACCGTTGGCTCGTTAAAATTTGGCTTAAAAGTTGAAAAAGAAGAGCAAAAAGCCGCTTTATACATTCCCGAACAGGGCCTGTTTGAGTATGCCTTCAAAGCGCCCGTTTTCCGAAACGACAGCCTAATTGCAGATTTAAAGGAGTTTGGAACGATATTGAGTGGAAAAGTAAATACCGAAACTTTTTTGGGACAATGGAAACAGAATGGCTTTCCCGCGCCACTGGCTTTAAAGCGGGTAGAGCAACTGTCGTTTTTAAAACGTCCTCAGGTGCCTGTACCCCCGTTTCCGTATGAATCGGAAAATGTCAATTTTACAAATGCTGACCAATCCATTCAGTTTGGCGGCACACTGACGTTTCCCAGAGGCAAAGGAAAATTTCCGACGGTGATTCTTATTACTGGTTCGGGACAGCAAGACCGTGACGAAACGCTGTTTGGGCATAAGCCGTTTTGGGTGATAGCCGATGCACTGAGCCGGGAAGGGTTTGCGGTGCTGCGCATTGACGACCGAGGTGTTGGCGAAACCACAGGAAAAGTGGGCACATCGGCAGATTATGCCCAAGACGTTTTGGCGGCGCTTCGCTTTCTTAAATCAAGAAAAGAGATCAATTCCAAAAAAATCGGGTTGATAGGCCATAGTGAAGGAGGAATGATTGCGCCGATAGTAGCCGTGCAATCCAAAGATGTGGCCTTTATGGTTTCTTTGGCGGGATTGGGCGTAGGCGGACGAACGTTGTTATTGAAACAAAGTGATGATATTTTGGCCAAAACGGGGGCCAACGCAGCATACCGGGCCAATGTACAATCGCTCAACGCTGCACTTTATGAGGTAGCATTTCGATTGCCGCTCGAAAGTGACATTAAGGATAGCCTTCAACTTGCTTTTGATAATTGGCTCAAAGCGCAGCCTGACGCCGTATTGGGACAAATGGGCTTTAAAAGTGAAGTAGGAAAAAAGTCGGTCACTCGCCAGTTTGACCAAATTGGCTCAAAATGGTACCGTTATTTTTTAAAATATGACCCTCAACCAATTTTAGCCCAAATCAACATACCAGTACTTGCCCTCAACGGAAGCAATGATGTACAAGTATCTGCTAAAGAAAATTTGGCAGGTTTTGAAAAAGGTTTAACGGCTGCGGGTAACAAAAATTTCAAAACGGTAGAGCTGCCCGGGTTGAACCACCTCTTTCAGAAATGCCAGAAATGTACTGCTGCGGAGTACGGAATGTTGGAGGAAACGTTTTCGGTCGATGCATTGAAGGTTATTCTCGACTGGCTCAAAAAGCAGTAGCGCTATTTTAAAAATCCTTCCCAAAGGAGTTTAGTGGCGACACCCAAAAATACCAATCCTGTAGCGATATTGATGTAATGAATTACCTTAATCGTCAGCAATCGACGCAGGCGATTTGCGTACACTGCCAAGGCCGATTCAGTAGCCCCCACTCCTACGAGACTCATGCTAAAAAACACAATCATTTCGCTCAGGTCGTAGCGACCTTTGGTGCGGAGGTAAGCGGCAATGGCCGCCCAAGACATAAAATTGATGGGGTTGAGGGCATTTAGCGCTACACCTTTTAGAAAATATTTCAGATTAGAACGGCGGCGGCTGCGGTTGTCGGCGTGGGTTTTGGGTTCTAGGGTGGGTACTTTAAGGAAGTTTCCGATGGCTAAAATGACCAAAAAAATGATGCCAATGGCGCCAATCCACTTATCAAAATGATTGATTTGTGGTAAAAAAGAGGTCCCAAAAATGGCCGTAAAAATAAAAAAAGCATCGCTGGCCACGACGCCCATTGCAATCTGAACCCCGCTACGATAGCCCCGCTCAATACTCGTTTGTATCAACGCAAAAAACACTGTCCCGAAGGTCAGACACAAGATAATACCCGCAATCAATCCGTATATAGCTGCCAAAAAAAGGGGCATAAATAGACTGTTAAGATTAAAAGTTAAGAAAAAGGCGATTAATAAGCGACATACATTCGCCGCTATGTATTAAATTCCCCTCAGCCTTGCGACCTTTAAAAGGCCCATCACGCTCAAAGAATCTGTAATCTCTGACCGCATGACCATTTCGATGGCTTCTTTTAACGGAATTCGCGCCACATGAAGCTGCTCGGTGTCTTCGGGCTGTTGTTGGGCTTGGGTGAGCTGTTCGGCAATGTACAAAAAGCCTTCTTCATCACCGACCGAATTTGACAGGTGAACCCGCGCAATCTTCGTCCATTGGGCGGCAATCAGGCCTGTTTCCTCCAAGAGTTCACGTTTGGCACCTTCAATGGGATCTTCGTCTATTGGGCCACCGCCTTCGGGAATTTCCCAAGAATATTCTTCCAACGGATAACGGTATTGGCCCACCAAATACGTAAATCCTTCGTCGTCGATGGGAATGACGCCAATGGCTTTATTTTTATAATGTACCACGCCGTAGATTCCCGGGCCGCCGCTGGGGTTGAGCACTTCTTCGTGCCGTACTTGTATCCATTTGTTATCGTATACTACGCTGGAAGTCAGGGTTTTCCACGGATTTTCTGTTTCAAAAGGAAGTGACATAACGGGCTGTATTTCAAATAAAGTTTGTTGAATGAGAAAAACGATGTTTTCCGGTAATGGTTAGAATTAATGTAAGGTTCTGGGGGTAAACTCGTAACTTTGAGCCCAAATTACCCTAAAAAAGTCGTGCAAGTTAGCCAAAATTCTAAATTCCGTTGGATTATCGTCTCGCTTAGTTTGAGTATAATTCTGATGGCAATCAAGTTTACAGCCTATTATTTAACGCGTTCCAATGCCATACTAAGTGATGCTTTGGAGTCGATTATCAACGTCATTGCCAGCAGCTTTGCCTTCTATAGTATTTATCTTTCTTCTCAGCCCAAAGACAAAGACCACCCTTATGGACACGGAAAGATTGAGTATTTTTCGTCGGGTTTTGAAGGCGCGCTTATTATCATTGCGGGGGTTTGGATTGCCATTGAGGCCATTCAGCACCTGTTGCATCCGCAACCTATTCAGCATTTGGATTGGGGGCTTTGGTTGATTTTACTGACCGTTGTCCTCAACGGAGTTGTTGGGTATTATCTCCAAAAAGTAGGTAAACGTACTCGCTCAGAAGCACTCATTGCCGATGGTAAGCACCTCATGACCGACAGTCTGAGCAGCGTCCTTATTTTGATTGGGTTAGGGCTCTTGATATTGACGGGTTTGCAGTGGATTGACAGCGCGGCATCGTTGGTGTTGTCGTTGGTTATATTTTACAATGGTTTTATGCTTATTCGGGGTTCGGCGGCGGCTCTAATGGATCAAACCGACCCCGAGTTGATGGAAAGTATCGTCAATATCCTCAAAAATCACAAGCGCGACTACTGGATTGATGTTCATAATATGCGTATTCAAAAATACGGATCTGACCTGCACATTGATTGTCATTTGACCTTGCCATATTATTGGGATTTACGTCAGGTACACGAGGCGGTACATGAATTTGAGGAAGCACTGGAAAAAGACGCGGGAGGGTATGTAGAATTTTTTATTCACGTTGACCCCTGTTTGCCAGAATGTTGTAAATATTGCCGCTTGGCAGATTGCCCCGTTCGGGCCAAAGCCTTCAAGCGAGACATTGATTGGAGTATTCATAACTTATCCAAAAACCAGAAACACTTTGTTGAGCCAGATTAAGGCTTTCAAAAGTTTTTTAAATTTTTAAATAAGTTTAAATGGTATATATTGTGCTGATAATTAAGGTGTTGTGGTATAATATTTGAATTGTCTTAAAATTTAACATAGTGTTTTGGAATCCGATTTCTTAACTTTGTGTTAACAAATCGTCACACACTTCACACTCCCTGATGAGCGACGTCATAAAACACGAATGCGGTATTGCCCTCATTCGACTCCGAAAGCCGTTTCAATACTATATTGATAAATACGGCACACCCCTCTACGCGGTTTATAAGCTTCATACATTGATGGAAAAACAGGTAAACCGAGGCCAAGATGGTGCCGGTGTAGCCAACATCAAACTCGAAGTTTCGCCGGGTAGCCGCTATATCAGCCGCTACCGCTCGGTAGACCCCCAACCCGTAGCTGAGATTTTTAAGAAGGTCCAGAAGAAATTCAAAAAAGCCTTTAAAGAACTCAAAGGGGACCAAAAAGACCTCCGTTACGATGCCAGTTGGTTGCAAGAAAACGTAGCATTTACTGGCGAAGTCTGGCTTGGCCACCTGCGCTACGGTACCCACGGTGCCAACGAAATCGAAAACTGCCACCCGATGCTGCGCCAAAATAACTGGCGAAGCAGAAACCTAGTGGTGGCGGGAAACTTCAACATGACCAACGTAGACTCGCTTTTTGATAAGCTCGTTTCGTTGGGACAGCACCCCAAAGACCGCGTGGATACCGTTACGGTCATGGAAAAAATCGGTCACTTTTTGGACGAAGAAAACCAGCGTGTTTTCGACCGATTCAAGGGCATTTACGAAAACCCCGACCTTTCTGACGTCATCGAAGACAACATGGACATGGTGCGTGTGTTGCACCGGTCGTGTCGTGATTTTGACGGCGGTTTTGCCATGTGCGGCATGACCGGCTCAGGACAGGCCTTCGTAGTGCGTGACCCTTCGGGCATTCGTCCGGCGTATTACTATGCCGATGATGAAGTGGTGGTGGTGGCTTCCGAAAAACCCGCCATTAAGGCCGCTTTTGATGCCAATTACGCAGATATTAAAGAAATTACGCCAGGTCATGCGTTGATTATTGATAAATACGGTGAGTACGACCAACACCAGATTCTGAAGCCGCTTGAGAAACGTTCGTGTAGTTTTGAGCGGATTTATTTTTCCCGGGCTTCCGATCCCGATATTTACCACGAGCGCAAACAATTGGGTAAACTGTTGATTCCGCAGATTCTGGAAGAAGTAGATTACGACCTCGAAAATACCGTTTTCTCTTACATCCCCAATACCGCCGAAACGGCGTTTTTTGGATTGGTGGAAGGACTCGAAGAATACTTAGCCAAACAGCGTAAGAAAGCGATTCTGGACGGAAATCTGTCGCCCGAAGAGCTGGATAAAGTGCTGTCGTTCCGCCCCCGAATCGAAAAGCTCGTTTCTAAGGATGTCAAGCAGCGTACCTTCATTACGAGCGATGCCGCCCGTGACGAAATGGTGTCGCATGTGTACGACATGACCTATGAGGTAGTTAAAAAAGGAGTGGATACCATAGTGGTAGTGGATGATTCGATTGTGCGCGGTACTACCTTGGAGAAGAGCATTTTGCGGTTGTTGGACCGCCTCGGCCCCAAGAAAATCGTGATTGTATCGTCGGCTCCGCAGATACGTTATCCTGACTGTTATGGCATTGATATGTCGAAAGTAAAAGATTTCGTTGCTTTCCGGGCCACGCTGCAACTCCTGAAAGAGCGCGGTTTGGATAACCTACGCGACGAAGTATACGCCCAGTGCGTTGCCTCGCTCGAAACCGACAATGCGTATGAGCAAAACTACGTAAAAGCCTTGTTTGAGCCATTTACGCCCGAAGAAGTTTCGCGTAAAGTAGCTGATATTGTGCGCCCGAAAGACTTAAAGGCTGAATTGTCTATTATTTTCCAAACGGTAGAAAACCTCCACGAAGCCTGCCCCAACCACAGCGGTGATTGGTATTTCACGGGAGATTATCCTACGCCAGGCGGTAACCGCGTGGTGAACAAAGCCTACGTGAACTTCTACGAAGGTCGCGGAGTAGTGAGAGCGTATTAAGCGTTAATTGTTAACAATTATCTATAAATATAAACCCCTGTCAGCAGAAATGTTGATAGGGGTTTTTGTTTGTGTTCTATCGAAAAAAACACGTTTACATTTTTACAGTTGGTGATTTTTCGGTTTTTTAATGAGATTTAGGCCTTTTCCTTCTTATACAAAGGCTTATTGTTAAAATACTCACTCCATGAAATCCCTCACCCGCCGTCGTTTTATTCACACTTCATCCTTATTAGCAGGGGCTACGTTACTGCCTCAATTCAAGTCGGCTCCCAATCTGTTACGTTTAGGCGGCCCGATTTTTCTGAAAAGCGATGACCCCGTAGAATTGGCCAAAGAGCATCGGCGTTTGGGGTACAGCGCGGCGTATGTGCCTGCGGTAAAAGTGGGAGAAACGGCTAAAATTCAGGCTATTCGCAAAGCCTTTGCGGAGCAGAATGTCATCATTGCCGAAGTGGGCGCGTGGGTCAATATGCTTGACGCTGACGCCGAAAAACGGAAGAAAAACATGGCTTACGTGACCGAGCGGCTGGCGTTGGCGGAGGAAATCGGTGCGCTGACGTGCATTGACATTGCGGGTTCGTACAATCCTAAACACTGGGACGGGCCAGATGCCCGCAACCTCACCAAAGAATATTTTGATGCCACGGTTGAAAACTGCCGAAAAGTAATTGATGCCGTTAAGCCCAAAACGGCCAAATTTGCCCTCGAAATGATGGGTTGGAGTCTGCCCAATGATGCCGATTCTTGCCTTAAATTTATCAAAGCCATCGACCGCCCCGCGTTTGCGGCCCACGTCGACATTGCCAATATCATCAACTCACCCGAGCGTTTTTACCAAAATACGGCTTTAATCAACGATACCTTCAAGAAACTGGGCAAGTGGATTGTGTCATGCCACGCCAAAGATGTGGTAGGAAAAGATGTGCATTTTGCCGAAACCATGCCCGGACGCGGCGGCATGGACTACGCCACTTATCTGCGAAATGTAACGGCACTACCCCGTGAAGTGCCGTTGATGTTGGAGCATTTGCGTACTCCCGAAGAATACGACGAAGCACGCCTATATGTGATGAAAGTGGCAAAAGATACGGGGATTCCGTTGGCGTAAAGTACTTCTTTGAGGTTAGAACTTCAGGCGTCAGACGGTTTTTTCCGTCTGACGCCTTCGCTTTTTCACCCCATTTTTGGCGGATTTCGTCACAGATTTCACTTCTGGGCAGCTACGCACTATACTTTTGAATTGTCTAACCTAAAACAGCCATTTTAATCATTACTTCTATGACACTTCAACGCTTCCGTCAAATCGAATTTTGGGTGATTACTGCCCTTGCTGCTTTGTTTCTGCTAATCACGCTCGCCACTGATTACCAGAACTTTTCGCGCGTGTGGTTTCAACTTGACGCGCTCGAACAAAACCGTATTTATTTTCGATATAATTGGGCAACCAATGGGCTGTGGCCTATTCTGAGTATTTTCCTGACCCTGTATGGCAGTTGGTACGTGCTAAACCACGTCATTATTCCCCGTTATTGGCCCAATCAGCTCAATTTTTTTGCGATGGGGTTGGTGCTGATTGGTATTGTTGTGTTGACGGGTGCTTGGAGTTATTTGTATAGTTGGAAGGAACTTGATTTCAGACACGACATCAATTACAACATTATTGGAGCCAAAGTTTTGTCATCATTCCGACTTAGGAGCTTAGCTTTACTTATTGGTGGTCTGTTTTTGGCTTTGGTATTGTACACCCTTCTGTCTCAGGCGTACCAATGGGCGCTGCAACAGGCAGAAACCAATCCAAACACAAACCAAAAAACCATTAAAGATGGTAGCAGCTTGGCATTGATTGGATTTGTGCTGTGGATTGCTTTTCAAACAACGCCCGGTAATTTTTTCTTTATCCCTGCGCTGATTTGGGTACAGGGTGCGTTTCTTCACGCTTATTTGTATCATCACAACCTGCTGAGATGGAAGACGTTTATGTTTCGTAGAAACAATGAAAACCGCCAAGCTTTTCTCACTTTGTTAGCCGTTTTGGCCGTTAGTTTTGGCAGCAGTATCGTTTTGGTTTTGTTGTATGACTCATTTAGAAATTACTTATATTTCTACAATGTAGATGAAATTTTCGCTTTTTGGCTGGTGTCTTGGCTGGGGGCTATTGCCGTTACGTTGATTCGTCAGTTTATGGTGAAACCGCTGGAAACCAATCTCAATCGTAACCAAGCTGAGCTTTCGGCCCTTCGTGCCCAAATCAACCCGCATTTTTTGTTCAATGCCATGAACACACTTTATGCCACGGCCATTGAAGAAAATGCCGAAAAAACCTCCCACGGGATTCAGCAGCTTTCGGACATGATGCGTTTTATGATGCACGAAAACAACCAAGAGCAGATTGATGTGCAACAGGAAGTAGCTTATTTGCGAAACTATATTGATTTGCAGCGACTTAGGTTGTCGGAGTCTGATAAACTAGAGCTGAAAGTTGACTTAGATGATGCCCTTTGTTTGCGGAGTATTGCGCCGATGTTGCTGATTCCCTTTGTTGAAAATGCCTTCAAACATGGCATCAGCTTGCGTAATCAATCATGGATTTATATTAAATTGTATTGTCAACAAGAACAAATTTACTTTTCGGTTTTTAACAGCATTCACCCGCGCCACGAAGAAGACCCTGAAAAATATTCGTCGGGAATTGGGCTGGTCAATGTGCAGAAACGCTTAGAACTGTTGTATCCTAAAACGCATGATCTCCGTATTCATCGTACAGAAAAGGAGTTTTCGGTGCGGTTGGTGATTGATTTTGCTAAAAAAGGTAAAAAGCTAAACTCAATATTAGCCACTTATGACCAACTCTAAGCATGTACTGTTTACTTTTACGATTCATAAATCAATCTGACGGATGATTGCCATTGCCATTGACGACGAGCCCAAAGCGCTGGATATAGTGCGGAATTTTGCGGAAAAAGTACCTTTTTTGTCCTTGAAAGCTACCTTTCAGGATGCTTTTGAGGCGTTGGACTTTCTTCAGCGGGAGTCCGTAGATTTGATTTTTTTGGACATCAAAATGCCCGACATTTCTGGGCTTGAATTTTTGAGGGTACTTTCCAATCCGCCGTTGGTGATTTTTACCACCGCCTACGCCGAGCACGCCGTGCAGAGTTATGACTTCGACGCCATTGATTATCTGCTCAAACCCTTCGCCATCAGTCGGTTTCTGAAAGCTTGTACCAAAGCCCATGACGTGCTGAAAGTGAGAGAGTTAGCTCTTTTGGAAGAAAACAAGCGACAGGCGGCGGGGAGCATCTTGGTCGAAAATGTTTCAGCTAAGCCAGCGCCTGCGGTACCAGAAAGTATTTTTGTTAAAAATGGCTATGAGCAGGTGCGGGTGCTGCTTGACGATATTCTGTATTTGGAGGCGGGTGGCAACTACGTTGTTTTTATCACTAAACATCAAAAAATCGCCTCTCGAATGACGATGAATGAAGCTGAATCATTGCTTCCGCCTGAGCACTTTGTGCGTATTCATCGCTCCTATATTGTGGCCAAAGATAAAATAGAGCGGTTTGACCGGTATGAGGTGTATATTAATGGTCAAGTGATACCGATTGGGGCCAATTATAGTCATCAGCAATTAATGGGTAAATGATTGGTAATGAGTAAGAAATAAAGAAAAGGAAGGTTTTCTGAAAATGTGTATATTTCAGCTTTATTTTACAATACCTTCAAACCTTCCTACTTCAATGAAAACCTTAAGAATCAATTACATGGCGGTCTTTATGTCCGCAATCGCCACCTTTGTTTTAGGGGCTATCTGGTACATCACCTTCCAACCTCAATGGCTTGCCTTGACGGGCCTGACCGAAGATAAAATACAGGCTGGCGGCGGCGGAAGTATAGGGTATGCGGTTAGTTTTATTACGTACTTATTGGGAGCTTATGCGATGGCACTTTTGTTTAAATCCATGAATGTTAGCACCGCACAAACGGGAGCCATGACGGGTGCGTTGATTGGGGCGTTGATTGTGGGGGGGAATATTTTTACCAACAATGCCTACGAAATGAAACCCGTCGAATTGTCCATCCTCAATGCAGGGTTTAGTGCAGTAAGCGGTGCGGCCATGGGTGCTATCTTGGGCGGGTGGCGAAAATATACGTAGGAATATTCAAAAGAATCACAAAAAGCGTCAGTTGGTATCAGACCAGCCGACGCTTTTTTAGTATTATTGCAGAAAATAAAAAACCCTCCTTAACCAATGTCTAAACCCTCTACCCAAAACTCGCTTTTTGGACTTCCCGTGATTGTGGCCGCCCTAGGCTATTTCGTTGATATTTATGATTTATTGTTGTTTGGTATTGTACGCGTACCCAGTCTCAGAGATTTAGGATTGAATGAGCAGGAAGTGTCGGCCATTGGTGCTTCCATCATCAACTGGCAGATGGGCGGCTTACTTCTTGGAGGGATTCTTTGGGGAGTATTGGGGGATAAACGTGGTCGCCTTTCGGTGCTTTTCGGTTCTATCATTACCTATTCCATTGCCAACGTGTTGTGCGGATTTATTCAGGATACGCCCTTCATGTCAGCGCCTGATTTATATAAATATTTACGTTTTATTGCAGGAATTGGCCTAGCTGGCGAACTAGGGGCAGGCATTACGCTAGTTTCTGAAATTCTGCCCAAAGAGTTGCGGGCCATTGGTACGTCGTTGGTGGCAGGAATCGGCCTTCTGGGTGCCGTTGTCGCTTATTTTACCGTCGAAATTTTCGGAGATTGGCGCATTGCTTATTTTGTGGGCGGCGGTTTGGGCTTCGGGCTGTTGTTGCTTCGTATCGGGGTGATTGAGTCAGGGATGTTTACGGAAGTCTCCGGGCAAAAGCACGTCGCTAAAGGGGATTTTCTGTCGTTTTTTACCAATTGGGAACGTTTCACCCGCTATATGAAGTGTATCGGCATTGGATTACCTACGTGGTTTGTTATCGGTATTTTGGCTACGTTCAGCAATGAATTTGGCAAAGCCCTCGGTATTGCCGAACCCATCAAACCTGGTTTATCTATTATGTGGTGTTATGTAGGTTTGGCGGGTGGCGACTTGGCCAGCGGTTTTCTCAGCCATTATTTTCATTCGAGAAAGAAAGCCGTGGCGGCTTTGATGGCTTTTTCAGGAATATTCAGCATTATTTATCTCTACGCAGGGGTCAATACTCCCTTTGCTTTATATAGTCTTTGTACCCTAATGGGCTTTGGGATTGGCTACTGGGCCATGTTTGTGACAATCGGTGCCGAGCAGTTTGGGACCAATTTGCGGGCTACGGCCGCCACGACTATTCCCAATATGGTTCGTGGTATGGTGATTCTGATGACCACGCTTTTTGCGGGCTTCAAAACTGGCACTTTGGATGTTTTTGGGGCTTTTGAGCTTACGGTACCGCAGTTGGGCGTGATTGGAGCGGGTACTTTAGTGGGTATCATCAGCTACGCTTTAGGATTTTATTCTACCCTGACTGTTCCTGAAACGCACGGCAAAGACCTTGATTTTATTGAAGAATAAATAATCTCTCTTAAACCTCACCTTTAATCCTTCTCCTTGCCAAGGAGAAGGAAATTTTTATGAGCAAAATCTCTTACCGTGCGCTTTTTACGTTGCCTGTCATTGTTTCGGCTTTGGGCTTCTTTGTAGATGTGTATGACCTGCTGATTTTCAGTATCGTACGAGTTCCAAGCCTGCAATCAATGGGATATTCAGAGGCGGAAGTTTCCAAAATCGGAACCTTTATTTTTAATTCACAACAGGCGGGTTTGCTGGTAGGGGGGATTTTATGGGGAGTTTTGGGCGATAAAAAAGGACGGCTCTCAGTGCTATTTGGCTCCATTATTACCTATTCATTGGCCAATATTGCCTGCGGGTTTGTCCAAGAACCCAATACCTACGCATTGCTGCGGTTTGTGGCAGGGGTAGGACTTTCGGGAGAAATTGGCGCGGCAATGACCCTTGTTACCGAGATTATTCCCAAAGAGATTCGTAGCCTAGGCCCTACGATTGTGGCGGCGGTGGGCTATTTAGGGGCGGGAGCGGCTTATTTGACGCAAGAATGGTTTGAGTGGCGCACGGCGTATATGGTCGGCGGTGGTATGGGGCTGTTGTTGCTTTTGCTACGGATTCGAGTATTTGAGTCGGGGTTGTTTGAGGAAATGAAGCAATCCAAGGTCAGTCGAGGGAATTTCTTTTACCTTTTCAGCAGTTGGCCCCGGTTTATTAAATACTTTCAATGCGTCATGATTGGTATTCCAACGTGGTTTGTGGTGGGTATTTTGGGCACTTTTGGCAATGAGTTTGGCAAAGCCCTCGGTATAGCGGAGACGATTTCGCCTGGCAAGTGTGTGATGTTTATTTATTTTGGACTCACAGCGGGCGATTTTTTCAGCGGCCCGCTCAGCCAATGGCTTCAGTCGAGACATAAAGCCATTGGCTACCTGATGTTTTGCGGAGCAGTCAGTGTGGGTATTTATTTATACGGTGGTATTTCATCCCCTACGATGTTGTATGCGGTCTGCTTCTTGTCGGGGATATGTACGGGCTACATCGGCCTGTATTTGATGATGGTGGCCGAACTTTATGGTACTAATCTCCGTGCTACCGCTACTACTTCTGTGCCAAGCGTAGTACGAGGCATGGCGATTCCTATGACACTTGCTTTTCAGGCCTTCAAACCTTCTTTGGGCGCTTTGGGAGGGGCTGCGTTATTGGGCTTGCTTTGTTATGGAATTGCGCTTTTTTCGCTTACACATATCGAAGAAACCTACGGTAAAGAGCTCGATTTTGTAGAATAAACATTACGTAGGGGCGGGGTTCACGTCCGCCCTTTTTTGTAATTATTGCTGTTGACTACACGAGACGCAAATGCAAGACGTAGAGGTAAGAGATTATACGCTAAGAGGGCAGACGCTAGGCCTGCCCCTACGTCGGTTTTTAATTTTATCTCAAATTCACTTCACCGTATTTCGAGACAATTTTTACTTTGGTTCCGCTGCCGTTACCAAATTTACCCACGTATTGCTTGGTCATGCGGGGGCTGTGGCGGTTTGCATCATCTTTACGGTCGTCGTCGTTGTGGGTGAACGAAACCTTGCGGTCGCCAGGATACTTGAAGCCACCGTAGCTTACCGTAACATCAAAGTTGCAGTCATTATTTTCCATCGGAATGGTTACCGATGAATAGCTAGCCTGAATGTCAACATTGTCGGCCGATTCATTCAATTGGTCAATTCTAAATCCGCCCGAAAAACTGAGTTTGATTTTGCTGGAACCTTTCAAGTTGCCGATGCGTCCGCCAGAATAGCTGATTTGGCCGTCGAGGGTTTCTACTTCACCGATTTTCATTTTCCCAAACTTATTGTTCAACACAATATTGTTGGCTTTGTCTAGTTCGAGGGTTGAGTAAGCAATATCGAGGTTGCCGTTGAGTAAGTGCTGAATTTCTGCTTTACCGTAGGCCACATCAATGTCATTTTTACTGCCTGACAAGTCGGTGGCAATAAAACTTCCGTACTTGGACTCAATCACGAGCGGTGCTTTGAAAAAGGGGATATTTGTATTGCCAAAGCGGTTCTTGACTGTCAACGGCGTGTTTTTGGGCATTGATACTGTATAATCAATTTGTACAAAGTTCTTTTCGCCGTTGTTACTTTTCCAGCTCCAGTTTGAATTGCCGTTTTTGTTGATAATGGTACGAATGCTGATTTGATTGCCTTCTTTTTTATCTTCAATACTGACACCATCTAAGTACTGTTGAACGCGGTCGTCGCTGTTGGCATTGGCGGTGATGCTGATGTCAACCCTGATTTCACTTTTGTCCCAAAGGTTGACTTTTACCTGTCCGAATTGATTGTCAATTAGCAAGGTTTCTTTGGTCGAAACGTCATACATTTTAATGACGGATTTCTTTTTCTCGATGCTGCCGTATTCGGTGGCACGGGCGCTGAGGGTACATAATAAGCCGATAATTATTAACCAATAACTACCTGACTTATATGAGTTTATCGTTTGCATGGTTGTTTTTGTTTTTGATGCGTTGGATAATATCCAACTGTTGGTTCAATAGGTCAATCTGCCATTGCAGGTTCTGAATCATGGCCTGAATCACCGTTTCCTGGTTGGGGTTCTTCGGAAGGTCGGCTTTCAGGTTTTGGTATGAGCGCTCAAGCTGATCCAGTTCTACTGCAAATTCTTTATAAAGGGCGGGGTCATTTTCCGTCATTTGACGCAATTCCGCACGTTTGTTATCAATCAATTGGGTGTATTGAGTCACTTGTTTGGCGTAACCAGGATTGGCAAATGCTACTTCGGGCGCCTCAGTAACTCCATAATTTTGATTCACTCGGTAGCCTACCCAACCCAGCCCGACAACGAGCGCGATGGAGGCCGCAACGCGCCAATTTAGGTTTTTGCTGACTTTCCTGAAAAACGGATTATAACTACCGCCATTCTGAAAATCTTCGTGGACAATCTGGTTTAGTCCTGTCTCTTGCGAAGTTTCTTTTGAGGACACTTCTGGGAGTATATGTTGGCCTGTTGGCGTAATCTCTTCCGCTTTTGGTAATTTTTCACTCAACCGACTCCAAAGGTCATCAGAAGGCTCATGCACATCAAATGCCTCACGGTTGTCTCTGACGAATCGTTGCAGTTTATCTTTCATTTTCTTTGTATTTTTGATACGAAGAGTTGATTATTAAATACTTACAGTAATTAATAATCTCTACTTTCGGCTCAATTGTCACTTCTATTACTTAATAATTCCAATAATTTTTTCTTTCCCCGCATGTATTGTGTGCGGGAGGTACTTTCACTGATGTTGAGGATTTCACCGATTTCTTCGTGGTCGTATCCTTCAAACAGATACAGCGAAAGAACGACTCGGTATCCTTCGGGGAGTTGGGCAATTCCTCTTCGAACGCGTTCAACATCCATTTGAATACCTTCTTCGTCTGTCGGAGCATCGTCGGCAATGTCGTGGTCATCATCTCCGTAGCCATAGCCTTCGATGTCAACAAGTTGCATTTTTCGTTGACGGAGGTGATTGATGGCTTTATTGACCACAATCTGCTTCAGCCACGCCCCAAACGTGGACTGCCCCCTGAACGTATGTAAATTGCAAAAAGCATCCAAAAACGCTTCTTGCAGCACGTCTTCGGCTTCCCCAATATGGTTTACCACCCGTACGCACACGTTCAACATGGATTTCGAATAAAGCTTGTACAGTTCATACTGGGCTTTTCTATCTCCTTGTTTACAGCGTTCAACGAGTTCGACGTGTTTGTCTATGTAATGTTTAGGTTCCAATCGGCTGTATTTTCGAGGTAATGACAATGGATAAAATCAAATGTTGCATCGATTTGAAAAAAAATGTTTTATAAAACATTTTCACCGTTAAGCACGTCAAAACATAGGTACAAAATCTGCAAAATGTGCGTAAAATCCTAAAATCAATTGGCTAACTTTGGCGCAAATGAAGCAGAAAGAGGTATGGTCAGGATATATTATCGTGAAGGCAAGCAGATTAAACGCGAAACCGACGTCCGAGAAATAGGGCATCTGAAAAGCATCTTGTGGATAGATTTACAATCGCCCACGCAGGAAGAAGAAGAATGGGTGGAGACGAAGTGTGATATTAGTTTTCAAACCCCGCAAGAAATTGTCGAAATTGAGAGCAGTTCGCGGTATTTTGAACAAAATAATACCATCAACGCTAACTCCAATTTCCTCAAAATCAGTCCAGAAGGCTACGTTATTTATCCTGTCTCGATTTTGATTCGGGAGGGGGTGCTGTTTACTTATCGAAGCGGAGATTCCAAGACTTTCGCCGATACAGTGCGAAAAATGAAGGTGAGTCAGGAAACATTTCAGAGCGGGGTAGACATGTTGTTGCTACTACTCGAAACCAGAATCGAAAGTGATGCTGATGTGTTGGAAGGTTTATCGAAAGATATTTCAAACATCAGCAAAGACCTGAACCGGGAACAAAAAGCAAAACAGGAGATTCTGCTGAAGATTAACATGATGCAGGAGAATACCATGCTCCTACGCGAAACCATCATCGATAAGCAGCGCGTATTGTCGGGCATTTTGAGAAGTCAGTTTTTTCCAGAAGACCGTAAAGAGCGTCTGCGTATTGTTTTGAAAGATATAAGTTCGTTGCTTGAATACAGCACTTTCAATTTTGAGCGACTGGAGTATCTTCAAAATACGTTTATGGGCTTGATTAATCTTGAACAAAACCAAATCATCAAGATTTTTACCGTTTTCACCATCATTTTTATGCCTCCTACATTGATTGCGGGGGTTTTTGGGATGAATTATAGCATTTTACCCACAAGTACGCATCAGTATGGATTTTGGTTTTCGTTATTGCTGATGGCCTGTTCGATGGCTGGAATGTGGTTTTTCTTTAAGCGAAAGCACTGGATTTAAAATCATTAAGATTAGGGTAGCTAATTATAAAAAGAGAAGGGTAGCCAACGGCTACCCTTCTCTTTTTATAGGCTACAAAGATAAAACTGCTTAGTTTTTCTTCACGGGAGCAGGCGTTGCAGGCTTATTAGCGGCAGGCTGCTGTGGAGTAGTTGTTGGTTTTAATTGCTGAACGGCAGCTTCAGCGGCGGCTTTTTGCTGCTTTTCGATTTCGGCAGGATCAACGCCTAATTTCTTCAACACAAGGTTGCTTACGTTCAAGTCGTCAGAACCTGCAAACAGAATGATTGGAGTAGTTTGTGCACCACCGTCCATGTTTAGGATGTAGGTATAGTTGTTTTCTTTACCTACGGCTTCGATAGCCGTGTTGATTTTAATCAATACAGGCTGAATCAATTGCTGTTGTTTTTTCTGCAATGATTCCTGTGAAGTACGTTGAAAATCCTGAAAGTCTGTTTGAAGACGGCTAAGTTCCTTTTCTTTATCAGCACGGATGATTTCCGACCACTTAGTTGCGTTTTGCTCGTAGGCTTTGTATTTATCCTCAAACTCCTTCTGCTTGTCCTGCATTGCTTTTTGAATTTGTTGCTGCTGGATTTGGAGTTCGTTTTCGATTTTTTTGCTTTCGGGTAATACTGACAAGATATAGTCTACATTGGTCCAACCGATTTTAGGGGCTTGTTGGGCGTTCGTTTCTACTCCGATTAAAGTTACAATGGCTACCAGGGCCACGATGAATTTGCTCTTCATTTTTATCTACTGTTTTGGTTTGGTTGTTTTATTTGGGGTATCCGTTGCATTTGGTTTAGCCGCAGGCGTATTAACGCCGGGCGTACTCGTTTTATTATTTTTTGTGTCTGTTACTAAGCCCAATTCTTCCATCACATAATCAGTGTAATCATGGACGGGGTTTGAATAGATAATGACAAAATCACTTGATTTGTCAAGCAGCATATCCAATCTCCGTTGCCGACATACGCGCTCACTGGCTTTGTATACTTGGTCGGTAATGGGTTTGATGAGTTCCTTCTTTTTTTGAAACAGCAAACCTTCAAAGCCGAAAATTTTATTGTTATACTCTCTAGCTTCGCGTTCTTTGTCGTTGATTTCCTGCTGGCGTTTGCGTTTCATTTCATCGGTCAGCAATACTTCTTCGGCTTGATAGAGGCGTTGGAGCTTGTCTATTTCGGCATATTTATCCTGAATTTCTTTGGCCCAACGATCTGAAAATTTATCTAATTCGGCTTGTGCTTTTTGATAATCAGGCATTTTTGTTGTTATATACTCCATATCTATATACCCTAATTTTTGGGCTGATAATGAGTAGGTTACTATAACAAACTGCAAAAGTAGTAAAAGCCAGCGGGTTTTCATACATCTTTTGGATTTTGGATACCGGATATCAGACATTAACTCAGTGTTGTATATCCAAAATATACCTTCTTATCTAAGTTGTTGGCCAATCGTAAAGTGGAATTGTGGCCCACTACGTTTGGTTTGTCCTGGTAGTGGATCAAAACCATACGCCCAGTCAATGCCAATAAGACCAAATGCAGGCATAAAGATACGTGCTCCAACCCCCGCAGAACGCTTGAGGTCAAACGGATTGAAATCTTTGTATTTTTTCTGCGGTGCATCGGTTCCCCAGTTGTTCCCTGCTTCGGCAAATACTAAACCAAAAATGGTCGCCGAAGGGTTGAGGGAAAGAGGATAGCGGAGCTCCATGACGTACTTGCTGTAAGCAACCCCTCCCAAGCTGGAGGCAACGCCAGTGTTAGTGGCACCAGTCGTTTGAGAGGCATCAGTTGTACTCAAACGGTTATAAATCGGAACAAGCGCGCGGTCAGCATATCCGCGTAAACCAATAATATCCTGTGCCAACGCAAACATTCCATAACCTGCCAACCCTGAGCCTCCAAGCACGAATCGCTCAAAAGGACTGATGGAGAGGTTTTTATTGTATCGCCCCAAGAAACCTAAGTGTGCGCGGGTACTGAGTACGAGTTTTCCTGCCACGGTCTGGAACCAACTAGCGTCAAACATCCATTTGTGGTACTCTACCCATTTGAAGCGGTCTTCGCTATTGGCAAAGCTGGTTTTACCCGTAATGGCCGAATAAGGAGGAGTAAAGGTGCCACTCAGCGAGAATGAAGACCCGCCACGTGGGAATTGTGGGTTGTCGATTGTGTTGCGCGATAACGTCAGGTTAAGCGTTAAGTTGTTTGAAACTCCGTTAGGATAACCGATTCCGAACAAGTCAAGGCTATCCATTCGGTAGCGCTGGTAAGACAATGCCGAACTCAACACAAAATAACGATCGGGGATTTTAAGACGCTTTCCGAGAGAAACCGTAACCCCCGTGTTTTTGTAAGAACCCAAGAAATTTAGGGCGCTGCTGTTTGAGCGGGTATAAAAATTAGAATAATCAACGGTACGATACACGGTACGGCTGAGGTTGATTCCAAAGGTTACGGGTTTTTTACCGCCTAGCCAAGGTTCGGTAAAGCTAATCGAATACGTTTGGAACTGCCGTCCACTCGCTTGGAAACGTACCGCCAATTTCTGCCCGTCGCCGGAAGGTAGGGGTTTCCAAGCTTTCAGATTGCCGATATTTTTTGTAGAGAAATTGTTGAAAACCAATCCCAGCGTGCCTACAAATCCGATAAATCCACCCCAGCCGCCAGAAAGCTCGATTTGGTCACTTGGTTTTTCTTCGACGGTATATTCAATATCTACGGTACCATCTTCGGGGTGAGGAATAGGCTGAATACCGATTTTTTCTGCATCAAAATAACCTAATTGTGAAAGCTGACGTTGTGTGTTGATGATTTCTGTTTTGCTGAATTTTTGGCCAGGCAACGTAAACAATTCACGCATTACGACGTGGTCGCTGGTTTTGGTGTTTCCGTTTAGAATAATCTTGTTGATGGTGGCCTGTTTGCCTTCAAAAATTCGCATTTCGACGTCAATCGAATCACCTTCGATTGATTTCTCAACGGGACGGCAGTTATAGTACAAGTAGCCGTCGTCCATGTAAAGTGAGCTTACATCCTGTCCTGGGTTGGCTTCAAGGCGTTTTTGAATTTCTTCAGGATTGTAGATATCTCCTTTTTTGAGCCCAAATACTTTATTCAAAATCTCGGTTGAATGGAGGTAATTCCCCTCCCAAGTTATATTGCGGATATAGTAACGAGGCCCTTCCTCAATGTTCATGACCAAATCAATGGTTTTGCCATCGGCATTTTGGATGATTGAGTCCGAAACAATGGTGGCATCCCGGAAACCGTTCTTGTTGTAAAGTTCAATCAGTTTCTCCTTGTCTTCGTCGTATTTTTTGGGGATAAACTTAGAAGGTGTAAACAAACGCCCGAAACGCATCTGCTTGGTGCCTTTCATTTTGTTGCGCAGCTTCTGTTCGTAAATCTCATTTCGTCCGTTGAAAACAATCTGCCGAATTTTGACTTTGGGCCCTTTAGAAACAAATATTTTTAGGGTTGCATTTCCCCGGGTTGAATCCGTAATTTGAGCAATCCGTACCTTTACGTTCAAAAATCCTTTGTCCATAAAAAAGCGTTTCACGGCCAACTGCGTGTTTTTAATCATCGTGTTGGAAATAATACGCCCTTTGGGGAGTTTAATTTTGTCGTTGAGGGATTCCTGCTCTCCTTTACGGATTCCGTCGTAGGTTACTTTAAACAAGCGTGACTGTTCTTTGATATGAAGCTCAAGCCAGATTTGGTCACCTTCAATCTTGCGGTAGAGCACTTCTACATCTTCGAGGATTTTCTGGTCCATCAATTTTTTGATGGCGCCCGTGATGGCATCGCCCGGGACTTTTATTTTATCACCAATTTTCAGTCCCGACATTGAAATCATGGAGTTAGGGTCCAAAAATTGATTCCCTGTCACCACGATGTCGGCAATGACGAGCTCTTTGGGATTGGCATAACTAACGGCATCTTCGACGGGCGCGGTTGTAGTACGTTGTCCAAGGCCCAATTGTTGGGCCATTGCTGATACTACAGTGCATAGAAAAACGACCACAAAAGTTGCTAAGCGGCCGGGGCGGTTAAAATTTTTCATAGGTAGGTACACAATTCTTGCGCTCACGGTTCGGTATCAATTCTTTATAATTGCTTTGATTGTACGTGTTTTGAGTTTGGTAAAATAAGAAAAACAAGGGTAGAAATCCGTCGCAAAGAGCATTTTTATCCAAAATGGTATAACGATAAAAGTGCGGCTTTATTTCGCATCGCTCAGAATCTGTTCGCTGGTTTTTCCGAATCGGCGTTCCCGCTGCTGAAAAGACAAAATAGCCTCGTGCAGGTGATTACGGCGAAAGTCAGGCCAAAATACATCGTCATAAAAATAGAGCTCTGCGTAGGCCAATTGCCACAACAGAAAGTTACTGATACGGTGATCACCGCCTGTTCGTAGCATCAGGTCTACTTCGGGGCGGTCGAGGGTCGAAAGCTTGGAGTTTAGTAGGCTTTCGGTAATGTCTTCAGGGCGTAGCGTTCCTGCCTTTACTTCGCGGGCCAGTTGTTGGGTAGCCTGAACAATATCCCATTTTCCGCTGTAGCCGAGCGCTAAAATCAAATTAAGACCCGTGTTTTGTTTTGTCTTATCAATTGCTTCCTGAAGTTCACGCTGACAGGAGTTAGGCAGGCTGTCGATGTCGCCAATGCTGTTGAGTCTGACATTGTTTTTTTGCAAAGTAGGCAATTCATCAGCAATGGTATGAACCAACAATTCCATGAGCGCCCGAACTTCTGCTTCTGGGCGGCCCCAGTTTTCGGTCGAGAAGGCATATAAGGTCAAGTATTCAACTCCCAGCTCTGCACAACCTTCGGTCGCTTCGCGTACTGCCTTGATGGCATTGCGGTGTCCGAAAACCCGCATGGCGCCGCGTTGTTTGGCCCATCGTCCGTTGCCATCCATGATAATGGCAATGTGTCGAGGGAGTTTAGTACGGTCAATTTGCTCTTTCATTACAAGGGATATTGAGTCGTTTCTTTGCTAAATCAGTAAGTAATAAAAAATTATAATGATAAAGCCCTGATTTATAGTTGACGACTAAAAATAGGGCAGCAAAGTTAGGTAAATTATCAGGTATTCAAAACGTGTCAACCAGTTGAATTTGAGTATTAGACTTTCTTATTTTTCCATTTTCCGCGTTTAAAAAGCACAATTCCTACTACTGCCAGTAGTGATTCGCTAAAAGCAACGGAGGTATAAACGCCTTCGGGACCCATCTTAAGTTGTTTTGCAAGGATGTATGCCAGTGGAATTTCGACGGCCCAAAAACAAAATAGGTTCATCAGCGTAGGCGTCAGGGTATCGCCAGCGCCGTTGAATGATTGGCTGATGACCATCCCATACGCAAAAAACAGGTAGCCTAGGCAAACGATTCGTAAGCAGTTGACGCCCGTATTGACGGTTACGGGGTCGGCATTGAACCACGATATAATGGGGCGGGAAAAAATGAAAAAGACGAGTGCAATAACGGCCAGAAAAAGAAAGTTCAAAAAAGCCGCCCGCCAAACCGAGGCTTCGGCGCGGTCGGGCTTGTTGGCTCCGAGGTTTTGTCCTACCAGCGTGGCGGCGGCATTGGCCATACCCCACGAAGGCAAAATTGTGAACACAATGATGCGGATGGCAATGGTATACCCCGCCACAATGCTTGGGCCAAAATCAGAGAGGATGCGCGTCAGGAATACCCAACTCGCGGAGGAAATCAAAAACTGACCTGTTCCGCCTGCGGCTACGCTTAGTAAATTACGAATGATGGCTATATTGACTTTAAATTGGGTAGCCAATACTTGAATGGTTCCTGTGGTTTTGGCGAGTGCATTTAATTGGTATAATACGCCTACGGTACGGCCGATGGTAGTTGCCATTGCTGAGCCTGCCACGCCAAACGCAGGCACGGGCCCCCAACCAAAAATGAATAGAGGACAAAGCAAAATATTGATTCCGTTGGCAATCCATAGTGAGCGCATGGCAACGGCGGCATCACCGCCGCCGCGTAGCACGCCACTCAACGTATAGAGGAGCATAATGGCTGGGCTGCTCGCAAAAATAATCCTTGTAAAGTTGGCCCCCGAAGCAATCAGCACCGAAGAGCCTCCCATGGCGCGTAAAATAGCCTCAGCACCCAAAAAACCGCCAAGTCCCATGGCCATGCCCAATCCCAATGAAACCAGAATAACCTGGGCGGCTGCGTGACCAGCTTCAATAAACTGTTTTTCGCCCACTCGCCTTGCTACAATGGCCGTGGCTGCGGTGCT
Source organism: Runella sp. CRIBMP (assembly GCF_009905605.1). Lineage (GTDB taxonomy): Bacteria > Bacteroidota > Bacteroidia > Cytophagales > Spirosomataceae > Runella. The sequence goes on from NZ_JAAAKZ010000003.1 coordinate 798,869, forward strand.
TAGACCGATGGCAACGGAGTACACGAGCGTAAGCACCGACTCCGTAAGACCTACGGTTGCGATGGCATCGGTGCTGATTTTGGAAACAAAAAATACATCTACTACCGCAAACAAGGATTCCATGACCATTTCGAGAATCATGGGAACTGACAACAGAAAAATAGCGCGATTAATACTTCCAGAGGTGTATTCCTGTTCTTCGCCTTTGAGGGCTTGAAGTAATAACGTAAAGAATTTTTGCATGGCTGTAAATGAGAGCATTTCGTCGATTAGAACGATGAACCAAAACCGTTCAAAACACAAATTTACAAACTTTTTATATCCCACACCGAAATTCGTTTGTCATCGCTTGCCGAAACCAGCTGATTATCAAACGTTGACCAAAGAAGTTTGTTGATAGATGTGCCGTGCCCCGCGTGTCGTGCGCGGTCGATGACTTTGAGTAGTTTAAAGGTAGTGGCGTCCCATACTTTAATAGATTTGTCCATGCTACAAGTAGCCAGCCATTGCGCATCGGGGCTGTAAACTACGTGATTGATGGCAAAAAGATGCGCTACAACATCCTGATGCAAGCTATACTTTTCGGACACGTCCCAGACTTTGAGGTGCGCATCCCGACTACCAGAAATCAAAAATCGCCCGTCGGGAGAATATTGTAGGGTAAACACCGAATTGGTATGTGATACTAAGGTATAATGCAATACATGCTCGTCCAGTCCAAATATCCGGATGGTATGGTCACTGTACCCTACCGCGAGTTCGCGGGTGTGTGGGTTGATGCTGATACAACGGGCGCTTTGATTGGAGGCTTTCAAGTGCTTACGAACCGCAAATTGGTCTTTGTCCATGATTAACACTACGCCGTCTGATAGTCCAATAAAAGCTTGATTTTCAAAGAATTGAATATCGAAAATGGTGGCAGAGGTCAGGCGAATGGATGACACAACCAGCTTCTCATACGGTGCTATGCGTTGAATTCCTTCGTAGTTTTGTCCTACCCACAGTTGGTTTTTAACCGAATCATACGCCATAGAATATACCGAAGCGGGTACTTGTGCTACCACTTCTCCCCAATCTGGACGGGTCAAATCCCAATGTACAACCAGGCCATCGCCCGCTGCCGAGAAAAAATGGTGCGGTTGGAGGGCAGGTTGGAGGGCGTAAACACAATCTCGGTGTCCGGAAAATGTATCTATTTTTTGAACTTGAATTTTCGTCATGGCATAAATGAACTCCCAACCTGAGGTTGGATAAGTATAAAATTACGGGCTATATTTACGAATTACAATGAATAAGTACTTGATAACTCCTTTATAATGCCGCTGGTTCGTCAATGGACAGTTTTTGATGACTGTGAAATTTTAGTTTGGGAAATTGCCGAGGCTCCCGAAGTGTTGCTTCAGAACGTGGTGGCGGAGGCCGAAGAGTGGGATGAATTCAAAACCATTTCTCACCCCCAAAAACAATTAGAGTGGCTGACTGGGCGGTATGTCATGCAATTATTGGTGGAAAGTAAAGGTCTACCGTATGAAGGAATGGTGAAAGATGAATACGGAAAGCCTCATTTAAGACGCCGAATCGCCGAGATTTCTATTACGCATACGGTTAAGTACGTGGGGGTTACGTTGCACCCTACCAAACCGCTCGGAATTGACATGGAACGCATGGCCGATAAACTGGCCCGCGTAGCACCGAAGTTTTTGTCAGAAAATGAAAAGTTGGAGGTACGGATGGAGCTTCCAAAATTAGTAACCTACTGGTGCGCCAAAGAGGCGCTGTATAAACTAGACGGTGTGCGGCGGCTTAACTTCAAAAATCATATTTTTGTCAAACCTTTTGGGGATAGCGATGCCTATGGGCAGGGCATGGTTTCTGTCCCCGAAATTTCCCAACAATTACACCACTTGCATCGGTTTTGGGTGGAGGATTTCTGCGGAGTCGTGGCTATTTAATAGATATTGTATGTTTATTCAGGCAAAGGTTCATTCAGAATTAAGGCCATTTTTTCTATTTCATTGACCTTGTCGGTATCTCCCGTTTTTTCAAACGCCAGAGTCAGATTGCGAAGCACGCGTTTGAGAATGTCAAGATTACTGCAAGGTTGATAAAAAGTCTCGTTGGATTTTAGATTCAACTGGGCAATGTAGTGGTCAATGTCAGACCGCATAAACACCAGCCCTTTGTTAAAGACATTGATGTAAAACTGAATCGAATCCTGTTTGTACGTCAGAACAAATAGATTGGGCAAATTGACACCATAAACGGGCATATTGAGCCGCTGCGCAATAATCATGTAGATACAGCAAAGGGAAATCGGATTCCCTTTTTTTGTTTCCAACACCACGTTAATCATGGAATTGCCGGCCGAATGGAAATTTTTGGTATTCGAGCCAAACTTTAATTTCGAGAAAAAAACGTGGTTCAAGGCCCGAATTTGGTCGATTGGGTGCATATCAATCTTAAATTCAAGCCAAGTTTCGTAGTAAAACTGTTCAAAATCAGCGCGAATTTTTTCCAGCGAAAGGTCCGGATACTGATAAGTAGCCACAATCCATAACCCCTCCAAGAGGTCGACGGCTCCGCCGTTGTACCAATTGGTCAAGCGTTCGAGGGTCAATACGTATTGAAGTTCATGAATCAACTCCTCTATTTTTCGCTGTACGTCAGGGCTAAAGCCCGCACTCTCCCATTCATTCTCTAAAAAAGGAATGATTTTGCCTCCCTGTTGCCGAATTTCGCGTTCAACCAAACGAGATACTTCCTTGTCGTCGTCGTCGAGTAGCGAAACCAGCGCTTTGATTTCTTGCTCTGTCATACGGTATGATTTGGCGTTGTTGGCGATAAATAAAAACAATTTTTTTTCAGCGCCCAAATTTTATAGTTTTGTTACTCACTTTTTGCTCAATATATGAAAATATTAGTCACAGGCGGGGCGGGTTTTATTGGCTCACATACAGTCGTTGAATTACAAAAATCGGGTTTTGAACCCATTATTGTTGACAATTTTAGCAATTCAGAGGAAAAAGTATTGGAAGGCCTCGAAAAAATAATTGGTAAGCCAGTTGTTTGCTATAAAGCTGATTGCAACGATGAAGCAGCGTTGCGTGCGCTTTTTGAAAAGGAAAAAATTGGGGGAGTAATTCATTTTGCGGCCAACAAAGCCGTGGGAGAATCGGTCGAGAATCCGCTTCTTTATTACGGAAACAACATTGGTACTACGGTTCTTTTATTAAAATTAATGAAAGAGTACGGGGTGCATAATTTCGTTTTTTCTTCTTCGTGTACGGTTTATGGCCAACCTGACCATCTGCCCGTAACGGAGGCTACGCCGCGTCAGGAAGCGGCTTCGCCGTACGGCAACACCAAGAAAATATGCGAAGATATCATCCGTGATTTTATCTTTTCTAAGCCCGCCATGAAGGCTATTGCGTTGCGTTATTTTAATCCTGTGGGTGCCCACGAAACGGCCGAAATAGGGGAGTTGCCGCGCGGAGTTCCGAGCAATTTGGTTCCTTATATTACCCAAACTGCGGCGGGTTTGCGTCAAAAATTGACCGTTTTTGGCAGTGATTACAATACCCCTGATGGTACCTGTATTCGTGATTTCATTCACGTAGTAGATTTGGCCAAAGCGCACGTAAAAGCGTTGGAACTGCTGGCGGGCGTGCAGGAAGAAAACTTCTATGATGTATTTAATATTGGTACGGGCGAGGGAGTGACGGTGTTGCAGTTGATTAAGACGTTTGAAGAAGTAAATAACATTAAATTAAATTACAGCATTGGGCCGCGTCGCCCGGGCGATGTAGAACAAATTTATGCCCAGGTCGATAAGTCGCGGGAGGTGATGAAATGGCAAACCGAAAAATCGCTGGAAGATTCACTGCGGGACGCATGGCGTTGGGAACAAAAATTAGCAACACGCAAATAGTTTATATAAAGCTTTAGAATATCCGAATTTTATTCTCAACAACTATGCAAAAAATACTTATTACGGGGGGCGCTGGTTTTATTGGGTCGCATGTGGTACGACGGTTTGTGACCAACTATCCCACCACCCAAATTGTCAATTTAGACGCCCTTACCTACGCGGGTAATTTAGCTAACCTGACAGATATAGAAAGCCAACCCAATTATACGTTTGTAAAAGGGGACATTACAGACGCGGCGTTTATTGATGAACTTTTCAAAACGCATGATTTCACGGGGGTTGTTCATTTGGCGGCCGAGTCGCACGTCGACCGTTCTATTTCCGACCCGATGGCGTTTGTGATGACCAACGTAATTGGCACGGTAAATTTGCTCAATGCGGCTCGTATTGCTTGGAAAGGAAAAGAGGAAGGGCGACGTTTTTATCACGTTTCGACCGACGAAGTCTACGGAGAACTTCACGATCCGAAGGAGTTTTTTGTGGAAACGACCAGCTATGACCCACGGTCGCCGTATTCAGCATCGAAAGCTTCTTCCGACCATTTTGTGCGGGCGTACCATAACACGTACAAATTGCCCGTGGTGATTTCCAATTGTTCCAACAATTACGGTCCAAATCATTTTCCCGAAAAGCTAATTCCTTTGATGATTAACAATATTCAGAACAATAAGCCGCTTCCCGTTTATGGAAAAGGTGAGAATGTTCGGGATTGGTTGTACGTCGAAGACCATGCACGCGCCATTGATTTGATTTTTCATGAAGGTGTAAACGGAGAAACGTATAATATTGGTGGTTGCAATGAGTGGAAAAACCTTGATTTGGTATTTCTGTTGTGTAAATTAATGGATGAGAAATTAGGAAGACCCGAAGGTACATCGGTACAGTTGATTACTTACGTCACCGACCGTGCTGGCCATGATTTGCGCTATGCCATTGACCCGTCCAAGCTCATGAATGAATTGGGCTGGAAACCTTCGGTTACGTTTGAAGAAGGACTGGAGAAAACCGTGCAATGGTATTTGGATAATCAAAAATGGCTAGAAAATGTCACTTCTGGTAATTATCAAAAATATTATGACGGGATGTATGTAGACCGTTGATAATCAAGAAAAGCGTAACAAAAAAGAGAGCCCCTAGGAGCTCTCTTTTTTGTTAGAAGCGGCATTTAGATGTTTTTCCCTGCCTTTTTGGTTTGTTTAATCGTAAACGGAACGCAGATTTCTTCGGGGCAACAATTGTCGCCAGGCTCAATGATTACGGGGCAGCAGCCTTCAGCGGGGCAAGTATTATTGTTGGCCGTGAAGGTATACGTTCCTGTTTCAGTGAGTAGTACCTCATTTCCGCTGGCTATTGAGTTGGTTCCACCATCTTTAAACCATTGAACATTCGTGTATTTAGCAGGGACGTTGGCCTGTACTTTCTCCCCTACACACAACTTAAGAGGAACGGTAAAACACTGGCGATCAATGTCATCTTCTCCTTCTTGGGCATTATTTGGGGAGGAGTCTTTGTCTTTTTCGTTGGTTTTGCTGATTTCGGCGGTGTTGAAATGAACACCTTCCTGCATGGCTTTTACCTTGTAGGTCAGCGTGACGGTATCACCGTTGGCGGCGATGTTTCCAATGGTCCATTTGATGACATTTCCGCTGATGTTGGCACTGCCTCGGCTGGCGTTGAATGTTCCGTTGAGCAACTGAATGGTGGTGGCAAGGGAGTCGGTTACCTCTACGCCCGAGGCATCGTTGGTAAACTCATTCCATACTTTGATGGTATAAGTAAGGGTATCACCGATGCGGGCGATTTTGGTGCTGATGCTTTTCTTTAATGCCAAATCAATATCACAATTCTGGGCCGTGACGATGACGGCAGTGCGCGGTTGATTGATGCATTCGGGGGCACCTGTCAACGCTACATAGAAAGTGTCGGTAGCGCTTATGATACCAGTTGGTTTGAAAGAGAGTCCCGTTGCGAGTACAGACCCCCCTGTTGCGTTAGCGTACCAATTGGCCGTAACTCCGTCGAGATTGGTTCCGAAAAGAATGATTTTGAGGGTAGGGAGTGTATCTCCGATACAGGCCGTGGCATTTGGTGTAAGTAGATTAATCTGCGGACAACTACAATCCGGGGCAATAAAAGTGGTATCAAACACACAGTTGGCCCGTAGACTGTCGGTTACAATCAAATTGGTCCCGTTGGGAATACCCGTTACGGTGTAGGGGTTGGTTCCAGAAAGTGTACCCGCGTTGATTTTTAAGCTACCATTTTTGTTAGTGATAGAGAAACTAACACTGTAGACGGCGGTGCTAGGCGAACAGATTGGGGTTGATGTAACAGTCCAAACAGGCTTGATACATGGGATAATCAAAGCAGCATCAATGGTTGGATTGTCTTTGGTGATGCCTGTTTCCAAAGTATTGATGTTGATGATTGGGCTTTCTGCCGTGGTTGGGTCAAAGTCGGAGTCATTTGTGTCGTTACTGCTATTGCTCGTTATATCCTTTTTAGGGCTGATTTGGCAGGTGTCTGGCAAAGAATTGAGCACGATTTTGACTTTGTAATTACCTGAATCCAGACCTGAGAAACCGTAAATTCCGTTGGTATCGGTGGTATCGGTGGCCAGTAAGGCGTCATTATTGTCATTGTTGAGCAGTTGCACAATTACTCCTTTCACGCCAGGTTCGTTGGCATCCTGAATACCATTATCGTTGATATCTTTCCAAATAAAGTCACCGATGCTTCCTTTGAGGCAGTTTTTGGTTTCGACGGCTACGGTATCGGCACAACCTGTATTTGAGTTAGTCAAAATAAATTGATAGATACCGATTGCATCCATGCCTGTTACGACACCCGAAGTGGGGTCGATGGCGGCTATCTTAGGTGTATTGCCGAGCTGAGTCCAAGTTTCGCCGTTTGCGGCGTCGGGCAAATCAATACTGGCAATGGTGTTACAAATGGCGTTGACACCTATAATATCAGCACCGGCAATGGGTTTATCACCTACGGTTATCTGTACCGTGTCTGTACAGCCATCCACTGTGTAAACAAACTTAAAGGTTCCTGAAGTATTTGTGGCAAAACTTACATTGGCTACACCAGCAGTAGTACTTCCCAAAGTGGCACCTGAGGGATTGGCAGGACTAGATTGGGCCGTCCAGCTACCCGTCGTTGGGCCAGTACCAGTCAGCGTTGCACTTGTTCCAGCACAAACTGTTTGTGAATTTCCCGCGTTGGGTTTAGGTTTGACAGTGATGGCAACATAAGCTGTATCCGAACAGGTTGAACTGTTGCTTTCGCCAACAACGGCATAGTATCTGATTACGCCGTCGGCCGCTGGTAATTGAGCCACGCTTGGAATAAAGGTGGTTGAAGTGGCACCTGGGATAGCTGTTCCTAAGGAGGTAGATGGTAAATTATTGGCAATAGGGCCATACCATTTCTGAGAACTGACCGTTCCGGAAGTAATATTCATTGTAAAAGCCCCCGCCGTCTCTCCCTGACAAAGTATTTGCGCTGAAGTTGCCGTAATCACGGGTGTTATGCATTCCGTTACACCAATGTCCAATGTATGATTGTTTTCACCATAGCTGCCTGTGGTATATGATATGGTAGCATCAGGGTTGATGTCGCTGTCTAGTCCATCGGTTGTTGCATCTTTTGTGCTAAAAGCCGTACAAGTTGCCAATGCTCCTGCTCCCAACGCTGTTTTTACTTTGATGCTGTAGGCGGTAGCAGGCAGTAGTGTAGTATCTGCTCCTGTGCCAACCCAAGCACTGCCTAAGCGGCTCTTACTGCTAAAATACCAAGTTCCGCTTTGTCCAGCTACGGTAGCAGTTGTAACCGTTGCAAGTAAGGTTTCTCCTTTATAGAGTTCAATCTCAACGCCGTTGATACCGTCTTCACCTGCATCCTGAATACCGTCATTATCACTGTCTTTCCAAACGCGGTTCCCGATTTCTAAAGGAGCTGGGTTACACAGTAGCTCAGGATCTCCCAGCCCACCTGCTTTACCAAAGTATTGTGGGTTGTCAGTTGCATTTGGTACAATGAGATATTGATCTGTTTTCGCGCCTGTCGAAGTATTATACCAATGAAGCCCTTGGGTAAAAGCGGTTGCAGTCTGGGTTCCGCTGATAGGGTCAAAAACATTGTTAAGAATTTCCTGTGAGCCTTTTAACACAGCCAGTCCCCCCAATGAGGTTTCGTTGTGATTAAACGTAGGACCAACATCCGTATCATTATAAGATTCTGCATAGTAGAATTCGCCATTACCGCTGGGCCCGTCGGTGGCAGAGCTACTATTGGTAGTATTGTCTAGAACTGCACAGCCAGCGCTGCCTTCCTGTACATAACTGTTTCCTACTTTGCAATAGTGGATAATATCACCTGCCACATCTACCGATAAATATAGTGTTGTCGGTGATGCCTGAGGTGTAAGATTTCTAAATCCTCCTTGAAGTCCGAAACGATCCAAAAAACCAAGGTCAAGACCTGTATCTGAAAACTCAATGTCTGACAGGATAGGTTGTGCGAAAGCCCTTTCATTGAAGCTGTTGGCATTGCTTCCTCCAGTAAGCCCTGTTTCAGCCCAAGTATCAGCCCATGGATTCCAGTTCCCAGATAAAGAAGAACTAAAAACCGTCGCGGGTTCCCGGGCGTAGTTAAGCGGGAACGAAAGCTCTGTAGTAAAAGCAGTAGGATTGGACGGGTTGAATGAAAGTACGTACGCGTGTAAATTAGCCGCCACCCCGCTTGCGCCTTCAGCACTACATACTACCCCAAGATAACCTTTTCCTCCATGAAATTTCAGTGCCCACGGACGCAATTCCCCATTTGTGCAGGTAGGCAATCCGCTAAAATTAGCCAGGGGATACTGATTTACGGTTGCTGTCGAGGGAGTAGGGGTATTTGCACTCACATCCATTCGAATAAGTGCCTTTTGGTTAAGGTTCACCATCCATAAAAAATTATCGTTATCGGCTATATCAATTCCTCCAAATCCCACTTTTGCTATTTTACCAAAAGCATCTATGTCCCGGCTGTCATCAATTGTGTTGTTGGGTAGGGCATTGGCTCCTGTACGATCTACACCTCCCAGATCGATGGCGGCACCGCCGTTGCCAGGAGTAATCCCTTGTAAATTAAATGCATTTAGTAGACTGCCACCCGCAGAGGTTGAATAGTCAATCATATAAAGACCTCCCATGCCCTGAGGACCAAGCCCAGAATGGCGTTTTAAAACAGCAGAGGTAAAAACCCGTTTTTTTGCTTTCTGCCATGCATTCCCCCATGTTGTTCCGATTTGTAGAATTTGAATGTTACTGCTCATTTCAGTTCTTGCCGAACCCGAGCTGTTATAGGGCAATGTTATAAAACCGGGGTGAGTGTTACCTGATACCGTATAAATCGCATTTCCGTTTTCGTAACAGGCTAAAGCAATTAGTGGGTTAGGTTGACAATATTCTTCGGGTATATTTATCCCTAAATGAGCCCTTGCCGCTGCTCCAGCAGTTACAAATTGTACTGATGTACCATTAAATGTATTGGTGACTCCGTGAAAGCCCGAAAAACTCCCAGCAGGAATAGCGGAGAATTCAATACGGACTTTTTGCCCTGAAGCAGTAGCGCCTGAGTTCGGGAACGCATAGTCACCAAAAGACCCTGTAGTGGTTGTTGCGGTAAGTACTCCGTTTGTTGCAGTAACTGTTATACCTGCTACCCCAATTTCCTTAAATAAAGGCGTCGAGGTAGAATCTTGAGTACCGCTCCCATTATAATCTCTAAATACTTTTCCTTTTACTTGTGCCTGTGAAAAAGATACACTTGTGAGCCATATAGATAAAGCTAGAATAAATAATTTTTGCCAGTTTGGCCTACTCTTAAAAAAAATGTAGTAATCGTTTGAGTGCATAAAAGTTGTGAATTTGGCGTATACTCTATATGTGTTTTAGAATGGAATGTTTCTTAATAGTACCTTTTTGAAATAAAAAGCAGCTATTGGAGATGTCTATTTGGTATACAAATTATATGCCAATTCTTTTGTTTTTTTAAAATATATACCTATTTTAGTACTTATTAGTATATAAATTGATGTATATGGATATTAAAATAGTCATAATTATCATAAATAATATCCATAAAATCTTATCGATATTATTCCAATAAGTTTTTGCAAAAAAGTGTAAATGGTTGATTTGTAGAGGGATTGAAAGGGGTACAGTATTTTCAGGCCTCAAAGCATAAGTTTTGTGGGGCCTTGTACATTTAAAGGGGAAATTTCGTTCTAGCAGTAAAAATGTAGTGTGTAGCCAAAGGAAGGGTTAATTCGTAGCGTCAGTTTTAAAAAATGGGCCGTAGAAATTAAATGCGCATCAAACTGAAAATGCTATATAATTTGCTATTTCTAATCTCAGAATGATTCATTCTTGCGGGCATAGCCACTCTGCAAAAATTAAGCCAAACCATTTACAACCAAAAAGAGAGAGCCCCCTAGGAGCTCTCTCTTTTTGGTTGTAAAGAATTTTAGATATTTTTTCCTGCTTTTTTGGTTTGTTTGATGGTAAAAGGTACGCATAAATCTTCGGGGCAACAGTTGTCACCAGGTTCGATAATGATAGGACAACACCCTTCGGCGGGGCAGGTATTGTTAAGTGCCTTAAACGTATACGTACCAGTTTCACTCAATAATACTTCGTTGCCGTTTGCCACGGGTTCGGCGGTGCCCGTTTTAAACCATTCCACTCCCGTGTACTTAGCAGGGACGCTGGCCTGAACTTTTTCGCCGAAGCACAACTTTATTGGAACCGTAAAGCACTGGCGATCCAAATCATCCTCTCCTTCTTGGGCATTATTGGGGGAGGAGTCTTTGTCATTTTCGTTGGTTTTACTGATTTCAGCGGTGTTGAAATGGACGCCCTCCTGCATGGCTTTTACCTTGTAGGTCAGTGTGACGGTATCCCCGTTGGCGGCAATGTTTCCGATGTCCCACTTAATAACATTATTATTAATGGAAGCAGTGCCGCGCGAAGCATTAAAAGAGCCATTAATAAATTGAATGCTAATGGCAATGGAATCGGTTACTTCAACACCAGTGGCATTGTTGTTAAATTCATTCCATACTTTAATGGTATAATTGAGGGTATCACCGATTTGGGCGATTTTGGTGCTGATACTTTTTTTGAGTGCTAAGTCTACTGGATAATCGGCGAAACCTGCGTCGACTTTAAAATCATTTTGGCCAGCACCGCCCGTGGTAAATGTAGATATTACGTTAGGCCCGACCTCTTCAAAGTCAGAATCTATGTTATCGGTGGAGCTATTGGGAGTAGTAGGACTCAAACCAAGGAGAGCTGTTTGCGTAGCAAAATCGCCGATTTTAAGGAGGTATTTAGTGTTTGTTTTAAGGTCAACTTCGTACTTAATATATGAAGGCCCACCAGAAACGGTTGCTGATGAAAAGTAATATTGACCTCCGTTAGAAGATTGTACGTTGGCTAAAGCGGTACCGTTTGAATCGCACAGTGTAACTATTACGCCATCAATCCCGACCTCATTGGCATCTTGTATTCCGTTTTTATTTTTATCCCACCATATTCTATTACCGATTTCAATCGGCTGTGGTGCGCACAAAATTTCCAAATCGCCTAAACCATTTGCTTTACCAAACCCAAATACATCGTCAGTATATAGAACGGCACCTCCGTTGGGGTTTGGCGCCTCTCCGGTAGCATTTCCGTCTTTATTGCCATTTGAATTAATGAGGCGTTTGATTCCCCCGGTATTGGGTATATCAGTGGGGTTAATGGCGGTCATGGCGAGTTTGCCACTGCCTGCCAAAAGTGCTAGGCCCGCTTGAGAACTAATTTCATGGTTGTTGCCGTCTTGGGAACGGTCTCCCCAATAGTATTTTCCTCCACCGATGCCAGGCATACTCATTTGTTGAATTGACGCCGTACTTCCACAAACCGAACCGTTGTTTTCAATAATCCACGTCCCGTTGGGGCCGCATGGGCCTGCCCGTAAAATTTCTCCAGGGCCGATAACGGTTACAAAATTGGTATCATTTGCAATAGGGAATCGATTATTGAATCCCATTTGATCGGCAAAACGGTCGCGGAGACCAATAATCATGGAACCGTCAACATCAAACTCGATGTCGGTGAGCCAGGCTTGTGGATAAGTCGTGAAATTATTGTCTCTGTCGGGGACCAAATACGGAAGCGGAATCCATGGACGCCATTTTTGGCCTCTTGCGTCGCTGGTGGGGATATCGGCGTTGGAGGCACCTTTTAAATAAGTAAGGGGAAAACTGAGTACTTGCGTAAAGGTTCCATTTTCGAAAGCATAAACGGTGGCGGCCAGTCCAGTGGTGTCGCTTTTGTCAAGGGCATCTTCGCGGGTACAAACTACACCTATATATACTTTATTGCGATAATATTTGGTCGCAAACGGACGATAACTTTGCCCATTACAGGGGTTAGGAATGAGGTACGAAACGGTATCTTTCGTAGCTATATCCAAAGCATACAGTCTTCGATTGTTTAGATTGGTCAACCAAAGGGTTTTGCCATCATCTGAAATGTCCAAATCACCAATGCCAACCTTTCCTACGGCGTCGTATGCTGGAATATCATAACTGTCGAGACGAGCATTGGCCGTAATACTGTCGGGAAGGTCAGTGTGCATGTCAACGCCCGCTACCGAGCCCAAGTTAAAAAACTCAGTGGTAGTGGTATCTGAGCTTCCAAGGGTTGTGACAAAAATGGCCCCTGGGCCTTGTTCGGCAAAACCAACATGACGTTTGGTAAAAGCGGCGGTGAAAATTTGGGCGGTTTCGCGTTTGTAAGCAATACCCCACACCGAGCCAAGGTCTTTTACGAAGGCATAATGGGAGACAACCTTGGTAGTGTCAATCACTTCAAACGGGACTCCTACCAGTATATCAAGGTTGCCGAGGGGAGTAGTGGCGGCATTGACAGATACAAAGCAAGTCGTTACCAATTGGGGGTTGTCTGTATCGCAATAATGATTAGGGTAATTAATTCCTAAATTAACCCCGGTAGAATTTCCAACAACAAACTGAACCGAAGTATTACTTCCAGTTGGATTAAACGGGCCGTCATAGTCGTTTACGAGAAAATCCTTAAATTCTACACGTAGTGTATCCGAATCAGGTGTATTGGTGAGCGTATAGGAGCCATCAGAGGCGGTACGGGTCGAGTCGGCCAACGAACCGTCTTTCTTATAAGCACAAACTAAAATACCTTGGACCCCTATTTCATTAAAGGTCGCGGTATTTGTTTTAAGTCCATCAGCGTTAAAATCTCGGAAGACTATCCCCTGAATTGTTTGTGCTTCTGCCACTGTTCCTGTTAAACAATAAAGAAAAGCACACTGAACTACGTAAAGAACAACTGAACTTAGCCCCTTCACACCTTTGGAGAGTGCATACTCGTACAAAGCCCCCATACCCCGAATATTTAATTATGATAATTTTTGCCAGCGAAACAAATGAAAATATATACCATTTGTAACGATTTTAGAGCAATAAATATACCATAACTCTCATTAAAGATCGAAAAGGAGGAGCTATATCTTAATAAAGAGCAGAAAAAGAGGGGAATTTTCTTTTTGAAGTAAAAATTAGGGGTTTTTAGTGGGCTTCCTTTGCCCGAGAACTACTTAAGTAGGTAATAAAATGAGGGCATCAAGAACCGTACCAAAAAATGAATTTTATAGGTTATTTTTCATTTGCTTGTCCATAAATGAGTGTCAATTAGGGCTTTTTTAGGCTTTTGGACTCAATTAATCAGCTTCCTTAGCGAGTTGGTAGAGATTTACGCCGAATTTTAGATGTAAGAATGTTAGAAATTGGATCAATAAGTATAATATGTAATTTTTTATCCCAAAAAGAATTGTTACTGGGTGCTCTTAATTGGACCTTTGAGGATAGGCGGGAGACGTTGAAATTGCTGGTGGCTAAGATTCAGAAATAATACGATAAAAATGGGTATACCCCTAAACGACATGACCCCGTCTCAAGGAGACGGGGTCAATGCTACACACTTTACCCTACTTTGAAAATTATTTTGAAGCTATCGAATAGCTCGCTTATTGCTTTTCCATAACATTGAGTACAGCCAATATGAATTACTCTTTGAAGAGTTTTTACGACTGCTTTATCGACCACTAAATTACTGTGAATTTGAATACAGACTGCGTTATTTTGGCTCAAAAAACCGTGAAACCTAACTATTGGCCGGTGAAATGACTATAAAAGCGGGTGAAATGACTGTATTGATGGGTGAATTTGTAGGCTTGTTTTTACTCTTTAGACATAAATTTTGACAACAAAATAAAAAATCCTCGGTTGGACGAGGATTTTTTGAGTTCTTAAAACTGAGATTTTGGATCAAATAAGGATTCCCTGTCGAACCAACTCTTTGAAAATAAATTTCCCGAGCGCTTGTTTAGGGTTGACAAAAGGCGGCTTCAAAAGATAATTTTTTAGACCGTCAGAAATTTCGTACGTTGAATAAAGTATTTTGTCAAACAATACTGGAGCGTCTTGTAGCTCAAAAATACTATACCTACTAAAGTTGAATTCGTAATGAACTCTTTTGTATGCCGAATTTGGCGGTGACTGTAATGAATCTTCCCGGCTGATTAGTGCATTGTGGATATAGTTCCATCCTTCCCATTGTTCAGGATAGGAGGCCACATATTTGGCAAAAAAATCGAAAAGATATTGTAATGTTTTGGTTGAAAACTCCTCCCTCGAAGTTCCTGGCTCGGCTTTTATGGCCTCGCCCGCATAAAGCATATTAGTGCGGTCGGGCTTACGGTACGAAACAACAGGGACGAGTGGCACGCCAGTGATATAACTAAGATAGGTCATCCCTTTGCGTGCGTTAATTTTTTGACTTAAAAAGTCTACTGGGTCAAGTTTTTCATCTCCTGTACCAGTGTTGCCATCTAAGTATACTAACAGTGATCTGCCAGATTTAAGCTCGCGGACCAACTTCAATAAAATTTGAGGGTCTTCTGCATTTAATACACTTACCTCACTGTTGGTATCATACTTCTCCTTCATGCGAGCGGTATAGCTCATCATGGATTCGATTTGTTTACTATAAACATCCTGCCTGACGATGGTAGAGAAGTTGTGCCCCATCCTGATAAGCAGGTTTGCAATGATTCTGTAAGAGCCTAAGTGAAACGTACAGAAAATCTGAGGCGTTTTGTTGGATTTAAGCGATTTTATGTTGCCTTTGACATCGCAGAAATCACCAATTTGCAGTAAATTGCGCTCAAAACTTTCAAAAGCTAAATTAGTCAGTAAACTTTTGAAAAGTTCGGCATGTTCTGATGGGGGGATTTCTGGGAGAAAGTTGGTAAGGTTGGCCGAAAAAATAGCAAACCTTACCGTATAACCTTCCTCTTCGTGTAAATTCACTCGGTTGAGCGCGTCTTCACAGTCAAGAAGTGCACGTTTATAATTGGCTAAATCCGAGGTTCTCATGCGATTATAATTAAAGAGCTAATGATTGTTCTGCCTGCTTCTCAAGTGAGATACCGTAGCAAGAGGCCATTGGATCTTTATCACCGAAATTCAGGAGGCGGCTTGATTCGTTTTTAGCATAGAATTTGCCTTCTTTGATGAATGAATTCAAAGCTTTTTTTGGTTGGATGCTGAATGACTTTTTCATAATTGTTGTGTTTTGAATTAAGTGAAATAATGATTTTAAAATATTGATTTACAATTCCTTGCGTTAAAAGATTTTGCTATATTTATCGTTCTAATCTTTCGACAATGCAAAGGTAGAGTACATCTAAGTTGCAGCCTATCCGTACTAATTGCTATATTTGTAGTGCTTTATAGTCATTATTGACTATTTTGTGTACTTTTGGAGTAGTCAAAGTGTGAAAGTTGAAGTTATTATCAGGTAGTGTAGAGCGTTTTTTGTTATTATGAGTTCACTAACACTGACTCGGTCTCTTTATAGGAGCCCACAAAATGGATTGATTTTCTTGCTGGTGATAGTCCTCTTCTTTGAAATCATAGGATGGGCTATTTCACCCGCTAATAAGCTATACACTTACAGCTCGTACCAAACGCTCTTCTCTTACTTAAAGAATCTGTTTCTGGGTTTACTTGCACCTGAATTTTGCACCCTCTACATAATGGTGTTTTTAATTGATGTATTTCACCGTTTCCTAGGCATTCGGAAGGTTAATATCAATTTCTCGTCCATGATTAAATACGAGGCGGCATTTCTGCCTTTGTTCTTTATTTCGTTTTTCTTATTCTTCCCGATTACCTTACACGTTCGCTTTTTACTCAGAGAGTTTCCAAACTATTCCTTACATCGCTACATTGAGTTGTACGTTTTTCAAGGGTTTACCTTGCAAACCTACCTTATGTATCTGCCGTTTGTTGTATTGTTAGGGTACATCTTAGTAAATGCCGCATTGGTAAAAGATTTTTTAGACAGTGGTGATTCTTCTCAGGTAAAAATCACTCCGATTATCCCCACTACTACCGTTTTTATACCAATAGAACCCTCAACCACTTCGTTACAACCAGTGGGAGTTGAAAAAAAAGAAATGTACCCGCGAGTCATTGAAGCCAAGACGGGTACGGGAGATGTTTATCTGAAATTAGAGGAATGCTATTACTTTGAGACAGACGAAGAGCGGTATTATGTCGTACATCCAAAGGGACGTTTTCGAGTCATGAAACCCTTATCTGTTTTAGAAGAAGAATTAGATCCACTACATTTCTTCCGGGTTCACCGTAGCTACATCATTAATCTAGACCATCTTGACAGCTATATTTATTGGGAAAAAGGTAAATATATCGTTTATATCAAAACAGCGGCTGAGATTAAAGAGATGATGATGTCTCGCCAACGTTTCCCCGCCTTCAAAGATGCCCTTGCTGCCAATCGGAGCAGGTAATGCCTTTTTTCATAACGTATTTATGTGAGATTTGATTTGTAGACCAAATTTCAGTAATTGTCGGTTACTCGAAAGCCCCAGCTTATGGATTAAGTTCTGTTTGTGATTGGCTAATGTCCGATAGCTAATACAAAGTGAATCAGAGATTTCATAACCCGTTAAGCCTTCTGTTACTAAATAAAGAATCTGCTTCTCTCGATTGGTTAATGTTTTCAGTTTTTGCTGCGTATCGCTGTCAATTTCATTAAGGCCCTGTTTCTTGATTAAATCTTTGAATCCATCGCTGTAGTATTTTGATTGCGTCTGAATGTAAATGAGGCATTTGTAGAGCTCTTCCAACCGGTCTTCCGAATACAAGTATCCCTGGAAATTGGCGTCTAGGGCTTTGGTCAACTCTTTTGAATTTGAATTGTTGAAGTAAAGAACCAGTTTAGGAGGACTTGACGATTCCGAAAGTTCCTTCAGTAGATGATTGGTTTCTTTGCCAATTAAATTTGCTTCAACAATAACGCACTTAGGCTTCTTAGTGTGGATTTTTTGGATTAGATCATCGAGTTCGTTGGCACGCCCAACAACATCAAATCCTTCTCTCTCCAGAAGTTTGCTTAATACCTCGCAGGAAAATGGTTCTTCTTTTGCTACCAATACAGAAGAGTCAAGTTTGCGAATTCTCATTTCATTGTTTTTCATAGTCGTTTTTTGAGGATAGTTCAAGCGGTTTGGTATGAAGATACATTAAGGTATACCCAAAACACAAGTTTTTTCCGTGAATCCTATCTTTTTATCCGTGAAACGACTATGAAATTGGCGTTTCACGGATTTTATACTAAAAAATCCTCATTTTGTATGAGGATTTTTGGGATATAATTTGACTTAAAAAACATTAAAACTGTTCTGTTTTTGAGAAGTAAAAACTACCCTCTAGGGCAGCGTTTTCGTCGGAGTCAGAGCCATGAACGGCGTTGGCTTCGATAGACTTAGCAAACAATTTTCGGATGGTTCCTTCTGCTGCCTGCGCTGGATTGGTTGCGCCAATCAAGGTGCGGAAGTCAGCGACTGCGTTTTCCTTCTCCAAGATGGCCGCATAAATCGGGCCCGACGACATATAGTTGCAAAGGTCGTTGTAAAAAGGCCGCTCGGCGTGCACAGCATAAAACTCACCTGCCCGCTCTTTGGTCAACAACGTCTTTTTCAATGCTACAATTCGGAATCCTGCTTCTTCAATTAATTTGAGAATCGCTCCTGAGTTACCATCCGCTACGGCGTCTGGTTTAATCATCGTAAATGTTCGGTTAGTCGTCATTTGTTGGTTCATTTGTAGTTAAAAACAATTTTTGAGCAGCGGATAATCACTGCTTCATACCAGAACGCTACTGGTCAGGTACATGCCATTAGGACAAAATAACGTAGCTGTCTTTCTAAAATAATGCCTCAAAATTAGGAAGTCTATACGGCTTTCGGAAACATTTCAACGAAAGTTACTAACTTTGCAGGCTATGCAACAGTGGAACGCCTTTTACGAGCTTATTAATTCGGATTCTAAACGTTTTGTGATTATTACCCATCAAAACCCCGACGCAGATGCGATTGGGTCGTCGTTGGGGTGGAAATTGTACCTTCAGAAAAAAGGCCACACCGCTACGGTTATTGTTCCTAATGAATGCCCATCAAATTTGCGTTGGATGCCCGACTATGCCGAGGTGATTACATTTGATCAGAATGCACAGACGGTTGCTCAATCCAAAAAACTTCTCCAAGAAGCAGATGTCATCTGTTGTTTAGATTTTAATGCATTGCATCGAATCAAAGGCTTGGGGAGTTTGGCGCAAAGCTCAGAAGCAACTAAAATACTGATAGACCATCATTTGGAGCCAGAATCGTTTGCTGATTTTGAATTTTCAGACACTACCAAGGCCGCGACCGCTCAGTATGTTTGGGAAATCATTAAACAAATGGGTGATGCTGAATTGGTAGATAAACCCATCGCAGAATGCCTCTACGCTGGCATTATGACCGATACAGGTTCTTTCAGGCACGGTAATACTACCCCCGAAGTACACTTAGCAGTGGCCGATTTGATGAAGACGGGCTTGAATACAAACTATGTTCACCGGGCTATTTTCGATAATAATTCATTGGGGAGAACCCGACTGCTGGGGTACGTATTGTCGGAAAAACTTACTTGGCTGCCCGAATACCGCACCGTTTATATGACCCTTTCGCTGGAGGAACTCAAACGGTTTAATTCCGAAATTGGAGATACGGAGGGAATTGTCAATTTTGGACTCTCGCTCGAAAACGTTGTCATGTCTGTATTGCTCATTGAGCGCCGGGATGAAATAAAACTGTCGTTTCGTTCGGTACAAGATTTTTCGGTCCGCGAACTTGCCAACAAATACTTTTCCGGAGGAGGGCACAAGAACGCATCGGGCGGGCGCACAAGTACGAGTTTACCCGAAACGGTAAATTTACTTTTATCCATCTTGCCCGAATACCAAACCCAACTTTTAAACGTTGAGAAATAGTTTGGTTGTCAATACCTTACCAAAATTAAACATTAAATATCAATAAAATCAATCACAAATAACGCATAACAATTAACTGTGCAAGAGCACTCATTTCATGAAATTTAAATCAATACTTTCTTTGTTTGCGGCGGGAGCCTTGCTTGCTGCGTGTAACAATCGCGTCAGTGTAAGCGATACAGGCTTAAAATACCAAATTCATGACCAAAAAGGTGATGGCCGCAAACCCAAAATCGGTGATATATTGACAGTACAATTGGTACTGAAAAACAGCCGTGACTCGGTGTTGCGTGATACTTATAAAGAAGGCCGCCCTCTCCAGGTGATGCTCCAAACGCCTCCGTTCAAGGGCTCGTTTGAGGAAGGTTTGGCAATGCTTGCCAAAGGAGATAGCGCTTCCTTTTTTGTAAGTGCAGACTCGCTCTTTACGCGTATGATGCAGCCTCTGCCTCCAGGCATTGCTAAAGGAACAGACATTCAGTTTACAGTAAAAGTCATTGAAGTTCAGAACGAGCAGGAATTCCAAAAAGGACAAGCCGCCGCTCGCGAAGGACAGGTAAAAGTCGATGCTAAAATCATTGATGCTTACGTAGCCAAAAATTCTTTGAAAACCGTTGAAACGCCATCGGGGTTAAACTACGTAATCGTAAAAGAAGGCGACGGAGTTAAGCCTGTGGCAGGCAATATGGTGTCTGTTCATTACGTTGGGAAATTGTTGGATGGTAAAGAATTTGATAGTTCTTACAAAAATCCACAAAGCGGTGGCAAACCCGTTGATTTTCCAATTGGCCAGGGAATGGTTATTCCAGGTTGGGAAGAAGGAATCATGAACATGAAAAAAGGAGGGAAAAGCACGTTTATTATCCCATCAAGCTTAGCTTATGGTGAGGCTGGTTCTCCTGGTACTATTCCGCCAAACTCCGTATTGGTGTTTGATGTTGAGCTTGTAGATGTTAAGAATGCACCCAAGCAGCAATAAATAGTTGTTAGTGAACAGTGATTAGTGAGTCGTTTTTTGAATGGCAGCACCCACCAACCACCTCTCACTAATCACTTTTACATAATCACTTAATTACAAATTATCTAATAAACCAGAATGAGGGGGACGTTAATTTTAGGGTTAGCAGTAAGCTTAGCTGTTACAATTGTAGCTTGCGAGCAAACCGAAGAAGCCTTTCAAGACCGTAAAACACGCGATAATAAAGCGGAAATACGGAGCTATCTGCTCGCTAATAACATACAGGCAGACAGTCTTCGGAATGGATTGTATTTCAGTATCTTGAATAAAAATCCGAATGCTCAAAAACCGCAGATCGGCGATGAGATTACGTTTCGTTACATTGCCCGGCGCCTAGATGGTACTATCGTTGATAGTAGTCAAGTAGGGATAAATGATGTATATATTCGCTCGTTTAATTCCAATGATATTACGGCGGCGGGGTATGCAATGACTTACCGCTTCAATGCAGTACCTTCGTTTGAAGAACTTTTAGCAGCACCACAGGAAAAAATCAGGGAGGGCGATAAAGTCTCGCTGTTTGTTCCGTGGTCGCTGAGAGGAACAGGGGATGTGTCGCTGTTGGCACCTTTATATATTCCAATTAGATACGATTTGGATATTCTTAAAGTGAGAACCGAAGAAGAGCAAATTGATGATTTTGTGGCATTAAACAAAATCCAAGGATTGGAAAAAAATCCAACGAATGGCCTTCGATTTGTAAAAACCAAAGCATATCCCGACTCCGCATTGATTGCCGTTAATACCACCGTGAGTGTGACTTATACGGGAAAATTGGTTCGGAACGGAGTACAATTTGATGCTGGAACAATCGACGTAAGTGTGGTAGACCCGACAGGTAATGCCTCTGGAGGAGTAGTAAAAGGCTTTAACGACGGAGTAGCAAAGCTCCGATTCGGTGAAAAAGCAATTGTCATTTTTCCATCGGCACTTGGCTATTCAGTACAGGGCAGTGCTGGAAAAATTCCTGCGTATTCGCCACTTTATTTTGAAATAGAAGCCAAACGAAAATAATTAGTTTACTAAAAGCGGCGTTAGCGTCGCTTTTTTTATGTTCCATTTTATGCAACTCTGTTTTGCCACCAACAATGCCCACAAGTTGGCAGAAATTAAGGCGCTTTTGGGGGGAACCTTTGCGCTCAAAACATTGAAAGAAATTGGTTGTGAGGAAGAACTTCCCGAAACCACCGAAACCATTGAAGGCAATTCCCGTCAAAAGGCCGAATACGTTTGGGAACATTTTGGTGTCGATTGTTTTGCCGATGATTCAGGACTCGAAATTGCCGCCCTCAACGGTGCGCCGGGCGTACATTCGGCCTATTATGGTGGTTCAAGGGATTTTCAGGGCAACATAGCGCGGGTATTGGAAGAGCTAAAATCAGAGTCTGACCGAAGCGCACGTTTTAAGACTGTTATTACGTTGGTTGTTCAGGGCAAGGTTTATCAATTTGAAGGGATTATCACGGGTCAGTTGATGAAAGAACAACGCGGAAGCCAAGGGTTTGGTTATGACCCTATTTTTGTTCCAGATGGCTACGAACGAACGTTTGCTGAAATGTCGATTGAGGAGAAAGGTAAAATCAGCCATCGTTCTAGGGCTTTTGCCCAGTTAGTCGATTTCTTACAGTCTTATTCTGGATAGTAAACTACAAGCAGTAAAGGTATTTTGTATTTTTTTTTCAGTTCTGTGGCATCAAGCTAGGCTATTTTGCGTGTGCGTATGGATTGATAAACATTCTTTCCATAAAATCGCTGCTATTGGTTACGTCTTTTTAGTATTTTTACTTTTCTTAAAACTATACCTCTAACAGCGCTTGGCGCTTTTTGTCACTTCACGTATGCATTATCGCCTCTACTCCGACAACCCCGAAAGCCGTTATATTGAGGTAGAGTGTCGTATCAAAACTGAGGAAACCCACACCCTTGAGGTTCAGCTGCCAACTTGGCGCCCAGGAAGGTATGAGTTGCAGAATTTTGCCAAGAATATTCAAAGATTCGGGGTTTTTGATAGAGCTGGAAATCCGCTTTTGTTCAAAAAAATCACCAAAGACCGCTGGCAGATTCAAACCCAGGGAGAAACGGATATTGTAATACAGTATAACTATTACAGTGCCGTTCTAAACGCTGGAAGCAGCTATGTAAGCGAAGAATTTTGGTACGTCAATCCCGTTAATTTGTGCCTTTATACCGACCAAAATCTTCACGAATCCTGTACGTTGGAGTTGGTTATTCCAGATAATTTTGTGGTGGCCTGTGGTCTAAAGCAGATTTCAGAACCTACCCAAATTGGAAAAAAAACGCTGCTCGCGAAGGACTATTATGAGTTAGTGGATAGTCCTTTACTGGCATCGCCCACCATTCAAAGTAGGTCTTATAAAATCAATACGACTACTTTTTATGTTTGGATGCAGGGAAATATCAAGCCCGATTGGAACCGAATCTTAATTGATTTTGAAAAATTTACCGCTGCACAAGTCAGCACTATGGGAGATTTTCCTGAATCTGAATACCATTTTTTAAACCTTATTCTATCCACGCCCTTTTATCATGGAGTAGAGCATCGGCATTCGACCATGATTGTCTTAGGGCCTGATGATGAGGGAGAAGGCTTATATACCGACTTGCTAGGGGTAAGCTCACATGAGTTGTTTCATGCTTGGAACATTATCAGGATACGGCCCCAGGAACTCTTACCGTACGATTTTACGAAAGAAAATTACTTCACCACCTGTTTTGTGGCCGAAGGGGTGACCACCTACTACGGAGATTTGTTTTTGCGACGTTCGGGCATTTTTGATGATGTGGCCTATTACCGTGAACTTCAAGTATATATGAAGCGACATTTTGAAAACAACCGTGATGCGCAGCAATCCTTGGCGGAGTCGTCGTGGGATTTGTGGTTGGACGGATACGAAAAAGGAATTCCTAAGCGCAAAGTGTCGGTATATCATAAAGGCGCTTTGGTGGCGTTAATATTGGACATTACGATTCGCAAAAATCATCAGCACAAAAAATCTTTAGATGATGTAATGCGGCTGATGTGGCAACGTTTTGGAATACCATTTGTAGGATATTCGTTTGAGGATTATCAATCTGTGGTGGAAGAAGTGGCAGGAGAGTCTCTGGATTGGTATTGGAAAGATTGTATTTTGAGTAATATCCCTCTTGAAAATCACCTTAATCATGCGCTTTCGTGGGTAGGTCTCCAAATGGTTACGTTTAGTGACGGAACGGTACATTTGCAGGAGTTGGAGAATGAACGCGCTATTTTACAAAGAAATAAATGGCTGAATAGCGATATTTAGCCAAAATATGAGCATATTAGTTTGTTTTTTATATATTTATCACTTATTCATTGGGATATAAAATCAAGTACACAAATGAAAATAACGCCGATTGAGATTCGCCAGCATACGTTTCAAAGAGTCTTACGTGGATATGATATGGAGGAGGTTGGGGCATTCTTAACGTCTCTTTCCAATGAGTGGGAGCGAGTATTGAACGAAAACAAGCTGCTGAAAATGCAATTGGAGATTGCGGAAAAAGACTTGAATAAACTCCGCGAAGTAGAATTGACGATGTTTCGGATGCTCAAAACGGCAGAAGATACTAGTGCTCAAATGACCGAACAGGCCAAAGTAGCCGCCGAACAGTACATTGAAGATGCGCGTCAAAAAGGAGAAGAACTGGTAAACGACGCCCGCAAAAAGGCAAATATGCTGATTGTTGATGCCGAAAATCAATCCAAATACGTGCGCGAAGAAATCCTTGGGGAGTTTAAAAACCACGAGCGGGATTTCAAAGCCATGGAAAAATACCGCGATAATCTGATTGTTCAATTAAAAGCCCTTGCCAACAATACCGTCGATAGTATCGAACGTTTTGAAAAGAAATTTTCGCAAGTTACCGTTCAGGAAAAATTTGAGGATTTACGAATTCAGGTAAGCGATTCTCTTAAAGTTGGTGAAGAAGGCCAAAAAGCACGATTGGAATTGGAGAAAACGGTAGAAGAGGTTGTGGGAGGTGAAACGCAAGAGGCTGAAGAAGGCGTGGATGAAGTAGAAAATGAAATAACGGCCGAAGCGACGGAAGAAGTAACCGACGCGGCTGATGTGGCGGCGGTGGAAGAAACCAAGGAAGAGGAAGCCCCAGAAGAACCGTCGGAAGAAGAAAAACAGGCCGAAAAAGACAAAAAAACGAAGGAAGAAGGGTCGTTTTTTGACCAGATTGGGTAATTAAATACAGAAAAAAACGGGTTACGTTTTTCTAACCTTTAACTTTTAACCATACTTTGGGGACAGTTTCGCTCGAAGGAATCGAATTCTTCGCTTATCACGGCACTTCGGAAGAAGAGCAAAAAATAGGAAATAAATTTTCAATAGACGTAACCATCACGACCGACTTTAGTGAAGCAGCCCGTTATGACCGCCTGAAAGGTACCGTAAATTATGAGGTTATATACCGGGTTGTGGCGCAGGTAATGCAAAAATCCAGTCGACTTTTGGAGCATATCGCCTACAATATTATTGATGAAATACGAAAGGCGTACCCGTCGGTAGAAACGATAGAAGTCAGCGTTTCGAAGTTTAACCCTCCCGTGGGAGGAGTCTGTGCCCGGTCACGGATTACGCTGAAAGGATAAAAGGTAGAGGTGCAACTTTTGCGCCTCTACGTCAAAAAGAAATCTTTTTTACCACCCGTCTTAGCAACAAGACGGGTTTCTTTTATGATAATGTGTTGGCTCATGGCTTTGCACATGTCATAAATAGTCAGCGCCGCTACGCTTGCACCCGTAAGGGCTTCCATTTCAATGCCCGTTTTGCCCGTTACGCTTGCGGTGCAGATAATCTCTACTTCACGCGCCTCATTTACCGTAATATCCACTTGGCAATTTTCTAATCCTAACGGGTGGCACAAAGGAATGAGTTCGCCCGTGCGTTTGGCGGCCATCACGCCCGCAATGACGGCTGTTTGAAAAACAGGGCCTTTTTTTGTGTGAATCTCGTCGTTTTGTAGCAAATCCATGATTTCGTCGCCCAGCACCACTATGCTACGGGCTTTTGCTACGCGTTTGGTGACGGCTTTTTCCGATACATCCACCATACTTGGATTTCCTTCGGAATTTAAATGAGTAAGAGACATTCGTTCGTTTGTTTTAAATACAAAATACGTAAAGAATACGTTAACAGTGACTATTACTTTATCGTTATCTAATTTTAATCATTTTATGATTGCCCACCGTTTACTACCATTGTACCTTTGTAACGAAAGTTAAAAGTAAAGTAACGCAAAAATCAGTATGTTAACTCAGATAAACAGTCTTCTTTGGGAACTCCTCAGCGCGCAGCTTACGACCTCAGAAGCCGATTGGCTATCAGCGAAGGGAGAGGCTGAACCGTTGGAATTGATGACGGCTTTTGTGGCGGCGCCCCGTTTTTTGGCCAAACGCACGGTGAAGCCAACGGTGCAGCAAACCATAGAGTTAAATGAGATTCTACCTGGATTTTCGGTGGAAGATTGGGGCATTGTACGGCTGAGTCGTGTGTGGTTGTTGAGTTGTTTGGAAGCTGCCGATAAAGAAGAATATTGTCGCCACATTGAAACCCTTTTTGATACCGCCGAAATGAACGAGCTAGTAGCGCTTTACTCGGCGCTTCCAGTGTTGAATTACCCCGAAAAATGGCTTTTCAGAGCCACTGACGCTGTACGTTCCAACATGGGAGTGGTGTTTGATGCCATTGCCCTACGAAATCCGTATCCGACAAAACACTTTACAGAACTGGCTTGGAATCAGCTCGTACTCAAAACCATCTTCAACGATAAACCAATTCATTTTATCGTAGGGTTGGACGAACGGGCCAACAAAAATTTGGCCCTCACGCTTTCTGATTTTGCCCACGAACGCTGGGCGGCAGGCAGGATGGTGGCTCCGCAGGTGTGGCGATTGGTGAGTAAGTTTTTGAACGAAGAACTTCTCTCCGATATAGAGCAGCTCTTTAGGTCACCTTCCGTCCACGACCAACAGGCGGCGGCCCTTACTTGTCATCATTCAGATTATCAACCCGCGAAGCAATTGCTTGCCAGCTACCCTGATTTGGAAACAATTGTCCAACATAACCAATTGACTTGGACCCACCTTGAATTTATTGATCTTAATACTTATGTGCCTAACCGATAAAGATTTAACGCAGAATCCCTCCCATTTTGAGGAGACGGATGAGATTGTCACCCATCGCGATATGGGTTGGGACGATTACCGGGAATTGATTCGTGGAATGCGCTTTTTTGACCCGCATATTCACATGGTTTCTCGGACCACCGATGACTACGAAGCCATGCGTGATGCGGGTATTGTAGGACTGATCGAGCCCGCTTTTTGGGTAGGTCAACCGCGCACTGGACTTTCTACCTTTAAGGACTATTACAGCAGTTTGGTGGGCTGGGAGCGTTTTAGGTCGTCGCAGTTTGGGATTAAGCATTATTGCACCATCGGTCTCAACTCACGCGAAGCCAACAACGAACCGCTGGCTGAGCAAGTGATGGAGATTTTGCCACTGTATTTATATAAAGAAGGCGTTGTGGGCGTGGGAGAAATTGGTTTTGACGACCAAACCGCCGCTGAAGAAAAATACTACCGTCTTCAGTTGGAGTTGGCGAAAAAAGCCAAGTTGCCTGTACAAATCCATACCCCGCACCGCGACAAGAAAAAAGGAACGGAGCGAAGCATGGCTATTGCCCTCGAACACGGTCTTGACCCGTCATGGGTGATTGTGGACCACAACAACGAGGAGACTGTAAAGAGCGTATTAGACCAAGGTTTTTGGGCGGCGTTTACCATTTATCCTTTTACTAAAATGGGCAACGAACGAATGGTAAAAGTAGTGGAACATTATGGACCAAATCAAATCATGGTTAATTCGGCCGCTGATTGGGGGATTTCTGACCCGTTGGCGATTCCTAAAACCGCCGCTTTGATGAAAATGCGCGGCATTACCGACGAAACCATTCGACTCGTGACCTACCAAAATGCCATTGATGCCTTTGCCAAAAGTGGTCAAATTGACGTCAGTGATTTTGAAAATGGCCTCAATGTAGACCAAAGTGAGAAGTTTAACGGAAATACCATTTTACGCGGCGGCCAGCAACCCCGCGTTGCCAAAGATTCTTTAGTAATTCGATAACGTGAGCGTCATAAAATCATACCTGCAACTTACCCGTCCGGCCAATATTGTCACGGCTATTGCTGATATATTGGCTGGAATGGCCATTGCTCAATTTACGTTTGGAGCAAGTCCCGCGTATTGGTTGGTACTTTCTACGGTGGGCCTATACGGTGGTGGAGTGGTGATGAATGATGTATTTGATGCTCAACTGGATGCCATTGAGCGCCCAGAGCGCCCCATTCCGAGTGGGAGAGTACCTATCCGCTCGGCGGCTTTTATGGGTCTTGGGTTGCTGGTTTTAGGGGTAGTTTCGGCGGCACTTTTCAATACATTGAGCGGCATGATTGCGCTTGTAGTGGCACTATTGGCCATTTTATACGACCGTTACGCCAAGCATAGCGCGGTCTTTGGGCCATTGACGATGGGATTTTGTCGGGGGGGGAATCTACTTTTGGGCATGAGCGCCGTTAGTCCATCGTTGTCTGAATGGGGTTGGTTGGCGTTGGTGCCGATTGCCTACATTGGCGCTATTACGCTCATCAGTCAGGACGAAGTTCACGGCGGCAAGCGCCGCTCGCTTTACATAGCGGCATCGCTTTATACCACGGTTCATGCCATTCAGTTTTTGGTGGCGGTCAATGAAGGAAACGGAACAATGGCGTTGTTGCTCATTGTGTTGCACGCCCTGATGGTAGGGCGTCCTTTGTGGAATGCGTTCCAAAATCCGATTGGCCCCAATATTGGAAAAGCGGTAAAAGCAGGTGTACTTTCTCTTATTGTAATGAATGCAGCGTGGTGTATTGCCTTTGGGAACTGGCCCGTAGCACTTGGTGTTCTTTTATTACTTCCATTATCCATACTGTTAGCCCGTATATTTGCGGTAACCTAGCGAATTTTAAACTTATGCAGACCCTACAACAATCATTTCAGGTTCCTTATACCTATTCCATTTTTTTTACCAAAGGACTGTTTGACCCACAAAATAATACAATAAGGAGCTTTTTTAATTCCTTTGGTGAGGCTGGTTTTCAACGTAAAGCACTTTTTGTGATTGACGGTGGCTTTTTGGCGCACTATCCAACGCTTGAAAAAGAGATTGTTGCTTATTTCGCTACGTTGGGAGATGCCGTGACATTGGTACCTGACATCATCGTGCTGCCTGGTGGAGAAGCTGCCAAAAATGACCCTGCCTTGTTTGATAAGATTGTGGAAGCCATTGACGAATACGGCATTGACCGTCATTCGTTTGTTGTGGGCGTGGGCGGAGGTGCTATTTTGGATTTAGTGGGCTACGCTGCTGCCGTATCGCACCGTGGGGTAAAGCATATTCGTATTCCAACCACCGTTCTTTCGCAAAATGATTCGGGTGTTGGGGTTAAAAATGGGATTAATTACCAAGGAAAGAAAAACTTTTTGGGGACGTTTGCACCGCCCGTAGCCGTTTTTAATGACCTTTCTTTTTTACAAAGCCTCGACGACCGTGATTGGCGATCGGGTATAGCCGAAGCTATAAAAGTAGCTTTAATCAAAGATAAAGCCTTTTTTGAGTGGATTGAGGCCAATGCTGAAGCCCTTGCGCTTCGCAATGAAGAGGTGATGGCCTACCAGATTCACCGTTGTGCCGAAATGCACGTTGAGCATATTCGTAGCGGCGATCCGTTTGAGTTTGGCTCGTCGCGTCCGTTGGATTTTGGACACTGGGCGGCGCATAAACTGGAATATCTCACTGATTTTCAGATTCGCCATGGCGAAGCAGTTGCCATAGGAATTGCCTTAGACAGCGTGTATTCAGTCAAAGTGGGGAGATTGAGCCACGACGAATTGCAACGAATTTTGACCGTTATTCAAAAACTCGGTTTTGATTTATATCACCCCAAACTCGCCGAAAATGATAAAATCAACCTACGTAATGGCCTGCGGGAGTTTCGAGAACATTTAGGCGGTCGCCTGACCATCATGCTGCTCGACCAAATTGGCAAAGGCGTGGAGGTCCACGAAATGGACGCTGACCTTATTGCCGAAGCCGTAGATTATTTGGAAGGGCATTATTCAAGTTTGTTGATGAGTTAACGGCTCCATTATAACAACAACGATTTTTGAAATCATTATTGGTAAACCGACACATACTTTTATTGCTAAAAATTACTTTGTCACCTTGTAAGGGCCTTGAGGCGCTAATGGGGTGACAAAGTAATTTTTGACCGACAATCACTTTATTGATGATAGCGGTATTCCAAACCATTTTCTACATCAACCAATATGCAAACCCCCCACGGACACCTCACTTATTGCAGCAATATCCACCCCGGCGAACGTTGGGATGAGCATTTTAAGACTTTACAGGACAATCTCCCCTTTATAAAAAATCAACTTTCATCCAATACGCCTTTTGCTTTAGGTTTGCGTCTGGCCAATGATGCGTCTATTGAACTCTCCAATCCCGAGCGGCTGGCAGAATTCAAGGCATGGTTGGCCGCCAATGATATTTACGTGTTCACGATGAATGGTTTTCCCTACGGCGGCTTCCATGCTACGCGGGTAAAAGACGATGTACATACGCCCGATTGGACTACCACAGACCGTACTGAATACACCAAACGCCTCTTCCAAATCTTAGCGCAACTGCTGCCCGATGGCATGGAGGGGGGTGTTTCTACCTCTCCGTTGTCGTACCGCTATTGGTGGCAGGGTGAAGAAGAGACCCAACAAGCCATCAAAATCGCCACCGAAAATATTCTTCAAGTGGCCGAAACCTTGATAGAGCTGCGTCGTACTACGGGTAAGGTAATGCACCTCGACATTGAGCCAGAGCCCGATGGAATCTTGGAAAATGGGCAGGAATTTATCGACTGGTACGCCGATTATTTTTTACCGAAGGGTATTGCACATTTACAGGGAACCCACGATTTTTCGCCCGAAGACGCCAAAGAAGCGCTACTGACGCATATTCAGTTGTGCTACGACGTGTGCCATTTCGCGGTGAGCTATGAAGAACCACAAACCATTGTCAATCAATTGAATGAGTTGGGTATACGCGTCGGAAAAATCCAAATCAGCTCGGCTATTAAAATTGATTTACGAGAAAACAGGGAAGAAAAACTAAAAGCGATTCAGTCGTTTGACGAGCCAGTGTATTTGCATCAGGTGGTTGCTAAAAATATGGATGGCACTTTTCAGAAATACCGCGATTTACCAGAAGCTTTAGCGGCAGATACCGACCAACAAACAGAGTGGCGTATTCACTTTCACGTACCGCTATTTATTGAGTCTTATGGCTTACTTGATTCTACCCAAGGTGACATCGTAAACACTCTCAACGTACAAAAAGCCACGCCTTTTACGCAACATTTGGAAGTAGAAACTTACACGTGGGGGGTATTGCCCGCTGATATGCAAAAGCCAATCGGTGAGTCGATTGTGCGGGAGTTGGAATGGGTGCGTGGGCAATTGTAGTTTATTATTTTATAACAACATGCAAAAAACCGTCGTCATAGATATTGTAGGGTTGAGTGCCAACCTGTTGGGAGAACATACTCCTTTTTTGAGCAACTACGTTAAGGCGCGTCATATTACGCCCATTAAACCCGTTTTACCCGCCGTCACGACCACGTCTCAGAGTTGTTACGTAACGGGAAAATGGCCTTCGCAACACGGTATTGTGGCCAACGGCTGGTACGACCGCGACGATGCCGAAGTGAAGTTTTGGAAGCAGTCCAATAAACTCGTGAAAGCCGA
Organism: Runella sp. CRIBMP; assembly: GCF_009905605.1. GTDB lineage: Bacteria > Bacteroidota > Bacteroidia > Cytophagales > Spirosomataceae > Runella. The sequence goes on from NZ_JAAAKZ010000003.1 coordinate 830,195, forward strand.
CAAAATTTGGGACGCGGCCAAACAGCAAGACCCGTCGTTTACCTGCTCCAAAATGTTTTGGTGGTACAATATGTATTCTACCGCCGACTATTCGGTTACGCCTCGCCCCCAATACCACGCCGATGGCGTCAAAGCCCCTGATTGCTACGCTTATCCCGCGAGTCTGCGCGATGAATTGCAGAAGGATTTAGGACAATTTCCGTTGTTTAATTTTTGGGGCCCCAACGCCAACATCAAATCAACAAAGTGGATTGCCGATGCTTCGATGTGGGTAGACAACAAACATAACCCTACGCTTACGCTCATCTATCTGCCGCATTTAGATTATTGTTTACAAAAATTCGGCCCTGATTTCTCCAAAATCAGCAAAGAATTAAATGAAATAGACCAGGTTGTGGAGGAGTTGGTGCGGTTTTACGAAGCCAAAAACACCAAAATTATCTTACTTTCGGAATATGGCATCAACGCCGTTAATCGGCCCGTTCATATCAATCGGATTCTGCGCGAAGATGGCTTGATTGCGGTTCGTACCGAACGTTGGTACGAACTCTTGGACGCGGGTGCTTCCAAAGCCTTTGCCACCGCCGATCATCAGATTGCGCACATCTACCTTAACGACCCGTCGGTAAAAGAGCAAGTGAAAAAGCGGCTGGAACAGACACCAGGCATCGAAATGGTGTTGGACGAGGCGGGCAAAAAGGCTCATCACCTCGACCACGAACGTTCGGGCGATTTGGTTGCCGTAGCCGCTCCTGACAGTTGGTTTACGTACTATTACTGGTTAGACGACGCCAAAGCCCCCGATTATGCGCATTTGGTTGATATTCACCGCAAGCCCGGCTATGACCCCGTCGAGATGTTTATGGACCCAAAAAATCCATTTATTAAACTGCGGGCAGGTTATAAATTGGGTCGTAAGTTGCTGGGTTTTCGCTACTTAATGGATGTGATCCCCTTGGATGCTACCTTGGTCAAAGGCTCGCACGGGGGCATCAGCGCACCCAAAGAATTTTACCCGATTTGCGTCACTGACCAACCGTTACCCAAAAAAGAATTAGAAGCGGTGGAAGTGTATGATGTGATTTGGGAGCATTTGGTTAAGCCTGAAAGTCATGGCTAAAGCCGATTCTTTGTTGATATTGGCTTTAGCCATGACCTTCTTGCCGTAAGAATTTAACTCTGTACGAAAGGATAAGTTCAAAATTTAGTATAATCGAGCTTCAATACATAAAACTAAGAAGCTGATAATCAAATGCATACTTCATTTGTGGTTCATGATTCGTAATTCGTAATTCAACATTCTCTATCTTTGTCAAATTTTTAGTCTTTTGACCATGAACCTGTTTAACGTTTATCCGATTTACGACATCGAACCCGTCCGGGCGCAAGGCTCCTGGCTCTGGGACAGCAAAGGCGAGAAATACCTCGACCTTTACGGCGGTCACGCCGTGATTTCTGTGGGTCATTGCCACCCGCATTACGTCGAAAAAATGACGGAACAGTTGCGACGAATTAACTTTTACTCCAACTCCGTCAGGATACCGTTACAGGATGAACTCGCCCAAAAACTTGGAGAATTGTCGGGCTGCCCAGATTATACACTCTTCTTGTGTAATTCAGGGGCCGAAGCCAACGAAAATGCGCTCAAATTAGCCTCGTTTTATAATGGTGGCAAAAAAGTAGTGGCATTTACAAAAGCATTCCACGGACGTACGGCGGGTGCGGTAGCCATTACTGACAATCCTTCTATTGTGGCGCCCGTAAACTACAACGCGCACGTTACTTTTTTACCTTTCAATGACGCCGAGGCCGTTCGCCAACACGATATGACGGATGTCTGTGCGGTGATTGTGGAAGGTATTCAAGGAGTGGGTGGGATTCAGGTGGCGTCGGAAGAATTCCTGCGCGCTATTCGTGAAAAATGCGATGAGACCAATACCACGTTTATCCTAGATAGTGTACAGTGCGGCTACGGTCGTTCGGGCAAATTTTTCTCCAATCAACATTACCCAAATCTCCAAGCCGACCTTTATACCACGGCCAAAGGCATGGGCAATGGCTTCCCGATTGCAGGCGTGCTGATTTCACCCAAGTTTCAGGCCAAATACGGAATGCTCGGCACAACTTTTGGAGGAAACCACCTCGCTTGTGCCGCAGGAATTGCAGTATTGGACATTATGAAGGATGAAAATCTGATGAACAATGCCACGGAAGTTGGAGAATATTTAATGAAAAGCCTGACCGAAATCGGTGGATACAAAGAACTACGCGGTCGTGGGTTGATGATTGGAATTGAATATGACTTTCCAGTAGAAGATTTACGGAATAAGTTACTCTTTGATTATAAGCTGTTTACGGGCGTTGCAGGCAAAAGTACTATCCGTTTGCTGCCTTCTCTAGCCGTTACAAAAGCGGAAGTAGATTTATTTTTAGAAGCATTGAGCAAAGAAGTACGCGTAATGGCGTAGACCTTTGCTAGAATGATACGCAGTGCAGGATTCCTCAATCCTGCACTTTTTTTGTGCAGTTGCTGGGTGGCTATACTGAAGGCGATGGCAGCTCATACTTTTCAAAAAACTCAGGGTCGAAGTTGGCCTGTTGGAAGTTTTTGAGAACGTAGTCAATCGTTTTCTTTTCTTTAATCCAAGCCTCACACACGGCATGGCGGAGTCGGGTGCCTAAGGCGTTGAAACCCGTGACCGCCTCGCTTTCGGTGCGATAGTTAATGCGTATTGCTACTTCTTTGTCGGGATGTTGCCAATAAAAAGTGTTGATTCCTTTGGGTAATTTCGACGGTACATCCCCGTAGGTTTGGTATTCAAGGTCAAAAAATTTGGCTGAGTTGAAAAATACGCCTGGCTGGTAAGCAGTGCGTGTGCCGCAAATCGTTTGTGCTACGGTTTCACCCATGATGCGCCCCGTATACCAGATTTGTTCAATCGGTTTTCGGCCTACCATCGGTGTTTGGTGCTCCACGCAATCGCCGATGGCGTACACGTCGGGCAGATTTGTTTCAAGGTATTCGTTGACTACAATCCCCCGGTTAATTTTCAGTGGAGAAGACTCCGAAGCAAGGAATGAAACATTAGGTGTTACGCCAATGGTCAACCCAACCAACTGACATTCAATGGTTTCTCCTTCGTTGGTTTCTATTCCTTCAACCCGTTTTTGTCCTTTGATTTCCTTTATTTCAGTATTGAAACGCAAGTCAAGGCCGTGTTTTTGCAAATGTTGCGTCACCAGTGCCGACTCTTCGTCGGGCAGAACGCCGTTCCAATAGCTTTTTTCACGTACCAATAGCGAGACAGGAATGTGGCGCGTGTGCAGCATCTCGGCGAACTCTACACCAATCAATCCCCCGCCTGCAATCACCGCTTTTTGGAGATTGGGCGTATTTTTTTCAAGTAATTCTAAATCCTGATAACTATACAATCCCTGAACACCCTCCAAGTCGCGGCCTTTCCAATCGCCCATTTTCGGTACCGAACCCGTGGCTAAAATGAGTTTATCGTAGGTCAGTTCAGCAGAAGTGATGACTTGCTGAGGCGTTTGTTTGGGTGCAACTTTTGTCATCCGTTCCCACAGTGAGGGTTTGTAGTTGACCTGATAGCTATCGGGAGAAAGGTGGATTGATTTTTTGTCAAAATCAATAGTTTCAACGGTACCGCGCACTAATTCAATGCGATTTTTAGCCCAAAACCAATCTTCGTAGGGTTTGAGGTGTTCGTATTTTTGGTGCCCCATGTACACGTACATCAACGCCGTACGGGAAAAAAAATGGTCGGTTTCTTTTGAAATAACCGTGATTCGGGCGTCGCTGTTTTTGCGAATATGCCGTGCTGCCGTAATTCCCGCAATACCGTTGCCGACGATGATAATGTGCATAAATGTAGAAGTTAAAACCCGCCGCTTTAGGGTATGAAAAGCAAAAATTACATCGGCATTGTTTTCATCCCTTTTGTTCCGATGCTCAATCTTAATCCAAAATCTTTTCCTTTACTCACATCTTCCAATTTTACCATTCTGCCGCCTTTGTCTTTCCAGAAAGCGACTTTACCTTGCTTTTTATCCATGACATATTTACCAGATAAATAAGTCTCAAACTGCGTCCAAAGCCCCTTAACAGAAGCGGCATCGTTGAGGTACACATCGATGCGAATACCATTGAGCAATTGATTTTTATCGAGATAATACATCACATCAATCGCTTCAAAATTTTCGGTTTCATACGTGAATCCGACGTGGTCGGTGCTGTCTTCAAACAATTCAAATGACTCCAACTCCTTGATTTTACTGATAGGGTCGCCAAACTTCACCCCACGAAAATCGCCTCCTGGTTTCCCCAAAACCGTTTGGAGCAACTCAGACTGACTGGTATTGGGAACATTCGTTGTTGGGCCAGATAAAGAATCTACGGCTGGTTTTTCGACCTCGCCTGCCTGCTGATTCTTCGTGTCGCATGAGCATATCCAGATAGCGCTGATGGCTACCAAAAATGTAAAACAAATTTGTTTTGTAAAATTTACTTTCATTGGTTAGAGATATGATACTAGTGCGAAAGTAACATATTTACGGAGTTCGTCGCAATTAATGGTTTTTTTAAAAACTAAAATGAAAAGTTTTTTATAAAATATTCTATTTTTGAAGGAGAAGAACGCCCCCATAAGCGATTCTCTTAACCTATGAAACACCATTTTACTGCTTTCTTTCTGATTGCTTCTTTGTTATGTGTCTACGAAGTGAAGGGTCAAATTCGATTATTCGGGCAAATAATTAACAAAACAACCCAGAAACCCATCAGCGGGGCATCCATCCAAATGCTTAATTCCAACGTTGGCACTACCTCCGACAGCAGCGGGAATTATACCCTTACGGTGCCTTCTACGGGCTTCAATCTACGGGCTACGGCCGTGGGGTATTATCCCAAAATGCGCTATTTTGAACCTAAAAAAGACATCCGTTATGTGTTTGAATTGGCCGAAGAATTTAAGCAGTTGGACGAAGTAACGGTCAAAACCAACCGAGAAGACGCCAATGTTTCAAGCATTGAAATGAGCACGCTGAAACTTGATGCCAAGAGCCTACGTCGCATCCCAGTCGTGTTTGGCGAAGCCGATATTATCAAGGCGCTCTTGCTTCAGCCGGGGGTATAAACTCGGCACCGCAGAATTTAGCGTAGCGAAAGATGCGTGGATTTATGAACCTAATTAAGAACCCCAGAAAGCATTAAAACTCACGCCCAAACGAAAAGTAAGGGCGCGCTTCGCCCAAGTGATTGATGGAGTAATTGAGGTGCCCTACGAAATTGTACCAAGATACAAAGTCGATGCCTATACCGCCGCCTGCCAAAAGGCGATTGGCCAACTTGCTGTTGTTCAGTTCCGGGTATTGATTGCGAGAATACCCGAAATCGGCGTAGATATTGGGATAAATCGCCAACGGAAAAGTATTGAACTGTCGGAACTTGATGAGCTTGCTCAGGTTAAATGTGCGATTAAGCAATTGATACCGAAGATTGGTTTTTGCGTACCCAAAATGCTGCCCGTCAACCACATATAGTTCGTATCCTCGCACCAAATCACCCCCGTAACCTAAGCCGCGAATCTGCAAAAAGGGTTGCCGCCCTGGCGTTGAAAACTTAGCTTTGGTCTGGTAACTGAAAAAAAGTTTTTTGGCCAAAGGAACGTAGTGCCCGAAGCTTAGCGTAGCTTCAGATAAACGGACGTCATCTTTGGGTAAAATGCCCGATTGACTGACGTTAAAACCGTAATAAAATCCTTTCAGGGCATACTGCCCACGGTCGCGGCGGTCATAAAAGTGTGAATAGGAAAGTTGAAGGTAATTTTGACGTTTGATGCCATTGAGGAAATAATTCGGGTTGAGGCGCGCGATGGTGTCGGTAACGGAAGTAATGGAATATTGGGCGCTAAACGAGTGATGGCCGTAAAATTTGGGTCGGTGGGTAATGGTCAGATACGGTACAATTCGCTCGCGGGTGCGACTTTCGCTGCCCAAAAACATCAATTTGTCGCTGTTGGTACGGTAAGCCAAGGTGCGATTTGTAATCCGTAATATACCGATGGTCAAGCCCATTCGTTGTTTTTTGTCGAGATAAGGCGTTGAGTAGTAAATATCCAAACGGGGAATAAAACCAAACTCCGCCCGCAGCCGTAGGCGGTCGTTGTTGCCAGTCAAGTTTTGGTGCAGGGCATAAACGCCGTAAATCGTTCGGCTAAAATCACGGTCGCGTTCGTACCACCATTCATTAAAGTTGCGGTCGGCTAATTGAAACACTGGAAACGCCAGCATGTACCATTGTTCTTTCACAATGACGTCAATGTCAATCTCTTTTAGATTCCCGATGCGCTTGCCGTCGGCGGTTATGTACACGAGTTGAGTGGTATCAACTACGGGTTTTTGTTTTAATTCGGCCGTTACAAACAAGTTGGTATTCAGGATTTTACGGCGGTCATATTCGAGCAATGAATCCAGTTTTTGTCGGGTTAGCGTATCGGCAGCGCGCACGTCCATCTCACGCCGAATGATACGTTCACGTGTGCGAAAATTGCCCATGAAGGTTACTTGACGAACCACAATTTTTTCAGTAGTATCCGCAGAAATACCCGAGATAGTTAACCAAAAAGCGTGAAATAGGTTGAGAAGAAGCATAGTTTACTCAATAAACCCATATTTAACTTTGGCTTTCTCTCTCGACATAGCATTGTAGTGCCACCATTCGGTCTGAATAGACGTGTAGCCTGCTTTGATCATCACGCGTCGGAGCAATTTACGATTTTCTAATTGTTGCTTGGTGAGCTTGCCCGCTTTTAGCATGGCGGTTTCGCGGCGTGGCTCGGCCAGTTCTCCAAAAAAATCAAAAATGGTGCCCATGTCCAGCGGTTGGCCTTTTTCATCGGCAATGGTCAGGTCGACGGCGCAGCCAAAATTATGGATTGAGCCACGGGCGGGGTCGGCCACAAAATCTTCACGACGGTTATAAGGCAAGTGGCTCATGCGCGCCCAAAAAATCTTGGTTACACTCCGAGGGCGGGCCCCGTCGTAGACCAAAAGCGTATAGTTGGGCTTTTCTTGTTTCAGAAACTTATTGGCTTTTACCAGTTTTTCGGCGGCCATGGGTTGCAGATACGCCCGCTCCAAATCGCCATAAACATCTTCTTTGATAAAATTATCGGTGGTAGAGTACTTCAATTCTACTTTGAGGGTAGGGTCCAATTTCTGAACATCCACCAAGCCACGGTCAATGAATTTTCGTTCAAAGGCACTTATTTTCGTTTGACCATAACCATTCACGCCCAGCGTCATAAGGACCCCAGCGACAATCACTTTAGGTATCATATACTTTTTTATCACTACGCTCAACGAATCTTTAACGCCAAACAATAGCCCAACAATGTTATAATGGCGTATTTCTTTTGTCATGACTTTTTTCGGAAAGTCAAAAATAAGCATTGTTTATTCATATTTTTTAAAAAACCATTTCATACAACGGTAGCTACTCCGCTGAGCCTGCTTTTGTATTCGTCTGTTCGTAGTTTAAAACAAACCTTTAACAAGAGATGAAATTCAAACCAAAAGACATGACGGTATCGCGCCGGGACTTTGTTCAGAAAAGTGCGATGGCCGTGGGTAGTTTTTTTATTGTTCCTCGCCACGTATTAGGGAAGGGCTTTACGGCTCCTTCTGACAAATTGAATTTGGCCGCCATTGGTGCGGGAGGAAAAGGAACCAGTGATATTTTTAATGCGTCCAACAACGGCGTTAATAACGTAACGGCTCTTTGTGATGTAGACTACAAGCAAGCCGCCAAGTCCATCGAGCGTTTTCCAAACGCTGCAAAATACAAAGATTGGCGGGTAATGTTTGAAAAGGAAGGGAAAAACATTGACGCGGTCACTATTTCAACTCCCGACCACAATCACGCGGTCATTGCAATGGCGGCGATGCAACTGGGCAAACATGTATATGTACAAAAGCCCCTCACGCACAATATCTACGAAGCACGCATGCTTACCGAAGCCGCGCGCAAGTACAAGGTAGTGACGCAGATGGGAAACCAAGGCGCCTCAAATCCCGCACAACGCCAAATGGTAGAGTGGTTTGATAAAGGCATGATTGGGCCAGTTCATACCGTTCAGATTTGGACTAACCGCCCTGTTTGGCCGCAAGGTATTCCTACTCCCACGGGTAAGCCCGATATGCCTGAAGGTATTGCTTGGGATCAGTGGATTGGCCCCGCACAGATGGTAGATTATCACCCTGGCTACCACCCGTTCAAATGGCGCGGCTGGTGGAACTTTGGAACTGGTGCTTTGGGCGACATCGGCTGCCATACCATCGACACTCCTTTCCGGGTGTTGGGACTGAACTACCCTACCGAGGTAGAGTGCAGCGTGGGCGCGGTCTTTATCAAAGATTGGCAACCAGAGTGGATTCCAGAAGGATGTCCGCCGTCGTCGTCGGTTGAGATTAAGTTCCCAGCTACAGCCAAGAACAAAACCGAAATGAAAATGATTTGGATGGACGGCGGTTTGCGGCCTTTCCACCCCGATTGGATTCCAGCAAGTGAGCCCCTCAGCACCGATGGCAACGGAGCAAACGGGGTGTTAATGATAGGAACGAAGGGTATCATTGCTTGCGATATGTACGGCAATAACCCTAAGATTTATATGAAAAACGGGGATAAAATCGTGATGGCGAAAGACAGCAAACATGCTGCGCCAGTCAATATGCCTGAGTATGGCCATCAAATCCACTGGACAGAAGCTTGTAAAGCAGGATTCGGCAGCGACAAGCACAAAGGCTTAACATCGTCGTTTGATTACTCAGGACCTTTGACCGAAACGGTGTTGATGGGTAACTTGGCCATCCGTAGCTATATGCTCCGCAAGCCGCAAGGCAATGGCTTTGATTATTACGGCCGCAAGAAACTCTTGTGGAACGGTACGGACATGAAGATTACTAACTTCGAAGACGCCAACCAATTTGTGTCACGTCCTTACCGCGACGGCTGGAAATTAGTCTAAACGATTGGGTAATAAACCAGAAGAGCCGCAAACATTTTGCGGCTCTTTTTTTGTAATTATTCTTAAATGCTGCAATGATTTATTTCTTTTTGCGCAGATATACATTGCCGTGGGTAGTGCGAATAGAAATTTTGGTTTGTGGGTCATTGAGGACGTATTTGGGGGCGTTACGGTCGCTGTCCCAGAATTTATACTGCCCATCCGAGAATGAATAGTAGGTGGCGTTTTGGCCAGCTATAACCACATTGTCATCTCCTCCGTACGTTCTGATTCCGACCACATTGGGAGCCGAAGCATTACCGCGAATGGTGGCGGTTCCAGTAGTTGTTCCGTGTATTTGCTGACCAACGACCACCGTTGGTTCACCGTTTGATTTCCACGCGTTAGCGGCCATTTCTCGGTCCATTTGGGCTTTTTTTGCGATTTCACGCACATTCTCGGCTGTTTTCTTCTCTTCTTCTAAGGTTTTAGGATCAGGGGTGTAAGGTTTTAAATCCAAGTCGGTAAACATGTTGCCCTCGGAAGAACTGACGCTGAACAATACCTTTGCTTTGTCCGAAACCGTCACGTCGATATTATCGCCGTAACTGACAATAGAAGAAGGCTTTTCGGGCATTTTTTCGTCGTAAACCACTTTAATTTTGCCCTGGCTGGAGTTGGCTACAATCGGGCCGGTGACGTCTGTAAGCGTGATATCTTCGTAATTGGTGTTGACCTCAATGCTCCCTTCCATGCCTGAGATAGACATTCCCAATTCGTTGCAAGAGCAAGAGTTGCGCTTTTTTACCACCAATGATAATTCTTGCGGAATTTTAATTTTATAAGTGGCTTTCCCTTTCATTACTACGTTGATTTTAAGCACATCGCCGTTGGCATTGGCCGTCAAACCAAGGTTTGTATTGTCTACCCCTCCCGCCGACAACGGGCGAAGGCCGTCCGCTTCTTTGGGTACATCGGGTACATTTTGGGCTTCGATGATGATTTCGTCGCCTTTATATCCTTCAATATCAAGTTGTTTGGCGTCGATGTCCATAATTACCCGTTTGTTGGCTCCGCTAAACTTGGTCTTGAAGGTTTTGGGGGCTTGGGCAAAAGTGCTGCTGGCAATGGCCAACGTACACACGAAAAGCATGAATTTTTGCATGGCTTTATCTGGAATTATTTATTATTTAGTTTTGAATTGAGTGATTTGGGCCCCTTTTGGGCCAATAGGTACGCGTACATTAATCAGTAATCATGGCCAGTTCTCCGATACCGCTTCCGGCCAAAAGCCGCACGGACCTGTCCACTTTTTCGTCTTTTTGAAGTTGTTCAAAGATGGGCAAACTTTCTTTTACGCGCATTCGCACCAGTGTTTCGATGAGCGTTGTTTGCTCGGTAGGTTCAGATGTTTGGGTAAGTTGATTGACCAATACTTTTTTGACTTCGTCGGTTTGTTTAAATCGCTCCAGTGTTTCGATGGTGGAGAGGCGCACGTTCAAACTTTCATCTTCTCGCAGGGTTTTGATTAAGGCCTGAATAACGGCAGGCTTAGGGTTGTTGAGCGCCGCGGCATAATTGAGCCCCTTGAGTCGTTCCGAAGCCGATTGGTGTTTCAAAAGACTTAAAATCACCAATTCCTGCGTCATTTTCATCTCCCGTCTCAGCGTTGCAATTTGTTGGGAAATCGTTTCTTCTTTTGGCTTTTTCTTGGGTTGGTCGGTTAAATTGACCGCCTCTGTTACGGTTTCGGGTAATGATTGTTGACGGTCAATGGATTTCGAAACGGGTGGCGTGGCGGTGATGGTCCGGTATTCAATTTGCGTAGGAGCAGTTTGACGGCCGAGCCAAAACGTAATCACTACACCTGCTACGGCAGCGGCATACTTCAGGTACGTGAGCCAAGGCTGAGGTTTGAGCGCTACAATCGTAGTTTCAAGCATTTTTTCACCTTGCAGCGAACGATAGAACACGGCATCCATTTCGTCGTCGGTTTCGGCTTCGGCGTTTTGGAGGTCCTGCCAAACGCGCCTCAACTCTTCTACCTCTTTCCGCAAAACGAGGTCGGAAGTAAGTCGCTGCTCAAACACAATCCGTTCTGCCTCAGAAAGATGCCCCATCAGGTAGTCCGTTATGATTTGTTCGTTTAACATCGTCTTTTTACGTTTGGTAATCGTTGAAGAAGTTTTGATAAATGGCCGATTTTATTTCTCTCTTCTTTGCTATTCACTGCTTACGTTAAAATATAAATCCCGTAATTTCTGCATGGCCCTAAACACCCGTACTTTCACATTGGCGACCGATAGACCCAGCGTTTGACCGATTTCTTCGTAACTCATATTCTGAAATCGGCTCAGCAGCAGCACTTCGCGGTATTGGTCGGGCAACTGGGCCAATGCGTTATGCAAATACTGGTGCTGTTCTTCCGTTTCGTCATACGACTCACCCATGTCCGGAACATCGGCAAGGTCGGAGTACGTTGGGTTTTGTTTTAGGTAATCAAAAAAAACATTGCGGGCAATCTCCAACACCCACGTACGAAACGAGGCGCCTTCACGATACGTATGCCGATAGCGCAACATGCGCAGAAATACCTGTTGGGTCAAATCCCGGGCATTTTCACGGTCGCTTTGTCGGTAAAGGAAGAAGTTCAGCAACGACTTTTTGTAGCGTTCGTACAAGATGGCCGCCTTGTCTAAATCTCCTTGGCTTACGGCATACATGGCCTGTTCGTCGGTCATGGGCTGTTTGGGTTTTCATAGAGAGATTACTTAACGAGAGGGGAAAGGTTACACTATGGGAATAGAAAAATATTGAACAGAAGAATATAAAATGTAAAAGTGTTGGTATACAGAGGTTTATAGGTGTATCTTTTTTGAAATATAAATAAAAATACCCGTTCTCGAAAATAATACGAAAACGGGTAATCAATGGTATGTGAGTGATTAAGCGCTAAATTTTTCGCTTATCTCTTTATTTTCTAACTTTTAACCCAATCCCTCCAAAATTCGCTTCAATACTGCTTGCGCTGACCATACACGGTTGCCGGCTTGTTCTATTACGATAGATTGTTCACTATCAAGGACTTCGTCGGTTACTTTCATGTTGCGTCTTACGGGCAAGCAGTGCATGAATTTGCCGTTATTGGTCAATTCCATTTTCTGTTTTGTAATCATCCACGACGCGTCTCTTGTAAGCACTTGGCCGTAGTTTTGGTACGAAGACCAGTTTTTGGCGTAAATAAAATCAGCGCCCGTAAAGGCTTCGTCCTGATTGTAAATCACTTTGGCGTTACCCACGTAGTTGGGAGACAATTCGTAGCCTTCGGGGTGCGTTACTACGAATTCTACATCCCGGCGGTTCATCCATTCACAAAACGAATTGGCGACGGCCTGCGGCAATGCTTTAAAATGCGGGGCCCATGTCAAAACAACTTTAGGGCGGGTCGTGGTTTTGTACTCTTCGATGGTGATACAATCGGCCAACGATTGCAAAGGGTGCCGCGTGGCCGATTCCAAGTTGACTATGGGTACGCCCGCATATTTTTTGAACTGCGTCATGACCGTTTCGGCATAGTCTTTTTCGCGGTCTTGTAAGCCCGCGAATGCCCGCACGGCCAAAATATCGCAGTATTTTCCCATCACCGCCGCTGCTTCTTTGACGTGCTCGGCGTTGTTGCCGTCCATTACTACGCCTTCTTCCAACTCCAATCCCCAGCTGTCTTGGCCTACATTGAGCGCCATGGTGTTCATGCCCAAGTTTTGGGCCGCGCGCTGAGTGCTTAGGCGCGTCCGAAGACTTTGGTTGAAAAACAATAAACCGATGGTTTTGTGTTTACCCAAGTGTTCAAACGCAAAAGGAGATTGCTTGTGCCGAAGGCCTTCCTGCACAAGAGCATCAATGTCGGTGACATCGTGAACGGAAATGAAATGTTGCATCGTTAAAAAATGAAGGTGGATTGCCTCAACGGCAGTAGTATGCTGAAACAAAATTGCAAAATTGTTTCAATACCGACCTATTTTAATACAATACCTACCAAAAGAGGGGAATTAAAAGTTAATATAACTTTTAATTCCCCTCTTTTGCAGAAATATGACATTGATATTTGTAGGGGCGGGGCTTGGCTCCGCCCAATTTTAGAGAAGGCATAAGGCAAGCCCCGCCCTTACATTAAATCCCTACGGCTTTTTTGAATTCGTCGTCGGTTGGTTTGATTTTAGAAGCAAAGAAGTGAGTCAATTTTCCATTTTCGTCTACTACATACTTGCAAAAATTCCACGACGGGGCTTTGTCGTTCCAGCCATTAAGCGATTTGGTCGACAACCAGCGGTACAATGGATGTTGGTTTTCGCCAGTTACGTCAATTTTAGAGAACATTTGGAACGTAACACCGTAGTTTTTTTGACAAAAAGTGGCAATTTCTGAATTAGTGCCAGATTCTTGCGACCCGAAATTGTTGGCAGGAAAGCCCAGAACCACGATTTTGTCGCCGTATTGCTCATGGAATTTTTGCCAATCTGCATACTGAGGAGTGTATCCGCAGGCAGAGGCTACGTTGAGCAACACGATTTTTTTGCCTTTGTATTTGCTCAGTGAGATGTCTTCGTTGCCCATCAGGGCTTTCATTTTGTAATCGTACACAGAGGCAGTCGGTTTAATGTTTTCGGTGTTGGATTTGATTTCTTTTTTATCGGCAAAAAGGCCCGTAATGATTGATAAAAGCATAACAAAAAGTAATTTAATGGTTGCCATCGGTTACATGGTTTTGGGTGAGTATTACCGCTTTATAACCAACCGTTAAGGAAGATTGTTCAGATAATGAAGGGATATATTCTGTAAAAATCAAAATGCCCCCAATATCTCTTGGTAAGAAATCAAAAAGATAGCCGCCACTGCCAGAACCAAACCCCATTTATTGAGTGGCTGCAGGGTTTCTTTAAATAAAATCCACGCCAAAAAGGCCGACATCAGCATACTTAGTACATTATAAATGGGAAAAACAAAGGCCGCGCTATTGCCAAAATCACTCAAAGCTCCCAAAAGAAAATAGAAAGACAAAAAGTTGGGAACCCCCAGAATTAATCCTCCGACAATGCTTCGTAGGCTTACTTTTTCGTTGGCTGTTAGTACCTTAAAAATTAAAAAAATGGTGCCTACCAAAATCGCTCCCGTGCAAGCCAGCGCGGTGAAAAGGGCCGATTGCTCAGGACGATAAAAAGTGGCGCTGACATAGTTGATGAGCGTGTTGTTGGTGCCGCTTCCCAAAAACAATAACACTGGCAGAAACAACACCCAACCCGTTTTGGTTGAATGATTGCTGCCTTCTTTTTTGATGGTGCTAAAAGCCAATGCCAACAGGGCTACCAACAAGCCCAGGTAATTCAGAAAAGTAAAGTCTTTGTTGTTGTTTTTAAAGACAAACAGTCCAAACAAAACGGGAATGACGAGCGACATATTACCAGCCAATGACGCGGCGGTTACCCCCACTTTGGTAGTAGTAAAACCAATAAGCACAAATACGATGACGAACATTGTGCCGAGTGCCAGCGTTAACAAAGTAGGGGTCGAGGTCCAATCTGCACTGAAATAATGGCTTCGATTGGGCATCAACGCGAGCCCCATTGCTACGCAGGTGTAATAATTGAAAATGACCGCGTGGAGAGGATTGACGCGGTATTTTGTAAATGACCGCATAATCAAGTACAGAGAAACCGTAAAAACAACAGCAAGAATAAAGTTAATCATCGGAAGTAAAGTGAATAGTTGAGGGCGAGCGAGTTGGTATTAAAGGTGCGATTTTAACGAAAACGTTCATCGAAACAAAAACAGTCCGTAATATTGCACTCTCAAAATCTGAACACCAAAGCAGTATGCAATTAGATAGAACCCTGGCACCTGATTTTCGTACCATTGAAACGGTACAGTTTCCTACTCCCCAATCGGTGGTGCTAGACAATGGCCAACCGCTTTACGTCATCAATGTCGGCGAACAACCCGTGGTTCGTTTGGAGGTGTTGTTTGAAGCAGGAACATGGCATGAACAAGTCGAAGGAGCATCGTTTTTTGCGGTAAAGATGCTTTCTGAAGGAACCAAAAACCACACTTCGGCCCAAATAAGTGGACATTTTGACCAAATCGGTGCGTTTTTGGAATTGAGTCACACCCCCGACCGCGCCAATGTGATGGTGTACGGTTTGACCAAGCACTTAGAAACGATATTAGAAATGGTGTCGGAGATGTTGCACGAGGCGACGTTTCCCGAAAAAGAATTTAATGATATACGCAATATCACGCTCCAAAATCTGCGGGTTAACCTTGAAAAAAGCGCTTATGTAGCGACCAATACCTTCAAGGAGCGGCTTTTTGGTTCGGCGCACCCATACGGGAGAGTGCAGAAAGAAGAGCGAATCACGGCACTATTGACTTCTGATTTGGAAAATTTTTATCATCAACGCATCAAAGCCCGGCCGTTTCGCGTATTCTTATCTGGGCAGGTCGGCGAGGTAGAAATTGCGCTTGTGAATAAATTTTTAGGACAACATTCTGTTTCAGAGCCCCTTCTGCCGAATATAACGCCAGAGATTGCTCCTCAAACGGAGCCGTACTGGTTAGAAAAAGAGGATGCAGTTCAGTCATCGGTGCGGGTAGGACGTAGACTTTTTAAGCGTCAGCATCCTGATTTTTATCGGATGGTTGTGGCCAATGAGGTGTTTGGCGGCTATTTTGGTTCGCGGTTAATGAAGAATATCCGGGAAGAAAAAGGCTTTACGTACGGAATCTCGGCGAGTGTTGTGCCGATGCGTCAGGAGGGATATTGGGTAATCGGGACCGACGTGAAGAAAGAATTTGCGCAGGCCACTTTGGATGAAATTCAAAAAGAGATTGGTATCATGCAAAATGCGCTTGTCCCTGCCGAGGAACTTGAAGTGGTTAAAAATTACTTGGCAGGCGAGTTTGCAGGCTCGTTAAATACTCCTTTTGAAATCGCTGACCGCGTGCGGCTTATGGTATTGGAAGGCTTGGATGTCGATTTTTATTCCAACTATATCCAACGTTTACGCGTCGTAACGGCAGAGGAAATCCAATCAATGGCGCAGCAATACTGGAAATGGGAAGAGTTGCAACGTGTTATTGTTGGGTAGTTTTTCTCAAAAATTAAACTGAATAACTAATAAATCGTGCAAAAGCACTTCAAACAAATGAAGCAATTAGTAGTGGCGGTTTTGGCCGCATTGAGTATGGTATCCTGCCAGAAAATTTTGGAAAATGAGGCTGAAAAAAATTATGAATTGAACGAAAAAGAGATTCAAAGCTATATCAGCGCCAATAATCTTACGATGGAAAAAAGTGCTACGGGGCTTTATTATAAGTTTACGGCTACTAATCCTACGGGGCTGAAACCCAACGTCGGTGATCAGGTTTCGATTCACTATACCTTGTTTAAGTTGAATGGAGTTGGTGCCAAAATTGATAGCACCGAGCGCCTCAAAGACAAGCCTTTTACGTATGTTTACGGCGTCAATTCGCTCATTCCGGGTATGGACGAGGCCCTCTCCCTCATGCGCACCGGCGACCGGGCATTGTTGCTTATGAATCACTTTTTGGCTTTTGGAGCACAGTCTGACGATATTCTACCTGCTTATTCAGCACTAGGCGCAGATGTAGAACTGGTAAAAGTACGCAACGAAAATCAGCAGATTGAAGACTACATAAAAGAGAAAAAACTGACCGTGACGGAATTGACTTCTACGGGGTTACGTTTTATTCAGACCACCACCACCACCGACGCCAAAATAGCTCAGGGCGATGTAGTTCGGGTAAAATATACGGGTAAGTTGTTGAATGACAAGCAATTTGATTCGGGCGAAATCCAGGTTCGCCTTGGCAGTGGCGGTGTGATAAAAGGTTTTGAGGAAGGAATCAGTAAGTTGCGTTATAACGAAAAAGCGACTTTAATTTTCCCTTCTTCACTCGGTTACGGCGTGCAGGGTTCTGGCAATGTTATTATGCCTTACTCACCGTTATTGTTTGAAATAGAAGTGTTGAAGTAAGACCGCACCTGATTTTTAATGGTATGTGTAGAGCCGCAATTCATTGCGGCTCTACGTTTTTAAAACCTTTTCAGGGCCAATTCGGCTACGGTTAGACCGATAGAAAGCGAGGAAGTAGCCGCTGGCGACGGGGCGTTGCAGATGTTGATGGCATTGGGCCGCTCAATAATGCTAAAGTCATCCAACAGGCCTCCGTTGCGGTCGCAGGCCTGAGCGCGGACACCCGCGCCACCGGGAATGAGGTCAGATTCCTGAATCTCCGGGATAAGCTCTTGCAGGGCTTTGGTAAACGCAGCTTTTGAAAACGAACGATACATTTCACCGAGTCCTGTTTGCCAGTATTTGGCGGCTACTTTCTGGAATCCAGGCCAAGTCAGGGTTTTCCACAATTCGCGGGCGTGAATGTCCAGTTTTTTATATCCTTCGCGTCGGAAAGCCAACACGGCATTGGGGCCTGCCTCTACGCCGCCGCCAATCATGCGCGTAAAATGCACCCCCAAAAAAGGAAAATTTGGGTCGGGAACGGGGTAAATCAGGTTTTTAACCAAGTATTGTTTTTCGGGTTTGATTTCGAAATATTCACCTCTAAACGGAATAATGCGTAAATCAATCGGCGTTTGTTGCGTAAATTGAGCCACCTTATCGGAATAAAGCCCAGCGCAGTTGATGACCAATTTGGTTTCGTAAAAATTTTGGGCCGTAATCACCATCGAGAGGTGGTCGGTTTGGCGAATCTCAACCACGCGTTGGCCAAAGTTGATTTGCCCGCCTAATTTTTGGAAGTTTTCGGCGTATTTTTCACAGACTACTTTATAGTTGATAATGCCCGTCTGCGGCACAAAAAAACCTTTAATTCCTTTTACGTGCGGCTCATATTCGCGCAAACCCGCTGCATCTAGCATTTTAAAGCCCGTCAGGCCGTTTTGGGCGCCGCGCTCGTACAGCCCCTCCAAAATAGGCACTTGTTCGGGGCGAGTCGCGACCACGATTTTGCCACAAAGGTCATAAGGAATCCCTTCTTTTTCGGCAAAATCCACCAGCATCTTATAGCCTTTGATGCAGTTGGTGGCTTTTAGGCTACCGGGCTTATAATAGAGGCCTGAGTGAATCACCCCGCTATTGTGTCCTGTTTGGTGAACGGCCACTTCGTGTTCTTTTTCAATGACCAGAACCTTTAAGTGCGGACTCTGTTCCTTTATTTTTAAGGCGGTGGCAAGACCCACAATTCCTCCCCCTATGACGGTGATGTCGTATATTTTGTTCAAGGTCGTTTTGCGTTTTATATGGTGCAAAGTTAGGGTAAACTCCTTAATTTTGACACATGAAGAAAACCTTAATCGAGCTCTATACTGCTTTTTTTGCCTTCAAAGACTACGTATTCAGGGAATGGATTATGTACATTCCGTTTTATGCCATACGACGATTTTTCGTTAAACAAACCGTTAAGCGGTTGGGTAAAGGAGGATTTGTGATGATGAAAGTGGAATTTCGAGACGGGAGAAATATCGAAATCGGTGATTATTGTTTCATCAACAAATACAGCCTTTTGGACGGGCGTGGTGGCAAACTTATTGTTGGAAACAACGTCGACATTGCCCAAGAAGTAAATATCTGGACGCTTTCCCACGACCCGCATGATGACTTTCACGGCGTGGTGGGAAAAGATGTTTTCATTGATGATTATGTGTGGATTGCCTCCCGCGCTACCATCATGCCCGGTGTGCGTATCGGGCGCGGGGCTGTGGTGGCGGCGGGTAGTATCGTGACCAAAGATGTACCTCCGATGACCATTGTGGCGGGCAGCCCCGCCAAAGTCGTGGGTCAAAGAAAGAGTGAGTTAAAATATCGGTTGGATTGGCAACCTTGGTTTAAGTAAAGGCTTTTGCCCTTATCCTTGAGACAGTCTTGTGGATTTTACTCAATCCCTCTGAACAACCGATTCCAGCGAATTTTATTCAAAATGGACTTTGGATTCGGGTCGATGGACATCCACGTAAAGAGCGCTTTGCCTACTACATGGTCGGCAGGAACAAAACCCCAAAAGCGCGAATCCGCCGATTCGTAGCGGTTGTCGCCCATCATAAAATAATAATCCTGTTGGAAAGTATAGCTTGCCAGAAGCTTGCCGTCAATGCTAATTTTACCATCCTTTACTACTACTTTGTTGGGGTCATTGTGGTCGAAAAATTTAATGGCATTGGCATATTTTGCTACATTGGTGGAGTCCAACTGAATCGTCCATCCTTTCTTGGGCACTTGAATTGGACCCCAAAACTCCTGATTTTTAGGGATAGCCTTCGGAAAAATACCCGCCTCGGCGGTGTTGGAAGCATACTGACTGATGTGCGTAACACTGCGAACGAACGAATGTTTTTTAAGATTGTCAACAATTTGGGGCGTTGTTCGAATCTGATATACAAATGTATTAGGCTTGGCAGAGTCAGCGGGATAATTTCCGTAATCCTGAATATCTTCATTTTCAAAAAAACGGTCATCCAATAAATCGCCAGATTCCAAACGGTAATAAAATACTGCCGTCGGCGGCACGGCGGCGGGTTGGCCGTTGATGTACACCACGGCCTTTTTTATTTCAACTACATCGCCGCTGACGGCGACGCATCGCTTGATGAAGTTGTTGCGTAAATCCACAGGAAAGTGTTTATAGCCACCGTCGCCGCGAGCCACGTCTTCAAAAGGCTCATCGGGGTCGCCTGGATAGTTGAAGACCACTACATCGTTGCGTTTTACGTCGGTAAAGCCTGGCAAACGGAACACTGGAAGCTGAATCAAGGTCGAAAAAGAGGGGATTTTTGTGCCCCAAATGGTTTGATGCGTCAGCGGAATCTGTAAAGGTGTTGCGGGTGTACGCGCGCCATAATGTAGGTTGCTCACAAAAATAAAATCACCAATCAGAATTGTTTTCTCCATCGATGACGACGGAATAACGTAGGGCGTAAAGAGCAACCAACGAATGAACGTGGCCGCCACAACTGCAAAAACAATAGAATCAGCCCACTCTCTAAAGGCCGACTTTTTGGGGTTTTTTGATTTGCTTTCGGCTGTTTTTACTTCCATCATGGCGGTAAGCGTTTTTATTATATTCTTTGGGCATACGCAAGGAAAGGGCAGACGCAAGCGGCGGCCGCTGGGGGCCTGCCCCTACTGTGTTTATCCTTTATAAAAAATCCATTTTGATAACTCCTTGTAATTCACCTTTTTGCCATACATCAAAATACCAATCCGATAAATACGCGCTGCGAGCCACGTGGTGCCCACAAATCCCATCACGAGTAAAACCATCGAAAGGGCGATTTCCCACGCGGGTACGCCAAACGGAATCCGAGCCATCATCACCACTGGTGAGGTGAAAGGAATCATTGACGTCCAAAATGCCAGCGAACCGTCGGGTTGATTAATGGACAACTGTGCAAAAAAGATGGAGGCAATGATAGGAAGCATGATAGGAAAAGTAAACTGCCCAGCTTCCTGTTGGTTTTCGACTGAGGCACCGATGGCGGCGTAGAGAGAGCTGTACAATAAATACCCGCCCAAAAAGTAAAAAATGAAGCAAATGAATATTTGCGCCAGCGGCAATGACTGTGCCGATTCCATAAACGTATTTACGGTATTGAGCGTGTTGCTTTGCGACTTCTCCATCTCTTTCTTTAGTTCGGGGTCGGCTTGTTCGGCCTGCTTATTGAGCACCTCTTGGGTTGCCGTAAAACGATTGAAGCCAAACAGCGTTTGGGTCGCGGTTGTTACCCCAAACGTAAGAATACCCCAAAGTAAAAACTGCGTCAGGCCCACGGCAGCTACGCCTAAAATCTTGCCCATCATCAAATGAAAAGGCTTGACGGAGGAAATAATGACTTCAATGATACGGTTCGATTTTTCTTCCATCACCCCTTGCATCACTCCTGCTCCATAAATGAGGATAAAAATGTAGAGCAAAAAAGCCGCCGCGTAGCCCGCCACGTAGGCGGCAATGGTACTGCTTGACTGCGTTTTTCCTTCGTCGTTGAGGCTAAAAGTCTGAGCGTCAACGTTCATGTTGGCTTCTTCGATAACCTGTTGGGTAATGCCTGCTTTGGAAAGTTTGATGTTGCGAAGCTCCTGCTGAACGATTTTTTCAATGCGGTTCTGTTGCATAGGGCCGATGTTTTTGGCAGCATAGATTTGCACGCCCTTCGGCCGTTCCATGATATCGGCGGGGATAAATACCAGAAGGTTCTGCTCTTTGTCTTTTAGTTGTTTTTGGGCCGTAGCAATCGGCCCGCTGATAAATTCAAACGTAGTGTTGGCGTCGCTTTTAAACTTGTTTTTAAATAGGCCGCTTTCGTCAATGACCTGAATGGTTTTGCGTTCATTGTTGAACGAACCCACGGCGGCCCAGATGATGATGCCGTAAAAAGCAGCAATCAGCAGCGGTGTCAAAAGGGTCATTACGATGAATGACTTTTTGCGTACGCGTACCAAGTATTCGCGTTTGAGGACAAGGAATATATTTCTCATAGCTTCAAGGAGGAGTTATAAAGTATCTTCGTGTTTTTGGGGGAGTATGAGCCCAAAAAATGGAATGGTATTTATCAATAAAATCGTTGATTAGGTGGGCTGGCAGCCTATTGCAGACTGTTTATTTCCTCGGGTATTTCACCACCAACGGCTTTGATGAAAATATCGTTGAAAGAAGGAATGTTTTCGTGAAAAGAGATCAGCTCCACCTGACTGATGAGGTTGCCCACCAAGGCGTTGACGGAGGCATTGCCTATCAATCGAATGTTTGCTTTATTGACTTGCTCGTCGTCGATTTTGTGGGAGATAATCTCAAAATCAGCGGGCAGTGATTCCAACGTTCCGTGATAACGCACCGAGTAGCTGTGCTCCTTGAATTGATCTTTTACCTCTTTTTTGCTCCCCTTTAAAATTACCTGCGATTTGTGAATCAGCGCAATGTGGTCACAAAGCTCTTCTACCGACTCCATGCGGTGCGTTGAGAAAATGATGGTTGTTCCTTTGTCGCGTAGTTCGAGGATTTCGTCTTTAATAAGGTTGGCGTTAATCGGGTCAAATCCCGAAAATGGTTCATCCAAAATAATTAGTTTAGGTTCGTGCATGACGGTGGCCACAAACTGAATTTTTTGTTGCATTCCCTTAGAAAGGTCTTCGATGCTTTTGGTCCACCACGTTTTGATGTCGAATTTCTTAAACCAGATTTTTAATTTTTCCATGGCCTCTCGTTCCGACAGTCCTTTGAGCTGGGCCAGATAGAGGAGCTGCTCGCCCACCTTCATTTTTTTGTACAATCCACGTTCTTCAGGCAAATAACCGATGTGTTGGATATGTTCGGGACGTAGGCGCTCCCCGTCGAGCAAAACGTAGCCTTCGTCGGGTGCAGTGATTTGGGTGATAATCCGAATAAGTGAGGTTTTTCCTGCGCCGTTGGGACCAAGTAATCCAAAAATACTGCCTTTGGGAACATTTAAGCTTACCCCATCAAGGGCGCGATGCGAAGCGTACTGTTTTACGACATCGTGAACTTCGAGAATGTTGGGCATATAGTTAAGAGTTAAGAAGAAAAGGCTGTGTAAAAGAGCATGAAAGAATGCCTCTCGCTTTATAAAGAGTTCGAAAATTAAGGCCATGAACTTGCTATTATCAAGTGAATGCGGATAGTTGGGGGATTTAGAAGGATAAGCGGTAAAACCAAATGCGCTTTCGGTCGATTTGGCGCTTAATCATTTTTGAAAAAAACGTTTGGATGCGAGGATATTGAGAAGTACTAATCACATCTCTTAATGGCTGAAACGCTTAGCGGTGGGCCAAAATGCTCCTTAATCATGATATATAAAAGTTCCTGTTAAAAATCATAGTGTTAAAATATACTTATCGGCTATTTATTTCTTTTTAAAAATGCATTTATCGTTAATATTTAATTAAAATAGTTAATTATGAGATATTTTTTTGCGACAAATATGCCAATTAGTCAATTAAATCAATATATTGCCATAAAACAGTTGCAGTCACACCAGTAATCGATAAAATGCCCACAGTGCCTGTATATAAATTCTTCTTTTTGGGCCCTGTCTAGCTTGCTAAGCTAGCGAATGCATAGACGAATAGAGTTTATCATAATCAGGTCTGTATTGTAGATAATCGTGCGTTTTTACGGAATCAATTGCCTTTTTTATATTTCTTTCTACCACTCTAAATCTTTACCCTAATGAAAAACACACACAATTGTGGGCCTTAGCCCGGGCGCTATTCATCTTGTTAGTATTTCTTAACTTATCGTTTTACCAAGTGAAAAGCTGTAAAAAATGAAAAGAATATTAAACATTGTCTCAAGCCCGGGAAAAGAGAATTCTTTTAGCGTCAGATTATCAAATGCTGTAGTGTCCAAATTACAGGCCGCTTATCCTGGCAGTACGGTTCAAACACGGAATTTAGCCTTAAATCCGTTTCCGCATCTGGAAGAATCGCACATTACCTCTTTTTTTACGCCTGAAGAGTACCGAACCGAAGCCCAAAATACGGCCCTTCGCCATTCAGACCAAGCGATTAAAGAAGTAATGGACGCCGATATTATTGTAATCGGCGTACCTATGTATAACTTCGGTATTCCGTCTAACCTAAAGGCGTGGATTGACCATATTGTTAGACAAGGCCAAACGTTTACCTTCACCGAGAAAGGCCCCGAAGGATTGCTAAAAAACAAAAAACTGTACTTGGCGATTGCGACAGGAGGAATTTACTCAGAAGGCCCGATGAAAACCTACGATTTTACCGAGTCTTACTTGAGAACTATCTTGGCTTTTATTGGAATTACCGACGTTTCGGTTTTTCGTGCCGAAGGCATTGCGGTTCCGGGAATGCAGGAAACTGCACTGCAAAAAGGGATAGAGAGTATCACTGCCTAATCCTGAAATCTATTGTGCTCAAAACACGAGCCAATCAATTTTAGGAGACTTATAAGCCTTCCTCTGCTCGATGGCGGTACCGATTGTCATAACTCGGTACCGCCTTTTAACTTTATAATACAACAACTTTAAGCAGAATAACTGGTGCTAACCACGGTCAATGGTTTGTTTTTAGTAGTTTGCATCTGATAACCAAAAAAATAGACCATGAATATTGTTACAAGAGTGCTTGCTTTCCTGCTTTTATTGAAAGGCCTCCTGTCCTGCAACCCAAGTGCAGAACAAAAAAAGGAAGAAGCAAAGTCGATGACCACGTTTGTCTATGACTTGACTCAGCCTGCTGAAACCTACGTTTTGCCCAAAGAGCTGAAAGAGATTTCGGGGGTGGCTTTTTACGCAGAAAACCAACTTTTGTGCGTGCAAGACGAAGACGGTGAAGTGTTTGTGTATGATTTGGCGCAACAAAAAATTACGGAAAGTCATCGTTTTGGCCCCCGGGGCGATTATGAAGGAATTGAGAAAATTGGCGACGAAATCTATGTATTGCGAAGCGACGGAGCACTATTTAATTTTAAACTTGGAAACAAAGAAACACGCGAAATTGAAACTGGCCTGCCCGGAAAAAATGACGTCGAAGGCTTGACGTACGACTTCAGTACCAAACGCCTGTGGTTGGCGGTCAAAGAGGCTTCTAAGAAAGCCGTAAAAGATGATGATAAGGTCATTTTTTCTTTTGACCTGAAGAGTCGAAGGGTGTTTACAGAGCGTGAATTGAAAGCCAAGCAATTTGACCAAGTAGGATTGAAAGGCAAGAACTGGAAGGATTTTAAACCGTCTGACATTGCTTCTCATCCCAAAACTGGAGAACTATATTTGCTCAGTTCGGCGGGGCATCGATTGGTTATTTTCTCGGCGGGAGGGGTGCCGTTAAAAAATATTGACCTTGACCCCAAACTATTTCGGCAGCCCGAAGGAATCTGCTTTAACCCCGAAGGAACCCTTTACATATCAAGCGAAGGCGATGGCAAAGATGGGTATATTCTAAAGTTTGATCCATTGAAGGAGGCGGATAATTGAGTGGAATAAGTGCTGGAAAAGATATGTATCAAACCCCCGACACGAAGAAAGGATATTTCGACGTCGGGGGTTTGATTGTTTTAAAAAGAGGGATAATTATAACTTCTTTTGAAAAAATGCGGCAATGGCTTTGTTGACTTTTACCTGATTGGCGTGCATCATAAAATGGTGAGTATCATCCACAATCACCATCGTTTCGATGGGTACTTTTGTTTCTTCTAAGCGGCGTACCAAGTCGGTACTTTGACTAAAACGCACGTTGCGGTCATCGTCGCCGTGGATGAAAAGTACGGGAGAAGTCCACGTATTTACATACGCAATCGGGGACGATTTCCAGGCTACCTCCAAGGCGCGGGTGGCGTCGGGAGCGCGTTCGTATTGGTCGGGCATCAGAATATTGCGGGTGCGCTCGATGGTGCGGTCGTGTACGCCGTGGATGTCGACGCCTACGGCAAACAGCTTAGAGTCGCGTCCTAAGGCCATCGCTGTTAAAAATCCGCCGTATGAGCCTCCGTATATGCCGATGCGTTTGGGATCAATTTGCGGTTGTTTGGCAAGCCATTCGCCAGCGGCTTTGATGTCGATATATTCGGAAGCGCCGTTGGCACCGCCATTTTTCGCATTGTGAAACTCATATCCGTAACCAATCCCCAAACGATAATTGACCGATAAGACTGCGTAACCGAGGCTTGCCAAATACTGATTCATGGCGTAAGCATTGGCGTAATAATCACCATAATTCCACCCCAATAACATCTGCCGAGGTGGCCCACCGTGAACATAAACAATGGCGGGCTTTTTGGCGGGGCCTCCTGCTTTTTCAAAGAGTTGGCAATGAACCGTTACGCCGTCGGGTGTTTTGAAGACCACTTGTTTGGGAGTTACCAAATCCGTACTTGGGTAGGTTGTAGGTAAACGGTCGGTAGCGAGGATTTTTATTTCTGCGCCGTTGGCGGGCATTACGGAAGGGAGAGGAGGGCGTTGAGCGGTAGCACTGATAAATGCCATTGTTTTTCCGTCGCCCGTCAAAACTGGGAACCATTCTAGGCCCGTTCCGGGCGTCATTATCTGCATATCTGCGCGGTCTACGGATACTTTAACGACGTGACGCCGGTCAATGTCTAAGGCGTCAGTACCCGCATTGGCGGCAAAAACGAGCGATTTTCCATCGGCGCTGAGTTGAATATGTTCACACATAAAATTGCCAGGTGTAAGCAAGAGCGGCGCACCACCTTGCTCAGTTAATGAGTATAAATGTGGCCATCCGTCTTGGTAAGAAAGAAAAACGATGCGATTGGCCGCCCAGTGCAAATTGGGCCCTCCATGGGTGTTGGGCACTGAGCCATTCAATCGTTTAGGCGCGGTCCAAAGGGTTTTTGCTTCTCCCGTACTTACATCGGCCGTCATGATTGACCACGGGATATGCTTCCTTACGAGGATAGAATCGGGCTTGCCGCCTAGTCCGTTGGTACGAATAAAGGCCAATTTCTTTCCATCAGGCGACCAACGCGGGGAATTGTCACGTTTGTATTGGGGGTCTATCCAAACGATAGGGGTTTGGGCGTCGGTATAAACACCGATAAAACTGTGGTCAACTCGATTGGATTGAAATGCCAGCCGACTTCCGTCGGGCGACCAAACTGGCGTGCTGTTTGTGCCACGGGCCGAAAAGAGCAGCGTTGCCGCCGCCGAACCATCAAGAGGAACGGTGTATATTTGCCCTCCTTTGGAGAAAGCTACTTTATCGCTTTTGGGCGAAATAACAGGGTCTTCGCCTTCGCCCAAAAGCTTGGGCTCGCCACCCGCAAATAGCACAGCCCAAATTTGCACTTTGGGAGGGGTAGGGCTAAAGGTGGGATTGACGGGGAGCTCATCGCCCCAATTGGAGCCATGATCGCCGCCGCGTACATAGAGCACCCATTTTCCATCATCAGATAATGCTACACTACTGAGTTCCTGACCATCGTCCTGTAAATAGTTGGTGAGTCGTCGGGCGTTGAAGTCGGGCCCTTCCGCTACGTAGATGTTGCGTTGGCCCTGCTCATTGAATGCCCATGCAATGCGAGAACCCGTGGCTGAGGCGGTCAATTCATTGGGAAAAGGATAGGATTTGACGGCATCCATTGAAAAACCGTTTTGTGCTCGGGATACAGTGCTGAAAAGACAGTGTAAGAGTGTGAAGATTAGTAGCGTAGGTTTCATGAAGTGAGGAGTTGATGAAATCCAAACTTACTAAAAATCAATCTCATTGAGGAGCTTATTTAGGTCTTTATCTGAAATATTGCCATGGTGCGCTTGGTCGTAAATAGAAGCTGAGGCTATAATATCTTCAAGTGATACCATAGAGGTAATCACACTTACCCAAATAGCTATTTTTTGCGCCACTGAGCGATACATTTGAAAAGGAACTAAATGATTTTTCAAGGGCGGTAGGATGAGATTCCTAAAAATGCTAATCAGACTTGGCATTTTTAGGATAGCCTAATCTTTTCTTGCAGCGGTAGTATTAAAAGAACAGCTTCGTGCTTCTGAAAACTAAAATATTTTAAAAATTAGCCGTAATTTTCGGCCCTACTTTTTACCGAACAAATGAAAACATTTCAAGTCATTTCTCCCGTTGATGGCTCCGTGTATGTGGAGCGCGAATATAGTACTGCCACTCAGATTGAAAGTATTTTGGCGAATGCCAAAGCGGCTCAAAAAATGTGGAAAAACGTTCCGCTACGCGAACGAATTACCATTTGCGAAAGGGCCTTAGATTATTTTTTAACCCATGCCGATGCCATTGGCGAGGAGCTAACATGGCAAATGGGACGCCCGATTGGGTACACTCCCAACGAAATCCGTCGTGGTTTTCAAGAGCGTGCACGCTATATGATACAAGCCGCCATTGGTGCCTTGTCGGATGTGCCTGTTTCAGAAAAAGAAGGTTTTCAGCGTTTTATCCGTCGCGAAGCCCTCGGAACGGTGTTTGTGGTGGCTCCGTGGAACTATCCCTATTTAACATCGGTCAACGTGGTTATTCCTGCATTATTGGCGGGTAATACCGTGATACTCAAACACGCGCAGCAAACGCCCCTTTGTGCTGAGCGCTACGCGGCGGCGTTTAAAGCGGCTGGTTTGCCCGAAGGTGTTTTTCAATATCTCCACACCACCCACGATTACGTGGCCCGGATGATTGCAGACCCTCGCGTAGATTTTGTGGCCTTCACGGGTTCTGTTTCGGGGGGGCATGCGGTGCAGCGGGCGGCAGCGGAGCGTTTTATTGCCACTGGTTTGGAACTGGGTGGCAAAGACCCCGCCTACGTACGCGCAGATGCTCCTCTGGCTTTTGCCGTGGAAAATTTGGTTGATGGGGCGCTCTTCAATTCAGGGCAATCTTGCTGCGGTATTGAGCGTATTTATGTTCACGAAAAAGTCTATGATGAATTTGTGCAGGGTGCGGTAGCCCTTGTTAATCAGTATGTTTTGGGCAATCCGTTGGAAGCAGGCGTACATCTTGGACCGATGGTGCGTACCTCAGCGGCGGAGTTTGTACGCGGTCAAATACGTGAAGCCGTCAGTCAGGGAGCAGATGCATTGATTGATCCGTCGGGCTTTCCATTAAACCAAGTCGGAACGCCTTATTTGGCACCGCAATTGTTGGTCAATGTCAATCATTCTATGCGCATCATGAACGAAGAGACCTTTGGGCCAGCCGTCGGAATCATGAAAGTAAGCAGCGACGAAGAAGCCATTCGACTCATGAACGACAGCGACTACGGCCTCACGGCGTCGGTTTGGACGAGTGATGCCGATGCTGCGTTGCACATTGGGAACCAAATTGAAACTGGAACGTGGTTTATGAACCGCTGCGATTACCTCGACCCCGAACTTGCCTGGACGGGTGTGAAAGACTCTGGACGTGGTTGTACTTTATCAGCGTTGGGTTATGAAGCCCTGACCAGACCGAAATCGTTTCATTTGAGAGTGGATGGGTTTTAAGCTTTTGGGAAAAGCTCAGTATAAACGGATGTTAAAAACAAAAAAAACTGCTTTGTTCTGCTGAAAGGGTCTATTGTAATTGTAAACCCACTTTTTAGATGCTTTCAGCAGGGTAAATAAATTAATAATCTGTGACAAAAATAAAAATTGGCCTATTAGAATGTGACCATGTGCGAGATGAGTTTCGGCACATTGCGGGCGATTACCGCGACATGTTTCCTGCGTTGTTTATGCCTTTGGCTCCCGAATGGGAATTTGTATTTTATGACGTCGCCAACGGATATTTTCCAACGTCCGTTGATGAATGCGACGTTTATCTCTGTACGGGCTCTAAATCTTCGGTCTATGACGATGAGCCATGGATTCACGACTTGAAAGCGTTTTTTCGTCAAATGTACGCCCAACAAAAAATCTTTTTAGGGGTGTGTTTCGGACATCAGATGTTGGCCGAAGCCTTGGGTGGAAAAGTGCAAAAAGCGGCGGTGGGTTGGTGCGTAGGAATTCACGAATTCAAAATGTTGGATGCAGCAAAAAACGCTTGGATGAACCCGCCGAAGGAAAGCCTGAATCTGCTGATGATGTGCCAGGACCAAGTGCACCAATTGCCACCTGATAGTACGATATTAGCCTCGGCAGATGATTGCCCCGTAGCCATGTTTCGCGTAGGAGAGCGGATGCTGGGCGTGCAGGCGCATCCGGAGTTTCCGCTTCAGTACGAAGAGGCCCTCATGCGCTCGCGGGTGGAGCGAATAGGAGCCGAAAAAACGGCTAGAGGACTCGAAAGTTTAACCTTACCTTTGCACAGTACTTTGATGGCGCAGTGGATGGTGTCGTTTGTAAAGTCTGTTTTGTGATGTCCTTTCAATGATTCAAATGATGATTGCCCAATTTCAGGTAAGTGAGCTAGCTGAGTTTCTTAAATATGGTATTTCGGGATTAAGTGCCATTGCTTTTATCTTGTCGTTTTACCTGCTGAGCCGCGAGAGCAGTCGGGCTAAGCCACGGGCCGAGATGCTGCGCTCTATTAGAATGTTTATGGGGTTGACGCTCGTCTTGGGGTTGGTTTCGGGCGTAGCCGCCATTCTTAACCCCAAAGACCCTGCCCCCGAAGTTGCCAAGAAGCCCGTCAAAAAAGCATCTTTGGTAAGCAAAATAGTAAAACCTCGCACCGTTTGGAGCATTGAACTGTTTTACGAAGCAGGGGCCAAACCGCTCGCCCAGCAACTCATTGACGAACTACAAGCCTATAAAGATTATAGCGTCAAAATGACGGCATTGACGGTTTCCCGAAAAAAAGAACTCAAAATTAGTCGGAGTCAGATAAGGTACGAACTCGTTGAAAAAGAGGCGGCTAATCAGCTTCAAAAGCGTTTGGATAAGATTCTTCCGCAGGATGTCAACCTAGACCTCAAGCAAATCACCTCAACCTCTCCCAATTATTTAAGCATCTTTGTGTGCGATTAATGGTTTTGGTACGTTAAAAAACGCACTTGAGATTCTTTCATACTGTAAGAAGTATTTTTTGTAATTAAATTTTCAATAATCATAAAACAACGATGAAGAAAACGTTCATAACCCTTTCTTTACTGGCTTGTGCCGCAGCTGGATTTGCGCAAACCCCTGGTGGTACCCCTCCGGCGGTTTCTCCTATGCCCATGAAGCCCGAAATGACCGAAATCTGGGAACCCGAAGTAGGGGTCGTAACGCCGGGTAAAAATGCGGGAGACCCACCCTCCGACGCTATCGTACTTTTTAACGGAAAAGACCTTTCGCAGTGGGTTTCTGCCAAAGATGGTGGTCCTGCTCCCTGGAAAATTGTAAATAATGACTACTTGGAAGTAGTTCCTAAAAGTGGCGATATCAAAACCAAAATGAAGTTTGGTGATTGCCAGCTTCACCTCGAATTCAGCGCGCCTGATGTAGTAGAAGGCGTGAGCCAAGGTCGTGGAAACAGTGGTGTGTTTTTTCAGGATCGTTATGAACTCCAAATTTTGGATTCGTACCAAAACCGTACCTATCGCAACGGACAAGCCGGAAGTATTTACAAAGATCACGCACCGCTCGTGAACCCTATGCGCGGGCCGCTTGAGTGGAACGTTTATGATGTTGTATATACCGCACCTCGTTTCAAAGCAGATGGCCGTATTGATGCACCTGCACGCATCACCGTTTTTCTGAATGGGGTACTGGTTCAAAACAACGCAACTATCAATGGATTAACGCTTTACATTGGTTTGCACCACTATCCTGAAGCACACGGCGACGACGTGATTCACCTTCAAGATCACAATAATAAAACGCAGTTTCGTAATATTTGGGTAAGAAAACTGTAATTCTAGATTTACCAAGACAAACAAAGAGGGGCGAATATTCGCCCCTCTTTGTTTTAATGACCCATGTAAAACGAACTCTACTTTAAACTTTTACATTTTTCGTGGGGCCCGCTGGTACTGTCTTAAAATACAAATTTTGAAATAGAATTTTTTTAATATTTTTGGGACTCAGAAGGAGCGACA
>NZ_JAAAKZ010000030.1 GCF_009905605.1 Runella sp. CRIBMP
TGTCAGGGATATTCCATTCTTCTTATTTAGATTGACGAAATTATATGCTTAGCTTCCCCAAGAATTCAGCTTGAGCCTGTTTAAGTTGCAGTATCGGTTTAAACATTTTCAAAATGTTTAAACCGAATTTTATTGTTTAAACTAAAGTGCAACAAAAAAACCTGACAATCTGTTGATTATCAGGCTTTTACTTGAGCTCCCGAGGCTGGGCTCGAACCAGCGACCCTCTGATTAACAGTCAGATGCTCTAACCGACTGAGCTACTCGGGAATTGGGACACCTACGTCGTTTCCGATTTTGGTGGTGCAAAAGTAAGTAGTTCAGTATTTCAATGCAAGAACTTTTTGAAAAAACTTTACTCCTTTTTCGCTTATTGCCTGACATTCTATGGGTTAAACCTTCCAAAAATGATACATAAATTAATCACTAGTGGGTAGAAAAGGGTCAAAACTTCCTAAACTCGCTCCAAAATAAGCGCCTTGATGCGCTGTGCATCACTTTTTGTGAAATTTTCAATGACAATTTCGGGCCTTGCGCGAGGAATAACGCGGATGGTTGCGAAGAACATGCCACTGTCAATCTCTACGCCAGAAATATCGCTGTAAAACACAAATTGCTCGGTCCCACCAATGAGTTTTCTCATTTTAAAACTTACACCTTTGTCGGTCAACTGAACCTCATTCGGCCTAACGGGGTCTTTTATACTGCTTGATTTGAATACTTCGTTCATGAGTTTAAAATTTAACGTATAATAGATAGGATACTATCCTATGGGTACATAAACTATTTTTTTTGTCTCAAAAAATTCTTCCTCAAAGAAATCTTGAAGCTCAAAGATACGGCTTTTGCGCTTTAATTCGGCCAACTCTTCATCCAAATCGCCTCCCTTCAGTGCTAAAATACCGTTTGTGATGGGGTGAACATGATTACGGCTGATTTTACTCCGCACCCAACTATACAGTGGAGCAATGCGCGTCACTGCCCGCGTAACCACAAAATCGTAGTCTCCATCGGCCTGTTCGGCCCTGCAATGTTCGGCTCGAACATTTTTTAAGTCAAGGGCATTGGCGATTTCTTGCACAACTTTGATTTTTTTTCCGATGCTATCCACCAAATGGAACTCCGACTCAGGGAATAGAATTGCCAACGGAATCCCGGGAAATCCGCCACCAGTACCTACATCTAAAATATTGGAAAACTCTCTGAATTTTACCACTTTGGCAATGCTCAGCGAGTGTAGTACGTGGCGCTCATAAAGATTCTCTACGTCTTGCCGCGAAATAACATTAATCTGTGCGTTCCAGAAGGCATACAGCTCTTGCAGTTGCCCAAACTGGGCTTTTTGCTGAGGCGATAACTTGGGGAAATATTTTTCTACTATTTGCATATCATTCATGTTTTTACTGATTCATTTGGGTATTACCTCCATCTTACTTTCTTACGTCGATTGTACCACATTACAAACGACATTACAAAATAATAGACAAAGAGCGTCACGTCCATCAACGGAATCACAAACCAACCTACTGATTTGTAAAGTTTGCGGGAGGCAAGGCCCAGTACAATCCATTGTGACACAAGACGTATACTAAAAAGTACGCCTATGATGATGATATAAGCAAGCAAAGCCGGATAATTCCATAAGCAACCTAAAAGCAATCCTAAAAATAACATCCACGACAGTACATGCGTACCTGACAATACCGCTAAACGAATTTTATTGCCCCTTTTATAGTATTTGCTAACTGACAAATGTCGTTTCTTCTGTCGATACCAATCTTTCCACGTTGTTTTGGGGATGGAAACCATAAATGTATCGGCGTTTAGGCAAACAGCCGTATTGTGCCCAGTAGCAATTTCATTCATCAACAAATCATCGTCACCACCCATAACCCGTAAATGCGTATAAAAGCCTTTGTTTTGGGTAAAAAGCGACTTTCTGTACATTAAATTCCTGCCTACTGCCATGTAAGGCTTTCCTGCCAAGGCTAAGGATAGGTATTGAATAGCCACATAAAATGTTTCAAAACGAATCAAGCGATTGAGAAAGCCGTCGAGCTTTTGGTAAGGGGAAAATCCAATAACTATCTGCTTCTCCTCCGTAAGACAGGCCGCCATCCCTTTAATCCACTGATCGGTTGTTGGCCGACAATCTGCATCGGTCAATAATATTACATCATGCTTCGCGCCTCGCACTGCGGTTGTAACAGCGTACTTTTTGGGCGTAACGTGGTCGTATTCTTGCCTGATATGTACAAAACGAACCTTGTTCCAGACGGTTGCTTCCTCTTCGGCAAATTCTTCAGTTCCGTCCCACGAACGATCATTCATCACAACCACCTCATAGTTAGGATAGTCTTGCTCGTTGAGCATGGGCAACAACTCCTGTAAATTTTCCAGCTCATTGTGTGCACAAACCACAACCGTTACAGCAGGCCATCGTTCTTTCTCAAGCGGAGGCTGTTGAAAAAGAAGTTTCGCAAATACGAACAGGATATAATACAATTGAACTAAGACAATTACGACAAACAGGCCTAGTAAAATGTTTAAGAAAGGATAAAGGAACCAATTGGTCGAGTAGAATATATCCATGCGGTAGTAAAAAGTTCGCAAATATAACAGGGGTTGGGCAGATGCTAAAGACCTGATGATAGATTAAATCATATAGTATTCTAATTTTGTGCCTCAAAAGTTAATTCACTTTCATGAAATTCGATATTATTCATAAAGATTCTGGTACCAAGGCCAGAGCTGGAGTGATTCAGACCGACCATGGTACCATTCAAACTCCCATTTTTATGCCCGTTGGTACCGCTGGTACTGTCAAGGCAGTACACCAGCGTGAATTAAGGGATGATATAAAGGCACAGATTATTTTAGGCAATACCTACCATCTGTATTTACGCCCAGGGTTGGATATTTTAGAAAAGGCGGGCGGACTACACCGCTTTAATGGATGGGACAGACCTATTTTAACCGATAGCGGTGGTTATCAGGTCTATTCGTTGGCAAAAACAGGACGTAAAATCAGCGAAGAGGGCGTAAAATTCAAATCGCATATCGACGGGTCTACCCACTTTTTTACTCCCGAGGGCGTCATGGATATTCAACGCCGAATCGGTGCGGACATTATTATGGCTTTTGACGAATGTACACCTTACCCATGTGACTTTTCCTACGCAAGGACGTCTATGGATATGACACACCGCTGGTTGAAGCGCTGTTGCGACCGTTTTGACAATACACAGTCTATTTATGGCTACCAACAAACGCTATTCCCCATTGTTCAGGGGAGCGTTTACAAGGACCTAAGAATACAATCAGCGGAGTTTATTGCCGGCATGGAGCGAGAAGGCAATGCTATTGGAGGATTATCAGTGGGTGAACCCGCCGAAGATATGTACGAAATGACTGAGTTGGTTTGTGGTATTTTACCCGCTAATAAGCCCCGTTACCTGATGGGCGTAGGCACCCCAGAAAATATTTTGGAGAGCATTGCATTAGGTATCGATATGTTTGACTGTGTTATGCCTACCCGGAACGCCCGGCATGGTATTTTATACACCACAGAAGGAGTGATAAATATTAAAAATGAGAAGTGGAAAGATGATTTTAGTCCTATTGATGAGCGTTTAGGGGGCTACGTAAGCACTTCTTACACAAAAGGCTATTTAAGGCACCTCATCAAATCAGAAGAAATCCTTGGGGCACAGATTGCAAGTGTACATAATTTAAGTTTTTATTTATGGCTTGTAGGACAGGCGCGGGAGCAAATTATTGCGGGAACATTCCCTCTTTGGAAGGCTGAGGTTTTGAGAAAATTAACGTGCAGGCTTTGAAAGCTGGTAAAAAAGAATTTTCTTTAGAGTATCAAAATATTTTTTGAAATAAAAATTGAATCCATACTTTTGTTGGCGAATCTGGTCAGGAAAGACTATTTTTGCGATAGTAGAATTTATAGGTATAGTGAAACGTATCCCCCTTATTCAACAAAAAGGTTTATTATGAAAAAAGTATCTCTGCTTGTCACATTCGTATTGTTGGGATTCTGTTTGCTTGAAACTCAAGCGCAGTACAATCCAAAGGCTCCTTACGAAGGCCCCTACAAGCTGAACACTTGGTCTTTAAGTGCTTATCTTGGTCCAAGTCAATTTTACGGCGATTTACGTGAATATGACTTCTTCCCAGTAGGTACTAATAATTTTGACAGCCGTTCAGAACGTGGAACCATGCATTTTGGTGTATCTCTTGGAAAACAACTCACCTACCTCTTTGGGGCAAGATTGGACGTTGGTGCAGGAAATTTGAAAGGGATGAAACGCCGTATCTACCAATCTTACTTTAATGCCAATTATTTCCAAGCCGACCTCTCAGCCACTGTAAACATTAAAGGTCTTCTTTTTGGACCCACAAAATTGAAACGCTGGAAAATGGATGTGTATGCTGGTGCTGGTCAAGTTTGGTTCAAATCTACCGCCTATCAGTTAGGGTCTGGACGTTTGCAACGCCGCTCTGATGATTCACCTACACTGCGTAACAATACCACTGAACTCAATAAGAAAGCTTCTTCTTATACACAGGAATGGGTTATCCCTGTTGGATTCAGTACTTCTTACGAACTAACAAAATCGCTTGATTTAGGTCTTGATTTTCGTTTGAACAACGTAAATACTGAAAAATTGGATGCAACCGTAGGTGGTGACGCTTCCTCTATTTATGATGGCCCAACGGGTGGTCGCTTGTATGAAGGTGGCGATGCCAACAACTTCCTAGGAACCCCTAAAGGAAGTTCAGCCCTCGATAAATATGGCTACCTTGCCGTAACATTGACTTACAAACTAGGTAAAAACCCATTACGTGTAGAGAAGAAAAACGGCAAGTGGGCGTATGACTTTAACGCACTTGATGCTGGCAAAGGTTTTTATCACTTGCGTTATACCGATCCTAAGTTGCTCGTAAAACCACCAAGAATTCTTTCATTGGCTGAAATTGATTCAATTGCGAAAGCCAATAAACCTAAAGAAATTGATCCTCGTTTGTTGCAAGATACAGATAACGATGGTGTTTCTGACTACTTCGATAAAGAGCCTAACACTCCAGCTGGAAGTATCGTAACGGGTGCTGGTCAGAAAATTGATTTTGATAAATATGTAAGAGACGCCCTTCCTGGCATGGCTTGCAATGAAATATTTGCCAACATATTGTTCGACACCGATAAAGCAATCATCAAACCAGAGTTTTATGACTTGCTCAATAAAGTGGTTGAGTTGATGAACAAAACCCAATGCCGCTTGCAAATGGCTGGCCACGCTGACCGCCGTGCTTCAGACCGCTACAACGTAGCTCTTTCTGAACGCCGCGTAAATGCCGTAAAACAATACCTCGCGCAAGCAGGCTTGAAAGATCCAAACCGCATTGTTGTTGACGCTTACGGTTCATTTAAGCCAATTGCTGACAACGGAACAGTAGACGGATTGAAGAAAAACCGTCGCGTAGAATTGAAATTAATGCCTTAATATCTAAAGGCCCCCAAATGAAAAGACCTTGGCAAACGTCAAGGTCTTTTCATTTGGCACTAACCATACACGTATTGTATCTTTACGGTCAGATTAATAAACAAAATGTATCAGCAACTCCTCCAGAAAGAGAAACAAATAGCAATTATTGGCCTTGGATATGTAGGACTTCCTATTGCTTTAGAATTTGCCAAGTATTTTCGAGTCATTGGATTTGATATTAATCAACATCGTATTGATATGATGAGGGCTGGCCAAGACCCTTCCAATGAATTGGATTCAACTGTTTTTGAGGATAAGGACATCTTCTTTACGGCCAATCCCGACGATTTACAACAGGCTCATTTTTTTATTGTAGCCGTTCCTACCCCCGTTGATGATTACAAAGTGCCTGATTTGAAACCCCTCATCGGGGCGTCGCACGCGATTGGCAAAGCACTAAAAAAAGGTGATTACGTTATTTATGAGTCAACCGTCTATCCAGGTTGTACCGAAGAAGATTGTTTGCCAATTTTGGAAGCCGAATCTGGGCTGACATTAGGGGAAGATTTCAAAATCGGTTACTCACCAGAACGAATCAATCCTGGTGACAAAGAACGCACCATTGATAAAATCCTGAAAATAGTCTCTGGAAGTGATGCCGAAGCGTTGGAAGAAATTGCCCAAGTCTATGGCAAAATCATCACCGCAGGGATATACAAAGCCCCTACCATCAAAGTGGCTGAAGCCGCCAAAGTAATCGAAAATACCCAACGCGACCTCAATATCTCGTTGATGAATGAGTTGGCCATTATTTTTGACATGATGGGAATTGATACCAAAGATGTGATTGAAGCAGCGGGGACCAAATGGAATTTTATTAAACTATACCCTGGCTTGGTAGGAGGGCATTGCATCGGTGTTGATCCGTATTATCTGCTCTATAAGGCTAAAAAATTAGGCTACGATCCGCAAGTAATCCACAGTGGGCGACGTATCAATGACGGTATGCCTGGGTTTATCGCTAAACGATTGGTACAGATGTTGATTCAAAAGGGAAAAAGCCCTCAGAATGCCAAAGTACTGATGATGGGGATTACATTTAAGGAAAATGTCTCGGATATTCGTAACTCAAAAGTGGCGGATTTAGTCAAAGAACTGATGAGCTTCTCCATCAATGTGCACCTTGTTGACCCGTATGCGTCCCCCAATGAGGTCGCCCATGAATATGGATTGACACTCATTGATAAGCCGTCCAAAGACTATGATGCAGTTATTGTTTCGGTAGGACATGACGGATATAAAACACTGGATATTAACTATTTCAAGTCTATTATGAATACTGAGCCGATTTTGATGGACCTGAAAGGAATGTATAAAAATACGGAGGAAAATATAACGTATTGGAGGTTGTAAACAATCATTCTCCACCTGAAATAAATTTTTAGATAGCCCCAAAACGAAAGGCTATACTATTGGGCCATAAACAAAAAAATATGTACGATTATCTTATTGTGGGTGCAGGGCTATTTGGTAATGTATGGGCACACGAAGCGACCAAAAGAGGGAAAAAATGCTTAGTGGTAGACCGCCGGAACCACATTGGCGGAAATACTTACTGCGAAAATGTAGAAGGAATTAACGTTCATTACTACGGTGCGCACATTTTTCACACCAATGATAAAGACATTTGGGATTATGTCAACTCATTTGTAGAATTTAACCGTTATACCAATTCGCCCGTGGCAAATTATTACGGTGAACTCTACAATTTGCCCTTCAATATGAATACTTTCTACCAAATGTGGAAGGTACGTACTCCGGAAGAAGCAAAAGCAAAAATTCAGGAACAAATTGAAGCTGCCAATATCAAAGAGCCTAAAAATCTGGAAGAACAGGCCATCTCATTGGTAGGAACCGACATCTACGAAAAACTCATTAAAAGCTACACCGAAAAACAATGGGGACGTAAGTGTGTAGATTTGCCAGCTTTTATTATCAAGCGCCTGCCAGTCCGGTTTACGTTTGATAACAACTATTTTAACGACCGTTATCAGGGGATTCCGATTGGCGGCTATAATAAACTCAACGAAGCCTTGTTGGAAGGAATTGATGTGCGTTTAGGCGTAGATTACTTTAAAAACCGAGCAGAATTGGATGCATCGGCCAAGCAAATTGTGTATACGGGCCAATTAGATGAGTATTTTGATTTTAAACTCGGCTATCTGGAATACCGTAGCCTGCGTTTTGAACATCAAACGTTGGATACCCCCAACCATCAAGGTAATGCGGTGGTCAATTATACCGACGGAGAAACAGCTTATACGCGAATCATTGAACACAAGCATTTTGAGTTTGGGACGCAAGATAAAACGGTCATTACACACGAATATCCGCAAGAGTGGACGCCGGGTCAGGAACCTTATTATCCTGTAAATGACGATAAAAACGATAAGCTATTACGTGAATACCGTAAACTAGTCGACGCAGAAACGAATGTGATTTTTGGCGGACGCTTGGCAGAATATCGTTATTATGACATGCACCAAGTGATTGGGTCGGCCCTTGCAAAAGTTCGGAAACATTTTGGAGAATAAAAAAAAAGAATTATATTCGTATAGTTCTTTGGGTGAGTGTTTCTTTTCGTTCAGTGATTTTATTTTTGGAATTAGGAAATAAAACAGTGAGTAAGAAACGCCAAAAGCGTCTCAAATGCTGAAAAGCAGTCACAAAGTGGTTTAAGCAAGTTAAAAATCAGGATTCAAGTGAATGATTGATGATTAGTTTCCTTAAAAATTTTGGTGAACTAAGGTGCAAACAAGAAACTTACTCAAAAAACTAAAAAAAACGGGGCAGGCAACTGTCCCGTTTTTGCGTTTTATAGGTCCAAGTGTTTTGTCATTTACTTTTTACAAACCGCTGGCCACCAATCAGGTAAGTTATGGTGAGTAAAAATGTGGAAATCAAAAGAAATACGATAGTGAGCAACTCATATTTTGTTCCTTTCAGCCACATAGTTAAACCTCCTGAAATAAAAAAAATCAGCCCTATAAAAATGATAAAAATCCCAGCCCAGCGAGCTAAACCTTTCGGGTCGGTAAGTTCGTTTGGATCACGCGGAAAATTCGACAGCAAATAAATGGCCTGTTTTTTCCAAATAAACACCCCTAAGCCGATCAAAAAGCTACCAGTAATTCCGAAAATGTATATTTCTTTCATTAGCTTTTAAGATTATCAGCCCAGTTGAAACGGTCATCGGGAGAGAATTTCCACGGAGCTTGGTTGGTTTCAAGGTTATTGAACATAGCATTCCATGAACCCGGGGCCTGTGCTTCATCCATGATTTTGTAACGGCGCAATTGTAGAATAATTTCCAAAGGATTGATTAGCACGGGGCATTCTTGCACGCAAGCGTTACAGGTAGTACACGCCAAAATTTCTTCTTCTGAAATATAATCACCGAGCAGGCTTTTGCCGTCGTCTTTAAACTCTCCCCCGTTGGCCAGCATGTTTTTACCGACATCTTCCAAACGGTCGCGGGTATCCATCATGATTTTGCGCGGAGAAAGTTTTTTGCCCGTTATGTTTGCTGGACAGGCCGACGTACATCGGCCACACTCCGTGCAAGAGTACGCATCCATGAGGTTTTTCCAGCTTAAATCAGCCACGTCTTTGGCTCCAAAACGCCCGATTTCGGCGGGCACTTCGTTGGCATCAGGTTGTTCAAGTCCCAACATGATTTTGACTTCTTTGGTAATATCTGGCATGTTTGACATTTCACCTTTGGGAGTCAAATTGGTAAAATAGGTATTGGGGAACGCCAAAAAAATGTGCAAATGCTTGGAATAAGTTACGTACAGCGCAAAGCCAAAAATGCCCAAAATGTGCGCCCACCACGCGACGCGTTCCACTGCTACCAAAGCGCCATCCGAAAGATTGGTAAAGATAGGTTGTAAGAACCCGCTGAAAATGAAGCCTCCTACCAATGGATAATGCTCCGCACCGCGTTCTTGTAATAAGCTGTCGGCAGCATTCATGCTCAAAATCGCTAGCATCAGCACAATTTCGATGCCTAAAATTGTATTGGCATCCAGTACAGGCCAGCCGTTCAGCTCACGGTGACGAGTGGGTTGAAGACGCTCTACTTTTGTGATGTTGCGCCGAATCAGAAAAATGACGCAGACGGCAAGTACGCCTAAGGCCAAAAACTCGAAGAAATTGATGAGGATTGGGTAAAAATCGCCCAATAATGGGGCGAACAACCGGTGGGTGCCCAATACCCCGTCCAAGACGATTTCGAGCACTTCAACGTTGATGAGCAAAAAGCCCGCGTAAATCACAAAGTGCATTAGACCCACGATAGGGCGGTCAAACATTTTCTTTTGCGCAAAAGCCACCCGTAGCATGGTAGACAATCGTTCGGTAGGGCGGTCGGTTCGATCGACGGCTTTGCCGAGTTGAATCGTCTTTTTAATAATTCCGATGCGTTTGCTGATCAGCCAAGACGTTAGGCCGAGTGCTGCGACAAACAGAAGTTGTTGAACAATTTGCATAATGGTTCTCAATGGTTGATTTATTCTGCAAGCAGAGTATGAACAAATATCGGAAAAATGGAATAGGTTGCAAATGAACTGGATAAAAAACTGCTTGGCAATCTCTAAACTTACTTAAAGTTGTTAACTTTCGGGAAGCTATGCAAAACTATTCTATCCTTTGGGCTGTTACACACACATACCCAAACTAACCAATTTTCGACAATATGACCTATCGTGAGTTGAAGTCTAAACAGCTTCTCAAAATCCACACGCTTGGAGAGTTAAAAGCGGCGGGTTATCAGCCAAAATCCATTAAACAGGAATTAAGAGATAATCTTATTGAAAAATTACGGGCCAAAGAATCGGTTTTTCCGGGTATTTGGGGATATGAGGATACCGTTATTCCTGATGTGGAGCGGGCGATTTTGTCAATGCACCACATCAATCTATTGGGACTAAGAGGGCAAGCCAAAACACGTATTGCACGATTAATGGTCAATTTGTTAGATGAGTACATCCCTGTGGTGGCTGGCTCAGACCTGAACGACGACCCTTTGGAGCCACTTTCGCGTTTTGCCCGGGATATCATCCATGAAAAAGGAGACGATACCCCAATTGGGTGGATGCACCGCGACGATCGCTACGCCGAAAAACTCGCCACGCCCGATGTTTCCATCGCTGACTTAATTGGGGATGTTGACCCCATCAAAGCGGCTACGCTCAAGCTACCTTACTCAGATGAACGCGTTATCCACTTTGGGCTTATTCCGCGTTCGCACCGTTGTATTTTTGTCATCAACGAGTTACCCGATTTACAGGCACGTATTCAGGTTTCTTTGTTTAATATTTTGCAAGAAGGAGATATTCAGATTCGCGGTTTTAAGCTACGTTTACCGCTGGATATTCAATTTGTATTTACGGCTAACCCCGAAGACTATACCAATCGCGGGAGCATTGTGACTCCTCTGAAAGACCGGATTGACAGTCAAATTGTTACGCACTATCCTAAGTCACTGGAAATTGGCCGCAAGATTACGCAGCAAGAAGCGATTGTCAAAACTGAACAAAAAGGCATGATTAAGACCAATGAAATCATTAAAGATTTGATTGAGCAGATTGCCTTTGAAGCCCGAGAAAGCGAATACGTTGATTCTAAAAGTGGAGTATCGGCTCGCCTAACGATTGCGGCTTACGAAAACCTACTTTCGGCAGCGGAGCGGCGCGTGCTTCTAAACGGTGAAAAAGAGACCTACGTACGTATTTCTGACCTTTATGGCGTAGTGCCTGCCATCTGTGGAAAGGTAGAGCTCGTCTACGAAGGCGAAGTAGAAGGGCCCGTAATTGTGGCCCAAAACCTGATTGGCAAAGCCATTCGTACCCAATTTCTGAATTATTTCATCAACCCCGAATCCCTGAAGAAGAAAAAAGGAGCTAAAAATCCTTTCCAAAAAATTCAGGATTGGTTTGGTGAAAATGAAATGGATATTTTGAGCGACCTCACCAACCGCGAATACGAAGCGCGTTTGCGTACCATTGAAGGTCTGGACGACCTGGTGGATGATTTCCACCGGGGATTAGGGCGCGAAGAAAAACTGTTTTTAATGGAATTTGCCCTGCACGGAATGGCAGAATACTCGCTCGTGGGCAAGCAAGCGATGGACAATGGGCTTCATTTTAAAGATTTACTCAGCAGTATGTTTTCGGGCCCCGATGCTGATGACGACGATGACGACGTTTTTTAGTTTTATATACAACAGTGCCTAACGCAAACGCCCAGCCAAAATTGGTTGGGCGTTTGCGTTAGGCCGCCAGTCGTCGATTGGGGCGGAGGGAATCCAATAACGGTCGGGTATTTAGCTCTAATCGCTGTTTTACAAATCCATCGCGCAAATAAGCGGGAAGCGCATCAATCCACTGTGAATATTGCTCTATTCCTACCGCTTTTGCTATGTAACATTCATGGACAAAATTGAGGTACTTCACGATGTTGAGCAACGAATGGTGAAATTGAGCAATATCAATGTCGGCTTCAACAAACCGCTCTAATTCGCGCTGACTGCCCGATATTTTTAGTCTTGCCATAATATCGAAATAGGTCGTAACACCCATACTGTTGGCAATTTGTTCCCAATTTCGTACGCCAAACTTCGTCAATATCTTTCCCGTCTTGGTACGGAGTGCCTTTTCAGGATTGGCCTGTAAACGCTGCCGAAACGCCCGTGCCGATAAATTACGCGTAGTTTTTAGAAATTGAGCCACGTGTGCTTCCGCCTGCTTAGGCGTTTGGATAGGCAATAAAAGGGCTTGCTCATCACTGTCAAGCAAATGATGAAGGGTATAGTGCCCAACGGGCCCCTCCGCGTAAAAACTCACCGATTTTGGGTACCAGCCTTTGACCACGTACCCGTTGATAATCTGCCGGATAATGGCTTCGGCATTCACATTAATCCCTTGAATGGATAGAAAAGCCTTGGCGCTATATAACACGCTATAATACGCCTGAGGGAAGGTAGAGTGAAGGGCATATTTGAGAAAATTCTCGTCAGGATTGGCGGCGGTGGTTCTCAATGTAAACTCTGCATTCCACGCGTTGAGAAGCCATTTTTTGGTGAGATTTAGGCGTTCAGTTTCTTGCTTTGGGCGGAACCTGCGCAACCCTGTCAAATGCCCGATTTTGTTAGAACCTGCCAAGTGACGAATGTGATAATCAATCCCTCTAAAATGATTCAAAAACACCTGTGCAGGAATGGATTTTTGCCATTGCTCATCGGCATTTATTAATTGATTTTCTGGCGGCTTTATCATTGTTTTTGGTATTTTTTCAATAAAAAAACATTATAAAT
Source organism: Runella sp. CRIBMP (assembly GCF_009905605.1). Classification (GTDB taxonomy): domain Bacteria; phylum Bacteroidota; class Bacteroidia; order Cytophagales; family Spirosomataceae; genus Runella. The sequence continues at coordinate 12,874 of NZ_JAAAKZ010000030.1, forward strand.
AAACAACGAAAAAGTACCCCTAAAAGTTCCTCTTAAAATTGTTTCATATTGTAATGTATTTGCCTAATTAACAGATAGTTAATTGATTTATTTTGCGCTTAAAATTAGTTGCTTTTGAGCCTCTAAAAGAACAGCTTTCTTGGTATGACTTTTCCAATAAAAGAGGTTGTAATTAAAAAAAACAGTTTCGGTAAAACCTCCGTGGAAGGCATTATCTTTGTGACTTCAATATCGATTATTTATGGCCCCATTTTTCTTCAAAAAAGCCCCCACCCGAAAAACCTTCATCCAATTCGTTTTTTCGGGTTACGTTTTCATTTTGTTCTTCTTTACCCTGGTTCTCACGGCTTGTTCTGACCAAAATCAGAGTGAAGCAGCGCAATTTTTTTTAAAGGGAAATCTTGCGTTAGAACAAAAAGAATACGCCAACGCCATTCGTTACTACAACGAGGCCTTGGAGAAAAAAAAGGATTTTGCGGATGTTCACAGCAATCGTGGGATTGCTTATTTGCGGATAGGCGAGTGGGACAAGGCACTGGAGGACTTTAATCAAGCCCTTGAGATTGATAAAGACTTTGCCGAAGCCTATTTCAATCGAGCAGGTGTATTGATTGATAAAAATGAGTTTTCGATGGCGGCGGCCGATTTAGAGCAGATTCGTAAAGTGTACCAAGATTCCTCCAATTATTACTTAAAATGGGGCGATTTAAAATCCCAACAGGGTTTTTATGAACAGGCGCTTTCGGAATACGACCGTGCGCTTGCTTTGCAGGCTGGAAACGTGCAGGCGCGGGTCAACAGAGGGGTTGTTTATTTTGCCAAAAAAAATTTTAAAGAAGCACAAGACGATTTCGAAAGCGCCCTTAAGCTTAATCCACAACAGGACTTGGCTTATAATAATTTAGCCCTGATTTTTGCCCGTAATAACCAACCCGAGAAAGCCCTGCAATTCATTAATCGCGCCTTAGATTTTGACGTAGTCAACCCGATTTATTTAAACAACAAGGGTTACGTACTGCTGCTGCAAAATCAGTTGGAGGAAGCCAAAAAGCTGATTGACCAGTCGCTGGCCAAATCGCCTAAAAACAGTTATGCACACCGCAATGTAGGTCTATATTTTCTCCGTAAAGGACAAGAACCCGAGGCTTTGGAAGCACTCCAAATGGCGTATAATCTCGACCCTTCCACCGACCAAATTCACGCTTGGCTCGGCGAAGCACTTTTGTTAAACAGTCAAAAAGAAAAAGCCTGTAAAATGTGGCGACAAGGACAATCTTTGGGCGACGAAGCATCTTCTACCAAATACAATCAACACTGTAAATAATACTTTGACGCGCTAAATACACCTTTTGCTCACTTTATAACCCACCTTTATTTTCTTGAAAAATATTATCATTGGCTTATTTTTTGCGGCTTTGTGGGCGTCGGCTTCGGTAGCTACTAAATTTGGCATTAGATCGGCCGACCCGCTTATTTTGGCTAATGTGCGTTTTTTGATTGCGGGCAGTTTGATGCTCGGCTTCGCTTACGTGGTGCAAGGGCGTAAAAACCCACTACCCAGAGGTAAAGAGTGGGGCCAACTCCTTATTTTTGCTTTTCTCAATACAACGCTGTATTTGAGTGCCTTTGTGATTTCAATGCGCGAAGTAGCGGCAGGTATCGGCAGTCTTTCAACGGCCACAGGCCCACTTTTTGTGATTATCATTTCGACGTTGTGGCTTCAGCGTCGATTGCGCTGGTACGAGGTGGTCGGCGTAGTACTTGGACTATCTGGGGCGGCAATGGCCACTTGGCCTTTGCTTCAAAACAGCTACGCTAGCCCAAGAGGATTATCCATTCTGATGGCGGGGATTGTGGCCGTATCGGCGGCGAGCGTTTATTATTCCAAAGTAAAATGGCAATTATCCAACCTGTTGATTAACGGTTGGCAAGTAATGCTCGGTGGACTGATGCTATTGCCATTTACCATCTATTTTGCCGATTGGCAACGTGCCCAATTGGATATTCAATTTTGGGCTTCCGTGGCGTGGCTAATTATTCCAGTGTCGGTTATTTCGCTGCAACTTTGGTTTTATTTGTTGCGTCTTGATGCGGTAAAGGCTTCGCTTTGGCTGTTTTTGTGCCCCATTTTTGGATTTACTTATTCCAACCTCCTGCTCAATGAGCCGCTCTCTTGGCATACTTTTGCTGGAACAGCCTTGGTGATTTCGGGCCTCTACGTAGCACAGCGCGATAAATTTTCGTAAATTTATTAGAATACCTTCTTCAAACTAAGGCCAAACGCCACTGCGTTGTTGGGTAAGGGTTCGGCCGAAAGCCCAAGGCGTGGCCGGCCCAAACGCGAATTGTAGATATTGACGGCTCGCCGCAGTTGAGCGTTTGCGACGAGATTGGAAGTCAACGAAACACCGATAGCCCCAAAATACGTAATCCAGAACGTCTGACGACTTACGCCTCTTCCACCCACCGAACGCGACGTAACCAAGAAATAGATACCCGGCAAAGCCGATATTACGGAGCCAACCGCGCGTATGGTACGCGCCCGGGTAAAATAACGATTCACCTCTGGGTCATCCATTTCACCAAAAGGAATTTCTAGAGAATATTGGTTACGGAGGCGTTGCCCACCGTAATAATACCGTCCGTTGCTGCCGATAATAATGGGTTTTAAATGAATATTTTCCAATAAAGGTTGAAAAAAAGCAGTATCTCTCCGCGGAATTGGGGGTTGCTGTGCGAGCAGCGATGAAGCTGCAAAACATAAAATAAAAGCAGCGATAAGCGGGCGGTTGTTCAGTTTATTATTCTTCATTCTAACGTATGTTAAAAACAAATGGGCTGTTGAAAGCAATGGATTGAAAACGATTTAGAGGGCATAAGATACTATAAAAATGCTCACCTCCCTTTGAATTTTCAGAGATGCCGCTGGAAAATCTCAAAAATATTGAAAATCAATACATTAAAATAGGATTAAAAAAAGATGAGGTAACTCTAAATTTTAAGACCATTTTTCTGTTGTCAAAATCAAAATGATGATATTAATCATTTAATAATCAAATGTTTAAATATAAATTGATTTTATTTTTAGCGTCAAAAAATCAAAGCCTCTGTTCTTGAAAAATAAAGTACTATTTCTATTTTAATGGCAAATTAATCTCTCGAAATTCTTCTCGACGTAGATTTGAATATTCATTAGCAAAAACGGCGCTGCCCGATTGCTCAACTGCCGTTACTCAATCCGTCTACTGAGTTCATAGTAAACACCATAGTTAAGTACATGAAAACACATGATTCATTGTTCGATGAACACGAAGTGCTCCATGATTTGAAGCACTTCTTACCCGCTCAAGCACCACTCAAAGACTTTATCCACCACAATACACTGCACGCATTTCAGGCGGACAAATTTTACGAAGCTACACAAAGAGCATCTGAATTGTTTGGATACAAAGTCTCGCTTTCGTTGGATGAATTCCGTGAATTATATAAGTCGGAGCGCATCAAAAAAGAGGTGCTTGACAAAATCATTGTCGAAAAGAAAGGTGCAAAAGCCCTTAAGGAATGGCAAAACAACCTTATTTCGAAAAAATACGCTTCAGCGGCCTTACCGAGGGTTGGCGCATTGCGGGCCAACTGGAAAAAGCATTACCGCATTGATTTGGATTCTCTGGTGCATCCGATTCTTTTCCGAGTGCTTTGCAGTTATCTTGACCAAGGAATTTCGATTTGGAATTTCCCCATTAAAGACAAAACGTTTCTTGCTTCCATGCGGGAGCTAGAAAAAAATAGTTTTTCGAGTATTTTTCGCTCTTCTCGCGCCAAAGATTTGCTTTTAAACGGCAAGTGCGAAATCAGCTCGTTGTTGAAAATTCTGGTAGGAAAAAAAGAACTATATCAACAATACCTCTACGATCAGCAATTCGCGCATCAGGGATGGTCGGGGATGGTATCGGCCATTGAAGACCAACCGCAAACATTGCTCGACCGCCGCAAAATATCACTCCATGATGTGGTTGTGTTTGAACTTTTATTGGAAATCGACGCCCTTGACTTTCACTGCGGTGGAGATTGGCAACCGTTAAAAGAGCGCATTATTCAAGCGCCCACGCCACTTTTTGCCCCCGTCGAAAAAACCGAACTGAACGAAGTACTTGCGCTGTGGCAAGAGGCTTTTGAATGGAGTTATTATGACCAAGTACTGACAGGAATTCAAAGTAAAAAGAAGGAGAGCGTTGATACCTCTCACAAAAGCTTTCAGGCCATGTTTTGTATCGACGACCGTGAATGCTCCCTGCGCCGCTATCTGGAAGAATTTGACCCCGCCTGCGAAACCTTTGGTACACCTGGTTTTTTTGGGGTAGAGTTCTTTTACCAACCCGAAGACGGGAAATTTTATACCAAAGTTTGTCCTGCTCCCGTCACGCCCAAATACTTAATTAAAGAAATTGGCAATAAACACCGACGCAAAAAAGATGTACATTTCAGCAAACACTCCCACTCTTTTTACGGAGGTTGGCTGATTTCCCAAACACTGGGATTTTGGTCAGCCGCGAAGTTGTTCATCAATATCTTTCGGCCTTCGATGAGTCCTGCTACGGCCTCTTCTTTCAAACACATGGACCGGTTTTCGACGCTTACCATCGAAAACAAACACGCAAATCACCAAGAAAACGACCTTCAAATTGGGTTCACGATTGATGAAATGGCCATTCGTGTCGAAAACCTGCTAAAAAGCATTGGTTTGGTAGATAATTTTGCCCCCATTGTGTACGTGATTGGACACGGAGCAAGCAGCGTAAACAACCCTCACTATGCCGCCTACGACTGCGGTGCCTGCGCGGGTCGGGCTGGCTCGGTCAACTCGCGGGTGATTTCTTTTATGGCCAACCACCCCAAAGTCAGGGCTATTTTGAGCGACCGAGGCATCATGATTCCTGCCGATACCCAGTTTATAGGTGGCCTTCATGATACCACCCGCGACGAAATAGTGTACTTTGACGAAAACGCGCTCTCGCCCAAAAATCAGGAAAGACACAAAAAGAATGAAACAATTTTTGAGAAAGCGTTGGATTATAACGCCAAAGAACGCTCTCGGAGATTTGAATCCATTGATACCACACTGAGCCCTCAAAAAATCCACGAAAAAATCAGAACCCGCTCAGTGTCGTTGTTTGAGCCTCGGCCAGAGCTCAACCACGCCACCAACGCCCTTTGTATCATTGGCCGACGGAGCTTATCGAAAGATGTTTTTCTGGACAGACGAGCGTTTTTAAATTCATTTGACTACCAAGTAGACCCTGAAGGAAAGTACCTACTCAATATTCTCAATGCCGCCGCGCCCGTATGCGGAGGCATTAATCTGGAGTACTTTTTCTCGCGGGTAGATAATCAAAAATTGGGGGCCGGAACCAAATTGCCGCACAATGTGATGGGGCTTTTTGGCGTTGCCAACGGAATCGACGGTGATTTGCGCCCCGGACTGCCGAGCCAAATGATTGAGGTACACGACCCCGTACGCCTTCTGATGATTGTGGAACACTTCCCTGAAGTAGTTTTGAAAACGATTCAAAAAAATCCCGCAACCTACGAATGGTTTATCAATGAATGGGTCAATTTGGCCGTGATAAACCCCGAGACACAGGAAATTTCAGTGTTTAGAAACGGTGATTTTGTGCCTTATAATCCTTTGGTAAATCACGTAGACACGGTCAACGACATTACATCTTTGTTGGAAACTCACCACGAAAACCTTCCCGTTTACTCACTTAGCTAGTTATTGCCATGACCTTGTTCCTTCATATTTTTATTCTGCTCCCAGTTCTTGGATTTATCATCAGTTTATTGGTGCCTGCGCCCAAAGAAGGCGTTATTTCGGGCGTTGCTTTTGGCACGGTGGGCTTGCATTTGGCTTCCACGATTGGCTTTATTGGGTATTGGTTGTTGAATGGTCGCCCCATTCTGAATATCAAAGACATTGTGCTTTTTAAAGCCACGGGGTATGAGTTTTTTATTGATTTTTGTTTTGACGAAATCGGAGCTACCTACCTTTTTGTTGGCTCGTTTTTGACTTTCCTGGTCACCATCTACAGCCGCTATTATCTCCACCGCGAGAGCGGCTACAAGCGGTTTTTCAATACGATTCTGTTCTTTTATGTAGGCTATAACATCATCATTCTCTCTGGCAACCTCGAAACCCTTTTTGTGGGCTGGGAGATTTTGGGAATTTCCTCTTTTCTATTGATTGCCTTTTATAGAGACCGTTACCTTCCGGTTAAAAACGCCGTCAAAGTATTTTCCATTTATCGAATTGGCGATGTGGGCCTGATATTAGCCATGTGGATGAGCCACCATTTGTTTCATGAAAACATTACTTTTCTGAAATTAAATAATTATGAACTCGTCCACGAACACCTCCAAAGCCATACTTGGATTGGGGTTTTTATCTCGATTATGATCTTGATTTCGGCAGCGGCAAAATCAGCTCAGCTCCCGTTCTCCTCATGGCTACCCCGCGCCATGGAAGGGCCTACGCCCTCGACGGCCATTTTTTACGGCTCACTTTCGGTACATTTGGGCGTGTTTTTGTTATTGAGAACCTATCCTTTTTGGGAGCACCAGCTCTCGGTCCGGATTCTGATTGCGGTATTGGGGCTACTTACAGCGGTGATTACGACGGGAATTGCCCGGGTTCAATCGTCAGTAAAAAGTCAAATTGCGTACGCATCTATTGCGCAAATTGGGTTGATTTTTATTGAAGTGGCAGCAGGTTTGGAAATACTGGCGATGTTTCACTTTGCCGGAAACGCTTTCTTGAGAACGTATCAGCTGCTGGTTTCACCGTCGGTGGTAAGTTATTTGATTCGCGAACAATTCTACAACTTCTCTCCTCGTGCCCGTTCTATCGAACATTTCTTCCCCAAAAAACTAGAATATACGCTCTATCTATTGAGCATTAAGGAGTGGAACCTAGATTCGTTGATGTACCGTTATTTATGGAATCCATTAAAATGGGCGGGTAATAAAATGAATTTCCTGACCGTCAATCGGCTGCTGATTTTCTTTATTCCTACCTACGTCATTGGATTGGTTTGTCTTTACAATGAAGAACTGATTCCCACGAATATCCACGCTTATCTGCCTATTTTCTTTTCGCTGATTGGGCTGTTGATGGTATTGAAATCCTTTACAGAACGCCGAAAAGCGCCGATGAGTTGGATATTGGTCATAATGAACCACTTTTGGATTGCGCTGGCGGTTTCGTTCAACGAACATTTCAAAAACGACCAGACAATCTTGTACCTCAGTGGCATTATTGCGTCGGGAGTTTTAGGCTATTTCTGTCTTACAAAACTGAAATCCATTGAAGGTAACATTGACCTAGACCAATTCCACGGGCATTCGTCCAAACACCCCAAGCTGGCTTTTATTTTCCTAATGGCATGTTTGGGGGTTTCGGGTTTTCCCATTACACCAACTTTTATTGGGGAGGATTTGATTTTCAGTCATATCCACGAGAATCAGGCTATTTTGGCATTGTCGGTTTCTTTGAGTTTTATCATTGACGGACTGGCCATCATCCGGATTTATGCCCGGATTTTCTTAGGGCCACACGTAAAATCAGTGTACGAAACGGCCTATCGTTCTTCATAGATTCGATATTGTCTGTAGTTTATTTGTTTAGTGTTAGTAGTGATACCGAAAGAGGCTGTCTATGAAGGCAGTCTCTTTTTTTTACAGACCTCAAAAGAGAATGAATGGGGCATTTCTCAGATTTGAATTGATGATTCGATTATCTTTGTTTGCAATTGTTTCCCTTAACTCCGTTGGACTGTGCGCGTTTTTAACTATTTTTTGTTGTTATTTCTGGGGTGTTATGCTGGGATTTCTACCTATGGACAGAAGTCAAAACCTGCCCCAATCAAGTTGAAAGTGATGACCTTCAACATTCACCACGGCGAAAATAACTTGGGCAAAACCAACCTGACCCGCGTGGCAGATTTAATCAAAAAGCACAAGCCCGACTTTGTAGCTTTGCAAGAAATTGACAGCGGAGCCACGCGCTCGGGGAAGTTGAACCAAATGCGAATCTTATCGCTGTTGACGGGCTATGAGCAGGCCTTTGGTAAAACCATTGATTTACAGGGCGGAAAATACGGCCTTGGCATCTTGTCGACCCGCCCGATAGAGGCAGTTCAGCGGCTCAAGCTCCCCAATCCAGATTCCACTGAGCCGCGCTTGCTGATGTGCGCTTTAGTGGATCTCGGCGTTAACAAATACGTTCGGTTTTGCACTACACACCTCGACCATCGGTCGCCGCTGAATCGAGGCCTGCAAGCGGCGGTCATTAACGAAAATTTACAGAATAGTCTATATCCAGTGATTGTAGGCGGGGATTTTAACGCCACCGCCGATGAGCATACCCTTGAAGCAATGACCAAATACTGGAACGACGCGGGCGCAAACACCGAAGGGGCCACGTACCCAGGCAACGGTAAGCGAATTGATTACTTTTGGACGCACAAAGAAAGCCCGTTTAAGGTGCTTGATTATCACGTCTTGTACGAGCCTACCACCTCCGATCACCTTCCCGTAGTTGTTACTTACTCATTCGAAAAATGAAAGCACTGCTTTTTCGCGTCCCCACCGTTGATGACCGCTCGTTTCGGGTGCAGGTAGATCACGATAAACACTTTTACCAGCGTCTTCATTTTCACCCCGAATTTCAGTTGACATTGATTAAGGAAGGCACTGGAACATTGGTGGTTGGTGACCGCATTGACCGTTTTCAACCTTATGATTTAGTACTGTTGGGGGCCAATGTGCCGCATGTGATGCTCAACGATGTGGACTATTTTCAACCAGATTCGCAGCGTCAAGTCATGGCGTATTCATTCTTTTTTAAAGAATCTATTCTGGGCGAAATTTTCATCACATCACCCGAATTGATGCACATTGCTGAATTGCTGCGAGAAGCCACGCATGGGGTACGGATTCGATTTTCGGGGCCTAATTCACTCACCGATAGGCTAGAAAAAATAAATGAACTCCGTCCTTTTGAGCAATTAATGCTGCTGCTAAACACGCTTGACACCCTTACGCTCACGCCCGACTGCGAACGTCTATCGGGAACATCCTACAAAAATCCGAACAAGCCCGTTGACCATCAGCGATTAGAAAACGTTTTTAACTTTATTCTGACCAATTATGCCAACGCCATTACCCTCGACGACATTGCGGGTGTGGCCAATTTGACGCCTCATGCATTTTGTCGGTTTTTGCGGGTTCATACCCGTAAAACCTTCTCCCAACTACTCAATGAAGTGCGGATTGAGCACGCTTGCCGGTTGTTGAAAGACTCCACGCAAAGCGTCAGCCAAATTGCTTTTTCGTGCGGGTATGCCAATTTGTCTAATTTCAATCGACAGTTTAAACAGGTAACCGGTATGCCGCCACGCGACTACCTAAAAAAAACTAATTGATGCAAAGTGATAGTTCTTTATCCATTTAGAAGAAATAAAATGTAGTTTTTGAATAAAATACTATTAAAATCAGTCAACTGGCGAAAAGTTTGGCAAGCTCAGGCACGTTAATTTTGTAGCATACAAACTAGTTAACATTTACGTTTCTGCATAATCTCAAAACTTTCCTCATATGAAGCCCAATTGGATAGGCGTATATCCCGCCGTGACAACAAAATTTTTTGAAGACGAAACCCTCGATCTCAAAACGTTTGCCTACAACATTGACGAACAAATCAAAGCTGGCGTACACGGCATTATCATCTGCGGTTCGCTGGGCGAAAACAGTACGTTGACCTACGCCGAAAAGCTGGAGCTTTTGACGGCGGCCCGTGAGACTATCGCCGACCGCGTACCGTTGATCATCGGCATTGCAGAAAACATCACCCGCATGGCGGTTTCGTTCGTGAAAGAAGCGGCGGGTGCGGGCGCAGACGGCTTTATGCTGTTGCCCCCCATGCGCTACCCATCCGATGAGCGCGAAACGTTGCATTATATGCACACCGTAGCAGATGCAACTGATTTGCCCGTGATGATTTACAACAATCCCGTGGCTTACAAGACCTTGGTCACTATTCCGATGTTCAAAGATTTGGCCCAAAATGCCCACTTTGAATCTATGAAAGAGTCGACGGGCGATATTCGCTACATGACCGACATCATCAACGAACTCGGCGGTCGTTTTAAAATCCTTTCGGGCGTAGATGATATGGCGTTGGAGAGTCTCCTCATGGGAGCCGACGGCTGGATTGCTGGTTTGGTAGACGCGTTCCCGCGCGAAACGGTCGTGATTTATGAATTGGCCAAACAAGGTCGGATTGAAGAAGCCCGCGAAATATACCGTTGGTTCTACCCGCTGCTGCACTTAGACGTATCGACCAAGTTTGTGCAAAACATCAAATTGGCCGAAGTGGCTACGGGCTTAGGAACAGAATACGTGCGCCAGCCGCGTCTGCCGTTGATTGGCGCCGAGCGTGAGCACGTGCTAAAAGTTATCAATGATTCATTGGCGAAGCGGCCAGTTTTGCCTGCGATATAAAATCTCTCAACCGCAAAGTTCGCAAAGAATTGTCTTTGTGTTCTTTGTGCACTTTGCGGTTAAATTCTTTAACTAAGCTTCACCCTTCTCTATCTCTTCATACTGCTTTGCACCCGCACTGAGCCACTGTTGGTGCGTGTTCGGCACTTACCCAAATCTTCACTTTCTTGACCCTCAACGTCGAACTGACAGTTACCCCAATCATAATTTAAAATTTTTGGAGAGCGTTAGATTTTTTTAGGATTATGTTCTAATCAAACCTATCTGTTTTGGGAAGTTTCCTACCTTTAGAAGAACACCTTTTACCTGATTTTATTCTAATCTATTTTGAGTTGATGCGTGTGGAGAAAATGGCTGATTTGCTCAATGTTTATCTTCTAGAAGATAAGAATTATCCAAACTCATCTCCGTAGAAGAAGAGCTCACTTTCAAAAGGTTTTCAAATTACAGATGATCAGGCTGGTTTTTTTTCTGTAGATTATGAATGTCCTGATATTTTTTAGGCGTCACCCCGACATATTTCAAGAAAACTTTGTTGAATTTGATGTTTTGCGAATACCCGAATCGTTGGGATATTTCAACCGCTTTAAAACCCTGCAAGAGTAACGTTTTGGCATACTCTATTCGTTTCTCCATGAATAATTGGTAAAAGGTTTTTCCATACACAGCCTTAAATCTATTTTTAAACGACCCGATAGAAATCCCTACTTCAGCCGCAATTTCATCCGCTTTGGGAGGAAACTGCTCTAGATTACTTGTAAGGTATTTTAAACAAATAGATTCAAATGCGTCGACCTTCGAGTTAACAGAGACAAAAGTGCTGTCGGTCTTCGTATCCTGCTCCGTTTCGGAGGTTGAGCCAATTGTTTGGGGTGAGTCTTGGCTATAAGTTGAAGAGGTCAGAGTAAAAGTTATCTTATTGGACATCAGTAGTGTAACTACCGTTTGGGCGTTTTCGGCTGGAATCACAAATTCAACAGTCGAAGGGTGTTGGATCATATTCACCATTTTTCAAAATAGGAAGTATTGGGTGAATAATTGAATTTTTGCTTAAACACACGCGTAAAACTTGAAGGATGGTGATACCCCACTTGATAGGCTACCTGCGTAATAGAATATTTTCCTGTTTGAAGCAATCCCTGAGCATACATCATTTTTTTATCCAAAATGTGCTGATGGGGGCTAGTACTAAACAATTCAGAAAATAAAATTTTGAATTTACTCACACTCATTCCAGCCATTTTTGCCATTTCGTTGATTGAAGGAGTAGATTTCTTAAAATCATACGTTATTTGCGCCTCCACCTCTTTAATCCTTCGTAAATCAATTTCCTTGAAATTCTTCGCAGTTTTGCTTAAAATTTGTGTGTAAAGATCATCTATAAAAAGAAGGATAAACTGAAAAAAATAGCTTTTTGCCAGTAAGTCAGGATTGACGGCCTGCTGATATTCTTTGTGGAATAGTGAGTATCTCAAAGTGAATAAACTGTATTGATTGTTCCAGTTACTTAGCACTTTAGGGATAAAATCATCTAAGTCTGAGGAAAGATTTCCAACCTGATTAATAAGCCAATCTGTGCGAATTCCCATCACAAAAGGTCGTCCGTGATCATAAAAGATACTTATTAAACAGTACTCACCTTCAATGATATTTTGAAGTGAATCAGTTAAGGCACGTAAATCTTTGTTGTTTTTGGGTAATATTGAAAAAAAATAAGTGTAGTCCGATCCAAAATCGAACAATTTAAGGTTGTTTTTGACCCTTGCTCCGCTGGGTTCATCAAAGGGTTTTCTTTTAAAGTACGTTAAGCAAAAATCTGACTTTATACTGGCCATAAGGTAATGCACTGTATGTGTACAAAACCAAAAATGGTATATTTTTATATTCCATATGGAGTAGAATGAATTAAAATGCGGTAAATGGTATATTTTTGGCGGTAACTGGATAATTTTGGGTTATATATGTCGTTTTAGAAAGCTGTTCAGCTCTTTTCTAAAACTCTTCCCCACTGGAAGCACCACTTGCCCTGCTAGTTTAAGTGTATTGGCTTCCGATTGCTGAATATGTATCCTGTTGACCGCAAATTTGTGATGGATACGAATAAAATGTTCGTTTAAATCTTCTCCCAACAGCTTAGTTAATGACTTTTTTAGCACGTACCTTTTAGAGAGCGTATGTATGTAACAGTGGCTGTCGTCGGCTTCGATATAGACAATTTCAGTAAACCAAACCTGCTCCTGATGACCTGACTTGCTGCTCAAGTACAGGTAGTTTTTGTCAATAAAATTATATTGTTTACTTTTTTTTTGCGCTTCTAAAGTGTTTTCAATGGCTGATTGAAGCGTAATAGCATGAAAAGGTTTAATCAGATACTGAACACTGAGGTTCTTTTGTGCCTCTAAAAATAGCTTTTGGTCTTGGGAGGTGGTCATTAGTACAACGGGGACGAGAGTATCCCTAAGTATTTTTAAAAGCTCTATGCCAATAGGTTTGTTGTCAATCATAATATCTGATAGAACCAAGTCAACTTTGTGGTTATTGAGATACTTAACCAGATCTTCTAATTGCGTATAAGTACCCCCTAAGTGGTACTTATATTGAGAAGAAATGAGCTTGGCAAGCATAATTTCTATTTTGATCTGGTCAATTGGGTCATCTTCCAGCATAGCGATTACAATATCACTGATCGGCATATTTTCTGTATTTGTGTACAGATTCAAACAATTTATTATGCATTATGTTTAAATAATATCCAATTTAGCCAAAGCTTTTGAGGTATAAAAATAAAGCCGTGGGCTGTTTGAAACTATGGCGATGATAAAAATGCCATTTTGGATAAGTTAAAAAACGTTTTGGCTAATTTGCCAGCAATTTTGAATTAAAAATAAACAACTAATTTTAATTCAAAATTGTGGCATTCCTTCTATATAGCTCACCCTCAGGGGTAAACGTTGGAATACTCATCGCAGTACTACTATGCTTTATCTTGAACGTTATGGTATAATTATCAGCTTCTACTTGCCTCATACATCATTGATGATACCTTTGTGGGCTGTTATTCTCTCGCCTCATCCATTGTCCAGAGAATGTTTTTAACAAAAATGACTTTGGACAGTATTTTTTTAGCTGAAAATATTCTTATTCACCAATGCTCATAAGAATTAAAAGCTCTTCCCTACCCAGAAATTAAAAAATTATGTCACTGTATATTGTAAGATTTTATAAAGGCCTAACGACTGGCTTTTTATTGTTTTTGAATTTCCTCTTTCTATATTCTGCTCGAAGACAAGACAACGGCATCTACAACTTTTTCAGGGATTATTATTTGTTGACAGCCCCCCTGAAGCCTTAGAAAATATTATTTACGCTCATGGAAACCATTCAATACAGTTTTCTTCACGAACAGATATGACTCCAATACAGTCGCTAGGGGGTAAGTGCCCAATTTGGGTAATATTTCGAAACCATAAAAAGCCTCTATACTCATTAACAGTCTGCTATTTGCTTTTTAATGAGTAATAAAACCACAAAGCGTGGGCCGAAGCCAAAAGAACAGTGATGTCTCTACAAATACCCGACGTGTTAGAACTCAGGGCTGATCCTAACATTTGTTGCAGTTCTACGAAACATGCTTGATACTACCAGAAAATACCCCGCAGGTATTTTGGGAAAATGCAGTAAAACAATGCCAGCCTACATATAATCAACGAAGTAGATATAAGACCATGTTTTCGTTCGGTTTTGGGGGCTAAAAAAATGATGATTTTATGAAATACCCTATTTTTTTTGCCTTTATGATTTGGTTTGCCGGGGTAGGATACACCCAAAATAAATCCTTTAAAACCTTTCGTGACTATCTCCTACCAGCGTCTAGTCTGGATAGTTTAAAAAAAAACGGAGGCAACATTAACCCTATTTCAAGCCAATATCTGCATTTGTTGATTGCCATTGAGTTGAGAAAACAAAATGCGTATGACACGATTAAAAAGGAAAAAGTAAAGCAAATCATACAGCTTGCTTCAAAACAGAAATCACAGCTTGGTTTAGCAATGGCCTATTATATACTTGGAAGAGAATATACCATTGACCAAGACGACTCTCTTTCTTACAGTTATTTAACAAAGGCAGAAAAAATTTTTACAGCAAGCAATGATACTACGGGAATCATTCATTGTTGCAAACTCTTGCGCTCCCATACAAGAAGAGCAGACAAAAATTTGCCAAAATTTTACTTTGATAGGGTCGTGGCACTTGGCCAAAAATCCAAGTATCCCATTGACAATTACATGTACTACTTACTTATTATGGCGTGCGATCCTTATTTTAAGCCTCAGCCAACCGAAAGTCAGATAGCAGAGACCCTGAATAAAACACTCAAAATGATCGATACTTACCCTCATTTTGAGTACATCCGGGCCAATGTTTATAAGAATATTCAGGAAGGGTATTTACGTAAGCAAAGGCATGACAAAGTGCTTGAATTTGCCCTTAAGGTAATGCACCATACAAACAAAAAAATAGATTTTATGGATTATCAATACTTGGGCAATGCCTATTTGTCATTAAAAAAATATGACCTAGCCATAGCAGCTCTGGAAGAAGCAGCAAAGCGAATTAAAATTGAAAGGCCAATGGCGCTCATGCGGCAAAGAAATATATATTTTTTTTTAAAAAGAGCTTATTATGAGGCAGGAAATCTGAAAGCAAGCATTCAGACAGATGAAACCTATGACAGCCTAGTCAGTGTCATTAGAGACAACGACCGTAGCGTAGCGCTGTTTCACCTGCGGGAAAAATATTCATTTGCCGATAAGGAAGCGGAGCTCAAAAGACTTGCTTTGGAAAAGGAAATAGCAGACTCACAAAAAAGCCTCTTGTTTGGGGGGTTAATTATGACCCTCGTATTGGTTGGAATCGTACTTTTTTTCACAATAAGGCTTCGTAAAACCAACCTGGAATTGTTACACCTTCAGCAAGCCCGTGATAAATTCTATACCATTATTGCCCACGACCTGCGCTCGCCCATAAACAGCCTTAATGATATGGGGGCATTGCTACTTCATCTCATCAGAGAGGGAAAAAAACAGGAATTGGATAAAGTTATCCAACAAATGGAAAACATGAGGCAACAAACGCATCTGCTCCTTAATAACCTGTTTGAATGGGGAGAAAGCCAATATTTTATCAATGAATCCCTAACACAGTCTAAAGCATTTGATGCTGCCACATCTTTACAAACGTTATGTAATCATTATCTTCCTTTTGCCGAAGCAAAGGGGGTGTCGTTAGCATTGGTATTGCCTTCTTCTTTGCTCCTGAAAGCCGATCAAAAAGGATTCGAAATAGCCGTCCGTAATCTACTCGACAATGCCCTGAAACATACCCCCTCCGGAGGGAAAATTACGGTAAGCGGCAGCAGCAGTGAAGCAGGTACCCCCAATTATTCTATCATGATTGCCGACACGGGCGAGGGAATTGCTCCTGAGCAACTAAGGTATCTACAACAAGTGTATTCGGGAAAAATTAAACCCGAAGTAGGGGTAAACGGACTGGGGCTGGGCATGATATTGGTTTATAATTTTACCCAAAAAAATAAGGTTAATCTTCACATAAAGAGTGAATTAGGTGTGGGATCCAGTTTTAGCATCGTTTGGAAACCTTAAACTAAATACAAAAGTGTATTCACCCTTCATTCGGCATTCAACGTATGAAATACTTTATCCTTTTCATTCTTTCAGTTTGGGTTGTTAGGTTGGGGCATACCCAAAATAAACCCTTTTCGACTTTTCAGGATTACCTTATCGCCGCATCCAATCCGGTCAGTTTAAAAAACACAGAAGGAAGCATCAATCCTGGAGCCCTGCATGTATTGATTGCGGCTGAGTTGAGAAAACAAAACTGGGATGAACCCATAGACATTCAGAATACTAAGCAAATCGTACCGATGGTGGCTAAACAAAAATTGCAAATGGGTTTAGCTATGACCTATTTTATACTGGGGCGGCATTATTCTTACGAGAAGGAAGATTCACTTGCTTACTATTATTTGGTAAAAGCAGAAAAGATTTTTGCTAAAAATAAGGATACCACAGGCATGCTCTATTGCTATCGTCAATTACGATTAACTGTTTGGGAAGAAATCTATACGGACTTAACAAAACAATATTTCAACAAACTGATTACTCTCTCCACAAAATCAAGCAATCCCATAGACAAATACTTCTATTATGTATCAGTCGTGTCGGCTGACCCTTATTTTGAGAAACAACCCACCGAATCTCAACTGTCGGATGCTTTCAACCAAGCTATTGAAATGATTGACAAACACCCTTACTGTGAGTCTATGCGGCGTGATATTTATCATAACTATCACCAAGGGTATGTAAATCTGAATAAATATGATAAGGCACTTACTGTTGCCTTGCAGACCATCCAGCATCCTAAAATTAAGGCAAACTATAGGGATTACCAAAACTTAGGCAGGGCTTATATTCGGGTAAAAAAATATAAGGATGCGATAGTGGTTTTAGAAAAAGCAAATAAAGAGATTAAGACGTACGCTCCTACCAATTTGAGGAGACAACGCAACATTAACAAGTTATTGAAGACCGCTTATTATAATGTTGGCAACTGGGAAGCAGGAGTAAAAGCCGATGAGGAGTATGACCGTTTGAATGAAATCATTGTTAAGAATGATCGGCTTCTGGCCATGTTTCACCTCAAAGAGAAATATTCTTTTACCGAAAAAGAAGCCGAACTTAAACGGATTTCCTTAGAAAAGCAGGTAGCCGAAAGCCGAAATAAACTGCTTAAAGCGCAATACGATGCCGAAAAACGCGAGGCCACTTTAAGAAACCTTGCCTTAGAAAACCAAGCGAATGAAAGCAAAACCAAACTGCTCCAAAGTCAGATAGAAGTTCAAAAAAAAGAACGTATCCTCCAAATGGCCGAATCTCAAAAACAACTTTTGTTTGGCGGTTTGCTGGTCGCTTTAGGACTGATTGGAACCATTCTCTTTATTTCCATGAAACTTCGGAAAACAAATACCAAACTGTTGGAGCTGCAACAGGGTCGTGATAAATTCTACACCATCATTGCCCACGATTTGCGCTCGCCTATGAACAACCTCAATGACATGGGGGTATTGTTGCATCATCTCATCCGCGAAGGGAAAAAACAGGAATTGGATAAAGTCATCCAGCAAATAGAGCGCATGAGACAAAAAAACCAACTGCTCCTTAACAACCTGTTTGAATGGGGGAAGAGTCAGTATTTTACGCAGGGTGTGGACGAACCCCAACAAAAAATGGATGTAGTCCCCCTTTTCCAAGAGTTGTACCAAAATTACTTCCCTTTTGCGGAAGCAAAAAAAATCACATTGACAACAGAACTGCCTGCCCATCTATGGCTCACGACGGCGCCTGGTGGTTTGATGATGGTGGTGCGTAATCTACTCGACAACGCCCTTAAAAACACGCCTGCCGATGGTAAGATTACATTACGTATCAGCCCCCCGTCAGTAGCCAATAATGAATCATCTTATAAGTCTACACTCATCGTCGCTGATACTGGCAATGGCATTGCCCCCGACCAGCTGCGCTATCTGCAACAAGTGTTTGCGGGGAAAATCAAACCCGAAGTAGGAATACACGGCCTGGGGTTGGGCATGATATTGATTCATGATTTTGTGCAGAAACAAAAGACCCTTTTGACCATCGAGAGCGAAGTCGGCAAAGGCACTTGTTTTAAATTGATTTTGGAGGCTTAAGTCGGCGTTTCAGTCTATCTCGTTTTCAACTTGCTAAACGCTCACTTCTGAAGCAGAAAACCCAAAATGATAAATAGTATGACAATTTGGCTAAATCGTCGGAGTAATTCTTGTAAGAGAACGGCTAATCAGTTTCTGTTTATCCCAACCAATTGCATCGAAACGAGAATACTAACGGTAAACGCATGAAATACGTATTGACGCTTTTGGGGGCTTTGTTTATGGCCCTATCCCTCCATGCCCAAAAACTGCACGTATTGTTTGTGATCGAAAACGAAGATAGTAAATTTGGCTTACCACAACTGCGTAACGAAGCAGATATGCTTCAAATTTTAGACATCGTAAAGTGGGGGTTGGACTATAAAATGGAGGTAATGCACCTATCAAAGCAAAAATTTACCGCCATTGACCTTCAACAGGCGATTGATTCGCTTCCGACTGGCGCAAAAGACATCGTAGTGGTGTATTATGCTGGCTATGGACTCCCCCCCTCCCATAATAAGGGCTTTTTTGCCAACTGGAAACTACGAGACAACCCTGCCAAAGGGCTTTTGGTAGATGAAGTGGCGGGGTGGTTGGAAACTAAACAAAAAGCCCAAAAACTGCATTTGGGTTTGATTTTATCGGAATATAGTGCGCAAAGCATTCATTCGTCACAACGAGTACCCGACACGCTGGGGACTTCGATAGCGTATCGTCAGCAGGTAGTTCAAAAACTGTTTTTAGGACAATGTGGCATCGTTAAAATGGGAAGTTCGCTGCCTTATGAGCCTTCTTGGGTCAATAAAAACCACAGTGCGTCTTTGTTTACGGAGTCGCTTGTGCGTGCTTTTGAGCGGATGCTTATGCCGCTGGATTCGAGTGCTTTGAAGCATGTTTCTTTTCAGCAGTTTCATGCTTACTCGTCTTCCTATTTAAAAAGGTACTTCAACAACATACCGATTAGCCAAACGCCGGTTTTGGAAATTAGATCTTGCAAAGACAGTACTTCCAGCATTATAATAGAATCGCAGCCTGATTCTGTGGCAGCTCCTATAAAAATAGTGGGAGGACTACTCAACTCGTTGGCTCAAAACAAAGATACGCTTCAACGCCACCAAATTAAGCAACAGCTTGCTGCGTATTTTACCCCCAACGCCACCGTCAGGGTCGTTCGATGGTACGGTATGAACCGAATCCCAAAACCAAAAGAATATGCTTTAGAAACGTATTTTGATACAATACACCTGCCGAGTAAAAACCCGGGGACCCAAGAAATAATACCCAACATGATGTACCTACACATTGGTAAAATAGTAACCGACAATCCCCATTCCAACCAACCACTCATCAAGCAGCTATCGGTTTCCGAAACCTGGGGCAATGTTTCTCATTGATGTTTTCGTGGCTTACTTCACTTAATGGTTTTCTTCCTGCTATTTTGAAAATTTGCTATCGCCATCAGGTTTTAGATGCCTATTTTTTTCAATATGGCATGAAAATTGTGCAAGGAAACGCGGCTTTTTTCTGTCGCCATTCCCCCATTTTTGCCTTCAAGAAGGGAGAGCATCCTTTCTTTTGGCGCTGTTTTGTCTTTTGATGACCTGTTCCAAGGCCGCAAATTAGCCACTTTTACCTTTGCCTTTTTTCCCCTCGTCGGAATAAGCTTCTCCGTGTATTACAAAAAAACAAAACCGGTAAACAGTATAACGATTTGGCTAAATCGTCGGATTAGTTCTTGTTACAAAATGACTAAGTAGTTCTTAGTTTATCCGAACAAATTTATTCTCAAATTGTATGGTTGTTTTTTACCGCTTCCGTCTCTCTAAATATTTATTGACAACAATCCTTTCTTTGTTGTGTATGCTGACGGGAATATTGAGGTCTTATGCACAGACCGAAACCTTTCCTGCGGGCTCGTACATCATCAACATGGGGATTACCCCGCAAACTCAAACTAACGCTTTGAGGCCTTACGGGTTGATATACGATTTGTTGAAAAACAACAAAATTCCTGTCAAATGGGTCATCAGCCAAACCAAAGGCATTGATGGCATAGACTTTAGCCACCAAGGTGTAGATTTTAGAGGCGGGACGTTCATCATTCCAGCCCCTTTCCGAAACGCATCGGTGAATGGCAAAATTAGCAGCTATGGCGTTTCGGGGATAACCACGACGAGCCCGTTGACGGTGAACGTAACTTATACGCTCAATTCCGCGCCCCGCTGGACGTTGGACGACCAGAATGGAGCAATTGCCACAGGCTTCTTCAGTCAGGCGGGAATTCCAGCCTCAGCTTACAACTATAAAAATCCCCAAGCATTGGGAGTTTGCGATGATATTTTTGTGATGCCCCACGCCGACCCCACATGGAGTACCCATAGCAACCTCTACAACTGGAACCGTACGCAGTTTGGGGCGATTTGGGCGGGTTGCAAAGCCGTTTCGGAATTAGAAAACATGAACAATGGAAGTTTGCAAACTAACTTTTTGGCCACGAACGTAGGCCCTATTGGCAATGCCTTGGTGTTTTCTGGTTCACACAGTGATGGAAGCCCTCCTTATACTCGTCTTAACCCAAGTAGTCCTGCTTCGCAATACATGGGTTCGACAGATGCAGCCCATCCCGGAGGTGCCGAACAAATCTATCTGCCCAAAGCAGGGGGAGGCTGGCGGCCTTCGACCCAGGTCATTGCTTTCGACCCTAGCCAATCCAATGTACCAGGGTTGTCGCCTGGGCCAGCAGCTGTGATTGTTTTCGGCCGTGGTTTTGGCCTGAATACTTCTGGCTACGTGATGTACGAAGCGGGTCATGACATCAAAAAAGCAGGTGGTACGGCCAGCGTAGCTGCTATTCGTGCCTTTTTTAATTTTAGCCTTTTGTCTTCTGTCGATAAAGTGCCTTTTATCAGTGTGGCAAATGTTCCTACAACCATGTCAATAGGGGTTGGCTATGCCGTCAGCGTTACGGCTACCTCTCCTGTATCATCTCCGCTTACTTATCAATGGACGAGTAGCTGCGGAGGTACTTTTGCCAATGCCTCGGCGGCCAGTACAACATTTACCCCTCCCAATGTGGGTAGTGTTACTTCCTGTATGATTACCGTCACAGTGTCTGACGCCTGCGGTAGGCAAACTTCCACTGCCACGCCTATCACTATTCAGCCCTGTACTCAATCGGTTACTTCGTCGGTAACACCGTTGTGTCCTGGTGCTACCAATACTGGGGTTATTGATATGACTGTTACGGGCGGCACTGCCCCCTATACTTATACATGGACTCGCTCTGGTGGCGGTTCGGGCTCAGGCTCAGGCACCACTATATCTGGTCTTGCGACTGGCACCTACACCGTTACGATTACCTCTTCTACTGGCTGTGCCAATACTTTTACGGCTATCGTGGGTACGTATCCTGCCATTGTCATTACCCCAACAGTCACTCCAGTGGCTTGTAATGGCGGTGCTACGGGTTCTATCAGTTTGGCGGTATCGGGTGGTACGCCAGGCTATACCTACAATTGGGGCGGAGGCATAACCACCCAAAACCGCAGTGGTCTAACGGCTGGTAACTATAGCGTGACTGTCACCGATGCCCAAGGATGTACCGCTAACGCAAACAGCATCAGCGTAACCCAACCCGCAGCAATCAGTGCAACACCAACCGTAACAAATGTGCCTTGTTTTGGTCAATCTACGGGTGGTATCACACTGGCAGTCACTGGCGGAACCGCCCCCTATACCTATCAATGGAACGACGGCGCCTCTACCAAAGACCGTACCAATATCCCCGCAGGCACATATAGCGTAATCATCACTGACTCAAGAAGCTGTACGGGAACAGTAACCAACATTTTCGTTACGCAGCCTTCTGCCGCCCTTACGGCTTCTTTGTCAAAAACTGAGCCAACCTGCGGAGCCACCAACGGAAGCGTGACGGCGACGGTATCGGGTGGTACGGCTCCTTATACCTACGACTGGAACGGTACGCCAACCGGCGACGGAACCGCTACCATCACTGGCTTGGCCTCGGGAAATTATCAGGTCACTATCACCGATGCCAGAAACTGTACTTTTATTGCTACCATCACTTTAACAAACGTCGCCACAATGGTATTGACTACCAATGTGACAAACCCGACTTGCCCGCCTGGCTCTAATGCACCTTTGGGCGAAAATGGAGTAATTGATTTGGTAGTAAACGGTGGCACCGCACCATTTACCTACAATTGGACAACCTCAAATGGGACAGGTCTTATACCAACAGCTCAGGACCAATCAGGCCTTTCTGCTGGAACTTATAACGTAACCGTGACGGATGCCGTTGGCTGCACGGCAAGTACTTCAGTGACACTTACTGCCATAAATCCTTCACCGGTCAAGCCAGTAACAATAAATAATAACTAACATTTTGAACGGCTCGAATAAGGCAAAGGCATTCCAAAAAGAGGTGCCTACAAGGACACCGACGGATTGTCTGCCACTGGGTTTAACTAGGTAGAAAGGAAAAAAATAAAAAATATTTCTAATGAAAGACAAACTGAATATTAAATCCAGTACTGCACGTAAAGATAATGTGCTACCCCCTGGCCAAAGGAATCTATTCTTGATAGTATCTTTTGTGGAGGGGGCAGCTGTTATGGTTATAGAGTTACTGGGTGCAAAGATTGTAGCCCCATTTTACGGAACCTCGATGTATGTTTGGGCGTCTGTATTGGGTGTTACGCTCATTGCGCTTTCCAGCGGATATTTTATTGGAGGTAGTGTTTCTAATAAATATAAAGATAAAAGCCCACTCTTTGTTGTACTTGCTGTTGGGGCAATATTAACAATAATTGCCCCCAGAATTGCGCCAACTATCATGATGGCTACAACTGACTTTGGGGTGCGTATCGGCTCACTAATTTCGGTTTCAATCTACCTATTGCCTCCCATTTTTTGCATGGGGATGGTTTCTCCCATCATTATACAGCTCATTAATCAATCTCAGGAAAATGCAGGGCAAACGGCTGGTACAATCTACGCCATTTCAACAGTCGGGGGCATACTTGCTACGTTTCTTGCGGGGTTTGTGTTAATCCCCGAACTAGGCATCCAAACCACTGCAACTTTTACAGGACTCGTGCTGATAATCATTTCGGCAATCGGTATGCTAAGTCGAAAACAAAAAACACAGGCCGCTCTCACCTTTGGCCTTTTTGTTCTTTTCGTTCCGTTTGTCTATAGCAAACCTACCGGTGACCCCGCTATCACAATACAGTATCAGTCAAGTGGTATATTGGGAGAATGGACAGTTGTAGATCATAAAGGTTTTGCACGAGACGGCCGACAAGTTAACACACGGCAGTTGCTGCTCAATGGAGTAGACCAAACTTTTACTAATGTGGGCATCCAGCCATTTTCAGTATGGAGATACCCCCATAAAGTGACGGCTTTGGCGGGGATAAAACCGGCAAAAAGTAAGGCTTTGCTATTGGGAATGGGTGGTGGAAGTATTGCTTATAACTTGATTAAACTGGGTTTTGAGCTTGATATTGTGGAATTGGACGAACGGATTCCGTTTATCGCTGAGCAATGGTTTGGATACGACCCAACCTCTTCTAATCTAATCATTGATGATGCACGTCATTACATTCGAAATACTGCTAAAAAATACGATGTAGTCATTTTAGATATTGTAAATGGGGAGGTACAGCCCTCCCACATGTTTACCCAAGAAGGGTTAAGGGAGTTAAAGACTGCATTAAATGACGATGCTTTGGTTATTGTGAATTTTCAGGGTCAACTAGATACAGATGACCCCACACTTTCACGTGCTCCTCGTTCGGTTATCAAAACATTTGAATCCATTGGTTACAAAATGTTTGCTGTTAAGAATGAAAGTAAGTCCATCTCTGCGGATTTGTTGATCTACGGAACTCCAGGCTCACTAAATATTAAAGAGGCTCTCAGCCAAAACTTAAGATACAATGAGCTTTTGTTGAACGATCACTTTTCAGCGGCTGATTATGCCCCAATAACAGGGTATGAGTTAGGAGATGTTGATGTGATGACTGATGACAAGCCCAACTTAGAACTACTGAATACTCCCACTGTTCTGAATTGGAGAAAAAATAAGATTGAATACACAGTAAATGGACTCATCAAAAAAGGGGTGCCCATTTACTGATCAACAATAAAGCAGTTTATGTTTTAATCGAATTAAAAAAAATAATATGGAAGCGATATGTACCTACGTAACTAAACAAATAAAAGATAAGTCTTCGAGGATTTATTGTTATTTGTCGCGTATCACAGTTGTTTTATGCCTGTTTTGGGGCGGTGTAGCGGTTGTCCATGCCCAGACTGCGACCATTCCTTCAACCAAATCAACGCTGCTTTATAAAGCAGCCAATACCCGCAACTACGGCTCATGCCAGGGTATTGGTCCAGATAATGCTACCAATTACCAGCAAAACGCCCTCATTCAATTTGATTTGTCGACTATTCCTGCGGGGGCAACCATCACCTCGGCAACCCTCAGAATGGTACACGCACCAAATGGTACAGGATGGGATAACGAGGCAGGTTCAGCGTTCACGTCAATCATCAGAAGGGTTACCACTGATTGGGTAGAAGGTACGGTCTGTAATGCAGCTCAGTCAGGGTCATCTACTTGGAATAGTCCCGGAACTGGCAGCTGGACTGGAGGGAGTTACGCCGCTACCAACTATGGCACACTAACGGCTGGTGCGCCTGATGCTGCGGGTACGGTTTATAATATCACCATTACAACGTTAGTTCAGGAGTGGTACAATGGTACATCGCCCAATCATGGTTTGGGTATAGTACCTGCTACTCTTGTAGGTGACAAAGAAGAATCATGGTACTACATGTACAGCGACGATGCAGCTGATGCGAATAACCGTCCTCAACTTATTGTAAACTACTCGCTTCCACCAGTGGGTGGAACAGCCAGTAAAACAGATGCCTGTATCGGTGTGGCCAATGGTTCAATAACTGTATCTAACCCAACTGGCGGAAGCGGTACGTACCAGTACCGAGTCAACACTGGTGCTTGGCAGAGCAGTAATGTATTTAACAGCCTTACTGCCGGAAACTATACGGTGCAGATACGAGACGCAAATAATATCACGAACCAAACGACGCTCACCCCCAACCCCCTTGTGGTCGGTAGTTTACCCGACTCCGACGGGGATAATATTTCGGACGCGTGCGATTTAGACGATGATAACGACGGCATATTGGATACCGTGGAGGGCACTGGCAACATAGACGGAGATGGCTTAAATAATTCATTGGATAACGATTCTGACGGAGATGGATGCTTCGATGCCATTGAAGGCGGAGGAGCTTTTACAAGTGTAGATGCCAATGGCCGGCTAACGGGAGGAGTTGGTTCAAATGGTGTTCCAACAATTGCGGGTGGTGGTCAAACCGTTGGAGGCAGTCAGGTGGCTACGAGGGTTGTTATTTTGACCAACCCGAGCAATCAATCGGTGGCTGCGGCTGCACCGGCCACCTTCAGTATTTCTGCTCGCGGTGACAACGCCACCTCCTACAGTAGCGGTACGCCCAGCTACGGTACAGCAGGCAACTCCAACGCTGGCTTACTTTACCAATGGTATTTGGGTGACCCTGATGCCGGAGGAACGGCGCTGACAAACACGGGAGTGTATAGCGGAGTAACAACGGCTACGCTCAATATAACAAACAGTACGGGGCTATACGGAAGTACTTATTACGTGGTAGTCACGCATAGTTCTAATGATTGCGCTCGATTCAAACGCTCAGCGGCGCTTACGTTGTTTTGTGGCAGTATCACTGCCTCTGTGGTATCACAAACTAATATAAATTGCTTTGGTGCATCTACCGGTTCAGTAACTGTAGTAGGCTCAAATGGTCTTGCGCCATATACTTACAAATTAGGAAGTGGGGCTTTTGGTGGTTCTGGTACGTTTTCTAACTTAACTGCTGGCACTTATATCATAACTGTTCGTGATAATGGCGGTTGTGAGGAGACCGTTAATTTTACAATTACGCAGCCTTCCGCAGCTTTAGTAGTTAGCCAATCGACCGTTCAACCACAATGTTTTGCCGCAGGAAGCATAACACCTACGGTAACCGGAGGAACAGCCCCTTATATCTATGACTGGGCGGACTTAGCTGGAACCAATAATACCAGTAGCCGAACAGGTTTAACTGCCGGTACGTATAATCTGACCGTTATCGACTCAAAGGGCTGTACGGTTTCGAGTGGAAATATTGTTTTGAATACTCCCAGCAATTGTGACCCGATTGATATTTGCCGCAGTAGTGTCGCTGAGGTTTTCTCAGTTGCTCCTAACCCCGCCAATATATCCTACACCTGGACGGTTCCTCCTGGGGCAGTCATAACATCAGGACAAGGTACGCCGGAAATCACGGTTAATTGGACGGGAGTTACGCCTGGAACTTACCAAGTGTGTGTTGTGGCGGTGAATGATTGTAACGAAAGTGCCCAGACCTGCATCGATGTTGATGTAATTCAGCCAACCGCGCAGGCTTTTGTTGTACTGCCCGTTTGTAAAGACAGAACAATCAGTTTGCAGGCTACTGGTGGGGTTTCATATTCTTGGACGGGGCCAAGCGGTTTTACGTCATCCAGCCCCAACCCCACCATACTAAATGCCAATGCCGCAATACACAATGGTACTTATACGGTTGTCGTTACGGATGCTTCGGGCTGTCAGGCTACGGCTACCGTCAACGTTACGGTAGAAGATAACCCCGTCCTGACCACTGCGTCGGTTACGAATGCTACCTGTAACCAATCAAACGGAGCAATTAACATTACAGTGACTGGCGGAACGCCCGCTTATGATTTCGATTGGAATAATGGAGCCACAACCGAAGACTTGACCAATTTGAGCAGCGGTAGCTATACCCTAATTGTCACGGATTCAAAAGGTTGCTTTCAGACTTCAACCGTTGCTGTCATAAGTACAAACGGACCGGCTGTGACAAACACCAAGACAGATGTAACATGTAACGGTACAAGCACGGGAACTATAACCCTGACTGTAACAGGCGGAACGGCTCCTTATACCTACTTGTGGGCCGATGGAGCTACTACCAAAGATAGAACGGGATTAGCTGCTGGAACGTACAGTGTAACCGTGACGGATGCTACGGGATGTGTAAGTGCTACAACAGCTACCATAACGCAGCCTGCGGGGATTGTGCTTGATAATGTTAAAACGGATGTTGCTTGCTTCGGAGGTTTAACAGGAAGTATAAACTTGAGCGTATCGGGTGGTACTGCACCTTACAATTACGTATGGACTCGTAACTCAATTCCCTTTTCGGGCAATATCCAAGACCAATCCTCGATAGGAGCAGGTACTTACCAAGTAACAGTTACCGATAACAACGGCTGTACTGCCACGCAAACCATCGTCATCACGCAGCCAAGTGCCGCTTTAAGTGCCTCTCCGGTTATTTCCAATGTAAGTTGTCGAAATGGCACAAATGGCCAAATTATATTGACCGTAATCGGCGGTACAGCTCCCTATACATACGCTTGGACCGGTCCAAATAGCTTCACCGCAACTACAAAAGATATTATTAATCGCCCGGCGGGTACGTATAATGTTACCATTACTGATGCCAAGGGCTGTACCTTCCCACTGGTGAACATGGTGATTACCCAGCCTTCTTCTTTGATTGCGGTAGTTCCTGTTTCCATAACCAATGTGTTGTGTTTTGGGGATGCAAATGGAAGTATAGATATCACGGCTACTGGCGGTACGCCACCTTATACATATGGATGGAATACTGGTGCAAGTACCCAAGATATCAGTGGGCTGAATCCTGGAAACTATAATGTAGTGGTAACCGATGCCAATGGCTGTTCGGTTACCTCAAACATATTTACTATTTCTGGACCCACTGCTCCAATATCTGCGACCATAACGCCTACTGATGCGGATTGTTTTGGTGCATCCACTGGCGAGATTTCTATTACAAACGGTGGTGGCACACCTACTTACACCTATCTGTGGAGTACTGGTTCGACAAGCCAAAACCTGTTTAATTTGCCAGCAGGAGATTATTCGGTGACAGTGACCGACGCAAACGCATGTAAGGCAGTATTCCAAACCTCGGTTGGACAACCCATCCAAATCATCATAACGGGGGCCATTACCAACGCCCTTTGTTCTGGAAGTGCAACGGGAGCTATCACAGTATCAGTAACGGGCGGCTCCGCTCCTTACACTTATAAATGGATAGATGGGCCGACTTCAAAAGATCGTACCAATTTAATAGCGGGTAATTATACCTTAGAAGTCACAGATAATACCGGATGTAAAGTTTCTAAAACCTTTACCGTCAACAATACCTCTAATCTTTCGCTTTCGTCGATAACTACTTCTATCAGTTGTTTTGGTAATAACAACGGTAGGGTAAACCTCATCGTTACTGGTGGCGTTGCACCCGTTACGTTTAGCTGGTCAAATGGTGCTACTACAGAAGATATTTCTGGTTTGTCAGCAGGTACTTATTCAGTTACTGTTTCGGATGCTATTGGTTGTGTAAAAACATTAACGGCAAGCCCCGTTACTCAACCTGCTCTTTTAACTGCCTCGGCTGCCCAAACAAAAAGCGTAAGCTGTAAAGGAGGGAGCAACGGTGAAGCAACCGTTACGGCTAGTGGTGGAACGGCCCCTTACACGTATAATTGGTCCAATGGAGCGATGACAGCGACCGCAACGGGATTACAGGCAGGCACATACAATGTATTCGTGACAGACGCCAATGGATGTACGGTTACCGCGTCTGTCGTTATTACTGAACCTGCAAATGAAATTGAGCTGTTTGCCAACGTCTCGAATAACTCTTCGTGCAGTGTCAATAAGGGTTCAATAGATTTAATTATACAAAATGGAGTTGCTCCATTCTCTTACGTATGGACTGGCCCAACCGCCATCGGAAACGTCCAAGATCCATCAAACTTATTATCAGGTGCATATACTGTTATCGTGACTGATGCGCAGGGTTGCAGCAGTAGCATATCTGCTACCGTTAGCAGTGCTCCTGCGCTCACCGTTAGTGTATTAGTTGAAAATCGGAGTTGCCAGGCAATTGATGGTAAAGTATTTTCAGTAGTGACAGGCGGGGTGGGACCATATACCTACTCGTGGTCTCCTGGAGGTATTACAACCAAAGATTTAAGTGGTTTGTCATCGGGCACTTATACAGTAACCGTAACCGATGCCAATAATTGTACAGCCACCGCCTCTGGTACTTTGATTATACCGAATTGTCAGCCGCCGGTAGCCGTTGACGATAACTATACGACCCCGTTCAATACGCCCGTCAGCGGTACGGTCGCCCCCAATGATTCTGACCCTGACAATACGTTGGCCGAGTTGTCGTTCGATCCGTTGGCGGCACCTTTGGTCACTCAAGGGGTTATCGTGTGGGACACGACAGGCAATGGTTCATTTACTTTTACCCCGGCTTTAAATTTTGTAGGGGTTGTTACTATTCCTTACAGAGTTTGTGATCCTACGGGTTTGTGTGATGATGCATTTTTATTTATCAATGTTGCCGCTCGTCCACCGGTAGCTACTGATGATTTCAACAATACGCCAATCAACACCCCAGTATCGGGCAACGTGTTGACCAATGACGACGACCCGCAAGGATTACCGCTGACGGTCAACCCTGTTATTCCGATAATCTGTCCGCCGCAACATGGCACAGTGGTGATGCAGACCAACGGTAACTATGTCTACACCCCAACGACCAACTTCGTAGGAACGGACACATTCTGCTACATAGTGTGCAGCAGCATAGGCTTGTGCGATACGGCCACAGTTAGGATAGACATCATACCTTTGGTAACCAAGAATAGTGTAGTAGCCAATGACGATGCAACGCAAACGCAAGTAGGCGTACCAGTGAAAATACGGGTGTTGGGAAATGACTTTGACCCTCAAGGCGACAAGTTTGCTTCGGTGACCAGAATCACTAATCCGACCAACGGTACGGTGGTTTACAATTCATCCGACAGCAGCTTCACTTACACGCCAA
>NZ_JAAAKZ010000031.1 GCF_009905605.1 Runella sp. CRIBMP
TTTTTTTTGTACCCAATTTTTTGATAGTTGCGTGAAATCGTAGGCGGTTCTAACTCCAAGTAAATCAAGCATTAGTGCGTATTTGGGACCAATGCCCCAAACATCACCAATAGGAAAGTTTTTGAGGGCTGAAAGTATTTCCGTTTCATCCTTCAAGTACATTACCCCTTTACTATCAGGTATTTTTTTGGCGACTTTATTGGCCAGTTTTGCCAAAGTTTTGGTAGGAGCAATACCGACTGAAATGGGTATGCCTGTGCATTTTTTGACATTACGGACTATTTCAATTGAGTAATTAGTCAGATTGTAGTTCGGCTCAAAACCTGCAAAATTTAAGAAAGCTTCATCAATGGAGTAAATTTCAATTTCGGGAGTGTAAGCGCTGAGGGTTGTCATAACCCTGTTTGACATATCACCGTACAATGTATAATTGCTTGAATAAACTGCAACTGCGTATTTTTTTAATAATTCTTCCATGTGGAAGGCAGGAGCACCCATTTTGATGCCCAATGCTTTGGCCTCGTTACTGCGGGCTATTACGCATCCGTCATTATTTGAAAGAATAACTACGGGTCTGCTATTGAGTGCAGGGTTAAAAACCCTTTCACAAGAGGCATAAAAATTATTACAGTCTACCAGTGCGAACATTAATACGACTTTTTGATTACGTAGGTAACAACACCCCAAATTATTAATTCATCATCTTCTGTTACCAGAATGGGCTGGAATTCAGCATTGTCAGGCATTAGATATATCTGTTTTTTTTCAATTTTTACCCGTTTTAGGGTAAACTCGCCATTGAGATAGCAAACAACCACAGAATTTGTTTTAGGCTGCAAGGATTTATCAATAATCAAAACATCACCTGGGTAGTAGCCGCTATCAATCATAGAAACACCTTTTACTCTACCATAGAAAGTTGAGGTGGGGTTTTTGATGAACTCTCTATTAAGGTCAATACATTCTTCAAGATAATCTTCTGCGGGGGAAGGAAAACCTGCGGCAATATCACCAACAAAGGGGATTTCTAAACTTGAAATAGCTTTGATGGGCAATATTTCAAGAACTTTTGACGGCGGTATTTTGCGATCTGACATAAATGTTTAGGACATAATGATTAAGAAAAGGGGTAAAGATATTATGAAGCTAAAAGTACATTTTTCTGTAAAAAGAATATATATGCTACTGAAAAGAAAAAAGAAGTATTTATTTAATTAAATAAACGCAATGCCCAACGGCTCTTTGCCTTTTTGGAATGAGGTACGAATGTAAAAAAGGTAATGTGCCGTTACCGCTTTGCTCGGGAGCCGTGGCGCATCGAGAGTAGTCTTCATTCAACCCGTAGGGCTTGGCGGGTGTGGATGGATGCGGAGCAG
Source organism: Runella sp. CRIBMP (assembly GCF_009905605.1). Taxonomy (GTDB): domain Bacteria; phylum Bacteroidota; class Bacteroidia; order Cytophagales; family Spirosomataceae; genus Runella. Next base: position 1,377 of record NZ_JAAAKZ010000031.1, read on the forward strand.
GAAGCCATAACCGCTTGATTGAGGGCTACGGAGGTGGATTGAAGCATGGCAGTAAAGCCGCCATATTTTATTTGACTTTCGCTGCCCTAATAATTAACAATGGGCTTATGAAAAATAATCTTAAAAATAAAGGGTTTACACTGGTTGAACTCGCCATTGTTATTGTGATAATCGGATTGCTTGTTGGCGGAGTAATGCATGGGCAAGCACTTATTGAATCTGCAAAAGTTAACCGTGCGGTTACAGATTTTAAAAAATACGAAACGGCGATGTTAACTTTTAAAGCAAAATATAATGCTTTGCCAGGGGATATGCTTAATGCATATACTTTTTTTGATGGCAGTGGTGGCAGTAGTGTTTGCGGCGGTAATAATAATTCAAGATTAGGTTGTAATGGCAATGGTGATAGTCTTATTGGTTGGAATGCAGACCACCAAGAAGTTCAGAAAGTTTGGGCACATTTGAATTTATCTAATATCAATAAAGATGTTTCATTATATCCTACCAAAGAGTATAGATTTATGGTTACATCACCAAATCCAAACCCTACTGGTTGGGCAGCTGATACCCCAAATGATAGGAACACCCCATTATCAACTATTACTGAAGGGGCGGTTTTTTCATTAGCTTCACCAAGATTACTTTCTGGCGGGACATATTATGGACAAACTGGCTTGTGGATAAGTTTATCCAAACCAGAATCTAAACCCATTGCGGGTTATTTAGATGATATATTAAATAACGTGGTTTCAGCTGGCACAGCTATGAATATTGATTCAAAAATTGACGATGGTTTGCCAACTACAGGAACCGTATTAGCACTTACAAGATGGGTAGCAGGCAGTGCATGGGAAGTGTGCGCAACTACATATATACCATATAATCAAATGCCCTCTATCGCTCCTTCTGCCTCAATAACATACACGGCAAATCAGCAAAATTTGGCTTGTTCTTTATTATTTAAAACAAGTTTGGAGTAGTGTAATAAATTTATGAATAATATTTATAAAAAATCAGGCTTCACCCTAGTTGAACTTGCGATTGTGATTGTTGGCTTGCTTGTTAGTGGGGTTTTGTAGGGGCAAGCTTTGATAAAAAGCTCCATTTTAAGCTGCTGAAAAGAAAAATATGAAGTTTATTTAACTTTAAAATAAACTTAAACAAACTTCATTGAATTAAATAACTAAGCCCATTACAAAGTAACAGGCTTAGTTTTAAAGAGCCTTACGACCCTTTGTTTTTGTTGGCATAGTGCTGCAATAAAGAAATATCATCAGTGATATATTCATTATGTGAAGCTGCTCTTGAATATACAGTGATTGGAAATTTACCTTCAAAGGATAAATCACGCTCTACGGGTAAACCAAGTTTGCCACGAAGGGCGGTAAGCTCTGCAATTGAAACGCAACCAAGTTCAGGATAGCCCATGCCTAAATCACATAGACCGAAAGCTATATCGGGGTTTTCAGAGTCTATTTCAGAAATTAGCCAAGTACATTGAGCATCTGGTGTAAATAGCTTTACAACTGGTTTGTGGTTTTTACCTCTGTTTTCAGGGCTGCCGTTTTGAAGAAGTATTGTTAGTTGAGATTTTGTAAACAGTTTCATAAAAATTCTCCTTTGTTTGGGGTTACGGTTTACGGGGATTGGAAAACCGACCCTTCAAGCGAGCGAGACTGGAATAAATTTTGGCAGGGCGGGGAATTGCCGTTCAGCACAGCGGGGCAAGGCGAAAATTTTTATAGGTGTAGATGAGCGGGGGCGGTAAAGAACCCGTTGAAAAACCGCTGCCACTAATATAGAGATTTGGAAGTGTGGCTTATATAAAATGAGACGAGAAACTCAAGACAGGTAGTACCAAAGAGGTAAATCTTTTAGACCAATGGAATATTTACCTGTGCAAAATCTGCAATTTTTGAACGCTGAAAAACTTGATGTGATTTGTTAGTGTGAGGGTATAATTGTTTACCAATACTAAAAGCGAGTAGGCAATAAGAAGGGATTTTGCAATTTATGCTTAGTTTGATTTGAAAGTAAATTAAGGCTAAAACACAAAAAACATCTAATATTATATGTTAAATAAAAGAAACAATTGTACTTTTTGCGAAATTTTAAAAATTTTAAAAAATAAATGAGGTTAAATTTTGTTTTTTCAAGATTTGGTTAGATTTTAGCGGAGTAATTGATTGTCTTGCTAAATATTGCTCTTACAAACATATTTACTATACTTTTATCAACCCTTTATTGTAATGTTTTACACTAAAAGTTTCCCCACTTATCCTGCTCTATTATGGTGGGTTCATCGCCAAAAATGGCGAATTTAAGATTTTATGTATGCTCAAACAATTCTTCATGGAGCATACCATATTAAGATTATTCCAAAGATTACATTTGCCCCTACTCTATTACATACCTCCTACCCCACTACTTTACTTTGAAACGCTTATGAAAAGAAAAACCAATTTCATCTAAAACCGATTAAAAGGTAAAAATGCCGTTTTGCCCTGCTTTGCTTGAAAACAAAGTGATGGGAAGATTTTGCCTAAACTCTTAAAAATGCTTTGAAGCATTTGCCCCTTCTACAAGGCCATTACTGGCTTTGGCCGCAAGATATTGCCCTACTTACTCAATGGTCCGCTCTACGATTAAAATATCAGAATTTTTGAAGCTAAAATTTTAGGCAGTTAGTCAAACGTATAATACAATACGTTAGGTAAATCATATTGCTTTTATAGCTCAAAACGACTGAAAATTTACTAATGCAAAAATCTGAGATTTTGCATTAGCGGGTATTTCTGTGCCAAAATTTATGGTTTGTGCTTCTTTTGGCCGCATAAAAGCGGCTTTCAGGGACTTATTTGCTTTGTAAAACAATTTTAAAATCTACTATTATGCCCGTTTTAATTTTAATCATCGCTATTGCTTGCCTAATCATTTTGGCAATGATTCCAGAAGAACAAGCAAGATTATTACCGCCCCCTATTCAATTAATTCGTATGGGTGTGCGGCTTGTACTAAAAACGATTGTTGTTTTGGTTGGTTTATCAATTTTAGGAACGCTTGGATATTTTGGCTTTGAAGCTGCATCTGAGTATCTCGAAAAAAAAGAGGCTGAAAAAATTGAGCTTGAAAACTCACAATTAGCTGATTCAACGGTTGTTGATGCTTCTTATGATGTGAGTTCTGAGGCTGTTGCGCCTGCTTCAAATGAGCCTATCGAAGCTGAAATAGCCAAGTTCAAAAGAGCTGAAAGACGCATTATGTATGGCAGTTGGAGTTTAAAGGATGAAAGTGAATTTCCATATGATTTAGGTGTTTATACCTTCAAAAAAGATGGCTCCTTCTATAAAGAGGACGGTTCAACAGGCAGTTGGGAGTTAGAGATAAGCGGTAATTACACAAACCGTTCAGATTGTGGATATACCTTATTTATACATGAGGTAAAGAAATCAAGACAGTTCTCAATACCTTATTTTAATGAAAAAACTCTGAGTGGTAAAGTTAATGAGTATCACAAGTTTGAGTTAATTAAACGCCTGAATGTTGAGCCTGACCCAAACGCGCAAACGAGTTATCAGCCGACACAAGCTGCCGATGTAAATTAACAATTTGCAAAGGGGTTTTGTAAAATTGGTTAGTGTAGTGCTTGGTCATGCTTAATGCGTTCTTTCAGAGTAAGTTCACGCAGATTATCAATAAGGGCTGAGTTCCACTCTTTAGCGTTTATGTGGGTAAACATAAAGTTGATGCCATAAAGATGAAGGTCCTTTACTTTTTCAAAAGTTGAAAGGCCTTCATCAAAACGCAAGCCTTCTATGAGTGCCCTTGTATAAAAGCCGTCATAAAGGAGAAAAACGCAATTTAGTTTTCCTTGGTCAAAGGCTTGCTGTTTAATTTCAATAATTTTTTCATTGAAAAAAGTGGCCAGATTTAAATTCTTTTTGGCTTTGATACCATTCAAAAAATAATCTCTTAGAGAATATAAGGAGTCATCATAACCGTCTAAAGCTGCTTCAAAATCCGCTTCCAAGGTTGTGAAATCATACAAATAATGATTTTCCTTATCAAACGCCTCTATAAATTCATTAAGCAATTTTCCCATAAAGAGTCCCCTCATAAAATCAATGTTTCATCTTACCAAATTTTAAGACAATGAGCAATGACGATAATACACCGAAAAACCCTGAGTTGTTAAAGGGTAAAACTGATGCAAAACTATATGATGACCAAGGTAAAGTTCTACATGCAGAATCTGTTGCAGCGGCACGGGGACACGAACCCAAGCCAGAAGGGAAATCATATTTGGATCAGGAGAAAAACAAAGATGCAGGCAAAAATAAAAATCAATGGGCAACAACTATCAAAGAGCAGGAGGGCAAAAAGTTGGAAACTGCCAAAACGCAGGGTAATAATGTGCAGAATATAATTAAGGAAGGGAAGCACCCTAAACCGCAACAATCCCATCAGGAAAAAATAGTTCAGCATCGTTTGGCGGCAAGTAATTTTAAAACTGCTGAACATGAACAGAAAATAAGAAATGCCGCAAAATCACCCGTGGTAGCAGAGGCAAAAGCGCAATCCGAACAAATACAAAAAGCCAAAGAAGCGCAAGTAAACAAGCAGGCTCAACCCGCTAAACAAGCAGAAGCACCTGCACAAAAGCAAACTAATAGTGCCCCTGCCCAAGCAGCTAAGGTAGAGCATAAACAGCAAACGCAAGCCCCTAAAGCTGCTGAGAAAGCACCACAGAAAGCAGAAATAAGAATGCCGCCGCAACAACCTAAACCATCGCCAACTCAAACCAAACCCCCTACCCCCAGAAAATAAATTTTCAAATAAATATTCACCACTAAATTTTACAACTATGGAAAATGGTATAAAACAAGATTCATTTTTTGGTTCTCTTTTTGGCAAAAAAAATTCGTTGAATATTGACGGTAATTATCAACGCTCTATCCCGATATCGGTGCCAGATTTTGAGGATGTGAAAAAAGGCAAGTTTGATATGAATCAAACGCTTTTACAATTTACAGATAACCCCAAGGATAGACTGACCATTTCAGATGCCTTTAGAGGAATACAAGTCTTTGGGGCCATCGGCAGTGGTAAAAGTAGTGGCTCAGGCAAGACAATTGCGCTTAGTTTATTACGTAATGGTTATGGTGGTTTGATTATGTGTGGCAAGCCCGACGAATCGGAGACGTGGTTAGAGTATGCTTATGCTGCTGGGCGGGAAAAGGATATTATTATCTTTTCAAAAGATAGTGGCCACGAATTTAACCCGTTGCAATATGAGATGCAACGGCAAGGGAAAGGCGGCGGTGAAACCATGAACTTGGTAACACTTTTTATGCATATAAATGAACTTGGTGAGCGCATCAATGGCGGTGAGAGTAAAGAGGGTGATTCATTTTGGAAAAATGCCCTGCGTAGACTTTTAATCCGAGTGATTGATCTGATTAAGATTTCAGGTGAAGAACTGAGCATTAGGAACATGGTTGAGATTGTAAACTCAGCACCAAGCGGGCAAAATTTTTTGCCATTTTTGGACCAAGTTTCTGACGAAGAACGTGATGAGTGGTTTGAGCAGGGCTACTGCACACAATGCCTACAAATTGGATTTGCGAAATATTCAACGATGAATGCGGAGGAAAAGCAGACCTTCAAAATGGTTTATCGTTACTTCCTCAGAGATTTTGCAAAGCTATATGACGAAACACGCTCAGCGGTTATTGAATCATTTTTGGGTTTGGCCGAACCATTTTTATCTGGGATTTTGGCGAAGCAATTTTCTCAGGGGGTGAACATTACCCCTGAAATTACGCATGAGGGAAAGATCATTATTATGGATTATCCTGTGAAAGAATATTTAGAGGTAGGCATTTTTTCCCAATGTATCATGAAACTTTTGTGGCAGCAGGCCACCGAGCGCCGAAATATAAATGAAAGCCCAATGCCAGTTTTTTTGTGGGTGGATGAAAGCCAATTTTTCCTCAGTGAATACGATATGTTATATATGACCACAGCACGCAGCTCTAGAGCTATTACCTGCTTTTTGACCCAAAATATAAGTAATTACTATAGTGTAATTGGTGGCAATCACCCGAAAGCACGGGTTGATAGTTTGCTTGGGAATTTATGTACCAAGATATTCCACGCCAATAATGACTATGAAACTAATATGTGGGCGGCTAATACCATTGGTAAAAAATTCAAAAGCATGAGTTCTTTCGGGGGTAATATTAGCCCAGGTAGTAACTGGATGCCCTCCCTTGGTACAAACACTGCCGAGCAACTTCATTACCAAGTTGAACCAACCAGATTTACAGTTTTAAAATGTGGTGGAGTAGAAAATGATTTTGTTGTTGAAGGTGTAATTATTACTGCGGGAAAAGTTTGGAGCAATGACCAAAATTTTATTGAGATACCGTTTTTCCAAACGTGATTGCACGATTAAAACCTCCAAGATTTGAGGCGGTCAAATTCATTTAATTAAATAAAAAAGAGTGGCTAAAACGCCACTCTTTTTTTGGGTTGCTCCCCCTTAGCCATCTAAGGAGAGATGTCTGTAAAAAAAATAAAAATAAGATTGACTATAATTAATAAAAACTACTTACTACATTTATATCAGTTATCACTACCAACATTCCTAAAAAAGATGTTACGTATCACTGCAAATACATCACCCGAAGGAGCATCAAAATATTATGATGAAGGTTTATCACGCTCAGATTATTACACTCAAAAAAATGATGTAATAGGAAAATGGAACGGTAAAGCTGCAACAAAATTAGAACTCGGAGAAGATATAACCAAAGAACAATTTGAAGCATTATGTTACAATAAAAACCCAGAAACGCAAGAACAACTAACAGCCCGAAATAATGAAACAAGAAGAGTTGGATATGACTTTACATTTTCAGTACCAAAATCAGTATCAATAGCATACGCAACTACCGAAGATAAAGAACTACTTGAAGCATTCAGAAATTCCGTTCAAAATACCATGAGCCATATTGAAGAAAATATGGAAACACGCATTCGTAAAAATGGAGCATCTGATAATAGAACAACTGGTAACATGGTTTGGGGTGAGTTTATCCATACCACGGCACGACCTGTGGACGGACTTCCAGACTGCCACTTACATGCTCACTGCTTTGCTTTTAATGCAACCTATGACGACCAAGAACAAAAATGGAAAGCAGGTGAATTTGGAAATATAAAAAGTGAAGCCCCTTATTATGAGGCTTACTTTAATTCTATGCTTGCGAATAATTTGCAAAAGGCAGGATATAATTTAGAGCGTAATGATATAAATTTTGAACTGGCGAGTGTATCGAGAGAAACCATAGAAAAATTTTCTCGACGTACCACCGAGATTGAAAAACTCGCCGCTGATAAGGAAATCACTAATGCCAAGGCATTGGATCAACTTGGGGCTAAAACACGAGAGAACAAGCGGGACGGCTTGACGGCGGAGCAATTAAAAAGCGAATGGGCTAACCGACTGACCGAGGACGAGAAAAAAAATTTTGCGACCGCCAAAGGCGGTCCGTTTACTGTTGAAAAGAAAAAACAAATTTCCCCTGACCAAGCAATTGACCACGCTTTAGAACATTCATTAGAAAGAAAATCAGTAGTACAAGAGAAGCAATTACTGACCGAAGCAATGAAACGGGGTTATACCTCATTCAGCCCTGACGAGTTAAAACAAGCCTATGAAAAACGTAAAGATTTAATTTTCGCCAATGAAAATGGTAAAAAAATTCTCACTACTAAAAATGCCCTCAACGAAGAAAATAAATTGGTAAAAACCTGCGTGGAAAGTAAAGGACGTTTTAAGCCCCTTAATGATAATTACCAATTTCAGAATCCAGACCTTAACCCTGAACAAAGAAAAGCCGTTAGCCATGCGCTTGGCTCAAATGATGGAATTGTAATTATTGAAGGTGGTGCGGGAACTGGTAAGACAACCTTAATGAGTGAAGTAAAGGCGGGTATTGAGCAAAACGGGAAACAGATTTTTGCGTTTGCGCCTTCATCAGAAGCATCACGGGGCGTACTTCGTGGAGAAGGTTATCAGGAAGCTGATACACTGGCGGCGTTACTGATTAACAAAAAATTGCAGGAACAAACCAAAGGGCACGTGCTTTGGGTGGATGAAGCAGGCATGGTTGGTAACAAAACCATGAATCAACTTTTAGACTTGGCAAAAACAAACCAGAACCGTTTAATTTTTACGGGTGATACCAAACAACATGCTTCAGTTGAACGTGGTGATGCACTGCGTACCATGCAGCAAAAAGGCGGTATCAATGCGGTGAGGGTAAATGAAGTTGTGCGCCAAAAGAACCAAAAAGACTATAAAACAGCAATGGAATTTATGTCTAAGGGGAATATTGAAAAAGGTTTTAGCAAACTTGATGACATGGGAGCCATTCGGGAAATTGGCGACCGTGAACAAAGAAATAAAGAAATTGCCCAGGAATATTTGCAGGGAATTTCAGAGCGTAAAGGCAAAGGTTTTAAAGATGTTTTGGTAGTGGCTCCGACACATAAAGAGGGCGAAATGGTAACAAGTGAAATACGTCAAACGCTGCGCTCTAAAGGAAAACTTGGCAAAGATGATAAGGAGTTTGAGCGGTTGAAAAACTTGAACTTTACTGAGGCTCAAAAAAAGGATGCGGTAAATTATCAGGCGGGACATTTGGTTGAGTTTCATCAGAACATAAAGGGCTTCAAGGCGGGTGAAAAGTTTGCGGTTACTGGTCGTGATGAGAAGGGGAATGTTCTGGTAAAAATGGCAAGTGAGAAAAACGGAAAAAGTTTACCACTACATGAAGCCAATAATTTTCAAGTTTTTCAGAAGCAAAAAATTGAGCTTTCGGAGAAAGATAAAATCAGAATCACTAAAAACGGAAAATCGGAGGAAGGAACGAAGCTGAACAATGGGCAGATTTATTCTGTGCGTAGATTTGATAAGGAAGGCAATGTTGAACTTTCAAACGGAACAACTTTAAACAAAAATTTTGGCCACTTCACGCATGGCTATGCGGTTACTTCCGATGCTTCGCAAGGAAAGACTGTTGATAAGGTGATAGTGGCGCAAAGCTCTTATTCATTTGGGGCTGCAACTCAGCAACAATTTTATGTATCAGTATCAAGAGCCAGAGAAGCAGTTGCGGTTTATACTGATTCAAAAGCAGATTTGGCAAGGGTGGTAACGGGGCGTTCTGCCGAAAGAATGGCGGCAAGTGATGTAGCTGCATCAGCAGCGGCCAATGATAATAGATTGAGAGAGCAACAAGCTTTTTTAAGCCGCTTGGCACAACTAAGACAAGCTTACACAACGTGGAAACAAAGTAGAGCCTCACAAGCCAGACAGAGGGCTTTTGAAATGGCTAAAAAAGTTGAGGTACAAATAAAACCTGAAAATACATTTACTCAAACGCAAAAACCTGATAATCAGAATGTCAACACTCAAAGAGTTGCTCCAAGAAGAAAATAGGGGAAATAATTTGTTGAAAAAAGAAGCAAACTTTCAAGAATTTGAAGAACTGGAAGAAAATATTGAAAGTGAATTTTGGGGTATTGAACGCATTTTAAGCCGAATGGCTTTGATGCTTGACTTACGCCTTAAAGGTGGGCGGTTTTTAGCCCTGCCCTATTCCTACATGACCAAAATTCAGTTTGACCCTTCGGAAGCCTTGGAGATTTTTGTATCAGATTTACATATAAAAATAAGAGGTAGGAATTTACATAAGCTGTATTCGTACCTACTGAGGCATAAGGTTACTTTTATTCAAGAAAGCTTAACGGGAAATGATTTGATTGATGAAACCGAAACTTTTGTGCGTGAAATAACAGTAGCACAGGTGATGTAGGAAATAAATTACCTGAACTATTGAAAAGAAAAACAAAGTTATTTTAAAGTTATTATATACTTATTTTAAAGTTATTTAATTAAATAATTATTTCCCCAATAGTCTTCTTAATTACTTTCCCAATTTTATTTTCTTGTACTTGAATATAACTTAAATCTAACTTTTCAAAATCAAACTCATTTTTTGAATGAGGGTGTTTTATTAGCCAATGATACGCTACTTTAGTATTTGTCGGAAAAGCTCTTGTTATCAAGAACCCTGATACAGTTGTATATTTATGCAAGGATGAATTATCAAAAAGGCCGTCGCTACTGGTTGAATAGTCTTGATTTTCATTATTGAAATTTTCAAATAGTATATTTCTTTGAGTACCCAAAAGGGCATTATATACATCTTCTGTTGATATACCCTTACCGCTGAGCGAGTTGATACAAACTATAAAAGGTTTATCCAAACTTCCATATTTGGATCCTTTATCCTTAATAGCCCTTCTAATGGAGTCATCACAACCGCCAATAAAACTCCCTACAAGTGTTGTTCCTAATGTACGGCTTTTTTTTATAGAGGCTGGGAATAGTGATATTGAAACAAGAATATCGTCATCTTGATAGGTTATATATTTGTCTCTCTTCTCATAGTAATTATCATTTTTTGATACTGCTCGTTCTGACCCATTTTCTTTTATAGCAATTTCAAGAGATGACTTTAATAAATTTAATTTAGCTTGATTACTGGAGAGGAACGTTATTTCTCTGACACTTACCCAATAATCAGGGCAATGTATTTTTTCAATTAAATCATAAATTGCATTATGTTTATTTCTCAATGACTTTTCTTCTTTAGATTCATCTGTGGCAATTTTTGCTTCCAGATATATTTCTAAATCACCCTTTCGTGCTAAAAAATCAGGGTTTTTAGTTGAATTGGGGACAATAGGATGCGGTGTTAATATAAAACCTTGTTGGAAAAATAGCTCATGAATAAATAACTCAAAAAAAGCGGAATCAAATTGAGACTGAAAATCTCGTTTTAGTTGCCATTTACCGCTGTTTGGGTATCTCGCAAACCAATCGTTCAACATGTTCCTAGCTTTTACAAAGTCTTCAATGGCGGAATTATCGTAAAAATCATAGCTATCATGCTGATGTTTAGCATAATTCAAATTAGTTCTTTCTTTATCTTCAAATAGCTTAACCATATATCAACCCATATTTTATACACCTATAGCAAATCTATTTAATTAAATAAACTTCATCAAAAATTGATTGTATCGTTTGTAAATCAACTTGTTTTTCAATAGTTGCTTGAATGTTTACAGGAACATTTGAGAAAAAATCAAGCCCTGTACGTTTTTCTATTTCATCAACATTAAGCCGATAATTTGACCATTTTTCAATGCCTACATTGTTATTGTTCGGCATCCAAACGGCTATAACACGAGTATTTTCTTGCACTCTTTGAACATCATTTGAGCCAATAGGCAGCACTAAAATTACTTTCCAAAGTACTGCGGGTACAGTGATGCCATTACCAACTGAATTAGCTTTGCCGTTATCGCCCTCCCCCCCTACTCCGTATGTACCTGCAATGATATAAAGTTCATTGCCTTGGGTGATTAAATCACGTGCATATTGTTCCAGTAGTCGCCAAGCTTGCTGATTATGCTTTGGAGCTTGCGGAACAATATTTGAAAGTATGAAGGTGCTTTTATTTTCATCTACGGTGCTATCTCGATCATCAGAGGGGCAAAGATGGCCACGGTCAAAACCGCTATTGGTATAATCGGAATGACGGGCGGCGTACCACCCTTGCGGTAAGCTGCTTTCTGGAATAAAACTACCTGAATATCTATCAACTGACCCTTTCCAAGCGGTCGAAAGATGCCATGCTGCCCAATTTGTTAAATTAGTAGTGCTATTATAGCTCAGGGCATAGGCAGAGCGTTGAATGAGGTAATTTGTTACTGCTATGGGGTTAGATGTTGCATTTGAAGGGTTGCCAAGGGCTAAATGTTCATCACGTGTTGGTGATATAGTTTCAGGGATTATCGGAGAATTATCTTTACAGGAAAAGGTAATAATCAATATGGCAAGTGTGTATAAAAAAGGCTTCACGGCTGTATTTATTTAATGAATATGCTAATTAGCAAAAGTAGTCAGTTTCGTTTTACGAAATTTAACTAATATATTAGTTAAATAGTTTTTAAAAAGAAAAATAAACAAATCACAACTTTTTTATAAAGTTACAATACACTTAAAATAACGTTATTTTAAGTTGTTTTATTCATTATAAATCCGTAATTTTATTTAATCAAATAAGTGATTCATTAATAAATATTACGGCAATGATAACTTTAGAGCAAAAAAATGAAGTAGCACTTGAGCGGGTTTTGTTTCCTGTGGTGCAAACAGAACCCAAAGACCTGTTTCAATCATCAGGTACGGTTTTTGGCTCGCAAATGAGTAGCGCAATTTATGCCCCTACTCTGAATAAGGTTTTACACTTCGGCGGGAAACATTACAAGTTAGTGGATAATGAAACATTGATAATGCCGATTTATCATAGGCTGCTTGGTATGTTTGGGAATGATGGGTTTGAAGTAAAAACTGTCAATGAAGATGACCGCCGCTTTTGGATTCAATTTATTTTGCATGATAAAGCAATCCAAGTAGCTAATAAAGACGTGGTTAAAACCATGATTGAGGTACAAAATAGTTATGACGGCACGATGAAACATTCATTAGGGCTTTCATACTATCGGCAGGTATGCTCAAACGGTTTAATGGCTTGGAGCAAAGAATCATCTGTTAGTAAAAAACATTTTGACGGGTTACAGCCAGAACTTGAATATGCTTTAAATCAATTGGATAAAATTGATGAACAATTACGGAAATTTCGCACACTTACCGAAAGACGGGTTACAGCGTTGGAAGTGGAAGAAATCACCAAGAAAATACGGGAACATTCGGGGCTTTCATTTCCAAAGAAATTGATTGATTTAGCAGCGGAAGGCATTGGTACAGAAGCCGACATAGTTGATGCTCATGTAACGGCTTGGCACGTTTACAATAGCTTTAACGGGCTGTTAAACCATGATGAAAGAATAGGGCTTTCAATGGAGTTGAAAGAAAAAATTGATAGACGGGTGCTTGAAACGATAAGTGAAGAGTTGGTTTTGAATTAGAGTTTAGAAAAACTCAGGTTTTAGGGTAGGGGCTTTAAAGCCCCTTTTTTATTTAATTAAATCATTGTGATTGGGCGGCAAAAGCCTGGCTTATTGCTTCATCTTCGGACTTATCTTTTTTCTCAAAGGTTACTTTTTGAACATAACCCGCAATGATGGTTGCTTGGTTGCGGGTATAGCCTTGTTCATCTTTAAAAGGGCGGTAGCTTAGTGAGCCGATAACTTCAACCCTATCACCTTTTTTAAGGTCTTTGGCGAACTGAATGGCAGCGGGACGGAAAACTAATACTTCATGCCAAAGGGTTTCTTTATCATGCCAGTTACCCGCTTCATCTTTGTAGCTGTCGGTAGTGGCCAGATTTAGGCTAATAAATTTTTTGCCGTTGCTTTCAATGGTTTTGGCATCTTGGCCAAGATTGCCGTTAAGCTCTACACGGTTATTGTTTGCCATATATCCCCCGATTTTATTGGTGATGGAATGACAATAGCAAAACCAAAAACGGATTTCAAGCGGAATATTTATTTAATTAAATGAAGTTAAAACAACATCATTTAAAAGTTACAATAACTTTATTTTAAGTTTGATTTTGTTTCCTTTTTACGCTCAATCAAGGCGGCGTTATAGTCTTTGTGATTGATGTAAAAAGCGTTTTGGGGCTTAAATTGGCAATGTTTGAATTGCTCGGAATAGTTATTGGTGAGTTCAAGCCCTGTTTTGTCATTATCAAAAAACGGGCAAATGGTGGTATAGGCTTTAGCGGTGATTAATTCGGCTGCTTGCTCTTGAAAAGAAACAGAATTGAGAACGATTACATCATCTGAAGGATGTTTGATTTTTTTGTCGGTTAGGTAGCTAAGAAAATCAATAAATCCTTCAAAAACCAAAACGGTTTTACTGCCATTGTCAATATGGCTGATTGCTTTTTCGCCTATGGTGCTTTTAAAAAACGGGTTACGGATTTCATAGCCGTTTTTGGTATTTAGAAAACCTGCGGCAAAGTAGCTTTTACCATTTTGCAGGTTTTTGAAGTGTACTTCTTTCAAGTAATATTTGGCAATGTCTGCATTTATGCCCCGCTCGGCGGTGATGTAAAACATGATTGATTTTGCTCTACTGCCAAAATTTAAAACGGTTTCCAGTTCAAAAGAGGCGGCTTCAACCTCATGGCTCGGAGTAGGGGCGGTGGTTTGGGCTTTGGGCTTTTGAATATATGGATTAAAAAGCGGGGTAAAGCTGTATAAATCATCTAAAAAACTGAGTGCGCCTTTTACATCGGTGTTGCGGTAACGCATGATAAAATCAATGACGTTACCGCCAATGTCGCCAAAATCTTTCCAAATCCATTTTCCACCTAAAAAACTGGTGTGGAAAGAAGGATCATTTTCATTACGAAATGGCGAAGCGTACCAAAGTTCACGCCCTGCTTTGGTTACTTTTTTGGGTTCATGCCCCAATTTTGCAAGGATATCAGGAAGTGAAAGTTGTTTAGCTTGCTCGGTGTTCATTAGATACTTTGCTCACGTTGGAGTTTTTCGGCTATGGCTTCTAAGAACCAAGTATGACGGGAAACTTTACCGATACGTTTTTTAAGCTGTTTATCAATATTGCCTACAAGTTCAGCTTCTAATCGCAATTGAATAAACAATATATTTTCATCCTCTGTATCTGGGTCAATTTCTTTCTTTTTACGACCGCCTTTAGGGGCAGGGGTTGCGGTTAAAGTTCGTTCAGGCTCTAAAGCTCCGCCTTTGATAAGCAATTCGGTTTGTGCCTCGGTTAGCTTGGTTTGGGTTGGTTTTTTTGTTAGTGCCATTGGTGCCTACCTTTAATTTTTACACTTATTTTAACGTTAAAATAGAGTTATTTAATACTTAAAATTTGTTGTAACATTTGTTCAACTTCTGCAATTGCTTTGGGGTCACGGGGTTTAATTTCCGTAACTGCTAAACCTTGTGCAGCGGCATTTGCGTATGCTTTACGATAGCCAAGGGGGGAATCAAGATACTCAAAAGAGCCATTTTCAAGGATTATTTCTTTTGCATCATTGTTATCTGAACCTTTTGAATCAGTTTTATTGAGAATTGCAAAGCATCTAAGGTCAGGGTTTGCCAATTTCATATCTTCTATGAGTTTGGAAACTTGCTCTAAGGTCCACATATCAAAGGAGCGTGGAATAAATGGCACGATGTAAACATCTGCTACTGTCATGGCGGCACGTTGGCTTGCGGTATCACGTCCGCCTGTATCTATGACAATATCATCATATTTGGATTTGAGCTTTAAAACTTCGGTTCTTACTGCGGTATTTGAAAGTTTAATTGCGGTAAAGCCTGTTGAGTTAAGCGTTTCACCACGCCAATGGGTGAAATCGGTCGCTGTACCTTGGTCGTCTGCATCTACAAAAAGGACATCACGCCCTGAATTTGCGAGTAATACGGTTAGGGTTGTAGCTACGGTTGATTTTCCAGAGCCGCCTTTGATACCGCCGATAGTATAAATCATAACAATTACTAATATTTTGAGTTTATTTTAAACTTAGAGTAAAGTTATTTTAAAGTTATAGCAGTTACAAGAATTTAGCTAATAACTTTATGTTATTTGTTTATATTAGTTTGATAATCAAATAATTATGGCAAAAATCACACAAAAGGATATTTGGTCAAATTTGTTAAGGCAGATAATATAAAAAGACGAAAGATAAGCCCGAAATTTTACACGCTAAGAGGTACTATTACCTTCCCGAAGGGGTAAGTACCAAAACGAACGCTTAACCTATATACGTTTCGCCCCCAAGTCTTTTTCTTTTCAACAGTTTTAAAGTTCTTATAGGTATTTTTTTAATTAAAGGGTTATTATAGGTTTGTGGGACAAACTTCACGTACTTTTTAGCATAAAACGTACTAAAGTACACGTGGATAACTTATTTTTAGCGGGACAAACTTCACGTGGATAACTTATTTAGTAATAGCTCAAACCCGCAGAAAATCGAAAACGTACTAAACTTCACGTGCTTTTTGTGGAAAACTTGTTAGTAAAGCGTACCAAACTTCACGCATTTTAGTAAAAAAGGAGTTAAAAAACGGGGTCAACCACAAGATATAGAAAAAAGCGGGACAAACTTCACGTGTTCCAAAATGGGAAAAATGAGTTTTAGGCCAAAAACGTACCAAACTTCACGCACGTTGAATAACTGGCAATTAAAGGTAATAAAAAATCGTAATTAATTGGTTATTAGTGTTTTAAGAAAATATATAAACATACTCAATGGCTTATTGAGTTTCTGACAACAGGAAGAAACCAATGTGCCCTTACCGCTTTGTTCGGTGGCCAGTGAGTGCTGAGAGTAGCCTTCATTCAACCCGTAGGGCTTGGCGGGTGTGGATGGATGCGGAGCAGGAAGCCATAACCGCTTAATTGAGGGCTACGGAGTTTGTTTGAGCATTACAATTTAAGCTACTGAAAAGAAAAATAAGGCTTGAAATTGAATCAAAAGTGTCGTATGTTTGTATTAGAGAAGTGTCGTATGTTTGTTAATTTAACTATCTGATATTCAATGAAAAGAGGTGCAACATTAGAAAGTAAGATTCTTGCGAGGATTATCCGCAAGAAATCTAACGTGTTTCTACGGGATGACTTCTTGGATTTAGGCGGATATGACCAAGTAGGTAGGGCGTTGAAACATTTGGCCGAAAAAGGAAAACTTGTTAGAATTGGTTATGGCTTATATGCAAAAGCTAAAACTTCCTCTTTAAACGGAGAAGTAGTACCTACTGCAACCTTACCTAAACTTGGTAAAGAGGCTTTAGCCCGATTAAAGATAGAAACAATGCCTACAAAAGCAGAAATTGAGTATCAGGAAGGGCTTTCAACACAAGTGCCTACTGGTAGAATGATAGGCGTAAAAGGGCGTGTTAGCCGTAAGATAAGCTATAAGGGGGCTTCGATTAAATATGAATATGTTGCCTAAAAAAGCAATTATTGAAGAAGTTGCCCAGATTAAAGGGATCAGTGAAGCTTTCATAGAAAAAGATTGGTTTGTTACTCAGGTAATCAAATTACTTTCAAATATCCAGTTTCAGGATTTTTCTATTGTGTTTACGGGTGGAACCGCTCTTTCAAAAGCGCATGGGCTTTTAGAGCGTTTTTCAGAAGATATTGATTTTAGGGTAATTGCACCGAGCCTTGCCGCTCAGAATAAAAGTCAGCAGAGCAAGATACTATCAACTTTTAAAAAAGAGGTAGTAGAAAGGCTGCAAGCTGAATTTCCAGTAAATGAGGAGCAAATAACGGCAAGAAATGGAAACAGGTTTATTGCCATTGAGCTAAATTATTCAACCTATTTTACCCGTGCTGATGCGCTGCGACCGCATATTTTACTTGAATTAACGGTATCAGAGCTTTTGTTACCTGCTATTAATTTACCCGTTTCATCTATCATCAGCCAAGTAGCCAAAAAATCAGCTGAAATAGAAACCATTGCTTGTATTGACCCTGTTGAAAATGCAGCAGACAAACTGAGTGCAATTACGTGGCGAATTGCGGATCGGGTACGGGGTAGCGAAAATGATAGCCCTGATATAGTGAGGCATATACATGATTTGGCTATTTTGAGTAAGCTGGCACTAAATAACCCAAATTTTCCAGAGTTGGTAAGAGCAGCACTTGAGCGGGATAAAAACCGCTCAGAATTGATAAAAGAGCTTTCAATGGGGGAAAAGTTTTCCAAAATGATGCGTATTTTGGAAACTGATGTTGAATATCCGAAAGAATATAGACGGTTTGTTAATGCTATGTCATACGCAGATAATGACACTATACCGACATTCCAAAAGGCGGTTGAAAGTGTTCGTTTGTTAATAGACACAGTAAATCAATCCAATAAACAAGCTTAACAATAACGTTATTATAAGTATATAATAGATTTGTTATAACGTTATAATAAATCTATTTAATTAAATAAATGCCACACACAACGGCTTTTTGGTTTTCTGACGGCAGGAAGAAAGACAATATGCCGTTACCGCTTACTTTCGGTGGCCAGTAAGTGCCGATAGTAGCTTTCCTTCAACCCGTAGGGCTTGGCGGGTAGTGGGCGGAAGACCGCTCCCGCTTGATGGAGGGCTACGGTACTATCTTTTATAGTTCCGATTATGCGCTGCTGAAAAGAAAAATACAAACTCATAATAACTTCAATTTAACGTTATAATGTACTTAAATAAATAAACCCTACTATGAAGTAAGTAGGGCTATATTTTGAATTACAGAATCCATGTAGATTGCTTGTCCTGAGCAAGTTCTACCCCACCAAGTATTAAAATCATTCTGTAAAAGTGGTTGATTTTGGCGTTCTAAAGCATTTGCAAGCCAATCAGATACTAACCACCATTCATATATTGTATTTTCGGTTGGTACATCTTCAAGCATTTCAGGGGTGATTTCAGAGCGTTGGTAGCCCTCCGATAGGAGATTTTCAATTATATCTTCATCATAGTAGCTTAGGTTTTTAATATCATCATGGGTGAAGAAATTGGCTTTTAAGGCATCTTCAACTAACATAGTTTGATTGCTATAAATATGGTTTGATACTAAGTTTTCAGCCTGTTTTTGGCGGTTAATTGTAGTTTCTGGGTTTAAGTAAGACATTTTTAGCTCCTTTTTTGGGGTTACGGTTTACGGGGATTGAACAACCGACCCTTTAAGCGAGCGAGCCTGGAATAAATTTTGGCTGGGCGGGGAATTGCCGTTCAGCACAGCGGGGCAAGGCGAAAATTTTTATAGGTGGAGATGAGCGGGGGCGGTAAATACCACGTGCAAAACCGCTGACCGAACAAAAGGCAACGTTGTAAATGGCATTAATCACAGGAAATTTATAGCGCAAAAGGCGGTACAACAGTACAGGAGCAACCTTCAAAGGCATGAAGATTAGTTGAAGATGAAGGGCAAACAATTATCACTCAATGGTTAATAAGAATAACCATACTATTTATATGTGTGATAAAATACAATTGAACGGCTGCCAATGAAAAACTTTCATAGCTGAAAATGAAGCCATTAGAGCCAATAATGGGGTAGGGGGAGTGATTTATTTTACTGAATAATGCAAAACGTACCAAAGTACACGCACTTATGGGTGATAAGAAAAAAAGATTATTGGTTCATCTTGAAATTTTCGGCTTGTTCAAAAATCTCTACATACACTTCATCTCTCTCTACTGGTGGATAGCCAAACTCGTCAAGCAATAGTATGATTCCAACTTTCAATGCTGATTTGATGTCCTCTCGTTTATTCCAGTCAGGGAACTTAGCTTGCCCGTCAACAAGGTCTTTAACGGCTTTTGCAAGTTCTATCATTTTATCTTCAGGATATTTAAAGTCGTATTTTACACACAGTTCTTTCAGAATATCGTAAAATGCTTTTTCTTGAAAATCAATTCCTAACGCATCACCTGCCGAAAATTCTTTATGAACTTCCCAAATCAAGTCAGTCAAGGCATTTGCCATTTCTTCATACACTTCGCTTCTCAAAATGTCGTTTGCATCACGGTTATTATAGCGTTCAACCAAGTCTTGCATTTTTTTAGAGAAGTCAATTCCTTTCACCTTGTTTACTTTTCTGATTTCTCCAATTACTTTTGCAAGTAGCTGTTGTAGCAATTTAATTTTTGTATTAGGCAATTTGATTTTATCAATCTTAGCCAAATAATCTTCATCAAAAATGTCTTGTTCGGTTTCTGCTTCGTCGCCGAGTTTGAAAATTTCTTCAACTCCGTCGCTTTGTAAGGCTTCTTTTATTAGTTCCCGAACTTTAGCGTTCATCTGTGCTGTGTCGGGGGCGTTACCTTTGGTGAGTTTGAAAAGAATAGAACGAACTGCCAAATAGAAATGGGTATAGTCTCTTTCTGCTTGCGTTAATTGTTCACTACCTGCACAAATATCATAAGCGGCTTTTAGTCTCTTTACTAAGCCCATAAATCGGTTTTCAAAATCTTTGGCTTTTTGGACATACTCAGCAGCTAAGTTCAAGGTATTTAATTGCTGAATGGTTGTGCCTTTGAAATATTTTGAGCTATCAAACGTGTGAAACAGTTTAGCTAAAAGGTCTAAATGATTTCTTACAATGATGATTGATTCAGCAATATCTTCAAAATTGTCTTTATCGCTTTCGCTATATTGCTTCAACGCCAAATTCATTTGGTTTTTGATACCAATATAGTCTACAACCAGACCTTTGTTTTTACCTTCAAACTTGCGGTTTACTCTTGATATGGTTTGAATTAAATTATGGCGTTGTATTGGCTTGTCAATGTAAATACTGTCTAAGAACGGTACATCAAAACCAGTGAGCCACATATCAACTACTATGGCAATTTTAAAATTCGATTTTTCGTTTTTGAATTGGCGGTCAAGTTCTTTGCGGTATTCAGGAGTGCCTAACATTTTGTAAAGGGTATCTTCATCATCTTTACCCCTTGTCATAATCATTTTAATGCGTTCAATCGGTTTTAATTCTCGCTTGTCTTTGTCGGTAAGTTCTGCACCTTCTTCGGCTGCAAGAATTTCATTCCATTCAGGTTTTAATGCAATGATGTTTTTATATAATTCATAGGCAATTTCACGAGTGCTACACACAAATAAGGCTTTGCCTTTTACAGTTGAACCTTCCGAAACTCTTTTTTCATAATGATTTACAAAATCTTCTGCAACGGCTTTTAAACGATCAGGGTCGCCAATAATGGCATACATCTGTGCCATTTCTTTTTTGCTCTGCTCAATTTGATTTTCATTGCTGCCTATTTCGGCGCACTTGGCGTAGTAATCTTCAATTTCTTTGAGTTTGGCATTATTCAATAACACTTTGGCGGCTCGGCCTTCATAGACAATTCTAACAGTGATTTCGTCTTTTACCGATTCTGTCATTGTGTAAGCATCAACAACTTTACCAAACACATCAAGGGTAGCATCAATAGGCGTACCTGTGAAACCGACAAACGTGGCGTTCGGTAACGAATCGTGTAAATATTTAGCGAAGCCGTAAGTTTTGGTAACGCCTTTCTCGGTAACTTTTACTTTTTGGTCAAGGTTTACTTGGCTTCTGTGTGCTTCGTCCGAAATGCAAATGATGTTGGTTCTGTCACTAAGTAGTTGTGTGTCTTCGGTAAACTTGTGAATGGTGGTTAAAAATACGCCTCCGCTTTGTCTACCTTGTATAAGCTCTCTCAAATTGGCTCTGCTTTCTACACTCACCACTGTATTGTCGCCAATAAAGTTTTTGGCATTGGTAAATTGTCCTGAAAGTTGGTCGTCTAAGTCGGTGCGGTCGGTTATCAATACAATTGTTGGGCTTTCAAAATATTCGCTTTTCATCAACAATCTTGTGAGATAAAGCATTGTGAAACTCTTTCCGCAACCTGTGGCACCAAAATAAGTTCCACCTTTTCCGTCTCCTTCGGGTTTTTGGGCTTTCATTATGTTATCATACAAGGCCCTTGCAGCATAGTATTGCGGATAACGACAAACTATTTTTTCGTTTTTCTTTGAACTATCAGGAATGTAAATGAAGTTGCGAATAATATCACGCAAACGGTTTTTGTGAAACATTCCCTGAATGAGGGTAAACATACTATCGATGCCGTCCACATCTTTTGCCAAACCTGCTACTCTACGCCAAGCGTAGAAAAACTCATAAGGTGCAAAGAATGAGCCTGATTTGTTATTTACTCCATCGCTGATAACACAAAAGGCATTGTATTTAAACAGTTCAGGAATATCTCTACGATAACGAACCGTTAATTGTTTAAACGCATCATAAATAGTAGCTTCTTCACGAATGGCAGATTTGAATTCAAACACTACTAAGGGCAAACCATTGATATACACAATACCGTCAGGAATGCGTTTTTCTGAACCGAAAATTTCTAATTGGTTCACAAACTTGTAGATGTTATTGTCTTGCTGGGTATAATCAACCAAGTAAACCCAAATATCCTTTTCATTTCGGTTTTCCCGTTTAAGTGGGAAACCGTCTGCAAGCATTCTTAAAAAGGTTTTGTTGCTTTCATAAAGATCAGAAGCTGGAAGTGATTTGAGTTGAAGAATAATTGAATTGGCTTCATTGCGTGTAATGCCATGCAGTGCGTATTGGGTTAGAAGGAAATTTCTCAAATCGTCTTCAATCAATACATAATCAGGCTTACGAGTTATCGTAATACCCAAATAGTGAGGAAATCCTTCCTGCCCCAACAACTCGGTAAACGCCTTTTCTAATTTTTCTTCTGTGAATTTCATTTAATTAAAGGCTTTAAAAATCTTGAAATAATTCTTGTCTTATACTCGCCCCAAGGCATTAAGCGTTTATTTGGATAGGTAACATATAGAAATCGCTTTGCTCTTGTAAAAGCAACATATGTATTATTCTTTTCTTGTTGCAGTTCCTCTCCACCCTTATTGACTGCCCTAAAATCAGGAAATGTTCCGTCATCCATACCAATTAGAAAAACTATCTCACTTTCTTGACCTTTCATTGTATGGACAGTACTTAAGCAAACTCCTATTTCTTTACTATTTGAAGTATTTGTTAAACCAAGTGCAATCGCAGACTTAAATCCTTCTAATGTTGGTTTAATATTTTGCTTTTTATATAGAGTTAATTGATTACCAAAATCATCTAACTCATCAATTGTCATTTTCTTTTCATCATCATCTAAATTTGCTTTTTCTATTAAAATACGTAAAGCATCAATTTTTAAATGTAAATTATCAATTGATGAATCATTTACAATATCTTTGATACTAGTTGCAATTGGAAACTTGGAAGAATTTACTTGATTTGAATCGAAAATGTCACTAACCTTTAAAATATCTTCTAACCGTTTTTGATGTAATTTATCGAGGGGGTTAATTTTTATTCTAAAGTATAAGTCGAAAATTTTCATAAATGAAGAACTAAACTTGATACCGACATTCCCAGACTTATAGTAATAAGGAATCTTTTCATTAGATAATAATTCTTCTATTTGTTTAAATACAAATTTATTCCGAGCAAGTATTGATATTTTATCGTAAGTGATTTCACCCTCAATATCATTATGTGATTTAAGGAGAATTAATTCACTTATTTTATTAAAAACAAATTGGGCTTCATCGATTTCTGATTGAGCAGGATATATTTCAAAATGCCCTTTTATAACATAATTAATAGCCTCTACATCCAGATTCATTAATGAATTCGAGGCCTCAATAACTAATTTTGAACATCGGAAGTTTTCATCAAGTGTAATTTCTTTAGCTTGAAAATCTGAAAGAAAGTCTTCTTGCATATATGAAGATGCAGAACCATTAAAACCATAAATTGATTGATTAGGGTCCCCAACCATCATTACACTTTTAATGACATTACCACATAGAGCCTTTAATAGATAGTACTGCAATTTATTTAAGTCTTGGCATTCATCGATACAGACATATGAGTATGCCTTTCGGTATAGATTTGCAACTGAATCATTATTTGTAAAGAGTTCATATACTAATCTAATTATATCATCAAAATCAATTGCATTGTTTGATTTCAAAATATCTTGATAAGTTTCAAATAAATACTGATATTCATTGTTTTCTGAGCTTTCTGCTAATTCTTGTGCTGATAACAATTCTCTCTTTACGGATGAAATAAACTGCAAAGCGTTATAGGTATATTCATTTTTTTTTCTTGGTTCAAGATTATTATAAATGAATTCAAAATGTGGAACAGACTTAATGGCTTGTTTTATCAATTCTAATCTATCTGCATCATCTTCAAAAATATGAGGCATTCTGCTATAGCCTAAAAGTTTAAATCTGAGTTCAAGTATTGATTGGCAAAAACTATGAAAAGTTCCTACAAATACATTTTTCTTTATTCTTTCACCTGTACCAAGGCGTTCCCTGATTTCATTAGCAGCTTTGTTTGTAAATGTAATCGCTAAAATTTTCCCATCTTCTACTTCTGAAAGTCTTTTAATTCTTTCTGTTAAAACCCTAGTTTTACCACTGCCTGCACTTGCTAAGACAAGGAAAGCCCCATCATTTAAATCTATAATACTTTGCTGTTTTGATGATAAATTAATTTGCTTCATTTTCGGGAGAATCTAAAATTAAACTCATTTTTTCAAACAGCTCAACTATTTTTGGAGGCAATGGCTTTTCTGAATTATAAATAAGTTCAGATAAAATACAAGAATACTTTGTTTTATTTTGAGATAATAAATCATTTAAAGCTCTAAAATAACCATCATCTCCATCATAGTCCCTAAGACTTTCCTCAAATATATGCTGATTACAAGTTCCACAAATTTGATCAGTTTTAACCCTTCCCCTTGAAGTTCCGTTTCTATTTGAAATTAGCTCGTTAAGTTTGTCAAGGTTGTCAAAATTTAGTATAGTTTTTAGACAATTCTCAACTTCTTCTAAAAATCCATTGCGAATAATGTACGATTCAAAATTATCTTCATTATCGAAATATACGATGTTTTGAGGCAAAACTATTTCATCAACATTCAAGTGTGATTCTGTCAATTTTTTTAAATCCTTTTTTAATTTCTTTATTATGCTTAACTCGCCATCGCTCAATATATACCACTTTAAATTTAGTTTTTTAGCAAAGTATATGAATGGATAATAATTCCCGCCACCATCTATTCCAACTACATCAACGCCAAGTTCAATTGTACTTTTTCTAAAAAACTTTTTAATCAGAAGTGGAAGAGCCTGTTCTTCCGTTTCTCCTTCACACAATATTAATACCTTAGAAAAATATAGTTCCCCTCTTGTATTTATAACTTGCCGATATATTTTTCGAATCTCTTCATGGGTTAAATCGTTCTCTATTATTTTCCCAATTTTTGTTTCACTTTCAGACTTTATTATACTTCTTACATCTTTCAATTTAGCACTGCCAGCAATGTAACTTGAATGGGTTGCAACTATTTTCTGTCCTACAATATCATTAATCTGTGAATAAAGTTTCTTTTGTGCATTAGGGTGTAAATGTGATTCAGGTTCTTCAATTGCAATTATTGGATAATAGGCAACTTGGTTTTGAATTGCCAATTTCATGTTCTGCAAAATAAATGCTTTTAGAATTAGTAATGAAGACCAGCTTCTTGTACCCATTCCGTGGTACTCCATAGAAAATTGGGAGTAATTAATTTTAACGCCCTTATTAAGATCTCTTATTTTTTTAGTGAATGGCGTAATATCTACAGTATTATTGGGGTTATCCATTGCAGTATCCAATTCCTCCAATGTACTGTGAAGGTTTGTTAAGATTTCGCTTCTCTCAATAGTTTCTTTGTTTAGGTCTTTAATAAGATTTTCAATTAGTTCTTTATCACCCTGATTATATGTTATTGAAGATAGGATTTTCCCTAAGAAGGATGTTTTGTTTTTCAAATCATCAAGAATATCTCTGTTAGCATCTAAATAGAAAAATGGTATTTCATCAAAGTAAAAACTCAACTCCTGCTCATATGTTTTGGAATACCAGTAGCCATCTTCTTCCTTGTAAAATTCACCCCATTCGTCAATGACAAATTGTTTTTTCTTATAAGTTTTTCTTATCAAGTTCTCTTCAATTACTGTTCTAAAAGCAAGTAATTGATTACCTTCTGAATCAATACTAATTCTGTCTACCGTAAAGACGGTCGCCCATTTATCTTCAAACTCTGCTTTTTGGTTGCCTTCTTCATCAATACTAATAAACAATATGTCTATAATTATTTTATCACGTATTAACGCATCAGTAAAATGAAAATCATCATCAGTAATTTGCAATGTATTTGAAAGCCCTAATTGGAGTGATTTCAATAATGTTGTCTTACCTGCATTGTTTGTACCTACGAGTACAGTAATGGGTTCGAAGTCAACTTCAAGATTATCTAAACCTCTAAAACCGTGAACCCTCAACTGTTTTAATTGTATTGCCATATTAATTAGTCTTCTACTTTTTCTAATTCTATACTTTCCACAACACCCCTCATCAAAACAGGGCAAAGCGGTTTTATTGTGTTTTTTAATTGCTCATTGATACGCTTACGAGTTTCCAGTGTGTAGTAAATAGTTACAATGGCTTCTTGGATTTTTATGTCAGGAATTGGGATTTTAATTTCTTTGAAGCGTTCCCATTCTAAACTTGCTCTTACACTACTGTCACTAATAAACCAACCGTATCTGTTAAACTCAGGACGATAAAACCAAAGCATCAAAAATTCAGGCAATACAACTTTTTTATCAATTACCTCAAAAACCAAATAGGCAGGTGAAATAATTGCAGGTTCATCAAATGAATATAAAACGACACGAACAGTTTCATCTCTTCCAACTTGCATAGCACTATAGGCAAACTGTTCTTTTTGGACAATTTTATATTTCGACAAATCCGTTTCGCCAACATTTGCTTTTGATGTCATAAAAACTTTGTCAACGTTTATTCCAAGCAGATTTGTTATTGTATTGTTATTGTTCCTATTGTCAACCAATTGAACTAATTCGCTTAATAGTTGGTGGTTGTCAATGTTCTTCAATTTATCCATTGAAGAATTACAAATCAATTGTAAATCAACCAAACTGTTTTCGTAGGTTTTTTGGTTGGTGAGCAAACCCTTGTATAGGGCAACAAATTTACGTTGTTCGTCAATATCAGGAATGGGGATTTGTATTTCGCAAAAGCGTTCCCATTCTAAACTTGCTCTTACGCTGCTATCACTAATAAACCAACCGTATCTGTCTGATTCTGGTCGTTGAAACCACATCATCATATAATCTGGCAACAATTCGTTTTCATCATTTACTTCAATTACCAAGTAAGCTGGTGAAATAATTGCAGGTTTGTCTTCCGCATAAAAAGCCAAACGAATAGTTTCGTCCCTACCAACTTGCATTGCACTATATGCAAACTGACCTTTCTGAATGATTTTATATTTCGATAAGTCTGTTTCGGAAGTATTGGCAACCGAAGGCATAAAATTCTTGGTAATGTTTATACCCAATAAGTTTGTAACCGCTAAATCTTTATTGCGGTTGTCAACCAAATGTATATAATTGCCAATATGATTATAAATCATAGCCCAATGTTTTAAAAGCGTTAATCAATTGTTCCTGCGATTGCTTTTCTTCTTTCAAAAGAGTTCTAAAATCCTTTTGTATGCGTTTCATTTCGGTGTCAAAATCTATTTCACTGTCACGGTCTATAAACTCAATGTATTTACTTGGCACCAACGAAAAATCTTTTGCCTGTATTTGTTCAAAACTGGCAGAGTAGCAATACTCAGGAACATCCCTGTAAGTTTTCTTGTAGTCGGTTTGTTGCCAATTGTGGAAGTTCTCGGCTACTCTGGCAATGTCCTCTTCGGTAAGTTCAATAAACTGCTTTTCAAATTCTTGCCCCCAACGCCTTAAATCCACAAACAAAATTTCCTTTTCACGGTCTCGGTATTTTTTCTGTTTGCCGTTTATCTCAACCGTTCTTGCTTTTTTGTTCTTGTTCAAAATCCAAAGCGTAACGCTAATATCAGTGGTGTAAAAAGTATCTCTCGGAATGATTACAATGGCTTCTACCAAATTATTTTCAATCAGCTTTCTACGTATTTTATATTCTTCGCCACCGCCACTCAAGGCACCGTTTGCTAAGATAAAGCCTGCAATTCCATTTTCAGAAAGTTTGGAAACCATATTTAAAATCCAACCATAGTTGGCATTGCTTTTAGGCGGCACATCATACCCTCTCCAACGTGGGTCGTCAATCAATTCATTTTCGGCTCTCCAGTCTTTTTGGTTAAAAGGTGGATTAGCCATTATATAATCGGCTTTAAGGTCTTTGTGTTGGTCATCCGCAAAAGTATCGGCCTCTTTTTCTCCAAGGTTTGCAGAAATACCTCTGATGGCAAGGTTCATCTTTGCCAGTTTATAAGTGGTTTTGGTGTATTCCTGTCCGTAAATTGAAACTTCTTTTTGATTGCCGTGGTGTGCTTGAATAAACTTGATAGATTGAACAAACATACCACCCGAACCACAAGCAGGGTCATAGATAATGCCCTTGTAAGGTTCAATCATTTCTGCAATCAGGTTTACAATTGTCTTTGGTGTATAGAATTCTCCTTTCCCTTTTCCTTCTGCAATCGCAAACTTTTTCAGGAAGTATTCATACACACGCCCAACCAAATCTTGCTCTTTGTCTTTAAGTGTATTGATGCTGTCAATTTCGCTAATCAAAGAAGCCAGTTTGGTAATATCCAACCCCAAACGTGAAAAGTAATTGTCGGGCAAAGCGCCTTTCAGTGCTTTGTTGTCTTTCTCAATAGTGTGCAGGGCAGTATCAATGATTAAGGCAATATCATTTTGTCTTGCCTTTTTTACAATGTAGCTCCAACGTGAAATTTCTTCTAAGAAAAACACATTGCTCATATTATAAAACTCAGGTCTTTCAATATACTTTTCTTTGCCTTCGTCAATGAGTTTAGCACGGTGTTCTTCAAACTTGTCGCTGGCAAACTTTAAGAAAATCAGTCCTAATACTACGTGTTTATATTCGGCTGGTTCAACACTACCTCTTAATTTATTGGCAGCTTCCCATAAGGTTACTTCAATTGCTTTATCTTTTATTTCTTTCTTCTGTTTTGCCATTATTTTACTGGTATTTATTTATACTAAAACTTATTATCGCCTAAAAAAACTCTCGTTTTTGGCGGTATTGGCGGGGGTGAGTTATGTAGATACATCCCTTTTTTATCATCAACGACAAATTTGGCATCTAAATATTGGTTTTTAACGATTTCAAGGGTCTTTTTGAATACCTGTCTAAATTTGCGGATTTCACTATAGCCCATACCAAACTGCTCTTTCAAGTTTTGCCAGCCTACAAATTGCGGCTTAAATCTATCTACACGGTGTAAACGTTGGGCAAGCCATGCGTAAATATCAAGTGCCATAGCATTGTGGGCAAGTGCTGCCAATGCTCTTTCATCAAGTGGGATAGCGTGTTGCACAAGGCTTTCAAAATATTCGTCAGTAAGTTCGATAGATGACTCCCATAAAACACGTTGACGTTCATCTTTTGGGAACCAGAACTCAAAGGCACGAACGATTTTAAAATCAACCTGCTTTACACGTTCATCTTGAATAAAACCAAGCGATATATTTGAAGTAGAGATACGGCGGATTTGTTCTTTAACCTCTCTGATGGTTCTACCATCTGTATTTAAACCCATACTTTTAATAAAGGCACTCATGCTTTCTTCAACATCAAGCATTTTATTTTGCTTTTTTACAGCTTGAGTATTGAGATAGGCAAGGATAAGTCGTGCTTTAGGACCATAGGGGATGCCTGCATATTCAAATAGCCCTGTGTGTGGGTTAAGTATGGGAGTTGCACTAACAGCCAGATTTACTAAACCCTGTTTTTGTTGCCACATTTTGACATCTTCCCCAAGGTTACGGTATGGAAAGAAGGTTTGGCATAAGGCAGAATGTTGGAAGATAGTTTCTTTACCCGTAGCAGGATGAACGAATATTTCAAAAGTCGAATTACTCAGCCTTGATTGAATGGGTGTCATTTCTGATTTTTTTGCTTCTTCCATGATAAACCTTAGGCTTAGGGGTTAGGGGAATTTACATTAACTCTACATGTGATAGATTGCTTTAGCTACACATAAAAGGCTACACTGTTTGTAAACCCATTTGAGTATTTGACTTTGATAAAGGCCAAAAATGTTGAATAACGGAGCGGTTTACTCTTTGCTCGGCGTGCCACAGCTCATAATCACGTTGTAACTTCAACCAAAAATCAGGTTTATCGCCAAAGGCTTCTGATAAACGAATAGCCATTTCTGAACTAATACCTTGGTGTTCGTTCAAAATACCTGAAAGTGTTTTAGGTGTAACCCCTAACCCTTGCGCCACTTGGCGAATGGTTAAATCTTGTCCTGTTTCCTCTTTGATACCTTCAATTATATCACGTATCATAGAACCTGGGTGCGGTGGTCTCATTCCTCTATTCATTATGTTCTCCTTTTAATGGTAATCAATATAATCTACATCATAAGCGTTGCCGTCTTCAAAGCGGAAAATGATCCGATAGTTGCCATTGACCTTGACAGACCAAAAGCCTTTGAGATTGCCTGTTAATGGATGAAGCCCCCAACCTACAATATTCATATCTTCAATTGTCTGAGCTTCATCTAATCGGTAAAGTATGCGACGGATTTTTTCCACGTGATGCGGTTGTAATTTTGAATGCTCATCTTTTTCAAAAAAAAGCCGCAAACCTTTATGTTGGAAATTATCTATCATTCATATGCTTTGTATTTTTACAAACATAACACATAACGTTATGGGTTGCAAGATTTATTATTTGATAAAACTTTATGTTAGATAAGAGCGGGTTTTAGATATTGAAAATAATTTGTAAATATGTTATGGCATTTTATAAACGGACGTTTGTAAAATGCCATAAATACCATATTTTTACAAAACGACCTGTAAAACATCTAAGAACACATACTTATATATAAAGGTACAATATGAAATATGTTTGCTATTACCGAGTATCTACCAAGGGGCAAGGTAAAAGTGGTTTGGGCTTAAACGACCAAATGGAAATTGTGCAACGATTCTTGCGTGAGGGTGATATAATTATAGAAGAATATACCGAAGTTGAATCAGGCCGCAAAAGTAACAGGCCAAAAATTCAGGAAGCGATAAGGGCTTGCCAAAAGCTTGGCGCAACATTGTTGATTGCTAAACTTGACCGCCTGAGCCGTAACGTGGCGTTTGTAATGACACTACGAGATTCAGGGGTGGATTTTGTCGCGTGTGATTTACCTGATGCCAATACACTTACGGTTGGCATTATGGTAACATTTGCACAGCATGAAGCGGAGCGTGGCTCGGAGCGTACCCGTGCAGCATTGGCACAAAAGAAAGCCCAAGGGTTCAAACTCGGTAAACCTGAGAACCTGAATAAAGCAGCTATTGATAAAGGGCGGACGATACGGATAGAGAACGCCAAAACCCATAAAGCAAATGTTCAAGCCAGTCAGCTTGCCACATTGTATAGGAATATGGGCATGACTTACGCTAAAATTGCGGAAAATCTGAACCAATCGCATTATTTGACAAGACGGCAAAAGCTGTTTGATGGAAAAGCGGTGTATAGGTTACTGGAGAAAAGCTTAGCGTAATTTTATAGTGTATTTTGATTAAAAATACGTGGGTATTTTTCAAAATCAAACTTATTACTGGTTTTAGATCTGATATAATTTCTCAATGTTTTATGATCTTCTATTGATTGGTTTCGATGATAAACTTGGTTATTATTACTGATTTCACTACATAACTTATCCAATTGTGCAACTGTAAGGTGTTTCAAATTAGGCTCTAAAATAAATGCAAAAACCTTATCAGCGTCGTTATAATTTTTAGATTTCGCATACCTCCAAATAACAAATTCACTTATTTCATTAATATGTCCTTTTGTTATTCCTATATTTATAAGGCGCTCATAAACTGTGATATCCACATCAAATGGAGGGTTGCTTCTATTAAAATTTGTTAAAATTAATTCTTTAATTTCTTCTAAATGAGTTACAAAACTTTTACTTAGAAACCAAGCAACAGTCTTTGCGTTAATGTTATTCACAATTTGCTTGGAAACTAGCAAGTGTACATCTTCTCTGAAATATTGAAACAAGAACTCATTTTCTGAAAAGAATCTAATTAGCAAGCTTATCGTTTCTTTTGAATCAAAAACATTACTAAAATATTCCTGCTCATTTTGTATCCTTTGAATACAAGAAGATATATTTCTTTTATATAAAAAATATAAAAGCCGATAATTTATTAATCGGTTTTCAGAGCAACTAATATCATTAAGTCGATAAACAAATTTCCATAAATCTCTAAATATAGAAATTTCTATAGTCGAATTTAAATTAGTTAAATATTTTGAGTTTACATATTTCTCAAGACTTGTATCGTCAATTAGCAAATCTTTTTTACTGGCAATATCTATTAAAATAGTAGAAAGTATTTTTTTTGACAAAATTGGCGGCTTGAGAAATAAAGATTCTAACATATTTCTAATATGCGCAGCAACAGTTTCCTTATTAGGCGTGTAAAGCTTATCTTCTTTATCAATGACTGGATGAGCACATAAATGCCTGTCATTTTTTAATGCCTGAATATGTGCATAGTCTGCATTATCAAATAAGTTTGTCCTATTTTTTACTTTATCAATAATTTCCTTTTCCCATTCTGGATTATTTGGATTAATCCTTTGAAATTCCTTAGTTTCCTCCAATATACTTTGTGCTACGGGATCAGAGTATATTTCATTTAGTACTTCCAATTTAATAATAATGTCATTTATAACGACAGAGTATAAGGTTACAACAGCAGCCCTATAATTTTCATTAAAATATGAGCTTGCAACCTCTTTAAAGTATTCTTTAGTTTTTTTAGAGTTGATATTGGTACTTGCGTACTCAATACTAAAATCTTTCATTATAGTTCAATTTATTATTGTGTAATATAATTTTATTAATCTAAAAGCAAAAGTTACAGCTATGCAATTGACTATTTTGGAACTAAATAGTGCAAATAATAAAATATTTACGAGTTCAATCGTTTTTTGTCATTCTCAAACATAGTTGTAATATTTATCCAATCACTTTTCCCCTCAGTAGCCGCTTCAATTAATGCTTTTTCACTTGATCCTATTAATAATTTATTTGCATGGGAACAATGACAAATATTATATTCTCTCACCCTATGTGGTGCCCATAAAACAGGAATTATTTTATCTGCTCCTTCATATAGATTATTATCTTTTTTCCCTAAATGAATTAGAAGCCCATTTAAAGGGGAAAGTGGAAAAAAGAATCTATCTATTCCGTGATTTTCAAAGTTTTCAAAAACCAATGACCATATATTATGTTTACTTAGAAAAATCCCAGGGTTATCTGATATAATAAATTGATGGTTTGAATTTGTCCTAATTATTTCCCATTTAGCATTCAGTAAATGATTACCAAGATTTTTAAACTTGTCCATCAAACTACCTCTATCATCACCCATTTGAAAAGCTCCAGAGTGTAACGTTTTAAGTAACTCATGGGGATTATTCATGTCGTACTCAAATTTCTTATAAAGCTCGTTTGCATGATTAAATAATTGAGTTTCTTGTGGTGAAACCTTTGCCATTATTTCGTCTATTAGTTCATATGCACTACTTCGGTTACTTTCCACAACATGTATACCTGTTTCATATGCCCCTCTAGTAAATGGATTCCTATACTTTATACTTATTAAAGCAAATATAAAAATCTTTGTATCTTTCCACGATAATGTTTGAGAGTAAACACCTTTTTCGGTCAATTTCTTTAATATTTTTGGTAAATCATTTTCATAAGGAAAACCTTTATCTTCAACTATATTAGGATCATTACCAATACTATAAGCTATGAAACTTTCTTGTGGGTTAATTCGGTAAAAGTCTTTCTCTGAACACAAGTCTTTCCCTATAGAGGATTTCTGTGGCCTAAGATTAGGTTTACTTAAATCTATTTTCCATAGATATAAATCATTTTTGGTACCTATACCAAATTGTCTTAGGTAACCTTTAGGTACAAAATGGTGATTTTTTGTAGTTGACACGCCTATTTTAGAGTTTGTCAGATTTTCAATAAATTTACTTCATGAGAGCAATATACAACAGGGGTTACACTTATGTAACGGTCGTCCCTGAAACGTAACCCCTATTATTTATAAATGCAAAACGCTGTTTAATAGTGCCATAGGTACATCGCCAGTATGGCTAATATTAAGAGTTTTTACAGATTTATGTAGTTTTTGAGGCATTTCACTTGGGTATGTTTTAATTAAGTAGTTTTCAATTTCATCAATTGTATATTCTCCGTTTGGATCAACCTGTGCGATATATAGTGATGCACCATGTTTAAGGCAACCTTCAATCCAATGACGATAACCTGAGTTGTAGCGCCCACTTGCTTTAAAACCGTCGATTTCACGCATGTGTCCGCCAAAAAAACTTTTATGAGCTTTACCCCAATAAAAGGGTTTTCCATCCCATTCATGCAGATAAATAATATTTGTATAATTACGGGCTTCCTCATAGGTTAGGCACTTTTTCCAAGTAAGAATCATAAAAAATACGTACTTAATAACGTTATTTTAATATTATAATAAACTTATTCTATACTTATAATATCGCTTAGTTTGGTTGTATAACAAGGGGTGAGTCTTTCTTGCTTGAGCTTCCACTTACGGCCAAAGCCTTGTTTGGCGACTCTTAATGTTTCTTTGCCATAGGAGTTGTTTACTTTATCCAAGGCTTTCATCAGGCGGTTATGCTTTGCCCAATCTGTTGTGTCAAAAAGTGACGGTTGAACATTAGCTTCTGGTACGATTTCACTCACTATTACCCCTGCCTTTTTGAAGTGGTAGCCCTTATGGTATAATCTGGTTAGACCAATACAGGCAAATTTTATCAATTCAATATTGCTACTTGTGGCCGTGGGTAGATGCAATGTTACAGATTTGGAATATTGCGGTAAATCTGGGCGGAAGTAATTTGTTTGCAAAAAAACAGTTATAACCCCTGCACATGATTTTTGCCTACGGAGCTTTGCACCACATCGAGCGGCAAAATTGGCAACGGCTTCTTCAATAGGTTCTATCCCTGTAAGAAGCTGCCCAAAACTACGTGAGGTACAAATATTTTGTTTTGGGCTTGGTGCGGTTTCCATCGGAATACAGGAAAAACCTTGCAACTCCTGCCAAGTTCTTACGCCTGTGATTGTCATTTTTTTTTGTACCCAATTTTTTGATAGTTGCGTGAAATCGTAGGCGGTTCTAACTCCAAGTAAATCAAGCATTAGTG
>NZ_JAAAKZ010000032.1 GCF_009905605.1 Runella sp. CRIBMP
GTAGGTAGTTGAAGACGTTAAGGCAGGGGTCGTAGCAGGGTTGCCTGTCAAGCCACCTGACCATGTTACTGTTCCTGCACAATTGGCAACCGTCAAGGTAGCCGTTTGACCTGAACATATCGTAGGACTGTTTACTGTCGGAGCTGGATTGGCCGTAATGGTCAATGTTACGCTTTTGCTCGCTTTGCAAGTGTTGTCTGCCGTATTGGTAGCCTCCACACGGTATTTGTAAACCCCTGCTGCCGTCGGCAGGGCTGTGAGTGTAGCCGTGTTTTGACCGCTGATGACAGTGGTAGTGGGGTTGGCCGTGCCGTTGTCGTTGTACCACAGGTAAGTTGCCGCCACACCGTTGGTGACACTCGTCGTCACGTTGGAAGGCGTAAAACTTCCGCCAACGCATATCGTCTGGTTGGTCAAATCTGTCAAAACGGGGGTGGTGCAACTGCAATCTTTGGTTGGTGTAGTAAAGGTCTTATCTTCAAAACAAGTATTATCGGCATTCCACACGCGGATGGTGTATTGGGTGTTGTGCTTCAAGCCCGTAAAACTCACTGAACCAGCCGTTACGGTTTTGTTAGAGGCGGCATTGTAAGCAGGGCCGCTGCCGTAGGTGGCTCCTTCTACAATGTCGGCTTTGTCGCCACCTGTTACGGTGAGCGAAGCCGTGGCGTCGTTGTTGAGAGTCGAACCTGTACACGTTCCTGCTACTGTGGTGACGGTTGTACCGAGAGTAGGTTTGGTACAGGTCGAATAACCTACGTCAAAACTGTGGTTGTTTTCTCCCGCGTAACCTGTCGTAAATGCTATTTTTCCATCAGCAGCAGCATCGGAGTCCACTAAGTCATTGCCGCCAAGGTTTGGACTTGTCAAAGATTTTGTTCCAGAAGTTGTTGGAAACTTTAAGATATAGTCAGTATTATAAGTAAGACTAAGCCCATATTTAGCAGAGCTTGAATTAGTCCCCGAGGCCGAAGAAAAGAAGTAGTTTCCATTTGCATCTGTTGTGGCTGTGGCACCTGAAATGGGAGTTCCGGTTTTATCACAAAGCGTTACTGAAACATTTTGAATTCCTGCTTCACCTGCGTCCTGAATTCCATCTTTGTCAGTATCGTCCCACACTCTGTTACCTATTTCAATGGGTGCATTATTACACATTACTTCCATATCGCCTAAGCCATTGGCTTTTCCGAATAGCCATGGTTGCAGTCCAAATGAAGGGTCAATAAATACTACATAAGATTTGTCATACTCACCGGTCGTATTATTAAACCAATAGGTGCCGCCTGCAAAATAGTTTTGATCAGGGTCAGACACTTGCGTTACTACCTGTCCTCTTCCTGGTACTATTGCAGCCCCTCCCCCTACAACTTCTTCATGCACATTGTTTTCATCATCTCCAACATAAAATTCACCGGAAGGGCTTGTATAACCTGTACCTGTTGGTGTCCCGGGGCCTTGACCATTACCTGCCCCGGCAGTAGTTACTCCGCCTGAAGTGGCATTTTTTTCTAACGTATAAACTCCTGATACCAATGATGCTCTTAATATATCACCACCTGCAAGCCCATAATAGAGTTTTGTGTCAGAGGTACTCGGTTGATAGTTTGCCGTTCCTGTTTGGTGTCCTAATCGGTCATTGAAAACCATAATCAATGACTCATCAGTATCAAATACTATATCAGCAAAAATAGGCTGTGGCTCACACACAAGGTTCAAGCCTGTTGGGCTTATGCCCCCCGAAATATTTGAAAAAGAATCTTCCCACGGATTCCATTTATTACCATAAACTCCCCCCCAGGTAAAAGCCGCTCCTTTAGTATAATTTAGCGGAAACGACAAAACACTGGTGAAAGTTGTCCCATCTAAACGATATACAGTAGCTTTCATATCTGCATCAACCTTTGAAGTAGCAGCATCGCAAACAGAACCGATATAAAGTTTTCCTCTATGATAGGTTAATGCAAATGGGCGAGCATTGCCTCCTGTACAGGAGTTTGGAACTGCGATACCTGAACCAACTAATGCTTTTGTGGCAATATCAACCGTATAAATTTTGGAATCGTATAGATTTACAAAAAACAATTGGGTATTATCGTCTGAGATTTCAATATCTCCCAACCCTATCTTTCCGACAAGTGAATATAATTGTGTATCGTGTGATGCTGCAAGGTCTGAAGTAGTAACCGGTACAGGTAAAGCCCTTGTTGCAATAGTAGGCATTAAACTCATACCTACATCAACCCCCAAAGTAGTTACATCTAACCATAATGAGGGAGATCCACTACTTGGTACTATGTATATTGCCCCAATATCTTCTTTTCCATCACTATTATTATCTTTCAATGCAATATGTCGTTTCACAAAAGCACCAACAAATAAATCCTGCTTTTGTCTGTCATAAGCAATTCCCCATACAGATCCCATTTCGCTCTTTACACCAATGGTAGTATGACTTGCTGAATGTGATGGACCTGATGACGAGTACGCATATTTCACCAACACATCATTCATACCGGCAGCATTATTACCCACATAGCAGGATGTGACTAACATAGGGTCGGTAACGCCACAATAATCGGCAGGATAATTTACTGCTAAATTTTGAGTTGTCCCCGATGGAAACATCACGGTTGTTCCACCTGCGGCTCCTTTTGAGGCAAAAGTATAACTGTCGGGCATCACAAACTCTAATCGAATCTGCCCCGCAGTGCCTCCTGTTACAGTATAGGCACCGGAAGTATTGGTAGATGTACCGCCACCAGTATAAGAGACAGTCAAGGCTGTGCCGTCCGGTTTAGTTGCCTTAACAACTACGCCTGCCATACCCACATCTAAGTTGGGAGAGGCCGTACCTTTAGTACCATCCATATTAAAGTCTTTGAACACCGTTCCGGATACTTGGGCATTGGCACAATAAGCTAATAGGCTTATAAGTGCGGTGCTCATTAAGAGCCTAAGAATAGTGTCCCTCCTCAAAAATCGGTTTAAGCAAATTGATTTAGGTAAGTATCTTTCCATCATTTTTGTATTACATTTAGTAACAATGTGATACGAAATAGTGGCAAAAAATATACCTAATTAGGTGTCCAATATGCTCAAAAATGTATCTAAAATGTTTTTTTTGTCCATAAAAGCCTCGTTAAAATTCTAAAAGAGCCTTCGGTGCGCTTTTTTATTCATTTCTGCCTCCCTCAACTTCCTGAGAAATATATAATTCCATAAGTCAGAAATGTCACCTTATCAGAAAAGAAGTAGGATAACACCCACTGATGGGGAGCAGATAGATTTCTTTAAAGCAAAATCCACCTTTTTGGTGCAATCTCGGGCGTTAATACGAATCCTGATGCACACCAAAAATTATGCCTGATGGGTGTCCGAAATGCTTTACTATGTATCC
Organism: Runella sp. CRIBMP; assembly: GCF_009905605.1. Lineage (GTDB taxonomy): Bacteria > Bacteroidota > Bacteroidia > Cytophagales > Spirosomataceae > Runella. The sequence continues at coordinate 3,398 of NZ_JAAAKZ010000032.1, forward strand.
AAAATGACATTTAACGGATTCGATTACTTAAAAGACAAGTATTTATTGGGTACAAATTGTATTTTATGGTATCTAATATAAAATTGCCAAAGGGATAATTAAAGAAGCAGTAATCGGACAATGAGGCAAATGTAATGCCTTTTTGCATCAAAAACGGACTGGTGTAATCGCACAGATTTAAAGTTGATTGTAACGATGCCTCATAAAAACAACTAAACCTATACCCTACACAATTTTTTATGTTTGTTACTTTGGGTATGTTATTGATTCAATGTTTTGTAAAGTATATCCTTTTTATAATCTGTTGCGGTTTGGCCTGTGTGAGCAAGAAATGCTTTCGCAAAACTTTGTGAACGGCTAAACCCTACCTTGTACGCAATTTGAACGATGCTGTATTGATTTGAAAGTAACAATTCTTTCGCTAATTCCAGACGGGCATTAAGATGATATTGATAAACACTGTTGCCATATATCTGAAGAAACAATTTCCTGAATTTAGAAGGACTCATATTGGATGTACGTGCCAACTCGGCAATTGTAGGCATCGGCATCGACAGGTTAGCCATAATGGCTTGATGCGCTTCAATGATTTTTGCGTAGTCACCTTTTAATACATTGGGAGGGCAGACCGGTAAGGGTGTTACAGGTTCTGTTATTGCTGAAATTTTCATCGTAGGTAATAGAGAGAAGTACTGCTTATGTACTCAAAAGAGTATTAATCAAACAGTGACAAAGTTGGTCGTTTATAATGGATAGAGATAAAAAAGTAGGGTTACAAATGGCTATCATATCCCAAAATGGGTATAAAAAGTGTAAATTATGTCTGTTATTTGTGCTTTTGTGGTGTTTTGGATGTAAATCAGAACAAAACCCGATCCATGAAGAAATTAGACGTGCCTGTATTGAATCCGACAAAACGCTGAATCAATACATACAGGTAGATTCATCAAAAGCTTTTACCGTGATACGTAATCTTGAGCGGAAGTTTCCCAACTCAACTTTTGTCAAAGTAAACGCAGCCATAGATTATGCAGAGCTGTATCATTATTGGAATGAAGATTCATTAGCGGTAAGCTATGCAAGTCGAAACTTAAATTTGGCAGGTAGAAATCATTTTTATAATGAGCAAATACATTTGTACCTGATTTTAATAGAAATAACAGAAAATTATAAATCAGCATTAAATTATCTTGAGAAAGTTGAGCTTTTGTTAGAATCTAAAAGATATACATTTGACCCTGCATTGATTTCACGGTTTTATTATTTATTCGGGTGCTACTACTATGAAATAAGAGACTATTACAATGCGAAATATAATCTTTCTAAATCGCTTTATCTAAGTAGAAAAAATAAATTAATTTGGGAGGAAAGCAAAGCACTTAATGTCCTAAGCGTAGTATTCGAGAATGAATTAAAACCTAAAAAAGCATTACAATACATTAATGAAGCTATCAGGATAGGTGAACGTTTTTCGCCAATAAATTGTGGAGGTTATTATTATCAAAAAGGAGTAATACTTAATCATTTAAAGCGTTTTTCAGATGCCGAAGCTGCAATTTTAAAAGCAAAAGAATGTTATAAGATGCACCCACATCCACACAATCCTGAAATTCTTGAAAGTGTATTGGCTGAAGTTTATTTAAGTCAAAAAAAATACAAAGAAGCAGGTGACAACTACCGTGCTTTTTTGGCAAAAGCTAAATATCAATCTACTAAAGTATGGGCCTATAATTTATTGTCTAAATATTATTTTGAAGTAAAAGATTATAAAAATGCTTATATGGTCAATAAAGAGTCTATTAAATTGAGAGATTCGATATTTTCAACCGAAAGGACTTTTTTTATTGTACAAAAGCGTACTGATTATGAATTGGCTAAAAAGGAATTGGAAATCAAAGAAACACAAGTTCGATTTCGACTTTCTGTCGCAATATTTATTTGTATTGTCATTTCAATTCTCATCTTCGTTAAGCTATCACATAGAAATAGTTTGTTAATGAAGCAATTAGCCAAAGTGAATGAAGAAAAACTTCAACAGGAAATTGAGTTTGAACAGCGTAAATCAGCATTGTCTACTTTGCAATTAAGCCAACATAATGACGTACTGAAAAATCTAAAAAAAGATATTGAAAAAATAGACCATGTTAACCCTGATCTCATCAAAGACCAAACACGATCAATTATAAAAACACTTGAAAAGGATTTGAATATAGATAATGAATGGAATAAATTTAAATTACACTTTGAATTGGTATCACCCTGTTTCTTTGAAACACTTAAAACACGAAACAGCCAACTCACTGATCTTGATTTAAAACATTGTACTTACTTAAAGATGAATTTAACTCCTAAGCAGGTAGCACAGATATTGGGAGTTGCGCCAAAAAGCGTAACTCTCTCAAGGGTAAGAATCAAGAAGAAGCTTCACTTGCCTGAAGAAGAACAATTAGCCGATTTTTTAAAGAAAATATAAGTGCATCTTTTTACAATAGTAATACACTTAACCATTGACCCTACCTTGAAATACTGACACTTATGAATTCATCCCAATCTCGACCTTTCAACTCATTTCCTGACTATCCGGAAGAGTCTTCGTTGAATATTAATATTGCAAAAGAATATTCAATTAAAATTATTGATTTTCTCATTCAAAACAGGATTCCATTCAGCTGCTTTCAAGATAATAACGCCTTTGTTAAATACGAGAAGGATTTGGAAGGTAAAAAGGACGTTCTGGCTTTTGATAAAGATTCTTTTACAAGGAAACCTTTGAAGAAAGGCAGTGATTTAGAAGCCGCTATAAAGGTGATACACCAACAAATTACTGCTCATATTTCTGCTGAACTGCCCTCCATTGAAACCATCACTTCTGCATTAAACATAAGCCCCGCTACATTTAAAGCAATATTTAAGAGGATGTATGGCCTGCCTTTTCACAAGTACTGTATAAAATATAAAATGGAACAGGCAAAACAGTTGTTGGAAAGCGGGAAGTATTCTGTAACGCAACTATCCGAAGCATTAGGATACACTACTCCCACAAAGTTTGTCGTCGTATTCAAAAAATATCAAAATATTACTCCCGGAAAAATAAAAGCATTAGCAAAAGCCCAACCCAAATAAATAACAATACTGCCTATACGTAACAACGAGAAGAAAAGCTGCTGCTGTTATACTCTTTTGGTATAGTGCAATGATAACCGTAATTGGTTTTTTGAGGAAAAAGACAGCCCAAAAAACGACTGTACAAGAGGCAGTGAAGGCTATGCTTTCCTTCATTGCCTCTTGTACTTATTAGTAATTCAACCGGTCTCGTCTAACGTGCGATTACAATAACATACCCCTAATTGTTACCATCGAATGTTAAAGGAGCTATCGCCCATTATTTACCACGACGCTGATTTTAATACAACACAACTCCGAATTGGTCCCTGTAGATGCTTGTGCCGGACCGGGTGTCAGAGAAAAATATGCCGCAAAACATTTAAAAAGCGTCTGCGGACAGATATGGAAAGCCGGTTGGCCAATATGGCCCGATGCATCCAGAGGCGGAAGTTATCCGATGCCTGACTTGGCACAATTTGAACAGGAGCTAAGAATTATTAAAAAGGCCGCCAATTCCGTCCTTTTTCAGCAGTAAAAAGCATACCGACACCGAGCGGCCTAAAGACAAAACGTCTTGTATTGTAGCCACTAACTTTCCAAAAATGGATTATTACAAAGTTAGGCAACAACAATAAGGAAGAATGACCGAGTTTTTTCTTCTACTTTCTTCTAAAACCGGTATTGTATGAACCGGAAATAATCTCGTGTGGAAGAAGTATATTCATAGATAACTTCTTTCACACGGATAACGAAGCTGTTTCGCAATTGAAAATGAAGGCAAACCACTTCCACCGGATTGCGGATTTCCTCGAAGCGGTACGTTTACATTAGTATTTAGGAAACCCCTCAGATGAACAGTCGTTTGTAGAGAGTATCCTTTTGAACTGTATAAATATTTTTTCAAATTTCAGTAACTCTCCAGCCGATTTTCGTTTTATAAAGAAATTCAAAATCAGATATGTCTTACTTAAATATTGATTCTATCAAAGACCGCACCTTCGACGCCATTGTGGTAGGCTCGGGCATTAGCGGCGGCTGGTCGGCCAAAGAATTGTGCGATAAAGGGCTCAAAACCCTCGTTTTGGAGCGCGGGCGAGACGTCAAACACGTGACCGATTACCCCACTACGATGATGAATCCGTGGGAGTTTGACCACTTGGGGCAGTTGCCCAAAGCCATCAAAGATGCCAACCCGATTGCGAGCCGCTGTTATGCTTTTAAAGAAGAGTCGGCGCATTTTTTTGTGAAAGATGCCGAGCATCCTTACGTGCAGGAAAAACCTTTTGACTGGATTCGTGGCTATCATGTGGGTGGCAAGTCGCTGATGTGGGCGCGCGGAACGCAGCGCTGGTCGAAGTACGATTTTGAAGGCCCCGCCCGTGATGGTTTTGCGGTGGAATGGCCCATTCGCTACGAAGAGTTGGCACCTTGGTACAGCCACGTTGAGACGTTTGCGGGGATTTCAGGAAACAAAGATGGCTTAGCCCAATTGCCTGACGGAGAATTTTTGCCGCCGTTTGAGCAGTCGTGTGTAGAAAAGCATTTTAGCCAACAAATGGCGCAACATTATAAAGGAGCACGCCCCATTATTGTAAGTCGATGTGCGCATCTAACCAAGCCAAAACCCATTCATTATCAGCAAGGTAGGGCGCAGTGTCAGCAGCGGGATTTGTGTGTGCGTGGGTGTCCATACGGCGGGTATTTCAGCAGCAATGCGTCGACTCTACCCTGGGCTGCTCGGACGGGCAACATGACCTTGCGGCCTGATTCGGTAGTGCATTCGGTGATTTATGACGAAAAACTGGGCAAGGCAACGGGAGTACGCGTTATTGATGCCCATACCAAAGAGGCCGTCGAATATTACGCCAAAATTATTTTTCTGAATGCCTCGGCGCTCAATACCAACTTGATTTTGTTGAATTCCAAATCCAATCGTTTTCCAAACGGGTTGAGCAACGACAACGGGTTGTTGGGTAAATACGTGGCGTTTCACAACTTCCGAACCACTATTTCGGGTGAATATGAAGGACTTTTGGATACCGTTACGGAAGGAAAACGTCCTGGTAGTAGTTATATTCCACGTTTTCGGAATGTGTTTCAGCAAGATAAAGTTGATTTTCTGAGGGGCTATGCGGCAGGGTTTTCGGGCGAACGGGCCGTATCTCGCGATACGTCAAGCATGGGCGAAACCTTAAAAGAAAATCTGGCAACACCGAAATACGGAAATTGGCGCGTGGGCTCTTGGATGATGGGCGAAACCATTCCGAAAGAGAGCAATTACGTGACGCTTGATTCAAACCTGACCGACCAATGGGGCATTCCGCTCCTGAAAGTGTCAGTAGCGTATGATGATAACGACGACAAAATGGTGAAAGATTTTCACGAACAAATGACCGAAATGTTGACGTTGGCGGGCTTTACCAACATCCGCACCAACGACGTGCCTAGCAAAGCCCCTGGCCTCGACATCCACGAAATGGGCGGCGTTCGGATGGGAAAAGACCCCAAAACGTCGCAATTGAATAAATGGAATCAACTCCATCACTGCAAAAACGTCTTTGTCACCGACGGAGCATGTATGACTTCTACGTCTACGCAAAATCCATCTTTGACTTACATGGCCATCACGGCCCGTGCCACCGACTATGCCGTGAAGCAGCTAAAAGCAAAGAATCTATAAACGCAAGCGTCAGTCAGCTGCAAACTGCGACGTATAACCGACCGACAATTAAAAAATTGGCATATTTTATCAAGGAATAGCGGGGCAGAGCCCCGCTGTTTTGTTTTACACGAACCATAAAATAGAAAATCAGCCGTCGTATATACGATAAAAGTCATGAGTTTACTGTAAAAATAGCCTCTCCCCGCTATCTTTGCAGCCTAAGTGATGAGTTTAGCTTTAAGAAAGTCGTCACGCCACCTTAAAATTGCGGTGATGAGCCGTTTACAAATTTTTTTAGAATGAAAGTCCTCAAATTTGGCGGCACTTCGTGCGGCACAGTCGAAAGTATCCAACAGGTCATTCAGATTTTACAAGATAATATTGCCAAAGGTGAGCGCATTGCCGTGGTGTATTCGGCGATGGGCGGCGTAACCAACAAGCTGATTGAGATAGGCCGCATGGCATCCAAAGGGAATGTCGAGTATTTTGATGCGCTCAAAGCCGTTGAAGAACGCCACTTTGCGGCCATTCGTGGCTTAATTGACATCAAAAATCAAAGTAGTTCTATCGCCAAAGTGCGCGGATTGGTCAACGAATTGGAAGATTTACTGAAAGGTATATCGCTGATTCGGGAACTGTCCGCCCGAACGCTTGATTTGTTAATGTCTTTCGGGGAGCGTCTTTCAACAACCATCATTACCGAAGCCCTCAAAGCCCGGGGTGTAAAAGCGGAGTTTTGCGACGCCCGCACCCTGATACGCACCAATGATCATTTTGGCTACGCCGAAGTGGATTTTGAGGTGACAAATGCGCAAATTTTGGCCCATTTTGCCCGAACCGATGCGATGCAGTGCATCACGGGCTTCATTGCCTCCACGGCCGAAGGGATTACAACCACGCTCGGACGCGGTGGCTCTGACTATACGGGCTCCATTTTTGGGGCGGCACTCGACGCCGACGTGATTGAAATCTGGACCGACGTAGACGGGATGATGACCGCCGACCCTCGCAAGGTTTCTACCGCATTTACGATTCCGACCATTACATACGCGGAAGCCATGGAGTTGAGTCACTTTGGGGCCAAAGTGATTTATCCGCCGAGCTTACAGCCCGCATTTGTTAAGAATATTCCGATTAAGGTGCTGAATACCTTCAACGTAGCGTCGGAAGGAACCACCGTTCATACGACATCCGATGAAACGCCTTTTGCCATCACGGGCATCAGCTCCATTGATGACATTGCCCTAGTCAACGTGCAAGGCAGCGGTTTGATTGGTGTAGCGGGCGTGTCGGCGCGCTTGTTTTCGGCGCTTTCGCGGCATAAAATCAGCGTCATTTTGATTTCGCAAGCGTCGTCCGAACATTCGATTTGTTTTGCCATTGACCCCAAAAATGCTGACCGCGCCAAGGAGGTTTTGGACCAAACTTTTGCGCCTGAAATCAGTGCCGGCGATATTGACCGTGATGGAATTCAGATTCAAAAAAACGTTTCTATTATCGCCATTGTGGGCGAAGGAATGCGTCGTAGTACGGGTGTTTCGGGGAAATTATTTACGGCGCTTGGCAAAAACGGTATCAACGTTATCGCCACCGCCCAAGGCTCTTCGGAGTTGAATATCTCGGTGGTTATTCAGAAAAATGACCTTTCCAAGGCGCTTAATGCCATTCATGGGGTGTTTTTTCAGTCGGAAGTACGAACGTTGAACCTGTTTATTGTCGGAACGGGCTTGATTGGGAGTACGTTTTTGAAACAACTTTCGGCACAGTCAGACTATTTAGCCAAAGAGAAATTGCTGAAAGTCAACGTGGTAGGCTTGGCCCGTAGCAAAAAAATGTGGCTCAATCCTGAGGGCATCAGCCTGACCCATTGGAAGGAAGAACTGGACGAAAACGGCAAAACCACGAGCTTGCCAGCGTTTGTGCAGCGTATTCGGGAGTTCAACTTACCCAACAGTGTATTCATTGATTGCACGTCCGACAAGGACATTATCCATTATTATCACCCTTTGCTCGACGCCAGCGTGTCGGTTGTGACGCCCAACAAAGTGGCCAATTCGAGCAGCTACGCGGAGTATCGACGGTTGCAGCAAACGGCAGTGCGTAAGGGAGTTAAGTTTTTGTACGAAACCAACGTGGGCGCAGGTTTGCCTATCATCAACACCATTCAGGGATTGATGGCGAGCGGGGATAAATTTGTCAAAATTGAAGCTATTTTATCAGGTACACTGTCGTTCATTTTCAACAGCTTTGTGGCGGGAACCCGATTTGTTGATATTGTGGGTGAGGCCAAAGAAAAAGGCTACACCGAGCCAGACCCGCGCGACGATTTGAGTGGCCTCGACGTAGCGCGTAAAATCCTGATTTTGGCCCGTGAAACGGGCGTTGGACTCGAAATGAGCGACATTCAGATTGCGCCAATCTTACCCGATAATTGTCTTCAAGCTCCAACCGTTGCTGATTTCTTTACTGAATTAGAAAATTCTGATGCGCATTTTGCGGGTTTGCTGCAAGCGGCGGCCGAAAAAGGAGAAAAATTACGCTACATCGCTACGCTCGAAAACGGCAAAGCTACGCTTCAGTTGCGCACCGTCGATGCCGACCATCCTTTTTATTCCCTTTCGGGTGCCGACAACATCGTGTCGTTTACCACCGAGCGTTACAATTCTCGCCCTTTGGTGGTCAAAGGGCCAGGTGCGGGGGCAGAAGTAACCGCTTCGGGCGTATTTGCCGATGTGATGAGCATCAGTAGTTATTTATCATAAGACTAAAAGTCAGTACGTTGCTGAATGTCGGCGGGGCTTCAAGCCTCGCCGACGTTTTTTTGTAAATGCCTTTTTTTGGCCGATTGATGGGTATGTGCAAACCCAAGTTGCCTAAATTTGTCCTGCACCGATTATTAAAAGGGTACATTTCATCTCAAATATTATTATATCTTTGTTCGTAATGAACTCTTAATTCTATGAGAATGAAAGCGATTGCCTCAACACATTTATTGTGTTTGGTCCTATTCGTAAATGCTGCTTTTGCACAAATAAGTCCAGTTGACAGCCTAAAAAAAGTCCTTGCTCAGCCTATGCCCGATACGGCCCGGGTGCTTACGCTCGACCAACTGAGTCTGCGGTTGATGTATTCAAAGCCAGTGGTTGCGATGCAGTATTCTCAAGAAGGATTAGATTTAGCCGAAAAAATCAATTTTCCCCGGGGGAAAGTCCGAAATATGAACCGTTTGGGGTCTATTCTTCGCTTTACGAGCAATTATGCCGAGGCGTTGGAGATGCACTTTAACGCCTTGAAAATTGCGGAAAAAATTGACTACCAAGAAGGGGTAGCGCGAACCCTCAACAACATCGGGATTTTGTATTCGGAACAGAAAGAGTCCAAAAAGGCCATTGAATACTACTTTAAGACCAAAGTCATTGCCGAAAAAATAAATGACCAAAACCTACTTCAAATTTCATTGGTAAATCTCGGGACCGATTATGCCCTACTGAATCAAACCGATTCGGCGCGTTTTTATACTGAAGCGGCTTACGAGATGGCCGTCAAGCGTAAAAGTAGCAATGTGCCTGTATTGATGATGAATCTGGGTAATATTTACAACCGAATGGGGAATTATCCGTTGTCGCTTCAGTACTATCGTTCGGCCTTACCTTACCTGAAAGCCGCTGATAATAATCGACTACTAAGCCAAACGTATTTTGAGATGGCGCAGGTCTTTAAAGCACGAAAACGTTTGGATTCTTGTCAGTATTACGCCAAAAAATCCTTGGCGCTGAGTCAGGAAGTCAACAATACGAAGTATATCTACGAAGCAGGAATGCTGCTTGCGTCGTTGTATGAATCAAACGATAAAGCCCAGGCCTACGACTATTTTAAGCTGGCGGCGGTGGCCAAAGACAGTATTTTTAGTGAAGAAAAAACAAAGCAAATTCAAAATTTAGGCTTAAATGAGCAATTGCGGCAACAGGAATTGAGCGCCACCCGAAAAGAGTTTGAGAATCAGCGACGAATGTACCTTTTGTTTGGGGTGATGGGTGTGATTCTGATTGTGATGGTGATTCTCTATCGGAACAATATTCAGAAGAATCGGGCAAATGAGCTTTTGCACAAACAAAAAGAGGCCATTCAAACCCAAAAGAAGCAACTCCAGACGTCGCTCGAAACTCTCAAAAATACCCAGGCCCAACTCATCCAAAGGGAAAAACTCGCCAGCTTGGGCGAGCTTACTACGGGCATTGCTCACGAGATTCAGAACCCGCTGAACTTCGTAAATAATTTTGCCGACATCAGCGTCGGAATGGTGCAAGAACTGATGGAAATCAAAGAAGAAGTCAAGCTTCGAACCAATTCGGTAGCCACCGTCCAAACGGGGGGCGAATTACCTCCTGATATTAAGGCACAAAACGAGGAGGATGAAATTTTAGAAATGGAGCTTTTGGGCAGCCTAGAGAAAACCCTTCAGAAAGTCACCACCCATGGGCAACGTGCCAGCGACATCGTGAAAAGTATGCTCGAACACTCGCGCACGGGTACGGGCGAGCCAGACATCACCAACATCAACAAAATCGTTGACGAATACCTCCGCCTTGCGTTTCATGGAATGAAAGCCAAATACAAAAATTTCAACTCGGCCTATGAGTTTGTGGCGGATGAAAATCTACCCGACATCACCGTTGTACCGCAGGATATTGGCCGGGTTATGATGAATTTGTGTAACAACGCGTTTTATTCAGTCAATTTTAAAGCCAACCAAACCAGTAAACAAAACGACGGCATGATGGCGGTATTGGCCACTTACCAACCCAACGTAACGGTGATTACGAAAAAAGGGAAGGATATGATTGAAATCCACGTAAAAGACAACGGCACTGGAATCGCGGATAATGTGCGGGGTAAGATTTTTCAGCCGTTTTTTACGACCAAACCCACGGGCGAAGGAGCGGGGCTGGGATTGTCGCTCAGCTATGACATCGTGGTCAAAGGCCACGGCGGTACCATTGATGTGGAGACGGTAGAAGGGGAAGGAGCTACGTTTATTGTCAAATTACCGATCAAATCATTTGCCGAAGAAGAGAAAAAGAAAGCAAAAAAATAGTTCGTTTTGATTATATTTAACTGTTCATTAAACCATTACTTAACTCCCTTACATTATGAATAAGTCTTTTTTTATTACTTGTATTCTTTTGATAGCGGCACACCTTTCATTTGCTCAGGCACACATTGAGACCGAAGGAGAAGGTAGCAGCATTGAGCCGATGTCGGTAGTTATCGGCGTGGTGATAGGCTTAGTGGTCGGTTATTTGGTAGGTTCGAAAATGGGTAAAAAGTAATAGCATAAAAGGGGGGACACTATAAATCCCTCCTTTTGACGTGTTCTAGTGTAATCAACAGCGGGACGATTTGCCCTTCATGTTTTTCCCGTAACTCAAAACCCATCTTCTTCGTTTTGTAGTCAATTTGCTCGTAATTCAATAATTTTGAGCCCATTACCTTCTGCACCCGCTGGGTAAAAGTGCCTTTTTGCCCGTTCATGGCGGTGATACAACTGTCGATGTTGACTTCTTTATCAGAAAACAGAAATAGCCAAGATTCTGTCCCGGTGATTTCATTGAGTGCGTACACCTGCTCCTCTGAGGGGAGAAATACCTTGGTGTTGGCACCAACTACTGGGCTGATGGAATCAATCGGGAAAAGTTTATCAACGCTGGGCTGGGTGGCATTGGCACCGAGTACATACAGGTAGGTTTGTTTATCTACGTTAATGCGGAATTTGTATTCGGTGTCGGTTTGTTGAGGGTCGCGGAGGGAATAGGCCACCAGTGGCTCATTGGCGGCGGTGTTTCCTTCGGGCGACTGGCGCGTAAAAGGAAGCTCTACTGGGCGTAAATTGGCCAGTTCGATGGTCACATCGCCTGAGCGGAGGGCTTCAGTCGTATAGTTGTTGGGGGATAGATACGCCTGAAAACCGTATTTGGTGTGCTTGGTGTAATCATCGTACCGAATCCAGAAAAACCCATCTTCTCCCCAATCTTCCCCTCGGCTGTTGACGACGTGAAAAGCCCCTCCGAATTTTTTGTCATCGTATCCTACCACGCAAACCGCGTGCCCGCCGCGTAAATTGTCCGATTTGTTAGGGTCCCATAGGCCGTACTCGTCGCCCGAACCAATGCCAAAAAACCGCAAAATGCGCATCCAGAGTTTGTGCCAAAAACCCAGTTCGTCCAACGAAGGAGTAGTTTGAATCGCAATAACGACGGGGGTTCCTTCGGCCAATGCCTTCTTGGTCGCGACCACGATGTCTTCTTGCCGGTCGTTCAACCCAAAAAGGCGGATATAATCCATGATTTTGGATTCTGCCGCTGGCTGGAGTGAGGTCATTGGCGTACAATCGGGGTAGCCCTGTTGGGCGAGCCGGGCTACACCATTGGTTTTCAAAAATTCAAGGGCATTGGCTACCTCTGCCCCTTTTTTACACGCGTCGTCGTTGGGGGATTTAATGGCGTTGTAAAGAAAAGAGGGCGAAAAACGCAGCGCATCTATCGAGTCTTTGTTGGTAATATTGAGCCGTTTGGCTTCTAATATGGTACGCATGTAGTAGGCCGTCGAAAATCCCACGCAGGTACCGAGCGACCCTTGGTTGAGAACCGAAGGTACATACATCGATAAATCCACTTTGAGGGGGAGTCCGTCTTCGTTGACCACCAGGCTCGATTTTTTTTTCAGGACATTATTGTACGAAGTATCGTTGAAATTCAGTCCTTGGGCGTGCAGTGTGGTATGGCCTAGCATCCACAAAAACGTGAGTAGGGAGAGGTGCTTTATTGAATCCATACGATTGACTTTGAGGAGATTATCGGGTAGCTTTGACAACCGGTTTGACGGCAGCGGGACGACAACTTACCGGTACCTGACTCAAGCCCGCGTATTCGGGGATAAATGATTTCGTAATTTTGTTAATTCTTGCCAACAGATTGTTTAAGGTGACTTCTTTGAGGTTTTTGGCGTACAACATATCCTCAAAAGCCTCGGTAAGCGAGTAAGTAAAGACCGAATTTCGTTGGATAGTAAAGACTGGTTTACCCTTTTGTCCGCTGGATATTTTCAGGATACGGCAAGGCTCGCCGAGAAACAGTTTTTTTAGAATTTCTTTGCTGCGGTCATGTTTTACAATTGTATTTCTGGGCAGGGGGGTGGGGTAGCGGTCAATCATTTTGTTTCGGCAATCGGCCATCACAATACCGAGTCGGAGTCTTTTGGTTTGTAGGATAGCGGCCACTTCATCAATCGATACCAGACTGTGTTTCTCAAGTTTAAATAAACCGGGATTGTCTAATTGCATCGAAGGCAAAGTGCTGTTGTCGGGGTAGGTGCCAAAGCCAGAGTAATAAAAAACGACAATGTCATTGGGGTGAATGGAGGTATCGCTGACCGCATTTCTGACCGCTTTTTCGGTAAGTCCATCTACTTTTCGGTTTACATAAACGGTTTGTAAATGATATCCGATTTGGGTACTGATTTTTTTAAACATGGTGCTTACCATCTCTTCATCCTTGAGGCTTATCATCCCAAAATCTTTGTTCTCATAGTCTGAGGCCAGAATGAGGTGCAGCTTTTGGGCGCGGCTGATAAAAGGGGAAAGGGCAAACAGAAAAAGGAAAAAGTAACTTTTCATAAAAAGGGTTATTTATTTCGGAATCGTCCAATGAGTGCCGTAAACTCGGGCATTTCTCTAAGGTAGTCAAAATCGGGATTTTTGCTGATACTGTCAAAATTGGTATAGCCTCTTTCTAGGGCTTTGCCTAGCCATTCAATGGCTTCAAAAGGAAGCTTTTGACGGGCTTTGATGGTGGCTATATAATAGTAAGCGCGGAAATAAGCGGGATTGAGTTCGATTACTTTTTTGTAAGAAGCCTCGGCTTCCGCTAGTCTATTTTGCCTTTCCAGCAGGTTGCCATAATTATTGTGAAAATTGGCATCGTTGGGTGTAAACCCAAGGGCTTTTTTATAGGCAGTTTCGGCTTCTTCAAAACGGTTTTGGCGGGAAAGTAAATTTCCATAATTGCTGTAAACCAGACCGTTTATGGCGTTCAATTCAATGGATTTTTTATAAGCAGCTTCGGCGTCGGCAAAACGATTTTGGGCCGCCAACAAAATGCCGTAACTGTTGTAAATGTAGGCATCGTTGGGGTTGAACTCAATGGCTTTTTTATACATCACTTCCGCTTCCTCTGGCCGATTGCCCGCACTGAGCAGCATTCCGTAGTTCTTGTACACTTCCGAATCGATGGTATTGAGCTGAATGGCACGTTTGTACTCGATTTCGGCTTCGGTAAGGCGGTTTAAATTTTTGAGTAACACCGCGTAATTTTTGTGGACGTTGGCATCGTTGGTGTTGAGTTCTATAGAGCGCCGGTAGGCGGCTTCGGCCTCATTTTGTCGGCCTTGTCGAGCCAGCAAGTTGCCGTAATTTCCGTACACAACGGAGTTGGTGGGGTTAAGCTCAAAGTATTTTTTATAGGCATTTTCGGCCTCCGCAAAACGGTTTTGAGCCGCCAATAAAACACCGTAGCTATTGTAAACGAAGGCATCGTTGGGGTTTAATTCAATGCATTTTTTATACTCGTTTTCGGCCTCTGCCTGACGGTTTTGGGAAACCAATAATATGCCATAATTAAAATGCGCTTGGGCATCGTTGGGGTCTAGTTGGATAGCTTTCTGAAACGCCGTTTCGGCTTCTGCGGGGCGGTTCTGGACGGCCATGACAATCCCATAATTGCTATAAGCGGTGGCGTAGTTGGGCTGAAGTTCAAGGGCTTTTCTGTACGCATTCTCGGCTTCGTTGTACCGCTTTTTTGCGTTGAGTAGCATACCATAATTATTATACGTTTCGGCGTCGCTGGTTTTTAACTCAATGGCTTTTTTGTAAGCTTCTTCAGCGGCTTCTGCTTTGTTTTGAGTCGAGAGGAGGTTGCCGTAGTTTTTGTAGACTACGGGGTCGTCAGATTTTAATTCTATGGCTTTTTTGTACGCGGCTTCTGCTTCGGCTCGTTTGTTTTGGGCGGCCAGCGCCATGCCGTAATTTACGTGTAAAAAGCTCCAGTTGGGGGCGAATTGAATTCCTTTTTCAAATACTTGCTGTGCTTCTTTGTACGACTTTTTCAAGTACAGGATACGACCTGCGTCGTTGTAGGCAGGAGCAAACGTACTGTCGGCGTCGAGGGCCTGACGAAAGTTCAACAAGGCGGCATCGGCATTGATTGGTTCTGCGATTAAGCCTTTGTAATAAGAAACCCGCGCCCGAAGATTGGGATACAAAAAGTGGGATTGCCCCAAAATTAGGTACGTTTTTTCTAAATATCGGATGTTTTTTTGGTAAGCACTTGTCACTTCAGGAGCGTTTCTGTTTTCCAAAAGACCCGTAAATGCTTTTGATGATTCTTCCAGCAAGGCTGCCGCAAACTCCCGCTTAATGAAAGGGTGCATGTCTTTGATGGAAGGAGCCGCAAGTAATCTTTCAAAATAACCCTCTGCGGCGTTGGGCACATCGAGTAATTGTTTATTGGTGACTGCTTCCTGAAAATCAGTGTACAGTTTTTTGACGTCAGTTTCCGCCTCTTCTAAAATAGTTTGGGTTACGCCTCGGCCCTGTACTGCGGCAAAGAGCGGTGGCGGTACGTTTTTACGGACTGATTCTAGCGTGGCTGCATCTACCTTGACGATGGGCAGTGATTTGTCGGCGGCGATCAAAAGAGGGTTTTGTGGATTAGGGGCGGCCTCAGCAGTAACGCGGTCTTCCAGATAGCGTTCCAATTCACGTAGGGTAACGGTTTTGTCGCCGTCGGTATCGGCTAGTCCCTGCATTCCGCGTATGAGGTGATAGCTAAATAGCCCGCGGCCACCTCCCCATTGGTATCCTTCCAACGATAATTCATTGGCCTGACACGCCATAAACTTCACTTCATTGGCTACCTGTTTGAGCAATTGTTGGCCCATGAGCTGGACCCCGCCGATTTCATTCCCCGCTAACTTTCCTGCCCGACATGCATCTAAGAATAATAATATCTGAGCGTGATTTTTGGTTGAGAGGGTGGCAATGTAATCCTGTAGATAAAGTACCGCAAAGGCCGTGGAATT
Organism: Runella sp. CRIBMP; assembly: GCF_009905605.1. Taxonomy (GTDB): domain Bacteria; phylum Bacteroidota; class Bacteroidia; order Cytophagales; family Spirosomataceae; genus Runella. The sequence goes on from NZ_JAAAKZ010000032.1 coordinate 19,299, forward strand.
ATAATTGCTACTGTAAGAATCGTGGGTAAGCAAAAAGCCTCGTTGGGCAATGGTGCGGGATTCTTGGTCGCCGTGCCCCGAAAAATACAAAAATACGCGGTCGTTGGGCTTAACAAAATCCAGCAGGTTTCCCATGGCCCGGTCAACCTGCCCTAAGGTTGCTTTTTCGTTTAGCAGAAGTTGAATGTTGGATTCGGGTACTGAGCCTCCTGCGGGAGACGTTAGAAAATTATAAAAAGCAAGGGCGTCGTCGCCAGCAAATCGGAGTGAATTGATGTGAAGATATTGCGACACACCCACAATCACCGCCCACGTTTGTCCCACTGTTTTTGGGGCCATGTTGGCCTTTTCCACTTTTTGGCCGCGTTCTTCCTGTGCTTCAATCTGGCCCGTAAACGTGATAGAAGCCCAAAAAATGAATAAGAGTTTTTGAAGTTTCATAAAGCGTAAAGTAGGTCCAATCAGGTTTAGCAAATGGCAAATGTTTAATAAAAAGGGTAGGGGAGTAAAGACATACTTTAAAGTAAAATTAACTGATTTTTCCTCCTTTTAAAAGGAAATCGTAAAGCCTTTTCGGAACATTTATTTTTCGGATGAAAGGAGTATTATTTGGCGTGGCAATGAATTACGACGGTACATTAGGGGTGATTGACGAGAAAAGCCTTCCTGCATTGACAAAACGTCGCGATTTGTAAGAATCTCCCCAAAAATACAGGGAATCGGTATCTTTCCAAGAAAACTGTATCGTTTTTTCTATATTAAATTTTGTGTAATAGGTTGTGGGTAACTGTTTGGAAATGAGATTTAAACATCGTACAATTGGAGTAGTTTATAACCTCTGCTATTATGGGAAATCTCAAAAAAGACCTCCGCTCCAAAGGGCAGCCGCTGATTTTTTTCTTAGTTAGAGGTGCGGCGAGTATAGCATTAAAATTTTTAAAGGACCTGTTTATGTACGATTTGTATCGTCTTAACGATATAACACCCCAGCTCACCAACAAGGATAGCAGATAGGCCACTGCTATCTTTTAAAACGGTATATCTATTAGAGGTAGTATTTGGAGTAGATTAATAGTTTAAACATTAGTTGAAAACTCATTATTGAAGATGAACATTCACTTAATTCATCGCAGTAAAAAAGCATAAGAATTTGAAGTTTCGGGTAAATCTGACGCTAAAGCCTGAGATATTTTGACATTTTACCCTTCTAAACCTCATACCCTGACAATGAAAATCTTCCTTCGGAGCTTCTTGATGGCGTTACTTTCAGGGAGCTTTTGCTTTGCCCAAAGCCGTCAAGAAATTGATAGTTTAAAGCATGAGCTTGCTATCGCTAAGCATGACACCAATCGGGTGTTGATTATGGCAGAATTGTGTAATCAGTACCGTAACATAAATCCCGATTCTGCTCAATTTTATGGACAACAAGCCTTGACATTAGCTCAAAAACTAAAATTTCCAAGAGGAGAAGTACAAGCTTTTCATCGTTTGGGTGCTACATACAGGATTATTGGTGACCTGCCTAAAGCGTTGAGTTTGATTTATAATGGCTTACAAATTGCCGAAGAAAATCGGTTTTACAACGAATCTGTTAGATGCCTGAATCTTTTGGGAGTACTTTTTCGAGATATAGATGATAATATGAAGGGTATGAGCTATTTCCAGCAGGCTTTAAAGACAAATCAATTGGTACCGAATTCAAAAGAGAAAGTGGCTAATGCTATTACAATTCTAACAAATATCGGTAGTGTCTATCAGGAACGAAAACAGTTAGATTCAGCATCCTACTACTTACGCAAGGTTGAAAATTTAAAGCAGAATGGCAATGCAAGATACCTTCCGGGCATTCTGAGCAGTATAGGTCAAATCGAATTTTTGTTGGGGCATCATCAAAAAGCGATGGAGTATTCCCACAAAGCCATTCAACTCTGTAAACAGAACAATGACCATCGAACAGCGAGCATTGTTTATAATACCCTTGCCACCTATTTTAAAGACGTGAATCAGCCAGATTCTGCAATTTATTACTCAAAAATAGGCCTTGCTGAGTCGCAAATTATTGATTTTAAAGACGGTATATTACGCAACAGCCGTTTATTGGCCGAACTTTATGAATCAAGAGATATAAGGCAGGCATACGAATATCAAAAAATCGCCTACACCACTAATGAGGAGATAAATGGTTCAAAAAAAGTACAGGCATTACAAAAAACAATTGTTGATGAAATAGACCGTCAACGTCAGCGGGAAGTTGAGCGAGTGGCCTATCAAACTCAGTTAAAACAATACGCACTTCTGGCGGGCTTGGCAGTCACGCTTTTAATAGGTTTTATTCTTTACAGAAATAATCGCCAAAAGCAGAAAGCCAATAAAGTATTGAGCAATACTTTGACCGACCTTAAAGTAACCCAAGTTCAACTCGAAAACAAAAACCGTGATTTAGAAATTGAGGCGGCGTTGGAGCGGGTACGCAGCCGAACCATGGCGATGCAAAAAAGTAATGAGTTGACTGAAGTAGCAGGCGTATTATTCAAACAGGTAACCGATATGGGTGTTAAACTCTGGACGGCAGGTTTCAATGTCTGGAGTGAAGACAACAATTCTTATGTGGATTACCTCACAAGCCCATTTGGCGGTTTCGCAGAACCTTACACAGTAAACGCAACTGCGTTTTCCGTATTTGTTGAAATAAGTGAGGCAAAGAAAAGAGGAGAAGAATTTCTTGTGCAGTATCTAGAAGGAGATTTAATCAAACAACTTTACTCAGAACTGAGTGGCGATGAAAAACAATATGAAAAAATGTTACAAGATGGGTTTCAGTTTCCATCACATCAATATAACCATTTTGTGTTTGGAGCGAAAGTAAGCTTGATGTTTATTACGTATGAGCCTGTACCCGAAATACATGACATATTCAAACGCTTTGGTAAGGTATTTGAACAAACCTATACTCGTTTTCTTGACTTGCAAAAAGCCGAAGCCCAGGCACGTGAATCCCAAATTCAACTGGCAATGGAAAGGGTTCGTGCAAGAACAATGGCGATGCAAACAACTGAGAATCTGACAAATGAGGATCTGAAAGATGCAGCTGCACTATTGTTCCAACAAGTAAAAGCATTGGGTGTACCAGCATACAGCTGTGGGTATAATATATGGGAACAAGGAGAGCAAGAATGTGATGCATGGATGAGTACTCATGATGGCAGTGGTATAAATCCTGCATTTAAAATTCCATTAACGGAAGAGGCTAATTTTATTGATTTCCTTGAGTCAAAAAAGAATAATGAGTCATTTTATGTAGTAGAAATGCGTGGTGAAAGAATGCAGGAGTATTATCAATACCTGATCAAGACAATTCCTGTTTTTAAAGCATACTTCGAGGAGGTAGTTAAAGCAGGATTTCCCATGCCTGAAACTCAGATACATCACATAGCAAACTTCTCGTATGGTAACCTGATGTTTATTACATTGGAACCCTGTCCTGAATTCCACGATGTATTCAAAAGATTTGCAGCTGTTTTCGAACAAACCTACACACGTTTTTTGGAACTTAAAAAAGCAGAAACTCAGGCAAGAGAAGCAAAGATAGAAGCCGCTCTTGAGCGCATCCGCAGCCGTGCAATGGCGATGAATACATCAGAAGAACTCAATACTTTGATAAGTTTTATTTATGCCGAATGTACCAAACTCAATATGCTATTAGATAGGGGTTTCATTATGACTTTTGATAAAGCCACAAAAGATGCCCATTGGTGGATGGTGAGTGCAGACGCATCCGATATGCCTTTAAAGGTTTTGGTAAAATACCATGAATATGCGCCTTATTTGGCAATTTTAAAAGGTTGGCAACAACGTGAACAAAGATGGTCATACGTTTTAGAAGGCAATAATAAAAAAACATGGGATGATTATCAATTTGCAAATGCTTTATCACAATTACCCGATTTTGTAAAACATAATATGCGTTCAGTCAAAAGTGTTATACTAAATGCTTCTTTTCAAAATTTTGGCTGCATTATGCTTTCCTCATTTGAGCCTCTGAGTGATAATCATTTTGATTTATTGATGCGTTTATCAAAAGTAATTGACCTCACATACACCCGCTTCCTCGATTTGCAACTTAAAGAACAAAATGCCATAAGATTGGTTGAGGAAAAACAAAAACTGGAGCATACACTTGCAGAGTTACGGACAACTCAAGCCCAACTCATCCAAAAAGAAAAGCTCGCCAGCCTTGGCGAGCTCACGGCAGGCATTGCCCATGAGATACAAAACCCATTGAACTTTGTCAATAACTTCTCGGAATTGAGCGTTGATTTAGCTCAGGAACTCAAAGAAGAGATTGAAAAACGGGACATTGACAAGGAACTGGTCAGTGATTTAGTGGGTGACTTAGTTCAAAACCAAAAGAAAATCAACCTTCACGGCAAGCGTGCGTCAAGCATTGTGAAAGGCATGTTGGAGCATTCTCGCCAATCGACGGGCGAGCGTGAACTGACCGATATTAATCAATTGGCGGATGAATATTTGCGTCTCGCCTATCATGGTTTGAGGGCTAAGGATAAAGGGTTTGGGTCTGATTATGAGTTGATTAGGGATAAAGGCTTGCCAAAGATTGAGGTTGTTGCGCAGGAAATCGGCAGGGTTTTATTGAACCTAATCAATAATGCGTTTTATGCCGTAAACGAGCGTGCTAAAAAGGGAGAAGCCGATTATGAACCCAAAGTAACGGTCACGACAAATGTTGCTGAGAACTGGGTTGAGATACGGGTCAGTGACAACGGAACAGGTATGTCTGAAGCCACCAAAGCCAAAATCTTCCAGCCTTTCTTCACCACCAAACCCACGGGTGAAGGCACGGGTTTGGGGTTG
>NZ_JAAAKZ010000033.1 GCF_009905605.1 Runella sp. CRIBMP
CATCGTTGGTCAACACATCGCCCACCACTGGGGTGTTGATTGGCGTGTTGTTGATGTCGTTGATAGCTATCGGTGGCTGTGGAACTGTGATATATAGAACGGCATCGTCAGAAAGACCTGATGGGTCTATTACTCTGTATGGTATAGCAACAACACCATAGAAACCAGGGGCTGGCGTAAAGGTAAAGTTACCTTTATAGTCAAGCCAAGTAATAGTACCTTCTGTTGGTGTTGGGGCAGCAAGAGGGAAAAACTCTAAGTCGGCAGCAAGGCCATCGGGGTCAGAGTCGTTAGGGGCTACTGTGCCTGTTACTGGTGTGCTTGGACTGGTCGTATATTTATCGTCCACAGCTATTGGTGGCAAACAGTTGGTAGGTGCTACCAATGTTCCCGAGGCAGTAGTCGTACAACCATTGGCATCAGTAACAATTACGTTATAAGTACCTGCTGCAAGGCCATTGAGTGTTTGTGTCGTAGCGCCGCCAGGTGTCCATGCATAGGTGTAGGGCTGCGTCCCCCCCGCTACGGCAGCTATTGCCAAGCCATTTTGTCCAATACAAGTAGGGTTTCCTACTACAACATTGGCCGTGAGTGCTGCTGCTTGACCTACTGTGATGTTCAAAGATTTGGTACAACCTTTGGCATCGGTAACGGCTACAGTGTATGCACCTGCCGCTAAGTTGGTAGGGTTTTGCGCATTGCCTGTAATGGCCGTTGGGCCTGTCCATACAAAAGTGTAAGGGGCTGTACCATCTTGGATTGTAAGCGTAATCGAACCTGTGTTACCACCGCAAGCAGAGGCATCTGTTACGTCCGAGAAAATCGAGATGGTATTGGTTGGCTCGCTTACTTTCACCGTATCTTGGGCTATGCAACCTGCGGCATCTATAACCACTACATTGTGTATGCCTTCGGGCAAATTAGTAGGTGTTTGAACCGTGGCACCGTTTGACCACAAGTAAGTAAACGGCGAAGTACCGCCGGTTACTACTGCGGTGGCACTGCCATCGGTACCATCTTTACAAGTTGCATTTTTCACAAGGTTATTAGCAACTATCAATTTGGCTGGCTCTACGATGGCCGCCGAAGTTTTAAGCACCGTACAGTTGGCAGCATCTTTTACCGTAACGGTATAAGTACCTGCACCTAAGCCCGAAATATCTTCGGTAGTTGCACTGTTTGACCATGAATAAGTATAAGGTGCAACACCACCTGTAACGGTAAGGTTGATGTTACCATTAGCAGCACCAAAACAAGAAATGTCGGTGTTTATCATTGAAAGCACCATTGGGCTGTTTTCGCTTACCGTATATGATTTTACGAGCGTACAGTTGTTGCCATCTTTGATGGTAACGGTATAAAGCCCAGCCGTCAGACCTGTACGGTTTTGGGTAGTTGGGCCGTCGCCCCATGTATAGCTGAGTGTACCTACCCCGCCACCAGCGGTGAGGGTAATAGAGCCCGTATTGCCACCGTTACAAGCTGGACTCGTAACAACCGCACTTGCCGTAATGGCCGCAGGGTCGGTGAGGGTGGCGTTGGCGTTGGCTGTGCAACCATTGGCATCGGTAACAACAACACTATAAACACCTGCTGCCAAACCCGTAGGCGACTGGGCTGTGGTGCTGTTTGACCAAGCGTAAGTATAGGGGCTGGTGCCGCCTGTTACGACAAGGTTAATGCTACCTGTGCTTGTACCTGCACAAGCTGGGTTTGTACCTGTGGCTGTAGCTGCCAAAGCGGCGGCTGGCTCGCCAATGTTGATAGGTGCCGATGTTTTGGCACAACCATTGGCATCGGTTACGGTGAGCGTGTAGCTACCTGCTGCAACACCCGTAAGGCTGGCAGTAGTAGCACCGTTGCTCCACAAATAAGTATAGGGGCTGGTGCCGCCTGTTACGGCTATGCTCGCAGCACCGTCTTTGCCACCAAAACATTTTACGTTGGTAATGTTAGGCGTACCCAACGCCAATGCTGCTGGCTCGGTGATGGATTGGTTGTTTAAAGTAAATGTACAAGCGTTGGCATCGGTGATGGTTACGCTGTATGTACCTGCCGCCAAACCAGAGATGTCTTTGGTAGTGGCAGTATAGCCACCTGGGCCTGTCCATGCGTAAGTATAAGGGCTTGTGCCACCTGTTACTGTCAGGGTGGCTTGGCCGTTGGTACTTCCAGCACATTTTGCATTGATCAAGGCCGCAGTTGCTCCAAGAGCAGCGGCTGGTTGTGCCAACACTATGGTTTGTGTGGTAGTACAGTTGTTGGCATCTGTTACGGTAGCCACGTAAGTGCCTGCCCCCAAGCCTGTTAAGCTGGCCGTAGTGTTGGCAATAGCCGAACCATTTTTTGTCCAACTATAAGTGTAAGCTCCTGTACCACCTGATGCAAGCAAATTGATTGCACCTGTTGATGCTCCAAAACATTTTACATCGGTTTTGGTATAATCGGTTTGTATGCTTGCGGGTGCTGTAAGGATAACCGTTATTTGGTTTTTACAGCCCGTAGCATCTGTTACAGTAAGGGTATAAGTACCTGCCGCAAGGCCCGTTGCGTTGGCTGTGGCTGTGCCGTTCGACCAACTGTATGTATAAGGGGCTGTGCCGCCTGTTACTGTTGGGGTAATACTTCCTGTATTAGAACCTTCACATAATGGATTGGTATGGACTTCTGTAATGATAGGACCATCAGTAGCTACAATGCTTTTGGTTACTGTAGCTTTACAACCGTTGGCATCAGTAATGGTAACGGTATACGCACCCGAGGCAAGACCTGTGAGGTCTTCGGTGGTTGCACCGTTGTTCCACAAGTAAGTGAAAGGTGCTGTGCCGCCTGTGGTGGTTACGTTTATGGCTCCCCCGCTTGTACCGCAAAGAACATCGGTAGCCACTGCCGTAGCTGTGGGCGTTGGATTGACGGTTACGGCTACGGTGGTGGTAGCTTTACAACCATTGGCATCGGTTACGGTGAGGCTATAAGTGCCGCTATTGGCCGTGGTGGCATTGAGTATCGTTGGATTGGCACTTGACGAAGTGAAACCCGCTGGGCCTGTCCATGCGTAGCTTACACCACCGCTGCCGAAGAGCTGCAATGTACCTCCGCTACATACTGGATTGGCCGTAGCTACCGCCAATGGGGCTGTTACGTTGATGTCTTGGCAAGTGGTGGCTGTTGTACCGCACAAGTTATTGGCTTTTACACATACTTGGTATGCCCCCGGCGTTACGCCTGTCATGTTGAGGGTTACTTGCGACGTGCCTTGCCCCGATACGATGACCGCTCCTGCGGGTACTGTCCATGTATAAGACGAGTTGGTAGGGTCGGGGGCTACTGAAAACACGCAGATTGTGCTTGACTGACACACATTGACGGGCGCACAGTTGGTAGGTGTAGTAAGTGTAGCCGTAGTGGTAGAGGTACAGCCGTTGGCATCCGTAACCGTTACCGAATAGCTCCCCCCTGCCAAGCCCGAACGGTCTTTGACGTTGTTGGTTCCTGCTACATCGGCCCAGTCATAAGTATAAGGGGCGGTGCCGCCTGTGGCAGTGAGGGTGATGCTACCAAAAGCAAAACACTGAGGCTGGATGACCGTGGCAGTAGCCACCACCAAAGCCGCCGAGGGCTGTGTGATGGTAAGGTTTACAGTAGCGGTAGCCGAGCTGGCATCTTGGATTGTTACCACGTGAGCACCTGCCGCCAAACCAGTAAAACTACTTGCATTGCCATAAGCACCTGCATCAATTTTGTACTGATATGGGGCTACGCCACCTGTGGCCGTAACGCTCACCGCTCCTGTGCTACCCCCAAAGCATAGTACGTTGGTTTGAGAGCCAACAGCACCCGATAGCGTAGAGCCTGCCGTAAAGGTTACATCAAACGTACAATCATTGGCATCTTTGACGGTTACGGTGTGTGAACCAGCCGAAAGCCCTGTGAATATATTGGTACCACCATAAGTACCTGCATCGAGTTTGTATTGATAAGGTGAAGTACCGCCGGTGGCTGTAATGGTGGCCGTAGTACCACCACCACTAAGCGAAGCATTGCCCGATAAAGCCACCAAGGGCTGTGTGATGGTGAAATTTACGGTAGTAGTTGCTAAGCTGGCATCTTGGATTGTTACTGTATGAGCACCTGCTGCCAAACCTGTGAACGTAGCCGATGTGCCATAAGCTCCTGCATCAATTTTGTACTGATATGGGGCTACGCCACCTGTGGCCGTAACGCTCACCGCTCCTGTGCTTGCACCAAAACAAAGTACGTTGGTTTGTGAAGCAATACTGCCCGATAAAGGTGTACAAGCAGCGTCTTTCACAGCAGCATTCGCACTGGTACCCACCGTTTGTCCACTTGCCGTAGCTACGGTTGGTACACCGTTGGCATCTACACTACCCGTAAGGCGGCCGTTAGCATCTATGCTGGCAGTTGAAAATGACCCGCCACCTTCTATGGCATCGGCACAGCCATCGCCGTCTGAGTCGGTGTCTAAATGGTTTGGAATACCATCATTGTCTGTGTCTATTTGGCTTGATTGAAGTGTTGAACAAAAAGTAGCAGGCGTGGTTATAATAGGCACGTTATGACTTAAACCTGGGTCTAAAACATAAGCAGTAATATTAATAACACCATCGCTCGGCACAGTGATACTCATTGTTTTTGTATTTGCAACGTCAGAGTAGTAATCTGCAACAGTAGCTAGAATATCGCCTTGACTATTGTTAGCCACAATATACCAACGTTCATCCGCGGGGCCATTACTAAATGTAATAGTCTGAGTCGTTCCTGGCGTCAGCAGCATTGATGCTTTCAACTCCCAAGTATCGACGATTGCTGTACTTGAAATATCAAAAGGAGGTACTCCAGTATTAGGCAATATTCCTACGGCATCAGGAGTAATTTCTGTACCAACTCTTGTCAAAAGACCGGATGCATTAGGAGTAGACCAACCAGCATTTATGAATTTCAAAGTGGGGGGATCGGTGTTGCTAATATTAGGTGTAGCACTCCAGTATTTGTAAGACCAACTATTATCGGCAGTACAATTATTGTTAACATAGCCCTCATTCACATCCAAAATCCCATCGTTATCATCGTCGAGGTCGGCAGTATCAGGCACTAAATCACAATCTGTATCAAAAGTGGTGATTGTGAAGGAGGACGTAACCGTGGCACCGACGTTATCCGTGACGGTCACGGTGTAAGTTCCTGTTGCCAGTCCCGTTCTGTCTTCTGTGGTGATGCCACCGCCCCAGTTATAGGTGTAGGGGGCTGTGCCGCCTGTTACGGTTAGGTCAATAGCTCCGTTATTACTACTGCTACAAGTGGCGTTGGTAACTGAAGTGCTGAGTGCAAGGGGAAGTGTTGAACAAAAAGAAACAACAGTGTTTAACTTAACCATGTCATGTAATAAACCTGGGTCTAAAACATAAGCAGTAAGAGTAATAATACCATCGCTCGGCACAGTGAAACTCATTGTTTTGGTATTCGCAACTTCAGAGTAGTAATCTGCAACAGTAGCTAAAATATCGCCTTGACTATTGTTAGCCACAATATACCAACGCTCAAATTTGGAACCATTACCAAAAGTAAGACTCTGAGTCGTTCCTGGTGTCCGCACCATGGATGCTTTCAACTCCCAAGTATCGACGACGTCTAAAACACCTGTAACATCAATAGGAGATACTCCAGTATTAGGCAATATTCCTACGGCATCAGGAGTAATTTCTGTACCAACTCTTGTCAAAAGACCGGAAGCATTAGGAGTAGACCAACCAGCATTTATGAAATTCAATTGGCTTTCAAGGGTGTAACTAATATTAGGTGTAGCACTCCAGTGTTTGTAAGACCAACTATTATCAGTGCAAGTCTGTGCCATCGTATTCATAACAGCACCCACGAGCAAGAAGAGTAAGCTAAGCATGAGTCGGTAACTTATATGCGACAAGCTACTTCTCACTATGTTTTGTAATGTAAATGTTTTCATTTTAATTATATTTAGCGATTACACCCTCTTTTAGTTTTTGGTAATGGCACCTGGTTTGGTTGGGGCTGGGTTGGCATAGTTGAGGGCGTAAGTCGCCGTAGCCGTACAGCCTTTTGCGTCCGTTACCAATACGGTATAGTTACCGTCTGTAAGTCCCGTTTGGTTTTGGCTGGTGGGGGTTAGTCCCGAGCCACCTGTGGTGGTCCAACTGTATGTAAACGGTGCTGTGCCTCCTACTACCGTGAGCGTAACGGCTCCGTCGCTGTTGAGCGGTGCGGGGGTAGCAGGTGGGCAAGTGGGTGTAATAATTACCGCACTCAATGCAATAGAAGATGCTGGTGCCAAGGTGGTGCTTTTGAGGGCCGTACAACCTTTGGCATCAGTAACGGTGAGGTCGTAAGTACCTGCGGCAAGGGTCGTAATGGTGGCCGTACCGTCGCCAGTGGGCGTACCCGACCAGTCGTAAGAATATGGGCTTGTACCACCCGAAATGCTGGCCGTGATGGCCCCGTTGGCTCCGCCACAAGTAGGGGCGGTGGGGGTGGTGGTAATAGTAAGACCAGCCGCAGGTTGCGTAACGCTAATGGCCGCAACGGCTTGCGTACAGTTGTTGGCGTCTTTGATGGTAACGCTATAAGTACCCGCCGCCAAACCTGTGCGGTTTTGGGTGGTGGTGCCGTCGTTCCACAAATAAGTATAAGGGCTTGTGCCACCCGAAACGGCTAAGTTAATAGCCCCCGTAGAAGCACCCAGGCAAGTAACATTGGTAACGCTTGGCGTACCTACAATGGCCGCAGGGGTCGTAACAACTGCCGAGGCGGTAGTAGTACAGGCGTTGGCATCGGTCACGGTCACGTTATAAGTGCCTGCCGCCACACCACTTAGGTTTTGAGTGGTAGCACCGCCTGTCCAACTATAGGTAAAAGGAGCTACGCCGCCTGTTACGCTGAGGTTTATGGCACCAGTAGTGCCGCCACATTGGGCAGCTACGGGCGTAGCGGTGGCATTGATGGCAGGTGAGGCCGTCAAGACACAAGAACTACAAGTATAAGTACAGTTGTTGGCATCTTTGAGGGTGATTTGGTAAGAACCAGCCACCAAGTCCGTAATATTTGTACCTGTGCCCGAGCCAGTACCACCGCCTGTGCGGGTCCAAGTATAACTATAAGGTGCAACGCCCCCCGTAACGGTGAGGTTAAAAGCACCGTTGGCGGCAGTGCCGCAGGGTTGTTTGATGGCGGACGTAACATTGAGCTTACAGGCCGAAATTTCGATACATCGGCTGTCGAAGGTTTCACGTCCGCAGGCATCTTTGATAACCACCGAAATCACACATTTGCCTGGGGTAGTAGGTGGCGTAAATGTTACGCTTGCGGCCGTAGCCGAAGGCGTAAATGTACCCCCACAGCTCGACTTCCAAGTAATGGTATAGTCTGAAAGCAAGGCTGGTGCAGACACCGACACACTCAACGGAATAGGAGCCCCTGCCGAAACAGGCGTAGTAAGGTTGCCCGCAGGAAGTCCTGTAATGGAAGGCAACACCGCTTTTTCGGCCATGGCCAACAACGAGAAATTGTGAAATGCCCGTATAGCGGCAATATTGGCAAGCGCAGTAGATTTGGCGATGTCATGCGATGCTTCTAACATCACGTAGCCCCTGTTGGGGTCGCCAAAGCCTTTGCCCCAAGCCAATATGGCCGCTCTATGTTGTAGGGCGGTTGAAGGTTTCTCGGCATTGTCGGGGTCATAAATGCCAACCTTGGTAGTAGGCCTCCAACCCGCCGACAGCGGAATGTAGATTTGCTCTGAACCGTTTTGGGTGGCTATGTCCAACTGTCCGATGAACTGCATGACAGGGTCGGCAGGGTAATCATAAGTATAAGGGGGTGTACCATCGTTGTGGTTACCCCAAAGTTTCAAGGCATTTTGACTGTATGGGCCAGCCCCTGAGGCAGTGGCTATTTTTTCGGCCAAGAAGTTAGTCTGTTGGCTGGGGTTAGCGGGGTTAAACATATTTTCCAAAGCAGAGCCTGCGTGGCAGCCCAACCAGATAGCACCTTTACATTCGAGGTTCCAAGAAAACAATCGGCTATGCGTGGACCATGTAGGGTCGGCATGGGGCATCACAAACAAGTCTGTACAACAGTTGAGGGCTTTGGGGTCTGTCCATCCTGTTGGGCTCGTACCACCGTGAGCAGTGGCTGGAATACCCGCTAAGGAAAAAAAATCAAGGGCTATGCTACCATTTTGTTCGTCCAATGTCCAGCGTGGCACAAAAGTCAGCGTGGTATAGACAGGTACCGTAATGGGTGCGGTGGTAGTTACCCCTACTACCCCTTGGCTCTGCCAACTGGTAATAAGCGAATTGACCGCGGCAGTGCGTGCCTCAGCAGGGATAATGAATGTCCCGCCTTTGTACTGTACTCCATTGTAGGTAAAGTCTGTACCATCTTTAGCTTTGGTGGGATTGATGACCCATTTAACTGGCCCGCTGAAGTTTTTGAGCGCGGCATAGACCAACCCGTATGGCTTCAACGAGTTATTCACCGTAGGTGGCGTTACGCCCATGTTGATGATGAATGCTCCTGACGAGAGGGTTTCAGTTGTTTGGGCAAAAGTTTGATAGGTCAAGAGAAAAAAAGATAGAATTGACAACAAACTTCTTATAAAATGGTAGCGAAAAAAGATAACCATAAATTTGATTGTTTAATTTTAGGGTTACTGTATAACGACAGCTTAGCTCAAGTTTTCCGACAAGAACTAATCCGACTCGTTGGCCAAAAAGACAAATCAAACTACCATTTTGGGTATCTTTTTGTAATTAAGGACATAGGCAGTGGAAAGTGGAGAGAAATAATACCAAAGTATCTAATTTTTATACCTCTATGAACCTTCCATCGATGTGTACTGTATGCTCCTTCAGCACACCCAAAGGAGCAAGCCACGTTTGGGGCAGGGAGCTAAAGAGGAAAAACAGGGCCTTTGAAGGCAATAATTGAAGAATAAACGGAGGTCTGACAATTAGCAAATTCCGTGCCATATATATTAGGTAGTACTCATATTGCTCGCTACCTCAGCCCGTTTGTTTGTTTTTTGCACAAACCCGAGGCCTTCCATAAAGGTTTTCATTACACCCTATATGATAGTAATTGTCGCCTTAGTTTGTGCAAGTATAATAATGATATAGCGGGAAGGATTGATTGTATCACCCATGCGTTTCTGGGCCTATCAGCTGACAGCCTATATGATACATCAAAAACAATAGAGATTGAAGCATTTTTGCCTGATGACCAACAAATCCATTGTTTCAATTGGCATTTAGGCACTGTAGGTATAAAGAACTATTTAATTTGACAATATTTGACCATAATGACGGTCGACACAGAGCTACACGAAATACAACACGGAGTTACACAAAGAATAAAAACTCTGGGCAATTCCATGATTTTTATACTCTGGGCAACTCCGTGGCGACCGTCGCAACGGTAAAAGAATACTATCAATGTAATTTTTACTATTACCTAATCTTGACATTTTAACACTATGCAATGCTAAAGGCAGAATCGGTAGTGGCAACTTCAACGATAAAACATCCTATATAAAAGAAAAGGGGGGGGCGCTCTCGCGCTGCCAAAGCTTTCTTTCAATCCCCCAGACTTTTGTAACCTTTCATGGCTTGGCTTGTAGCCATCACGAAGGCGATGTTATTGTGCGTATTACTATTTTTTAATCATTATTTATCTCTTTTATAATAAGCAACAATACTTGCTTTTGCGAGAGTGTTATTCCAAAGATAAAAACCTACAACCGCTGGGTTAATGTTTTCGTCGAGTCCTAATTTATCAGTTTTTAAAGCATAGACTGTAATGATGTACTGATGAAAACCGTGTCCAACAGGTGGGCAAGGGCCTCCAAAACCCTTAATTCCATAATCTGTACTACTTTGTATGGCTCCTTTAGGTGCTAAATTTAATTTTAGATTACCTGCGTTAGTTACCAACTCATTGATATTTGCTGGAATATCAAATACTACCCAATGCCAAAAACCACTACCCGTTGGGGCATCTGGGTCGTACATAGTGATGGCAAAGCTCTTAGTTCCTTCAGGTGCATTTTTCCAAGATAATTGAGGCGATTGGTTGTCTCCCGAACAACCAAACCCGTTAAACTCTTGTGTTTTGGTAGTTTCTCCACCTAAATCTTTGCTGCTTAATGTAAATGTCTTTTGTCCAAAAACAACTGTTGAGAAAATCAATGACAAAACTAAAATCAAATTTGTTCTTTTCATTTTTTAATATTATTTAGATTTTTCGCAAAATTAAGAGGTGCAATGCAGATAAAATTTAGAATAATATTCAAAAAGTGTTGCTAAAAGCTCAATTTTTATGGTGCTGTTTGGGTGTAATTCCATATTTTGATTTATATGCCTGAATAAAGCTTGATAAACTCTCATATCCGACTTCAAAATATATCTCAGACGAGCTTTTTTGTTCTTGGTAGAGCAAACGATGTGCATACTCTAATCTTTTATTTTGAAACCATTTTATAGGTGATTCAGCATAATGCTTTTCAAATTCTCTCTTGAAAGTGGACACACTCATGTTACATAAAAAAGCCAATTCATTTAATGTTAGTTTGCTCATCCAATTACTTTCAATGGTTTGAACAAATTTTTGCGACGTATCATTAGTTCTTTCCGATAACGAGTACAAAAAATCTGTGCCATATATCTCTGTTAAATAGAGTATTATCTCTTCCAATTTCACTTCCAACATTCTTTTTTGAATATTTTTTGAAAGTTTGTAAATATCTAATAAGCTATTTACGAATCGTTGAATAAACCCATCATATTCAAAAGAATAAACTGATTTGTATTCGTTTACTTTATTTCTATTTATATCGTGTTTTAGGATAATTTTCAATAAGATTTCATTGGAGAAAAATAGAAGTACACTTCTATAATTTCGAATGTACGAAAGCTTTTCGGTCATTAGGCAGTGTCCAGACTTCATTATGAGAAACTTGGAATTGTCAATTGATAAAGCAGAGTTATCAAAAACAACCTCTTTATTTCCCTCGATTAAAAAACTAAATGTGTTTTGATTGAGAACAATTTGCTGTTTTGTGATTTCTTTTGAGCTACAATAGTCAAAAATATGAACGGATTGTAAACTTCCTATATTTAGTTCGTTGGGAAGCGTAATTGTCTTCATTAGGTTCGGTGTTCTTTATATACGTAATTTTACGAAGTATTGCCCACAAGGGCTTTCTTATAATAATGGGCAGGGTTTTTTCAGAAATATCAAATTCTTGTAAATCAACGCTTTGATATTGCATCTAAATTGTTTGTTTGTCATTGAAATAGCTAGATAAGTTACAAAAAATCTAAGTTTAGGCTATGATAAATCCTAAAAAAACTCGTGTTATCTGTGGGGCACGAGTACTCTATCATTTTTATGAGAAAGCCCTGTTTTTATCTGTTATCGAAAATTTTCCAGAAAGTTTTTCTCTGTTTTAAAGTCGTTATAGAAAATTAAAACTCGATAATCGCTTTATATACTCCGCCTTTCCAAAGACCTAAATAAAGAACTGTTTTTCCATTTTCTTGCCTTTGTAGCATTGTTCTGGCCCCACCAAATAAAGATGTAAAATTAGAAATGCCTTCAGTAGTCACAACCTTCCAGGTTTGTCCATTATCTTCCGAAAAATGCAAGATTAAAGGTTGGGGAAATTCAAAATTTTTATTCCAACTTGCAGCTATTATTCGGTTTGGTTTCATTTCATCATAAGTTAGTCCAAAATAAAATCTGCCGAATTGATTGGGAACTTGGTAAATATTTTCCCAATTCAGGCCATTATCAGTGCTTTTTAAAATCCCATCTTCACCACCCATTAAAAGAGTAGTTGAGCTACCATTTTTGATGATTATTTTTTCAACTGTACTTGGGGCTGGAATTAAATTGCTCCATTCACCTAAGATATTGCCGTTTTGAGCAAATCGAACGACAACTTGCATGTCAAAGGCATTTTGCCCTCCAGCCCAAATCTCATTGTTCGCCATATTTATGGCGAGTTCTAAGAACGGTTTTGAAATTGCATTCCATTCCCCGTAGATAAGCGTCCAATTTGAACCACCATCAACAGAACTTGCGATTACCCCATTCCCACCAGCGTAAAGTGTATTTGAGTTAGGATTATAGGCTAAACTCTTTACAAATTGTCCATTGTTTTCAGTAAAATTATTCGGAAGTAATGACCATGTTTTTCCGTTATCCGTTGATTGATGCAACTGAGGCATACTAAGATTATCAATAGCCTGCGTAGTCGAACAGATTAAGGTTGAGGCATTAATCCGCGCGATTGCCTGGACATTTTTACTTTTAAGATTACTGGAATTCCAACACTTCTGAGAAAACTCTTTATAATAAACCCCATCGTTAGTGGCAGCAATTAAGGTTGTTTGAGTGGCCTCCAGTTTATTTATTACCTTCCCATCTAACCCATAAGATTCTAAGGTAACGATATTATCAATAGTAGGATAAACAACATTATTTTCACAAGAAGATAGGTTTTTTACAGTAACAGGAATACAAATCGGTTCGCATGGTGATGAAAACGGAAAAACCTCTCGCTTAAGTCTCGTTTGCCAACCACAGTACATCTTTACGGTATTGATCCAATAATCAAGATTGAGCGAAATATCAGTATATGGGACACCGTCGCATAATTCAATGGCAATCTGTGCCAAACTCCAGTCGTTTTCGTCAACGTGCCAAGGAAATTCGTAAGGGCCATTTTTGTTGTAACCATTGCTACCCATTACCAATTTACCACTAAAAAACAGGGTTCTATCTTTTGGTCTTTTTTGAAGTTCACTTTCAACCAAAGCAATTACAGTAGGGTTGCTGGTAGCAACTACAAACGAAGTATCTCGCCACTCGTTATAAGAATTTGGTGCAGAAAACTCAAAATACCGTAGTGTATTTTGCGCTTGGGTATGATAACTACTAATGAAAAAAAATAAGGCGATTACAAAAGTAGTTTTTGTTAGATGTTTCATTTGAGTTCTTAGGGCTTTTTTTGATGAAAATGGAGCAAAAATGATGATAGTGAGATTCCCTGTTCTTTGTGTATTAAAAGGGCGATACCGCAATTGGGATTTGATAATAGCTTTGATGGCTACTTCCAAATTAGATGATTGAGATTGCCTCCTTTGAAACTGTACACAGCTCCCTTTAAAAATGGACCTGTATCGCTAAATTCCCATCTGAGGCCTGGTAATTTAGAGCCTGACCGCATCTTGAAATATTAACACCATGCAATCCTATAAAACCGCACCCCAAAAGAGGCGCGGTCTCATCGGCATTCTGACTGTCCATAGCTTCTAAGTACAATCCCGCAAGCACGGTAGCTGCTGACCGTCACACTAGACAGGCATTCTTTTAGCGCAAGTACTTGACATATTCTAACCTTAGGGAAGCCTTTTCTACCATAACTTGCTCATTGACAGCAATAAAATTTTAAGCTTTCTTGTATCTAAATTGACTTATTTGATTCATTGTGAGTTCTAAAGTTAACTTTGAGATAACTACTTAAATATGAAATACTTAATCACAGAACGCTGCGACGCAGCGGATTCACTGAGTCAGTACAATACTCTGTTTAACTCCGTATAAAAAAATAAAGTATTCATAATCAGGCAATTATATCCTTGTATTTTTCAGGCCTTATCTTAGTTTTTGATTATTTTCACGGAGAAAGGTACACAAACTGTTTTGGCACAGCAATCGCCTTCGTAGAAAATATAAGAACAGCAACCCTGCGTTGGACAGGCTACATTAGAGGCCGTAAAACGATAAGTCCCAGGAGTAGTAATCTGATACGTAAGTCCCGTTTCCCCCGGAATCTCAACGTTGTCTTTAAACCATTTGATATTGGTATAACCCATTGGGATAGAAAGTTCGAAAATCTGACCTGGACAAATTGGAGCAGGGACTGTTACGCAGGTTCGGCCAAAGTCATCTTCGGTTTCGATGTTATTGTTGGGGGTCGAATCCACGTCTTGTTCGTTGGCCTTGCTGATTTGGGCGGTGAAGTATTGCACTGCTGTTTGGGTTACTTTGGCTACAATATTAAGTGTAACGGTTTGCCCTACGGGAATATCTCCAATTGTCCAAATACTTGTTACGGCATCATAATTACCCGTTGCCGTGGCATAGGTTTGAAAACTCATCCCAGCAGGCAACAGCGCCGCCACCTCTACGCCCGAAGCAGGATTAGTCCCTTCGTTTTTGACACTAATGGTTAGGGTGGTGCTTCCATTGAGGCCCGGTTGTTGATTACTGGTGGCAACAGTGAGAGATAAATCAACAAGGGGATTACAGTTGGCATCGGGGCCTAATTTTTCCACAAACTGCTCCAAAGGCACGACATTACCGCCTTGGGTTTGCCCCGAGCGTGAATAAAAACTACAAGCGGTATTGAGCAAAGCTGAGCTTCTGGCCGCTGCCACAAAAGGGTCGGACTTAGCCAAGATACCCACAGGACCATAGCAAGCATTGCCTTTGAAAGTAAAAAGTGCAACGGGCGTGTCGTTCACAAAAGGGCCAAAATTGGTTTCTGATGACGATTTACCAATGACGTAGTAAAGGTAGTTGGGGTCTAAACCTGCGGATGAAAAAAAGGACTGTGTGCCTAATTTAATGGGGTTTTTCTCCCAAATGCCGTTGATGTCGGTAATGTTCTGAATGACAAAATCTTTGGGAACTTTGAGTGATACCTGAGCCGTAGCCCCAAACTCATTGGCGTCGGGGTTGTTGGCATTGGGCGTGGCATATTTAGGCACCACCCAAACTGTATAAATCTGGGTATTGGTATTATAAGTCAATTGATAATTGACCTGATTGGTAGAAAGCTGCTGTGCAACTGCCGAAACCAACCCAATGTACCAGATGAAACCAATCCAAGTAAGTGCAAGAAATCCCTTTTTCATTGTAGTCTGTGTTTAATTCTTGAGTTTTTGGCGTTATTTGAAGAGCGTGTCTTTGCTCCGTAATTAATATGTGATATACTGAGCAGTTGGGTCACAAGAATTACTCCGAATAGTTGGCCAAATCGTTATATCGAATTATCACATTAGACTTTTATTGCAAAAAAGGTACGAAACCGAAGCGAAAGCTTTCATTTTCAAATTGACCTACTAAAGCTCCCAAACCAATGTAAAACAAGTTCCTTTACCTACTTGGCTTTCGACTGTCAAAAGGGGGTTGTTTTTCTGAACAAAATGAGAAATTAATACCATACCCAACCCCAAGCCGTATTGGCCGACCTCGGGTTTGGTTTTGCCCGCAAAAACCTTTTGCAGATAACGCAGTTGATCAGAAGCGATGCCTTTGCCCGTGTCGGTAATTCTCAATGCCACTTTTTGGGTTCGGGGATTGTCAGTACTTGGGAGATGGTCGATATTGACCGAAATGGAACCGCCTGACGGGGTATTTTTGAGCGCATTGTCGAGCAGGTTGCGCACGGTCAACGTAAAACCTTTGGGTGCTATGCTGAGTCTTTGATTTGAGGGTAGTTTTGTTGAAAATGTCACCTTTTTGACTTCGGCAAAGGGAAGGTAGGTTTGGCAGATTGTCTGTATCAGCGGAACCACGTCCATTTGTTGCGGTACTTCCTCAACACCAAGACTAAAATACTGGCTTTTGCCCCATTCAAGTAGATTGTTGATAAGGAGCTGGGTTTCGTGCCGCATGTTTTCTATTTGTTGGATGACTTTATCTACTTCCTGCATTTGGCCTTCTTTGATGAGGTCGTGCAGCAGCCCCCCCACGTCATTGAGATCGCTGATGGGTGAGCGTAGGTCGTGGGCAATGATGGTGTAAAATTTGTCACGGCCTTGTTGAAGCGCCAAGAGTTGGGTATTGGTTTTACGAAGTTTAGTTGCAAAAAACAAGATAATTCCAATCAAGCCGAGGGCGATGGACAGGCCAACAAACAAGCCTTTTTTTTGTAATTCGGCCAATTGGAGGATACGTTCTTTTTGTTGAACTTCTATCTGACTTTGGAGCAGTTTGGTTTTGCTTTCATTCGCTTGGTTTTCTAAGGCAAGGTTTCTTAAAGTGGCTTCTCGTTTTTCAGCATCAAGCAGTTTGTTTCTACTTTCCACCACTTGTTTTTCCAATGCAAGTCGTTTGAGTTCGGCTTCTTTTTCAGAAACGGAGTATTTTTCTCTGATTTCGTAAACGGCCAATCTTCGATCACTTTGATGGATTAATTTATTATACTTATTGTATTCATCATACGCTTTTATACCCGCTTTCAAATTGCCAGTCCCAAAGTAGGCGTCTCTTAAACGCTCATTCATCAACCGTAATGACCTTATATTCATGGGATTTTCTATCTTGATCTGCCTGATTGCTTCTTCCAGATACACAATAGCACTGTCGTATTTCTTCAACCTTATGTAAGGACCAGCTACATTTCTATAATCCTGATAATTAGCTTTAATGTCAGGATGGTTCAGTGTTTTTAAACCATATTCCAAAACTTTATCTATTTTTTTTAGAAAAAAGTAACCTTGTTGATGAGCCCGATATATACCTCTTCTTAAGTATACTAAGTGTGGGTTTTTGTCGAGTATTTCATTGGCGGCTTTGAAGGCTTCCTCTCGTTGCTTTTCGGGTGTTTCTTGGGAAAAAGCAGGAGGACTATTCAAAATAGTTCGATAGTACGTAACCTTGTCAATGGCGTACTTTGATTTTTCGGCAAGGGCCATCAACTTAGCATAATTCCCCCGATTCATTTTCAGCAAATCCTCTCTGCTCAGTGGGCCATAGCTGTAGCTTGGGTCATCTTGCATAAATTGTCTCAATGACCAACTAAGGCACTGAATCATGCCAGACGTATCTTTTTGTTGGGTAAACTGCTTCTGTGCTTTCACAATGTGTTTATAAGCAACCTCTTCTTGCCCCGATGAGTTATAAGCGCCCATGATGTAATTTGCCATGGCGAGCCCTAAAGTTGATTTATGCTTCGTGGCCAATTGTACTATTTTATTGTATTGTTGAGTCGTAATCGAATCGCTACGCCGTAACTTTCCCAACTCAATGGCAATCAATAAATGCAGGTATTGACTTGATTGGGGATTGATCTTGTTTTTTCGTTCTACATCTTTTAAACTATCCAAGTGAAAAGCAGGAACGAGATAATCACGGAAGGAAACGGGAGTTTTGTGTTGGGTATATCCCAATGTCACAAACCCAATCAAAAAGTAAAAAAGTATTAGGTACTTCATTGTATGTATCAAGTGTCAGCGTTTTTCTGTTTTTGAAAATTGGGGGACTATAAAAGGTCCTATTCGGTATCGTTTGCTTTAGAGTCTATACCTAAAACTCACAGTTTTATATGGCACGCATTAAAAAAAAAGGAGCTTTGAATGCTTGCCAAGTCTGCCTGGATCGGTGCGTTATTGAGAATAAATAGTAAAAGTACTTTATTAAACATATAATTCTGACAAAATCGGTGCTTTAGTTTGCGCTCAAAAATACATGTTTCTACATTTAACAGCGCTTAGAGAAATCATCAAAAACGTTTTTTTTTGTTATCAAAAACGTTTTTGACAACTATTTTATATCCCTAAATCAGACAAGCGGCTGAATAACAGTTGTTTATAAGTAATTTTTCTAGGCACTCTGTGAAAAAAATTTAATTTTTTTGAGTTTCTAAGGGCTAATTAATTTTAAGTATATACTTTTTCTATTATACATTTGGCCACAAATTGTACTTTTGAAATAAAAATGTGCATACAATCGATTCTATAATTAAGCAGCAACAGTATTTAGGAATACTGCCGCTGCTTAATTATATCCAAAGAA
Source organism: Runella sp. CRIBMP (assembly GCF_009905605.1). GTDB lineage: Bacteria > Bacteroidota > Bacteroidia > Cytophagales > Spirosomataceae > Runella. The sequence continues at coordinate 17,857 of NZ_JAAAKZ010000033.1, forward strand.
GGTTGAGACTATTTGACCTTAAACAAAATGGCATAACAATTGTTACACGCACATGAATGATATAATAATTTTAGTACTGGAAGATAACCCCCTTGACCAAATAAAGATGAGGGTAATGCTCTCAAAGCCCATTTCAACGCTATATAGATTCCATTTGGGAGGGATCTTTACAGAGTTAGACCCATTAATCCACTATTTGAGCGGTCATCAAGTTGACTTAGTGCTCTCTGACATCATGATTAAAGAACAGCCCGTAGGGATACATCTCCTCAAAAAACTTCGAGATGCGTCTGTTCCCGTAATCCTTATGACCCTGTCGCAAGAGGAAGAACTATTTGTAGAAGCACAGCAGTACAGACGGGTACCCTATTTGATCAAGCCTTTTCATGCCATATCCCTTCAGTCAACGATTGAAAAGGCGTTGGAGGAGCATTATAAAAATAAACTGTATGATTTTTTAGATAAGAAGTACCTATACCTGAGCAACAAAACAGGGCAACGAGATCGTGTTTGGTTTGATGAAATCGTGTATATTGAGTACGATGATAATTATTGCCAATTCCATACACCTACCAAGAAGTACCTTCTGAGAAAATCCCTGAGCATGCTGCTTTCAGAAGATATGAACGACCTGTTCATTCGTGTTCATCATCGCTACGCAATCAATAAAATACACATTCAAATTGTGAAAGCCGATTTAATTACATTAGTCGGAGACATAACTCTTCCCGTTGGGAGAAGTTATAAGCGGGAAGTAAGCGATACGTTAAGGTAACAGGCGCAACGCAGTGTAATGCAAATTAACTTCAAAAAAATACTATTTATCTCGTATTTATGAAACGCAAATAAAAGTATACCATTATTGCTCTCAATTTTGGGATGGTACATTTTTTCGTACGACACCCTATGAGCACTATAAGTATAAATTTTCAGTTTGCCTTATTTGAAAAAGAGAATACCGACGAATTGGACGTTGCTGCCCCTAAAAACAACTTTACCCTGTTTGATTTTGGATTGAACTATTCTTATTTCTTTGTCCACTCAGAGCACGATAAACACTTATCCGCTTTGGTCAATACGCTGAAAGGGACAATCGAAGGCCGATATTGCCTGATCGCTCTCCATTATCAGGAGGAACTTCCTTTTTTTATCGGAATAAACATGGATTGGCTAAGCCATCAAGTTGACCATGATTTTGAATTAGAAAAATATATCCAAAAGATACTGGTCAACTGGAACAATGAATTCAGTCTCTTTACTTCAAGGTATTTAGCGTATCATCAAGAATATCAGCACGTTTCCAATCGGGATCTGCTCACAAAAAGCTATTTTCTGCAATTCCTTTATCATTTTGTAAAAGATATACAGGAGGAAAATTTGGCAATAAACTCGGAAACGTTTAAAAAAATTGATTTGCTGAAGGTCCGGGAAATCACCGATAAAATAACGCATGATTTTCACAAGTCGATTCCCTCAGTCAGCGAAATGGCCGAAATGTCGGGAATGAGCGCCAGTAAATTTAAAAATCTGTTCTATGAATTATTTGGGGTAAGCCCGCATCAGTATCTCTTAACTAAAAAAATGGAATATGCCCGGAGCTTGCTCCAAACCGGTAAGTATTCCATTCGACAGGTGGCCTACAAAGTAGGCTATCTTTATCCTTCGGGATTTACGCGTGTCTATAAGCAAAAGTTTAATCAATCGCCCAATAATGCCTGCTTTAAAAAATAATGACAATGTCTCAAATTCCCCCGACCGTTGATTTGATAATTTCTACCGAATGCGTTCATACTGTGATAACGTTGCTGATCTCCAATAAGATCGCTTTTACACTGACCTCATCCAATCAAACCGAAAATACACCAAAAACAATTTCGACTCTCTCCGAAATATCCGACGAATCCAAAGCCGACTTTGCCTATGCTTCAATAGAGCCGCTGAGCCCGAAAATGTCGACAATTGAGTCTATTTGCTTAAAATACCTTAAAAAGAATATCGAACAGCCTATTCCCAAGGAATCGCAAATTGCGGCTGAATTCGGAATTTCGGTCGGGACGATTAATAGAGGATTTAGGGTCGTTTATGGAAAGTCTTTTTATCAGTTATATATAGAAAAGAGACTTGAGCACGCAAAAATGCTGCTCTTGCAAGGATACAAATCAGCTGAGGTAGCCGAGAGATTCGGGTACTCGCAACCCATCAAATTCAACAAAATTTTCCAGAAATATGTGGGAGTAACGCCTAAGAAATTTCAGATGGCTCATCAGGAAAAAAAGAGAACAGAAAGGTGAGGTTACTCGGAGAGATTCCTCACCCCTCCCTAAAACACCAGTTCCACCTGACCGTTTTTTTCTTTCTTTTTACCGCCTTTGGCCGCCTCCGCCTTGATTTTTGGAGCAGTACCGAGGCGGGCTCATCCGTTGGGTCTTGAGGGATCAACTCTCCCCAATAGGCTTTGGCTAATAACGCCTGCGGCAATTTCTCAATTTTGGCTTTCAACGATTCGTATGGCGCTTCGAGCATATCCGCTTGGGCAAATGAGGCTTCTACTCTTTGGGCGATTTCCTGTTGCTCTTCAAGAGGAGGAATGGGAATCTTGAATTCTCTACATTTCGAAAGTGATATATTTGCTTGACCAACAGCTCCTTGCGTCTCATTATAAAGTGATTTTACTGAACTTCTTTCGCAAAAGAAATAATGTAAAAAAATGTTATTTAAATATGCTTTAGTCCTGAACAAAGTAATCGCCCAATTATGATTCCATTCATTATACGAATTAGGAACAATAGCAATTATATTTAGAGGAGGACCGACGATATTCATTAGAATATCGCCAGGCAAACAGATTGATTTTTTCATAGCCTGTGCATGAGCTTCTTTTGTTATGAACTGTAGGCGGTAATCAAAATCAACTTAGTTTCCTTATCGTATACTTTGGGTTTTCCTCTTTTTTCCACTCAATTCCTTCTTCGCCTAATTTAGTTTTGATTAGATAGGGCGGATCATGGTCAATCAGATAGCCGTCTATCACCGCTTCCCGGTATGAGTATGTGTGTCGGCCATTGGTCGAAAACAGAAAAGGTACGCTGTATTTGTCCCATTTTACCAAGAGGGTTATTTCGTTTGTCGCTTTTATATTCTCAGCATAAATTTTTGTTTGGCGCAGATCGGTAGAAATATCCTGCGCATATTTTTTAGCCTCTACCAATCCATAGAGCTCCGTACCGACAAAAAGCGCATAATCGCACCAATGCTAACCGGCTGGCCATTCGGCTATCGCCCGGTTCTTTCTTCTTTCGGGCATAGTCTCGTACAATCTTATAATTAAGGAAGTCGGTATCTGCTTCCCAGCCGTAATATAAAGCCATTTTCCAATCAAAAAAACGGACTCCAAGGCTTCTTTAGCCTCCTTCAATGAACCATTACTGCCATGTACGGCGACATTTCCTTTCTTTTTCAGCAGAAAAAGCATTTCTTTTACTACCGTTGGAAGAATATCCTCTTTCGACAGCATCACCAATTGGTTATGAAATGAATTGTCGCGGGGGCATTCGAGGGAGGGATTTTGCAGTAGTTAATCCCATAGAATTAAGAAACCGGATTGCTGACAATCTGAAAAACTCACTGCAAAAGTTTGATACAGGGGAATGTTTGGGTCAGTCGGAAAAGTTGGGGGGTGAGAAAAAAATCAGTTGTTTTGCATTGAATCAATTTTGAATACATTGCAAG
>NZ_JAAAKZ010000034.1 GCF_009905605.1 Runella sp. CRIBMP
GTCACCTTGTAATCAAGTGCATTGAAATTGATTGACTTACCAAGCGCTGATTGGTGGCCGAATAGCTTTCTTGCTGCGGTCTCCGTAAGAACAATCGAGTAAGGGTCTTTTAGGGCCGTGTGGGGGTTGCCTTCCAACATCGGAAATGTAAATACCCTGAATACTGACGGATTCGCCCAGAAGCCCTTGATAGGGAGAATGTTGTCGCCAACCTTTGCGTCTTGCGAAAAGTCGTTGTGCATAATAGCCACTTCTTCAACGCCAGTTACATTCTCTTGGATAAGTTTTGCGGTTTTTATTGACGTGGTGGCAAACTTGCCGCTTTGCTCATGATTTTCGGTCAGTATGTTGGTAATACGATAGATTCTCTCACCGTTGTGGTGGAACCTGTCGTAAGAATGCAGGTCGAGCATAAACGCAATTAGCAGTAACCCTACCGACATACTTATAGCAAGGCCAACAATGTTGATGGCTGAGAATAGCTTGTTGCGCAACAAGTTACGTCTCGATGTTTTGATGTAGCTTCCAATCATCTTCTCGGTTGATAAAAAGGTTAGCGAATAGCTAGGCAATAGTTTCCCATGGCAAGAATACTAAGGTGTTATCAGCTGAATGAAAAAATGATGTAAACCAAGATAAAAATGGGATGAATTGTGTTAATCACAACTTTGCCTCACCCTAAAAAACACTTGGATGAGGCTCATAAAAAGCCGCTCTATCGGTTCATTTTATGAGTCGATAGAGCGGTGGTAGCAGTTTTTGCTTTTTCAAACCGTATTTGTTAGACCTCCCAGCCCTTCCGATAGGTGCGGCGTAGGTATTTCTCGGCAGCGGGATAATTCGGGAATTTCATTTTGACAGAATCCCATTCAAGCAATTGGTCGGGAACGCGAATCGCCACCGTACCCAACAATACCGCTTCGGTCATGGGGCCCGATTGCGCAAAGTGAGATTCGGTTTTTTCACCACCCAAACACGCATCCACAAAATGATGATAATGGTTGCGCTCGGCCAATGTGGGCAGGGTGTAGTCTTTCACTTTACCAGTGGGGAAAGGAATGACCACGGGCATTTTTTGGTGGGGAATCAATAACGCGCCTTCCGTCCCAATCAACATCGCCGATTCGGCGGGGTATTCACCGCCTTTGTATAAATCCCTGATTTCTTGCGGCGGGTAAAACTCACCGTCAAACCACTCAGCCTGAAAGGTGTTTGAAGCGGTTAGTTCATTGCCCGGAAATTGCCACGTAATGTGGTTTCCCTGCGGCCAAGTGTCGGCACGGCGCTCGGGGGAGTCTTTCCATGATTTTTGGACTTCGGCAATCACCGACAGTGGGGCTTTCATGCCGAGGCCTTTCCACACTGCATCAAAAATATGGCAACCAATGTCGCCCGACCAACCTGTACCGAAATCCTGCCATGTACGCCAGATGGCGGGGTGGTAAATATCGGGCGCGTAGGGGCGCACGGGTGCGGTGCCCAGCCACTGATCCCAATGCAGATGGGCGGGCACTTCGTGGGCCTCCGTAGGGCGTGGACCTACCAATCGATACCTCGCTACGGCCCCGGGGCGATTGGAACACAAATAGGCGTGTTTTATTTTGCCAATGATGCCCTGTTTGATTAACTGCACTGCCGTACGGTCGCCCAAACCAGAGGCTATTTGCGTGCCGAGCTGGGTGGTGACGCCCGCTTTGACGGCGGCTTTGGTTAATTCCCGAACCTCGGCTACATCATGACACATGGGTTTTTGGCAATACACGTGTTTTTTTCGGTGGATGGCCTCTACCGCAATGGGGAAGTGGTTATGGTCAGGCACACTGACGTTAACGGAATCAATGTTGGCCGATTCGGCCTTGAATAATTCGCGCCAGTCGGTGTAGGTGCGTGCGCCAGGAACAAACTCAGAGGCACGTTTGAGGTTTTTTTCGTCTACGTCACACAGCGCCACGATTTCGACGTTTGCGTGTTTTTTGAATTGTTGTAAGTCGCCCCAGCCCATTCCGCCCACACCAATACAGGCATGACGGAGTTTTGACGGGGCCGCGTTGGCCTCCGAACTAAACAGGAGAGGAGCAGCCATGGCGGCGGTGGCGGCTTTGACCAAAAACTCCCGCCGCGATTCGGGGGTAGGTTTATTTTTCATGTGGTTATGAGGTTTAGATGATGTTATAGGTTGAAACGTATATGAATAACAGCAATATAAGGCATCGCCTATTCTTTTTTTACCTGTTATTGCCTGAAAATTATACTACTTACAAGCTGTTTGATAGGCACAGTTTGGCGGGAGGAATCTTTTGAAATCCTATTAGGCATTAAAAAAATCGATGTTTTTAAGATAATCGGAAGAGGATATGCCCCTCTTAATTCTCTTGGCTACGCAAATTCCCACCCTATCACTTCGGGGTCTACGTGGGGAGTGGCATAGCTGACAATGTAGTCTTGGTGGCGGCGAGTAGCGAGAAAATAAAGTTGACCATTTCGGCGTACCTGACTCGGTATGGCGGACACTTGTTTCATGTCATCACAAAGCCCTTCGCCCGTGGCTTTTAGAAGTGCTTCTTTTCGGGTCCAGATTGTGTAAAAATGCGGCCTGTATTCTTCTGCGGTTGAAAGCATCGCAGATTCTTCTTCCGAAAAACAGGCATCGACAACGGGTTGAAGGTCAAAGTCAAGGTTGTTTTTTTCGGCATCAATTCCCACCTCAAAAGGGCTGAAAGCAAGGTAAATATGGTCGCTAGAATGACTGAGGTTAAACTCCTGCCCCTCAAAAAAAGGTTTATGGGTGTGGGTCTTCGAAAAAATAATCTTTTGGGGGGCAAGGCCCGTTTGCGCGGCTAAGATTTTCCGTAAAACATACTTGCCGAGCAGGTATACTTCACGGTCTTTGGAGTGGAAGAAACGGCTGGCGCGTGCCGTTTCTTCCGAGTTCACATTCGCTAAAATGGCATCTTCCAGCGTCACGTAGCGGTTTCTATGGATAAAAACAATTTGGGTTTTTACCTTTTGTAGTTCTAAAAAAGCCTCGGTGTCCCATTCCTGAAAAGAAAATGCCTCCATTATTTGATGATAGGCTTGTTGAGAACCTTTTGTAATTTCCGGGCAAACACCCGGTCGTTGGGAGGCAGAAGGAAAGTCTTATGGTCTCCTGGGACGTTGGTTATCATCAAACCTTGGGGAGAATATGGTTTCCAGCCCAAGTAGACGGGGTCATCAACGTAATAAATCCTTTTGGCCACTCTGAAAAGGCAAATCACGTCGTCATAGGGAGTGAGCTTATAATTGATATAGGCGTTTTCATAATGACGATTGATGCGGTCTTCCAACGGAACAGGAACATTTTTATCAGGAATGGCTTTATTAAGCATTGATTTGACCTTCGTTTTTGAGATATAGGCCTGATAGCGAAGGGTTTCCTGAGGGTCTTTTATCAAGTTTTGAAAGATAAATGTAAGCTTCTTAGGTTGCCTTAAAATCTTGGTTTTGTAACGCTCAAGGGTCGATAAATGGTAGTCTTCGTTGTCGATAAACGTATCAATCATTCCGAGAAGTTTTACTTTCTTACCCATCTTTTTCAATTGTTTGGCCATTTCGAAAGCGATTATTCCGCCGAGAGAGTAGCCCACGATGGCGTATTCATCCCCTAGATTAGCCTCTAGAATTTCTTTGTTGTAGATTTCAGCAATGCCCTCTATGGTGTCGGTTTCTATTTTTTTGCCGTCAAGACCGAGGGCCTGAAGACCATAAATGGGCTGCTCTTCGTCAAAATAGGAGGTCAGTGGAGAGAACATCAATACGTTTAGCCCTGCCCCGTGGACCAGAAAAAGGGGCGTTTTGGTGCCGCTGGGACGGATGGGAACCAGTGCCTGGTACGTAGCCTTTCCCTGGATTCGGTCGAGGGCGGCGGCAAGCAATCGAACACTTGGACTTTCAAAAAGAATAGCAAGCGGAAGTTTCTTGCCCGTTACCTGATAAATTTGCTGCATTACTTGCGCCGCAATCAATGAGTGCCCACCGACTTCAAAAAAGTTGTCGTCAAGTTCAATGTCGTTATTGTTCAGTGCTTTACGCCATACCTTTGCGACGGTCAATTCGGTCGTAGTATACGTAGAGTTTACTTTAGGAGGAGCAGGAGCGAGCAGACTTCCGGGTAATAGTAAACTGTTTTTGTCAATTTTTCCGTTGGGTGTCAACGGAAACTCTGGCAAAACAACGTATTGTTCAGGAATCATATAGGCAGGCAAATAGCCTTGCAGCAGTTGTTTCCAAGCGGCGGGCGTCATTGCTTGTCGGTTGGGCTCCGATGTATAAAAAGCGGCAAGCACCGTAATGTTGTTTCGGGTGACTGGCTTGACCACTGCCTGCTTTACACCGACATTGGCAAGTGTCATGCAGTGTTCAATTTCGCCAGGTTCAATCCTAAATCCGTTGATTTTCAGTTGATGGTCTATTCGGCCAAGGCATTGAATCTCACCGTTTTCCAAGAGTTTGCCCAAATCGCCCGTTTGATACATTTTTTGATCAGGCTGATTTATAATGGTATCTGGTAAAAATCGCTCGGCGGTGAGGGAAGGTTGATGAAGATACCCCCGGCCTACGTTGTCACCGGCAATGTATATTTCACCCACGGTACCGTCAGGGACGAGCTGTCGCTGCTCATCGAGCAAGTAAATACGGGTGTTGAAAATAGGCTTTCCAATGGTAATGACTTCATCGTTGTCAGAAATTTTCTTGACTGTTGCCCAAATGGTGGTTTCGGTAGGACCGTATACATTCCAAACTTCATTTACTTTGCGCAACATCTTTTTCGACAAATCTTTCGACAAGGCTTCGCCACCGCAGATCGCTTTGAGTGGCAACGAAAGATTGTCGGCCACGTCGAGGATGCTATTCCAAACCGAAGGAGTGGTTTGTAAGACCGTAATTTTTTCGGTTTGAACGCACTCAACAATTTCTCGGGCATCTTTTGAATCGGCCGAATTGAGCATGACCATCGTGGCTCCCGAAATGAGCGGTAAAAAAAGCTCAAGGTAAAAGATGTCGAACGAGATGCTGGTGATGGAGAGTAGCTTATCGTCGGAGGTCATTCCGGGCGCGTGTTTCATACTCAAGAGCAAATTGACGGCATTGCGGTGTTCAATCTGCACGCCCTTGGGTTTGCCAGTCGAGCCAGAAGTGTGTAAAATATAAATCAAATCGCGACTGCTTCGGGAGAGCGTCGGTGGGGTCGTTTGGTACGTTTTCAACAAAGGAATAATCACCTCAATGCAGAGGGTATTGATGACGGACTCAAACCGAGTTTTGAATTTGAGGGACGTAATCAGCGTTTTTGCGCCCCCATCTTCCAATATATAATTGACGCGTTGGGACGGATAATCTGGGTCAATTGGCTGAAATACCGCGCCTGCTTTTGCAATCCCCAAAATGGCCACTGGTAGATACAGAGAGCGCTCCAAGGCTAGCCCTACAATGTCGCCGTGGTGGATACCGCTTTCGATGAGATAATGCGCAAATTGATTGGCCTTTGTCTCTAGTTCGGCGTACAACATCTTTGTCCCCTTAAAATTAATCGCCACTGCCGAGGGGAAGTCCGCTGCCGTTTCGGCAATCAGCTGGTCAACGGTTTTATGGGCTTGGTAGGGCGTTAGGGTATCATTTAAGGTTTGATAGGTACGGCCGTCGGAAATGGGCGCGATTCCTGGCAGGTTGCGGAGCAGGATGGCTGGTTTTTCGACCACCTGTTGCAAAATAGCTTCAAAATGCCAGTGTAACTTTTGGATTGTTTCAGCCTTAAACAGGTTGGTATTGTACGACCACTCAAAGGTCATTTCGCGTTCAGAACCACTGGCATTCAGAAAGAATTCGAAGGTTTCGTAATGGCGCGGATTGCTGATAAGCGTGTACGAAAGTCCCTCAAAATGAACGTCGTTGGTCATGCCCAAGTCCACATTGAAAGATACGGGCACGAGCGCAACCCGCGAGGGGTCGCGGGGGATATTGATGAGCTTTAGTAGGCTGCCAAACGTAAGCTGCTGATGCTCATAGCAATCCAAAATGGCCGACTTTCGGGCTTTCAGATAGTCGGTAAAAGACTGTTCAGGGGTAGGAGCACTCCGCATGGGCAACATATTGACGCAGTGACCAATGAGGTGGGTATGGCCCGTCACCGACTGTCCAGCGGTGGGCAGTCCAAAAACGATGTCTTTTTGACCTGAGGCCCTATACAAAAAGACCTCAAACGCCGCAATAAGGGTGGTGATGAAACTGCATCCGTTTTGCGCCCCCACTTTTTTGAGTGCCGCCGCCAGCGACGGAGCAATGGGATAATCGTTGCGTTGGCTTGAGTACGAACGAGTGGCCGGCCGGGGAAAATCGGTCGGGAAGTCAAAGACGGGTACGTTGTTCTTAAACTGGTTTACCCAAAACTTTTTAATGGTTGCGTACTCCTCCGTTTGCTCGAATTGCTTGCGCTCGTTAGCATATTGGGCATACTGAACCGCAAGCGGCAGCGCGGGAAACGTATTTGAAGCATAAGCCGAATACAGTTTTCCGAGGTCTTGCAGGAGGATACCCAACGACCAACCGTCAAACAGAATGTGGTGCCCCGTCAGCGTAAACTGCCATGAATCAGGGCCTGTTTTGATAAGGTATGGCTTAAACAACGGTCCTTTAACGATGTCAAAAGGCGTATCAGCTTCTGCGTCGGCGAGGCGGCGCAAGTAGGCTTCTTGCTCGGCGGGGGCGAGGGGAGAAACATCGTCTTCCGTTAATTGGAACGATGGCGTTTCAAAAATGATGATTTTTTCTCCGTTGGCGCTGATGGTTGTCCTGAGCGATTCGTGGCGCTGGACTAAGTCAGCAAACGCCTCTCGGAAAGCAGGAACGTTCAGGTCGCCTGAAAGCAATAACGTAAACGATTCATTATAAGCCCGGTTGGCGTCATCTTCGCCGATAAGCGTAGAAATAAAAATTTCTTTCTGTGATTCCGTTGCGGGGGCTGTTTTTTCAATCTTTGTCCCTTCAAAAGGGTTGTAGTCAATGGGGGTAAAGTGATAGGCAATATGGGTCATAACTCAAATCATTTTCTTCATGGTTCTATCTTTAAATATTTTCCGGGACGTTGCGAATCTGTAATAAACCAAGCGGGATTTCCTTCTGAATCCAGCCCAAGTTTGGCACCCATGACGGGTGGTTGGTTGTCGTCTATACGAAGGGCGACTTCTTTTTTCTTTTTCGGGACAGGAATCAGCTCAGCATCAATCAATTCCTGAACGCTTTGTTCAAATTGGGTTATTATTTGGTCAATATCATCTTGGGTGTGCGCTTCGGTAAGAAAACAAGGGAAATTTTCCCAAATATGAATCCCTTTGGAGCGCATCACAGCAAAAACAAGTTCATTGTATGGATATTCTTCTTTCAGTTTTAGTTTCCATAACGAACCGAAATGAACGCCGTAGAGCGGAATATGGTGCCGTTGACAAACGTCATTCAGCTTCTGTACCAGATATACGGTTTTTTTGTTGAGTTCGTTTTGCAAGGCAGCTCCTTTTTCTTTCATGTATTCCAAAGATGCCTTGGCTGCCGCAAGGGCCAGTGGATGCCTCACAAACGTGCCCGCAAAATAAGTAACGCCCGCTTCGGGAATAGATTCATCGCCGTACTGCCAGAACCCACCGTCGAGGGCATCCATGAAAGCTTTTTTGCCCGCAATAGCCCCAATCGGCAAGCCGCCGCCAATCACTTTTCCGTAGGTGCCCAAGTCGGCTTGGATGCCAAAAAGGGCCTGCGCGCCACCTGGGTGCGCTCTGAATCCCGTAATTACTTCATCAAAAATCAGAACGCTGCCCGACTTGGCGGTTATCTGTCGGATTTTTTTGAGGAAATCAACGGGTTGAAATTCTGGGCGTCGGCTCTGGACGGGTTCTACCAACACCGCCGCTAGTTCGTCGGCTCGCTCGCTGATAATCCGTAGACTTTCATCGGTGCCGTAGTCGAGAATGAGCATATTCTGTACTGCTTCTGGCATGATGCCCGGGGCGGCGGGGAAGTTTTTGCCGCTTTTGGTTGCGCGTACAATCACTTCGTCGTTGATGCCGTGGTACGAACCCGTAAAAGCGACGATTAACGAGCGCCCCGTCACGGTTCGGGCAATGCGCATTGCACCCAATACGGCTTCCGAGCCAGTGTTGCAAAGTGCCGCCCGGTCAAAACCCGTAAATTCGCAAATGAGGTCGCACACAGGCCCCGACAGTTCGTGCTGTGGGCCAATTTCGTAGCCTTTGTCCATCTGCTCCTTAATGGCCCGGGTCAGAACCTCGGGTTGGTAGCCAAGCATATTGGAACCAAAACCGTTGAGCGCATCAATGTATTCGTTGCCGTCAATGTCTTTTACCCTGCTTCCTTTTGAACTGCTCACCACGATAGGGTATACAATTTCTTTGATGACGGGTTTAAAACCAGTTACCACCCGGGGATCAGCCATAGAGGCGCGGTGTTTTTGCGTGTACTCTTTGCTTTTGGCCGTTTTGTGGTTGTAATCGGCGGTAAACGCCCGGATAAAATTCTTTTGGGTGTCGTTCAGTGTCGTCTTTTGGCGTTCAATCCGGGCCGTTGCGCCAAAGGGTTTTTTCAGCTCGGCGGCTTCGTCGGGACTGATGCTAAGGGGCGTCAAGGGTGGAGGAGAAGCCACTGTTGGAACGGACGGGGTCTCTTGCGGGATGCTTCCGTTGCCTTGAAGCAGTTGTACTTGTTGCGTAAGTACTTGTAATTGTTGGGCAATTTGCTCCAACGCCGTCAACGGGCCTGTATTGGCCACCACCTGTGGGAGCACTGGCCGTACGGCGGCGGGCGCAGGGGTATCGATTGGGGCGGGGGCAAATCTTTCAGCGGGCAACTGCTGGTCAAGGTAAGCCACCAACGCGGGAATGCTGTCGTACTCTTCGCTTAATTGACGAAAACTGACTGGAATGGAAAATTCTTTTTTGAGCGTAAGCGACAATTGGGTCAGCAGCAGAGAGTCAACTCCTAAGTCAATAAAGGAGCGTTTTTCATCAGCGTCGCCAAGTTCAATCCCTAACGCATTTTCCAGAATTTGTCTTATTTTTTCGGATAACAGCGCACTTCTGTTCACGGGCATAGGGATATTGTCGATAATGGGGGTGATTTCAGGAGGATTGATACTGAATGAATTTATGGGTTGTTGGGTTGTGAGCGGGTCCAACCAGAGCCTTTTTCGTTGGAACGCATACGTGGGCAAGGTGGGAATCTTGGGCAATGACGCGTCGTTTATCCCGTTCCAATTCGGTTTTAGGCCAAATTGCCACAGTTTCCCCAACGCCTGTAAAAGCTGTTTGGTTTCAGGACTTGCCGCGGTAATGCTTTCCAGCGCCACCCAACGCTTATCCTGCTGTTTGATGTAAGAAGAAAGCACATTTCCTGGCCCTGTTTCCAAAAAGATGGGATTGGATTCTTGGGCGGCAAAAGCGATGGCCTCCGAAAAACGCACCGTAGCCCGCAGGTGGTTGGCCCAATACGACGGCGACGTGGCTTCACTATCTTTTAAGTAGGTGCTGGTAACGCTCGAAATGATGGGGATTTTCGGTGGGTTTAGCGTAACGGAAGCAACAACGCGTTGGAACGGTGCCACCACAGGGTCCATTGCGGCAGAATGAAACGCATGGGTAGTATTGACAGGTGCGTGGGCAAATCCAAGGGTAGTCACCTTTTCAGTCAAGCGACTTATTTTTTCGGGAGTGCCAGAAAATACATGGTTGTTTGGAGAATTGACCAACGCGTGAGAGATGCCCTCTCCCAATAAATCGGCCACCTGGTCTTCTGGAATTCTGACGGCAAGCATTGCGCCTTGGGGCAGTGTGCTGACCATGGTTGCCCGCGTAGCCACTAGCTTTAAGGCATCTTCAAGACTAAACACGCCTGCGAAGTGCGCGGCCACAAATTCTCCCAAACTATGGCCAATAAGCGCCTGAGGCTTGATTCCTAGACTCATCCAGAGCGTAGCCAGCGCGTACGAAACCGAGAACAAAGCGGGTTGGGCGTACAGGGTATTATCGACGGTTTGTGAGCTAGGTTTTTCTTTTTCTGGATAAAGTACTTCTAAAATATCGCGTCCCGTTTGGGCTATTAAAATGGTGCGGCAGGCCTCCAACGCTTCCCTAAACGCGGGAAAACGGAGGTATAGCTCCCGCCCCATCAACGGATAGTGCGTGCCCTGCCCAGGAAAAACAAACATTACTTCCGACGAATCTGTAACCGCTGCCGCGCGTGTTGACGGCTGGTTTGTTTGCACTGCTGCAAGCAAACCAGCGGTATCTTTTGCCACCACAAACCGTTTGAAAAGGTATTCTTTGCGGGTTGCTCGGAGGGTAGCACCCACCGAAGCAAGCGAAAACGCGGGGTGATTATTTAGGTAAGTAGCCAGTTTTTGCCCGTATTCGGTGGCGCTTTGCTCCGAATGTGCCGACCACGTAATCAATTGCCAGTCGTCCTCGGCAGGTTGTGGAACGGCCACTGGCGCAGGGTAACTTTCTACCACAACGTGCACGTTGGTACCGCCTACCCCAAACGAACTGATACCCGCCCGTTTTTTATCTCCTTTCCATTCGTTCAATCGGTCATTGACGTAAAAAGGCCCCGTTTCTAGTCCGAGGGCGGGGTTTGGGGTTTTGTAATTGATGGAAGCGGGCACTACCCCATGTTGCATGGATAAAGCCGTTTTGATTAGCCCAGCCACGCCAGCCGCGTGGGTGAGGTGTCCAATGTTGGATTTGACGGAGCCGATGGCGCAAAAATGATTGTGCTCCTGCGGCCCAAACGCCATTTTAAGTCCTTCTATTTCAATCGGGTCGCCGATGGGCGTGGCGGTTCCGTGGGCTTCTATGTAGCTGACAGTGGCAGGATTGACGGCGGCATCACGGAGGGCCAGCGCAATGGCGGTGGCTTGCCCGTGGGCGCTTGGAGCGGTAAAACTTCCTTTTTCGCCCCCGTCGTTGTTTACCCCCGTCCCTTTGATGACCGCGTAAATAAAATCGCCGTCGCGCTCGGCTTCGTCGAGCGATTTGAGCAAAACCACCCCCGCGCCGTCGCTGAAAACGGTGCCGGTGGCGTGGGCGTCAAAGCTTCGGGTATGCCCATCTTGGCTAAACATCGCCCCTTCTTGGTACAAATGCCCGCTTTCTACGGGGGCGGTGATGCTCGCTCCCCCCGCTATGGCAACGCGGCATTTTCCAGTACGGATACTTTCTGTTGCTTCGGCTACGGCCAAAAGTGAAGTAGAGCAAGCCGAGAATACGCCCACGGCGGGGCCTTGGAGGTTGAGCTGATAGGCGGTTCGGGTGGCGATATAATCTTTTTCGGATACAGTATTGACTTGGAATTGACCGATGGTTTCCAGTTTATTTTTGTTGGGAAACACATTGTTCAAATAGTACGTATTGTTGCCGCAGCCAGCAAACACCCCCACGTATTGGTGCCGATTGTTTAAAAGATAACCAGTGTTTTCCAAGACTTCATAGGCGATTTCGAGGAAAATACGCTGCTGAGGGTCCATCACCTCGGCCATTCGGGGCGAGATTCCAAAAAAATCGGCATCAAACTCTTTGATGCCGTCGATGATTCCCCGGACGGGTACGTATGATGGGTCACGTTTGAGGGTATCGGGGATGTTTTTGTCGAGTTCTTGGGGCGTAAAAAAACGAACGGTTTCTTGGCCGTTAACTAAAATATTCCAAAATTCATCAATGGTGTCGGCGCCCGGAAAGCGGCACGCCATCCCGATGATGGCTACGTCTTTTTGTTTAGTATCTGAAAGTGGAGCGGCGGGCAACTCGAATTTTTTTTCATCTCCGGCCAGAAAAATAGAAATACCTGACGGCGTAGGAAACTGGTATAATTTGGTGATGGGCAACTGATAGCCGTGGCGTTGTTGTAAAAGTACAACGGTTTTTTGAGCCAACAATGAATTGCCACCGAGTTCAAAAAACGAATCGTCGGCACCGAGGTGTTCCAACTGCAAAAGTTCTTCCCAAAGCGCAACGGTTTGCTGCTCAATCAGCGTGGTGGGCTTCCGGTAAGGTACTTGCAATGCTGGGCGTTGGAGCGACGGTTTGGGTAGAGATTTTCGGTCTATCTTGCCATTGGGCGTTCGCTTGAATTCACTGACCCGCACAAACCCCGACGGAATCATGTAGTCGGGCAGGAGGTCTGCAAGCTGATTTCGGAGTGGCAATTCTTGCTCCTCTTTGTCGGAGGTGAAGTAGGCAATTAACCGGTTTTGGCCCGGAATGTCTTTATTGACGGTCACTACCGCCTGCGTCACGTTGGGTAGCTTAGTGAGCGCAGCTTCTAATTCACCAAGTTCGATGCGATAACCCCGTATTTTGACTTGGTCATCTTTGCGGCCCAAAAATTCGAAGTTGCCGTCGGGTAATTTGCGGGCCACATCACCCGTTCGGTATATCCGTTGCGGGCTATCTTGCGGAGGTTGCCACTGTTGAAATTTTTCGGCGGTTAGTTCCGGTTGGTTCAAATAGCCTTCGGCTACACAAACTCCGCCGATGCACAATTCACCTTCTGTTCCGTCGGCAACTGGGTTGAGTTGTTCGTCAAGAATAAAGATGGAAACATGGTCGATCGGCGTTCCGATGGAAGGCAACTCAGGCCATGAATCTGGCGGGCCATCGAGCGCGAGCTGGGTTACGACGTGGCATTCCGTGGGGCCGTATTGGTTGAAAAGTTGGCAATTGGGCAGTGCCGAGAAAAAAGCGCGCAGCTGCGGCGTTATTTTGAGTTGTTCGCCAGCCGTTATCACCTCCTTTAGAGAAGATGGAAAATACTGGTTGCTCACGGCAGTTTCTGCCAATAATTGCAGCGCCACAAACGGCAGAAAGATGCGGTTGATACGTTGCGATGCAATGAATTCTAATAAGCCCAACGGATTTAAACGCTGGTCATCATCAATTAAAACCAAAGTTCCACCCGTGCTGAGCGTGGCAAATATTTCCTGAAACGAAACATCAAAACCCAAAGGTGAAAATTGGAGCGTTTTGGTGCCTTCTCCACACTGGCTATTGTTTTTTTGCCATTGGATAAGGTTTATTAAAGCCTCATTGCCCATACTTACGCCTTTAGGAACGCCAGTAGAGCCAGAAGTATAAAGAACATACGTAACTGTCGAAGCGAGGGAGGGGTATTGGGGTGCTATTTCTTCGGTGCTTAATACATTAATGATATTAAGCTTTTGATTAAAAATGGTTTCTTCTTCGGTTGAGTATAATCCAGTTCGTATATCGGCCTCTTTTAGGATTTGTTTTAATCGTTCGAGTGGATAAGACGCATCGAGCGGCAGATATGCTTTGCCAGCGTGTAGCGCTGCCAACACATAAACAATCATGTCGATGGAGCGGGATGCACTTACAACAATGGTTTTTTCTGGAATGTGGGCTATCTTAGAAGAAAGCGTAAATACCTTTTCGGCAAGCTCACGATAGGTGAGTTGTTCGGACTGATACTGTACCGCTACTGCATCCCTGGAAATCGTTAATTGTTTTAGGAAAAAATCAATTACGGTATAAATGGAAGGTTGATCGGGCAAAGTCATTTTAACCTTTTAATTTCTCATTGACTGTAGACAAAGATAGTTTGTTTTGGTATATAAGATATTTTTTTTGGTCTAAAAGATGGCTTCAAAGCTTGAAATTTAATTTGCTGTTTAACAATAGGATACTTATATGGCATATATTTTCTGAATGCTGAACGTGAATCAGAAAGTAGGCAGGCGCAAAATACGGGTGCCGTTTTAAGGCTGATTCAGTCCTTACCGTTAAACAAAACACCCCGCAGGCATTGCCTGCGGGGTGTTTGAGTCAGTTTTACTATACTGTATTATTTTTTCCTTTTCTTGATGGTAAATGGAATGCACACATCCTCGGGACAGCAGTTAATGCCGGGCTCAATGATGACCGGGCAGCAGCCGTCAACGGGACAGGTCTGATTGGTAGCGGTAAATCGGTATGAGCCTACTTCTGTCAACATGACCGTATTGCCGCTTGCTACCGGGGTTGTGCCGTTATTTTTAAACCACTGTACGTTGGTCAGATAGGCGGGGACGCCTGCCTGCACTTTCTCGCCAGGGCAAAGCTTAACTGGTACGGTAAAACACTGACGGTCAATATCATCTTCTCCTTCGGTACCGTTGTCGGGCGTGGAGTCAATGTCTTTCTCGTTGGTTTTGCTGATCTCGGCCGTGTTGAAATGCACGCCTTCCTGCGTGGCTTTTACTTGGTAGGTCAGCGTGACGGTGTCTCCGCCGGCGGCAATGTTGCCGATGGTCCATTTGATGACGTTGCCTAATATAGTTGCACTGCCACGACTTGTCGTAAAGCTGCCCGCTTGGAACTGAATCGTGGTAGCAATAGAGTCAGTGACCTCTACGCCCGTAGCGTTGGTGCCGGATTCATTCCACACTTTCAGGGTGTACGTCAACACATCACCGATTTGGGCTATTTTGGTATTAATGGACTTTTTCAAAGCCAAATCCACTTCTACGGTACAGTTTTGGGCATTGACGGTGGCCAAGACGCGGCTCGTGCTGATGGCCGATGGACAGCTTGGGTCCGTGCTGCGGGCTTGAGCGTAGAACATCGCACCTGCTGCCGTTACGGTTCCTGCGGGTTTGTAATTCAGTCCCGTAGCGATGGATGTTCCGCCCGTTGGCTGGGTAAACCATTCGACGGTAGCCAAACCGATGACGGTGGCTTTGAGCGTGGGGAAGGTATCGCCGATGCAGGCCGTCAGGCTTGGGGTGATCAGCGTTGGCGTTGGCGGATTACAGTTACAGTTAGGCCCTGTGACGAGGGTATCCCATTTACAAACCGCACTCAGACTGTCGGTGATTTTGACAGTTGTCCCTGACGGAATGCCCGTAACGGTGTAGGGATTGCTGCCAATCAACGTGCCTTTGTCTACTTTTACCATTCCCACTTTATTGGTGACGCTGAAGGTGAGGCTGTAAGTTTGTACATCTGCTGAGCAGACGGGTGAGCTGGTAAGCGTGACGTTTGATTTGACACAAGGAATAACCAATGCCGCATCGACGGTTACGATGTCTTTCTTCGTTGGGTCGAGCGGGTCAATTTCGTAGTTGCCCGATTGACCTGTGGTAGGATCCACGTCGCTGTCGTTGGCTTCGGTGCCGCCGCCTGTGGTGACGTCTTTCATGGTCGAAATCGTGCAACCGGCGGGCAGACTTGCTGCCAGTATTTTGATGTAGTATTGACCTGCGTCCAAGTTGGTGAACAGGTATTTACCCGTGGCATCGGTGGTGTCTTTGGCGATGGCGGCAGTTGTACCTACTTTGTAGAGCTCCACTTGGACACCAGCTACTCCGCCTGCGTTTGGCGTTGTTTCGTCCTGAATGCCGTTGTTGTTGGTATCTTTCCAAACGAAGTCACCCAATGAGCCTTTCGGCGAGTACAATGCGGCATCGACGGTTAC
>NZ_JAAAKZ010000035.1 GCF_009905605.1 Runella sp. CRIBMP
GGCAATTGTCCCAAATTTACCGACTTGCAGAACCCAAAAACAACGGGACAAAACGAGGCAATTGTCCCAAATTTACCGACTTGCAGAACCCAAAAACAACGGGACAAAACGAGGCAATTGTCCCAAATTTACCCTTTATCCTAAATGTAAATTTGGGACAAACGGAGCAAACCAAAACAACCGCCCCAAAAACCGCCTGTAAAGTCAGCATGGCCGATATTTCAGGCCAAAGGAAAGGCAGTCTTTTTTTAGGAGAAACAGCATTGAAAAACGACGCTGAATTGTTGGAAGCTGTAACCAATCGGCACTGAACCAATAAACGTAAACGGGCCAAACACGATGCCGCCTACTACGCGGCCCACAACATCCGAAACCAACACACCAACCCAGCCAACAATCTCCGTAAAAAGTTGCTCAAACTTGAAAAAGAAAACGGTTTGTTTTCAACGGCCGACGTGGTACGGCTACCCGATGACAAAAAGGAATTATTGAAACGATGGGAGGGTACACCGTATGAAGTGAAATTGGAAAATAAATGCAGTGTAGAGCAAAATCCGTCACCTGACGCGTCACCTGTAAAAAAAGAAACTCGTTAACTATCTGACAGTTAACGAGTTATTTACCAAAGTTGTGCACCCGAAGGGACTCGAACCCCTATCGATGGTACCGGAAACCACAATTCTATCCATTGAACTACGGGTGCAAAATATGTCAAAAAAACGAAAATACTCCAAACGAAACGTCGTACCGCCCTATCGGCGATACCTAAAACATAATTCTACCCATTGAACTAAGGGCGCGAAATATGCTTTCCGTTCTACGCGGAATTGAGAGTACCTTTAATAGCCAACAATCCATCCAAACGGGCTGCAAATATACAATATTGTCTTAAATTGCAAACACGTTCTATTCTTATATTGTTAGTATTATTACTTCCATTCACTCATCAACAGAACTTTACATGAAAAAAAAAATTTACGTTCTTTTTGCCTTTGTTGCCTGTGTGGGTAGTTTTTTTCTTGGAACAGCCTACCGAGCAGCCGACCAACCCATTACTACCGATATTGCCAATTATGCTTCCAAAGTATTTGGCCTTGAATTTAGCCCCGCCGAACGTGACTCAATGCTCGACAATCTCAACGACCAACTGAAAGGTTTCGAACGGGTTCGTAAAATTACTTTGACCAACGACGTGGCTCCCGCCCTCCTTTTTGACCCCGTACCCGCAGGTTTTGCGTTTGAAAAAGTGAAGAAACCATTTAAACTTAGCCCCTTAGGCAAGGTATCGTTGCCAGCGGTACGAGATAGCCTAGCCTACTATACTGTGACGGAGCTAGGTGAATTGATTCGCACAAAACAGATTTCGTCCGTGGAACTTACGCAGTTTTTTCTGGCGCGTCTCAAAAAATACAGCCCTACCCTGCTAAATGTGATTACACTTACCGAAGATTTAGCGTTGGCTCAAGCCACCCGCGCCGATGCCGAACTTAAAGCAGGCACTTACCGTGGCCCATTGCACGGTATTCCTTACGGAGCCAAAGATTTATTGGCAAAAAAAGGCTATCCTACCACTTGGGGCTCTAATATTTACAAAAATCAGCAACTTCCGTACGACGCTACGGTCATCCAAAAACTCGAAAAAGCGGGGGCTGTATTGGTTGCCAAAATGTCGGTAGGCGAATTTGCCATGGGAGATGTATGGTTTGGCGGCAAGACCCGAAACCCCTGGAATACACAAGCGGGTGCCAGCGGCTCTTCGGCGGGCTCAGGCTCGGCGGTTTCGGCGGGTTGTTTGCCCTTTGCCATTGGCACCGAAACCCTCGGGTCGATTGTCTCGCCCTCCACCGTCAACGGAGTCACTGGACTGCGCCCCACCTTTGGACGAGTAAGCCGCTTCGGTGCCATGGCCCTCAGCTGGAGTATGGACAAAATCGGCCCCATGACCCGCTCCGTGGAAGATTGTGCGCTGGTCTTCAACGCCATCCAAGGCCCTGATGGACAGGATGCTACCGTTAGAGATGTACCTTTTAATTATGAGCCATTAAAAACCCTGAAAGGAACGCGCATCGGGTATCTGAAAAAGAGCTTTGAATCCAATTATCCCAACCGCGCCAATGACTCAATCACTTTGGTCAAACTTCGCGAACTAGGGGCCGAGCTTGTTCCGTTTGAGCTCCCCTCCTATCCCGTGGGTGATTTGACCATCACCATCGGTGTTGAAGGCGGGGCTGCGTTTGATGAACTGACCCTCACCAACAAAGACGACCAAATGGTGCGTCAAAGTAAAAATGCGTGGCCAAATGAGTTTCGCTCAGCGCGGTATATCCCTGCCATCGAGTACGTGCAGGCGCAGCGTGTGCGGACCAAAATGATTCAGGATTTGTACCAAGTGCTGAAAAAAGAACGAATTGAGGTGTACATCACGCCCACCTACGCAGGCGGAAACCTGACCTATACCAACCTATCGGGCCATCCTAGCATTTGTTTGCCCAATGGATTTAACCGCAACGGAATGCCGACGAGCATCTCCTTTACCGCCCAATTGTACAACGAAGCCAAATTACTGGCAGTAGCCAAAGTATATCAGGATGCTACTTTTTGGCATAAGAAACATCCTAACATTTAAAGGTATATATCAACTAAAAAGGGTTGACATCTGTCAACCCTTTTTAGTTTTATGCCAATTCTAAGGTTAAAATCTGGTCATATACGACGTCCCAAAGCGCTATTCGACTCTTGAGAGCAGCAATGGCGCTTTGTGTGGCCTCTTCCCACTTCTGAGGGTCTGTTCCGCAGAGCTCTTCCACCATCTGCATCGCCAAATGGCTGTGGTGATCGCCATCTACCTCGATATGACGTTCCAAATAATACTTAAATTTGGCTACGCGCGCCGAATCCTCCCCGTTCCATTCGTTAATAAACGCCAAGAACATATCAGGAATTAAATCCTCCCGCCCAAACGTAAAAACAGAAGCCACTACGTGTGGTTTTTGGGTAGCAATAAACGCAAACGTTTGTCGGACAAACTCCTGCGTGCCTGCTACTGCCCCTGTTTCGGAGAGTGCATTTACCAGCGTTTTTCCCTCCTGCAGCCCCTGTATCAAGGTTTTAATGGCGGCCGTATCAGCACCCATTTGTTGCATAGCGGCCAAATAAAGCTCAAAATGACTCATACGAAGGCCTTTTTCGTCCACGTCGCTTTCTTCTCCAATCACGATTTCGTTGATTAAATAACGCGTGTTAGCGCTACCTACGGGCATCCATGGCACTTTTACACACGTAAGGGACTGTTGAAGGTCTTTTAACAAAGACATGAAATCCCAAACGGCAAAGACGTGATTTGCGGTAAAAATCCGAAGCTGCTCTATCGTCTGAACGCTTTTGTAAATGGGGTGGCGAACAAGTTCTTCCCGAATCGGGGCAATTTTCAGTTGTAGTTGTTGAATGGGCGTCATGCTGTACTGTGTGTTTGTCTTAACTCGTTATGTGTAAACACTAAAAAAAGAAAAAGTTCTAAAAAAAGACAATTTCAGTACTACATACGAATCAGGCGCTCAGTAGATGTTTTTAGGGATTAAAAATTATTTGATGCATTTCGAATATCTTTCTCAACGTATTTTTTCTTCGACGCGCAATTTCCACCACTGCACCGTTGGGAAAAGTAACGATACTAAAGCGTTCGATTATACACTCCTGCAAACAATCTAAATTTACTAAATACGACTTATGAATTCGAACAAACCCATACCACTCCAAAATTGAAACATAACTCCCCAACGGCAAAGAGGTCAGGACCTGCTCCCCTGTTTTTAGATGAAATAGGGTATAATTTCCTTGAGCCACCAAAAACGAAATCTGCTTAGGGTTAATCGTATTTTCACCATTTTTGGTTTGAAAACGGGGCAAATACACTACATTTTCAAAAGGAGTAACCCCAGGAAAAGTATTCATTTTTGCTTCTTGTTTATTTTGCAACATCTGTAAAGTTTGTCCGCTACAAAGGACATAACGCTGTCACTAGCAATACTTTAAAAAGCATAAAATTATAATAAAATGCTGTCAGTTTACTCCTACAGCAACTCCCTATCATACCACAAAGGCAGTAAATACAAGTAATTTTTATGCGTCTTTAAGACTAAACTTCCCTGTACTAGGTCACTTATTCCCTACAAAATGTCATAATTAAATGTGACTCAATCGATAGGAAAGTGATTTATCAGAGGCACAGCGCTGTCCCGAATTGGACATATAAGTTGCTCAACTCATCAAGAAGAAAGCCTTTGATTCTTAACCTTTTTTTTCAACTCTAAATAGCGCCGCCGAGCCACCTCAATGACATTCCCGTTGGGCAACTTCAAGGCTCTGTCGGGGCGCAGTCGACAGTTTTTAAGATGATACCCATTCACTAAATGAGACTTATGAATTCTGATGAAGTCATATTGTTCTAATAATTCGACGTATATATTCAGCGAATGAGACGTAATCACCTCCTCGCCGTCTTCCATATAAAACTGGGTATAGTTACTCTTTGCACTCAGGTACACGATTCGACGCAGGTCAACCACCCGCTCGCCTTCCTTGGTTCGAAAGCGCGGCAATGCCATTTTGCTTTCAGAAGGCACAACACTTAAAAAAGTATTCATTCTCCTCTTCCGTATTTAAGTTAAATTAAAACCATCAAACAAGGGATTTACTGTGGCCATACCCCAAAAAAGCAATGACGTCGGCTAACTATATCAGCCCCGAAGCGATTGTCTTGGTGGAGTACACGCCAAAAACACAGAGCTGTTGAAGCCTGTGGCGTTAGAAAGCATAACCAACGGTGTCATCTTGCCCCAACGAGGGCAGAGCACAGGTTAGAAGCGAGGACTCGGTGGGCGCTAGATGCGCTAGTTCGGGTAGCCTCAGGCACCCAAACGCTCGGACTCAAAAGCAAATCCGAAAGGAAGTGAAACATTTTTTTCATTGGTAGAAAAAGGGTGATTTAAATTAAAATGGCAGTATGGTAAAAGGAGGCGGGTGATGATTTGTGAATCGCTCACCCTTACCTCCTTCCCCTTTCTACCACGAAAGATTTTTAGGGCATCAACAACACGTTAGAGTTGAGCCAATTTATCTGGCGGAATGGGCGCAGGCACCGCATTTTTGACCGGTTTAGTACTTTTCAAATACTTAAATACCGCCTCAATATCTTCTTCGGCCATATTTGTATAGTTTACCCAAGGCATGGGCGGTAAAAGCGGACGCGCGGTGGCCAGCCCTTTGGATTTACCTTGGGTCAAAGCCGTTTTGAATTGCTCGTATGACCACGTACCAATACCTGTGGCATCAGAAGTAAGGTTGGCCGAAAAGCTGACTCCCCAAGGCCCTACACTCGCGGTGCCGTCGGGGCCAAACAACATCCAACCATTTTTCAATGCTTCTGGCACTACCTTTCCAATTGGGTGGTCAGCGGGGTGACCCGAAAGATGCAGTTCTGGAATGATTTCGGGGCCTTGCGCTCCCATTCGTTTTGGGGAATGACAATCCTGACAGCCCATAATGCCTACCAGGTATTCGCCGCGTTTAATGATTGCTTCTTCCGATTTAACGGCCGACGTTTCGGTTTTTGCGAGATTCTCCGAGTTTGCGGTACAACCAATCAATACAGACGTACCAAATAAAGCAATAGCAACAATGGCATAATGTGATTTTTTCATAATACCGATTAATAAGGGTGAACGAAAAAATGGGTTGTATAAAACGCGTCGGTATATTATTGCATCATCATCAAATCTTCGAGACTCACCACGATGTCGTCGCCTACCTGCTTGATGCTGTACTTCATCGGGTAATATCCCGCCTTGGAAAACTTCGCGGGTAGCGGCATGGCTTTTGTGAGATTAGGGCTGCTTTTTAGAAACTCATGCGTGACCATCGGCTCCATGAAAGTCAACTTCCCGTCGTAAGAACCATAAATCAGCGTTTCTGCAAATTTGCCTTTACCCGATAGTTCAGGAGATGCGGGGTCGGCCCAGTGAACACCCATTTCAGGCACCCCTGCTGGCAATCGGATGTAATTGCTCGGGATAAAACCAGCCGCTGGTAAATTATCAAACTTAGCAGGAGCGAGTTCATACAACGGAATGGCCTTGCGCTCGGCTAATGGCTGTATATAGAAGTGCATGTCAAAATGCGCTACATCGTACACCCCCGGAGGCTCATGGCCCGTGTGCAAATAATCCAGCATGATATGGTCAAAGGGGGTCTTACCAACGGCTTCGGCAGGAAGGTTAAGTACCAAAGCTACACCTCCGTGGGGGAGGTTATCCAAGGCACCTTTGGTGAGCGTGAAGCCGATAGAAGTCGGGATATTGTCGGCCGAAAATTTCACCCACGAGTACGCTTTACCGTTGCCGAGGGTTTCTTCTTTGCCGCTAAAAGTCGTGGCAACGGGTTCATTGTTTTTGTCGCAGCCTGTCAAAAACAACAGGCCCAACAGCGAGAATGTCAATAATAGTTTCATGTGATTGTACTTAATTGTTTAGTGAATAATAGTGGAAATGCACTTCCAATCCTGCGATAGAATGGTGAAACAAAATTGGCCGATTTTGACAGGCAGGTGTTAGCACAAACTGGACTTTCTCTTCCTCATTCTGGACTACCAACGAAGCAATGGCAAAGACCCTCAGAATAGCCGCTAATTTTGCTTACTCATTTCAAACTTTCTTTTACTCATTTTGAACAAAAACAGAAAAACAGCCCATTTAAGCCACTTTTTATCTCAAAATCAACGTCAAAAACTTTACGATTAAAAGGCAACTTTGGGGACAATTTAAACCATCAACCAACACAAAAAATAGGCTGTCTCAGTGTTTTGAGACAGCCTATTTTTTGTGGGTTAGGAAGCTATTGATTTACTAATTGGGACAGTCACCAATGACGGCATGAAAAGTAGTACCTGCGGCGCTGAAGCCCGGCAGAAGTGTCACGGATTGGCTGCCTCGGTACTCCACCGTTGCGCCAGATACCTGATTCGTAGCCGTGATGCGACCGCCTGTTTTTAACACCGTTCCGCCCGTTATCGGCTCGCTCACGCTAAGCATAGCAGGTCCAGCGCCACCTGTACTTTGGCTTTCATAACATCCCATGTCGACAATCGCCAAGCCTGTTGTATAGGGACGAACATTGCCGTCCAAATCCAGAGGTAACGTACTCGCTGCATTGTCGCCTGCATTGATTGCGGGCGAACACGGTTGCAAATGATAGTCTCCCAAATTCACCGTCGGTGCCAGACCACTTGGTGTTGCTTTGATAAACAATGGGTTTTGATTCAGATTGCCAGTACCAGCAAATCCACCTTCCACGATGCTGTATCGAATACTGATACCAGGGGTTGTTTGAACACCGCTGTTGCCCCACAAAATACTGTTTTGCAATGTTCCAGAAGAATTCGAGTTAAATATCCCACCCTGCGTACCGTTAGTGCTTTGATTGGAAGCAATCGTACAATGCGTCAGTATCGGTGCACTGTAATTGAGGTACAATCCACCGCCTAAGCCTTTATTGGAAACAATCAGTAAGTTTTCCAAATGTGGACGGCCTGCACTTTCTATATAAATCCCGCCCCCGAAGGTCGCTTCGTTGCCAGCTACAATGCTGTTTGTGATATTTACCTCGCTGCTGTCTCTGAGCAAAATTCCGCCGCCGCCAATGGCCCGATTGTTGGTAATCAGGCAGTTAGTTATCAAACCTTTGCTCCTATTGATTACCAGTATCCCACCTCCCGACGACAACAAGGAAGGTTGATCTAAATTTGCGCCTTGTGCCGCTACATAAAAATCAGCGTACCCCTTTTCAATCACAAAACCATCCAAACGAGTTGTGTCATTTGTGGCACTCAATACAACCACGTGGTTTACGTTGTCAGTCAAAGATGAAGTGCCAATTTCTCCACTTAAAATCGTCTTTTGCGTATTCCAATTTCTTTGACTCAACTCTGTTTCTGTCCCGACAAACCCTCCGTAAACCTGCACGCCCGAAGGAATCTCAAAAACATCTTTGCGCAAAGTTCCAGGTTTGTAGGTTCCCGCCGCAACCCAAACTTGAATATCTCCTCCTGACAAAACCGATGCAGCACTCAAGCCTGCTTGTAAATTTGCAAACGCTTTCGACCAACTGCTACCATCTTGACTTGGAGACGTATTTGAACCATTGACGTAAATGATTTGGGCAAGATTCGGGACAATAATGGCAACCAATGCCGTATCTGTCACCTCTGCACAGCTACCGCTAGCGGCGATTGTATACGTTACTGTATAACTACCTGAAGAACTGGTGGCTAAATTGATTTCTCCCGTTGACACGTTCAACGATAACCCTGACGGAGTAGCGCTGAAAGCTCCACCCGCCGTACCCGTGAGGGTTACCGTCGCTGTGCCTGTATTGGTGTAGGGACTACCCACATAGCTTATCGTGGCCGTTGGTACGGGCACCGCATTAATCGTCTGCGAAGTCGACGTCGCTACACACGTAGGATTGCTCTGCAAACGAACACTGAACGTATAGTTGGCAGGAGATAACATTGAAAATGTATTGCTCAACTGCCAGTCTACACCATCTTTGGAGTATTCCAATGTACCCGAACCCGTGGCGTTGACCACCGCAGTGCCCGTCGGAACCCCGCACGTGGGCTGCGTCAATGTCACATCCGTTAGCGTCGGTGCACCCGGAACGACATTAATCGTCTGCGAGGTAGACGT
>NZ_JAAAKZ010000036.1 GCF_009905605.1 Runella sp. CRIBMP
TAATCACGCTTCAATACTTATCCACAGCTGGCCTAATTATCCATCATTCAATGGCCTTCTTTAGCATCATTATACAATAAATATAAAAAGGTATCTGAAGCCTTGTGAATGGGATACTTTAAGGTCAAATTTAGGGGTGGCTTAGCAGCAAATGACCGACTATTGAGTCGTCAAAACTTCCTACTCAACCTTTGAGACTGGCACACATCACGAATAAGAGAAATTTATATGTTCTTTCAGTAATAAAAAGTACCCAAGCGGTGTTCATTATTCAAGCCATGCACGTACAGAGGTCATCCAGTGCTTACTTCTGTAAAACTGGAATTAGTCATTGAAAAATAATACCATGACAATTTCTAAAATAACCTCGGCATTCATGCTGAGTTGGGTCTGTGCATTCTGTCTGTTGGGGTGCCAAAAAGAAAAGGAAAAAGAGCCAGAACCTACACCCCGCAATTCCTCTCAAATTTTGATGGATGGCAAACCTTGGAATCAAACCTTACCTAACGGAGTTGTTGTAGCCACACGTACCGTTTGTGCCTCCTGCTGGATGGCGCCCTTGGATACACTTTACAAAAATTACTTTACATTGTCCATTTCTCATTTTTATGACCTAGAAGAGTACAAAAAGTATCCCTTTGAGAGTATTTATCTTGGCGCAATTCCGATAAGAACAGGAGAATATAAATTTGCAGAGGTTTATAAACCTCCCTGCCGTCTTAATACGATTCCGCAGGCTATATTTTTTACAAGTGAATTTGACACTGGCAAAGATACGTACCACATTCTCCCCAGTGAGCGGCAATATATTAGGGTAACAAAGGTAGATAAAGCTAAAGGGTATGTAGAAGGAGAATTTATGATGACCTTTATACGTGTTGCTAAAACGAAGGATTCTACTTCTCCCGATACGCTTCGCATTCAACCCTCTCGTTTTTCTGCTTTTATTGGAGCCAATGATTAAACAATCAGCTTGAAATGGCTTTATTGTATGGTTAATTGATATGGGTATTATACAATATTAGAAATAGTAGTACTATGAAGTCTGGCAATTTGGCCTAAATTAAGCTATGTTAGTGAGTAAAAGGCCTATTTTGGGCGTATTCCTTATGGGCTATTTAGTTTTGCGAACAATGCAAAAAAGCAGTATCTTTCATCAGAATAAGTACTTAATTCGATGAATTTTAATAAAATAAATCAGGTAGGAAATCAAATCTTAAAGGCTAGAAAAGAGATAGTTAGCAATCGACAAGATTGGAAATACGTTGAAGAACCGAGTTTGGAAACAATGGTTGATATGCTAAATAATGTACTGCCTTTTAAACTGGATTACTGGAGTTATAAAACTGGCAGAAATATTTAAACGTCAACCGTAGTCCTGATTTTTATAATTCTCTTTGGAAATAACTTAAAATGTTGCCTAACGGTTCTCGGCTTGGCGATGTGGCGGAAATTTAGCACAAAAGATCATAAAAGTTCCAAATGTTTGTTTTAGCACAAATGTTCATTAGAATTCCTTTAGCCGCCATATTGCTAAGCCGATGTTAGCGGTTCGTTGTTTTGGTGGCCATTTTAAGTTCATATATTGATAGTAATATTATCACCAAAACCTCGCCCGCAAAGTAAAGTTGTCCGTATAACGTTAAGTTTTCAAAATGTAGATATACATGATAGATTGTAAATGCACAATAAAATATATTGAGTATTGCAATAATTTTTAAATAAGTGCTCCACCTCAAGGGTTTGACGAAGTGAATTATGGCAGAATAGATGAAAAACATTGATGCTATGCCTATAAATATGGAGAGAATTTTCTTAGGCATGCCAAAGTATTCTTCAAATACAAATAGAATGGACAACAGGATTATTGATACAAAAGCTCCAAAGGCATCCAGTTGGAATATTTTTGAATCGTTATATTTACTGAGTATTTTTTTCAATTTTAAACTATTTTAAAATCTAAATCCTTTCACTATGAGCCAAACTGCAAACGTCATTTCAAACAATGCAATTGGTAGAGCTAATAAAATCCCCCAAATAGAAATCTGTTCGATGACTCCGGACATTTCTAAAAGAGCTGCAAACATCATTAACAAAGCTGCGAAAATCCCCCAAATATTGAGATATTTTGGTAGCATCTTATCCTTTAAAAAGGCGTAATTATAAATGAATGTATTAATCGCCAGCATAAAATTAGGGCCAATTATAAAACACCATTTATGTATAGCCTTAAATGAGTACCCAATTACTTGTAATGTATCTACACTTTGAAATACACCATGTGA
The DNA here is from genome assembly GCF_009905605.1 of Runella sp. CRIBMP. Classification (GTDB taxonomy): domain Bacteria; phylum Bacteroidota; class Bacteroidia; order Cytophagales; family Spirosomataceae; genus Runella. The sequence continues at coordinate 2,286 of NZ_JAAAKZ010000036.1, forward strand.
ATAGGCCACACTGATAGACAATACAGTCAAGACCGCAATAAGACCAATAGTAACAAAAACACATTCAAATGCCCTGAAACTAATATAAGCTACACCCATATTGCTCTTGTTTCTATTCAGATAGGGAAACATAAAAATAGCAGAACCTAACATACTTACTACCAAGATCAATTCACAGATTGCTCCAAATACTATTTGACCTTTGTGTAAATGAGCTGTCTTAATATAATTAGTTTCACTTAAAATTGGGTCATACATTTTGAGACCTATTATTGAAAATATAGCCGCTGATATAAAACAAATACCAATCCATAAAGTGTCTATTTTTCTTTGCCAGATAATTCTGTTCATAACATTTATAATAGATGATGATTTTCTGTTACCATGTTATTTATAATTCACCTCTGTTATGACTTATGAGAGACGAATTATAATTAAAAAAATATCTTGTAGCTTAAATTAGGTAGGAGAATCGTTTCGATATCTTTATCTATTCCTCCTGTTCTAAAATTATATTGGTAACCAAAGAAATCTGGCTGTTGTGTTAGGTTTACGATTTTCAAGGCTATTTCTCTTGAACTTCTTAATTTATTTTTTCTGTATACAAGCGTTAAATGTACATTCGTAATTGGATCTGATTGAACTGAGTAAGCACGTGTTTCGTCATATACAATCGTTTTTCTTGCTTTTGTTGCTTGTTCATTAATCGGTGAAAATCTGTCTCCGCCTTGAAATGTAATTCGACCATTGATGTTAAATGTGTTTTGCTGATTTTTACCAACTTTCCACTCTTTGCCGGCTAATAGATTGACTACGTAGTTTCTATTAAATCTTGAATCTCTCCACACGCCATCGCCCCCTTTGTATTTTGATTCAAAAATGGAGGTGGTAGCCATATAATAAAACCCATTCGACATATACTTTTCCAAGGTTATATCTAATCCATAGTTTCTTCCTTCACCTTTATTCACCATTTTTTCGGCAAAAAACCAATCTGATTGAAAATTGACAGCCGATAACGAAGTCCCCTCCATTACAGGCACATTGTATAACTGTTGAAAATAAGGCTCTACTTTTAGGTGTATTATATCTGTAATGTTCCAATCGTAGCTCAAAACAAAGTGATGAGCCTTGGTAAAACCCATATTTTTGTTTACCGCTTTCTCTCCCGTAGATAATGAGTTGTTATAGTACATATACAAACGCTCCATTCTGCTATGTAAACCATAAGCCAAACCCAAAGTATGCTTCTCGCCTATATTTTGTGTAATTGCCATTCGTGGTTCTATGGAGTAGTTATTATTTAGCGAAAAATGCTGGGCACTGACACCTATATTCAGTCTTAGCCCTGAAGTAAGAAATATAGATGAGTTAGTGAATGCAGAAGACAATACACTTCTTCCTCTTGCTTTTACAATTTCCGCAGGATCTCCCCCTACATTAGCAGCACGGTTTAGCTTTAGGTCATAATTCAAGAATCTTACCCTTACCCCTGTTCTGTTTGTATGCCTAGCACCAAATTTTTTATTTACATATGAAGATAGTGCATACTCCCAATTCGTATTAGAGATATTGCTAAAAGGCACTAATTGCTCCGACTGGTTGAGTGCCTTAGTTTGCCAATCGGTCTCGTTGGCTGTTGCTGATAGTACGGTTTGCAGATAGGCATTGTTTCTCAGAAAAATCTTATGATTGATTCCAAAGGCACCCGTTCTCATTCTTATCCTATCCTCCTGACTATCATCATAATATTTCCTGTCTGTACTATCTTTTTTAGGGTTATTTTGTGCTCCATCTATAAGCCCTAATCCCCAAACTGAAAATACACCTGCTTTTTTAGTAAGAAAATTGAGTTTGAACGACAAGTCTTGATACTTAATAGTAGAAGCACCATCTGGTAATACAGGACCTAATAAGCCTAAAGTAGAGTATCTGTAGTTGAAAACATAAGATGATTTCCCGCCCTTTTTGAAGGGTCCCTCTTGTGATGATTCTAATCCTATTAGACCTAGTTGAATGGTTCTTTCTGTTTTTTCTGTATTTCCCTTTCTCAGATTCATATCAAACACCCCAGAAAGAGCATTGGTGTATTCTGCTGGAAATGCTCCGGTTAAAAAGTCGGAGTTTGCCAACATCTGAGTACTAAGTGCGGTTAAAGTACCACCTCCGAAAGAGCGTAAATCATTAAAGTGATTTGGGCTGGGTATCTCTACGCCTTCCATTCGCCACTGTAAATATCGGGGTGCATTACCTCTTACAACTATACCATTATTGCTATTGTTGGAAGCAACACCCGCAAAAGCTGATGCTAACCGTGCAGGGTCATCAAAACCTCCGGCATATCTTGATGCCTCTTCTACACTTAGCATCCTTGCACTCACTGTTGCAAATGGGTTCAATGATTTTTGCTTGTTTAAAGTGGGTCTTATAACCACTTCGTCCAGCTGTGTCAGACTTTCTTCAAGGTCAATGTCTAATTGTGTTTGTTTACCAGACACTACAAGAACCTCTCGTATTACCCTTTTATGATAGCCTATAAAGGACACTTCTATATCATATCTGCCGGTGGGAACAATAGGTAATAAAAAAGCACCTAAACTATCTGTAAACGCACCGATAAACGGTTGACTATTTAATACAGAAACATAAGCAAACTGTATAGGTAGTGAAGTGATTTTGTCCGTAACAACTCCAGTTACCACTTGACTCGATTGTGCAATCACAATATTAATGCTCATTATTAAGAGCAAGGGGTAGAAAATTTTTCGTATCATTTAAAAATAATTTTAATGACGCAAAATTCTCTACTCCTAAAAAAAAACGCAATACTGATTAATCAGTATTCTTACTATATAAGCCCATATTTTGTAGCAAAGATGATTGCTTCTATTGTATTGTTAGCACCTAGTTTTTCTAAAAATCGTTGTCTATGGGTATTCACTGTATGTACACTGATAAATAATTTATCGGAAATTTCTTTGCTCAGCAAACCTTGTTTTACAAGTGTAAGAATTTCCAGTTCACGTTTGGTTAGTTCTAAACTTGGTTTATTGTCTACGCTTGAGGGTATAATTTTACCCGTTCTAAAATTAAGAATTTGGCATTTAACCGAGGATTCTACATCTTGATTTGGCGATAAATCTAAAGTGCTCATCATAAGCCAAATTTGCCCAGTTGTATCCAACTCTAATATTTGATATTGATCAATGACCCGAACATATTTTCCAATAGAATTAAGCATTCTAAATTCATATACTACTTTATGATTTAGTTTCTCGTCATTTGATAACTCTTTAAATAACTTCAGAGATGATAGTCCAAACATTGCCAAGTCATACTTGTCATCAGGATGGATTTTGGCTTCAAAAAAGGCATAATTGAGAGCCTCAAATTCATCTTTGTTATAGCCTAGAAGATGAGCATAGTTTTTAGAGAAGAATACTATTTTATTTTTATTCAAATCAAATATTTGAATTGAAGAATTGCTCAATCCTGCCAAAGTTTCAACTACAAGTTTGTGCTTTTCGAGCTTATGATAGTCAATATTTTGAGATTCAAATTTCAAGTTGGCCATATATTTCATTACAATTTCATAAATGGCATTTCTTGGGTCAATATTTTCGTTTTCGATTTTTGTCATATCTATAATTATACAGGGCTTTTTATAAAAATGGGCAAGTAGTGATTAGCCCTACTTTTGTGGTTAGAATACTACAAAATCATGACTACTACTGCTTGCCTGGCTAAAATTACCACATTTTTTCAACTTCTTGAGCAAACACCTGATTTGGATATGCATGATAATCTGAGGTGGTTCATTTTCGGTTTACACATTTTGCGGATTAATTGAATAATTAGAATTATACATTTCATCCTGCATTTTTGTAATACAACTCTTCAACAGCCACTGGATTTAAATAACTTAGTCCGGAATGTAACCTTCTGATATTGTAGTACCCATCAATGTATTCAAATAAATTACTTCTGTGCATTTCAAGATTTTCATAACCTCCTTTGGGCATATCTAATTCAGCTTTCAGTCGGCTCTACAGAGACTCTGCATTAGCGTTGTCGCATGGGTCATCAGCTCTTGACCTGCTTTGCTTCAAAGTAAAGGTTTTTACTAAGGCTTTCATCTTGTTTGACATATATTGACCTCCCCTATCAGACCGGGCTACTGGCGCAGTGAATAATTAATCCTGAATTAACTCTTCTTTTTAACAAGGCCTACTCTAAGGGCCCCCTCACAAGGTTTTCCAGTATATTATCTGCCAATTCCGAACCAACTATTTGCCTGTAATACAGATCCATCGGCACGGGCCGCCCCGTTTTTTCAACAATTTCAATGAACTTTAAAGATATGAGCGGCGAACCGCCTTTGCGGTTGTATCGCTTTTAATCCCTGAATTTTAAACAATTTACGAATCGTGTGACGACTTGCCTTATAACCCTGGTTACTCAATTCCGCTTTTATTCGTCGACTTCCATACTGCCTCAGATGGGTTTGAAAAATTATGTGTAATTCTTCAGATAAACCCGTTTCTGTGGAAATTTTATACGTTTTCCCTTTTAGGTATTCATAGTAACTGCCGCCTGGGTGGCCTCGTTCGGCTGACATGCAGTGTATGGCATAAAGTATGAACAGAAAAAGGTAGCCGGGGCCGCTCGAGCGGTCATATTTACGCCACGGTTGTTTCATTGTTTTTGTTGACATCACTTTGTAAACGGGGTCGCCCTTTAGATTTATATTATGGTAAAATTTCAAGATTGGGTATTTTTATCAACCAGTAAATAGAGTGGGTTTTCCTAAGGGGTCGCAGAGGATTACTCTATGCACGGATTCAGGTCCTACTCTATAGTACTTACCAGAACTCAAATAGAAATTAGGGCATCCTGGCCCATTAGTAAGGGTTTGAGACAAAAGGTAAGTTAGTTGTCCAACTTTAAAAATATTCTTACTCATGGAGACTCAACATTTTATTGGTATTGACATTTCTAAAGCGACATTAGATTGGGCTGTTTACTCAAATCAAAAGGGTATTATTTATCAAACTCAATCGACGAATTCCGAAGCAGCTATCAAAGCTACGCTCAAAATCATTGAATCTTTACCAGGCTTTGAGCGCTCCAAGTCGGTATGTTGCATGGAACACACTGGTATTTACCGCTGGTACTGTCTTAAAATACAAATTTTGAAATAGAATTTTTTTAATATTTTTGGGACTCAGAAGGAGCGACAG
>NZ_JAAAKZ010000038.1 GCF_009905605.1 Runella sp. CRIBMP
AACGAACTCTCCCCTGAAGAAGTAAAACGCTTCGCATTGCCAGCCAACGAAGTGATTTATTTCTGCCAGAAATAATGAGAGCGCTGGTTTAAATTGGCACAAAATAAAAACTCCACTAGAAAAAATACCAGAGAAACGACGTCTATTATATTTACGCCTTTATTAAAGTATGCACATATTTTATGTATTCACAAAAGTATTGGTATCTCGAAAGATTTGACGTAACGACCATGCTTTCAAAGGATGAAATCATCCAGATGGATAAAGCAATGATTATCAAAAAAGTGGACAAAAACACCATTGTTGCTTTTCCTGAAATGCAAGAAAATTATGTTTATTTTCTAAAAGAAGGCATCATCAAAATCATCCATGTATCTGATGAAGGCGATGAAATAATTAAGTATTTGATCACTTCTGGTAATATTTTTGGTGAAATGGCACTGCTTGAAAATCAGGAAAGCCCCAATGATTATGCCATTGCGGTCAATGATTGTGTGGTGTGTTTTATGGAGACTAACGTTCTGAAAATGATGATGGGAAACAGCCCTAAAATGGCCACTTATGTCAGAAAATTGGTTGGTTTAAGGCTTCGGAAGATAGAAAGAAGGCTCGAAAGTATCATTTTAAAAGATGCCCGGACCCGTATCTGTGAATTTTTGATTGATTTTGCCAAAGAATACGGTAAATACAAAGAAGATGGCCTTCACATCAAAAATTTCTTGACCCACGACGACATCGCTAAGATTACTGCAACCAGCCGACAAACCGTTACCAGCGTTTTGAATGACCTTCGTTGTAAGGGTATTTTGGATTACAACTCTAAGGAATTGATAATTTCTTATGAACAGGTGAAAGCTTTTTTGGGCAACTAAAATCCTACATTCCAAACCAAGCGATAGGTCAGATTCTCATTTAGTTTAGGTAATTGGTACGCTCCCCACCGATAAAAAACACCTCCACCAACTCCAAAATAAGCCAATTTCTTCATTTTTACTCTCACAATATTATCAACTGTTACGCCTGATTCAAAAAAAACTTTTTCAAGCGTATTAAAATCTATCCCTTGATGACTGATTTTGTTTTTCAACGAGCCAATCGCAATACCTTGCACTATCGAAACATCTGGTTTTGACCAACTTACATTGGTTTTGAAAAGTAATTCTTTGAAATTATGCGTCAGAAATAAATTGGCGTACTGGTCAGAGGCAAATTCATAAAGTCCCATGGTATTGAAATGGTTGGCTGCCCAAATGATAGGAGTCCAATTTCCGATTTTTGACCCACGCCCATTGTATAAATAAGTGTAGGGTAAGACTCCGAAAGCTTTGCCAGCCGTAAGATTGACGAAAGTATTGCCCAAACGAGTACTTTTGTGAATGTATTCGAGTTTGGTATTGATTTTCGAGAACTGAAATTGCCCCGTCATAAAACCCATGATTCCTTGCTCGTAATTGAGCAAAAATACCAATTTGGGTACTTCCGTAATAATACTCCCACGCCCCACTTGCGAAAACTTCTCACCAATCGCCATTCGATAGCCCATCGAAAGAATGGTAGCATGCAACCCTTTCTCATCGCTCATCAGTTCGGTATCGTTTTTGACGAAGCAATACTCATAATTTGGTGTTCTGACTTCATCAATAAAAGCAATATTCAGTTTACCATTTTTAGCGATTCTACTGTTAAATTCCACTTTATACTGCTCCAAATGGTCAGCTCTTGAAATCAGAAAGGTACGAATCAACTCGTACGGAATCTGAGGATTATTCCAGATAAAATACTGCACATTGCCTGGTTCAGAAATATCGTTACGATAGTGGAATGTGAGTTGAGTTTGGTTGTTTTTGCCTAAATTTAGTTTAGCTCGGCCCTCGTATTTCCAAGTTTTGTCGCCAAAACCGTAGGCTATTTTGCCATCTAAACGAATTATTTTGGAGAAATTAGGCGATGTTATTAAATTGATAGTTGGACGAAAACCCTCATAAAGATTAGAATCGAAGAGGTTTTGGGCAGAAAGGTCAAGGTTTTTTCCCAACGGAACCACGCCTGATGTAGCCCATTCAGAAATATTCAATGAAGCCGTGCTCAAAAACTTTCTAAATCTTGATAAATTTTTGAAATACTCATAGGTATTGGCTTCTCTCTGGGTCAGGTTTTCTGCTCGGTTTTGCTCCCAAAAGTCATCAGATTTGTAGGTAGCATCATCAGCAATGCGAACTTCCTTCTCAGAAAAATCAGCATACGAAAAACGATTATTAAACGAAATATCTTCGATATGACTCTCGATTTTGAGCACTAATTCTAAATCACCAACTTTAAATTCGGGTAGTTTCCACTCGGTTTGAGTGGTTTTTGGAAACCATTTACCCTCAAATCTTTCATAAACTTGACTGATTTTTACTGACATCAACAAATTCTTCGCCGCTGGTTCAGCCATTACTTCTTCAATAGCATAACCGTCAGCATTGATAATTATCTCCCCTTTTAAACCTTCAATATTTGCATTTTTTTTAGGCTCAAATTCAATCACAAAACTGCTATCGCGGTCAACGATGAGTGTATCAATCAAGGTAAAGTCGTATAATTTATGGCTATTGGGGCTGATAGGATTCACAAATTCCATGATTTCTTGAATTCGCCTTCCTCGAAACGTGATCAGGTCGTTGTAAAAACTAAACGGCTGTAAAAGTAGCGACATCGTGCCCAAAATTGTGGAACTTTCTGACCCAGAAGTACGGCTTGCTTCGATGATTTCCTGAGATTGACTCGGAAACAAATATTTCTTTTTTACCACTGTCTCATTGACAAAAAACTCTGAATCTTCAAGCCTTTTATTGAGTTTTTGCCTTTTTTTTGTCGTTTTTGTAGACGAAACGTCCGTTATTGAATTGGCGGTCAGGATACTTTTATTGTAGCTTTTGTACGAATAACTGGGGTATTTATCTGGATTATTTTGACTTTTATTTTCAACCGCTTTCTTAATTATTTCTTCGGCAGGGTTCCTAAATCTAACCACTACTTCACTCAACGCCAAGGCATCGGGGGTTAGAAAAACTGTCATTGTGGGCTCGGCTTTCAGTTTTTTTTTCTGAAAGCCTAGAAAGCTAAATGTCAGCGTTTCATCCAATGATTCTACCTTGATATTAAATTCACCTTTATCATTGGTTTGAACACCTTTTTTGTACTTTTCAATGACAATATTCAAAAAGGGCAAAGGCTCTTTTGTCTGTTCGTCAAGTACCACCCCTGAAACAAGAATTTGGGCTTGACCCGTTAAGCACAAGCCTAAATGAATAAGGGCCAGAATAACCATTCGTACTTTTAGGATACTCATTTCATTCCTCTATTTTATAATTGGCTTGCTCTATTTTCGAGAGTAACTTAGTTTTTCCAACAACAAATTGGGCATCATACTCAAAGACTTTAAGCGTCGTATCGGAAAGTTCGTAGTTTTCGTAATCTTGAAAAACGATTCCACCTACTGTCTCTCTTTTAGTAGCTTTTCTAAATCGTGGACCACCGTTGTCATACGCCAAATAGTCGAGGGTTTTGGTTTTCTGGTTTATCCAATAGCAAAACACGTCCTCGTGGTCTTTGCCGCCTCCTTCCACATCAAACCAAACCTTGATTTTATCATATTGCTGTCCTTCGATTTCGGTCGTACCCATCCATTCAAGATTGACGGCCTTATCCAATAGCTTATATGGCAAAAGCACAAAATACGCAATAGAATTGGTGCTTTCGCGAAATTTACTTTCGTCTTTGGCAGATAGACTTTGCTGCACGCCATTGATTTTTCTTTCAAAATGGGGGTTGTCCAATACATCTACGATTACATTTTTGAGCGAGTCGGTTGTGGTGCGTTCATAGCTAAATTTCTCGCCCTCTTGCGAAATTCGGTACCTGAATTTTCTAAAATCAAACGAAATATCAAATTTTTCGTAGTTGTTTCCTCCGTGAGCTTTCACACACGCTTCAAAGATTTGCTTTGGGGTCGTCGGATTTTGAGGGCTTTGCACAGGAGAAAAAACAAATAAAAATAACAGGAACGCCAGTACAAATGGAGATTTCATAAATGCTGATTTTGATTGAGAGCTTACCGAAAAATCTAAAAACTGATCGGCAGTTCTACGACCGTCTTATCCCATCCCAACTGCATGAGCGCCTCATTGTCAGACTTTTTGACAAACTGAATAGAGAGATTTTCGATGACTTCTTCTACCATTTTAGGCGTTACTTTCACTTTCAGAATGTCTTTAGCTTCGTTATAGCTATATGCTCCCCAAACATCCAAGTCGGTATTCAAAATGATTGTCCATTCGTTTTCGTTGGGTAGCAAAAACAACGTGTAAGACCCCGCCTTGACCTTTTGTCCTTGGATGATTACGTCTTGATAAAACTTTATTTCGGGGGCTTCGTTGGCACCGATACGCCATACTTTGTTGTATGGCACCAATTTCCCAAAAATTTCACGATCTTTTTTGGCCGTTCGGGTATAAGTCAAGCGAATATATGCTTTGTCACCGACTTTTTCAGGAGCAAATTTGCGGTCGTGCGCAAAATCGTCAGGGTAGTACGCCATATCCATCGGCGATTTATCCAATCCTCTAAATTTTTGGGCATGGGCACTCATCAATCCCATTAAGAGCGCAAATAAAAGTACATTTTTTTTCATTGTTTAGTGTTTTTTCGATGATAAAATTAATAGGCTATGGTTTGCTAAGGTATTTTTTAAAAATTGTAAGTCAAAGCGGCATAAATCATTCCAGATTTGAGTCGAAACCTATCGTTAGCTTCTGGTATTGTTTGTACTTTTGTAGTAGTTGTCAATTCATTAAACAAATACTGATAGGCCAATTTCACCCCCAATTTTTCATTGAAATTGAACTTGCCATAAAAATGTGAGTTCAACGAACCTTTGTCATTATCGCCCACCAAAAGTAGGTTGACACTGGTTGGTTTGGCAGTGGTGGCAGTACCCCTCCCATTGCGGATGTACAAAGGCTTACCTTCTGGTCCAAACGAAAAACCAAGTACATCAATATTAAAGCCTAATTCGATTTTTGAATTGATACGATAGCCCAAGTTTATCATGGCATTAAGGGCATACAAAGCTGGTTTGGAAGCAAATAGGGTGTCAATATTTTTTTCCTCAACAGTCAATTTAGCAGGTGCAGTAACAAAGTTTTGATCTGAGCCTGCAAAACCAGTAAAACGAAAGCCCGTGCCGATGATCAATTTGTCTTTTTTCCCAAAAGTCCAGTTTTTATGTAAAGCTGCTCCAAACGAACCAGCTCCTGAGCCTAATCCCCCACCTACTTCAGCGTATGTGTTTTTTTGTGCATTGATGTTGCCGCAAGCAATTATCAGAACTAAAAGTGTAATATTTATTTTCATTTTAAAATTATTGATTTTTGTTGGTTTAGTAAAAGTAAGATATGCTGTTATTTCCAAATGTCTTCTACACGACATATCACGAAAAATAATTTAGAAGCCTTTTTAAAATAGTCTAACTTTTATCCTCGACCCATAAAAACACCTACCTTTGCCGTCGCATTTTGCAACCACGTCATGGAACACGTTGACGACGACATCAAAGCCATGTCTGAACTTCACCGTGTGCTCAAACCCGG
>NZ_JAAAKZ010000039.1 GCF_009905605.1 Runella sp. CRIBMP
TGTAAAATGATGCAGAAGGGAGCCACCGAATGATGGCAAAGTAGTCCAAGTGTGGATAAGTTCAGAGCGATAAAAATAGGAAGTTTGTAGGGAATAAAAACCCTTACAAACATGGCCAATAATCGCATCAGAATGAAACAACTTCATACACTCATTACCTACCGGGTAAGTGGCCGGAGCAAGCGATGGATAGCCCGCAGCTTAGGTATATCACGTAAAACGGTAGACACCTATTTGGGGTATTTGCATTCAGAGATAGGCTCTGATCTAAGCGAGTTATTGAGCTGGGATGAAGAGGCCCTTTTCCGTTTAGTTAAGCGTCAGGACAGCCCGACGACTCATCAGGAATTAGAGTTGCTTTTTCCCCTTTACCAAAAAGAACTTCAAAAGGTAGGGGTGACTCGGTTGCATTTATGGCAGAAGTACTGCCTGACCACCCCTCATGCCGTCACTTATTCACGCTTCTGTCACTACTTTCGTCGTTGGGAAGCAAGTCAAAAAGTAGTAATGCACCTGGAGCATAAGGCGGGCGATAAACTTTACATTGATTTTGCGGGAGAAAAACTGCACATCACAGAGACTCAAACAGGTAAAAAACAGGAATTAGAAGTCTTCGTTGCGGTTTTGGGATGCAGTCAGTACACCTATTGCCAAGCGGTTTACAGTCAGAAAAAACATGATTTTCTCTTAGCTCTTGCCAATGCTTTAACCTACTTCGCAGGTGTACCCCAAGCCATTGTACCCGATAACCTCAAGGCCGCTGTCACTAAATCAGACCGCTATGAACCCGATTTAAATGAGAGTATTGAGGACTTTGCCTCTCATTATCAAACGGTTATTTGCCCGGCCCGCAGTCGCCATCCCAGAGATAAAGCTTTAGTGGAGCGAACCGTTGGCATTCTTTACAGTCGGGTATATGCTTTTGTCAATGAACACGCGTTTTCCTCCCTTCATCAGCTTAATGAGGCAATCAGAGAACGGCTGATGCTTCATAATCAATCTTTCTTTCAGGGTAAAACCGAGAGCCGTCAGAGTCTGTTTGAAGAACTGGAAAGACCTGTTTTGCACACCTTACCCTCGTCCCGTTATGAGCTGAAGTCCTTTAGAAAAGCCAAAGTGCAAAAGAACTGTCATGTTTTACTCTCCGAAGACAAACACTACTACTCTGTACCTTATCGCTATGTAGGTCAATATGTTAAGTTGATTTATTCAGCCGAAAATGTTGAAGTGTATGCTGATCATAAACGGGTGGCAACCCATGAAAGATTCCGTTCCCAACACCAGTACACCACCCTTAAAGAACATTTACCCGCCCAACATCAATACCTGATGAACTGGAATCCGGAGTTCTTTGAGGAACAGGCAAAAAAGATCGGGGCTAATACCCTACTGGCTGTTGAGCAAATGCTGGCCAAGAGAAAGTATGCCGAGCAAGCTTATAAATCGTGCGCGGGCACGCTGGCCTTAGTTCAAAAAGTAGGCAAAGAACGCCTCGAAAACGCCTGCGAAAGAGCGTTGGCTTATGACTTTGTATCCCTCAAACTCATCCGTAATATCCTAGACAGAGAACTCGACAAAGTGCCTATCACGTCGGAATTATCGGAAGAATCTTCCCAAACCCGTATTATCCCCTTACACGCAAACATCAGAGGAGCAGGCAATTATCAGTAACCCTTTATTTTTTTCTTTTCAAAAGCAACATAAATTAAATGAACACACAGGCAACACTCCAACAACTCCGAAGCCTCAAACTCAATGGCATGGCTTCTTCCTATGAAGCCATGCTGAGACTGCCGCTTGACCAACAACCGCACGCTGACCAACTCTTGGCACAACTCGTTGAATCAGAAAGTCTTCACCGACAACATCACCGAACGCTGGCGGCCATCAAAGCTGCAAAATTCCGCTATCAGGCAGCCATTGAGGAAATCCAGTACCTGCCCGAGCGTAATCTTGACAGGAACCTCATGCTCAGATTGGCGGAGTCCCGCTTCATCGCCAAAGGGGAAAATGTTTTTATCACAGGAGCTACGGGCTGCGGTAAAAGTTATATCGCATCAGCACTGGGCTTGCAGGCATGTCAAATGGGGTACAAAGTGGGTTACTTCTCCATGACCAAACTGCTTCAAAGGTTCAAATTGGCAAAAGCCGACAATACCATCAGCAAGGAATTGGCCCGTATCGAAAAAATGAACCTGATTATCTTGGATGATTGGGGATTGCAACCCCTTGACAGTGCAATGAAAATTACACTTTTACAAATGATTGAAGATCGACATGGCAGGGCTTCCACCATTATTACCTCTCAACTCCCCGTTGCCAATTGGTTCGACTATATCGCAGAGCCTACCTTGGCCGATGCTATCATGGATAGATTAATCCAGCATGTTCATCGACTGGAGTTGAAAGGGGAATCAATGAGAAAAAAACAAAAAAATAATGCAACTCTTACACCTTAATTTACCTTTGTAATCACGCTTCAATACTTATCCACAGCTGGCCTAATTATCCATCATTCAATGGCCTTCTTTAGCATCATTATACA
>NZ_JAAAKZ010000004.1 GCF_009905605.1 Runella sp. CRIBMP
AACTTGTCAAGTGGCAGCTACCAAGTCAAAATCTTGACAGCTTCATTACCCGCAGGTTGCACCATTTCAACCCAGAAAGATTTGGGTGGTGATGATACCAAAGACTCCGACATCGACCCCACCACGGGCTTATCGCCAGTGATTGTGATAGATGCTTTAGGTACAGGCATTGCCAAAGACAACATGACTGTTGACGCGGCATTGTACTCGCCCAAGGGCAGTATCGGTGACTACGTCTGGAAAGATGCCGACAACAACGGCGTGCAAGATGCCACCGAAGCGCCAGTAGCAGGTGTGATTGTTCAATTGTTGCAAGGCACCACCGTCGTAGCAACCGACACCACTGACGCCTCAGGACTTTACTTGTTCTCGAACTTATCAAGTGGCAGCTACCAAGTCAAAATCTTGACAGCTTCATTACCCGCAGGTTGCACCATTTCAACCCAGAAAGATTTGGGTGGTGATGACACCAAAGACTCAGACATCGACCCCACCACGGGCTTATCGCCAGTGATTGTGATAGATGCTTTAGGTACAGGCATTGCCAAAGACAACCTCACCGTGGATGCGGCTTTGTACTCGCCCAAGGGCAGTATCGGTGACTACGTCTGGAAAGATGCCGACAACGACGGCGTACAGGATGCCACCGAAGCGCCAGTAGCAGGTGTGATTGTTCAATTGTTGCAAGGCACCACCGTCGTAGCAACCGACACCACTGATGCCTCAGGACTGTACTTGTTCTCGAACTTGTCAAGTGGCAGCTACCAAGTCAAAATCTTGACAGCTTCATTACCCGCAGGTTGCACCATTTCAACCCAGAAAGATTTGGGAGGCGATGATACCAAAGACTCCGACTTTGACCCCACCACGGGCTTGTCACCAGTGATTGTGATAGATGCACTCGGCACAGGCATTGCCAAAGACAACATGACTGTTGACGCGGCATTGTACTCACCTTGTGTCAAACCCGATGCAGGTCCCGACCAAACGTTGGTCTGCGCAACGACCGCTCCTTCTACCGCCAACTTGGTAGATGCCGCCACAGGCCAAAAATGGAAAGTACTTTCGGTACAACCCAACACGACGGTCACTGTGACGACCCCCGCAGGCGATGTTATGGGTATGACGGCCCCTGGTACGTACCGATTTGTGCTCCAAACACAGTCTGATTCATTGGCCTGCCGCGATACCGTCAGCATCATTGTCCCTGATTGTAGCTGCCCACAAGTCAATATTCTGACGCCCAATGCCACTGTTTGTAAGGATAGCTTGTTTCCAACCCTGAGCATCGCGCTCTTGGGTAGCAACACCCAAGGCGTAAGCGCGGCTTGGTATGCCAATGCCACAGGTGGTAGCTCTTTGGGCACTGGATTGAGCTTCAAACCCGCAGGCACAGCCTCGGTGACCGATACATTCTACGTGGCCTTGACGGGGGCAAGTGCCAACTGTTTGGCCCTGCCACGTACCCCAGTGATTGTGACGGTACAAAACTGTAGTGTAGAAATAGATTTGGCCTTGAAGAAGTCGATTAATATCAAGATTGCTCAAATCGGCGATGAACTCACCTACACCATTAAGGTTTTCAATCAGTTGAACGTGCCCGCAACGGGGGTAGAAGTGACCGATTCGATAGCGGCGACGGTGCAGTTTGTCGCGGGTAGTTTTGTGGCGAGTCGTGGCAGTGCAACGATTGTGGGTAATGTGATTAAGTGGAACATTGGAGGCATTGCGGCCAACGCGGGGGCCAACGGCGACACAGTCACGCTGACCTACAAGGTGAAGGCCACGCAAGAAGGCGTTCATTTCAACACGGCCGAGATCAGCAAGACCAACGAGAAAGACGTGGACTCTACACCAGGAGATGGCAAACTAGGAGAGGATGACATCGAAAGTCAGTGTTTTACGGTTCCGTTCAAGCTGTGCCCAACTGAAAAAGTGGAGGTCAATGTCCCAGCGTTTTTAACCAATGTGCAATGGTTTAAAGATGGAGGAACAGCCCCGATTGCCGCTGGCAGCACCGTATTATTGACCGAATTAGGAACGTATACTTACACGGCCTCCAATCAGATATGCCCTGCCAATGGCTGTTGCCCGATCATCATTGAGCCGGGTGTCAATTGCTGTCCCGAAGATTTGTGCATTCCGTTTACCATCCAGAAAGTTAAAAAGAAGTAAGAAGAAGGTAATTACGGCTTTAGTATATTCGTAGAGAAATCACTGTGGGGCATTTCCCGCAGTGATTTCTCATTTTCAGCCGTATATTTGTTCCTCAATTTTATGGAAGTATGTTAAAAACCATTGTAAAAATTAGTAATGTTACCAACCTGTCCGATGCCCGCTATTGCGCAGGGATGGGGGTTGAGATGCTTGGATTTTCGATTGATGAAACAAGTGATACCTACGTTGACTTAAAGCGTTTTCAAGATATTCGTTCTTGGGTATCAGGGGTTCAAATTGTGGCCGAAACCGACTCACTCGAGGCCGAGACCTTGCTGGAAAGGTTGATTCAGTACCAACCCGATGCCATTCAAGTGAGCCATGCCGAATTGTTGCCTTGGCTTAAAAGTGAAACAAGTAAGCCACTTATCCTCCGAATAGAAGCCGATCAGGATGCCGACACGATTGAAGAAATCATGACCAATCATACGGCCTACGCGACGTATTTTTTGCTCGAGTCAAGTTCAGACACCGCGTTAGACGGCGATTGGCCCTCATTTTTGAACACCTTGGCCGCTCGTTTTTCCATTTTATTGGGCTTTGGAGTCACCGTCGACAATGCAGATTTTCTCCTTGATGACGTAAACATTGCGGGCATTGCCCTGCGCGGAAGCGACGAAATTCGTCCTGGTTATAAAGAATTCGGGGAATTAATGGATGTGCTGGAAGCATTAGAGGAGGAATAACCCACTGGCGGGTAGTCTAAGTATTGTCCGTTTTTTACCCCAATGCGTGGGATTTCATTTCATAGTTTTGTGATGTTAATCAATCAAAACTATGAAAAATTCCTCCTTCACACGTCGCGAGCTGATGCATCTTTTGGGAACAGGAACCGTCGGCTCACTCATTTCTCATACAACATCACAGGCTTATTCGCTACCAAACGACGGGGTTAAACCCATTTATGTTTCGAAGGGAAACGGTGACAAAATACGCGTTGGAGGAAATGCGATGACTTTAAAACTTTCAAAAACGCAGACTGGCGGGGGTTTGTCTTTCTTTGAAAATACGCTAGCTGCTGGCTTTTTGGGCGCTCCACCGCATTTTCACCAAACCTTCGATGAAATTTGTTATGTACTCGAAGGGACCGTTCACGTCTTGGTGGGAGAAGAAGTATTTGAGCTAAATGTGGGCGATTTACATTTGCGTCCGCGTGGTATAATGCACACCTTTTGGAACTCTGGAACCCAGCCCGCGCGATGTTTAGAACTGAGTGTACCAGGTGGGCATGAGGCCTATTTGAAAGAAATTAGCGCATTACTGAGCAAAGCTACTCCTCCCAAGCCCCGTGATTTTGCCGAGTTTGAAAAAAAATACGACATCGTTTATCAAATGGATAAACTGCCCGAAATAATGCAAAAGTATCACGTACATTTGTAAAAAAGCTGCGTATGTTTATCCGCTTTTACCCGCCTACGCCCGCCTTACGCCCTTATATTCAGAGGTATATGGTGATGCACGTTCAAACTGGAGAATCGGTACGGCCCATCGTAAAGCCTTTTCCCGCGAGCCCCGAGCAGTGTTTATTTTTCTACGCAAGGGATGAAGTCAGGAGTTATAAAAACCAAAATGAGCAAACCGTTTTTTCGTCTGCTTCCATCATAGTAGGGCCTCAGGTGACGCGGGTCAATCTGCTGCTCTATCCTAATCACCTTACGGTAGCTGTTTTTTTTCAGTCTGGCGGACTCCATGCATTGCTTGGCGGAATGCCGATGACTGAAGCTTTTGATTTTTCGATTGATAGCACCTTAATTTGGCCCACCGAAATGCGCGAGCTGAACGAGCAGTTGGCACTTACTGATAATTACGATCTAATGGTGGCGCTGGTAGAGGGGTTTTTGGTGAGGCAATACGCCCGAAATCATTTGAGGACCGAACCGATTGATAAGGTGTTTCGACTCATGCTTGACCCTCTTCACGCGCCTTCGATTGATCAATTGGCGGATGTCGCCTGCTTAAGTACTCGGCAATTTCGGCGTAAATTTTATGAAAAAATGGGCTTGAGCCCCAAAGTATTTGCCCGCATTGTGCGATTTAACAAGGCCTTTCGTCTCAAAGAAAAAAATCCTCATCTGGATTGGTTGGATGTAATTTGCCTGACTGGTTACCACGATTTTCATCACTTATTGAGGGACTTTAAGGAATTTGCCCACACTACGCCCACCCTATTATTGGAAGATGAACATCGGCACGATATACGGCTTTACTCCTCCACTGGAATAAAGTAAAAAAAAGGCTCTCTGCGGCGAAACAGAGAGCATAGATACTAATAAAAAAAACACAGGTAAAGTGCTGAATATAAACCCCTAAAGGAGTTGTTAATTCAGGTGGGTGTACAGCAATTCGCTAGGAGTTCTAACTTTTTTGAGTTTTGCCAACCAGTCGTTTGCTTCATCGCGGTAGCCTAAAGCTAGGATGGCGGTGCTTTTCAATCCTTTGTCTTTTAAGCCCAAAAGCTCGTCCAGTGCTGCAGCATTGAAACCTTCCATCGGGGTTGCATCTACTTTTTGTTCGGCCGCTGCCAGCATCGCAATGCTCAAGGCAATGGCTGATTGTTTGGCGGTATGTGCAAAATTTTGTTCGGGTGTTTGGGTCGTGGTCATCGCAATCAACCGCGTACGGTAGGCATCCGTGGCGGTGTCTGGTAAGCCCCTTTCGGCGTTTGAAAAAGCAAAGAAATTATTGATGCGTTGCTCGGTATATTTATCCCAAGCGGCAAAAACCAACAAATGCGAAGCATCCGTGATTTGGCTTTGGTCAAAGGCGATGGGCCGAATTTTTTCTTTCAATTCCTGATTTGTAATGACCAAAATCTCGTAAGGTTGCAAACCCGACGATGAGGGCGACAGGCGTATAGCTTCCAGTATATAGTCAATTTTTTCCTGGGGAATTTTCTCTCCCGTCATTTTCTTAGTGGCATAGCGCCACTGCAAATTTTCAAGCAAGCTCATATCTGTAAATACATTAATTGTAATTGTATATATTACAATTACCTACTTAAAATCGTTCATTTATTGATTGAAATGAATATATTATGCTGGTAAACATTTGTATATCAATAATTTAGTGTGTACGTAATTTTGGTATATTAATAAATCAGGGTATAAAAAAAGCGGCCCATGAATCCAAGGGCCGCCAAGTTTATTTTGATTTTGTGTTACTGTAACAAGACATCAAGCAATGGCGTAAAAGTGCTGCCGAGTGGGTTGACGGTGATTCCTGGTCCTGAATTTTGCCATGAAAATACCCGGCCATCTTTCATCGTGGCCACAAAACGTACCCGAATACGGTCGTTGGCACGCAAGTTGGCGGTCGCAAATCCCGTTTTGTTCAGTAACTCACTCACCGAGATTTGCTCTTTTCCGTTGAGTGCCGTGATGGATTTTACCATTACTCCGTGAGGGGCGCTTGTGGTCGCCGCAGGCGTAACGACGGTTCCTCTGACATGGCTGACGTATGCATCAACTTTCTCAATTTCAACCGCGTTTTGGCTTTTGGTGGTAAAACTCATGGAAGCCGAAGCCACACCTGTCAACGGTACGGTAATAGTGTTGACATTGGCAGCGGTAACGGCGGTGGGTAGTGGGTCGGGCAATGCCACGAAATGGGCACCGTTTTTAATTTCAGGAATAGGGCTTTTCTGCTCGCAGCCAAAAAAAGCGACGGCCAGTAATGCGCCAACAAAGGATATTTTTACGCTATTTTTCATATTTTTTTTCATTATTGATTAACAAATTAAGACCTCACTTTTCAAGAGATAACTACTTTTGCCAGAACACTTTATCGTTGGCTACCACGCGTTGTGCGGGTGCGTTGGGGTTCAGTTGCAGCTCTCCGGGAGTGGGGTATGGGTACGATTGCGGATAGCCCCGGTTGACGTTGGTAAAGGCGATGCCGTCGGTGTTGGGGTCATAAATTTTTGGAAAACCCGTCCGACGAATATCGTTGTACGATTCAAGCGCAAAACCAAAATTGGAAATCCACTTTTCGGTCATGATAAGCTCCAATTTACCGCTGTCGTTAGCCGCGTCGTACTTCACCAACACCGCATCTACGTATTCTTTGATGGCGGCCGCCGTGATGGCAGGCGCTCCGCCCCGGGCGGCGGCGGCGTTGACTTCGGCAAATGCCGCGTTGATGGCATCGCTGAAAAGCTGTTTGGCATTTCCAGTACTCACCCCCGTTTGGGCCAGCTCGGCTCGGGTAAATAGGTGCGAGTGATACGGCAAGATACGTTGGGGCCCGTCGCCGCGCGCGGAAGCTCCGCTTACCCCAGCGGCGCTCACGCCATTTCCGTCGTCAAAACGCCCGCCACAGTAGTAAAGCCCAATGATTGCGATGGAAGAAGATTGGTCAAATCCTTGGTTGGGCCCTTGCGACGAAAAGTAAATGGAAACAAAGTTGCCGTTGCGATATTCTACCGCGTTTTGGGCGTTGGGACGCGCTGCCGAAAGTTGATTGAAATAATAATACGGAATCCGGGGGTCTTGAATGCCCGTTAAAATGGGGTTGAGCATACTCGTTCCGAGCAAGATTTCGTGAAAATACGGGCTGATGTAATTGTCACGCCCCGTGGTGGTGATGTTGTAATCTTCCCTAAACGCAGGGTGACGGTTGTCGGGGGCGCTTGAGGTGCCGTAGTTCAGCGAAAAATTCCCGCCGGGCTTCATTAAGTCATCTTCTGCAATCAGCGCATTGACGGGCGCACTTACATTTTGTACCAACCGAACTTGGTTGTATAGTTTTAGTTTTAAAGATTTGGCAAACTGCCGCCAACGCACCAAATTGCCCGCGTAAATCAAATCATCGGTACGAGGGCTGAGTGCCGACGCTTTGGCGAGGTTGGCAATTCCTTCATCAATCAGGGTAAAGAGCTGCGGATAAATATCCTGCCCCTTATCAAACTTCGGAAATTGAATTTTGGCCGCCGTACTGGCTTCCGTAAACGGCACATCCCCCCACACATCGACCATGTAACTAAACGCCAGTGCTTTCATGATTTGGGCCACCCCAGCGTAGGTAAATTGTTGATTGGCAGTGGCTTGGTCAGACAGTACATTCAGGTTTTGGATGGCGCGGTAGAGGTTAGCCCATGCCTGCGTTCCCGCAAAATCCTGCCCAGTGATGGCATATTGGTCATTGGTACTGCGTTGGGTTACCTGATGCACAAAAACCCCAGCAGGGTTGGACAATCCGGGAGGCCCTGACCCAATCGAATTGACGATGTCCAATTGTGCATTGGTCAGCAACTGGGCCGTCGAGACTGCCGAAGGGTTGTTGGGGTCGGTGTTGATGTCGAGATTACAGGCGTTCAGGAGCAGCATGGCCACCGTCAGCACGGCATATTTTATATAATTATTTATTCGGTTCATTGTGTTGCAGAATTAAGTGATGTAGTCATTTACCTTGGTCCGTTTTACAGAATTTTGGATTTACGATTGCATTGTCCGTATTCCGTTTAGAATGTAACGCTCAAATTGACCCCGAAACGCCGCACGGACGGAGCCGAGAAAAAGTCAATTCCTTGGGTATTGGTGTTTCCAAACGTGTTGACTTCAGGGTCAAAGTTGGCGTGTTTGGGGAAGTGGGGCGCAAAATACCACAGGTTGCGGCCGCTCAATGTGAGGCTCACGGCGCCAAATGGCGTTTTGGTCAACAACGTTTTTGGCAAAGAATATCCCAAGGTGATTTCGCGTAAGCGGACCACGGATGCATCCCACACCGAGAATTCATTGGGGCCGTTGATGGCCAATGCACCGCCCGCCGCCTGAAACCACAGGTTGTTTTCCATTACCTGAATGTTGTTGGGGATGGGTTGTCCGTCGCCGCCGAGCAGTGGTTTGAGGGTATTGGCATCGCCCAATACGCCAGCCACTACTTTGGGCACTTCGCGGTCTTCGGTGTCTTGTGTTACCCCGCGGCCCAGCAAAAACTGGTTTGTCCACGAGTACA
The DNA here is from genome assembly GCF_009905605.1 of Runella sp. CRIBMP. GTDB lineage: Bacteria > Bacteroidota > Bacteroidia > Cytophagales > Spirosomataceae > Runella. Next base: position 8,170 of record NZ_JAAAKZ010000004.1, read on the forward strand.
GGTCGCCGCCGTGGCGATAATCGACCACGCCGCTGAGGGTAAATCCTTTGTATTTCAAGGTGTTGGTTACTGCCAAAATAAATTTAGGATTGGGATTGGCAATGATTTTCTGTTGGATGTCAGGAATGGTCAGGCCCGTATTTGGATTGATGAGGGCGTTGCCGTTTTCGTCGCGGGCCACGGCGGTTCCCCGCAATACCCCAAACCACTCGCCGGGGCGAACCACGGGAATCGGGTTGTTGGTAAAAATATTACGCAATGTCACTTCTTCGACGCCGTCGGCCAGTGATTCTACGATGTTTTTATTTTGGGTGTAAGCTGCGAAAATATCCCATTTGAAACTATTGGCGAGTTGAATTGGAACCAAGGTAATCCCCGCTTCAATGCCTGAGTTGCGAATCGAGCCGAAGTTGGTCACAAAAGAAGTGTAACCCGACGACTGCGGCAACGAACGACGGGCGATAATATCGGTACTGAGGCGATTGTAGTACGTAAAGTCAATCACGGCCCTACCGCCAAAAAACTCAAGGTTGGTTCCGAGTTCAATCTCTTTCGTAAATTCAGGTTTTAGGTTGGGATCAAAGGCCGAAGAAGCCACCGATGCACCAGGCTGACCGTTGAAAGGATAATCATTGTAGCGTGTAGAACCCGTTTGTCCTGAGCTTTCTCCGAAATTGATTCTGAACGTATTGAGCGTTTGGTAAGGGTCGGCATCGCGGCCTACTTTGGCGTAACCCACTCGCAGTTTGGCGCTGGTCAAGGCTTTCGATTTGATATTAAACGCCTCGGTCAAAATGAAGGAAGCACTGCCCGAATAGTAAAAATAACTGCGGTTGGAGGCTGGCAGGGTAGACGACCAGTCATTGCGGCCCGTGAGGTTTAAGAATAAGTAATTTTTGTACCCCAAGGTCATGTCGGTAAAGGCCGCGTACATCCGGCGCTTATTGATGCCCGTATTTCCAGTATTGGGCGTTACGGTACTGACGTTGGTTATCAAATCAATGCCTCGGGTGACAATGCCTAGCCCGTTTACGCTCGTTTGGTCGCTGCCGCGTTGGTTGTAGTTGGCGCCCACAATGGCCCGTAGATTTATGTCCGATGTCAGGTTTTGAGTAAGATTAAACAGCAGGTTGTGGTCTTGTTCTTGAAATTCAATGGCGTCAAACTGCATACTTCCCACTCCCTGAGCGCCCGACAGCGAACCCGCCGAAATACGCTGAAAACGGTTGTCGTTGTAGCTGTTGAAACCTCCTTTATAGGTCACGTTCAACCAATTGGTTATGTCGTACAAAATGCTGCCATTCAGGGCAATACGGTTTACTTTGCTCGTAAAAATGCTGTTGTTGACTGACCAATACGGGTTGTCGGCCTGCCCAAACGGGAAGAAAAAGACGCCATTGCCAAACGGGTCTTCGTAGGGCAGCTGGTCGAGTGGCCAGTTACGAGGTTGTTGAAACATCCGCGCTAGGGGAGAAGTGCCGTCGCCCCCAAAAAGCGGGCTGTTCTGAAGGGTGTTGGTATAAGCTAAGTTGGCTCCGACGATAAAGCCGTTGTCGAGGGTGGTATTTCCGCCCACGCTGATGTTGGTTCGTTCAAAACCCGACCCTGGGAAAAAGCTCTGCTGGTCGGTACGCGAAATCACCGATGTGATGCTGGCTTTGGGGCCGCCACCCGTGATACTGACCGAGTTTTCGTAGACACTCCCCGTGCGAAAGAAATTTTTCACGTTGTCGGGATATGCTTGATACGCCACGTTTCCGCCAGGGCGCAGGCCGTATTGTGCAGCCAGTGCAGGGTAGTTGGTGGTGTAGGTGTTGTAGCCAACCCAAATTGGAATGGAGTCGACGGGGGCGGTAGAATTGGCCCAACCGCCTGCCGCGTTGTAGGTGCGGCCTAGGCCGAATGCGGGCCCCCAGGTGCCGTTGGCATTGGCGTAGACCTGCTGCGAACCCGAGCCATATTTGTTTTGGAAATCAGGATAGCTCGCGATTTTCTCGGCCGAGTATGACGTATTGTACGTAATTTCTAATCCTTTTTTTGACAGCTTGTTGGTGCCCGATTTGGTCGTGATTACAATCACCCCGTTGGCGGCGCGGGTTCCGTACAGGGCGGCGGCGGCGGCTCCTTTCAAGACCGTCATAGAGGCGATGTTGTTAGGGTCAAGGTCGGCAATGCGGCTAGAAAAGGCCGCACCGTTGTCACGGAAATTGCCGCTTTCGTTCAGGTCGTTGTTGTACGGAATGCCATCCACCACAAAAAGGGGTTGGTTACTTCCAAAAAAAGAGTTGGCTCCCCGAATGGTAATCCGGGACGAGCTCCCCGCTGCCCCTCCTGAGCCGTTGATGTTGACCCCTGGAATCTTGCCCTGCATGGCTTTCAATACATCAGGTTCTGATTTCTGCACCAACTTGTCGGCCGAGAGGCGCTCCACCGAATAGCCCAGAGATTTGTTGCTGCGCTCAATCCCGACGGCTGTTACTACCACTTCGGTCAATTGCTTGACATCGTCGCTTAGAATAACGTTAATGGTGGTTTGGGCCCCAACGGCCACTTCTTTGGAGGAATAACCGATAAAGCTGAACACTAGCGTGGCGTTGTTGGGAACCTGGATTTGGAAGGTTCCGTCGGAGTTGGTGGTGCTGCCCGTGGCAGAGCCTTTAATAACGACGTTAACGCCTGGTAGTGGGGTTGCGTCGGAGGCGGCGGTCACTTTGCCCGAAACGGTGCGATTTTGGGCATGGCCGTGGATGACACTCAAGAAAACCCCAAGCATCAGGAACAATAAACTTTTTTTCATAAATGAATTGAAGATTTGGTTTTTTAAATCTGTTGTGAACAACCTTTTACGATTGCTGACAACAAAGTTCTCCAATTCAATTTTGTTAAAAATCACCCATTTATAGGGGTTTATCAGTGGCGATGTTACCTAAATATGAAATTGGATTTTGCCCAAAAAAGGCGAATATTTTAAGCATGGAGCAGAATTGCACCTTTGGGGAAAGACGCTTGCTGACCAAAAAATAAAATATTCTACCGTCATATCCCTCATTTACGGTTACCCCTATTGTTAGGGAGGGGAAAAAACATAAAGAAAGCCTAACAGCCAAAATGCAGATACATCAAGCTCCAAAAACTACTTTTGCTTTGAAAATAACGGGCTAAAAATGGCGCAATTAGGGTGATTTGCCGCATGATTTTTTTCAGGAGCTTTGTCCCATCAATCAACAATGACTTTCTACTGCAAATAGTATGAAGTACACATTTGCAGGTATTCATAGATAAAAGATTCTCATACGATTTAGTTTAGGTTAAGAATTATAGCCGCAGGACCTTGTCTTGCGGCTATTTACTTTTTATCCCCTGGGTCAATAAAGGCTGAAAGTAAAATAGTACGATAAAAGACTTTTATTTTCATAAACCTTTAGCATACTGAAAATGAACAAAATAGATGTAAACCGCCGGGAAACCATGAAAATGCTGGGCCTCGGTGGCTCTGCCGGACTCCTTGGACTGTTCGGTGGTGTATCCAATGCCCAAGCACGGGAAGAAAAAGGTACGCCGTCGTACGCCAAAGCGATGAAACCCGTCAAAATCACGAGCGTAAGGGCCATCGCTACGGCCCCCCAAGGCTCCAATCTCATTGTTGTAAAAGTTGAAACTTCGGAGCCGGGCCTTTATGGTTTGGGTTGTGCTACCTTTACCCAGCGCGCGGCTACTGTGAGTGTGGCCATCAATACCTACCTCAATGAGTTTTGTGTAGGAAAAGACGTCGACAATATTGAAGACATGTGGCAGGCCGCTTATGTGAGTTCGTATTGGCGCAACGGCCCCGTGTTAAACAACGCCCTCAGTGGTTTGGACCAAGCCCTTTGGGACATCAAAGGCAAACGCGCCGGAATGCCGCTTTATCAATTGCTCGGTGGTAAAGTTCGTTTTGCCATTCCATGCTATACACATGCCAACGGCAACACCCCTGAGGCCACGGTGGAGAGCGTAAAAAGCATCATGGAGCGCGGTTTTAAGTACATCCGAATCCAGCAGGGCGGCTACGGCGCCGTGGGTAGTACCGAACAAAAACCTGATTTTAAAGCGGCAGGTTTTGGCGGAGAAACCGACAACTACATGAATGAGCGCACGTACCTGAAATCTATCCCTAAACTGTTTGAAACCGTGCGGAAAGGTTGCGGCGACGACATTGAACTGCTGCACGATATACACGAGCGGGTGCAGCCGATGGATGCCATCAACATGATTAAAAAATTGGAAGATTATCGCCCATTTTTTATTGAAGACCCTTTTTCTCCCGAAAACATGAAGTGGTTTAAGCAACTTAGGGCCAGTACTTCGGTGCCGATTGCGATGGGTGAGTTATTTAATAATATTAATGAATTTGTGGAACCAATGGTTAACCAGTGGTTTGACTACATTCGCATCCACGTCTCCCAAATCGGGGGAATTACGCCCGCCATGAAGGTGGCGAGGCTGGGTGAATGGTTCAATATCAAAACGGCTTGGCACGGCCCGGGAGACGTGTCGCCCGTGGGACACTCGGCACACGCTCACATTGATTTGGCGGTTTGGAATTTTGGAATTCAGGAAGCCGTCTCTTTCAACGAAAAAACGCTGTCGGTTTTTTCGGGTTGCCCAACCATGAAAGACGGGTATATGTCGGTCAACGAAGTACCAGGTATCGGGGTGGATATCAACGAAAAAGAAGCCGCCAAATATCCCATCACCACCAAATCTAACTGGCAGGTAAGGAAGTTTGACGGAACCATCATCCGACCGTAGGGGTAGGGTTTACCCCTGTCCAAAGAAGGCAGTAACCTGAGTCGTAAATTGTAAATTTTTCGTGTCTGATTACGTTTGCCCTTTTTTATCTCCCTTCCATCCAAACCTTGCTACTTCATGCAACGAAGAAACTTTATAAAAACGGCGGTGTTAGGCTCAACTGCGCTGGCGGTTGGATTGCCATTGTACGAAGCAGAGGCCGCTTCCAAGCTAAAAATCACTAAGATTCGCTACTATACAGCGCCCGGCTATAACAAACCCCTTTTTAATCAAGCCCGGGGCATTGTTGAGATAGAAACCGACGGCGGCATCATCGGCATTGGCGAAGGCGGCTCCAAAGATATGATTGAGCAATGCGCTCAGATGCTGATTGGCGAAGACCCGTTCCGTATTGAGCACCTCTGGCAGTATCTTTATCGCGGTATGTTTTATCCCCCCGGCCGCGAAAAACTCCACGGACTAGGCGCATTGGAAATGGCCCTTTGGGATATAAAAGGCAAGGCCCTAAACGTGCCCGTTTATGAACTGTTGGGCGGCGCTACCCGCGATTACATCGAATGTTACGCTACGGGGTTTCGTGCCTCCAAAGCCACAACGGAGGAAGGCCGAGCGCAAGACTGCATCGCAGCGGGGCTGCGGGCGTATCGGATTGGTCCCACGGGCGGAAATGGCACCGAGCCTTTTGATTTTTACGAAAACGTCAAAAAAACCATTGACTTCTGCAAGCGAATCGACACAGCCGTGGGTGGGGGCGGTAAGTGGGCCATTGACCTGCATACCCGTTTTGACATGACCGACGGCCTTAAGATTTGTACGGCCTTGGAAAATCTCGAACCCTATTTTGTCGAAGACATCGTGCGTTCTGAAAATCCTGGGGTGTATAAAACCGTACGCGCCATGACCAAAGTGCCGATTGCGGTGGGAGAACAATTTGGGGACCGTTGGGATACCAATGAACTGATTGAAAATCGGCAGATTGACTACACCCGCTTTACCCTTCCCAACACGGGTGGTATCAGTGAATTTAAGAAATTGGCCGCGATATGCGAAACGCATTATGTGGGTATGATTCCGCATTTTACGGGGCCTTTGTCCACAGCTGCCCTCGTGCACGTGTTGGGGGCGAGTAGCCCCATGCGTTGCTTGATGGAACTCGGCGGGGGCGAACCCGAACGTCCGCCTTATTTCAACGAAGATTTTATTAACTTCAAAAATGGTAAACTGTACCTCAACGACAGCCCTGGTTTGGGCGTGAAGTTTGACCCCAAAAAAGCTACCTTTGTGATGGAAATAAAAGAAAAAACCAAGTTTCCACACCCTATTTTAAAGGCTCCCGACGGTTCTATTCATAATTGGTAGTTGATATGAAGCATACATTTTTACCCCTGATGCTGTTGGTAATCGGATGGACAGGTTTTATTGCCTCCGCAGATTTTCCTACGGCCAAAATTTCCAATGGCCTGATTGAGGCCGAACTATACCTGCCCGATGCCCAGCGAGGGTATTATCAGGGAACCCGCTTTGATTGGTCGGGTGTGATGCCTCGGCTAGAGTACAAGGGTCACAGTTATTTTGGTATTTGGAATCCCGCCCCTTACGACCCCAAATTGCACGATGCCATAGCAGGCCCCGTGGAAGAATTTGTGGCCGTAGGGATGAATGAAGCACCCGTTGGCGGAGAATTTCTGAAAATCGGCGTAGGAACGCTCATCAAACCCGATGCTAAACCCTACTCTTTTTTGACGCCCTATACCCTCAAAAATGGCGGAAAATGGACGGTGAAAACATTTAAAGACAAAGTGGAATTTACGCATGAGTTGACTGATGCCGCGGGCTATGGGTATCTATATCGTAAAACCGTAAAACTCACCAAAGGAAAGGCGGAATTGGTTTTGGAACACAGCCTGAAAAATACGGGTACAAAACCCATCGAAACTCAAACCTACAATCATAATTTCTTCATGATTGACAATGAGCCGACAGGCCCAAATATGCAAACCCTTTTTCCGTATGAAATCAGCGCCGAAGGTAAAGGATTTGGTACAGTGGTGAAAGCAGAAAATCGGATGCTCGTCTTCACCAAAGAAGTACCGCCGGGCGAGAATGTATTTAGCAGTGGCGTAAAGGGATTTGACGCGACGCCCGAAGATTACGACATCCTGATTCAAAACCTGAAAACGGGTGCAAGTGTACAAATTAAGGGAGATAAACCTCTGGAAAAATTGGTATACTGGGCCTGTCATACCACTTCTTGCCCAGAGCCTTACATCAAGCTGTCGGTGAAGCCGCAGGAGGAAGTAAAGTGGAAAATTAATTATGTGTTTATTGCACGCTAAGTTAAAATCACGCAGTGGCGCAACGTAGCAAATGTTTTAATGCTTAACTCTTTGCTTCTCTGAGACTTTGCGTGATTTTTAACTCTGCTTAATGCTGGAAAACCAACGTGTTATTGGTAAAAAAGACAAATATGAAGTATTGGAAACACGCTTTGGGTGGTTTTTTTGCCTTACTGATTTGCGGAGCTGCGTTTCAGCTAACAACTGATAACAACATCGACTGGCCCAAATACGGAGGCAATAGCGCGGGAAGTAGGTACGCGGAGTTGACCCAAATAAATGCGGAAAATGTCAATAAATTGCAACTGGTGTGGTCGTACGATACGGGCGAGAACAACAATCCCGACGGTAAAGGCAATGATATTCAATGTCAGCCAATTGTGGTCAATGGTATTCTTTACGGGACCACCCCGCGTTTGAAATTGTTTGCTGCCGATGCGGCTACGGGCAAAGAATTGTGGAAATATGACCCTTTTTCCAATCCAAAAGTAAAGCCCAATTTTCATCCCGTCAGAGGGGTAGTATACTGGGAAGAGGGTGCTGATAAAAGAATCCTATATTCCGTCGGCGCTAAGCTGATGGCGGTCAATGCTTTGACGGGAGCGTTGATAACTGATTTCGGTGAAAATGGCTTGGTTGACCTCCACGCTGGGCTCGGCGACCAGCAAACGCTGGGCTACGACGTCAACATTTTTACCATTCGTTCCACAACGCCTGGTGTCATTTTTAAAAATTTGCTCATCATGGGTTCGTCGGTTTCGGAAGGCGGCGACGCACTCCCTGGCAATATTCGGGCGTTTGATGTGCGCACTGGCAAATTGGCGTGGGTATTCCGGACTATTCCGTTGCCGGGAGAATACGGCTATGAAACCTGGTCGAAAGATTCGTATAAGAAACTCGGCGGGGCCAACTGCTGGGCAGGTATGGTTTTGGACGACAAACGCGGCACGGTGTTTTTGGGAACGGGTTCGCCTTCGGTTGATTTTTACGGCGGCGCGCGCAAAGGCACCAATCTGTTTGCCAACTGCGTTATTGCCCTCAATGCCGAAACGGGCAAACGCCTCTGGCATTTTCAAACGGTTCACCATGATTTGTGGGATCGCGATATTCCCTGTCCGCCCAACCTGATTACGGTGATGCACAAAGGCCCCGACGGTCGCTCCCGAAAAGTGGATGCCGTAGCGCAGGCCACGAAAGACGGTCTTATTTTTGTTTTTGACCGCGACACTGGTAAGCCGCTTTTTCCCATCAAAGAAGTGCCCGTGCCCAAAGTTGCGGCGCTGCCCGGCGAAGCTCCTTGGCCCACTCAGCCCGTTCCCGTAAAACCTGCGCCCTTTGCCAATCAGACATTTACCAAAGCAGATTTGACCAATATTTCTCCAGCATCAGCGGCGTATGCGCAATCGGTTTTTGAAAAAAGTAGAGGAGGATTGAAAAACCTTCCACCGAGCACGACCGAAACCCTTTATTACGGCATCGGGGGTGGCGCTGAGTGGGGAGGCAGTGCGGTTGACCCCAACGGAATAATGTACGTTAATGCCAATAATATGCTTTGGTTGTTGAAAATGCAGGCCACCAATCCCCCAAAAACCACGAAAGCATTGACCAAAGGCGAGAAATTGTTTACCACTAACTGTGCCGTTTGTCATGCAATGGATGCCAAAAATACCGCCCTTGCGACTACGCAGGCGTATCCCAATTTGCAGGATGTGGGCAAAAAACTTACCCGTCAACAAATCCATACACTCCTCGAAACGGGCCGGGGCAGAATGCCGTCTTTTCAGCACCTTACCAAGCCCGACCGGGAAGCCATTGTTCACTTTTTGCTGAAAACAGAAATCCCGACGAAGGCCGATGATATTCATCGGGTAACGACGATTGAGAACAAAACTGGGCGGGATTTTCCGTATACGCCATTGTACCAAAATAAGGGATTTCGTCAGTTTAGGGACGCCGACAACTACCCAGCCATCAAACCGCCTTGGGGCACGCTGAATGCCGTGGATTTGAACACGGGGGAATATCTTTGGAAAGTTCCGTTGGGAGAATACCCCGAATTGGCAAAAAAAGGCATTCGGAACACGGGTACCGAAAACCACGGTGGCCCCCTCGTAACGGCGGGTGGTCTGCTTTTTATCGCGGCCACTTACGACGAAAAACTGCGGGCTTTTGATACAAAAACGGGAAAAGTGGTGTGGGAATATACCTTGCCAGCAGGGGGCTTTGCCACGCCGATTACGTATCAGGTCAAGGGAAAACAATACATTGCCATCGCGGCGGGGGGCACCCGGTATGACTTAAAACCCGGCGGCAAATACGTGGCGTTTGCCTTGCCTTGATTACAATCACTATTCACAAATTCACTGTTAATTTTTATGAGTAAAACTGCATTTTCGTGGGAATTATTTAACAAAGCGCCCATCGTTGGCATCGTTCGGGGATTGTCGTTGGAAGAAGTAAAACAAATTTTGCCACTGTACCGGGAAGCGGGTTTGACCACCATCGAAATCACGATGAACACTCCCGATGCCGAGAAAATTATTGAGTATGCCGTTGAAAATGAACAATATGGCCTGAACATCGGTGCAGGAACGGTGTGCACAAAAGATGATTTGAAGAAGGCTCTGGAGGCAGGCGCGCAGTTTATTGTGACGCCAATTCTGGATAAAAAAGTAGTCAAGGCCTGCGTCAAAAAAGAGATACCCATTTTTCCGGGGGCGTTTACGCCTTCCGAGATTTTTAAAGCATGGAGTTTAGGTGCGAGCATGGTGAAGGTGTTTCCAGCTACGCAAATGGGGCCGTCGTACATCAAGGAATTGAAAGCGCCCCTCAATCAACTCAAATTGCTCCCCACGGGGGGCGTGAGCTTGGACAATATCGCTGAGTTTTTAAAAGCGGGTGCCGACGGTGTAGGAATGGGGGGGCAATTGTTGGATAAAAAGTTGATTCAAGAAAAAGATTGGCAAAAGCTCAAACTACATTTTTCACAATTTATTAAACAACTTCCCCGCCGATGAGCGCCCCTAAAATAAAAAACTACCGTTGGTTGATTGTGGTTTTGCTCTTTACCGCCACCACAATCAACTACTTAGACCGGCAGATTATTGGGTTGTTGAAGCCTATTTTAGAAAAAGAATTTGCGTGGTCAGAGACCGACTATGCGCGTATCATTATGGCCTTTACGGCGGCGTATGCCATTGGGTTGTTGGCATTGGGCTGGTTGATCGATAAAATCGGGACAAAGCATGGCTACTCCATCACCATTGTATTTTGGAGTATAGCGGGGATGCTTCATGCACTGGCCCGCAGTGCCTTCGGTTTCGGCGTGGCCCGGGTGGGATTAGGCTTAGGTGAAGGCGGCAACTATCCAGCGGCGGTGAAAACGGTGGCGGAATGGTTTCCCAAAAAAGAACGCGCGTTGGCTACTGGGCTTTTCAATGCGGGTACTAGCGTGGGCGTAGTGGTAGCCCTGATTCTTGTACCGTGGATTTTGACGACCTACGGCTGGCAGGAAGTTTTTTGGATTACGGGGGCGCTTGGTTTTGTGTGGTTGATTTTTTGGCTTATCTATTACGATATTCCAGCCAAACAAAAACGCCTGACCACGGAAGAGTACGAATACATCGTCAACGGTCAGGAAAAGGAAGAACAGCACACCAGCGAGAAAGCCAGTGTTAATTGGATGAAATTGTTTTCTTTCCCCCAGACGTGGGCTTATATTACAGGCAAGGGCTTAATTGACCCGATTTATTGGTTCTTTCTGTTTTGGTTGCCGTCTTATTTTGCTTCCACTTTTAACCTTGACCTCAAAAAACCGAGTTTGGAATTGATGCTTATTTATACCGCCACCACCGTGGGAAGTATCAGCGGTGGCTGGTTTTCGTCGCAACTCATCAAGCGTGGTTGGCCCGTCATCAAAGCCCGAAAAATGGTCATTTTGGTGATTGCGGTTCTTGAATTGTCCGTCATTTTTATTCAGTTTGCCCCCAATGTCTGGGTAGCGGTTGGGTTGATTAGCTTTGCGGTGGCGTTGCATCAGGCATGGGCTACCAATGTATTTACGTTACCGTCCGACATGTTTCCAAAACAAGCCGTGAGTTCCATTGTGGGCATCGGCGGAATGGCGGGCGCGTTGGGCGGGATTCTTTTTCCGATGCTGATTGGTAGTCTGTTGGATACCTACAAAGCTGCTGGAAACCTCGCGGGCGGGTACAATATCATCTTTACCATTTGCGGTTGTACTTACCTGATTGCGTGGGGTATCATTCATTTGCTGACCCGTAAATCCAAAATGCTGGAATTGACGGAGTTGGAGTAGAAGGGTCGCAGGCGCTCGCGTCTCGCGACGGGGTGGCCCGAGCCGTGATGGTTATTGTTAGGCCTCTGGCCGTGAAATTTGATAATATTCGACCAACGAACAGAGCCCTCACTCCCCCCGTACAAACGCTACATTTCGTTGTATTCCTTCCAACTTGGTGCGTTTGACGGCGGAGTGGCGGAATATTTCCTGAAATACTTCCTGCGTGATTTCTTCCCAATCGCGGTTGGTAAATTCGGCTAACTCGGGATGCAGATTGAACTCGGGTGTTTGGTGCGGTTTGGAAAAACGATTCCACGGACACACATCTTGACAAATATCACAACCAAAAATCCAATTCTCAAATGTCCCCTTTACTTCTGTGGGGATAGACTCTTTGAGTTCAATCGTAAAGTAACTGATACAGCGGCTACCGTCGACCACGTACGGCTCCACGATGGCGTCGGTAGGGCAGGCATCCACGCAGCGCGTACAAGTGCCGCAATAGTCTTTTACGGGCCCGTCGGGCCACAAATCAAGGTCACAGATGATTTCACCGATGAAGAAAAAACTACCCATGTCGCGGTTGAGTAAATTTGAGTGTTTCCCTACCCAACCTAAACCACTTTTGGCCGCCCAAACTTTGTCCATTACGGGAGCTGAATCCACAAAAATACGCCCGTTGATTTCGCCAATTTCTTCCTGCAACTGCGCCACCAACTCCTTCATTTTGTCTTTTAGTACAAAATGATAATCGGTTCCGTAGGCGTATTTGGAGAGTTTTAGGTCATTTTCTCCTTCGGGTAGGCGCTGTTGGGGGTAATAATTGAGCAATACCGAAATAACCGACTTGGCACCCTCGACCAGTTTGCGCGGGTCGAGGCGTTTGTCAAAGTGGTTGGCCATGTAGTGCATTTGTCCGTGGCGGTGCTGATTGAGCCAATGCTCTAGCCGAGGGGCTTCTTCTTCCAAAAAAGTGGCCGTCGATATGCCGCAAAAATCAAAACCTAGCTCGGTGGCTTTTGCTTTGATGCGTTGACTTCGCTGCTGCCTGACAAAATCGTCGGTGGTCATGGAGAAAAAGTTTATAACAGAACTTAAATGCCAAACAATGTGCGTTCAGCCGTCAGGCAAAGTTATGTAATCAAGGCCAAGTTTTGTTAATTTGTGGTTAGTACAAAACCTATTTCCTATTCAATGAGACCGTTTGCCTTTTTATTACCTGCGTTTATCGCGCTGCCACTTTTCGTATTTTCGCAGGAAGAGCCTGAAAAACACCCGATTGATGTCGCGTTAGACAACTGCATGGACAAAAATCCTTCCACGCAGGGCATGGTGGGTTGTTTGGATGCCGCCTACAAAAAATGGGACGCCGAACTCAACAAAAACTATAAAGCCCTGACAAGCCAACTGAACGCAACTCAGAAAGCCGCCTTGCTCGCTGCCCAACGCAAGTGGATTGAGTACCGCGATTTAGAGTTTAAGATGCAAACATCCGTTTATGCCACCATGCAAGGCACGATGTATCAACCCATGGCCATCAACGACCGCATGGAAGTGGTAAAGAAACGTGCCTTAGATTTGAAAAACTATCTGGATTTACTGGAAATAAAGTAAAACATTTCTTTCGATAACACCCCAAACATCTATTCATCATGAAACTATTAACCACCTTATTAGCAGGAATTTTAACGCTTTCGTTAAGCGTACAGGCGCAAAAATCGGACGAAGAATTGCGCCAATTGGCCGATAAAATTGCCCACAAATATATCCTCACCGATGGCCATGTCGATTTGCCTTATCGGCTCAAAATCAAAAACTTTAGGCTCGAACGCCAATATTTAGGTATTCCTATCAGCACCACTGAGGGCGATTTTGACTACGAGCGGGCCAAAAAAGGTGGACTTTCGGCACCGTTTATGTCGGTTTATATTCCGTCGTCGTACCAGCAAACGGGTGGTGCCAAACAGTTGGCTGATACACTCATCACGATGGTGAAGGGCATCGCCAAGGCGCATCCCGACAAGTTTGCCGTGGCTACAACCCCCCAACAAGTGGATGCTAATTTCAAGAAAGGCATCATTTCGTTTCCGATGGGGATGGAAAACGGCGCCCCATTGGAAAAACTCTCCGACGTGGCGTATTTTCGCCAGCAGGGTATCAGCTACGTGACGCTCACGCACGGAAAAGACAACCTGATATGTGATTCTTCCTACGACAGTACCTTCACCCACAAGGGTTTAAGTGCCTATGGCAGGGAGGTTGTAAAAGAGATGAACCGCGTTGGCATCATGGTCGATGTATCGCATATTTCCGACGACGCATTTTATCAGGCCGTGGAGCTTTCAACCGTTCCCGTGATTGCGTCGCACTCATCGTGTCGTTATTTTACACCGACTTTTAAGCGGAATATGTCTGACGATATGATCAAGCTATTGGGTAAAAAAGGCGGCGTGATTCAGATCAATTTCGGTTCCAGCTTTTTGGATGAAAACTACCGTCAACAAGCGGAAGTATTGCAGGGGAAATTTATGAAAATACTGAAAGACAAAGGTTTGAAATTCGCCGACCCCGCCGCGCAAGACTTGTTGAAGCAATTCCAAAAAGAAAATCCCGTGTTGTTTGCCGACGTTGAAACCGTAGCCAATCACATCGATCACGTGGTGAAACTAACGGGCAGTACACAGCACGTCGGTATCGGCTCTGACTTTGACGGCGTGGGCGACAGCCTGCCAACGGGCCTGAAAGATGTGTCGCAGTATCCTAACCTGATTTATGTATTGCTCAAACGAGGCTATTCCGAAAGCGACATTGCCAACATCATGTACAAAAACGTATGGCGTGTGTGGTCAAAAACCGTGGCCAATGCCAAAATATAGTTGAACGACTTATAACTACAAAAAGCGCTGGTTGACCCGTTTTGTAAAATTCGTGTCAATCAGCGCTTTTGTTTATCAAACTTGGCCGCGTTCCTCTTGTCGCTCCGTTAAGACAGAACGAGCAAAGAAAGAAGGGTTAATCCGCTTAAGATAAAGAGGATGCCCGCGATTTGTTTTTTAATTGAAGTTGTCATAGCTGTATGAATTTTTGTGTAAAACTAACAGGGTGCAAAACAGCTTTCCAATGAAATGGGTTGAACCGTTGAAAAATGTAAATAAATGGTTCAATTTGGAGGCTAAGCCGTTGTTAGTTCAAAGACGCAATCCTCAATTAAAAGGTTGGTAAGGGTTGAGATTTTTATTTTGAGGATTGTTTATGCCAAAAATCAATGGCAAAAACACCCCTAAATCCCGTAACTTTGCCCCATGCGAATTAGTAACGAAATAACCGAGCGAATCAAACAAGCCGCCGACATTGTGGAAGTGGTGGGGGATTTTGTGTCTTTGAAAAAAAGAGGGTCCAACTACACTGCCTGTTGTCCGTTTCACAACGAAAAATCACCTTCGTTTAACGTTAATCCCGTTCGTCAGATTTATAAGTGCTTTGGCTGCGGAGCCGCGGGTGATTCCATCAAGTTTGTGATGGACATTGAGGGTATAAGCTACGGCGAAGCCTTGCGGCATTTGGCCCAAAAATACAATATTGAGGTCGAGGAAGAACAGCAAACCCCCGAGGAAGTGCTGCGCCAAAATGAACGCGACAGTCTCTACATCGTCCTGAATTTTGCCCAAAAATACTACCAAAATCTGCTCATGGAGCACGAAGAAGGGCAGTCTATCGGGTTAAGCTATTTTCGGAATCGTGGTTTCAACGACCCCACTATCAAGTCGTTTGGACTTGGCTATAGTCTTACCGACTGGGACGGACTGACCAAAGAGGCCGCCAAAAAAGGCTATAATCCTGAATTGCTCGAAAAGGCGGGCTTGGCCCTGCATAAAGAAGCCGACCCCCAATCCAACCGCGCCACGCGCTACTACGACCGTTTCAGGGGACGGGTGATTTTTCCGATTCATAATGTTTCAGGCAAGGTGATTGCCTTTGGCGCACGGATTCTTTCGGCCGACAAGAGCCAACCCAAATACATCAACTCTCCCGAAACCGACGTCTACCACAAAAGCAAAATCCTGTATGGCATCTATCAGGCCAAAAACGCCATCCGGCAGGAAGACGTTTGCTATTTGGTAGAAGGCTACACCGATGTAATTTCGCTGCACCAGGCGGGTATTCAAAACGTGGCGGCATCTTCGGGTACATCGCTGACGGAAGAGCAAATCAAGCTGATTGCGCGTTTTACCAATAATATTACGATTCTTTACGATGGCGATGCCGCGGGTATCAAAGCGGCCCTGCGCGGACTTGATATGGTGCTTGAAGAAGGGCTGAATGTAAGCCTCGTGACCTTGCCCGATGGCGAAGACCCCGACAGCTACGTGTATAAAGTGGGAGCAGAGGGCTTCAAAAAACACGTTCAGCAGGCTACGAAAGACTTTATTACCTTCAAAACCGAAATGCTTTTGAAGGATGCAGGCGATAATCCGTTTAAGCGAGCCGAAGCCATCAATGAAATTGTGACGAGTATTACCAAAATTTCGGACCCGATAAAGCGCCAGATTTTCTTCAAACGCACCGCCGATTTGATGAAAATGGACGAGCAAACGCTCATTTCGGAAGGCAATAAACACCTGCGCCGGCGGGAAGATAAAGCTGCCGAAAAGCCCGCGCAGTCCAAGCCGAAAGACCGCTTTAGAGAACGGCCACAGGAGCCTGCGGATATCCACTTTTCGGATAATTTTATCGAAGAAGAATTCGGAATCTTGGTGGAAGACTCTGTTCCCAATTCCGTGCCCGATGTAGCACCTAGGCACGAACCGCCTACGGATTTGTTCAAGCAAAGACTGTATTTTCAGGAACAGGCATTTGTCAAATTGCTGATTTTGCACGGACAAACGGAGCTGGAGACAGGCATTTCGCTGTGTCGGTATTTACTCCATGAGATTGGGGAAATATCATTTGAAAATCAGCTGTTTGACTTGGTCCTAAATATCTTCCGTCAGCGGTTCGGTTTGGGAGAAATTCCTTCGACCGATTATTTTCTTTCGCACATCGACCCTGATATACAGCGTTTTTCAATTGACTTATGCACCAGTAAGCACCATTTGAGCGAGAATTGGGAAAAGCACGATATTGTAGTTCCGACCGACGAAGAGCTTCTCCACGAAATCGCCTTTAAAAAAATCCTTCGCCTTAAAATGGCATATTCGGCCACTAAGATGAAGGATTTATTAAATCAGATGGGAAAAATAACGGGGAACTCTGACGAAGAATTTGCCCAAATTATGGAAGTCCAACGTCAGTATAAATTTTACAAAAATATCAACGACTTGGCCGCCAAAGAACTCGGTACGGTGGTGCCGGGGTATTAGCTTTTTCTTATGAACGCATGATTAAATCGTAGGCCGTTTCGAGCAATTCTTCTTTGTCCAACAAACTCAAAGACAGCGGCAACTGCGCCAATCCGATGAGTCGACGCATGATTTCAACGCCCGTAAATTGGTCGACCAATTGCGGGTTTTTGATTTCTCCGTAGGCCTGATACACCTTGCGGATGGTTCCTTCGGGTTGTTTGGCCATCATGAGGTGGGCCGTCATCACGCCCAAATCAAATTCAGGGCATCCATAAAAACAAAATTCAGGGTCGATGACTTTGAGGCCATACGTGGTTTTGAGCCAGCTACCTGGGTAAAAATCTCCGTGCAACAAACAGCGTCCGTCTGAGAGGTACACCATGCCCAATTCCCTGACTTTTTGTTTCAATTTTGTGTCGATTTTGTAGCCCATCGAAATCATTTGTAGCCCGCTAGAGATGGTGTCAAGGTCGAAGCCGTTGTTTTCTATCAGTGGATAATTAAAAATGTGTTCGTGGTTCAGCCCCCGCATCTCACGGTTGGCAAAAGACTCATCAATCGTTTCTTGCCACGTGAGGCGGTGGAGCATGGCGAGATAATGCGCCAAGGCTTCCGCTTCGGTCATGGAGAGCTGTTGGTTAGGTTGGTACAAAAAAGTATAGTCGCTCGCGGTGCCTAAGTCTTCCAATACCAGAATATTGGCATCGATATCTATGCCAATCAATTGAGGCATAAATTCGTTGATACTGGCAAAGGGTTGAATCTTTTCATAAAACCGTCCTTCGGTCACAGCGCGGTTGGCAGGTGCGGCGATTTGTGGATATTTTTCCACGTACGGCCGAGACTGTTTTATGATGAGCGTACGGTCGTGAGTGCGTACCCGCAAGGTATAATTCATGTTTCCTTCGCCGGGTTTTTCTAAAATCAATACTTGCTCGTGTTGTTTGAGCCAATTCTTACTTTTCAGATAGTCTTCGAGGAGGTGTGGTTGAGTGATGTCTAAGTGCATATTGAGGAATGAATAGGATTCGTGCTGAATGTTTTGAAATGTTACTATGATTGTTTTTACACAAAAAACCATAAACGGAAGTTAGTGAGTATAAATTATTTACCATAAAAAAATAATACCAGTAATGCGGCTCCCCAGCGCTGAACCCTTACAAGTATAAAACATTAGGAATGAGTTTGTTCTGGTAATGATATACGTTTAAAACGCAAATTGCCCTTTTTTACTAAAAAAATGTTTGCCACAATCGTTTCCTGTTTGCTTATTTGCAACCCCAAAAAAGGAGTACTGGTAGCGTTTGAATGCGATTTACCGTCATAAATACGAACTAATTCAATGACAGCATCCCAATTTATTGCTCCTATTGTAGGAGTCAGTGAGCGTCAGGCCCACAACACGATTACATTATTTGATGAAGGAGCCACGGTCCCGTTCATTGCGCGTTACCGTAAAGAAATGACCGGACAACTTGACGAAGTCCAAATCAACGCCATTAAAGAGCAATATCAGAAATTTCAGGAGGTTTTGAAGCGCCGAGAGGCCATGTTGAAGAGCATCGAAGAGCAGGGGAAACTCACGCCCGAACTGCGCAAACGTCTCGAAGAAACCTACGTTATGCAAACGTTGGAAGATATTTATTTGCCTTACAAACAAAAGCGTAAAACCCGTGCTTCGATGGCCATTGAAAAAGGCCTTGAACCCTTGGCACAGGTGATTTTTGCGGGAAAAGAAGCCAATCCTGAGCGCAAAGCCGAGCAGTTCTTGAACGATAAAGTTACCACCATCGACGACGCCTTGCAGGGCGCGCGGGATATTATGGCCGAGTGGATGTCTGAAAATGTGGATGCCCGAAATAAAATTCGTTATGCTTTTGAACGTACGGCGCAAGTTTCGTCTAAAGTAAAGAAAAACAAGCAAGAAGAAGGGGCAAAATACCGTGATTATTTTGATTTCAGCGAGCCGCTCAACAAAATTCCGTCGCACCGATTGTTGGCACTGCGTCGCGGCGAAGAAGAGGGTTTTTTGAGCGTAGATATTTCGCCCGATGAAGAAATGGCCATCGACCTTCTCGACCGCCTGTTTATCAAGGGGTTGCCCGCCTGCAAAGACCAACTGGAACTCACGGTTTCGGACGCTTACAAACGCCTTTTGAAGCCCGGCATCGAAACCGAATTTGCCAATAACTCAAAAGAAAAAGCCGACCGCTACGCCATTCAGGTCTTCACCGAAAACCTGCGTCAATTGCTGTTGGCGTCGCCTTTGGGCCAGAAACGGGTGTTGGCCATTGACCCAGGATACCGCACGGGCTGCAAAGTTGTATGCTTGGATTCGCAGGGAAATCTTTTGGCTGATACCGTTATTTATCCGTTCGACAAAGCGATGGAAGCGGAAGCTACCGTTAAAAGTTACCTCCAAAAATACCAAATTGACGCCATCGCCATCGGAAATGGCACCGCTGGCCGCGAAACCGAAGATTTTATTAAAAGAATCATCGCTGCCCAATCTTCCGAGAAAACCGTAGGGTTATTTATGGTTTCGGAGCAAGGCGCTTCCATCTATTCCGCCTCTGACGTAGCGCGGGAGGAATTTCCGACCAAGGACGTCACCGTTCGCGGGGCCATTTCCATTGGTCGCCGATTGATGGACCCCTTGGCTGAATTGGTGAAAATCGACCCCAAATCCATCGGTGTGGGCCAATACCAACACGATGTGGATCAGGGAATGCTCAAAACGGCACTGGATACCGTGGTAGAAAGTTGCGTAAACTCCGTAGGGGTCAACCTCAACACTGCCAGTAAACATTTGTTGCAATACGTCTCGGGTTTGGGGGCATCTTTAGCAAAAAATATTGTGGAATACCGCGCCCAAAATGGTGATTTTAAAT
The DNA here is from genome assembly GCF_009905605.1 of Runella sp. CRIBMP. Lineage (GTDB taxonomy): Bacteria > Bacteroidota > Bacteroidia > Cytophagales > Spirosomataceae > Runella. The sequence continues at coordinate 27,830 of NZ_JAAAKZ010000004.1, forward strand.
CCCGTCAGCAGTTGATGAAAGTGCCGCGTTTGGGTGGTAAAGCTTTTGAACAGTGCGCTGGTTTTTTGCGCATCGAAAATGCTGCTAATCCGTTGGACAATAGTGCTGTACACCCCGAAAGTTACCCCGTGGTGGAAAAAATGGCCAAAGATTTGGGCACCAACGTGGCCGAATTGATGAAGAAGCCCGAACTTCGCCGTCAAATCAACCCGCAGAAATATGTAGGCGAAACCGTCGGTTTGCTGACGTTGCAGGACATTCTCAAAGAATTGGAAAAACCCTCCCGCGACCCACGCGAAGCCATCACCGCCTTTGAGTTTGACAGCCGCGTGCGCAAACCCGAAGACTTGCACGAAGGGATGATTTTGCCCGGTATTGTCACCAACATTACTGCTTTTGGCGCATTTGTGGATATTGGCGTCAAGCAAGACGGCTTGGTTCACGTCTCCCAAATGGCAAATCGTTTCATCAAAGACCCCAATGAGGTGGTCAAACTACAACAACACGTCACGGTCAAAGTGGTGGAAGTAGACTTGTCGCGGAAACGGATTGCGTTGACGATGAAATTTTAGTTGTTTACGTCGGTGAGGGCTGGGCGCCCCCGTTCAAAACCTCGCCGACGTTTTCTCAGCCATGTTCCGCATAGCCTGCCTGATATGCCGTTCATCATGGGCGATGATAAATTGGAATACATCACCCAGCTTTAGCGTGATAAAACGCGCAATGGAAATGGGAATTCGAATGGAGTTCAGGTCAGCTGAACGAGCTTCTTTTAGAAAAATTAGCAAATTTTCCTGTTGCTGAATGAATTCGGCCACTACCGCATAAGCATCTAAGTCGGGTGCGGGAATGTGCCCTTTAAACGCTTTGTATTTCTTTTTGCCCGTTTCGGGGTCCATCATTTTGATGAAATAAGCCCCAAGCCAAGAACTTTTAAAGGTGTCTTTGGGTGGCAAGTGAACGTTTTTTGCAATCCCTTGCTGAATTTTTGGCAGATAATAGTGCCCGTAACTATTGAGGTGGTCAAGACACTGCGCGATGCTCCAGCCACCGTTGGAGGCGGGCTGGAGCAAATCGTGCGCGGTCATGTTTTGAAAATGCCGGATAGCCTGCTGTAAGTGGCCATCCACGAGGTGTTCGAGGCTGTTCAATAATTGTTCTTTGGGGAGTGTTTCCATGGCTGTTGTTTTTATGGTCACAAAATTGGGGCGTTTTGCCAAAACAATTATTGGTATTTACCAAGATTTAATCCATTTTCACTTTGTTCATAAGTTTGCTAAAATTGGTGGCATCCATGCCCAGATAATTGGCCAGATACTTGTGCGGAACCAATTGTAAAATATGAGGACTGCGTTGCAAAAGCCGCCGGAAACGTTCTTCGGTACTGAAGCATTGCAATTCAACGAGTCGCTCCAGTACTCCCGTAAGTGCCCCTGTAATGCCCTGTCTGATAAGAAGTTCAATGGAATCGTGCGATTTCATTAACGTCTGCAAGTCGTGATAAGAAGCCCGTAAAAAGACGGAAGCGGTGAGGGTTTCGTAAGAATAACGCGACGGTTGTTGTAACATCAGCGCGTCGAGTACCCCGCCAAAAGAAGGGGCATAAGTAAAAACCAGCGTTGCTTCGCGGTGTTGTTCGTCATAATAATAAACGCGCTGTACGCCTTCAACCACAAAATACAAATACTTTTCCTTGTCGCCAGCCGACGTAATCACCTCTTTGCGTTTGGCCGAAAAAGGTTTCCAAAGTTTAGAAAAAGCATCCCATTCTTCCTCCGAAAGCGGCTGAATCGAAAGCGTAAGTTGTTTTAAGGAATCAAAAGCACTTTGCATGGTTTTAGGGTTGATTTCTACGTAGAAGTTCAGGCCGCCAATTCCTCTTTTTTGGGTTGTTTGGCCATTTCGCCAAAGTACTTATCTTTTAGTTTTAAAATGGGTTTTTCAATATATTCAAAAGAGAGAGCCGCCACGGCAAAAGTGGCTAAAAAATTTAAACAAACGACCCACAACTCAAATCGGTTGGGGGTTAATCCAAAAGCATTAAGCCCTTTTAAGAGGGCTGAAGCAGCCAAAAAATGATAAATATAAATCCCGTAGCTGATTTTACCAGTGTAATTAATAAGGGGATGTATACTGATTTTTGTTAACGTTTTGGAGGGATAATAAATGCCCCACGCAATAAACCAGACGGAAAACAGTGAAACAAACGTTCGTTCGGTAATTCGATAAAGGTTATTGTAAAGTGAGTAATAATTGAAATCTAGCGCATTTTTCGAAATGTTATAATAGCCGGGCATACTGCATAAATAAAGAAAAATTAATATGCCTAAAAGGGCTTTATTGGCCAATAGCTTCTTTAGTTGGTGGGGGTGCTTATAATGATAATACGAGATTAGCGCCCCAATGCCAAAACAATCAATGCAACATTCGGTCGTGTAGTGATTATAGGTAAAAGGAAGCTCCAATGAAAAATACCAAAGTCGTATGGCCAACCCCGCAATGGACAAAAAAATAAAAAAAAGCTTATGAAAACGATTGGGTATCAGGTAAATAAACAGTGGAAGAAAAATATAAAATTGTTCCTGAACTGCCAATGACCACGTTTGGATGTAGTGTATGGGATTGGTAATGGGGTCTTTGTGGTAAGCAATGACGTAGTTTTGCGTAAACGTTAGAAAATTGATAATGTACTCACGAAAATGATTCCGATTTACAATGACATAAACCAACAGAATCAATAGATAGACGGGCAGCGTTCTCAATAACCGTCGTGCCAAAAAGCGGCTTGTAGTGTACCAATATGATGTCTTGTTTTCTTTCCCTTTTAACAAAGGCCCTGTCAACAAAAAACCGGAAAGCACAAACGCGATGGTGCTGCCGAATGGTAAAAAAGCAAAGGGGTTTTCGGCCACCCAGTGGTGCAGCAAGACGATAAAAACAAAAACTACCCTCAATAAGTCTAGGTGTGGAAAGTACTGACGTTGAGTCATTTAGAAATGGTGTACGCCCAATGATACTTTGATAACTGTCTGTTAACTATAAGATTAACAGGTACTTGTCAAAAACGGTGTGGAAATTATATACCAATCGGGGCGTGTATCAATTGGTATATAACTTTTGCCAAAGGAACTATTTCTAAAAAGAAAAGCCAAGAAAAACTGGAAATAGTTATCAAACGGTTGTTCGCCTAAAATGCCGTATGACCCATGGGCTGACTTTTGCGAATATTTACGCAAGAAATTGAGCCTCCGTTGCATAAACGGAGAGTGAAGAAATAAAAGTATGACTTTTAGTGAGGCCTTCTTATCACAGAATAGGCTGCCTAATCAACATCTTTAACGCAGCGAAACCCCACATTGTACCGGCTTATTTTTTCGGGATGTAAATAATACCGATGCGTAGTACGGGTCAAGGCTTGGTCGTTGAAATTAGAACCGCCGCGCATTACTTTGTAGGTTTCGCCGTACTGTTCCATGGGAGTGTCATTGCCGGGATAAGGTCTGTACCAGTCGGCGGTCCATTCCCACACACTGCCGGCCATGTCAAAGCAGCCGTAAGGGCTTTCTGGCTTGGCAATTGAACCGCCTCTCGATGTTTTTTGGTCCCAAACCACAAAAGATTCATCGTAATAATTACCCCACGGGAAAACACGTCCGTCGGTACCCCGCGCGGCTTTTTCCCATTCTTTTTCGGTAGGTAGGCGTTTTTTTGCCCATTTGGCGTAGGCCGTTGCTTGGTGCCATGTTACGATTGCCGCGTTGTTTTCTCTACCCGCTAGAAATTTGAATTCGGGGTCAAATTGGGCAAATTCGGCATTGCTTACTTCGTATTTATCAATAAAGAAGGCGTTGGTTTCGGCCATTTGTTGGGGGCGCTCGTCGGGGTCGCCGTAGTGGCTACCCATGATAAAAGCGCCAGCAGGTACATACACCATCCCTTTGGGTGGGGTAGGTTGGGCCAACGTTGATTGCCCGATCACGAAACTGAAGCACAGCGCGTAAATGTATTTTTTCATCTTTGATTTCTTTACCATTTTGGGTCAATTAAACCATAATACCTGCCAAACCAGTAGTTGCGAATCATGGCGGCGGCGGTGCCCTCTTCTTCCGATTTTACCGTTTTTGTGCCGCCACCCTTCATCGGAATCTTGAACTCCCGCGTTTGGCGCTCAAATCCCCACATATCTTTGATGGCCTTCTTGCGCTCTTCGGTCATGATTTCTTCGCCCGTGAGGGTCTGATAGACCATGATAAACCAGATGTTGCTTTCCCAATCGAAGTTAATTGTTTTCCAATCTTCCCAGTGGCGGTTTAGACTCATACGGTACTTGTTTAAAAGGTTTCGGTCTTTTTCGTAGCGCATGAGCATGTACAGGGAGCGGGCTGCGTGGTAATCGTCGCCCACGTTTCGCCATTCTGCCGGAAAGAGCATTTTGGCTTTCAACTGTTCGTCGTCGTAGTGGTAACGGTCGATAAGCATGTGATAGGCAGCATTGTAGCGTTCTTTGCCTGTGATGCGGTGCGCTACTTTGAGGCCCATCAGCATCTTCAACGAATTGAGCGGCTGGTGCGGTAGGTCAGGGCAAAAATTGCCCCACATCGTCATTTTGCCATCAAGGTCGGTGAGTTTAAAATTATTGTCAACGACGCGCCCCATGAACCGGTCGAGCAATCCCGCCGCTTTTTGTTTGTAAGCATCATCGGCGCAGAGTTCCCAGAAGGTGCCAACCCCGTAACATATCGAAGTAAATTTATCCGAACTCAAATCTCCCAACCAACGATAACCCGGTAGAGAAGTGGACTTGTGCCACTCGTGGTACCACAGAACTTCTTCGTGCCACAGCGGCTCGTCGGTTTGGTTAAAGCTTCGGGCCACCAATCCGGGCACGCCTGTTACTTCCTCAAGTTTGAGCACGGCCTCAAAGATTTGGTTGGCAATGTCGCGGTCTTTGGGGTCTTTGGTGAGCGCGTATTTGTGCGAATAGGCTGCCAGCATTTCGGAGGTAGGGTCCAGACAATCGGCCTGTGAACCCACAATCGGGCGCTCCAATCCCGCTGGTGGGAAGATAACGTGCTGCATAATGGCACCTTCATTCCAGTGGTTGCCGCGCATCAATTGATCAAACAACTCTACCTTGACGTGGAGTGGGTCGGTCTTTTTGGGGAATTGATTCACTTTTTGCCCCCACGAATCTGTACGACTAGTGAGGTAGAAAAACATAAAAAGCAACAACAGTGCGCGTAGAAGCATGAAAAAGTCTAAGGTTGAGGGTGTTTTCCTGAAATACTGCCCAAAGGCCTTAACAGGCCACTGTCAACCCTCATTATCTTATTTGGTTTTCAAATCCTGTAAATAGAATTCGTCCACCTCTTTGTTTTCTTGCCATGTGTATTCAATTTCGTAGGCTATTTTTCGGGCCAAGTCAATGCCGTGCCGATCGCTGATAAAACCCAGCGTCATGTCCATGCCAGCCGATATTCCCGCTGAAGTGTAAAACTTGCCGTCCACGGTCCAGCGGGCTTTTTTTACCCAATTGACCTTGGGCCCCTGCGACGTGGCCCAGTCGTAGGCGCGTTTATTTGAGGTAGCGACAATTCCGTTCAGTTGCCCTGTTTTGGCCAGCAGTGCCGAGCCAGTACAAACTGTCAGGGTATAAACGGAGGTGGAAGAAAGGGCTTTGATTTTTGAGAGCAGTGCTTCGTGCTCTACTTCTTTGCGCGTTCCTTGTCCGCCGGGAATGAGGAAAATGTCCAATTTTTCGTCTTCAGGCAGCTTTTTCGTGACAATTTTTACGTTTTGCGTGCTTGAAATGATTCCGCCTTCTAAAGAATAAAACTCGATTTTATATAAATCTTTCAACCGCCCGAAGACCTCCACGGGTCCAAATACATCCAAGGTTTCGAAGTTATTGAAAAGTAAAATCCCAATCGTTTTGGGCTGGGCTTTGGTGGTGTCGACAACCGCACCTGACTGCGAAAAAGCAGTAAAATAAGATATTACCAATAAGGCCGACAAAAATTGTTTTTTCGTAAAAAGAGCGTTCATGATGAAGTAAAATGTTAAGGGTTGCCCAAAGATACAAAAGGAAAGCTTCTCCTTGGGCTGTGTCATCGCTGTCCAGATGGAATTTATGACTTTTCCGACTTCGTTGTTCTTATGACCAAGAATTACCCAGCCGTTGCGGGAGATTTACCGCCCAGAAAGCTTTTGTACATCAACGGTCGGGTTATTCACCTTCCAGATGTATCCCCATGAAAAAGCACCTTTTTGTATTCTTATGGGCCACTTGTTCGGCTCCACTTTTTGCCCAAAATGAAGGGTTAATCAACACCGCCAAAAGCCCCTTCGCAAAACTTTATTCGCCAGGAATGTCAGACGTTCAGTGGACGGGTGGTTTTTGGGCCGATCGCTTTCGGGTATGTAAAGAAACGATGGTTCCGCACCTGTGGAAGGTCTACACAGACCCCAATATCAGTCATTCGTTCCGTAATTTTGAAATCGCCGCTGGGGTAGCGGAGGGTAATTTTAAAGGGCCGTCGTTTCATGACGGTGATTTTTACAAAACCTTTGAAGCCGTGGCCAGCCTCTATGCAGCCACCAAAGACCCTGCATGGGACGCCATCATGGACAAGGCCATTGACATCATGGCCCAAGCCCAGCGCGAAGACGGGTACATTTATACCAAAGCCATCATTGAGCAAAAGAAAACAGGGAAGACCAAGCTGTTTGAAGATAAACTCAGTTTTGAAGCCTACAACTTCGGCCACCTCATGACCGCGGCCTGTGTTCATCACCGGGCTACGGGTAAAAACACATTGCTGGATATTGCCAAGAAATCCGCCGATTTTCTGATTGGTTTTTACAAAGTGGCCACGCCCGAACAAGCCCGCAATGCGCTCTGCCCCGCGCATTATATGGGGCTGACGGAATTGTACCGCACTACGCGTGAAAAAAAATACCTTGATCTGGTCACTTATCTCATCAACATCAAAGGCACGACCGAAGGGACCGACGACAACCAAGACCGTATTCCGTTTCGGCAGCAAACGGTGGCCATGGGGCACGCCGTGCGCGGCACTTATCTTTATGCTGGGGTGGCAGATGTGTATGCCGAAACTGGTGAAGATTCGCTGATGCGCTCGCTGAATCTGATTTGGGACAACCTCACCCAACGAAAAATGTACGTGACGGGGGCCTGTGGTGCGCTTTTTGACGGAGTATCACCCTACGGGACTTCTTATAAGCCTAACGATGTACAAAAAACGCATCAGGCGTTTGGGCGGGACTATCAACTGCCCAACGTCAGCGCCCACAACGAAACTTGCGCCAACATTGGCAATGTGCTTTTCAACCGACGGATGTTTACACTCACGGGCGACGCAAAGTACATCGACGTCGTGGAATTGGCGTTATACAACAGTGTATTGTCGGGCATTAGCCTTTCGGGAGATGCCTTTTTTTATACCAATCCGTTGAGTGCCTCCAACGACTTTCCGTACCAACTCCGTTGGATGGGGGGGCGCCTTCCGTACATTCGCATTTCCAATTGTTGTCCACCCAATACCGTACGTACCATTACAGAAGTGAGCGACTACGCCTACAGTCTGAGCGACAATGCCGTTTGGTGTAACCTGTTTGGCAGCAGTCAATTACATACATCTCTCAAAAACGGACAGTCGTTGCATTTACAACAAGAAAGCAATTATCCCTGGGACGGCAATGTGAAGATGACGGTAAACCAAGCACCTGCCGCCCCATTCCAAATCAAATTGCGTCTGCCGGGTTGGTGTGCAGAAGCCAAATTGATGATTAACGGTAAAGCAACTGATTTTACCGTTGAAAAGGGATACGTAACGCTTCAGCGTTCGTGGAAAAAAGGAGATGTCATTCAATGGACTCTGGAAATGCCCGTTGAACTGCTAGAATCCAACCCCTTGGTGGAAGAAAATCGTAATCAAATAGCCGTAAAACGAGGCCCCATTGTGTATTGTGCTGAATCAAATGATATGCCCGCCAACACAAGGGTATTTGATATTGCCTTGCCTGCAAACATGGCCTTTCAACCCGTTTTCGTGTCCATCGGCAATAGTTCGGTCATGGGTTTGGAGGGAAATGCCGTGGTAATTAACGAACAAAAATGGCAAAACCAACTCTACCGACCCCTATCCAAAAGTAAAAAAACGTTGCCCTTGCGACTGATTCCGTATTACGCATGGGCCAACAGAGGCCCTTCCGAAATGACGGTTTGGCTGCCAGTGGTACGGTAGGTGGGAGATTTTTTAGAAGGGAAGGGGCACAAAACACAATAAGAGAATAATCTTAAAACATCCCCAAGCGAAGGGTATTTTCAACTTCGCTTGGGGATGTTTTTTTATTGAAAATCATCTTACGCATTTACTTTTTTTATCCAGTTCAATACGTACTCGGCTACTTCTTCCCAGCCTTTTTCGCCCGCAATAAAGTGGCTTCGCCCTGCAAACTCCTTAAAATCGGTTGTACTATTGCTATCCTTGTACGAACCTGCAATTCGCTTTGTAAAGGATGATGAAAAGATATTGTCTTTTTCTCCTCCAATAAACAACAAGGGATTGTGGGGCTTTTTGAAATCAATTTTGGCAAACGATGCAAGAAGCGTGTCACGCGCAATTTTTCTGCTTTCGGGTACGGCAATTTGATCAAACAGCAAATCACTTTCTTCCTTGGTGTAGTTATTGAAAAAAGCGCGGTGGTACCACTCTCTGCTTCCCAAAAAAGCCTCGTTGCCCTTGAAGAAATTGACCACGGGCAGTACAATTTTGACGGTGGCCCAAGGTGCTAATACGTTTTTTGGAGGCGCTCCGTCGATACTTACACCCGCAACGGCTTTGTCCATTTCGATCAATTTTTGAACGACCAAGCCAGCCAATGAGTGCCCAACGACGATTGGTTTTTCGGGTAACGTGTCAATCAATTTTACGATGTTCATCACCACATCTTCAAATCCTGTTTGGGTGAGGTCGGGGTGGATATTGCTGCGAAGTTGGGCTGGAGTACCTTCGTGGCCAGGGTTGGCAGGCGTATATACTTTATATCCTTGCGATTCAAAATACGTTTTCCATTGCGCCCAGCTTGTATTGTTTACAAATAGTCCGTGAATAAGTACGATTGTTTTTGTCGATTTCATTGTCGTAAGTGGTTTGTTTTGATGATACAAAGGTGCCACTCACCCACGGCAATAATTTTAACCCAAGTTAAAATCGAACTATTTGCGCGAAAGTCTTTTTCGAATACGGCTTAACGAAGGGCCTTGGATGCCCAAATAAGAAGAAATATGGTACAACGGCACGTTGTTGAAAATATCCGGGTGGTCGTGTATCAAATCTAGGTAGCGTTGTTCGGGCGATTTGAACAAAAATCCCTCCAGTCGAGTCATGGTTACATTGAAGGCTTCCTGCGCCAAAAGCCTTCCGAAGGTTTCCCATTGGTGCGATTGTCGATAAAGCGATAATAAATCAATGATATTGATATAAACGATTGTGGCGTCGGTCAGGGCTTGGGTGTGGTAATCGCAGGGAATTTGATTGATAAAACTCTTGAAAGTGACCAAGAAGCCATGGGAAGAGTACAAAAAAACGTTTTTCTCCTCGCCCGTTTCTTCGTTGACGGTATAAGAACGGAAAGTGCCCGAGGTGACAAACCCTAAATCCTTACAGATGTTGCGGTGAACGTTGTAAAACTCGCCTTTTTTGTACGTTTTATGTTTCCAATACGCGGCCGACAGTTCAAAATTCTCAGCACTCAGGCTGGCAAATTGCTGAAGGGCATATTTCAATTTGTCGATTTCGGTCATTGCTTTTTCTCTCTGTGAATGGGTATCACAAGATAGCAAAATACTTCTAAAATAGTGGCCTGTGAAGGCACAAGGCTACTATGATGTTTGAAGGCTTTGAATCAAGAGGTTTGGCACTCACCGTGTTACAAACACTATGATTATTTTTGGGTTCGGAGTGGCCTACGGAACACTCCGAACAACGGGGGGGTTATTACTTAAAATAGCAACAAATTTTTTGTTTACTTATCAAGCGGTAGTAAGCCGTTCAATTTGAAGTAAAGTAGTGTCCAGTACCCACAAAAAAAGCAGCCCTACCTCGCGGCAGGGCTGCTTTTTATATTTCTAATTCCAAAGAATTACTTCACTTCTTCAAAGTTCACAAACTCACCTTCTTCTTTGCCGTTTGCGTTGGATGCCTGACCCGCGTTAGGGTCTTGCGCTCCTGGCTGGGCACCTGCGCCCTCTGCGCCAGCGGCGTAGATTTCTTGCGAGGCAGCGTTCCATGCTTCTGTGATTTTGGTCATGGCGGCATCGATGGCAACTACGTTGCGGGTGCTGTGTGCGGTGCGAAGTTCTTCGAGCGCTCCTTCGATGGCCGATTTGTTGCCTGCCGAAAGTTTGTCACCGTACTCCTTCAATTGTTTTTCAGTGCTGAAAATCATCGAATCGGCGGCGTTTACTTTCTCGATTTCTTCACGGGCGGCTTTGTCGGCGGCTTCGTTGGCTTTGGCCTCTTCACGCATGCGCTGGATGTCGGCGTCTGACAAACCGCTGGAAGCTTCGATGCGAATCTTCTGCTCTTTGCCGGTGCCTTTGTCTTTGGCGGTTACGTTCAGAATACCGTTGGCGTCTACGTCGAAAGTCACTTCAATTTGTGGTACGCCGCGCGGTGCTGGTGGAATACCGTCTAAGTGGAAACGGCCGAGGGTACGGTTTTGGGTCGCCATCGGGCGCTCTCCTTGCAGCACGTGCAACTCCACCGAAGGTTGGTTGTCGGACGCCGTCGAGAACGTTTCTGATTTCTTGGAAGGAATCGTCGTGTTGGCTTCGATAAGCTTGGTGAATACCCCGCCAAGGGTTTCGATACCAAGCGACAACGGAATCACGTCGAGCAACAATACGTCTTTTACTTCACCCGTCAACACACCACCCTGAATCGCGGCACCAATCGCCACGGCTTCGTCGGGGTTAACGCTCTTGGATGGTTTTCTGCCGAAGAATTTTTCTACTTCTTCTTGCACCCGAGGAATACGGGTCGAACCACCCACTAAGATTACCTCGTCAATTTCCGAAATCTTCAATCCTGAATTGCTCAATGCGCGCTTGCAGGGCTCCATCATGCGCTGGAACAGACGGTCGGCCAATTGTTCAAACTTCGCTTTGGTCAACGAGCGCACCAAGTGCTTAGGAATCCCGTTGACGGGGAAGATATAAGGTAAGTTGATTTCTGATTGGGTCGAGCTTGAAAGTTCGATTTTGGCTTTCTCGGCGGCTTCTTTCAAGCGTTGGAGCGCCATGGCGTCCTGACGCAGGTCGATGCCTTCGTCTTTTTTGAACTCGTCGGCTAGCCAGTCGATGATTACTTGGTCAAAGTCATCACCCCCGAGGTGCGTGTCACCGTCGGTCGATTTTACTTCAAATACGCCATCGCCGAGTTCGAGGATAGATACGTCAAACGTACCACCACCTAGGTCAAATACGGCAATTTTAACGTCTTTTCCTTGCTTGTCGAGGCCGTAAGCCAAGGCAGCGGCGGTAGGCTCGTTGATGATACGTTTTACATCCAGACCCGCAATGATACCCGCTTCTTTGGTTGCCTGACGTTCGGCGTCGTTGAAGTACGCAGGTACGGTAATCACGGCTTCGGTTACGGTTTGTCCGAGATAATCTTCGGCGGTTTGCTTCATTTTGGTCAAAATGTGCGCCGAGATTTGCTGCGGAGTATAGAGGTTTTCACCGATACGAACGCGGGGAGTGTTGTTGGCACCCTGCTCAACGGTGTAGGCTACGGTTTTCATTTCGTTGCTTACTTCGTTGAAGCGTTTTCCCATGAATCGTTTGATTGACGAAATGGTGTTGTTAGGATTGGTAATGGCTTGACGCTTGGCAGGAGCACCTACTTTACGTTCGCCGTTACCATTGTCCATAAAAGCGACTACAGAAGGGGTGGTACGCGCGCCCTCGCTGTTTGCGATTACGACGGGTTCGTTACCTTCCATAACAGCCACGCAAGAGTTGGTAGTACCTAAGTCAATTCCAATTATTTTTCCCATGTCTTTGTTAATTATTAAGCGGTTGGCCGCTGTTGTGAATGAATAGGAGATTGAATGTTTACTTTTTCAATCTGTACGGTCATCATTACACAATGAGCGTGCCAGCCAAAATTTGGGGCTTAAAAGTGACAATTTGGCAGAAAGTCAAACCGTATTTCCGACGACTTTGGCAATTTTTGGGGAACTGGAACGACCAATCGGCAGAGAATACTGGATTGGTGTGGTATCAAACTATTTTTAAGGCCCGTTCCACTCCCTTCTGAAACAGCCGCCCGATGGGCAGTTCGGTGCCGCCAATCTCGATATGGGAGGAAGTATAGGTTTTTATTTTGTCGATGGCGACCAGATAAGAGCGGTGAATCCTGACGAAATGGCTTTCGGGCAGTATTTCTTCCAACGAACTGATGGCCTGTTTTACAACCAAAGAATTGGAATTGGTGGTAGTGATTTTGACGTAATCTTTCAGGCTTTCTACGTACAAAATGTCGTTTGTGAATACTTTTATCATTTTTCGGTCGGCGCGAAAGTATAAAAAAGCGTCTTTATTGGGCTGATATGCCATTTTTTCGGGGTCGATGCTGCCGTTGTTGTCAGACTTTGTCAGTTTGGCCACGGCCTTTAAAAAACGGTCGAAAGAAATGGGTTTGAGCAGATAATCCGTGACATCCAAGTCAAAACCATCTACGGCGTACTCGCGGTAGGCGGTAGTGAAGATAATTTTGGGGGGATGCCGCAGACTGCGCACAAAGTCGGTTCCGAGTAGTTGTGGCATTTTGATGTCCAGAAACAGCACGTCAATTTGTTTATCCTGCAACAGGCTAAAAGCGTGGATTGCGTTTTCGCATTTACCCACCAATTCCAAATTTTCGACCAATCTGACGTATGATTCGAGTACCGCTAAGGCCTCGGGTTCATCATCGACCAACAGGCAATTCATTTTCATGGTAGTAGGGGTGTTTAGGAGGGGTATGTTCGTTGAGGGCGATTTCGAGCTTTACCAAAAACAATTCTTCTTCGGGCAGTATTTTTAGGGTATAGTGCGCTGGATAAAGCGAGTCAAGTCGTTTGATGACGTTTTGAAACATGAGTTCGGGTGTGGCATGGGGCGGTGTGCCGTGGATAATTTTAAACTTCAACCACCCCTCTGTAACCCTTAAATCAATACTTACCCAAGCCTGTTCCAGCGACGTATCTTCTTTGAAGGCGTTTTCCACGAAAGGCAGCAACAGCAGGGGGGGGATGTATTTTTCGTCGATTTCGCCCGCGAAGTTGAGCGAGACTTCTAAGTTGTTTTGCGCGTGGGTTTTGGCCAAATACACGTAGTTATGAATCATCTCAATTTCTTTTGGGAGCAACACTTCCTCCTTTTGGCTATCGTAGAGGAGGTAGCTCAGAAAATGGGAAAGATGCAGCACCACTTCGGGCGATTTTTTCGATTTTAGGAGCGTGAGTGTATGGAGGTGATTTAGGGTATTGAACAGAAAATCGGGATTGATTTGGGCTTTTAGCAATTGTAGTTCGGCCGTTATTTTTTCGGTGGCTAGTCGTTCGCTTTCGGCCTGCATCCGCAGCCAATGCTGGAGTATTTTGAGCCCACCTGCAAACATCCCGACGAAAACAAAATAGTAAGCCAGCTGCTGCCGAAAGGCCGATTCTTCAAAAATACAGCTACAAAAAGGTCGGGTAGGTTGCCCAACCAAAAGGGGGTGAATGGTGCTTTGATAAAGTTCTCTAAAAATCAGGGTAAACAAGGCCGTCAAATAAATTAACGCAATGAGCATCGCTACGCCCGTGACAAATTTTCGATTGGTAAAGAAAGGCAGAACTACGTAGAGGAAAATGTAAGTGTAGAGGAGAAAAACGGGGAATTGGGAAAAAAGTAAGCCATTAAAAATTTCTTGCCAAGCGTAATCGTCGCTACCTGGGGAGATGAGTTGTAGCAACAAAATAAATGTAAAAATACTACCCCAAAAAAGGCCATGTCGAAAGAGTCGGCTTTGTTGAAATAACGTTTGCATAGACGTTAGTTGGTAGCAATGTTACAACGGTTTAGGTAAGGGCTATCCGGAGCCACACGGTAAATTTTTCACTTTGAGAATCAACTTTTAGCTCGTACTGCTGTCGGTAAATTAAATCTAATCTTTTTTTGACGTTTTTGAGGCCGATACCCCCGATATTGTTGTTGTGAGGCTCATTGCTGGGGTCATTTTGGCTGTTTACAAGTTCGAAAAACAGAAATTTCTCTTTGACAATCAGATGAAGGTCAATGTAGGCTTGGCTTACCTGTTCGGCGGCTCCGTGCTTAAAGGCATTTTCTACAAAAGGAATCAACAACAAGGGCGCAATTTTCTGGTCGGCTAAATCACCCAAAAACTGGGTTTTAATGGTCAGCCTTGGTCCGTACCGCAGGCGTTCGAGTGCGATATAGTCTTGGAGAACCGCTATTTCTTTGGTCAGAGGCACTTCAGGAGCGTTGCATTCATAAAGCATATAGTGAAGTAATCCCGAGAGTTTGAGCACAATTTCGGAGGCTGTGCTCGACTGTTTTTGCGTGAGCGAATAGAGGTTATTGAGCGTATTGAATAAAAAATGCGGGTGCACCTGCGATTTGAGGAGTTGCAGTTCAATGGTGCGGGTTTCGTGGGTGAGTTGTTGGTTGGCGCGTTCCTTTTGGTATTGGTAGCGCAGTATTTTAGGAATCGCTGCCACAAAAGCAATCGCGTTGGTCAGCATATAACTATTAACGGTAAAGGCTACACGGTAGGTTGAATGTTCGGGAACGGGCATGGCACGGGTTCGGAAAGGAATAAAGACAAAATAGCGAAAGAGAAAATTGCCTAACAATCCCAGCAACAGCCAGATAATCAGAAGGATAAGGGCGGTTTTGTGGCGCTTTTTGAAAAACCAAGGAATAATGCCGTACAGCAACACATAGGCCATAAATATTTGATAAGGCATCCATACCAAGGTATTTTGAATACTTAGAATCAATGGAAAATTATGATTATAACCGACCCCAACGGAGATGATGGTATTAAAAATAATCCAGAAAGCGACGTGCCTCAGTAGCCAATTTTGCCAAGGATGACTCGGATTGTCTTCTAATAAATTCATGGGAATCTATCGCCTTAAGCGTTTGAAGGGCTGAATAAATCAGGGCAAAATCAACTGATATGAAAGGTAATTTAATGAAAAAGCAATGAAACATCAACGAAAAGCTTCAATTATCGCTGAACGACGCTTTTTCGTCGCTAAACGGCATTGACCGTCGCTTAAAGTTGTTCGTAATTCTCAACAAGTCTTGTAGCGATAAATATCCCTACTTGGGCGAATAAGCTGGTAGCGAATTAGGATATTTTGCAATTTAAAGTGTTCTTTTTTTTCGAAAATTAACTTACCCTGCTATGAAAACGATCTGCCAAATAATTGCAACTTCGCTTGTTTTAGGTGTGTCGGCCATTGCCCAGGCCCAGGAGTCGCCCAAGTGGGCTGGTATTGAAACGCCCACCTTTCAGACCCTCACAACGTCGGTGGAAGGAACCTCCATTATAAAGGTCCACGTCAATAAAGACTTGGCTAGTACCGTGAGAATCATCATGGTTGACCATTCGGGGACGGTGCTTGCCAGTCAAAAAATGAGCAAGTATGAATACCAAAAACTGGTTCGTTTTGATCTGAGTCAATTGCCCGCAGGAAAATACAGCATCGTGGTGTGCGACCGAGAACATACCGCAACCAAGACCTTCAGAAAAGAAGTAACGACCTTGGGTATTCCGCTTACGGCCCAGAATTTAGTGGCCGCACATTAATTTTCATCATAGGTTTGGTAATACAGCAAGGCTTGCTGAATATCTCAGCAAGCCTTCTACATCATTTTATAAAATGTTATTTAATCTTCACTTTGGTAGCCCCGTACCCAAACTTCTCCTTTTGGGCATCCTCAAAAAACTTCACGTTTTTGTGTTTGCTCATGCGGCGGTGCAGCTCAGTGCGGAGTACGCCGTTGCCTACGCCGTGGATGAACGTAATCTCGTCCATGCCGCTGGCGATGGCTTTTTCGAGTTGTTGCTCAAAAGTTTTTAGCTGAATTTCAACCATTTGTGAATTGCTCAGCGTCATAAAATCGCGGGTAAGCTTTTCGATGTGCAAATCAATGACCGCCGCTGGGCGTTCTACTTTTGTTGGAAGCGGTGTATCAGGCTCATTTTTCTCAAACATCTTTTCTTTCAGCGCCTGCGCGTTCAGCGGTTGGTCAGATTTTTCCTTTTCATCGCTGTCGAGTTGATACAGATACGCGTCTTTGTCGAGGAGCGGAGCTTTGCGTTTATTTTTAAAAAACGTGTTGGCCCGAAACTTCACCCGCTTGCTAAACGGCGCACGCTCGGGGGCAAAACCAACGGTGTAATACAGGCAATTGAACACAAACGTGCCCCACTCGTCAAAGTCCTTGATTAACAAATCTTGCACTTTTACGCTGGTTTTGGCTTTCATCACCCCGCCCGAAAGACCGCGTTGGTGGCGCTCGGTGGGCATCGTAAGTGCGTAGGGAAGGTCCCAGTCGGTATTGTTGACCAAATGCAACGCAATTTCGCGGTCGTTGAGCGGTACAAACGCCATAAAAATGCCTTTTTCAGCCTTGATGCCCGTCGGTCGTGATTCTGATGACTTTTCGACAGTCGGACTGACTTTTTGTCCGCGAAAAAACTGACCTTCTACCGCCGACACCACGGCCAGCTCTCGTTTGAGGACTGGCAAACGGAACCCTTCTTCAATTTCAATCTCCACCACATCGTTTTGCAAAAAACGCGTAATGATGCCTTCCTCTTTGGAATGGACTAATCTGACTTTATCGCCTATGTTCATTTGGGTATGGTACTTATTTCTTGTAAAAAATAATTAAGGTGTAAGGAGGTTTCTCTGCGCCTTTGCGTGAATATTCGCTACTGACGCAGTCGCAATGTGCCTTCTCCTTCATAGACAACCACTTCATCCTCTAATAGTTCCCGAATGGTGTCAATGGCCGCCTGTTCGTTTTTAATGCCAAACGACGCCACCAACTGTTGGGGCGTAAGTGGGCTTAAATTCAGCAACCGTAAAATCTCCGCTTTGAGCTTACCGTTTTCGGGATTGGAGGGTGTTTTTTTCTTTTTGGCCAAACAATTATCACAAATTCCGCAACGTTCGTCGGTGTGTTCTCCAAAATACTGTTGCAACAACTGAGTGCGGCAGCGGGTGGAATGCTGCACATAATTAGCAACGGCCTCGATACGCTCAAGGTCGGCCCGGTGTTTTTCCTGAATCGCCAAGGCATTGATGGGCAGCATGTCGGCGTCGTAGCGAGGCGTGAGGAAGCTTAATTGTGGCTTGTCGCGCTGCTTTTCGTACACCAAAACGCCCAAATCATGCAAACTCTGCAACATTTTCACCACGTCGGGTTCCATGATGTAGTGTTTTTGTGCGATAACGCTTTCGGAAATGTTGACAAACTGCGTGAAAATTTCGCCGCCGTACATTCGCAGCAGCAATTTGATGAAGCTATCGTACTGCGGATACTTGAGCTGAAGGTCATACAGCGCGCGATTGTCGACCACAATGTGAATCTTGGACGAGCTGTTGTACGCGTCGCTCAATTGCAAAAAACCTTCTTCTTCCAGCAATTTGATGGCGTAGTGGGTTTCGGAGGCGGGCAAGCCAAACGTCCCTGTAAAAGTCTGTAAATCAAAGTCGAAATACTCCAGTTCTCCGCCACCCACGGGCACGCGGTAAAAATTAGCCAACGCCTGATACACCCGCCGAACTAGCTCAATGGGCGGGTATTTTTGCTCCACATTGCGCACAAGTTCGTTCAGGTCTTTGGGCGAATACAGCGCCACGGCGTAGGCTTTTTGGCCATCGCGTCCCGCGCGCCCCGCTTCTTGGTAGTAAGCTTCGAGGTTGTCGGGCAGGTCGATGTGAATCACCACCCGCACGTCGGGTTTGTCGATGCCCATGCCAAAGGCATTGGTGGCCACCATGACCCGCACGCGGTTGCGAATCCAAGCCTCCTGTTTTTCGCCGCGCTGTTTGGTGGGGATGCCCGCGTGGTAAAATTCCGCCCGAATACCCTGTCGGTTCAGCCAATCCGCCACTTCTTTGGTGCGTCGGCGGTTGCGTACGTAAATGATGGCCGAACCGGGCACATTCTGCAAAATCCGGACGAGGCGAGAGTCTTTGTTTTCCTCAAAAAAAGCCGAATACGACAGATTGGAGCGCGCAAACGTTGCCTGAAAAACGGCAGGTTCGCGCATTTGTAGCTTTTCGCAAATATCCAACTTTACGGGCTCGGTGGCCGAGGCAGTGAGGGCGATAATGGGCACGCCCGGAATCAGGGCGTGGAATTCGGCAATTTGCAGGTAAGAAGGTCGAAAATCGTAACCCCATTGTGAGATACAGTGCGCTTCATCGATGGCGAGCAAGTTGATTTTCATCATCTTGGCCCGCGTCAAAAAAATATCGGCCCGGAGCCGCTCGGGCGAAACGTACAAAAACTTGGTGGTTCCGTGGATGCAGTTGTCGAGCACAATATCGATTTCGTGCCAGTTCATGCCCGAATAAATGGCGGCGGCCATGATGTTACGCCGCCGCAGTTGCTCCACCTGGTCTTTCATGAGGGCAATCAACGGGGTAACCACAATGCAAACGCCCTCCATAGCCAAGGCGGGAATCTGAAAGCACAACGACTTTCCGCCGCCCGTGGGCAGCAGGGCCAAGGTATCTCGCTTGGCCAGCACAGACTGAATAATTTCTTCCTGTAAAGGACGAAATTGGTCGTATCCCCAGTATTGTTTAAGAATCTCGTGAATCATGGACAGGTACTCAAATGAAACGCAAAGGTAATGGTTGGGGAAGTAAATAAAATTTTATAATGTTGCTGAAAGAAAATGGGCAAGCCCTTGGTGGTGTTTGCTCCGCTAAGCCTTTTTGATAAAGTTATGCTTAGGAAATACTTAGGATAGTTGGAGAAATTCGGGCACTATAAAAATTGTGGGTGAAAAACACCCACAACGGCAAAAATGGATAAAAATCAGATAATCATCATTGTTAGCTTGCTTAGGTGGTGTATAATCCTAACAATACTTGCTATATTTTTGATGATTTTTTCATTCTATGAGTACATAGAAAATGATAATGCCGAAAGTCAACAACTTTATTGTGCTGTGATAGACTATAGTAATAAGCAATATGATGATTTAACAATCATGACCCCGATTCAATAGAAGATATTGGTGCTATTTTGGCATATATTGAAAGAAAATAGAGGTGAGGTCACTGCCCAATTTTGTTTGATAAAGTTATTGATAGAAAATATCCATCATAATCAGAGAAAATCAGGCATTGTAAAAATTGTGAGTGAAAAACACCCACAAAGGCAAAATGGGTGAAAATGTATTTTCAGTGAAATTAAGAAATTCAGCCCTTGGCAGTGTTGTCTCCGCCCAATTTTTATGGCTAAAGAATTCCCAAAACGGCCCCCATTATACCCACTCCATCCCAAACAACTCCGCCAAATGCCCTTTTACCTTTTCTTCCACTTCAGCCATCGGGAGTTCGCGGCCGAATTCTTGTTGCAGAGAGGTCACGGCTTTGTCGGTGATGCCGCAGGGGACGATGTGCCCAAAATACGATAAATCGGTGTTGACATTAAACGCAAAACCGTGCATCGTGACCCAACGACTGCATTTAACACCCATGGCGCATATCTTGCGCGGGTTTTGTAGGGTTTCAAAATCCAGCCACACGCCCGTCAGTCCGTCGATGCGCCCAGCCGACAGGCCGTAGTCGGCGCAGGTCAAGATGATGGCTTCTTCCAGCGTACGCATGTAGCGGTGAATATCGGTGAAGAAATTCTCTAAGTCCAGAATCGGATAGCCGACCAATTGGCCCGGGCCGTGGTAGGTAATATCACCACCGCGATTGATTTTATAGTAAGTGGCCTCTATTTCAGCTAATTGCGTTGCATCAACCAATAAATTGTCGGGATGTCCGCTTTTTCCTAGCGTGTAGACATGCGGATGCTGACAGAAAAGCAGGTGATTGGTGGTGCTGCGTTGTTGGTCGGCGGGGGCATTCCGATTGTGGGCTTTGATGCCTACATTTTCGGCCAAAAGCTTCTCCTGATAGTCCCAAGCCTGCTGGTAATCAATCAGGTTTAATTTCTCAAAACGGACTTTTTTATTCAATACGGTGTTCATACATCACTAATGAAAAGGCGAAATTACCTAACTTTGTCGAAACACTTACGGCCATGCGTCAAATAACCATTCAAGTGCCTGACCAACAATACGAATTTTTTATGCAGTTGGTTCGTTACTCAGAGTGTGGCTAAGTGTGTTTACATTTAAGAATTTATCCTAATATAAAAATACCATTTTGTCACCCTGCTAAGGGCCTTTTGAATGCGCTATTATTGCAGTGCATTTTATCTGTCATTAGATTTCTACGGAATGACAAAAAATGCGAGTGAAAAAGGATGACTGAAAAATTATGATTCTAATAGCAGATAGCGGCGCGACCAAAACCGATTGGCGTATCATCAATCCTCAGGGAGGAATTCAACAGGCAAAAACGATAGGGTTGAGCCCGTATTACCAAACATCTGAATCCATTGCGGCCGAATTGACCCAAAACTTACTGCCTGCGGTCGACGGTGAAGTGACCGAAATTCATTTTTACGGCACGGGTTGTGCAGGGGAAGAGCCCTGCGCCATTGTTCGACGTGGTTTACAGGCGGTTTTTCCAACGGCTAAAACCATCGAAGTAGATAGTGATATGCTCGGCGCGGCGCGGGGGCTTTGCGGACACGAAGCGGGCATTGCCTGTATCTTAGGTACGGGCTCCAACAACTGTCTGTACGATGGGCGCGACATTGCCGATAAAATCCCCTCTCTGGGCTTTTGGCTCGGCGACGAAGGCAGCGGCGGATATTTGGGCAAAACCCTCGTGACGGCGTTTTTACAAAAAGAAATGCCCGAAGACTTGGCAGAAAAATTCGCCAAGCGCTACGGGCTAAATCGTGAAATCGTGTTGGAAAATGCCTATAAAAAGTCGTTTCCCAATCGCTACTTTGCTACTTTTTCTAAGTTTTTGTTCGACAATCGCAGTCACCCGTTTGCGTACAAATTGGTGTATGATGCGTTTATTGAATTTTTGACAAAATACGTCTGCAAACTTCCTGATTATCAAAAATATAAAGCTCATTTTGTGGGCTCTGTAGCTTTTTATTACAGCGATATTCTGCGCCGGGCTGCCGCCGAAAAAGGCATTGTGGTGGGGCACATCATGGAAACGCCCATAGCAGGTTTGGCGCTCTACCATCGGCCGCAGTAAATTTTATAAAAGTCCGTGAATCTGGGCGTATTGAAGGAGCATAATCGTTTTTCCGTCTTTGATTTCGCCCGTTTCTATCATTTGGAGCGCCTGTTGGAAGGAAAGCTCCAGCACCTGTATGTTTTCCTGCTCATGTTCGGCTCCGCCGCCCTCGTTGACTTTCATGTCTTTGTGGTATTCGGCCACGAAAAAATAAAGAATTTCGGTCACAGAACCAGGCGACATGTAGGCTTCAAAAATTTTCTTCACCTGCGTAATTCGGTAGCCCGTTTCTTCTTCGGTCTCTCTTCTAATACAATCTTCGGCGTTATCTTTGTCGAGCAATCCCGCACAAGCCTCAATTAACATACCCGTCTCATTACCGTTGACGTAGGTTGGCATTCTGAATTGTTGGGTAAGAATCACGGTTTGGCTTTCACGGTTGTAAAGAAGAATCACAGCGCCGTTGCCCCGGTCGTAAGCTTCCCGTGATTGTTGGGACCATTGCCCCGCAGGATTTCGGTAATCAAAGGTGATTTTTTTGAGGGTATACCAATTGTCTGAAAGCAGTTTTTCTTCAATGATTTTAACGTTTGGATTATTCATGGCTACCAATTTGATTGTTTTTGATTGAATTTGATTATTTTTGAGCAAAATAAATAAGTTAAGATGAGTTATCAAAGCAGAAAGCAAATCATTTTAAAAATCGTTGAAGAAAAAGGAGAGGCAGAAGTCAAGGAATTGGCGCAATTGATTGATACTTCGGAGATTACGATAAGGCGCGATTTGGGGCAAATGGCGGCCGATGGCCTCATTTACCGCACCCACGGCGGAGCCATGAAATTGAGTCTGGTGAACCCACCCGTCAGTTTTGCGCAAAAATCAGGGGTCAATGCCGAAAAAAAGGAGCATATCTGTCGTTTGGCAGCAGCTGAAATCCACGACGGAGAGGTGATTTTTATGGATTGTGGCAGTACCGTTTTTCGGCTTTGCCCGTTCATCAAAAACAAAAAAATAAAGGTCATTACCAATTCTCTGCCCGTGGTGTATGAGCTGATGAATACGGAAGTTTCCATCAATTTGATTGGTGGAGAATTGGACAATGAGCGTCAGGCTGTTCATGGAGTCATGGCTACCGAGCACATTCAACGGTACCGTGCCAACAAAGCCTTTCTGGGAGTAGATGGCATTTCAGCCGAGAACGGCCTGAGTGCTGGAAGCGAAAAAGAGGCTGAAATGACCAAAGCAATGGCTGCCAATGCCCTTGTAACTTACCTGTTGTGTGATTCTACCAAGTTGGGCCGAAACCGATACCTGACCTTTGCACCCCTTCAATTGGTAGATGTATTGGTGACCGATGAGCAGGACGAAGGCAGAATAGAGGGGTTTAAAAACGCGGGTTTGCGGGTTTTAAATCAATAAATAACGGCGGAAAACACTTTGTTTATTCCCCAAAAAACAAAAAAAAGTCGAGGACGGCAGTTGCTGTCCCCGACTTGAGCGTGTGCGTTCCTCAAATAATAAAGGCAAACATGCCCTGTAAGTCCAAGCTCCCTCAGCCTTACAAAAAGTATGTACGGAAAAAATCACTTTGGGGTTGCGCTTTTCTGAGAAATTTCTGTAAAATCCTTGGAAGGGATATAAAAAATGAGAAAATTAGTTTTTACCTTTGTCTCGCTATTGGAAGTTTCTCTGTTTCTCTCGACCGCATTGCTGCGTACTTGTCATCTGTCGGACGGAGTTTAGATCGAAGGCCGTCCGTAGCGCACCAAACGTTTTTACTGATCAAACAAATGAACATTTATGTAGCAAACGTCCCGTTCAAGGCGAACGATGACGAATTACGCGAATTATTCGAGGAATTTGGCGAGGTATCTTCTGCCCGCATTATCATGGACAAGTTTACGGGTAAGAGCCGGGGTTTCGCTTTTGTCGAAATGCCTAATGACGACGAGGCTAAGCAAGCCATTTCACAGTTGAATGAATTTGATTTTATGGGTAAAGTGCTCGTTGTAAACGAAGCACGTCCCCGTGAAGATCGTCCTCGCACTGGTGGCGGTGGTGGTTTTGGCGGCGGCGGCAATCGTGGTGGCAGTGGCGGCGGAAGCCGTGGCGGCTATGGCGGTGGCGGTGGTGGCCGTGACAACGATTTCAAGAAACGTTGGTAATAATAACTACATGATTTCTGTAGGGAGCCGATTCGAAAGAATCGGCTTTTTTTATTTGTTTTATATGGGGAAATGTAAGTAGGAGTTTTGGCTCTCCCTTACTTCTTAAAATTGATTCAGTAAAAATTGTTCAATTTATTCTTGTAAAGTCAATAGCAAGGTCAGCTACTTAAAAACACCTTTCTAATGACTCATTTTAACCTCAAAGCTAAATTATACAGGAAATTTTGGACGTATTCAAGAGGGATTATTTGTGTCGGATTGGCAGGGGGTATGAGCATATTTGCTCTGTTGTCGACCCAACAAAAGGACGGGCCTTCTCCCGCCAAAACGCCTGCCGAAGAGAAACTGACCTTCCAGCTTGAACCGGGTTTTAAAATACAGTTAGTGGCAGCCGAACCAATGATTCAGGCACCCGTGGTGGTTACTTTTGATGAAGACGGGCGGCTTTGGGTAGTCGAAATGAGGGGGTTTATGCCCACCATCGACGGAGAAGGTGAGGAAAAACCCGTGGGACGGATTTCGGTGCTCGAAGATAAAAACGGCGACGGAACAATGGACCACAGTACCGTTTTTTTGGATGGATTGGTGATGCCCCGGGCCATCGCGCTGGTCAAAGGCGGTGCGCTCGTAGCCGCCAATAATTCCCTGTGGTTTGCGAAAGACGTGGATGGAAACCTAAAAGCCGAATCCAAAATACTCATAGATTCTACCTACGCCCGCAATGGCTTGCCCGAACATACAGACAATGGGCTGATGCTCAACACTGACAATTGGATTTATAATGCCAAATCGCGCTTACGGTATCGGCTTGAGGATGGCAAATGGCGGCGCGATAGTACCGAATTTCGGGGACAATGGGGCATGAGCCATGATGATGAAGGGCGTCTTTATTATAATTATAATTGGTCGCAGCTCCACGGAGATTTGGTGCCGCCCAATTACCTTTCGCGCAATAAAAACCATACACCTACTACGGGTATTGACCACGGATTTACGATTGACCGTCGGATTTATCCCATACGGCCCAATCCCGCCGTCAATCGGGGGTATATTCCTGGCACATTAGATGCTTCGGGACGATTGCTGGAGTTTACGGCCGCGTGTTCTCCGTTGGTGCTCAGGGGCAGTGTTTTCCCAAAAGAATACAACGGAAATGTATTTGTGTGTGAGCCTGCGGGCAATCTCATCAAACGCAATGCGGTAGACAAAACGGGCTTTATGGTATCGGCTCGCGACCCTCACCCAGGCAAAGAATTTTTGGCTTCGACCGACGAGCGCTTTCGCCCAGTAGCTTTGACGACTGGACCCGACGGAGCCTTGTACGTAGCTGATATGTACCGTGGACTCATTCAGCACGGGGCCTACGTAACTCCCTATTTAAAAGAGCAAACCCTTACCCGAAAATTGATGCAACCCATCAATCGGGGGCGTATTTGGCGGATCGTTCCAGCCGACTGGAAACCCACCAAGCCGCGTAAGTTATCGAAGGCATCTTCGGCGGAGTTGGTAGCGGTGCTGTCGCATACCGAAGGGTGGCAACGAGACATGGCGCAACGTTTGCTCGTTGAGCGAAATGATAAACAATGCATTCCGTTATTGACGAATTTGGTACTAAACAGAACCAATCACTTAGCTCGTTTTCATGCTTTATGGACGCTTGAAGGCCTTCATTCCACTTCCGCCGACTTACTTTTTACATTATTGGTGGATAAAAATCCTTTGGTTAGCGCCAATGCGCTTCGTTTATTGGAGCCTTTTGCGAAGAAAGACGCGACAGTACGCGTGAAATTACAGCAAATTATCGGGCAGATAGAGGTGAACGCGGCCCCCGAACAGGTACTTCAAATGGCCCTTTCTGCGTACGTTCTTGAACCCGACGCAGCTCAATCCTTGTTGGCGAGAATTTTAACGAAAAATATCACTTTTCCGCTGGTGCGCGATGCGGTCATGAGTAGTTTATACAACCGTGAATTTAACTTTTTAGCATCATTATTAAAATCACCTCAATGGAAAACGTCGCAACCAGAGAAAGAAATATTTCTAGAAATGCTGACGACGGCCGTTGTTCGTAAACGGGATGCCAAGGAGATGTCGGCGCTGTTAGCGATGCTGGATGTCGACAAAGCGTCGTTTGGTTGGCAGCAAAAAACGATGCTTACCGCCATGTCTATTCAGGGTAAAAACCGCAAACTTAAGCCCATTCAGCTTTCGTCAGCACCTACGCTGTTTGCCCGTACCGACTGGGAGCCTCTCCAAAAAACGCGGCTTCAAACCGCTTCGGCGTTGTTTGAATGGCCTGGCCACGTGGCTCAGGCGAGCCAAGTTCAGCAGAGTTTGTTGAATGATGAACAGCAGCAACAGTTTGCGCTGGGGCGTCAACATTATCTCACTACCTGTGCGGGTTGCCACGGCAGTGACGGGGCAGGACTCAGCCGTTTTGGTCCGCCGCTGGTAGAATCTTCGTGGGTGTTGGGTGATGAAAAACGGCTGGCACTCATTGTATTGCATGGCATGGAAGGCCCACTTGATGTGGCAGGAAAGCTCTATGACGTGCCTGATATTCTGCCCGTTATGCCTTCGCATTCTACAATGGACGACGGGGCCATTATGGCAATATTGATGTATATCCGCAACGAATGGGGCAACAATGCAGGGCCCGTAAGCAAGGGAATTGTCGGTAAAACCAGACATACTTCGCAGGGAAGAGTAGTGCCTTGGACGGCCAAAGAATTGAATCAGTATGTGGCAGATACGAAGTAGGAGGAGTCAGGAGCGAGAAGTTGAGATGGGAAAAGGAGGTAAGAAATCAGAAGTAAGAGTTAAGAATTTTAAAATTCGTCGTCATTTACAAATCGTGACCAATATCAATGAAAAGACGCCAATTTATACAAAAGACTGCTTTGGGTTTCACGGCGCTTTCGTTGCCTGAATTTCCTTGGCCAATGGCCTCTACCCGTATGGGTATTGTGGTGCATTCGTACGCGAGCCGATGGAACTCTAAAGTTCAAAGTGCTAAATACCCAGGATTTCAAAATGCGGTTGATTTACTGGAACATTGCCATCAAATAGGCGCAGGGGGCATACAGGTAGTGGTGAAAGATTGGAGTCTTGATTTTGCCCAAAAGGTCCGCGACAAAAGGGAGAAATTAGAACTTTACGTAGAAGGGTCCATTGGTTTGCCCAAAAAGCCAGAAGATGTGGCTGCGTTTGAGAATGAAGTGAAGAATGCCCGGGAGGCGGGTGCACAAATCCTCCGCACGGTCTGTTCGGGTGGGCGGCGCTATGAGGTGTTTCATTCGGCGGCGGCCTTTCAAGATTTTAAGAAAAGCTCGTTGGTTTCTCTACAATTGGCCGAGCCGATTCTCCGCAAATACAAAGTCAAACTAGCGGTCGAAAACCACAAAGATTGGCGGGCGAAGGAACTGGTGGCGGCGTTGAAGCAGATAAACAGCGAATGGATTGGCGCAACCTTAGATTTTGGCAATAACATTGCCTTATTGGAAGACCCCACCGAGGTAGTGCAGGCGTTGGCCCCGTATCTTTTCAGTACGCACATCAAAGACATGGCCGTGGAAGAATACGCCGAAGGGTTTTTATTGTCAGAAGTGCCCTTGGGGAAAGGAATATTGGATTTGCCCAAACTGGTGGGTATTTGCCAGCAACACAACCCTAATGTCACGTTCAGTTTAGAAATGATTACCCGCGACCCGCTGATGATTCCGTGTTTAAATTCGGATTATTGGGCCACGTTCGAGGGTATTTCGGGGGCTGAATTTGCCCAAACGCTTCAGATGGTCAAAAAAAACAAGTACGCTTCGGCGCTACCGAGGGTATCACAACTAACGCCCGAGGAACGGCTGGCAGTAGAAGAAAATAATATATTGGAAAGTTTGAAATACAGTAAAGAAAAATTAGGCCTTAAATAACCAAAAAATTACCCCTGAATTGCACCCAAATGGATAGAGAAACATTCCCCGGAATCAAACAATTTGACTTGACAGGAAAAGCCGCCATCATTACTGGAGGTTCGAAAGGACTAGGACAGGCGATGGCCGCTGGACTCGCCTCGGCGGGAGCCAAAGTGATGATTGTTAACCGAAATGCAGAAGAAGGTGCTCAAACAGCACGGGAAATTAGCGAAGAATTTGGGGTCAAAGCCCTCTCTTTCAGCGCCGATACGACCGATTTGACCCAAACCGAAGCAATGGCCAAAGCCACGATGGACGCCTTTGGCCGCATTGATATTTTAATCAACAGCGCTGGTATCAATATTAGGGGCGCCATTGACGAAGTAACACCCGAAGATTTTAAAAAAGTAATGGATGTCAACGTCAACGGTACGTGGTTGTGCTGCCGGGCGGTGGTTCCGTACATGAAACAAAACAAGCGTGGTAGTATTATCAATATGGCCAGTACTTTGGGAATTGTGGGCTTGGCCAACCGAACGCCATACACGTCGAGCAAAGGCGCGGTGGTGCAAATGACCCGGGCGCTTGCGTTGGAGTTGGCGCCTTTCAATATCAACGTAAATGCCATTTGTCCAGGCCCTTTTTTGACCGAAATGAACTTACCCATTGCTGATACGGAAGAATCTAAAAAGTTTATTGTGGGTGCAACCGCGCTGGGGCGTTGGGGGTTGCTGCGGGAGATTCAAGGGGCCGCGATATTTCTGGCCAGCGATGCTGCCACGTACATGGTTGGCTCGATGCTTACCGTAGATGGCGGTTGGACAGCAAAGTAAGCCATAAGTACCCAAAAAGCTCGGTTTTTATACCTAGTTTGGCTGTGGCCCTTCGGATAAAATATTCGTAGGGCCATTTTTATTAGACAATGAGAACAATCACTTAAATCGTTGTAATGTCAAACCCTGATTTATGTAAATTGTAGCGATATAACCGTTATAAGTATATTCATTACCCCACACTGATTAGACGTACCTAAAGTTTGAAAATAGCTATGAAAAAAGTATTTATTTTAATGATTATAACCGCCGTTTGGCTACCTAGCCAAGCCCAGTTAGGCTACCGTACTCAGTGGGAGAAATCGGTAGGCTCCTCGTTAAATGGTGAGCTAGCCATTGGATGGCCTTTCAGTCATCAAACGCCCAACGGTTCAATCCTCTTTAGTTTTCCGTATCGCCTGTGTGTCCTGAAATGCAGTACAACCGTCGTGAATCGGACCATTTTTAGGGACAGTACTTTTAAAAAGGATAGCCGCTACTCACTTAACAATAATTTTGATTATCAGCCTTTTATCAATGGGTATTTTGTAGAAACTGGGAATTTTATTGATTCTCAAACCAATAAAATTTATTATACCTCAACCGTTTATGACCCCAACAGCGATGTGAAAGCCGTTTTTAATCGTGCCGAAAATCCTCTGAAAGTCGGAGCACTAACGCCCACTTCCAACGGAGAATTCTTGATTTCGTTGCATGAAAATGGGGCTTTTATCCCCGATAGTATCGTAAGTGTGGGCAAGAATGGGCAAGTTGCCTGGAAATATGCGATGCGTTCAGAGTTGTTTCGTTGGCAGGACTCTTCATATAAACCTACCGCATCTGATGAGCCTTTTTTGGGGAATGATAAGACCGCGGCCTACATTGCTAAGAGAGAGATTCGTTCTAAAACTGACTTTTCACTCCTTTTGGCTACCACCAAAAATCTCGTGTTGGTAGATAGTGCTGGGCGCGAAAAATGGAGTGTTTTGGCCGATTCAAGTGTTTATACAACCAAAATTGTGGGTCAGGATGCACAATCTCGCTACGTAGTATTGACGGTAAAAGATTCGACAGGAAATCTGCTAAAATTTGATAGAGAAGGAAAAAAAGCCAAGACGCTTTCCCTAAAATTGTCGCCTTTCTATAACCTCAATAATGTTGCCTTTCAAAGTACGCCCGACCACGGATTTTTGCTTTTTCGTAAAAACTACGCCATTCCTGAGCTCATCAAATTTGATAGTACTGGTTTGCCGCAGTGGCGGTTTTTGGGTCCTTCCTATTTGAACAAATTAAAGGTTTATTCCAACGGCAGAATCTTGGGATATTCGCACTATTACAACGATTACAAATTGTTTCTGCTTACGCCAAGTGGAAGTCCGATTTTCTCCGATAAAATTATTCATTTTGTGGAAAATAATCAGGGATGGATTTATTTTACTACGTCTCAGAAAGTCTACGCGGTCAATCCCGAAGGAGAACTCGCTTGGACGGTAGAACGGCCTACCTCCTATGCCATTTTAAGTTTTGACCGTGACGGAACGCTGCTTTTGACCGAGACCATTTCTGCAAAGAATGAAAATGCAGCAAGTTTCTTGAAATTGGCTGGTTTAGACGTAGTTAACAAATACCGTATTTCAAAATTTTCATCGACTGGGCGGTTGATTTGGGCATTGCCAGTTAAGCTACCCGTACAAGATTCCACCCGACAGGCTCGAATGCTGGCGGGCACGTATCCCTCCAACGACCAAAAAGGCGAATATCTGATTACCCAAATGTTGATCACCCTGAATCCTAACGCGACGATGGGAAATTGGGATAACTTTTCGCATGTCACCTCCGTCACTAAAATCACGAGGCCTTGCTACGAGAATCTTACCGCCATGCTTCAATCAACGGCATCGACCCTCTGCGAAGGACAAAAGCTACCTTTGACTGCGAATCCCGATTCGCTCCATTTTTTATCCTACCAATGGCAGCGCAACGGGCAAATTCTACCCAGTGCCCTCCAGTCCACTTTTGACGCCACCGCGACGGGAACCTACCGCGTTTTGGTGAGGGATACGGTTTGTGGGGTTTCTTCGTTATCGCCCGTCGTTGAAATAAAACCTGCCATAGAAGCCACCGTTACGCCCGAAGTGACTGGGCCGATTTATGCCCCACTGAAGGCCAAATTGAAAGCCAACGAAGGGGCAGGATTAACCTATCAATGGTTGAAAGATGGTATAGAAATCACAAGAGAAACCAGCGCGGTGTATGAAGCGGGAGAAAGTGGAAACTACGCCGTAAGAGTAACCAAAGACGGCTGTCGTAATACTTCCCAAACGTTGGGAGTTACGATTTTACAGCCGCTTAGTGTAGAACCTACGTTGACTAATTTGGTAAATGTTTACCCCAATCCCACGAATGGTAGGTTTCAATTGACGCTACCACCGCAGAGCCAACAGCCTTTTGTAGAAATGCTTGACGCCACGGGGCGTTCATGGCCTTTGCAGGGGCGTGCGGGGCATTATCAAGCAGACGCTACTCCTGGTTTGTATTGGATACGGGTGAAAGTTGGCAATGAGGAGATTAAAAAACGATTAATCATCATTAATTGAGGCTAAATAAGTGAAGAAAATATACCTGTTTGTTAGTTATTTGGGGGCTGATTCGCAAGATTCAGCTCTTTTTGTTTTATTCGCAATATGAAAAACCCTGTTTCCTAAACCTTTAACTTTTTATTGCAATGGCTGACCGAATAGGTGGTTATCGTATTGGCAAAATGCCAGACGATGTAACCCAAAAAAAAATCAAAAAAAACATTAATCTCCCGCCCAAAGTCGATTTGCGAAAATTTATGACTTCGGTCGAAATGCAGGTGGGAAATAGTTGCGTGGCCAACTCCTTTGCGGGAGCATACGAGTATTTGGCCAAGCGTACCCTCGGGGATTCTTCGGACGTAAGTCGCTTGTTTATTTACTACAATGCCCGGTATTTTGCGGGGGAACAAGACGAAGACAATGGCTCGATGATGGTCAATGCCATCGAAGGACTAAAAGAGTACGGTGCTTGTTCAGAAGATTATTGGCCCAACGATGAAGATAGGATCACTGAAGAACCAGATGAAGATTCCTACAATCACGGTTCTAATTTCCGGATTGTAGAAGCCGAATTCATCAAAACAGACCTAAATCTGTGGCGGCAGACCCTGGCAGAAGGTTACCCGATTGCGTTTGCTCTCAATACCTTTAAATCTTTTGACAGCGCAAATCGCAACAAAGGCCGCGTAATTATGCCCAGAGCTTCTGATGAGGTTCGGGAAACGCACGGTTGGCACGCCATGCTTTGTGTGGGTTATTCTGACCCCGACAAAATGTTTATCGTTCGGAATTCGTGGGGCGAAAGATGGGGCGACGGTGGTTATTGCTACATTCCGTACGATTATGTCATGCACGAAGACTACAACGGACACGATTCATGGATTGTGAAAGCCGTAGAAAATTTGGATTACAGCGAGGGTATTTCTGACGACAGCGAGGAGTCCAATTTCTACGATGAAGACCGGACCTACCTGACGGATTTCTACATTCAAGTCGAAGACCCCGAAGATTTTGCGGTTCAGCTAGAAGCCCTTTGTCAGGAGTACGTTACGGAGGAAGATGAGTTTTATTTTGACTACGAAACCATCGAAGATGAGGACGGGGTAGAGTATCTCGAAATCACCAACTTTGAAATTCTGACGGATGTGTACGAAGATTTCTTGGCAGATTTGGACGCGCTTTGCGACGAATACGCCATTGACGGAGATTATGAATACGCGCTAGTTGGGGCCGAAGAAGAGGAAGAAAACGAATAACGCAAGCATTGACAAGGGTTGGTTGAGACTTCAGTTTGTCATTTTGTGGTTATTTATATAATTTTAAGGAGATTTGTTTGTGATTTCGCTTTGTCAAACCAACCCTTTTACAATTATGAGAACCATTGATGCTTGGCTGAATGAATACGGCGAAAGCCATCAGAACCCTACCAATAAACTGGTGCACTGGATTTGTGTACCTGCCATTTTTTTTAGCGTGGTAGGATTGCTTTACAGTATTAAACTGCCCGTTTTGATTGCCGAAAATCTACCGCTCAATGTAGCAATGCTCGTACTGGCACTGGTGACGATTTATTACATACGTTTATCCGTTACTTTGGCCGTGGGGTTGATTTTGTTTACGAGCTTGTGCCTTTTTCTAGCCCAACAAGTTGAAAATCAAGGCTGGACGCTATGGCAGGTTTCGTTGGGCATTTTTGTAATTGCTTGGGTTGGTCAATTTTGGGGGCATAAAGTGGAAGGAAAAAAGCCTTCTTTTTTTAAAGATTTACAATTTTTGATGATTGGCCCCGCTTGGTTAATGCACTTTATCTACAAAAAAGCGGGAATACCTTATTGATAGTTTTATCTCAAATTTGGGGGTAATCGGTGCAATGCCGATTACCTTTTTTGTTTTCCTAAACCTAAAATACCAACTGATTTACCCTGCCTTATGAATGCCTTTGAACGTCAGAAAAAAATATACATTGAAGGAGCCTCTGGAATCGTGTCTTCCATTCCCGTTGACGCTCAGGGGCTGGAAAACAAAGCGATAAAAGCTTTGTCGCCACAGGCAGCGGCGTATATTGTGGGGGGAGCGGGTCACGGGGATACCATGCGCCAAAATCGTCGGGCGTTTGAGCGGTGGCGCATCATTCCACGTATGTTGCGCGACGTGTCGGCGCGGGATACGAGCATTGAATTATTCGGCAAAAAACATCCGTATCCCTTATTGTTGGCTCCCATTGGCGTGCTGGAAATGGCGCATCCTGAGGCAGATTTGGCCGTAGCCCGAGCCGCCGCCGCCATGCACATACCTTACATTTTTTCCAATCAGGCATCGGTACCAATGGAAGTCTGCGCGGCGGCAATGGACGACCAAACGCGGTGGTTTCAGTTGTATTGGAGCAAGTCGGACGAATTGGTAGCGAGTTTTGTTCGACGTGCCGAAAGTGCTGGTTGTGAAGCAATTGTGGTTACTTTGGACACGACCCTTCTAGGCTGGCGTACCCAAGATTTGGAGTTGGCGTATCTGCCTTTTCTGCGCGGAATGGGCATTGCCCAATATACTTCCGACCCCGTTTTTCGTCGATTGTTGGGAGAACCAGACCCCACGCCTGCGCCCAAACCTAAGATAACGTACGACGCCATACGTACCTTGTGGAACGTTATCCGACATTATCCAGGGAGCTTTTTAGAAAATACCAAATCGGGCAATCCTCGCAAGGCGGTCAAAAAATTTATTGATATTTATACGCGCCCTTCGCTGACGTGGGAAAACCTGGCCTATCTGCGCGAGATTACTAAACTACCTATTTTGCTCAAAGGAATTCTTCATCCCGACGACGCCCTCAAAGCCTTGGATCATGGTATCAACGGTTTGGTCATTTCAAACCACGGCGGTCGTCAGGTAGACGGCGCAGTGGGCACGATGGATATGTTGCCGCGCATCGCCGAAGTAATCAAAGGACGTATTCCTTTATTGTTGGACAGCGGCGTGCGCGGCGGGGCCGATATTTTTAAGGCTTTGGCGCTCGGCGCTACTGCCATTTGTTTGGGACGGCCTTACGTGTACGGGCTGGCTTTGGGGGGCAGCGAAGGCGTACAGCAAGTTTTGGCTAATTATCTCGCAGATTTTGATTTGACAATGGCATTGGCGGGTTGTCGCTCCATTGATGAAATCGTGCCAGAAAGCGTGATGGAAACGTAGGGTTGTAAACCGTAAAACTGCAAAACTGAAAAATTTTAAACCGAAAAACTTTAGACTCAGAACGCAATGTAAAAGTATCTTCTTTTAATTCTTTTTCAGCGCCAATGCCGATACCAGCGTCATGAGCAAACCTACTGGAAACGGCTCCATGAAGGTGACGGCAAAATTGTAAAACGGATTTTGATATTGGGCGTTGGCCTTGGCAATTTCGGCGGCTTGTTGGGCGATTTCAGCCGCGCTTTTACCGTCTTCTTTCATTTTTTGGAGATGATAGGCCCCAAAATCTTCCATAAAAGTAGGAAAGAAATTGAAGTAAAAAATCAACCACGTCAAAGCGTAACAAACGCAAGAAATAACCGTCACTGAAATACCGATTTGAAATGCCTTCCCAAACGTAATTCGTCCTTCGCTGTGTTGGTCGCGGTATGATTTGATACCGAAATAAACCAACGTTAAAGAGAGAATAATGGACGTAAATCCAAACCATACGCCGTAATCCGCAAAGGTTTCAAACCCAATGGCCCGGCCAATGGTGGTTAATAAAACCAGTAAAACAGATGAAACCGCGCCCGAAATAAGCCCGAACCGAATAATTGTCTTTTGCATAATTGGTAGTTTTGAAAAGGTGAATGTTAAACGGGGTGAAACCCTGTGCAAAAGTAAGGTTGAAGCCAAGAACGGACGGTCATCCTTTTGGGTGATTTTTTAGAAATAGCCTTAAATCATTCTTTAGTTTACCTTTAATATTCCCAATTCTTTGGCGCGGTTGATGGCTTTGGTGCGGCTGTTTACATCCAACTTTTCAAACAACCTCGCTGAATGTGTTTTGACGGTGTTGAGCGAAACAAACAGTTTATCCGCAATTTCCTGATTGGTCAATCCCTGCGTAATCAATTCCAGCACTTCCAACTCCCGTTTGCTGATTCCCAATTCCTTGATTTTATTTTCGTCAAATACCGGTGGTGCCTGAACAATGATGGGAGCGGGGGCTTTGCGGGTGAATTTAAGCCCCGCCCAAACCCCGATTCCCATGAATAGAACCGCAATCAATCCACCGTATATTTCAAAAATGTGCATTCGCACCAAAAATTGGTACTCGATGAGTTTGAGCACAATCAGCAGGAGACCCAATCCAAGTCCGTACAAAAGATACGTTTTTCTCATTCCTTCAAAAAAACAAATGACTGCGGTGGCATGACTTTTTCTCAAAATTGATTAAAATTGACAAACAACTCAATTTCTTCTCCATTATTCGCATGAAATTAGCTCATCAAACCGCCATTATTACCGGCTCTAGTTCGGGAATTGGCCGTGCCATTGCAGTTGCCTTCGGAAAAGAAGGAGCCAACATAATTGTCAATTACAACAGCAGTCGGGCAAAAGCCTTGGAAGTTGTCAAACAAATAAAAGCCGAAGGCGGTGATGCCATCGCGGTCAAAGCCAACGTGGGCAAAGAAGCCGACGTGCTCAAAATGTTTGAAAAGGCCATTGAGGCGTTTGGACAAGTGGATATTTTAGTGGCCAACAGCGGGATTCAGGACGATGCCTCTTTCCTCAACATGACCCTCGACCAATGGAACAACGTCATAAACATCAATCTGACGGGTCAGTTTTTGTGCGCCCGCGAAGCCGCCCGACATTTTGTGGCCCAAGCCGAAGGAAAAACCACCACGGGAGCCATTGGCAAAATCATCTGCATGAGTTCGGTACATGACATGATTCCGTGGGCAGGCCATATCAACTATGCCGCCTCCAAAGGGGGAGTGTTGATGTTTATGAAATCCATTGCGCAGGAGCTGGCCCCGCTCAAAATCCGCGTTAATGCCATCAGTCCGGGCGCGATTCAGACCCCCATAAACAAAAGCGTGTGGTCGTCGGAGGAAAACAGGCAAGCGTTAATGAAACTGATTCCTTACCGTCGGATTGGTCAACCCGAAGATGTGGCCAAGGCCGCCATTTGGCTGGCTTCTGACGATTCTGATTATATCACAGGAGAAACCCTCTACGTAGACGGCGGCATGATGCTCTATCCTGAGTTTTCAGACAACGGTTAATGAAACAGTGGTGCAGGTTGTGAGCAACCTGCACCACACTCCTACAACCTGCCCCCACTACTTATTTATCCCTCAAAATCCATCGTTTTTCCCAATCGACTGCTTTCAATCGCTAACTCCATCACGCGGGTGGTATTGCGCGCGTGTTGCGGCTTCACAATCAGCTCTTTGCCTTCGGCAATGGCTTCGTAGATGTTGTCATAAAAAGGAGTGTAGTGGCCTGGTAACGTTTTGATGGTTGCTTTTCCTGCTTCGGTGTATAATGTTCCCCACTGGTTTTCGGGTTCTTCTCCCCAGTTTTGGGTGTTGGGTAGGGTGTTTTTTCGCAACGTATCTTCCTGAATGTCAAGCCCGTATTTGATAAAGCTCCCCTTCGTTCCGTGAATGATATAGCGTAAGTTGTTTTCAAAAACCATTAAACTTGCTTTAAGAATGACGCTTTTGTCGGCATAATCCAGCCGGATGTCAAAATAATCGTCGGTTTCTCCACCAGAACGAACGATTTTGATAGTGGTGGTTACTTTTTGGGGAGTGCCAAACAACACCAATGCTTGGTCGATTAAATGAGGCCCTAAATTGTATAGCGTTCCTGCCCCTGCAGCGGCTACTTCTTTCCATGTTCCTTGGGCTACCTCGGGGCGAAAACGGTCAAAATGTCCTTCAAATTCAATCACTTCTCCCAACGTTCCGTCGTTGAGCAGTTTTTGGATGGTCAAAAAATCAGCATCCCAACGGCGGTTTTGGTAGGCCGTTACAACCAATTTTTTCTGTTCGGCCAGCGCAATCAGTTCGTCGGCTTCTGCGGTTGTATTGGTGAATGGTTTTTCAATGACTACGTGTTTGCCTGCTTCCAAAGCGGCCTTGGCGTAGGGAAAATGGAGGTCGTTGGGGGTACAGACAAACACAAGGTCGATGGAATCGTCGGCCAAAAGGGCTTCGGTGCTGCTGATAACCTCAATGGAGGGGTCGAATTCGTGAACTGATGCGGCGTTGCGCGTCACCACTTTGGTCAATTTGAAATGAGGGTTGACTTTCAAAAACGGCGCGTGAAAATAACGCCCTGATAGCCCGAAGCCAATTAAACCAACATTTAAAGGAGTAGACATAATAACAAGTTTTGAGTAACGTAAGGGGGTCTAAAACAGATTTGCAAATAACGAAAGCATTCTCCAAAAATGAAGGGTAAATCTTTCAAAAGTTACTGTATCGGCGCCGTCTTTTTTTAAGGAGTCGGGTAGGAGCTTCTTCCTGATTCGGTCCACAAATGTTAGTCATAGCAAGCGGTGTGTGTTGGGGGAATTCCTGATAAATTGGGCAAAAAGTTTTACCTTTGGCCTCTCAAAACTAGAACAGCTTTCGACGAATGCGTTTTTTTCAGAAGAATACCACGCTCTTTGCCCGACTCGGCTATTTCATATCCATTGTTATCTTATTGATTCTTTCGGTCATTGCCATTGAGTTTTTTGTGGGCAACGGCGACGGTATTTGGTTTGATTATGATTTAAGGCTCATTGGTTTTCGGGTGGTGGCGTGGGCCGTTGGATTGGTCAGTCTTTATTTGTTGATTCGGCAAAGTCCCCCCGTGGTTCAAAATATTTTGTTGTCATTGACGAGTGTATTTTTTGTCATTTACGGGATAGAAACCGTCGTAGGGTGGATTCATGATTCGGGCCAAAAAGCCCCCGCTGCCAACCAGCCCCAATATGCGGGCCCTGCGTATGATTCGAGCTACGCGTTTGACGAGTTCTTGGGTCGAAAACCCATCCCGAACCACAATTTTAAATGGGTTAAAATGCTGAATGGCAAGCCAGTGATTGATGTGTTGATGCACGTAGACTCGTTTTCGCGGCGCATTACTCCCTTTGCCGATAGCCTCAACGCCCAACGTAATCGGTATGCGTTATTTTTTGGATGTTCGTTCACCTACGGCGACGCAGTAGCTGACAACGAAACCATGCCCTATTATTTTCAGAAAAACAACTCGGCTTTTCAGGCGTACAACTACGGTTTTTTTGGGTACTCACCGCGCCACATGCTGGCTCGTTTGCAGCATCAAAACATGACCAAACAGGTGACTCAAAAGCAGGGTTTTGCGGTTTATACCTACATTGAAGATCACGTCAATCGGGCTATTCCGTCGGCGGGCTGGATTGGCATGTACGATGGTTATTTTCCAGACGTGGATGAATCTTCGATGCAAACCAACGGGGTGTATCGTTTTGTCCATCCGCTCAAATACCGCTTTGGGATGATGGTCTTCAAAAGCAAAGTCCGTCAGCATTTTGCCATGGATTTTCCGTTTGCGTATCGTCCAAAAGATTATGAACTTACCGCCAATCTCATCAAAAAATCGCAAGAAGAATACAAAAAACAGTTTAAAAATGACGATTTTTATGTGGTTTTGTACCCAGATGCTTTGAAAAAAGATTCCCCCATGCTTGGGTTGTTGAAAGAGCGGGGCATTAAGGTCATTGATTTTAGAAATCTGTTTCCATATCCGTCCAAAAAGTACCAATTGCAACACGATGGGCACCCCAATCCAGAAGCGCATCGACTATTGATGCAAGAATTGTCCAAAGAGTTGAAAACGAAAGGTGTTATTTAGCCTTCGTTTGACAAATAACCGAGTCGTATCATCGTATGCTTCAGATAGAACCGTTTGATTTACAGGGTATAAGCCAAGTGGCGCAGCGGCTCATTCAAGCCTGCCAGACAAGCCCAGTGTGGTTGTTTGAAGGCCAAATGGGGGCGGGGAAAACCACGCTCATAAAAGCTATTTGCCAGCATTTAGGGGTCGTAAATACAGTACAAAGTCCTACTTTTTCCATTGTGAATGAGTACCTTACCACGAGCGGGGAGGCTATTTATCATTTCGATTGTTATCGGTTAAAAAACACCGCCGAAGCCTACGACATTGGTTTGGAAGAATACCTCGATTCGGGTAATTTGTGTTTGATTGAATGGCCTGATAAAATTGCCGACTTGCTCCCCGACCGATTTGTTACCATCTCAATCAGAGAAGTCGTGAACGGGAAGCGGGAAATAATAGTTACCGATAACAACACTGACACGAACGACTAAACACTTTTTACAGAAATGACAGGTTTTGGAGAATTGGCTCAACAAACCGCTCTTTACCCACAGGAAGCACTGGCACCCGTCAAAGTGGGTCAACAAAGTTTGTTGATCGGACTGCCAAAGGAGGTGTCATTGCAGGAAAATCGGATTGCCCTAACGCCCGAAGCGGTTGCAATTTTGGTGCGCAACGGACATCAGGTAGTGGTAGAAAAAGGAGCGGGAGAAGGCGCTCAATTTCCTGACCATGAGTACAGCGAAGCGGGCGCTCAGATTGCTTATTCGCCGCAAGAAGTCTATACATCAGACTTGATTTTGAAAATTGAGCCGTTGGTTGAGCAAGAATTTGCGCACCTTAAAAACGGTCAAAAGATTATTTCGGCCCTCAATTTGCCCACCCGAGAACGTTCGTATTTTGAATTTTTGAACGAAAAGCACATCACTGGTATCAGTTACGAATACATCGAAGATAAAGTAGGCGGATTGCCTGTCATTCGGTCGTTGAGCGAGATTGTGGGGAGTACCGTCATGCTGATTGCGGCCGAATACCTCAGCAGTGCCAACAACGGACGAGGGATTATTTTGGGCGGGATTACGGGTGTGCCACCGACCAAAGTGGTCGTTATCGGGGCAGGAACTGTGGCTGAATACGCCGCCCGCACTGCCTTGGCTTTGGGGGCAGAAATTAAGATTTTTGACCAACACATCTACCGCCTTCAGCGCCTCAAGTACGCCATTGGTCAAAATATTTATACCTCAATCATTGAGACAGATACGCTGGCGGAGGCCATTCAGAGGGCCGATGTGGTGATTGGCGCGCTGCGCCCCAACGACGGCTACAGCCCAAGCATCGTTACCGAAGAGATGGTGTCAAGAATGAAGCCCAACTCGGTCATCATTGATGTATCCATTGACCAGGGAGGCTGCATCGAAACTTCGCGCATTACGACCCACAAAGACCCTATTTATCGGGTTCACGATGTGATTCACTATTGCGTTCCTAACATCGCGTCGCGGGTGGCACATACGGCGAGCATGGCGTTGAGTAATGTGTTCTTGCCTATGCTGCTACGGGCAGGAAATACGGGAGGTATTGAACAAATGATGTACGCAAATCGTTGGTTTAGCAAGGGTGTTTACTGCCACGGTGGTATGCTCACCAATCCGATTATTGCTAAAAAATTCAATATGCGGCACAAAGATTTAAGTCTGTTGCTGGCCGCAAGAATGTAAAAATAGGAGATATGAATGAGGCGTCAGAAGC
Source organism: Runella sp. CRIBMP (assembly GCF_009905605.1). GTDB lineage: Bacteria > Bacteroidota > Bacteroidia > Cytophagales > Spirosomataceae > Runella. The sequence goes on from NZ_JAAAKZ010000004.1 coordinate 68,308, forward strand.
CGCCGCTGCGGTAATGTTTAATTCTTCTTTTGACCCCTCACTTCTCGCTCCTCACTTCTGAAAAATTATGATTAACAACAGTAACGAAAACGCGTTGATGGACGATGCCAATTCGCCAGAAGTCAACCGACGGCTTTTGGGATTGATATCGCAGGATTTTGTTAAAATATCCGACCAATTAAAAGAGGCTTCGTACCAGATTCGAAAAAGAGGATTTTCGGAAAATCCCATTTTTGTGGCGGTACAAAACAACTTAGATTTAGGAGTTTTATTGATTGCCCAAAACGAACTGGATAACGAATGGTCGTACCGGGCCTCATTTCTGGATGAATTTACGCAGCGAGGATTAGTCGGTCCCGAAGCGGTAGAAATGTTTAAAGAAAACTACCGCAATCCCGACGAATATTGCTGTTTGTTCGTCATTCAGGGGGACTTTGCGGGATTTGTTTTTATCCCGTTTCCCGAAGACTAATACCATAGGGGCGGGGTCGTAGCGTCGTTTCGCTTGGCTCCGTCCTTTTTATTCGCCCTCAAACAACGGCGGGTGGTGGCACAATCATTTTAAACGCATTGGGAATTAGAATCGCTTTTACCTCGTTTACCTTACCCAAATATTCTCCATCTATTTGAAAGTGGACTTTTTTGGTGGACTTCATTCTCAATGCGTCTGTTTGAAAAATTTCTACGGTTTCTGAATTATAAGAAGCGTGAAAAAAGACCATCTTAAACAGCTCTCGTACCGCTAGTTTTTTAATCACCACCACTTCAAATAATTCATCTTCCAGCGTGCCGACTGGGTTGATAAGCGCCCCCGTACCGTATTTTGTGGCGTTAGCAATGACAATCATGGCGGCTTTCATTTTAATGGCTTTTTGGTCAATTTGGAGTTCAACTTCCATCATTGGATTTTGCCACAAAACCTTCAAGGAGGCAATCAAATATCCCCACATTCCTCGTACCTTCTGAATTTTAAACTTTTTCATGGCATAGGCGTTCAGGCCAATGTCACTGAGGTGAAGGCACAGCTCGCCGTTAATGACCGTGGTGTGAATTGTTTTGGTAATTCCCGTAATCAACACATCCAATGCCTGCGCGGGATTGTCGGTGATTCCCAATTCGTACGCCAGTCCATTGGCGGATCCTGCGGGCAAAATGCCCAATGAGATGTTGGTGTGTAAAATACATTCGGCCGCTAATTTGATTGTGCCATCCCCTCCGACCGCAACCACCCGATGGGGAGAAAACTGCTCAATTTTATCCTTTATTTTGGCTACGTTGGCACTTTTGGGGAGTTTATACAATTCAATCGTGTGATTCAGAGGGGCAAAATAGTTTGTTATTTCCTGCGCCCAATCTCTGGTGTTACGCCCTGAACCGGGGTTGAGGATAAAAAATATTTTGTAGTTTTCGGGGGTTGACATGGGTGGATAAAAGTTGCGATTAACTGCTATAATTTAGTAAATTGCTGAAGATGGAACACAAAGTAAACAATTCTGTCGTATCAGTGAAGGTTTATCACGGATATGGCCACCAAGAAAATATGATTTTGTATGGTCATGTGCTGGCTGGTAAAAAAGTAGTTCGACATCGGTACAGTACCAATGTTTTAAAGAATGTACTCCATTTGATAAAATTATTTTTTGTTAAACCCGTTCCAGGGGCCCGAGTGCAGTTAGAATGGGGCGAACAAAAGTTTTATACCACCACCGAAAAAGACGGTTTTTTTAAATTTGAATGGCAATCTACGGCCAATGTAGACGCGGGGTGGCACTTTTTAAAAGTACACTTACTCAACGAACAAGGCCAACCCACCGCCACAGGTGAAGGTAAAATTTTCGTGCCACACTCTACTCAATACGGATTTATATCCGACATTGACGATACGGTACTGGTTTCACACTCGGCCGACACGGGAAAAAAATTAAGGGTAATGTTTACCAAAAACCCCCGCAGCCGTAAAACATTTGCCGATGTAGTACGATTTTATAAACTCCTCGCATTTGCACACACGGAGCCTAATTTACCTAACCCTTTTTTCTACGTATCCAGCAGTGAATGGAACCTGTACGATGATTTGAATGAATTTTTCAAACACAATGGATTGCCAAAAGGAGCTTTTTTGCTCAATAAAATAAAAAGGTGGTACGAGTTGCTGCAAACGGGTGCCACGAAGCACCAAGGGAAATTGATGCGGGTAGTGCGGATTTTTGAGGCTTTTCCCAAACAAAGATTTGTATTGCTGGGCGATAATTCTCAAAAAGACCCCGAGATTTATGCGCTGTTGGCCAATAAATATCCCGAAAGAATCATTGCCCTCTACATCAGAAACATAAGCCCCGAAAAGGAAGATTTTACGAGAACAGTCCTAGATTCGATTCAGGATAAAAGCATACATACCTGTCTTTTTAAACATACCGATGAAGCCATCGTCCATTCAAAATCAGTGGGGTTGCTTGATTGAATCTTTGCAACTGCTTAATAATAAAGATTTTAAACTTAACTAAACACTTAATACTCACTAACCATTTATGCTGATTATTGATGCCCACTTAGACATGGCGATGAATGCCGTTGAATGGAACCGCGATTATACCTGTACGGTACAGGAACTTCGGGAGCGCGAAATTGAAAAAAATCTTTCGGACAAACGCGACCGGGGCAAAGGTACGGTTTCGCTGCCTGACTTGAGAAAGGGCAACGTGGGTTTGGTGGTGGCTACCCAATTGGCGCGGGTTACCCAACGCGGAAGTGCCTTTGACGGATGGTATTCGCCCGCGCAAGCCTGGGCCATGACCCAGGCGCAGGTGGCGTGGTATCAGGCCATGGTTGATTTGGGGGAAATGGTTCAGATAACCAATGCCACGGAGCTAGATTCGCACATCGCACTTTGGGAAAATACCGAAGTGCCCAACGATAAAAAGCCCGTGGGATTTATTCTTTCGTTAGAAGGGGCCGATTCGCTCGTTAACCTTTCGTATTTGGAAAAAGCCTACGGTTATGGCCTAAGAGCCATTGGCCCAGCTTGGTACGGCTCTGGTCGTTATGCGTCGGGGACGGGCACGACCGACGGGCTGACGGCTGCGGGCAAAGATTTGCTGCGAGAAATGGATGCGCTGGGAATGATTCTGGATGCTACCCACCTCACCGATAAGGGGTTTAATGAAGCTTTAACCCTTTTTAAAGGTCCTGTTTGGGCAAGCCATCATAATTGCCGGGCATTGGTGCCGCATCAGCGACAGCTTACCGATGAGCAAATTTTGCGGCTGGCTGAGCGCGGTGCGGTCATTGGTGGTGCGTTGGATGCTTGGATGATGGCCCCGGGTTTTGTGCAGCGACAATCAGACCCGAAAGCGTTTGGGGTAACCATGTCAAAACTCGTAGACCATTGGGATCATATCTGCCAGTTGACGGGCAATAGCCGACACGTTGCATTTGGGACAGATTTGGATGGAATGTTTGGTCGTGAGCAATCTCCCTATGATTTAGATACCATCGCCGATCTGCAATTATACCAAGATTTGCTCCGTAAGCGAGGATACGGGGAGGATGATTTAAAAAATATCTTTCACCAAAATTGGCTGCGGTGCTTGAAGCAAGCTTGGCAAAACAATATTTTATAAAAAGTTGTTGTCGCAATAAAACCTAGTTGCAAGTATTTGATATGTCCAAATTTTAAGTGTATAAATGACATATTAAAAAAAATTAATAAATAGTGCATATAACTTAATGGAAATTTGAAAATTACCTATAATTTGCGTTTGAGTAATTAAACTAATCCAATCTATTTATGCGTAAAACTCTATTGGTAAGCCTGTTATCGTTTTTTGTCGGTATAGGGCAATTGATAGCGCAGGACAGAACCCTGTCAGGTACTATCAAAGACGAAACTGGGCAAGCCCTGCCCGGCGTGAATGTTCTTCTCAAAGGCACTAATCGCGGAACAAATTCCGACGGTGAGGGTGCCTTTAAATTGTCGGTTCCTGCTTCTGGAACGCTGGTGTTTTCATCGGTTGGTTATTTGACTAAAGAAGTGGAATTGGGTGCGGCAACAGTCATTAACGTTCAAATGGAAACCGATGCCCGGACCCTCAGCGAAGTGGTGGTGACGGCATTGGGTATCTCCAAAGATCAGAAAGTATTGAGCTATGCCACCCAAACGGTGCAGGTCGCCAATATCTCCAAAGCCCGTGAATTAAACGTGGCCAACTCTCTGGCGGGTAGAGTCGCCAACCTCGACATCGTTCGTTCTTCTTCGGGCGTGGGTGGTTCTTCTCGTGTTGTTTTGCGCGGCGACCGTTCCATCACTGGTAATAACCAAGCCCTGATTGTGATTGACGGGGTGCCGATGGACAACTCAAACTTCAGTCCGGGCAATGCCAACGGTGGTCGCGACGGAGGCGATGGGCTTTCCAGCGTTAACCCCGACGACATTGAGTCTATTAATGTACTGAGCGGAGCCTCGGCCACGGCCCTTTACGGTAGCCGTGCTGCCAACGGTGCCTTGATTATTAGTACCAAAAAAGGAGCCGTTCGCAAAGGATTTGGCGTAACCATCAACAGCTCTTTCCAGGCAGAGCAGGCCATGGTTTTGCAAAAGTTTCAGGATGAATACGGACAGGGAAGCGCGGGTGTTTATAACCGCGCCAGTGAATTTAGCTGGGGACCCAAAATGACAGGACAATCGGTGGCCCTGTGGGGACCTGATCCTGCCAACGCTTCCAAAACGTACAACATGAACGCCAACCCAGGAAGTTATAAGGATTTCTATTCGACGGGTTCTCAAATCTCAAACTCCATCGCGTTTTCGGGAGGAAGTGAAAAGACCCAGACCTATTTTTCTTACACAAACGTAGGAGCAACGGGTATTGTTGACAACAACAAGTTGAAGCGTAACAACCTCAACCTGCGTATCTCCAATCAAATTGGCGAGCGGCTTTCATTGGATACTAAAATCACCTACTTGAGCGAAAAAATCGATAATCGCCAACAAACAGGAGAGGCTTTTGCCAACTTGCAGCGCCATATTCTGCGGATGCCGCGCAACATTTCGTTGGAACAAGCCCAACAATTTGAATACATTGACCCCGTAACGGGCAACCTGCGTCAGAACTTCTGGAATCCAGGTTCAAACGGTGGACAAAACCCTTACTGGATTAAAAACCGCGTCATTGCGGCCGATAACCGCGACCGTATCACGGGCTTTACTTCGTTGACTTATAAGTTAACTTCGGCCCTCAAAATCATGGCGCGGGGTGGGATAGACCGCTACGTTGATAAGTTTGAAGGAAAATGGTATAACAACACCTATACCATTGCCGACAACGGCGACTACCAAACCAACTGGCGTGAAGTGAGTGAGCAGAACTATGATTTGTTTGCGATGTACGACAAGAAATTCTCGGATTTCATTGCCGTCAATGCTACCGTGGGGGGAAGTATTCAGCGCCGTAAGCAATTGGATCAGAACACATCCAACGGTGGCTTGAACCGCGAGAACTTGTTCATCACCACCAATGCCCGCAATACCCAAACCACGCGCGGCATCAACGAAACCGAAAAGCAGGGTATCTTTGCCACGGCTGACGTAACATTTAAAAATGCCCTTACCGTAACCCTTACGGCCCGTAACGACTGGTCTTCGACTTTGCCCAAAGAAAGCCAATCGTACTTTTTCCCTGGGGCAGGTTTTTCGGCCATCCTGTCCAATATGATTACCATGCCGGAGGCCATTTCGTTTGCAAAAGTGCGGGGCTCTTTTGCCCAAACGGGTAACGACGCCCGCCCGTACCTGTTGAACCAAACCTATTCGTTTTTGCCGGGCGGTCCAAATGGATTTATCACCCGCGACGGAATCAAACCATTCCCTAATCTCAAACCTGAGTTGACCACGGCACTTGAGTTTGGTTTGCAGATGAAATTCCTTAACAACCGTTTCGGGTTTGATTTAGGTTGGTACAATAGTGATTCTAAAAACCAATTGTTCCAAGTGGCTATTCCACCAGCCTCAGGTTGGTCGTCGGAGTTTATCAACGCTGGTTTGGTTAACAACAAAGGGGTGGAACTTACCCTCAACGCTACGCCCGTACAGGCGGGAGATTTCCGCTGGGACATTGACTTGAACTACGCGAAAAACGTCAATAAATTGGTTGAATTAACGCCAGAATTGAAGGTTTTGAACTTGACCAATGACTTTATGAACAACATCCGCGCCATTGAAGGGGAACCGTTGGGTCAAGTGTTCAGCCGTGGTTATGTTCGTAATGCCTCAGGACAGGTAATTGTCGGTACCGATGGTCTGCCGCAAATTACTCCTGGTACTACGGTATATTTAGGAAACTCACGTCCTGACTGGACGGGTGGTTTGAGCAACCGGATTACTTACAAAAATCTGGCGCTTAACTTCCTCATCAGCGCTCGTATGGGCGGTGTAGTGACTTCCTTTACCAATGCTGTTATCTATGCCGACGGGGTAACCGAAGAAACCCTCGCCGGACGCGACAGCTACACCTTCCCGGGCGTAAAAGCAGACGGCTCTGCCAACAATATTGCCACCACTGCCGAGCGTTATTGGTTGAAAGTAGGCGGGCGTAACACCCCTGCTGGTGAGGTGTTTACGTACAGTGCGTCCAATATCCGTTTGAGAGAAGTAGCCCTGAGCTATAACTTACCATCGGGTTTGTTGCAGAAAACACCTTTCCAAGGTGCTTCGCTTTCGTTGGTGGGTCGTAACCTGTTTTTCTTCCTAAACAAAGCAAAAGGTTTTGACCCCGAACTCACCGCTGGCGCCCAAAATACCACGGTTGGTTTGGAATCTTTCTCGATGCCTTCAACGCGTACATTTGGAGTCAATTTGAACCTCTCTTTCTAATCCATTGACGTTTAATTTTGGGGATCAAACATTGTTTAACATTACAAATAGAGACAAAATGAAAATTTTCAAAAAACTTGTCATTCCGGTTGGTATGCTGCTGACGGCTTCGGTTGGGTTTTATGCCTGTACTGATAAGTTTGAAACACTCAATACCGATAAAACAAAGCTGACTTCCATTGATAAGTCGGCCGTTGGAAATGCCTTTGCGGCGGCACAGTGGCGCGGCGTATTTGGCGACCGTGGACCTTTTCAGTTGATGGAAAGTTTATTCGCCGATTTGCACGCGCAATATTATGCCAACGTAGCCATCAACTTCCCTTCTGACCGCAACGTGATGGTGGGCAACTGGCTGAATGGTGCTTGGAATAACTTTTATGGACAGCAGATTCCGCCGCTTTTGGTGGTGTTGGATGCCACCAAGCCCGGCGGGCAGGCCGAAGATGCGGCCATTTTTGCGATGGCTTCAATTTGGAAAGTACAGATGTATTTGCCCATGACCGATTATTGGGGCGCGATTCCGTACTCAAAAGTGGGTAGCGGCGAAAAAGTGGTAGAGTATGACAGTCAGGAGTTTATCTATAAAGACTTCTTGGCCACGCTCAAAGCGGCGGTGACTGAACTGCAAAAGTCCAAGGGAAAAACCATTTTGGGAAACAATGACCAAATGTATGGCGGCAACGTGGATCGTTGGATTAAGTTTGCCAACACCATGCGTTTGCGTTTGGCCATTCGTATGTCAAAAGTAGACCCTGCCTTGGCTAAAACGGAGGCAGAAGCTGCTGTTGCTGCTGGTACATTGGAAACAAACGCTGATGATGCTTTCATCAAAGTAACGGCCAATTCACCCAACCCGCTCGGTGGTATCACGGCATGGAACGAGTTCCGGATGAGTGCTGCCATGGAAAGTACGCTCAAAGGCTACAAAGACCCTCGCATCAGCAAGTTTTTCAGTCCAGTGTCGGGCGATACCTACAAAGGATTGCGTAATGGATACTCGCAGGTGCAATTGGGCCTACCCGAAAATGCGCCGGGAGCCAATTCAAACGTAGCGCCTGCATTTCAGGATGCCGCGCGTTTTACGCAACCTTGGGGTATTATGTTTGCTTCCGAAGCTCATTTCCTCCGCGCCGAAGGTGCTTTGAATGGCTGGAGCATGGGTGGAACGGCCAAAGATTTGTATGAAAAAGGAATTGCGCTTTCTATGACTCAGTGGGGTATCACCGACGCGGCTGCGATTGCCGCTTACACCGCTGGTACTTCTACGCCCGTCGCCTTAAATGACGTGGTAAAAAGCCCCGGTATGACCGACATTCCTGTAAAATGGGAAGCCACGGCCGCCAAGCAGCGTGAGCAAATATTGACGCAAAAATGGTTGGCGTTGTTTCCGTATGGCTTTGAAGCCTGGGCCGAATACCGTCGTTCAGGATTTCCTAAATTGTATCCTCGGGTAAATTCAGATGACCCTGATGTACCAGTGGGTAGTATTGTGCGCAGAGCGCCGTTTGTAGCGGGCGAAATCAGTACCAACAAGGCTGGCGTTGATTCTGGCGTATCCAAACTGGGTGGCGCGGATAAATCAATTACCCGTTTGTGGTGGGATAAACCTTAATTACACGTGTGAAGATAAATGACCGAAACGGGCGAGAAATCGCCCGTTTTTGGTTTAATACTCAATTTCTTCGTCCCAGAGCAGTTGGGCAAGATTTAGGACGTAGTCATCCAATAACGGAATGTTTTCATCGTAATTGACTAAATACCAAGGCGCATTGGGAGTAATGACAAAAATCTTCTTGGTTTGGGTGGTGATCCAAATGACTTTTTCGACACCAAAATCAAGCATTTTCTGCGATTTGTTCAACATGTACTCTAGGTCATTCGTAAGGCCAGTTCCTTCCAGAGCTATTTTAATGTCGACCTCAACGACAATTTTGGGGGCTACGTCAAAGTATTTATCGGTCAACGTAATTTTCTCTTTTTCAAAAACGGCAATATCGTTGGCTAGATTACTCCCCGAATTTACATGCAGCCCTGACTCATTGGAGGCTACTAAATATTTTTTTCGATTGATACGAACCCCAATATAAAAACCAATTAAATAGACAAGAACTGCCTGCAATGAACTGCTGCCCTTAATTTCTTCGAATGTTTTTTTTCCTGATAATACCTCTAAATAGCCACGATAAGGCAGGACTTGCCCGTCAAGCTCCTCATAGACGAGATGCGCGGGAATTTTAAGGATTTTTGGGCGGCGTTTGGTGGCAATAACAACCATAGCGTTTTCTTTTTTTGACAATTTTACTCAAAAAAAACGGCATAAACCAAGCCGAAATTTTATCTTGCATTCTCCAATAACCTCGTATATACCAATGAGTCCGGTTCATTTTTTATCCCCAAAACATTGGTTGTTTACCAGCCTGTTTTTGGTATTAATCCAAGCTTCAACGGCCCAAAATGCGGTTGTCCGCGAAACAACCCAAACCCTCACCACCTATCCTTTTTCGGACCCTGACCCCGTTCCCCAACCTGGTCGGGTGTATCCTTATTTTAGGTATGACGGCTACACCGCTCAACCGGTGATGAAAGAGTGGAAGTTTATTGAACTCGAAAACGACTACATTAAAGTATACATCACACCCGAAATCGGCGGGAAGATCTGGGGTGCGTACGAAAAGTCAAGTGATTATCCGTTTATCTATTACAACCACGTTGTCAAATTCCGCGACGTGGCCATGCGCGGGGCGTGGACGTCGGGTGGGATAGAAATCAACTTCGGCGATATTGGTCACGCGCCTACGGTCTCGGCACCCGTCGATTATTTTACCCGTACCAACGACGATGGCAGTGTTAGTTGCTTTTTAGGTGCTTGGGACTGGTCAGCCCGCACGCGTTGGATGGTAGAAGTAAATTTGCCGAAAGACAAAGCGTACTTTACTACCAAATCACACTGGTACAACGCAACTCCCTTAGAGACAAGCTATTATCACTGGATGAACGCGGGTTTTAAAGCCGCTGGCAATCTTGAATTTGTGTTTCCGGGTACAAATTACATCGGCCACAACGGTGAGGCGGGCACGTGGCCCAAGGATTCTTTGGGAAGAAACCTGAATTTTTATGAACAAAACAACTTCGGTTCTTATAAATCTTATCATGTGTTGGGAAAAAATACCGACTTCTTCGGCGGTTTTTGGCACAACAACAACATGGGTTTTGCCCGATATTCGCCTTACCACGAGAAATTGGGCAAAAAAATATGGATTTGGGGCCTTTCCCGCCAAGGCATGATCTGGGAAAAACTCCTGACCGATACCGACGGGCAGTATGTGGAATTACAATCAGGACGATTGTTCAATCAGGCTTCCGAAGGCAGTATGTACAGTCCTTTTAAGCACGTGTCATTCATGCCCTACACGCATGACAGTTGGACGGAATACTGGTTTCCGGTCAAAAATACCCGTGGCCTGACCCATGCTACGCCGCAGGGAGCAATGAATCTGCGCGTGCAGGATGGTTGGCTCAAACTGGATTATTGCGCGGTTTCGGCGGTACAGGATACGTTGAAAGTGCTGGAAAGGAATACGCTTGTTTTTGCAAAAAAACTGTCTTTAAAACCGCTCGAAATGGTGCGTGATTCGGTAAAGTGGACGGGGGATTTCGCCTCGCTCAGGATTCAGGTCGGGGCGGAGATTCTGGCCGATGGAAGGTCGACAAATACCCAACGGTTTTTAGGATTTGCAAAAAAAATTGATTGGAAATCAGATTATGGCATGTATCTCCACGCCAAAGATTTGATGAATCAACGCAAGTACATAGAAGCGGATTCAATAATTAATACATTACTGGAAAAAAGCCCTTCTTTTAAGCCTGCACAGGTCTTGCAGGCAGAAGTGGCTTATGTCAGAGGATCCACCCGTGCAGGTATAGTTGCTGATTTTGTGCTAGGTGATAATGCCTATGATGCCAAAGCCAATTTTATTGCTGGCCTGGCCTACGAAGGTATAGGAGAAATGTGGACGGCGGCCAAAGACCGTTTCGCTACGGCTTCCCTCGACCCGACTTATCGCGCTGCGGCGCTGTATCATTTGGCAAAAATGGCGGTCAGAGAAAAAAATTATGTCAAGGCGTTGGCGCTTTTACAGAAGGCGCTGGAACGCCAAGCCGACCACTGGGACGCTAAAGCCCTCGAAATTATTGTGTTACGCCTGTTGAAATCAAATGAGGCGGCTTTACAAAAAGCAAAAGAGATTTTGCAAAACGACCCGCTGAATCATCTCGTTCGGTTTGAAATAGCCCGGATGACGCAGAAACCGGAAGATAAACAGCAGTTTCTGGGAATGATACGGAGTGAATTGCCTTCTGAAACCAACTTGGAAATGGCTATCAGTTATGAAAAACTAGGGCTGTACCCAGAAAGTCTGGAGGTACTGGAATCATCGATTTCCAATCCAATGGTGAATCTATGGAAGGCGTATTTGTTGGATAAATTGAACCGAAAAGCGGAATCGGCGCAAGCCCTGGAAGCCGTGCTTTTGGCCTCTCCTGAAGGTGTTTTCCCTTTTCGTAACGAAACGGTGGAAGTTTTAAAATGGGGTTTGACGAAAAAACAACACGGGAAATTACGCTACTATCAGCATCTCGCAACGGCTTCAGTGCGTGGTATGCACGATGTAAGTGACTTTAGGGCTATCGAAATATATAACCCGCTACCTGATTTTTTTTCTTATTATTTGTACAAAGCGGAGGCATTGAAAAAGGACAAAGTCCAAGTAAAAACCGCTCTCGAAAAAGCCTATGAATTGGCGCCAAATAGTTGGCGAACCGTAAAAGCCCTCGCGGATTTTTATGCCGAAAACGGGCAGTTAAAAAAAGCCCTCGATGTCAATGAATCACGACTTTCTAAGTCTCAAAGGCTTGGCAAATCTGAAACCCCACTGCCCGACCACGAAGTGTACATTTTGGGGCAACAGCGGGCGCGGTTACTCCTGAAATCAGAGCGCTATAAAGAATGCATTGAGCTGATGCAATCTTTGAATATCCTGCCCAATGAAGGCGCTTCGGGCGCTCATGCGTTGTTTCGGGAAGCCAATATTCGGTACGCCGCCGAATTGTCCAACCGTAAAAAATACAAAGAAGCACAACTTTATCTAGAACAGGCCGAAACATGGCCCGAAAATCTGGGCTCAGGCGAACCTTACGACCCAGACAACCGCCTGACGAATTATTTGAAGAAATTTGTCAATCAAAAACTCAAAAATAGGGAACCAGAGGCGGTCGATTTATTGAAATTGAGCAAAGGTCTTTCAGCTAAAGAATTTGATTTACTGAAACTCTTTGAATAAGTTAAAATTCGTTACAAGCACCGATAAAATACCCCCCAAGGTTTGTTTTTTTAACTTTCGTAACTACTTGAAATTTACGTAGATGTCTACTTTTAAATGCTTTTTTGTGCTTGCCCTTGGGTCGATTTTGGCATCATGCCGCCCCGATTCTGATACCCTGTTTACCCGCTTAGACGCCGACGATACGGGGGTGACCTTCAATAATTTTGTGGAAGAAGACGCCGATAACAATGTACTAGGCTACGGTTATTTCTATAATGGTGGTGGAGTGGCCGCGGGTGACTTTAACAACGATGGCCTTGTTGACCTGTATTTTACGGGAAATATGGTAGCCGATAAATTGTACCTGAATTTGACGGCAAAAGGCGAAGGTATCACTTTCGAAGACATTACTGAAGCCGCAGGAATCAAACACAGCGGCTGGAAAACGGGCGTGTCGGTTGTTGATATTAACAACGACGGTTGGCTGGATATTTACGTTTCTCGCTCTGGGGCCGAAGACCCGAATTTGCGTCGTAATCTATTGTATATCAATCAAGGCAAAGTCGAAAATGGGGTGCGGTTTATCGAAAAAGCGGCTGAATATGGCCTCGACGACCCTTCCTACACCACGCAGACCGCGTTTTTTGATTACGACAAAGACGGAGATTTAGACTGCTTTTTGCTGAACCATTCGGTGCAAGAGTACGCGGGTTTTAGCAATTTGATTGCGCAATACCGGGATCAAACCGATACCCGTTACGGGAGCAAATTGATGAGAAATGACGCGGGAAAATTTGTGGATGTATCACGCGAAGTGGGCTTGATTAACAACGTATTAAGTTTTGGTTTAGGGCTGAATGTGACGGATTTGAACAACGACGGCTGGCTGGATTTATACGTATCTAACGACTACAACGAAAACGATTATTTATACCTTAATCAGCAGGGAAAAGGCTTTAAAGAATCCATCAGGGAAGCAATGGGACACACCTCTCTCTATTCGATGGGCACCGATGCCGCCGATGTCAACAATGATGGATGGATGGACATTGTGACGTTGGATATGTTGCCCGCCCAAAACGAACGCATCAAACTCACCGCGGGGGATGATAATTACGATAAATACCAATCCCTTATTCGGGCGGGCTTTCACCAGCAGACCATGCGGAATATGTTGCAGTTGAATACTGGCCTCCCAACCTCCCCCCAGTTAGGGGCAGGAGTAGGATTTTCTGAAATCGGGCAATTGGCGGGGATTTCCAATACGGATTGGAGTTGGTCGGCGCTGTTTGCAGACTTTGACAATGACGGATTCAATGACCTTTTTATTACCAATGGATACGCCCGGGATTATACCAACATGGAGTTTTTGAAATACTCCGCTGACGTACAGACGGAAAGCCGCCAAACGGGTAAAAATCCTGAAACGATGGACGTAATTGCCAAAATGCCGCCCATCAACGAGCCTAATTATATCTTCAAAAATAAAGGCTTTACGGAGCAAGGAACGTGGGAGGGGGGCTTTGACAATAAAATCAAAGAGTGGGGTTTTGAGCAGCCCAGTCAATCAAACGGGGCGGTTTATGCTGATTTGGACAACGACGGAGACTTGGATTTGGTGACCAATAATGTGAGCGAAAAAGCCTTTATTTATCAAAACAACGGACAACAGAAAAGCCCGCAAAACTACCTTCAAGTGCTACTCAAAGCACCCAACGAAGCCTTGAAAATTGGCGCAAAAGTACGCGTATATTCCAAAAATTTGGCACAGACGCAGGAGTTTCAGCCCGTTCGGGGGTTTCAGTCGGCGATGTATGTGCCGCTGCATTTTGGGCTTGGAAAAACAACAGAGATTGACTCACTGACCGTCACTTGGGCCGATGGAAAATCATTTTTGGTCAAAGCCCCTAAAACTAACCAACGCCTTATTACGGATTATGCCGACGCAATTTTGACCACTGCGGGCCTTTCAGCTTTCACCGCTCAGCGGCCGTTGCTCACGCCAGTTTCGTCCTCTCTTTTTACCCATTCCATTCCCTTGGTCAATGATTTTAAAATTCAGACGTTGCTGCCTCAAATGCTTTCGGGGGTGGGGCCCTGCATGGCCAAAGGCGATGTAAACAGCGATGGCCGTGAAGATGTGTACATCGGTGGCGGACGTGGGCAGGCAGGAGGATTGTTTGTCCAAACGAACGCGGGCTTTGTCAACTCGTTACAGGTAGATTTTCAAAAAGATGCTGTGTTTGAGGATGCGAGTGCGGTTTTTTTTGACGCCGACGGCGATTCCGATTTAGATTTGGCGGTAGTCAGTGCTGGCTACGCCTTAACGCCCGTGGATTCGCTCTTGCAACCTCGTTTGTATTTTAATCAAAAAGGAAAATTTGTACGAGCAAAACTGTCAGACGAATTGAGCAAGTTACGCATCAACGCATCGATCGTGGTAGCGGCAGATATTGACGCCGATGGCGACCAAGATTTATTCATCGGGGCGCATTGCACACCCGGAAGGTATCCAGAGGCGCAGAAGTCGGTTTTAATGCAAAATGACGGCAAAGGGAATTTTTCGGCAGTGCGTACTTTTTCACATTCATCATTAGTAACAGGAGCGGCTTTTTCCGATGTAAATGGTGATAAAAAACCTGATTTACTCCTTGCGGGTGAGTGGATGAGACCCATGGTGTATCTCAATCTAAACGGAAAATGGAATGAAGCCAAAGAAGCGACGAAATCGCTTACTTCTCAGCTGTCTTATGCACTCAAAAAAGCCGATTTGGACAACGACGGGGATGATGATTTTTTGGTTGGAAACATGGGCCTCAATACCCAATACCACGTTACTTCGGGCGACCAACTAAAATTGTACTTTAACGATTTTTCAGGAAATGACGGAATGTTGCCTTTGGTAGCCGTCACTGAGAACGGAAAAGAATACCCTTATGCGGGTCGTGATGAATTGTTGGACCAAATCCCCGCCCTCAAAAAGAAATATTCTAGTTATGTGACTTACGCCACTGCCACCCTGTCTGAAATGTTGGGCGATGATTTGCTGAAGTCGGCGCGCCAATCTAATGCGCAGGAATTACGCACTGGAATCCTGTGGAACGAGCGTGGCCAATTCGTTTTCAACCCTCTGCCAATTGAGGCCCAATTTGCTCCTGTGTACGGTATTGAGGTGGTAGACATCGACAAAGACGGAAAGCCAGACGTAATTTTGGGCGGCAATTTGGACCGGACCCGCGTTCGTTTGGGAAAAATTGACGCCAGTAAAGGGCAGGTATTTCTAAACGCGGGTAATCACGATTTTCGTTATGCAAATCAGGAAAAAGCAGGTTTAAACATAGAAGGAGAGGTGCGCTCTATACGTGCTGTGGGTCCCTATTTATTGTTCGGAATTAACCACCAGTCAGTTCAAACGTATAGGTTGCCTTAAACCAGTAAAATTTAGGATTTTTGCCCAGATTCTTGTATCTTTACGCGTTAAAAAATTGAAATATTTACAGTGGGAGCACCCTATTCGTTACTAATTCCAAAATATGGCAAACGAAACGATTGAAATTCCGGAACAAGTAGACAAAAGTAATTATTCAGCCGAAAACATTCAAGTTCTTGAGGGTCTGGAGGCGGTGCGGAAGCGTCCCGCAATGTACATTGGTGACATCGGCGTCAAAGGCCTTCACCACCTTATTTGGGAGGTTGTAGACAACTCCATTGACGAAGCGCTGGCGGGGTATTGTGATCGGATTGAGGTAGTAATTAATACCGACAATTCCGTAACGGTAAAGGACAACGGACGGGGAATCCCGACGGGAATGCATACCAAGGAGAAAAAGTCGGCCCTTGAAGTGGTTATGACTGTACTTCACGCGGGGGGAAAATTTGACAAGGATACCTACAAAGTTTCTGGTGGATTGCACGGGGTAGGGGTATCTTGTGTTAATGCCCTTTCAAAATACCTGCGTGTTGAAGTACATCGTGAGGGAAAAATATTTGAGCAAGAGTACAGCATCGGCAAGCCCCTTTATCCTGTTCGTGCTATTGGCTCAGCCGATGACACTGGGACCTTTGTTCACTTCCTCCCTGATGACAGCATTTTTACGGCATCTGAGTACAAGTACGAAACCGTTGCTAACCGAATTCGCGAACTTTCTTTCCTGAACAAAGGAATCACGCTGACACTCACTGATTTGAGAGACCTTGACGAAAGTGGTCAGCCTCGCTACGAAGAGTTTCATTCACAGGGTGGTTTGGTTGAGTTCGTTACTTACTTGGACAACACCCGCGATCACCTCATCCCGACCCCCATTTATATGGAGAATGAAAAAGGGGTGGTACCAGTAGAGGTGGCGATGATTTATAACACGTCGTATTCTGAAAACGTGGTTTCTTACGTCAACAACATCAACACCATCGAAGGCGGTACCCACGTATCGGGTTTCCGTATGGCGCTGACAAGGACGCTCAAAAACTACGCCGAAAAGTCGGGAATACTGGCCAAAGAGAAAATTGAAATCAGCGGCGATGACTTCCGCGAAGGTCTGACGGCGGTCATCTCGGTAAAGGTGCAAGAACCGCAGTTTGAAGGACAAACTAAAACCAAGTTAGGTAACTCCGACGTGGCGGGGGCGGTAAGCCAAGTGGTGAGCGAAATGCTCGACAACTTCTTGCAGGAAAACCCCAAAGAAGCACGTACCATCGTTGATAAAGTAATCCTCGCCGCCAAAGCCCGTATTGCCGCCCGCAAAGCCCGTGAAATGGTGCAACGCAAAACGGTATTGGGAGGCACAGGCTTACCTGGAAAACTGGCTGACTGCTCCGAAACTGACCCTGCGGGCTGCGAATTGTACCTCGTGGAAGGGGACTCGGCGGGTGGCTCGGCCAAACAAGGCCGTAACCGTGCTTTTCAGGCCATCTTGCCGCTTCGTGGTAAAATCCTGAACGTAGAAAAAGCGCAGGAATACAAGATATATGAAAACGACGAAATCAAAAACATGATTACCGCTTTGGGAGTTGTGTTTGGAAAAGATGGCGACGAGCGCGCCCTCAATATGGACAAGCTCCGCTACCACAAAGTGATCATCATGACCGATGCTGACGTGGACGGAAGCCACATCCGTACGTTGATTTTGACGTTCTTCTTCCGATACATGAAAGACCTCATTGACAACGGGTACGTGTATATTGCACAACCGCCGTTGTACTTGGTGAAGAAGGGCAAAGAAGAGCGTTACTGCTGGACTGAAACCCAACGCGAGCAAGCCGTGATGGAAATTGCGGGTGGCAAAGAAGATAGTGTTTACATTCAGCGCTACAAAGGTTTGGGAGAAATGAACCCTGAGCAGCTCTGGGAAACGACCATGGACCCTACGCGCCGCAGTTTGAAGCAGGTAAGCATTGATTCGGCGGCCGAAGCAGACCACCTGTTCTCAATGCTGATGGGCGACGAAGTTGCCCCCCGTCGTGAGTTTATTGAACGTAATGCTAAATATGCGAGAGTGGACGTCTAATTGTTAGTGTTAACAAACCATTAAATTGAGCCACTCTGCCCCCGGGACGAGTGGCTCAATTGTTTTATAAAGTACCTTTGACCTTACTTCATTACGTGAGCCATGGGATAAATGAAAAGAGAGCGGTTTTGCAGAAAACGCTCTTTCTGAACAATAATCACCACGTTTACGCATTTGAATAAATATATATTCCATTGGTTATCTCAGTTAAAAGATTGTTTTAAATTCCGAATTTCTTATGCCTAGTTCTCAGCATTCTAACGATAATCGCAAAAGTGGTTTTTCTTCTTTATTTTCTTTTATTCGCGACCGTAAAGAAGTGAAGGAAGGGGAAGCGCCTTACGACGGAGACCGCTTTGCCCGCTCGGCCGAACGCCTTAGTCAGACCATTGAGCAAAGTAATTTTATCAGCCGCGACCTTAGCTGGCTACAATTCAATTACCGGGTATTGGACCAAGCACGTAGTGCCCGTCGGACCGTATTTGAGCGGATGAAATTTCTGGCGATTTCAGATTCAAACCTTGATGAATTTTTTACCATTAGGGTGGGGAGTTTGTACAATTATCTTGACTACGGAAAAGAGCGGGTGGATTATTCAGGATTACGAGAAATTCCGTTTCGGAAAGCATTATTTTCCGCCATTCACAAGTTCACACAGGAACAGGACGAAGTTTTTGAGAATGATTTATTGCCCCTTTTCGGAGAACAAAAATTAAAAATAGGTCGGTGGGATGATTTGGAAGCACCTGAGCAGGAAGAAGTTGGGAAATACTTTGACCGGACCATTTATCCGATGCTTACGCCCATGCTGTTTGACTATACGCATACTTTCCCCATTCTGCTGGCCAAAACCCTGATTTTCGCCGTCGTCACTCGCGCCACCGAATCGTTGAAGGAAGATGAAGAAAATCGTAAAATTTCGTTTGTTCAGATTCCCGCCAATCTGAAACGTTTGTATACAATTGAACGAAAAAACGGGGAAACCGTATTTATTCCCATTGAAGAAATCATGCGGCATGAACTGCGCAAACTGTACCGCAATGTCGAGATTTTGGATATGCATTTGTTCAGAATCGTGCGAAATGGTGATTTTTCCATTGATGACAACGACGACGTTGAAACCGACTTTTTGGACGAAGTAAAGCAAAAACTCAAAACGCGTCGGTTGGGGCGAGTGGTACGTATGGAAGTGGAGCCAAATATCTCCGAATGGCTGCTCAATTTATTGAAAAAACGTTGGGAAATAGATGATTATAACGTTTTTACCTGCCGACATCTCTTAGACTTTACTTGTTTGTGGCAAATAATCAAACATCCAGAGTTTGCGGAGTTGGTTCCTACCCCGCCCGCACCCGTACCGCCTTTGGGGGTAACTCGCGAAGAGATGGAGGATATTTTTGAAACCATCAAAGAAGGGGATATACTTCTGCATCACCCTTACAATAATTTTGAGCCCGTACTGGAGCTTTTGGAAGAAGCCGCTGACGACCCCAAAGTGTTGGCGATTAAATTGACCATTTATCGTTTGGCCAAAAAATCACGCATCACAGAGGCCTTGCTGAAAGCCGCCGAAAACGGCAAGCACGTCTCGGTACTTTTTGAGGTAAAAGCCCGCTTTGACGAAGAAAATAACATGCGGGAAGCCCAACGCCTGCAAAAAGCGGGGTGCTTTGTTATTTACGGCATTAGCCGTTTCAAAACTCATACCAAACTACTTCAGATTGTGCGGGCCGAAGAGGAGGGCGTCATAAGTTATTCACACTTGGCCAGTGGAAATTATAACGAAGAAACGGCCAAACTATATACTGATATTGGCCTTCTGACCTGCGATGAAGTCTACAACCGCGACATTACCGAGTTTTTTAACGTCATTACGGGGCATTCATTGCCCAATGATTACCAATATTTACTCACGGCTCCGCGCGACATGCGCAAGCAAATCATCAAGTTGATTCAGCAAGAAGCTACCAATGCGGCCAACGGTTTGGTGAGTGGTATCTGCTTTAAAATCAACTCGTTGGAAGATAAAACAACTATTGAGGAACTCTACAAGGCATCACAGGCGGGAGTGCCTATTCGGCTGATTGTAAGGGGTATTTGTTGTCTTCGTCCTGGGCGGCAGGGGTTGAGTGAAAACATTACTGTGCGTTCAATTGTGGGTGATTTTCTTGAACACACCCGGATTTTCTATTTCCACAATAACGGCAATCCCAAGATATACGGGGGCAGTGCCGACGTCATGGTGCGCTCCTTTGACCGCCGGATTGAATCCATGTTTGCCTTTGTTAATCTCCGCGTGAAGCAGCAGGCCATCAATATTTTGGATTATAATCTTCGTGACAATGTCAATTCGTACGAGTTGTTGGAAGATGGGCATTACGTAAAATGCGTGGAAAAGGGGGACGAAGAATCGTTTGATATTCACAAAAAGTTCTTCCACGTAACTTTGGAAGAAGTAATGAAAGCAAAACTTTTTGCCGAAGCCAAGGCCGAATCAACCGAAAATTCAACGGTCGAACCAACCATAACCCTTTCTGAATCAGAGGTATGAGAGTCGTTTTAGTCTCGTTGTCTTTTGTTTTATTTGGGGGTTGTTTTTTGCAGCCTATTCAAGCTCAAACAGAGAAGAAAAAAGCGCTCTTTGTCATTGTCGACGGAATTGCGGCGGATGTGATTGAAAAGTTAAAATTGCCAAATCTGACGGCTATTGCCCAAACGGGAGGCTACACACGAGCGTATGTGGGCGGCAAAAAAAACACCTATTCTCAAACTCCCACCATCTCGGCGGTGGGGTACAATAGCTTGTTGACGGGAACGTGGGTAAACAAACACAACGTGTGGGACAATAACATCAAAGACCCTAATTATCATTATTGGACCATTTTTAGGTTTTTTGAAGCGCAGTATCCTCACAAGAAAACAGCGGTTTTTTCAACTTGGCTCGACAATCGTACAAAACTGATTGGGGAAGGGTTGCCGCAAACCAACCAACTACAACTAGATTATTTCTTTGACGGATTTGAATTGGATACGCTTCATTTTCCGCACGATAAAGAAGCCGAATATATCCATCAAATTGACGAAAAAGTGGTTGACGAAGCCGCGCGATACCTCCAAAACGAAGCACCTGACCTTTCGTGGGTTTACTTGGAATATACAGACGACATGGGGCATAAATTCGGTGACAGCGACCGTTTTACCAACGCAGTTCGTCTGATGGACAACCAAATGGGGCGATTGTGGAAGGCCATTCAGTATCGGGAGCAAAATTTTGGGGAAGAATGGCAACTGTATATTACCACTGATCACGGACGCGACGCCGCAAGCGGCAAAAACCACGGAGGACAGTCGGACCGGGAGCGGAGCACTTGGATTGTAACCAATGCCAAAGACCTTAATGCCTATTTTCAGGGAAAAACGGGAGCCGAAACGCTCCCTGCTGTGGTGGATATCATGCCATCTATCGCTCGGCATTTGGGCGTTTCGATTCCTAAAATACAGGCATTTGAAGTGGACGGAAACCCTCTGACTGGCAAATTGTCGCTCGTAAATTCAACCTTGAAAAAAGAGGGAAATCAGTTGGACTTGACGTGGAAAGCGCTAGAAAAGGAAGGAACCGTAAAAATATGGCTAACCACCACCAATGAATTTGAGCAGGGTAAAAAAGATCGCTATTTGCTCATGGACGAAGTGCCCGTCGTCAACGAAAAAGCCCTGATAGATGTAACAAAAATTCCTTCAAAGTTTTATAAGATTGTATTGGAAGCAAAATACAATGTACAAAATAAGTGGTTGGTAGAATAAATACACCATTCCAACCTTTGGCTTGATGTCAGCGTCATGGTTTTAGCAGCTTTTTTTGCTGTCTATACTATTATAAGCAGAATGCGTTGACACAATGAAAAAAATAATTTTGTTCGGACTGGTGGCTTTGATTGGTATTCGCTGTCAGTCCACTTCAGATGCAGTACTGGCCCCAGAGGCGGCGGGATGCATTTCCGATCAGCCGATTTTAACTGGGAAATGGACGATGACGGAGTTCCGTTATTTTGGGGGATGCTGTCCCGTTATTGCCGATTCTTCTTGGAAAAAAGCCCCCGAAAATTCGTATTTATTGGAATTTACCAACGACGGTCAGTTAAAAGTGACAAATAATCTTTCGGGAACTAATGGTGTAGCGCCAGCATTTCCCGCCAGATTAATGACAGATTTTAAATTTGATGGAAAACAGATTTCGTTGGGGGAGCAAATTCTTGGTGGGGTGGCCTGGGAAAAGAAAACGCGGGTGGTAAAATTAACCACTAAAGAATTGATACTGGGGATAATCGTGGGCAAAGAAGGCGAAACCAATGAGCGAAAGTTTGTGAGAATTTGCCAATAAAAAACGATTGCACGTGGATTGATGTTGGTTATAATAGACAGCAGGGTAGAACAACGATTGCAAAACAAGTAAAACCTGAATCTAAGGTGCTTCCTTAGGTTGTAGAAGGTTTTCTACAACTATTTAGCAAGATTTTTAGGGTATTTTGCTTTACAGTTTGTAGTTTTATGCCTGTAAATTAACTCATCAATTTCATATACTATGGCATTATTTGATTTAGATATGATGCAAAGCCTCTATGCTAAGCTCGGTGAACGAGTAGAGGCTGCTCGTAAAGTGGTAGGCCGTCCGCTTACGTATACAGAAAAAATTCTGTATGCTCACCTTACGCAAGGAGACGCAACCACCGTTTATGAGCGTGGAAAATCATACGTTGATTTTGGTCCCGACCGCGTAGCTATGCAGGATGCAACGGCTCAAATGGCGTTGTTGCAGTTCATGCAGGCGGGTCGTCCTAAAGTAGCGGTTCCTTCAACCGTACACTGTGACCACTTAATTACGGCCCAGGTAGGTTCGTCGGAAGATTTAAGTAAAGCAGTGGTTGAAAATCAGGAAGTATACGATTTCCTTTCTTCTGTTTCCAATAAATACGGCATTGGCTTCTGGAAACCCGGAGCGGGTATCATTCACCAAGTGGTGCTTGAAAACTACGCATTTCCAGGCGGTATGATGATCGGAACCGACTCACACACCGTAAACGCGGGTGGATTGGGAATGATTGCCATCGGAGTGGGTGGTGCAGATGCCTGCGACGTAATGGCTGGCTTGCCGTGGGAGCTTAAATTCCCTAAATTAATTGGGGTAAAACTAACGGGTAAATTGAGCGGCTGGACGTCGCCAAAAGACGTAATCCTAAAAGTAGCAGGTATTCTTACTGTAAAAGGTGGAACGGGTGCTATTGTGGAATACTTTGGTGAAGGGGCTACTTCGATGTCATGTACCGGCAAAGGAACGATCTGTAACATGGGTGCTGAAATCGGAGCCACAACTTCCACCTTTGCCTACGACGAGTCGATGGAGCGCTACTTGCGTTCAACGGGTCGTGATGCCGTAGCCGACATAGCCAACACGGTAAAAGAACACCTTACGGCTGATGCGGGGGTATACGATGAACCCGAAAAATATTTTGACCAAGTTATTGAAATCAACCTCAGCGAACTAGAGCCACATTTGAACGGGCCATTTACGCCTGACTTGGCAACGCCAATTTCAAAAATGAAAGAAGCGGCTTTGGCCAATGGTTGGCCGACCAAAATTGAGGTAGGGTTGATTGGTTCATGCACCAACTCTTCTTACGAAGACATTGCTCGTTCGGCTTCTTTGGCGCGTCAGGTAGCGGCCAAACACCTTAAAACCAAAGCTGAATTTACCATCACTCCCGGCTCTGAGCAAGTGCGTTACACGGTAGAAAGAGATGGCTTCCTGGCCACTTTTGACGAAATTGGCGGTAAAGTATTTGCCAATGCCTGCGGTCCCTGCATTGGAATGTGGGCGCGGGTGGGTGCTGAAAAGCAAGAACGCAACACCATCGTTCACTCGTTTAACCGTAACTTTGCCAAACGGGCCGACGGAAACCCCAACACCCTGGCATTCGTAGGCTCGCCTGAATTGGTGACGGCCTTGGCCATTGCGGGTGATTTGACATTTAATCCCCTGACTGATACCCTCATCAACGAATTGGGGGAAGAGGTAAGACTTGACGATCCAAGCGGAGACGAACTGCCACCACGTGGTTTTGACGTAGAAGATGCTGGCTACCAAGCCCCTGCTGAAGACGGCAGCGGTATTTCAGTAGCCGTTTCTCCGACATCGAATCGTCTTCAATTGCTTGACCCGTTTGCGGCTTGGGAAGGTACCGACCTCAAAGGTTTGAAAGTGTTGATTAAAGCCAAAGGAAAGTGTACTACCGACCACATTTCGATGGCGGGTCCGTGGTTGAAGTACCGTGGTCATTTAGACAATATATCAAATAACCTTTTGATTGGTGCTGTAAACTTCTTTAACGAGAAAACGGATAACGTTAAAAACCAATTGACGGGCGAGTACGGTCCTGTACCCGCTACCCAGCGCGCTTACAAAGCGGCGGGTATCGGTTCAATTGTAGTTGGTGATGAAAACTACGGTGAAGGCTCGTCACGTGAGCACGCGGCCATGGAGCCTCGCCACTTGGGAGTACGTGCGGTACTGGTAAAATCGTTTGCTCGTATCCACGAAACCAACCTGAAAAAACAAGGAATGTTGGCCTTAACATTTGCGGATAAGGCTGATTACGACAAAATTCAAGAAGACGACAGCGTTGATATTGTTGGATTGACAGAATTTGCTCCAGGAAAATCGTTAACGTTGGTATTCAACCACGCTGATGGAACCAAAGACGAAGTAGTAGTCAATCATACTTACAACGACCAACAAATCGAGTGGTTTAAAGCAGGTGCTGCATTGAATATCATTCGGGCGCAAGTTGCTGGTAATTAGTCTGTTACTCAGAAATACGTAATAGAGTAAGCGGGGCATTTGCTCCGCTTATTTTTTGTTCAGTTGGTGAAGTGACAAAATAAAAAAAGCTGCCGAGAGGCAGCTTTTTTTGAAAAGTCTTTGCAGAAATGTTATTGGCGGGCTGCCTTCCAAGCTACAAAGTCAGACATATTTACCTGACCGCGAATTTCTCCACCTCTATTAACAGCCGTGTGAAGATTGGCGTAAAATAGACCTGAGAAAAGCAAATTTTCCTGTTGTTGGTTTAATCCCTCCCATCTACCAGAAATAGGTGATGTGGTTACTGCGCTAAACGTATGGACTACACCGCCAGTTTCCCAACTGTTTCCGCTGTGGAAGTGACCAGCCGTTGGGGTAAGGCCAGAATACGTAATGGTATAAGTAAGGGTTTTGGTTTCTTTGTTGTAAATCCCTTCCATCCTACCTGTAGCACTCGTTGTAACAGGAGGAACCTCATTAGCACCAGTCAACGTCGCTTCAAATTTAACCTCTGGATTTGTGTGTGGACCTTCGTCTTTACAGCCAACCATAACGCCTACCGTGAACAGGGCGAAAAAAACGGGTAAAGCTTGCGTCAATCTCTTCATGGAATTTGCTGATTTGTTTGTTTAGTTGCAATAATATAGGTTTATCTCAGAATATACAAAAATTTGTGCATAAAAATCCTTCAACGTACCCTCCAAACGTCTAATTTTCGAACGTAAAGCGGCTGTTGGTCCCACCAAATACGGAGCCACTCGTCGGTTTCTCCGATGACCGTTACTTTGTTTCCCTGGGCAATCGACAATGTGACCGGAGCCGCCGAGGAGGGGGCATCCCGCAGATAAGTTTGACCTTTGTTGATGATGGCAATCTGGTAAGAATCAGGGAGATTGAGTAGCAAAAGTAGGGCAATTAAATAGGCAATCACCACAAATTTATGACGGCTTCGAATGGATTCTCCCTTGACTCTCTTTTGGTTTAACGCCCAAAATGCATAAATGGCCACAATCAACAAAAATAAATTAAAGTAGAGGGAGTATTTGCGAAAGAAAAGGAAAACAAAACTAAAATCATCCACTTCATAACCCATCAGGTTGTGATTGGCGGCAATTTCGTTGATTTTGTTTAAGATGTTTTGACGGGGTTGTTTATTATAAATCATGCTTAGATAATAAAGTGCCCGTGCATAGTCATTTTGCTTTTCGCTGATGAAAGCCAATTTATAATAAATTGGAATGGGAATAGCGGTCGTGTTGACGACCTGCGAAAGGTGCTTTTCGTACAGTACCTTTGCCTCTGCCTGCCGGCCGCTCAAAAACAACGAATCAGCTTGCGATAGGTTTACGTCCTGCGCCTGTGTCGACAGCGTGATGATGAGTAAACACATCCATTTCCAACAAATCGATAACCATTTATTGTTCTTCAATTGTTTTTTATCGGTTGGTATATCCCTCATTTTCCACGCCACTCTTCCCGTTTTTTCTTATTAATTATTCAATTTCACAAAACCACCGTCGATTAAGTAATCACATCCTGTAATGAAACCTGCTTCGTCAGAACACAGGTAAAGGGCCAACGCGGCAATTTCTTTGGGTTTTGCCATTCGCCCGATGGGTTGTGTTTTAGAAAGTTTCTCAAACATTTCTTCTTCTTGCCCGGGGTAGTTTTTAGCAATAAAGCCATCCACAAAAGGTGTATGTACGCGAGCGGGCGAAAGGCAATTACAACGAATGTTGTTGTGTAAATAATCTTTAGCCACCGAGAGTGTCATGGCAATGACGGCACCCTTACCAGTCGAGTACGCAAAACGATCGGGAATCCCTACCGATGCTGCCACCGAAGCGGTATTCAAAATAACGCCGCCCCCTTTAGACAAGAAATGGGGAATAGTAGCAAAAAGGCAATTGTACATGCCCTTTACATTGACGTTCATGATGCGGTCAAAGTCACTTTCGGTGGTGGTATGTACTTTACCGATGTGGGCGATTCCTGCGTTATTGACTAAAATATTAATGGGATGTTGTTGGGAAATGGCGTCAATTGTGGCAATCACGTCTGCCTGTTTGGAGACATCCAGCCCGTGAGCTTGGGCCTTAAACCCTTCGTTTTGGAGTTCAGCGGCCACACTTTGCGCGAGCGTTTCGTTCAGTTCAAGAATATGGACGTAAGCGCCTTGTTGGGCGAAGAGTTGACTGATTGCCAGTCCAATACCACTGGCACCGCCCGTAATAAGGGCTACTTTATCGGTAAGTGAAAACATGAGGTGTAAAATCTTTTTGCTGATTAAAGCGCTAAAGGACGTAAAATTACCGCGATTTTATAAAATTGAACGTTTTTAACCCTCTAATTTTATAAATGACTAACTTTTTAGGTCCATGAATCCAAACCGTGTTTGCAATCGTATATGTACCAATTATTCAAAATCGTATCTTTAACCACTAAATAAGTTTCTTTTGAAGAAATAAGGCCAATTAGGTAGTATTGTTTTTATTAAAATTTCTAAAAAAGATGCATAAGTATACATTAGCATTGGCAGGCTGGTTGATAGTAGCCTTGGGAGGATGTAAATTGTCAGAGATTACCCCAGCCATTGAAGAGGAAGTGACTGGTTACAGAGAGTTTATTAATCAAGCGTACGGTGCTGATCCAGTTCAAAAATGCGATATATACGCCCCTGTGACAACGGGAGAGCGCCCTTCAGAAGTGTTGATATTGTTGCACGGAGGCGCGTGGGGGTCGGGAGATAAGTCGTTTCTGATTCCAAGCGTGATGGGGCTCAAAGGTCGAAACAAAAATTTAACCATCGTCAACGCTAATTATCGCCTTACGAGTACCAAAGGCATTCGGTTGGAGCAGCAAATGGCGGACATCCAACTATTGGTGGAGTATTTGCGGAAAAATGCCGATAAGTTTAACATCACCCCAGAGGGGTTTGTGATTGGTGGGGTAAGCGCAGGGGGACATTTGGCCTTAAATTATGCATATTCCAATTTTGCTGGGGTAAAGCTCAAAGGAGTGGTGGGTATTGCGGCCCCGACCGACTTAACTTCCGAGCCACTTCGGGAAGCGGGCCTCGAAATCCCAATTCAACAACTGATCGGAAAAACCTTCTCAGATTCACCAGAAGAATACCAAAAAGCAAGTCCTTTCTTTATCGTTAACCACAAAGCCCCACCGATTACGATGCTTTTTTATGGCGGCAAAGACAGGGTGGTTCCCAAAGAACAAGGTGAAATTCTTTGCTTCAAACTCAACCTTCTGCGTCTAAAATACCGTTATTATTTTTATCCTGAAGAAACCCACGATTTTACGGCAGACCTGCTAATTGATAAGATATTAAGTATTTATTGAAACCTTACTTAATAACGGTCATCGTTCCTTTGAAGGTACGATCGGTAAATTTCAGGCCGTAATAATATTGTCCCGTAGGCACTCCTTCGGCGCACCATTTGAATTTGCGGTCGGTAGATGTAAAAATAAGTTTCCCCCATCGGCTGTAAATATCAACCTGCAAAAACTGTGGCCCGCAGGTAGCGACAGAAAGACTTTCCAAAAAGAAACAATCGTTTTTGCCGTCGTTGTTGGGGGTAATTACGTTCGGAATGTTTTTGTCAAGACTTTCAATGCTGGGCAAGTCACCAAATCGTAACACTACCGCTACGGTATCGGTTTTTACGGGGCCGCAACTGTTGTCTTCGGTAATGAAATTGACGGTTAATTCTTTGCCCGACAGCTCAGTGTATTGGGTGCAGGAAGGCTCCCATTCAAAGCGAGAAACCAAGCGGGGTGCGCCCGTTTTATCACTAAACTTCATCCCGTATTGGGCAAGCGTAAAACCTTTGGGTTGGGCATAGAGCCTGAGTTGGTCGGTCTTGTCGAGGTCATCACCAAACACGTCAAACCCGAGGACGGCGGCATCTACGGAAGGGAGCGGCACATCAATGGGCTGTCGGCTCGTCAAACTCGTCGATACATCGGGGGCGTTGTTGGGCTTGGCGGTGGATTGTAGCCGTACACTGACGGTATCTTTTACTTGCTTGTTGCAGGCCACATCCGTAACGATAAAGTCAACGATATACTCTCGATTAGTGGCCGTACAAGGTGGAGTCCATGTAAAAGGCTGCGTTACGCTTCCCTTGCCTGTGGCGTTGTTAAAGGTCATGCCCGCCGCCGCTAGCTGAAAGTCCCGCCCTTTGGCTTCCAAGACCAAATCATCATTGTCGAGGTCAATCCCCGTTACTTTGAAATTGAGGGTGGTACCTTGCGGAATGGTGGCGCGGTTGTTGCTCAAATCGGTGGTTACGTCGGGATTATTGTTGGTCGAACCTTCGATAATAACCCGAATTCGTAAGGTATCAGTCAAGGGTTGCGGACAGCCGTCATCGCTCACAATCACCTCCAAAATAACGGGTTGATTGTTTCGGCTTTCCACGCATTTTTCAAAACAAATCTGTGCTTTTAGGGTATCTGTTGCGGAAGTAGTAATGAATGAAACAGGGTTGGCTACGACCGACTTATCGTCAAAATTAATGCCAACTGTTTTGATGGTCAGCCGTTGGTTGGGATCACCGTCGGTCAGCATGATGTCTAGGCATTTGGCCTGATCTTTTTTGATAGTTAGGGTCTCGCCTTCTTTGTAAAAGGCTCTTTTGCCCGTTTCGCGATAGAGGGCTACGGGCGTTCGGTTGAGGGGACAGTCCACGGCTTTCAGCTGAAACTCCCGCCGTGTGGCGCCAATTTTTACCCCTTTGCGGTATTCTTCCACCAGTACTGCAAATACGTACAGCCCCGCTTTATCGGCGGTGACGCTCAGCACGCCCGTTTGGCGGTTGATGGTCAACGGTCGTGGGCCAGGAATCATGTTTTCGTTGGTGATGCCCGGTGCCCAGTTTACTTCGGGGTAGCTACTGGCTCCGCGCGCAATAGGCTCGGGATTGTTAGGGCCTGCGTACCCCGCCCATGGCTTAGAGAGAGAATAAACGAGGCTGTCGCCATCGGCATCGGTACCGCTGAAATCGAAGACAAAAGGGCGATTCAGGCAAATATAATCCCCTTTTAGCTCCCCGAACTTGGGCGATGAATTAACGTAGGGAAGATTATTTTGGACCAACGCGGGGAACTCCGTGTAAAAAGTCTCTCCCGTGCTGGCGGGGTTGGTAATGTTGGTAATGATACTATTGCGACAACAGCGTTCCCACACGATGTAATAGCCCTTGGGGTCGTTGAAATTTTGGGTATTAATGACGATTTCGGAAGAATACCTGAGCAGTAATGTCCTTAAATCGGTATTGGCATTGCTGCACGTGGGGTTGGTGTAATTAATGAGCTTTCGGGTAGTTTGCGGAAGCTCAATATTACCCATGGGTGCATTGTCTGATTTACGGTAAAAATACAGAATCACGGTGGAGGTTTCGGCCCCAGTACGACCGTTGGCTTGGTCAAAATAAAAATTAAGCCCAATGTAAAAACGGTTGGCAGAACGGTTGGTTGGATAAAATTCAATTTCGCCTCCCACAATATGCGACGCCCACGAAGTGAGCGGAAAAAGCACCAATATCCACAATGCGCGAAGTAGAATTTTTTTCATAAGGTTTTAGGGCTTAACTTCTCGTTGTATTTTTGCCGAATTGTTTCAAACTCTTACGCAAAAAAACACCGTTGCTTTGCTTGATGAGTAGAAAGGAATCAATGTAAAGATTTATGGATAACGTAACGAATCAAATTGGATGAAAAATTACAAAAAAAATAGACAAGTCGTATCTAATTTACTCATTGAAGATTTTGCATCCGAAGGAAAATGCATTGGAAAGCTGGAAGGCGCGGTTGTTTTTGTGGAAGGCAACGTGGCTCCAGGAGATGTAGTTGATGTTGAAATTCTAAGTTTTAAGAAAAAAAAGTTCTACGAGGCCCGCGTTATCAAAACGCATTCATTGTCGGAGAAGCGGGCGGAGCCGTTTTGTGAATACTTCGGCACTTGCGGAGGCTGCAAGTGGCAGCATATTGGCTATAAAGAACAACTTCAATTTAAGTGGCAGCAGGTCAGCGACCACCTACACCGCATCGCCAAGGTGCCATTGCCTGAAATTGAGCCAATTTTTCCCTCTGAGAAGACCACTTTTTATAGAAATAAACTGGAATATACTTTTTCTAATTTGCGTTGGTTTACCAACGAAGAAATTGCACAAGGTGTTGAACTTGAGCGAAATGCGTTGGGTTTTCACATTCCCAAACGTTTTGACCGGATTCTGAACATTGAAAAATGCTTTCTTCAACCCGACCCTTCCAACGATATTCGCAACCAACTGCGGACGTTTGCGCTTTCAAAAGGGTTTCGTTTTTATGACCAAAAACACAATGTCGGCTTTGTACGTAATGTCATTATCCGAACCGCAAATACGGGCGACGTGATGGTGATTGTGCAGTTTGCGGAGCCGAATCAGGAAGATATTGATGTGACAATGGCCTTTCTGGCCGAAACTTTCCCCCAAATCACTTCGCTACAATACATCATCAATACCAAAGGTAACGATTCTTACTATGACCAAACGGCCATTCTTTACGCGGGTAAGCCGTACATTGAAGAACAAATGGAAGGCCTGACGTTTAGGGTTGGTCCCAAATCTTTTTATCAAACCAACTCCGACCAAGCCTACGAATTGTACAAAATAGCACGTGACTTTGCGCAATTGACGGGTAATGAGCACGTCTATGACTTATACACGGGTACAGGAACGATTGCCAATTTTGTGGCGCGACAGGCCAAAGCCGTGATAGGTGTAGAGTACGTGCCCGAGGCCATCGAAGATGCCAAAATAAATTCAGCCATCAATGGCATTGAGAACACGCGCTTTTATGCGGGCGACATGAAAAACGTGTTGAACGAAGAATTTGTAGCACAAAATGGCCATCCTGATGTCGTCATTACTGACCCGCCACGCGCAGGGATGGATGAGCCTGTGGTACGCACGCTACTGCGCATGGAGCCGACTAAAATCGTGTACGTAAGTTGTAACTCTGCCACGCAGGCGCGCGATTTGGCGTGGTTGGATGAGAAATACACCGTACAGCGCGTACGCCCCGTCGATATGTTTCCGCATACGCACCACGTGGAGAATGTGGTGTTGTTGGAGAAGAAGTAGGCATACCTATCAGATCACATTTTTACTCTTGCTGAGTTTTTGATTCGCTGACTTCCTCAAAGCCTCATCTGTTCAGGGTGAGGCTTTGAGGTTGAAATCCTACACTCTTTTATCGCTCTATTGCATAAATACTTTGCACTTCTGCGTTGGTGAGGGCACGGTTGTAGATGCGGATGTCGTCTAAAAAACCATTGAAAAAATAGCTCCAACAACCCATCTTGCCAATATATAAATCACTGGCGTTGGTAGCGATAAAGTTATTAGAAACGGCCTTCGAAGAAATTAAATTACCATTCACAAATTGTTTTAATACAATGCCATCATAGGTAATAGTCAAATATCTCCATGTATTTATTTGAAATGGTATCGTAGGATAATCGCCGTTATTGCCAGCCCAAACGTTTGACACAAATGTGCCGTTTGGCTGAGGTGAAATAGCCCAACTTAACGTTCCCGTATCACAGCTTTTGGCAATCATCGTGTGGTTGCCATAGGGCACAAGGCTTCCGTTTCCATCTCGTCCTGTTGCAGATTGCATGTTGGCCCAAATACTAATTGTGAAAGCATTTGGCAAACTCAATGAGCCACTATTAGGCACTCTTATAAAATTGCCGTCAGTAAATCTATATGCTTTATTGGTATTTCCAAATCTATCTGTTCCTAAACTTGCCCCATTGACTATGCCGTGATTCAAATTTCCACTTTCGTCATTGGCATTGCCATTGAATGGGTAATAGGCAATGAGGCCGTTGTTCGAAACACAAGCTTGAATCTCGGCGCGAAAAACAGTACCCGATGAAGTTTTAAACCCCGGATTAAGGGTAACCGATTGGCCTGCAAAAAAATTGGTTCTTGCACCTGAGAGAATTGTAGCGGTGGTAGTGATTGTTCCATTGGTTTGTATATTGGTGGTTCCATAATTGCCAGATGAATTTTGATTCCCTACGCATGGTAATGGGGTATAATTGATGGTAAGTTGTCCCCTCGCACTCTCACAACTATTGACGGTGCAACTTATATAATAATAAGTTGTGGCATAAATCGTGGGTGTAGTATAGATTCCACCAGTATTTAACAAGTTGCCACCTGTTTGTGCATCATACCATTTGATTGTTCCTCCTACACAAGCATTGGTATAGTTTAGCGTAACGCTTGTAGCCATCCCAATACTTGTAGCCGGCACATTTGGCACTGCAGGTGGCGTACAGCCTCCACTTATCGTTACTGTACCACTGCCCGTACTACTTTCACAGTTGTTGACCGTACAGCTTGCATAATAAGTGGTAGTAGTTGTGAGGGCTGAGGTGGTGTAGGGGTTGCCCGTAAAGAGCAACGTACCGTTTGTTTGTTGGTTGTACCATTTGACCGTGCCGCTACAGCCCGAAGCTGTGAGGCTCGCCGTTTGGCCGCTGTTGATGGTGGCGGAGGGGACGGTAGGAGCGGTAGGGGGCGTACAAGCTCCGTTGGTAATGACCAGTGTTTGACGATTGCCCAAAGCATCGTAGGTATAAACTACCTGTGTGCCATTGGGATAAGTAACCGACGACAACCTGCTGAGGTCATCATAGACGTAGCTTATTTTTTGGGGAGTTTGGGCATAGCTATTAACTACCCAAAAGCCCATGAACAAAATGATGATATATGTTTTCATTATTAAAATTCATTTTAAAATTTTTTAACAGAAGGAATTTAAAAGAGACAAAATCTTAGAGAACCTCAAACTCCCCCCTCGACACCCACAAGCCCATTGAACCTGTTTGGGTTTTTGCATTCACTTTTCATTTTTGAACCTGCCTTTGAGGATTACAAATCCTTTATCTCCGAGGTCGAAATTACAAATCCCGAACAACTGGAGGAAAGGCGAAAAATCTCGAACAACGGGGGAAGCAAAGAGATTATTTTACTTTGACATTTTTGTAACTTCCTCTTCCTGCATTATCTATACTTTCAAGATATTTTTCATAGGCTTCTTCATCCTCTGAAAATTTAACTGGATCATACCCCATTATTGCATTTATACCTTTAAGAACGCCAGGGGTTTTAAACAATTTTAATACTCCTGGAGTAACATAGGGGCCATAGTACGTATCTACATTTTCAATGAACTCATAAAAGTATGCGACACGTTCTTCCTGAGTTTGAATATCTTTTAAGTTCTTATTTAGAAAGCTTACAACTTCTTTTGTTTCTTTAATTCTATCATAAACGTCGCCTCCCAACCATGAACCTATTTTATCGGCTAAGGTAATTTCTATATCAAACCTATTTTTTTTTTCATTGTACACGACAGATAACAAACCACTTGCATCTGTTCTCATCACAGGATTATTATCCGCATACGGATACAAATTAGTCGCCCAAATGGGGTCTTCGCTTACAAAGCGGCCTGTGGTGGGGTCGTAGTATCTGGCACGCATAAAGTAGAGGTTGGCGTTTTCGTACTGTACGCCGTGCTGCCCTACGTACCTAAATGGGTTGTCGTCGGTGGTAGGGGTTTGTTGTAGTATTTTGCCAAAGGCATCGTATTGGTATTGGCGTACTACCGTTTGGGTAGCATTGGTGGTGGCTATGGTGCTGCCTCTAAAATCGTAGTGGTAAAACTCCGTTGTGCCTCCTACACTTTGTCGGTAAAGCAAGCCCGTGGGGCCATATACATAGTAATATTGGTACGTACCTGCATCATCGGTTTCGGCTATTACGCTGTTGGTCAGTTCGTTGATGATGTATCGTTTGCCTATTTTGGCTCGGCGGGTTTCGTTGCCGTCGTAATAGTAGCTGTTGCCGTAGCCTGTCAGGAGGTTATCACGGGTATCGTAGGTCAGGGTTTGCCCTGCTTGGGTCGTGATGGCTCCGTTGTTATCAAAGCCGTAAGTATTGCTCCCCGCCTGCGTTTGTAGGTTGGCGTTGTCGGTGGTGTAGTTGGTTGTGCCTGCCGTTAGGCTTATTGCTGCCGAGTACAGCTCAACGATGTTTTCTTCGAGGTGGTTGCCTGCGGCATCCAATACGTAGGTGTAGCTGTTCAGCACCACGGCCCCTGTTTTTTCGTTTCGCATACCCGTCATACGCCCTGCGGCATCGTAGGTATAGATGCACTTCATGCCGTTGGGTAGGGTGTAGTTGAGTAGTTTGCCGTCGTCGTCGTAGCTGTATGTAGTGGTGCGGTTTGCCCAATCGGTTACGGTACTGAGGCGGTCGTTGTTGTCGTAACCGTAGGTTACGGTTTTGCCGTCGGGGTAGGTAAGCGTGGTCAGATTGTTATTATTGTCGTAGGCGTACTGTACGGCTTTGCTGTCGAGTGTTGTTTTTGAGATCCGTTTTAGCAAATCATAGTCGTAGTCCAATATATAGTTTCGTCCGTTTGAGGTGTTGCTGATGGTGTTGAGTGTGCCGTCGGGGTTATAATCGTAAGTGGCATAGCTATCGGTTTTTACCCGTCCGCTGGCATCGTAAGTAAACGTAAATACATTGCCATGTTTGTTGGTATAGGTTTTCAGCGAGCCATCATCGTAGTAGGTAAAAGATTCGGTCTTACCGCCAAACGAGCGGCTCATGAGTTGGTCGGTCTGTGTATTATAACTCATGGTAGTGGCAAATCCCTTAGCGTTGGTGATGGTCGTCAGATTGTCGTTGGCATCGTAGTTGTAGTTTGTCGCCACGCTCATGGGGGCGGTGGTTTTCTTCAAAAGGTCATTGGCATAATACTCGTAGGTGGTTTGCTTAGAGCGTGGGTCGGTGGTAGTGGTCAGTCGGCTGAGGGCATCATAAAGGGCCGAGGTTGCAATTGCAGGATTAGCACCATTGGCTACGCTCGTACTGGTCAGGTTGCCATAAGTGTTGTACCCAAATGTAGTTTGTATGCCCGTAGGGGTCGTTACGATATTGACCAATCCATCGGTACGGCGAGAGATGAGGGTGTTTTTGCCTAATGGGTCGGTGATTTTGGTCAAATTGCCTGTGCCGTTGTACTCAAATGTGGTCGTAAATCCTCGCCCGTTGGTAGAGGTCAGTACATCGTTGAAGCCATTGTAGGTAAACGACTGAGTAATACTATCTCCTGCGGCTTTGGCAGTTTTGATGAGTTGCACGTTGTACGGTGGCGTAGAGTAGTACTGAATCCTCACGCCAGTACCATTTTGCATAAGTCGTGTTACCGCAGTGGGGTCGTTGGAGTTGCCGTAGTCCATTCCCAAGTCAAGCGGTTGGGTGCCTGTGGTGGTTACTTGTGTAGGCAAGCCGTTGGTATTGTGGTTATAATTAGTAGTTTTCTGCAAACCATTTTCATCCGTTGTTTTTACAACCGAACTCGATGAGGAAACCGTACCTGCGTAGTTGGGCGTAAGGTTTACGTCCATTTTTTGTACCACGTTTGCCCCGTTCATGGTGCGGCTGCTCGTGAGTTTCCGCTGTTGGTAGGTATTGTCTATGACATTTCCTTTGGGTAGGGTGATGGTTTTGAGTAAGTGGGCTGTACTGTCGGTGTATGTAAAATACCCGTAAGTAGTGGTTTTGAGTGTCCCGTTTAAGTCTGGCTCTTTGTATTCTTTTAAGTCAGGATATCCATCGCCGTCAATGGGTATATGATAATCAAAAGTGATTTTACGACCATTAAACACACCGACACCACTTAAATTTACTTCCGTTAGCCAATTGGTAGAGGTTTTATACAAAAAATTCAGAGTACGCCCAGCAGGGTCAGCTACGGATTTTAGGCGTGGGTAGAGGCCATCCCCTAATTCGTTGGTAAATGTGAGGGTATTGTTATTGCGGTCTTTGATAGATTTGATGAGCATATACTTTCCCGCTTTTCCTGCCTGTGTCTCAAAACGATACACCACTTTGCTCGGGGTCGTAATTTCTATAAACCCACTGCCCTGTATCATTGTATCAAAAACACCTATACTTTCTGGCACCCATGTTCCGCTTGAATTTTCCTTGTAATAGTGTAAAGTTCCGTCGGGATAATGCACTATTCTTCTGCGATTGGGGTCGGCGGATTCGCCATAAGCCAATACGTAGCAGTTGAAAGAGTGCGTCCAACCACGCCCCAGTGGATTGTTAAAAAGCGAATCGGGCAATTCGGTCGTATAAGAATTGTAACTATGGGCAAAAACCAACGGCACTGTACCATCAATGGCAAAACTTGTTTTGGTGTAGTGGTTAAAATTCCCTCTGTCATTGCCAATGCCTACGCCCAGATTGTCGGGGCGGAAAGTGTTGGGAATGAAGAACCCAGCATTGATTTGGGCAAGCGTAGGTTTTGTGATACTTGCCGAGGTCATGATGCGGTAGAGCATCAAGAAAGCATCTTCGCGGGTGCAATTGGCATCGGGAAAAAAACTACCACCCGCCCCCGTAACAATGCCCAAATTATAAGCCTTTTGGATGTATTTGTAATAGCCGTGCGTAGTAGGGACATCGCTAAATGGTAATGTGCTGGTGCCGGTATTTTCGTCAATGTTCCATGCTTCGAGTAGAACTTTCAAAACAGCACCTCTACTGATATAACTCAAAGGCTCAAAATAAGTACGATTTCTATCAAAAGGAGAACGTCCGTCTTGATATTGTAGGTAAGAGAGAATCTTAGGATAGCGAAGCGAATCAGAGTTGAAAGCTGCTGTTTGTAAATCTACAAAAGGAACATCAAACTTTTCTGCATTAAACGTATTTCCGGTTGGATTGTTAGCGAAGGCTATACGCTGGTTCAAATCCAAAAGGGATAGTGTGGTGATTTTGGCTAAATCAATGCGGGCAATGTTGGTAGAAGCACCAGTCGAAGGGCTTAAAATACGGTTGGCAGAAACATTTTGGGGGGTATACCCTTTTATGATTTGTTGCTGACACAGATAATCAATAGCGGGTTGGGTTATGGTTGGGTTTACTCCACAGTTTGTAGTCGAATTACAATCAGCGAAAGTACAATTTACTGTTACTGGTGGAGCCATGCAATATTGTACTGAACCTCCTGTGGGTTGCGAGATGGTAATGTTGGTATTTGTATTCGCATAATTTAGAATACACATAATAAAAATTTGTCCTGCTTGGACAGAAATGCCCGAATTGACAACCGTGCCTCCACAGAGGCTGCTATGAGTTACACACGGTAACTCTACATTGGCATCTCCGTTATAATCACAAGCCAATGGTGTTTGAGTTGTTAAATTGCAGGCCTGCGAAAAATCGTTGTTAGGCAATGGACCCCAAATGATACCGTCCACATCTACATTGGCTGAATTGGTAAAATTGAAGCGTAATGTTCCTGTTGTAAGTGCTTTTACATAAAACCACGTTTGATTATTTCGTGTACTAATACAGTCCCAACTTGTATTGGTAGTACCATCTACACAGTTATTCCCCACAGGACCAGGATATGTAATAGAAGTATTGCTGCATACCAACTGCGAAGTTGGAAGCGTAAAAAATAAGTTACAACCTATGATTGGAGATTCACAAGTACTTAATGCAGCGAAAGTACTGAGACGCTTTTTATCTTGTGCATAACACGCACAGCTGATTGTCAAAATGATGAGAAGTCCTAGTTTTTTCATAGTGAAAACTTGGTTTATTTTAGTTATTATTCTTCCCCTCACACCTTCCTCCTCCGCGCCACTTTCAGCCTAAGCCCATTTTGGAGGAGGATTTCGGATTTGGAGAGGTGGGTCTGGATATAGTCGCGGCGGATGAGGTAAGTCTTGTTTATGCGCACAAACTCTTCTGCGGGGAGGCATTCCTCAAAGCGTTTAAGGGTTTTACTACAAACTGTTTTCGTGCCGTCGGCAAAGCGCAAGATTGTGTAGTTGCTGGCACCTTCGAAGTACACGATCTTGTGGATGGGTACGGAAGGGTCGGCACGTAGTGGCCAAGCGGGTGGAGGGAGGACTTTCATCGTGTTAGCGTATTAAAATCGTAGCTGAAATAACTATATGCCCGCAAGATTTTGTCGAGAAAGTCCTACCAATGGTTCAAATTTCGAACCATTGGTTTAAAAAGCTGCTTTTATGGCAAGAGGAGCTTGTTACCCCCTCCCCAACAATTTCTTGAAAAAACCTACTAGTGCACCAGATTGTGGGGCGAGGTGCTGTGGGGGATGGGTCAAAAATTGACGTAGGCGTTGGCCGCCTTGGCGTGAAGCGTACAAGGCTTTTGATGTGTGGTGAAGTTTGATAGCCAACTCACTGTGGTTGTAGTTGTCGAGGTAATCAAGGTTGATGAGCAGGGAGTTGCTCACCGTAAAAAAACGCGCGTCGGTGTAAAGCGTTTCGGTATAGTGGCCCAGATTACGGCTCGCAATGATTGTGCTGTGGTCTTTGAAATAAAAAGTGGTCATGCTGCTTTTGGCCTCCAAATACAGCACCTCGTCGAGCGATACCATCTGAATTGTACCCTTGAGGAGGGTAACGGCTAGGCGCCCGCGCGACGGGCGGGTAGGTGTGCGCAACAGGTCGAGGAGCATATCCAACTGTGCCATGCTTTGCAATGGCTCACGCTGACGAGCTACTTGCTGCACGGCCTGTTGGAGTTCATCTCCACTAAATGGTTTTACCAGAAAATCAACAGCGGCGTATTTGAAAGCTTGGGTGGCGTTTTGAAAATTCTGGTGACCCGTCATAAAAATAATGCTCAACCCCTCCAAACACCCGTTTTGGCGCAGGTTGTCGAGTAGATGATAGCAGCTTCCGCCCGAAATCTGTACGTCGGTAATGAGCAAATCAGGCCGCATGTTGGCAATGAGCGCTGTACCATCGTCCACTGATGAAGCCATACCTACCACCTGTGCCTGCGGACACAGTTGCGCCAAAAACGTACAGACGGTTTCAAGCTCGGCAGTGTTATCTTCTACAATAACGGTACGCAGCATACGGCCTTGGTTTGGGGATATGATTTCGCCACTGTTTTGCATGTGGAGTATTGTTTAGACGTAACCAATCTGAATAGTTACCACTGTTCCAGTAGTTTTTTGTAGATCTTCTACGATAATCTCAATTTTATAACCCAACTGATTGAGCAGTTCCATACGAGTTTGGGTCAAACTCGTCGAAACTGACTGATGTTGTTTGTCAGGTTGTAGTTGAGCCGCGGCTTCACGGCCTATGCCGTCGTCTTCTACTTTGCACACGAGGGTCTCGTCGGTAAGTGTCCAAAAGTGGATTTGTAGCGTTCCTTTTTCAGATTTGTGCAGCAGTCCGTGAACAATGGCGTTTTCGACAAAAGGCTGAATTAAAAAGGGGGGCAGGCGGTGATTAGCTGGGTGAAGGCTGGTTTTTAACTCCAACACGTACTCAAACCGCCCTTCGTACTGCAACTGCATCAAGTCAACGTACATTCGAAGCAGTTCTACTTCGCGCTCCAACGAAATCTCGCGAGTGAAGGGATTGGAGTCAGTAGTTTCCTTGAATAACGAGTCTTCTAAATAGGCCCGCGTCAAGCGACTCATTTTGATGAGGTTGTCATTGGCCCGCTCGGTGTCTTGGGTGAGTACTAGTTTTTGGATGGCCGACAGTGCATTGGACGTAAAGTGCGGGTTCATCTGCGACTGTATCGTTTGGGCTTGTAACAGGCGCATCTGCCGCTCGCGGGCTTCGATTTGGCGTTGTTGAGCCAGCAGATTACGGCTTTTTTTGCGGTCACGCCACCATAAAAATCCAATGAGTACCGACAACAATGCTCCTATCAAGCTCGCATACCAAAAGAAATTGGGTGATTTCCAAAAGTACAGCGATACCACAAATTGAACCTTAGCTATACTCGAAGTACTGCCTTGAAGTGTACCCATGCGCGAGCGTATTTGCAAGTTATGGGTGCCACCTGGTAGATTAGCCAAATGAACCACAGGGCTTTCTTGCCATTGGCTCCACGAGTCGCTGTAGTTTAGACGAAAGCTAAACTGGGAGCGGTAGGGTTTGTCCTCTCCCAATGATTCGACTTTGATGCTGACATTATTTTCGCCAAAAGGGAGACGTATTGGGTCGATTTGGCCCGAAAATGGCACGCGTTCTTGATTGACCTGGGTGATGATGGTTTGGATAGGGCGCACCCGCAAATCTAACTGCTGCGGGTCGAGTACTGACAAAACCGTGGACGACGTGAGCCAGATATGCCCGCGCGAATCACGATAGCTGCCCAACTGGCCGGGTTCTAAACCCAAAAAGCCGTTATGGTGATTAAATGTCTTTACTACCTCGTTGCCTTTTTGGTGAAGGTGTTTGAGGTCTATCACGTGCAAGTTTTGCATATCGCCCACCAGCAGGTGCGTGGGGGTAATTTGCTCTATCAACTGTACGTATTTGTTAAACTGTCCTTGCAATACCTCTTCAAAGTTGTCTTTTTGGGCGTTGTAGCGGCATAGTATCTCATGGCCTCCCGCCCAAAGCGTGCCTTTCCAGTCAAAATACAGTACAGCAATTCCTCTGGTAGGGAGTTTACCGTTATCTTTGGTGTAAGATTTATATTGTCGGGTGTCGGGGTCGTAGCGTTCGATGCCCAAACCCGCAAACCAATAGTCGCTGTTGGGGGCTACGGCATTACACATAATGAGGTGGTCAAAAAGGGGGGCTTTGCCTCTTATTGAATCGGTACGGTAGGGCGGTTGGGTTTCGATGGTGTAAAAATACTGATCACCAGCCGCGACTATTTTACGACGATTTTTGTCTTCGGCCAAACAGAACGCCATCGGGTTGCGCTTGGTAGGTCTGAAATACTGCCATTGTCCATTAGCATAACGATACACGCCCTCGGCTTCGGGAAGCCAACATGCCCCCGATTGGTCGCGTAGGGCGCGGTAGTACCACTGGTCAGGAAATATTGGTAAAGAAATCCGATGTTGCTGACTGTAACGATTGGAGACCGTTACGTAATTTTTGGGTAAATCAGTCAATTCTTTGCCATCAAATTCTTGCAATGATACCCTATAGTTACCAATCAAAAACTTCCCGTTGGCCTGTTCCACAACCGTCCAAGCGTAAGGCACTTGCTCGGTTGTGAAGTGTTTGAAACCGTTGCGAACTAATCCCCATAAACCTTTTTCGGTAGGTAACCACAGTATCGAAGAGGCTGATTGGTTCAAAAACTGGTCATGCCCCGACATGGGCGGGTTCTTACCCAGCGACTTGGGAGTGTTGCTGTTGGCGGGTAGGTAGTAGAGTTGGTCTTGGTGGGTAAATACAAAATCATAAGGCAGCACTTTGAGTACCTGTAATGTGTTTGGCGTTAACCTTAGATAGGGGACCAGTGCCTTGCCATTCCATATATAGCGTTCAGTATTGTTGGGTGTG
Source organism: Runella sp. CRIBMP (assembly GCF_009905605.1). Taxonomy (GTDB): domain Bacteria; phylum Bacteroidota; class Bacteroidia; order Cytophagales; family Spirosomataceae; genus Runella. The sequence goes on from NZ_JAAAKZ010000004.1 coordinate 110,267, forward strand.
ATGGTTTTTATCAGATGAACATCCCCGTGGATTTGCACCATCATACCCAAACTTTTTCCAATCGTGCTGATTTTACCTTTTTGGTAACTGTAAATGTGGGTGTGGTTTTGTAGAAGATAGCTATCGCTAGCAGCATGATAGGCGTATCCTAAGATGTTCTCTTTGAGTTTTTTTACCCAGGCAACGGTCAGTAAAGTATCGCCTTGTACTTCGAGCAAGGCCCCTTGTGCGGCTACTTGTATTTTGTTTTGCTTGGTGAAAATTAAGTTTCCGAAGGTGTAAGGCGCTTGGTATTTTTTGAAAGTCCGCCCATCAAAACAAGCAATGATTCCTCCTCCTGTTAAAAACCAAATGTTGCCTTTTTTATCTTCTTGAATATCCGTTACTTCTCCATTCCAAAGTCCTTCTTTTTTGGTAAAGTTTTCAAATGTTTCGCCATTGAACTTACTGGCTCCGTACCAAGTGCCACACCACACGTAGCCACGACTGTCTTTGAGTACGGTCAGCACTTGGTTTTGTACCAAGCCGTCTTGGGTGGTGTATTTCAAGACAGGGTATTGCTGGGCAACGACTCTTGGGGTTATCAGCCACAAAATCAACCTTAAAACATAAAACAGATGCTTCATCAAGTTGGCATTTAGGCTGCGATGTTAGTAATTTCTCCCACAAAACGGCTCAGATTTTTCTGATTTTGGTTGTTTTTTCAAACCATTGGTAGAAATGAGGCGATTTATTTACATGTAGTAGTATTGGAAAAGAAATAATAGCATCCTTCTGTCACTTGTGTCTTGTTAGCCAAAGCCTTAAAAAAACAACCCCTCGACGGAGGCCCGCCGGGGGTTACTGTTTTCGTTACCTATCAATTATCTATTATCTACTTTTTGTTTAATGAGCAATATTGAAAAATTCACTTTTTCTTCAGAGGCCACATTTCTGACTTCACTCGGTTGTCGGCAAAGGCTTTTTCGGCTTTAGCTACGATGTCTGGATATTGGGCTGCCACGTTATTTTCTTCACCGATGTCTTTTTTTAGATTATAGAGTTCCAATTTACCCCCTTTGGCACTTAACTTGACGGCTTTCCACTCTCCTCCCAATCGTACTGCTTGGTCAAAACCGCGCTCATAAAACTCCCAGTAGAGTGATTCATGTTTTTTCTTCAAGGGTTTTCCTTTGAGTGTATTGGCAAAAGAAAGTCCGTCTAAATCTTGGGTTTTGCTACCACCTGCCAACTCGGCTGCGGTTGGGAAAAAGTCCCAGTTGGCCAAGACGTCGTTGTTGGTCAATCCTTTTTTTACTTTGCCACCCCAAGCAATCAGCGGAACGCGGATTCCACCTTCGTACATATCGCGCTTGATGCCCTTCAACGGGCCATTGCTATCAAAAAACACGGGGTCTGCTCCGCCTTCTTGGTGTGGGCCGTTGTCGGAAGTAAAGAATACGTAGGTGTTTTCAGTCAAATCAAGGGATTTTAATAAATCCATCAAACGCCCCATATCGCGGTCTAAGTGCGTAACCATGCCTGCAAAATTGGCCTTGGGTTGTGCCTGTGAGCGATAGCTACCCCCTTTTTGAATAAATGGAGTTTCTGGAAACAGACTTGTTTTTTCAGCACTTAAAAACGGAGAGACCGACTCAGGCGTAGGGGCAAAAACCTCGGCGTGAGGCATCGTAATGGCCAAATACATGAAGAAAGGTTTTGCTTGGTTATTCTTGACAAATTCCAAAGCAGCATCCATGATATACAGATGCGAATGCCTGAGTGAGTCAATGGGTTGAATCACGGTTTTGCCCTCTTTGATAGTCCAAAGATTGTTAGTAAAAAAATGATGGGCATGAACGTGGTGGGTGTACCCCAAAAACTCATCCCAACCTTGCTTCTCGGGTGAGCCGGTATTATGTGCCTGTCCTAAGCCCCATTTACCAAAAATACCCGTGTGATAGCCGTTTTGTTTGAGATACTCGGCGATGGTAAAGTCTTCATCGCGCAGCGGTATTTCGCCATTGCCTCTGATGTAGGCATGACCCATGTGTTTGCCAGTCATCAAGGCACAGCGCGAAGGCGCACAAACCGTACTGCCAGAGTGGTAGTCAGTGTAACGAATACCTTCTTTTGCCATTTGATCGAGATGGGGTGTTTGGAATTTTTTCTGCCCGTAGCAGCTCAAGTCTCCATAGCCCAAATCATCGGCCATGACATAGATAATATTGGGTTTGGAAGTTGGTTTGGTGTTTTTAAAACCAAAAATGCCCACAGTGAGAAGCAGTGCAATGATGATTGAATATTTCATATTATTGGGATTGCTTTTTTACTTACCATAGCCTGGATTCTGTTCTAAGGCGGTATTATTTTGCAATACCACTGTGGGAACAGGCCATAAATAATCACGGTCTTTGTTGAATTTACGTGTACCGATTTTACCGCCTGTAAAATTATAAATATCCGTATTCATTACCTTCTCTGCCGTACCCCACCGACGAATATCATGGTAATATAGCCCCTCGCCAGCCAACTCAATGCGCCGCTCGTGACGTATTTCTTCACGCATTTGCTCTTTCGTCAGTCCAGAAGTAAAATTGGGCATACCAGCACGTTTGCGGATAAGGTTCAAAGCATCATAAATGGCTTGGTTGGGGCCTGTTACCTCGTTTTGAGCTTCTGCAAACATTAATAAGACATCAGCATAGCGGAATACCATGTAATTCAATTCTGACAATCCAGCCGCAATGGTTGTCCCCGCTTCGTTGTCTTTATAAACAGTATATTTTTTTTGTCCAATTCCCGTAAAACCAAAGGTGTTGGCAAGTACCGTTTTTGCTCTAAATGTACTGCCTGGTAAAATATTGGTTTGGTTCATGCGGGGGTCACGGTTGTCGTAGGGCTTTTTGGGGTCAAAAAGCTTTGACTGAGACGCTGGCAAACCATCAGTCATGTAATAATCATTGAGCAAATCGGGTAGGGGGGCTATCGAATTGAAATCAGTAAAGGTAATGTCCATTGAATGGGTAAACTCGGGATTTTTGAACTGAACATCAAAAATTACTTCTGTATTCCCTTCTTTGTCGAGTTGAAATAACTCACGATAATCAGGAAAAAGGGTATATGACTTGCCATCAATGATTTGTTTGGCCGCCGACGCTGCCCCCTGAAAATCACCTTTATAGAGCATTGTACGGGCTTTTAGAGCCAATGCAGCCCCTTTGGAGGCATGTCCTTTGGTAGTGCCAAGTTGCGGCAAGTCAACTACGGCTTCATCACAGTCTTTGATGATTTGTGCATATACCTCGTCGGCTTTATTTCTGGGCAATGTTCCTTGTTTTTCTAAATTGGGGGTTTCTAAAATTAGGGGTACACCGCCATAATACAGCCAGAGGTTGTGATAAAACAATGCCCTCAAAAACTTTGCTTCGGCAGCATAGCGTTTTTTTAGGGTTTCGTCCATGGCTATTTTACCTATGTTGTCTAACAATGTGTTGGCGCGTCCAATACCTACATAACAAGCGCCCCATTTGCTATTGATGATTCCATTGTTGGCGGCATCGTGGATACTTTGGGAAAGAAACCCACCACCTCCTGTGTTATTGTAAGTAAATGCATTGGGCGTGGCTGCCTCCATGGCAATCATGGACACGTCGCCATATACATTGGTATTAAGAAGGGCATTATAGGTGCCAATAAGTGCCGCCTCAGCGTGTTGGCGAGTTTTCCAAAAGTCCACTTGGGTGAGTCTGTCGGAGGGCGATACATCTAAAAAATCGGAACAACTGCCCAAAACCAGACTGAGGGCTAAAATTATGTATTTTCTCATTTTGCGTTTCGTTTATGAATTAAAAAGTAACACTTAAACCTCCGGTTACCACCTTTGCAATGGGATAGGCAATGATATTCTCGTTGGCGGCATTTCTTTCTGGATCACCCAAGGTAAAATCAGCAAAAGTCAGTAGGTTTTGCCCATTTACAAAAGCCCTTAATCTGCTTATCCCCAGTTTTTTAGTGAGTTTGTCAGGAATAGTATAACCTAACTGGATATTTTTCAATCGGAGATAGGACGCATCTCTCATCCAAAAATCAGACACTTGGAAGTTTTGCGGATACCCATTGGCCGTCGTCAATCGCGGATATTTCGCATTGGGATTATTGACCGTCCACGATTCTGTCAGGAATTCTTTGGTGACCCCTGCTCCATTGCGGTACGGGAATCCTAAGTTGGCATTGACGTAGTTTTGAAGCCCTTGCACCCCTTGAAAGAAGGCGGAAAAATCAATGCCTTTATAGTCGGCACCAAACGTAAAACTGTAAGTGTATTTAGGGATAGTATTGCCGATGATTTCGCGGTCGTTATTATCCACTCTATTATCACCGTTTACATCCACGTAGCGAATGTCGCCGGGCAAAGTGACCGTATTTTGAAAGGGGGCCGCTTTGATTTCGTCGGTATTTTGGAAGTAGCCCATACTGCGTAAACCAAAATAGGAATCAATCGGATACCCTTCAAAAATCACGCGGTTTCCATTGAATATTCGTTGACCTCCTGTGTTCAGAACATTGTTGGACAATTGCAATAAGTTACCACCGAGGTTATAACTGAGTTTACCTATTTTATCCCGCCAATTGAGGGTAAACTCGATACCTTTATTTTGAACTTCGCCTATATTTCGTACTGGCCCGGTCAGGTTTCCGACTTGCTGTGGAATATTCACCTGACGCAAAATACCCGAGGTGATTTTATTGAACCAGTCAAACTCGCCCGTCAAGCGTTGATTAAAAAGCCCAAAATCAAGCCCAATATCCGTCATGGTGGTCGTTTCCCAAGTTAAATTTTGCTCGGCTATTTGTGTAACTGCCCCACCGCTTACTACGGTATTATTGTAATTGTAATTTATTCCAGACGTGACGGCCTCTATGAATCCAAACAATTGTTGCGGCTGACTACCCAATTGTCCCCAAGAAGCACGCAGTTTGAGGTTAGAAATCGGTTTTACGTTTTTCATGAATTCCTCTTCATTGATGCGCCATCCCGCCGAAATTGAGGGAAAAAAGCCCCAACGTTTATCGGGAGCAAAGCGCGACGAGCCATCGTAACGAAAATTGGTTTCTAACAAATATTTGTCATTGAAAACATAATTGATACGACCAAAGTAAGACATCAGCCGCGATTGGGTGGAGTTGCCGCCCACCACAGGATTGGCACTACCCGCATTAAGTTCAGAGATTTCGTTGGCAAAATATCCCTGATTCCCCGCATTAAAGCTGCCATTCCTAAACATTTCCAAGCTAAAGCCTCCCAATGCGGTGAGTTCGCTTTTGCCAAGGGTCTTGTTCCAATTGATGGTATGAAAATTGGTTAAACTCAGGGCTTCAGCTAAACTCTGCCTTACACCACGCACGGGAATATTACCCATCGGGGCTATCACCCCTGTTTTGGGGTGTTTGAGGTCTATAACTGGATTGTTGAACCTCTCTACATCATAGCCGAAATTGGGGGCAATGGTCACTTTGTAGTGTAAGTTTTTTGATAATTGCGCCTCGGCAAAAAAATTGAAAATGGCGCTAAAATTGGTGTTTTTCCGAAATCCTTCAAAAGCTAATGCGTATGGATTACGATAAAAATTGTGGCCCGGTACACGAATCCACTGGTCTGCGTAGCTTCCATCGGCCAAAAGCGGGACTTGCATAGGTAAGCCCCGATAAATAAGTCCCATCAATCCGCCTTCGCCATTGCCTTCATCGGCAGTGTAGGCCGACTCGCGGTAGTCCCAAAAATTGGCAATGATGTTACCGCCTATTTTCAACCATTTTGTCACATCCGAGGCGATGTTGGTATTGATGGAATAGCGTTTCGCGCCCGACCCCAACATAATGCCGTCTTGGTTGAGATACCCCAGCGATAAGGCAAAAGTAGTACGGTCGTTGCCGCCCGAAAAACGGAGATTATGCTCCTGTTGAGCCGCTTTCCGAAACATGACATCAAACCAATTTGTATTGGCATAAATGTACGGGTCGGAGCCTGATTTGTATTCATCAATGATTGCCTGAGTATATTCTATGGGACTACCTTGATTTTGCAATGCTAAGTTTTTGCCTTCCATGTATTGCACGGCATCGGAAACGGCATCTGGGAAAGTCGTGGCTTCTTGGTAGCCAGCGTACATGTTGTAGTCCACTTTGAATTTTCCTTTTTCGCCGCCTCGGGTTTTGACCAATACTACGCCGTTGGCGGCTCTATTTCCGTAAATCGCCGAAGATGCCGCGTCTTTTAGAACTGTAATACTTTCTATATCAGCAGGGTTGATGTCTTTCAAGTTGTATTCGACGCCATCCACTAAGACAAGGGGGTTGTTATTGGTGCCAAACGAGCCCACTCCCCGAATACGAATAGTTGCTCCATCGGCCCCTGGTCTCCCTCTGGACATGTTAACATAAACTCCTGAAAGTCCCTGTAGCGCTTGTGAAGAATTGGTAATGGGGCGGTTTGCCAAAAACTTTTGGTCAATCGAGGCTACCGAACCTGTAAGGTTGGCTTTCTTTTGAACTCCATATCCTACCACAACGACCTCTTCGAGGGCTTTGGTGTCGGGTTTTAAAGATACATTTAGGGTGGTTTGGGAGCCGATGGTTATTTCTTGCGAAAGATACCCTACAAACGAAAATACCAAAATAGCTTTTTCGTCAGGCACGTCGAGTTTGTATTTACCACTGGCATCGGTCGTCGTGCCTTTTTGAGTTCCTTTCACCAAAATACTCACGCCAGGCAATCCTCCCCCGCTTTCATCAGTTACGGTTCCCGTAACGGTTTGGTCTAATTTAGGGTCGAGGGTAGTTGGAACGGGCTTGGGTTCTGCTTCTTCGGGTAGGTTACCCAAAATACGTCGCATCAAAACAATCTTGTTGGCTTTGATGACTTGGTAGCTGATTTGTCGCGGGGTTAGAATGCGCTGCAATACCGACTCTAAAGTCTCGTCTTTGATGTCAATGGTCAACTTTTCGTCGTTGGCGAGTACTCCTTTTTGGTAAGAAAAAACAACGTTCGCTTTTCGCTCAATGCTTTTGAGCACAGCTTTGAGGTCTGTATTTTTCAAATTGAGCGTAATTTTTTCCTGAAGCCGTTCTTGGCCAAAGGTATTCTCCGCAAAACTGAGGGTAGTCAGCAGACAAACGAGCAGCAACGGGGTGAGGGTGATTTTCATAAGGTAGAAAATCTCTTTTCTGGTAAAGAAATTTGACATAGATTTGATTGTTTTTGTTTTGGAAAAGGCAAGACACGAAAACGCGGTGCTTCGTACACACCTGCGGATTCAACAAGGGAAAGATGTGACAGCATCTTTCCTCTTTTTTGGATGGGGAGTTAAGAGATTTTGGGTTTACATATTTTTTGGGTTTAACGACAAATGATTTACTTGCATCCTTTTGATTCGATAATAATCTGGGCATCAATCTCTTTGTAAGCCGCACCGATGGTCTGACAAATCACTTCGAGCTGGTCGTATAGAGAATCATCGCTGATGGTGGTGGTCAAAATACAGCCAGAAAGCGCATCTTCGTTGTAGCGGATTTCAACGCCAAATAACTTTTCCAGCTCTTCAAATACTTCGGCTACTTTGACTTCGTCAAATTGCCTTTTTATCAGTGAGTTTTGTGTGATAATGGGTACGGGAATATCTACCAAACTGCGGTTCAATAGTTCGTTTGTTCGGTTAAAAACAGCTTGCTGATTGGGAAACAAGAGCAATCCTTTGGTTTCGGGGTCGGCAATGTCGATGCGATTTTGTTTAAATACCGATACCCTGCCAGTCTGTACTTTTACCGTTACTTGCTTGCCATCTTCTAAGGCTGATACCCTGAAGCTTGTTCCCAATACTTTGGTAATCAGTTCGTTGGCGTATACATAAAACGGTTTGGCTGGATTTTCAGCTACGTCAAAAAACGCTTCTCCGCTCAGTACCACTTCGCGGCGGTTGGTTTCAAAATGTACAGGAAAACTCAGACGGCTTCCCTTTTCCAAATGTACCATTGTGCCGTCTTCGAGGCGTATTTTTTTGGTGGTTGGGCCATTGTTTGCCACTTCCCGACGGGGGCTTTTTTCTTCAACAACGGCTATTAAATCTTGATAACTTACTTGGTGATCGGGCTGCCTCATTGTCCAAACCCACGCCATCCCTGCCAAAAACACCAAACTTGCCGCCCACCTAAAAGCGGAGTGCCCGCTTCGGTGTACTGGCTTGGCCGTTGTTTGCCAAAAGCGACGGACTAATCCAGCCTGTTCTTCCACTTCTTCTTCTTCGGAAATGATGGCTGTTATATTGGTCCAAACGGCTTTTTTATCAAGTGCAGGAGTAATTTGTCCTTCAGCCTTTTGCATGGCCAAAATCAGTTGTTGGGCCTGTGCTATTTCATCGGCTTTAGCAGGGTGTTTTTGTTTAAACTCCTGCCAAAAAGTGTCTTTTTCCTGAAACAATACCCACCGCACAAACGAGTCGTCGTGCAAGAAATCATTACATTGGAAATGGTCATAGTTCATGGTATCAAAAACTAAAAGGTGGTTAATTAACAAGGTGGGATATTTGTAAAAGTAGCAGCAAAATTGGGTGTATACCTTTGATAGTGAGGCGTAACACGCTATATGCCTTAAAAAGCAAATTGCTGACCGACTGCTTGCTGAGGCTCATGAGTTGGGTCATTTCGTCTAGGCTCATACCGTGATAAAAACGCAGATTGATGGCTTCCTGCTGGCGTTGGCTTAGCTGGGCAATGGCCTTGGCAACGGCCTGCGTTTGGGTAATATGGGTCTCTTGTTCAATAGATTGTTGTTCCGACGAAAACGCCACCAAAAAATCAAGAAAATCGTTGATATCTTCAGAGGTTTCGAGCAGGTCGTTTCGGGTGTTTCGGATTACCTGATGGCGTAAGGCACGAAATAAGTAAAACTTTACGCTTTCTACGTCGGCCAGATGCTGTCGGCGTCGCCATAAATCCACAAAAACGTCCTGAATGGCGTCTTCGAGCTGTTGTTTTTCGTTGCAGTACCGATACCCATAGTTGGCCAGTACCTCAAAATAACGGTTATACAACTGCTCAAACGCCCGCACGTCGCCCTTCTTAAAAGCAATCCAAAGGGTTGTTTCGTCGGTGTTGTTTTGGGGGCTTCTCTTCATATTTTTGGCAAACACTTCGTTATCTGCTTGGCATATTACCATTTATTCTAAAACAAGTCACAAATCAGTTATAAGTACAGGTACAGGGGTTACCAAAAAATACCCTTCATTCTGAAATATTTTTTTAGAAAAATGTAGAAAGCTCCAATAAGAGGCAATTTGCTACGGTGGGTGGTTGTAAGACACGGGCCAAAGCCTTAAAAAAACAAATCCCCAACGGAAGCCCGCCGGGGATTGATGCTGTTCATTACCTATCTTTTTTTACAAAAACTTCAACTATTGATACGTCAACCAAGCTGTTGCCTCACAATTTTTGTCGGCCGTAAAACGTACCCACCGGGCTTGAAATGAATCTGGGAAAGTGTACTCAAAGGTTTCGCCGGGTTTTACCGTCACTTGTTTAAAATTCATCCAAGGGCCGTGGCCGATGGCTTCTGCCTGAATGCTGAACGTAACGGCCTGATTTGCGTTATGCGAAAGTTTGAGGCTTTTTTTGTCATAAAACCCAATCAAATACGCATCGGAAGGAGTGCCAGCGGTTACTTGACTGTTTTTCCACGGACCGCCTTGACCAGTGGGCTTCCCTAATTTCCAAAGGTCGTCGATAGTGCCCGCCCATACCTTGGCTTTTCCGTCGCTTGAGGCGACAATGTGCTCATTGGCAGCCGTTTGGTTGTCGAGGCCTGTCATGACCAATAAGCCACGGTAGGATGCATAATCGTGCACGCTGAGCGAGTGTGAGGCTACGGGTCTGATTTTAGCAAAACCATCGGCATTTTCGGCGGGGAGTTCGTAGAATGTCCCGTGGGCGTTCAATAAATCGCGCTCGGTGGCCACTTCTCGGCAAATTCTGAGCGAAGCAGTGTTGGTTTTGCTGGTGAATGCTTCGTTGCCTTTGGGCAATCTCCATCTGCGGCCGCTGTCGTCAATGACAAGAACCGAGGCTTCATCCACCGAAATTACGTCTTTAGGAATGGCAAACTTATCGCGGATAAACTGCGCCGTTTTTGGGTCTTCTTTTTTAACCAAATTCATGGCGCTGTCCAATTCGTAATAGCCGTTTTCGGTGAATTTTCCGTTGGAGAATTGCCCCGCCAAAAGCCCCATCGCGCGGCGATTGTCACCCAAGCCGTACATAAGTCCTCCCGAGTAATTTGAAGAACGGATGTTGGCTAATCCAGTAAACATTTTGTCGGCTGTCGACTGGAACCGGGAGGCATCGCTGTAATTAAAATTGACGGTTGCGGTGGTGGCGCGGTTGCTCTTTACCCGAATCCATTCCCCTGTTTCATTGGCGTTAAAAGTCACGGCAACGCTCTGACCTGCTCCCGCTTCTACCACACGCAACGACTTCCAGTTTCCTTTCCCATCTATGTCTGTTTCAAAACTAAAGCTAACGCTCTGATTACCTGCGTTATGAATCCAAGCCATGCGTTTGTTCCATCCCGCAAATAAGAAAGGTTCTGACACGGCATTAGCCTCAATTTTTTCGGCAAGCCAAACGGCTCCCTGCGCGGTGTTGGACCCTAATTCGTCAGGTGTATTGAACGAAGTGAACCAAAGATTGGAATTGGATTGTCCCGGGCCTTCGATGTTTCCTTTGGTCTTACGTTTGTTCAAAAACTCTTTTTGGGCCGAGTCGTCGCAACCAAAAACAAGTTGATTATTCCAACGAGCGTAGTCACCAATGACTTTTAAGTAAGCCGAGCGCGGACGAATGCCAGCGGTATTTTTGGATGTAAACGTTTGAGGGAAACGCCAAAACATTCCGTGCATGGTCATCAGATAATCGGGTTTGTCGGCGGTGCCGATGTCGCGGATGCGGGGCCATTCGGTGTTCCAGCCGTGGGCACCGTCGTAGCTATGGCTGGTTTTGGGTAGACGGAAAAAAGACCATTTTCCACCATCACGCACGCCCAATAAAACCGATTTATGGTCCCAACCCGTAGCCCAAATCGGGTCGGTGTCGGGGTTTTTGTTACCATAAATTCCGCCCGGACCTGTTACTTCCACAAACTGATTACGGCGAACCACCTTCCAGTCTTTTCCGTTCCATTCGGCCAATACGCCCGCCTCAATGTCAAATTGCTTCAGCGCCTGCGGGCCTGATTCGCCGTTGTTGGAATACACCATTACGCCCTGTCCAGAATAAACGCCTTTGCCGTGTGCACCAGGCAGGAGCGTGCCACTGTGGTTGTTGGCCACGTCGTTTTCCTTCTTTTCTTTGACGTTGCCGTCTTGGTACAATAGTTTGGTTTTTAGGGTATTTACGTCCATTTCGTAAAATCCTTCCTCCATGGTAGCAATCAGAATTTTGCTTTGAGGGTCGGTCAATCCCCGTGCCAAACCCGTGTAGCGACCAGGTGCTTCCGTGTATGGAATGGTACGCACGTTTCGCTGAGCATCAATGGCATATGGGCCGATAAACAATTGATTGCTTTCTTTGTGAATCATGCGGTTGGCGGGTGTACCCCCCGTACTTTCGGGCCGAATGGTTCGCTGCAAGCCGTGCGTGATTTCGTAGAGCTTATCTGATGAACCAAAGGGCAAATGCGGCCCGTAGGTAATCACCCAAAGGCGGTCAGCCCAAGGCACCACTGCACCCGTTCCGCATTCACCTTCGTTGTTGTAATAGGCGAGGTGGGGGTAAATCCCACTAAATTGGGGGTAAGAGGGCTTGGGTTGGGCGTGGGTGGGTGAGCAAATCAGCATTAGCCCCATTGCTATTCCTGCCCATATAAAGGCGGTTTTATATGTCTTCATTGTGAACTTTGAATTCCTTATTTAGTTAAATGTTGGGTTTTAACTTCCGAATATTGACTGTAAATAATGAACCTAATATCCGTCGTTTTGCTTCATATTGGGATTGATTTGGATTTCTGAGGTGGGAATTGGCCACAAATATTGGCGGTCGTTCCAAGCCGTGGGTACTAGATTTTTGATGAGACCCGTTTTTGCCATTTCGCTAAAGTCGGGGATTCCGTCTTGGTCAATCGTAGGCGTACCAGGAAAAAACCACAGATTTTGATTCACTACTTTAGACCGTAAATCAACGGGGTCGAGCATTCCATAAATGGGTCGGTTGAGCACTTTGCCCGCAATGCCCCAGCGTACAATGTCCATGTAGCGAAGCCCTTCAAAAGCCAATTCCATGCGGCGCTCCATGCGCAATTCACGACGTAGCTCGGCTTGGTTTGTGGTGGTAATAGCGGGGTAAGCTGTGGTGGCCGAAAGCGCGGCTTTGTAGGCCCTTGCCCGCACCGAATTGATAGCATCGAGTACCGATTTGTCAATTTGATTTTGCTCAATCTTAGCTTCGGCATACATCAACAATACATCGGCATAACGTACGATAATCTGCTCAGGCTCAATCAAACGACCATTGAGCAGCCACGAATCGTCAACCCCTTTTTTCCAAATCAACCCATTGAAAGATGCAAACTGCGCGTTGGCGCGGTTGTCGTTGTTGGTGACTTTGGTGTTGGTGCTGATACGCGTCACTTGCAGGGCGTTGGGGTGGGGGTCATAAATAAAGCCTAAATGCGGCTGTCCAAACTCCACGATGGTAGCGGTGCAACGCGGGTCGCGATTTTTGAAGGGGTTACGTGGGTCATAGAGTGGCGACTTATCAATGGTTTTTCCGTCGGTACAGAGATATGAACAAAACAAATCCCAAGTAGGGTTGGCCGCCGCAAAGCCCCCCGAATTACGACTGATGATGTCGGAGGTAGGGCCTGTGCTCACCTTCAACTCTAAGGAACGAGGAATCGAAAAGATAATCTCTTTTGCGTTTTTGGTGCTTTGCAAAAACAGATTGCTGTAGTCGGAGTGCAGCGTGTACTGGTTTAAGTCCATGCAGGCTTTGGCGGCATCACTGGCTACTTTGTAGTCTTTTTCGTAAAGGGCAAAGCGTGCTTTTAGGGCCATGGCAACGCCTTTGGTGGCGCGCTTCACGGCCGACGCGGCATAACTTGTCGGTAAGTTTGCAATGGCAAAATCGAAATCTTCGTAGATTTTTGTGATGACCGTTTTTTTGTCGGTACGGCCTTTGGTGTAGGCGTCTTCGATACTGATAACATCGTCGCTATAAACTACATCGCCAAATTTATTGACCAGCTTGGCATACTGCGATGCGCGATGAAAACGCGCCTCGGCCAAGTAAACATCTAATTTTGCTTGGTTTACTTTGGCTTTCGTTTCCGCGCTGTTCAGGGCCACAATGGCTCTGTTAGCACGCGCAATGGCTTTGTAAGAATTGCGCCAAAGGGTGGTCGAAAACGCCCACTGACTCGTCACCGTTCCTGATTTGATGGGCGTAAGGGTTTGGCGATAAAAGCCATCATCAGAAAGATAATTGATGCTCATTCCGTCTTCATCCCATTGCCACCAATCGATACGATAGAGGTCGTTGAGTGCTAACTGAATCTCGGTTTCGTTGGAATACCACTTTTCGGCCGACGGCTCGGCGAGTGGATAGAGGTCTAGTGAATTTTGGCAGGAAGCCAACAGTAGTAAGCTTAGGGCTGCGCTGTATATCTTATTTTTCATTGTGAGTCAGAGAATTATTTTAAAAACCAATCGTAAAACCTCCCAAAAACGTCGAAACAATACCCATTCCCTCAGGGTCCCAGCCTTTTGGATATTTGTTGAGCGAGAAAACATCGGTGGCATTGATGTAAAAACGGATGTTGTTTGACATGATTTTTCGAGAAATATTCTGGGGAATCGTGTAGCCCAACGTGATGTTTTTTAGACGAAAATACCCCCCGTTAAACAACCAAAAATCGGATAATGCGCGGTTCAGACCTTTGTTTGTTTCGGTAAATCTTGGGTATTTGGCGGCCAAATTTTGATCAGCGGTATTGTTCATACTCCAAGTGCTCCCATCCATATAGACTGGAAATACGCCCCAGTTTTCGGCATTGTAGTCGGTATAAGACAAGAGTGAAGTGTTCTGATAACCAATGCCTTGAAAAGTAACGCCTAAATCAAAACCGTTGTAATCCAACTTGAAGTTGCCGCCATACATCCATTGGGGCAGCGAACTACCGAGCAGCACGCGGTCGTATTCGGGGGAGATTTTCCCGTCGGGTACGCCGTTAGGGCCGCTGATGTCGGTGTATTTCATGTCGCCCACTTTTACGTTGGTATTGAGTTTGGGAGAGTTGTTGACATCTTCTTGGGTTTGGTAAATCCCTTCCGAGCGGTATCCGTACCATTCGTCAAACTGACTGCCTTTTCTTTTGATTCGGTCGCCGATAAACTCCGTACCGCCCAATTCGCCCATAACCGACTGAAATTGAGAGAGATTAAATGAGGCTGAATATCTTAACTTGCCGATATTGTCGGTCCAGCCTAGGTCAAGGTCGATGCCTTTGGTGGTCATCACACCCGTGTTTTGGTTGGGGTTTTCGAAGCCTACAAAAATCGGAATCTGCAATGCCAGCAGCATGTCTTTGGTTTCTTTGTAATACACATCGGCGGTAAGGCGCAGGCGATTTTTTAAGAAATAGGCGTCAAGTCCCAAATCCGTCGATGCCGTTTTTTCCCAAGAAATATCCTGAATGGCATACTGCACTTGGGCGGCGGTTTGCTGTGCTGTTACGAGATTGTTTTGATAAAATAAGGCATTACTAAAACTCATGATTCCGACCGACGGATAGTTGCCGATGCGCTCATTGCCAAGCGTTCCCCACGATGCACGAAGTTTGAGGAAAGAAACCAGGTTCTGTCTTTTGAAAAAATCTTCTTCGCTGATCACCCAACCCGCCGAAATCGAAGGAAACGTACCCCAGCGATAATTAGCGTTGAAGCGCGACGAACCATCGCGACGCACGTTGGCCTGAATCAAATATTTGTCTTTATAGCTATACGTCAGGCGCCCGAAATAAGAACGGTAGGCCGTTTCAAAAGCCGTTCCGAAATTGTCTCTGAAGGCGGCCGGGCCTTGGTTCAGATAAGGGTAGGTGTCAAAAAGGTACTGGTCACGAGAAGCGCCCATTGACTCGCCTTTGAAGTAATAATTTTCGTAGCCAGCCAATGCCGTAAAATCATGATTTCCAACGGTTTTGAGGTAGTTGGCCAAAAGCTGCGTTGTGATGCTGTAATTGGTGGTACGGTTTTCATCCAATCGGGTGGTAAGCCCGCCGCCAATCAGGGATACAACATATTGATTGGGGTCGTTGGCTGCATAGACATCCACCTTTTTGTTGAATCGTTTTTGGTTATTAAAGTCAAATATCGGTGCGATGATTCCCGATAGCTTCAAGCCTTCAATGGGTTTGATGTCAAGCGCCAATCGCCCCCCAACTTGATTGTAAGTGTTGCGATCGGTGCCGCCGTATTTAACCTTGGCATACACGTTTTCACCCGCTTTTCCGTCGGCAATGCGGCCATCGGCCCAGATTGCGGGATAAATAGGCGAAGAAATCCGAGTACGATACAACGGGTCACTGGCCGTAGGGTCTAAGGCATTGGTTCTTTTGAAGTTAAAATCGACCGTTCCGCCAATCAGTTTATTGATGGTAAAATCATTGTTTGACCGAACAAAAATCCGATTATAGTTTTTGTTGTCGTAAAAACCGCCTACTTTCTCATAACGTACTGAGGCATTGGACTTAACAAATTTAGACCCGCCAATGACACTGATACTGTGAGCTTCTCGTGGGGCCATTTTGTTCAGCGTCAGAGCCATCCAATCCGTATCGGGGTATCTGTCGGGGTCAGAAAGGTGTTTTTGGTTATAATCCGTCAATAAATCTTGGCTAAAAGTAGGAAAGCGGTTGGCACCGTTGCCAGCATCGTTCCAGCGGAGTTCGTTGACAAGCTCCATATAACGCTGCGAACGCATATAATCGGGCAACTGCGTAGGCGTATCAAATCCATTTTCGTAACTATACTGAATAGACGCTTGGTCGGTTTTGGCTCTTTTGGTCGTAATCAAAATCACCCCCGAAGCCGCCCGCGAGCCATAGATAGAAGCCGACGCCGCATCTTTCAGCACCGATAGGTTTTCGATGTCGTTGGGGTTGACTTGATTTACATCGCTCACGGGCACACCATCCACAATCACCAACGGGTCAGAATTGCCAATGGTGGTCACGCCTCTGATGCGAATCGTTGCGCCTCCCATGGCGCCGTTGGCGCCGTTGCGGGTCACCATTACACCCGACATGGCCCCTTGGAGGGCTTGGGCTACTTGGGTTTCTTTGCGCTCTTTAAACATCTCGCCATTGATGGTCGACACCGCTCCTGTGAGATCTTTTTTCCGTTGAACGCCGTATCCCACGACCACCACTTCTTCGAGGGCTTTGGTGTCTAGTTTTAGAGAGACATTGAGCGTTGTTTGGCTACCGATTTTTATTTCTTGAGAAAGGTAGCCCACAAATGAAAAAACCAGTACCTCATTGTTGTCCGATAGCGCCAGTTTGTACTTTCCGACGGCGTCGGTGGTTGTACCGCGTTGGGTGCCTTTGATGAGCACGCTGACGCCCGGCAATCCCTGCCCGTTTTCGTCGGTAACAGTTCCGGTCACGATTGATTCGGTCAGTTGATATTCCAACGATTTGGTGGGTAGATCATTTTCCCAAAGCCCCGTTGTGGAGGCGTTGTCTTTTCGTAAGACAATGCGATTGCTGACCTGTATGTGTTTGATTTTTAGTGGTTTTAGTAGGCGAGTGAGCACGCTCGATAATGGTTCGTTGGTGGCATTGATGCTTACCTGACGGTCGAGTTGTAAGGCTCTCGAATTGAAGGAAAATTTTACCTGTGCCTCCTTTTCGAGTTGGAGCAATACTTTTTCCAAAGCTATATCCGAAACATTCACACTTACCTTTCGGTCAAGCATACTTTGACCCTTTACTGGGGTGGCCATTGCAATGCTCGAAAACACGATGGCCAAGGTGAGTTGTAGGAGTGACGTTTGCACAATTCGATATAGTAATCGTTTGTTGGTCAATGTTTTTTTCATACTTTTGACTTGTTTTTAGTTAATACTTTTTACGGAGGTATTGGCAAAATCCTCCCCGTGCCCTTAGCAGAGGGCATGTCAACGGAACACGTTAGGGGAAGCATCGGGCGTCGAAAATGTAGCAGCATTTCGACGCTTTTTTGTGGGTAAGCAGGGGTATTGTTAGGTCATAGGCAGCAAATGTCGGGGTTAGTTACATCCTTCTGATAAAATAGTGATTCGGTTGCCGTTCATTTCATAACGGGTCGTGTTGCCCAAACTCTCGCAAATAATCTTGAGTTTTTCGGGCAGGGGTTGGTCGCTGAGGGAAGTCGTAAGATAGCAGTCTTTCAATTTCTCCTGCGGATAGTCAATCTCCACCAAATACGCCTGCTCAATGGTTTTTAGGATTTGGGCCACGGGAACATCCGAAAATTCAAAACTCAGTTGTTCGATGGCAGTAATGGATTGTGCATCAGGCTTTTCGCGGGTTAAATCCGTTATTTTCTCGAAAATAAGTGTTTTGCGGGTAAACCGGACTCCCTGATTGGGTAATAATTGTACCGTTTCGTTATTCAACTGCGAGATGGCTTGGTTTGAGCTTACGTTTACTTTTCCCGTCCGTACTACTATTTCCACGTCGGGTTGGTCAGTGTAAGCTTTCACGCGAAAACTAGTCCCGATAACCTTGGTGACAATCTCGTTGGCAAAAACGAAAAAGGGTTTCTTCGGATTTTTGCTGATTTCAAAAAAGCCTTCGCCCGACAAATACACTTTACGTTCGTCGCCTTCAAAGCTTTTTGGATAGCTGAGCTTACTTTTGGGCTGAAGCAGCACCGAGCTGCCGTCAGAAAGGGTAATCAACTGTGGTTTATGGGTGTTGTTGGCCTGTTCAATCAGTCCTTGGGTATCTTGGTTGATGAGTTCGGTGTAAGTAAGTGTATCCTGCGTCAATGTTTGGCGCTTAAACAACCATCCCAACGCAAGTCCTAGCACCAAAACCGCCGCAATACTGCGCCACCCAGTACGACGCCAAAGCGGAATCGAAGGCACAGCAGTTCCCTTTTCAATGGATTTTATTTTGTCACGGGATGCCTGCAACGCAGCGGCAACTTCGGACGAAGAAAGAGTTGGCTCAGGCACTCGGGTGGCCAATACCCACAATCGAGCTTCGGCCACAAGTTTGGCCCGTTGGGGGTTTTCTACCGTCCATTCTTCCCAATGTTCACGTTCTTTTCCTTCCCGAACCCATTTTTGGAACGATTCATCGGCCAAAAAATCTTCAATTTTATTATAATGGTTGCGCTTCTGCATCTGAAAAAGAGTTTCAAATGCAGAGAGGACAGGCTTTGGGGCCGATACTCACTAACGTGGTACTTTTTTTTGAAAAATTTAAAGTATTCTCGAAAATAGCACAAAAAGGAGGGTTAAATCACCTTTCCATTCTTTGCGGAGGTGTTGGATACAACGATGCAGAAGATTGGAAACCGACTGGTGATTGATGTCGAGCATCTCACCGATTTGTTCAATTGTTAGTCCTTGATGATAACGCAGATAGAGCGCTTCTTTTTGCCGAGGAGGCAAGGCGTTTATCAGGCGGTTGAGTTGCGAAACCTGGGCCGAGGTTTCTTCGTCGGCAATGAGCTGGTCTTCGATGGAAAAATCCAACGAAAATTGTACAGCATCCAAGGGCGCGGTTTGTCTAAAAATAGTATCACGCTCGTGCAAACGCGCTATGCGCTTCCTGACGCTTGAGAGGAGGTAGGCTTTGACTACTACGTTGTCGCTCAGAGTGTTGCGATAAAGCCAAAGGTTTACAAACACATCCTGAACGCAATCCTGCACCCGTTCGGGGTAAGAACTCAACGAATTTCCGTAGTTGATTAATGAACGATAGTACCGCTCAAACAAAGCAGAGAAAGCCAATTCATCGCCCATTTTGAGGCGCTGCCAGAGGGTTTCATCATTGAGTGAGGAGTTTACCACAACAAATACGGTTGAATTTTAAATAAAATTCAACAAAAGTAGGAATAAATAAAACTTTATGAAGATTTGGTGCTTAAATTCAAGATATACATGCGCTTCAAAAATTAGACATATTTCTAGGAATGGCTTACAAGTCAGCGCATTGGGTATTATTTTGCCGTTGAATAATAATTTACAAAAAAGTAGAAAACAGCGGCGCCTCTAAACGCATTGCCATTTATATTAGCCTTAGAATGTATTTATGTGACTTTCGTTTTTTACCCTAAACTTTACTTGTTCATGAGAAAAACACTCATTTTAACCTATTTTATTACGTTTTCAATACTTTTTACGGCCTTAGGGCAGTATACCAGTATCTTGCCGGGCATCATTTTGCCGCAAATGACCACTGCTCAGCGCACGGCTCTTGTATCTCCACAAAACGGCATGTTGGTCTACGATACCAACACCCAAAGTTACTGGTATAGGCAAGGGGGAACATGGGTAAGCCTCGCGGTAGGCGGAGGGGTAAGTAATTATTGGCAGTTGGCGGGCGCTGGCGGCAACGAAATTCAGAATGTGAATACGGGTGGGTTTTGGTCGGCCAATCCTATGGGGCTGACCAGCTCAAGTACTAACACCACCCATCCCCCCACTGCGCCCGTGAGCGGCGCGGGCACGCGGTTGATGTGGATTCCTTCCCGCTCGGCTTTTCGGGTAGGGACAGTAGAATCAGAGGGAAGTAATTTTTGGGATGCCGCGAATATAGGGTTGTTTTCATTCGCCTCTGGGTACAATACGTCTGCTACTGGAAGCTATTCTACGGCTATGGGAGCAACTACCACCGCCAGCGGTTTTGGTTCTACGGCCATGGGTGTTCTAAGTACCGCCAATAGCAATTATGCCACTGCTATAGGAAATTTTACCCTAGCTAGTGGTAATTCGGCTACCGCCATGGGAAATAATGCCATTGCTAGCGGTAATTCATCTACCGCCATGGGAATTTCTACTACCGCTAGTGGTAGCTTTTCTACTGCCATAGGAAATACTACTACCGCTAACGCCAGTAGTGCCATTGCCATAGGAACGAGTGTTGTGGCCAGTGGCGTGGGTTCTACGGCCATGGGTAGTAGGGTAAACACTAATGGGAAAAACGGGGCTTTTGCCATCGGCGATGCCGATCCATTTCAGCAAGGAGAAACCATTGTAGGCTCTCTCAATCAATTTGTGGCTCGGTTTGCCAATGGTTATTACTTCATGACCTGCGGCAATACAGGCAACGGTAATCCCTCCAACAATATTCGAACGGGTATGATAGCCGGCCCAGGAGCCAATGCTTGGTCAGCAATCTCGGATTCAACCAAAAAAGAAAAACATTTGCCCATAGATGGTGAAGGGCTACTGCACAAAATCGCCCAATTCAAACTCACAACATGGAACTACAAAGGCCAAGACCCCAAAGCCTTCCGTCACTACGGCCCCATGGCGCAGGATTTTTACGCTGCTTTCGGCCATGATGGCTTCGGTACTATTGGTTGTGATACACTTATCAACCAAGCCGATTTTGACGGTATCAACTTTACGGCTATTCAGGCATTGGTTAAAAGAACCAACGAGTTGAGGCTAAAGAGCGCTGAGCTGATGACGATGAATGGAGATTTGAAAAGCAGCAATGACGAATTACGTTTAAAAAATGAAGCTTTGGAGGAGCGATTGGCCAAGATGGAACAGGAATGGGCCGCATTGAGGCAAATGTTGGAGAATAAAACCACGGCAAACACTATTATAGTGGAAAGATAGCTCAATACAGTCATAAATGATTGATTTGGAGGTACTTTTGTTCGGTAGTGAAGCTCACATTATCCATTATCTCCTATTCTCATGAAAAAACTATTCATTTTTGCTTGCCTCATTACCTTTACCTCCCTCTTGACCGCCTTGGGGCAGTCCACCACCATCTTGCCGGGTATTATTTTGCCGCAAATGACCACTGCCCAGCGCACAGCTCTTGCTTCGCCACAAAACGGCATGTTGGTCTTCGATACCAACACCCAAAGTTACTGGTTTAGGCAAGGGGGAACTTGGGTAAGCCTCTCGGTAGGAGGGGGTGTAAGCAATTATTGGCAATTGGCAGGTGCAGGCGGCAACGAAATTCAGAATGTCAATACAGGAGGTTTTTGGTCGGCCAATCCTACTGGGCTGACGAATGTTTCCGATAATACCACCAATCCCCCCACCGCCCCCGTAAGCGGCGCGGGCACGCGGTTGATGTGGATTCCCTCCCGCTCGGCTTTTCGGGCAGGGACAGTGGCGTTAGATAGGAGTAGTGATTGGGATGCCGCGAATATAGGGCTGTTTTCATTCGCAACAGGGTACAACACCCGCGCTGTCGGAAGCTATTCTACGGCTATGGGTCATTTTACCATTGCCAGTGGCAATTATGCCACGGCTCTGGGCGCAGGTACCACTGCTAGTGGCAGTTACGCTGCGGCCATAGGAATAGGTGCCCGGGCCACTGGTAGTTCTTCTGTAGCTTTGGGATTTAGTACACTCGCCAGTGGTCAATATTCTACGGCAATGGGAGATATTACCGTCGCCAGTGGTATTACATCAACCGCAATGGGATTTAATACTGTCGCCAGTGGCAATTACTCTACGGCCATGGGGTATAGGGTAAACACCAATGGGAAAAACGGCTCTTTTGTCATTGGCGATTACGACCCCTACCTTCAAGGAGAGACGATTGTAGGATCTCCCAATCAATTTGTAGCTCGCTTTGCCAATGGCTATTGGCTGATGACCTGCGGTGACACAGGCAACGGTAATCCCTCTAATAATGTACGTACGGGCATTGTAGCCGGGCCTGGGGCCAATGCGTGGTCGGCTATCTCGGATTCTGCCAAAAAAGAAAAACTCCTGCCCATAGATGGCGAAGGGCTACTGCATAAAATTGCAAAATTCAGACTTGCCACTTGGAACTATAAAGGTCAAGACCCCAAAGTTTTCCGTCACTACGGCCCCATGGCGCAGGATTTTTACGCGGCTTTCGGCAAAGATGGCTTCGGTACTATCGGCTGCGATACGCTCATCAACCAAGCCGATTTCGATGGCATCAACTTTGCGGCCATTCAGTCATTGGTCAAAAGAACAAATGAGTTGAGAAGTACCAATGACGAATTGCGCATGAAAAATGAAGCCTTGGAAAACCGATTGGCCAAAATGGAAAAAGAGTGGGAAGAATTGAGGCAGATGCTGGTGAGTAAGACTATAGAAAACAATATTACAACCGAAACCAAAGATTAAAATATCACTCACCCTATGCCCCTTGAAAGGGCGATTGTATCAATAATTAGGGGTTTAATAAATAATAACCCGTTTATTTTTCGGCGCGAATCCAACGACCGCCCTTTGTCGCTAATGTGAGTTGCTTGATGTTGACCGTTTCACCCGTGATGGCGTCCGTAATCCGTTTGTATTTCAGATTTTTAAAGTCAAGTGCGACGGTTTTGGCAGTAGCTTCGTTCAACAAAAAATAATGGTCTGCTTCGGGAGCAGCCAAACGATACACGAGGGCGTTGGGACAGGAATAAGGGGATGAATAGGCCCCAAGCGTGTACTGCAAAATGGGCAAAGAAGACTTTCCAGAATTTTCAAAGGCATTGAGTGATGCCTGAAAACCCAGCAGTATGGCCTTGCCTTTGCCGAGGGTATGTTCCAACACGGCGGGTTTGCCGTTGTTGTATTTTTCAACAACGCGGGCTGCCGTAGCCGTTGCGTTGATGGTAAAGCCCTGTATTTCTTTCCCTGCGATAGTGAGCTGCCGATTGGTGCCCGAAAACTGAAAATCATCAATGGTCGCCCCAAAAAGCTGCTCAAAATCCGAGCCTTTGCCTGTCGGAAGGTTAACGGTATTTTCGTCGTACCAACCTGAAGGCAAGTCCATGACCAGTCGCCCGCCTTCATGCACGTATTTTTTCAAGAGTGGCAACAGTTCTTTTCGCATCGTGAGCATGGCTGGTAAATACAGCACTTTGTAGCGCCCGGCTAAACCTTTGGATAAATCGTTGGGCGTGAGGTATTCAAAAGGTACGTTGTTGGCCATCAGTACATTGCTGATGCCGATTCGCGCTTTGACGGGCTGAAATCGAAAATCATCCCTCCCTGGAATGCTCATAGCGCCCCAAGTAGCCTCATTTTCCCAATCGTACAGAATTCCGACGATGGGTTCTTTGTGGGCTTTCCAGAGTTCAAAACGGTACTTTTGCATGGCTTTTCCCAATTGCCCGATGACAACCGCTCGGTTAGTGAGCTGTCCGTTTCGGTCAAGCAGACTGTACTCACCGCCTTCTTTTCCGGCGCTTCGGGCATTCCAGCACCAAATACCGAACCCTTTGAAGCCCGCGGCCAATTGACTGAGGTAGAGCTGCATCAATTCATCGGGGCCGACGTAGTAAGAATTGTTGTGTCCTGGATTTTTTTCGCCATCCATCTGCATCGGCCCGCCGGTACTTTCCCAGCCACCCGTCCAGCCGCCTTTATTGAAGTCATTCATCATCGACGCCTGCTGGTAGAGCGACTTGGTGATTTCGCCTTTGACCAGATTATAATGCCACGAAAAGTGCATGGAAGGGTAAAAAGAACCGTATTGCGTCAGCACGTCGGCGATGCCTTCCATATCTACTCCGTACCACGCAAAAGGGTGAAAAACAGCCAATTCACCGCCGCCACGATAAGGCGCATTGGCATCAAAACGATTGAACTGTGTGGCAGATTCGCGGATACGACCCAAATTGTGTTCCACCTTGAATCGGTAAATGTCTTTGACGTGATTGTATTCTCTGCCTGTAATATTTCGCCAATTTTTCGCCACATCCTCCCAGTCACTGAATACCCGCTGTTCGTTCAGGAAAAGCCCCGCGTGGTATTGATTCCAAACTTGGTTCAAATTTTCTACGGTATGGTAACGCTTTTTGAGCCATTCCAAAAACAAGGCTTCCCCTTTGGTACTGAGTTCCACCCCACGTCCGCCGATTTCGGGGTCGTAGGCCACGCTCGTGACCCGCATGAATTTTTTATCGGGAGTGCCCTGAATGTATTTTTCGGTATTTAGGATTCGTTTTTTTGCAACTTCTTTTTGGTAATTGACCATTTTAGGATGCTCCAATATTTCGCTCATTGACAGGGTTTTAGCGATACCGAGCTGTTCCAAAAGGGCAGGTGTTATTTCTTCGTAGCCGCCTTCGCCGTACCACCACGGCATGATGCCTTCTTCCAAGGCTATCAATGAAATTTGCTCAATGGTCCAGGTTGGTAAAGGCATGATTTGTTTCAGGGCGTTGAAGCCCAGCTTTTTCATGTTTTGGAAATGCACCCGCATTTCTTTCTCACCTTCGTTGGGCTGCTGCACATACACGACTCCCGCCGGCATGGGTGCCAGTTTCCGAAATTTCTGCTGCATGGGTGAGTCATGCAGGGCGTCGTAGCGTTGGTGCAGGTACGGGTCGCTTTGGGCACCAACATGAATAGATATACTGATAATCAGGAGTATAGCAGAGAGACAGTTAGATAATTTCATGATTGTAAGGCTTAGGGTTGAGCTTTGACGGCGTAAAATGTGCCTCCTTTGGGCGGTGCATAGGGGCGGAGAAAAACGTTGGGTTTGCCAAATTCGGTGGTAACCTGATACACCGCGTTGGGCTGGGCCGCCCCCATTTTTCGGTTGTAGCCAGACACCCCTTTGGAAATGACTGTGTTGTTGAACAGCAAGTTTTCGGGGCCAGGCGGACGGTGTTTGTTGGGGGCACCGATGCCGATAGCGTCCCAACTGTGCCAAACGGGCGTGGCGATGCGGCATTGTTCTACCAGATTATGACCGTGGTCTTGGTCGTGAAAGTTGACATCTACTTCAAAATCACAGCGATATACTACGTTATATGCCGCGCCCTGATTCATAATGGCAAAGTGGCGAAGTCGTCGGACTTTTTCGTTGTAAAACAGGCAGTATCTGGAACCCCAACACCCGTAATAGCCCCCATGAAAAGAGTCTTTTTTGACGTAGGCACGGTCCATGAAGTTATTGCGACAGGTGATATGTTCACAATTCCCCAAACCCAACGGATGCGTACCCGCCCACAGAAAGTTACAGTTGTCCACCCACGAATTGCGGCTGTTTCTAAAAATAACCAAGTGTACAAATAGCGTAGTATCACGGGTTTCGTGTTCGTGAAAAACCCGACGGTCCCAAGCGGCATTGAAATCAGATTTGTCGTAAGGTTCAAAATCGACGGCAGCGTACCGAAAAGTCAGGTCTTCTAGTCCCACCCGTTGGGCATTGTTTATTTCAAAGGCTACGAGGTGTTTTTGGTCGGGGGCGTATTTGAAAAACATCTTTTTCATCACCACCTTTAGCACCGTTTGGTCTTTGCTTTCGCCGCGCAGCACCACATTTGACTGCAACATAACGGGTTTTGAAACAAGATATTCGCCATTCCTGAGTAAAATAACGCCGCCGCCCAGTGCCGCAACCTCATCAATGGCCTCCTGTAAATTGTTCTGAGGTGTAATCGTTTTTTGGATTTTTAAGGTATGTCTCAACGGAATGCCACCTTGTACGCCCGCTTTGGCCCATTCTTTCATGTCGGGAAAGCGCGGGTCAAAGCGGGATTCGTCAAAAACTTGTCCCGCATCACCGATTTGGTGTTGAGCAAGGCTAAAAATCGGTAAGAATAAGTAAGCGAGTAAGAATTTCATGTGTGTGGTTGTGCCAGTTAAGAAAAGCTCAGTAATGCTTTTGTCGAAATTCAAAATAATGGGCTATTACTTCTTCGGGGGCTTCGTTTTGGGGGTAATGCCCTGCACCTTCAATGATTACAACGTCAGGATTGGGGATCATTTGTTGGTAATAATCAGCCAAATGCCTTCCCGAAACAGGGTCTTCTGGACCGTTGATAAGACGAAGCGGGACGGAGGTTTGTTGTAAAACGCCTACCCAACGTTCTCGATTCCGTCGGCGGTCTTCGATATAATGAATGAGTTTATGAAACAACCGATGCCCGTTTTGGTACTGAATTGTTTCCCAGAAGCCATCCATTTCTACATCATTAATCCCTTGGGGGCCATAGAGCTTCTCGAACGATTTTTTCAATCGGGCTTTGTTGTTGAATTTTGTAAGTAGCACTCCCAACGGGCTTTTCATCAATTTTTGAACCAATAGAGCTCGGTGCATTTCTGGGAAAAGTCCACCGTTCAAAAAGCAAACCGACTTGATGATAGGAAACGACCTTGATTCGAGAGCCCATGTTTCATTTTTACGTTCTTCCCAACGGGCCAATATCTCCTGTGCCACCGTATTTCCGTAATCATGTACCAATAAATGACATTGGGTAATCCCAAGATGATTCATCAGCGCTTCAAATAGGTCGGCTTGGTCATGGATGGAATACGAATAACGACGGGGTTTATCTGACAATCCAAACCCAATCATGTCAAAACCAACGACTCGGTATTTTTGAGCGAGTTGGTTCCAAACTTTATACCAATCCCAAGAGGAAGTGGGAAAGCCGTGAATAAGAACCAATGTTTCACCCTGCCCTTCGGTTCGGTAAAAGATTTGATGGGTTTTGTAAGAGAAATGGCTACCGGCTGCGTGCCATTGTCGGGGAGTAATCATTTGAGAAAAATTTATTCAGCAAGGACCGATTGTCCTTGCTGAATAAGCGGTTTTGGGTGAGTCTATATTTTCATTGAATTCATGGCTGTTAATAGAATTACTGTTTAGCATAAGTCGCCGTAAATACAATTAATCGCCCGCCCCAAGATGCGTTTAGGGTTTGGTTGGCGGGTGTAATGGGTACTATGGGCACGTTGATATTCCCCTGGGTATTGAAAGTAATGGTCATTTGTCGGTCGGTGAGGGAGGTAATCGTCGGTGAATAATTGGTATACGTCGCAGCGGTATAGACTGGCGCACCGGCGGCGTTGGGAGCTACAGTTCCGTGAAAAACAAAATCGTAGTTCCAGCGACTGATTTGGCCGCGTGTGTAGGTCGGACGACCAATACGGAGCAACGTAGCTTCCTGACCTTCATCGTTGACTTTCACCAACGAAAAATTCCCCTGTTGACGAATACCCCGATTGGCCAGCCAAAACGTATCAGCGGTAGCAGTGCGAGCAGCCAAATAAAGCGTATCGGTAAAGGGCATAATGGGATTGGCTCGTCCGGTCACCAACAGCGGAGCGGTGGTCGGTGTGACAGTCACCAATGTGTCGCGGGAGCGAGGAACAAGCCCCACCTGATACTTCATCGTGAGCGACACAGGCACCCAAACCCCCTTGATTTGGTCGCGTAAGGCCCTATCATTTGACACCGTAGGAAAAGGTGGATTTTCGCACGCCCAGAATGACGAAACCAGTAGCAGGGCGCAACAAACAGCCAATATTGGATGAGATATTTTCATGTTTTTCATTCTTTTTCTAATCATTTTGAACCAGTAAAGGATTGCGGTCAATCATGGTTTGCGGTACCAAAAACACCAGCAAACGGCTATTCCAAGGTACATCGTTGCAGTTGCCCAAGGCACAATCTACACCGCTTGGCGAGGCAGGGCGGTCGCCGGGGTTGAGCGGTTGTTTCAGCCTTTTGACATTGTGAATCCGTGTTCCTTCGCTGAAAGTTTCGCGGATAAATTCCGTTCTGATTTCTTCCAATAGATTGGCGGGTGTCGTGGTCAATGCTGGTAAACCTGCCCGCGTACGAACCGCATTTAAGTCAGTCAATGCCAATGCTGTATTGCCTTTGCGTTGGTTCATTTCGGCGCGCATTAATAAAAATTCGGCAGAGCGGAAGAGTACAATGTTGGAATTTACTCCCTGCACAGGCCCTAAATTGGTCGTCCCCAATGAACCCCATTTTCTCGAAAACCAAAGCCGATTGGGGCTGTTCCAAGCCGTTGCAGCCGTAGTTGCTTGCGTGGTGTCAAGGAGAGTTCTGTAACGTAAATCGCGCTGACGGTCAAAATCAGCCAAGGTCTTAAAGCGTTGGCTCATACGTAGATTAGGCCCCGAAGTAAGGTTGTTGACATTGGCCAATTGAGCTGCAGTATAAACACTTTGAAGGGTATAATGCGTACGCAAAGGCGCGCCGTTGGTGGTACGGGAGTTGCGTCCTACTACGTTGACGAGTTCAAAAATAACTTCATCACGATTAGCAGAATTAGTGCTTGGCATAATACCAGTACGCTGGAAAAGTTGTGCCAACATTTGATTGCCGGGTACCAACGGAAAACGGTTGGCATTGCCCTGTCCGAGCAAACGATTACACACCGCCAAACAGCTGTCCACATTGTCTTGCTGCCAATAAACCCGCGCCATGAGAGCGAGTGCGGCGTATTTGTTTGCGCGCGGCTGCATATCGGGCAGGTGTTGGGCGGGATTATAATTTTCAGGCAGGAGTCGTTCGGCAATGCGCAAATCGTTCAAAATACTGTCATAAGCGGCTTTAACGCTCAAACGAGGATAGGCCAAATCGCCAAATTCCGATACCGATTTGTAATTTCCGACGGGGCCAGGATGCGAATTGTCGGGGGTATGGCCCCATGGATAACCGATGAGGCGTGTTTGTTCAAAAATGCACAGTGCACGTACAAAACGGGCATCGCCTTCGATACGTCCTTTTTGGAGGTTGATGTCCTTGCGGGGGTCGGCTTCTCCAGGTGTTTGTACTTGATTGCTTTGCAGGATTTCCAGCACGTTGTTGGCATTGTTCAGCCCAAAGGTTGACCATTGTAAAAATTCTGCCTGATACCCATAATCTTCCTCGCGGTGCGTCCAGGTATAAACCCGCGACGAGCGACTTGGGCTATTGCGGTAGTTGACGTTATTGACGGCTACTAAATCACCAAATGTTTCGCCAATGACCAGTGCATTGCCTCCAAAGGCCACTTCCCGAGCGATGCCCGAATAAGCGCCTGTCATCAAAATGTCTAATTCCTGTACCGTGCGCACATTTTGCGCTTGGATGAGGGTTTTGGAAGAAACTTCGTCTAAGTATTTATCGCAGGAAACACTGCCGATTGCCACGGCAATTACTCCCAGAATGCTATATGTCTTTTTCATGAGTGCTTGGTTGTCAAATAATTAAAACCCAAAGTTGATTCCGACTAAGAGGGTGCGCACCTGTGGCAAATCATTGTTTGTCACTCCCGGCGAAAGCGTTGCCGTTGAGCCGTCGGCTCCGCCGTTGCGAAATACTTCGGGATCCCAGCCCGTAAATTTGGTAAAGGTGAGCAGGTTTTGTCCAGTCAATGAAATACGCGCCGTGCGGAGACGTAATTTTTGGGCCACCGACGCAGGAAGCGTATAACCGAGCTGTACGTTTTTGAGACGAATAAATGAGCCATCGTGCAAGAACCGAGAGGACTCAAAGCCCCGTGCGTTGGAGTTCCACTGCATTCGGAAAGCTCCTTCGGTTTTGTTGAGTTCATCACGCAGGCTACCGATGCCTGGGCTCTCTGCCCTTAACACCTGACCCGTAGTTGGGTAGCTTTGAACGCGTTGAGCCTGGTCATAAATCCAGTTGCCGTATTGGTAATAAAAGAGAAAGTTGAAATCAATTTTACGGAATTGGAAACTGTTGGTCAATCCCCCGAATAGCACTGGATACGGCGTGCGATTTTCGAGTATAAATTGATTATTCCCCGCGTTGTTAGCAATCGTTCCATCCCACAAAGCCCCCGTTTTCACGGTTTGACCAGTATTGTTGAAGACGACCCGGTCGCGTTCGTAAAAGAGTTCGTTACCAGTATTAGGGTCAAAACCCGCAAACTGCGCCATGTAATAATTACCCAAAGGATAGCCTGGTGTAGCAATGCTCGGCCCGGCAATGACTTGGAAAGGGAAATTAAGGAACGGCGCGGTGTAGGTACTCAACACCGTATTTTTGTTGTGGCTGATGTTAAAATCGGTCGTCCATCGGAAGTCCTTTTTCGTAATGTTGCGGGTGGTGACGCTGAATTCTACCCCGCGGTTGCGAACGGAGCCGAGGTTGATGGTCATGGAGTTGTTGATGGTGCCAAACAACGGCCCCAGTGCATAATCCAGCAGCAAGCCTTCAGAGTCTTTGTTGTAGAAATCAAGTGTACCGCTGATGCGTTTGTTCCACAGGGTAAATTCAATACCTGCATCAAATTGCTTGGTGGACTCCCACGTCAGGGCGGAGTTGCCCGGATTGGTAAATTGTCCTCCCTGTATCCCGCCGTAGATGGCAGCATTGTATCCTACAAACGTAAAGTTTTTCTGCCACGAGAAATTTCCGATTTCGGCATTTCCAGTGCGGCCATAGCTGGCGCGGAGTTTCAGGAAGTTGACAAAAGAACTGTTGCTCAGGAAACTCTCATCACTAATGACCCAACCTACCGACATCCCCGGAAAGGTAGCCCAGCGGTTTTCGGGACCAAAGCGCGACGAGCCGTCGGAGCGCAGACTGACTTCAAACAGGTATTTGTCTTTGTAAGCGTAGTTGATACGCCCAAAATAAGAGACAAACCGAAACGATATTTCGTCATTGAAAAGAATGGTTCGGGTAGTGTCCAAGCCCGTTTTGGCCCCGGGCGGTACGCGCTCCGTGATGTAGGTTTCGTTGTCAGAAATGCGGTTTTGGAGGCTGTTTCCTGCCAACACACCGATGCGGTGGTTTTTTCCTAATTCACGTGTGTAATTAATGGTGTTGTTCCAGTTAGAATTACGGTTTAGCACGTCGCGGTTTTCGGCACGGCCTCCTCCCGTCCGCTCAGCACCTTGAATTCCAGTGGGATACAAAGTAGGATTGAGCAATATATCATTTCTGGTTTTTTGGTAATCTGTGCCAAATTCTGAACGGATGGTTAAGCCTTTGATGGGTTCAATTTGGGCAAAAAAGGTGTTGATATTTCGGAAAGTGTTGGACTTATTGGAATAGTTGTTACGGTAAAAAATGGGGTTGGTACCGATGCTCAGCGTATTGTTGGTGCCGTTGGCAATACCGTTGAAAAAAGACCCATCGGGCAATTGAATCGGGTAGGCAGGCAAGGCCGATGTGAGGCCGTATTGGTACGAGTTGCCCAGTGGAACCATCTCATTTTCAATGCTATTGACCGAAACATTAGCGCCCAGTTTAAGGATTTTGATGGGGCTGTATTCTACATTTACGCGTCCGCTCAAACGACGCAAACCTTGGCCAATAATAATCCCGTCTTCTTTACGGTACGAGCCACTTCCATAAATTGTCAGGTTTTTTGCGCCACCGCCTGCACTCAGCGTAGCTTGCTGAAAACCACCCTGTCGTAGCACTTGGTCGAGCCAATTGGTACGCGTGTTGTAGAGGGTGGTGGAGTCAATCAATTGATTATCAAAAGAGGCTGGCAAAGAACCCCGCAAAATACCCGTTGGCACTAAGTTGGTCAAATTGGAAGAAGCTGGGGCCAGTCCAGCCTGCAGGTTGTTGCGGGCGGCTCGTTTCAAAATGTTGAAATGATCAGCTCCGTTATCGATAAAGTCGACGCGATTGGTGGCCGTGTTGATACCCTGTTGGTAGCTAAAATCAATGGTAGGTTTGCCTTTTGCCCCTTTTTTGGTGGTGATTAAAATGACCCCATTGGCCGCCCGTGAACCAAACAATATGGAGGCTGAAGCATCTTTTAAGACTTCCATTGACTCAATATCGTCGGGATTGATTTCGGCCAATGGGTTCATCGCCACGCCGCCCGTACCGAAGGCGGAACTGTTTACGGGCTGACCGTCAATGACAATCAAGGGCTGCGAATTGGAATTGATGGAGGCCACCCCGCGCACGTTGATACGCACCGCCCCACCGGGAGTACCTCCCGCCTGCGTGATTTGAACCCCCGCCGCGCGCCCCTGAAGGGCTACATCGGGGCTGGCGGCGGTATTGGCGCGAATATCGGCCGCTTTCAACGAGGCAATGGAGCCTGTAACATCGCGCTTGCGTTGCTCGCCAAAGGCCACTACCTGTACCTCATTGAGGGAACGTTCGTCGGGAAGCAGCGTAATGTTGATCTGACTCCGATTGCCAACCATAATTTGCTGGGATAAATACCCTACATAACTGATGATTAATGCCGTGTTTTTGTCTGGGACATCAATTTTAAAGTTACCATTAGCATCGGTCGTGGTGCCTCGGGATGTGCCTTTTATCAAAATGCTCACGCCTGCCATCGTCACACCTTTTTCGTCCTTAATCGTGCCGCTGATGGGTAGCTCAATGGGTTGAATGACCGCCGCTGGTGGTTCTTCTTCGTTTGGGAGTAAGCTTTGTTCGTTTTTTCTCTTTTTAAGCAAAATACGGTTTTCAATAACTTCATATTCAATTGCAATCGGCTTCAGAATCTCATCCAGAACCGTCGAAAGCTTACGTTTACTGACATTCAGCGTCAGGCGTTGGCTGGATTTTATCTTGGTGCTGTACACAAATTTTACCGCCGCCTGCTTCTCTATTTGGCTCAAAATGTCTCTTAGTTCGAGGCGCTCGCCAATGACCGATATAGGTCGGTTGAGTACTTCCTGCGCTTGGGTATCGTAGGCCCATGCCATGCTTGCGAACACAACATATAGGAGCATTTGGGAAAATGTAATTTTCATAACCTTCCATAAGATTTTTGGAATCGGTACGTTTTTTTTCATAGATTTACTTGTTTTTTAATGGTAAATAATTGAAAAACAGGCCCTCCCACAGATTGGCGTTTGTAGAGGGCTTCACTTTTGAGTCAAAAATGTTCGTAGCATTTTTGACTCTTTTTTTTACTAACAGCCGTCACCGTAGATAAATACCACGGTGCCTCGTTTTTCGTAGGTGGCATCAATGGATTTACAGATGAGCTCTAGTTGGGTAAATAGTGAAAGACCGTTTAAGTCGGCGGTGATGTGACAGTCCTTGGCGTTAGGATTGGCAATCATGAACTCAAGACCATATAATTTTGAAAGATCATCCAAAACCTGTTGAAGGGAGGCTTCCCGAAAGTCGAGTTGGGGCGGGGCCCTCTCAATGCTAACAATAGGCACAGGGTCATCAACGATACTCGGAACGATGTTTTTGGACGCCACATCAAACACTACCCGTTGGTTGGTTGTAAGAATGACCCCATTGCGCTCGGCGGGGCGGTTGGGCTTTTCGGCATATACCGATACTTTTCCCGTTGTGACTGACACTTCAATTTTTTTGGCTTTGTCGTAGTGTTTGATGCGGAAACTTGTTCCGAGCACTTCTGTGGTCAATTCTCCCGTGTGGACCACAAAGGGTTTGGTCACGTTTCGCTTTACCTTAAAGAAAGCCTCGCCGATGAGATGTACTTCTCGTTTGGCTTTGTTATAATTTTTGTCGTAGATGATGCTGCTGTTTTGTTTCAGCATGACCACCGTACCGTCTTCCAATCGTACTTTCTGCTCTACCATAGTTGTGTTTTTTATTTCAATCCCAACCTGTTCGGGATCCTTGAGTAGGGTTGTTTCGTTGTTTTGCGGAACTTTATCGGTAGAAAACCACACAAACCCTAACACTAAGCAGGCCGCTACTCCTGCCAACCACGCCATTTTAATCATCAATCCGTTGGGCGCTGGCCTAATCTGGGCTTGAATCTTTTGCCAGATTCGTTTTTCGATTTCTTTTTTTTGGGATTGTAAGGGAGGAAGGGGGAGCTGCTTGGGTTGAGTGTTGTACCAATCCGTCAAAAGTTCGTCTTCTTTTGGGGTGGTTCGGCCTTCCAAATATCTTTTCGACAAGTCGTTGAATTCTTGCTGTGTCATGTCTGGGTGTGTTAATGGCATTTAATTATCGGATTGGAAGGGTTTGAGGTTCTCTTTCAAAAACTTCAATGATTTGGTAATGTGATACTCAACGGCCTTCTCGCTGAGGTTGAGGCCGAGCGCAATTTCACGAACGGATTGATTTTCGAAGCGGCTGCGTTTAAAAACTTCGGCGCTTTTTTCGGGCAAACGGCTCAGGACGTTTTCGACCGCCGCCGATAATTCGCTAAAATTGACGATTTCATCGGTGGCGTAGTGTTGATGTATTTCCTGAAAAATGAGGTATTCTTGGTATTTTCGGTAGCTAATCTGCGACTTGATGTAGTCGTAGACCTGATTTTTGATGGCAATAGTTAGGTAGAGATCTAGGTGCCGTATCACTACTTCGGTTCGGCGGTTCCAGACGGTCAAAAATACCTCCTGTACTAGTTCTTCGGCTTCTTCTCTCACACCCGTTTGGTGGTAGGCAATCCCAAAAAGTTTGTACCAGTAGCGGCGGTAGATTTCTTCAAAGGCCGAAATCTTACCTTCCCGAAGAAACCCAACCAACCGTTCATCGTCTAGTTGCTTTACATTCATACGTTTTACCCCATTTACCTGTACAGTAGAACAACTCTCGTAAATCCCTAAAAAGTTTTGAAAAATAGTTGAATAATGCTGTTTATTACTTGTCTCGGAGGTTTCATTGGGCCGTATTAGGTAGGAACTCACAAAAAAAGGTTCACGTTCTGTAAAAAACGCGAACCTTTAGAGTTGTCTTTAATTCCAGAAAACGGGCAATAAACGCTATTTCAGTTTTAGCATTTCGCTGCCCGCCATTAGGAAAGCACCTGTGCCGAAATTCTGCCAACTGTCTTTGTCAGCGGGTTTGGGGTCATAACCGATGTTTTGTACCCAACCTATTTTCCCACTTTCTTGCTGACATCCTTGCAGTGCTTTCCAGGATTTTTCGACGGCAGGTTTGTAGGTTTTTGCTTCCAACAGCCCGTTGTTGATGCCCCACGCCAACCCAAAAGTAAAGAACCCGCTGCCGCTCGCTTCACCGTGGGTAAAGGACTCTGGCGACAGCAAACTCGTGCGCCAAAGGCCGTCGCTTGGCTGAAGTTCTTTGACCCGCGCCGCCATCGTTTTAAAGAGGTTTTCGTAAAATGCCCGGTGTTTGTAGTTTTTAGGCATATCTTCCAAAATCAAGGCCAATCCACCCAATACCCATCCGTTGCCCCGCGACCAAAAAATTTTGTTTCCGTTGGTTTCCCGTTTATCCGTGGCAGCACCCGTTATTACAAAACGGGTATCTCGGGCAAACAATTTTTCTTCTTTGTCAAAGAGCAGCTCACACGTTTCCATATAATAGCGGTGCATTTCGTCG
This sequence comes from Runella sp. CRIBMP, assembly GCF_009905605.1. Taxonomy (GTDB): domain Bacteria; phylum Bacteroidota; class Bacteroidia; order Cytophagales; family Spirosomataceae; genus Runella. Next base: position 145,494 of record NZ_JAAAKZ010000004.1, read on the forward strand.
AGGTATTTTTGGTCATTTTTCAGGATGGCGTACCGGGTAAGCACGGGAGGGGCCATAAACAAAGCATCGCACCACCACCATAATATTCTTTGTTCGGCATTTCCTTTACCCACTTTCCAATCCTGCGGTTCAAAGAGGTGCTCATGAATCCACTTGTCAGTAGGGGCAAGGTATACTTCTTTGTTGCCGATGGAGTTCAGGTACAAATAAGATTGAGAAATGGCCACGTCGTCGGCGTGGAAATAGCGGTCGTAGGTTTTCCATTGGTTACGTTTGCCCATATCAACCAGGGTGTTCAAAAATGCAGGATTTTGTGTCGATTTGTGGGCGCGCATCACGCCAGCATAATAAGCCCCGTTTGTCCAGTCGGTGGGTGCTTTCGCAAAAATCGGGTTGGCTTCCTGCCACTGCATGGCCCTGACCATGGCTTGCTCAATGGTGGATTTCTCACTCCCTTTGAATGTTTTACAAGCTTGAAAGGAAATGGTAAGGAAGACGGCAACGGCGCTCAGCAGGATTCGATTCATTTTGTGTTAATTAAAGGTCGTTTCAATTTTTTGGAGGGATGAGCGGTTTTGATTACTGAAACACGCGCACATAATCTACTTCCATCTTGGCGGGGAAAACGCTTTCGTCAATGCCTTTTGCACCGCCCCAATTGCCGCCCACGGCTACATTGAGCAATAAGTACTCTGGCTTATCAAAGGGCCATTCATTGACGGTTTTGTGTTCGTTAGGAATACTTAGATAGACGTTGCCATCCAACAGAAAATCCATTCTCTCGGGCGTCCAATCAACGGCGTAGACGTGAAACTCAGTGTAAGGGTTTTTGATAAAAATCTTCTTTGATTTTTGGGTTCCCTTCACGTGGTTGTAGGCTTGGGTGTGGATAGTGCCCACGAGCGTATCGGGGTCGTAGCCTACGTGCTCCATGATGTCGATTTCGCCGCATTTGGGCCAACCGGCGGTTTCGATGTTGCTGCCCAACATCCAAATGGCGGGCCATGTGCCGCGCCCTTTGGGCAATTTTGCCCGTACTTCGATGCGACCGTAAGTCCATTCGGCTTTTCCTTTGGTTAGGAGCCGGGCAGAAGTATAGTCTCGGTTTTCAAATTTATTTTTGCGGGCCGTGATGGAAAGAACACCGTTTTTAACGAGCGCATTAGACTTATCGGCGTTGGTGTAATATTCCAACTCATTGTTTCCCCAACCTTTGCCACCGACTTCATAGCCCCATTTGGACGCATCTGGCAATCCAGAATAATTAAATTCGTCACTCCAGACCAATTTGCGTATTTCTTTGGCAAAACGTGCATCACGCACCAAGGCTTTTTCGGGTTCGTCGGTTGTTAAATAATCAATGTTCCGAACTAAAAAGTAATCCATTACCAAGGTGTCATTTACGGTCCAAGCGTTGGTAGCGACGCCAAGTTTTTTGGCGTTGGCAATCCATTGCTCGTCTTTTTGCAAAACGCTGAAGTGATAATCAAGCCCACCGATGTTGTCAGCTTGAAGTTGAGCCGCTGAGATATTCCCGTTGAGGTATTGCAGCTTTGCGTTTTTGTCTAATTCCCGCACTTTTTTCAGGATGTCGTAGTCAAAACTGATGTACACTACCCATTTTTGGGCCTTTAACTTTTGAACGGTCTTGACCACTTTTTCGGCCAAAATCATTGCGCGCTCTTTGCCCGCGGGCGAGGGCTTGATTTCGGTCACGAGCATGGTTTTGGTTTGTTTTTTACCCGCTTTCAGGTATTCTTCCAATGTCGGAAGATGCTCGCCGTTTTTCAAAGGTTTTTTGATTAGTTCTGCATAATCGGTTTTTTCAATGTCCATTCCTTCGTAATGTGCGTCATGATTGATGACCAACACTTCATCCTTGGTCATTCGAACGTCAAATTCTGAGCCGACACAACCCAGTTTGATGGCATTCTCTAATGATGCAATGGAGTTTTGGGGGGCTCCCGTGTTTTTCCAAGCTCCTCGGTGGGCTACGATTTTGTTGTTATAAAAGGATTGGGCCTTGGAGAAATAAGAAAAAGATAGAGTCCAAAATGCTAAAAATAAGGAAATTACGTGCTTGTTCATTCGTATGGTTTATTGGTTCAAAAGATAATTGCCTTCTGTTAAGGAATGCAGTGTGTTATAAAAATGGTGGCTTCGTTTTTATTGGCTATTACATTCAAAGGCAAAATTTGTCATTTTCTTCTCATGTAGCCTTCAGATTTGAAATTCCGTAAAATACCCTTGAAAAAATCACGTAACCTTCAAGTAATATTTGGATAACATGGTCTTTGATATACCAAACAAAATACAGTAATTGCCAAAAAATAGCAAATTAAGCACAATTAACTAATGAAAATACCCATCAAATCGTTGGCCTTTCTCCCTCCAAAAACGTTTATGTATCTTCTTTAACTTTTGTTTATTGTTGATTAACTTGCATACATTGATTATTCAAAACGTATCTCCTTGAAACCGACTGACATTAAAAACCCGGAATATTTCCACAAGGTTGTGGACTGTCAATACGCGTGTCCGGCGCATACACCTGTACCCGAGTACATTCGGCTCATTGCGGCCGAGCGCTACACCGAGGCCTACATGGTCAACTGGGAATCCAACGTTTTTCCTGGTGTTTTGGGTCGTACCTGCGACCGCCCTTGTGAACCCGCCTGCCGACGCGGGCGTGTGGAAGAAGAACCAGTGGCGATTTGCCGCCTTAAACGCGTAGCAGCTGATAACAAGGGGGATGTAACGAGCTTTATGCCCCAAGGCCCTTTTGTACCCAACGGTAAGAAAATAGCCCTCATCGGCGGCGGACCCGCTTCACTGACCGTAGCCCGTGACTTGGCTCCGCTGGGATACGAAGTCCATCTGTATGATAACCAACCGATGGGCGGAGGGATGATGCGCAGTCAAATCCCTTCGTTTCGTTTGCCAGATAGCGTGCTGAACGAAGAAGTGGGTTTTGTGCTTGATTTGGGCATTCATACGCATTTCAATACCCGCGTAAACAGCCTGCGTGATGTTTTGGACCAAGGTTATGATGCCGTATTTGTGGGTACGGGTGCGCCCAAAGGAAAAGATTTGGCCGACTTGCCGGGCCGTTGGGATGCCAAAGCGCATGTGCACATCGGGATTGAATGGCTAGCGAGTGTGGCGTTTGAGCATACCGCCAAAATCGGCAAAAAAGTAATCGTTTTAGGCGGTGGAAACACGGCCATGGATTGCTGCCGTACCTCTCGCCGCTTGGGAGGAGAAGAGGTGAAAGTGGTGGTGCGCAGTCCGTTCAAAGAAATGAAAGCGTCGCCTTGGGAAATCGAGGATGCGCTGCACGAAGATATTCCGATTCTGGAATGTCATGTTCCGAAATCGTTTGTGGTGGAAGACGGCCAACTCAAAGGAATGATGTTTGAGAAAGTGGAGGCCAAATACGAAAACGGCCGCCGCAAACTCGTCTCAACGGGTGAGCCGGACGTATTTATCGAAGCTGATGATGTGCTGGTGGCCATCGGACAAGAAAACTCATTTCCATGGATTGAACGCGATTTAGGCTTGCAGTTTAACGAATGGGGCTTGCCCGTACTGGATGAAAAAACCTTCCAGTCAACCATTCCCAACGTATTCTTCGGTGGTGACTCGGCCATGGGGCCCAAAAACGTTATCACGGCTGTAGCGCAGGGACATTCGGCGGCGGTTTCGATTGATTTGTTTTGCAGTGAAAAATCTGTCCATGACCGTCCTTCTCCGTATACCAATCTGATTAGTCAGAAAATGGGGATTCACGAGTGGATTTACGATAGTCCCGTCTCCGACGATGAGCGTTTTAAGGTGCCGCACGCCGACAAAGCGTTGACCCTGAAAGACCGTAAAAAAGAAGTGGAATTGGGCTTTAGTCCCGAAACGGGCTTTAAAGAAGCTCAGCGTTGCCTCAACTGTGACGTTCAAACGGTATTTACCGAAAATAAGTGTATTGAATGTGATGCTTGCATGGATGTGTGTCCCACATCGTGTATCACGTTCACCGTCAATGGCGAGGAAGAAGATCTGCGTTCGCGGCTTCTAGTTCCCGCCGATAATTTATCCCAAGATTTGTACGTTTCAGATACGCTCAAAACAGGCCGTGTGATGGTCAAAGATGAAGATGTGTGTCTTCACTGTGGCTTGTGTGCCGAGCGTTGTCCTACGTCAGCGTGGGATATGCAGAAATATTTGTATTCAGTAACCAAAGCAGGTAATCAATGCGGAATCTTACAGGAGTTAACGACTTAGTAGTACGTTTTGCCAACGTCAACGGGACGGGTTCGGCCAGTGCCAATAATATGTTTGCGATGTCCATTTTCCGAATGGGCATCCCCATGACCGCCAAAAATATTTTTCCTTCCAATATTCAGGGATTACCAACCTGGTATGAAGTGAGAGTCAGCGAAAAAGGCTATTTAGGTCGCCGCGAAGGAGTAGATATCATGCTGTGTGTAAACCCACAAAGTATGAAACAAGACGTAGCGTCGGTCAAACCGGGTGGGTATTTCTTGTACGATAATACCAAAAATCTCCACAAAGATTTTATCCGTGAAGACGTCAATTATATCGGTATTCCGATGATTGGAATTTGTATGCGGCTCTACTCCGACGCTCGTCAGCGGCAGTTGTTCAAAAATATGATTTACGTGGGCGCTCTGGCAGCTCTGTTGGATATTGAGTTGGAGGTGGTGAAAGGCATCATTGCCGATGAATTCAAGAAAAAGCCCAAACTCATTGAACCCAACGTGCAAGCCATGATGGCGGGTGTAACCTACATCAAAGAAAACTACGAGCATCCGTTGGGACTGCGTGTTGAGCGCCGCGACTTGGTGGGTGATGCCATCGTCATCGACGGCAATACCGCCTGCGGAATCGGGGCCGTGTACGCGGGAGCTACGGTAGCGGGTTGGTATCCCATTACGCCATCTACTTCATTGGTGGAGGCATTTGCTAAGTATTCCAATCGTTTGCGCGTTGACCCCGAAACGGGCCTCAAAAAAGTAGCAATCGTGCAGGCCGAAGATGAATTGGCGGCCTTTGGCATGGTGCTGGGAGCGAACTGGAATGGTGCCCGGGCGTTTACCGCCACCAGCGGTCCGGGGCTTTCGTTGATGAATGAGTTTTTGGGACTGGCGTATTTTGCCGAAATCCCCGCCGTATTGGTGGATGTGCAGCGCGGTGGGCCCTCTACGGGGATGCCCACGCGTACGCAGCAATCTGATTTGCTCTTGGCGGCCTATGCTTCGCACGGCGATACCAAACACGTATTGTTGATTCCGAGCAATCCATCCGAATGTTTTGACTTTATGGCCGATGCCTTTGACTTGGCCGAACGCCTCCAAACGCCCATCATTGTCATGACCGATCTTGATTTGGGCATGAATGAGCACTTATCCGCGCCCCTGAAGTGGGACGATGCCCGTCGCTATGACCGGGGGAAAGTGTATACCGCCGAAGATTTGGACGCATTGAGCGCCATGGGCAAGCAGTTTGGACGTTACCTTGACGTGGACGGCGACGGAATTCCTTACCGGACGCTCCCGGCCACGCACCCCACCAAAGGCTCTTTCTTTACCCGAGGAACTTCCCACGACGAATATGCGCGCTACACCGAAGACGGCGTGAAAAATGCGCAGGTGCTGGATCGTTTGACTAAAAAATGGGATACGGCCAAGGAAATCTTGCCGTTGCCAGAGTTTTATCAGGCCCAAAACGAAAGCAACATCGGCATGATTTTCTTCGGCACCACGACCTACGCGGCCCTGGAAGCGATCGACCTGCTGAAACAAGAAGAAGGGATTACGTTGGACGCCATGCGCGCCACGGCCTTTCCGTTCCATGCTTCCGTGGAGGCGTTTATCGAAGCCCACGACCAAATATTTGTGATTGAGCAAAACCGCGACGCGCAATTCCGTACGTTGTTGATCAATGAATTGGAAATCAATCCTAAGAAATTGATTAAAGTCCTAAACTACGACGGTATGCCCATTACGGCCGATGCGATTCGAAATGGAATTGCCAAGCATTTGGAAGCGATTAAGTTGTAGATAGGAAGGAGTAATATAAATAACCTTGTATAACGGTTAACCGAGAAAGAATTCCAATGACGTATATAAAACCAAAATTTCGTCACCCCGACCTGCCCAAAAATGCGGTAGGCTTCACTAAAACAGATTATGAAGGGGTGATTTCGACGCTATGCGCGGGCTGTGGGCATGATTCCATCAGCGGCTCCATTGTGCAGGCGTGCTACGAGATGTCGATTGAACCGCACCGTGTGGCCAAACTGTCGGGTATTGGGTGTTCGTCCAAAACACCCAATTATTTCCTCAACAACTCACACGGGTTCAACTCCGTCCACGGGCGGATGCCGTCGGTGGCTACGGGGGCCAACATGGCCAACCGCGACCTGATTTACCTCGGTGTATCGGGCGACGGCGACACTGCTTCGATTGGGATGGGGCAGTTTGTGCACGCTATCCGTCGTAACCTCAACATGCTCTACATCGTGATGAACAACGGTTGCTACGGTCTAACCAAGGGTCAAGATTCGGCCACGGCCGATGCGGGTTCGGTCAGCAAAAGCGGTTCCGTCAATCCGTTTGAAGGCATTGATTTGGTGGGTATGGCGCTTGAATTGGGTGCTACGTTTGTTGCGCGCAGCTTTTCGGGTGACAAAACCCAGCTCGTACCGCTCATCAAAGCGGCGCTTTCACACAATGGCTTTGCGCTGATTGACGTGCTTTCTCCTTGCGTAACCTTCAATAACAACGTGGGTTCTACCAAGTCGTACGATTATGTTCGCGACCACATTGAGGCGTTGGCCGAAATTGGGTACGTTCCCGAAAAAGAAGAGATTACCGTTTCGTATGACAGTGGCAGCTCGGTAGACGTCGAACTCCACGACGGTTCGTCGGTACAGTTGCACAAGCTCGCCGAAGGCTGGGACCCGCGCGACCGTCAGGCGGCGATGAGCCGTTTGCAACAAGCCAAAGCCGAAGGCGAAATCTTGACGGGATTGGTGTACGTAGACCCCGATAGCAAGGATTTACACGAAATCATCAAGTCAGATAAGCGTCCGCTGAACAGCCTAAAAGAAGAGGATTTGTGTCCGGGGGCGGGAGTACTGGCCATGATTAACGACGAGTTTAGATAATTTCAGGCACTCAATAGTCAAACCGCGTAGGGTGAGTCCCTGCGCGGTTTTTTGTTTTTGGAAATATGATTCCCAGATTTGAATTAACTTGTGAGCTTTTATGCGTTTGAGCATGAATTTTGGAGTGTTTGAACCGTATTGCGTTGTAAGCAACCATCGTGCTCGGTTGTGAGCAACCGAGCGCACCAGCATTTTCTTTTAAATCTCTGCGTCTTAGCGACTTTGCGTGATTTTATTTAATATTCAGTTTTAAAAAATATGAAAGTACTCATCATTGGTGGAGGAATTGGTGGATTGACCACCGCCCTTTGCCTACATAAGCTCGGATTGGAAGTAAAAGTCTTTGAATCGGTCAAAGAAGTAAAACCGCTGGGGGTAGGCATCAATTTACTGCCGCATTCGGTTCGGGTGCTTACCCACCTTGGCCTGCAATCCATCATTGCCCAAAATGCCATTGAAACGACCGATTTGGCCTATTTTAATAAATTTGGACAGCCGTTTTGGAGCGAGCCGCGCGGGCGGTTTGCGGGCTATAAATGGCCCCAATTCTCAGTCCATCGTGGTAGGCTCCAACGACTGCTGTTTGAAGAAGCCACGCGGGTGTTGGGCCGCGAGGCACTCCTGACAAACCATCATTTGGTTTCTTTCGAACAAAACGAAGGGGAAGTCATCGCGCATTTTGTCAATAAAGAAACGGGACAAAACATCGGGCAGGAGCGGGGTGATTTGCTGATTGGGTCGGACGGAATCAATTCGGTGGTGCGACAACAACTGTATCCCAACGAAGGCCCCCCGGTGTATTCTACCAATATCTTGTACCGAGGCACTACGCAGATGAAGCCGTTCCTGAACGGAACAACCATGGTGATGGTGGGGCATAATGCCCAAAAAATAGTAGCGTATCCTATTCATCCTGAGCCTGATGTTGAGGGCAATAAACTCATCAATTGGGTGGCAAATGTGCGTGAAAACGGCCAACAAAAGCTAGAAGTAAGGGATTGGAACCGTCCGGCAGACCAGCCGCGATTAGTTAATTTATACAGAGATTGGACGTTTGACTGGCTTGATGTACCCGCCATGATTGCGGGGGCCAAAGTGGTGTATGAGTTTCCGATGTCGGACCGAAATCCGTTGGGCCGCTGGACCTTTGGCCGCGTAACCTTGCTCGGCGACGCTGCCCACCCCATGTACCCGATTGGTTCCAACGGGGCATCACAGGCTATTTTGGATGCCGATTATTTGGCGGAATGTTTGAAAAATACGCAAAATCCCACGGAAGCGTTAATGGCATACAACGATGAGCGCGTGCCTGCTACGGCAAAAGTGGTGTTGCAAAACCGCGCCAAAGGTCCCGACGAAATCATGGACCGTATGGAAGAACGTTTTCCCAAAGGTTTTTCGGAAGACCAGATTCCGCGCGCTGAGTTGGAAGAGGTAATGAATCGGTATAAACAAATTGCGGGGTTTGATATTCAGACCCTTAACCAAAAATCATGAAAGATGGAGTTGAAATTCGCTTTTGAGCTGCGGGTAGAAGTGGCAGAAATACAAGTGTTGGGAGATACGCCAAAGGGCAATCGTCGGATGATACCCATCAAAGGTGGGACGTTTGAAGGGGTAAAAATAAAAGGAACGATTCAGGCAGGAGGCTACGATTGGCAGTTGATTCGAACCGATGAAGTTGCCGAAGTAGACGCACGGTACGTGCTTAAAACCGACGATGGGGTATTGATAACGATTGTCAATCAGGGACTTAGGCGGGGGCCTGCGGCGGTGATGAAGCGCCTTGCGGCGGGGGAAGAAGTATTGCCGTCACAGTACTATTTTCGTTCCATTCCCGTGTTTGAAACCGCTGACCCCCGCTACGCTTGGCTCACGCAGTCGGTTTTTGTGGCCACGGGTGTGCGCAAACCCGATAAAGTGTTGATTCAGGTGTATGAAGTTTTATAGGGCATTTTAAAGCCATTTAATAAGGTTTAACAAAACGCTTGCATGATGGGTTAAGGGATTTATACTAAATTGTATTCCAGAAGTTTTAACATCAGCAACAATGAAAATTCAGGAGAAAACATTTTTGATTACGGGGGGCGCTTCGGGTTTGGGAGCGGCCACGGCCAAAATGATTGTTGAAGACGGTGGTAACGCGGTATTGGCCGATGTAAACACCACGGTGGGCGAACAAACGGAGGCAGAGCTGGGCGAAAACGCACTGTTTGTTCATACTGATGTGACAAACCCCGAAAGCGTCCAAAATGCCATTGAAACGGCGATTGATGCTTTTGGCGGACTAGATGGCGTAATCAATTGCGCAGGAATCGGCCCCGCTGAGCGGGTGGTGGGCAAAAACGGCCCACATTCGCTGGAGCGTTTTACCAACGTCATCTCCATCAATCTCATCGGTACTTTCAACGTGATTCGTTTGGCGGCGGCGGTGATGCAGCACAATGAGCCCGAAGAAAGCGGCGAGCGCGGAATCATCATCAATACGGCTTCGGTGGCGGCCTTCGACGGTCAAATTGGCCAAGCGGCCTATTCTGCCTCGAAAGGTGGAATTGTGGCAATGACACTGCCCATCGCGCGCGAGTTTGCCAAGTTGGGAATTCGGGTCATGACCATCGCACCGGGTATTTTTGAAACGCCGCTGCTGATGGGAATGCCTGACGAGGTAAAGTCGTCGTTGGGGCAGCAGGTTCCATTTCCGTCTCGGCTTGGCAAGCCGCATGAATACGCGGCACTTGTCAAGCATATCATTGAAAATCAGATGCTTAATGGTGAGGTGATTCGTTTGGATGGGGCGATACGAATGGCGGCAAAATGAGACATAGAAGGGTAAAAACTAAGGGAATATGTCTAATAGTAGCCAAAAAAGCGGCTCTTTTGTAGAAATAGCCGCTTTTTTGTAGTTTTGGCGCTCCCTAACCTGTTATTGTTACCCCATGAGACATTCGTTATTTACAGTATTGCTTTTAGTGTTGTTGATTCCTTCTCTGTTTGCCCAAAAAAAACGGCGAGTTACCAAAAAAGCCAAGCCTGTTCCTACGGTTACCGTTACTCAAAATGCTTTTCCCTTGAAAATCAGCCGTGATGGGCGCTACCTGACAAATCGAAACGGTCAGGCTTTCTTAATGAACGCCGATGCAGGCTGGACACTATTTCATAAATTGAAAATGGAAGAAGCGCGTTTCTATTTAGAACACCGTTATTCTAAACACTTTAATACTATTTTTGTACAATTATTGCCCCCCGAGCCCAACCAGACCAATGCTTACGGGGAGGCTCCATTTGCAAGGAAGGGGGATTTTGCTGCCCCGAATGAAAAATACTTCGCGTACGTTGACAACATCATAAAAATGGCGGCCAGGATGCAGTTGTTGGTGGCGATTGTACCTGCTTGGCTGGGCTGTTGCGGCACAAATTGGTTTGAGGCACAGACTGCCAACGGAACCGACAAGTGCCGCGATTTTGGCCGATACCTTGGTCGTCGATTTGGCAACCATTCCAATATTCTCTGGATTATGGGCGGCGACCGTGATCCGCTACGCGAGGAGGCTGTGCAACGGGCCATGGCAGAGGGCATCAAAGAAACCGCGCCCACTCAGTTGATGACTTACCATGCGGCAAGTTCTCATTCGAGTACGGATGTATTCCCTGCCGAAAAGTGGCTGGATTTTAGCATGGTCTATACGTATTTTCGGGGAAAGCAAGGTGTCTGGACTTCTGATATGCCACAGGTATACGAGGTAGCCTTGAAAGAAACCCAAAAGTCACCAAGAAAAGCCTTTATCTTGGGTGAATCGCAGTACGAAGATGAAAATGTAGGCAATGCGCTGATGATACGAAGGCAGGCGTATTGGTCACTTTTGGGGGGAGGAAGCGGCCAATGTTACGGAAGTTCGGTGTGGGCTTTTGGAGAAGACTGGCGTCAAAAACTTGACTTGCCCGGCGTGGCCCAGATGAATTTATTTCAAAAAATAATGAACGGATTGCCTTGGTATCTTTTTCGACCCGATACTACTTCTAACCTCTTGGTAGAAGGACGCGGCACGTACGGCAGTGATGATTATGGGGTGGTGTCTATACTTCCCAATAACCGAATGGCCATGATTTATCTGCCTTCCAGTAGAACGATTAAAGTGAACGTAGAAAAAATTAACGGAAGTAATATCAGGGCTTTATGGATAAGTCCACGCACCAATAATCGGTTTATTGGCGGGTATTTTAAGCCACAAGGAGTTAGAGAACTTATACCGCCAACACTCGACGAAGATTGGCTGTTGTTATTGGGCAATGTAGGAAGAAAGTAGTAAGCTTTAGATAAATATATCCCCAAAAGCGCAACAAATGAATGTCTTTATGAAGATTAGGCCTGTTTCTGGAACGATTTTTGATTATTTTTACAGCATTATTACTCCATAAATTTATTTCTCAACTCTTCATGATGGCCAAACATATCGGATGGTGGTGGTGTGTTCTAGCTTCGGTTTGCACGAGTCAGGCACAGGAAGTGCAATGGGCTGGCAAGTTAGTGGGGTTTTCATCCGAATTTCGTAAAGAAACCTACGGGCAAGAGTACCGGGCCGTCCAGGTTTTGGGAGCACCCAATACCATCCCTCCCTTCGGAGAAAGTGCCTGTGCGTGGTCTCCGTACAACGCAGATTCCAACGTTGAAGAGTGGATTAAGGTAGCTTTTGAGCAGCCGCAAAAAGCACGCCAAATCCTAATCGTCGAAAATTTCAACCAAGGCTGTATTACGCAGGTATATGCTTATGATGAGGCAGGAAAGGAGGTTTCGGTGTGGACAAACTCTGGGACCGCCGCCGCTGAGGTGGGTCGGGTTTTGGTTGTAAACGTACCTGATTCTACGATGCTGATTAGCTCCGTGAAAGTGTCACTGAATCCTGCCCGGGTCAAAGGCTATAATCAGATAGATGCCATCGGCTTGACGTTAAGTAACAAGCCTTTTGAGTCAAAAATCAATGTTTTTAAAGATGCCCCCAAAGAAATCATCAAAGAGAATTTGGGCATTGGTGTAAATACCAAAGCGCAGGAAGTGGCCCCCATTATTTCGCCCGACGGAAAAACCATTTTTTTTACCAGAGGGAAATACGAAAAAAATGTGGGAGGTGCGGAGAATCAAGATGTATGGTTTTCTACACGGCAGGGTGATCAATGGAACGAAGCGCAAAACATGGGGGCGCCCATCAACAATGCCGACAACAACGCCATCGTGAGTATTTCGCCCGATGGAAAAACATTGTACCTCATGAACGTGTATCGTCCAGATGGCACAATGACGTTTGGTTTATCGAAATCGACCCGCACAAAAACTGGCTGGACAACACCCGTGGAATGTAAGATTGAGGATATTTATAACCTTGATAAAAAGAACAATACCGAGTTCACACTTTCTCCCAAAGGAAATGTGTTGGTGATGTCGGTCAAGCGTCAGGATACCAACGGCGACCGTGATTTGTACGTTAGTTTTCTCAAGGCCGACGGCTCATGGAGTAAGCCACTCAATATGGGTTCAATCATCAACACCGCTGACGTAGAAAGTGCGCCCTTTATCGCAACCGATAACAAAACCCTCTATTTTACGTCTTACGGCCATGCTGGTTATGGGGGGGGGGATATTTTCATGACGCGCCGTTTGGATGAATCGTGGACCAAATGGAGCCAGCCCGAAAACTTAGGCCCTGCCATTAATACACCCCAATGGGATGGTTTTTTGAGTATTCCTGCTTCAGGAGAGTATGCTTACGTAAGCTCTATGCAAAACTCATTGGGAGGAGAGGATTTGTTTCGTTTTAAGGTTTACAACGCCATTCGCCCCGAGCCAGTGGCGATTATTTCGGGTAGCGTGATTGATGCCGATACCCGAAAACCCGTCACGACCGAAATTTTGACTAATTTATTGAAAGACAATACCAACGTTTCCAAAGTAGAATACGACCCCGAAACGGGTGAGTATAAACTTATCTTGCCGGTTCAGCAATCGTATCGTTTGAGTGCGGTGAAAGATGGTTTTTTTCCGTTGGATGAGATTGTAGATTTGTCGAAAGACAAACGTTTTCGCGATATAAAACGGAATATTTTGTTGGTTCCCATCAAAGAAGGCAAGAAAATTACGCCAAATGGAATCATGTTTGAGCAGAGTAAATTTGAGCTGCTAAACGAAGCCTTGCCCGACTTAGACCGAATTGCTGAAATGATGGTTAAATATGCCAATATGGAGCTGCTAATTGAAGGCCATACCGACAATCAAGGCGATTTTAAGCTCAATATGGAACTCTCTGAAAACCGAGTGAAAGAGGTGAAAAAGTATTTGGTGGGCAAAGGCATTGCCGAAAATCGTCTTCAGGTGAAAGGCTGGGGCTCTACCAAACCCGTAGCGAGCAATGAAATCGAAGAAACCCGTAAAAAAAATAGACGGGTGGAGTTTACGATTCTAAAGGTTTGATTTTAGCATTTTTTTGTTTAATTCGCTGACTTTAAAACAAGTCAGATGCCTGATACCCCCAAACGAGATTTAAAAGAGTACGTTGACGTAGGTCATTCTGAGCTGGAAAACCATCTGCGTACCCAAAACGCCCAATTTCAAAGTGCCCTTGAGGAGGTCGAGGCGGGGCGAAAGCTCACCGATTTTTTATGGCTGAATGTCTTTGGTTTTGCCTATCATTACCTCAAAAGCCGTTTTGGCCCTCGTCATCCGTATCAATATTATCCCACCAGCGACGACACGGGGGTGTACAGAATGAAGGTCGAAAACGAAACGACCCAGATTGCGCTGCTCTCTGATTGGGCGTCTGATACGCCCGAATCCGACCGCGTGGGCGCGGTCGTAGCCTTCCATAAACCCGACTATTCGATTCACCTTGGTGATATTTATTTTGTGGGTGCGCCGTCTGAAGTACACGATAATTTTATCAGCCCCAAGGCGTCGTGGCCCCGTGGTAAATGGGGAAGCCTAGCCCTGGCTGGCAACCACGAAATGTATTCAAACGGAGCGGCATTTTATAAAATGCTTTTGCCAACAATGGGCGTGCACGAAGCTAATGCAGCGTCCGACGGTTCTAAACCGTCAGACGCCTCCGTAATTCGGGAACAGAAAGCGGGGTTTTTCTGCCTAGAAAATGACTATTGGCGAGTGATTGGTTTAGATACGGGTTATACCTCGGTAGAACGCCCTTTTGTCGAAATTCTTTCACCCCCAGATTGTCATTTGCGGAAAGAACAAGTCAAATGGCTGAAAAATCAACTGCATCTCGACAACCCCGATGACCGTCGCGGCATCATTTTTTTAAGTCATCATCCTCCCTTTTCGGATTTTAGAAAATCTTTTCCGCGTCCAGCGCGGCAAATCAGGCAACTGTTTGGTGATTTTTTGCGTCCTGTGTTATGGATATGGGGACATGAGCATCGGCTGGTTGGGTACCGAGAACGAAAGGTGGGCGGGTTACCCATTCACGGTCGCTGCATCGGACATGGCGGTATGCCAGTCGAGATAGATGCGCCGCGCGTAGATAGTGATTCCATTCTTTTTTATGACCAACGACGAAGAAAAAGTATCCGTCGGATTGGCGTGGGCTACAATGGTTTTGCGTGGTTGAAATTTGAGCAAGAAAATCTCTCCATAGAGTACCGCGACGTAGAAGATAAAGTAGTAACGGGTGAAAGTTGGAGAATCAATCTTCAATCGGGATTGATTGATAAAATAGACTAAAATACGTTTTTATACAGCGTGAATAAACCAATAAACCCCATGAAGTTAAGTTTTATTCTTCTGATTATCAGCCTTTTTGTGTTGATGGGTTGTATCTCTGAGGTGAGCGATGACGTTGCTCCGCCAGGTGCCCCAGTATTTAAGGGAGAGGGCTATCGTCCCGTTTACCTAAGCATCGATGAAATGCGAAAAGTAAGTACCGAAGCGCCGCAGGCGCTCCGTCGGCCGGGAAAAATTTATGTGAAAGGAAGTTACCTTTTTATCAATGAGCAGGGCAAAGGCGTTCATTTGCTCAACAACGCTGACCCCGCTGCTCCCCAAAAGATTTCGTTTATTAAAATTCCTGGCAACGTGGACATTGCCGTAAAAGGGAACCTAATGTACGCCGATAACGGGCGGGATTTTGTGGTGCTCAACATTGCCGACCCTACCAATGTTCGGTTGGTCAAGCGAATAGAAAACGCTTTTCCTGCGCAATCCTATCCCCCTTATCTCAACGCTTACTTTGAATGCGTGGACGAAACCAAGGGAATGGTGGTGGGCTGGGAAAAAGTAACAATGAAGCGTCCAAAATGTTTTCGCTAAAAACCGATATGACCATGAAAAAGGTACTGTACGCCACCTTTGTTGCTGCGATTTGGAGTTTAGTTTTGGCTTGTTCTACCGACAAAAGTGCCGATATTTCTCCCAATAGCCAGTCGGGTGTTGGTGGTTCGATGGCTCGTTTTGCCATTGTCGGCAATGCCCTTTATTGCGTTTTGCCCGATAAATTGCAAGTATACGACATCAGCGCGCCCGACAGCCCCGTGGCTAAAAATTACGTAATGTTGAATGTCGGTTTAGAAACGATTTTTCCGTACAAAGACAACCTCTTCATCGGGGCCAGCGACGGTATGTATATTTTTGACAATCGACAACCAAACAGCCCTTTGCTACTTTCGCGTTATACCCACGTTCAGAGCTGTGACCCCGTGGTGGTTCAGGAAAAGTATGCTTATGTGACGTTGAGAGGAGGCGTAAATTGCCGTCAGTTTATTTCATTGAGTTCATTGGATGTGGTCGATGTATCAGATTTGAAGAATCCTCGTTTGGTGCATACCCAACCGATGGAAAGTCCGTATGGACTGGGGGTCGATGGGACACAACTTTTTGTTTGTGAGGGAGATAATGGACTGAAAGTGTTTGATATTTCAAAACCAGAACAGCCCGTATTGAAGGAAACGCTCAAAGATGTTAAATCCTTCGACGTGGTTCCACTCAGTAAGACCCTGCTCGTAACGGGCGACGGAGGCTTCTACCAATACCGCTACCAAAAAGGAGAAAAATTGGAATTGCTGAGCAAAATTTCCATTGAGCCATGATTAAATATAAAGCCCCACAACGGCTCAAAAGCAAAGTCTACTTCTTTTTTATGAAATGCTGTTTATTCCTTTTCGTGGGAACAATTGCTTCAATTTCAGCACTTTCTGCGCAGGTCATTCCGTTGCCGAAGGCAATTTTAAAAACAATTCCAAGTACCTTGATTGACCCCGATAATACCTTTACTTTGGGGCTAGAAGTGCCGTTGCCCAAACGTTGGAGTGTTCAGCAGGAAATAGGGTGGGGGCATAATTCTTTCAACGTCTATTCCTACGAACGCGACCAATACCCCAACCGCCAAACGTGGCGTTTTCGTAGTCAGATTCGGTATTATTTCAACGATTTGTCTTCCCCCAACGGTAGTTTTTTTGCGGCTCTTGAATACTTTCATAAAAACGTGACAACCGACCAACTACAGGCAGTAGGCCGTGATTGCAATACGTGGGGAGGCTGTGCTTATTTTGAGGAAGTCGCCGTGCGCACTCATCGGTTGGTTTCGGCGGGGCACTTTAAATTAGGCTACGTTTTGATTACCCAAAAGAAAATGGCGATAGAAATCTATGCTGGCTTGGGAGTCAGGGGATTAAGGGTAAAAAATAATTTAGATGGCACATCCCTGAACTTGCTCAGACGTGATTTTTTTAATCTTCGGCCCAATCAACCAGGGAACTACGGCACCATGCCAGGCCTTTCGGCAGGGATAGCTTTGGGCTATGCTTTTAGGCCAAGAAAGCCTAAAAGCGTATCTTTGCCCTAGTTAGAAAGCGTATTTATCAAAAGAAAAGGCCATGCCAAAATTTGAATATAAAGTAATTGAATTTAAGCCCGGGGGCTTTTGGGGTACGAAATTGGATGCGGAAGACATCGAAACCCAATTGAATAAAATGGGGAAGAAGGTTGGGAGTTGCTTAACTCATTGGACACCAACGAGTACAATGGCGCCACTAAAAAGCTGTTGTTTATTTTTAAACGACTAAGTACGTTTTAAATATGCTGCAACAAGAACCTATCTGCGCCTTGGCCACGGCCTCGGGCGTGGGAGCCATCGGAGTGATACGCGTGTCGGGAGAAGGGACCTTTGAGGTAGTAAACCAAATTTTTAAGGGAAAAGACCTCCGAAAAGTAGAAACGCACACGCTACATTTTGGCACCATTCGCGACGGTGAAACCATCGTTGATGAAGTGCTGGTAGCGGTTTTTAAGTCGCCCAAATCGTTTACCAAAGAAGACACCGTTGAAATATCCTGCCACGGCTCCGATTACATTATTCGCCAGATTCTAAAACTGTTGGTTCGTTCGGGAGCGCGTTTGGCGGGCCCGGGGGAGTTTACCCAACGGGCATTTCTCAACGGTCAGTTTGATTTGGTACAGGCCGAAGCCGTTGCCGACCTCATTGCGGCCGATTCGGCGGCGAGCCACCGCACGGCGTTGAATCAGTTGCGGGGCGGTTTTTCCAAGAAATTGACCTCACTTCGCGAAGAATTGATTCACTTTGCCTCCATGGTAGAACTCGAACTGGACTTTGGCGAAGAAGATGTGGAGTTTGCCAATCGTGACGACCTCAAACGATTGATTATCAGCTTGCAAACGGCCATCGCGCCGTTGATTGAATCTTTTGATTTCGGCAATGCGCTCAAAGAGGGTGTGCCCGTGGCCATCATCGGGGCACCCAATGTGGGCAAATCTACCTTGCTCAATGCCCTTTTGAACGAAGAAAAAGCCATCGTAACGGCCATCGCAGGCACCACGCGCGACGTGATTGAGGATGTGCTTTATATCAACGGTATCAAGTTCCGCATCATCGACACGGCAGGTATCCGCGAAACCGAGGATATTGTAGAATCCATTGGTATTGAGCGCTCTAAGCAGACGATTGAAAAGGCTGATATTGTGCTTGCTTTGTTTGACAGCCAACAGACCTTATCCCAAATTGAGCCCTTGGCTGAGGATGCCAAGACCATTTGGGTACAAAACAAAACGGATTTGGGAGCAGCCTTTGTTGAGGTAAAAAATGATAGTCTCGTTCGGATTTCGGCGCAGAAAAAAGAAGGAATTGAAGAGCTTAAAAAAGCCATTACCCAACGCGTGTATGACGAGAAGAAAACCGATACTGTTGTAACGAACCTGCGCCATTACGAACATCTGGTCAAGACCCAACAAGCCCTGACCGATGCGCTCAATGGATTGGAAATGGGAATCACGGGTGATTTTTTGGCGCAAGATATTCGCGTGGCATTGCACCATTTAGGAGAGATTACGGGTCAAATCGTCAACGACGATTTGTTGGCCAATATTTTCAGTAAATTTTGCATAGGAAAGTAACCCTTCAAAGTTAATTGATTAAAAAAGCATCTAAAGCTGTATTTTACAGGATTTTAGATGCTTTTTTATGTGTTTGAATTGCACATCGAGCAAATAGTTATCAAACGGTAGGTGGGAAAGTGTTTTAAATGTGCTTTTGGAGTTAATTACTAACGTTAATCAAATCTTATGAAGAAATTTTTATTTCTATGCTTATTGGCTTCCAACGTTTCTTATGGGCAGATTTTTACCCAATCCAATACAGATGGCGCTATCACCATTACTCCCAAAGGGTTACAAGGGAGAACTAACCCCGGAACAGATACTACTAATGTAGCCATAGGAGCATTCGCTCTGCGTAGTGTAATCGGCAGCGGCCGTTACAATACTGCTATCGGCAGCGGGGTATTGCAGTATAATACTTCCGGCAACTCTAACACCGCTATTGGATATAATTCACTTTATAAAAACTCTGAAAGCTTTCAAAATACTGCAATGGGCGCTTTTGCACTTTACTCCACAAATACTACCGGTAACGAAAATACCGCAGTAGGTTATAGTACACTTTTTTATAACAGAACCGGCAGCCAAAACACCGCAGTGGGTAGCAGGGCGCTTCAGAACAACTTTTCCGCCTACTGTAATACCGCAGTGGGTTATAGCGCACTGTCAAGCAATACTGACGGCATCTGTAATACCGGAGTGGGCCACCTTGCACTTTGTTATAACGGTGGTCAGAGCAATACTGCAGTAGGATACAGTGCAGGAGGGTTTCTATCAAAAGGAGATAATAATACATTTATAGGTAGTAGTGCTGCTCCTAAAAACGATATAAGTAATAATATTAACAATTCAACAGCCATCGGCGCAAATGCGGTCGTAGACGCTTCCAACAAAATGAGGTTTGGTAATTCGGCCGTCACAGTCATTGAGGGCGCCGTCCCATGGTCTACCCCATCCGACCGACGCTTGAAAGAAAATATTGTCTATACCAATCGTTTAGGTCTAAACTTTATCAATAGATTACAAACTGTTTCCTACAACTTTATTTCCGATAAGAGCAAATCTCACCACGATGGCTTTATTGCCCAAGATATTGAGGCTGTACTGAAAGAACTGAATGTGCCTTTCAGCGGTCTGAAAAAGTCTGATGATGGAACCTACTCACTGGCTTACTCTGATTTTGTAATGCCGTTAGTGAACGCAGTGAAGGAGTTAAAACAAAAGAATGAAGAACTGGAAGTACGGCTATCAGCCTTAGAAGAATTAAAAGCCGAAATCACAAAGCTAAAGGCTGACAACCTCCGAAATGTTGATAAAAAATAAACCTACACACCTATTAGACTGGTGGAATAGAAACAGCCTCACAAGGGCTGTTTTTTTGTTACCTATGATGATTTGTACCTTATTTGTACCTTATTCATGTAACTATTTGATAATCAATATTAGTTACTTTTTGCATAGGAAAGTAACCCTTCAAAGTTAATTGATTAAAAAAGCATCTAAAGCTGTATTTTACAGGATTTTAGATGCTTTTTATGGGTCAATTACCTTGAAAATAATTCGCTCATGGATAGGATAGTCGGCATCATCGATTTTTTGAGTATAAATGCATGAGATGAGCAATGATTCTGAAAATAATTAAACCCGTAATCAACGTAAGTTGAATACCTCGACTGGTTTTCCATTTTAGTTTATTGTTTAAGGTCCTCCATGGGGCAGGATGCAAGGCTAATCCTGCAATACATAAGAAAGAACCGCTGTATTCACAGCTGTGTTGTAAGTCTACAATTCCTGAGATAAAGAGGACAATTCCACAAAATAGGATGTTGAACTTTAGAATAAATGTGTCAATTTTCTCCTTTATTCTCTCCCATGAGTTTGATTTTGAAGGCATGTATTATGGTGTATATTTGGATATAATTATGATAAATAACTGTCCTTTTGTGTTTTTTTATGGGTATAGTAAATACTTAATTTTGCTTTTTTGGGGCTATTTATGATTCGCAAAAAGTCTTGCTCTACCTGTATTTACTGATGTATTTTGTGTGTATTTGGGATAAAAAACTTACTTAATGTACTATTTCTGTTTTTTTATCCCTATTTGTTAAAAACTAAATAAATATGATTTTGATAAGAAAGTGTTACCTATCAATTAGTATGATTAGTATATGAAAAAATGTAAAAAATGCCGTTTAATTATCTATATGTGATTTTTCGCTTTAACATGGCATCTATATGAAATTCATTCAACAACCCCTACGCTTAAAAGCCCGCAAAAGAGGTTTTCATTTGATTACGGCGGAGGTGTTGCAGGCCATGTCGCAATTGAGGGAGCTGAAAGTCGGTGTATGTCAGGTATTTATCCAACATACTTCGGCTTCCCTGACCATCAACGAAAATGCCGACCCGACCGTACGCCAAGATTTTGAGACTTTTTTTAACAAATTGGTTCCCGAAAATGACCCCGATTACCTGCATAATTATGAAGGTGATGACGATATGCCAGCGCACCTGAAAGCTGCTTTGTTGGGTAGTTCAGTATTGATACCTGTCCAAAATGGGCGCTTGGCCTTGGGAATGTGGCAGGGGATTTATCTCTGCGAACACCGCGACGATGGCGGCCCCCGCAATCTGTTGATTACGGCTTGGGGAGAATGAGTGTAATGTGCTTATTTGCAGTTACATAGATCGCGATCTACGTACGTTTTATTTCCGTTGGAATTGATGTAATAACACCCGCCGCTCTTGCCGATGTAGAGCTGCCGACCGTTGTATTGACGGCATTTGGTGTCTACATTGAGCGGAGCATTGGTGAAGTCAAAGCGTTTGGATTGCAGGGTGGTTTGGGTAGATTTTGGCGCGTTGGCAAAAAAAGTAAGTCCCGTTTTTTTCTCAATATCAGCGGTCGTGGTGATAAATCGAAACCAACCCGCATTTTGTAATGCACTTGTTTTGTTTGGAAAATCAACCGCAATGACTGGCGTGTTGGCGTTGATGTCGTTGATGGTTCCGTTTTCGGGTAAAATCGTGATGACTTTGTATACTCTAGCGGGTACATTGATGGAGTTGTCTAGCTTATTTAATGTTCCTTTGCTGCCTTCGCCGCCCGTGCCGTAGGTGCCGCAAACAATAAAAAGACGGTATTTTTGCGCCACTAGTTCGCGGCAATATTCTTCCAAATACGCCCACGCTTCACGGTTCAGTTCAGGCGCTTGTGGAATCATATTGGTCATCACAAAAGTGCTTGAATTGTTGTCGACAGAATTAGTGCGGTCGGCAGAAGGACATAAGTGACCCCGGTCAAATCCTGAATTGGTGTAATCATTTGGCGTAACTTTGTACCAGGAAGCGGGCAAAACAGGGTCGGGGCGAAAATCATTTTGACGGTCGCTGCTGCCAAGCCATTTTTGCGATAACTCCCACGCCACCCAGTTGGCGTGCCCCTTGGCGCGATTGTATGACAAAGCATATTGGGGTTTCACAATCAAGTAGTTATCAGGGGCCGATTCACTTGCCTGCGCATTGGTCGGATTTCCTAATAATAAGTGAATGCTGTCGTTGCTTGTCGTTATTTTTTGACGCGCACAACTGACAATCAATAAATATACCGATAGGATATATACTGAGGAACGTAAGATTCGCATAACGTGGGTAGTTTTAAAGGAGTAATTTGAGGACCCAAAGGTCTAATTTTTCTTGTTTTAAACAAATTTAACCACAATTCTAGCCATTTATTGTCGGCCATTTATGTTCAATAGCTACCTTAGATTTATATACTCAAACCTAATTTTCGATGCGGCTTAAATTTACTTTGTTTCTTTTGTTAGGGATAAATTTTGTCCCAATTTCGGAGGCGCAAATTCTCCCAAGTACTGCTTTAGCCTCTATCGGCATCACTGGCGATACTACCGACGTACAAGTACCTACCGTCAACGCCTATGTATTGGGCGGAGGCAGCACCGACGTAAAAGAGGCGCTCCAGTGGATGATTGAGCGCGCCAAAGGCGGAGATGTGGTCATAATTAGGGCGAGCGGCGCGACGGGTTACAACGATTTTATTTATGGATTGGGCGGTGTCAATTCAGTAGAGACATTGCTGATTAATTCGCGCGAATTGGCCCTCCATCCCAGCACCGCTGCACGGATTCGGCAGGCGGAGTTGTTGTTTATTGCAGGCGGCGACCAAGGCAATTACGTGAAGTTTTGGCAGGATACACCCGTAGAAGACGCCATCAACTACTTGATTCATGTCAAAAAAGCGCCCGTAGGTGGCACCAGCGCGGGGTGTGCCGTTTTGGGGGGCGTAAGCTTTGCGGCCCTCAACGACGGTATTAATTCCGTCGAAGCACTCACCAATCCTTTTGATCCCAAAATGACTTTACTCAACGGTGGATTTATTGATATACCAGTACTTAAAAATATCATCACTGATACGCATTATAGCAACCGAAGCCGCCATGGGCGACACCTAGCGTTTTTGGCCCGCATGAAAACCGATGGAATAAAGAAGCCAAAAGGTATTGGTGTGGACGAAAAAACGTCGGTTTGCATTGATGAGAAAGGCATCGCCCGCGTATTTGGCAGTCAGGCGGCATATTTTCTATTGGGCGGCGCTCGAAAGCCTGAAACTTGCGAAGAAGGCAAGAAACTGACGTGGAACCGAAAAAAGCAGGCGGTCAGTGTCGTTAAAATTGCCGCTACGCCAGAAGGGGCTGGTATGTTTGACTTAAATCGTTGGAAACCCCTTGAGACGGGCACTTCGGGGTATTGGTTTGCAGAAAATGGTGTTTTGTTTGAAAATTAATGGAGAGTCGTGCAACCTAGGTTTTCTTTTTTGCATCTATCCTTCAAAACTAATTATTCAACCAAAAACAGCCTATACAGCTATGAAACGTTTATCATTATTTTTGTTGGCCGCCTTCTCTGCCACGGCGCTTTACGCCCAAAAACAAGTCTCAGCCCGTGAAATTTTTCAAGCCATTGATAAGCATCAGTCGGTTCAATACGACGGAGTGGTTATTACTGGTGATTTGGACTTTACGGAACTTTCCAATCGAAAAATTAAAAAAGAAAAGGGCTGGGAAGAAATAAAAACAACCGTAGAAGTCCCTGTGGTATTTCGGAATTGTACGTTTAAGGGCGATGTGATTGCGTACAAACGCCTTGAAGAAAATGGCAGTCGTACCAAAATATTCAACATTGAAGTAAATGATGGCACCACGTACTCGGCTGATTTTCGTGAAAATGCCGTCTTTGAAAATTGCACTTTTGAAAACGGCAGTGAATTTAAGTATTCAACTTTTTCAAAAGTAGCCAATTTTGCGGGCAGTAAGTTTGTCGAGCAAGCCAATTTTAAATACGCCAGATTTCGGCAGGATGCCTTGTATACCAACATCCGATTTGAGGATTACGCCAATTTTAAGTACGCTGATTTCTCCCGCCGAGCCGATTTTCAGGAGGTACGTTTTCGCGATTATGCCGACTTCAAGTACGCCGAATTTGAGGAGAAAGTAAATTTTGCGGGCAGTCGTTTTCAGCGAAATGCCGATTTTAAGTACGCTGATTTTAATGCGGGTGCTTCTTTCGATAAAACCGATTTTGACGGCAGCGTTGATTTTAAATATTCCAACGGTAAGCGCTATGTGTCACGATAGACTCTTTCTCGTTTTTAATCGCATCATGAAGCCTCCTTTTTGGAGGCTTCATCTGTTTTAGCGAGGCTTTCTTTGGAATTATTCCCTCGGTTATTTCAATTCATACATTTTATTGTGCAACACAACCTTTATTTTAGGGGTATTTGTATCTAAGAAGCTTGTACTCCCAAGCTGATTTCGTAAATTTGAAACTTTTATTTTGAAAATAACTACCGAGAGTAGGATGTTAAGAGTTCGCAATTTCCTGAAAAAGAGTATAGTACGTTGTTGCCTGTTTTCTGCATTTTTTCCTGTCTTTGCTATCATTCCTGTCTTTTCGCAAGTAGGAATCAGTTTCCCTACCTCGCGCCTTGTATTTCAACGCTCAGCGAACAATTCGGCCACGTTTGTGGTCAGTGGAACGTACCAACAAAGCATTCCTGATCAAGTCGAAGCCGCCTTGGTTCCTTTTGTGGCGGGGCAAGGAACAGCAACCAACTGGCAAATTGTGGAGAAAGCCCCCGTAGGAGGTGTCTATTCAGGGACTATTTCGGGCGGAGGTGGTTGGTATAAATTGAAAGTTAGGGTTGTTAGGAATGGAAAAGTAACGGACAGTACCGAAGTAGACCGAATTGGGATTGGTGAAGTGTTTTTGGTTGCGGGACAGTCAAACGCGCGCGGCATCCAAAATTACGGAGCCCCTGCCGCCAACGACGACAGGGTGAGCTGTTTTAATTACCTCAATGCCTCATTTGACCCCAATGAGTTGCCCGAACCGACTTTTTCTCACTTAAATTCCGACAGTTATATTGCCCCATATGGATACTCTGCATGGTCATGGGGAGCATTGGGAGATTTGTTAGTAAGTCGTTTCAATGTGCCTGTGCTATTTTATAACGTAGCTTTGGAAGGCACCACCAGCAGGTCATGGCGCGAAAGCTCGACGGGCTATGCTTCCAATCCCTACACTGGTGGGGTTTACATAAATCAGCTGCCTTATTCACAATTGAAAGTAGTGTTACGCCAATTTACCTCGCTTACGGGGGTGCGGGCGGTGTTGTGGCATCAAGGCGAATCAGATACGCAGTTCAACCTTTCAGAATCTGAAATAGTTTCAAACCTACAACAGGTAATCGGGCAAAGCCGCAACGATGCGGGGCAAAACATCAGTTGGGTGGTTTCGAAAGTTTCCTATAATATGTTTGCTTCCAAAGCGGTAATTAATGCCCAGAATACCGTCATCAATTCCACCACCAATGTATTTGAAGGACCCTCAACCGACAATATTCAGATTCCCCGGCCTGATGGTGTTCACATTCAGGGCAATGCCCTTATCACCCTTGCACAGCAGTGGAACCAAAGCCTAAATTCCCATTTTTTTAACCAATCCAATCCCATCGCGCCTTTACTGTTGCCGGTTATTAAAGTAGGTTGTACCGATGATAGCCGGGTTAAGCTCATGGTCGAGGGAAATTTTACGGAAGTAAGCTGGAATAATGGCGAGCGAAACAATACCATATTGGCCAGTAATGGCGTCTACAGGGTAAAAGCTAAGGATTCATTTGGCCATTTTATGTATTCAAGCTCCGTCAGCGTAGGCGATAATACCCGCCGCGCGCTTCCAAAACCATCTACTCCCTCCATACTTACCAATGGTAATTTAGTGTTTTGTGAAGGAGGAAATGTCACGTTTTCTACACCGCAGGCGGCGGGTTACCGATGGAGCAATGGCGCCACCTCTCAAAGCATTGTTGTAATGGACGCCGCAAACTATTCAGTTCAAATCAAGGATGATAAGGGCTGTTGGTCTGATTTTTCGGGCACTGTAAAAGCGACCGTCAATCCCATTCCGTCGGTTCCGTCGGTGACGGCCAAGGGGGCATTGACTTTCTGTGCCGATAAAAGTGTAACGTTGGCCGTAGAGGAGAACAGCGTTGTCTCAACCAGTACCGTATTGGAATGGAACAGTGGACAAAAAACGGGTACAATTGTCATAAATCAGTCGGGTGATTATGCGGTTAGGGCGGTCAATCAATACAATTGTGCTTCTGCTTATTCCAATACCTTGAGGGTTACGGTCAATCCCTTACCCAATACTCCCACGATTGTAGCCGATGGTGTACTGCGCTTTTGTGAAGGTAGTAAAGTAATATTATCAACTGATTCTTTTTTGTCAACCGTTTGGAATGAACAATATTCAACTCCTAAACTGACCGTAACAGCCTCGGGCCGCTACACAGCCCAGGTGACCGATACGTGGGGATGCAAATCGCTTCCTTCAAAAGAAGTGATTGTAGAAGTCAACCCCGTGCCTGCCCGTCCAGTCATAACCAAAGCGGGGCCCTTTGCGATAGGGGCCGAAGGTAATTATCTACCCAATATTAATTTTAGGTGGACCCAAGAGGGAGTTTCGCAGAACACAGTGACTACCCAAAATATATTAAAGCCTTCGCAAACAGGCAATTATACAGTAGTTGCTTTTTATGACTTGGATGCTAAAAATACGTGCGCTTCATTGCCGTCTTTTGTGTACAGCTTTGTTTTTGATTTTGCAAACAATGGATTGAGTGTTTATCCCAACCCGAGTCGTGATGGGGCCTTTTCCATTGAAATGTATAAAGATATTAAAAATGCCCGACTCCAATTGATCAATGCAGAGGGGAAACAGGTGCATGAGGAGTCTGTTCCTGAGTTGATTGGCCCTATGACCCTCAAATTCTCTACTTTGCCCCCTGGCATATACTTCTTGAAAATACAGGGCGAGAATCAGATTCCATTGACCAAAAAGCTATGGTTTGTGCCCTAATCCTTGGCATGAAAATTGACAAAGAATGAATCAGCAGTTGGATTGTTTAGGTAAATGATGTTATTTTGCGGGTCAATTTTCGGGAAGCATTCATTTCCTAAATGACAACTTAACTATAACAATTAACTTTTAACTCAAATAACGCGCACGCAACTATGGCGTTAATCAACAAAATCAGGGAACGATCAGGTGTAGCCGTTTTGATCATTGCCGTTAGTTTAATCCTCTTTATTGTTGGAGGTGACATTTTAGGAGCCCAAAGTATGTTTGGGGGCAACAGTCAGGCAGTAGGTGAAATTGCAGGAGAAACCATCGACTACAAAGATTTTCAACTCAAATTAGACCAAGCCCGTCAGGCTTTTGAAGCACAGAGCGGTCGGGCAGCTTCCGAAGCAGAACAACAATCACTGCGGGAGCAGGTCTGGAATCAATACATCGTTGATTTTGCGTACAAAAAAGAGTACGATGAATTGGGATTAAAAGTAAGCAATGATGAGCTGGTAGATATGGTTCAGGGAAACAACGTAAGCCCCGCCATTCAGCAGTCATTCACCAATCCCCAAACGGGTGTTTTTGACAAAACATCGGTCATCAGTTATTTAAAAAACCTTAAAAATTTGCCTCCAGAGCAACAACAGGCATGGCAAAATTTTGAGAAAAGCTTAGCCCAAGACCGTGTTCGTCAAAAATACGAAAACCTGTTTCGCGTAGGTACTTACGTAACACGCGCCGAAGCTGAAAAAGAATACCATGCTCAAACGACCAAAGCTACGCTGAAGTATTTGTTTGTACCGTTTTATTCAGTAACTGACACAACCGTGAAAGTGACCGATGCGCAATTGGAAGATTATCTCGCCAAGCACAAAGACGAATACAAAGGTTTCGATTCACGCACGATTCAATACGTAACGTTTCCGATTGTCCCTACCAAAGAAGACAGTACGGAGTTATACAATAGAATTAAGGAATTGGCGCGTGGTTTAGCTACTGCTCCAAATGACTCTACGTACGCCCGCATCAACTCTGACGTTCCAACCAAATTATATTGGTCGCTTTCTGAAATGACCGATCAATTGAAAGGCGCTGTTAAGAGTTTTATTCCGGGAAGTGTAAACGGTCCTTACCGCGAAGGAAATACTTACTTCATCTATAAGTATGGCGGTACCAAATTGGATACTGCCTACACCGCAAAAGCAAGTCACATTTTGATTCGTGCCCAGGGTACAAGCGATTCAGCAAAAGCAGAAGCACGTACAAAAGCTGCCGATTTGTTGAAGCAATTGCAAGGAGGAGCTAATTTTGAACAATTGGCCGCGGCCAACAGCGCCGACCAAAGCTCAGCCCAGCGCGGTGGAGACCTCGGTTACTTCCGTCAGGGAGCCATGGTGAAACCATTTAGCGATGCGGTGTTCTCAATGAGTGGTACTGGTCTGATTGGACGATTGGTAGAAACCGATTTCGGATTCCATATCATAAAGGTAACGGAACCCAAAACCAATGTGTTGTACAAAATCGCGGCCATTGGCAAAACCATGACGCCTAGCCAAACCACGAGAGATGCCATTTATGCTAAAGCAGACCAGTTCTCGATTGAGTCAAAATCAAAAGCAGCTTTTGACGAGTCGGTGAAGAAGGATAAATCGTTGATAGTTCAGACGGCAAACCGTATTCCTGAGTCGGCAACCAACATAAACACCATGCAAAATGCGCGTGAGATTGTACGTTGGGCGTTCAACGAAGATACCAACGAAAATCAGGCATCCCCTGTTTTTGAAACAGACGAGCAATATGTTGTGGCCATTTTGACTGGAAAGTCGGACAAAGACAATCCAACGATTAACGATTTCCGTGACGAATTGACCTTGAAAGTACGTAATCAAATCAAAGCGGAGCAAATCACTAAAAAACTGAGTGGTATTCAAGGCCCAACCCTCGAAGCCATTGCTCAAAAATATGGCGCAGGTGCCTTGGTTGAAAACGCCAATGATATTTCGCTGGCTACGGGCTTCTTGACCAGTGCGGGGCTTGACCCAATTGCATTAGGAAAAGGTTTTGGTTTGAAACCTGGCAAAAGAACGAAAGTATTTACGGGCGAAAACGGCGTATTTATTATGGAGCAAGTTTCTAGCACTCCAGCGCCTGCCATTGGAGATTACTCAATGTATAAAGCCAATTTGCAATCGAAAAGCTTCCAGGCGAGTTTCTTAGTAAACGAAGCCGTTCGTGAAAATGCCAAAGTGGTTGATAACCGCGCTAAATTCTTTTAGTAGGACATTTTTATTCTTACACGAAAGCCTGTCAAGTCACTTGACAGGCTTTCGTGTTTATAAGAAGTAGTTATGGCTTATTTCTGTGAATTGGTAGCAGAAGGAGCGATGGGCGTGCATCCTGAAATTTGTACTTGAAATGTACTTCCCTGTTCGGCTTTGAAGCCCGCATTGAGAGAAACAGAATTTCC
Source organism: Runella sp. CRIBMP (assembly GCF_009905605.1). Classification (GTDB taxonomy): domain Bacteria; phylum Bacteroidota; class Bacteroidia; order Cytophagales; family Spirosomataceae; genus Runella. Next base: position 174,960 of record NZ_JAAAKZ010000004.1, read on the forward strand.
TGCTTGGTAGGCCACAGTGGCACCCGATGCTATTGTATTGCTGGCCGTAATAGATTCAGATGCTTCAAAGGATAGGCCTTGACCGTTTGTGATTGGATTACTAAGGGTATATTGCGTTGGGCAGACTACTTCGAATGTTTGGTCAATAAATGTTCCATTTTTTGCATAACTTCCTTTAAAAAAGGCTCTTATTTTGACAGTTCCACCCTGTCCAGTGAGCGTCACGGTATTGCCAGAAAGGGTTGCGGGGCCTGAAATAAGCAGGTACTCAATGGTTTCGTTGGTAGGGCTGCTGCTTGCCGAAAGCATGAATGGAGGCGACGAGGCGGCTTTTGTACCAATGCTCGTAAATTGAATGGAATAAGGTGTAATGCTTCGATTTACCTCAAAAGTTTGCTCCACAGGTATGGCGGGTCGGTAATTGGCATCTCCGTGTTGCACGGCTCTGACGGTCACTTGTCCGGGCGCACCCGTGAGTGTCAAAATGTTGCCAATAATGTAAGCGGGCCCTGAACTACTAAAAAAATGGATGGGACTAAGGCCTGAGCTGGCCGTAGCCGACAAGGAGAAATTGCTGCTTGTGTTGAGGGTTATTGATTGATCAGCAATGTCGGTAAAGCTGATGCTCTGGGCCATTCCTAAACAGTTGACGGGAATATCTTTATGGTAGTTAGTAGATAAACCATCGGGGTCGGTAACGGTTAAATAAATGCGGTAGAAATAAGTGGCATCTCCGACCTCACAAGGGGTGCCATCGAGCACAGTATTGATTACATTTCCAACTTGAGTGGGGTTTCGGTGCTCGTGTCCGTTATGGACCAACGCAACCGTCCAACTCAGCTGGAGGCTATCCGTGGGGCTTTGCGCGTCGGATACCACAGCCGATAAGGTCAAAGGGTAGTCTACCGACGCAGAAACCCCGCTGATGGTATCAAGGCTAATGCTATTGATGACTGGCGGAGTACTGTTAAGATAGATGTAGGTAGAGTCGCTGCTACTGAGTCCTGTACCGTTTGTATCTCTCACGGTCAGTTTAACTTTGAACTTCTGTCGTCCGTTGGGTGGGGCATTAAATAAATAATGCGGGGCCAATCCCGTGCTGAAGGGGGGGGCGTCGTTGATGCGCCATTCGTAGGTGAGGGAGGTCCCTTCGGGGTCATAGGATTTTAAAGCAGTAAACGCTACGGGCAAAGGCGCTAAACCGCTGTTGATATCGGTCTCAATCTTGGCCACAGGAGGGAGATTTGAGAGGCTATAATGCAGCTTTCTGACTTCGTCGCAGGGGTTGGTACTTTCAGATACCCCAGTGATATAATAGATGCTTTCGTCCACCTCGTTATAGGCCAAATGGACTACTTTTTGGGAAGCGGTCATAAAGTGGCTGATGCTTACTGGGTCATGGTTGGCATTCAGTTTTAATACTCTTATCCATTTTCCATCGTAATCGGCCATAAACAAGGCATTTTGGTAAGCGGCTGGGTACTTATTGCCAGTGTAGAAGACCCCACCCATGGTGGATGCTCCCGAAAAACTAGGGCCAGTGTAGGGAAACTGTGCCGAGCCTATCTGAACTTTAGTCGTTTGATTAAGATAGACATTGGCATCGGTTGTGAGCGAGCGGTATTCCAAAATCGGCTTTCGGTGGGTGCTAGGAGCGTAGTTAGGATCGTTCCAAGGGGTATTTACCCGCTCTAATCCTTCATAAAGCGGCCATCCAAAGTTTTGGTTGGGGGCCGTCACCGTATTAATTTCTTCCCTTGAAAAATTACCTACGTCTCCTACGACCAGCACACCGGGGTCGCCGTCTTCGGGGTTGTGACTGCCAGAATTGGGGACCAATGTCATTCGGAAAGGATTCCGTAATCCTTTTGCCCACATTCTTGAGATGGCGGCTCGTGGGGTACTTGAGTTATATAATGGGTTGGAAGGAATACCATTGCCCGTTTCGGGGTCAATTCGTAATATTTTTCCATTGTGAGAATTGTCAACCTGAGAGCGATAGGCACCAATATTGTGAGCTTGGGTAATCACCCCAGCATCAATGGCTTGTTGGTAGTTGCCTTCGTTCCCTCGGTCATACACCCCAGCGTAGGCACCGTCGCCCGTTGAAACCATCAGGGTGCCGTCGTCGCCAAAAACCATACAACCCCCTCCGTGATTATTCCAAATGATGGGGATACCATCAGAAGGGGTGGTACCCAGAAGCACCAAACGACTGTTGTTGACGAGTGCCGTAAAGCTTGGTGTGGCGTTGATATTGGCTTTGTAGCGCGTTATGCGTACAATTGAACCTGTTTGGTCGGAGCCATCATTTCCGTTCATTCCAGTCAGCAAATAAGTTCGGTTGACGGCGTACATTAGATAGAGATAACCGTTGGTGAGGAAATCGGGATGGAGAACAACGGAGACCAGTCCTAAGTCGTTGTTACTCAGTACTTCATAATTAATATCAAGTAGAAGATATTTTTGGGCGTTTCCGTTGGCATCGAAGCGTATGGCCCAAACTTTTCCGTTTTTTTCCCAAGTGTACATTTGCCCCACTTGATCAAAAACCACACCTACCATTCCTACAAGGTCGCCATTGGCACCTTTCACTTTCAGTTGGCTTTGAAACCCAGAGGGTTGACTGCGGACGGTGGTAATAAAAGCAAAAAAACAAAGAAACAAAGCAATTCTCATGGGTAAGTGTTATTGGTAAAGAAGATAAGCCGAGAGATAAACCCTCAGGGATTTTCAATTGGCAAAATATTAGAAAAAAACGGTACACTCAAACCTACGGAAATTAAACTAAAAAGTATTTGAATACAGAAGAAGAGGTTATTAATGGGAGGGCAAACAAAAACCCCGCACAGTGGCGGGGCTTGCATCTATAATAGAAGGGTTTAGTGTAATCAGTTTTTATCGAGTGCAATGATACTTTCGGTTTCATAAGTCCCGCTTTCAGTACGTAAATTATAGACGTGAGTTACGGTACGTACTGCGTGTTGAATAACGCTAATTTCGGCCGTCACAAAACGCCCCGACACGGCATCCCTCACAAAAACCCAATCACCAACTTGCAGTTGGTTGATTTTTTTTCGACCCGTTAAGGTCAGAAGTGGGTGCTTGGCGGTTGCTTCTAGCGCAATCAGGCCATCGCGCACTTTGGCGCTTACCCACGCTTGTCCGTGTGGCTTGATGAGCAACCGAGTGAGGGTAAAACGGCCTTTGTGGGTCTCAATTTTCGTTACTTTTCCTTGAAAAATACCCGATAACATTTCGCCTTCCGTAATTGAGGAAATTTGCTTTTCGCTCCCGTCGGCTAAATTGACGAAGGTCTCGGCAGAAAAACAAAAATCGTTGGGGTCTTTTACTTCGGCTGAAGTGGAGTCAGGGGTACTTTCGGTTTTAAGTTGAGACAACATGTAGGCTACACAAACCGCAAAGCCATTTGCCATGGTATTTCCAACCTTTAAATCGCTCATGTATTGATTCCAAACCTCTTTGGGAGCAAGTTGATTGGGAATGTACACTTTGATTTGTTTGCCCTGCGCGCTAAAAACGGCAAGTGTCCCAATCCCGTTCATGGCGGCTCCTTCCGAAATTTTATACAAATAAATTTTTCGTTCGATACCATCATTCAAATTGAATTCAAACAGTCCGTCGGCTCCTTCGGGGCGGTCAAAAACATAGCCTTTTTCGCGGATGTACGTATGTTTCTCGACACTTTTAAGGGAAAGTGCTTTGACTTTGGCGTATTCGTCCAGCGTAATGGCGCGCATGTTGCTTTGGGCCAATACACTTGTACAAGCCGCCAAGAATAAAATAATAATGGATTTCATCGCAGAGGGATTAGCTGACAGATTTGGCAAATGCCTCCTTAAATGCTTTCATTTCGTCCATTGTACCAATACTAACGCGGCACCAGTTCTGTTGGTCAAAAAACCAACTGCGTACACTTACGCCTTCAGCCATCATTTTTTGGAGCAATACCTGCCCTTTTACTTTGATGGGAAACAAAACAAAGTTGGCCGATGAAGGTAAATAAGTATAATCCATTGACTTGAGCGTATCATAAAGGAATTTTTTCGACTCTGCGGTGTTTTTCAAGACCATTTCCTGAAATGCTTTGTCTTTGAAGCTCGCAATGGCTGCTGCTGCTGAAGTGGTTGAAACGGTAAAGCCACCCGAACAATACTTGCGTAATTCTTTCAAGGTAGCGGGTTGACCGAGCGCGTAGCCGATTCTAAGCCCTGCAAAGCCGTGGAGTTTAGAGAGAGTTCTTAAGATTAATACATTTTGACCTTTGCGAACGTGCTCAACCATACTGTCGGTGGCAGGGTTTGGAGCATAATCAATGTAGGCTTCGTCGACCAATACAGTTGATTTTGGCGAAGCAGCCTCGCAGAATGAGCTCAGCTTTGCCGAAGGTAGCATTACTCCCGTAGGATTGTTTGGATTACAGATATAAATCAAACTTGTATCCGCACTTAAGCGCGTGTCCATGGCGTCCAAATCATATTGATAGTCTTTGGTCAACGGGACTTTTATGGTAGGCATGGTGGCACCGTCTTCACGGGCATCGCGGCCCGAGATGTAGCAAGTTTCGGCCATCATCACTTTTCCTTTCGCCCCAGCCATCAGCAGACTTGCCATGAGGAGTTCGGAAGAGCCCGCCCCCAACAATACTTGGTCGGGAGAAACTCCATTCATTTCGGCAATTGCTTTTCGCAATTCCATCGTCACAGGTCCCGCATAAAGAAAGGATTTGGGAGCGGTGTCGGAAATGGCCTTGATGGCTGCCGTAGAAGGCCCCCACGGGTTTTCGTTGGAAGAAAGCCGGGCTTTGATTTGCGGAGCTGCCGCCAGCATCGCTTCGTGTGCCAATTCGAGTTCACGCTCCGCATAAACATCCAAGATTCCCTGGGTAAAAACAGGGGCTGCATTGACGGGATTTGTCTGTCCGATAGTTAAGCCGGCAGAAGCAAGTAATCCTGACTTGAGCCAATCACGACGGTTGAGATTTGAGGACATAGGAGTAATGGATAAGATGAACGGTTTGTTTGCAGGGAGGAAAATGATTGTTCTCGCTTGGCAACGATGAGCAATTTGGTATAAAAATAAAGTGTAATTGTTTCAATTTAAATTATCTTACTTGATAATCGTTAAAAATTGGAAAAAGATAATTTATAACGATATTTTAAAGATGTATTAATAAACAAAAAATATAGTAAAAATCAATATTATGAACAAAAATACATAAAAATAGAACTAAATAAAATGAATTAATCAAAATTTATACATTTTACTTCAAAAATTAAAAGTAAGTAATTTTCATGAGTAATTTAATTAAGTAGCGTGTTTTGTTAAAAAACAAGAATAATATTTTGTATAATCTAAGAAATAATTGTTTTTTTCTCATAAAATCAAAGAAATACAAAAAAATATAGAGTATACGTTTGGTAATTTGTAATCAACGACATACTTTCGAGTCATAATTACAAAAAAAGTACAATTTACTACTTATTAATATTCTTCTTTAGCCGCACTTGTAGAGGAATATTAATCCGAGAAAAGAACCCTAAAGAAGAATAACTCTTAGCTCGAAACGGTGTCTGCCTTCAAAAGCTGCTGCCAAATCTTAACCTAAACACATTTAAAAAAACTGTCATAATTAAAAAGAACTTAACGGCTCATCATCCTGCTGTTATTGATTTCTTAAACGATAAAGGAGGAAATGTCCTCTTGCTTGGCCACGCTTGCCCGACTATAACGATTGTGGGTGCTTATGCGGCCTGTACCGACAAATTCGGTATGGTCGGTGCGTAGCGTGAAGTGCAATTATTACTAACACTAATCAACCAAACTATTACCAGATGAAAAGACTTCTACTATTTTCTGCTCTGTTGGCAATAAGCTGGGCAGGATATGCCCAGCGGATGGTCACAGGTACAGTAACCTCCAAAGATGAAGGTGTTTTGCCAGGGGTAAACGTTCTTCTCAAAGGTTCACGGACGGGTGTTGCCACTGACGGAACTGGTACTTTTAAAATAGCGGTTCCAGACGACAACGCTGTATTGGTATTCAGTTTTATCGGTTATGGAATACAAGAAGTACCCGTGGGCGCTCGCTCTACCGTAACAATCGAAATGTTGCCTGATGTAAAAGCACTTCAGGAAGTTGTCGTTACGGCTTTTGGTATTGAAAAAGAAAAGAAAGCCTTAGGTTATACGGTACAGGAAGTAAAAGGGTCACAAATCGTGGAAGCCCGCTCCAATAACGTGGTCAACAACTTAGCTGGCCGAGTGGCTGGGGTGCGTGTTCAGAGTAACGGTGGGCCGGGTAGCGGCTCAACGGTACAAATTCGGGGCGCATCTTCGGTATCAGGAAACAACCAACCCTTGGTTGTGATTGACGGTGTACCCATCGACCAAAGTACGTCCAGTTCAATGACCAGTGGTGAAAAGCAATTTGGCGGTGGTTTGTCGGAGGTAAGTCCTGACAACATCAAAGACATCAGCGTATTGAAAGGGCCTAACGCCGCCGCGCTATACGGCTCACGGGCGGCCAACGGGGTGATTTTGATTACCACCAAAAACGGTGCGGGTACCAAAGGAATTGGCGTGGAAGTAAACTCCAACATTACCTTTGAACGTCCTTTGGTAAAGCCTGATTTTCAGGATATGTATGGCGGTGGAAATGGCTACCGCACTTGGTATTCAGATGGTTGGTCGGGTGCCATCACGGGCGCTGCAATCCCTCAGTACCGAGCGGCTTACGGTCCTACGGCACCCTTGTTTGGTACAGACGGAACTGACGAAAGCTGGGGCGCACCCTTAGACGGCCGTTTGGTTCGTCATTGGTGGTCGGGCACTGAAGTAGCACCACTTACTCCTCAGCCCAACAACTGGGAGGAATACTGGGAAACAGGTCAGACGCGTACCAACAACGTTGCGCTTTCGGGCGGAAACGATAAAGGTAATTTTCGTCTTTCGATTGGTCGTATGGGTCAAGAAGGGATTATGCGTAGTAACGATTTTTACCGCAACAACTTCAAACTTAATACGGGCTACAACTTTACCCCTAAACTTAACGTAACACTTTCGGCCGAATACATCAAATCGGGTTCTAAAAACCGTGGGTATCAAGAAGGTCAGCAGTTTATTTGGTCGCACCGCCACGTATCGTGGGAGCAACACAAAAACTACGATGACTATACCGCTACGCACATTCAGCGCGCACTTCCAGGTCGTTTACCAGATAGCGATCCGCCAAACTGGCAGCACACCTTCTTTACAAACCCTTTCTTCATCAACGATAAGTTGCCATTGGGCAACGTGAAGGACCGTTTGGTAGGTAACATCGCCTTGAATTATAAAATTACGCCCTATTTGAGCCTGATGGCGCGTTCAGGAACGGATTTTTGGTCAGATACGCGTATCAATATTATCAACTTTGAGCGCGTTCGTAACGGAAACCGTACGCCAGGTCAATATTCAGAAGAAGTATTGCGGGCGCAAGAAACCAACTCAGACGCTATCTTGACGTTCAATAAAACGGTTGCAAAAGACTTTTCAATTACTTCCCAATTCGGAGGAATTCTTCGTCAAAATTACTACAAGCGTAACTTTACCCGGGTGGGAGAATTGGTGGTTGACGGTCTTTACAACCTCTCAAACTCAGTACCAAGCCTTAATACGGTAGAAAGTCGGATTGAAAAAACGGAAATGCAGTCACTCTTTGGAACTTTTCAAGTGGGCTGGCGCAATGCATTATTCTTAGACTTGACGGCCCGTAATGACTGGTCAAGTACGCTTCCTGCCGATGCTCGTTCTTATTTCTATCCTTCGGCTTCGGTAAGTGCGGTTTTTACCGATTTGCTTAACATTCAGAGTTCTATCCTGACTTTCGGTAAAGTGCGTGCCAGCTGGGCGCAAGTTGGAAACGACGCCCGTCCTTATCAGTTGAATCAGGTGTATCGTTCGGGCGGTGCGTGGAACGGCTCTACGCCACAATACTTCGAAAATACAACCATTCCTAACTCAGGCTTGAAGCCTGAAATCACGACAGGTATTGAATTTGGGATGGATTTGCGCTTTTTGCGTGGCAAAGTAGGCTTAGATCTTACTTACTACAACCAAACTTCACGCAACCAAATCCTCGGCGTTGAAATTTCAAAAGCAAGTGGATACAACAACCGTATTCTTAACGCGGGAGAAATTGAAAACAAAGGATTGGAAATTGTATTGAGCGGTACGCCTTTCAAAGCAGCGAATGGCTTCACTTGGGATGTTGCGGTCAATTATGCCCGTAACCGAAACAAAGTAATTGCCTTGGCCGACGGACTGACCACTTTGATTTTGCACCAGCAGCGCGGCCTTAACTCCGAGGCACGCGTAGGAGAGGCTTATGGAACTCTATTTGGTATTGGATTTGAACGCAGCCCCGATGGCCAGATTATCTACAGCAACGGTTTACCAGTTGTGTCCACAACACCACGTATTTTGGGTAATATTCAGCCCAAATGGACGGGTGGTTTGAGCAACACCTTTACTTACAAAGGCGTTTCACTCTCGGCTTTGGTAGATGTACGCATTGGCGGTGACTTCTTCGACGAAGGTACTGGTACCGCCCGTTGGACGGGTCAGTACGAAGAAACGGCCGTGGGTCGTGAAGAGGGTATCATCGGAAAAGGCGTGAAAGTGGTAAGCACAAACGCCGATGGTTCAGCTGTTTATGCGCCAAATGACATCATCGTAGCCGCCAATCAATTGTATGGATATAACAACCCACGTCGCTATCACGAAGCCGTTATCTACGACGGAAGCTACGTAAAACTGCGCGAAATGACGCTAGGATACAGCATTCCTGAGGCATTGTTGAAAAAATACATGATTCGTACCGTGAAGTTCTCGGTGGTAGGTCGCAACTTGGCGATTTTGTTCAGCAACCACACCCACATTGATCCAGAAGTAGACCGTTTCGGTGGAAACCGCCAGGGGTTTGCTTATGGAGAGTTGCCCAACTCACGGAGTTTAGGATTTAACTTGACTTTTGGATTCTAGCATCCGTTAAGGCAGGGCCTTACGGTACTTGCCTTAACGTTCATCAAGGTTTAATCAAAAAGACTTATACTATGAAAAAATACATACTACTTTCTTTGGCACTGATTCTTACGGCAACCTCGTGTACGAGTGAGTTTGACGAGATGAACGTAGACCCCAACAACCCCACCAAAATCAGCGCCCAGTACCTGCTGCCTTATGCCCTTGAGCGCTCCATTGACCGTTATTGGGGAGGTAGAACCCGTTTTGAGCGTCTTAACCTCGACGGAGCCATGCTCTGGATGCAGTATTTGTCGCGCAATATTTATTCAAATGAAGGAGATAACTACGGTATTTCGCCGGCAATGCAGAACAACAACTGGCAGGGCTTCTTCAATGATGGCTTGGTAAATTATCAGCGTATCATTACCGAAACTGGGCCCGAGGGAAATGCTCCCAATGCCAATTATGAAGGCGTGGCACTTGTGATGCGTTCGTGGTTGTTTTCGGTGATGACCGATATGTGGGGCGCGATTCCTTACAGTGAAGCATTGAAAGGAACCTCGGCTGAACCTAACTATTCGCCTGCCTACGACTCACAGGAAAAAGTTTATGAAGGCCTGTTGAATGACTTAAAAATTGCCAACGAAAAATTGAACCCCGCTGGTCCTGCTATCCTTGGCGACATTGTCCACAACGGAAACATCATGCGTTGGAAGCGCTTTGCTAACTCACTGAGATTGCGTTTGGCCAACCGTCAGGCCGCAAAAAAACCAGCTGAGTCGCGGGCTATTATGCGGGAGATTCTTAGCGACCCCGTTAAATTCCCCATCATTACGGCCAACGCCGACAATACCGTTTTGCGCAGTACTTCTGTTTTGCCAAGCAACAACGAATGGCACCAAGTGTTGATTCAGGAAAGCCGTACCGACTGGAACATTAGCAGCACTTTGGCCGATAAAATGAACAGCCTGAATGATACCCGTATCACGGTTTATGCAACACCCGTAGGCGGTAAATACGTTGGTCACGCCAACGGCTTACCCGATGCCATCGCTACCACTTACCTCGCAACAAGTTCAGGAGTGGGAACGGCCTTTACCCGTATTGATGCCCCAAGCGTACTCATGACGGCTTCGGAAGTAAACCTTATTTTGGCCGAAGCCGTACTCGACGGCGAGATCACCACGGGTACTGCCAAAGGTTATTTTGAGGCAGGCATTACCGCTTCTTTTGAACAATTTGGACTAACGGTACCTGCTACCTATTTTGCGACGGTGGGTGAAGTAACCCGCGAAAAAGTGTTGGAGCAGAAATGGTTAGCGCTTTATGGAGTTGGTATTGAGGCATGGACGGAGTACCGTCGTACGGGTTTTCCGGTATTGCCAGCCAAAGACCCACGCGCCGTGTTTGAAAACGATGGCGTATTACCTACCCGTTTACCGTATCCTGGAAGTGAATACTCGCTTAATAAGGCAAGTTTAGACAAAGGAATCGCCCTCAATGGAGGTGCCGATAACATGAAAACGAAGCTTTGGTGGGTAGAGAAATAATCGTAATTTCACATTGATATTTAATCTTTAACAAATACAAACAAACATTCAAACCAATGAGCCAGAAAATTGACCGCCGCAGTCTTTTAAAATCAGGTTTTATGACCCTCGGAGGGATTGCCGCCATGCCCGCTATCGGTGCATTTGCCAACGTTCCCTCGCGCGTAGATGCAAATGGTAACATTTTTCACAGTCCTTTATTGCGGGAGACATTCTTGGAAAATCCTCCAAAGACTCCTCCCACCATGATTCGTATCAATGCCAACGAAAACCCTTACGGCCCGCCAATGAGTGCTCGTAAAGCTGTAGCAGAATCAGTGGCAACAGGTAGCCGTTATTCATGGAAAGAACTGGAAAACCTCGTAAGCAAAATCGCGAAGAAAGAAGGCGTCACTCCTGACCATATCATGATGGGCCCTGGTTCATCAGATTTGTTGGAGAAAGTAGCCCTTGTATTGTTTGCTAAAGGGGGAAATGTTGTTTCGGCCGATCCAACCTATATGTCACTTGTAAAAGTAGCCGAAGCTACTGGTGCCTCTTGGAAAGCCGTTCCTTGCAAAGGCGACTGGTCGCATGACCTGAAAGCCATGGAAGCCGCCATCGACAAAGACACCAAGCTTGTCTATATCTGTAATCCTAATAACCCAATGGGAAGTATCACATCGGGCAAAGAATTGTTGGATTTCTGTTCACGAGTAGCCGACAGAGTGCCTATTTTTGTGGACGAAGCTTATCTAGAACTTGCCGTGGGTGCCGATACCCAAAGCATGGTATCCTTGCTTAGCCAGAAGAAAAACGTCATCATTGCCCGTACGTTCTCAAAAATCATGGGTATGGCAGGTTTGCGCGTTGGATACATCGCAGCATTGCCTTCAACGCTTGACAATATTCAGAAAATTACGCGTGGCGGGATGGGTATTACTCAAACCTCAATTGCCGCAGCGGTAGCAAGTATGGACGACAATGAGTTTCAGGATACTACCCGTAAGCTCAACCATGAAGTAAAAACCTACCTCTGCAAAAACCTCGACCGTATGGGTTATAAGCACGTAACTTCTTACACCAACTTCGTGATATTCCCCATTAATATGCCTGGCAAAGAAATGCTCCAAAAAATGATGGCCAAAGGAATCATGGTGCGCGGTTATGAGATTCAGGGAAAACCCTGGTGCCGCGTAAGTATGGGTACAATGGACGAAATTAAGCAGTTTGTCAGCGCATTAGAAGCTATTAGTTAATTAGGAGTGAGTAGGCAGGAGTCAGTAGGAAATGGTTTCATTCTCACTACTGACTCCCCACTACTGATTCCTCACTACTCCCTGAAATTATGAGTGACGCTCTACAAAAAGCATTTACTTTATTGTTATTGATTGTTTTGGGTTTGATTTTGCGTTCCAAATTCAAAAACAAACAACAAACCGACGGAATCAAGGAAATGGTGCTTTCGGTAGCCCTTCCTTCCACCATTTTTATTGCGTTAATGAAGGTAAACGTTGATTCTAAGCTGATTATCGTTCCGGCATTGACCTTAGTTTTTAACTTTTTTATGTATTTTGTTACGCCCGTTGCCTTGGCTTTCTTTGGCGTAGAAAAAAACAGCTCTACTGGTCGTACACTCATCATGTTGCTTCCTTCGCTGGCCCCGGGCTTGTCTTGCTTTCCCTTTATTGCAGAGTTTTTGGGTGAAGAAAGTGTGGCAATGGCGGCGTTGGGCGATGTTGGAAACAAGTTTTTTGTCTTGATATTTTTGTACGTGATTGCCTTGAATATGTTTCTCAAAAATGCCAAAACAGAAGAGACAAATATCGGAGATAAAATCAAGGCTCTTTTGGTCAATTTGGCCAAAGAACCCATCAACATCATTATTGCTTCGGCCCTTATTTTGTTGAGTTTCGGCGTGAGTTTTAAATCATTGCCCGTCATTATTGCTGATATGTTTGACAAAACCAGTGCAATGATGACACCATTGGTACTGATATTCATCGGATTGGCGGTTCAGCTGAAACAAAAAAAGAAGAGATTGATTAGCTCGATGCTGATGTTTAGAGCGGGTATCACCATGTTGTTTAGTGCTGCAGTGATTGCCGTACTGGGAATAAAAGAACCTACAATGGTGCTGTTGGCGGTAGCTATTCCTTTGAGTTCAGCGAGCTTTTGGCCTTTTGCTCACATTTCAGCGTTCAATTTGCGAGAAGAAGCTTCGGGCTTACCCAAAGAACGCCGCACGTTTGATGCCGAATTGGCCGTATTGGTTCTGGCGTTTTCTTTGCCATTTTCAACATTACTGATTCTTGGAATTTTATCAGCAGGTACATTTTTTGCCGATTTACCTACACTCATTATCACTGGACTCCTTTTTATGGGTATCGGCGTAGTCCCCAACCTGATTGGAAAATCAATTATGAAGTTTTCAAAAGCCTAAAATCTAATTGGCTCAATTTACCATTGTTGCTTTTGCACTTAATCAACAAACACTAAAACCTAATGAAATTATGAAGACTGCAAAAATATTCCTTTTTGTCGCCGTGGCCTTAGCCGCAGCCTCTTGTAAAGTGGATGATCCATTTGTAGACCGCGTGGTTGCACCCGTTCTGTTGGTGTTTGATAATGCCATTGGCGATGGCGGCGGTTTTACCACCGAGCCGACAGTTACCTCAAAAGCAACGGGTACGGCTACCGTAAGTGTTCGGATTCTTGAATTAGACAAAACCAATATTCTTGACTATAAAAAAGGAATAGATTCTATTCCAGTAACTGGCCTAGCGTTGTCGCTTACGACACGTGCAGGTGTTAAAATTGCTGACTTGACAACCGATGCCAACGGTCGGGCCATGGTGACCAAAACTTGGGCTGAGTTTGGTGTAGCGGCTCCAAAGGCGGGTTCGATTGTTTCGCTTACGCTGACGGGTAAATATAAAGAGCAATCTTTCTCGAAACTGGCTCGTTTGCAGGCAGTTAATTAAATGTCAGGCTGCCGTAGTGCAGCGCTTAAACTAGAATAATCTGAGTAAATGGTGTCGCTGGATTGGAGAGAGTAAAGTGGTCAATATCAACAAACTATTCGATCTTAAACTTAATTCCTGATACCAAACTCATTTTAGAGTATATATTATTGGTGGGTTTGAATAATCAATGATTGAGTCGACACAGCCGAGGCATTCGCTTCGGCTGTGTTTTTTTATCCCTATTCGCCGAGCCAAGTTTTAAAGTCGCTGGCTTTTTCCCGGCCCACAATCGCTTCTTCGTCAAAAGCGGGTGTCAATTGGATTTTAAGTTTGCTGTTGAAGTACAAATGCACTTTTTCGATGGCATTGGCAGAAGCGATGACTTGACGATTTAACCGAAAAAAATGACGAGGATTCAGTTCTCCGAAAATTTCATCTAACGTATAATCTACCAAGTAATCGCGCCCTTCAAACGATTTGGCAAAGCTCATTTTGTTTCGGGTGTAGAAATAAGCGATTTCTTTGGTAGTCAGGGAAAACATTTTCTGGCCTTGTTTGATCAAAAACCGCTCCCGATACACCGGCGCTGACGTGGTGGCCATGTTTGAAAGTAGTTTTTTGATGGAAAGCTGAATTTCGCTTGGCTCCTTCAAAAAAGTTTCTTTGAGGTAGTTTAGTTTGTTTAGCGCCCTGCTCAACTCTTCGGCCTTGATGGGTTTGAGGAGGTAATCTATGCTGTTGACCTTAAAGGCTTTAAGGGCAAATTCGTCGTAGGCAGTAGTAAAAATAACTGGACTTTGGACGGTTATGTGATTGAAAATTTCAAAACTTTGCCCGTCGGCCAATTCAATATCTAGCAGGATTAAATCGGGTGCGGGATGGGCCTGAAGCCACGCTACGGTATCTTCGATACTGGTCAAAATGGCCAAAATAAAGGCCGTAGGCTCAACCTCCAGCACCAGTCGCTGCAATTTTCTGGCGGTTAGTTCTTCGTCTTCTACAATTAAAATGTTCATGTCATAATCCTCCGTACGTCACGGAGGTGTTTGAAGGGTTGATGAGTGGGACTTTTACCTGAAAAATATGCTCCGTTTGGCGAACAACCACGTGAGGTTGGCCGAGCAGGCTATACTTGGATGAAATATTGGCTAACCCCGTTTTATCAGAAGGCAGACTTTTGGATTTGACCTGTAAGTTGTTAACCACAAATAAATCATTGGAGTCGTCGGCGTAAATGGTGATTTTTAGGGGTTGATGACTCAAAATTGCATTGTGTTTTACGGCATTTTCGACCAATAATTGTAAAGTAAGTGGCGGAATCAAATAAGACAATTTGGCGGTTGGTATGTCTTTTATCAATCGGAGTCCATTGCCAAAGCGCGTTTGGAGCAAATGAAAATAGGCATCAATGAAGTTTAGTTCGTTTTCGAGCGTGGTGAGCGGCTGGTCGTTGTTTTGCAATAAATACCGATACACCGACGACAATTCTTCGATAAATCGCTCTGCTTTTTTGGGATCTTCGGCCACCAATGACGACAGCGTACTCAGGTTGTTAAACAAAAAATGGGGCTGAATTTGGGATTTAAGCGAATCCAACTGCGTTTGCAGGTTTTCTTTTTTGAGGCGCTCCGCTTCATAATAGGTTTTCCACCATTGTTTGTAGAGATAGATTGCCTCGTAAATGGCTAAAATCGGTAATAGCATCACCAGACCGAAAATAATGTTGAAAATATACCGTTGCGTTGTAAAATGATATCCCCAGAACTTAGTTGTACTGTAAAATAATGAGAAGGTAAATCGAATACCGATGGTAATGATGAACGTCCAAAACAACAAAAAGGCGATTCGGGTACGGGTAAGTTTGATGCCCGGATACTTATTTCTGGACTTGATAATCACCAGTCGATTTAATTCCCAAAGCACGATGATGGCAAAGACTGAATGAATGATTTCTGAATGAAGGTCAATTCGGTGAAAAGCATTTCCTTCGTGGTAAATCACCAATGCCACCAGCGTAATGATGGGTACACCGATGATTCTGAGCCATTTATCGTTAAGTTTTGTCATTGAAAAAGTCGGTCCTGCGAGAGAAAAAGTGATTTAATCCATGGTTAATAGAATCAATTTCCAGTCATTTTTATCCTTTATCCATACCCGCAAATAGCTGGTCGTTTTGTTGGAATGGGTTACGCTTCCGTACACGTATGCAAAATCACCAGCTTTTGAGATTCCGCCATTTAATGCCTTTAATGTAGCTTGGTTCGACCATTCTGAAAGTTCTTCCAACACTCGCTTTTGAGTAATAACGGGGCTTTTTCCTGGTAAATTGAAATGAGCATAAGGATGAATATAGGACGAAAGACTACGCCATCCTTGGGTTACAATCGTCTGATTGATAGCTTTTTCCAGGGTCATTATTTCGTCGTAGTTAGCATTCACAAAGGATTGTTGGAGGGAGATTTCGTTTACGGTCGAAACCGGCGGGTGCGTTTCGGTATATGAATTTCCCAAATCTATCAAAAGTTTAAATTCGCCCGAGTTATTTTTTTTCCAAATTGAAGAAAAATTGCCGCGTGCAATGACCGAATCTTTAGGCGTTGCCCTGACGGTATACGGTCCAGTATTCAAGCCCAAATCGCCCGAAGCGCTGATGACAGAAAACGAAGGTTCCCAAAACAAGACGGGAGATTTGGCAGGGGCGTTTTGGTAAAATTCCATCCCGTTGAGCACTTTTCCTTGGTTAAACACCACACCTGTGCTATCAAGAAATCTGAGAAAACCTTCTTTGATGGAATGCGTGGACGTATACGCCGCAAATTGTTTCTCGGAATCAATGAGTTTTTGAATTGGTTTTTGGGCGTGGGAAGTGCCGAAAACCAATCCCATCAACAGGTTGGCAAGCGTTAAGTGACGTAGTGGTTTCATGCAGTTTAGCTGTGTTTTTTTTCCAAAATTCTTAATTCCACCTGAGACAAAAAATGGACATCTCTCTGAACTGTTGTTTTTTCAGTCCGAAGTGACAGAGAAGGCTAAGCGCTTGAAATAGTCGCGGTAAAGTGCGAATTTAGAGCGATAAAAGTGCAGAACAATCATTCATAAACGCAATACGATGGATTCTGTAGACAAATCAAGACGCGCAGCGCTCAACACCCTCGGTGTTTTCGGCGCAGGAATGTGGTTGTTACCTTCTTTTCCGTTTTTAAGCAATGAACAAAACATGATTAAACGAAAAATACCATCTTCGGGCGAACTTTTGCCCATCGTGGGGCTGGGTACTTGGCAGCAGTTTGACGTCGGATTGTCGGATGTGGAACGTCGACAACTCACCGAAGTCCTGACCATGATGATTGAAAAAGGGGGCAGGCTGATTGACTCGTCGCCCATGTACGGACGTGCTGAAGCGGTCATCGGGGAACTTGCCGCGCCGCCCGCCATCAATCCCAATCTCTTTTATGCCACTAAAGTGTGGACAACGGGAAAAGAGGCGGGGATTCGGGAAATGAATGACTCAATGGCCAAAATGCGTCGAAAAACCCTTGATTTGATGCAGGTTCATAATTTGGTGGATTACAAAACACATTTGCAAACATTGTACAAGTGGAAAGAAGAAGGCAAAATTCGGTACATTGGTATTACGCACTACACGGCTTCTGCCCACGAAACACTGGAGCGAGTTTTGAAGTCGGAGAAGATTGACTTTGTGCAGTTCAATTATTCCATTCGCGAGCGAAATGCCGAGAAAAGACTGCTAAATGCGGCCCAAGAAAAAGGAGTGGCGGTGATTATCAATGAGCCATTTGAATCGGGTTCGTTGTTCAATGCGGTCAAAGGGAAGAAACTGCCCGAATGGGCGGCCGAAAATGATATTCAGAGTTGGGGGCAGTATTTTTTGAAGTATCTTTTGGCCAACGAGGCCGTCAATTGTGTTATTCCGGGTACTTCAAATCCGAAGCACGTCGTGGATAACATGGGGGCGGGTTTTGGTCGGTTGCCTGATGAAAAATTGCGTTTAAAAATGATTGAGTATTTAAGTACAATTTAGATATTGAACCAAAATGAAAACTTAACGGCAAAGGGTGTGATGCCCGGATTTTGGCGGTAGGTCAAGCGGTGAATGGCGTCGACCCGCAGCACTTTGAAAATATTGTCGATGGCATAGCCTACTTCAACGTAGGGTTCTTTGCCCAACGTACTGAAACCTAGCACGGGCCGCCCTTGCCCATCTATGGGAGCTAAGAGATTCATATTGGCGGGCCGAACACTGCCGTAAAGCACCTTGGCATTGGCCAAAAAACGCCATTTTAAACGTTTGATGGCAGGAATTCGGTTGAAAAGCAACCCTTCAAAATTATGCTCATATCGAAGTTGAATGTATTGGTCGCTCACAAATTCAAAGTAATTCATGAGGTTGAAGGCGTTTTCGACGTAAAAAAGGGATTCATTACCCAGCGGCGTATAGAGCATAGGGTAGGGGAGCGTTGAAGGAATGTAGCCCAAGGTGACATTGTAATTGGAGCGCCCCCATATACCCACCCGAAAACTTTGCTTTACATTTAGGGATAAGCGGTGATAACTAAAATCACTGTTCATGAGGTTACGCAGCCCCATTTGATAGCGAAAAATCACGAGTGGCCACCGCTGGGTGCCGAGGGTGAGTCGTTCGTTTTCGTTGTAGATAAACACCTCATCTTTGCCCCAACGGGTTTCAAAAAACAACTCTGAGTTTTGGTAATTGCTTTGGGTGGGTGAACGGTCGCCCATGCCGGGGGCGGTTCGGTAGGCAAAGGTGTACATGGGCTCAAACGAGCGATGACGCAACCCCACCGTTTGGGTCAATCCCCTGAAAAGCTCGCGTTTGATGTAGGCAGAACTGACCCCTTCAAAATACCCGCGACGGTACGAACCCCAGCGGGTCATGGCGCCAAAAAGGGCATTGTTGCCGATGGCCTCCGACGAAAGCCCGATGCGCTCTAAATCATAACTATGGCTGATACCTCCGATGGTCCAAGGCTTGCGGCTAAAGATGTAATCAACGCTAAAATTATACTTCCATTTTTGATCCAAAGTGCCGTAGGCGGCGTGTCCGCTCAATATCCATTTGCGGCTGAAATCTGGGTTGGTTTTGCCCCCGATACGGATACGGTTTCCTTCCACCACATTGTTAGAATATAAATACAAAAAAGGCCCGACGTCAATGTTGACCTTCGGAATTCGTTTGTATCCATTGACGGCCATATTCAGGACTTCTACGTAGGTTCGTACCACTGGAACCTGCTTAACGGAATCAATGAGTTGATAGGCCGTTTGCTCGCCTGCCGTCAGCGGTTCATGACGAACTTTGTTCCAATAGTCTTCAGGATATTCTTTGTAATCTTCGGAAAGTTCCAGCGGATAGTCATAAAACTTGGGAGGGCGAGGTTTGTTGACCGTCACATTCCGATTGGAGGTATAAAATTTTACCAACATTCCCGCCGTAGAATCAGTCAATTCGGCTACGTCAATCAGCACCCGAGATTTGATGGGCATCCAAGTGCTGTCGCCGATTTGTTCATATTCCTGCTGGATTTTGATGCGTTCAATGAAATTGATGTTGGCACGTTTGCCCACGCTGGCGTCCACCTGCACGAGTGCGTGCGAGAGTGTGTCAATCCAAATGGTGCCGTTGAAAGCAAGGTCTTGGGGGCGTTTGGGTTCATAATCAATCTGATAACACCAATACCCACCCACATAAGTAGTGTCAATCAAATAGTATTCGTAGGTGTTTTTCCAGCCGTCGGCAATGGGAGAATGAAAATCTTTTTCGACCACACTCAGCCAGTTTTGATAAAAATTATACTGCTGAAACGACGATCCAATGAGCTGAGAAATCAGGCTCCCGTCGGTGACGGCGATGCCCGAAATCTTGGTTTTAAGAATTTGTTCTTTCTTTTTGCGCGGGTTTTCCCTGAAGTAATAATTGGAAATGGATTCGGACAGATAAATCGGAATCACGGGCCGACCATCTTCGCCCGCAATCTTTTCAAATTTATCCACCGCTTCCGTAATCTTTCGAATGGCTTTGCGCTTTTTAAAACGCTGCGAAAGGTTATCTACGTCCACTTCAATCTTGTTGTAGCTTTCGTATTCGTAGGCAGTCAGGCGGTTGGGATTGTGCGCGGGCTTTTGTTTTACTACTTTCCGCAGAATATTATACGCGGGATTTTCGCCAGCGTAAACCTTTACTTCCTGAAGTTTGATTTCGGAAGATTCGAGCTGAAAATTGATAACTTGTGAAATCGAATCTTTGCGAATGGCTTTGGTTTTGGGTCGATAACTCATCGACGAAACCATCAAAGAATCGCCTATTTGAGTGGTTTTTAGCGTATAAAATCCTTCAAAATTGGTGGTAACCCCCGCAGTTTTGCCTTTGATTGCCACCGCTGCAAAGGGCACAGGGTCACCAGTTTGGGCATCGGTAATGCGGCCAGAAATGGTGTAAGTTGTCTGACTGACGCCTTTGAGTGACCAGAAAAGTACGAAACAGACTAACGTACAATGTATAGGAAAGAAGCGTAATCGTCTAATCACAGGTGGGGTATTTGGTTCATGGTCTGTCTATAATGACAAACGCTTGTTGAAAATAAAAAAGTTTAGCGGCTATGACAATTATTTTTGACTTTTTTATTGATAATACGCAATTATGAGGCCATTATGTTGCAATATTTAAAGTTTTTACACAAAAAATCCTCTCACCGAACGCACTCAGGAGAGGAATATACATTGACTTTTGATATTGCAATCTATGTTGAAATCAGAAAACAATCAGTCAGAAGCTTTAAGTTATTTATTATGTATGTCAGTTACTTTGTTAAATCCATTGGTCAAAGAAATAAAAAGTAATTAACTCAGAATCATGAATAAGCGATTAGGACTAATCTGAATACAGAGGCAGAATTGGAATTGGTCCATTATGTGTATAATAGAAAAATAACAATTCCTGTTAAAGCGGAAGATATCCCCTATAGCAATGATTGGTATCCGGATACACTTACTATACGCTACAATCCTATGAAAGCCACCAAGGGAGAGGTAATGATTAAATGGAAGTTATCATAAGCAGGGCGTATTATTTACCGACAGCGAGCCTTCGGACGTTTATCATCCGAAGGCTCGCTGTTTGTTTACGGAAATTTACTCAAATCCAATTGATTATGATTGATTTTCATTGTATTCGACGTGCCATGTGTGGTCGGCAAGCATCGTAACTTTGGCAATATAGCGACTATATTTATACGAACGACCCCATTCGCCCGGTGCAATCATGGAAAGCACGTCGCTGCCGTCTTCTTTTTCGTACACATAATAAACCTCGTTGAGCACTGGCTCAAAATTCATGTGGGCCGCATAAATCCTTTCCGAAACATCTACGCGCTGACGCAACTCCTTGGCTTGTTGGGCCAGCGTTGCCATTTGTTGGTAAATCTGTCCGAGCTGCCTTTCGGTTTGTTGACGCATGGCCAACACTGCCTTGCCTTTGACTTTGCCCATATCTTCGGGCTTAATGACTGCGCCACCTACCGAGTGGGCATACGCCATAAGTCCGGGGTTTTCAGCTACTTTGTCGGGATTGATAGGGTTCTCTACCATTATATAACCGTTGTTTGTTGGTTAATAAGTTCAACGCACAAAATTAATTATTGTTTGGTTTGAATGTAGAATGAAACGCCTATTGAGCCCTAAATAATAAATAATAGTCTAAATAATTAATGTTAAATAGACTATATATCTTTAAAATATTATAATTTAAGATAAAATATATAATCGAAAAAAGCACACTTCTCGATGGCTTAGGCCCTGTATTGGCCTCAAACAGATAAGCACATAAGGTGTTGGTTGGTCACTTCGTCGCAAATCTAATGATTAAAAAAAGCGCGGGACTTTGCTATTGTGCCCATTAATGTTGTTTTTTGAGTGTAAATGCACCCAACAAAAATACGTTTGGCATCATGCTTGTATACTTTTCATACAACTAAAACGTTATTTTTACGGGAATTTTCCACATAATTTGTAAGCAAACGCCTGAAAGCGAGTCGTTTAATGCGAGTCAACCAACTTCTAACCTATTCTACAAAGCTCCAACTGCTTCTGCTGTTGGGAATTACGTCATTTGTGACGGGCTGCTCGCAGTACAGTACCGGAAGATTGAGTGTGGGGTATCACAACCTCAATGCTAAATTTAATGCCTACGTTATTGCCCGCGACAAAATGCGCGAAGCCGAGATAGCCATGCGCCGAAATCGCAAGGAGGACTACAATCAGATTCTGCCGATTCTTCCCGTACTTGATTCTCTCGAAGCCCAACCCGTGGGAGATTTGCTGCAAGATGTCATCAAAAAAGCGTCGTTGGTGCCTGACCGCCACCAAAATAGCAAATGGGTAGACAATGCTTACGTACTGATTGGTAAAGCGCGTTTGTACAAAGGACAATTTACGGACGGCATCGAAACGCTCCGCTACGTCAACGCCAAAGGGCGCGACGAAGAAGACAAACACGAGGGCCTGATTTGGTTGATGCGCGCCTACGTCGAAACCAAGGATTATAACAGTGCGCTCAGCGTGGCTGAATTTTTGCGTAGCCAGCCCTTAAACGATAAAAATACGCGCGATTACTATTTGGTGAAGGCTTACCTTCACCAACAAAAGCAGGAATATATTTTGGCGTTGGCGATTTTGGAAGAAACTTTCGATTTGTTGCCCAGAGGGGAAGAAACGGCCCGAATTCATTTTGCCGCCGCTCAAATGTACGATTTTCTTGAAAAGCCGCAGGCGGCCAATGCCCATTACAAACAAGTATTTCGCAATCGGCCTCCTTACGATTTGAGTTTTTTTGCAAGCATGAATTCATTGCAAAACGAAGCGCTGACTTCCAACGACGTATCGACCGAAGGAGGATTTAAGCGGATGCTCAATGATCGTAAAAATAGTGACCTGCGCGACCGCCTATACTACTCAATGGGTGTGATTGAAACGCGTAAGAAAAACTACCCTCAGGCCATTCGTTTTTTTGAGGAATCCATTCGTCAAACTACCACCAATACCACCCAAGTGCCCTATACCTACCTCGAAATGGCGAAGGTATATTACGACAAACTCCAGAATTATGAGTTAGCCAAAGCCTATTTTGACAGTTCATTGGCACTTTTGCCCCGCACGTCTCCCCAGTTTCAGAAGATTACGGAGCGCAAAGATGTGCTGGACGAGTTTGTAAAACAGCTCACCACGATTCGGACCGAAGACAGTTTGCAGCGGCTTTCGCAGATGAATCCCGCGACCTTGGATAAATTTTTGGATGGTGTAATCGAAAAAGAAATTGAAGAACAAGAACGTAAGGTAAAAGAAGCCCAAAAGCTGGTGGAGCAGGCCAGAACACTGAATGCCAATGCATTAAACTTCAACGGAGACCCTGCCGACCGATTTGCTTTGTACGACCCCGTGGCATTGAATCAGGGAAAATTGGAATTTAAGCAGCGTTGGGGAAATCGGGCGTTGGAAGATGATTGGCGGCGAAGCTCAAAAGTGGCTACGTTATTGACCCAAACAGACAATATCACCCCTGTAGCAAACGGCCAAAAACCTGTAACGCTGGGCGGAGGAGATATTACAAAATTAACCAAAGACTCGCCCGAGTGGAAAGCAAAAAAGGATGCGATGTACCGCAATATTCCGCTGAGAAAGCAGGAGCTTGACGCCTCCAATCAACGCATGGAAGATGCTTATTATAAGTTAGGGAAGATTTATAAGTTTAGTTTAATTGAGCCCGAAAACGCCGTCAAGACGTTTATGACAACTTTAGAACGTTTTCCTTCGACAAATTATAAACCCGAAATTTACTATTTACTCTTCTTGACTGACCAAAAAAATAATCAGGACAGTTGGAAAACCAAGCTGTTGGCGGAGTTTCCCAACTCCTCTTACACCCGGTTATTGACCAAAGCCAACGGGAGTATTGCCGCCACGGGTAATTTAGAATTGGAAGCGCTCAAAGATTACGAGAAAATACTAGGTTTATACCAAAAAGCCAATTTTTCAGAGGCTTATGCCCAACTAGAAATGGCGATTGTGACTTATTCAGGTAGTAAGATTGAAGACAAATATGCCTTGCTCAGAATATATCTGCTCGGCAAACTTCAAGGGCGCGAAGCCTACCTCAAAGCGCTGAATAGCTTCATTAAAGATTTTCCAACCAGTCCATTGCTGCCTCGTGTACGGGAGGTTTTGGAAGCCCAACAATCCACATCTATCAAGAAAAATGGCTAATAAGTCTATCAGGTTGCCCAATGTTCCTGAAAAAATCCTTATTATTGCGTTTAAAGCAATAGTTATCCCCCTGCCCATTTTGAAGTTGAAAACACAACCTGAACTTCATTTCACTTGAAAAAATCTGTACTTCAATTTTTGAAAAATGGGACAAAAGTTGACCGATAACGATTAACGAATTACTTTAATATGGCATTTTTGAAAGGAAAGTATCGCAAATCCATTATTTTGTTTTGGCAATTGGCCGGTGTTGTGATTGGAGGGGCTGTATTATACATAAGCGCCGTTTATTTTAATTTCTTTTGGCTTTTTGGCGGAATGCCCGATTTGAAAGCCATAGAAAACCCTGAAAGTCAGGTTGCTTCCGAAATTCTTTCGGCCGATGGGCAGACCCTTTCTAAGTACTTTATCGAAAACCGTACGCCGGTTGAGTTTGACCAGCTTTCACCCAATATCGTCAAAGCGCTGATTGCGACAGAAGATGCCCGTTTTGTAAAACACTCAGGCATTGACCCCCGCTCAATGTTTCGGGTTTTGAAAGGTGTTGCTTCAAGTGAGCAGGGAACCACAGGTGGTGGAAGTACGCTGACCCAACAATTGGCCAAGAACCTGTTTCAAACCCGAAGTGATAAATACAAAGGAGGGTTGGGAGATATTCCTCTCATCAAAACCGTCATTGCTAAAACCAAAGAATGGATTTTGTCGGTAAGGCTGGAGCGAAATTATACCAAACAGGAAATCATGACAATGTACCTCAACACCGTTTCGTTTGGTAACAATGCCGACGGGATTAAGACGGCGTCAAGGACGTATTTTCGGAAAGAACCCTGGAATTTGAATTTGACCGAGGCCGCATTATTGGTGGGTATGTTGCAGAACCCTTCCCGTTTCAACCCGCGTGTATTTAAAGAAAGAGCATTAGAGCGCAGGAATGTGGTAATGGGCCAAATGGTGAAATACGGTTTTCTGACGCAGGAGGCATTTTATGTAAATAAACTGAAACCCCTTGGCCTGAATTTTAACATCGAAAACCACAACACTGGTCCCGCGCCTTATTTCAGAGAAGTATTGCGTGATTGGATGAAGACGTGGCTGGCCCAGTATAATCAAGAAAACGGGACGGAGTACGATTTGTACACCGATGGACTGCGAATTTACACAACCATTGACTCGCGGATGCAGGACTATGCCGAGCAGGCCGCCGAGCAACACATGAAAGACCAGCAGGTTAAGTTTTTCAATCATTTTAAAGAACTTAAAATGAATCCGTGGGTGGTAAAAGGCACAAACGGAGGCTATGTGCCTGACCCCAATTTTGAAAGAAGAGCGGTAAAACGTAGTTGGCGCTATCGTGAACTGAAACGCAGTTTTGGCGATGATGAAGAAAAAATTTGGGCAGAATTGCGTAAACCCATCAAAATGAAGGTGTTTTCTTGGCGCGGCGATCGGGATACCATCATGAGTCCGTTGGATTCTATTAAGTACTACAACAAGTTTTTGCGCATTGGTATGGTCTCGATGGACCCGCGCAATGGAGACGTGAAAGCATGGGTAGGTGGAATCAATTATAAGCACTTTAAGTACGACCAAGTATATCAGGGCAAGCGCCAACCTGGCTCTACTTTTAAACCATTTGTGTATTGCTCCGCCATTGATGGAAACTACGTCACCCCCTGCGAAACCATCATGGACCATCAGGTTTGCATTGGAGATTGGTGTCCCAAGAACTCAACAGGGTCTTTTTCGGGGCAAATGCTGACATTGCGGCAGGCATTGGCAAAATCGGTTAACTCCATCAGTGCGTATTTGATGAGTAGAGTCGGCCCCAAGAAAGTGGTAGAATATGCTCATAAACTGGGAATTACGAGCCCGTTGCCCGAAAATGATGTAACAATTTGTTTGGGAACGCCTGACGTTTCGGTGTACGAAATGGTGAATGCTTATTGTACTTTTGCCAACAGCGGCAAACACGTTGACCCACGTTTTGTAACCCGCATTGAAGATAAAGACGGACGCTTGTTGGCAGAGTTTCCACCAAACGAAAAAGAAGTAATCAGCCCAAGCATTGCCTACCAAATGTTGTTTGTAATGCGCGGTGCCGTAGAAGATCCTTGGGGAACGGCGCAACGCCTGCGCACCCAGTACAAACTGGCCGATAATAACGAGATTGCCGCCAAAACGGGAACGACTTCTGATTATACCGATGGCTGGTTTATGGGCGTAACCCCCAATTTGGTCACGGGCGTTTGGGTAGGTGGCGAAGATAATCACGTTCACTTTACTTCGATGGCACTCGGGCAGGGGGCACGAATAGCCATGCCTGCGTGGGGATTATACATGCAAAAAGTCTACGCTGATCCAGATTTGGCGGGCAATGACCGCTCTCCGTATCGCCGCGACCGATTCAATAAACCCGACGGAATGGATGTAAATATCGGATGCGGGGGTGTAAAAATTGACACAATAAATACCTATTTACGTCCAAAAGTAACCGACGACGAAAGTATATTATTTTAGGAATCAGAAGTCAGGACTAAGAATGTAGAAATTACTTTCGCGCTCCTGACTTCTCACTCTGGACTTCTCCCTAAACGATGAAATTTCTGCTCGCGCCCGACAAATTCCGTGGTTCCTTGACAGCCTATGAAGTATGCCAAGCCATGAGTGACGGTATTCGTGAAGTGATTCCCGAAGCGGAAATTGTGGTGCTTCCTATGGCGGACGGGGGAGAAGCAACCGCCGAAATTCTGACGCTTAATGCGGGGGGCAAGATGCACACTGCTTTTGTTTCTGATCCGTTGGGTCGCCGCATTGAAGCAGAATACGGGCTTTCTGCCGATGGCCAAACGGCATACATTGAAATGGCCACTGCTTCGGGGTTGCGCTTACTTCACGCCAACGAACGTAATCCCCTCAAAACTACAACATTTGGTTCTGGTCAGCTTATTCTGGAGGCTTCAGAAAAAGGGGCGCATCATATAATTCTCGGCATTGGCGGCAGCGCCACTACCGACGGAGGCATTGGCATGGCAGCGGCTTTAGGGTGGGAGTTTTTGGACGCCAACGGCACTGCTTTGCCTCCAAATGGCGAAAGTTTAGTCAAAATCCAGCAAATAAAACCACCTCAGCATTTACCTGAAATAACGGTTGAAGTCGCCTGTGATGTGACGGCACCTCTTTTCGGCCCAGACGGTGCGGCGCATGTATATGCGCCTCAAAAGGGGGCAGATGCGGCGATGGTAGCGGAACTAGAACTCGGATTGCAGCATTTGGCATGGGTCGTAAAGCGTGATTTCGACGTAGATATAGCCCAAGTTGCTGGTACCGGAGCGGCGGGTGGTTTGGGGTTTGGAGCGTTATTTTTCCTAAATGCCGTCCTTAAAGAAGGGGTTAAAATCGTAATGGAACAGACCCATTTTGAATCACATTTAACCGATACCGATTTGGTGTTGACGGGTGAAGGAAAAATTGATGAACAAACTTTGCAGGGAAAACTCATCGCAGGAATTGCGGGTGCAGCTCAAAAGCGCGACATTCCAGTAGCGGCGCTATGCGGAGCGTTGATGGTGTCGCCCGCCGACCTAGCGCATTTGGGGATTTCGTACGCCACTTCTATTTTGCCCCGTCCGATGAGTCTCCAAGAAGCGATACCCTATGCGTATGAAGGGGTGAAAAACAGCACCCATTATCTCGTAAAACTATTGAATCAAGTCAAAAAATAGCCCACCATTATGATGAATTTGCTTAAAAACACCATTGGACGTCTTCGTATTATTGGCTTTTTAGAAGGTATATCTTTTCTGGTACTTCTTTTTATTGCCATGCCTTTAAAATACATTGCGGACCAGCCAATGGCCGTAAAAATCACTGGCATGGCCCACGGAGTGCTGTTTGTGTTGTATATTCTGTACGTTATAATGGCCGCCGTCGAATACAGCTGGTCGATAAAAAAATCGGTCCTTGCTTTTTTGGCTTCGTTGGTTCCCTTCGGGACTTTTTGGGCGGATGCCAAGTTGTTTCGCTAGCTAATTAACTTTATTTTGATTCTTCCAGCAATTGACGAATGCGGTTGGAAAGTTCGGTATTCTGGTAAATTCCACCGAATTGCTGAGATTGCGGGCCATAGGCATATACTGGAACCATGATGGCAGAGTGACCTTTAGAACCAAAATTTCCTTTAATCATTCCTTCTGACTCGCTACCGCCCGTGATACTCATGGCCCCCGTTTCGTGGTCGGCGGTGACAATGACGAGCGTTTGGCCGTCTTCGTCGGCAAAACGTAGCGCTTCACCCACTGCCCGGTCAAAATCCAGCACCTCATTGGCTACATAACCTGTATTGTTGGCATGGCCGGCGTAGTCGATTTGTGCTCCTTCAGCCATGATAAAAAAGCCCTTTTTTGCCGTTTTCTGGAAGTGGCTGATGCTTTCTTTTACCGTTAATGGTAGAAAATTGCCACGCCCTTTTTCAATTGACAGTGTGGCTTGGTCGTCCAAAACGACGAATTTTTCAGCTTTATTCTGGTTAGCTATTTCGGCGTATTTACGGATGACATCATACTGACGCGCTTTGAGTGAATCTCCCAGATTTGCTTTGTCTTTGCGCTCAAAAAAATACTTGCTTCCACCACCCGCTAAAATATCTAAGGGTTCTTTGAGAAAGTCGGCGGCGATTTCTTCCTGCATACCACGCTTGGGCTGGTGGGCATAAAAGACCGCAGGGGTTGCATCTGTAATAGGCCCCGACGAAATAACGGCACATTTCTTTCCTTTTTGTTTAGCGGTTACGGTCAGCGAAGGACGGGCTACCAAGGTGGCATCCATGCCTATGGTGCCGTTTTTGGTTTTGTATCCCGTGGCCAATGCGGTGCCTGCGGCGGCTGAGTCGGTGATGAATGATTCGGCAGGTTGAGTTTGCATTAAACCAAGATGCTTAAACAACGCCATGTGGAGCTGTCCGTGATTGGCAATCAATCCAGTATGCATTTGGGCAAGACCCATGCCGTCGCCAATCAAAAAAATGATGTTTTTGGGCGTTTTATTGATACCGTCACTTTTATAAGAGGGTTGATAAGGTGTGTAAGCGGGAACCGTATTGGTGTATTGACTGTCGGCAGGTTTTGTACTTTTAAAATAATTTGTCAGTGTCTGTGGAGCATCAGTTCCAATCCAATCAACGCCTACGGCCATCAATTCTTTCCAAACGGCTTCATTGTCAGGCGTTCCCCAGAAACGAATTTTTTTTCCTTTTTGATGGGCACGATTCACCAACTCAACCAATTTTTCGCGGTCTTCTTTGGGAAACAAACCAACACCCGTCCAACGAGAAACGGCACTGAACGGAGCGCTGAACAATGGCACGCGGGCCAAAGCAGCGTCAGAATAAGTTTCTTCAAATCTGCCATCAAATAAAACCCAAGAGGGATATTTCCCAAAATCACTGGGTGAAGGCATGTTGCCGCTGATGACCACTTTGACGGATTTGTTGTCGCCAAAAACGTACGGAAAACGGTTCAAGTGATTGACCAACGTTTCTAGGGTAGGGCCAGCGGGGGTTTTTAGGTCAATCAATAATTGTAAGGGATACATTTTTCCTTCCCGATGCTGCGCGGCGAGCGGCTGCAAATACAAGGCATGAAAGGTGCGCTCAGGCTTGATTTCATCGGGATGGTGCGCTACCATCAGTTCACCGTCTTTGAGAAAAACATCGGCTTCGATGGCCCCGCATTGGAGGTTGTAAGCACCAAAAAAAGGATTGGCCTGTGCATAGTCATTGTGCGAGTGTGCATTGGCGGAGGTGTACGTAATTTGGCTGTGGCTTTGCAAAACGGCAAAGACAGCGAAAAGGACTGGTAAAAAATAACGTTTCATAAAAATGGTTAGAATCAATGATAGAAAACACCTTGAGGGTATTTTTACTGTATTTTTCCTAAAAAGTAACTGCATCAGGAAAGGGAGTATTGCGAAACTCCTGCGTGTCGTACGCGTCATTTTGGGGTTTGGGGCGGACTACTGCGTGGTTTTGGCGCCAGCTCCATTTGCGTTTCCAATGATAATTGGAAGTGGCAAAGTTATGCTTTAATATTGATTTCATAGCGTTCTTTTTGACCGTAAAACAACGCGTTTACCGTGTCTTCAAGATGAAGCTGCTGTTATGCTTTTGTAAAATATGGTGATATATTGATTGAAAAATGAAAAAAAACGGAGGCCAGTGTACCGATGTGGGTGCTCCGTTTCTATCTTTGTTCCATGCAAAATCCGCAAGCCAATAATCCCCTTCATGGCATCACCCTTGAAATGATGCTGAATCACTTGGTTGCTCATTATGGGTGGGAAACCATGAGTGAGTACGTCAATATTCGTTGTTTTCAATACGACCCAAGCATCAAATCTAGCTTAGCATTTCTCCGAAAAACGCCTTGGGCGCGGGCCAAAGTAGAACAACTGTATTTGATGAGTCTGAATGATTAATTAACGTACACGTCCTAAACCGAATTGGTCGCCTAGCTGTACGGGTTTTTGACCGTTGAAGTGTACTTCAATCATTTTTTCGCTATGCACTCCCTGTCCGTTCTCTCCTTGGAGGGTTGTGATGATTTTGTGCGTAGCTACATCGATGATTTCTCCTGTGGAAGGGTAGGCGTGTTTCCCGTCCAGACTGAACGTAATCCAGCCCGGTTGGTCACGTAGCGACAAGCTCCCGATTTGGCGGGAAGGCATAACCGTTGCATCAAAAAAGTGGACTTTCTGGTTGGCCCCGTCTACGACCCAGACTTCCTTTTCGTCGGGTGTAAGGCCGACGCCGTGGCTGGGGCATCCGTGGCGTTTGACGGGCCCTTTCTGTACTCCGCTGACTTCAACGCGGTGCAGCATTTTGCCCGTTTTGAGGTCGCCGATTTCAAAACCCAGCAAATCGTTTACGTTCACAAAACACAACGTTTGTTTTCCATTGACCGTGAAAGGACGAATAGACGCGCTAAATGGGCCAACTTGACGGGTTTCCGTTGGTTTTTGGGCATTCACCACTGTTAAGTAAGGCGAGCGTAGGCCTGCCAAATACACCTCTTTCCCGTTCAATCCGAAAACGGTGTTGTGAGCGCCTGAATTGAGGACAATCTTCTGTTTTACATCGCCCGTGGCGGCATCTACCACCGCCCAATAATCTTTTTCAAACGTGGGCAGATAAATCGTTTTGCCGTCCGGAGAGATGGCCATGCGGTCGCAGCCTTCGTCGTATTTCCGTTCCCATTTTACTTTTTCGGTCGTTAAATCTATGCATTGCAAGGTGGTGATGGTGCTGATATAAATGCTATTGGTGGCCAAACTAGCACAAATTCCTTTAACGTTTATGGGCTTGCCTTCAGCATCTAGCCCCGCCGTAGGAATGCGTTTGACAAACCGATAATTATTGTCAATATCAAAGACCACTAAACCATGTCCGCCGTATTCGAGGTAATTTCTTATGCCTGGCGTTGCCACGTACAGGTAGCGTTTGAGGGCTTGCTTTTTCTGGGGAACGGTATCGGTAAAAAGGGCCATGACCCCTAAAGACAAGGTCAATAGCAAAAACTGGAATCGTACCTTTTTCATCGTAGTATTTGGGGATACAAAGGGCGTTAATGCCCTTTTAGAGAAAAGGGGGCAAGACGATTTTTATAACTATTCCAGAAAATGGATGAGATGTCCGTAACGACCTAAACCTTGTAGCATTGACGACTTATTTTGGGGCCAAGCCGAGATTAGAGGGCAGGCCGTCGAGGCTGGTTAAATTATTTTTTTGTATGTATTCGGCCAAGCCGCTTTCCCCTTTTTTCTCGGCCCAATCAAAATGGATGCTTCGCTCTCCTTTGTACTCAAATTCGGGTACTCCAAATCCGCATGAGGTTTGCACCAAGTTAATATCGGCTACAATAATCTGGCGCGTACTGGGATAGATTGTAAAATGGGGGGCGTAAGTTGCCCACTCGTCGGAGGAAGGCAAAACGGTAAACCCTTTGCCATAGAGCCTCAAAATGAGTGGATTGGGGTCAAAAGAACAAAACATAAACGTAATGCGACCGTTTTCGAGCGTATGGGCGGATGTTTCATTGCCGCTACTGATTAGATCCATATAGGCCACTTTATTTTCTGACAAAACCCGAAAACAATCCAAGCCCTTGGGCGACAGATTGATGTGCCCGTCGGGGTTGAGTGGTGCCGTACTGACAAAAAACAGATGTTGTTTTTCAATAAATTCTTGGTGCGATTTGTGGATGGAAGGGTGAAATTTTCCCATGGCGGTTGCGTTTAAATCGTTGTGTAATCAACACTTTTAGAGAAGTGTTGGGTTTATTTTACAATAATAATAGTTACAAAGGGCAGAAAAAAAACAAACCCCTGAAAACAACCTTTGCAGGTATTTTCAAGGGTCAAATATGGGTTTTGAAGCAACGGCTAGAAGTTGGGTTTTAGCAAATATTTAGCGTAAAACTCATCAATGACGCGCACGGCTTCTTCGGCGGTGTCAACTAAACTAAACAGTTTGAGGTCTTCGGGATTAATGTTACGTTCGGTTTCGAGCATGGTGGTTTTAATCCAATCAAGCAGCCCTGACCAATAGGCTTTTCCGACCATGACGATGGGGAAACGGCCGATTTTTTTGGTTTGAATGAGCGTTAGTGCTTCAAAAAGTTCATCCAAGGTGCCAAATCCGCCTGGCATGACCACAAACCCCTGAGAGTATTTGACAAACATTACTTTTCTGACAAAAAAGAAATCGAAGTTGATGTTTTTGTCGGGGTCAATGTACAGATTACTGTGTTGTTCAAAGGGGAGAATGATGTTTAAACCTACCGATTTTCCACCTTGTTCAAAGGCGCCTTTGCTTCCAGCTTCCATAATCCCAGGGCCGCCGCCCGTGATAACCCCGTAGCCGTGGCGTACAAGTTTGGCGGCGATTTCTTCGGCGATTTTGTAATACTCATGGTCGGGTTTGGTACGGGCAGAGCCGAAAATGGAGACACACGGGCCGATTTTTGCTAACTTATCAAATCCTTCTACAAACTCGGCCAAGACTTTGAAAATTACCCATGAATCGGCGGTTTTTATTTCATTCCAGTTTTTGTCTTCAAATGCTTCGCGAATGCGATCTTCTTCGTTCAATAATTCAGTTTCTGACATGGCTTTAACTTTTTTAAAGGGTCTTTCAATTTTTGTAGTTCCTAAATAGGAAACCCAAAAACACGGAGACGGGTTGTGAAATTATTCAAGTCGGTTACCCAAGGTTTTGTACCTTTGCGGTAACGGGAAACAATAACGAAAATAATTTTAATTCTAGTTCAGGTTATGGCTAAAAAAATTGCAATTGGCGGCGACCACGCCGGATTTTCCTTAAAAGAACCGCTGGTAGCGTGGCTGAAAGAGCAAGGGTATGAAGTAAAAGACTTTGGAACTTACAGCGCCGACTCGGCCGACTACGCCGATTTTGCGCATCCAGTAGCTTTGGCGGTGGAAAAAGGAGAATTTGACGCTGGTGTATTGGTCTGTGGTAGCGGACAAGGCGTGGCCATAACGGCCAACAAACACCAGGGAATTCGGGCGGCATTGGTATGGGATACGCCGCTGGCGGCGCTGGCTCGTCAGCACAATGATGCAAACATCATTTGTCTACCTGCAAGGTTTATTGCCGAAGAAACGGCCTTTGAGTGCGTTACGATATTTTTAAATACCGAATTTGAAGGTGGACGCCATGCTACGCGTGTCGGAAAAATTGCCTGCTAAAAAAACGAAGGGATGAGGTTTCTGAAGACCTCATCCCTCAATCATCCATTGCCCCTTTGGACATTCTATCGTCGCAAACGCTGGTAAAATGACCATTGTTGACAACTTATCTTTTCATGGAGTTAGCAAAAAAAAAGCGTTAATACTCAAAAGTCTCTCAAAGGGAATAAAATGAAAGTAGAAGGGGCATTTCAAGTTAATCTCAGAGAATATAATATTCTCATTGTTAAGTTTACATTCGTATTTGATGTAAATCAGTGAAAAAATAAATAGGCGAGCAAAATTGCCGCAGTTACCCCTATAAAGTCGGCAATTAGTCCCGCTACAATGGCATAGCGGGTTTTCTTGATGCCTACCGAGCCAAAATACAGCGCAACGATGTAGAAAGTGGTATCGGCAGAGCTTTGAAACATACACGACAATCGTCCCACGAATGAGTCTGCGCCAAACTGCTTCATACTGTCAATCATTAGCGCCCTCGATGCACTGCCACTGATGGGGCGCATCAATGCTACGGGCAATGAATCAGAAAAATCGGTGTTCATGCCAGTCAACGCAATCAGGTATTTTAAGCCTTCTACCAAGTAATTCATTACGCCCGCATTCCGGAAAGTACT
This sequence comes from Runella sp. CRIBMP, assembly GCF_009905605.1. Lineage (GTDB taxonomy): Bacteria > Bacteroidota > Bacteroidia > Cytophagales > Spirosomataceae > Runella. The sequence goes on from NZ_JAAAKZ010000004.1 coordinate 209,153, forward strand.
GATGGCCACCAACATTCCGACTAGGTAAGGAATGATTTTGACCGATGTTTCAAAACCAGCTTTGGCCCCATCTACAAATGTGCCAAACAAGTCTATTTTTTTGCGGAGCCCGCCGAGCAGGAAAGCCACTACAATGATCAATAAAATCAAGTTGCCGCCCACTTTTGAAATGATTTCGAGCTGTTCTTTCGTTTGCGTGGATAAATACCACAAAAGCAGCCCTAAAATCGCGGTTATCGAGCCTATCCAGCCAATAAAGATTCGATTGAATAGATTGATACGTTGCCAAAAACCAGTAATAATGATACTGGCGACAGTGGCTATATAGGTAGCAATCAGACACGGAATTAAAATGTCGGACGGGTCTTGCGCACCCAAGATGGAGCGTTGGGCCATCACGCCAAGCGGAATAATGGTCAACCCCGACGTGTGTAAGACCAAAAACATGATTTGGGCATTACTAGCGGTTTCTTTGGTAGGGTTTAGGTCTTGAAGACTTTGCATAGCTCGCAAACCAAAAGGCGTTGCGGCATTGTCAAGCCCCAGCATATTGGCCGAAAAATTCATAATCATCTGGCCGTTAGCAGGGTGGTTTTTAGGTACTTCTGGAAAAAGCTGATGGAAAAATGGGCCAATGATTCGGGCAAGAAAATTGATAGCACCCGCCTTCTCTCCGATATTAAGCAATCCTAAAAAGAAGGTCATCACTCCAGCCAAGGGTAGCGCAATGTCCATCACGGCGACCTTAGCAGAATCAAACATGCCTTCGACTATCAATTTGAAGATTTCAGTATCGCCTGAAAAAATGAATTTTATCAAAGCAACCGCAAAAGAAATAAGGAAAAATCCAATCCAGATGTAATTAAGGGCCATGGGGCGGGAGAAGGTTAGGAAACCTAAAAATATAAAAAATCACGCAAAGACGGGAAGCGGCACAAAAAAAGCCTGACTATTATGCGTCTTTGCGTGCGCAAAAATGAAACAAACTACTGCTTTCCTACCAGTTTTTTGGCAAAGCCCACCGAATGAATCAGCCCCAACCACGCTTTACGCTTAAAGGTATCGTAGGTATTGGCCAATGTGAGGTAAGGGCTGAAATTAATCGGACCGTAGTTCTCGACGATGTATTTTTCGGCATTTTTTTCGGCATTCCAGTAGGTTTCTGAGCTAGAATTGGCCTTTGTTCCACTGCCTGTTGTATCAAATGCAGCGTGACGGGTATAATCTTCAAGGGTTAAATGCCTGAACGTATAGCCACGACTGTACATATCGTGCGACCAAACCGTGGCCGTATCAACGCCCCGCCATCCGCCACCGTAGCAGCCGATGTCCCCCTGCGGAAGAGTTTCCTTGCGGTATTTCTCGACGTCAATCATGGCGCAATATTCGTTGAGCCGACATTCGGGCAGGATATGAACGCGCCCTGCCTTGAGTACTCTCAATTGGATGTCTTGGCGGGGCGTTGGGTATTTTTCGGCCAGGGCAATGGCCTCTTCTTGCGTCGGAACGTATTCTTCAAACTTTTTAGAATTACATTTATTGCCCCAATCTGGCCCAGCGGGGCAACTCCAACACTGTCCGATGGAGCCTACGCCTGTGAGGTTTTCGGGCCCTTTTTCAAATTCTTTGAGCATATCACCAATCATGTCACCATAAAATAACATATCGTTGTGCATGACGCAGAGGTACTTCTTATCGGTCATCTCCAGCGGATACTGGTACATGATGCTTTGGCGATAACGCGTGTCGGTTTTGGCTCGCTCATAATCAGATACGCCAAGCCCTAGGAAATAATGAGGATGCTGAATGACTAACTTTACGTCGGAGTTACGGAAATAATCAATAATTTTGAAGATGCCGATGTAGTCGTTGTGCGGTTGGAGACGTTCGCGGGAAAGATAAATTTTGTCAATGTGCTGACCACTGTACTTCATTAATGTTTTAATGGTAACAATTGCCTGATAAGGCTTTCCATAAAACGCAATACTGACATCTACTTTTTTACTCATTGGAAGGAGTGATTGGTTATCCGTTGGTTTTTAAACGCTTTTTTTATTAATTGAAAAAAAACGAAGTTTCAAAATTACGACTAGCTACTCATTTTGCCAAAGTATCTTGATTTTTCGTAACTTTGCTTTGTTATTAAATATTGACTCCATTGAAAGAATACGGAAGCAACGTCCAAAAATTAGCTGACTACCTCGTCGACCTGCAAGACCGCGAAAAGCGTAATCTTTATGCCCACATCTTGGTCGAATTAATGCGACAAATTCACCCTAATATGCGTGATGGTCAGGATTATTCCCAAAAACTGTGGGATGATCTGTACATCATGACCAATTTTAAGTTGGATGTAGATAGTCCTTTTGCCCCACCTTCCCCCGAAGCGGTGGGTAAAAAACCCCTGCGTGTGCCCTACAACCAGTCGAATATTCGGTATAAACAATACGGAAAAAATTTGCTTTTGCTCGTACAAAAAGCCATCGACTGTCAGGATAAAGAAGAAAAACTGGCTTTTATTTCGTATCTAATTCGTCAGATGCGGACGTTTTATAACACTTGGAATAAAGACAACCCCGACGATAATATCGTATTTACGCAGTTGGATGAGGTCTCGGGCGGGCGCTTGAAAGAAGAGTTGACGTATCTGCGCCAAAACGGATTGGTAGAATCTGCCCCGCGCGACAAAGGCACTAACGTGGAGCGTTATCAACGAAATCTCCAAAACAATCGCGGAAGTTTCAACAGTAATAACCCCAACCGCGAACGAAGTGGCAACACGGGCAACAACCGTAATAATAATAATAACAATAATCCTAATAATAATCGCAACCGCGACCGCGATCGTGACCGCGATAAGTTTAGAAGCAATAAGAACAATAGGAGACGATAATTCGAGGTAGTGAGTACAATGCATCCTCACTACTGATTTCTCACAACTACTGATTATGCAAATCCTGAAAAGTAAACGCCTTGAGCATCTGCGGTATGATATTCGAGGCCCGGTGTACGAAAAAGCCCTTGAGCTTGAAAGTCAAGGGTATAAGATTATTAATCTTAATATCGGCAATCCGGCCCCGTTTGGCTTTGACGCGCCCGACGAGATTATTCACGATATCATCCTCAACATTCGCAATGCGCAGGGATATGTAGATTCGAGAGGGTTGTTTGCCGCACGGAAAGCGGTGATGCATTATACACAAACGCAGGGAATCAAAGGCGTTGATATCAATGATGTGTACATCGGCAACGGGGTCAGTGAGTTGATTGTGATGTCGATGCAGGCTTTGCTAAATGAAGGCGACGAAATTTTGGTTCCTTCGCCCGATTATCCCCTTTGGACTACTTCGGTGGCCTTGAGCGGAGGAAAACCTGTTCATTATATTTGCGATGAACAAAGTGACTGGAATCCTGATTTAGATGATTTGGAAAGTAAAATCACCCCGCGTACCAAAGGGATAGTGATGATAAACCCCAATAATCCAACGGGTGCGGTCTACGAAAAGGATGTAGTACGCCGAATCGCTGAAATTGCCGAACGCCACCGCCTGATTCTTTTTTCGGACGAGATTTACGATAAAATTCTTTACGACGGAGCCGTTCACTATCCCGTGGCTACCATGGTGCAGGATACCCTTTGCGTTACGTTTGGCGGACTTTCCAAAAATTATCGCTCAGCGGGCTTTCGCGGTGGCTGGTTGATTTTAAGCGGAGCAAAACACAAAGCGAAATCCTACATCGAAGGATTGACTTTTTTGGCGAGTATGCGTTTATGCGCCAACGTTCCTACCCAATACGCCATTCAAACCGCCTTGGGCGGCTACCAAAGCATCAAAGATTTGGTGTTGCCTACGGGCCGTTTGTACAAGCAGATGGAGCTGATTTACAATCGACTAACGGCTATTCCGGGTATCACCTGCGTGAAGCCCAAAGGAGCCTTGTATGTTTTTCCAAAAATTGACCTGCGTAAATTTGATTTTAAAAACGACGAAGACTTTGTGTATCAATTATTGGTAGAACAAAAAGTGTTGGTCGTGGCAGGAACGGGTTTTAACTACATTAGGCCAGACCATTTTCGTATTGTTACTTTGCCGAGTGTTGATGAATTGACCATTGCGATGAATCGACTTGAGCAATTTCTTGATAACTCACGTATTCATGCCGAAAGCCCCGTTGAAGCTTATTTAGTATAACGAGTTAATCTGATACCAATTCATAAAAAGAGGGTGAAATAGGTTCGTTTTGAATCACTTCATTCATTTAAAAAGGGTAGTCTCAAAAGTCTGAGACTACCCTTTTTGTTTGGGAAAACTCCCTTTTAAATGGCTTTAGAAGGGAGGAGGATATTTCAATTCACGGTTTCGTGCACTGGTTGCTTTTGGGTGTCGTCAGGAAAAATAAAGGGGGTAGATTTCTTGACCTTCTCGGGCAATAAGGCAATGGCGAGAACTTCATCTACGTTTTCAACGTAGTGGAATTTTAGCGTTTTTACGTAATTTCCATTGATTTCTTCCACATCCTTACGGTTTTTGTGGCACATGATGATTTCGGTCACTCCTGCGCGCGCGGCCGCCAAAATCTTTTCTTTGATTCCACCCACGGGCAACACCTTGCCTCGAAGCGTAATCTCCCCCGTCATGGCGAGTTGAGGTTTCACCCGACGTTGGGTAAAAATAGAAGCAATAGACGTCAGCATCGTAATCCCCGCCGAAGGCCCGTCTTTTGGCACTGCCCCTGCTGGAATGTGAATGTGTAAATCGTAGTGGTTAAACACCCGGTAATCAATGTCTAAGGCATCGGAATGCGCTTTGAGGTAGGAGAGGGCCGTGACAGCTGACTCTTTCATTACGTCGCCCAGTTGTCCTGATAGGGTCAATCCACCCTTGCCACGGCTTAAGCTAGATTCGATAAAGAGAATCTCGCCGCCCACGGAGGTCCACGCCAAGCCTGTTACCACACCCGCGGTATCGTTGTCTTGGTACAAATCCTTGTCAAAAATCTCGGCACCCAGTAGCTTTTCTACGTGCTCTGATTTGATGGGTTTAGGGTATTCTTCTTCTAAAGCAATGGATTTTGCCACTTTACGAACCAACGCGCCGATTTTTTGCTCCAAATTCCGAACCCCTGATTCGCGGGTATAATGCTCTATGATTTTAATGATGGCTTTGTCTTCCACGCTAAATGCCTTGGTTTCCAAGCCGTGGTCTTTGCGTTGTTTTGGTACAAGATATTTCTTGGCAATTTGCAATTTTTCTTCTACCGTGTAACCCGTCAACTCGATGATTTCCATGCGGTCGCGCAGGGCGGGGTGAATGGTTTCGAGGGAGTTGGCCGTGGCTACAAACAATACCTTAGAGAGGTCGTATTCAACCTCTAAGTAGTTATCAGCGAAAGCGTTATTTTGTTCAGGGTCAAGTACTTCGAGCAAAGCCGATGCTGGATCTCCTCTAAAGTCTGAACCCACTTTATCAATTTCGTCGAGAATAAAAACGGGATTGGATGAACCCGATTTTTTGATGTTTTGGATAACCTTTCCGGGCATAGCCCCGATGTAGGTTTTACGGTGTCCGCGAATTTCGGCTTCGTCGTGCAAACCGCCCAACGCCATCCGAATATACTTGCGTCCGAGTGCTTTAGCCACAGATTTTCCGAGGGAGGTCTTCCCAACCCCGGGAGGGCCGTAAAGGCACAGAATAGGTGCTTTTAGGCTGTTCTTTAACTTCAAAACGGCGAGGTATTCGATGATACGCTCTTTTACTTTTTCGAGCCCAAAGTGGTCGGCGTCCAGTACTTTTTGAGCGCGTTTAAGGTCAAAATTGTCTTTCGTAAACTCTCCCCACGGCAAGTCTACCATCAACTCTAAGTAATTGAGCGTGACGGGGTAGTCGGGAGCCATTGGGTTGATACGCTGTAGTTTTTGAGATTCTTTCTCAAAATGTTTTTTGACCGATTCGGGCCATTTTTTCTTGGCAGCCCGGAGGCGAATATCTTCCAACTCCCGCTCGGGTGTTTCCATACCAAGCTCGTCTTGTAATACTTTTATTTGTTGCCGTAAGAAATAATCACGTTGTTGTTGATCAATGTCAGAGCTCGCCTTCGACTGAATGTCACGTTTGAGTTCAAGCATCTGGATTTCGCGCATCATCAATTCCAACAGTTTGGTGGCTTGCTCGGGAATCGTTGGTTTTTCGAGCAAATCCTGCTTATCCGAAACCTCGGCGTTGAGATTGGAAGACAAAAAGTGCGTCAAAAAAGTAGGACTTTCGATGTTGTCGAGCGCAATGCGGGCCTCTTGCGGAATATCGGGATTGAGTCTTAAGATTTTATGGGCCGAATCGCGGAGTGTTTGAATAAGCGCTTTGGATTCTTTCTTGTTTTGATTGGGAAAAAAATCTTCGATGGCGCTTACTTTCGCAATCATGTAAGGGTCTTCGCGGACGTAATCTTTGACGCGAAAACGTTGACGTCCCTGCAAAATAATGGTAGTATTTCCATCGGGTAGGGTAATCATCTTGATGATATAGCCCATGGTGCCGATGCCAAACAAATCGCTGCTGGTGGGCTCTGCTTTGTCTTGGTTTTGCTGTGCAATGACGCCAATGATGCGATCGCCTTTGTAGGCTTTCTTTACTAATCGAATAGATTTTTGCCGCCCAACGGTGACAGGAATGACCATTCCGGGAAACAATACTGTGTTGCGCAGGGGTAAAATTGGCAACTCTTCTGGCATTTCGATGGGTTCATCATCACCGTCTGGGCTGCCAAGCGGTAAGATTTCAAGACTGTCTAAATCAGACTCGGCTAACATTAATCGTGTATATAATTCGTTTGGGTCGAGATTCATAGGGCAGGCTGTCAATTTGACAGTAAAGTTTGGAAAATTAAATATATGAAAATTTCTTGTAAAGAAAGGAGATGCTTCCCGCGATAAGTTAAAATGAATGAATATCTCTAGGAAGGAAGAAATATAGATTGATAGTCCGGGAGTTGGGTGGCTCTGAATAGAGAGGAATAACGCTCAATTTGTTGTAATAAGATTGGTGAAAGACTAATGTTATAAAAGATGACAAAGGTAAGCATTACTTTCTAAAAATGGGCGCTTCTCCCAAAAAGTGCAAAATTGCGAACCTTTGAATTGATTTTCATATCTTTTATCAGAAAAAATCATGCCACTCCTTTAAGGTATGAGTGTATACCAATAGCGTTAGAATTTGGCTGTTAAGTATTGAGCAAAATAATCTCTAAAGTCTTAGTAACAATAGAAGAGTTAGTGGGTGTTTAAAAAAAACAAAAGCCCTCAAGTTGAATGAGGGCTTTTGTGTAAAACTGCATCGGGAAATGATGATTGATTACATCATGCCGCCCATACCGCCGCCGTGTCCGTGGCCACCTGCGCCCGCACCAGCATTTTCTTCTGGTTCGTCGGCGATAACACATTCGGTAGTCAACAACAGACCTGCGATTGAGGCTGCGTTTTCCAAAGCCAAACGAGTTACTTTCTTGGGGTCAATGATACCAGCTGCGAAAAGGTCTTCGTAGGTATCATTTTTAGCATTGTAGCCAAATCCACCTTTGATTTCTTTCACTTTGTTGATAACTACTGAAGCTTCACCACCAGCGTTGGCTACGATGGTACGAAGCGGAGATTCCAACGCCTGACGGATGATGTTGATACCCGTAGTTTCGTCTTCGTTGATACCTTGTAGGTTATCCAATGCGTCGATGGCACGGATAAGGGCTACACCACCACCCGTTACGATACCTTCTTCGATGGCAGCGCGGGTTGCGTGGAGGGCGTCATCAACGCGGTCTTTTTTCTCTTTCATTTCAACTTCAGTAGCAGCACCGATGTAAAGAATCGCTACCCCGCCTGACAATTTAGCCAAACGCTCTTGCAATTTCTCGCGGTCGTAATCTGAAGTTGTATTTTCGATTTGTGATTTGATTTGGTTTACGCGCGCTTTGATTTGCTCAGCATCGCCCGAACCGTTCACAATCGTTGTATTGTCTTTGTCAATGATGATTTTTTCGCAGTGGCCCAAGTATTGAAGATCAGCGTTTTCCAATTTGAAACCGCGCTCTTCGGCAATTACTGTACCACCAGTAAGGATAGCGATGTCTTCCAACATAGCCTTACGACGGTCGCCGAAGCCTGGAGCTTTAACGGCACATACTTTCAATGCACCACGGATTTTGTTCACAACCAAAGTAGCCAAGGCTTCGCCGTCAACATCTTCAGCGATAATCAACAACGGACGACCTGTTTGTGCTACACCTTCCAATACAGGAAGCAATTCTTTCATTGAAGAAACTTTCTTTTCAGAAATCAAGATGAAAGGTTTCTCCATTTCGGCTTCCATTTTCTCCGCGTTGGTCACGAAGTATGGAGAAAGATAACCACGGTCAAACTGCATACCTTCTACCGTTTTAACTTCGGTTTCGGTTCCGCGTGCTTCTTCTACCGTAATTACGCCTTCAGTACCTACTTTTTTCATGGCGTCAGCAATCATTTTACCGATTTCTTCGTCATGGTTGGCAGAGATAGTGGCCACTTGAGCGATTTTGTTGAAATCATCGCCTACGCTTTCAGCTTGTTCAGCAAGATTGGCAGTTACGGCCAAAACCGCTTTGTCGATACCGCGTTTCAAGTCCATTGGATTTGCGCCAGCAGCTACGTTTTTAGAACCGATAGTGTAGATAGCTTGTGCCAATACAGTAGCAGTAGTAGTACCATCACCAGCAGCATCAGCGGTTTTTGAAGCAACCTCTTTCACGAGTTGAGCACCCATGTTTTCCATTGCATCTTTCAATTCAATTTCTTTCGCTACCGTTACACCGTCTTTGGTGATGGCAGGTGAACCGAATTTTTTGTCAATAATAACGTTACGACCTTTAGGTCCAAGCGTTACCTTAACGGCGTTGGCAAGGGTGTCTACGCCTTTTTTAATTTTGTCACGTGCTTCGATATCGAAAAATATTTTCTTAGCCATGTCTTGTAAATAAGTTTATTGTTAATGGTTGATTTGTTATTAGTTAGCTGTTATGAGTTATCTGGAGATGAATACCTTTCGGTTAAACAGATAACTATTAACGTCTAACTTAGATAATCGCAAAAATGTCAGATTCGCGCATAATGAGGTATTCTTGACCTTCTACGGTAATTTCAGTACCTGCATATTTGCCGTAAAGAATTGTATCGCCTACTTTAACGGAAAGGGGCTCATCTTTTTTGCCAGGACCTACTGCCACTACCGTACCACGTTGGGGCTTCTCCTTTGCAGTGTCGGGGATAATGATACCAAAAGCGGTTTTCTCTTCGGCAGGGGCGGCTTGTACTAGCACGCGATCTGCCAACGGCTTAACATTTACTTTTTCTGCAACTGCTGACATAGTTATCAGGGGTTTTAATTGGTTTAAAATTTATAGAACTTATTAATAAGTTTTTCGAGGGCAAAGGTATCATTTTCTATGCCAGTAACTAATTAGCACAATTCTCTGCCATTTTTGCAGTTTTTTGGGGTTTTAAAGGGTAAAGTCTGTCATGTTCGGAATAATCATTGGCAGTTTATAACTTTTTGTTGTGGTTTATTTGGCAGTATTTGTTTTTTTACTAAATTGGATTTTGATTTGAGTTGCTAAATTGTAGTGCTGAGTATTTAGAAAAATACACGCTTCTCAGGACTTTTTATTTGGTGCTCACAACTTGTTATTGATTTACCAATATTAAAAAGAATGTATATGGCAACCTTAACCAAAGATTGGCTTACCGACGGATGGATTGATTTTGAATATAAAAAATATTTGTTATTGGCTTATTTACAGGGGGTTAAAGGTAATTTTAGCCAAGCAAGACTTTTCCCTGATTTGCCCGATGTCCAGACCCACTTTGAAACTGCCTCACAACTTAAAAACACCAAAAGTGAAATCGTTGCTTCTTTTCCCAAAACGGTAACTGGGGTAGATCTCAAAAAAAAACGATTTGTCTACGAAAAATTTCAGGAAAGTCAGCAACTCTCCGAAATTGACAGTATTTTAGAGTATTCTCTGCCACTTTTTCAGCAAACGCTGACAGAGGGACGAAGCCAATATGCCGACATCGAAGCCCAGTTGACATTTGCCCCCGTGGGGATTGTGCCGTTGCATTTGAAAGAAGGGTATCTTTTTCTGTACCGTGCCCGTCGCCATGAAACGGACATATTTCACTATCAAATTCGGCTTTTTGAGCATCGAGAACAAAGGGGTGTGCAAACGACCTACCTCGAAACCGTGCGTAAAAGTATTTCAACAACCTTTGAAAATCTCAAACTGACGCTTATCAAAAAACGACGGGAGCTGCCAAACCCCGCTACCTATCTTATTGAATCTCCCGCCGACTATCCTGTACAAGAAACATTGTTACCGATTGCCAAACAGTTGATTGTTAAACACGTAGCTTAGAGGTGTTCTAGAAAATAGCGATTAAATTAAACAACCCCGCAGGCACTGCCTGCGGGGTTGTTCTGTAATTGAAGTATTGCCATAAAGGGATACAAACTTTATGGAGAGAGACCTTAACTTAGGGGGTGTTGAGCCGTATTTTTCGACAGTAGATTGTGCTTCATACGGCGACTTAGCGGTAGGGTGTACCCCGCAATTTCTACGATGTTTTTTTCAAGGTCTATTTTTTTGATGAATTTCTTATTGACCAAAAAACTACGATGGACTTGCAGAAAACGATTGGCCGGTAGTTGCAATTTAAGCTGAGTTAATGATTTTTTGAAGGCATACCGACGTGCCGCGGTTTGTATAAAAATGTAATTATGCTCAACCTCTATATAAATGATGTCTTTGATGGCAATAAATTCGCTACGTGAATTTCCCTGAATGAATTTTGGCTCTTGGATAGGGTGTTGTGCCAATATTTTAATGATACTGTCGAGGGAATGGATGTGAAATGGTTTGACCAAATACAATGTTAAGGGGTGGCTCACAGCTACCACTTTTTGATATATTTCTGATGAATCATGGTGGGTCAATAAAATAACTGGAAGGTTTTGGAAGGCGTGTTCTTCAGCAAGTTTTAATCCATTCTGTGGACCCTCCAATGGAATGTCAATAATCACTAATTCGATGTCGGTGAGGCTCACAAAATCAAGGGCATTTTGGTAGCTATTAAGTTGGTCTACAATGGTATATCCAAGTATTGACAAGGATTCTTCCAATTGTAGTCCATAAAGTGGATCATTGATAACAAGAAGGATATTTTGGATGCCCACAGTGGGAGTATTTAGGTGCTAGGTATGGGAATATTTAATGTTTAATAGTAAGACAAAAATATATGCTTAAAGTAACCTTTTTGAAAAAAAAAATTAATGAATTGATTTGTGTAGAGTACCAAAAGTTCTTTTTTGGCTGATTTAACGGGAAGTTTGAGCAAAATATTATGGGTAGGTGGTTTTTGTAAAATATATGCTAAAAAGTTGAGGTATTAAGGATATTATATAAAAAATATGCCTTTTTAATTCACTATATATATTCTTTTTAAGGTGGTATGGGGTGATTATATCCCAAATGGTATTGGAATTTATGATTGCCCAATTTTTGTGTTTAGACTTGTTAGCTTTATCTATTTTCCTAAGAAGTATGTTAGCTGTCTACAATCAGAATAAGTATATACCGTATGAATGATGAAAGTTATAATTTAACAAGGGATGCATCTCAAATGAATATTTATTTGAATGTGGGGTATATAGATAAAGTTTTACCGTTCCTGTAAGTAATCAGATTGTGTTTACACTATCTGGAACCGAAGCACCGCAAAGTTGGAGCAAAGCGCCTTTGTCGGAGCTAGGTCCTATTGAAGGGGTCTATGACAAATACATTGTGGAAGGAGTAGAAAAAATACCCCCGAAAATGGAGGAGATTGCCCCGGAGATAGGGTGAAGTATTGCCTAGTTCAAAAAGCTCTTTAAAGCTCTTTTTGGCCCCTTTTTATCGGGTTTACAAGGGATATAAAATGGAATACGCCGAGGGCTTGTTGCGCGAAGGTCAAACCGCTAGTTCGGTCTCTGAGCGTGTGGGTTATACGCAACCTATTAAGTTCAATAAAATGTTTGAGAGATTTTATGGGATGGGACACCCCCTTTTAATTACGGCAAATTTCAGGCTTGCTATTTTATTTTCTAGCCTTCTATCCACTCTTTAAAGGAAGAGGCTTTCTCACGGCTGACGAGTATTTCCTGCAGAGGTTCGGGGTGTAGGTCGAGTTTGAGCTTTCCGTTGAAATAAGAGTGTATTTTTTTGACGGCCGAAAGGGCCGCAATAAACTGTCGATTGAGGCGAAAAAAATGACTGGGGTCGAGCATTTTTTCTAGTTCTTCGAGGGTATAATCTATCAAAAATTGTCGATTGTCATTGCAAATCAAGCAGACCATTTCGTTGGCCGTAAAAAAATAAGCGATTTCGTGTCGGTGAATAGGGACAAATTGCTCGTGTTGTTTGACCAAAAAACGGTTTTTGTACTTTCGGCCCGCCGACGGAAGAATGTCAAGTAAGGACTGAATTTTATGGCCGTAGTCTTGGTGAGCTTTTGCGCCCGTGAGCGCGCGGTATTTTTCAATAGCCGCGCTGAGTTCTTGGGGTTTTATGGGTTTAAGCAAATAGTCTATGCTCTTGACTTTGAAGGCCTTAATGGCGTATTCGTCGTACGAAGTGGTGAAAATAATAGGGCTATTGATGGGTATTTCGTCAAATATTACAAAACTCAAACCATCGGAAAGCTGAATGTCGGAGAAAATCAAATCAGGTGCCTCGTGGCTAGAAAACCATCGTTTGGCGGCTTCAATACTTTCCAATACCTCCAGCACCTCAATGCTGCTGTCGGTTTTTTGAATCATTTTGGTCAGACGCTCGGCAGCAGGATATTCGTCTTCGATGATTAGGGCCTTCATGGAAGCAAGGGGATACGTACCGTAAAATTCCATTCACTTTTATGAATCTCAACCTGTTGGTCGGTGAGCAAACGATACCGGTTGATGATGTTTTGCAGTCCTACTTTGGTTGATTTTTCAAATGTCTTTTTCTCCTGTAAATTGTTGGCAACACTTAGATAGTTGTTTTCCTGTAAAATCTTAATAGTGAGTGGATTCTCTTTTGAAATAATGTTGTGTTTGATTGCGTTTTCGAGCAACATTTGAAGGCTCAATGGTGCCACTTGTTTTTGGTAGGCAGCCTCGTCGACTTGTGCTTCTACCATCAGATTTTCCCGAAAACGTGTTTTATTGAGGTAAATATACGCGTCCAAAAAAGCCATTTCCTCTTCTAGCGTGACCGTTGATTTCTCCCTGCTCACTAGCACATACCGGTACACATCCGAGAGCTGGTCGAGGTATTTTTGGGCGGGGGCGTTTTCGTCATCGATGAGCGCGGCCAACGTATTCATGCTGTTGAAAAGGAAATGGGGGTCAAGCTGATTTTTGAGCGCTTCGAGCTGGGATTGAACATTCTCGCGGGCGAGGGATTCCGTTTTTTTAACATTCTGCTGCCACGCTTGAAAGAAAAATACGCTTTCGTAAATAAGCGTCACTACCAAGGTGGGAATGAGGCTGATTCGGAAACCGATTAAAAAAGGCGTTCGCTCTTCCCAGCCAAGTAATTGATTACAGAAAAAATAATCAACAATGATGGTGGTCAAAAGAGTATACGAAATACTAGCAATGGTTTGATAGACAAGTCGTTGGGTAGTTTGATTGTATTGTGGGAAAAACTGCCGCGATTTAATGAAAATGTACCGATTGCCTTCCCAAAGCAAAAAAGTGTTGAGAAAGCAGGTGCTGAGCCAATGAAATATTCCATTCACATCCCCCGCCAGAAAAACGTCGCTGTGGGAGATAAGGGGTATCATCAGGCTCAGCAGCGGGATACCAATGAGCCTCGCTTTGCGGTCGTTGAGTACGACAGTTTCCATAAAGGGCTATTTTTTATCAAAGATACAAACTTTTCTCTTCCCCAAACTGCTTGGCGAATTCTTCGGGGGAAGTACGCGGTTTGCCCAAGTCTGCCCAGGTTTTTTGCGCGTAAAATGTCTCGTTGGTTTGTTCATAAAAGCCAAACAACTCAGCTAAGTGGCTCATTTTAGGCGAGAAAATTCCCATCAATTTGACTATCCAAAGGGGCAGTACCTGCATTTTTAATCGTGGGTTGAAAGAAGTTTTCAGCCGTTCAAAAACCTGTTTGTAATTCATTTTTTCGGGCCCTTGAACGGCATAATGCGTATCAAATGCCTGTGGATTTCCGATGGCTTCAATGACTTGTACGGCATAATCTTCGGAGTTGATCCAGTAAAAATCGACGGGCTTACCTATCCATTGAAAATTGTTTTTTTTAATGGCCCAAAATAGGCTATCCAAAAACCACGTGGGATGAAAAATGGTGAATGGGATGTTTGATTGCTCAATAAAACGATGCCCCTGCCGCCTAATTTTATTCTGTAAAATATCCTTGTGGTGCTCAATAAACGGATACGCCCCCAAAGCACTTATTTTTAGAATGTGCTGAATACCATTGAGTTGACACGCTGTTACGATATTCTGAATGCCTTCTCGCTCGGCATAAAACGCTTGATTGGGCAGCACCTCATCGGCACTTAGGTTGATGTAAACGTAATCAATCCCTTTAAACGCCTGAGTAAGACTTGATGAGTCTGCAACATCCCCCTGCACCAATGCAACCGAATCGGGTAGCAATTTTTTTGCTTTTTCAATACTTCTCACAACGGCTCGTACTTGAAAGCCGTGCCAAAGCAGTTGCCGAATCACGGGTTGTGCCAAGCGCCCCGTGGCGCCGACGATGGCAATTGTTTTTTTAGCGCTCATGGTTGTATGATTGATAGCCATTCCAAGACTTCAATGCTTGGAATGGCTAGTTTAAAATTAGAATGTCAAACGATAAAACGGAATCGGTAGAAAGCCTTGCTGATAGGCCGTGCCAATCCGATTGGTACGGGGATTATAGGCTTGTTGGAAGATGTTTTGACTATTGGTAAAGTTTTGTAAATCAATGGCAACCTCGTGCGTGGCGTGCTTACGATTGAGTTTGTAGCCAATTTTAAGGTCAGTACGGAAGTAGCCGTTTTGCTGTTGTAAAAACGCCCGTTCATCATCATAAATCGTCGTTTGGGCGTCGGCCGAAGCGCTTAGGTTGATGGGGCGCACGTAGCGTCCTCCGGCGGTGGTTAGTTTCCAATTGATGCTTAACGAGCTGTTTTGACCCAACGGAATTTCCTTTCCTGCCAGCGCATTCAGCACGTAATGGCCGTTGAATGGGGTATTGCGCTCAATACCGTCGCTGCCTTTGTATTTTGAATCAAACACCGACCCCGTCAGCAAGAAATAATAATTGTTGGAAAAGTATTTTTCGAGGGTGATTTCTACGCCGTAGTTACGACCAGTGCCTTTGTTGACCAAATTGCCTTGGTCAATGGGCGCAAAATCAGCCCCTTCTATCAATACCGAATAAAAGCCTGGTGTACTTTGCACTGGCACATCAAACAGTGATTGATAATAGGTCTCTACTTTTAAACGAATGTTTTCGGAGAGATTTCGTTCGTATCCCAATACAATATGATGGCTCCGCGTAAAACCTAAGTCCTTGTTGGATAGGCTATAACCCCCATTTGGATTGGGAGATTGGTAGAAATAAAGCAGGAGTGGCTGGAGGTTGCTGTGTAGGCCGTAGGCTAAATTCAGCGTGCTGCGCTCGTTCAGAACATAACTCAAACCCAGACGCGGCTCCACGGCGCTTTTGTTGTTGAGTTCATAATGCAAACCAGTCAAACCGGCATTTAAAGTTAGATTTTGGCTGAAACGGTGTTTCCACTGGATATAGGCCTGAGAGAGCATGGTTTCACCTTGGGTATTTCTTCGCGAAATTACCGCTGGATAAAGTGCACGGTTGAGCAAATCAAAGCGATTCAAATCGACAATGATGCCACCCGAAAGTTTATTTTTGGCGTCGATTTTATGGTTTACAGAGGCATTAACAGAGAGCTTTTCGTTGGTAAACAGCGCTTCTTCGTTTTGAATTTCTTGCAAAACTTCTTTGACACCCGTTTTATAAAGCACGGTATCTCCCTTGAAATTCTGGGTGGAGCGCGAACCTGAAAGCGTGATTTTGCCGTAGGTTTTGTCCGAAAAACGGTGCTCGTACGACAGCGCCGCTACGCCTGATTCAAAATTGACGCGGGTGTTGTTGTTTTCGTCGCCGTAGGCATCGCCTTTTTCAGTATCTACATCTTTGCCCAGAAACGTGACGTTGCTTTTGCCGCCGATGGTCCAAAAACTTAGGTTTCCTTTCTTACCAACTGGAATATCGGTTTTGAACGTAAAGTCTTGATAATAAGGGGTTCCTGCTATCTCAAACCCAATGTTGGACATTAACCCAAAAAGCGAGTAACGATAATTGACCAAATACGATGCCTTTGATTTCTTGCTGTAAGGGCCTTCTGCGCCGACCTCCACGCCGTTGAAGCCAATTTGGGTAAGAAATTCATGTTTTTCGTCGTTGCCTTTACGTAGTCGTAGATCAAACACTGAGCCGAGCGCGTTTGCGTATTCGGCGGGAAATGCCCCCGTTAGAAAATCAGATTTTGCTAACAAATTGGTATTCAACATCGAAACTGGCCCGCCTGAAGTCCCCAACGAACCGAAGTGATTGGGGTTGGGAATATTGACGCCATCGAGCCGCCAGAGCAGCGACGCGGGGGAATTGCCGCGCACCACAATGTCGTTGCGGGCGTCGTTGGCACCACTTACACCCGCAAAATTGGCCGCCATACGCGAGGGATCCCCGAGGCTACCTGCATATTTGAGGGTTTCGGCGGGACTAAACGGACGCGCACTCACGGTGGCCATTTCGTTGTTGGCGACTTTGTTGTCTTCGCTGCGTTTATAGCTTACGGTTACTTCGTTGAGTTTCGTAAAACTCTCCGTCATGGGGAAATCCAAAACGACTTCTTTGCCCGCGTTCACGATGATGTCTTTGGCAAAGATGTCATCGTATCCGATGAAGGTGATTTTCAACGCGATGCGGCCAGTAGATACGCCCGACAAACGAAAATTGCCGTCGGTATCGGTGGTTGTGCCGTTGAGGGGAGTGCTTCCCACTACCACCACCGTAGCACCCACAACGGGCGCTTTTGAGGCAGCATCGGTAATCTTGCCGCGTACGGTTTGCGTAGCAGATGACTGTGCGGGCGAAGTGTAAGGAAGAAAAAGGGCTGTTAATAGGCTGAGGGCCATCAAAAGAGAATGAATAGTTGTTTTCATGACTTGTTTGTGGTTGTTTTCATTTCAAAATTCACACAAACAAGTCGGTTGAAAAACCCAAACGGGGGCGAAACGTAGGGAAACGGGGTTGAAGCAGAAATCAGACGGGGGTGAAACGGACGTGTATAGGCATAAATCGTTTCTACTCATTGCCTATAAGATAAGGTACTGAATTTAAAATAAGTGGAAAGAAATATTGCTAAAATGTAATAATTTGGGTTATTTATTGTAAATACTACAGAGATAACAGATTTTCTTTGTAAGATTGCCCTGTTATAAAAAACGCTGATAATGAAGAGATTATTACTGAGCTTATTCTTAACGCTTATGTTGAACGTAGGAGTTGCACAAAGAAATCAAGTGGATAGTCTTCTAAAACAGCTTAGCATTGAAAAAGTAGATACAAATAAGATTGCGATGTATGCAGAAATAGGGTATTATTATATGGATAATAATGCTGGAAAAGCAATTGAATATTTTAAAAATGCCTTAGTGCTGTCAGAAACACTCAATAAAAAATATTTGGTTTCGGATTACAATTATACGATTGGCTATTGTTATTTGATAAAAGGAGATTATAACAAGTCTTTAGAATATTTATTAAAAGCCGCAAGGATGTATGAAGACCAAAAAAGTGTTTCAGAACTTGCAAATACTTTTATGCAAATAGCAAATGTGTATGGTCAACTCAATGATTTTAAAAGAGTAAATGAATATCAGGATAAAGCACAAGTGCTGGTAGAAAAACTTAAAGATTCTGAACAATTGGCTGATTTGTTAGATTCAAGAGGTATATTAAATGATAGAATGGGGCAATATGGTAAAGCGTTGGAGTATCATCAAAAAGCGTATAAAATTGCCCTAAGTTTAAAAGATGAAGATAGAGCTACTTCAATTCTTTCTAATATCGGACTCAACTATAAACATCAAAATAAGACAAAGGAAGCTCTTGATTGTTTTTATCGCGTCAAAAATTATTTTGAAAAAAATAATCCAAATCCAATAACGCTGGCTTCTCTATACAATAACATTGCATCCACTTATGTACAAAACGGTAGTTATTCATTGGCTAAAGCATCTTTTGATAAAAGTATTTCTATCTCGGCAGAAGCAGGCATCCCATATATTGTGATGGAAAATTATCATAACCTGTCAGTTATGTACGGTAAAATGAAAGATTTTGAACCTCAAATAGATTATTTAAATAAATATTACGCGATTAAGGATAGCCTTTTTACGGTCGATTCTAAAAATCAACTTACTCAATTGGAGGCTGATTATCAGGTAGAACAAAAAAATATTGAGATAATTAAACAAGCAGGGGAAGTAGTGAATCAGAAAAACCAACGTAATATTTTTGTCATAATTTCTATCTCGGCGGCTCTTCTGCTTTCGGCAATGGTTATATTTTATTTACGTATAAACAAAGCAAATCAATTGCTGAATGAAAAAAATAACCTGATTAATACGCAAAAAAATGAATTAGAGGTGGCACTTCATAATCTTTACCTTACCCAAGAAGAATTGATACGACAGGAAAAGTTTGCTTCGGTGGGACAATTGACCAAAGGTATTGTCGATCGAATATTAAATCCTCTTAATTATATAAATAATTTTTCCGAATCTTCAATTTCGCTAACTCACGAACTTAAAGAGATTTTAGAAAAAGAAATAACTGGTGTTGAACAAGAAACAAAAGCTGAGTCTATTGATTTGTTAAATTTAATTGAAAATAGTATGGTAAAAATTAATGATCATGGCAAAAGTACTGCTAGGATTGTAAAAGATATGCAGAGTTTACTCAAAGAAAAATCAAGTGACTACGTAAAGGTAAATTTGAACGAAACAGTTGTGAAATGTGTAAATGATGTTTACCAAAAATTCAAAAATGCGAATCAGCAATTTAAAGCTGAATTAATTTTTCATTTGGAAAATCAAGAAATTATTGCAGAAGTTTTACCTTTAGAATTCTCTCAAGCCATTTCAAATATAATTGACAATTCACTTTATATACTTGATGAAAAATATAAAACTGTAAAGTACTTTGTGCCAGAAATTAAAATATCAACTAAGCTGAATGAAAATGACCTTTTTTTAAAAATAAGGGATAATGGTAAAGGGATTCCACCAAGGGATTTGGAGAGACTTTTTAATCCCTTTTTTACCACAAAACCAACCTCTGCCGGGACAGGTTTAGGATTGTTTATGAGTAAAGACATTATTGAAATTCACAAAGGGAAAATAAACATCACTTCTAAAGAAGGGGAGTTTACAGAAGTCGTAATTGTCTTGCCAATTGTGAACGAAAAAGTATAATAAACTTAAATAAAAGCCCTGGTTTCATTCTGTAATGCTAGACGATCAGGCCCCGAATACACATTAAAACGCCCATCTCGTGCAAAGCCGATGAGGGTTTGACCAAAACGCTCGGCGGTTTCGATGGCCAAGCTTGAAGGAGCACCCACCGCCACCACCACAGGAATATTTAGAGCCAATGCCTTATGTAAAAGTTCAAAACAAGCGCGCCCGCTCAGTACTAAAATGTGCTGATTGAAAGGGAGTGATTTATTTATCAGGGCCTTCCCCGCAATTTTATCCACGGCATTGTGTCGCCCCACGTCTTCGGCCGAAAGTATAAGATTGCCTTCCCAATCAAATAGCCCTGCGGCATGGATGCCGCCTGTTTCGTCAAAAAGTGATTGATATTCGTTTAGTTTTTGGGGCAACGACCCAATCAATTCGGTTGATAAAGGCGGAAGATTCTCCGCAAAGTACAGATTTTCGTAAGTGTAGCCCAAGGAATCCAGCGATGATTTTCCGCAAACCCCGCAGCTGGAGGTCGAGTAAAAATTGCGTTGGAGTTTTTCCAACTCAGGCCGCACTTCGGGTTTAAAGTGAACGGTGACGGTATTTTCGAGTCCAATCGTTACTTTGTCCAACTGATTTTCTAATAACATCCCTTCCGTAAACATAAAACCCACCGCCAAAGCTTGGTCATCGCCCGGGGTGCGCATGGTAATCGACAGCGGGCGTTCGACCCATTTATCATTGGAATCCTGAAATCGGATGCGGATTTCCACAGGCTCTTCTACCACAACGGTGTCGGCCACATAATGGGTGCCTGCGCGATTTGACCGCCATATCATTACATCTTTGGTGCTCATAGGTGTGGGATTACATTTACAGTTTTGCGGTTTATCACTTTGCAGTTTTTTATCACTCTGTCATTTTGTAATTTGTAATTTTCTGTTTTACGGTTTTTCATTTTTCTGTTCTAACCGTTTCAATTTCAAGGATGCGCCGCAACCCATACTTCTCCATCCTCAAAAAACTCCTTTTTCCAGATGGGAACGGTCTCTTTGAGGGTATCTATTGCAAACTGACAGGCTTCAAAAGCGGCGTTTCGGTGGGCGCAGGCAACGGCAATAACCACGGGGATTTCGCCGATGGCTAATACTCCCACGCGGTGGTGAATGGAAATCTTTAACACTGGCCAACGCCGAACGGCTTCTTCCGCAATTTTTTGCATCTCTTTGACCGCCATCGGGGCATAAGCTTCAAATTCCAAACGCAATACGCGCTTGCCTTTGGTGTGATTTCGTACCGTACCCACAAACGTTACAATTCCGCCTGCTTCGTCGGATAAAACATAGTCAAAACAAGTTTGGGTGGATAACGTTGTATCTAACAATTGAATATCAATCATAAAGAGGTAAAAAATAGATGATGGCCAAAAATAGTGACTTCATCCTAAAAAATGGCCGTTTCCCACAAATCTACTTCCATTATACACTTTTTAGGTCGGTATTTTGTTACAGACTGAAACCCATTCTCACAGATATATGAATCGACTCCCAGCCATCCTTATCACCATTGGCATTTTCTTTTTGTTGGATTATTACGTTTTCCAAGCCGTCCGCACCCTCACCCGCGACAGTCCTGCCGACACGCGCCGTCTCATTCACGGCATTTATTGGGCTATTCCCGCCGTTAGTTTAGTGGTTTGGATTGTGACCCAATTTCTGGTTCCGCCAGATTCCCTCAGTCGCATGACCCGCCAATTCATCTGGACTGCTTTATTGATTCCCTATTTCGCCAAATTCTTCGCCCTGTTTATTCTTTTGATTGACGATGTCATTCGGTTTGGAAAATGGGTGACAGGCTTCTTTACCAACGGTTCGTCCAGCGTCCAATCGCCCACGTCGGCACCCCAAGCCGATGCGATTCCCCGTTCGGAATTTTTGATGAAAACGGCCTTGGCCGTGGCGGGCACAACAATGTCAGGGTTTACCTACGGCATTATTTCGGGAGCGCATGATTACCGCATTCGTCGGGTACGCATTCCCGTCAAAAACCTTCCCAAGGCGTTTGACGGTATCAAAATCGGTCAGCTTTCGGATATTCACTCGGGCAGTTTTTTCAATAAAACAGCCGTAAAAGGAGGTGTTGAAATGCTCATGGCCGAGAAACCCGATTTGTTTTTTTTTACTGGCGATTTGGTCAACAATACCGCCGATGAAGTAAAGGATTACATTGATATTTTCAAAAAAATCAAAGCACCCTTGGGGACATTCTCGGTCTTAGGAAACCACGATTACGGTGATTATTACCAATGGACAAGCGCAGAAGCCAAGCACCGAAACCTTCAGGACTTGAAGGAAGCCCACCGCCTGATGGGCTGGGATTTACTGTTGGACGAGCACCGCGCCATCAAAGTTGGCAATGAGCAAATCGGCCTTTTGGGGATTCAAAACTGGGGCATGGGAGGTTTTGCCAAATATGGTAACCTTAAAAATGCCTACGAAAATACCCAAGATTTTCCAGTAAAATTATTACTTTCACATGACCCAAGCCATTGGAACGGACAAGTAACACCGACTTATAAAGACATTGATGTGGCCTTTGCGGGGCACACCCATGGGATGCAGTTTGGCGTCGAAATCGGTGGTTTTCAGTGGAGTCCAGTGCAATATCGTTATAAGCAATGGGGCGGGTTGTATACTGAAGGCGACCAACATTTGTACGTAAATCGCGGGTTTGGTTACATTGGTTATCCTGGGCGGGTGGGGATTCTACCCGAAATTACGGTCGTAGAATTAGTGAAAGCCTAAAAAGTACCGCATGAATATCATAAACAACGTTGAACGTCATCGTTTTGAGGCAGAAGTTGACGGAGAAATGGTCTTTGTGGAATATCAATGGAAAGAAGGAACGATTTATATCCTTCATACTTTCGTGCCGCACGCATTGCGTGGCAGGGGATTAGCCGCTCAATTGGCCGTGTTTGTCCTTGATACCATCAGAAAAGAACAATGGCCTGTAAAAATCTATTGTCCTTTTTTTAAAAAATACATTCAAGAACATCCTGAATACCAAGATTTAACGCACCTTTAAACATACTCAACATGCAAGCTTACGACACACTTTCTGAGACCATGGAGGCCCTTCGTCAAGAAGGCTATGTAGAAGATTTTAACCTGAGAGAAGATTGTCTGGAATGTCGTGAAGGACAATTCAAAGTGTTTGCCGATGAGTTTAAAATTGATGAGTTTTTTCGATTTGAAGGCCCAACCGACCCCGCCGATGAGGCGGTTTTGTACGCCATCTCATCCGAAAATCATCAAATCAAAGGACTTTTGGTGAGTGGTTATGGCATGTACACTGAAGGCGTTACCAATGATTTACTGGCAAAGCTTCAGTTTGATAAATAATTCTTTTTAAGTTTTTTTACGTGAATAACCCTCCTTTTTTTCAAGAACTCACCGCGCTTCTGGGCGCGCGACTCAGCGTCAATGCCGACGTTCGAGAAGCGCATGGCGCGGGATACAGCTACCATGAATGTATGCCGCCAGATGTCGTGGTGTTTCCAAACACCACCGAAGAAGTATCAGGTATTGTGTCTATCTGTGCTAAGTATGGCGTTCCGATTGTTCCGTTTGGGGCAGGAACTTCCATTGAGGGCCACGTATTGGCGTTAAGAGGCGGTATTTGCATCGACCTTCGGGAAATGAACCAAGTGCTTGAAGTCAATAAAGATGATATGTACGTACTCGTCCAGGCGGGTGTAACGCGCAATCAACTGGACGAGTTGCTCGAAAGCACGGGTTTCTTTTTTCCCATTGGGCCAGGGGTAAACGCGACCTTGGGCGGAATGGCAAGCACGCGGGCGTCAGGCACCAATGCCGTTCGCTACGGAACCATGAAAGATAACGTATTGGCGCTAACGGCCGTGCTTCCCGATGGTAAAATCATTAAAACGGGTAGTAAAGCAAAAAAATCGTCGGCTGGGTATGATTTGACGCGCCTTTTGGTCGGGGCCGAAGGCACGTTGGGCGTCATTACGGAGCTTACATTAAAACTGCACAGTGAGCCCGAAACCATCTACGCGGCGGTTTGTGCATTCCCGACGGTCGAAGCGGCGGTAGCCACTGCCATCAAAACGATCCAGAAAGGTGTGCCCATTGCCAAAATTGAACTGCTAGATGCCGCCATGATGCGTGCCATTAATCGGTATTCATCGCTTGATTATGAGGAAGTGCCGACACTGTTTCTGGAGTTTCACGGCGCGGTGGCGGAAGTAGAAGGTCAAATCCTAAAAGTGGAAGAATACGCCCATTCTTTTGGGGCGGCGGACTTTGTATGGGAAAAAGACGAAGCCCGTCACAAGCGATTGTGGCGTGCCCGAACCGACGCGGCACCCTCTGCCATGGCGCTGCGGCCAGGCGCAAAACTGATGTCGACAGACGTTTGTGTGCCTATTTCTCAACTCGCAAAGTGCATCGTAGATACGCAGCAGGACATTGAAAAAACGGGCATTATGGCACCCATTCTTGGGCACGTGGGCGATGGTAATTTTCACCTCACGATTCTTATAAATTCCGAAGATAAAGAGGAGTTTGAGCGGGCCAAAGCCTTGAATGAGCGCTTGGTACGGCGGGCGTTGGCGATGGGTGGTACCTGCACTGGAGAGCATGGAATCGGCGTGGGAAAATTACAATACATGGCCCTTGAACACGGCGACTCACTGGATATAATGCGGGCCATCAAGCACGCCATCGATCCCCAAAATCTGATGAATCCGGGGAAACTGTTGCCCGAGCGATAACGTTGGTTGCTCACAACCTCGTTTTCTATAATGCCAAAACAATAAAAAACGTTTGAAATCCCCTTATTTTGATAAAAAAGGGTAGCCTCAAAATTCTGAGACCACCCTTTTTGTGGATTCAATACTTTGAAATTACACCAACTTAGCGTCCAAGCTGATGGGCACCGCCGCTAACGCCTGCGAAATAGGACAGTTGGCTTTGGCAACACCTGCCAATTCAAGAAATTTTTCTTCTGATATGCCCGGAACGGTTCCTTCTACGGCAAGTTTGATGGCTGATACCCGAAAACCAGCATCGCCTTTTTCCATTTCAACGGTGGCTTTGGTGGCCAATTGAGTAGGAGGGAAGCCCGCACCCGTCAATTGAAAGCTGAGGGCCATTGAAAAGCAACCCGCGTGGGCAGCACCGATGAGTTCTTCGGGGTTGGTGCCTGCCTTGCCGTCTTCGCTTACAAAGCGGGCCGCAAATGAGTAAGGAGTTTCGTTCAGAACGCCACTTGTTGAGCTAAGGGTTCCGCTGCCTTCCAGTCCAGTACCTTTCCAAACGGCATTAGAAATTCTTTTGATTGCTGCCATGGTTTTGATGAGAATAGTGATTATTGGGTTGTTTAAAAAATGTTGACCAAATTGGTAACCGCAATTCTACAAAATTATTTCCCTTTTGTCATTAAAAATCAAACCTTCGACGTCAAAAAATGTAATAGTACATTGTTTGACTTGAAAATCGCCTTAGACGGGTTGCTCTTTGGGTGCTGAGGCTGCGTTCTTCTTGGCCAATTTGTTTACTCGATAAACCATATAAATGCAAGAAAGAGAAACGACTGATACTACAATTCCTAACACATCGTAGTTTTGCAGTGGACTGAAATTGTCTTTTTGGACCACAATCAGACCCGCCACAAACGAGGCGATTCCACCCGCAATTTGTTGCAGCGAGGAGTTGATGCTCATAAACGCTCCACGGTCTTGCATCTTTGGTATGGCGCTGGTGAGCGTGGTGGCAGGTACCATCCGGCTCATGATTCCCATCATCATCAATACGTTGAAAATAATAATCACCCACAACGGAACTACGGGTAGATTGGTATAAATTAGCACCATCACGACCATCCAAACGGAGGCAAACGCAAAAAGGCTAAATTTTTCGATTTTATCGCTCAGCCGCCCAATCATAGGCATCACAATGAGCGAACTGATGCCCGATACCATAAATATAATTGGCAATTGCTGTTGGCTGACTTCTAAGTTGTTGACAGCAAACGCGCTTCCGAAGGGCATCATCATAAACCCACCGATGGAAAGCAGTGCCGTGGCTAAAAAGGCGGTTTGATAATGCTTTTGGGTAATGGTATGAACTAAATGCGCTAACGCCTTACGCTCAGTTTTGAGTTTGAGGTGCTGGGTAATGGGTTTCAACACCCGCATAATAATGAGGGCTAAGACGGTGCTGAATCCAACAATCATCAAAAATGGTGATTGCCAGCCCCAAAGTGTAGCTAGATAGAGGCTGATGGGAATGCCCAATACTTGACTAGCCCCAAACCCCATCTGGACGAATCCCATCACCCGGCCGCGCTGTTCGAGCGAAAATATGTCGGTAATGATGGCCATACTGATGGAGCCAATGACCCCACCAAAAATACCCGTGAAAATGCGCGCCGCTACGAGGGCTTCGTAGGTGGGCGCCAAACCACAAAAAAGTGTACCGATGATAAAGCCGATGTAAAAAAACAACAGCAGTCGTTTGCGGTCAAATTTATCGGCAAAGCCTGCCGTCAGCAGTCCCGAAATACCAGCACTAAAAGCATAACTTGACACGACCAAACCAAATTGAGAAGGGGTAATGACCAACGATTTCATGAGCAAATCGCCCAAGGGCGACATGACCATAAAATCAAGAACAATCGTAAATTGGGTAATGGCCAACAAGGCAATGACCGATTTTTGATAGGAGGATAATGGGATAATGTTTGCTTGCTTCATGGGTGTTTTTATAAAAAGCGAGTGATATTTTTAATGGCTGTTCTAAGTAAATGATACGGGCATTTAAGAAGTCTAAAAGGAAGGGGGATTAGTCCCCTAATTCAATGCATTCAAACCCTGCCCGCAGTACTAATTCAATGATTTCCTGGGGGGAAATGTCTTCGGCTTCTACACGAAGCACACAATCACAATCTTCACAATCGACCGTCCAGCGGTTTATCTGCTCCAAGGTAGCCATAAAAGGTGCTAAAGTTGCCCGGTCTTGCGGGGTTTTGACGGTTGTTTTGAAGACTAGAATTTGAAGCAGTTTTTCCATGAATCAGCATTTTTGTACATTCAAAAACTTATTTGATAACACCAAAACGTTTCCGTTTTTTGGGGAGAATGGCATTAATTTTTGGTTAAATTTTTAGGGCTTCAACGCTTTAAGAACCAATTCAAAAGTCTGATTCATAGTTTCTTCAGAAAATTCAAAACGTTTACCCCCCAAACTGTGGCCTTCATTGTGAAATTGAATCAAATTATAAAGCGGCGCGTAAGCAACTGACCAAAACACTTCGATAGGCATGGGGCTAAGTTCGCCCCGTTGCACCGAATTATGGACAAACTGACCCATCACCGTTTTGAATTCGCCCATAAAACTTCCCATCACTTTATCCCTGAAAGAAGAACTTCGCATTTGTTGATAAAATTCCGTTTCCAGTCGATTTTCAATGGCGTACTTTGCTCGGTTGCGCCACTGAATACGAAGCCCCTCGGCAAAGGGCAGTGTGGGGTCAAAATTTTGCAGAATGGTCGCGCTAAATTTTTTGCCTATTTCAATTCCTATTTGGGTAATCAGGTCTTCTTTGTCTTTATAATAAATGTAAAGCGTAGCTGGAGAAACCGCCGCCGCTTTTGCGAGTTTTTGCATACTAAACCCTTCAAGGCCTTGATATACAATTAATTCTAAGGCTTTTTGGCGAACAAGCTGCTCTTTATTTTCGTCCCGTGTTCTCATTTAAATGCAAATATAAATGAACGTTTGTTTATTTATATTTGCTATGAATGATTTTTTTGAATTTTTGTCAGTTCCCTAGATAAAAACACTCCCCGTTTGTTGGATTCAATAATACGCAACGTGCGGGGAGGAGTGAAAATAAAATACCTGAAAATTAAGCCAAAGCGGCCTCGGCGGCTTCGGCTCCCGTAGCTACGGCACCTTCCATAAATCCCTGCCAATCAGCGATATGCTCGCCTGCAAAATGAATATTGATGAATTTGGCGGCTAATATTGGTCGGATATTAAACCACTGACCTTTGCCGTATACGGCATAACTTCCTTTGGAATAGCGGTCGCTGCCCCAATAATAATTGACTTCTTTGCGAAAATAATCTTCGGCGCGGGCTAGCGGGCGGAGGCTTTCCAACACCATTTGTTTGCGTAGGTGGTCGTCATTCCAGCCAAAAACGTCGGCTTTTTCGCCAATGCTGTATGAGATAAGCGCCCCTGATTTGGCGGGTTGGTTTTTGGTGGCGTGGTAAAAATAGTGAGCTGAGGTGTCGGTGATGAGGTCGAAATCTTCGCGTCCCCAAAAACGCTCGCTAAACAGCACCGCATGTTTGTTGATTCGGGCGTATTGCAAAGCGTTGATAGCGTTGATTTTTTCTTTGGGCAACGCGGGCGTAAATTTGATTTTTGCCAACGAAAAGGTCGGAATTGTGCAGATAAGTCGGTCTCCATCAAAGGTTTCGCCGTTGGTGCAGGTGACTTTTACTTTGCCGTTTTTTTGTTCGATGGCTTCTACGTGGTAGCCGAGTTTTACTTTATCGCTGCCGATGTGTTCGGTGATTTTGCGGGCCAAGGTGCCGTTGCCACCTTTCATTTTGAAGTCCATTTCATTTTTTTTGCTCGATTCGGCGTATTCCGATAAGGCCGAAAACCCCGAAACATGGCGGATACTTTCGCCAAAATCGGTGCTATCGAGCAGCTCGCGAAGAAACAAATCGTTTTCGGGAATGCCATTATTGACCAAAAAACGCCACCAATCCATGTTGTCTAGTTCACGTTGTTGGGCGTCAGAAAGGTTCTTGAAGTTTTTCAAAATCTCTTCAAAACGTTTTTTCCACTCTTCGCTGTACTCCCATTGGTCGCTGGGTTGGTAGCTGCCACGAAAGAGTAAATCAGTTTCAAATTGATTATTAAATAGTTCAATATCAAAGCGTTTGCAGAGTTTTTGCACTTCCTCATGTGAGCGCCCCACCCATTCGGCACCAAGCTCTACGCGGAGGTCATTGGCGTCGTCGAGTACGTGCGTAAACACCCGCCCACCTACGCGGTTGCGGGATTCGAGTACGACAAAATCCATGTTGGCATCGTGTAACTTTAAAGCCGCCGAAAGTCCCGAAAATCCTGCCCCTAAGACAATGATTCGGGCGGGCTTGGTACGAATCGCTTGGGTGAGTGAAGGGTTGGCAACAAGCGTAGCGGTACCAGCCACGGCACCTAGGTTTAGGAATGTTCTACGTTTCATAAAGGGTTGACCGTTAGACGGAATGAATAATCTAAGGCCAAAGCTAACAACTTTTTATGGCTCTTTCTTTATGAAGCGAGGGGCTTTTATTTAATGGTCAAAGGACCGAATTGAAAGTAGTAAATTCGGCCACTTCACCGTATAAACGATATGTAAAAGTATTAAACTCTCACTTTGTGAATCGCTACTTTTTCGGTTAAAAATGTACTTTGGAGGCGTTGGTGGTCTTTAAAATTGAACACCTGCCCCTCCCGTCTGACGGTTTCTATCTTGTCAAAATCAAGCGCTTCTACAAGCCAGCCCATCTTTTGTGGCGTCATGGTTTGGAGGATTCCTTCTTCGGGCAAGTCTTTGTCGGGGGTGCAATAACACGCGGCGTAGCCGAAGTTAATGTCCACGGCAGGTGACCAAAGGGCATTGCCAACGGTTTGGGAAACAACCGTATAGGCTTGATTTTCCAACGCCCGGGCCCGAGCTCCCACGTGTACCCGAGTAGCTCCCCGGAGGGTTTCGGTGCAACTCGGTGCAAGAATCAAAGAAGCGCCCGCCGCGCACAGCAGGTGGGAGCCCAGTCCAAATTCAACATCGTAACAAACCTGAACGCCGAAACTTCCCCAATCTGCTTCAAACAGGGCGAGGATTTTGGGCGCGCTTTGGATGCCCCATTCTTCGTCTTCGAAGCGCGTCATAAAAAACTTGTCTTGGTAGCCCGCTAATCCGTCGGGTGAGAAAACAAATACGCGGTTGTGTTGGTGATTTTCTTCGACTACGGGCAGGCTTGGGGCCACAATAATCACTTGATACTTTCGGGCTAATGCGGCAAAAACAGCGCAGAAATCCGTTTTAAGTGAATTTAATTCCAACACTTGCCGACGAATATCGCCCCGAATATCGGGGCCGAAAATGCTCACCAATTCCATGGAACCGTATTCGGGAAAGAGCAACAATTGCGCTTTTTGGGCTACAGCTTGCGCAATCCATTGCTCCGTATGTTTTTGCCAATCCTCAAAAGTTTTATGTTCCGTAATTGGATATTGCGCAGCGGCAACGGTTAGGTTCTTCATAGAAAAATGCTCAGGGTCGAGGATGTAGCGGACGGCACCAGTAGACCATTTTCTTGGGGGTTGATTGCGTTTGACCAATGTCTGGCCACTCAAAGGTGCTTTGCAAAGTAGGCTCTTTTTGATAGCCGCGTTTGGTCCAAAATATGTCGTTTGGTCGGTAGCTCTGCGGTTTTGAGGGGTGGTCTTCTGCGCGCTCTACCGCACAAAAACAGGTCATTTTATAAGTGCCAAAGCTACGGGCGTGGGCTTCGCGCTCGTCAAAAAAACGATGCCCTAAGCCCAGTCCACGGTAGGTGGGGACGAGGATACTTTCGCCAAAATAAAAGATGGCGTTGATGTCAAAACCCGCTTTTTCAAAAGGCAACCGAACGTCTGCGGTTTCGTCAGCCAAGGGAATGCAGGTGGTAGCACCCACCATTTCCGTGCCGTCGTAGACCGCAAACAAAAAGGAGCGAGGCACTTTGGTATAAATCTGTAAATACTCTTTTTCGTAGTCAAGTGTGCCTTCGTACAAATAAGGATAATCCCGAAAAACGGCAATGCGCAACTTCCCCAAGTCCTCAATTACGGAGGCTATTTCAGGGCCGCATTTGGCTACAAATGTAAGATTTGTGAACATGAAGGCGGATTGTTATGATAAATCTTTGCGTCTTAGCGACTCTGCGTGCCCCCCTCCTTACGATACCAATTTTATCCAAAGCGTGAGGTTGTAGTAGGTCGTTACGCGGGTGATTTTCCCTTCTTTTATTTCCAGAAATGCCGCCGCAGGCAACACATAAGATTGTCCGTGGGCCACGGGAAAGCCTTCTTCACCTTTTTTGTAGATTCCGTTTACCACAAACTCCACCGCCACGCGTGTATCGTTGGGCTCACTGAAGAAAACCATGTCGGTCAGGGTTTCTTCATAGGCATCGTCCATGCTTTGCAAAAACTCTGTAAATTTCTCAATGCCAATGCGCGGCTCGTCGGCCTGATTGGGTTCATGGCGCACGTTAGGGGCCAATAAATCCAACATTCCTTGCCAATTTTTACGGTTAAAACTGTCGTAATACTGTTTTGCGATGTCGAGAGAAGTCATCTGAAAAGTAAGTTGTTGAAAAGAAAGGTAACTTATTTTGGGGCGGTGTCAGTTCCGTTTGTGTGGAAATTTGCCAAAAAATGGCCATTTACCTCTCATCACTCATTTCACCAAAGACATTCCCGAAGCCGTATTCGTTTTATTATTTAAACTGTTTAGGCTTTAACTTTTGGGCGGCAAGTTCAGCAATTTCGGTGATTCTATTTTGGCGGGTTTCGGGTCGTTTGGCGAGCACCAGCCATTGCAAGATGCTTTTTCTGACCGATTTGCTCAAACTCAAGAAAAACTCCTCTGCTCCAGTGTTTATTTTGAGTTTGTCGGCCAAATCTTGGGGTATCGTGAGTTCTTCTACCTCATCCAAAATGCTCCACGAACCGTTTTGTTTTGCGGTTTCAATACTCTCAAAACCAGCCTGCGTCATTAGTCCTGCCTCTGTCAATCGCTGCACTTTTTCCTTGTTTATTTTTGACCAAACACTGTTCGGTTTTCGTTTGCAGAAAAACTGCATAAACTTCTCATCATCAATCGGTTTTGAAGTGCTATCTATCCAGCCAAAACAAAGGGCTTGGTCGACGGCTTCGCTCCAAGTGATGCTTGGTGTGCCAGATTTCTTTTTATAATAAACAAGCCAAATCGACTGTTTTGAACGATGATTTTCTTGCAACCATTGTCGCCAATCTTGGATGTTTGTGGGGCAAAAAGTTTCTACTTCTTTTGTGATTTCTCTGTTCATTCTTAGCGGTTTGTTTTACGATGGCTCAGGATTAGCGTTATATTTTTTAGCTCTTTAAACTTCGATTTGTCAAAGTTAGGATTCATTTCTTAACCAAAGTCAATGAAATAAAAATAGGGCAGAGATACTTTTGTGGCGTCATCGAAACATAAAATAAATGGATGTCCATTAGGGGAACAATCAACTAACTTTAAAAATAACTATAATGGAAAATAAGAAGAGTTCTCTATCAACGATTTGGATTTTTGTAACCCTAAACTACCTTTACTGCGATTTAATTGGATTGATGGATTCATCTCTATTAAAACAGTATTTAACGGGTAATGTTGATGGACTTGCAATAAATGAAAATTTTTTGCTTTATGCTGGCATACTTATGGAAATTCCAATTGCAATGGTGCTGCTTTCCAGGGTATTACGTAAAAATATGAATTGTTGGGCAAATATAATGGCTGGCAGTCTAAAAACGATTGTAATGATTATTACTCTTTTTATGGGGAGTGTTACAAAATACTATATTTTTTTTGCTTCTATCGAAATAGCCACTACTCTTTTTATTGTTGGGTACGCTATTAAATGGTTAAGACAAAAAGAAGTATAGATTAGGAATTTTGATTTTTTGTTTGCAATTTTTTTCTTATTCTACTCAACGACTCGGGCTTTACACCAATATAAGTAGCAATGTCATATTGAGGTACTCTTTGAAAAATTTCAGGCCTTGATTTCAATAGTTTTAAGTAACGTTGCTCTGGTTTGTCGGTAATGTAGGTGTTCATTAAATTTTGTTGTTCAAAAAATACACTTTCCAGTATTTGACGAGAAATGGTTTCAAATCGCGGAAACTGTTTAAATAATTCCTGCGCTTTTTGCTCATTTCCAATAACTAAACTTGTATCTTCTACACAGATTAAATTGTACTTGGATGGTGTTTTAACTTTAAAATTTTCTAATGAAATAATCCATTGTTCTTCAGTAAAAAAATTTGTTGTGATTTCGTTGCCGTCAATGAGTTTGTACTGCCTCACCAGTCCTTCAAGGATGAAATAGGTGTCATTGTTGTATTGGCCATCTTTTAATAATAAATGCCCTTTGGGTAAACTTTTTATAATCATACTCTCCGAAAGTACGTTAATTTCATCCGTAGTTAGGTTGGTTATTTTCAGAAAGTAGTTTATAAGTTTGTTATTCATCTTTTGTGCATAAGGCTGATTTATTCGATTTTATCATGAAAAAACTCAAGCTACTTTGGTAATAAATGTGGAATTTGAATACAGCTTACAAGATGAAATGCTTGTGAGATTGAATTTAAAAATTTAGTCATCGTCGTTTTCTTTTTTATACCCCTCATTTTGTAGACTTTATCATGTGGTAGTTAATTGACTATAAATTCATTTTCGTTTAGACAAATGTTTTATCCAATTCTTAGCCCGTTCTTCACTTGCTTGTCTGTTGTCAATAAGGTTACTTCCTCATTGTCCACCGCTCCTAAAACTAAACACTCGCTTTGAATATTGGCTATTTGTTTTGTAGGAAAATTTGTCACTGCTATAACTTGTTTCCCAATTATTTCTTCTGGGATATATAATTTAGTAATTTGTGCTGATGTCTTTTTGATTCCGAATTCGCCAAAGTCAATTAAAATTTTATATGCTGGCTTTTTTGCTTCTTTAAAGAGTTCCGCACTAATTATTGTACCGACCCTGATTTCAATTTTTGAAAAATCATTCAATGTAATGAGTCCGTTTATGTTTTCCATTTTATTTTTTTTAGCGTTAGTTCGATTGCCTTGCTGCTAACGGTTTGGGAAGAGGTGGATTTCGAAGCACTAAACTGTCTGCCAGCACTGAACTTGATACGAAGCAAAAAGCCCGAAGTTTGAATTTCACCCGCCTGACGCAAATTCCGTGTTGGCGGTTCGGGCTTTTTCCGTGATCACATTAAATAGATTATTCTAAATGTCATAATTTGCAGCCCGTTCTCATATATTGAACTGTTTACTAATTTCAATTTGTAATTTGAAGATGAGTTCCCAAATAGTTTGATACCTTCTCCCAATATCAAAGGATTAAGTTTCAACTTTAAGGTGTCAATTTTTTTATTTTCTAAAAGCCAACCTGCAAACTGCCCACCACCACAAAGATATATATCTGTTCCTTCTTCCCTTTGTAGTTTGTCTATTTCAGCAAGGTCTAAATTTTTTATTTGCACTTGCTGATTTGGGTTTTCAAGTTTTAAGTTGTTTGAAAATATATAATGCTTCATATGTGGATATGCAGGTTGTCCAGGTTTTAAGCCATACTTATAACCAAATTCATAAGTATTTCTCCCCATAATAACAGTGTCAAAATTTGCTAAGTCTGCCAAATATTTGTCCACGCCATTTCCTGTTCCTACGAAACCGCTGATGTCGTCATTCAAGCCCGAAATAAATCCGTCAATTGAGCTTGCTACATAATAAACTATTTTTCTCATTTTTTTCTTTGTGTTTTATCGTTGAGTTATCGTTCTAGCCTGATCGCTAACGTTTCGGGGCTTTGCGATGGTGGGGAATTAGAAGTACAAATGTTCAATTTAGCACAAATGTTGATTAGAATTCCAATGCTCAAATTTAGTACAAATGCCCCACTTTTGCAAAACCCCTGTTAGCGGCTGGTATTTTTTAGTGTCCAAATTGCTCCGTTTTTTGTTGTCAGTTTTTTTAAATGTCCTTTTGCTGTTAAGTCGTCTAAATATTTTTCACTTTCATTCCTTGGTGTTTCTGTAAGTTCGGAAAATTCTTTTGCGGTCAATGAATGATATTTAGAAAATACAGCATTCCAAGTTCTGTCATAGTTGGTTTTGATTGCAGTTGGAAACAGTTTTAACAAGGCACTCTCAAAAGTGTTGTATGGTTTTGAACCATAAACCATTTCTTTTTGTCCTGTTGTGTCTGTAAAAAAAATTGTCGGAAAACCCCTTACACCTAATTCTCTGCCTAAT
This sequence comes from Runella sp. CRIBMP, assembly GCF_009905605.1. Classification (GTDB taxonomy): domain Bacteria; phylum Bacteroidota; class Bacteroidia; order Cytophagales; family Spirosomataceae; genus Runella. Next base: position 243,911 of record NZ_JAAAKZ010000004.1, read on the forward strand.
TTTAAATCTTCTTCAAAAAGTTCTTTTGCTTTTCCTTCATAATCGGCTTTAAACTTAACAATGTCAAGTCCAACTTTTTTTCCTGCTAATTCTAAATGTTCCCATTTAGTAATGTTCTTTTTTTGAAGAAAAACCATTTCTCGTATTTCACGAAGAAATAAAATTGCTTTTTCATTGTCTTGTATTTGTGCTGCTTTAAAAGCAATTGAAGGTGGATAAGAAGAATTTAATGGGTCTTCCAACCAAACATTCCCGTCTATTGGCATATCGTAATAAACACTTACTTCGTCCCAATGGTGAGCTACATCAGAAGGTTTGCTAATGCCACCACTATTGTAACTCCAATTTGGCAACAAACCACCCATTCTATAATCAACTTCAATGTTGTTTCCATATTCCAATTTGAGTTTTCGTAGTTGTGGCTCAATGCCCCAACAAGATGAGCAAATAGGGTCAGTATAATAAATTATTTTTATTGGTTTTTTATTTGCTTTTACTGAACTGCTGTCTACCGAATTTGTTTTGTTAGTAGGTATTTCGCAAACTCCACTTTCAGGGTCGCATAGTAAAGGATTATTATTGTCCATTTTCTTTTTTGTTTGAGCTTGGCAACTTTGGTTGCCAAGCAAGATTGATAATATAATTATTTTTTGAATTGATTTCATTTTTGAAATAGTTGTAATGAAAATGCAGTATTAGCAAACTCGTCTAATCTTGTGATTAAATCATTTTCTACCGTGTAAACCTGCACCCATTTTTGTTCTAACACTTCGCTATTGCTTTTAATTTTTTGCTTTTCATTTCCTAAAACAATAACTGTGTTTTGGTCAGCTACGATTTTAGATACCTGAAAATCCAAAACATCAACATTAGTCATAATGTTCGTAATTAATTTGACTGCTCCATCCTTACCTTGGTATGTTCCATTGTAAGGAATACCATCTGTACCGTGGTAAACCCAAATGGTGTCATCAGATAAGGTTTGTTTCAAGGCTTCCATATCGCCTTTTCCAAATGCTGTAAGCATTTCTTGCACAACTTTAAGTGCTTTTGTTGTTTCTTGTACCATTTTTTAAAATTTTAAATTGTTATTTATGGCACAAAATTACGACACATCAAATGTATAATTGCTACGGATTTCCTTTTAGAAAGTAGTTTCCTGTTGGAAACTATCAAAGGAATTTGTAACTTTGTAGCTCATAAAAATCAATTGAAGTCAATGAAAAAAAATGCTATCATAAATTCCACACCTGTCTGTCAGGTAAGAATGCAAGCTATTAGCGATGCAATGAGCCTATTGTCTGGGAAATGGAAGTTCCATATTTTGGGAACGCTCATTGAGGGCAACACATTAGGGTTTATGGATTTGTTGAGAGAAGTAAATGGAATTGGAACAAAAATGCTTTCAAAGGAACTTCAAGATTTGGAAATGAATAATTTGGTAAGCCGAACAGTAAAAAACACAAAGCCAATAACCGTTGAGTATTCAATAACGGAATATGGTAAAAGTCTTTCGCCCCTAATTGATGAGTTGGCAAAATGGGGTGGTGCATATCGAAGGTCTGTCTATAAAAAAGGAAAGAACTAATTGGTTGTTACGCTGAACTGTCGTGAATATCTGACGGGTCGTTATACTTGCCGCTAACATCTGTATATACGCATCTAGTTGCGTATATACCTGCGGGGTGGAGGGGTTTACGCAATAGCCTGCCCTCAAATATAAAAAAACAGCCGGCTGTTTCCAACCGGCTGCCCTTTAAACGTAGTTGATTCCTACTGAATGATATAAATGCCTTAGCGCTTCTCGCCCGACATTTGGCCCGTCTTGGTGGCGGGGGGCGTGGCGGGTGCATTTTTTACGTATTTGTCCAACCAGCCGTTCATCTCGTACAGCATGTGCAGGAGCGATTCTTTGGCGGTGTAGCCGTGGCTTTCGTAGGGTAAAAACACCAACTTGGCCGTGGCACCCATACCTTTGAGGGCGTTGTAATACCGCTCTGACTGAATCGGGAACGTACCTGTGTTGTTGTCGGCTTCGCCGTGGGTCAATAGGAGCGGGGTTTTTACCTTATCTACGTTCATAAACGGCGACATTTTATTGTACACATCGGGGGCTTGCCAGTAGGTGCGCTGCTCGTTTTGGAAGCCAAACGGCGTCAAAGTACGGTTGTAAGCGCCCGAGCGCGCAATTCCAGCTCTGAATAAGTTGCTGTGCGACAATAAGTTGGCGGTCATAAATGCACCGTAAGAGTGGCCTCCTACGCCTACGCGGCTGGCATCCACTACGCCGAGGCGTACGCCTTCGTCGATGGCGGCTTTGGCACTCGCCACCAACTGCTCTACGTAAGTATCGTTAGGCTCATTGTCTCCTTCGCCCACGATGGGGATGGAGGCGTTTTCCAACACCGCGTAACCCATGGTGACAAAGGCCGCGCCTGTCCAATAGCTGATGCGGTTAAACTGGTACGGAGAGCCGTTGACCTGTCCGGCGGCGGCGGCGTTCTTAAATTCGGCAGGATACGCCCACAGAAACGTCGGTAGCGGACCGTCTTCTTTTTTATAGCCGGGAGGCAGCAGCAACATGGCCGTCAAATCCACGCCATCGGGGCGTTTGTAGCGCAGTTGTTGTTTCTGAATGCCCTTAAATTGCGGGTAAGGATGCGGGAAAAACGTTACCTGCGTCAACGCGGGCTCGGCCGCTTTTTTGCCTTTTTTGAGCGCAGGTTTCAGATTACGGATAAAATAGTTCGGCTGCTCTTCCTGCGACTCGCGCGAAGTCAGAATCAAACCTTTTTCGGCGTTCAGGATGCTGATGGGGCGCTCAAAAAACGGCGCTTCTGAGCGGAACAAACGCTTGGCCTGCTTGGTGGTGAGGCTATACACATCCACAAACGGACGGTCGCCTTCGGGAGAGGCACCTTGGCCCGTGAGGTAGATTTCGTTGGCGGCCGTGATGTCAAGCACGTATTCGCCGTAGGCATTTTTCTTCAACTCGGGCGTGCCGGGGTTGTTGTAACGGTCTTCCGAGGAGCGGTCAAACAATACAACTGGATTGGCAGGATTACTTGGATTTACCAATTTAGTGATGATTTTGCGGGTGGCGTTCCAACGCTCCGAAAACAAAGCCGTTTGATCATTGCCCCAGGTCACGCCGCCAAAACGATAGGCCGCCGCGTAGATTTCTTTGGCTTCGCCGCTGAAAGGCGCGTCCAACGTGTACACCACGTCGCGAATGGCAATTTTGCGCTTGGGGTCACCGCCATCTTTTGCTTCTACCCAATACACCGTTGCGGGCGCGTCGTTGCGCCAGTTGTGGTTGCGTTGTCCCGAAGGAGCGGCATCCTGCCCCCAAGGTACATTTTCCTGTAACGGAATGTCTGTCAGGGTTTTTACCAATGCACCAGCGGCGTCAAAAATGTCTATTTTAGAAGGAAAACGGTTGACCGTCACCAGATAAGAAAACGGACGGTGAATGCTCTCAATCATCACATAACGACCGTCGGGTGAAGGGGCAGCAGTGGCGATGAGGCCAATATTGCCGATTTTTTGCACACTGCCGTCGAGTCCAAGCTTCATCGTTTGGGCCGTGGCGTAGTATTCAAATTGCTTCTCGTCGGCGGGGCTTTTCAATAAGTCCTGATAAGTAGCGGCTTGGGCCTTTGTGCCGAGGTTTTCCTGAACGGTCGGTCCCGAAGGTACGCGGCTGATTTCGGGGGCGGCACCACGCTCGGCAGGTATTCCTCTGACGATGAACGATTTGCTGTCGGAAAGCCACTGGTAAGGCACGCCCAACACCGCGTTGAGGGCCACGTCGCTTACTTTGGTGGCCACGGCGGTGGCTACATCGACCACGTACAGTTGAATTTTGGTGTCGGTCGTGTGCGTGAAAGCGATTTTGCTGTCATCAGGCGACCATTGAATCGAGGAAATTTGCGGATTGGTGGGCAAGCCCGTTACCTGAACGTCGGTAGGATTGGCCGAAACCTGCCGTAATTTAAGGTTGTTGACGTACACCGCCCGGCTCGGGCCGTTGGTGGCGGGGTTGATGCGCAAACCAGCGATTCGGTACTCGGGTTGTGAAAGTTCGGCAATGGTCGTAGTGGCGGTGTTTCGTTCCGAAATCAGCATCCATTGACCTTTGCTGTCTACGCTCACCGTTGGGGTAGGTGGAGCGGTAATCAAATCGGCCAGGGGTTTGGGGGGCGTCTGGTAGCCGTCTTGCGCAAACGTAGCGTAGGCACAAAGGCACCAGATAAATAGGAGTGGTTTTCTCATTGATTTTAGTTGGTTAGAAGTGTGAAATAGAGTGGTTATTCAATGTTTTTGGATTTTGTCCGCCCAAAAAAGCCAAATTGCTTGCCGAGTTGTTCTTCCATGTCGCTTAGTTCGATTTTCAGTGCGTGGATAGACAGCGAAATCTCCCAGATTGACAAACTCAGCGCGCCGATTTGTAACAATAACGCCACGAAAAATAATACCTGCGCCACAGATTGATACTGTAAATAGATGAAAAGCATCGAAATTGCGCTCAAAAGCAGGCTCGTAACGATGATAAATTGAATGTTTCGGATAATGTGTACGCGCCTATGAAGGTGTTTGATTTGCTCGACGTAGTTCTCATCGGGTCTTATCCGAAATTTATCGTGCAATTCACGAATCAAACTGGCGATGGCCAAGTAGCGGTTGGTGAAGGCAATCATCATCAACGAAACGGTCGAAAATAAAATAGCGGGGGTACTGATAGCGAGTTCCATACCGAAAATGGGAGTTAATAAAGCACGATAATAACGACTTTTTGCGGATAGTGTGCCTTCTTTGTGTACTTTGCACTAAAAAAATACCCACTGTTAGCTTATGCAATTGTTATGCTCGAAAACGTCTTTGATTCTCACAAATTTAACCTTTGGAAAGCCAATTTGTTAAAAAATGGCCTTGAAATTCACCAGATTGAGGAAAAATTTACCCGCCATAACGGTCACGGCGATGCGCTTTTTTCGCTGTTGATGCTCGACGCTACCACGCCCGAAGGCGACAAAATTCCCCCTATTTGCTTCTTGAAGGGCGAGGTATTGTGCGTGTTGGTGTGTTTGATTGATGAAGAAACCCGCGAGAAATACCTGCTGCTGGTTCGTCAACGCCGCATTTGCGACGGCTCTCTGACCTACGAGCATCCTGCTGGAATGCTTGATAGTGAGTCGGATGCGGTCAAAGTGGCTGCCAAAGAGGTGTTTGAAGAAACGGGGATGACGGTCGAAAAAAATCAATTAATTCGCCTGTTAGATTACCCCGTCTATCCTTCTACTGGCACGAGCGACGAAACCATGTACTATTTCTATTGCGAGCTCACACTTCCCAAAGAAAAAATCATGAGCTACGATGATTTGTTTATGGGAGAAGCTTCTGAACATGAGCGCATTGTAACTGTGGTGTTGCCTTTTGCCGAAGGACATCGCCTCATCAACAATGCCAACGGTATTTTACTCAATTTTCTCTATCTCAAAGCCGTTGGAGATTGGGATTTGTTGAAAAAACTGTAGCTTATGGCATGATTATTTAGGGATAATTTGTAAATTGTTATGTCCTTTTGGGCGAGTCAACACCATTTGGCAGTTAGAAACAAAAAAAAGAAACATGAAAAAGATTAAAGAAATAGCCTCAAAATACAACGTAAGTGAAGAAACCGTTTCTTCATTACTGGCAGGACTCAAACTGTCGGGCGGCCGTCAGGTACAATTCAATATCCCCGAATTGGGCGGTATGGGCCAATGGCAGGGGGGGATGGTCATGATTGGCGATATGTTTAACAATTCCTTGAAGGCCAAAGTGGCCGAGTTGTGTGCCGAGCTGGTGCCGCTCTCGCAGACGATGGCCGAAGAAGAGAAGGCCGCCGCTCCCAAGAAAAGCAAGACCGATAAAAAAGCCGAACAGGAATATTCGTCGCCTGCGTTTAGTGGTAGCCAAAATGGGAGTAAATACGCCTACTTCGCGGCTGAAAATGTGCTCGTTGTCGAATTGGAGCAGGACGGCAAAATCACCAAATACAGCACCAAAGGATTTCCGCTCACGGGCGTGCAGCAATCGCAAGACAACGGCGGTCGTAGCCTCAGTTTTACCTATCCTGGTGGAACCGTTACGGTAAAAGATTTGAAGAAAATCAAGTAAAAAAACACTAAGTCAACCGCCCCGAGGATTGGAATTTTGCCCAACTTCTCGGGGCGGTTTTGCATAAACCAAGGTGGATTTGCTATACTTGCATTCGGTTGCTCCATGCGGCAGCCCAACGACACAATGGCAGCAAAATATCCGGGGCTTTTCTTTAGCGATTATTCCCTTCTTTGGCAACAAATCAAACGAATCATCGGCGTTCATAAACATTGGCTGTACGTGGCTGATGAACAAAGTGTGACCAACGTGAAAGAATTTTTCGAGGTTGAATTGGTTGATAATGAAGGAGATGTTGTTTCGTCGGGAGAGTTTTTTTTGCGGGAACAAGTTGTGCGGGCAAAACCCGTGATGAAAGCATTACAGGCCCATATCAGCGCCATTCCTGCTGAAATGCAAGCAGATTCGGTCTTCTTTTTTGAAATGACGTGGGCGGTCAGAACGCCCTCGGGCGATATTTATCTGCGCGAACTGCACGAAGCGTTTCAGGAACTGTTGGTTTCGTACCCTGTCACCATCGTGTGCGTCTACAACGAGTCGGTGTTGTTGGACGAACAACTGCTTTTGGGCTTGTTTTCTCACCCCGAAATTTACACCCACGAGGGGCTGAAAGCGAATCCGTATTATTTGCCGCCCCGTATTATTAAAAAAAATCAACTAAAACCGCGCTTCAACTACTGGCTTTCCACCATTGATACGCATCAGGTGGTGGATGAAGTACAGGTGGCGGTAGAGACAAACGACGAAAAACAGGCGTACCCTTTGGAGCGGCCTTTTCAAACCATGACCGCCCAAACCAACGAAGGGCGCTGGAAAATCAGGTGTTTGGGAGAAGTTCGGATTTACCGCGAAAATGGCCAATTGATTGACTGGAACACCAAAGCAGGTGCTACGCGCAAATTAAAAACCCTGTTTGCTTTTTTGTTGATTCGCGGGGAAAAAGGAGCTAATACGGAAGAATTAGCCGATTTGCTCTGGTCGGAAGCCGACAGCATCGAGCAGTCCCTGAATCGTTTGTACCACGCTATCCGTTTTTTGCGGCTCGTGCTCAACGGCCATGATGATGCCTCAAAACAATCTTCTTTTATCGTGCATCAAGGCTCAATATATTATTTACGACTGCCGTACGACAGTTGGATTGACCTGCCGATGTTTCAGGAGTTGTGTTTCAAAGGCAACCAGCACCTGAAAGAGGGCAATTTGGAGCAATGTAAGATTTGCTACGAGTCGGCGGAGCGGCTTTACACGGGCGACCTTTTTATGGACATTCCGCTCAAATACGTAGAGAACAATGAAAATGATTGGTGCTGGAGCAAACGCACGTGGTACCGAGAAATGTACTACAAACTTCTATACAGTTTAGCAAAAATTCACCGGCAAATGGGGAATCTCTCGCTGGCGATAAACTACTGCGACAAAGCCCTCGGCGAAAATCCCAATTTGGAAGAAGCCCACAAGGAAAAATTGCTGGCATTGGCCGAATCAAAGCGATTTGACGCCCTGCACCGACAGTACCGAATCTATACTGAATCGCTCAAAAAATTCAATATCGGAGCACCTTCGGAGGAAATCAGACAATTATATTTGAATCTTTCTAAAAAGAATTAAAATACTACTAAAAAAACCAAAGAAAAACCAAAGGATTGTTTTCTACATTTGGGTATGTTTTGAAAGTCAACTCAAAAAAACAGTTCCCAATGAGCACCTGTCCCTATCACAAAATAAGCGAAGAATTCAAGCCTTTTGATCTCACAAATCCTTTTCCATTTTACAAAAAATCGAGGGACGAGCAGCCTGTATTTTACAGCCAAGAATTAGGGTATTACGTCGTGACCCGCTACGAAGATATTAAGGCGGTGTTTAGCAATTGGAAAACCTACACCTCCGAAAATGCCCAATCGCCGTTTAAACCGATTGCGCCGAAAGCCAAAAAATTAATGGAAGACCAAGGCATGATTGGTCTGTCGGGCCTGTCGGGACGCATCCCACCCGACCACACACGTATACGCCGTATCGTTAGCATGGCCTTCAACTTGAGTCGCTTCAAAAAGCTCGAACCAGGCATCAGGGCGTTGGCCATTGAGATGATCGAAAAGTTTGAAAACGAAGGCCACGCCGAAATCGTGAAGCAGTTGGCGTATGATTTGCCCGCCTTGGTGATATTTATGTTGTTGGGGGTGCCCAACGAAGATGTGCAGCAGGTAAAAAGCTGGGCCGAAAGCCGCTTGCTGATTACTTGGGGCGATTTGACGGAAGAAGAGCAGTTGGTTCACGCCCAAAATATGGTGAGGTATTGGGAATATTGCCAAAACTTGGTAGCGCTGCGCAAAGAAAATCCCACCGACGATTTGCCGGGAGATTTGGTGCGGTTGCAGGCCGAAGGTCACGAAATCAGCGACCGCGAGATTGCGGCGATTTGTTACAGTCAGCTGTTTGCAGGCCACGAAACCACCACTTCGTTGATGGGCAACGGCATCCGCGAGTTGTTGCTCCATCCTGAAAGTTGGAACGCCATCTGCGAGAATCCTAGCCTGATTCCCAACGCGATTGAAGAAATCCTTCGGTTTTCACCGTCGATTGTATCTTGGCGCCGTAAAGCACTGGAAGACAGCGAAATCGGAGGTGTGACCATTCCAGCGGGTTCTAATTTATTGTTGGTGATGGGTTCGGCAAATCGGGATGAAGCCAATTTTGAAAATGGAGAAACCTTTGATATTCAACGGCCCAACGCCAAAGAGCACCTGTCGTTTGGCTACGGCATCCATTTTTGTTTGGGTTCGTCCTTGGCAAAACTAGAATTTAAGATTGTGCTTGAAGAACTGACCCGCAAGATTCCACACCTCACCATTAAAGAAAATCAAGTCTTTCAATTTGCCCTAAATACCTCATTCAGAGCGCCCGTGGCCTTGGAAGTGGAGTGGTAAAAAAGCAGTCAAAACCCTTTTCGTAAAATGAAATACACGTTGTTTTTTAAAGAAGCTTTGCCCGAAGAATATTATTTGTTGGGCGGCAAAGGGGCAAGTTTGGCCAGCATGAGTGCTGCTGATTTGCCAGTTCCCGTTGGTTTTTGCATTACTACCCACGCTTACGCCGACTTCTTGCAAGGTTCTGCGCTTGCTGAGGCTATTTACGAAAAAGTAAACGGCATTGATTGCGCCAACGTGGCTGAATTGGATAAGGTATCGGAAGAAGTGCGCGGTTTATTATTGGTAAGTCCGTTGCCTTCCGAAGTAGAGCATAGCATCAAAGCTTCGTATCACCAACTTTGTGCCCTCGCAGGAGCCACCAATGACCTGCCCGTGGCGGTGCGGTCGAGTGCCACCGCCGAAGACCTGCCAGATGCGAGTTTTGCGGGACAACAAGACACCTATCTGTGGGTGGTGGGAGAGGAGGAGGTCATCGAACACGTACGCCGTTGCTGGGCGAGTTTGTACACCTCGCGGGCCATCAATTATCGTCGCAACCAGCAAATCAAAGAAGACGAAGTGCTGATGAGTGTGGTGATTCAAAAAATGGTCAATGCCCGCACCGCTGGCGTTGCCATGACGCTCAATCCGACCAACGGCGACCGCTCCAAAATCGTCATTGACGCTTCTTGGGGGCTGGGTGAGGCGGTGGTGTCGGGAGAAGTTACGCCAGATAACTTCTTGGTAGACAAGGTAATGATGGAAATTCTTGAGTCAAATATTCAAAACAAACACATCGAACACGTACCCGATAAAATAAACCGTCGGGTGCTAACGCGCGAGATTGTGGACGAGCGGGCCACGCAGTCCAGCCTGAGCGAAGAGGAAGTGAAAATCGTGTGTCGGATGGCAAAAATTATCGAGAAACATTACCGATGTCCGCAGGACATTGAGTGGGCGATTGATGCCGATTTGCCCGCTGGTCAGAATTTTACGCTTCTTCAAAGCCGCCCCGAAACCGTCTGGTCGCAGAAAAAAGCCCCCGCCGCTTCTTCCATCAAAACGGGTATGGAAGGCATTTTGAATACCCTTATGAACCCTTTAGCAAGTAAAAAATAAACCGCGCTGACGAATCGAGCCGTTGGAAATTCGTCTGTAACTGTTCACTTTAACCTTTAATCAATCGTAATTATGTCTTCTCAAAAATTCATCAGTCCTTACGACCACAAAGCGCCCGAAGGAGCCGAAGGTTGGAAGGAATTGTACCCCTACTACATGGTATTTCAGGATAACCTGAAACAAAACGAGGAAGCTAAATTTTTCTTTTGCGATTCGCAACACTGGCCCAATGTGTTTAAGCCTTTTGATGCCATTACCGTCGAATTTGCCGTAAAATGCCTGAGTCAATACAACACGCGCCAGTGGTTGATACCGCCCGCCAACGGAATTGACTTTAAAATTCACAATGGATACTGTTACATGAGCCCCGTGGGGGTAGCGCCCGAATTAATCGGCGACCGCGTGCCGCAATTTTTAGAACGCGCAGGGTATTATTTCATGAATTGGAATGATTTGCTCCAAAATTGGCATAAAAAAGTAAAGGGTGTCATTGATGAAATGGAAGCCGTAAAATTTGAGACCCTTCCAGAAGTGATTGATATGGAGTGGGTTAAGGGCGGTGTGGGGCTTGACCCAACCTACTATTTGATTCAGAATTATGATAGAATGATTGATTTGTGTTACAAAACATGGATGTATCACTTTGAATTTCTGAACTTAGGCTACGCAGCTTACCTCGATTTTTTCGGTTTTTGTAAAGAAACTTTTCCGGGCATTCCCGATTTGTCGATTGCTAAAATGGTGCAGGGTGTGGAAGTTGATTTGTTCCGTCCCGACGAAGAATTGCGCAAATTAGCCAAATTGGCGCTTGAATTAGGCGTGGATGAGGTGGTCGCAAATCAAGAATTGACGGCGGCGTTGGAAGCGTTGAAAGCAACCGAAAACGGCCAAAAATGGCTGGATGCTTGGGAGTTGGCCAAATATCCGTGGTTTAATTTTACAACGGGTAACGGGTTTTACTCAACCGATAAATACTGGATTGAACACCTTGAGATTCCTTTTGGCTACATTCAAGATTATCTGAAACGTTTGCAAAAAGGCGAAAATATTGACCGTCCGACGGAGGCAATCGCGGCCGAAAGAGACCGAATCACGGAAGAATACCGCGATTCAATCCCCGACGAAGAAGGCCAAGCGGCGTTTGATGCCAAAATTGGCTTGGCACGGGTGGTATTTCCGTACGTTGAAAACCACAATTTCTACATTGAGCACTGGGCAATGTGCGTTTTCTGGCGCAAAATGCGCGAACTAAGTGCGGTGTTTGTGCAAGCAGGATTTTTCAGCGATATCAACGACATGTTCTATTTCCGTCGCGAAGAAATTCACCAACTTCTGTTTGACTACGGTCGTGGTTGGGCCATGGGCGTGCCTTCCATCGGTCCCGATTATATTCCGACCGAAGTGGCGCGTCGTAAAAAAATCATTGACGCCCTTTCGACTGCCGCACCCAAGCCAGCATTCAATGAGCCGCCCGCTCTGGTGACCGAACCCTTCACGATTATGCTTTGGGGAATCACGTCCGAAAGTGTGCAGGGATGGTTGCAAAGTGGCGAAACCACCAATCGCCTCAAAGGAATGGCGGCTTCGGCGGGCAAAGTGGAAGGCATTGCGCGGGTCATCAACAGCCCCGACGAACTGGGCCTTTTGGAGCAGGATGAAATCTTGGTGACGCGCGTAACGGCGCCGAGTTGGGCCCCCGTTTTTGGCAAAATCAAAGCTACCGTCACCGATATCGGGGGCATGATGTCGCATGCGGCCATCGTTTGTCGTGAGTATGCCCTGCCCGCCGTAACGGGTACAGGCTCGGCCACTACCACCATCAAAACGGGCGACCGAATCATGGTCAATGGCTCAACGGGTGAAGTAATCATCCTCGAAGCTGCCTGATTTTAATCTTAAATATATTTTATAATTATGTTGATTGTGAAGGTGTTAGGTGATAGAAAATGCATAATATCCAACACAGTCAACATTCTATTTTTACCGCTATTTCTTATCTTAACGTATTAATGAACAACTACGCACATATTCTCAAAGCGTCCGAAAAGTACATGCGGGTACGAAAAAACGACGTTCATATCCCGATTTCTTTTCACTACGCGATGAAACTGGCCGAAAACTACCCAAACGCCGACCGTGATGTGGTGGCGGCAGGAATCATTTTGCACGATATTGGCTGGTTTTCGATTGACGAAGATGATATTTTTAAAAAAGGCTTTCAGACCGAAAATTATCTCCAAAGCGACGTGCGGTATTTGCATGAATCGGAAGGCGTGCGGCTGTCGGCAGAAGTGCTAAGGCCCTTGGGTTATTCGGAAGACTTTATTAAAAAAGTGCAAACCATCATCGACGGTCACGACACGCGAGGGTTTGCGCGGTCGGCCGAAGATGAGATTGTGCGAGATGCCGATAAGCTGTGGCGTTTTACGGTCACGGGCGTGAGTATTGCCTCCGATTGGTTCAAACAGACCCCTAGTCAATACTGTGCGCGTTTGCTCACCGATGTGGTGCCGCAGTTGCACCTGCCCGAGTCGATTGAAATGGCGAAGACCGACTTGGTCGAAACCGAAAAAATGCTTTGTTGCGACGTAATCTAAACGAATGGAAAATTATATAAATGGGAAATGGGTAAAACCACATTCGGCCCAATACGCCGATGTGCTCAATCCCAGCACGGGTGCAGTTCTTGAAAGGTTTGCGTGCAGCAATCCAGAAGATGTCAATGCGGCACTGGAATCGGCAAAAGTGGCGTTTAAATCTTGGAAAAAGACGCCCGTTGCTCACCGGGCCAAGTTGCAGCACCAAGCCGCGCAATTGATGCGCAAACACGCCGACGACCTCGCCCGAACCATTGCCAACGAACTCGGCAGGCCGCTGGCGGGCTGCCTGACCGAAATCAGTCGAAGTGCCGATTTGTTCGATTTTTACGCCGAAGAGGGCCTTCGTTTGAAAGGAGAAGTGCCATTGCATAACCTCGAAGGCGAAAAAGCGCTAATTGTGCGCGAGCCCGTTGGCGTAGTGGTGGCCATTACGCCGTTCAATTACCCGATTACGCTGCTGACCATGAAATTGGGCGCGGCGCTGATGGCAGGTTGTACGGTGGTGTCCAAACCGTCGGAAGATACGCCGCTTTCGACACTGAAACTGGCCGAAATTTTTACCGAAGCGGGCTATCCCGAAGGGGTTTTTAATGTCATTACGGGCTATGGCTATGACATTGGCAATGCGCTCATTGAGCACTCAATAACGGCCAAAATCGCCTTTACGGGCGGCACGGGCACGGGGATGCGCATCGGGGCATTGGCGGCGGCACATAATAAACGTGTCACGCTTGAATTGGGCGGTCAGTCGCCCGCGATTGTGTGTGCCGATGCAGATTTGGCCGTGGCTATCCCCGCCATTGTTCGTCATGCGTTTGCCAACAGTGGTCAGTTTTGCTACCGCGTCAATCGTCTGTACGTGCATGAGGCCATTTATGTCGATTTTCTGGACCGAATGGTGGCGTTGACCGAAAAACTAACCGTGGGGCATCCGTTTTCAGGCTGCGACATGGGGCCGATGGTGAATCAAAAGATTTACCAAAACAGCGAAAATCAGGTGCAAGACGCCTTGCATAAAGGAGCACTTTTGAAAACAGGCGGCCACCGATTGACGGGTGAACTGTATGACAAAGGCTGGTTTTTCCCGCCCACGATTTTGGCTGATACCAACCATTCAATGCACATCATGACCCAAGAAACCTTTGGGCCCGTGGTGGGAGTGATGCCTTTTCAAACCAACGAACAGGCCGTAGCATGGGCCAACGATTCGGATTTTGGATTGGCCGCCTATGTGTTTTCGGAACAACTCGGCACGGGACTGCGCATTGCGGAGTCGCTAGAAGCAGGCTCGGTTTGGATCAACAACATTCACCGTTCGTACCACGATGTGCCGTTTGGTGGGGTAAAACAAAGCGGAATCGGGCGTGAAAAAGGCCACTACGGCATCGAGGCGTATACCGAATTAAAAACCATTTACCTGAATTACTAGATGTTGCGTACCCAAGACATCCCGCTTTGGGAAGTAGCCAAAATCCATTTGAACGTTCGTAACAACAACGAACATACGCTGTTTGCTTACTTGCTGGTGACCCAATTGCTTGAAAAATACCCAGAAGCCAACCCAGATGTGGTGTTGCCAGCCATTCTTTTTCATGATACAGGCTGGTCTAAAATACCGAAAGACAAGATTTTGCACGCCTTTGGCCCCAATAATAAATATCCCGAATTGACGCGCCAACATGAATTGGAAAGTGTCGCAATTGCACAAAAAGAACTGCCCGTTTTAGGGTTTCATCAACCACAAATTAACGAAATCATCGCGGTCATTGACGGGCACGATACCACCAAACAGGCGCGCTCGGTCAACGATGCGGTGCACAAAGACGCTGATAAGCTCTGGAGGTATACGCCGCATGGCAACCGCATCATTGGCGAGTGGTTTGGCATTGGACAGGCTGAAGTTCTGGAGATTTTGGAAAATTTCGTTTGGCCAACGTTTTTGACCGACGAAGGAAAAAGGCTTTCTGGTCTGCTGTTGGAGTTGGCGAAATTGGACTTGAACTTAAAAAAATACGTAGCCCATGTTTGAGCTAAAAGATAAAATCGTTGTGATTACGGGTGCGGCGGGTGGACTCGGCCGGGCCTTTGCGCAGGCCTTTGTTGCTCAGGGAGCCAAGGTCGTTGTTTGTGATAAAAACTACGCAGGAGCGCAAGAAACGGCACAAATGCTAGGCGGAATGGCCCTTGAAGTGGACGTGACCAGTGAGCAATCCGTGGAAAAAATGGCGAATGAAGTGCTGGCTACCTTCGGTAAAATTGACATTTTGGTCAACAACGCCGCCATCTATGCGACTATTCAACGCAAGCCTTTTTATGAACTTACAGAAGCCGAATGGGACTTGGTGCTTGACGTCAATTTGAAAGGCGTCTGGTTGGTGTCAAAAGTCGTTTGTCGGTCGATGCGCGCCAATAATTACGGCAAAATCATCAACATTTCTTCGGCAACCGTCATGAGTGGGTCGCCCAATTGGTCGCATTATGTGGCCTCCAAGGGGGGCGTCATCGGCCTGACGCGCTCCATGGCCAAAGAACTGGGTGATTTCAACATCAATGTCAACGCCATTGCGCCGGGCTTTACACTCACCGAAGCCAGTTTGGGCCTGATGGAAAATGCTGCCAAATACGGCGTAGACCGAGGGGCCATCAAACGCCCGTCAACGATGGAAGATATTGTGGGCACGGCCCTCTATTTGGCTTCCTCTGCCGCTGATTTCGTAACGGGCCAAACCATCGTGGTGGACGGCGGTAAGCAGTTTATTTAGCCAACGGATCGGTCCATAAAACATTCTTAAAAAGAAAATTATTTACTGTAACTATCTGTAATACAATGCCAAAGGTAATTTATATCGAAAACAACGGAACAGAGCACCAAGTGGATTTGCCGTTGGGGGCTACCTTAATGGAAGGAGCCGTTCAGAACGACATCAAAGGAATTGTGGCCGAATGTGGCGGCTCATGCATGTGCGCCACCTGCCATATTTACGTGGATGAACAATTTATGGGGCTTTTGCCCGAAATGGAAGAAGAAGAAAACGAAATGCTCGAAGGTGCGACCGCCGAGCGCATGTCCAACAGTCGTTTGGGGTGTCAAGTACGTATTTCCAACAAATTGGACGGAGTCATTGTCCGTATTCCTGAAAAACAATGAGTGTAAAAGTCGTCATCATCGGTGCCGGGCACGGGGGGGTGCAGGCGGCCGCGTCGTTGCGAGAAGAAGGATTTGAGGGTGAAATGGTGTTGATTTCGGAAGAAAATGACCTGCCTTACCAGAAACCGCCATTGTCTAAGGGCTATTTGCAGGGAAAGCAGTCGGAGGAGGCCATTTTGTTTCGTTCCCCGCATTTTTTTCAAAACCACCAGATTGACCTTCGGTTGGGGGTCAATATCGCTCAACTTGATACCGAGGGGCAGTTGGTGATTACGAAAGAAGGCGAGACTATCGACTACACGCATTTGATCTTAGCGACGGGGGCTACCAACCGCAAATTAACGATGGAAGGGGCCGCCGACGTGCTTTACCTGCGTACTTTAGCCGATGCCAAAGCCATTGCACACCGACTGGATACTGCTCGTAAAATAGCCATCATTGGCGGTGGGTTTATCGGCCTCGAATTGGCCGCGTTAGCGCAGGAAAAATGCAAAGAAGTAAGTGTTATTGAGGCGCAGTCGCGGTTGATGGAACGGGTGCTACCCGCGGTTATCTCGGATGTTTTTCAAAAAACGCACGAGGAATGCGGGGTTCAAGTACACCTGAATGCCCTGACAAAGTCCATTGAGAATCATTGTATTATAACTAAAGAGGGCAAAAAAATCGAAGCAGATTTGATACTGGCGGGCATTGGGGTTATTCCCGAAACGTCGTTGGCGGAGGAGGCGGGAATTGCCTGCGAAAATGGTATTTTGGTGAACGAATTCCAACAAACTTCGGTCGCCAACATTTACGCCATCGGCGATTGTGCTAATCATTACAATGCTTTTGCCCAAAAAAGAATACGGTTGGAATCGGTTCAAAATGCCGTTGACCAAGCCAAAACGGCCGTAAATCACGTATTGGGCAAAACCCAACCTTACCATGCAGTGCCGTGGTTTTGGACTAATCAATACCATTTGAAACTCCAAATGGCGGGAATTTCGGCGGGCTTTGACCGCTATGTACTGAGAGGCGATGTCGACGCCGATAAGTTTTCGGTCTATTATTTCCAAGAAAATCGGTTGATTGCCGTTGATTCGCTCAATCGTCCCGCCGACCACCTCAATGCGCGTAAATTGTTGGCTGCCCAGATAAGTCCTACCGACGCTCAAATCGGCGACTTGAATGTGAACTTGAATCAATTGTTGGGTTAAATCCGCCCGCAAATTATGTAGTATAAACCGAGTTAGTTCTTCCTAAACTCGCTCGGAGCCACCCCCGTGTATTTTTTAAACAAACGTGTAAAATAGGCGGGGTCTTTGAAGTTTAGAAAGTAAGAAACCTCTGATATTGAGTAGGTTGTATTGAGTAAATATTTTTTTGCTTCGTTGATTAAGTATTCGTGCACCACTTGCAGGGCAGATTTTTGGACTAAGTTTTGACAAATTCGATTGAGATGAACGGCCGTAATGTTCAACTCTTTGGCGTATTGATTGATGGATTTTGACTCTTGCAACGACTGTTTGATGCTCTTCTGAAACCCCTGAAAATACTGCAACGTTCGATTGTCAGAAGTGGTCACGGGGCTGCTTTGGGTGAGGGCCTGTCGGTAAATCGTCAGGAATAATAATTGAAAAAGGGATTGCAAAACCGCCTGTTTTTCGGGGTTTTCTTCGAGCAATTCCTTCATAATCTCCGTTTTAAGGAATAAAATTCGGTAAAATACCAAATCGTCATCGGCAAAAGATAGCTGTTTTAAGCGACTAATTTCGAGGGCGATTTTGGGGGAGTTTTTGAAAAGACTCTCCAAAAATGACTCCGAAAACGTGATGACCTCGCCCACAATTGCTGGCTGAAACATAAACCCGTGCAGCGTATTGGCGGGAATGGTAATCAGACAAGGGCTTGCAATCGCAAATTCTTTGTTTTCAGACCTCAGCACCCCGCTTCCCGATTGAATGATAAATACCTGATACAAATCGGTATGCAGGTGCTCGTGAATTTCCCAATCATAGATTTTACTCCTGGTTTCCAATAATTCATGGTGGATGAAATTGGGTACCAGCGGCGAGCGATTATCACCGTATAAGCCTTTGAAATTAACAAGCCCTTTTGGATTCATGATATGTTCTGAAAATACAAGAATAAATATAGACTATTTCTGTAATGAATCCATCAAATGAATGTAAATAAGTCACTAAATGCTTGTTTTAAAGGTGTTTAAAATAATAATTTCTCTTTTGTTAAATAAAACATGTCTAAGCAAAATGTTTATTTTATACAAGTAATATTTTAATTAATCCAAGAATTTATTTAACACGTCCCATACCTTTGTTGGACTGAAAAAAGAAACTTCCTCCTCAAAATTGTACCGCAATGAGCCAACTCATTTATAATACTTTCGATTATGAAGTCCAGCCGCCTCGGCTTGCTCCCGATTATAAATCGACCGTACTGCGTGCACCTAGCAAGCCGTTAGTCGTCGTAAAACAGTCGCTATCGGAGTTGACAGGGCCTGTTTTCGGGGATTTTAACTTGGGCGAATTTGACCATGACCTGACCAAGAATTCCATTAAAAACGGCGAGCCAATGGGCGAACGCATCGTGGTGCATGGCAAAGTGATGAATGAAAACGGGCGGCCGATTCCTAATACGCTGATTGAGATTTGGCAAGCCAACGCGGCGGGCCGGTACGTCCATAAAGTAGACCAACACGATGCGCCGCTCGACCCTAATTTTCTGGGCGCGGGGCGCTGTATGACGGATTCGGAAGGAAACTATCGGTTTTATACCATCAAACCGGGGGCGTATCCTTGGGGCAACCATCCCAACGCGTGGCGGCCCAACCACATCCATTTTTCGTTGTTTGGGGCCAATATCACCAACCGGTTGGTGACCCAAATGTACTTTCCTGGCGACCCATTGTTGCAGTATGACCCCATTTTTCTGGGCGTGCCGCCCAAAGGACGTGAGTTGCTGATTTCAACCTTTGATTTGAGCATCACCGAGCCCAATTTTGCGCTTGGCTACCGTTTTGACTTTGTTTTAAGGGGGCATCAGGCTACTCCGTTTGAAAATGTATAATGAATTTTAACACAACAATTGCCATGTTACAAACGCCTTCCCAAACCGTCGGGCCCTATTTCGCGTACGGACTCACGCCCGAACAATATTTATATGATTTTAAAAGCCTGTCCAATAATGAATTAGCCAAGCCTCTCGACGAAGCCAACGTCGTTATGGTGGTGGGTAAAGTTTTTGATGGCAACGGCGACGTTATTCCAGATGCGATGATTGAGATTTGGGATACGCAGCACCAACGTTTTGGGCGTTTCGGGACGGGTACCGACCCCCAAAATCGGTTTATTTTTCATACATTTAAACCCACGTCGGTCGATGGGCAGGCACCGCACCTGAGCGTGATTGTGTTCATGCGTGGGCAGCTAATCCATTCTTATACGCGTATTTACTTTGAAGATGAAGCGGAACTTAATGCACAGGACGAAATTTTAAACGCCGTGCCGACCGACCGACGCAATACGCTCATCGCCTCAAAAAATGCGGCGGGTTATGAATTCAATATTTACATGCAGGGCGAAAACGAAACGGTATTTTTTGAGATTTAACCACCCCTAAAATGGGCTTATACAGCGAATTGTTTTATTCGGACCACATCAATGAGCTTTTTTCGGAGAGGAATACCATTGGGCAAATGCTACGCGTAGAGGCCGAATTGGCGCGGGCGCAGGAAGCGGCAGGGGTGATTCCTGCGGGAGTGGCCGACCTCATTGCACTATGTTGTCAGCCCGATTTGATTGATATGCCCCGCCTTAAATCTGAAATAAAATTGGGGGGCAATGCCGCGATTCCGTTGGTAAAACAATTGACCCGTATTGTAAAAAACAATGACGTAGAAGCCTCAAAATACGTGCACTTAGGCGCTACTAGTCAGGATATTGTGGATACAGCCACCGTTTTGCAGGTGCAGGAGTTTGGTCAATGGTTAGCACAAAAATTAAAGGTGCTCGTCCTTCATTTAGTAGAAAAAACGAGCAGCTATCGAAATACGCCCATGATTGGCCGGACGCTGCTCCAACAGGCGCGACCGATTACGTTTGGCCTGAAAACGGCGGGTTGGCTGGAGAGCATCGGCCGAACACAGGAGCGCATTGACGACGTGAAAAAACGTCTTTTGGTGGTTCAGTTGGCGGGCGCGGTAGGGAGTGGTAATGCGCAGATTTCGAGCGAGGTACAGCAACTTTTTGCCCAGAATTTAGGAATAAAATCCGCGTTTTCGTGGCAGTCAAACCGCGACACTTTCGCCGAATGGGCGAGCGTATTGGGGATTTTGACGGGCACTTTGGGTAAAATCGCCAAAGATGTTTCGCTGCTGATGCAAACCGAAGTGGGAGAGGTGTATGAAGGTGCAGCGGAAGGGAAAGGTGGGTCGAGTACCATGCCGCACAAGCGCAACCCCGTTACCTGCGCGGCCATGCTGGCCAACGCCGCCCGGATGCCGCACTTGGTGGCTACGATGCTTACTGCCATGCCGCAGGAGCACGAGCGTTCGGCAGGGCTTTGGCATTCAGAATGGGAAGTGTTGACCCAAATCATGACCATGACGGCGGGCACGCTAGAACGAGCCATTGAATTGCTAGAAGGATTGGAAGTGGATGAAAAGCGTATGTTGGCCAATCTGGAACTGACCCAAGGGTTGATTTATGCAGAAAACGTATCGCTGGCCTTGGCGCCCAAAATGGGCAAAAATCAGGCCCACGAATGGGTCGAAAAAGCCTGTAAAATCGCCATTGCGCAGCAAAAACACTTAAAAGAAGTACTGCTAGAATCGAAAATAGATGTACCCTCAGTGGACGAACTGTTTAAGCCCGAAAACGCCCTGGGGCTGAGTTTAGAAATGATTGATAAGGTATTGAAGAAATTTGGACATATAAGATGAAAACCAACTATAAACTTCAGGGAACCCCCAACAGCCCCGTGCTGATTTTTTCTAACTCGCTGGGGTCAGAAATGATGATGTGGGATGAACTCGTTCCGTATCTCTTGCCCTATTTTCGCGTGTTGCAATACGATACCCGAGGCCACGGCGGCAGCCATGTAGAATCGTCTTCGGCCGCATCATACACCATTGGCCAATTGGGCCAAGACGTCATTGATTTGATGGACGGCCTCGGCATCGATACCGCCTGTTACTGCGGTCTTTCGATGGGTGGATTGATTGGGCAATGGCTGGGGATTCATTACCCAAATCGTTTCAAAAAGATTGTTTTGAGCAATACAGGTGCTAAAATCGGGAATGATGAGCGTTGGAATTCACGCATCGAAACCATCACCCAACAAGGAATGCAGGCCATCGTGGACGATACCATGGAGCGGTGGTTTACAGAATCGTTTCGGCAGCAAAATCCCCAACGCGTGGCCGAGACCAAAGCCATGTTTTTGCGTAGTCACGTGGAGGGATACGCCGCTTGTTGCGGTGCCATCCGCGATGCTGATTTTAGAGAAACGCTGACGCAGTTATCCGTTGAAACACTGGTGATTACGGGGGATGAAGACCCAGTCACGAACGTTGAGCAGGCGGAGTTTTTGGCAAAGCATATCCCTCATGCCACTTTGGAAGTGCTACATGCCCGGCATCTAGCAAGTACCGAATTGCCCCAGGAATACGCCCAAACACTCATTGATTTTCTGGTTGGCGACACGGCCTTTAAGAAGGGAATGCACGTTCGGCGGTCGGTGTTGGGTGAAGAACACGTTGACAAAGCAAATGCTAATATCAATCCCTTTAATGCTGATTTTCAGTATTTTATTACCAACTACGCTTGGGGTGAAATCTGGACGCGCCCTGATTTGTCGAAGCACAACCGCAGTCTTATCACCTTGGCGATGTTGATTGCGCTCAACCGAAAAGCGGAATTTAAAATGCACGTTAGGGCGGCCTTTAATAACGGCGTAACGGTGGCTGAAATCAAAGAAATTATCATGCATTCGGCCCTTTACTGCGGCTTGCCAGCGGCCAATGAAGCCTTTCATACGGCGCAGGAGGTCATCAATGAACTGAACATAACTACCTAAAAAATGAAAACAATAAAAACACAAGTTGGCATCATTGGAGCGGGGCCAGCTGGCTTGACCCTTGCCCATTGGCTCAAAAAATACGGCATAGAAGCGGTCATCATTGAGCACCGTAGCCGAGAATATATCCAAGGACGGGTCCGAGCGGGTCTTTTGGAACAAAATACAGTCGATATACTCAAAGAATTGGGCTTGGCCGACCGCTTGGTCCAAGAAGGACAGGAGCACCACGGAGTCTATTTGAATTTTGACGGAAAGCGCGTTCGAGTGCCTTTCGGACAACTTACGGGCGGACGAAACATCACGATTTATGGTCAGCAGGAAGTTGTCAAAGACCTGACGGAGGCTTGGTTGGCGAAGGGTGGTCAATTGTTGTTTGAAGCCCCCGCCCTTGAACTGGAAGGCATCGAAACCGACAGTCCCAAAATACATTTTGAACACAAGGGCGAAAAAGGCATCATTGAATGCGACTTTATTGCCGCCTGCGACGGTTTTCATGGTTTGGGCCGTAAATCAATGCCCAAAGACGCCTATAAAGAATATTCGGTCACGTATCCGTTTAGTTGGTTGGGGATTTTGGCCCACGTGGCGCCCTCTTCCGAAGAACTAATTTATGCCTATCACGAGCGTGGATTTGCCCTGCATAGTTTGCGCTCAGAAAAAGTAAGTCGATTGTACATCCAAGTAGAAAACGACGACCACGTTGATAACTGGTCGGACGAGCAAATTTGGGAGGAGCTTTCGGTACGTTTGGGTACCAAAGGTTGGAAGCTGAATTCGGGGCCGATTTTTGAAAAAAGTATTACGCCCATGCGGAGTTATTTTATTGATAATATGCAACATGGGCGTTTGTTTTTGGCAGGTGACGCCGCCCATATTGTGCCTCCTACGGGCGGAAAAGGACTGAATCTGGCCGTGGCGGACGTGAAACATTTGGTGGATGGATTCAGAGATTTCTACGAAAAAGCGTCGATGCAAGCACTGGATAATTATTCAACCGTTGCCCTGAAACGCATTTGGCGCGCGCAGGATTTCTCCAATTTTATGACTACTCTGTTTCACAAACAATACGAACACGGGTCGTTTCATTATCAATTGCAAAAGGCAAAATTTGATTATATCCAATTGTCGGAAGCGTACGCAACGACCATCGCCGAAAACTACGTGGGCCTACCTTTTGAGTCCTTTGAGGCGTTGGATTAGTGTTTTTTTATTGATTTTTACCCATTCTTTTTGAATACTTTATTGATCAAAAATGAAAGAAGTTCCAATTATAGATGTAGCGACCGCTGCTCAAATGGTCAAAGACGGCGATACGATTTTGCAGGGTGGCTTTGGCATGACGGGAAATCCCGTCCACCTCATGCACGCCTTGGCCGAAACGGGCACCAAAAACCTTACTTTTATCGGTAACAACGTGGGAGAAGTGGGCATTGGCGGGGGGCGTTTGCTCCGTAATGGGCAGATTAAAAAGATGATTGGCTCGTTTTTTACGTCCAATCCCGATGCGGTCAAAGCCGCTCAAAGCGGTCAGGTCGCCTATGAACTGTTGCCCCAGGGTACGTTGGCCGAGGCCATTCGGGCGGGTGGTGCGGGTATTGGAGGTTTTTATACGCCAACGTCGGCGGGGACGCTCATTGCACAAGGCCGTGAAACTAAAATCATTGACGGAACCGAGCAGGTATTCATCAAAGGAATTCGTGGAAATGTGGCCTTTATTCGGGCGTGGCGGGCCGATACCGCGGGCAATTTACAGTACCGGATGACCGAACAAAACTTTAACAAAGCCATGGCCACGGCCGCCGATTTGGTCATTGCCGAAGTCGAAGAAATTGTACCTGTGGGAGAAATTGCCCCTGAGCACGTACATACCCCGGGCTGCTTTGTAAATTATCTGGTACAGGCCACGTTGACCTTGGAAGATTTGGGTTCGTCGGCGTCGGTTTCGTCTTCCAAAAAAGTGGATGAAAGCCGCATGAATATGGCCAAACGGGCGTTGGCAGAGCTAAAAAAAGGCGATGTTGTGAATCTTGGCATCGGCATACCTACCCTCGTGGCTGATTTGATTACGGAAGAGCACGGCATCATTTTGCACACCGAAAACGGAATGCTGGGCGTAGGCCCCGTGCCTACGGATGGGGGTGGTGCCATGAATTATCCCGTAAATGCGGGTAAAATTCCCGTAACCGCACTCAAAGGAAGCAGTTATTTCGACAGTGCCGATTCGTTTGCTATGATTCGCGGTCGGCACATCGATGCCGCCATTATGGGTGGTTTGGAAGTGGACGAAGCCGCCAACTTAGCCAACTGGGCCGTGCCCGGAAAGCCACTCTTGGGCGTGGGTGGAGCGATGGATTTAGCCAAGGGTGCCAAACGCCTCATTATCACCATGACGCATACAAACCCCGATGGCTCGTCCAAGATTGTTCCTGCCTGTACGTTGCCGCTGACGGCTTCGGGTGTGGTAGATTTGGTGATTACCGATTTGGCCGTGTTTGCTTTTCCAGAAAATAAATTGACGCTTATCGAACTGATGCCTGGCGCGACGTTGGAAGAAGTAAAAGCCAAAACAAGTGCTTCCTTTGTGGAGCAAATTGCCTGAAATTGAATCCATTCTATTGAATATATACCATGAAACAAGCCTATATCATTGATGCCGTCCGGACGCCGATTGGAAGTTTTGGCGGCAGTTTGTCCAACGTCCGCGCTGATGACTTGGCGGCTATTCCGATTCGGGAACTCATCAAACGTACGCCTTCCATTCCGTTGGATGCCATCGAAGATGTGATTTTGGGCTGTCATAATCAGGCAGGAGAAGACAACCGCAACGTAGCGCGGATGGCGCTGCTGTTGGCGGGTTTGCCATACACCGTACCCGGCGAAACCGTCAATCGGTTGTGCTCTTCGGGCATGTCGGCGGTTATTCAGGCCAGCCGCGCCATCAAAGCCGACGACGGTGATGTATTTATCGCGGGTGGAATGGAACACATGACGCGCGGTCCGTGGGTGATTTCCAAAACGTCCAAACCTTTCGGAAACGACGCCCAAATGTTCGATTCTAGCTTCGGATGGCGATTTATTAATCCCCAGATGCACAAACTTTACGGCACCGACGCCATGGGTGTAACAGCCGAAAACCTCGCTGATATGTACCAAATCAGTCGCGAAGACCAAGACTTATTTGCGTATAATTCACAGAAAAAAGCCTTTGCGGCCCAGAAAAGCGGAATTTTGAATGAAGAAATTGTGGCGGTAGAATGGGCTGACAAAAAAGGGAATGTGACGGTTTTTGACAAAGATGAGTTCATCAAAGGAAACTCAACCCTTGAAAAATTAGCTCAACTGAAACCCGCATTCAAGAAAGAGAACGGAACCGTGACCGCAGGTAACTCGTCGGGACTCAACGACGGGGCGGCGGCCATGTTTATTGCTTCAGAAGAGGCAATAAATCGTTTTGATTTAACGCCTAAGGCCCGTATTGTCAGCTCGGCGGTGGTGGGAGTAGAGCCGCGTATCATGGGCATTGGCCCGCTGCCTGCTTCGCAAAAAGCCCTTCTAAAGGCGGGCTTAACTCTTGCCGAAATGGATGTGATTGAGTTTAACGAAGCTTTTGCGGCCCAGTGTTTGGCCGTTACCCGGAATCTAGGACTCGCCGACGATGACCCAAGAATCAACCCCAACGGCGGAGCCATTGCTTTGGGCCACCCGCTGGGTATGTCGGGCACGCGAATCATCCAAGCGGCGGTCAATCAATTAATAAGAACCCAAAAACGCTACGCGCTCGTGTCGATGTGCGTAGGCGTAGGCATGGGCTACGCCGTGATTGTAGAGCGTGTATAATTTTTACGTCGGCGAGGTTCTAGTCCTCGCCGACGTTATTTAACCTTCACAACTTCCAATTCCTCTGTCTCAATTCGCGTATCGGTCGTCATGATTCTTTTGCGGTGTTGCGCTCCCCATTCTTTCATCTCCATCAACACTTTCTTCAACGAATGGCCGTAGGGGGCCATTTCGTACTCAACGGTTACGGGGACGGTATCATACACCGTCCGTTTTACCAATTGATTGATTTCCAGCTCCCTCAATTCTTTGGATAACATTCGGGGCGTGATATTGGGAATTGAACGTTCGAGTTCCTTAAATCGCTTTTTACCTTCCATCAAAGCGCCTAAAATTGGCAGCTTCCATTTACCGCTGAGGATGTCCAAACAATCCCGGATAGGTATTACAAAGGCTGAACATTCTGTTTTGTTTTGCATACTTTTTATTGGATTGATAAAGAGTTGCTATACCAAAGTATATCGGTATACTTTGGTATAGTGGTTACTTTTGTATAGCAAAGGTAGCTACCTTTGACCAATCAAAAAACAGTTTTAATCAAAAATATAGTAGCATGATTTTAGTAACAGCAGCGACTGGACATTTAGGAAAAGGGGTGATTGATTTTCTTCTCAAAGCCGTACCAGCGCACCAAATTGTGGCGTTGGTGCGTGACTCCGCCAAAGCAGAAGAACTGACAGCCAAAGGAATAGCGATTCGTAAGGGGGATTATTTTGATGCCGCATCGCTTGTAAAAGCATTCGACGGTATTGATACATTATTGCTGATTTCGTCGGGCTCATTGGAAAATAGGGTAGGGCAGCATGTCAATGCCATCAACGCGGCTAAGGAAGCGGGGGTTAAACACTTAGTTTACACCAGTGCACTGAAAACTTCTTATCAAACCAAATTCATTCCGAGCGTCGACCACATCAAAACGGAAGAATACCTCAAATCGTCGGGAATTTCCTACACGATTTTTAGAAATACTTTTTACGCCGAAGTAGTACCGATGTTGGTGGGGAATGCGCTAGAAACAGGTCAATGGCCTTATCCCGCTGGTGAATCAAAAGCAAACTTTGTACTGCGCGCCGATATTGCCGAAGCATTGGCCAATGTGCTTATGGCTCCCGAAAAGCACCTTAACCAGACTTACGAAATTACCTCCGCTAAATCGTATTCATTTGCTGAGCTGGCGGAGCAATTAAGCGACGTAACGGGTAAAACCATTACATATACTGCTATTTCGACCGAATCTTTCAAGGCGGGATTGGTGAAGGCGGGTGTTCCGGAAGCGTTTATTCCGATGTCAGTGAGTATCAGTGAAGCACTGAAAGACGGAGAAATGGACGTAACTGATTCCGCGTTGGAACAGCTTCTTGGACGTAAGCCAACCGCTTTGAGTTTGTTTTTTCAAGCTAATTATTCCGCTTGATTTGTCGTTTGGAAACTAAATCAATCTTTTTTTTCATTCTATAAAACCCTCATACACAATGAAAATAGCTCTCTGGATTGTTCAGGGATTACTTGCCCTGATGTTTGCCTTTGCTGGATTTACCAAAATGACGACCCCCATTAGCGAACTGGCGCCCCAAATGCCTTGGGTGAATGATTTTTCAGAAATCATGGTGCGGTTTGTGGGGGCAGTGGAGCTTTTAGGAGCCATTGGCTTATTGCTCCCCGCGCTTTTAAGAATAAAACCAATCCTGACGCCTCTGGCCGCGCTGGGATTGGCCGTTACGATGCTTTTTGCGGGGGTTTATCACCTAACCAAAGCCGAATATTCAGGCATAGGGATCAACGCAGTTTTGGGCGGTTTAGCGTTGTTTGTGGCGTGGGGAAGGTATAAAAAAGAACCCATTTTGGCGAAATAATGTCCTTTGATTTCCTCATGTTGGGTGTTTTAAGCAAATGCCAGACCGAGAACTGTTACTCGGCCTGGCGTTTTTTGATATACTAAAGTGTTTTTTCGATAGAGTATCAGGAACATAATTGTGAGTGTCGGTGTTTTTTTTTCATGGATATACTCTACCGTTACCTTCGGCCTCACTGGAAACTCATTTTTGTAGCCCTCTCGCTGGCAGCAGTCAATCAAATTTTTTCACTGCTCGACCCCTACATTTACCGCTTGGTCATTGACCGTTATGCCACCAACTTCAAGCGCTTTACCGAAAATGAATACATTTTAGGTACGCTAAAATTTGTTGGACTGGCCATTGGCGCGGCAATGGTGTCGCGTATTGCCAAAAACTTTCAGGATTATTTTATCAGCGTCATCACCCAGCGCGTCGGTACTAAAATATACACCGATGGTATCAAACACTCGTTGGCGTTGCCGTATCAGGTTTTTGAAGATCAACGCAGCGGACAGACCCTCGGCGTGCTTCAAAAAGTAAAAACGGACACCGAGCGCATGATTACGTCGGTGGTCAACGTGGTGTTTCAATCCTTGATTGGGATTACGTTTGTGATTATTTATGCTTGGACCATTTATTGGCCCATAGCTCCCGTTTACTTCCTAACCATCCCCGTGATTGCGTGGTTGAGTTCGGTGTTGAGCAAAAGAATCAAAAAGATTCAGACCAAAATCGTGGCCGAAACCACCGCATTGGCGGGCAGTACCACCGAGTCGCTGCGTAACATTGAATTGGTCAAAAGCCTCGGATTGACCGATCAGGAAATCAAACGCTTGAACGGAAATACCGAGAAGATACTGGGCTTAGAGTTGCGTAAAGTGAAGTTTGTCAGAACCTTAGGTTTTGTGCAAGGTACTACAATCAACTTCCTGCGGAGTTGTATCGTGGCGCTCATGCTGTGGCTTATTTTTAAGGAAGTGCTGACCATCGGCCAATATTTCTCGCTGTTGCTTTACTCCTTTTTTATCTTTGGCCCGTTGCAGGAGCTTGGCAATGTCATACAGTTATACCGCGAGGCTGAGGTTTCTCTCAACAACTTTCGGGATATTATGAGCAAACCCAAGGAGGCCAAACCCGCTAATCCCGTGGCGTTGACTCGGATTGAAAATGTCGTTTTCAAAAATGTTGTTTTCAAACACCTGACCGCCGCGCGCGCAGCTTTATTAAACGTCAATTTTGAGGTGAAAAAGGGGGAAACCATTGCTTTTGCGGGGCCGTCGGGGAGTGGAAAAACGACCCTGATTAAGTTATTAGTGGGTTTGTATGACCCCGAAGAAGGAAGTATTGCCTACAACGGCATTGATAGCCGACAGATAGACAAGGATGAACTGCGGGAGCAAATCGGTTTTGTGGCACAAGATGCACAGTTGTTTTCGGGAACCATCCGCGAAAATCTCCTCTTTGTAAAACCCACCGCCACCGACGAAGAATGCCTCGACGTACTCAAAAAAGCGGCGGCTTACTCGTTGATTAATCGGGCCGACAATGGCTTGGATACGGTCATTGGAGAAGGAGGAATGAAAGTGTCGGGGGGAGAAAAACAACGTTTATCCATTGCCCGTGCGCTGCTGCGAACCCCAAATCTGCTGATATTCGACGAAGCCACTTCAGCTCTTGATTCATTGACAGAAGAAGAAATTACGCAAACCATTCGCGAGATTTCTAACAACGAGCAACACATTACGGTGCTGATTGCGCACCGACTGAGCACCATTATGCACGCCGATCGGATTGTTGTATTGGAGAAGGGTAAAATAGTTGAGTCAGGAAACCACGAGGATTTACTGACTCAAAAGGGCTTGTATTACGCCATGTGGCGGCAGCAGGTTGGTGAAAGTGAAACTGTTACCAATGCGTAAAATTATTTCTTGCCAGTAATGGTAACGAGCAACTTGCTGTCAGGGTCAACAAAAGAAAGACTTAATACGCTGTTGCTATAGGTGCCAATTTTGGTTGTTCCGCTGTAGGCTTCGATTTCGCCAGTGGCAGCTTTCTTTAGGGTAGCTTCGCCGAGGCTGGTTTTATCCTCGGTGACTTTGCCCGCTTTATCAGTATCAATGAAAGTGATGGAAGCGGTTGCTTTGTCATCGGCTACCTTGGCGATTTCAATTTTGCCAGAAGACTTAATCCCCGTGCTTGGGTCTGTGTATGGATAATCAATACCCAACGGGCCTAATGATACTTTGGTAAGTGTATAAGTTCCAGCTACTTGGTCGCCCATTGCAGGTTCGGGTTCTTCTTTTTTGCTGCATGATATAATCACAAAAGCCATCAAAATGACTAGCAGAGCGGATGAAAAACGAGGGTGTTTCATGTGTGAAGGAGAAAATTAAGTTGGATAATAAGTTTGGAGGATATGTACCAATCCGATGCAAATGTAATTAAAGGATAAATATTAAATGGGTAAAAGGGGATAAAATGACACCCCTGTTTTATTAAACGGTTCAGGATTTGATTTTTTGAAAGCCTCTTTGTAGTATTGTATGGCCGCATCACCAAATCAAATAATTCCTAAACAATGTTTAACCGACGCCAATTTCTAGGGTCGCTCGGCACTGCTGCTGGTGCCTTGACCCTTCCACCCTTTTTAGCCCCTGCCGAAGCCCAAAACTTTGAAACGCTCAACCGTCAGGTATCGCATCTTTCACCGTTGGAAGCTGCTCAAAATGAAGACTTTTGGGCTTTTGTAAAGACCGAATATACCGTTTCACCCAATTTGTTGAATCTCAACAACGGGGGCGTGTGTCCGCAGCCGCGCTCAGTGCAGGATGCCCACATTCGTTTTTATCAATACTGCAATGAAGCCCCTAGCTACTATATGTGGCGAATTTTGGATCAAGGTCGCGAGTCGCTGCGGAGCAAATTGGCCGATTTGGCGGGCTGCTCGGCCGAAGAAGTAGCCATCAACCGCAACGCCACCGAAGGACTGAATACGGTGATTTTTGGCTTGGATTTAAAGCCTGGCGACGAGGTGGTGTTGACCAAACAAGATTATCCGAACATGATAAATGCCTGGAAACAGCGCGAAAAACGAGATGGTATCAAGCTGGTTTGGATAAATCTCGACCTGCCGCAGGAAAACGATGCGTATTTTGTGGACAAATACGTCAGTGCGTTTACGTCACGTACCAAAGTTGTACACGTGACGCACATGATTAACTGGATTGGTCAGACCGTTCCTGTTCGTAAAATTGCAGATGAAGCCCACAAACGCGGCATTGAAGTCATTGCCGATGGCGCCCATACGTTTGCCTTATTGGATTTTAAAATTCCTGATTTAGGCTGCGATTACTACGCCACCAGTCTCCACAAATGGCTGGGTGCGCCGTTTGGCAGTGGGTTGATGTACGTCAAAAAAGACAAAATTTCGAAAGTATGGGCGCTATTGTCCAACAATGAACCCGATGGACCCGATATCCGCAAATTTGAAAGTTTAGGAACGCGCTCGTTTGCCTCCGAAATGGCGATTGGCACGGCGGTTGACTTTCAATTATCACTCGGTGCGGCCCGTAAGCAGGCCCGGGCGCATTATCTTCAGCGGTACTGGACAGATAAAGCCCGTCAAATTCCCGGGGTGAAAATCCATACATCGCCCAATCCCAATTATGCCTGTGCCATCGCGTTGGTTTCGGTTGAGGGCTTAAAAACCTCCGAAGTGGATAGCCAGTTGTACAATAAATTCAAAATTCACACTACGGGTATTGAATGGGAAAACATCAAAGGGGTACGCGTCACTCCTCACGTATATCATACTCCGAAAGACCTTGACCGTTTGGTGAATGGATTGGACGAGATTGCTTCCGCGTCCAGAAGGAAGAGTTAATTAATTTGTCAAACAAATAGTGCTACTATTGCGTGGGTAAGTCTCAAAAAAAATGGGGCTTATCCTTTTTTTGTGGGATAAATTTTTGATGGATTGAATTATCAGCTTTCGATTCACCAATTGGCTAAAATTTGTATATTAGGAATATTTTTCAGTTGCTTAAATTTGATTAATTGTTTGAGGCTTTTTCAATTGATTCACAACGATTAAACGCCCCTTTTCTACGTTTGAATATATACTTCCTACGCTTCCCTTTGTTTCATTTTTTCGTTGGGCTTTCAGGGAGAATCTTTGTGATAATGCTCACCCAATCCAATTTAAATTCATTTCGTTCCTCTTTTGATAACTTAACGCTAAAAAAACATGAATCCATTTTACATCATTTTGTCGGTTGCCGCACTTCTGCTGATTGGGGGCATTGCCATCTACAACGGCCTTGTCAGTGGACGGGCCTTGGTCGATGAGGCCTGGAGTGGAATATCGGTGCAGTTGAAGCGCCGTTTTGACTTGATTCCTAACTTGGTGACCACCGTAAAAGGCTACGCCAAACACGAAAGTGAAACCCTCGAAAAAGTGATTCAGTTGCGAAATGCGGCCGTTTATGCCTCTCCGCTCGACGTAAGCGCTCAGGCACAGGCCAGTGCGGCCCTCTCGCAAGGGCTGAGGTCGGTATTTGCCCTTGCCGAAAACTATCCCGATTTGAAAGCAAACCAAAATTTTGCCGATTTACAAGCCGCCGTAGAAAAAATAGAGGATGATTTGCAAAACAGCCGGCGCTATTACAATGCCACCGTGCGCGATTACAACACAAAATGCGATTCATTTCCGTCTAATCTGGTGGCGGGACTTTTTCATTTTACCAAAAAAACGTTCTTTGAACTAACGAATCCTGAAGAGTCGCAAAATGTAAAAATCTCCTTTTAATCAGCGTTGTTCAATCATGTTATCCTTTAAAAAAAGATATTTTTACTTTCTGGTTTTGTGGAGCGTTTGCTTTCAGGTGTGCGGGCAGGGTTTTGCGATTAAGCACTTCGGCATTGATTTGACCGTTCGGGCAAACGGAGCGCTTAACATCAAAGAAACCATCGACGTATTTTTTACCGAAGCCAAACACGGAATCTATAAGGACATTCCGACGCGTTATAACATTGAATTTCAGGCGGGCCTTGAAAGTGCAACTTACAAATTGCTGCACAACAACATGCTTGTCATGCCAATTCGCAATATACGGGTACAGCCGGCTACATATTTGCTTGAACCAGAAGAGAATTATTTAAGGATAAAAATCGGCGATGAAAATAAAAAAGTAGAAGGTTCTCAGCGCTATATAATTGAATATGAAGTTGATAATATTGCAGCCTATTATAGTGACCACGTAGAAATTAACTGGAATTTGATTGGGGATCAGTGGAATGCACGCATTGAAAAAGCAACCTATACCGTGCATTTGCCCCAGCCCCAATCTACGTACAATCCCGTTTTGTTTGCCACTTTTACGGGCGCTTCGGGGAGTACCTCCAACGCGTCCCAATCACAATGGGTTGATAACCAAACGCTCAAGGGTACGATTTCTCAACCCCTCGAATTGAATCAAGCATGGACCCTGAACTTGAGGTTTCCGAAAGACAACATTCGCTACGAAGCGGGTGACGTGTCCTTTCTCGCCAAAAAATTCTTTCTCAAACATTACGATACACATTATACGATTCAGAAGGATGGTTCGACCGAAGTAAGCATCAAAGCCGACCTGAAATTTGTCAATACCGTCAATAGTTTGTGGATTCCGATTGATAATTTTGTTGCGGAAAGAGCCTTTGGAATGTCGGGGCGGTGGCTACACAATCATACGTACTATACGATTGAAAATGTGCGGTGGCAAGGGGCAGTTCAGGATAAAGAGGAGCCTTTCAAAATACATTTTAACGATGTGAAAGCGGGAGAGGAGCGAAGGGTTGAATTGCGCTACACCCTTAAGGGCAACGTGGCTGATGATGCCCAAAATGCAGGGTATTCTCGGGTCTTTTTCAGGCACAAAAATTACTTTTTGAACGAACCAATTCTTGCTTGCAAAACGCTGATTACGTTGCCCGTTTCGGCGGTAGAAGCCAAGTGGCTGGCCAACGAGTCGTCGGATTTCAATTCGGAGTGGCTCACTTCTCGTACCGATGGCCACAACATCATTATTGAATCTACTAAGCCTATTTCTTCCGATGATTATTTTTATCAGCCTGCCGTGAGTGTTCCTTTTGGGGCATTAGCGTTTTCGTCAAACGTGGCTTGGAAGCGTGGTTGGACTAATAACCAATGGATTTTTTATTCTCTCCTTCCGCTCATTTTTGTGTTTTGGTTTTGGTATAATAAAGGCCGCGACAAGCCCATTACAATTGTACCGCAGTTCTATCCACCCCTAAACATGACCCCTGCCGAAGCGGGTGTTCTGATTGATGATAAGTTGCACGACCACGATATTATTTCCTTGATTCCCTACTGGGCATCGCAGGGGTTGATTAAAATTGAAGAAATAGAAACGGTTGTGCTGCTTGGCTTATTGAAAAATACAGACTATAAATTGACCCGTCTAAACTTCCTGCCTGAGACGGCCACTCCTTACGAAAAGCGCTTGTTTGACGGACTTTTCAGCGGACAAAATTCGGTCTTGCTTTCTTCGTTGCGGCTTACTTTTTACAAAACAATGGAGAAAGTCACCGAATTGCTCAAGAATAAAATTGAGGCAAATCGCCACTACGAAGGCAGCGGAATTGACGCGGGCAAAGCCATGAAAATTGGAGGCTATGTGTTGTTTGGGCTTTGTGTGTTGTTTACTTTTTCGTTTGAAGGAATACCAGAGATTGGGTTTGTATCCGTAGAAACTGGCGCTGGAGCGCTGGTTCTTGGGCTGGTGATGGTGGTGCTCAGCCGAAAAATGCCTAAAAAATCGCTTTTAGGGGTGGAGATGTACCGCCAATTGGCAGGGTATCGAATGTTTATGCAGACCGTAGAACTGCCTCGCCTTCAGCAACTCATCCGCGATGACCCGCATTATTTTGATAAGACCTTGCCTTACGCGATGGTGTTTAATTTGACCGATAATTGGTCCCAAAAATTTGAGGCGCTCAATGTTCCCCCGCCCAGTTGGTATTCCTCCAACGTCAACGGATTTACGACCTCACAGTTTGCTCGTCGTTTTCAGGATGCTTCCCAAACCATGAGCAATACCCTCACGAGCGCTCCTTCCAAGAGTGGTAGTAGCGGTGGTGGTGGCAGTAGCGGTGGTGGTTTTGGCGGTGGTGGCGGCGGCAGTTGGTAATTTATTTATTCTTCTATCTTTACCGAAAAAAAATCGGTGGTCGTTCAGTTAATAGACTTCTCGTAACATTTAGTGGTAAAGGCGCGTTTAAAGGGAATCTAAGCAACCCATATATTAATAACCATGAAAACAATTCAGCTTCTCGTATTTTGTTTTTTTATCCAGTGGAGTCATGCCCAAGAAAAATCCCTTTTGTGGGAGGTGTCGGGCAATGGCCTGACGAAGCCGTCGTACGTTTACGGAACCATCCACATGATTTGTCCCAATGACTATTTTATGACCGATTCGACCAAAGCGGCTTTCAAGAAAACCGAGCAGGTTTACCTCGAACTTGATATGGATGATCCAACCCTGATGTCGAAGATGATGCAGCTGATGATGCTCACCAACGGCAAGAAAATGAAAGACTATCTCAAGCCCGAGGAGTATACGCTATTGAGCGACTATTTTAAAGCCAAAATGGGGGCAAACCTTGACCAAATGGGTGGAATGAAGCCATTTGCGCTTATGTCGATGCTGTACACAACCCTGCTGAGTTGCCAGCCCCAATCCTACGAATTGGTGTTTACCCAGATGGCTTCCAGTGCCAAAAAAGAGGTGCTGGGACTTGAAACGGTGGAACTTCAGATGGGGGTTTTTGATCAAATTCCCTATGAAAAACAGGCGGGATTGTTGGCGGATATGGTTCGAAAAAAAGATGAATCCACCAAAGAATTTGGCGAAATGGTGACGCTCTACAAAAAGCAGGATTTGGAAGGGCTTCTAAAATTGATGGACAACAGCGAATGGGATTTTAATGGTTACGAAGATATTTTATTGGCCAACCGAAATACGGCTTGGGTACCCATCATGGAAAAGGCCATGAAGTCAAAATCCACTTTTTTTGCGGTAGGTGCAGGACATTTGGGAGGAGCAAAAGGCGTATTGCAACTGCTTAAAAAACAGGGGTATACCGTGAAAGCCGTGCTGTAATTTTAGGTTTATCAATGGTTGAAATGTGTTTTTTTAACCTGAGCAGATATACCTCTAGCGGTGAAAATGCGTTTTATTTATCGTTAAGTAGCACTGCGTAACTAGGCGTTTTCGCACCTATTTATTATTAATATATCGCAAATAAACGAAAGAAGAATGAACACAATCAAATCAATGGTGCTTGTTGCGTTGGGGGTAATGACAGTGGTGGTAAGGGCGCAAACTCCCGATGAAGTTGTGAATAGTTATTTAAATCAAACGGGTGGCAAAGACAAATTATCGACCATTAAATCTCTTCGAATGGAAGGGAAAATCAAAATGCAGTCGGTGGAAATTCCTGTAACAATACTTCAGGAAAAAAGTGGAAAACTAAAAATGGTGACGGTTGTCAACGGAGTCGAGTTTGTTCAGATGGCGTATGATGGAAAAATCGCGTGGTCGACCAATGCCGTAACCAAACTTCCCGAAATCATGTCGGAGGAGGATGCTTATAATATCCAGCAAGAAACGGATGTCGATTTCCCCAATCCCTTTCTAGATTATAAGTCCAAAGGCTATACCGCAGAGGTGCAAGGGCGAGAAAAAGTGGGTAACGTAGATTGTATCAAGCTCAAACTAACCAAAAAGGCGCTCAAACGAAATAAGAAAGTAGAAGAAAACAGTATGATTTATTACTTTGACGCCCAAAATTCCAACCTTTTAATGTCGCGGGGTTTGATAAATAATGGACCCGTAAGGGGAATTTCGCAGGAAATCATGTACAACAACTTCCAAAAAGTAGATGGAATGATGTTTCCTTTTGAAATGCGTTATCGAATAAGTGGACAAGAAGGGCAGACGATTATCATCGAGAAAATAACCATCAATCCCGTGTTGGATAACAAAGTGTTTGTTTTTCCAGAAGGGAAATAAATAAGGAGATGGCTACAATTTTTGTAGCCATGCCGCCAAATCCATCATCCACGCCACGCCCACGTGTACGATGATACCGCCCCAAATACTGCGTGATTCCAGCGCAATCACGCCCAAGATATAACCGCCAAAAATGGAGCCGATGGTTTCGCCGAGGGGCTTGCCAAAATGCAGCGAAGCATAACAAACTACCATCGGAATGATGGCACCTCTGCCCAATAAATGGGCCATTCCGATGACCATAAATCCCCTGAACATCAGCTCTGTAGATACAAAGTCAAACGCATACAATAGCTCATAAAGCAAGGTCGTAATCCAGCGCGACACCCCAAAATATTCGTCGGCGTTGGAGTCAAAATAGGTGGGATAGGAGCGTAAAAAATCGGGTTGAAAAGAGGCCCACGCAATCAGTGGAAGCATCAACGAAACCAGTATAAAGTAAGGCTTTAACTTGGTCCATTTGGGTTGAAGCCCGTAAAAATGATGGCGTTGATTATCGACAAAATAGTAAAATAGAACCAATGGTAAAAAAACGGTCAACGCCGAAGATACATTGGTGAAGCAATGAAACAAATAGCTGTATACCGCGCCATCAAAGAGCGTTCGACTCAGGGAATTGTACCCGTAAAAACCGCCGTCAAGCCCCAAAACGGCCAAAATAAATACGCTATAGATCCAGAATCGGGGGTTTTTGACGCGCCACCATTCTTTGGTAAAACCCAAATAAATCAATAAACCACCGTAATAGGCAAAACAGTAGAGCAAAAAATACCAGACAATACGTAGTGGATTGCCCCGGTAGCTATCAATGATGCCGCGTTCGAGATTGACCGAATAATTGAACGTAATAAACAATACTAAAAACAAGGCAAGGGTTCCGTAAAGATTCCAACGAAAGTCTTGCCGCAGGTGTTTGCGAAGCGCGTCCCAAATTGGTCTCATTTTTAGCTCTTTCTGCCCGCTTCTACGGCATTGCGTACGCTTCCGTGGGCTTCTAGCAGCGCCTGAGCTTCTTCTGAAGTAAGGTGAGGTAGCTCTTCTCTAACCATCCGGATGGCCCGTTGCACCAACTTATAGTTGGTCATTTGCATATCGACCATTTTATTGCCTTTTACGCGCCCCAGTTGAATCATCACCGAGGTTGAAATCATGTTCAACGCTAATTTTTGGGCGGTTCCTGATTTCATGCGTGTACTGCCCGTGACAAACTCTGGGCCTACGACAATTTCAACTGGATACTCAGCGGCGGCGGCTACCGCCGAACCAGTGTTGCAGACAATACAACCCGTCAGAATACCAGATTCGCGGGCTTTCTGCAATCCTCCAATCACGTAAGGGGTTCGACCTGAGGCCGCAATGCCTACCAGTGAGTCCAATTTATCAATTTCGTAAGCTTTAAGGTCAGTCCATGCCTGTTCGGGGTCATCCTCGGCGTTTTCAACCGCCCGCCGAATGGCTTGGTCGCCCCCGGCCATCAGTCCGATGACCAAATCAAAAGGAACACCGTAAGTTGGCGGACATTCAGATGCATCTACTACCCCTAATCTACCGCTTGTGCCTGCCCCAATGTAGAAGAGACGCCCTCCCTGTTTCATCCGAATCACTATTTGTTCGACCAAAGCCTCTATCTGCGGAATGGCCTTTTCGACGGCGTAGGGGACGGTTTTGTCTTCATTATTGATGTTGATGAGCAGTTCCCGAACACCCATTTGGTCAAGATTTTCGTATCGGGAAGTAGATTCAGTCGTAGAAGTTGGTAGCATAGTCTGTTTAGGTAATTCGTAGGATGAAATAAAGGCAACAACACACTTATTCTAATTCGGCCAATACGGTAATTCCGCCCTTCGTTTTATCTTCTAAATTAACAAGGATTTTGGCGTCTAAGGGTAAGTAAAGGTCTACCCGTGAGCCAAATTTGATAAAGCCCATTTCGGAGCCTTGGGTTACTTGTTGCCCTTCTTTTACGTACCACACTATTCGTTTGGCCAATGCGCCGGCAATTTGCCTGAAAAGTACTTCTACGCCGTTGGGAGCTTTGATAACGGTAGTAGTGCGCTCGTTTTCGGTACTGGATTTTGGGTGCCAAGCCACTAAGTATTTGCCAGGATGGTACTTAAAATAACTGACAACCCCCGCAATGGGATTCCAATTGATGTGTACATTGATGGGTGACATAAAAATCGACACCTGACGGCGTGGTCCTTTGAAATATTCGGTTTCAATTACCTCTTCAATGACGACCACTTTTCCATCACACGGCGCAATGACGTGTTTAGAGTTGATAGAAAAAACGCGGGCTGGTTTTCGAAAAAACTGAAGGATGATAAAGAAAAAGATAAGGGAAGCGACCAGCCAAGCCGTGGTCAACCAATCCAACTCTCCCCAGAAATAGCGAACCAATCCGTTGGTTATCAATACAAAAAGAGCCGCTAATCCGATGCTGGCTGTGCCTTCTTTATGAATAGTCATGTTTAAGTATAGGTAAAATAAAAAATGCGAGGGATAGGTTTAAGCCTTTCACCTCGCAAAAATAACAATCTTCTCACTACTCGCTACTCACAGTGCATTACTTTATTAGTAACCACCACGGAATTTGTAAGTGCTGGCCACTTTGTCGATGGCTACAATGTAAGCCGCCAAGCGCATATTTACTTTGTATTTTTGAGAGGTAGCGTATACATTTTCAAAGGCATCCTTCATGATACGGTCTGAGCGGCGGTTGATGCGTTCCAAATTCCATTTGTAGCCGATGCGGTTTTGAACCCATTCAAAGTACGAAACCGTTACCCCGCCCGCGTTGGCCAGAATGTCGGGCACAACCATGATTCCCTTGCTGTTGATGATGGCGTCGGCGCTGGCTGAAGTGGGGCCGTTGGCACCTTCCACAATCATTTTTGCCTGAATATCGGCGGCATTCTCGTGGGTAATCACATCTTCTTTGGCCGCAGGAACGAGCACATCCACGGGGAGAGAAAGTAACTCTTCGTTGGTGATTTTTTCGGCTCCGGTGTATCCTTCCAACATTCCTCCGTTGGCATTTCGGTAAGCCATAGCGGCTTCAATGTCGATTCCGTTGGA
This sequence comes from Runella sp. CRIBMP, assembly GCF_009905605.1. GTDB lineage: Bacteria > Bacteroidota > Bacteroidia > Cytophagales > Spirosomataceae > Runella. Next base: position 283,748 of record NZ_JAAAKZ010000004.1, read on the forward strand.
ATTATAATACCCTCCCGAAATATCACTGATGGCCTGCACGCTTACGCCGCGTTCGTGGAGTAGAGCTGCCGCGTACATACCCACGTTGCCGAATCCCTGAATGGCGGCAGTAGCACGGTACGGATTGATACGCATTTTTTCCATGGCCGAAAGGGCCGAAACGGTTACGCCGCGTCCGGTAGCTTCAGTTCGGCCGAGCGAGCCGCCCAATACCAGCGGTTTGCCCGTTACGACTCCCTGCACGGTCATGCCTTTGGCTTTGGAGTATTCGTCCATCAACCAAGCCATTTCGCGCGGGCCAGTGCCCATGTCGGGGGCGGGAATGTCTTCGTCGGGACCGAATACGTTGAGCATAGCGGTGGTATAAGCGCGCATCAGCCGCTCAATCTCTCCCGCCGACATTTCGCGTGGGTTGCAGGCAATTCCGCCTTTTGCTCCCCCGTAGGGAATGTCAACCACGGCGCATTTCCACGTCATCCAAGCGGCTAAAGCCCTGATTTCGTCAATGTTTACCCCCATGTCGAAGCGAATTCCGCCTTTAGAAGGCCCCAGAATGGTCGAGTGAATAACGCGATACCCTTCAAAAACCTTGATTTGCCCGTTGTCCATCGTCACGGGTAGGCCCACAACAACTTGCTTTCGAGGCATTTTAAGGATATGGTACATTTCGTCGCTGATACCCAATAATTCGGCTGCTTTGTCAAAGCGCGACATCATAGACTCCAGTGGATTCTCCTTATCTTTTATCGGAGCTGGCTCAATGTAAGTCATCATTGTTTGTAAATTCTGATTGTTTGGAATATTCATTTGTTGATAAAAAAACACTCCCTGTTGGCTGCGCTAAGAGGGGGAGTTTTCAGTTGCAAACTTAACAGGATTAAAACGAAAAAGGTAGAAATATAGTTTTGTCTTGGTATTGTGCAATTTGTAAGAGAAGAAGGTTGTATTAACTATCTAACTGTGTGGCGAATAGTGTAGGGGGAAGGCCACTATTTTCCAAATAATCCATGGTATTTAGCAGGATTTGTAGAATCAAAAAAAAATACCTTTTTATTAAACGGTAACATTAAATGGTTTGTAGGAAAAGAATAAAACGTATTTTTGCGCCTTAATCAACTTCCGCCGTTAAGTTTTTACCCCAAACCGGAATTTTTATATGACTGTACAGGAAGACAAAAAACGTTACTCTGAAGAAGAGCTGAAAGAGTTCGAAGGTATCATCAACCAAAAACTAGAAGCAGCGCGCAATGAATTGGCGTACATCAAAGACACATTGAGCCGTAAAAATGACAGCGGAACCGACAACACAGGTGCCGCGACCAAATTGATGGAAGATGTGGATACGAGCGAACGCGAACAAATGAGCCAATCGGCGGCGCGCCTGCAAAAATTCATTACTCAACTTGAAAATGCCCTTGTGCGTATCAAAAATGGCACTTACGGTATTTGTATTGACACAGGTAAGTTGATTCCAAAAGAGCGTTTGCGGGCGGTACCACATACCCAGCAGACGATTGAAGCAAAACTGCGTCGTAAGTAGGTATACATCTACTAAAAGGCGGCAAAATCCATTTTCTTGTTTCTAAAAAGCAAGAATGTGGTTTTGTCGCCTTTTTATTTTCGATTTATAGCTTTTTAGGACTCTTTTTTACCCTCCTGCTTGCTGGCTCGGTTGGCATTTTTAATTTGTGCTTCTAGCACATCCCACATCTCGGGCGTGACTTCGTTCAGAAAATTAAATTGGCCGCCGTTGAGCACTTCACCACCGTCGAGCGTTATCACCTCACCCGTCATGTAGGCCGAAAAGTCAGACATCAGATAAGCGGCCAAATTAGCCAATTCCTGATGCTCTCCCGTGCGATGCAACGGAATACGGTTTTCAAAGGCAAATTTTTCAGCCAATTCTTTCGGGAACAAACGGTCCCAAGCGCCTTTGGTCGGAAACGGCCCCGGGGCGATGGCATTGAGACGAATACCGTATTTGCCCCACTCATAGGCCAGGGATTTGGTCATGGCAAGGGCACCCGCTTTGGCCATTGCGGAAGGAACTACCCAGCCCGAACCCGTCCAAGCGTAGGTAGTGGAGATGTTGAGGATTGTTCCTTTAATTTGATTATCAATCCAATACTTACCGATGGCGAGGGTAAAATAATACGTGCCGCGTAGTACAATATCAACGACCGTATCGATGGCTTTGTAAGAAAGGCGCTCGGTAGGGCTGATAAAATTTCCAGCCGAGTTATTGACCAAACCATGCACCGCGCCAAAACGAGCGATGGCCGCTTCAATGACGGCTTCTATTTGTTCGGGTTTGCGCACGTCGCACTCGGCAGGTAGCACTTGTCCGCCCGTGGCTTCGGTTAGCTCTTGGGCAGTTGCCTCCAAAACGGCCAAACGGCGGCTACATATTACGACGTTTGCCCCCAATTCGAGAAAATATTTGGCCATGGATTTACCAAGGCCTGTGCCGCCGCCCGTTACGATGATGGTTTTGCCCGCAAGCGACCCGTCGCGCAGCATGGGTTGAGAAAAATTCATTGGTTCAGGAGTTTTGAATGACGATTTTATAAAATTTGAAGTGCTGATTTCTTAATTTCCTACCTCATACTTCCTACTGCTGGTTTCTTATCTTCTGGCGCCTTTCACCGAAACGCGGCATCGCGTTTTTGCATTTTGGCTTGAAAGGCTTCCGTGAGGTCGTCAGAGAGGAGCATGGCGGCGTTCCAAGTGGCCATGTACTCCAATCCATCGGCCACGGAGTGGTCGCGGCTATGGTTCATGATGGCTTTGGTACCCCGAATAGAAAGCGGAGATTTGGCGGCAATGACCTGAGCGATGTTCATGACTTCGGCCAACATGCTGTCTGCATCCACAAAACTACGATTTGCCAGGCCGATGCGCTCGGCTTCTTGGCCCGATACATTTCGTCCTGTGTAGGCCATTTCGCGCGCAATACCTGACGGGATAATTTTGGGCAGTCGCTGCAAAGTTCCCAAATCGGCTACCATGCCCATGTCGATTTCTTTGATGGTAAAAAAAGCGTCATGGGTGCAGTAGCGCATATCGCACGCACTGACAATGTCTACTCCGCCGCCGATGCACCCACCGTGGATGACCGCCAAAACGGGCTTGCTGCACTGCTCAATGGCATTGATGGGAGCTTGTAAATCAAGTACTTGTCTGCGAAGCTTCTCGCGCTTCCGCCCTTCGCATTTTTGCGCTGATTGGGCCACTTGCATCAATAATTCCAAATCAATGCCCGCGCAAAAATGTCGGCCGTTGCCCCTTAAAATGATTACTCTAACGTCCTCATTTTCGTCTAGTTCCTCAAAAATAGCCTTCATTTCTTGCCAGGCTTTTTGGTTGAGGGCATTGGCGCGTTCGGGGCGGTTAAAAACCACTTGTGCAACGTAATTTTCGATGGCCAGGGAAAATGTTTCAAAAGACATGAATCGGTTTTTTATTACGTTCTGAAAATAAAATTGCTGATGGTTGTGAAATATATTCTGCTTGCATACTAATTACAAACCTACACAACTAATTTTTGTTTCAAAAAGAATTGGTGTAAAATTGTGTTTAACCAATGAAAATAGAAATTTTTTTGAGAAAACGGGCCGATGGAAAACGGATAAACGAAAAAAGGAGTTACGAATAACAAAGGTACTGACCAGATGCACGGTACTTGCTGGACTTAACATATTAATGCCCAAAAATCTATGAATTTCGAAACACTTGCCATTCAGAGTACGCAATTTCATGACGCCAACGCGAGCGCGGTCGTGCCCCCCATTTATCTTTCCACAACCTTTGAGCGGGAGCCTGATAGCAGTATTGCGCACGGACATATTTATACCCGGGCTAGCAATCCCAACCGGAATGCCTTGGAAAAGGCCTACGCGGCGCTGGAAGGTGGACAGGTAGGAATGGCATTTGCGTCGGGACAGGCTGCGACGACCACCTTGTTTCAATGCTTGCTTCCAGGCGACCACGTCATCATTCCCGACGATGCGTATTATGGAACGCCCGCGTTGTTGCAGGATGTGCTGAGTTTGTGGGGGCTTCAATTTTCGAAGGTCGATATGAGCGACTTAGCGGCGGTAGAAGGGGCATTTCAGCCCAATACGAAGTTGGTTTGGATGGAGACGCCCTCCAATCCTTTATTAAAAATTACGGATATAAAGGCAGTAGCTGAACTGGCACGGGCCAAAGGGGCCTATTCTGCCTGCGACAATACATGGGCTACTTCGGTGTTGCAACGCCCGCTTGATTTGGGGTGTGATGTGTCGATGCATTCGGCCACGAAGTATTTTGGTGGCCATAGCGATTTGCTGAGTGGGGCCTTGATTTTTAAGGACAATGGTGCGTTGGCCGAAAAAGCCCGGATGATTCAGGCCTTGGGTGGGGCGGTACCGTCGCCTTTTGATTGTTGGCTGATTGTCCGGGGCATTAAAACCTTGGCACTTCGGGTGCGGCAGCAATCAGAAAATGCTGCTAAACTGGCTCATTATTTGAGCTCCCATCCAAAATTAGAAGCCGTTCATTATCCTTTTTTGAAAAGCCACGCTGGATACGAAGTAGCCAAGCGTCAGATGGCATCGGGTGGGGGGATGTTGTCGATTCAGGTAAAAGGGGGCGCAGAAGAAGCCTTGGCCGTTAAGAGCAAAGTAAAGGTATTTATTCGGGCCACGAGCTTGGGAGGCGTAGAAAGTTTGATTGAACACCGGGCCACGGCCGAGGGTGTTCATTCGGTCAGTCCGAAGAATTTACTGCGTATTTCGGTCGGATTAGAGCATATTGATGATTTAATTGCAGATTTAGCCCAGGCACTTGGGTGAATATAAGTATTTGAAAATCACAATATTGCTGTTTTTGTAGTCTTTCAGCGAAGTTTTTTTACAATATTTTGTTAATTTTTTTGGTAAAAAGACTTGACAAGCCACGGAAAACAGCTACCTTTGCAGTCCCAAAACAATGGTTCTGGGAAGTTTTAGAGAGATGGCAGAGTGGTCGAATGCGGCGGTCTTGAAAACCGTTGACTGTAACAGGTCCGGGGGTTCGAATCCCTCTCTCTCTGCGAAAAGGCTGTAAATCCCTGATTTACAGCCTTTTAATTTTTCAAATCTGCTCTTATTTCTGCGCTTGCGCAGGTTTTTTCGATTCTTCATTTTTGCTCGTTTTTTCCTTCTCTTATGACAACTGAATACGACCGACTTTTTAGAGAAAATCTATTAGCCTTTACGAAGGCGATACACAATCCTGAAAAAGAATACACGGCTTTTTATCCCATGATCGGGAAGGAATACAATCAAGGGAAGAATTTATTGGTGGTAGGACAGGCCGTAAACGAATGGCTGCCTTCCGGATTTACCATCGGAGATGATGAGAAAACGTTGGATGCTCATATCAAATTGGCGATGGAGGAGTCGCAGGCGGAAGGAGAGGAGTGTGCGTTGAATTGGGTCAATACGAACTGGACAAAATCGGGCCTTTTTCGTTCCTTCTTTTAGAATGTTACCTACAAACTGGTCAAACAAAAATACGGGAAGACCGACAAGGATTGGAATGAGGTGATTGCCTGGAGCAATTTGATGAAAATTGCACCGCAAAATGGCTGGAACCCGGATGGAGAGGAGATAAAAGCGCAGGAATATGCCGCTGCACTATTTGTTGAAGAGCTTAACTGCCTTCAACATCAAAATGTCATCCTGTTTACCAATCTAGAGACGTGGGCTAAGCCAATTTTTGAAAAAGCGGGGATTCACTATGAAGAGCGTTCTTCGGACTTTATTTTGGCTACTGCTACCTATGGCAATTCAAAAATCATTGTTACGAAACGCACAAAGATGGGGCTTAATCATCAACACTGTATTGATGAATTGATGCAGGAAATGGTATAGGGCGAGTAGTGATCACAACAAAAAACGCTCGGTAAGGCCGAGCGTTTTTTGTCAAGCAGATAAAATTTATTGGGTTTTTCTATTGCTTAACAGTACAATATCTACCAAAGACGCGCTCTTAAATTTAGTTTCGCTGCTTACCAACGGCAGATTTATCCATTGAGCCGTAGCAACGATGATTGAATCCATCAGTTTTAAAGAAGTTGACAGCCTTGTTTTAATAGCAAGGTTTTTAATTTGCTCATTTATTTCAAAAATAACCAACTGATCTAATAATTGCTTCAAAAGTTGACGTTCGGAAGAATTCTTGTTGGGCTTATATTGTATCTCCATTTCGGTAATGATGGAGATACAGGGCCTTTTATTACCAAGATTTTACCAACGGGTCGCCTTCCAATAGGCGAATCAGAGCGTTTGTGTCAAATAAAATATAATCTTCTCTATTCACCTCTCAAGTCCCGTTGAAATTTCAGAGGGCCTTGCCCCCATTGCATCTTTCCGAAAAAGGCATCAACATCAAACTTTTTCGATGCTTTGTTAAGCTTTTCCAATGCAGCCTCTATTTGCTTTTCAGTGGCGTTAGACGGAATAATGACAGTCATTGTTGTTGAGAGTTGATTTTTACATCATAAATACATTTCATTTCCCAAATAGTCTATCAGCCACGAAAAACCCGGATAAATTCCTCAGGTATGAAAGCATCATAAAGCCATCTCTGCCGAAGTTCGCTCAATATCTTCTGCCGTAATGCCTTTTCTTTGTATTTCACTTTCTACTGTGATCTCCAACGCTTTGCTTGAATCAGATTTCTACAGATTTTCCCAAAAGTGGCTTTAACTGTGAGGCAATGGCAGCCTCTACTTCGTAGGTTTGTGCGGCATCTTCAAGGGGTATGTAGTAAAATCGTATCGTAGGGCATTCGCCTACCCAATGTTTGAGATGCATGGCGTACGTTTTTTGAGGGCCTACTCCCAAATGCTGTTTGATACGGGAAAGAATGTCTTTTTTGACACTGCCCACATATAGGGCGATTGAGTCTTTGTCAAACTCTTTTTTACTTCTTGATAAAGCAAAGACCTTTGATTCAGGCCTTGCTTTGTATTCCCTAAGTCGATTGAAAAGAGTTTCGCCGTTTTCTTTATGATTTTCAAGTACATTACGTACACCACGGGCTTTTGATTCAGCCTTGTTTCTTGGTCAATTTGTGCTATTTGTCCCAAAAATGCCTGATGGTCATTGACGGTAAACTCAATGGGGCCATTCACTTCAAGAGACGTAAAGGCTGATTGAACCAATTCAATCTGTGAGGTAAGTTTTTGTATGCGCTCTTCGGCGGCCTTATTCAGATCTAAGGATAACATGGATTATTTTTTTAACGCCTCCACAGCAGCTGTCCGAACCTGCGGCAAAAGAAGTTGGTTTTGACTCCCTGTTGAAGATTAAGGGAAAAATTTGTAGATGTCTTTGCGATGAACTACGCGGGCAAACTCGACCGTTTTGCCTTCGATATAAAGACCAATTCGATATTCGCCGATTTTGATACGATAGGCAATTTTTGCCCCTTTAAGCTTTTTAATGTTTTGGATATCAGCTATTTTTTGAGCTTGTTCTACATTTTAAATGGCGGAGATAATATCATCTTTTACGCGCTGACTTGTCAATTTGTCAAGGTCTTTGTCGAATTTGGCCAAGAACTCTACTTTCATCAGCCTCTCAGTTTGCTCATGATGGTTTCCTTAGAGACTTTCTTGGTACGGTCGGCTTCTTTTAATAAAGTGGCCATGCCCAAGTCTTCTTTGGCTTCATCGGTCAGTACGGCCACTTTTACGTTCATTTTGGCCAAAAGGTCGGATAACAGCTTCTGTTCGACCTTGTTTTTGGGGGTGATGATGAGCGATTCCATTGTTTGATGATTGGTTATTCAAAAATACTTTTTTTGAGATGATTCTCAAAGTCTCACTTCCTCAACGCCTCCCTTAAAACCTGCTGCAAAAGCTGTTGGTTTTGTACCTGAATGCTTTGATTTGTGCTTATTGTCTGCCTAAAATTTCCTTAAACTCCTCAAAAGTAATTATCGGAACAGGTGGAAAAAGGTCGGTAATTTTGAGAAGATTACGAATGTGCCTGTCGTTGGTGACTAAATAATCTACATTGGCACCGATGGCGCAATCTACGAATTTGCGGTTCGCCGCTGCGATTATCATCAGGGTCAGTAGTGACCAACTGCCACTTATAAGAGGGTTCGTAACGTTGAGTATTTATAGAAGTTAGAAGGATAGAGAATACAATTTCCATTGCCTGTGCGTCAAACTCACGGTTGATGGTCTCGGCATACTCCGAAATGATTTCATTACTGAAAACCCAAATAAATTCCTCACGTATGAAAGCATCATAAAGCCATCTGTAAGAACCGCTTTTAGGAATTGAATTTAACAGACCATGGGTATCAATAACGGCTTTAATCATTGCTGACTTCTGATTTTTTTTAGGTAATTGCCTCGATGTTCGTTTATCTCTGCCGAAGCCCGTTCAATGTCTTCCACTGTAATGCCTTTTTCTTTCATTGCTCTTTCTACTACAATGTCCAACTCTTTGCTTAAATGCTGAACCAATGTACGGCGTAATGCTGTCAACTCTTCCTCATTCATGTGCCGATGTTGGAAGAGCTGAAGTATCAGCATTTGCGCCTCGTTGAGCTTCAATGGTGATGTTTGCGTAGTTGCCATTTTCGTAAAGATTTAATATTCACTACAAAACTAACAAATATATTGACAGTGGGCCCTAATCCTTCACCTCTTCAAAGCCTCCCTCAAAACCTGCTGTAAAAGCTGTTGGTTTTGCAGCTGACTGTTTTTGATGCTTGCCTCCAACGCATCGCAGGTTTGCATCAATGACTCCAATTTTTCTACAATGCGCCGCTGCTCGGAGAGGGGAGGGAGTGGGATTGTTAATAAATTTAATGACTTACCAGTAAAATGTTGTATTCCAGATCCAGTAAAGTAATCTTGAATTTTCTTAGATACACATAAAAATTCGAGGTAAAATAAGTAAAATTTGGCTGGAACATTAGCGAGGAACCGCACTCTATGTAATGCTTTTTGAAATTTAAAGGACTCGTCATTGGATTCCCAAATTGCAGCGCGTCCAGGCTCTCCACCTTCACAAATCAGCAAATCCCCTTTTTTTACAGAATACTCTTCTAATTCGTGTTCTTCAAATTTCATCTGTAAAATATCATTAAGTATAAATGAATGCCATTGGACATTCAAATTTCTTAAATAAGGATAATATAGCCCTTTGTTTTTTGTAGCATCAAGCATCTTACCTAAGCGATTTATGCTTGTTTCCCCCAACCGACACCAAGTCCAATGCTTGGGAATGGCAAAAGGAATGTCCTCCGCTTTAATCGGCGGCAGGTCTTTTTCTTTTTTGAGTTTTTTGTCGGCAATGAGTTGGGCTTTCTCGGCTTTGATTTGAGCTAAAAGTTGTTGGCCGGTTTCTCCATCGTGGGTTGGTGCAACGAGTTTGCCCTGCATGGCTTCGCGCAGGAAGGATTGTCGAAGTTGTTTGACCAAGTCGAGTTGGTGCGTGAGTTCGGTGGAGAGTTCAGAGTTCTTTAATTCAAGGGTTTTAAATTTAGAGGTAAGAAGTTTTTGCTCTTCGAGTGTTGGTAAATCTATCTGAAAGTTAAAGAATTTGTCCTTTTGAAGTCTGATTCTTTGCGTTGTTCCGTCGCTGCTTTGCTTGCAGATATGGTCAAAAAAGTCAGTACTGGTCAGAAACAGTAAAAACTCTTTTTCAATCAAAGACTCATCCGGGTCTAAACACCAAAAGTCATTGGTAATGATTGCTCCTTCTAACTCATCGGGTACTATTCCAAATGCGCCATTACGTGCATCAATTCCTGATAAAATAAAATCACCGGCCTTTATAGAAGACATAGGTGACTTTATTTCAGAACCTTTTGAAATGTTTCTAAGTACAACGCCTTTATGGTAAAGTTTTATCGTTACAAGTTTGTATTCTTGGTCCGGAAGAACCTTAATGGTCTCTCTTCTTCGTTTTAAAATATCTCCAAGCTTTACTGTTTTCCAACTCATGTGTTAATTATTTATCGCTTCGGATTAATTTATTAGCTGTTTTTAATTTGGTGAGCCCTTACTTTTCTTGCTTGCCCAAGAAAAGTAACAAAAGAAGGGCACTTTTGCCAAAGCTTCCCCGCGCAATCCTTACTCACACCACGCTGGCAAAAGATTCCTCACGCGCAAGGACTTTTTTGTTTATGATTTTAGTAAAAAAGGCAATTTTTCTACTCATGTTGGTTTTGTGTCAATCTGCTTGTTTCAGGTGGTTTATGCCTTTGTCTGTGAGGCTAAACTAATTTTTTTTTATCTTTGTTGAAAGGCTATATAACTCAGGTACCAATGAAAACCATAACGCCCAAAATCAAAACGAACGAAGGAAACAGCAAATCTCCCAAGAAAAACACCCAACACCCAAAAATAACATTGGGAGCAGGCAGGTATTTGGCCGAGATTGACTACGATGCCGTTTTTGATAACGCTTTGAGAAAATGAGAAACTACTTGCTTGATACTCAAGTATTTATTAAAGCATTTCAACAGCCGGAACTTCTACCTAAAAAGATTGTCAGACTTTTGGAAGACCCTCGTTCCATCAAGTATGTCAGTTCGGTTTCTTTTTGGGAAATGGCTTATTTGTTGGATACTAAACCGCACATTTTTAAAATAAAAGTCCCTCTCTCTACTTTTATCAACGAAGCGGTACAAAGTTTACAGGTAATCGTTTTGAATTTAACGGCCGAACATTCCCAACGTTTTTATGAAATTCAACCTGTTAAAGACCACAAAGATATCTATGACAGGATGTTGATAGCCCAAGCGGCAAGTACGGGCTTTACGATGGTGTCAACTGATAGATACTTCCCTGATTATCCCATTCGTTTGTTTGAATACGAATAGCCCTCATTTAGCCCTGCACCGCTTCCTTCAATTGCCCCAACAATGCGTGGCTTTTAGAAAATGAACTTTCCAACATGGCCATCAGTTCGGCACTGCTGTAGTCGTGGCTTTCTTCCTGCTTTATGGGGTTTTTGATGTCCAAATCGTAGTTGCGGTCGATAATGGTTTGGATGTCAACCTTCCAGCACACCTCGCTTTCGGCGCGATTGTCCCACCATTCTTTGATGGGCTCAAACTCCTTGGCTTGGATGGTTTTGGTTTTAGAATACGATTTTTGGCCTTCGGGCAGGCGGTGTTCGTAGTACCAAACTTCCTTGGTCGGCGTGCCTTTCGTGAAAAAAAGCAGGTTGGTCGCTACTGTGGCGTAGGGTTGAAACACGCTGTTGGGCAACCGGATAATGGTGTGCAGGTTGCACTCCTCCAACAGGCGTTGACGTACGCGCAGCTTCACGCCCTCGCCCGTGAGGCTGCCGTCGGGCAACACGATTCCCGCGCGGCCCCCCTGTTTGAGCAGGTGAATCATCAGGACCAAAAACAAGTCGGCGCTTTCTTTGGTGCGGTAATTTTGGGGAAAGTTGTTTTCGTTGTTGTTGGCCACAATCCCGCCAAAAGGAGGATTGGCTAAAATAACGTGGACGCGGTCTTTCTCGGTAAAATTGCTCAGCGGTTGGTCGAGTGCATCGCCAAAACGGATGTTGGGCACTTCGATGTCGTGCAAAATCAGGTTGGTGGTGGCCAACAGAAACGGCAGCGGTTTGTACTCCCAGCCGCGTACGTTTTCGGCAATGCTTTGGCGGTCTTCCACGCTGTTGGCCTGTGCTTTGAGGTGCTCAATGGCGCAGGTGAGGTAGCCGCCCGTGCCGCAGGCGGGGTCGAGAATCTTCTCGCCGATTTTGGGGTCAATGATGTCGGTGATAAACTGCGTAATGGCGCGGGGCGTGTAAAACTCGCCGCTTTTGCCCGCACTTTGGAGTTCTTTGAGGATGCCCTCGTACAACTCGCCAAAGGCGTGGCGGTCTTTGGCCACGTTAAAATCGATCTCGTTGAGTTTGTTCAGCACCTTCCGGATGTTGATGCCGCTTTTCATGTAGTTGTTGTTGCCCTCAAACACCTCCCGCACAATGAGCGCCCGGCGGTTGCCCATACTGACGTCGAGGTTGCGCAGGGCCGGGAAGAGTTGACGGTCCACAAACTCCAGCAGCTCGTCGCCCGTGATGCCTTCGTCGTCGCCCGCCCAATTGCCCTTTTCCTGTATCCAATGATACTCCGCCGGTATGGGCGAGGTGTAGGTGTCGTCCAGCAATTCCAGCTCTAAGTCCTTGTCGGAGAATATTTTAAGAAAAAGCATCCAGCCGAGCTGCTCCACGCGTTGGGCATCTCCGTTGAGGCCCGTATCCTGCCACATGATGTCGCGGATGCTTTTGATTACGCCACTTATGTTACTCATATTGTCTGTACTTGGATTTATGGGATTTTAGGATTAATTAAAATGATTTGATGGAATTTTAGAGACTTTTCAGGGGAGGGTTGAAAGAAATCCTACAATCCTTAAATCCTATTAATCTTAGATTTTGTATTTAGGGATTAAGGTTTTTAAGCAAATAATCCTACAATCCTTAAATCCTATTCGTCTTAGGTTATCGTTTGTTTTCGGGATGTTTAGTGTTGAATACCCGTTTAAAATCAAGGCTTTTACTGCCAAAATTAATGAGCAAACCAATGGGTAATTTATAGGCTTCGCAATAATTAATGGCTTGGGCAAGGTGAGCATCATCAAGCACCGATACGGCTTTTAGTTCTACCATAATTTTGTTTTCTACAAAAAAATCAACGCGGCGCGTGCCGATGTGTATGCCATCATAATAAATAGACATTTCCATTTCGCGAGCAAAACCCAAACCCTGTTTTTCCATTTCAATAGCCAACGCCCGTTGATAAATAACCTCTTGAAAACCAGAGCCTAATATCGAATGTACTTTCATGGCACAACCAATGATTTTATGCGTCAACTCTTCGTGCTTCATTGTATTTTTTGTCGAATATGCACATTAAAAAAATCCTGCAATTCAAATCATCAGGAATTTGCCGATTAGGCAAATAAAAAAAATCCTACAATCCTAAAATCCGCCTAATCCCAGTTTAGGCTGTTTTGTATAGTTCATTTTCCAATTCCTTAATCGCCTTCAAATAATTAGGTTTCCCGCCAAACTCCTTCAAAATCTCCACGGGCGAGCCGAAGTCGGTCAACGGTTTTACTTTGAGTACGTCCATGCTTTCGATGTTGGTAATGCCCTCGTCGGCGTATTTGTCGAGCAGGGCTTCCAGCACTTTCTTGGATTGGGGACCGTACTTGGTGAAGTAGTTGCGCTTCTTCACGTTGTTGGCCCGTTCCTTCCGACTCAGCGGCGGTTGGTCGTAGGCGACGTGGCAAATTAAGTCAAATAAATCAACTTCTTTATCCACCGCTTCATACAACGCCTCCACCATAACGCCCTGTTCGAGCAGTTCGGCCACGATAGCGTCCTTACGTTCAGTGGTATTCCAACGATTTAAAAAATCATCCAACGAAGCAAATTTTCCCTGAATAATGCCCTTCGTATGGTCTTTCAGGCTCGTAGTAATGGGTTTGCCATGATTATCAAAATACAACTCCCGACTCACCAGCACCGACACATCCACGCCGTTGACGTACACTTTTTGGCGCGGTTCCTGCAATGTATCGCCGCTGCTGGGAAGGGTTGGATACCGAATCACGGGCGGTTGGGGCGTCATCTCAATTTCCTCCCCTGTTACTTCATCAATAATGGGTTCGGTATTGTTGGCGTCCTCTTCGACGATGCCGCTCAGGTCTTCTTCTTCGCCTACTGGCTTTACCCGAATCGGGTCACCGTCAAAGGCCGTATCGGCAAACAGGTCGGTGGCATTTCTGAAGTCGAGAATGGTAAAGTACCGTTTGCCGTATTCCTCGTTGATTCGGGTGCCGCGTCCGATGATCTGTTTGAACTTGGTCATGGAATTGATGTTGGCATCCAATACAATCACTTTGCAGGTTTGTGCATCTACGCCCGTGGTCATCAATTCAGAAGTGGTTGCAATCACGGGATAGCGTTCTTCGGGGGCAATGAAGTTGTCGAGCTCGCGTTTGCCTTCGTCGTTATCGCCCGTAATCTGCATCACGTACTTGTAGTTTTCGGCCACCAAATCGGCATTGTGGCGGGCTATGGCCGAGCGCATTCGTTCGGCATGGTCAATGTCCACGCAAAAAATAATGGTTTTGGCAAAGCGGTCGTAGCCTTTCAGAAATTCCGTAACTTTTTGGGCCACGGTATCTGTACGCTCGTCAATCGCCAATTTTCGGTCATAGTCCGAGCGATTATACACGCGGTCTTCCACCAAGTTACCCGCTTTGTCGGTTTTGCCTTGCTCGGGTCGCCAGCCTTCGGCATCCACGTTGAGTGCTACCCGTACTACTTGATACGGAGCCAAAAAGCCGTCGTCAATGCCTTGTTTGAGGGTATAGGTATAAACCGGTTCGCCAAAATATTCGCTGTTGCTGGTTTCTTCGGTTTCTTTGGGCGTGGCGGTCAAGCCGACGTGTGTGGCATTTTTGAAATAACTCAAAATTTCGCGCCAAGCGCTGTCTTCATTGGCGCTGCCCCGGTGGCACTCATCAATGACAATGAGGTCAAAGAAATCGGGAGAAAATTGTTTATAAACGTTGGCCGCTTCATCTGAACCCGAAAGCCCTTGGTACAAAGCCAGATAGATTTCGTAGCTCTTGTCAATTTGGCGGTGTTTGACCACCGTCATTTTATCCTTAAAATGCTTGAAGTCACCCCGTCGGGTTTGGTCAATCAGCGCGTTTCGGTCGGCCAGAAAGAGAATCCGTTTTTTTGCCCCGCTTTTCCAAAGTCGGTGAATGATTTGAAAGGCCGTGTAGGTTTTCCCCGTTCCGGTAGCCATCACCAACAGGATTCGATTTTGACCTTTGGCAATAGCTTCCACGGTACGATTGACCGCGATTTGTTGATAGTAGCGTGGGTTGCGTCCACTGCCGTCGGCGTAATATGGCTGCGCGGCAATCTTCTCCGCGTCGGGCGTAGTGATGCCCTTGTATTTTTTATATTTCTCCCAAAGCTGTTGCGGCGTAGGAAAGTTATCCAAACCTAATTCTTCTTCTATCTGCGCATCGGTGGCGGTGCGGTCATGGAAAAGAAAGCCGTCGCCGTTGCTGCTGAAAACGCAGGGAATGTCCAAAATGCGGGCATAGTTGAGCGCCTGTTGCATCCCAGCCCGCACGGAATGTTTGTTGTCTTTGGCCTCAATGATGGCAATGGGAATATTGGGCTTGTAATAAAGCACGTAGTCGGCACGTTTGCGTTCGCCCCGGGCGGTCATTTTGCCACGCACGTAGATTTTGCCGTCGGTAAACGAAACCTCCTCCAAAAACTGAGTCAATTTATTCCAGCCTGCTTTTTCGAGTGCGGGCGTAATAAACTTGGTGCAGATGTCTCTTTCGGACAGGCTTTTTTTTTCCATTGATTTAGGGGGTGGAATAGCAAGGGAGTCCGTCAACGTTGAATGACGACTACCCTATGATTTTTATGGTACAGGTATTCTCACAAAATAATGCAAGCCCATGGGCTTTTACTAATTTCGAGCCCTAAAACTGTCGGATTAGTTATCAAAACTTTTCAATTCGGGCTACCACAAAACCGTCATTGCCGGCAGAGGTCACGGTCTGATTTCCATAAACGGCCTTGTTTTCAAAATTTCCGACAACAAAAATATTGCCTGAAGTATCAATCGCTATGCCTTGTCCATAATCCTTAATCAGCCCCCCCGCCGACCTTACCCACTGAAAATCTCCGTTTGTATTATATTTTACGGCGTATAAATCATCATATCCTATTGAAAAAAGCGTTGTACCTCCAAACATCGCAGAAGTATGGAAAGCGCCCGTTAGGTAGACATTGCCGTCAGTATCAACCTTTATATCTTCACAGCTCTCATAATTTGTCCCCCCGGCACTTCTCAGCCATTGAATACTTCCGTTTGATGTATACTTTGCGATAAAAATATCAAAAACGCCTGAGGAGGTAGCGTACTTATTTTCAAAGCGTGCTGTTTCCGTAAAAGTACCGCTGATATAGACATTACCGTTGCCGTCTACGGCAACGGCCTGTCCCCTCTCAATGCTTGATCCTCCGGCCGAACGTACCCACTCTTTTCCGCCATTGGTATTGTATTTTGCCAAAAACACATCATTGGTACCTTCAGAGGTGAGCGGAGTGCCATCAAAAAATGCAGTTCCCGAATAAGTACCTGTCACGTATACATTTCCACCGGAATCGGCCGCGATGTCAAAACCGAAATCACCGCTGGTCCCCCCGGCAGATTTTACCCATTGAAAGTTACCGTCGGTGGTATACTTTGCAATAAGTATATCGTCAAACGGTAACGGTGTAGAAGTAACGGTCGTTGTTCCAAAAGTGGCTGTTCCCTGAAAATGCCCGGTGATATACGCATTTCCGGCAGCATCTAGGGCAATACTGTTTCCCCAGTCATTGTTTGGCCCTCCTGCCGATCTCACCCATTGTATGATACCGTTGGTGTTGTATTTAGCGATAAACAAATCACTGTTTCCAGCGGAAGTAAAGGTGATATTTTCAAATGCTATCGTATCGGTATAATGCCCTGTTATATATACATTTCCACTCGCATCTACTGCAATCTCCTGCCCCCATTCTGTGCCCATTCCTCCTGCTGATTTCACCCATTGGACCTGCCCATTGCGATTATATTTTGCGATAAATACATCATTAGTGTTTCCAACAGAAGTAATAGAAATATTCCCAAAAACAGAAGTGCCTGAGTAGTTTCCCGTTACATATAGATTGCCTGCATTATCAACAGCAATACCTTGTCCAATGCCTTCTGCATTGGACAGTGCAGCAATATTAGGAGCAAAGTCAGAAGCATTGGACTGTGTACATACCCACTTACTTCCATTGTACATTCGAAGGCATTTAAAGGTAAGGTCATACGCTAAATCGCCTTCAATTGGCCCAGATAGGGCCAAAATAGCATCATACGTGAGGCGTGGGTAGTTAAAGGAGGGCGTAACCCCAGTGGGAGTGATGGTAACATTCTGGGCATTAAGTCTTAAAATGACCGCCATAAAGGCAAGAGAAAGAAAAAGTAATTGCATTCTTAACGTTGGTATGAAGACAGTAATAAATATAGTGATGCTTTTCAAAGGGAAAAAAGAGGTGTAAGCATTATTTTACTTCAACTTACACTCTTATTTTTTTACCCCCCCCCAGAAAGGAGTTTAAAGACCCCTTTTGAAGCCTTAATTGAGCTTAAATAACATTTCCTAGAAGACTCTTAACCCCATAACTACAATCTCAGAATGCCTCACCCGTAAACAGATAAAAGTTGGGGCCGTCTTCGGAGAACCCAACGTCTAATCGGACATAAATATCCCGCCTTGGGAAAAGCAAATAACGCAGTCCTACGCCAGCAGTAGGGCGGATGTATTGGGTAGAAAATTTGCTGATTTTGGGGGCTACAACGGCCGCTCCCGCAAAAGCAGCGGCCCCAAATCGCTTGCTAAAACCGAAGGGCAACCAGCGATGTTCTACCTGGGCGGCTATCATGTTTTTGTCGCGGTAACGGCCTGAATAATACCCCCGCATAATCATTTCCCCACCCATCAATGCCAGTTGGTTGAAGGGAATATTGCCCCCGTAAAAATTGCCATATACCTGCCAAGCCAGCACATTGCGCGGGCTCGTCGGATGATAGGAGCGCACATCCAGATTGACACCGTGAAATGTATATTCGCTGCCAATGCTTGGATGATATTTAAGATAGGAGAGTTCACCAAAAAGGCCTTTTCTTACATTCAGCACATTGTGACGGTTATCGTACACCAACGCTACTCCCAGACCCACATTAATGGTTCCGTTGGTGCCTAGAGGTTTTTCGTAGAGGTGGTCTTTGGGCTGTTCAAACGCCGTGTTGTAGAGCTGCTGGTAGTCGATTTCGGGACCCACAAAAAGATTGGGAATGATTTTTCTTAAAACCCGTTGCCGGAACAAAAGATAGTTGGCGTCGATCAATGCGGGCGCTTTAGCTGGGGGTTTTGGCCCAATGCCATAATAGAGAAGCGGAAACTTCTGGAAGCGCATTCGGCCTAGCAAAAACCAATTGTCTTGGTCTCCATAAATGGCATTATCGACCCATAGGCCATATTGGCCTTTCATCGTGACAAAGCCAAACGCTTGCACTTCACTTAGGCGGTTGAGGGTATCATTTTTGGCCTGAAAAAGCAGGAGCGACGATACCCCAAACTCAAAGCTAGTTTCGGGCGCGTAAGCCAGCGTAGGATAAAACCGGTAACTGGGTTTGCCAGGGGCGGTAGTGTCTGATATTGTTTTTTTTATAAAATTTTTGAACCGACTATCCTGTCCCAACAAGGGAGCGGCCAATCCAAAAAAGCCCATCAAAAAAAGCAGAAATATCCGCTGCAACATCAACATAGTATCAATCATTGTGTAGATATAAACCCAACTCAAATAAAACCGTTCCTGTAATTTGGCATTTAGTTGAATTAACGTCCACTTTGTCGAAGATGTTTTAATATTTCGGCTTGATATTATACAACGTCCAATGCCGCAATTTGTGGTTTGTAAGCTTCGGGCAAAATCACATTTTTGAGGTAGTTCTCTACTTTTAGTAATCTTAGAAGCTTGTAGGTGCCAATTGCCGACGCAAAAATGGGGAATTTGCCGAGCCTAAGTAGCCTGTTTACCCTTGGAGGAACGACCAAAATCTGCGCTTGTTTGAGCAAAAAAAATCGGAATGAACCTAAATGTTTTTTGTACTGCTGGTAAAGATCAAGGGTGAATTGGCTTGATAGTAAGTTTTCTTGGATGTGTTCTTCGCGCATTTTTAGCCATTCATCAAAATGTACGGGTAAGCCTTTGATGCCCATTCTTGCCCCGACGCGGTAAAATACCTCAAATACTTCCTCTTTTTCCGGATGGGTCAATTTTCGTTCCAGTAACTCAAACGAACGGATGGAATAATCGATAAGCATAAAAAGAACGTCGCGGTAGGCCCAATCGGGGATTTGAGCACCTCTTTTCTGCTCAACGCCCTGATGAATCGCCGCGATTTTGTCAATGGCAAAAAGGGCCTCGCTATACTCCGAAAAAACGATTTGCCGGGCGTACGAAACGGTTGAAAATAAACGCCCCAGCGGGTCGGAGGGGAGTTTGCCCGTGAAATAAAGCCAATCTACGGCCTTGTTTAACGCAAACTCGGCGGAGGCGCCCGCAAAGATAAATAGGATTGTGTCGGCTTTGCCCCATATTTTCCGAACGATGGAATCAGGCGCTGCAAAGTATTTCATTTTATGAATTTAGATTTGTTTTCGTTTTTTCAATCAGAAACAGCAAGGTAAATATAAAAATGTTTCAAAAAGTACTTTTGTTTACAAAGTAAATTAAAAGTATTGATTTTGTCAATAGGGCATAACTTCCGTGCTTATGGGTGGAGTAGTAAAACCCGTGATTTATGTAAAAAAAGGCAAAATATACATAACACTTTTTTCTTGGATTATTCCCTAATTGAAGACTAAATGCACGTTATTTTATTGCATAAATACAAAGGATTAAAAAATTGACAATCTGAATGTTATGGCCTAATTATTAGGCCGTAAATAAGTATATATGCATAATTAATTTAAACTTCACAAAGAGACGATAAATTACAGATAATCAATCTTTTATGCTCTTCGCGCCACTGCAACTTTTCACGAATAAATTTGCTTAATTACTTGCCCACACTTCCCTAATTTAAACTGACTGAATGGTGCACTATGGAATAGGTTGGTTTGTTGATGAATGGCCATTCATCTATTATTCAATCGGATTTGTTTTACTCATTGTTTTGGGACTTGCCTCGGGCCTTGTGCCTGATTATACCGCTAAAATGTCCGCAAAAAGTCATTTTGGACTGCTCGTGGTGATGATTATATTTCTCCGGATTCCGAGTATTGGGTTCAATGAAGAACTCAACCCCGACGAAAGCCAGATGATGGCGCAGGCCATTACGCTAAGGCAAAAACCCATATTCTGGGCGTCGGTAGATGGCACTACTTCTGGCCCGCTCAACAGTTATGCGCTTTTGTTACCCGCCGTTTTGGGTCTTCCCCTCGATTATACGGCGGCCCGCATCACCGCATTGGCATTGATTTTAGTTGCTTTTTACTTCTTTTATCGCAGTCTACAACGGATGTCTACGCCAATCGTCACTCGTTTGACCGCCCTGGCGGTTGCCGTCTTCTTTGGTTGGACAACTTGGTCTGATTTTCTGCATTACAGCAGTGAACTGGCTGCCCTGCCCTTATTGACGGCTTGCTTCTACATTGCTTGTCGGTGGATGAGTGGCGCAAAACGCTCACCGATTGACTTATACCTGATGGGTTTTATGGCGGGGTTGATTCCGTTTTGCAAGTTGCAGGCTTTGCCAGTTATTGCGGGTCCGTTGTTGGTTCTTGCTTTTTTTCTGCTTCGAGCCCAGCGACCCAACTACGGGGCACTTTTTATGTTGATGGGCGGCGGAGCGAGCAGTATCGGTATCATTCTTATGGTATGCGCCCACTATGGCGTATTAGATGACTTTTATACCTACTATTTGCTGGCAAATTTGATTGGTTATGAAGAATTAAACCAATATTCAACGATGTTGCCCCATACACTTTGGGAGAGGTTCATTGCCCTGCCAACCTATCTGGGGCATCATCTTGATATTCTTGCGCTCTTCGCTTTGATTGTGCCGTTGTTGTTGCTGCGGTTTTTGAAGGTCAATCCTTTTGTCAATAAAACGGGAGGCTATCAATGGATTGTGGTCATGGTGGCGGTTACGTTGGGGCTGTCTCTTTTTGCGGTTTTTAAACCCGAAACGCAATTTAGTCATTACCTGCTTTTTGCCGTTTTTCCTCTGGGCTGGATGCTCGGCGTTTGTCTTTCGCCGTTGCTAAAAGAGAACGGTTCTCCTGAAAACAGGTGGCCAACTTGGGTGTTTATGGCGACGATATTCTTCTTTATTTTTCTACGGTTTACTCTGTACGGCTATTTCAGTACCTACAGTGTGGCTTTAGTGACCTTTCCGCCAATGAGTAACAATGACGTGGGAAGAGGGGCTTCGGTAGCCTTCAAGATTAATCCTTACCTCGCGGTTTTTCCGCGTTATGCCCGTTTGCAACAATCAGCCGTTGCCGTATGGATTCAACAAGCTACTAAACCGACAGATTGCATTGCCGTGTGGGGCTGGAACTGCCGTTTATACGTTGAAAGTCAAAGGCGGCAGGGAACGGCAGAAACGCATTCGCAACGTAGTATTATGAAGAACTCGTTTCAGGCGGTGTACCTTGAAAAATACATTCGGAATCTTCAAGAAAACCAACCCGCTTTATTCTTGGATGCGGTAGGACCTAACAATTTGATGTTTACGCTAAAATCGCAGCGGCATGAATCTTACCTAGTATTGAATCGTATGGTAGCAAGAGACTATTCTTTCGTCAAGGAAATTGACAGTATTCGAATTTATCAACGAAAAGACCTCATTCGTCAAGCACCTACTCAGGTATCGTTGTCGAGGCATTGAAAGTGCCATGCCTGCTTCCAAAAAAGCAGCCGTTTTCTAAAAATTCAAAATTGCGAGTCGTATTTTGAGCGATAAATTCACCCGCCAAAAGGTTAATTTCGCAGGCAAATAGGTAGGTTTCACCGGTGAATAGGTAGGATTCACGGCTTTTAGGGATAAAAATGAATAAAAGTTTATGTTACTTTGCTACCGTAGTCTAAAGAGTTCAGCAACCAGTGTGTTCCTGTATTCTATAGTCAACTCAATGTTATGAAAGATAAAGTGAGCCGTGAAAGCGGTTTTTGAAGATTTATTCAAGTAGGGTAAAGTTGTTGCATGACCCGTTCTCTTTGAGAGCGGGTCATGTTTTTTTTTGACACCACTACCAAGCATCTTATATTGAAATGGCTGGCAAACGGACCGAAACGGTGGTGCCTTCTGTGGGGATAGATTGAATATTTAGCACACCCCGATGAATGGTAACGATTTTTTCGGCCAACGTCAGGCCCAGCCCAAAGCCTTTTATCGTTCCTACATTCTCGGCCCGCATCATGGGCAAAAATACCTCTGAAAGTCGGGCGTTGGGAATGCCGATTCCTTGGTCAATAATATCAATTATGACCCAGAATGGTTGGCAGGTGATCACTGCTTGTACGGGCTTAAAATCAGAGTATTTACAGGCGTTGTCAATAATATTTATCAAAGCCGTGCGCAGCAAGCTATTGTTGCCGACCACCTTAATGCGCGGGCTGTTTTCGATAAATACTTCGGTCAATTGCAAATCAATTTGTTGATGGGGGTACTTTTCCTGAAAATAGCCCACGGTGTCCAAAATCGTATCTACCAAATTGACATCTTCCATGAGTCGATTAGGGTTTAGCCCTTCTACCTCCGTCAGGTGCAGGAGCGAATTGGCCAACTCAATGGCGTCTTCCAGCCGATGCAGCGCTTTTTCCATGCTCTCGCGGGTGGCTTCGGGGGTTTGGTCGTAGGCGAGGCCCGTTTCCAACATTCCCTTTACGACCGTCAGCGGCGTTCGGATTTCGTGGGAAGCATACCCAATAAAATGCTCATGGCTGACGGCCAATTTTTGTAGCCGACTCAACAGTTGATTGAATGAGCCCGCCAAGTAACTTGCTTCGTCGGGTTCGGCTTTATAAGATAGACGAAATGAAAAATCGTTGACGGTAGCGGTATTTATCTGACTGATTAAGCGGTCAAACGGCTGCATGGCCCGCCGCGCAAACAAAAAGCCTGCTAATATAATTACCGCCAATGATAAAATGTTGCCGCCCAAAAGGATGGCAAATAAGTTAGTGCTGGTCTGGTGCCCGTTGAGGTCATAAGCCGTTACGACGACCACATAATTTCGGTTTTGGTAATTGAAAGACAGCGCTACGCCTTCTTTGGGGGAGGGCCATTCGGGCGTTTTGTAGGTAAAATACATCTCTTTACGGCGCGCTTCCCGGAGCAGGTCTTTGGTTGGTACATAGTCGTGCGGACCTGTGGAGGAATAAATGAGATTGTTTTCAACGTCAAAAATCATTTCTTTTTGCTCGGGCAAAATGAGAAAGCTGAACCGGTGAAATTCACTGCGATTCAGAAAATAGGTTTGGGCCGAGAGCGCACGGCGTTGCAGCCGGGTACGCATCATCGAACGGCGGTACGATTCGTAGGCTTCAAAAATAAATAAAGAAAACAGCACGAGTATCGTGGCTACCAATAACCCAAACGCAATCGTCACTTTTTCTTTGATGCTCATGGCTCAGCCCCAATCATGTATCCAACCCCAAAAACGGTATGAACGAGTTTTGGCTCTACGGTGTCTATTTTTCGACGCAAGTAATTGATGTACACGTCTACTACGTTGGTGTTGGTATTAAAATGTACATCCCACACATTTTCCTGAATGCTCACTCGACTCACTACGCGCCCCTGATTCACCAACAGGTACTCCAGCAGGGCGTACTCCCGGGCGGTCAGAGTAATGCGCTGACCTGCCCGCCAAACCTGATGCGATTGCGTGTCTAGTTCCAAGTCCAGCAGGGTCAGGCGTTTGGGTAATAGCGGGCGGGAAGAATGCCGCCTTGCAAGGGCTTTTAGTCTGAATACCAGTTCTTTGAAAGCAAAAGGTTTGGTGAGATAATCATCGGCTCCCGATTCAAACCCCAGTACTTTGTTGTCAAGACTCCCCAGCGCCGTTAATAATATCACGGGAATGGCGGGCCAGTTTTGTTTGATAAATCGGCACAAATCATACCCATTTAGGCCTGGAATATTTACATCCAGCACCACCACATCATAGCTGTGCTCATTGACCAAACTGCGCCCTATGATTCCGTCGTAAGCCATCGAAACGGGAATGCCCTCCGACTGTAAACCCTTCTGAATGAACTGTGCCAGTTCAACGTCATCTTCTACCAATAATACATTCATAACACCCTAAAAACACTTTTGAATGGCTAATTCTACCACTAAAGTAACCATTAAACGGCTTGAAATTGGTTTCTAATCAAATTCTAATAAATCACTAATGAGTCTTTAATGAGCGTGGTGGTTATTTTGAAGGGTGAAACGACACCTCCACCCATTTCTTAATTTATTGCACAAATGATGTTTTTTGCCCGTCGTAATTTTGCATTGGTTGCCTTGATTTTAGTGAGTCATACGGGTTTGTTTTCGCAGGTATTGACGATGGAAAGGGCCATTGAAGCAACCTTTTCCCATTATCCGACGCTGGCAGCGCAACGCTCGGCGTTGGAGGCGATTCGGGCAAACGCCCGGGTGGTGCGCGACAACCGCTTGCCCAACGTTCGTCTTCACGACCAGATTGATGTCGGAACGGCCAACGGCCATTCGGGTTCGTATTTTTCGCTGGGGTTAATTGTGCCTACTTCGGGCGGACGACGGACGGAAAACCGAATGGATTTGGCTTCGGGCAATATTGCGCTGGCCTCTATGGACTGGGAAGTGTATAATTTCGGGCGTTTTAAGGCCGAAGACCAGCTTGCCCGCACCGATATTGCCGTTGGAGAATCTGCGCTAGAACGTGAAAAATTTGGGCTGCGCCAAGTCGTCATTACGACCTATTTGGACTTGCTTCGGCTGCATCAACTTTTGAAAATTGAGCAGGGAAACATCGCCCGCGTGGATACCGTTCGTCGAATCACCGTTAACTTGGTGCGTAACGGTATCAAACCCGGGCTTGATTCGTCGCTGGTTTCGGTGCAGTTTTCTAAGGCTAAACTCGGCTATTGGCAGGTGTTGGAAGATTATCGGCAGGCTGCCAATCAGCTCGCCACGCTCACGGGGCGCCCTGTTGAGCAAATGCAAATCGATACCACTTTTCAGTCGGCATCGGTGGGTTTATCTCCCCTTTATTCGGAGCCTACCAACGACCACCCCTTGCTGAAATACCGTGATTATTTGGCGAAATACCGCTCGGCAGAAATTGACGTGATTCGTAAAGCTGCCCTGCCGAGGGTGTCGCTGCTGACGGCGACTTGGGCGCGGGGTTCTAGCATTAACGTTGAAAATAACTACGGACCTTTGGGCAACGGGCTGCTTTATAGCCGAACCAACGTACTGGTCGGGGCGGCAATGACCGTCAACTTGACGGATTTTCGTCGTTCTTCCCATCGTATTCAATTGCAACAGTTTCGGGTAAAAGAAGCGACCAATCAACTGGCGGTGGAGCAACTGCAACTTAAAAATACCCTCAATGCTTCGGAGGCGATGCTTTCTGTTTTACAACTCGAACTAAAGGAATTGCCCCTTTCATTGCAGTCGGCTACGGCGGCTTACAACCAACGGCTTTCGCGTTATAACAATGGGTTGGAAAATATTTTGGGGTTAACGGATGCCCTGCAACTGCTTACCTCGGTGGAGAAAGACGTAGTAACTACCCAAAGCCGCGTTCTTCGGGTGCAACTCCAAAAAGCCTCCGCCACCAATAATTTCGAGGCATTTTTCGCCCTTTTTCGTCGGTAGTATCCCTTAACCACCCATTGTATTTATGTCGCTCTTGTCCACATCGTTAAAACGTCCGCTTTCGGCTTTGGTGCTGATTGGTGGGCTTGTCGTGTTCTCAATTTTATCGGCTACGAAGATTCCGATTGATATATTTCCCCGGCTAAATTCCCCCGTTATTTATGTCATTGAGCCTTACGGCGGGATGTCGCCCGCGCAGATGGAAGGCTTTTTTGCGACCAGAATGCAGGATCAATTTCTGTACATTTCGGGTGTCAAAGAAATTCAGAGCCGCAGCGTGCAGGGGCTTACCATCGTAAAACTGGCTTTTTATGAAGGGTCCGACATGGCGCAGGCCGCTGCCGAAGTGGCGATTCAGGTCAACCGGGCCATGAAATTTTTTCCGCCGGGGGCGTTACCGCCGCAAGTGGTGCGCTACGATGCCTCCTCGGTACCCATCGGTGACTTAGTTTTTAGTAGCAAAACGCGGGCTCTCAAGGAGATTCACGAATTGGCCGTTACGCGTATTCGACCGCTGTTTTCGACCATTCCGGGCCTGACGGCCCCGCCGCCGATTGGAACCAACTCGCGGACTGTTGTGATTAATCTTGACCCCGACAAAATCAGGAGCCTGAACGTATCGCCCGATGAAGTGGTCGAGGCTTTAGCGGCCAATAACGTCATGACGCCCTCGGGGAATATTCGCGTTGAAAACCGGACCTACATTACCACCCTCAATTCCCTCGAAGAAAAAGTCGAAGATTTTAATCAGATTTCCATCAATACCAAGGGCCATCGCACCATTTTTCTGCGTGATTTGGCGACGGTCTCCGACGGTTCTGACGTAACGGCGGGCTACGCCTTGGTCAACGGCAACCGTTCTTCTTATATTCCAGTCGTCAAAACGGCCGACGCTTCAACTTGGGACGTGGTGACGCGACTGAAGGCGAAATTGCCCGAAATGCGTAGCCTCCTTCCAGATGACATTGAGGTTTCGTACGAGTTTGACCAATCCGTTTTTGTGATTAACGCGGTCAAGAGCCTGATTTTTGAAGGGGCCCTCGGAGCTATTTTAACGGGCCTGATGGTGTTGCTTTTTTTGGGCGATTGGCGTAGCTCTTTGATTGTGATCATCACGATTCCGGTCTCCATTATTGCGGCGGTACTACTGCTGAATTTAGCGGGACAAACCATCAATATCATGACTTTGTCGGGGCTGTCGTTGGCCATCGGTATACTGGTGGACCAAGCCACGGTGACCATTGAAAATATTCACCAACATTTGGAGATGGGGAAACCCAAAAAACTGGCCGTGTACGATGCCTGTCGGGAGGTTGCCTTGCCGCTTTTGCTGATTTTATTGTGTATTCTGGCCGTTTTTGCTCCATCCTTTTTGATGTCAGGCGTACCGAAAGCCATGTTTCTGCCGCTTTCGCTTTCCATTGGATTTGCCATGACGGTCTCTTATTTTTTGGCCCAAAGTCTGGTGCCAATTCTGGCCAATCACCTCATGAAAAGCCACCCTCATGTTGCCGAACACAAAGTGAATATAAAACAAAAGACGTCATATTTTGAATGGATGCGCGATGGATTTGTGCAGCAAACTAGGCGATTGATGCGGCGAAATAGGTTGATTGTCAGTGTTTATCTTTTGGTGATTTTCATTTTGGCGGGCGTTGGATTTGTCTACATCGGTAAAGACATCTTACCCCAGATTAATTCTGGTCAGATGGTAATTCGGATGAAAACCCCCGACGGAACCCGCCTCGAGCGCACCGAAGAAAAGGTAAAAGAACTGCTAAATTTGGTGGATGAAGTGGCCGAAGGAAATCTGGCCGTTTCGTCGGCTTACGTGGGTGTGGTACCTACAAACTACGCCACTACCAACCTGTACGTCAGCACGAGCGGCTCCAACGATGCGGTGATTAAAGTAGCGTTGGCAAAAGAATACCACGCCAATATGCAGGATTTTAAAGAACGCTTGCGTGAGGCAGTAATAGAACAAATGCCTGGCATCACGCTTTCTTTTGAGCCCGCCGACCTGACCGAAAAACTCATGAGTCAGGGTGCGTACACGCCCATCGAAGTGCAGGTGGCTGGTCGGGACATGGCCCAAATAGAAAGCTATGCCAATCAACTCGTGGGCGGTTTGGCGGAGGTGCCTTTTTTGCGGGATGTGCGCATCATTCAGCCCCTCAAGTTTCCCGTCATCAATATCAAACTCGACCGCCAAAAACTTGCCATGATGGGACTCAACATTCAGCAGGTAGCCCGGTCTATCACGGCGTCAACGTCTTCGAGTCGATTTACCGAAAAAAATCAGTGGCTTGATCAAAAATCGGCCTACACGTACCAAGTGCAGGTTCAGATTCCTGAATATGCCATGCGGAGCTTGCCCCAATTGCAGGAAATTCCGTTGGTGGCGGGTCAGGTACGCCCAGTGCTGTCGGATGTGGCAACGTTTTCGATGGATACCCTGCCTGGAGAATACGCTCGTACAGGACCGCGACGGTTTGTGACGGTTTCGGCCAATATTCACCACACCGATTTGGGGGCCGCAACCACGGCCGTCGAGAAGGTAGTGGCAGGCATGGGCGAAACGCCCAAGGGCCTTGTTACGCAAATCAAGGGGATGTCGTCGTTGTTGGTCGAAACCCTCGACAGTTTGCAGGTGGGGTTGGCCATTGCGGTGTTGGTCATTTTTCTGCTTTTAGCCGCCAACTATCAATCGTTTAAGCTATCATTTGTGGTGCTGTCCACCATTCCAGCGGTGATTGTCGGGGCCATTGGCTTGCTGTTGCTGACGGGTAGTACGCTCAATTTACAATCTTACATGGGGATTATTATGTCGGTCGGGATTTCGGTTGCCAATGCCATTTTGATTGTGACCAATGCCGAGCAGCTTCGGTGGGAGTACCGCGACGCCCGCAAAGCCGCCGTCGAAAGTGTAGGTATTCGCCTGCGCCCAGTGTTGATGACAAGTTTTGCCATGATTGCGGGCATGGTACCAATGGCCCTTGGTACGGGCGACGCGGGCGAGCAGGTGGCTCCGTTGGGGCGGGCCGTGATTGGGGGCTTGATTGCGTCAACTATTGCGGCTTTGTACATCGTTCCGCAGGTATATGCTTGGTTGCAGGGGAGTGCCGACTTCCAAAACCCCTCCCTTTTGCCCGAAGAGGAGCCCGTCACGCACCCCATTTTTGAAGAAGAATCCCTTGAAATCCATCATTTAGTTCATAAAGAAATATGAAAACAATCGTATTCAGCGGTCTTCTGGCCGCGCTGGTCGTTTCGGTCACCCTGACGAGCTGTTCTTCTTCGGAGACGGCCGAAAAGAAGACCACAAAATTCCAAGCTGACCGACCCAAATTCCAAATTGGCAAAGCCGTTCCGCAAAAAGTGGGGCAGACGTTTCGACTTCCGGGCGAATTTAAGGCTTTTCAGGAGGTAAATATTTATCCCAAGGCCGACGGATTTGTGGAGCAGGTGTTGGTTGACCGGGGTTCTTTTGTGAAAAAAGGCCAAATACTCATGGTCTTGGATTCGCCCGAATCAGAAGAGCGGCTGGCGGTAGCCCGCTCCAATGCCCTGAAAGCCAATGCGCTACTGGTGGCGAGCCGGGAGCATTACCGCCGCCTGAGGGCCAGCAGCAGAGTGCCAGGGTCGGTCTCGGCGTTGGATTTGGAAACGGCCAACGCCCGCATGATGGCCGACAGCGCGTCGATGCTGGGTGAGGAAGCCAACTTTCGGGCACTGACCAAAATCAAATCTTACTTGACAGTTCGAGCGCCGTTTGATGGCGTGATTACGGAACGAAATGTTCATCCTGGTGCACTGGTCGGGGCGGGCGCTAAAATGGAGCGTCCGATGATGGTGTTACAACAACAAAATCACCTTCGACTCGTGCTAGATATTCCCGAAAATTATAGCACAACGCTAAAGCACGGAAAAACGGTTTCGTTTACGGTTGGTGCGTTGCCTGGCCAGGTATTTAAGGGAAAAATTACGCGTCGATCGGGCAACATGAACGAGCAATTTCGCTCCGAAACCGTCGAAATAGACATTACAAATGCCGCTGGAAAGTTTAAGCCGGGCATGTTTGCCGAAGTAATTCTGGACGCAGAAGGCACCACTGGTGCGTTGGCGGTGCCGCTTACGTCGGTGGTGGCTTCTACGGAGCGGCAGTACGTGATTCGTGTGATTGATGGCCGGGCGCAGTACGTCGATGTGCGGCGCGGTCAGCAATCAGGAGATTTGACGGAAGTGTTCGGCAACTTGCGGGCCAATGACCAAATTGTCATCAATGCCCGCGAAGACTTGAAAGAAGGAACGGAAATTCAATAGTTATACGAGGCTGTAAACGGATGAAAGCGATTTTGATGGGGGCGTGTTTGTGGGTGTTTATGGCCAAAACCCAAGCTCAAAAGGGAGCCGATAAACCTAAAAATGGGGTCTATCTAACGGTGGATGATTATATTCATCATCGTTTGGTCCACGAATTTACTAATAAAGGGGAAGGGTTTGAATTGCGGACACCCCGCATGAACCGCATTAAAATCAAAACCCCCGATTCTACTTATCTGTACGATTTAGCTACAGTGTTTGGGTACCGTCAAGCAGGTCGTGATTGGTGCTATCGGAGCGGGGAATTGGTGGAAGTTATTGGTTATAAGTCGCTTGGCTTACTGAGTTATGAAGGCTTATGGCTGTATCGCCGCCGCGACTGGTCGGAACTAAGCCCTAATTATACCTACTTTTTTAGTAAGCATCCAACGGGAGAACTGAGTTGGTTGAGTCGAAAAAAAGTTAAAGAAGCCTACAAAAAAGATGCAGAATTTATGAGCTTACTCAATCAAGTGCGTTGGGGCAGAATTCTGGATACTTCTACCAAGACTGGTCGGCCTCTATTGCTAGATATTTACGCAACAGCGCACCAACTTCACTTTAGTCTGAAAGACAAAGAATAACTTAAATCGTATAATAAACCAGCGGAGATACACTCCCCGCCAATGATATATAGCACCAAGAAACTCACTAATTTGGCTTTGTAGCTGGTTTAGGAGTGGTGGTAGAAAAGAAACTGTTTGGTACGGCGGCTTTCCATAGTTCAAGGTATTTATCATGCCCCAATTTACCTCTAAAATGCCCTTTACCTCCATCGTCTCGCCATGGGCCTTGGGTGTTGGGGTTGCTTAAGTCAATTCCTAGACTCGTATTGGGTAGTGTATTTAAAACCTGCTGTATTTTGTCATTGACAACAGCGGTGTTTTGATTTAAAAAGTCAACGCCTTCTTTGCTTAATTTAAATGCTAGTTGCGAATGATTTGCCTGAACCGTTCGGGTATGGTTGATAACAAAAACGAAATTTTCGTAAAGAGTAGTTAAAAAGTTGGGGCCCACATCATTACCTCCGTGTTCAGCTAGCACCGCTCTTAATCC
The DNA here is from genome assembly GCF_009905605.1 of Runella sp. CRIBMP. Taxonomy (GTDB): domain Bacteria; phylum Bacteroidota; class Bacteroidia; order Cytophagales; family Spirosomataceae; genus Runella. The sequence goes on from NZ_JAAAKZ010000004.1 coordinate 314,693, forward strand.
TGTTAGGGGTATGTACTTGTAGAAAGCAGCCTCAACGGGGCGGTAAGGCATCCAAAATTTGTCTTGCCCGCCAAACCAGTCAAAACCAAACAGCTCCCTTTTAATATTTTTCATGTTCATCCAAACATTGGAGCCTCCGTAGGCAGTCATGTACAGCAAAACTGGGACATTCAGGCGTTTGGCAAGCGTGTCACCAAAGCGCCCCCACATCCAACTGTGAACCCCAAAAGGGCCGATGTTGGATGAAGTAATGGGTTGAAAAACGACTGGAAGGGCATCCAGATCTTGCAATTTTCCGGGTTCATTAGGGATTGAAGGATTACGCAGTACCGCTACCGTGCGTACTCTGGGGTCGGAAGCAGGCTCATCGTAGGAGGGGTCGCCAGCCAGAAAACTGTGCCCCCAAAGTAACAAAACCTCACCAACGCCCACCCGTTCCACCATACGAGTGGTGCCATAAATCGGCGTTGCCCCGTTACTTGAAGGAATATACCGCATGATTGTTTTGACTTCCAATCGGTAATCTCCGCCCGTAATCCAAAGACTGTCGGCGTATTTACCGTTGTTTGCTTGAAACAAATCACTTTGAGCAATTCCGCCCTGAACAGGTATCAGATTTACTTCTACGGCAGCGGCGCTACTGTCGCAGGTACCTGCAATTCGTAATACCGCTTGATTGGAGTTGTTTCGTTGAATAATCTGATTTGGTCTCGGGAAGTCAACTTCAATTTGTCGGCCTACAATAATGCCCAAATAGAAACTCGAACCCGTTGCGGCGGTTGCAAAACCGGGTGATAATAAAATATACTTAGCGGCCGAATCAGCCTTGGAGGGAGGCTGCACAAGCTGGCTGTTTCTTGTAATATTACCAGAAATAGAAGTGGAAGCTCCTGTCCTCAGATTTTGGGTTTTAGGGAGGGAATCTGCTTTTGGAAAAAGCGGATTGGGGGATTGGGAAAAACTTAAACTATAAAAAAATACAAAAGTAATCAGTAAAAGTAGACTTCTTTTTCTCATTTCGCGCGGCACGTTTAGTCGTTAAATACTTGATTTTTAGTTGATTTTGATTTTTTGTCAATATGTTTTTGCATTAAAATTGATTTAATAAATAAAAAAAATATCTATGGTATTTGACCATAGATAACCCATATAGCAAGTATAAATACTTTACGTGTCCAAAGGTAATCTTAAAGATTTAGAATTGAAAAATATCTTGAAGTAGGCAATTTTTTTTAGAAGAAAAAATATACTAATTGGTGATTTTTGATGGGGCTTTTTGAGGTAAAAAAGCAAGATAAGGGCACTTTAGCCGTATGTTTTATTTTATTTTTTTTTCTCTTTTGGAGAGAATGGTAACGTGCCGTTAAGGCACGTTACCAGAAGAAAGCATCATTTTTGTAAGTTATTTTCAAACAGAAATACCCCGTTTTTATTGGCAATGATGATGTCGGGTTTACGGTCTTTGTTCATATCCTGTACCGTAATATTTAAGCCTGCCCCCGAATCGTCGTCAATGACGTGCTCCGTCCAGTAGGGCTTTTTGCCTGGCGTCAGGTCAAACCACAGGAGATAGGCGGCATCTGCGTCGCCAGGGTCGCGGCCGTGGTGGGCCAAAAACCGCTTGCCAGTGATGTATTCTTTACGGCCGTCACCGTTCAAATCTGCCATGATTGATGAGTGGGTTTGGGCGGTGGTGGTGCTCATTACGTGCGTGGTGAAGTTGATTTTGTCTTCTTTATCGGTAATCTGCTGGTGCCACCAAATTCCTAAAGCGTGGGCTGAGGCGCTAATGACATCGTTTTTGCCGTCACCATCTACATCCACAACCTGCATGTGTGAGCAGGGTTGTCCCAAATCGGCGGGATGAAATTTCCAGTTTCCAGCGGTTTTATCGGGAGTTCCTTCAAACCAACCTTCACGAATGACCACGTCGTTTAGACCGTCTTTGTTGACGTCTCCGTACCCAATTCCGTGCGAAAAAATCTCAGTTCCGGGCACATTCTCTGCGCTTAGGTTGTAGCGTTTCCATTCCGTATCACCGCGTTTTACGGGGGCTTTCAACCAGATAATCTGTTTTTTGGCTTTGTCGCCGCAAAGAATATCAAGTCGACCGTCGCCGTCCATGTCAATAAATCCTGGTGATTCGTTGGCGATACCAACCGAATCGGCAATGATGTGTTTTTGCCAGACGCCCGGTTTATTGCGCGGGTTTTCAAACCAGAAGGCGGGTTTTCCCGGAAAATCAATGATGACAACATCATCCCAACCGTCCAAGTTAACATCCATACCCATGTTCAAAAACGAGTTGCTGTATTCTTTTCTAGGATTAAATACCCTTGAAAACATTCCAAAACCTACCGTCGATGCAGAGGCTTCGGCGGTTGAAGCGTTGGTGATTTCGGCGGGGGCCATTTGGTGTTTTATCCAAGAAGGAGCTTCAAACCAGTAATAACCCGCAACGATGTCCAATTTTCCGTCTTTGTTGAGGTCGGCTACGGCTACGCCTTCCGAGATAAAATCCCCCGTCAATTTTGTTTTCTTGAAGCCGGAAGAGAGTGTGCTGGTTACGGGTTGGCTGAACGCAATCCCGCAAATCAGGGTCGAAAGGACGAGAATCAGATGTTTAGTCTTCATTGTTGCGAAGTTTTTATTTTCCTAATGCTTTATCAATCAGCATCTCAATTTCGTGGTTTTCGTGCGAATGCACTTTTCCCAAACGGTCTTTTAGGTCTTTGAGTAGCTTTTTAGACTCTTCGGTTCCAATCGCCGTTACGCGTTGAATCGTATAAGGGAGTAGCTTAGGAAATTTGGAAGTTTCGGCCATTTGCAGTGCTCGTTTTGCGTCGATGACTGCCAGCGGTTCGGCGGCGTACCATAACATCAATGGTAGATTATGATCCTCTTTATCTTCGGCTTTCTGCGCAAGGGCTTCAACTACATCCCATCGCTGCGACGGTTCGAGGCGTATCATTGCCGAGGTTAGGTAAAGTCTGACTTGGGCAGAAGGGTCATTTTTAGCCAATTCGGCAAAACGTTTTAGGGCTTCAGGACTCACGCTTTTGTCTTCGGCAACTAACTGAATGGCCCAGCTCCTGACGTATTCGTTTTCGTGGGAAAGTAACTCAATTAAATCCTTTTCGGTCAGTCCTTGGGTGACGTGGAGTGCCCATAGTGCGCGAAGTTTGCGGGTAGCATCGGGATTTTCGGCGAGTATCTTTTTGAGGGCTTTGTGGACTTTCTTATTGGGTCCACGCTCCTGCAACAGCGTGCGGGCCTGCCGTACGTACCATTCATTGGCGTTTAGCTGGTAGTTAACCAATTCCATATCTGACGCCTTGGCCAAGTTTACCTGTACCCATTTATCATTTTCGTGGGTGATTTTAAAAATTCGACCCATGGTTTTGTCATGTACGTCGGGATTGGGGCTATGGCATTGGTTTTTATCATACCAGTCAATGGCAAAAACCGACCCACTGGCGTCGTATTTGAAGTTTAGCCACTGCGACCAAGTGTCATTCATCGCCATAAAATCATCCCGGTGTCTAACCACGTACCCCGAACCGCTCCGTTGGGGGCGGTCTCGGTTTAGCCGGGCGCCGTTGATGTTGTTCATAAAAATCTCATTTCGGTACTCTGCGGGCCACGAACCGCCCAGATACACCATGGCGCCCGCGTGGGCATGACCCCCACCTTTGGCCGCCGACCGAAAATTGCCCGCGTGGGGACCGCGCTCACCCACCCAGTGTACGTGGTCAGCGGCGGTTTTGATGTCGTCGTAGGTATAGGGGTTAAAGTGTTTTCCCGCCTGCCGCTGATAACGGGCATTTTGGATTATATGGTACATGTGCGGAATCACGCAGGCCGTGATGAAAGGATGCCCGTAGTCGTTAAAATCAATGCCCCAAGGGTTGCTCGTGCCTTCGGCAAAAACCTCAAATTGGTGTTTGGTGGGGTGGTATCGCCACACACCAGCGTTGATTTTAGTGCGCTCTGCATCGGGAGCGCCGGGTTTTCCGACGTTGGAATGGGTAAACACGCCATGCGTTCCGTAAAGCCAACCATCGGGGCCCCATCGCAAGCTGTTAAGGGTTTCGTGGGTGTCTTGCGTTCCCCAACCATCCAACAGTTTTTGGGGCGGTCCAGCGGGTTTGTCATTTTTGGCGTCTATCGGGATATATAAAAGATAAGGAGCTGATCCGAGCCAAACGCCACCCATGCCGACCTCGATGCCACTGACCAGATTCAGGCCTTCCATGAATACTTTTCGGCTGTCGAGGGTGCCGTCGCCGTTGGTATCTTCCAAAATCAAAATGCGGTCTCTGCCCTGTCCTTCAGGCGCGGGAATGGGGTATGTGTGGCCTTCCACCACCCAAAGGCGGTTGCGTGAATCGATCGTAAAACTAATCGGACGCACCACGTCTGGCTCGGCAGCGGCCAAGGTTATTTTAAAGCCTTGGGGTGGTGTCATGGCCTTGGCCGCTTCTATGCCCGACAGCCCTGCATTAATGACAGGGTCTAAAGGTGGAAGAATAATGATGTCTTTCTGTTTCAGCTCGTTAGGGAATTCGGGGCGGGTGGGATAAAATAGAAATTCATCAAAGTTGATGTGCGCCCATTTGTCGTGGGGAATATACGGGATTTGGGAAATACCCGTTTCGTTGTCAATAATCTTGATGTAAATCTCTTTGTCTAAGTATCCTTGAAGGTCGACCACGACTGGTTGCAGCGTGGCGCGCCCTTGTCCAGTGATGTTAAAGATAATCTGATCGGTACCAGCCAAACGTAATTCGACGCGGGTGTCCTCTAATGCCCCTCCGGAAACCCTAAAAGCAGCAAAAGGGTGAGTGACTTTAAAAGAAGTAGAGGTTAATGTTCCCGTCAATTTTGCGTTTGTTGTACCTCCGCTGCTCAAAAAATGCGTTCCCTCAAAGCCAATACGCATATCTTTTTCGTGGATGGGAGAGGGGTCGAGAGAAATCAAAGGGTTGGCAAAGGCCGTTCCGGTGGCGGTCCAATCTTTCAACGTTCCCGTTTCAAAATTAAGATTTAACGGTTGGCCGTCTTTTTTAGGCAACTGCCCCTGAATCGTCGCGGTAGAAATAATGCCCTCCACCACTTCAAAATTTCCAACCATACCTGCCGCTCGGTGGCCGGGTACGGAGCAATAATAAATGTCACTTTGAGTGGCGGTGAAAGTAAGGGTGGTACTCATTCCTTTTTCCAGAATGGTCTTACTTTTTATGCCCATTTTTTCCAGGGCTATGTCGTGGGTCATCAATTCTGCATTGGTGATTTTTATCCGAACCCTATCGCCTTTATTGGCCCGCAGCGTAGGGTTTCGTGCCCCGTCTGGGCTAAAATACCCTACCATTGAGGCCTCGAGTACATAATCACGGTCAAAGAGTGTGGTATCTTGAGTTTTTAATTGCTGGGCAGTGGCGTTATGAAAGGCCAAAAATATGGCGGTACATAAAGGTAGAAACAGACGTGAAAGGTGCATAAGATAGGTAAGAAAGGTTTGGTTATACAAATTCCTTTTAAAATTATAAAATTATCTTAGTCTTCGATACTAAATGTATTACGTGAAATACTATATACGTTACTATCTAAAGGATCCTATATTGCTTTATTTACTTGATAGACAGGGTTTATGACCATAAATGTGGATTTGATTCCCCGTTTGCGAGCGATGTCGGCTGGTATTAAAATTGAGTATGTCATAAAGATTCTGCAAAAATTTAATCAACTTAGTATTTATTCATGGCTAACTAATGAAATCACGGTACAATCATGGCAACGAAAAAGAATGATAATGACAAAAGCGAGCGGGAGGAAGAGTTTCCGGGCTATCCGCTTTATCCAGCAAGTGAGGATATTTACAACAAGGCAACGAAAGAAGGGGATTTGGACCCAGAAGACCTGACCCAGCGGAAGTCAGAAAACGATGAGGTAGGCGAATGGAACGAAAAGGGCTTCGAGGATGATATTTCGGGGGGCGATTTGGACATTCCAGGCGCTGAATTAGACGATGAGCTAGAAGCCATCGGGTCTGAAGACGAAGAGAATAATTATTACAGCCTGGGAGGTGACAATCATATCGACCTCGAAGAGCAAAATGATGAGTAGAACCAAAGCAATTTAGCGGGGGAATATTCAAGTTTATTCCTCCACTTTTTTAAAATACAAAGATGGCTCGCAATCGTTACAGACCAACTAGCCGCCGCTCAGGAAGACCGTCGCAAAATGTGATGGGAGAAATGTTCCAAAAAACCCCTTGGTGGGTATGGATTATTGTGTTGCTGCTTCTTATTCTCTTTTGGAAATTGACGGAAAGATGAATGTATTGGACGTATACCAAGAGAATTGAAGAAACTGGATAGATGGACAAGTAAAAGCCTTTAAACGCAACGATAAAGGCTTTTTTAATTTTTTTTTAAATTTTTTATTGAATAAAAATAACCAAAATATGTTGCTTTTTCCCTTGTTGGGGTAGATGTAAGCGCAAAATTTTAGTAGTAGAGTTGATTGTTTATTTTTGTCTTTAAGGGATATTTTTGCGCTTCTATTTGTCGACACCTCTACTCATTCACCCGTAATTGTTGTAAGTCAACAATGACTTAAAAATATAATAATGTGTATTCGTTTTTGTATTTTTAGCATATTTTAACAGGTGGACCATTTATCTTTTTAGATATATTTCCACATCTCAAGTAAATAAGTTAAAGAAGAATTGAAGTAGGCAACTGGTTGCTAATATTTTTCAGATGACTACCAAAATATACTTATAGTCAAAGCTGGTTTTAGCCTCACCAAAATATTACGAATCGATGGTGTTTTTCGAACAAAAAATGGAGAATGATGATTGATTTTGCTCCATCAAATGACGCGGAACAAGTCAGATTTAATTTGGAATTTATTTAGCTTATCTGCTATATTTGAGGAAGTTACCCTACTAAATACCATAAATAATGTTTATTCGTTACGCAATCTGTCCAATTACTGGGCTTGAGATTGTACCTTGTTCTAAGTCTGATGAAACCTTTGACGGCTACAAGTACATCATTCCCAGTATCAGTGAAAAACTGCTGGTTTCCATCTCAAACAACGTTCTCCAAGACCAAAAGAGTCGAAATGCTCTTATTGAGCACCGCGATAAGTTTGTGAAAAATCTTCAAATGATTTCTAAACTCAGGGAAGAAACCTTTGTTTCTCAGGGCAACTGGTGGCTTTTTGTAAAATAGTATTTTTCTTATTCTACCGCCCCAATTGACGGCGGATTGGCCCGTGGGGTGTTGTAAAAATCGTCTGCTAGAAAAGACTGATACAAGCCAGCCTTTTTGGCGGGTGAAGTAGCAAGCAGCTTAAAACTTACTTCATCCGCCAGACCCGCTGCCGCTGGAGTAGCAAAATAGCGATTGTTCGTAATCAAACTTGGCTTGGTTACGCTTTGCTGACTCCATATTTTATCGTTGGCAGATGTTTCACTCTGTTGGAAAGATAAATTGTTAAATATTTGAATATCACCTCCTTGTAAATTATAGACGTCCACAACAACCCCCACAAATACGGTAGGTTTTGACGTATTCATCTTGCCGGCTGTATTGTTGAATACTTTGGTGTTGCAATAAGTGCTTACGCCTGGTATGATGTGGTGTGCAAAACTTTGAACTTCCAGCGCGCTGTATTTACGGCTGTTCCACACAATGTTGTTATAAAGTAGCACTTCACTGGGCTGAGTGCCTTGGGAGAATGGCCAGAAACGGATAAAATTTCCCTGATGATTGGTACATTTATTATTGTAGACACGGCCGTTTCCGAGCAATAAAAAAATGCCGTTGTGCTTATCAGTACCTCCGTTGATGTCGTCAAGTACATTATGGTGAATATCGCATCCTTCCACGTTTCCGATGTAAAGTAGCGTTTCAACTGTTGGACAGTTCTTAAAAGTACAATAGGCGATTTCGGGGTTTTTACAAAAACCGTTATTAACTATGCCACCCGAATTATTGAGGTTACCGTTGATTTGAATACCTCCAGTATGATCAAAATCACAGTGTAGAAGTTTAAAATTTAGAAAAGCGGTGGCATCAGTGCCGTTGTAGGTGGCGGTATTGTCGTAAAAAATGGCGTAGTCTTCCACATTTTTCAGGCGTATTCCTTCCAGTGTCAACGCCTGAGGAATGCTTCCTGTGATGGTAATGGCGCGGTAGGTTACATCATGCAGGAAAATGTTTTTAGCTTTACGATACCCTGTAACCGTCAGATTGGATACATTCTCCAACGTGATTCCTCCACCGACCACTTCTACGGGACCATTTGCCACAAGTGTGACGGGTTGAGTGCCCGTGCCGTTGAGATTGGTAAACAACAGGTCTTTGTAGGTGCCAGGAGTAATAGCTATAATTTCGCCGGGTTTAATAGAAAGGGCCTTCCCGTCGATGGTTAAATAGCCCGAACCCGAACCCAAGGTGCGGGTGGGAATGAGTGGTACTTGGTCTTCTACCTCAAAAATGGGGTTGTCAAGCGGGGTTGCATTTCCTTTGCAACCGAATAAGAAAATCAAAACCAGAAACAATTTCAACGTGTAGGGTAGGATAATGGTTTTATGGACAGGGCAGTGCATAAGTGACATTAAATTTGCGAGAGTTATCAGATCTCTCGTGCTATTTCTTTATGGGTATATCAAAGATAACAGAATGGTATATATTATAACGACAAAACAGCGTATTTTATGTGCGATGCTACTGGTGATGGGGGGGGATATTCACGACAAAGCCCCGAGAAGACTCTTCTCGGGGCTTTGTCGTGAATATATTGGGTACTTTCTCTACATTTTCTTCACCGCAACGGCACTTGGCCCTTTTTGGCGTATTTCAATTTCGAAAGTAACTTTATCGTTTTCTTTGATTGGTCCGCTTAGTTCATTGATGTGTACAAAGATGCTTTCCTGAGACTTAAGGTCTCGGATAAAGCCGTAACCTTTTTGTTCGTTAAAGAAACTCACAACTCCCTCTCTGATAATCTCTACAGGCTCGTCAATCTGTTTGGCGACCCCAAGCGTAATGTCTTCACTGTTAACGACCTTCTTTTTCCGTGGGTCTGGTGGCGTGTTGGAAATGTTGCCATTCTCGTCAACGTAGGCAATCATGTCTTCGAGGGATTGTCCCTTCTTGGCACTTGCCTGCCGTTCTTCTTTTTTCTCCTCCTTGTCCTTTTTCTTCTTTAATTTTTTCTTCTCTCTTTCTTTTTTACTAAATGTCTCCTGTGAACTAGCCATATTTTATTGTTCTTGAGCGTTGTATCCGTTTTTCAATAGCATGAGGGGGTTAAAAAACAGATGGTGTTGTGGTTTTATTGAATAGAAATACCAATCAAATGAGAGCTTACTATACGACTTAAGGATGCCCCAACGAGTGATCGTAAAAGGCATAAGTTGGACGGAAAAATCAGGAAATATTGGTATTCTGTTTAATATCAACGCAAAAAAGTGCGTAATAATTTCCTATTAGATTAATTATATATTGTGATTTAAAAATAAATGAGAAAATGCTCCTCTCAAAACCCTTTAAAACCCCTTTTTTTAGCCATTATTTATCCTATTTAGCATCCTAAAATGCATAAACATTGATTTAAGTATTTGAAAATCAATGGTTTGAATTTTTGGTTGCTTCTCAACAATTCTCTGAATGTATTTTTTGTCGAAAGCATACCGAAAAGCTTTTATTTTGAGGATACAAAACGTTTTATTTGTCCTTTATAATGATCAAGCACGTATATTTCGTGGTTGGCATCTTCGCCAAAAGCGGAAACTGAGCCCCCGTTGGCGTTGAGCAACTCATGGCTTGTTTTGGTATTTTCTTTAAATGTCAATGTCCATATATTGCCATTGCTGTAGTCGGCAAACAGGTATTTGCCCCGCAACGCGGGCAGCCTTGAACCTCGATAAACAATCCCTCCGGTGACTGAAGTTCCGTCGCTGCGTGGATACTGGTGAACCGGATTTATAAGGCTATCTGACGGGTCACAATCCTTGCGGGGATTGTAACAACGGTTCCCCTCTTTCAATCGCCAGCCATAATTGCCCCCTTTGGTGATGATGTCAATTTCTTCAAATTCATTTTGTCCTACATCTCCTGCCCAAAGTTGGCCCGTTTGGGCGTCAAAGCTGAACCGCCACGGGTTCCGCAGCCCGTACGCGTAGATTTCTTCTCGATACCCCAGCGTATTGGCGGCATAGGGATTATCGGCAGGGATGCCATAGTTGCCTTTGTCGGTTTTGGCCACATCGATGCGGAGAATTTTTCCGAGCAGCGATTGTCGATTTTGGGCATAATTGTGCTGATCGCCCCAAGCGCCCCCGTCTCCCGTAGAAATATAAAGAAACCCGTCGGGCCCAAAGGCCATTTTTCCGCCGTTATGGTTGTCGTAAGGTTGGGTGAACTTCAACAGAATCACTTCGGTAGAGGCCGGGGCTTTCATGTCTTTATAAGACGCAACTTGATAGCGGGCAATGATGGTTTGGAGGGGTTTTCGTTGGGTATAATTGACGTAAAAGTAGCCGTTTTTGATAAAATTGGGATCAAAAGCCAGACCAAGCAATCCCATTTCTCCACCGTCGCTTACGCGGTCACGAATGTCGAGGTAAACCTCTGCTGATTTCGTGGCGGCATTGTTGTCAAATACCTTGATTCTGCCAGACTGTTCTACCACAAAGACCCGATTGGTACTGTCGCCAGCGTGGGTAAATTCTACGGGCTCATTAAACGATAAATTCGGGAAAGCGTTTTCAAGAATATTGGTGGCGCCGGGAATTAAGTTTTTGACGTATTTTTTTTCGTTAAATTGATACATCAACAACACCAAATAGGCTATTCCTACAGCCGCTACTAAAATAAGGAGGGTTGTTGCTTTATGTTTGAGTGAAGTCATTATCATTGGCTAAGAATTTCTAAAAAACAAATAAGTAAATTCAACGTTTTATGTAAATCGTTGAGTATGATTGAATAATACGAAGAATATATCGCCGTATTGTGCCTTGTAAACCATGATTAAATGAGTGGTGATCCGTAACGCCCCTTGGTGGTATGTCAAAAAGTAACAGATCTTTATCCAAAGGTACAGGAAGGTAATTTGTTACTTTCCAATTTTCGGTGATATTTTTGGGGCGTCAACAAAAAGTACAACTAAATCTGCTTAATTTTTAATACGTATCATTAGTAAAAACACTAGATGCCAACCTTTATTTATACTTAACCACCCGAAAAAACATGAACCGTAGAGATGCTATTCAGCACGTTGCTATCCTTCTGGGAAGCGTGATCTCCGCTCCGACAATGGCAGGAGTAATGGGTCAAAAACTGAATGTAGGGGAAAGTCTTCCCGTTACTGCCGAACAAGAGGCATTTTTGGCCGAATTAGCCGACGTAATTATTCCCACTACCACTACACCCGGTGCCAAAGCCGCAGGTGTTGAGAAATTTATTGTGCGTGTGATGCGCGATTGCTACCCCAAAGCTGACCAAGAAAAATTCTATTCAGGTCTTACTCAACTCAATACCGATAGCCGCTCGGCCTTTGGAAAGAGCTTTGTTGAACTCGACTCAAAACAAAAGATTGACGCCGTAAAAGCGTTGACTACGAGCAATAAACCTTTCTTTTTGAGAATGAAAGAATTGACGGTAACGGGCTATTTTACTTCCGAAATCGGGGCGACTAAGGCGCTGGAATACTTGCCGATTCCTGGGCGTTTTGAAGGATGTGTACCCTTGAAACCTGGCCAAAAAGCTTGGGCTTTGTAATGACAGATGAATCAAATTTATAGGTTAGAAGTCACTTTTATACTTTTACCTTTTCACACTTAACTTTGACCAAACAATGTATTTAAATATAGATGCACAAAAAGAAATGACCTATGATGCCATTGTGGTAGGCTCGGGGGTGAGCGGTGGCTGGGCGGCCAAAGAGTTGACAGAGAGAGGTTTGCGTGTGTTGATGCTCGAAAAAGGACATAAACTGGAGCACGTTACAGGCTACGAAAATGCCATGAAAGACCCGTGGCAGTCAAATTATAACGGTCGGTTGACCGAGGCTCAGAAAGAGTCTCATCCAAAATTGAGTCGCGATTATCCTTACAATGAGATGTCGGAAAAATACTGGATGAATGATTCAGATTCTTTATACAAAGAAGTGAAGCGATTTGACTGGTATCGCCCCAACATCGTGGGTGGAAAGTCTATCATGTGGGGTCGGCAATCCTATCGCTTGAGCGACATTGACTTTGAAGCGAACCTCAAAGACGGTATCGCCGTTGATTGGCCGATTCGTTACAAAGATATAGCGCCTTGGTACAGCTACGTGGAAAAAATCGCGGGAATTTCAGGTGAAAAATTGGGCTTGCCCCAATTGCCCGACAGCGAGTTTTTGCCGCCAATGGATATGTACTGCGTAGAAAAAGAAGTTCGCAAACGTATTGAGAAGGAATACCCTGGTCGTACCATGACGATTGGGCGGGTAGCTAACCTTTCTAAACCGACTCAGCTGCAAATCAACAACGGTCGGGCGGCTTGTCAGTATCGTAACAAATGTGCCTTGGGATGTCCGTTTGGGGCGTATTTCAGTACGCAGTCGTGTACTTTGCCACCTGCGGTGAAAACAGGACTTTTGACACTGCGCCCTGAGTCAGTCGTTACTAATCTAATTTACGACGAAAACAAAAAGAAAGCCACAGGTGTACGCGTGATTGATGCCGTGACGATGGAAGAGCGTATTTTCAACGCAGGAATCATTTTTGTGTGCGGCTCAGCATTGGGAACTACAGCAATATTGCTCAATTCAACTTCCAATCGCTTCCCGACAGGTTTTGGAAATGACAGCGGTGAATTGGGACACAACCTCATGGACCACCACTTCCGTACAGGAGCAAGCGGAACTTGGGAGGGAGATGCCGACAAATACTATTTTGGGCGCCGTGCCAATGGTATCTACGTGCCGCGTTATCGTAACATCGGTAATGACAAACGTGATTACCTCCGTGGGTTTGGTTATCAAGGTGGAGGAAGCCGCGCAAGCTGGCAGCGAAATGTAGCCGAATTGAGTTTCGGGGCTGACTTCAAAGAAGAACTTACTAAACCAGGTCCGTGGTCGATGGGCTTGGGTGGCTTTGGCGAAACGCTGCCTTATCACGAAAATAAAATGTACCTCGACCCCAAAGAAAAAGACAAATGGGGGATGCCTTTGGTGGTATTTGATGCCGAATTGAAGGAAAACGAGAAAAAAATGCGTGTTGATATGGCCAATGATGCCGCAGAGATGTTGGAAAAAGCAGGTGTAAAAAATGTGCGGTCTTATGACCGTGGCTCATGGTTGGGCATGGCAATTCACGAAATGGGAACGGCACGCATGGGCCGCGATCCCAAAACTTCGGTTTTGAACGGCAACAACCAAGTACACGCCTGCAAAAACGTATTTGTCACCGATGGTGCTTGTATGACTTCAGCATCTTGCGTGAACCCATCGCTTACTTATATGGCTTTGACCGCTCGGGCGGCTGATTTTGCGGTGAAGGAGAAGAAGAAAGGGAATATCTAAGAAGCATAAATAACAACAAAAAGGGCTGGCGACCAGATGGTTTTCAGCCCTTTTTTGTTGGTAAAATGTATGATTTTTCTTTGGCTAAAGGTACACAGTATAAGCGTCTGGATTTGTTTTATTTTTGGGTTGGACTGGCTATTGAGCTTTCTTCAAAAAAGGGACAACCTTGTAAATTGGTACGGAATGTAGCCCCCGTTTGGGTCTGAAAGCCGGGTAATAATGTAATGCTTTTGCTTGCATCAAACACTACAGAAGTTGCCGATGCCACCGTGCCTACGGCGGTGATGTGACCATCGCCAACTGCCATTGTAGCCTCAGTAGCACCGACTCTTTGATTTTTAGCAGACTCTGGTACTCTTGATGTAAATGAACCCTGAGTTCCTGCAAAGTGAGTGCCTGCTTCGATGGGAACGTCGGCTATGTATCGGTTGTCGGGACAAGCTTCTTTGGGGTGAAACTCGTACGCCCCTATGTCAAAAAAGGAATAACGGCCATTGCCTAAAATATCAAAAGAAGGTGCTGAAGAATAAATGCCAGCATTGACGGCGGGGCTGGTACTTTGCAGTCGGAGACCGTCGTCGGAACTGCCGCCTATCAAATCGGGGCCGAGGAGGTTGGTTTCGTTAACAAAGAGTGGGTTTATGGCAAACAGATTATTAACGGCAGAAGCCCCGATACCATTAGAAGTATTGTTGAGAGGATACTGAACTGTGGCAAATTGCAGGATGTTATTTCTAAAATCTCGACCATTTCGTTCAATAAAAAAATCGGCGTAAGTGGTCGTTGTGTTTGTACCAATGGCGTTTTTATAAAAAATGTTATTGTAGGATCTGTTGATGTCGATAGGTGCGCCGGCGATACCCGGGTCGTAGGTAAAGAGCGCTCCACCAGATGTTTGTGCTGAATTTTTATAAAAAGTGTTATTATAAAATTGACCAAAATAAAGGTCGTTGCGAACAGCCCCGCCGACTCCCATTGAAGCTCTGTTTCCTGAAAAAACATTGTTTCTAAAAGTTACACTACTCTCACCGATATAGATGGCACCGCCATTGGTGGTTGCTAAATTTCGATCAAAGTAATTATTATTGAATACCAACGGTGAACTCAAATAAAAATAAACACCTGCTCCGTTAGTCGCGCTATTGTGCTTGATATTGCAATCGGTTATTTCAAAAGAAGTACTCATGTATGCATTGATGCCGCCGCCACTTTGACTTGAAGCGCCGATGGCATTGCCCCCTTTGATGGTCAAACCTTTGAGTACTATTTGGGTAGCTCTCGCCTCGATTGTGAGTACATGGTAAGCATTTTCGGTATTGTTGGCAATTGCCAATGTGCCTCCTTCGCCAGTCACTACATCATCATCTGAAAAATCTCCAGAGAGAATGGTTTCATTTTGGTGAGCTTTGCGGGTGGAATAATCCAGAATTGACTCCGTTCCAAGAAATCCACCGTAAATTTTTAAGCCACCTTTAAGGGCAAAAGTGTAGTTGCGATTTGAACCGCTCGTAACCCCATATGGTAGTCTATGGGGTTTATAGGTGCCTTTGGCTACCAAAATGCTATTATTGTCGCAATGGTTGGCGTAGCGCAGCGCCGTACCAAAGGCATTTGCGCCCCTAAACGCATTTTCCCAACTACTGCCATCGTTTAGACCCGTGGTAAGGCTTCCGTTTACGTATAAAATGGTATTTGAAGGCCCTGTATTTTGGAATTCGTAGGCCCCCATGTCCAATGAAATACTAGGTATGGTATTGTCGATGGAAGGTATGTCTATTTCCCTGGTTTGGTTGGCCATGTCCACTCCTTCGGTAGAACCGTTGGTGCCTTTGTCAATACCGGGGCTGCAAGAAGTCACCCTTAGGCCGTCGTCACGGCTTCCCCATTTGCCGTCTATGCCTGCTGGAAAATCAATATTGATAAATTGAGGGTTTGCATTCAAACAATTGCTGCAAGTGATACCGTTTGCGCCCCATCCCTGCTCTAAGTTGGAAGAATAGCCCGTGACCCCGCTGCCATTGTTGGCAATACCAGAGAAGCTTGGACTTGTATTGTACCAAACAATGACATTGATGATATACGGAACGGAATTATAATTGTACATAGCTCCCCCGGCTACATTGGCAGTATTCTGAATAATGGTGCAATTTCTAATGTCAGCGGCCGAGCCTTCGTGGTTATAGATGCCTCCCCCGCCTGCGGTTGCGGTGTTGTTGGCAAAAACCGAGTTGGTAATGTAGGGATTACAGGCGGTATTGAGAATCCCGCCGCCGTCGGTGGCTTGGTTGTCGACAATGGCGCACAGGGCAATTCTGATGGGCGAATACACACAAAGCACGCCACCTCCCCAGCTTCGATAATACGTTCTGCCCGCTACCATTACACTTGTTGAGCCATTGGCATTGCCTGCTTCAATCGTAAAGCGCTCTAAAACAGTTGAGTTGTTGCAGTCTATGGCCGTCACTACGTGGTAGACGTTGTCGTTGGTTTCGTATTTTGTACCAATATCTCCACTCAGAATAGATTCATTGATGTGCGAATTTCTGTTTGCGCGGGCGGTTTCGGTTCCGGCAAAACCGCCATAAATTCGTAACCCTGATTTCAACAGAAAAGTGTTGTTTCTATTGGTGAGGCTGGCAGTGCCGCAGGTAGTACAACCACTCGGAATACTTGTTGGAAAATATTTGCCCGCCGCTACCCAAACCTCATCTTGGGCGGGAATGGCGATATCAATCATGGCCTGCAAATTTCCCGAAGCATTGGCCCACGAGCTGCCATCGCCCGTACCAGAAGCGATGGGTTTTACGTAGCGTATAAGGGCATAAGTAGGGGTAATAAAAGAAATCAGTAATAAGAAAGAAATAATCTTTTTCATTGTTAGTGAATTTTAAAGTCAATACAGCCGTGATTTTTTGTGTAGAATTTAACCCTTGAAAACACTACCTAAGATTGACCCATACGGGAAATATGGCCATATATATCACCGCCGATGTTTTAGCAAAGGTCAGAAATATCATGACTTCAAAAATCACATCATCGGGTGAAGGGGATTCTACGCATTTTGGCAAGTAGAACTACGCGCTGTGCCTTTCAGTGCAGATTTGTATTGGAGAGGTTTTGAAATAATTGAAGTGAAAAAATGGTAAATCAGAGGCAAGAAAACAAGTGAGTGCAGTATGTTCGAACAATAATTGTAATCCTACACAAGCCTGTTGCGGATGGCTTTGACGACGGCTTCGGTGTTGGATTTTACGTGGAGTTTGTCATAAATGTTTTTAAGATGGGTTCGAACCGTATCAATACTTAGGTTAAGCTCGGCCGCAATCAGTTTGTAGCTGAGTCCTTCGACCAACCAACGCAAAACCTCTAGTTCTTTGGGGGTGAGATTATAGTCAGTGGGGGCCGTTTTGGAGAAGAAATGTACTACTTTTCGGGCAATCAGCGGCGACATGGGAGCACCGCCCTCCATGACTTCCTGAACCGCTTCCAAGACTTTTTGCGGGGGTGTTTTTTTTAATAAATACCCAATCGCTCCTGCTTGCATGGCTTTAAAGACCCGTTCCTCGTCCTCAAAAACCGTCAGCATCAGGATATTTAATCGTTTGAAATGGACTTTGAGCAACTTTACGGCTTCGATGCCCGTAATATGAGGCATATCGATGTCCATCAGAACTACATCAGGCTGGGTACGAGTGATATTTTCGACGATATTTACGGGATTGGCAAAACACCCCACCACTTCGAAACCATTGCTGAAATTGAGAAAGTGGAAAAGTCCTTCGCGAAAATCGTCGTTGTCGTCAACGATTACTACTCGAATGTTATATACCTGTGCCATGTCCTCGTTTTTAGCTTTTGAGCGCAGTAAAAGTAGTCATTTGATTTTCGTCTCAAATCACATGATTGGGGAAATACGTCAACTGTCCATTTTGATGTAAATGGCCGTTCCCTTGTTTTTTTGACTTTCAATCCTGATTTCTCCGCCAAACTCTTTCGCGCGTTGCCGCATGTTTTCCAACCCGTTACGAAGGCTAGGTTTAAGCGGGTCAAATCCCTGACCATTGTCCTGAATGACCATATTTAACGCCCTATTTTCTGTTTTTAATATTATTTTTAGCTCACTACAACCAGAATGTTTGACGGCGTTGTTGATACTTTCTTTCAAAATAAGATAAAGGTTTCGTCGGGTTTTCATCGGTACCTTAAGCTTTTGTAAGCGCGGGTCAATATCAAACCTGAGATGGATGTCCCTGGTTTCGGTGAGGGTATAGACATATTCTTTTATGCGCAAAACGATGCTTTCTAGGGAGTCGTCTTTGGGATTGATGGCCCAAACGATGTCGTCCATGCTTTCTAGTACTTTTTGGGCATTTGCCGTAATGCTTTCCATGAACTTACGACTTTGGGCTTCGTCAGTCTCTAATGATTTTTGGGCGGATTCGCTCAGCATCGCAATACTGCTCAGGGTCGAGCCCACTTCATCGTGCAAATCCCTAGAAATTGAGTTGCGTAAATGCTGAAGTTTGAGAATTTGCGTTAGGCGGTAGCGATATAAGCCATAAAAAAAGGCCATAATGCTTATGAAAAATAGACAAAAAAACCACCAACTGCGGTAATAAGGAGTGGTGACATAAATCTTGAACTCGGCTATTTGGGAAGTTGTTTCCCATTCTTCGTTCAATACTTGCACTTTAAAGGTATAATTGCCCCCGCTGAGGTTGGTATAACTAACTCGACGAAGGATATTTGCATTTTTCCAGCCATTGTCAAATCCCTCTAATTGATACTGGAAGGTCAATTTTTCAGGATGCTCAAACTCGACAACTGTGTATTGGAAAGTAAGGATATTCTGGTCATGATTAACCTGAAATGGTTGTGTATATGTTTTGAAATCAATGGGTTGTCGCTTTTCTAAAAGACTAAAATCGGTTATGATTGGCTCGTATATCTTGGGAATATTACGAGGTTGGAGCGGATCGAAATAGTTGACTCCTTCTTCATGATTTAGATAAAGGTTTCCGTTGTTTTCATAAATAAAACCGTAGAAATAATTATTAATAAGCCCATCTTGATCAGTAAATAATTGAAATTTTTCGGTGATAGGGTCAAAATTAAGCAGTCCATCGTTGGTATTAAACCACAGTTTTCCAGCCTTATCAACGGTTAACCCATTTTTGAATCTTAGCTTTTTGTTTTTTCTATAACTGTTCCAAGTTTTAACAACCTGATGATTGCTGATTTTTATTAATTCATCGCTATAACTCACCCAAATAGTTCCTTCGGAGTCAATGTCCATTGCAAAAACATTCTGTCTAGGTCCGATTTTTTCAACGACTTTTTTGGTTTGAGGATTAAAAATATCTACCCCGTTTCGCGTTGCCACTGCGATTTTTTGGTCGTTCAGTAGTTTTACATCATACACAAACGGGTGACTGATGGAATGTGGGTCGCTGGCAGCGGGTAGAAATGCTGTGATTTTTTCGGTAGGAAATGCAACTTTCAATAATCCGATTTCTGAACCGATCCAAGCATTGTCATTTCGGTCAAAGAGAATTTTCCAACAAAGTAATTCAGATTTTAAATGCTTCGTTGGCAGGGTTCGTATGCGTAAATCTGGCTCAATGATTGAGAGTGTTTTGGCCGAAAGTACCCAAAGCCTTTTATAACGATCGTATTTTATTTGGCTGATTTTACTCGTCGTCATCTGAAAAGATTTAATGATTCTATGGTGTACTTTATCGTACAAAAATACCCCAAATTCAGAACTCGCCACCCATTCGAGATGCGGTTCAGTAGCGTGTTGTACTATTTGACGAACACGACTGATGTGTAATTCTCTAAAAAAAGGGAATATCTCTTTGTGAATCTGAAATTGGGTGGGATTGGCCCGGTAGATACCTTGGTCGGTACTTATCCAAATGTTTCGCTTGCTATCCTGATAAATATGCCTGATTGTTAGATAGTAAAAACCGTTGGTTTCGTTAATATGAGCGTTGAAATTTTGATAGGTATTTCTGTTTTCTAAGTCCAATATAGACAATCCGCCACTGACCAATCCACACCAAAGTACCTTGTGTCCAGTTTGTAGAGGTAGGGTCGTTATGCTTCTAATTTCCTTTCTTTCCTGATTAAATTCGGTTAGCCTTGGAGGGGTGAGTTTGTCCTTAATGAAGGCTACTTCCCATATTTTTTGCTCTTCATCAGTATAAAGCCAATGATTTTCTTTGAAGGAGTACATCTCCCAGCCGAATGATTTTTTAGGAAAGCGAAACGAATGTTTCGTGTAGGTATCATAACTTATCCATTCTTCGTTGGTAGCAATGATAAGCGTATTAGAATTAATTTTTATAATTTTGAAAGGTGTACTGAGTGAATCTATAGAGGTGCTTTCTAAATGTTCAGTATCAATCTGATAACGAAAAAGACCATTTTCACGGGCTATCCAAAAACATTGGTTAGGGAGGTCATTAAACAGCGCAAATTTTCGAGTGACTTTTTTATTAATAGCCCTGAATTCTTTGTTTTTTGTTTGTGATTTTAGTTCAAATAGGTCGTTGATTAAATTGTATTTAAACAAATTAGAGTTGTTAGTTGCCCAAATGCCTCCTTTGTAATCTATAAAGACCTCCGAATGTGGCTGGGAAACAGTTTTCGAACTATCTTTCAAAATGTAGTGCCTTACCCCTGCTCCGTCCAACCGATTGATCCCTTGCAAAGTAGCCGCCCAAATAAAATGTTGTCGATCTTCCACTACGTTAAAAACATAATTGTCGGAAAGCCCCTCGTGGGTAGAATAACGCTGGAAGTGCAGGTCGTTTGGCAACTGCGCCCATAACAAGCTCGACCATAATAGCAGAACTAAAAGAAGGAGTTTTTTTTTTGATAACATTTTGGACTCGAATGACCAGCAATTTGGTTAAAAAACTTTAAAAACGATTTACGAATCCACTATTTGAATTCGTTCTTGAAATAATTACCTATTTTTGCAATGATTCATGGATGAATTTATGAACGAAGGTAATTGGTCTTTATACACTGAATAGTACGGGTACCCCCGTCCTCACTTTATATTCTATTTATGCCTCTGAAAAAGAAAAAGGTTGGCAGTTATCCCAACGCCATGATTATTGTTAGCTTAACCGCGGCGTTATTTTTGATTGGATTTTGTGGCTTGTTGGTCATGCAGTCCAAAAAGCTTATTTCTATCATTAAGCAAAATATTGAGGTGCGGGTTATGCTCGACAAAGGACTTGACTCAACACAAGTGGCTGATATTCAGAAAAAACTGATTGCCAACCCTTTTGTGTTGAATATTGAAGGAAAGCCTCAAGTGATTTTTTATTCCAAAGACGAAGCGGCCCGCGAGTTCATTGCCGATAGAAAAGAGGATTTTAGTGCGTTTCTGGGCGAAAATCCCTTACATGACAGCTACCGTGTGCGCTTACAGGAGGATTATTTTGAAGATACCAAACTCCAAAAAATCAAATCCGATGTAGAAAAGTTGGAAGGTGTTTTTGAAGTAGTGTATCAGGAAAACCTAGCCGATCAAATCAACAAAAACCTAACCAAAATTTATATTATTCTGGCCACCTTTGCGGTTATTATGCTCATAATCATTGTGTTATTGATGAATAATACCATCCGTTTGGCATTGTATTCACAGCGGTTTTTGATTCGAAGCATGCAATTGGTGGGCGCAACCAATAATTTTATTCAGATGCCTTTTCTCAAAAACGGTGCGGTGCAAGGGCTCATCAGTGGCCTGATTGCGGTGGGTTTGATTGTGGGGTTACAGCAAGTGGCCCTTCGTCAAATTGAAGGATTACACATGTTGCAGGAATACGAAAAACTGGGCTTTCTGCTCCTGGGCGTTGTCATTTTAGGGGTGCTGATTGGGGTTCTAAGTACGTTTCAGGCATTGGCAAGGTATTTGAGAATGACCCTCGATGATTTGTATTAATAAACCCTTACTTCCCATTTTATCAATTCAACATTTAAAATAGTCAAATGAAAAAGAACGCATTTCCCTTTGGTAAAAGTAACTACACCTTCATGATTATTGGTATCGTGCTAATTTTGGGTGGATTTGTCATTATGAGTATGGACTCGGAAGAGTTTGGATTCGGTGTTTTAGGTTTAACCGTTGGCCCTTTGGTGGTAATGGCTGGTTTTGTCGTTGAGTTTTTTGCCATTTTACGCCGTCCCGCCGACGGCAAATAATCAAAACGTTATGAATAAGTGAGGAAGTAAACCCTCACTGCCCACCCCTTACAATTTTAAAATGGATTTTATTCAAGCACTTATTCTTGCCGTAATCGAAGGTATTACGGAATATTTACCTATATCGTCCACGGGCCACATGATTTTGGCGTCCTCTTTTATGGGGATAGAATCCGACCCATTTGTAAAATTTTTCACAGTAGCCATTCAGCTTGGTGCAATTCTTTCGGTCGTTGTTTTGTATTTCAAGCGTTTCTTTCGCAGCTTGGATTTTTACTTTAAGCTCTTTGTCGCGTTTATCCCCAGTGCTGTTTTTGGGGTGCTGTTTAGCGATGTCATCGATGCGCTTCTCGAAAGTCCCCTCGGCGTAGCCATTTCATTACTGGTAGGAGGGGTTATTTTGTTGTTTGTTGATAAATGGTTTAATAAAACCTTTATTGAAAACTCCGACGAAATAGATTATTTCACGGCCTTTAAAATTGGCTTTTTTCAGTGTATTGCCATGATACCGGGCGTTTCGCGCTCGGGCGCAACGATTGTGGGAGGAATGGCGCAACGCCTTTCACGCAAGGCCGCCGCCGAATTTTCGTTTTTTCTGGCAGTGCCTACCATGTTTGCAGCTACTGCCAAAAAAGCCTACGATTTCTACAAAGACGGTTTTGTGCTGACCGACGAGCAAATCAAGTTGTTGGCTGTTGGCAACGTTGTCGCTTTTATTGTAGCTATGCTGGCCATTAAGTTTTTTATTGACTTTTTAACAAAATATGGTTTCCGCGTTTTTGGCTGGTACCGCATCATCGTCGGCGGGGCTATTTTGGCCCTGATGCTGGCTGGATACAAGCTTGAAATCGTTTGATGATTGACCTATGATAGATGAATCTGCTGCTTCTCCCGAAGAGGGAGAAGTTATTTTGCTTAATAAACCTCTCACGTGGACTTCTTTTGACGCCGTCAACAAAATAAAGAGAGCTTGTCGTATCAAAAAAATCGGCCATGCGGGCACCCTTGACCCGCTCGCGACTGGTTTGTTGATTTTGTGTACGGGCAAGAAAACCAAGGAAATAGATACCTACCAAGGAGCCGAAAAAGAGTATACTGGCAAATTGGTGCTGGGCAAAACGACTCCTTCTATCGACCTAGAAACACCCTTCGACGGTGAGTATCCTACCGACCATATTACACCCGATTTGATGCAGGCTGCTGTGGCAAAATTGACGGGTGAGCTTGCGCAATATCCCCCTATTTATTCAGCCGTGAAGATGGGCGGAGAACGCCTCTACAAAAAAGCCCGTCGAGGGGAGGTGGTTGAAATTAAGCCGCGCTCGGTTTCGGTTCCTGTCTTTGAGATTGATGCCGCCAACTTCCCCGAAGTAAGTTTTCGCATTGTGTGTTCCAAAGGGACTTATATTCGCAGTTTAGTACGGGATTTTGGCATGTTGCTGGAGTCTGGTGCTTACATGAGCGAACTGTGCCGTACCCGCATCGGAACGTATTGGCTCAAAGACGCGGAAGAAATTGAAGATTACGTAAAAAGAAAACGACTGGAGTTAAATCTTGACCTTGGAAAATCCAACCCCAATCCTGAGTCTGAAATTTAGCGTCCATTTACAAGAACATGCAGGTTTATTACGATATAGCTGATTTTAAGCCACTTCAGAATGCCATTGTGACCAGCGGAACCTTTGACGGGGTGCATTTGGGTCATCAAATTATCCTCGCCCGCTTGACCGAAACTGCCCAGACGCTGGGTGGTGAAACCGTAGTGTTGACCTTTTGGCCGCACCCACGTATGGTGGTTTCAAAAGACAGCCAAAACCTAAAATTGCTGTCTACCTTAGAAGAAAAAATTGCTTATTTACGACAAAACGGCGTTCATCATTTGGTCATTATTCCGTTTACGCGAGAGTTTAGTGAATTGTCGTCTGAGGAGTTTATCCAACAGATTTTGGTAGAAACCATCGGGACCAAAAAATTGGTCATTGGTTATGACCATCATTTTGGCCGCAACCGTGAGGGTAGTTTTGACTATCTGCAACAACATGCGCCCCGTTACGGTTTTGAGATTGAAGAAATTCCACGTCAGGAGATTGAACATATCACCGTGAGTTCAACCAAAATTCGTCAGGCGCTACTGGAAGGCGACACAACCATCGCCACTGAACTGTTGGGTAGAAACTACACTTTTACGGGTATTGTGGTAAAAGGCAGGCAATTAGGGCGTACTATTGGATACCCAACGGCCAATGTTCAGGTCGCAGAAAACTATAAATTGATTCCCGCCGACGGTATTTATGCCGTGCGGGTAGAGGTGCGGGGGCAAACGTTGGGCGGTGTGATGAGCATTGGTTTTCGACCCACCGTCAACGGTACGAATCGTACGCAGGAAGTATACATTTTTGACTTTAATGATGATGTGTACGGCGAAAAAATGACCGTCGAACTGGTGGAATTTATTCGTCCCGAACTCAAATTCGACGGTCTTGAAGCCCTCAAAAAAGCCATTGATGCCGATTGCGTAGCGGCAGTAGCCGCGTTGAAAAAACATTCGTAAAAGGCTTGAGAAGTCTATAAATACATTCCTTCAATTTCAGCAGCCCAATTTTTGAGGGTCTCTTCGGTGACGCGGTCGGCTTTGTCAAAAAATAAATGGCTTTTGAGGTCTAATCCGCAATAGGTATAAATTCCTGTGTCGGAGGTGAGGCGCAAGGCGGTATCCATCCCGTTGGCGTGGTATTCAGCTTTGGATTTACCATGGGTGTTAACGACAAAAGCTTGTTTACCGCTCAACAAGCCTTTTTGAATGCCTTGGTCGTACCGATACGCAAATCCGTACGACATCACGCGGTCGATATAGCCCTTCATGATGGCAGGCATGCCTGTCCACCAAATCGGATAAATAAACGTAATAGCTTCCGCCCATTCGATGTGTTTTTGCTCTTCACCAACCAAAGGCGCTACTTGCCCTTTGCGTTGTCCCGCCATATCTTCCAACGATAAAACAGGGTTGAAATTTAATTCATAAAGGTCGCGGATTCTCACTTCATGATTCGCTTTTTCCAGCGTATAAACGGCCGTTTCTTTAAGAAAATGATTGAGGCTCCCAATGTGGGGATGGGCATAAATGATTAAGTGTTTCATGTTGTTTTCTTTTTTTGACAAAACTAGTGCCCGCAGTTTTGTCCTGATTGTAAGAAAACGAAAAGTGCTATAATGCCGTCATGCAGAGGTCTTCTTGGAGTTTGAGGAAATGACTGGGCGACATCCTAATGAAGTAGTTGAAGTCGTGAATCAACTGGCTTTGGTCATAATAGCCGCATTTCGCCACAATTTCAAGCCAATCAATTGACCGCGACGGGGCGTTGGCTTTAGATAAAAACTCAATCGCTTTCTTAAATCGCTGATAACGATTGAGTTCTTTGTCGCTGAATCCCAGATATTTTTGGTAGTTGAGCTGAATGTTCCGTTCGCTATATCCGCTTTCTGCAGCTATTTTTTTGACGGTTTTCAAAGTGCCCAACGCATCATTTTGCGCCAGAACCTGCGCCACGTTGCTTTCTCTTGCTCTCAGATACGGCAAACTAAAATCCAACAAAAGGTTGACTTTTTCGGTGAGTGATTGGGCTTTTTTGAGTTGAATCCATACGTCTGCAAAGCATTGCTCCTTGACCAAATCATCGGGTTGGTGAATAAATTCATTGAATGATTTTAAGGATTGCCCAAAAAAACGGTAAAAAGCATCCCACTTAAAATTCGCCACCAGCATTTCTGCTCCAGGTGATAGGGTATAATCAATTGTTTTTTTGATGGGACCAAGAATCAGGCTATTCGGTGCGTCGAGAGAGGGGGTTTGGTCGAAGGAAATCGAAATTTTACTACCAAGATTAAAGACCAAAATGGTTTGAAAAGAAGGGATTAACTTTTTATGGACAGGGTAAGGGGTACGATTGGCAGCGTAATAAAAATGCGTAAAAAACTCCTCAAATCTTTCAGGTACTGCAATACTTTGCGTTTCGTAGAAAGAGTCTTTGTTGGTTGATGGTACTTCGTTGGGAGTCATGGCATGTCTTCGTTTGGGAGTATACGAGAACAACTCAACAGGAATAAGCGCGGCAGACTTGTAGCTAGTCTGTCGCGCTTATGTTTATCAAAAAGGAAAAAAACTACCCTTTCATTTGTGCTTCTACCACGGCAATGGCCACCATATTCACAATTTCGCGAACGGAGCTACCCAATTGCAGTACGTAAACTGGTTTACGCATTCCGAGCAAAATCGGGCCGATGGCCTCGTATTCCCCTACTTCTTTGAGCAGGTTGTAGGCGATGTTGCTGGCAGAAAGATTCGGGAAAATGAGCGTATTGGCGCCGTCTTCGGCCAGTTTGCTGAACGGATGATTGGTACGAAGCAATTCTAAATCAAACGGTAAATGTGCCTGCATTTCACCATCTACCACCATATCAGGGTGTTTTTTGTGTAAAATGGTGGCGGCGGTGCTCATTTTTTCGGCATCATCACCCTTCGCACTTCCAAAGTTAGAGTAAGTAAGGAGGGCTATGCGCGGTTTGATGTTGAAACGTTCTACGGCCTGCGCGGTCAATTCGGTGATTTCTACGATGTCATCGACTGTCGGGTTAAAATTGACGGTGGTATCGGCCAAAAACAACGGCCCACGACGCGTAAGCAATATGTACATACCCGCCACTTTTTTCACCCCTGCTTCTTTTCCAATGATTTGCAAAGAAGGGCGAATGGTATCGGGATAATTGCGGGTCAAACCAGAAATCAGGGCATCTGCTTCGCCCATTTCGACCATCATAGCACCGAATGAACTCCGATAATACATCATCTTGCGGGCTTCGATGATGTTGACCCCCTTGCGCTGGCGTTTTTGGAAATACACTTCAGCGTAGCGGTCAATGTTGGCCGATTGCTCAGGGCTATAAGGGTCAATCACTGGAATCTCGGCGAGATCCAGTTTATTCTGCTCAATGATGGCGCGTATTTTTTCTTCTTTACCCAACAAAATCGGAAACGCAATGCCTTCGTCGCGTACCTGTTGGGCGGCTTTGAGCACCTGCACGTTTTCGGCATCGGCAAAAACCACGCGTTTGGGCGCTTTTCTGGCCTTGCTGATAATCACCCGAGAAATCTGATTGTCCTGACCCAAACGTTTTTCCAGCTGTTGAACGTACGCATCCCAATCCGTTATGGGGTACTGGGCTACGCCGCTCTCCATGGCGGCTTTGGCCACGGCGGGGGCAATGGTCGTAAGTAGGCGTGGGTCAACAGGCTTAGGGATGATATATTCACGACCGAATTTTATGTTATCGGCATTATAAGCTAAGTTAACGATGTCAGGAACGGGCTTTTTGGTCAATTCGGCCAGCGCGTGCACTGCCGCCAATTTCATCGGCTCGTTGATTTCACGGGCCCGCACGTCCAATGCGCCCCGGAATATGTACGGGAAGCCCAATACGTTGTTGACTTGGTTGGGATAATCTGAACGCCCAGTGGCCATAATGACGTCTTCGCGGGCGGCTACGGCATCAGGATACGGAATTTCGGGGTCTGGATTGGCCATCGCAAATACCATCGGGTCTTTGGCCATGGAGCGCACCATGTCTTGCGACACTACGTTGGCTTTTGATAGTCCGAGGAATAAATCGGCACCCACCATTCCTTCAGCCAACGAAGCAAAACGGCGCTCAGAGGCGAATTCCTGCTTCATGGGGTCTAAATCGGTACGGGCGGTATTGATGTGACCTTTACTGTCGAACATATCGACGTTTTCGGGACGAACGCCCAAGGCAATATATAATTTGGTACAAGAACTTGCCGATGCACCCGCTCCTGACACCACGACGCGAATGTCCTCCACTTTTTTACCGACCAGTTCTAGTCCGTTTAGCAGAGCCGCCGAACTAATGATGGCCGTCCCATGCTGGTCATCGTGCATGACGGGGATATTAAGCTCTTCTTTAAGGCGACGTTCGATTTCAAAACATTCGGGCGCTTTGATGTCTTCGAGGTTAACCCCTCCGAAGGTAGGCTCCATGATTTTAACCGTTCTGACAAACTCATCCACGTTCTCGGTGTTGAGCTCAATGTCAAAGACGTCAATGTCGGCGTAAATTTTAAAAAGGAGGCCTTTCCCTTCCATCACGGGTTTACCTGCTTCGGGGCCTATGTTTCCGAGGCCTAAAACGGCTGTTCCGTTGCTGATTACCGCCACTAGATTGCCTTTGGCGGTGTATTTATAGACATCTTCAACGTTTCTGAAAATTTCCATACACGGCTCAGCTACGCCGGGCGAATAGGCCAATGACAGGTCAAGTTGGTTGTTGGTTTCTTTGGTTGGCACTACCTGAATCTTGCCGGGACGACCCTTCGAATGGTAATAAAGTGCGTCCTCTTTGCGAATTTTTGGAGGCATAACGATTTTTTGGGGGTTGAATTTGGGTTTGCAAGGTACGAACGAAAACCATTTGTCGTACTAATTAATTGTCTTTTTATGGAAGTTGGCTTTTACTTTTGTGTTATATGATTCACTTTTTACGGAAGAAGAATGGGCAGAGAACAAAAAAAATCACGCAAAGACGGCAGAGGATTTTTTCTTTGCTCCTCTGCGTCTTTGCGTGATTACTTTGCGGTGAATACCTATACTAATCGTTTTATAATCTCATTGACCGAAATTCCTTCTGCTTCTGCTTTAAAGTTACGCACGATGCGGTGACGTAAGATGGGAAGCGCCACTGCTTTGACGTCCTCGATGTCGGGCGAGTATTTTCCGTTGATGAGGGCGTTGCATTTGGCGGCAAGAATCAGGTTTTGAGACGCACGCGGCCCTGCTCCCCATTCTAGGTAGTTTTTGGTGTCTGCGGTGGCCAAATCGCCCATTGGTCGGGTTTTTTGAACGAGTTTAACGGCATATTCTACCACATTGTCCGTTACAGGAACGCGTCGAACGAGGTGTTGGAACGCTTCGATTTCGGCGGCTGAAATGACCGTATTGATTACAGGTTTATTGTCAGTTGTTGTGGATTTAACAATATTAAGCTCTTCTTGGTAAGAAGGATAATCTAAG
The DNA here is from genome assembly GCF_009905605.1 of Runella sp. CRIBMP. Taxonomy (GTDB): domain Bacteria; phylum Bacteroidota; class Bacteroidia; order Cytophagales; family Spirosomataceae; genus Runella. Next base: position 343,585 of record NZ_JAAAKZ010000004.1, read on the forward strand.
TAAACCATGAACATAAAACGGTCCAACTGCGCTTCGGGCAGGGGATAGGTTCCTTCCTGTTCGATGGGGTTTTGGGTGGCCAACACAAAAAACGGACGACTTAACGAATGTTTTTGGCCCGCAACGGTTACCGCGTATTCTTGCATTGCTTCAAGGAGCGCCGACTGGGTTTTGGGAGGGGTACGGTTGATTTCATCGGCCAAAATAATATTGGCAAACACGGGCCCTCTGATAAAACGGAAATTGCGTTCATTGTCCAGAGTTTCAGACCCCAAAATATCGGAAGGCATCAAGTCAGGCGTGAATTGGATACGATTAAAGCTCAAATCCAAGGCACCCGCGATGGTTTGAATCAGGAGGGTTTTTGCTAATCCAGGTACCCCAACCAAGAGGCAGTGCCCCTGACAGAATATAGCGGTGAGCAATAAACGAACCGTATCATCTTGACCAACAATGACTTTGCCAATTTCTGCACGGAGTTTTTCGTAGGATTCTTTAAGTGCCTCAGCAGCAGCGACGTCAGAAGAAAACTTCATTTAAGGTTTATGGTTAGTGGTTTATAAATGGTTGTTGTGAATATAGCTGTTTGCCGCAAAAAAACAATCGACGCTAATTATCCTGCAGATTAATACCCATCATTTTACATCCCTGAAACTCGGGGTCTACTTTAATAAAGACATCTTCGATTGCTTTCTTAAACCACTTATCTACCGCTTCTGTTTTTTTATTGGCTAAAACAATATTAGATAGCTTCTCAAAATCGTCTTTCAAACTGGCCGTATGCGGCTCTATTTTACTTTTGTAATAGATGATTCGCATGGCGGTTTTTCCGTCGTCTGTTCGATAGTTCATGGGCGCACTAATCGTGCCAACTTTCATGGTATCTAGCATCATAAACAAGCCGTAGTCCATTGAAGCATCCAGCGGCAAGCGCGATGAACCCGACTGTTGGTCTTTCAACAAACCACCAGCATCGGCCGTACTTTTATCTTCAGACCACGTTTTGGCCACTTTTTCAAACTTTAGCGTATCAGTCTTGATTACATTATAGAGACTATCCAATACTTTTTTTGGGGCCGACATGTCCATGCGGTTATAATCGGGGCGCAATAAAATGTGGCGGGCGTGGTATTCAGCGCCTCGGGTTTCGAGCAATTGAATCAAGTGCAAACCATATTCTGTTTCAATAGGCTCCGATAGTTCGTTTGGTTTGAGCTTCAGGGAGGCTCCTTCAAATTCGGGCAGCATTTCGCCGCGTTTGGCAAAACCAAGATCTCCACCCCGTTGCGCTGACCCCAAATCTTCCGAATAAGCCGAGGCCAATGAGGTAAAATCTTCTCCTTTTTCTACCCGGGCTTTATAATCTAGTAAACGCGCACGTAATTCGTCGTTCTGTGCTTTTGTTACTTTGGCATAACGAACAATCTGCCCGATTTCAACTTCGGCGGGAATATAAGGTAGGCTGTCTTTGGGAATGCTATTGAAGAATTTTTTTACTTCATTGGGGGTCACTTTGATGGCTTCCGTAATTTTACTTTGCATTTTTTCTGCTATCATTTCCTGTTTGATAGGCTCTCGCAACTCATATTTAAGAGCTTCAATGCTCTTCCCGTACGCCTCAATGATGTTTTTTTCCGAACCAAAACGCTTGGCCATGTAGTCCATCCGGGCCGCTACCTGACTTTCAATCTGTTTGTCTTCAACAATAACGGAGTCTATCTCCGCTTTTGCCAACAGCATTTTATTTACAATCAAGCGTTCTAAGGCCTGGCACATGGTAGGGGCTTGTTGGCCCTGGGCCTGAGATTGTGCCTGAATCATGTATTCTTCCAATTCAGAACGCAGTATATAGTAGTTGTCAACGCGCGCCACAACTTTATTGAGGCTGGTGCTTTTTCCCTGTCCTTGAGCGCCCATGAAGGCAATACACGCCAATACGAGCGTTGCCAAGGTGGAGCGAAGGACTGAGAGGTAAGATGGGTTTTGAATGAATGTTCTTTTCATAATTTGGTAGGCTACTTCAAAATCGGATTCTCTATTGTTAAACGGACTTACGCCGTTTTTTACTTTGCTAAGTTACGTAATTCTTCTTCGTTTATCTGTACGGCAAACTTTTGGCGTAATTGCGTAAGCCAATTACGTTCCAGTTGTTTTTGGTAATCGTTTATCACGGCCCCACGCGCTTCACTGAAGGTTTTGATACGGGCGGGTTCGATTTTGGCAATGGAAACCCATACTTTTTCCTTGTTGATACTTACCAATTGATCGCCAACCTCCCAGCGGGCGGCATCTATATAGCGGTTTGCTCCTTTGGCAAAAGCCCCTTCGGTAATGAGTATATTACCCAGTTTAAGGGCATTAAGGGCTTTTTCGAGGTCTTTTTTAGACGTGCTGAAATACTGAAAGCTTACCCGGCGGTTGCGAGACGCATTGGCCACGGGTTTGAATTTGCCGTAATCTTTCTCGATGATTCTCGTCAGGGGAACACTGTTATTGGTAAGCGCCTTAATAGCATTATGAAGGCGTATCGTGGAAATGGAATCTGGTTCATCGGCATCGCCGTAGGCGGAAACTTCGACCGAATAATTTTCATTATTGAGTAAGGTCAGTGCAACTTCAAACAGGGCTTCCCGGTGTTTTACGCTTAGGATGGTCGATTTGGAAGGGAAAAGCAAATCGGTCCCTTTTCTCCGCAATTGATAAGGCTTAGAAGCAAGGGCTTCATGGGCCCTTTTAAGCAGCGTGTCACTCTCGCTCACCGCGAGGGTAGCAAAAGCGCGCTCGGGGTAGCGGTAGTTGGCTTTATTTTGTTCCCAATATTGCTTCTGACCCAAAGAGTCGGTCAAGGAGCGCTCCAATACGTTGGCTTCCATGGCTTGGGTGTACAAGACTCCGTCGCGCATTTCGGTCATTAACGCCTTAAACTCAGGGTACTTTTTTTCCAAATTTGCTTCTTCTATTTCGACCAATTTCTGATTTACAAACTGACGAAAATAACGTTCGGCAAGGATGGGCAAGGAAGTACCGGCTGGGGTGGGCTGCTGACGATTGTAGACGTATTCAAAAAAATGATTGACGCTATACGGCTGATTATCAATTTGTACCAGTGTTTTGTTTTCAATAGAAGCGTTGAGTGGTGTTTTGAATTTCCATTTGCCTCTTAGCAGGGATGTGTCGATCTGGGCCATGGCTGCCGCTTTGATAGGCGCAATTTCCGTCATTTTTGACGACGCACGTAGTTTAGTAATTAATGCTTCCCGAATGAGTTCACCGCGTGAATCAGTGGTTACTTTTTGCCGAAGTTGCGGGGCTAATTCAGTAAATGACTCAATGGGTTTGCGATTAATCAGTTTAACAATATGCCAGCCGTAGTTGCTCAAAAAAGGTTGTGAAATATCGCCGACGCGTTTGAGTGAGAATGCTACTTCTTCAAAAGCAGGGGTCATGGCTCCTGTGCCGAATTCATGAAGGATGCCGCCGTTGTCTTTGGTGGTCGGCTCGTCGGAATAGTCACGGCACACCACTTCCCAAGCTTCTTGTTGCAATAAACTGTGGGCTTTTTCTATTTTGGACTTGGCGGCGGCTTTGCCTTCAGAGGTGGCATTAGGACTGATACGTACCAAAATGTGCGCTACCTGAACCTTACCTCGCGAAGCGCGACGGTCATTCACTTTAATTAAGTGATAGCCTGCGCCCGTTCGTACGGGGTCTGTTATCTTTCCAATGGGCGAGGTGTAAGCAGCATTTTCAAAAGGATAAACCGTCTGAAATACCGTAAAATGCCCTAAATCTCCCCCTTTTGGGCTAGATAACGCATCCTTTGAAAAACGGGTTGCGGCCTCTTCAAACGTAATTTCTTGTTGCAGAATTCGGCTACGTAGGGCAATGGCTGCCCGGTACGCCGATAAGGTGTCATCGGGAGAGGCGTCGGGAGATACGGGGATTAAGATATGTGAAGCTCTGACTTCCTGTTTCAAGCGTTCGTAGGCTTCTGCTACGAGGTTTTCCACAAATACTTTATCAGAAAGGTACGGCTGGGCCAATTGTTTCCGAAAAGAAGCCATTTCTTCCCTAAATTCGGCCGTTGTGTCTTTGCCAGCACTTTGGGCGGCGATTACTTTCAACTTTAAATTCGTATAAAGCTGAAGGTATTCCCTAATATTGGTTGATTTGGATGTGTCGTCCGAAAATTGGTTTTTGGTAAAAGATTGAAAGAATTCATCAGTCGTAAATTTCCGGTCACCTATGGAAAGAATCACAGGTTCGGGGGGAGCCTGTGGTGCCGGTTTGGACGTTTTGCACCCCCATATACTTATAAATACGCCAATAAAACCCCAAAAACGATACTTCATCTTAACTTTTTAAATCTTAACAGGAATGCGCCTTCATTTATTGTGAAGTTTGCAAAGTTACGCCAACTTTCTGAAAGTTTAAACAATACCTCCTTTTCACCCCCGCCAATCTGTTTTAGCCATTATCTTTGCACATGCGTTATTTTATAGAAGTAAGTTATAAAGGAACAAATTATCATGGTTGGCAACGGCAACCCAACGGCAATACCGTACAGGAAGAACTTGAGCGAGCGTTGGCCATTATTCTGCGGCAGCCCGTTGAAATCATCGGTAGTAGTCGAACCGACGCGGGCGTCCATGCCGAGCAGCAATTCGCGCACTTTGACGTAGAAAATCCCATTGCTGCTCCCGACCGGGTGGCATTGGGGCTGAATAGCCTTTTACCCAAAGACATTACCGTACCCAAAATTGTGGCCGTCAGACCCGATGTACATTCTCGTTTTGCTGCCACGCACCGCTGTTATGAATACCGAATTATTTTTCAGAAAAACGCTTTTCTTACTGATTTAGCCCACGTATTTCGACCCGAGTTGGATGTTCAGCGAATGAATGAGGCCGCCGCGTTGTTGCTTCAATACACCGATTTTGAATGTTTTAGTAAAATCCATACCGACGTAAAAACCTTTTTGTGTACCATTGAGCAGGCCTATTGGGAAGAAACTCGATTGGGACTAGTATTTCATATTAAAGCCAATCGTTTTTTGCGCGGTATGGTGCGCGCAATTGTAGGTACTTTGTTGGAAGTGGGGCAACGAAAAAAGTCGTACGCGGATTTTGAACAGTTGATTATATCCAAGAACCGTAAAAATGCCGCTGCTCAAGCGCCTGCCTGTGGGCTATTTTTGGTGGAAGTAGGCTACGATTGGGCGGCGGTCATGGACGATATTTAACGTTGGCGAGGCTTAAGCCTCGCCAACGTTAAATATCGTTTTTAAAATTGACACACTTAAACGTATATATTCATTTGAAGAAGATTGGGATTATATTACTGGCGGCTGGCGAATCCAAGCGCATGGGCTCGCCTAAACAACTCTTGGACATTGACGGAAAAAGCCTCCTGCGTCGGACGGCTGAAGTTGCTTTGGCAACAGATTGTTACCCTGTTGTCTTAGTCATTGGGGCCAATAAGGCTCAAATTGCCCCCGAAATCATTAACCTGCCGCTGACTGTCATTGATAACCCTATGTGGCCCGAAGGGATGTCGTCGTCGGTGAAGATGGGAATGGCAGGGTTATATATGACTTACAAAGACGTGGATGCCGTTCTGATTTTAGTGTGCGACCAGCCGTATCTTTCGGTGTCGCTGTTGGAGCGGATGATTAAAATTTATGAAGAAAAACAACCGCCGATTGTCGCCTGTAAGTACGGCGACCAAATTGGTGTTCCTGCCTTGTTTGACCGTAAAATATTTGACGAACTGTTGACCCTGACGGGTGATAAAGGGGCGAAACCCGTTGTGATGAATCATTTGGACGAAGCCTACCTCGTGACTTTTGAGGCGGGAAGCGTTGATTTGGATACCCCCGAAGATTACAAAGCTTTTCAAAATGGATAATTTCAGGTAATGACGTTTAGTCTGCGGACTGCGCGTCTGCGGACTACGCGTTGAAAATTTCGTTGCGCTGCAATGGCTTTTCGATAACGTCGCTTAATAAAGCAAATTTGTCGCGGAATAATAGGCTGGTTTTATAATTTCCTTATTTTTGAATGTTATGTTCTAACCGATGGTAAGAAGTTTTTTCACTTCAACCGATTACAACGATTCATCAAAACTAGACCAAGCATGAAAAGAAGGGATTTTATTCAGTTGTCAAGCATGGGCTTGGGGGCTATGATGGGAGCATCCATTCCCGTTTTGGGCAATGTGGTTCCTGTTGAGCAGCTGCTCGAACCCGCCGTCGATGCGGCCATTAAGAAAAAGATGGCTGATGTGGCCCTCAACGTGGCCAAGTCGAAAGGGGCAACTTATACCGATGTTCGCATCGGCCGTTATCTTCAACAATACCTCTTTACCCGTGAAACCAGGGTTCAGAACATCGTTAATGCGGAATCGTACGGCGTAGGAATTCGCGTGATTGCCAACGGAACTTGGGGTTTTGCCGCTACGAGCGATGTGAGCAACGAAGGCATTGCCAAATGTACCGAAACGGCCGTAGCTATTGCCAAAGCAAATTCAAAAATCCAGACCGAGCCGGTCGTTTTGGCTCCTCAAAAAGGAGTGGGAGAGGTAACGTGGAAAACGCCCATCAAGAAAAATGCCTTTGAGGTTCCGGTTCAGGAAAAGATTGATCTGTTGATGAAAGTAAACGGCGAGGCAATGAAAAACGGAGCGGGTTTTGTCACTTCCAACCTGTTTTTTGTCAATGAACAAAAATATTTTGCATCCTCCGATGGCTCGTATATTGACCAAGACATACACCGTATTTGGCCAACTTTTACCGTAACGGCCGTTGATAAACAAGCGGGTAAGTTCAAAAGTCGTGATGCTATCAGTTCGCCGATGGGCATGGGCTACGAATATCTTGACGGTTTGGCCAGCGAAAAAATCGCGGGACCGAATGGGTTGGTTGGGTATCGCAACTCGTACGACATGGTTGAAGATGCCATCATGTCGGCCAAACAAGCCAAAGAAAAAATGACCGCCAAGTCGGTCATGCCTGGTAAGTATGACCTCGTGCTGGACCCAAATCACTTGGGATTGACTATCCACGAATCGGTAGGTCACCCCACCGAGTTGGACCGCGTATTGGGGTATGAAGCCAATTATGCTGGAACCAGTTTTGCGACCTTGGACAAATGGAAAACCAAGAGTTTCAATTATGGCAGCAAACAAGTCAATATCGTAGCCGATAAAACCCAGCCTTACACTTTAGGAACCGTTGGCTACGACGACGAAGGCGTTCCTTGCAAGGAGTGGGATTTGATTAAAGACGGTATTTTGGTGAATTATCAGGCGATTCGTGACCAAGTAAATATTTTGGGCGAAAACGCCTCACACGGTTGCTGCTACGCCGACAACTGGAATTCGGTGCAATTCCAGCGGATGCCCAACGTGTCGCTGCGCCCAGGTAAAGAAAAACTCAACGTTCAGGAAATGATTAAGGGCGTTGAAAAAGGGATATACATTATTGGTCGTGGTTCGTATTCGATTGACCAACAGCGTTATAACTTCCAGTTTGGTGGCCAACTTTTCTACGAAATCAAAAACGGAGAAATCGTGGGAATGCTGGATGATGTAGCCTATCAGTCAAACACGCAAGAGTTCTGGAATTCGTGCGTGCAGATTTGTGACAAGGATGATTACCGTACGTTTGGGTCGTTTTTTGACGGCAAAGGGCAGCCTTCGCAGGTGAGTGCGGTTTCGCACGGAAGTTCGACGACGCGTTTTAACGGCGTGAATATCATCAATACGGGCAGAAAAATCGGATAATTAAACCACGACATCAACAATGGCTATTTTAACGAAAGAAGAAGCTAAAAAAATCATAGATAAAGTGTTGGCGTTTTCAAAAGCCGACGAAATGAGCGTGAACCTGACGGGCAGCCGCACTGGAAACATCCGCTACGCCCGTAATACGGTTTCGACCAGCGGGGAGTCGTATGACTTGTCTTTGTCGGTAACAGCCGTGTATGGCAAACGCTCGGGCACGTCTACTATCAACGAGTTTGATGACAAATCGTTGGAGAAAACCGTGCGGCGGGCCGAAGAAATTGCCCGATTAGCGCCCGAAAATCCCGAATATGTGCCAATGCTTGGGCCGCAAACTTATTTGGAAAGTAATACTTTTTTGCAAAGTACGGCCGATATTAACCCCGAATACCGGGCAAAAGTGGCGTTTGACAGCATCGATCCTTGTCGTAAAAAGAACTTAACGGCGGCGGGTTATCTGGAAGATACCACTGATTTTTTTGCCATGGGCAACAGCAAAGGGCTTTTTGGTTACAACAAATCCACCTCGGTCGAATTTTCTGTCACCGTTCGTTCGGCGGATGGAACTGGCTCTGGGTACGTATCTCGCGATTTTAATGATGCCGCTAAGCTCAATGCCAAAGCATCGACGGAGATTGCTATGCAAAAAGCCATGGCTTCGGTATCGGCCAAAGCCCTTGAACCTGGGAAATACACGGTAATTCTCGAACCAACGGCGGCCCTTGATTTGATTCAAAACATGATGCGCAGTATCGACGCCCGTAATGCCGATGAAGGTCGCAGCTTTTTGAGCAAAAAAGGCGGCGGAACGCGGTTGGGAGAAAAACTATTCGACGAGCGCGTAACCATTTATTCCGACCCGACCAACATTGATATTCCCAAAGCAGGGTTTTCACTGGACGGGCGTCCGCAAGAAAAAGTGACGTGGGTCGATAAAGGCGTGGTTAAAAATATGGCGTATTCTCGATTTTGGGCCCAAAAACAGGGCGTCAAAGCAGTGCCCCCTCCGCAGGGGTTCATCATGACTGGCGGTACGCAATCGCTGGCTGACCTTATTAAAGGAACCCAAAAAGGAATTTTGGTGACTCGATTGTGGTATATCCGTGCCGTTGACCCCCAAACCTTGTTATACACCGGGCTTACCCGTGACGGGACGTTTTATATCGAAAACGGACAAATAAAATACCCCGTCAAAAACTTCCGTTTCAATGAAAGCCCTATTATCATGCTCAATAATCTTGAAGCGATGGGCGTACCCGCCCGCGTGAACGGAAGCATGATTCCCCCGCTGAAAATTCGCGATTTTACCTTTACAAGTTTATCGGACGCCGTCTAGTTGAGTGTAAAGTGAGAAAGGCTAAAGTGTAAGGAAATTAGTTGGGTCAGTAGTCAGATGTGCTGGGTACGGTCTGACTATGTCTGACCTTGTTGCATCAACCTTTACACACTCGTTTGCCGTTCATCAAAATCCCCCTGTCTGGGGGAGAATTAAGACTATATTTATCAGGATTTTTGAAATTGAATTAAACACATTCAATTTCAAACGTTTTTTCAATTACCCATACAACCATCTATAAACAAACTAAGCCTTGAAGAGAAGAGATTTCATGCAACTGTCGGGCATGGGATTTGGCGCAATGATGTTGCCCAATATCCCGATTGTGGGGAATTCAGTTTCTCCCGAAGCCCTATTGGAAGGCGGCATTGATGTAGCCCTCAAAAAGCGTCTGGCCGACGCTGCCCTCAACGCCGCCAAATCCAAAGGCGCTACTTACACCGATGTACGGATTGGCCGTTATCTGCGTCAATTTGTGATTACCCGCGAAGACAAAGTACAAAACATCGTCAACACTGAATCTTATGGGGTTGGCGTTCGGGTCATTGCCAATGGCTGCTGGGGATTTGCGGCGGTGGTAGACGCCAAAACCGAAGAAGATACCGCCAGAGCGGCCGAAGAAGCTGTGGCCATTGCCAAAGCCAATGCTCGATTGATGAAGCAACCGGTGCAATTGGCTCCTCAAAAAGGCTACGGTGAAGTAAGTTGGAAAGCGCCCATCGAACGTAATTCATTTGAAGTACCCATCAAAGAAAAAGTGGATTTGCTGTTGGGTGTCAACGATGCTGCTCTAAAAAACGGCGCTAATTACGTGAACTCGGTGTTGTTTATGGTTAATGAACAAAAATACTTTGCTTCTTCCGACGGTTCTTACATTGATCAGGACATTCACCGGATTTGGCCTATTTTTTCGGTGACCACCATCGATCCCAAAACGGGTAAATTTGAAACGCGTCAGGCGTTGAGCGCCCCCGTTGGAATGGGTTACGAATACCTACAAACCAACCCTAAAGACAAAGTAACGGGCATTACTACCCGCTACAATAAGGGCTATGATATGCTGGAAGATGTGATTTCGGCGGCCAAACAAACCAAAGAAAAACTCGCGGCCAAATCGGTGGAAGCAGGCAAATATGATTTGGTGTTAGACCCGTCTCACCTGTGGCTAACCATTCACGAATCGGTAGGGCACCCGCTCGAACTCGACCGTGTGTTGGGTTATGAGGCCAATTTTGCAGGAACCAGTTTTGCTACCTTGGATAAATGGCAGAGCAAAAACTTCAATTATGGAAGCAAAGAAGTAAATCTCTTTGCTGATAAAACCCAAGTAGGCTCGTTAGGGGCCGTTGGTTGGGACGACGAAGGCGTGAAAACCAAGCAATGGGATTTGGTAAAAGAAGGAACGTTGGTCAATTATCAGGCCATTCGTGACCAAGTACACATCATCGGAGAAAAAGAATCACAGGGCTGTTGCTACGCCGACAGTTGGGGCTCGGTGCAGTTTCAGCGCATGGCCAATGTTTCTTTGGCGGCGGGAAAAACGCCCCTCTCGGTCAGTGAAATGATTAAGGATGTAAAAAAAGGAATTTATATTATTGGAGACGGTTCGTTTTCAATTGACCAGCAGCGCTATAATTTCCAGTTTGGCGGTCAGTTGTACTACGAAATCAAGGACGGTCAAATTGCGGGAATGCTCAAAGATGTGGCATACCAGTCAAATACTCAGGAGTTCTGGAATTCTTGCGTGAAAGTGTGCGACGAGCGAGATTATCGTTTGGGTGGTTCATTCTTTGACGGAAAAGGCCAGCCGCAGCAAGTCAGTGCGGTATCGCATGGTAGCTCAACGGCCCGTTTTAACGGTGTAAACGTCATTAACACCGCCCGTAAAATTTAAGCATTGACCTTATCTCCAACAATTAACATCAAAAAAAATGGCAGTTATATTAACTGAAGAGGAAGCCAAGGCCTTGCTACAAAAGGTGTTGAGCTTTTCAAAAGCGGATGAATGTGAAGTGAATCTGCTGGGCGAAATACGCGGAAACCTGCGCTATGCCCGAAACGAAGTTTCCACCAGTGGAGCCATGACCAACAAAGATATTTCGGTCCAATCGTCTTTCGGCAAAAAAGTAGGTGTGGCTTCTATTGATGAATTTGACGATGCCTCGCTCGAAAAAGTGGTGCGCCGCTCTGAAGAATTAGCCCGACTTGCGCCCGAAAACCCCGAACACGTGGGCGTCATGGAGCCGCAGCAATACATTAAATCCAACGGTTATTTTGAATCTACCGCCAGCATCACCCCCGACAAGCGGGCCGAAGCAGTAGCGAAAAGCCTCGAATTGTCGAGCAAACAGGGCCTTGCAGCGGCGGGATTTTTGGAAGATCGTAAAGGGTTTACCGCCATGATGAATTCGAAAGGGCTGTTTGCGTATTACAAAAATACCAACGTTAACTTTTCACTTACGGTCAGAACAGACGACGGAACAGGCTCGGGTTACGTAGCCAAAGGGTATAATGATTTCAATAAACTGGATACGGCGGCGGCTACCAAAATTGCCGTTCAAAAATCGTTGGCTTCCAAAGGAGCAAAGGCGCTTGAGCCTGGAAAATACACCGTGATTTTAGAGCCAACGGCGGCGTCGGTATTGCTCGAAAGTATCTTTTTTGGAATGGATGCCCGCAGTGCTGACGAAGGCCGCTCGTTCTTCAGCAAGCCTGGAGGAAAAACCAAGCTAGGGGAAAAGATTGTAGACGAGCGTGTTACGTTTTATTCTGACCCAACGCATCCTGATTTACCCGCGGCTGCATGGTCGGGAGATGGACAGCCGCAGGCCAAAACGCTTTGGATTGATAAAGGGGTTGTGAAAAACCTTTCTTACTCTCGTTTTTGGGCGCAAAAAAAAGGGGTAAAACCCGTTCCAAACCCCAATAATATGATTATGGAAGGAGGAACGGCGACTTTGGACGAGATGATAAAAAGTACCAAACGCGGTATCTTGGTCACCAAACTCTGGTACATCCGTCCCGTAGACCCTCAAACACTTTTGTTGACGGGGCTCACCCGCGACGGGACATTTTATATCGAAGATGGTAAAATTAAATATCCGATCAAAAACTTCCGTTTCAACGAAAGTCCAATCATCATGCTGAATAATCTTGAAACCTTAGGGATTCCAGAGCGAGTGGTTAGTACGGAATCAGACCTAAATTATATCTTGCCACCGATGAAAATCAGGGAGTTTACATTTTCATCCCTTTCCGACGCGGTATAATCTTAGGGCTGCGGCCCGTGACCACCGTTGCGGGCCACAGCCCTAAGGTTTAATCTTTTCCACGCATGAGACCATTTTTTTTTACCCGAATTCAATATGCTTCGGGAGATTGGGACACCGACCAACGGATGCCTTCCAATCTCCTCAATTCGTTGGTAGAGTATACCACAATTCCGATTGATGAAAAAGAAAAAATTGTGCAATTGATGGGTACTGAGTTGTTTAGAAGCCCTTTCTGTTATTTGAGCGGCCATAAATTGGTAGAATTTTCCACTCTGGAACGCGACCATTTTAAAAAATACGTTGAAAACGGGGGTTTTGTGTTTGTGGATGATTGTAATCACGACATCGACGGGCTGTTTGCCAAGTCGTTTGAGCAGGAAATGGCGCGCACTTTTGGGCCGAAGGCCTTACAGAAAATCCCCAACGACCATCCCATTTATCATTCGTTTTTTCATTTTGAAGGCCCGCCAACAACGAGTTTTGAACTCAACGGCTGGGGCGATGATTTGGTCCATGATTACTTGAAAGCTATTGAAGTCAACGGCCGAATTGGGGTTTTGTACAGCAATAAAGATTACGGCTGCGAGTGGGATTATGATTTTAGAAATAAGCGATGGTTGGCCGAAGACAATACAAAATTTGGAGTAAACATTATTAGTTACGCATTAACAACCGTTTAAGCATTGGAAACGCAGGACTTAACCCACTATAAAACACTGGTATCTAAGCTACCACACCTGAAAAAAGAGATTGCCAAAGTGATCGTCGGGCAAGAGGAAGTAATCAATGAAATCCTGATTTCTTTACTCGCTGGCGGACATTGTTTGCTGGAAGGCGTGCCCGGATTGGCCAAAACACTCATGGTAAAAACGATGGCCGAAGCCCTAGAAATGAAATTTAAACGGGTGCAGTTTACCCCAGATTTAATGCCAGGCGACATCATCGGTACCGAAATTTTGGAGGAAGACCACGAGACGGGCAAAAAGTTTTTTAAGTTTAACCAAGGACCCATTTTTGCCAACATCGTTTTGGCCGATGAAATCAATCGTACGCCGCCCAAAACGCAGGCAGCGTTGTTGGAAGCAATGCAGGAATACAAAGTGACGTATGCGGGTATGAATTACGATTTACCGCGCCCGTTTTTGATTATTGCCACCCAAAACCCTATCGAACAGGCGGGTACTTACCCCTTGCCCGAAGCGCAACTTGACCGTTTTTTGTTGTATATCAAGTTGGGCTATCCGTCCGAACAGGAGGAATTGGATGTGTTGAAAAATACCACGGGTTTTGGCAGTCAAAGCCTGCAAACCATTCTTACGGACCAAGAAATTATTGATTTACAAAAACTGACGCGTCAGGTTCATATCAGTGATGAATTGATTGTAAAAGTGAATCAATTGGTCCGTTCCACGCGTCCCGATACTACTTCATCTGCCTTTGTCAAAAAATGGTGCGGATGGGGGGCAGGCCCACGGGCGGGGCAAGCGTTGATTCTCTGCGCTAAGGCCCGGGCGGTATTAAACCAACGGTTTTCGGTTATCCCCGAAGACATTCAAATATTGGCGTACCCCGTATTGCGTCACCGTATCTCGCTCAATTTTAGGGCTGAAGCTGAGAATATTACAACGGATGATGTGGTGGCAGAACTGTTGAAAGGATAGCCATGCTCACCACCGAACTCATTAAACTAAATAACCTTCAAATCGCGGGTAAACTGGTCAGTGAAGAGCTGATGTTGGGGATCCATGGCAGTAAACGGTCGGGGATTGGGATTGAATTTGAGCAATATCGCCACTACGAACCCGGCGACGACCCAAAACGCATCGACTGGAAACTCTACGCCCGTACCCAAAAACATTTGGTACGAGAATCTGCCACGGAAAGCAATTTCCATATTCGGTTTGTATTGGACTTGTCGGGGTCGATGAATTATGCCGAAAAAAATATCAGTCGTCTAAATTATTGCAAGATTTTGCTGGCGTCGTTGGCCTATTTGGGTTACCGACAAAGCGACCAGATGAGTTTGTATGCCTTGCAAAACGGAGACTTAGAGACCCTCGTTCCCGCAGGAAAGCAGGCTTTTCAACGGATTTTGTACGAGTTGGAAAAAGCTGAAGCAACGGGAATGTGGCAGAACGAGCATCCTAAATTTCCGCATTTTCAGCAAAAGCAGAAAGAGTTGTTTGTATTTGTGTCTGATTTTCTGCAAGTGGATGATGAATGGATGAAACTCATTCAGAGCGTAGCCAATCCGCGTCGCGAAATCCTTATTTTTCAAGTACTTGGTGCCGAAGAATTGCAATTTAACCTGAATGGTTTTTATCGTTTCAAGGATTTGGAGACGGGAAAAGAAATGGAACTCGAAGCATCTACTATCAAAGAAGAGGTTCAAAAAAAAGCCGCCGCCTACTTGGCTAATTTAGACGAAGCCTTACAAATCCCGCACGTACATTTAGTTCGAACTACTTTGCACGAATCCATTGCGTCGGCGATTTCAGAGGCGTTGAGAATGAGAAAAGTTTGATGATAAATTTCTGAATTGTCCTGTTGTTGAGAATAAGGAAGATATTTTTTGAATTGTCCTTTCCTTTAGGGCAGGAAACATAAAAATAAGATAAATGGAATTTTTAAACCCTTTGATGTTGTGGGGCAGTTTGGCGGTTGGCATTCCTATCGCCCTTCATTTTTGGCATCAGAAAAAGGGGCAATTGCTTAATTGGGCGGCTACGCAGTGGCTGACGGAGAAGGACTTACAACCCTCACGAGGGATTCGCCTAGACAATGTGTTGTTGTTGATAATCAGATGTTTATTGGTAGTTTTGTTGGCTTTGCTGTTGGCAAAACCCATCCTGCATTGGTATACAAGCACTCAAAGCCCTCAAAAAATCCACTTGGTACAACTGAATCCTTTGGTGGTCGACAATTTTAAATTTGAACTGGAAGAGGCCCTCAAAAAAGGGGAAAAAATATATAAAATGGGGGCAGCATTGGAGTCATTGAACGACATAACCTCCCTGACCTATTCTGGTGCGATACATCCGTTGGAATTACAAACGAGTATCAATAAAGCCAATGAATTGAATCGGGAAGTGCGAACTAAGCAATTTGAGATTTATTTGGTTAATAGTCAGGGGTTAAGTCAAGTGCCAAACATCTTTGTGCCGGGGACGTTCACCCTACATTCCATCGTGGATACGTTCTCAAAAACACCCAAACCCTACTTGGAATTTGCAGGCAAACATAAGTTGTTTGTCAATCAAGCCAATCAATTGACGGTTGCGGCTGTGTTACCTCCTAATGAAAAATTTGAATCACAGCCTCTCCCAAACAATGTGGTAAATGTATGGGTTGCCCTTGATAATAAAGCCGAAAAGCAGGCTATTCAGGCTGCGTTGAAAGCATTGACGGATGTGTACCAAATAGCGTTTTCGATTGACGAAAAATTAAATTCGCAAAAACAGTACGACTGGGTTTTTATGGATAATAAACTGCCGCTTGATGTAAAAGTTTTTTCCACCCAAACGCGTTTTATTTTTTCGGAGGCAAACCACATTCCGATAAATGGAGAGTGGAAAACGGCGCAATTTTCGGGGGAAATGTTTACAAACGGGCGACTCCCCGAGTGGTTGGGTGAAGTATTGGTGAGTCATTTTCAGCTAAATCCTTCTTCAAAACCATTAAGCGATCAGCAAATTAAGAACCTGTTTAAAACGCTATATATTAATGGTCAATATGCTGTAAATCAGACAGAAGGGGGACGGTTTTCGAAATGGATTTTTTTGTTTTTTATCATTTTGTTGGGTATTGAACGTTGGTTAGCCATCCAAAAAAACGCATGAATCAACTCCATAAAATCATCACTTGGGTAACTTACCAACTCTACGCTGGCGCTTTGCTGACGAGTGTGCTGCTGGCGGGTTCGACTTTTTTAGTGGTTTCGTTGGTCGCATCCACGGTCATGGTGCCTGCGCTTGCGGCTTTGGCCGTATTTGTGGTGAGCGCGTACTGGAAAGGGCTTTTTCAAAGCAAACGAGCCGAGGCGATTCAACTCATTCATCAGAACCTCCGTGATACCGAGTATAGCCTTCAACTACTTGAAATAGAGCGACCTAATATCGCGCAGCAGTTACAATTGGAACGTTTAGCCGAAAAAATTCAAGGTCAGAAAACACCCCGTGTTTTGCCGTCTCATTGGTGGATTTTTGTGGCCCTATTTTTAGTTTGTCTGGGGTTGCGGTTTGGATTACCATTACTAAAAAAAGACAAATTTAAGGACTTAGTTGAAGAAGTTACAAAAGGACAAATCCTTGAAAATCAAGTAGTAATTCCTTCGTTGGTTTCCGCCAAACTGATTGTTACTCCGCCCGCTTACACTAAGCTGCCTATTCGGGAAGGAACGGATTTGAACGCATCTTCTATCAGTGGTTCGGAGTTGATATGGCAAGTGTCGTTTAGTCATTCGCAAAATGTGGCGATTAAATTAACCAATAACCGAGGAGAAGAACTTCCCTTTAAAAAAGTAGGGGATCAATTTGAATACCGCGACCAATTGTACAACTCAGGATTGTACGGTATCAAGGCGTATTGGAAAGACTCATTGGTCTATCAATCAGACTATTATCGCCTAGAAGCTATTCCAGATTTGGCCCCCAAGATTGAGCCTGCCTCTAAAGAATTATACCAATATCATTTCTTGAAAGACCCTAAAACCCTTCAGATTTCGGCCAAAATATCTGATGATTTTGCGGTCCAACAGGCGTTTATCGTGGCTACGGTGGCCAGAGGTTCGGGTGAAAATGTGAAATTTAGGGAAGTGAAATTGGGCATTGGTCAAGCCAATTTTAAGGAAACAAATATCGTCAAAAACATTGATCTAAAAGCCCTCAATTTTACACCCGGCGATGAATTGTATTATTATTGGGCGGCGATTGATAACAAACGTCCCGAGCCAAACTATTCAAAGTCAGATACTTATTTCGTGGTATACAAAGATACCGCCAACGTGGAAGAATCAGAATTGGCGACCATGGCGATGAATATTTTGCCCGAATATTTTAGAAGCCAGCGGCAAATTATCATTGATACTGAGAAGTTGATTGCCAAACGAAAGAAATTGGCGGCCAAAGAATTTAACAGCACTTCCAACGAAATCGGATTTGACCAAAAAGCCCTTCGTTTGCGCTATGGACAATATTTGGGTGAAGAATTTGAGAATTCTATCGGCGGAGGCAATGCCTTGCCCAAAGATAATGATGGCGATGCCGTTGTGGGGTTTGCTTTATTGCATGGTTTTGTACATGCCCATGATACAGGAGAACCGGGGGGCGAATCGGGCGGAAATTCGCACGAGGGGCATAACCACGGCGGAGGCGGAAAGAGCGAAACAGAAGAAAAAGACCCCGTAGCTTCGATTTTGGAAGAATATGTTCACTCCCACGATGATGGAGAAGCCAATACGTTTTATGAACAATCAACGCGCTCACTCTTGAAAATGGCGTTGGAACAGATGTGGCAGTCGGAACTGCATCTGCGGTTGTATGAGCCAGAAAAGGCCATTCCGTTTGAGAAAAAAGCCTTGGAATACTTGAAATCCGCGCAGCACCGAGCACGGACCTTTGTTAAAAAAACGAGTTATGACCCGCCACCCATCAAAGAAAGTGAAAAGCGCCTGACAGGAGAGTTGAAAAACTACAATGAAGCGTATCGGAGCGAAAAAAACTATTCCCAACAGCAAGTCGAACGGTTGGTTTCGGAGGTGTTGGGGATTGTAGAGGAGTCTGAAAATCAAAAACTTAAAGGGGGGCAAAAACAAAAAGTACTCGAATTGGGTAATTTATTGACCTCAAAAGTGATGAATAGCCAGTTGTCAAACTGGTCGATTTTAAGTTCATTACAGAAACTTGCAAACGATAAACCCCTCACCGAAACGGAGAAAAAAAACTTAGAAACCAAGCTTTATCAATTGATTGGCGGTTCGTTGCCAGCCCGCGAAAATGCCGCGCCGTCATCGTATTCAAGCGATAAAAAACTGGAGAAGGCTTTCTGGAAAAGTCTGTAAATAAGCTTTTTATCTTTCCCACGCCGCGAGTTTTTAGCGGCGTGGGAAAGATTTCAGAGAGAGGCTCTGACCAGCTTTGCCCCGTCGCACATGGCTTTCAATTTTTGTTTGGTAGCCCAGCGGGCAGTTTGGCTCATACCGCAGTCGGGAGCCACGGCGAGTTTTTCGGCAGGGACGTAGGGCAACACTTTACGAATACGCTCTGCTACATCTTCGGCAGTTTCGATGTAGTAACTTTTTACGTCAATGACGCCCACGGCAACGTCAAATTTCTCGGCGAAGCGCTCTAATAAATGTACATCCGTAAAGTTGAGCACCGTCATTTCGCTGTGGAGTTCGTCCACGTTCATGTCCAAAAAGCTAGGCAACATGGGCGCAATGGTTTTCTTACCTACCGACCGACCTTTGTAATTTCCAAAACAAAGGTGCATGGAAAGGCGGGTTTTGCCCACGCCTGGTGCCACGGTGCGGTTAAAAATATCCACAAAACGCTGGGTATCTTCGCGGTACGCGTAGCAGCTCATGGAAGGTTCATCGACGCAGATTTCTGGTACACCGAGTGCTACTAGGTCTTCAATTTCTTGGCGAACCAACGGCAAAATAGCCTCTGTCACTTCCCAACGGTCTTTGTACAGCCCTCCCGGATTGAGCCGTCCTGAAAGTGTATACGGCCCCGGAATAGACATTTTGATGCGTTGACCTTCGGGGGCTAGGCGTTTCAGTCGCTTGTATTCTTCCACTACTCCTAAGCCTTTGGGAGCGGTCAGTGGCTCAATGATGCTGTTTTTGCCGCGTTGGTCATGGGCGGGTGGGCCATACTTGCGGGTTTCGGTGCCGTCGTTGACAATCCCTTTGATAAAACCGTAAAAGGAAAGATTAAAGTCCAAACGTGTTTGTTCACCGTCGGTGATTACGTCAAGCCCTGCGGCTACTTGGTCATGTACGGCCGCAATCACGGCATCGTCAATCATTTCGACAATGTCGGCGGGGCCAAATTTATCCAGATTCATACTGGCAAATTCGAGCCAGCCGGGAAAAGGCATCGAGCCTACAACGGTTGTTTTTATGGGGAGTGGTTGCATATTCTTTAGGTGTTTTTAGGATACTGTAATTTCAGCGGGTGGTGATGATGTAAAACCAAAAAATGTAAAAGTCTCTGTGCGGAGGGTTGCTCACAACCCGACCCTTTAAAACCTGAAATTTTTTTATTCTGCCATTCAATACTGCTAATCTAACCATTGGTACATTACATGTGCGTCGGTCAATCCTAATTCCCTGTGTTGAAAGGCTTTGGGCAATGTTCCTATGATTGTAAAGCCGCATTTTTGCCAAAGGCGGACGGCAACAGTATTGGTGGAAATAACACAATTGAACTGCATGGCTTTGAACCCGAGTCTTCGCGCTTCTCCCAACGAAAAACGGCACAACTGCTCTGCAATGCCCTGTCCGCGATAGGCTGGATGAACCATATACCCCGCATTTACTACGTGATTTCCCAAGTCGGGCTGATTGGCTTTTAGAAAAAAAGTACCTACAATTTGACCTTTTTTCTCGGCTACGTAGGTGTATTTTTCGGGGTCAAACCAGATGTCCATCATTTTTTCTTTGGAAGAATCTGGCGCGTACATGTAGGTATCGCCCGCTCGAATGACAGGTTCTATAATTTCCCAAACGGCATCTTGGTCATTTATTTCGGCCGGGCGTATGGTTAACATTGGTTGAATAAAAATACTATTTAAGTGTTTTATTTTCAGAGATATAGCTAGGTATTCCTACTTTCTCGTACATTTTCGCAATGCGGTGAGCGTGCTCGTCATAAGCCCCTTCAAAAAGCTCTACCGCCCGCTGGGTGCCTACCACGGCGGCGGCGCTGAGTACTTTTGGCGGCTGCCCCGCTTCAGTCAAGAGGCGGGCGGTTTCGGCTTTCAAGCAATTGATGAGCGTTGCACCGCCCACGGTACTTCCTGGGGCAACGGGCGTATCGAGGTTGGGTACGTAAACCATGGCATCGCCAGCGGGTGCGCCCGTGTCGAGAATTAAATCGGCAAAATCCGTCAATTTCTTACCGTCGGCGCGTTTGGAAGTACTCGCCGCTGAATGTAGGCTAGTCACCAACGCAACAACTTTGATGCCACGCTGTTGAAAAATTTCAGCCATTTCTACGGGGACAATGTTGGTGCCCGAAGAGGAAATAACCAAGGCGGTATCGGTGTCAGAAAGGTCAAAATTGCGTAATATGCGCTCGGCAAATCCAGGTACATTCTCTAAAAACATGGCTTGTCGCTGTCCGTTAGCCCCTACTACGAGATTATGAAACGTAAGAGAAAGTTCAACAATGGGGTTAAATCCAGCAAATGAACCGTAGCGAGGCCACATTTCTTCTACCATAATTCGGCTGTGTCCGCTACCAAAAATGTGGACCATCCGCCCCGCCAAAATGGAAGCAGCAAACCATTGCGCAGCCTGTTCAATTTGAGGTTTTTGCGCTTCAATGGTATCTAATATACCGCGCGATTTATTGATAAAGTCTTGTATTACTGACATATACGATTGTTTTTGTAGAGACGAAAATTTTGTCTCTTCTTGCTGATTTACAAGGTATTTTTGATTTTTGACATGGCAAAACCTGCGGCTCCGATGGCCCCTGCCATGTCGCCAAACTCGGCCTGAACGATGGGCGTTTCCTTCCCACCTGGTCGCCATTCATAAAAGTCCATGAATTGTTTAAGGGGTTCAAAAAGGGCATCGTCGGCAAAAGTAATTCCTCCCGCCAGGACAATCAATTCGGGCGAAAAAGCATTGACCAACGAGCTGAGTGCCACGGCTAATTTTTGGAGGGATGAAAGCCAAACCAGCGAAGCCCAAGCATCTCCTTTACGGTATGCTTCTACCAGCTGCCATGTCGATTCAAAACGCCCTTTGGAGCGTTTGGCAACGGAATAATTGCCGATGGCATATTCCAAACTGCCTGGCATTCCTACAATGCTAACTTCGTCGTCGGTGGCATTGAGCGACAAGTGCCCCAAATGTCCGGCCATTTGACTAAGTCCTTGATACAATTGTCCGTTGATGAGTAGACCGCCACCTATTCCCGTGCCGAGGGTCAATAAAACGACATTTTTATGCCCTTTCGCCACGCCAAAGGTTGCTTCAGCCATCAATGCCGAATGGGCGTCGTTAAGGATGTAACTGGTTTCACCCAAGTAATTGCTCCAAACAAAATTTTCCAGCCCGTTAAGACGATTGGGTAAAAAAGCAATGCATTGATTCTGCTCGTCTGGCAGGCCTGGGGCCGACATTCCGATGGCTGCGACCGGTTCTTGCAACCAACTTTTGAGGTAAAGCACCATTTCCAAGACATTTACGCGCCAAGTAGTGTCGCCATTGTCGTGAGTTGCCACGTAATGTTGTTTCAAAACGGTCCCCTTTTCGTCAATGATGATTCCTTTTACGTTGGTCCCACCAAGATCTATTCCGATGATGTACATAGTCAATATTGTCCTTCAGAAATGGACCAGCCGCCGTCGACCGATAAAATTTGTCCCGTAGTAAATGTTGAATAATCGGACATGAAATACACCGCAGCTCCGTCTAAATCAGCGGGTTGTCCGTTGCGACCACCGTCCAATGGTTGTTTTGTTTTAACAAAATTGAGGATGACCTCATCTTTGGACGCGCGCTGACTCATAGGCGTTTCGACCAAAGCTGGGGCCAATACATTGATGCGAATGTTGTTTTGGGCGTAATAGGCCGCAATGGATTGAGAAAACCCAATAATGGCCGATTTAGTGGCCGCGTAAGCGTGCGTGACAAAGTATTTGGGGGAAGGGGAGTAGCCCAATACTGAGCCCATATTGAGGATGCTCCCGCCCGTATTTTGTTTTAAAAACTGACGGATAGCCGCCTGATTGGAAAGCATCAGAGACGTGAGGTTAAGTTCAAATGTTTTGCTCCAACCTTCCAACGACAGCTCGTGCAGTGGTCCATCGCCGTATTTGCGCCCGCTGCCGCCGGCTACGTGGTACAATCCTTCGAAGCCACCGTAGGTTTGAATTCCTTTTTGAATGGCATTGTCGGCCGTGAATGGGTCAATGGCGTTGCCTTGAAGTACTGTTGCTCTTGTGGTTCCCAAGATTTTTTCAGCTTCGGCGCAGCTATCAGGGTTTCTTCCAACCACCACCACGTTTGCGCCCTGCGCTACAAATGCCTTCGCCGCTGATAATCCCAACCCGGTGGTTCCACCGATGATAATAATTGTTTTATTTTCAAGCCACTTATCCGAAACCATGTTATTTTTGTCATTAATCCCGACTTGTTTTGACCGATTTATAGGGCTGATTTTGGGATAAAAATATCAACTTATTATAAAAAGTTGAAGAACGTTTTATCTAACGTATGTTCTTGAAAAATTAACCAACTTCCTTTGGAATCAACCCCGCCGTTTATCCGTGAAATAGCCGATTTTCTACGTACTTTAGCGGAGATAGAAGCCCCCCCCGTTTCGATTGAAATGCCCTTTTCTTACTTTTTTTTCTCTAAGCAACGCCTTATCATTCACTGCATTCCGTTCAATCAAGGGTTAACGGAAATTTTGCCAGATACCTGCGTAAACGTATCTGAT
The DNA here is from genome assembly GCF_009905605.1 of Runella sp. CRIBMP. GTDB lineage: Bacteria > Bacteroidota > Bacteroidia > Cytophagales > Spirosomataceae > Runella. Next base: position 366,654 of record NZ_JAAAKZ010000004.1, read on the forward strand.
GCGTGGGCTGCCATGGGCATAAAAGTGGTTCATATTTGGGAAGATGTGTGGCGGACAAAAAATGAAGTCGTGCAGTCAAGATTGAGGTCATTATTCGGGCGTTCGTATCGAATCCCTGCGCGCTTGACGGAAGTGCGCCGAATCGACAAGCCGACGTTGGATGCCTTTCTAAAAATCAATCATTTGCAGGTTTCGACCACGGCGAAGTATAAGTACGGCCTTTTTTTACCACATCGTTATTTCAGGGTATTGGAAAAATGGACTAAAAAACCTGATTTTTCATTTCTCAGGCCTGAACCATCTTCACTTCTTGTTGCGGTGGCATCCTTTAGTGGTGGAAAAAATATCCCTAGAAACTCACAAACATACCGTTCTTTTGAGTTGATTCGTTTTGCCAATGTGTTGGATGCAACAGTTGTGGGTGGGTTGGATAAATTGTTAAAAGCGTTTATCAAAGAAGTGCATCCCGACGACATCATGACCTACGCCGACCGCGATTGGTCCAATGGGCAAAGCTACGAACGACTGGGTTTCGAACGGCTCGGAACAACACCCCCTCAGACGTTTTTAGTCAATCCTAATACTTTTGAACGAGAATACGCAACGCCTGAAAGTAAACTTGAAAACGCCGTAAAAGTCTACAACTCGGGCAATATAAAGTATTTGCTTGACCTCCTAAAGTATCCAAAATGAAGCCAATTATTGTCATTCTCGGACCCACTGCCTGCGGCAAAACCCACTTGGCAACGCAGTTAGCGTATGCGTTGGACGGGGAGATTATCAGCGCCGATTCGCGTCAGGTTTATGAAGGAATGGACATCGGAACAGGAAAGGATTTGAAGGAGTATGTGGTTCATAATCAACAGATACCGCACCATTTGATAGACGTCCTAGAGGCGGGAGAAATGTACAATGTTCACCGTTTTCAACAGGATTGTTACGAAGCAATTGCGGAGATCGAGGCTAGAAATAGACTGCCTATTATTTGTGGTGGAACAGGGTTGTACATCGAAGCGGTGTTGAAAGAACATCAGTTTACGGCGATACCCATTGATGAAGAATTTCGCGAAAAACTTCGGCAATTATCTGACGAAGAATTGCGGGAATATTTTAAAAATACCCCTTCAGAGTACGCCCATTTGGCCGATACGTCCACCCGAAAGCGCCTGATTCGGGCCATCGAAATTTCGGTTTTTCTCACCCATCATCCTTTTCCTGCTTCATCCAATACGAAGGGAGTTATTCCTGAATATTATTTATTTGGACTTTCGCTGCCTGTAGAGGAGCGGCGCGCCCGCATTACCCGACGCCTACACGAACGATTGCAAAATGGAATGATTGATGAAGTTCAGGGGCTGTTAAAACGGGGTATTTCGGCCGAGCAATTGATTTATTACGGATTGGAATATAAATTTATTACCCAATATCTCCTCGGTTTGTTAGATTATGGTACGATGGTTGAGCGATTAAACGTAGCGATTCACCAATTTGCCAAACGTCAGATGACTTTTTTTAGAAAAATGGAGAGGGATGGTTTGCTCATTCATTGGTTGGATGCGCATTTGCCCACGGAAGAATTAATAAGAGAGATAAAATCAACGGCAGGATTGTAAAAATCTATGAAAAACAACAACGTGAAAAAAACAAAAACACTTTTTCAATTACTCTGCTTTGTCATGGTGACGATAACGCTTGGCGTTTACAGTTGCCGCGAAACGGAGCCTGAACCACTGACGGCAACTTTGTCTGATTTGTTTGCCCAAAAACTGGAAGATACGCTTCAAAATAGGGGAGTGGGCTACGCTTTTACGATTTATGAGGGAACGGAATTGAAGGCTGAAGGAAGCGGTGGGTTTCAATCCCGTATGGCAGACCCCGAAGGGCAAAAGGACTTTACACCCGATACAAAGCTGCACATTGCCAGCATGACCAAGACGATTACGGCAATGGCCTTTTTGAAAGCGGCTTCCCAAAAAGGGTTGAAAACCAGCGATTTAATTGCGCCTTATTTGCCTGCTTCCTGGAAGCTAGGAGCGGGGATTGATAAAATTACTTTTGGTGATTTGTTAACCCATAAAAGCGGAATAAGGGGACTTGGTGGTTCGTGTTTGAACGGCGCTTACGGTGAAAATATATACGCTGGTCTAAAAAGTTTGATGGCATTGGGAGTAACTTCGCGGGGAAATTATTGCTATCAAAATGCTAATTTTGGGCTGTTTAGGATATTAATTCCCCGTATTTTGGGCTATGCTTTTACGGGCAATGACGCCACTGACGATACCCAAACCCAACAGCGCTATTTGGCTTTTTTACAGCAGGAAATTTTTGAAAAAGCGGGAGTTCAAAATGCCATCGCGTCTTTTCCCGCCAATAATCCCACGTACACTTACAACTTTCCCCTTACTACTGGCCAAAGAGGCTGGAATCCAGGTAGTTTCGGACCCGTACTTGGAGCCTACGGCATGTATCTGACCGCGACCGAAGCGGGTAAAATCTACGCATCGGCGTTGTCGTCGGGGGCCAATGAAGTGCTTACACCCTCCTTGGCTGACACACTGATAGTGAAGAACTTAGGTTGTTATAAAGCCACCTCAAACCTTGGTACGATGGTTTATCATGATGGTTGGTGGTACGAAATGCTCACTCCTGCTGGACGTGGGCTTCGTACTATATGGGTCAAATTTCCCAATAACCTTACCTGTGTGTTGTTTGTCAATGCCCTTCAATACAAAAATAATTCATTACTTTTTCCGTTTAACGACGGCAATATTGTGGGGTTTGTTTACAACGCCTACGCCAAGGCGTTGCAGGCGCGCGGGGCACGGGTAAGTGCGGAATCTGCATCGCTTTCGATAGAGCATCCCGAACCCCACTAGGCTGTTTAAGAAGATTGTCGATTTTAAAGTTTGGGAACTTTTGCCAGGGGCAAAATGGTTTCTTCACTAAATACAATCATTCACTAATCGTACCGGCGACCCGGTCATCAATAATAAAATGGGAAAGGCAGTCGAAATTACAGACGCAAACTTTGGCGACTTGGTCGCAGGTTCAGATAAACCAGTTTTGGTAGATTTTTGGGCAGAATGGTGCGGACCTTGCCGCATGGTGGGCCCCGTAGTAGAAAAACTCGCAGAAGCTTATGAAGGACAGGCAGTTATCGGAAAAGTAGATGTGGATATGAACCCCGAAACAGCCATGAAATTTGGTATTCGCAGCATTCCAACTTTGTTGTTTTTCAAAAATGGAGAGGTCGTAGACCGTGTAGTAGGCGCAGTACCACAAGTAGTATTGGAAGACAAATTGAAAGCTCAGTTGCCAGTAACGGCCTAATTTGCAGCCTAAAATTCTGGTATATAAAAGAGAAGCCCCGCAATTTGCGGGGCTTCTTGTCTATTAGCCATTATATGGGGAAAGCTTACTTCAACGTACCGCGCAATGCACGTGGGATTTCAACGCCCGCGATTGGTAGCGAAGCATTGTTTACGATTTTAAACCCTTCTACTTTTAAGTGACCTACTTTTACTGATTTACCTAAATCAAGATCACCTACGGGTACGTCAACGAAATCAGGGATGTTTTTTGCCAACCCGATTACTTTGATTTTACGCAGTTTCTGTACCAATTTACCACCTTTGGTTACCCCAATGGCAGTTCCTGTAAAACGTACAGGTACTTCAATTTTGATTTCTTTTTCATCGTCAATGGCCAAAAAGTCGGCGTGGAGGATGATGTCACTCACTGGGTGATACTGTACATCCTGCAAAATTCCGTAATGAATTTCACCTTCGATGTTTAACGTCACTTTGTAAACGTTAGGAGAGAAAAGAAGTTCACGGAAGAGGTACATAGGTGCCGCAAAGTGCACTTGTTCCGTTCCACCGTACAATACACATGGAACCATTGCCTGAAGGCGTAGTTCGCGTGCTTCTTTCTTGCCGAGATTCGCTCTTTTAAACCCTACAATCTCTGTACTTTTCATAATTTTTGTATTTAAAATAGTTTGAAAATAGCTAATGAATCACTCATTAACCCCTGCTAGGCAGGATTTATAAACAATGAACTAATAGATTCGTGGTCACGGATACGGCCGATGGCTTTGGCAAATAATTCTGACACCGACAATACCTTAATTTTTTCATTTTCTTCGCGCAACGGAATGGTATCCGTCACAATCAGTTCTTCCAACATCGATGTCCGAATACGTTCGTGGGCGGGGCCTGACATCACTGGGTGGGTACAAATGGCACGTACCGACTTGGCTCCTTTACTCATAACGAGCTCGGCGGCTTTGCAAATGGTGCCTCCTGTATCAATCAAATCATCAATGAAGACCACGTTGGCGTCTTTTACGTCACCGATTACCTGCATTGAGGCCACTTCGTTGGCTCTTTTGCGGTATTTGTCGCAAAGGATAATGTCGGCGTTGAAAAACTTCGCAAAGTTTCGGGCGCGGGCGGCACCACCCACGTCGGGAGAAGCCACCACCAGATTGTCTAGCTCCAGACTCTTGATGTAAGGCACAAACACGCTTGTACCTTCTAGGTGTACCACTGGAATGTCAAAAAATCCCTGAATGGCACCGGCGTGCAAATCAAGCGTCATGATTTGCTCGGCCCCAGCGGCGGTAAGCAAATTTGCGACCAATTTGGCGGCAATCGGTACCCTTGGTTTGTCTTTGCGATCTTGACGAGCGTATCCAAAATAAGGAATAACCGCCGTGATTTGGTGAGCAGATGCTCGTTTGGCGGCGTCGATCATCAACAATAATTCCATGAAATTTTCGGAAGAATTAAAGGTTGATTGAATCAAGTAAACGTCGCATCCTCGAATGGATTCTTCGAAGCTGGGAGACATTTCACCGTCACTGAATTTACGTAAACTGTAGCCACCTAAGTCTCTCCCGTAATGACGGGCAACTTTTTCTGCCAAGTAATTTGACTGCGAACCGGAGAATATTTTTATTGGATTAAATGAGGCCATGCCCTGAAAAAATTTGCGCAAAGGTACGGATTTTTCTTTTACCGAATTCATGATTGGGATGTTTTTTGAGGAATCTTAGGCAAGTTTCTTTCGTAACCTGAGGATTCTTTCAACACTTTTGACGGCAATCCATGCCGCCGCCGCTCCAATGCAGGCCCCAACTACTACATCAAACGGATAATGAACCCCTACGTAAATACGGCTGTAAGAGACGGCCACTGCCCAAGGAAAGAAGAACCATGTGATCCAAGGGTACTTTTTTCCTACCAATAAATACAGCGCCATAGCCAGCCCAAAGCTATTGGCGGCATGGGAGGAGGCAAACCCATACCTGCCTCCGCAATCTTCAACCACTAAGTGAAGTTTATCTTGTAAATACAAAACATGGCATGGCCTCAGACGTTCAAAAAAGGGCTTGAGCAGGCCCGAGGCAGTTTGGTCGGCAATAACAATGGTAAGAATCAGCGCGCCAATCATCCCCGCTGCCCGTTGATTATACTTCCAAATGAGCCAGACAATCAGCAAAGCGTACAGGGGTATCCACGTGTTTCGTTGCGTTACCCAATACATAATCGTATCTGCCCAAGGGGTATGTAACCCATTGAGCGTTAAAAATATACGAGTGTCGATTTCCTGAATTTGATGGAGCATGTAGGTCCCTCTTCTGTTTATGGGAAGCTGGGTTAGCGTGTGTTAAGATAAACCAATTTTCTGGCGAACATCAGCTATTTTTTTTGCCGCAACGGCGCGGGCTTTTTCTTCGCCTTCCTGCAATTTTTGCTCCAAAGCGTCGGGGTTTTCGTGGTAATAATAATTGAATAGCTCACGCTCTTTCCCAAAGCGACTGTTTAGTGCTTCAAACAAAGCCTGTTTGGCGTGTCCATAGCCGTAGCCGCCTTTGAGATAATTCTGACGCATTGTTTCGATGTCAGATTCGCTGGCAATGAGCGAAAAAAGTTTGAAAGTAATATCGTTTTCGGGGTCTTTGGGAGCCTCTAGTGGCGTAGAATCCGAAATGATTTTCTTGGTTATTTTCTGTAATTCTTTTTCGGGCAAGAAAATATCGATGTAATTTCCGTACGATTTACTCATTTTTTGGCCGTCTATGCCAGGTATCACCATCATTCGCTCATCAATGCGGGCTTCGGGTACCACGAAAGTTTCGCCGTAGGTACGATTGAAGTTTTCGGCCATGTCGCGGGTCATTTCGAGGTGTTGCTTCTGGTCTTTTCCCACGGGTACAAAATGAGCATCGTACAACAATATGTCGGCAGCCATCAAGACAGGGTACACAAACAGGCCCGCGTTGACATCCGCCAACCGGTCTGCCTTGTCTTTGAACGAGTGGGCATTGGCCAGCATGGGGTAAGGCGTAATGCACGACAAGTACCAAGTCAGTTCGGTATGGTAGGCGGCCACCCGTGATTGGCGATAAAAAACCACTTTTTTCGTATCCAGTCCGCACGCCAACCACGCCGCTGCCACGGCCCGGATATTGTCCTTGAGGGTGTTGGCATCTTTGAGGGTGGTTAAGGAATGCAAATCGGCAATGAACAAAAATGACTCATTCCCAGTTTGTTCGGAAAGTTGAATGGCGGGCAAAATGGCGCCCAAAATATTGCCAAGGTGCGGTTTGCCGCTGCTTTGAATACCCGTTAAAATTCGTGACATTTTTTGTAGTTTACAGTACTTCTTCCTGCGAAGCGGTGCAAAATTGCTATTTTTAAGGCAAAATACGAAATCTTATGCTGACGGAGTCAACCTTACATTTTTTAAAAGACTTAGCCGAAAACAACAACCGTGATTGGTTTGCTGAAAACCGTAAACGTTATGAAACCTCAAAAAAAGACCTTGAACAGTTGGTGGCCGCTGTATTGAAAGGGGTGAGTGAGTTTGAATCATTGCCCAATACCGAAGTAAAGGACTGTATTTTTCGAATCAATCGCGATATTCGTTTTTCCAAGGATAAATCGCCTTATAAACAATGGTTTAGTGCGGCCATCGGGCCAGGAGGGCGTCATTCGGGCCGTACCGATTTTTACCTACATATCCAGCCCGGAGAATCCTTTTTAGGGGCGGGAATGTGGGCTCCAACGCCTAAACATTTGGCCAAATTTCGGCAAGAAATTGACTTTAATCCCCAAAGTCTTAAAAGCATCATTGATGCCCCCGAATTCCGCGATTATTTCCCCGAAATTTGGGGAGAATCCCTTCAGCGTTCTCCTAAAGGATACCCCGACGACCACCCAGACATTGATTTGTTGAAACGGAAGCAATTATTTTTTATGCATAAATATTCCGATGCGGAGGTTACCTCGCGGGGTTTCGCCACTGAGGTTGTTAAGGGCTGTCGCCTCATCAAGCCGTATTGTGAGTTTCTGAATTATTTGTTTTTTGATGAACAGGAAGAAACTTTTGAATTGTAACCATTTTCCAGAAGCGTCCATTTTCAAAAAAGCCGCTCTAACAGCGGCTTTTTTGAAATTACTAATTGTATAGTTTTAAAATCCGCCTAATATGAGGCTCTAACTCTTTTGAAGGCAGGAGTTGCCATTCTCGGTCATAATTGGCGACACTGCCTGTGGCCATCCCTTTTTCGCCCTCCCAAATTCGGAGCTTCCAGATTCTTCCGTTGTTTATTCCCAGCTTGGAAGATTTGGGGAGGACATTTACTTCAAATCGGTATTTTGCAATCTTTCCTCCATGCCAATTCATGGCCTCTACGAGGGCTTTCTCGGCTTTAAGTTGAAGAAAATAGTCATTGTCAATTTCGGAATATAAGCCATAGTCCTGCTCATCTCGTGAGCTTGCGAAATAATGAATAGTATCCATTAAAAACAATATTTAGATTGGGTAGGGTAAATTAATATTTAAATGTACATCAAATATCCCTAAAAGTGCAATATGTAAATCAAAATGGGATGTATTTTTTTATGTCTAGTTTTTCAATAAAATAATTTAAAGATTCATTATAACTATTTTGCCAAAAAATTGAGACGTATTGTTAGTGTGAGCTTTTTGTGATTCTCAATTGGTTCTGATGAGAAAAGACTTTCAATATCCTAAAAGGGAAATAAATTGGCCATCAATAGACCATAATCCCGATGCCTTTGACTTGCGCTTCATAGATATTCTCAAGGATTGTTGAATAGTGGGGATTGACTCTTCTTTCAATAATAAACCAAGCGGTACTGATACTGAAGGGGTTTTCGTACGTTTTACGGATGATTCTGGAGGCAGAAAAGTCATTTACGGTGCAGATAACTTTAATCGCTTCTTTTTGAAAGCGCTCGTGTCGGATGATGTGTAGGTCAAAATTTATCTTAGGTAAATTTCTTTGCGCTATATCAAATAGTTCTTCAAGCATCAATTCCGAGTATTTACTACAATGTACTACTAATTCCCAAGAATTGATAGTTTTATAAAAAACACTTCTGAAATAAACGATTTAATAATGTGCCATAATCGTATCGATGATTTTTTTAGTGGGTAGTTCAATGTCAGTTTTGTTGAAGAGAAATTATCCTTTTAATGCTTTGTCTATACCCACAAACCGCACGAACTGAATGAAATTGAACTCCAATTGGTCAAATATTACTTTTTTATCCTCTGCTTTTAAATGTAGGTTGGGGGTATAGCGCAGATTGGTACGTAAAAGCCAAGCATCGGACTGGGTAATCCGAATATCCCCACCGAAAATGACGCCAAGGACCAATTTTTTTGCTTTAAAAGTTTGAACATTGCGCCGTCGGTATCGGCTAACGCTTCGTAGGCGAGCGTTGGGCCTACGTAGGGGACAAAACCATTGTAGTCGCCCCAAAATTTGTACCTTTCGAAGGTATATGAACGGCGCTCGTAGTTTAGTTCAACATCGTACCCGTTTGAGCCATAACGCAATGTACGGTAAGGTACTCCTTACCAGCAATTTAACCGATTTTTGGCGTTCAATTTACGTACTCCTGTTTTCATGTAGCGCACGCCGCCTTTTGAAGCCTCCCGTTTGTATTAATCCAATAACTCAACCCAATGTTGAATGACCAAGGGGATAGTTTTAGGTTACCGTATGCCGTACGGGAAATTTGATTTTGCGACCGAAGGAACTGTTTTGTACGTTTTATTCGACTCGTTAACGAGTTTCTTGTCAGAAGGGTATTGATCGGGTAGGGTTGTGCAAGATAGGATAACATGGTTGAAAAATCCCACAAAAAAAGCGTCTGCCGATTTTGAATGGGCTAACCCAAACCGACAGACACTTTATTGAGGTTGTTTTATTGCAATTAAACGCGTTCCGAAGTCACTTTCGCGCCTAAATATTCGCGGTTGAGGCGGGCAATGTGTTCGAGCGGAATCTCTTTTGGACATTCAGCGGCGCATGCACCCGTGTTGGTACATGAACCAAATCCTTCTTCATCCATTTGAGCGACCATGCGCTCAACGCGCAACTTGCGTTCTGGCTGGCCTTGTGGTAAAAGAGATAGTTGAGAAACCTTTGCCGACACAAACAGCATAGCCGAGGCATTTTTGCAGGCCGCCACGCACGCTCCGCAACCAATACAAGCGGCGGCTTCAAAAGCTTCGTCGGCGCGGTCTTTCGGAATTGGAATACTGTTGGCATCTTGGGCATTTCCAGTATTGACCGAAATATACCCCCCTGCCGATTGAATACGGTCAAAGGCCGAACGGTCAACCACTAAATCTTTAATGACTGGGAATGCTTTTGCGCGCCACGGCTCCACCACAATGGTATCGCCGTCGTTGAAACTGCGCATGTGAAGCTGACAGGTTGTCACGGCACCTTTAGGGCCGTGCGGCCGGCCGTTGATGTACATTGAGCACATCCCACAAATACCTTCGCGGCAGTCATGGTCAAATGCAACGGGCTCCTGTCCTTCGTTGATGAGTTGTTCGTTTAGTACGTCGAACATTTCCAAGAACGACATGTCGGGGGAGATACCCGCCAATTGATAGGTCGCGATTCGACCCGAATCTTTTTTATTTTTCTGACGCCATACTTTGAGGGTCAGATTCATATTTCCTGCTGACATCTTTTTTGGGGATAATTATTGTCAACCTGAAAGCATCTAAAAATAGGATTGATTGCACTTTTAGACCCTTTCAGCATGACAAAGGTTATTATTTGTAACTCCGCTGCGCGATTTTGATGTTATCGTATATCAAATCCTCTTTATGAAGCTCCCAAGTGCTTTCACCTTTGTGCTCCCATGCCGATACAAACATGTAGTTTTCATCGTCGCGAAGGGCTTCGCCTTCTTCGGTTTGATATTCTTCACGGAAGTGACCACCGCATGATTCGTTACGGTTGAGGGCATCGGTACACATCAATTCGCCCAGTTCGATGAAGTCAGCCACGCGGCCGGCTTTATCAAGCTCAGGGTTGAATTCGTCGGCACTGCCCAGTACTTTCACATCTGACCAGAACTCTTTTTTCAACGCCTGAATTTCTTGGATGGCTTCTTTCAAACCTGCCTCGTTACGGGCCATTCCGCATTTATCCCACATGATTTTGCCGAGGCGCTTGTGGAATACTTCAGGGGAGGTTTTCCCTTTGATAGAAAGCAGTTTTGTGATGCGCTCTTTGACTTTGTTTTCTGCCTCAACAAATTCTGCCTGATCAGTAGAAATGTGCGTAGTGCGGATTTCGTTGGCAAGATAAGAACCAATGGTATAAGGAATAACGAAATAACCATCTGCCAAGCCCTGCATCAATGCACTGGCTCCAAGGCGGTTGGCGCCATGGTCAGAGAAGTTGGCTTCTCCAAGAGCGTACAGACCAGGTACCGTCGTCATCAAGTTATAATCGACCCAAAGACCACCCATGGTGTAGTGTACTGCGGGATAAATACGCATCGGTACTTCGTAAGGGTCTTCGCCCGTAATCTGCTTGTACATGTCAAACAGGTTGCCGTATTTTTCTTTTACTACGGCTTTGCCGAGTTCAGTGATTTTTTCAGGAGTGGCGTCATGAAGGTTAAGTTTGTTTACTTCCCCTTTACCGTAGCGCTCGATGGCCGCGGCATAATCAAGATAAACCGCCATTTTGGAAGTTCCTACACCATAACCTGCATCGCAACGCTCTTTGGCGGCACGAGAGGCAATGTCACGGGGTACGAGGTTTCCGAAGGCAGGATAACGACGCTCAAGGTAATAATCACGCTCCTCTTCTGGAATTTGATTGGCAGGACGCGTATCATTTTGTTTTTTAGGAACCCAAATCCGTCCGTCATTCCGCAACGACTCCGACATGAGGGTCAGTTTAGACTGATGGTCGCCAGAAACTGGAATACAGGTAGGGTGAATTTGTGTAAAGCAAGGGTTACCAAAAAACGCCCCTTTTTTGTGCGCTTTCCAAGCCGCCGTAACGTTGGAACCCATTGCGTTGGTCGAAAGATAAAAAACGTTTCCGTATCCACCGCTGCAAAGGAGTACTGCATGAGCAGAATGACGTTCGATTTCGCCAGTCACCAAGTTACGGGCAATGATTCCACGGCATTTGCCGTCAATCACCACCACGTCGAGCATTTCATGACGGGTGTACATTTTAACAGCACCTAAACCCACCTGACGCTGAAGGCCTGAATAAGCGCCCAACAACAACTGCTGTCCAGTTTGTCCTGCCGCGTAGAATGTACGCTGCACCTGCGTTCCTCCAAAAGAGCGGTTTGAAAGCAAGCCGCCGTATTCACGGGCAAAAGGAACCCCCTGCGCTACGCATTGGTCAATGATACCCGCCGACACTTCTGCCAAACGGTACACATTGCTTTCGCGGGCGCGGTAGTCGCCTCCTTTAATCGTATCATAAAATAAACGGTAAGTTGAGTCACCGTCGTTTTGGTAGTTTTTAGCGGCATTGATTCCTCCCTGTGCCGCAATAGAGTGCGCACGACGGGCTGAATCCTGAAAACAAAAAGCTTTTACTGAATACCCCAGCTCGGCCAGAGTAGCAGCTGCCGAAGCACCTGCAAGACCCGTTCCTACTACGATAATTTCCAGTTTTCGCTTGTTAGCCGGGTTGACGAGCGGAACGGTGGAACGGTATTTTGTCCACTTGGTTTCCAACGGCCCGTCGGGGATTTTGGCGTTCAATTTGGGTGAGGTTGCCATATAAAAGTGAATTGTGAATTGTTAATCATTAGCGAGGCATTGGGCTGAATACATCATAACCCAAACTCCTTCATTTACATACTTTTAAAGAAAAAATACAAAGGCATCAAAGCAAAGCCAATCGGAATGATAATTCCGAATACTCCCACCCCTAAAAAGGTAAGTAGAGAATTGTACTTGATGTGGTTGATACCCAAAGTCTGGAATGCACTTTTGAAGCCGTGCACCAAGTGGAAAGATACCGCAAACATGGAGAGAACGTAGAAGAAAACCACGATGGGGTTTTTGAAGCCTTCCAACACACTACGGTATAAATCCTTAACAATTACGACGCGAGTGTTGCTTTCTTCCCGGACAAATTCTTCCAGTTTGTTCTTGATTTCCCCTTCGTAAGGCGTTGCGGTTACTTCGCCCGTTACCAGATTTTGTTCGTATTTGGTGTAGGGAACATATCCAAACTTATATTCAAACCAGAAGTTAGACATGTGTACCACGATAAATACCAACAAAACTGTGCCTAAAACGGCCATGTTACGCGAAAAAAACGAGCTGTTGGCTTTTCCGTCGTAGGCTACGTAGCGTTGGGCTCCGCGTGCCAGACGGTTTTGGTACGCAAGATACAAGCCTTCGAAGGCGTGCAATAAAATTAGTGCGTATAAACCGTACGAGATGGTTTTGATGAGCGGATTGGTGGTCATAAAAACGGCGTAGACGTTGAAAGCCAAGCCATCGTCCTGTTTAAATAATTGCAGGTTCCCACTCATGTGGACAATTAAAAAAGAGCACAAAAACAAGCCAGTCAACGCCATGACTAATTTTTTACCAATGGAGCTTGTCAGTGTTTGGGTAAGCCAAGACATATCAAAAAATGTTAAATTAAAACGATAAATTATACTGTTTTCAGCGGTCAAAAGTAGGTCTCAATCAATTTAGAAACAATCTAAAGTGTAACTTTTTTTGCTAAATAACGAGTGATATTTAAAGCTTGTTTTTTTAACCTTGTGTGTAGATTTTTTGTTTGATAAAAAACCGAAAAACGAATCAGAAAAATGCCTCTACATTTAAAAACAAATAATTTTTACACCATTTGAGCAAATATTTCGTTTTTTAATTGATAATATGCGACGACCTAACTTCAAGGTATTTTTGACCCCATTTTATATTTTACTACCGATGAGGCATTTGACTCTACGTTCTCTATTTTTTCTGTTGTGCGTCTTCAGCACATACTATTCTTACGCAACCCACGTTCGCGCAGGTGAAATCACGGCCAAAAGATTAACCGACAAAGATTTAACCTATGAAATTTTGCTCACCACCTACCACGACGAAATTGGGGGACGGATGGCCAGTGACGGGCAAAACGATGTAACCTTTTGTATCCGTCCCTTTGTCGGGGGAGTAGGTTCAACGTTATTGGCGATGCGAACTGGCAGACAAGCCATCACCAATTCGACTTCAGCCAATACTTTTAAGGCTAATTTTACTTTTTCTTCGCCTGGTGTTTATGTTATTTCGGTGGGGATAGAAAACCGTAATGACGGGGTTGTCAATTTGACCAATTCTGTGAATGTCCCTTTTTACGTAGAAACAATTTTGGTGATTAATGCCTCGTTGGGTTTGAACAAAACGCCCGTGATGCTCAACCCTCCCTTGGATTCGGCGCGCATCGGACAGAAATTTTGCCACAATCCTGCGGCATTTGATGCCGACGGTGATAGCTTGGCGTATCGACTTTCGACTCCCAAACGTGGCGAACCAGGGACGTGTATCAACCGAGTGGCAGATGGCTATCGTGACCCTGCCTTAGGATTGAATCCTGACGCTCAAAATGAATTAAAAAACGGGCCCGCTACTTTTACCATTAACCCCATTACTGGTGATCTATGTTGGGACGCACCCGCCGTTGCGGGTATTTATAACGTTGCGTTTATCATTGAAGAATGGCGTGATGGCGTTAAAATCGGGGAAGTAGTACGGGATATGCAGATTGTGGTGGGCGACAGCCCCAACCGAAGGCCGCTGCTCGACCCCATTGCCAACACTTGCGTTGAAGCAGGCCAAACCGTGACCCAAACCGTGCGGGCAACCGACCCCGATAACAACCGAATGGTGCTTTCTGCTTATGGCGGGGTCTTTAATGTCAATCCTGATGGAAAACCCATTACAGATGCGAGCCAGTTCCTAATTGCCCCAGCGTTTGCTACGTTTACGCCATCGCCTACCACGCCACTGAGTTCGCCAGCGGTAGGTACTTTCCGTTGGCTGACCAACTGTAACCATGTGAGGGAGGCTCCTTACGATGTTGTCTTTAAAGTAGAAGATTTACCCGGTAGGATGAGCCTGCAATTGGCCTCGCTGGAGTCGTTTTCGATTCGGGTGGTAGCTCCCAAACCTACTGGGCTTGCGGCGCGGGTTTCGACGGGGGCAGTTCCAGGCTTTACCTTAACTTGGACGTCTTATCTGTGTCAATTGCCAGGCGCACAAATTGCTATTTACCGCAAAGAAGGTTGTACGGGTGGTACATTTAGTGGCTGTACCAATCCTGGCGACCCGTTGGCGCTGGGTTATACCGAAATAGGCCGTGTACCAGCGGCTACGACTACTTTTACGGATGACAACAATGGAATGGGGCTTCGCCGGGGAGGAGTTCAATACAGTTACCGGATTCGGGTCGTTTATGCCTTGCCGCAGGGAGGAAACAGCCCACTTTCGGACGAAACCTGTTTGGACTTGCCCGCACAAATTCCAGTATTGACCAATGTTACCGTTGATACGACAAGCACCACGCGCGGGGTAATAACCGTAAAGTGGACACGGCCTCCGTTTGCTCCTGGTGATGTGCCCGGGCCATACCAATATCGTCTTTCTCGGGCAACGGGGCTGAACGGAACCAATTATACCGTTATCGCCACCATCAACACGACCCTTCAACCCAATGCCGATACGATTTATATAGATCGGGGGTTAAATACTTCCCTTAACGGCTACCGCTATCGGCTGGAGTTTTTTCATACACTCAATGGTACTTTGACCAGCTTAGGAACGACCGAGCCCGCCAGCAGCGTGCGGTTGGATGTGTCGCCGGCGTCACAAGGATTGCGTCTCAATTGGCAAGCGATTGTGCCTTGGCGGAACGAAAACCAGCGGCACCGCGTGTACCGTGAAAACCGCGAGCGCCCAGGCACGTTTAACCTGATTGCTGAAGTATCGGTGCAAGGGCCTAATACCTTTACCTACATCGACGACGGAACTGACCGCTTTTTGGCCGATGGAGATGTCTCCAAGAAGTTATCGACTGATTCCACCTACTGTTATCGCGTCGAGACCGTCGGAACTTACGACAGTCCACGGATTCGGGTCGGGCAATTGTTCAATTTCTCCCAAATTGCCTGTGGTGTGCCATCAGACAGCACCAAACCTTGTCCTCCAGAGTTAAAATTGGATATATTGGATTGTGCAACTGTTTCGGGCGGGCCTTGTCCCGAAACAGTCAGTAACACCCTGAACTGGACTTCTCCCGCTACCAATTCGGCCAATCAACCTTGCGCCGCAGTGGCAAGCTATAATGTGTACTTTGCGCGTTATCCTGAAGATGACTTCAAGCGCGTTGGGCAAACGACCGTGCCTGTAACCACCTTCAAACACAATGGATTGGATTCGTACGCGGGTTGTTATTACGTGACAGCCATTTCACGTTTTGGGTCAGAAAGTACCCGTAGCAACGTAGTTTGTAATAATAACTGTGAAGATTTTCGAGTACCCAATGTCTTTACGCCCAACGGCGACGGCAAAAATGATTTATTCATTCCGCTTACATGCTCCATTTTTGTAGAATCTATCACGTTTGTGGTCTACAATCGTTGGGGGGTAAAAGTGTTTGAAACCAATACCCCCGCCCTCAATTGGGATGGAAAAACAACCGACGGACAGGAACTGCCCACTGGAACGTATTTCTATCAGGCTAAAGTGAGTTTCAAAACGTTGGCCCGTGAAAGTGAGCCTGTTACAACTAAAGGATGGATTCAGCTTATTCGGTAGTTAAAACCGATATGATAAAAAGAGTGAGGGGCTTCGGCCCCTTTTTTATGGATTTTGGCAGAAAAACGACTCTAATCAAAAGTAGTAATTAGGCGGGTGTATCCTTATGTTATTTTAAACCTTAATCATTGAAGAATCATGAAAAAAGTTTTGTATTTCGGAACACTGATGCTCTTAATGGCCGTAAGTGTAAGTTTTGCTCAGAAGAAGAAGAAAGACGGTTGGATTACTATTTTTGACGGAAAATCAATGGACGGTTGGAAAGTCGGGGAGAATGCTTCTACGTTTAGTCTTGAAAACGGTACCCTCAAGGTGGCAGGCCCCCGGGCGCATATTTTTTATGACGGCAAAGTAGGAGAGCATAACTTTAAGAATTTTGAATTTAAAGCCCAGGTAATGACTACTCCCGGGTCTAACTCTGGAATCTATTTTCATACTCAATACCAAGAAGGCGGTTGGCCTTCAAAAGGCTACGAAGTGCAGGTCAACAACTCACATACCGACTGGCGCAGAACGGGAAGCCTCTACGGAGTTCAGGATGTAAAAGATGTTTTTGTGGACGATAACGTGTGGTATACCGAGCACATCATTGTGCAGGGCAAGCACATTACCATCAAAATCAACGACAAAATCGTAGTGGATTACGTAGAACCTGAGGAGGTAGCAACGAAGGTGAAAGATGGTGGTCGTAAAATCAGTAACGGAACTTTTGCGTTGCAAGGCCACGACCCCAAAAGCATAGTCTATTATAAGGATATTATGGTTAAGCCATTGGGCGAATAGTGGGCCTACGATTTGTTTGATGAAAGACCAAAGCCGCATCTCTGATATAGAGATGCGGCTTTTTGGTGAATTTATTAGTTATTCATCAAATTTAAACATCCCAATCCTGCTCGTTGAGGGTGTTTTCCAAATGCACATCTGTTTGAGCGTTATGACTGGCATGATGTTCTTCAATGATGGGTGTTTCGGCGTAAAGGTCGTTGCTCCAGATGGTTTCTGCGACTTCAATAGATTCATTTTCAGGCAATTCAATGGCATCAATCACTTCGGCAATTTCCGACCCAGATTCAATGGGCGGGGCGTTGGGGTCGAGAAAAGTTGCATAAAATGTATCGTTACGGTAAGACAAAGGTTCTCCACCCGAAAAACGTTCAAACGACTGAGCTACGGTATCCCAATCTTCCCGCAATACCGCCTCAGTAAGCGTAGGAAACTTGCTTAGACCGGGGTTGTAGGCAAAGTCAAACAGAATGTGTTTTTGCTTTTCAGATAAATTCTCCCACGAAATCATGTCATGCGTTACAGTGTCACTTTCATCGGTAAATTGGGCCAACTGCGACCGCAGCCTGCGTTCGTATTCATCAACGAGCACATGGTCAAACAGCGCCTGTTGTTGCTCTTCCGTAATGTAGAGTTCATGGCGGTGTTGATTGACCCAAGCTTGGGCCTCATCGCCAGTTTTGGAGGCCGCATCCATAAACGCCTGTGCAGTTTGCGGATGAATGCCCGCTTTGGTTAAGTCTTCGTAAATTTCCATGGGCGTACGGCTTCCCATGTCATAGCCGGGGCCAATCGTTACTCCCGATAACCCACCTGGAAAATGGGGCACCAGGCTTTGGCCCTGATGACCTATTTCTTGCTGATACGTAAAGGCATATCTGGACATTTGACTTTTCAGTGATGGTTATAACAAAATTAACACGCTTTGAATGACAAACCCTAACCGAATACTCAAAAGGTTAAATATCGTTAATTCTTGTCAAAGTGTTTAGTGTAATTGCTTGAAAGTCAACGTTAAATTAAAGAGTGGGCGTGAAATAAAGGGCAATTCAGGGTCCTCGATGAACGGTAGACTAAAAACTTATACTAACTTTGTGGCGTGAAAAAGTGGTTATACATTGTTTTTTGCGGGTTTTTCTCCGTAGCGGTTTACGGCCAAATCAGGATGCCGACGGGTGGCTCTTTAGGCTCAGGCCAGCAGGGCGGCTTGGGGCAGGGCGGGCAGGTCAAAATTGATGATTCTACCAAGGTGATTTATGGCCCCCGTACCGCGCGTTATTTTTTGGAAGAGGATATTTTTAATAACTACAAAACCCTCTATCAAATTGATACATCTTACGATGATTTTCATCGCTATAACTTTGTGCAACGCTCTGATTTTCAGTTGGTAGATTTGGGTAATTTTGGAACGGCTGCGCGGAATGTATTCTTTCGCCCCATCGAGCAACTAGGTACTCAATTTGGTTATGATGCTTATTCCCCCTATGCCTACCAAATCAACGACGTAAAATACTACGACACTAAATCTCCGTATACCAATCTCTACCTGACGTTGGGCGGCGGCGGGCAGAATATCCTTCGTTTCGACCACAGCCAAAACCTCTCTCCCCGTTTAAATTTGGGGATTAACGTTCAGCGTTTTACCACCAATAAACAATTCGGGACCAGCGGGCAGAGTGATTCCCAAACGAATTTAGCCCAGAATTGGGGGTTTGTTTTTCACGGAAATTACCGCTCCAAAGATGAAAAATACACTTTTTTGGGGCAATTCAACCACCTGAATCATCACGTTTACGAACAAGGTGGGATGTCGCCCGACAGCCTTAACTTCAAAACTGACCGGGGCATTGAATACGATAACCCTTCGGCTACGTTTCGGACTGCGC
Organism: Runella sp. CRIBMP; assembly: GCF_009905605.1. GTDB lineage: Bacteria > Bacteroidota > Bacteroidia > Cytophagales > Spirosomataceae > Runella. The sequence goes on from NZ_JAAAKZ010000004.1 coordinate 385,466, forward strand.
AATCATGGGAGCGGCGCAACAATTGGCATACCTACCAGCAGTATGTCTTAGCGCAGGGTTTTCAGGTGTATCACGTGTTTGATTACAAACGCAGTATTGATGTTTTCTCCGATACTGACCTGACCAATGCCCGTTTGTACGGGTTTTACAATAACTATTACTACGATTCGACGCAAACCCGGCAGGAAGTAAAGTTTCGGTTGTTTGAAAATAAATTTGGTATCAAAGGGCGTTTTCAGGGGTTTAATTACCGCGCCCATTATCGTCAGCGCATTGCCAATATGAACGGTGCTTACACCAAAAGCGACAGCACTACGGGGACATATCGACTCAGCCGATTTGAAAATTTTGTGGGATTATGGCTCGCTTATTACCTCAAAGACAGCGCGCAACGCGCCACGGCCGAATTTGAATATCTGTTGGGTCGTGATTTTAAAATCAAAGGAGAAGTAGTAAGTAAATGGTTTAAGGTAGGTTATCTTTCGACGTTTACGTCTCCTACTTTTGTTCAACAATTGTACGATGCTAATCACCTGCGTTGGACAAACTCCAACCGATTGGTCAATTCAAACAACATCTACGGCCAAATAAACGTCAACACAAAGCAACTCCGATTGAGCCCTCGGCTGGATTATCATTTAATCAACAACTATTTTTATTATGATACCGCAGCCGTGGCGCGTCAATATACCAGTGCGTTTAGTGTGGTGCGCTTAGGAGGTGAAGCTGAATGGCGTCCGGGTAAATTTCAATTTTTGACCCAGACCTATTATACGTTGGTGTCAAACAATGATATTCTGCGTATTCCACGCTTTTTTGCCAACTTTCGGGCTACTTTTGATTTTGTTTATGCCAAAGTTCTTTTTCTACAAGTAGGGGGAGAAATCCATTACAAGTCGGCCTATTATGCCGATGCCTACATGCCCCTGACCCAGCAGTTTTACCTTCAAAACCGTCTCAAAACCGAAGGTGTGGTCTACACAGAAATCTTCCTCAATGCCCGCATCAATCGGGTCAGATTGTTTGTTAAAATGGCCAATGCCGCGCAAGGGAATTACCAAGGTGCACTGATACGTGGGTATTTCTCTACACCCTTTTACCCAGTTGTGGGGCGGTCGCTTGGTTTTGGGGTCAATTGGCCCCTCTTTGACTGATTTCGTTCGTCTATGTTTTTCCCCTATTTAGTCGTTTAGACCTTACAGTTGGTCGTTTTTATGTGCTTTCTAACGCTTTAGGAGTAACATTTGTATACTTAAAATTGTCTTAAGTAATAGACAAATTACTATAATCAATTTATAATGAAAAAAGTATTTTACGTTTTAACAGCCGTTTTAGGGATTACTTTCACTTCTCAGGCTCAGTTTCCCGGAGGCGGTGGCTTTGGTGGGGGTGGTCGCGGTAGTGACCGAGGTCCGGGTGGAATGGGCCAACAACAACAGCAGGCAATGCCTGACCTTCCCAAAGGAAACGGGCGGGTATCTGGAATCATCGTTGATTCTGCTTCTGGCAAGCCAGTTGAATACGCAACCGTTGCCCTTTTTGATATTAAAACTGGCAAACCTGTCGACGGTTCGGTGACAGACCTTAAAGGTGCTTTTTTGTTAAAAGGAGTACCCGATGGAGATTTTAAGTTTGTGGCCAGTTTTATTGGTTACAGAAACTTCGAAATTGCCAAATTAACGATTGGAAAAGGCAGTAAGGAACAAAATTTGGGAAATTTAAACCTTCCCCCTGATGTGCGTACCCTAGCGGAAGTGACCGTAACGGGAGAAAAAGCCATTATTGAAGATAAAGTAGACCGTTTGGTATACAATGCCGAAAAAGATATTTCAAACACAGGAGGTGATGCGGGTGATGTGCTTCGCAAAGTACCCCTTCTTTCGGTGGATTTGGACGGAAACGTGTCGATGCGCGGTAGTGAAAACATCCGTGTATTGATTAACGGCAAGCCTTCTACCATCGTTGCCAACAGCGTGGCTGATGCCCTGAAAATGATTCCATCCGACCAGATTAAAACCGTTGAAGTAATCACTTCACCTTCGGCAAAATACGACGCAGAAGGCTCGGCAGGTATTATAAACATTATTACCAAGAAAAATACCCTTCAAGGTATTACTGGCTCGGTTGATATTGCAGGCGGAAATCGGTCGAGCAATTTATTCGGAAACGTAAACCTGAGAACTAAAAAATTGGGGGTGTCCGTCAACGCGGGTGGACGTATGATGTACCCGCCAACAGGTGGCTACATTAATATCAGCCGTCAACTGGCCAATGGTGACGTAGTGAGAACACGTCAGGAAAACAATGGTCAACAATTGGGTGGATTTGGAAATGTGCAGTTGAGTGTCGACTATTCGCCTACCACAAAGGACAATGTGACCCTGAGTGTTCGTAACAGCCGCCGGGCGTTCAATCTTGAGAATACACAGCAATCATTCAGCTTTTTTGGTACGACCGTAAATCCAACATTTGCCAATAAGATTGATACCAAAAACATCGGTAACAACCTTGATGTAAACTTGGATTATACCCGCAAGTTCGAAAAAGAAAACAAGGAATTTAGTATTCTGGCACAGTTGAGTCAAAATGCGGGTGACAACAGCTATACCCGTGACCAGTACCGTGGCTCAACGGAGGGTGAACTTTTTTACCGTGAAAGCAACCCCAACAAAAGCTTAACGAAGGAGCGCACCTTACAGGTTGATTATCAAGATCCAATTAGTAAATATGCCCAGATTGAAACGGGTGCAAAAATGATTTTACGTCATATCGAAAGTGATTTTCGTTTCAATTATGATAGCACGGGTCGGGGCATTTATACGCCTAATCCGCAGAGAACCAATATTTTTAGCTATGACCAAAACGTGTTTGCGGGTTATTTGTCTTTCCTGTTTCAAACGACTAACAAGTGGGGATTCAAACCTGGCTTGCGCTATGAATACACGCAACTGGGTGCTAAATACCAAGATGCTCCAGCGGTTGAATTACCAAACTTTGCAACCTTGGTTCCGAGCATTACGATTTCAAAAAGCCTGAAAGGAAACAAAACGATTCGTTTCAGCTACAACCGCCGGATTCAGCGTCCGTCAATTCAGTTCTTGAATCCCAACGTTTCGCAGAGTGATCCGTTCAACGTTTCTTTCGGAAATCCGAACCTTAACCCTGAGTACACCAACAACTTTGAAGTTAACCTTAGTACGTTTATCAAAACTACAACGCTTAATTTCTCGGCTTATACCCGTATGACCGAGGGCTCGATTGAAAGCGTGCGTTACCGTGGTGGACAGGCATTGTTTGATCAATTGACCAGTCAGCAAGGGGTAAACGTTGGAAGTGTGATAGTAAATGATAACACGCTTCTCTCCACTTTCCAAAACATCGGCAGCAACCGTGCGTATGGTTTGAACGTATTTGCCATGGTAAAACCAGTGAAAGGAATGACCATCAACGGAAACATCGACGTACGTTATATCACGTTGAACAGCCCTTCGTTGGGGGTTAAAAACCAAAACTGGACCTATAACCTCTTTGGTCAGATTCAGTACCAGCTAGGCAAAGACTGGAGCGCGCAGATGTATGCTTTTGGTCGGGCACGTGATATTCAGTTGCAAGGTACCCGAGGTGGTTTTATGGGATACAGTCTAAACATTCTGAAAGAGTTTAAGAAGAAACAAGCCAGCCTAGGTTTTGGCGCTGAAAACTTCTTGCAAAACGCATTTAGCCAACGTAGCAACCTCAACAGCACGACACCCGGAAATATCTTTAGCCAAGAGCAGGTCAACTTGATGTACAACCGTGGTTTCCGCCTTACCTTCCGTAAGCGTTTTGGTAAAATGTCGTTTGATGGTAATTTCTTCCAACGTAAGAAAAGTGTTAACAACGACGATACCAAACAGGGCGGTGATAACTCAGGCGATAGCGCTGGAGGACAGCCGGCTGGCGGTGGCGCCACGGGCGGTGGTCGTCGCGGAGGAAGCAAGTAGAATAGCTTTTTTGATATATATCCACACCATAAAAAAAATCCCTTCCAAGTCATTGGAAGGGATTTTTGATTATGGGTTGGGGAGTAATTAAGTATCAAGGCACAATAAATTTAAGATTCACGCTAAGGCGCAAAGCTGCAGAGTGTTTATTATCAATAACCTATTCTCTTTGCCACTTTGCGTCTCTGCGTGATTGAAATTGCTTTAATACTTAACTGCCTAATTCCTTCTTAAAGAGGCCAATGGTTCTTTCCCATGCCAGTTTTGCAACAGCCTCATTGTAGCGCGTAGGGGCAGAGTCGTTGTTGAAAGCGTGTTGCGCACCTTCATACACATATAGTTCATACTTGATTCCCGCTTTTTTGAGGGCTTCTTCGTAGGCGGGAATTCCCGCGTTGATGCGTTCATCCAGTGCACCATAATGGAGCATTAGTTTTGCTTTGATTTTAGGCACATCGGCGGCATCAGCTTGCCGTCCGTAATAGGCGACGGCAGCGTTGAGGGAAGGGACGTTTACGGCCAGTTGGTTGGCCATCGCACCGCCCCAGCAAAACCCTACGCAACCTGTTTTGCCGGTACAGTCTTTGCGAGACTTGAGATAATCAAAGGCTTTGATGTAGTTGTTGAGGTTTTTCTTGGCGTCAAGTTGCCCGAAATACGTGCGAATCTGCTCGGCGTCGGTGGGTGTACCGCCAAACGGAGAAAGGGCGTCGGGCGCAAGGGCGATAAAGCCCGCTAACGCTACACGGCGGGTTACATCTTCAATGTGGGGGTTAATGCCCCGATTTTCGTGAATGACCACTACTGCGGGGTAGTTGCCTGGGGCCGCTGGCCGCGCCAAATACCCTTTCATTTGCGTGCCATCTCCTTCATAGGTAATGTTTTCGATGGTCAAACGCTCGTCGTTGGGTTTGACGGTGGAGGCGTGTGCATAATTGATTTCTAACAAAGGAAGCACGGCCATTGCTGCGGCCGTGCTTCCAGTGAGTTGGGTCAATCGCTTGAAAAAGTCGTCCCGTTTGAGGGGCTTGTGTGTATACTCATCAAAGAGATTAATAATGCGTTGGTCCATGTTTTGTAGGAGTGAGAAGTGAGTAGGAAGCAGTGAAAATAAGTACAATCGGTAAATACCTAAAGCAATTTACCCCTTATAAACTACTTATGCTTCATTCTCTCTTCTGAGCTCTAACTCCTAAAAACTATCCTCCCGCCAGTTTCAAACAATCTTCCAGCGTGAGGGTTGCGGGATCGGTGTCTTTCGGGATTTTAATATTCCGCTTTCCAACCGCTACGTAAGGGCCGTAAGGGCCACGTAAAACTTTAACGGTGGTATTTTCGGCAAATTCCCGAATGACCTTGTTGCTTTCGGCTTCCCGTTTTTTCTGAATGATTTCGAGGGCTTCTTCCCGCGTCACGCGTTGCAAGCTCATGCCTTTGGGGAGAGAATAATACTTGTCGTCGTGTTTGATAAATGGCCCGTATTTGCCCATACCCGTGGTGATGGGCTTCTCTTCCAAAAATCCAAGTCCTTCGCCTTCGCCAGCCAAGTCGCCGCGTTTGAGGCGGATGGCGGCAATACACGCCTCGGCTTCGATGGTATAGGGGTCGTCACCGCGGTCGAGTGAGTAAAATTTATCGTCGTGCTTAACGTACGGCCCGTATTTGCCCACGCCTACCACCATCGGTTTGTCTTCAAAGAACCCTACTTCACGGGGGAGCGAAAACAGCTCAATGGCTTCTTCGAGGGTAATGGTTTCTACGAGTTGGCCTTTTTTCAGGTTGGCGTATTGGGGTTTAGCGTCTTCGGTTGCTTCGCCGATTTGGACGTACGGTCCGAATTTTCCAATCTTGGCAAAAATCGGTTTTCCAGATTTAGGGTCAAGTCCTAGCTCACGGGCTTCGGCTCTTTTGAGTACTTTTGAACCTTCTACTTCACCGATTTTCTGGTGAAATCCTTGGTAAAAACTATCAATCATTTGTTGCCAAGGTAGTTTTCCTTCGGCAATTTCGTCAAACTCTTTCTCCACGTTGGCCGTAAATGAGAAATCAACGACGTTGGGAAACAGTTCGACCAAAAAGTCGTTGACCACCATGCCCGTGTTGGTCGGAAATAACTTTGCTTTTTCGGCGCCGTAATTTTCTTTCCCAACCGACTCTTTTAGTTCGTTTTGTTTTAGTATCAGTTCTTTATAATCACGTTCTTGCCCTTTTTTATCCTGCTTGACCACATATTCTCGCTTGATAATCGTCGAGAGTGTAGGTGCATAGGTAGAAGGACGTCCGATGCCCATTTCTTCCAATTGCTTCACCAAACTTGCTTCTGTGTAGCGGGGTTTGGGGCGCGAAAATTTCTCTGTTGCTTTCAGAAAATCCAAATTCAGGATTTGCCCAATGTTGAGCGGGGGCAACATTCCTTTGGTGTCTTCTTCCTCGTCGTCTTTAGATTCTAGGTATACTTTCAAAAAACCGTCAAACTTAATGACTTCACCTTGCGCCACCAATTCTTCGCTGGTGGTTGAAATGGTAATGGTGGCAATGGTGCGTTCGAGCTGCGCATCGGCCATTTGGGAGGCAATAGAGCGTTTCCAGATTAATTCGTACAGGCGTTGCTCATTGCGGTCACTGCTGGCTTTCAGTTCCCCAAAGTTGGTTGGGCGGATGGCTTCGTGGGCCTCCTGTGCCGACTCAGATTTGGTTTTGAATACGCGTTTTTGGTGGTATTTTTCGCCGTATTCGCTGTTGATTTGGTCGGTTGCTTTTTGCAATGCCTCCTCCGATAGATTGGTGGAGTCGGTACGCATGTATGAAATCTTACCCGCTTCGTAAAGTTTTTGGGCCACGGTCATCGTTTGTGAGACTGAAAAGCTCAATTTGCGCGAAGCCTCCTGTTGTAAAGTAGAAGTGGTGAATGGGGGTGCGGGAGATTTTTTACCAGGTTTTACTTCCAGATTTTTGATTTTAAAGGTAGCGCCTTTACATTTTTCTAAAAATGTTCGGGCTTGTGCTTCCGTTTCGAAGTTCTTGGGCAGCTCGGCTTCGAGGACTTTTCCACCTTCCAAAATAAACTTGGCAACGACTTTAAAAGAGGATTTTGATTCGTGGGCTTCCACTTCCCGCTCCCGGTCCACAATGAGGCGCACCGCTACGGACTGCACGCGTCCTGCTGACAGCGCGCTGCTGTTGCCTATTTTTATTTTTCGCCACAAAACTGGGGATAATTCATAGCCTACAAGCCGGTCGAGTACGCGGCGAGCCTGTTGGGCATTGACCAAATCCATGTCGATAAGGCGTGGATTTTGAATGGCTTTTTGCAGGGCTGTTTTGGTAATTTCCCGAAAAACAATCCGTTTTGTATCTTTTGGTAAGCCGAGTGCTTCTTTCAAATGCCACGAAATGGCTTCTCCTTCACGGTCATCGTCAGTTGCAAGCCAAACCTCGTCGGAGGACTTTGCTAGCTTCTTTAACTCATTGATAACCTTTGTTTTATCGGCAGAAACTTCGTAGGCAGGTTCGTATCCGTTTTTAACATCTACCCCTAAATCTTTGTCGGGTAGATCGCGAACGTGGCCAAAACTTGATTTGACCGTGAAATCTGCTCCGAGGTATCCTTCGATGGTTTTGGCCTTGGCCGGTGACTCAACTATAACTAAGTTTTTTGACATGGTGGGTGTGTTTAGTCCCAATATTGCCGTCAAATATAGGGGGGAATCTGAGTGGAAACAAAATTGAACGAAGGGTAAATGACTTTATTTTTTGTAAAATGAGGATATAATTACCGAAAAATAAAACGTCATTCCTATCTTTACCCGCTTGATTTAACCAAAACTAACCTACACTTTAGAGATATTACTGACACACTTCATGGAACGTTTCACAGGACTTATTGGGATTGTATTAATTTTAGGTATTGCCTACGCGCTCTCCAACAACCGCAAAGCGATTAACTACCGCACCGTTGGCGTGGGACTGGCGCTTCAATTCGGACTAGCCGTCTTTATTCTTAAAACCACCATTGGACAAACTATGTTCGATTGGCTGGGCAAAGGTGTTCAGAAAGTGTTGGGTTTTTCGGATCGCGGTGCCGAGTTTGTGTTTAGTCCATTGGTAAAACCTTCCGTACTTAATAAAGCCTTCGGAGCAGGCAACGATTTTATCTTTTTCTTCAGTATTGTTCCGACCATTATTTTTGTGGCCGTTCTCGTTAATATTTTGTACCATATCGGTCTCATGCAACGTATCGTGGCGTTGTTGGCTAAGTTAATGAAATGGCTGATGGGGGTAAGTGGCGCCGAGGCTTTGTCAAACGTGGCATCGGCTTTTGTGGGGCAAGTAGAGGCCCAAATCATGATTAAGCCCTACCTCAAAGGCATGACCAACTCCGAGCTGCTTGCTTCCATGACGGGAAGTTTTGCCTGTATTGCAGGGGGGGTAATGGCTACCTATATTAAGTTGGGCGTGCCTGCGTCGTACCTGATTGCGGCGAGTTTGATGGCGGCGCCTGGGGCGTTAGTGATTGCTAAAATTGTGTTTCCCGAAACCGAGACTTCCGAAACCAAGGGAGTGGTGAAGTTAGAAATCAAAAAAGCGCACGCCAACCTGTTGGATGCCATCGCAGCGGGAGCCAGCGAAGGACTTAAAGTGGGCTTTAACGTGATTGCGATGTTGATTGGATTTATTGCCCTGATTGGCTTGGTCGATTTTCTGTTGGGCAAAGCAGGGGGCCTTTTTGCTTTTCCTACGTTGAGCCTTAACTTTTTGCTCGGAAAAGTTTTCTCGGTATTTGCCTGGGCCATGGGCGTGCCTTCCAAAGATGTGGAAGTAGCGGGGGCCTTGATGGGGACCAAGATGGTCATCAACGAGTTTGTAGCGTACTTGGATTTGGTTCATATCAAAGATACCCTAGATGCCAAAACAATTGCCATTACTAGCTTTGCCTTGTGTGGTTTTGCCAATTTCAGTTCGATTGCTATTCAGGTGGGTGGTATCAGCGAATTGGCCCCGACGCGTCGTTCTGATTTAGCACGTTTGGGCTTTAAAGCACTTATTTGCGGAACTTTAGCATCTTATATGTCGGCAACCTTGGCGGGGTTGCTCATTTAATCTTAGACTTTTTACAAAAAATACAGAGCGATTAAAGTCAGGTATGATTTTTTTATCGCTTATCGAATACATGCCTTCACAATGATGGCTTCACTATTCAACTTTAAACTTTAACACAATGGGACGTTCTCGTATTGGTGGAAGGCTACTGATTGGACTAATCATGGCCGTGGTTGCATTGTTTGGTTACTTTAACAAGTCGCAGGTTAATCCAATCACTGGCAAAACGCAGCGGGTAAGCCTTACCCCTCAGGAAGAAATTACGCTGGGTCTTCAAAGCGCACCTCAAATGGCCGCCGAATTTGGAGGCTTGTATCAGGACGAACAAGTACAGGCGCTGGTCAAGAAAGTGGGGCAGGGCATTGTGCAGAATACCGAAGTAAAAGACGGCCCTTACCAATTTGATTTTCATGTGCTGGCTGATGCCGAAACGGTCAATGCGTTTGCTGTGCCGGGAGGACAGATTTTTATCACGATGGGTCTGTTGAAGCGCCTCAAAACCGAAGACCAGCTGGCAGGCGTACTTGGTCACGAAATCGGGCACGTGGTAGGCCGACATTCGGCGCAGCAAATGGCCAAGCAAGAGCTAGTAGGTGGATTGGCAGGGGCGGCATCGGTGGCGTTATCAGACCCCAACTCCCCTAATGGCAGTGCCTACATTGCGCAATACGTAGCTAATTTGATGAACCTGAAATATGGGCGTGACGATGAGCTTGAATCGGATGATTTTGGCGTAAAATACATGATTCAAACGGGCCGAAACCCCGAAGCTATGGTGGAGGTGATGGAAATTTTGGCCGCCGCAGGTGGGCCGAATCGACCCGCTGAGTTTCAGAGTACTCACCCAAGTCCTGAGAACCGAGTTGCAAAAATAAAAGCCGCAATGGCTAAATACCGTAACCCGTAGAGTAAGCCTGCCCCTACGTTTATCATTTTTCTATCAACAAATCAATAAACCCTTTGGAATGAAACGCATCCATTTCTTACTCCTTTTCCTTCTTGTACAACTTTCGCTGCGGGCGCAGTTTAACCGAGGTGTTCAGTGGACCGAAGACGGCAACGGTTATCGCCGTATTGAAAACAAGGAAATTATCCAGTATTCTCTGCCTGATTTGCAAAAAACGGTGTTGATTTCTGCTAAGCAGTTGACCCCTGCGGGGAAAAGTGAACCCTTGACCGTTCGGAGCTATGAGTTTTCAGAAGATGGTCGTAAAGCATTGATTTATACCAACACCGCGCGTGTGTGGCGCTACGACACGCGGGGCGATTATTGGGTGTTGGATTTGGACAAAAATACCCTGACCCAAGTGGGAAAAGGACGTCCCGTTTCTTCTTTGATGTTTGCCAAATTCTCGCCCGACGGCAAGAAGGTAGCCTATGTAAGCGAACGTAATATTTTTGCCGAAGACCTCGCAACAGGAAAAATCACCCCACTGACCAAAGATGGTACCACGCGCCTCATCAACGGAACCTTTGACTGGGTGTATGAAGAAGAATTTGACTGCCGCGATGGTTTCCGTTGGAGTCCAGACAGCCGAAACATAGCCTATTGGCAGATTGATGCTACTAAGATTCGTAATTTTTTGATGATTAATAATACAGATTCTACCTACGCTTTCAATGTGCCCGTAGAATATCCCAAAGTGGGAGAGCGCCCCTCTCCGTATAAAATTGGCGTGGTGAGTGCGAGCGGCGGTGCTACTAAGTGGATGAGTACCCCTGGCGACCCTGGCAATACTTACATTCCCCGCATGGAATGGGCCAACGCCAACGAACTGGTGTTGCAACAGCTCAACCGGAAGCAGAATCAAGCAAAATGCCTCTATGCCGACGTAAAAACGGGCCGCACTACCGAGTTTTATGCCGACAGTGACGATGCTTGGGTCGAAACCAAAAGCAGCTACTCATGGGCCGACAGCCCCGCAGGTTGGGATTGGCTAAACGGCGGGAAGGAGTTTTTGTGGATGAGTGAAAAAGACGGCTGGCGTCACCTTTACCGTGTTTCGCGCGATGGTAAAACGGAAAAGTGTCTCACAGTGGGTGACTACGATGTGATTGGAATTGTGCGGATTGATGAGAAAAACAATTATGCGTACTTCATGGCGTCGCCTGATAACGCTACCCAAACCTACCTGTTTCGGGTAAAATTGGACGGAAGTGGGAAAGCAGAACGGATGTCACCAGCAAGTCAGGTGGGGTCTCATCGCTACGATATTTCGCCCAATGGCGCGTGGGCGTCTCATTCATTTTCCAATGCCAATACGGCTCCGATGAACGAGTGGTTGCGCCTCCCCGACCACAAAGCGCTGAAGGAGAGTGATGATATTACGGCAAAATTGGCCGCGCAAACTTCGGCTAAGAAAAAAGTGGAATTCTTTCGGATAAAAACGGAAGATGGCACGGAGTTGGACGGATGGATGGTGAAACCAGATGATTTTGACCCGACAAAAAAATACCCGATTGTATTCTCTGTTTACGGAGAACCCGCCAGCTCGACCGTCATGGACCGTTGGGGCACAGGTCGCAATGGCCTTTACATCGGCGACATGGCCAAAGATGGCTACATTTATGCTTCCGTCGACAACCGTGGTACGCCTTCTCCGAAGGGACGGGCTTGGCGTAAAGCCATTTATCGTAAAATTGGCAACGTCAACATTCGTGATTTGGCGATGGGGGCAAAAACCTTATTTGCACAAAATGCCTTCATCGATACCAGCCGCGTAGCGGTGCATGGTTGGAGCGGGGGAGGTTCTTCTACCCTCAACCTGTTGTTTCAATATCCTGACCTGTTCAAAACGGGCATTGCCGTAGCAGCAGTGGCCGATCAATTGAGTTATGACAATATTTATCAAGAACGGTACATGGGGATTCCGCAGGAAAATCGGGAAGATTTTGTTAGTGGGTCGCCACTCAGCCATGCCAAGAACTTACGCCCTACCCAAAACCTTTTGTATATTCACGGTACAGGCGACGACAATGTGCATTATCAGAATGCCGAAAAATTGGTCAATGAATTGATAAAGTACAACAAACAGTTCCAATTTATGGCCTATCCTAACCGTTCGCATGGTATTTACGAAGGCGAAGGGACTTCCCGTCACTTGAATACACTTTTTACTAAATTTTTAAAAGAGCATTGCCCACCCGGCGCAAAGTAGAGCGTTGAAGGGGATTTGTTTTGAGATTTGCGATGGCTCTTTTGGTTTGTTCAAACCAAAAGAGCCATCGGTTTTTTTTCTAATTTTACGGTAAGAAATCATAAAGTACTATGGGACAGCCCGAATATCAGCAGCGTTTAAGTATTGAAGAGTACCTAGCGCAGGAAAAGGAAACCGATACAAAATATGAGTACCACGATGGCGAGGTATATGCCATGGCTGGCGGAACCCCTACGCATAGTCTGATTGCTAATAATGCAGGACGTAGCTTAGGAAATGCACTTTTAGGTAAACGTTGTTTCGCGTACAATAGCGATTTGCGTGTGGCCACGTCGCGCAATAAATATGTGTACCCAGATGTGTCTGTGGTGTGCGGGAGGGTTTCTTTTTTTGAGGAACTTAAAAATGCGACCAATAATCCCGTGTTGATTGTTGAGGTACTGTCGGAAGAAACCAGGGCCTACGACCGTGGGGGTAAATTTATGCGTTACCGCATGATGGAGTCCTTTCGGGAATATGTCTTGATTGAACAAAGTTTGCCTTTTGTGGAAGTATTCTATAAAAATGAATTGAATACGTGGGAATACCGGGCTTATACAGACTTAGAAGGTATGATTCCGCTGCATTCATTGGACATCGAAATTCCAATGGCCGACATTTACATGGGCGTTGATTTTCTGCCTTTTGACCCTGAAAATTTGCAATTGTTATAGCTTTCCCTTTTTGGCGGTGACAACACCGCCAAAATTTAGCTTCTTCTTTCCCCTTTTTGGGTAGTTGTCTCCGTCAATAATTGTGGCCTGTTTTCTTCTTTGCCCGCCACACGTTGAGTCAGGGAGCTCTCGTGAGTATCTCTACTGCCTATTTGCTTCACTGCCAGCGTTTTTGCCTTTTTGTTATTTTGACATTTTAAATTAATTTTCAGAAAAAGTATAATCCTTTTCTTCCTTGATAAAATAAAATTTTCTGCTATTTTTGTTAAGGAAATTTTAGGTATTGAGGCCGCACAAATGCACACCGTTGTTCGTGCTCAGTACATTGTTTCTGTAAGACACAATTCCCGTTAACCATTTCGTTTACAGTTCCCACACGACCAGTCCACCAACCTGATAACTCTCACGGACGATATGAAAACTTGGTATCTGTTCTTTTTGCTTCTGGCGACGGCCACCAAAAGCCTCGCCAACGCGGTCCTCATTCCGATGGACGATAAGCAATCCAACCACCTTAAAGCGTACGGCGTTGCCTATTGGGTATTGAAAGAAGATTTGGAGGTGGATTGGTTGCTCAATTACCGGGGTGGTAGTTTTTTAATTAAATATTCCTCGGCGGTGGAAAAAGAATGCCGTTTGCGGGGGGTATCGTATGAGGTCATCTCCGACGCCACGGTCAATTCGATGATGACCTACATTACCAGTCCCGACGTAAACATGGATGCTGTGAAGCTCCACAAGGCCGCCAAAATCGTCGTGTATAGTCCCATCAAAGTGGGGCGGGCCTCGTTTGAAGATACCGACGCCGTTTTGTTGGTGCTCAAGTACGCCGAAATCCCGTTTGAGATTGTGTACGATGAAGAAATTATGAAAGGTGATTTGGCCAAATATGATTGGCTGCACCTCCACCACGAAGATTTTACGGGGCAATTTGGCCGCAATCGCCGCCGGATGAGCCTTGAAGATTTACAGGCGCAGGAAAATATCGCTAAGAAATTCGGGTATAAGAAAGTGTCCCAGCTCAAGCTCGACGTAGCCCGTACCATCAAGGGTTTTTGTGCGGGCGGCGGGTATTTGTTTGCCATGTGTTCAGGGGCGGAGTCTCTGGACGTGGCCCTGGCGGCCGAGGGGGTTGACATCGTACCGTCCATTTTTGACGGGGATGGCATCGACCCCAACGCGCAATCTAAACTTGATTTTAGCAAAACATTGGCCTTTGAAGATTTTAAATTGGAGCTTGGTGACGACGAATACCGCGGAGGAATGTCATTTTCTAGCATCAATTCTTCCTCTGGTCAAGGATGGAACGATGAAAGCAACAGCTTTTTTTCATTGTTTGATTTTTCGGCCAAATGGGATGTGATACCTGCCATGCTCGTCCAAAACCACGAAACACTGATTCGGGAGTTTATGGGACAAACAACCGCCTTCAACAAGAAAACCGTTAAGTCGAGTGCGTTGGTGATGGGGCAAAGCAAATCCTCCGACCGCTATATTTACGGTGAGTTAGGCCGAGGACAGTTTACTTTCTACGGCGGCCACGACCCCGAAGGGCAGCGTGGTTTTCACCGGATGCCTACCGACCTCAATCTCCACCCGCACTCCCCAGGGTATCGGCTTATCCTGAACAATGTGCTTTTCCCTTCGGCAAAGAAAAAGAAACGAAAAACGTAGAAGAACCATCCTGCGGCCTTTGGTGGAGTTTTCTCCGCCAATCTTTTTTTCCTGTCACGAATTGTTGGTGAAATAACACCCACAATGGGAAAAGTTTTCTCCGCCAACCATTTTCCTTAAACTTCAGCTTCTGTTATAGCATTCTTTGAAATAGATAAAACATCTATTTAAGCTATGTATTGTCCACTAAATATCTGAAAATTGAGGGCTATTTGGGGTAAGTATGCTAAAAGTTATCTTATTTTGATGTCTATGGCTGCTTTATACCCCCCTAAAGCAACGTACACATTCTTTTATCGGTTAATTTTGTGTCTTTAACTCAACGTTGAATTCACAAATATTCATATTGTAAATCCTCTTTCCTGATGTCTTATTTATTCACTTCAGAATCTGTGTCGGAAGGTCACCCCGATAAAGTAGCTGACCAAATTTCAGATGCGCTCATCGACCATTTCATGGCGTTTGATCCCAAATCAAAAGTAGCCTGTGAGACCCTAGTGACCACAGGACAGGTAGTATTGGCGGGCGAGGTAAATACCAAAACGTACCTTGACGTGCAGCAGATTGCCCGTGATGTGATTGCGAAAATTGGATATACCAAAGCAGAGTACATGTTTGAAGCGCACTCGTGCGGGGTACTTTCGGCCATTCACGAGCAATCAGCAGATATTAATCAGGGCGTTGACCGTCAAACGGCCGACGATTTTGAAAGCAAAGCCAACGCGCAGGGAGCTGGTGACCAAGGAATGATGTTTGGCTATGC
>NZ_JAAAKZ010000040.1 GCF_009905605.1 Runella sp. CRIBMP
AAATCTGGTAACTGGGGCTAAGTCGTAACAAGGTAGCCGTACCGGAAGGTGTGGCTGGAACACCTCCTTTCTGGAGCAAAGACTACTAACCTTAACTTACTTTCATTATATAACTATTTAGAGGGCTTGTAGCTCAGGTGGTTAGAGCGCTACACTGATAATGTAGAGGTCCCAGGTTCGAGTCCTGGCAGGCCCACTCATCAGTTGCCGGCAAGCAGCTTGCTATATGCATCTACACTGTAAGCCGTCTTCTGAAAACCAGAAAAAAATTGGGGGTATAGCTCAGCTGGCTAGAGCACCTGCTTTGCAAGCAGGGGGTCATCGGTTCGACTCCGTTTACCTCCACGAAGGCTACTTTGTAGTAGTTTTTAAGTTATTTGACATATTGGAATGGAGAATTAATTAAGCAATTAGAAGCAACTAAGGGCGCATGGGGGATGCCTAAGGCTCTCAGCGGCGAAGAAGGACGCGATAAGCTGCGAAAATGGTAGGGGAGTGGCACATACATGTTGATCCTACTGTGTCCGAATGGGGCAACCCAACGACTTGAAGAGTCGTTATCCCTACGGGGAGGCAAACGGGGGGAACTGAAACATCTAAGTACCCCTAGGAAGAGAAAACAACAGTGATACCGTAAGTAGTGGCGAGCGAACACGGCATAGCCCAAACCTAATCAGTTACGGCTGAATAGGGGTTATAGGACTGCTTATTAGGCGATAATGGGAATTGAATGACTTGGGAAAGTCAGCCGGAGAAGGTGAGAGCCCTGTAAATGTAAAAATTATCAACGTAGCAGTATCCTGAGTAGGTGGGGACAGGAGGAATCCCCTCTGAATTCGGCGGCACCATCCGCCAAGGCTAAATACGACTGAGAGACCGATAGTGAACGAGTACCGTGAGGGAAAGGTGAAAAGTACCGGGAGTACCGGGGTGAAATAGAACCTGAAACCATGCGCTTACAAGCGGGCGGAGCCCTTAGGGGTGACGCCGTGCCTTTTGCATAATGAGCCTACGAGTTGTTGTTGCTGGCAAGGTTAAGCATTTAAGATGCGCAGCCGAAGCGAAAGCGAGTCTGAACAGGGCGCTTAGTCAGTAATAGCAGACGCGAAACTTGGTGATCTACCCGTGGTCAGGTTGAAGTGTGGGTAACACTACATGGAGGACCGAACCAGTAAACGTTGAAAAGTTTTTGGATGAACTGCGGGTAGGGGTGAAAGGCCAATCAAACTGAGAAATAGCTCGTACTCCCCGAAATGTTTTTAGGAACAGCGTTGTGGCGAGTCAGTGTCAGGTAGAGCTACCGATAGGATGCGGGGGAGTCAAATCCTACCAAATTCTGACGAACTCCGAATGGGCACTGATATACACAGCAGTGAGGGCCGGGGTGCTAAGGTCACGGTCCGAGAGGGGAACAACCCAGAGCAACCGCTAAGGTCCCAAAGTATATACTAAGTTGAACAAAGGAAGTCCGACTGCCGAGACAGCCAGGATGTTAGCTTGGAAGCAGCTATACATTTAAAGAGTGCGTAACAGCTCACTGGTCGAGCGGGGCGGGCGTCGATAATAAACGGGCATCAAGTATATCACCGAAGCGATGCGATAGCGATATCGGTAGGGGAGCATTCCAACATCAGTGAAGCTGTAGCGTGAGCTATGGTGGAGAGGTTGGAAAAGCAAATGTAGGCATAAGTAACGATAATGTATGTGAGAACCATACACACCGTAAAGCTAAGGATTCCTCAGCTATGTCAATCAACTGAGGGTTAGTCGGGGCCTAAGGGGAAGGCGAAGGCCGCACCTGACGGACAGCAGGTTAATATTCCTGCACCTGATGCAAGTGTGAAGCGCACGGGGTAGAGGAGGGTGTACGAAGTGACGGAAGTCTTCGTTGAGCAGAGTCTACGGACGAAGCGAACATCTGAACTGGCCTCCAAGAAAAACCGCTGAAACATCAGCTTGCATGAGCCCGTACCGTAAACCGACACAGGTAGCTGGGTAGAATATACCAAGGTGCTCAAGTGAATCACGGTTAAGGAACTCGGCAAATTAGTCCTGTAACTTCGGGAAAAGGGACACTCTGGCGCGAGCTAGAGTCGCAGAGAAATGGCCCAGGCGACTGTTTAACAAAAACACAGGGCAACGCAAAGTGGAGACACGACGTATGTTGCCTGACACCTGCCCGGTGCTGGAAGGTTAAGAGGGGAAGTCATCGCAAGAGAAGCTTTGAATCGAAGCCCCAGTAAACGGCGGCCGTAACTATAACGGTCCTAAGGTAGCGAAATTCCTTGTCGGGTAAGTTCCGACCTGCACGAATGG
>NZ_JAAAKZ010000041.1 GCF_009905605.1 Runella sp. CRIBMP
ACGCAGGTGAATGTACCAGTGAGTGGAACGGTAGCCCCGAACGACAGCGATCCTAACAATGACCCGCTTGTGTTCACCAAACTGACGAATCCAACCCATGGCACGGTGGTGTTTAACCCCAACGGGACTTATACCTACACGCCAGCGACCAACTACGTAGGTCCTGACCAGTTTATTTACAAGGTCTGCGACAACGGAACGCCTAATCTGTGTGACACCGCCACGGTTTATATCACGATTTTGCAAGTCAGTAAGGTAACACTCCTGCCAAAAGTTTACTTACAAGGCTCGTTGTTTGGGGTGTTCTCAGGTAATTTGATGCGCGATGATTTGCGAGTGAAAAACCTGATTCCAAGAAAATCACCTTATGCAGCCTTGAATCCGATTACTCCCGCCGATACCATTACTTCAAACACAGTGTTGACAGTCACCGGACAAGATGCCATTGTGGATTGGGTATTTGTAGAACTACGCAGTGCAACAGACTCTACTAAGATTATTGATAGCCGATCAGCGCTTGTACAACGAGATGGCGATATTGTAGATGTAGATGGGACTTCATCTATTGTTTTCACCACCGCAATTCCGGCAAGCTACTTTGTGGTCGTCAAACATCGTAATCACTTGGGTGTCATGACAAAAAATGCCCTTCCATTAACACATATTGGTACAGTGGTCGATTTTAGATTAATAACGACGCCAACCTATGTTTTCTCCAACTCGCCGATTCATCAGTCGCAAGTAAATGTGGCACAAGGGAAGGCACTTTGGGCAGGCAATGCACTTTATGATGACCAAGTGACTTATCAGGGAACGGCCAACGACGTCAATGTTGTCTATCAGCAAGTCATCGGGGCGACTGGTAATGTGATTGGGTTGCCTTTCTTTATTCTTCAGGGTTATTACACAGGGGATATTAATATGGACGGGGAAGTGATTTTCCAAGGTACATCAAACGATATAGAGTATATCTACCAAAACGTCATCAACAACCATCCTGGTAATAGTCTCAAACAAAACTTCTATATCATTCAGCAGCAATTGCCTAAGTAAAATGCAAAACCAATCGTGGAGGAGAGGTTCATCTCCTCCACGATAAGAACTAAATGAAAAATCAACTACTTGACAAGTAACTCACGATGAAAAATAAATTACTCTCTTTCACTTGGATTGGACTTGTATGGCTCTTTGCAGTACTTCCGGCAATAGCGCAACTGTCGACAAATCAAGTCAATTATCAATTGACGTATAATTCTACAACACAAATTTACACGGTATGGGTAGTGCCCCAATACTCCACGCCTAACGCTAACAATCCGAATACCAATGAATTTGGAGCCACAGCGCAGGTATCTCTGAAAGTACCCAAAGACTTTGTCATTCAAAATATTACCGACATCAGGGGTACTTGGGAGAAAAACCCGGTAAAGTTAGGGAGTCAACCAGTATTTACACCTGCCGGTTTAGACCCGAATTATCTCTATTATGTGATTGGAAAAACCTCAACGGAGGCTGACTATGGCCCTTTTAGCAGCGGTACTCCCGTTCCACTTTTCACTTTCCAAGGCAATGCGTGTTTTGGAGCAGTAGGAGTTTTAGCCAAAGCTGACCCTTTTGTAGATGCAGCTAAAACCCTGGCTTCGCTCAATACCGCCTGTAGTTTTTATTCCCGCTCTGGACAGGCTACAAGTGGAAACGTAATTCCCTTAGAGCAGTTTGTCGAAAAATTAGGCCCTGACGTAGACTGTAGTGCTCCTTCGATTAAACTGATTAAGAGTATTGCTTCTATCACCGACAACGCACCTACGGGGCGTGGGGTAGGGGATGTCATCAATTATACTTTCACCGTAACTAACACGGGCAACGTGTCGCTCTCTGGGATTGCTTTGACCGACGCTAAACTCAGCTTGACGAACGTAGCTGTCAGTCCAAGTACGCTCGCCCCCGGGGCAACGGGTACGGCCAATGCCACTTACACTATCACCCAAGCCGATGTCAATGCGGGCGGAATTGAAAACACCGCCACTGTTACAGGCACGCCCTCAAGTGGGCCTGTTTCAACTGTCACCGACGTTTCTGATGCAGGAACCAACAACAATGCCGTGGCCATCGCCAATCCCGATGTTACCGAATCGCCTAAGTTGAACGGTACGACCGATGCCGATCCCACCAATGACCCAACGGTGTTGGT
>NZ_JAAAKZ010000042.1 GCF_009905605.1 Runella sp. CRIBMP
CCCCCCGTGGTAAAACCCTTTACATCCGAATTCAATCCCGGGTCGGTGTCGGCCATGTACACAAATTTCATGTTTGCGGGAAATGTACCCGCCGTAGAGCTAGAGGCCCACTCCTTAAAAACATATCCACACGACTCCAATGTCGCGGCTACCAAGGCGGGCTCAAATACCGCCGTATAGCTACGGGCGGCGCTCGCCGTAATGGTCTGAACGCTGTCGGTCAGTATCGTTGAATTATAAACCCAATGTTTGAACTTATAGCCAAGTTTCGGACGTGCCCGTATCACCACAGGAATCGAATTATCAGACTTATAAAAATAGCTCCCCGTCCAAGGATAAGGCGATGCATTCACGCCCGGGGTTGTGGGCAATATATCAATCGTATTGACCCGCACGTAACCGTGGGCAGGATTCGACACATTGACCGTCAAGTTGTACTGACCACTGAGACCGAATTTGTTTCGAATGTGGGTCCGCTGATAGCCTGGGCGGTCTTGCACAAACTTAATACAGCTCGCAATTCGGGTCAGCCATGTTGAACTATCCGTTAAAGTCTTCCAACGGGTAAGATGAGCAGGAATCTCAGCGCTTATCCCATCACGTTTACCCTCAATGAGTTGGCTGATACGATTGGGTAAAAAAGTTGTATTCATTAAATCGGCAAAACGATTGATAAAATCATTCCGAAATGTCTGATTTTGCAATAATCGGGCTAATAAAAAACCGGGGGCAAAAGAATTGCTGGCACCTTCGGATGCGGCAGATAAACGATCTTGTGAAGCATCTGACATCGACAAATCTAAGTCATATAAACTCCACCGCCATCGGCCATCAAGCCCATAAGGTGCTGTCGGTGTGTAGGCGACCTGCCGTCTCCAATACCGGTTATTATTGGTTCCCCAGTCCTGATTGTTATAAAAGATTTCAATAATCTGATAATCTCTAAAATTTTCAACATCCATCTGGGTCTTTACATAATTATAGTTTGTGCTACTTGTTACTCCATTGTTATAAATGTAGTTAAGCATTGCATTGTAATGAGTCGCGCTCCCTTCTTCTATCTCCGTATCAATAAGGTCAAGGCTATCTTCATTCACTCCGTATTTTTGCGCGTAATAATGTTTATCTTGCCGCTGACGCATGTTATGAATACCCCAATATTCACCGTTCAAAAAAAGAATAGCAGGTCGATACGCCTGAATATCAATATTTAAGTGCGCTACCGATTCGTGTGCGAGCGCATCACGAAACAACGTCGATGTATAATCTTGACCAGAATTTCGTAGGATAAACGTTTTATATTCATCATAGGGCAATTGCGGAAATAAAGGATGCTCAATGGTTTTGTACTGGTCAGTACCGTACAACCGCAGTGACTTAACCCGATAACTTGCCGACGACGATCCGTTTATTCGCAAGCCTACATCCTGTTTATAAACCACCGTATCGGTCTCAATGATTTCAAAATGAGCAGGTCGCTCCGCCGACTCACCACTCCGATGATAATTAGCGGGGCTCGCAGGCCCTGGCGTCTGAGTGGGGTTAGCATTCCGCCAGTTATCAAAATCAATTCCTGGCACATAAATCCCGTTGTTGTAGGAAAATAACCCATCCTCCTGCGACATCACCGACACCACAGGGAGCGTAAACTTATTAACTCCACTCGATGAAAAGAAAAATGAACTCGAGGTAATCTCACTCGTCAAAGCTCCCGCCTTCACCGCAACCGCCCGAACCACCTTCCCTTTATAAAGCGGAGACGTCGGCAAATAACTCAAACTTTGGCTATGTGTACTGGCTATCGTGCTGATTTTGTTGGGTAAACTCGAGGCATCATCCACCGTCAAAGGGCCCGTGTAACTATATGATTGGTACTGCTTTGTCTGGTTGCTACCTGGATAGTTGTTGCGGTAGGTATAGCTCTGTGGTGTCAGACTCCCCGCCGATGGTACCGACCCATCTGTGGTGTAATAAATACTCACCCCAACGTCTGGATGACTAATTGTCAAACCAAAACTACTGCTGTAAAACCCGCCTACATGGGAAAAAACGGGCGGGCTCAAC
>NZ_JAAAKZ010000043.1 GCF_009905605.1 Runella sp. CRIBMP
GTTGAGCCCGCCCGTTTTTTCCCATGTAGGCGGGTTTTACAGCAGTAGTTTTGGTTTGACAATTAGTCATCCAGACGCTGGGGTGAGTATTTATTACACCACAGATGGGTCGGTACCATCGGCGGGGAGCTTGACTCCACAGAGCTATACTTACCGCAACAACTATCCGGGTAGCAACCAGACGAAGCAGTACCAATCGTATAGTTACACGAGCCCTCTGACAGTGGATGATGCATCGAATTTGCCCAACAAAATCAGCACGATAGCCAGTACACATAGCTCAAGTTTGGATTATTTACCGACCGCTCCGCTTTATAAGGGGAAGGTGATTCGGGCGGTGGCAGTAAAGGCAGGGGCCTTGACGAGTGAAGTAACATCGAGTTCATTTTTCTTTTCCCCGACGGGCGCCAATAAGTTTACGTTGCCCGTGGTGTCGGTGATGTCGCAAGAGGATGGGTTATTTTCCTACAACAACGGGATTTATGTGCCAGGAATTGATTTTGACAATTGGCGAAATGCCAACCCCACGCTCACCCCCGATTTTGGAAGTCCCGCTAATTATCGACGTACAGGCGAGCCTGCCGAACGGGCATCTCATTTTGAAATTATTGAATCCGATACCGTAGTCTATAAGCAAGATGTGGGGATTCGCATTAATGGTGGCTGGTCCCGGGGATTTAAATTTAAATCATTGCGGTTGTACGGCACCGACCAATACAAAACCATTGAGCACCCTTTGTTTCCTCAATTGCCGTATAACGAGTATAAAACATTTATCCTACGGAATGCAGGTAATGATTACAATGGTACATTTTTTAAGGATGCGCTGGTCCATGAAACCGTTGCTCACTTGAAGATTGATATTCAGGCGTATCGACCAGCATTACTTTTTTTGAATGGTGAATATTGGGGTATTCATAATATGCGTCAGCGGCAAGATAAACACTATTACGCGCAAAAATATGGTGTGAATGGAGATAGTCTGGATATCATAGGAGAAGAGATTGAAGAGGGTACTACTACTCATTATAGGTCTATGATTAGTTATATTAATACCAATGGCGTAGTAAGCAATACCCACTATGATTATGTTCAAACCCAAATGGATGTGGAGAGCTTTCGCGACTATCAGATAACCGAGATATTTTATAACAATCAGGATTGGGGAACCAATAATATTAAATATTGGCGTTTGCAAGTCCCTTTTAATCCATCAGCCCCTTTGGGACACGACGGTCGATGGCGCTGGAGCTTATATGATGCCGATGCTACAATAAGTAATTGGACTGATAATAGATTGTCGATTGCTTCTTCATTTACAAACTATTGGGACGCGGGCTTTCTGTTGGGAAAGTTATTACAGAATCAGGCATTTCGGAACGATTTTATCAATCGATTCGCCGATTTAATGAATACAGTATTCACTACTTCTTATCTCACGGGTTTTATTGAAGCAAAACGCAATGGAATAAGCGCCGAGATTCCAACCCATCTTGAACGTTGGAAAACCTTATCAGATAGCGCAGCGTGGCTGTCGAAAATTGCTAATTGTATTACTTTTTTTCAACAGCGCCCAGGCTATCAGCGGACCCATATCCAAAACAAATTCGGTCTTAGTGGTCAGTACAACTTGACGGTCAACGTGTCGAATCCTGACCACGGCTATGTGCGGGTCAATACGATTGATATATTGCCCACAACCCCGGGCGTGAATGCATCGCCTTATCCTTGGACGGGGAGCTATTTTTATAAGTCTGACAACTCGATTCCTGTGGTGCTACGGGCACGTCCGAAACTTGGCTATAAGTTCAAACATTGGGTTTATAATTCAACGATACTGACGGACAGCGTTCAGACCATTACGGCGAGCGCCGCCCGTAGCTATACGGCGGTATTTGAGCCCGCCTTGGTAGCCGCGACATTGGAGTCGTGTGGATATGTTTTTAAGGAGTGGGCCTCTAGCTCTACAGCGGGTACATTTCCGGCAAACATGAAATTTGTGTACATGGCCGACACCGACCCGGGATTGAATTCGGATGTAAAGGGTTTTACCACGGGGGG
>NZ_JAAAKZ010000044.1 GCF_009905605.1 Runella sp. CRIBMP
TGTCAGGGATATTCCATTCTTCTTATTTAGATTGACGAAATTATATGCTTAGCTTCCCCAAGAATTCAGCTTGAGCCAAAAAAACGCTTCAGTTGCCGATACTGATTATGCAAATTTGTTGTCCAAAAGCTTCTCGCGTCGGTGCTCCGATTTTGCCCATTACAGTCCAAAACTTTCTTATTCACGAACACAAGGTTTTTCTACATATTAAAGATAGACGAATACCAAGACTAGTAAAGTAGTTTACAAGCCTTGGACAGTGGTAGGAAAGATACACGAAATGACAAGTGAATTGTAAATTACGCCGCTGCGTGCTTTTTTAGGAGATTGGTGGATACGAATCTGGATAAAACAAACTCTCCTTTGGACAATTCTAGTGTGTAATCGGGCCAGTGTCGTTACTCAATTACCGAGATTTTCAAAGTAGTTTTAAGGACTTTTATTAAAGGTTTCATGTAAAAATGGGGTTTGTTATTGCCACGAAACCTTAGGTACTCGTCTGTGGCAGGTCGCTGCAATCAATTGACGAAATAAGCCTTTTCTCATTATTCCCAATAGACAGCCCAGCAAGATGTTGCTAATGAAAACAAAATTAGCGTAGTTAGGTACTACTATAATATATAATATCTTCGAAATGAATGTTTGTATGATGTTCCTATAACTGAATTGAGAACTGGACTTTAGTCGTGAAATTATTCCCCTGGTTATCGTAAACAGTTATCGTGTTAATATAAAGTCTAATTACCTTAGAGTATTGGATTTAATATAGGCAAATGTACGTCCGAGTTGAGTATCTATAAAACATCTTCGTCAGCGAAAGATATTCTATGAGTTAGAAGGGTATATGGGCTTATAAGAGCTGGGATGCCTTTAGAAAAAGCTAACATGCTGCATAACAAAATTTAAGAACCCCATCTAGATACGGAGCCTAATATAAATCTAAATTGGGTGCCGTTATTTTAAGAATATCTAAAAAGTAATTAACCAATTCTGCTGTTAAGGGGGAAAGTGCAAAAAACGATGGGGCTTTTCAGCTTCTGAAACATCAAAGATTTGAAATTTTGTTACGTTGGCTGAAGTATGAAACTTGTGTTTTGTCGATGTTAGGAGTTTGAAATGATCGCTATCAATCATTTAAGAACACAGAAAAGTAGAGGAATGAGCAGCTTTGAGGATAAAAAGCTACTATTCTGTATTAGAATATATTTACTCGTTACGAATAGAATAAGGCATTGTTGCTCGAAATTTTGCATTTAAACCCTAATTATTTAACAAATTATTTTTTAGTATAATTTTCTGATAAATAGCACATTATGTGCATTTTTAATGCATTGTAGGGGTTTATACAGATACATTTATTTGGCTTTTTTTGTATTTCACGAAAAAGTCATTACTTTTGCACTCCCAAACGGTGGGGGTGGTATTTGGAATCCGAATAAAATTTTGAAAGCGAAAATATTTTAGAATAAAATTTGGAGGATTGGAATTAAATTCAGACCTTTGCAACCCCAAACAGAGAGGGCGGGGAAAGAGAAGATAGAGAAGTTGTTCTGAGTAGGTTTTAGGGATTG
>NZ_JAAAKZ010000045.1 GCF_009905605.1 Runella sp. CRIBMP
CCGCTGGTACTGTCTTAAAATACAAATTTTGAAATAGAATTTTTTTAATATTTTTGGGACTCAGAAGGAGCGACAGTTTTAGACTGTTGCATCCTGTGTAGTCCCGCCGGTCGGGACTATTTTTTTGTCCTTTCCTTGTAGTTCTTTGACATTGTTGGCATAGTACAAAGGGTCGTATTTTACGCCATTTTTCCAGATGGCATAGCAAAGAGTAAGTAGTTTTTTCTGAACGGCTACATAGGCTTTCATTTTGATTTGGGTTTTTTCAAAGACTCGCTCAAACAAGGCTTGACAGGCAGGTTCTCCAAACCTAACAGCATTGAATGCCGGTAGAAATAAAATTCTCCTGATTTTGCTGTTACCTTTCTTGGAAATTTTAGTTTTACCCGCCCGTTGGCCTGACTGATTCTCGACTACATCATAACCCGCGAAACTGATAAGTTGGCGGACATTTTCAAAGCCTGTAAATCCATTAGTTTCTGCCACAAGAGTTGCGATGGATAAAGTAGCTAAGCCTTTAATCTCACATAATTGCTCGATTTTGGTTTTCAGAACAGGGTCTTTATCTAAAAGCTTGTCTATTTCTTTCTTGATCTGGTCAATTTGCCGGTCATAGAGTTTAATCAGTTTATCTAACTGTTGGATGATGAATTCATCACTAATCCGACTATTTAAAAGAGCATGTTTCTGATTATCAGACTGATTTTTTAACTCTTGCAGCCGCTGATGCTGCCTGGTGAGCATTCTCAAGTCATAAATATTTTTCGACAAGGGCTGCCATAACCCCAAACTCTGTTCAGCTCCCATTTGAGCTAACCCTCGTGCGTCAATCTTGTCATTTTTTGATTTGTGACCCAAGCTTTTCAGATAATGTTTGGCTTTATTAGGCAGAATAACACTTACTGAAAGGTCTTTTTGAAACAAATACCAAGCTATTTGCTCATGGTAAACTCCTGTAGATTCCATCACATATCGAATGGGTATGCGTTGTTCTTTACAGTGTTTCTCTACCCATGTCAGTAAGCTCTCAAAAGCTGTAACTTTGTTATTAACCTTGCTACTTCCCTTGATAGTAACTTTTCCATGGGTGTCAATGACTGATAAACAGATTTGCAGCGTATCTTTACTTACATCAATTCCTACGCAGTAACGTAACAAAATGGCGGAGTTGGAGGCTTGCATATTCATTGTTAGGTTGATTTATGGTGAATTCTTGCCTAACAGTTTTTCTCGAATTTTGCACATCTATACAGGATTGTAACTTTAAAGTAACATCCATAGGTACTGTTGAATTTACAGAGAAAAACAGGGTGAACAGATAAACCAGCGGTACAACATCGTCCATTTTGAGACGTGTTTGCGGCGGAACTCGGGCTGCTGTTCACCCCTGTCAAACAACTACCCCAAAATTGTACTTTTTCCAACAATTTCAATGAACTTCAAAGATATG
>NZ_JAAAKZ010000046.1 GCF_009905605.1 Runella sp. CRIBMP
GTAAACGGCGGCCGTAACTATAACGGTCCTAAGGTAGCGAAATTCCTTGTCGGGTAAGTTCCGACCTGCACGAATGGTGTAACGATCTGGGCACTGTCTCAACCGTGAGCTTGGTGAAATTGTAGTAGCGGTGAAGATGCCGCTTACCCGTCACGGGACGGAAAGACCCCGTGCACCTTTACTACAACTTTGCGTTGAACATGGGATATGAATGTGTAGGATAGGTGGGAGGCTATGAAGAGGGTTCGTCAGGATTCTTGGAGCCAACGTTGAAATACCACCCTTTTGTATTCTGTGTTCTAATTCTGAATGGAAGACCGCGCATGGTGGGTAGTTTGACTGGGGTGGTCGCCTCCAAAAGAGTAACGGAGGCTTCCAAAGGTTGGCTCAGCACGCTTGGTAACCGTGCGGGGAGTGCAAAAGCACAAGCCAGCTTGACTGTGAGACCGACGGGTCGATCAGGTGGGAAACCAGGGTTTAGTGATCCGGTGGTTGCGCATGGGTGTGCCATCGCTCAAAGGATAAAAGGTACGCCGGGGATAACAGGCTGATCATCCCCAAGAGCTCACATCGACGGGATGGTTTGGCACCTCGATGTCGGCTCGTCACATCCTGGGGCTGGAGAAGGTCCCAAGGGTTCGGCTGTTCGCCGATTAAAGTGGCACGCGAGCTGGGTTCAGAACGTCGTGAGACAGTTCGGTCCCTATCTGTGATGGGCGTAGGAAATTTGACGGGGGCTGACCTTAGTACGAGAGGACCGGGTTGGACTCACCGCTGGTGAATCGGTTGTTACGCCAGTAGCACGGCCGAGTAGCTACGTGGGCAACGGATAAGCGCTGAAAGCATCTAAGTGCGAAACCGGCCTGAAGATGAGATTTCCACATAAGGGACGTTATAGACTATGACGTTGATAGGCTGCAAGTGTAAAGGTGGTGACATCAAAGCTGAGCAGTACTAATTGCCCAATAGCTTCTAAGTAAAGTGCTTAATTAATTCCATTCCAATGTCAATAATTTATAGACTAATAGAACTTGAGTAGTCTAAAGAGTTAACAGAGCGGGAGATTGCGATCAGATGTTGATTTAGTTTCCTAATCTGCGAATGTCAATAATGACCTTGAAGGGCTTCGTGCCATGGTGGTTACAGTGGGGGGACGGTGCGACGAATCGCTTCACCTCATTCCCAAAACTGCAAACGCCGATAACGACCTTGATGGTGGTTACAGTGCGGGACGGTGCGACGAATCGCTTCACCTCATTCCCAAACTGCAAACGCCAATAACGACCTTGATGGTAGTTACAGTGCGGGACGGTGCGACGAATCGCTTCACCTCATTCCCAAAACTGCAAACGCC
>NZ_JAAAKZ010000047.1 GCF_009905605.1 Runella sp. CRIBMP
AGGCACAGGAACGATTCAAAACGACGATGCAGCAACGGTGACCTTATCGATTCCGAGCACGCCTTATTTGCAAAACGAAGGGAATTCTGGCACAACAGCTTATGTCTTTACCGCTACGCTTAACAATCCCGTACAGGGAGGTTTTCAGGTAGCCTATACGACCAACGATGGTCTGGCCATAGCCCCCGAAGATTATACCGACAACGATGGTTCATTGAGCTTTGCGGGAACGGCGGGCGAAATGAAAACCATCACAGTGCTTGCCAATGGGGACCTGAAAGTAGAAGCCAACGAAGATTTTACTGTTGCGCTGGGAGCCATTACGGGCGCTCCTGCGGGCGTTACGGTTGTTGGTTCCCCCAAACAGGCGGTGATTACCAACGACGAATTAGATTTTGGCGACGCGCCCGATACGTATAACACCTTGCTAAGCAATAACGGTGCTCGCCACAATACTTCCATTGCCTTCCATTTGGGAGCCACGGTAGACGGAGATGTGGACGGGCAACCCACCTCAACTGGCAACGGTGACGATATTGATGCTGAAGGTGACGACGACGATGGGGTGACGCTTCCGTCGGCCTTTATTACGGGTACTACTGCCAATATCACGGTCAATGCCTCAGGGGCAGGCTTTTTGAATGCTTGGGTTGATTTCAACAATGATGGTGATTTTGGTGACATGGGAGAGCAGGTTTTTACCAATCAAGCTTTAGCCACAGGCGACAACAACTTGACGATTGCCGTACCATCGGGTGCCGTACCCGCGCTGACGTTTGCGCGTTTTAGATACACCACTGCTACGGTAATGACGCCCTCGTTCGTTGGCTTACAAACGACGGGAGAAGTGGAAGATT
Organism: Runella sp. CRIBMP; assembly: GCF_009905605.1. GTDB lineage: Bacteria > Bacteroidota > Bacteroidia > Cytophagales > Spirosomataceae > Runella. The sequence continues at coordinate 858 of NZ_JAAAKZ010000047.1, forward strand.
ATCAGGTAAATATTTTGAATACGCAGTTTTCAGTCAGTAGCCCAACGGTAGCTGAAGGCAATGCGGCTACCACGAGCCTTATCTTTGTTATTACTAGAACCAACAACGCGAATGCGGCTTCGGTAGATTATGCCATCACGGGGGGCACGGCTAGCTCCGGAACGGATTATGTGGCTTTAGCGTCAGGAACGGCCAATTTTACCGCAGGAGGAGCTTTGACTCAGAACGTGACGGTGACGGTCAATGGTGATTTAATGGTTGAAGACAACGAGACGGTTATTCTGACGTTGTCAAATCCCGTAGGTGGAGGCATTAGTGGTGCCACAGGAACGGGCAGCATTACCAACGATGACGCGGCTACACTCACGCTGAGTGGCGGCACTGCCAAAAACGAAGGATCCGCAGGTACGACCAGTTACACTTTCACGGC
>NZ_JAAAKZ010000048.1 GCF_009905605.1 Runella sp. CRIBMP
CCGATTTCTATGGTTTATGCAAGCGTGTTTGTATAATTTTTGTCATATTTTTCCCCGCGTCGAACAACAGCATAAATACGGTGAATAATTTTATTACGAACAGCATTTAAAACCAACATTTTGTTTTTTCCCTCGGCAACTTTTCGCACATAGTAATCCTTTATTTCACCTTTTGAGCGAATTGCTGACATAGCCGCCAAATGAAAAAGTGATTTCAACCTTTTTCGAGCATGTTGACTTACTCGAGTTTTTCCTCGGACACTGGTCCCGGAACGATGCTCGAAAGGAGCTACCCCTGCATGGCAGGCTAATTTTTTAGGGTCAGTAATTGCTTTAAATTCATCGGTGGCTAAAATAACTTCGGTGGCGGTTGCACTGCCAACCCCTGGAATGGATGTCATCAGAGTAAAAAGTTCTTTCAAATGTTGATCATTTTCTATCAGCTTGGCCATCTGTTGATTGACCTTTTCTAAATCAGAATTAATGGATTTGAGAGAGGCTCGACAGTATTTGATTAACTCTTTGTGCTGCTTGGCCTCGACAAAACCAGCCTGTTCATCAATAGGCTGTTGAAGTTGAGAACGAACCAGCAAGAGTCTTTGGCGCAATGCACTCAAGTTGGTCAAATCCTTCAAAAGTTGGCGAGGTGGTTGCCAAATACGAATGCAATCACGAAAACGAAAAGCATATTCTGCAATGCGTTGAGCATCAATTTGGTCAGATTTTCCTCGCTGTAAGCCACCTGCCTGCTTGATTTGCAGAGAGGATTCTAACCAAACAGGAAAAGAAGCGGCAACTAATTGTTGAAGAACTACCGCATTGTAAATACCGGTATGTTCCAGGCAAATAATACTGAATTGCACTGAAAAATCAGGCAGCTCTTTTAGAAGTCTTAGAACTGTTTTGATACCTTTCTCGGAGTTAGGCGACTGTGTTTGTAGAACAGTAGTTTTACCATCAAAAACTGCCCAATCTAATGTAGCTTTTGAAACGTCAATACCAATGTAGTAGCGAATTTCCATGACATTGATTAATTTTAGGGTGAAACCAATTGCCTGCCTTTATACTCAATACCTTGCTAATGGGTCTAAGAACCCTCATTTCTATTTGAGTTTTGGCAAGCAGCGAGGGCTGGCCTCTGAATCGGCCCATGAGCCTCTAACTCTGCCGAGCGATAGGATGTGCCAGCCCAATTTGCTGATTCAAGTTACTCCAGTTTCTTGGAATAATCTTACAAAACAAATCTAAAGGCCGA
>NZ_JAAAKZ010000049.1 GCF_009905605.1 Runella sp. CRIBMP
TTTTCCCATTCGCAATCAGCGTGTTACACTCTGTATCAAGGGCCGTCGATGGGAAATTAAGGATACCGGTGCGATAGTGAATAGGGATTGGAATATAGTACAACAGGGGACTCGAATGACGAAAGAGTTCGCTGATTTTTTAAAAGGACTGTATTGATAATCATCCTGTTAGTTGTTCGCAATTAGGCAAATACTTTCATTTGGATGGTAAGCAACTGCAAGAACAGTATAAAAACCATATCAGTGATTATAAGGATTGGAAACAGCGTGAACATGCGGCTGAATGGCTTTTATATCCTGAAAATGCGGGTTCACATCTAAGCATTGATGAGACCTCGCTGTCCAATGGTGAACTTTATACGATTGTAACCAATAAGGCTGCTAAAGGTCGAAAAGGTTCATTGGTAGCGATGGTCAAGGGAACGCAGGCAAGCTCAGTTATCGACGTTTTGAGCAAGATTCCAAAGCGTATTCGAGGCAAAGTTCAGGAGGTGACCTTGGACATGGCTGCCAACATGGGCATGATTGTAAGTCGCTGTTTCCCAAAGGCATCAAAGGTCATCGACCGTTTTCACGTCCAGAAATTGGCTTATGATGCAGTTCAGGAAGTGAGAATTAAATACCGATGGGAAGCATTGGAACAGGAAAATCAAGCGATTGAAGCTGCAAAGCAAGGTGCCTTGCCTTATCAACCTGAAATTCTTGCCAACGGCGATACACTCAAACAGCTGCTGGTTAGGAGCAGGTATTTATTATTCAAACATCATGATAAATGGACTGGCTCGCAGGTCGGGCGTTCGAGGCTACTTTTCGAGCGTTATCCGGTTATTGAACAGGCCTACAAGCTGGCAACCGGATTAGGGACAATCTTTCGGACGGGTAAAAACAAAGAACAGGCCTTCAAAAAATTGGCGCTTTGGTACAATGAAATCGAAGAATGCGGCCTTGATTCTTTTAAAACCGTCGCAAGGGCTATTCAAACACATTATTTGGACATCCTAAACTTCTTCAATAACAGAAGCACCAACGCTTCGGCCGAGTCTTTTAATGCTAAGATCAAGGCATTTCGATCATCTTCCCGAGGTGTCAGGGATATTCCATTCTTCTTATTTAGATTGACGAAATTATATGCTTAGCTTCCCCAAGAATTCAGCTTGAGCC
>NZ_JAAAKZ010000005.1 GCF_009905605.1 Runella sp. CRIBMP
GGGCGGGGTCTATTCGCTTGGGGTATCGAGTACCCATGCTGATTGCATCCCCCTGGAGTCGAGGTGGTTACGTAAACTCTCAGGTATTTGACCATACGTCGGTGTTGCAGTTTATGGAACATTTTTTGAGCCATAAAACCAAGAAAAAAATCGAAGAAACTAATATCAGTGCTTGGCGTCGTACGGTCTGCGGTGATTTAACATCGGCTTTCCGACCTTACAACGGCGAAGAAATCAAACTGCCGACGTCGGTGGTCAAAGATGCTTTTATTCAAAGTGTTCACAAAGCCAAATTCAAAAAAGCGCCGTCCAACTTCAAACAACTCAGCGCGGCTGAAATTGAACAAATCAACCAGAATCCCGTCGCATCGCCGCTAATGCCGCAGCAAGAAAAAGGGATTCGCCCTGCCTCCGCCTTGCCCTACGAACTATATGCCGAAGGCAAATTGAGCGCTGATAAAAAATCGTTTCAGATTCAGCTCAGCGCCAAAAATGACGTATTTGGCAAAAAGGCGGTTGGTGCACCTTTTCAAGTATATGCACCGCACAAATACCGCAACCAACCCAGCGGCGCATTTGAAGACCTGAAAGCGTGGTCGTATGCCGTGACCGCCGGCGACACCCTGACGGATACTTGGCCGCTGCAAAATTTCGAGAACGACACCTATCACCTCCGCGTATACGGTCCCAACGGTTTTTTCCGAGAATACAACGGAAATGCCAACGACCCGCAAATCTCTGTGCAATGCGAATACCAGCGGTCTTCGTCGCAGGGCAAACAATTGACAGGCAATGTAGAGTTGAAACTGCGTAACCTAGGTCCGCAGCGAAAAATCAAAGTGAAGATTATTGATAATGCCTACAAAACGCCCACTCAAACCAAAACACTCGACGTCGTATCCAACAAAGGCAGTGTGCTGTCGGTAGTTCTCGACCTTAAAACCAGTTTTGGCTGGTATGATTTCAGCGTGGAGGTAGAAGGGTTTGACAGCTTTGAACAGCGCTTTGCGGGAAGAGTAGAAACGGGGAAAACCTCTTTCAGCGACCCCATCATGGGAAGAGTGGAGTTATAGCACTGCCGTTAGGTCAAACATTGAAGTAACGTTTGTAAAAAGTATCACTAAAAAGGGGCATTTTATTGCTATTTATTGGCTAATAACTTGCACCTTTTTACTTTTTTCATAAGTTTGCTTTTGTAACTTTTTAACCTCCCTTTTTAGCATGAAAAAATGGATTACTGCTCTTTTTGCACTCACGGCAATTGTGTCGTTGGTTGCTCTTACTCCTTCGCCCGTTTCGACCAAGTCGGCCGACCCGCGCGAAGATAGCCTTGCCGCCGACCGCGCCAAATACACCAAAATGGTCAAAGAAGCCATTGCAGGCAAAGAAAAATTACCCGCTGAACAAGTTTTCAAAAACATCAAACTTTTCAAGGGGCAGCCAGCGGAGGCGATATTGGGTATTATGGAAAACCGTTGGAGCAAAACGCTTGGCGTAAGCTGCAGCCACTGCCACAACGTAAACGACTGGGCTTCGGAAGAAAAGCATGACCACGCTATTGCCCGCGACATGGTAGCGATGGTTGGTAAAATCAACGATGATTTGCTGGCTACCATCCCTGCTTACGCCACTAAAGAGCGCAAGCCACGTATCGGATGTAGCACTTGCCACCGTGGTGAGTCCCACCCTGGCCGGCCAAACACAGCCCGCGCTGGCGGTCCTGGCGCCCCTCCTAGAAACTAGCCTTTTGTAACGTCGCAAATAAAAAAGCGTCGGACGGTTTGAAACCGTCTGACGCTTTTTTATTGTGCCAGGATTCTCAAACCCTGACATAAGTTTTTATGGGGAACCTTCCGAAAATTTAAAACTTTCGGAAGGTTTTTATGTGGCAATTTACAAACCAAGCACTTTACGGTTGAAGGCTTCGTCGGTGCCAGTACCCGCAAAATCGTCGAAGGCTTTTTCTGTTACCTGAATGATATGATCAGCAATGAACGGTGCTCCTTCGGCAGCTCCTTGTACGGGTGATTTGATGCAGCACTCCCATTCCAACACGGCCCAACCGTCGTAGTTGTATTGCGAAAGTTTTGAGAAAATACCGCTGAAATCCACCTGACCGTCGCCCAAAGAACGGAAACGCCCCGCCCGGTCGGCCCAACCTTGGAATCCACTGTACACGCCCTGTTTGCCCGTTGGGTTAAATTCGGCATCTTTAACGTGATACGCAAAAATACGCTCGTGGTAGAAATCAATGAATTGGAGGTAATCCAATTGTTGCAACACAAAGTGGCTTGGGTCGTAGTTGATACCTGCCCGTGGGTGATTGCCCACGGCTTCCAGAAACATTTCAAACGTAATTCCGTCGTGGAGGTCTTCGCCAGGGTGAAGCTCATAACCAACGTTGACGCCCGCTTCGTCGAACGCATTCAAAATCGGTGTCCACCGCTTTCCGAGTTCTTTAAAGCCCGTTTCGACCAATCCCGCAGGGCGCTGCGGCCACGGATACAAAAACGGCCACAATAACGCACCCGAGAAAGTTACGTGTGATTTAAGCCCCAAATTTTGTGATGCCTTGGCTGCCCACATCAACTGCTGCACCGCCCATTCGGTCCGGGCCGCAGGATTATTCCGTACTTCGGGCGACGCAAAACCGTCAAACATGGGGTCGTATGCGGGGTGAACGGCCACCAATTGCCCTTGCAGGTGCGAAGAAAGTTCGGTGATTTCAACGCCAATGTCGGCCAATTTTCCTTTGTATTCGTCGCAATACGTTTTTGACTCGGCGGCGGTTTTAAGGTCAATGCAACGCGGATCCCACGTTGGAATTTGAATGCCTTTATACCCCAAATCAGCCATGTAAGCGGCGATGGTATCCAACGAATTAAAAGGGGCTTCGTCGCCCATGAATTGCGCCAAAAATATGGCAGGTCCTTTGATGGTTTTCATTGATTTGAATAAGTAAAAGACTAAAAATTGGTATTTATGCCCGCAATTAAGCAAATCGCTGCAAGCTTTTTGATAAATAGGTAAAGTAAAAAAAAGAATTTTATTACTGTTTTTATAATCGTTATTCTCCCCCACAAACAGCATTAGCTCGGTCATGGCCCGAGCTAATGCGCTAATAGCAAAACAAATACTTAACGTCTTTCCTTCATATTAGACTCAGTCTACCAACCTGGATTTTGGGTAAGTTTTGGATTGGTAATAAGATCTCCCGTTGGAATGGGGTAGTAATAGTTTCTCTCCGCCCATTTTCTGGGAATATTATTCAGCCAAATAAGTTCGCCCGAAGTATCTCCTGAAATAAGCTGAGAATTTGGCTTACCCGCAATAGACGGCGAAACTTCTACGTAGGTTACACCCGGAACTTTGGTTGGTAGCGTTTTATAGAAAGCGACATCCAAAATACCATCTTCGTTCAAGTCCATCGGTTTATTCAGTTCAGGAACGTACATTCCGTTCCATTCCATTTGCATCAACTCCCCCCTTTTCCAGCGCACGATGTCGTCAAAACGGAATCCTTCCAAGCACAATTCAATGCCTCTTTCGCGGCGAATCTCCAACAAAACGGGGTCAGTAATGGCAGGAAAATACGTGGATTGCAGATACTTATCAACCACGGTTGGTTTGGTAGTAAGGCCGCCCGTAATCCCTGCTCTTTTGCGCAATGCTCCGATGGTCAAGGCCCAATCGGCATCCGTAAGTGTTCCGAGCTCCGCTTTGGCTTCGGCATACACCAACAACACTTCGGCATAGCGGAAAATGCTTACTGAGTTGATATTGAGGTCACGGGTATCGTAATACATATCATCCAATGCCCATTTGATAGGCATATAGCCCGTAAACGTATACGAGAAAAGCGGCGGAGATGGCACCAACACTCCCGCGTTTACGCGCTTGTAGTCTCCTGCACGGATGGTTTGGGTTAGCCGCTTATCGCGCCCTTTTACCTCGTCTTTAAACAACATGGTTTTGTAGGCTGGATTGTTGGTAAAGGGCATACCGTCGATGTTCAAGTAAGTATTGATAAAGCTTCGGATAAAACTAGCTTTGTCGCCATATGTACCGCTGGTCCAGTACCAGTTGGCATCATTTAAGTTATTTAATGCCAAATCACACACCGCCGAGAGCATTACTTCGGTCGCAATCGGCGCGCCATTGATAAACACCTGACGGTACGATTTATCAATACCTGCCCCGTCGTACAATTTATACCCCGACTCATCCATTACCTTTTTGGCCGCTACTACTGCTTGGTTTAGCAACCCACTCGCTGTAGCCTGCAACCCCAGATTGGTGTGGTATTTGCGAAACGTCCCTTCGTGGAGGGCAACCCGTGCTTTGAAGGCATAGGCCACGTATTTGGTCACTAAACTACGAGAAGGCTCACTTCCCGTAATGATATTTTGACAGGCAAAATCCAAATCAGCCAACACCGAATCCATCACCATGGTGCGGGGGTCGCGGCCCTTAAATAATAATTCGGTATCGGTCACATCAAGTGGTTTGCCAATCCACGGCACATCGCCAAACCTTTTTACTTTATCGAAATAAAACCACGCTCTGAAAAACTTAGCAATCCCGAGGTAATTATTGCGGACCGTGGCGGGAACCCTGGGGTCATTACAGTTCTGGATGAAATAATTAATATTTCTTAAATCATTCCATGTCCAACCTGAGCTTACTTGGGCGCTGAAGTTACCTTCGGTAATAAACGGTGGCGAATCTCTACGGGCCAAATAGTCCGACATGGCATCGGCCCGGTGAAGATTTTTACCGTTGAACATCGTATAAAACGAATTTGTATAAAGTACCAAACCGCTCTCACTGCCAAATATAGGGCCTTTTGAGGTGGTAGCTTCGGGAAGTTCCTCCAAATTACAGCCCATAAACAAGGCAGAGGTCAGTAATACAAAAATATATTTGAGCTTCATGATCGTGCTTTTTTAAGTGATTAAAACGTGATAGACAAGCCACAGGTGACACTTTTCATCAACGGATAATTATAGGCGTCGCCCGAGTTTCCACCGGGATTAAATACTTGATCGGAAGCCACGGCGCTTTCTACGTCAAAATCACGGGTGATTTTGTACAACGGCGACAATGACCAGATATTCTCGGCCGAAAGAAACACCCGAGCGGCCGATGCGCCGATTTTCCCAGCAATGGTACGCGGCAGATTGTAGCCCAATTGGATATTTTTCAATCGTAGATAAGCTACATTTTGGAGGTATCTGGTCTGGGCGGCGCTGAGGGTTCCGTTGGCATTGCTAGCAATACGAGAAACATATCTTGGGAAATAAGCATCGGGGTTTTGTTCCGTCCAGATATTGCCAAGTTGGCTTTTGGGAATGTCGCCATAAGGACGGTTGTATTGCCCCCAAAATAGGTTTGCTTCCCGACTTGGGTACCAGTTTTGTTTTCCAACACCCTGAAAAAAGGCCGATAAGAAGAAGTTATTCCAATCGGCTCCCAACATCATCCCGTACGTATATCGCGGAGTGGAGTTTCCGATGATTGAACGGTCGCCTGGGTTTTCGATTCTATCAGTACCTGGGGTAATGGCCCCGTCACCATTTACATCTCTGAATTTAATATCGCCCGGAAACCACAGCCCATTAGACGCCGTTCTGAATAAATTTTGGCTAGCGCTGTTTTTCACATCGTCGGCAGACTTAAAAAAACCTTCGGTCTGATACCCCCAAATTTCTCCCAATACCTGCCCTTCGTAATAATCACTCAAAAGTTTTTGCGGATTGTTGTATTTGGTAATCACCGCCTTATAATCAGCGAGGGTCAAGCGAACATCGAAGTTAAAGGGTTTTGAAGCGACCGAAAATTTATCCCGGTACGAAAGCATTGCCTCCCAACCTTTGGTTTCCAAGTCTGCGTAGTTGCCTCGTGGCGCAGCCGCCCCAAACACGGCGGGCAACGTCAAACCCACCGTAAACATATCGGTGGTGGTTCGGATGTACGCATCGGCCACAAACGTGAGTCGATTGGAGAGCATCGACAAATCAATTCCGACGTTTTTGGTGGTGGCGGTTTCCCACGTCAACCCTTCTGGCAACACCGTTGGGTTTCTGGTTTGCTGGGGTCTTTGGCCATTGAGCACCATTGCAGATTGTGAAATCGAGAATTGCTCTAAGTAAGCATACGAGCCAATGTTACCGTTTCCTAGAGAACCGTAGGAAGCCCTGAATTTCAAGTCAGAAATAATGTGTGCGGGCACTTTCCAGAAAGGTTCTTTTGAAACTCTCCAGCCCACAGAATAGGAAGGAAAGAAAGCAAAACGCTGATTGCTGGGGAATTTTGAAGAACCATCGTAGCGGCCATTTAACTCCAACAAATACCTGTCTTTGTAGGAATAATTAAGTCGAGCAAAACCTCCTTGAATTTTCCAGCGCTCCCAGCCACCGGTGGCGTTGATGGCTTGTCCAAGGGCCAAATTGATGTCGTTGGCATCTTCAAAAATCAATCCGTTTCGCTGCGCCGAGAGGCGTCTGAAATTAGACTGTTCGTAGTTGTAACCCGCCAACACTTTCAAATAATGGTTTTCCTTAAACGTATCCTCGTACTCGGTATAAAAGTTCGTGGTCATGTAGGCTGTTTCGCGGTACACATCGTTGATATAATTCGTGGTGGTTCCTACATAAGCTATCGTGCCGGGTTTGATGCTGTAAGGCACGGGCACGGCTTTAGTTCGGTCGTTGTTGTCGGTGTTTTGAATCGTAAAATCACCTTTCACTCTGAATTTATCATTGAAAAACTGGGCCGCAAAACCTGTCGTATTTCTGAACACTTTTTTGTTGTTGTCAATACCGTTTTTGCCATAATAGAAGTCTCCGATACTATACGCCGACGAAAAGGTAAGGGTTCCGTCTGGGTTTAACATGGGAGCTAGCGGGTGACCTTCGTCCGCGATGTTTCTCCATATACCGCCGCCCTCGCCTACGTTGAGCGGGTTGTGGTATTTCATGTCGGAGTATTGCGACATATTGTTGATTTTCAACCAAGGGAAAAGTTGGATTGAACCTTTTCCCGTAAAGTTAAACACCCGATAATCGTCTGAATTGTAGCGAAACAACCCCTCCTGTCCAAAATAACGGCCTGTTATTAAGTAACTTGCCTTGTCGCTGCTCCCTGAAATACTCAGGTTGTGCTCATTCGAACTGTTGTATTTTTTGTATAAATGCCCATAATAGTCGGTACTTCCGTAGTAGACGTACTCGCCCGTCGCGGGGTCAATTTCCACCTCTGGCAATCCTCCTACTTCCGACCTTCTTTTCAGTTCGTTCAAATATGCCTGAGAAAATTTAAGGGTTTTGTTGGCATTTTGGGGAAAAGTACCGCCAAAATTGACAAATGATTCGGCAAACATTGAAGCCCAAGTGTAACCATCAGTGACCAAATCAGGCCTTGCAATCGGTTGTTTGATTGAATAATTGCTTGAATACGTCACGTTGGTTTTTCCCGCCGTAGGATTTTTTGTGGTAATCAGCACCACCCCAAACACCCCCCTAGCGCCATAAATGGACGCAGAAGCGGCATCTTTTAAGAGCGTAATACTGGCTATATCGTTGGGATTCAACAAACTCGGGTCGCCTTCCACGTTGTCAATCAGTACGAGCGCGCTTCCACCTTGACCAATGGATGTGGTACCCCTTATGTTGAAACTAGGGGCCTGATTTGGTTTTCCATCCCCCATTTTAATGTTAAGGTTGGGCAAAACACCCTGAAGCCCTTGGTTGAGGTTGGTCATAGGGCGATTTTCAAACACCTCACTCGTAATCATATCTACGGCCCCCGTTAAATTGGCTTTCTTTTGAACGCCATACCCTACCACAACTACTTCGTTGAGGGTTTTTAGATCGGCTTTAAGCAAAAGAGTGATGCTGGTCTGATTGCCAACCACAATTTCCTGCGGCAAATAGCCCACATAACTAAAAATCAAGATTGCTTTTTCGTCGGGGACTGTCAACGAAAACTCGCCGTTGGCATCGGTTGTGGCACCGCGTTGGGAGCCTTTAATGAGTACGCTTACCCCCGGCAGACCTTCTCCTTTTTCATCATTGACCCGACCTTTTACATTTTGGTCAATGGCCTTGATGGGCGTAAAACCTTTTTTTTCGAGCAATTGCGTTTCGGCTTTGGTCAAAATAATGTACTCACCCGATGCCTCATACGCTAAGTTGAGCGGTTTGAGTAATTTTTCGAGGATAACCGATAACGGCTGCATATTGGCCGAGATAGACACTTTATCATTTTTGGAAACCAGTTGGGGCAGATACGTAAATTTCACATTTGCCGATTTTTCCAAGATGCCCAAAGCTGTTTTGAGCGGTTTGTTCTCGATCTGCACACTCACGTTTCGGGCAAGGGACTCCTGAGCCAGCCCTTCATTGGCGACGGCCAAGCCACTGAGCACGACGCTGATCAACAACTGTAAACATGTGATTCGCATAGCTATAAGCAACAGTTTGCGCTTTTTTGGTAAACTTTCCATACATTTGAATTGGTTTTAGTTCAAGTTTTTTTGAATAAAAACACCCCTCAGCACCCGATTCGTCGGGTATTTGCAGCTAACAAATGAAGGGGCTAAATCAGAGGGTCGGTAATGGTCGCAACATTGCCGACTTCTTTTTTGTAGTTGGGTAGCTATGGGGACATAGAGTAATGGTTAAAAGGTTATAATTTAAGCAATTACGGACACCCTCGGCTCGAAACCACGATTTCGGTCTCGACAATCTCGTAGCGCGCCCCAATCGTTTTACAGATAATATCAAGCTTCACAAAAAGGGATTCATTGCCCAACGGCGCCGTAACCGAACAGTTTTTCATGAGGTCGGCATCATACATAATATTTACACCGTAGGCTTTTTTCAGTTTGGCAAATACTTCGGCTATGGGGGTATTTTCAAAAGTAAAATTGGGCGTCTCTACGGGCTGAGTCACGATGGCTGGCTGCTCCACCAATGCCTTATTGAATTTCTCATTTTGGCGTTCGAAAGTAGCCTGTTGATTGGGCAGGAGGTACAAACTTTGTAAATGATAATTGGCGATTTTTTCGGATTTTTTCAGTTCCGACAGAGAGAAAACCATTACTTTTCCCGTCTTGACGGCCACCACTACTTTTTGCTCCTTAGAATAGGTCTTTACCGTAAAACTCGTCCCTAACACCCTAGTTACCAAATCGTTAGCATACACATAAAAGGGCTTATTTGGATTACGAACTACCTGAAAAAAACCTTCTCCAGTCAAGAAAACCTCTCGCTTATCCCCCGAAAATTTCTCCGAAAAACTCACTTTACTACCTTTTTTTAACTGAACGGTACTTCCGTCAGGTAGCGTTGCGGTATAATCGGAATGGGTATTATTGGAAACCTCGACCCGTGTACTTTCACCGATTTGCGCGGTTATTTCGGGACGTTTCAGTTCAGAAATCGAAATAGGATTTCGCAACCACAACCACCAGCCCAGTCCCGCTGCCAAAACCACTACCGCTGCTATACGCGACCAAATAGGCAGCTTAAAATGGGCTTTAAAAGTTAAAGAAGGTTTTTCTACCAACCGTACTATTTTCTCTACTTCCAGCGAAATCTCATCTTCGTTGATGGCGGTAGGCTGGTTTTTCAGGCCCAGCAACAGCAGGCGGGCCTGCGTAATCGTTTCCAATTTTTCGGGATGTGCCTCCGTCCAAAATTCCCAAAAAGCAGTATGCTCGGGCGAGGTTCCCTTTACCCAAAGGCAAAAAGATTCATCCGTTACGAAGTCTTCAACTTTAAATTTACTATAATCTATCATAGAAAAAATAGTACTTATTAGAGCATACAATAAGGTATATCCAAAGAATGCCTCCCGATACTCATTGAAAGTCAAAAATTTTTGCGCAAAAGAAGAAATTATTTCCCGTCGGGGATAATTTGAATCATTATCAAATTGTCAAGACTCAAAGTAGGCTAGAGCATCTAACTGAGAGTCAGAGCTATTGTCCACTCCAGGTTAGCAACAGAATACCGAGGGTGGTCAGAAAAAAACGGGCTTTGAGCAGGCGCAGGCCATTGTGCAGCAAATTGGCGACGGATTGACGGTTGATGTGCATCACCTCCGCAATTTCATCATTGGTAAGGTCTTGGTAGAATTTAAGAAAAAGCACTTCCTGCTGCCGTTTGGGAAGCGCCTTAAGGTGAAGATTTAACTTTGCAACGATACCTTGGGTGGATTCCGTTGAAATAATCAACGCTTCTTCCGAATCAGCCACTTCCAACTGCTCGAAATAATCTTCAGAAGCCCGTAATTGCTGTTTTTGCAATTCTTTATACAAGCGGTTACGAACAATCTTGAGGAGGTAGAGCTTTACGTTTTCGTTGGAGTCAATTTGCCCTCTTTTTTGCCAAACCAACAACAACACATCCTGAATGACATCCTTGATAAGCTCACGGTCTTTGGTAAATTTTCGTCCGTAATCAAACAACAGCCGATAATACCGCAAGGAAATCTCCCCAAAAGCAGCCGTATCGCCCGCTTTCAGTCGCTCCCAAAGCAAGGATTCTTCCTGTTGAATCTGACTGAGAATCATGGACGTATAAAAAACATCGTTCAAAGTAGGTTTGTCAATAATTGAATCATTTTCGAAAAGAATTGAGGAGCGGTTTTTTGTTTTCCGCTCCTCAACCTTTTTGACTAACTCTTAAATTTCACCCATTTACTATTGCTTTTGCCGGAGGCAATGACCGTTTCGACAAACTGCATTCCGCGGATTCCGTCGTCGATGGTTGGGAAATCTAAGTCAAATTCGTTGGGCTCTTCGCCGTTCATGCGCTTGCGCACCGTACGCGCAAAATTTCGGTAAACATTGGCAAATGCCTCCAGATAGCCTTCAGGATGTCCAAAAGGAATACGCGTGTGGGCATTGGCCGAGTCAGATAATTTACCGACCGATGGCTGATAGATTTGGTATCCTTCGGTCGTTTTATGGTGTAAGTACTGGGGGCGTTCTTGGTGCCATTGCAGCGTTCCCAATTCGCCATACACTCTGATATTCAACCCATTCCAATCTCCATTGGAGATTTGGCTGCAATGCAAAATCCCGTTGGCACCATTGTCAAAATGAAGCAATACGTTGGCATCATCGTCCAGTACACGTCCTTCTACTACTCGGTTCACATCGGCGCATAGTTCGGTGATTTTCAGTCCTGTAATGTATTCGGCCAAGTTTTCGGCGTGCGTACCAATATCCCCCACGGCGCCGGCAATACCCGACCGTTTGGGGTCGGTACGCCATTCGGCTTGTTTTGCGCCTTCTTTTTCAATCGGGAACGACAACCAGCCTTGCGGGTATTCTACAATCACTTTGCGGATTTTACCTAACAAGCCATTTTTGATGAGTTGGCGGGCTTCTTTCACCATCGCATAGCCTGTATAATTATGCGTAAGGGCAAAGGTTAAGCCTGTGTTGACAATAATATCTTTGAGTTTTTTGGCTTCTGACAAAGAAAACGTAACGGGTTTGTCGCAAATGACGTGAAAGCCATTTTCCAATGCCATTTTGGCGGGGCCAAAGTGCATGTGGTTGGGCGTCACAATCGACACCGCGTCGATGCGGTCTTTACGCCGTTTTTCTTTCTGAATCATTTCTTTATAATCGCCATAGCAACGCGATGGGTCGAGCATGAGGTCTTCGCCCGACGCTTTCGATTTTTCGGGCGTAGAACTAAAAGCCCCGCATACGAGGTCAATCTCACCGTCGATAGCAGCGGCAATTCGGTGAACCCCACCGATAAAAGCCCCACGGCCTCCACCTACCATCCCCATTCTGATTTTACGAGCCATATACTTTTGAATTTTTGTGATTTGGTATTTTATTTCAATAAATATTCAGTTTGTTGAGCGTTTCGCCTTTTATAATTGAATGTAAATCAACACTTGCGGCGTCTCATTTTAGTAGGCAAAGTAAAAAAAAACCTTTTTCTCACGAAGTTTGGGTAAAAAAATCAAAATTAATACTTTGCCTGCTTGTGTAAGATGTCTTATCTAACCTTTAACCAACTTTTCAAAAATGATCAACAAAGCAAGACTTTTTAACGGAAGCTGTTTTGCGCTAATAACAACAGCTTTTTCATTCAGTATTCGGGCTGGAATTCTGGCACAATTAGGAACAGAGTTTAATTTAACTGCTGAGCAACTCGGTTTCATTAACTCTATGTGGTTCTTGGGCTTTCCCTTAGCCATGATCATCGGCGGATTGGTTTATCATACCGTCGGCCCCAAAAAAATCATGATGATTGCGTTTGTATCGCACGCGTTAGGTATCGTATTAACCATTTATTCAGGAGGTTACATCGGCCTTTTGATTTCTACCTTTTTAATCGGTTTAGGCAATGGCTGTACCGAAGCGGCCTGTAACCCTATGATTGCCGATACCTATTCCGGTGCCGAAATGAGCAAAATGTTAAACCGCTTCCACATGTGGTTTCCGGGTGGAATCGTCGTTGGCAGTTTGATCTCTAAATTCATGACCGATGCCAACACCGGCTGGCAGGCACAAATATGGTTGATCATGATTCCAACCCTGATCTACGCGTATCTGTTCTGGGGTCAGGCATTTCCAAAACCAAAGACCGAAGGTGTTACTTCATTGGGTGAAAACCTGAAAGCGATGTTTACTCCTTTGTACATCTTCATGTTCTGCTGCATGGCCCTTACCGCTATCTCAGAATTCGGACCTCAGCAATGGACCGGCCTGATCATGAGTAAATCAGGGGCAAGTCCGATGTTGATTTTGGCGTTGGTAACGGGACTTATGGCCGTTATCCGGTATTTTGCCGGACCGATTGTCGCAAAATTTGACCAGACTGGCGTATTGTTGGGCTCGGCTGTATTAGCCACCATCGGTGTTTATTTATTCAGTACACAAACCGGTACAATGGCTTATGTGGCTGCCGTATTTTTTGCCATGGGAGTAGCATTATTTTGGCCCAATATGATCGGTTTTATTGCGGAAAAAGTACCCCTAAGCGGCGCTTTAGGAATGTCAATTTTGGGGGGAGTCGGTATGTTTTCGACTTCTATCTTCCAACCCTTCATAGGTCAATGGATTGATAACGCTCGCGCTGAAAAAACAGCTCTCGGCTTAACCGGCGATGAAATGGAGTTGGCGGCTGGTCAGGCTACGCTCAGTACCATGGCTATTTTCCCAGCGGTTTTGATTGTTGCCTTCACTATTCTGTTTTTTTGGATGCGTAATTACAAAACGGAAAAAACTGCGACTGCCGCCGCGCACTAGTCGTTTGCCGTAGTTTTATAAACAAAACACCCCGCTAAGTTATTTGGCGGGGTGTTTTGTTGTAGGGGCGGGCCTGCGGTTATTTGCAATATTGTTCAATGGATGCTTTGGCGGCGGGATATTTTAACCGCTCGGCCTGCTTAAGATTGAGGCATCCAACTTCTTTTTGATTCTCTAAAATTTGCGCAACTCCCAACGCGTGAAACGCTTTGCCGAACTTGGCATCGGACTTGACCGCTTTTTCAAAGTATTCAATAGCACTCTTAAACTCTTCCCTTTGGAATAAAACATTGCCGCGATTGTACCACGCCAAGGCATTGGTCGAATCAAGAACAGTAGCCTGCTCAAAGTCCCGAAGGGCAGCATCGGGCTGCGCCAAGGCAGCCAATAGCTGACCTCGGTTGACAAAAATCTCCGCATTTTTGGGGTCTAGTCGAACCGCTTCGGCATAATCTTTCAACGCGCCGTCGCCGTCATTCTGGGCTACTTTCAACAACGCCCGGTTGTAATACGGGCGGTAATAATCGGGTTTCAATTTGAGGGCTTGGTCATAATCGAGCAAGGCATTTTGGTACTCTTTTAGCTCATAATACACCACGCCACGGGCGTTTAGGGCTTCGTAGTTACTGTTATCGCTTTCAATGGCTCCATTTAAAAACGTCAGCGCTTCGCGAAACTTCCCTTCTTTCATCAGGGCTTTACCTTTCTCAAATTTATCTTCTGACGAAAAACTGCACGATTGAAGACCCAAAATTAAACTGCTTAAAAGAATTAGAAGTAGGTGTTTCATTGATTAGTGGTTGAATTGAACGCCCAAAGATACAAGCGAATGATAGCGATGCCAATAAATCGATTGACCATAAGTAACCGTTCAGTAAGTTTTTATGACATTTCAACCCAATCCCTGGCTCAGAACGACCAGAAAACCTGTACATTTCGACTTTCAAAAATCATCACATCAAACAGCACAAATGATAATGAATAAGAAGCTAGCGGCGCTTATGATTGGGCTCCTGAGTCAGGTGGCCATGGCGCAAATCTCAAACGACAACAGTCTCTCCGTTCAGGTAGACGGCAAAGAATACAAAACCGCCCCGCGACGGATACGAATGGGTAACGTATGGTACATTACGGCCAATGCCACCAGCCCCGACAAATCACTGCGTTTTTGGTTTGTTACTTGGTCCAACAGCGACTTGCCAGAAGTGGGACTTTACAAAATCGTTGATGAAGATTTCAACGGAAAGAATACGGTTCAGCCAATCATGGCCGAGGGTAAATACAAAGGTGTGGCGTACGTTAAGTATGTAGAAGAAACCAAATCGCCGCGCATGGAATACCACGTGGGAAAATCGCGTCGGGAAAACGGGGGAGAAATTGAAGTGACCAAAGCCGCCGACGGATTTTTGGAAGGAAAATTTTCGGGCACACTAGATGGCACTCATTTCAAAGAAAAAACGTCAGCTACGGCATTGGGAGGGCTAGGTCGCCTGAAAGGCAAACTAGAAGATAAGGTCTTTACGAGCGCCACGGGTTATGACTCTGACATCGACCCCGAAGGAAGAGGCTATAAGAAACAGGATACGAAAGACGAAATTGTCTTGTCGGGTGGGGTTTTTAAACTCAAATTTGAGAAGTGAAAATTTCTCACGCAAAGGCGCTAAGACGCAGGAATTTCTTAGCGCCTTTGCGCCCCGTGCGGTGAGAAAATAGCTTTACAAAAATAAAAGTCCAGCGATAATAGCGCCCGTAACTGGTCCAGCAATCGGCACCCAAGCGTATTTCCAATCGGAATCACCTTTGCCAACGATAGGCAAAATAGCGTGCGCAATACGCGGCCCTAAATCGCGGGCAGGGTTGATGGCGTATCCCGTGGTTCCCCCCAATGAAAGCCCAATAGCCCACACCAAAATACCAACGGCAAATGGCCCCAAGCCCGTCGTAACGGCCCCAATTCCTTTGATTCCCATCAATAAAACGATGGTGCCGATTACTTCACTAAAAAAATTGGAACCCGAAGCGCGAATGGCGGGGTCGGTGGCAAAAGTGGCCAATTTAGCTCCTTTATCTTCGGTTTTGGCGTATTGTGGTAAGTGATACAACCACACTAAAGTTCCCCCCAAAAAAGCCCCAATCATCTGAGCACTCACATAATCCACTACTTTGCTGTATTCGTTTTGCGCAACGGCAAAACCAATCGTGACGGCAGGGTTGAGGTGGGCATCGTAACCGCCAAAGGCTTTCGCCACAAAAATACCGATGGTGACCGCAAATGCCCAACCGGCAGTAATGACAATCCAGCCACCGTTATGGCCTTTGGTATTTTTTAAAACAACATTGGCAACCACACCGTTGCCTAATAAAATCAAAACGAGTGTGCCGAGCAGCTCGCCCAAAAAAGGAGAAGGAGTCATTTAAGTGTAGAGGGTTAAGTTTAGCGTGTAAAGGGTTTGAGTTTAAAGAGTAGGCAAAACAGTAAAGGTTCGCAATTAAATACAAAAACATCTTATGGCAATGCAAAAGCCACGTATTTATCACCTGATTTGGTTTTTAGTTTTCCACCACCGCACGCAATGACAACGTACTGCTTGCCTGCAATCGAGTAAGTACTTGGCGACGCATAACCCGCCGCGGGAAGTTGGGTTTGCCAGAGTTGTTTTCCCGTTTTTTTGTCAAATACTCGTAATCGCTCATCACGGGTAGCGGCAATGAAGAGCAAGTCGCTGGCCGTTATGAGTGGACCGCCGTAGTTGTCAGTGCCCGTAATGGGTATTCCTTTGGCCGTCAATTCAGGATATTCGCCCAAAGGAACTTGCCACAAGCGCTCGCCCGTGTTTAAATCGGTGGCCGTAAGGGTCCCCCACGGCGGCTGACTGATGGGATAGCCATTGCGGTCGTACCACCGATTGTAACCCGTATGCTGATACGGCAACGCCCCTCCTTTTGAGCTAACCACCTGTTTATCTGACTCTTTCTGAAAAACAAAATCAACTATGGCTTGGCGCTCAGCCACCGAAAGGTGCGCAAACGGCGGCATCATGCCCCGCCCTTTGGGAATAAGTTTGTGGAGGGCATCGGCCGTAAGTCGCTTGTTGATATTGACCAATGATGGATACGAGCCATCATGATTGCCACGTCGGTCTGTTCCGTGGCAGGCCGCGCAGTTTTGCTTATACAATTGGGCTCCCGTTACAAATCCCCCGTTTGTTTCCTGATTTTTGATTACTAGCGAGGTATACACGGGAATTTCTTTGGAAGGAATGTACAACACTCCCTGCGGGTCGGCTGCCGCCCCACCCCATTGCCCGCCGCCGTCGGTGCCCGGAAAGAAAATCGTCGTTTCTTTTCCAATGGGTATGTACGGGCCACCAGTACGTGATTTCCGAATCAACCCCAGAATCGAATCGCGGTCGGCCACAAATGAATTTAGATCTTGTTCCACAAACCGCTGCCGGGCAAAATACGTAGGTCTGAGGGGTATCGGCTGCGACGCAGCGGGAAATTCCCCAGGTACGGCATCATAGGAATACTTTCTATCTTCGATAGGA
This sequence comes from Runella sp. CRIBMP, assembly GCF_009905605.1. Lineage (GTDB taxonomy): Bacteria > Bacteroidota > Bacteroidia > Cytophagales > Spirosomataceae > Runella. Next base: position 16,834 of record NZ_JAAAKZ010000005.1, read on the forward strand.
AACAGCGGTTTTCCCGTCACGCGGTCAAAGACAAAAATGTAGCCCTGCTTCGTAATTTGCGCCACGGCGTCCACTTTTCGGGGCCGACCGTCGGGGCCGTTGTGCATCACTGTAAGTAAGTTGGGCGGAGCGGGCGGGTCCCGGTCCCAAATATCGTGTCTGACGAGTTGATAATGCCAAAGTCGCTTGCCCGTGTTGGCATCCAGTGCTAAAAGACAGTTGGCAAAAAGATTATCTCCTTTGCGATTTCCGCCATAAAAATCAAACGCCGCCGAGCCTGTCGGTGCATACACGATACCCCTCTCACGGTCGATGGCCATACCCGCCCACGCGTTGGCACCACCAATGTTTTGCCGCGAATTGGCCGGCCACGTATCAGCGCCCAACTCACCCATTTGGGGAATGGTACGAAACGTCCACACTTTTTTACCCGTCCGCACATCATACGCACGGATGTCGCCCAGAAGCGCGGTTTCGCTTTCCGACACCCGAACTCCGACAATGAGCAAGTTTTTAAAGATAACGTTGGGTGTATTGGCCACCACATACTCATCCGCGCCCGGGCGTTCGAGGCCTTCTTTGAGGTTGATTCGTCCGTTTTGGCCAAATGAGGCAATGGGTTTTCCCCGCAGGGCATCAAAGGCATAGAGCCATTTTCCCGCCCCAAAAAAGATAATTTTTTCTTGTCCTTCACGCCAGTAAGTTACCCCACGACTGGTAGTGCCTTCGGTTTCGGTAACTTTGGATTTCCAGATGGGGTTTCCGTTGGCGGCATCGAGCGCAAACACTTGAGTATTGGCCGAAACACCGTATAAAATTCCGTCGACAATAATGGGATTGCACTGCATTTGGGTACGGTGCCCAATGGTATCCGCCCCTCCCGATGCGTACGTCCACGCCACTTTGAGTTGAGAAACATTCTCGGCATTAATTTGGGCCAGGGGAGAATAATGATTGCGGGCACCATTTCCGTTGTATTCGGGCCAATTTTCTCCATTTTCGGGAAGGTTGGGTGCGCTGACCAGGGCCGTAATGACCGCTAAAAAGGCAACAAAGGGTACTATTTTCATAAAGGAGAGGATTTCGATACCAAACTGTTTATAAAAGCATTTTCTGGGGTTTTCTACCAAATTTTTCCGATTCCCGGCGTATCTTTGCGCCTTAGAACCCAAGCTATGCAATTAAATTCCCTGACAGCTATCTCTCCCGTAGACGGGCGCTACCGTCGGCAAGTTGAAAAACTCGCCCCTTATTTTTCCGAATTTGGACTGATTCGCTACCGCATTCTGATCGAAGTGGAATATTTTATTTCTCTCTGTGAATTGCCATTGCCGCAATTGAAAGACTTCGACAAAGTGCATTATTCCGACTTGCGCGCACTCTACGGCGAATTTTCGGAGAAAGACGCGCTGATGATCAAAGAGATTGAATCAGTGACCAACCACGACGTGAAAGCGGTGGAGTATTTCATCAAGGAAAAGCTGAAAGACAAGAAGTTAGAGCAATTTTTGGAATTTATCCACTTCGGATTGACTTCCCAAGATATTAACAATACCTCCATTCCGTTGTCGCTCAAAGACGCCCTCAAAGCTGAAATTGTACCGATGTTTGATGAAGTGTTGGCCAAATTAAAAGCCTTGGCAGAAGAGTGGAAACACATTCCGATGCTGGCCCGCACGCACGGGCAACCTGCCTCACCGACGCGGTTGGGGAAAGAATTTGGGGTATTTGCCGAACGCCTTGAAAAACAATTACAAATGCTTCAAGCCGTACCCTTTGCGGCAAAATTTGGCGGAGCAACGGGCAATTTCAACGCTCATCACGTAGCTTATCCCGACATTGACTGGGTGGCTTTTGGCAATCATTTTGTCAACGATCACTTGGGCCTTTCGCGGAGTCAATTGACTACGCAGATTGAACATTATGACATGTTAGCGGCGCTGATGGACACCTTCAAGCGCCTGAATACCATCCTGATAGATCTCGATCGTGATATTTGGACGTACGTGTCGATGGAGTATTTTAAACAAAAAATCAAAGCGGGCGAAATTGGCTCATCGGCCATGCCGCACAAAGTGAATCCGATTGATTTTGAAAATTCAGAAGGAAATTTGGGCATTGCCAACGCGATTTTTGAACATCTGTCGGCCAAACTTCCTATTTCTCGCCTTCAGCGCGACCTGACCGACTCTACGGTGCTGCGCAACTTGGGCGTTCCGTTGGCGCATACCGTCATTGCCTTGAAAGCCTTGATGCGTGGATTGGGCAAACTGGAACTAAACGAAAGCGCTTTTTACGCCGATTTAGAAAACAACTGGGCCGTAGTAGCAGAAGCAATTCAGACCGTTTTGCGCCGCGAAGCCTACCCACAACCCTACGAAGCGCTGAAAAATCTCACCCGCAAAAACGAAAAAATCACGGCCAACGCCATCGCCGAATTCATTGATGGTTTGGATATTTCGGACGAAATCAAAGAAGAATTAAGAGCTATTTCGCCGTTTAGTTATACGGGGGTGTAGTTTTACCGCCACGCGGTTAGGCGTCCGACGGTTCCAAACCGTCAGACGCCTAATTTTACCGCTGTTTGTGTTTCTCACCAACGGCTTTTTTACTCCCAAGAATTTACAGCAGCCTATTATCCCAAAAATAATCCTCTGTTCGCACCAATTGAACTTTTGAGGCAAAGTCGGGATGCTCCGTGTTGATGACGTAATTATATTCCTGAGAAATAACCGCCGACGGGACTTTCAGCATAAGCGTTTCCTGACGATGATACCATTCACTACCCATCCGTTGAAGCTTTGAATAGGCATTCAACGACCGCCAATCCAAGGGTAATTCTGACAAACGAACCTGTTTAATAAGACGGTCTTCGTCCGCAATGGAAATTACCATCACCTTGTAAAGAAAGGTCGGAACGATAGCGTTGCGGTGTACGACCAATTCAAGCGTAGATAAAGAGCGGGAACTGCCCGTATAAATCACGTTTTGGCCCTGAAAATTCCAACGATTAGCGCTGCCCGAAGGGGTTAATTGATTGGCGTATTTCTCATGACAAATCCTGAACACTTCCATAACTACACATTATCGCCAAACTCCAGCGCAGTAAGTCGGTCGTTTACAAATCTGATTCCGCTTACGGTCGTCAGGTACATCACCGGGCGGTGATTGTCAAAAAAGAAATTTTGGGTATTCAGCCATTGATCAAACCCTTTGGTGTTGCCAAATAATTGAATTCCCCGCTTAATCAATGCCAACAGCAACAAAATATGTTCCTGTAAATTTGCTTTAAATTTGTTCTCTGTTTGGCGATACGACCTGAACGTTTTGGGGCTAACGTTTAACCAATCTCCTATGACATCATCATTAAAATCCGTTCGTTTTTTGATGGTCTCCACGTAGCGCCAATCAATCTCTCTATTTTGAAGAAATACCAATACTTCACTGTCGCTTATTTGCGCTGGCACCTCTTCCCATAGGCTCGTATCTTCAACAATTTCGTGTTTAGTTTTCATGATGACTTTGATTGTACAAAGACAAATATAGGTAATATTACCTTTTATAAAAAGAAATATTGCCTATCATCTCACCTTTGCCATCTCAGGTTGCCCCACCACTTCGAGTTTAAACACATCGTTTCGGGAATAATGCCCTACGACGTCAAAATCCAGTTTGCTTTTGGCCAATACTGAAAAATCTAACTCGGCAGTGAGTAAACCTTCTTCGTTCCAAAGCGGCCCCGCCAAGACCTCACCCAACGGTGAAATAATGACGCTACCGCCACTGCTCATGATGGCAGGCTCATGGGTCAAATCTGCTTGAAAACGTTCGGGATAATCGGATTTTTGAATAAACTGATTACAAGCCAACACAAAACAACGACCTTCCAACGCAATGTGCTGCATGGTCGATTGCCACGATTCGCGAGAATCGGCCGTGGGGGCAAGGTAGATTTCAATGCCGCGTTGATACATCGACATCCGGGCCAATGGCATGTAATTTTCCCAGCAAATCAACCCGCCGATTTTACCAATTTCGGTATCAAAACTGACCAATGTACTGCCGTCGCTTTCGGCCCAAATGTAACGTTCTAAGCCCGTAGGCTTGAGTTTACGATGCTTGCCGATGAGATTGCCGTGTTTATCAAAATACAGCAATGCACAATGCAACGACCCGCCAACGCTTTCGCGCTCGGTGACGCCCAAAGCCACAAAAATGCCCGCTTTACGGATGGCTTCGCTGATTTGTTCGACGTAGGAAGAATTCGTTTCGAGGCTGTTTTCCCAATACTCTAACCACTGGTTTCTGCTTTTTTCGGTACGACGACCGACTACGGAATCAAAGTCGAGTCCTCGTGGATAACAGGGAATGAAGGATTCGGGGAAAAGCAACAAATCACAGCCTTCTTTGGCTCCTTTTTCGATCCAATCAATGACGATTTGGACCGTTTTTTCAATATCAAACAGCGCTGGCGTCGCCTGAACTACGCCCACTTTTATCTTTTTGTGTTGCATTTTTTACTTGGTTTCTTCGCGCAAAGCGTCTTCAATCGTGTCAATGATAAAATCGCATTGGTCCTGCGTCAAAATCAGGGAAGGGCGCAGGGTGATGACATTGCCTTCGATGATCTTAAAGGCCAGTCCGCGTTCCATGCAGCGATACATGATACGCTCAGCTTCTTCGTAGGCGCGCTCTTTGGTTTTGCGGTCTTTGACAAGGTCGATGCCGATGTGAAACCCTTTGCCGGCTACATTACCGATGAGCGGGTATTTGTCCTGCATTTCCCGAAAAGCATTCATCAGATACTCGCCTTTAGTGGCCGCATTTTCGACGAGTTTATGCTCTTCAATGTATTCGATTTCGGCCAATCCTGCCGCACAACAAAGCGGATTTTTCTCGTGCGTAAAATGCCCGATGGAGCTGTCCTGCAAGACGTTATATTCCGATTTGGAGACAATACCCGCAAACGGCACCATGCCACCACCCAACGATTTGCCCAGCACCAATACGTCGGGTGTAACGTAATGTTCACTGGCAAACATTTTTCCTGTACGCCCCAAACCTTCAATGATTTCGTCAAAAATCAAGAAGATTCCTTCACGGTCGCAAAGGCTGCGGATTTCTTGCCAATAATTTTTAGACGGTACCACGGGCGTGGAGGAAATCGGCTCGGCCACGATGGCCGCAATGTCGGGTTCATTGCGAATAATGAGTTTGATTTGACGCAAGTATTCGTCGTCGATGGCATCGGTATCGTCCCATTTCCACGGATTGCGGTAGTAATTGGGAAACTCCGCGTGCAGTGCCCCCGGCACCATCGGCCCGTTACCTTTCAGAAAGTGCGCTTGTCCGCTCACGGCCCCCGATTGAAACCCCGTGCCGTGGTAGGCATCCCAAAACGAAATGGTTTTCCACTTGCCTGTGATTTGCTTCGCCAGCATCACCGCCATTTCGATAGCTTCTGAGCCGCCTGGGCAAAAAAGTACCCGGTCAAGTCCTGCAGGCGTAATTTCGGTCAGTTTTTTGGCCAACTGAATGGCGGGAATGTTGGTATATCTCCGGGGCGTAAAAGCCAACGCTTCTGTCATTTGACGAATCATGGCTTCCACCACTTGGGGATTATTGAATCCCGCATTATGGACGCCATTGCCGTGCATATCCAAGTATTTTTTGCCGTTTAGGTCATAGATATACGCGCCTTCGGTCTTAGAAAGCACGTTCATGACGGGCGTAGAAAGCGCCTGATGAAAGAAATATTTGGCATCTTCTTCTAGCCAATGCAAGGTTTCTTTATCCAACGATTGGGTGTACAATTGGCGTTGTTCGGAAGAGTTGATGTCTCCCTGGTCTTCGGAGATTAGGTTTTCGGGGGTCATGGAATGGGTTTGGAAAGTTACATAAAAGTGTACCTAAGCCGTGGTTGTAAAGATAAAAGAATTATCATAAACAGGCTTCGGGTCATTTGTTATCCGTTTGTATCAATTACTAAAAAAAATGGGTCAATGTAAGTTTTCAGCGCTTTCTGCTACTAATTGTTCAAAACATAAAAACAAGATGAAACTATTTAAATACTCCGCCATTGTTCTTTTACTTTCCTGCACGGCATGCAGCAATGAATCCTCCCCCGAAGGCCGATCAAAAATACGCGATGAAAAACTCCAAGTTGAAATCGAGCATCTGAACCGGCAAAACAGGGCTGTTCTTGACAGCCTCAGCGCTATTCGTAGGGAATTAAACGCGCTGAAAAATCAAAAATAACTATCTTATTTTCGCGAATTACTGATATGATTAAAACAGACAATGAATGAAACCGCATTCTTAACTCTCATGGCCGAGCACCAAGGGATCATTCATAAAATATGCCGACTATATCGTGACAGCCGCGAAGATCGTGAAGACCTTTTTCAGGAAATTACGTTCCAACTTTGGAAATCGTTTCCTTCGTTCAAAGGCAACTCTCTGATCAGCACGTGGCTTTATCGCATTGCTTTAAATACAGCCATCGCTTCTTATCGAAAAGAGAAGCCGACTATCGACTACGTTGAGACATTGCCCGAATTTGCCGAAGAGCTTCAAAACGAAGAGCTTATACTGCGCCAAGAACGTTTACTTACCGCCATAAAGCAGTTAAGTGAAAGCGAAAAAGCAATCATCGCACTCTATTTGGATGACCTGAGTTATTTGCAAATTGCAGAAATCCTTGGAATCAGCGAAAACAATGTGGGCGTTAAGATCAATCGAATAAAAACGAAAATTCAACAACTTTTAATAAAAGAATCATGAACTCCGACGAATTAAAATTGGCTTGGAAAGGTATAGCGCCACCCACCAAAACAAATGAAGAAATCAAACTGATGCTACAGGAAAACAGACATCCGGTCTTGAAAGGAATCAGAAAACAACTTACTATAGAGCTGTTGGGCTGGTCTGCCTTTTTACTTTGTTATTATACTATGTTTGACGGCGCAACAAGACCTTTGTCGGTCAATGCCATTTTGGTGACTGCGTTAGTGATCTCTATCGCCCATACGTTGTACGGCTATGCACTGGTCAAGTACCCGGAAAATGGCGCTGCGCTTACGGCTTCGCTGGAAAAGCATATTTCCCGTATCAAACTATACGCAATCGGATCCCTGATTTCAAGAATGTGCTACGCTGCCGGCTTGCTGTTATTCTTTACGTATTCAATAGAATTGACTACTGCCAAATACTATTCTTTGGCCGCTATTATCCTCGTATTCTTGGTTCAATTGGCATTTTTATACAGAATTTGGGCAAAACGGCTGAAGAGGCTCAGCGAAACATTGGCCGGTCTTTCCTGAGGTATTGGAAACATAAGCGTTGCCAAGGTTCAAATTTTGTTTCATTATCCAACGATTGATTATAAAGGCTGCGTTGCTCGGAAGAATTAATATCGCTTTAGTCTTCGGAGATTAGGTTTTCGGGGGTCATGGAATGGGGTTAATGCTATTTTCGTTTTTGTTAAGAAATATAGCTTTTTTTCTATTTTTCAGCCAAATAAGATCAAAACAAAAACCTTATTTGACTGAATTTTGTCAAATAAAGTTAATAACTCAAAACCATTACCTTATTTTCAGTTAAAGAATCACGATTTTTTGACCCTCGCTTTAATCGTGTCTATAAAGCCGCTTTCTCCCTTTTTCTTTTCTTCGCCAATCAAAAAACCATAGGGTTGTAAGGGCTCAATATTATCAAAAATAACTTTGGCAATGCCCACCAAAGGAATAGCCATCACCATTCCCGCCACACCCCAAACCAGCTCCCCAACCACAATGGCAATAATGGTAAACAATGGATTAATTTTGACTTGGGCTCCTACCACCAACGGTTCCAAAATATAGGTTTGCAGAAATTGAACCGTTCCGTAGGTAAGTACAATCCCGAGCACCATGCCCGAATCACCTCCCTGTGATAGTGCGCCAATGACGGTCAGCGTGGTGCCCGTAATGTTGCCCACAAAGGGCACTATTTCAAACAAACCGCAAATCATGGCAAAAAAGAGTGCATTTTTTACGCCGATTATCGAAAATCCAACGCCGTACATCACCCAAAGCATGACAATCATCATGGCCAGCCCCAAGAGATATTGTTGAGCCACGTGCGACGCATCGCTGATGATTTTATTGCCTTTTGCTTTTTGGTCAACGGGCACCATTTTTAGCATGAATTGCTTCAAGTGTGTGCGTGAATACATCAACAAAAAAGTATAAACCAGCACCAATACCATATCTACCAACAGACTCGTAGACGAGCTCATGACCGACAACACCATTTTTCCGGCATTGCCCACCCCCGACGATTGTTGCTGCTTTAGCAATTCTTTTTGTTTTTGGGGAGAGAGCCCAAATTGATTACTTAATGTTTCTTGCAATTTCTTTTCTAACTCCCCAACGTACTGTTGCATTTTCGGGAGGTCATCGACAAAACTGGCGATTTGCCATGAAAGTATCCCAATAATTCCAATCACCACGACAACCGAAAAAAGAATACAGAGAAAGGTTGCCAACCCACGAGCCATCCCTTTCTTTTCCATCCAACGACCCAGCGGCAACATCAGCATCGCAATAATGCAGGCCAGCGCCAAGGGCACCAAAAAGGGTTTGGCAAAGTACAAGCCAGCGATAACCAGAAAAAAAAGGGCAAGAACTTGAAGGGTTTTGGAAAGCGACGAGGTGTGCATAGCGTTGTGACTGAATATAAATCGGCCGATTTGTTATTGCCGAGAATCTTAGGTCAATGTTACAAAAAAAATCAGTCTGCAATACACCACTTCAGTTACGAAGTAACGAGTTTGTACCTTCCCACCCCTACTTCCTCACAAACCGCATCACGGCAATATCGCCCATGATAAATGTCAGCGTATTTTCGTTGATGGAGTACGTATTTATTTTTTTCAATGTTTCCAGAAACCGATTTTCTCCCTCACCAGGGCAAAACATCTTGGTCAAAGCCATGGGTGAATTGAAATTGAGCTTGTTACCGTCGGTGTTGAGTTTACCCGAAAAACGGTTGCAGCCCGTGTTTCCGCTCACTTGCCCATTGGCTCCGTCAAATATCATCATTGGTTTTTTGTCGGGATACAGGCTATCAAAAGGCACCGAAACCCCTGCAATATAATTGAGTTCCCAAGTTCCGTCAAGGGGTGAGGCGGTCGTCATGCTTTCATTATGAGTGGTAAGTTTTTCGGTTAAATACAGGTACGGCGGGTGGAAATGGTGCGCAAAAATTTTCGCTTTGCTTTCGGGAAAGCGTTGGTAATAGTCCTCGTCGGCCTTCAAAACAATCGTATTTCCCGTGCGTACGTAATGATTGCTATTATAATACGCTGGCGGCGGAGTGAAGCCCGTCATGTTTTTGCTTACAATCGTCGAAGCCATTTTTCCGAGGTATTTTTGGTAGTTTTTATTGGCTTTATACGTGGGCTTACTGAGCTGATTATACGCATATTTGAGAGCGAGGTTTTTGGGGAATTTTTGCTTTTTGATCATGTCCTTGGCCCCCACAAACGGATTCGTCACGTTAAAATCGTCGATGGTCTGAATAGAAATGGGCACTTCTGGCACCCAGTCCGCAGAATTGACGACGTTGTACGCCCAGCCGTTTTGGGTCAATGACTCATACTCGTACGCAAAATACAGATTTCCAGGCTTGGGGGCAGCGCTACAATAGGTTTTGAAGCGAATGTCGGCAGGAATTGCCTTTTGCTTTTGCAAGCTGTAAACGTAAGCCGTCAATAAATACGCAATGGCTCCCCCTTGACTGTGCCCCATGATGATGACATCCTTGATACCCTTTTTGTAACAAGAATCTATTTTTGACAAAATATCCTTCGACATCGTGGCCGTACCAAGCAGCCAACCCACATGTACGGCGGCTTTGGGGTCGGCCGAAAGTTCGTATGTAAAAGTCTCACTTTGGTTCAATTGCAACTCACCCTTGGCGGGCACCATCGCAGCGTAGAAATTCGCCAACCAACTTACTTCCTTCTCGGTCGTCCCCCGGATACTGATTACAGCAATGGTATTGTCGTTGTGCGTCCATAAATCCCACATATTATCTAGCCCAACAATCGGCGAACGGTACACCGATTGGTAATTTGTAGGCGCAGGGAAAGCCGCAACGTAGTTAGGAGCGCCAAATCGGGCCGATATTTTCAGCATTTCGATGTATTCTGCTTTGTCAAAACCAGCTCGAAGGCGCTGCGCTTGAAGGCCATTACCCAATAAAAACAAACATCCAACAAGTAGAATGGAATAAAAGGTTTTCATGCGAGAGGGGCGTTTAATAGTTAACGATACATAACGGAGAATGACTCATCAAAAGCTAAAACTAAATTACGCTCAAAAAGTTGAAGGAATCAACTTTCCACAATTTTTCAGGGTTATTGTTTCATTTATTGCCGTCTAATAACTTTGTCCTTCGTGCGTCTATGTTTTTTACTTTACTTTACGCCCAATCAATCTCTTCCAACAACATGCAAACCGTTGCTACCCGTATATTTGATTTCTTAGACCTCTACATAAAACCCCTAAATAAACCCGATACGCTGGCTTGTAAACGCCACGGCGAATGGATTACGTTTTCGTCACAGCAGTTTTGCGAAGAGGTCGACAAAGTCAGTTTGGGCCTCATCCAATTAGGTGTACAAGCAGGAGACCGCATCGCAATCGTGTCGGAAGGCCGCCCCGAATGGAACATTGTAGACTTTGGTATTCAGCAAGTTGGCGCCGTTTCGGTGCCGATTTATCCTACCCTGACGCTCGACGATTTTCAATATATTTTTCACGAAGCCGAAGTCCGGTTTGTGTTTGTGGGCGACGCGGGCCTGTTTAGAAAACTGATTGACGTGGTAGCTACGGCCCCTTCTGTGGAAGAAATGTACACATTTGATGCCGTCAAAAGTGCAAAAAACCTCACGGATGTTACGCACAAAGCCGACGAAGCCAATCGACCCAAGCTCGAAGCCATGAAGGCCGCAGTTCAACCCGACGATTTATTGAGCATAATTTATACTTCAGGTACCACCGGCGACCCCAAAGGAGTGATGATTTCGCACCGCAATATTTTGAGCAATGCCGAAGAAGGCAGAAAACTGATTGCCTTTGGCTCAGAAGCGCGGGCGTTGAGTTTTTTGCCGCTCAATCACGTATTTGAGCGCATGGTTCAGTATGTATATTTGCGCTCGGGCATCTCAATTTATTACGCTGAAAGCGTGGCAACCATTGCCGAAAACCTGCGTGAAGTGCGTCCTACGGTACTATCGACGGTGCCGCGTCTACTCGAAAAAGTGTATGACAAAATCGTGGCAAAAGGCTATGAATTGTCGCGAGTTTCGCGCAATATCTTCCTTTGGGCATTGGATTTAGGATTAAAATACGACCCTAATAAAGACATGGGCTGGTGGTACAACACCCAACTTTCGTTGGCCAAAAAACTGGTTTTCAGCAAATGGCAAGAAGCCCTCGGCGGCAAACTCCAGATGATTGTGGTCGGTGCGGCGGCCACCCCACCGCGCATTGCCCGCGTGTTTTGGGCGGCAGGGATTCCCGTGTGTGAAGGCTACGGTCTGACCGAAACCTCGCCCGTTATTTCCTTTAACCGTTTATATCCCAAACAGGAAATTCGCATCGGCACGGTTGGTATGGTGATTGATGGCGTGGAAGTAAAACTCGCCGACGATGGCGAAATTTTGGTCAAAGGTCCCAATGTCATGAAGGGATATTACCGAAAACCCCACCTGACTGCCGAAGTGATTTCGAGCGATGGCTGGTTTCATACGGGCGACATTGGCCAGTGGGTCGATGATAAGTTTTTAAAATTGACCGACCGAAAAAAGGAAATCTTCAAAATATCGGCTGGAAAATACGTAGCCCCGCAGGCCGTGGAAGCAAAATTGAAGGAGTCATTTTTTATCGAACAGGCGGTAGTTCTCGGCGACGGGCAAAAATACGCCGCCGCCTTGATTGTTCCCTCTTTTGACGCCATCAAAGAGTTTTGCCGAATCGAAAATATCACCTATACCTCTGACGATGAGATTATTAAAAACGAAAAGGTAAGTGCTAAAATTAGGAGTGAAATAGAAAATGAGAACAAAGAATTAGCCCCCTACGAGCGCGTAAAAAAATACCATTTATTGTCCCGTGAGTTGTCGGCCGCCAATGGCGAACTAACCCCTACCCTTAAACCCAAGCGGAGAATCATCCAAGAAAAATACAAAGCGGAGATTGAAGAAATGTTTGCGTAAGAAGCAGTGAATCTGACTATTTCTGAAAAAACTTCTGAATAGCATCTAAAATATCCTGCGGATTGGGGAGGGAAAAAGCGGGAAATCTGGGATACAACGGAATTTGAATAAAGACAGCATTTCCTTCCCCAACGATGGGCGTCCACACAATCTGGCCTCGCAAAACCGCCACCCTCGATTCGATATTGCCAATGCCAAGGCCTTGTTTTGCTTGGCTGTACGTAAATCCTTTGCCGTCGTCGAAGTAGTCAAAATGGATGATATCATCGTCGAGATGGACCCGAATAGTGATTTTTTTGGCTTCGGCATGTTTAAGCGTATTATTCATCAGCTCCTGCGTAACTCGATACAGGCCCGTTTCAATTTCGGCGGGAAAACGTTCGGGCAAACGCGATGCATCCACTTCTACACTGACCTCCCCCGATTGCCTAATTTTTTCGGCCAAAGCCTCTACGGCGGCGGCATAGCCGTATTGTTCGAGCATTCGGGGGCTGAGTTCCCGCAGCATTCGCCGAATATCTACGATAGAATCATTGATAATTTCGAGGGTCTTTTTCTTGATTTCCTGGCTTTCGGGATGGTCAGAAAGGTATTTTGTCAGCGACGACGCGTATAGTTTCAAAGTTGCCAAGCGTGCTCCCACTTCATCGTGCAGGTCTTGTGCAATCTGCTTCCGCTCTTGTTCCTGCGCCTCAAGGGCAATTTTTAGGCGTTCTTGCTCCTTCTGTTTCAAGCTTACGAGGCGATTTCTGCCCGCCATAAACGCCACATAACCCACCAGCCCCGTGCAAAAAATGTAGAACCACCACGTTTGCCAAAAAGGAGGATTGATTCGGATGTACAGTATCTTTTCACTATCGCTCCATACCCCGTCCCGGTTGGCGGCCAATACCCTGAATATGTATTTACCGGGGGCAAGATTGGCATAACGAACGTAATTTCGATCATTGCTAATGATCCACTTTTTATCCAATCCCTCCAATTTATAACGATAGGTATTTTGCCCATTGCTGTAATAATCAATGGCCGCAAACTCCATCGAAAGGGTATTTTGATCGTAAGACAGCGAAATCACATCAGTTTCGTTGATTTGTTTGGCTAGAGGATAGACGCCTTCATTAACTTTAAAATTATATAAATGAACGCTTGGTTTAAAAGAAAGTTTTCGAATTCGTTCGGGAAAAAAACTGTTAAATCCTTTGACCCCACCAAAAAAAATCTCCCCTTCTTTGCTCATTGCAAAGGCGTTTCCGTTGTATTCATAGCCCTGAATACCGTCTGTTAGGTCAAAATTGCGAAATTGACGCGTTTGAATATCCAACTGCGAAATCCCGTGGTTGGTACTGAGCCACAAATTGCGTTGTTTATCAGGCACAACGCCATAAATGTACGAATTGGCAATACCATGACGCTCATCGTAAAATGCATACCGGCGGTCGACGGGATTCAGTTCAATCAATCCTTTTTCAGTACCAATCCAAAGTTTTTGGCTCACCGTATCCTCTCGTATTACGTTGATATTGAATTGTTTCATTCCTGAATACACCTGTTTCCACTGTCGGTTCTGGTATTTAAAACCATACAGTCCCTCAAAATAAGCCGCGAGCCAAATGGTAGAATCTTTGGCCTGATAAACCGAAAACACATTCCTATTTTTCAAAATCGGCGATTCCGAAAAAGTTTTGGTCTTGGGGTCAAAAATCCACGGTCCAAGCGGAGTCCCTAAAAACAAACGCCCATCCGACAACTCAATTATATTGCGGGTATAGTTATTTCGGGATGGGTTTTGGTCAAACTGGTATAATTGAAATTTTTCGGTTTTAGCGTCAAATTCCATCAGTCCGCCATAAGTCCCCAGCCACATTTGATTGTGGCTGTCGCGGAGAAACGATTTAATAAAATTGACAGAAGGCAGCGAGGGCGAATTCGATTGGGTCAGATAACGTTTAAGAATGGTTCGGCTTTTGGGATTAAGTACCGCGATACTCCCCTCGGTTCCAATCCACATATTTCCATCGGGAGCTTGGATTATGCATCGCACCGAAAAATTGTCTAACCTCCTCGCGGGTGGCAAGTTGGGGCTGTCCGTAATCTTATAAAAAATTGAAGCGTTAGGGATAATTTTAAGCAGTCCGTCGGGGTCAACATTGGCCCAAATGATGCCCCGGTTATCAACATATATTCTGGTAATTTCATAATTATCCAAATTTCTCGGCGTCACATGAGGTAAATAAACTACTTGTAGCTCTCGCTTTTTGGTGTCAAAATTCCAAAATCCGTTGCGTTGCGTACCGATCCAGAGTTTATGATTGATTCCTTCGGCAATGCTGTACACCGCACCCAAGTTTCGGTTATCGGGCGTTTTATCAAACAACTGAAACTCTCCACAGGCAGGGTCGAGTCTAATCATCCCCTGCAATGACCCGAGCCAGACGATATTTTTAGAATCAACGTATAAACAAATGATATTCAGTGGATAACCTAGTTTATTCTCTGCATGGTCACTGAAATAATAATGGTATTTTTTTTCTTTTATGTTATATTTTACCACCCCCTTTGTACCCACCATCCACACGTCCCCCGCGGGGGTGCGGGTAGTCCAGTCGATGTAGTCAAAATCCTGGGTAATAAAAACTTTAGGGGCTACCAACCGGTGCTTACCTGTTTTAAATTCATACGCCAAGATACCGTCGCCTTCGCGTATGTACCAAAGCTCATCCGCATTAACATAAAAAGGAGACGTACGGCGTTTTATGCCTTTTTGGGATTTATCTATCACCAAGCGAAAGCGGTCAGTGGCTCGTTCGTAACAGTTGAGTCCTTCTTCCGTACCTAACCATACGTTTCCCTGCTTATCTTCCACCAGCCCCGCAATGTTGACTCCATGCAGCGAATACGGGTCTTTCACGTCGGGTTTATAGACCCTAAACGTGTGTCCATCGTAGCGATTGACCCCATCTTGAGTACCAAACCACATAAACCCACGCGAATCTTTGAGCATGTGGTAGGGAGACCCTTGCGATAGTCCCTGATTCACCCCAATATGCTCCAAACGGTAGTCTTGCGCCCACCCTTTCAGACCCACACCGATAGCTACTATGAGGACGATGAATTTGTACAAGGCCGTAGAAAAGTTTAAATCAACTTCTTCTAATTGAAAGCGTTAGGCAGCAAGTTACAAAAAATATACTATTTACCGAGAAGGCGTTTTCCTACTCCTTCGTTGGTAATCACTACAGGTTTTATCAAACCGTTCTCATCAAAAAACAGCTGGTCCATACAAGTAACGCGGGCATTTCCGTCGGTTTCACCCAACGGACGGCGGTGGTAAACAATGTACCATGCATCGTCTTTTTGGTGGTGAATCACCGAATGATGCCCCGCACCCGTGGCTACTTTTGGGTCTTGCTGCAATATTTTTCCAACACGCTTGAAAGGACCAAAAGGCGAATCAGCAATGGCATACGCCACGCTGTAATTGGGGCCTGTCCAACCGCCTTCCGACCACATAAAGTAGTATTTTCCGTTCTTTTTAAACATAAACGGGCCTTCTACGTAGTTTTCGGGCGTAATTTCTTTAAACGTACTTCCGTCTTCAAAAGGGACAAAGCCCGTAAAATCGTCTTTCAATTTAGCAATATTACAGTGCCTCCATCCGCCGTAGATGAGGTAATAATTGTTGCCATCTTTGTACACAAACTGGTCGATAGGTTGCGCTCCGTTGTGAAATTTATCAACCAGCGGTTTGCCAAGATAATCCGTAAAAGGCCCCGCTGGATGGTTGGCCACCGCTACCCCGATACCGCCTTTTTCTTTATCACTCTGAATGTCGTTAGCCCCAAAAAACAGGTAATATTTCCCCCCTTTTTCAATAATGGAAGGAGCCCACATGGCGCGATTTGCCCATTTGACCCGGGCCGTGTCGAGGATTGTTGAATGCTTAGTCCAGTGAATCAAATCAGGGGAAGAGAAGGCGTCAAAAAACACTTGCTTGTTATATGGGGCAGAAAACGTTGGATAAATCCAGTATTCTTTGCCAAAAATAATCCCTTCGGGGTCGGCATACCAACCCTTAAAAAGAGGGTTTCCAGAGGTTTCTGCGGTATTTTTTTGGGCATAGAGTTGAGCGGTGAGCAACAGAAGGGATAGAAATAGTATTTTTTTCATAGAATGGTTGGGGTTTTAAAAAAGGAAAACAGGGTTAAGGGAAGAATCAATTTACAAAAATCAATCTTGTACTTTCGGATTTGACTGACAGTTGAGCTTCCCGCCCCACAATCATCGCGCGGTTGTCGGGCACGTGGCCTACGGGAAAATCAAAGCAAACGGGATAATCATATTCCGCTACAAAATCAGCAATGATTTCATTCGCATTTTTGCCAAACTTGATGGTATCATTGTCTTTCATATCCGTAAATTGCCCAACAACCAGTCCTGCCAAATGGTCTAATTTTCGGGCCCTTTTGAGCTGCACCATCATGCGGTCGAGGTTGTAATAGGTCTCTTCTACATCTTCGATAAAAAGCAGCTTGCCTCGGGTGTCCAATTCCGAAAGCGAGCCAATCAAATGCGCCAAGAGGCATAAATTCCCACCGACTACTTGCCCAGTAGCGGTACCAGTCCGATTGAAAGGGTGCGCAACTACTTCATACTGTAATGGTTCTCCCCAAAGCGCCTTTCGCAGCGTTTCTACGGCATTAGAGGCTCCTTCTTGTCCAAATAGTTTAGGCATGGTGGCGTGTAAACTTTCAAACGATAGGCGATGAAGATGACAGTGCAAGGCAGTTATGTCACTGAACCCTACAATCCATTTGGGATGTTTTTTAAATCTCCTAAAATTCAGTCCATCAATGAGCTTAGAGCTTCCGTACCCTCCTCGTGCCGAAAAAATAGCTTTGATACTCGGATCGTCCAACATACGCTGAAAGTCGGTGCGACGCTCATCGTCTGTACCCGCAAATTGGTGGTAACTCGTCCGTAACGTAGCGCCTTCCACTACATCTAGTTGCCAATCTTCCCGGAGCATCCGCAAGCCTTCAAACAACGCATCGTACGATACCTGACTCGCCAACGCCAATACACCTACACGGTCGCCCGCTCGTAAATAAGGAGGTCGTTTCACTTTATTAGGATTTATCAAAAAGAAACCTTACGCACGACATTCAATCTCTGCGACTTTGCGTAATTATAAATCTGAGGTTTAGGCCCCTCATTTCTCACGCTGAGCCGCAATATAAGCTGCCCCCACTAGAGCCATCAACAACATAAGCCCTGCAACCTCAAAAGCCCATACGTGCGTAGTCATCAGATGAACCCCAATGCTTCGTATCGTAGATCGCTGCGGTGTAAACTCTGCCAACTGTGGCGAGTGAATAATCATAAAATTAGCGTTGAGAATAACCCAAAACAACACACCAAAAATGCCCAAAGCCACTAGTCCGCCCCAAAATTGGTTCAGGTGGCTGGTCAGCACAAGGTTTTTCTTTTGGTTGCTTTCACGGTCGGGACGGTAGGTGAGCATAATCCCGAAAATAAGCAAAACCAACACGCCACCTACGTAAATCAAGATTTGGGTAATAGCTAAAAAATCAGCACCCGCCAACACAAATAGCGCTGCAACACCCAACAACGACAAAAAAAGGCAAAGCGCCGCATACATGACATTGCGGGTAAATAGTATCGTTAATGCCGCACCGATACACAGCGCTGAAAAACCATAAAATGCAATCTCAGCCATTATGAATTAAAATAAAGTAGCTACTCTTTCCGTCCAAAAGTGTACACAACGCCAAGGTTACTTTTTAAAACGCCAGAATCAAATTTTCGCACCACATAAGGAGCCAGCTCAAAGGCGACCCGCACGTTGGGTACCGATTTAAACGGAGCCACGCGTGTGCCGATGTTGAGCGAATACCCTTCCACGATATTGTTGGTCTGGTTGGCAAGCACCCCAATGAAATTAAAGCGAATTCCGCCCCCCAAATACACCTGATAGTTTTCCTTGCGCGAAAGGTTGACCATTGGCAAAATTTCGGTACTTAAACTTCCGAAAAGCGTGTTGGTCTGAAGCCGAACGTCCAGCCAAACGGGCTTAATGGGATTAGTACTGACAGACAGCAATCCGTTCCATGGATAATATCCGATAGACTGGGCATTGGCCGTGGCGCTTAATCCAAACAATACCAAAAAAATCCCCGACCAACGTCTTTTTTGGTCGGGGAATAAAAACTGAAAATTTACCTTTATCATAAGAACATCGGCTACAATCACTTTCTTCACTCTTCTTTTTACTTCACCTTCAGTTTTCCCATTTTTTCCATCGTGTTCATTTTCTTCATCATCTTCCGCATTTCGTCAAACTGCTTGAGCAGATTGTTGACTTGCTGAAGTGACGTTCCGCTACCACCCGCAATGCGTTTTTTGCGACTTCCGTCAATCACATCGGGGTTTTCGCGCTCTTTGGGCGTCATGGAATGAATGATGGCTTCAATGGGCTTGAAGGAGTCGTTGTCGATTTCCATGTCTTTCATGGCCGACCCCATCCCTGGAATCATCCCCAACAAATCTTTGACGTTACCCATCTTTTTGATTTGTTGCAATTGCCCTAAAAAGTCATTAAAGTCAAATTTATTGGCCCGCATTTTAGCGTTAATGCGCTTGGCTTCGTCTTCGTCAAAGGCTTGCTGCGCGCGTTCCACCAACGAAAGCACGTCGCCCATGCCCAAAATCCGACTCGCCATACGGTCGGGGTAGAAGCTGTCGAGGGCTTCCATTTTTTCACCCGTCGAAATATATTTGATGGGCTTGTCTACAATCTGCCGAATCGAAAGGGCTGCTCCACCGCGGGCATCACCATCCAATTTGGTCAGCACTACTCCGTCAAAATTCAGGCGCTCATTAAAGGTTTTGGCCGTATTGACCGCATCCTGTCCCGTCATTGAGTCAACTACAAAGAGGATTTCGCTCGGTTTGATGGAAGATTTGATATTTTCCACTTCCTGCATCATCACCTCATCCACGGCCAAACGACCCGCGGTATCGACGATAACAATCTTCTTGCCCGACTTTTTGGCGTGAGCAACCGCATTTTGGGCAATCGAAACGGCATTTTTATTATCTGGCTCTGAATAAACCTCCACGCCGATTTGTTCTCCCAATACCTTCAACTGGTCAATCGCCGCTGGGCGGTAAATATCGCAAGCCGCCAACAGCACCTGCCGCCCCTGCCGCTTGAGCATGTGGGCTAGTTTTCCTGAAAAAGTCGTTTTACCTGACCCTTGCAAACCTGCAATCAAAATAACAGCGGGGTCGCCTTTGATATTGATGGCTTCGGCCTGTCCACCCATGAGCGCGGTCAGCTCTTCATGGACAATTTTTACAAACATTTGCCCTGGCTCTACCGCAATCAGAATTTTTTGGTCGAGGGCTTTTTCTCTTATTTTATCCGTAATTTCTTTGGCAACTTTGAAGTTAACGTCGGCGTCTACCAATGCCCGACGCACTTCTTTGGTTGTGGCCGCTACGTTAATATCTGATATTCTATCTTTCCCTTTAAGGGTCCGAATGGCTTTGTTTAATTTATCCTGTAAGCTTTCAAACATAATAACCGATAAGTAAAATGAGGGGACAAATTTAGTGAATCATGCGTTCAAACCATAATATCTTTATTATCGTGTGTGAAAAGTATTGTTATAATCTTAAATTTGCGCGGCAAAAACACCAAAACTCTTAAAGTTACCCTTATATTATGATGCAAAAAAACACTACCTATTGGCGCTGCTTGAATGTGTTATTAGTCACTTTATTAACAGTAGGTACGTTGACAGCTCAGATAAAAATTACGTTCCCGGTAGAACGGGCCGTTTTTCAACGTAACAACGCAAACCAAGCTTCCATCTCCATCGGGGGGTATTATACGCAGGCCGTTGACCGCATCGAAGCCCGACTCGTTCCAGTATCGGTGGGTCAAGGTCAAGCCACCGACTGGACTACCATCGAATCCAATCCCAGAGGCGGTGTATTTTTAGGCACTTTAACGGGCCGTGGCGGCTGGTATACGCTCGAAGTCAGGGCGTTTTTTGGGGGCGTAGAAGTGGGGCGCGATGCCCTCTCGAAGTTGGGTGTAGGTGAAGTATTTTTAATTGCTGGTCAATCAAACGCACAGGGCTTTTTCGGCTTTGGCGCTCCCGCCGTCAACGATGACCGCGTAAATACCATCACTTGGGATAATCAAAACTCCGACCGAACCAATAATCTCACGTTTTCATTCACCCGACTTACCGCCGAGGGAGTCATTGGTCCGCGCGGCCGCAGTGCGTGGTGCTGGGGGCCTTTAGGAGATTTGTTGGCCAGAAAATTAAACGTTCCTATCTTATTTATGAACGCTGGGTGGATTGATACCTCTACCCAAAACTGGTTGGATTCGGCCAATGGCAAACCAGTAAAAAACCGAATAAACGAGGATTTGCCCGCTGGGATGCCCTATCTCAACTTAAAAAATGCTCTCCAATATTACGGCTCTATTCTGGGCCTGCGGTCGGTATTATGGTTGCAGGGGGAAAATGATGCCGCGGCCAATGTGACAAAAGATGCTTACCAAAATTCTCTGCAAGGCTTAGTAAACGTAGCCCGTATCGAACAAGGTGAGGTGCTTTCTTCCCTACCTTGGGTGTTATCCCGCACCTCAAGGTATGCCATCAATACCAGTTCATTTACTTCTCAATCGGTAATAGATGCCCAAACGGCCATCATCAATATCCCTTTTAACAAATCCTATCCAGGCCCATTTACTGATAATATTCAGGTACCGCGGCCTCTTTTAAATCCCATTAACGGCTCTATTGACCTCGTTCACTTTCAGGGACAAGGACTAATAGATTTGGCCCAAGCTTGGGATAACTCCTTACAACCTAGCTTTTTTGCTACCGTAGTTCCAGTATCACCCCGCCCTGCTCGGCCGCTTACTGTTACCTGTAATGCTGGAAACGCAAGTTTTAACGTCAAAGCTCCCGATGGCTTTGTATCCTACCGATGGACAAACGGAGAAACCACACAAACCATCACCGTACAAGGAGCAGGCACATATCAGGTAACAATGAAAGACAATGCAGGTAATACTTACCTTACTCCTGCATTGGTGGTAACCGAACCGTCCGTAAGACTTCCTGATCCTGTGATTACTCCAAATGGAGAACAAATCATTTGTGCTGATTCTTCCATTGCCTTAACGGTGAATGTTTCATCGGTAAATACCGTTACTTGGAGCAATGGTCTCGTGGGTCGAACCATCAATGTAAAAACGCCGGGCACCTACACTGCCCGCCTAAGTAATATTTACGGATGTAGTTCACCTACCCTTTCTGCACCAGTGACCATCAAAACCATCAGTATTCAAGCACCCAAGCTCATCCAGTCGGGCCCGTATAGTGTCCAGGCCACGCCAGATAGCACCATATTTTCATTTGCCGACACAAAAGTCTCAAGTATTACGTGGGATTGGCGACAAGGAGGCCGAAGCCTTACGGCCACCGAGTCAGCGATTAAAGTAACCCAAACGGGCGAGTTTACGACGCGCTCAAGAGTGACGTTTGTGGCCAATTCTGGTGGAAGCGCCCGTACCTGCCTTTCCCCTTTCTCTGCTGCTGTACTGTATCAACCCACTGGAGAAACGGCTGATGGTCTAGTTGTTTACCCAAATCCAAGTCGTTTGGGCAAAGTGGCGATTGAAACGCTCGAAGATTTAACCGATGTAGAAATCACTGTCACGTCGTTGAGCGGACAGGTTGTTTACTCTGGCAAATTTCCAGATTTGAAAATCCGCAAAGAAATTGACCTCAGTTATGTCAATGAAGGGGCCTATATTCTTACATTGTCTTCAACGACGCTCAAACAATCTAAAAGAATTATCATTGATAATTGATATTTTTTGGGCTTCTGCGTGTTGCAGAAGCCTTTCTTATTAATTTTACGTCGTCGTTTTAAAACCTGTGTACAAACATTTGGTTTGATTAAACGACAGTTGTAACTTTGGGTTATCTAACCTGCATCAACCAATCACCAAACCGTAATGAATTACTTACCCTCCGATTATCTCCCCATTTTGATTCAACTTGGTCTTGCGCTTGCTTTTATCGTGGGCACGATGCTCGTCACGCACGCCATCGGACCTAAGCGTAACAGCAAACTGAAAGATGAAGCCTTTGAGTGCGGTATTGAGTCTCAGGGAGACGCCCGCACCCCCATATCCATCAAGTATTTTTTGGTCGCCATTTTATTCGTATTGTTTGATGTCGAGGTCATTTTTATGTACCCTTGGGCGGTCAACTTTATCAAACTCGGAAGCGATGGCTTTATAGAAATGATCCTTTTTATGGGGCTGTTGTTAGCAGGTTTCTACTACATCATCCGCAAAGGAGTATTGGAATGGGAAAAGTAAACTAAAACCATCAATAGTCCGAATTAGTTACTGAAATAAGACTTGTTTATTCAGGTCATCGGACGGTGAAAAAACGAAAGAAAAACATGACACAAGATATTAAAATAGTAGAAGCTCCCGAAGGCTACGAAGGCTCGGGGTTCTTCGCCACCTCATTTGATAAAGTTGTAGGGTTGGCCCGCAGCCACTCGTTGTGGCCCCTGCCGTTTGCTACTTCCTGCTGCGGTATCGAGTTTATGTCAACGATGGCCTCTCGTTACGACTTGGCCCGTTTTGGGTCGGAGCGTCCGAGCTTTTCGCCGCGTCAGGCTGATATGCTGCTGGTAGCGGGAACAATCGCAAAAAAAATGGCCCCCATCCTGAAGCAGGTTTATCTTCAGATGGCCGAACCTCGTTGGGTAATTGCCATCGGTGCCTGTGCATCTAGCGGTGGGATATTTGATACTTACAGTGTATTGCAGGGAATTGACCGGGTGATTCCCGTCGATGTGTACGTTCCTGGATGCCCGCCCCGCCCCGAACAAATTTTGGAAGGAATTATGCAAGTACGCGAGCTGACCCATAACGAGTCGCTTCGCCGTCGCAACGGGCCCGAATACCAAGCGTTGCTGGCCTCTTATAACATTCAGTAAAAAATTAAACGTTATTCATTAACCGTTTAAGGGTTAGGAGTTAACATCTCAAGTAACTATGCTTACAAACCAATCTGTAGCCGAAGAAATCATCAGAAAATTTGGAGACGACGTGTTCGATTTTGAAGAGCCGTTTGGAATGCTGACCTTCAGTACAACGCGTGAACAAATTATCCCGATGTTGGATTACTTAAAGGCGCATCCCCAATTTCAGGTAAATTTTCTCACCGACATAATGGCTATCCATTATCCTGACAGGGTTGGTCAGGAATTTTGTGTGGTCTATCATACGCATAGTTTCATTCACAACTTCCGAATCCGCATCAAAGTTTTTCTGGCTGAGGCCGATGTTCATATTCCAACGGCGACGGGCCTTTTTGCCTCTGCCAACTGGATGGAACGCGAAACCTACGATTTTTTCGGAATTTTGTTTGACGGGCACCCCAATCTAAAGCGCATTCTGAACATGGACGAAATGGATTATTTCCCAATGCGCAAAGAATATCCCCTCGAAGATCCAACGCGTGAAGATAAAATTGATGCTTTGTTTGGAAGATAACCTTTAAGACGTTTGACATTGAACATCGACGCTGCCCATCAACGTTGACCGTTCAACATCCTAAGTCCAAAAAAATGACAGAAACTGCAGTTGCCCCCAAAGATACCGCCGATCTCGCCCAAGGCGAAAAGGTACAATACGTCAACGAACTTACGACCCTTAACCTAGGCCCCACCCACCCAGCTACGCACGGTATTTTTCAGAACGTGCTAACGATGGATGGCGAAAAAATCGTGGCGGGTGAACAAACCGTCGGGTACATCCACCGTGCATTTGAAAAAATAGCCGAGCGCCGACCGTTTTATCAGATTACCACCCTCACCGACCGCATGAATTATTGCTCCTCCCCCATCAACAACATGGGATGGCACATGACGGTCGAAAAACTCCTTAGCATTGAAGTACCCAAACGCGCCCAGTACATCCGGGTTATTATGATGGAATTGGCCCGTATCGCCGACCACATCGTTTGTAACGGTATTTTGGGCGTAGATACGGGGGCATTTACGGGCTTTTTGTACTTGTACGAAAAACGCGAAGATATTTATGAGATATACGAAGAAGTATGCGGTGCCCGCCTGACGACCAACATGGGGCGTGTGGGTGGAATGGAGCGCGATTTGAGCACGACCGCCATTCGTAAAATCAACGACTTCCTCAAAACATTTCCGCCGGTACTTAAAGAGTTTGAAAAGCTCTTTAACCGTAACCGTATTTTTATGGACCGTACCATCGGCGTGGGCGGAATTTCGGCCGAGCGAGCAATGAGCTACGGATTTACGGGCCCCAACTTGCGGGCGGCGGGCGTGGATTATGATGTGCGGGTAATGAGCCCTTATTCATCTTACGAAGATTTTGAATTTGATATTCCCGTAGGACAACACGGCGATACGTACGACCGATACATGGTTCGCAACGAAGAGATGTGGCAAAGTCTCCGCATTATTGAGCAAGCCATGAAAAACCTTCCCGAAGGGCCCTATTACGCCGACGCTCCTGAGTTCTATCTACCTCCCAAGAAGGAAGTATACCGCAGTATGGAAGCCCTCATCTATCACTTTAAAATCGTGATGGGCGAAATCGAAGCACCAGTCGGTGAGGTTTATCACGCCGTAGAAGGCGGCAACGGAGAGTTAGGTTTCTACCTCCTCAGCGACGGCGGCCGTACGCCTTACCGTTTGCACTTCCGTCGTCCATGCTTTATTTATTATCAGGCTTACCCTGAAATGTGCGTTGGCAGTACCATCTCCGACGCCATTGTCACCATGAGTAGTTTAAACGTGATTGCAGGAGAGCTTGATGCTTAATTGACTTAGAAAATGACCGATACCACCACCCCCATCACTTTTACCCCTGAGCGGCTTGCCAAAGCGCAGGAAATCATCGCTCGTTATCCCGCTGGTAAACAAAAATCCGCCCTTTTACCGTTGTTGCACCTTGCCCAGGAACAATACGGTTGGGTTAGTTCCGACGTTATGGATTATGTTGCGGGTTTGCTTTCCATTTTACCGATTGAAGTATACGAAGTAGCTTCATTCTATACAATGTTTCACCTCGACCCAGTTGGCAAACACGTGATAGAATATTGCCGTACTGGGCCTTGCTGCCTGATGGGCGGAGAGGATGTGTATGGGCACTTAAAGCAAAAATTGGGCATTGATACGGGTGAAACCACTCCCGACGGCAAATTTACGCTCAAAGAAGTGGAGTGTCTGGCCGCGTGCGGTTGGGGGCCTGTTTTTCAAATTCGTGAGAAATATTACATGAATTTGACCAACAGCAAAGTGGATGAAATAATTGAAGAATTGAGTAAAGACTAACCGATTTTCTGAATCCTAATCATGGCAGTTAAAATTCTCACCGAACATATCAACGTCCCTGGTATCAACACCTTCGATGTCTATCGCAAAATGGGTGGTTATACCGCCGTTGAAAAGGCACTGAAAAAAATGACTCCCGAAGAGGTTGTAGAGGAAGTCAAAAAATCGGGCGTACGCGGTCGCGGTGGCGCAGGGTTCCCGATGGGAATGAAATGGAGCTTTCTGGCCAAACCCGAAGGTGTACCCCGCTACTTAGTCTGCAACGCCGACGAGTCGGAGCCCGGAACATTTAAAGACCATTTTTTGATGCGCGAAATTCCCCACCTTTTGATTGAGGGAATGATCGTATCTAGCTTTGCCCTTGGGGCCAATAAGTCGTTTATTTACGTGCGCGGCGAATTGATGTACGTAATTCACATTCTCGAAAAAGCCATTGCCGAAGCAAAAGCAGCGGGTTTTTTAGGAAAAAATATCCTGGGTTCGGGCTATGACCTTGAGTTGGTGGTGCAGCCCGGCGGCGGCGCTTACATTTGCGGCGAAGAAACCGCACTGTTGGAATCACTAGAAGGCAAACGTGGGAATCCACGTAATAAACCGCCATTCCCAGCCGTAAAAGGTCTTTATCAATCCCCCACCGTTGTTAATAACGTAGAATCCATTGCCAATACGCCTTGGATTGTTAACAACGGCGGCGACGCCTACGCTTCTCTGGGAATCGGACGCAGCACGGGAACCAAACTTATCTCGGCCTCTGGCCACATCAATAAACCTGGTGTGTACGAAATTCCACTGGGAATCACCGTTGAAGATTTTATTTATGCCGACGAATGGTGTGGCGGCATTCGCCCCGGTCACCACTTAAAAGCGGTGATTGCGGGAGGTTCGTCAGTGCCCATTTTGCCCGCTCATCTGATTCTCAACCTAGCCAATGGCGATAAACGATTGATGACCTATGAGTCGTTGTCGGACGGTGGTTTTGCCACAGGCACCATGCTTGGCTCAGGTGGCTTTATTGCCATGGACGAAACCGCATGTGTTGTAAGAAATACATGGACCTTTGCTCGTTTTTACCACCACGAATCCTGTGGACAATGCTCGCCTTGCCGCGAAGGAACGGGTTGGATGGATAAAGTGCTCGAACGAATCGAACACGGCAAAGGAAATATGCACGACATTGATTTGTTGGTGGATGTGGCTAAAAAGATTGAAGGAAACACTATTTGTCCCCTAGGAGACGCCGCTGCGTGGCCCGTTGCCTCCGCCATTCGTCACTTCCGTGATGAGTTTGAGTGGCACGTAAAGCATCCTCAAGAGGCCACTCAGCCCGGAGCCGTTTATCGCGGTGCCATGGAATTAGTGTAACATTGACTTAAAAAGGAAGTTGACCAAAAATATGGAAAATACCGCACCCCAGTTGTTCAAGATCACATTCGATGGTATCGAAATCGAAGTACCGCCAGGAACAACTATTATGCAGGCTGCTCGTCAGTTAGGGCCGCACTACGCCCCCCCTGCCATGTGCTATTATGAGCCCCTCAAAGGAACAGGTGGTAAGTGCCGGGCTTGCTTGGTGAAAGTAACCGCTGGGTCGGCGAAAGACCCCCGTCCCATGCCTAAATTGGTGCCTTCGTGCATCACCACCGTTCAGGATGGCATGGTAGTCGAAAACACCACCAACGAATCCGTGCTAGAAACACGTCGCGGAATCGTGGAATTTTTATTGATTAACCACCCACTTGACTGCCCAGTGTGCGACCAAGCGGGTGAATGTCATTTGCAGGATTTTGCTTTTGAGCACGGACGCGTTACAACCCGCTACGAAGAAGAACGCCGCACGTTTGAAAAACACGACATCGGCCCCTATGTGCAGTTGCACATGACCCGCTGTATTCTGTGTTATCGTTGCGTATTTACGGCCGACCAGATTACCAATAAACGGGTGCACGGCGTAATGAATCGCGGCGACCACGCCGAAATCAGTACGTACATCGAGAAAGCCATCGACAATGATTTTTCAGGCAACGTGATTGACGTATGTCCTGTGGGTGCTTTGACCGATAAAACGTATCGTTTCAAAAGCCGGGTGTGGTTCAGTAAACCCGTTGAGGCACATTGCGACTGCGAAAAATGCAGCGGAAATGTAACACTTTGGTACCGAGGGGATGAAGTAATTCGGGTAACGGCCCGCAAAAATGAATGGGGCGAAGTAAAGGAATTCATCTGCAACACCTGTCGTTTTGAACGTAAAAAAACCAGCGACTGGACCATTGAAGGCCCCACCAAAATCTCTCGCCACTCGGTTATTATGGCCAATAAATACCGCGCAGATTTGAAAAAACCTGCGTTTGGATTGAAAGTAGCCGAGGCCCAATACAAACAAATCGACGATTCTCGTCCGTATATTACCGATGGAACCACGATTCGAGAATTGAGTAAAGAAAATAACGCGAAAGCAAATCAGCGTTCACTCGCCGAGAATAATTAATTTTGAATTGACATTACGAGTTAGAAGAAAAGTGATTCTAACCTCCAACGTCCACTAACTATGACTATAGACGTCGCTCTTATCATTAAGGCAATTATTATATTGCTCATTTTTGGGATTACGCTCTTGATAGCGATGTACTCAACCTACGGAGAACGCAAGGTGGCGGCTTTCATGCAAGACCGTATCGGTCCCAACCGCGCAGGGCCATTTGGACTATTACAACCGCTTGCCGATGCCGTCAAAATGTTTTTCAAAGAGGACTTCATCCCTTCTCAAGCCAGCAAATGGCTTTTCATTTTAGGCCCGTGCCTTTCGATGTTGACCGCATTGATGACGAGCGCCGTTATTCCGTTTGGCGACAGTGTAAAGTATGAGTCAGCACCCGGCAAAGTATGGGATATTCCTGTGCAGGCGATTGACGTAAATATCGGTATTCTGTACGTTTTTGGCGTAGTTTCGCTGGGTGTGTACGGAATTATGGTAGGAGGCTGGGCTTCCAACAATAAATTCTCGTTGTTAGGGGCCATTCGTGCCGCATCTCAAAACATTAGCTACGAAATTTCAATGGGCTTGGCCATTATCGCCATTTTGATGATGACGGGTTCTCTCTCGATTCGCCACATTGTGGAGCAGCAGCACGGCGGCAACTGGAATATTTTCTACCAACCGCTCGGCTTTATCATTTTTATCACCTGCGCGTTTGCGGAGTGTAACCGTACTCCTTTTGACTTACCAGAGTGCGAAACCGAGTTGATTGGTGGCTATCACACCGAGTACAGCTCAATGAAATTAGGCTTTTATCTTTTTGCCGAATACATCAATATGTTCGTTTCTTCGGCCATGATTTCCAGTCTTTACTTTGGTGGTTACAACTACCCTGGAATGGATTGGGTACAGGCACAATTAACGAGCTCATTGGGTGAAATAGCCGGCCACAACGTGGGCACGCTCATCGGAACTTTGGTGTTTTTTGCAAAATCGTTGTTCTTCGTATTCTTTTATATGTGGGTACGCTGGACATTGCCACGTTTTCGTTATGACCAATTGATGAATTTGGGCTGGAAAGCACTTATTCCGTTGGCCATGATAAATATTATTCTGACGGGGGGAGCTATTTTATTCTTGAAACCGTTGATAGTGAGTTTTTTAAAATAAATTTCGAAGATTTGACATTGGCATTCCAACACCAAGGAGTCCAACGTCCTAAATCATAAAAATATGCAATTAACAAATCGTTCGAAGCAAGTCAGCAATAAGCAAATGACCTTTGCTGAGCGGATTTATCTGCCCGCTATCGCTACGGGTCTGGGAATTACGATAAAGCACTTTTTTCAGAAAAAAGTAACCATTCAATACCCAGAAGTGAAGCAATTTCTCGGCCCAGTATTCCGTGGACGGCACGTATTAAAGCGTGACGAGCAAGGACGCGAGCGGTGCACCGCCTGTGGACTATGCGCCGTAGCTTGCCCTGCTGAGGCCATTTCGATGGTAGCTGCTGAGCGCGAAAAGGGAGAAGAAAAACTCTACCGCGAAGAAAAATACGCCGCCGTGTATGAAATCAACATGCTGCGCTGTATTTTCTGCGGTTTGTGCGAAGAAGCCTGTCCTAAACAAGCGATTTACCTACGCCACGATGAGTTTGTTCCCGTATTTACCGAGCGCGACCAAGTGATTTGGGGCAAAGATTTACTGGCCGAAAACATGAACAACCGCTATCTGCGCAAAGCATGGACCAAAGAAGAAGCACGTGAGCAAGATTTGAAAGGTGTAGAGGCTGAACCAAGAACCCAACTGTAACTAATGATAGAAAGTAACGGGAGCACACTTCTCGTTATCCATCGCACGGGCGACCCCGTATAAACTACGAACTATGGATTTTTCCAGCTTTTTAAATAATCTTACGCCTGCAACGGGCTTTTTTTACTTCCTGTCATTTTTGACAATTTTGACGGGTTTGATGGTGGTTTTATCCAAAAACCCCATCCACAGCGTGTTGTATTTGATTGCAACATTCTTCTGTCTATCAGGACATTATGTACTTTTGAACGCCCAATTTCTGGCAGCGGTCAATATTATCGTTTATGCGGGTGCCATCATGGTATTGTTCCTGTTTGTCATTATGTTCCTGAACCTCAAACAAGAAGACGAAGAATCAAAAACCAACTTGACCAAAATTGCCGCGATGGTAACGGGTGGGACACTGTTTTTGATTTTCGTCGCTGTTTTCCGCAAGACACAATTTGGTGCTTTTAATGCGTACAGCTTCGACTCGCAAGTGGGAATGGTGGAAAGCCTCGGCGAAGTTTTATACAAAGATTATTTACTTCCTTTTGAATTGGCCTCTATTTTATTTTTAGTTGCCATGATTGGTGCCGTGATGCTCGGGCGTCGCGAGGCAGGCGACCGCCACTTCTAGGAACTGAATTTATTCAAATCAAAATCCCCCGCAGAAGTTCTACGGGGGATTTTGATTTATAGGCTTCTCCGAAAAATACCGTCTATGCCGTTAATTCAAAAACGCCCATCTCCTTTTCGTCGCCATTGATAATAATCGAAAGCTGGTGGGTTCCAGGGTAAAATTTTCGGGTAGTGATGGGCACAAACTTTTGTTTTCTTCGAATGGTTGCCCGTTCGGCTGGGGCATATTCTCGCTCACTTATTTTAAATACTTTTTTCGACAGTTGGCCATTTTGCTTTTGATAATAAACCGCATATTCCAAACGCACCGTGTGATGGCTTTCATTTTGGTTAAAAATCGAAAACATAAACTCCAAATTTTCCCCAATGGCAATTTCAGGGGTTAAAATCGAAAAATTATCTACGTGAACCTGCTCACTCACTAAGTTATAAAGGGCCAATACGTCGCGGTGGCCTTGTTTCAGCAATGTACGGCAAGCGTGTTTGATAATGGCATCTGTTTCTTTCGTTTTCCCTTTCCATGCATTGGCCACCTTCAGTACCAAATCGGGGTGGTCTTTTGAAATATCATTCAAGTGATTGGCCACGCTGCGGCGAACCCATTCGGAAGGGTCATTTTTAAGATTTTCTAGTAACAATATACAGGGCGTCGGGTCTTTTTTTAGCGCAGGAATCGCCATCGCCCAAGGCAACCGTGGTCGACTGCCTTCACTGGCCAACCGCCGTACTTTATGATTTCCGTGCAGTGACCAATTATGCATTTGATTCATCATTTTGTCGCCATATTTCAACAAAAACGGCCTGACAGCAAACTCACAACTGACAAATTGGGTCACAAATTCAATCGCTTTTACCGAATTTTCGAAGTCCCCCAATCCATAGGTTTCGATGTAATCTGGGAAAAAGATGTACGCCAAACTATCTTCTTGTTCTTTATTTTGACGAATTTGAGTGATGATTTTTTCAATCAACTTAACAGCCTCACTAAATTTAATCGGTAGAAAATGATGCAGTACCCTTGTGGTATGCCTCATGCGGTCTTTTAGCTCTTTTTGCGCAAATTCAGCATCAAAAATCAACGCAAGAAACCGCTGTTTGTCAAAATCGGGATTGGTTTTGGCCAGCGTTTCTGCAAATGTGTTGTAAAAATCGGGAGAGTAAATATCTTTTAATGCACTCATGGCTGTTGGTTTATCTTGACAGGAAAATACTTTATTTCACTGCAAAGATAAACCCTCACGATGACAACCCTATGGCAGTAGGTTTTAGGAAATTGCCGCCATTTCCCGTAGTTTTTGAGTGGGTCGGAAACGTTCGCCATACGTATCGGCCAAGCGGTCGAGGGTACTTACGAAGGTTTTAATGCCTACAAAATCCACAAAAGAGAGCGTACCACCCGTATAAGGTGGAAAACCCCACGCCAAAATAGAGCCTAAATCAGCATCTAATTTGGTACGAATGACTCCTTCTTCGTAGCAACGAACGGTTTCGAGCGCCTGACGATACAACAAACGCGTTTTAACTTCCTCCAGCGAAGGTTGCTGCGACGCCACGGGAAATAAGTCAGCGAGTCCCGACCAAAGCTGTTTTTGAGCGCCTTCTGGATATTCATAAAAGCCCGCCTTGGCTTTTTTACCCAAGCGTCCCATCTCCGTAAATTGCTTACCGATTTGGTAGCTCGTATCAGTGTCAGCCAATACACCGTCTTTCACCGCTTGTCCCGAGATTTTATACACTAAATCCAACGCCACTTCATCAGTCACGGCCAAGGGTCCTACGGGCATTCCTGCAAGCTTACCTGCATTTTCAATCAATACAGGGTTCACTCCCTCTTTGAGCAGTTCCATACCTTCCGACGTGTAAGTTCCGAAACACCGCGAAGTATAAAACCCGCGTGAGTCGTTGACCACAATGGGCGTTTTTCTGATTTTGCGGGTAAAATCCACCGCCACGGCCAAGGCATAATCGGAGGTTTCTTTCCCAACAATCAACTCCACTAACATCATTTTATCAACGGGTGAGAAAAAATGAATTCCTACAAAATTTTTAGGGTTTGCCGAGGCTTTAGCCAAACCTGAAATGGGCAAAGTAGAGGTATTAGAACCAAAAACACCACCTTCAGCCAACATGGGTTCCGCTTCTTTGGTAACGCTGGCTTTTAAGTCTCGGTTTTCAAAAACGGCTTCAATAATCAACTCACTACCCTGTAAATCAACCACATTGTCCGTAGGTTTGATGAGGTTCAGGATTCCTTCGGCCTTGAGGCTGTCCATTTTCCCGCGTTCGATGGCTTTTTTGAGCAACGCCCGCGAATAGTCTTTGCCTTTTTCGGCCGCTTCGAGGCTTACATCTTTCAGCACTACTTCAATGCCCGCCACCGCACTCACGTAGGCGATGCCCGCGCCCATCATTCCCGCCCCCAAAATACCGAGTTTCTTCACATCCGTCTTCGGGATATCTTTTGGACGACTGGCACCTTTATTGGCTTCGTTCAGGCCCAAAAACATAGTCCGAATCAAACTCCCTGCTACTTTGGAGGTGGCTACCTGCACAAAATGCCGCGATTCAATCACAATGCCACGGTCGATATTAACCAATAATCCTTCGTACACGCACGACATGATGTGTTGCGTAGACGGGTAATTCCCCTTGGATTTATCCATCATCATGGCCGTACCCACCGTGAAGGTTTGCATTCCTACGGGGCTTAAAACCGCGCCATTGGGCACTTTATAATTGTCTTTGGCCTGAATTTTACCCGTTTTCTTATTGACTTCATCCCATGGTTTTACGGGTTTAGGATTCGAGACAATCCAAGTCTCGGCTTTTTCGAGCATTTCTTCACGTGTACCCACAACGGCATCAACGATTCCCAAACCCAGCGCTTCTTTGGGCGTCAGTTCTTTGCCTTCCAACATCAACGGCAGCGCCGCCTGCATCCCGATCATGCGGGGCAACCGCTGCGTACCGCCACCGCCAGGCAATAACCCTACTTTCACTTCTGGCAACCCTAGTTTAGTCTTAGGGTTATCCAACGCCACCCGATAATGGCACGCCAGACAGATTTCCAGCCCTCCGCCCAAAGCGGTACCATTGATGGCCGCCACGACGGGTTTGCCATTGGTCTCTATTTTGCGAAAAAGTTGGTTAAGCTCTACCGAGATTTTCAGGATTTCGGCAGGGTTTTCGTTCTGATTCCGTAAAATCATTTTCAAATCCGCTCCCGCCACAAATTCGGGCTTGTCGGAAGTAATAATAATGCCCCGGACGTCTGCATCACTGTACGCTTTTTCAAGCGCCGCCCCAAAGGCAGGCACCGATTCGTCGTTCAGGACATTCATGGGCGAGCTAGTCATGTTCCAGCTCAGGATTGCTATGTTGTTACTGATTGTGTAGTTGATTGTCATAATGATAAAATTTAACCTCTCCCCTGCCCCTCTCCTAAAAATTAGGAGAGGGGTTCTAGTGATGCAGGCGATGTACTTTTTAAAAAACTTTTAATTCGAGTCAAAACTTGAGGTAAATTTTTTAGTATTTCCTCATTTCGAAATCTTACTACCTGAATTCCAATTCCATTAAGCGTTTCTGTGCGATAAGCATCATAGCGTTGAGCTTCAATAGAATCATGTACACTACCGTCTACTTCAATAGCTAATTTTTCCTGTGGACAGTAAAAATCCAATACAAAGTACCCGGCACTGTATTGCCGTCTAAATTTCAGGTTTTCAAATCGACGATTTCGCAAAACTTCCCATAAAGCATCTTCTGATTCTGTTTGCTCCTTTCGTAATAAACGACGAGTAACTTCCATCTGCTTAATGTTATAGATAATAGCCATGGTTTCAATTTCTCCCCTTCTCCTCGTTTTGAGGAGAAGGGGTCGGGGGATGAGGTTATACCATTTCAAAAATCGTTGCAATTCCCATACCTCCGCCAATGCACAATGTAGAAAGGCCAAATTGCTTGCCCGAACGTTCCAGTTCGTCAATGAGCGTAGCCGAAATAATCGCGCCTGTCGCCCCCAGCGGGTGCCCCAAAGCAATAGCGCCCCCATTAACGTTGACTTTAGCATGGTCAACGCCCAATTGTTCCATAAAAAAGAGCGGAATGGCGGCAAAAGCTTCATTTACTTCAAACAAATCAATGTCAGAAATGCTCATTCCTGCTTTTTTAAGCACTTTTTGGGTGGCAGGTACGGGGCCAGTGAGCATGATAGTCGGCTCCGAGCCGATGATGGCGAATGCCTTGATTTTGGCGCGGGGTTTTAGACCTAATTTTTCACCGATTTCTTTAGAGCCTATCAACAAACCCGCCGCTCCGTCGACGATTTGGGAAGAATTACCCGCGTGGTGAACGTGGTTTATCTTGTCGACTTCGGCATATTTCATCAGTGCCAAAGCATCTAAACCCATGCTGCCCATCATTTCAAAAGCGGGCTTTAGGTTTCCTAGCGATTCTACGGTCGTTCCTGGACGCACGCCTTCGTCACGGTCGAGCAGGGTAATGCCTAGTTCGTCTTTGTAAGGAACCAGTGATTTCGCAAAGCGATTTTCTTTTTGAGCAACCGTCGCTCTGCGGTACGATTCGGCCGCAAACGTATCTACATCCGTGCGTGAATAACCGTATTTTGTAGCGATTAAATCGGCCGAAATGCCTTGCGGAACAATATTATGACGCGCCACAATCTGCGGATTCATAAATAAAGCACCACCGTCGGTGCCCATCGGCACGCGGCTCATAGACTCCACACCGCCCGCCACAATCATATCTACCTGACCCGACATCACGTAGGCAGCGGCTTGGTTGATTGCCTCTAGCCCCGACGAGCAAAAACGATTCAGCTGCACTCCAGCCACGCTTTCGGCGTAGCCAGCTTCAATGACAGCCGTACGGGCTATGTCCGCCCCTTGTTCGCCCACGGGCGTTACGCAGCCCATAATCACATCATCTACATAGCTGGTATCCAA
The DNA here is from genome assembly GCF_009905605.1 of Runella sp. CRIBMP. GTDB lineage: Bacteria > Bacteroidota > Bacteroidia > Cytophagales > Spirosomataceae > Runella. The sequence goes on from NZ_JAAAKZ010000005.1 coordinate 52,418, forward strand.
TTGATTGCGCTGCTGTATTTCTTTCAAAACGGAAGTGAGTAATTGAATCGGTTGCACTTCGTGCAGCGACCCGTCCGACTTGCCGCGTCCGCGCGGGGTTCTGACGGCGTCATAAATAAATGCTTCGGCCATGGGGTTTTAGACGTTTAAAAGTAGAAAGAGGATAGTAAACAATACTCTGCCTGCATACTATTATACAACAAAAATACAGCGCATTTTGATAAAACCAAGGCGAAGTAAGTGAAAAGAAGAAAAGGCGTTATGCCATAAATATTTTCTTGAGGGCGCCCCACAAAGCACGTTTGTTTTTATCGTCGGTCTGGACAATATCCAACGACTCGGACAACAAAAAGTTGACGCCTGAAATGCGTTTGGGGTCGTAGCGGTTCATCATTATTTCGAGGTTGATGTTGATAAACGGCACCCCAAAAGAAATAAAATGATGCACTGTTTTATTTTGCAGCAACGGCCTAAAATCCATTTGTTTTGCCCCTGCCAGATTGAGAATATCCACGCCTTCGAGGTTCAAATTGACCGCTTTCAGTACCTTTTCCAGAAAAATCGTATTACTAGCCGACATCGCTGGGGCTTCATCTACCAATATAAGAATCTGATGATTGAGCCTCGGCAAAGGAACTGAAGTTGAAGCAGGCAGAGCGCTCACCTTAGGAGTAGAGACTGGAGCAAGTGGAACAGCAGGCTCCTCCACGGCAATCATGGAGGAAGGAGACCTTGCTTCCACGGATTCACTGACGGGAGTCTCCCCCTGTACCCGGTATAGGGTTTCGTTTTGATAAAGTAATTGATAAAACGATTTGCTCATGCTACAAAGCTAAAAAGACTTGGGTAAAAAATTCACCCGACCCCTAATATTTAGTCACTAAATGTCCGCTAAATGTACACATTAAAGCCCCCATTTTGAGGTACTGGGTCCCCGCAATATCTTCAAACACAGCCACTTTTACTTTGTCACCAGCCACCAGTTTTAAATCGCGACTTATCTGAAGAATGAAATTAGAATTTGCCACAGGAATATAGCTCGCTTGGGTGGCCACGGCATTATTAACTAACAATTGAATATTCGCAAAATTACTACTGATGATTGTTGCCCCTGAAATATTCAACGAAACGTACGCGTCAAAATGATAAATACCATCAAAAGGAGCTATAAATGTGTTGGGGTCTACTCCAGCTGCGGCTAAATTGAAATTATTCCCAATGTCGTAAGATTCTGTTGTAAAAGGGACAATCGTAGTTCCACTGGTTTCAATGTTTAGCCCACCAATATTGGCAACTCCAAACGCTGGTGCATTTTGCGGGCCTGCCACCTCGGTGTTTATCCAAGCGGTTCCGTTGCAATAATACATTTTATTGTCGGAGGTGTTGTAAACCATTCTTCCTTTGGTCGACGCCGAACAACTTGGAAGTGAGGCTACTCGGGGCAAATCCAGCGCAGCTGGATTGATGGTAACTGATTGAGCAGAAACTGAGCCGATAAACAGCAGCAAACAAACTGTAAGAATAGTAGTAGCTTTCATGCCTTTATGTTGAGTTTAAAGAAATGTTTCTTCAAACATAAAACCACTTAAAATCCACCACAAAAACTTCAAATCAAAGAGGAAGAATTGTGAATTAAAACGTAGCAAATAATAGGTTAGCCGTTGTTTTGAAGCCCAATTTTTTAATAACTTGTCTCATCCAATTTCACTTTACCTCGAAAAGTCCAAAACACAAAGGAAGTATAAACACCCACCAACGGTACCCCAATGGCCGCGAAGGTGAGCATGATTTTGAGCGATTTTTCGGTTGACGAACCATTGTAGACCGTAATGTGCAGGTCGGGGTCAATCGTCGACAAAATGATGTTTGGAAAAAGTCCAACCGCTACCAAAATTATCAACATAGCCGTCACAAACGCCGACGAAAGAAAGGCAAAAAAGTACTTCCGATAAGCAATCTGACGGGTAATGTTGGCCACTGCCAAAATAGCCAATACTGGAAAGGCAAACATATAAGGCACTTCTTTGTAGCGTGTAATCATGTGTGGAATATACAGCAACGTTGCCAACGACGTAATGGCAAACATCAGCACGAAGAAAATCGTGGTATTTTTGACCAAAATCGTGAGTTTGGCATACAGGCGATTCTCGGTTTTCATCACCAAATAAATGGCCCCGTGCATCATAAACAACGACAGCGTCGTGACCGCCACCAACAACGCATACGGATTAAACAAATCGAGCAAGGTGCCTTGGTAAGCGTAGTTTTTGTCAATCGCAATCCCCTGAATCACATTTCCTAAGACTAATCCCAACGCCAACGCCAGCAGAATACTAGATACACTATAAGAGATATCCCAAAGCCTACGCCACCAGAACATGGGCTCTTTGGAACGAAATTCGATGGAAATAGCCCTGAAAATAAGCATTACCAAAAACACCATAAACAGTTCATACAGCGCCGACAAGATGGTGGCATAAACTACGGGAAAGCCCGCAAAAAGCGCCCCACCACCAATCACCAACCACACTTCGTTGCCATCCCACACGGGCCCGATGGCGTTGAGCGCAATGCGTCGGCTTTCTTCTTTCTTAAAAAACAGATGCAAAGCCCCCGCCCCAAGGTCAAAACCATCCAGAATAGCATAACCGCTAAACACCGCACCAATGACCAAAAACCACCACGTGGGCAAATCAAGACCGTGTATTGTTTCCATCAGTTTAAAATCGGGTTATCACGTTTTGAAGAATCTGGAATTGTTTCGGAGTGGGTATCTACGGGACCGTGCTTGATTTTTTTGTTCAGTAAATACAAAAACAAGGCAAATAAAAGCGCGTAAACCAAGGTAAACATAATCAAAGAAAACAATACCTGCTCCGTTTTGAGCGATTGCGACAGTGCATCTGACGTACGCAACAAACCGTACACCACCCACGGTTGTCGCCCAATTTCGGCCGAATACCAGCCGACCTGATTAGCAATTTGTGGCAACAGCACCGACCACGCAAACAACTGAAGCAGCCATTTTTGTTCGAATAATTTCCCCTTCCACCATAAGAAAACCGCCAATAATGAAAGACCAATCAATGCCATTCCGATGGCAACCATCAGGTGATAGGTCTGAAAAACTACATTAACGGCGCGGGAGGAAGGACGGTCTTCTTTCGGAAAAGCATTTAATCCTTTTACGGGCGTTGTAAAATCTTGATGAAGCAAAAAGGACAAACCTCCAGGGATTTTTAAACCCGTTATTTCTCGTTTGTCGGCATTGGTCCAGCCTATCAAGTACATATCCGCCACGGCCGACGAATCATAATGACCTTCAAAAGCGGCTAGTTTTGCAGGCTGGTGCTTGGCCACACCGTCGGCCGAGCGGTGGCCCGTAAACAATTGCATCAACGAAGCAACGGTGGCCACCGTCAGGGCTATTTTAAAACTTGCTTTGGCGATTTCGAGATGGCGTTGTCGTAAAATATAATACGCGTTGACGCTCAAAACCAAAAAAGAACCCGCCAAAAAAGAGCCGATAATAACGTGTGAAAGGCGGTCTACGCTGGAAGGATTGAAGACCATTTCCCAAAAATCCGTGATAACGGCCCGTGCTTTCATGCCCTCACCTTCGATACGATACCCCGCTGGCGTTTGTTGCCAAGAGTTGGCCACCACAATCCAAATAGCCGAAAACATCGACCCTAAAGCGACCATAATTGTTGAAAAAAAATGCACCCTTGGGCTTACACGATTCCAACCGAAAAGCAGAATTCCTAAAAAACCCGATTCGAGCGCAAAGGCAAAAATCCCTTCGGCCGCCAACGCACTGCCAAATATATCCCCAACGTAGCGCGAATATACCGCCCAGTTGGTACCGAATTCAAATTCCATGACGATACCCGTGGCGACACCGATTCCGAAAATTAAGGCAAAAATCTTAATCCAGAAGCGGGTCATTTGTTCGTAGATTTGTTTGCCAGTGCGGAGATACATTCCTTCCATAATGACCAGAACAACACCTAAACCAATGCTCAACGGAGGGTAGATATAATGGAAAGCAATGGTGAAAGCAAACTGTATGCGAGAGAGAATTTCTGTGTTCATAAGCGTGCTGTGAGTAAGGCTTAAAAGTACAACAAAAAGCCGTAGGCTGAACCAACCAACGGCTTTTTGTGGGTCATAAACACGCTTGATTTATTATACGTACCGATTTTCGGGGGAGTTTATTTTGCTTTCTTTTTTACCTCTTCCAAAATAGCATCTAGCGCGTTGCGGTCATATACTTCACCCCGCAGAATCACCGTATTAATCGCCTGCGTTGCTTCAATATTCTCCAAAGGATTCTGATTCAACAAAACAATATCGGCGCTTTTTCCCGCCGCAATGTTCCCGTATTGAGGTTGATTCAAAAATGTAGGTCCTGGGATAATCGCCGATTGCAAAGCCTGCAACGGTGTCAAGCCCGCTTTGACATAATGTTCCAGTTCTTTGTGCAAACCCAACCCTGGATATACGTACGAATTCAGAAATCCCGCATCTGTACCTGCAATAATGGTCACGCCTGCTTTCAGGAGTAAAGGCAACAAAGAAGTCGTTTTAAAATATATCTCATGGCGCTCGGTAATGGCGTCAGGGCTGTCCTGCGCCGCACGTGTGACGCGCCATTCGTAGGTTTTCTTGAGTCCTTTGCCAAGGTATTGCAAATACGCATCGTTTTGGTGATTGTCTTGGTCCAAAAATGCAGTGCTTTGGCTAATACTCAGGGTAGGAACCACAGCCGTGCCGTTTTTGGCCATGCGTCGATACACCGCCATTGCGGTATTTTCATCAAAACTCTGTAAAGCCATGGGAAGCGCCACGCGGTACGCCAATTTCCCCGCCATTACTTTTTCTGAGATTTCTTTGTCGCGCGTGGAGCCTGCTTTCAACACGTAACTCATGTGTTCTACCGAGCCTAACCCTGCCGCCGACACTTCGTCCATCGTCAAGGCAAATGGTACGTGCCCAGAGGTTTTAATGCCTCGTTTTTTGGCTTCGGCCAAAATGTAAAGATAAATCTCGGGCTTGATGGCGTTGTCGGTGATTTTGATAAAATTCACTTTCATCTTTTGGAGTGAATCCAGACTTTTATTCACTTCCTCTTTGGTACTGACTTCAATGTCCCCAATCCACGTCGACTTATAGCCTTCCAACTTCGGCCCAGAAGTAAACAACGTTGGGCCGAAAAGCGCACCATCAGCAATTTCTTTGCGCCATTGCAAAACGCTCGGGCTCAAATCGGCCGCGGCATCGCGCACGGCCGTAATGCCGTGTGCTACGTACAGAGGCAACAAGTTTTTATTTTCCTGAATGAGTGTATCCCCTCCCCCAAAATGTACGTGCATGTCCCAAAGCCCCGGAATGATGAACTTGCCCGTGGCATCAATTACCTTTTTCGCCTCAAAATTCTTGGCCTGTGATTCATCAAAAACGCCTACAATTTCTTTGCCTTTCACAACAATGATTTTCTTGGTAAGGAGTTTTCCCGTCTGAATTTCAATCAAGTTACCCGATTTTATCAGTACATCAACGGGTCTTTTTTGAGCAGAGGATAACAGAACGCAGCTTGCTAAAATGTGCGTTAACAGCAGTATTTTTTTCATAATGAGATGACTATCAAGCTTTTTTTAAATCCACCGTCTTGGTGGGGTCAATTTTGAACCACAGCAAAGCAGCGACAAACAGACATCCCGAAATCAGGTACAATGGAATATTGAAGTTTTTGGTGCTTTCTACCACCGAGCCGAAAATGATAGTGATGAAAAAACCGCCCATCTGCCCCGCAAAGTTCATCGAACCAGCTACCGTCCCTGCATTGCGTTTGCCAATATCGACACAGACCGCAAAAGATACAGGCAACGCCAAATCTTTGGTCAATACACAAATGGCCAATAAATAACCTGCCAATTGATTATCAGGCGTAAGCCCAGCTGCCAGAAAGAAGATACTTGATAAGCCCAAACCCGTGATGGCTACGGCACGACGTCCGATTTTTAGTCCGTATTTTTTGGTTAAAAAATCACTCAGCAATCCTCCCACTACGCAGCCGATGGCCCCCAAAAAGTACGACAGAGAGATAAAATTCTTGGATTGGTCTTCGGTCATGCCACGCCCTTCCTGAAAATAGGTAGATGACCAGTTGGTAAAGAAATACGCGCCGTAAAAAAACAAATGACACATAAGCATCAGCGCCCAAATATCTGGATTGAGAATGATGGTTTTCCAAGGAATGGCGTGGTCGGCGCGTTTGATGTTACGACCTGTCTCAATTTCTTCTACTTCTTCTACCGAAATGCCTTCTTTCTCGGCAGGCTCGTCGCGAAACCAAGCGTACCAAGCCAACGCCCAAACCCCACCTACTACTCCCAACACCACAAACGACCAGCGCCAGCCCACTGCATGAACGAGCGGAATCACCAACAAGGGCGTCAGCGCTCCCCCGATGCGACCAGCCGCCCAAATCACCGATTGTGCGCGGCCGATTTCAACGGCGGGAAACCAACGCGAAATGGCAATCGTGGCGTTGGGGTAGGCCCCCGCTTCGCCCACGCCAAACAAAAAACGCACCACAAGAAGGTAAATAAAACTGAAAGCGGTGCCAGTCAGGGCCGTGAAACCCGACCACCACAACACCACCCGGGTCAACACGCGACGGGGGCCGATGGAATCACCCATGGCCCCCGTCGGGATTTCAAACAAAGCATACGCCAATGAAAATGCGCCCAAAATCCAGCCAAATTCTTCATTGTTTAAGCCTAAATCAGCTTTTACGTACTTACTGACCACGTTCATACAAACGCGGTCAAGAAAGGTAATAATCGAAAGTGCAAACAAAAAAGCTAAGGCACGATAGCGATATTTCATTCGTTAGGTGGGGTGAGATTACAGAGGTTAGCGGTCAATAAGCCGAGCAACAATGAGATTGTTACGGTGCTAATTCGGTCCACTCCGATACTTTTATCTTGGCAATAAAACGTGCTGGCTGACCAGCAACCGATTGAAACACGGCCGCATCGCCCCAGTTAAGATCTGCCAGCGGCGCGGGCGATGGCAATGTCCCCATAAATCCTGTATGCCCTACCAACACCGTATTGTTGGCATCTATAACCTGACTATCAACCAGCTTCATCATATTTTCATATCGCTTCGCTTCTTCATATACGTAATAGGTCAACTCTTTGGTTTGCTGCGTCGGCACTCCAAGGGCCATCAAGTCGGCTGTGGTAAAGCATCGGCAAAACTCACTAGAAAACACCCTGCTAACGGGTATTTCCAGATTTTTCAATACTTTACCCGTGGCTTCGGCCTCTTTTTTACCCAAATCATTGAGTTGGCGAGCCAGTTTTGAATCACAGGATTTCCACCAGTTGGCCACGGTCGAGTTGGTTTGGTCCGAGCCAACATCCGCCGCTGCGTGCCTAAATACCAACACATACCCTCCTTTTTGCAAGGGCCGTAGCACATCAGCACGTGGCGTAACGACTACTTTTATCACCAAGCTGTCGTTGACATTGTCTTCACTTTTGACCGTAATTCGCTGCGCTCCTACCACACTCGGCGCGGTATAAACCAAAGAATCTTGGGCTGTTTGCGTGGCTGTTCCTGCCGTTACTTTCCACGTTACACGCTGATTAAATTTAATGCGGAGGCTCCCAGACGGCAAAACGAGGGCCGTTTTGCCGTCAAACCCCAACGCTTGTAGCGGCAAAACCGCGTCTTCCTTTTTACAGGCCACGATACAAACCATCAACACCAACGATGATAACAACCACAGTTTCTGATTTATTCCCTGCCTCATGATGTATTTCAGATTTTGTAGGCTCCTTACAAACGCACAATTTCTGCCCCAATGGCATTCAAGCGCGTATCAATGTTTTGGTACCCACGGTCTATTTGCTCAATATTATCAATAATGCTCACTCCCTGCGCCGACATGGCGGCAATCAACAACGATACCCCCGCCCGAATATCAGGAGAAGTCATGCGAATACCCCGAAGTCGCGTGGCTCTATTCAGACCCACGACCGTAGCGCGGTGCGGGTCGCAAAGAATAATCTGCGCGCCCATTTCGATGAGTTTATCGACGAAAAACAGGCGGCTTTCAAACATCTTTTGGTGAATCAAAACCGTTCCTTTAGCCTGAATAGCCGTTACCAGCACGATACTTAACAAATCTGGCGTAAACCCAGGCCAAGGCGCATCTGCCACCACCAACATCGACCCGTCGATAAATGATTCAACTTCATAATGCTCCTGCGCTGGGATAAAAATATCATCGCCGCGAAATTCCATCTGGATTCCGAGCTTTTGAAAAACGCCAGGAATAACCCCCAAATCAGGGATGGAGCAATTTTTGATGGTCACTTCGCTCTTCGTCATGGCCGCCATCCCGATAAACGAACCAATTTCAATCATGTCGGGGAGCATGGTGTGCTCGGTGCCATTCAATGATGATACCCCCTCTATGGTCAGTAAATTTGACCCAACGCCGCTGATTTTTGCGCCCATGCGGTTGAGCATCTTGCACAACTGCTGAAGGTACGGCTCACAAGCTGCATTATAAATCGTGGTGATACCTTCGGCCATGACCGCCGCCATCAGGATATTAGCCGTACCCGTTACGGAGGCTTCGTCGAGGAGCATATAAGTGCCGTGCAATCCGCTGGCATCTACCTGATAAAAACCGCCGTCGTTGGGGTCATAGTCAAACTTTGCGCCCAAGCGTTCAAAGCCTAAAAAGTGCGTATCCAATCGCCGACGCCCGATTTTATCACCACCCGGACGCGGAATACGGCCTTTTTTGAAACGGGCCAACATCGGTCCCAGCAGCATCACCGAACCCCGCAGGGCTGCCGCTTTTTGGCGGTACATTTCGGTTTCCATGAATTCGAGATGCACATCAGAGGCTTCGAATCGAATGGAGCTGTTGCTCAAACGGGTACGTTTTACGCCCAAATCACCCAATAAATCAATAAGTTGGTTGACATCGCGGATATTGGGAATATTATGAATCGTAACAGGTTCTTTCGTCAACAACACTGCACAAAGTATCTGCAGTGCTTCGTTTTTGGCACCTTGCGGGGTGATTTCACCTTTCATCTGACGACCGCCTGCTATTTTGAATGAAGCCATATTGGGGGACTTGCGTTAGGAATTAAAGAGGATTCGTTAATTATTATTTGTTTTGTGCAAAGCTATCAATTTTTGAAAAAAGATAGCAAAAAAACACGCTCCATGATTCCTGAATTGCACCGCTATTTTATTGTCAACAAACCCTACGATATGCACTCCCAGTTTACGGGCGTGGAGGGTCGGCCTATGTTAGGCGATTTAGGGTATCCCTTTCCTGAAGGCACGCATTGCATCGGTCGGCTCGACCACAACTCTGAGGGTTTATTGATTTTAACGACCAACAAAAAAATTACCCACCTGCTCTTTAAAGGCAAAAAACCGCATCGACGAACTTATTTATTGCAGGTGTATCGAGAAGTAAAACCCGAAACGCTGGAAGAACTCAAAAACGGGATAGTGATTCGGGTCAAAGACAACGGAATCTACAAAACAGCTCCATGTGAGGCGGAAATCATTAAAAAACCCACCAATCTGTTTCAAAGCGGCTGGGAATACCCCGACAACATTCCGCACACGTGGCTCTTGATGACCCTTACAGAAGGCAAATTTCGTCAAATCCGCAAAATGATGACCGCCGTAAAGCACCGCTGTTTGCGCCTGATTCGGATTTCAATCGAAAACCTGACCCTTGACACCCTTCAGCCCGGTGAAGTACGGGAAATCCCCGAAGTGGAGTTTTTTGAGCGGGTTTTCGGTAAAGAATAAAAAAACTTTTGAACGTTTTATTCACCTTTTAAAATGCCCAGAACCGCGCTCTTACCGAGCAGCCTACCTACTTATTTCAGTAGTTGAAGCGGATTGGTGTAGTTCATACTTTTGAACCAAACCAATCACTTCGATGAAAAAGCTCGTATTCTGCGTCTGCACTTATATGTTGATGAGTTCAACGGTTTATTCCCAAATCAACATCATTCAAAAAACCAATGCAGGAATCACCATTAGCCCCAACGGAATCAGGGGTAGCCTACCCCTCAGTACGGCCGAAGATACCACTAATATCTCGATGGGTGAAAATGCGCTGAAAAACAATATTAATTCCAAAAGAAACATTGCCATCGGCAAAGACGCCCTGATGACTTACTCCAAAGCCTTCAATTCCACCGACTTGCTAAATGCTTCGCAATTGGCCATTGGTTTTGAAGCCCTCCGCAACTACAACACCACCAGCGCGGCGCTCAATATCGCCATCGGCACCCGGGCCATGGGCGGAATCACACAGGACGGCGGCAGCTTAGCCATCGGGCATTTTTCGATGGAAAACAACCGGGGCGGCGGAACCGTCGCCATCGGCCACCGGACGTTGAGCGCGGGAAGCACGGATACCGACCAAGGCGTTTTTATCGGCAACGGCGCTGGCTCTTTTGCTCCAAGCGGTACGGGAACCGTGGCAGTCGGTCATTCGGCCATGAATTTTGGTGGCGGTGGCAACAATACAGTCATCGGGAGTGGAGCGGGCGGCGGCACCAGTACTTCTTCCAAAATTGGCAGTGGCAACATCATGATTGGTGCCAATGCGGGCCGACTAGAAACGGGCGATGATAAACTTTACATCGAAAATACCAGCGGTGGTAATCCATTGATTGGTGGGAATTTTTCGACCGACCGCGTGGGTATAAACCGCCCAATCAGCGACATCGACGCTACGCCATTTACGTTGCAGGTGGGCGGCAATGCTCTTGTTACCAACGGAATAAAATTAACCAATATCGGGGAGGCCGAAGGTCGTTTTTTAAGAACAGACGCGACGGGCAATGCCTCTTGGGCGCCCATCAATTCTCTGTGGCTACTGGCAGGCATTGAAGGAAACGAAATAAGAAATACAAACCCGGGCGGATTTTGGTCAAACAACCCCGCCACCGTAGGTTGGTTGGCCACCGACATCACCAATCCCCCCACGGCTCCCGTGTTGGGCGGCGGTACACGCATGATGTGGATTCCCTCCAGAAGCGCTTTCCGGTGCGGCTCCGTCGATAACACCAACTGGGACCCAGCCTTCATCGGACTTCATTCGTTTGCATCAGGCTATAATTCAATGGCTACGGGGCGCGGCAACATTGCGATGGGGTTCAATGCCATCTCTGACGGCACGTCTAATACCATTGCTTTTGGTGAAAATACGCGGGCGTCTGGCACCAACGCCTGTGCCATCGGCAACGGCGTCAACGCCAATTCGTTTTACTCAACGGTGGTGGGTTCTTTTAACCTTCTTCCCTTTGCAGAAGCCAACACTTGGGTAGGTACCGACCCCCTATTTACGATTGGATCGGGCCAAAATGATCTAAACCGCAGGAACGGGTTGCTGATGCTTAAAAATGGAAAAACGGCCATTGGGAATATCACCCCAGAATCTTTTCTGCACGTTTTTGAAAGTGAATCGAGCGCTGCTCCGAGCCCAAACACCATCGCAACTTTCGAAAAAAATGGAAACGGATATATTTCTCTCCTAACCCCCGAAGCCAGCGAAAATGGCATCACCTTTGGTCTACCCTCCAGCGGCGTGAGCGGAGGAGTCATTTATAACCCTGCAGGAACCAAAAGCATGCAATTCCGCACGGGCGGCAATGCCACCCGCATGGCCATCCTTTCAAATGGCAACGTGGGGATTAATACCACCGCCGCTACCGCCAAGCTAGACGTAAGCGGTACCGTAAAAGTAGGAATCAACGGAAGCGCCCTTGACGAAATCATCAAAATCAGCGAGGCGGCCGATTTGCCAAGCATTCCTGCCAACGGTAGTTTTTCTCAAACATTTACCGTGACCAATGCCCAGGCGGGCTCCACAGTGTATATTTCACCAGATACTGACCTGACCAATGGCATCATCATCGCCTACGCCCGCGTTTCGGCATCCAATACGGTTTTGGTAAAATTTAACAATGTATCCGCTGCCCCCATCGACCTAGCTAATACAAAATTCCATATTACGGTGATTCGATAACCACCCAATTTTCCTGATCTGGCATTATTTATACACTAAAAACCCGCAAAAACGATGCTTTTGCGGGTTTTTAGTGTTGCTGGCTTTGGTGTCAAAAGCCGCAGTAGGGTGTGTTTTCAGGCCATAATGCTCAGGTGCCGAAGCCGTGGTTGATTACCGACGTATTGGAATGAGCGCAAGCGATTTGCTGAGCCGTGCGTACGGATTGCAAATGTCAAAAATCATTATGAGTAACCCGATAGCAAGCACGGCTGAATTTTCTAGTGTGAGTATCATCTTATTTGGTTTACTGTTAAAAAAGCATGAGAAAAAATATTGAATGAGTGAGCTCACCTTGAGTGTTACCTTTCTTTAAGAGCAAAAAAAGCGGGCTATCTTTCAATGATTTGCTTAAAGTTACTTGGTTATTAATGAATTAACTAACGAATCGCCAACTTAAATGAATCAAATGCTAAATTCTTGCGTCCTCAATTTGCAATAAACTAGCAATCAACCAATTGACCATTTAAAAACCTCCAGTTTTATAAAAATAACATTTAACGAAACTTCAAACGCCTCTACGTCTTTGCTGCGAAGAGTGCTGCACATACATAACGTTATTAGAAGGTCTTTGTTTTTTAGAGGGAATTAAAATTCTTTGGGTAGAAGTGATTTGTGTTGATATTTTTCATTCTACATTTTACAGTTACTTACACTAGCGCATTATGTTCTAGCTCTTTTTTTCAAAAACGTTTTTAGTATCGCCACTTCCTCGTCCTCAAAGGCGGGAAAATTAGCAATACGGAAAGTGTTATTTTTCCATTCGCCATAACCGTTTCCGAGCGTAATTCCCGCCGAAAGCGCTGCTTTTTTAACGACAGAAACCGCTTCTGGTTCTCCTTTTACGGCAATGACCGTGTCGGAGCGCGTAGAAGGATTTTGAACCAAGGGTCGCCAATCGGTCTCATTTTCCAGAAAACTATACCAGGCCTTCGCCCGCGCTTCGCTCCTTGCGCCTACCTCTTGTATAATATCCACTTGCTCCATGACGCGCATCAGCAGGTAAATCCCAAGGGTATTAGGGGTATAGTGGGTTTGGTATTTTTCGAAATTATCGTGTATGAAAAGTAGGCTATTGTAGCGCAGAATGTCGTTGGCTTGCCGTGCCTTTTCGAGGGTTTTAGGAGAACACACCATGATACCCAAACCCGCAGGAAGCCCCAAACACTTTTGAACCGAAGCAAACCAAACATCGCCCAAGGCCCAATCAAAAGCCACGCCCCCCAATGAGGAAGTGGCATCAATCGCAATAAGGGCATCGCTCATGGTACGAATTTTTGCTAATTCTTCCATCCGAATATGGGTCCCGTTTGAGGTTTCGCTGTGGGTCAGGCACAGCACTTCATAGTCGCGCAAACGCTGGCGATTGAATTCTGCGCGGACCACATCGTTTTCATGGTCAAACAAATGATGCGTGAGCGTTTGCTCAATGGAAAACAGCGACCCTGACGATTGCGGCACAATGTGCGAGGCATAGCTGAACCATTTTTTGCCGAAAGCACCATTATAATGATGGGCGCTATGGTGCAATGTCAGCGATTGGGCAATGATTTCCCACGCTTCTGTTGCCGATGAAACCAAATAAATAGAATAATCTTCGGGAATATTGAGTTTGAGGTGCATTAGGCGGATGGTTTCCCGCAATACTTCCATAAACCCCTGACTGCGGTGGTTCATACTCAATATCCCCGAACGAAAGGCATCTTGTAGATACCCTTCCACCTGTGGATATACCTTTGAAGGACCGGGATAAAAGGTGATCATGATAAAAAGTACCTAACCGCCAATTCGTAACCTTTCAGCCCCAAACCCACAATAACTCCTTTGACACGACTGCTCAGGTAGCTATGGTGCCGAAACGCTTCGCGGGCGTGGACGTTGGAAATATGTACCTCCACGGCTGGCGTCGTGACGGCCGATAGGGCATCGGCAATGGCCACCGAAGTATGTGTATAAGCCCCAGCATTCAGCACGATTCCATCAAACGTAAAACCGACCTCGTGAATTTTATCAATCAGTGATCCTTCGTGGTTAGACTGAAAATAGTGCAGGTCTACGTCCGAGAACAGGGATTGGAGGGTTTGGAAGTACTCTTCAAATGTTTGGCTACCATAAATGGTTGGCTCGCGTTTGCCCAACAGATTAAGATTGGGCCCGTTGATAATGAGAATTTTTTTCACAGAATTGGCATTTTACTGAAAGCACAATATTACTATCTTCCCACGAAGAAAAAACATTTTTAATGGGTTTTCCCACAAAAAAAGCCTCTGCGTTTCTGCAGAGGCTCTAAAGAAAGGGTATGGAATAACAGCACTATTACGCTTCTTCCGCCATCAGTTTTTCAGGGGCGGCTTTATCAGAATGTTTTTTATTACCCAATGACAAATAGGAATAAATGGCTGGGATAATGTACAAGGTCAGAATAGTAGAAAACAACAACCCTCCTACTACCGAAATCCCCATCGAAACACGGCTTTCGGAACCTGCACCCAATGCCAAAGCAATGGGCAAAATCCCTAGAATAGCGCACAAACTCGTCATGATAATTGGGCGAAAACGCGCCGCTGAGGCCGCTTTAACCGCTTCCAGTTTGTTAAGCCCTGCTTCTTTCTGCTGGTTGGCAAACTCCACAATCAAGATACCGTTTTTGGTGACCAGCCCCACCAACGTAATGATGCCGATTTGGCTGAAAACATTTAGGGTTTGGCTAAAATCCCAGAGCGACAATAAGGCCCCGCAAACCGCCAAGGGTACCGTCAACAAAATAATGATGGGGTCGATGAAGCTTTCAAACTGGGCCGCTAAAATCAAATAAATTAGCACCAGCGCTAAACCAAACGCAAACAAAAGCGACGAAGAACTGTCTTTAAATTCCCGCGACTGTCCGTCCAAGGCCGTGGTGTAAGTATCGTCCAACACCGATTTCGCAATCTTATCCATTTCGTCGAGGGCTTGACCCAGCGTCACGCCTTTGGCCAGGCCTGCGGTTACGGTAGCGGCTGACGAGCGGTTGAAACGGAACAACTGCGGCGGAGAACTTTGCTCGGTCAATTTGACAAAATTATCCAACTGAATCAATTCTCCCCGGTTGCTTTTTACAAACAGCGATTTCAAATCCATGATGTCGTTGCGGTCAACACGGTCGATTTGCCCAATGATTTGGTATTGTTTGCCGTTCATCAGGAAGTATCCAAAACGACGCCCTGAAAGCCCCAATTGCAGCGTCTGGGCAATATCCTGAATCGAAACACCTAAGTTTTGGGCTTTGTCACGGTCAATTTCCAGTCGAATTTCAGGCTTGGTAAATTTGAGGTTCACGTCGGTTCCTACAAACATCGAACTTTCATTCACCCGCTTCATCAGTTCGGGAATCACCCCCCGGAGTTTTTCATAACTCGTTGCCTGAATCACGTACGATACCGGAAAGTTGTTGCCACGTTGTCCAGTTTGAATCGTAGGGTCTTGAATAACGAATGACTTTGCCCCCGAAATATTCTTCACTTTTGCCTGTATCGCATCAGAAATCTCCATTTGTGACCGCTGCCGCAGCTCAGGTTCGCTCAATACCACCCGCACAAAACCCGTATTGGTGGCATTGGTAGAAAAACCTGGTGCAGTAATGGTAATCAAAGCATCGCGCTCGTTGGGACGAACTTCATCTTCCACCACTTTGGCAAATTCCATGAGGTATTTATCCGTAAAGTCAAACGTAGCCCCTTCTTGTAAAGTCAGCGATACCCTCAATCCTCGACGATCTTCCATCGGAGCCAACTCGGACGGGATGGCATCGTATTTGAACAGCGCATAAATAATACCGATAAAGCCGACCATCAACACCCACGCCAACCAACGCACCTGCATAAAACCCGCCAACGATGATTCGTAAGCGCCGTTGAGCCACTGGAAAAATGGCTCCGTAACGCGGTATAACCAAGGTTGCTTGTGGCGCGTTTTGAGCAGCTTAGAACTCAGCATCGGCGTAAGCGTCAACGACACAAAGGCCGAAATAATCACCGAACCCGCTACCACAATTCCAAACTCTCGGAATAATCGGCCCGTAACACCCTGCAAGAAGATAATCGGCAAAAACACCGCCGCCAACGTAACGGTGGTAGAAATGATGGCAAAATAAATTTCTTTGGAACCCGTAATTGCGGCATCCCACGGCGACATCCCTTCTTCGATTTTGGTATAAATATTTTCTAACACCACAATGGCATCGTCTACCACCAGACCGATAGAAAGCACGATTCCGAGCAATGTCAACACATTGATTGAAAAGCCCATGATGTACATCAGAAAGAACGTACCAATCAACGACACTGGGATGGCCGTCAGCGGAATCAGCGTACTGCGCCAGTCGCGCAAGAAGATAAAGATAATCAACGCCACCAATACAAAAGCGGTGATGATGGTTTCTTCCACTTCGGCAATAGAGCGGCGCACCGAACGGGTATAATCAAACCCAATAGCGGGCACAATGTCGGCGGGTAGCTCTTTTTTGATTTGTTCAAAACGCTTATAGACCTCGTCGACGATGGCAATTTGGTTAGCTCCCGGTTGGGGCACTACGGCTACCCCCACCATTGGCACACCATCGCGGCGCATGAGCGTGCGCTCATTTTCGGGGCCTAGTTCGGCACGACCCACGTCGACAAATTTAACCACACGGTCGGCTTCTTCTTTGACAATCAAGTTGTTAAACTCCTCTACTGTGGTCAAACGGCCCAACGTACGCACCGTAAGCTCGGTCGAAGCGCCTTCAATGGTTCCCGAAGGCAATTCTATGTTCTGTTTGGTCAGGGCATTCAACACATCAATGGCCGTGAGCCGATACGACGCCAGTTTGAGCGGGTCAATCCACAAACGCATCGAGTAGCGTTTTTCGCCCCACACCTGAATCGAACTTACGCCCGCAATGGTTTGCAGACGCTCTTTGATTTGACGGTCTACTACATCGTTAAGGTCGAGCATCGAGCGCTTCTCGCTCTTAACGTTCAGGAAGAAAATGGGGTTGGAATCGGCATCCGCTTTGGAAACAATCGGCGGGTCGATGTCGCGCGGCAAAAGTCCCAACGAACGAGAAACGCGGTCGCGAACGTCGTTGGCAGCGGTCTCTAAATCAACCCCCAAATCAAACTCAACGGTGATATTACTACGACCGTCGCGGCTCGACGAGGTCAAGGTCTTGATACCCGAAATACCGTTAATGGATTCTTCCAACGGCTCGGTGATTTGGGATTCTATAATTTCGGCGTTGGCTCCCGTATAGCTCGTCCCGACATTAATCACGGGTGGGTCTACGCTAGGATACTCCCGCACCCCTAAATACGAAAACCCAATCAATCCAAAAATGATGATAATCAGCGACATAACTACCGCTAAAACGGGTCGCTGAATGCTGGTTGTAGATAAAGATGCCATAGTTAATTATATTTTTTCAAAAACAGGCTTAGTTACTGTTTAACCATTACTTCTTTGATGTCAACTGGTCCTCCTGGCTTCACCTGCAAAATGCCTGAAGTGATAAGCGTATCTCCTACGTTTAACCCTTTGTATATCTCAATGGTTTTATCACCGCGCGTACCGATTTGCACTTCCACAGGCTCGGCTTTGTTATTTCGCACTACAAACACGCTATGTCCTTTCAGGCCCGGAATAACGGCTTCCGTGGGTACAAGTATGCCGTTTGCTTTGGTATTAAGGATAATTTCAATCCGGGCAAACGACCCCGGAAACAGCTTACGGTTGTTGTTGGGACTGGTAGCCCGCAGCGTGAGGGTACGCGTATTGGGGTCAATTTTAGGTTCGATGGCATAGACACGACCATAAAATTTTTCATCCCCGCTTTCGGTGGTAAACGTAATGGCGGTGCCTTTGGCAACATTGGCCGCGTATTTGGCCGGAACCGAAAAATCAATTTTAGCAGGATTTACGTTGGTCAGGGTAGCAATTTTAGCCACGGTCCCCGGCGACAAATAGCTTCCTTCACTCACATAACGCAAGCCGATGGTACCGTCGAACGGCGCACGAATCACCGTTTTAGCAATTTGGGCCGCAAGGTTCTGAATGTCGGCATTCATGCTGTTAAGGTTTGTCAAGCTAATGTCATAATCACGTTGACTGATAGCTTCTTTTTCCAACAGTTTTTTCTGACGCTCTTCGTTTACCTCGGCTAATTTTTTCTGATATTGTAATTTTTGAAGCTGGGCCTGTAAATCTGCATCGTTGATACGTACCAACACCGTCCCTTTTTTTACGTAGTCGCCTTCTTTAAAATTAATGGAAGTAATACGTCCCGCAATTTCACTACGAATGTCCACTTCTTCGTTTGCAATGATGGTTCCTGTCGAAAGTATTTTCTCCTCAAGGCGCTGATTACCAATGACCATAATGTTGATAGGTGCTGGTCCGCCGCCTTTGGCACCACCCTTTGCTGCTGGTCCACCGCCTGTGGGCGCTGTTGCCCCTTTTTCTTCCTTTTTGGAGGTATATTCTTTAAGCCGGGGATAAAACGCCAAGCCAGTTATGATTAAAATAACAAGTACGGTTAAAATTGATTTTACAGGTTTGCTCATTCCAGTTAGTATTGGGTATTCGTAGTAAATAAAATCAGTAACAAATAAAAGGCAAAAATACCCGTTAGGGCTGACTTATGGGCTCCGATTTGGTTTATTTCATAGCTATTTAATCAAAAAAGAACGGTTTTTGATTTGGCATCGACGAAGTTGATTTTTGTGTCGTCTAATGAAACAAAAGAAGCGACACCAGAAATGGCGTCGCTTCTTTTGTTTAACGAAGAAATATGCCCGTTTATCGACGAATATTCACCGTAAACGTTTTGTAATTTTCACTTGGTTTTACCTGCTCATTGCCAGAAAGGGTCATCACCAACGCAAAGTTTTGCGTAGCTGGAACCGAAGCCGCAATTCCTGGTAAAATCTCATATTTGATGTACGCCGAACTGCTGTTGGCTGGAATCGTCACCGAACCTTTGGTTTCGAGAATACGATAGTTAACATTCTCCACGGCAGTGCTCTTAGAAGCATCAATCGTATAACCTAACGTAATGGGTGCGCTTTGCTGTGGCCCTACCAATTGAACCAAAATACTATCTCGGGTCAACAGTTGACGGATGGTCCGTTGAGATACGCCATTGGATACGTTGTTGGCGGGTTGCGTGGCAAAACCTGCCCGAGGGTTCTTAAATTCGGCAACAGGTGCCGCGTCGTAAGTCCAAGTAGGATTCTCAAAACACCCGCTCAATGACAGGGTAAGCAGCCCCATCGCGAAAAAATAAATGATTTTATGTTTCATGTTTTTACATTTTTATGTTTCTGACAAACAATGATTTATCCATTGCCAAACGACCGAAAATTAATAGCCCGGATTTTGTTTTAGCTTAGGGTTAAGTTGAATTTGTCCCACGGGAAGTGGAGCCAAAATTCTAAAATCACTGTAAGGAACGGGAGCCGAAAGCGACGCCTTGGTAATAACTTCCCCACGGCGTTTCAAGTCAAAGAAACGGTGGCCTTCCAACACCAATTCCAAACGACGTTCGCGCATGATGGCATCCATCAGTTCAGTACCTGTTACGGTAGCTGCCACTGGCGTTGCACCTGCTCGTGTACGAATACGGTTCAGATCGGCAAGGGCCAAATCAGCCTTGCCGGTTGCGGCGTAGGCTTCTGCACGAATCAACAATACTTCTGAATAACGAATAACGGGAATGTTATCAGTAAACGGTCCGCGTGCACCAGGGAATTTACGGCTAAAAAACACCGCTTCTCCTCCTTTGGTGGCGGCAAAAAACCCTTGCGTACGACGGATGTCCGTCGCTTCGTACAAGCCCAACAATTCATTGGTTGGCACTACATCCCCCCAGTTACCAGTCGTTAAATTTGTTGTCAGTGAGTGCATAGACTCATTCACGCCCAAACTCTCGGTAGCCTGCACATAGTTGATTTCGAAAAACGATTCAGGATTGGGTGCTGCCGCAAATGCTGCCACATAATTGGCTCCACTTACCAAAGATGCACCGTTGGGAGCATCCAAAGCTGCCGTAGCGTAAGTAATGGCATCTGCGTATTTTTCCCAGTAGAGATACACCCGAGCCAAAAGTGCGTTAGCTGCGGCTTTGTTGGCCCGAAAGCGGTTACCCGTGGCTGGAAAAGACGCAATGGCATCCTTTAAATCCTTCTCGATAAATTGATACGTTTCTTCAATGGTAGAACGTGCCCGGAAATCAGCCTTTGACACGTCGTCGGTAGGCTCAGTGCGCAGAATCAATCCTTCATTAAACCCATTGACCACTTTGGTAGGCTCGTAGGCAAACACCCTAGCCATATCAAAATACAGAAGAGCACGCAAGAAAAGCGCTTCTCCTTTGATCTGTGCTTTATCGGCGGCGGTAGTATTGGCAGCGTCAATAGCACTGATGATGAAGTTAGCCTCATTGATTGCCGCATAATTGGCCCAAAACTGCTGCATGTGTGCGCTTGGGGCATTGACACGCTCGTTGAAATAACGGTTTGAGTTGGTATTGGTCAAACGAACGTTATCAGCCATGATTTCAGGAGCAATCATGATGCGGGCACCATAATAAGTACTGGGCTGCAAACGGTCATACACTGAAATCAGCAACGCCCGAATCCCCGTGATATCCTTGAGTGCCACATCGGAACTCACCGATTGTTTTGGCTCCGTATTGAGTAGGTCACTGCACGAAGAAGCAACCGCCACCAACACCGCTAAACTTATATTTTTCAATTGTCTTGTCAACATCTTGTTCTAATGATTTGGTGTTAAAATTCGATTTGAATACCGCCCGTGATTTGCTTGCTTTGCGGGTATGTACCTAGTTCAATCGACAGTACCTCAGGGTCGAAGCCTGTATAAGCCGTCCATGTCAATAGGTTGATAGCTTGCGCAAACACATTCACCCGGCTCATGCCAGCCTTTTTAACCAACCGCGAAGGCAAATCATAGCTGAGGGTCACTTGTTTTAGGCGGACGTAGCCCCCGTTTTCAAGTTGTTTCGTCGAAAATGTTTGGAGAGAACTGCTACCCGGTTCGGTGCCCCCTTCGTAGGCCCTCGGTACGCGGGTAATTTGCCCTGGGGTTGTCCAACGATCAAGCTGGCTTTGCAAGTTGTTCCAACCAGCCGATGCTGAACTTTCCATAAAGAAACCGTTGTTATTCAGCAATTTATTACCCCATTGTCCCTGTAAAAAGAACTCCAATGAAAGTCCTTTGTACGACAAGCGGTTGGTCACACCACCAAATCCTTTGGGCAGTGGAGTTCCCTGAACCCGTGAATCACGCGCTTGAACGGTGTATGTGATGTTGCCAAGTGTATCGAGCCACATCGAGCGACCGTCGGCGGGATTGGCTCCTGCATAAGTTGGGTACCAGTGAATGGCAATCGGCTCTCCTACCCGCAAACCCGTTCCGATGCGGTCTTGTCCGGGCAATAATTGAAGGATTTTGTTACGCTGAAACGACACGTTCCAGTTGGTTTCCCACTTAAATCCACCGCGATTGACGTTGATATGGTTGAATTCAATCTCTAATCCTTTGTTTTCTACTTTTCCGAGGTTTTCAAAAATAGACCCGAAACCGCTATCATCAGGCAATGGACGAGAAAGCAAAAGTCGGTCATTAACTTTACGATAGGCCTGAACTTCTCCGTATATACGACCATTGAAGAGTGAGTAGTTAACCCCTGCGTTGATGGTAGTGGCTACTTCCCAAGAGAGATTTGCGTTACCCAATTGTGAAGGACGTACCCCCGGAAGGTCGATGTATTGCCCTCCCAATCCAAACAAGGCACGTGAAGCAAAGTTGTCGATGTTATTGTTACCTGCTTTACCATAACCAGCAAAGATTTTCAATTCAGACAACCAGCCAAGACCCTTCATAAAACTTTCTTCCGACAAACGATACCCCACCGATGCCGCTGGGAAAAGTCCATAGCGGGTATTGGCTCCAAAACGAGATGAACCGTCGTAACGTAACGTTGCCGTGGCTAAGTATTTTTCTTTAAAAGAGTAGTTTGCCGAACCAAACAAACTGGCAATACGCCAAGTGGTATACGTACCAGTAGTTGTAATCGGACGCGCTGCCGCAGCCAATGTCCGGAAAAGCCCGTTAGGGAATCCCTGACCAGTTGCGGTTACGGTTTCGCGTACTTCTTCACGATACTCTCCTCCTCCCAAAAGGGTGACGTCGTGGTCATTGGCAAATAATTTGTTCCAGCTCAATGTTTGCGCCGTGTTCCAGTTGAGGGTATAGCGGCTATTAACCGTTGAGCTACCACCTGTTGAAGCAAATTGGGGTACAATTGGATCGCGGTAGGCATCGTCACGGTTGTTGGCATAGTCGATTCCGTAGAAAGAACGGAACTTTAAGCCCGGAAGAATTTCATAATTGAGGGCAAAGTTACTGACCGTTTGTACCGTTGTATTAAGACGTGTTTCATACTCAACGCTTTGTACGGGGTTATAGCTAAACGCTCCCGTCAATGGCGCATTGTAAGAGCCATCTTCTTTGTAAACAGGCTGGCCTGGCAAAATCAAAGCAGCCGCAAAAAACGGACTGTTGATAAATGCACCGTCGGCGATGGCTCCGTTTTGCTTGGTAGCCGCCAAACCAATGGATGTTTCAAATTTCAATTTTTTGGTTGCCTGATGGTCTACGTTCAAACGAACCGTTCCGCGACCAAAGTCAGACTTGATTACTTGGCCCGCATTGTAGTCATAAGCAGTAGATAGACGGAAATTTGTTTTTCCGTCACCGCCCGCCGCTGAAGCATTGATAGAACGAAGGCGACCAGTACGGAATACATAATCTTGCCAATCGGTATTCTGAACCGTAGCAGGGTCTCCGTATTGGGCAATGGCATTGGCCCGGGCAGTTTCTACCGATTGGTTAGTGGCTAAAGCACGATTGACAAAGCCTTCGATTTTGAGCGTAGCAAATTGAGAGGCCGTAAGCACATCCAGTTTTTTAAGCAACTGAGTAGAGCCTTCCTGATACGAAACCGTAAACTTGGTCTTTCCGGCTTTTCCGCGTTTGGTAGAAATCAACACCACACCATTTGCTCCCTGAGCACCGTAAATGGCCGAGCCTGCCGCGTCTTTCAACACCTGAATCGACTCGATATCGTTAGGGTTGAGTGAGGCCAACACGTTTGAACTTGCCGTGGAAGAAAGACCACCGCTGGCTACCTGCACCCCATCAATGATGTAAAGAGGCTCGTTTCCTGCGTTGATAGAACCTACCCCGCGCACCCGAACGTTGATTCCACCACCTGGTTGACCGCTCAAAGCAGTTACTTGTACCCCCGCAGCACGACCCTGCAAAGCACGGTCGACTGACTGCAAAGGCAGGTTTTCGATGGTTTTTCCGCTTACCTGAGCTACCGCACTTGTGAGGTTCTTCTTTGCTGTTGAACCCCCGTAAGCCGTTACCACAACTTCATTCAGGTTGTTGTCGTCGGGCGACAACGCCACATCCACCACGCTTTTGGCACCAATATCCACAGTACTCTTCATGAATCCCACATAACTGAATACCAATTGCGCACCTGCAGGTAAACTAATTCGATATTTCCCTTCCGAATCTGTGTTGGTTCCTTTAGTAGTCCCTTTCACTAATACGCTTACCCCAGGAAGAGGCGACCCGTCGTCGCTGCTGGTAACGGTCCCAGTAACCGTGCGCTCTTGTGCCCGAAGCTGAACACAAATAGACATCAACAGGCAGACGCCTGCCAGTAAAAATTTCCGCATAAGATTTAGTTTGGTTTTTAGGTTAAAATAAAAATGGTGATACTGCTCACAAGCAGTAAAACAACTAACTTTGAAAATTGTTATCGCGAAAATAGGGAGCAAACACACAAGTCAAAAAAATAAAAAAAGATAAATGTCATTCAACAGCATACTTTTTGTAATATCCACAAAGGATCTTTTTTATGGGTACAATGCCCATAAACGACGCTAAATAGCCTATTATACAAATGATTGAGTCTTTTCTTGAAAAATCTGCCAAGTATATTTTTGAAACCAAAAGACATACAAAGCGAATTGAGAATTTATTAATAATTGTGCCCACCCGACGGGCCGCTTATTTTTTTAAACGAGCACTGGCTCAGTGTTCTGACCGTCCATTTTTGGCCCCAGAAGTGTTGGCTATCGACGATTTTGTGACCAAGAAGTGCGGCGTGGAAATTGCTGACAACGTCAGTTTATTGTTCGAATTATTTGACATTTTCAAAGAAGTTGATAAAAACATCACCTTTGAGCGCTACTTGCAATGGGGTAGTATGCTGCTGCGCGATTTTGACTTGATTGACCAATACCTTGTTGATTCCGATTACTTATTCGACTACATCACCGAGGCCAAAGCCATTGAGCGTTGGGAGATTGACTGGCCAAAAAACAAAATTTCGACCGACTCAGAGCGCATAAAGGCCTACTTTGAATTGTTCTCCAATTTACGAGAAGTATACCAACGTTTCCGACAACATCTTCAGTCCAAAAAGCGCGTTTATCGCGGTTTGGCCTACCGCACGTTGGCCGAAAATACATTTGAACTTTTGCTGAACGACAAAGAAGAGACCAATCAACCAAACTCCGAAGAAACCGTTGAGGACTCCTCGCCCGACTTTTATTTTGTCGGATTAAGCGCTTTGAGTGCCGCGCAAGAAAAAATCATTCGGACCCTTATCAAAGCCCAACGCGCTGAAATTCTGTGGGATACTGACCACTACTATATGCGCGAAAATCCCTACATCGAAGGTGGAAAAGCCCTGCGCGGCTACCGAGATGCTGCGTGGGCGGGCGAATGGAAATGGACCGAAAACCACATTCTACAAACGCCCAAAGACATTACGGTTTATGCCGTTCCGAATGCCTCGATGCAGGCCAAAGTAGCGGGCGAACTTTACCAACAATGGTGTGCAGCTGAGCAAGGCGGCACCGAAAACCGCCCCGTGGCGATGGTGCTCGCCGACGAAAACCTGCTGGTTCCTGTCTTGAACGGTTTGGACGAAACCATCAGTGACCTCAACGTAACGATGGGACTCACGCTGAGAAACTCGCTGTTGTTCACGCTTGTAGACTCGCTGTTTGAATTGCAGTTTACGGTGGCAGAATTCCGGGCTAAAGACGGCCGCGCGGTTAAAATCCCTAAATACAACCACCGAACTGTTCAGAAAGTACTCAATCACCCGTTTATCAGGAGATACGAATTTCTGGCGTTGCAACAACGCGATTCGACCGCGCCGAGCATCATTCAGACCACCATTGGCGAGATACAACGGCGCAATTTTGTGTACCTCGACCCCAAACAATTGCTAGAATGGGGCGAAAATCACCCGCTTTTTGTGGCGCTGTTTGGCCGCTGGGACGACAACCCACACACGGTCATCAAAGCGCTGTACGTCATCATCGACTTGCTGCGCGAAGTATACAAAGACACCCAAAACGCCATCGAGACGGAGTACCTGTATTTATTTTATACCCTACTAAAACAACTCGAAACCACCCTCAACTCCAGCCACGCCGAGAAGCTAAATTTACGGACCTTCAAGGCATTTATGTACGAACTCATCCGCCAAACCCGGATTCCTTTCAGTGGTGAGCCCGTCAGCCCGCTGCAAATTATGGGGATGCTCGAAACACAGGCCCTCGATTTTGAACGCATTATTATTCTTTCGATGAATGAAGGGGTTTTTCCTGCTTCAAAACGTCAAAACTCGCTGATTCCGTGGGACATTGCCCAAGAGGCGGGCTTGCCTATTTACCGCGACCAAGACGCGGTGATGTCTTACCATTTCTATCGCTTGCTCCAACGCGCCAAAGACGTTCATCTCGTGTACGTCACCGACCCGAGTACCTACAACGGCGGCGAAAAAAGCCGTTTTATTCGTCAGCTAGAACATGAGTTGGTGCCCATGACAAAAGACAAAAGCACTGTTCGGTATCAGGAGATGATGGTGATGTTTAAGGAGGCCGACAAACAGGGAGCCGAAGAGGAACAAAAAGTACAAATAGCGCGGCAAAAGGCTGCCACAATTGATTGGACCGTGCCCAAAACGCCCGAAACGATTGCCTTTCTTATTGCTTCTCTCGAAAAAGACGGGTTGTATGCTACTCATTTAAACCAGTACCTAAAATGCTCGCTCCAGTATTATTTTAACCGCATTGCGGGCGTGTCGGAAGACGAAGAAGTGGAAGAACGTATTGGTTCGGCCGACTTTGGTTCTTGGATTCACAAAGTGCTAGAACGCATCGACTTAGAATACCTGATGGAAAACAAACCCATCACCGACGAAGAGGTAAAAGCGATTTTACGAGAAGAATTTGATAAACAATTTGGGGGTTACGATGCCGAATCGGGCATCAATCGACTGTTGTACCAAGTGGCCGAACAAACCGTGGTGGACTTCTTGCGGGAACAGCGCACGCGCAACGATTCGCTGGTGGTGCTGGCTACCGAGCGAAAACTATCGGCGACGTTGCCACTGCAATGGGGTGACAAGACGATTTTGTTTAAAGTGGCGGGAAAAATTGACCGCATTGAGTTGGTGGATAACATCATTCGCGTGGCCGATTATAAAACAGGAAAAATCGAACAACTCCCCAAAGTCACGCCCGATAAACTGGCCGACATTATGACCTCTGGCAGCAACGGCAACTACGAAAAAATCAGGCAATTATGGATTTATCAGTACCTGATTTACAAACAGATGCTACGCGACCAAGGCCTCAACCTACGCGGTCAGGATTTTCACTTGGACAACTACGAGGTAACGTCTGGATTTTATTCATTGCGAAATATTAAACGGGGTTTCATCGAAAACCCCTTACAATTTGACCAAGCCAACGACCCCGAAAGTTACGTGTCGCATTCGGAGGAGTATCTCAGGGCCTTTATCACCGAAAAACTCCTCAATACCGACGAGCCTTTCCGTAAAACCGACCATATGCAAGCCTGTCAATATTGTGATTATAAAGAAATTTGTGGGCGCTAAGGGTTGATGTTTCGTCTATTTTTTACCGATACTTGCACCTTAAACTTGCACCATAAACCAAACACTTCATCTACTTCCCACCTTATGAAAAAGTTATTTTTACTGCTTTTGTTGTCCAATGCACTCTTTGCTCAACTCACTTCCTACGAAAAAAGCAAAGGGCAAGAAACCGCCACGTACGACGAAGTTATCCGCTTTTACCAAGATTTAGACCAAAAATATGACCAAGCCACGCTACTCGAAGTAGGCACGAGCGACATTGGCAAACCGCTACATTTGTTTGTGTTATCGGCCAACAAAGTCTTCAAACCTCAGGCTGATAAAGTAACGCTTTTGATCAATAATGGCATCCACCCCGGCGAACCCGAGGGCATTGACGCCAGCATGATGTGGGCGCGAGAACTGTTGGAAAAGAAAATGCTGCCCCCCAATGTGTTGCTGTGCATCGTGCCAGTCTACAACATAGATGGTATCCTTAACCGCGGCGTGTCGCGCCCTAATCAGAACGGCCCCAACAGTTATGGATTTCGGGCCAATTCACGGAATTATGACTTAAACCGCGATTTTATCAAAACGGATTCTAAAAATTCGGAGTCGTGGCAAAAGATGTTTCAGGCGTGGAAGCCCCACATCATCGTAGACAATCACACTTCCAATGGCGCTGATTATCAGCACGCTGTTACGTATTTTCCGACGCAAAAAGACAAGTTTAATCCGCTTGTTTCGGCCTTTTTCACCAAAGAGTTTAAGCCCGCTTTGGACGCTCAATTATCAAAATCGGGTTTTGACCCTGTGCCTTACGTAAACGCCTTTGGCAGCACCCCCGAAACGGGTTATTCGGGCTTCAACGATGCCCCTAGGTATAGTTCGGGCTACGCGTCGCTGTTCAACTGTGAAACCTTCGTGGTTGAATTACACATGCTCAAGGATTATCCTACGCGGGTCAAAGGCACTTACGTATTTATGGAAACGACCCTCAACCTAAGTACCAAACATGCCACGACGTTGATTGCCAACAAACAAAAAGCCGACGAAGCCGTAGCGGCCCAAAAGTCGTTTCCATTAAGCTGGAAATTGGACCGCAGCGTAGCCGATTCGATTACTTTCAAAGGCTTTGCGGCCAAGTACAAACCCAGCGAAGTGAGCGGACTAAATCGTTTGTATTATGAGCGCAGCGAGCCGTTTACCAAACGTATTCCCTTTTTTGACCACTACGTAGCCGATTTGACGGTTCAGAAACCAAACGCCTACGTGTTGCCGCAAAGTTGGGCGCGGGTGGCAGAACTCCTCAAAATCAATGGGGTAGCGCTAAAATCTTTAGAAAAAGATACCCAAATGGAAGTGGAAGTATACTATATTGAAGATTACAAAATTCCCCAAAAGCCTTACGAAGGCCATTATAACCATACGGGCGTAACGGTCAGAAAAGAGACGCAGAAAATACAATTTTACAAAGGGGATTATCTTATTGAAACCAACCAAAAATCCAACCGCTACCTCATCGAAACCCTTGAACCTCAAGGCCCTGATTCATTTTTTGCGTGGAACTTTTTTGATAGTATCTTAGGACAAAAAGAGCATTTTTCAGCCTATGTTTTTGAAGACATTGCGGCTGAAATGCTGCGCAAAGATGCGACCCTGAAACAAAAATTAGAAGAAAGAAAAAAAACAGATGAAGCCTTTGCCAAAAGCGGTGCGGCGCAACTCGAATTTATTTATCGCAACTCACCTTATTTTGAGCAGACATATTCACGCTATCCTGTGTATAGGTTGGTGAAATAACCTCGCTTTCCGCAACGAGCAATACTGGCTCGGGGGTTTCAAACTCATCTTCATCAAAGTAAAAAAAAGGGTCCATAATGTGGTGGAGGGTTGGGGCTTGTGTATATTATACATGATATACGCAAAAACCACCAAAAAAGTCACCACATTTCAAAAAAAATACGAAATATAATATTCAAACCCT
Source organism: Runella sp. CRIBMP (assembly GCF_009905605.1). GTDB lineage: Bacteria > Bacteroidota > Bacteroidia > Cytophagales > Spirosomataceae > Runella. Next base: position 81,557 of record NZ_JAAAKZ010000005.1, read on the forward strand.
GATTACTTCATTTCGCTCAATATACACCAGCAACGATTCGACCCTTGGGTAGCCCATTTCATAGAAAAGTTTGGCGTAACGTTTAATCTGTATGGTATGACTTTCGAGCGGAATACCCGTTTTGTAATCGACGATTACGACTCGGTCATTCAAGTGTACTACCCGGTCGGGGCGGTGAATATTTCCATCGGGGGTTAAAATTTCGCGCTCATTGATGACGTTAGACTCCATTTCAAATAGCCCTTGCAAATCAGGGTGTTGAAGAATTTTATCGAGGCTCTTACGAATATCTTCGGCTTCGATATTATCAATTATGCCTTCCGTTTGCAATCGAACCAAAGCCGAGGGAACGTCCTCGGGCGTACGTACCATCGAAAGGGCACGGTGGACTTTGTTGCCGTGGTCGCGTTTTTTCTCAAATGTTTCTACGTCAAAGATACGATTGGCCAAGCGCCGCAGGCGCAACTCGCGGCTGCGGTCCGTAGAGATAATCTGCGGGACATAAAAAGTGGGTGCCTGAAGGGTGGCGTGAGGAGTTCGCGGAGCGAGTTGCGCCAGTGTTTCAAGGCTCCCGATTGCGGGTTCTGGTGTGCTTTCCAAATACTGATACAGCCAATAACTTACTTTTCTGGGAGATTTGATTTTGGCAAAATTTTCTTCTTTGGCCAACACGTACAGTTTTTTGGTCGGACGCGTAAACGCCACGTACAACAAGTTTAGGTTTTCAACAAATACGCGCTCACGCTCCTCTTTATACTGTAATGCTACCGACTCGGTAGTCTGCAACAATGTCTCTTTTACTTGAACCGAACCCGTTTGGAGCCACTTGGTCTCCGTGTGTTCAATCATTTCACCACTTTCAGCGTCTTTTGTACCAAAACCGCCAATGCCCAACTCCTCTGACTTATCAAGATTTACCCACATCGAATCGCGTTTGGCATTGGGCACAAAATCCCAATCGGCGTACGGAATAATCACCACGGGGTACTCCAAGCCTTTGGAACGGTGGATGGTCTGCACCGTAATCGCGTTGGGGTCTGACGGTGCCGAAATGGAAATCTTCTCTTTTTGGGTTTCCCAATAATCCAGAAAATCGGCCAAATGACTGCCGCGTTTGGTATTGAATTCCAAGACCACATCCAGAAAACGAAACAGATAATCACGCTCATCTACGATTTCAAACAGCCCGAACGTCTGCACCAATTTTTCGGCCAGCTCATACGCACTGATTTGGAGCAATCGGTACGGATTCAAAAACGCATCAACGACATAGCCCTCTTTCAGCTCGCCAGCTTCGGCCTTGACTTGGCGCAAACATTCATTGATATACACGTAAAACTCCCGCACATCGTGCGATTCCACCACCGTTTTTAGGCGTTGATTGTCTTTGTTGTCGGGAATGCGTTTGACAATCATTCGGAAAAATAAATAGAGCGCTTCGTACTTATCCAATCGGCTGTCGGGCTTAACGAGCACGCGCATAAAGGCAGTCACCAAATTGACGGCCCCCGAAAAACGCAGCGAAAGTGAATCGTCTGAAATGATGTTGTACCCATTCTCTTTCAGGTGGTTAGCTATTTTTTTTGCATCTTTCTTGTACCGACACAACACCGAAATATCGCCCACGCTAAACCCGTCGATTTCGGTTGCTTGCTGAATCAGAGCCAGCGTGCGGTTAATCATGGCGGGCGTATCGTCGTCGTCGTTGGTGTCGTTATTCAGGGCGGGAATAAACTCAATCTGCACTTCACCGCCCGTTTTGGGATTGGGTGGCAACTCCTGCGCCACCTGCTCAAACACATCGTGCGAAAGCGGAAATTGGTCGCGATAAAGTTCTTCAATTCTGCCAAAAAACGCGTTATTAAACTCAATGATTTCTTTGGCGCTCCGACGATTGACCCGTAGCACATCGCCCGTCAAATGCCACTGAATGCTTTCTAGGCGCTCCACCGTCAACTCGCTGTCGCCCAGAGATTGCGCCAATCGGTCCAAATTCTGGGAATGAAGCGCGATGATTTGGTCCATGTCGCCGCCCCGAAAACGGTAAATGGCCTGCTTAGAATCTCCCACCGCGAGATTGAAGTGGTCGTAGCCGAGGCTGTTGTCAATCAGCGGCAACACATTGGCAAATTGCAATTTGGACGTATCCTGAAATTCGTCAATCAGAATATGGTTAAACTTCTCCCCCATCCGCTCATAAATAAACGGTACGGGGTCTTCGGTCACGATTTGCAGGATTTTTTGGTTAAACTCTGAGATATGTACGCGGTTATTTTCCCGCAACTGACGGTCAAATTCCTCCTTAATTTCATTCAACAACGACAGGTGATACAGGTGCGGAATGAGCTGTTGGTACAAAAAATAATTCCCACTCACCGCCAAACGATTTTCTTCAATTCGTTCGTAAAAATCCACCAATTGCGGTTTTATCTGCGCTACCGCTTCGACCACAAACGGGCGGGCGGTTTTGGTGAGCCAGCCTTTGTCGTTTTCGAATGCGTCTTTTTCGCGCGCTCCTGGCTCGGTCATCGCATCGGAAGTATCGGTGCGTTTTTTGAAATACCGAAACACCGTTCCGTACGAAAAATCTTTCTCGTCCAAGCCACTTTCCAGTATCAGTTGATGCCCTTTTTCGGCCCATTGCACCAGTTGATTCTCCCACTTGCGCAGCGCACTCACCAGTTGCCGCCGAATTTTTTTAAAATCTTTGGCCGACAGATGCGCATTTTTCATGATGGCGGCGTAGCGTTGCTCATTGAGCAAATCGTTGGCAAAACCCGCCATAGCTTCGGGCAGGCTGTGGTAATTTTTTCCTTCCTGCCCCGCTTCCAAATAAAAAGATTCAAGAATATCTGTCAACTCGGTATATGCGTCGTCGCCCGTTTTTTCGAGCATTCGTTCTACGGCCATCAGCAACAACTCCCCCGCCTCCATCTCCACCTCAAACGAAAACGGAATCCCCAGTTCATCGGTAAACGCGCTCACCACCCTTTGCACAAAACTGTCGATGGTCAGAATGGCAAAGTCACTATAATCGTGCAAAATTTGTTTAAAAACGCGGTTGGCCCGGTTACGAATGTCGCGTTCGCGGAGCTTGTACGCACCTTCGCGGTCGGCGAGGGATTCGGGGTATAACTCCTGAATGATGTCGTGCAGCATCGGGTCTTCGTGGCCGTTGGCAAATGCCTCCAACTTGACCATGATGCGGTCTTTCATCTCACGCGTGGCGGCCTTGGTAAACGTAATGGCCAGAATATGCTTGAAATAATAGGCGTTGTCGCTTTGCAAGGCGAGTTTGAGGTATTCTTTGGTAAGCGTATAGGTTTTTCCCGACCCTGCCGACGAACTAACAATTTTGAACATAAAGAAATCTTCCGGAGTTAAAGTCCTAAAGTTAGTCAGATTCAAAACGAAACCGCAGAAAGTAAGTCTTGAATTTTGTGTTCAACCAAATCCGCCCTAATTTGCCCCTTCAATTCAATTCCTGATTCTGCGAATCCATCACGCTATGTCTGCCATTACTATTCGTACCGATATTCGCCCCGGAGACCTTGGGTACATTACCTATTTAGTGGGTATCATTTATGCCAAAGAGTACGGAATGACCCTCCTGAACGACATCGAAGTGGCTACTTTTTTGACGCATTTTATCCAACATTATACTCCCGAAAAGGAACGTTTATGGGTGGCCGAAACCGACGAACACATCGTGGGCTGTATTCTGGTGTACGAAGAAAGTCCGGGCGTGGCACATCTGCGGTCGCTGATTCTGCATCCTTCGGTGCGCGGTCGTGGGTTGGGGCGTCAATTGATGCAACTCGCCATTGATTTTTGTCGTGAAGTGGGTTATCAGAAAATTACGCTTGAAACCTTTGATGAATTACAAGCCGCGCTGCATTTATACGATTCTTTTGGTTTCCAACTCACGGGCGAGCGCTTCCACGCCGAATGGGGCCGCCCCGTCCGGGAAGTACAATTTGAGTTGGTTTTATAAAACTCGGCCAAATCATAACAAAAACACAACATGAAAACCCTGCTATTGATTGTGCTTATGGGTTGGTGCACTTTTTCCTACGCCCAAACCATCACCATTGAAGGGCGCGTTTTGGATATCTCTAACAATCAACCCGTTCCCTTTGCGGGCGTGGGCATTGTGGGCAAAAGCGTCGGGACGGTGGCCAATGAGCAGGGGCGATTTAGCTTAAAACTAAGCCAACAATACGCTTCGGAAGTGCTCGTTATCAATTGCATGGGGTTTGAATCGTACCAAATCCCCGTCAAAGCCGCCATTCAGTCAAGCCCGCTGGAAATCAAACTAAACGTAAACGCCATTCGGCTGAAAGAAGTGGTGGTAAAACCCGTAAACCCCACCGAAATCATTTACCAAGTCGTAGCACTCATACCCCAAAATTATGACCAAAACCCCAGCATTATTGAAGGCTTTTACCGAGAATCTGTCAAACAAGTACCGGCGAATCAATACTTTGCGTTTTCGGAAGGGGTTATTCAACTCTACAAATCTGGCGTAGATACCAATATCCCCGATCAGGCGCGGATGATTAAAGGCCGCAAGAAAGAACTCCCGACCGCCGTTGTTACCGTCCAAAATGATACGTGCCCAATTCCGAGCATTACCAACGGACCGTATCTTGGCTATTTTCTGGACGTGGTCCGAGCGCGGGATTTTCCCCTGTATGACTTAAATTCCTACACTTTTGAATACGACGGCGCCCAAAGCATCGGCAACACTTTTCTGTACAAAATCAACTTCAAAAACAATTCCGTCACCAAACGCTCAGCTAATCAGCGATTTGCGACCTACAAAGGAACCCTTTACATCGAAACTGAAAGCCTCGCGGTGGTTAAAGCAGAATACGAATTGAGCGATGCGGCATTGCGTCAATACGAACTCAGCTATCCAGGTATACGCCTCAAAAACCGTAAATACATCATCAATTACGCTCCTTTTGAGGGCAAATGGTACCTCCACGATGCACGCGTGGTGAATGATTTTGAGTACGAATATTATGTCTGGCCTAAAGGAACGCGGCCCAAAAACGCCCCCAAGCGCATTGATGTGGGGGTCGGGCTCCATAATCAAATGGCTTTTGTAACTACTCACATCCGCAACCGTAACGTACAAAAATTTCCGTTAAATCAAATTTTGAAAATTGATGCCTCTTTTTCGGAACAAAGCATGACCTTTGATGATGATTTTTGGAAGGATTTCAATATCATTGAAGAAGAGGAAAACTAATCCCAGGTGCTCCCTTTTCGGGTAGTTTCTTTGGCTTCTCAGCAAACGTTTTCTGAAATTTTGGTGTTAAAACCGATAGAGTAGACGAAATACAGTCCCGCAACCCAACTACAAGCGTCATTTTGAAAGCACTCGCTCACCTCAACAAATACTTAGTTAAATACAAATGGTACCTGATTTTAGGGACTGTTTTCACGATTATTTCCAATCTTTTTGGAATCATTCCCGCCCAGCTAGTCCGTTATGCGCTTGATTTAGTGAAAGATACGCTTGATGTATACTTTCTCTTTAAAGGCTCTTCGCTTCAAGCTAATCTTTACGACATTTTCGCGTTTAGTATCTTGCTCTACGGGATTTTGATTCTTATCATGGCTTTGCTGAAAGGGATATTCTTGTTTTTGGTGCGCCAAACCCTCATCGTCATGTCGCGACATATTGAGTACGACCTCAAAAACGAGATTTATGCTCATTACCAAACCCTGCCATTGAGCTTTTTTCGTCGCCAAAATACGGGTGATTTGATGGCACGTATCTCCGAAGATGTCAGCAAAGTACGCATGTATGTGGGGCCGTCCATCATGTACGGCATCAATTTAATCACGCTGTTTATCCTGGTCATCAGCTACATGGTTTCGGTCAATGCCAAACTGACGTTTTATGTATTGCTGCCACTGCCGATTTTATCACTTAGCATTTATTTCGTCAACACCATCATCATGAAGCGCTCAGAAGAATTGCAGGCGCAACTTTCCAGCGTTTCGACCTACGTACAGGAATCGTTCTCGGGTATTCGGGTTATCAAAGCCTTTGTCCGCGAACATGAGCAATTGCGAAACTTCGTCAAACAAAGCAACGACTACCGAAATAAGTCACTGAAACTAACCATTGTAGACTCTTTATTCTATCCTTTCATCATGGTCCTTGTCGGCCTGAGCAACGTGCTTATTGTTTTCGTGGGTGGGCAAGAAATCATGTCGGGTCGACTAACGCCCGGCAACATTACGGAGTTTATTTTGTACGTGAGTATGCTCACTTGGCCCGTCATGGCGCTCGGCTGGACCACCAGCCAAACGCAGCGGGCAGCCGCGTCGCAGCAACGCATCAACGAGTTTCTGAACACAAAAACGGATTTGGTTTCCACCAAAAACCTTGAACATGACATTGCGGGAGATATTCATTTCCGCAATGTAAGTTTTGATTATCCCGATACTGGCATCAAAGCCCTCAAAAACTTTAACCTAAGCGTAAAATCGGGGGAAACCGTGGCCATTTTGGGCACGACAGGTTCGGGCAAAAGTACGGTCGCGAATCTGCTCATGCGCCTGTATGACCCCACCGAAGGCGACATTTCGATTGATGGCATCCCCGTTAAAGATTTCAAACTGCAATCGCTACGCGGGCAAATGGGCTACGTGCCACAAGATGTATTTTTATTCTCCGACAGCATCGAATCCAACGTGTCGTTTGGCTCAACCGAAATGTCATTTGAAAAAATCGAACAAGCCACCAAAGACGCTGACCTTTACGCCAACATTATCGAGTTTCCAGAAGGATTTAACACCCGCGTCGGTGAGCGGGGCATTACGCTTTCGGGCGGCCAAAAACAACGTCTTTCCATCGCCCGCGCCATTGCCCGCGACCCCAAAATATTGATTTTGGACGACTGCCTCTCCGCCGTAGATACTCAAACCGAAAACACCATTTTGAACAACATGAGCCGCATCATGAAAGACCGTACGTCGGTCATCATTTCGCACCGGGTTTCGTCGGCGAAACTAGCCGATTTTATCGTTGTATTGGACGAAGGGCGAATCGTAGAGCAAGGCACCCACGAACTTTTAATGGACCAAAACGGGGTATATAAAGAACTGTATGAAAAGCAGTTGCAGAGCGAAGAAGTGTAACCGACTGATTTTATTAAAGTCTTAGGAAACCACAAAATATAAAATGGCAAATTTGAAAAGTAAAAGTATTGGGAATCAAGAAGCAATGCTTTCAACTAAGGGAAATTGATTTTTAAGCTTTCCTTAAACCGTTATCACCCTTATGCTTGACGATTCACACAAACTCTACTATAACATCAATGAAGTAGCCGCTCGTTACGGTTTTGATGCCTCCAAACTTCGGTATTGGGAATCAGTGTTTCCGATGCTAAAGCCCGAAAAACGCGGTGGTGACCGTATCTACACATCAGCAGATTTGGAAATTCTCGACGAAATTGTCTATCTCGTTGAGCACAAAAAACACAAATTGTCGGCCGCCCGCCAAATCATGGAATCGGACCGGAGTCAGCGAATCAAAATAAAACGGGCTATACAACAGTTGGAAGTTGTTAAACGTTACCTCCAAGACGTCAAAGAACTTCTCAAGTGAAAAACAGCATGAAAATAGGCATAACAGCAGGGCTCATTGCGGGTATTTACCTAATCGCAACATATTTTTTTGGCGAACCCACCCCTACCACCACCCTCCAAGCTGTTCCTCCGCTCAAAGCCCTTCCACGCGCCCAAGCAGCTCTTGTTCATTTTGAATTTGAGCCTGACCCCAACCGCTACGAAGACCAACAACTCCAATTGAGGATTGAACGCCGTACCGACAATAAATTATACCTGGTCGATGCCTCAAAACCAGAGCAAGGGCGCACGACCTATTATGCCCTCAATGGCAGTGTCAACCGGGTGGATGCTCGTCAACTTACGCAGCAACCGCTTTTACCCAATCGCTGGATTCATCTTGTCAAATACGTCACGGAAGTAGCCAACGTAAATTCAGAAAGCTGGCTCACGTCGGCGTTTAACGTGGCCGCTGGGCAGGCCAAATACGCCGCCGCCTACGAGGCCATTTTTTGGGTGCGGGATTCGTTGGATAAAAACCCCTTTAAAATCGCCTACACTCAGCCGCTTTGGCCCAATAATGGTGCCGTGGGCGACAGTCGGATTTTCAAACAAACCCCCGCATTCACGTTGCTTAATAAAAAATACGGTTCTGAATCATTGCCCATTGACGAACCCGTTAAGAACTTACAAAAGGTCAGTTGGAACGTTAATCCCACTAAATTTAAACTCCTGTACGCGGGTGAAGTGGATGGCTTAATCAAGCACATTAAGCCGCAAAATAAGCAAGGAATTACCCGTTTTGACTCCAAACAACTCGACCAAGCCGCCGATTGGTTGGCTAAAAGCACCCCTGCCGACGCTTTTTCGGTCGATTTTGAGCCTGGCAAAGCCGAAGAAGGATGGTATTGGGACATGTCTGACCCCAACTTTGGGAAAATCATGTATGAGCTTTCAGATCGAATTTACAAACGCCACGGAAAGTTGTTTTATTCGTGGATTGGGGATGCACCGTCGTTTACGTTTAAGGGGAACAGCTTCACATTGGACGGCTACGCCAACGACAACTGGAGCGCCGGCAAAAAAAATATTGATGACTATTTGGCCATTCATCAAGAAGCAAAATCCATCCAAAACATAAAAATCCCTTATCCGACCATCCTCATGACGGGTTTTGGCTATACCAGCAGCACCGTCAATACGAGTGATGCCACCGACCAACCCCCTCAAGTCTGGAAAGCGCCCGTCAACTGGTACCTGCGAACGCTGGACATCCTCAATCTAAAATCGTTGATTGTTCCCCAAAAAGTAAAATTCCTCAACTTTATTTGGCCCTACGAAGACAAACCCGCCGACGCCCGACGCAGCTACACGCGGCGTTTTAGGGTAGGAAATGGCACCAAAGGCTACATCAGGCAACTAGACAATCGGGTGATGTACCCCATGAATCTGGTGCGCGATGCAGTATTTATTCATCTCTGCAATCCACGCGTTTTCTACACCAATTACTGGATTTTTGGCCAATCCTACAATCCGTATCAGGCGTTGAGGTATTCCAAAATCAACGGAAATCTTTCGTGTGAATCGCAAAAGACGGGGGGGTATTTTGTGTATGAGTACCAAGGACCCGACCAACCCACCTGCCCCTCACTCAACGAAGATTACATCGGCAAAGACGCCCTCGGGATAGCTACCATGGTGCAGGCACATGAGTTGTTTGCCAAGTATCAGCACATTCTGGATGGCACCCAAACCCGCGAAAGCTACGGTTTTGACTACCGAAGAGCAACGCAGGAAACCATAAAAGCGGTTTGGCAAAATGACACGGGAGAGTTTGCGCGGGCGTTTAAACACAATCAGCCGTGGCTACAAGTGTGGAAAAACCCAAAAACGGGCAAACGTCTGCTGTTGTTTCAGGACAATTTTGCCGAAGCCTTCGAGCCAGTCATGTTTACGACCACCATCAACGGCAAAAAAATACAGCGAAACGTAGAGGGGAATACGCTGTATTTAGAAGAATTGTAATGATTAAAATTCCCGCATAAATCGCTTCATCTGACTTTTTTCTCCCTCCAAAATACGTATCAAATAGCTCCCCAAAGGCAAATCATTGACGGGCAGTTGCTGCTTCATAAAGTTGGACGTTTTTTGAGGTACAAAATACCGAAGCTGCCGACCAGCCATGTCGGTAATCTCAATTTTCACTTCCCCTCGGTAGGTGCTTTCCCACTCTAAATGCAGCCATTTTTGCGAAGGGTTAGGAAAGACAAGTAATTCATTATCAAATACAAGAGGTGCTACCGCTGTAATAATCTGTAGTTTCCAAGGTACTAAATTCAACTCTGGAATCGCCATTTTTACGGAAGTTAAAACATGAAATTGACCACTTTGAAAGGTATATTGCGGGTGTGTTGAGTCCACATTTATTTCTTGTCCCGTAAAATAATCAAACCAACGCCCTGCTGGCAATGAAATTAATTGGTCGTTTAGTCCAAAATTAGCAATAACCCGTACGTTCATCGACGAATGATGGAGGGTCAGGCGTTTAATATTATCGAAGGTTTCGAGCGTAAAATCGGTCGTTTTTGTAACTTCTTGCGTAGTTTTGAAGCGAATAAGTTCTGAAAAAACTTTGTACAGTTTCAACCGATTGGCATCTTTTAGGTATTCCCACCGAATCGGCTTTGCCCCTGTACGGCCATTTTCGTCAATTGAAACATCGTACCCCAATTCACCAAACTGCCACATCAGCTTAGGTCCAGGCGTAAGCATAAACAGCGTGGCGGCGGCTTTCACTCGTTCCAAGGCCGTCGGGATATTTTTCACTTCAGCATTCCCGTTGATAATGGCATCGTATATTATCCTTTCTTCGTCGTGGCTTTCCATGTAACCAATTGTGGCAGGTTTCTGAAAACCAGCGTGGTTCTTCCACGAAAGGCGATTAAAATTACCTTTACCGTTTTTAACCGCTTCTCTAAACACCCCATTTTGATTGTCCCACAGCATCATGCCGTAGTTGGCGAGTTCGGCTTCTTCCTGATCATCAGCAAAATGCTCCAAAATCACATAAGCCGTTGGATCATTTTTGCGAATTTGGTCATAAATCCGTTTCCAAATAGCCACTCGGCTGGCATCGTATCTTCCCCAACGCGCCACATCAGTGCCTGAATTCGTTTGGGTAAATCCTTTGGAAAGGTCGAAACGAAAGCCGTCAAAACGGTACTCTTTCAACCAAAACTCATTGACACGCTGCACGTAGTCTTTGGTAGCAGCGGCCTCGTGGTTAAAATCAAAAAAGACACTGAACGGATGTGTCGCCTGTGGATTAAACATGGGATTGTTAGCAGCGGGCTGCGTTCCGTCCCAGTACATTTTTACATACGGAAAATCATAGTCGGCTTGGTTCAAAACCATGTCCAAAATGACCGCAATGCCGTTTTCGTGGCACTTATCAATTAATGTCTTTAAGTCGTTGGGGGTTCCGTAGGCTTTGTCTGGAGAAACATGAAAAATGGGGTTATAGCCCCAAGAATCATTACCAGCAAACTCCATAATAGGCATCAACTCAAGGGCATTAATGCCCATTTTTTTCAGATAAGGCAATGAGTCAGCTACGGTTTTGTACCAACGACTACCCACAAAATCACGCACTAGTAGTTCGTAAATTACTAAATCTTCGTTGGCGGGGCGTTTGAAGTTATTGACCTTCCAAACATAAGGCGCTTGATTGGTTTGCAAGACCGACACAATATTTCCTTGTGCTTTTTGAGGAAAAGGCAACAAATTGGGGTAGGTAGTGGCGGGGATAAATTTATCGTTGTTGCGGTCAAGTATTTTTTCAGCGTAGGGGTCTCCTACGGCGATTACCCCATCTACCAAATACTGAAAAGCATATTCTTTTTGTGGGGTTAAATTTTTGATTTCCAGCCAGTACGTTTGCCCATCAGGTGTACGGTTCATTAAATAATCAGCCTGATTTTCCCAGTTATTGAAATCGCCCAAGACATACACAAACTTTTTATCGGGAGCAAAAAGCACTAAAGTAGCCGAGGTAGCCGAGGTGTAATTGATGCCGTTTCGCAATCCCGAAGGCAAAGCAGCCACCGTAGGTGATGGACTAACTGTAAAAGTAAACTCCTCAAAAACCTCCTGATTTGCTGTGCTGGCCGTGACACGCACCGTACGGCGTTGGTTAGAGGCCGTTCCAGTTGGAATCGTTACCGAAATACTTGTATCGGTGGCCGTTGCCACGGCAGTTCCGTCGAGCGTCAAAGTTAATTTAGCCGTAATAGATGCTCTTGCTTTTATGGAGATAGAACGGTTGGCCTCGACGAAAAAGTTTTTTCCGGTTGGGGTATTAAATCGTACAAACAACTGATTGGAAGCGTAAAAGTCAAACAAAAAATCTTCGGTTTGAGCCGAGCCATTGGCGTTTTTCACCAAAACCCCCATCCAACGTAAAGCTTTTCTTCCAGTTACGTTGAGGTATTTATTGGGAGTCAACTTGATAGTCCATATATTATCACTGACGCGGGTCAACAATCCAGGGGCAAAGGGTTGCGAAAAACTCATTTGCCCCGCTGGCCCAAACTCTGCTGTTTTGTTGGCGGGGTCAGACCCGCCCCACGCCCAAATATACAACCCACTTGCTTGGTTAAGTAAGCCTGCTTTTCGATTGTCTTTTGCTTGTGTCAAATCAAAGACTAGGGTAATCTCTCCCTCCGAGGTTGGAAATTCGGGCTTAACAATGAGCGCTTGCCCAAAAGCAAAATTTGCAAAAAAGAGGCAAAAAAGTAAACGCGTTAGCTTTTCCATCGATGGTATTAGTTAATTGATTATCCGACACAATAAGTCCTATTCCTATGCTTTATTTTACTTCAAAAACCACCGCGCTTTTCCCTGCGACAGAAAGGGTACTACCCAGGGTCTTTACTTCATCAGTGACTACGTTTTTTACGACACTTCCCTCTTTTAATATTTCCGAATACCTCGCTAAATCCAGCGTTTGAGCTTGTTTGCTTTTGTTCATCACCACCATGACCTTTGCCTCGTTGGTGTATCTAAAATAAACATACACGCTGCCTGAAGGCGCAAAATGAAGGGTTTTCCCGGTGGCAATAATTGTATTGTTTTTCCGCCAATTCAACAGTTTTTTGAGATAAAGCTGCATATCAAGCTGTTGAGGGCTCAATCCTTTGCCCGAAAATGCACTCACGGTATCTTCTTTCCAACCACCCGGAAAATCAGAACGAATCAGGCCATCATTTTTGTGGTGACCCGTATTCTCCATCAACACCTCTGTTCCATAAAACAATTGAGGCACGCCCCGAGTGGTCAATAAAAACGTTAGGGCCATTTTAGTCAGTTCGGCATCATTGTTCAGCTGCGTGTACAATCGGTCCATGTCGTGATTATCGCCCATGGTCAAAATTTGAAAGGGGTTGGCATAGACAAAATCATTGGCCAAGGCTTCGTATAAAGCGGGCAATCCTTTACCGAAATTCGCATCGTCTTTTTCTTTTAATGCCTCTACCAAAGCTGCTTGCAGTGGAAAATCCATAACACTTGTAAGGCAGCCATCATAGCCGTCGGCATTTTGCTTTCCCTTTTGCCAATACGATGTTATTAACGGATTGATACTCCATTCTTCACCCACAATACTGAAATTGGGGTATTCATGCATGAGGGCACAGCTCCAATTTTTTAGGAAAGTTTTATCCGAATAGCCATATGTATCCTGTCTGATACCGCCAAGCTGCAATGTTTCAATCCACCAAATGGAATTTTGAATTAAATAGTTGGCCATAAAGGGGTTTTGTCCGTTCATATCGGGCATCATTTTATCGAACCAACCATTTTTCATCAAGTTTTTATCAAACTCAGAGGCATATTTATCCTGATTGACGGTGCGGCGGTGATTGGTAGCTTGATAAACATTGGGGTAATTAATCCAATTTTTGAAGGGCAAGTCATTCGTCCACCAATAGCCCAAGCCTGTGTGATTGAGCACTTCGTCAAAAATCAGTTTGATGCCTTTTTGACGTGCTTTCAAAGACAACTCTTTGTAATCCTCCAACGTACCAAACCTTGGGTCTACTTTATAATGATTGGTAATAGCATAGCCATGATACGAGTAGCTTGGCATATCGTTTTCGAGCAATGGAGTAGGCCAAATGGCCGTAAAACCCATACTTGAGATGTAATCGAGGCTATTGATAATTCCCCTGATATCCCCCCCGTGCCTTGCTCCCTCAAATTTGCGATTGATTTGGGTTTCTTTCATCGCTGGCACCACATCGTTAGTATAATCGCCATTAACAAATCGGTCGGGAGTAATCAGATAAATCACATCCGAGGCATTAAACCCTTTTCGTTGTGCACTTTCAGAAAGCCTTGGAAGCACACTATAGTCATAAGAATAAAGCGTTTTGCCTGCTTTTTGGAAACGAATCGGAAACGTACCCGGCTTGGTATTTTTTTCGACGACAACATCTATGAACAAATAGTTCTTGCTGTCGGCTTTGTGGATTTTTTTGATAAAAATGCCTGGGTAATTAATCACGGGAGTGGTTTCACCAATGTTGTTTCCATGAACCAACAATTGAAGGTTTTTATTTTTCATTCCCACCCACCAATTGAGGGGTTCTACGTGTTGTATTTGAGCAGTTGCGCCCCACCATAAGGCAGACAAAAGAAAGATAAGAGCAATTTTTTTTTTCATGTTCATCATTTTTTTAGTAAAAATTCAATAGGAATAGGAATTCGTTTTTTCCACGCTTGCTCGCTGTGGGTATCGCCTGGAAAAAATCGGGTCACCCAATTTTTATCCGTAAATCCCTTTGCATGTAAAATAGTATCAACCTGTTTTTGAAGCGGTGGATAGAGCACGTCCAGGGTTTGGTCGCCGTAGTCGAAATAGATCTTATGATTTTCAGGATTGGGCAAATGGGTTGTCAGATAGCTAAAGAAAGCATTCGGAACAGGGTTGTTTTCAGTGCTGAATATCCCAGGCCAGTGGGTAGACAAGCAGGCCGCTCCTCCAAAAACAGTAGGGTATTCACAAATCGCATACATCGAAATAAGTCCACCCATGCTCGACCCAGCCACAAAGGTGTTGTTTCTATCGGGAAGCGTAGCGTAAGTCTTATCTATCAGGGGTTTTAGCTCAGTTACCAAAAATTTCAGGTAATAGTCTGATACAGGCTGAAAAGCCTCCTTTGTTCGGCCTGCTTTTTGGAGTTGTTCAACCACAAATTGTTTTTCTAACGTTGTTAATTGCTCGTAGGGTTTTTGTGGAAAATAATCGGCATGACGGCCTTTGTCCGAATTCCAAATACCCACCACGATAGTAGCTTTAATTTTATCATCGGCCATCATTTTGGCCAGTGTTTCATCCACCCCCCATTCCTGTTTGTTCCAATTGTTGGTACTATCAAACAACATTTGTCCGTCGTGCATATAGAGCACTGAGTATTTTTTTTGGGGAGTATATCCTTCAGGTAGCCAAACATCCACGTTTCTTGCCGAGACGTATTGAGAAGCGAGGTTTTCTATTCTTTTGATGCTTCCCGAGCTGACTTTGGGTAGATTTTGGGCAAAAGTACCGACAGATAACAGGCCTAGGATCAATAATGATTTCATCGTTTTTAATTTATTCGTTTTCAATGGCATCTCAATTAGACCTTTTGCTGGTAAAGTTACTTGTAGGTCAGAGCTGCCGCTCACGCATACCGTAATAAACTCGATAGATGATTAAAAAAGCACCGACAAAAGTTTATCGGTGCTTTCGATAATCAACCTATTAGTTTTCAGTTTGGATTTTTATCTATCTCTTAATGAACTTGTAAGTGGGTTTGGCGGCATTGGTAAAATCAAGAACAATATCGTACGTACCAGCTTTTACGGCAATATTTGCCCCGCCAGCTTCAATCACACCATCGGCTTTGTCGTCGCCATAGTTTACAGCCCAATCATCATTTTGGCGGAATTTGATTTCTCCATCAATCAGCTTGATATTGGACAGTGTAAAAATACCTTCGGTACCAAAATCGGGTCTAAATTTAGCATCGGGCCCATTCCATCCGTTAGGAGTCGCACTACCCACTACCCCCCATACTTTGGTAGGAACAATGGTATATTTCAGGGTTTTGAAGTCAACCGTCACCAAGTAAGTCCCTGCTTTTACCACAATATTGTCACCCCCCACTTCGAGCGTACCATCAGCGCCTTTGTCACCATAGTTTACGGTCCAATCTTCGTTCTGACGAACCTTGATTTCGCCGTCTTTCAACGTTGCAATCGATCTCCATTGGTCAGAAGAAGGGTCATAGAAAAAGGGCACATCTGGCGCACTCCAGCCATTTGGCGTAGCCGAGCCGACAATTCCCCACGAAAACTTCTCCACGGTATATTTGAGGGCTTCAAAATCCACTGTGATTTTATACGAACCAGCTTTGACCACGATATTGTCTCCCCCTTTCACAAGCGTACCGTTAGTGCCTCCGTAGTTTACGTCCCACTTGTTGTTTTCACGGAATTTAATTTCGCCATCGGTGAGTGTCACATAGGCTACATATACGTTGGATTTGTCGGTTTTATAGAAAGGCAAATCGGGCGTCGCTCCCCAGTTATTAGCAGCCGACCCCACCACACCGAGATTCGTACTCAGGTCAAGTTTGTCCAGATAAGGCGTTGCTTTCAGCGAAACAACCGACGAATTCAGATTGGTACTTCCGCCCAAAAACGACTGCACTTTTACGTCCACATCTCCGGCAGTGGCTACTTTCAAGCCTAATTTCAATAAAATAGGGTTTAATTCTGAGGTTTTGAAGGTTTTCTTCAATTCGGCACCCGTTGTTATTGCAGTCGCATTTGAGAAGTCTCCTCCTTTTTTATCAATCAAAATCGTGTATGCTGCGGGCGCGTTGAAACCATAATCAGGCTTTGCCCACGAAATCGTCAACGCATCTTTATCGGCATTTTCTTTGGTCAACACCACCGACGAGGCCGAAAGTGTCACCACGGGCACAGCTCCTGAATTAATGACTGCCTTTATTTCGTCTTTTTCGCAGGAGTTCAATGTCGTTAGGACTACGACAGCGTATATGAATTTATGAAACCAATTTTTCATGTTTTTTTGTGTTAATCTGTAATCAGAGATTTTCAGGGGCTTAATAACCAGCATTTTGCACCAAATTAGGATTGGCCGTTAAGTCGGTAGAAGGGAGAGGGAAGATTTTCAAATAATCCTGCACGCCTGCCCCGTCTTTTACACCGCCTTTCCACGCCCATAAGTAAGAGGAACTGGTAAATTTGCCGAAGCGTAACAAGTCTGTACGACGGCCACCTTCCCAAGACAACTCACGACCGCGCTCGGCCAATACAAAATCAGGGGTTAAATCAGCCGCTGCAATATTCCCCGACGTATTTCCGTAGGCTCTTACCCGAAGTTTATTGACATAATCAAGTGCCAATGCTTTATCACCAGCCCCGCGTGCCGCTGCTTCAGCATAAATCAAATACGCATCCGCCAAACGAAACATAGGGAAATCAGTATCAGGATGGGTTAAATTCGTTCCAACCTTACCAGCAGAGGTTATATTTTTGTATTTAGGCATGGCATAACCATCGGTAAAAGTGGGAATTTCGTTTATTTCCAACTTTTGTCCGTCGGTATAAAACATGGCTCTTTTATCAGTCTTGCCTGATGGGTCAGCAAACAGCTTTACAAAGGAAGGCGTTACTCGAACACCGCCCCAACCGCCGTCGATACCATAACTCGAAGCGGGCATCGAACCACCCACAGGCGCGTGGCACAGAAAAGTCATCCCCCCCCAGGTTTGACTGCGGTTTCCGTCGGCCGCTAATGCCCAAATCACTTCAGATGAGTTATGGTTGTCGGCTTTGAACAAATCATCGTATTTTGACTGCAAACTGTACCCTGCGTCAATCACTTTTTTGGCATAAGTGGCAGCATCGGCGTAACGGTTGCCTTGGCCTTGTGCCTCTGCGTTGAGATACAGTTTGGCAAGCAGCATCCAAGCCGCCGCTTTGTCAGCGCGGGCATATTCATTTTTACGCGCTTCAACCAACTCGTTGTCAATGGCTTTCAATTCTGACTCAATATAAGCAAACAAGTCCTTAGCATTTGTCTGTATAGGTGGCGCTGAGCCTACAACGTCGTTATCGGTAACAAATGGCACATTTCCCCCAAACAAATCTAACGCGTGCCAGTAGCTCAGTGCCCGCAGAAAACGCGCTTCGGCCCGCAGGGCTTTTGCATCGGTAAGGATTGTACCTGACACTCCCCTTTCCGCCAATTTTGCATCGCTTGTTTCTCGAATAAATTCATTACAAGAGGCGATTTGATAGAAAACTCGGTTGTAAAAACCTCTCACAAAAGGATTATTGGATGACCATTTCATTTGGTGCAACTCAGGCAAACCCGCATCACTCCAAGCAATTACGGCTTCGTCAGTCGTAAGTGTTTGTAAGTACCAATAATTACGCAAATAGCTCGAAAAGCCTTCGTCCATCCCTTTGATGTCTTTGGTACGGTCGTCGCCAGCAGGGCCTTGTTGGCCTGTCAACATCAGCCCTGCGTACAGCTTTGCACCTACTTGTCGGTAAGCAGCGGGGTCGCTATAAACAGTTGCCGAAGTAACCTCATTAAAAGGCATTCTGTCAAGGTCTTTGACACAAGAGGAAACCACCAACGCCAGCGCGAATCCTCCCACTATATTATTTATATGGATAAAATTCTTCATTTTTTCTTGTTTGTTTGGAAACGTTTATTCGTTATAAACTCCTAAAATCCAATGTTTAAACCCAAAGTATAAGTCCGAGGCATGGGGTAAATATTGTTGTCAATACCACCGCTTACTTCGGGATTTAGTCCCGTGTATTTGGTGATTACAAACACGTTTTGTACAGTCGCAGATACGCGTGCGGAGGTTTTTCCGCCAAAAAGTTTACCCAAATCATAGCCCGCAAAAAGGTTGTCCATGCGCAGGAAAGAGGCATTTTCCATGTAGTAATCCGAGAAATACTGCGGGGTGGCAAACTGGGTTACGTTGACGTTGGGCACAACATTGGCCAGTGAGTTGTTGGCTCCTTGGAACGCCTGCAATACGCCGCGTGTAGAAACGATGTTGTTATAAACGTAGTTGCCAAAGTTACCCCGAACTACAAAACCACCACTCCATTTTTTATAAGAAGTTTGGGCGTTGAAACCGATAAAAACGCGTGGCGCGGGAGATTTGTAGTGATAATAATCGTCCACGGTAATTTTACCATCCTGATTGCGGTCAACGTACACACCTTCAACGGGTTTACCATTTTGGTCATACACTTGCTGCGCCACAAAATACGACGATGCTGGATACCCCACCGAATGGATTTGAATGGTACTGCCCACACCGCCTGCGATACCGCCTACTAATACTCCTTTGTAATTGGGATCGTTGGCCGAGGTTAATTTGGTGATTTTGTTCTCGTTATAAGTCGCATTAAAGCCCAAATCAAGCGTAAAATCTTCTTTACTGACAGCGTTGTAGTTCAACAACAGTTCCAATCCTTTATTTTCAATCGAACCTACATTCGACAAGATTTCGTTGGTGAGGTTGGTACCTGCCGCAACGGGCACGACGTTTAGCAAGTCCGTAGTTTCTTTCCGATAGTAATCAATACTACCCGATACTCTTGCTTTTTTGAAGGCAAAATCCAAGCCTACGTTTTGAGTAACGGTTTGTTCCCATTTGATGTTTGCGTTGTATCCTTCGGCACGTAGCGTAGTATAAAACGTGTTTCCCAGTTGCTGTTGAGCAGTGGCTGTACTTGGCGTATAGCGTGCCAAATACGCAAAGTTTTGACCTACATCCTGCTGCCCTGTTACCCCATATCCTAAGCGCAACTTCAAGTCAGATAGTACGTTAGAATTTTTCAAAAACTCCATTTCGTTGATTTTCCACGCAAAAGCCGCCGATGGAAAAGTTCCCCAACGGTTGTCTTTGGCAAAACGGGACGAACCGTCGCGGCGAAGTGTAAAGGTCAATAAATAGCGGTCCTGAAGGTTCAGATTTGCCCGTCCAAAGAAAGATACCAACGTATTTTGGGTTTTGTAAGGGCTATCGTTGATGATTTTGGTTTCTGCGGCATCTTTGGTAATGCTCGTGGTGGTATTCAAAAAATCTTGGTACGAGTACCCTGCCGTTAAGTCAATGCGCGTATCCTTGGTGAGGTCTTTTACGTAGTTGAAGTAAAAATCCAATAACTTATTGGAGCGGTCTTGGGTATAGACTGTTCTTTCGCCACCATTACTAAAATTGGAGGCTGCCAATGCGGGTACAGAGCGATTTCCATCACTTTTGGAAACATCATAACCTACGTTTAGATTGGCGTGCAGTTCAGGCAAAAAATGGAATTTATAATCCAACTGCATATTACCGATACTGCGATTAACGGTACTTTTATCGTCCGTCAAATCCAACAATCCAAGTGGGTTACGGGTTGCAATGGTGTTGGGTTTTCCGTCGGCATTTACCCACTCAAAATAACCGCCGTACGATTCTTTACCCGAAAAAATAGGTTGAGTAGGGTCAAAAGCAACTGCTGCACCTATTGCCCCTTGGTTGGCAAAACGATTTTTAATAGTAGATGCTTTGACGTTAATATCCACTTTCAAGTGGTTGTCGAGCAGCATCGGGGTCAAGCCTACGGAAGCCGAAGTCCGCCCCATATTGGAGGTTTTTAAAATACCATTTTGATTGGTATATCCCACTGACACGCGGTAGGGCATGTTTTTCACCGAACCTGTAACACTCAAGTTGTTGTCGGTGCTGACAGCCGTACGATAAATCTCTTTTTGCCAGTCGGTGACGTCCGACCCCAATAACGATTTTTGAGCACCCGTCCCGTATTGATTGACTAAAGCTCGAAAATCATCAGCCGAAAGAACTTCAATTTGCCCCGTTCTTTGACCTATGGAAGCTTGCGTACTCAAATTGACGCGCATAATGTCGCCTTTCTTTCCCTTTTTGGTTGTAATCATAATCACTCCGTTAGAAGCCCGTGATCCATAAATAGCGGTGGCAGAAGCATCTTTCAGAATATTAAACGACTCAATATCATTGGGATTAATTAAACTTAGCGGATTGGGAGCGCCTCTCAATTCGCTGTTGTCCAAAGGTACACCGTCAATGACGATGAGGGGGTCGTTGCTCGCGTTCAAAGAAGCACCTCCGCGAATACGGATTGTACTCCCCGCACCTGGGGCACCGCCATTGGGCGTTATTTGCACCCCAGCCACTTTACCAGCTACTAGTTGGTCAGGGGTAGCAATGTTTCCTTTGTTAAAATCAGCGGTCGTAATAGAGGCAATCGAACCCGTAAGGTCTTTTTTGCGCTGCGTACCGTAACCAATGACCACCACCTCGGCCAACTGTTTGTTGTCATTAAGCAACGTCACGGAAACGGTCGTGCGGTTTCCTACCGCCACTTCCTGCGTAGTCATTCCCACAAAACTGAAGACCAACGTGGCATTGGCAGGTATTACAATTTTGAAGTTTCCTTCGGCATCGGTTTGGGTTCCTCTGGTAGTACCTTTTACCAAAACACTCACGCCTGGCAATGCCGAGCCGTTGCTTTCCTGCACTTTTCCAGACACGGAAAGGTCTTGTGCCGTGGCAGAGGCTACCGCCAGTATCCATACCAACACCATGAGTTTCAACCGCGGGGCTGCACCCACTTGCCAAAACATGCTATAGAACTGAATCATCATAGGTTTTTTTAATAAATTGTTTAGAAGATTTTACCTAAGAAATTGACTTTACAAACTGTAATTGTCAAAAACTTCTTGCAAAAGTACCATCAGTATTATGACGAATCGTTCCACTTTGTAGTTTGAAACCTATTTTAAAACACAGGTTTTCCACAGCTCAAATCAGCTGATTTCCAGAAGGTTTAATAGAATCAAATGCGTTCCACTTTATAAGGTGGTACTTATTGGGGGAGAAAAAGGTCGTATTTTCTATTCTTCAACCCGCGACTCGTAGAAAAATTCGCGAGGGGTTTGTTGGGTCATTTTCTTAAATGCTCGGTTGAAGGAAGTTTTAGAATTGAAACCCACTTCAAAGGCAATAGACAACATGGTATATTGCCGGTTGCGAGGGTCTTCAAAACGTAGTTTAAATTCCTCTATACGATATTCATTGATGAAGTCAAAAAAGTTTTTATTGTACCCTTCGTTGATAATTTTAGAAAGAAGATGCGGCGTCATTTTGAGCTTCTGAGCAAGTTCATTGAGGGTCAGTCCAGGGTTGGTATAGGGCTTGTTTTTCTTCATGTAGCTTTCCAGCTTCTCTTTGTAATTGGAGAGATTTTCGACCAATTCAGATTCTTTTTCTACCAAAGGAGTAAGGGCATCCTGAATTATAATCGAAGGTTCATCGTTGGGTTTCAGAAAGGAAATGGGCTGCGTTGGTAATTTAAATATTTCGGGTTGATGAATGGCAAAATACCCCAAAAAATAAGGAATTGTCGAAAAAGCCAGCCAAATCGTATCAATACTTTTTTGGACAATGGATATGGTATCCATTTTTAGAAAATAGCCTACCACAAAAAGCCCCCCCGAAAATAACCATAAAACCAAACAAACTGCCTGCAAGGCAAGTACCGTTGAAAGGTATTGCAGATTTTGTTCATAAGAAGCCTGATTAGCGTATAAAGCTCGGTACGACCTAATTACCCGCCGGCTGGCCAACCAATAATACACATTTACCATCAGCGCCACCGTGCCAGTTCCCCAAAAAAGCCACATCAAATCAACATCACGATTCACGATTTTGATTTGAAGGCTTTTATCTTCCATTAAAAAATAGGGCAAATACATCAAAAACTGCAGGCTGGGCAACACAAAATGCCCCCACCATTTAGAAGGGAATTTAGGCGTCTTGAAAAGCAGTTTCTGAATATAAAAATAAAAAAGCGGTGCGTACAGAAACAGCACAAAATCGGGGATTAACAACAACTTTGTGTACTCTTGTGCCACTTCCCGATAAGCACTTACTACTCGAATCAATACAATAACAGCCATAAATGCCAACGAGACTACCAACCAACGATTTGCCTGACGGTTGTAGTCCTGCATAGACGTTATGGCAATAATCAATAAGGCACTTTGAAAGGCTGAAAATAGCAAAAGTAAGTCGTAAATGGAGATAGAACGAAAGGTGCCAGATAAATCTTCCCAACTAATTATTTCGACGGTAATATTATCGCTTTTTAATGATTCATTACGATAAAGCAGCCGATTGGGTCGAGTTTTTCCATTTTCTTTTCCTTCTACGCTATTCCAATCGCCACGGGAAAATTTATACTCAAGGCGATCCAAATCAGACACAACGGTAACACGATACGTTCCATCCATTTGTCGTTTCAGCCGATAGTTCTCATCACTAGTATTCCAGTTATTAAAATTGCCCGTAATGTAAATTACCGCATCTTTTGGGGTATTGGTAGGAATGGATGTAACTACAAACCGATACGTAGCGTGCGCTTCCCAACCTTCTATTTGAAGTTGTAACAATTTAGGATTGGGCTCTGTCAAACGATCATAGACACGGTCAGGGCGGCTGTTTCCCTCTGAATCTCCTTCTACCAAACCCCAACTTCCTTGGGTTACTTTGTATTTGAAATGCGTAAGAGAATCAGGTAATAACAACGAGTACACGCCATTTACATCGCGCTTTAGCTCAAATTCAACATCGCCAGGTTGCCAATTGTTAAAATCACAAGCCAAAAAAAGACGTTGGTTGGCTGTTTTAAACGGAGTATGTTTTGTTATCTCTACCCGAATTTGTGCAAAGGCAAAGAATGGCAACCCAAAAACAACCAATAACAACAACCTCTTCATAGCTTTCAAAAATTGAAATCGGTGCGTTGAAAAAGTTTAATATTCTTACACTGCGACAGGCGCTTTAATGGCTGGCCAAGGGTTATAATTTTCAAGCGTAAAATCCTCAAATTTAAAGTCAAAAACACTTTTTACATCGGGATTCATCTTCATGACAGGCAACGGACGCAATTCACGCGAGAGTTGCAATTCAACTTGTTCTAAGTGATTACTATAAATGTGGGTATCACCACCCGTCCAGATAAAATCACCGTACTCAAACCCGCACTCCTGCGCAATCATCATGGTCAAAAGGGCATAGCTTGCGATGTTGAACGGCACGCCCAAAAACACATCCGCACTGCGCTGATAGAGTTGGCAAGAAAGTTTATTATCTGCCACATAAAACTGAAACAATGCATGGCAAGGAGACAAGGCCATTTTATTCAAATCGGCTGGATTCCAAGCCGATACAATGATGCGTCGGGAATCAGGGCTGTTTTTAAGCTGCTTCAACACATCCTGAAACTGGTCAATGACGCGTCCGTCGGGGGCTTCCCAACTGCGCCATTGCTTGCCATAGACGGGGCCGAGATTGCCATCGGCATCGGCCCATTCGTCCCAGATGCTCACGCCGTGGTCTTTGAGGTACTTGATGTTGGTATCGCCCTTCAAAAACCAAAGCAACTCATGGATGATGGATTTGGTATGGACCTTTTTGGTCGTGACCAGCGGAAAGCCTTCTTGTAGGTCAAAGCGCATTTGGTACCCAAATACGCTGATGGTTCCCGTGCCCGTACGGTCAGTTTTGCGGGTTCCGTGGGCTAAAATATGGCGAAGTAAGTCGTGGTATTGTTGCATGGTTGAATTCCTGAAACCTAATTTTTACTCAAACATAAACCTAAAATTGTAATCCGACAAAACGGGATCAGTGTCACTTACGTACCTTTGATACGCATGACGTCTGCTTACGCAAAGGCTTTTGTGTTTTAAATCAAAGATTTCGATGGTCTTTTGCGCTCGATATTGTTCGTCCTCAGAAGCAAACGGATTGGGGGAAATTGTGTGTTCAATATAATCGTAAATAAAATAGCGGTTAAAATGAAACTCAATCTCATCTGGTCTTAACAACACCTTTTCAAACTTACTTCCTTTTGAATCTTGACAGTGTTTGCAGGAGATATACAGATTTTCCCATTTACAGACTTCCGAATAAAACGCAGGATTGGTCTTAGGATGAAAATGGTCAATCGTATCATCTCCTCTTTTTAAAGGAAAACCATCACAATACGAGCAA
Organism: Runella sp. CRIBMP; assembly: GCF_009905605.1. Lineage (GTDB taxonomy): Bacteria > Bacteroidota > Bacteroidia > Cytophagales > Spirosomataceae > Runella. Next base: position 106,333 of record NZ_JAAAKZ010000005.1, read on the forward strand.
TGGTCATCGGTCATTGCCATCAAATGAGGCAAAAGATGTTGATTTAACTTTTTACTGCTGATTTGGGGCCATTGAAACTCAAATGAAGGATGGGTTGCCCGCTGCTGCGCATATCGTTCTCCGTACATTTGCCACCGAGCTTTTTCTGTTTTGGCATCCAGTTCAAGTAAAACATCAGGGGTATCTAAACGCGTAAACTTTCTCATATTTCAGCAACAGAAAAATCTTGGTTGGTAAGGCGTTTAAGCTGCCTAAGTTCCATACCGAGGATGCTTTCAATTTCAACACTATTTTGATTCATCAACTCTCCTATCAACTCCTTAAATCTAGTCAAATCAACCGTTTCTGGACTTTTTAGCACTTCTTTTTTAAGCAACTGAAATTCAGCCAATTTCCTTTCAACATCTACTCCGAAACGCTCCTTAATGCCAAAGATTTCTTCCAAAATATAATCATAACTCTTGGCATCTTCCGACAAAATCGGCTCCCCTGCTAAGACACTGTATCCGTCTTTTTTAACAAACCGATGCACCCAAGCGCCATCCACTGAACCCACTACAAAAGGCGAATGCGTAGAAATGAATATTTGGGCATTTTTGAAGAGTTTTTGAACAACTGGCAAAATTTTTCGCTGCCAAGCCGGATGCAAATGAACTTCAATTTCATCCAGTAACAGGATAAAATTCCGCTCTAAAACAGGCGTATTATTTACCCATTTGAGCCTGTCCATTCTCATTAACAAGTCCCCCATCCAACTCACCATGGATTTTAGGCCGTCGGGTAATTGGTCAAAGTTGAGCGATTGCCCGTCAACCTTGATTTTTACTCCTAAGGGGTCTTCTTCAAGATCAAACTTTACTTCGGATTCAATGATTTCTCCTAACGCATCTTCTATGATTCCGATGGTTCTGCGGTATTGTTTTGCTTTTTCAATGTCACCTTTCCCTTTTGCAATCAATTCGCGCGTTTGAATATTTACAAGCCATTGAATGAGATTTTGGGGTGTTATTGATAAATGAAAGTTATGGGCGTTAGCGATTGGTGATTCCTCTATTTCCTGAATACCAGTAATACTGGTTTTTTCCGCTTTTCTATAACCTGAATATGCAAAAAAAGCAATATTTAAATCATTACTATCTAACCGATTTGCTCTATTTAAATACTCTAAAATTGTATATGCTTGGAGATGATCTACCATCCATTTATCTTCACTCCAATAAGCAGAAAATGAATTTATGGTGCTGAATTTAATTTGAATACGACTATCTATTCTTTGATTCCATATTTTGTTTACAATTCCATTTTGAATACGGTACATATCTTCTGGATAAATAAACTGTCGGGTAGTATCAACATTTATTGGATAAATCAAAGCCTCCAAAATTGTACTTTTCCCTGTTCCATTTTCTCCAGTCAAAATATGAATCTCAGCTTTATCGAGTTCTTTTTTCAGTGGGAAATCTAACTTAAGGTGCTCAAACGGCCCAATTTTATTGATTACCAGCCTTTCAATACGAAAGTTATCCATTGTCTTTATCTTTAATTCCGTCTCAAATTAACAAAAAAATGCCTTGCTGTTGCTAACAAGGCACCTTCAAGTGGGATATTTGTTTTTTTTCTTTACTCTCCCATCAATTCCTTCAAAATCTTTTGGGCCGCGACCGAAATCACCGTTCCGGGGCCAAATACACCTTTGACACCCGCTTTGTACAAAAAGTCGTAATCCTGCGGAGGAATGACTCCCCCCGCAATAACCATAATATCTTCCCGACCGAGTTTTTTGAGTTCTTCAATGAGCTGAGGAACAAGCGTTTTATGTCCTGCCGCAAGGCTAGACGCTCCCACAATATGTACATCATTTTCGGCCGCCTGACGGGCGGTTTCTTCGGGCGTCTGGAACAATGGCCCCATATCGACATCGAAGCCCAAATCTGCGAAACTCGTCGCAATAACTTTGGCCCCCCGGTCGTGGCCATCCTGCCCCATTTTGGCCACCATAATTCGTGGTCGACGGCCTTCCAACTCGGCAAAGCGGTCGGTCATTTCGCGGGCAATTCGGAAATTCTCGTCGTCCGAAACCTCCGCACTATAAACTCCTGAAATAGAACGTATCACGGCTTTATATCTTCCAAAAACGTTTTCCATTGCATCCGAAATCTCCCCGAGAGTAGCTCTCACACGGGCCGCCTCAATCGCCAACGCCAGCAAATTAGTTTTATTATCCATCCCTCCCTGCTGTCGGCAAGCGTCCGTTATGGCCGCCAATGTCCGTTGTACTTTATCCGAATCCCGTTCGGCCTTTATACGCGCAAGTTGCGCTACCTGCGCTTCACGAACGGCTTTATTGTCCACTTCCAACAATTCCAGCGGCTTTACCGAATCGGGTTTGTACTTGTTTACACCCACAATTACGTCTTTTCCACTGTCGATGCGGGCCTGCTTACGGGCGGCGGCTTCTTCGATTCGCATTTTGGGTAATCCCGCTTCGATGGCTTTGGTCATGCCGCCCATTTCTTCCACTTCTTCAATCAACGCCCAGGCTTTTTCGGTCAGTTCTTTGGTCAAATATTCGACGTAATAACTCCCACCCCACGGGTCTACCACGCGACAAATATCGGTTTCGTACTGTAAATACAACTGCGTATTGCGGGCAATCCGCGCCGAAAAGTCGGTCGGCAACGCAATGGCTTCGTCGAGCGAATTGGTGTGTAAACTTTGCGTATGTCCCAATGCCGCCGCCATGGCTTCAATGGTGGTTCGGGCCACGTTGTTGAACGGGTCCTGCTCCGTCAGGGACCAGCCCGATGTCTGGCAATGCGTGCGCAATGCCAACGATTTACTGTTTTTGGGCCCGAACTGATTAACAATTTTAGCCCAAAGCAGTCGCCCCGCCCGCATCTTGGCGATTTCCATAAAATGGTTCATGCCAATGCCCCAAAAAAACGACAAACGAGGTGCAAAACCGTCAATGTCCATACCCGCTGCCAGCCCCGTGCGCAGGTATTCTAAGCCATCAGCCAGCGTGTAGGCCAGCTCAATGTGCGCGGGAGCGCCCGCTTCGTGCATGTGGTAGCCGCTAATACTGATGCTGTTGAATTTGGGCATAAACTTACTGGCATACGCAAAAATATCACCAATGATACGCATACTCGGCGCGGGCGGATAAATGTAGGTATTACGCACCATGAACTCCTTCAAAATATCGTTCTGGATGGTCCCTGCCAATTGCTCGGGTTTTACGCCTTGCTCCTCCGCCGCAACGATATAAAAGGCCATGATGGGCAATACCGCTCCGTTCATAGTCATCGACACCGACATCTGGTCGAGCGGAATTTGGTCAAACAGCACTTTCATGTCTTCGACACTGTCAATCGCAACGCCTGCCTTGCCCACATCACCCACCACGCGCGGATGGTCAGAATCATAGCCTCGGTGCGTGGCCAAGTCAAACGCCACCGAAAGTCCTTTTTGGCCGGCGGCCAAATTCCGACGATAAAAAGCATTGGACTCCTCGGCCGTAGAAAAACCAGCATACTGGCGAATCGTCCAAGGCTGCAGGACGTACATCGTGCTGTACGGGCCGCGCAAAAAAGGCGGAATCCCTGCCCCAAAACCCAAATGTTCCGCCTCCCGAATATCCATTTTGGTAAACGTAGGTTTCACTTTGATGCCTTCTGCAGTCACAAAAGGTTTGCTCGACCCCATTTCCGTAATTGGGGCTTGAATGGAAGAATGTATGTTGAGGAAGTTGGGTTTCATTAGTTGTAGTTCAACTATATTTTTTTAGCAATATTTTGGGAAATTGAGCGATTTGTATCATCGTTCAAATGTTTGAGCGATACGTTGGGGATGAAGTAATTTAAAAGACACGGTTTTATTGACGGCTTCGGGAGTTGGAGTATATTTTACAGGCACTTCTTCATCCACCCGAAATTTGTTCACACCTACCATTACCCGCGTTCCCTGTTGAAGGGCGGCTAGGGTCTCAGTTGCGTTTTGTTTGATTTTATTTTGAATAAAATCCTGTTCAAAAGCTGCCAATAAGCCTCCTTTTTCTTCTACTTCCAAAAACAAACTCCAAGCGGCCTCTGCCAATTGTTGGGTCAGGTTTTCGAGGAAATAACTACCCGCCGCAGGGTCAAGGGTTTTATCGAGATAACTTTCTTCTTTCAGCAAAATAGAAATATTTCGGGCAATACGTTCCGAAAATTCATCTGGCGTCCTAAACGTGGAGTCGTATGCGTGAACGGTCAGCGCATCACAACCGCCAATAACCGCGCTCATGGCCTCGGTTGTCGCCCGCAACAGATTGGTATTGGGCGTAATGGCCGCATCGTAGAAAGTCGAAGTTTGGGCGTGAACGTAGGCTATTTTAGGCTCTATTCCCCAGCCCATCTGCACTCGTTGCCATAAAAACCGCAGCGCCCGCAACTTCGCGATCTCCATAAAGTAGTTGGTACCCATCGAAACCGAAAAATAAAGTTTCGAAAAAACGGCATCTGGGTCAAGGCCCGCATCGGTCAGCTTATCAGCATACGTCACCGCCGAAGCCAGCGCGAAGGCCAATTCCTGCGCCGCGTTGGCACCTGCATTGTGAAACACATGGCTACTTACACAGATGGTTTTGAAGCTAGGCGATGCTTTTGTCGCGATGGCTACCGCTGCCAATTCGGCAAAATACGTTTCCGAAAGTTGCCCCGTCATCATCCATGTTGCCAAGCCATCATCGGCCAAACCACCTTTCATTTGGTACGCAATAAACGTTTGAAGAGCACGAATCAAAGCGTTGTTTTGCCCGTTGATTTGGAAAAATAGAGGCGTATCGCTGAGTTTTATTCCGTAGAGAAGTTTGGTAAACTCAATGGTTTCGAGGTCGGTATTCCGTAAGTCGAGCGTCAGGGCATCAACGCCTTTCTGCAAAACCGCCAGCATCGCCGCATTGGTAGCCCGCTCGCTTTCATAAGTCACTATGGGTTGATTCAACCAGCCTAATTTCTTTTGTTGAGCCGCCTGCAACCCCGTAAGCTGTGTTTCTTGCACCTCTTGGTCGGTATAATAGGGCTCCACCACAAAGCCCTCGGGGGTATTCCACAACAATGTCTTGTCGTAGTCTTTACCTTTCAAATCTTTGAGCGCCTGTTGTACCCACGCGTTTTTATCGGATGGCGAAAATTCTGAAAAAAGGGAAAAGCTCATGAACTGTTTTTAATAAAAAAAAGTACGTTTTACGTTACTGAAGGTAAAAATAGGAGTTATATTTTGAGCTTTCAACTTCCTACAAAACAAATACCGTCTTATCTATCCTATCTATAATACAATATTAGCTTGTACCATTTTAAATTTGCCATTCCAAAAACAAAATCAGTATATTTAAGTCATTGTTTCTAATTCCTTTTTCCTATTTTTGCAACCCTTAATTTAAGGGCGGTTGTGCAAAAAGGGCTTTTAGTGACCTTATATGTATTCGGAGCTAAACGTTAAAAATCAGATTTACTGACACTTAGATAGTACTCTCTCAACATTTTTGGACCGTTTTTTACGAATAACTCAGGATACTCAGTGGATAGTTTTTTTCAACAAGAAGTGGCTGTTGTATGGGAAAAGTGCCTTCAAGTCATTAAGGCCAACGTTCCCGAACAGAGCTTTAAAACTTGGTTTGAGCCGATAGTTCCCTTTCGGCTTGCAGGGAAAACTTTGACCATACAAGTTCCGAGTCAATTTTTTTATGAGTGGCTGGAGGAAAATTACATTCACGTGCTGCGTAGGGCACTCGACCACGCCATCGGTCGCGACGGCCAACTGGAGTACTCTATCATCGTAGATACGGGCGGTGACCGACAGCCTCCTATCAAGGTTCACGTTCCGACCACCAACTCACCCGAAGCCGCCGAAGCGCGTCAAAAAGCCGCTTCTGAGCCGAAAAAAGCCACCCCTCAACCTCCGCGTAGCCCCGATTCATCAGAGTTGGATTTGTACCTCAATCCTACTTATAGTTTTGACAATTACATCGAGGGAGATTGTAACCGCTTGGCTCGCTCGGCAGGCATGGCCGTGGCGCAACGCCCCGGGGTGACCTCTTTCAACCCGTTGTTGATTTATGGCGGCGTAGGGCTGGGCAAAACGCACTTGGTGCAGGCCATTGGCAACCACATCAAAGGCCATCACCACGATAAATTTGTGTTGTACGTTTCGTCAGAGAAATTTACCAACCAATTTATCAACGCCATCAAAAGCAACACGCTCCAAGATTTCACCGATTTTTACATGAAAGTCGATGCGTTGATTCTGGACGATGTGCAGTTTTTGTCAGGAAAAGAAAAAACGCAGGATACGTTCTTCCATATATTCAACCACTTGCACCAATCGGGGCGTCAAATCATCATGACTTCCGACCGCCGCCCGAGCGAGTTGCAGGGCTTACAAGACCGATTGCTCTCCCGCTTTAAATGGGGCCTAACCGCCGACCTCCAGCAGCCCGACTTTGAAACAAGGATTGCCATTATTCAGCGCAAATTGCAGGCCGAGGGGATTTATATCGAATACAGCGTCATTGAATACATTGCCCACAGCGTCAATACCAACGTGCGAGAATTAGAAGGGGTAATTATTTCATTGATGGCCCAAGCTTCGCTGGTGCGCCGCGATATTGATCTCGATTTGGCCAAAACCGTCATGAAAAACATCGTGACGGCCGAAGACCGCGAAGTCAATATTGATACGATTCAGGAAATCGTGTCGGATTATTACGACGTGAGCATTGCCGATTTGAAAGGTAAAAGTCGGAAGAAAGAATTAGTTTACCCACGTCAGGTAGCGATGTATTTCGCCAAAGAACTGACGGATTTATCGCTAAAATCCATCGGTTATCATTTTGGTGGCCGCGACCACAGCACCGTCATTCACGCCATCCAGACCATCAGCGATTTGATGGAACAGGATGATTCGGTCAAAGATGCTGTTCAAAAAATTCGGAGTACTTTTAGTTAGTAATCAGACGATTAATCATGTGCCCGTCCTTCTACTTCATCGCTCCCAACTAGATTCCACCCAATGGGATGATTTTATTGCTGCTTCTCCGCAGCAGATTCTCTACGCCTATTCATGGTATTTGGATACGGTTTCGCCCGATTGGAAGGCGCTGGTATTGACAGAAAATGGCCAATGGCAAGCGGTAATGCCTCTACCTTGTCGCCAAAAATGGGGTTTGAAAGTAATACACCAACCTTTTTTCTGTCAACTTTTAGGAATTTTCACCCACTCAAACGTTGATTTTCAGGAAGCATCAAATCTGCTTTTGTCCCAATTGACTACCTCATTTCGCTACGTTTCTATTTATACGGGGCGCTTTGCTGCGCAAACGGTTTTTCCCAATTCATTAAAAATAAAAAAAGCGAGCAATATAATTTTACCGCTGCACCTCCCCTACGCTGTTCTTTTTCAAAACTATTCAAATGACCGAAAAACGAACTTAAGGCGCGCACAACGATTCGGTTGGCAGTCTAAACAAAGCACTGACATTGAGCCGATTATCCAACTATTTCAAGAAAATCATTCCTCCCAAATTGTGGGTGGAGTATCGGAGAAAGCATACGATTTATTACGTAAACTAACGGCGGTATTAGCGCAAAAAAACGCCCTGCGATTGGTCTATGCTACCAAAGATGGGTGCATTGAAGCAGGCGCATTGTTTGCGATTTTTGAGAACCGAATCATTTATCTTTTCAATGCGGCCTCCCCTACGGGTCGAAAAGGAAACAGCCGCACATGGTTGATTGACCAAATCATCCAAGAATACGCCAGCATTGACCTCATCTTTGATTTTGAAAGCCCCGAACTTGATTCTATTGCTTCATTTTACCAAAGTTTTGGGGGAGTAGAAGAAATATATACCCAATTCACATTCAATGATTTGCCTTTTCCGTTGAAGCAAATTCAAAACTGGAGAATTGAAAAATTAGCTTAATAAAAAACCTATAAATAACTGATAATAAATCAGTTAATCTCACAAAAAAGGGTTAAAAGTTAGGCAAAATTACCTCAACTTTTAACCCTTTTAAAATTCTAAATCTTTGCGAACTAAAGCGCAGGAATGCGTAAAATCTGGCCTGGATAGATTTTATCAGGATCAGACAACATTGGCTTATTGGCTTCAAAAATGACCGGATATTTCATCATATCACCGTAGTAATGTTTCGCAATCAAAGAGAGCGTATCTCCCTTTTTCACTTCATGATACTGTGCTTCAGGAGCTGGAGTTTCCACAACGAGGTTATTGTCAACCGCCTCTACGCCTTCTACGTTACCAACTGCCAATGCAATCTTCTCAGAATCTTCCTGAGCAGCTACTTCTCCTTCAAGAATAACCGTGTGGCCCGATACTTTTACAATCAATTTGTTGTAAGCAAGCCCAAGCGTCTTCACATGCTGTAATAAAGCACTGGCTTTTAAGTCAGCAACTTTTTCGGGAGCAGCGGTTTCAACTTCTTTGTCTTTACCAAAGACTTTTTCACCTACTCCTTTAAAAAATGACATGAGTCCCATAATTGTTCGAGATTTTGATTAAGTTTTAGAAAAAATTACTTGGCAACACTCAAATCTACCTTTTTTTTAAGTCCTTGCAAATCCTTTGACTATTATTTTAGTGTTTGGTCACTTTTAATATAAGCAAAATATCCATTATGAAAATTTCTTTCTTCAGTTCGAAGTCTTATGACCGCAGCTATTTTAATCGCTTCAACACGTCCTATCAGTTAAAGTTTTATGATACCGATTTGAGCCTCGAAAGCATAGATTTACTGAGTGACAGCCAAGCGGTTTGTGTGTTCGTCAACGACCAACTCAACGCCGAAGTCATTGAGCAGTTGGCCGCCAAAAATGTCAAAATTATCGCGCTGCGCTGCGCGGGGTTCAACAATGTGGATTTACAGGCCGCCAAGGCCCACGGAATTGCGGTGGTGCGCGTGCCGGCGTATTCGCCCCACGCCGTGGCCGAACACGCCGTAGCACTTATCCTGACGCTCAACCGCAAAACCCACAAAGCCTACAACCGCGTACGTGAAGGGAATTTTTCGCTCGAAAGATTGACGGGCTTTGACCTGTTTGGCAAAACAGTAGGCGTAATCGGAACGGGAAAAATCGGCGAAGCCTTTGCCAAGATTATGAAGGGATTTGGCTGTCGAGTATTGGCTTATGATCTGCAACCCCACCCTGATTTGGTTGCTCTTGGCATTGAATACGTTGCTTTGGAGGCCTTGTTTACCGCCTCCGACATTGTTTCGCTGCACTGTCCGCTTACGCCACAAACCAACCGCCTCATCAACGCCGATACCTTGCAACAAATGAAACCCAACGCCATGCTTATTAATACCAGTCGGGGTGGGTTGGTGGATACGAGCGCGGTGATAAAAGCCCTCAAAACGGGACATTTGGGTTATTTTGGCATTGATGTGTACGAGCAAGAAGCCGATTTATTTTTTCATGATTTGTCAGAAAGTGTCATTCAAGACGATATGCTGATGCGCCTGATGTCGTTTCCGAATGTCCTTATCACTTCTCACCAAGGCTTTTTTACGGAAGAAGCCCTGTGTCAAATAGCGCAGGTTACGTTTCAAAACATCCGCGATTTTGAAGCTGGTCAACTAAATCCCGCCACCACATTGGTACAACCATGATTGAGTACAAAACCTTTACAAATCAACTTCCCGAGGCTGTTTTAGAAGCCGTTCTAACGCTTCATTTTCAGGTTTTTGAGGGGCAAGAACGCTCCCAACTCATTCAAGAAATCAACGAAACGCCTCATCTTTTGACCCTCATTGCGTACGAAAACGACGATGTCGTTGGCTACAAAATGGGCTACCGACGCAAGGAAGGGCATTTTTACAGTTGGTTGGGCTGCGTATTGCCCACTCACCGAGGACAGGGAATTGCGGGTCATTTAATGGAGCTACAACACGAGTGGTGCCGCGCCAATGGCTACCATACTGTGCGTACCATGACCTACAACAAATGGCGTAACATGTTGATTTTAAACCTAAAACACAACTTCAACATTGTAGGTATATTTGCAGATAATCCAGGTGCGCCTAAGATTGTTTTGGAGAAAAATTTGAATCAATGAAAGATTCCAACTCGCATTTTATCAATGAAAAAACACCTATTTCTCTTTTTCCTGTTTGTAATTGCTTTGCAAACAAATGCCCAACCTTCGGCCGTACAAAATGCAAGGGTGGATAAAAAACTAACGACCCAGCTTCAGGAAGCCATCAAAGGATTTAGGGGCGATGTAGGCGTATATGTACGTAATCTAAAAACCAACAAAATTGTCGAAATCAATGCTGATACGCTGTTCCCTACGGCGAGCATGATTAAAGTACCGATTCAGTGCGGGCTGTTTGACAAAATCGCCAAAGGCGAGCTTCGCTACAACGCTATTCTTACCTACAAAGACTCCTTGCACTACGACGACGGTATCGTGGGTTCGTTGAAAGACGGCGCTAAAATTCCGCTCAGCGAAGTGGTCATGCTCATGGAAACCGTCAGCGACAATACGGGCAGCCTGTGGTGTCAAGCCTTGGCAGGAGGCGGAAAATCCATCAACGAATGGCTCGACAAAAACGGTTTTACGGCCACGCGCGTCAACTCGCGCACACCTGGGCGCGAAGCCAACCGTACTCGCTACGGCTGGGGCCAAACCAGCCCGCGTGAAATGGCTGAGCTATTTGCCATGATTCGACAAGGCCGCGCCATCAGCCCCGACGCCTCCGACCGGATGTACCGCAACCTCACCCGCCAATATTGGGACGGAGAGGGGTTGTCACAACTCCCGCCCGACATCAAAACAGCCTCCAAAAACGGAGCCGTCAATCGCTCGCGCTCTGAGGCCGTGCTCGTCCATGCTCCCCACGGCGAATACGTCTACTGCGTTATTACCAAAAACAACCTCGATGAAAGCTGGACTTCTCAGAATGAAGGCTACGTTTTGCTACGCAAAATCAGCAAACTACTCTGGAATTACTACGAACCCAAGTCCAAATGGCAGCCTCCCCTCAATTTTGAAAAATGGTATCAGGAAGCTGTAGAATAGCATTGGGAGCCGCTTTTTAGATGTTCATGTGGGTTTATGTCGGTATTTTCAGGAGGGTTTTGCCTTTTAAAGGTGTTGATCTTTTTTGCTTAAACCACTCCACCCGACAATGAAAAAACACTGTTCGTTGATTTTATTTTTCCTGATTTCATGGATTTTTACCACCGCACAGGTTCCTGGCTCGGTGGTTGCGTACAGTCCAGCGGCCTCGGGTTTGTACATCGGCTCACCGAGTATTTGTATTTTATCCAACGGTGATTATCTGGCATCTCACGATTTGTTTGGCCCGAAATCCAATGAGTTTGAACGTCCAAACTCCCGAATTTATCGCTCCAAGGACAAAGGCAAAACATGGACGCAGATTTCTGAAATCAACGGCCAATTTTGGTCAAAACTCTTTGTGCACGAAAAAGGGCTGTATTTCATGGGAACAAGCAAGCACCACGGCAACACCATCATCCGGAAATCTACCGACGGCGGCGTGACTTGGACCGAACCCACCGACGGTGAAAACGGCCTACTTTTAGCGGGCGAATACCACTGCGCGCCCATGCCACTGATTGAACACAACAGCCGCCTCTGGCGCGCCATGGAAGATGCCATGGGCTCCGTCAAAAAATGGGGAAAACGCTACGGTGCTTTCATGATGTCTATCCCCTTGGGGGCCGACCCCATGAAGGCTGCCAACTGGACAAGCAGCAACGTATTGCGTTATGATTCGACCTTGCTTAACGGAAATTTTGGCGCTTGGATTGAAGGAAACGCCGTCGTTGACCCCACAGGACAATTGTGGGATGTGCTGCGTGTAGATGATAAATCAACGTTAGAAGAAAAAGCCGCCTTCGTAAAAATCAGCGACGACGGCAAAACGGCCACGTTTGATTCTAACACAGGCTTTGTCAAATTCCCGGGCGGGAGCAAAAAATTCGGCATTCGGTACGACCCCAAATCCAAACTATACTGGACCATTGCCAATTATATTCCGCAGGAAATCAAAGCCGCTAATCCAGGCAAAAACCCCGCGAGTATTCGGAATACCCAGGCGCTTTTCAGTTCCGAAGATTTGCGTAATTGGGACTTACGAATAATTTTATTACAACATCCCGAAATTATCAAACACGGCTTTCAGTACGTAGATTGGCTTTTTGAAGGCAAAGACATCATCTTCCTTTCTCGCACCGCCTTCGACGACGGCCAAGGCGGGGCCCACAACAACCACGACGCCAATTATCTCACTTTCCACCGAATCAAGAAATTTCGGAAGATTGGGGTGAAGGAATAAAAATTTGAAATCGTAAAAAATAACTGGCTACTATTTACATTATGGTCAATTCTGATGGCAATTATTGGGATGGCATTGGAACCTGTTATTCAAAATTTAATTCGTACTGGTGATATTGGCACTTAACTTCTATAGCCCTACCGATACGTCACTGTCACGTAATAAAAACCACCGATTTGCGGACCGCCGAGGATGGAGAAATAATAGCGGTTGAGGAGGTTGGTGCCGCCGAGTTTGAAATCCACTTTTTGTTTGGGTAAAGAATACGTAATCTGTCCGTCAAAAACGTTGATGGCAGGCACATTGCCGTTGACCAAAAACGATTGGTAATAGAATTGGCTTTGGTGTTTGTAACTAAGTCCAAAACCGATATTTTTAAACAAATTGGCGTGGCTAACGGAGACATTGGTCATCCATTTGGGGGTATTAAATCCATCTTCTAAGCCGTCATTTGCTTCTTTGCGGTCAAGTTGGGTGTAAGTAGCATTGGCCGCAACAAACCACCCCTGCATAAACCGATACCGACCGCCAAGACTCGCCCCATAATTGCGAACAATGGTTTTGGAATTGGTCCAGAGGCGATAACGCTGCTGTTTAGACCGGTCGAGCATGATATAGCCCAGCGAGTCAAGCGTAGAAACATTCGGAATATTGGCTTCTACTTGCGCCATAAAATCTTGGTAGCGATTGTAATAAAAGTCGGCGTCAACAAACAAACGTTTCTGAAAAAACAGCCCTTTGTAGCCGATTTCTAAAGAACGAATAAACTCCGGACGGAGGTAGGTATACGTATTGCGTTGCAGAAGTCCGAGGTTGGATTTGACCAAACTGTCACGTTTGCTTACGCCCAACCTGTTCACGCCCGCATTTACTGCCGCCTGAAATGCATCAATCGACGTGCGTATATATGAGTTTTCAAAAATCCCCTGCGACATTACCGGCAAGCCGCCTACGCGTTTGACCCCGCCGCTGTTAATGTTAGAAAAACCCTCAAAAATACTCGGAAAGCGATACCCGCTTTGGTAGGATGCCCGAAAATGGTGTTTTTGGCTTGGGGAATAAACTGCCGTAAAACGCGGATTAAGTTTGGTGGTAAAATAATCGGCTTTGTCGACGCGGAGCGTAGTCCCGAGTTTGAGCTTTTCACCAAAAAGTACCTTGGTGATTTGCACAAATCCACCCGTTTTTCCATACGTTAGATTTTGGCTATCACTGACTGGATTGATGAAATAATTTCCATCTGGCACAATGGCGTAGGTGCGGTGGTCAAAGCCCGCCAAGATTTCAATTCCCGTTTGTTTTCGCCATTTTTCAAGCCATTCTTCCGTCAGGTTCCATTGGCCTTCGGCATGGTACAGCTTGGCTTTGACCCGCAACGCCGCGCCTACGTCCCAGTTGTTGATATTCTGCAAACGAGCTAAACTGTTCGTAAAAGCCTCAGTGCCCGGCTGCGGGCGGCCAGCATCGGCAAAAGTACGGGCTTCAAGCAAAGCATCGGCCAACGAAGACTGGTTTTGTACCTGCCGAAAACGCGCTTGAAAATCACTAAACCATTGGTTATCTGACTTATATCCACGGTCAATATTTTCTGCCATCGAGCGAAGATTGTAAGAATCTCCCGTATTTTCGGACGTAACATATGCCCGAACCTGAAACACCCGACCGCGCAGTTGAAAAGCGTGCTGTTGCAACAAATAGTTGACTAACTGAAAGCGATTAGAGCGTTGATAGACATTATTGAGATAGGCAATCCGATACGTGTAGTTCAGTTCAACGGCTTTCGTAGGACGGAAATGCAGGCCCGCATCGGCCTTTAGGTTCTGAAAATGATAATCAACCACGTCCGATTCATGGTACCCCGTACGCGCCACGACAATGTTGCGGTTGGCCAAAGTCAGCGTGCGCCGATTGGCGGACTCATTGCCGTAGCCGCTTACGGGGTCGTAGGCGGGGTTATCAGCGCCCGTCAGTCCAGCCGAGGCATTGATGGTGGGCGATATATCAGTGCGGTCGGTGGCTTGCCAATCGTAACCTTTGGTAAACGTCCCGTTGATTTTAAACGCCCAACGGTCGTTCCAAGCGTGGGCGTAACGCAGATTGCTTTCGTTGAACAATTTGGCCGTTATCGCCTTATCATTCAGGTGATTTACCCCTAATTTTTGCTGAAAACTCAACCCCAAATGTTCAAAAGGATTTTTGGTTTGGAAATTTGCCAAGCCGTTGATGGCGTTCATTCCATACAACGCCGAGGCTGTTCCGGGAATAATTTCAACGCTCAGAATATCCAAATCGCTCGGCCCGAGGGCATTGCCGACTGGCGCGCCAATGTGCGGTGACTGGTTATCAATTCCGTCAATGAGCTGGGCAAAGCGCACGTTTGTGGTATTGGCAAAACCTCTGGTATTAAGCACTTTAAACCCTAAACTCGGCACAATCAAATGAACACCTTTGATGTTTTCGAGGGCATCAAAAAACGACGGTTGTGCCGAACGACGAAAATCCTGCATCGTCACTTTCTCAATACTTACGGGCGATTTCAGCAGGCTTTCTTGCAAACGCGAAGCCGAAATAACCACTTCGTCTAACCGAAAAATACGGTTTTGTAGAGAGGTGGTATCTTGCGTCTGCGCGCCAACGCTTAACGAGGATACCAAAATTCCAATAAACGTTATGAACCGCCCAAGTCTCATTCAGAAAAGCGTTATTTTTTCAAAGATATAACGCTTTTCTGAAAAGGCAAAATCAAAACACGATTACAAATATCCCCTAGCCTGCAATTGAAACAGTTCGGCGTAGCGTCCTTTTTTTTCCATCAAATTTTCATGACTTCCCGACTCGATGAGCTGGCCGTTTTCAATCACGATGATACGGTCGGCCATGCGAACGGTAGAAAAACGATGCGAAATCAAAAGCGCCATTTTCCCTTTGGTCAACTCCGCAAACCGCTGAAAAACTTCATATTCGGCGCGGGCATCAAGAGATGCGGTAGGTTCGTCCAAAATCAACAATTCAGAATCTCTCATGTAGGCCCGGGCAAGGGCGATTTTTTGCCATTCTCCCCCCGAAAGCTCCACGCCCCCGTTGAAATGCCGCCCTAACACCTGCTGCAAACCGTCAGGAAAGCGTTTAATTAGCGCCGACGCCAAGCTGCGGTCGGCCGCTGTTGCAATTCGGTCAAGGTTGTTGAGTTCGTTAATATCTCCCACCGCAATGTTGCTCTGGGCTGTCATCATTAAACGGATGTAATCCTGAAAAATAACCCCAATGTGGTGCTGTAATTCTCCTAATTCATACTCCCGCAAATCGCGCCCTTCGAGCAAAATACGCCCTTCGGTGGGGTCATATAAGCGGGTGAGCAACTTAACGAGCGTTGTTTTTCCTGCCCCATTTTCCCCTACAATTGCCAATTTTTCGCCCGCTTTCAACGTAAAATTAAGGTTTTGAAAAACCCATCTTTCAGCACCTGGATACCTAAAACTGACGTTTTCGAATACAAACCCTTTTTGGATATTAGAAGGAAATGGAAGCGGTTTGGGAGGAGAAATCACTTCGGGTTGTAAGTCAAAAAACTCAAAGAAATCTCGTAGGTACAAAGTCCCCTGCGAGATGGTCGTAAACCGGTTAAGAATACCTTCAAGGGACGCTTTCAACTGCCTAAACGAGCCCGCCAAAAACGTCAAACTTCCAATCGTAATGGCTCCCTTGATGGTTTCAATCCCGATAAAAGCGTAGGCTCCGTAATAACCCGCCGTACCAATGGCCGCCAACAGCGCCCCCCAAACCGCCCGCCGAATGGCTAACTTTCTGTTTTGCAAGTAGTAAGCCGTTGATAATTCGCGAAAACGTTCCGTCAAAAACCCCGAAAGACTAAACAATTTTACTTCTTTCGCATTGACATTGCTCGCTCCAATGTAACGTATATAGTCCAATTCGCGGCGTTGGGGCGTCCATTGATAAGACAGTGCATAACTCTGCGAATTGAAATAAAACTCCCCAAAAAAGCCCGGAATAATACTTAACACTAAAATCAAAATCAACCATGGGCTAAACACCGCCAAACCTGCGGCCAGAAAACCAATGGTAATTATATCCTGCACCTGCGCCAAAGTCTGAGCCAACAACGCCGTCCGCCCTACGGTCTGTTGACGGGCGCGTTCGAGCTTGTCGTAAAAAACAGGCTCTTCAAATTGGGTCAAATCGAGCGTTGCCGCGTGTTGCATGATTTGAATCGACGACCGATTGGCGTGCAAATCGCCCAAAAGTCCATCCAATAGCCCTGTTATACGGTTCAGAACATCGGAGCTCATCGCCAACGCCAATTCCATCCCAATCAACACCAACAAATGTCGAGTATCAGTAGAGTGGTTATTAATAAGCAAAACCACTTCATCAATGATTAACTTTCCCAAATACAGCGTCAAAAACGGAATCACCGACCGAATGAGTCGTAAGCCCACATTGGTCGCCGTCATCCACGGCTGCGTATGCCAAATTTCTTTTAAAAACAGTGGTAAGTATTTGAGTGCCTGTATTCTGGCTTTGATGGTAGGGAGTTGATGTTTATTTTTTTGAGCCATTGTAGGTGATTTTCAATTGCCAAGGGGCAAATGTTGACTTTACAGAAACAGAAACCCGTCGCATTTAGTGCCGAAAAATAAACGGGCCTCTTAACGAACAGGTTATCTGAATTACTTTAGTAAAAAAATTAGAAAGAAACGTATAAAACAAGAAGCCCTCTACGCTTTGGGAAATCAATGGGCGCAGAGGCACAAGCCATGGATACCAAAACTTATCAACTATTCTTTGTCAAAGACCTCGCGGATTTTTCCGATGGCACCCTCTTTGAGTTAGAAAATCAACTCTACAGCCACGCACAAATTAGCAAAGCCTCCAATGAACGCATGAGGGACATTGCCGATTGGGAATATGAAACCAAAGGTTATTTATTGCCCGACCGGGGCGACGGTGTTCAAGCAATTCTGCCCGAAGAAAAAGTCATCGCTTGCGCCCCCTTTTCTCAAAATTTCTCTCCCCTCAAAGGACGAATTCAGGTAACAAAAGCCACCACCAAAAGTGTACGGTTTCCCGATGCCCCCGCCCCGTCCAACGCTCCGGTGGGGATAGTGACCCGCAATCAAGTTTCTGTTTTTCAGAACATCCATTTTCAGCGGCTCCTCATTGAACTGAATTCTGAGCCTTTTGAAATAGAACAAATCAGCGTTTTCCATAAAGTAAAGGGCCTTGAAGTAGAATGTTATTATGCTCCCAATCCAAAAAACGAAAATGGAAAATGGATCATTAGCTGTGAATTCAGCCACATTATGTTTGGCTTTTACGAAGTCCAGGTTCAATTTACCAACGGCTGGTATTACAGCATCGACCTCATCAAACATTATCCCGAAGAAGTAAAAGAAAAGTACCCTTTTTCGGATCAATTTTCCGCCATCTCGGGCCAACGCGCCGTTTTTACGCCGATTCCTGAAATTGGGTTCGACCTTTCCAAGTATGATTTATCCAACCATTCCAACACTGTGATGAGCACCAACGAATTAGGTTTCAGCGATGAGCTATTAAATGATGCCATGGAATTGAGCATCGAATGGGGCGAGAATTACCGCAAGCCCATTTATGAACGATTACGCAAAAAATATCCCCACATCACCGCCGAGCAGGCCGAAAAAATTCAAAGACACTGTCGTGAAGCAGAATCGTACATCTACGCCATGGGCGAAAAAGAACTCAACGGCGACATTACAGAGGCCGACATTGTGCCCCTTGCCCAACGAAAATACCCGTGGGTGAACGCCCGGCATTGGTATCGGCTGAAAAATATCGCGATGTATTACGCCCGAAAATGATATTCCTATCCACGTCTCCCAGAAGCTATACACCAAACACATTATAATCCCCAAACATTTTGCTTTAACAGTTAATTGTTCAAACGACATTTTATAAATCCGGATACTTATGAAAAAATACCTTTGGGGACTGGGTGGGTTGGCGCTGGCCGGCTCTTTGTTGGCAACTTATCAAAACGACAACCCAAGTCGCGGGGCTCAAACGACCCTCGACAGTGTATACGCTACCCTCACGCAGGAACAAAAACATGAATTGAAATACGCCGTGGGGGCCTTGGAAGTGGCCGACGGGTTGGAAGCCAATCTGTTTGCTTCAGAACCGATGATTACCAATCCGACCAACATCGACATCGACCACAAAGGTCGAATCTGGGTGTTGGAGGCCTACAACTACCGTCCGCACATTACAGGAAATGCTACCCACAAAGAAGGCGACCGCATCATGATTCTGGAAGATACCAACGGCGACGGCAAAGCCGACGCCAGCAAGGTGTTTTATCAGGGGCCCGAAGTCAACGCGCCCTTGGGGATTTTGGTGATGGGCAACCGCGTGTTGGTTTCGCAAAGCCCGTACGTGTGGTTGTTTACGGACGAAAACGGGGACGACAAAGCCGACAAAAAAGAAATCATCTTTCAAGGAGTTAAAGGCGAGCAGCACGACCACGGAATGCACGCTTTCACCTTTGGGCACGACGGTAAACTATATTTTAACTTCGGAAACGAAGGCAATCAGCTACTCGACGGCAAAGGCCAACCCGTGCTGGACCAAGACGGACAGCCTATTGACCGCAAAAAATACAAGCAGGGAATGGTGTTTCGATGCGACCAAGACTTCAAAAATGTAGAGGTATTGGGACATAACTTCCGTAACAACTACGAAGTAGCCGTAGACAGCTACGGCACCATGTGGCAGTCAGACAACGACGACGACGGCAACAAAGGGGTGCGTATCAACTACGTAATGGAATACGGCAACTACGGCTACACCGACGAAATGACGGGTGCAAGCTGGAGCGCCAACCGGACCAACATCGAATCAGAAATCCCGCTGCGCCACTGGCACTTGAATGACCCCGGCGCCATCCCCAACCTGCTCCAAACGGGTGCGGGCTCGCCCACGGGCATGTTGATTTACGAAGGAGACATGCTGCCCAAAGTATTTCAAAACCAGATGATTCACTGCGATGCAGGCCCCAACGTGGTTCGCTCATATCCCGTTGAAAAAAATGGCGCTGGTTTCAAAGCCAGCATCGTAAATGTACTCTACGGAAAGCGCAATCAGTGGTTTCGCCCGTCGGATGTGTGCGTAGCCCCTGATGGTTCACTCTTTGCCGCCGACTGGTACGATCCAGGCGTGGGCGGCCACCAAGCGGGAGATTTGAACCGAGGCCGCATTTACCGCGTAGCACCTGCCAATACGGCTTACAAAGTGCCTACGTCGGATTTCAGCACCTTAGAAGGAGCGTTAAAAGCAATTCAGAGCCCCAATGTTTCGGTACGTTACATGGCTTGGAACAAAATTCGTAGCCTTGGGCAAAGTGCCGAAAGTGACCTCGTAAAAATGTATCAAACCTCCCCCAATCCCCGCATGAAAGCCCGGGCGTTGTGGTTGTTGACGAAACTTTCCAACGGCACTAAATACGTAGAACTTGCCTTAAAAGATACCAATCCAGACATCAAAATCACGGCTATCCGCGCAGCGCGCCAGATTACTGCCAAAGGCGTATTGCCGTTGTCGATTGAACATTTGAACACTTTAGCGGCTGACCCCGACGCGCAGGTGCGCCGCGAAGTAGCTTTGGCGATTCGTCACATCAGCGACGATTTGGCCGCCGACGTGTGGGCACAATTGGCCACCCGTTACGACGGAAAGGACCGTTGGTATTTAGAAGCCCTCGGGGTGTCGGCCGATGGTCAATGGGATAAATTCTACAACGCATGGCTCAAAATGGCGGGGTCTAATCCAACGGCCACCCCCAAAAACCGTGACATTGTATGGCGGGCGCGTACGGCCGCTTCGGTGCCGCTGTTGGCCTCGCTGGCAGGTGATAAAAATGTGCCGCTCAACGACCGTTTGCGCTATTTCCGGGCGTTTGACTTCAACCCTGGCGCAACCGAAAAATCAAACGCTTTGTTGGACATCATGAAGGGCAACACCGACAACGACGTGGCTAAATTGTGCCTGCGCCATTTGGATCCTGGCTTTGTTAAAACGTCGCCCGTGGCGCAGCAATCCCTGCAAAAACTGTTGGATGCCAGTTTTGGCACCTCCGAGTACATGGATTTGGTGCAACGCTTTGAGCCAATTTCGGAGTCAAAACGTCTTTTACAAGTGGCCACCGAAAAACCCATGCAACGCGACGGCCGCGACGCCGCCCGTCAGCTGTTGAAGCAAGAACAGGCACCACTATTGTGGGCCACCATCAACGGTAAAGATGCCGCCAAAGCGCAGAGTGTGGTCACTTCTTTACGGAGTGTGGGCACCAAGCAATCCATCGACATACTCAAGGCGGTTGCCCTTGACCCCAAACGCCCCAAAGCCCTCCGGGCCGAAGCAACGCGGGCGTTGGGCGGTAGCATGGACGGCGAAGATTTGGTATTGGCGCTGTTGAAAGAAGGCAAATTTAGCGGTGATTTAAAAGCCGCTGCCGTACAAGGCGTGAGCAGTGCTTGGCGCAAAAATGTAAGAATAGAAGCCGCCAAATACTTAGATGCCGCCCCCAGCAAAGCAGGCAAAAAACTGCCACCCGTAAGTGAACTGATGGCCATGACAGGCAACGCCGCCAACGGGCAAAAAGTGTTTGCCAATTACTGCGCCATCTGCCACCAAGTCAATGGTGAAGGCAACGATTTTGGGCCTAAATTATCGGAAATTGGCAGCAAACTGGGCAAAGATGGTCAATATATGGCTATTTTCTACCCAAGTGCGGGGGTGAGTTTCGGCTACGAAGGCTACGAAGTAAAGTTCAAAGACGGCACGACCACCGTGGGGATTGTTTCGAGCAAAACCGAGACCGATTTACTACTCAAATTTCCCGGAGGCACCACCCAAAGCTACAAAATGAGCCAAGTGGTATCGATGAAAAAAATGGATGAGTCGCTCATGAGCGCAGGCCTACACGAAGCCATGAGCCAACCAGAATTGGTGGACTTGGTAGAATATTTATCCAGCTTAAAACGAAAGTAATTTTTAAGCAAAGTTTAAGCCACATTTAAGTACTTTTTAAGGATTAATTTGGACATTTGACCTAATCAAACGAAAAGCTATCACGTAAGTCGAAATTCTTTTTCGTTTTTTGTGGTGTTATATATACTCAGATACCCGACGTGCCAATCCAAGTGCGCGTCGGGTATTTTATTAAGACGGATAGCCCTATACTTTAAAGAAGTTTCAGTGAAAAACTTGAATTTATCTCCCTACTATGAAATACCATTTATCAACAATTGTCTTTTGTTTCTTCACCACCGCCACTACGTTCGGGACAAACCCCCATCATCTACTTGGCTTAAATCTCCGCGTGCAGGCGTTGGCATTCATGTACCCTGCGCAGGCACAGCTCATTTTTGATGCGGGCAACGAAGCCAATGCCTACACCGACCAATTTTTTGGGACAGGCGCACAAAGCCAAAATGACAATAGTTCCAACGCTTTCCGACATTCGCTTTGGAATGCGCTTGCGGTCAAAAAACTGAAAGATGCGGGTGCCAACGATGCCACGGCCAACGACATTGTGCAGCAATTCACGTCGGCTTATGAGTACAATGAAGCAGGAACGGCGCTGGTCAAAACGGCTGCTTCGGCCATGGATTTGCACAATAACTTAGTGGGACGTTCCTTTAAAAACTACACAACGGTAAATCAATTATTGGACAGTCTATTTCTAAAAGCCATTGAACCCAAAGTGATTACGTCTACCCTCAGTCAGATTTTGGCGAGCCACAATGCGGATGTCAATACCGCATGGAATTTGTTGGAAAACACCGATAGCTCCGTCCTGAACGTTAGTAAATTTTTGGTTAGAATTGACCCCTGTACGGTTTCGTTGGTGTTGAATCACACCATTACAGATACGGTCAAATTTGAGGTTAGTACCCATATCCAAGCCCAAAATATCCTTTCGCCTTCGGCCAAAGTGACTTATGATGCCCAAAATTATGTATTACTAAATCCAGGATTTAAAGCAGACGAAGGAAGTACTTTTTCTGCGTATGTGGATGGATGCGGAAATAAGTAGGGCTTATTTTTTTGCTTCTGCTGCTTTTTCAACAGTGGAATGATGCGAGGCGGCAAACATCCATCGGTCGTTTTGCTTTTGGATGGTGTAAGTAAACGCCACTGGATTTCCTCCAAACGTATGGATACCACTGGCTACAATCAAATCACCTGACTTAATGAATTTTAGATCAGAGACTTCGCTGTTGGTGCTCTTTCGTCCTTCAGCCCCTTTGACCACAGACTCTCGGTACGAAAACAAACCTTTGGTATTGGTATACCTAAAATCACTCGGAATGCGGCTGTTGAAAAAGCTGTGCGGGTCGGTGTTGTATTCTGTGATAAACAATTGGAGTACTTTTTCAGGATCATCCGTATTGTCTTTTTGGGCAAAACTGAACGAGTGAATGCTCAGAAAAAGGAAAGTACAAAAAGCGATTTTTACTGGTAAAGTTTTCATTGAAGCAGATAAGTTTAGTGAATGATTGAGACAAAGGTCGGTCATAATCCTAAGCCTCACCATCCCCAATTTGGGTAGTTTTTAAACCAACTTTTGCTCAATGGCCTTCACCACGGCTTCGGGGGCGGAATTGACGTGGAGTTTTTCGTAGATATGCTTGATGTGGTAGTGAACCGTATGTACACTCAACGAGCACGCGTCAGCTATCATTTTGTAACTCATGCCTTTTACCAAACAAGTCAGTACTTCGCGCTCGCGCCCCGTGAGTTCGATATAGGTAGGTTGCGACTGTACAAACTGATTTTGAAACATTTGCATTACCTTGACCGCAATAGCGGGCGACATGTGCGCTCCTCCCTTGTGAACATCTTGAATAGCCTGCCACACGTCGTCGGGGTCGGGGCTTTTGAGTACGTAGCCTGATGCACCGCCACAAACTGCCGAAAAAATACGGTGTTCGTCTTCAAAAATGGTATGAATCAGTACTTTCGTTTCGGGGTAAACAGCTTTTATGCGCTGTAATGCTTCGATACCCGACAGCCCTGGCATCTGAATGTCCATCAGTACCACATCGGGGCAATGCTTGCGGATTTTGGCAACGGCATCGTTGGCATCTTCATACGCACCGGCCAAATACGCACCTTCCGTATTGTCAAAATACAATTTCAGGCTTTGCCGCAGGCTTTTGTTATCCTCAAAAAGTACAATGCTGATCATTTTTTAATATTGTTTACTATCATCTCTATAATCGTTCCAATTCCTTCTCCCGACGAAATATTCACCTCAAACCCACCTTCCTTTGCCCGTTTTTGAAAATTTTTCAAACCATTCCCATCGGTATTTTTCGAACAATCAAAGCCTTGGCCGTCGTCCGAAATTCGTATGTGCAAAGCGTTGTCTTGCTGATAGATACGTACTTGAACGGTGGTTGCGTGGGCGTGCTTGGCGATGTTGTGGAGGGCTTCTTTATAGACCAAATACAGGTTGCGTCGCTGCTCCATCGTGAAAATGGGCAATTGAGTAGCTGGGACTTCGTTCTCAAAAACAAAGGAGATGTCGTGGGTTGTGAGCAATTTAAAACCCACCGCTCGCATCTTTTCGAGGAGTTTTTCGGGTGTGTCGTTATCAGGATTTAAGGCCCAAACGGTATCTCGAATGGTGTGAATGGCTTCTTCGGAATCGGTTTTGATTTGGCTCAAAATAGAATTTGCTTCCAGATTTTTAGTGCCGACTTTCTTTTGAATCACCTTGGCCGAAGTGGCAATGCTGGTGAGGGTGGCACCTACTTCATCGTGCAAATCACGGGCAATTTCGTCACGGATTTGGCGGAGTTTGTTTTGTTGGCGCAGATTTTCTCGGAGTTGGGCGATGAGTTGCTGTTGGGTTTGGGCCTGTTCTCTTCGCTGTTGACCCGCACGTTGAGCCAAAATATACCCCAGCATGGTGATTTCAATCAAGGTACCCGGGACAAATAAATTGTTGTAAGGGATGAAGGGTAGCCAAGAAATATTGTAAAGGGCAAACATGCTAATAATCATGGCTATGAGGCTGATACTAAAAGCAACTCCATAAACCCAGACTTGCTTAAAATTCTTAATTGACACGTAAACGAGCCCAATCAACAACATGAATAATACGATTAAGATATACCCTCCCCAGTCAATTTTGAGCCAAAAGAGTAGACGGTAAAGTAACGATGGGAAGTTATTATCAACAAGACGAATCATTTTGGTAACTATCCAATTCATAAAATAAAGCCCGTTGAGGCCCATGATTGCCCAATAGAGCGTTTTTGAATAGAAACGCAAATTGAGAAACTTAACGTGGAAAAGCGACCAACATAATTGATATATAAATGGTGGAGCAATAATATACTTACTGACTGGCAGAAACGCGTAAAAATCCAAGTAAAAGGTAATAATACTGAACATCAGTAACGCATACCAGCCAATCAAGGAATCACGGAGACGAATAGAAAAAATAAAAGCATAGACAAAGACGAGAACAAAAATGCCCAACGAAAAACTTTGCCAAATGGTGTTATTTTTTTGATAAGCGAGTGCATGTTCTAAGTTGCCAATGTGTATGTAATCGCCGTAGGCATTTCCTGATACAATTGAGATATAGATAACTTTGGGGTAACTACCCATGGGAAAAATGGGTGGTCTCGTAAGTACTTGTTGATAGAAAGCAGGGGTTTTTAATCCTGCCTGAAACGCCCGTTGTTGCTCTTTTTCATCCATTATGATGACTTCTATTCTACGAAATCCTCGAAAACTGTGAATAAGGTAAAGGTCTTCTGAGGTGCTGTTTTTTACTTCAAAACGCAACCAAATCTTTTCGGTAAAGTAACCGAATCCCACAATTTCTTTTTGGTTCAACGCCTGAAAGGAATCCAATGGATAGCGGGCAACTTGCTCGGCTGTGAGTGTATGCGTGGCATCTTTTAAGAAGTAAACGTAGGTAGCAATAGGGTTGGCTTTTTGGGCATCAGTAATTGTGAGTATTTTCTGGGCCCAAGTGGGTGTTAAGCCTACAATTAGCAATATGAAAATAGGGAGGCGCATAAATCAAAAGTCTAATTGAGAAATTACCAATAAAACTGTCGTTCCAATTCCTTCTCCCGACGAAATATTCACCTCAAACCCACCTTCCTTTGCCCGTTTTTGAAAATTTTTCAAACCATTCCCATCGGTATTTTTCGAACAATCAAAGCCTTGGCCGTCGTCCGAAATTCGGATGTGTAAGGCATTGGTTTGTTGATAGACACGCACTTGGGCGTTGGTTGCTTGGGAATGTTTGGCGATATTGTGAATGGCTTCTTTATAGACTAAGTAAATATTGCGTCGCTGTTCCATGTTAAACATGGGTAGTTGTGCTATGGGGACATCGTTTTCAAAAACAAAGGCAATGTCATGGGGTGTTAGCAGTTTGAAACCTACGGCTTTCATCTTTTCGAGGAGTTTTTCGGGGGCATCGTTATCGGGATTCAAAGCCCAAACGGTATCTCGAATGGTGTGAATGGCTTCTTCAGAATCGGTTTTGATTTGAGCTAAAATAGCGTTAGTCTGCGAATGAGTCCTGCCATTTTTTTTCTGAATCACCCTGGCTGAAGTAGCAATGCTGGTGAGGGTAGCGCCGACTTCGTCGTGAAGATCGCGGGCAATTTCGTCACGGATTTGGAGGAGTTTGTTCTGCTGACGCAGGTTTTCTTGAAGTTGGGCGATGAGTTGCTGTTGGGTTTGGAATTGCTCTTTGCGGTGTTGGCTGACGCGTTCGGCTAACACAAATCCCAACAGAACTATTTCCAGTAATGAGCCAATAAAATAGAAATTGTTGTATGGATAATGAGGCAGCCAAGAAATGTCAAAAAGGGCTAAGATAGCGATAATCATCGAAGTCAACCCAATACTAAACGCCAGTGCGTACCACCGTACTTTTTGAAAATCTCTGATACTTACATAGACTACGGCAATCAATAAGATAAGTAAACTAATAGCCAGATACCCCACATATTCAATACCTAACCAATGCGTTACAATACGCATCAGCGAGTAGGGCGGCCCGAAAAAACCAGTAATCATCTGATGCAGGTAAGCTGCTACGTCCAACCCAAGCCAAAAAATGAGTGAGTAATAAAGAAACTTAGAGTATTTTTTGAGGTTGATAAATTTGATTAAAAAAATAGTCCACACACCCAAAAAGACCAAATGAATAGGATAATATGGACGGAATTGGGTATACCACGAGTCCTGTCCGAAAAATTCTAAAAGATATCCACTGCGGTCTATAAACCAGTGAGTATTGGTGAAAACAAATAACGCATACCAACCGATGAGTTGGTCGCGGAGCTGAAAATAGAAGACAAGTGCGTACAAAAAAACCAAAAAATAAACGCCGGCCAACCCACCATGCCAAAAACCGATTTGCTTTTGATAAAGAAGAGCATTGCCCATGTCGGTGAGTTGCAGATAGTCATTGAAAAAGTCAACGATGGAAAACTCAGCCGCAAGATAAACCGTGCGCGGATGTTTACCTATGGAAGCTAAGGCTTGCGAAATCGGAGCTATGCGCTTATCAAAGGGGGTGTTTGAGGGTAGTTTTTGAATGGTCAATAGACCTTTTTCATCTACTGTATAAACCTCCAGCTTGGTAAATTTCCATTGGGTTGAAAGGAGAACTAATTCTCTATCGGTCTGATTATTGACGTTAAATCTTAGCCATACTGTTCCCAATCGAATTGCCAATTGAATGGCCCCCTGTCGGTTCATAGGTTTGAAGGAGTCTAAGGGATAACGTGCTATCTGTTCATAGGTAAGTTGGTGGGTTAAGTCTTCGTAATAATAGGCACCAGGTGCCACCGTCCGTATGCGTTGAGCATCACTGATGGTTAGCACTGGTTGTGCCCAAGCCGGGAGGTGGATACCAATGAGTAGGAAGAAGAGCAGGGTTCGCATTAGTAGCAGATTTGTTGTACAAGGTAGAGATAATAGTTCTAAAACTGAACTCGTCCCCTTTCTTCATCGGCACCTCGGCGTTGGCGGGTGGTTTTGACTTTTTGATTGCCAAAATTACGGGAGTACGTCAATTTCACTACGCGCGGCTCAAACTTCATTTTGGCCTGAAAATCAAATTGTTGAATTGGAAATGAGGTGTACCATCGTAGCGTGTTTGTCCAAAAAATATCGCTGATATTCAGCCGAAACGTGCCTTTATTAATGGGTAATACTTTCTGAATACCCGCAATTACGTTGGTTCTGCTGCGTAAATTCATGACACCTGCTGGAATAAGTGATAGGTACTGCACGTTTAATTCAGCCGTCCAATGGTTACCGAGGTTGAAAGTATGCACCGAATTGGCATTGCCGTAATAGATGCGTTGGCTAAAAGGCCCAATGTCAAACTGCGATTGCGAACTGCGGTAATAACCCGCCAAGTTGTTCTGAACTTTCCACCAAGACGTGAGCGTGAGCGGGAAGGTTACTTCTACTGACAAGACATCAGAACGGTCGAAATTTTGGGTAATGTGAATCAATTCGGGGCGACCAGGATACGTAATGGGTTGGTGTTTGTTGATGATATCTCGTTCGTGGCTATACCCGACCCAGAAAAAATAAGCTCCTTTGAACCCATAGCCCGCCCTAAGACTGCTGTTATAGGCGGGTTTTAGGGCGATATTACCCACGTAGTAGGTATTGGGGTCGGTGATAAAAAAATTAGGAATTAGTTCGGTAAAGACGGGGCGCGTCAAGCGGCGACTGTAAGCCAAGTTGAGGGTATGCAGTTTTCCGACTTGATGTTTGAGCGACGCACTCGGAAACAGATTGAGATAGCGTCGGTCGAGGAGGGGTTTACCGTCCACCGATTGGATGTTGGTATGCGTATTTTCAGCCCGGAGACCGCCTTGAAAATCGGTTGTAGGGCCGAGCTTTCCCGTAAAATTGGCGTAAACCGCCCCGATTGTCTCGCGGAAAAGGGCTTTACTTGTCAAGTTGGGGTCCATGGTGAGCACTCCGTCTATGTTGCGCTCCACGCCGAGGGCGTTGTCAATGTGCGATACGTTGATTTTAAAACCACTTTCCATTTTCCATTTTTTACCCAACGGTCGCGCGTAATCGGCGCGCAATACCCCAAACCGAATGCCCGTATCTTTGGTGGTTTTCATGGACTTGATGGGCAAAACCGAAGGGTCGGTTGTCATAAATTGGTTAATGTCAAAAGTATTGAGTCCATTGTTTTCAAAAGACTGATAATCAGCGTCAATGGTAAGGGTATGTTGGCGGGTGGTGGTATGCGAAAGCCCTACGCTTGCGCCCCAATTTCGCCACGGCGCATCTTCTATCCACGTCAATTCCGACGTAGTAAACGGCTGAGACTGTCCCGCAATTCGGGTGTTGGAAGAGTTGTAAGAAATGACATCACGCTTGTTTAGTAAGCCCTGCACTTGTGCCGAAAGCACGGTTCGTTTGGTCAGTAAAATATCGGCTCCGACCCTAAAATCGGCGTTTTTGGTGATGGGGTAGCGGTCGGAGTATTGTTCGTTTCGCCAAATTGCCCCTTGCACGGGTTGGTTACGAATCGGTAAAAAATCAAACCAACCGCGGTCGTAATTGTAAGAAGTATTGGCAAACAAATTCACCCTTCCTTGATTGTGATTAATGGAAAAGCTACCGTTGGTTTTCTCGAATTTGCCATAGCCCGCCATCAGCGAAAAGCTGCCGTTGGTTCCTTCGCCTTGTTTGCGTTTGAGGACAATATTTATCAAACCCGCATTTCCCTCCGCATCATACCGCGCCGAAGGATTAGTGATGAGTTCGATTGTTTCGACGTTGTCGGCGTTCATTCCGCTGAGCATTTGTACCAATGTTTCCAGCGGTAGCCGCGAGAGTTTACCATTGAGCATCACCATCACCCCCGACTTTCCGCCAAGGGCAATGTTACTGTTTTGGCGGTCTACCCGCACGCCCGGCGAGCGTTCGAGTACGTCCAAGACCGAACCACCCGCCGCCGTCATCATGGCCGAGGGATTGATGACCAACTTATCAAGTTGTTGTTCAAAAATTGGCTTTTGGGCAATGACCGTCACCTCGTTGAGTTGCTTTTCGAGGGCATTTGCCGTGAGGGTAGCCAATTGGTGCGTTCCTTCAGCGTCCTTTAGTACAAAAGGTGCGGAGTAGACATTTCGGTAGCCCACCATACTCGCCGTGACCAAATACTGCCCGATTTTAAGGCCTTCAAAAGCAAATAGGCCCGCCTCATTGGCCACAGCCCCCTTGGCCATCGAAGAATCTTTGGCGTTGATTAACAGCACATTGGCAAAGGCCAGAGGTTGCCCGTTGGTAGATTGCACCCTACCCGTAAGGCTACGTTGGGCAAAGCTAAAACTACTTTCCAGAAGGAGCAATAAACAAAGGAGGCGAGAAATGGCTGACATATCAATGTAGATTGTTTAATTGATACATCAAAGTTCTCGAATTACGAATGATTGTACCATCCCCAATTCTGGTAGTCTTGTTTAGTAACTTTTTTCACTCTCAGGCAACCCTTTTCTCTTTTTCTGCATTTCTGTTATTGAAACCTAAAATCACAACCGTGTACCGCTGGCAACAAGTCATTGAAATGTGCAAAGAAAACAACCGTTTCGCGCAGAATCGGCTGTACGAAGGCTTTTCAGGGCGGCTGTTTCGGCTTTGTATGCGCTACGTACAACAGCAGGAAGAAGCTGAAGAGGTACTGATGAATGGTTTTTTGAAGTTTTTTCGAGGCTTGCCTGATTTTGAATACCGCGACGACAACAGCTTGGAGGTTTGGCTCAAACGCATCATGGTCAATGAGTCGCTTATGTACTTGCGCCAACAAAAAGCCCTGCCTGTATTTACAGATGCTGACGAAACGGAAGATTTAGCAACGGTTTATGTTCCCCATCATTCGATAGATACCGAGGCCATTTACGCCGCGATTTTGGAATTGCCAACGGGCTATCGGACGGTATTCAACCTGTACGTTGTGGAAGGATACACGCACGAAGAGATTGCCAAACAGTTAAACATCAGTGCAGGAACATCAAAGTCACAACTCAGCAAAGCGCGGGTCATACTGCAACAACTATTAAAACAGCGAGGTTATGAACAATACGGAACAGTTTGATGAATGGATAAGAGGGGAAATGGACAACCTCGACGGTTCGCCTGAACATTTTCGGCAAGCGGACATTTGGCAAAAACTGCAAACGGAATTACACCCTATTCCAGTAAAGAAATCTTTCTTTGGCAGAAGCAGATTTTTCACATTGGAGGCGTCTAAACTCCGTATGGCAGCGGCAGTTGGATTGTTATTACTGGCGGGCGGAGTTTGGTGGAGTATCCAATCAACTCCTATTCCTTCGGTTGTTCATCAGGCAGAAAATAAGCCACAAAACAACCCTATTATACAGGAAAAACGAAGTATTCTCGTAGCAAAGAAAGACGTTTTGATAGAAGCGACGTTAAAAAAACAGGAGTCTTTCAAGAAGCAATCAAAAGAGAAGCAAACCGAAATTAGCCTTGCACAAGCGCCGATGGTTATCCATTCTGAATCGGATAATAATGTTGGTACCACTACTAACGTCGGCAGGGTTTGGAACCCTGCCGACGTTCCCGAGGCTCAGAAAAATATAACTGAAACCTCTGAAATTGCCGAAGTTGTTGCAGTGCCTGCAAACCCAACAAATCAATCAACTGCAAAAATCCCCCCTAAACCCAAATTTAAAATCGTCCACGCCAATGAGTTGACTGATTATCAGAAAGCTGAACTGGCGGAGGTACGAGAAAAAGAAGCGAAAGCCAAAGGATTTGTGGTCATCAATTGGAAAGCCAATGCCACTTCTCAATCTGAAAGCAGTCTAATGTCTTATTTCAAAAATAAATCTTCAAAGGCTGATTAGCAGCCATTTTTCAACCAACCGGTGCGGCGTACCGCAACTCCCAAATACTATGAAAATCATTATTGCCGCGATGCTCTATGTGAGCATCCTTAGCCACGCTTTTGCCCAACAGTTGCCCGGCGTTTTGCCAAGCGCTCTGGATCGTCACAGTAAGTATAGCTTTGATCTGGGAAAAGGAAATAAAATGCTGGTTTATGCCCGAACGGTGCAGGACTTGCAGAAATTTCAAAATATTGATTCTGTTCTGGCTCTGTTTGCAAAAGAGTACAAAGAGATTAAGTCAACATTGGCAGAAAATACAAATGCAAGAATTGCGACCTACAAACTTTTGGATGATAACCAACACCAACTTGATTTGAGAGAACAAGTGGCTGCCAAACAGCGGTTTCAATTCAGAACCAACGGTGGTGAGCCTTTGCTCATCAAAGATGTGCAGGATACGCTGCTGATTATTCATACGTTTCTCAAGCCCATTCAGAAAAAGTCAGAGACGGTACAGCTCAACGAGCACGTATATTTTTATTTGGTTATCAATTACTTAGATGATATAGAAACCCTTGCCAAAAATGGGATTGCCAATGCTAAAATCAGCCTGGCATTGAAAGATGTAGCCCAATACCCGCACCATAATTTGCAGAAAACGGGTTTTCGCTACAATCTTACGTATGCTCCTGATTCCGATAAACCTTCTTTCAAAGCCGTCGAAACGCAAAACTCCCCCTTTATTGCCATTCACCCCTCCTTTGGGTTGGGCGTGTTTCGTAATCAATGGGTTCCTAACTTTCAGGCCGATTTTTCTTTTGTACCCAATAAATACAAAAACATAGGGTACACTTTAGGCTGGCGCAGTATGTTTTTTACTGAGCGCAACGATTTAACCGGGCGGAACTCAACCCAAAGTAATAGGTTTGTAAGCGTTGGAATCACCTTTTACGATTTCCGGAGACCGAAAACCGGCGCTGTCAACACCAACCATATTCTTTTTGGTGCATATTTGGGCCATTCTGTTTTAAGAAGCGGGGATATTTTCGATAAAAACACCTGGAACTTTTCCATGACCATTACCACCAAAGGAATGTTTAAGGTACAACCCGAAATCTATTTCAACGGTTTTTTCAAAAATGTAATGCCAGGAATTCGGGTACAGATCGGGCTGTAAAAATTAGTATTGACGTGAAGAAAACAACCTGTTTAAAATCAAAATTATGGTGACGGCCTAAAAATCCCATAACCATAATTAATTATTTAGTCGCGCCCAATTTCCACCCATCGGTTCGAAAGGGAATGGCAGGTAGACCCTCTTTGTTGAATAAATTGGGAACGGGCGTATCCCGAAACGCAAAACGCACCGCAACGGGCTGACTAACCTTTTCGGAAGTCACTTCAACGGCGTTGTTTTTAACAATTCGGGCCTGTGCTTTGTAAAATACGCGGTCTGCCCCCGCCACTTCAAACTCCGTCAACGGGCCTCCTTTGGCGGTAAGGCCACTTTCAGCGTGGTCAAACGAAACAATGGCTTTGGCACCGTCTACTTGCAGAGATTTATACTGCGGGCTTTTGTAATTTCCGTTATTCTGACGGTAGGTCTCTGCCAATGCCCAACCCGCCAACCGATTGCCGACTTCTTTTTTATACACGGGGTGAATGTTATTCAAATCATCCACTAAATCGGTAATGACCACCATCCCTGATTTTGGAATATCCATGGCGCGGGTTTGCATCTCGCGCACGGCGGGGGCTTTAAATTCGGTGGTATCGCGGTAGTTGAACGGGGCAATTTGAACGTAATAAAACGGAAAGTCTTTCTGCCACGCGCCCCGCCACGTATCCACCATCAGGTGCATAAGTTGGTAGTACGTAGAAGGATAATGGCGATTGGACTCGCCCTGATACCACAAAGCCCCCGCAATGGCAAACGAGGTGAGCGGAGCCACCATGCCGTTGTAAATATATCCCGCCTGTCGCGGCCAACCTTTGCTCGGAATCATGGTTTCGGCCGAGGTACGGGTATTGGGGAAGAGATTGACCAAATGCTCGGGAATCCACGATTCGATGTACGAACCGCCCCATGCCACGTCAATCAGGCCGATGGGCACATTGAGCGATTGATTGAGTTTTTTGCCAAAGAAATACCCCACTGCACTGAACCGCTTCAACGTCAGAGAATCGCAGACTGTCCATGTACCTTTTGCATCGGTTTGGGGAGTTTCGGCGGTGAGCTTGGGCATTTTAAAGAAGCGAATGTTGGCGTTGTAGGCCGTAGGCAGTTCAGCCTTGGCATCTTTTACGCCGTGGTCGGCGCTCCATTCCATGTTGGATTGGCCCGCACACAACCACACCTCACCCATCAGGACGTTCTCTAACATAATTTTATTTCTTCCTTGAATGGTCAACGTGTACGGGCCGCCTCCTGCTTTGGGGGTAACAAGGGTTAATTTCCAAACGGCATTTTCGTTGGTCACCACACTGACCGTTTCACTTTGCCAACTTCCAGAAACCGTCACTTTTTCGCCTGGCTGCGCCCATCCCCATACCGTTACGTTGGCCTGCTGCTGCAACACCATATTACTACTAAAAATAGCCGGCAAGTACACATCGGCAACGGCAAAGAGAGGGGGAAGAAAGAGGAGAAGGAAGGAGATTTTTTTCATTTTTTTAGGGAGGGGGAGGGAATAATTTTCGTTTTAAAATACTGTAAAGTTCAAGGCTAAAGCCCGATCTATGTCCTGGTTTCCAAGCCCCACGCAAAAGAATGGGTTAAAAATCGCTTGCCGTTGTTGGTGTTTTTTCACCAACAATCTCCCTTCCAAGCACGATGATGGAAAAGATTCAGGTTTTAAGAATCGCTGCGGCGTACCGCCCTAATGCACGAATAGGCACAAACATCACTCCACCATTTGCCGCTTAAAAAACGCCCATGCTTCCAGATACACATCAATATCACGCGGGGAATTGTGCTCACCGTTCAGTACTTTTAAAAGGGTTACTTCGGGCTTTCCAGGTTCTTTATACGTATAGCGCTCAATGGTGCGGCCGTCGGTTGGGTCGGTATCGGGCAGCGCCTCCATTTTGGGACGGCCTGCATATCCCGCCAGTTCAGACCAATATTTGAACGTCCGGTCGGTAGAGCGAACGAAACCAAGACTGATGCCGTTGGTCAACACCTCTCCACCAGCGTAGGGGTTGGTGCGGTCGGCCGTACCGTTGACAATCATCACCGGAATCGCCATGCGCTTTTCGGTGCAATCCATGTTGTTGGTATCGGGTAAGTTGGCAATAAGCGCAGTAATGGCTCTAAACTGTTCAGGCATCGTCACCGCCAACTTATACGCCATGTGCCCGCCACCCGAACTACCTACCGCAAATACTTTTTTAGGATTGATGACGTATTTTTGCTCGAAATAGGTAATCATGGATTGAAAAAAGGCATTGTCGTTGATGTTTTCCATGTTTGCCGCCGATTGCGCCGTTTTCCTACATTCATTCCAGTAGTTTTTGTAGCCGTCGGGATATACCATTAAAATGTTTTCATTGGGAGCAATGGCTTCCAGTTTTTGGGCACCACTGCGCATTCGGCGACCGTTGCCCCCTGAGCCGTGCAAAACAAACAGCAAAGAAGACTGCTTATCAGCAGGTGCTAGAAAATGGAAAGTACGGTAATGACCTTCAATCAACACCGAGTCGCTCACGAGTTGGCAGTGGGCAGTATGGACGAGTAACACTAAGAAGAAGAGAAATAGTTTTTTTTTCATAAAGAAGATTTTCTACACAAATTCAACTGATAATCAATTTATTAGCAAACAACCTCTCATTTTCTCACTCCCACTTTTTCGGCCCATTGGCGGTATTTTTCGGTTAACTGGGCAACAATTTCGGGGTGTAATTGCGCCAAATCTTGGGTTTCGGTACGGTCGTTTTCTATGTCGTAGAGTTCCCATTGACTTTTGCCTTTCATTCCCACCAACTTCCATTTTCCTTGTCGTATGGCGCGGTTGTCGAAATGTTCCCACGCGATATAGTCGTGTCCTTTGCGGGTTTTTCCCTGCAAAATGGGCATCAAACTTTTGCCTTCGATGGGCTTAAGGCTCTGTTGGTTCATCGTAAGGGGTTGTTTCACCTGCGCAACTTCCAAAATTGTCGGAAGGAGGTCGATGATGTGCCCAACTTGCGAGGTTTGGAAAGGCTTTTTTATGACATTTGGATAATGGACAATCATGGGTGTAGCGATGCCTCCTTCGTGCGTAAACTGCTTGTACATCCGGAAAGGGGTATTGCCCAAAGCGGCCCATTCTTTACTATACGTGGTATAAGAGCCTTTTTGGCCCGCTGGTGTTGTCAACGAAATGGTGTACGCTGCCTCACCCAAATCTTTTTTAGCGCGGGCATCCAGCACTTCGGCGCAGGCTCCATTGTCCGATAAAAACACAATCATCGTATTATTGAGCTGCCCGTTGGCGCGCAGTTTTTCAACGATTTTTCCAATGCCCGCATCCATGCGGCTCACCATGGCGGCGTAGGTAGCCATTTTCAAATCCCATTCGTCTTGGTTAGTGGTGTTTTCCCAAGCGGCAATGTCAGCATCACGCTCGGGCAGCGCGTATTTTTTGCCAAAGAGGCCCATTTTTTGTTGATTCAAAAACCGCTCTTTTCTCAATTCATCCCAACCTCGCTTGTACTTACCCCGAAACTTTTGGATTTCTTCATCGGGCGCGTGCAACGGCCAATGCGGCGCGGTGTAAGCAACGTACATAAAGAAAGGCTGCTTCGTTTTTTCGTTGGACGAAATATACTCCACGGCTTTATCGCTGATGGCGTCGGTCATGTAAAAATCCTTGGGCAGGGTATACGGCTCGTTGTCTTGCAACATCAACCGACCTGGCAACACCTCATAATAGCTCGTGGCTCCGCTGATGAGGCCAAAATATTTATCAAAACCGCGCTGCAACGGCCAATCGACGCGCTCTTCGCCCACGTGCCATTTTCCCGACATAAATGTCTGATAACCTGCCGTTTTTAGCACTTCGGCCACGGTGGCAGTTTGCCTACTTAGCCAGCCTTGGTAGGGGTTTTCTTGCACACGGTCTTTTACCTTGGTCACCACCATTTCGCCCATTCCTGCCTGATGTGGGTACACCCCCGTCAGCAACGCCGCCCGACTAGGACAGCAACGGGCCGCGTTGTAAAATTGCGTGAATTTGGTGCCATTTTTTGCCAGATTATCCAAATGAGGCGTGGGAATTTCCGAACCGTAACAGCCGATGTCGCTAAAACCCAGATCATCGGCCATGATGACGATGATGTTGGGCTTAACGGTGGCGGTAAGTGGGCCAAAACTTAATCCGCTCAGGCCCAAGAAGACCAGCAACGCGACGGTAAATTTATATTTTGTTTTCATAAAAATCGGTTGAAAAAAAGCAGGTTTTGAGAAGCAGTTTTCTCAAAACCTGCGTTAAAATCACGCCCTTACTTTACTTTCACGATAACCGTCGGGTCAAAGGGGTACATGCCAAATTTTTCGCCGTAAATCGCTAAGCCACCATCGCCTTCTACCGCCAAACGCAACACCAATTCGCCCGATTGGATGGCTTTCTGGATGGCCTCATTGGGTACATTTACTTCCAAACGATAGCCGTAGCTGCCCGCTTCGCGCAGTTTACGGTTTTGGGGTTGATAGTGCCACGACAATACCCCCTGGTGGTCGGCGGGATCGTCGGGCAGGTTGAGTTTTCCTGCTGCTACCCCGTTGAAACTGATGGCCACATCGCTCGGAAACTTCGTTTCATCGGTCATAGGATAAGAATTAGGATTGAGGCTATTGTCAAATGTACCACCACCGAGCATGTAGTTGTCGGCAATTTTCACGTCACCGCTTTTGTCTTTACCAAACAACTGTTTGGCGGAGGCTTCCATGATGAACGACGCCCCGTTGACGTTGTCAGCTTTTAGGTCGGTTGGCCATTTAATTTTGTATTCAAAATAACCGCTACCTGCGCCGTTTACTTTCAATCCGTCCAACACATCCCACTGCTTCATTGACCATTTTGCATCGCTAAATTTATTGGGTGCAATGGTCAATAATCGTTGTTTTTCTCCACCGCCCGTCACTATTTCGACAGCTTGGGGTTTCTCTATGATGTACATATTGAAATTGCGACTCAAGATATTGCCCTTGGCATCCTGCAACGTCAGCGCCAACACAGCCACCGATTTTTCGGAGGGCATTACCACGTACAACGGCGCGATTGCCTGCTGAATCCACGGGCTGTACGGGACTTTTTTGGTAAAACTCTGCCACTTTTTGGCCTGTCCAAAAGCATCCCAGCCGTTCAGTTCTACTTTTAGGGTCAGTTCATTGCCCAAATCAGTGCGCCCCGTCATCGACGAAATCGTTAGGGGTACTTGCACCACTTCGGTCGGGCGCACGCTGTGTGAAATATCCTGACCCGTAGTGACATAAATATCGGCGTGCAAATCCTTGAGACTCATGCCCGGCACAAAGGCTTCCAAGCCCGTGAACTTTTGGGTACGGTCAAATTTAAAATAACCGTTCCACTCGTTGATTACGTCGTGGTGCTCGGTGTACAACCACCCCGCCACCAACGGATATTTACGAAACGTATTGACCGAGCGGTGATAATCCCACGTCCAATCCACGTCGCCAGAACTACCATCATAGCCCCACACGTTGCCAAATTCGGAGTTGATGTTGGGCTGTCGGCCCACTTTGTAGCCCTTTTCAAAATTAAAGGTAGAACCTTCGTACGTTTTGGTGGTCAAGTTTTTAAGGTAGTCTTCCCATCCGTAGCCGGGCAGATACTCATGCCACGAGTTGAGGTCGGTTTCGGTGTGGCCCGCACCGCAGCAGATTGAATTGTCTTCAATCAAACGGCTGGGGTCCAGTGCTTTGGCTTTGCGGTACATGCTTACCACCCACTGCTGGGTTTCGGGTAAGTATTTATCTACTTTTTTGCCGTTTTCTTCTACTTTGGTCTTTAATCCCCAGGTTTCATTGAAGAGAATCCACGAAAAAATGGCAGGGTGATTGAAATCTCGTTTGATGAGTTGGGGCAACACCCGCTCCGACTCAGCCCGGGCTTCGGCGTTGGGTTGTCCCCAGAAATTGGGTAAATCAGACATAATCAACAGCCCCATTTTATCCGCCCAATACAACTTACGCGGTACGTCAATTTTGATGTGCGTCCGGATGCCGTTTAGGCCAATATCCTTGGCCAATTTTATCTCATTTTTCATAAACTCATCCGTCGGGAAGGTATAAAAACCCTCTGGATGGTACGACTGGTCGAGCGCGAGTTGGAGATAAATCGGCTGATTATTAAGCGCGACATACGGAAAATTGGTCCCGGGCAGATTGACCACCGAAATCTTACGCATTCCGAAATAACTTTTAATTTTATCTGCTCCCAACTCCGCCTCCACTTCGTAAAGGTGCGGATTTTCCAACGTCCAAAGTTTAAAATCAGGGATAGAAACGTCAAACATCAGTTGCGTTTGCCCCTTTCCAATGGTTTGAGAAACAGGCGCAGATACACCCGCGATGTTGAGTTTCAGCGCCAAATCTTGCGAAGCAGGTTTGGGCAAAGTGGCCGTCACCTGAACCTTGCCTTTGTCAATATCGGGCGTAAAATGCAGGGTTTCGAGGTAATCATTGGCCCGCGCTTCCAGATAAATGGTTTGCCAAATGCCCCGGGCGTTGCCGTAGCCCTGTTTACCATATAGTGCATAGTCACGGCGTACGTCGTCTACCCGAATCACCATTTTTTGACTCGCTCCTGCTTTCAGGCTTGCCGCAGGCAACTCAAATTCAAAAGGCACATAGCCCCCTTCAAACGAGCCGAGCTCTTTGCCACCAAACCAAACGGTGGTTTTGTAATCACTGGCCCCAATGACCACAAAAACGCGCTGCCCTTTCCAGTCTTTGGGAATAGAGATCGTGCGCTGATACCACGCAATGTCGGCTTCATCTTTTACTCCTGATAGCGGCGCTCCCCACGGAAACGGCACGTGGATGGTCAGAGGAAATTTTTGGGTACCTTTGCCCCAACCCTGTTTCAGGCCAGCATCTTCTTTATCGAACCTAAACTCCCAGTCGCCGTTGAGGTTGAGCCAATTGGTACGTTCCCAATCAGGACGCGGGTGCTCGGGCAGTGGTATATTGGTTTGGGCAGTAAGGGTCTGCATCCCGAAAAGCAATAAACAAAGGTAGATAGAGAAACGAAGCATATAGAATAGATATGTTTATGACAAAAAACGCAACTATTATTTAAAGCAATTTTATCCCTTAAACTAATGCTTTCCTTACATTTGTAGCCTTCCTATCAACTTTTTAAAACCAGATGAAAAAATTCCTTAAATGGGCGGGTATCACGCTCGTCGCCTTGGTGATTATTTATTTTATCGGCCCCCGTCCCGAAAAAGCCATGTTATCTCCTACCCTCACGAGCGTGACGACCGATGTCGTCCAACTCGAAAAAGACATTCAAGAAACCGAATCACAGTTTGAGCTTAAACCCGACAACGAAGCCCGTATCATTTGGGCCGATACTGCCAACAAGCAAAAAACCAAATACAGCATGGTCTATATCCACGGTTTTGGGGCCAGTTGGGCGGAAGGCGACCCTATACATAAGCAACTAGCCCAAAAATACGGGTGTAATCTCTACCTCGCTCGCTTGTACGATGCTGGCGTAAAAAGTCCCGACGCGTTTCAAAACCTAACCCCTGAAAACTTTCTATCAAGCGCAAAATACGCCATTGCCGTGGCCAAATCCCTCGGCGACAGTGTCATTGTCATCGGGTGCTCGGCGGGTGGACTGCTCAGTTCTTACATCGCCTCCGAACACCCTGACATCAAGGCACTTGTGCTGTATTCACCTTGCTTCAAAGTCAATGGGCTAGAAGTGGCAACGGGGCCTTGGGGCAAGCAATTGTTGGCCCTATTGGGCGGTTCCCACCGCGACCTCACGCATTATACCCCGGAGCGCGCCAATTACTGGCTAACGCGCTACCATACCAACGGGGTCATGACGCTGCAAAAGACGATGGACGCCATCGTAAAACCAGAAACGTTTGCCAAAATAAAAATGCCCGTTTTTATGGCCTATTATTACAAAGATGAAGAAAATCAAGACAAAGTAGTCTCGGTCGAAGCCATGCTCAAAGCCTTTGATGAACTAGGAACTCCCGCTGCTCAGAAGCGAAAAGTGGCGTTTCCAAATGCGGGCGAGCACGTGATTGCGTCGCATTTTACTTCCAAAGACTTGGAAGGCGTATTTCGCGAAACCGACATTTTTTTAAAGGAAATCGTCTTTAAATAATGAAATTGCAACTACAGGCTCTATGATTTAATAAAAAGTGAAGATAATCCCAGGGTTTCGAAATCCTTGTAATTGAGTTGGGTAGTTATGTCACCGTCAACAAGTAGATAAAGAAAAGAAGATAGTTCCTGAATGCTCCATTTACTGGCGAAAGCCTCTTTTTGAATGCGGGCCACCAAAAGATAAGCCATTGTTCCCA
Source organism: Runella sp. CRIBMP (assembly GCF_009905605.1). Lineage (GTDB taxonomy): Bacteria > Bacteroidota > Bacteroidia > Cytophagales > Spirosomataceae > Runella. The sequence goes on from NZ_JAAAKZ010000005.1 coordinate 147,185, forward strand.
CTAAAAATGAAGCCGTTACCGTTCTTACTTTTGTCTATCCTACGATAATACCCACGATGGAGCTTTTCTGACTAGGCAACATGCCCGCTAACATTTGGTCTCCTTCCCGCTACATCTCGTGTAGAAAATCGGCGGTTGGAAAGCGCAAAAAACAGTGACGGTCAACCTCGGCTTTCATGATTTTGCCAGTGGCGAGCGGTTTCCCGACGGTGTAAGTCATTTGTTTGGAGAGGCAAAACGACAAACATTCAAGTGACAACTCAAACACTTGGTTTATTCTGTCAAACGATTCGTTAGTTGTTTCACTCACAAAAGCCAAAAACTCGGGCGCTTGGTAAAAATTATTTATATTAACGATAGATTGCTTCAGGGAAAATAACCGATTGGTTGTGTAAATTTAGACTTAGCACTTTCCAATAGGTCACTTTCCAGAAGCACAGGCAGTTGTTATTTACAACATCCCGAAGTTATTCAAATAATCGGTGATAGATTTACGAATCACCTCGTGGGCTTCTTCTCTCCCGTATACGTTGGCGATTTCGCAGGTCATCGGCTCACCGGGTAAGTTCTTGTACGTCAAGAAGTAGTGTTGCAAACGGTTCACAACACTTTGGGGCAAATCGGCGATGTCTTTGTATTTTCCGTACAACAGGTCGTCTTTCAACACGGCAATGATTTTATCGTCGGCCTCACCTTTGTCAATCAGCCGCAAACCGCCGATGGGAATGGCCTGGCAAATGATGTCACCGTGGGGGATGGTGCTTTCACACAGCACGCAAATATCAAGCGGGTCGCCGTCGCCTTCTTTGATGTCGCTACGGCCAGATTGCTGTCGGGCAAACTCCGCGATGGCATCGCCGCAGTAGGTTTTGGGCACAAAACCATACAGCGCCGGAACAATATTTGAGTATTTCTGAGGGCGGTCTATTTTAAGGTAACCCGTCAGTTTATCAATTTCATATTTAACCGTGTCGGTCGGTACAATTTCAATAAAGGTTGTCACGACTTCGGGGGCCTTTTCCCCGATGGGGATTCCGTGCCAAGGGTGCGATTTATAGACTGTTTTCATTTGTTAAATTGAATCTTTAGACAAACATTGGAAAATTTTAGAGAATTACCGACTTTGCATAGGTAAAAATCCAAATCATTAGTGAAATAACCGCATTCGCCGTGCTTAACAAAAACAAATTACGTCTATTTTTACTTTTTTCTGAGGTTCCTCCATCGGGGGTTTTAAAGAGGAAAAATAAGCGTCAATCACTCGGTGTAGCTTTTGTACTTTAACCTTTATCAAACCAAGCCTCTTACTTTTTTTCATCAATTCTAAAAATCAATGAGCGAACTGAAAGTACCAACCATGGCCGAAATGGCCGCCGCTGGCGAAACCCCCGAAGTGTTGTTTTGGGTCGGCTGCGCGGGCTCCTTCGACGACCGTTATAAAAAAGTGACCATTGCTTTTGTCAAAATCCTAAACAAAGTAGGGATAAAATTTGCCGTACTAGGCACCGAAGAAGGCTGCACCGGCGACCCCGCCCGCCGCGCCGGCAATGAGTTTTTGTTTCAGATGCAGGCCATGGCCAACATTCAGGTGTTGGATATGTACGGCATCAAAAAAATTGTGACGGCTTGTCCGCATTGCTTCAACACCCTCAAAAACGAATACCCTGACCTCGGCGGTAACTACGAAGTGATTCACCATTCGGAGTTTCTGCAACAACTCATCAACGCGGGCAAAGTAAAAATCGAGGGGGGGGGTACATTCAAAGGCCGTAAAATCACGTTTCATGATTCGTGCTACCTCGGGCGCGCCAACGATGTATACGAGGCACCCCGCGCGGTTTTGGAAGCCCTAGATGCCGATTTGATTGAAATGAAGCGCTCCAAAGCCAAAGGTCTCTGCTGCGGTGCGGGCGGCGCACAGATGTTTAAAGAACCCGAAAAAGGGAAAAAAGACGTCAACATTGAACGCATTGAAGAAGCCCTCGCCACGGGTGCCGACACGATTGCGGTGGGTTGCCCGTTTTGTATGGTGATGATGAGCGACGGTGTCAAAAACAAAGAAAAAGAAGACTCTGTCAAAGTATTCGACTTGGCGGAACTTGTGGCGCAGGCCGAAGGTTTATAAGGGTGTCATGAGATGGCTGTGTTGGCAGATTTATTCAACTCTATGATAACCCATAGCAATACCTGACAGCCCTATTTACCAACCACTAATTCACTAATCACCATTCACCAATGTATATTCCTTTTGATCAAATAGATTTTGAAGCGCGCGTCTGGATTTATCAGGCAAATCGCCCGCTGACCAACGACGAAGTTGGCACCCTCACCGAAACCCTCAAAGCCGCCTTGGACGAGTGGGAAGCCCACGGCATGAAGCTCACGGCGTCGGGAAAAATCTTTCATAATCGGTTTGTAGTCATTGCCGTGGATGAAAGCAAAGAGTTGCCGAGTGGCTGTTCTATCGACAAGTCTGTGCATTGGTTGCAGGAAATCGGGCCTCGTTTGGGCGTCGACTTTTTCGACCGCTCGCTGATGTACATTGACGACCGAGGAGAACTTCAAAGCATCCCTGTATCAGGTATTAAAAGTGCGGTTAACGCCGAAGAATTAGCTCCTGACACTACGGTTTTCGACAATACCGTTACCACAAAATCGCAATGGATGAAACGCTGGAAAGTACGCGCTGATGCCACATGGCTTAAACGCTATTTTGCGGCGCAGCAAGCCTCCTGAGCCATTATTCATCCCCAAATACTATGTGCCATGCCCCAAAGCATGGCATTTTTTATGCCCTATTTACAAAATTTCCCGATCCGAAAAGTGTAGAAATAATTACCCACTTTGTTCATTCTACCGATGCCATCTTCAACGCACAAGAAATACATCACCCTTATTATTAAACCTTTAACCTCTATTTGCTTGTATTGGCATGACTATTTAAACGATTGCACTTTACTTAAATACTTACCTTTCTTATGAAACCAATCATCAGATACGCCCTATTTTCGCTTTCTATTTTTATCTTTAACGGTTGTCGTAAACCCGAAAGAACCGAAGAATTATTGCTAGAAAAGTTACAAGACAAAAAAACATACGCAACGCTTCTCAGCTATTCTCACGCCATCGGAATTGATACCGCACGGGCTGCAAAAAAAGGTCCTTTGGGGCTATTGGAAGAAATCAGTTATGGCCACAAACCGCGCTATATTCGCTATACGGCGAAGGTTTTACTCCCCGACTCCGCCCGAATTCGTGAAGCCGCTTGGGAGGTGGTGGAAGGTAAAAACAAAAACATTGACGACGTGCTAGCGCGTTTAGAGCCTTCATTCCCCGTTTATTCTCAACTAAAAAGCCACTACACCCGATTTATCAAAGACGGGCAAGCCGACAGCGCGGCCATCATTGCCGAATCGCTCAATGCCTATCGTTGGATGAACCGACAAGCGCAAGGAGCCGAACGCATGGTACTGGTAAACACGCGCGGTGCGTATTTGAAAGGATTTGACTCAACGGGTGCCCAAAAACTGAGTATGCGGGTGATTGTGGGCAAAGCGGACTCTCCCACGCCGGGCATTGATACCTACGCGACCAACATCATTATGTATCCTTATTGGAACGTCCCGACCAACATCGCGCTTCAGGAAATGTTACCAAAAATCAGGGAGGATGAAGACTATTTGGAAGACAACGGGATGGCCGTCATTGATACCAAAGGCGATAGCGTAGACGCCCACTCCATCAACTGGGACGAAATTTCGGAAGATAATTTTCCGTATCGTTTTCGGCAGGACAACGGCGAAGATAATTCTCTAGGTTTGATGAAAGTAAACATCAAAAACCCGCTCGCAATTTATTTGCACGATACCAACGTTCGCACCCTTTTTGTGAGCGACCAACGCTGGCGAAGCCACGGTTGTGTGCGGTTGCAAAGCCCCGCGCAATTGGCCAATTTTTTGGCGGGAAAACACCTATTAGACGATGATTTCATCAACGAACCCATCACCAATCAGAAGCCAAAATCGGATAAGTTAAAGCAAAAAGTGCCCGTATTTATTCTGTATTTAGGGGCCGACATCAACGACGTGGGTCAGTTGGTATTTTTCAACGACGTATACGGTTGGGAACGTAAACCCGTTTGAGTTTCTTCCTCCAAACCCGCCAACAGCTTTGAATTTTTGAGGTAGGAATTATCGGGATAATACAAAAATAGCCCTGCGCCATTGCACAGTAGCGGAATGAGTTTTTTGGTGTCGTCTACCGATACGGCGGGGCAGCCTTGACTGCGCCCCAAGCGGCCCGTACGCCTAATAAACTCCTCGCTTACGTAGTCTGCGCCGTGCATCACAATGGCCCGCTCCAGCGCGCGGTGATTGATGTTTTCCTCCAATCCTTGCAATTTAAGCGACAGTCCGTGCTTACCTTGGTAGGTGCTCATAGCCCGATAAAAGCCTAAACTGGATTGGTAAGAAGAATTTTTATTGGAAAATTGACGGGCAAATTCCTCACCCGAATTGCGGCCGTGCGCCACGTAGGTATTGTACAAAAGTTTATTTTCCTTTAGGTCAATCACGTACAAACGTTTGTGGCGGGAAGATTGACTAAAATCGGCAATGGCAAGAATGGATTTTGTAAACTTTTCCTTTTGAAAACCCGCCCATGCGTACCGAAAACCTTCGAGAGATAGGCCCGCTTCTTTGAGACGGAGCGAATTATAGACCCGTTGCCATTGGGGCAGAGAATCGGGCTTTAGTTGCGTGGAATCTACCAAATGTTGGGTAGTAAATTGGGGAAATTGTAAGGGATGTTCTAACTTTTGAAAACCAACCAACGCCACAAAAGCCGTTGCACAAGCGCTCACTACCAACAACACATTTTTCATCCGGTATTCTTTTTTAAGTTTTTACTTCACAACTTTACCTTGATTCTTACACGACGGTTTTGAAAAAACACCGCTTTTGATAGGTTTGGTTCCATCGGACCATTACATACTTCAACGCGTAGGTGTTTGATTTCTGTATAAAAATAGTTCAAGATTGACGATTCTGGCTTAATTTTGACGATATTTCCTCACACACCCTTCTATAAATTCAATTCCCTTTGCATGAAAATTCTATTAATTGAAGACGATATAAAAATCATTCAATCGCTACGTAAAGGCCTCGAAGAGAACGGATATGAGGTAGATATTGCCTACGACGGCACGATTGGAAAACTGCTTGCCCGTCGGAATGACTACTTCGTGATCGTCTCCGACATCATCATTCCGGGCATCAACGGTGTGCAGCTTTGCCGTGAACTCCGAAGCGCGGGCGTCCGCACCCCGTTCATCATGCTGACCGCCTTGGGTGCGTTGGAAGAAAAGCTCGTGGGCTTCGATGCGGGCGCCGACGATTATTTGGTCAAACCGTTTGATTTTTTGGAGTTATTGGCCCGCATCAAAGTCGTCACCAAACGCATTCAGTCGGAGCCCGTCACCGCCAACGTGCTCCGCTACGCCGACCTCGAAATGAACCTTTCCACCCGCGAAATAACGCGCGGCCGCCAACGCATTGATTTGACGGGCAAAGAATACGCCCTTCTCGAATTTTTGCTCCGCAACGCCGAAAGGGTTCTGTCAAAAGTAGACATTGCCGAAAAAATCTGGGACATTCGTTTCGACACGGGCACCAACATCATCGAAGTCTACATCACCCTTTTGCGCAAAAAAATAGACCGAGATTTTCCCGTCAAACTCATCCACACGCACTACGGCGTAGGCTATGTGCTCAAACAGGAGGCATAAATGCAGATTCGGACCAAGCTCACCGCCCAATTCGCGCTGCTCGTATCGGCCATTATGCTGATGGCGTTTATCACCATTTATTTGATAAGAATGACCTACGTAGAGCAGGAATTCTACAAACGGTTGCGACACAAAGCCATCACTACCTGTGAGCTATTGGTAAAAGTTGAAGGCGTTGACTCTAAACTCCTTAGAAAAATTGACAAGACCAACTACGATGTATTGTACAACGAAAACTTAACCATCTATGACCACCAAAATGAAGAGCTTTACACCAGCAATGAGACCCTTTACTATGCCATAAACCCCGAACTTCTCGACCAAATAAGGCTCGAAAAAGAAGTTCAGTTTTCCGAAGGAAAAGCCAAAATCATCGGAATTGTGTACACCGACCGCTTCAACCGCGTAGTGTGCATTGCGGGGGCCGAAGATAAATACGGCGACGAAGAACTGCATAGCCTTTGGCGAATTTTGACGGGTATGTACTTTGGCGTGATTGGACTGGTGATTGTTGCGGGCTGGTATTTTGCGGGGCAGGCCATGAAGCCCGTTTCCAACGCCATCGGGCAGGTGAATCAAATTTACCCTAAACTCATGGAGCAACGCCTGACCGTCCAAAACCCCCGCGACGAAGTGGGGCAACTGACCAGTACGTTTAACAAACTGCTGGACCGCATCGGCGAGGTATTTCGATTGCAAAACCTGTTCATTTCCAACGTGTCGCATGAACTCAAAAATCCCCTTATGCGCATTGGAGCACAACTCGACGTGGCCCTGCTCAAAGAACGAACCGAAGCCGAATACCGGCAAACACTGCTATCTATACGAGAGGATATTCGGGATTTGGGTCAACTCTCAGAAACCCTGCTCGAACTGGCCAAAGTAAACGACCAAAACCGCAGTTTGATTTACAACGACATCCGGATTGACGAAATCGTTTGGGAAGCCCGTGATTTATTGCTCAAAGCCGAGCCTTCGTATCAAGTGCAGGTTCGACTCCTGAGCACGATTGAAGACGACAATCAGCTCATTGTCAAAGCCAATGCCCACCTGATGAAAACCGCCATCGTCAATCTGATGGAGAATGGGTGCAAGTTTTCCCCAGATTCAACCGTAGCGGTCGATGTATTTCCGATGAAAACTGACGTTGAAATTCGATTTACCAACAAGGGCACCGTCATTTTGCCCAAAGATCTACCCTATATATTTCAACCCTTTTATAGAAGCGATAACACAACCAATATCAAAGGTTACGGTGTGGGATTGTCGTTGGTTGAGCGTATTGCCAAACTGCACAATGGCAACATCAAAGTCACTTCCGATGCCCCCGCTCAAACCACTTTTTTCTCCTTACTCATCCCCTACCGCCATTGAGTTTTTGCCCCGATTTCTAGTCTCTATCAGTCGTTTTTACTTTTTCGATTTTCTTCATTTTTAGTGACTTTTTAATCATTCCTTCATAAGTTCTTAAGGATTGCCCTGTTTCTTTGTCATTGTAAAACAAGCGATTGCTGCAGTGGCGGTTGCCACAATAAAGTATTCTCAATGCGCAGCTCTGAATGAAGACACGAATTTTGCCAAGATACGGCAACACGTACGACCGTCAGCGCGGAAAACACAACCGACGCAGTGTAATTATCAGTCTTTTGGCCATTTTGGCGGGCATGGTTTTCGTCTGCTTCTACCAATGGATGGCGCAGCGCAACATGACCGAAATGACGAACCGAGCGCTTTTGCGACAAGACTCGCTCGAAGCCGTTAAGTTGTCGCAGGATAAGGTTATTTTTTTGATGAAAGATACCATCAATCAACTAAGACAGGCAAACCTATACCTGCAACAACAGCAATTTACATTCAAAAAAAGCGGAAAATGAAGGTAACATACGATTTGGTTGACTAGCAATGACGAGCGAGGTATCCTCACTCGTCATTCTTACCTACTTTATTGCCGTTACGACATTTTTTTTCAACCATTCCCCAAAATTATTTTTTTTTAATTGCTGCTTAAGGTGTTGTTAAGATTGCCGGAAGACCTTTGATTGTTAATTGTCCTGAGTGTTTGCCTCGCCCAAGCGGGAACGTCTCCGCTTGGGTTTTCTTCCTAATCTATCTTCCAAACATCATTTCTATGAACAACGTTACCGTTATCATTCCTACCCTCAATGAAGAAGCCACCATTGCCAACGTTATTCGAAAAGCCCAAAATTGCGCCCATGTTCGGGAAGTCATCGTCATCGACGATCAATCTTACGACAATACGGTTGACGTAGCCATGCTCTCTGGCGCAACGGCCTTTACGAGTACACAATTGGGAAAAGGGGCGTCTATGCGCGAAGGCCTTATGATGACCCAATCTGACATCGTCGTTTTTTTGGATGCCGACATTCCAACCTACCCCGAAAACGTCGTGGACATTCTCGTGGAGCCGCTTCTAAAAAATGAAGCCGACTTTGTAAAATCTTATTTTGACCGTCAGGCGGGGCGCGTAACGGAGTTGGTGGCCAAGCCGCTGCTGAGCATTTTATTTCCCGCCCTCACGCATTTCAAACAACCGTTGAGCGGCATCATTGCGGGCCGAAAATCATTCTTTGAAAAAATTAATTTTGAAAATGATTACGGCGTTGACATCGGAATTTTGTTGGATATGCATCGTCTCGAAACCCGCATTGCCGAAGTGAGCATCGGAACTGTCGAAAATAAAATGAAGCCTTGGCAGGAGCTCGGAAAAATGTCGAGGGAAGTGACAAAAGCCATTCTGGCGCGCACCAATCAAATCACGGAACCCTCCCTCGAAAATCTCGAAAACATCAACGTCATTCGGCGTGAGATGACCGACGCCATCAAAGAATCAATGGTGGGATTGCGCAAAATGGTGGTTTTTGACATGGACAATACCATTCTGCGGGCGGGTTTTATTCACACCGCCGCTGATGCCTTTGGGTTCAAAAAGGAACTTTGGCAAATCGTGGCCGAACAAACCAACCCCGTGGTGCGTACCAAGCAAATTGCCCAACTGCTACACGGAAAAACCTTCGGCGAAATCATTGAAGTTGTCAAGTCGATTCCCGTTGTGGCTGATTTCGGGGAAATTGTGGCGGAGTTAAAACAAAAAGGATTCATCACGGGCATTATCAGCGACAGTTATACCTGCGTCACTAATCACCTCAAAAATCTATTTGGGCTGGATTTTACGCTGGCCAATGAGCTTGAATTTTCGCGAAGTGTGGCCACGGGTCAAGTCAAAATTCCGTCGTATTTTTTCAAACGCACCACTTCCCATTGCGGGCATGATTTCTGCAAAACCAACGCCCTTTCTTACCTTTCAGAAATCTACCACGTGGGTTTTGAAAACATAATGGCCATCGGCGATGGAGAAAACGACATTTGCATGATTCGCAAATCAGGCATTGGCGTTTCGTTTTGTACCAAAAACCAAATTTTAGAAAACAGCGCCGATGTGGTACTCAGCAAGCCCTATTTTCGTCCCATTTTAAAACTGGTCTGAGCATCCACGCTGGGCTGATTAAATCAGCCCAGAGATTTTAAACATTACGATGAAATACAACACCAAAAACAAAGCACCTTCCCAAGTAGAGATGCGCTTATCTTGGGCCAAAAGATAAAAAAAGGCCGATGCAGCCACGAGTATCGGCAACGCAAGCGACAGAAGCTGGCCGCTGGCCGTTAGGTCTCCTGCCCAACTTGCCACGCCCGGAATGACCAAAACGTTGAAGATACACGAGCCCATCACGTTACCAATTGCCAACGACGCTTTACCCTGCTTTACCGAAAAATAGTTGACCGCCAACTCAGGCAGCGTCGTTCCTAACGACAACACAGTGAGGGCAATGATGGACGGAGGAATCGTCAGAATTTCGGCAATCCGGGTAATACTCAACACCGTATAATCGGCCCCAAAGTAAATTCCAACGCCCGCCAAAGCCAGAATCAGGCCCACTTTTCCCCATGTAGGAGTACTTTCGGTCGTTTCTTCGGGTTCGTCTTCATTGCCAGCCCTCAGTAGATAAAGGCTGTATATCACAAAGATAAGAATCAAAAAAGCCCCTTCTTTCCACGTAAGGATGCCGTCTTGTAAAAACAAATAAAAGACCAGCGCGGAGCCCAACAGATAATGAAGGTCAATCATAAGATAACGTTTGCCCAAATCAATCGTTCGACGATTCATCAAGGCCGTAAAGCCTACAATCAAGAAAATATTGGAGATATTGGCCCCGATGAGATTTCCCGCCACAATCTCCGCCTGCCCCGACGAAATGGACAAAAGCGCCGTCACTAGTTCGGGCAATGAAGTGCCGATGCCTACGATAAAAATACCCGTAACGAATGGAGGGAGGTTGAGGAGTCGGCCTGCACTTTCGGCGGCATTGGTAAAAAAACGGGCCGCAACCAACAAAACCGTTAGGCTGCCCACAAAAAGTAAAATCCAGTTAAGAAGCATCGTTTTTCTTTTGCTTAATATTTCTGCAAAATCGGTGTTTTTTGCGTAAATAGCGAGTTTTTAACGACTTTTTAAGGATTCAGTTGTTGTTTTAACCCAGTCTTAAATTATCAATTATGATTACTGCCATTATTATCATTTTTGTCATAGGTTACCTTTTTATTACCCTTGAGCATAACATTAATCTCAACAAAACCGCAACTGCTTTATTGACAGGGGTAATCTGTTGGACCCTCTATGCCCTCGGAAGTAGTGATTCACACCACATTGTCGAAGAGCTTTCCCATCATTTAGCCAATATATCCGAGATTGCCTTTTTCCTGTTGGGGGCCATGACCATTGTGGAGTTGGTCGACGCTCATCAAGGGTTTGGCGTAATTACGGAGCGTATTCACACCAAAGACAGCCGCGCTTTGCTGTGGATTATCAGCATTCTTACCTTTTTTCTGTCGGCGGTTTTAGACAATCTTACCACGGCCATTGTGATGGTATCGTTGCTGCGTAAAATCATTCGGGATGATGAAATGCGGCGTTTTTTTGCAGGGATTGTCATCATCGCCGCCAACGCAGGCGGTGCATGGTCACCGCTGGGAGATGTCACCACGACGATGTTGTGGATTGGCGGGCAGATTTCGGCCATCAATGTTATGAAAACACTGTTTATTCCGAGCCTTATTGCGTTGATTGTTCCGCTAATTTATCTTTCATTTAAACTCAAAGGATCAATTGCTACCCCAAAGGTTTCAAAGAAATCAGAGGTCGACGATGTGACCGAAAAAGAGCGTAACATCATGTTTGGGACGGGCATTGGGATGCTTTTATTCGTTCCCATTTTTAAAACCGTGACGCACTTACCGCCTTACATGGGTATTCTGCTGGCATTAGGCGTGGTTTGGATTGTTTCAGAAATCCTCCATTCCAAAAAAGACGAAGAAGACCGCAAGCCTTTTACGGCTAGTCATGCATTAAGTAAAATTGACACCAGCAGTATTTTATTCTTTATGGGCATACTTCTAGCCATTGGCGTCTTGGAAGTTACGCATGTATTGACCGACCTAGCGGCGTGGATGAACGATACCATCGGCAACCTCGACGCCATCGTTTTTATCATCGGGATTGCCTCGGCGGTCATTGACAACGTGCCGCTCGTGGCGGCCTCCATGGGTATGTACGATTTGGCAACTTACCCCCAAGACCACCGAATCTGGGAATTTTTGGCCTACTGCGCTGGTACGGGCGGCAGTATGTTGATCATTGGCTCGGCGGCGGGCGTGGCGGTGATGGGCATGGAGCGCATCAGCTTTTTCTGGTATCTCAAGCGCATCAGCCTTCTGGCGTTGATTGGGTACGTGGCAGGCGCGCTGGTGTTTTTGTTTGTGTAAGATTGGATTTACCTTTGGGAATTGAAGAACTCTTCAAGCGGTTTTTATCATCAACAAATCCAATTTCCAAATTTATCAGATGCAAACAATCTTAGAAACACTGCGCATTTCCAGCACAAATCACGGCATCAGCACGGGCTTGGCCGCTTGGGAAGGTCGGGGCGAAGAGTTGTCTTCGTTTTCGCCGGTAGATGGTCAACTCATCGGCAAAGTTCACGCGGCATCCCGTGAAGATTACGATACCGTCATCGGTCAGGCGCAGGAAGCTTTCAAAACGTGGCGGCTCGTGCCCGCTCCCAAGCGCGGCGACATCGTTCGGCAAATGGGGGAACAATTGCGCAAATACAAAACCGAACTAGGCACCTTGGTCAGTTATGAAATGGGCAAGAGCCTTCAGGAAGGCCTCGGCGAAGTGCAAGAAATGATTGACATCTGCGATTTTGCCGTCGGGCTCTCACGCCAATTATACGGACTCACCATGCACAGCGAGCGCCCTTCGCACCGAATGTATGAGCAGTGGCACCCGCTGGGCATTGTGGGTATTATTTCGGCATTCAATTTTCCCGTGGCGGTGTGGTCTTGGAACTCCATGCTGGCGTGGGTATGCGGCGACGTATGCGTGTGGAAACCTTCCGAAAAAACGCCTTTAACGGCCATTGCCTGCCAAAATATCATTCAGGAAGTACTGAAAACCAACGATGTTCCGGAAGGAGTTTCGGGCCTCATTGTTGGCGGACGCGAAGTAGGCGAATGGCTTTCGCACGATGAACGGATACCGCTCATCTCAGCCACGGGCAGTACGCGCATGGGCAAAGCCGTAGGGCAAGCCGTGGGTGGCCGTTTGGGGCGCAGTTTATTGGAATTGGGCGGCAACAACGCCATCATTATTTCGCAACATGCCGACCTGCCATTGGCAATTCCAGCGATTGTGTTTGGGGCCGTAGGAACGGCAGGGCAGCGCTGCACCAGTACCCGCCGGTTGATTATCCATGAAAGCATATATGAGGACGTAAAACAACGTTTGGTCAAAGCCTATGGTCAACTGCGCATCGGCAACCCGCTCGATAGCAACATCCACGTTGGCCCATTGATTGATACGCTGGCCGTCAAAAACTACCAGTCGGCGGTCGACGAAGTACGCATTGTGGGTGGTACGTTTGTGGTAGAACCTGGCGTTTTGACAGGTGCCGATTTTGCGTCGGGCTGCTACGTACAACCCTGCATTGCCGAAGTTGAAAATCACTGGCCGATTGTACAGCACGAGACCTTCGCCCCCATTTTATATCTTATCAAATACAGTACTTTAGAGGAAGCCATTGCCTTACAAAATGGCGTTCCACAAGGGCTTTCCTCGGCCATCTTTACGCTTAATTTGCGCGAGTCAGAGTTGTTTTTGAGTCATGCGGGTTCTGATTGCGGCATTGCCAATATCAACATCGGCACCTCAGGCGCCGAAATCGGTGGGGCATTTGGCGGCGAGAAAGAAACGGGTGGCGGGCGCGAATCTGGCTCTGATGCGTGGCGAGCTTACATGCGCCGTCAGACCAACACCATCAACTACGGCACCACGTTGCCGTTGGCGCAAGGAATTAAATTTGAAATATAAAAAAACCACTTCCCCAATTACAGGTCACCGCTGTACGGTCCAATTTACGGGCCCAAGCAGCGGTGATTTCTGTTTTCTAGCCTTTATTTTTAATCTTTTTTATACTACACAGCGTAGTTGTTTATTTTAATATTTAAGTATATAGACTATATATTTAAATGACAAAAGTTGTCTTTTTTGGATAAAAAGTTATCAAACGGTCGTTTTTGAGCAATAAAATTTCCAAAAGACAGGAGTGTAGTCCGTATTTTTGCATTGTTACAATTCCGCTCTAAAGACCCTACTTTTATTCACCTTTGCCCGTATCTTTGAAATGAAAAAAGGCTGTTTACTTTTGTATTTGACGCTTTTTTTTGTGAAAGGCCAATCCCAAACCCTTCCGTCAGGTTTTGCTCAGCAAGTCTATGCTTCCAACTTTAATTCGCTGATGGGCTTCACTTTCGACAATAGTGGAAGATTATTCTGCTGGGAAAAGGAAGGGAAAGTGTATGTTATCAACAACGGTGTACGTACTACGTTGTTGGATATTAATCAGGAAGTGTACAACGTCACTGATTTAGGGCTCATCGGCCTAGTACTAGATCCCAATTTTCTGAGCAATGGTTTATTTTATATTTATTACATCGTTGACCCCAAGCATTTATTGAACATTGGAAGCCAATACGATGATGCAGGTAATGGCGGGACAATGGCCCGAGTCACGAGGTACCAAGCAGACGCCGCCACCGGGTTTACCACGATAGTAGCCAATACGCGCACCATCTTGATTGGAGAAACGGCAAGCACGGGGATACCTTGTACGTCATTTTTTCACATGGGAGGGAGTATGAAATTCGCCAAAGACGGCACGCTCTTTATCTCCGTTGGGGATGCCGCCACAGCCGCCAACAACGACATTGGAGGGTTTGATTATGGTTCACGTACGGTTTCACGGGGCATTATGACGGCAGCCGAAAACATCGGCTCTTACCGCAGTCAGAATCTGGATTCCCATTGCGGAAAAATTCTTAGAATAAACGCTACCAACGGCAACGGTATCTCTTCAAACCCTTATTATTCAGGGGATTCTCCCCGCTCACCTCGGTCGCGTATCTGGGCCAGCGGGCTCCGCAATCCTTATGGTATCTTGCCCATCCCCGAAACTGGCTCTCACAATCCTGATGAGGGAAACCCAGGAAGCCTGTTGATTGGAGATGTCGGCAGTATTTTGTTTGAAGAAGTCAATCTCGCTACTAGCCCGGGGCAAAATTTTGGCTGGCCGCGTTACGAAGGAGAGAACACCCGCGCCGAACACCCTAGTGCTACTTGGGACCCCGGCAGCAACAAAAAAAAACCTCAGCTTTATTATAACTCCACAACAGGATACAGCATTGTAGGCAGTACTACGTATACGGTAGGGGGTATACAAGTTCCTGGAGAAATCAGCGGGCATTGCATATTGATTGGTGATTTTTACAAAAGAACAGATTTATCGAGTCAATACCTCAACAAGCTCTACATTGCCGACTATTCCCAAAAATGGATTAAAATGGTCAATTTAGACATGACCAATCAAGTAACCGCTGTTGAAAATTTTGCTTCAAATCTCAGCAACAATGTCATTTCGTTGAGTGTTTCACCTACCACTAGCGGTATTTTTTACTGTACTGCTAACGAAATCCTACGAATTTTCCCAACGACCAACAGTGCCCCCATTGCCAAGATAGAAGCTGACAATACACACGGAGCGGGCCCCTTAGTTGTACGGTTCAGTGCGGCAAAATCATACGACCCCGACAGTACTAGCCTGACATATTTATGGCAATTTGGCGACGGCAGCCCTACCGAAAGCGGGCTCAAGCCCCACCACCGTTTTGTATCTAACTCCAGCGCACCCCAAAAATATACCGTAAAGGTGACGGTCACCGATGCCAACGGGGCATCTGCCTCCGACTCGCTATACATATTTCTCAACAATACTCCTCCTGTTATTGCAGCAACTTCGTTGGACGCCATCGCCTCTTTTCCACTCAATCAAAACTATCCTATTACTTTAAATGCAACAGTCCAAGACAATGAGCAGAGCCCTGCTTCGCTGAGTCTGAATTGGAAAATATACCTTGCCCACAATGACCACCAACACTTGAGTTCATCTTATTCGGGCAATAATATCAATACTACCCTTGCCCCTTTGGATTGTGAATTGGGAGCGGCCTCGTACTGGTACCGTGTTTATCTCACAGTATCAGACTCACTAGGTCTAACCACCACCCTCATCAAAGACCTCTTTCCTCAGTGTGGCGGTATTGCTCAAACCATTACTTTTCCAACAATCAACGACAAACAAACCACAAACACCCCCTTTGTCTTAGGTGCAACTACATCTTCGGGCCTGTCGCCCTCTTATTATTCAATTTCGGGGCCCGCGTATGTAATAGGCAATCAAGTGACTCTTTCTGGCATACCCGGCACGGTGGTCCTTCGGGCAACCCAGCACGGCAACGGGACCCACAATCAAGCCGCTCCCGTTGAACGCAGTTTTCAGGTAAATCGCCCGTTGGATTCACAAAGTTTTGCATTTTCGCCTATCTCGAGCAAAAATGTCAATGCGGCCCCTTTTACGCTGAGTGCATCAGCCTCAACAGACCCCCCTAAGTTTCTTGTGGTCTCTGGTCCAGCTACCGTAATCGGAAATACCGTTACACTCACTGGCACCGCGGGACAAGTAACAATCCGTGCCTATGCCTCAGGCACTTACTCCACCGACGGGGTCTATTTCGATCGGAGTTTTCAAGTAGTATACCCTTGCCCTTCCACCCAAACCGTAAATAGTTTGGCATATAACGTGTACCAAGCCCAAACCGCTCTTACAGTGACGGGAGCTACGTTGGTTACACCTTCCAATCAATCACTTTTATTGCGAGCTGGCGGTTCTATCACCATCCAACCCACGGCGGGCACTTCATTTTCTACTGGCACCAACAGTACTTTCAAAATGGAAATTGCAGGATGCCCTTAACAGAAGGAACTACTAAGCCGTTTTTTCTCCGCTTTATTCTTGTATTTCAACTTTATAACCTCTCTCTTAGCAGAAGATTGTTACTAATCTTTCAGTAAGTTTTGCGTCCATTCTTATTTTGAATAAAATTGTTTTTCACCAAAAAGAATGAAAATAATGAACCCTCTCCCCTATATAATCCAATGGATGCCGCTTTTGGCATTTATTGGCACGTATCTGCTTATCATCGCTTACGACAAATCAAAAATGGTAGAACGAGTCAAATCTAAAGGCATCAAAACCGTAGGAACAGTGGTTGAAATTCGTCAAAACCCTGGTGAATTATTTGGTTCAAAAGAGGGCGAAGGCCAAGCTCCAGTGGTAGATTTCGTCACCAACAATGGCTCGCATCGGCATTATTCTACCCATTACCAAAGCCCCTGTCCTTATCAAGTGGGGCAGAAAGTGGAAGTTTGGTATTATTTCTACAAATCAATCAGAGAAGTGCTTTTAGCCGACGAAGATGCGGGAACGTTGCCCAAAACGCTGTTTCGTTGGGGCATTGCACTGTGTCTCATCAGTTACCCGTTTCTCATCAAAAAACTGATGCTTTTGGGGGGAACCAATTGAAAGTCGTGGACGATTCATCCCAAATATTTAATAAATTAAAGAATAGCCTTGAGTAGTGCAATTGGAGTATTTACTTAAACGTACAGTAGCTATTCCAATTTTATTTTATGGACACCCTTCAAATTCAATCTATTCTTGAAAAAATAAAAACCGTCAAAGTGGCGGTGTATGGAGACTTTTGTTTGGACGCGTACTGGATCATGGATACGCGCAAATCAGAAGTATCAATCGAAACGGGCCTACAAGCCGAGTCAGTGGCCAAGCATTATTATTCGCCGGGCGGTGCGGCCAACGTCATCGCTAATCTTTCGGCCCTTCAACCTGCCCAACTCAAGGTTATCGGCGTAGTAGGCGACGATATTCACGGACGTGAATTGGCCGCACAGTTGCAAAATCTCGGAGCGGATACAAGTTCGCTATTTATTCAAAAAGAGCATTTTCAAACCTACGCATACCTCAAAAGATACATCGAAGGCGTAGAAGAACCGCGTATTGACTTTGGAGTGTACAACAAACGTTCGGAAGAAATTGACGAGCTAATTCTAAACAGTTTAAAATCTGCTTTGGAAACCCACGATGCTGTCATTTTCAATCAGCAAGTCGTCGGAAGTATTACAAACGACAGCTTTATTGAAAAAGCCAATGCACTTTTTGAGCAATACAACAACAAAATCATCTTGGTTGATTCCCGCCATTTCAACGACCGTTTCTCCAACGTATACCGCAAAGTAAACGACGTAGAGGCTGCCCACCTCAACGGCGTTCAGGTAGAGCCGCGTACGATGTTGCCGCGCACTACCGTGCTGGAATACGGTCAGGCTTTATTTGCCCAATCCCAAAAACCCGTCTTTGTCACCTGCGGGGCAAGGGGCATTACCGCCTTTGATTCAACGGGTTATCATGAGCATCTGGGTTTACAGCTGAACGTTCAACTCGACACCGTGGGCGCGGGCGACACCGTCATCAGCGCCATTACGTTGTGTCTGGCGGCAGGAATTAGCCCCAACGAAGCCGCTGAATTCGCCAACTTTGCGGCGGCCGTTACGGTTCAAAAACTGTTTATTACGGGCACCGCCAACGGCGAAGAAATCCTAGCCATCAGCCAAGACCCCAATTATATCTACCAAGCCGATTTGGCCGAAAATCCGCGTCAGGCCGTCTATTTACCCGACTCCGAAACGGAGCTCTGTGACCCATCGGTGTTGGAAAAACTCGGCCATATCAAATACGCTGTTTTTGACCACGACGGCACCATCAGCACCCTCCGCCACGGTTGGGAAGAAATCATGGAGCCCGTAATGATGAAGGCGATTTTGGGCGACTCTTACGATACTATCGACGCGGCAAGTTTCAAAAAAGTACAACGGGAAACGCAAGAGTTTATTCACAAAACCACTGGTATTCAGACCATTTATCAAATGGAAGGACTGGTCAATATGGTACGTGAAGCAGGCTACGTACCCGAAGACCAAATTTTGGATAAGTTTCAGTACAAACAAATTTACAACGATGCCTTGATGGAATTGGTCAACAAACGCATGGCCAAATTGCAGGCAGGCGAGTTGGATTGGGAAGACTATACCATGAAGGGCGCGGTTTCCTTTTTGCACCAGCTCAAAGAGCGCGGCGTAGTGATGTATCTGGCCAGCGGCACCGACGTAGATGACGTTCGCCACGAAGCCACTGTGCTCGGTTACGCAGATTTGTTCGACGGCGGTATTTACGGTGCTTTGCGCGAGTACACTAAGTTTTCCAAGAAGATGATTATTGAGCGAATCATCCGCGACAACAACCTGAATGGCAACGAATTGGCTGTATTCGGTGACGGTCCCGACGAAATCCGTGAAGGGCGTCGTTTTGGCGGTATTTCGATAGGAATTACGAGCAACGAAGTACAACGCCACGGACACAATTTCGACAAGCGTCCGCGCCTCGTGAAAGCTGGTGCGCAGTTGATTATTCCTGATTTCTCGCAATACCGCAAGCTCGTGAGTTTGCTCTTCAAAGAAGCGGAAGTTTCCGAAGCCGTATAATATAACTACAACTATGGAACGCTGATTTTTAAGATAATTATGATTGAAAAAGCCACATAATTAATCTTAAAAATCTTAATTATCAGTGTTCCAATCACCTCTCCAATGTTGAAAAAAAATCTACTATACGTTGCCTTAGGCATTCTGACGGCCTCCCTTTTTTCCTGTTCCGAATCCAACAAAGAACCCGTTGATTACGTAGACCCGTTTATCGGGACAGATTTCTTTGGTCATACCTTTCCTGGGGCTACACTCCCTTACGGAATGGTACAACTCAGCCCCGACCACGACGTCAAAGGGTGGACCTACGCGGCTGGCTATGCCTATCCCGACAGTTCCATCATCGGCTTCAGCCACACGCATTTCAGCGGTGTCGGCATGACTACGGGCGGTGATATTTTGGTGATGCCCACCGTAGGCGACAAAATCCAAACTTCAGCTGGCAGCAAAGAGAATCCTGATTCGGGTTATCGTTCTCGTTACGATAAAAAAGACGAATCGGCCTCACCGGGTTATTACTCTGTGTTGTTAAAAGACGGTAACATCAAAGCCGAACTCACCGCCACAAAACGCGTAGGTGTACACCGCTATACCTTCCCCGAATCACGAAAATCAACTATTCTGCTCGACATCGGCCACGAAATCGGCGGCAATGCGGAAAGCGGCGAATCGTTGGTAAAAATGACCAATGATTCCACCCTTGAAGGCTACAAAGATGCCAACGGCACGATGGTTTACTTTGTAGCAAAATTCAGCCGCCCGTTTGAGTATTACGGTACGTGGGACAATGACTACATTACCCCCGAATCTTCGGAAGGCTATTGGCCGTACAAAAACGAAGAAAAAGGGTTGAATGTAGGCTTTTTTGTAGGTTACAGAACAAAAAAAGGCGACCAAGTCACGGTCAAAGTGGCCATTTCGCACGTGAGTGTAGAAGGTGCAAAAAAGAATTTACAGGCCGAAGTTGCGCATTGGGATTTTGACAAAGTGAAAAATGACGCCCGCGAGACGTGGAATGAAGAACTCAAACGCGTAGCCATCAAAGGCAACGATGAAGCCCAAAAGCAGATTTTCTACACGGCATTTTACCGTAGTCTATTGGCCCAATACATCGGGCAAGACGTGGATGGGCAGTACATGGGCATGGACAAAAAAGTGCATACCGCACAAAAATACGACTTTTATCCATCGTTTTCTTGCTGGGACACCTACCGTAGCCAACATCCCCTGTTGACGCTTATCGCCCCCGACCACGTCAACGATTTTGTTAAATCCATTGCCGCCAAAACCACTGAATTCGGCTGGCTTCCGGCGCAACATTTCCGTAATACGTATCGGCCCAGCATGGTCGGTGACCACCTAATTCCTGTTATCGTAGATGCGTATTTTAAGGGATACCGTGATTGGGACATTGAAGGGTTGTACGCCGCTATGCGTCGTAAAGCCTTAGAATCGCCCCCTGCCGACATTCCGGCCTCAGCTGGACGCGCTGGGTTGGCCGATTATATTCGCTTAGGCTACGCCCCCGCCGACCGCACCACCGAATCCGTTCCCAATACCATGGAATTGGCCTACGACGACTGGTGCATTGCCCGATTGGCCGAAGCATTGGGCAAAAAGGAAGACGCGGCATTGTTTTACAAACGCGCCCAGAATTACCGAAACGTATTTGATGCGTCTACGGCTTTTATGCGTCCGCGCCGCGAAAACGGCACGTGGTTGGAAGCCATCGGCACCAATCAACAAACCATTGATTCTGTGGGAGCACATCATTACTACCGATATTTTGACCCGCTATTGGTGGGCCGTCGCCCCAACCGTCATTACACCGAGTCCAACGCGTGGCAATACCTCTGGTCTGTGCAACACGACCCCGCAGGTCTGATTCAATTATTGGGTGGAAATCAAGCATTTAACCAACGTCTTGATACCTTCTTTTCCATGGATGTCTCCATCAGTACGCCCAAATACGTGGGTGTAGTGGGAACCATCGGGCAATATGTCCACGGAAATCAACCATCGCATCACGTAGCTTACCTCTACAATTATGCGGGCACTCCGTGGAAAACCCAGTATTGGGCCCGCGAAATCATGGAGCGTTTTTACCGCACTGGACCAGGCGGCCTATGCGGCAACGAAGACATGGGCTCGCTATCGTCTTGGTACTTATTGAGCAGCATGGGCATCTATCCCGTAGCTCCGGGCAGTACCCAATACGCCATCGGCAGTCCGGTATTTGAAGAACTTGAATTTAATGTCGGGAAAGATAAAACCTTCAAAATCATTGCCCAAAACACCTCCTCCAAAAACCGATACATCCAATCTGCCACGCTCAACGGCAAAGCCTTGGACCGAAGTTGGATCGACCATTCCGAAATCATGGCGGGTGGAGAATTGACGTTTGTCATGGGCCCCGAACCCAATAAATCGTGGGCAACTGGGAAAGATGCCGCGCCGTATTCGCAGAGTAAGTAGTCGCTCGGTTCTACCGCGTGAAGATTATTATCAGGCCTCCGGCCTAAGTAATTAAATAGGCCGGAGGCCTACCAATAGCCATTACTCGCGGGACGCGAGCAACTGCCATGTATAATGACAAATTCGCACTTTACTTTTAATAAAAACCAAACCCCATGATAACCAACACCTTAAAAACCATCCTCCTCTTGTTGGCAACGGCCTTCATCAGCCAAGCCCAGCAAACCTACGCCGAGAAACTCGGCTGGCCCAAAGGAGCCAAAGTCGTGATTTTCCACGTAGACGACCCGGGCATGTCGTATTCTTCCAACCAAGGAACCATCAAATCGGTAGAGCAGGGCGTGGCTACGTCGTGCAGCATCATGTTTCCGTGCTCATGGTCAGCGAGTTTTGTCAACTATATCCAAAAAAGCAACCCCAATCTCGACGCGGGGGTGCATTTGACGTTGACATCGGAGTGGCGCGATTACCGTTGGGGCCCCGTGGCGGGCTTTCAAAACGTACCGAGTTTGGTAGATAAAGAAGGGAATCTGTGGCACGAAGTAGCCCAAGTCGTGAAAAACGGCACCGCCGACGACGTAGAAAAAGAGATCAGAGCGCAAGTAGAAAAAGCGTTGCGGATGGGCCTAAAACCCACCCACCTGGACTCGCACATGGGAACACTCTTTGCACACATTCCTTTCATGGAGCGTTACATCAAAGTCGGCGTTGAATACGGCATTCCAGTCATGTTTCCGGGCGGTAACAACAAGTTACTGATTGAATGTCAGCAATACCCCATCATCAAACGAATGAAGGCCGAAGGTAAATGGCAGGAAGGCATGAAATTGCCTGAACCCGAATTAACCAAAATGTCGGGAGCCGTAGGACAAAAAATCTGGCAATCGGGCTTACCAGTGTTGGATGATTTGCATACCATCAGTGGCGATTGGAAACCCTCTACCCCCAACCCAACACCCGAAGAATGGGGCAAGTACAAAGCCCAAAAATTCATCGAAACCCTCAACAACATGCAGCCCGGATTGGCCATGTTCATCGTTCACAGCAGCGACGTGACCGATGCCTTCAAGCACATCAGCGCATCGGGCGGTTCACGCTATGCGGATATGCTATCCATGATGAATCCCGAACTGAAAGCCTATATTCAATCGCAGGGCGTCATCCTCACTACATGGCGTGAGGTGATGGAACGCCGGAAGAAAGTAAAGTAATTTGATTTGTCACCGGCACCGGCACCGGCCGCCTGGCTGAACGGGTCTAAATCGAACGAATTAACACCTAAATACTCACCGAGAATATAAAATTATACCACCATGCAAAGGCTCTTAGATGCTTACAGCATGAAAAAATTAAATCTTAATGAAATTCCGTTTTCCTTTCTCCATTTTTCTCCTTTTCACCTTTGGTTCCCTGCAAATCACCTTTGCGCAATCCTCCCCCATTGTCCGCTCCATGCTGATTTTTCCGGGTCAGGAAAAACACGTTCACGGCAGCAGCTTGGTTCATTTACCCAATGGAGATTTTCTGTCCGTGTGGTTTTATGGGAGCGGAGAGCGTACCGCCGACGACGTCAAAATCATGGGTGCACGGTTGAAAAAAGGCGAAACCGTTTGGAGTGAGCCATTTGAAATGGCCGACACGCCCCACCTTCCCGATTGCAACCCCGTGTTGTTTCTAAACCAACAGGGCAAATTGTTTTTGGTCTGGATTGCAGTGCAGGCCAACCAATGGGAACAATCAATCTTGCGTTTTAAAACTTCGACCGATTACGCTAAAAGCGGCCCACCTATTTGGAGTTGGCAGGACAATATTTTACTCAAACCTGACGATAATTTTGCCAAAGAGGTAGCCGAAAAATTCAAGAAACTGCCCGAAAATACCGCAGGTTGGGCGGGGTATGCGCCCAAATACGACAACATGATCATCGAAGCCGCCAAAGATGCCCCCAAACGCAGCATCGGGTGGATGACGCGTATCAAACCGATGCTGATGGAAAATGGTCGCATTGTGTTGCCGCTGTATTCCGACGGGTATAATTTTTCGCTCATGGCTATTTCCGACGATTTTGGAACGACCTGGAAACCAAGCCTGCCGCTCGTAGGGCGTGGGCCGATTCAGCCGGCGTTGGCAAAACGTAAAAACGGGAACTTGGTGGCGTACCTGCGCGACAGCGGCGACGAGCCTACGCGTGTTCACATCAGCGAATCTTCCGACAAAGGTGAAAGTTGGACGGCTTCCCTCAAAACCGACATCCCCAATACCGCAAGCGTTGAAATATTGACGTTACAGGACGGTAAATGGGCTTTTTTGGGCAACGACATCGACGACGGTCGCTACCGCGTGAGCCTGTATCTATCTGATGATGAAGGGAAAACGTGGAAGTGGAAAACACGCCTCGAAGATCACGCCCGCGACAAGGGCGGTTATTCGTACCCCTGCCTGATTCAAACGCCTGACGGTTTATTGCACATTACCTACTCCGCCCACGCCGATAACAAAAACAAGTCCATTAAGTACGTAGTAGTTGACCCTAAGAAGATGAAGTAATCGGCTTTATCTTTAACCACTAAGGCACTAAAGGCCATTAAGAAGAGGTTAACCCCCTTAATGATTCTTAGTGCCTTAATGGTTATAAAAACCTACAACTTCTTCAAAATTTTCACCAACTTTTCTGTAATCACTTCGTAGCCCTCGTCGGAGGGGTGGAGGCCGTCGTAGGTCATGGCAATGGACTCGACGGGGTAAGGATATTCGTCGGTTTCGGGGTTGAAAGGAACGTCAATAAAATCAGGGTAAGCGTAGTTTTTGTACACGCCCGTTTGCGGGTCTTTCAGCCGTTTGTACTTTACCAACTTCTTCACGCTTAAGCGTTTGGTGTTGTACAAATCAATCACTTTCAGTTTTTCATGCTTCCCAATCGCGTTGATGGCCTCCGCAAACTGACCGAGCATTTGCCCTTTTTTCTCTTTGTACGAACCGTACGCGTTGTTTTTCATATTGGCGATGTACACAAAATCGACCCGCTGCATGGGCGTCATCAATATAATTTTGGCATCCGGGTTAAGGCGGCGTAATTTATCAATGATGATGCGAAACGAACCATAGAACGTTTGGTAGCCACCGTTATTTTCATAGTCGGCAAAGGTGCCCAACGGTCGTCCGCCCCACCAATCATTCGTCCCCAGAAAAACGGTGTACACATCGGCTTTGGTCAGGTTGAGCGTTTCTATTTTTTCCGCGATTCGGGCAGCCGTCCAGCCGTTGTATCCCTTGTTAACATACTCAACATGAGGCAGTTTCTCCACCACCCGCGTCATGTACCCTTTCGTAATTCGGTTGCCAGTTTCCTTTTGGTGTTCGTTCAGGTAGGTGATGGAGTCGCCAATGGCCACCCAGGTGATCTTTTCGGGAGAGAATGAACTGAACAGTCCAACGAGGACAATCAACGCAATGATTTTTTTCATGCCTAAAGTTAAATTGGGTGTATACTTTCTCCCAAAAGCCTTCAAGCGCGTTTTTATCCTTGCACACTTTGCAGGTTTTATCCCCCATAAAGGCACAATTAAGTCCTTTTTCGGGCGCTGATAAATTATTTCATTTTCCGAAAAACAATATTTCCCCCGCCTGCTCGTCATTTATAAAACAGCCGTTTTAACTAAAGTGAATCCCTTCCAATGAAAAGTATCGACGTACTTCTTTTAGCCGGTATCATAATCACCGCACTATGGTTGATCATCTTCCCCAAGCGGACGAATGGTAGTTTAAAATTCTTAGTCGCGTTGACTGTCATCTTGGCTCTTGTACAGCTTTTCACGGAAGGGTACTATTGGCAATATGTACCCAGCTATCTACTGCTATTGGTGATGGTCATGCAGTCGATTTTCTTAAAAGAAAACACCAGTAAACTAAAAATCAGGCTCCTGCGCTTTACGTTGCTGTTTTTGCTTTTGGCCTCCATTGTTCCGTGGGCCATTTTTCTACCCATTCCCACATTGATCAAACCTCAGGGGAATTACCCGGTAGGAACCAGAATTTTTCGTTGGGTCGACGTTGATCGGTTTGAGCATATAACTTCAGACCCTCATGACAGAAGAAATGTGGTGGTTCAAGCGTGGTACCCCACCGAAGCAAACGCAAAAGGCGCTCATTCCCCCTACCTCGACGGACTGAATCATTTGCCGGAAAAAATCGGTATGCTACCCAAACGACTATTTGACCACTATGACCAAATCAATACCTATGGGATACTGAATGCTCCCATCTCTAAAGCACAACATCAATGGCCTGTGGTTATTTTTTTAACCGGGAATGTGGCCTCACGTGCGTTTTATACAAGCCTTATTGCCGGGCTGGCAAGCCATGGGTATGTTGTTCTGGCGCTTGACCATCCCTACGAGGCCATGATTACCCAATTGGCAGATGGCACAATCGCCACTACCATCGAAAATCATCCAAATAATGCTCCTGACCTCACTCAATTCATGAAAGGTCGCCTCGACCTCCGAATTGCCGATGTAAAATTTGTACTGAATCAACTGAACAATCCAAAAGCTTGGCCCGACCCATTTTTAGGATCTCTTAATCAAAACCGTATGGTGATTGCAGGACATTCGTTGGGAGGCGCTACGGCCGCGGTGGCCATGGCGTCTGATTCACGATTGAAAGCGGCGGTTAATATAGACGGTACACTCTATGGAGAACTGCCAACACCTACCGGTCCGCGTCCTTTCCTACTCATAGAAAGTAACAAAGAGCAAGGTGAACGCTATCGGAGGTATGAAAATGGAAATCAACGGTTCTTTAAACAATTTGGGGGAGGATATCGGTATGAGCTATTGGAAGCTGACCATTATAGTTTTACAGATGCACCGCTTCTGCTGGCACCCCCTACTCGCTTTTTGGCCGGGGCTGTTTTAGGATTTGGCAACATCCCAACAAAGACGCATACTGCCACCATAGCCCTTCTAAATACTTTCTTTCAGGGTGTTCTGAACGATAAACGCGCTGATTTGGATTCCGTGGCTAACCGTTATAAAGGGATTGTTCGAAAGCCAATTGATTAATGTTTTTTTGCCAATATCCTTGCTTTTAAGCTACTTGATTGTCATTTACCGTGTTATAAACAGGCTTGTTATTTTGTGTTCACTGTCAGGCTTGGGAAGGTTGCGAACAACTTGGACTTTAATTGGTTAATTTTATCAAAGATTACTCTTTAAGGGAAACATTAATTGGAATATCATATTCAACTGGGCTGCCAAATTCTTCACATATAACACTTATTTTTGCAGAAAAAAAGCCTTCATTGATTGGCATAATATATACATTATTGGCAACAAAACTTTTTGTATGTAATAAACTCTTAATCCATATTTTCAATGTATTCTTATCAATCTTTACAGAATCATGAAATGAAGGAACAGGCATAGTATCAATCCTTGATCCTAATGTAGAATATTTATTAATTCCAAGACTTCTATTTACTGCATCCTTAGCGATTTTTAAAGGGCTTTCAGGAATATCGGCGGGATAATTCCAATCCTTTAAATTTTCTTTAATCTTTTCATTTAATAATTTGACATTATCTGGGAATGTTATCGTAATATTTATATCATTTGCTTTTAAACTCCCCTCATTGATAATTTTTAGATTAAGTTCATCAATACCTGCTTTTGAACGCTCATAATGATGAATTTTATTATTATATTCTGATACTATCTGAGGATTATTCTCAATCCAATTATTATAATTAATGGCATCATCTTGGTAATAGTACTCTTTTTCATCACTAGACAAATAAGAAGGAGGTATAATAGGTACTTTATTTAAAACCTTAGAAGTAGAAAAATTTTTTAACAAACAGAGTTCTATTGATTCAATATTATTCAATTTAATATTGAATTTAGGCTTATTACTAAAATTAAGTTTTAGCTTCTCGTTCTCTTCTTTTAACTCTCTATATCCTTTGCTCAATTTAGCCATCTCATTGAGAACTTCTACTGAGACAGCAGAGTCACTCTTTACCCAGCCTACCCTTGGGTATTTTCTAAAGGCTTTCGGTAAAGCGATAGAAACTTTTTGCCCTAAATCACTTGGATAATCCCAAAATTCAACCATAGAGTTTTTTTTAACTTTTTCAATAAATGCGTCAAGCTTAACATTTTTATCTTGATTTGTTTCGCGTTCATTGGGAGTAGTCGGTATTTCCCTCTTACGGATATATGCGTAAATAGGAACTCCCATTTCTTTAGCATAATCAAATTCTTTTTCTGTATATCCAACCCCTTCATTAGTTACTGAACCATAACGATTACCAATAATAAGTAAATAATAGTCACTGTTATTAATAGTCTCCTGAATTGTTTCCCATTGGTCGGCATTATCTGCACTGAACATTTCCATTCCTATTGGTATATGATACATATTTAGTATCACCTTAATAATTTCTTGTCGGGCTTCAATAAGATCCGTATAAGTTGAACTTATGAAAATTTGATATTTTTTTTCTAACATGCTCATTCCATTATAAAATTTATTTCAATTTTAATATTAAATTCTATAATATCCACACTTAAGTTTTGAAGCAAAATAAGACTTTCCAAGTTTAAGGCTTAAGTTGCTGATAATCATAGGTATTAAAACTTGAAAAGTCTCGTTTAATTCTGTTTAATTACTTACACATATCGTTTTGTTAAATTTAATATTTTTCACTTGCATTCACTCCTCCGCAGTCGCTCACGTCCCGCGAGTGACGACTATTTTGAAGCCTCCGGCCTCTTTTATGATTGTACGGTCTGAGGCCTTTGAATACCGGTCACTCGCTAGAAGCGAGCGAATGCCCTCATACCTCCCCCCATTTTTCTCCCTCCCAAATAGCCCTAACGCCCGCATACTGCGTACTATAAACGTAAATGCGATTCGCTGAATCGTTCTGTTTTATTCAACACCAATACTCCCGTTTTATGAAGTGTCACTTTCTCCTTTTGGGCGCACTGCTGAGTTCGCCCGTACTTTTTGCTCAAAAACCCAAGCAAGCTGTACACCAAGATATTCCGTTTGTGCAGGAGTACAGCATCAAATACTATTTCAAAGACGCCGCCGAACCGCTCAAAGCCTATACCGATCTCAACGGAGGCATCAAAGTCAGCACCAAATCGGGCTTGTACCAACTGTACGCGGGGCAATTTTTGTACCCAGGCACGTTGGAAAAAGACGTTTCGTACCGTCCCATTGCCGACAAGAAAATCGCCAATTTAGGCTTGTACCAACACCAGTTTGTGATGATTGACGACAAAGCCGTATTGAGCAACGCTTGGGCGGGAAAACTTTACACAAAACATTCATTGTCAGACGCGTATCTGTTGGCGGGAGGAAAGGATTTCAGCTTTCTGATTTCCAACGGCTCGCAATTGGAATATTTACCCAAAGAAGGAACGTCGTGGAAAGAGAGCATCAGCAACGGTAAGGTGCTGGATTTAAAATACGACGCAAGCGGCGATTTGTTTTACGCACTATCCGAAAACGCCGTTTATTCGGTTTCGGGCAAAGACAAAAAACTGCAAAAAATCTATTCCGCCAATGACCTGACCTGCTTTGAGTTGTTTTCGGGAAAAATTGTGGTCGGCACCAAAAATGGCTACCTCGAATTGGACAAAACGGGCAAGGTCGTCACACCGCTTCAACAAAAACTCCCTTGGACGGAACTGACCTGTATTTCGGTCATTGACAATCAGTTGTGGTTTGGCTCTACTATGGGAGCGTTTATGCGCAAGCCCGATGGCAAGTTTAATTACTACGCCTCCGAGCGCTGGATTCCCTCCGACAAGGTGGTGCACATCTCCAAAGGTGACGAAAATTCGGTACTGATCCTAACCGACAAAGGCGTGGGAAAATTGGTGTTTACCAAAATGACCTTGCAAGAAAAAGCCGAATTTTACGACAAGCAGGTACGCACCCGCCACATCCGCAACGGCTTCAACGGGACATTGGGCCGCATGAAAAATGGCAATTTGGCCACGGGTACTTTGCAGGATTCCGACAACGACGGCCTGTGGACTTCCATGTATTTGGGCGGCGAGATTTTCCGCTACGCGGTCACCAAAGACCACAAAGCCCTCCAACACTGCCGCGAATCTTTGGATGCGATGGAGCGACTTTACACCATCAACGGCGTACCCGGCTTTCCATCGCGGTCATTTGAGCGCACTGGTTATAAATACGAAGACAAGCCGTGGCGTCGCACTTCTGACCCCGAATGGGACTGGAAGTCAACCACGAGCAGTGACGAGGTCATTGGGCACATTTTTGCCTTTGGGGCCATGGCCGAATTGATTGAGGACAAAGACCTCAAATCGCGCTCCATTGCGCTGATTGATACGCTGATGAGTCACATTATCAAAAATGACATGTACTTGGTGGACTGGGACGGCAAACCTACGCTGTGGGGAAAGTGGCATCCCGATTACGTCAATTCGTTTCCAATTAACGTTGGCGACCGTAAACTAAATTCGTCCAATATCGTGGCCATGCTGCAAACGGCCTATCACTTCACCAAAAAAGAGAAATACAAAGCCAAGGCGTTTGAACTCATGAAAAAACACGGGTACTACGAAAACCTGATGCGCCCCATGAAGATCATCGGCCAAGCCCCGGCCAACGCCGACGAATGGAGCAAGCACCTATCCGGCGACTGGAATCACTCCGACGATGAAATGTATTACATGGGCTATTGGGGACTGTATCGCTATGCTTTCAACGACACGCTCAAGGCCAACTACAAAAAAGCCATCGTGGACCATTGGCAGTTTGAACGTCCTGAAAAAGACGGACTTTGGAATATTTTGACGGCGATGACGGGCATTCAGGATTTCGATCTGGAGGAGTCTGTGTGGTTTTTGCAGGAATATCCGTTGGACATGATTGATTGGACGGTCAAAAACAGCCATCGCAAAGACATCGAAATGTTGCCGCCCAATTTTATCGAACAGCTTACCAAAGAAGTGCTTCCACCCGATGAAGTGGGCATGATTCGCCACAACAACAGCCGTTTTCTTTTGGACCGAAACGGGCGGGGAAGCTCCGAATTAAGCGCTGGCGATACATGGTTGCTGCCGTATTGGGCAGGGCGGTATCTGGGCGTCATCAGCGGCCCCACAACGGCAACCAAAAAGTAGTTTAACGCTTACCGTTTATGAACTTTAGAAAGTATTTTTTAGTGTTTCTCAGTGCCGTAGTTTGGAGCAGTATGTCTGCCCAAACTACGGCCAATACCGCTTACCCTGACCGACCGTTTTTGCAAGATTTCAGCGTAAAGCATTATTTACAAGACAGTTCCGTCAAACTTCAAAGGGTTTTTACCGATAAAAATGGCAAAGTGCGGATTCTTTCCTCGGCGGGAATTTTACAGCCCCACGGCGGACAATTTCAATATCCCGGCACGCTCCGCACCGACCGTTCGTACCTCCCGATGGTCGAAAAGAAACTCGTAGATATGACTGTGCATGAAAAACAGTTTGTGTATTTGGACGACAAAGCCGTATTCAGCAACGCTTGGGCAGGAAATTTGTACGCAAAACACGAGACATCCAACGCCCGACTTTTTTGTGCCGCCCCTAATTTTACCTTTCTAGTGTCTGACGGTAAAAACTTGAAAATCATTCAGGATTCTAGAGTTTGGGATGAAAAAATGCTTTCGGACAAGGAAGCCTTAGACATCCGTTTTGATGCGCCCAACAATCGCTTTTTGATTCTCAGCAATCAATCCATTGAAGCTTATTCACTGGCGACCAAAGAACTAAAAACCGTTTTTCAGGGAAAAGATTTTACCTGTTTTGAAGTCGCTAACAGTAAGATTTACGTCGGAACCCATAACGGTTATTTTGTGCTTCAGGCGGATTCTTTCAAACCCCTGGGCGATATTCAGCGAAAACTTCCCAGTACCGATTTGACCACCATAGCCGTGGTTCAGGGGCAAGTTTGGTTTGGCTCCACATTGGGCGCATTTATGCTGAGGCCCGAGGGTGGTTTTAATTATTATTTTGGTGAACGATGGATTCCTGACAATCGCGTTGTTCATATTTCGGCAGGTGAAAACAAAAACGTAAATATCTTGACCACCAAAGGATTGGGCGAAATACATTTTCAACCCATGACGCTGTACGATAAAGCCCTGGTGTACGAAAAACAGGTTCGTCAACGACACATACGGTACGGGTTTAATTGCGACGTATCGACCCTGAAACACGGCGATTTATCCACCTTCGAAATGGGCCAGCGCGACAGCGATAACTTATGGACCTCTATGTATTTGGTCAGCCAATTGTTTCGTTACAAGGTCACAGGCGACAAAG
Organism: Runella sp. CRIBMP; assembly: GCF_009905605.1. Taxonomy (GTDB): domain Bacteria; phylum Bacteroidota; class Bacteroidia; order Cytophagales; family Spirosomataceae; genus Runella. The sequence goes on from NZ_JAAAKZ010000005.1 coordinate 178,878, forward strand.
AAGCCCTCGACAATTGTCTCGAATCCTTTGAGGCCATGCATCGCCTTTTCAGCATTACGGGTGTGAAAGGTTATTTTGCACGGGGGTTCGAACGTCGCGGTTTCTTCAAATTCAAACCCGAACGTTGGGACGGAGGCATGACCAACGGTTGGGTAAAATCTTCGAATGACGAATGGGACTGGCGCGGCACTACGAGCAGTGACCAAACCGTCGGGCAGATGTTTGCGCTGACACTTTTGGCTCAAACCATGGAGGGCGAAGTCAAACAAAAAGCCGTGACAATGATGGACCAACTTATGACCAACATCATCGAAAACGACTGGTATTTGATTGATTTTGACGGAAAACCCACCCTCTGGGGCAAATGGAATCCCGAATACGTCAACGGTTTCCCTAAAAATGTAGGCGACCGAAAGCTGTACGCTTCCAACATCATCGGGTTTTTGCAAACGGCGTATCATTTCACCAAAAAAGAAATCTACAAGCAGAAAGCCTACGAATTGATGAACAAACATGGCTATCTGGAAAACTTGCTCCGCCCCATGAAAGAACTCGGCCAAGTGACCGAAGCCCATGGAAAACTGGCGGCCGAGCTCTCGGAAGAATGGAACCACTCCGACGACGAAATGTATTTTTTGGCTTACTGGTGTCTGTACCCTTACGCCTTTACGCCCGAATTGAAGAAGCAATATGCCGCTGCCATCAAAGAACATTGGAACCTAGAACGCCCCGAAAAAAATGGTTTATGGAACCTCTGCTACGCCATGACGGGAGCCAAGGAATTTGACAAAGCCGAAACCATCTGGTTTTTGAAAGAATTTCCGCTGGATATGATTGAATGGCAGGTCATAAACAGCCACCGTAAAGACATTGAGCCGATTCCTGCTAATTTTCGTGGTCAAACCATTAAGCAAGTTTTGCCGCCCGACGAACGTCCAGAACTAAAACACAATCGAAATCTCTTCAAACTCGACCGTAGCACCAACGGACAAAGCGAGTTGAGCGCAGGTGATTCGTTTTTGTTGCCTTACTGGATGGGACGATATTTGAAAGTAATCAGTGCGCCAACTCGTTGATTTAAAACCAATGAATATTCAACCATTTTTCCAAAATCAGCAGACTTTCCAAGATTTTAAAAAAGGGGACGCCCAGTCTTGGAAAGTCTCTATCTTACTCCTCTCCCTTGCTATGTATTCCTGCAATGACTCCACTTATTTAGCTGAAAAACAGCTTACCCATGACCTAAGTTACAACCACGACTTAGACAACAACGACAACTTTTCGCCCGACAACCAATGGCTGGCTTACGACACACGCACCGAAGAAGGCGGCATTGCGGCGTCGGGTAAAATTGAAAAAGTAAACGTCGAAACGGGCGAAAAGAAAGTATTGTATGCACTTCCTAACAACGCAGAATGGGGCCCAGGCGCGGGAGCCGTAAGTTATTCTCCCGTCGATAATGCCGTGGTGTTTATTCACGGGTTGATGAGTGTAACCCAAGAAAATCCGTATCAACAATGGCGGCGTACGGGCGTCATTATCAACGATTCTGCTCCCAATGTGCCCGTCTTTATGGATGCCCGCGATATTACACCACCTTATACCAAAGGCGCATTGCGCGGTGGCACCCACCGCCATGAGTGGAGCGGCGACGGGCAGTGGATTGGCTACACCTACAACGACGCGGTTCTAAAAGAATTGGAAGACAAAACGGGCGTAAAACACAACTTACGCACCATCGGCGTTTCTAAAAGAAACATGCCCGTAAAATTGGAGAAAGATGCCCAAGGAGACAATGTTTCGGGCGAGTGGTTCAGTGCGTTGGTGGTTCGGGTAACGCCCAACCCCAGACCCGCTTCAGACGAAATCAGCCATGCAGCAGGAGACAGTTGGGTCGGAACAAAAGGTTATTTAAAACCTGACGGAACGCACCAAATCGCCCGGGCGTTTATCGGAAAATTGAAAGACAAAAACGGCAAAGACGTAGATGAAGTATTCGTTGTAGATATTCCAAACGACATCACCATCCCCAGCGAATTTGGTCCTTTGGAAGGAACAGATACGACTTTTCCGATGCCACCCAAAGGCACCGTTCAGCGCCGACTTACTTTTACGGCCAATACCCCTCAGGCGGGTTGTACAGGCATTGTTAGGTCGTCGGCCGATGGTAGTATGTTGGCTTTTTTAGCAAAAGATGCGCAAGGGATTCAACAGATTTTTACTGTTTCGCCCCAAGGTGGCACCCCTGTTCAAGTCACGTTTCACGACAAAAACGTAGAAGGCAGCGTGCGTTGGCATCCCCGTGAAAAACAGATTAGCTACGTTTGGGAAGGCAGCATTGTTTTGTGTAAAATCGGCAACGAGCCTTTTGAAAATCGGTTTCAGGTACTGACAAAACCAACAAATCCATCGCCATCCAATCTTGTTTGGTCGCACGATGGCGCCGTCCTTGCTTTCAATCGAATCATTGAAGACGCAAAAGCGGGCAAATCCAAGCAAATTTTCGTTATTAAGCCGTCAAATGTTGGAAATTAGAGGCAACTTTCGGGGCTGTTTATGCGTTTAGTTTAAGATTATAAACCAACGTTTATTGCCCAATATCGCATGAAATCTACCCAAAAACGCTTTTACGCTCTTTTCCTTGTCGTCGTTGTACTGGTTAGTGGTTGTAACAGAAACGCCAACGACCTCATTCCTGAAGACCAATATTTGGTCAGCAGCACCCTTATCGGTGAATTTACCAAGGAACAATTGGCCCAACGTATCACTTCTGGTGACCCTAGCCTTGCGGGCATCGCCCCTTTCCTTCAGAATGGCATCAAAGTCTACAAACTGGTTTACAAAACGAAAAACACCGATGGCAAAGAAATTCAGGCATCGGGGGCGTTTTTGTTTCCCGTAAAATCAGGTGCCACACCTATGATTAGCATCCAACACGGCACCATTCGCAACGACCAAGAAGCTCCCTCTTACTTCGCTACCAATAGCGAAGCCAACATTGCGGGTTCTTTGTTTGCCGCTTTGGGATATATTATTGCGTACCCAGATTACATCGGATTTGGAGCTTCCAATAACGTTCCGCACCCGTACGAGCACCGCGAAAGTCTCGCATCGGCGTCTTTGGATATGATACGCGCTTCCAAGGAGTTCATCCGTCAGCAGAGTATCGCTTGGGATGAACGGTTATACATTGCGGGCTATTCGGCGGGTGGATACGCCACCATGTCGTTGCAAAAGAAAATTGAAGAAGAAACGGGCACTGAATTCAACCTACGAGCCTCCAGTTGTGGCGCAGGTGCTTATGACAAAACCGCCTTTATGAAGTACTTAATCAGTACAAAAACGGGCGGCACGGTCAATTACAACCAGCTTTATATATGGGTCACCCTGACTTACGACCGCATTTATAACCTGAATCGGCCTTTAACGCAATACTTTAAGGAGCCATGGGCTGGCTTGATTCAGAAAGATAAAGAGAAAGCAAATGTAAACGTTAGTTTCAACACCATTTTTACGGATGCTTTTGCCAAAGGAATCGCGGACGGGACCGATACTGGATTTCTGAACGCCGTCAAAGACAACGATGTGTATGATTGGAAGCCAAAAACGCCCACGCGCCTCTATCACGGAGACGCCGACCAATTGGTGTTTTATTTCAACTCGGTCAACGCCCTCAATGCCATGAAAGCACGGGGTGCCACCAACGTATCCCTTATCACCCTCAAGGGCAAAGATCACGCCACGGCCATTCAGGATTTTCTTTTGGGTACGTATGAGTTTTTCTCTTCAACACAGTAATAAAACGCACACAAAAAAGACGCAGAGAAGCAAAGCAATAAACTTTGCCACTCTGCGTCTTTGCGTGAGTTAATTTTTTTTAAATACTACTTCATCTGCGCCTTAAACTCTTCTAAAATCTTCTCCTTCATCGTAATTTTACGACGCTGAATATTGATTTTACCCATCATCTGGCGTTCAGCTTCGGGGTCGGGCGGCATGTTTTGGGCGCTGGCAATGGTCACTTCCAAATCCGCTTTTTCGCGTTTGATGAGCCATTCCATTTCACGCGTTTTGATATTGAGCTGATCTTCAGGTGAGCGAATCTCAAACGCAGGGTATTTGCGCGAAATAACCCGGGCGAGATAGCTTAATTCAAAAATTTTGTCACAGGCCGAACGAAAACGCTCCGCCACCATTTTATCGCCCACGCGGGGTGGAAGGCGAATCTCCTTCCATTGATTAAGCAACACTTTTGCACGTTCGGAAGCCTGAATAATATCACTTGAACGGGCCAATTGCTCCGCTTCACGGCACATTTCACGCTGCTTGGTCACGAGCGGGTTTTCGTAGGTCTGTACCACGATACCTTTGACGCGGTTGTACTTGTCAACGATTCGTTGGTTAGACCGTTTGAATTGCTTGTACAGTTTTGCCGAGCGTTTTACCGGAATTTCGCCTACTTCTTTCCATTCAGCACGAATTTGCCGCAACTGACGACTGGCTTCTTCCACGTCATACATCCGTACCAACATATCCGACTTGGCAATCAATTCGGTATAGCGTTCAATACGGTCGGCAATTGTGCGATTTTGCTCCGAGAAGAAATCCCGGCGCTGTTGGAAGAAAGTATCCAACAAGGTTTGAAATGTGCCTTCAATTTCTTCCTGGTACTCTTTATCAACAGGACCAGTACGAATCCATTTGGATTTGATTTCCTGAAGCAGGTCAGTGGCTCCTTGCCAATCATCCCCGATTACCGTTACGGCTCGGGTTTCATCCAACAAAGCACGTTTGATTTCGAGATTTTTCTCCTGATTAATTTTGATTAAATCTTCGAGTACCGTTTCAAGCTTATCCAAGCGTTCTAGCAACGGGATAAAATCTCCCAGTCCGTCAAAACTGAGTAATTTTTTACGAAGTTGTACCAGTTTGGTCAGGTAAGAGCCCTTGTTTTGGGCTTCTTCAACGTCATGTTCGAGTTGTTCTACTTTTCCGGAAGCAATATTGAAGCGGTTTTTGAAATAATCAATGGCTTCCTGCTCTGTTCGTTTTACTTCGCCGATTTGGCGATCTGGGTTACCTAAATACCCTTTTAAGAATACCTTGCCGTCTTTGACATAGCCGTATTCGTCCATTAAGGTGGCGTTTTCCATTGCAATCTTACTTTTTTATCTGCTTTAAAGGTTTTGGTGGGTGTAAAGTTAAACGTTCGGGCCTAAATGTAATCAGAAAAAACCCATTTACCTGCCCTGTTTAACAATTAACTCCTATTTTTAACGATATTTGCCTCCACAAAATAAGCAAAAAATGAGTAACGAAACTATTATTTTCTCAATGTCGGGGGTAAGTAAAGTAATCCCCCCCAACCGACAGATTATTAAAAACATCTACTTATCCTTTTTCTACGGTGCCAAGATAGGCGTTTTGGGTTTAAATGGTGCGGGAAAATCCACTCTTCTCCGCATTATTGCGGGTGTAGACAAAAATTATACCGGAGAGGTAGTTTTCTCACCGGGATATTCCGTCGGAATGCTCGACCAGGAGCCCCAATTTGACCCCACCAAAACCGTTCTGGAAGTAGTACAGGAAGGAACGCAAGAAGTGGTAGATTTATTGAAAGAATTTGATCAAATAAATGAAGCATTTGGTGACCCCGATGCTGATTTTGACAAACTGCTCGAACGCCAAGGCGAAGTTCAGGAAAAACTCGACACCCTCGACGCATGGGATTTGGACAGCAAACTCGAACGCGCCATGGATGCCCTCCGTTGTCCGCCACAAGATGCTCTCATTGCCAATCTCTCGGGTGGTGAAAAACGCCGCGTGGCCCTCTGCCGTTTGTTGCTCAAAAAACCCGACGTGCTTCTCCTCGACGAGCCTACTAACCACTTGGATGCCGAGTCGGTGTTGTGGTTGGAAGAGCACCTCCGCCAATACGAAGGAACGGTCATTGCCGTTACCCACGACCGCTATTTTCTGGACAATGTGGCCGGTTGGATTCTCGAACTAGACCGTGGTGAGGGGATTCCGTGGAAAGGAAATTATTCTTCTTGGTTGGAACAAAAACAAAATCGTTTAGCCAAGGAAGAAAAGCAGGAATCAAAACGCCAAAAATCCCTGCAACGCGAACTTGAATGGGTACGAATGGCTCCCAAAGCACGTCAGACCAAATCGAAAGCGCGTTTGAGCGCCTACGAAAAACTGCTCGACGAAGATGGCAAGCAAAAAGAAGAAAGATTAGAACTTTATATCCCTTCTGGACCGCGTCTGGGCAACAAAGTGATTGAAATGGAAGGCGTTTCGAAAGCCTACGGCGACAAACTGCTCTTCGAAAACTTAACTTTCTCTCTCCCTCCTGCTGGGATTGTGGGTATCATCGGGCCAAACGGTGCCGGTAAATCCACCCTCTTTAAACTTATTACGGGTCAGGAAAAACCCGACAAAGGAACCATCACCATCGGCGACACGGTCCAGATCGCGTACGCCGACCAAGAACACAATCAACTGGAAGCGGGAAAAACGGTGTTTCAGCAGATTTCGGAAGGCAACGAATGGATTATCTTGGGCGGTAAGCAGTCTAACGCCCGGGCGTACGTGAGCCGTTTTAACTTTTCGGGCAGCGATCAGGAAAAGAAAATCGGCAACCTTTCGGGGGGCGAGCGCAACCGCGTTCACCTAGCAATGATGCTCAAAGAAGGCGGAAACGTTTTGCTGCTCGATGAGCCAACCAACGACCTGGACATCAACACCTTACGCGCACTTGAAGAAGGTCTTGAAAATTTTGCAGGCTGTGCGGTCATCATCTCCCACGACCGTTGGTTCTTGGATCGACTTTGTACGCACATTCTGGCTTTTGAAGGCGACTCTCAAGTGTATTGGTTTGAAGGAAACTTCTCAGATTACGAAGAAAACCGCCGCAAGCGTCTCGGCACCGACGCCACTCCGACGCGTATCAAATACAAAAAATTGATGGCCTAAGATGCCCCATTAATGCAAAAAGCGCTGACAGAACTTTGAATCTTGTCAGCGCTTTTGTTTTTATTCTTTCGCCCCTTTCCACTTTTTCAATTCGCGCTTCGACATTTCCTGCGTCACAATGCTTTCTGGGAAATCAGACGTATAAAAAGCCCCCTGTTGAAGAACCACCCCCGCTGGATGGGTCGTGGTATAAAAAGTAGGAACTAAGTAGCTAAAAGAATGGGCTTCGGTAAAAGCCTTTGCTTTATCTAAATAGTAAACCGTAAATTGCGCAAGCGTATTTCCTTCAAAAGTATCATCAGCCACAGTACCAAGCGGCTGCCCCGCTTCCACCAATTGGCCCGGTTTCACCATGATTGTGCCCATTTTGAAGCGATTGTAGCGTCCAAAAGTGCCATCTTGATGAAAGATTTCGACAAAATTGGTATTGGTAGAAAACCAAACCTCTTCTGAGTGCGTCGCAAATTCGTTTTTAATCTCACTAACGACCCCGCGCCGCGCCGCAAAAACGGTATCTCCTTTTTGCATTTGAAATGACATCCCATAAAAGTTAGTCACTTTCTTCCCACCCAACACTTCAACAATATTTTGGGTCTGATTGGCTCGGTGAGCTTCTTTTTTTGAAAAAGGAAATAAGTAAATAAAAGGTTTGGGCGGTTTGTTGAGCAAGCGACCTTTTAGGGTTTTGTAACCAAATTGAAAAGACACTCCTTGGTTAGCCTGCGTGGGTTTAATGGTAAATAAGCTCCCGTTGCCCGACGAAACAGAGTTTAAATAAGGCAATACACAAGAGCAACTTCCTCCCTGCAAACTCGTAAACTCCACCCTAACGGCGTAGTCGCAGTAATTGGGGTTTTTGTATTGGAACGTGTATTCATTCTTGGTCTCGTCTCTGGTATAAGTTATTTCAATCGGATTTGATTGGCTAAAAGTCTGCGTGATTGACCAATTGCTTAAAAAAATCAGGATTAAAAGTGTCCTTTGCATAAGTAATAAAGAGAGATTGTTTAGTAGAGGATTGTTATTTTGTCAGAAACGCACACACCCGATTCACGGTTTCATCCAATGTTTTGTAGTCAATGCCCAGGGCTTGTTTAATTTTCTGCCCGTCATAAACAAGTTTGGTTCGGGCCGTTTTGGCCGTTTCTTTGGTAATGAGCGGTTTGCTGCCCGTGAGCCACGAGCGGAGCGCTTCCACCCGCCAGATGGTCTCGGCCATGAAAGAAGATACCACTTTTGAAGGCGGTTGCTTGCCAAAGGCCGTGGCTATTTTGGTAAACAACTCCCGGTACGTCACGTGACCAGCGCTCAGGATGTAGCGTTCATTTTTAATGTCAGAAAACAACAACTTTACAATCGACTCGGCAACATCTTCCACGTCTACGTAGTTGATTAGCCCTTCGGTGTAATATTTTTTTTCGTCGTATACGTATTTAAACAACTGCGTGCTGCTGCGTTGCCAATCGCCTTCCCCCAATACCATGCTTGGATTGACCACCACCGCCGCTAGTCCCTCTGCCACTCCTCGCCATACTTCCAGTTCGGCCAAATACTTACTTTTGCCATAGTTTGAATTCAGCGGCGATTCTTCCCATTTTTGATTTTCATCAATCACACTCACAGCCCCCGGAGCAACCTTGTTGGGGTCGGGTCTTCCCAACGCCGCCACCGAACTTACAAAGGCCAGTTTTTTGATTCCTTCTTCCAACGCAGCATTGACCACGTTGGCGGTTCCGTTTACATTTATATCGTACATTCGGGTACGATCGCGGGGAATAAAAGAAACAATTGCGGCGGTATGAATGGCATACGTCACTCCCGCAAAAGCTTCTTCGAGCGATAGTACGTCCAACACATCCCCTTCAATCCATTCAATCTCCGCCTGAATGTCTTTCACTAAACGCATATCGCTGTCGGGACGTTTTAACCCCCTGACACGATAGCCTTCCTTCAACAAATGATGAGCCACGACGCTGCCGATAAGGCCATTTGTGCCCGTTACAAATACAATCGGATTAGAATCAGTTAGGTGTTTCAAGTATCAAGCAGTTTGGTTATTTTTAGTAGCGCAAAGGTAAAGAATCTAGTTCCACATCAGCCTATCTTTCTCAGGATTGACGAAGGGTTTCGTAAGAATACACAAAAACTGTCAGCTCCAGTCTGTGAGACTGTCTACTATTTTAAGTAACTTTCCGCCCATTTTCAGAAAGAGAACAAAAGCAAGGTCTAAAAACATCGCGGCAATTTTAACAGTTTCGGCCGTTTCATTCGTTTTTACCCTTACACTCTAACCAATTAATTAACTGATTTTTTATAATGAACTTTTTTGCATCGTTGAAAGAGGCTTTGACTGAGGGGGTGATAAGTCAAATTGCAGCACAAAAACTAGAAAAACCCGAAAAGATACAAAAGATTTTTGATGCGTTGGGCGTCTCTCTTGTGGGCGGATTAATCAAACGGGTGACTACGGAATCTGGCATGAAGCTCGTGTACAACCAAGCGCAGAAAATTGAATTTGGACCCCAAAATATCGAAGGTATTTTAAAAAATGAGGCTGAATTTGAAAAGCTGAAAGCCGTTGGAGAAAAAGATTTGAATACGGTGCTGCCCGGCCTCAAAAGTGCCATCAGCAGTATGGTTTCCAAGTATGCTGGAACCCAAAATTCGTTGGTCGCTTCGCTTTGCGGCGTAGCCATGCCCATCGTGATGTCGGTCATTAAACAAAAAATAACCGAGAAAAAACTGGATGCGGAGTCGCTCGCTGCTTACTTAGGTGACCAGCGCGAAGAAATGCTCACCATACTTCCCGATTTGAATGACAAGCTAATTGAAACAATGGGCATCCAGTACCTATTGCAGAACTTTTCGGTTCCGCGTACCGAAGAATCGGGCGTGGTATCCAGAGGAGCCGGCACTGAGAAAGGAAGCGCGTCTCAGCCTTTTTTGGTAGGAGTAGATATGCAACAACAAGCTGACTATCAACCTTATCTAAAGTGGTTTGGCATTGGAGCGTTGGTCATTGGGGCCATTGCGGTGGGGGTTTATTTCTGGAATCAGCGACAGACTGCGTTGGAAAATAGTGCTTCTGAAACCGACTCTACCATGATTGAGGCAAGAACTATTCAGGAGCCGCCCGTTACCCAAGATTCGGTTGTTAAAGATACTACTACGGCCGTAGCAGCGACTACTCCCCCAGCAACGGCCACGGCAAATCCCATGTCGGCTTACCTCGAAAATGCTACCGCACCAGCAGGAAAAGTATTTAAGTTTGACAATGTAGACTTCGAAGACAATACTACACAACTGAAAGCAGAGGCCAATGCACCCATCGCAGCTTTGGCTGATTTGCTCAAAAAATACCCCAACGCGCAGGTAAAATTGGTAGGTTATGCCAACGATGCCAAGCAACCCGTAACCAACAAAGTGCTATCGGTCAAACGGGTTTTTGCCATTAAAGACATATTAATTAAATCGGGAATCAGTTACATCCGGATTGATGCCGAAGGGCGCGGCACGGGTATAAGCAAAGACAGCGCACCGGGGCAAAAGCCATTGCGTGAGATTTATGTACGTTTCGTGAAAAAATAATCACCTGATACGTAATCAAAAAGGGAGAAGCGAGTGTTCGCTTCTCCCTTTTTAACTTCTGGTAATTCGCCTTTGCCTCTACCCCTTTTTTCGTTTATCGAGGTAGGCTTCTATTTCCGCCAAGCTCAATGCGTTGAATGTCATCTCTTTGGTCAGGCCACCTTTTCTGGCTACGTTTACGCCGTAATGCATGTCAAAATAGCCTTCTTTTTGGTGGGCATCAGGATTGATACTGAGCATTACCCCTTTATCCATACAATACCTAATCCAACGCCAATCCAAATCCAATCGCCACGGACTCGCGTTGATTTCAATGACTACGCCGTGACGCGCACAAGCCTCAATAATTACCTTATGGTCAATCGGATACCCTTCCCTGGCTAGCAACAACCGCCCCGTGGGATGGCCCAATATCGTAGTGTACGGATTTTCAACCGCCGCCAACAAACGTCCAGTTGCTTTTTCGAGGCTCATGGTGAGGTTACTGTGGACCGACGCCACCACGTAATCAAAGGTTTTCAGCACCTCTTCTGGGTAGTCTAACGAGCCGTCGCCAAGGATATCAGACTCAATTCCTTTTAGGATTTTAAACGGTTTGGAGGCATTAGTAGCCAGCGCCTGATTCAAGCGGTCAATTTCTTCATGCTGCAATTTGACACGGTCGGCCCGGAGGCCATTGGCATAGCTTGCCGTTTGGGAATGGTCTGCAATGCCAAGGTATTCAAATCCTAATTCCTGACAATACCGCGCCATCACTTCTAAGCTGTGCTTCCCGTCGGAATAGGTGCTGTGGTTGTGTAAAATTCCCCGCAGTGCATCCCACGTAATCAGGTCTTCATTTTTATGCTGGGTCAGCCACTCAAATTCACCCAAACCTTCGCGCATTTCGGGCACTACGTACGGCAACCCTGCTTTTTGATAAATGGCTTCGGCAGATTCTTCACGGGAATTGGTATAGGCTACTGCCAACAAAGAAGTCCCCAACGCCGTCGGATGACTTAAATGCGCTTCGGTACTTTCTAAAATAAATCGCTCACTTTCAAACTTATCGGGATATACAAAAACAATTTCTACCTGAATTTCCAGCGTTTTTTTTTGCTCTACTTCTTCGCCCTGTGGTGGCAACTCGGTGGTGGTACTGCGGTCAACAATCTTGCCCCGCCACGTAAAAGGAGATGATATTTTTTCATTTTGCAACAACCACCCTATTTCATTGATTTGACGTATAGCCGCCACAGGCGACTCCGTACCGACCAACACCTGAATCGTTTCAACCGTTTCATTTTTACGCGCTACCTCTCCCGTTATCACCACATTTGGAAAGTATTTCTGAAGCTCATCTCTGATTAACTCCGCCAAAATTGCGGCCTTGTCCATACGAACCTTGCCCATTTGGCTTTGCAAAAACGCCATCGAAGCCAGAATCTTCTGCTGGGTACTTTCGCCGAATCCTTTCAATTTTGCAATTTGACCCGTCTCACACGCTTCTTGCAAGCCCGCAATGGTGTCAATGCCCAATTGTCGCCAGATTGTCCCAATTTTTTTAGCACCAATTCCTTTTATTTTAAACATTTCGAGCACTCCCACGGGCGTTTGAGCCATGAGTTGCTCCAGCTCGTTCAAGCGGCCCGTCTGTACGATTTCCTGAATTTTGGCGGCCATGCTTTTCCCCACACCCGGCAATTGCGTCAATGCGGCGGTCGACAATGTTGCCAATTCTTGGTCATTGAGCCGACTCAGATTAAAAGCCGCCGACGAATAGGTGCGGATTTTAAAAGTATCTGCATCGTGCAGTTCAAGCAATTTGGTCGTCAGTTCAAGGATTTCTACGATTTCGTCGTTAGACATAACTAAAATAAGAATTAAGGATGTTTACTTATTGCGAGGGTTTTTAACCAGCAAAAATATTTGTAAATAAACGCAGATAACCCAAGTAAAAGAAGATTTAACGGTCAAATAATCCCAAAAACACTGCCCCATTAGCGTAGGCTGTCCCTTTATTCATCACCTTTTTCATATTAGTTCAACAGACTCCTTCGTTAGCAACGGTGTAAATTTATCTTTTATAGTACCCAATTAAAGGATAGAACCAGTCATTTTGGGCGAAAAATCAACGATAGTTGCCCATTTTGGGAAAAAAACACCCCACCTTATGCACGATAACCCTCGGAAAAGTTGCAGAAACACCGTGGAACAGAATTTTATAAAAGTATTGCATCACTATCACCCCAAAAATTACGTATGATATATCACTTTACCTTTATTTTAACTCATGTTTCACTAATCAAACAATTACAATTATGGAAAACAATCAGCAAAACAAGGGTACATTCGCTTGGGTAGGACTGGTTATCATGACGTTGGCGGCGGGTGCATTCGGTTTTATGTACTTCGATCAAAAGGGCCAAACTGAAACAAAGGAGGTCGCGATTGTTGAAAAAGCAAAAGAACTGGCGTTTACTCAAACGAAATTAGATTCGGTATCACGTAATTTAGACGCGAAAATCGCCGAAACACAGCAACTTGGTGGCAATATTGAAGAGCTGATGAAAGTAAAGGCTCGACTAGAAGCAGACAAAGCCAACTTGAAGAAAAACTTGCGATTTGAGATTGGTAAATACACCGCAAAAATCAAAGAATACGAGCAATTTCTGGCCGATAAAGACGTCGAACTCGTAAAACTCAGAGAAGAAAATGGTGTATTGGCAGCAACCAATCAAAATTTAAGTACCGAAAATACAGGTCTTAAGACCGAAAAAGAAGCCTTGACTCAGGTAAAACAACAGCTTACCGACTCTGTAATGACTTACAGCAGCCAAAATCGGGAATTGAGCGAAAAAGTTGCCATTGGCGCTGCACTTAAAGCCGAAAATATTAAAGTGCTAGCCGTGACTCCTAAAGGAAAAATTAAAAATGACGACAGCTATAAGGCAAAGCGCGTAGACAAAATCAAATTACAGTTTACCCTGCCCTCTAATCCATTGACGCAGCCAGAAGAAAAAGAGATTTATGTACGTGTACTTGATCCAGATGGCGCCGTAATCTCTGACGAAGCAATGGGCTCGGGCAAATTCAACTGGAAAGGCCAAGAAATGATGTTTACGACCAAAGACCGCGTAGCTTATCAAAATACAAATCAGATGGTTGAAATGACCTATGACAATGCACAACGCTTTCGCCCAGGTAAATACAGCGTGGAAGTATATTCGGAAGGATTCCGCATTGGCTCAAGCAATTTCACGATTAAATAACTTGACAAGGCAATTGACTCTTTAAAAAGGCTGATTCATCTTCTTGAAAGTCAAGTCTGTCAGAATGCGGTTGGGGAACTCCCAACCGCATTTTATTTTTGTTGCATCAGTCAGCCGAAAACAAACAAACGGTTAATCATCCTTAAATCCTGAAATGCAATGGAAACGCAACGCGACCCCCAACTTTGGAAAATGGCAAAAGCAAGAGCTTCGTTCAAAAGCCACCTTTATGTGTACCTTTTTGTCAACGCTAGCCTTTGGGCATTGTGGGCCTTTGGCCTAGTGTGGAGCCGTGGCAATACCTATCCTTGGCCCGTATGGACATCTTTTGGTTGGGGAATCGGGCTGGTGTCTCATTATTTTTCGGTGTACACTTACAGTGAAAAAAACATGGTAGAACGCGAATATCAGAAGCTTTTGAACAAAGAATGACAACTTTAACCCTGCTTTTAGATGAAACCTCGTGACGAAAAGCTCTGGAGAATCGCCAAGCGAAGGGCCCATTTCCAGCGCGATTTAATGTCTTATCTGTTCACAAACGCCATTTTAATCACTATTTGGTACCTTACTTCTGGAACCAAGAGTCATTTTTGGCCAGGTTGGGTACTTGTTTTTTGGGGTATTGGCCTCGTCACCCAATATTACCGCGCCTATATCCGCCCCAACGACGATGACCTCGCCGAACAAGAATATCAAAAGCTCTTGAAAGAAAAACAGAATGGTTTATAAAATTGCTCAATCACTTACCATTCAATCTCCTGCAACCCTCTCGCTTTCAAATAATTATTTGCTTGACTAAAGTGATTATTGCCAAACCATCCACCAGAGTTGGCCGACATCGGCGAAGGGTGTTTTGATTTCAGCACAAAATGTTTTTTTGGGTCAATGATTCTGCCTTTGTCCTGCGCGTATCTTCCCCACAGCAAAAAGACCAGCCCCTCTTTATCGTCGTTTAAATGACGAATAACGGCATCAGTGAACTGTTCCCAGCCGTGCCCTTGATGAGACCCCGGTTTGCCTTCCTGCACGGTAAGCGTGGCATTGAGGAGCAGTACTCCCTGCTCAGCCCACCGCTCCAAGTTTCCGCTGCGCGGAAAAGGCTTACCCAAGTCATTTTGGATTTCTTTGAAAATATTAATGAGCGAAGGAGGGATAGTAACACCGTCGTTGACCGAAAAACAAAGCCCGTTGGCTTGCCCTCTACCATGGTAAGGGTCTTGCCCTAAAATGACCGCTTTGGTTTTGTCAAAAGGGCATTTATCAAATGCGTTAAACATCAGTTTACCAGGCGGGTAGATTTGCTGGGTTTTATACTCCTGCCGCACATACGCCACCAAATCGGCAAAATAAGGCTTTTCAAATTCGGTCTGCAATCGAGCCTTCCAAGAAGCTTCAATCTTAATATCCATACAAAATAATGACGGGTTGAAAATTTATGGTTTAAAATGACCCCATGCCTAAAACAGTATGGCAACACTGTTCGTTGTAAGCATTGAGATACTTTTTTGACAAAGATTTGGTTTTTTTAACGATTAAAACCTAATTTTGGTTATAAAGTTAGTAAAGCTTCATAAAACCATGACATCCGCGATTACAGAAGGCGTTCGAGTAAGCGTTTTGACGCAATATCAGCCCGAATATTCGAGCCCGATGCAGGCCCATTTTGTGTTTACGTACCGCATTACCATCGAAAATCACAGCGAGCATACAGTACAATTGTTGCGTCGGCACTGGTTCATTCACGACTCAAACGGCACCGTTCGGGAAGTAGAAGGCGAAGGTGTAGTAGGCCAACAACCCGTGCTTGAGCCCGGCGAAGTTCACGAATACGTATCGGGCTGCAACCTCCGCACCAGCATGGGGAAAATGGGCGGCACTTACCTGATGGAGCGCATCATGGACGGCAAACAATTTAACGTAACGATACCCGAGTTTACGATGATTGCCCCCTATCGTCTCAATTAGGCCTCATTAGATCTCCGTCACAATCTCAAACACTGTGTAAAGAAAACCGAAAAGAAAAAATCTAATGAACTGCAAATAAGCCATTTACCCTTTTGCAGTTTTCATTTTGCAGTTTTCCATTTTTTGGTTACTAAACCTCCCCCATTTTGTTCCTTAGTCCTATTTTTCGCTATTTTTTTACTGCCCAAAACGAACACGGCCTTCATTCTCCTTTTGTATTCGATCTATATCTAAATACAATCAAAAAAGACACTTTAAAGCCTCGTTTTGAAGCCATTGAAGCGCTGCGCAACGAAATGCTTCAAAGCCGTGAAACCCTCACCATCACCGATTTTGGGGCGGGTTCAAAGGTGAATGCTTCCCCCATTAGGGAAGTGCGCGACGTGGCAAAACACTCAAAAAAATCAGCTCAGTTGGGGCGGCTTTTCTACCGACTGATTCAGCATTTTAATTATTCCACGATTTTTGATTTGGGAACATCATTGGGCCTGACCACCCTCTACTTGGCATCTGCCAAGCCCGATGCACACATTTTTACCTTTGAAGGATGCCCCGAAACGGCCAATTTGGCCCGACGTAATTTCAAAAAAATTGACGCGTTGGCCCCGATTGAAGTCATTGTCGGAAATTTAGACGAAACCCTGAATGCTCAGGTAGCCGCTACCCCTAGCATCGACTTTGCCTTTTTTGACGCCAATCATCGGTACGAGCCTACCGTCCGCTACTTCGAAACCTGCCTGACCAAAGCCCACGAAAACAGCCTCTTTGTATTTGATGATATTCATTGGTCGCCAGAGATGGAAGCCGCATGGCAGTATATCACCCAACATTCGTCCGTTACGGTCACGATTGATTTGTTTTCGGTCGGGTTGGTTTTCTTCCGAAAAAAACAACCCAAACAAAATTTCGTATTGCGTTGGCGATTTTGGCGTTAGGTTTGCTCTTTTAAAAATCCTATCTTAATTTGCAGAGCAATTATTAGCAGGCTAATACTTTAACCTTTTGTATGATTAACTCATGACTCACCCTTCCGATTCTCGTGCTTATTTTTTCAAAATTGATACTACCATCAAGAAAATCCGCAGCGTTTTACAAAAACGTTTCAACGATTCGGGCTTTGACTTGACGGTGGACCAATGGGTATTGATTGACCACGTAGCCCGAAATCAAGGAATAAGTCAAAATATGTTAGCCGAGCTCACCACCAAAGACGCCCCCACGGTGACGCGTATTTTGGATTTGCTCGTAAAAAAAGGACTGGTAGAGCGCCGTATGTCGGACGAAGATCGCCGTAAATTCAACATTTTTTTGATGCCCGAAGGTGCCAAAACATTTGAGATGGTTTTGCCCGTGGTCAAAGAAATCCGTCGTCAAGGCTGGGGAGAACTTAACGAAGAAGACTACGCCCATTTTGTTAGAATTATGGACTCTATCTATCAGAATTTCAGCGAATAACAGCTTTCTTCTAAGTTTCAATTTTTCGGCCCAAAACCACCATTACTCCAAACAGTAGCACCACAAACACCAACGCGGCCCGCAATCCCTGCGAGTCTGCCAGAAACCCAATGACTGGCGGCCCAAACAAAAAACCAAAATAGCCCAGCGTACTCACCATAGCCAATCCTACGCCGTTGGGTAAGGATGTGTTGTGACCAGCGTTGCTGTAAATAATGGGAATAACGGTTGACAGCCCCAAGCCCACCAAAAAAAGGCCCCCGATGGCCACCCACACGGAGGGAATCATCAAAGCAACCACCAAGCCGAGCATTGCCAAAGCAGAATTTGCCAAAATAAGGCGTTTATCTCCAAAAACTGTTCGGATTTTATCCCCTCCGAAACGCCCAATTGTCATGGCAGCCGAAAACGCCGACAAGCCAAGTGGTGCCATCGCGGCATTGGTTTGGAGAACATTCTTGAGGTAATTGGTGCTCCAATCGGCCATTGCGCCCTCCCCCAACATGGCACAAAACGCAATCAGGCCCATAAAAAGCATGGAGCGGTCAGGTAACCGAAAAGCCACGCCTTCGTTCGATGGTTTGACCGTATCAGGAATCAAAAAGAATACACAAACCACCGCCACCACCAACGACCCCGCCGATACGACCGTAAAGTGAAACGTGGTGGTAAATGGAACAAAAAAAGAACCACTCAATGCACCAAGCATCATTCCTACGCTGAAAATGGCGTGAAAAGAAGACATCATCAGGGCATTGTAGCGTTGCTCAATCGCCACCGCTTGGGCGTTCATTGCGACATCCAGCGCCCCCATAAATGCCCCAATTATGTAAAAAAAGACCGCTATGTGCCATTTTAAGGACAGCAACGGAAACAGAAATAACGAACAGCAAAACAGCAAAAGCGACAGCGTGGTGGCAAATTTGCTGCCACGACGCGCAATGAGCCAACCCGTGAGCGGCATTGACGTAAGTGAGCCCACTGCTACACAAAGGAGCATCAGGCCCAAAGTGCTGTTATTGAGCGAAAAAAGTGTTTGAATACTGGGTAATCGGGTACTCCAATTGGTATAAATAAATCCACAAATGAAGAAGATCAAACTGACGGATATTCGACTCGGAGGCATGAAGATGTAGGTTAAGAAAATGAAATTATAGTTTAGCACCACGTAGGAATTCTTCAATTCCCATTCGTTTTTTTCCTTCTAGTTGTAACTCCTCAATCGCCAGCCAACCATGACCGGTCTTGAAATGAAGAAATGATTTATTATCGGTCACAAAATCTCCGATTTCCCGCTCACTGGATTCTTGATTGGCCACTGATGCCTTATACACTTTACAGGTTTTTCCATTCAGGGTAGTCCAAGCAGTTGGATACGGCGATAATCCACGCACAAAGTTGCGGATAGCAGAGGCTGATTGCGTCCATTGGATTTCGCAAGTTTCCTTAAAAATTTTGGGGGCACTTTTCAACACCTCAACCTCAGGTTGTGGAATTTGGGGATAATTGCCACGCTCCACCGCCTGCACCGTTTTGACGACCAAATCCGCTCCTTTTTGCATCAAACGCTCGTAAAGGGTACCTACCGTATCATTTTCATGAATTGGCTCGGTTTCCTGAAAAATAATTTGACCTGTATCTATCTCGTGTTGTAGAAAAAAAGTAGTTACGCCCGTTTGCGTTTCGCCGTTGATGATGGCCCAATTGATGGGGGCCGCCCCTCTATACTGCGGCAAAAGCGACGCATGAAGGTTAAATGTGCCTTTGGGAGGCATATTCCAAACAACTTCGGGCAACATTCGAAAAGCCACCACGACCTGTAAATCGGCCTGGTAGCTCCGCAATTCCTCCAAAAAATCGGGGTTTTTAAGTTTTTCGGGCTGAAGAACAGGAATCCCCTGCGTTAAGGCGTACTGCTTCACGGGCGAAGGCGTCAATATCAAACCGCGTCCAGCGGGTTTATCGGGGGCGGTCACCACCGCCACCACATTTGAGCCACTTTCCACGAGCTTTTGAAGACTGCTCACCGCAAATTCGGGTGTGCCCATAAAAATAATCCGAAGACCTGTCATAAGAAATTAATTTCTACGTTTAAAGTAGTACAATAAGGCTATTTTTTAGGATAAAGCCTTTGGAGATATTGATTTCAGTTGCAAATATTGCTAATTTTGTGATTCAATTCTCGACTATGAACCGACACGACGAATACTTTTCGGTCTTGCTGAAGAAGTGACAGATTCTACCATCCTTTTGTAGAGCGGTCATTTCACCGTTCTTTTTTTTTGTCCATAGTCCCAGAAATTTCTTTACCACTAACAAATATTCTATAACAATTAACGTACAGTAAAGCAAAATGGCTAAAATACAGTACTACACCGAAGAAGGTCTCAACAAGCTTAAGGCTGAGTTGCAGGACTTAAAAACGCGGGGCCGACAAGAAATAGCAAGAGCAATAGCTGAAGCTCGCGATAAGGGTGATTTAAGCGAAAATGCCGAGTATGATGCCGCCAAAGAAGCACAGGGATTGCACGAAGCAAAAATCTCTAAGTTAGAAGAAGTCTTGGGCAATGCCCGCATCCTCGACGAATCGTCAATCGATACGTCGCAGGTGGCGGTGTTGTCTAAAGTCAAGATAAAAAACCGTAAAAACAACGCCGTTGTAACCTACACCCTCGTGTCTGAAGAAGAAGCCGATTTGAAACTCGGAAAAATCTCCGTTGGCTCTCCCATCGGCAAAGGTCTGCTCGGAAAAAAGGTCGGCGATGTAGCCCAATTTCAGGTTCCTGCGGGAGCTATGGAGTTTGAAGTATTAGAAATATCACGGTAGACCTCAAAATACCCCAGTTACGTGCTGGCATAGATTTTGAACTAAAAGTGGGCAGGCTTCCAAAAGCTGCCCACTTTTTTTATTCCCAAACAAAATTTCTTATTTTAGATAATTAGTTTCAAAAACAAACCATTTATTCGTTTTTTTTGCTAAATACTGCCAAATATAATTTGGCTAACGGTGGTTTATGGATTTTTACTGTGTTTTCAAGTAAAATTACTTTAAAAACACACTTGATAAAATCTCAAAATAATTAAATATATTCTAAAAAAAATTATGATAAATGAGTTTTACTTACAAGATTTGCTCAACAAAGCGCGTTTATTGAGTAATATCGCTAAGTATTCCAAAATCAGAAAAAGTAAAATGAATTATCAGCCACCAGTATATTTGACTCCTCATTTATACATGACCAACGAAGAAGTTGCGATTGTAGATGGATTGGTAGACCATCAGGAAATGCCAAAACAATTTGATTCAAATCGAGTCATTACCTATTTTGAAGGGCAAGATTTTTGCCTTGTTCTCTACTTTGCTGACCTTAAAGACCGAGGCTTTCAGAAGTATGTTGTCAGTGATTTTTCGGTAAATGTCGAAGAAATGTGGATGCTCTCCAATTCACTTACGCAAATGATTGGAGAAGGCATCAATGTGCATCTACTCAGTCAAGCCAAAAATCGCGTCGATAACATGATTCACATGTCAGGTACTTTTCGGGCGTTGTTTGGTAAGAAAAAAGCGGAAGAAACCGACGATTGGTAAACTATAAAACGTCGAAAATGAACGTCGGCGAGGATGCGTAGCCCTCACCGACGTTAAATAATTATACGTTAAAACGGAAGTGCATGATATCGCCATCTTGCACCACGTATTCTTTTCCTTCTACCGAAATCTTACCGGCATCGCGGCAGGCCGCCTCGGTTTTGTACTTTTCGTAATCGCTCAGTTTAATGACTTCGGCCCGAATAAAACCCTTCTCAAAGTCAGTGTGAATAACCCCAGCGGCTTGCGGTGCTTTCCAGCCCCGCTGAATGGTCCACGCCCGTACTTCTTTGACGCCCGCCGTAAAGTACGTAATCAGATTTAAGATGTGATACGACGCCCGAATCAATCTATTCAGACCAGATTCTTTCAAACCGTATTCTTCCAAAAACACAGCGCGCTCTTCGGGGTCTTCCATTTCGGCAATTTCTGATTCAATGGCTGCGCAAAGTACAATCACTTCGGCATTTTCTTCGGCCACGGCCGCTTTCAATTGGTCCACGTATTCATTGCCGTTGATGATGGCCGATTCGTCGACGTTTGCCACATAAATAACCGGCTTGATGGTCAACAATTGCAAGTCAGCAATCGCCGCTTTTTCGTCTTCCGTAAGCCCTACTGCCCTTACGCTTTTACCGTGTAGCAAGGCATTTTTCACGCGCGTTATGATTTCAAGCTCGACCTTGGCTTTGGCATCTCCAACGCGGGCCGCTTTCTCAACCCGCGCAAATTTCTTCTCGATGGAATCCAAATCTTTCAATTGAAGCTCTAAATCAATGATTTCTTTATCGCTGACGGGATTGACGCGCCCTTCTACGTGTACGATGTTATCATCGGCAAAGCAACGAACCACGTGGATAATGGCATCCACTTCCCGGATATTGGCCAAAAACTGATTCCCTAGGCCTTGACCTTTGCTCGCCCCCCTTACGAGGCCGGCAATGTCAACGATTTCAACGATGGTTGGCACCATACGCTGTGGATTCACCAGGCCTTCCAAGACTTTCATCCGCTCGTCGGGTACTTCTACCACGCCTACGTTGGGTTCAATGGTACAGAAGGGATAATTGGCTGCTTCAGCCTTTGCACTTGACAATGCACTAAAAAGGGTGGATTTGCCCACATTTGGCAATCCGACAATACCACATTGGAGAGACATTCCGGGAGTTTTGAGTTTTGAGTTTTGAGTTGCGGGTTAGACAGAAAGTTCATCAATAGGCAAATGCCTTATCTTCAACTTCATTTCCAACGACCTCTCCTCCCTCATTATGAACAAATAATAATATAACTCACTTAAGTGAGGCTGCAAAATTAGTACATTTAGACGTACCTACAAAACCAAAAGGCCTCCGGTAGATACCAGAGGCAAGTTATTGGATACTTTTAGAAAACAGGTATTACTCCCACTTCAAATCGCTACCGCTATAATCTTCTTCCTCACGTACGGCGTACTGCGAGAAATCAATATTTGGCATTAATTCTGTTTTGATGTGATTTACGGTGTCTTGAAGTGCGTCAACAAATTTGTCGAAATCTTCTTTGTAGAGAAACATCTTGTGTTTTTCATACGCAAATCCGTCTCCCTGAGGAAAACGGCGACTCTCAGTGATTGTAAGATAATAATCATTGGAACGAGTCGAACGCACATCAAAAAAGTAGGTTCTTTTGCCGGCTTTTACGCGCTTAGAGTAGATTTTTTCTCGGTCTTTATCTTCCACTATACTTAGTAGGTTTAGAGTTTTAGCAAACGCTAAAGTACATGTTTTGTTGTTGCCTTTCAAAATTTTTGTAAAATAAAGTTACCAACTTTTACGTTGATAAAAACATGCCTTTTAAAATTGGTTTTGTAAAAAACATAGATTATATTAAATTTGTGCCTTATTATCAACCTATAACCCTTTTTTAGGTTGCATTTTTTTGAGTAGGCTTCGAGGTGAAAGCTCTGTGGAAATCATTCTTTTAGTGGAATTAAACCCGAAAAAACCTATGTATTATACCCCATTTTATTTAATTTTACTGTTGTCGTTTTTCACATTAAATTCTGCTTCAGCACAATTGTTAGGTAAAGAAGAACAGGGAAAAGCGTCTTTTTACAACAAAATGTTTGACGGTCGGCAGACCTCTTCTGGCGAAAAATTTAACCAGAAAGAATTAACCGCCGCACATCGTTCACTCCCAATCAACACCATGATTGAAGTAACGAATCTATCAAACAATAAATCGGTGATTGTAAGAGTTAATGACCGAGGCCCTTTTCATCATAAACGTCTGATTGACCTGACGCGCGCCGCTGCCGAACACCTAGATTTTATTAAATCTGGTATCGCTTCGGTCAAGCTTCGAGTGGTCGGTATGGAAGGAATGATTTTGCTCGGACAAAATGAAATCATCACCGATACTGGAGATATCATCGAAAAGGCCAATAAACTTTAACCTTTCCCAAAACTGCCAATGAGCACACGAACGCTGGATGTTGCAAGAGTAAGACAATACGGTAATTTAGAGTTTCTAGCTCGGCAGTTGGTTGAAGGTTTTATCACGGGTCTTCATAAGTCTCCCTTCCACGGTTTTTCGGTCGAGTTTGCCGAACACCGACTCTACAATACGGGCGAGAGTACACGGCATATCGACTGGAAAGTGTACGGCAAAACCGACCGGCTGTTTGTAAAACGCTACGAAGAAGAGACCAATCTACGCTGTCACTTGTTGATTGATACGTCGTCGTCGATGTATTATCCTGAGCCTAATCACGATAAGATTACCTTCAGTGCGATGGCAGCGGCGAGCATTGCCAATCTTCTCCAGCGCCAGAAAGACGCCGTCAGTCTGTGTACTTTTTCGGATACAATTGAAATTCAGACGCCGATTAAATCAACTCCTTCCCACGTCCATAAGATTTTTTTGGACTTGGAAGGGATTCTTCAAAAACCCAAAGAACAGCGCAAAACGGCCGTGGCTGATGTGCTACACTTGATTGCTGAGAAAATCCACAAACGGTCGCTGGTTGTCATTTTCAGCGATATGTTTGAAGATATTAATCAAACAGAGCGCATTTTTTCGGCCATGCAGCACCTGCGTCACAACCTGCACGAAGTACTGTTGTTTCACGTTACTGACCGTCGCACCGAAGAAGAATTTGCGTTTGATGACCGTCCGTACGAGTTCATCGATTTGGAATCGGGAGAAAAAGTAAAAGTTCAGCCCGGACAAGTCAAAAAGCAGTACCAAGAAGCGGTCAAAAAATATTATCAGGAGTTAAAATTAAAATGCGGTCAGTATAAAATTGACTTTATAGAAGCCGACGTAGCCAAAGGCTACGACCAAATCCTGTCGGCTTATTTGGTAAAGAGAAACAAGATGCGTTGAGAAGGGAAATTACCAAAAACCTGTTTATTTTTGCCCCTTTACATCCAACGAATATGAAGCACTCTTTTACCGCCATTTTTGTCTTCCTTCTTTTATTTACGTTTTGTTTTATCGGTTGTAAATCCGCAAAAAAAGCCTTCAAACGCGGTGATTATGATGAATCGGTGCTAAGAGCTGCCGAAAAACTTCGTGACAGCCCAACGAATTCATCTGCTGGAGAGATTCTCAAGCAGGCCTATCCATTGGCACTTCAACAAAACTTGGACGACGTAGCTCGCTACCAAAACGCCCCTGAAGCCTTTCATTTTGAGCCAGTGGTTGACGCCTACGTACGTCTCAATCGGCTATATGATGCCTTGCGCAAATGCCCAGCTTGCGAGCGTTTGGTTACCGTTCGGAGTTTCATTCCAGAAGAACGAGAAGCCCGCGAAAAAGCGGCATCTGAACGTTATGAAGCGGGTATGCTGTCGATGCAGAACAAAGAAAATCGACAGATGGCGCGTCAGGCGTATGAACATTTTGAATCTGCCAACGCCTTGCTCGGCGGCTTTAAAAACGTTCAATCTATGCTGGATGAGTCGTACGAATACGCTTCGTTTAAAGTAGTTGTAGAGCAGGTATTGGTCACCTCGCGGGCGTATCAATTGAGCAACGAATACTTTCAAAATAAGGTCAACGAGTTTTTACAAACCAATAAGCGTCTCAATAAATTTGTACGGTTTTATTCTCCACAAGAGGCCTCAAGTACGCGCCTCAAACCCGACCACGTCATAAAGCTAGAATTTGATGATTTTGTAGTGGGTCAGACCCTCATTCAATCCAATACCGACCTAGTGACCAGCAAAGACTCCGTTAAAGTGGGCGAAACGACCGTTAATGGCAAGAAAATACCAGTTTATAACAAAGTGACGGCCAAACTGACCCGCACCCGTAAATCGGTGCTGTCGTCAGGGTTGTTGGACATGCAAGTGATGGATTTCCGCAACAAGTCGGTGGTAACGCAGGAGAAATTCAGAGGAGATTTTACGTGGGTATGCGAATGGGCCAATTTTAACGGCGATGAGCGTGCTTTGACCGCTGAACAGAAACGTCTATGCAGTGTTCGAGAAATCAACCCTCCGCCCCCACAACAGCTTTTCATTGAGTTCAGTAAGCCCATTTACGACCGCCTTACGAGCAAAATTCGGGATTATTATAAGAATTATTGAGGGGGTATAGCAAAAATTTTGATTGCGTTGGGTTGTGAGCAACCAAGCACACCAACACTGTAAGCAGCCGAGGACACAAGTATTTTCATCAAAAAGCCCCCCTCTGGAAATGATTCCAGAGGGGGGCTTTTTGATAAGAACAAACCGTTTATAGCTTCAATTTGATTCTCATTCTTCCCAAAACTGCCGCAATACCAATCACAATAAAGGCATAAATCAAGGACTTTAGAAGCCCCACTACCCCATAACTGAGCGCTTCGGGCAGGCGGAACGGCAGTAAATTGGCCACGCTGTAATAAACGTAAGGAATCAAATAACACGTCAGCGTGGCAGTTCCCGCGACCTTAATGGGAGCAAACCACTTGGCTTTTCCCCGCAAATCCACCCAAAAATAAATCCCCGCAAACAGCATAAAGGCAATACCACTGCATAAGAACACCCACGTAGGTGTAGCCTGAATTTTAGAAATGATAAAGAAGTTTCTCAACAATAATCCTATCAATACCATAGCCACGCCAATCGTCGTAAAAATGGAAGGAACCTGTATTTTTCTATTTTTTTTGTACAACCATTCCATCAATAGCGTAGCTAACAAGCCCGTCATGGCGAAGGCATGAAAGGCTCCGTTGCCCAATATCCAGTCTTGTGGTCCTGAAGGCCAAAGGGCTTTCAACCACCCCGCATGACCCGCAATCGTAAAAAAAGTAAAAACACCCCAGGCAATAAGTAACCCAATGCTGCTTTTGTAAGCAAATAAATAGAGAATCGCACACGTCAGGTAGGTCCAACCGATAAGGCCCAAAATACCCCACCACTGCGGCCTCATACCTACGAGTGCGTCGGCCTCACCGCTTCTGAAAATATACGCCAGATAACACAGCAATATGATTCCCAAGATTTGTAGCCCAATAAAGAGGTACTTTTGTGCACCCTCACTTTTTGGATACACATTCCAAATCAGGAAAAAGCCCGCAACCATCAAAATCTGAAACCATTCGCTCTCCATACCCGTGGCGGCTGAGTTAATTTCAGGGACATTGACCGTAAAAACTCCCATGATAATCAGGGCAATGGAGCGCAAAATGATATGTTTGAGTATCAGCCCTTGGCTGTCTCCCTTTGCGATGCGGTTTTGAATGGCAAAAGGAATCGCCATTCCCAAAATAAACAGAAAACACGGAAAAATTACATCTGAAAACCCCAGCAAATCCTCATCGGCTTTGGCGTGTTGGAGCCAGTACGGGATTCCTGACAATAACCAAAAATCGTTGACAAAAATCATGAGAAGCATGGTCAGGGCACGAAATGCGTCGATTGACGGTACTCGCTTTAGGGCAACTTGCACGTGAGATATGGGTTTTGTTTATTGGCTTACTTTCTTGATTTCTTCATACATGGTTTTGAAGCAATTGGAAGGCGTATTTTCACCCGCCTTTTCGTTGACTTTTATCCCGTAAAATTCATCCAAAAACGCCCCCGCAGGCGACCATACGGTTTGCATCATGCCAAAAAAGCGCGGTTTCATTTCTTTGGTGGCCGTTGTTCTGAATTTTAGCATGTCATGGGTCTGGGCCACGGCAATTTTTGGTTTTCTCCAAGGGCACGTGATGACGTTGAAGCCTTTCATGGCAAAATACACAGCAGTTTGGTCGGGGCGTTCGTAATGCCAATCGCAAATGACCACGTCTTTGGCAATCAAATCAACCGCCTGATGCGTATTGTTCATGCTTGCCTCCCATTCACCTAGTCCCGTGGTTTTGCCGTCGATGAGGCGGTCGCCCCATATCCAAAGTTTTCGGTCTTTCAAAGCCAAATGATTCCTAATGGCGTTGACTTCTCCCGCAAACAACTCTGCTTTATTGCGGCCGCTGCAACGCGGACATTTATCGTCGCCGATGTAAAAAACTTCGTCCATTCCCGCGTGAAAAGCATTGCTTTCAAAAACATCGCAGATTTCATCGACCAAATCAAACACCACTTTATGCACACCGGGATGCAGGGGGCAGTAGCTTTTGCAGTACAAACCGTCGGCGTTGGGCCACACGTACTTTTCGGGCATTTTTACGTGAGGTGTTTCATCAAATTCAGGATAGACCCTCAGCAGGTTATAAGTCGTTGTAGCCCATGATTGGTGGCCCAGCAAGTTGATTTGTGGAATAATCTGGATGTTATTTTTCCGACAAGCCGCCACCAACTTTTTTACCTCTCGGCGCGACAAAGCAATACTGTCCCGCAACTCGGGGTGGCTTTCAAATTGATAATTAAAATCCACGCGAAGAATCAGCGTATTAACTTGACGGGGAGCCAATTCTTCGTTAATAAATTTAACGAAAGCATCCACTTGCTTCGACTGCGGAGCCCCAATGCAAAAACCCCGAATGGGCAATAAACTATCCAATTTTGTGGACTGTGCCCTCAGAATTGGGCTAAAAAAGGAAAGAAAAAAGAAGAAAGATAAAAGGCGTTTTTTCATTGATGAGAAGGGTTTGGCAAGCAAAGAATCCTGAAAATAAAAGTGAATATAGCCCGCAAGCTACTGCTAACACTTTTCGTAACAAATGGACTTTGTATAAATACATCAGGCTTTTCTCCAACCAAAAAAATCTCGGAGAAAAGCCTGACAAATACGCGCTTTAAGTATTATTTCGATGATTTTATCTCAAAAATCCGAACGCTGTTTTCACTCATGTTGACTGGTACACCCTGCGCGGCTTCGACGGTGAGCGTTTGGGGATGATTAAAAATTTCTGTCAGCGTGTATTTCCCCGTTGCCGAAAGTCCCATTGTTTCCCACGCATGGGCGGGGATTTTGACGGTGGTCTGTGCGCCATTATGCAAATCAAAATTACAAACAATCAACAATTTTTGTTTGTCAGAATGACGCAGGTATACATAGTGTTTGGCGTCGTTGTAACCAGCACTTTGGCCGTTGTTGTTGGCGTACTGCAAGTCGTAAAACGCTCCATTTTGGATGGCATCACTTTTGTTAATCAATTTTAATAAATCAGCGTAAAATTTACGCAGCTTTTGTTGGTCTTCGGTGAGTTTGCCACCGTCAAATTTTCCACCGTTGACCCACGCTTGGTATTCGGGCACGCCCCAATAATCAAACATCGTTGTGCGGCCGTCTTCTCCCGAAAAACCTTCGGCAACGGTGGGTGTCACGCCCACTTCCTGCCCAAAATACAACATCAAAGGCCCCGTATGAAGCGTGGCCGAAACCACCATGGCGGGAATGGCATAAAACGGGTTTTTAGCAAAATACTGGGAGGCAATGCGCTGCTCGTCGTGGTTTTCCAGAAAACGTAGCATTCGATTGGCAAAATCGCCCGATTCTTGTTGCCACACCCGCGTTATATCAGCGGTATGCCCGTGCCCTTCCATCAAGCGGCGCAGCGAATCGTAGAGACCTACTTTGTCGTAGAGGTAATCAAACTTGCCGTTAAAAAGATAATTGCGGTACTCGGCAGGATTGTAGATTTCGGCAATAAAAATCACCGCAGGATTTGCCTTTTTAACTTCAGGAATCACCCACCCCCAAAACTCAAAAGGCACCATTTCGGCCATGTCGCAACGGAAGCCATCGACACCCTTGGCCGCCCAATAGAGCAAAATATCCCGCATTTTGAGCCAAGTACTCGGAATCGGGTCAAAATGACGGCTGCGATTGTTGAGATAATCGACGCCGTAATTTAACTTAACGGTTTCAAACCAGTCATTGATGCTGGGTTTAGCCGAAAACACGTCGTTTCCCGTAGCTTTGGCGGGAAATTCTTCGTACGGAAAAGTTGAAATCCCCGGCGGCACAGGCACGTTGTCGGGAACGAGGAATTTTCGATTGGGCAGGTAGTAAAAATTATTTTGCGGATTAAACGCCTCTTCTACCTTATCGCCTTCCCCAAAGTCTTTTACGCCTTCGGGTTTCATGTCTGACTTATACTGCCGTGCCACGTGATTGGGCACAAAATCAATGATAACTTTCAGATTGGCTTTATGAGAGCGGGCCACCAACGCCTCAAACTCCGCCATTCTATTGCGTACATCTACCGCCAAATCAGGATTGACATCGTAATAATCTTTGATGGCATACGGCGAACCCGCAATTCCCTTCACTACATACGGGTTATCTTTGGGAATTCCGTAGGCCGAATAATCGGTCATGGTGGCATGTTCAATCACCCCAGTGTACCAAACGTGTGAAATACCGAACTTTTTCAGTTCTTTCAGGGCTTTGTCGGTAATGTCATTGAATTTGCCAGTGCCGTTTTCGTCACGCGTGCCGTAAAATTTATTGGTTGAATTCAGGTTACCAAACAGGCGAGTGTAGATTTGATAGAGTACAATTTTGTCAGTCTGAGGTGGGTTCATGCGAGGTTGAGAGTTAGGTGACGGCTGAGCTACTACACTTGTAACAAGCACATTAGCAGCAAGCCACAAAGCGGCTTTTATTGTAGTTTTCATTCATCATAGGTTAAAAAAATAGGTACTTTTTTCAAAAATACGGGGATTCACCCATATTTGCAACATGCACAAACCAACCCCGCGTCCGCGAATTTTATTACTCAGTACGGTTCATACGGCCACAGATCCGCGCATTTCGGGGAAAATTGCTCCAAGCTTATCCACTCATTTTGACCTTTTTGTTGCCTTAGCTGTTGACCAAAACGACCAACGAAAATCTCCGACCAACCAACGTTTTATTGGTCTGCCCTACTTCCGTCAGCTCCTTTGGCGTGTGTTTTTTGTTCACCCCATCGTTCTGTGGAAGTTCCTATTTATCAGGCCGCAAATTGTGCACCTTTTCGTGGCTGAATTGTTGCCGTTGGCTTTTTTGTTTCGGTGGTTGGGGGCTGAAGTGGTGTATGAAGTTCAGGAGAATTTATACAAAAAATTTCCTCTCAAATCGTACAATCGAGGGTGGTTTTTCGAGCGTCTTTTTCGGTATTTCGACCACCAAGCGCGGCACGTATTCAAGTTTGTTTTTACCGAAGATGCCTATTTGAATGAGTACCAAAATCTTAGGAAGCCCCACGCCATTGTTCACAATTTTGCGTCTTCCGAATGGCTTTCATGGCCTTTTCCCGCACCAGATGTCCAACAACCCACCTTTTTTTACGCGGGTGTCATCAGTTTTGAGCGGGCGTTTGATACTCTGTTGCATGCCTTAGTCATTGTGAAAAGGAAACATCCAAGCGTACGGTTGCACCTTTTTGGCCACCTGCGCATTGCACAAAAATCCTTGGAGGAACGAAGCGACTACCGAGCAGTAAAGGAACAATTGATTTTTCACGGATACGCCCCGCAGGATGAAGCGTTTTTGTACGCCCAAAAAGCCCTTGCGGGCATTGCCCTGCTCAAACCCGTCGGCGATTATGTCGATTCTTACCCCACCAAAATGTTTGATTACATGGCCTTGGGCTTGCCCGTTATCACATCCGACTTACCTTTATTGAAGGCGGTTATTGAGCCAAATCAATGCGGTTTTTGCGTTTCTCCCTACGACGCAGAAGCATTGGCCGCCGTAATGCTATCGAGCATTGAAAACCCTAAAACGCTACAAGCAATGGGAATAAATGGTCGTAAAGCCGTTAAAACAACGTATAACTGGGAAAATGAAGCAAAAAAATTACTGGAATTATACAGGCAATAAAGACTAGTCAAACTGTCACTATCGTTCATTACAGCCCGTGATGATACAGCAAAAAGCCGAACAAATACAGCCAAAGCACATCTACAAAATGCCAATAGATAGTAATGAGCTTGATTTTGAGTTGATTGGGAGGGTTAACGCTAAAAACAAAAGCGTCGACATAGTTGCTATTTTTGAGCGACTGATATACGGCCCAACTCAGTACACCAATGCCAATCAAGATATGAAAAATGTGCAATCCAGAAAACAAATAAATGAACCCCGCCGAGGGGTTATTAAGGGTAGAAATACCCGCCTTGATGAGTTGATACCATCCCAAAAACTGAAGAATCACAAACAAAATTCCTAAAAAAAGCGTGGCAGCAATGTACCTTCTAAACTCAGGATAACGATCGGTGCGCAGGCTGTGATTGGCCAAATGTAGCGTGAGACTACTAACCAAAATGGCAACCGTACTGACCCAAAAAAGGCCCGGGAGCGGCACATCTGTCCAGTATACACCTGCCGATTTGCGCATGATGTAGACCGCTAACAGAATCGTAAAAATCAGAACACTCCCTCCAATGCCCAACCAAAGCATAAAGTTGAACGGCTCGCGCCGCTTAGTAAAGCGATTTTCTTTAACGATTGAAGCCTTCCCCATGATGATGCCTGCGTCCAAACGGCTGATTTACGATGTTAACTCTCCTTGCCAAACGGTGTAGTGTGGCAAAATGTTCTGAAAATTGACCTCTTTCTCAAAAATTCCGTAAATTGTTGAACCTGACCCCGTCATAGAGGCGTATTCCGCGCCCTGCTCATACATAAAGTTCTTCAATTCAGGCAAAATCGGATATTTCAGAAATAGACCTCTTTCAAAATCATTCTGTACACAATGACGCCATTCCGACAGCGGGCGTTGCAAAGCTTCCAGCAAATTTACCGAAGGGGCCTGAGGTCTGACCCCCGCATAGGCTTCGGCCGTTGAAATATGAAGATTAGGATAGACCAAAACAATGTATTTCCCCTTGAGAGATAGAGAAATATCGGCAAATTGGTCGCCTTTTTCGTAGCAATAAACGGGTTTGTTTTGAATAAAAAAGGCACAATCACTGCCCAATTTACGCGCATAATTTTCCAATGTCTCCGTTGGAAGTTGTAGATTATAGACTTGATTTAACAACGTAAGTGTAAACGCGGCATCGGCAGAACCACCGCCCATCCCCGCCCCAATCGGAACAATTTTGAGAAGATGCATGGCCAAAGGCGGCAGTGCAAAATCATTTTTGAGCAATTCGTAGGCCTTCACGCACAGGTTCTTGGCGGGGTCGCCAGGAATGTCAATCCCCGACGATGAAAAGCTGAATTCATGGGCGGGAATTACCTCCAGCACATCACTCCAACCCACGGGATAAAAACAAGATTCAAGATTATGAAAACCGTCGGCACGTTTTTCGGTGATATGCAGGCCAATATTGATTTTGGCGTTTGGAAAGACAACCATACTTATAAAAGTGTCTCACGCAGAGCCGCAAAGGAGCGATAAGTTACTGCAGCAAAGTAAACTCTCTGCGTCTTTGCTCCTCTGCTTCTTTGCGTGAATTTATTTAATACAACATCCGAAACTTAATGGTTTCTTCCATGTCCTTGATTTCTTGCACAAAACCGTCAACGTAACTGCGCTCCACATCCATGATAACGTAGCCAATTTGGTCGTTGGTTTTGAGGTATTGTCCCGTTATGTTGACATTGTAGCGAGCAAAAATATTGTTTAGTTTGGCCAATATCCCAGGCACATTGCGGTGTACGTGCAACAGGCGATGAGAGCCTTTCAGCAACGGCAATTGCACTTCTGGAACGTTGACGCTCCCCGTGGTGCTGCCATTGTTTACGTACTCCAACAACCGCTCTGGCACATAATGACCAATGCCCTCCTGTGCCTCTTCGGTGCTACCGCCGATGTGCGGAGTAAGAATGACATTGGGCAGGCCACGCAACTCGCTTTCAAAGGCTTCATTGTTGGTTTTAGGCTCATACGGAAACACGTCTAACCCCGCTCCACTTACTTTACCACTTTTAAGGGCTTCTACCAAGGCTTCCACATCCACTACGTGACCGCGTGCTAAGTTCAGAAACACTACGCCATCTTTCATGAGTCCGAATTCACGTTTGCCAATCACATTTTTATTGTCTTTCCGACCGTCGATGTGCAGGCTCAGCACGTCGGCTACTTGCAACAGTTCATCTAATGACTTGAGTTTCTTGGCGTTGCCAATGGGCATTTTATCCACTACGTCGTAGAAATACACTTCCATCCCCAAGGCCTCTCCAATCACCGACAGCTGCGTACCGATGTGCCCGTATCCCACGAGGCCCAGTTTTTTGCCGCGTACTTCAAAGCTATTATTGGCTGATTTATCCCATTTTCCAGCGTGCATTCCCACACTTTTGGGGAATACGTTCCGAATCAACATAATCATTTCACCCACGGCGAGCTCCACCACCGAGCGGGTATTGCTATAAGGTGCATTGAATACCGCAATCCCTTTTTCGGTCGCGGTTTTCAAGTCTATCTGGTTGGTCCCGATACAAAACGCCCCAATCGCAATCAGGCGCGGAGCATTTTCGAGCACCCGACGTGTCACCATCGTTTTGGAGCGAATCCCTAAGATGGTTACGTCTTTAATTTTCTCAATCAATTCGTCTTCGTCCAGCGCTCCTTTCACAAACTCAACGTTAAACCCTTCACCTTCAAAGGCTTCACGGGCTACGGGGTGAACGTTTTCGAGCAATAAAATCTTAATACGACTCTTAGGATAGGATTGCGAACGGGGAAGGTTGTTCAAAAACAAAAACTCATCCAACGACGGCACAATGTGGTCGGCTACTTTGGTCACTTTTTCCCGTTCAACATTTTCCGTAAACGCATAAAAACGGCTGGCCAAACCCGACTCACGGAGTTCGTAGTCGGTATAACCGTCGCCGATGACACACACCTCGCCTTCAAGGTTGAGAGATTGGAGCAGTTTTACCTTTCCTTTGTCGGTCGAGAGTACATTGTCATTATCGACCCCGATGATGTTGTCCTCGGCATCAAAACGAAATGTATTGGCGTATACGTTTTCTTCTTTGATTCCCAATTCAGTCACAATCGGCACAATAAATTCTTTAAACCCGCTCGACAGAATCAAAATGCTGTCGGCGTAGTCGTGCAAAAAAGCCTGATTCCGCAGGAAGGAATCGGATATTTTGGTACGTAAAAAATCAACTAAAGCATCAATGTGCGAACGATTAGCCTGTAAAAGTTCGATACGACGGCGAAGTCCTTCAGCAAATGACATATCGCCATTCATGGCCGTTTCGGTCAGGTCACGAATCTGTTGTACCACTTTTTCGCGGTTGGGATTGCCGGCAAGAGCAATGTTGGCCAATTCGTCCAAGCCTTCGACCTGCGTAAAGGTGCTATCAAAGTCAATGACGTAATAGGTTTGTTCAATAGTGTTGGTGGTGAGCATTCTGCAAATTAATTATAAACTGAGGTAAATATGTTGGAGTTTTCCCAACAAGGGTGGGAGATTTTGTTTTACTGTATTGTAGATGGTGTGAGATGAGATTCCGAAATATTCATGCGATAATTTGTTTCTCATTGCTTTCATAAGTCGCCATTCTATTTCGGGGTATGCTTGTCGAAGCTCTTCTGAAACATTGCCAGAAGCTTCTCCTATTATTTCAAAACGGCGATAAACCGCATCTTGAATCAACAAATTTTGGCTAAATTCATAATTCGAATTATCGCCGATATAGCTAAAAATGAGTTCTATACTTTCGATAATATCTTTCAAATAGACGCGATCGTCTCTCATAGCAATTTGATTATATCCTTGAAAATGTGGGGTTTCAACGATGCTTTAACAGCCCCAAACTCTACAATGTCAATCTTTCGATGGGTTAGTTTTTCTAAATCTTCTTCCATCTGTAATACTTCAAAGAAAGTTAGTCCTTCTTTTTCAATTAATAAATCAATGTCACTATGGATGTTTTCTTCTCCACGTGCAAACGAGCCAAACAAAGCTGCGCGACTCACTTTTCGTTGTTGCAAATACCCACGGACCGAATCAAAAAAAACAAAAGGCACTTCCATTAGCTTCTCTCTCTAAGTTTACTGCAAATTTACCGTTCCTTTTTGTCATTTTTGCAGAGTTATGTGAAGTTTCGATATTTATCCATTCCCTTAAATCTTTAAAACCTCCAAAATAGGCAAAAAAGCACCCTTTTAACCCTATACTTTGGCGTGCAAATAATGCCTTCTTGCTGTTTTGGGAAACTTTAAGAACGTAAATGTCCCAGATTGGACAATTAAAAATAATTGTAAATGAAAATCCTACATACAGCCGATTGGCATTTGGGAAAACAGCTCCATAAATACAGTCTCGAAGAAGACCACCGCTTGTTTTTGGATTGGCTGGCTCTCACGATTCAGGAGCGTTTGATTGACGTTTTACTCATCTCAGGCGATGTTTTTGATACCACCAATCCCTCCAATCAGGCGTTGGCGCAATACTACGGTTTTCTGAAAAAATTAATCGGTACGGGCTGTCAGGTGGTCGTAACGGGTGGCAATCACGATTCTCCCGGTGTGCTCAATGCCCCGCGCGAACTGCTTAAATTTCTGGATATTAAAGTAGTGGGAAACGCCCTCGAATCCATTGAAGATGAATTGCTTCACCTAACCACTCCCAGCGGCGAAATCGTGGTGGCAGCAGTGCCGTACCTGCGAGAAGCGGACTTACGTAAGTCTGTTTCGGGTGAAGGTTACGAAAACCGACTCGCGACCCTTCGGCAGGGTATTCGGGGGCATTATGAGCAACTTGCTGATTTAAAATCCTCCCAATTTGCCGATTTGCCCTCCATTGCCATGGGGCATTTATTTGTCAACGGTGCCTCCACATCTGAAAGCGAACGCGACATTCACGTGGTGGGCGGCGAGGCCGCTTTTTCAGCAGAATTTTTTCCGTCGGGGTTTGACTACATAGCACTTGGCCACATTCATAAACCCCAACGCATCAGCAATTCGGATTTTATTAGGTATTCGGGCTCTCCCATCCCGCTCAGTTTCAGCGAGCGCGACGACCGTAAATACGTCTTGGAATTGACCGTCGACAATACAAAAATCACGTCAGTGGAGGCGCTTCCAGTACCCGCTTATCGAGAATTACGTTGCTTTACGGGCAGCCTCGACGAAGTGGAAGCGGGCTTGAAAGCCTACGTTTTTACAAATCCACTACCTTCTTACGTAGAAATACACGTAACAGAGCCGTTTGCTGACCCTCACAAAGAGATGTATTTCAACGAGTTACTGCGCGAATTCAGCAATGTTCCTTTCCAAATTATTAAACCCAGATTATCTTTTACCAACCGAACCAAAGGGGCCGACGAGCTTTTCATAACGGGAACTTCTATCCAAGATTTAACCCCGCGCGACGTGTTTAACCAACGGCTGTTGTCCGAAAATCTCGACGAAGAAACCCGTTTACTTTTACAAGAAGCGTTTGAAGAATTGTGGCGTGATGTATCGGAAACGTAATGATTTTCCATTATTTTCATTTAAAAATACGCCCTAATGTCCAACGATGAAGCAACGCTCAATCCACCAAAAACTTCGTCTGGTTTAGAGTGGGGTATCTTTCTTATCTATTCATTTCTCATTATTTTAGGGGTATACCACCACGAAATGTGGCGTGACGAGCTGCACCTTTGGAATATTTTATCGTACTCGGGCAGTTTGACCTCGTTGGTTCACAATGCCGCTTATGAAGGGCATCCGTTGTTGTGGCACCTTATCCTGTGGCCTATCAATAAAATTTCTATTGCCCCC
The DNA here is from genome assembly GCF_009905605.1 of Runella sp. CRIBMP. Taxonomy (GTDB): domain Bacteria; phylum Bacteroidota; class Bacteroidia; order Cytophagales; family Spirosomataceae; genus Runella. The sequence goes on from NZ_JAAAKZ010000005.1 coordinate 215,782, forward strand.
CATTGGATGCAGCTCATCCACACCGCATTTGTTTTGGGAACGGCCTATTTAGTGGTTTTCAAGAGTCCGTTTAAGATGTTTGAAAAAATCCTCATCTTGGTAAGCTATCCGTTGTTGTTTGAATTTGGGTTGATTAGCCGCAACTACATCTTGGCCGTTTTTCTAATTTTTCTTATTGCCATTTATTGGAAAAACCTCCGCAAAAACATCCTGATTATCTGCCTTTTATTGACTTTACTGTTCAACACAAACGCTTATGCATTCGTGTTTGCCTGTGCGGTCAGCGCGGGAGTAATCCTTTTTTATGTCTCAGAAAAAGGGCTTCATTACCGAGATTCTAACCTTTGGATTGGCTCATTGCTTATCATCATCGGCTCGTTGATCAGTATCATCACGATTATTCCGCCAAAAGATGCGTCAGCTGAAGCTGGATTTGTCCTGAATTTTGACCTGCAACGCATCGGTTTTGTGTTAAAGAATGTGTATAAAGGCACGTTTTCTTTTCCCGAAATAGGTTATTTTCACTTTTGGAACACGTTTTTTAGGGAGAATAAATACCGGATGGCGAGCCTTGGCATGGCCGCATGGCTAGGCCTGTGGTGGCACTTGCGAAAAGACCGGCCCGTGCTCTTACTTTCAGGATTGATATATGCTGCATTGGGTGGTTTTATTTACCTGAGCGCCTACGTGGGCAGTGTTAGACACTATCAAATATATACCATCAGTATATTGTTTTGCTTTTGGATATTTTTGGACCGAAAAAAGAATTATGTGCCGGCAGGCACTTCTGCACCATACACACGATTTGCATTTTTAGCCATTCTGTGTGGACAGGCAATTGCGGGTCTATTCGCCTATTCTAAAGACCTTGCCTACCCTTTTTCCAACGCCAAAGCCGCCGCCACTTTTCTTGAAACCAACTACGCGGGCACTCCGTATCTGTTGATGGGTAATTATCATTATCTGAATACCCCCGTGGCTGGCTATTTAGGACAAAAGATATTTTCGTTGGATATTTTGCAAAACACCGCTTATTCCGTTTGGCGGGCCGACTTGTGGAACCCCTCGGTTTATGGCATGACCGATTCAACTTTACTAAAGCGGGCCGCACAAGTGGCAAATGCACAGAAAAATAAAAAAATAGTCTGGCTGTGTGAGTACAATTCGTCCGTGGCTTACACGGAAGGTCACCTCAAATCTGTAAGTTTGCAAGGGAAAAATTACCAATTTCTTTGTGTAAAAGTTTTCAATGAATCAATCGTTCACGACGAAAACTATTATATCTACGAGTTGAAAAGGTAAAATCCCACCAAAAAATATTCGCCGTAAATGAAGATTCTTCGTACCCGTTTTAAAAATATCAATTCGTTTTACAACGAACCTTGCTGCGTTGATTTTTCCATCAATCCATTGGCGGTGTCGGGGTTGTTTATTATCTCTGGACCGACGGGCGCGGGCAAATCTACCCTACTGGATGTGATTACGTTGGCGTTGTACAATGAAATTCCACGCTTTGGGAGTATTTCAAAAACCGACATCAAAACCCTCGGTTCCATCGTCAATCTCAAAGCCGCTGGCGAGCCCAAGTCCGAAGCTTACGCGGAGGTAGAATACGAAGTCAAAGGCCGTCAGTACCGCTCTCGTTGGAGCATTGCCCGCAACCGCAACAACGAGTGGAACAACTACCAAATGGAAATTGCGGAATTACCTTCTGGCAACCTACTGGACATCAAGGGATTGGCGAATTTCCCCAAAAAGAACGCCGAAATCATCGGCCTTAATTATGAGCAGTTTGTAAAATCCATCGTGCTGGCACAGGGGAGTTTTGCGGAGTTTCTGCGCGCCAAAGCCCACGACCGTTCTAAGTTGTTGGAAGATATTACAGGGCAGCACATTTACCGCCAACTCGGCCGGGCCTCTTTTGAAAGAGACCGCCAACACGAAGAAAAGTTGAAGCTGAAAGAGAAGGAGTTACAACTCGTATCTATGCTAACCGATGAACAGGTAAAGCAGCTAAAAGACGAACTCAACATTGCCCAAGCGCACCGTATTCAGGCCGATAAAGACCTGATTTTTTGGGAAAAAGAAAAAAATACGCTCGACCGCTGTACCGAACTTCTCCAAAAACTGGAAAAAGTCGAAAGCAACAAACAGCTTTTGAAGCAGGAACAGGGCCTCTTTGCCCCGCAGGCACTCCGCCTTCAACACCACGAACTCGTGAGCGAATGGGCCGTTGACTTAGCAACACTTAGGGCACGACAAAATCAGTTAATCGATTTACAAAAAAAACAAAAAGCCCTTAAAGAAGAAGCCGATACCCAACAAACGATTGTAAAAGAGACGGCGGAAAAGATTGAAAATCTGATTCAAAAAACCGTTCCTTACGCACTTCTGGAGCAGGAATTGACCGCCTTTGAAACAGAAATTTTGGGACTGGAAAAGGACATCGAAAAACTAAACGCCGAAATTCGACCCATTTTTAACACTATCCGTCAGGAAGTAGCTCAAGCGAGCAACGACTGGCTGCAACAATTAGGGTTGGAAAAATTGGACGAAACCAACGCTCTTCTTCTCCAAAAACAACAAGAAATCCAAACCGAAGTAACACGCTTCGGACCTGATTTTGACGCACAAAATGAGCTTTCTCGATTGTCGACACGCGAAAAAGCATTGATTGAGCTGAGCGCAAAATTGGAAAAAAGAAATGACCTCGTGGCCAAGGGTCAAGATACCAGAAAAGCAGTTGCCGAAAACGCCAAAATTGTTGCCGAAAAAAAGCCTCTCTGGGAGTTGGCACAGGCAACGGCTCAAAATTTAGAACTAAAAATCAAGGAATTACAGTTAAAAAAGGAGAAAGAACAGCAAAAATTCAATCTGGAAGACTTACGAAACGCCCTGCAAAACGGCGACGAATGTCCGCTTTGTGGCTCTACGCACCATCCATACGTACACGCCTACATCAACGCTTTGTCGCAGGTGCAGGTGGATCTGGATTTGTTGGAAAAACAAAAAAAAGAGGCTGATACGCAAGCCAAAAATTACGGCACTGAATTCAACAAAGCCGAGGCGCTCGTGACGCAGGCCGAAGCTGATTTGAAGAAACTTCGCGAAGATTTCTTAAAGGCCAAAGAAGATTGTGAAAATGCATTAGGAACGCTACAACTCCCACTTGAAACCACCCTAGAGCAATTAGTGCTTGAGCAAAACCAATTAATACAACAGCAATCTACGGTCAACAATTGGCTAAAAATCAAAGATTTAAACAATGTCATTCAAAAAATAACGAGAAATTATGCAGCCCTATTTGAGTTACGAACCCAAAAAGTCGATAAAGAGCAAGAAAAGCTACGGCGCTACGCAGGCAAAGACATCAGAGCCGATGGTCAATCGTTAAAAAGTACACTGAGCAATGCCCAAACTGCGCTCAGCATTGCCCAAAAAGCATGGACTGAAACGGACAAAACGCTCATGGAGGAAACCCAGAAAACTGACGCTGAGGCGGCGTCTCTGACGCAGCAATTGCAGCAAAAAGGCATCGAAAGCATCCAAATCGCCAATGAATTGTTGCTTTCAAGCTCCGAGATTGAAACCCTAAAAAACACCCGAAAACGACTGGATGACCGGGAAAAAGAACTGGAAATCAATCAGAAAACTTGGCATGAACAACTACACTTGCTCACGCAACAACGAGCCACCGAACTCAACGCAGAGGAAACAGAATTTAAACTCAATTCATGCCGCCAACTGCGCGACAAATATTTAAGTGAATCGTCGGAAATAGGTACAAAATTAGACAATCACACCAAGCAAAAAGAAATCTATTCGGGGTTGCAATCTGAGCTTGAACAACTCCGTACGCAGCGTCGGAAATGGGATTTGCTCAATCGCTACATTGGCGACAGTACAGGCAATAAATTCAGCAATTTTGCCCAAAACCTGACGCTGTCAAACCTCATTGGCTTGGCCAATCAGCGCCTCAGCCACCTATCCGACCGCTATGTTTTGGATAAACCCAAAGAAGATACCGAGAGTTTGTTTGTGATTGATATGTACCAGGGCAATGCCCAACGAGCCGTAAACACGCTTTCGGGCGGCGAAACTTTTACGTTGAGTCTGGCATTGGCATTGGCGCTGTCGGATTTGGCTTCCAAAAACGTCAGCATTGAAAGCCTATTTATTGACGAAGGTTTCGGCACCCTCGACCCCGAGTCGCTCGATATGGCCTTGAGTATGTTGGAGCGACTTCAGTCAGAAAGTGACAAAACCATCGGTATCATTTCGCACGTGGAGGCCCTCAAAGAGCGCATCGGCACGCAGATTCGGTTGTTCAAAAACGTCAATGGCCTCAGTAAGCTGGAGATTGTAGGGTAAACAATTATTAAATATACCCTACTATTTTGTACACTACGTACCCAATCATTTCGTGCCAAACGAGGTAAAAATGGGCCAGAGCTTCTTCGGAAGGGAAGAGCTTATCAAACCAAATCGCGCCGCCGTCTTCCTGAAGATAATGCGCTGGGCACGCAAAAACCGTAATGCCTTCTTTTTTAAAACAACCCTCGGCCCGGGGCAGATGAAAAGACGAGGTAATCAACATGCATTTGTCGGTATTGAACTGTGTTTTTAAGATTTTGGCGGTATTGACCGCATTTTGACGCGTGTTCAACGACAAAGAATCCTGCACAATATCGGCCGCAGCTACCCCCGACTCAATGAGGTATTGTCGGATACCGTTGTTTTCTGAATTGTTGATTCTCCCTCCTCTCAACGAGCCTTCTCCCCCGCTGATGATGATTTTCTTGATTTTACCTCGTTTATATAATTCAAACGCTTGTAATGCTCGGTCGCCGCTTTTTCCAAACCAAACGTGTTTGGTAGGTTGATGATACCGTTTAATAATCCCGCCCGTTAAGAGGGCCGCTACTTCGTATTTTTTTTCTTCGTTAGAAGCCCTCGGCTCCCACCATTTCAGCAATTCATTAACCAAAATAGGACTACTGACCAGATAAAGCCCTACCAACGCCCCAATCAAAACTTTTCGGCTTCGGGCACGGTTTTTGGTTAGGATGGCGTAAAGAAAAGCAATACACGCCATGGTCAGCGGCATCAGCAACACATCAATGGTTTTGGATAGAATATAAAACATATAGTCTGTTTTGAGGGTAGAGACGCTAAAAGTGTAAAAAATTCGTTTAACTGACTAAAATAAAAGTTCTAATTTTGAGGCCTATAAAACGCACAAAGCGATGAAATTAAAACGTATCCTTCTTCCTTTATTTTTCTGTATTACGCATTTAGTTTTTGCCCAATCTGCCTACCGAATCGAAGGCCAAATCAAAGGTCTCAACGGAGGTAGTTGCATTTTAGCCAACTATTACGCCGCCCAAATATACGCCAAAGACACCGCCCAAGCCGACAAAGACGGGCATTTTGTCATTGAAGGCAACAAACCACTTGCGGGTGGGGTGTATGAAATCGTACTGCCCGACCGAAAAACGCTCTACCGAATGCTCATTGCCGACGACCAAGACTTCAGTTTTACCGCCGATACGGTCGACATCGTGGGAAGTATGCGCGTAAAAGGAAGCCGCGACAACGAGCTTTTTTATGAGTTCCAGCGTTTCATGAAAGACAAAGAAACGGAATATCAAAAACTCAAAGCCCAAAAAGTACCCGACAGCGACAAGCGCTACAAAGATATTCAGGACCAGCGGAAAGCCTTTTACGACAATTTCATGAAGGTCAACGAGGGTACTTTTACAGTCAAACTCTTCAAAGCGTCGGCCGAACCAGAGTTACCACCTGCCCCCAGACTTCCTAATGGCAAAACGGATTCTGCTTGGGTCTTCAATTACTATAAAAGTCACTACTGGGACAACTTCGATTTTTCGGATGCTCGGATGCTTCAGACGCCGTTTCTCCACCAAAAGCTGGACCGCTACATCAAAGAATTGACTCTTCAAACAGAAGACTCACTCATCAAAGAAGCTGATTTGGTGGTCAATAAGGCCATCAAAGGAAATCAAAAAGACATCATTTCTTATTGTATTTGGTACATCACCAACCAATACGAAATGCCGAAGACCGTCGGAACAGAGGGCGTTTTTGTGCACATGGGCGAAAAATACTACCTCACTGGCATCATGCCCGTTTCTGATACGGCCACCCTCAAAAATATGTCTGAGCGTATCAAAGTGTTGAAGCCGTTGTTGGTCAACAAAATCATTCCCGACTTGGGCGTGATGAGCTACCGTGCCCCCGACAAGCTGGAGTATATTCACGGCAGCAAAGCTGACTTTCAGGTGCTGTTTTTTTACTCTCCTACCTGCGGCCACTGCCGCGAATCGGCCCCTAAGTTGAAAGCCTTTCACGACAAGATGCACGCGCAGGGCGTCGACGTAATGACCGTTGCCATTGAAGGCAAAGAAGACGAATGGCGCAAATTTATCAAAGAGTTTAAGCTCGAAGGTATGACCAACGGGTTTGGCCTGGTGGCTTCTCGTCAGGTGGTATATCGCAACGATTATGATGTTTTTTCAACGCCAACGGTGTATGTATTAGACAAAAACAAAAAAATTATTGCGCGTCGGCTGGGTGTCGAAGATTTGGAACCATTTTTGAATGTTTATAAAAAGCGCCTTGCGTTGGAATCAAAACCCGCAGGCAGCCGGCAATAAACAAGCTTTTATGTATCCAATGCGCACTTTGTATTTTTTGCCTTTTCTGGTTTTGATGGGTCTGACCACGCTCGCCCAAAACGGCGGCTACAGCATCAAAGGAACCATCAAAGGGCTTCGACCTGAGCCGTTTACCTTGGCCCATTATTTTGGTTTTTCGCAATACGTGGTAAAAGACACGGCAGTTGCCGATGCAAATGGCCACTTGACTTTCACGGGCGACAAACCCCTTCCTGGAGGAGTTTATATGCTACTTTCATCCACCAAGCGCCGCGTCGCGGAGTTTATCATTGGCAATGAGCAGCATTTTTCGTTTAGCTCCGACACCCTCAATGTGGTCGGCAATATGAAGATTGAGAACTCGCCCGACAATGAGCTGTATTATAAATACCAACAGCAAATTGCGGGCTACAACACCGAAATAAACGTTTTGGCGGCGCAAATGAAAATGCGCCAAGATGTGTTGACCCAAACAAAAATCAATAACCTGCGGCGACAGATATTTGACTACTACCGCAGTTTTGCGCAGGAAAATGCCACAACCCTGACGGGCAAAATCATGAAGGCCAACGCCGAGGTGGACCTTCCACCCGCCCCTAAGCGTCCCGACGGTCGGGTGGATTCAGTTTGGTTGTTCCAATATTATAAGGCCCATTTTTGGGATAATTTTGATTTTTCGGAAGAGCGCCTCGTTCGTACCCCTACCCTGCAACGAAAGCTAGACCGGTATATGGGCGAGCTCACCTTTCAGCATCCTGATTCACTGATTCAAGCGTCGGATGTGGTGATTGAAAAAGCCCTTAAAGGAGGCAGTAAAGAAATGCAGGCTTACTGTATTTGGTACTTAACCAACAAAGCCGAAAACCCGTCGGTGATGGGTATTGAGCAGGTGTTTGTGCATTTGGCCGAAAAATATTACTTGGGGGGCATCATGCCCATGACCGATTCGAGTACGTTGCAGAATATCCGCCAAAAAGTCAACGTCATGAAGCCGCTTTTGGTGGGCAAAACCATGCCAGCACTCTCATTAACAGATACGATAGGCCAACTGCGCTCAGTAGCCGATGTGAAAGCCAAATACACCGTCGTAGTTTTCTACGATCCCGACTGCAGTCATTGCCGAAAATCTACCCCTGCATTGAAGACGTTTTACGAAAAGAACAAAAAAACGCTAGACGTTCAAATCTTTGCGGCATCGGTGGCACGAGCGCCCGACCAATGGAAAAAATACATTCGGGAGTTTGGCGTACAGGAATGGGTTCACGGTTATGATTATAGCTTCCGTATTGATTTTCGGAAAGATTTTGACGTAATCAATACGCCTATGATTTACGTCTTAGACCAAGACAAAAAAATCATTGCCCGTCGCCTTCCTGCCGAAGAATTGGACGGATTTATGGATTTTTATGAGCAGCGGCTCGCCCGAGAGAAATCTATGAAAGTAAAATAAAACGGTGATTTCAGTATAGACATAGACAAGCCTGCCTTCCTATAACATTTATAAGAAGGCAGGCTTTTTTACTTTTTTGGTATATTTTAATCAGTACGACGAATACCTGATTAGAGCACTTCCGCAGAAATTCCTCTCCGACATATTTCCTGACGCAAGGGAACGAGTTCTTCCCACGAACCATTTTTTACTTTACATTTTCCTTTGTAGTGAATGATAATGGTACATTGCTCAGCTTGTTCGGGCGTGTGGCTACAAACCTCCATCAATGTATCAATCACCCAGTCAAACGTATTAACTTCATCATTGAAAACGACTAAACTGTACAAGTCGGTTTCTACTATCTTATCTTCAATTTCCTCTAACACGTCAATTTCGGGCATCTCAAACGGTTGCATTGGGCAAAGTTTTTTTTGGTTTTAATATAGTTATAACAAATTTACAAAAAACCTTAATAGGTTTGCAAATAAAAAAAAGTTTTAACCCATTTTGACCAATGAGCCCCTACATTGCCCTTAGTATTTTAATCGTTTATTTCATTGTTTTGATTGCCGTTTCGATTTATACCTCACGGGGAGCGGACACCAACACGTTCTTTACGGCTAATAAACAGTCGCCTTGGTATTTGGTTGCTTTTGCCATGATTGGGACCTCATTGTCGGGGGTTACTTTTATCTCTGTTCCGGGCGCCGTGGGCAAAATCCAGTTTTCCTATTTTCAGGTAGTATTGGGGTATATTTTGGGGTATCTCTTTATCGGTACGGTACTCATGCCGCTGTATTATCGTCTCAATCTGGTCTCAATCTATAGTTATCTCGAACAACGTTTTGGCTTCTGGGCGTACAAAACGGGTTCGGCTTTTTTCTTGCTATCGCGTACGCTCGGCTCGGCGGTTCGGCTTTATGTAGCGGCGCAAGTGCTGCAATTAGCCATGTATAACGGCCTGGGGATTCCGTTTGAGGTGTCGGTGGCAATCACCATTGCGCTGATATGGGTGTATACTTTCAAAGGCGGTATCAAAACCATTATCATTACCGATACCCTCCAAACTACTTTTTTGGTAACGGCCGTGGCACTGACCATTTATTTGGTAGCCAATCAACTTGATTTTTCGTTTGGGGGTATGGTTTCGGCCATTGCCGACAGCGAATATTCTCGAATTTTCTTCTTTGATGACCCAAAAGACAATAAATATTTCTGGAAACAATTTTTATCGGGCGCGTTCATTGCCATCACCATGACTGGAATGGACCAGGATTTGATGCAAAAAAACCTCACCTGCAAAAACATCGGTGAAGCCCAGAAAAACATGTTTTGGTTTACCATCACGCTTACGTTCGTCAACTTAATGTTTATGAGCCTTGGGGTGCTGCTCTATTTTTACGCCCAAAGCAAAAACATTGTAATTCCTGCCAAAACCGATGATTTGTATGCAATGCTGGCGCTTAACCACTTTGGTGTGCACGAAGGGACCGCCGGCGTCATTGTGGCCATTACGTTCCTGATTGGAATTACGGCCGCTACTTACGCTAGTTCAGATTCGGCCCTGACGGCCCTGACTACGGCATTTTGTATCGACTTCATGAACGTAGCCAACAAACCCGAAACCGAGCGCGCCCGCATCAAGCACTGGGTTCATATCGGCTTTTCGGTGTTGTTTTATATTGTCATTGTACTTTTCAACCAGATGAACAGCAAGGAGGTCATCACGGCGATTTTTGACATTGCGGGCTATACTTACGGGCCTTTATTGGGACTCTTTGCTTTTGGCCTTTATACCAAACGCCCCGTCAATGACCGGCTTACGCCGCTGGTTTGCGTGGCGGGGCCCCTCATTACGTATATTCTCAATCAAAATTCAGAGGTCTGGTTCGACGGCTACAAAATCGGCTTTGAACGGCTCATGCTCAACGGAGCCATTGTATTTCTTGGGTTGTTGCTCATTTCCAAGCCAAAAAAATCGGTATTGGCTGGTTAGTTCCACAATTTTGGGCGTTGGTCGATTTTAATCCTGTTTTGTAGGTAAAATGAAATAAATTAGTGGTTTATTACTGAAACCACTAATTTTCAGGATGTTTTTGAGAAAATCTCTACTTTCATTCGCTGTATTTTTAGGGGTATACACTCTTTTTTCAACGAATACCCTTAATCAACCGTTTTTTTCTACTGCCTGCAATTCATGAATATCCGCCCAAAAACAACCCTTTTCATCTGTTTGCTGCTGACAATGAGTGCTTTCTACGGTTGCGTAGAACCTTACGATATTACCTATTCACTCAATGCCAACGTCTTGAGCGTAGAAGGCTTTGTGTCTGACCAAGCAGGGACAACCGTCAGTATTAACATCGCCCGTAATTCAAACAACAGTTATTACTCAGAGCCACTAAAAAAATGTGTTGCCGAAATCAGAGCCAACGATGGCAGCACTATACAGCTTCAGGAAGTAGCCGATGGCATCTACGCAGCCCCCGCCAATTTTAAAGGAAAAATCGGACAAACCTACCAACTCACTTTCAAAACGCCCGATGGCAAAACCTACGAGTCGTCCAAAGAACTGTTGAGCACCTCCCCTGAAATCAAAAAGATATACCAGCAATTTGACCCAAACGGGCTTTTAGACAACTTGGGCAAAAACGTGGTCAGCTCAACGGTAGATGTGTACCTCGATGTTGACGACCCCAAAGAAACCCAGAACTACTATCTCTGGCGCTGGAAACTCTACGAAGAGCAAAGTATCTGCATCACTTGTACGGGTGGGCGACTGGTGAATGGACAATGCGTAAAGATAAATTCACGCAATCCTCCCGACTACGATTATCAATGCGACAAACAATGCTGGGAACTTATCTACAACAGCACCATTAATATTCTGGACGACAAATTTGTGAACGGTAGGAGCATTACGGGCAGGCTCATCGGAAAAATCCCTTTTTATTCTCCTTCTCAGGGGTGCCTGCTCGAAATCGAGCAGTTGGCGCTCTCTCCACAGGCATATCAGTATTTTCAATTGTTGAGTAGCCAAGCCCAAAATACGGGTACGCTGACCGATACACCGCCCGCCGCCATCATCGGTAATATCCGAAACGTAGCTGATTCTCAGGACAAAGTGGTTGGTTTTTTTGGCGCTGCGGGCACCCGTAAAGTACAGTATTGGATCAATCGGGCGCTGTACCCCAATCCACTGGTCAAAACCCTACTCGGGCGCGCGCCCAACTATGAAATCACCTCTTTTCCTCCGTCCGCCTATCCTTGTGTTTTGAGCAGGACACGCACCCCGATTCGCCCCGAAGGCTGGCAGTAAATGATTTTCTGGACTATTATTAATTTCATGTATCTGATGACTTTGAAACATTTACTCCTTTTTATATTCGTACTCAGCACCAGCCTAAGCATTTGGGGACAACAACGGCCCAAATTTCAGGCGGCCCGCCCCAATGAACTGAGTGGCATGGTACGTGATTCTCTAACGGGAGAACCCATCGCCAACGCCGTCGTCCGCGTAAATTTTGATAAAATCGGCCTTTTCACCGATACCACGGGTACATTTTCGGTCAATCTGATTGATGCCGATTATGTGGTAACGGTCAGCCGATTGGGCTACCGGCCGTTTCGTATTAAAGTAAAAATGAATAAAAACATTCGGTTGGACATCAAGTTGATGAACATCGCCGAAGAGCTAGAGGAGGTCATCATTTCGACCCAAGCCGTTGACCAAAACGTATCGCGGCCACTGCTGGGCGTAACCCAGATGAACATCAAAACCATCAAACGGTTGCCCGCTATCATGGGCGAAGTGGATGTGCTGCGTAGCCTGCAAATGCTACCCGGTGTAACGTCGGTGGGAGAAGCGTCAAACGGGGTCAATATTCGGGGCGGGGCCGTTGATCAAAATTTGATTCTGCTCGACGATGCCCCTATTTTCAACCCCACGCACCTTTTCGGGCTGTTTTCGGTTTTCCCACCCGATGCTGTCTCTGGCATGGAGTTGTACAAAGGAACCACCCCCGCGCGGTTTGGCGGCCGGGCCGCGGCGGTGTTGGACGTGTCGATGTCTAACCCAAGTCTGGAAAAATTCAGTTTGCAAGGGGGCGTAAGTTTTGTGGCAAACAGACTCACGGCCGAAATCCCGCTCGTCAAAGGCAAAGTAGGGCTTTTGGTGACAGGGCGCGGGGCTTTCAATGACTTTGCTTTTCAGTGGGGCCCGCAAAAACTCAAAAATATTCGGGCGAGTTTCGGCGATGCCGCCGCCAAACTATTTTGGCGTATCAATACCAAAAACACCTTTTCGCTCTCCAATTATTACAGCACCGATTTCTTTCAGACCGACCTTCTGGGCGGCATCAACGATATTAATTCTACCTCGACCCAGTACAATTACAAAACGCTCAACTTCACGGCAAAATGGTTTCACGCGATTAGCGATAAACTCAACGTGCAAACGACGGGCGTTTATAGCAAGTACCGACCACGTATTTTGTTGCCAGAGTTAGACAGCGACAATAAAGTGAGCATTGGCTCCGAAATCCTGCAACGTCAGCTAAAAACCAATTTTAATTATGCCCCCAACGCCCGCCATAAAATTGAATTGGGGGTCAACATGACGCATTATCAACTGCAACCAGGTACGCTTAATCCGGGAAGCAACCAACGTGTGAACCCCCAAAGTGTTCCGACCGAAAACGGGATTGAACTAGCCTTACACGCTGAAGATGAAATGACCATCAATGCCAAGATGACGGTTTCGGCGGGGTTGCGATACTCTTACTTTATGGCGCTCGGACCGAGCACCGTTCGTCTCTACGCGCCCGGCGGCCCCCGCACCGAGTTGACCATTATTGATTCCGTTTCTTACGGAGCTGGGCAAGTGACCAAAACCTACGGAGGCTTTGAACCACGGTTGGGCCTACGTTACAACATCGACGAGCAATCTTCCATCAAGTTTGGCTACAACCTCATGCGTCAGTATTTACAGGTTGTTTCCAATACCACCACTCCCCTGCCCACCTCGCGCTGGAAAATGAGCGACGCGCACATCCGTCCGCAGGTGAGTCAATTGTGGTCAGCGGGTTATTTCAAAAACTTGAAAAATAATATTTACGAGTTTTCCATTGAAGGCTACTACCGCACCACCCAAAACATCATGGATTTTAAACCGGGTGCGGATTTTTTACTCCAAAAATACATCGAAACGCAGGTACTTCAAGGCCAAAGCCGTGCCTACGGAGCCGAGCTGATGGTCACGAAGAAAAAGGGAGAAATCACGGGCTGGGTCAATTATACGTATTCAAGGGTACTGAATCAGGTCAATGAAGGGCAGCAATTTACCGAGCAAATCAACGACGGCAAATGGTATCCCGCCAATTTTGACCGCCCCCATAACGTCAACATGTCGTTCAATTATTCCGAAAACAAGTACCACAATATTTCGCTGACATTTACTTACGGCACCGGCCGGCCCTACACGATACCAAATGGTTTTGTGAGTTTTCAGGGCAAAGCCTACCCGTATTATGCCGAACGTAACCAAGGCCGAATCAAAGATTATCACCGCCTCGACTTCTCGTGGCAAATCAATAATCCCAATCTCAAAAACAACCGTTGGACCGGAAGCTGGATTTTTACGGTCTATAATCTATACGGACGCAAAAACCAGTACTCGGTCTTCATGCGCACCCAAGGCACCGCCTATACCACGTACCAACTCCAAATTTTCTCGTCACCGATTGTATCTTTGGCGTACAGTTTCAAATTCATGTAATGCACCCATGCTCTCCACCAACACCATGGCCTTGGCCCAAAAACTTTGGGATTACCACCACGTCAATCACACGCTTCAAAAATCCGATTGCATCTTGGTGTTGGGTAGCCATGATTTGCGGGTTGCGGAGCGCGGGGCGGAGTTATATCTGCAAGGTTGGGCTCCCATCTTGATTTTTTCGGGAGGATTGGGTAGACTCACCCAAGACCTTTGGAAAGACGCCGAAGCCGATAAATTTGCGGCCATCGCCTTGGAAATGGGCGTCCCGAGAGAAGCCATTTACATCGAAAATAAATCTACAAACACTGGCGAAAATATCCTGTTTACGCAGCAACTCCTCGCCACCCACGGTCTAAATCCTCAGACATTTATCGTGGTCCAAAAGCCTTACATGGAGCGCCGTAGCTATGCCACTTTTAAGAAGCATTGGCCTGATAAACAACTCATTGTAACCTCTCCGCAAATCTCGCTTGAGCAATACCCCAATGCTGAAATCTCGCTTGAAGAAGTAATTCACATCATGGTCGGCGACCTTCAACGCGTGAAAGTCTATCCCGAAAAAGGCTTCCAGATTTATCAGGAAATCCCCAGTGATGTTTGGAACGCATATGACCAATTGGTGGCATTGGGTTATACTTCGCATTTGATCTAAATTCGGTAGCTCTCGGCGTGGCTCTTTCGTTTTACTGTGAACTTTTTTCATTTGCAACAATGTTGCAAATGAAAGCAATCTATTTTTATCATTAAAACGTTAACCACATGATTGAAACTAACCATTTCGATGTTATCGTCATTGGCGGCAGTTACGCGGGGCTTTCGGCCGGCATGGCTTTGGGGCGCTCATTACGCTCAGTATTGATTATTGACAGCGGAAAACCTTGTAATCAAACCGCTCCTCATTCGCATAATTTCATCACGCAAGATGGGGAACCGCCCGCCGCCATTGCGCAAAAAGCCAAAGACCAAGTACTAGTTTATCCCACCGTTCAGTTTGTGGCCGATACCGTACAAAGCGCCCAAAAAGAGGAGAATTTATTCAGGATTAGGACCGGGACAAATGTAGAATTTACGGCTACGAAGCTATTATTTGCCACGGGTATTCGTGATTTAATCCCCGATTTGCCCGGTTTTGCCGATTGTTGGGGAATTTCCGTCATCCATTGCCCCTATTGCCACGGATACGAAGTACACGGCACTGCGCTGGGCATCCTTGGCAACGGAGAAGTGGGATTTGAATTTGCTAAATTAATCAGCCAATGGACACCCCACTTAACATTGTTTACCAACGGCCCGTCAACGCTGAACGCAGAACAAACCCAAAAACTCCAACAGCATCATATCGCAATCATTGAGGAGGAACTTGACCACTTGGAGCATACCGCTGGAAAACTGGAGCAGGTCATTTTTAAAAATGGCACAAAACAGGCAGTTTCGGCGATTTTTGCGCGGGTTGCCTTCCAACAACACTGTGCTATTCCCCAAGACTTGGGCTGTGAGCTCACCGAAAACGGTTACCTCAAAATTGACCATTTTAATCAAACTACCGTGGCGGGTGTGTATGCCGCAGGCGATAATACCTCTCCGATGAGAGCCGTGTCGGAGGCAACAGCGGCGGGCACGAAAGCAGGTGCATCTATCAATAAAGCGCTGATTCAAGAAAGTTTTTAGCGCAATTAATACGCTCCAAACTATTTTAAATGAACTGTTTGGGAGATTTTTGGGCAAAAAGGATGCCGTACATTCGGTTTGAGTAACCTATATTCGCATTACTAAAAATCAAATAAACAGTTTATGGGACAAATCAAGCACAGTCAGACCGAAAAAGGCGGCTCATTTTTTTACGAATTAGAAGGTAAATCACTGGCGGCCATGACGTACATACTGGCCGGCGAGCACAAAATCATCATTGACCACACCGAAGTTGACCCTTCGCTAAAGGGCCAAAGCATCGGCAAAAAATTACAGGCCGAGTTGGTAGATTATGTACGAAAAAATGGCATTAAAGTGATGCCATTGTGCCCCTTCGCCAACGCGACGTTTAAGAAAACCCCTGAATGGCAGGATGTTCTTGCGTAAACTCTCCCATCGACCATGTCAAACATCAATGTTATCATCGAAGAACGTCCCGCCAATATCGGGAACTTTTTAGTGGGTCGGTTACTTCCTTTTCGCGGAAAACGCATGGTTGGCCCCTTTATTTTCATTGACCACATGGGGCCTGCTCTCCTCAAAGAGCACCAAAATATTGACGTAGGCCCGCACCCACACATTGGTCTTTCAACCCTCACGTATCTGTTTGAAGGCAGCATTATGCACCGCGACACGTTGGGCACGGCTGTCGAAATATTCCCGAACCAGGTCAATTGGATGACCGCTGGCAAGGGCATCGTACATTCAGAACGAACGCCCGAGTACCTTAGGCACTCCGACAAAAGACTTCATGGGCTTCAGATTTGGGTGGCGCTGCCCAAAGAACTCGAAGATATGCCACCCGCTTTTTACCACGCCGAAGCCGACGAGATTCCCGCGTGGAAAACCGACGGAATTTCGTACAAACTCATTGCAGGTGAAGCATTTGGTCACAAATCGCCCGTACCCGTTTATAGCAAATTATTTCTTTTGGAAATCAAGAGTCCTACCACCCAGACCATTAGCATCGGCGATGACTTATTTGGCGAAGCGGGCCTTTATATTTTGGAAGGTAGCATTGAAAGTGACGGCAATACCTACGAGCCCAAACGCATTTTGGTCGCCCAAGATAGCCAACTCTGCCAATTTACCATCCATGCCAACACCACGATTTACCTCTTTGGTGGCGAGCCTTTTCCTGAAGAACGTTTCATTTATTGGAATTTTGTGGCCACAAGTCAGGCAATCATCCAACAAGCCAAACAAGATTGGAAAGAAGACCGTTTTCCCCGCATCGAAGGCGAAACCGATTTGGTGCCCCTACCGCCCGAAATTCCCAATGTCAAAATGAAAAGTTAAGGGTTTAAGTGGCAAGAAAACGCCCCTTTTACATTTTTGCGGTTTCGCGGTTTATCATTTTTCAGTTACCAATAAATTATTCGATACCCACGTCCAAAACATGCATTTCCACGTATGTATTTGTAGTTCCAACCCCCTTTTTCAACCGTATGAAGCTCCGCTACTTATTGGCAGCGACCGTTGGTATTTTTTCCCAATCAGCTTGGACACAGTCTGGTAAGTCAGTTAGTCCGTACCATTATTACGTTGAAATCGGCGGCGGCGCCGCTACGTCTTCCCAAACACCCTTCTGGTTACGAACCAATCAATTCGGTTTCGTTCCGTTAGAAAGCTCTTTTGGAACCGCCCGGGTGGGTAGCTACCGCGAATACCGCGTCGATTCTACCCAAAAATCAACGTTTGACTGGGGATTCGGCGCGATGGGAGTGGCCAATTTTACGGTAAACAGGCACAAAATCTGGACACCTGACCTGTTCTTAAAAGCAAAATGGGGCAAGTTTGAAATCTTTGCGGGCAACCGACGGGAAATTTTTGGACTCGGCGACAGTACCCTGACATCGGGTTTTGTGGCGTGGTCGGGCAATGCAATGACCTTTCCCAAAATTCAACTGCAAACCATTGACTTTATTCCCCTCAAATTTCTGAAAAGTATTTTAGCTTTTAAAGCAAGCTACGCCCATGCGTGGTTCACCGTGCCCTACATTCAGGGGGCTTATCTCCATCAAAAAACCTTTTACGCACGTTTTGGCAAACCCCACTGGGGGGTTCGGTTTTATGCAGGGCTCAACCACCAGGTCCAATGGGGCGGAAAAGCCGATTATCTAAAGGGGACGTTGTTGGCGCAAAACGGGCAACTGCCATCTACGTTTCGGGATTATATTTCACTCATCACGGGCCGCTACCCAGACGACCTCATCAATGACCGTTACACCATTTTCGACGGCAGCAATCGCATTGGCAACCATTTGGGAAGCTATGATTTTGCTTTGGAATGGCGCAAAACTACCCATACTTTTTTGCTTTATCATCAACATATTTACGAAGATGCATCGGGCTTGGCGTTTCAAAATTTCCCCGATGGGCTAACAGGCTTGAGCATTTCTCGACGCGGCAAAAAAAATCACAAGTCATTATCAATCAGCAAACTAACCATTGAATACTTATCTACAACCAACCAAAGTGGAGCCATTTTTGACCCCACCGCTCAGTACCAAGGCACCGACAATTATTTTAACCACGGACAGTACAAAGAGGGTTGGTCGTATCAGAATCAAACGCTTGGCAATCCATTTATTGCTCCCCTAACAACTTTAAAACCAGAAGTTCAGGAAAAGTTTAAAGGTTTCTTCTTCCCTAATAATCAGGTCAAAGTCTGGTATTTGGGGAGCGATTGGCACTTTGGCCACCGACTCAATATCACCACCCGCAGTTCGTTCAGCCGTAATTTTGGCTCTTTTTCCTATGCTTATTCTCCAGTTATACATCAGTTTTCACATTCACTTTCTGCCCAAATCATCCTTCCAATAATCACTGGGTTCACTTTTAGTGCTTCCGCCGCCCTCGACCACGGCACCCTATTTCCTGAAGCTTTCGGGGGATTCATTGGTGTAAAAAAACAGTGGTAATCTTCAACTCAAGCGGTATATAGCTCCAAAAAACTTCTTTCATTTTCACGAATGCGTTTTCTGAACGTACTTTATGAATTGCTTACCTTATTTTTAATTTTTTTTACTTCACTACCTTAAATTATTAATATTTTTTATTTTTACTTTTGTGGTACATCATTTTATCCCGATTTTAACAAATCCCAACCCTCACACTATGAATCTAAAATCATTCTTTTTACTTGTATTCACTTTTGTAGGCACGGTGCTTCGAGCGCAGACGCCGGCTGTTTTGTTGGTCAAGGAAGAGTTTATTTTTGACAATCCGCCCGTTCCCTCCTGCCATGCCTCCAGCATTGTGCAAGTGGGCGACCAACATTTGATGGCAACTTGGTTTGGCGGTACTGCCGAAGGAAAACCCGACGTAACCATCTGGTTGTCAGAATACCAAAAAGGAAAATGGAGTCAACCTAAGCAAATGGCCGACGGTATCATCGATGCCAACAAGCGGTATCCCTGCTGGAATCCCGTTTTGTTCAAAACACGCGAAGGAAAGCTAATGCTTTACTACAAAATAGGGCCTAACCCGCGCGAATGGTGGGGAATGGTGCGTTATTCTACCAACAACGGAAAAACGTGGTCGGCCCCCGAAAAGCTGCCCGATGGCATGTTGGGCCCGATAAAAAACAAACCTATTCAACTCGCTAACGGGGATATTTTGCACCCGACCAGCACCGAAAGTGTGACGGGAAATGTTTGGCATGTACATTTAGAAAAAACGGACAAAAACGGCAACAACTGGCAAAAAATTAGCATCGATAACGGCAATTTTGGTGCTATTCAGCCCAGTATTTTGACCTACCCTAACGGCAAAATGCAGATGCTTTGCCGCAGTCGTCAAAATGTGGTAGTAGAAACATGGTCGACCGACGGCGGCAAAACGTGGAGCCCGGTCAGTGCAACTAGCCTGCCTAATCCGAACTCGGGCACCGATGCCGTAACCCTCAAAAACGGTACACAAATTTTGATCTATAACCCCCTCATTCGCGGAAGTGACTGGGCAAAAGGGCGCAATAAACTGCGCGTAGCGGCCTCCAAAGACGGTATCAATTGGCAGGACATTTATTCGTTGGAAGACGAAGGCAAGGGCGAATTTAGCTACCCTGCCGTGATTCAAACCACCGACGGATTGGTGCATATTACGTACACCCACGAGCGCAAAAACGTAAAACACGTAGTGTTGAAAGTGCCCGATGTGTTGCCACCAAAACCCGTTGGGCCCACTCCTTCAAAAGCCCAAATGGGCTGGCACGAAATGGAGCAAAATGCATTTATTCACTTCACTACCAACACGTTCACCGACTTGGAATGGGGCTACGGCGACGAGAAACCCTCTATTTTTAACCCTACCCAAACGGATGTAGACCAATGGATAAAAACCCTCAAAGACGCAGGCTTTAAGGGCGCTATCCTGACGGTCAAACACCACGATGGTTTCTGTCTGTTTCCTAGTCAATACACCGAACATTCCATCAAAAACAGTCCGTATAAAAACGGCAAAGGCGACATCGTTCGGGAAGTGGCCGATGCCTGCAAAAAACATGGCCTCAAATTCGGTATCTATTTGTCACCTTGGGACCGCAACCACCCCGAATACGGCAAACCAGGTTACGTGGAATATTACCGCAATCAGCTCAAAGAGCTATTTACCAATTACGGCCCTGCCTTTGAAATGTGGTTTGATGGGGCCAACGGCGGCGACGGCTACTACGGCGGTGCCCGCGAAAAACGCCAAATCAAAGGCTCTACCTACTATGACTGGCCAAAAACGCTTGATCTGGTGCGCCAAATGGAGCCCAATGTCATTTTCTTTAGCGATGCTGGGCCAGGTGTACGTTGGGTGGGAAATGAGCGCGGCATAGCAGGCGAAACCAACTGGAACAGCATTACGCCCGATACACTCTTTGCGGGCAAAGGCGGCATTGAAAAACTGTTGAATACCGGCTCAGAAGATGGCACCCAGTGGATTCCTGCCGAGGTCGATGTATCGATTCGTCCGGGCTGGTTTTACCACGCCAAGGAAGATTCAAAAGTGCGTACCCCCGAAAATCTCTTTGATATTTACCTGACATCGGTAGGACGCGGGTCAACGCTGCTTCTAAATGTGCCACCCGATCGCCGGGGATTGATTCACGAAAATGACGTAAAAGCCCTGCAAGGCTGGCGCGCCATGATTGACCGCGAATTCAAAACCAATCTGGCGGCCAACGCCAAGACCAAAGCCAGCTCTTTCCGGGGCAATGCCGTTTATTATGCTTCTGCCAACCTCACCGATGGTAACAAAGACACCTACTGGACTACCAACGACGACGTCACTACTGGAAGCGTGGAGATTGATTTGGGCAAAACCCAAACGATAAAATACGTTACGTTAAAAGAGTATATCGCCATGGGTCAGCGCGTTAAATCGTTTGAAATAGAAGCATGGCAAAACGGTGCATGGCAAAAAGTTGCCCAAGCCACCACCATTGGTTATAAGCGTATATTAAAATTAACGCCCGTACAAACCAGTAAAATCCGGGTGAATATTACCGCTTCAAAAGCCTCTCCAGTGCTTTCTGCGGTTGAAGTTTATTAACAAAATCTGCTTTTTATGGCTGTTACGATGAAAAAAAACAAATCGTAACAGCCATAAAAAACAAACAACGTTTCTTCTACTATCCATCGCCTATATCGGGCTATTTATAAATCAAAAGGTTATTTTAACCTGCTATTCTCTTCAACTATTTATCATACATTCGCCCATTTATGCCATTGAGCGAGTCCAATGCTTAAAATCCAGGCGTAAATTTTCTACGTAGGTACGGTTGTCCAATAGGTATCTTACTAACACTATTTAACAACCTTGTATCATGTTCCACGTCAAAAAACATCTACGTTTGTTTGCCGTTGCAGCCATTACGTCGCTGCTTGCGCTCAACTCTTGCACTGATCACCGCTTACCGCCGTCGCCTCAGACACTGCCAGATGTTTCGTTTTATGCCCTTAACGACAACAACCAATTGATGTTTATCAATGTACGGGCCACGAGTACTCCCACCTCAACGGTGACCATTTCGGGACTGCCAACGGGAGAAAAAATACGCGCCATTGATTTCCGCCCCGCTACGGGCCAGTTGTATGGCGTTGGTAGCGACAGCCGTTTGTACGTCATTAATCCTACGTCTGGCGCAGCCCGCATGGTAGGAATGAACCCTTTGAATCCAATGATCAATGGCACCATGATTGCTTTTGATTTTAATCCAACCGTAGACCGTATTCGCTTAGTAACCAACACGGGCCAAAATTTACGCCTCCACCCCGAAACAGGCGCTGTTGCCGTAGTAGATGGAGCTATCAATGGCGCACCTGGCGCGATGATTACTGGGGGAGCATACACCAACAACAGAGCGGGCGTAACTAGTACGACACTATTCAATATCGACCCCGTCAATGACCGCCTCTACCGCCAAAATCCGCCTAACAATGGAACCTTGGAAGAAGTAGGTACCCTTGGTCTGGACATCACGGGAACCTCAGGATTTGACATTTCCCCCAACGGCGACGCCATCGCGGCCGTAACTGTCTTTGGGCAATCCGAATTGAATCAGGTGAATCTGTCAACGGGCCGCCTCCAAAAGCTGGGCGACCTTCCAGCCAACATCATTGGTATCGCCATTCCAACGGAGCCTGTTGCCTACGCCATTGACGACGCCAACAACCTACTCATTTTCAACCCAATCGCTGCTTCCCCCGTCACTCCCACCACCAAAACCATTATGGGATTGCAAATGGGTGAGAGCATCCTTGGCATTGATTTCCGTCCTTCCAACGGTCAGTTGTACGCGTTGGGCAGCACGAGCCGAATCTATACACTTACGGTCAATGCCGCCAATACCGCCACCTATACCGCTACGGCTTTAGGGGCAGGGCCTTTCACGCCTGCTTTATCAGGAACAAGTTTTGGGTTTGATTTTAACCCCGTACCCGACTTGATTCGGGTAGTGAGCAATACACGGCAAAATTTGCGCGTAAGCCCCGTAACGGGCGCTATCAATAATGTAGACACGGAATTGAGCATCATGTCGGCCAACGTCAGCGCCGCCGCTTACACCAACAACTTTGCGGGCACCATGACCACCACCTTGTATGACATTGATACGCCTGCGGGAGGCAACGCCATGCTTTATACCCAAAATCCACCCAATAACGGAACACTAAACTTGGTAGGCTCATTGGGCATCCAAGTGGAAAGTGCCAATGGTTTTGACATAGGCGGCGCCAGCAACACGGCTTATGCGTTGCTTCGTGCGGGAGGAACAACGGGCGTTTATTCCATTAACTTGACCACGGGAGCTGCAACCCTAGGCTCTACCCTACAAGGCAATCCAACCGTGCGCGCCATGGCGGTAGGATTAGGTTTTTAACCCCACAATGGAGGGATTGTTTTCCGTCAAGTCTCTTGCAAGACAGCCTTTTTGGGAAAATAACATCAACGATTTAGAATTTGATTTGATAAGGGCAGGCTTTAGGTCTGCCCTTTTTTTGCGGGGTTTTCTCCACCCAAAATGTAACATCACAACCTGCAATAAATTCTTACTTTTGTGGCTAATTGTTGAATACGCACTGTTTTTGTCTGCTACAGTCCCTTTATCTATGACTCCAACGAATTGGATTTATTTTGATACCTCTCCTACCACGTGGTGGCTGCTAAACCATTTGGCACTGGGGGTCGTAAGTTTTTGGTTGATTCGCCGCCAGCAAGCCCTTCCCGATTGGGTTTTCTTACTTGCTATCGGGGCCGTCACTGGGCTGATGCGACTTCCTGTCTTTTTATATAATTTACCACTCAATCCCGACGAAAGCCAGCTCTTAGCCCAAGGCCTAACGTTGGCATACGATCCTATTCTTTACCGTTCCGTCGACCCTACCACGAGTGGACCATGTAATAGCTTTTTACTCACTTTTCTATATCTACTGGGATTCAAACTTGATTTTCATTTGGCCCATGTGCTTAGTTGGGCGCTTACATTTGCTTCTTTGGTGTTGATTTATCAATCCCTCAAACGACTGCAATTACGCCTCTACGCCCAATTGGCCTTGTTGCCAGCGGTGGTTTTTGTGAGTTTTGGGCAGGATGAAGACTATCTGCATTATTACAGCGAAAGCCTCTCCATCGTTTTGTTAAGTCTGAATGTGTATTTAATGAGTTGTTGGCACCAACAAAAAAAGGTACGTTTATTTGAGCTTACCGTTTTTGGTATATCTACCGCGCTGATTGTGCTGTGTAAAATTCAGGCTCTTCCGTTGGCTTTTGTGCTAGGCGTGGGCTGTCTTTTCTTTATTTACACCCTTCACAAACAGCAATTTTTCGTTTACGCATCTGTACTGACGTTGAGCGTACTCGGTGTATGGGGTGCGTGGTTGGCGCACATGTGGAGCTACGGAGTGCTGGAAGATTTTTATTTTTACTACATCAAGGCCAATGCCCTGCTAAAAAAGAATTTCGTGGCCAATTCGCCCAAGTCTCCGCTCAGGCTATTGCTTATGTTTCCCCTCATCATTTACACAAACGGCAAAGGAATCGAATATTTCTTTTTGCCTATACTCCTCTTGGGGGTAGGTTTTCTAAGTTTTGTATTTTTCAAAAGAAAGCATTGGAAAACCCTGATAATCAAACACTATTTTTGGACCATTATTGTAGCTTATGTGGTCATGGTCATCATCACAGTTATCCGCACGGGCAGTTTTTATCCCCACCATTTTACCTATTTTATTTTGCCTTGCTGCCTCCTAGCAGGCCTTTTCTTGAGTTCGTTACCTACTCAATGGAATTGGATTGTTTTACTGACCCAAGGCATCTATTTCTCGCATTTGCTTATCGGTACCATCACTAAAAAAGGCATAAATAAATATCCCACCTTTATTTCCGAAATGGAAGAATTAAGTCCCGTTGGCCGTACTATCTTAAGATATGCTAAGCCTGGTGAATACCTTGTGGTTTGGGGTTGGGATTGTCAATACTATGTTGAAACGCAGATGCTACAGGGTGTAAACGAAAATCACAGCGTCAGAAGCGCGATGGAACATTCGCTTCAAGATGTGTATTTACAGCGGTATGTTCGCGATATGACGCGCACCAAACCAGCTATTTTTGTGGATGCCATTACCACCGAGACCCTCTGGATGGAAGACCCTGATAAGTACGGTCACCAAAATTATCCAGCATTAGCCAAAGAAATTTCAACCCATTATACCCTAAAAGCCACCGTAAACGGGGTAAGAATTTATGCGCGAAATTCTAAAACAACCTTATAAATTGGGTAATAATTCGATTTTTGGCTGCGAAATTGAGCATACTATGCAGTACTTTTAACTCTTTCTAATACCCAAAACCCTAGTAATCCCCTTCGTTTTATGACGCCAATTTGGATGCAGTTTGATTCTTCACCTACCTATTTTTGGATAACAGGACATGTACTTTTAGCCATTTTTAGTGTTTGGTTATTGCTACGACGGCAACCGCTTTCAAATGGGCTTTTTTATACAATTACGATTTTATTGACGGGGTTTATGCGTTTACCTGTTTTTCTATTCAATTACGAACTCGACCCCGACGAGAGTCAAGTGTTAGCACAGGGATTGACGCTGGCTGTTGACCCCATCATTTATCAATCCGTCGACCCCACCACGGGCGGTCCCTTGACAAGCTATTTTTTGGCGGTTTTGGCGTACGCTGGCGTTACCCTCAATTTTCATTTAGCGCATCTATTGGGTTGGGTGATTACCCTGATTTCGTTGTTTTTCACTTATCACGCCGCCACTTTTTTGGGCCTCAAAAAAACCGCTCAGTGGGCTATGCTGCCATTTATCGCTTTTACAGGTTTTATCCAATTAGCCGATTTTGTCAGTTTTTACAGTGAAACGACCTCCCTTTTTTTATTGAGCATAAGTCTTTGGTTTTTAGCCTATTGGTCAACCCATAAAAAATTCACTACCCTCCAACTCATCCTTTTTGGTTTTTTGCTCGGGCTGCTTCCGCTCTGTAAAATTCAGGTGTTACCCATGGCTTTTGTGGTGGGAGTGTTTGCTTTTATTCAACTATTTCTGTTTCAGAAATCAAAAATGCTCCGCTACGGGGCAGTGCTTATGGGTAGTGTTGTAGCGGTGTGGGGCGTTTGGTGTCTGTTTCTTTTGAGCCATAACGTTTTGGACGACTTTGTGACTTTTTATATTCAAGCCAATTTTCAATATAAAGATGCCTTAGCTACCGCCAACAGTAGAAGTCCACTCCTCAATTTTTTCCGACTTCCGTGGGTCATCATTCGGGGAGGCAGTGGTTTTGAATGGCTATTTCTTCCTTTTTGTTTGCTGGCTTTCGTTTTTGTGGTCATTGTTTTTTTTCGAAAAAAAAGCCTTCGTTCTCTTTCGTTAGATTCTTTTTTTTGGTTGATGATTGGCGCTTATTTAGTCATGGCCGACATTGCCATAACCCGCACAGGAAGTTTTTACGACCATTATAACCACTTCTTATTTCTGCCTTTTCTGCTACTGATGAGTCTATTTATGAAGTATATCCCAACGGAGGCACGATGGATTGTTCTTTCTACTCAGGTTGTTTTTTTGGTTATTTTAGTGCAAAAAACACTTCTTCATCAACCTACAAATACTTACACGCATTATCCACGCAATGAAGACGTCAGTAACGCAAAAGTGTCTTCTGCTATTTTAAAATATGGAAATAAGGGGGATTATTTAGCCGTATGGGGCTGGTCGTGTACGTTTTATGTCGATACCCAAATGCCGCAGGGAGTCAATGAAAACCATACCACCCGAAGTGCCATAAAGCAACCTCTGCAACCTATTTATCTGGAAAGATACCTAAACGATTTGAAGCGAACCGAGCCGTCAGTCTTTGTGGATGCGGTAGGAGAAAAAGCCATTTGGATCAATGACCGCTCAAAATACGGCCACGAACGTTTCCCGATTTTAGCAAAATACATAGCCGACAACTACACGCTTAAAGAAGAATTGGAAGACGTACGCATCTATGCCCGAAACAAAAAAGGGAATCTGGCCCAATAACCAGATTCCCTTAAAATTAAACATTGTCTACCTCCTATAAATCATCAGTAGGTTTACGGCGATATTCCATAAAAATAGCCCCTACCAACAGCAATATCCAGGCAGCAGCCGCAAAGCGGTCAATCTGTTGCCCCATTTTGACGGCAGGAGGATCAAATTTAAACTCAATCTTGTGCTTACCAGCGGGCACTGTCATGGCTCTCAAAATGTAATTGGCCCTAAAATGCGGGGTTTCTTGCCCATCTACGTAAGCCTTCCAATCAATTCCTCCCCGGTAATAAATTTCGGAAAAGACCGCCACCTGCGCCACTTTTGAATCTGACTCATAGGTCAAATGATTGGGCTTATAATCGGTCAATCGAATGGTGGCGGAGGTATCAACCTGCGGATTCACGCTTTTTAATTGATCCGCAAAACGCTTATCAACAAATGCCGTTTGACGAGGATTAAAGGCATCCAGTGCTTTCAATTCTTCATCGGCATTGTTTACCTGCTTCACTTCTTTCACAAACCACGCGTTCCCCAAGGCGTCGGGATTGCGCTGTACAGTAGGCTGCCCATCCTGAGCTGGTACTATAAAATAGCGGGTATTAAGCATATTGTACACCGCCATGTTATTCTTAGACATCTGGGCATCTACTACCTCGCGGTACCGGCGCAGTGTAGCACCGTGATAGCCGCCCAGAGATTTATGAAAATACGAGGGTTTTGCATCCTGAAACGGACTCGTTGTCAAGTCAATGACACGGTAGTTAGGGTCAGTATCCTGCATGATTTGAAGGTTGGCAGGGCTAGGCTGAAACAGGTCGTCGTATGAATAATATTTTTGTTGGAAGCTATCGTTATTCAGATAACGACGGTCAACGGCCCACATATCTATCAAAACCAAGCCTGCCAATAGCACCGCCACGGCAGTCACATTTTTGAGCATTTGGTTGGCATACGCCCACACCAAACCCGCCCCGAGGAGAATAAAAATGAGGCTCCGAAAGGCATCTGCTCTCAACATATCACTACGGTCGGCCAATAATGCCGTGTAGATTTCATTGGCAGCGGCCCGGTTATTGCCAAACTGCTGCGTAAGATTTTCTACAAAACGGGGGTCGTTTTCGCTTCTAAAATCAAACAAGCCAGGTATCAGCGCAAACAAGAGCGCGACGCCTCCTGTCAGTCCTAAACTAATATAAAAAGGACGCTTTAGCTCCGACCAATTGGGCTTATTTGCCAACAAACTTTTTACCCCCAAGGCCGCAATAACCGCCACACACAGCTGCACCAACGACATAGCCATGCTCACCGCCCGAAATTTGTTAAACATCGGAACGTAGTCAAACAGGGTATAATTGAAAATGGCAAGGTTTTTACCCCACGAAATAAACAGGAAGAACACAAAAGCTACCGCAAAAGGGTACTTGTAGCGGTTGTCGGCAATGAAAAGCCCCAGCACAAACAAGAAGCAAATGATGGCCCCAGCGTAGATACCTCCGCCAACAAATGTCTGGTCGCCCCAGTACGTAGAGATTTGACGCACAAATTGCGAAGCGGTTTCGGGAGGGATATTGTACCGACCGAGGGTTTTATATACTTCCGATTTTTCGTCTAGCTCGCCCCCCGACGCTCCCCCCGAAAAATTCGGAATGAGCAACGTCAACGATTCCAATTTGCCGTAACTCCAGTTGAAGGCATAGTCACGGTCGAGGCCGTCACTGGTACTTTTCTGGCCCGGTTTAGGGCTTAATTCCGATTTGCCCCGGATAGTTTCTTTGGTATATTCCAATGTCGTCCACAACGTAGAAGTGTTGTTTGCCACAATGATTAGGCCGAATACCGCGATAAAAACCGTAGCGAGGATAAACTTACCAATGTAATTTTTACGAAAAGCCCTTACCAGTTCAAACAGCCCTAAAATAACCATTAAAAGCCCCGAATAGAAGGTGATTTGCGCGTGGTTTGCCCATAAATCCAGCCCCAATCCAAAACTAAATACCGAAGCACCCAGCCAACTACGCCCCCGATAGGCCCACACCATACCCGCAATCATGATAGGTGCAAAAGAGAGTGCATTTACTTTAGAAATATGCCCCGCTTCAATGATTTGGATATTGTACGAAAAAAAAGCGAAGGCAACAGCCCCCAAAACACTCGCCCACAGACCGCATTCGAGGGCAATAAGCAGCAAATACGCCCCCAACAGATAAAAGAAGATATAGCTGCCTTGTCCGAATTGACTGGTAAACATCCCGATGGGTGCCACTGCCCCCTTTGAAAGTCGCCCCCAAATAAAATACGTTGGCATTCCACCAAATGTGCTGTTGGTCCACCCCGACCATTCACCCGTTTTTTTGAAATAGTCTGCTACTTCATGCGACGAAGCGGCGGCTTGTAGTGGGTCAGTCTGAATCAGTACTTTTCCTTTAAAAACTGGGCTCATGTATCCCCACGACAAAATGGCAAAGCCCAAAATAACCAACAGGTGCGGCACTAATGATTTAAAATTTATTCCTTTTTTCATGTGATTATGATTCCTTATTCGATTTGAAGGGCGAAAATAGTGATTTGTTAAAGAGGTTTAGTAAACGGTTTGGTTTGCTCAAAAGCCAAGGTAATAATTACCCCTAGGGACCAATGATTTGGGCGAACTTTATGAAAATAAAAAAACTTGCAATTTGTTTTTAACGCAAATTCGTAAAGTTTGGTATTGAAATGAATCCACATGATGGCGAGATATTTACAAAACTCTGCCCCACCCTACTACGGTATAAATCAGCAATAATTGCCTAATCAGAGGTAGTTTAGCAATGTTTCTCTACATAATTTAAAGTTTATAGCATTCAGGCAAAAGTAGTAATTTTACGAATTGGGTTTGTTTAATACCAAAAAAGTTTTCGTTGGATTTGATGAATATACAAAGCCCAAAAATGGGCAAAACAAGACGATAAAATCCTGCTTCACAGCACTGTGCTGGGGTTCATCCCAAAGGAAAGCAAGTTAAATTTTCAAGAAAATTTCAAAATATTCGGTTTTTCATCGAAATAGAAAATAAATTTGTGTGTTTTTAGTAGAATGCGGTTTGGTATATACTGCGCCCTGCCAAAATAAGCAACCACCTTAATGCCTAACTTATGATTAAAAAAATTGCGGTTTTTACCTCCGGCGGTGACGCCCCCGGTATGAACGCCTGTATCCGCGCTGTGGTCCGTACTGCTATGTACTACGGAATAGAAGTATACGGTATCCGTCGCGGTTACAATGGGATGATTGCCGGCGATATTTATCAGATGACTTCTCATTCTGTTAGTAATATTATACAGCGTGGCGGAACCATTCTTAAATCGGCCCGCAGCAAAGAGTTTATGACCAAAGAAGGTCGTCAAAAAGCGTTTGAACAACTACAGAAATTCGGAATTGAAGGACTCGTTGCCATCGGCGGAAACGGAACGTTTACGGGTGCCACTATTTTTTACGACGAATACGGCATTCCTACCGTAGGCGCGCCAGGAACCATCGACAATGACCTCTATGGCACCGACTACACCATTGGCTACGATACCGCCGTAAACACAGCGTTGGAAGCCATTGATAAGATCAGAGATACGGCCGATTCACACGACCGCGTGTTCTTCATTGAAGTAATGGGCCGTGACTCTGGCTACATTGCCATCCAATCAGGAATTGCGGGCGGGGCCGAAATCGTAATGGTGCCCGAAGTACTGACGCCAATCTCGGAGGTTGTCGAAACCCTTAAGCAGGGCTGGAACCGGTCAAAATCTTCGTCTATCATTGTGGTTGCCGAAGGAGATGAAGAAGGCAACGCCGCCGAAGTAGCCGAAAAAATCAAATCAAGGGTTGAAATCGACATTGATATTAGAGTAACCACGCTAGGGCACATCCAAAGGGGCGGTATTCCGACGGCTTATGACCGGATTTTGGCAAGCCGTCTAGGGTTAGGAGCCGTGGAAGGCCTCATGAACGATCACAAAAACGTGATGGTCGGAATTATCCACAACGAAATCGTTTATACTCCTTTCAGGGATACCATTCGATTACCAAAACCCATTAACGAAGATATGCTTCGAATGGTAAAAATTCTGAGCACCTAGTTCTCGTATATTATTGAAGCATGAACCACTACAAAATACCCGTGCTTCAAATACACACAACCCTACAGAATAAGTTTTAGGGCGCGCCCAAAAACTTATTCTTTTCAATTTTTCGGTGGTTATGTCCTTTACCCACAATAACCTCGTGTCTTCTAAGCAGCCCATTGAAGTGATAACAACATTGTTGTATAAAATAATCTATGTGGCTTTTCCTCAAGTTTTTCATTCAGAATACTGATAATCAACGAAAATCTGTATGCTCAAATAGATGTTTGTACATTAATAATGACTTAAATCATTATTTTAAATATACCATATCGTTACATTTGTGAAATGTAATAGTCTGTCGTTCAGTTATTGCAGGTAGCCAATCTAGTTTTGTGGAGGTTTCGGCTGGCTATTCTCTACTTTTGGCATAAATAGAGGAATAGAAAACCTACTCATTTTGTTTTCAGCTCATTCTATTACCTGACCTATGAAACCTTCAAACGCGGCTTCTGAACTTTCAAAATCTTATGTTAGTACCAATGGGAAGCTGGTTTTGGTCGACCCACCTCTGAAGCATGTTTTTAAAACAGCAAAAGCCATCCTGAAAGAGCTGCCAATTTCCGTAATAAGCATGGTGACGGCAATGTTTTTATCCCAGCTATATTTACTTTTCCATATTTCCCAAACTCTTCAATCGACTGTCCATCGGTCAAATGTAAAAGCGTCCTTTTTTCTGTTTGTTATGTTAGGCGTATTTATTTGCATTGCTTTCAAGCTCGGTTGGTCGTTGGTGACCGAAAAAGAGGAAGCCTTACACAAAGCCGCCCTGCTCAGAAAAGCCCAGAATTTACAGAAAAACTCCGCTAAATTATCTTCAAAAAAATAAGAGGCCATTTTTTCTACCACAGAGATGCCGTAGATGCTGCTTCTAGCACTTGTAAAACTCAAACGAGCCCCGAATTTTGCTTGCTACACAGGAGTCAGCTTACGTAGTTGATGAAAAGTTATAGGCCAAGTAACCCCTGCTAAATATCACAGTACACCGTCACAGCCCTGCAGGATGAGACTTTATTGAACTGGTAGTCAGATGTTTGAAAAAAAATCAATATATTTATTTTTTCTGCTGAGCTACTTGATAGATAGAATTTAAGACTTCCTCTCCTATGATTTGCACACCGCCTTTAAAGTGCTCTTTTTAAAGTGATAACTTAGTTTTTCATTTTATTTAAAATTAATCTAAATAAATATTTGCACAACAATATCTGTCCTATACCTTTGTGACTTCATTTATAATAAGTCTAAACAAAGATAAGAATACAAAAATGAAGTCTTCAATTAGTACAATTTTACTTCTCTTGGTTGTGTGGATAACCGCTTTTGGACAGAAAACTATGATTATAGGGAAGGTTAGGGATAAAGCGCAACAAGCCATCATCGGAGCGAGTGTAACATTAAAAGGAACAGTGAGAGGGGTTCAATCCAATTCAAACGGTGAGTACATCATTAAAGGATTAAAAGCTGGGAATTACGTAGTAGTAGTTTCGGGGGTTGGGTTAAAAAATCAAGAAATAGCGACATCTCTTCAAGAAAACGAATCAAAAACCCTAGATTTTACCGTAGAAGAGGAAATATACACGCTCAAAGACGTTAAAGTCGCTGGTAGTAAAGGTGTAAGAGGCAACGAACATTTAGCTGAGGTGGATGGCTATACAATTAATGCTACAAAGAAGAATGAGGTGATAAAACTTGACAACATCAATGCCAATTTAGCAATGAACAATAGCCGCCAGATTTTTAGCCGTACACCAGGCATCTCGGTATGGGAAAATGACGGCTCGGGTGTGCAGCTTGGGGTAGCATCACGGGGTTTGAGCCCTAATCGCTCTTGGGAGTTCAATACACGAATGAATGGTTACGACATTACTCCCGACCCAATGGGCTATCCCGAAGCTTATTATACCCCACCCATGGAGGTAGTTGACCGCATAGAAATCGTGCGGGGAGCTTCTTCACTTCAATACGGCTCTCAGTTTGGGGGTTTGATGAACTTTGTGCTTCGTAAGCCAGATATTTCTACGCGTTTTACGGTTGAGTCGCAGAATACTACGGGCAGCAATGGGCTTTTCAGTACATTTAATTACATCGGTGGTACCGAGGGCCGTTTAAGTTATACGGCTTATTATCAGAAGCGTATGGGAAATGGCTGGCGTGAAAATAGTCGTTTTGATACCGATCATGCTCACCTTGAGTTGAGCTATGCAATATCAAACAAACTGAAGGTGGGCGTTGAAGCCACATATATGATGACCGAAATCCAGCAGGCGGGCGGTTTGACTGATGCTCAGTTTGCCCAAGATTCTCGTCAGAGTTTACGTTCGAGAAATTGGTTCAGCACGCCCTGGTTTATTCCGAGTATAAACGCTGAGTATATTTTTAGTCCCAAAACTAAACTTAGTTTCAAAGCCTTTTCAACCATCGCAGAGCGTAATAGTGTGGGCAATGTTAGAGCCATTACTGAGGACGATAACTTAACTTCTCTTCGTCAAGTAGACCGAGATTTTTATACGACTTTCGGCTCGGAACTCAGGCTTTTGAGTGATTATAAATTTCTCGGTAAAGAAAATACATTGGCAACGGGCTTGCGTTACTTCCGTGGCCACATTGACCGTAAACAACAAGGAAGAGGCACCAGCAAAACAACGATGGATTTTGACCTTTCAGAAGGGGTCTATCCGAGAGATTTAGATTTTACGAATACCAATCAAGCGGCTTTTGTGGAGAATATTTTCAGATTTAACAACAAATTTTTAATGACTTTGGGTGCTAGAGTAGAAAATATTACTTCTACAATGGAAGGCCAATTTGGTCTTACCAATGGCAACCCAACTTTGCTGAGCCCCATCACTCGTAATCGTAGTTTTATGATTTTTGGCGGTGGACTCGAGTACCATATTACCCCACAAACAGAGTTTTACTCAAACATTTCGCAGGCGTATCGCCCAGTTTTGATTTCAGACCTGACACCACCCGCTACTACAGATATTATTGATGAAAACTTAAAAGATGCTCGTGGGTATAATTTTGACTTTGGGTATCGCGGAAAAGTAGGCAATTATTTAAACTTTGATGTTGATTATTTCTACGTAAACTATGATAATCGCATAGGGACCATCACACAAACAAACGCAGAAAATCAACGTTATCAATTCCGTACAAATTTGGGCCGATCAGTGAGTCAAGGTTTTGAGGGATATGTAGAGTTTGACCCCGTAACTGCATTCTTTAAAAAATCTAAAATAGGTTATGTAAGCGTGTTTGCTTCGGTAGCTTACATTGATGCAACCTACCGTGATTTTAAAACTACTTCGGTGGTCAATGGGCAGGTAGTAGAAGGAAATCTTTCAGGAAAAAGGGTAGAAAACGCCCCCCGAAAAATCAACCGTTTTGGCGTGACATACAACAAAAAAGGATTTTCGGCAACTTGGCAATTGAGCGATATTGGAAAGGCTTACGCCGATGCCTCCAATACGGAAGCAGCCAATTCTGCCGCTACTACGGGAGTGATTCCCGCTTATACGGTACAAGATCTTTCGGCAAGTTTCAAATTTTTGAAACACTATAACCTAAAAGCTGGGGTGAATAACCTAACTGACAAGCGCTACTTTACCCGACGCGCGGGTGGCTACCCAGGCCCAGGCTTAATGCCTGCCGACGGTCGTACGTTCTATGTTTCGGCAGGAGTTAAGTTTTAATTGAATGATACTTCTTTGGGTTTTGTGGTTTCAAGACCCAAAGAAGTACCCGAATTTATGGAGGTGATAGCTTATCAAAAACTGCAAAACGTAAATCTTAAGGATTGTGTTTTCCAAAATAAACCGACTTCCTGATTGTTTGAGTGCCAACTTCTCCATCACAGAAATTAATAAGACCGAAGTAGCGTCTAAGGGACAAACACTGACATAAGTCATAGCTATACTTAGTATATATACTCATTTTTCGTAAAATATACTACTCGATATCGTTATGATAGTGATTCCGTCTTCTCTACTTCAGCAATATGGTGCTTCACTTAATCGCTTTGCAAAAGGCGAATACGTATTTCACGAAAGTTGGCCCGCTCATTTCTATTTTCAAGTAGAGGAAGGCAGTGTTAAACTGTTTAATGCGGGAGAAAACAATGATTATATCCAAGGGTTATTTTCGCACGGTGAAAGTTTTGGCGAACCTCCCCTAATCGCGGGCTTCTGCTACCCAGCCAATGCCAAAGCCATCACAAATTGTAAAATTTGGGTACTTAAAAAAGCTGATTATTTAAGGTTATTGCGCGACAACCCCGGGGTTCATTTTGAATTCACTAAAATGCTAGCCATCAGGCTTTTTCACAAGACCAAGCTACTCAACGCCATGAATACCCAAAATCCTGAAAAAAGGATTTTGACCATCATTGATTATTTCAAGGATAAAGCCCCCCGGGCTACCCCGTGCTATGAAGTCCCTTTTACCCGACAGGCCATTGCCGATATGACAGGTTTGAGGGTAGAGACTGTTATAAAAAAAGTATTACGTCTAGCAGCTCTAGGTGAACTAGAGCTTTTGGACCATAAGATAGTACGCCACTAAAAAAAACGATATTCGTCACTTTTGAAGCCCCAATTGGGGCTTTTTTTATACATAAGTAAATGTGCAAAATTAATTTATACTTCACGCAGAGCCGCTAAGCCGCTAAGTTTTAAATAATCAACCTTTTTACTCTTTGCGCCACTACGACTTTGCGTGAATAAATTTGCTTAATTATTTATTGAGTAAAAATACTTAGTATTTATAACTAATTTTTACTGCTCAAAGTCTGCTATTCTTTATGACCGAAACCATAAGAATCGGGGTAGGTCGGGTCGTAGGTTTGTAAAACCAAAAGGCTACTAAGCCATTGTTTTCAAATCTAAAATCAACTATAAAGATGAAACCTATTTCCATTCAGTTCCTGCTGCTCCTGACCACCCTGATCTGGTATGGCTGTTCGGGCAAGGGAGCCGAACAACGTGCCGAAGCCCCCGAAGTTGACTCAACGGCCATTCTGGACCAGCCCGAAACCCACGGCACCGAAGTCAAAGAGGTAAAGCTTACCAACCCGCTCGACCAAACAATGATCAAAGTGGGCAGTGATATCTACGACCTCAAATGCTCATCGTGCCACAAACTCACCGAAGACCGCATTGTAGGCCCTGGCTGGGCTGGAGTTACAAAAAAACGTAAACCCGAGTGGATTATCAACATGATTACCAACGTAGACATGATGCTCGCCGAAGACGCCGAAGCCCAAAAACTCCTAGAGCAATGCCTCGTGCGGATGCCCAACCAAAACATCACCCCCGAAGAAGCCCGCAGCATCATTGAATTTATGCGCAAAAACGACGGGGAAAAGTGAGTTTGCAGTTTGTAGTAAGCAGTTTGCAGTAATTCAGGATAGGGTCAGACGGGGTCGCCCAGACGGGGTCGCCCAGACCGAAAATATAAACATCAAAAACAAATAACTCAATGAAAATCATTAATATCAGCAGTATCGCTTTGGCGGTGCTGGCAGGGGGCTTTTTTGCCTGCAAACCCGACAATGCTGGCAAATCTGGCGGCTCCGAGCTCGCTGGTGACGCCGCCCAAAAAGTATACGTGGCCCCCGGCAAGCACGATGAATTCTACAACATCGTATCGGGAGGGTTCAACGGACAGCTTTCGGTCGTAGGTTTACCTTCGGGCCGGGTATTGCGCATTATTCCTGTTTTCTCCCAATTTGCCGAAAATGGCTGGGGGTACAGCGAAGAAACCAAACCCATGCTTAATACCTCACACGGATTTGTACCTTGGGATGACTCTCACCACGTGGCACTTTCGACCACCAACGGTGAACACGACGGCAAGTGGGCATTTATCAACGGCAACAATACGCCGCGCATTGCCCGCGTCAGCCTTTCTACTTTTCGTACCGACGAAATCATCGAAATTCCCAACTCGGGCGGCAATCACTCCTCGCCGTTTATCACCGCCAACTCCGAATACGCCGTGGCTGGAACGCGCTTTTCGGTGCCCCCCGATGCCAACGCCGACGTATCTATCAATAGTTTCAAACAAAACTTCAAAGGCTATATCAGCTTTGTCAGCATCGACAAAACCACGGGGCGTATGGCTATTAAGTTTCAATTGAAAACCCCAGGCGTAAGTTTTGACTTGGCCCGCGCCGGAAAAGGCAAATCCGACGGTTGGTTTTTCTTCTCGTGCTACAACACTGAACAAGCCAATTCTTTGCTGGAAGTAAATGCTTCGCAAAAAGACAAAGACTTTATTTTGGCCGTCAATTGGAAAAAAGCCGAACAGTATTTAGCCCAAGGCAAAGGCAAGAAAGAAGCCGCGAAGTTTGCGCACAACGTTTACGACGAAAAAACGCACTCCGCTACTTCGACAATCATCAACGAAGTAATGACACTCGACCCCAAAGAGTGCCCAGACATGCTGTACTTTATGCCTTGTCCTAAGTCTCCGCACGGCTGCGACGTTGACCCAACGGGTAGCTACATTGTAGGCTCGGGCAAATTGGCCGCCGTCATTCCCGTATTTTCTTTTGATAAAATCCAACAAGCGATTGCCGCAAAAACATTTGACGGTAGTTTTGACGGAATTCCCGTGTTGAAATACGAAGCTGTGTTGCACGGAGAAGTGAAAAAACCAGGTTTAGGGCCACTGCACACCGAATTTGACGGACAAGGAAATGCCATTACCTCCTTCTTTGTTTCGTCGGAATTGGTAAAATGGAACCTTCAATCGCTCGAAGTACTCGACCGCGTGCCCACCTACTATTCGGTAGGCCACCTCTCGATTCCGGGCGGACCCACCTCCAAGCCACACGGAAAATACGTGATAGCGTACAACAAAATCACCAAAGACCGCTACCTGCCTACGGGCCCTGAATTGACTCAATCGGCGCAGTTGTACGATATTTCGGGTGAAAAAATGAAGCTATTGCTTGACTTCCCCACCATTGGTGAGCCACACTACGCCGAAGCTATCCCCGCCTCTTTGGTCGAAAAGAACTCACGAAAGATTTTCAAATTGGAAGAAAATAACCACCCTTACGTAGCTAAAGGAGAAAAAGAAGCCAAAGTGGTACGTAAAGGAAATGAGGTACACGTGTACATGACCTCCATTCGGTCGCACTTTACACCCGATAATATCGAAGGCGTAAAAATGGGCGACGACGTTTATTTTCACGTCACCAACTTAGAGCAAGATTGGGACGTACCCCACGGATTTGCGGTACGCGGGGCTAACAATGCCGAAATTCTCATCATGCCGGGCGAAACTTGTACCCTCAAATGGAAACCTTCCAGAGTAGGTGTTACGCCAATCTACTGCACCGACTTCTGCTCGGCACTCCACCAAGAAATGCAGGGATACGTGCGCGTATCACCCGCTGGTAGCAAAATCCCACTCTCGTGGGGAACGGGCAAAAACCCAACAGCTGAAGCAGAACAGAAAGTAGCAAAACGCTAAAAAATAGTTGCGTCAGGGTGGCATTCTCGACCCTGACGCAATTAAAACACACTTCGATGAAACCAATCCACAACATCTCAAGGGCCAGCATAGCGGTAGCTTCGTTGGCATTGATTGCAACCTATTTCGTTCCGCTTTGGCGCATTGATCTATGGGCACCGCAGTATCCTGAAGGCTTAGTTATGAAAATTTGGCTCTCCAAATTATCGGGCGATGTAGAAATCATCAACGGACTGAACCACTACATCGGTATGGCCCACATCAAGGAAGAAATGTTTCCTGAATTTAAGATATTGCCTTATGCCGTAGGCTTTTACATCGTCTTCGGGCTGCTCACTGCTTTGCTAAAAAATCGAAAAATGCTGGTCAGTTACTTCGTATTGATTGTATTGGCGGGCGTTGTGGCGCTGTATGATTTCTGGAAATGGGGCTACGAATACGGCCATAACCTCAGCGACGACGCACCCATCAAAGTACCCGGCATGGCGTATCAGCCACCACTTATCGGCTATAAAGAATTACTCAATTTTGGGGCATATTCGATGCCCGACGTGGGCGGATGGGTGTTTGTGGCGCTGGGTGTAGTAGTTGTTATGGCCCTTATCTACGAATTCTATTTTTCAGAAAAAATATTCGTCAAAAAAACGGTCATAAAACCAGCCATTCTTTGGGCCATCATCGGTTTGGGTACGATTTCACAAAGTTGTACCCAAGCAACCGAGCCGATTCGCTACGGAAAAGACGCTTGCGAGTTTTGCAAAATGACCATCGTAGACAAGCGATACGCCGCCGAAATCGTCACCGACAAGGGCAAGACCTTTAAATTTGACGACTTAAGTTGCATGGTAAAGTACATGAAAATCAACAAATTAGACGAATCAACGCTCGCTTTTTTGGTGGTCAATGATTACAACGCTCCCGGCGAATTGATTGACGTAAAAACGGCGGTTTTTCTAAGCAGCAAAGATTTTCGTAGCCCGATGCGCGGCGATGTGGCGGCATTCAGCCCCAAATCCTTCGCTACTGCCAACAAGGCCGAGTTTGCTCAAGCAAAAATGCTGACTTGGAAAGAAGTAGTTGCCATTTTTTAAGCCACAAAATAGGGTACTCACAAACGATTCCAACCATGAGCGTACTGTTTCATTCTCTTCTCTTAGATCACAGAGTTTCACCGAGTTTTACACGGAGTCACAAGAAGTATCCTCAACATTTCTCTGTGCAAAGCTGTGGTTTTAAAACTCCGCGCAAAGCTGTGTCAGAAAACGGATACGCTCCTGCTTTTTCGTTCCTTCTTTTTGTTTGCTTAAACGCTACTTTCTTTCTAACGAGTTTCTCCGCGCAAGCCCGTACTTGGAAAATCAGTCCTACTCAAAATTTCAAACGAGCCGTTGAACAAGCCCTTCCCTACGATACACTTCTGATTCATAAGGGTTTATACCGCATCAATAACATCATCATTGACAAACCTCTAACCCTTATCGGTCAAAACTTTCCCGTACTCGACGGGCAGTTTAAGAATGAGATTTTTACCATTACCGCCAATGACGTTACCATCCAAGGACTCCATTTTGAAAACGTAGGCATGACGAGCATGATTGACTGGGCAGCCATTAAAGTACTGGAATCCAGACATGTACGCATCATCGGCAATCGCGTCAGAAACAGTTACTTCGGCATTTATCTCTCGGCCTCCGACCATTGTTTGGTGCAAGAAAACGACGTGCGCGGCAATCCCAAAGAAGAGCAAAATACTGGAAACGGCATCCACGCCTGGAAATGCGACAGCATTCGGGTTGAAAACAACCGAGTAGCGGGCCACCGCGACGGAATCTATTTTGAGTTTGTGACCAATTCTATCATCCAACGCAATTTTAGCCATCAAAACATTCGATATGGCCTACACTTTATGTTTTCGCATAAAAACGGCTATTTCTACAACACCTTTCGCCAAAACGGAGCAGGGGTCGCCGTCATGTACACAAAGTTTGTGACCATGAAGCACAACATTTTTGAGCAAAATTGGGGGGGCGCAGCCTACGGGCTATTGTTGAAAGACATCTCCGACAGCCACATTGAGCAAAATACATTCAACATCAACACCATCGGCGTATACATGGAAGGATGTAGTCGCTCGGTGTTTTCCCATAATCAATTCATCAAAAACGGCTACGCCATTCGGGTTCAGGCCAATTGCGACGACAATACGTTGGTTTACAACAACTTCAAAGGAAATACCTTCGATGTAGCCACCAACGGCAATGTGGTTTTAACCAAAGTAGCCCATAACTATTGGGATAAATACGAAGGCTACGACCTCAACCGGGACGGCATTGGCGATGTGCCCTTCCGCCCCGTGAGTCTCTACGCAAGCGTGATTGAGCGCATACCACAAGCCATGATGCTGCTCCGAAGTTTTACCGTGACGCTGTTGGACCGCATCGAAAAAATCATCCCGAGCATCACCCCCGAAAGCATGAAAGATGAATCACCCATGATGAAACCGATTGTTTATCGGAAAAAGTAAAGCGGAGAACGTATTTCTCAAACAAACACCTGAAAAACAACACCTTAAACCATATCTCAAGCATCCCTTCCCATGATTCGCGCTGAAAACATAAACAAATCGTTTGGCAAGCTGCAAGTATTGCGCAATGTCAGCGTAAGCCTTCCCCAAGGGCGGGTGGTGGCGGTGATTGGCCCCAACGGCTCGGGAAAAACAACTTTTATCAAAACATTGCTCGGGATGGTAGTCCCTGATAGCGGAACAATATACGTAGAGGGTCGGTCTATCGCCAATCGTCACGATTACCGCGCCCACATCGGGTACATGCCCCAAATCGGTCGTTATCCTACCCATCTAAAAATCAAGCAATTGTTTGACATGATGACGGATTTACGAAAAGAAAACGCCCCCAAATCATTGGACGAAGACTTGGTAGTGGCATTTCGTTTGCGCGATATGTTTGAAAAACCACTGGGCACCTTATCGGGCGGAACCAAGCAAAAAGTCAGTGCCGCGTTGGCCTTTTTGTTTAGTCCACCTATCCTGATTTTGGACGAACCCACCGCTGGTCTAGACCCACTTTCGAGCGAGTTGTTGAAAGAAAAAATCCAACGTGAACACGGCAACGGCAAGCTGATTCTGATTACCTCACACGTCATGTCTGACTTAGACGAACTTGCCACCGATGTGCTGTATTTGCAAGACGGCAGCGTACAATTTTACAGCTCAGTAGATGACCTTAAACTCGGAACTGGCGAACAAAAACTGGGACGGGCTATTGCACAAATCATGTCAAAAACGGCAGTTTTGTCTAAACGAGCAGAAGCAATAAAAATATAAAAGCCCTTTAGTGGGTAAGCAATTATGAACAAAGTTACCAAATACGTTCTGTACGACATCGTCCGCAATCGGTTTGTCATGGGCTATACCTTGCTGCTGGCGGCCGTGAGTTTCAGTTTTTTTGGCTTCGACCCCGACCCCAACAAAGGGCTTTTGAGCTTGCTCAACATCATTCTGATGGTGGTGCCGCTGGTCAGTATTATTTTTTCGACCATTCATTTTTATAACTCCTACGAATTTATCGAACTACTTTCGGCACAACCGTTGAGCCGAAAAAGCATTTTTTTGAGCGAATACATCGGGGTAGCGGCCTCGTTGAGTTTAGCTTTTTTGGTGGGGGTTGGTATTCCGACAATGCTTTTTGAAGGAACCGAACGCGGCATTGTCTTGATTATAAGCGGCTTACTTTTAACCCTTTCGTTTGTATCGTTGGCTTTTTTGGCCGCCGTCATCACCCGCGACAAAGCCAAAGGAATGGGCTTGTCCTTGGTCATCTGGTTTTACTTTGCCTTGGTGTACGACGGTTTAGTGCTGGGCATCTTGTTTTCGTTCAGCGATTATCCACTCGAAAAAGTCATGCTTTTCTTGACCGCCCTTAATCCCACCGATTTGGCACGCATCATGGTCTTGATGAAAATGGACATTTCGGCCTTAATGGGCTTCACGGGAGCCGTTTTTCAGGATTTTTTTAGCACCAATTACGGGCTCATCATCGCGCTGTCGGTGCTGATGGTATGGGTGGTTTGGCCCGTAGCTTTGGCTACCCGCATTTTCAACAAAAAGGATTTGTAGCGGAGACGTGAAGCGTCTGAATATTCTCAGAATGACTCGTTTGCAGAACAAAACATACGCCTAACCCGTGTGCACAATTTTCCAATTTTTAACC
Source organism: Runella sp. CRIBMP (assembly GCF_009905605.1). Lineage (GTDB taxonomy): Bacteria > Bacteroidota > Bacteroidia > Cytophagales > Spirosomataceae > Runella. The sequence continues at coordinate 258,239 of NZ_JAAAKZ010000005.1, forward strand.
AAAACGAACAAAAAGATGAAATCTAACCTTATCGCCTTCGGATTTATCGTGGCATTAGCTGCTTGTCAATCTTCTGCCGAACAATCTGGTACTCAAGCCGCCGCCACTGAAACTACCGCTGTTAGCGGCCAATCAGCCGTGGAAGACAATGAATCACAAAAAGATGTCGTAAAGGTAGCCGTTGGCTCACCCGACCATACCACGCTGGTCAAAGCCGTACAAGCCGCCGATTTGGTGGATGCCCTCTCCAACGCGGGGCCTTTTACGGTGTTTGCCCCTACCAATGCCGCCTTTGGCAAACTGCCCGCTCGCACGGTAGAAGACCTACTTAAACCCGAAAACAAAGACAAACTGAAAGCCATCTTAGAGCACCATGTGATGACCTCGGCGCTGGATGTTGACTTTTTTCAGGATGGCCAAAGCATGGGCATGGTAGACGGTACCAATGTTACTTTTCACAAAAAAGGAGACGTGCTTTACATCGGTGAGGCCAAAGTAATTGGCTCGGTGCGGGCCTCCAACGGGTTTGTACACATTATTGACGGAGTCATTGTTCCCAACTAATCAGACAGATATGAAAACCTCAAACATCCCTGGTTTACTGCCTTTTGATGGCATCAAAACCAAGAAAATCGACTCGAATGAGCACTTCAAAACCGTGTTTATCAGTATTCAACAAGGCGAGCGGCTCAACACCCACGTTTCGCCGACGGATGCTTTTTTGTACGTTTTGGAGGGAAACGCCAACTTCAACTTGGCAGGAGAAGCTTTTTTTCTTTCTCCCGGCGACGGCATGTCTTTCAAAGCCCACGTCGAGCACTCCGTCAATGCCCTCACGGATTTTAAAATGCTGCTTTTTCGGTAATAAAACGCCACAAAATCACTTTTAATCATCGGCACTGCCAAGAATCTTTTACCTTTGCAGGGTTGAAAAAACCTATCCATGGACCACAAACGGCATATATCACTTTTTTTGCTGCTGCTAATCAGTTTCAAAATACTGGTGGTGCCGTTTGTGTATCTGGATTTTGAATTGCGCAAAGAATACATCATTCAACACCTTTGCGAAAACCGTTTTACCCCTCAGTTGCATTGCGATGGCAAATGCTATTTGGCCAAACAACTCCACAAAGTAGCCGAAGAACAAGCCCGCAATGAAGCCCAAAAACAAAGCGATACGGCAAAAAAAGTCATTCAAGAAGTATTTGAAGAAACCACCCTCGACTTTGCATTAGCTCCTGTTTCGTACCTCGACTTCGATTATTTCCCTTTGTTTTCTTCTTCAGTACAAAAAGGCTTTTTATCCAAGCCCGTCATGCCTCCGATTGCCTAATTTTTTGTACAAAAAAGCCATTCCCATCTACCGCGAAGGAAGAGTAACGCTTTTTTAAACCTAGGCAATTATAATCAAATGAAATTCAACCCATTACTATTCAGTGGGGTGTTGATGGTGGCTGCTTGTCAAAACGGGGAGCAGGTCCAAATCAATACCCTTGAGAAGGAAGTGATGATGATCCATGATGCCGTCATGCCCAAAATGGGCGAGTTGGTGGCACTGGAAAACACCCTCCGAAAGCACATCTCACAGACCGACAGCTTGCTCAAAATCAAGCCCAATGATTCTACGCTGCAACAGGCGTTGGAGCAATATCGGTTTCTTGCGTCGCAGCTCCAAGAAGCCGACCGCTCCATGATGGAGTGGATGCACGACTACAACGGCGATTCGCTCAAAAAACTACCTCCTTCGCAAGCGATTCAGGCCCTCACGCAGGAAAAAATCAAGATTGAACAGGTAAGCGATGATATGCTCAAAAGCATCGAAGACACACAAAATTTTTTGAAACAACAATGAAAAATATACATCTATGTCTGCTGCTTCTACTGGGAGCAGTTGTCCCCCAAGCGGCGGCGCAACAGGCCGTCAAAGGCAAAATCTTTGACGTAGTCACCAAAGAACCCGTGGTGGGTGCTACGGTTCAAATCCTCAAAAACGACGCTGGAACAATCACCGATAACAATGGTCTTTTTGTCCTTCCAAATGTGGCAATAGGCGCAAAAATCAGCATTTCAAGCATTGGTTACGCAAGCCAGGAAGTTGAAATATCGGACAGCACTCCGCTGACGGTATCGCTCGAACCCTCGGTAGAAAACCTCCAGACAATCGTCGTAACGGGCAACCGTGAGGCCGCATTACGTACTGAAACGCCTATTGCCATCTCAAAACTAACGCCAAAAATGATTGATGAGGCAAAGGCAAGCTCTATCTATGAAGTCATCAACAAAACACCCGGCGTAATGATGGTCAACCTCAACAACGAGCAGCACTCGATGGCCATCCGCCAACCGATGACCACCAACGCCTACTATCTGTATTTGGAAGACGGCGTACCGATTCGGCCTATGGGTGTGTTCAACCACAATTCTCTGTTAGAAATGAACCAGTTTACGGTCAGCTCGATTGAGGTGGTAAAAGGTCCCGTTTCGTCGGTTTATGGTCCAGAAGCCGTGGGCGGTGCCATCAATTTCATCTCACAACGCCCCACCGCCATACCCACAGCCCGGATTGGCCTTCAAGCCGACCAGTGGGGATACCGCCGCATACAATATGGCGCAGGAGCTACTTTGAGGAAATTCGGCATCTACGTTGGCGGCTTGGTAGCCGAGCAAAAAGACGCTTGGATGACTAGCTCTGATTATACTAAAAACGCTCAATATCTGCGGTTGGAGTATCATTTCACCCCAAAAGCGCGCCTGATTTGTACCCTTTCGTACGCTAAGTATGATTCCCAAACCAGCGGCAGCGTCGACAGCGTCGCGTTTTATAAGCGTCAATACCTCAGTACGACCGATTTTACCTACCGTAAATCCTACTCGTTGCGTTCACGTTTGACGTTTGAAAAAGAGTGGAACAACGGCTCACAGTCGTTCGTCACGGTTTTTGCGCGGGACAACAAACACGGTCAAAACCCCTCCTACGGAATTCGGTGGACATCAGGCGCAACCACGGCCCGGGGTGAAATCAATTCAAGTGACTTCCAGAGTCTAGGGCTCATTGCCCAACACACCCAGCGCTTCACGTTTTTAAATTCCAAACTGACTTCGGGAACTACCGTTGACTTTTCGCCCAATGAATATTGGTCGTATCAGGTAGATTTGGCCGCGCAGCTTCGGGCCGACAAAAAATCGGTAGAAAAATACACTATCAGTAAAGAACGTCCTGATATTCAAATCGCTAACTACAGCGCAGATATTCGCAATACGGCCTTTTATGCGCAATATGATCTTGAGCCTCTGCCCCAATTACGCATTTCGGCAGGCCTGCGCTACGACAATATGTCCTTCAACTTTGTCAACAATCTCGACGTTGATAAAACCACGGGCCAGGCCACGGGCGGGGCTAAATCATACAGCCAAACCACACCTAAACTGGGCGTAACCTACGATTTAGGGCGTGGAAAAGGCATTTATGCCAATTATTCCAAAGGCTTTGCCCCCTCAGGCTTGACGGCGATTTTCAGAAAACGCCCTACCCCAGCCGCCAACGGCGATTTGTTTTATTACAACCTCATCCCCGCTACCTTTACCAATGCCGAAATCGGTGGTTGGATGACGTTGCTGAAAAACAAAGTTTACATTGATGCCACTTATTACCAAATGAAGGGCACCAACGAACTGCTCAACATCCGCCAGCCTGACAACTCCACTGACTACCAAGCCGCGGGAAAAACCCTGCACAAAGGGCTCGAATTTGGCATCACGTACAAGCCCTCCAAAGAAGTATTTGTTCGTTTTGGCGGCACTCATTCCATTCACCGTTTTGTAGAATTTATCCTCAGCCAACGCGCCTCCGACGCGCTCAAAGACGTCAACGGCAAGGACATGCCCTCCGCACCCCGTTGGGTATGGAACGGCGAGGTGAGTTACTATCCCAGAGGGTTCAAAAACTTCCGCACGTCGATAGAATGGCAGCACGTAAGCAAATGGTATCAGAATCAAATCAATACGGTCGTGTACGATGGCTATGATTTGGTCAACTTTCGGGCTGGGTATCAGTGGAAAGGCATTGAACTCTTTACCAATGTCATGAACCTAACCGACGCCTTATACGCCACCAACGCCACCCGAGGCAACGCCGCCACCGACCGCACCACGTTCACGCCTGCCGCACCGCGCACGTTTACGGTAGGGATGCAGTATAATTTTAAGGGAAAATAAAAAAACGCTGATAGGGTTTATGAATCTACAAACCCTATCAGAATCAATTAGTTACAAAATCATTTGTCGCCGTAATGATCCCTAAACGAATAAAACTCTATCGTATCATGAGTCACTTTATAAATCATTCGATGCTCTTCCGTGATCCTGCGAGACCACATTCCTTTGAACTCATGCTTGAGGGCTTCGGGTTTGCCTTTCCCTTCAAATGGATTGCGGCGTGCTTCTTCAATCAGTTCCGAAATCTTGAAAAAGACTTTTTTATTCTCATTGACCCAACTAATAAAATCCTCAAATGCCTGAGGCGTGAACAGAATGTTTCTTGACGAGCTCATCAAATTGTTCAGGAGTAAAAGAAATTACATTGCCATTTTCAACTGACTTAATACCTGCTTTAATTTTTTCAAATAAATAGGGATTAGCCATAATGGCTTCGGTTTCGTCCAATTCGGTTTCTTCAATTTCAATTTTGATTTTGAACGAACCGGGCCGCCGGGCAAACTGAGACTTGATACGACGAAAAAGCTGGTAGTCAAATTCATCCTCGGTCAATTGATACGTAACAGTCATATCGCTGATTTTTTTAACAAAACTAACAAAAACCTTTCATTCTAAATAAAATCACCATGAAATACCTCCTCGTATCCTCATTGATTCTATCATTAAGTCTTTTTGGATTTTCAACAATAATCAACCGCAAAACAACACCCCTTTCCAACGCAAAATTCACGGGCGCTACACCCCGTTTCACCACCGACCACCGTGGCAATCCAGTACTAAGTTGGGTGGAAAAAGACGGTGACAAAGCCTATTTTTACTTCGCCGTTTCCCAAAACGGCGGACAGACATTTGGCAAGAAAATCAGAGTCAATGCACCCACGGAATTAACCGTACACGCCGAAGGAATGCCGCGCGTGGCCTTCAAAGCCGACGGCAGCATTTGGGCCACTTTTGAAATAAAAAAGCCAACCAAAGAAGCCCCGCGCGCGTCGGATTTAATGTACGTTGTCTCGACCGATAAAGGCAAAAGTTGGTCTGCGCCTAAAACCGTCCATAAAGATACCACGCCGGGCAAAGGCCACTCCTTCAGCGACATGGTTCGTTTACCCAACGGCGAATTGGGCTTTATATGGCTGGATGACAAAATGGGGAAACACGAAGGCCGCAGTGTGAAATTTACGCAAACATTACCGCAGGGAGGCTTTTCGGAAGAAGTGGTGGTAGACTCCAACGCCTGCCAATGCTGCCGTACGGCACTGTATGTTGACACCAATAAAAACATTCACCTCACCTACCGCGACCTGCTCGCCGACGGCACCCGCGACATGAGCCACGCCGTTTCGACCGATGGCGGCAAGACGTTTACTCAGCCCCAAGTGGTGTACAAAGACCGCTGGAAAATCAACGCCTGCCCACACACTGGCCCAAGCATGACGCAATCAGGAAATGATTTCTTTGTAACATGGTTTAGCGGAAAATCTGAAACCCACGAAGCAGGTATCAGAATCGTAAAATTGGGCGAAGAAAAACTAATTTCCGCTAACTTAACGGTACGCGCCAAGCATCCTCAAATCGCCAATTGGAACGGTAATGTAGCCGTGGTTTGGGATGAATCGGTGGAGAAAGATGGCGAATTTTTTACCAAAATTGCCCTGAGACTCATTGACAAAAACGGCAAAGAAACCACCACTTTCCTCACCTCCGACCATGAAAATGCTTCCTATCCAGTGCTGTTACCTACGCCTAACGGCTTATTATTGGCCTACGAATGGCAAGCCAAAGACACGGAGAAGGCCGTGATTGTGTCGCAGTGGGTGGGGAATTTGTAAAGGATTCGATAGTTTTCTCCTAAAAGAGTAGTTTTGAAACTTGGCAGGTTTTACATTAGGGTCATAAACGACTTTGTATTAAAAAACACCAAGTTTCATCCTAATAAACTAAATCAGTATTCCATGAAAATCAGCCGCAAAGCCGCACTCAATACTCTCACTGGCGCATTCGTATCTATGCCTTTTTTGGGGCTTTCCCGCACTAAAAAAGAACTTCAGACTTTTAAACAGGAGTTTGGTGTAGCTTGGAAACGCTCACAAGACTACACGCTGACGGTGTTTAACCAAATGCCCGAAGAGCATATTGATTTTAAATACACACCCGAGTCTATGAGTTTTCGGACGCAATTTGTGCATTGTGTTACGTTCACGGCCATGCAACTAGCGGGACGGTTGGAAATCTCCAACCCTTACGAAAATAAAAAAGATTGGGAAAAACTGACCAAAGCCCAGCTTTCCGACGAACTCAAAGGGTTTTACGCGTGGGTTGAAAAAGTAGCAGGAGAAGTTTCGCCCGAGCGGCTCGCCAAAGAGGAAGGATTTGCGGGTGGCAAAATCCAAGTTTGGCAATTTTTCTACGCCATGGAAAACCACATAATCCACCACCGAGGACAAGCCATTTGTTATGTGCGCCTCAAAGGCATCACACCCGAAGGTTATGTGGGTTGGTAGGAGTGGTGAGTAGTGAGTAGTGAGTAGTGAGTAGTGAGTAGTGAGTAGTGAGTAGTGAGTAGTGAGTAGTGAGTAGTGAGTAGTGGCAAGTCTCTTTTCAACTATTGAGTTCACGAAAAACAACAAATTGGTAATTATTCGGTAATGAAGAGCTAATATCTTTTTCGGTGCTTTGGGATAGCATTAAATTTTAGCCAAAGCAGTTGAAAAAAGTTCTCTTTTTGGTACAGGGCGAAGGGCGTGGTCATTTGACCCAAGCCATTTCGATGAGTCAAACATTGCGCGATTCGGGGTATCAGGTCGTAGCGGTATTGGTGGGAGGTGCGGTCGAACTGCCCATTCCCTCCTTTTTTTATAATCAAATTCAAGCCCCTGTAGAGGCGTTTTCCAGTCCAAATCTGGTCTTTAATACCGAAGGAAAGGTGGACTTCAAAAAAACCATTGTGCATCATTTGCCCAACACCATTCACTTCAGAAAAAGCCTAAAACAAATCAACCAAGCTGTAAAACGCTATCAGCCTGACCTCATTGTCAATTTTTACGAAATTTTGGGTGGGCTCTACAATTGGCTGTACCGCCCGCCCGTTCCGATGGTGTGCGTTGGCCACCAGTACTTATTTTTTCATTCCAGCTTCCCGATTCCAAAAAAAGGATACATCGACCGTTTTTTGGTCAATTTCAATTCCCGACTTACGGCTTTGGGGGCAAAAAAAATGCTGGCACTTTCGTTTGATGCGCTGAGTGATCAACCTTCCAAACAGCTCTTTGTAGTATCGCCCCTGTTGCGGCAGGATATTCATTCATTGGTTATATCCCAAAAAGAATACATTTTAATTTATCTCAACCATCCTGCGTTGTACGGCCAAATTCTCGAATGGCACCTCAAGTATCCAGAGGTACCTTTACATTGTTTTTGGAGCAAATCAGACGCCCGGCCGGAAGAAAAAATTGACGAAACGCTCACCCTATACCGATTGGATGGAACCAAATTTTTAGAGAAGCTATCGGGCTGCAAAGCCTTGGTTACGACGGCGGGTTTTGAGTCCGTCTGCGAAGCAATGTATTTAGACAAGCCCGTGATGGTGGTCCCAATTCATTACGAACAAGCTTGCAATGCGGCTGATACCGAGCGAGTTGGGGCGGGCATAGCAGCCGACCGTTTTGATTTATCGGTCTTGACGGATTATCTCCCACAGCATCAACCCATAGGCGAAACCTTCCGTCAATGGTGTAGAGAAGGAAAACAGCAATGGCTGGCGCATTTTGAGAGTGTTGTATAAAAAACGTCGGCGAGGGTCTCTCCCTCGCCGACGTTATGATGAGACTTACTTTCTTCGGCGATTTCCACCGCCGCGAGGCCCGCGTTTTTCACGCTCGGCAGCTTGCCATTCTTGGTATTTTTTGAATTGGTCTTCGCTCAAAATACCTTTCAGACTCGTTTGAAATTTTTCATTGATGCCTTTCATGCTCTCTCGCATAGCTTCACGGTCGCCAGCATTGGTCTCCCTGATTTTCATAACTTCCTGTGTGCGTCCCAATTCCAAATCGTAGATTTTTTTGGTGGTAGCGTCGTCGAGCGTCAACGCTTGTTTTAAATCTGCCGAAACGCGCTCAGCCCGCTTTTGTGGGTCCATGGGCTCGCGTTGAGCAAATGACAATTGGGCTCCAATGGCCAGCACCACTACAAAAATGGTGCGAATGATGTGTGTTTTTTTCATGGTTTTTTAATGCCGTCAATGCGGTTGTTTCCTGTTTCGTTATCTTTGATGGACCAAACCTTCCAAGGTTTAATTGTCCACTATTTTCACTTGGTTATGTTACGCACCTTCCTCCCTCTTTTATACAGCTCAGCATTGTTGGTTTCTTTTTTATCGTGTCAAGAAAAGACTGAAAATCAACAGATTGACACATCAACTACCCAAGCGACTGAGCTTAATAATGAGTTTCTAAAAAAACTTAATTTTCCGCAGACCGTCAGCTATATCGGTTTGGAGAAGCCCAAGGACACAACAGTAGTCAATGTAAAATCGGGAACAGTACCCGCTGATATGGTTTACATTCAGGGGGGATTGGTGCAGATTGGCTCTGACGAAGGCTTGGAGCAGGAACGTCCTTCTTTTTGGGCCAAGATAGCGCCATTTTGGATGGACACACACCCCGTAACCGTTGCTGAATTTCGGAAATTTATCAAAGCTACCAACTACAAAACCGAAGCCGAAACCTTTGGCAATGCGGGAATCATCGACGAATCTACGGGCCAGCAATGGATTTTGAAAGACGGAGCTAACTGGCATCATCCTATGGGGCCTGACTTTCCTGCCGCCGCCGACGACCATCCCGTAACGCAGGTTTCGTGGAACGACGCCAACGCTTACGCCAAATGGGTGGGCAAGCGCCTACCGTGCGAGTTGGAATGGGAACACGCCGCCCGCAACGCCCGCAACAGCCGCGCCATTTATTCATGGGGCAACGACATCCAAACCAAGGGGAAATACAACGCTAATATCTGGCAGGGGAAATTTCCCGTCAAGAACTACAACGAAGACGGTTTTGCATATACGTCGCCCGTAGGAAAGTTTGGCAAAACACCCCTCGGCCTCACCGACATGAGCGGCAACGTATGGGAATGGCAGTCCAACCCAAAATTCAACTACGAAGCGCTCTTCCGCACACCCACCCGCGACGACGACCTCTCGCCTGAGCGCGCTCAACGTGGCGGCTCATTTCTTTGCGAACCTGGTTGGTGCCACGGCTACCGCGTATCGGGCCGTTCTTCATCTACGTCCGAAACCAGCCTGTTTCACGTAGGCTTTCGGTGCGTGAAGGATCTAAAATAGGGGATTTTAAAATAAACAAAACCTCTTCAAAAGTGTTAAAATGTACAAACAAGCTTTGTACAAAATGAATTTATCCGAACAAGACATCGACCGCATTGTACAAATGGCGTGGGAAGACCGTACCCCTTTTGAGGCAATTGAGGCACAATTTGGCCTGCCCGAAAAAGAAGTGATTGCCCTCATGCGGTCGCAGATGAAACGTAGCAGTTTTGAAATGTGGCGCAAACGAATGAACGGCCGCTCGACCAAACATCAGGCCCTCCGCAATGATACCATTGACCGTTTTCATTGTTCCCAACAACGCAGCATCAGCCTCAACAAAATTGCGAAACGCTGATGTTGAGCACCTTTGCAGGAATTGACTATGGCTCCAAAACCTCAGGCAATACGGTGGTTTGTTACCACGACGGTCAAGCCATTCACTTTTATGAAGCCGACAAAAAAGACGCGGACTTATTCATCATTGACTGGATAAGCAAATATAATTTGGCTCAAAATCGTCCGACGCTCAGAACTATCTTTCTGGATGCCCCTCTTTCTTTACCCGCTGTTTATCAATCCATTGCGGGTTTTTCCAATTATCACTACCGCCGATGCGACGTGGTACTCAAGGCCATGTCACCGATGTTTTTGGGCGGGCTAACCGCCCGAGCCATGGAATTGAAACAACACCTCCAAGACAAAATGAACGTTGAAACCCAAGAAGTGTATCCCAAAGCCATTGCCCAAATATTGCTTCCAGACCATTATCATAAAAAACTGACTACTAACGAAATGGAAGCCCTTTGCAGAAGGTTGTCCAGAGTTATTCCTGAACTTTGTTTAGCTGAGTATCCCAAAACTCAGCATCAATTTGATGCACTGTTGGCCTGGGTTTCGGGTTATCGCTTTATGAACCAACAACACCTAGTTTTCGGAGACATACAGGAAGGTATTATTATTGTGTAAGGGATGAAAAACGTTAAAAAAGAAAACCTTCCCCAAAAAACCTGCCCAGTATGCGGCAGGCCATTTTCATGGCGAAAAAAATGGGAAAAAGTGTGGCACGAAGTGAAATATTGCAGTGACCGTTGCCGAAACAATTCTAAAAAAACGAGTGGGTAAAAATCCAAAAGCTTCGCCAAAAGCGAAGCATGGGTAGCCAACAGAGCGTTTTTTGGATTATAATTAGCATTTATTTTTTAAGGAGCCTCCTTTTTTGCTTTTACAAAAAATCTTCTAAATTGCCATACTACGACTCCCCTTATCATCAACAAATTAAAAATCCATATTGATGGCACAACTCTTTACCTCCCTCCTAGCCTTTATGATTTTCGGCACGGGCCTCCTTCAGGCTCAAACCTTCTCCCCAGACGAAATCGCTCATCTCCAAAAACAAGCCAAGCGCATCACCATCGTCAAAGACAAATGGGGCGTACCGCACGTATACACCAAAACCGACGCCGATGCGGTGTTTGGCATGATGTACGTGCAGTGCGAGGAGTTTTTTGAGAAAGTGGAAAATACCCTCATCACACGATTGGGGCGGCAGGCTGAAGTACAAGGCGAACGGGAATTGTACCAGGACCTGTGGGCGCGGACTTTTATTGACTCGACACGCGCCCTAAAACTCTACCATCAAACACCCAAATGGCTCCGAAAACTATGCGATGCCTACGCGGCCGGCGTCAACTTTTACATGATTTCGCATCCTGCCAAAAAGCCGAAACTCATCACCCGTGTGGAGCCTTGGATGGTCTTGATGAATAATATTCCGTCTATTGCAGGTAGCAATCTTACCGAACTTGAATTTCGTCAATTTTATTCAAAAGAGGCAGGGCTTTCGCTGTCGTACGTGCCAGAGACCAATCATGAATTTTACCAAGAAGCAGGTGGCTCCAACGGGTGGGCACTGGCCCCGTCGAAAACACAGAGTAAAAACGCGATGTTGCTCATCAATCCCCACTCCGAATTTTACGGACGAATCGAGATACATTTGGTCAGCAAACAGGGCTTGAACTCTTACGGTGCGCCATTTCTGGGCCAATTTAATATCTTTCAGGGCTTCAATGATTTTTGCGGTTGGATGCACCCCATCACCCTTTCCGATGCCAAAGACCTGTATGCCGAAACCGTCGAAAAGAAAGACGGAAAGTACTCCTACCGATACAATGGCGAACAGCGCGGCATTGACAGTTCACGGATTACGGTCAAGTATAAAAAAGGCAATGAACTGTTATCCAAAACCTTCACCGTTTTCCGCACCCACCACGGCCCAGTCGTAGCGGTCAGAGATAAAAAATGGATTACCCTAAAAAGTACCGACGCTAACATTGAACTTTTGGGCTTGCATTGGCAGAAGATGAAATCCAAAAGTTTTGAAGAATTTCAATCGACCATTGGCAAGCGTGTCATGGTAGGCAACAACATCATCTACGCCGACCGAAAAGGCAACATCGCGTACTGGCACGGCAACTACGTTCCGAAGAGAAACCCAGCATACGACTGGAAACGCCCAGTAGACGGCAGCACCAATGCCACCGAATGGCAAGGTACGCACGACCTCAGCGAGATTCCGCATTACATCAATCCCGCCAACGGCTGGGTACAAAACTGTAATTCTACCCCGCTCTACGGCGCGGGGGCGTTTGATACCCTGATGAGTCGCAAGCCTGCCTACATGCTACCCGATGGCCATACCCCACGCGCAATGAACGCCGTGCGACTGCTAAATAACCTAAAAAACGCCACAATTGACGACGTTATCACGGCCGCCCATGACACCTATTTGCCTAATGCCGAGCGCTTTATCCCAGCTTTGGTCAAAGCCTTTGAAACCAACCAAACTGACTCGGTTTCCGTGCAGCTTTCTGGCCCGATTCAAGCATTACGAAACTGGAATTTTCGGGCCGATACCACCTCCGTTGCCACTACATTGGGCGTTATGTGGGTCGAGAAAATTATTCCGTTGAACGTGGCCCGCCTCAAAAAACCAATTGCCAACGAAGAAAACTATTCGGTTACCAACGGCGCCAACCTCTCCATCGACTTTATCACGCCAAAAGAACAGCTTGCTCTGTTAGCCCAAGTAGTTCAGGAATTGAAAAAAGATTTCGGCACTTGGGAAGTGCCGTGGGGAAGCATCAATCGTTTTCAACGCGTTAAAGAAGGCGAGACCTTCAGCGACAATCGCCCGAGTTGGGCCGTGACCGCCACTCCAGGCCCGCTGGGCTCGCTCAATGCCTATTCAAGCCGCAAAGTTCCGCAGGCGAAAGCCCATTATGGGGTCAATGGCAATACCTTTGTGGCCGTAATCGAATTTGGCAAAACCCTCAAAGCCAAGACCATTCTGACGGGCGGAGCCAGCACAGACCCCGCTTCACCGCATTTTACGGACCAAGTTAAAGGCTACATCAACGGGCAATTCAAAGAAATATTATTCTACAAAAAAGACGTACTAAACAATGCGGAGCGCATTTATCGCCCTGGCGAATAAATTTGTAGGGGCAGGCCTTGCGTCTGCCCCCTCCCCTGTAAACCGGGCAGACGTGAAGCCTGCCCCTACGGTTGTTTACCATTAATATTTTGCGGTTCTACGGTTTTATAATGAGGGTTGCCCTACCCCGTGCCCTATAAATTTCCCCCAATTTGCGTTATTATCAGAATCTTTCTTAGCCTTCGCTACTTTTTGCATCATTTTTGCGTTAAATTTATTGTTAACTTTAGAAGCTATATTCTAACCCTTTAAGCACCGTTCAAAACACCACTATATGAAAACCCAACCCCTTTCCGTAATGCAGGAGCGCATTGGTGAGTATAAGCGGAAATTTTACCTGAATCAACTCGTCAAAGGTGTGATTTTTGCGGCCGCGTTTGTGCTGTCGGCATACTTATTCGTAAATACCATCGAATATTTCGGCCGCTTTAGTTCTGCGGTGCGCGGTACCCTCTTCTTTGGATTTTTAGCCATTTTGGGCTACGCGTTGGCGCGTTGGGTAGTTACGCCTTTGGTGCATTTGTACGGTTTACGTAAATCGCTTTCGGACGAAGAAGCAGCGGGGCAAATCGGAAACTTTTTTCCTGAAATCGGCGATAAACTCATCAATACCTTACAATTACGTAATTTATCAGGAGCACAAACCGACCTGATTGAAGCCAGTATTCAACAAAAATCGAAACAATTATTAATCGTTCGGTTTTCAGACGCGGTCAAAATTGACCAAAACCGTCGTTATCTCAAATACGCCATTTACCCATTGGCCGCTATTGGCTTGGTATTGCTCATCAATCCACGCTTTTTTGCCAACAGTTCTGACCGCATTATTCACTTTGAGAAAGAATACAACGACGCACCCTTTACCTTCAAACTCGACAATACAAATCTAAAAGCATTTCGCAACGAAGATTTTACGCTGAAGGTTTCGCTCGCGGGCGGTGCTTTGCCCGAAGCAGTTTATGTAGTTCATAATAAAGCCAAGTTTAAGCTCGAGCCCGAAGACACCGACACTTACAGCTATACCTTCAAAAATGTACAGCGGCCTATCGATTTTCAATTTGAAGCTGCTGGCTATAAATCGAGCGATTATAAACTCACCGTGGCCGAGCGCCCCAGCCTGTTGTCGTTTGATGTTACCCTCCAATATCCCGCTTATTTAGGCAAGCCAGCCGAACAATTGAGCAATGTAGGCAACCTAACAGTACCCGAAGGAACAACCATCACCTGGGATTTCAACACCGACGCCACCGAAGAAATGGCCTTGGCCTTTGAAGGCGACAAAAACGCGTATACGGCCGAAAGCAAACTGACGGGCGGGTATGAGTTCAGAAAAAATGTTCGGAAATCTGCCAACTATGAAATTAAACTCAAAAACGACGAGTCAAACAACCGCGAAAAAATCAGCTATTTTCTCAACGTCATCAACGACAAACATCCGACCCTGACTTTAGAAAATTATCAGGATACGACTTTATACAACTACTTCGTATTGGGCGGTAACATTGCCGACGACTACGGCTTCTCCAACCTACGCGTCTTTTATAATTTACGCCGCAAAGGCGACAAAACCGACGAGAAGAAAACCGTTTATAAAGGATTCGGGATTCCATTCAACAAATCAACGACCAACCAAACTTTCTACTTCCAATGGTACGTAGACAGTCTACGCCTTACTCCTGGCGACCGCATCGAATACTACGTTCAGGTGTGGGACAATGACGGCGTAAACGGGCCAAAATCGGCCAAATCGCGGATGATTGATTTTGCGGTTCCGTCCAAAGAAGAAGTGCGGGCTGAAGCTGATAAGGCCGCAGAGAAAACCGAAGCCCAAATCAACAAAACCCTTCAGAAAGCCAAGAACTTACAGAAAGAGTTGGAGAAACTCGACCAACGTCTAAAAAGCGAACGAGAGCTGGATTTTCAGGATAAAAAGCAAATCGAGGACTTGCTCAAAAAGCGCGAAGAGCTCATGAACGACATGAAGAGCATGCAGGAGCAAACGCAAACGGCCCAAGAAAAGCAAGAACGTTTTGCGGAACAAAGTCCAGAAATGAAGCAGAAAATGGAGCAGTTGCAAAAACTGATGAAAGAATTGCTCGACCCCGAAACCAAAAAACTGTATGACCAACTTGAAAAACTCCTTCAACAACAACAGCAGGACGATAAAATGCAGGAGTTGATGAATAAGCTAAAAAACAAGGAATTCAACGCTCAGAAAGAAATTGAAAAAGCATTGGAGATGTTTAAGCAACTTCAACTTCAGCAAAAAGCGGAGCAAATTCAGAAGGATTTGAACGAAATGGCCGAAAAACAGGAAAAACTAGCAGAGAAAACCGAAAAAGAAAGCAAAGAGCCAGAAGCCAAAGACAAAGAAAATAAAGACCAAAAGGGAAAAGATAAAGACGGTAAAGACCAGAAGGATAAAGACGGTAAAGACCAAGACGGTAAGGACCAGAAAGACAAGGAGCAAGAAGGCAAAGAAGATGCTAAGCAAGAAGAGCTCAAAAAAGAGCAGGAAGAACTAAATAAAGAGTTTGAAGAAACAAAAAAAGACATCGAAGAACTCGAAAAATTGAACGAAGAACTTGCCGATAAGCAGGAAATGGACACGGGCAAAGAGGAACAGCAGGAAGTGGAAAAAGAGCAAAAAAACAGCTCCAAACAACTCCAGCAAAAGCAGAACAAGAGCGCCTCTCAATCGCAGAAAAAAGCGGCTAAGTCCATGAAAAAGATGGCCAAACAGATGGAAGAGTCGATGGAGAGCGCCGAAATGCAGGAAATGGACGAAAACATGGACAACCTGCGCGATATTCTGGAAAATCTGATTCACCTTTCGTTTGACCAAGAGCGCGTCATGAAGGATTTCAGAGGTGTTAATTTGCAAGACCCGCGTTTTGTAAAACTGGCGCAGGAACAACTCAAACTTCAAGACGATGCCAAGGTGATAGAAGACAGTCTGTACGCCCTCGCTAAGCGTGTCATGCAAATCCAGACGTTTGTAACCCGTGAGCTCAACGACATGAAGTTTCACATGACCGAAAGCACGCGCTACATTCGCGAACGCCGCCTCAACATGGCGACCAGCAAACAGCAATTTGCCATGACCTCAATCAATAACCTGTCGTTGATGCTCAGCCAAACACTCCAACAAATGCAGGCGGCGATGATGGCGATGGCCAGCCCAGGGAGCGGCAGCAAGAAAGGCAGCAAAGGCAAAGGAAAAAGCCCCGGCAATTTGGGTGAGCTCCAAAAACAGCTCAACAACCGCATCCAGCAATTGCAAAAAGGTCAAGGGCAAGGCCAAGGCGGCATGGGCGGGCGACAAATGTCGGAGCAATTGGCACAAATGGCCGCCGAGCAAGCGCGTATTCGTCAGATGCTCAAGGAATTGATGGACTCGCAAAAAGGCTCGGAAGGCGGTCGAAAAGTGGGGAATGAGGTCAAAGAGTTGATGGACAAGATGGACGAAACCGAAACCGACTTGGTAAACAAACGTATCAATCCGACGGTCATCAAACGTCAGGAAGAAATCGTGACGCGGTTATTGGAATCCGAAAAAGCATTGCGTCAACAGGAAGAAGATACCCAACGCAAGTCCGAAACGGCCAAGCCACAACCTCGCAACCCGCCCGCAGAATTTGAACAATACGTGAAAGACAAGCAGCGGCAAACGGAATTATTGCGCACCGTACCGCCAAGTTTTGCCCCATTCTACAAACGCGAAGCCGATAATTATTTTAAGAAATCAGGCGAGAGATAACCCTCATCGGGACTACATAAAAAACGGGGAGGCGGGCAGATTGTCGGCCTCCCCGTTTTTTTGTTTTCCATTTATCTCTAGCACCCATCCCTATTCATTAAATTTGCGCCTGTAAGCTTTTGAAGATAACCTACTTTCGATTACTTTGCGGAAGATTTTTTTAAATAAAAAGCCATGAAAAAAATACTAATTTTTGCCTTTTTCACCGCTTCTTGTACTTCGCTTTTGGCCCAAACCGAAAACGTCAATAACCTCATCCGCGACGTAGATGGGCGTCTCAACATGGGAAACTACATGACCTCGTCTTTCGACAGCCGCTATGAAGGATTAAAGGGCTCTCCTTTTTTTATTTCCGAATGGATTAGCGTAAAATGGCCTTTGTGGATGGACGCGTGTTCGAAGAAGTCCCCCCTAAATACAACGCTTACTCCAAAGACTGGGTCATGAAACGCCCTGGCGGAGATTCAATCATTGTATTTCCGTACCAAGTTAATTCATTCATTATCAACGACTCCGCCACTAAATCAAATTTTGAATTTAAAAGATACCCCTCGGCACATACCTCAAAATATGACATGCGCGACATCTATTTTTTGACCTTATACCAAGAAAAAACCAGCTTGGTAATGTTAATCAGCAAGACCTTAAAAAAAGCGGATTATAAAGACCCTTACAGCAACAACTTGCGCTACGATACCTTTGAGGATGCCAACGAATATTTTTCACTCAAAACCGACGGCAGCCTGACGAAAATCAAAAAGAATAAAAAGTCAGTACTTGGCGCTCTGTCTGACAAAGAAGAAGCCTTAAAATCACTGATGGATCAGGAAAAATTAGACATAAAAACCGAGCGCGATCTCGTCGTTGCCGTTGCCAAGTACAATGCTATCTAACGAACAAATCGCTTTTATTCAACAAAACAGTCAGGCGAATCCGACTTCTTTACGGCTCAAATACGGCAAAGAAAAAGAGTTTGTCATTGCCCAAATTGAGGCTCGGCAAAAGGCCCGGACAAAACTACCGAGCTGGTGTGCCGAGCCTCGTTTGATATTCCCGC
Organism: Runella sp. CRIBMP; assembly: GCF_009905605.1. GTDB lineage: Bacteria > Bacteroidota > Bacteroidia > Cytophagales > Spirosomataceae > Runella. Next base: position 276,084 of record NZ_JAAAKZ010000005.1, read on the forward strand.
CCGCCGTGTCGGTCGAGCAAAGCTCTTCCGAAGCTACCGCTCATTACAAAGCCGACATCATGAGTCAAACAGCCTCAAAAACGATTGTTGACGGCACCGGTGGCATGGGAATCGATTCCTACTATTTTTCAAAACATTCTGAATCAGTAACTTACATCGAGCAAAACGAAAAACTGGTCGAGCACGCACGCCACAATTTCGACATCCTGAACACTACTAACATCGAATGTATTTGCGACGATTCAATCGCTTTTTTACAACGGTTGGATGCCAAAGTGGATTGGATTTATCTCGACCCCGCCCGCCGCACCGCCGACCAACGTCGAGTGGTAGGATTGGGGGATTGCGAACCCGACGTCACTAAGCACTTGGCGTTATTTTGGGAGAAGGCGCACCATATCCTTGTGAAAGTGTCGCCTTTGTTAGACCTAACACAAACGTTGTTGGAAATGCCGCAAATCAGCGTGGTTCACGTAGTTGCGGTTGAAAATGAGTGCAAAGAATTGTTATTAGAAATAGGAACCCCCACCTCCGACGTTGTCATCAAAACCATTAATTTCAAGAACGACGGCAGCCAACAAATCTTTGATTTTTACTGGTCAGAGGAGCCAGATACCGTTGTTGAATTCAGTACCCCTCTGCGGTACATTTACGAACCCAACGCCGCCATTTTGAAAGCCGGAGCGTTTAAAACGGTCGCTGCAAAATTCCAAATTGCTAAAATTGCCCCACACAGTCACCTTTACACTTCTGAAAGTCTGGTACGCCCATTTCCCGGGAGAACCTTTGAACTAATTGCCACGGTAAAAGCTGATAATAAAGCGCTTACGCCTTATCTAACAAGCGAAAAAGCAAATCTTACCCTCCGAAATTTTCCTGGCACTACCGACGAACTTCGCAAAAAACTAAAACTAAAAGACGGGGGTGACGTATATTTGCTGGCCACAACGCTCGCTAACGCTGATAAAAGGCTGCTGGTTTGCCGTAAAGTGAAAGATTAATCATCATCCATTAATCGTAATCAACGCAACCCATTTTAACGTTTAGCTCAACCGTGGTGCTGGCCTAAAAACGCCTCACCAATCAATTATTTTACAACGTTTTACCATTACTCTCATGTTTTTTGAACGTATACCTGGCAAAGAATATCCCAAAGAGCCCGAATCGCGGATGGTGATTCGTTTTCAGGATTGCGACCCCTTGCAACACCTCAACAACGCCAAATACTTTGATTATTATTTCAACGCCCGCGAAGACCAAGTAGCCAAACTCTACGAATTCAACTTCGGACGCCTTTTTCGGGAATTGGGCCAAAGTTGGGTGGTTTATCAGCACCAGATTGCCTATGTGCGTCCCGCCATGGTAAGCGAATGGGTTCGGATTACGTCCCGATTGATTTATTTTAATCAGGATACCACTGTCACGGAGTATTACATGACCGACGACACCCGTACCCAACTCAAAAATGTGCTGTGGGTAACCTCCAAATACATTGATGTACGGCAAGGAGAACGTGTGATTCACCCGCCTACGGTTATGGACTATCTGGAAACGACCTGCCTCCCAAACGTCGATTTTCACAATTGGAACTTTAATGAACGCATTCGTGAAATAAAAGGCAGCCTGAAAGCGAAAGGCTAATCCGTCTCCGCTTCACCTCGTAAATCCTTCATTCTAACAATTTTTGTCCATATGCAGTGGCTTCAAGATACGGCTTTTATCATTAACTATTACCTCAAACGAGCGCATTGGCTTAGTTTGGACGTGGTAGCAGGAGCCGTCGTAACCCACATAATTGCGAGTCGTTTGCCCGACGGCCACGGGAAAGTTTCGTGGGCCTCCACGCTTTTGGTAGGAATTGCCGTATTTATGATTTACGTCGCCGACCGTTTATTAGACAATCGCAAATCCGACCACTCTCCTACTCCTCGGCACGATTTTCACGTTAAAAACGAAGTTTGGTTGATTAAAATTCTTTTGGGGTTGGGCTTGATTTCATTGGTACTTCTATTCTGGATACCCTCAAAAGTCCTTTGGTTTGGCGTCGGGTTAGCCAGTTTGGTGGGTCTCTATTTGGGGTTTGCCTTCCGGATTTCTGCCAAACATACGGCGCAGGTTTTTAAAGAGCCGCTGGTAGCGATTGTATACACCGCAGGCATCTGGGGGCCTGCTATCCTGACCGAGACTACCCTCGCGTGGGAAAGTCCCGTGTTGATGGGTTTATATGGCTTATTGGCTTTCCAGAATTTATTACTGTTCTCATGGTTTGAGTCCCTGGAGTTGGACGAAGGCTTTTCACTCGCCATCGCGTGGGGTACCGAAACGGTTTCCTCGGTCCTGAATTGGCTGCTGGGATTGATTATAGTCGGCGCATTAGTCGTGGTTATTTTTACTACTTATCGGTACTGCGTCAGGGCCGCAATCGTCGTAGTTGTGATGAGTGGGTGCATGCATGTGCTGAAACGCTCTTCGGCCAAAGTACTTCCCGACGAACGTTATCGCCCGTTGGGCGATGGTATTTTTTTAATTAGCCTCTGGTTATTGTAAAAAATCAACGTTTTATCTACCCGATAGCCTTATTTTTTCTTTTTAAGCGAAGGCTTCACTGTCGCCTTGGGTTTCACTTCTTTTTTGGGATCATATTTATCCAAAAGTGGCACTGCCCCCCGACGATAGCGCAGGTATTGAAAACCCAGAAGACACGATAGGCTAAGCATTAAGAGCCAATAGCTTTCCTGAAATTGAGTCCGACGGAATTCCATAACCCACAAAATAAAAAAGCCCAACGTGGCCCAACCAACCAAGCTCTCAACCAAAGGAGTTTTCATAGATTCGATAAAGGAGAATTTTAGGCAACAAAGGTAATATCTTTCGGCCATATCAAATAAATCTCGGGGAATATGGTTGAAAATCGCCAAAATTTTGTATAATTTTGCAAAATTTTTCTTCAAAACCAATCCTATCAAGCTTTACCAAAGCCTATGAGTAAACTACGGATTTTGTATGTAGCCAGCGAGATAAATCCCTTTCTCCAAATCACTGAGGTAGCCGACTACGTAAGAAAACTTCCCCAAGCGATGCAAGAGCGGGGCATGGAGATACGCATATTAGTACCACGTTTTGGTCTCATCAATGAGCGCAAAAACCGCCTCCACGAAGTGGTCCGCCTTTCTGGTATTAATATTTCAGTCGGTGACGATGAGAAACCGCTGGTAATCAAGGTAGCTTCCATCCCAAGCGCCAAATTACAAGTTTATTTTATCGACAACGAAGACTATTTCCACCGAAAGTCCGTTTTCTTAGACAAGGACAACAACTTTTTTGACGACAACGATGAGCGCGCCATTTTCTTTTGCAAGGGAGTTCTCGAAACCGTTAAAAAATTGGGATGGGCTCCCGATATCGTTCATTGCAACGACTGGATGACCGCCCTTATTCCTCTTTACCTGAAAACCACTTACAAAAACGATCCGATGTTTAAGGATACAAAGTGTGTTTTCACCGTCTACAACAACGCTTTCAACTACAAATTTGAAGGCGATATTTTAGACAAAGCCAAAGCCATGGACGTCAGCGATGAGGCATTGGCGCATCTGCGTTCTGCCGATTTTGAAGGTTTTATCAAAATTGGATGTGCGTATGCCGATGCCGTAGTAAAAGCTGATGATGATTTTAGTGAAAGTTTAAACAGAATCCTTGATGAATTGCCCGAACGCAAGCTTGAACTGGTTGAAGAAGACGAAAACTATACCGACGCTTATTACAACTTATATAATGAATTGGCCGGCTAAAACAGCCGGCTTCCTGGTCATCGCTTTTGCTATTCTGCTGGCAGCTTGCGAAGCCCCGAAAGAAATCGGACTCCCGCCCGAAGTAATCGCAGAGGTACAGTTTACCGACACCGTTACCGTTCGCACCAGCACCGTTCTTTTGGATTCAGTTCGTACTTCCAATGCGCAACAAATGCTCGTAGGGAACTACCGCGACCCGATTTTTGGTCGGGTTTCGGCACAACCCTTCTTTGAGATGGGGCAAACACTCAACCTCAATTCAGACGGCAGTACCAATACCTACGTCTTTGATTCACTTCGTCTGAATGTTGCGTATTCTTACCTGTATGGCGATACGCTCCAACCCTTTGAGGTCAAACTTCATCGTTTGAGTGATTCGCTCAGAACGGGCAAAAATTACTATAACAACAGCAGCATCCCGTACGACGCGGCCGCGCTGGCCAGTGTCAAATTCAATCCGACTCCTTCAACCAACAATACGTTCCAGTTTAAACTTCCTAATACACTAGGACAGCAGCTGCTGGATTTGAGCGGAAAAACGGAAGGCAGCACGGCGCTTAAATTTGCGCAGCAGCTCCGAGGTTTTACGTTGGTGCCATCGGCAAGCAATGGAATGGTGATAGGGTTTTCTCCTGCAACCTCGGGAATCAGCCTTAATCTCTATTATCACATTACCAACGACACCATCGCGTACGTATTTCGGGTTCCTGTGCTGAAACGCTTTAACCAAATGCAAGCAGACCGCCAAGGAACTGCCTTGAGCCAAATTCAACCGTTGAAACCCTTGCCCGCCGCCCAAACCAAAGGCCTGAATTATGTTCAGGATGCCCTCGGTATTGTGACCAAGGTTGAGTTTCCGTATTTATCAAAATTATTCGGAGATGGGCGCGTTGCCATCAATCGTGCGGAGTTAAATATTGTGCCAAATCAGCCTGAGCATGTTGGAGGTTTATACGGATTACCTAGTACCCTTACAATGGCCGAAACCGACGAAACCAACCGAGTCTTAAGGTCAAAAGGAGATACCGAATTACTCCTCCCAGTAGATGGCGCTACATTTCAGTCGTACGTTTTGCCCCAAATCGTTCCGTACACGTCTAAATTCCGTAATTATAACTTCGTACTTACCACGTATTTACAGGCGGTTTCTATCGGTTTTAAGAAAAGTAACGCTTTGTTGCTGATGCCAACGAGTCAAGGTTCTACCCTACAATCGTACGTATCGGGCAACCAAGCCTTAACAAGTTTTTATCCGTTTATCAACAATAAGGTGGACCGTTTTACCATAAACCCCACCCCAGAAAACGTGAAGTTAAGGATATTCTATACCGTGACTAAGTAAAAAAATAACGATAAACTCGGATTTAAAAAGAGAGCGGAAAAACTTCCGCTCTCTTTTTGTTTTTGTAATATTTCAGTAAATTTCGAGAATTTTAGGTATATTTATTGTACTAAAATAAGTTTTTTAAAAAAGTTTTTAGGGCTCTTTAGGTTGATAATTTTTTTTAAAAACGACAGAGTCCCTCAACTCATCTAAAACATCACTTACTATGTGCGGAATTGTAGCGTATGTGGGCCACCGCGAAGCGTGTCCTCTCATCCTGAAGGGTCTCAAACGTCTCGAATACCGAGGCTACGACAGTGCCGGTGTAGCGCTGCTCAATGGAGACGGTCTAAAAATCTACAAAAAGAAAGGTAAAGTCATTGACCTCGAAAATGAACTCCAAAACAAAGATTTACACGCTACTGTCGGCATCGGCCACACGCGTTGGGCCACCCACGGAGAGCCAAATGATATCAATGCTCACCCCCACTATTCAAACCATAAAAAACTGGCCATTATCCACAATGGTATCATCGAAAACTACGACAGTCTAAAACAGGCATTACTCAAAAAAGGCCACGAATTTCGTTCACAAACAGACTCAGAAGTCTTGGTCCATTTCATTGAAGACATTCAGCAAGAAACCAATTGTTCGTTGGAAGAGGCTGTACGTCTCGCATTGCAAGAGGTAGTGGGTGCATACGCCATCGTTTTAATCTCCGAAGATGACCCCACGCAGCTGATTGCCGCCCGCAAAAGCAGCCCGTTGGTCATTGGCGTGGGCGAAAATGAATTCTTTTTTGCATCTGATGCTACCCCCATCATTGAATACACCAAAGATGTCATTTACTTAGACGACAACCAAGTGGCTTTGGTACGACAGGGAGAGCTAAAAATCGTTAATCTCGAAAACGAGCGCCAGGCACCTTACATTCAAAAGTTAGAGCTGGAATTGGAAGCCATTGAAAAAGGTGGCTATGACCATTTTATGCTGAAAGAAATCTTCGAACAGCCGCGCTCCATTGCCGATAGTATGCGTGGACGGGTCAACCGCGAAGAGGGAACCTTGCAGTTGGGCGGCCTGAGCGACTACATGGACAAACTCGCCGAAGCCAAACGCATCATCATTGTAGGTTGCGGCACGTCGTGGCACGCGGGGCTGGTGGCAGAATACATCTTTGAAGAGCTCGCCCGAATTCCCGTGGAAGTCGAATATGCTTCAGAGTTTCGTTACCGCAACCCCATTATCAACGCTGACGACTTCGTCATTGCCATTTCTCAATCTGGCGAGACCGCTGATACCCTCGCGGCCATTCAGCTTGCTAAATCGAAAGGAGCGACCATTTTCGGCGTGTGCAACGTGGTCGGTTCGTCCATTGCGCGCGAAACCCACGCGGGAGCCTACACCCACGCGGGCCCCGAAATCGGCGTAGCAAGTACGAAAGCCTTTACGGCACAAGTGACAGTTCTGACGCAGATGGCCATTGCCATTGCCCACAAACGGGGTAGCATCACCGAAGAACTCTACCAACAATTGCTCCTTGACCTATCGGCGATTCCGCAGAAGGTGGGACAAGTGCTCAAAGCCGCTGACCGCATCAAAGAAATTGCGTATATTTTCACCTACGCCCGCAATTTCATCTATCTAGGGCGGGGACTGAATTTTCCCGTTGCGTTGGAAGGGGCTTTGAAACTGAAAGAAATTTCGTATATCCACGCCGAAGGATACCCCGCCGCCGAAATGAAACATGGCCCAATTGCGCTCATTGATGAAGACATGCCGGTAGTTTTTATTGCTACCAAAGACAGTTCATACGAAAAAATTGTTTCCAACATTCAGGAAGTAAAAGCCCGTAAAGGCCGCGTGATTGCTATCGTGACCGAAGGCGATGAGCTGATTCCGAACATGGTTGATTTTGTGATTGAAGTACCCGAAACGCACGACATCCTGATTCCGTTGCTTTCATCCATTCCGCTACAATTACTTTCGTACTATGTGGCCGTAATGCGCGGACGCAATGTGGACCAGCCCCGAAATCTGGCAAAATCTGTCACCGTAGAATAACGGAAGTTAAGTCAAACCTCTTTTGGTATTTTTGTCAGGTACTCACCTATTTAATTCTTTTATGAAAAAATCAAGTCGTCGTTCATTTTTAACCGCCGCTACCCTCGTCGGAACGGGGGCAGTTGCCAACGTAATCGCAGCTGCGCCCAAAAAGCAACTGGTACACCACGTTTTCTTTTGGCTCAAAAACCCAGGCTCCGTAGCCGACCGTGATAAACTGGTAGAAGGCGTGAAAACCCTCTCAAAAATAGAGACCATCCGTAAACTACACGTGGGAGTATTGGCAAGCACCGAAAAAAGAGATGTAGTAGATACAAGTTGGGATGTATCGGAGTTGATGTTTTTTGACGACACGGCAGGGCAAAAGGTATACCAAGACCATCCGATTCACCAAGAATTCATCAAAAACTACTCCCATTTGTGGAGCAAAGTAGTGGTGTATGATGCGATGGAAGCTTGATAAATGGCGTTTTTTCAACGATGACGTCGACTAATAATTATCCCCCATCTTTCGCATCGTTGAATAATAAAGTATGTCAGTTCTGAAGGATTAATCGTTAGTACAAATACCAACGGTTAATCTTAACCATAACAAATTGATATATGTGGATAGAACAAAACAATAAGCTCGTAAAAGAATACGAATTTGAAGACTTCAAAGAAGCTTTTGCTTTTATGACCAAAGTGGCCGAAGTAGCCGAGCAGATGAACCATCACCCTTGGTGGTCAAACGTTTACAACAAAGTAACTTTTGAGCTTTCTACGCACGATGCCGGCGATAAAGTGACCGAAAAAGACGAAGCCTTGGCCGATGCCATCGAAGAGATTTTTGAGGCGATGTAATCTCATCCCTACCGACACTCAGCCCCCTTTCTCTTAAAAAGAAGGGGGTATTTTTTTGATAACTCGCAAAAAAAGCCCTCATCGCAAAGCAATGAGGGCTTCTGTCACTCTAAGCAGATAAAAAATATCTTAGTTGAGCAACTTCAATTTTAAGTCGTTTAAGCGCGTGCGAATAGACGCATCTACTTGCCGGTCTCCAACGCGCAACACGTATCCTCCAATGAGTTTCTCATCTACTTTCTCCTCTAATTCAACTGTTTTGCCAGTAGCTTCTGCTACTATGCTCACAAATTGTGTACGTAATGGAGCGGTCAATGGCATCGAAGAAGTAATGAGCGCTTTGACAATGCCTTTTTTCTCATCATACAGCTTGATAAACTCTTCCGCGATACTAAACATGATTCCTTCGCGGTTTTTCTTCGTGATGATGGTAAAGATCGTATAAGAAGTCGGACTTACTCTGGTCTTAAACACTCCTTCCAGAATCGCCAATTTCTTGTCGTGACGTACCACAGGGCTTTTAAGGGCCAACATCAATCCACGATTTTCTTCTGCTGTCTGCTTGAAGAAAAGCATATCCTGATAAACAGTGTCCACCACGTTTTGTTCTTGTGCCAAGTCAATAAGCGATTTGGCGTATCGTAATGCTACGGTAGATTCAGACATAATTTATTGAACAGTTACCATTGAACATCAACAGTTCAATGTTGAATGATAATTGACTAGTTAAGTCTTGCTTCTTTGGCCAAATCAGCTACCAATTTCTCCTGCGAGGTCTTGTCGCCTAATTCTTTGCGCAACACTTTCTCGGCAATATCAAGCGAAATCGTGACGATTTCTTTCTTCATTTGAGCAACAATGGCTACGCGCTCATTGTTGATGGCCTCACGTGCATCTTCAATAATGCGTTTTCCTTCGATACCTGCGCGGTCTTTTGCTTCGGCAATCAGACGGTCGGCAGATTCTTTGGCAGATTTCAAAATGCTGTCGCGCTCGGCACGGGCTTGAGCCAGTAATTTTTCATTGTCTGACTGCAACTTAGCCATGTCGGCACGGGTCTTTTCGGCCAAATCAAGCGCGCTTTGAATCTGATGTTCGCGTTCTTTTAAGCCGTTCATGATGGGTTTCCAAGCGGCTACGCGCAGGATCACCACCAAGATAACAAATACCACCAACATCCAGAAAAGTAAGCCGATTGCGGGGGTTAACAATTCCATTTGAATACAGTTTACAGTTTTGAGATAATAATTTAGAATTCCTCTTGTTTACTACAAAAGAGAGGATTTCGTACCGACGCCTAATGCGCACAGTACGAAATCCCTTTGTTGCAATTAGAGCTTGAAAGAAATCAACAAGCAAATAACGGCAGCGAAAAGAGCTACGGCCTCGATCAAAGCCGCGATAATCAACATCGCAGTTTGGATACGACCAGCAGCCTCAGGCTGACGAGCAATACCTTCCATTGCGCTACCACCGATACGGCCGATACCTAGACCTGCACCGATTGCAGCTAAACCTGCACCGATACCGGCACCTAATACCGCTAGACCTGCACCGCTTTCAGCAGCAGCTTGGAGTAAGATTTGAAGCAACATGATTGTAATTTATTATATAGTGAAACAAAAGAATTCAATTGAAAATACTATGCGCAAATTAGTGTCCGTGGTCAGCTTCGTGGCTTTCTTCGATAGAGCTTCCGATGTACATTGAAGTCAGGAGCGTAAAGATAAAGGCCTGCAAAAACGCCACCAATAACTCAATAACGTTCATAAACAACGTAAAGATGAGCACCAACGGGCTCACCGCCCAACCAGTACCGCCACCGCCTAAGTTGTTGGCAATAAATATCAAACCTAAAAGGCTCAAGATGATGATGTGACCCGCCGTGATGTTGGCAAAAAGTCGAACCATCAATGAGAAAGGCTTCATGAATACACCCACGATTTCTACCGGAATCATAATCGGCAACAAAGCAACAGGTACACCCGTTGGCTTAATCAAGTGAGCGAAATAATGCTTATTGGCGCTAAAGTGAACAATGATAAAGGTAATAACCGCCAGAATCAACGTTACGGCGATGTTGCCCGTTAAGTTTGCGCCACCAGGAACCAACCCAAGCAGGTTGTTTACCCAAATGAAGAAAAACAAGGTCAATAAATAAGGCAAGTATCTTTCGTACTTAGGGCCAATGGCAGGCTTCACCACTTCATCCCGAATAAACAGAATGATAGGCTCCAAAAACGACTGAATGCCCGAAGGAGCTTTTCCTTTATTTTTGGAATAACCTTTGGCAACCGAGGTAAAGATAAGCAAAAGAATAACGGCACTTAAAAGTAGAGAAGCTACGTTCTTAGTAATGGAAAAATCCAATACGTGTGCTTCTTTATTGGCTTTGCCATCTGCCCCGATTGGGTAGATATGCTCATGCTCCAACACGTAGCCTAAGGCTTTGTTGGGATACACGTGATTTTCGTGATCTTCGTGGGTAGCATCGGGCGAGTGGTAGAAGTTGCTCGATGAAAATACCTTCACCCCATTGTCATAAATAATGACAGGAAGCGGTATTGACAAACCATGCGCAAATTCCCATTCGTGGGCATCTGCGATGTGGTGCATGATCATCTCACCAATGTTGAATTTGCTTTCTTTGGCTTCATGGTCATGAGCCGGTTCTTCGGCGAAAGCAACGGAAAAAGTAACAAAAAGTAGCGCGAATGTCGCGAAAAATGTATGACGTAAGGTCTGAAACATAACTAACGATTAACGAATTACAAATTAAGAATACGCTCCTATTCCAAATCGCGGCGCAAGTTACGATACAATCCGTATATTTCAAAACAAGTATAAAATAAATAAAATGCAAAAAAGGTAACGACGAAGCTATTGGGGGAGGTCACCTTGAAATACAAAAATACCCCTACAAATACCAAGCACATTAAGAGGCGAACGACGACCGTGGTTAGGTAAAATTGAACAAATCTTTCTCTATTCTCCTTAAAACCCTGCTCCATCAAACGGTGTTGAAGCAACGAAACCACAAAAAAGAAGGCCAGAATAGTCCATTTTTCAGGATGGATATAGGCACCGACTGAAAAGTAATCGGCTGTAAAAAGTACAATTCCCAAAAAGAACGTAAAAAGGATAGTTCGAAGCATTTTATAAAAGTTAATCAACGAAATAGGTAACAAACAGCAGGTAAGTACCGAGTATTACAAAAATATATTGGGTCATCTTTCCCTTAGAAATCAGGATTTGACCTGCCGAATGAAATTATACAAGGCGGCAGCGATAGAAAGTAAAGATAATGCCAATGTCCAACCTGGAATTTTATTTCCCTGCCATTCGTCCAGCTTTACTCCCGCGTAGGTTCCCAGTCCGATGGTTCCGAGCATTTGCAAGCCAATGCTCGAATATTTGGCGTAATTGGTCGTCTTTTTATGCATTGAATCGCCATTATCGGTCATTTTACAATAAAGGATTTGAACTTAATTCAACTCTTTGAGCTCATAATCGTGTATTTTTTGGACATCTACGCTCACAATATCGTCCCGCTTACCGCTGTCAAACATGGGAACAAACTTTGCGCCCCACACCACTTCTTCGTACCGAAACGAATACCGAGCATGTACCGATTGCAAAAAAGTTTCTTCGGTAGCCCGAACATACACCAGAAACTCCGTATCCGACTCGGCCAAGCTGTCTTCCGTGGCACCGTATAAAGGACTCGCTTCAGTGATAGGATGCACAATGGTCCAACTTAATGGAAAAAAATTCACCTGGCTACGTTCCAGTTTTAATTGATAATAACGCCTCGAACGCTGTCCGTTGGGTAAGGTTTCCAATCGTGAAAGTGAAATCTCCACCCGCACATCCACCAACTCCGTCGGGCTCTCGTTAATCATCCGAAACATCCAACCGTTGATGTCCAAATAAGGCGCAAAGATAGCATTTCGGCTAAAAAGAATTTTGGGAACGGGACGCGAAAACCGTCCATAGACCAAACCCGACGCAATCGCAAAGCCTAACACGCCCACCAGCGACTCAATAGATGAAAGTCCGCTCGCCACTAGCCCCACAGGCGCCACATGCCCATAGCCTACGGTGGTCAATGTTTGGGCGCTAAAAAAGAACGCCCCCCAAAACTGCTCCATTGTACTGACAGCCTTAATTCCCTGAAGGTGCTCTACCCCTATCATCATGTAAAGCACTGAAAAAAAGCAGTTTACCACAAAATAAACTAAAAATACGACCAGAAAGAACATCGGCCAAGAAAGCCCAGTCAGGCGATGAAAAATATCAAGCCTCGCCCAAAATGAGCCATTGACTCGGCGCGCATTAAAAGACCCGTCGGATTTCATCAATCGCCCGCGGTCATTGGTAATGCGGGTTCCAAATCCTACGTCACGGCGTTCTTCCTCTTTTTCGAGAAGTTTACTGTTTTTAACCTCAGTGATAAGTCGATGTGTAGCCATACGATAATGAGCAATCAATGAAGGGGGTAAATAGTCTATTTTCTCCTAACAATTTCCCCTTCGTTTCCCGTTCAATCAATAACTAAAATTAATGATAAAAGCCTCATTTTAAGATAGCAAGACAGCTCCATTATCATTTATACCGACGAATACCCAGTTTTGAAACTCAAAATACAGCCCAAGAACACTTACCTTTGCAAAAAAGTAGGGTGTGAAAAAAGTATCAGTTCTAATCGCCGCTCGCAACGAAGCGGATAATATCGTCGCCTGTTTGCAGTCTGTGGCGGCATTGAGTTATCCACCAGAACACCTGCAAATCCTCATCGGCAATGACGCTTCGGAAGATGAGACGGGGGCGTTGGTGCAGGAGTTTATTCGGGACAAACCTCATTTTGAACTTATTAACATTATCCCCGCTCCTGATTCAGGCGGTGCATCGACCCTGAAAGGAAAGACCAATGCGTTGGCTCAATTGGCACAGCGGGCTCAGGGTGAATTTCTATTTTTTACGGATGCCGATATTGAAGTACCAGAGCGGTGGATTGAAAACATGCTTTCGCATTTTAAACCCAACGTAGGCATTGTAACGGGAATTACGGCCATAAAAGGGGGAGGCGTATTTGGACTGATGCAAGCCCTCGAATGGTTGTATTATCTTTCATTTATGCGTTTATTTTCACTTTTTGGGGTCCCTATTACGGCAATGGGCAACAACATGGCCGTAAGTCGTAAAGCTTTTCAGGCCGTGGGAGGGTACGAAAAAGTAGGTTTTTCAATCACCGAAGACTACGCTCTTTTTCACGCCATCATAACCCAAGGTTTTAAATTCGCCCAACTATTTGACCGCCGCGTCCTGACCCTTTCCCAGCCGATTCCGACCTTTTCTCAACTATTGATTCAACGAAAACGCTGGATGTACGGCGCCATGACCCTGCCTTGGGGGCAACGTATCGGGGTGTATGTCAATGCATTATTCCTTCCATTTATAGTGCTTCTAGTCATTTTTTTACCCAAAGCCGCCCTTGTTATTTTATTCTTATACGTTCTGTGGGTTTGTACTTGGTTGGTCAGTATTTTAAATTGGCTGCAACAACCTCACCTTTTTATCGGCGTCCCTTTTTTCTGGCTTTACCACCTCTTGATGAACTTTGTGATGCTGATTAATTTTTATGTACGAAAAACCACCGTCTGGAAAGGGCGAGAGTATTGAAAAACGGGAAAACCGAAAAATAGAAAACCGAAAAATAGAAAACTGAAAACCGTACAAGCCAACTGCAAAAACTGAAAAGTGTTTGTATTCAAAGCGCTTCATCTTTCTCCATTCACGAATCATGATAGAAACCCACGCTCATATTTACGACGAAGTATTTAATGAAGACCGCACCCAAATGCTGGACCGCGCTTTTATGGCGGGAATTACCCAAATCTGGATGCCCAATTGTGACCACACCACCATCGACGGCATGATGGCGTTGGCGGAGCACTACCCAAATATCTGTTTGCCCATGATGGGTTTGCATCCTACGTATGTCAAAGAAGATTTCCAAAAAGAACTGTACATCGTAGAAGATTGGCTCAATAAAGCAGCCCAATCGCCTCTAACTCCCGCGCCGAAATTTGTAGCAATTGGCGAGATTGGTATGGACTTGTACTGGGATAAAACCTTTGTTGAGCAGCAAAAAGAAGCGTTTTTGGTTCAATGCCATCTGGCTCTCAAACACAATCTTTGGATTGACATTCACAGTCGCAGTGCTTTTTGGGAAGTCGTTGAGCTGATTGAGCAAGTAGGAAATCCCCTGCTAAAAGGGATTTTTCACTGTTTTACTGGAACGCTCGAAGAAGCCCAAAAAGCGATTGAATTGGGCTTCAAACTAGGAATTGGGGGCGTGGCTACCTTCAAAAACGGTGGGTTAGACAAGGTTTTGCCTTACGTAGACGTAGAACATATTGTGCTCGAAACCGATTGCCCTTATTTGGCGCCCGTACCGTATCGCGGTAAGCGCAACGAAGTCGCGTATATTCCGATTATTGCGCAGAAAGTCGCTGACTTAATGCAAATTACGGTCGAAGACTTCGCCCGAATAACAACCCAGAATGCAACCCAAATGGTTTATTAAACATACCGCCGTTTAAAACGATTTCTTTATCATCAACACTTCTCAACCCATGCCAGCGTATAAATCAGTCACCATCAATCCCGTTTTACCCAACCGTCCGCGTGCTTCCGTGTTGGTGATATACACGGGTGGAACCCTCGGAATGGTCTTTGAAAAAGGCCAGCTCGTTCCTTTTGATTTCGAACAAATCCTGGACAAACTCCCCGAAATCAAGCGGTTAGACTTCGAGATTACGTTCACGAGTTTAGAAGAAATCATGGACTCGTCCAACATGCGCCCCGATGTGTGGATGGACTTGGCGCGGTTGATTCAGCGTCATTATCATTCTTACGACAGTTTTGTGATTCTACACGGCACTGATACGATGGCTTATACCGCTTCGGCGTTGAGTTTCATGCTCCAAAACCTCAGCAAGCCCGTTATCCTGACGGGCGCGCAGCTGCCCATCGGGATTGCCCGAACCGACGCCCGCGAAAACATCATTACCGCCCTAGAAATCGCGGCGGCCCAGTGGGAAGGCCGCCCCTTGGTGCCCGAAGTATGCATTTATTTTCAGAATTATCTACTGCGGGGCAACCGCGCCAAGAAAAAAGAGACCTCACAATTCAATGCTTTTCGCTCCGAAAATTACCCCGCCTTGGCCGAAGTCGGCGTGACGATTGAGTACAATTACCCTTACATCGCGCCATATCGTCCAGAACGCCCTTTTCAGACCCAACTGCCGTTGAATGAAAACGTAACCATTCTAAAGTTGTTTCCGGGCATCACCCAAAATGTACTCCGTTCTATCCTCAATATCAGTGGATTGCGCGGTGTTGTATTGGAGACTTTCGGTGCTGGCAATGCCCCTACCCTACCTTGGTTTTTGTACGAACTGAAAGAAGCCACGGAGCGCGGCGTAGTCATCATGAATGTATCGCAGTGCGACGGCGGGCGCGTGATGCAAGGACGCTACCAAACCAGTACGTGGTTCCAAAAAATCGGCGTAGTGGGCGGCGGCGACATCACTACCGAAGCCGCCATTACCAAGATGATGAGCATTTTGGCGCGAGAAAGCGATGTGGAGCGCATCCGCGAAGAATTGGCAAAACCTTTGGCGGGTGAAATGAGCTTGTTGTGATTGAGTATCGTGCTGTGTAAAAATTTTCTTTGCAAAACTAAATGGTCAATTTTTAGTTATGTGAGTTGAATCAGCCATTCACAGCAAGACTATGAAAACAATACTTTTTGCCGCATTATCCCTATTTTTAATCAGCAACATCACTTTTTCTCAAAATGCCGATGCGATTTTGGGCGATTGGTTTAACGCCGAAAAAGACGGTAAAATCCGAATTTACAAATCAGGAAATCTTTATTTCGGAAAACTGATTTGGGGAAAAGAACTCTACGAAGCCGACGGCAAAACATCCCGAAAAGATGCCAACAACGCCAACGCTTTATTGAAAGGGCGCCCCTTGTTAAATCTGCTCATTTTGGAACAATTTGAATTCCATCAAGACCAATGGCGAAACGGAAAAGTATACGACCCCAAAAGCGGCAAAACCTACGACGGTTTTCTGAAACTAAAAGACGGAAAGTTAGAAATCAGGGGATACGTAGGCATTGCTGCATTTGGCAAAACTACGGTTTGGACCAAAGCCCAATAATGCTTCCCTCCATTTTTATTTGCCCATCCAGCGCTTAAAATCCGTGGCCCGCTCTCTACTTACCAGCACTTCATCGTCGGTGTTTGGTTTGAGAATTAGCTTCAGTTTATTGTTAAAATAGGGATGAACCTGCTGCACCGTATTGATGTGAACGATGTATTGGCGATTGGCCCGAAAAAAATGGGCGGGGTCAAGCATCGCCTCTAGCTCATCTAAGGGGTAATCCAGTGAAAACTTTTGATTATGAACGGTCTTAAACAAACTAACGCCTTCTTCGGAGTAAAAATAGGCAATTTCGCTCACCTCAACGGGCACCCATTGTTGCAGGTGTTTCACCAAAAAACGCCGCCGATAATCCGCTGGCTGAATATGTTGACGGAGTTGCTGCACTAACGCATCAATGTCGACCCCACTGCTGGCTTCGTTTTTTCCAGCCACGGGGCCGATTTGATTATAGTGCGTCCGTTTGTACTTATCCAAGCTCGCTTCCAGCTCATGCCGCTTAATGGGTTTGAGCAAATAATCAATGCTGTTGACTTTGAAAGCCCGCAAAGCGTATTCATCGTACGAAGTCGTAAAAATGACAGGAGCACTCACGGTGGTTTGTTCAAATATCTCAAAGCTCTGCCCGTCGGCCAGCTCAATATCCATCAAAATCAAATCAGGCCTCACCGCTGATTCGTTTGAATGGGCATTCAGCCAAGCCACTGACGCCCTCACACTGGCGCAGGTTCCTACGATTTGGATGCTTTCATCCAAATCCAACAACAATTTTGACAATTTTCGAACCGCCAGTTCCTCGTCTTCAATAATTAAAATTTTCATAGTGAGCAAAGATTAATGGGTTAAAAATCGGCCATAAACGCCTATTTTTCAAGAATTGAGTTTTTAAAACGGTACAAAAGGGCTTTGAGTCGTCAATTATATCTTATCAAAGGTAACATAACCGAGAACTGACTTTCATTTTCAAGAATGGTGGGAACAGTCTGTCCCAACATTTTATATTTGGTCAGGATATTATTGAGCCCTAGGCCGTTTGAATGTATTTTGGTGTTTTTTCGCTGTAAGTTATTGGTAATCACCAATTGATTGTCGGAGTTCGTAAAAACCGAAATAGAGAGCGGCTGTTCGGGCAAAATAATGTTGTGCTTAACGGCATTTTCCACCAACAATTGCAACGTCAGAGGAGGTAGCAAAAATGCTTCGTGAACTGAATCGACATGAATAGTTATCTTTAACCCTGCTCCGTAGCGCGTTTTGAGCAAATGTGTATACGAATGAATAAAATCCAGTTCAGCCCCCAAAGTGGTGAGATTCTGCTCATTGCTCCGCAGCAAATAACGATACACCGTGCTCAATTCTTCCAGAAAAAGGGAGGCTTGCGGTGGGTCTTCCTCAATGAGGGTGCCGAGAGCGTTCAGGCTATTGAACAAAAAGTGCGGATTCACCTGCTGCTTTAACGCTTCCAATTGGCTTTGAAGATTGGTTTTCTCCAGTGCTTCTTTTTCACGCTCTGATTGCCGAAGTCGGTTTTTTATTTCTCGGGATTCGACAGCAAAGAAAAGCGCCTCATACACCGGCAAAAAAAGTAGAAACATAATGGCTGCCTTTACAAAATCGACTCCATAAAACCACAGTGAAAGCCGATGATTGTTGATTGTAAATGTGGCATAGTGTTGGACCGTAGAATCATCCAGCGTTTGATAAATAAGCCAGTGCCTTGCAATACCCGTCAGCCAAAGCACCAGCGTAGTCCCGAGCATCCCCGTCAAAAACGTTAAAACAAGCCGTTTTATAATCTGGCTACCCAGAGGATACCGTTCTCTAAACTTAAAAATAACAAAACGATTGAGGTGCCAAGTAGCCACAATAGAAGTCATTGTAAGCATCAACCGCCCGGCAATCGTCCAACTGAATGGCATTTGGAGGTAATTATTGACAGATACGCTCATCAGCATCAACAATGTGATGCCAATGATACGTAGCCATCTGTCATTCAATCGGGTCAATCTTGTAGTTGTTTTGATTGAAAATACCTTCTTTTTGCCTTTCCTGCCAGCGGCAAACGACTCCAAATTTTCAGATTTCGAGGAGCGCGTTTATAGCGCTTTCCAAGTCATGATGGCTTTAATCACAAAACCATCTTCTTCAACTTCTACCTGCGCTTTTAGGGTTTTAGCGGAAGCCTCAATGACTTTCAACTCCGAAATATCGGTATTGTCGTCGCCATCCACAATACGTAACATTTTAGTCTGCTCATCATACGTCCAGCTACCTGTATTTCCCTGCCCAGGGCTGTCATCATCGCAACGCTTGGCGCCGTTATCGCCCGACAATCTGCCGCCCTTTTCAAAAATCATGACGTTGTCTTTTTCGCAGTCTGGCAAAAAAACCATCAGATCGGGATCCACTTTTCCATCCCCGTCAAAGTCGACCGCGGGATCCATGATAAAGGAGGAAAGTACCATTCGTTTACCCACAAAAGGGAGGCCATTTGCTGGCTCACTTTCGATTTCATTTTTTTTGCACCCTGCAAGGGTCATCAACAGAAAGGCCATTGCGGCCACAATAAAAGAGTTAATTCGTTTCATGGCTTACTTTTTTGTTTTTTAAAGTGGTTGTATGAATGTGCCGTGAGAGAAATAACTTAATGCGATAAACGACGCAAAAAAATACTGCCCTTCGACAACGCAAAGATGGCGCTTGTCGAAGGGCAGTAGCAACTGGCAGCTCGCTGAAGTGTAATTTCCTGCCTATGAATCGGAATAAAGCAGGCTTAGAAAGGGGGTTTATTTTAGATTAACGGTCTCAACTTGTAGTCCTTGTTCCAATAAATACGCTTCCCATTCATCAATGAGGTTCTTTTTCAGAACACGTGGAAACTTATTTTGTCCGCCCATTTTACCCCTTTTGGCCATCCAGCCCAAAAAAGTAGCCGAAGGCAAAACCGTCACAAAGACATCTTTTAAGGCATGACGCCGCTCCACGACGTAGTCATCATTGAGCACTTTGAGGTGGCCATCAATCTTATCGCGCAGGGCATCGGCGTCTACTTCGTCGTCGGTGCCGATATACCATTGGTGCGCAAAAAGCGAATCGTGGCGAATACCCGCCACCGTAAATTCTTTCACAGTTATTCCCAACTCTTCGGCGCTGAGCTCCACGGCCTTGTTCATGTTTTCGACGGAAAGGTGCTCTCCGCAAAGACTCAAATAATGCTTTGTGCGTCCCGTAATCGTGATTTCAGCGCGTTGTTTATTGGCAAACTTAATCGTATCACCAATCAAGTAGCGCCATGCTCCTGAGCAGGTGGAAATCAGCAGCGCGTAGTCTACGCCTTCTTCCACTTCATCAATCATCAGGGTTTGTGGATTGGGAACGAGCTCTCCGTCTTCGGTAAAATTTTTCTCGTTGAAAGGCACAAATTCGTAGAAAATACCATTGTCGAGCACCAAACGCATCCCATCGGCGTGCGGACGATTTTGGAAAGCAATGAATCCTTCCGACGCCAAATACGTATCAATGTAAATAAGCGGACGACCGAGGAGTTTTTCAAAACCAGCACGGTAAGGTTCGAAAGAAACCCCACCGTGGCCAAAAACGCTGAGGTTGGGCCAAATTTCGTGGATATTTTTCAGCTTGTAGCGCTCAATGATTTTCTCCATGATGATTTGGAGCCAAGCCGGCACCCCCGCCATAAAACCAATGTCCCAGTTGGGAGCTTCTTCCACGATTTTTTCTAGCTTCCGGCTCCAGTCACGCTCGCGGGCAATCTCAGGCCCTGGTTTATAATAGCGCTCAAACCAAAAAGGAATATTGGCCGCATTGATACCACTCACATCTCCCTGAAAACGCCCTTCATCAATAGAGCTCAGGTCGGTGCTGCCGCCAATCATCAAGAAGCCTTTTTCGTATAGGTCACTCGGTAGTTCTTCATATCGCCCCAATGACAGGATTTGACGAATACTCGTGCGCTGAAACGATTTGGTCATGGCTTTGGTAACGGGAATATACTTCGACGCCGCCTCCGACGTGCCAGAACTCAACGCAAAGTATTTGACCCGCCCAGGCCAGCATACATTTTTTTCTCCTGCGTGCGCTTTATGCCACCATTCACGGAAAATTTTTTCGTAATTATGAACGGGAACGAACTGTTTGTATTTTTCGTAAAACGTATTGCCTTCGTCAAAAACGGCGGTATTAAGTATTTCTTCAAAATTATACTTTTCACCGAACTGCGTGTAACGCGCCTTCGCAAGAAGCTTACTCAACGTTTTTCGCTGCACCTTTGCGTGATTGTTTTTCTCACGCTGAATGCTTACGGTCAGCTTTAGTCCTCCTTTTAACAAGTTTCCTAAAAGTGCCATGCTAGCAGGGGTTTTTAAATGATTGTTGATTTTTCATAAGCTGAAAGGGCTATTTTCAAGAGAGTTTTTAAGATACCACGGTAAAGGTTCAATTACCTTTCTGCCTTATTACTAACTTTCAATTTCTTCCAACTGCCACTGTTTCATTAACTCAACCGTTTGATAGGCAGTCATATCATACTGGCAAGGTACTACTGCGGCATAATTATTGGCCAATGCCCACTCATCGGTATCTTCCATGCCTTCATCATAATTGACAAACTTGCCCGCCATCCAAAAATAGCTACGTCCGTGCGGGTCTTTTCTTTTCTCAAACTCTTCTTCCCATTTTCCGTTGGTTTGTCGGCAAATGCGCGTTCCTTTCAGTGGCTCACCAGACTTTTTCGGAAAATTCACATTAAGGGCCACTCCTTTGGGTAAACCATTCTCCAAAACAGCCTTTGCAATCTGCATAATATAGGGCTTGACGTGCGAAAAATCAGCATTGGGGGCAAAATCGCACAACGAGAATCCGATGGCTGGAATCCCTTCAATAGCTGCTTCGATGGCCGCAGACATGGTACCAGAATACAAAATACTGATAGAACTGTTGGACCCGTGGTTGATACCACTCACTACCAGGTCGGGAGTACGGTCTTTTAACACATAATGCTTGCCCAATTTCACACAATCGGCTGGTGTACCACTACATTCGTAGGCCCTTACATCCTTAAAAATCTCCGTTGCATGAAGCCGCAATGGCTCCCCAATCGTAATCGCATGACCCATCCCCGATTGAGGACTGTCCGGGGCCACCACCACCACGTCGCCCAACTCTTGCATTAACTCTACTAACGTCCTGATTCCTAACGATGTAATACCATCGTCATTACTAACTAATATTAGCGGTTTTGGAGGATACATAATGGGTTATTTCTCATTTTAGGCGGGCAAAGTTACGGACAAATCATCAGATTTTCACTTTTGATTTTTACCGTTGCATTACCGCAGTCATTCTATCGGGAAAGCACTAAAATAAACGAGATTCAGCGGCAATTATTCTACTGAATGACTGGCCTTTATGCGTTTATTGGCTAGAATTGCCTTTTTGGTTATTCGTATCCATTTTTAAAAACAATGAACCCACCTTTCTCAAAACTGACTTCCACAAATTCTTTCTCCATTTTCTCCAGCACAGCCCCTTTTTTCTCCTTTACAAAGTGCGTTTTGAAGGGCAATTTCAGCCGCGCGATACCGCCTTTTTCAGATTTTAAAATAACCTCGTCCACCAAGCCACCCGTGCGTTTTCCGCTGACCAACACAGCACCTTCAGCTCGTAACTCTTTGAACGAAACGTCTTTCCAATCGGCAGGTACGGCGGGAAACACTTCAATAAAACCCGCATAGCTTTGCACCAACATTTCCTGTACTCCAGCGGCAAATGCAAAATTCCCTTCCAGTGTAAACGGTCTATACGTAAACTTAGACAAACCCGATTTCGTTTGGTCGCCGTTGGCATGAAAGGAGTTGGGTAAACAAAACGCCGTGGCAAACGTCCGCAACGTTTTGGCCGCACCTGTGCCGTCTTTGGCGCGGGCTTTCAGGCTGCCCAACCACGCATACGAGTATCCGCACCACCAATCAGGGCCAATTTTATCGAGCAAGGCAAGGCTATTTTTGATGATGGCTTGGTCGTTTTCTCCATTTTCCCAGCGAATTTCACCCAAAGGATGAATGGCCATTACGTGCGAAAAATGACGGTGTGATTGATTATAAGGCAACGATGGTGCAAATTTCAATTCGGCATTTTCAGAAAGAGCATAAGGGGCAAACTGGCCGAGAATCTTCTGCCAATGGGCGGCATCCTGCGTAAGTTTTAATTCTGCCGCCAATTCAGCGGCTTTGCTAAACGTAAAACGCATAAGCGACAAATCATAGTTCGTATTCTCAGAAAACCAAGCAGTTACCCGATTGTCATTAATTTCTGGACTCGAACTGATGGGAAGCTGACGCTGCCCCTGTGCGTTCAGAAACGTATTTTTTTCTAAGAAGGTCGCCACCTCTTTGAACCACGGATAGGCTCGTTTTTGCAAGAAATCACGGTCCATGCTGTAGCGCCATTGGAGATAATAATGCTGCGCCAGCCACGAAGAGACCGTCGGCGAAAACGAATACTGAATCCATCCGCCCATGGGCACTCCCGTGAGGGTAGTCACGCCAGGCACATTGATTCCCTCACTTTGGTAAAACCATTTGGTATACTCGCGGTACGCAGGGCGATTTTGGTCGAGGTGGTCAAGGTAGCCGAGGGTTTCTTCCAAATGGTTGGCGGTGTAGCCGGGCCAATAACTCAATTGCGTATTCAAATCATGGTGAAAATCGCCTTTCCAAGGCGGCAATCGGCCGTTGTCGGCCGTCCAAACTGCCTGCAATGAAATCGGCGGTGCACCCCTACGGGCCGTGCTGCCAAATTTATACTGTTCCAAATAATACTGTTTTTCTAACACTGCATCTGGCAACTCAATACTAGATTTAGCCCAGAAATTTTTCCACCAAGCCTGATGCGTTAAGACGGCTTTTTCAAAAGCAACTATTTTAGCGGTCAATGTAGTGGCGGCGGGTTTAGGCTTGTTGGGATAATGCGCCGAAATCGCCCAAACTCCTTCCCATACATCGGCACCGAGGGTTTTCCAGCGTACACTTACTTCATACTCAAACCCGCCCCAACCTTTTTGGCGGTAGGTATAGGCGTTTCCTTGTTTAAGCACTTTTCCCTGTTGGTAGCCCAACCTCGCCAAGTCGTCACCCGCTACCGACCCACCCGCGGTTTTGTCTACCTCTCCTTCGTACTTGGGCGCTAACAGGTTGATTTTAAAATCTTTCACACCTTCCACCCGAAAATAACCTAGCAGCGCGGAAGCATGAACAAAAGAGGTAAGTTTGGCCCCGTTGGCCCACTTTACTTCGGCGATGGCTTTTTGTATATCCACCCGAGCGGAGCTTACTTCGCCCCAAGTTTGGCTTTCTATTTCCAATGCAGCGCCAGGAATCTTGCTCGGGGCGGGTTCGCGCTCATAAGGTACATCGCCGTATTGCTGTACGGCGGCATAGTTGTTTTTCTTGATTTGCTCTTGCACCCATGCATACGTAAACTCGGGTTTTTTCATGCCCTCCATCGGGCGTAAATCCCACAATTCGGCGTGGTCGAGGGAGAAGCGTAGGTTATTGCCTTTTTGCCAAATCAATTCTCCAATAAAACCATTCCCCAACGGCAATGCTTCGTCCCAACGCGTTGGGAGTTTGTCAAAAACCAAGTCGTGTTTGGCAGAAACTTGGGCAACGGCTGCGTCGGTCAACCCTAAGAAGATACCCAAAAATAGGTAAAGAAGGCGTTTTAACATGGCGTGTTGTTTTGTATTAAAAGGAACTGACACATTCTTACTTAGTACGAAGATATTTGATTATTTCAGGCAATTGAAAAAGAAAGTAACAGAAAGCTGTTTTTTGCTGCCATCATGGTGTAAAATAAGATTGCCGAGAAAGCCAATATCTGGCTGATACGCTGAAGTTTGAGAACCCGACTCGGCGTTTAGATGTTGCGTATTTAGAAGCTGATAATTGTTTTTAGATACTCAAGTTCAAAAGTATTGACCGAAACGATAAAAGTATAAATTTTACCAAAAATCGTGTAACAACTCCCTCACCTCAGCACTGTACCTTTGTACCGTCAAATCAACAATAGCATGGAAACGCTCACGATAGAGAATGAACAAAAAATAACGATTCCTGTGACAGGAATGACCTGTGCGGCTTGCGCGAGCAGTGTCGAAAATGTCCTCAACAAACAGGAAGGGGTATTGGAATGTGCCGTAAATTTTGCCAACGAAACGGCCCAAATCACTTTCAACACCGCCCAAACTTCCCCCGAAGCCCTCAAAAAATCGGTGCAGGCCGTGGGGTATGACTTGATTTTGGATACCGCCAATGCCCAAGTAAAGCAAGCTGAGTTAAAAACAGCGCACGTACAATCACTCAAAAACAATGTGGTTTGGGCGAGTATCCTAACCGCTCCCGTGGTGGTTATCGGCATGTTTTTTATGGAAATGCCCTACGCCAATTGGATTATGCTGGCCCTGACCACGCCCGTATTGGCCCTATTTGGGAAAAGCTTTTTTATTAACGCCTGGAAACAAGCTCGCCACGGGCAATCCAACATGGACACGCTCGTGGCGTTAAGCACCGGAATTGCCTACCTATTCAGCCTTTTTAATACCATTTACCCCGAATTTTGGCACAGCCGGGGACTTCACCCGCACGTCTATTTTGAAGCGGCGGCCGTTGTAATTGTGTTTATCATGTTGGGGAAATTGCTCGAAGAAAAAGCCAAAGCCAATACTTCCTCAGCCATCAAAAAACTGATGGGCCTCCAACCACATACCGTGTGGATTATCGAAAACGGCGAAGAAAAAGAAGTAGAATTGGCCCAAGTCCGCATCGGTGACCGCATCATCGTCAAGCCTGGCGACAAGATTGCCGTGGATGGCAAAGTACTTTCTGGCACCTCATTTGTGGATGAAAGTATGCTTTCTGGCGAGCCTATTCCAGTTGAGAAAACCAAAGGGGCCAAAGTCTTTGCAGGAACGGTCAATCAGCAGGGTAGTTTTCGATTTATTGCCGAAAAAATCGGTGGAGAAACCCTACTGGCAGGCATCATTCAGATGGTCCAAAATGCCCAAGGTAGCAAAGCACCTATTCAAAAATTGACCGACAAAATTGCGGGGATTTTTGTCCCGATTGTCATCGGCATTGCCATTCTTACGTTTGTGGCTTGGTTCATTTTAGGAGGCGAAAACGCCCTGTCGCAGGGTTTACTGGCGGCGGTTACGGTACTGGTCATTGCCTGTCCGTGTGCGCTGGGATTGGCTACCCCAACGGCCATCATGGTGGGCGTGGGCAAAGGCGCTGAAAACGGGATTCTCATCAAAGACGCCGAAAGCCTGGAACTTGCCCATCGGGTAAATGCCATCATTTTGGACAAAACAGGCACCATTACCGAAGGAAAACCTACGCTCACCGACAGTTTTTGGATCGAAAACCATGAAACTCAAAAGAGCATTTTGCTCGCCATCGAAAGTCAATCGGCTCACCCCCTGGCCGAAGCAGTGGTGAATCATTTGAAAATGGAAGGCGTCAAAACGCGCTTGGTTCAGCAGTTTGAAAACGTAACGGGTCGTGGAGTAAAAGCAACCGTCGATGGAGAGAATTATTACGTCGGCAGCCCCGTATGGATGACCGAGCGACAACTTTCGTTGTCGGAATCGCCCATTGAAAAGTGGCAATTGGAAGCCAAAACAGTCATCGTTTTTGCCAACGAAACCAAGGTAATCGCCGCTTTTGGCATTACTGACCCCATCAAAGAAACGTCGGCCAAAGCCATTGAAGAACTTCAAAACCAAGGAATTGAAGTTTATATGTTGACCGGCGACAATGTCCAAACGGCGCAACAAGTAGCGAAGCAGGTGGGAATCAACCATTTTAAAGCCCAAGTGTTACCCTCCGACAAAGCCGCTTTTGTGGAAGAATTACAACGAACGGGCAAAGTGGTAGCCATGGTCGGCGACGGCATCAATGACTCCCACGCGCTGGCCACGGCCGATGTGAGCATTGCCATGGGTCGCGGCTCCGATATTGCCATGGACGTGGCCAAAATGACGCTTATTTCTGGTGATTTGCATAAAATTGCGCAGGCCATTCGCCTTTCTAAATGGACGGTAGCGGCCATTCATCAAAACCTGTTTTGGGCGTTTATTTACAACCTTATCGGAATTCCGCTCGCCGCTGGCGTGTTGTACCCAATCAACGGGTTCCTGCTCAATCCGATGATTGCGGGGGCAGCCATGGCGCTAAGTTCGGTGTCGGTGGTAGGAAATAGCCTGAGACTTAAATTAAAGCACTTATAATCAAGACGTAAGAATTAAGAGGCATGAAATAAGAAACCAGAAGTACACAGAAAACAATCCTCTTATTTCTTACCTCTCACATCCATCAAAATTTATCAATTATCAATTATCAATTATTCAAATCATGGAAACGTTAAAATTCAAAACCAATATCAATTGTGGAGGCTGCGTAGCAAAAGTAACTCCTTTCTTGAATCAACTCGAAAACGTAGAGACGTGGAAAGTTGACACCAACAATCCTGAAAAAATTCTGACCGTATCGGGGGAAGATTTAACCTGCGAGCTCATCGAAAGCGCCATTCAGAAGGCGGGGTTTGAAGCAGCAGAAGTATAATATTGTTCAGGAAGTAAAAATCGGAGAATGGCACACGTCCGTTCTCCGATTTTCTATTTTTAAGCTTACCGCCTGTACTCTTCATCAGCATGATTTTGGGCCATCCCCTAGGCAAATTTTTACTTTTTGCGCATTTTCGACAAAATTCTCCCAGATTTATACACCTCTGGTAGTACTTTGCAGGCATTCTCTTCTTTAAATAAAAACATAAACGCTTTTCAAGGCCCAACCAAACACCGCCTAATCAACCGCAAAGATGCATCTACGTCTATTTTTACTTTTATTGATTCCATTTTGGGGAAATGCCCAATCGCCAAAAGAAACCGTGGTTTTTCAAAACGGCCAAAACGGCTATAAATGTTACCGTATTCCAGCCATTGTCAAAGCCCCCAACGGCCACTTATTGGCTTTTGCTGAAGCCCGCCGCAACAATTGCGGGGATTTTGGCGATGTGGAAATCGTGATGAAACGCAGCACCGACAACGGCACGACGTGGGGAAATTTGCAAGTCGTGGCCGATAACGGCAACGACCAAGCAGGCAATCAAGCCCCCGTTTTTGACCTGACAGATAAGCGGTTCCCCAAGGGTCGGTTGTTTTTGTTTTACAACACGGGCATCGCCCACGAGCAGGAAGTCCGCGAGGGGAAAGCCATTCGGGAAGTGTGGTATAAGACCAGTACCAACGGCGGACAAACTTGGTCGGAGCCAGTCAATATCACAACGCAGGTTTCCAAACCCAATAAACCCAGCGTAAATCCTGCCTACAATTTCAAAGAAGACTGGCGCTCATACGCCAATACCCCGGGCCACGGTCTGCAAATTCAAAAAGGAAAGTACAAAGGTCGACTTTTTATTCCCGCCAATCACTCGTCAGGACCGCCCCAAAAGGAGTCCCGGGATTATATTGCCCACGCTTTTTACAGCGACGACCACGGCAAAACCTTCAAAATTTCGCCCAACGTAGCCTACCCAGGCAGTAACGAGGCCATCGCCGCCGAAACTTCGGACGGCAGTTTGGTTTTCAATTGCCGCAATCAATCGGGCGACGCCAAGTACCGAATTCAAGCCTTTACCAAAAACGCGGGCGAAACTTGGGATGAAGTGAAAATCATGACCGACCTTCCCGACCCAGTTTGCCAAGGAAGCATGATTGATTTTCAACCCAAAAAGGGACAAAAAGTGTTGCTTTTTTCCAACAACAACAGCCAAACCCAACGCGATAAACTGACCGTTCGGGTAAGCTATGATGATGGAAAAAGCTGGTCGGTCGGTCAAGAAATTTACGGTGTAGCCAAGGCATATTCAGACCCTTCGGCATATTCGGATTTGGTGGTACAACGCGATAATGTCATTGGAGTATTGTATGAGAAAAATGACTATACGCAAATCGTGTACGCTAAATTCAATTATGAGTGGCTAGTAAAATAAACGTCGGCGAGGACTGCGCCGCACCGGTCTGCGGTTTTGAACCTCGCCGACGTTCACAACGACGTTATCCATAGCAAGTAATTATCTCTGAAACCCTTTCAATTCATGAAAAAAACATTCATTACGCTTACGGCCCTCGTTTTAATGGTAAGCGCAGGCCTATTGTCGTTCAAACCCAAAGACAAGCGCCCTAACATCCTGATTCTATTTTCAGACGACCACGCGCTGCAAGGCATCAGCGCTTACGGCAGTCCATATATCAAAACGCCCAACATCGACCGATTGGCTAAGGAAGGTGCTTTGTACCAAAATATGTTTTGTACCAATTCACTTTGCGCACCGAGCCGTGCCACGCTACTGACGGGTAAATTTAGCCACAAAAATGGCCATAGAGACAACTCAACCCAGTTTGACGCGGGTCAGAATATGTACCCCAAATACCTACAAGCGGCTGGTTATCAAACGAGTTGGATTGGAAAATGGCATTTACAGGCCACACCGCAGTATTTTGATTATTGGTCCGTGGTGCCAGGCCAAGGGGCGTATTATAATCCCGACTTTAATGAAATGGGCGGCAAAACTGTTAGACACGAGGGGTACGCTACCGACGTTATCACCAATAAAGCCCTGAAATGGTTGAGCAGCGACCGCGATGATTCAAAGCCGTTTTGTTTGGTCATCGGCCACAAATGCCCGCACCGTAATTGGTTGCCCGACACGGGTGATTTGCGGGCGTTTGACAACGTCAAATTTCAATTGCCCAAAACCTTTTACGATAACTACGAAGGTCGGATTGCTGCCAAACGCCAAGACATGACCGTGACCAAAACCATGCGCCTGAAAGAAGATTTGAAAGTAGGCGCTGAAAATGATGAGTTTGTTAGGCGTATGAATCCCGCCCAGCGCAAGGCGTGGTTGGCGTATTACGACCAAGTGACGGCCGACTTTAAAAAACAGAATTTAACGGGCCGCGCCCTCGACGAATGGAAATACCAACGTTATATGCAGGATTATCTCGGCACGCTCCGCTCACTTGACCGCAACGTGGGCCGGGTGTTGGATTATCTAGACAAAACGGGTTTGGCCGAAAATACAATTGTGATTTATTCTTCCGACCAAGGATTTTATCTGGGAGAGCACGGCTGGTTTGACAAGCGTTTTATGTACGAAGAATCCCACCACATGCCGATGCTGATACGCTATCCGAAACGCATCAAACCAGGAACCATCGACCGCGCCATTCACAACAATACCGATTTTGCGCCCACTATTTTGCAGGAAGCTGGACTCAAAATCCCCGCAGACATGCAGGGACAATCCTTTTTCAGTAAAACACCCCGAAAATCAACGTATTACCACTATTACGAGTATCCCGCCGAGCACAGTGTGCAAGCGCACTTCGGCATCCGCACCGACCGTTACAAGCTGATTCGTTTCTACAAAGACGGTGACTACTGGGAACTCTACGACCTCAAAACCGACCCCGATGAGCTAAAAAATCAATACGGAAATCCCGCCTACAAAGCCATTCAAAAACAATTATTGACTGATTTAAAGAAGGTTATCAAGCAATATGAGGACACGGAAGCTGCGGAGATTTTGCAGAAAGAAGGGGTTTAAAGTTGTAATCACGCAAAGGCGTTGCTCCTCGGCGCCTTTGCGTGATTACATATTATTGTATTTCCTCTTGAAATCACTTTAGGATTGGCATCCACCATCAGTCGATAAAACGTCGGCAAGGTTTTGAACAGTAGGCTGGTCCGCCGGTGCGGCGCAGTCCTCGCCGACGTTACGATGAGTGCGAATTTACTTGGCTTTGCGGATGTAAATATTGCCGTGCATGTTTTTCATCATTATTTCACTGCCCCCTCCGTTGACTTTTCCCTGAACCCAGTCATCCACACTGACTTTGTACATACCGTCTTTGCTTACCCGATTGGTTTTGGGTTGGGTTTTGTCCACGTCTACGTCAAAGTCACTGTAAATCTCGCCCCGATCAGATTTAAGTTTTACGTCAAACTTCGCAGAAGGCGGAAACGTGACGTCAACGCTTCCATTGAGGGAGGTAAACGCCATCGGCGATTCGGCGTTGATACTTTTGAAGTTTGCTTTTACGCCACCGTTTACGGTAGTAGCCACGGCCGAGCCCGACACATTTACGAGCTTGATGGTACCATTTACGTTGCTGATTTCCAATTCTCCGTTCACATTTTCTATCAAAATATCGCCGTTGTTGACTGTACTTACTTTCAGGCCAAACTGCTGCGGTACTTTAATAGTGAGATTCATGGGACGCTTCATGAATTGCGACGTTACTTTGATGGTGTTGTTGCGCTCTTCGGCCGTAATGTCAATACCACCGTTGGTAGAGATTTTTTTCATTCCTGCGGCGAGTTCGTCGTTTTTATGCTCAGTTTTTTTGCCGCTATACGCCTCGGCAACGGCGTCAATAATGACCTCTTTGCCAGCGTAGCCTATCACATGAATAGAACCATTGATTAATCTTACCTGTAAAGAACCAGACTTGTTTGGCTCACTCAACGGAACGACCAGTTGTTCTTTGATTTCATTTTTGGCCTCGTTTTGGGCTACCAATGGGGCAGCGTAAGTCATTGCCAGGGCTAAAACTGCGATACTTATGTGGGTGGTTTTCATCTTGTTAGGATTGCTTTTTAATGTATATATTTCCGTTAAATGTTTCAAATCTAAATATCTTGCCTCCATTGCCGATTCTGATAGAAGTCTCGGTGTTGAGTTTGTAGGTAGTGCTTTTGTCGCCTTTGGATTCTTGGTTTTTGATGACTTTGACGGGAAGTGACTCAACATCGGGAAAGTCGGTGTAGAACTCTCCTCTGAAACTCTTGAATTCGCAGTCAGCCGAAAGATTGGCTGGGTAGCTGATTTTGATGTCGCCGTTGAGGGTTTTATAATCCGATTTTCCAGGAGGAATGGCGGTATAATTGGCTTCTACATTCCCGTTAACGGTGCGTACTTCGGTGGCACCTTTGGCGTTGACTAGCGAAATGGCCCCGTTTACGTTGTACACATGTAGAGTACCTGTCACATCCTTGACCGATAAATCGCCGCCGTTGACGGTCGAAACGTGCAGATTCATGGCAAATGGGACTTTGACTGTGAAGTCTAAATCATATTTATACTCAATGCGGCGATTATCGTTTCGGCCTTTCCAATTGTTGCGATTGGGCCGTGAATCATAAGGTTCAAGAATGTAGACGATGACGCTATCTTCATTTTGTTCAAATATCAGCTTAAATTCTTCTTTGCCTTGGTCTAGTATTTATTTGGTTTTACCCGAAATCGTTTTGGCTACCTCCAACACTACTTTATCACCCGCATAGCCTTCCACATTGATAGAACCGTTGATGTTGTAAATTGCCAGCGTACTACTTGTTGCATTTTTTTTGAGCGCATATTCTTTGACAATTTGCTCTTTAAATTCCTGCGTTTGGGCGGAGGCTTGGGTACAAGACAGCACCACCCCCGCTAAAAAGGGGATAAGGGAACGTTTCATAGCTATTAAAATGGATGATTGGTTTCTAAGATAAATCTTTGATGGTCTGCTGAATTTTGGTTTTGACGAGGTCGTTCAAATCGTCGCGGCGCAGCATTTGTCGGAATGCTTTGATAGAGCGTTTTTCTTGTAATTTCACCATCACATCGGCCAAAGCCACTTGTACCAAGGGCGATTCCTGATGTGAGAGCGCAAGCACCAAGCCTTCCCGCACCTGCGGGTCGTGGGCCAGTTCGGCCAGAGCATCCAATGTCACCAAGCGCACATTAACATTTGGGTCATTGTTGAGGGTCGTAAACAAAGCTTTCAGAACTTTATCGTCTACTTCGTTGATTTCCTTCGTATAACTCACGGCTTTGAGGCGCTCGGTTGCCGAAGGATTATCAATCATTGAAAGCATCATCATTTGTCGCATTTCCTGGACTTCGGCAGAGAGCGCCTCCATTTTTACTTCCTGCGGGCGGTTGAGCCAATAGCCCACACATAGCCCTATACTCAGCAAACACACGCTATAAGCAACGCGGAGAGCCAGTTGAGGTGTCCATAATTGTTGGAGTTTTTGGACAAAATCCTGCCACGTATTACGGTTTCTCTTAGCTTCAGTCTTTTTGTAGGTATCCAGCATAGCATAAAATCCCTCGCGCATGGCTCCGCTCGGTTTGGGCGTGGCAGATACTTCTCCCAATAGTGTCCACAACTGCCGGTCGGCTTCAAATTCTTGCTGACAATCAGCACACCCCTCCAAATGTCGCTCTATTTCTTTTTGGTCGGTTTCTGAGAGTTGGTGATTTAGCCAGCCCGTTAGCCGTTCTTTTGCGTGTTCACAGTTCATGAGCTTTGCTTCCATTTTCAATCTTTAAGAAATTTTTTTTAACTCCCCCAAGGCCCGGTGGACGCGCACCTTGACGGCGCCTTCGGTGGTATGCAAGATGGCGGCAATTTCTTCGTATTTTAATTCCTGAAACCGACTCAGTACCAATACTTCACGGTGTTCGGGGCTTAATTTGCCAAGTGCCGCGTGGAGCGCATCCAGTTCTTGCTGTTTTTCAAGTTGTTCATCGGCCGAAATTCCTCCGCCCAATTTATCGGTCAAATCAGCGATGTCGAAAGGATGCCCTCCCCAACGTTCGGTTTGTCGAAACGAATCATTCAGGATATTGCGCGCCAAATGATACATCCACGTTCTGAATTCACCTTCGCCGTTGAATGTATGACGGTATTTTAACATTCTATAAAACACATTTTGGACTAAGTCTTCGCAAGCTTGGGCTTGGCCTGTCATGTGGTACAAAAAAGCAAACAACGGACGATGGTAGCGCTCAAAGAGCAGGCCCATCTTGTCGATGTCTCCGGCTTTGACCCGGAGCATAAGTGCGTTATCCGTTAGAGCGTTCAAGCGTTTAGAGAATGGTTTGTCAGGTGATTTGTACGTGGTAACTTCGAGTTTAGAAGAAGGTTACAGTGATTTGGGAAAATTGTTGCAATATTTTTTGCTAAAGAGAAAGTAGCTAATGAAATGTACCTAAAATCGGTGGTACAAAAAAAGTTGCGTTTTTTTTTGTAATGTTTTTCCGACTCAATCGTCTATGCTCTTGAAATGGATTTAAAAGCCTTTACACAACTCGTGCTTCCCACGCAGGGCCGACTTTTTAGGTTGGCCAAGCTGTTTCTTCGCAATCGCGAAGAAGCCGAGGATACCTTGCAGGAAGTGTTGTTGAAGCTTTGGACCAATCGACAACAATTGGAATCGTATCAAAGTATAGAGGCCTTTGCGGTACAAGTGACCCGAAATCTGTGTTTAGATAAACTGAAATCAAAAGCATTTCAAACCACAACGGGCGAGGTAGAATTGTATGAGTTGGGTGTGGAGAGTGCATCGCCGTATCAGCAAACAGAGTTTGCAGACAGCGCGGCTCTGATGCGTCAACTGATAGATGCTTTGCCCGAACCCCAAAAATTGATTCTACACTTACGGGATGTAGAGGAGTATACTTTCGAAGAAATTGAACAGGTAACAGGCCTGACAGTCAACAATATACGGGTAATTTTGACGAGGGCGAGAAAAGAGGTTCGGACTGGTTACTTAAAAGTAAACAACTATGAAGCAGGACATTGAAAAGTTATTAGATAAGTATTACGAAAGCGATACCACGCTGGAAGAAGAACGCGAATTGCGGGAATTCTTCCAAGGAAATAACATTCCAGAGCATTTACAATCACACGTGGGGCAGTTCCAATATTTTGAAAAGGCTCGTAGGGAGCAGCCCTCGGCAACAACAAGTTTTCGGATAGTTAGAAATCTGAAAGAACAAGGCAACATACGCCGTTTGACTTCTTGGGGAATGCGCATTGCGGCGGGAGTTACGCTGATTCTGGTGGGGTTTGGGGGAGGAATGCTCTATACAAATCGTGGTTTTCAGTCAGCTGAAAATGACCCAAAAGAGGTGGTAGTCATGAAAAAAGCGCTGCGGTTTGAGCAAGGGGAGCAAACCTCCGCCAGCGAACGCATTCAGGCCGTCAATTTGAGCGCCCAACTCAACCATGCCGACGAAGATATTACGCAAATGCTGATCAACACCATGAATTTTGACGATAATGTAAACGTGCGTCTGGCAGCGTGTCAGGCACTACGGCGCTTTGAAAATGAGCCTTTGGTGCGTGAAGGATTCATTCAATCGCTCAGTATTCAGACCGATCCCAACGTGCAGCTGACTTTGATTGAAATTTTGGTTGCTATCAAAGAAAAACGCGCAACCGAAGAAATGCAGCGGTTGGCCCAAAATAAAGAAGTGATGGAGGTAGTGCGTATGAAAGCCGAAGAAGGGTTTACCCACTTAACCCAATTGAAGAAAAAAAGAGTCTAGGGGGAAAAGTGTAGAGTCCTGATAATAAATGAGAGTCGTTAAACATCGCAATCAAAAAAGTCTTACCAACGAATTAGAATTAGCAAATAACCACTAACGAGTGCCTTAGTACTCACCATCAAACCATGAAACGAAACATGTTATTAAGTGCCCTGTTTTTAGGGTGCTTTGGGAGCGTCTTTGCCCAAGAATTTAAAGCCAAATTAGCCAACGCCAAAGACCGCAAAATTAGCATAGAAATGGACGCTGGCGACCTAAAAATTGAAGGATACGATGGCGATGAAGTGATTATCAAAGGAAATGGTTTTGAAGCTCCGCCCGAACAGGCCAAAGGACTAAAGGCACTCTACAATACGGCAGTTGATAACACGGGCATTGGACTGGCGGTTACTTCCCAGGCTACGGTATTGAAAATTGAAAAAGCCTCGCGAAAGCACGTTACATATACGTTACGGGTTCCCAAAAAAGCGGCTATTTTTTATGAGCAAACCAATTGGAATCGAGCCAATATTACCATCAATAATGTGGAGGGCGATTTGGAAATAAAGACCAATAATGGGAAAATAGAATTGAATAACGTAACGGGTCCCGTCGTGGCCAATAGTACTGCGGGTGATGTTAAAGTGGTGTATTCGAGCTTGAGCCAAGAAAAACCTACTTCTATCTCCGTCATTAGCGGCGCAATCGACGTAACGCTACCCGCCAACGCCAAAGCTAATCTGAACATGCGGTCTATCACGGGAGAAATGTATACCGACTTTGACCTCGGCCAAAAAGCATCCAAAGATGGCCTCCCTAAAGTAGGCGGCGGACACGACATTGAGGCCACCACCAACGGCGGTGGTGTGGCAGTTCACTTGAAAAGCATCAGCAGCAATATCTATCTACGCAAACAAAAATAACCCAACCCCAACGCATACAGCCATGAAAATTGTTTCTCTCCTTTTGCTTTTAGGCTTTATGGCCAGCGCAGCTTTTGCCCAAAAAATCATTGAGAAAAAATTTCCGTTCTCTACCAATCAAACCGTAAATCTCAACCTCAAATTTGCTGACAGCATACAGGTACGGTACTGGGACAAAGCCGAAGTATCGGTACGAATCGCGGTTGTCATCAACAGCGGCCGGCTAAATGATGCATTTACGGTAGAATCGGGATCGACCGCTGACGAAATCACGCTCAAAACAGACTTTGATAAAGACCTTTTGAAAAAAGGGAATGTCGAAGATTGCCCCGGCGAAAATAACAAATGGCGGACCGAACACAACGGAGCCGACCATTATGTGTGCAGTAAAATCAATTATCAAGTCTATCTGCCCAAAAATGCCAAGTTGAAGCTGGAAACCATCAATGGCAATATCGACATCAAAGGCGCTTCGGGGCCCGTATTTGCCAAAACTATCAGTGGCTATGTGGATTTTAGTTGGCCAAAAGCCAGAGGTGCTAACATCGCCATGAAGACCATCACGGGCGAGGTTTATACCGATCTGGATATTGATCTCAAGACCAAAAAACAAAAGAATCCGATCGTAGGCTATTTGCTGGAAGGAACCGTCAACGGTGGCGGCCCTGACGTACGACTGGAATCCATCAGCAACAACGTATACGTTCGCAGGAAAGATTAATGTGTCAATTGATTTCTAATAAATTGATTTTTAGAGCTATAGTCATTGATTTGATTAAAAGGCAGGAATGAAGCAGAAGCTTGAATTTACTTTGATGCGCCAAAAACTTTACGGCTGTTAAAATCGTATCTTAGCTTAAAAACTCAAGCGTATGAAAACACATTACTTCTCCTTGATTCCTGCCTTTTTTGCGTTGAATAGCTTTGGACAAACGCCGCCTTCCGTTACACCCACGAGCGCTTTCATTAATTATGGTTCCAACGTTACCCTAACCGCCTCGGGCTGTGCTGGAACGGTCAACTGGTCTACTGGACAAACAGGTGCGTCGATTTCTGTTTCTCCCAAACAAAGTGCCCGTTTTACGGCCACCTGCACGAGCGGAATGCAGACAAGTGGTGCCTCCAACAGTGTGCTTGTGCAGGTGGGGCTGACCACTTCCCCGTGCAACAGCAACGTGTCGGTTTCCTCCAATCTCTCAAATATAGGATACCGTTACGAATCAAGTAATTATATCATTGGTACAGGCGACATTGAAGCCAACGCAAGTGTACAATTTAAGGCGCAGAACTACGTACAGTTAAACCCTGGATTTGAAGCAAAGTCGGGGAGTGTTTTTAAAGCCTTTACGGGTAAATGTACAGAATTACAAACGAGAGAAGTACTGACGGGGCGGCAATTGCCGTGGGAAATACTCTGGGGACCTGATGACTTTATTTGGATGACCGAGAAGGGTGGAAAAATCAGCCGAGTGAATCCGCAAACGAGCGCCGTTCAAACCTTGATTACCATTTCGGATGTTTTTTCTAACGGAGAAGGTGGTTTATTGGGTATGGTGTTGCATCCCGATTTTGCCAACCATCCTTACGTGTATGTTTCTTACAATTACAGCATTGACAATACCGTTTCGGGAATGAGGGTAAAAGTGGTACGTTTTACCTTCAACAGCGGCACTGCTACCTTGGGCAGTCCATTGATATTGGTACAGAATATTTTAGGCAATTCCACCCACGACGGCAGCCGACTGGTCATTACCCCCGAATTGAAATTATTTGTCACCACGGGTGATGCACAAGACCTTAGTGCGCCTCAGAATGATACGAACCTCAATGGTAAGATTCTGCGAATGAACTTAGACGGCTCCGTTCCCGCCGATAACCCCATGGCGGGTAGTTTGGTATGGAGTAAAGGACACCGAAATCCGCAGGGATTGGTCTATGCCAATGGGAAATTATACTGCTCGTCGCACGGGGCGGGGATTGAAGACGAAATAAACCTCATTCAACAGTCGGGCAATTATGGCTGGCCCAACGTAGAAGGTTTCTGCGATACCCCTTCCGAAATCACATTTTGTAACGCCAACTCGGTGATTGAACCCATTTTTTCGTCAGGAACGGGCGGCACATGGGCATTTTGCGGGTTGGACTATTATAACAATGATGCCTATCCGCGCTGGAAAGGCCATTTGTTGTTGGTTTCTCTGAAAAACCAAACGTTATATAGTCTCAAAGTAAGTACCAATGGTAACACCATTGAAGGTCCTGCCAATCTGTATTTGGTAAATCAGTTCGGCCGCCTGCGCGACATTGCCATTGCGCCAAATGGGAAAGTGTATCTTTGTACCAGCAACGGCGGTAATGCAGATAAAATAATTGAAATAACGCCGATTGTGGAGTAAAAATCGCCAACGCAGCCAATGCCTTCCGACTACATCCCCGCCCTAAAATACCATTTTCTGACGCCCATCTACGATTGGTTTATTTGGCTAACTATGCCTGAGATAAAGGTAAAAAAGCGGTTGATTCAACAGGCGGATATAAAAAAAGGGCAAGCTATTTTAGACTTTGGCTGCGGAACCGCCACCCTCACGCTTATGATAGAAGACTTGCATCCTGATTGTACCATTGCAGGTTTGGATGTTGACCCTCAAATACTGACTATTGCGAATAAAAAAGCAAAGCTTAAAAATTCGTCGATTCAATTAAAAGAATTTGACGGCAAAACGCTTCCTTTTGCCGATGCTTCCTTTAATAAGGTGCTGTCGGCTTGGGTTTTTCATCATTTAACCACCGAGCAAAAACTTCATGCTTTTCGTGAGATACGCCGTGTGCTTAAGCCTAAAGGTGAACTGCACATTGCTGATTGGGGCAAAGCAGAAAACGGTTTGATGCGGTTTCTGTTTTTTGTGGTACAAGTGATTGATAATTTCTATACCACCCACGATAATATAAAAGGTAAAATCCCTCAATTTCTGGCAATTGAGGGATTTGAAAATGTAGAAATAAAAGGAAATCAGTCCACGCTGTTTGGGACTTTATCTTATTTGAAAGCCATTAAACGCTGAACCTAAGCAGTTCCCATTTGTCGATACGCTTCAAAAACCTCCCCATTTAGCACTGGGTCAGTAAAAATCTCCAGCAATTTGGCTTGCCCGTTTGGAGCAATGAATTCATGCCAAACAGCGCTAAAATCTTCGTCTTCCTTTAAGGAATAATAACCCAACCCAGCATCTTCGGCGGTGTGACGGGCTGTGGTAGAATGTCGCGTTTCGAAATACTGCTCCAATTCAGGCTGAGCCGATGGCCCGTCGATAAGTCGGAAGATATTCCCCCCTGCGTTGTTAAACAACACTACGCGGAGATTTTGAGGAATGTGCGGGTGCCAAAACGCGTTGCGGTCGTAGAAAAAAGCGACGTCGCCAGTAATGATAAAAACGGGTTTGTCGGTCATCAAGGCCGCGCCCAACGCCGTACTTGTGCAGCCGTCAATGCCGCTCGTGCCGCGATTGGCAAACACCTCGGCTGGGCGCGAAAGCCCAAGAAGGTTGGCGTAACGCACAGGCATACTGTTGGCAAGGTGCAGAACGCTGTTTTCGGGTAAGTTTTCCAAGACATTGCTTACCAATGCAAATTCATTCCAACGAGGTTCTTGCCGTAAAAATTGGTGTACGCTTCGTTTTCCCTGTCGGTCGGCTTGCAGCCACGCTTCCCGAAAGGCCCCGCGCCCATCGTCATCAGAATCATTTTGGACAAACTGCTGATAATCTAAGTCTTCCAATAATTTTTGAAAAAAATACAACGGCTCCACGGGAATTTGCGTGGTGAGCGTTTGCAACGTATCAATGAGCTGTTCGGTCGATTTTACGTGCCAATGCCGGGCAGGGGAGTGTTTGCGCAGAAAAAGCTTGAAGTTTTTGGAGATGAACGAATCACCGACCGTAATCAGCAGGTCGGGGGCAAGAGCGGTGAGCAATTCTTCATTTTTGCCCCGTAAAAAAACATCGTGTTGTCGTACAAATGCCTCATTAACAGGAATATTTGATATAATATCTCCCAAGACGGGCACGCCCATTTCTTCGCTAAATTCTTTCAAAACGGTCCACAGTGCCGATGCAGGCGGCAATTGCCCCACGGCGATGAGCACGCGACTGGCATTCTCAAATTCGTTTTGTAAGCGGTGCCAAGTGTCGGTGCTCAGGGTTGGTTCAGTAGCAAGTCGCTCGACCAACTTTACGTTACGGTCGTACGTAATTTTTTCGTCTGCTACGGGATAAAACGGCTCCCGTATAGGTACGTTGATATGCACTGGGCCTTTGGGGACCGTTTGTGATAAATTAATCGCTTCATTTAAGACGCGTTCTATGTACCAATTGGCGTCGGGATGCGCGTAGTCAGCAGGTAAGTCAAACGATTTTTTTACGTGTTTACCGTACAGCTCGTTCTGATAAATGGTCTGGCCGTCTTGTTGGTGAATCCATTCTTTGGGGCGGTCGGCGGTAAAAACCAGCAACGGAATTTCCTGAAAATACGCCTCGACCACGGCAGGGGCTAAGTTGTAAGCGGCACTTCCAGAAGTACAGACCAACGCCACGGTTTGGTGGCTATATTGGGCCATGCCCAAACCTACAAACCCCGCTACGCGCTCATCTGGGATGACTTTTGTTTTTATACCACGATGTCGCGCAAAGGCCAACGTCAGGGCTGCGCTCCTTGACCCTGGTGAAATGACCACATTATTAACGCCTTTGCGGGCACATATTTCGGCAATATTGTTGATAGGTTGAAGAAGCATTTTTTTGTTAGAAGTGAGGAATGAGAAGTGAGAAGTCAGGAGAAAAGACAGCAGTGTATACTACTAATCTCGCTCCTCGCTTCTATCCGCAGCAGCGGCCGCTCCTCATCCCTGATTTATATTGGTAACGACGTCGTATTTTTTACTTCCGACATTACAAAGAAACTGCTTATGTGCGAAATCGCTTTGAGGGTGGCGAGTTTTTCCTGATAAAAAGTGTGATAACTCTCCACATCCGTAGCGATGATTTTAATTAGATAATCAAA
Organism: Runella sp. CRIBMP; assembly: GCF_009905605.1. Classification (GTDB taxonomy): domain Bacteria; phylum Bacteroidota; class Bacteroidia; order Cytophagales; family Spirosomataceae; genus Runella. Next base: position 316,764 of record NZ_JAAAKZ010000005.1, read on the forward strand.
CGTGCCCGAAACCACGCAACATTCCACAACTTCGGGCATTTGAAGCATGGCCTCGCTGAATTCCTGAAAATTCTCCCGTTGCTGTTTATCAAGCGTTACGTTGCAAAAAACCGTAAGCCCTTTACCGAGGCGTTTTTTATTCAAAATGGTCACGTATTTTTCAATGACGCCCTCCCGTTCAAGTTTTTTGATTCGGTCATGGACGGGCGTAATGGATAGATTGATTTCGGCGGCAATCTCCTTAATGGTCAATTGCGCGTTTGTTTGTAACAACTGCAAAATACGGTAGTCGGTTTCGTCTAAGTACATCTGATTCAGTCGTTTTTAGGTACTACATTTTTAATTTTTATGCTTACCCGAATTTTTTTCGTTTCGTAACCTTTAAATCAGGGCAAAAGAGGAATAAATCATTTTTATTTTTAAAAATAAGAAATATTTTCTTATTTATCATTAAATAACAGGAAATATTTTTCTTTCACGTAATTTTGTATCGTATTCCAGCCAAGACTTAAACGCAATAAATTTCTGAACATTAAGCCTATTACTACTATGATCATCGGCGTACCAAAAGAAATCAAAAACAACGAAAACCGCGTGGCCCTAACGCCCGCAGGAGCAGCAGAGTTTCGTAAAAACGGCCATAAAGTATATGTACAAGCTACGGCTGGGCAAGGAAGCGGGTTTGAGGACAGTGAGTACGAAGCCGTAGGTGCCACGATTTTGAGCACGATTGAGGAAGTATACGCGGTTGCCGAAATGATTGTGAAAGTAAAAGAGCCTATTGCCTCAGAATATGGCCTTATCAAAGAAAACCAGTTGCTGTTTACCTACTTTCACTTTGCTTCATCGGAAGAACTGACGCACGCCATGCTGAAAAGTAACTCGGTGTGTTTGGCCTACGAAACCGTCGAAAAAGCCGACCGTTCGTTGCCTTTATTGGTGCCTATGTCGGAAGTAGCGGGACGGATGGCGATTCAAGAAGGAGCCAAATACCTCGAAAAACCCATGGGTGGACGCGGTATTTTGTTGGGCGGTGTTGCGGGCGTTAAACCAGCCAATGTATTAGTGCTTGGCGGGGGTATCGTAGGTGCGCAATCGGCCAAAATGGCGGCAGGATTGGGAGCCAACGTAACCATTGTTGATATTAATCTGAATCGACTGCGGTACCTGGAAGATATTCTTCCCGCCAATGTGGACACGGTAATGTCAAACGAATATAATATCCGCGACTTGGTAAAAAGTGCCGATTTGATTGTGGGTGCCGTACTGATTCCTGGAGCCAAAGCCCCCCACTTGGTGACGCGTGATATGTTGAAATTGATGAAAAAAGGAACAGTATTGGTGGACGTAGCCGTAGACCAAGGTGGATGTATCGAAACCTGCAAGCCTACGACCCACGAAGATCCAATTTATGAAATAGATGGAATTGTGCATTACTGCGTTGCCAACATGCCGGGAGCGGTGCCTTACACCTCTACCTTGGCGTTGACCAATGCCACCCTACCCTACGCCATTCAATTGGCCAACAAAGGATGGCAAAAAGCATGCGCTCAAAACGAAGATTTGAAGAAAGGCTTAAATGTAGTAAACGGTAAAGTGGTCTATAAGGCCGTTGCTGACGCTTTTGGACTTGATTTTACCTCAGTTACAGAGGTACTAGAAGAAGAATTGGTGGGTTAATTTTTTAATTGAGATTGATGTAGGAATGACCAAGCTATACCGCTTGGTCATTTTTTTTATGTCTTACATCAAAAATTGATAACGCCTAAAAATGGAGAATCAAAGTAGAATATTTTGTTTTTTTATTTTTTTCACATCAATAACACTAATTTTATCAAATATATGTTATATTATAGAAAGGACTGAATGAAAATTATTAATGCTGTACTTTTATTCCTGAAAAGTAACAGATTGAGTCTTAAATATTTATTTTATAAGAATTTATAAAAAAAAGAATAGCATTTCGATGAAAATGCTAACTTTGCGTACTTGATTAAGAGTTAAGAAATTGTTAATTCTCTCTAAAAAGAGATACAAAATATACCAAAAATAGAAAAACAAAAATAGTATGACTTTTATGTCTATTTAAGTTTTTCTAAAAAGAGTTTTTCATAACGTTGAGTAAAGTCAAAAAGCCGAGCGGACATTCTGCACGGCTTTTTTAATTTTATTTGGATTCAAGTATTGATGATTAAAACCAGTCGGGCTGCATTTCAACCGTACCCTTGGTATGACTTGTTAGAAGCAGTGCCAAAGAGAAAATTTTGACTAGCTCATAATCAAAAAAGTAATTTGCCGTGGCTACTTTTCCTTGATAAAAATTACGATTTTCTTCCGAATTAGCCATCATTAGCCCCTTTTGAGCCTGAATGGCCTGCTTTAACCACTGCCAAGCAATGGTCACGATGCCAAAAAAATCTAAGTACAGGGTGGCATCGGCCAGAAATAATTCCTTATCCTGTTTGGCAAGATTCAGGAGCGAGGTCGTAACGGTTTGAACACGCTCCAAAGCTCCTTCCAACCTTGTCGCTAAATCGAGTAACTGAGACTGGGCGGACTGCTTGGCCTCCGCAATCGTTTTCTTTATTTCCTCCATCAGATATTGCAATGCTTTGCCTCCGTGTAGGGTTAATTTACGACCCAATAAATCCAAGCCGTGGATACCCGTTGTGCCTTCGTGGATGGGATGGATGCGTGCTTCACGGTAATATTGTTCTACTGGAAAGTCGGTGGTGTAGCCCGCGCCGCCTAAAATCTGCACCGCAGCACTCGTGGTCTGGCAACACATTTCTGAAGGGTATGATTTGGCAACTGGCGTTAATAAATCAAGCAACAACTCGGCACGCTCTTTGGCTTCTCCTTCGGTTACGTGGGCCAAGTCTGCCCACAATCCACACTGGAGTAGCAGAGAAAGCGCACCTTCTACCACCGATTTTTGAAACAGTAACATTCGTTTTACATCAGCGTGGTGAACGATAAGGGTTTGGGGTTGGGTTGGGTCTTTGGCGGTGATGGGGCGGCCCTGCGGGCGTTCTTTGGCGTAAGCCAACGATGCATAATATGCGGCTGTACCGATAGCGGTAGCGTTCATGCCCACGCCTACGCGGGCTTCATTCATCATTTGAAACATATAATTGAGTCCTTTGTGGGGCTCCCCCACCAAGTAACCTAAGCAAGTTTCGTCAGAGCCAAACATCAGGTGCGCAATGGGCGCTCCCTTGTAGCCCATTTTGTGATAAACGCCCGCGGTGGTTACCCCGTTGTTGGTAAGTCCATTTTCGGTAATTCGTTTTTTGGGAACCACAAACAAGGAAATCCCTTTGGTACCAGCGGGCCCACCTTTGATTTTGGCCAATAAAAGATGCACAATGTTTTCGCAGGCGTCGTGGTCACCGCAGGAAATAAAGATTTTTTGCCCATAGATTTTATAGACACCCTCTTCGTTGGTAGGCTCAGCGGCGGTGCTGATGTCGGAAAGAGAACTTCCTGCGTTGGGCTCGGTGAGCGCCATGGTGCCTTGCCAACGTCCGCTGTACATGAATGGCGTATAACATTCAATGAGTGCCTTAGAACCAAAGCTACGAATCAAATTGGCTGCTCCCGTGGTCAGAAAAGGATACACACTGGCAGAATAATTGGCAGCCTGAAAGATAAATGCGGCGGCGTTTTGAACCGTAACAGGCAACTGCTGACCGCCTTCATCGTAGCTGAACGTGGCATTTATCCAGCCATCTTCGCCAAAACGTTTAGTGATTACTTTCATTCCTTCGTGTACGCGAATAGCCCCATCCACCAATTGGGGCTCTTTGCGGTCCATCTCGGTCAGGAGGGGGCGGAGCATTTTGTCGGCAATCTGCTCAGCGGCGTCCAAAACCATGTCAAAGGATTGTCGGTCATGGTCCTTAAAATAGTCATAACCCGTGAGTTGCTCAACCTTGAGTAGTTCGTATAAATTGAAATGAAGGTCGCGTTTTGAGAAGAATGAAGACATTTGTGTTGACGTTAAAAACAAACGTCGAGCCGCCAATGAGGCGGCTCGACAGTCTTATTTTACGGTTTCATCGCGTAAGGCGCGGCGGAGGATTTTACCCACGTTGGTTTTGGGGAGTTCCTGTCTGAATTCAATGTGTTTGGGGCACTTGTAAGCGGTCAGATTTTCCCGGCAAAATGCCATAATTTGCTCTTTGGTAAGGCTTTCATCTTTTTTGACCACAAATATTTTAACGGCTTCGCTGGTTTTTTCGTCGGGCACACCCACGCAGGCTACTTCCAATACCCCCGGGCATTGGGCCACTACATCTTCTATTTCGTTGGGGTAGACATTAAAGCCCGAAACCAATACCATGTCTTTCTTCCGGTCAACGATTTTGAAATAACCGTCGGAATCCATAATGCCGACATCGCCCGTCTTGAACCACTGACGTCCATCAACGGGGTCGGTAAACATCACCTTGGCGGTTTCGTCAGGACGGTTGTAGTATCCGGGCATTACCTGTGGACCAAAAGCGCAAATTTCCCCCGACTCACCTACGTCTGCCCAGGTGTCGTCTTCTCTTAAAATTCGCATTTCGGTGCTTGGAAAAGGGATACCAATGGTGCCGATGCGGTTCAGCTTGGGGTCGAGTGGATTGGCCGACAAAACGGGAGAGGTCTCGGAAAGACCGTAGCCTTCAGTCGGTAGATTGCCGGTCAGTTTATACCAACGCTCAGCCACCACCTTTTGCAAGGCCATGCCTCCCGCCGAAGTAACTTTCAATTGACTGAAATCAATTTCCCCAAATTTCGGGTGGTTCATAAGCCCGTTATAAAGGGTATTGAGTCCAGTAAAAACTGTCACTTGGTATTTTTTTAGTTCCTTTATGAAAGCCTCCATGTCGCGAGGATTGGTAATGAGGAGGTTCATGCCACCGTTTTTGAGCGCCGAAAGGGCATTACAAGTCAAGGCATAGACGTGATACAATGGCAACGCGGCCACAAGAACATTAGGCTGCCCCTCAGGAATCGTATCGAGCAGAGGCCCCAGATAAATGCAATTGGCTTCTACGTTGGAGATGATATTACGATGGGTCAGCATGGCCCCTTTCGAAACGCCCGTTGTGCCGCCTGTGTACTGAATAAATGCCAAATCCAACTGGTTTACGGCAGGCTTTGTGTACGACATAGAAGCGCCCTGCTCCACGGCATCCATGAACGAAACCGCCTTAGGAAGGTGGTACGGAGGAACCATTTTTTTGACGTTCTTTACCACAAAATTAACAATTTGCTTTTTGGGAAAGCCCAGCATATCGCCAATTTGGGTCACAAACACGTGCTGAATTTGGGTGGTAGGAAGTACTTTTTCGAGTTTATCGGCAAAGTTGGCCAAAATAACGATGGCCTTGGCACCCGAATCCTTGAATTGATGCTCCATCTCGCGAGGCGTGTAGAGCGGATTGGTGTTGACAATGGTAAGCCCCGCCCGCAATGCCCCAAACATCGCTACGGGATATTGAAGAACGTTGGGCATTTGAATGGCAATCCTGTCGCCTTTTTTTAGCCCGATATATTGTAAATAAGCGGCAAAATCATTCGACATTTTATCAAGTTGTGCGTAGCTAATTTGCTTGCCCATGCAAGCATACGCAGGTTTGGAAGCATATTTGGTAAAGCCCTCTTCCATCATCTCCAAAAGGGATGGATAAACCTCAGGAATAACTTCGTAAGCCATTCCTGGCGGATAGAATTTAAGCCATGGAAAAGAATCAATCGTAACTGTCATAGGAATTTAGGTTGATGTTTAGAAAAAATTGTACACTACAAAGATAATAACGAACAACAACACCCTAAGATTTCAACAAGGTTTTCGTAAATAAATATTCATGGGGGTTGTTTGCGGAGGCTATAATAAAAAATATTTGAGCCAAATAAAGTAATTTTTGCCTTGATACGTCTACCTTGAAAAGCATTTATTTTTGACTTTGGCATCACAAAAATCCAATATCGTACAAACCATCAGAAAGTACAGCAAGCAATTGTTCGGCTTTATCCGTCAGCGCGTGAGCAGCGACGAAGATGCCGAGGATATTTTGCAGGATGTATGGTACCAGTTGAGCAGTCAACCAGAAGTGGAAGCCATTGAGCAAGTGGGGAGTTGGTTGTATCGGGTGGCCCGAAACCGTATTGTTGACGGCTACCGTAAGCAGCGACCCGAACGGCTGGAAGACTACGGCTACGAAGACGATGAGGGGGATATCTATTTTAAAGATTTGTTACTCGCCGACGACGGTACGCCCGAAACGGAATATTTGCGGGAAATCTTTTGGCAACAATTGTTTGACGCCCTCGACGAACTGCCTGAAAATCAACGACAGGTATTTATTTGGAACGAGTTGGAAGACGAAACCTTTCAGCAAATTGCGGACCGTACGGGCGAAAACATCAAAACCCTAATTTCTCGTAAACGCTATGCCGTTCAGCACCTGCGCCAACGCCTCGAAAGCCTGTATCAGGATTTGACCGAGGGTGGATAAATGTTTTGAATTTAATAATGAATTTGATTGATAAACAGTAAGGATATGAACAGACCACGTAACTACAGGCCTCGCTTTTGGCTATTTCCTTTTTTTGCAGCGATAGCGGCTCTGGTATTGGGAGGGGTTGTAAAATGGCTTTGGAATGCTATTCTGCCACCTTTGCTGGGGGTGGGGATAATTTCTTTTTGGCAGGCGGTGGGTCTGCTCGTTTTGTGCCGTATTTTATTCGGGAATTTTGGACGCGGCTCTATGGGGGGAAATCACCAATGGAACCAAGAAAATCGCTTCCAGGGAGGGGGCGAGTGGCGAGAAAAATGGCGAAACATGACTGATGAAGAACGCGCCAAATTGAAAGAAGAATGGCGTAAACGCTGCCAAAAGTAGCCGCGGGGCCGCGGCGGCCTACCGTTTGCCTCTGCCCGAAATGGGCGAACCGAAAAACTGAAAAATAACAAATGTTAAAGTAGCGCCGCCCGCGCGGTCTCGCCTGCCTCTGCCCAGACTAATTCAAAAAACTAAAAATTTCTCTACATTCTTTAAAGTAATTTTTGATTTCATTCGTCATCCTTTATGTACAGCAACTTGTACGCATTTAAACGAATCATTTAAACCAATTACAGCTATGTTAACACAAGTTTCGAGAGTGATTATTGCGGGTCTTTTTGGGGGGCTATTTTTATTTATTCTTCCCTTTTTATTGTTGAAGGCCTTTTTGTTCTTTCTTTTTGCAGGGCTGATTTTCCGTCTATTTGCGGGGCGTCGCCGCCGTTATTGGAAACAATACCAAACCCATTTTGCGCCTTATGAAGACGTAACGGCGCAGTACCGAAAAGAAGGTTTGAAAGACGAGTTTCAACGCCCGACCATTAAAATCTAAACATCCCCTAAAATTACGGAACCAACATGAACCGAAGAACCAAATGGATCTTGGGCGTGACAGTCGCGCTCATTACCGCCGCGAGTTTGCGCATTACCGTCGGGCATCAACATCATTGGCGAGGCCATCATCATTATGCTGAAGGTCATCAACAATGCGAAAGCCGTTGGTCCAAACACGGTCACCAAGGCCCCGAAAAGCCACAGACCGAACCTCAAAAAAATCAGTAACCAACTAAATTACAACAATATGCATCACCAAGGAAGATGTGGCCATGGACATCCCGGAATGGGATACGGCCACCCAGGGAAACGATTTGGCCGGCCGTTTGGAGGCGGTTCTTTCCGTGTCCCTGTCAATGTACTGAAAACCGACAGCAGCTACGAAATTTTCGTCATTGCGCCCGACCGCGCCAAAGATGATTTCAAAATCAGTCTGAAAGGCAATGAATTGAACGTTTCGTATCAGGCAAAAGAAGAAGCCGACCAAAACAAAAATTGGATTCGGACCGAATTTAAAAAAGCGTCGTTTGAGCGTAGTTTCTTTATCGACGAAACGATTGATTCGGCCGCGATTAGAGCCGAATATCAAAACGGCATTTTGCAGGTGACCTTACCGATTATTCCTGGCTCCGAACAACCCACGCAGGAGATTTTTGTGGCGTAGTCAATTTAATCACCGCTGCGGCGGGCCACGCAAAGTCACTGAGATGCAGAGTTTAAACCCCTTTACGTCTTAGCGCCTTTGCGTGATTTTTATTTTTAAACAGTAATTCTCCTTTTTCTACCCAACACCTGCCAAGTATCGGTAATAGACTGATTTTCGACGACATAGGCTTCGTCATAAAGGTTGACCGTAGGGCAGACGTGATACGGAACTCCGTACAAAACATCACCTACATTGATACTTTCCCAATCACTGACTTGAATCACACCATGCTCTTCACTTTGGCCGATGAGCTCATAGTTTTCCAAATTTAAAAAACGAATCCGTTTATCAATCGGGTTTTCGGCGGCTACCGCTTTATGCCCCATGTCAATGGTAATAATTCCCTTTTTAGGTTTTGAAATCACCCTGGTCAAGACCAAGGCGGCATATTCAAAAGGTTGTTCGGGAAGTTTGTCGCCGTAGCCCCAATCCCACAATACGCACGTGCCAGGACTGCAATAGATTTCGTGGTGCAAGGCGTGCGCAGTAAAGGTAGGAGTACCGCCCGCGATGATAATGGGTTTGGGCAAGCCTGCTTCCTCAATGGATTCTATAAAATGCTGTACATCCACAAAGCCCGTTTCAACCTCGTGTTTACGCGTTTCAAAATCAGGCGTTCGCAGGTGCCCGTCGTAGACGTGCAAGCCGTGGCATTTGAGGTTTGGGAGTTCGTGTAGGTGTTTGTATAACGAAAAAATAGTGTTGTCGAGCGGGTGGCCTGAGCGGTCCATGCCGCTGTTGACGTCTACAAAAACGTTGCTGATAAGGCCATGTTTTTCAAAAATCTGATTGTGGTCATCGGCGACGGCTTCTGTATCAATGAGAGAGGCAAAAAATACGTCGGGATATTTTTGACACAGCGCAACCAATCGTTCAATTTTTGGCCCGACCAATTGGTGGGCAATAATGAGGTGTTTGGCCCCTGCTATCGCGGCCATTTCAGCTTCGGCAATGGTGGCACATTTGAACTTGGAAATACCCATTTCAAGCATCATTTCCACAATTTTGGGCATTTTGTTGGTCTTTACGTGGGTATAAAGTCGGTCGACACTGCCCGCAATGTCAATCATTTTTAGGATATTTTGCTGAACGCGCTCTTTATAAATCAGCAGAGAAGGAGAGTCGGCTTTGGACTCATTCTGAAGGATATACCAAGGATTGAGGGTCATAAACGCAAACGGTTAATCAGGTTTTTTATCTCCATTAGATGTCTAGGGGCAACATAAAAGACAATCTGAGAGTTGTGATTTTTTTAAACAGGATGAATGAAACTAAAGTTATTATCGCGGGTTATACTAAACAGATTGACAAAGCCTATTCTATGGTGCAAAGCGGCCGATTTGGGAGAAAATAAATGTGGTATAGTAACCCAACAAAGACCGCCAACGGATAACCTTTATACGTATCAATGGTAAAAAAAAAGGAATTTATTTGGTGAACGTATTGATAACCTTTGAGTTGTAAAATGCACAATAGGAATATTCTCAATAAATCCCCAAAGAGTAATTACCTGAGCACCAAAGTTAATAAATTTGTTACGTCGAACTAAGACACGGAGTTGAGTATTCATTGATAATTAAATTTTTTTACACACTTTTTTAAAAGACCTATTGTATGTCAAATTTATTAGATGCTTCTGAAGAGCCGTTATTGGTTGAAGACCCCCACCGTTTTGTGCTTTTTCCGATTAAGCACCACGACATTTGGCAATTTTATAAAAACCACGAAGCGGCCTTTTGGACAGCAGAAGAGATTGATCTTGCCTCTGATTTGCAGGATTGGGAAAAACTCAATGATGGTGAACGCCACTTCATTTCGCACGTACTGGCTTTCTTCGCGGCATCAGACGGAATTGTGAACGAGAATTTGGCCGTTAATTTTCTGAAAGAAGTTCAGTACGCCGAAGCGAAGTGTTTCTATGGATTTCAGATTGCCATGGAAAATATCCACTCCGAGACTTATTCTTTGTTGATAGATACCTACATCAAAGACCCGACCGAAAAAGACCGTATGCTGCGGGCCATTGAAACCATCCCTTGCGTGCAGAAAAAAGCCGAGTGGGCCTTGCGTTGGATTGGCAATGGCACATTTGCAGAGCGCCTCATTGCTTTTGCGGCCGTTGAAGGGATATTCTTCTCGGGGTCATTCTGCTCTATTTTCTGGTTGAAAAAACGCGGTTTGATGAAAGGGCTTTCATTCTCCAACGAGCTTATCTCCCGTGACGAAGGCTTGCACCGCGACTTTGCCTGCTTGCTCTATACCGACCACATTGTCAATAAGTTGCCTGAAGAAACCGTATATAGTTTAATCAAAGATGCGGTAGCCATTGAGCAGGAATTTGTGACCGAATCGTTGCCAGTGTCGTTGATTGGCATGAATTCCAAATTGATGAACGAGTACATCGAATTCGTAGCCGACCACTTGTTGTTGTCTCTGGGCTTGCAGAAAGTATATAATGCGGTCAATCCGTTTGATTTTATGGACATGATTTCGCTTCAGGGAAAAACCAATTTCTTTGAGAAGAAAGTGGGCGAATACCAGAAAGCAGGTGTGAAAAACTCCAGCAAAGAAAGAGAAGTACAACAACTGAGCTTTGACGCCGATTTTTAAGTCAGATTTACAGTTTAATAAAAACAGAAAAGGGAGCGTTCGGCTCCCTTTTCTGACTTCTGACTTCTGACTTCTGACTTCTGACTTCTACTACCGATACCCCAAAGCCTTATTCATTTGCTGAATAATGAAGTCAAAATCTTCGGTATTGTTTTCAAAATCAAGGCTGTTGACGTTGATAGTCAATAGCGTCCCGTCCAGATAACTGTGGGCAAAGTTTTCGTATAACTCATTTAGGTTCAACAAATATTCGTCAGAAATGCTTTGCTCAAAATCGCGACCACGTTTTTGGATTTGGCTGCGGAGTTTGGGCAAGTCTGCTTGTAGATACACAATCAAATCGGGGGCTTTGATGGCGTTTATCATCGTTTCGTAGAGCATTAAGTAATTTTGGTAGTCGCGCTCTTCCATCAATTTGGAGTCGGCCAAGTTTTTGGCGAAGATGAACGCATCTTCATAAATTGTACGGTCTTGCACCACGGTTTGGTAGTGCATGGAGCGGATTTTTTGGGCCTGCGAGAAGCGGCTGTTGAGAAAGAAAACCTGTAAATTGAACGACCAACGGGCCATATCTTCGTAAAAATCGGCTAAGTAAGGATTGCCTTCTACGGCTTCGTACAATACGCCCCACTTGTAATGTTCTGATAGTTTACGCGCCAGTGTGGTTTTGCCCGCACCAATGTTTCCAGTAATTGCAATGTGCATTGAAGTAAAAAAGTTAACCGTTAGTAGTAATATATTTGGGGTATGAGATTTGCTATTTGAAACGTAGAAATATACGAAAAGTCTGCGAAGATAAAGAGATTTTGCGCTTTTTCTGCCGTATATGACCGTTGTCAATTATTGACTGGTTATAAATTTGTATTTTTGCAGGAAACTTATCTGGTCAATTTTTCTTTTAACTGATTGAAAAAGAGCAAATGGCCAACCGTTTGCGTAACAAACAACCGTTTTTTTGTGATGAAGCCTTACAGTGTCCTTTTGTATTATCAATACGTGCCCATCGAAGATCCCGAGGCGTATCGTGATGCGCAGCACGAGTTTTGCGTAAATAATAATTTGCTTGGCCGTATCATCATCGCTCCCGAAGGGCTCAACGGAACCGTATCGGGGTTGGTGGCCGATTGCGAAGCCTATATGAAATGGGTGAAAGAAGACCCACGTTTTGCCACAGTTGACTTTAAAGTGGAATACCACGAAGCGCACGCGTTCCAGAAACTGCACGTGCGACTAAAAGAAGAAATTGTTAATTCAGACCTACCAGTTGATCCCTTGAAACAAACGGGAACCCACTTAGAGCCCGCCGAATTTAAGCAGATGTTGCAGGAAGACCCTGATTTGGTGGTGATTGATATGCGCTCCAACTACGAACACAGTGTAGGTAAATTTAAAGGAGCCATTACGTTTGACATGGAAAACCTGCGCGAGCTTCCCGACCATATCCAGGAAATCGAGCACCTCAAAGGACAAGGCAAAAAAATCGTAACCTATTGTACGGGCGGTATCAAGTGCGAAAAAGCCAGTGCGTACCTATTGGACCAAGGCTTTGACAACGTTTATCAACTCCACGGAGGCATTATCAAATATGGCTTGGAAGCAGGCGGAGAAGATTTTGAAGGAAAATGCTACGTATTCGACAATCGCCTGACGGTAGATGTCAACCACGTCAATCCTAAAGTGATTTCAAAATGCTACGTGTGCGGCACTGCCTCCGACCGTATGGTCAACTGCGCCAACAACGACTGCAACATCCACGTAGCAATGTGTGAAGACTGCGGCTGGAAAATGGAAGGGGCATGCTCCGAAGAATGTAAATGCAGCCCCAACAAACGGGTCTATAACGGCACGGGCTATTATCCCAAAAAAAGCGATCATTATACGCCATTGCAGGGCTTGAAAAGCTTCAAAAAGTCGATGAAGAAAGAAGAAGCATAAAAATACAAAGTTCACGCAAGGGCGCTCAAGAGCAGCGTCTTTGCGTGCATCCTTTCTCAGGTCTGTGAAGACACCTAAATAGAGTATATACCCATCTTTTGAGTTGATTACTTACTTCAACCTCTTAGTGCATTCTTAGCCACCATCTACGGCGCCTTTACTTTTAGCAGCCTTCTATCTGTTCATTCTCCATTTTGTCGTCTGGTTTTACGCCTTACCTCCTCATTTTCGGCACTTCACTTGTTTTTTTACGCACCTCATACTCATTCGTTTCGGCAGCCGAATTTCATCATACAATTTTGTATCATCAAAACAGCCAAAAATAGGTACAAATGACCGTTACGAAGCATTTCTTTTAGTCATGAAAACCCTCTTTTTCTTTTTTATCTCATTATTTATCCATTTTAACAGCATGGCACAGACAAAAGTAGCGGGCGAATACCGATTGACGGGTATTCATGACATGGCCGCAGGATTTACCTTAACGGAGCAAGGTACGTTTGAATTTTTCTACGTGTATGGTGCGGTCGACCGATTTGCCCAAGGTACCTACACCGTAGATGGCAAAACCATCAAGCTCAAAAGCAGCAAAGAGGCTGGCAAGGATTTTAATATCACCAAACAAAGTAAGATTGGCAAAGGCTACACCATCAAAGTAGTAGCCCCAAATCCGATGTTGGCGCAATATGTAAAAGCGATTGTTTTTAGAGGGCAGGAAAAATCAGTAGAGTTTGTAAATAAAAAGGGAGAATTGCACCTAAACGACGGGTACATTGACCGAATTTACCTCCAGCACGAGCTATTTCCAGACATCGCCAGCGAAATAAAATCTGAAACCAACGACAACAACTACTTTGAAGTAGGCCTTAACCCTTCGTTGGAGAAGGTGAGTTTTAAAGGCGTTGATTTTACATTGGACAACGACACGCTTACTTGCCTACCCAATTATTTCATGCCTTTTGAAAACATTCGATTTGTTAAGCATTAATAATCAAACCCCGATAGCCATGTCAAACATCAAAACAAAAATAGACGAATTTGAGGTTCGTGACCTTGAAGACAACGGCATCCTACGTATTTATGTAGAGTATAACACCGAAATGGGCAACCGTGGCGTGCCGGGCATTCAGGTGTGGTATACCATTGCGGGCGGTACTTCCATCGTCAATTTTGAACCGCTTCATGTCGAGCGCTGGGCGTATCAGGCCCAAAAACAAAACGTTCAGGAATACCTTATTGCCGACAATTCTTGGACAACCTACGAAGATACCTACATCAAGAATTATTTAATCATCGACGAAACACCCAAAGCCCGGGTTGAAGTAAAAGTGCGGAGCAAAAAAGCGCCCATCATCCGTGAATACGACCTGCCGTTTTTACTCGAAGAATAATTTATCATTAAATTTTAGAACAACCTGACTCCCAAGCTATCGTTGACTCCACAGCGGCGGTTTGGGAGTGTTTCATTAAATAAAAAAAACGCCCTTGAAGCTAATTTACCCCTATTTTTGTTCGTTACTAATGGCAAAGGGTATTTGTACCAACTGTTTTTATTGAATGAATCGACTTCTTTGGTGTTTATTTTTTTGGGTGATTTCTCAAGGCACTTACGCTCAACGGGTGGGTGTATATCAGTTTGAGAAAAATCTGGAAGAAGAATCGGGGCAATTGCCACCCCTGAAAGTACTGAAAGAAACAGGTATATTTCAAGAAGATGTGCTTCCCGAACTCAAAAATGCCAAGCGCTCAGTCTACGTATTTGAAAAAAATTACGGCCTTCAATTTGACAACCGAGCCGCCAACGGCTTTCTGAGGGATTCGTACACCATCGAAATTTATTTCAAATTTTCGGCACTCGATAGCTGGAAACGCGTCATTGATTTCAAAAACCGTAAGTCGGACCATGGCTGTTACATCTACGACGGCAAACTCAACTTCTACAATTTTGCCTTGGGTACCCGCGCTCCCGTGCGCGCCAACGAATACACCCACTACGTGATTTCGCGCAATGGAAAAACCAAACAACTTAAAATGTACGTGGATGGGGAGTCTAAAGTGGAATTTACGGACCAAAATAACGAAGGTGTTATTGACGAAGACGGTGTGTTGAACTTTTTTCATGACGACCTCATCGTCAAAGAAGAAGCCAGTGCAGGGGCCGTAGCTATCATCAAAATCTTCGACTACGTAGTAGAACCTACCGAAGTAAAAAAAAGCTACCTCAAACTGAACGAGTCGGTACTCAAAAAGCCGACCGTTCAGCCCGTAGCCACCTCTCCTCTACCCGCCACCACACTGCCCCAAGCAAAAACGCCCCCTAGTGCCAATGATTTACCCTCAAAAGAGCCCTCATTGGTGCTGAGTGGGCAAGTGCAGAACGAAACGACCCGAAAGCCCGTCAAACAGCCAACGGTGGTGGTATTGGATAAAAATAATATCGAAAAACAACGACTCAAAGGGACCGACGATGGATTGTTTAAAATCGCGTTTGAAGTGGGTCAAGATGTGTATTTTATGGTAGAAGCCGATGGTTTTTTCCCAACAAGTATTCATTATACGGCCAAGGAATTAACCGAAAAATCAAAAAACGGCACTATTTTTACCCTAAAACCCGTTACAATCAGTGAAAGTATTGTGTTGAAAAACATTCGCTTCGTGCAGGGAATGCCCGAACTGCTTCCCGAATCGGAAGAAGACTTGAATCGTTTGTGGATGTTTATGCGCGATAACCCCGCCGCCGAAATCGAATTGCACGGGCATACCGACAATTTGGGCGACTTTGACCTCAATCTGGCCCTGTCGAGGCAGCGCGTAGAATCCGTCAAAGCATTTTTGGTTTCGAAAGGAATTGCCAGTCAACGCATCAGCGGGCGCGGATTTGGCTCAACGCGTCCCATTGCCAATAACAACCGTGAAGAAACCCGTCAGCTGAATCGACGGGTAGAATTTGTCATTAAAAAATTGAAATGAAAAATCCACTCTTTTTATCCGCATTACTCGTCCTGTTTTTTTTATCTTGCAAAAGAAAAGAAAAACCCGTAGACCCTGAATCTGAGAATTTTGCCGATACACCAACCTCCAAGACCGTTCAGCCCGCCGACGACCTTGACGAAGCTTCTGGACTGGCTGATAGTTTCAAACAACCCGGTTTGTTATGGTCACACGAAGACGCCGCCTCGCCCGATGAGCTCTTTTTACTAAACCGAGAGGGGCAGATTGCGGGTAAAATAAAAACCCCATTTACCAATTTTGATTGGGAAGACATTGCCATCGGCCCAGGCCCACAAGCCAACGAAACCTACCTGTATTTGGGCGACATCGGCGACAATGCCATCAATCTAGACATAAAACGCATTTATCGTTTTCCCGAACCTGCCAGTCTTACCTCGACCATCACCAACTACGACCGCATTCAGTTTCGCTATCCAGACGGCTCCCGTGATGCCGAAACATTGCTGCTCGACCCCCTCACCCGCGACCTATTTATCGTTTCTAAATGGGAAGGCCAAGCACATTTGTATCGTCTTGCCTATCCTCAATCGACTAGTGAAGTCATAATGGCCGAAAAAGTAGGAAATTTGACCGTGGGCGGCGATTTGACGGGAGGCAGTATTTCCACCAATGGTAAAGAGATTATTGTGAGAGGATACACCGCGATTTATTATTGGAAACGCAAGGTTGAAGAAAAAGTAGGCGACGTACTGCTCCGTAATCCTACCAAAAGTTTGCCTTATATTTTTGAGCCGCAGGGCGAGGCCGTGTGTTTTGACAAAGACGGTAAGGGTTATTTTACCCTCAGCGAACGCCGCAACGTACCCAGCGTCAATCTATATTTTTACGCCAGAAAGTAGGGATAGATAGGGCTTGCCTCTGCCCAGTTTATTTCTACCTTTCTATATTTTACAGCCACCCTTTCACCAATTCTTCCCATTCTTTTTCCAGCGTATAAGTAGGCATTTCGGCACGGGCGCGGCGGTACCAATAGCCCGCGTTCCATTGATCTCCTTCCCTGCGGTGCAGATACGCGTGTAAACGGTCGTAATCACGGGTACCCTCCCGCGACTGCGCAATGTCGTGCGCTTTTTCCCAATTTCCTTTGGCATCGTACCAAAGCGCTTGTACTACTGGCGTGCAGTCTTTGGGAGGTTGTGAATCCTTCAGGCTCGATTGAAACGTTATAAAATCCATGGTAAAAAGTAGAGAGGTTTACCCTTAAAAAAAAGGTTTGAACTGATTTTACTCATCTTTTTTAAGAAATGGCATTAGTACTTTTGCTATACATTACCGATAACACAATCTTTAAACTATGTACGTTCTTGTATTTTTCGTAGCCCACTGGTATTTATCTCTCTTGATGCAAACCTTCTTTTTGCACCGCTATGCCGCCCACAAAATGTTTACTATGAGCCCTTTTTGGGAGAAGTTTTTTTACACCCTCACTTTTATTTTTCAAGGTTCCTCATTTTTGAGTCCTTATGCATACGGAGTAATGCACCGCCTCCACCACGCTTATGCCGACACGGAAGAAGACCCACATTCACCAAGTTTTTCGTCGAGTTTGGTGGATATGATGTGGAAAACAAAGAATTACTACAACAATATACTGCACCGCGAAGATAGTATTCCTGCCAAATTCAAAAAAGATGTTCCCCACTGGGCATTTATGGAACGATTGGGCGATTATTGGGTTATCCGCATTGGTTGGGGCGTATTATACACCTTGTTTTATATACAATTTGCCACGGCTTGGTGGATGTTTTTGTTGTTGCCAATCCACTTTTTGATGGGGCCCGTTCACGGGGTGATTATCAACTGGTACGCCCACAAATACGGTTATACCAATTTTAAAGTAAACGACACCGCCCGCAACCTCCTTCCTTTTGACTTTTTGATGATGGGCGAATCGTACCACAACAACCACCACAAACTCGGAGGTCGCGCCAATTTTGGTGTAAAATGGCACGAATTTGACCCTACTTATCCGTTTATTTTATTCCTCAACGCCACGGGAATTATCAAGCTAAAACGGAACAATGACTTGAACTACATGCCAAGCTGATAAAAGTCCGCTCTCCAAATACGTTTTCAAAAAAGGCCGATTGAATGAATCAATCAGCCTTTTTTGAAATAAATACCCTAATAGTCTAAGCTTTATTTATAAATAGCTTTCTTGGACGATAGCAGCGTGTTGGTCAGTAGGCCGCAAATGGTCATCAAGCCCACGCCACCCGGCACAGGCGTAATGTAACCAGATTTAGGTGCTACTTCGTCAAACTTCACGTCGCCTTTGATGGCAAATCCACTTTTTTTGGATGCATCTGGCACGCGGGTAATGCCCACATCAATCACCACGGCCCCTTCTTTGACGTAGTCGGCGGTGATAAATTCGGGGCGACCCAAGGCCGCAATCAAAATATCAGCACTTTGACAAACTTCCTTCAGATTATGCGTACGGCTGTGGCAAATTGTGACGGTACAATTGCCCGGATAGGCATTTCGCTGCATCAAAATACTCATGGGCAAGCCCACGATTTGACTGCGCCCTACCACCACACAGTGTTTACCAGCCGTTTCTATTTTATAACGTTCGAGCATTTCCAAAATTCCGTAAGGAGTAGCTGAAATGTAGGCGGGCAAGCCCTTACACATCCGGCCCACGTTGATAGGATGAAAACCATCCACGTCTTTTTCGGGCGCAACCGCTTCCATGATTGTATTTTCTGAAATATGCGCAGGAAGCGGCAATTGCACGATAAAGCCATCGACATCATCGTCGAAATTCAAATCCTGAATGTGCGAAAGCAACTCCGCTTCTGAGGTGGTATCGGGCAGGCTAATGAGGGTTGACTTAAAACCGATTTCCTCACAACTTTTGATTTTTGAGGCTACGTAGGTTTCGCTTGCGCCGTTATTGCCCACCAAAATAGCCGCCAAATGCGGGGTTTTTCCGCCGTTGGCTTTGATTTTATCTACTTCTACCTTGATTTCTGCTTTTACTTCAGCAGAAAGTTTTTTACCGTCTAATAGTTGCATTGGAAGATATATTGAAGACGCAGAAGAGCTCTGCTTACTTTATTAAATAACAAAATGATGCCTGAATGTACCACTGTTTGGTCGCCTCTAAATCAGCGGCGGAGAAAATAACCGTTCTTAAACCGAGTAGTTTCATAAATACTCCTTCAATAATTTCTCCTTCAGCATTGTCATGCCTACCGTGGCTTTTTCCTGAATAAACTTCACGTATTTCGTGCTACCCGACATTTCGGGGGTTTTGGGGTCTATCACAAAAATCGGCACCCGAGGAGGTACGTAATATACCAATCCTGCCGCAGGATATACCACTAACGACGTGCCAACCACAATAAAAATATCAGCTTGTTCGGCCAGTTCAACGGCGGTTACCATCATCGGAACCTCTTCTCTGAACCACACAATATTGGGGCGAAGTTGACTACCAAGTTCGCAGGTATCGCCCAATTTCAGCTCCCAGCCTTCCACGTCGTACACCAACGAGGGGTCTTTGGTACTGCGCGATTTGTACAATTCGCCGTGTAAATGGAGTACGTTCGTTGAGCCTGCTTTTTCGTGCAGATTATCGACGTTTTGGGTAATGATTTGAACGTCAAAGTATTTTTCCAGTTCCGCCAAAATCAAATGGGCGGCGTTAGGCTCGGCCTCCAATCCCTGTTTACGACGTTCATTGTAGAAATCCAGCACCAATTGCGGATTGCGACGCCAACCTTCTGGGGTGGCTACGTCTTCGATGCTGTGCCCTTCCCACAGTCCATCCGAATCGCGAAATGTTTTAATACCGCTTTCCGCGCTGATTCCCGCGCCCGACAGGACGACTAGCTTTTTTTTGTTCGGCATAAGTTTCCTCTACAAATCGTTGTAAAAATGGAGTTACCTGCGCATAAAATGCGGCGGGATTGTCTAACCAAGGGAAATGATGCGCCCGGTCAATCAAACTGATTGTGACATTAGGAACTGATTTTTTCCAAAAATTTACCAATTTATTGAGGTCATAGCGCTGTCGCGATACAACCACCAACACAGGTACGTTTCTTTGTCGTAAAGCAGTAATACAATCAAGCGGGTTAGGAACAAATTTAGTGCTTACCCGGCTTTTAATCCCTACGTTACGCACTTTTTCGTATAAAAAATCGGCAGCAATAGGTTCATGTAGTGTATCATGCACGTAAGTAGCGGCCTGAAATGCCATAATCGCTCTGGCCCTCGCCACAGAATCCGTGGGCATTATTTGCGTTTGGAGTTGATGTTGCAACCCTTCAAAACGCCGATTGATGACCTCCTGTGATAACATGCGCGAAAAACCGTATTCTTCGTAATTATCAAAATAGCTATTGGCCATCATGGGCTTCGATTCGGTCATGGCGGTGGGGTTGATAAGCACCAATTGCGCTAGGTGGTTTCCTGCCTGCGAAGCATAAGCACAGGCAATTTTGGCTCCGAAGCCGTGCGCAATCACCGACCATTTAGGAATTCTCAACACCATGCGAAGGGCTTCAATGTCAGCAACCGCTTTCGTAAAGTTAATCGTTGAATCATTGATAACGGGAAAACGGCTTTTACCCGTAGCACGTGGGTCATAATAAACCACGCGGTTTGTTTCAGACAATTTTTTAATCAAATCTTTTAGGTAAGCCGACGAATTGCCCACATCGCCTACAACCAATACGTGGCTCCCACTCCCGACGATTTTGAAATATAAATTGGCGCCACTGTTACAGATAGCCCAGCCTTCGGTTTGGGCTTTTACTAAAAACGACACCAAGAATAGGGCAACAAAAAGAAGTATACTTTTTCTCATTCAGTCGGGATATTTCTTGAGTGAGGATTTCAGGATTGACCGCATTCTAGGCTTGTCAATCCTGAAATCCTCACTGATGTCTACTGATTCAACTCACTGATTTTCTGATAAATCATCACTTGATTGGAGGCGACTTTGGCAAATCCCCGCACATCATCGCCCGTCCAAGCATTGTTCATCTCGCCATAGCTTCCAAACACTGGCGACATCAAATCGTAACTTGATTCAATTCCTTCCACATAAAAACGATAAGGTGCCAACGTAAGGTGCACTTTGCCCGTTACGTGCTGTTGGGTATCGGCTAAGAATGTCTCAATATTTCGCATTACAGGCTCCATAAACTGACCTTTGTGCAGCAGGCTTCCGTACCAGTTGGCCAGTTGTTCTTTCCAATACAATTGTTGCTCGCTCAATACGTGTTTTTCGAGCGTATGGTGGGCTTTAATAATGACCAAAGGCGCGGCTGCTTCAAAGCCTACGCGGCCTTTGATACCAATGATAGTATCTCCCACGTGAATATCGCGCCCAATGCCAAACGGCGCCGCGATTTCGGCCAATTTTTGGATGGCTTCCACGGGTGAATAAGCCGTATCGTTGATTCCAACCAATTCTCCTTTTTCAAATTGCAGGGTTACGCGTTCCGCTTCTGTTTTGCTCACTTGCGTCGGAAAAGCGCTTTCGGGCAAATATTTATCTGATGTGAGGGTTTCTTTACCGCCAACCGACGTCCCCCAAAGTCCTTTATTGATAGAATAGGCCGCTTTGTGCCATTCTTGATCCACACCTTTTGATTTCAAATAATCAATTTCCGCCTCGCGCGACAACCTTAAATCCCGAATTGGGGTAATGATTTCGGCTTCTGGCATAATGATACGGAACGCCATATCAAACCGCACTTGGTCATTTCCAGCGCCCGTACTCCCGTGCGCAATGGCCTCAGCACCAATCTCTTTGGCGTACTCGGCAGCCGCAATGGCTTGAAAAATACGCTCCGCACTCACCGAAAGCGGGTAGGTATTGTTTTTGAGGATATTGCCAAACACGAGGTATTTAATACATTGCTGATAATAATCCTGCGTTTTTGAAATAGTCGCGTGTTTTTTGACGCCCAACGAATACGCGCGGGCTTCAATCGCTTTCAGTTCTTCGTCCGAAAAACCGCCCGTATCCACCAATACGGAGTAAATTTCGTAGCCTTTGTCTTCCGACAAATATTTGACGCAAAAAGAGGTATCCAAACCTCCGCTAAACGCTAAAACAACTTTTTTACTTTCAGACATGGACTTCTTTAATGTTATTTTGTTTGCGGCCACCCATTAAGCAGGTTTTGTAAAAATCACGCCATCTGGACAACCATTACCTTTGACAAATTGGTAGGTTATACTCACTATTTTAGCGCAAAGTTAGGAGAATAACGACAAGGTTACTAAAAAAAAAGGTCCTAACTGGCAGTTTAAATTACCAATTAGGACCGTATGTACTTTACAGGGAGTCTAGTGTACCAACTCCAATTCGTTCTGACGTTTACGGGCTTTGGCTTCACGTATTTCGCGACGCAACAGAATCCGCTGTTTGATACGCATCCAGCGCTCGTACAATTTAGATTCTTTCAGAAAGTCCCAAGGTGCCTTTTTTTCCGTTTTCGGTACTTGCAATGGGTCATACATCATCCCCGTACAAAGACAGTTTTTACGGTTGGTCCGGGTGAGTACGTCATAATTTACGCAGCTCGAACAGCCTTTCCAAAAGGCGTCATCGGCGGGTAATTCACTGAACGTAACGGGCTCATATCCCAAATCTGAGTTAATTTTCATCACGGCCAAGCTGGTCGTAATTCCGATGATTTTGGCCTCTGGATATTTGGTCCGCGAGAGTTCGAAAGCCTTTCTTTTGATGGCTTTCGCGATACCACTTTTGCGGTAATCAGGGTGAACAATCAACCCAGAGTTGGCCACAAACTTACCATGCTCCCAGGTCTCAATATAACAAAAACCAACCCATTCACCAAGCAACGTTGTGGCGATGATGGCTTTGCCTTCGGCCATTTTTTCCTGAATATACACAGGTGAGCGTTTGGCGATTCCGGTTCCGCGTTGTTTAGCACTTTCTTCCATCTCTTTACAGATGGTTTCGGCGAGATGGAAGTGTTTGTCTTCGGCTGTTTCTACGATGTACTCGTTGGCTACTATTTCGATGTTTGACATTGTCATTTATTGGAATTGAATCCTCTGCGGAGACAACAAATCCGCTTTGGTGTTGAGAAAAAAAGGAAACGATTTTCGAGAATCTGGCGAGAGCGTTCGCCGCGTAGGCAAACAGTATTAGTGTGTCCTTTCGGACCTACAAAAAAATGGCGTAATGTGCGCGCAGCGAGTATGTGAGAGAGTGTGTGCCACTTTTGTATTTGGTTTTTGAAAAAAACGTGACAAATATCGGTTAAATTGTATTCTAAATCCAATAAATAAACGATTTATTTTTTTCATTAGTTCAAACAAAGACAGAATGCTTGGTATACAACCTATTACAGTTTTTCTGCGGCCAAACAATTCATCAAACAAACCGTTTTTAAAAAAAATAGTTTTCCGTTGTACGCGCCCAATAGTACCATTTAGACTTTCAACGTTATATGTACACCAGCTACATCATTAGTTTTCGGTGCTTTTGTACTTTAGTATTAAAATTATAACAAACATAAGTGACCTCATGGAAAATCCATTTTGGAAAAAAACAATGTGTATGGGTAGTAGTTCGCTATTGCTAGCCGCATTGCTAAGTAGTACCGTTTCAGCCCAATCCCCTGCCCTTCCCGAAGAAAATCGTTTTACAAAAAACATTTTACTTGAAAAATTAGACGAGCCTACCGAGCTGGTTGTACTAGACGACCACCGCGTGCTGTTTACTGAGCGAAAAGGGAAAGTAAAGCTTTATAATCCTAAAAAGCCAAATACTTATAAAGTTGTAGGCAATATCCCTGTTTATATCAAACAAGAATACGGCCTGATGGGTATCAACGTTGATCCTGATTTCAAACAAAACAAGTGGGTTTACTTATACTACTCTCCCGTCTCTTCAGAGGCCGACACTTCACAACGGCTGGTACGTATGAAGTACGATACCGAGCGCGATACTTTGTTGCTGAGTACCGAGCAAGTGCTGCTTCGCGTCCCCGTCAAACGCAATGATTGCTGCCATACTGGAGGCTCCATTGCGTGGGACAAGCAAGGCAATTTGTATCTCTCTACTGGCGACGATATCAACCCTTTTGGCAATGATGGCTACGGCGCACTCGACGGACGCCCCGGAAGAGCCAACTGGGACGGTCGCTCTACTTCTTCAAACACCAATGATTTACGGGGTAAAATCCTCCGCATCAAACCCCGCGCCGAAGGTGGATATGACATCCCGTCTGGGAATCTTTTTGCTCCAGGCACCGAAAAAGCCCGCCCCGAAATCTACATAATGGGAAACCGTAACCCCTACCGTATTTCAGTAGACCAGCGTACTGGTTTTCTGTACTGGGGCGAAGTAGGTCCAGATGCTGGCAACGACAGTGAAACGCGCGGGTCGCGCGGGTACGATGAAGTCAATCAGGCCCGTAAAGCAGGTTATTTTGGGTATCCCCTATTTGTGGCCGACAATAGAGCCTACAATCGTTATGATATGGGAACCAAAATATCGGGCGAAAGATTTGACCCCGCAAAACCCATCAACGACTCCCCGCACAATACGGGTTTGATTGAATTGCCTCCTGCCCAAAAAGCCTTTATTTATTATCCTTATGCCGAGTCACCTGAATTTGGCCCCATCGTGGGAAAAGGCGGTCGCAACGCCATGGCTGGGCCCGTATACTATTATGATGACTATCCAGAAAATGACGTAAAATTCCCCCGCCATTATGATGGAAAACTGTTTGCATACGAATGGATTCGTGATTGGATTCACCCCGTTACGATGACCAAAGAAGGCGATTTTGTAAGCATGGAAACCTTCATGCCAAACACTAAGTTTAGCCACCCGATTGACATGCAGTTTGCCGTTGACGGTTCGTTGTACGTCATGGAATACGGAAACACTTGGTTTGCCCAGAATGACGATTCGCGTTTGTCGCGGATTACGTACAATGCCGGAAACCGTAAGCCAGTGGCCGCCGCCACTGTCAACAAAAAAGCAGGTGCAGCGCCCATGAAAGCCGTTTTCTCTTCTAAAGGAACGGTAGATTATGACGGGGATGCACTCACCTATGAGTGGAGTTTTGGTAAAGGTCTTCCTAAAAGTACCCTGCCAAACCCAACTTTTACTTATACAAAACCTGGTACCTATACCGCTACGCTGAAAGTAACCGACGCAAAAGGAAATGTTTCGTCAAGCAATGTAGAAGTAAAAGTGGGCAACGAGCCTCCAAAAGTAGAAGTAGCCGTAGCAGGTAATAAATCTTTTTATTGGGAAAACAAACCCGTTAGTTACGAAGTAAAAGTGGCTGATAAAGAAGACGGTAGCTTGGCAAATAAGAAAATCAGCCCCGAGGATGTCATCGTAACAATCGATTATTTGGAAGGATTTGACAAGACCATTCTGGCCCAGGGCCACCAAGCAAATTTGGGATTTGCCACGGGAAAACGCCTTATGGAGCTTTCTGATTGTATGGCCTGTCACAGCATTGACAAAAAATCAATTGGCCCATCGTATCGCGATGTAGCAAAAAAATACCAAAGAGAGCGCGACGTGGTAAGTATGCTTGCCGATAAAATCATCAATGGCGGCGGCGGTGTTTGGGGCGAGCAAGCCATGAGTGCCCACCCCCAAATTAAGAAAGACGACGCCAAGGAGATAGTGCGTTACATTATGTCGTTGGCCAACGAAAAAGGCCCCGATAAAAAACCCGTCAAAGGAGAATACGTAACGGCGGCCAAGCAAAAAGAAGGTTCTTATATTTTTACGGCAAGCTATACTGACAAAGGGAACGCTAACTTAGGCCCACAGACTTCTACCACCACGGTAGCCCTGCGCCCCGCCAAAGTGAAGGCGGTGCAAAATGACGAAGTTAAGGATGCTACCAAGGTAGAATTGCCAACCAAAAGCGAGGTACTGGCACCCGTTAAAAATGGCAGCTATGCGGTTTACAAAGACATAGATTTGACCGACATCAGTACGCTTTCATTTATGGTCTATGCCGAGCCAAGCCGTACAGTAGGTGGCAAAATCGAAGTACGACTCGATAGCCCAACGGGCGCTTTGATTGGTGAAGTAGAAGTACCCGACAATAAAGTAGGGGTATTAAATGCGTCTATTCGTCGACCCGATGAAAAGCTTCACAACGTTTATCTTGTGTTCACCACCGCCCAATCCGTTCCCGAAAACAAAGGCTTGTTTGGTTTAGAATGGATTCAATTTAATCCCACAGGGGTCGTAAATACAGGCAAGTAATCGTCTCTCTTGCTCTTTTCATGCTATAAAAACGAAACAGCCGTTGCAGAACGGCTGTTTCGTTTTTTGTACTTTCAAATCCTGACATTGATATTCATCAGAGGGCTTCTGCTGATTTTTTACCAATATTGTCAAAAAAATATTCGTTATGCCAACTACTCAACAAAGCGTCCGGTATCTTCAAATCGTCTTTTTTGTAGCTGTCTTTATGTACTTTACGCAATCCATTACCATACCCATGACTTTTGGTTTATTGGTTGCTATCGTCATGGCACCTTTTTGTCAGAAGTTAGAAAGGTGGAAATGGCCCCGCAGTTTAGCCATCACTGCTTGCTTAGCCATCGTCTTCCTGATTGTAGCCGCATTGGTGACATTATTGGTTTGGCAATTGGACGAGTTTCAAAAAGAAGTACCCAAAATCACTACCAAATTCAAAGAAAATTGGCCTCAAATACAGGAATGGCTTAGATTCCGTTTTCATCTCACCGAAAAAATGTTGGATAATTGGTTGATTAAAACAGGCTCAGAAGCAGGCTCCAAAATTGGGGTTGTTTTGGTAGGAACGTTTAATGTAACAGCCAATCTGCTTTTCAACGCCTTCATGATTCCTTTATTCACGGCGTTGTTTCTGTACTATCGCGGTTTAATCATGAAATTTTTATACGAACTTTTTGGCGAATCAAACCAAAAGCTTGTCTACTCGGTTACACATCAAACGGTCCAAACTTATCATAATTACATCAAAGGGCTGCTGCTGGTTTATCTATCAGTCGGTATTCTAAACTCCATCGGGCTGGCCATCATCGGGATTGAGTACGCCATTTTGTTTGGGTTCATTACCTCCATTTTGACCATCATTCCTTACGTGGGTATTATGGTTGGAGCGCTGTTGCCTATTTCGATTGCTTGGATTTCTTACGATTCACTTTGGTATCCTTTGGCGGTGGTAGCTGTGTTTGGGGTCGTGCAATATTTGGAAGCCAATGTCATTTTTCCGATGGTCGTTGGTAGCCAATTGAAAGTAAATACACTCGCATCCATCATTGCTTTATTTATCGGGGGAGTGATATGGGGAGTGTCTGGCATGGTTTTGTTCTTACCTTTTGCAGCCATCCTGAAAGTGATTGCCGACCACATTCCGTCATGGAAACCAATCAGTACTCTTTTAGGACCTGCCGAAACTTAATTGACGCAACAAAAAGACACGTTTTAGTCAACTTATTCGTTTTATTATCTTGGGTCATTTGGTTAACACCTTCGGCAAGTATCTACATTTAACTCACTATACAACTAACAAATAACTCACTATACAACTAACAAAAATCTTTATGACGAAAAAATTGTTCGCTTTTTGCCTTTTTTTAAGCTTAACGGCAAAGGCCCAAACAGCTCAAATTCTGCTCAAATTGCCCCAAAACAATGATTTTATTGTGTCTTTAACGGCCGAGAAAGTCCGTTATCTTGATGCGCCTTCCATCGGTCTTACCGACGTAGAATTTCTAAACATCGGTGTATTTGATGACAGTACAAAACAATGGGCAAAGACCGAATTTGAACTGAAAGAACCGCAGGTTGTTCGATTGAATATCGTCAACAAACGCATGATAAATGCCAATAAAAGCCAAGAAAGTGTAAATTATTTGCTGTTCATCAGCCCAAATGATAACCTGACAATCGGCATTTCTCCCAACAAAACACTAACTTTTACGGGAACCAATGCCCGCTACCAAGAGTACCTTAGAGATTATTTTCGGGAAAATATGTATGATTATTTGCCCCAATTTGGGTATAATCCTTCCCAAATTGATAATTTCCACATTCTCACCAAGGTTGACAGCCTACAACGTGCACGTCAACAACGCTTGCAAACTTTGAAGGGCCAACAACCCATCGACGAAGCATTTGAAACCTACGTGACGGCCATTACAAATACAGAACCTTATCTGCTTAAACTCGTAGTTTCCGACAAAAAAATCCGTGAGAGTCAGGGTGTGCAGTTAAAACCCAATCAACGAAAAGAAATTCAGGAGCTAGCACTTCAGAATTTTAAAATTATGCCCGATGCGGCCCTGCTAAGTGAGGTTTATCGCAACGAGCTGCGCAATTTTATTCAAGTACCCGTCATCCAAAAATATCCTACCGACTCCGCGAAGCGGTATGTATTATCCCCGGAGGCGGTGCAAATGGCGTATCAACTGAGCAGCGACGAACTCCAGAGTTATCCCAAACAAAAAGAATATTTGTTGACCCATTGGCTCAATTATTCTACCACATTTCGGAGCAATATGAGCACGGCCCGTGCATTGTTGGCCAAGTACGAGCAAACGTATCCAGAATCAGCTCTGGTACCTTATTTTAAACGTACTATCGAAGCAAAAGAGAAAATGGAGGTAGCCGCACTGGCACCCGAGTTTATGCTTATTGACCGCGATGGCAACACCGTAACTTTGTCAAGTCTGCGGGGCAAGCCTGTTTGTATTGCTTTCTGCTATAATCTAAAACAGCACGAAAATGATTTTAAACCTTTGGAAGAAAAATACCGTGGCCGTTTGAATTTCGTCTACCTCAACGTAACCCCAGCAACAACGTATGAAATGTGGCAGCCAACCACCGAAAAACGCCCGGGTGTATTGCATCTATGGGCCTCCGACGATGATGCACGAATGCTTAAAGAAGCCTATGCTTCTACTATGCGCTACCCTTTTGTACTGATTGATGCGCAAGGAAAAATAGTGGAGCGATGGATACCACAAGAGTTCCCCGACAACAAACCCTTACAAGTCGAACTCAGAGATTTAATCAGAAAATAATGGAATGCAAAAGGAGTTAAGGGTTCACTTTGACTCCTTTTATTTTATCACTTCGGCAGATGCCAGCCAATCGTATGTATTGAGCGGCATCGGCAAAGCTTCGGGCGTAAGCTGAAGATACATAAGGTGTAAATGAGTTCCTGAACGGCGTTTGGCAGCATTGAAGCCCGTTCTTCCTACCTCCGCAATTTTTTGCCCTGCCGTCACCTGATCACCTACTTGAACCGTTACCTTGCTGTGATGTGCATAATAAAACAACCCATCCAAACACGGATCATAAATCCACACGAAATTACCGCCTCGATAGGTGCTTTCGGGGCTCCAGTTAGATTCGGTGGCCACTACAATACCAGGGCGCATCGCCAGTACATCAATGGGCTGTTCGGTTTGGTCATCCAAATTATCCTGATTGCGATCATAAACAAATATATCATGGGCTGGGTGGCTACCCTGTACCGAATGGTCAAATAGATTAAAGCCAAACGGACGGTATCCTGAACCATTTCCACCGATTTGCTCAGCATCGTATGATTTTATGGGAAAAACAAAACGAATAGAATCACTGCACGTTTGTTGACGGTAGCCGTCGGTTACTTCGCGCAGTTCACTGAAAATCAACCGAAAGCGTAACTGGGCCGAATCTGGTTCAATGGTTTGCTCCCTAATCTGCGCATTAAGCTGCAAAAACGCCTGCCCCAAAGTCAATAGTTGGGCACCAGGAGCATCCGCTGACATCAAAAATAATGGTGAAATTAAGGATAAACAAACAGTTAAAAACTTGTACATAGAATAGGTTTATTTCTTTCCCGAAAACGCTTTCATCATCAGCCACTCCCGTCCAGGAGCTTCTGCCTGAAAAGTTTCGAGACAACCGCGATCTTGGAGAGTGATGTAGCAAGTTCGGCCTTTTTTGCCTCCAAAGCAAATATTTGAAACACTTTTGCCCTTGGTACTAATCGTTTTAATGACTTTTCCTTCGGGCGACACTACCGCTACTTCGCCCTTGCCATGCCTTGTAATGTACAGATTTCCTTTGGCATCACAGCGCATTCCGTCCATACCACCATCACTAAATTTATGCAACAGCCGTTTATTGGAAAGAGAGCCATCGGCCGCCAAATCAAAGGCCCAAACATTACGTTGGACACTTTCGTTGACGTACAGTGTCTTTTCATCTGGACTTACATCAATTCCGTTGGTTGTTCCCATATCGGGCGCCACGATTCGTGCCTTGCCCTCTGGCGACACGTGCCAAACCTGCCCCGTTCCTTCTTTCCAGTTTGGATCTGAGCAAAAAATATGCCCATTTGTTGTAATAGCCAAATCATTTGGCTGATTCATCTTAGGTTCGTTACAATAAACACTCACTTGCTTGGTTGTAACATCAACTTTCAAAACATTATGCCCCGTAAAATCAGCTACGTAAAAGGTCGTAGCGTTGCCAAACCGAATCCCATTTCCTGTGCTTCCTTTTGGCAAAGTGAGAAAAATAGATGCTTTATTACGTTTGGAAATTTTGGCAACGGTACCGTCCATGATGTAATTAACAGCATACACCGACCCATCTGAATCGACAGAAGGTCCTTCGCAGTTTTGGGTAAACTCATGCTCTGCCGTAAAATCAGAGGTTTGGGCTTGCACCGCAAACGACGAAAAATACAAGACAGCAACAAAAAAAGGTATGCGAGAGTAGAAATGCAGTTTCATGAAAGTAAAAGGTCTATGTCTAGTAATAATTGTAAAACAATATTGTTTTTTGGGGTTCAGTGCCTCATTTTGGGCTTTTAACTATTAACATTTACTGTTTTACATTTTTCTGTTTCTTGGAATGTAAAGATTAAGATTTCATTGAAAATAAAAAAACTTTCCAAGTTTTGAAAACCTGAAAAGTTTTGATGAAAAGCATAAAAAGCGTCTGAACTAGACGTACTCTTAATTATTCACCTTCAATAATTCTTCGAGCTTTTTCTCCAATGCGGCACCGCGTAGGTTTTTATCAATTACTTTTCCATCCTTATCCAACAGGAAAGTAGCAGGAATGGCATTGACACCGTAAGTTTGGGCCGCAATTGACTGCCAATATTTTAAATCTGAAACGTGGCTTGGCCAAATCAATCCATCTTTTTCAATGGCTTTCAACCAAGCTGCTTTGTCGCGGTCGAGCGACACACTGAAGATTTCAAACCCCTTGTCTTTAAATCGGTTATAAACCCGCACCACATTCGGATTTTCCTGACGGCATGGCCCACACCAAGAAGCCCAGAAATCAATCAACACAATCTTTCCTTTCAATGAAGAAAGACTTACTGGTTTATCCTGCGTGCTGTTGAGCGTAATTTCAGGGGCGGCATCGCCAATCTGAATTCCGCGCATACGTTTAGCATTTCCGACAAAAACCTGCGCCTGTTTCATGGTTGGGCGCTCTACCTCAAAGCGTTTTGCCAGCGCATCAATGGTCGCAAAATCAACTTCAGGATTCAGAAAATTGGTCGCAAACAACGCTGCCAACGACGTTCCCATTTCAGGAATCATGCTTTTAACTTTTCCCGTAAATCCCTGACTTGCGGCTTCAAAATCCTGCTGAATTTTCGCTATTTTTTTACTGTCTTTCTTTTGTTCGGCCTGTGCATATTCTTCCTGCCACTTCTGAGACTTTTCGTTCATCTCTTTATACATGCCAATCAATTGCTGGTAATAGTCGTTGTTCTTAGAGCCGCTTACTTTTGCTGCTCCTTTCTCCGTTCCATCCGCCGCAACCTCAATGGTTTCTCCGCCTTCAATCAGCACAATAACCCGTTGTGCATTGGCAAGATTGAGTTGGTACACGGTACCTTCATCTAGTTCTTTACGTTTAAAAGTAAAGCGTTTGTCAGGCCCTACTTTTGATGAGTCTATTCTCACAAGTGGCTGAGTACCCGCAATTTCAAGGTATACCTTGTCATTGGGTTGAAGATTTTTGGCCGTCCCCGAAATGGTAAAGTCTTTTGCCGTCGTTTGGGCAAAAAGGGTAACGCTTGTAAAAAAAGCGGTAGCGGTCAGTATATTTTTCATTAGAATGCGAATGTTTGCCAATTTTAAACGAAAAAACGGGCTGTTTGTTGCGTGATTGACAAAGGTACAAAAAACAAAAATGCTGCCAGTTATTTTGACCAGCAGCATTTTTGGATTATTTGTTGGTGTTAATTTAATACCGATTGATTTCTAACTTTGACAATCCACCGTTGTATGATACTTTGATTTTTTTGGTAGCCGAATTATAATTGGAAGTACGATAAAGTCCATCGCTTATTTTTTCAAAATTATCCAACTCTTTAGAATTAAAAGCCCCGTCTACCGTAAATTCACAGCCAATTGATTCTGGAATATTGATTTCGATGGAGGCAACCCCCGCGTCAATTTTTACTTCGGCGTTATTTTCAATTTTTTCGCCCAATTTCAAATCAACTTCTGCCGCACCAGCTCCGATTTTAACTTTTTTGACTTTGTACTCCGACAAATCAAACTCAGCTTTTCCAGCTCCCAAACCTAAGTCAAATGACCAAACAGGCTTATCACTCAGTCGCATCTCGACGTGATTGTCCATGTTGTCAAAATCCTTAATCCGAACACGCTTGGTGCTATCTTTACTTTCCATTTCAAAATTAACCGTGCTAATTTTCGTGCTTTCGTTCCGCTTAGTTGTCAGCACATAGTTGCCAAATTTAGTTTCAGCGTCGGCTTCCACCAATTGAGACGTCGTGCCTTCTATTTTAAACTCTCCCGCACCTGCCCCAAAATTAAGGGTTGCTTCGGTAGTACCCTCGGCCAGGGGTTCGGAGAAATGCGTTTCACCGTCCTTTGAATACGTCTGGGAGCGCTTGTCATACTCGTCATCCTCATTATTGTTATCATCGTCATCATCAAAATCGTGGAGATTAAACTCAATTCCGTCATCATTCCAGTGACGAAGTTTTTTGTTCGCTCCGTTGATAATGGCCGATGGAATGGCAATCGCAATCAGAATGGCCGTCAAAATTCCTGACCAACTTTGCTTCAGTAAAAGGCTGAAACCTGCCAATACCAACAATACTGGCCAGAAGCGTAAGGTCATTCCCCAATCAATGTGAAACCAACCGAGGGTTTTGGCCAAGAGTATCAGTCCGACAGCCAGTAAAAAAGTACCCCAAAACAGGGCATTTGAAGATTGTTTCATGGCTTTCTGGCTTAAGATATTTTTTTAAGTTTGTCTTTAAAGATCAGGAGTGCCCCACCCGCAATAAACAATACTGGCCAAAAAAATCGCTCGAAATCAAACCAATCGAAAAGTTCACGCATAAGCAGTAGCCCGCCGATAAGTACAAGGAGCGCGCCCCAAAAAGTGCTTTGATAGTTCATGGCAAAAGGAAGTTTGAGTTAAAAAGTTTATAGGTTATTAGAGGATTATTTTCGAGCCTGCCGCAGGATATTGGCGACAGGCTTGAAAATCTATACTTTGGGCTCTTCAGAACCATCGGGCGTTTCTGATTCTTTCGACGTTGTTGTCGTCTTTGGAGGCTCCCAATCATTGATAGGAGCTGAATCAGTCCATGAAGGAGTGGCCCGCTCTGTATCGGTCGTAAAAGTGGTGGCTGATTTATGAGATGTTGTTCTCAAAATCAAGAAAAGACCCAAACCAATGAGTAACGCTGCTGGCACAAATCGCTCTAAATCAATCCAATAGAACAGACGGTCAAAAAGCATAAATCCACCGATAATAAGCAGGCCATAGCCAATGATTTCAGCTCCTTTGCCAAAGTCCTTTTTGGATTGCGGATTATTCAAATAAACGTTTTCTGGGTCTATAACGGTCACTGTAGGCTCGCCAGTAGGCAACGCCGCCCACAGAATAATATAAATTAAAATGATGGGAAATCCTTTGGTAAAAAACATTAATACGACAAATATGACCCGCATTATGGCTTTATCTATACCAAAATAATCGGCGAGGCCAGCGGCTACCCCACCAAGGACTCCTTCACTCGGAATACGACGCAATTGTTTGCTGTTCATGGCTTTGCAATGTTAAGATGTTGGATTTTAGGCGATGAGCACTGCTTGATTTTCGTTTTAACGTCAATTGGCCAATGCTCTTTATCTTTTCTTTGTTTTATTGTTGAATCAAAGGTACTATGCAATGCAAGGTAATAAAATATATTTTACGACCAACGGTTAAAGAACAAAATGAATGGAAAATTTTGGTGATGAAGTTATAAGCCTAAAAGCTTTTTCTCAAAATAAACAACGTCTTCTTCAGGATTGAAGTTGTAAGGGTGGATTTCGGTAAATCCATAACGAAGATATAATTTAACGGCAGGTGCTAAACGTCGAAGGCTATCCAGTTTTATGGACGTATAACCTAGCTTACGCGCAGTATCAATCGCCACCTCCATGAGCTGCTCACCCAAATGGAGCCCACGAAAGGCGGGCTGGATAAACATACGCTTTAGTTCACACGTATGTTTATCCAATTGCCTCAGCGCTGCACAACCTACGAATTGCTCATTGGCCTTTATAAGCCATAGCTCCCCCGTTGGAGGGCCGTACATGGTAGATAGTATTTGCAGTTCATCATCAAATTTCTGAAACTTTAAGTCAATTCCTAACCCTAACGCATACTCCTTGAATAGCATAACGGCAGCAGAGTAGTGTTCAGAAGTTCGAGCAACGATAACTTGCATATTATAAATACATTATCAAAATGCCTGTTTTAAATCTACGACAGCAGATAATCTTTAAAATCTTCAAAACGGGTACTCATCGGAGTAGCCACTTTAGTTTTATTTAACAATTCTGACAAACGCGCAGGAATTTCGACATCAGCGGTCCCAAGCGCTTCTTCCACAACATTGAGAAACTTGGCGTAATGCGCCGTAGATAAAAATACCCCTGTTAGGTCTTTTTGGGTTAAATTCATGTATTTCTTCAATCCTAAATAAGCAACCGCCGTATGAGGACACATCAAATAGCCCTCACGCTCGTACACATCACGCATTGCGGCTTTGGTTTGGTCATCATTAAACCAAAATCCTGAAACAACTTCTTTCAGCTGCTCCCATTCATCACCAAAAAAACGGGTTAGCCGAACAAAATTACTCGGGTTTCCTACATCCATGGCATTGGAAACAGTCTCTACAGACGGAACGGGATTGTAAACGCCATTTTCTAAATAATTAGGGACTACATTATTACGGTTAGTCGTTGTTACAAAATGTTCTACAGGAAGCCCCATTTTATATGCTAAAATACCTGCACTCAGGTTTCCTAAATTTCCGCTGGGCACCGAAAATACAACAGGAAGCCCTAAATGCTTTACTTGAGCATAAGCCCTGAAATAATAAAAAGATTGAGGAATTAAACGAGATATATTTATCGAATTGGCAGAAGCAAGATTATATTTTTGCGTTAATTCTGCATCTAAAAAAGCCTGTTTAACCAATGCTTGACAATCATCAAATGTTCCATCCACTTCAAGCGCTGTAACATTTCCGCCCAGTGTTGTCAATTGCTTTTCCTGTATATCACTTACTTTACCGCTTGGATACAATATTGTGACGCTTATGCCTGATACGTTATGAAATCCCTGCGCCACGGCTCCACCTGTATCGCCAGAAGTAGCCACTAAAATCCGTATTTCTTTTTGAGAACGCACTAAAAAATAAGACATTAAGGAGGCCATAAATCGAGCCCCAAAATCCTTGAAGGCCATGGAAGGACCATGAAAAAGCTCAAGACAATGAATGTTTTCTTCAATAGGTACAACAGGAGCATCAAAATCAAACGCTCTATCTACAATCATTTGAATATCTGCTTCTGAAATATCATCATTTAGCAAGGTTTTTGAAACCTCAAACGCAATTTCATTAAACGATAAATGCTCAATAGCTTCTAGAAATCGGGTTGAAACCTTGGGAACATACTCAGGCATATATAATCCATTGTCTGAGGGAAGACTCCGGAATACCGCTTCTTCAAGGTTTGCTTTAAGCTGTGGGTTTTTGGTACTATATAAGATCATCAGATGAATTATGCGCTAAATGTCAAATTTTATAAATTTTAAAAGCCAAAATTACACCACCTATTCCCCCCATGCAAGACTTTCCCAAATTTTAGAAATCTGGGCTTTAGGAGCATAAAAAAAGCGTCCACTAATTAAATAGTGAACGCTTTTAGTGTCGGGATGGCAAGATTCGAACTTGCGACCTCCTGGTCCCAAACCAGGCGCGATGACCGGACTACGCTACATCCCGAATAAGAATGCCTCCGATTGGACGGA
The DNA here is from genome assembly GCF_009905605.1 of Runella sp. CRIBMP. Taxonomy (GTDB): domain Bacteria; phylum Bacteroidota; class Bacteroidia; order Cytophagales; family Spirosomataceae; genus Runella. The sequence continues at coordinate 352,762 of NZ_JAAAKZ010000005.1, forward strand.
GGCATATCTTTCTTTTTTAATATTGTGGCGGCTACCTACTTTTCCAAGTTTTATCTCAGTATCATCGGCGGAGCGGGGCTTAA
>NZ_JAAAKZ010000050.1 GCF_009905605.1 Runella sp. CRIBMP
TCTTTCATGGTCGAAATCGTGCAACCGGCGGGCAGACTTGCTGCCAGTATTTTGATGTAGTATTGACCTGCGTCCAAGTTGGTGAACAGGTATTTACCGGTGGCATCGGTGGTGTCTTTGGCGATGGCGGCAGTTGTACCTACTTTGTAGAGCTCCACTTGGACACCAGCTACTCCGCCTGCGTTTGGCGTAGTTTCGTCCTGGATGCCGTTGTTGTTGGTATCTTTCCAAACGAAGTCACCCAATGAGCCTTTCGGTACAGCTTTTTCACAAAGGATATTAGCAAAAGCTCCTGCAACGTGCGATTGTCCATCTGGGTTAGTTGGCGAGATAAGTTCTATTTTTATGGTAGAAGTACTCGGCAGAACGTCAATCAGTGTGAATTTAGGAGTAGCCACACAACATGCACCTAGTGTAAGGTCCGGTCCTGTAATAGTCGTATCTTTTACAATACTGCCGGCTGTAACTTTGATTTGCAAGGGGCGGCCATCACTAGAAAGTTCGGAAATGGGTACACAAACTGTAATATCAGAATTGGAAGTTCGTGTTGGTAAAGAAAGGTTGAGCGTCACGGTATTTCTATAACCTGATTCACAGGTATATAAGCCTACTGAAGCATACCCCGGTGCTTTACGGAACAGATAAGCTACCAACGATTGTAATTTGCAAAAATCAGTATTATCGGTAATAGAGACACTAGTAGTTGCAGGGATCTTAGTACGGTAGACGTATTCATCATTCCCAATACTAAATCTGTAAGCCGTGTAGCTATTATTGGCTGCATCTTTGAAAGTAATGGTTGGGCCTGCATCACCTGTTTCATAAACAGCTTCCACATAGATGCTGTCGGCGGTGTTACCATTCGGAATAGCCATTGTGGCCGTACCACTACTTGTACAATTGGGGTCAGGTTCAGACTGACCTACTCCTTTACTGACTACATCTACTTTTACCCCATCGGCACAAGTGAAATTCCAGCTTGTTGTTTTAGGAGTCTGAGTACAAGTGGGTATCGTTATTTCTACTGTATCGCTGCAAGTAGCCGACGTTGCCCAGATGAATTGATATACACCTGGCACTAAACCTGTGACGGTCGAGGTGGCTGAACTTGA
>NZ_JAAAKZ010000051.1 GCF_009905605.1 Runella sp. CRIBMP
TAATCACGCTTCAATACTTATCCACAGCTGGCCTAATTATCCATCATTCAATGGCCTTCTTTAGCATCATTATACAGACTAACGCGGATAAATCCGTGTAGTGGGCGCAAAGATACAAAAAACCCGATGTTTGACGGAATCAAGATACTCAATGCCTTGACCGATATTGAAGCATTGAAACAAAATCCTTTGCTGTATTGGCAGTTGCACGTTCCCGAACGAACGGGAGCCATTGAAAGCCAAACGGCCGAATACGCCAATTTGCGGTTTATCATCAAAGGCAACTTTGTAAACGTTCAGGGAAGTTTGCACAAATACGCCAACGAAGGAACGCACAACTATAACGACTTTGGAGCCGACCAAGTAGCCGTCACAATTGCCAAACTACGTGAACAATTTGGAATCAGCGAAAACAGCCTTTTAAACAATGTTGAGTTTGGGGTGAATGTCTGCACTCCCTTTGCTCCAAAAAAGTTCTTAGAACGGCTCATTTGCCACAAAGGAAGGCCATTTATAAAAATCGTTGATGATGGGATTAATTACTACCAATGTCAGCACGAACATTTTATCTTAAAAATCTACGATAAAGGCACCCAATACCGCCAAACGGAAAACTTGCTACGGTTTGAGGTGAAAGTATTAAAGATGCAGTTTTTAGGCACTAAGGGCGTTTCAATCAAAACTTTGGGAGACTTAACCAATCCATCCAACTATGAACGTTTAGGAGCAATTCTAAGAGCGTATTTTGATGAAATACTTTTTGACGAACCCGAAATAGCGGCAAAAACGCTAAAACAGGCTCAAAGAGAACTTTTAGACACAGGACGCAACCCCAAAACATGGGCAAGGCCACAGCGTGAAGATTTTGAGAACGGCACCCACTATGAGCGCGCTCGAAAGGAGCAAACCAGACGTTTGAATAAATTCATAGAGTTGCTGAAGAATCACCCAAAGTCCCAACACTGGCAGCAAATAGTTTCCCAACTTATTGCCGAAAAATGGGCCAAATTAACGGGCGCAAATTGTCCCAAATTTACCGACTTGCAGAACCCAAAAACAACGGGACAAAACGAGGCAATTGTCCCAAATTTACCGAC
>NZ_JAAAKZ010000052.1 GCF_009905605.1 Runella sp. CRIBMP
TTTCAATAGAATTTACGATGGAGAGTTTGATCCTGGCTCAGGATGAACGCTAGCGGCAGGCCTAATACATGCAAGGCGAAGGGGCAGCAATGTCACTGTCGTACGGGTGCGTAACGCGTATGCAACCTACCTATCACAGGGGGATAGCCTTTGGAAACAGGGATTAATACCGCATAAAGCAGGGACTCCGCATGGAGATATTGCTAAAGATTTATCGGTGATAGATGGGCATGCGTCTGATTAGTTAGTTGGTAGGGTAACGGCCTACCAAGACGATGATCAGTAGGGGGCGTCAGAGCGTGGTCCCCCACACTGGCACTGAGATACGGGCCAGACTCCTACGGGAGGCAGCAGTAGGGAATATTGGGCAATGGATGCAAGTCTGACCCAGCCATGCCGCGTGCAGGAAGAAGGTCCTCTGGATTGTAAACTGCTTTTATCGGGGAAGAATAGGTCTCTTGCGAGGGATTGTGACGGTACCCGATGAATAAGCCACGGCTAACTACGTGCCAGCAGCCGCGGTAATACGTAGGTGGCAAGCGTTGTCCGGATTTATTGGGTTTAAAGGGTGCGTAGGTGGTTTTATAAGTCAGTGGTGAAAGCTGGTTGCTCAACAATCAAGTTGCCATTGATACTGTTAGACTTGAGAGAAGTGGAGGTTCATGGAATGGATGGTGTAGCGGTGAAATGCATAGATATCATCCAGAACGTCGATTGCGAAGGCAGTGGGCTGTACTTTTTCTGACACTGAGGCACGAAAGCGTGGGGATCAAACAGGATTAGATACCCTGGTAGTCCACGCTGTAAACGATGCGAACTAGCTTTCGGGTTT
>NZ_JAAAKZ010000054.1 GCF_009905605.1 Runella sp. CRIBMP
AAGGGCTGTCCGTAAAATAAAGAAATAAACCTTACCTCGTATGAAAAACTCTTTTACTCTCCTGCTCTTGTTGGTGAGTGCTACACTTATTAGGGCACAGATTAAGATTAATGAACTCATGGCCTCCAATGAGAATACGGTTGTTGACAACGTTGGGGCGTATTCTGATTGGGTAGAGCTTCACAACCCAAGCGGAGCTGCTATAGACTTGGCGAGCTATTATCTGACGGACGATTATTCAAATTTGAAGAAATTTCGGTTTACTTCTACCGCAGGACAAGTGGTAGTACCTGCCAACGGGTATTTGATTGTTTGGGCCAGCAGTACGGTGTCAAGTGGGGCAAATCACACGAGTTTTTCGTTGTCGGCCAATGGTGAGCGGGTAGCGTTGGTGATGCCAGATGGTCTGAGTATTGTGGATAGTCTGACATTTGGCCCTCAACGGATGGATATATCTTTTGGCCGGCTGCCCAACGGTGGAACCACATTTAAGTATTTTACGGTGTCCACGCCCGGGTCGGCGAATGTGGTTTCAAACAGTTATGATGAGTTGTTGAGCCCGCCCGTTTTTTCCCATGTAGGCGGGTTTTACAGCAGTAGTTTTGGTTTGACAATTAGTCATCCAGACG
>NZ_JAAAKZ010000055.1 GCF_009905605.1 Runella sp. CRIBMP
GCAATCGCCGTCGCAGTCATTGACCCTTCGTTCTTCACCGTCAACGTGAACGTTACATTGTCACCAGCCGCTACATTGCCGCTCTGACCTGAAGCTAAACTCTTCGTCAACGACAAGTCGAACGTCGTCAAGGCCGCGTCTACCGTCAAATCATTCCGATTCGTGGGGCTCAACACAATCGCCGAGGTAATCCCCGTCGTCGGGTTGGCGTCGCTGTCAGTGGCGTCAGAACCCACATTCGAGTTCAAACTCAACTGACACGTGTCGGGCAAACTCTTCGTATCAAACTGTACATAATAAGTACCCAATGGCAGGTTCGTAAACAAGTACTTACCCGTGGCATCCGTCAGCATCGAATCTCTCTTCGACGTCGGACCGTTCACCGTGCCTGTCCACAATATCACTTTTACGTTTTGAATGCCTGGCTCACCCACATTCTGCTGGCCGTTGTCATTCAAATCTTTCCATACAAAATCTCCGATGCTGCCCAGTGGCGTTACATTAATTAGCTCATCGTCGTCATCGTCTTCGCCTTTAGTGAAGCCGTTGCCTGGCGTCGAATCTTTGTCCTTCACAGGGTTGCCGTTCTTGTCTTT
>NZ_JAAAKZ010000056.1 GCF_009905605.1 Runella sp. CRIBMP
GTCGTTGGGGTGTAGACATAGTTACCGTTGGTCTGCATCACCACTGTGCCATGTTGCGGCGGACAGATTATCGGAATGACAGGGTTGACCGTCAGCGGTAATCCTTGCGGGTCATCGTCATTGGTCAACACGTTACCTGATACAGGGGTGTTGATCGGCGTGTTGTTGATGTCGTCGGTGGCTATTGGAGGAGCTACCAAAATCGTGATATAGACCGTGGCAGTATCACACAGATTAGGCGTTCCGTTGTCGCAGACCTTGTAAATGAATCGGTCGGGTCCTGCGTAGTTATTATTCGGCGTATAGGTGTAAGTGCCGTTCGGGTTGAACACCACCGTACCGTTAGTCGGGTTGGTGAGTTTGGTGAACGTGAGCGGGTCATTGTTAGGATCGCTGTCGTTCGTCGCTACCGTTCCACTCACCGGTACGTTTACCTTCGTAACGTTGGCATCATCAACCGCTACCGGTGGATCGTTTCCGGGAATCAAAGGCAACACATCTATCGTCACCGTCGCCGTGTCGCAAGCCCCCTTCACGTCGCACAACACATACTTGAAGCTGTCCT
>NZ_JAAAKZ010000057.1 GCF_009905605.1 Runella sp. CRIBMP
GCGGCTACACTCACGCTGAGTGGCGGCACTGCCAAAAACGAAGGATCCGCAGGTACGACCAGTTACACTTTCACGGCGACGCTGAGTGCGGCGGTACAGGGAGGTTTTGGTTCTCCTTACACGACTACCAACGGCACCGCTTCTACGGCCGATAACGATTATACCGATAACGACGGTAGTCTGAGTTTTACGGGAACATCGGGAGAACAAAAAACGATTACAGTGTTGGTGAACGGGGATAACAAAGTGGAATTGGATGAAACGTTCACGGTGGCCTTGGGGACCCTGACGGGTCTGACGCCAGTGCAGCTGGCGGCGATTACGATGGCGGGCAGTCCACAGACGGGTACCATAACGAACGACGATGCTGCCACGGTGGCTTTGGTTGGCAACATCAGTGAGTTGGAATCAACAACGCCCCAGGTGTTCAGTGTATCATTGAGTAATCCAGTGGATGTAGCAGTGACGGTAAACTTCTCCACCACAGATGGCACCGCCACCACGGCCGATAATGATTACACCGGCATCACCAACCAAGTAGTAACCTTTGCTGCGGG
>NZ_JAAAKZ010000006.1 GCF_009905605.1 Runella sp. CRIBMP
GCGAGCGTGGCAAGTACGTCGAATGTGCTGTATGAGGCCAAACGCTTTATTGAGCTGAATCCTGGCTTCAACACGAGTCAGGGAGCGGTGTTTCAAGCCCAGACAAAGGGCTGTCCGTAGGGAGGGATTTGCGTTATTCTTTTAAATCTAAAACGTTTTTTTTAAAGCATATTTATTAGCCCAAAATTTTTTTGATTGAAACTCTTCTTCGTGTATTTAAAAATTAGGAAAAAGTATTTTACACTTTTTCCTAATTGCAATTTAATGCTCAAGTCTAATCCTTTATTCTTCTGCGATGCATTTTTTAATTTATCCTAAAAAGAAAGACCGTTTGATAACTTTTTAGTATAAATTAAAATAAATGGAATAATTATGCATTTTATTTGCCGTAGTTATTGATATATATTGATTAGAAAACTTCGCTATTTATTTTAAAAGGTATATTTTTTACCTATTTGTTCGGGCACATTCAGAGTAGTTTTTTGATTACTAAGAATCCATTGACTAAGGCTTCAATGAAAGAATTAATTATAAACCATCTAAGTTGTATTAAGATTGAAGTTTTGCGGTTTATAGCCCCACAATTACCTTTTCTAATTAAACACTGAATACTGAAATCTATTTACTACTTACTAAAAATAGTTCTAGCAATAATCATTTGGTTATTGACAAAATGGCTTGTTTTTAGATGACGTAAATCGGTGGTTTACAGCCTATTTCTAGTAATAAATCAGATTGAATATAAGTTTGTTATGAAACACTTTTTATTGGGAATGTTTTTTTTTCTGCATGTCACCAGCCTGTGTGCACAAGTGAAAATCAATGAAGTGATGGCTTCCAATCAGAATACGGTCACCGACAATGCCGACGAATATTCCGATTGGATTGAGTTGTATAATCCAAGCGGTAGCCCCGTTGATTTGGCGGGTTATTACATGACGGACACGTATTCCAATTTAACCAAATTCCGTTTTACCACCACCCCTGGGCAAGTGGTCGTACCTGCCAACGGTTACCTAATCATATGGGCGAGTAGTACCGTAGCAAGAGGGGCCAATCACACGAGTTTTTCGCTGTCGGCCGATGGAGAGCGGGTAGCGCTGGTGGATGATGACGGCGTTACGATTGTAGATAGCCTTTCGTTTGGGCCTCAGCCGATGGATATTTCGTACGGTCGGTTGCCAAATGGAGGAGTTGGTCTCAAATATTTCAAACCTTCGTCGCCTGGAGCTGCCAATGTTGAGGCTAACAGTTACAATGAGTTGTTGGCTCCGCCTGCGTTTTCTCATTCAGGCGGATTTTATAACAGCTCGTTCATGCTTTCCATGAATCATGCCGACCCAAGCGTTAAAATCTATTATACCATCGACGGCTCGGTGCCCGATTCTACAAAACTGACGCCCCAAAGCTACGAATACCGCAATGAATTCAATGATTTGCCAGGTAATAGTTTGTATCAGACCTATCAGTCCTATCAATACACGAGCTCAATATCGGTGACAGATCCTTCTAGTTTGCCCAACAAAATCAGCATGATGGCGAGTACCCACAGTCAGGGATTGGAATATTTGCCAGCATCTCCCATCTATAAGGGTAAGATTGTCAGGGCAATAGCCGTAAAGTCTGGAGCATTGCCGAGTGAGATTACGTCGAGTTCGTTTTTCTTTTCGCCGACTGGCGCCAATAAATTTACGCTGCCCGTGGTGTCAATCATGTCGCAAGAAGATGGCTTGTTTGATTATTACAACGGGATTTATGTGCCGGGGATTGATTTTGATACTTGGCGGTTGGCCAACCCTACCCAAGGTCCTGATACCGATAATCCCGCCAACTACCGCCGAACGGGCGAAGCCGCCGAACGGGCGTCTCATTTTGAAATTATTGAGTCTGATACGGTGGTTTATAAACAAGATATTGGACTTCGAATCCACGGCGGTTGGTCGCGCGGGTATCGGTTTAAGTCATTGAGAATCTACGGCACGGATCAATATAAAACCATCGAAAACTCAATATTTCCTGATTTGCCTTATTCAGAGTACAAAACGTTTATCCTGCGAAATTCCGGAAACGATTATGCAGGAACGTTATTCAAAGATGCTTTCATCCACGGGTCGGTGGCACACCTGAAAATGGATATTCAGGCGTACAGACCTGCCATTCTGTTTTTGAACGGAGAATATTGGGGCATTCATAATTTACGCCAACGGCAGGACAAGCATTATTACGCCCAAAAATACGGAGTAGATGCCGATAATCTGGATGTGATAGGTACGGAGGTAGACGAAGGTGATACACAGCACTATGATGCCATGCTCAATTATATCAACGTAAACAATATCGCCAACGCAACGCATTACGACTATATCAAGACCCAAATGGATGTGGAGAGTTTTATAGATTATGAGATTGCGGAAATTTACTATAACAACTGGGATTGGGGCCCCAACAACATCAAACTTTGGCGTTTGAGAACTCCTTACAACCCCAACGCAGCCTATGGCCATGACGGACGGTGGCGGTGGAGCCTCTACGATACCGACCACGCCATGACGGAGCCTACCCAAAACCGACTTTCGATTGCTTCCACCATCGGGACCGTTGGCAGTCCGGGGTTTTTGTTGGGAAAGCTATTGTTGAACGAAACGTTTAAGTATGCATTCATCAATCGTTTTGCCGATTTGATGAATACGGCCTTCCTGCCCGCCCACCTTACACAACTCGTCAATGCCAAACGGGACGGTATCAGCGCCGAAATTCCTGCCCACCTCGACCGTTGGAAAACACTGGCTAGTAGCACCCAGTGGTTAACTAAAATCAACGACTGTATTAATTTTATTCAACAGCGCCCCAACAATCAACGCGGTCAGATTCAGGGGAAATTTGGTATCAGCGGCCAGTACGACCTGACGGTCAATGTATCTAATCCTGACCACGGGTATGTGAAAGTAAACACAATTGATATTTTACCAACGACGCCCGGTGTAAGTGCTACGCCTTACCCTTGGACGGGAAGGTATTACAACGGCATTCCCGTCCAACTGCGGGCTTATGGAAAAACAGGTTATAAATTTAAGCATTGGTCTTACAATTCAACAACCAGTACAGATTCTGTTTTGACTGTGACACCGGGTATTGTTTACACGGCTGTTTTTGAGGTTGTTCCGTTAGACCCTTGTGGATACCGTTTTACCGAATGGGCTTCTACATCTACTCCCGGCACCAGCCCAGCCAATATGAAATTTGTTTATATGGCAGATTCAGACCCTGGGGTAAGTTCATTGATTGCTGGCTACACGAGCGGGGCATTTAATTTGGGAGGCAGTACCAGAATTAATGGATTGGGTACAAGGGGTTTCTCTTTTATCAATACTGGAGGGGAGAACGTTGGCTATCCTGCCACTAAGTTGGGAGGGGCATTACTGATATTGAGTACAACAGGCAAAGATGAAGTGCGGGTCAGATGGACTGGCCGTACCGTTAAAATAAACCTCCGTCAGTATGCCATTCGGTTGCAATATCGTATAGGAGATCAGGGGAGTTTTACCGACGTATTAAATGACAACAATCAAGTAGTTGAATATATCAGGGGTAGTGCCGATGGTGATAGTACTGTATTTGACGTAACGCTGCCCAATGTTTTGGCCAACCAACCTTACATTCAATTGCTGTGGCGTTATTATCGGCAAAGCGGTACGAGTGGTGCGCGCGATGAATTGGGAATTGATGATATTTTTGTGGAAACCAAGCGAGTGCTAAGCGGACCTACGGCGGCGGGAGCAAGTTCCCTGCAAGAAGGAATGCTGGTATCGACGGCGAGCGTGGGGAGTACGTCGAATGTGCTTTACGAGGCCAAGCGCTTTATTGAGCTAAACCCGGGCTTCAACACGAGCCAAGGGGCGGTGTTTCGGGCCCAAATCAGCGGGTGTCCCTGACCTACATACATCCCGCAAGAAACGGATTGTTGGGGTGTCGACTTTGACGTTCTTTTGTTGAAACAAGAACCGATAAATGATGCAACCGATAATTCCATTTTCCAGCCTCAATTGGAGCGAAGCCATTGATTCACTGAATCAAAAAGGCTTCGCTCTTTTTTCTGACGTAGTGTCTACCGAAGTATGCCACACGTTCATCGAAATGTACGATACCCGCGAAGCCTATCGCAGCGTAATTGATATGAAACGGTATAATTTCGGCCTTGGGGAATATAAGTATTTTTCCTACCCACTGCCTGTCGTTATCGAGCAACTTCGCAGTGGGTTATATCCGTATTTAGCTTCCGTTGCCAACGATTGGATGCATAAGTTGGGCATTCCTGTACATTATCCCGAAACGCTCAGTGCCTTTTTGGAATTATGCCACCAAAAGGGGCAACATCGGCCCACTCCCTTGATTCTTAAATACAAGAAAGGAGATTTTAATACCCTGCATCAGGATTTATACGGAGAGGTGTATTTTCCTTTTCAAGCGGTTTTATTTCTTACTGACTCCGAAAAAGACTACAAAGGTGGCGAATTTGTCATGACCGAACAGCGCCCTCGGATGCAGTCCAAAGCAATTGTACTTCGCCCGACTCAGGGTCAAATGTTGGTTTTTACGACTAATTTTCGACCTGTTTTAGGTACAAAAGGGTACTACCGAACAGCCATGCGGCACGGTGTCAGTGAAGTCTTGGCGGGAAAACGCTACAATGTTGGTATCATTTTTCATGACGCAAAATGAGAAAGTACCTTGAGTTAGGCCCTACTACTTTTGGACGATTGAGAATGCTTTCAGTACTGATTGGTACTGGTGAAATCAGCCTTGGTGGTAATTGTCGCTTAAAAATTTATGGGCAACTTATCTGCGCGTCGGGCAAACGACTCTCACCTCAAAACCGCGTCTTTTTTAAGAGCGAGGAAGAGGCATTGCAGCATGGTTACCGGCCCTGTGGTTGTTGTATGTCGAAAGAATATCTGGATTGGAAAAAAAAACGAGACTTGCAGTTTTGAGAAACCGCAGGCACATCACTGCCGCAGTTTCTCAAAACTGAGCCTTATTGCTTTTGTCTACGTGTCCACTTATATCCCTCAAACCAAATTACTGACGCTAAGCCTACCAAAGCCGCGATTCCAACCTGGGAGAGAGTGAGCGGCGATAGCTTGAAAAAGGACGCAAAAACAGGGACGTATACAAGTGCCGCCAGCAATAAAATCGTGATGGCAATGACCCCTACCAAGAGGTTGTTTTTGTACCGAAAAGTGGTGAAAATAGATTCCTGAAACGAGCGGTTAACCAGCGTTAAAAATACATTGGCCATGACCAACGTCGCAAAAACCATGGTCCGGGTTAGGTTTTCGTCATAGCCCTCTGCGACCGAATAGCGGTATGAAAATAAAGTGCCCAGCGTAATAAATAAGCCCTGTACAATGCTGATAGATAACTCTTTGAGGTTTAAAAATGTATCCGTTAGCGCTCTGGGGGGCTGCTTCATGGCGTTTCTTTCTAAGGGCTCATTTTCGTAAACAATGGAGCAGGTCGGCCCCATGATGAGTTCTAGAAAAATTACGTGTACGGGCGTAAAAATGGACGGATAAACCCACCCCAAAATCAGCGGCAACGCTACCGTCAGAATGATGGGGATGTGAATGGAAATGATGTATTGAATGGCTTTTTTGAGATTGGTGTAAATTTTTCTCCCCATCGCAACGGCATCTACCATTTTACCGAAATCGTCATCCACCAAAATCAAGGAAGAGGCCTGTTTCGCAATTTCTGAGCCACGTTTTCCCATGGCGATTCCGATGTGGGCTGCCTTGAGGGCTGGGCCGTCGTTAACGCCGTCGCCCGTCATGCCCACGATTTGGTGTTGGTCTTTTAAGGTATTAATAATTTTAAGCTTGGCTTCGGGAAACATCCGTGTAAAGATGCTCACTTTGCTGATTTTGTCGGCCTGCTCTTCGGGACTTAGTTTAAGCAATTCGTCGCCCGTGATGGGAGGGAGCTTGCTCCTAAAATGTGCTTGTTTGGCAATTGAAGCGGTCGTGAGGGAATTGTCACCCGTGATGATTTTGACTTGGATGCCAGCGTCATAAAATTGCTTGAAAACTTTGGAAATGTTACGTTTGGGCGGGTCATAAAATCCTACCAATCCCAAAAATCGAAACTCAAAATCTTGTTGATTTTGGGGAAAATTATTGCCTTCAAAATCGGTTGTTCCTACGCCTAAAACCCGATAGCCTTCAGCGGCAAACTCGGCGACTTGTTGGAGAATGATGGCTTTTTGTTCTTCTGAAACGGAAGAATGTTGAATGATGGCCTCGGGTGCACCTTTGCAGGCAATGATGCGTTTTCCTGCTTCATTTTCAAAGAGATGCGTCATCATCGGCGGCTTGCCCGAGAGCGGATATTCATGAATAAATTTAAACAGAGGGCGCTCGTCGGTGGCAGTGATAGATGCGTATGCCTGATGCAGAGCCTTTTCCATAGGGTCAAAGGGGGCGGGTTCGCTGGCCCACATGGCAGTGGTGATGAGCTCTTGTGCGGCGGCCGAATCCCAATGGCCGCTTTGGGCTACTTGGTTGGTTTGCATCACATATATTTGATGCAATTCCATTTTGTTTTCGGTGATGGTGCCCGTTTTATCGGTGCATAATACCGTGGCCGAACCCAGTGCTTCCACGGTTTGGGTTTGTTTGACAATCACGCCCTGCTGCATCAATCGCCAAGCGCCCAAGGCCATAAATGAAGCAAATGCCACGGGGATTTCTTCGGGGAGGACCGACATGGCAATGGTCAGCCCTTTGAGCAAACTTTCTAAAATATCGCGCGATTGAAAATAATTAATCCCCCAAATTATCAGAAAAACCACCACGCCAACGGCGGCCATTTTTTTGACAAAATTTTCAATTTGTATTTGTAACGGTGTTTTCTCGGATTGGATTTCACTGAGCGATTGGCCGATTTGCCCCAATTTTGACTGCTTCCCCACGGCCGATACTTCAAAAACACACTGTCCAGATTGTACTAACGAACCCCGATAAACTTGACCGTTTTCGTCAGAATTAAGCTCCTTTTGAACGGCAAAGGCTTCGCCGGTAAGGAGTGATTCGTTGACGGAGAAATCGTTGATTTGTCGCAATTTTCCGTCGGCAGGAATGAGTTCTCCTTCTGAGGCTACGACGGTATCACCGATGACCAACTCATCGACGGGAATATCGACCAGTTGATTGTTCCGAATCACCGTCGCGGCCGACTGCGTGTAGGCTTTTAGGGCTTCGAGGGCTTTTTTGCTGCGGGAGTCTTGATAAAAAGAGATGGCTGAAACCAGTAAAATGGCCCCCAACATAAAAAAGCCTTCCGACAATTCTCCCAACGAAAAATAAATAACGGTACATGCGACCAAGAGCAGAAACATAGGCTCAGTAGCGGCTTCTTTGAGTGCTTGCCACCAAACATCGTTATCCCCTTTTTGGAGGGCATTGTTTCCGTTTTTGTCTAATGAGTCTTTGACTTCGGCATCCGAAAGGCCTTGAAATGGATATGGGTTGACTGCCATAATAAAAAAACCAGCCCTAATTTCTTTTGAGCTTGCAAGAGTTATTGATAAGTTTGCTAAATCTACAAAATAAACGTGGATAGCCCTGACTGATTTTCATCATCAAACTACTCAAAAACCCTTATGAAGCACCTTGCTCTCCTGTTTTTGTTGCCGTTATCGGTATTTGCCCAAAAATTTACGCCCGCCGAGATTGCCCGCTATCAGCAGCAGGCAAACCGCGTAACCATCATTCGCGACAATTGGGGCATTCCGCACATTTATGGCAAGTCGGATGCCGATGCCGTTTTTGGATTATTGTACGCCCAATGCGAGGATGATTTTAAACGCGTTGAATTGAATTATATTGAGAAATTGGGCCGAATGGCCGAGCTTAAAGGAGAGTCGGCTTTGTACAATGATTTGCAAATTAAGTTGTTGATTGATACCACGGAAGCGATTGCGGATTACAACAAAGCGGAGCCGTGGATGAAAAAACTGCTGAACGCCTATGCCGATGGCATCAACTACTATTTACTCAAAAATCCGCAGGTAAAGCCAGCATTGCTGACCAAATTTCAACCTTGGTATCAGCTATTGTGGACCGACGGCAGTATCGGGGCCATTAGCACGGCAGAGTTGACGGTGCCTGAATTGAAGAATTTTTATTCAGGAGAGGCCACCGCTGCTTTGGCCGAACCCAAAGACCCAGAGTACCAAACAGGCTCTAATGGCTTTGCATTTGCGCCTTCTAAAACGGCTTCAGGCAACGCCATTTTGTACATTAATCCCCACGTAACGTTTTATTTTCGCCCAGAAGTGCAAGTTGTGAGCGAGGAGGGGCTTCACGCATACGGGGCCGTAACTTGGGGTCAATTCTTTGTTTATCAGGGTTTTAATAAGTATTGTGGCTGGATGCACACTTCGTGTAACGTCGATGTGGCTGATATGTATGCCGAAAAGGTGACCAAAAAAGGCGATAAATTTTTCTACGAATATGACCAAAAACTTAAGCCTGTTACGGAAAAGAAAATTACCATTAAATACCTCGACGGTGATGTTCTGAAAAGCAAAACATTTACCACTTATTATACGCATCACGGCCCGATTATGGCCAAGCGCGATGGCAAATGGGTAAGTCTGCGGTCGTATAATCGCTCCATGACGAGCTTGATTCAGAGCTGGAAACGCACCAAAGCCAAAGGATTTGAAGACTATAAAAAAATTATGGACCTCAAAGCCAATACCTCAAACAGTACAGTTTTTGCGGATTATAAAGGAAATATTGCCTATTGGCACGGGAATTATGTGCCTATTCGTGATAAAAATCTAAACTGGTCGAAAGTAATGGATGGCACCACGTCTGCAACCGAATGGAAAGGATTGCATCCCGTAGAAGAGTCTGTTCATTTGTACAATCCCGTGAATGGCTGGCTGCAAAATTGCAACTCAACGCCTTTTACGGCAGCGGGTGCAAACAGCCCAAAGAAAGAAAATTTTCCGCCATACATGGCACCTGATGGCGAGAATTTCAGGGGGGTAAATGCCGTTCGGGTGTTGAGTCAAGGAAGTGGTTATACCCTCGACAAGGTGATTGCGTCGGGCTATGATACCTACCTTTCGGCATTTGAAGTGTTGGTGCCTGCGTTGGTTAGTTCGTTTGAAAAAAATGTAAAGCCAACCGATTCGCTGTATTCGCAGCTGAATGAGGCGGTTATGTTGTTGAAAAATTGGAATTATCATACGTCTGAGAATTCGGTAGCGACCACGGTGGCCATCGAATGGGCCCAAAAACTGACGCCGACCATTACCCGCCTTTACATCAATGAAGGCGAATCTGATCAAGTGACAATGACCAAACGTTTTGCCGCTGAAGCTACGCTTAGTCAATTGACGTCGCCGTTGGTATCGGCCTTGAATGACCTTAAAACCAAGTTTGGAAAATGGCAAATGCCTTGGGGCGAAATCAACCGTTTTCAGCGTTTGACGGGCGATGTGCAATCCAAATACGATGACAGTCAACCGAGTTATCCCGTCAAATACGCGTCGGCGTTGTGGGGGATGTTGCCGTCGTATAACAGCCGGCCGTACCCGGGCACCAACAAGCGCTACGGCGTGAGCGGCAACAGTTTTATTTGCGCCGTTGAATTTGGTCCACGTATCACCGCCAAGTCGCTGTTGGCGGGTGGCGAAAGCGGCGACCCTGCCTCTAAGCACTTTTTCGATCAAGGGTTGATGTATTCGCAGGGGAAATTCAAAGATGTTTTATTTTACAAAGAAGATGTTCTGAAAAACGCCGAACGGACGTACCACCCGGGGGACAAAAAGTAACGCAGAGAACCTCAGAGAAAAATGAGAACCGCAGAGAAATAATTCACTCTGTGGTTCTCTATGTAATTTATTGATATACAGACATATGGATGGTTTTAGCTCAAATTACTTGAAGGAATTAGTGACTTTTCAAATGCCTTTCGGCAAATACAAAGGGGTATTGCTGTGTGATTTGCCCGAACCCTACTTGGTATGGTTTCATAAAGAAGGCTTTCCCAACGGTAAGCTGGGGGCATTGTTGGCAACGATGTACGAAATTAAATTGAATGGATTAGAGTACCTGCTGAAACCGTTGAGGGAGAAAAAATAAAGGTTTTAGCAAGCCATTTTACTTTATAAACTAAACTTACGAATGAGAAAAATTGTAAAAGGATTGGGAGTTTTCGTGGGGTTGGTTGCATTGATTGGGTTAACGGCCTTTGCGTTCTTGAATGAAAAAAGACCAGTGGCACCACCAAGCGCCCAAGCCGATAGTTTAGCAAAAAAAATGCTACTAGCGGTCAACAAATCGGCTTGGGATAGTACCCATATCATCACTTGGAAATACGGCAATGGCCATACGTACGTCTGGGACAAAAACAACAACTTTGTTTTTGTCAATTGGGGTGACTATCGGGTTTTATTGAATCTCCAAACTTGGGATAAGGGGAGGGCATTCAAAGGAACTGAAGAAGTAAAAGGGCCAGATTTGGATGTGGTTCGTGGAAAAGCGTGGGCATATTTTTGCAACGATTCATTTTGGTTGATTGCTCCTTTTAAAGTGTTTGACGAAGGAACCACCCGCAGTTTGGTCCCCAATGAAGACGGTACCAACGATTTATTGGTCAGTTATGCCAGCGGCGGAGTTACACCCGGAGATGCTTACCTCTGGAAGCTCGATGCCAGCGGATTGCCTCTGTCCTACAAAATGTGGGTAAAAGTCCTTCCCGTCGGAGGGGTAATGGCTACGTGGGAAGGTTGGAGCAAACAGCCTTCGGGGGTTATGCTGCCCAGTTTTCATCAACTTGGACCGTTGAAACTGCCCATAAAAGACCTCAGGACTGGACATTCATTGACTGAAACAGGCGTGAGTGGCTCTATTTTTGACCCGATTCGGTAGTGATTTTTGAGAAAGAATCAACGGGGTTCTTTCTCGAAAGTTGCTCCCCTTATTTCCTTAACCAATTCATAGCCAAACAGCCCCGCTGGGGTTTGGTAGCCTGCCACGTTATTTAAATCCAATATTTTTTGGGTGATGAGCAACGAAGCCTCGGCGGTCAATTTGTAGCCTTCGGGAGTGACCAAACGTGCTTCAACGGTTTTACCTTCGGTATTTGTGGCCTTGCCCCAAATGAATGATTGCCCTTTTTGGGATTGATGCTCAGTCGGTCCGGTTATTTTTTTGTCGACGTAGTTTTGCAATTGTTTTTTTATAAAACGGCTGCGTAAAATAGGGTTGAACAAAAATTGTAGCTTCATCGACCAATATGCCAACTTGGGCACACCCACGTAGGTTTCGATGTTGGGAATACCCGTGGTGTGATATGCCGTAGAGACATCTCCCCATGGAATGGTCATGGCGAAGTGTTTAAACTTTCCGAAATCAATTATTTTGCCTTTGTCACCCATCGGTTTGGGCACAATGACCCCGTTTTCTCGGGCCGCGCCCGTATTGCCGAGGTTTTCGAGCATGGTGGTCATGGTGCCGTGCGAGACACTACCGCCGACGTTGGTAAACCCCAATTCTAAGTGTGTGGCGTCAGGGAGTTTGGTGTGGAGCAACTTGGCCATGCAATCCGTCGGAACGACGTCAAAGCCTACACCGGGCATCAAAACAATCTTACTTGCGAGGGCTTTTTGATGGTATGATTTTACCAATTCAAACACTTCTATTTCTCCCGTAATGTCCAAATAGTGCGTTTGGGTGGTCAAACAGGCTTCTACTAAGGGTTGGGCGGTTCGGGTAAAGGGACCAGCGCAATTCAAAACCAACGGAAATTTTTTAAGCTGTTTGACGATATTTGCTTGATTATTCAGGTCAAAAATTAGGTATTCAAGCCCGTATTTTTCAGCAAGGGATTTGATTTTGGCTTCGTTTCGTCCCCCAATGACGGGCTTTTTGCCTTGCTTTATCGCCAATTCGACAATGAGTGTGCCCGTAAATCCGCTTGCGCCGTAGATAAGAAATGACATGATGATTGAGGTTTAGAGGGTAAAGGTAACAGCTAATAGGTAGAGACCGGATGGAGAGAGAAAATAAAGCTATTTGAAGCGGGTAATCTTGAAAATAACGTAGTTTAGCAACAAAAATGGCGATTTGTCGGTTTAACTGTTTTACCTAAATCTTGGTCTCTATGTTAAAATTCGTTTGTTTTCTTCTCATTTTAAGTGGTTGTATTGCCTGTAATAACACCAATCAAAATAGCACAGCTAAGGAGAGACCCGTTGATAAAAAGGCCAAAGAAATAGTTGACAAATGCATTGAAGCCCACGGCGGCAAAAATTACGAAACCTTTGATGTGTCGTTTGACTTTCGAAAATTTAAGGTTCACTTAAAACAAACGGGCACTCAATTTATTTACGAGCGAACCACCACCGACTCCCTCAACAATGTGTATCATGATATTTTGACCAACGAAAGTTTTGTCAGAAAGAGGAATGATACAACTCAGGTGCTTTCCAAAAAAGACGAAGATAAATACCGTGAGGGCACCAATGCAATTGCTTATTTTGTGTTGCTTCCTTTCAAGCTCTCGGAGCCTGCCGTTATTCTGAAATACGTTGGTGAAATAAGCATTGACAATCAAAAATACCACAAAATCAGGGTCACCTTTGAGCAGGAAGGCGGCGGCAAAGACCACGAAGATGAGTTTTGTTATTGGATTAACCAATCCACTAATATGCTCGATTACCTTTCGTACGCCAACGGTGGCCCGCGCTTGCGTAAAGCCGTCAAGCGCGACACCATTGGCGGGATTGTGTTTCAGAATTATGAGAACTACGAAATTTTGGACAAAACCATCCCCACCACGGAGTACGATAAAGCCTTTTTGGAGGGAAAGTCTAAATTACTTTCCATGATTGAGCAGAGCAATTACGTAGCTAAGTGACGATTATTGGGCTACGATGGCGGTTGAATACCCCGCCGCTCGCCATCCATTGAGGCCTCCGTCTAGGTTGTACACTTTTTTGAACCCTTTTTCTAGCAATAATTGGCCCGCGCTGGCGCTGCGACCACCCGTAGCGCAATAGAGCAGAACTGGTTTATTTTTGTCGAGTTTGGCAATCTGTTTCTCAAAATCAGGGCCGTTGTAATCCATGTGGATGGCCTGCGGAATAACACCACCTACGAGTTCTGGACCAGTGCGGACATCTACTACCACCTCGTCGGGGAGGGTGTCTATGAGGCTTTGAAAGGTTTTTGCGTCAATAGTTTGTGCTTTTTGGCCCGGTGAGCAAGCCCCAAGCCCTAAGATGAATCCGAGAAAAAATAGACTGTTTTTCATTGAACTTTTATTATTTGGTGACGAACGTCAGCTTCCATGCGCCTCTCAATTCCCCCATGGCGTAGCCGGTTGCTTTGTCAAAACGGTATTTTCGTTGAATTGTTTTCAGCGTGGCGGCTTCAATGTCTTGTTTGGGTTTGCCGTGGCATTGGAGGCAGGTAGGCATTCCGATTTTGATGGGTTTGTAATAAACGTATCCCTTTGAAACCTGCACGAGCGTATCTTTCAGGGAATTGGCGGCAAAAAGATCCAGTATTTTTTTGTCAAACAGCGAGGCGGCATTGTCAAGATTTCGGTTTTTGGCCGAAATTCGCTGAATCTCCACCCGATGTTTCTGAGAAAGCGCCTTGGTCAGTGGCACGGCATTCTCGTTGCAATAATCTACCGCATAGGCCGCGCCGCCTTTTTCAATCGCTCCCAATAAGTTGGAAATGAGACTTTGCTGAGCTTGTAAGCTGAGCGAGTCGCCGAGTTTTTGATAATTGACTGATTGTTGGGGTGGTGTTTCGGCGGTATAAAACGCCGTAAAAAAAACGGATGCTGCCGCTATTATGGTAAGTTGTAATTTCATTGCATTCGTTATCTAAATATTGGGGCGAAGATACGATTTTCAGCAATGAATTTCTGTGATGAATGTTACGCAAAAAAGAAAAGCCTGTACATTTGCTTGGACCTGGCTTTTTAGTGTAATTGGGTGGAGTTTAGCGTTCTATTATATAAATATTCTGTACTTCGGCATCGGTAAGGGCATGGTTATAGATGCGGATATCAACGGCGGGAAAAATGTACTTTTATGTGTCTCATATTTTTACTCCTGAATAATTATCTTATTGCTGATACCTCAAAACCGCCCCCAATATTTTAAAATCGCCATATAGTGGTGGTGGTACTACTCGGAATAGTATGGTGGAAAATGTCGCCCAAAGCTACTGATTTTGAAGGAGCCTCTCTGTCCATCGCCAAACGGGAAGGGACCAGCATCCCCTCGATGATATTGTTGCGGTATGAATTGCCCGACCAAGTACTTGATTCAGCCTTTGTGGAAGTGGTGGGAAATATCGGCATGGTGCACCGCGTGCGTCTCACCGCGCAGACGGGCTACGTACCCGCCACCTTTATGAGTTCAGGAATTAAAAGTGCTTTTTTTCGGAATGGGGAACCTTGAAAATAATCCTCCATGCACACCAATTACGGGTTTTTTACAACGAAAAACCACTGTTAAGTCTTCCTTACAAAGGCCGTATTGATAGAATTAAACACATCAGTTGTAAGTTTATGGGTTCAGGAAAAGTAGATTGGGTAAGACTTACGAATTCTTATACGGGTAAGGTTGCTTATTTTGAGGATTTTAGCTCCAAAAACGGTTAATAGAACGGTACGTTTGGTCTTTTAATTTTAATACTGTTTCGTGATTCATTGCCTTCGCTCTTCATTTTCCATATTTCAACACAATGCCCAGTTGACCCGCATGGTAAGCGGTGTGTGATACAATGCGTCCGAGAGCTTCAGCCTTGGTCTTGCTACCAAATTCTTTGGTAGTGACGGTGCTTTGCCAGTCGGCGTCGGTTTGGGCCAAAATGGCTTTTTCTAAGCACGCAAAAGCCTCCTGCTGGTAGGCCAATAGTTCGGCTAAATTCGTCCATTCGCCCGTGTCTCGTTGGGCAATAACCGTTTTGGCCGATACTTTTAAGTCTGTTTGTCCAAATACATTTTTACTAAAAAGCAGCTCGACATCCGCCACGTGCCGTATCAGAAAACCCGCGCTGTTGGGACTATCTCCGAGTTTTTTTGTGAGGTCGCTTTCCTTAATATTCTTCAACTGATTGGAAAAACGAGTACGGGCTTCGGCCCATAGAGGAAGTAATAATTGTGCATTGGTGTCCATAGGTCAATTTTTTTACGGCACTATTTCGATTTGTTTTTCTGGAAAGCGATTTTGTAAAGTACCCAGCCAAAACCTGCGACTAAGTGTAACATGACGATGAAAAAAATAAAAGCGGCCATTGGTAGCGATTGATTTCGTATCCCGTAAATCTGCAACTTAATCAGCAGATAAACGGTGACTTTGGTCACATAAAATTCATTTTATGGCTTTATTTTGAATGACTTACACGTTTTCGAACACCCACTTTATCTCGGTCGCAATTTGCCGACAGCGCGCGTCGTAGGTGGTGGCTTCTTCGGGCGTATTGTCGGAGACTTTGGGGTCAACGTACATAATGGGCAGTCGTCGCTCGGCTCCAGGAATAAACGGACAATTAGCTTCGGCGTGGTCGCAGGTCATGATTGCTGCAAAACCTTGGGCTGGGTTGGGGACTTGGTCATAGACTTTGGAAAAAGCAACGACGGGTGCCATCGAAGCATTAAAACTGATTTCGTAAACAGGGTTTTCTGATTCGGTGGTCTTTGTCACTTTCAATCCTGTTCGCTCAAACGCCGCAATCGTGCGGGGATTGCAGGCGGTAGCTTCCGTGCCTCCCGAAAAAGAATGAACATTCTGAATTCCAAAATAGGCCGCTGCCACCTGCGCCCACACTTGCCCAAAGTGACTGCGACGGGAATTGTGCGTGCAGATAAACGTCAGATTGATAGGTTGTTGTGACTTGTTTTTTGCTTTTATATAATCTACCAATGGTCGTAAAATGGCTTGGCGCTCGGCAGAAACGTCGTTGAGGTTGAGGTTTTCAAAATAGGTTTTTACAGCAGCAATCATGGTTGAAATTTATGGGTTTGTTTGAGGGCGTAATTCACGAACAATATCAAAACGGGTACTTCAATCAACGGGCCAACAACGGCGGCAAAAGCAGCCCCCGAATTGATTCCAAAAACGGCAATGGCGACGGCTATGCCCAACTCGAAGTTGTTGCCAGCGGCCGTAAAGGCCAACGAAGTGGATTTGGCGTAATTGGCCCCCGCTCGTTTGGAAAGATAAAAAGCTGATAAAAACATGATACCAAAATACAGCGTGAGCGGAATGGCAATGCGGACCACGTCGAGCGGAATCTGTATAATCAACTGCCCTTTCAAGCTAAACATCACCACAATGGTGAGCAGGAGCGAAATCAGTGTAATTGGGCTGATTTTTGGCAGATAGACTTCTTCAAACCATTGCCGACTTTTTAGTGCCGTTAGTCCATAACGCGAAATAATGCCCAGCAAAAACGGGATGCCCAGATAGACGAAAACACTTTGGGCAATCTGACCGATGGTAATATCCACTTCGTAGCCCGTCAGGCCAAAAAGTGGAGGCAAGACGGTGATAAAAACCCAAGCGTAAACCGAGTAAAAGAGCACCTGGAAGATACTGTTAAACGCTACCAAGCCCGCCGCGTAGAGGCGGTCACCGTTGGCGAGGTCGTTCCACACGATGACCATCGCAATGCAGCGGGCAATACCAATCATAATTAGGCCAGTCATGTATTCGGGCTTGTCGGGCAGGAAAATAACCGCCAAACCAAACATCAACAGCGGCCCAATAATCCAGTTTTGCACTAACGACAGCGCTAGAATTTTGGTATTTGAAAATACCTTTGGCAGTTCTTCAAAGCGGACTTTGGCCAGCGGGGGGTACATCATTAAAATGAGTCCAATCGCCAGCGGAACGTTGGTGGTGCCGACGCTAAAACTGTTGATGAAAGCTTCTGATTTAGGAAAAAAATAGCCGATGCCCACGCCGAGTAGCATGGCCGAGAAAATCCAAAGTGTGAGGTAATTATCTAAAAAGGAAAGTTTTTTTTGAGACATATTATTATTGTTTTAAAACTTAACAGGGGAATTGTGGTTTGACTATCGTCTGACCTGATTACCTGCTTAGCAACAAGATTGCGTCTGGCCTGAAGCATTTTTGGCTAGGTCGGCGAAAACCCCAAATTGCCTCACAAACTGGTTGAAGACCTCCCAATCAATGCAGTAGCAAGAGGTTTTGCCTTCGATACTGCCTTTGATAAGCCCGATGGATTTTAATTCCTTCAAGTGTTGAGACACCGTGGCCTGCGCCAACGGTAAGCCTTCCACGATTTCGCCGCAAATGCAGCTTTTTTGTTGGGCTAATATTTTCAGAATCGCGATGCGTGCTGGATGGGCAATGGCTTTGGCAAAATCAGCTAAGGCGATTTCGTCAGCTAGAAAATCCATTTTTCGGTTAGTAGCCATCGGATATTTTATTGTATATCGCAAATATACGATAAGTAATAAAAAAGTCAATTTTTAGAGGCAAAGCGAAGAGGCATTTTATTTATTATAATAGTGTTGCGCCGTTTGATAACTTGGGGTAGAATGATAAAGTACATTCAGAGAAATTTTACAAATTTGTGATATTCTAAACCTTATCATTCTAAATCATTTTAATTTACCCTTCTTATGAAAATGCTTCTTCTCTTTTTTAAAAGGCAACTCTTTTGCCAAATATTTTTGTTGTTTTTTTTACAAGTTTCATGGGCGCAAAACGTGACCATTTTGCCGAACGGCATCAATCCAGCTCCCGTGGGAACCATCCCACGCCTCAGTTACGAAGCCATTTTGGCCCTACCATCCCCACAATTGGGAGACTTGGCCGTTGACCTTACTTTCAGAGTGATGCGCATGTACAACGGGCTCGAATGGGCGATATTCAAAACCTCAGTGAGTCAGGATTTGACCGATTATACGGCAATGAGCCTGGGAGGATTGTTTCCTGCCGATGTTGCAACCGACAACGCGGGCAACATATACACCACGGGGCGTTTTGAGGGCACCGTCACCGTGGGGGGACTGAGCCTGACCTCGGTGGGGGGAACCGATATTTTTGTCGCTAAATTCAACAGATTTGGTACAGTACAGTGGCTGCGACGGGGTGGTGGGTCAAATTTCGTGGAAGAAGAAGGGAAAAGTATTGCCATAGATGGCAGTGGCAATGTGTACGTGACGGGTTATTTTTCAACTACCGCTAATTTTAATACTCCTTCGTCAACGGGTACAAATGAACTCGTATCGGCAGGGTCTACCGACATTTTTGTGGCCAAATACAATACTTCGGGGGCATTGCAGTGGTTGCGGCGCGGAGGTGGAACTTCGGGAGAGTTTGGAAAAGGAATTGCGGTAGATGGAAGTGGTAACGTGTATGTGACGGGTTATTTTTCAACTACCGTTAATTTCAATACCCCATCAGCTACGGGAAGCAACGAACTGGTCTCTGCGGGAAACACTGATGTTTTTGTGGCCAAATATAATACTTCAGGGGTAGTACAATGGTTGCGCCGTGGAGGAGGGACTGGCTCCGATGAAGGGAATGGGATAGGGGTAGATGTAAGTGGTAACGTGTATGTAGTGGGTTTTTTTAATAGTAAGGCTAGTTTTAATGTGCCCTCAGTCGCGGGGAGTTTTGACCTTGTCTCAGACGGTGAGCGCGATATTTTCGTGGTAAAGTTTAGCACTTTAGGCACGCCCGAATGGGTACAGAGAGGAGGTGGAACGGATTTTGATGAAGGTAAAGATATTGCGGTAGATTCCAATGGCGATTTTTATATCACGGGTTATTTTGTCAATACTGCCAATTTCAATACCCCCTCGGCTTCGGGGAGCAATGAGCTTATTTCGGCGGGGAGTGGTGATATTTTTGTCCTTAAATACAATACTTTCGGGGGGCTGTTGTGGCGGCGAAGAGGCGGAGGAACAGGCAATGATTTTGGGGAGGCGATTGTAGGGCGAAGCGGTGGCAATATTTTTGTAACAGGAGCTTATAATGGGGTCGCTAATTTCAATACTCCCTCGGCTTCGGGTAGCAATGAGCTCCAACCCTTTGGGCTATTTGACCTTTTTGTGGCAGAATACTTCAGTACGGGCGTGTTGCTGGGACTACAGCGTGGTGGAGGACAGACTGATGATGTAGGTAAAGGTATTGCGATTGGGGCTTTTGGTGCCTTGCACGTAGTAGGAAGTTATGAAAGTTTTGTCCAATTTGGCTTAACGCAGCTACCGAGGAACACTAGCGGCAGCAGTTATTCAGGGTTTATTACATTTATGAAACAGTAGCTAAAACTTCTCACTTAGAGTGCTTCTGCTTCATTGATAAAAAACAAAGTCGGGCCAAATGACCCGACTTTGTCTGCTTCTAAACCCTAACCTATGATAAAATAATGATTGTTTTCGATGGCTGTATGTGTCTCACATTGACGATACAAAATTGTCTCATTTACCGAAAATCTAAAAAAGGATTCCTGTGAACTGTCAAATTTGCGTATTGGAGTGCACAAATGGCTCAGCGAATCGTTGCGCTATAACCAGTGGCTTCTTACAGCTTTACTAAGCGGATTAGCTGTTTGTTTCTACCACTTCTACGTCGGTGCGGAGCAGGATGCCCGTGGCCAGCGCCGCGAGGATGGTTCGGGTTTCAGCGTCCAACGAAGGGTCAATCCAAACCGTGCCGTTGTTGAGGGTAGATACAGCCCCAACTACTTTGCCATTCAGAACAAATTCGTGCCCGTAAACGGCCATTTTTTTGAGCCATTCGGGTTGATTTTCTAGTCCGCGAACGGCTTTGATTTCAATGGTTTGAGCGTAGTTTCGGGCGTAGCCCGCTGATTCTTTCTGCCTCAGGAAATCACCGTTGGGATTGTACAACACAAAATCCCAGGTGTCTTCTTGGGCGGTTAGGAGGGTACCCGCAAAATAATTTTCGTATTGAAGCGGGATGCTGAAAAAGTCTTGTACCAGACTCAAATCGTTGCTTTTGAAGCGACTGACGCACGATACCCTGACCGCGCGGCCTTCGGGACTGAATTGAGTAAAACTGAGTTTTTCCTGCGCGCCCTGAAACCGGAGAATAAAGGGTACATCGTAGCTTCGGGTCCAGCCGCGCCTGACTTTATCGGTGCGGTAATCGCCGTACCGAATTACCTGCCCTATCTGGAATCCCTGACGGCCTTTGACGGGCATTGCGGTGGCGTTTAGTTCGGGGTTAAAAGCTACTTGAGCGCTTTTGCAGCTTGACAAAAGCACCCCGCCAAGCAGGAAGACGAATGCGTAGTTTTTTAGGGATAAAGAAAATGTTTTAGATTCATTGAATTTCATGGTGTTGCTGTTTTGGTTCAAATACGCCGTAAAATTCGCGGCAATCACTGGTTGAAAAATGACTTTTTTCTTGAATTGAGAAAGATTCAGGTTGAATTGTGGGTTTTTGCCCACGAAACCCCTAGCAAGGCATAAAAAAACCTGCTTCGGTCAAGAGCAGGTTGTATAAAGATAATAGAGGCTAGAATCTCTTATTTCACTGAACAAGTATTCAAGCCAAAAATAGTATAGAGTGGACAAAAACTCATCACACTTGTCACGGCAAAAACGGCGGCTACCACCAGTGCGATGATGCCGAGTGTGCCCGTAAGGGTTCCCGTAAAATACAGCGCAACGGCGATAGCGGCTACAATAAGACGAATAATGCGGTCGGTGCCGCCCATGTTAGGTTTCATGTTCGTAAGATGTTTTTAGTGTTTAATGCCTTCAATCAAAAAATACAAACCCACCAACAGCGCCGCGCAAAGCAGGCATACAACGATTAGTTTTGGGGCGTTTGATTTCATGGGGTAAAGGTCGGACTAAAAACCTCTTCGAGTCAGTGATATATGTCACAAAAGCGCTTGAAAATCAAGATTTTGGGATGATTTTCATCATCTCCTGACGGAGATTGTCAGGAAAGATGTTGAATTGGGGTGGAAGCATAATTTATTGAGCTTGCGTAGCCAATTGATTCACAATCTGTTCCAACTGTTTTTTCTGGACTACGCCCGATTGCCGCCACACAATTTTCCCTTTCTGAAAAAGAATCAATGTTGGCACACCCTGAATGCGGTAAGTTTGGGATGCCGCAGGGTTTTTATCAACGTCGATTTTAATGACGCGCACGCGGTCTCCCATTTGGGAAGCGAAATCTTTTAAAATCGGCGACATCATTTTGCACGGGCCGCACCATTCGGCAAAAAAATCAACCAAAACGGGCGTTTCACTCTGAATTATTTCATTAAATGTCTGTTTCTTTTCCATGATCTGTTGTTGATTAAAGATAAAAAATACGCCAGTACTACTTCTCGGCGTCGTTGCGGCGCGGCATAAATTTACTAAGTTGTAAATCTTGCAACATTCCACCGCCAAAATACCCCATCAGTGCGCCGTAAGGCACCATCGTTTGCCACTGAGATTTAAGCGGACAAGTTCCCGTCAGGCAACCGATTTCTTTCCAGTACCAATACCCGCCAATGGCCCCTGCTACCGCGCCCAGCCAGCCCCACGGAATATTACTTAACTTCTTCATAATGTGTTTCTTCAATGGTTTTTGAGGTGCTTTGACGGGTGTTTGGCGTGGCGCAACCACCTGAGCCGCAGCAACCTACATTCATAATGGCCTGCAACGCAAACAATCCTCCCAGTAATCCCAAAAGTGGTTGATGGTCAACAAAGGCGGAATAGATGAGCCACAAGCCCATTCCCATCCGCAAAATTCGCATAAAATCCCAATTCTTAAGTACCGCCGTCATAATCGGTTATTATTTCATGAATTAACAATTTAGCTACTTACAAAGTGCCCTAGTAGGGCCAGCTCATCATCCCGCCCGATAGGTTGTAAACGTGCTCAAAGCCCGAGTTTCCCATCATTTTACAGGCTTGACCACTGCGATTTCCACTGCGACAATACACAAAATAGGTTTTGCTTTTGTCTAATTTGGCAATTTTTTGTTGAAAATCGGCGCCCATTAAATCAATATTGATGGCACCCTTAATGGCACCCGAGCGCATTTCGGCTGCGGTACGCACATCTAATACTACGGCATTGGGAGTTTCGTCAATCAATTGTTTAAAGCTCGAAGCGTTAACGTTTTCGTAATTTTTTTTGGTTTTAAGAAAGTCAAACATGGTCTTTGTCGGTTTTGATTTTAATTTGATACGACAAAGTTCCGAACTATCAGAGGCTAGTACAGTGATATTTGTTACACACTACGAAATATGAGGTAATTCCACCAAAAATTTACTGCCGTGCTGGAGCTGGCTCTCCACATGAATTTTACCTTTGTGCAGTTCGACAATCCTTTTACACACCGACAGACCCACGCCAAAGCCTGAAATAGTTAGGGCATTTTTTGAGCGATAAAAAGGCTCAAAAATGGCGGTAAGGTCTTCTGCTGGAATGCCGATGCCTTCGTCTTGGACGCTGACGAGCGTGTGTGTTTCGTTAAAGTTAATAATCACAATTGCTTGATGGTTAGCGGAATACTTGCAGGCGTTGCTTATTAGGTTGGTAAAGACAGTTTTGAGAAGAGGTTCGTCTCCGAGGACCGTAATGTGCTTTTCATTTTCGGGTTCCTTTGCGTATTCTACGCTGATGCGATACTCTGGTTTGCTCAAAAGCAAATCATCTTGCGCCTGAAACACCACATCGTCGATGCGGACTTCGGCCGCGCTGTTGATGGAAGATTTTAGTGGTCGGACAATCTGTAAAAGGCTATTGCTCAGAGCAATGAGTCGGTTTATGTCTTTTTGTATATTTTCTAAGATTCCTCGGTGCTGGGCTACGCTGAGTTTTTCGTCCAAGCTTATTTCTACTTCCGATTTAAGGGCGGCAAGGGGTGTTCGGAGTTCATGGGAGGCGTGCGAAACAAAGCTTTTTTGCAGTTCGAACGACTGTTCCAAACGATACATCATTTTATTGAACGCCGCCGCAAGCTGGCCGATTTCGTCTTTTCCGTGGCGCTCATCCAAACGTTCTCGCAAGTTGTTGGCCGTGATGGTGCTGATTTGACTAATGAACTGATTGACGGGGCCTAGCGCGTTTCCTGCAAAAAAAATTCCCAGTAAAACCGTAATCAGAATGCCAATGACCAAACCGCTGTAAAGTATATCGCGGAGATTGGCCATCTTGCTGTGGCCGAATTTGTCATAGGCCGAGGCTAAAATAATGTAATTTTGCCCGTTGAGTTCATACAAAAGCCCAACTACTTCGTTTTCTTCATCGCTTGTTTCGACGTATTTGTGTTTTCTGACGCGGTTCAATAAATCATTGCCGTAGTGAATGACGTGGTCGTCTAAGCTGCTGTAAAATAGTTTGTTTTGTTGATCAAATACTAGCACTTTCTCATCGACTAATGCCGTGAGGGTATTTTTATCAATGATTTTGAGCAAATCACGGTCTATTTCGTCCACCTTTATGAGCAATTGGGCGGTCGTTATGGCTTTGCTTTTCAGTCGGTCGTAGTATTCTTGCTCTCTGAATTCGGCAAATAATTGGTAAATGACAAACGAAAAGACGGCCAGCAAGCTTCCCACAATCAACGAAAACTGAATGGCAATTTTGGTTTGAATTTTCATGGGTATTCGCGCAGTATATAGCCCAAACTCGGGCGCGTGTGAATTAATTTGGGTTCAAAATCGCGGTCTATTTTCCGTCGTAAAATGTTGATATAGACTTCAATGACGTTGGTGCCTGTATCAAAATGAACGTCCCACACTTGGGCGGCAATGTCGTTTTTAGAAAGTACTTTTCCTTTGTTTTTGACCAAAAACACCAAAAATTCATACTCACGGGCAGTGAGATTGATTTCTTTTCCGGCGCGTTTGACGAGTTTACTATCTAAAAAAACCTCCAAATCGGCAATTCGAAGCACTTTTCCGACCGTTTCGACTTCCGGGCTGTTTCGGCGTAAGCCTACCAATACCCGGTGATAAAGCTCTCTGAAATCAAACGGCTTAACAATATAATCATCTGTGCCCGCCTCAAACCCTTCGATTTTGTCGTCTACCTCACTCATAGCTGTAAGCATCAGAATCGGGAGGGTGGGTTTTACATCACGCAGTCGCTTGCATACTTCGTAACCGCTCAATTCGGGAAGGTTAATGTCAAGAATCACCAAATCAAAGGCAACGGTTTGTGCCCGGCGTAAGCCCAGTTGACCGTTGTAGGCCACTTCAGTGTCAAAACCCTTGTTGGTCAATCCCCGCGTGAGCAGTTGCGCAATCCGTTGGTCATCTTCAATGATGAGGATTTTTTTGGGTTCGGTGTCAGTTTTCATGGTTTCTAAACTATACTTAGGCCAAATATAGTACATCCTAACGCCTTCGCTTACCAATTTAGTTTTTTTTAAGGTCGGCTTTATATCAGGTTAATGTTGCCGACACACCTTTGCAAAAAGTATTCTTAACTACTTATGCGAATTATCATTTTAATGGCCTTTCTGTTGCCGATTTGTGGGTTTGCCCAAGACTCGTTACGGATTTCACTCAGGCAGGCCGATAGCCTGTTTGTTGAAAAAAACCTCATTTTACTGGCGGAGCGGTATCGGATTGATGCGGCGCAGGCGTCGGTCATTCAGGCAAGATTATGGGATAATCCCACACTCTCTACCGAATGGAACCTCTACAATCCCAACCGGCAACGGGTGCTGGATGTGGGGCGTGGCGGACAAAAAATCATTTCTATTGAGCAGGTGATTCAGACGGCGGGCAAACGAAACAAGCAAGTGGCGCTTAGCCTCGAAAACGCCCGCATGACCGAATATGAATTTATGGATTTGCTGCGTATCCTCAAGTTTGAACTTCGTTCCAATTTTTTCGATATTTTCTTTTTACAAAATACCCTCAACCGTTATCAGCGGCAGATTGAGACTTTGGAGCGTACTGTGGTGGCGTTTGAAACGCAATACGAAAAAAACAACGTGTCGCTACGGGAGTTGCTCCGCCTCAAAGCGCTGCTTTTTCAGTTGAATAATGACAAAACCGAGATTCTGTTTCAACTAACAGAAAAACAAAAAGACCTTAAAACATTACTTAACACCGAGAAGTCGGTTACTCCTCTGGTAAACGAAACGGAGTTAAGTCGTTATCAGTTAGTAAATTATAACGTTTCGGTTCTCAATGAGTTAGCCCTGCAAAATAGGGGGGATGTGAAAGTGACGGAGTCGTTTGCCCGGCAGGCTGAGTTGAATTACCGGTTGCAAAAAGCTCTTGCAGTACCCAATGTACGTATCGGAGCAACCTACGACCAAGCGGGCAGCTTTGTCAATGATTATTCGGGCCTGACGCTTTCGGCTGATCTGCCTTTTTTTAACAAAAATCAAGGGAACATTAAAGTGGCTAAAGCCCTGATTGACTATCAAAAAGGCCTACAGAATCAGAAAGTAAACACGGTGACCAATGAAGTAGCGGCGGCTTTAGAGAAGGTACGCTACGTTGAAAACATGGTGCAAAGCGTCGATTCAAAATTTACCGACCAGTTTGAGTTGCTGAACAAAGGTGTGCTGGAAAACTTCCAAAAACGCAATTTGACGTTGCTCGAATTTATTGATTTGATTGAAACCTACAGCGAAAGTATCAAAGAATTGAACCGCCTGAAGGCGGATAGAGTGGGAGCGTATGAAGAGCTTAATTTCACGGTTGGACAAGAACTTTTTAAATAAAATGAATAATAAACAAACTTTCTTTTTGGTCATTGTATGCGCTGGAATATTGGCGGCTTGTCAAGAAAAAAAGCCTGTTGTTGAAGATAACAAGGCTTTTATGTTGTCGGACACCATGATGAAGCGCATCGAACTAGCAAGTGTTGTGACGGAGCCCGTGCGAAGTGAATTGACCCTCGTCGGTAAAGTTATTGCTGACGAAAACCGTGTCATTAAAGTGTTTCCGCTGGTGGGGGGCAATGTAGAAAAGGTAACGGTCGAACTGGGCGATTATGTTCGCAAAGGCCAAGTCTTAGCAACCATACGTTCGGGGGAAGTGGCTGATTTTGAGCGACAAATGATTCAGGCGCAGGCAGAAGTGCTGGTAGCTGAGAAAAACCTTAAAACAGCGGAAGAACTTTTTGAAAGTAAACTAAACTCCCAGCGAGAAGTAACTTCGGCCAAAAAAGAGGTAGAAAACGCACAAGCGGAACTCAACCGAATGAAAGAAGTTTTTCGTATTTATGGCTTAGGAAAAACCCAAAACTACATTGTCAAAGCACCGATTGATGGCTTTGTGCTCAGCAAAAACGTCAACCCTGGAATGCAGCTTCGGTCTGATAACAACGAGCAGATTTTTACGATTGGTCAAATCAGCGAGGTTTGGGTGATGGCCAACGTCAACGAGAGCGATATTCCGAAAGTGAAACTCGGAATGATGGCTGATATTAAGACCATTAGCTACGGCGAAGAGCTGTTTCGGGGAAGTGTGGACAAAATTTACAACGTGCTTGACCCCGAAAATAAGACTATGAAAGTACGGATTCGGCTCAATAACGCAGGCTATAAGCTCAAGCCCGAAATGCACGCTACTGTATCGCTCAAATTTGATGAAGGAGGCTCCATGACGGCTATCCCAGCGGGCGCCGTCATTTTTGACCGCAGTAAAAATTGGGTGATGGTTTTTAAAGGCCGCTCCAACATTGAAACGCGTGAAGTGAATGTCTATAAAATGCTGAATGATATTGCGTATATACAGCAGGGTTTGAAAAACAACGAGCGGGTGATTGCCAAAAATCAGCTGTTGGTGTATGATGCTTTAAATGATTAGTCGCCTGACTTTCTAACAAAGATGTTAATAAATACCCCTTTGGGGGCGCTTTATACTTATGAATAAATTTATCAGAGGAATTGTCGGATTTTCACTCAAAAACCGCTTTTTCGTTTTCTTTATGACGGGTATTTTGGTCATCTCGGGCGTAGTGAGCTACCTAAATACGCCGCTGGAGGCTTTTCCTGACGTGACCAATACCCAAATCATTGTGGTGACGGAATGGAACGGCCGCAGTGCCGAAGAGATCGAACGTTTCGTGACGGTGCCCGTAGAGGTGGCCATGAATTCTGTACAGCGCAAAACCAACGTGCGCAGTATTACCATGTTTGGACTGAGCATCATCAAAATCATTTTTGAAGATGATGTGGATGATTTTTTTGCCCGACAACAGGTTAATAATCAGCTCAGAACGGTGTCGCTACCCGAAGGCGTTGAACCTGATGTACAGCCACCTTATGGCCCCACGGGCGAGATTTTTCGGTTTACACTGGAAAGTAAAGACCGCGATAGCCGCGAACTATTGACGTTGCACAATTGGATTATTGACCGACAGCTACGGAGCGTACCAGGCGTTGCCGACGTGGTTGCCTTTGGTGGTCGGGAAAAAATCTATGAGATTCAGGCCAATCCCACGCAATTGGCCAAATATGATATTACGCCATTGGAAGTCTACCAGGCCGTTACCAAAAGCAACGTCAACGTGGGCGGGGATGTCATTGAGCGCAACGGTCAGGCGTACGTTGTGCGGGGTATTGGTTTACTCAACTCAATTGCCGATATTGAAAATATCATTGTAGAATACGTTAACGATAATCCCGTATTGGTCAAAAACGTAGCTGAGGTCAAAGAATCAAATTTGCCCCGCGTAGGGCAAGCAGGTCTCAATACCAACGACGACGTGGTGGAGGGAATTGTAGTGCAGCGCAAAGGCGAAAACCCCAGCGAAGTACTGGCCAGGGTCAAAGCCAAAATTGAGGAGCTTAACACCAAAATTTTGCCCCCCGACGTAAAAATGGTGACGTTTTATGACTGCGACAATTTGATTGCTTTTTGTACCAAAACGGTGCTTCATAATCTCTTTGAAGGTATATTGTTTGTGACGGTCATCGTATTTCTGTTCATGGCCGATTGGCGTACCACACTGATTGTGTCCATTATTATTCCGTTGGCGTTATTGTTTGCTTTTATGTGCCTAAAGCTCAAGGGGATGTCGGCCAATTTGCTTTCCATGGGTGCGGTTGATTTTGGAATCATCATCGACGGGGCGGTGGTGATGGTAGAAGGAATATTTGTGGCACTCGACCATATGGCGCATAAAAACGGGATGGAGCGGTTTAATAAACTGGCAAAATTGGGCCTTATCAAAAAGACGGGTGGCGAACTAGGGAAAGCCGTGTTTTTTTCTAAGCTCATCATTATCACTGCGCTCATTCCTATTTTCAGTTTCCAAAAAGTAGAAGGTAAAATGTTTAGCCCACTGGCCTATACGCTGGGCTTCGCCTTGCTAGGGGCGTTGTTGTATACGCTTACGCTGGTGCCAGTGCTTTGCTCATTTTTGTTGCGGAAAAATGTTCGGGAAAAAAATAATCCGATTGTTTATTTCTTTGACCGTGTGGTTTCGAGAGGATTTGAATGGTGTTATCGCAACAAGAAAATCAGCGTATTGGGATCCATGATTTTCTTGGGTACAACACTTTTTTCAGCTACCCTTCTGGGAACCGAATTTTTGCCACAACTCAACGAAGGTGCCCTGTGGGTGGAAGCCAAACTGCCGATGAGTAGCTCGCTGAATGAGACCGTAAAAACGGTGAAAATTCTGCGCCAAAAACTCATGGAATTTCCCGAAGTAAACGGTGTATTGTCGCAAACGGGCCGCTCCAACGATGGCACCGACCCCTCTGGGTTTTATTACGTACAAATGCAGGTCAACCTGAAACCCAAAGATGAATGGAAACGTAAGATTTCGACCGATGACCTAATTGAAGAAATGGATACGAAACTCAAACAATTTCAGGGCATTAACTACAATTATTCACAACCCATCATCGACAACGTAGCGGAGGCCGTGGCGGGAATGAATGCCAGTAATGCCGTAAAAATTTTTGGAGATGATTTGGATGTTCTGAACGACAAGGCCAATGAAGTTATTGAGGCCATCAAAGATGTGCCTGGGGTGAAGGATGTAGGGATTTTGCGCAATATAGGTCAGCCCGAAATGAGCGTGATTCTGCACGACAGCAAAATGGCATTGTATGGGGTTAGCATTGCCGATGCGCAGGCCGTGATTGAAATGGCCATTGGTGGCAAAACGGCTTCCATTTTATACGAAGGAGAGCGCAAATTTGATATTCGTCTTCGTTATCAGGAATCATACCGTCGTACTGAAGACGATATTTTGCGGCTAATGGTACCCACCTTAAAAGGAAGTAAGATTCCGTTGAAAGAAATCGCTACGCTGCGCAAAGTAACGGGCCCTGCTTTTGTGTACCGGGACAACAATAAGCGGTTTATCGGCGTTAAATTCTCGGTACGGGAGCGCGATTTGGGCAGTACCATTGCCGAAGCCCAGCGCAAAGTAGCACCTATTTTGAAGAAGTTACCTAAAGGGTACTCCATCAACTGGACGGGTGAATTTGAAAATCAGGTACGTGCAACCAAGCAATTGGGGCAAGTCGTACCTATGTGTTTAATTGCCATTTTTATCATCCTGTTCATCATGTTTGGCAATGCTAAAGATGCTGGTTTGGTATTGGCTAATGTTCCTTTTGCCATCATGGGAGGGGTTTTAGCTATTCATTTTACAGGAATCAATTTTGGAATTTCAGCGGGGGTAGGTTTTATTGCTTTATTCGGAATTTGTATCCAGAATGGGGTGATTTTGATTTCGGTTTTCAACAAAAATTTATCTTCCCGAATGCCGCTTGACACGGCGATTCGAAAAGGTGTAAAATCAAGGATTCGCCCCGTAGTGATGACGGCCCTTATGGCAGCTATCGGGTTGTTGCCCGCGGCGCTTTCTACGGGCATCGGTTCCGAAACCCAAAAGCCACTAGCGATTGTGGTGATTGGTGGGCTGATTACGGCCACCGTCCTTACACTGATGATTTTTCCGATTATCTACCGCTTTTTCTACCGCCACAATGTTCATACAATCAATGATTTAGACTAAGTATAGCAAAATTGACTGCCATCAATGATAGCAGTCAATTGGTTACATACAGCCACGAATACAATCAGATTACTGAGGTTTAGAAAAGGAGGGGTTAGGAGGTCGGTTGTTTAGTTGGGCCATCATATCGTTGAAATCCTTGTCGGCGGGGTCGAGTGCTCTGCCTTTTTGGGCCACGTCGAGGGCTTTTTCGGGGTTGATTTCAACCGATGTATAGTACGAAAAGAGGTATTTAAGGGCAATTCTCATGTCGTACTTAAATTTCTGCTCTTCCTTTTTTGTATATGCTAACTCAACAAATCGCTCATAAAAAGGGATTGATTTTACGTAGGCGGTATCTTGGTTGGCATATCCGTAATAATTGGATTTGGCGCGGTACAGAATCGTGGGCAAATGGTCGGGGCTGGATTCTTGCACGGCCGCAAAGGCCGAATCGGCTTTTAGGTACATGGTAGAGTCTTCGCGGCCCATTTTATAGGCGGCCATGGCCAACCAAAATTTGTCTTTTACTGATGACTTGTGAAAGCGTTTTTCACCCGCTTCTACGTATTTGACCACGTCTTCGTAGTGTTTGAGTTTGTAGCTCATTTCGGCCACTTCGCTGTATAAATTTTCGGTGGTGTCGGTGGTAGCGGCTTTTGCCAGATAGAAAACCGCGATGGAGTCCTTGGCAATGGTGGTGTCGCTGATGTTTTGGTAGGCGCGCCCCAGTAGTTTGTATTCTAGCCCTTCTGCTTTGTCGGGGGCTTTCTCAAGAAATGTTTTCAGGTTTTCAATGGTTTTGTCATAGTCTTTCAAACTAAAGTAAGACCTTCCCAAAAGCCGATATTTGACGGGTGTTTCCACTTCGTTTTTTACCTGTTCGATTTTCTGTACAGCTCGGGCATATTCGCGCGCCAAATAATCAAACTGCCCTGAACGATACCGTAATTGGGCGTCGGGCTTTTCTGCGAGGGCCAAGTACTTGTTCATGGCCGCCGCTGCTTCTTTGTAACGGTTGGTTTTGAAATTCAACTCGGCCAACTGCAAATACGAAGGTGCGTACAGCGAATCTGCTCTGAGGGCCGCTCGGTAAAAATCGCTCGCTAGATTATAACTTTTACCCGCCCAGTAAATGGTACCGATGCGGTGATTGGGCAGACTTTTATCGGCCAAAAATTCGAGCGCGTACTCGTAGGCTGTCACCGCAGGGCCGCCGTTGGAGGGAGTAGATAGCGCCCGGGCATCGCCCAGTGCCAGCCAAAGTTGCCCGTTTTTCTTGTCGCGTTTGAGGGCTTGCTCTAGGTATTCGATGGCCTTGGCGGCGTTGTGTTGGGCGTACATGGGTTTGTCGGTATCGTTGATTACCTGCGTATAGCCCGTATAAGCTTCCCCAATCCGACCCAAAATTTCGACATCCTTTCCTTTGCTTTCTTTCATGACTTCGGCCAAAATACGCTCGGCGTCGGTGGTACGTCCTTCCAGCATCGCCACAATACCCATACCTGCTTTATTGAGCGGATGACGTTTTTCGTCCAAAATCATTCCTTTCTCAAAAAAATTGCCTGCTTCCTGTAAATGATGGGTGCGGATGGCGGCATAGCCGTTATAAAAATACGTTTGGGCGGTTGGCTGGCTCTGAAGGAGCTGCTGAAGCTGTTGGCTGGCTTTCTCGGTTTGTCCTCTTTCCAGCCATTGAAGAGCGGTTGCCAAATCCTGCGCCTGGGCGGTTAGTATACCTGATGTAAGCCAAAATAGGCTGACAATTAGGAGGTTGAGTGGTTTTTTCATGCGCTTTTTTTTAGGTTAACGAAAAAAGATGCAAGGTGGGGTGGGGTAATTGGTCAAGTCGAAATAATGGTGTGGAAAAAAGTAACGACGATTTGATTGTGTTAAAAAAACAGAAAGCTGTCGCGCAACTGAAATTCTACAGAGCCGAGGTAGGTGTTTTCGGTGTAAATACTGGCTCTATATATTCCGTTGACTATTTTTTCGTTGGGTATAAATTCAAACACCGCTTTTTGGGGGTTTTTGCCAAAGTCGAGGGTCTGTACAGCATGAACGGGGACAGCAAGTGTGGTTTCGTTGGCATTGACAGAAAGTTGCTGAATCGCACCGCTCAGCGGTCGGTTTTCGACGTCGGTCAGGCTCAAAAATACCTGCTGATTCCCTTCAGTGGTGAGCAATGCTGGCAGCGTAAACGAGACCATAATACTGTTGGCTTTTTTTGCCTTGGCGGTTACTTTGTGATTATTTTTTAGGACATCTACCCTAAAATTGGTAGCCGTTACCAAGCTTTTCGGAACCATGCTGTTTAGCTTACCATTCAAGTCATTGATTTGTACTTGGAGGGCTTCGTTGGTGGTTTTGAGTTGATTATTATCGACGAGCCACTGGCCTTTTTGGCTTTGGTAGTTTTCTATTTCGGCTTTTAATTCACTTCTGAGGGCGTCAAGCTCTGCTACTTGTTGTTTAAGTGTTATCAAATCATCTTTTTGGGCGTTGGTTTCTTGGGTCAGTTTGGCCACAATCCTGTTTTTTTTGGCCAAAAAGGTTTGGGTAGAAGCGAGTTTTTTCGTGATGCCCGCATTTTCGCGCCGAGCGCTGTTTAAATCAAGGCTTAAATGGTGAATGTCACGCTCTAAGTTGAGTTTTACCGACAAGAGAGAGTCGGCTTTGAGGGCGTTTTTATCTCTTTCTTTGGCTACACCACCACTTTTGTCCCAATAGTAGAGGCCGCCTACTACGCTGGTCGTGAGCAGTAAAGCCAACACGGCGGCGATGGTTTTTGAGTTTTGTGCAGTCCATTCCATGGGCGTAATGTTTTGGGTGGAACCTTAAATTGATGACACAAAGGTTTATCCCAAAACTTAAGGAGGACTTAACGAAAAATTAGAATTCACTTAGAAGGCTGAAAATAAAAAACATCTTTTTGGCAGGAGGTGTCCATTAGCGGATAAAATCACGGGCTGATTCTTCTTTCAAATGCTTGAGTCTAACCATAAACTCAGTGCCTAGGTGCGGTCTGCTTTTTACTTCGAGTTGGCCTTCGTGGAGCTCCACGATTCTTTTGACCACCGACAGTCCAATGCCAAAACCGTGGTAGTCAATGGCATTTTTGGCACGGTAAAAAGGTTGGAAAATATTGGGTAGGTCTTGTTTTGAGATACCGATGCCTTGGTCAATGACCCTCACAAGGCACCACTCGGCATCAAATCCTAACCGCAGACTGGCCTGATGGTTGGGTGTATATTTACAGGCATTTTCCAATAAATTAACAAATACATTTTTGAGCAGAGCTTCGTTGCCCATGACCAACGTTAAGTGGTCTTCCTCAGGAATCTGGTCAAAGTCAAATTGGATTTGATAATCGGAATGGCTCGCCACTACCTCTCGCTGGGCATTGAGGAGTACTTCTTCCATGCGCACTTTGTCAAAAATTAGCTCTTCGGGGGTTTCATTGATGCGGGCGAGTTGGAGCAATCCGTTTGAAAGCTCAATGAGGCGGTCGGTGTCTTTGAGGAGATTTTGTAAAATTTGGTGGTGCTCTTCGGGAGAATTGAGTGAAGAAAGCCCTATTTGAATCTCCGTTTTGAGGGCCGAAAGTGGGGTTCGGAGTTCGTGCGACGCGTGCGATACAAACTGCCGCTGTTGTGTAAATGCCAGTTCGAGTCGTTCGAGCATTAAGTTAAAATTGATGGCTAATTGCGCTATTTCATCCTTTTCGTTGCCCTGATGAATGCGTTTTCGGAGGTTTTTTGCCGTGATTTCCCCAATCTCACGGTTGATGGTACTGATGGGCCGCAACGACTGATGAGCAAAAAACAAAGCCAAGCCGACCGTGGTCAGGATACCCCCCAAAAACGCAAACAATAGAGTGATAATGAGCTCTTTCAGCTGTAGTTTGCCGTTTTTGTCAATGGCGGAAGCAATGAGCACAAAGCGGTCGTAGCGTCCTTCAAACACCAGACCGATGACGGCGCGGCCTTCGTACTGAAATTTGATTTCCTGGGCCAGCCTGACTTCATTGATTCGCTCCTGCGTCACGTATGGAGAGACTTTTTCGATGTTCGAATACAACAATAGATTTCGGTAGTCATAAATAAAAATTTCTTCTTCGGGCAGGCGAGAAGAAGAGTTCTTATCAATTAGTTTGAGTAGGGTAGTGTTAAATTCTTTGACGTCTACCAGTAGCCGAGCGGTGGTTTTTGCCCTACGAGAAAGTCGGTCATAAAAACTCGTTCGTCGTTGACTTTCGGCGCGGTAGTACACGATGCCCGAAAATACTAGCAAGATGGCCAGTACGATAAGCGTAAATTGCAAAGCGATTTTGTAGCGTATTTGCATTGGCTAGTCGGCTTTGAGATAATAGCCTAATCCTGTTTTTGTATGAATCAGCTTGGGCTCAAAATTGCGGTCGATTTTTTTGCGTAAATAGTTGATAAACACCTCGATTACGTTGGTATTGGTGTCAAAGTTCAATTCCCAGACGTGTTCAATAATGTCCATTTTCGACAACACACGGCCTTTGTTGCGCAGCAAAAACTCCAGCAACTCGAATTCCCGGGCGGTGAGGTCAATGGGCTGATTGTCTCGTCTGACGGTTTTGGTCACGAGATTCATTTCAAGGTTTGCTTCGCGGAGTACTTCCGAGGCTTGGTCGTGGGTAGGGTTAGCGCGACGCAGGAGCGCATGGATGCGGGCCATCAGTTCGCGGAAGTCAAAAGGTTTGATAAGGTAATCGTCGGCCCCAAAGTCAAGGCCTTTTACCCGATCGTCGATTTCACCCAAAGCCGTGAGCATCAGGATGGGGGTAGTGCTACCATGCTGCCGAATGGCCTTACACACTTCGAAGCCATTCATGAGGGGCAGATTGATGTCTAGTATGATGAGGTCATAAGGCTGGGTTGTGGCTAGTCGGGCACCCACAAAACCGTCGTACGCAGGCTCGACTGTAAATAACTGTTTTTCAAGGCCTTTTTTGGTGGCGTCGGAGATTCTTTTGTCGTCTTCTACAAAAAGTATTTTTTTGGGATTTTCCATAGAGCGGTGATTTACAGCAAAGGCTAGTCGACGTTTTTAGTTGCTAATATACTTTCAGAATCTGATTATCAGCAGCAACAACGAAGCCTAAAGTAGAGGGACAAGAAAAGCTTTTTCAAATCATCAATCAAGACCAGAATTTTGTGCAGAAACAAGACGACGTCTATATTCAGGGCTTTAAACGGTGAGGTGACGTTGATTGCAAACCTACACCGTCCAACTTAAGGAAGCCTTAATGAAAGATTATAATTTGATAAATTTAGGGGTAGAAAGTGATTGTCATTGCTCCGAAAATCTACTTCAGCAAAATAGGGAAAGCTCCAATGGAAGAATTTGAAAAACAGGGAAGTCAGTTGCGGATGCTAGATTGACAAAACGCATTTTGGTATTTTTTCTTAGGTCGGGACCCAAGGCAGCGGTCATCGCTGCTTTGGGGATGCATTTTTTGACGGATGTTGTGCCAAAATTGCCGACTATTGTCCATGAAATGGCGAAGAATACCTACTTAAACAATCTTGACGATTTCGCCGTTGATTGAGTATTTGGTGACGAGTTCTTTGGCGAAATTGAGATTTCCGGGAGGCGTCATCAGGAATAAACGCCCGCCCTTCTGGCTTACCAACATACTCAACAAACGAAGTTTCGAAACGATTTTATCGGGACTGTCTCCTTTAAGAATAATTTCAAAGTAGGATTGCTCCAGAAGTTGCTTGGCAGTGACATCTGGAATGAATCGCTCGTCGTCATTTTGACGTTCGTAAGCAATTGGTTGCTCAAAACCTTCCATATTTGCCCGAATTTGCTCATATCCCTTGCGTTTGGCCCATTCAATGACTACGGGGATATACGATTGCTTGCTCATAATTAGTAAATAAAAGTTTATGGTCGACAGGGTTTATGACAGATTTTGTATCAGTTTCTGACATAACAACTGCAAACGTAACGATAAGAAAAAATGATATATAGAATTTGGCTTTACAAAGCCGCCACTTAGATAAGAAATGATGATTAAGCGCTATTCGTCCAAAATCATTGATTGAGTTGCTTGGACGGTTTGGAACGTTACTTCACTAAAGTTTACGATAATAAAAGATTTTTTTAAGATGACGACTTCCAAAGTGTTGGTTTTTAGAGTATAACATAGAATCGAGCGTTGCCTGATGCTGCAAAGAATAAGGAGCAACTTAAGGAAGCCTTGACATAAAAGTTAATGTATTTGATAGATGAAAGCTCCGCTGATTTCTGGGTCAATCGACCGCGAATTCCGTAAACTCACTTTTAGTTATGCAAAATTACGCCAAAAAGTACAATAACACTAAACAAAGGTTCGGGTTCGTGAATAATTCTCACGAAATTCTTTAGGAGTGCATTGGCGTTTTTTCTTGAAAAGGCGGTTGAAATAGGATAAATTGTTGAAACCGCCCCAAAAAAAACTCAGTGATGGTGAGGGGAGTGTCTATTAAAAGCCGAGAGGCATGCCCCAATCGGATGTTGTTGAGGCTGTCCATGAAGGTTTTCACAGTTCATTTTAAAACCCACCCCAGTCATTTTTACTACTTTAGACATATCTTCCAGTGAAATATTTTTATCGTAATTGATTTCCATAAACTCAAACACCTTTTCGATGTCAAATCTGCTTTTTGACAGGAACAACCACCATAGGGCTGTCATTGTCGATAAGTGGGATGATTTCGTAGTAAATAATACTCATTTAGTTACAAATGGTATATAATCAACGGTTCCGTTTATTATATACCAAAATTACAATTATTCTGGAAGATAAACCTCTTAGAGCGGTAAATTCTCGTCATTGTTTGCTTTAAACCCCCAAAAAAAACATGTCGGACTTGATTGCGTTTTTAGCCCTTTGTATGGGCTATACCAGCTATAAATGTGTTCAGTTGAATAATATTAGGTATTTTACTTGAAATTCCTGATTGAAAAGTGATGATTTTTTAAAGAACTTGTTTAAATAGTTTTCAAATATGTCAAAATCCTTATTCCTAAAGTTTTTTATTGAAAAAATGTACCAAAAAGGCATAGGAATTAGTTTACTTTGTTAGAAGTATTGTGAATCTGTAAATGTTATGAAATTTAAAACACTTTAATAGTTATGAGTTCTATACATAATCTCAACGTTACTTTTAAGGGTACAACATTCAACCTAGAGCAAGGACTAGATGCTGAGTTCATTTTAATGTCGGGCAAAACTCTACTGCCCTTGCCTGAACCTGGTGTTACCTGTTTGTGGGAAACTTCAGAATTGGTTAGAGTGCATCGTTCTCAGCAGACTACGCAGACAAAAACACAATTTCTTTCTTTTGGGGAGGAGAGAATCGAAATTGAACCATTGAAGAAATACAAAACGATTCGCTTGTTGAGGCTTTCGGTGTCGACAGAATGGCTGACCGAGAATAATCTTCTTGACTCATTTGCTCAGATTAAGAATCTCTATGATTTTGTGTCATTGCCTTCTTTTTACGAATCGCTCGATTCGCAGTTGTTGACCCTTGTTCGAAATTCCGACCCGTCGCGTCTGAACAATAACCTGCGCTTAAAAAGTGCGTTGTTTAATTACCTGAATTCTTATTTTGAGGTTTTAAAAAGTCCAAAAGTGTTGAAAAATGACCGTCTCAAAATAGAATGGGTGGTCAACAACTACATGCTTCAATTTGAACAGCCGATTCCTACCATTACTGAGCTAAGCAATCAGTTGAGTATGAGCGAGAGTAAGTTCAAATACCTGTTTAAGGAGGCTTTTGGGATGCCTTTTTATCAATACTATCAGCAAAAACGTATGAATGAAGCCGCCGAATGGCTAAAATCAGGAGCGCTGAATGTTACGGGTGTTTCTCAGAAATTGGGCTATAGTCATCCGATTAAATTTATCGGACAGTTCAAAAAACTATTTGGGGTCACGCCGCTGCGCTACGCCAAAGGGAAAGAATAAGGTTTATTTTTAGTATGACCGGGCACGGGGATTTCGTATTTTTGCGGGAGAAACTGGGTGTTGCCGATTATACTATATGAATTTTCCCTCAAAACTAATTGAAGAAGCAGTAAGTGAAGTATCAAAACTTCCGGGCATCGGGAAAAAAAGTGCTTTAAGAATTGTACTTCACTTACTCAAACGTACTGAAAAAGAGACACATTCGTTGGCTGATGCGCTGGTGGCGGTAAGGACGCAGATTCATTATTGTAAAAAATGCCATAACATATCGGATGGCGAGCTGTGCAGCATTTGTTTGAGCCCAAAACGCGACGCGTCCGTTGTCTGTGTGGTGCAGGATAGCCGAGACGTATTAGCCATCGAAAATACAGGACAGTACAATGGACTTTATCATGTCTTGGGCGGGATTATTTCGCCATTGGAAGGTATTGGTCCGAGTGATTTAAAAATAGATTCGCTTCTGGAGCGGCTCCAACATACTTCGGAAGTTAAAGAAATTATTCTGGCTCTCAGCCCAACAATGGAAGGGGATACGACCTCTTTCTACCTTCAAAAAAAATTAAAACCCTTCTCCCTCAAAATTTCCACTATTGCACGCGGTATTCCTATCGGTGGAGATTTAGAATACGCCGACGAAATTACATTAGGCCGGAGTATTGTGAGTAGAATTAACTATGATTAGGGCTTTCTTCTCTAAAAAAATAAGCGAAACGAACTCACTTCATTCATTTGTACAAATGAAGGTTTGGTTTAAAAAATTGTCAGTTATGTCAGTAGAAACAGACGGTTTGTCGCTTATTTGACAAGATTAAATCCTATTCAGGCTTGCTAAAGTACCAAATGAAAAACTTTGCTCAATACACCGTCGAGGACTTTGCAGCGGAGCCGCTGTTTATACGGTGGGTACAGCAACCTGACGATGTCGAACTTAGTAATTTTTGGCAAGTTTGGCTCACCAATCACCCCTATAAATCAGACGAAATCGCAGAAGCACGAACGTTGGTAGGTCAGTTTTCGGATACCTACATGGGCATGACGTCCCAAGAGATGCGTACGCTTTGGAAGCGAGTATTAGAGTCTGTCCACACCATCCCTGAAATTGATCCACTCGATCAGGAAGTAAAACCCATTGCTTCCGCTTTTTATCTTACCCGTTGGCTCGTTGCCCTTTTTGTTGGGCTGGCATTAGTGGGCTGGATTCTCTGGAAAATCTATTAGTTTTTCGTGCGTTCATTCCTGATCAATTGTCGTTCTAACGGCGTATTTTGTCGACGAAATGTTGATATAGTACAAAAAATAGTTTTATTATTTTAAAAAACATTAGTGGC
The DNA here is from genome assembly GCF_009905605.1 of Runella sp. CRIBMP. Lineage (GTDB taxonomy): Bacteria > Bacteroidota > Bacteroidia > Cytophagales > Spirosomataceae > Runella. The sequence continues at coordinate 39,305 of NZ_JAAAKZ010000006.1, forward strand.
TAAATGGGGTTTAACTTAAAAATAGTCAAAAAATTACGTAAAAATTTATGTATCGGAAACGTTACCGGGAACGATTGCATAAAATAATTTGGGCTAATTTTTGCTTAACTAAGCCAATAACGCTAAACTCAACCTATCTAAGCTTTGAATATTTAATACAAGAACCCAGAATAATTACATTTTAACCTATTTCAATTTTATCAAAAATTATGAGGAGATTCTCTACTTTGTGCAGTGTGTGGGTGGCTGTTGCGGTGCTGAGTGCATCGACGTCCATGGCTTACACCCCACCGACAAATGGCAGTGGCGGTAAACTTATCGCAACCGTAAATGCTGACAAGACTGTCAGCGGAAAAGTATTATCATCGGAAGATAACGCACCCCTTCCGGGCGTTAGTGTAGTTGTAAAAGGAACTACCACGGGGACAAATACCGATGGTGAAGGTAATTTTAAAGTAAATGTAAAAGATGACGCTGCCGTGTTGGTATTTTCGGCAGTAGGCTTTGAAAAGCAAGAGATTCCAGTAGGCAATCGCTCTACCATCAATATTACTCTTGTAACAGACCAGAAATCACTCAATGAAGTGGTAGTTGTAGGGTACGGTACTCAGAAGAAAAGCCAAATGACTGGTGCAATATCACAAGTAACGGCCAAGCAAATTACAGAAATGCCTTTAACTAACCTTGGACAAGCCCTACAAGGTCGTGCAGCGGGTGTTGACGTTTCACAATCAGGCTCAAAGCCAGGTGCAGCGCCAAGAATTCTAATTCGTGGTCGTAGGTCATTTAATGCTGGCAATGATCCTCTTTATGTTGTTGATGGTATCCCATTGTCAGCTGGTTATGAGGATGTCAATCCCAACGATATTCAGTCTATAGAAGTTTTGAAAGATGCCACGGCCACTGCTATTTATGGAGCAAGAGGTGCAAACGGAGTTGTTTTAGTTACCACAAAAAGAGGTGGAACCAAAGGAAAAACAACGGTTACGCTTGATACTTATGCGGGTGCTTCTAAGGCTTACAGTAAATTGGAACTCTTTTCGGGAGAAGAATTTGCCGAATACGTAAGAGAAGCATACAGAGCCACAGGCTTATACAGAGACGCCGCAGGAAATCCTGTTCCAACAGGGGTTGCAGATCCGGCAGCCGATGCCAAAGTGGCAGTTTTAGGAGGTGACCCTAATGTTGCGGCCGGTATTGCGGCAGGAAGAAATACCCAGTATCAGGATTTAATTCTCCGTACTGGATTGATGCAAAACCATACTATTGGTATTCAAGGAGGAAACGACAGAACTTCATTCTATATCTCCGGTGGATTTTTCCAAGATAAGGGTATTACAAAAGGCTTAGATTTTACCCGTAATTCATTGCGTGTAAATGTTGATCATCAAGTAAATAAAAGACTAAAAGTTGGTGTTTCAAGTTACATGATGTATTCGATTAGAAATGGTGAAAACTTGAACCCTTACGGAAATACATTGAATGCCAACCCACTTGGTGCTGCTTATAATGCCGATGGTTCTTTGATTTTTGAACCCACAAACGATGCCTTGTTATCTAATCCGCTTTCGGAGATTGTAGATGGTGTTAATATTGACAACACGAAACGGTACAGAATTTTCAATTCTATCTATGCCGAAGTAAAAATCATTGATGGTCTGACTTATCGTTTAAACTTAGGGCCTGACTTTACTCTGTCACGTTTTGGGCGTTTTATTGGTTCAGAAACCAACAACCGTCGTCGTGGTGATGCACAAGCTTTCAACGAGAATCGTTTTGGGTTCAACTTCACAATGGAAAACATCGTGAATTACAATAAAACTTTCGGAAAACATACCTTGAATTTAACGGGTGTACAATCTATTCAAAAGGATAATTTTGAAAGATACAGAAGCGAAGTTCAGGGAATACCGGCTCAGGCACAATCATTTTTTAGTTTAAATTCTGCAACATCTGTTTTGGGAGTTCAATCTTCCCTTACCGAATGGACTATTGCCTCATTGATGGGTCGGGTAAATTATTCATTTGATGACAAGTATTTGCTGACGATGACTATCCGTCGTGATGGTTCGAGCCGCTTCGGTGAAAACACCAAATACGGTAACTTCCCAGGTATAGCAGTTGGTTGGAATATCTCCAATGAACCCTTTATGAAAAATGTTACGTTTGTAGATATGTTAAAACTTCGTGGTGGTTGGGGTCAAGTAGGTAACCAAGGGGTTGCTCCTTATCAAACACAAGGGTTATTGGGACGTACTACTTACGCTTTTGGAGCAACAGGAGCGTTTGGATTTAGACCGGGTACCATTAGCAATCCAAACTTAAGATGGGAGTCAACTGCAACTTCTAATATTGGATTAGATTTCTCTGTTTTCCGTGGGCGTGTACAAGGTTCATTAGAGTTTTATCAGACAAATACCAAAAGCCTTCTCTTAAATGATTTCTTACCTGGTTCTGTTGGGTTTAACTTCTTTAGTAACAACGTGGGTCATACCAGAAATTCAGGTATTGAGTTAGGACTTACTACGGTAAACGTAAATACAAAAAGTGGCTTTAAGTGGACCACAGACTTCCAATTTACTCGAAACAGAGAGGAAATCGTTGAATTATACAATGGTAAAGTGGATGACTTAGGTAACAGATGGTTTATTGGTTATCCATTGAATACTTATTTTGATTTCAAGAAAGCAGGAATTTGGCAAACTAACGAAGCTGATTTAGCTAAATCGTATGGTTCGGAGGTTGGGCAAATCAAAGTACAGGACACAAATAATGATGGTAGAATCACAGCAGACGACAGGGTACTTATTGGAAATGACGTACCAAAATGGTCGGGTGGTCTTACAAATAGATTTGAATTCAAAGGATTTGACTTGAGCTTCTTCCTGTTTGGTCGTTTTGGCAACACCATTTTATCCGGATTCCACAGAAACCAGCTACAACTTGCGGGTCGTTATCAACAAATAAAAGTGGACTATTGGACTCCTAATAATCCTACCAATGAGTTCCCACGTCCAAAAAGTAATCAAGAGTTTCCGGTATATAACTCAACACTCTTTTACTACGATGGAACTTTTATTAAGTTAAGAAATATCAACTTTGGATATACATTCAGTAATGCGATTGCTAAGAAAATTGGTGCGGAGTCGTTGCGTTTGTATGCATCAATACAACAACCCAAGATTTGGTCTTCTTACTTGACCAAGTACAATGGTGTAGATCCGGAGGCGGCCATCACCGGTTCGCCAACGGGTACAACTGAGGTAAATAGTGGAGTTACACCCTCTACTACAGTAACTACATTTGGTTTAAATGTTAAATTTTAAAGTATTAATCATCATGAACATACATAAAATAAAAGTATTCGCATTGGGTAGCATGCTACTCATCAGTACTTCTTGCCAAGATTTACTAAAAGAAGAGGTAATTTCAAACATCGGAAACGATTATATAAATACCGCCAAAGGATTTGAAGATGCTACAAAGGCGGCTTATTCATCGCTCAGGACGTTTTATGGTACGCAATTAGGCTTGACATTCACCGAGTATGGAACTGATATCTACGCCACGGGCGCCGATGGCGGTTATAAAGGTTTTCATTTCTACGATACCCAAATTCAACCAACCGTAGATTACTTGGCTATCCTGTGGGATGAAATGTATAGAGGCATAAATACCTGTAACGCTGTAATCGGGAGAGCTGCAACCGTGACGGGTGTTTCGGATGCAACCAAAAAATTGAGAATTGCCGAGGCGAAATTTTTGAGAGCTCACTATTATTATATCTTACACGAGCAGTTTGGCCCGCTCGACTTGAGACTAACTGAGACCTTGGCACCTACCAAAGAGTCCAAAAGGAATAGTTCGGCTGAAGTTTATGCTCAAATAATCAAAGACTGTAATGAGGCAATAGCTGATTTAGAGAATAAAGGACATTCAAATGATTATGGTAGAGCTACCAAAGCGTCGGCTGAGGCACTTTTGGCTAAGGTATATTTAGCCAAAGCTTATGGGCCAAATAAAGCCGCTGATGATTTCCAGAAAGCCGCTGATTTGTGTACCAGCCTTATTACAAAGTATGGCTTTAGACTTTTGGATGATTTTGCCGCTGTACACGACGAAAATAACCAACAGAATGCGGAAGTGGTTTTTGCGGTACAATATACCACAGACCAAATTACAAATGCTACCAATGTGGGTGGCGAAGGTGGCGGTGGTAATAACCTTCACTTATTCTTTGGGATGCAGTATGATACCCAAGCAGGTATGGTAAGAGATGTACTGAATGGACGTCCGTTTAAAAGATTGAGACCAACGGCTTTCGCTCTTAATACTGTCTTTGGAGAAAGAGTGAATGATTCTCGTTACAAAAAAACCTTTAAAGATACTTGGTTGTGTAACAGTCCCGGTTCTTTCAATACCTCATTCGATAATTCAAAGGCAAGAGTTACTTTTGCCGCTGGTGATACTACAATTTTCATTCCCGGTTTTGAGATGAGCCAAGCAGAAAGAGCTAAAAGAAAATATCAAGTATTGGTTCCAAGTAGGTATGATGAGGCGTTGTTCCCAACCTTACAGAAGTTTTTTGATACCAAACGTTCAGATAGAACAGAGCCGAGAGGTTCAAGAGATTATTTTGTATGGAGATTGGCAGATATTTATCTCATGCGTGCTGAGGCAAATTTGCAACTTGGTAAAAAAGCAGAAGCTACTGCTGATGTAAATGTAGTAAGAGAAAGAGCGGCTTTCCCGGGGAAAAAAGACGCTATGAAAATCACTGAGTCTCAATTGACATTTGATTTCCTTGTTGATGAGCGTGCACGTGAATTGGCGGGAGAGCAAACGCGTTGGTTAGATTTGAAGCGTTGGGGTCTTCTGGTAGATAGAGTTAAAAAGCATAATCCACAAGCTCAAGCCGTGGCAGATAAACACTATTTACGTCCAATACCACAAACACAAATTGATAGAAGCGCCAAGACGGCTGAAGGGACTTCGTCCTTTGCTCAAAACCCGGGGTACTAATCAGTATTCAGTTTACAGTTTAAATCAGAATACAAAAAAGAGAGAAGCGAAAGCTTCTCTCTTTTTTGTTGGCAGGTTAAGGGCAGATGTTCCGGTCGGTTAAGGGCAGAGGCAAGCCCTGCCCCTACGTCAGATTATCGCCGGTTATCCTCTCCACCTACCATACTCAAATAGCTTTCAAATCGACTCATGGCGATTTCGCCAGCTTCTACGGCCTCTTTAACGGCGCACTTAGGTTCGTCGATGTGGAGGCAATTATGGAAACGACATTGGCCGATTAAATCGCGTATTTCGGGGAAATAATGGCCGATTTCTTCCTTCTCCATTTCCGATAATCCCAACTCTTTGATACCCGGTGAATCAATGATAAACGTATCGGGTGCCAGTTCAAACATTTCGGCAAAGGTGGTTGTATGCACCCCTTTGTTGGCAAACGTTGAGACTTCGTTGGTGCGAAGGTTCAAATCTGGTGCAATGGTATTGACCAAAGTCGATTTGCCCACGCCCGAATGTCCCGACAAAACGGAGACTTTTCCTTGCAGTAGCTTTTGAAAGGTATCAACACCTTCGCCCGTTACGCTCGACGTGGTAAAACACGTATAGCCCAATCGGTTGTAGAGGTCTACGAGTTCCTGTTGATACGCCTTGATTTCGTCGTCAAAAAGATCTTGCTTATTGAAAATGACCACGCCGGGTATACGAAACGATTCGGCTACTACTAACAAACGGTCAATGAACCCTAACGAAGTACGCGGAAAAGTAAGCGTAGCCACAATAATGGCCTGGTCAACGTTGGCCGCCAATAAGTGCGCGTGGGCCGATTTATGCACCGACTTCCGGGCAATGTAGTTGCGACGGGGTAAAATATCGTTGATAACGCCCTTTTGAGCCGTTTCATCTTCTATTTCCCAATATACAGAATCTCCAACAGCCACTGGGTTGGTGACTTTTAGGTCTTGGTACTTAAATTTACCCCGCAACCTGCACTGCCAGATTTGTCCTTCTGCATCGCGGATGTCGTACCAAGAACCAGTAGAGCGAATCACCAATCCGTGCAGGGATTGGGCATTGGTTTCCTCGGTTCGCTGCGCAATAACGGCGGCGCTTTTGGTCTGAAACTTGACGGGAGGGGCCTTTATTTTACCTGATTTTTTCAAATTATAATCTCCTGAAAATTGCTTCTATGTCCTCAATCGTTACTTTTTCTTTCCAGTCGTACCCTACGGCGTGGTTCCACATGTGGTCTAGTTTATAAGAGACATGCGCCATGGCGTTGATTTGGGCGTCGGTCCAGTCTTTGGATAACCCTTGCGGTAGCGTAATGTTGTGTTTGGCGACCATTTCTTTAAATTCCGCTACGCCTTCTGGATAATAGTCTGCCAGATGATTGAACGCAATGCAGTTGGAGTAGCAGTGGCGCATTCCCAAAATTTTGGAAAGCCCGTAGCTAATAGCATGACATATGCCCACTTCTGAGTAGGTCAGGCTCAAACCACCCATGAGCGACGCCACCATGAGTTTATCGTCGTTTTCGGCGGTTTGCCCGCTGTTTTCTCCCAGATAAATCTCGCGGCAAAGCTTCATGGATTGTTCAGCGTATGCGTGTGAATACGCGTTGTTGAACTGCCCATTTTCGGACTCGATGCAGTGAATGTAGGTGTCCATTCCCACATAAAACCACCAGTCGCGCGGTACAGTAGCAATCAGGTCTGGGTCCAGAATTACCTGATTAAACACCGTCCATTCACATTTTAACCCTAATTTTTTCTCGGGACCCGTCAATACGGCGGTCATGGAGACTTCTGCGCCCGTTCCAGAGATAGTGGGAACCCCGACGTGATAAATGCCCGGTACTTTAATCAAATCCAAGCCTTGATAAAGGGTCGAAGAGCCTTCATTTGTTACCATCAGGGATACGCACTTGGCAATGTCCATAATGGCACCGCCGCCGATACCAATAATGCCCGAGGGAAGGCCTTTGGTGGCCAAAATCTCATCGCGGAGTGTGTCAATCTGTTCGGTTGTTGGCTCGTGTGGGTCTACGTCAATGAAGTAAACCGTATCTTCGGGCAGTAAAGGCAGGCGACTTTCAAGGTCTTTGCCTTTAAAGTAATTATCTACGATAAACACCATGTAGCGATTGTTTTCGCTGCGGTGCGGGGCGATGATGTCGCCCAATTGGTTAAAACTTCCCCGTCCAAAAACGGTTTTCTCGATTCCTTTGAAATTTTTATGCATGAGTAAGCTAAATCCTGTTTGGAGAATTTAATTTTTTAGTACGAAATTAACACGTATACGCCACCATTGCCTTCCGAATGGCTGCTTCCAGCTTATTGGCCAACGTTTCTAACTCCGTCTGGGTCCAAGTAACCCGAATACCAAATGAAATCAATCGTCCGATTACTTCCTGTGATTTGGGCAGTTCTACATTGGCATAATCTTGGGGCGCACCCAATACTTGTACGGCCAGCTTGCCTGCAGTGCGCATTTCTTTGATGTGGTCCCACTGATTGATGAAGTGGTACATATTGGTAAACCAATAGTTAAAACCACCTACACCTGCAGCATTGAGTTCATTGACAACGGATTGTGCCGAATCAGTATCTGGGAGCAGCAGGTTTAAGAACGTAGCAGAGTCGCCGTCTGGGTCAGGGATACGCGCAAAACTTACGCCCGGCACATTGGCCAACCGGTTCATCAACCATTTTTTATGTTCATTGTTTTTCTCCACCATAAACGGAACCCGGCGCGTTTGGGCCAACCCAACGGCAGCGTGCAGCTCTGAAATGCGGTAGTTAAATCCAATGACGGGGTGCTGTTCCATGCCGCGATTGGAGCCGATGTGGTCGTGACCGTGGTCGGAATAAGAATCCGCTATTTTGTAGGCTTGTTCGTCGTTGGTGACAAAAACGCCACCTTCACCTGCCGTAGCAATTTTAAAGAAATCGTAAGAATATGCCCCTGCTTTGCCCCAAAGCCCCGTGAACGTGCCTTTGTAGCTTGCCCCCATGGCCTGCCCTGCGTCTTCGACGAGCACCAGATTGTGCTCCTTGATGACTTCCATGATGGCATCCATGTCGGCCATTTGTCCGCACATGTGTACAAGGCAGACTCCTTTGGTTTTTGGCGTGATGGCTTTGCGAATTCCTTCGGCAGAGAGACAGAGGGTTTCGTCAACTTCGGCAAAAACGGGCAATGCACCAATCATCAAAGCCGCCTCAACGGTGGCGATGTAGGTAAACGGCGGAACGATGATTTCGTCACCAGCCCCGATGCCCGCGGCCACCATGGCGCATTGGGCCGCCGTAGAGCCGCTCGATACAGCATGGGCATATTTGGCATTTACCACTTTGCACACTTCCGCTTCCATCTCGCGGGCTTTCCAGATGTTGTTGCGTTGGGCTTCGTGGTTATAACGGAAAAAAATTCCGGTTTCTAACACATCGTTGATTTCTTTGCGCTCTTCGGCGCCGTATAGTTCGGTTCCCGGCATGGTAATTTACTGTTAATTCGTATTGATAGTGATTTCGTAAGCTCAGACGCTGACGTTGCAAAACGATTAGATGCGTCAAGGCCACAAAGTTAATGATTTGTAACGTAGCGACGTAACATTTTGTGCCTTAGTCACTGCCTACAAATGAAAGACCACATTAGATGCCAACGCAGGATAGTTGACGGAAGTATCAGTCATAAAGAGGAACGAAAGGGTGTAATTTTTATGCTTAAAATGTTTTTTAGGGAGTTTCAAGTAAAATAGCGGGAAGCGAATGTGGTTTCGGTCGTTGTTCAAGTCAATATTGACAATCATGCTTTTTTCATTGTCAGGGTGGGTCAATTCATTGTGTGAGCAGTCAAAGGGCGTATCGGCGGGATGAACAATGATAAATTGATGTACAAACCCTTTCATAAACGTAATTTCAGGCGCAGGATTAAGGATTTTCCCTCTAATAATTACGTGCTCTTTGGTATAAAATGCTTGGTCAATGCGCAGCTTGAGGGCATTGACTGGAAAATGATTGAGGCTATCGTAGTAGGTTTTGTTGCGGCGCGGCCTTGGGAGTTGGTAATGATAAAAATTGTTGGCAGTAAGCTTGTTTAGTATATTGACCTCAAAGCAGTTATAGCCAGAGTTATTCAAATAATAATTCTCAATTTTTGAGGTTAACAATTCTTTACGCGCTTCTGCTTCGCGTACCATTGGAATGAAGAACTTTAGATTTGTGGCGATAGAAAAAAGCAAACTTATCCCAAAAGCACTCTTTTGAATTACTGACGAATACCCCGCAAGAAAATCCCTAACTAAAATAACACTACAAGCCCCAAAAACCATGGAATAAATGCGGTAACGCTCCGTAGTAGCCGAGTCGATGCCGTATTCGTAACGCATGATGGTCGTCATGCTAGCCATCATTAAGCAATAAATGACCCCTAAGAAAACGAAGGGGTTTTGGAAGTAGTATTTTCGGTAAATCGCAATGCCCGATAATCCAATAAAAAGCGCGCCAGTGGGTAATACCTTAAAGCCAATACTACCCGCAAAGCCAATGAAAAAAACGGCCGCTTGAGGAAGTTGGTAAAAGAGCAGTTCAGATGAAGGATGGCGATAAAGCGGCTGATAATTGTGGTAATAGCTCCCAATTAGAGCGATGCAACAAAGAAGCCAGATTCCGAGGAGGCTGTACCGTTTTTGAAAAAAAAATACGACGCTGATGATGGCCATAAGCGCAAAGCCCCCACTATTGGAGAAAATAGAGAGGACTGTGCACAAAAAAGTAAGAAAAACGGCAAATTGTGATTTTTTGAGCACAAAATGCAAAGCTGTTAGCCCAAATACGACCGAAAACAGGTTGGAGTTCTGCATCGGAATCAGGGTGTTGGACGCAGTACAGATGATGATAAAGGCCACGGGAACAATCCACCATTTCTGTTCTCCGATATGTTGATAAAACAATGCGACAATGAAAAGAAGGCTTAGATTACCAAGAATACTCCAAATCCTTAAATCAATTGTGCCCATGAGCTGGTATTGCAGTAAGGCCAAAGTGCGCGAAAGGGCAATGCGATGTTCGTTGTGTTGCCCGAAAATGATGCCAATTTTATCCCAAACAGAATCTGCTTCATGGAGCAGATTAAACATGTCCATGACATAAATGTCGTCACCGAATGGGATATTAATAAGGTTTTTGTAAAGAGCAAATGCAAGTAACAACACTGGTATAGCACAAAATGCCCACCAAGGTTTCTTGGGAAAAAGCATGGTCAAAAAAGTGCTTTTACGCTTTTAGAGTTTTTCGTTGAAAATTAGATGTGGCCAAAGTTAGGGAAAAATAGCTAAAAGTATAGTGTTAGCCACCCAACTAGGATAGCAGGACAAATTACTTTTATCTTAGATGGAATTTATCGAATAGGGATATTATTCGATTTTGCCAGCAAAACCTTTCTCTTTTAGTTCTTTGGCGGTTAACTGAATAACGCTCACTTTGAGAGAGATAGGCGACAGCGGTGCGTCAAGTGAGTCGGTTTTGACGGCAGTAATGGCATCAACTACGTCCATGCCTTTAAACACCTGACCAAAAACCGTGAATTTATCGTCTAAACGGGCGAGGCCGTTTTTGTTTTGAACAATGTAAAACTGGCAGCCTGCCGACAACATCTCGGGGTTGTTGTCGCGACCAGCTCCAACGGCACCGTATATATGACGTATTTCTTTCCGGAATTCAGGCTTCAATAGGTAAGGAGAGTCAGAAAATCCAGCGGGCGTATCGGGGCAACCGCCTTGCGCCACAAAGTTGTTGATGACGCGGTTGAAGGTGAGGGTATCCCAATAATGTTGATTGGCGAGTTTGATAAAGCTGGCTTTATGGTTGGGCGTTTCGTCGTATAGTTGGAAAAGTATCTCGCCTTTTGGAGTTTTGATTTGCCCTACGGCATACGTTTTTTCTTTGTATACAGAGCTTACGAGCACGATGGAAAGCGCGAGTAATGAGAATGTTTTAAGCATACTAGGAAGGGTAGGAGATGAAGTTTTTTCAAAAATAAGCAAGAATCAGCAGAATTGAAAAAGTGGCCATTCTATAAATGGCCACCAAGGTATCTTTTAAATTTCTTACTCCTCTTCTCCCAAACCTTTCGTCAACTCCGCCTGCACCGTTTGCGCTCCTGTGATAACAATCGGAACAGAAGGTTTTTTGGTAAAAATGACTTCCACGAACCCATCTTGTGTCACGCCCGTTTTGACGTCGACGGGTTGGTAAACGCCTTGGGGTGTTTTGATAAATACATGGGCTGCTTCGCCCGTGCGTACTACCGCCGATTCAGGTAAGGTTTCGGCTTGACGTGGGGAGGCTTCTAGTTTTCCATTGATGTACTGACCCGCCAACAGGCGTAGGCCGTTGAGGTTGGCATAGGCGTCTACGGTACGGCTCGTGGGGTCGAAATTATTACCCAGCCCCGTGATGGTAGCCGAGCCTCCCGTAAATACTACTTTTTGCCCTACTTTAACTTGTGGAAGGTCTTTCTCAAATACTTTCAATACCAATCGCGCGCCCGATTGATTCACAATTTCAAACAAGGATTCGCCCGCTGAGATTGATTTGCCAATTGTGGCATCGGTCATTTTCACTATGCCCGTAATAGGTGACCGTATGGCAATGGTGCGCACTATTTGGTTGGTTTTTAGGTTTTTAGGATCGATTCCCACAACCTGCAATTTGGCTTCCAATCCTTGTTTAGCTGCTTCGAGTACGCGAGCGTCAGCTTCTGCCTGCTGAAGTTTGCGTTTAGCCCCAACATCTTCTTGCGTGAGGGTAGCTTGGCGTTGGCGTTCTTGCTCCGCAAAAGTCAATTGTCCAACTGTTTTCCAGTAATCTTCCTGTAACTGAATGAGTTCTAGGCTTTCAACGGTGGCCAAAGTGCTGCCTTTGCCTACTTGACTTCCTGCCAATACGTTGATACTCCGTACGATGCCAGTGAGTGGGAAACTCACCGATGCGGTTTGTTGCGGAGGCGCTTCCACGACGCCGTTGAGGGTAATGGCATCGTAGACCATCCGCATTTCGGGACTGCCAAGGGTAATTCCGAAGTTTTTTTCCTGCTCGGCCGTTAGTTTGAGTTCAGTGGGAGCGGTGGCAGTGGCTTCTTCGGTTTGGGCGGTTTCGGTTTTTGAACAGCTCAGCAGAAGAATGTAAAACGCAAAAGGCAAAAGAAGGTGCTTTATCAAGCCGGTGATTCGCCCCATGAAGGCATCTGTTTTACAGGGCGATAAAGCAGGCGTTGAGGGATTTATGAGGGGATATGTGCGTTTCATTATGTTTGTTTTTTTATCTTAAACTTTCTATTTCGGCAATTGCATTACTCGATTCCTAGCCACTTTTCTAACTCAATGACCGTTTGGCTGAATTGAAGCTGTTGGTTGAGATAACTTTCCCGGATTTGCCATGCCTGCCGGGTATTTTGAAAAAACTCAACGTATTCAATGTCGCCCAAACGAAATTGTTTATAGGTGGTTTTGAGTAGTAAATCTGCTTGTGGTAGCGCCGATTGCTCGTAGTAGAGAAGGGTGTTTTGAAGTTTGGCTAAGGTTTCGCGTAATATTTTGACATTGGCTTCGGTCTGAAACTGCACCGCTTTCAGTTGGTTTTCGGTGGCCTGTTCACTGATTCGGGCGGCTTCGATGCGGGCCTTTTGGGGCTTGGTGTTGAGCGGAATACCTAACCCCCCCGAAACGTAAGTAAAACCTAACCGTTTTTCAATGGATTGATTGGCCACTCCAACGCGCCAGTCGGGCTTGAGTTGGGCACGTTCTAAGTCCGTAAATGTGCGACTGAGTCGGTTTTCTTCCTCCGCCAAAGCCACATACCGATTGCTGCCATCCTGCATCGCTGAGGAGCGCTGCAAACTCACTAAAGTATCTATTTGAAGGGGTTCATTGGAATACAGCAGCGCCTGTAAGCCCATGTAAGACGTTTGTATTTCCCGTATCAAAACCGCCTGACGGTTTTGCGTTTCGCGGCGATTTGTCTCCGAGGCGACCAGTTCTAATTGCGTACTTTCACCTGTTTTATAGCGAACGGTCGCCGCCTCTACTGCTTTTTGATAGAGGGTGTCCTGCGCGCGGAGCAATTGTTGGAGGCGGTACAGATACAGGAGCTGATAGTATTGCTGTTTTACGTTAAACACTAAGTCATTACGCTGAATATCTTGTTGCTTTTGGGTTACATTCACTTGTTGCGTCAGTACTTTTTCTCGACTTCGATACACCCCGAACGGCTCAAAACTTTGTGCCGCGCTGATCGTATAATCGAAGGGACGGTTCTGAATTTGCCCTGCCAATAAATCGGCAGATAATTTAGGCAATGACCATGCCGATTTCACCAACGCTTGCTGAGACTGTACGTTGAATTGCGTGGTTTTGAGTGTCAGATTTTGCTGCGTTGCCCGTTCGATGGCTTGGGTGAGGGTGAGAGGTTGTTGATTTTGGCCTGTTGCGTTGGCTGCTATTATTAATAACAATACCAACATCATTCCTCCTTTGGGGATGGATTTGCTATTGTCTTTCGTAAATAGCGCATACAGCACAGGCAGTACGACCAGCGTCAAAAGGGTTGCGGATAAAATTCCGCCAATTACTACCGTAGCCAAAGGTCGCTGTACTTCAGCTCCGCCAGAGTTGGAAATGGCCATCGGAAGAAAACCCAATGATGCCACGGTAGCGGTGATGAGAACGGGACGAAAACGAACTTCTACCGTTCGCATGATGCGCTCTCTAAGGTTGGTAATTCCTTCTTTTTCAAGGTCATTGAGGTAACTTATCAGCACAATTCCGTTCAATACCGCCACTCCAAACAAAGCAATAAAACCTACCCCCGCTGAGATACTGAACGGCATGTCGCGCAGCCAGAGGGCAATGATGCCGCCGATGGCCGACATAGGAACCGCCGTAAAAATCAACAAGGATTCTTTGATGGAATGAAACGTGAAGTAAAGCAACGCGAAAATCAGGAACAGTGCCAAAGGCACCGCAAAACTCAGGCGGTCTTTGGCGCGTTGGAGGTTTTCAAAGGCCCCACCGTAGGTATAAAAATACCCCGACGGAAGCGTTGTTTTTTGTTCAAGCCGCGTTTGTACATCATTGACTACGCTCTCAATGTCGCGGTTGAGGACGCCTATGCCGATGGTGATGCGGCGGCGGGTTTCTTCGTGCGAAATCTGGGCCGGGGCTTTACGAAAATCAATGAGCGCTACTTCGGCCAATGGTACCGTACCTCCCGAAGGTAGGGGCACAAGCAACTGACGAACGTTTTCAATGTCCTGACGGTGAGCGGAGTCAAGGCGTACCACCAACTCAAAGCGGCGTTCTTCTTCGTAGACGGTTCCGGTGGTTTCTCCAGCAAACCCTGAGCGAACCAAGCGGTTGAGGTCGGCGATGTTGAGTCCGTATTGGGCTATTTTGGAGCGATTGTAAGTAATGCTTATTTGCGGCAACCCCACAATTTGCTCTACACGTACGCTGGCTACGCCGTCTACTTTTTCAATGATTTTGGCGGCGGCGTTGGCCCGTTCGTAGAGGATGTCCAAGTCATTACCAAACAGCTTGACTACCACGTCGGAGCGTACGCCCGTAATCATTTCATTGAAACGCATCTGAATCGGTTGCGTCATTTCTACGCTGGTGCCGGGGAGTTCTTCGGCCAAAACAGCGGCCATTTTCTCCGACATTTCTTCGCGGTTTTTGGCGTTCTTCCATTCCGAAATGTCTTTCATGTTTATCATCTGGTCTACCATCTCGATGGGCATCGGGTCGGTGGGAATTTCGGACGCCCCCACGCGGCCCACAATTTGTTGGATTTCGGGAAAATGCTTTTTTAGAATTTGGTGGGCTTTGTTGGCGGAATTGATGGTTTCGGTCAACGAAGTTCCCGAGGCGGTCCGAAAATCAATGGCCAAATCTCCTTCGTCGAGGGTGGGTACAAACTCCCCGCCTAACTGTGAGAAAATATAAAGTGAAACCCCAAAAAGGGCAACGGTGATGCCAACGGTCGCTTTTTTCCAGTTTAAAGCCCAGCGAATCATGGGTTCATACCCGCGATAGAGCCACTTAAGAAAGCGTTCCGAAAAAGTCCAGTGTTTGTTTAGATTTTTGCCCATGACCAACGATGACATCATCGGTACGTAGGTCAACGACAGCACGAATGCCCCAAAAATGGCAAAACCCACCGTGAGCGCCATGGGCTTAAACATTTTGCCCTCAATGCCCACCAACGATAAAATGGGTAGGTAAACCATTAAAATGATGATTTCGCCAAAAGCGGCTGACGTACGGATACGTTTGGCGGTTTCGTACACCATATTGTCGCGCTCGGCAGGGTCGTCCACGTTGTTTCGTTTGTTTTCTTCGTACCACACCTGAAATCGGTGAACAATGGCCTCCACAATAATCACGGCCCCGTCTACAATTACGCCAAAGTCAATGGCCCCGAGCGACATGAGGTTGGCCGAAATGTCAAACGTGTTCATCATGCCAATCGTAAAAAGCATGGCGAGCGGAATCACCGATGCCGCTACCAAACCCGCGCGCAGACTCCCCATGAGCATGACCAAAACTACAATAACGATAAGCCCACCGAGGAGGAGGTTTTCGGTAACGGTCGAGATGGTTTTGTTAATCAATTTTGTTCGTTCAATAAACGGCACGATTTCGATGCCTTCGGGTAGGGTTTTCTGAATACGGGCTACCCGTTCTTTCACGGCGTTTACGGTGTTGGCAGAGTTGGCACCTTTGAGCATCAGCACTATACCACCCACGGCTTCACCTTCACCGTTACGGACCAGCGCTCCGAAGCGGTTTGCGTGTCCGAAGCCGACGCTTGCCACGTCTTTGACCAAAACAGGGATGCCGTTTACATTCTTAACCACAATCTGTTCAATGTCAGAAAGGCTTTTGACGACGCCTTCGCCCCGGATAAACTGCGCTTGGCCCACGCGCTCAATGTAACTGCCGCCCGTGTTGGCGTTGTTGGTTTGGAGCGCCGTAAATAACTCAGGAAGCGTGATGTTGTGACTGCGTAGGCGCTCGGGGTTGACGCTTACTTCGTATTGTTTGACAAACCCTCCGAAACTGCTGATTTCAATTACACCCTCAATACCAACCAATTGCCGTTTGACTATCCAGTCCTGAATGGTGCGTAGTTCGGTCAGGTCGTACTTGTCGTGAAAACCTTCTTTGGTAGCAAGTGTGTATTGGTAAATTTCACCTAATCCCGTTGTCAGTGGCGCAATCATTGGTTTGCCGAATTCCGTGGGAATATCTGCTTCCACCATTTTGAGTTGTTCGGATACCCATTGTTTGCCCCTGACAATGTCCATTTCATCTTTGAACACTACCGTGACCACCGATAGGCCCAGTTTGGAAACGGAACGAATTTCGGTCACGTCTGGAATATTGGCCAATGAAAGCTCAATAGGAGTAGTCACAAACTGTTCTACCTCCTGCGCGGCAAGGGTGGGTGTAAGGGTTAGGATTTGTACTTGGTTGGTGGTAATGTCGGGAACGGCATCGACAGGCAAACGCGAAAGCGAGTAGCCGCCCCAAATCACCAATGCCAGCACCGCCAACCCGATGATAAGTTTGTTTTTGATACTGTAATGAATCAGTGAATCAATCATGGTACTTTTTTAAGTTGTTTTTGAGAAGTTAGGGTTGGTTATTGAGTTTAATCGAACAATTTTGCCACTCCGAAAGCGGCGGCGGCGGCTACTGCGCCGATGAGGGTTACTTTCAACGCGCCTAACCAAGGCGCTTGACCAGTGGCTCTGCTTTTGAAATACCCAAATACAAACAAACAAAGCAGGGTCATTGCCGCTGACCATGCCAAGCCTTCGGTAGGTGTACTTGTGATAAAATAGGGCAGCAAAGGAACAAATCCGCCCATTGCGTACGAAATACCGATAGTTAGTGCGCTTTTTCGGGCCTGATTGGGGTCGGGTTTTTGTAGCCCTAGCTCATATTTCATCATAAACTCCACCCATTTGTCTTTGTCTTTGGCAATGTCTTCAACTACCTGATTCTGCAAGGGTTCGCTTATGCCCATATCGGCAAAGATTTCTTTGATTTCCGCTTTTTCGCGCTCTGGTAAATGGTCTACTTCCCAGTATTCACGTTTGAACTCAGCATCGTAATGTTCTACTTCTGTTTGTCCAGCCAGAAAACCGCCCAATCCCATTGCGATAGAACCCGCCACGATTTCGGCGATTCCGGCCGTGATAACCAGCGCGTTGCTGTCAACGGCACCGCTTAGTCCTGCCGCTAAAGCAAAAGGGACGGTCAGGCCGTCAGACATACCAATGACAATGTCGGTAATGAAAGCCGAACTGCTCAAGTGTTCTTCTTTGTGAAGAATTGAGCCTTCATGATGGCGAATGGTATCCATGAGGAGTAATGCTTAAAATTTTTTGTGATAGAGTTTGCCTGAATGATTTAGAAGTAGGAGCTTACGCTTCGGCCAGAGTTCGTGAAAAAATTCAAGAATAGCGATACGTAAAATAGAAACGGCCTTAGTCGGCTGCGCAAACGCATCCGAAAAGAGCCAATGCTCCCATGAAGGAAAATAAAACTATGCTCGGGGTGGACAAATCAATGCCTTGAAGGAGAGAAAGGCGTACGAATTAAGCCATTGGAAATTGGCTTTTTTGGCAAAAATAGGAAGACTGTAATGTTCAAGGGCAATCGCCACCGACGGCAGGACACAAAGACCCGCTACGCCGTTGAAATCAACACTCGGAAGGTGGTGTTTGGTTTGTTTGGTATGGTTTGAATCGGCAGAATAATGCATGAGCATAAACTGCCAAAAACTCAATGGTTGGGGCGATTCCTGCTTGTGTTCTTCAAAGTGGGCCCATACTTCTGGCGAGCGCAGCAGGTCAGTCGCCGCCCGGGGGAGGAGACTTTGTGCCAGCACCACAAATGCCAAACTGTATGCTACCAAAACTTTCATTAAGAAATGTTGTTAATCAACAAAAATAGGTTTATCCGTCGAAGAATCGACTCGTCGTGTTCATTTTGTTGAGAATTTAGAATTAGTATAGATATTATTATATATAAAATATTGATTTTCAATAAATTGCATTTTTTGTTTTGGAAGGATGACGCTTGTCATTTGATATTCTTGCAATAGAAATGTTATTTTGCAGTTGTTTATTTAAACTCAATCTAAATAAATTCGTTATTAACTATTATTTAGTTCTTTCATTGATTTGAACGACGAAAAGATAAAAACGAATAACGGACGGAGAATACAGAATGAAAACCATTGCTGATTTAAAAATCGGAGAACGTGCTTTTGTAAAGGCATTTCGCCAAGTGGATTTATCGTTGAAATTGCTGGAAATGGGCTGCCTGCCCGGTTCTGAAGTAATGTTGGATTTTATAGCTCCCTTTGGCGATCCCCTCGGTATTCAGGTCAATGGCTACTGCCTTGCCCTGCGCAAAGACGAAGCAGCAACGGTTTTGGTTGAAGATAGCATTTAATACACTTTGAAAAAGACACCCACCATAGCCCTTATCGGCAATCCCAATAGCGGCAAATCTTCCTTATTTAATCAACTCACCGGCCTGCGCCAAAAGGTGGGGAATTTTCCAAGCGTAACGATTGAAAAAAAATCGGGGACGTGGTTGTTGGACCCCAAAACCGAGTCCATCGTCATTGATTTGCCCGGTTTGTACAGCCTGTACCCAAAGTCGCTGGATGAACGGGTTGTGATTGATATTTTGGCCAATCCCGCCCATGAAAACTACCCCGATGTGGTGGTAATGGTAGCCGATGCCTCCAATCTTAAACGCAATTTATTGCTTTTTACGCAGGTGGCAGATTTGGGGCTGCCCGTAGTATTGGCGCTGAATATGCTAGACGTAGCGCGTGATAAACACCTTCAGGTCAATGCGGTAAAATTGGCCATGAAACTTGGCGTGCCCGTGGTGCGTATCAATGCCCGAGTGGGCGAAGGCTTGGATAATTTGAAGCAAGCCGTTGTGCAAACCCTCGAAAGACCCGTAATCACGACGCTGAATCAAAAATATTTTTTTAATCCTGCCGATCAATTCCCAGAATTAATCAACGATGTTAAGCGTACCAATCAGCTTTCCAACAATTATCTGGCGTTGCACTACGTGCAACAGCACGATATTTTTTCGTTTTTGAACACCGAAAAAAGAGTCGCTTTTGACCAACTCATTGAGAAGTATGACTTCAAAGAAAGTGGGTTTCAGGCCGCCGAAACCATGCATCGCTACGCGATGATTGATGGTTTGGTCAAGGATTCGGTCAAAGCGGCGGATGATTTTTTGGTAAAACCACTGTGGACCAAGCGACTAGACGCCATTTTGCTGCATCCTTTTTGGGGATATGCGGTGTTTTTGATGGTGTTGCTCACCATCTTTCAGGCTGTTTTTACGCTCGCAACCTACCCGATGGATTTGATTGATGCGGGGGTGTCGGCGCTGAATGATTGGCTAAAACAACAGTTACCGTCGGGAGCTTTAACAGATTTATTGACCGATGGACTCATTGCGGGTATTGGTGGCGTGGTGATTTTTATACCCCAAATTGCCTTTCTCTTTTTTCTAGTGGCTTTGTTGGAAGAATCTGGCTATATGGCCCGAGTGATGGTCATCATGGATAAACTGATGCGTAAATTCGGTCTAAACGGTAAAAGTGTGGTGCCGCTGATTTCGGGCGTGGCCTGTGCAGTACCCGCCATTATGTCGGCGCGAAGCATCGGAAATCGTAAGGAGCGTTTGCTTACCATTCTGGTAACTCCCCTGATGAGTTGCTCGGCGCGTTTGCCCATTTTTACCATTTTGATTGCTTTGGTGGTTCCCGCAACACCTGTTTTGGGCTTTTTTACCTTGCAGGGATTGACGTTGATGGGACTTTACCTGCTGGGTCTGGTGAGTGCGCTGCTTTCAGCTTGGGTCATCAAAGGAATGGTAAAAAATACCGAGCGCGGTTATTTTGTGATGGAAATGCCGACCTACAAGACTCCAAGGTGGTATCATGTGGGCTTGTCGGTGTGGGACAGCGTCAAATCTTTTGTGACCGAAGCGGGAAAAATTATCGTAGCGATTTCGATTATTTTGTGGGTGTTGGCGTCGTATGGCCCTGGCGATACGATTGCACGGGCGGAAGAAACGGTCCAGAAATCTAATCCTGCCCTGGAAGGTACCACGCTCGACAATGCCGTTGCGGCGTATAAATTAGAACATTCTTACGCGGGGCATTTTGGTAAATTTATTGAACCTGCCATCGCGCCTTTGGGCTATGATTGGAAGATTGGCATTGCCTTGCTGGCGTCATTTGCGGCCCGTGAGGTATTTGTGGGAACAATGAGTACTATTTACAGCATCGGCAGCGCCGCAGATGACGACAATGGCACCATTAAAGCCCGAATGCGTGCCGAAATCAATCCCAAAACGGGTGAGCCAATGTACACGCCTGCGTTGGCGTTTTCGCTCTTGATTTTCTACGTATTTGCCATGATGTGCATGAGTACCATTGCGGTTGTCTACCGCGAAACCCACGGCTGGAAATGGCCCCTGATTCAGTTGGCTTACATGACGGCGCTGGCGTATGGTTTGGCTTTTGTGACTTATCAGTTGTTGAAATAATTATTTATGCGTCAGACGGTTTTGACTGTCTGACGCATACCAGAAAATTGCATCAGAAATAGATCTTTTGCGCACTCCGAAACGTGTTGCAGTGTGCTTCTACAATGTCGGCAATGCGCGGGGAATACCCCCCACCCATCGACACCACCACGGGAACTTGGTGCGCTTGGCATTGTTCAAACACAAATTCGTCGCGTTGGCGACAACCGGCAATACTTACTTTAAGTTTTCCCAATTTATCCGTCCCCAAAATGTCAACGCCCGAAATGTAAAAAGCAAAATCGGGTTTTTGTTGTTCAAAAAGAGAAGGTAGCGTTTGGGTAAGAAGTCCTAAATATTCGTCGTCTTGGGAGCCCGTGGGCAGGGCAATATCTAAATTAGAAATTTCTTTGTGCAAAGGATAATTGTCTTTGCCGTGCATCGAAAAAGTAAACACGCGCGGGTCATTCTGAAAGATAACGGCAGTGCCGTTTCCTTGATGCACGTCTAAGTCAATGACCAGTATCTTGGTAGCTAATCTGTTTTCTAACAGATAATTAGCGGCAATGGCAACGTCATTCAAGAGGCAAAAACCCTCCCCACGGTCGGCATAAGCATGGTGTGTTCCACCAGCTACGTTCATCGAAATGCCATATTTTGACGCATAATGCGTACATTCAATCGTGCCTTGGGCAATACGGGTTTCGCGCTCAATGAGCCGCGCCGACAACGGAAAACCGATGCGTCTGACCATTTTTTCTGAAATCCGTAACCGCCTCAAATCTTCCCAATATGGGTAGGTGTGTACGCCCAAAATCCACCGCTCTTCTAACGTGCCAGGCGAAAAGAAATTTTCGCTTGTGCAAGTGCCTTCGTAGAGGAGTTGTTCAGGTATGAGTTCGTATTTGAGCATGGGAAAACGGTGTGGTTCGCCATTTGGGCCTGTTGGTAACGGATGACAATAAATAGGGTCGTGGGCAATATAGAGCATGAATAGATGAAATGATTTGGGGGATATTTTCGTTAATAAAAGACACACATTTAATCAATTTCGTAAAACAATGAAAGTTAAGTATTTGAACATCATGCTGGGGCTTGCGGTGGCGGCAATGAGCTGGTCGTGTAGCCCAGATGCCTTACAGGACCTAACGCCAGAGGATTCACAAGTGTTTATAACAAACTACGAGAAAAACACCAATTTCGGAAATTATAGCACTTTCAGCTTGGCGGATAGTGTATTTGTGGTTCAAAATGACCGCTCGGGGGTGGCCACGACGGCGTTGGATTTTCGCGTGTTGAGCCGTGTGGCTGAAAATATGACCAAGCGAGGCTACGCCAGAGTAGGCAAAACCGCCAAGCCTGATTTTGGCGTAAACGTGCTTCGAATCAGCGAAACCCAAACGGGAGTAGTGGCCAATTTTAATCCTTGGAACACCTACTGGGGTTTTGGCGGTGGTGGTTTTTATTATCCGCCTACGTATTCGTATTATCAAACGACGGAAAGGTATTGGTACGTTGAAATCATTGATCTTAAGAATGCTGGCACGAGTGACAAAGCAACGGTTGTCTGGAATGCACAGATACGAGGCGATGGAATTTTTGATGAAAATGCCGTTGCATCGGTCATTGACGCAGTTTTTACGCAATCAACCTACCTTAAAAAGAATTAAAAATTCAGCAATAGGTGGGGTTTCTCGGACCCGTAAACCTCAAAAGTTGCTCGTTAAATAATATATAATATGAAAAGAGTCATTTGTTTGGCCATTGCCCTTATGTTTGCGGGAGAGCTCTTTGCGCAGCAAGTGGTTGACCGGCCCGAATTATTTAAACGTCAGTCGCCCTACGAACGTTATACTACTTACCGGGTGTCAGTAACGGGTGGATTGGGGCTGCCAACCGGTACATTTGGTAATTACATGGATAACACGACGTTGCGTAATTACAACGTTGCGGTTGACTTTGTCTTCCCTAAAACGAATTTATCGGCGGGTCTTTCCATAGGCTCGCAATACTTCCAAAATCGTATTGGAAGACAGGTTTATAGTTCTGACAATCAGGATGTTTCTGCCGTTCAAACGCGTACTTTTTCGGCCGTGCCTTTGGTAGTGACGGGGAGTTACCACGTTGGAAACGTCAATGCCCGCGTGCGACCGTATGTGCAGGTAGGCCTTGGGGGAGCGTTTGCCGAATTGATAAATTACTGGGGAAACATTCCGACGGGAGATAATGGATTTCGATTTGTGGCCCAAGCTGGAGCGGGAGTGCGTGTGCTGTTTAAAAAACAGGGGAAATTGGGCTTAGAAGCGGGAGCTACATACCAACACTTGCCGTTTGAGTCTGTCGCCGAAGGAATCAAAGATGCTTCAACCCTCAACGCCCGCATAGGGCTGTTTTATCGTTGGTGGTAGAATCAGTAGGAAGTAAGCAGTAGGCAGTACTATTTTGTCTACTGCCTACTAGTTAAGCTTCAATCGTAATCTCGTGAAAAATTTCGGCCAATGGTTCAAATTGGGCCGTTGCCGAGCAATATTTCTCCATTGAGAGTTTTACGGCCCGCTCTACTTTGGCGCGGTCGAGGTTTCCTTTGAAGAAATAGTGAATGGTTATTTTGCGGAAAGGCGAGCGCTCTGTGTCGTCTTCTTTGATTCGGTCGCCTTCTACCGAAATTCGAAAATCCAATATCTCCTGACGCTGTTTTTTTAAGACCAACACGACGTCAATGGCCGTACAGCCACCGAGTCCCATCAGTAATAATTCCATTGGGCGAGCGCCCATATTTTTGCCGCCAATGTTTGGAGAGGCATCGGTGTGTACTTTTTGGTCCGATGAACCCGTGGCCTCAAAATGAAAGCCGTCGTCTACGCGTACTAATTCTACTTTCATGATTTTTGAAAAGTTAACCGTTATCTTTTGGCCAACACGCTATTGTTTGTCTGCCAACATTTCTGTATCCTGAATCAAGAGCGAAAGCCCGACCACTTTCTTGGTTTCAGGATTACGTTTGAACGTGATGATTGAGCCGTATTGGCTGGTGGATTTGAATGTATCTGGTTTGTCTTGTTTCAGCAACTTATTGGCCCCGTTTTCATCGGCTTCTCCAAACAACGCACCTTCTTTGAGGGTGATTTTGTATGCACTAAAATACCCGTTGTCTTTCATTTTGTACGTTCCCACGTAGTCAGACAATGAATCGGCCGTGCTTGTTGAAAGCGCTACCGGGGAAGAATTGGTCAGGGACATCAACAAGACGCTGATTCCCAGAAAACAAATTGGAATCCACTTTTTCATCTTAATATGTTGGTTAAGGGTAAAGACGAAGCCTAAGCTTCGTCTTCGATGATGTTGATTTTGGTAATTTTATCTCCTTGACGGATGGCATCAATAACGTCCAACCCTTCTACTACTTTGCCAAAACACGTGTGATTACGGTCGAGGTGAGCGGTGTTGGTGCGATTGTGGCAGATAAAAAACTGTGAGCCACCCGTGTTGCGACCAGCGTGAGCCATCGAAAGAACACCACGGTCGTGGTACTGATTGTTGCCTGTCAATTCACATTTGATGGTGTATCCTGGACCACCACGGCCAGTTCCTTGTGGGCAGCCTCCCTGAATCATGAAGTTAGGAATGACGCGGTGGAAAGTAAGGCCATCGTAAAATCCACTTTTCGATAATTTGATAAAATTGGCAACGGCAATAGGGGCATCCTGATCGTAAAAGTCAATCAACATTGTCCCTTTTTCGGTAATCATTTCAGCTTTAGGCATTTGTGTATATATTAACGGTTATTATTCGCTGGAGCGAGTGGTTTTATTTAATTTGGGACACAAAGGTACGCAAACAGTTTTAGATTGAATTTGTTGATACCATAGATTTTAAGGAGCGGAGGGGTCGTTAAAAACAAAAAAAACGTTGGTTTGAACGAGGCTTCCGCTTTAATTTGTGCAAAACTCATTTACAATCATGGCCAATCACGAAGTCATTATTATCGGAGCGGGTATCGCAGGTTTGTCTTGCGCCAATTATTTATTACATTTTGGCGTTACCCCCTTGGTATTGGAGGCCGCCGAGGCGGTTGGCGGACGGGTGCGAACCGATAAAGTCGATGGCTACCTGTTGGACCGTGGCTTCCAGATATTATTGACGGCGTATCCGGAGGCACAACGATTGTTGAATTACAACACATTGGCGTTAAAATCGTTCCGTTCGGGCGCTTTGATTCGCAAAGACAATGCTTTTTCGGTCATCAGCGACCCCTTCAAAGAACCTGCTCAAGTGTTTAAAACCCTTTTTTCATCGGTCGGGACGCTGGTTGATAAGCTCAAGGTACTTCAATTGTCAAATAATGTAAGCAAGGAGCCGACCGAGGCTTTTTTTCACGAGCGCGCCACCGATACGCTTACTTATTTGCGCAATTATGGCTGGAGCGATGAGATGATTGCCGATTTCTTTAAACCCTTTTTTGGGGGCGTATTTCTGGAAAATGAGTTGGAAACCTCCAGTAACTTTTTTCGGTTTATTTTCAAGCAATTTTATACTGGTGACGCCGTCATTCCTGCGGGAGGAATGCAGGCCATTCCCGAGCAAATGGCGGCTAAATTACCGCCTCATACCTTGCGATTAAACACTAAAGTAGAAAAGATTGAAGGTAATAAAGTTCATCTTTCGGATGGTAAAACGCTAACTGCTAAAAATATAGTTGTGGCCACCGATGCCCGACAAGCTGATGGGCTGTTGGGGCGGAACCTAAAACGAGAATATAACGTAACGACCTGCACCTACTTTGCCACGGAGCGTTCGCCGTTGAAGGAAAAAATGCTGGCGCTCAATCCTAATCGGTTGTCCGTGGTGCATAATTTGTGCGTGCCTAGCGATATTGCTCCCTCGTATGCTCCCGAAGGCAAAGCGTTGGTATCAGTAAGTACGCAAGGGTTAGAATTGTTTGACGAAAAAAAACTAACCGACCGCATCGTACAGGAGCTGACCAGTTGGTTTGGTGATGAAGTAAAAACGTGGAAGCACCTTCGTACGTATCATATTCCTGAATCGTTGGTCAAATACCCCGCCAATGTGCCCGCAACTAATTTGAAAATCAGCGAACATTTGTACGAATGCGGCGATCATACTTCTTATCCATCGTTGAATGCCGCTATGGCCACTGGCCGAGCGGTGGCCGATATGATAGCGGGGATATGAGGTCCAAAATTTAGATTTTCAGGGTATTTCTATCTAAATTTTAAGCAAAAAGTTGGCCATTTGCCGCCCTGATTGAAACGCTCCTTCCACATTTCCCTGTCCGAATCCGTCCCCACCCATCAATAGTGAAAATGGAGTTTTGCAGACGTAATAGGGCTTCGGATAAGATTTTTCGGCCAGACTGTACCGCCAACGATGTACTTGAAACGATTCAATCTGCGCTTTGGGAATCCACTCACTGAGCGAATCAATGAGCAATTCACCCGTTCTTGTAAGGTCTTCTTCTAAGTGCTGCTTGCTGAAGGCGGCGCTGGCATGAATGGTGATGGACGTTGTTTCTGAAATCCCTTTTTGGAAATTATCGGCCACCCAGGCCACATGGCCTTGCCCAAATTTGAGGATGCCTGGCGTTGGAATATGGCTATTCCCCTTCAAAAGTACCATTACCGCAATGCAGGGGGCATATTCTATGCTTTCAAAAACACTGGACTCGGCCGCTGAAAGCAGATAACTGTCGTTTAAAAGTACTAAGGCTTGCGGGGCAGGAAGGGTAAGAATGAGCGTATCGGCCTCATAGGCGTTTCCTGATTCCGTCAGAACAATACACCCGTTTTCATCCCCTGAAATGTGTATTGCGCGCTGGCCAGTTTGTACATTGAGTGATTGAGCTATGTATTTGGCAATGCTGCTCATGCCCTCCACTCCCACAAAACGCGGATGATGAAAAGAAATATCACTAACTTCGGTTTCTTGCAAGGCCCATTGTTTAACGATTCCTACTTCGGTTAGCGCTGAAACAAATTGCTGAAACTCGGCGGTACGGGCCGTAAAATATTGAGCACCGTGGTCAGCGCGGGCATTGGCCAGACGTCGGGTTGCCATGCGCCCGCCTACACCACGCCCTTTGTCGAGAACCGTGACGTTCCAGCCGTTTTGTTGAAGTGTACGCGCGGCAGTCAGCCCCGTTATTCCCGCACCAATAATTATACAAGAAGGCATTTTTTATGAAAAGTTGATTTATGGAGCACCCGCTTTGGCAGATGTGTTTAATAAACTTGGCAGAGAGAAATAAGTTTTGAAAAAAGAGGAGGATGTGAGGGAACTGCTGAAAAATAACTGGGGATTTTCCATCAATCACTTTTCCATGGCCTTCAAGGCTGCTCGTTTTAGGAGCTCCAAATTCTTTGCCGATATTTCATCCGACCAAGAAGGCTTTCCTGCCGCAAGGAAATCAAAGTTGGCTTTGTTGGTCAATGTTCCGTACACCGTGAAGGCCGCCAAAAGACTGCCCGTCATGCTCGGATGGAAGTTGTCGTTGCCATACAACGGCAAGCTTGGCGTTGATTGCCAGGCGTATTTCCAGGCTAAGCCCGCTGGGCAGAGCAGCGATTGGGTTTGTTTGGCCGCTTGGGTGTAGGAGTAAATGACGTTGTCTAAATCTAAAAAACGGGTAGAAGAGGGCCAAACCATGTAAATGGCCATTGAGGCATTGTTTTTTTTGCAAACTTCTGCCAGTCGCCGGGTGTATTCAAGTAATAAAATCTGCGATTCGGGCAAGGCAGAAGGGCCTTGTTGGGCAACTACAAAATCATAACGACCCGTTTCGATTGCCTTTTGCACTTTGCCTTCATTCCAGTGGTCTTCCAACGAATAGTTGGGGAAAAGAAAGGTTGTATACTCAATGCTGACGCTGTCGTGTTTGCCCATTTCCTGCACCAATTGTGGCAGATCGTTGGTGTACGTAAGGCTGTTTCCTACAAACAAAATCTTCAGCGTCGATTTTTTGGAAGCAACTTCATCTGCCTTTGTACAGCCAATGGAAAGGATAAAAAGAAGTAACAGGCTACGTAAAATCATCGGTCAAAAAAGTACATTTGTTAAATCATTTGATGATGTAAAATACAAAATTTTCAGCTTATTGAAAAAACTGCCCTAAAAAGGGTATGTTTCTTTTTTTTCTATTCCTGCCAATGAGAAATTTACTTTTTTCCCTTTTGCTGACGATTGTTTCAGCCGCCGTTTATGCCCAGTCCAAAGCTACTTTTGTGAGCGATGCTCTCAGTAAATGGAAAGGTATGAAAAGCTATACGCTTGCAGTAGCCCAAGCGATGCCTGAAGAAAAGTATTTCTACAAGCCCACCCCCGACGAAATGACGTTTGTGCATCAGTTGGTACACATGGCGGGCAACATGTATTTTCTCTCGGCCAAACTGATTCGCGGCATTGATCCACCCGTGGATATAAAAGCCCTTTTGGAAAAGGTTGATCAAAATATTACCAAAAAAGAAGCAATAGAAATCATCAGTAAAGCCTTTGATTATACCGAAGAGACGATCGCCCAAATGACTGAAAAAAACCTGGAAGAAGAGCTGGATTATTGGGGCGGGCATTCCACTAAACGTAAGATTGTTTTTTTGCTGAACGATCACCAAACCCATCATCGCGGTCAGTTGATCGTTTATCTGCGCCTTAACGGAGTCAAACCACCGTCGTATATCGGGTGGTGAGGTGGCAATAAAAAAAGGTGCGAACCGAAGCCCGCACCTGATAATAATGTTGAAAAATAGCTCTAGGATTAAGCTATTTGTGCTTCGCGGTGAATGATGGCTTCGCGGTCGGGGCCCGTTGAAATAAAGCTGATGGGCAAATTAAGTTCTGCTTCCAGAAACTCAATATAAGCGGCCAACTCAGCAGGAACTTCGTCGTAAGTATGAAGATTTTCGAGCGACTGCGCCCAGCCTTTCATGGTTTTGTACACGGGCGTGGCCTCATTGGTACACAAATCGTACGGGAAACGGTCGGTGAGGGTTCCGTCGGCCAATTGGTAGTGCGTACAGATGTTGATTTCTTCGAAAATATTCAAAACATCCACTTTCATCATCACCAATTGCGTCACGCCGTTAATCATGATGGCGTATTTAAGCGCTGGCAGGTCTAACCAACCACAACGACGCGGGCGACCCGTAGTAGAACCAAATTCACGGCCCTCCTGACGCATCCGCTCACCCACTTCGTCCAACAATTCGGTAGGGAAAGGGCCACTGCCTACGCGGGTGCAGTAGGCTTTGAAAATCCCGAATACTTCACCGATACGGCGCGGCGACAACCCTAGACCCGTGCAGGCACCGGCGGTCGTGGTGTTGGAACTCGTTACGAAAGGATACGAGCCAAAGTCAATATCAAGCAAAGAGCCTTGGGCGCCTTCGGCCAATACCGTTTGCCCCGCTTCTATCGCTTCATTGACGAGGTATTCGCTATCTACAAAATTATAGTCTTTCAAAAATTCCGTTGCTTCAAAGAAGGTTGCCTCGGCATCGGCGAGGGTTGAGGAATAATCGTATTGGTAAAAATCAAGGATAACCTTGTGTTGGTCAACCAAACGATTGTATTTCTCCTTAAAATCAGGCGAAACAAGGTCGCCCATGCGTAATCCCTGACGGGCTACTTTGTCCTGATAGGCAGGCCCGATACCACGCAAGGTAGAGCCGATTTTGGAATCGCCTTTAGATTTCTCATAAGCGGCATCCAACAAACGGTGGGTCGGTACAATGACCGATGCTTTCTTGGAGATAAAGAGGTTTTGCTTGAGCGGGAGGTTGTATTTTGCGAGTCCGTCGATTTCTTTTTTCAAAACAATCGGGTCCAGAACCAAGCCATTGCCGATGATGTTTTTGATTTCAGGACGAAAAATTCCCGAAGGTATTTGGTGCAGTACGTGTTTGAAACCATCAAATTCGAGGGTGTGGCCTGCATTGGGTCCGCCCTGAAAACGTGCTACTACTTGGTATTGGGGCGCCAAAACGTCCACAATCTTTCCTTTCCCTTCGTCGCCCCATTGGAGGCCCAGTAATACGTCAACTTTCATAAGTTATTCTATTTCAATTCTTTGGGGTCTTTCGTTTATTTTATTTTTATTTTCGCAGTTTAGGCGCTGGCAGTTGCCGTAGAAGATGAGCGAGTGGTGCAATACATTGAATTTGAGCAAATCACCGACCATGTTTTGGATATTCTGAACGCGTGGGTCGCAAAACTCCATCACGTGGTGGCAGTCCATGCAAATGATGTGGTCGTGTTGACGGTAGCCGTAGGCTTTTTCGTACTGCGCTAGGTTTTTGCCAAATTGATGTTTGGTCACTAAATCACAATCAACCAGTACATCAAGCGTGTTATAGACGGTGGCGCGGCTCACCCGGTACTTTTTATTCTTCATTGATATGTACAGCTCATCCACGTCGAAGTGGTCTTCGCGGCTGTATATCTCCTCCAATATCGCAAAACGTTCGGGCGTTTTGCGCAGACCTTTACGTTCCAAATAAGCCGTCAGGATGCGTTTGGCCGCTTCTAAATTTTCGTGTTTGGCTTGGGGCATTTTTTTCTTGGTTGACAGGTTAAGGTTAAAAGTCACTGGTGCGTACTCACTGCAATTAATAATTGACGCGTGGGCACCCGTACGATTAACAATTAACGGGGGCAAAAGTACGAATTTTCAATCAAAACGTGCGACTTTAAATACACCTTCCACTTTTTCCAGTTTTTGTAGAAGCTGTTCTAAGTGGCGGGTATCGTATACGTACAATTTAATGATGGCTTCAAAAATCCCCTCGTCTGTTTCGACTGCAATAGACCGAATATTGATGTGGAGTTCGTTGGAAATAATCCGGGTCAGGTCATTGACCAAGCCCACGCGGTCGGTGCCTTCGATGCGGAGTCCCGCCAAAAATGCCAATTTTTGTTGCGAAGTCCACTTGGCTTTGATGACGCGGTTGCCGTGATTGGAGAGCAATTCGGGTGCATTGGGGCAGGTAGTACGGTGAATTTTAATGCCTTCGTTGACGGTCACGAACCCAAATACGTCGTCGCCGGGGATAGGATTACAGCATTTGGCCAAGATGTAGTCAATCTTGTCCATGTCTTCACCAATGAGCAGCGCGTCGGCGTCGGCACGTTCACCGTGCATCTTTTTGAGCTCTTTGGTAAACTGCTTACCGTCTTGCATTGTATCGGTGTTGATTTTGGCCAACACATTCAACTTTGCTTCTTTTTCATGCTTGAATTTCTTGATTTCGTCGGCATTGATGTAGCCTTTTCCAAAACGATAATACAGGTCATTGGGCGTTTTGCAGTTGAAATACGCCCGCAGCTGATTAATCAATTCGTTGGTTACTTCCAAGTGCAGAATCTTGCACTTGCGTTCAATAATGCTGCGCCCATCCGTAAGGTACTGCTTATTTTCTTCTTTGATAAGCTCTTTGATACGCGCTTTGGCCTTCGACGTCACGACAAATTTTAACCAGTCTTCACTGGGTTTTTGTCGTTTGGCCGTGATGATTTCAACTTGGTCGCCGTTGTTGAGCGACTGGCTGATGGGCACAAGCGAGTTGTTTACTTTGGCTGCAATGCAGCGAGCGCCCACTTCAGAGTGGATGTCAAAAGCAAAATCTAGGGCCGTGGCGCCGCGCTGCAATACGCGCAGCTCGCCTTTTGGGGTAAACACAAATACTTCTTCGGCAAAAAGATTGCTCCTGAAATCATCCAAAAATTCCAACGCGGCGGCTTTGCTGTCTTTGGTGGCTTCGAGCATCTCGCGCACCTGATTGATCCATTGGTCGATGCCCTGACTGGTTTTGGTGTCGTTACCTTTGTATTTCCAGTGGGCTGCTACGCCTTTTTCGGCGATTTCGTCCATGCGTTTGGACCGAATCTGTACTTCCACCCACTGGGCTTTGTCGGTGCCTTCGGGGCGGTACATGACTGTAATGTGGAGCGATTCGTAGCCGTTGGCACGCGGAGTGGCCAGCCAGTCTTTGAGGCGGTCGATGTTGGGGGTATAATGGTCTGTGACAATCGAGTATGCGTGCCAGCAGTCAGATTTCTCTTCTTTGGGGTCGTCTTTGGAATTCATAATGACGCGCACCGCAAACAAATCGTAGATTTCCTCAAAAGGCTTTTTCTGCTTCCGCATTTTATTCCAGATGGAATAAATAGATTTTGGACGCCCTTTGATGACAAAATCGTATCCCTGCTCCCGGAGGTCGTCCTCAATCGGCTCAATAAATTTGGCAATAAAACGGTCGCGGGAGGCGCGGGTCGCCCTCAACTTGCTTCGTATTTCTTCAAAACCTTCGGGCTCGGTATATTTAAGGTACAGGTCTTCGAGTTCGGTCTTGATGGAATGTAATCCTAAACGGTGGGCGAGAGGCGCATAGATAAAGATGGTCTCGGAAGCAATCTTCAACTGCTTGTCGCGCGCCATGCTGTCGAGGGTGCGCATGTTGTGCAGACGGTCGGCGAGTTTAATCATGATGACACGAATGTCATCAGAGAGCGTCAGCAGCATTTTCCGAAAGTTTTCGGCTTGTTGCGACGTTCCAAACTCAAACTGGCCCGAAATTTTGGTGAGGCCATCAATGATTTGCGCTACCTTTTTCCCGAACTGGCGCTCAATGTCCTGAAGGGTATAGTCGGTGTCCTCAACAACGTCGTGCAAAAGGGCGCAGATAATAGAGGTGGTTCCTAAGCCGATTTCTTCAACACAAATCTGGGCAACGGCAATGGGATGATAAATGTAAGGCTCGCCAGACTTCCGGCGCATATCTTTGTGGGCTTCAACAGAAAGATTAAACGCTTTTTTGATGAGTTTGGCATCATTGTCTTTCAAAAAGGGCTTGGCGGCACGTAGAAGTCTGCGGTATCGTTTCAGAATCTCCAGACGCTCAAGATCCAAATCAATTTCTACTTCGATGGGCATGTTTATGGATGGGTCGGTGGACCGAATTTGTTGTACTCAATACGACTAAAGTAGTCAGAATTATTTTTTTTTACAACTATTTTCTGATTTATGAGCAAAATACAAACGGATATATTTTTAGTAAATTGTTGATAAACAGTTAAGTAGTTTGGTTTGAAAAAAAAATCAAAAATAAAGACGTTAAAACTTATCTATTTATTTGCATTTATTACAAATCTATTCGTAATTTTGCAGCCCCAAACACACACGCTGCGGGCGTGGTGAAATTGGTAGACATACCAGACTTAGGATCTGGCGCCGCAAGGCATGGGGGTTCGAGTCCCTCCGCCCGCACCTTTAGTGGCCGTCGTCCGTGAACAAAAATACGTTTCGGAAACCGTCAAAAACTAAACCCTCAAGCTCGCAAAGTTTGAGGGTTTTTTCAATGAGTAACCATTCAATCATCGTCCCGACTGACATCGGGATAACAGATAACTAATAACTGCAAAATGGAGGTTCTGTTAGAAAAAAGTACACCCACCAACGCCACGTTGACCGTCAAGTTGGCAAAAGAGGATTACCAACCAAAAGTAGATAAGACCCTCAAAGATTATAGCAAACGCGTTAATTTGAAGGGGTTCCGCCCGGGTAAAGTGCCCGCGCAGGTGATTCAGCGCATGTACGGTA
Organism: Runella sp. CRIBMP; assembly: GCF_009905605.1. Classification (GTDB taxonomy): domain Bacteria; phylum Bacteroidota; class Bacteroidia; order Cytophagales; family Spirosomataceae; genus Runella. The sequence goes on from NZ_JAAAKZ010000006.1 coordinate 72,574, forward strand.
AAAGCATCGTTATTGACGAGGTCAACCAATTATTGAGCGATACCGTCAGTGGCTATATCCGCGACAATAAACTGCCCGTTGTTGGTGATCCGCAGATTGACCGCGAAAAAACATCAACCATCGACTGGGACAAGCAAAGCGAATTTGAGTTTGCCTACGAATTGGGATTGGCTTCTGACTTTGAGGTGAACTTGAGCACTTTGCCGTCGGTTTCTAGTTATACCATCGAAGCGGGCGAAAAAGAATTGAATGATACTATCGAAAACCTGCGTACGCAATTTGCGGGTCAGATCAATCCGGAAGTTTCAGAAGCGGGTGATATGATCTACGGCGAGTTGAAACAAGGTGACTTCTCAACCAAAACGGCCATTCCGTCGCGTCAGGTCAAAGAAGAAGCGCAGGCGCAATTTATCGGTTTGAGCAAAGGCAGCGAGATTACGTTTGATATTCGCAATACCTTCGTTGACGATAAAGCCGTAGCGCATTTGACAGGCTTGAAAGACGAAGATGCCGCTGCATTGGCGGGTGATTTTACCTTCACGGTAGAAGACATCACACGTCAGGCACCTGCTGAAATCAATCAGGAGTTTTTTGATAAAGTATTGGGCGTGGGTAAAGTAGATAACGAAGAAGCTTTCCGCGACCAAGTAGCCGAAATCATCAAAAACAACTACGCCCGCGAAGCAGATTCGTTGTTGCGTCGTGACATCGACCAAGCGTTGTTAGACAATATCAGCATTGATTTACCAGAAGAATTTCTGAAAAAATGGTTGTTTAACGCCAACGAAGGAAAATTCACGCCTGAGCAAATCGACGCCGACTATCCGCAGTTTACGAAGTCGCTGAAACTGTCGCTGATCAAAAACAAGATGGCCGAGCAAGTCGACATCAAAGTAGAATCGGAAGAAGTGATTGCCCGCGCCGAAGACATGGTACGTGAGCAGTTTGGTTTCTACGGCAACGAAATGGGCGAGCAGATGAACGACACCATCCGCAAGATTGCGATGAACTACCTGACGTCTGAAAAAGAAAACAATTACTCCAAAATGTTCAACCTCGTGTTTGACGATAAGGTGTTTTCAACCCTTAAGACGCAACTGCCTTTGGAGGCTAAAACCATTGATGTAGAGCAGTTTCAGGAGATTGTGAAGAGCCTGAGCTAACCGCGTTTTTGGATAAATAACTTTTCAGTACTAAAATGGCTGCACATTTATGTGCGGCCATTTTGCGTTTAAAACCCTGAAACAACCCAAAATATGGAAAAGCTGATTGAACTCACCAAACAACTGTGGCCTTCGATGAGCCATGTGTTTGAGGAGGTATTGCGAAACTCCTTGGTGAAGGAAGTCGTGCCCAAAAAACAATTGATTCTGAAAGAGGGACAAACGGCGCATCGAATGCACTTTGTAGAGCAGGGATGCTTGCGGGGATATTATCTGAAAGAGGGAGAGGAAATCAATTCTTGGTTTATGAAAGAAGGCGATTTTGTGATCTCCATTGTCAGCTTTTATACCCAAACGCCTTCCGAAGAGATGATTGAGACGATTGAAGACTGTATTTTATGGTCAATCTCTTACCAACGCCTCCATCAATTGTATCTTCAATATCCCGAATTTAATCGGGTAGGACGGCTTCTGACGGAGCATTATTATGTGTTGAGTGAGCAGCGCGCCCAAAATTTAAGAAAGAAAACGGCCGATGAACGCTACCGACAGTTGGTCACTTCTTTTCCAGATATCAGCAACCGCGTGCCGCTCAAATACCTTGCTTCTTACCTTGGTATTAGCTTTGAAACCCTCAGCCGATTGAGGGCTAAGAAATGGTAAAGTCCGATTTTTGAATTGATTTATGTCAATTTTTTGCGGTGAATTTGGGGTGAGTTTTGTAACCGAAACTTAAAAAGCTAACAAAGATATGCTTACCCTCATTTTTATCGTTTTTGGATTTTGCTTTATCTTAGAACGACTCATTCCGGGTTGGAAACTTCCTGACGTGCCGACTTGGACCATTAGAGTTTTAGCGGTAAATTTTGTTCAACTTGGCGTAGTGATACTGGCAGGATACACGTGGGAAAAGTGGTTTTCGGTCTATTCATTATTTCATCTTTCAGACCACGTAAACCCTTATTTCGGGGGAGTGATTGCGTATTTTATCGCGACTTTTATTTTTTATTGGTGGCATCGTTGGCGACATACCGTTGATTTTTTATGGACCCATTTTCATCAAATCCACCATAGTCCGCAACGAATCGAAGTCATCACTTCTTTTTATAAGCACCCATTGGAAATGACAGTCAACTCAATAATTGGCAGTTTGCTGGTGTATTTTTTACTTGGATTGAGCATGGAGGCAGGTGGAATTTATACGCTTTGTACCGCACTTGGGGAGTTTTTTTATCATACAAATGTTAAAAGCCCGCAATGGGTTGGTTATATTTTCCAACGTCCAGAAATGCACAGAATTCATCACGAATACAACAAACACACCAATAATTATGGTGATATTGTTTGGTGGGATATGCTTTTTGGAACGTATGAAAATCCGAAAGAATTTAAGACTTCATGCGGTTTTGACAACGAAAAAGAACAGCGACTTGTCGATATGTTGAAATTTAAAGATGTGCATAAAGAATGATTGTCAGCATCACGACTGCTTGGCTGCGAAACCTACCCGCAGAGTTTTATGCTTTTTTGACCAAAATAATCACGCCCGAGGCCCACGACATTTTAACCATTTCAAAACGGGTATCTTCTTCGAGGGTTTTGATGAGTGTGGCTACTTTTTCGGCGTGTCCTTTGGGCCAATTGGGTTGGGGGAGCATGTCGTCGATGATGTAAAAACCGCCCGGCTTAACCAAATTCAGGGTTTCGGCCAAATGATTGTATTTGCCAGGCCATGTATCGGCAAAAATCAAATCAAAGCTATCGGTGGGAAGCGTTAGGATGACTTCTTCGCCGGGAAGGCAAATCAACACCAATCGCGGGTCTTGACCAAGGTGTTTTTGGGCGATGGCAATCAGGTTTTTGTCAAATTCTACCGAAATGAGGCTAGAATCAGCGCTCATTCCTTCCAAAATCCAAGCCGTGGCGCGCCCCGCACCGGTTCCCAATTCCAGAAATTTTCCCGCAGGTTTGGAAGCAATAATGGTGCGGAGAAAGACGCCCGTCAAATCGTCGGAAGGTTGACCAAAGCTAATTTCTGCAGCATCCGCATCTATTTTTTCAATAACAGAGGGTTTGTGGGTAATGGCTGTATCGTTCATTGCGTTGTTTTAATATGGCACAAAGGTATAATTCCGAACGAAATTTCTTCGCCGTAGCGGCGCACCGCTCCTCAGCTACTCTGCGTGACAAAAAAATCAAGGACAAAAACGACCAAAAAAGAGCAAAGAATCCACAATGTGCTCTTCCCAATAGGGCCATTCGTGTCCCCCCGAAAACTCATTGTATTGATGGTCAATGCCGTGTTGGATCAATGCCTCATGCAATTGTCGATTGTATTCAATGAGAATATCCTCCTTGCCACAATCAAACCGAAAAGGTGGGAGCGTGGTTTTGTGTTGCAGGATCGTTTCTAGTACTGATTCTTGTGTTTGAACAACGGAGAGCAGTCTGTCAAAATCTTCCACAAATTGGCTCAATTGGCCCAACTCCGTCACGGATGAATGTCCCGAAAAAGCCCTGAATCTATCAGAATATTTGGCGCCCAGCCGCATGGCACCATACCCGCCCATCGAAAGCCCCGTAAGGAAAAGCGGCAATGGACGCCCCGCGATTTGTTGGGTTACTACACTTACCACATCTTCCACAATCCATTTTTCATAGTCTTCCGACACATGAGGAACGTATCCGCTGCCATCAGCAAACAGCCCGTCGGAAGGCATGACCAGAAGCATGGGTGGCATTTTGTTTTCCTTCATAAGCCTATGGGCGGTTTGATGAACACCGCCTTTGAGCGTCCACGCCCAATGACTTCCATACACACCATGCAGGAGAATGACCATGCCTTTGAGTTCAGAAACAGGAACGTCGGGTACAAAGACGCTGATATCGGCGCGTTTGTTGAGGGCTGTGCTTTTTACCGTAATCAAGCGCAGATTGTCGGATTCAAAACGTGGGTCGGAGAGTTCGACGGTGAAGAATTGGGACATACATTATAAAATCAAAATGATGTGGTGGCACTAAAACACAATCACGCCCTTCGCATTCCTGCCCGCGTGCATATCCGAAAAGGCTTCGGAGAGTTGGTCTAGGGCGTAGGTTTTAGTGACCATTTTATCCAAAATCAAATCGCCTTTGGCGTAGAGTTGTTGGAGAATCGGAAAGTCTATTTGGGGGCGGGCTTTGCCGTAAAGCGGGTTGATGTAGACCTTGTCCCACTCAAAAAGGTTCATGTCGATGCTGATTTCTTGCTCAATGCCGCTCACCTGACAGGCTACGCCCGCGTTGCGCACCATCGCGAGCGGCGCTGCACCGAGTTCGGGAATGGCGGTACACTCAAAGGCGTAATCAGCGCCGCGCCCGTTGGTCATGGATTTGACCGTTTGAGCGGCCTGCAACAATCCTTTATCGGCTTTGTCGGCCAAAACGGTGTCGGTAGCGCCGTATTCACGGGCCATTTCGAGGCGTAAGGGATTGATATCTACGGCGATGATTTTGGCCGCGCCCGCAATTCTCGCGCCTTGAATGACGTTCAGCCCCACGCCGCCCGTACCGAGCACTACCACAGAACTACCCGTTTTGACCTTGGCGGCGTTGACCACTGAGCCGTAGCCCGTCATGACGCCGCAACCCACAATAGCCGCCGACGAAAAAGGTATCTCGACTGTGATTTTGACGCAGGCAGCTTCTCGTACCAACGTGTATTCTGCCATCGTACCGAGGCTAAACGCGCGCTCAATGGGCTGACCTTCCAGAAGGGTAGAGGCGAGCGTAGCGTGCCCACCAGAGGCCTTATTTCCTGCCGTTACGGGCGAATTGACTTCGCAAATATGTTGGTTGCCTTCTTGGCACTGAAAGCATTTATGACACGGAATGGCCCAGTTGAGCATCACCTTGTCGCCTACTTGAAGGTTTGTTACATCAGGGCCAATGTCGGTCACGATGCCCGCACCTTCGTGGCCCATTACGATGGGTTTTCCCCACGATTGCGAATCCCAATCGGTATGGCAGATGCCCGCCGCTTTGATTTGAACCAGCACTTCATCGCCCTGCGGAGCGGCTATTTGGAGGGTTTGGATGGAAAAACTGCCCGTGCCGTTGGCAATGGCGGCTTTGGAGTGAATCATGTTGAAAGTGTTTTTTAACCACTAAGGCACTAAGTCTTGGTAAAACTTAGTGCCTTAGTGATTTTAACATTATTGCTACTTCGCCTGTGGGTACTGGCTTAAATCTGGTCGTTTGAAATCGGTAAAAATACTTTCGGGTAATTTATCGAACACCATGATGTCGGTGAGGTCGCGGTCGCCACGCTCTCCGGAAATCAAGATTTTGCCGTGTTGCTTGTAGTCGGTCCACGGACGAATGAAGCCCGGCTTCTCAGCGTCAAACTTGGGATAATAAGCCCATTGCCACACCATTGGGTTTGTTTTCTTTACCCATACTTTGTATTTATTGTCGGGGGTGTTGCCTACCCCTTTAAAGGTCAATTGGAGTACATCGGCTTCTACGCCGTCCTGCGTTTTGTCTTCGCCGAGGTATTTGAGGGTTACGCCCGAATCCTTTAGTTTAAAAGGCATTAGGAGCCAATAACTGTCGTTTATCCAAGCACCTTTTCCGCTTTTTACATACTTGGCGGTCGAATCGGGAGCCGTTTGTTCTTGCCCGTATTTAAACACGCGTCCTTTGTCGGTATTGATGTTTAAAAGAACGGTCTGGTCGTTATTGACATTGTCGATGCGCACGTTGCCAGTCCATTTGTCCCAAATCAGTTTTCGATTTCCGAAGAAATTCCAGGCGATGTAGCGCGTTTTATCCCAATTTTTGCGCCCTCCCATATTTTCCATCACTTGGTCGGCTATTTCGATGGCTTTGGCATCAGAGCCAGCGGCGTCGAAGCCAGCGGCGGGTGGGTTTTTCTGGGCAAAACACGCCGAAAATAATAGGAAAGCGAGCAAATTGAGCGTAAATTGTTTCTTCATTGACATACATTTTTGACGTTAAAACGAGTTTTTTCAGTAGTTCTACCCAGAGGGGTGATTTTTATCACCAAGGTAACTGATTTTTGTCATATAGTTTCACCTTTAAATAGCACAATTTTATGGCATCCAACCAACGTAGAAAAACAATGAGAACAATTTTGGTACCCACGGACTTTTCTGACAACTCACAAAAAGCGCTTGAATTTGCGCAAATAATTGCAGAAAGGTACGATGCGGGAATTTCATTGGTACATGCGTATCATCCGCCAATCATTGATCCTAACCTGCCGCCCGAAGCATTAGTTACGTTGGCGGAGCAGACGGAGAAAATTGACAGAGAAAAGCTAGAAGCGTGGGAAAAAGAATGTAGACAAGATGGATTTGCGTGTGAAAGTAAACTGGTATTTGGCTCGGCAGCAGATGTGATTTTGGACGAGGTCTTGGAGCAGAAGCCGATTTTGGTCGTCATGGGCCGCACGGGAAAAGGGGGCTGGCTCGATAAACTGATGGGCAGTGTAGCCACGAGTGTTTCGGCCAAGGCCGCGTGCCCGGTGTTGGTGTTGCCACCGCAGGCGCACACCAAAGACATTAAGCGAATCGTGTACGCCACGGAGTTAGAGCGACCCGAAGAAAATGCCTTGGGTTTTGCCTTCAATTTAGCCGAACATTTTAATGCTGAATTGGACCTTGTAAAAGTAAATGCGTCTTTTGAAGTGAATGTGTTTGATGATGAGCAGTTTATCGGTGACATCAAAGCGGCATTTGGGGATAAAAAGTATACCCTCCACGCCATCGACGAAGAGTCGGTTGTGGATGGATTGCAAAATTATGCCGACAAACACCATGCAGATTTGATTGTCATGGCTACCCGTAAGCGGGACTGGTTATCGGGATTGATTAATCCAAGCCTCTCCAAAAAAATGGTGTTGGCGTCGCATATTCCGATTTTGATTTGTCATTTAGAACAAATGGAGACATTGGAGGCGTAACAAATTTGCCTTATAAAAATATTAAAAATCTTGCGAGAATGGGTTGTTTAGAGTACACCTGGGCCTGTTTTGGCCCAGGTGTCTTTGTGTTTGGAGGAGGCTAAAAATCGCCCGAATAAAAAGGGCTGAATACATAATAGCTCGAATCGCGTTTCAGCCGGTTGGGTGCCCGATCAATCCAAATGACATAATCGGTTTCGTTGGGTTTGCGGGTGGAGGCTTGAATCATTTTTAATTCAGGAACTGACTTTTGATTATTCCGGTACTCCTCGGCAACACCATATAAATTTTCTTTTGAGGCGCGCTTGTGCGCATATACTTGGGCTACCTGCCTGATGTGCACGTTCTCTAGTTCTTCCAATGAGACTTGCTTGCCATCCACAAATACCGTCACGCTTTTCTTGTATTCATCGTAAAGAGCTAATTGATGATTAGCCCGAACGTAGAGCATAGTGTTTTTTCGTTTAAAAAAACTTGCTTCCATGAGTTGATTCATGTCGCCCGTCCAAGTGTAGGAGGTATGTTTATTCGAATTCTCAATTTTAACCCTACCCACCAGCTGGCCTTGTTTGTAGTTTTCAAAGATGACAGTATCCCCTGAGTGAGAGGTTGTGCTGACAGTCATTTGGTCAATGCTTGGCCTCTGGCTTTTATCATTTTTAATAACGGCTTCTTTCTCTGGCTCCGATTGCAGCAGTGGCTGACACATCGCCGTTAAAAACAACAATAAACTCAGGACAATATACCGCCAACTGCTTCGCCAAGTGGATTGACGGTTCATCATCTCAATACGACTATGTAACCTTGATTTATTTGAATGCACCTCGCCGAAGTGGTTGGTGAAGGTGAAATGTGTGGGATCAGTGAGGGTTTTCATGGCTATTTGAATTTAAAGATTAGTATGAACAAGTACATACGTCTTCTTGGCATAATCTTTCTTTTCATCATAGATGTCGAAGATGAATGCATCTTTTATCGTTTTTGGGTCTAATTGAGCTAAATCTTCATTGGCAATCGGGTGTCGGTTAACTCGTGTAATTGCACTGGGATGTTTTAATGCTTCTTTCAATATTTCTGCGCCTGAAAGTCTATCTTTCCAAACGGAGGTAGATTTTCCCAATAACACTCTAAAGAACGGCGATTGGTTTTCAGGAAAAGAAGTGACAGTTAGATATTGAATATTTTCCCAAAATGTCCCTATTTGAATCTGCTTCTCCCTCAATTCATATTCAAGGGCATTTTCATTATAGGCTTTTTCTGCCTCTGCGCGGTCTTCCAGCACCACTTTCTGTAAGTCAGCCAAAGGGGATTTCCTGATATAATGAATGATTTTGTTTGTCTTGAGATCCAATTTTAGAAAATCACCCATTATAGGTCGAAGTGAATACGGGTTTCCGTAGTGCGAAGAACCTGCACTTTTCTCTGTACTTTGGCGAGTTTCCATTCGTTGGACATACAATTGCAAAGGGTCTAATTGATAAGATGTTACTTCAAACGTTCCACCATGCGCCTCGATAGCTTCCTGTATTTTCGTCAAATCTTTCATTGTAATTTTGGGCGTAATAACCCACTCAATGGCATCATCTGTTTGAATTAAATACTTTGTTTGGTTATTGGCGATAAGGTAAGGCTTTGAAAATGAGAATACTATAAAGAGTACAGGCACGAATAGGAAGTACTTGCCGACCGTCTTCCAAGTCTTATGTGGTTTATTCATCATCTCAATGCGCGTTTTCAACAGTGATTTATTGAAATGCGGTCCACCAAAGTGGTTGGTAAAGGTGAAATGGTCTGGATTAGTAAGGGTTTTCATGGCTTATTAGATTCTTTTGTGAAAATTATCATCGTTCGATGGGCTGATTTGCGTGTGGAGTCTGTATAAAATGCGTAAGAAACTACATAACGAATTTCATCAATGATTAACTTTTCTGCTTCTTGATATGTACTTGGTTGATTATTAATGAAAAACTCGGAGGATTTATAGAGATTCTCAATGCGCAGTTGCCTTTCTTCAAAATAAATACGATTGCGAGCACCCATTTGGCAGAGATATTGGAGAGCGTTTGGGCTGAATTTGGCTATCCCATTTGGGGTTTTTAAAGGGCTGGAATAAAATTTATTGGTACTACCTCTCCATTGAGACTCATAGTTTCTCAATTCGAGTTCAATTTTACGACTTTCTGCTTCCAATTCGGCTTTACGATATTCCCTAGAATGACTTGCAAGCCATTTATCCACTTTTTCTTTGTCCGCTGATACAACCGAACTGAATTGGTGATCAAATGAAGTTTTATTTATTTCAGCCCTACCACCTTCAATGGCTACCCAGCCCCCAAAAGCAGTAATGGGTTCTTGCTTTGCCCCCGAAACATTGGTATAACAATCTTCACCATCTTTCAAAAAAGAGGTTTTCAGGTGAATGCCTGATAAATAATGACTTATGGGGTCGTAATCGGTCTTTTTTACGTAAAATGTAGCACCTACTTTTTCAAATTCTTCATGGATAGCAAGAAAATCTTCAAAGGTCATAGTGGGGGTAACGACCCAATGCAGTTTGTTATCCTTGTATATTACATACTTGGTTTGCGAGACTAAAGTGTCTTTTGATGATGAATTGACTGAGACAACGGTTTCCTTCTCAGGTTTGGGGGGGGCTTCAAGTACAAAGTCATTAAGCTGCGTCAAAGGAGGATTTTGTCTTTCAAAAACTACCTTCAATTCTGGCACTTCCTTCACAATCTTCGCCGCTATTTCAGCCCGATAGGGTTTTGTAAAAGCCGCACAAACCCACAACATTGCCACAAAAAGGAAATATTTCCCCACGCCCATCCACTTGGATTTTGACTTGTTCATCATCTCAATGCGCGTTTTCAACAGTGATTTATTGAAATGCGGTACGCCAAAGTGGTTGGTAAAAGTCTGTTTATCGGCCGAGAGTGTAGTGCGAAGCAAATGGTATTGATACGATTTCTTTTCAATACCGCTGTCCAACACCGCGCGGTCGGTGATGAATTCGAGCGTTTCCTGCACCAGTCGCTGATGCCACCATGCAAAGGGATTGAACCAAAACACAATCTTTAGCACCTCGGCCGTGAGCATGTCGATGCTGTGGAGTTGGTGCGCGTGTACACATTCGTGCGCCCACACCTGCGCCCATTCGTCGTCGTTGTGGTGGGTAGGATTGTAAAAAATACGGTTGAAAAACGAAAAAGGTGACGTAATTTTATCATTCTCAATCAAGTATACACCGTCTTCGGTTTCGTATTGGGTACTGCCGTGTTGCAGTCGCCAGAGAGCTCCCAGCTGAATCAGTAATTTCAGCACTAACAAACCTGCCACTACGCCATACACAATGCCGATCCAATCCCATACCGAAAGCGATGAATCTTCCAAAACTGCGCTTGGCACCGTCGTTGCCTGAGGACTGGGAGCAATGAATGGCTCCGATTTTGTCACCTTTGGTACTGGACTAGCCGGCTTGGGTGGCAAAACGACGGCTACGGCTTGGGCGGGGGCATTGGGCACCCATTCCAAATCGGGGAGGGGAATGATGGGCAACAACAAGGTGGCCGCCACATTGATCCATAACAACCACCGGTTGACCTGCAAAAAAGTCTCACGTTTTACCAGCCAAGCGTAGGCGGTGGTTAAAATGGCCAATACCAAACTGGCTTTCAGGAGATAGGAAAGGAGTTCGTAGTTCATGGTGAAGCGTTAATAGGTTTTCTGTTATTCGTTTTGTTCAATCATACGCAGGATTTCCCGCAGTTCATCGGCACTTACTTTGTCGTTTTGGGCAAAATAAGACACCAGATTTTTGTAAGAGTTGTCAAAGTAGTCGCCAACCAATTTGTTGATAACGAACTGGTTCTGGTATTCTTCTTTGCTGATAAGCGGGAAATATTCATGCGTATTCCCGAACGAACGATGATGTACATACCCCTTTTCTTCGAGATTACGGATGATGGTCGAAACCGTGTTGTAATGCAGCGGCGGGTTGGTAAAATAAGGCAATAGGTCTTTCACAAAAGCACTTTCGGCTTTCCAGAGCGCCTGCATGATTTCCTCTTCTTTGTTGGTGAGCTTTTCCATAAAACAAACATATAACTATATTTATAGTTTACAAACTATTTTTATAGTTTTATTTTCAAGTATTGTTTTCTGAACCATTTTTGTCAATTTTGGTTAGAATTACGTGTTACTACAGTTGTTCACCTTATCACATTCAAAAATGAAAAAACTGATTCTCGTTGGGGCGATGTTTGCCATGCAAGCGTTTACCCCTCGTCCGCTGGAAGCGCCCATCCCATTGTGCCAAACCTCGGAGCACGACATGGCTATGCTGGGAGCTGATCCTGCTTTCCAGATGCTTCACGAAGCGCCGTTGCCTTTTCATTACGCGGGTAAAGGTGAGATGATTACCTTCGCAACTTCTGACGGCAAACCTGCGTCGGCGTTTTTTATCAAATCAGCAAAGAAATCGGATAAGTGGCTTTTCGTTTATCAAGAATGGTGGGGCCTGAACGACCACATCAAAAAAGAAGCTGAAACCTTCTATAATGACCTCGGCGACGTAAACGTACTGGCCCTTGATATGTACGACGGACAAGTGGGTACCACGCCGCAAGAAGCGGGTAAAATCATGCAATCAACGCCCAAAGAGCGCTTGGAGGCAATCATGAAGGGTGGTATTGCCTACGCAGGAAAAGACGCAAAAATTGCGAGTGTGGGCTGGTGCTTTGGCGGAATGCTTTCGTTGCAATCGGCCTTGCTAGAAGGAAAGCAGGCGGTGGGTTGCGTGATGTACTACGGTCGTCCTGAGCAAGATGTGGAAAAACTTAAGACCTTGAACGTGGACGTATTGGGTATTTTTGGTAGCCAAGACCAAGGGATTCCACCGGCTACGGTTGCGAAATTTGAAGAAAATATGAAAACGGCGGGTAAGCAGGTCACGATCAAGATGTACGATGCTGTACACGGTTTTGCCAATCCAAGCAATCCCAAGCACGACCCAACCGCTACCGCCGATGCGTACAAAAACGCTTTGGGGTATTTGAAAAAGAAATTGAGTTGATTGACGTAGGGGCGGGCCTTGCGTCCGCCCATTTTTTGTCACCTTCGCTGTAACTGAGCAGACGCAAGCGGCCGCCGCTGCGGGCCTGCCCCTACGATATTCCGTTTTACATTTTTTATTTTTCTGTTTTGCGGTTCACAAAAAAGAAGCGCGCTGCGTGCCTGCCCCTACGGTATTCCTTTTTATATTTATCATTTTTGGGTTCTTCTGTTTTGCGGTTCGTAAAAAGGCCTGCCCCCACATTTTTATCAATTGTTCCCAACTTTTCCTTATTTAGAATTGTTATCAAATATCATAAGGGTTATTTGAACTCTTTGTTGTAATTTTGCAGACTTTTTCTGATATACTTCGGAGGTTTGCTCCGTCCTGAACAAGATAACATACACGTATTATGCTTACAATTACGGATTTACAAGCGTCGGTTGACGATAAAGCGATTTTGAAAGGAATCAATTTGGAAATCAAACCTGGCGAAGTCCACGCAATAATGGGCCCCAACGGCTCGGGCAAAAGTACCCTCGCATCGGTATTGGCGGGGCGCGAAGAATATGAAGTAACGGGAGGAAGTGTTGAATTTGAAGGGCAGGATTTGCTCGAAATGTCGCCCGAAGAGCGCGCTGCGGCGGGAATCTTTTTGGCGTTTCAGTACCCTGTCGAAATTCCGGGCGTCACGACCATCAACTTCTTGAAGACCGCGCTCAACGAAATCCGCAAATCACGCGGGGAAGCGCCTTTGGACGCGGCGCAGTTTTTGAAACTCATGCGTGAAAAGGCCAAAATCGTTAACATCGACGATGCGTTGCTGAAACGCTCATTGAACGAAGGCTTTTCGGGTGGTGAGAAAAAACGCAACGAAATCTTCCAAATGGCCATGTTGGAGCCTAAATTGGCGATTCTCGACGAAACCGATTCGGGATTGGATATTGATGCTTTACGGATTGTAGCTGAGGGAGTTAATAAACTTCGTTCGCCTGAGCGTGCGGTCATCGTCGTAACCCACTACCAACGTTTGCTTGACTACATCGTTCCCGATTACGTACACGTATTGTACAAAGGTCGTATTGTAAAATCGGGCTCGAAAGAACTCGCCTTTGAACTCGAAGAAAAGGGTTACGATTGGATCAAAGCCGAAGTGGCAGCGTTGTAGTTTACAAATAAAAAACTTTGACTCATGACTACTACGATTGAATTGAATGCTGAAGAGCTTGACTACCAGCTTTTTCGTAGCCTGAAAGCAATGTATAAAAATCGTAAGATACGTTTGACTATTGATAGTGAAATGGATGAAACTGATTACTTGCTTTCAAGTCTAGCCAATAGAGAAGCTTTGGAGAAGTCAATGGAAGAAGCTAAGCGAGGAGAGAAGATAGTAGTAACGTTGAGTGATTTACGTAAATGAGAAATATTTCATTTACGCCTACGGCATTTGGTCAATTTAATGAATGGAGAAGCATTAATAAGAAAATGCAAGACCGTATCATTAAACTGTTGGAAGAAATACAACGGACACCTTTTGAGGGAACAGGCAAACCGGAGCCTTTAAAGTATAATCTAAAAGGATGTTGGTCAAGAAGAATTGATGACGAACATCGTTTAGTGTATGAAGTTACCAACGACGAAATTGTCGTTATCAGTTGCAAATATCATTATTGAGTTGTAAAAATTCAGACATGGATTTATCAAAAAATATAGACTTAAAACAACAACTCGTCGCAGATTTTCAGGCTACGGAAAGCCGCCTTAATGGTGAAGCCAAAACCGAAGTCCACCAAAAACGCCGCGAAGCCATGCAGCGCTTTGAAGCGTTGGGTTTCCCGACCATCAAGCACGAGGAATGGAAATACAGCAACGTCAATAACCTAGTAAAACAGGCGTTTGATTTCAACGTAAAATCTGACTTTGGCACGAACGACGTAGAAACGCTCGAAATTCCAAATTTGCAAGGCAACGTACTGTATTTCGTCAACGGAATGTACAATGCCGAGCTTTCGAGTATTGTTTCTCCCGAAAGCCAGTTGCAGATTCTTAATTTTGGTCGGGCGGTAAAAGAGAAACCCGAACTGTTGGCTACTTATTTTGCCCATTACGCCAATTACCAAGACGAAGCATTTACGGCCCTCAATACCGCTTTTGCGCACGACGGCGTGGTTGTCCACGTTCCTGCTGGCAAAGTCGTGGAAGAGCCTATCATTCTGCGTTTTATCACGGATGCCCGCACCGCCAATGCCGCATCGCAGCCGCGCAATTTGATTGTGGTGGGCAAAAACGCAGAAGTGAAAATGGCCGAAGCATTCCGGACCATCGGCGACAACGGTTCGTTTACCAACGTGGTGACCGAAATTGTGGTGGAAGAAAATGCCAACGTTCAGTATTACAAAGTACAAAACGAGACTGAAAAGGCCTACCACATTGGCACAACGCAGGTGATTCAGAAAGACAAGAGCCATTTTTATGCCGTAACTGTGACGGTAAACGGGGGTTTTGTGCGAAACAACCTCAACATCGTTTTGGACGGCCAACACTGCGAGTCTTTCATGTACGGGTTGTATTTTCCGAACGGAAAACAGCACGTCGACAACCATACGCTCGTTGACCACGCTCAGCCCAATTCGTACAGCAATGAGTTGTACAAAGGTATTTTGAAGGATAAATCGACGGGGGTTTTCAACGGCAAAATCTTTGTGCGCGAGTACGCCAGTAAGACCAACGCGTACCAATCATGCCGCAACGTAGTGTTGTCGGACGAAGCTTCGATGAATACCAAACCACAGTTGGAAATTTACAACGACGACGTAAAATGCTCGCACGGAACCACGACTGGAAAACTCAACGACGAAGCCATTTTCTACATGCGCTCGCGCGGGATTCCCAAAGCCGAGGCCGTTACGCTGTTGATGTATGCTTTCTGCGAGGACGTGATTAGTCAAATCAAAATTGAATCAATTCGGGAATATTTATCGGGGCTGATTGTTGAAAAGTTGGCCCAATAAATGATTCTGAAAATTAATATTGAATCCCTGTCGTGAGACAGGGATTTTTTTATGGGCTTTTTTTGAGGGTAATTTTTCCTGTTTTATTGCTTTTGTGAATAGATAAAAAAGCTATTTACCAATTTCTTAATACACCGTGAAAATCGTTTTCTTAGACGCCCGTACCCTCGGCGATGTGCCTAATTTGGGCGAATTGAACGCCTTGGGCCAAACCATCCTGCATCCTGATACGCAACTTGAGCAAGTAGCGGAGCGCATTCAGGGCGCTGAAGTGGTGATTACCAACAAAGTAAAAGTGACGCGGGAGGCGATGGCCAGTACGCCAACGCTTAAACTCATTTGTGTAGCGGCTACGGGCACAAACAACGTAGACTTGACGGCGGCGCATGAGTTGGGCATTCAGGTCAAAAACGTAAAAGGCTACTCGACCGACAGCGTGGCGCAGCAGACGTTTGCGTTGCTGTTGGCTTTGCTCAATTCTACGGCCTATTATGATGATTATGTAAAAACGGGAGAATATTCCAATGAGCGCATTTTTACGCACTTGGGGCGTCCTTATTGGGAGTTGAACGGAAAGCGTTTCGGGATATTGGGCTTGGGCGAAATCGGCCGACAGGTAGCGCGGATTGCCTTGGCTTTCGGCGCTGAGGTGGTGTATTTTTCGGCTTCGGGGCAGGAATATAACGTTATTTATGAGCGGTTGGAGTTGGATGAATTCCTCAAAACCTGCGATGTGATTTCCATTCACGCACCCTTAAGCGCGGAGACTGAAAACCTGCTCAATTATGCACGTATTTCTCAAATGAAACCTACGGCTTTGCTCCTCAATACCAGTCGTGGGGGCATTGTGAACGAAGCAGATTTGGCCAAAGCGCTTGACGATGAGTTGATTGCGGGGGCGGCCATCGATGTATTCACGCAGGAGCCGATTCCTGCCTCACACCCGTACATGCAATTGCAGAAAAAAGAAAAATTGCTGTTGGCACCGCACATTGCGTGGTCGAGCATCGAAGCCCGTACGCGATTGGTGCATAAGGTAGCGGAGAATATTCGGGGGTATTTGGCAGGATAATTTTCATCGTTAGGGGCCGTTTTAGCAGCAGCTTGTAACAATGAATCTCTTAATGAATTAGTGTTTTAATCTTGAGTTTTCCTTTTTTGGAGCCTTTAGGCTCAAACTTGATCCAAATTTTATCGCCCACATAAAAATCATATTGGGAAAAAATATTCACGGCTCCTTTTTTCAATTCATATATATATCCTCCATAATTTTCTGGCAGGGAGGCATATGAAATAGTAGCGGCAGAATCTATTTCTCCTGTAATGCTTACTTCCACATGGGCGTGACCGTCGTGGCGATCTGTAGAGACTGAATCTACAAAGTAATGCGCTTTGGAAACGTCATTGATTTCAAACTCACCAAAAGGTTGCTCGCGGGGGTAGAGCAAAAAAACAGTAATGCCAATTAGAGAAAGTAGAATAAGCGGTTTTTTCATCGGCAACTCTTGTTTTGGTACTTAGAAAACTATCTTTATAAAACGAACATATTTGAAAGGTAATATCTCAACAAAGCAAAAGATATCTCAAAATAAATTTCAAGATGGCTTCTGCTTCGTAGTTATTATGGTTGTGCTTTTTCTACAACTCGTTCAACAGTACCCGGTTTCATATAAAGGAAATCTGCCAGCGCAAATAGTGCTATTACAGCTAAGATAGCGGCAACAGTAATCCAAAAAAATTTCTTGTTCATAAAAGTACTTGTTTAAGTTAGCAATGTCCATATCCCCATGAAACTTGAGCTTGACAACTTTCAGGTCCATAAAGGTGTACTCGAAGATAAACTTGCGGCCGGGCAGCTAAGGGAAGACCAGCTATATCCAGCCCCCATACCATTGTACCATCAATACAAAAATCTTGTCTTTTATCTCCAAAAATTGTAAAATTATCTTGACTATATCCATAAAATGGAATGCCATGTACCATGGATGTAACATTAAAAATCTTTCCTAATTCATCTCTTTGAAATGTTATATCAATGGTACTCATTAAACCTTCTACTGCCCTATTTACATAATATGTACCTTGGTCATCACATGCCACAAAGGAGGAACGTAGATTTTTGTTTTGAATTTGGTTTAAATCAATTTTAATTGTACCTTCATTAAAGCTCTCAAAAATTTTAATAAAGTTTTTGGCATCTTCAAGGGTACGAATTTTCTTTCTTTCGGAAAATTCTCCCATTGTTGAAATTCTTCCTGCTCCAGAGAAAGGCTGCTCAGTAAAGCCATGAGATTTTAATAGTTTTAAAATCTGCTCTTTTTCATCCAGATTAATACTTTCCTGCTTGTTTTCACAACTGGTAAATAAAAATAGGCAGAAAAATAGTGTAAATAAAGAGGACAATTGCATCTTTTTCATACTTTTGATTGGTTTAATTAATAAAACGGTTAGACTCATAAGCCTCCCACGTCCGCCAAGATGTTCGGGAGGCTTACTTGTTACAAATGAAATAACTATTTTTTTAACCCAAGGTAGTTTAAACTACCAAATGCAGGAAGGGTCAAAAATTATGCCTTTTTGTGGGTGAGCTGCTTTCGTATTTTGCACAGCGTCACGCGGTGAATGCCGAGATAAGATGCGATGTGCTTTACCTTCAGGCGATTGGGTAAATGTGGATGCTGTACCAAAAATGCTTCATATCGCTCATGGGGTGTACGATAACGAAGCAAAGTTGTACGTGCGTGATGTAATTCTAACAAGTGACCGTACAAACCGCAAAAAGCGTGGCTTAGCTCTGGATACAGGCCAAAAAGCCGTTGCAAATCCTCAAATCCAATCGAATACAAAACGCTAGGCTCTTCTGCACAGATAGATTCTGTGGAGGGTTTCTGTGAGAAAAAACTGCTGATTGCGCAGAAAAAATCGCCTTCGCTGCAAAATCCTGTGGTTATATCCGCATCCGCATCCGCATCCGCATCCGCATCCGCATCCGCATCCGCATCCGCATCCGCATCCGC
Organism: Runella sp. CRIBMP; assembly: GCF_009905605.1. GTDB lineage: Bacteria > Bacteroidota > Bacteroidia > Cytophagales > Spirosomataceae > Runella. Next base: position 90,783 of record NZ_JAAAKZ010000006.1, read on the forward strand.
AAAGAAGCGAACTAAGCCTGTTTCAATCCAATACAATCGGTCGCTGAGTTGTCCAGCTTCCAAAAGTATTTCCTGCGCTTCCAATGTCTGCGGTGTTACACATTCCTTGATGGCACATTTGCAATCTGGCGAGAGCAAAAATGGTCGTTCAATGGTTTTCATTGAATCCTTTACAAAAGGATAGTCAAAAAGCGACGTTTCAATAAGGGCTGTTGTAGAAATAATAGGCAACATGGCATGACGGCTTTTTCATTGAAAAAATTCAATTTTAAGCGCTTTTCATACAGAAGAGTAAGTCTGATAAAATTATAAAAAAATAGACGGTTTAAAAAAATGTGCATGGTGTTTAAGGGTTATAATCTCGGTGAAACCTACTTATTTGCCGGTGAAATGATTATTTTAATGCATGATGAATGAAAAAGAGTATGTTAAATAATGAGAAAAATTGAGTTGTAATCGCAAAAAGAAGGGATTTTTGAAGAGGAGGGCTAAGTAAAAAAGTACAATTGTTTAAGTTCAAATCAGTAATCTGTTTTTGTCCCAAAGAGTCAACATACCGTTAATTATTGACAAAATAGATACAAAAACCTTCGTGGTAAATTTCTACTTTTGGGGCTTCAACTGACCTTGTCCCGATGAAAAATTATATAAAGCACGATCCGTGGTGTATTATTGAAGAGGACTTTTATGCCGAATACAACGAAATCACCGAAAGCCTCACGAGCCTTGGCAACGGCCGCATGGGGCAACGTGGTAATTTTGAAGAAAAATTTACGGGAAAAACCCTGCTCGGAAACTACGTAGCGGGGGTTTTTTATCCCGATAAGACCCGCGTAGGCTGGTGGAAAAACGGCTATCCGCGCTACTTCGCCAAAGTCCTCAATGCCTGCAATTGGATTGGAATTGACGTGCAAATCGACGGTGAAATGCTTGATTTGGGTCTGTGCCCCGTCTCCGAATATTCGCGGGTACTCAACATGAAAGAGGGGATATTGGAGCGTACCTTCGTGGCCTCCCTGTCGGACGGGAAGCAGGTACGTGTTCATTCTCAGCGGTTTTGTAGCATTGTCGACGACGAAGCGGGGGCGATTCGCTATGCCATTACACCGATTAATTTTGACGGAAAAATCACCCTCACGCCTTATTTAGACGGTGATATAAGCAACAAAGACTCCAATTACGGCGAAAAATTCTGGGACGAAATCCGTAAGGAAACCGCCTTTGGAGAAGCGTATCTCGAAATGCGAACCAAGGATACACCGTTTAAGACGGAGCTTTTCAACGTTTGTACGGGAATGAAAATAGACCTTACGCTTAATGGCGAACGCGTTGATTTTCAATCTAAACCCGTTAAGGCGGAGAAGTTTGTGGCCTGCAAGTTAGAAATAGAAGCCAAAGCGGGTGAAGAAGTGGCTTTGTATAAATACGCCGTAAATCTGGCGTCATTAAATCATCCGACCGACCGGTTACTCGCTAACGCTAAGGCCTATGTTGAGCGAATTGCCGACAAAGGTTTTGCGAAAATGAAGGCCGAGCAGATAGAAGCCTGGGCGGAGCGTTGGGACAAAAACGATATTGTCATTGAAGGCGACGATGCCGCGCAGCAGGGCATTCGTTTTAATATTTTCCAACTCGAACAAACGTACACCGGCGAGGACGACCGCCTCAACATAGGCCCTAAGGGCTTTACGGGTGAGAAATACGGCGGCAGTACCTATTGGGATACGGAAGCCTACTGTTTGCCTTTTTATTTGGCGACTGCCGACCAAAAAGTAGCGCGTAATTTGCTCATTTACCGCCATAAACACTTGCAAAAAGCCATCGAAAATGCGGCTAATTTGGGCTTTAAAGACGGCGCTGCCCTGTACCCGATGGTGACCATGACGGGCGAAGAATGCCACAACGAATGGGAGATTACTTTTGAGGAAATCCACCGCAACGGTGCCATTGCGTATGCCATTCATGATTACATTCGGCACACAGGCGATGAGGGCTATCTGGCCGAATACGGTTTGGAAGTATTGATTGGCATTGCGCGTTTCTGGGCGCAGCGGGTCAATTGGTCGAGCGATAAGCAAAAATACGTGATGCTCGGGGTGACGGGCCCCAATGAATACGAAAACAACGTCAATAATAACTTCTACACCAACTATCTGGCGGTCTGGTGTTTGCGGTTTACGTTGGAAGGCGTCAGTCGCTATAAGTTAGAAGTGAATGAACTGTTGCAAAAAATCAATTTTGATTTTGAAGCGGAAACCGCTAAATGGCAGCATATCATTGACAATATGCATTACCCTTATGACGCCCAGCGGCAGGTGTATTTGCAGCAAGACGGTTTTCTGGATAAAGAATTACTCACCGTCGACGACATTGCTGAGCACCGGCCCATCAACCAAAAATGGTCGTGGGATCGGATTTTGCGTAGTTGTTTTATTAAACAGGCCGATGTGCTTCAGGGGTTGTACTTCTTTGAAGAGGATTTTGACCTTGATACCATCCGCCGCAACTTTGATTTCTACGAACCCATGACCGTTCATGAGTCGTCGCTGTCGCCGTGCGTACATGTGATTTTGGCGGCGATGTTGGGTTACAAAGAAAAAGCCTACGAAATGTACCTGCGTACCTCGCGCCTCGACCTCGACGATTACAACAACGATACTGAAGATGGCCTGCACATTACGAGTATGGCGGGAACGTGGATGTCGGTTATCAAAGGTTTTGCGGGAATGCGCATTCGAAACGGCGTGCTTTCGTTTGCGCCTTATTTGCCCGACCAATGGCAAGGATATTCGTTTAGGATTACTTTCAAAGGGCAGATAATTCGGGTTTCGGTCAAGCCCGAAGCCATCGAAGTGGAGAATTTTTCGAACCAGCCCGTGTCATTTGTCGTTGACGGAAACTTGGTTGAACTAGAAGCCAATGGCCAGAAAATGCTTGAAATTGCGGTGAAGAAGTAGATATAAAAAGTTTTTTTTGGACGCCGGCAGGGTTAATCTTGTCGGCGTTCCTTTTTTTTGCTAATGGGAGGTTCGCGTACTGATTTTTTGTAAAAAAAACGGTGGGTTTGCGCAACAAATTGAAGTTGTTGTGCGTAGGGGCTTATAGATTGTATGTTACACCACCACCATTATTACTTCTGTCATGATCGAATATGTAAAAAGTTCAAAGGCATCCCCCTCGCCTTTGTTTTCCATCATCATTCCTACGTGGAATAATCTGTCTTATTTACAAACCTGCATCAGAAGCATCCGCCAAAACTCTGCGTATCCACATCAAATTGTTTTGCACATCAATGAAGGAAAAGATGGTACGCCCGAGTGGGCACAAAAAGAAGGGATAGATTACAGTATTTCAGCTGAAAATGTAGGAATATGTATGGGCTGTAACGCCGCTTTTTCGTTAACCCAAGCGGATTATGTGCTCTACATGAACGACGACATGTATGCCTGCCCCGACTGGGACACCCATCTGTATCAGGCCATTAAAGACTACGGAAAAGACGATTTTTATTTTTCTGGCACGCAGATTGAGCGGCATCCCAACCCCTACGGTTATGTAATCGGAGGGCGTGATTATGGCGATTCACTGCAAAATTTTCAGGAAAATAAACTGTTGAAAGAATATAAAAACTTAGCAGTGGCTGATTGGCAGGGGGCTTCATTTCCGCCCAGCGTGATGCACCGCCATACGTGGAACCTGATTGGCGGATTCAGCATTGAATTCAGTCCGGGTATGTATTCTGACCCCGACATTAGCCGTAAAATGTGGGAAGTGGGCATCCGGAATTTTAAAGGAATCGGCAAGAGTTTGGTCTATCATTTTGGTTCTAAGTCTGTTAGCCGTATTTCCCACAACCCTGGTAGGAAGCAATTTTTACGAAAATGGGGAGTGACCGCCCGTACTTTCTACGACTTTTACCTCAATTTTTACAGTAAAAACCGTACAAGTTTTGCCTTGTCAAATTCATTTACTTCCAATTCAGATCTATTTCGGTTTAAATTTAAAGTACTTTTAGACCGAATACGATTGTACTTTTGGTAAAATGAGGCGCGGCCTTTGATGAACATAATACATCAAAGGCCGCGCTGCGTTTTTATTCTTTTCGTTTTACTGAATATATCCCATTCCAACCAGCCATTGATGGCAGCTTTCGGGCCAGCTGTGCACCGAGCCTTTGAGCTTTTTTGCCAGTCCAAACCCATGCCCGCCGTTTTCGTAAAGCAGCATGGACGCAGGAATCCGAAGTTTACGAAGGGCGTCATAATACAACATGCTGTTTTCTACGGGTACGCCTTTATCGTCGGTGGCGTGGACGAGTAGGGTAGGAGGAGTTTGGGCAGATACCTGTTTTTCGGCCGAATAATGCTCTAATTGTTCCTGTGAAGGCGTTTTTCCAAATAGTCTTTCAAATGACCCTGCGTGCTTAAATGGTCCAGAAGTAATGACGGGATACATCAAAATGGAGAAATTCGGCTTACATACTTGCACGTCAGATAGATTTTCGAAGCCTTTTAATTCTTTGGCCTGATGCCAAAGCGTGCTGACCGTGGCAGCCAAATGCCCCCCTGCCGAGAAACCCATAATGCCAATACGATTGGGGTCAATGTTGTATTTATCGGCACTTTCTCGAATTATTTTAATGCCCTGAAGGGCATCCTGAAGTGCCACTTCGTGTTTGTTAGACCAAAGTTTATCGTCGGGTAATCGATATTTCAATACAAATGCCGTCACACCGATGCTATTGAACCACTTTGCCACATCTACACCCTCATGGCCCGATGCTTCGATGGCGTAGCCTCCGCCGGGGCAAATCATCACCGCCGCTCCATTGGGAGTGGTAGGAACATAGACCGAAAGCGTGGGAAAAACAATGTTGCTGATTCGTAAAATACCGTCGTTGCCTACTTCGATTTTTTCTTGAATTGAACGATTTTGTAAATCATTGGGCATCTGTCCATTGGACCAAAGAGAAATGACGGTTTGGGAACGCGACATGGTAGAATGCAGGCTAAAAAATAATAATGGTAAAACGAAAACTAAACGATAACAGCGCGGCATAACGGTTTGGAAGTTGAAAAATAAAGGAATTTACTTTTGTATTTCATAAAAAGCACTTGATTTATAAAAGCTAACCTATTTTGTAAATATTGGTTCATGGTTGCTGTAAAAACAGAGACAATGAGTTTATTAGAAATCACTTTTTATCTTTGATTATCAGTTGTTTATGAAGGCGTTTTGGAGTTTGCTTTTATTAATAAGTTTTGAGCCAGCCCGTCAGACTGAGGCGCTCGTGCGTAGCGGGAAGAACTTCGTGCTCCAATACATCGGCTTCAAAACAAACTAATCTTCCACCAACGGGAGAGATTTTGACGGGTGGTTTGTTGGGCAAGTAAATCACCAACTCGCCGCCATCAGTGGCCTGCCAATCTTCATTCAAATAACAAATGACTGATATTTTGCGGTGCGAATCGGTTTTGAAACGGTCGAGGTGGCGCTTGTAAAAAGTCCCGATTGGGTATAAGGCATAGTGAAACTCAAAATCTTTCAGTCCCAAATAACAGCTTTGGTTGAGGGATTGAATCAGCGCGTTGATTTTTTTAAAGTATACCTGCTCTATTTCAACGACCGAAGATTCTTCCAACCATAAAATTTGGTCGCCTCTAACCAAGACTTGGATGTGCTGGGCGCTGCCTTGCCCGATGCTTGCTTCCTTAAAACTGCCCGCCGCGTGGCGTTTTCTGAGATTGATGACCAAGTCGTTTATTTCTTCGGTGGTCAGAAAAGAATCAATTACTCCGTAGCTTTGCTCGGAAAGGCTATCTATCAGATTATCAAACAATTCCATAGTTTGTATTGATAACCAAGTTGTCTTCCAACAAATGACTCTCAACGGTTAGGGGAGAAGCATTGTTGCTATCCTTGCTCAAAAGTAGACATTTTTTTACCTTTGTTACGCAATTTAACTTTATTGCCTCTGCAACTCACAACTTTCATCTCATTGCCTGATAGGGTGGCGTAACGGCGCTGAGCCGCTTTGATTACTTTGTGGATACATTTCACAAAGCATAACTGTATTGTTTACGTCCAACTAATTTTTTCCCATGTTTCAGTTAGAATCAACTCGTTTGCGGTTAATTCCGCTCAATACAACCCAATTGCAACTACACGCGGCTGATTACGACGCGCTTCAACGCTCGTTGGGGCTGGTTCCGCGCCCCATGCAGATGGAAGAATATTTTCAGAATGAATTTGATGATGCATTGGCCAATTATTGGCTACCCGAAACCGCCGCCAACGCCTCGCGGTATGAATGGTTTACCAACTGGCTCATCGTGTACAAATCAGAGAATTGCGTCGCTGGTGGAATCGGCGTGGCAGGCTTGCCCAATGACCAAGGCGAAACAGAAATTGGCTACGGAATCGACCAGTCTTTTCGGGGGCAGGGAGTTGCCACCGAAGCGCTCGAATGTCTGGCCGAATGGGTGTTTAAAAACCGTGCCTTAAAGGCGCTGATTGCGCATACCCCCGTGGCATTGGTCAATTCACAACGGGTTTTGATGAAAGCAGGTTTTGAGCAAATAAGTGAAAATGAAGGGCTTATTTTGTGGCGAAAATTAAACGCAAATTAGGTATCACTCCCGAAAAACCGTAGGTTTGCTAAAAATTTGTATCAATGAAAATAGCACCTAATCAAGTCGTAGCGGTAACCTACGAACTGAGTCTTTTGAACGACGGCGACGAATGGCAAATGGTCGAAACCGTTGGTGATGACCAACCTATGTATTTTATTCAAGGCATGAGTGGCCTTCCCGAAGCATTTGAAGACCGATTGAATGGTCTTGCCGAAGGCGATACTTTTGACTTTAAATTAGACCCAGAACAGGGTTACGGAGATTATGACACCGAAGCCGTTGCGGAGATTCCTTTGGAAGTATTCAAAGTGGATGGCAAACTTCAGGAAGACATCCTTCAAGTAGGCAATATGGTTCCGATGACCAACGAAGAAGGACATCGTTTGATGGGCCAAATCGTTGAAATTGACGAAGAGTTTGTTTTGATGGATTTTAACCATCCATTGGCTGGACGTGAAATGCATTTTGTGGGAAAAGTACAAAAAGTGCGCGCTGCTACGGCCGAAGAACTGGAGCACGGACACGTCCACGGCGACGGCGGAGTGCATCACTAAAACTAACGTCGGCGAGGGCTGGGCGCTCCCGTTTAAATCCTCGCCGATGTTGTTTTGTAGGTTGTTGTATAAACCTTGCTGACGTTGATTATACAATAGGTTCCTGCTGACTCAGGCAGTGAAAACTTCCCAAGCCCCACACGATTTCGGTCGAATCAATTCCCACCACCTTTCGGTCGGTAAAACACTGACTCAGAATGTCTAGCGCCCTTTGGTCATTATCGCAACGAAACGTAGGTACAATGACGGCGGCATTGCTGATATAAAAGTTGGCGTAGGAGGCCGGTAATCGCAACTCATCACTGTATACAGGCGTTGGCATAGGCAACTCTACGATATTGAGTTGTTTGCCGTTGAGCAACCGCATTTGCTTCAATTCGTGCAGGTTTTCCTGTAAGATGTCGTAGTTGGCGTCCGATTTATTTTCTTCAATAATGGTCACCACGGTATCTTCGTTTACAAACCGAACGGTATCATCAATGTGTCCGTCGGTATCGTCACCCACGATGCCATCGCCCACCCAAAGAACCTGCTCAACCCCGTAATAATCGTACAAATACTGCTCAATTTGTCCTTGATTGAGGTGCGGATTGCGGTTTTCGTTCAACAAACACGCCCGGCTCGTCATCACAGTCCCTTTACCATTGAACTCTACCGAGCCGCCTTCCATGATGATGCCCGGTGTGACGTATTCTAACCCTAAATAATGGGCGATGGCCACGGGAATCAGGTCATCGTTGTCGAAAGGAGGATATTTTCCACCCCATGCATTGTAGCCCCAATTCACTACCAAACGCTCGTTGGTGTCAGGGTTGATGAGAATGCCCGGCCCGTGGTCGCGGCACCATGAGTCGTTGGTGGCGTGTAGCGGCAATTCAATCTGGTTCATGTCCACCCCTGCGTTGAGTAGGTGAAGCTGTATGGTTTGTTTTACGATTTCGTTGTGGGCATTGATGCACACCTTTTCGCCTTCGCTGATGTTTTTGATAAATTCAAGGTATGCAGGAAGCATTTTCGGCTGACGTTCGTATGTCCAAGAAGCCTCCGTGTGCGGAAAACTCAACCAAGTGGCGCGGTGTGGGTGCCATTCGGCGGGGAAAAAAAAGCCCCGTTGTTTGGGCGTGGATTGATTTGACATATTGCTAATACGCTGTTTCATGTTTTGTGGCGCAAAAATAGGCAGAATTGTAGATTGTTTTATGCGTAAGTTGCCACCCACTTTCCCAAAATACCCTTATATTTAATGAAAAATCACGTTCATTTATAAACCTTTCTACTCCATGCGTACCAGCTTTTACTCTCTTTTAGCCCTTTTCTTTTTCATTAGTTTGGCCAGTCAGGCGCAGAAAAAATTTCCTTTTATCAAGAGTGGTGGCAGCATGTTTGAAGTGCCAGAGGCGGAGCCTATTGCCGATAAAAAGATGAAATACAAGGTGTTGTATGAAATCTCCAAAGGCGCTGATAAGCCTGATTCTGTCAATGCCACGCTCGACAAATTGGCCCGCTTGGTCAATCTGCATCTTTCGGCGGGCATTCCTAGAGAGAATTTAGACGTGGTAGCGGTGGTGCATTTTTTGGGTACACCCCTGATTTTGAACGACGAAGCCTACAAGAAAAAATACGGGATGCCCAATCCCAATACCACCCTTATCAACGAGTTGACCGCCAACGGCGTCAAAATATACATCTGTGGACAATCGCTCTACATGCGCAAAATGGAGCAGGAGCCCCGCAATCCCAACATTAAAGTGACACTCTCGGCCATGCTGCTGATGACTACGCTGCAATCGAAGGGGTATGTGATGGTGATACCGTAAATTTTTTTAAGCAAGACGAAAGGTAGGGGCAGGCCCGCTGGTCGGCGGACCGTTCACGTCTGCCCCTACGCGTTTAAATTATAATTTGGCGCACTTTTCGCCCAAAGCAAGCCGACATTCTTTAATTTTGCAGACAACATCCAATCGCTTCTATTTTGCTTTTTAAGAATATACTCGGTCACGACGATACCAAGCGCGCACTGATTCGCTCCGTACAGAATAACCACGTTGCGCATGCCCAGCTTTTTGACGGGCCCGTGGGCGGGGCGGGCATTGCGTTGGCGTGGGCGTTTGCTACGTTTGTCAATTGCGAAGACCGTCAGCCCGACGATGCCTGCGGGCGTTGTGCTTCTTGTTCCAAGATGCGTAAGTTGGTCCACCCCGATGTGTATCATATCTTTCCGTTGCCTCGCACCCCCAAAGAAGGGGAGGATTTGTTGGGTGAACTAACGCCTAAATGGCGTGCTTTTTTAGAAGAACATCCTTACCGAACGCTCCCCGAATGGTTGGCGTATATTAACGCCACCGGCAATCAACAGGGAATTATTCCCATCAAAGAATCAAGGAATATTGTTAGTAAGCTGTCACTCAAGGCGTTTGAGGGGGAGTTTAAAATCATGCTGTTTTGGCAACCTGAATTGCTCAATGTACAAGCGGCCAATGCCCTGTTGAAGATTCTGGAAGAACCGCCCGAAAAGACACTGTTTTTGATTGTTTCCAGTCAGTCGGATAAATTATTGACTACCATCATTTCCCGCACGCAACGTGTAGCCATTCGTGCCTTTACGGATGAAGAAGTGACGCAGTTTTTGGCCCAAAAAAGGATTGATGAGCGACGGGCGCGGCAGATTGCGTATCTCTGTGAAGGGAATCTGGCCGAGGCCATGCGCCTGACCAACGAGACGGAAGACGACCGCCACGCGTGGTTTGCGCAATGGATGCGTAAATGCTACTCGCGAGACTTTGTGTCTTTGGTCAAACTTGCGGATGAATTTGATACGTTGGGCAAAGAGAAACAAAAAGGGATTTTCGACTATACCCTCAATCTGTTTCGGGATTTGTTTTTGTGGCAAAACGGCGTGGAGGAATTGCTACGGTTGCAGGACGAAGAACTGAGTTTTGTGCAAAAATTTGGCAAAGCCGTCAACCCAGGAGCCATTGAGTTACTGATTCAGGAAATCACCGACGGCTACTATCACCTCGAACGTAACGCCCGCGCCAAAGTGTTGTTTCTGGATATTTCGTTGACGGCAGCTCGGACGATGCGCGTTTAATCAAACCCCATCAGATGATTTGGTAAAGCTGGCTCATCTGATGGGGTTGTAGGTATATCTCTATTTCATTCCATACGCCACTACCTTCTGTTGGTTGATGCCAAAGTAAAGGGTATTATTTAATGACAAAATGCTTCTTACTTCGCCATTAATGTAAAAACCAGAGGCATTCTGAGGAACATAACTAAACGTTCCGTTGCCGTTGTTGTGGAGCAGCGTACCGAAATTGGCGTCGTACTGCCCAAGACGCAGGCGGGTGCGGAGTTGATTGCCGCAAAGGAGCAAATCCTTTTTGCCGTCTTTGTCATAATCCAATGCAATCAGGGCGTGAATGGGCGAGGTCTGGACTTCGATGGGTAATTTTTTGACCGTAAATTTACCAGCAGGGCCTTGCTCAAACCAAGTGGTAGCCAAGTGGTTGGCTTCCAGTCGTGTGGCGCCTTCAAGCTCCGATGCTGTAAATACATCTTTGAGCGTAGCATCAGCATAGGTTTTGTAATCAGGATACCGCTTGCCCATGATGGGTAATTGCCCAATCAATTCGTCGCGGGTGATGTAAGGGTAGCTTTTTCCTTGGATGTACGTACACAAAATGGGGTCAATGCGGCCGTTTTGGTCAAAATCCTTGAAATATACCTCGGCGGGTTGTTCGGGAGATGCTTTCACTTGGCTGTTAAGACCCAAATTGCCGACGATTAAGTCCATTTTTCCGTCGCCGTTGAAGTCGTCCACTAGCAGTTTATTCCACCAACCGCTGTAGTTTTGGTCAAAGTATTTATCGGTTGTGTTCGCCAGTTTACCATTATTGTTTTCAAAAACCGTCAGAGGCATCCATTCCCCAACTACAATCAACTCGGATTTTTTATCTCCGTTGAGGTCGAGCCAAGCGGCATCGGTCACCATGCCAATTTTTTGAAGCTCAGGGGCCACAGAAGAGGTGGCATCTTTAAAGTTGCCTTTGCCGTCGTTGAGTAAAATAAAACTGGGGGGAATTTCGGGGTAACTACCGGGCACCACGCGCCCACCCACAAATAAATCGGGCTTTTTATCCCCGTTTATATCGGCCACCCGCACACAACTCGTACTGACGGGCATGGACGGAAGCGCGGTCGTATTTTTGCTGAAGTTACCCTTTCCGTCATTGAAATAAAGCGCATCCTGCAAAACAGGGTCATTCGGCTCAAAATTGGCATACCCTCCATGACAAACGTACAAATCTAGGGTACCGTCGCCGTTAGCATCAAAAAAGACGGCGTCGTCCGCATCGCTTTTGGCGTCGATTTCAAAAGCTGCTTGTGGTTTTTTGAGGAAGCGTGGCGTAGACCCTTTTTGTTGCAAAAACAAGGCCCCTGCCTGTCCGTTACCGCCGCCCACAAATACATCATCTAAGCCATCGCCATTGACATCGGCCTTGGCCAGTGCTGGACCCACGTACGATTGCGGATTGACCATCAGAATCTGCCTTTTAAAATCATTGTAGGCTAAAGCAGGCTGGGCATAATCTATGCCAGAGGGAGTTTCTTTAAATAGAGGTTGTTTGGAAGCGGGCGCACTGATGGCTTCATTGGCGTCCTTTTCGTTCAGGGTTAGCCATTGATCTCCTTTAACGTTGGAAAGGCGCTGTTGTTTGCCATTAGGCCATTGTACTTTTAGCGAATCAATCGTTGTGGCGTTGCCCAATCCAAAATGCAGGACGTTAGAAACACTCGACTGATACCCACGCATGGGCATTTGCTCTAGGTACTGGGTTTGACCTTTTTGGTACAGAATGACCTTTGCCCCAATGCCCGAACGGTTGGGTGAATTGCCCGCCAATGTCACTTTTAGGTAGTGATTTTTGAGCAACTGTTGGGCTTCGTTTTGGTAGATAAATGCGGGCTGATTTACGTTGTTGACAACCAAATCCAAGTCACCGTCGTTGTCTAAATCGGCATAAACGGCTCCGTTGCTGTTGGAGTTTTGTCCCAATCCCCATTGCATTCCCACATTTTTGAACGTCAGGTCTTTGTTGTTTTTATAGAGGTAATTCACCACGTTGGATGCGGGCATCTGCTGCACCAGATTCAGCACATCCTGTCGCCCGATGTTGGGTTGGTTCTGCTGAAAATCGTTCATGTATTTCAGAAAGTCGAGGTTGGTGTAGTCGCGTAGGTAGCCATTGGTAATGTAGAGGTCTTTCCATCCGTCGTTGTCATAATCGGCAAAAAGCGCGGCCCAACTCCAATCGGTGTTGGAGATGCCCGCGAGTTGACCAATTTCGGAGAATGCTACTCCTAACTTGGGGGAGGCTGGGAGAGGGGTATTCAATTGCAGCATGTTCCGCATGTACTGCTTATGAAAACCCGACCGAACCACCATATCAAATTTCTCGTAGTTGTCGGGGGCCATGAGAAGTTTTTGTCGGCGATTTTCTTCAGGCAGCATATCAAGCGTGAAAATATCAGGCGTGGCGTCGTTGTTTACATCGGCCACGTCGTTGCCCATGGAGAAATGAGAGGTATGCCCTATCGAGGTAGTGAGTTTGTCCACAAAACCACCTTTTTTATTATTAATGTAAAGATGGTCGGGGATGGTATAATCATTGCTGACGTAAATATCTGGCCAGCCGTCTTGGTTAAAATCAGCGATGCCTGCCCCCAGACCGTAGGAGAGGGGAGAGCTGTTAATACCCGCTTTGGTGGTCACGTCAACGAAACGTTTGCCCTCATTTCGAAAAAGCCGAGAGCCACTTACTGGGTCGTCTTGTTTGTTGAATTCGGCGCTGTTGGATTCATTGAGTACAGGCAGAGACTTTATGTTGTGATTAAGTAAAAACAGGTCTAAATCGCCGTCGTGGTCGTAGTCGAAAAAGTAAGCATTGGTGCTCGACGAAGGGTCGTTTAAGCCATACTCAGCGGTTTGGTCCAGAAATGTTGGAATTCCTTGGGCGTTGTTTCCCTGATTGATAAACAACTCATTGGCTTTTTTTTCGGGGGGGAGATTGCCCGAATGACAAACGAAAATATCCAATTTTCCGTCGCCATTGACATCTGCCATGGTCACTCCAGTCTTCCAGGGGCCTTCGCGTCCGGCGGCTCCTGAGGCGGCAGTGATGTCTTCAAACTGCATTTTTCCTTTGTTGAGGTAGAGTTTGTTGGCGCTGAGATTGGCAGTAAAGTAGAGGTCTTCCAGTTTATCACCGTTCAAATCACCCACAGCAACGCCGCCACCGTTGTAAAAATACTCATACATCAACACGTTTGTATTAAGGCCTTCATTGATGATATTCTGAAAATCGACATTGGTTTTTTCAGGAGTAAGCAGGGTAAAAAGCGTAGGCTCGGTTACTTCCGTTGGGGTATCTTTTTGTTCTTGGCAGCTTGTCGATAGGAATAGTACAATGATGCACCCTGCGAGCAGTGTAAGATGTTTCATCAATAGAAGATAAAGTAAAGCTAAAAAAATTAATGAAGCCCTGAAGCGCTTTTAGCGCTCAAAGCAGATACAAATTGAGTAAAAATGAATGGTTATTGCAAATGGCATCAATTCATTTACTGGGGTAACTCACTACAAAATTGAAGGATTTTTTTGAGATGATCTTCATTTTCTAGGTCAAGACTTTCGGCTTTGAAATAGGCTTCAATGGCCTTTTTATGGGTTGGGAAAAGCTTTAAAAATCCTCCTTTGGTTGTTTTGTAAAAACGATGGTTTAAGTCCATTAGAAAATACATTTTTTCTTTGGAAAAAACGATGTCACCTTTTGAGGCAAGTTTTTGGACCGAACTATTGCCCGTAGAAAGCATATTGACTTCTCTTATGGACGATGTAGCGGAGGATTTGCCCATCGCGGCCATTTTTTCGACCGCAGCTACTTTAAACATGGTTTTGACTACTAAATAAGCTTTCGGATAAGTAGCAATACGTTCTACATATCCGTGGGCCACGTCATAGTAGAAGGTATTCTCGCCAATTTGAATCTGTTTAATACTTTGTTCGTTGGCCAAGGATAAGGTGTCTTTGGTTAGACTAAGAAATTGTACTTCTCCCAATTGAAAATTGTAATTGAGTTTTGCCGTTGCGGGAGCAGCGTTGAAAAAAGATACAGTCCCCTCTTTGAATTGGGGATATCGATACCGCTCAGCTACTGGAATGGCGTATTTGAGGTCGGTATCGGCTTTTACTCTGATTGTTTTGGTATCTTGTGCCCGTAGCGTCAAGGAAAAAACTCCAAAAATGACCGATATAATAATGCCTGTTTTCATGATTTCTGTTTTTTGGGAATAACATTTCTTAATAAACAAATCTACACAAAGTTCTCTGTATGAGGGTATAAATTAAAAAAATCTATGCCCCGCATTTTTTGAGAGCATAGATTTTTAGAAGTCTTGGAGAGCTATAAGGCTCTCCAAGTGCTTATAATTCTAATTAATAACCTGGGTTTTGAACCAATTTGGTGTTCCGGTTCATTTCGTTCCGGTCAATTGGTAAATAGTACAGTTTGTCAGCCCAGCTGCGGTTTTCCTTACCTGGATCAATTTCAAATACCGTGTAAGAGTAGTTGTAGTTTTCTTTATCGTATTTATAAAGACTAACCGTTTTGCCAGGCTTAAGTGTACCTACGATGCTGATACCGTTGGCTTTGCGACCTAAGGTAGTAGGAGCAATCATCCAGCGGCGGGCATCGTGGAAACGCTGCTCTTCCAAGTACATTTCAATGCGTTTTTCGTTGCGGAAACGTTGTCTCAGCGCATCTCCTGACTCGGTAATGGCAGGCATACCAGCACGGAAACGAATCTTGTTCAACCAAGTACGGGCTTCTTCGTCCTGACCTAGCTCAATACAAGCTTCGGCGTAGTTGAAGATCATCTCAGTATAGCGCAAGATAGGCCAAGGTACTTCTTGCCATGTATTTTGGTCAACGATGGCAGGGTTTGGATCGGTAAATTTACGGATATAATAACCAGTATAGCTTCCGTTCCAGTCTTCGATTGGGCTTTGGCGTGTATCCAAACCAAAGTGGGTTACTTTAGCCCCTGAAGCGTTTACGATTTCGTAGCGGCCTGTTTGGATTTGGCTTGCTGGGTCACGGGGTAAGTTAGCATTGCTACGCACTTTCCAAGGTGAACCTTCGGTCAAGATAGAAGCGTAGAAACGAGGGTCGCGGTTTACGTAAGGATCTGAAGCATGAGCAGGGTTTTTCCAGTCAAACTTAGTTCCGTCCATCATTTCGTAGTCATCTACCATGACTTGGATTGGTGTATTACCTGCCCAGTTGTTGTATCCGTTAGGACCATTGAAAAGTCCTTGACGGCCACCGTTTTCTTGTTTTGCGTTGATAAAATAACGCGCCATCAGCAACTCATTTTGACCGCCATTGCGCGACAATGAGTTGTTCATATAGTTGGTTGTACCCTGTTGAGCAGAGACGGGAGCCGTAAGGTTGAGCAAGTTGCCGTATCCTGGCAAATCCAAAACTGCTTTAGCGGCAGCTTTTGCTTTTTGCCAACGGTCGGCTTGTGAGCCTGTTACGTTTGCTACTAATTCAGGTTTTGAGAAAGAAGAAAGTACCGTAGATTTTGCTTTCATCTTGGTAGCATCGTGCAAATCGCTGGCATCGTAAGTTAAAATACGGGCTTTCAGCGCCAAAGCTGCAGCCTCGTTAGCCCGACCTGCAGCCATGCTTCTACCCTTCAACAAAGTAGCGGCGTCGTCCAAATCTTTGACAATAAAAGCGACTGTTTCGGCCCACGTGTTACGAGTAGCCATGTAATCGGCTTCTCCTAAATCATACGGACGATCCACCAAAGGTACGCCGCCGTAGTAGCGGGCCAACTGATGGTAAAAATAAGCACGCATGAATTTGGTCTCACCCGTTAAACGCTCTACGATGTTGCCCGTGTTTGTAAACTTAGGGCTTGCGAGATTTTTGAGGGCAAGGTTACATGCGCGAATACGCAGGTACATTTGCTGCCAGCTGATGGTGTTGTTT
Organism: Runella sp. CRIBMP; assembly: GCF_009905605.1. Taxonomy (GTDB): domain Bacteria; phylum Bacteroidota; class Bacteroidia; order Cytophagales; family Spirosomataceae; genus Runella. Next base: position 107,028 of record NZ_JAAAKZ010000006.1, read on the forward strand.
ACCCAACCGATGTCGGCGGGGTTTGAACGGCCTTCAGTGATGGTCGTAATTCCGCGACCTGGGTGAGTAAAGATGGTTTCGTCGGTCAATGAAGCCAACATTTGCTCATCAAAACCACCGTTGCCGAAGCCAGCGTAAATTTCAGAAACAAACGCTTCTGCAAGCGCAGCATCCGTCCAAACGGCATTTTCTGAAAGTTCGTTTAGGGGTTGTGTGTTTACGAAACTATCGTCGCAACTGGTAACAACTACCGTCGAAGCAATGAGTGACGCGATTAGAAATTTGTATTTTTTCATCTCTATTTTTTAGTTGTGTAATTTGTGATTAAACAAAGTGAGATTTTGCCAACATAATCAACTGTCTGTTTATGATTAGTGTTTTCAAATTGACTCATTTTTAAATCAAATTACGATGTTGTTAGAATGCGGCAACAAGACCTACGTTCAGGATTTTTTGCTGAGGATAATACTGTCCAGTAGAGTTATCTGTTTCGGGGTCAAATACCTTCAACTTATCAACTGTAAACAGGTTTAAACCATTGAAATATACGCGAAGCGTGTTCATTCCGATTTTCTTCACCAAAGTAGAAGGAATATTGTATCCAATTTCCAAGTTTTTCAGGCGGAGGTAGTCGGCATCTCTGAGCCAATAGTCGTTACCAGTAGAGAAATACTGGTCGTTACGGTTAGCGATACGTGGATGAACATCGCTTGGATTGTCAATGGTCCAACGATTTTCGTACATATCCAACAAGTAGTTACCGATGTTACCCATTTCTGCTGCACTCACAAACTGCTTCGCACCTGCTGCTCCTTGGATAAGGACGGTCAAGTCAAAGTTGCGGTAGCTGGCCGATAGGTTAACCCCACCCGTAAACAAAGGAATGTTGGTGAAGTTGTTACGTACTTGGTCATCGGGAGTGATTTTGCCGTCGCCGTTGTAGTCTTTGTACTTCATGTCGCCAGGGCGGAGGGTGTTTACGATTGCCTTGTAGTCGATGGTGTTGGCATCAATGGAGGCTTGGTCTTTAAACACACCGTCGTAGAGGTAAGTCTGATACGTAAACATCGGCTTGCCCGTTGTTTGCTGCCATGCAGGGGCTCCTGGAGCTTCATCCCAGAACAAAATTTTGTTTTGAGCATAGCCACCGTTCACGCTTACGTTGTACTTGAAGCCATCTTTTTGGTTACGGTAACCGATGTTAAATTCCCATCCCTTGTTTAGCACTTCTCCCAAGTTTTGACGTGGAAGCGTCAAACCTGTACTTTGAGGTACTGAAGCGTTTTTGGTCCAAAGAATGTTGGTACGCTTGTTAGAGAATACATCAAATTCAAAGAAAACGTTACCGTTAAACATCTGTCCTTCCAAACCTAAGTTAGAGTTGGTCGCTACTTCCCAAGTAATTTGGGTGTTAGGGATACGTGCTTCAAACAACGTTTTTGTTTCAGCATTTCCTAAGATATAACTTCTGAATCCGTAGGTAGAAAGGTACTGATACGAAGGGATTTGGTCGTTACCCAATTGGCCGATTGACCCGCGCAATTTTAAGAAATTAACCGAAGGGAGTGCTTTTTTGAAGAATTCTTCTTCTGATACAACCCAACCTGCCATAATTCCTGGGAAGAAGCCGTAACGGGTTTCTTCAGGGAAGATGTCAGAACCATCATAACGCCACAAGAACTCGGCGAGGTACTTCTCCTTGAAGTTATAACCTACACGACCGAAGTAGTTGATACGAGCTGTTTCAAACGCACCACCGTTGTTGTTACGTTGTAAGTCACCTCCCGCAAACATCTGGTCGAGAGCAGTTGAAAGGAAGAAACGACGGAAAGCCGAGAAGTTATCGCCTTTGATGGTTTCGCGGTTTGTACCAGCCAACAAGTTGAAGGTATGATTGCCGATGGTTTTGTCATAAGAAAGCACCGTACCCAACAAGATGTTAAGCTGATTAATATTTACTTGGTTTAAGCTTGGATCAGCAGGTCCTCTACGGGCAGGAACAAGGTTTGGATTGCCGTTGGCATCTACTCCCGAGCCTTTTTGGTAAAGTGTCCACGGAATCAACCATGTTTTGTTGTTCTGGGCCAAGTTGTCAATGGCAGCATTCATGCTCAATTTCAAGCCTTCTACGCCTGGAATTTTGATGTCAAGCTGACCATTAGATTGGAAATAATTGCGGGTGTCGCGGTCATAACCAGCCAAGTCAGTTGTGATTACCACGGGGTTCTGCCCGTTTTCGATGTCTGGGCCAGGACGGCCATCAGGCCAGAAAGCAGGCTCTTGGGGTTTTCCGCGCATCAACATCCGGAAAATAGCACCGGGAGATTGTGTAGAATAACGACGCGCCTCCTGACGACCTACTACGCCCAAAGTCATGGTTACGTACTTGTTGATTTTTGCGTCAAAGTTCAAACGCATATCGTACTGCTTATAACCCGTAGACGACTGGATGTAGTTGGCATCTTGGTTTTGGTAACCCAATGAAGCCAAATAAGAGAAGTTTTCTGTTCCACCGTTAAGTTGGAGGTTGTGACGTACCTGTGGCGACCAGTTTTTAAGGGTAGAACCGTACCAGTCAGTGTTGGGGTAGTTCCATGGGTCGGAGCCGTCAGCGTATTTCTGAATAGCTTGCGGAGAAAAAGGAGCGTTACGTACGGTACCGTTGGGGCGGGTAAATGAGCCCGTTGTTTTGTAAGCTTGGTTGGCAGCGGCCCATTCTGAAGTTGGCAAAGCGTAAATATCCAAGTCGTTTAGCATACTTGTATATTGAGCAGCATTTGTCAACTTAGGAATAACGGTTGGGTTTGACCAACCTTGGTTGAGCGAGTACGACAACTCAGGCTTACCAGTCTTACCACGCTTGGTCGTAATCAAAATAACACCGTTTGCTGCCCGTGAACCGTAGATAGCTGCCGCTGCATCTTTCAATACAGAGATGCTTTCGATGTCGGCAGGGTTGAGGCGGTCAAGACCACCAGCCCGGTTAGGGATACCGTCGATTACGATAAGTGCGCCGTTGTTGTTCAATGTATTTGAACCCCGGATTCTGATGGCAGAGCCATCACCACCTGGCAAACCACTGCGGTTTACGGCAGTAACACCTGGTAAGCGTCCAGCCAGAGAGTTGGAGAGGTTGGCTGCTGGAGATTTTACCAAGTCAGTTCCTTTTACCGATACCACAGAACCCGTAACGGTTTCTTTCTTTTGGGTACCATAACCTACCACAACTACCTCACTCAGGGCGGCAACATCTTGCTGCATGGTAACATTTACGGTAATGCCCGAAGGAGTAATTTCCTGTTTGGCAAAGCCGATGGCACTGAGAACGAGCGTACTTCCAGGAGCCATTCCAATTTTAAAGTTCCCATCTGCGTCAGAGTTGGTACCTTTGGTCGTACCTTTGACCAAAATACTTACCCCGGGTAGTGGTGCACCGGTAGGGTCTTTAATCTGACCCGACACTGTTCGTTCTTGAGCGAACAAGCTCAAATTCGCCCACAAACAGACGAATAGCAGTAGTAATTTCTGCTTCATAGAGTAATTGTTTAGTGTAAAATAGATAAATGAACTTTAAAAACGTACAAATGAACTTTAAAATAAGGAAGAGAATATCATTTTATATCGAATAAATATTGATATTTTTTTCCAACAACAAAGGTACAATGCAAAATGTTGTCTGATTGACTCTCTTTTTGCATAAAATCATACTATTTTAACAGAAAATATTGTTTTTTTGGGATAAATGAGATCTGTAAGAACAGCCAACAGAATGGCATCCCCCAAGGTTGAAATGCGGCTAATCGGTCGTACTGACAGTGTAGATTTCCCTGATTTGGGCTTAACGGACGTTCGTGCCAAAATAGACACGGGGGCTTATACTTCTTCCATCCACTGTTATAATATAAAATTGGTGAAAGAGAAGCTCGTTTTTTATTTGCCAGCGCACAAGGGAGAAAAACGAAAACGGTTTGTGGCTAAAGCATTTGAGCTGAAATCCATCAAGAATTCATTTGGGCAAACTGAAATGCGTTATGTAATCAAAACGCGCATTGTGATTTTTGGCAAAGCTTTTCAGGCCGAATTTTCCTTGGCCGACCGCGAAAAAATGCGCTACCCCGTATTGTTGGGGCGAAAACTTCTTCGAAATCGTTTTTTAGTGGATGTCTCATTAGAAGACCTTTCTCTATCCCAAAAAAGAACCGCTGCTGAGTCGGTACTGCATTAACAAAAAGATAACCTTGATTCAATCAACTTCCCATTAATTTTACCCCACCGTTACGGCTCTGTTATGCTGCAAATAACAATGCTAATCGGCTGATTATGTAATTATTATAATGAAAATTGCTGTTCTTTCTACCAACCCCAAATTATACTCTACCAAACGCCTGGTAGAAGCCATTCGCACGCATGGGCATGAAGCGCTTGTCATTAATCATGCGTTGTGTCATGTGATGATTGAAGAAGAAAAACCCGTCATTTTATACAAAAATAAACCCGTTGAGGGCATCGACGCGATTATTCCGCGCATTGGAGCTTCAGTAACCGACTATGGGTGCGCGGTAGTGCGGCAGTTTGAAATGATGAAAGTATTTACGACTGTCAAATCTCAGGCCATCATGCGTTCGCGCAATAAGTTGAGAAGCTTGCAAATCCTTTCAAAAGCGGGTGTACAGATTCCTAAAACGGTTTTTGCCAATCAGACTAAAGACATCGAAAGCCTCATTCACTTGGTGGGTGGGCCGCCCGTTATTATTAAATTATTGGAAGGAACTCAGGGCGTAGGGGTGGTTTTGGCGGAATCAGAAACTGCCGCAAAATCAACCATTGAAGCTTTTTATGGACTGAAAACCAACGTCTTGATTCAAGAATACATTGCAGAGTCAAAAGGGGCTGACATTAGGGCTTTTGTGGTTGGTAACAAAATTGTTGCTGCCATGAAGCGCCAAGGCAAAGCAGGGGATTTTCGCTCCAATCTCCATCGAGGGGGCAAAGCAACCCCGATTTTATTGACGCCACAGGAAGAAAAAGCCGCTCTTCAAGCCGCAAAAGCCTTGGGAGTGCGCGTGGCAGGGGTAGATATGATACTGTCGAATCGGGGGCCGATGATTATGGAAGTCAATTCTTCGCCTGGTTTGGAAGGAATCGAAAATTGTACGGGTGTCAATGTCGCTGACTTGATTGTGTCGTTTATTGAAGAGAAAATTCCCGCCGACGAAAACGATACCATCGGCGTATAGGGTAAAAATGAGGGTCTCTTATCTTTAACCTAACATTAAACAGGGAATGATTTTATACTTTTTTCTTGTTAATGGTACGCTAGCACTTAACCTTTGATTAATTCTCTTCCTGTATGCTGGATAAAGCATCTTATGACACCCAACCGAAATGCCTTGTTGCGCTGGATTCCATCATTTTCGGTTTTGACGGTGACCTCCTGAAAATTTTATTGGTAAAACGCGGTCCGAATCTGCACGCCGATACGTGGTCGTTGATGGGTGGATGGTTGAATCCCAACGAAAATTTGGAACAATCAGCGGAGCGGATATTGTTTGAACTGACTGGACTTAAAGGTGTCTATTTGGAGCAACTTTACACGTTTGGTGATATCAACCGCGACCCCATTGACCGCACCGTTTCGGTGGCTTATTTTGCCTTGATAAACATTGAACACTACGATTCCAAAATTTCGCAGGTTCACTTTGCGCATTGGTTTCCCGTCAGCGAAATGCCCAGTGAACTTTTGTTTGACCACCGTCAAATGATTGATTTAGCCATTCAAAAACTTCGCTACAAGGCGGCGTTGCACCCGCTTGGTTTTGAACTTTTGCCCGAAAAATTTACGATTCCGCAACTGCAAAAACTCTACGAAGCCATCTTCCAAACGACTTTTGACAAGCGAAATTTTAGCCGTAAAATCCTTTCAACGCACCTGCTTGTAAAGCTCAAAGAAAAGCAAAAGTCCTCAAAGAAAGGTGCTTATCTTTATGAAGTCAACAAAGAGAAGTACAATTCCTTCAGTAATTCGTTCTTGAATTTTGTTTCAAATCCTGAGTTTTAGGGCTGACGCTTAATCAGGAAATAAGCAACCATCGAAAGAATGAGGGTCATGGTCATTTGGGTAAAGAGAATGACCAAAAAAGCTTTGAGAATCGTAAGCCATTTAGGCCCACCAAAAAACTGAACTTTTGCCCAAGCCGTAAAAATAAACCAGGCAAGCATGTAGATGCTAAGCACGTAAAAATAATACTGACGAAATAAAAGCACCAACGGCGTGAAGATCAGAATAAAGAAAACCACGCGAAAGCCCCCTATAAAGGCTTGAAAGGTGAGATTTTCCGCATAGTTGTACCCCTTTTTGCGAAACAGCAGCCACATGTAAAAGGACGAAATAGGGACGCCAATAAATAAAATAAGGTTAAAATACTTCGAAGAAAGCTCCGTAACGGGGTTGACACTTTGGCTGTTGTTTTCCATCAAATGGAAATAATGGGTCAGAAACGCCGAGATGGCTACGGTAAGTACCAGATAACTAAATGGGTTGTAGTATTTTTTTCGTTTGCCTGTTACATATTCTTTTACCACAATCCCGGGTTTAAGCGCCAATTCTTTGGTCAAATGAATGACTCCTTTGTCGGCATGGACAAAGGCGTGCACTACATCGTGCCAAATGTGGTGCATATCAATACGGTGTATGTGGGCTGATTGGCCGCATTTAGCGCAGAAATCATCATTTTTTCCCAAAGGGTTTTGGCAGTTTTTGCAAATCGCAGCGTTCATAAAAGGTTTGTAAAGGAATGGTAGGGCAAGATACAAATTTGGCCGAATTGTATTCTTTGAAAATGGCAAAATAGTCTTAGAAACAACCTTGAAATACTTTCTTCTGATAAAAAAAGTAGCTGTTTAATACCCAGAGCCACTTGAAAACGAAAATTTGAACCACCTGCATCGCTCACCTTCTCCCGCAAATAGTTAGGTAACGGCGGAGGGTATGGTTGGGTGTTTTGGTGCTTTTTAAGTGAGTAGCGATGCGCGATTAATGTACAAACCCCATGGTAAAATTACAAACACATCTATTACTCCTGACTTTTAGCGTCCTGTTAAGTTCGGCTTTTGCCCAAACCGCCCTTAAAAAAATAAAAGTAGAGGGGAATCAGTTTGTGACCCAAGACGGTAAAGCGATGGTATTCAGGGGGCTAAACGTAGCCGACCCCGACAACCTGCATACCAAAGGACATTGGGAAAAAGCATTTTTTCAGGAAATCAAAAACTGGGGAGCCAATATTGTACGTTTTCCTGTTCATCCTTCTGCGTGGCGGAAACGGGGGAAAGCAGAGTATCTAAAATTACTGGACGACGGCGTAAAATGGGCAACGGAATTGGGCTTGTACGTCATCATTGACTGGCATTCGATTGGTAATCTACGGACCGAAATGTACCAATCTGATAATTATGAAACGACCCAAAAAGAAACTTTTGAGTTTTGGCGGACCATGGCCAAACATTTTAAAGGGAACAACACCGTTGCTTTCTTTGAATTGTTTAACGAACCCACCGTTGCGGGTGGGCAGTTGGGAACGTGTTCGTGGGAGCAATGGAAAACCTTGAATGAAGAAATGATTGGAATCATTCGTGCCCACGGCAACGATGCTATACCATTGGTCGCTGGTTTCAATTGGGCCTATGACCTGACTCCCGTCAAAGAAAACCCAATCAACGCTGTTGGTATTGCCTACGTAAGTCACCCGTATCCCATGAAAAGATCAAAGCCTTGGGAAGACAAATGGACGGTGGACTGGGGATTTGTGGCTAAAAAATACCCATTGATACTGACCGAAATAGGTTTTTCAGGAACCGAGGAAGTAGGGGCGCACGTTCCGGTCATCAGCGATGAATCGTACGGTGAGGCCATCACCAAATATACCGCTGAACAGGGCATCAGTTGGGTGGGCTGGGTCTTTGACGACCGCTGGGCACCCCGTATGTTTTCTGATTGGAATTTTACACCCACAAGGCAAGGAAAATACTTTAAAAAAGCACTTTTGGAATATAATTCCAACAAATGAAAGTGAGCAATTCTAGCCTTTAGACTGGTGAGGAAGGGGTATGAATGATGAGCTTTAGCCCTGACAAAAGAAAAACCTTTACTCAAACTTAGTAATATTTTATTGCACCAACGTTACTAATCCTAATCCATGATGAAACGATTTTTACTCCTTTTCTTTCTTCTCGTTCAGATTCAAAGCTTTGCCCAACTCAAACTCGCCCGTTTATTTTCTGACCACGTAGTGCTGCAACGTCAAAAGCCCATTCCCGTATGGGGTTGGGCCAAGCCTAAAGAAAAGGTAACGGTGACGCTGGCGGGACAAAAACAAATTGCCACAGCCGATGTCTCTGGAAAATGGTCAGTAAAATTCACATCGCTAGAAGCGGGCGGTCCGTATAAAATGACGGTTATGGCTAAATCAGAAAAACTAGAAGTAAACGATATTCTGATGGGCGAAGTGTGGCTTTGCTCCGGGCAGTCAAATATGGAATGGCCTGTTAGACAAGCTGATAACTTTAAAGTAGAGAAGAAAAATGCTGATTTCCCGCAAATACGCCACTTTTTTGTGGCGCACGATGTAACTATGCAGCCACAAAATGATTTGACGTCGGGGGAGTGGAAAATTTGCAATGAAGAAAATGTGGGGAATTTTACGGCCGTTGGTTTTTTCTTCGCCCGTGAACTTTACCAAAAACTCAAGATTCCCGTTGGGCTTTTGCATTCGTCGTGGGGTGGTTCGCAATTGGAAGGCTGGCTAAGCAAAGAAGCCATGCTGACCCATGAGGAACTAAAACCCGTTGCTCAAAATTTACCGAAAACCTGGGAAGAAGCCGACGCGATTCTGGACCTGAAAACGCGGAAACAATTGCTGAAAACGGAGGTAAATCCTACCGTGGCCGACGAGAAAAAATACACCGAAGCAGGCTACGATTTTTCTAAGTGGCACAACGCAGGCAGTCCGATTGGTCAGTGGGACTGGAAAGGAATCTGGATGTTTCGGGGCAAAGGATTCATGGCCCGGACGGTGGATATTCCCGAAGAGATGGTAGGACAAGCCACTACCTTGGGTTTGGGAATCCAAGATAGTTTTAACGAGATTTACATCAACGGACAATTGGTGTCGCAGGGAATTGTGGAAGGAACGCGCAAAATCACCTTACCAGCCAACACGTGGAAAAGCGGTAACAATCAATTGGTTATCAAATTTGGCAATATGGTGCAATTTCCGTGGTATGGGCTGGGCATCAATGGTACACCTGAAGACTTGTTTGTCAGCGCAAAAGACAGCAAAGTTAGCTTGGCTACGGGTTGGTATCTGATGCCTTCTTTTGCCGAAACTCACACCTACAATCACAGTTGTAACAACGTAGCAACCACGATTTATAACGGGATGATTGCCCCGTTGGTGCCGTTTGCCATTCGGGGGGCATTGTGGTATCAGGGTGAGTCCAACGCGGGGCGAGCCTATCAGTACCGCCAAACTTTTCCGTTGATGATTAATGATTGGCGGCAAACATGGAAAGATGAATTTTCTTTTTATTTTGTGCAGCTTTCAAGCTACGGGGCGTATCAAAACAGCAATGACGGCAGCGATTGGGCCGAACTTCGCGAAGCGCAAACCATGACTCTAAGCCTCCCTAAAACGGGAATGGCCGTGACGACCGATGTCGGCAATCCCAAAGATATTCACCCTACCAACAAGCAGGATGTGGGCCACCGCCTAGCCCTCAACGCCCTTAAATCCAATTATGGATTGGAAGTCTTGCATTCGGGGCCAATGTATGAATCGGTTCATTTTGAGGAAGATAGAGCCGTTGTTACATTTGATTATACGGGAGAAGGTTTAACCGTTAAAGATAAATTTGGTTACGTAAAAGGTTTTGAAATTGCGGGGGAAGATAAAGTATTTTACTACGCCAAAGCCGAAATCATTGGCGACAAAGTAGAAGTGTATCACCCCAAAGGACAAAAGCCGATTGCGGTGCGCTATGGTTGGGCGAATGCACCGGAAGATGCCAATTTGTTCAACAGTGAAGGTTTGCCCGCAAGCCCTTTCAGAACCGATAGTTGGAAAGCAAAAACAGAAGGGAAGAAATTTGAGTAAATGCAAAAAACAAAAATTAATCTAATGACTTACGTACCTAATCACGCCCGTTACGAACACATGTCGTACCGCCGCTGCGGAAAAAGCGGCCTTAAATTACCCGCGATTTCACTGGGCTTGTGGCATAATTTTGGAGGTGTCGATGTGTTTGAAAACTACCGCGCCATCCTTCGTACCGCTTTTGATGCAGGAATTACCCATTTTGATTTAGCCAACAATTACGGTCCGCCGCCTGGCTCGGCCGAAGAAAACTTTGGGGTATTGCTCAAAAAAGACTTTGCTGCTCATCGCGACGAACTCATTATTTCGTCGAAAGCGGGACACTTGATGTGGCCCGGGCCGTATGGCGAATGGGGTTCACGCAAATACTTGATTGCGAGCTGTGACCAAAGCCTCAAGCGCATGGGCTTAGATTATGTGGATATTTTCTACTCGCACCGTTTTGACCCCAACACCCCGCTTGAAGAAACAATGGGCGCGCTGGACAGCATTGTTCGTCAAGGAAAGGCATTGTATGTAGGAATCTCCAGTTATACGGCCGAAAATTCAGCCAAAGCCATTCAGATTTTGAAAGATTTGGGTACACCCTGTCTTATTCACCAACCCAAATACTCGATGTTTGAGCGGTGGGTCGAAGGGGGCTTGATGGATGTTTTGGAAGAATCGGGCGTGGGCTGTATTCCGTTCTCTCCCTTGGCGCAGGGGCTTTTAACCGATAAATACCTAAAGGGGATTCCATCAGATTCGCGGGCCGCGAAGGAACATGGCTTTTTGAAAACAAGTCAAATCACTCCCGAAACGCTTCAAAAAATCGAAAAACTCAACGCTTTGGCACTGGAACGTGGTCAAACCTTGGCGCAAATGGCGTTGGCGTGGCTGTTGAAAGACCCTCGGATTACGTCGGTTTTAATCGGGGCGAGTCGTGTATCTCAACTGAAAGATTCCCTAAAATGCCTTGAAAATCAGCATTTCAGCGCCGAAGAATTATCGAAAATTGAGGGAATTTTGTCGTAGTGGCGGGGTTTACCTCCGCCCACCTAAACGGGGCAGACGCAAGGCCTGCCCCTACAATATAAATTGGGGAGAAATGCTACTCAAATCAGCAATTTGTTATTTTTTTATGTAAAATGGCTGGAAAATTCGTTATTACAATGTAACCAACGTCATCTTTCATGCCTCATTTTCGCTTTATCTACACCACCCTTTCTGGATTATTTCTTACGTTTTTTCTTGTCTTAAACGCTCAAAGTCAAACATTTCCGACAATTTCGCCCGCACAATTGTTTGGCGATACGACCTCTGCGGAGTCTTTTCGGGGGATGTACACGCAATTGGGAGGGTATCCTACGTTGAGCGATTGCCGGACGGGGAAAATCGTACGAATATTGCCGAAGGGAGCGTATCAGGAGCTTAAAGATATTTATAAAAAAGCCCGTCGGGAGAAATTGAGCCGTGTTTATGTAGAAATAGACGGATATTACGCCGATAAAACCAAAGACCAGGTGGTGGCCCAAGAGATTGTGCTGTTTCAGAATATTCAGGTGTGCCCTTCCCAAACCAAAACATTTCTGGTCAGGCTGAAAACCCAATTCATTGAATATTCGGAAACGCTGGTTGAATGGGGGATAAAATTCGGGACGGCATTGGCGATTTTATTGTTGGGATTTGGACTAATTAACTGGTTTGACCGTCCACTAAAATCATTTATTGATAATCGTCGGCGCGTAGATCCTTCCGTTAAAAGTTTTATTAAAAGCTTGATTTCTATTGGTTTGCGCCTAAGTGTTATTATGTTTTCAGGTGCATTTTTAGGACTAAAAGTAACGGGTTTTGTGGCGTTGTTTAGTGCTGCTACCTTGGCCATTGGCTTTGCGTTGCAAGGCAGCTTGTCCAATTTTGCGGGTGGTTTTATCATTTTATTGATGAAGCAATTTAAAGTGGGCGAAAAAATCACTTCTCAAAATTATACCGGTGTTGTGCGCGATATTTTGATGTTTAATACCGTATTGGACACGGGCGACGGCCGCCGTGTCATGATTCCTAATGGGCCTTTGCTCAACAACACCATTATCAACCATACCCGCGCTGGTTTTGAAAAAAGGGGATTGAAAATTTATACCGCGTCTGATGTGGATACCGAGCATCTTAAATCAATGATTGTCGAGCAAATGGCAGACATTGAGACGCTGGTGCAGCTTGCCCTTACCCCCGATGTTAAAATTACGGACTGGAACGGAGAGCGGTTGGAAATTACGATTTCGTACCAAACGCCAACCCTACAAAGCGAGGAAATATTTGAAAAGGTAGTACAACGCCTTAACAATCGCCTTCATCAAGAGAATTTAACCTTTTATACTTCCATGTAGGCCCTTGAGCAGGCGCATTTTTGAGAAATTCTGTACCTTTGAGGCTTAAAAAATGCCTTATCATGAAAATCATTTGTATTGGCCGCAATTACGTTGATCACATTCACGAACTTCAAAACGCTGTTCCCGAAGACCCCGTTATTTTTCAAAAGCCCGACACGGCGCTACTCAAAGACAATGCGCCGTTTTATTATCCCGATTTTACCCAGGATCTTCATCATGAAGTAGAAATCGTGGTAAAAATCAGTAAGATGGGTAAAAATATTGACGAAAAATTTGCCCACAAATACTACGAAGAAGTCGGTATCGGTATTGATTTTACCGCCCGCGATTTGCAATCCAAACTTAAGTCAAAAGGCTTGCCCTGGGAACTAGCCAAAGCATTTGATGGTTCTGCACCCGTTTCGTCGTTTGTTCCTAAATCACAATTTGCTGATTTGCAGAATCTTAATTTTCATTTGGATGTCAACGGTGAAACCCGCCAACAGGGCAATACTTCGTTGATGTTGTTTAAAATTGACTATATTATTTCGTTTATTTCTCGCTATTTTACCCTAAAAACGGGCGACTTGCTCTTTACGGGCACCCCAAAAGGCGTTAGTGCGGTCAAAGTAGGGGATACGCTTACGGCTTACATTGAAGGTAATAAAATGCTTGAGTTTGAGGTAAAATAAAAATGACAGGAGGACGTAAAATGGACTGATTTGTGCATCTGCGAGCCTTGTTTGTGATTTTGTGATAAAAAAATGATGCTTGCAGCATGACTAAAGGACGATTTATATACTTTTTTTGCTTTTTTCTCGGCATTCTTCAATCGGTTATTGCCCAACGGGAATCCTTTCCGAAAGGGTATTTTCAGTTTCCGATTCATCCTGGTCAGAAAAACACTCTGGCGGGGGTTTTGGGAGATTTGCGCACCAATCATTTTCACGCAGGGATTGATATTCGTACCCAGCAACGGGAAGGATTGCAGGTCTTGGCGGCGGCCGAAGGGTATATTTCGCGCATTAAAGTGCAAACGTCGGGTTATGGAAACGTGATTTTTATCAAACACCCCAACGGCATGACAACGGTGTATGGCCATTTGCTTTCGTTTGCGGAGCCGATGGGAAGTTATTTACGCCAAAAACAGTACGAACGTAAATCGTTTGAAATAGAACTCAATCCCTCACCCGACCAGTTTCCAGTGAGCAAAGGACAACTGATTGGCCTTTCGGGAAACACCGGCGGCTCGGCGGGGCCGCATTTACATTTTGAGATTCGGGACTCCAAAGACAATTATCTTAATCCTTTGTTCTTTGATTTTACCGAAATTGAAGACAATACGCCGCCTTATTTTACGTCAATGGCCATCCGCCCCATGTCGCTATTGAGTCGCGTCAACGGGGAATTTGAAAGAATTACCTTTCGGCCAGTGCGTCAAAAAGAAGGCCTTTATTCCGTGGCGCAGCCCATAAAAGCTTGGGGGGAAATCGGTCTTGAACTGATTGCTTTTGATGCCATGACGGGGGTGAATTTCAGAAACGGCGTGAATTGCGTTGAAATTAAGCTCGACGGGCAGGAAGTATTTGCTTACAACATGACTTCGTTTCCATCATGGTCTACCCGCGATTATAACAACCTTATCGACTACGCCACCGAACAAAAAACGGGCGCTCGCTACCTGAAATGCTATAATCCAGACGGCAATCAATTTAATGTGCACAAAACCGACGGCTATCGCGGCAAGCTGCAAATAAGGGACACGCTCATGCACGATGTGGAGGTGACGCTCTTTGATTCTTACGAAAATTCGGCGGTGTTGCGATTGAAAATAAAGGGCGAAGCGCCCGAGGTGCTGTTGCCTCTCTTGGAGGAGCCAGAGGCACTGCCAACGGTGGCTTATCTCAAAACAGATGCGGTAGAAAATGTGCTTAAAATCACTGCATTTGGGCTTTCTCAGTTGACGCAGGCTGATATTTACGTAAAAAATAAAAGTATAAAATTGGCGCCAGCGTATCAGAGCAGCGGTGAAACGGTCTATTTGCTTGATTTGCGCGACTACTTGCCCGATTCGATTCAAATTGGCAACAAACAACTGAAAACAAACTTTCGGGAACGGATTCGCCCCAATATCATTGAGACCTACAACGGCGACCGCTACACGCTGCGCTTTGGCAACCAAAGCATTTTTGATACACTTTATCTGGCCGTGCAGTCGCGCGCGAATGGGCTTGCCATCAATGAAGAAAATATCCCGCTTCGGGATGCCATCGGGGTTAATTTTCGGCCAGACCAAATGCCAGCTAATCCTGAAAGAACACACGCTTACCGCTTTGACGGTGAGCGACTGCGTTTTGTGGGCGGAAAATGGCAAGGCGAAACGCTTGATTTTACCACCCGCGAGTTGGGCGATTTTTCCATCGCTACCGATGAAACGCCGCCGTCTGTAAAGTTGATTCAATCTTCCAAAAAAAGTATTTCGGCGCGTATTTCCGATGGAATGTCGGGAATCAGTTCGTTCAATGCGTTTGTAAATGGAGAGTGGGTTTTGATGAATTATGACTACAAACGCAACTATATTTGGTCTGATAAACTGGTTGACACCCTTGATTTTGAGGGGGAATTACGGCTCGAAGTGACCGACCGCGCAGGAAATATCGCTATCTTGCAGGCCGAAATCAAAGAACCTGTTGTCAAACCCGCTACCCGTAAAAAACATGGCACTGCAAGTAGGCGAAAAAGCTCCCCTGTTCGAAGCAAAGGATCAAAACGGAAACGTCGTTAAACTGACTGATTTTCAGGGCAAAAAAATTGTCCTCTATTTTTATCCCAAAGATGATACACCCGGCTGTACTGCCCAGGCGTGCAGTCTGCGCGATAGCTACGATGCTATGCTAGCCAGAGGCTACGTAGTGCTCGGCGCAAGCGTCGATAACGAAAAATCGCATAAGAAATTTGCCGAAAAATATCAGCTTCCCTTTCCTTTACTGGCCGATACCGAGCACCAAATCGTAGAAGCCTATGGTGTTTGGGCCGAAAAATCCATGTACGGCAAAACTTATATGGGCACAGTACGTACTACTTTTATTATTGACGAAAATGGTGTAATTCAGGAGATTATCTCTAAAATTGACACCAAAAACCACGCAGAGCAGGTGCTTTCGTAAATTAAGTTTTCGTTAGTTTGTGCTAAAAGTGTCATTCTGACATTTATATTTGTAACAATTTAAAAACTACGCATATTTCCATTATCCAAATGACTGAACTTCAAAGCATTGCTTCGCAGGTAAGACGCGATATTTTACGCATGGTCCACGGCTGTCAATCAGGTCACCCGGGCGGGTCGCTAGGTTGCACCGATTTATTGGTTGCCTTGTACTTTCAACAAATGAAAATCAACAACCGCAAAGGTAAAGGCGGTTATTTGTCATTCAATTTGGATGGCAAAGGTGAAGATTTGTTCTTTTTGTCAAATGGCCATATTTCGCCCGTGTTTTATAGCGTATTGGCGCGTCGCGGGTACTTTGACGTCAAAGAATTGGCCACCTTCCGTAAGATAAACACCCGTTTGCAAGGTCACCCCACCACCCACGAAGGACTGCCGGGCATTCGTATTGCATCGGGTTCTTTGGGCCAAGGGCTTTCGGTAGCGATAGGGGCGGCGTTGGCGAAAAAACTCAACGGCGAAAAAAACATCGTGTATTGCCTCATGGGCGATGGCGAGCAGCAGGAAGGCCAAGTGTGGGAAGCCGTACAGTTTGCGCCCAACAACAACGTCGATAACCTCGTTGCGTTTGTGGACGTAAACGGTCAGCAGATCGACGGTTCGACCAATAAAGTAAATAACAACCGCGATTTAGGCGCAAAATACAAAGCTTTCGGCTGGCGTGTAGTGACCGTCGACGGCAACAACATGGACGAACTGACGACCCTGTTGCGCAAAATCAAGCGCCTTGTGGGTAAAGGTCAGCCCATCGCCGTGATGATGAAAACCGAAATGGGCCAAGGTGTAGACTTCATGATGCACAGCCACAAATGGCACGGCGTAGCGCCTAACGACGCCCAATTGGAGCAAGCTTTGGCGCAATTGCCCGAGACGCTGGGAGATTATTAAACAATCAGGAGATGGTAACAAGTCTTGACCAACTGGATTTATCAAAACAATACAGCTACGCAGACTATCTTAAATGGAAGTTTGAAGAGCGGGTAGAGCTGATAAAAGGGCGCATTTTTAAAATGTCGCCTGCTCCTGCGCGTAAACATCAGACTATTTCAAGGTATTTTATCTCACAAATGGTAAAGTATTTTGATGAACACCCTTGCGAATGGTATCATGCGCCGTTTGATGTGCGTTTGGCGCGTAAATCTGAAAATACCGACAAACAGGTGTATACAGTGGTGCAGCCTGATCTTTGCGTGATTTGCGATAAATCGAAGTTGGATAAGCGAGGCTGTGTTGGTGCACCTGATTTGATTATTGAAATTCTCTCACCCGGCAATAGTAAGAAGGAAATGAAGGATAAGTTTGAGGTGTATGAAGAAGCTGGGGTGCGCGAGTATTGGATTGTACAATCGACCGATAAGAATGTACTGGTTTACACACTCAACGAACAGGGCGTTTTTATCGGACATCGGCCTTTCATTGAAGACGAAATCATGCACTCGTTTATTTTTCCTGAACTGAAAATCAATTTGTTAGAAGTCTTTAAAGATTGACGCCCCCTCCGTTGCTGAATGAAACTCCAAAGTCTCCATATCAAAAATTTCAAGTCTATTGCAAAAATAGACATCATCGAACCCAACCCATTTACGGTCTTTGTCGGCCCCAACGGGTCGGGCAAGTCGAATATTTTTGAGGCATTGGAGTTTTTAAACTATGGATTGCGTTTCGATTTTAATAGGGAAGAAGAGGTTAATTTTTCAGAAGCAGATACCGTTGTATCTTTATTTGGAGGGAATTCGTCAATTGTTCCTTTTAATAAACAAACATCAAAATCTGAAATACAGTTAAAACTAAATGACTATAGCTTATCGTCAACTAGTACGCTTAACGAATCCCGAAAATATTACTTTGGATTTGGAGCTGATGAACGTATCAATTGGATTGATTGGGTAAATAATTCTCAAGAATTTCGTTTTTTAGTTAAAAATTTCTTCAGAATTTTTGTGAAAAATGAAGAAATTATGCGGCGCCGTTTACCTGTTGGAGGTAATTCAAAATTGAATTTTTCTGCTTCAAACCTTGCAAAGGTGCTAAAAATTATTTTGGAGGATGCCTTAAAACGAGATGAAATTTTAGATTGGTTACGATTACTAATTCCTGAATTTGACAACTTAGAAATAAGTACTGACGCTTTTGACGGAGAATCAAAATTAAAAATCAAAGAAAAACACACGAAACATCCTTTTCCTAAACACCTCATTTCCGACGGTACTTACAACATCCTAGCGCTTTTAACCGCCGTTTATCAATCGGATGAGCCGCAGTTTTTGTGCATTGAAGAGCCGGAGAACGGATTGCATCCGAAAGTGATAAAAGAGTTGGTTCATTTCTTTCGGGATGCCTGCCAAGAAAAAGGGCATTATATCTGGCTCAATACGCATTCACAAACATTGGTTGCTCAGTTACAAACCGAAGAAATTATTCTTGTCAATAAAAAGCAGGGAGAAACAATAACCAAACAACTAAAAAACCACAATTTACATGGTTTACGCATGGACGAGGCGTGGTTGACGGCAGCTTTAGGAGGAGGCTTACCTTGGTAAAAGTTGGGTTTATCGTAGAAGGTGAAACCGAAAAGCTGATCATTGATTCTGACGGTTTTCAAAAATTGTTAGTTGAATTGAATTTAGAATGTGTCAGCGAAGCCATTGATGCTGGAGGAAATGGAAATTTATTACCTCATAACATCATCCCGTTTAGAGAAACCTTAAAAGATTTAGGAGCAGAATACATTATAATTCTTACCGACAAAGACGATGCCGTTTGTATTACGCAGACGCGTCAACGAATAACCGAGCAGGAAAACCAAATTATCATTGTAGCAGTGCATCAAATTGAATCTTGGTTTTTGGCAGATACAGAGACATTATCGCTTTGCACAAAAAGTAATTGTTATTTTGAACAACCTGAACGAGAAATTGTCCCTTTTGAAACATTGGGAGCTTTGATGATAGAAAAAACGAAACGTGGTATCGGCAATAGAAAAACACGATTTGCGCTGAACTATTTGCGGAATGGTTTCTCCCTCCGACGCGCGGCGCAGCATCCCAATTGCCCCAGTGCCGCTTACTTTTTGAATAAACTTTCAGTACTTAATACCCAATACTAATTACGCAATACAACACAAAGAATGAAAAAATATACGTTCACCGAAAAGAAAGATACCCGCAGCGGATTCGGCGCGGGAATGCAAGTTTTAGGTCAAACCAACCCCAACGTCGTGGCAATGTGTGCCGACTTGGTGGGCTCTTTAAAACTCGACGCGTTTATCAAAGAAAACCCTGAGCGCTTTATCCAGTGCGGGATTTCGGAAGCCAACATGATTGGGATGGCCGCAGGTCTGACCATCGGCGGAAAGATTCCGTTTGCGACCACATTCGCCAATTTTGGTTCGGGACGGGTCTATGACCAAATCCGTCAGAGTGTAGCTTATTCTGACAAAAACGTCAAAATCGCAGTATCACACGCGGGCCTGACGCTGGGAGAAGATGGAGCCACGCACCAGATTTTAGAAGACCTTGCCATGATGCGCGCCCTGCCCGGAATGACCGTTATCAATCCCTGTGATTATAACCAAACCAAAGCAGCGACCATCGCTGTGGCAGAATATGAAGGTCCCGTTTATCTGCGTTTTGGTCGCCCAGTGATTCCAGTATTTACGGATGCTGACCAAAAATTTGAAATCGGCAAAGCGTGGATGGTCAATGAAGGTACAGATGTAAGTATCTTTGCCACAGGGCATTTGGTGTGGGAAGCCATCCAAGCGGGCGAAATGCTCGAAGCCGAAGGCATCAACGCCGAAATTATCAACATTCACACGATTAAACCTTTGGACGAAAAAGCCATCTTAAAATCGGTGAAGAAAACGGGTTGTTTGGTGTCGGCCGAAGAGCATCAGGTAGCGGGAGGATTGGGAAGTGCCATCGCTGAGTTGTTGATTCAGGGTACGCCTTATCCGCAGGAATTTATCGCCGTAAAAGACAGCTTCGGAGAAAGTGGGACACCAGCGCAACTCATGGAAAAATATGGCCTCACCGCCAACGATATTGTAGCAGCCGCCAAACGGGCGATTGCCAGAAAAAAGTAAGAAGAAGTCAGGAGTGAGAACAAAAAATCACTCCTGACTCCTGACCGCAAGCGCGGCACCGTCCTCACTCCTGAAAGATGACCGATCAAGCCATTCTTGAAAAATTTGCCAATCCCGAAAGCCGCAATTTTGCTTTCAATCAGTTGGTGCGAAAGTACCAGCAAAAAATTTATTGGCACATTCGCAAGATGGTCATTGACCACGACGATGCCGACGATTTGACACAAGAAACTTTCATTAAGGCGTGGCAGGCATTAGAAACATTTCGAGGAGATGCGCAGCTTTTTACGTGGCTGTACCGCATTGCTACCAACGAATGTTTGAATTTTTTGAATAAAAAACGTCGCCGATTTTTTATTCCTATTCACGATGTAGAAGGCGAGTTATTAGAAAAACTGGAAGCCGCAGCGGGCGAATCTGACTCGCCGCTTTCGGGAGACGAAATTCAGTTGAAGCTGCAAAAAGCGCTACTGACCTTGCCCGACAAACAGCGGTTGGTGTTCAACATGAAGTATTTTGATGACCTCAAATACGAAGATATTGCCGACATCACTGGCACCTCGGTAGGGGCATTAAAGGCAAGCTATCACCATGCAGTGACAAAAATTGAAAAGTTTTTAAACGGAGAAGATTAAACTTTAGTATAAAAGCTTTGTCAAAAGATAAATACGTTTTCTCCACGGCTTCATTTTATGTGATTGAAAACGATTCTCTACTTCATCCACAGCATCGCAGAACCTGAGAAAAAATGAAACGGATAAAACTAGACGACCTCGAACGTAAGCTTCCTTTTCGGGAACCTGAAGGGTATTTTGAAAAACTACCTTCCACGGTACAAACCCGCATTTACGAACAAATAGCTGAGAAAGAAACCTCTTTTACGGTCAGTTGGTCATGGAAACGAACCGCTTTGCTCGGGGCGGCGGCGAGTGTGGTTGGCGTATTACTTTGGGTAACATATCCACAAAAACAACTTTCGCTGGGCGAAGAAACTCTGAGCCAAGTGTCAGATGCTGAGATTATTACGTATCTAAAAGATAATCACATTACCCAGCAAGAAATGGTGGAAGAGCCTCAGGTAAATGAGACTTATGCCGGAGAAGATGTTTTGTTGCAACAACTCAACGTCAATGACGAAGACCTCCGCAAAGCCATTCAGGACGAAGACTTAGAGGAAGCAATTTAGTGTATCAATCCGTTATTTGAAACATATTTTAGTGATGAAAAAAATCGTATTTGTATTTATTTGCACCCTATTGGTTAGTGCCTCTTACGCGCAAGACGGAGGACATCAGAAAATCGAAAATGCCAAAATTGGCCTGATTACCAACCGATTGAACCTTACCCCAGAACAGTCGCAGCAGTTTTGGCCTGTCTATAATGAGTTTGACGATAGAAAAAAAGAGATTCGTAAGCAGATGAGAAAACTCATCGTTGAAACCAACACGCTCACAACGCCCGACGAAAAAATTCTGGCTAATCTCAAAGAAACGCTCAATCTCCAGCAAAAAGAAGTGGATTTGGAGCGTGAATACATGAATAAATTTCTTAAAGTGGTTAATGTTAGGCAGTTGGCAGAGCTGTATAAAGCCGAGCAGATGTTTACGCAAATGCTCATCCAGCGCCTAAACAGGAAGCAACAATAGAAATTTTTTGGAGACAGCCTTCATTTAGGGTTTTATTAGAGGCAATGCTTTCGCGTCGAAGGCATTGCCTCTTTGTTTAGGCAACGTCTCGCAGGGCTTCGAGTTGTTTTATTTTTCTTCGTGATACTGGAATTTCATACCCGTCTCTTAGTCGGAAATGTTCACCCAACGAAACGTCTAAGTATGCGGTATTGATAATACAACCTCGATTGACGCGAAGAAAGTTGGGCGGCAGTAACTCTTCGTAGAAACCAATGTTTTTTGAAACCAATATTTTTTGACCGTTTTTGAGGACAAACAGGGTGTAATTGCGCTGGCCTTCAAGGCGCATGATGTCGCGCAGGGGAACGAATACTTTGTGGGAGTTTAGCGGCAAACGGAGCCCTTCTAAGCCATTAGGCGTTCGAGCAAGGTGTATAACTGTCATAACATTAAGGGTTGAATGTGCCCTACAAAATTGCGATTTGAGAAGAGGGTAAATCAACGGGCGTTTGCCCGTATCCTTTCGGTATTTTTCCCGTATTTTTGTGTCTCATATACGCTCTTTTATGTTTGCCATTGTAGATATTGAAACCACCGGCGGCGCGTACGATACGAGCCGCATTACCGAAATTGCCATTTTGCGTCACGATGGCCAACAGGTCATCGACTCTTATCAAAGTCTCATCAATCCCAAGTGCTGGATTCCAGGGTTTATCACCCAATTGACGGGGATTGATAATCAAATGGTCAAAGACGCGCCAACGTTTGAAGAAATTGCGGATGATGTGCGCCGATTGACCCAAAACGCCGCTTTTGTGGCGCATAATGTCACCTTCGATTATGGATTTGTAAAGCGCGAATTTGGGCGTTTAGATGAGTATTTTGACCGTGATACGCTGTGTACCGTTCGACTAAGCCGTAAGATTTTTCCGGGCTACAAATCGTATAGCTTGGGTAATATTTGCCGAGATTTACAAATTCAGCACACCAATCACCACCGCGCCATGGGCGATGCCGCCGCTACAACGCGCCTGTTTGAATTGCTTCTCCAACATGACCATCAGGGATTACTGAAAGGCTGGGTGTCGTAAATAAATCATGGTATTTTTTACTAAATTTTAAACATAGGGAACCCTAGAAGGCTAATTTTAGTTTTGTAAGTGATTACTCACTTTTAGTTATGACTGAAAAGAAGGAACTGATTCTAGAAACAGCGCTAAAACTTTTTGCAGAACATGGATTTGATACGACTCCCACGAGTCAGATTGCCAAAGAAGCGGGAGTTTCGGAAGGACTGATTTTTCGTCATTTTACCAATAAGGAAGGATTAATGGATGCTATTTTGGCCATGAGTGAAGAACGGATGGCTCGGCACGTCAAATCCATTGTTGCATTGGCCGAACCTTTGGCCAAGATTCACGCCACGATTGAACTGCCCGTGAAGCTATTTAGCGAAGAACGCGAGTTTTGGAAACTACAGTTTTCTCTCAAATGGCAGAAAAAATACCGAGGGCAGTCGTACCGTCCGAGTGGTTATTATCTTGAGTTGGTGGAAGTCATCACCGACGCATTTCGCCAACTGGGCTACGCCGAACCCGAAAAAGAAGTTTTGTTGTTAGTCATGCTGCTCGACGGCTTGAGTAATCAGTTGATGCAGCAACCTTCTGAGGCATTTATTGAGCAAACGCTCTCATTTCTGAAATCTAAGTATCAACAGAATAAACTCAAAAGTTAAGGAGTCCAATATTTTAAACGCACAATTTGTGTGGTCAAACAGTAAGTAAGCACTCACTTATTAATTGATAATTTAGCAACCCATGTTTCGCAAATTAAAAAATACAATGTTGATTTTATTCATTCTCATTGCGGTCATTGCCCTGAGTGGGTACGTATACATGCAGCAGCCACAATTCGGAAAAAATCCTGCCGAAATCCGCCTCGAACGTATTCGTACTTCGCCACATTACAAAAACGGAGCCTTTCAAAATGAGCACTTTACCCCTGATTTGGCCGAAGGCGTTACTTATTTTGACATCTTAAAACTGTATATTCCAAAGGTTGAAAACAAAGAGCCGAGCAAAACACTGCCTTCGGTCAAGACCGATTTAAAGAACCTCTCATCCGATAAACCCGTGGTGGTTTGGTTTGGGCATTCTTCCTATTTTATGCATATCGACGGAAAAAATATACTGGTAGATCCCGTTTTTAGCGGAAATGCCTCGCCAATATCTTTTTTTGGGGCTAATTACAACGGAAGCAATGTGTATTCAATTGATGATTTTCCTGAACTCGACCTGCTGATTATTACGCACGACCATTACGATCATTTGGATTATGAAACGGTCAAAAAGCTACAGCCCAAGGTAAAGCGGGTCATTACATCTTTGGGGGTAGGGTCGCATTTGGCGCATTGGGGCTATGATGAGTCTCAGATTACGGAACTGGATTGGTGGGAAAAAACAGCACTCGACAGTACGTTTGACATCACTGCTGCGCCGGCCCGACATTTTTCAGGGCGTGGTTTTAAGCGGATGCAGACGTTTTGGTCGTCGTTTATTCTAAAAACACCGCAGCACAGCATCTATGTTGGCGGGGATTCGGGATATGATACGCACTTTAAAGAAATTGGAGAAAAATACGGCCCGTTCGACTTGGCTATTTTGGAATGTGGGCAATACAACGACTATTGGAAGTACATTCACCTGATGCCCGAAGAAACGGCCCAAGCCGCGGTTGAGTTGCGAGCTAAATTACTTTTGCCTGTCCATTGGAGCAAATTTACGCTGGCGTTGCATCCGTGGAATGAATCCATCGAACGCGTGACGAAAAAAGCAAAAGCCTTGAATCAACCCATTACGACACCCATGATTGGCGAAAAAGTGGAAATTGGGAGCGGTGAGTATCCCGTCAAAGAGTGGTGGAATTACTAAATCATGAAGGGTTCAAAAAACGTTTTTTGAACCCTTCATGATTTTAATAGGCAGGAGTGAGGTTGATGGCCTCTACTTTTTTGATTTCAGGAACAGATTTTAAAATTGCCTCCTCTAGTCCTGCCTTGAAGGTCATGGTTGACATGGGGCATGAGCTGCATGAACCAACAAGTTCGAGTCGAACCGTCATGTCGTCGGTAATCTCTTTCACCGCTACGTTGCCGCCGTCAGCTTCCAGATAAGGGCGGATGCTGTTGAGCGCCATTTCGACGCGAGCTTTAAGTGAATCAGCTTGAAGTGTTTCCATTTTTTATAAAATAATGCGCTAAGATGCTATTTTCAGTTATACTCTAATCTCTACCTGCTTGGTTTTGGCCAAGGTAGCGTTGCGAATGGCTACTTGCTGCGCGAGGTTTTCGGCCGCTTCCTGAAAAGCTTCTTTGGTGATGAGGTCATCGCTCAAATACGCTGGTCGACCTTCGTCACCGCCCTCGCGAATTCCCTGCACCAACGGAATGTGTCCTAATACCTGAACGTTAAATTTGTCGGCCAATTGCTGCCCACCGTCTTTCCCAAAAAGATAATATTTATTGTTGGGCAATTCGGCAGGAGTAAAGTAGGACATATTTTCCACAATTCCCAAAACTGGCACGTTGATTTGCGGCTGTCGAAACATGGCCAAGCCTTTGATGGCGTCGGCTAAAGCCACCTTTTGAGGTGTAGTCACGATGACCGCTCCCGTAACGGGCAACGCCTGTACAAGTGTCAGGTGAATATCGCTGGTGCCCGGAGGTAAGTCAATGAGCAGGTAATCCAGTTCGCCCCATTCTACATCGCCAATCAATTGGCGTAATGCCGTACTGGCCATGGGGCCGCGCCAGACGGTGGCACTGTCGGCGGGGACCAAAAAGCCCATCGAAATCAATTTAATACCCCATTGTTGGATGGGGACCATCATGTTGCGACCGTCGCGCTGCACAATTCGGGGCTGCATGTCTTCGGCTCCAAACATAACGGGCATGGATGGTCCGTAAATATCAGCGTCAAGAATTCCGACTTTGGCCCCTGAGCGCGAAAGCGCCATGGCTAAGTTGGCCGTAACGGTCGATTTGCCGACGCCTCCTTTTCCCGAGGCTACCGCAATGATGTTTTTTACCTGCGGCACCACTGGTCCGCCCGTGCGCGACGTTGTAACGTCGGCGGTAAGTTTTATATCTACCCGAATGTGGTCACCGAAAAATTTGTGAATGGCATCCGTACATTCTTTCCGAATGAGTTCTTTGAGCGGACACGCGGGCGTTGTAAGCACCACGGTAAAGCTGATGAGGTCAATGCCTGTTTCAACATCGCGAATCATGCCGAGGGTCACGAGGTCTTTCTTGAGGTCAGGTTCCTGAACGGTACTGAGGGCCTGAAGTATCTTTTCTTTATTGATGGTTAGGTCGCCCATGGGGGAATGTAATCCGTTATTGGTTTAAATGGTTTACTGGTTGAATAATAAAAACTCAGTTAACGCTTTTTGTTGTACGTAAATAGAACCGTAAAATTAAAAGGAAAGTTTGCCAAAATCCTATTTGTACCTTTAAAAGACGGTTTTTAGACCAATTAAAAAGGCCGGGGTGCCCCGACCTCTTTGATTAGATTACGTAATGTTCTTATTTCACCGGAACGGGTACTAGCCGGAACACATATCCGGGGTCTTCGACCGACACGTAGATGTAGCCGTCATTGCCCATTTGTACGTTTCGCAAACGCCCCAGATTTTGTAGGAGAATCTCCTCTTTAACGATTTTGCCATTTTGTACTTTACAACGGTTCAGATACTTAAAACGCAACGAACCTACGAGCAAATCTCCTTTCCAAGCGGGGTAGCGGTTGCCCGTAACGAAAGTCATACCGCTGGGGCCAATGGAAGGAATCCAGTAGTGATTGGGTTGAGCCATGCCTTGTTTGGCCGTGTTTGGGGTTAGAACGGTTCCGTCATAATTGATTCCGTAGGAAATCACTGGCCAGCCATAATTGGTTTCTTTTTTGATGATATTTACCTCATCTCCGCCGCGTGGACCGTGTTCGTGTTCCCACAATTCGCCAGTGGTGGGATTGAGAGCGGTGCCTTGTGGGTTGCGGTGACCGTATGAAAACACCGAGCCGTGGGCTTTGTCTTTTTTGACAAATGGATTATCGGCGGGGATGCTGCCGTCGTCGTTGAGGCGGTGGATTTTTCCGCAGTCATTTTCTACCGATTGAGGTAGTAGTGGGACGTGTTGCCCACGATCGCCCACCGAAACATACAAAAATCCACTTCTGTCAAATTCGAGCCGGGAGCCGTAGTGATGGCGGGTTTTGAGGTAAGGTTGTGCTTCAAAGATGATTTTTTGGTCCGACAGCGTTGTGCCTACCAACTTGGCTCGCATTACAGCAGTCGTCGAAAGTTTGTCGTTTCCTTCGGTTTTGAAGGCTGAATACGAGAAATAGATAAAGCCGTTTTGGGCGAACTTGGGGTGCAGTTCTACGTCGAGCAATCCGCCCTGTCCTTCGGCCAATACCGCAGGGCCGCCCGTCACTTTGGTTTTTTGTTGGTTTTTGCCAACGCGATAAATCTCTCCCGTGCGGTCGGTTACAATCAAATCTCCGTCGGGCAAAAATACCATTCCCCAAGGGCTGCTCAATCCACTGGCTACCGTGTCTAATTTTACGATAAGTTCAGCCGAAGCAAACACGTTGGATTTAGGTTTGACGGCAAAACTGTATTTGCTACCCTTTTCAATGCCTTCCAAAATATAGTCCGCCAATTCTTCAATTTCTTTGGGTTTGAGTGCCGCACCCCACGACGGCATTCCGTTGTCGGGATACCCCCCTGTGATGCTTTTTACCAAATCAGGCTTGGTTTTGCCGTGTTTCCATTGGCGGTCTACAAACATTTCCACTTTTTCTCCATGACAGCTCGAACAGAAGTTTTTGTAGTTATTCTGGGCGGTTTCGAATGCGAGCAAGGTGGAATTGGTGACTGCTATGGGCATGGGTTCGGTCGTAGTTTGGCGAATGAGCAGTAGCATTGTCGCTGCCGAAGCAATGGCTATATATTTTATCATTTTGTCGCGGTAGTTATTGGTTAATAACTAAAGTGAGGAGAATCAATTTTTTAATTGTTTACCATCAGTATTTGAGGAAAATTTTGGGAATAGCTTTGTTTTCAAGCACTTATTTAATTTTTCTTAATGTACCACTTGATAACATTTTTTGGTCATTAGTAATAGAATAAGTAGTTTAGAAGTATGTCTATTAATATGTATACCAATGGGTCTAAAATAGCTTTTGGTATCAATTGGACCGATACTGATGATGTAATATGTCGGTATTGATATGTTTGATTGAAAATAGTTTATTCCCTCTTAACCAAACATTAGTTCTATGAAAACATCTACATTATTGCAGCAATCTCTGTTTTTGAGATCGAAAAGTTTTAGATTCGCTTTGGTATTCGCTACATTAATATTGACGCATTTAATGGGGTTTTCACAGCTAGTAATTACCTCCAATTTACCTATTGTTATCATCAATACAAACGGGCAGACGATTCCTAATGAACCCAAGATTGCGGCCACGATGAAAATCGTTGGTAAATCAGTGGTCGCTGGTAGTCCCGACAGCGTTTATTATTATAGTGTTAATTCAAATACCAATGTTTATCAATTTTCTGGGAACATTGGAATTGAAATCAGAGGTAATACTTCCACTTATTGGCCTAAAAAATCGTATGGCTTTGAAACGCGACAAGTTGCCACGGATGCAGACTCTAACGTGGTACTATTAGGAATGCCCAAAGAAGCAGATTGGGTATTAAACGCCTGCTTTGGAGATAAATCGTTCTTGAGAGAAGTACTTTCGCAGGAGATGTTTCGAAAAACCAACCGGTATGCACCGCGTACGCGTTATGTGGAGTTATATCTGAATACTAATGGTCAAACGTTGTATCAGGGAGTTTATATTTTGATGGAAAAAATCAAACGTAATGATAATCGTGTCAAAATTAAAAAACTCGAAGAAATAGACACCGATGCCGTCAAAATTACGGGAGGGTATATTCTTCAAGTGGGGGAAAACGAAGAGAAAAAATGGAGTTCTCATATTCCCCCCAACGATGTGCCTTTGCAGGCACCGCCCATATTCCACGTTGAATACCCAAAATTGCATGAGTATACAAATACTACTTCTCTGAACTTGCAGTTTAATTACATCAAGCAGTACATGTATAATTTTGAAACCGCGCTCAATGGCCCTGATTTTAAAAGTCCTACGCTCGGGTATCGCCCCTACCTGAATGTTGATTCTTTTGTAGATTTTTTTCTGTTGCAAGAATTTACCAAAAACTCGGATGCATGGCGGGCGAGTACATTTTTGTACAAGGACAGAGATAGCGAAGGGGGGCGCTTCACGATGGGGCCGCCGTGGGACTTTGATAAGTCGATGGGAAATCAGCAATTTTGCTACCCAAGATCGGTCAAACCCGATAGCTCATGGGCTTGGCAATTCAATATTTATTGTCCGGGGCGTACTTCAAGCACACCTTTCTGGGCCAAAAAAGTATTGGAAGATTGCTACTTTGTCCAAAAACTCGTTACTCGTTATCGTGAGCTACGAAAAGGCCCGTGGCATCTCGACAGTATTCATCATTTCATTGATACACAACGTACATTGTTGAAATCAAAAGATGCCATTACGCGTAATTTTACGAAATGGGATATTCTGGAAGACCCAATCATGTACAATGAATATTATCCACTTCTTGGAAATACCTTTGATAAAGAAGTGGATTACCTTAAAACGTGGTTAACGGCCCATTTGGCCTGGATGGATGCCAATATAGAAGCCGTGGGGCCTCTTACGCAACCGACGTTAACTTCGGCAAACTGTCCCACTGGAGTGATCACATCGGTGTATTCGCTATTGTCTGAATGTGCTTTGCCGACCAATCAACCCACCACTTATCAAGCCCCAGCTTATATTCAGCTCAACCCTGGCTTCAGTGTCCAGGGCCAAGCTTCGTTTGTGGCTAAAATAGAGTCTTGCCCTACTAATTAATTGACCGCCAGTCGAGCATTTTCGGTACTACGAACGAACGGCTTTAAACCTCGGTAGAGGAGCAAGCACGAAACCCCGCATCCTAGCAGTACCGTACAAGCCAATGATAGGTGAACCTGATTGGGGTCGCCGAATATTTTATCATTGATGAAACCAACCGCCAAAGGCCCGCCGCCAAGCCCGACGATGTTGACCACAAATAAGAAAAAAGCGGAAAAAGTGGCACGCATCGGGGCGGGAACCATTTCTTGAAGTGCAGCCGTAGCAGCACCGTAAGGGAGAGCCGTGAAAAAGCAAATCAGTGCCAACAAGACCACAAAAACGGGCAAAGGAGCCGAAGTAAATACCATCATTGCCAAAATAGAGACGGCCAGCAAAGTGCCGATGAGCATTCCTTGGTAGCCCACCCGCATTTTGGCGTCGGGGTAGCCGTCTTTGGTCAATTTGTCGGCGTAGCGACCGCCCAAATAAACACCAGCCGTTGAAAAAATCGTGATTATTGCACCTAACAATAACCCTGCCTGCGCTTCGGCCAAGCCATATTTACGGACAAAAAGGGTAGGGGTCCAGGAGGTAGTGGCGTAAGAGCTAAACGCCATAAAAGCAATCCCGAAAAAGAGCGACAACAATGAAAAACGATTGGCGCTGAAATAGGCTCGGATTTCTGACATCTCAACTTTTGCCTTCGAGGTTTGTTGGCGCACGGGTTCTTTGACTGTAAAGGCAATCAGCAATACAATCAGAAGTCCTGGTGCGCCAACGATTAGAAATACCGTCTGCCATGGGTATATTTCTCCGAAAAAGGGAACTTGCCACATGCCTTCAACGCTGATAAGTTTTAGAATAAGGGCCACCAACAGAATCGAAAGCCCAGAGCCAACGTATACACCCAGGTTGTAAATACCCATGGCGGTACCTAGTTTATGGCGTGGAAACAAATCGGTAATCATCGAATATGCGGCAGGCGATAAAGCGGCTTCGCCGATTCCAACCCCCACGCGTGCCAGAAAAAGCTGGCTGTAGGTGTCTGTCACGCCGCAAATGGCGGTCATCAAACTCCACAAAACAATTCCCCACAAGATGATGCTTTTGCGGCTGCGTCGGTCGGCTAAGCGGCCAATCGGAATGCCAAGAAATGTATAAAAAATGGCAAAACTGAACCCAATCAAAAGCCCTATCTGCGTATCGGTAACCCCAAAGTCCCGTTTGAGGGGTTTGACCAGCAAAGTGAGCACCTGACGGTCAATAAACGAAGAAATATAGGCAAGCATAAGCACCGCTACAACATACCATGCATAGCGGAGAGAGGGAGTTTGGGAAGTCATGAAGAAAAGGGTTTAAGGTGTATAGTCAAAAGTAAGGGATATGTACTATTGAAATATCTAATTTTATATAAAAATTCTACTATTTTTTTTCTAGAGGCAAAAAAAGCAAATGGCTCTGTAAGTTTTGCAACGGTGCTGATAATCAAGAAATTGAAAAAGCAGATCTTGGTCTTCCGAAAAAGTACTGTGTTTGTGCCTTCTGCGCGGCTAAATTTGTAGGGGTTCAAATCGAATGGGTAAGGAAGTATAGAAATTTTAGGCGATGATAATTAATTTATTGATAAATCAGGGCAATAATGTAATTTTGAGCGTTTTATGAGCGTTGATACATCATATTCTTGAACTCACAAACGATATAGCCATGTTAAAAAATAGACTTTACTTAAAAAACCTCCTGTTTTTCAGCGTCCTGGTTGCCATCGGTGGTTGTAGCCTGAGTTCAGAATCTCTGTCGCTCAAGGCGGCTTTTGGTCACTCTTCCGTCAAATCGTCGGCTACTAAATGTGAGGATGGAGAGTTGGTTTGCTGCAAAAAAATCAACGAGCGCGGCAGCAGAACCCGTCCTGTTATTTAACCTTTGAATTTTAAATTACGACGGTTCAGCCTCTATTTTAGGGCTTTCGTTCGCCAGCAACCTCCGATTTGTTAATTATAGGTTTAAGTTTGTAATTAACTGAATGAATTTTTTGGCACTGCGATGAAAGTCACCCTCAATGATAAACGATTGCTTTTCCTTGGTCCAATTGTACTTTGGGCCGTTGCAACCGTTTTTTTTAATTTACCTACCCTCTGTAATGATACCTTCACTGCGGCCAAATTTCTCATTGCGGGACTGGCCTCGGTGTATTTTTCATGGATTGTGGGGCGTTGGATGATTATTGAGGTGCGTCGTCGTAATCCGGGCCTTGAAAATGTTCGCCAACGGCTCATTGCCTTGGGGTTGCTTAGTGTTCCGGTGGTGGTAGTGTTGGTGGCCCAACGGTTGATTCTATTCGATTATTTTGTCTACAGCGATAAGCCCAAATTTGACTGGTTTTATCCCGAAACGCTCTTTATGCTTGGGCTGAATCTATTTTATCTGGCCATCATTTTTGCCGTTTATGAAAGTCGTTATTTTTTTCGGCAATGGTTAATCAGCAAACGCCAAACGGAAGAACTCAGCCGTGCCAACCTTGAAATGCAGTTGGATTCGTTAAAAAATCAGGTACAACCCCATTTTTTATTTAACAGCCTCAATACACTTCAAGCGTTGGTAAAATCCAACGAAAACAAAACGGCTGTGCGGTTCATTGGCGATTTGTCGCAGGTGTATCGGTATCTCTTGCAAAGCAATGAACAACAGCTGATTTCTCTCGAAAAAGAACTAGAATTTACCCACGCCTATTTTGGGCTGTTGAAAACCCGTTTTGAAGACGGCATTGCCTTGGAAGTAAACGTTGACCCCGCGTACCGCCACGCCCAAATTCCGCCTTTGACGCTTCAATTGTTGGTCGAAAATGCCGTTAAACACAACATGGTTTCCATTGCCAAACCATTGCATATCAAGATTTTTACCAATAATTCAGGAGAGCTTATTGTGCAAAATAACCTGCAGTGTAAGCCCAATAACGGTATGCCTTCGAGCAAAAAAGGACTGATGAATATTGCTTCAAAATACGCCTTGCTCCGACAGCCACACGTGCAGATTTATGAAAAAGAAGAGGTTTTTGAGGTGAGAGTGCCGCTTATCGGCGAATTGAGCGCCACCGAAAAAACGGTTAAAGCCTAGGATAGCCCTTCGGAAACGGAAAAGTAACAATCAAGGATTGATTATAAGACAATAGGTGATGAAAGTAGTCATTATTGAAGATGAAGCGCTGGCCGCTCGGCAGTTAAAAGCAATGGTGCAGGAGTGCGATGAAAACATTGAGGTAATCACGATGCTCGACAGTGTGGAATCGTCTATCCAATGGCTGCGCGACAACGAACGCCCTGATTTGCTGTTGATGGACATTGAATTGTGCGACGGGCAAAGTTTTGAAATATTCAGTCAAGTGGAAGTTAAAAGCCCCGTTATCTTCACGACTGCCTACAACGAATACGCCATTCAGGCTTTCAAGGTCAACAGCATAGATTACCTGCTCAAACCCATTGATGAAGAAGCGCTGAAACGAAGCCTGCATAAATTTCAGGAACTGAAGAAATTGTACGGAACAACGGCCGAAAATCACTTGGACGTCAATGAACTGGTACATCTTATTAAGCAAACAAAAGTATCGCCTTCGGACTACCGGGAGCGTTTTTTGTTGAAACAGGGTTCGCGGCTTGTGCCTGTTTCGGTCGATGATATTGCCTATTTTTACAGTCAGGAGCGATTGAGTTTTGTCAAGACTTGGGACGAACGCTCTTACGTGGTGGATTATACCCTTGATGAACTTGAATGTATATTGAATCCGAAGCAGTTTTTTCGGGCCAATCGGCAGATTATTCTTTGTCCAAAATCCGTGGATAAAATCCATTTACACTTCAACAGTCGGCTTAAATTGGATTTGCGCCCGTGTACTGAAGAAGAGGTGTTTATCAGCCGAGATAAAGCCGGAGAATTTCGAAATTGGATGGGGGAATAACGCTTTTGGATTGTCATTGGTTTTTAGTACTTTTAATAGCCCATTCAGCACGTTTTGGTGTAGAGGATAAGGACTATTTTTGTCTTTTTAGAAAGAAAGAATGGTTTGATTTTCTGTGCCGCCCGTGTTCCTCTTCAATCAACCTATTAACCTTAATTCGGATTCGTTATGGCAAGCCCGCTTTCGCCCGCTATTGAAAAATCATCTGACTATCAGCGCGTTTCATCGGCTGACTTTCTTTTAGGCATTCCTCCGTATTTATATGCGGTTGTATTTTCATCTTTTTGCGTTATTGTAGGTCTTATTTGGGACATTTGTTGGCACCTCAGCATTGGTCGTGATGGCCTTTTTTCACCGCCTCACGTCATTATATACGTGGGAGCGATTGTTTCTGGGCTTTTTTCGGGCTATCAAGTGCTGTATACTACGTTCAAAGGTTCGGTAGTGGAGAAAGCGCAAAGTGTAAAGGTTTGGGGCTTTTTTTATAGCTCATTGGGGGCCTTATTCTGCATTTGGGGCGCGTTGATGATGCTCACCTCGGCTCCGTTTGATGATTGGTGGCATGGTACGTACGGGCTTGATGTGCAGATACTTTCTCCGCCGCATACCGTTTTAGCGTTGGGAATCATCGGGGTGCAGTTTGGCGCAATTGTGAGTGTTTTGGCCGTAAAAAATCAAATGACGGGCGCTCAGCCTACAAATACAGATTATACCAAACGACGTTTCCGTCGACTCAACTTGCTTTTTGCGTTGTCGGCTGGTTTTTTGGTTACGATGTGGTATACCCTGCTTTCTGAAGAAATAGGAAAGTGGGAAATGCACAATTCGAGTTTTTATAAAGTCGCTGCCATGGCGTTTCCGTTGGTGCTGTTGGCTTTTGGAAGAGGAGCGGGAGGACGCTGGACCATCACTTCGGTTACGGGCGTTTATACCGCTTTGATGTGCCTTACTTTATGGATTATTCCTTTGTTTCCTGCGGAACCCAAGTTGGGGCCCATCTGGAATCACATTACCCATTATCAGGGGTTTGCTTTTCCTTTGTTATTGATTGTGCCCGCTTTGGCGATGGACTGGATTTTGAACCGTTATACTTACATCAACGATTGGGTGATGGCGGCCATCATGAGTGTGGTTTTTGTGGTAATTACGCTCATTGTGCAATGGCCCTTTGGCTCGTTTTTGCAAGAGTCGCCTTATGCCCGTAACTGGTTTTTTGGTAGTCATTATTATTATTTTGGCAATGATCCCGATTGGGAATACCGCTACAAATATGCGCCTTGGGTGTTACAAAATGCCACTGATTTCAGCATTGGAATCGCTTATGCGCTTGGGTTTGGCTACATTTCTTCCCGAATAGGATTGGCATGGGGTAAGTGGATGCGCAAAATTCAACGATGAAAACGCGCAAAATCACCTTGCCAATGAACTATCAATGCATCTGAAGAAGGCGAGGTAACTCCTGCGCCCCCTTTTTTTATTCCTAAAATTCCTGAACATGCGTCTTCTGAAAGCCTTTTCCTTTTTCGTTGTTTTTTCTTTTTGTCTTTTATATTCGATTGCTTCCATGGCGCACGTCGGCAGTGCTGGCGTGCTGTTTCAGGGGCAGGCGGGTGCTTATCGCGTGTTGGTCAGTTTGCAACCACCCGATGTCATCCCGGGTACGGCGCAGGTGACGGTCTATATGGAAAGCGGAAACGTAACCAGTGTACTGGCGCGGCCCATTTATTTTCGTACGGGCGACAAAGGTGCTCCGTCTTCTGATGTCATCAGCCCCGTGCCAAATCAAACGGGACAGTTTCAGGGAATTGTGTGGCTTATGGCGGGTGGTGCATCCAGTGTGCAGATTACGCTGGATGGCGACGATGGCAAAAAAGAATTGATTGTTCCGATTGTGGCGGTTTCTACCGCTCAACGTGACATGCCCGCGGGTTTGGGCGTAATGCTGAGTATTTTGGGTTTGTTATTGGTCGTGATTTTAATTACCGCCATCGGCGCCAGTGCCAGCGACGGTTTGCTAAGAAAAGGAGCGAGTCTTACCCCAAAACAGCGTCGTTCGCGCTGGGTTTCGATGGGGGTGGCGGCAGTGGCCTGTACTGGAATACTCTACATCGGAAGCAGTTGGTGGAATAGCTGGGCGGATGATTATAAAAGGTACATGTATAAGCCTATTTTGGGAAGTGCCAAGATTGTTAACCAAAACAATGAGCGCGTTTTTCAACTGACAGTAGATACCAATTCCATCAATAAAAGCTCACAACGCCGTACGGTAATGAGCTTTCTCATCCCTGATCACGGCAAATTGATGCACTTGTTTTTGGTGCGCCAAAATACGCTGGATGCCTTTGCGCATCTCCACCCTGAGCGTCGCGATACGACCACCTTTGAGGCGTATTTGCCCAAATTGCCCGCTGGAAGGTACTTGGTTTATGCCGACGTAGTGCAGCGCTCAGGCTTTGCCGAAACCATTACGGATACCATTGATATTCCCGAAATATACGGTAATGCAACATTGAAAACCGACCCCGAAGATACCTATGTGGTGACCGACCCGCTGAATAATCCCAAGCAAATCCCCGTTGATGAAAATGTAGTTATTTGTGGAAAGCCGGGCACCAAAACCAAACTGAAAGATGGTACATCCATCGTGTGGGAAGGCAAACCAGAAGTTTCGTTTGAGGCAGGGAAACCTTATCAACTGGCTTTTGAAGTCTTCGGTCCCGACGGCAAACCTGCGGTATTGGAGCCGTATCTGGGCATGAATGGCCATGCGGCCATTGTGCGTTCTGATGGCTCGGTCTACATTCACTTGCATCCTGTAGGCACGTATTCGATGGCGGCGCAGCAAATCATGCAAAACCGTATTGCCGATACCACCAAAATTTTTCGGTATTCTGGCGATGCCAAAGCCTTTCGGGATAGCATTGACCGCTACATTGCAGGCCTGAAACTGCTGGCCCCTGCTGAGCGTGACAGGCTGTTGATGGCAAGCATGAGCGGCATGAGCGCGCACGACATGGAAGGTATGAAACATGAAAACCGAATTGTGTTTCCGTACGCATTCCCGAAAGCAGGGCAGTACCGGATTTTTCTGCAAATCAAACGAAATGGTCAGGTGTTGACAGGGATTTTTGATGCTAACGTAAAAGAGGCTTCAATGTGATTTTGGGCACTGCGGAACTAAGCCCATTTAAATTTGATTCATTGAGTAGTGAAAATAGGATGTAATTCATACGAAGATGAAAATCGAACAAATTTATACCGGTTGTCTGGCGCAGGGAGCGTATTATATTGAAAGTGAAGGCGAAGTGGCGGTCATTGACCCCCTCCGCGAAGTAACGCCCTACATCGAACGCGCCGCCCGCGACGGAGCCAAAATCAAGTATGTTTTTGAAACCCACTTTCACGCTGATTTTGTGTCGGGCCACTTGGATTTATCCAAAAAAACGGGCGCTCCGATTGTCTACGGGCCCAATGCCAAAACGGGCTTTGAGGCCCACATTGCCACGGACGGAGAGCTTTTTTCGGTAGGAAAGATGACGTTAAAAGCCATTCATACACCCGGGCATACCTTGGAATCAACCTGTTATTTATTAATGGACGAAAATGGGCAGGAAAAAGCGCTTTTTAGCGGCGATACCCTCTTTATCGGTGATGTAGGGCGGCCCGATTTGGCCCAAAAATCAGACCTGACCATGGACGATTTGGCGGGTTTTTTGTATGATTCTCTCCGTAACAAAATCATGACTTTGCCCAATGAAGTCATCGTGTATCCCGCCCACGGAGCGGGCTCTGCTTGCGGTAAAAACATGAGCAAAGAAACCACTGACACGCTCGGCAACCAGAAAATGTTTAATTACGCACTCCGTGCCGATATGACTAAAGCGGAGTTTATCAAGGAAGTAACCGCTGGACTGGCGAAGCCGCCGCAGTACTTCCCGCAGAATGTTCAGATGAATAAAGAAGGCTACGAAAGCATAGATACCGTGATGAAACGCGCGGCGCAAGCCTTGTCTCCGTCGGCTTTTGAGGCCGCTGCCAACGAAACGGGCGCAGTAGTATTGGACACACGCGGCGCACAGCTTTTCAGCAAAGGCTTTATTCCTAATTCTATCAACATCGGTCTGGGCGGCCAATTTGCGCCGTGGGTAGGCGCGTTGATTCCCGACGTAAAGCAAGAATTATTGTTGGTTACCGAAAAAGGAAAAACGCAGGAGTCCATTCTCCGTTTGGCACGGGTAGGCTACGATAATGTGATTGGCTACTTAGACGGCGGCTTTGACGCTTGGCGCGAAAGCGGCAATGAAGTGGATGAAATCAGCTCAATTTCGGCCGATGAATTGGCCAGTCGCCTTGAAAAAGACAAAAATTTGCCCATCATCGACGTGCGTAAACCCAGTGAGTTTTCGGCCGAGCACATCGATGGCGCCAAAAATTTGCCGTTAGATAATATCAATGATTTGATGGCCGAATTTCCCAAAAAAGAAACGATGTATATCCACTGCGCGGGTGGCTATCGCTCCATGATGGCCGCTTCTATTCTCAAATCCAGGGGCTACGACAATCTTGTAGACATTGACGGCGGCTTTGCCGCCATTCAAAAGTTGGGCCGTATCACCACCACCGATTTTGTGTGCCCTTCGACGTTGAAAAAATCAGGGGATGACTAAAAACAATACTGAGTTACAAGTAAATGGAAGGTGTACCCAAAGAACAAAAGTGGAACTTTGAAGCAGCAATGTTTTTCGGGATTTGGGGGTATGTGTTAATAGCACTACCTTTTCTTTTTATGAGTATAATGAAATCTCGTGAGAAGAAAGAAATCTTTCATAATCAGACTTTTGAAATTGCAACGATAGATGGTGTTGAAGAAAAATATCACACCAAAACGGGGACGCTGTATTTGAGGTTTCATTACCACTATCAACACAAAAATAGGCTATTCAGAGAAGATATTGATTACAAATACAAGCGTTATTTTGTTGAATTTACAGGGCACAAAAGGGAACTAATAAAGCATAAAAAATTTCCTGTTATCCTTTCTTCAAAAGACCCGTCAAAACACCGTGTATTGATTTTTTGGTCCGATTTTTCAAAATATAATCTACCTTTTCCAGATTCATTGAAGTGGAGCGAAAAGCTCTTTTATAACAAGTGAAGCGCGTTCCTATGGCTTCAACAATAATTACTTCAGCGTAAATACGCCTTTTATTTTACGGGATTCATTTGGCTTGGTACTATCGGCTGGTAAATCAATGGTGATAATCCATGAATAGTCAGTGGTTTTTCTTCCTAAAATACTGCCCGAACGAATAGGATAAG
This sequence comes from Runella sp. CRIBMP, assembly GCF_009905605.1. Lineage (GTDB taxonomy): Bacteria > Bacteroidota > Bacteroidia > Cytophagales > Spirosomataceae > Runella. The sequence continues at coordinate 145,724 of NZ_JAAAKZ010000006.1, forward strand.
CATATGGGCCAAAGAAACTGCTCGTTACTCCGCTTATAGCGTGAATATTTTCCAAATCCTGCGCAGAAGAATAGATGAATTCAGAAAGTAAAGGATCCACTTCGAAAGCAATGAAAGGGTGTCCGCAATCATTGCATTGGCTCAAATCCATGACCTGATTAGTATAAACTGCTACGTGTTTATTGGCGCTTTCTTGGAAGCTGAACTGACTCAAGCGGGAATTGCTATAAGTAACTAATTTGATGGAGCGTTTATTCAACATTTCATAAGTTTCTTTGGGCCAAATATCCTTCTTTTTGCAGCCTGCCACAATCAAAGTGGCCAATAGGACGAAAAAAGACAATTTTATGACTTTGCTGTTTGCAAAATTGTTCATGGCTACGCTGTTTTATTCAATCAAAAATATAAAATAATCTCAAAATATCTACCCGGAAATTTGCTTTGAATTTTTTGTATTCTACATTTGTAGAATAAAGTATCAAATTGTAGAGTATATGCAACTTTCTAAATCTGAAGAACAATTAATGGAGGTAATCTGGCAGCAGGGAACGGTCTTTATGAAAGACCTAATTGATGCCTCGCCCGACCCTAAACCTGCCTCTACTACCGTGGCTACGTTGCTCAAACGGATGCAGGAAAAAGGTTTTGTTGGGTATACTCTTTTCGGAAATTCGCGGCAGTATTATGCCTTGGTTTCCAAAGAGGATTATTTTTCTAAACACGTTCGCGGCATCATTAAAAATTTCTTCGGGAATTCGGTAGCGCAATTTGCCTCCTTTTTTACAAATACCGCCGACCTCTCCAAAGAGGAATTGGAGGACTTAAAACGAGTGATTGACGAACAACTTAAACATAAAAAGCCATGAGCATTTATCTGTTCAAATTTGCCGTCTGCTCGGCATTGTTACTGATTCTGTATCATTTGGTATTGGAAAAAGAAAAAATGCCTGTTTTTAATCGCTTCTACCTGTTATTCAGCCTGTTGTTTTCGGGGTTGATTCCCCTTGTTTCGTACGAATTGCCCGTTGAAACGCTCCCGTCCGTTGTTGAAAAAACGCAAACACTATCGACCGTCATTCAATCCGGGCCACTTACTCCCAATGACCCCGTTTCAATTTCAGCGGTTACAGATACGCTGCCTTTGACGACGTATCTGTGGGGACTCTACGGGGTAATTACCCTTGCCTTTCTGCTTCGTTTTACTAAAAATCTGTATTCTTTTTGGCAACTGATCCGCACCCATCTGGTCGTGAAAAAGGGTGAAATGAACTTGGTATTGATACCGCAGAATAATACCCCTTACAGTTTTGGTAAGTATGTTTTTGTCAATCGCTGGGCATTTGAAAACGACGACATAGAAGCCGAAATCCTACAGCATGAACAGGCGCATATCCGTCAGCATCATACGTTGGATGTGCTGTTTATTGAACTTGTTCTCGCATTTTGCTGGTGGAATCCTGCCGTATGGCTGTACCGCCGGGCGATTAGGCTTAATCACGAATTTTTGGCGGATGATTGGGTGATCAAAACGCACCGAAATCCACCTGCGTACCAGTATTTATTACTTCATAAAATATGTCAACACAACGGTGTGACGCTGGCGAGTTCTTTCAATTATCTCATCACCAAAAAACGGTTTAAAATGATGAACAAATTCACTTCAATGAAGCGTGCGTACTTGCTTCAAACGACAGCTTTATGCGTTTTTTCAGGGTTGGTCTTTATTTTTAGCGACATCAGCTTTGCACAAAATGCCCCTAATGTTGTACCACAATCAACGACTGAGGCTGATTTTACAAAAGAGGGAGTTTCGCAGGCCATGCTGGATGAATACCAACAAATTATTGAAAAATATTTAGTAAAAGGCGAAAAAAATGGGAAGGACTGGTATCGCTTAGATAGGGTTTCAGAACCGGACCGAGCTCGCTTAGAGGTAATTTTTAGAGCTATGAGTGAAGAGCAACAGCTAAAACAGAATTGGGCAATGATCCCTCCTTTGAAGCCTTTTCCACCTACTGTTCTTACCGAAAAAGAATTTGACGCCTATAAAAATCCGAAGATATACGGGGTATGGATTGATGACAAAAAAGTACCTAACTCAGTGTTGAATAAGTACACAGCTTCCGATTTCTCTCTGGCTTTGGTCAGTAAATTGTACAAGAATGCCCAAGCAACCATTGGTTTCAAATACAAATTTCAACTCAATTTGATGACAACGGGTTACTATGAAAAGTATCGTGCTGAACGTTTAGCGAATAAAAAATATTGGTTAACTAATAATATGGAGAAATTTCGCCGAGATAACCAAAAAAAGTAGATGAGATATACAACAAGGAACCTAAAATCATGATTTACCATAACGTCGGCAAGGTTCAAAACCTTGCCGACGTTGATGTTTACAACACGACGTTGACAATGCGTTTCGGCACTACCACTACCTTTTTAGGGGCTTTGCCTTCGAGCCATTTCTGTACCGTTTCGTTGGCCAATACGCCCTGCTCAATATCTTCTTTGGACATATCTACGGGGAACGGAATGTTGGCGCGCACTTTGCCATTGATTTGAATCGGATATTCAAATGCGCTTTCTTCCAAGTATTTAGGATTGAAAACGGGGAATGACGCTGCCGAAATAGTGCCCGCTTCGTTGCCCAATGCCACCCACAATTCTTCGGTAATGTGCGGCGCATACGGCGCTAACAAAATAAGCATGTCCTGCAAAATGGCCTTTTTGTGGCATTTCAGGTCGCTCAAATCATTGACTGCAATCATAAACGTAGACACGACGGTATTGAACGAAAGCCGCTCGATGTCTTCTTCCACGCGTTTGATGGTGCGGTGCAATACCTTCAACTCCTCGGCGGTTGGCTCGGCATCGGTCCATTTTTGTTTGCCGCTCTGGTCTTCAAAAAACAACCGCCAAAACTTACGTAAGAAGTTGAACGTACCGCTGATGCCGTTCATGTTCCAAGGTTTTGCATCGGTCAATGGCCCCAAAAACATTTCGTACATACGCAGTGTATCGGCGCCGTATTTCTCAACTATGTTGTCAGGATTGACGACGTTAAACTTTGATTTGGACATTTTTTCAACTTCCCAGCCACAGACGTATTTTCCATCTTCCAGAATAAATTCGGCATTGATGAAATCTTCACGCCAGTTTTTGAAAGCAGCTACGTCAAGGATATCATTGTCAACAATGTTTACATCGACGTGTAATTTGGTGGTTTCGTATTGGTCTTTTAAACCGTGAGAAACAAAAACGGGGTGTCCGCTTTCACTTGATTTCAAACGATACACAAAGTTGCTTCGTCCCTGAATCATGCCCTGATTCAATAGCTTAGCGGCAAACTCTTCGTGCGGTACGAGGCCCAGATCTTTCAGGAATTTATTCCAGAAACGGCTGTATAGCAAGTGTCCCGTGGCGTGCTCGGAGCCGCCCAAATAAAAGTCAACGCGCTGCCAATAGTCGATAGCTTCTTTGGAGGCAAAAGCGCCATTGTTTTGCGGGTCCATGTAGCGGTACCAGTACCACGAGGAGCCGGCCCAGCCGGGCATAGTGCTTAATTCGTATTCGTATTCATTTTTATATTTCCAGCCTTCAGCGCGGCCCAGTGGCGGCTCGCCCGTTTCGGTGGGGAGATATTTGTCGATTTTGGGCAATTCTAATGGTAATTCACTTTCATCAATCAGATAAGGAACATCATCTTTAAAATACACGGGCACGGGCTCGCCCCAGTAGCGCTGACGGCTAAAGACTGCATTGCGCAGGCGGTACTGCACTTTTCCTTTGCCCAATTTGCGTTCTTCCAACCAGCCAATCAACGCATCGGGGGCCTCTTTGTAGGTCATGCCGTTGATGATGCCCGAGTTGATGTAAGTCCCTTCTTTGGTGTTATCGGCCTGTTTATCAATGTCTTTCTGGCTGTCCAAAATCGGGACAATCGGCAACCCAAAATTCGTGGCGAAGTTCCAGTCGCGCTGGTCGCCCGAAGGCACGCCCATGACGGCCCCCGTTCCGTAGCCTGCCAACACGTAATCGGCCAAGAAAATGGGTACTTTTTCTTCACTCAGCGGATTGATGCAATAGCTGCCCGTAAACACGCCCGTCACTTTCTTTTCGGCCATGCGGTCTACTTCGCTGCGGCTGGCGGCCCATTTGATGTAGGTTTCGACGGCTTCTTTTTGCTCAGGAGTGGTCAATTCCAACGCCCATTCGTGCTCGGGAGCCAGCACCATGAAGCTAACGCCGTAGATGGTGTCAACGCGGGTGGTGAATACCTCGATGTTAAGGGCATCGCTGTTTTCGCTGGCTACTTTAAACTTCACACTTGCCCCTACGCTTTTGCCAATCCAGTTGCGTTGCTGCTCTTTCAAGGGTTCGGGCCAGTCGATGGTGTCTAAGCCTGTCAACAGGCGGTCGGCGTAGGCGGTGATGCGCATGGCCCACTGTTTCATCAATTTACGCTCCACCGGAAAGCCCCCGCGCTCCGAAACACCGTCTTTTACTTCGTCGTTGGACAACACCGTTCCTAAGCCCGGGCACCAGTTGACGTACGATTCTTCGGGGAAAGTAAAGCGGTATTTCAAGAGCAGGATTTGCTGCTCTTTTTCGCTCATGGCGTTCCAGTCTCCGGCGGTAAATTCAGGTGTTTCTTCGTCGCAAATGGCATTGACGGCCGCGGAGCCTCCTTTTTCAAACTGAGCAACCAAGTGATTGATGGGCAGGGCTTTGTCGGCGTCTTTGTCGTAATAATGGTTGAACAGTTGCATGAAAATCCACTGCGTCCATTTGTAATAATTAGGGTCAGACGTGCGAACTTCGCGGCTCCAGTCGTAGCTGAAACCGATGTTTTTCATTTGACTGATAAACGTACTGATGTTTTGCTCGGTCGTGATGGCAGGGTGTTGGCCCGTTTGAATGGCGTACTGCTCAGCGGGAAGCCCAAAGCTATCGAAGCCCATCGGATGCAGAACGTTAAAGCCTTTGAGTCTTTTATAACGCGAAATAATGTCAGAAGCAATGTAGCCCAGCGGGTGCCCTACATGCAGTCCTGCTCCCGAAGGATAAGGAAACATATCGAGGACGTAGTACTTGGGTTTATTGTGGTCAATATCAGTCTTGTAGGTTTGGTTATTTTCCCAAAACTGCTGCCATTTTTTTTCAATTTCGCGGTGATTGTATTCCATAGTTAGTATTCAGTAGTGAGCAGTGAGTAGTGAGAATGGCTTAAATACTTAACTAATTCCCTCAAAATCACTGACAACAATAGACAATTGTGTTAATTAGGGCGCAAAATTACGGCTTTTCAATGACTTTTGGGTTTTGGGGCTGAAATTGTTATTTTTGAATAAAAAACGGTCCGAGATTATGGTCGCATTGGATGAATACGTACTCAGGCTTCCCGACGAAATTCGGTGGGATGATGCCGCGTTTTTGGCGTTTTGCCGCATGAACGATGAACTGAATATTGAGCGCGATGCCGACCGGAACATTATCATTATTTCACCAACCAATACACTTTCAGGTTTTTACCAGAATAAGCTCTTGTTCATTCTCGAATTGTGGAACCACTCTTCCAAGCTGGGCTATACGTTCAGTTCGTCGGCGGGGTTTACGTTTGCCGACGGTTCCATGCGAGCCCCTGATGCATCTTTTATTCTGAAAGCCAGTTTTGACGCGTTGCCCGAAAGTGAAAAAAATCAGTTTGCCCACATCGCACCCGATTTTGTGGCTGAACTTCGCTCCAAAACCGACAGTCTCCCGAAGCTCCAACTCAAAATGAATGCCTACATTCAAAACGGCGTACGACTGGGTTGGCTGATTGATTTGGCGGACCAAGAAGTGTGGATATATCGCCAAAACGGAACGGTAGAGCGGGTGCCATTTTCAGCAGGGAAGGTGTCAGGCGAAGAGATACTGCCTGGTTTTGAATTGGAATTGAGTGTTTTTGCCTGATAGCGATGTTTTCCTGTAAACATCTTCTAAAATATTGTCTATTCCATAGCATAATTGTAACTTACTTCTACGGCTTGGTGATATCATCTGAATAGAATCAGGCCGCCAGATTGAAATTTGGCAGGTAGGGATTATCGACATTTTCGTACCTTTGTATTCAATTTTAATGGTCAATAGTATGAAAAGTACTGTTATTCAGATAGACCCTGATATTCAGAGTGGGGAGCCAGTTTTTTATGGTACTCGCGTTCCAGTCAAAAGTCTTTTCGATTATTTAGGTACCGGAGAGACGTTAGAAACGTATCTGGAAGATTTTCCCGCAGTTACTAAGGAGCAGGCATTGGTTGTGATTGAGCAATCTGGCTATTTATTAATCCAAGCATATCATATTATTAATGCCGAAAATATTGCTTGATGAAAATATCCCAAAAAGGCTTAAATTTAGGCTTTTAGAGGTGAAATCTGATGTGTTTACGGTAAAGGATATGGATTGGCTCAGCGTCAAAAATGGTAAGTTATTGGCATTAGCAGTTGAAAACAGATTTGATATATTTGTTACAACGGATAAAAACATTCCCTTTCAGCACAATATATCACAGATAGATTTGGCATTTATTGTTTTAAATGTATCTAATCTTAAATATGAATTTATCCAACCGCTTCTTCCGCAGATTTTTATGCTCATCCCTGACGCAGTGAAGGGGCAAGTTTACAGTTTACACGTATAAATACAAATGATTATCGGTATTATTCCCGCTCGCTACGCTTCGACGCGTTTTCCGGGCAAACCCCTCATTGATATTCAGGGCAAAAGCATGATTCAGCGCGTGTACGAGCAGGCGTCGCAGGCCAAATGCCTGTCGGAAGTGATTGTCGCTACCGACGATGAGCGCATCCTCCAACACGTACAGGCGTTTGGTGGTAAGGCCGTCATGACCCACCCCGACCACCCCAGTGGCACCGACCGGTGTTGGGAGGCGTATCAGTTTACAGTTCACGGTTTACAGTTTAAAAATTCAGAAACAACCGTAAACTCCAAACCCGAAACCCATTACATCATCAACATTCAAGGCGATGAACCCTTCGTGGCACCTGAGCAGATTGATGAGTTGGGGGCGGTTTTGGACGGGAGTGTAGAGTTGGCTTCGCAGATGATTCCCGTGAGCGACCATGAGGTGCTTTTTGATGTGGGGGAGGCTAAAGTGATTGTGAATCAGAATTTTGAAGCCATATATTTCAGCCGTCAGGTATTGCCTTTTCTGAAAGGAGTTGACCCTAAAGAATGGCATAAGCACCATACTTATTATCGGCAGGTGGGAATGTATGCGTACCGGTCCGATATTTTAGAGAAAATTACAAAACTGCCCGTTTCTAGTTTAGAAAAAGCCGAATCGTTGGAGCAGCTGCGTTGGATTCAAAACGGTTTTAAAATCAAAATGGGGCTCACGTCCTACGAAAGTCATTGCATCGACACGCCCGAAGACATAGAAAAAGTGCTGCGATTGATGGCTCAATAGTAACATCTACCTACTAAAACCGGCGACCGAAAACCACAAATCAATAACCCATGACACCCCCACCCAATACCTCTACGTTTGGCCTTTCTCCCGGTACATTGGTGTATGTGGGGCCAGAAGTGGCAAAAGATACCACCCTTAAAATCGTTAAATACAACGAGCAATACCACGAGCAACACACCATCAAACAAATCAAAGATTGCCAGATTTCGGGCGATAAACCCTACATCAGCTGGCTAGATGTGGACGGGATTCACGAGTCGGGCGTCATTGAGGCCGTGGGGCTGTTGCACAATATTCATCCGCTTTTGTTGGAAGACATCATGAATACCCGGCAAAAGCCCAAGATTGAATTCTTCAACGAAACCTACGTGTTTGTGTCCCTCAAAATGCTTTATTGGCGAGATGAGGCGGGAGAAATCGAAGCGGAGCACGTGAGTTTTTTGTTGGGGAGCAATTACCTGATTTCGTTTCAGGAAAAACGCACAGGCGATATTTTTGGCCCCGTTTTGGATAGAATTAAAGCGTCGGTTGGAAAAACACGCCGCAACGGGGCTGATTATCTGCTGTTTTCGTTGATTGATTTGATTGTGGACAATTACCTCGAAATCCTTGAACGTATGAGCGAGGAGCTGGAAGAACTGGAAGGGCTGATTTTGGCTGGAAAACACAAGGACCCCATCAGCGAACTGTATAGCATGAAGCGCCAGCTTACCCTCATGCGCAAGTACGTATTGCCGCTGCGCGATATGCTGAGTCAGGGCCTGCGCGAAAATTCCAAACTCATTGGCAAAAGTACTTTCCCTTATTTCCGTGATGTGCACGACCACGTCATTACTGCCATCGAAACCATTGACTCCAACCGTGAATTATTGACAGGGTTAATTGATATTCATTATTCTACGCTTAGCTCACGCATGAATACCGTCATGAAAACCCTCACTATTTATTCGGCGGTTTTTATGCCCCTCACGTTTATCGTTGGAATCTACGGCATGAACTTCGACAATATGCCTGAATTGCGTCAGCCAAATGGATATTTTTATACCCTTGGTGGCATGGCGGTGTTGGCAGGAGGATTGTTGATTTATTTTAGGCGGCGAGGTTGGATGTGACGGATTGATATAATAAAAATATCTTGCGATTAAATGGTATATATTCCATAAAAACACGTTCCTACGCAAGAAATTGTGCAATTTTGGGATACATCATTTGTCGTATATGAAAAATATAAAACTAGTGGCTACCGACATGGACGGTACGTTGCTGAACTCTAAAGGAGAGTTAAACCCCGCCATCTACCCCATTTTAGCGACCCTTAAAGCCCACGGCATTCGTTTTGTAGCGGCCAGCGGACGCCAGTATTTTAACCTTCAAAAACAGTTTGAACCCGTTAAAGATGACGTGATTTTTGTGGCCGAAAACGGCAGTTATGTCGTTTACCAAAATCAAGAACTGTATGTCCAACCGCTGCAAAGAGAAATTGTTGATTCGCTAATTCTGACCTCACGACCCATCCCAAACGCATACCCTATCTTTTGCGGTAAGAAAAAAGCCTACGTCGAAAACACCGAGCCTGCCTTTTGGGCGCAATTGACCAAGTATTTTGAACGCTACGAAGTGGTGGAGAATTTGCTGGAAGTTGCGGATGATGAATGCCTGAAAGTGAGTATCTGCGATTTGGACGGCTCAGCGGCCAATAGTTATCCGCACTTTAAGGCGTGGAAAGATGAAATTAAAGTGAAGGTCTCGGCAGGAATCTGGCTTGATTTGTCGCATAACTTGGCCAATAAAGGCAAAGCGATGAACGTACTTCAGCAATTGCACGGTATCTCGGCGGCCGAAACCATGGTCTTTGGCGATTACCTCAATGACTTGGAAATGATGCAGCAGGCCTATTTTTCGTACGCTATGGACAATGCACATCCCGACATCAAACAAGCGGCGCGTTTTAGGGCCGAATCAAACGATGAAAATGGTGTGGCTAAGGTATTGGAGCAATTGATTGTGGAGCTTGCAATGGTGAAGAACTAAGAACTTGCTAGTGCCCCTTTTATTCCCCCAACTTCAAGTAAAGCTCTTTGGCTTCGTTGAGCGATTGGAAGATTGCGGTGCGCTCGCTTGAAAGCGTCTGCATCAGCGTAGGTTTACGCCGAAAGAGCCGTATAGCTTGCCATACATGGCTCAGGTGAGTGACCTGGCCCCAGTACCACAAAACAAAGAAACCACTGAGGGGCAGACAAACCGCCAAGCCTATCGTCAGCTGGGGTTGGTGGAAAATTGCCTGAAATGCCCACAGTTGGAGTCCGTAAAAGAGGGGAAATGTGAAGATTCCAAGGGTCATCATAAGTGGGGCGCGGTAGGAGATGTCTGAAGAAATCAAACGGGCAATTTTGGAAGGTAAAATGTACGGTAGATAGTTAAAAAATAGACCGAATAGGTACACTGGAAGGCCTAAAATCAATAAAATTACCGTGCTCCTAAGATGACGGCTGAGGTGCTTGGTTTGGGTGAAAATTTCATCTGAAAGACGGAGCTTGTGTAGCGTATCCAAATAGTTGGACATTTTGACTTGCATAGACATAAAGAGGGTCGGGCGGTGGTGCTCAAAATACCTTACGGCCGTCACAATTTGCTTAATGAGGTCAAACTCGTCCTTTTGGGCTTTACTGTCCAAAACCAATTCTTCAAAGAGTTGATTCTTGTATAAAATTTCGACTTGTTTGACCAGCGTATCTTCTTCTTCATCCTCGGTAATGATGACCGTTTCGGCCATGCGCTGTTGAATTAAGTCCGTTAGTTCTTCAACGGTTTCAAAGGATTCTGGATTGTATTTTTCTTTAAAATCAGCGAGGGCTATCGGGTGGCCAACGTTGATAAATACGTCGCTTCTAAAGCGCGTTGGGTCGGAGTAGTTAAGGCCAATCGGTAAAATTTGAAGACCCAGTTGGAAGTTATTATCGTATTCAGCACCCAAGGAAATGCGGGCGGTGCCCGTTTTGAGCTCGCGCAAACGACGCTCAATTTCGCTCGTTCCTTCGGGAAAGATAAGAACCGTTCCCTTGGCTTTTAAGTAATCATAACACCTCTGAAATGTCATTTTATTGAGTTCGGCGGGGGAGAGTAGCACGTCAGAGGTGTCTTTTTTTCGGTACACGGGAATGACGTGAAAATACTTGAAAATGGGTCGGGTCAATCGGTTGAAAATACTGCCGTTGGCAATAAAAGCGACCCGTCGGGGTATCAAAGTAGCCACAATGAGCGGGTCCATAAAAGTATTGGGGTGGTTGACCGCCAGAATCAAAGGGCCTTTGGCTTTCCGCAGTTTTTCGAGTCCGTGAACCTGAAACCGCCGAAAAAAGAGGCGAAGCGTAACCGTAAAAATAAACTTTAGCAAGGAGTAAAAGAGCATGATAATCCTCAGGGTCAGATTTGGCTCAAATTAGGAAATTTCGTTTAACTTTGTAAAAACTGATTATTTTATGGTTGCATTACTTTCGCCCGAAACCACGTACAGCATCGAAGAATACTTCGAACTGGAGGCGCAATCATTGGAAAAATTGGAATATTTTGACGGAAAAATCACTAAAATGCCTGGCGCTTCTTACGTTCATAACCGCATAGCTACCAATGTATTGATTGCATTAGGTAATGCACTTCAAGACTCCCATTTTGAAGTTAGCAACAGTGATACCAAAATCCATATTCCAACCATTGAGAGCTTTGTGTATCCAGATGCCGTGGTGATTTGTGAAAAACCGTTGTTTTATCAAAATCGAGTAGATACCATCCTGAACCCATTGCTGATTGTGGAGGTTCTTTCGCCCTCTACGGAAGAGTATGACAGGGGCGAAAAATTCTATTTATACCGTTCGCTACCCTCATTTAAAGAATACGTGGTAGTTCATCAAAAACACGCCTTGGTTTCTGCTTACTTCCGATTGAATGAAAAAGATTGGCGTACCGAAGATGTGTCCAGTCTTTCAGAAACAATTCATTTACAATCAATTAATGTAACGCTGAAGCTCTCAGATCTTTATCGGGGAATTGATTTGTCGGCCCGATAAAGATTAATCAATGCCCCCCTTTTGTTCTAAATTAACTCCGTATTCCATCCCAAAGCACACTAAATGTCAATTCCCATTCGGCAGATTTAAGGGGCTTTTGGGTATAAACAGACACTTTCGCCAGTTCATTCAGCATTCCGTACACCAACGTAACAAGCAGCTCAGGGTCGGCTTCTTTGATAAGACTTTGGCGTTGACCTTCCACCATCAATTGGTAGAGCGGTTGTTTGGTGATTTCTTTTTGTACGCGGGTTGAGTCCTCTTTATGAAAGTACGGTGAACGAAAATATTGTTCCAAAAACGCGCCGTATTCGGGGTTGTTTATGTTGTCTTCTAGGTAGTTACGGGCTATTTTTTTAATTTTAATTTTGAGCGGGTCGGTCTCTAAAATTTGAGGGGCTAAATCATTGATACTGACGTGCATCAAGTAATGGTATAGCTCAAAAATAAGTTGATTTTTATCTTCAAAATAAATATAAACGGTTCCTGTGGCTACGCCTGCCTCTTTGGCTAAATCCGACATTTTGAGTCCCGCCAATCCCACCCGAGCCACCATTTTGAGGGCAGTTTTGAGAATGAGCTTCACTTTAGTTTCATCTTTTGTTCTCATGATTTGGGGGCGTTGTACGGAGTTATTTACTTCAGTTTAGGGGTGCAAAAAACTAAACGTACGATTTTGGTAGTAGGGGCGAGTTAGCAGTTTTTCTATGCTTGAAAAAGACTGATAAGGTCCTACCGCTATCAAGGCATTAACGAGCCAAATTGGGAGTTCTCCGCCTGGGTCAACGGCAAAAGTGTAGTCTATCCGTAACCGTTTGCTGTCAATTTCCTGAACTGTCCAAAGCGAATGCCAATGCGGGATTCTAACCACTCCCTTTTTTTGGGGAGCCAACTCGGGGGCATTATTGCCACGGATACGGAGTGTTCGGGTAGGGTGGTCCATATCAAACTCCATACGTATAACCAGACCGCGATTTGACACAGGCCATGTCATTTCGGTCTCGCTGTAATAATAAAACTCTCGGTCGCTGACACGTTTTACCACATAAGCCTCCGCCACCCGATACACGGCGTCTTTGTAGTGGTCGATGTCGGATACAAAAGCCACGAGTTGTGATAATGTAGCGTTGAGTTCACAGATTACTTTTACTTCTTTTAGCTTACTTCCAATGAGGTGGCGTGAGTACACCCGGATTCCGTTTTTGTCTTTTTCCAACTTCCACGTGTTCTGCTCCTGACTTGCGGAAGTAAATGGCAATAGAAGGAGAAATAAATAGAAATAACGGTTTATGTTCCAATTTATAACCATACATAATCGGCAATAAAGCGGCCGTGGCCGTAGGTAGTTTAAGTTACTAATGTTCGGATTTTCTTATTACTTGTCAGGACTTTTTGTCAATTCATAGACCTTTTCGATGTCTAAATCCTTCATTTTGACTACGTCCTGAAACGTGTACGCTACTGGAATATTGGGCATTACACCGCGCCCTTTGTCGTAGCCCGGAAGGTTTAACACAATTTTGTACATCGGAATTCGGACTTTTGCTTTTGTGTTTGGCAGGGTAAGGTAAGGGGAAATGAAGGCGTTGCAACCGTACTGCCCACCGCCAGTTTCGCGGCCAATAACGACTGCCCTTGGGTTATATTCCTGAATGATAGAAGGGAAAATCGCCGCCGCCGAAAACGACCCGCCGTTGGTCAGTAAGTAAACTTTGCCTTTAAAACCGTATTTTTTGTTAACGCGTATTTTTTTTGCGGTGGACCGGTTGCGAATTCGGTCGGAAGAGATTTTTTTAGACCAGAAATTACGCGCTGCAAAGCGCAGCAGTTTGCTGCCGTAATAGCGGTTGAAAGAGGGGCGGCCCCGCACGGCGTCGATGGTATCATAAACCACGAAGGTCGAGTCCAACAGATATGACATTAGGTTGACACTTGCATCGGAGCGGCCGCCGCCGTTGGCGCGTAGGTCAATGACCAAATGTTGAATGTTTTTTTGCTTAAGTGTGCGAAAAGATTTTCGGTAGAACTTGCGATGACCGCCGTCGCGGAAAGTGTTGATGTCCAGAATCGCAACGCTGCTGTCGCGCGTCGATATGTTCAAGGTGCGGCGCTTATCGACTTTGGGTACTTTGGGGCGAGGAATGGGCGTCGTGCTCGGAACGGTGTTGGGTTTAGGCGCACCAACGGGCTTAGGAACGTTCTTTTTGGTGGGTTTGGGAGGAGCCGTAAACGAAATTTTTAGGTTACGTGATTTTCCCAAACTGTCTTTTACCGTCACGGTAAATGTGCTGTTGTTGCCGTACAAATAGCGATAAAATGATCCAAAATTGGTGTTGGCTACAGAAATTTTAAAGGATTGGTTATAGCCATCCGATGGAATTAAATCCCACATTTCTTTCATTATTTTTTCGATGGGTCGGCCATCCATGCGGGTGATTTCGCCGCCCACGGCAAGGGTAGAATCTTTGGTACGGTTTTGTGTGATACGGAGTTGATTATCAGCCCAAAAAACCGAAAGTGGAAATTCTTTGGGTTTGTTTTTTTTGATATATTTTGTATATTGTTTTGATGGATAAATGTCGGTATGACCGCAGCGGATGTAAGAAAAAATGGGATTGACCGTACGCCTAAATTCGCGCTCGGTCATGGGGTGGGTCAGTTGCTGAGCGGTTTTGTTAAAAATCCACTGAATGGTATCGGGCGAAGAATATCGATAAATTCCTGGATGAGACTCCAGCAACGCTCGTTGCATGAGGTTGAAATCCTCCTGAATTTGTTGCACCGAATACGTTTGTTTGGGGTTAAACGTGGAGCTACAGGCGGTAAAAAGGCAAAGACAGATACAACTTGCGAAAATAGAAAATTTCATCGGGTGGTGCATTTCGTTTTGCGTTGCCAGAAAAATGATTCTTGACAGCGTAAAACCTTAATTTTTACAAAAAAATACATAAATTGCCTTAAAACAAAAACCAGCCACAAGGTGTTTTTTGGTTAATTCACTATCGAAACGATTCAATTAACTTAATCAATACATTTACGATTATGGCACGCCCGAATCTTGACCTTATTGCGGCGCTTCGTCGTACGGCCCGAAAAATCGAAAAAGGTTCACCTTATCAATGGGGCCACATGGGAAGCTGCAATTGCGGAAACTTAGCGCAGGAACTTACCCGCCTGACCAAAGCCGAAATTCATGCCCATGCCCTTGCCAACGGGCGCGGAGATTGGAATGAGCAGCTCAATGACTATTGCCCAACGAGTGGTTTGCCCATGGATTTGCTCATCGGCGAAATGATGGAGGCAGGCCTCGACCCCGACGATTTGAAGCAATTAGAACGGCTGTCGGATGTACGCATTTTGCAACGCCTGCCCGCCGAGAAACGCTACTTGCGCCATAATTTTCGGGATGATGTGGTGCTCTACATCAGCGAATGGGCCAATATGCTCGAAGAACAATTGTTGGCTCCAATTAAGCTCCCTCACTTTGAATGGAGCGAGCAAACTGTACTTTCTTAGTAATTTGGTGTTTTTGTTGCTCTGTATAAAATAGTATCAATCAGGCGCTTATGTGATGTAAGCGCCTATTTTTGTGTAAATAAAATTGAGGCCGGCATAACTTTTTAGTCTGTTATTGAACCCGCACCAGTAATAACTAAAATCTGATTATGACGCGAAAATGGACGATATGGATACTCATTATTGGCGGTGTAGCCTTGCTCACGGTGGCGATGGTTTTAGTGGCCGAACGCTATTACCTACGGCCTTTATTGGTCAAAACACTCAAAAAGTCAGTTTCTGAAACCTCGGATGGAATGTACCGAATTGAGTTTGAGAAACTGCTCTACAAACCATTTTCGGGCAAAGCTGAACTAACGCGCATAAAACTGATTCCTGATACGCTTTTGTATCGAAAGCGGATTGAGAATAGCAACACATCCAATTTTATCTACGCTACCGACATTGAAGAAATCCTGCTCACCAATATTGGCTTGTTTAAACTGGTTTTGGAACGAAAACTGGAAATTGACCTCATCAGAATCAACCGACCTACGGTCGAAATTACACAGCGGAAGCAGAGCAAAACACCTTCAAATACAGAATCGTCGCCATATAAAGTTATTTCAAAATTTGTAAAATCTTTCCGGGTCAAAAAAGTGGAGTTCAATCAGATGAAGTTTGCTTTTGCGGATAAAACCAAACAAAAACCCGAACGGATTGTATTGGACAAACTGGACATAGACATCACAGACTTTTTGATTGATTCGCTTTCTTATCTTGATACCACCCGTTTTTATTATTCCAAAAATACGTCCTTCAAATTATCAAACCTCTACTTTCCTTCCATCGGTTCATTGCACGATTTTAGGCTAGATACGATTTCTTTTTCGTCCGAAAAAAAAGAAATTCAAGTCAAAGGAATTCATTATATGCCCAAATTCGAGGGGCGTCAGTACACCACCCGGGCCAATGGCAATGACCGTATTGCGTTTGTTTTTGAAGATATATTGGTACAGCAGGTGGACTTGAAGGCCTTGATTTTTGATAAAAAACTGATGGCGGAACGGGCGTTTATTCAACGCGGAAACATTGCTATTTTTAGCGATGGCAACCCTTCTACGTCTTCTAAAATAGGAAAATATCCCCAACAGATGTTCCGAGAGTTGCCCTTTAAAATGAACATAGACACGGTGCACGTCGAAAATTTTGTGGTCTCTTATGCCGAGTATAGCCCCGAAACGAATAGCAATGGTGGCGTAAATTTTAGGTTGGTCAAAGGCGATTTAGTCAACGTGACCAATGATACGCTTTCGTTGCTCAGAAATCCTGTTTGCGAGGCGCGCATAAACGGTCTTTTTATGGGGAAGGCCTTGTTTACCGCCGATTTTACGTTCAATATTGCCTCCAAAAGTGGTGAATTTACCTGTAAAGGGGTAGTAGGTGCCATGGATTTGCGGAACCTTAATCCTGTGATAGAGGCACTGGCGATGACAAAGATTGAATCGGGCCAAGTCCAGCGTTTTACTTTTGAGGTGAAAGGCAATGAATACAATGTAGCAGGAAAAGGAACTTTAATTTATCACGATTTGAAAGTTGTTTTTCTTAAACAAGACAGTGATGGCCACTCCCAAAAGAGAAAATTTATATCGGGAATGGCCAACCGACTTTTTATTCAGAATGACAACCCGTTGCCCAACGAACTCCCAAGAACTGGGCAAATTGTGTACAAACGTGAGCCCACCAAGTCGTATTTTGCTACGCTTTGGCGCAGTCTCCAGCAGTCAATTGGGAAGTGTGTTTTGGAAAGAAGAGGCTTGAAACAACTAAAAAAAATGGGCCGCAAATAGCCAGCCCATTTTTTTTAATATGATTTGTATGCTTCGTAGCTACTTCTTTCCCAACGAAATAAGGTTGGCAAACAACCGATACGCACCCGATACCCCGCCCGGAAGCTCGCGGAAAAACACCAAGCCGGTATACACAAAATGGCCTTTTCCGTAGGGCGCATAAATAAGGCTACCCTCTTTGGCGGCCTCGTTGGTATCGTTGGCCGAGAAAAGGGGCGTGTAGTTTTTGTCCCATTCTACGGCAAAATAAATACCGCGCTCCTGAATCCATCCTTCAAAGTCTTTCGACGTAATTTTGTTGGGGGTATTCAAGATAGGATGTGTGGGTTGTAAAATCCGCATTTCGGCGTCTTCTTCTGTGACCCGGTCACGGCCTACTTTGAAAGGATATGGGCCTATTTCTTTGACTTTGAGTGTATTGCCGAAGCCGCCCGCCGTTACGTATTGTACCACCATCGTACCGCCGTTTTTGACATACTCCATTAATTTTTCCTGAAAATACTTGATGCGCTCTTCGGTGTTATAGGCCCTGACGCCCACCACGATGGCGTCATAGACCGCAAGATTTTTGCTGAGGGCAGCTTCATCAAGCAAGGTTACGTTGCAGCCCATTTGACGCAAGGCTGCGGGTACTTCGTCGCCCGCACCCGCAATGTACCCTATGGTCTTTGCTTTGTTTTTGATGTCGAGCTTTACCAAGGCGGTGGTGGCCATCGGGAAAATCGTCTGCGTCGGAATGTGTTTGTATTCAACCGATTTGAGGCTATAAGGACTTTCTCCGTTTTCGGTTTTTGCAATTACTTTCAGTTTGACTTCACTCTGCTGGGCGGAGGGGAAAATCTTGACGCTGACGGTTTGTTCCTGGTATTTTTCGGGCAAATCAAACGGAATTTGGGCCGGCTCCACGCGCCAGCCAGCGGGTACGTCAAACGTCAACATACCTTTTACGTTGGTCCGGTGGGCTTTTACCACAATGTCCACCATTTTGGGTTGATTGTCGGCAAAAACGTACACTTTTTCGCTCACGTTGGCCGTCACTTCGGGCCGAATCTCAAACGGGCGGTAGACTTCACCATCCACGGGGTCGGTTGATTTATACACCCAAGGTTTGGTAAAGATAAATGATTGACCATCAATGAGGAATGTAAACGATGTTTGTAACGAAGGTACGTTTTCGGGTGTGCTTAATTTGGATTGGTCGTCAATCTGGAAAGCACCATTTTTAATCGGTTTTTCTAACCAATACGGCTGACTGATTTTTATTGTTTTAGGAACCTCCGCGCTGAAAGTAAAGGTTGAAAGTTCATTGTTTTTCAATTCCAATGACAATGTAGAATCTTTTTGAGCACCCCAAAATTGCACGCGGGTAAGTTTGAGCGGGTAATCGGCGCGTTTTACCACGCTTACCCGCACCGCCGCGCGGTCGCCTTGGGCTACGGCGTAGTCGACAGGGTTGGTTTCAAACCAAAGCCCTAGGCAGTTTTGAAGCAATACTTCAATTTCGGCTTTCTTTTGCTGAACGTATTTATTTTGGGCGTCTAGTTTTCCTAATTCCTGATAAATTTTGACCAAAACTGGTACCGACGAGGCGGGATAATTGACGTTGTAATTGCGAATGGCTTGGTCTACCAGCTGTGCTACCTGCTCGCTTCCTTTGACGCGGTTCCATGACATATCGACGCCATCAAACAGGTCTTTTTCGGCGGGTACGCCGTCTTTATGCATCATAAAATCAATGCGCGCGTTGCGGTTAGCCCCCGAGCCAAACCCTTGACTTTTGTGTGAACTACGGCTTTCGGCGGCGATTTCGGCGTGTGATTTTCCGAGGTAGGGGCTGTAGCCGCCAATGTCGATGGTGATAAAACTTCCTTTATCGGTGGGTTTTTGGTTAGAAAAACCCGGTGAAAAAGTATTCCAAACCACCCGCTTGGGTTGCCACGTTTGTACTTCTTTGAGCTGTTCTGGAAATTTGGTGGGGTCGCCTGCCATATTGAAGGCTAATTCTGCTAAAAATGCCGACGAATTGTGGTGGCCGTGTCCTGCCCGTGCATCTGGCGGAAAGCGCGTAATGAGTACATCTGGTTGGTTTTTACGGATGTGATACACTACGTCGGACAAAATGTTGTTTTCGCCCCAAAATTTGAGCGTTTCTTCGCGGGTTTTGGAGAAGCCGAAGTCATAAGCTCTCGAAAAAAGCTGCTCAGCTCCGTCGATGCGCCGGGCGGCCAGCAACTCCTGCGTACGGATGATGCCGATGTATTCGCCCTGCTCAGGCCCGATGAGATTTTGACCGCCGTCGCCGCGCGTGAGGGCGAGGTACTGGGTCTTAACGAGTCGTTCTTTGGATAAATACGTTAGGAGTAAGGTGTTTTCGTCGTCGGGGTGAGCGGCGATGTGCATGGCGCTACCCAATACGTTTAATTTTTTAAGATTAAGGAGAATTTCGCTGGAGGTTAATGGTTTTACCTGGGCGTGGATGTTAAGGGTGGAAAGTAATAAAAGGAGAAAGAAAAAGGTGTAAGACGTAAATTTTCTCATAGTTTGGCAAATTTGCAAGTGATTTGACAAAGCTACAAAAACCGTCGAAAATGAATACATCATTGGGTTTGCCTTTTCTTTTTTAGACCTGAATTTTTTTCTGGGACTCCATCGCACCTGTGACGGGCAGCGTTAGTAACGAAGCCTTTCTTAAAAATGGTGCGCCTATGCCCCAAACAATCGTAAAGCTGGAAAATTGTTAGTTTTTTGAAGATACAGAGCAGAAAATTTGGCTGTTTGTGTCACTGCCTTAACAACCAATTTTCCATAAATAGGCATAAAAATACGTGGAAATGCAATTTCTCAACCCTTTTTTTTACCTTTAATGCACATAAAAGAACCTCAACATGAATCAGGTAAAAAAATTAATCAGCGAAGTATTGGCGGCGCGCAATCGTTACCTTGACACTGTTAGGCAACTTTCTGAAGCGCAAGCTCAATGGAAACCTTCTCCTGATGTTTGGAATGTGGTGGACAACACGGAGCATTTGTATTGGGCCGAGCATGGCGGCATACTCGGGATGTGGAAAGTACTTCAGGCCGCCCGCGAAGGCAAAAAAATCTGGGAGGGGGAGATGATTCACAAAGGACTGTCGATTGAAGAAATTGTGGAAAAAACCTGGAAGCCAAAAGAAATTGCCCCTGCGATAGCCGCTCCACGGTTGGGTGGCCCGATTGGTTTTTGGGCGGCTTCGTTGGAAAGCCTGCAAGTGGAACTAAACGCTTTGGGCCATGAACTGCATGACGATGA
Organism: Runella sp. CRIBMP; assembly: GCF_009905605.1. GTDB lineage: Bacteria > Bacteroidota > Bacteroidia > Cytophagales > Spirosomataceae > Runella. The sequence goes on from NZ_JAAAKZ010000006.1 coordinate 165,900, forward strand.
GTTGGAATCACTGATTCACCCGCATCCTATCTCTGGTCCGATTGATATTCGTCAACGTTTTGAATTTTTGCGGTTTCACATTGATCGACATCTCAATCAGGTTGAGGAACTCAAAAACAACATGCCTGACTGAGCCTTTGATTTAATAGTTATCTAACGTTTATTTGTTTATCGCACCGTTTATGGAATTTGTGCCTCATTTACTTTTAGTTGAAGACGAAACAAAAGTGGCCGCATTTATAAAAAAAGGCTTGGAAAGACAGGGGTTTACGGTCGAAATTGCCGAAGATGGGAGAGAGGGGCAGCGCCTTTTTGACGAGCGCACGTTTGACCTCATCATTTTGGACGTGAATTTACCTTTTATGGATGGGGTAGAATTGGCCGCTTATATCCGTACCAAAAATGCCCAAATCCCGCTTTTGATGCTTACTGCGCTAGATACCACCGCCGACAAACTGGCTGGTTTTGATGCGGGAGTTGATGATTATCTGGTAAAACCATTTGATTTTATGGAGTTGGTGGCTCGTTTGAAGGCTCTGCTTAAACGAGCCGTAAAAACAATTGAGCAGACCAATGTGCTGCGCGTGGCAGACTTAGAATTAGATCTGGACCAAAAACTGGCTCGGCGGGGCGGACAAACCATTGACTTGACGGCCAAGGAGTTTGCATTGTTAGAATACCTGATGCGCAATCGTGGAAGGGTGGTTTCAAAAGTGGATATTGCCGAAAAAGTATGGGACATTGATTTTGACACGGGCACCAATTTTATTGAGGTCTATATTAATTATTTGCGAAAAAAAATCGACAAAGATACCGCTAACAAGCTCATCCATACGGTAGTTGGGATGGGCTATACACTCAAGGAAAAATGACGATTCGCACCCGATTAACGCTGCTTTTTACGGCGGTCGTTTCGATTTTATTACTGTTGTTTTGCATCGTTATTTATTTGCTCGCAGAGCGGCACCGTAAAGCGCAATTCTACGAACAACTGAAAGCCGAGGCCAATACCAACGTAGAGTTGCTTTTTGGAAAAGAAACGTTCAGTCCAGAGCTTTATAAGTGGCTCGATAAGAATCATTTAACGGTTCTCAACGAAGAAGAAATTATTATCTACAATTACCGCGATTCACTCGTGTATGAAAGCGGTACCGATTACTTGAAAGTCGATAAGACAATCCTGAATCAAGTACGCCTTGAGAAGGAATTCCGTTGGGATGAAGGGAAAAGAGAGGTGGTAGGTGTCTTGTTTGCGGATGAATATAACCGTTTTGTGGTCTTTGCCTCGGCAGTTGATAAATATGGCCACAGCGAAGTTAGCAACTTGCTTTTGGTGATGGGAGTAGGGTGGTTTATTTCTGGCTTTATTGTCTTTTTGGTGGGGTGGTTTTATGCATACCGCGCTTTATTGCCGCTCAAAAAACTAATTGGTCGGGTAGATGCGATTACGGCCTCACGTCTGGATTTGCGGGTAGATGTTGGAAATACGCCCGATGAAATCGGTCAATTGGCCGAACGCTTCAACCAGATGCTCGACCGATTGGAAGAAGCGTTTCAATTGCAGCGGGCGTTTGTCTCCAATGCTTCGCACGAGCTCCGAACCCCGCTTACGGCCATTACAGGCCAGATTGAGGTAGCGTTGATGGACGATAACCCGCAGGAATGGCACGATACGCTCCGCTCCGTACTTGACGACGCTCGTCAGCTGAACCGACTCTCAAACGGATTGTTGTCGCTAGCGAAGGTCAGCATGGAAGAGTCGGCCGTTAAATTGTCGGAGGTTTACCTTGACGAAATCTTTTGGCAGGTTCGTAGTGAGTTGCTTAGGGCCTATCCAGGGTATATAATTAAAGTAAATTTGGCGAATTTCTCTAAAGACACTACTCATTTCAATGTGTTGGGCAATGAGGCCCTTCTTCAAATTGCGCTCACCAACTTGTTGGAAAACGGGGCTAAATTCTCCCCAGACAACACGGTTGAGGTTAGGTTCAACAAGTTACCGAGCGCTTTTGAAATCCATTTTCATAACGATGGGCCAGCCATACCTAAGGAGGAATTACCGCTTATCTTTAAACCTTTCCGACGTGGTTCAAACGCACGCAACATCGCTGGGCATGGTATTGGGCTTTCATTGACCGCCCGAATCATTAAATTACACCACGGTAGCCTATCGGTAGAATCGGGTCCTGAGATTGGTACTACTTTTGTGATTACGCTTCCCCAAAAATCCTAATGCTTTTCTAATATTCTTCTAAGTTTCTTCCAAGGTAGCGGTATTAGTTTTGCCTACTTAAAATGGGACAAAATTATGACGCGCTACAAACTAGATTATTTTTCGACCCCCAATCCTCAAGCCACGGTGCGCAAGCGCAGTCGTCGATGGGCGTCTACGTTTGTGGGGGGGATTGTCGTTTTGGCCTTTACTATGTTATTTTTTGGTGGTTTGGGCACGGCCTTTCGATACCGTGGACAACACCAAAGCCTCAGGCAGCAGCACGACGCGCTTCGGTTGCGTTATGATTCGCTCTATGCGGCTAAACTGCAAACAGATCGGCAATTGAACGAGCTTCGAAAACAAATTCAACTCCTTCAATACAAATCGCAGGAGAAACCATAGTTTTCTAAGGAACTTCTAATACGGTTATAATATTCGTCTAATACTAAGATAACAATTTTGTGCTGTCAAAACAAGACAATTGACGGCGTGAAAACACTAGGCAAAGACTTGGTTTTGATTCCCCTTTTCATTAACAGTTAAACCTATGACAACCATGAAACGCGTAATGAATGCCCTTGCCTTTTTAGCCATAATCCTTTTTTTTAGTAGTTGTACAGTTGTACGCCAGGGTGAAGTAGGCGTAAAACGAACCCTCGGAAAAATCAGACCTGAGCCACTCCGAGAAGGCGTAAAAGTGTTTAATCCGTTCGTGACTCGCATTATAAAAATGCCTACCCGAACCACAAATATCGAAGTACGGTTGCCTTTGCCCTCTAAAGAAGGTCTTACGGTGCAGTCAGATGTGTCTATTTTATACCGAGTGGTGGGCGATCAGGCCCCGCAGATAGTCGAAAATTTGGGCAAGAACTATGATCAAGTGGTGATACTTCCCGTTTTTCGTTCGGCAGTGGCCGATGTATCGGCTCGCTATTTTGCCAAAGATATGCATACAGGCCAACGCACTGCCATTGAGAACTCGATTCGAGAGCAAATGATGTCACAGCTCAAAGACCGTGGATTTATTGTTGAATCCGTATTGCTGAAAAGTATCGTTTTACCATCAGGATTGACTAAAGCAATCGAAGAAAAACTGGAAGCAGAGCAGGACTCACAACGTATGCAGTTTGTGCTCGATAAAGAACGTCAGGAGGCCCAGCGCCGAATCATTGAAGCCACAGGGGTTCGCGATGCCCAGAAAATAATAAATGAAGGATTGACGCCGATGCTCATTCAATTTAAGTCGATTGAGGCATTCAATAAACTGGCGGCTTCCTCAAACAGTAAAGTGATCATTACGGGTGGCGGTGCCCCTCTTTTGATCTCACCAGATAAGGTAGAGTAGTAATGGCTGTAGTGAACGTTAGACAGGATAAATAATTGGTTTGTCCTGTCTTTTTTTTACAAAAAATAAAAACTCTTGTTTGTCAATATTTTAACCAGTTTTTTAAAATGAAACCCTTCATCCCTAATTTATATATCGGTTTAGGCAGTGCCGTGTATGCGCTCATAAAAGTTGATGGACAATTACATGAACTCGAATCTCTAAAAGCCCGCAATGTATTGATCGAAGAGCCGCATGGGGAGTTGGCTATGCAATCTTTTCAGCTGCGGGAACATTATCAAACGCCCGTAGAGGAAGCCTACAATTTTGCCATGCGCTGCTTTGCATCGCACAGCAAAGACCTTGATGACTCCACTCGCGAATATTTTATTAAGATAATGACCGATATAGCACAAGCTGACGAGAGAGTGTCGGGAAAAGAAACAGAATTTATTCGCCGTTTCAGGCGTGATATTCGCAAAGTTTGAAAAAAACTATTGCTAGGAAGGTGAAGTGTTTCTAAATAGTTTATCTGGCCATAATGCTACTGAATTGATAGGTGATTTTGTGGCACTTACCTTCGTTTTTGCCCAGGAGGGGCCAACCAATGCACTTAACCAACCAAAAATGAAAATTCAATTTTTACTGTACAGTTTAACCGTTCTTTTAACGGTCGGTGTACAAAGCAGGGCTATGGGCCAGTCGTCAGAAGCTTTACTGATCGATAAAGAGTACAACCAATGGGAAGAAGCCTTGAAAGCCCCGGAAAAAGTCTATCGCCTTAATTTGAGCAATCAGGATATCACTGACTTCCAACGCGAGTTACCTAAGTTCATTAATTTGCGTTACCTGAGTTTACGTAATGACAAATTGAACGGGGTCCCAATCGAAATTTTTAAGCTGCAAAATTTGAGGGTATTGGATCTTGGAGGGAATACGTTCAGGGAATTGCCATCGGAATTTTCTCAACTGCAAAATTTGGAAGAGCTATACCTCGACAACGATAAGAACCTTGATTTGCCAAAAAATATCAATGTATTGCGTAAGCTTCCAAGGCTAAAAATTCTTCACTTAGAGAACGACGGTATTCAAAAATTACCCCGAAACATTAGAAAGTTAAGCCAACTAGAACAGTTGTATTTGGCAAATAATCAGTTGCGGGATATTCCCATAGAAATTAAAGGGCTTAAAAAATTGAAGTATCTGGAGCTAAATCAAAATAATATACCCATTAATGTACCCGTAAACCAAGTATCTGGCCCAGGGCTCAAAATTAAATTTTGACTGAATCGCATTTTACTAAGTGCAGAAAGTAGAATTTGGGCTTCAAAAGTAATGAGGACTCGGATTTCTAAGGCAATTCTAATCTTGGCCTAATATCCCTCTAAGACCAGCGCCGTACTTTTGTAGTGTCAAAAGACAACAACATTAGCTAAGTATTCCAAAACATAATAATTATCATGAAATCGTTCATTCAATCATTTATCGCCTTAATTTTGTTAGGTTCGTCGTCTGTGTTGGCGCAAAATGCATCCATCAACTCGCCGCACAATTACAAGCGACCTGTTTCGCAGAAAGCACCGCAAAGTACATCATCTTTGGTCGTTTCGCCCAATGAGCGTGTCATGCCACTGGAATTAAAAAATAATGTCCAATCGGCACATAATTATAAGCGCCAGGGAAAGATCAATTTTGCGCAGGAGGCAACGGTAGTCATGAGTGTACCGACGATTGGACTCGAACCCCAAAATCCGTTGGTATTACCTAATCACTACAAAAGCCAGGCTAAACCTGCTCAAGTGGATGAAAGGGTAGCTCGTAAAATGCAGAAAACAAATGGGCAGGTAGATAGTTTAAGTAAATAAAACATGCTTCATAAGGGTAAGCCATATGAAAAACCCTTGCAGACCGAGTGTGTAAGGAGCACTGAAAAGCACCATTTCGTTTAGATTAAGAATTGTAGTACTTAGTTCCACTGGGAAAGTTCTCGGTGGAACTTTCTCATTTATGTCAATCCAAATCAAGAATGCCATTATTTCTGGCAGAAATAAATCACTTCGTTGGCTGGCAATGCGAAGCGTTTTACTTCTTCAGGGGAGAGTTCGTTCATGACGAAGCGGTCTTCGGTTACTCTAAAACCTGCTTTTTCAAGGCGTTTGCCATAATCACGCCCAAAAAGACGAAGGTGGTCGTCCTGCCAATAGTGTTTTTCGCGCTCTTTGGGGTCGGTGATGGTCGGATCTTCAAAGGTTTCAGCTCTTGACCAATCTTGTGGTGATTGAATGATGGCCCAGCCGCCGGGTTTGAGCACACGGTGAAGTTCAGACATGGCTTTGATGTCGTCGTCAACGTGTTCCATGACGTGGTTGCAAAAAGTGACATCAAACGTATTGGCTTCAAACGGAATCTGGTGAATGTCCATTTTTACCTTTGCCAAAGGAGACTCAATATCGGCGGTGATATAATCCAGGTTTTTCATCTTCTCAAAGCGATCGATGAAACAATACTCGGGTGCTACATGAAGCAATTTGAGATTGGCTTTAAAAAATGGCGTTTTGCGCTGTAAGTACAAATACATCAAGCGATGGCGTTCTAGTGATAAACAGCTGGGGCAGAGGGCGTTGTCTCTCCCTGAACGGCCATAAGGTAGAAATTTTCTGAATTCGCTGCCGCATACGCTGCATTCGACTCCCTTACCACGGTAAAAAACCGACAGTACTTTGACGCCAAAATGACTGACTAATTGTAAATATTTGCGCGGTACGTGCCGTAACACCCAACTGATGATGTCTTTCATTCGAGAATTTTATGAGATTTTTATTCAACAAGTCCTGCAAAGTTTTTACTTTTCGGGTTAAAAGCAAAACTTAAAGACACCTACCACAAAGATGATTCCGAAAACGTCAAAACCCCCTGGCCAAAAATTGGTAAAACGCATGAACTCGCGAACAAAGTGGCTGCTGTTGGCCCCGACAAGTTTGGTCGTGATTGGGTACGGACTGTGTGTATTTAGTGAGGCAGGGCATTTAAAACATACCAACGCCCCTTTCAGACAATGGTTTTTGATGGGAACGTATAGCTTAATCGTCATCAATGCGGGTATTTCACTGTTTGGTCAAGCCATTATTTTTCGCGTACAATACCAATACCGTCAGGAAGTTCGTCGGAAATTGAAAAAAATGCAAAAGGAGTTTGAAACTGCCCTTAAAAAGAAAAATGCCGCTCAAGGCGGCAAAATTGGTTAGGCTTTGGCGGCAAACTCTGCCTTGATTGCCTCAATGTCAATTTTCTTAATTTCTGGTTTCCACGTGCGGTGCTTAATAAGAGCCTCTTTGTTTTGTGGAATCATTACGTTGCGCTTTGCTTTGCGCAAAAGTTTGGTCACGCCCATTGTAGTATTATCTTTTAATGTTGATTCTAAAATTGAGCCGCAAAAATACGGACTTCTTTCCGAAAAAAATAAACCATGCGCCTATTTTTTTCAAAGAGGATGCTACTTTTGCGGTTTAATAGTACGGAGTGGCTTGTGAATAGTGACTATTACTCAACAACCACGAACTGCTAATCACCAACCACGAACATAATGAGTAAACCTTCTCTGGCCCGTGGAACGCGCGATTTTGGGCCCGCGCAGATGGCCAAGCGTAACTATATCTTTGATACCATTCGCCTTATTTTTCAACGTTATGGGTTTCAGCCTATCGAGACGCCTGCCATTGAAAATCTTTCGGTGTTGATGGGGAAATACGGCGATGAAGGAGACCAACTCCTCTTTAAAATCCTTAATTCGGGCAATTTTGCCGAAGGCCTCACCGAGACCCAATGGCAGGAAGGCTACAAAAAACTTACCCTCAAAGTCTCCGAAAAAGGATTGCGTTATGATTTGACGGTGCCTTTTGCCCGGTTTGTGGTGATGAACCGCAGCGATTTGGTGATGCCCTTTAAGCGCTACCAAATCCAACCCGTATGGCGGGCCGACCGCCCACAGCGGGGACGTTATCGGGAATTTTATCAGTGTGATGCCGACGTCGTTGGGACAGATTCTCTGCTGTGCGAAGCCGAGATTGTGCTGATGATTCATGAAGTATTGCGTGGATTGGGAGTGTTGGATTTTACCGTAAAAATCAACAATCGTAAGATTTTAAGCGGTATCGCCGAAATCATCGGTGCGCCAGGACAGGAAGGACCGATGTGCGTGGCGATTGATAAATTGGATAAAATCGGCAAAGAAAAAGTGGAGCAGGAACTCTTAGAGCGTGGCTTTTCAGCCGAGGCTATTGAGAAATTGCAACCTATTTATGAATTAGCCAATAATCAAACCGCTATCTTCGACAATCTCCGTCAATGGCTGGCTGGCTCCGAAATCGGCTCCAAAGGGGTGGCAGAGCTGGAAGAGGTTTGGACCAAAGTCAAGAACTTCGGCTTGCCGTCTCCTCAACTTCAACTTGACGTGACACTGGCGCGTGGTTTAAGCTACTATACGGGGGCTATTTTTGAAGTAAAGGCCAATGGCGTGCAGATGGGAAGTATCTCAGGTGGCGGCCGCTACGATAACCTGACGGGGACGTTCGGAATGCCGGGCCTTTCGGGCGTAGGGATTTCGTTTGGTGTAGACCGAATTTATGATGTGATGGAAGAATTGAAGCTTTTTCCTGAAAATCAATCTATCACTACTCAAGTGATGATTACGAACTTTGACGCCGACGCCGAAGCCTACGGATTGGGGGTATTGCGCCAATTGCGCGAAGCAGGCGTCAACGCCGAGCTGTATCCTGATGCCTCAAAACTCAAAAAACAATTTGACTACGCCGACCGTAAACGCATTCCGTACGTGTTAATCATCGGCTCAGAAGAAATTCAAACGGGAGTATTATCTCTTAAAAACATGCATTCGGGCGAGCAACAGAAATTGACTTTGGCGGAGATATTGGGTAACTTTGTATAAAACACAGCAGGCATGAGTGCGCAAACCCAAACGTATTATACGCCAGAACAATACCTGGAAATAGAACGCAACGCTGCGTACAAAAGCGAGTATTATCGCGGCGAGATTTTTGCCATGGCGGGGGCGACCACGAGGCACAATGTGGTGTCAGGTAATCTTTCGGCCAATCTGAATATAGCACTTCGCAGAAAGGGGTGCCGTACGATGTCGAGCAACCAGCGTATTTTGACGCGCCATACCGATGGGCTTTACAGTTACCCTGATATTGTTATTGTCTGTGGTAAGCCCCAATTTTCAGACCTTTATAAAGATACGGTCATGAATCCCGTCGTTATCGTGGAAGTACTTTCCAAGAGTACCGAAGGCTACGATCGGGGAGATAAATTTTTATTGTATCGGCAGTTGGAGAGTTTGAAAGAGTATGTTTTGGTGGATTCTAAAAAAATCCACGCTGAAGTATACCGTAAAAACGAAGCGGGGATATGGTTTCTGGCGTCAGAAGCCATTGATATACAGGGAAGTATTTATCTTGAATCCGTTGACGTTACTCTGCCCATGGAAGATGTCTATCTGAATACAGATGATTTGCCTTTGGATTAAAAAATAACGTTTTTCTCAACATAATAAAGGCTGCGGAGATGTACTCCGCAGCCTTTATTTGTATTCCTACTCCTCAGTTCTTAGGGATTTTTCTTCTTAATCTGTTGGCGTTTTGCCTCGGTTTGTTTCTTGGCATCATCCGCTTGTTTTTTAGCTTCTTCGGCGGCTTTCATCGAGCGCTCCAAAATATCGGAGAACTTCGATTTCTTTTTCACACCCGACGCAATCTTCTTGCGGTTTTCTTCCAGAATCGCCCGGATTTTATCATCGTTTACAAAGCGACGAATAATCTGCTGTTGAAGAATGGTCACGACGTTGGAAACCAAATAATAAAAGCTCAAACCTGCCGGGAAAGAGTTCATGATGAACATAAACATGACGGGCATAAAGTACGTCAACATGCGCATGTCGGGCATCCCGGGCTGCTGTACTTGCGTAGGCGTGATTTGGTTGTTATACCATGCGTACACTAATTGTGAAATCGTCATGGCCAGGGTGAAAATACTCACGTGCGCACCGTAGAACGGAATCGAGAAAGGCAACTTAATGGGTGCATCATAGGTAGAAAGGTCGCTTGCCCACAAGAAAGCCTCCTGACGAAGTTCAATCAAGTTAGGAAACAAAAAGAACAGCGACATCAAAATCGGCATCGTTGCCAATACTGGAATACAACCGCTCAACGGACTGACGCCCACTTGCTGATAGAGTTTCATTTGCTCCTGTTGCATTTTGGCGGCATCGTCGCCCACTTTTTCGCGTATCACGGCCAATTCAGGCGCGAGCATCCGCATCTTAGCCATACTCACGTACGATTTATACACGAGTGGCGTCATCACGAGCTTGACAATCAGTACCAGAACAATGATTAAAATTCCGTAATTGCTGAAGAATTTCTCCAGAAAATTGAACATCGGAACAAAGAAGAACTTGTTGAGGGGCTTTAGGATAGCATAGCCTAGGTCTACGTTGTCGCCAAAATCAGGGGCGGCTTTTACTTCTTTTACTACCTGATAATCGTTAGGTCCGAAGAACAACTGGAAGTTGCCTTTGCCAGCTTTCAAATCGGCCGTGGCGAGCGAACCCTCACTTTGCATGGTTTTGATGTAGGTTGTATCCGTAACATCCACCAGTGATTTTAGAGTTACGTTGCTTAGTGGGGTACCTTTGGTAATAAATGCCGTTAAGAAGTACTTGTTTTTGTGCGAAAACCACGAAACGGGTTGTTCGATTTTTTCTTCCACATTTTCGCTTTGACCGCGACCGATGTCGGAGAGAGAACCGTCTGAGTAGTAATTTGTGGTGACTACCTTGCGGTTTTCGGTCATGTCGTTGTCGAGTTGCTTGAGTTTGTCCTGCCACACTAGGCGCGTAGGCTCATTTTTGACAAGCCCGTCTAGTCCGACCAATTGCACATCATAATCAATCAGGTAACCGTTACCTTGTATGGTGTAGGTTTGCTCCACATACTGGTTGTTGCCCATTGGCAGGCGAAACGATACTTTTGCGGATTTGCCTGCGCTGATGGTTTGGCTTTGTGCATCGGTGGTGAAGTACAACTCCGAAAGGTTAACCGTTCCTTTATTGGTAGGGAGTTCAAGGCTGAAAGCACTGCTTTGTTCATCAATGAGGTACAATGGTTGCAGCGTATACGTTTTGTATTTCTTGAGCAATACCTCTTTGACATTTCCGCCCTTGGTGCTGAATGTAACACGCACATCGTCGTTTTCTACGACAATGTCGCGGGCCGTTCCTTGCGCCGCACTAGCAAAATCACCATACACCGCTTGGGCCGTGATGGAATCCAATTTCTTTTGGGCCGGAGCCGTGGCCGCGGGTCTCGGTGCGTTTTTGGCTTGCTCCGCAGGATTAGGCTTGGTAGGTTCAGGGCTTGGGGCCAAGAGCTGGTACCCAATCAGCATCGTCATAATCAGCGCTAATCCAATGATTTGATTTCTCTCCATTTGTTTGGTTTTGACGTTATATGTTACACGTTGTCCGTTAGCGGTAAATCAGTTTGTTGCTTTTTTCTGATTACCCGTTAAACTTTAACGTTTAACTATCTTTTTTTAAAACGGCTGCAAAGTTAGTGAGTTTTCAAGAAATAGCACTTGAAGGAAGGATAAGCGGTAATATTTTACCGAAAATTTAACTTATCCACTTAAAAAATTAATAATAGCTGAAAATTTTCTTGACACAATCACGTTAAAGAGTTATCATTGCGAAACTTTCTGGCAGTACTGCGGTTACAATCTGATACCGGTTCATCCAAATACCGCCTCTCTTGTTCAGTTTCAGCTTACATTCAGATATTTTCCTGGTTTGCTCTCTAATTGTTAAACACTTAATAGTCAACGATTTTCTTGCGTAAAGATTCTCTTTACTCTCCTCTATTTTATGCTCAGCATTGACGATCTTAACCTCAAGCTCCTGTCCGAGCTACGGGTACTTGCCGAACAACTCGGTATCAAAGACCAAAACAAGTATTCTAAAAAAGACCTCATTAACCGAATTTTCGAACAGCAAACGGCATCAGCAGCTTCCGAAGCTGTCGTCCCGCCCAAGCGCGCTCGTAAACCGGCTAGCAGTACGCCTGCCCCTGCTCCTGCACCTTCTGTTCCTAAACAGGAAGAGCTGCCTATTCCTTCGGCTCCCGTCCTTGAGGAAAAAGTGGTGAAAAAAGCAGAAGAGCCAGTAAAGCAGATGCCTATTGCCCACAAACGTCCGCAATCTCATTCATTTGTGTCAGACAACTCAGATAAACGTTCAAAGCGCCAACGAATACAAAAAGAAAAAGAAGAAGAGCCCGAACTTTCCTTTTTCAATGCCCCTGCGGAAGTGGCTGTTGTTCAAGAACCTGTCGCCATTTCAGAAGAAATGGTGCCCGCTTCGTTGATGGAGGAAGGAGAAGATTTCGGCGATCTCAAAATTGATTTGCCCGAAGAAGAATTCCTGGATACTTCCTTTATTACGGAAAATCTCGAAGTAGAGCCAGTGGCGGAGGTAGGCCCACCCAAACCCGAAGAACGCCCCCGTGAATACCGGGGCGATGATGTCCACAACAAAATCAAACGTCAGTATAATAACTACGTAAAAGAATTTGATGGACTGATTGTCAACGAAGGGGTGCTCGAAATTATGTCGGATGGCGGCTACGGATTTCTACGCTCAGCCGATTATAACTACCTCGCCAGCCCCGATGACATTTATGTATCACCGTCACAAATCAAACTTTTTGGTTTGAAGACAGGCGACAGTATTCGTGGCTCGGTTCGACCTCCCAAAGAAGGTGAAAAATATTTTGCCTTGCTCCGCGTCGAAACCGTCAATGGAAAAACCACCGAAGAAATTCGTGACCGTATTCCGTTTGAATATTTAACGCCTTTATTTCCCGAAGAACATATTAAGTTGAGCGGCAAAGCCGACAACTATTCAGCGCGGGTATTGGACTTGTTTGCGCCGATCGGTAAAGGACAGCGCGGCATGATCGTGGCGCAGCCTAAAACGGGTAAAACGGTGTTGTTGAAAGAAATTGCCAACGCCATTACGCGCAATCACCCCGAAATTTATTTGATTATTCTCCTCATCGACGAGCGTCCTGAGGAAGTAACCGATATGCAGCGCAGTGTGCGGGCTGAAGTGATTTCCTCTACTTTTGATGAGCAGGCCGACCGCCACGTAAAAGTATCGGGTATGGTGCTCGAAAAAGCCAAACGCATGGTAGAATGCGGTCACGATGTGGTTATTCTGCTGGATTCGATTACGCGTCTGGCCCGGGCCTACAATACCGTCACACCTGCGTCGGGTAAGATCCTTTCGGGGGGGGTGGATGCCAATGCCCTGCACAAACCCAAACGTTTTTTTGGAGCTGCTCGTAACGTGGAGCACGGCGGCTCGCTGACCATCATTGCCACGGCCTTGATTGATACGGGTTCAAAAATGGACGAAGTAATCTTTGAAGAATTCAAAGGAACGGGTAACATGGAACTTCAACTTGACCGACGTTTGGCCAACAAACGTATTTATCCAGCCGTTGACGTGATGGCTTCAGGAACGCGCCGGGAAGATCTGTTGCTTGACAAAGAAACCCTACAACGTATGTGGATTCTGCGTAAGCACTTGTCTGACATGAACCCCAACGAAGCCATGGACTTCTTGCTCGACCGCATGAAAGGTACTCGCAGCAACGAAGAGTTTCTGGTTTCAATGAACCGATAAGCTATTCAAGTGAATTTTTCCTTTAACAGCCGAGCCGCAACACGTTGCGGCTCGGCGTGTTTTTAGCCAATCAAAAACACGGTAGGTTTTCGGTGCAAATCGTAGGTTTTATTTTTCCAGTCTTTGACGAAAAGCGTTTTGACAAATCCGTCGGAAGCCGTCAGGTTACAGGCTACACAGAGGCGGGTGGTAGGTTCACAATGAATCAGTAAATCTTCCATTACCTGATTGTTTCGGTAAGGTGTTTCGATAAACAACTGGGTTTGTTTGCGCGACATGGCTTCTTTTTCCAAATACTTAATCGTTTTTATCCGTTGGGCGCGTTCAATGGGTAAATAGCCGTGAAACACAAACGATTGACCGTTCAATCCCGAGGCCATGAGGGCCAATAAAAGGGACGACGGACCCACCAGCGGCACTACTTCGATGTTGAGTTGATGGGCTATCTTCACGGCGGTTGCGCCGGGGTCAGCCACGCCCGGGCAGCCCGCTTCTGATAATACACCGGCGTTTTTTCCTTCTTTCAACAAAGCTTTGAGCTGCGCCAATGTTTCGGCTTCGGGGGTTTCTTTGTTGAGGTCGTAAAAGGTCAGGGTATCAATGACTTTCCCCAATTTAAGGCCGCTAATAAAACGCCGGGCGGTACGTAGGTTTTCGGCAAAAAACACATCAAGATTTTTGACGCTTTCGGAAACTTGGGCAGAGAGTACATCGGCAGAGGTATCGTCGGCGAGGGGCGTGGGAATCAGAAATAATTTCATTGTAAAAAGTTAACCAAAGATTGCACAAACGCTTCGGGCTTTTCGGCCTGCACCCAATGGCTCGCGCCTTCGATGGTGTCAACGGTGGAGTTAGGAAAAAGATGCTGAATGGTGGGAAGATCTTTATCTCGAACGTAACCAGATTTTTCGCCGCGCATAAAGAGCGTGGGTTCGGTCACAATGCGCGGGTTGATGAGGTCTTGCCCGATGATTTCGATGTTTGCTTCAATGACGGGCAAGTTGAGTCGCCACGCAAAAACGCCATCGTCGTTACGGTAGAGATTTTTGAGTAAGAACTGCCGTACCGACGGAATCGACTCGTACTGACTCAAAATTGCATCGGCCTCGTTACGACTTTGCAACGAAGCTAGAGGAATGGCTTTTAAACCTGCGATGATTTCGGCGTGATGCACTGGGTACGAACGTGGGGCAATATCGACGACCACCAGTTGACTGAATGCCTCTGGATACTGCATGGCGTACTGCATAACGGTTTTGCCACCCATCGAATGTCCGACCAAAATGGGCTTTTCCAGTCCTTGTTGTTGAATAAATTCGTGTAAATCATCGGCCAACTCGGGGTATGTATGCGTAGGGGCGTGTGGAGAACGCCCGTGGTTGCGCTGGTCGACGGCGTATACCGAAAAGCCTTGGTCGGCAATTACTTTGCTGATGGTGAGCCAGTTGTCGCACGAGCCGAAGAGGCCGTGCAAGATAACCATGGGACGTCCTGTCCCGACTTGACGAAAGAAAAGTTGCATGGATTGTGTGAAATCGTTGTGATGATGGCTAAAATCCCAGTAAAAGGGGATATTGGCTAAAACCAACGTATTTGATTGGTATATGAACAAAATTAGTAACTTTTGGAAAGTATTGAAAAGTTACTTTTTGATTAGTACAAATGAATACCAGAAATGCTTGCTTACTTTTTTTGATTTGGCTCATTAGTATATCCACCTTAGCTCAAGAACGTATTGAGCTAAGGCCCTCAAAAGAATCGGTTTCAGTAGGATTGAAGTGCGGCGTTTTGGAGGATTCGGAAGGGGTTTTTAACCTTCAAACCATTCAAAAAATACCCTTTATAAGAGCCATGTCGACCATCCCGAACAGTGGGTATACGACTTCGGTCGTTTGGGTGAAAATAAATGTACTGAAAACGGGAGAAAATCGGTGGTATTTAGAAATTGACAACCCCCGCTTGAACGATGTGACATTGTACGTGATTCATGACCAAAAAATGGTATACACCCAAAAGTTAGGAGATGCTTTACCTTTTGACGCTTATTCTATCCCCGACCGAAGCCCCATTTTCAATCTCCCTTTGGCGTCTAATCAATCGTACACCCTGTATTTGCGGGCGGTTTCGACCGAAGATTTAAAATTACCGCTGACGTTTTGGGAAGAACATCAACTGTACGCTCATTTGGCGGGCAAAAACCTTATTTGGGGGATTTATTTCGGGTTTATTTTGCTCATTACGCTGTATAATTTCTTTTTATGGTTCGTAACCCGCGATTCAATTTATGGCCATTATTGTCTTTATGTGTTGTTTTTTGGTGCATTTCAATTTTGTTTGTACGGTTTTGGCTATCAATATATTTGGAGTAACTCCGTGTTTAATGACCGTTCCCACATCTTTTTTTTGGGTATCTCGGGCGTATTTCTGACGTTCTTTTCGCTTGCTTTTTTGGACCCGTACAAACGCTTTCCTTGGTTAAAACTGTTCATGAAAACCGCCGCTTATGTCTTTGCGGTGGGTTTTACGGCTTGCCTGTTTTGGTATAATTCGTACATCAACGTGGTTTTTATTACCGCCGCTGCCGTAATGGTTGGCATTCAGTGTTACAGCGCTATCGGCTTGGCGTGGGCGGGTTCAAAAATGGCTCAATTGTATTTGCTGGCTTCAGGTACGCTGTCAGTGGCGGTGTTGGTGGTAGGGATGAAAAATCTTGGTTGGATTTCCGCCGACAACCAAGATTATTACCTTATGGCGGGATCTATGTTTGAAATCGTTTTGTTTTCACTGGCGTTGGGGTATCGGCTACGGTCGATGCAGCTTGAAAAACTTCGTCAACAACAGATGAGAGATGAGATTTCAATCAATCTGCACGATGATTTGGGGGCGTCTTTGAGCAGTTTAACTATGATTTCGGAACTTAATCGGCGAAAAGCCCAAAAGCGAGATCCCGAGTTGGCGGAAATGTTTGGGCGAATCAGTGAGCGTTCACGCGAAGCAATGCGTTTGGTCAGGGAGGCAGTTTGGGAAATTAATCCGTACAACGATGCTTCCGAAGAGTGGGTGGACCGGATGGTGACATTTGCGCAGGATACGTTCGGAGCCCGACAGATTGAATTTGAACTTTTGATTGATGATAATCTTCGCAATGAACAGTTTCCTATAGACCAGCGGCGCAATTTGTTTTTGTTTTTTAAGGAGGCGGTCAACAACATTGCCAAACATTCAGGGGCTACGCACGCAAAGGTGCATTTCGAGAAAAAAAACGGGGTTTTAAAATTGTTAATCAGCGATAATG
This sequence comes from Runella sp. CRIBMP, assembly GCF_009905605.1. GTDB lineage: Bacteria > Bacteroidota > Bacteroidia > Cytophagales > Spirosomataceae > Runella. Next base: position 182,494 of record NZ_JAAAKZ010000006.1, read on the forward strand.
GACATGGATTTAATGTTACGCAGGCTACCGAAGGCAATGGACTTAAAAACTTTCAAAAACGGGCAGAAGCGCTCAAAGCCAATTTGGCACTGCAATCATCGCCCCAATCAGGCACGTGCATAGAATTGACTTTTCGGGCGTCGGCCTACTTAAATTAACAGTTGACAGGCATACGTTTTCTTCTCAAATTTACCGATGATAAACCCACCCAATATGATACGTGTTGCGCTATTTGAGGATATAAAAGAAATTCGAGAACTCTTAACCGAAACCATCGAAAACAGTGAAGGGCTGTTGATGACGGGGGCCTACGCTAATGCAAACGAGGCCCTGAAAGTCATGAAACGCGACCGACCCGACGTGGTGCTGATGGATATTCAGATGCCCGGCATATCGGGGATTGAGGCCGTGCGTACAATCAAGGCTAGTTTTCCAGAGATTCAAATTTTAATGCAGACCGTTTTTGAGGACAATGCACGTATTTTTGCGGCGATTTGTGCAGGCGCTTCGGGATATATTTTAAAGGATGCTACTCCCGAACGTTATTTAGATGCTATCATTGAGGTAGCGCAGGGCGGAGCGCCCATGTCACCGGTGATAGCCCGCAAAGTATTGGCGATGTTTCAGGGGCAAAATGCCGCTTCTCCCAAGGAAGAATACCATGAACTCAGCCCGACGGAACAAAAAGTGCTGGGGTGTTTGGTGAGGGGACTAAGCTATAAATTGATTGCGGATGAATGCAAAATAAGCATTTCTACGGTCAATTTCCACCTCAAAAATATTTACCGTAAACTGCACGTCAACTCGGCCACCGAGGCCATTTCTAAAGCACTTCGTCAGCAATTGACCAGTTTGTAAGGGTAGGCTTATTATTATCTCTTAACCGAAAAACAGCAGAATAATAAATTTAAATGTAAGGGCAGGTCCGTGGCGGTGTACCGCTTACGTCTGCCCTTTGTTGTTTAGGTCTGCGCCAATTCCGTCTTTTGCCTACTTGATTTAGTAGTTTACAGGGCTTCGGGAAAGCACTACTTTTGAGTCATTCAAAATCGTTTAATGAATACTCTAAATCCAAGCTGCTTATGAAATTCAATGTCTTGTTGCCCGCTCTGTTGCTTTGTATGGGAGGCGTTTTGTTTGGTTATGCCCAAGAAGAAGAAGAGCAAGAGCCTGAAACTCCCGTGAAGAAAGTGAATCTACAGTTGCTGACGCAAAACGCTTCGCCTTTGCAGAAAAACAAGCTAAACCAGTTGAAGTCGCAGGCCCAGACCAAAAAGTTTTCGTTTACACCCCGAGTGACTTCTGTTTTGGGGGCCGATTTGACCAAAATTACGGGTTACAAAGTGGATAAGACCCTAACGGCCGATAAAATGCAAAAGCAAATAGAGGCCGCCAATAAATCGTTGAGCGAATCGGGGGAAGGTGGTAATGTAACCACTTTTTCGTCGGCACCACCGCCACCAGTGTTTAGAACCCCCAACCTTCCCGCCATCCGAAATCAAGAAAGTTGTGGTAGCTGTTGGGCTTTTGCAGCCTGTGGAGCGGCCGAAATAAGTTTTCGTAAAAAATATAATTATAGTACCAATTTGGCTGAGCAACAGCTAGTTGATTGCGCTACGCCTGCATTTGATGGTTGTTCAGGTTTTTTCTCCGAAGGAGCAATGACCTATATGCAGTTGTTTGGGGTGTTGTACGAAACCCGTTATGAATACGACGCCCGCGACAACAACCGTTGCCGCGACAACGTACCGCGACGAAAACACAAACTTTTGGCGTGGTCGTGGTTGGATGCCAATCCCTTTAACATGGACGATGCCACGGCCATCAAAAGGGCCATCCTGCGCTATGGCGCGGTGACCTGTGGTATTGTGGCAACGGATGCATTTTGTAGTTATGGCGGTAACGAAGACGAGGTATTTGACGAAATTGCCCCGCAAGATTTCAAGGCCGAAGACGTAAATCATGCCGTGGTCATTGTGGGTTGGGACAACAATAAAGGGGCGTGGTTGGTCCGTAACTCGTGGGGTACGGGTTGGGGAAATGACGGCTACGCGTGGGTAAAATACCGCCACAATGGCATCGGATTTAATTCTGTTTGGGTAAGCGGAAAAAAAACGTGGACCAATAATTAACCTCAGCCCGCAGCATGAAAAGAATCATTCTCGGGATGTTTTTGCTCACTTTTGGGCAAACTACCCTCAACGCTCAATCGGATGTTGCCTTTGAAAAAGTAAGCATTTGCCTTACCAATAATCTTAACCGTTGCCTGAGTAGAGCCCGCGTGGAAACCATCAGCGAAAACGACCCACTGACGGTGGAAGTAGTCCTGAAAAGCAATGATGCTCGCTTTCTTAGGGACCAAGTGCAGTATATTTATGTGGAAGCGGCACGAATGTCGCCCAATTGTCTGAGGGCATCTTCCACCCCCGACAACTGTCCTCCTGATGCTTATTTAGGGTGGTTGGGCCTCTATACCTCCCCGACGGTAACTATCGCCAAGCCACAGTTGGTGGACGATGCTGATTTTAATCGTCCGCAATTGGCGGCCACCAAAAAACTGCGTCAGGAAATGCTCAAAATCCCCGTCGAAATCGTCGAAAATCGTCCGGGGCTGCCGGGTGAAAAGCCGATTGGTCGGCTGGATTGGCCTGATAATAAACGCAAACCACCTTATTCGTTTCGATTCAAAGCCAATGGAATGAGGATGATTGCCCAAAATGCCCATAAATACTTGCGCGTGACGGTGACCTTGCGAAACGGCGAAAAAATTTCTTCTGACCACGTTCGAATCAATGTGCAATGAGGTATATATTTAAAAACAAAACCATAACTTTTACCCGATGAATAGAAACGCGTTCATAAAACGTTTTCCCGCCAAAGTATCCTTTTGGGTGTTTACGTTAATCGGTGTGGGATTTATTCAATTAATGACTCTTGCACAAAATCCTGACCCGTATGTAGGCACTTTTAAGGCCGAACAGGCCGATATTTTACTCAACATTACACAGCGCAACAATCGCTATGAAGGCGTGTTTACCGCCGAGGGAAAACGCTATAACTGTGTAGCCAATCGCGTAGTGGCGGGGGTATCTGGAACCTATTCTGACAACGGACAAGACATTGAATTTTCACTTGGAAAATTATTGGGGGAATATTTTATCACCACGCAGGGAGTGACCATTCCGATGAAACGGACTTCGATGACGCCATCTTTCTCCAATACTCCCAGTACAAAACCTGCGACAGCGGCGGTACAACCCGCTCAGCCTCAGGCTACCACGCCAACAGCCGCAAGAGCTTCTGGTAAAATGTACACGAGTGCTTCAGGATACAGTTTTAATAGTCCTGCGGGCTGGAATTTGCAGGGTCAAGAAAACGGTGGTTACTCTTTCTTGCGCTCGGGGCAGCAGACGGTTTTGTCCGTTTCTCCTCATGCGTATCCGACGATTCAGGCCATTCTAAATGATATTTATGATCAAAATGATGCCGCTTCCAATACCTATTTGAAAGTCCGAAAAGAGCGTTATGGCTCCAACGGTGTGCTCGCAACCTACGAAGGAACCATGCAAGGTACACCGGCCGTGTTGACAATCCTCTCCTTGTTGTCGCCCTACGGGGGTGGGGTCACTTTCACGACCATTGCACCGCGCACAGAGCACACAACCGAGCTACCGCAAACGCTCAAGTCTATGGCAGCGAGTGCCACTTTCAGCAAACCGCAAACCTCTCCCGCCGCCGATCAATGGCGCAATCGGCTCAATGGTAAGCAGTTATTGTATTTCTATACGGCAAGTGGTTATTCCGAAAAACAAACTTTTGATTTATGCTCCAATGGCACTTTTATTTCGGGGGGAGATACGTCGGCGAGCAGTTCGGGAGGCTTTGGTGGCGATTTCTCGGCCGTGACTCAAGGGGGCGGCTCGGGTACGTGGCGTGTGGGGGCGGAAGGAAATCAGGTAATCTTGGTTTTTAATTACCGCAACGGAAATACTGCTCGGTTTACGGTGGCCACGGCCCCCAACGGAACGAGTGTGTTGTTGAACAAAAAAAAATACTTTGTACAAGCCAGCCCGAGTTGTCGCTAACGCGGGCTGGCTTGTTGGCTATTAATCCTTCAGGTTAAGGACTTTTTTCACTTCATTATAATCTTTCCAATTGACGTGCCCTAGGCGCGCGCCCGTGGCTGGCGGAACAATAACCGCCCGAAACTCTTCGTCGACAAAGAATTGATTTACGTCAACATCCTTGGAAAAAGAAATAAAAGCGGAAATGAGCCCAGGCTCCATGGCAAAGGAGTACGTTACGTGGGCATCGTTGAAATATGTATCCCACGGCACTGCGTTTACAAACGCTTTATTGGCAGCGGTGCGGTTATAAAGAAACACCATGCCGCCATCCATCGTCTTTTGGGTCAAGTACGTCTGAATAGCGCCCCCTTGCAATCCAATGGTGGTATAACGCTCTGTTTTGTTGTAATTGGTAATGAATGATTGTTTGGAAACCGCCACCCAATTGGTTGAATAGAAGGCCGTTCCGCCTGTCGTTCCTGGGTCGCCTTTAGGTCCGACGGGGCCTTGTGGGCCAACGGGCCCTGGATCACCTTGTGGCCCCGCGCAAGCCGAGACAAAAAGTACGGCGGCAAGTGATAAATAACTTAGAGTCTTCATAATGTTAGAGAGTACTCCCACCTTCAGGGAGCCGTGTTTTGGGGTGATTCATATCCTGAAGGTCTTGTGGAGGATATGAAAATACAATGAAATCATTTTTGCAAGATTAACGAGTATTTCTGAAAGATATTTAGAAACCCTGTCATAAATAATACAATCCTGTTTGCCATGAATGAAGAACCATTTTATCCTAAACTATAGATAAATCTAATGAAAAAGAACATTCTTATTTTGTCAATTCTGCTAATGCTACTGGGCGTTGGCGTGCGGGAAGTCCAAGCTCAAAATGTAACCATTTTGCCAAACGGTATCAGCCCCTCGCCAGCGGGAGCGGTGCCGCGTATTAGTTATGAAGCGATTATGGCATTGCCTTCACCGCAGGGTGGCGATTTGGCCTATGATATTACGTTTGGCGTAATGCGCATGTACAACGGCACCGATTGGTTGATTCTCCGCGCCACCGATACCGCTCGCGGAGAAGCAGGTATTTATGAAACCATAAATACGAAGCAATTAGAAAATTATTCCGTCGCCGTAGACGTAGCGGGCAATGTATACATCTCCGGCCGATTTAAAGGTACATTTTCCGCGGGTGGATTTACGCTAGTATCGGCGGGAGGATATGACCTATTTGTCGCTAAATTCAATTCATCTGGTACGTTGCAATGGCTGAGGCGTGGGGGAGGGCCTTTTGATGATTTTGATAATCACCTTACCATTGATGCTAGCGGGAATGTATACATTACCGGTGGTTTTCAGACAACTGTGAATTTTAATACTCCCTCGGCGTCGGGAAGCAATGAGTTGGTATCAGCTGGGGATTTGGATATCTTCATCGCCAAATACAATTCTGCGGGTACACTTCAGTGGCTTAGGAGGGGGGGAGGAACGGGGTCTGACCAAGGAAATGATATTGCCGTAGATGGAAACGGTAACGTGTATATTACGGGATATTTTACGGGTACGGCCAATTTCAATACGCCTTCCACTTTTGGAACCAACCAACTCATATCAGCCGGATCGGGGGATAGGGATATTCTTGTGGCCAAGTACAATACTTCTGGTACTCTTCAGTGGATTCGTCGGGGAGGAGGAACCGCGAGTAATGAAGTTGGATCTGGTATCGCTGTAGATCCAACGGGAGTGGTTTACGTAACAGGAAATTTTGCAACAACTGCCAATTTTAATACCCCCTCGGCTTCGGGTAGTCTTGAATTGGTGTCAGCGTCTGGTGGTGTAACTGATTTATTTTTGGTCAAATATAATACGAGTGGTACGGTTCAGTGGATTCGGCGGGGCGGTGGGTCAAGTTTTGATTTGGGTACCGATGTAGCCCTAGATGCAGCGGGTAATGTTTATGTAACGGGAGGGTTTTCTACAACTGCCAATTTTAATACCCCTTCGGCTTCTGGCAGCAACGAGTTGATAAGTGCAGGGAACCAAGATATACTTGTTGCGAAGTTTAATTCATCAGGGGCCGTACAATTGCTCCGACGAGCAGGAGGAGCAATAAATGATACTGGGTATGGGATTGTAGTGGATGGAAGTGGAAACATCTACGTAACGGGAGAGTTTAAACGGACGATTAATTTTAATACGCCTACTGCCACGGGAAGTAATGAGCTAGTGGCAGCAGGGGCTGATCCAGAAAGTACGGATATGTTTACGGCCAAGTATAACTCCGCTGGTACGGTGCAGTGGCTGCAACGTGGGGGCGGCGCTAGCTATGATCATGGCTACGGGATTGCACTAGGCCCAAACAGTAATCTATATGTAGTGGGGACTTACCGAGGCTTAGCCCCTTTGGGACTTGGAACATTCAACACGGGTAGTAATAACGTATTGGGCGGTTTTTGGGCTTTTTTTTAGCAGTAGAAGTGTTCAGATTTTGTCGAAAATTGTTCTCTTCAGTTCATATCTGTTTATCTTTGCGCCCAAACCAAAAATCAGCTAAAATGAGTTTAATGAAAGCCTACCCGTACCTCTACCGTTGGGCCGAAACGTACGGAAAAGTGGAGTTTGGAAAATTGGAGGGAGCCGAAGCAACAGTACGCTGTATTGATGAAACAGGGACGGTTTTTGAATCTCCTAAAAAAGTAAAAGACCTAGATGCCGCGCTGAAAATGGCCGAGGAAGCTATTTATGAGTGGTTTGAGGTAAACGACCCCGATGAGTTAGATGATTGATTGAGCCGTTGTCAGGCTATTATAAACCGAAAAATAATTAATGTAAAAGGCTAAATATGAAAGTGAAATTCGAATTGTCGTTGCGAAGAGTTAATTCTAAAATTTGATTGCAATCGTTTGATTAATAGGTGATTATGTTGATGTTTTGCATTTTTTTATTTTAAATTTTACATATCCTTAACGTGTTTGATATTAAAGAAAAAGTAGGCGTTTTAGGTGGAGGGCAATTGGGCCTGATGCTGCTGCAAGCCGCGATAGACTGGAATTTAAACGTCAAGATTTTAGATGCCGCCGATGCGCCCTGCGCGGCTATTGCGCCCGAGTTTGTCGAAGGCTCGTTGCAAGACTATGACGCAGTGTATCAATTTGGGCAGGACGTGGAGGTGCTGACCATTGAAATTGAAAAAGTAAACGTGGAAGCCTTGGAAGCGCTCGAACGAGAAGGAAAAAAGGTGTTTCCGCAGCCGCACGTCATTCGATTGATTCAGGATAAACGCTTACAGAAGCAATTTTATCGTGAACATGGCCTGCCTACGGCCGATTTTGTGCTAACTGAAAATCGAGCCGATGTGCGCAATTATGCTGATTTCCTGCCCGCGTTTCATAAACTAGGGAAAGATGGTTACGACGGTAAAGGGGTTCAGCGAATCGCATCGACCGCTGATTTTGACAAGGCGTTTGATGCGCCAGGGCTACTGGAAAAAGCCGTTGATTTTGACAAAGAATTGGCCGTAATCGTGGCCCGGAATGAGCGCAGTGAAGTAGCCACTTTTCCCACCGTCGAAATGGTGTTTCATCCCGAAGCCAATCTGGTCGAATACCTTTTTGCACCCGCCGATATTTCACCTGAAATAGAACAGCAAGCTCAAGAATTGGCAAAAAAAACGGCACAGGCCATCGGAATCGTGGGACTTTTGGCGGTGGAGATGTTTTTGACCAAAGACGGGCAAGTGCTCATCAATGAAGTGGCTCCGCGCCCACACAATAGTGGTCACCACACTATTCGGGCCAATTTTACGTCGCAGTTTGAGCAGCATTGGCGGGCTATTTTAGACTTTCCGTTGGGCGATACTACCGCATACACGCCTGCCGCTATGGTCAATTTATTGGGCGAAGAAGGTCACACTGGCCCCGCGTATTACGAAGGAATGGAGGCGTTGTTGGCTACCCACGGTGTATTTCCTTTTTTATACGGCAAAAAAATTACCAAGCCATTTCGTAAAATGGGCCACATCACGGTGACGGACAGTGATTTGACAAAGCTGAAAGAAAAAGCCGAATGGGTGAGAGGGGCATTGAAAGTGATAACCAAATAACGAACCAACGTTGGATTGGATGTGTTTAAAATGTAGATTTCGGCACATTTGCCGCGACATACCGACTATAAACTGCCAATTTAAAAATGACACCTAATCTCCCAAAAACTGAACTCAAGCGCGTCGTCATTGTAGGCGCGGGGTTTGGTGGGCTTGTGCTGGCGCGTGAGCTTTCAAAACGTTCTGATTTACAGATTGTATTGATAGATAAAAACAACTACCACCAATTTCAGCCGCTATTTTATCAAGTAGCCATGGCGGGATTGGAGCCGAGTTCTATTTCTTTCCCGCTGCGTAAAGTATTTCAATCGAAACATAACGTTCATATCAGGGTCACGGAAGTGGTGAAAATTGATACTGAATCCAACGTCATTGAAACAAAACTCGGACCCGTTGAATATGACTTTTTGGTATTGGCAACGGGCGCAGATACCAACTTTTTTGGCATGAAAAACATGATCGAAAATGCCATGCCCATGAAGTCGGTGTCGGAGGCGTTGGCGCTGCGTAACCGAATGTTACAAAATTTTGAGGATGCCCTCAGTGTGGAGACCATTGAAGAACGTCACGGCCTGATGAACGTGGTGATTGTGGGTGGCGGGCCAACGGGCGTGGAAGTGGCGGGTACATTGGCCGAAATGAAACGGCATATTTTGCCGAAAGATTATCCCGAATTAAACTTCGATTCGATGCAGATTTACCTGTACGAATCATCGCCCGAAGTACTGGAAGTGATGTCGGACCAAGCGTCTAAAAAAGCCAAGCAGTATTTGACCGATTTGGGCGTCAATCTGCGTCTGGGCGTTAGAATCATTGATTTTGACGGAAAATACGCCACCACCAACACGGGCGACCGCATCCGTACCAACAACCTAATTTGGGCGGCGGGCGTTAAGGCCAACGCTATTGAGGGTATTCCGGTGGCTTCTATTGTACGGGGAGGTCGGGTAAAAGTGAACCAGTTTAGTCAGGTTGAAGGCACAAAAAACATATTTGCGTTGGGCGACTTGGCCTTAATGACCGAAGAAAAATATCCCAATGGGCACCCCCAATTGGCGCAGCCGGCCATGCAGCAGGGCGAATTGCTCGCCAAAAATCTGGTACGGATGCTGAAGGGACAGGAAATGAAACCGTTTGTTTACAAAGATCTAGGGTCGATGGCGACCGTGGGCCGCAATCTTGCCGTGGTAGACCTGCCTTTCTGGAAGTTTCAGGGATTTTTTGCGTGGTTGACTTGGATGTTTGTGCACCTTATCTCGATTGTTGGCGTTAAAAACCGTCTTTTGATTTTTATCAACTGGCTTTGGAATTACGCTACCTACGACCAATCCCTTCGGTTGATTATTAAACCTAAAATTTTAAAGGAGAAAGAACCTGATGTGGTAAAAGAAACTGTTTAGACAGTTGCCTTTCTTCCTGCTTTTTTACCAGCTCCGGCCCGCTAAAGCCTATCCTCAATATAGTGTACAATCAGACCAGAAAACGTGTACGTTTGTGGCATAAATTTTAAACCCAAACTATTATGTTTCTGATTGTTATCGGAGTAATTTTGGTCATAGCAGGCTTTGCGATCAATACTCCATCGTTGGCGTTTGCCAAATTTTCCCGCCCTGTCAAGGTGGCGGGTGTTGTCTTGGCTATTTTCGGGGTTCTTACGTCATGTATCAAGCAGGTTGATGCGGGTTCGGTGGGGATTCAATCTTTGTTTGGAAAGGTAAGTAATACTGTCTTGAGCAGTGGATTAAACTTTGTAAACCCGCTCGTGGATGTTACATTGTTGGATACAAAGACGCAAAACTATACCATGTCGGCCGTTCATGATGAGGGAGATAAAACAGGCGATGACGCTATCCGTATTCTGACGGCAGACGGACTTCAGGTCGAAATAGATTTAACGATTCTCTACCGCGTTATTCCCTCTGAGGCGCCTAAAATTTACCGCGAGATTGGCCCTACTTACGTTGAGAAAATCGTTCGTCCCATTACCCGCACGCGCATCCGCGACAATGCCGTTAATTATGACGCAGTGGCGTTGTATTCCACCAAGCGTGATGAGTTTCAGGCGCGTATTTCTAAGCAAATTGAACAGGAATTTAAAAACCGAGGAATTTTTCTGGAAAACGTCTTGATTCGGAATATCAACCTGCCCGAATCGGTCAAAAAAACCATCGAGTCCAAAATCAATGCCGAGCAGGAATCGCAGAAAATGCAGTTTGTGTTGAGCAAAGAGAAGCAAGAAGCCGAACGTAAACGTGTTGAGGCGCAGGGGATTTCCGATTATCAGCGCATTATCTCCGAAAGTTTGACCGACCGTCAGTTGCAGTACGAGCAAATCAAGGCCCAAAAAGAATTGGCGGCGTCGCCCAATGCCAAGGTCATTATCATGGGTGGGAAAGGCAACGTGCCCGTGATATTGGGTGAGAAATAATACTAAGTCCTAAAATATGCGGTATGTACCTGTCTGACGGTTTTGAACCGTCGGACAGGTATACGATTGCTAGACGAGACTTCGAAACTGATAAAGGCCAAACGACATAATAACGCCCCAAATTGTGCCCCAAAGTAGCATCTGAGCAATGATAGTCATACGGGGTACTTTGAACGACACTGCAATCAACGTGCCGCCGATGGGCGTAAAAAGCAGAGGCGTAAGCAAGGCAATGCCTGTCATTCCCGATTTTTTCCAGACCCTAACGGCTAGCCGTGAACGCTTGCTGAAAAGGCGAGGTTGGGTCTTTCGATAGCGGGCCATTAATAGCTGAATGGCGCTGCCCAAAAACACAAATATAACTACGCTGAGCATCATGCCCACAACGGTGCAAATGGCCGTTTCCCACCAACTTAGGCTGAGTGCCAGGCCTGCCAATGGGCCTGCTACAAATTTGACCATGCTTGCCAATACAACTGAAATATATTTTGCCCAAGGCATTTTTAGAGGTGTGGTTTTGTTAAATAATCAGCAAAGTAGTCATTAACTTATGACTAACAACCCAAAAACCCAAAAATCTGCTTAAAATCAAAAAACAAATTGCGTAAGTTTGGGCCAAATATCAGACGAAAATGGAAATCCTTGAACAAGTACAAAAATATGGATACGTGCGCGAAGCAGTTGCGCCAGAAGTAGATTTAGTGGCGGAAATTAATCGGCTTCGTAAAGAAAAAAATGCCGTTATCTTGGCGCATTATTATGTAGATGGTGCCATTCAGGATTTGGCCGACTACATCGGCGATAGCCTCGGGCTTTCACAGCAGGCCGCCGCTACTCCTGCCGATATGATTGTTTTTTGCGGCGTTCATTTCATGGGTGAAACGGCCAAAATCCTCAGCCCTGAAAAAAAAGTTGTGATTCCTGACCTGAACGCGGGCTGTTCGTTGGCCGACTCGGCCCCAGCTGATAAATTCGCGGCTTTCAAAGCGCAATACCCCGATCATTTGGTTCTTTCCTATATCAACTGCTCGGCTGAAATCAAGGCATTATCAGACATCATCGTGACCTCGTCCAATGCCGTCAAGATTGTGGAGCAATTGCCCAAAGACCAAAAAATTATCTTTGCCCCCGACGCCAATTTAGGTCGTTATGTATCCAAAAAAACGGGCCGTGATATGGTGCTGTGGGACGGTGCCTGTATCGTTCATGTTGATATTTCGGAAGCCAAATTAAAAGCCCTGCGCGAAAAATATCCCAGTGCCCTGCTCGTAGCGCACCCTGAATGCAAAGACAACATCTTGCTTCAGGCCGATTTTGTAGGCTCAACCACCGCAATCCTGAAATTTGTGGCTGAAACACCGCACGATGAATTTATCGTAGCCACGGAAGCGGGAATTTTGCACAAAATGAAACAAGCAGCGGCAGGAACGGGCAAGAAAATCATTCCCGCCCCCGCCACCGAAAACAACACTTGCGCGTGCAGTGAATGTCCGTACATGAAAATGAACACGGTCGAAAAACTGTACAATGCGCTCCTGTACGAGCAACCCGAAATCACCGTTCCAGAAGATGTACGTCTGAAAGCCTACGAATCAGTCAATCGAATGCTGGAGATGAGCAAGAATCTGTAGCGGATGTCTGATTTATACATCATTGCTGGGCCAAACGGGGCAGCGAAGACGACTGCGGTATCAACAATTTTGCCTGAGATGCTTCACAGTTGGGAATTTGTAAATGTCGATAACATTTAAAAGCTATATTTCGCTTATGTAATTGCTGATGCTAAAGGGGGAATGAAAACCATTCCTGCAAAACAACTCTTAAAAAAGATTCAAAGTAAAAAAAATGGCATTAAGCCTTAGGCTCATTCACTCTCACATTTACACATTTAAATGAAACCCACCCTCTTAATACTTGCCGCAGGCATGGGCAGCCGCTACGGCGGAATAAAACAACTCGACCAATTTGGCCCCAACGGCGAAACCATCATTGATTATTCTCTCTACGACGCCATTCGGGCTGGTTTTGGCAAAGTTGTCTTTATTATTCGTGAAGAACTTCGTGCTGATTTTGAAGAAGTATTTGGTCCCAAACTCAAAGGGAAAATTGACTACGATTACGCCATTCAGGGTTTCCAAAGCTACGTGCCCGTGGAATTAGGGGAAATCGAACGCGCCAAACCTTGGGGCACAGGCCACGCCATGTTGTGCGGCTGGGAACAGACCCAAACGCCTTTTGCCATCATCAATGCCGACGATTTTTACGGCCTTGAAGCCTTTCAACTCGTGGCGGATTTCCTCAATACCAGCGCAGACGACAGCGAGCATACGCTAATTGCGTACCAAGTAAAAAAGACACTTTCGGAAAACGGCACCGTTTCGCGAGGGGTGTGTGAAGTCAATGATGAAGGTTATTTGGACGTGGTGACTGAGCGCACAAAAATCTTCCCGCAGGAAGGAAAAATCTATTTTGAAGAAAGCGGCGAGCTTACCGAACTTGGTCCTGAAACGCCCGTTTCGATGAATTTTTGGGGTTTTAAGCCGTCTGTTTTCCCCATTACCCAGACGCTTTTCTCTGATTATGCCCGCAATAACTATAATGCACCTAAAGCGGAGTTTTATATTCCGGTAGTAGCTACTCATTTGATTAAGAGTGGTTTAGGTAAGCTTAAAGTGATTCCTAATGCTTCTGAATGGTTTGGTGTTACCTATCCAGAAGATAAACCCACCGTGCAGGCGGCATTGAAAAAGCTGCATGAGGAGGGGAAGTATCCGAGTCAATTGTGGTAAAATCCTCACCGCGCGGCTGACCGCCCTAAATCCCTCTCCGCATCGGAGAGGGACTTAATCCAACTATGAAAACCATCCTCATCTTCATTGTACGGGCTTATCAGGTGGCGCTTTCGCCGTATCTGCCCAATTCGTGCCGCTATACCCCGACTTGCTCGCACTACATGATTCAGGCCGTTCAAAAACACGGTGCGCTCAAAGGTGGGTGGTTGGGACTCAAGCGCATTGCAAGTTGCCACCCGTGGGGTGGGCATGGGTATGATCCGGTGCCATAAAAATGATAACCATGAAATACCCCCGTAAACTTTCGTCGGGTGCCAATAACACCGTGATTGTGCTTTCAGATACGGAAGTGGCCAAGCTGTTTACGGGTGATACCCGCTCGGACATTGGCTCGGAAGCCGAAAAAATGAAGTTTGCTAATACAGTGAATGATTTGATAGTCAAGTTTATCCGTTTGGATTATAACGAAGACTTACAAGCTGAAATGTTGGTGATGGAACGCCTCCTCCCATGGACTACCGCACCTACGAAGTGGAAATGCGCGAACTATGGCTTGATGTGTTTGAGGATGAACTCCGCGCTTTGCATCAAGCGGGCTTTGTACACCGAGACCTAAAAGGCCCTTCGGATATTGGTGGGTTGGCCTTTGATAATATTTTGCTGACCGAGCAGGGGCTGAGCCGGATTGATGTGGGTATCTCCGCGTTGCGCTCGCAGGTGGGCGATGTGATTTTTGAGAAATACGTAGCGGTAGAAATCCCAAAGATGCACTTATTTAGAAACTATTTTTTAAACCGATAATTTGTAGAAAAAACCATCGCTATGCTAAACTGGATTACGGCCAAAGAATATACGGATATTACTTACAAAAAATGCGACGGAGTAGCTCGCATTGCGTTTAATCGCCCTGAAGTGCGCAACGCCTTCCGTCCCAAAACTACCTTCGAACTCCTCGATGCCTTTGGTGATGCTACCCACGACCCCAAAATAGGGGTGGTGTTGCTGTCGGGTGAGGGACCATCGCCTAAAGATGGCATTTGGGCATTTTGTTCAGGAGGAGACCAAAAAGCCCGTCAAAAAGGTGGCTATCGCGCCGAAGATGGCCGCGACCGCCTCAATATTTTGGAAGTACAACGCCAAATCCGTTTTATGACCAAACCCGTGATTGCGGTCGTGCCAGGTTGGGCGGTAGGTGGTGGACATAGCTTGCACGTTGTCTGCGACCTGACGTTAGCCAGCAAAGAACACGCAATTTTTAAACAAACCGATGCCGACGTTGCTAGTTATGACGCAGGATACGGTTCGGCCTATTTGGCGCGGATGATTGGCCAGAAACGTGCCCGTGAAATTTTCTTTTTAGGACGTAGTTATTCGGCCCAAGAAGCCTTCGAAATGGGTATGGTCAACGCCGTGGTTCCGCACGAAGAGCTGGAAGATACGGCCTTTCAATGGGCGCAGGAAATTCTTGGAAAGAGCCCAATGGCGATTCGGATGTTGAAATTTGCTTTCAACCTCGTCGACGATGGCTTGGTCGGGCAGCAATTGTTTGCAGGAGAAGCCACTCGTTTGGGATACATGACCGAAGAGGCGCAAGAGGGGCGTGATGCGTTCCTCGAAAAACGCAAACCCAACTGGGATAAGTTTGAGCGATTCTCGTAATAAAACTTCGCCGAAGGCACTACATACCAAAGACATGCTAAAAGTGCAATGGGCTTTGTCTGAAAGATTGACAAATTGCCAGTTTTTGGGATTTTTGCGTAGTTTTGGGCAAATTTTTCGCGAGTACCCATGCCCGTAACGCTACCGATCTTCTTGATAATGGCCCTTTCCTCCGTGGTGGTGGGGGTATATTTGGAACGTAAAGTCTCCGCTTTTATTCAGGACCGTATGGGACCGATGGAAGTAGGGAAATGGGGCTTGCTGCAACTCATCGCTGATTTGCTCAAACTTCTGCAAAAAGAAGACATCGTTCCCGCCACTGCCGACCGAAAGCTGTTTCTGTTGGCCCCGTTGGTGATTTTTACGGCTATTTTTGCGGGTTATGCGGTGCTTCCATTAAGTCCTGATTTACAGGGTTCTACCACTTCGGTCGGGATATTTTATTTGATGACGATTATCTCCGTGGATGTAATTGGAATCTTGATGGCGGGCTGGGGTTCCAACAACAAATTTGCCCTTTTTGGGGCGGTTCGTTCCGTGGCTCAAATCATTTCGTATGAAATCCCGCTGGGGTTGGTCATACTGTGCGTAGTGATGACGGCCCAAACCCTTGATTTGCAGACCATAAGTTATCAACAAGGGATTTATTCTGACGAGATAACGTACCTGTTTGGGTTAAAATCAATGGGCGTTGATATTACGCGGGTTGGCGGTTTTTTTAGTTGGAATATCGTCAGAAGTCCCTTTTTGATTGTCGCCTACATTGTGTTCTTTATCACTACATTGGCCGAATGTAACCGCGCCCCTTTTGACATCCCCGAAGGAGAGTCAGAACTCGTGGGAGGATTCCACACGGAGTATTCGGGAATGCGGTGGGCGCTGCTGTTTTTGTCAGAATACGCCATGATGCTGTTGGTGTCGTTGTTGGGGGCCATTTTGTTTTTAGGAAGTTGGAATACTCCATTGCCCAACATTGGCCCGCTGCGCCTTGCCGACTGGACAAGCGGCGCTCCTGGCACCATTTGGGGCAACGTAACGGGCGCTTTTTGGCTGATTTTTAAAGCAGGTTTTGCCATTCTGATTCAGATGTGGGTTCGTTGGACGTTCCCGCGTTTGCGCGTAGACCAGCTCATGTTTTTGTGTTGGAAAGTGCTTACTCCCGTGGCATTGATTCTGTTTCTTTTCTGCGGGATTTGGCGTTTGTTGATGGTATAAATTTTTTTTAAGAATATTTTCAGCCCAAAATAAAATAATTCAATCCTCTTTTTCCTATTTTTGCAAATAAACAAAATTACGATGTACCTCACGCTGAGCAACATACCTGCCGTCAAAGTCACGAACGTTCGTGTGGTGGGCTGTGTCCGAGTCGGGAGCGTCGTATTTTAGGTAGCTATTAACCCCTAAAAATATATCGCCCGACTCGTCTGAGTCGGGCTTTTTTTTTAATGCAAATTATCAAACAACTCAGAAACAATGAAAGTCTATTCCTCCGCATTCCAGGCCATTGTGTGACCGGGTTCACAGAGAATTCCCTATCTTTGCACACATTTTTTGACCGTAATAACGGATATTTTACCTAGTATATACCACCCGACATCCAAAGTCAATACAACTAAAACATGATTTCGAAGACCTACAATCCGCGTGAAATTGAAGACAAATGGTACAGTTATTGGATTGAAAACCGCTATTTCAATTCCAAGCCGAATCCTGACAAAGAGCCTTACACCATCGTCATTCCGCCGCCCAATGTGACGGGGGTGTTGCACATGGGCCACATGCTCAACAATACCATTCAGGATGTACTCGTCCGCAAGGCACGCATGGAAGGCAAAGAGGCATGTTGGGTGCCGGGCACCGACCACGCTTCGATTGCGACCGAAGCCAAAGTGGTGGCGATGCTCAAAGAACAAGGCATTCAGAAAAGTGACCTGACCCGCGAAGAATTCTATAAATATGCTTGGGAATGGACCGATAAATACGGCGGCATTATCTTGAAGCAATTGCGCAAATTGGGCGCCTCTTGCGATTGGGACCGCACGCGGTTTACCATGGAGCCGTCGCTTTATGATGCCGTGATTGACACTTTTATTGACCTGTACAACAAAGGCTACATTTATCGTGGTCATCGCATGGTCAATTGGGACCCACAGGCCAAAACCACCGTCTCCGATGAGGAAGTCATCACCAAAGAGGTAATGACGAAACTGTGCTACCTGCGGTATCCCATCGTGGGAGAGAATGAGGACATTATCATTGCAACCGTTCGCCCCGAAACCATCATGGCCGACTCCGCCATTTGTGTGCACCCTGACGACGAGCGTTTTAAGCATTTACACGGTAAAAAAGCGCTTATTCCGCTCATTAACCGCGAGATTCCGATTATCACGGATGAATACGTGACGATGGATTTTGGAACGGGAGCCTTGAAAGTGACGCCTGCGCACGACCAAAATGACTATGATTTGGGCGTAAAACACAAGCTCGAAATCATCGATATTTTGACCGAGGAAGGAAAACTCAACGAGAAAGCGCTGATTTTGGTGGGTGAAGACCGTTTTGTAGCCCGTAAAAAAATCATCAAACTGCTTGAAGAGTCGGGGAACTTGGAGAAAATAGAAGACTACAAGAGCAACGTCGGTCACTCTGAGCGCACAAACGCCGTCATTGAGCCACGCTTGTCGTTGCAGTGGTTTGTCCGGATGAAGGAGCTGTGTCAACCCGCGCTCGAAAACGTGATGAATGACAATATTCAGCTGCATCCGCCTAAGTTTAAAAATACCTATCGAATCTGGATTGAAAATATTCGCGATTGGAACATCAGCCGGCAGTTGTGGTGGGGGCAGCAGATTCCTGCCTATTATTTGTCGGACGGCACCGTGATTGTGGCCAAAAACAAACGAGAAGCCCTTCGCAAAGCCCAGCACGAAATGCAGTTGTTTGCCCTGACCGAAGCCGACCTGACCCAAGACCCCGACGTGGTGGATACGTGGTTTAGCTCGTGGCTCTGGCCTATTTCGGTTTTTGACGGTATCAAAGATACTAACAACGAGGACATCAACTATTATTATCCTACCAATGACCTCGTTACAGCGCCTGAGATTCTGTTTTTCTGGGTCATGCGGATGATTATTGCGGGTTATGAGTTTAGAGGCGAATTGCCTTTCCGGAATGTCTACTTGACGGGAATTGTGCGTGACCCTAAAGGACGTAAAATGTCAAAATCGTTGGGGAATTCTCCTGAACCGTTGGCATTGATTGAACAATATGGTGCCGACGGGGTACGCACGGGAATGCTGTTCAGCTCGCCCGCAGGCAATGATTTACTGTTTGACGAAAAGCTCTGTGAGCAGGGGCGCAACTTCTGTAATAAGATTTGGAACGCATTTCGTCTGGTTAAAGGATGGGAAGTGTACAGCCCACAGTCTCCAGTTTTCAGTGCACAGTTGGCGGTCAATTGGTTTGAGTCAAAACTCAACCAAACAGTCACGGAAGTCCTTGACCTATTCTCAAAATACCGTATTTCTGACGCTCTAAATGCGGTATACAAATTGATTTGGGATGATTTCTGCTCGCAGTATTTGGAGATGATTAAACCCGAATACGGCCAACCCATTGACAAAGATACTTTCGAGGCAACCATTGACTTTTTTGAGCGCATCATGGCGCTGACACATCCTTTCATGCCGTTTATCACCGAAGAAATTTGGCAGGATATTCGTCCAAGAGGGGAGAAAGAAAGTCTTTGTGTGGCTGAATACCCAACGATTGGAGCAATTGATACGGCGCTTTTGGCTAACGTTGAGATTTTCTTTGAGATTGTGACCAACATCCGTAACCTGCGGAGTACCAAGAATATAAGCCCTAAAACGGCATTGCCTTTGACAATAAAGACCGAAAATCAAGGTCTATACCAGCCTTTTGAAGGGTTGTTGGTAAAACTGGCCAACATTTCAGAAATCAACTACGCGACCGACCAAGCTGATGGGATGTCGTTTTTGGTGAAAGCCGATGAGTTTTTTGTGAATCTCGCGGGAGAACTTGACGTAGCTGCCGAAATCGAAAACCTCCAAAAGGAATTGGAATACAGCTTAGGCTTCAAAAAATCGGTAGAAGCAAAGCTGTCTAACGAACGTTTCGTCCAAAACGCCAAAGCGGATGTGGTCGAAAAAGAACGCCAAAAACTCGCCGATGCCGAAGCTAAAATTGTCGCGATTCAGGAATCGTTGACGCGCCTGAAAGCTTAGTATTTATTCTTCTCACAGACAAGGCATATGAGACCAACTAACGAATGTGGTTTTATATGCCTTCTGTGGCTTTAAGCAGATTCTTCTTAAAAAATAGTATCCATGCCAAGGTTGAAAAATAGGCCAAGGCAGTTCCAATAATAGGTATCGAAATAAGAAAGAAGGGGTTGAATGGCATAGTTTTGTGCAACAGGCCGATCCATGTAACTGCTAAAATGGAAACAAGAGCCAGAATGATTACGGAACGATAAAAGAATGGAAACCGCTGACTTTTGAAAACGTTATAAAAAGTCAACGCATACGCTACGGTAGCCAACCCGCTGGTTGCGAGGATTTGGTATCTGCTCAACACGCACGAAATTCCGAAAATACCGATAATTACGAGAGGAAATTTGGTACCTGGAAAAAGTTGGTTTACTCGAAGCGGCAGTTCAATGGAAGTTTGTTCAGGAAAAAGCAAGAATTTCAACGTATTCCATTCGTACAAAAGCGCGAAAATATTCAACGTCGTAAAGACCGCATCTACGTATGGCGTACCTGCCCAATTTTGTGAAATGGTCACCAGCAATATGCCTAAATTCATGGGAATGAGCATAATCAGGCCCAGTACGGAGTAGCGTTGCGATAAGACCAAAGCCCCCGCCATCACTTGCGAAATAGCAATGAAAAAACCAAATGTACGCAAACCGTGGGGGGTAAGTTGCTGAATGAGAAGGGGCGGGCCAATCAGTTGACCAAAATGCCCTTCGGTGAGCTTACATAATCCCGAAGACGTGAATAAGTAGCCCAAAAAAAGGCGAATAAGAAGCACATTGAAATCTTTGAACGTCATCGGATTGTTTTTTGAGGAACAAAATAGCGGGGCTTTTGTTGAATCTCAACCAAAATGTGACGAACGGCGGTCTAAACTCAAATTGAAAAGAGGCGTGACCGTAAGCCACGCCTCTTTTCAACAAAATTTAGTGGAAATTAATAAGGGATTGGTAAAACCTTGCTTTCCTTGAAAGTTGAAAGAATCACCATGGTTTGGGTATTGGCTACTTCCTCAATTTCATTGATGCACTCCAATAATAATTTCTGGTAAGACGCGATGTCTTTCGAAATCACTTTCAATAAAAAGTCTCCTGAACCCGTAATATGGTGGCACTCTATGATTTCGGGAATTTCGTTTATTCTTCGGGCAAACGAATCTGTAACATCTTTTTTGTGACCAGTCAAAGATACTTGGATAAAAGTTGTGACGCCCAACCCTACTTTTTCGCGATCTAACTGTGCGTGATAACTTTGAATAATACCATGCTGTTCAAGTTTCTTTACCCGTTCCAGGGTAGGAGCCGGAGAAAGACCAATTTCTTTCGAAAGTTGTGCATTGGTAATTTTTGCGTTAGCTTGCAAAATGTCCAAAACCTTGCGGTCTATTTGGTCTAATTTCATGTGAAATGCTTAATTTTTATAAAAAAGGCCGTAAACAAATAATATACTGCAAATGTAAGGACTTTGTGGAATTATTTTACAATAAAATGCTAATTTTATTCAATAAAACCAAAGAAAAAATAACTTTTGAAAAATAATCAAAAACGTAAAAACAAACTTTTTTATTAAAATAACACGAATAATTACAAAAAAATCATCCAATATTTTTATATTTGAATTTGACAGAATTGATTAGACTAATGAAGAAAAAGTGTGTATTTCTAGACCGTGACGGTGTTCTGAATCAAGATACGGAAGGATATCTGTATCAAGTAGAAGAAATGATTATCCCAGAAGGAGTGGTTGAAGGGCTAAAGAAAATGAAAGATGCGGGATATTTATTGATTGTGGTGACCAATCAGGCGGGTATTGCCAAAGGGCTGTACTCAAAAGAGGAGGTATGGAAATGCCATCAGTATTTCCAAGAGCAATGTGGATATTTATTGGATGATTTATATTTCTGCTCACATCATCCTGATTATGATAGCCGTTCGTTGATGCGCAAGCCCGAATCACTTATGCTTGAAAAAGCAATTGCCAAATACGACATTGATGTGATGTCTTCTTGGATGGTGGGTGACCGCTCCCGCGATATGCAGGCAGGAAAACGCGTCGGAGTACGCACAATACACCTTACCTCCGCACCTGAGAAATCGGCTGGGGATAGTTATGCATCTAATTTCTTAGATGTCACTCAATTGGTTATTGAAGCTAATTAGGCTTTCTTGACGGTTTTTGCCGAGCTATCATAAGCGGGGCAGTATCCTTTGCGGTTGCAGCTTGTAGCGGCAAGTACGACCATTAGTAAAGCAAGAGTAAGTAACTTTTTCATATGATGGATTGATTATTTGCGCAGGCAACCCGAGGGTTGCCTGCGTGTCTATCAAGTGTTTATTACGAAAATCGTGCCGATTTTATTGTTAACTGTGCGCTAATTCTGTTTGAGCTTCCAAATCAAGCGCGGTAGCTTTTTGCTCTTCAAGTTCATTGGCCGCAGAGTTATTTTTGGTATATCCCAAAATTGTCATCATGCTATCGCTATCTTGTTGACCAGCAAAGAGTTTGGTTACAATGTTGCCATTTTCGTCGCGATCTACGAGCACATGCTGAGGCGCTGGTATAAGACAGTGCTGAATACCGCCGTATCCTCCCAATGACTCTTGATACGCCCCTGTGTGGAAAAACCCAACGTACTGTACTTCGGTATCAAGTCCAAAAACGGGAAGGTATAAATCGGCGCTGTGCGCTTCTGTATTATAAAAATCTTGCGAGTCGCAGGTCAAACCACCAATGTTTACTTTTTGGTAGGGATTGTCCCAGTTATTGACCGCCAACATGATGTATTTTTGGTTCATTCCCCATGAATCAGGCAAATGGGTGATAAACGAACCGTCAATCATGTACCACATCTCCTTGTCATTTTGGAGTTTTTGGTCGATGATTTGATAAATAACCGCGCCGCTTTCGCCCACGGTGTAGCTACCAAACTCCGTAAAAAGATGCGGTACTGGAACGTTGTTTTTGTTACAAATCCATTGGATGTTTTCCACGATTTCATCAATCATTTGCTGATAATCGTAGTTGAACTGCAACGAAGTCTGAATGGGAAGCCCGCCGCCGATGTCAATTGAGTCCAAATCAGGGCAAATCTTTTTCAGTTCGCAGTATTTAAACATAAAACGCGTCAGTTCGCTCCAATAGTAGGCGGTATCTTTCATGCCTGTATTGATAAAAAAGTGAAGCATTTTAAGCTTAAACTTCGGATTTTGCTGTATTTTGTCCTTATAAAGGTCATTAATGTCGCTGTAGCGCACTCCCAGACGTGACGTATAAAAGGCAAAATTAGGCTCTTCGTCGGTAGCGATTCGGATACCAAAATTGACCGACTCGGCCGTTACATTTTGTTCATAGTATTCAATCTCGCGCAGGTTATCCAATACAGGCATTACATTGAAGCCTTCATTGATAAGCTCCGTGATGGCTTTTTGGTACCCTGGTAGTTTATAGCCGTTGCAAATAATGTAGGTACTTTTGGCAATTTTTCCCTCCTTGTAGAGATTCCGAATAATGGGAATATCAAACGCCGACGAGGTTTCGATGTGGATGTTGTGCTTCAGCGCTTCTTCTAAAACAAAACTAAAATGAGAAGACTTGGTGCAATAACAATAAGTGTAGGAACCCTTGTAATTGAAACGTTTAAAAGCGTTTTTGAAAAACTGTTTGGCGTTGCCGATATGCTCGCCGATTTTGGGTAAATAAGTGATTTTTAGCGGTGTACCATACTGGCGTATAATGTCCATAAGGGGTACATTGTTAAACGACAGCTCGTCGTTTTGGACGTTAAACTCCAGCGTGGGGAATTCAAACGTCTGCTCAATTAGGTTTGTGTAAGAACTTTTCATTTTGCCTTAGAAGCATAAAAAGTGTGTTTGGTGAAACAAAAAAAGTCTGCGAAAGTCTGCCAAAATAACGGCTTTTGCAAGAAAAAAGTGCAAAAAACCTCCCATTATTCTTTACTTTTGTTGACCGATACAGAGGGTAGTTTGTGTAATTTATAATTTCTCGGATGTTGATTTCTTTTTTTGAACGTGAACGAGCGCTTACCTTCTTGCTTTGGTTTGGCATTGCGTTGAGAGTATTTCTCTATTTTTTTATTTCTGCTTACGGCGCCGATGCACACGGCGAAGTCATCAATTTTATTGCTACTCAGCATCGGCTCCCGCTTACCCGCGAGATTTTTTGTGCTATGCACCCGCCGCTTTACTAT
This sequence comes from Runella sp. CRIBMP, assembly GCF_009905605.1. Classification (GTDB taxonomy): domain Bacteria; phylum Bacteroidota; class Bacteroidia; order Cytophagales; family Spirosomataceae; genus Runella. The sequence continues at coordinate 206,029 of NZ_JAAAKZ010000006.1, forward strand.
TTGTTGGCGCAGCCGTTCTTTGCTTTTGATACGCTCTCAAGTTTGAAAGTTACTCAATTATTGTCGGTTATCTTGTCGTGTTTGAATTTGTACGTACTGTATTTGTTGGCAAAACATTACTTTAGCCATGTTTTGACCCGCAATGTAAGTTTTTTACTGGCCATTTTCCTGCATTCCTACATTACCTTTTCTTTATATGTCACCAACGACAGTTTGGCGTTTATGGTCGGGACGTGGTGTTTTTGGTTGTTATCTCGCTTTTTTCAATCTCCCTCTCCCAAAACCGAACGTTGGTTGGCATTGGCCCTTGGTATCGGGCTTTTAACCAAAGGCACTTTTTTGGCGTTTGTTCCCATCATTTTTGGGGCTATTGCCCTTACGCTTTGGCACTTTAAAATCAAATGGCAAACGATAGTGCTACGGCTGATGATTTTGGGGTTCATTACTGGTATAATAGGAGGGTATAAATTTGCGGAAAATTGGTACTATGAAGGAAAACCCGTGGTTCATAACATGGATATTTTTCCGTTGAGTGACCAAAAAATGTACACTGGTCCGAAAAGCTACTACGGATTTCATTTGGTACGTTTGATGAAATCGCCAGTCATTTATCATGGCGATGAAAAGTTATTGCATGTCTATCCCATTCTTTTCTACAGTACCTTTTGGTATAAATTCGCGGACCTCGAAAATGATTTTAATTTGGGGGTAAAAACGCGTTTTCGGTACATCGGCAGTTTGATTTACTTGGTGGCGATGATTCCCACGTTGATTATTTTGTTGGGTTTGGGGTTATTAATTCGTCAAACCGTTCTTTTTTTAACAAAAATACCTTCGTTGACGGTCACAGAATTTCGTGAAAATATCGAAAAAAGTACGTGGCTTGGCCTTCTGGTGGTGAGTGTAGCCCTGGTATTGACGGCGGGTTTTAGGTACGATGCGTGGTCTTGTTTTCAGGGGCGTCTGTTTTTGCAATCCTTCTTCAGTATATTGGCCATGTTTTATTTGGGGCTTTCTTATTTGCAAACGCGAAGTGCCTTTTTGTACAGAATCGGATTGTTTAGTATGATAGGTTTGGCATTTTTATACAGTATTTATTTCGGTATTGAAAGTTTGTTTAAGTTTATTGCTTAATAAACCTTTCACCAATAATGTCTAAATACGTAGCTGCCATTGATCAGGGTACCACGAGTACCCGTTGTATTATTTTTGACCGACAGGGAAACATTATTTCAGTGGGTCAAAAAGAACACCAACAAATTTATCCTCAGCCGGGTTGGGTGGAACATAACCCCGAAGAAATCTGGAAAAATACGCTTGAAGTAATTGCAGGGGCCCGCATCAATGGGTCGATTTCGGCTACCGAAATTGCCGCTGTCGGGATTACAAACCAACGCGAAACTACTGCCGTTTGGAATCGAAAAACTGGAAAACCTTATTACAATGCCCTAGTTTGGCAGGATACCCGTACGGGCGACCTAGTAAATCATTTTGCCCAAGATGGCGGACAGGACCGCTTTCGTGCCCAAACGGGCTTGCCTTTGGCCACGTACTTCAGTGGGTTAAAACTGAAATGGTTGTTGGATAATGTACCCGGCCTGCGCGAAGATGCCGAAAAAGGAGAGGCGCTCTTTGGTACCATGGATACCTTCCTGATTTGGAATTTGACGGGTGGGCCACACGGCGGCACGCACGTAACCGACGTGACCAATGCCAGCCGAACGCAGTTGATGAACCTCCATACGTTGGCTTGGGATTCAGATATGTTGGCTGCATTTGGCATTCCAAGTGCGATGCTTCCGGTCATCAAAAGCAGCAGTGAAGTGTACGGAAACGTGGTACTTGATGTATTGCCCAATGTGCCGATTGCGGGAGATTTAGGCGACCAACACGCAGCATTGGTTGGGCAAACCTGCTTCGAGCCGGGGCAGGCCAAAAACACCTACGGAACGGGCTGTTTTATGCTGCTCAATACAGGCACTGAACTAAAAGTTTCCACGCAAGGATTGCTTACGACGGTGGCGTATAAATTTGGAAATCAACCCGTTAATTATGCTTTGGAAGGAAGCGTTGCCATTGCGGGAGCGTTGGTTCAATGGCTACGTGATAACTTGGGAATGATTGAAAAAAGTAGTGACGTAGAAACACTGGCAAAATCGGTCGAAGATAATGGTGGGGCGTATTTTGTGCCGGCATTTTCGGGATTATATGCGCCTTATTGGAAGGCCGACGCTCGAGGAGTAATTGCGGGCTTGACGCGCTATGTGACCAAGGCCCACATTGCACGGGCGGTACTGGAAGCAACGGCCTATCAAACCCTCGACGTGATGAACGCCATGGAGAAAGACGCTGATATTGAGCTTAAATCATTGCGGGTAGATGGTGGGATGGTGGCTAACGAAACCCTCATGCAGTTTCAAGCCGATATGCTCAATGTACCCGTCGTTTGCCCAGCAGTGACCGAAACCACGGCTTTGGGGGCGGCTTATGCGGCTGGTTTGGCGGTAGGCTATTGGGAAAACTTCGACGATTTACGTCAGAATTGGGGAATAGCTCATACTTGGAATCCTAAAATGGAAAATGCGCAACGGGATAAATTATATAAAGGTTGGCACAAAGCCGTAGAGCGTTCTTTTGGCTGGGAAGATTGAAAAAGTGCTGAGTGTAATGAAAGTGTAAAGTATAAGGGTAAAATAGTCAATATTTCACCCTTATACTTTAACACTTTCCCCTTCCTTTCTCGTTTTTTTCTCAAACAACTTCTTGAAATCTGGGCTTTCGGTGCCAATCCACTTGTCCCAAAAGGTAAAATATAGCCCGTAATTGTATTTAAACTGAGAATGGTGTAGGCTGTGATGTGTGGCGCCAATCCACCATTTGCCAAACCAATGACGGTGAAAATCGCGCGGATAGAGTTCGGTATTCAAATGATTGATAACGCTGGTGGTGGTCATAATCAATAAAATGATACCAATCGCAACGTAATGAAGCGGAATAATAAACAGCAATACTGGCAGGACAATCGCCTGTAAAATGCTTTCTATCGGGTGGAATGAAAATGAAGTCCAGGCCGATGTGGTAATGCTGTCGTGGTGTGCTTTATGAACCCATTTGTACACTTTGGGGTGGTGCATCCAGCGGTGAAGCCAATAATAGTAGGTTTCGTGGCAAAAGAGAATAATCAGAATGCTGACAATAAACCAAAGGGTGGAATTCTCATGGAAGTCGGTGTAAATTTGGGTGTACCCTTTTTGCCAAGCCACCACCATTCCGGTACCAACAAAAGCAAAAATTAGAGCGGTGATGAACGAAAAACCGATTTCTCGCCAATGTTGTCCTTGACGTCGGGGGCGTTGGTTTACTTCGCGGGGTTGAAAATAAGCCTCGTATTTTACTTTAAAAAGGTAATGAAATAGGGCCGCAATGAGTACATAACGTCCGAAAATCCCCAAAAAAAAGTACAAAGCAGTTTGGGCAAAAGTCCATGGTTGGGTAAAATCAATGGTATCCATGCGTTTTTAACTGCTTTTGGCCTGTTTATGTTTCATACAAATAAGATTTATACCTCCCTCACCGCCGCCCGACGAATGCGGTCATTGATGGCACGCCCCAAGTCTTTTTCGGGGAGCAATTCCGCGTATATCACTTCAATTGGGAGGCTGTCTAGCTGGCGCATGTACGCAAAAAGATGTTTGGCAGCTTCGGGGTAATCAGCGGCGGGAGACAGAACGCGTTGGTTTTCAGCGGGAATTGAATCCACCAAATGATTAAATGTCAGACTTCCGATTTTGTTGGGTGAATATTGTTGTAATATTTCAGGTAAATGATTGATAACCAATGGTTTTCTAGGAGAATAGTGGCTTTTTAACATCCCTGGCGCTTTGGGGTTGGAAGTAGAATGCGATACGGTTTGCACAGGGCCGATTATGCCCTCAATGGCTTCTACGGCAATCCCGCCCAGACGATACACTACGGCATCTTCTCCTTCAAACCCTACAATGGTGGATTCAATGCCTACCGTGCTCTCACCGCCGTCGAGGATGTAAGGGATTTTCTTTCCTAGTTGGTTTTCAACGTGCAGCGCCGACGTAGGGCTAATGTACCCAAAGGGATTGGCACTTGGAGCGGCCAACGGAAAATCAAGGGAGGCAAGCAACTCCAGCGTCAGTGGGTGGTTGGGAATGCGGACGGCAACGGTGGAGAGGCCAGACGTTACCAAATCAGAAACGGTGTCAGATTTGGGTAAAAGCAACGTAAGCGGGCCCGGCCAAAAAGCCTCGGCCAGTTGCTTTGCTTTTTGGGGAAAAGAACGGACAAAGGTGGAGGCATGAGCAATGGAATCAGTATGAACAATAAGGGGGTCAAATTGCGGGCGATTCTTCACGTTGAAAATCTTCAAAACAGCATCGTCGTTGAAGGCGTTGCCCGCCAAACCATATACTGTTTCGGTCGGAATGCCCACTACTTCTCCTGCGCTGAGGAGTTTTTTAACGGATAGAATATCGGTTCCAATGGTTGCCATGCTGCAAAATTAGTCTATAGTGTAGCGTTAACCCTCCTTCTGCAACGGTTTTTTTGTTAATTTGGCCATTATTTCACCCTTTTTATGAATTTTAACTACGAACTCACCGCGGTTGAATACATTTTTATGGGTACGTTTCTCGTACTCTATGTACTTTACATTGGCCGTACTTTTTTGGTTGCGAGGGCGTTAGGGGCAACGGCCCGGGCTGTTGTGATTAAATTTTTTCTGCGCACTACGTATTTTGCATTGCTGATTGTGGCGTTGTTGGGACCTTTTTTCGGGGAGCCCGAACGCGATATTATTGCGGAAGGAAAAGATGTGATGGTATTGGTTGATGTTTCTAAATCCATGGACGCTACCGATATTCAGCCCTCACGACTGGAAAAAGTGAAGTTTGAGTTGCAACGGCTCAGTGCTTCGTTGGTTGAAAATCGTTTTGGATTAATTGTGTTTTCTTCGGATGCTTTTTTGCAAGTTCCCCTTACGTTTGACCTCAATGCGTTTGAGTTATTTACTCAATCGCTGAGTACGTTGCAGGTGAGTAATACTGGTACTGATATTTGCAGTGCGCTGGAATTGTGCATTCAGAAATTGCTCCAGAATCCATCGGCAAATACGTCAAAAATCATTTTGTTGATGACCGACGGGGAAGATTTTGGAAACTGTGAGCGCAAAACTTTGGCTTCCGTTAGGCAGTTTGGATTTAATCTGTTTATCGTAGGAGTCGGCACAAACGCAGGGGGGCATATTCGTCAAAAGGGGGATTGGATAAAAGATGAAAACGGGCAGGTAGTGACGACCAAATTAAACGCGGCTTACCTGCGAGACTTAGCCACTACCACCGGCGGGAAGTATTTTGAGATAAACAACCAATCTAATGCTATTCCAGAAGTAGTAAATGCGATAAATTCGGTGGAAAGTCGATTAATAGATAGTCGGAAGGTGGCCGTAGTCAGTAATAAATACAGGTATTTTTTACTAGCAGCATTGGTGTTGATTGCGTTTGACGTATTGGTCACCGTCACCACTTTTCAGGTCTAACCGTAACTTTTTGGCATTTTTTAAGTATCCACGTTATACAACATTACACACTCTTATTATATAACCCACTCTACGCTCTTAACAGATTTCTTATGTCCCAAAATGAAAATTTGCATCGTTCACTTACCCCTACTTTACTTTGGGGGTTAGGTGTAGGTTACGTTATTTCTGGAATGTATTTCGGGTGGAACTTTGGACTAGAGAAAGGGGGTACCTTAGGAATGGCCATAGCCACGGTATTGTCGGTCATTATGTACGTTTGTTTTACGTTAGGATACGCCGAACTATCGTGTGCTATACCTAAAGCGGGCGGTGTGTTTGATTACGCCACGCGGGCTTTAGGACGGGATTGGGGGTTTATGGCGGGTATTGCCCAAGTGTTTGAATTTGTATTGGCGCCGCCCGCGATTTCGGTGGGTATCGGGGCTCACATTAATTTGTTCTTTCCTGAATTGCCCCCAACCTACGCGGCGTTGGGTGCGTATATGCTCTTTACGTTACTGAATGTCGTGGGAGTTCAGTTGGCAGCTACGTTTGAGTTGCTGATTACTTTTTTGGCCGTGGCGGGATTAATCTTGTTTGCGGGGGCAACCTACAACCAAATTTCAATTCAAAATCTTACGGCCAACGCGCTACCCAATGGATGGGCGGGCGTTTGGGCGGCTCTGCCTTTTTCTATCTGGTTTTTTCTGGGCATTGAAGGCCTAGCCAACGCCGCCGAAGAAAGCCGAAACCCTCAGCGGGATCTCATTCGCGGTTTTGGTTCGGCCATGCTTACGTTGGTGGTGCTGTGCGCCTTTACGTTTGTTTGCTCCGTTGGCGTAGGGGGGGGGGAAGCCATTGTCTACAAACCAGACGGTACAACGTCTGATTCACCGTTGCCATTGGCTTTGGCGCGTCTCGTGGGGGAGGCCAATCCGCTGTATTTTGCGGTCATTGTTTTTGGCCTTTTTGGTCTGGTAGCCTCTTTCCATGGATTGTTGATGGCGGCTGGAAGAGCTACTTTTGAAATGGGACGTATCAGGCATTTTCCGGGCGTACTCGGAAAAGTTCATGCTAAATTTAAAACTCCTACCAATGCCTTGGTGGTCAATATGTTAGTGGGGATTTTGATATTGTTTTCAAATACCGCCGCCGAAATCATCATTTTGTCGGTGCTCGGGGCGCTGACCTTGTATTGCTTTGGTTCTATTTCTGTCATCCAGCTTCGTCGTAAAGAGCCTGCTCTAAAGCGTCCTTTTTTGTCGCCTGCTTACCCTTTTGTTCCGCTTTGTGCCCTGATTCTCGCGGGAGTAGCATTGGTGGCGGTGGCAGTTTCCAACCCGTTGCTTACGGGTTATTACATTGGAGCGCTGGTGGTGGCGTTTGTGCTTTACAAAGTATTTAATCGAAATGAAGAGACCGAAACCCAAAAGTAACCGCCTCGCTGAGGAGACAGTTACTTTCGGTTTTTCCAACTTTCGTTAAGCAGGAATCTCTTTGGATGTCAACTCACTTACCCGCTTGGCCCATGAGGTATAGGCACGCAGGATCTTGTTGAGTTTCCGCCGGGTTCCTGCTTTTTTTATATCAAGTTCTACGTTCGAAAGTTGCTTTTCATACACAAGTTGATTGTCGTCGCGATAAATGCGGACAATGCTAAACGGCTGTGTCTCCGTTCCGTTTTCAATTACCCAAAAGTAGGTGTGTTGAGAGGTTTTCTTGGCATGGGTGCTCGTCAGGCTGAGGGCACCTACCAGAAGGGCAATGGATACTGTTTTGATGTTCATAGCTGTAAAATAATCAATAAATGAAATGTGTTGGCTGTTGTAATTTCGGCGGTTGGCCGAATTGCGAAGTGAAGTTCAAGATATAAAAGGATTTCGTCAATACCATTTGGCATGAATTGCTATCATTTGGTTCTAAAATGACTTAAATCAATCCCCAACAGAAATCAATAATAGCTAAAAAGCAGTTTTTCGGTCCCACCGATTACCCTTTTGATTGGCCAACCCTTGTCGTTGTATTCATAGGCATTGGTAATGAGGTAGGAGTACCAGCCCCCTTTTACAATAATTTCTTGGGGGTTGTTGCGATGCATGATTACATGTGGGAGAAGCGGGTATTTCATCATCTGTTCGACGTAGGGCTTATCGTCGTATTTACGATACAGCACGGTTTGATAAACCGTCCAATCTTCGGGTGTTTTCCCCGGGCTATAACTGGTTTCCTGAGTTAGGTTGCCTTGAGCGTCATAAACGTAGACATACTTCAGTGTTTCGGGTTCTTGGTCGTTGGGCTGGGCAACTTTTCGGGTTTTTTCTACGAGTTGTCCGTCGGGATTAAATGTAAACGCAGTCGTTCTTGTGAGAATTTTATTGGAATACTCCTCGGTTTTGACGAGCGAAGTTTTGTCGTAAAAATAGTTAGTTTCTCTAACGGTGCCAGATTCTTCCTGCCCCAAGACTTTCACTAGTCTGCCGCTAGAATTGTACGTTAGTGTGTAGTAAGTGCTAAACTCGTCTTCGCTTTGATAATTATTGATAATGTTGATTCGATTGACGAAATCTTTTGAATCATAAAAAAATTCGTGCTTTCGATTGAAGGCAACAACATTGTTTAGTTTGGGGAGTTTCTGGACTGGCAGCGGTTCTTCGAATAGGTTCGGCCGATTGCAGCCGTGCATACAAAATAATATCCAAAAAAACAAAAGCCCTCTTAGGGCTCTTAAGTAGGTGTATTGAGATGTTTCCATTTTTAATGGGTAATAAGTGGCTGTATAATTTGGAATCAAATGTCTTAAATTGACATAAGGGGGCTAAGTGAAAAAACGATGAGTTGATTATTAAGTGAGATGAAATGCCGAAATGTAGGTCTGAATGGGATAGATTTATGATAGAAATCAGGAAAATTTTCGCTTTCAAAAAAGTAAACTTGAAATAGTTATAGTATTACTTTAAAGAGTTTAAAAAGGCTAGAATATTGTTGTTTTTTTAATAAAATTTTAATATTTGATTAATGGATATTTAAGTATTATTGCAACATAATTCAATTCCAGCTCAAACTGAATTGAATTTATAGAAATGGTGTGGATAACGTCGGAAAGCTGTTCGAAATTTCGGGCAGCTTTTTGTTTTTTAACTAAGGGCATTTTTTAAACCCAATAGATAGTAAATTCGAGGGTTTTAACGGAGACTTTATATCTAACGCCCAAGACTTGTGCTGCAATCTAACATGTGGGATTCTTACCTCAAACATTTTAAGGACTACCTGATGCTCGAACGGGGCTTGGCCGATAACTCAGTGGAAGCATACGTCCGGGACGCTACCAAATTGTCGGAATACATGGATTTGTTGGGAGGTAAAGACCTGACAGAAATGACAGAATTGGATATTCTGGGCTTCTTGGGGTATCTGCACGATTTGGGATTAGTGGCCTATTCTCAGGCACGGATGCTTTCGGGTATCAAGGCATTTTTCAATTATTTGGTGCTAGAAAATGTATTAAAGGTCGACCCCACCCAGTTGATTGAGTCGCCGCATTTGTCTCGTAGCCTTCCTGATGTACTTACCTATCCCGAAATTATTCAGATTCTAGAGGCCAACGACGTTTCTACGGCCGAAGGAGCCCGCAACCGTGCCATGTTGGAGGTTTTGTACAGCTCAGGGTTACGGGTTTCCGAACTGGTCAATTTACAGATTACCAATTGTTACTTTGATGCAGGTTTTATGCGGGTGATTGGCAAAGGAAGCAAAACGCGACTCGTGCCCATTGGCAGTGATGCCATCAAGTATACTTTATTGTATATTGAGCACATCCGTAGTTTGGTGGAAGTGCAAAAAGGCCATGAGGATTATGTGTTTTTAAACCGTCGCGGAAAGCAATTGACGCGCGTTATGATATTCCTGATTATCAAGAATTTAGTGGAGGAGGTAGGGCTAAAGAAAACCGTAAGCCCGCACACCTTTCGTCATTCTTTTGCCACGCACCTGATTGAAGGCGGGGCGGATTTGCGGGCGGTGCAGGAGATGTTGGGGCACGAATCCATTACAACGACCGAGATTTATACGCACCTAGACCGTGAATACCTGCGAGAAGTGGTCACTAAATACCACCCAAGGGCCTAAAAAAAAGTCGCGAAGGTCAGTGACCCTCGCGATCTTCGCCTTTATTTTACCCCATATTCAAATCATCGCTGAAGCAGCGTGATTCAGATTCTTCTATGCAGTATCACTGGTGGTTTTTTCCCCTACAAAATAGTGCTCAGAATGTTTGAAGAGCAGATTGAAGGATGTCATAGAACCGTATATTTTGGTGATATACTGCTGTATATTTACTTTTTCTTCGTCGTTTAGATTGCTGGCATTCACGCGTTGTTCGAGCACCCTGAGGCGGTCCCGAATCATTACAATTTTGTGAAAAAAGCTATCAATTGTCATTTCTTTGGACGCCAAGTCGTGTCGCCCAGGTTTTAAAATAATTTTTCCGCCCTTCCATTTGTCGCCGAGTGGCACAGTTTCGGTGGCGTCCATCCACTTTTGGAGTACTTTGTTTAATGTTTGCTCAACATCAAACAGGCTCACTAAATCGGTGTCTAATTCAACGGCCTCGATTATTTCCAGCGGTGCATTTATTTTAATAACTTTGGCTCCGTGCTGCAGGAATGTAATGGTATAACCGTTGGATTTTACATTAATTACTACCCCTTCTCCAAATTCGGCATCACGAACTCGTGAACCAATGCCTAGTATAATATCCATGCGTTTAAATATACTTATGAGTTATAGTAGTCATGTTATCAAACTTTGTGCCATAATTTATTTATTTTATAATAAAAACATAAAATAGTTGTAAAAGGCTGATTTTTAGGCTCAATATTTGGCTTTTTGCCTTAATATTTAGGTGTATTACATTCATAAACGACATGTTGAAAAATAACACTTCATCTCTTTTTTCTCTCCCTGAAGGCATACATTTCATCAATTGTGCCACTCTTGGCCCTTTTTCAAAAGCCGTTGAACAAGCGGGGATTGATGCCATTCAACAGTTCAGCCCGTCGATTCACCAAATCCGCCCTGATGATTTTTTTGAGCGAGCATGGGTTGTTCGGGAATTATTTGACCAACTGATAAACAGCCAAGATAAAGAGCGCATTGCGATTATTCCGTCGGTTTCGTATGCAATGGCGGTGGTGGCACGCAACCTATTCCGTAAGCCGGGGCTGCGGGCTGGTCAACATATTCTATTGTTGGGCGATGAGTTCCCCAGCGATGTGTACGCTTGGTCGCGGGTTTGTAAAGAGTTGTCTTTAACGATTGTGACCGTGCCGATGCCAGATTCCGAAGCCGTGGGGCAAGAGTGGAATGCACGTATTCTGGAGGCCATCAATGACGATACGGCCTTGGTGGTAATGCCGCACGTGCATTGGCAATACGGGATTAAGTTCGAAATCGAAAAAATTGCCGAGCGTGCAAGGGCGGTCAATGCCCTCGTTGCTATTGACGGTACGCAGTCGGTGAGTGCCCTTGATTTTGATGTTCAGAAAGTAAAACCCGATATGCTAGTCTGCGCCGCTTATAAATGGCTGATGGGGCCTTATGGAATGGGGCTGGCGTATTTCGGCGAATTTTTTGACGGAGGAATTCCCCTCGAAGAGTCTTGGATGGCCCGCCAAGAGAGCAATTTGTTTTATAAACTCACGGAATACCAAGAAAACTACCGCCCCAAAGCGTATCGGTACAACGTAGGAGAGCATTCACATTTTATTCAAATGCCAATGCTGGAAGTGGCACTGCGCGAAAAATTAGCTTGGGGCTGTGAATCGATACAGGCGCATTGCCAATCACTTTGGCAGCAACCCGTCCAAAAGCTAGCCAGCCTTGGCGTGCGGTTTGAGCCTGAAGCGGAGCGGGCGCATCATTTGGTCGGAATCAGGCTACCCGCTTCGACGGATGTTATGAAAGTACAGCAGGCATTGGAAGCACGAAAAGTAATTGTAGCGGCGCGTGGGCAGGGCATTAGGGTGTCGCCGCATTTGTACAATACCGCCGCCGACATGAATGCCTTGGTAGAAGCGTTGACCAATGTATTGACCTAGCGACGAGTGGTATCTACCGCAATGGAGTCACTGGGCGCGGCTACGTCAAACGCCCGGATAATCTGTTTTTTCTTGTTCCACGGTGCCGTGGTGCGTCTTGCCATGTCGATGGCAAAGAAAGCCACAATGGCTACAAAAACTACGCTGACGATAATAAATATCTTACGATTTCGGTTCATTGGGGAGTGGCCAAAGGCAAAAGTGAAAACAGGCGTTCTATTGTTTTAAGTGTTTTGGCGCGTCGTAGCTGATGAATTTTCCTGTTCTGGAAGAAATTTCTTCCCAATCTAAATTGGTAAATTCTACGGTGACAACCGAGCCTTTTGACATGGAGCCGATGTCATAATTGGTAAGGTATTCGGCAAAGTAAGTGATGTCGGGGTTATGGCCAAACACCATCAGGTGTCGACATTTTTCTGGAGCGGTATTGACGGCAGCAAGGTAGGCTTTAGGGCCGTTGTCGTATAGGTCGCGGGTGGTTTTGATGGCTTCATATTCGTAATGCAGCTGTTCGGCCATGATGCGGGCCGTCTGAAATGCCCTAGCCGCCGAACTGCTCACCAACAAGTCGGGTTTTAGGCCTTTGTCGGCCAGAAACTTCCCCATGCGGGCAGCGTCAATGGTGCCCGATGAAGTAAGCTCGCGGTCGAAATCCCCGAAGAATGAAGAACTATCTTCCGCTTTGGCGTGGCGGACTATGTACAGATAACGTTTCATAGAAGTCATTTTTGCAAAAATAAGCTATCTTTGCGGGCTCGCCAAGTGTCGTACGCATGAAAATTTTAAATGTCTTTGCTGCTTTCACAGTACTTATTATTGCCTTCTTATTTTATCGTTTTGTGGGCCAAAATGCGGTAAATGTCCCTTATTTTGATGATTATGCGTATTTAGAATACATCATTAAGTTTATCAATGCTCCCAATGCCCTGCATTTTATGCAAGAATTGGAGTACAAACACAACGGACACGGTGTGATTACGGCCAAATTGGTGTTTTGGCTGGATTATTTACTGACGGGAGAAGCCAACTATCGGACGCTAATTTTGGCGGGAAGCGGCTTGGTCATTGGCCTGTTTGCGTATTTTTGGAAGATACTATCGATCAACCGTTTGCCATTTTGGTATGCATTGCCAGTGGCCCTGTTTTTGTTTACGCCAGCGTATCATGAGAACATCTTTTGGGCGGCGGCACTGTGGCAATATACTGCTTCATTTGCCATTGGATTATTGACCTATTTTTTATTGTCGAAAAAAAACAATTGGGCGTTTACGGGGGCCATTATTGGAGGATATTTATTGACCTATACCAACGGAAATGGCCTTTTTGGAATGTACGTCGGATTGGTCATTCCGCTGCTTCAAACACAGTACAAAAAAGCTACTTTTTGGTTGGCCGCCTGCATCTTAACTACTATTTTGTTTTATTGGTATTATCCCTTCGGGTTTGGGTCTTTAGGTCAAGAAAAAAGCCTTAGAAACTCCGCTTTAACCATTGTGTCGTTTTTTGGCTCCTGCGCTTCCTACTTTCGTGGTCGTCTGCCTGAAGTGGCGGTTTTGGGCGTTGGAATTACGCTTTCATTGATAGGCTTAGCGCTTTGGTTGGCGGTAGAATACGTCAAAAAATTAGTGAATAACGCTTCGAAAGGCAAGATTTTATCCGTTTTTACCGATACACCTGCCAATTTATCGCTTTTGGCCTTACTAGCTTGGCTACTCGTTACGGGGTTGGGCGTAGCAACGGCGCGGGCCGTAGATACCCTCGAAACCCCCGCGCGCTACATGATTTATTCTGTGATGTCGGTAGTGGCACTTTATGTAACGTTTTTGTTGATTTTATCCCAAAGAGGTCAAAAAATACTTACGGGGGGAATGACAGTTGTAGGTGCCTTTTTTGCCGTAAGTACTTACATGTTTGCCGCACCTGATGTAATTAATTTTCGAAATTCGCTCCTATCCGATGCTTTCTCGCTTCATCAACATCGTCGGGTAACGGGGAAGCTGGAGACTATGACAAACACGGTGGTCAAGCAATATTTTGATGAAGCAGTAAAAAAAGGAATCTACGTGATTCCAACCACCGTGCTGAATGAAGTAAACGTAATCAGCGCCGATACATTGACCATGCCCAATGTGTCTTTAAGCGTTGACATTGATACTTTACCCGCCTACGGCGGAATTCTCATCAATAAAGTAAGGAATGAACAATTGACAGTCAGTCAAGACAAACCCCAAAATGCGTTATTTATGGTGCTTAAAAATGATTCTACAACCTACGTGACGGCTGTAAAACAGCGGCCAAACCGAGAACGAAGGTCTTTTTTACGCACAGGAAACTACTTTAAAGAAGGGTTTGAAGCTTGGATTTACCAAGATAATATCCCTGAAGGAAACTACCAAGTGGGATTTCTCTTCAGCGAACCCCAAAAACCTCGCCTTGTTTATACTTCTCAACGCCTTATAATTCAGGATTTTCAGAAATAAGCTGTTAACTTTGCAACCTTTTTCGGAAGTCCGATATCCAATAATATTACAATGAGTACGATCCAACAGGAAATAGCCAAAAGGCGCACATTTGCCATTATCAGTCACCCCGATGCGGGAAAAACGACCTTGACCGAAAAGCTCCTGCTTTTTGGAGGAGCCATTCAAACGGCGGGCGCGGTTAAGTCAAACAAAATCAAGAAGACCGCTACGTCTGACTTCATGGAAATCGAGAAACAACGTGGTATCTCGGTGGCTACATCGGTGATGACATTTGAGTATAATAACTTACTTATCAATATCTTAGATACCCCTGGTCACAAAGATTTTGCCGAAGATACTTACCGTACCCTTACGGCGGTAGACTCGGTTATCTTGGTGATTGACTGTGTAAAAGGCGTGGAGGAACAGACCGAACGGCTGATGGAAGTATGCCGTATGCGGGATACCCCAGTGATTGTGTTTATCAATAAAATGGACCGTGAAGGGCAAAATCCGTTTGATTTGCTTGATGAGTTGGAGCAAAAACTAAACCTGAAAGTGCGTCCGTTGACATGGCCCGTCAACGGCGGTGCTACTTTTAAAGGGGTTTATCACTTGCTGGAAAAACAGATGTATTTTTTCAAAGTGAATAAAACTAAAGTAGAAGATGATGTGGCGCTGCTGGAGTTGGATTCTGACGAATTGGATGCAAAAGTAGGCGCGCGCGATGCCGCTCAATTGCGGGAAGACGTCGAACTTATTGATGGGGTATACGACCAATTCGACCGTGAAGATTACCTGTCGGGCAAAGTGGCTCCTGTGTTTTTTGGGAGTGCGGTAAATAATTTTGGCGTACGTGAATTGTTGGAAGCTTTTTGCCAGATTTCGCCGTTGCCTATTGCCCGTCAAACGAATGTGCGCGTCGTAAAGCCCGATGAGAAGAATTTTACGGGTTTTATTTTCAAAATACACGCCAATATCGACCCACGTCACCGCGACAGAATTGCGTTTTTGCGGGTTTGTTCGGGTATTTTTGAGCGGGGTAAGTTTTATAAAAATACCCGCCTCGAGAAAAATGTCCGTTTTTCCAATCCCTATAGTTTTATGGCTTCGGCAAAAGAGGTGGTTGATCAAGGATTTCCGGGAGATGTAATTGGTTTGTACGATACGGGTACTTTCAAAATCGGCGATACCCTCACCGAAGGGGAGGAGTTGCAATATGCGGGTATTCCGAGTTTCTCGCCCGAAATCTTCAAGGAGTTAATTAATCTTGACCCGATGAAATCCAAGCAATTGGAAAAAGGAGTACAGCAATTGACCGACGAAGGAGTGGCGCAGTTGTTTACGGTACAGCCTGGAAATCGGAAAGTAGTGGGTACGGTAGGCGAACTGCAATTTGAAGTAATTCAGTACCGATTGGAGCATGAGTACGGCGCTAAATGTCGTTGGGTGCAGATGAATACGACAAGGGCCTGTTGGGTAACTAGCGAAGACCCCAAAAAACTTCAAGAATTTATTCGTTTGAAAGGAACACAAATCGGGTACGATAAAGATGACAACCCCGTTTTTCTGGCCGACTCCGAATGGATGTTGCGCATGAATCGGGACAACAACCCCGATATTCAGTTCCACACAACTTCAGAATTTAAAGTAATGGCAGATTAGTGAAGAGCGGGTAATTGCCCGCTTTTTATCATTTTGAGACATTTAGCCGAGGGCGATAAAATAAAAAAAGCTGCTCGAAATCCTCGAACAGCTTTCCGACTATATCCACACCATTATTAGTTGTGCAAATATAGATAGAAAACAATTTATTCCAAAAAAAATCCTGTGTTTTTTTGTGGGTAGAAAACCCCTTTGCCCCTAAAAATGCAAGGCTTTTCGTAAGTCCTCAATTGTCATATTGTTTAGATTGGCTAAAACTACATCGGCTTCGGTCAAAATATCTGGTTGACCTATTCCAACGGTTTTCATGCCAGCTCTTCTGCCTGCTTCGATACCTGCTACGGCGTCTTCAAATACGACGCATTCGTCGGGAGAGGCGCCTAATTCTTCCGCTCCTTTCAAAAAAACTTCGGGGTCGGGCTTGCCTTTGGTTATTTTTGTGCCGTCGATGATGGCATCAAAAGCGCTGAGAATGCCGATACGTTCTAGAATCGGTTTGGCGTTTTTGCTCACCGAACCCAATCCGATTTTTATTCCTGCTAAACGTGTTTTTTCTAGAAATGCGTTAATACCTGGCAAAATATCATCGGGGGTCATCTTATTGATTAACTCCACATACCAGTCGTTTTTGAGCGTGGCCAAATTCTCTTTTTCAGCGGGAGAGAGCGTCACATTTCCGTGGGCGAGAATACGGTCCAGCGACTCGGTACGACTCACTCCTTTGAGGCTTTCGTTAAATTCTTCCGAGATGTCGAACCCTAATTTTTCATTGGCCAATCGTCGCCATGCTTGGTAGTGAAAGTGGGCGGTATCTACAATGACCCCGTCGAGGTCAAATAAAAATGCTTTTGGCTGGGCCATGTCTGAGTATCATAGGTTTGGTGAGGCGCAAAAATACGCCGAAAGGCCTTACTTCTTCGCATTTAGTACGTAGTAAATTTAAGAGAGTGACTATTTGGTCGGAAATCCACTTTTTTTGAGGGTCTCAAATAGCTGTTTTACTTCCGCAATTCTTTGGTCACCATTAAGGGCAAAATACCAGAATGTTTCCAATTCTCCGCGGTGCATGGATTGGTTCATGTCGCCGCTCTGGGACTTGTGCGACGCCTTCACCCAGTCTGCTACAATCATGTAACTATGCTTATTGTCTTCCCCAAATCCAAAAGAACGGTCGAATTCAAAAACGGGCGCGGCAGGGCTGATGGTAGATTCTGGGTAGCCGTCCAGCGAAGAAAATGTAAACGTATACCCCTTGTTGGCCGACTGGCCGCCCAACACAATGGGCGGTTTGGGGCCTTTGTAGCGCTGCACTGCCCGTAAAGCGCTCAGCGAGGCGGCTTTATGATGGGCGTGTTGACCTTCATGGGGGACCATGCAAAAGATGTAGTCGTATTGTCCTTTGGCTAGAATCCCGTCCAATCGGCGCTCTATGTAGCTGATGTCCCAGTTTTTGCCTTGCAGATACGGTTTTTCGTTGCGATTGTAATAATCGTCGATTTGGTCAAAAAAGAAGTAATTGCCGATTCCGAGTATTTCGCCCGCGGCCATCATTTCTTTCTTACGTATAAGGGGTAAGTTCTTGCGGCCCACTACCGAATCGAGCATGTTCATGCCATAATACATCGAAGCCAACATTCCGTTAAACCCACCCGAAGCATCCGTAATCAGGCCAAGGTCGGCACTTCCTTTGAGCTCACGCGTAATTTTAAAAACTGTAACGGGAAACATGGTTTCATCGTCGGGGTGAGCCGTGACGATAAGCACTTTGGGGCCTTGGGCAAAGCCACTAAATGCACACAATAATTGGAGGGTTACAAGTAATGATTTCATGGTTTCGGAGGAAAAATAAAAGATGAATTTAAGGCTGACTATTGGGCATGTGCTTAGAACCGTTTGATAATTATTTGCAAAATTTAATATAATAAAACTGCCTTTTTAGGGCGGAATAACTATATTTAGACTTCTTAAGATATTTTCTATTCCATTGATTATTAAATAAATATACCCATTTAATCAACAAAAATCTTATATGGTATAAATTTATATCCTCGGCTAACCTTTACTGAGATAGCCTTTATCCTCCTTTAATCTTCTCTCAGATTTGTCTTTTTTCCATCGACATTTTTTGAAGGTGGTAGATTTGGCGTGTCTTTTAGAAAGGGTGCAATGCCCAAAAATAGAACTGCTTTTTTTTAAAATGAAAAGTAGCGATTTGAATTATTTATGCCACTGGCAAAGAGTGCTTACCCTGCAAAAATTACACCATACTAAATGTTTACTTATCAACCCTCAACTAATAAAATTACAATACTGCTTTTTTTACTGGTGATAACGGCAAGTTCTTCGGTTAAGGGGCAACTTACAATCACCTTTCCGTTCGACGGGGCTGTTTTTCAAAGGAATACCTCTAACATGGCCACCATTTCAATTGCAGGGAGTTATACTGGTGGAGTAGAGCGCGTTGAGGCGCGGTTGATTGCCGTAGCGGGTGGAACAGGTGTTGGTTGGACAAGCATTGATACAGCTCCTGCGGCGGGTATTTACAAAGGCACATTAAATGGAGTGACAGGAGGATGGTATACGTTGGAAGTACGTTCTATTTTGTTTAATAATGTAGTTAGTACCGCCACTTTGTCGCGGGTGGGAGTGGGTGAGGTATTCGTTATTGCAGGCCAGTCCAATGTGCAAGGGATTGAAAATCATGGGCATAAAGCCTCCGTTGATGCAAATGCCCGAATCAAATATGTCGATTGGTTGTTGCCATGTCCCGATGGTACTTGTCAAAATGTGTATCCGCCATTTCCGCAGATTTCCACGCTAAATAGCACCGATCAGGCAGTTCATATTGCGCCCAACGGCATTACCTCTTGGGCTTGGGGGGAGTTGGGAGATGCATTACTGAGCCGTTTTAACGTACCTGTGTTGTTTTTTAATGCGGCAGCAAGTGGCTCATCTATTGGCAATTGGAGCCGCAGTGCCGACGGACTCCCCGCCGCCCATCCACACATTGGAATCCAATATGCAAACAATCCGAATTTTCCATATCACTACTTGAGGAAGGCGCTTAATTTCTATGCTTCGTTGTTTGGTATCAGGGCGGTGCTTTGGCATCAGGGAGAATCGGATTTGGTAAAAAATAGAAATGCAGACCCCAATGATAATACCTCCGCCGCCGAATACCGGGATAGCCTAAATCACGTCATCAGTCGCTCGCGAAGCCACTCCAATAAGGTGCTCTTGCCTTGGGTAATTTCCAGGGTGTCTTATTGGGAGTACGGAAGTGCTCCGTTTACAGATTCTGAAGTAATTGCGGGCCAAAATTTGACCCTTAACCCCACGGACAAAATTTTTGCGGGCCCTGAAACTGATGTTATTCTAATTCCTCGTCCCGATGGAGTACACCTTCAAAATGTAACGAATGGTACACAGGGGATTTCTGAAATGGCTACTAGCTGGAATACTTACCTTGATAATAATTTCTTTGCCAATGCCACACCTTACGCGGCAATGGCTCCGCCTTCGCTGACCTTAGGATGTTCGGGAGGCACCTATTCCGTTATGGCTCCTGCGGGAGCATACACGTATTTTTGGGTGAGTGGCAACAACGATATTTCTACTGCCTTCTCAAATGCTCAGATAATAACGCCTGGGGCGGGTACCTATCGGGTATATTTAAAGGACAATTTTGGCAATATTATTTTATCCCAATCAGTAACAGTTCCTGGAGGGGGGCCGACCTCTCCTTCTTTGACGGTCAGTGCCTCACCAGTCGTAGCAGGGCAACCAGTTACGTTATACGCGCAGGGGTGTATGGGGTCGGTAAGTTGGTCTACTGGGCAATCGGGGTACAGTATTTCGCAGACACCCACGCAAACAACTACGTACAGCGCTACTTGTAGTATCGGGAGCTGTGCGTCGGTGGCGGCCAATATTCAGGTCAGTACCTGTCCAGCCACGGCTACTTTATCTTCACCCTATGTTTCGGGGCAAACGCTCACCATAAAAGCCTCAAATACATTGATTGGGGTTAACGCCATTCGGGCGGGAGCCAATATTACGTACGATGCTAAAAACTCCGTAACTCTTCAGCCAGGCTTTTTAGCCGAAAAGGGTAGTATATTCACGGCGGTTGCGGGAGTGGGTTGTAGCAATTAAAGCCCAAGAAATTTCGTTTTTTTTAAACTGAAATTACCGCCGACTCGCACACGTAGGTCGGGATAATGCCCGTACTTCTAATTCGAATTTCGGCGTCTTCGGCTGGGATGTTTCCCGTGAGTACCAACACCGTGTCTAGCCCAAATTTATTGCCCCCCGAAATATCGGTCCGGAGGGTATCACCCACCATGACAATGTCTTTTTTGCCGATGGTGGGGTTTTGAGCCACCACTCGCTCATAGGCAAACATGAACAATTGAGCGTCGGGTTTACCGAAACGGATGAATTGTTTTCCAACAATGTTTTCAAGCATATCGGCCACGCCGCCAATCGCGATGGCTACGTGGGTTTTTGAGGTAGGGTAAGTATTGTCGGTGTTGGCAACAATGACAGGAATCGTACGTCTCCGCAGCAGATTGACCGCTTTATTGAGGTCGTTGTTCCAGTCAAAACCTTCGTCGTCGAGCAGCACTAGGGCATTAATATCAGCGGTATTGTCTAAATCTACATCGGAGATAGAAAGCGTTCTTAAGTCGGCTGTTTCAATATAATGGGCCGAATCTTCGGTGCCCAAATATACGGCAGTTCCTTGTTTTACCTTTAGTTGTAAATACTCACGCGCTAACATTCCCGAAGAAATGATGCTGTCGGCGGTGACATCGTGCAGTCCCAGCCTCCAATAAGATTCGGCCAATTGTTGCGGGCTCCGCGAGGCGTCGTTGGTGAGTATATAAAACTGTTTTTGCTGCTGTCGTATATAGGAAAAAGTATCAACAATGTTGGGAATCAATCCATGGGCGTTTTTCAACACCCCAAAAGCATCGAAGAAAAAGACTTGATAATTGTCGGCTATTTCTTTAAAATTATCCAGATTTAACATGCAGTGAAATGTTAGGTAAACGAGCGAAAGGTTTCAGTCGCCGTTATTTTTAGGTTTAATTAGTGGATATATGTGGTTCTTAACCAATGTATTAGTTTATTATAATTTCAATCGTTCCAAAATAGGCTCTACCGAAAACGTATCAATCGACGGGAAATACGTACTGTAGGCTTCGCTTTGGAGTTTGGTAGCGTAGGTACGATGGAAAAAATAGCGCCCGTATTTGATTACGTAGTTTAAAATGAAAAAACGGTAGGCTTCTGGCAAGAAAAGAACTTCGCGCCGGGTGAGCGGAAATACTTTGTGATATTCTTCCAAAAACCAGCCAAAACGCTCTTCGGCTAGGGGATTAATCCAATACGAAAACACAGTACGGTCTCCTGCATCGGAACAAACGCGACTGAAAAAATAAAAGTCCATGACCCGATAACTAATGCGGAACCAGTCGTAATCCCAACGTGAGAACAGTTCTAAGTTGTTGGTAACCGAAAAATTGCCGATGTTCCAATCCAAAAACACAGGGATGGTTTCGATTGCCCCCGCAACAATCGTTTTACGGTTTTCCAGAAAACGATTGCACTGAACACGAAGGGCTTCGATGTTCATTCGGTGTTCGTAGCTGCCCGTTTCGGTATCTAGCAGGTCGAGCAAATCCTGAATATCCGAACGTAGGGTTTTGGAAGACTTGGGCATGACGGTGCTCACGCGTGAGCAAGCCAAATGAAACCGCGCAATCTCTGAGCCGAGCTTTCTGATGTGGTGCTCTTCTAACCGGCGGGGAAGCTTTTCAGCGACCCGGATGGGGTTATAAAATACCACCCAAACGTCGATATCCTCCTGTTGGTGACGGTATACGTACACTTGGTTGTTTTTGACCAGCGACTTCGCCAGCACCGTTTCAAACGGATACAACAGGTTGTTGGCCAGGGTATGAATCAGGCGATGGTCTTCTTTAAAGTGCTCAAACTTACCGAAATACGAGAGTTTGGCAATGACACGGTCGCCGCCTTCTAGGGTTACCCTGAATACGTGATTGGTAGAAACACGGGCACTTATGTCTTCAATGTGGTCGATGGGGCGACTGGAATCAAAATCGGCCCACGCAAATCTGATGATGGAAGGATAATCTAAAAAACGCATTGTAAAAATTTTTACAAAGATAGCGTTAGTTTTGATGGAATCCTCGCTAGGAGAAGGGGTAGGGGAGGAAGTTAAGGGGGAAGCCCCCCTTAACAAACGTTTAATTCTTGATAATTTTACCCGCGAGTTCTTTCAGATTCAATCCACCGAAGGTTCCCGAACTCATCATCAACAAGTTGGATTGTTCCCACTTTTGTTCGAGCAAAAACTGTTGCAATGCTTCGTTATTCGTAAAAACCTGCAAATCATCGCGCTGAAAAGCCGCTTTCACTTCTGAGGGTTCAATGGCATCGAGGCGTTTGTGGGCCAGCGTATGAGGGTTATAATAGACCACGGCCACGTCGGCATCATCGAGTCGGTGGGCGTATTGGCCGATGAAATTTTTATTTAAACTGCTGAACGTGTGCAACTCGACGCAGGCTACTAAGGTTCGTTTCGGAAACTGCGCTTTGGCGGCTTTGGCGGTGGCTTCTACTTTGGAAGGAGCGTGGGCAAAATCTTTGAAAGCGGCCGATTTGTCATTTTTAGCCAACGTTTCCATGCGATTGGCCGCACCCTTAAAATTCTGAATGGCTCGGTAAAATTGCGCCTGAGTCAGGCCAAGTTCTTCACACACCGCCAATGCTCCACTGATATTTTTCATGTTATGCTCCCCAAAAACCAACAAAGGCACGTCGCCATAATCGTTGGTAGTGAGGAAGGTTTGTCCATTGTTGATTTTGTGGGGGTGAGCCTCGTACGAAACCGGACGGACATCCAGCCGTTCGTTTTTGCCGATGACGTCGAGCATATCATCGGTTTCGTCAAAAATCAAAACCCCCGATTTTGGCAGCGAGTCGGCAAGTTTTTCAAACTGTTCTACATACACTTCCCAGGTCGGGAAAACGTTATAATGGTCCCACGCAATGCCGCTGATGAGCGCTATGTGAGGGTGATAATGCAAAAACTTGGGGTTGGGGTCGGTAGGAGAGGCGGGGTATTCGTCGCCTTCAATAACAATCACGGGGGCGTTGTCGGTTAGCTTCACCATCGTGTCAAAACCTTCCAGTTGGGCACCTACCAAATAATCAAAGACGCGATTGTTGAAACGAAGCACGTGCAGAATCATCGACGTGATGGTGGTTTTGCCGTGGCTTCCAGCAATCACAACACGCTGTTTATGAAGACTTTGTTGGAATATATATTCAGGATATGAATAGAGTGGCAGGCCTAATTCCGTGGCGCGGGCTAGTTCAGGATTATCTTTACGGGCGTGCATTCCTACAATGACAGCATCGAGTCCCGCGTGGATTTTTTCGGAAAACCAGCCCATCTCGGCAGGAAGTAAACCCAAGTTTTGGAGTCGGGTGAGGGCGGGGTCGTATATTTCGTCGTCCGAGCCAGTCACTTGGTATCCTTTATGATGTAAAGCAATCGCTAAATTGTGCATCACGCTTCCGCCGATGGCAATAAAATGAACCTGCATTTCTCTATAAATAGGGGTTTGAAAAACTTACCATGTTTCTGTTGATGAACTTGGAAAGTTTGAGTAAATGAGTTGTATTTGCAAACAAATTAACAGCCAATCATTCAAACTATCAAACTTTTCACACAATACCAACAAAAACGTGCCACTTTTATTAAGTATTGATACTTCCACACGCGGCTGCTCGGTTGCGTTACACCAAAACGGTCAGTTGCTTACGAGTTATGACCTTTTGGCCGAAAAATCCTCGTCGGGGATGCTGACTACGCTTATTCAAAATGCCGTCGAACATGCGGGCTTTGTGTTGTCCGACGTCGATGCCATTGCCGTAGCCAAAGGGCCAGGTTCTTACACAGGGTTACGGATTGCCGTTTCTACGGCCAAAGGACTGTGTTTTGCGCTGGAAAAGCCCCTTTTGGCTGTCAATACCCTCGAAGCGATGACGCTCCAGGTCAGCGGTTTTTTTGACGAAGAAACGCTTTTTTGTCCCATGCTCGACGCCCGCCGCATGGAAGTATACTGCGCGGTTTTTGACTATGACTTGAATTACATTGAGCCTACGCAGGCCAAAATTATGGATGGAGAGTCGTTCGCGGAGCTATTACGTCGCCAAAAAATCGTGTTTTTTGGCGATGGTGCCGCCAAATGTCAGCCCGTCATGGAAGCCCACGGCAATGCCTTTTTTCTCCCCGTAGAGGTGCATCCTTCGGCCAAAACGGTGGGACAATTGGCAGTTGAATTGTTTGA
This sequence comes from Runella sp. CRIBMP, assembly GCF_009905605.1. Classification (GTDB taxonomy): domain Bacteria; phylum Bacteroidota; class Bacteroidia; order Cytophagales; family Spirosomataceae; genus Runella. The sequence continues at coordinate 230,186 of NZ_JAAAKZ010000006.1, forward strand.
GAAAAGTAAATTTGAGGATGTCGAAACCTTTGAGCCGTATTATTTGAAAGAATTTATGACCACCGTTCCTAAAAAAACGCGTTTGATTTAACTTAAAAGTACTATCTAAAGTGATTTGCCGTTGTTAACAAAGTTTTGATTGCATTCTAAAAACAGATGAATTGGTTCATGAAAAACAGTATTCTCTCTCTCCTTGGCCTTGTGCTATTGGCAAGTTGTTCTAAAACAAAAGACCCGATGCCCAAAGGCATTGACGCGATTTTTGTGGGAAGCAGTGACAACAAACTCTACGCCATCAATTCCAAAACGGGAATGAAACTGTGGGATTTTACGGCCGCTGACGCCGTGCATTCGTCGCCAGTGCTAGGCAATGGGCTAGTGTTTGTTGGAAGCTCAGACGAGAAAGTCTATACCTTAGATATTCAGACGGGGGCCAAAGCGTGGGAGTTTGCCGCTGGAATGCGAATTTCTTCCGCACCTTTTTTTGCCGATGGCACTGTATACGCTGGTATGGGCAATACCGCCAATTTTACCAGTAAATTATACGCACTTAACGGCGTGACTGGCGCAAAAAAATGGGAGTTTACGGCCGAGGGGCTGAGCGTATCTTCTTGTACGGTGGTCAACGGCAAAGTGTACGTGGGCGGCTACACAAATATCTACGCATTGGATGCCAAAACGGGGGAGAAAGTGTGGGAGTTCGCCACCGGAACGGGGGTCGATTCTTCGCCCGCCGTAGCCGATGGGATAGTTTACATGGGCAGTAATGATTATAATCTGTACGCGGTAGATGCACTGACGGGGGTGAAAAAATGGCAATTTTCGACGGGCGGTGAAGTAACTTCCTCACCTACGGTGGCTGCTGGAACGGTATTCGTGGGCAGTTTTGACCGTAAAGTCTACGCGCTGGATGCTAAAACGGGCACAAAACAGTGGGAGTTTAGGACCGACGGTCCCGTGCTTTCATCGCCAGTGGTATCCAACGGTGTGGTGTACACGGGCAGTAATGATTATAAACTATACGCTCTGGATGCCAAAACGGGCGCGAAAAAATGGGAGTTTTGGACGGGCAATCGCATCCAATCCTCGCCTGTGGCTTCCGATAGTTTGGTGTACATCGGTAGTTTGGATCGAAAACTCTACGCCGTAGATATTCAGACTGGCGCTAAAAAATGGGAGTTTCAAACGGGAGGTAGCATTTATTCTTCGCCCGTGATTCTCAACGCAAAAGGGGGGACTTACAGTGCGAGCGTCAGTGGACTCCAACAATAGCCTCATAATATTTTGACAACGGGCGAACTTTTTTAGCTAATGCGGGTGTTTCACCAGAACCTGATTTCAAATGGTTGTTTTAGTAAACGCTTTTCTAAAAACAGTCATCGGTTGTAGGGCGTCAACTTTTATTGGGGCCGCCATGGTTTTGACAGCGAGTTGAGGCAATACGTATAAGCACGTCGGGACGTGTGCGCGAGTCCTGTTAAAAACACGCATAAACAATAGCTGGCGAATATAGCTACGCTATGGCTGCCTAATCCGGAGTGATTAAGCTTTAGCCATCGTTCCTCCAACCTCCGCCTTGCGGGTTGGGTCAAGGAGCGTCGAAACGTGAGGCTGGTCGGGTTGATGGTGTTGATACCCGGCGAGACACAACACCTAAGGTGCAGGATGAGGTCTGATTTGAACCTTGCCGGCACTCGAAAATTCAATCAAATCTAAGCGTGTAGAAGGCGTACGGTTTCCTTGTTCTGGACGTGGGTTCGACTCCCACCGGCTCCACAAAAGCCGCCAAATCGAAAGATTTGGCGGCTTTTTCCGTTTTTGATAGTTTAATTGATACCAAACATATTTATATGTTGTAGTTCCCAGAAAAGTTTCGCTCTTAGTTCTGTCACGGCTTTTTGGTGAAATGGCGTATCAATAAACTGGTAATTTCTCCCTACTTCTGACTTTTGAAGTTTGATACCTAACTCACTTATGCCAATTTCCAAGTATCCTGATCTTGCCCCCATTACCCGACACGCCCGGGCCATGTACAGTTCGCGCCTGCTCATTGCCGCAGTTCATCACCTCCGTGCGTTTGAAGCACTCAGTGCGGGCCCGCTTGCCCCATCTGACTTGCAGGCACAACTTGGGTTAAAGGAACGCCCAGCCATGGTTCTGTTTCCTGCATTATGTGCCATGGACATGTGGGCGTACAATGCCGCTGGAAAACTTCAGTTAACGGCTCTTGGACAACACCTTACCCAAGGCGCAAGGCACACATTGACGGAGTATTTGGGGTTGGAAAAGAATGACTCTGGAGTGGTAGAAATGGCCGAACGGCTCCAAAATGACGGTCCGTGCCAATCACAGGCTGGTGGTACGGCATACGTAAAAGAAGGGGCTGGCCCCTCGCCGATGGATGATCCAACCACGGCTCGGGCGTTGACGTTGGCGCTGGCGGGCCGTGCGGAGTGTTTAGCGCCAATTGTAGCCACAAAACTCCCCAAACACAACGGGCATTTGTTGGATATTGCGGGTGGAACGGGGTACTTTAGCTATGAGTGGCTGTTGGTCAATACGCAGGCTACGGCTACGGTGTTTGACCGCCCGGCGGTGTTAGAGGTGGCGGCTGAATTGCTCGATGAGTTTTGCCAAAGCGGCCGTGCTGGGGCTGCTGGGGTTCGGGAGCGCATTAGGTTTCAACCGGGTGATATGCTGACGGATGCATTGCCACAGACTGATATTGTACTGGCGGCGAGTCTGTTTCACGACTGGCCGACTGATACTTGTCAGCGATTGGCGCATCGCTTTGCGGCGGCCCTTCGACCCGAAGGCGAACTGTGGATTCATGACGCTTTTCTTAACGACGAACTGGACGGGCCATTGGCCGTTACGGATTATTCGGCGCAGTTGTTTTGGGTGACCAAAGGTCGGGCGTATAGCCGTCGAGAGTACCGAGGATGGCTACAAGAAGCTGGGTTGACTCCTTCTACTGAGAGCTTTGAAACACAAATGGATTATGGGCTTATTTGGGCAAAAAAAGATAAATAGGGTGCCGTAAAGATGAGTGGTGTTTCGTTTCAATGCTCTTTAATAATGTTGAAACCCAAAAATGACCTCGTGTTTTACGGGCCGTTTTTGGGTTGCCTTTTTTATTAATACGGAATATTAGGGGCTAAAATTATACAGTTACGGCATCCAACAACTCAATTTTGTTCCGTGAGAGTTTGACGCGCCCCAGATTTTCGAGTTGTTTGAGAAGGCGAGAAATGACCTCGCGTGAGGTGGCTAACTCGTTGGCAAGTTCTTCGTGGGTGATGTTAAACACGCTGCATCCGCACTGCTTCGACTTGCGTTTGAGCAAGTTGATAAGGCGCTCGTCGAGCTTGTGAAAGGCAATCTGGTCAATGGCTCCCAGCAAATCGTCAAAGCGTTTTTGGTAGGTGGCAAATACATATTGTTTCCACGAAGGATATTTGTTCATCCAATCTTCTACTTTTTCGACAGGAATGGTGATGAGATGGGTTTTTTCGTCGGTTATGGCTGTAATTTCACTTTGCCGACGGTTTAGGCAGCAAGTCAATGACATGGCACACGAATCCAGTCCGCCGAGATAATACAGCAACGCTTCGCGGCCGTCGGGGTCAGACCGCGAAATCTTAACCGAACCTTTCAAAATAATAGGAATGGTACGAATATACCCGCCAGGCCGCATAAGCACGTATCCTTCGTCTACTTCCATATAGTTGCCAATCTCGGCCAATTCGTTCAGCAAACCTGCCTCAAATATGTTTCCGAATTGTGTTTTTAAGGTCTGATTGTCTATTTTCATGTTTGTTTTTCGGTCGTATTGAGTTTACAACACATTTGAAGGAAATTCAATTGCTGAAATGAAGATTTTTTTATTTAGAAAGGTATAGTAGTAAAAATTCTATTACTCGTACAAGAGGGGTGTTTCTCGTTCGGCATTGAGAATAACAACCTTTATTTTAAAGGCTTCGGAGGGATGATTTTCGGTGGGATACCAATTCCGGCCAACAGGAACGATAATCAGTAGTCCAGTATCTTCTCCTATCACGCTGAAGGTGTCGCTTGGAGGTTGTTTGTCAAAATATCCCAAATGATGCTGATTAATCAATTTTTCACATTCGTCCTTTACATTCTCCACGGGCAGGCCGATTTCGCTCACTGATAAAATAAAGGGGGAATCCATTTTATCCCTGTCGGGAAGGTCATTGCGGCCAATGAATTCGAGTATATTGCCGTTGTTATCGTAGAAATAGAAAGATTTTGCATTCCAATTGACAAAGTCGGCAAGTTTGGAGTTTTCCGAAATTGGCAAAATTTCAACTTTCTTGCTCATTTGACTGAATGCATCCATCACCGACGTATAGGGTATATTAAATGCAAAATGATAGTGTGGCCGTAGGTTTGTAGATTGTTCAAAACAAAGGAGGGTTGCGCCGGCGGCAAAAGAAAGGGCAGATGTATTTTCGCTGACAATGGGTAATCCCAAAATTCGGGCATAAAATTGTTTGGTTTCTGCAAGATTGTCGGACAGCAAGGTCAATTCTTTGATGGTCATTTCTGCGGCAATTTTAAAATGGATGCGGGGTTGAATTTATACCTTTTGGAACGCTAAAGATAAATTTTTAAGGGCAAATGAGTCAAAAAATAGAAACCAAACATTTACTGGTTATTCCCTGCGATAAACTATTTCTCGAAACAGCGATTGAGGGAAATTCGGCCTTGGAAAAATACCTGAAAGTTTCGGTGCCTGAAAAATGGACCGAATTTGGTACGCGGCCCTTCAAATATGCCCTTCAAAAAATCAAAGCAAATGAAAATGAACAGGGCTGGTGGACGTATGTGTCTATCCATAAAAAAGACAATGTATTGATTGGAAGCTGCGGGTACAAGGGAAAACCCGATGCCGACGGAATCGTGGAAATAGGCTACGAAATTATCAAGTCCTACCGCAACCAAGGCCTAGGGATGGAATTGGCAAATGCATTGGTAATGAACGCCTTTGCTGCCCCTTCCGTAAAAGTGATTAAAGCCTATACATTGGCAATGGATAATGCCTCAACGCGTATTTTGACTAAAAATGGGTTTCTGAAAAAAGGAGAAATAGACGACATCGCCAACGAAAAACTGTGGCGGTGGGAATTACAAAGATCAATAGCAGTGAGCATAGATAATAAAAAATAAAGCACAGCGAAGGTCACTGTGCTTTTATTATTATACTCAACGTTATGAAAAAATTGTACTTATAAAGTCTATAAGTTTGATGCTTTAGGATTATTTTCAAGATATTGGTCTGTATTCAGCAGACCTACCTAAAATATAATATACTCTGGAAATGATTTAAAATCAAAATTGTTAATTAAGGCTGCAATATTATACCAATATGTTAAAATTACCAAACTTAATTATCGAACGGTCGTTTTAGAGGCTTGTTTATGACAAATAGTGCATTATGATGCATTCAATATTTATTTAGTATATTCCAATATTGTTGTCAAAAATGTTTAAAATAATTGGTAATCTCCCCTGAGGTTTTGTGTCAAACAAGAATAAAGGGGGATAGTTCTAATATGTAATTTGTATGATGGGTATATTAAAAAGCAGCGCTCCCTAACTCTGTATAGAATACGGGAGCGTTGCTTTTTTTCAATGAAGCTTTCTGAATCAATGTATAATTTCTACTTTGCTTCTATCGGTGTTTAAGTCCCAAAACTTCTGCGCCAGAATCTCGGGCGAATGGGTGGGGCTGCTGGGGCTGATTGCCCCGCTTACGGTCACCGTACCCACAAAAACATTGTCGGATTTTAAGGCTTGGTGCAATTGTAGGGCAAGGTTTCTGATGCCCGCTTTTCCCAAAGAAATAGAAGCCACTGCGGGGCTTGGATGAATAGACAAGCCGCCGCCCGTGAGCAGTACAGCGCCTTTGTTTTCCTTCAAATCGGCCAACAAAAATTGGGTAGCGGCTAAGGCATTGGCTACGCTGATTTTGAACCCGTTTGTCAAATCTTCTACGGTTTCTTCCATCAGGGGCTTTATTCGATAGTCTACGGCATTGTATTGCAGAATAGAAATACTGCCCAACTGAGACTTTATATCAGTGATGGCCTTTTTCAATTGGTCGGTGTCGGCTACATCGGCGGCCGAAAAAGCAGAGGTGATGCCCAAACTTTGCAAATGATTTTTAAAACCTGCCAGTTTTTCTGGGCTTCGACTCACCATTCCTACTTTATAGCCCTCTTTACCGAATTTTTCGGCAATGCCTAAGCTAAGCCCTTGCCCCATCCCGATGATTAAAATTGTCTTGGTCATTGGTTTTTTTAGTTTGATGTTTTATCGTCAAAAAATCAAATTGAGCGTATCGCTTTAAGTATTGAGAACCCTCATTATAGATAATGCGCAATGGCTTCTTTGGTTTGGGTATCATATAGCAAAATTCCCTCACTTTTATCGTCGAGTTGCCCCATCAATACGCCTTTCTCGGTCCAAACGGAGGTTTTTCCGCCGCTTTCAAAATTATCGCAATACCCTATGCAGTTGGACATGAGCACTGTCATTGATTGGTTTCTGGCAATATCAGACAACGTTTGTGCGGCCTTTTCAACTCCTGCTGCCGACTTAGCCACGCTTGCTAGGTAGATTTCGGCACCGTTTTTTAAGGCCGTTTCCGAATGTGCAGGAATTGATAGTTCATAACAGATGGCAAGCGCAATATTAGATTGAGCACCAATCAGACCAACGCTACTTTGTCCACTGATAAAAAAAGGCTCTTCGTCGGGGTGTAAATACTTTTTGGAGTATGCCCCGCGTGGGGTATGGGGCCGAAACAAAATCATGCTGATGCTGATGCCCAAATCGTTTTTGACGGGCATTCCTAGGCCAATTGTGCAATGTGCCGCGTCGCTGATGCTCTGAAAATCATCTAGTTGTGGTGTGTCGATAGGTGCGGCCAAGGCATTGGCCAGCTCAGGTTCGTAACCCGTTAAAGAAAGCTCTGGAAAGATAATGATGTCGGCACTGTTGGCCACCGCCAATGCGATTAACTTTTTGTGAATCTCAATATTTCTTGGGATGTCGCCTTTGACGGGTTTAGTCTGAACTGCACAAATTCTCATACCATTTGGCGTTTTGAAAGGCATCACCTTGTGAAATGCCCTAAATCCAGCATTTCACAAGGTGATTTGTGTGGTTAATGAAGAATGGCACCCAGGAATTGCGCCGCACTCGTAAAGGTCACATCTGGGTAGCGGTTATTGTCGAGAGCATCGTGGTGAACGCTAAACATTCCGTGCATGTATTGGGCATTTTGCCAGTCGGGATAAAGTGCATTTTCTCCATCAGGATGTGCTTCGCGTTCGCTCTTAATGTAAGCGGCCAGCCCGTCGAGGCTACCCATCGGGGCAAGACTAAACGTCGATTTTGTGAGTTCACTCGCCAGCGTTACCAATTCTTTAGGGCTTATTTGGAAACTAGCGATTCTGAGGTAACGAGGTGTGGAGGCGTCTAGGGCGGCGGCGGCGGTGTAAGCCGCGGTGTCGTCCATGGTAGAGTAGTCTACGTGCCAGTCAATGTCGTCACCCCAGTAGCCAATGGTTTTGTTGTTGGCATCAAGAGGAGGAATGTTGTAGGCCAACAACTCCGCAAAACAACCGTTGAAAATCGTCGTTGCGGCAATCGGAGCTTTGTCAATATGGGTATGGAATTCGCGTCTTAAATCAAAATTGCGGTTGGCCCCAACGGGGATTTTGGTAAAGTCGGTGGCGTAGTCGGAAGGGATAAAACGGGGTACACCTGCCGCTACTGCAGCTTCGAGCAATCGGGCTTGAGTGTCAACAATCACATCGTGGAGGCCTTGCAAGGCCGAAACCACGCAGGATACGCCTGTACAAGCCTTGGTAAGTTCTTCGACGCTCGACATATCTACTGGAATAACCTGTACGCCGCGTTGTTCAAAAGTGGCCCATTTTGTAGCGTCGCTGTCCGACCGAACCACCATACGGACTTCCGCGCCTCTTTCGAGTAATGCATTAATAATTTTTCCGCCGAGATTACCAGTACCGCCGGCGATTAAGATAGCGTTTTTCATGTTTTGTTTTTTGTGAGAAATTAAGGTACTTAAAGTAACAACTTTTTTGAAGGTTGGTTCCACAGCGGAGGCCGTCAACGGGCCAAAAACCAAATACGTCTTTGACCCATCGACAACTTTTAAATCATTTCTATCTTTTAGGGGAATTGTTAAGGTACTTTTTTTTGTTTTGAGATGTCTTCTTGATGGTTGCTATATTGGCTCATTATACTAGTGACTCAGTTGCGCATTGATATGTTTGTTAAGTCCCACTAATACAATCGCGCAGACCGCTAGCATGGCCAACGAAACCGAGACCAGCAAAAATGAAATAATGGCTTCTTGGATGGGTGTTCCCTCTTTGCCCAGGGCGATTGGCATCATCCTTCCAGCCCCAGTAATGGCGGCAAACAATACCGCGGCAAAATTGGAAAACGTGCCGTAGAGCGTGAGTCCAAAAGTGATCTTGAGCCATTTGTCAGGTAGGGCCACCCGGTTCCAAATCAACCCCAATACTATCAAAAAAATGCCGTTCATCACGCCTTCAAGGTGAGTGCTTAGCCCCATTCGGGGGTTGGCCATCAGCGGAACGAACAAACCAGCCGCTAATCCAAAAAAGAATAAAAGAACGCCATAAAAAAGCAACTTATTGGCGTGCTTGTTTGGTGATTTTACATTTTCCATTTTATTAAATTTAGGTTTAGGTAAAACAGTAATCACTCGTATAAATAGATTTTTAGCGGTCTATTATACATCCTAAAAATACAGCTTTTATTGCCTTAACAAAAGCCTGAGAAATGGAAAACATGGTTTTGTCTACTTTCTTATTGTATTGGTTCCGATTTCGTCCGTTCTCGTGGGAAGTGTTTTGGGGGGTACGTATAGTTACATGGTTAGTTTCGTTTTTAAACGGATTACAACAAGTGAGTAAGTGCTTGACAAGCAGCGGTATAATGACAAAGAATGGGCAATGCTCTTCTTTGAAAGAGTAACATTATAGATAAAAACTATATAGTCATAAAAATAATCAATTTGACTTATTTGATATTCTAGTGTAATTTTGAAAACAAATTACTAAAAATGAAAGATTGCGCTCAGCCAAAAGTTAAATGTAGAATTAAGTGTAGATGTCGGCACAAATGTGTCATTATTCTGTAAATTCTCTCCCTGCATACACAACCTGATAAGCAACCAAAAATCACTGCAAATTAACTTACTAAACATTTTATTAATTAAGAAAAATGGAAAATAATACAGCTTCAGGCACATCAGCTTACGATGTTAACGGGGAAGCCAAGTGTCCGTTTCACAATGGAACTGCCAAGAAAAAGCCAAGCGCTGGCGGTGGTACTAGCAACCGTGACTGGTGGCCAAATCAACTAAAATTGAACATCCTCCGTCAAAACTCTGCCCTTTCTAATCCAATGGGTGAGTCGTTTAACTACGCTGAAGAGTTCAAGAGCCTTGACCTAGCTGCGGTGAAGAAAGATATCTTTGAGCTCATGACAACCTCTCAGGACTGGTGGCCCGCCGACTACGGTCACTACGGTCCATTTTTTATTCGGATGGCGTGGCACAGTGCTGGCACCTACCGTATTGCTGACGGACGAGGCGGCGCAGGTTCAGGTACCCTTCGCTTTGCCCCTCTAAACAGCTGGCCCGATAATGGAAACCTTGATAAGGCGCGCTTGTTGCTGTGGCCAATCAAACAAAAATACGGCAGAAAGATTTCGTGGGCTGATTTGATGATTCTCACTGGCAACTGTGCCCTTGAGTCGATGGGCTTCAAGACCTTTGGTTTTGGAGGCGGTCGTGAGGATATTTGGGAACCAGAAGAAGATATTTATTGGGGTTCAGAAACCGAGTGGTTGGGCGACAAACGCTATACTGGCGACCGTGAATTGGAAAACCCGCTTGCAGCCGTTCAGATGGGGCTCATCTACGTAAATCCAGAAGGCCCTAACGGCACCCCTGATGCGCTGGCGGCGGCCCGTGATATTCGCGAAACGTTTGGCCGCATGGCAATGAATGACGAAGAAACGGTGGCGCTGATTGCGGGTGGACACACCTTCGGTAAAGCCCACGGTGCGGCCGACCCAGGCAAATACGTGGGTCGCGAGCCCGCAGGAGCAGGCATTGAAGAGCAAAGCCTTGGTTGGAAAAACTCTTTCGGCAGCGGCAATGGTGTCTACACCATCACTAGCGGTTTGGAAGGCGCATGGACCACCAATCCAACGCAATGGGACAACAACTATTTCGACAACTTGTTTGGATTTGAATGGGAACTTACCAAAAGCCCAGCTGGAGCGCAGCAGTGGACACCCAAAAATGGGGCGGGCCTCGGTAGCGTGCCTGATGCCCACGACCCCGCGCAGCGTCATGCGCCTATGATGTTTACGACCGACATCGCTTTGCGAGTAGATCCTATTTACGAACCGATTTCAAGACGTTTCCATGAGAACCCCGATCAGTTTGCCGACGCATTTGCCCGCGCATGGTTTAAATTGACTCACCGCGATATGGGCCCTATCGCTCGTTATCTCGGCCCAGAAGTACCTTCAGAAGAGCTGATTTGGCAAGACCCCGTTCCTGCCGTTACGCACGAACTGATTGACGAGCAGGACATCACTGCCTTGAAAGCAAGCATTATTGCTTCGGGCCTGTCGGTGTCTCAATTGGTATCAACTGCTTGGGCGTCGGCTTCTACTTTCCGTGGCTCCGACAAACGTGGTGGCGCAAACGGTGCCCGTATTGCCCTTGCTCCACAGAAAGATTGGGACGTTAATCACCCAGGTCTTTTGACGAATGTACTTGATAAACTTAAGGGCATTCAGCAGGAATTCAACAGCACGCAGTCGGGTGGTAAGCAGGTATCTCTTGCTGACTTGATCGTGTTGGGTGGATGTGCGGGTGTTGAGCATGCAGCAAAGAAGGCCGGTTATGACGTGACCGTTCCTTTCACACCTGGACGTACTGATGCCTCTCAAGAGCAAACCGATGTGGAATCATTCGCCGTTCTTGAGCCAGAAGCCGACGGTTTCCGCAACTACGCTAAGACCAAATACACGGTTTCAGCCGAAGAAATGTTGATTGACAAAGCACAATTGTTGACTCTGACCGCACCCGAAATGACCGTTCTTGTGGGTGGTATGCGTGTTTTGAATACCAACTACGGTTTTTCTAAACATGGAGTGTTTACCAAGCGCCCAGAGACACTTTCCAACGATTTCTTCGTTAATCTACTTGATTTACGTACGACATGGAAAGCGGCTTCACCTCACCAAGACGTGTTTGAAGGCCGTGACCGCTCAACTGGCGAACTCAAGTGGACGGGCACCCGAGTTGACCTGATTTTCGGTTCAAATTCGGAGCTTCGTGCCTTGGCGGAAGTGTACGGATGCGGAGATGGGCAAGAGAAGTTCGTAAAGGACTTTGTGGCAGCGTGGAACAAGGTGATGAACCTCGACCGTTTCTAATTGGCCTGATTTCAGTGCCATGTTATATACCTACCAAGAGGTGGCTCGGCAACGAGCCACCTCTTTTATTTTCGATAAGTCTAAAGAAATGATGAGACTGTCTTTTATGATAACAATTGATAGTTGTCTCTGTAAAATGCGGTATTTCTTGCGGTTATTTTAAAATTGCTCGGAAAATTTGGAGAGATTGATATTTCCCAAGTGTTCGGAAAACTTGGAAAGTCTGACCTTGTTAGGCCCAATGTTTTTTAATTACTTCTAAAAGCTCGGCTTGAGCCGCACAACCCGCAATGACATCGCCACCAAAGAGCCATTCTTGACCGCCCGAAAAATCGGTAATTTGACCGCCTGCTTCCAATATAAGGAGCGCACCAGCGGCCATGTCCCAAGAGTTGAGATTGTACTCATAAAAGGCCTCAAAACGACCCGCCGCTACGTAGGCTAAGTCAATGGCCGCTGCACCCATACGCCGTAGTCCGTGGCAACTTTGCATGAGCGTTTCTAGCACTTTGAGGTATCGGTCCTGTTTTTCAAACTTATAATACGGGAATCCCGTTGCCAATAGGCTGTCGCCGAGGGTGGTGGCTGCCGAAACTTTCAGGCGAGTTGCACCCTGGAGAAAAGCGTTGTCCAACGGTAATCCGCCAAGCATATACCGTAAGTTGACCGTCCACGCACCGCCGCCTTGCCAACCGTAGAATAGCTCCTCGGTTCCTAAATGATAGATGACGCCCGCAATAGGAATTTTATTCTTTACCAATCCCACACTGACGCAATACACGGGCAAACTATGGATGAAATTGGCTGTGCCGTCGAGTGGGTCAATGATCCAATACAGCTCGTCGGGATTTGATTCTTCGCCAGCGGTGCCTTCTTCGGTGATAAAACCTGCTTCGGGCAAGATTTGGCGTAGGCCCGTCACCAACAGCTTTTCTGTTTCTTTGTCTACGTACGACACCAGGTTGTTGGCGGCTTTGTACTCGGTCAACGAGCGGTCAAACTTGGCGGCTTCGTGTTTGATAAATGCTCCCGCTTCGCGGACAATTTCTATGGTTTGGTGGGTAATAAGTTCGAGATTCATGGTATTTGTAATTGATAAATTAGGATGGCTTAAACGCGTTTGCGGAGAAAGTTGAGGCGTGCAATGAGACTTATAATAAAAACGCTTGCGCCCGAAGGAATAGCGGAATCTCCCACTAGAAAATTGTCGAGGACAGAAAAAACAACCGCAAGGATAGCAGAAATTAGACTTATCGTAACAAACTTTTTTCCTACGGGATGCTTGAGGAAAAAGATAAGTGGCAAATGAAAGGGAAATACCCATAGCAAATTTACGTTCCAAGCGGTTACTCCGTGGTCAGTAGCAATCCATAGTAGTAACAAAATCCAACCAGCGAAACCGATAAGGCCAAAGAAAATCTTGTCAAATAGGAAGTTTACTTTTGCTTTTTTTTGTTGTAGGTTGGTAAAAAGAAGGATTAAAATTCCCAAAAGAGCGAAGATTGTTATTGGGCTGTAAAGCATCTCCCATGCGTTGGTATTTGTTTCTTTCTGCGTCTTGGTGAATAAGCCTTTATGTTCTAAGACGGCTTTTTGTCCGCCAATGGTGGCTAATTCCATGTGCAGTTTCAAATTATCAGGCAAGTACATTTCTTCTTGAACGAGTGCCTTTCTATCGGAAGGCAAACCAATGGCGAGATTCATTCCAAATTTTGCCCAAGGTTTTTCCCCTAAATACTTGTTCATCCACCACCGAAAGCTTTTTAACATACCCTCTTTTTCAATAGTGTTACGGCTGAAAACTAAACTATCCCCGCAGGCCGCTTTTAGCGCATCCCGCAGGCGCGTTGCACAGTTGTCGTAAAAGAATTTATAAGCGTACTGTCGATTTTGGGGAAGGTAATTGTTCTCCAAGTAATCGTACAGTTTTTGTTTTTGGTTTTGCGAAAGATTCAATACCTGCTCCGTTACGCTACGATTTTCGGCTTGTGCGCCGTACATCGTGTAGTACATCGGCGAAACCGACAACTGATACGGAAGGGTGCCGCGCATAAACTTGATATAAAACCCCTCGGTTCTAAAATCAAAAGTGCCATAATTATAGACTTTGTCGATGCCCTGCATGGGGTCAGAAACCCAAAGCGCATTGTGGCCAAAGCTGCTGTATAATTCTTCTCCTGGCGAGACCGTGATGAGGCTTACTTTGGCATCCCTGCTCAGGGATTGGGCAAAGAGGGGAGAGTATACCGCAGAAAGTGTTAAGAAAAATATAATCAGACAGGAGATTGTTCGGACAGCAACATGCCCAAGAACAGAGATAATGCAGTTGTTAAACATACGATAATGGGCAGATATACGGGTAAAATGGGCAGACCCAAGGCCTTGGGCAGACGCAATCGGCTGCCGCTCCGGACCTGCCCCTATGGTTTTATGGTTTTCCTGCAACGATAATAACGATTTCACCTTTGATTGTTTTTTCGGCAAAATAAGCAATAATTTCTGTTAAAGTTCCACGGATGGTTTCTTCATAAAGTTTTGTTAATTCTCGGGAAACGGAGGCTTGCCGGTCGGCTCCGAAGTACTCCACAAACTGTTGGAGCGATTTGAGCAGGCGGTGTGGCGATTCGTAAAAAATCATCGTGCGCTCTTCTTCTTTTAGTTCAGTAAGGCGCGTTTGGCGGCCTTTTTTGTGAGGCAAAAAACCTTCAAAAGTAAAGCGGTCGGTGGGCAGTCCTGAATTGACCAAGGCGGGTACAAAAGCCGTAGGCCCGGGCAGACATTCGATGTCGATGCCGTTTTTGAGGCATTCACGTACCAGTAAAAAACCAGGGTCAGATACCGCTGGCGTACCCGCATCCGAAATCAGCGCCATGTTTTCACCTTTCAGAATGCGTTGAATAATTCGCTGCACTGTTTGGTGCTCGTTATGGATATGATAGCTCTGCAAAGGTTTGCTGATGCCCAAATGTTTGAGCAAATGCCCCGACGTTCGGGTGTCTTCGGCCAAAATAACATCTACACTTTTCAACATATTGATGGCGCGCAGAGTTATATCTTCTAAGTTGCCGATGGGCGTAGGGACCAGATAAAGTTTTGGATTCACTGTATATGTTAATTTATGACGTCATTTATTGAATTAGGGCAATTTGTACGATTTCAAGGTGTTAACAAATATGTTTTATTGGTTTACACTTGGCTTTATGTTTTGCTTTTTTGTGACAAAAAAGCCATTTTAAGGTCAAAATAGGGGCAAAAATGTTGTTAACAATTATTTAAACAAAGGATTTGGAAAAAAAACGATAAAAAAATGTATTATTCCAATAAATCAGGCATTTAGGTCCGCTAACGTACTATTTTCTTTCCAAAGTGCTTTTGTTTGTCCCATAATTTTCTTGTTTCTTTGCAGCGATTTTTGACATCAACCAACTGATTTTACCAAACACAATTCTAACCAAAATTCCCAAATTTATGAATGTTAAACATTTACAAAGGAAGAGGGTAATAATTGCACTTTTCGCAGTCGTTGCTTCTCTTTTTATGGTTTTACCAGCAGCACAAGCCCAAGTTACGGCTTCTTCAATTCGGGGTATTGTAAAAGATGATAAAGGAGCAGAGCTTCCGGGCGCTACCATCGTAGCTACTCACTTACCTTCTGGAACAAAATACGGAACCGTTACCAATGAAAAAGGACGTTATGTATTACCCTCCGTGCGGGTAGGTGGACCCTACAAAGTTACGGTTACTTTTGTTGGCTTTAAAGAACAATCTAAAGAAGACATTGTTGCAAACTTAGGTGCTTCTGCTGATGCAAACTTCTCGTTGGTTGAAGATGGCAAAGAGATTCAGGAAATTGTGGTAACCAGCGGTCGTTCGGATATTTTCTCTTCAGGACGTACGGGTGCGGCTACAACATTGGGCCTCAACGCCGTAAACAGCTTGCCAACCATCGGTCGTACCATTGATGATATTACCAAATACAATGCTTACAGCAACGGTCGCTCATTTGCGGGTCAGGATAGCCGCCTTAACAACTTCACCATCGACGGTGCAGTGTTTAACAATGGTTTTGGATTGGGTTCTTCAGCTCAGGCAGGTGGACGTACTGGAACTACTGCCGTATCATTGGATGCGATTGAGCAGGTACAAATCAACATTGCACCTTTTGACGTACGTCAGTCAGGTTTTGCGGGTGCAGGTATCAACGCCGTTACTCGCTCAGGAACAAACGAAGTAACGGGTTCGGCCTACTTTCTTACAAGAGGCAGCAACTTAGTCGGCAAAAAAGCGGACGGAAGAGATTTGCCAACGGTGAACATCAACGAGAAAACGTTTGGTTTCCGCGTGGGTGCGCCAATCATTAAAGATAAATTGTTCATTTTCGCCAACTTCGAAAACTTCACTAGCTCTACACCAGCTACCACTTGGGTGGCGGCTCGTGCGGGTGCGGCGGGTAACGTATCTCGCGTTACTTACGATGATTTGACCGATCTCGCCAATTTCATGAAGACCAACTTCAATTATGAATCAGGGGCTATCGACAACTTTAACAACGAAGTTAAAAGTACCAAAGGATTGGTTCGTCTTGATTACAACATTAATAACAACCACAAGTTGACGTTGCGCTACTCGCACCACAATTCACAGTCGGGGGCCATCATCAGCAACAGTAACAGTAGCAACACCGCAGGAAACGGTAACCGTACGAACTCTTCGTTGGCGCTTTCGCCCGAAAACACGGGTTATCTGATTGCTGATAATACTCGTTCTTTGGTTGCTGAACTGAACTCAAACTTTGGCGGTAAATTTGCCAATAACTTCATCGCTACGTATAACAAACAAAATGAAGATCGTCAGTACAAGAACGAAATCTTCCCAACGATTGACATTTTGAAAGACGGAAGTACCTATACTTCTACGGGTTTTGACCCTTTTACACCCAATAACAAGCTGAACTACTCAACGTTGAACTTTACCAATAACTTGAGCTACTTTGCAGGGAAACATACCTTGACGCTAGGTTTAGCCTATGAGCACTTTACTTCAAACAACGTATTCTTCCCTTCTTCAAACGGGGTATGGGTGTTTAATTCTATTGCGGACTTTAAAACTGCCGCGTTGGCCTATAAAGCTGATCCAAACTTGACTACTTCTCCTGTACAAGTTGCACGTTTTAACTACCGCTATTCGTTGTTGCCAAACGGAGCTGAGCCTTTGCAGACCTTGAAGCAATCCACCTACACAGCTTATGTACAGGATGAGTTTCAGGTAAATGACAAATTCAAAGTTACTGGTGGTGTTCGTTTTGACCTGTTTGATTACAATGATGATTTAGCCAAGGACTTCAACAACCCAGTCGTTGCGGGTTTGACGTACAAAGATGAAAACGGGAAAGACTTGAAAGTAAGCACAGGTACTTTTCCAAGTAACAAACTTTTGGTGTCGCCACGTATCGGCTTTAACTTGGATGTGAAAGGTGACAGAACGACCCAAATCAGAGGTGGAACGGGTATTTTCGTGTCACGCATTCCGCAAGTATTGGTCTCAAACCAATTGGGTAACAACGGGGTAAACACCGCAGTATTAAACTTTACCAACACTACTGCTTATCCGTTTACGTTGGATCCTACTCGTTATAAGCCTGCTACAACTGACATCACTAAACTGCCTGCGTACGTAATCAACGCCTCGGTAGACGGTTTGAAAAACCCAGTCATTTGGAAGTCTAACTTGGCAATTGACCAAAAATTGCCTTGGGGATTAATCGGAACATTAGAAGGTATCTACAACAAGAATATTCAGGCACTTCGCTACATTGATGGTAACTTAAACGGTCCCAACCGAACTTTGAGCGGTCCAGATACGCGCGGTCGTTTCCCTGGTTCAGGATTGTCAGGAGCCGCCGTAAACCCTGCTCGTTTTATCAACTCCGCAAACACCAACGCGTTTATCCTGACCAACACGAAAGAAGGTTATTCGTACTCTTTCACGGCTAAATTAGAAAAAACAGCTACCAAAGGCTTGAGCGGTATGTTAGGCTATACTTACTCGTTAGCGAAAGATATTCAATCAGTAGCGAGTACGGTATTGGCCAACATCCCAACGGTTGCGGGTCAAAACTTCTTGACTCCATCATGGTCTGACAACGACTTGCGTCACCGTTTTGTAGGATACCTCAACTACCGTTTGAATTACGGCGGTAAATTGGGTGGTTCTACCATGTTTACGTTGGGTATGGTTTCCAACAGCGGATTCAAAATCTCATATACTTCAGGAAGTGACATCAACGGCGACGGTCAGAACAACGACCTTATATTTGTACCTAACAAAGGAAGCGATTTGACTTTCGCTACTTTGACTGCGGGTGGAAAGACCTTCACGCCCGACCAACAGGCGGCAGCGTTTGATGCTTACATCGAAAACGACCCTTATTTGAAATCACGTCGCGGTCAATATGCAGAACGTAACGGTGCCACTGTACCTTGGTTGACTCGTTTTGACTTTACCGTTGAGCAAGATTTTTATGTGTCGGTGGGCGCAAAAGGAAAGAAAAACATCATCCGCCTGCGTTTTGACGTGCTAAACGTAGGTAACCTCATTAACAATGCCTGGGGTGTAGCTGAAACAACTACTACCACCAACCCATTGACAATGGCGTCTATCAGTGCAACGGGCGTTCCAACCTATCGTATGGCTACGCAATCTGTAAATGGCGAAACTATCTTGTTGCGTGATGCTTTTGTGAAGAGCATCAACGTAAACAACGTATGGCAAGGTCAGTTCGGGATTCGCTACATTTTCAACTAGCAATCGCCGTTTTTATCATCAAAAAATCCCACGCCTAAAACGTGGGATTTTTTGTGAAAAAGAGCCAAATTCGTCGGATAATAAAAAAAAAGCTCCCTTTTGAATTTTTCAGTTTTTCTGTTTCTAATTTTTCTGTTTCTTAGTGTCGCTTTTCTTTGTTCTTTTGCAAGGAAAACAGTAAACCACCAAAACTTAATACATTATGTCGCAAAAGCGCGTTCTCATCGCTGAGGATAGTTCCGTAATCCAAAACTTAGCCCGTAAGATTTTGGAATTTCAAAATTATGAAATTACAGCCGTCAAAAACGGTGAGCAAGTAATGCAAATTGTAGACAAAGAAGATTTTGACATCGTTTTGCTCGATATCAACATGCCCATCATGGATGGCATGGAGTGCGTAAAAGCCATCCGAGCGCTCGGCGATAAGAAAAAATCAAACTTGCCGGTTGTGGCAATCACGGGCAATGCCAAAAACTACTCAGAAGAAGAATTTAAGGCCGCAGGCTTCAACGATGTGTTGGTAAAACCACTCAACTTTGACCGCCTCGTGGAGATTGTAAATGAATTAACGGAAGAGTAATAGCAGAAGCGAGAAGTGAGAAGCGAGAATGAATAAAAATCATCACTCGCTCCTGACTTCTCGCTCCTCACTTCTTAAAAATGATTGTCACACTCCTAGGTACCGGAACTTCTTCGGGCGTACCGCTGATTGGCTGTAGTTGCGATGTATGTCGCTCATTGGACTACCGCGACAAACGGCTGCGGGTTTCGATACACTTGGCAGTAAGCGGCCATCACTTTGTCGTTGATACTGGCCCGGACTTTCGTCAACAGATGTTGAGGGAAGGTATCAGTCAATTGGATGCCGTACTCTTCACGCATCAGCACAAAGACCACACCGCAGGGCTGGACGACGTCCGTGCGTTTAATTTCCTTCAGCAGCGTGATATGCCCGTATATGGACGGGCGGAAGTACTGGAGCAAATTCACCGCGAATTTGAGTACGTTTTTGCTGAACACCGTTACCCGGGCATTCCCCGCCTCCAACTACACGAAATTAGCAATAACCCTTTTGAGGTCAAAGGCGTCACTTTTACCCCTATTGACGTGCTACACCATAAACTCCCCGTTTTTGGCTTTCGGGTAAACAACTTCGCGTACGTGACCGACGTAAATCATATTGCGGAGTCTGAACAACACAAATTGAAAGGATTGGACGTGCTGGTGCTGGGAGCCTTACAGCGAGATCAACATATTTCTCACTATTCACTTGAGCAGGCATTGGGCATGGTGGAAAGGCTGCAACCCAAAATGACCTATTTTACGCACGTCAGTCATAAAATGGGCAAACACGGCGACGTAGAAAAGGAGCTGCCGCCCACGGTGCGACTGGGATACGATGGCTTAAAATTGAGATTGTAGCAAAGCAAAAATAAAAGTGCAAATTTTTTCAATCCGAAACCGATTGATTTTCAGTATAGAAGCAAATTATTTGAAACTTTTACACATTTTTCGTTTGGAATTGAAATTTAAACAGCTACCTTTGCAGTCCCAAAACAACGGAAAATATAAAGAATCGGATGCGTAGCTCAATTGGATAGAGCACCTGACTACGGATCAGGAGGTTTGGGGTTCGAATCCCTACGCGTCCACAAAAAATCCCAAAAACCCGCAAATCACGCTGATTTGCGGGTTTTTTGCTTTAAATGTTATGAACAGGTACCTTGAATAGGTTAGCAACACTATAAAAATAAAATAAACAAAAGTATCTAAATTAAACCTCATGAAAATTTCTTTTCTCCTCTTGGTTTCCCTTTTTAGCCTATTTATTTTTCAGCCTGGTTTTGCTCAAGGGCCACCGCCCCCAGGTGATGAATTATCTTTTGACCAAAAGAAAGTATCAGTCGCTGAGTTAAAAAAATTACTGATAGGTGAATGGATGTTAGAAAATGACAAAAGCCAAGGTCTTAAAATTACGGCCACTACTTTTGCAAATACCATCAAAGAAATTTCGCATAGAGCAGTAAGCTACAAAGCCAGTAATAGGGATAAATGTTCATGTGATTTTGGAGAGGTGCCACCTCCTCCTATGCTTTTAGGTTGTGTTTCAATCCCAAACACTAAAAATTGCTATCTATTATACGAGGTAGTAGAAGGAGACCAAGTTGGTTTAAAGTTCGGTCTTTTAGATCCGGTGAAAGAAACAGTGAAAGCTTTCACTGTAGTAAAAAAGTAACACACTTATTGTTATTTTACATACAAATACTGTTTGCGTCCACGAAAACAACAAAAAACCCCTCAAATTGCGAATTTTGAGGGGTTTTTTGTTTAAAAGTTGTTAACAGTTTCAAAATCATCTGTTAACAATTTCCTGTAATATTCTTTGAATGATAACAGAAATGTGTTTCGGTTGACGTCTCATATTTTGGACAATTCAGGGGTAAGTAACTGATAGTTGCCTTAACATTGATTTTATCATCCTTCGTGAGCTATCATCCAACAACGCGGCATGGGAATCATCCAACTCCAGTAAATTACAGGTGTCGGCAGCGTGGTTGTATGCTTTGACATACATGGCCGTCAGTTTTACAAGGGTGTTTTCAATTTCCTGCAATGAAGCGCGGTTGCTTCTGCTTCTTCGGTTTTTTTTTCGGTTATCATTTCAATCTCCAAGGTGGGTTTAGCCTGTTTTCACCTGCATAATATAAAATTAGCTGATTATGGTCGGGGTCTTTCAATCTAGCTTCTCTCCATAACCAACTTTTGTCATTAGGCATCTCGTCAAATACAATTCCTTTTCTTATGAGTTCATCAACATACTTGTCAAGATTTTCGCATTCAAAATATACCCAAACTCCATTGCCTTTGGGAAGTTCTTCAGCAAAATGAATTGAAAAAGTTGAATTACCTTCAATACATTGAAATCTCGCATAATGTGGGAGTGATTCTACAATGAGATTAAGTCCCATTAATTTATAAAAGGCGATAGCTTTTGTTAAGTCTATTGACGGTATTGTTATTTGGTTTAGATTCATTTATATAATTCATTTTTTTGAGAATATGTCTTTGTCCCACTTGC
The DNA here is from genome assembly GCF_009905605.1 of Runella sp. CRIBMP. Lineage (GTDB taxonomy): Bacteria > Bacteroidota > Bacteroidia > Cytophagales > Spirosomataceae > Runella. The sequence continues at coordinate 251,616 of NZ_JAAAKZ010000006.1, forward strand.
GAAATTCATAGTATTTGCTTTTCGGTTCTCCTGTCCAACCATTGATGCCTTTTTTCTTTGGCAAATAATACCCGTGAACATATATAAGAGGAACGATAAAAAGTGATAAAAGTATCATTGATGCTGTTCTGCCGAAGTAAATAGAAATACAACAAACCAATAGAAGTGTCAATAGGTATTTTCCAACTCTAAGAGTCTTTGATGTTTGTTCCTCGAAATGTCCCATAAGTATGTTTCCTAAAGCATAAATAATACTTACAATAGCTACCTCAAACCATAGAGATTCTGTTGTACTCATATTTTTTGATATTTAATTCTAATACAAATTTTATTTATACTAATGAGTTTTTGTTATAGCATGCCCGCTAACGCTTTGCAGCTACCCAAAGGGCGGGGCTTTTACCACAAAACTTGATTTGAAAAACTAATGGTTGATTAACCACTAAACTGACTTTGGAAAACCAAACCCCTCCTTTTGGGTAGGTGCTGTTATGGGCTGGGCTTCTTCGTCCATCGTCTCTGTCGCTCATTTATTATACTTTCTTCTATTGTCGTTGCTAAAAATTATTGGCAGATTTTAATTTCTTCTTTCAAGCTTTTCGTGTCTATAAAATACGTCCTTTTCGGGAATTGATTTAACTACTCTAATTACTTCTTTGTCAAAATTTGTGTCATAACCTTTCATAACTTTAACACTATTAATAACCCCATTTTCGTTTGCTGAAAACTGAACATATACTTTAATCACTTACGCCAGTCTGTGAAAAAACTCAATTTTATCACAATTTATGATTTATAAAATACTGATAATTAACTATTAAAAATTTAGACTTTCACTTCATAACTAGTTTTATCATAGACTGACGGTTTCGAGCCTTGCGTTGTTAAGCTTTTTAAACCGTAAACTGTCTGCCTTCACCAACGTTTGTTAATTGCTCAGATGTTTCTATTTACACTGTCCGCCCACTAACGCAAAACCAGTATTAGCAGTAGTTTATTGTTTCTTTCTTTCTTTCTTTCTTTATTATAAACTATTAGTGTTCGTTTTATAGTCAATGCAAATTTTATATGGTTTTCAAACTTATTGGCTGTAGCTATTCCAAAGAAACCAAACACCAATCAATAGAATAATAAATCCCCAAAATTTTTGAAGCCGCTCGAACTTTTGTGCAATTTCATTCACACGCCCAGGCCGCACAACCTTTTCAATCCCTTTCAATAAAGTCATCCAGCCCAATATTGTTATTGTAACTCTCCAGTCTTTTAGCCATAAGTTATGAGCAGAAACTGTTGCTAGCCCCAATAGCAGAGTTATGTATCCAGTAGAAATTGTTATTGTCCGGTCTGCCGTGTATTGTATGACTCGCCCCAAAAAGTTTGCCAGAATAGATGACAAACCAAGAAGAATAAATAAGCCTCCCCAAAATCTAGCAAGAAATATTGATATGTCCATTTGCTGTCTTTTTCTAAATTGACCGCTAACATCTGTATATACGCAATAAAATTGAGTATATAGCTTCAAAACGTAGGATAACCGCCCTTATATTTAACATTGAAGTGCCTTCGCTGTTTTTATGCTCAATAAAGACAAAAATTCTACTTTTCTACGTGAATTCCAGAAAATAGCTATAAATGTAAAATGATGCAGAAGGGAGCCACCGAATGATGGCAAAGTAGTCCAAGTGTGGATAAGTTCAGAGCGATAAAAAT
>NZ_JAAAKZ010000007.1 GCF_009905605.1 Runella sp. CRIBMP
AAAGACAAGAACGGCAACCCTGTGAAGGACAAAGATTCGACGCCAGGCAACGGCTTCACTAAAGGCGAAGACGATGATGACGATGAGCCGATTAATCTAACGCCATGTGCAATACCTCCAACCCCAACGTGTGGTGGTATGGGTGAAAATACATGTCCTGATTCTTGTGTGAACTTGGCCACCTTTATTCATAGTACAATTCGCACAGAAGGCGGTCGTTTCGAATGGTATACTACCTTCGATCACCAGCCTGGTACTAAAGTACTTGATCCAACCAAAGTATGTACTTCTGGCGACTACTACTTATTTGAAGTGGCTGAGTGTGGTGTATTCAGCAACGGTGCATTATTGAAACTTACAATTAAGTCTTGCGTAAGATTGACAGACCTGTCTGTTGAGAAGCAGGTACTGGAAGCGGGTCCTTATACTGTTGGACAAACAATTACCTATAATGTAGTTGCTTCTAATGAAGGCCCGAACAATGCAACAAATGTTACAGTAAGTGATGTTTTACCTGCTTCGTTGACGTTTGTAAGCGCGGATCCTTCTGCCGAATATAATGCTGCAACGGGTGTTTGGACTATTGGTAACTTGGCTAATGCAGCCAATCGTACCCTGAAAATCAAAGCAACTATTAATGCTGTTGGTTCAATAACAAACACTGCCATCGTAAAAAGCCCAGATAACGATCCGACCAAAGCTGGCAATGATACATCTCGTGTAACAATTCAAGCTACTTGTGTACAACCTGAGCCTCCAATTCTGGCTTGTGCAACCACCAACATTTGTCCAGGTGACAGCACATCGATTCACGCAATTGGTTGTCAGGGTGGAACAATCCAGTGGTCAAACAATATGATAGGCGCAAACATTGTTGTCAGACCAGCTGTAACAACAATGTATACTGCGATTTGTAAGAAGAATGGTTGCAGTAGCGGTCCTTCAAATGCAATTACAGTGTATGTAAATACGCCAACAACGCCAACAATTGCAGCAAGTCCTTCCACAACCGTTTGTGCAGGCAGCACTGTAACTTTGACTGGGGCCAATTGTGCAGGTACTATCATGTGGAGTACAGGCGCAACGGGAGCGCAAATCACGGTAACTCCAGGTGCAACTACAACGTATACTGCATTCTGTAAAATCGGGGAGTGTGAAAGTCCTAAAGCGAGTGTAACTATTACTGTAACACCAGGCGGACCTACACCTGAAGTTATTTGCAGCACTGATAAAGTTTGCCCAGGCGAAAGTGTTACGTTGGAAGTAAAAAACTGCACAGGTATCGTAGAGTGGTCAACTGGTGAAACAGGTAACGCAATTGTCGTTTATCCTTCAGAGACCACTGCTTACTGGGCAGTATGTAACAATGGGGGTTGTAAGTCGAAGTCTAAAGATTACGTCATAACGGTCACACCAATTGCTTCGCCAACGGTTGCAGCTAGTCCTTCAACAACAATTTGTAACGGTGGCAGTGTTACCCTCACCGCATCAGGTTGCACAGGTGTAGTAACATGGTCAAATACGATGACTGGTGCAAGTATCGTGGTAAGCCCAACGTCGACAACGACCTACACTGCCATCTGCAAAATAGGTAATTGTGTCAGCGCTCCTTCTGCCCCAGTTACAATAACTGTAGGAAATCCAACGGCTCCGATTATTTCTGCTGAATCGACCTTGCTTTGTGCAGGTCAAGGCACAACGCTCACCGCGGTTGGAACATGTGAAGGAAGCATCATCTGGTCTAATGGCGCTACAGGCAGCACGATTTCGGTGTCTCCTGCCGCAACTACTGAATATACTGCGGTATGTAAAGTTGGAACGTGCGAAAGCGTAATATCGAATAAAGTTAAAATTACCGTAACAACTACCGGTCCGGCGCCAACAGTGGTTGCCTCTAAACCGAGTATTTGTGTCGGTGACAGCACTACACTGACGGCAAGCAATTGTGCAGGTACGATTATCTGGAATACTGGGGCAACAACGACAAGTATTGTGGTTAAACCTTCCACTACTACTACTTATACTGCTTCATGCCGTGTAGCTGGGAAATGTGACAGCGCTCCTGGAAGTATAACTGTAACTGTCGGGAACAACACAACAGCACCAACCATAACGGTGAGCCCATCGGCTACTGTATGTGCAGGTACTAACGTGACACTTACCGCGGCTGGTTGCGCTGGTACAGTAATGTGGAGTACGGGTGCCACAGGTGCAAGTATCACCGTAGTAGCTAATGCAACTACGACCTACACTGCCATCTGCAAAATAGGTAATTGTGAAAGCGCTCCTGGTTCTGCTACAGTAACAGTTGTTCCTGTTCCTGAGAAACCGGTGGTTATTTGCAGCACCGACAAGGTATGTCCTGGTGAAAGTGTTACCCTTGAAGTACCGAGCTGTGCAGGTGTTGTGTACTGGTCGACTGGTCAAACTGGCCCTGCAATCGTAGTAACTCCAACAGTGACTACAACTTATACCGCTACTTGTAAAGTAGGTAACTGTACAAGCCCTGTGTCGGCTAATTACACCATACAGGTTATCCCCGTTACACCTCCAATTGTGAAAGCTACGCCATCATCAGTTAAATTAGGTGAAACGGCAGTACTTACAGCAGAGGGTTGTGCAGGAACAATTACTTGGTCGAACGGAATGTTAGGAGCAAGCATCGTAGTTAATCCTACTGAGACTACTTCATATACCGCTGTATGTAAGATAGGTAATTGTACTAGTGCGGCATCAGTGGCTGTTACTGTGACAGTGGCTAATTGTACAGCCCCAAGTATTGTGGCAACTTCAGCAGTAATCTGCGAAGGCAATTCTGTAACACTTACTGCCGCAGGATGTGAAGGCGGAACCATTCAATGGTCAAACAATGCTACTGGCAACAGTATCACGGTTACACCTTTAGGAACGACAACTTACACCGCAGTATGTAAAAAAGGAGATTGCACAAGTAGTGCTTCCAATACGGTGACGGTTGCGGTAACTAAAGTGTACGCACCAACGATTATTGCATCAGCAACAACCATCTGTAAAGGTGATTCTGTCACCCTGACAGCAACAGGTTGCAACGGTACATTACTCTGGTCAAATGGAGCGTCAAGTACTTCAATAAAAGTAGCTCCGATAGCAACTACTTCTTACTGGGTTAAATGTAAAGTAGGTAATTGTGAGAGTGCAGCTACTACTCCTGTAACCATCACGGTAGGAACGCCTGCACCTCCAACCATTGAAGCATCGAAGACAACGCTTTGCTACGGAGAGTCTGTAACACTGACGGCGTTGGGTAACTGTGCAGGATACATCCAATGGTCAAGTGGCCAAATTGGTAGCACCTTAACTATTATCCCAGCAGCGAGCACAATCTATACTGCAGCATGTTGCTACAACTCGATTTGCAAAAGCGTAGCATCTAATGCCATAAATGTGATAGTATCACCACGCATTACTGCTCCAGTTGTTGTTAATCTGGCGAATGTGTGTCCTGTTAAGACGGTAGATTTAACTACTGCAGTTAAGAATTATACACCTAACGCAGGTTTGGTTCTTGAATTCCACCAAACGAATTCACCAAGCTCGCCACTGGTCTCTAATCCTTTAGCAGTAGGAGTGTCTGGTACTTACTACGCATTCTTCCGCACAACGGCAGGTTGCTACAGTACTGGAACGGCTATCTCCGTATTGATTTCACCTTGCGAAACTACACCTTGTGAAACAAACCCTGCGACCGCTGATGCAGGTGCCGACGCCTCAATCTGCGCGGCGCTTCAGTACAAGCTCAACGGTAAAATAGGAGGCGTGGCTACTGGAGCAGTATGGACAACAAACGGTACGGGTACCTTTAGCAACTCGCTTGCACTGGATGCAACTTACTATCCATCGTTGGAAGATTTGATTAAGGGGGATGTAATACTCACCCTTACCACCAACGACCCAGATGGAGAAGGTAACTGTAAAGCAGGAGTAGATGCGATGAAGCTGATATTTACGGGAATCAAATTCAGACCGCAGATTATTGTAAATGGCACTTTCAAAGCAGATACACTGCCCGAAACCATTACCATCTGCCAAGGAGATACCGTTAAGTTGAAAGCAAGCGAAAACGGCTACAAAGTAAAATGGTTTAAAGACGGTAATGTCCTGTTCCCTGCCTCTGATGGTATCAGACAGTGGAATGTAACAGAACCTGGTACTTATTCCTACGCATTGGTTGATGATAGTCTTTGCTGCTCAGTAAACTCAGCTTATATTACGGTAGTTGTGAAAAGTCTACCAACGCCAATCGTGAAAAATCTGCGGAATGATTGCCCAAGCAATACCGTAGACTTAACCAAGGCACTGGAAGGTAATATCAACTATACTACCATCTTTACTTCTGCCGCTCAACCAAGATGCGATTGCTTGGTTGGTACACCAGAAGCAGTAGGAGCAGGTACTTATTTTGTTACTTACAAGAAAGATGGTTGTTATAGTGCACCAGCAGCTATAGAAGTGAAAATCTTCGATTGCGCTACCGACACGTTACGCTCCGACTTGAGTATCACAAAAACTGCAAATAAAACATTGGCGCTCATTGGCGAACAAGTTACTTACACCATTGTGGTGAAAAATAACGGACAGCACAAGGCAACTAATGTAGATGTTCGCGATATTATGCCAACACAGTTGGAGTTGATTTCAACATCGGGCTTAACAAACACAGGTGGTGTACTTAAAACCCGCATTCCTGCAATTGCAGCGGGCGACAGTACGACACTGACGGTAGTCACTAAAGCGGTAACGGCAGGCTATAATGTAATTAACAAAGCCGAAGTTACGTATGCTGACCAAGTCGATCCGAATACGGCAAATAACCTTGCGTCGGCAGGCATTGTTATCAGCGACGGTACAATATCTCCCGCCATTGGAGTTGCGCTTGCGGTTGATAAAATAGAGAAGAAAGGTGAAGGAGATACGACCTCTTACGATGTAACCTATAAAATAACGGTCAAAAACGTAGGAAATGTGCCTCTGACAAATGTAGTACTGCGTGATAGCATCACGAGTAGCTTTGCGCCTCCAGTTACGTTCGCAGTGTTAGGAGCACCAGTCGTTGAAACGGGTAGCCCACTCGTACCGAATGCAGGTTACAACGGAACAACAGATAAGAATATCTTAGGTCCTGGCAGTAACTTGGCGGTAGGTGCTGAAGAAACAGTCCTGATTACCATTAATATTAAACCCAATGGTAACAGTGGACCTTTCTTGGGCAGCGTGATTGCAACGGCAAACGGAAACGGTACACCTGTAACAGATGCTTCAAACCGAGGTATTGTGGTGAATGCACCAGTCAACAATCCTACTCCTGTGCGATTCGATTTGCCAAGTGCAATGATTGGATTGTCTAAATTAGCAGGTACTCCAGTAGCGCTTGGTGAAGGTAAGTTCAAAATACCATATACCATCAGCGTGACAAACCTTGGAACCAATGACCTCAAGAAAATCAAAGTAGAAGATAACTTGGGACTCACTTTTGGTAATAAGGCGGTCATTATTGGCAAGCCTTTGGTAACGGCAGACCTCGGGTTTGTGGTTGACTCAAGCTATACTGGTCAGGGATTACTTACTAATTTGTTGGTTGACTCGCTGAGTACTTTGCCAAAAGGAACAACGCGTAACATCAACTTGGCGGTGGTTATCTCTCTCTACAATCCTGATTCTGTGACTACGTTTAATAACATTGCAATCGGTGCAGGATATACAGAAGGCGGTGTAATGACTGCGGATACTTCAACGACAGGCGATAACGCTGACCCTGACAATGACCTTGATCCGCGCAACAATAGCGAATCTACTCCAGTATCACTTAACTCTACACCTGGAAGTGGGTTGCTTGGTTTGGCAATGTCTATCAAAGATACCGTGCGCAAAGGCGATGGTAGTATGAACATCACTTACAGGGTTATCTTGAAAAACTACGGTGCGGGTATGTTGACCAATGTTCAGGTTTCGGATTCACTGACCAAAGTCTACAGTTCGCTTACGGGTGCTAGTTATCAACTGGTAGGTACTCCAACGGCCAACGATTCAAGTACGTTACGCATCAATCCTGACTTCAACGGAGACCGCGATGTGAACCTCTTGATTGCCGAACAAAGCCGATTAGCGGGTGGACGATCAGACTCGCTATTCTTTACGGTCAATGTTACCACTGACGGACGTGTCACTCCTTATCTCAACCGTGCTTACGGAGCAGCACTTGCTGGACAGAATTCTGTTGCTGACATCTCGACCAATGGTTTGAATCCTGATTTGAACGGAAATAATAACCCAACGGAGTTGACAGAGGCAGAATACACGCCAATTGTGATTCCTTCCGACGGTGGATTGTTTGTTCCTGAAGGCTTCTCTCCAAACGGTGACGGTATTAATGATAAATTTGTGATTCGTCACCCATCTGGCACGAAGATTGTTCTAGAAATCTATAACCGCTGGATGAATCTGGTTTATCGTAACAACGATTATCAGAATGACTGGGAAGGCTCAGCTAACGTAGGAATTGGTGCTAACAATCAAACTGTACCAGTAGGCACCTACTTCTACAACGTGATTTTGGTTGACCAAAACGGCGGTGAGATTAAGAAGACAAGCCGATTTATGACCATTAACCGATAAGAACGATGAACAATATCATCAAACAAAAATGGACAATGTTACTGCTGCTGATCACTTTGATTAGCAGCAGTAAAACCTGGGCTCAGCAGGACAAAATGTTCTCCCAGTACATGTTCAATATGATGGCACTTAATCCTGCTTATGCTGGTAGCCGAGATGTGCTGAGCGCAACCGCTCTTTACCGCAACCAGTGGGGGGGAATGGCTGGAGCCCCTCAAACTGCTACGTTCAGCATTGATATGCCTGTAAACCGTGAAAGAGTAGGACTAGGACTTCAACTCTTCAATGACCAGGTGGGTCTTGAGAACTGGACTGGGGCGATGTTGTCGTACGCCTTTCGGATTAAGTTAGGCGAACGTTCAACCTTGGCATTGGGATTGCAAGGTGGAGCTATGAGTTTTCGCTGGGATTTATCCAAAGCGAACTTGGGCAACAACCTAACCGACCCTGCTTTTGCCAATAATGTTTCGAAGATCTTACCCAATTTCGGAACGGGTATTTATCTCAGTAACGATCGCTCTTACATTGGTGTTTCGGTTCCTTATCTGATTGAAAATAACCTTTCAGACTATGACTCTGGAGATAACCGCGCCAAAGTACGCCGGCATTTCTATGTCATCAGTGGGTTTGTGATTGGACGTAACAACATTAAACTAAAGCCATCCATGATGGCTCGCTACGTCCAAGGAACGGGATTGTCGCTTGATGGAAACCTTAATCTTTGGTTTAACGACCGAATTGCGGTTGGAATGTCTTATCGCCATAATCGTTTTTCGACGTATGCTGGTAAAATTCAAGAAGATATCAGCGGAAAAGTGTTAAGTGGAGATGCATTGGTTGGGATGTTGGAATTGCAACTTTCAGATCAATTCCGCCTGGGATATTCTTACGACTGGACACGCAATCGGTTGAACCAAGAACGTAAGTTTTTAAGCATTCCTACCCACGAAATAATGCTGCGGTATGAGTTTGGATTTAGCAAGAGCAAAATCCTTACTCCACGGTACTTCTAAAGAGACTGTTTGTTAAAAATAGTTAAAGGTATATTCTTCATGAAGGGTTCTTAACGATACCAACAGAAGAGAATATACCTTTTTTTTATCTTAAATTGTAGTATATGAAAACATACATTTTACTCATTATTTTGGCCATCGGTCTTTGGGTAAAGGAAGTAAAAGCACAGTCGTCTTTACAGCAGGCCAATCGTCAATATGAAATGATGGCCTATTCAAAAGCGATTGACTTGTACGAGCAGGCGCTTAAAGGTGGTGGCCTTGCCGATTCTACCAAATTACGTACGTTGATTAAATTAGGGAATAGCTATCGGCAAATCAGAGATACACAAAATGCCGAGCGAGTTTATCGGTTGGTGGTGGGAGAGGATACAATACCTTCGGCAGCTCATGCCAATTGTTATTTGTATTATGCACAAGCATTAGCAAGTAATGGCAAATATGACGAAGCTAAAGAAGCTTATGAGCGTTATAATCAATCGCAGCAAGAAGATAGTCGTGGAAAAGAATTTAATAAATTATATACAGATGTTAATAAGTTATCAAAAAATAAAGCAAGCTATACGGTAGAGTCACTCGATAATATCAATACAAATCGTGCTGAATTTAGCCCCACTTATTATAAAAAAGGCTTGGTATTTGTTTCTGCCCGCAATGAAGGGTTAAACGTAAAACGAGTATACAGTTGGAATCAAACGGCGTTTCTGGATTTATACGAAATCCCTGATTTATCCGTAATTAATTCTAAAAAAACGAGTAAACTCGGAGGTTCAACGTTAGCAAATAAGACCGAGCGGGCCAAAGGTGTTTATTTACTGGGGGCAGATGAGTACACTTCGCCAACGGCCAACGATTCCCAAATTCCTGGAAATTACCGTAATGCAAACGTGAATGGTACTGCTACCGCACCTTTACAAAATGCAGTGATTGAGTCCCATAATATGGGGAAAGCCATTAATTCAAAATACCATGAAGGGCCAGTTGCCTTTTTTAAGGATGGGCAAAGGATTCTTTTTACCCGTAACAACTACCTGAACGGAAAGTATAAAACAAGCAAAGACGGGGTTAATAAACTGAAATTGTACTCTGCTGAAAGTGTAAACGGTAACTGGAAGGATTTGAAAGAACTTCCATTCAACAGTGACGAATATTCCGTAGGGCATCCGGCGTTGTCAAAAGATGATAAATTGTTGTATTTTGTTTCAGATATGCCTGGAGGGTTTGGCGGGACGGATTTATACGTCAGTAAATACGACGGAGCCAATTGGTCTACACCAATCAATTTGGGACCAGGGGTCAATAGTTCGGGTAACGAGATGTTTCCTTTTGTAGACGCGCAAGGGAACCTTTATTTCGCATCAGATGGTCATGCTGGATTGGGGGGGCTGGATATATTTTATGCCAAGCTTATTGAAGGCGTTATGGCTAAAAAGCCGAGAAATCTTGGAACACCTATCAACTCAGCCAAAGATGATTTTGGATTGATTACCGACGCCGAGCGTACCAGCGGTTTTTTTAGCAGCAACCGACATCAGGGGGGGCATGATGATGATTTGTTTCGCTTTGAACGAACGGGTCCGCTAAATCCCTGTCAAGACATAATTGTAAATGTCATTGATGCAGAAACAAAGATGCCATTAGCAAATGCCGTTGTTGCCATGGCGGGCAAAAGTGAAAGTGATACCGAAGTAAAAACAGGCCAAACGGATAAAAACGGTAGCATACGCTTATGCCTAGACCCCGAAAATGATTTTGTGTTTAAAACAACTTATGAGGGCTATGTTGGCAATTCGGTCGATGTTGCCGCCAAAGATTTAGACATAACCGAAGTTATAAAACTGGATATTCCGCTGACGAAAATCAAAGTAAAATCTAAAACATTTACACTTCGGGGCTTAGTAACGACCCAAAAAGACCGCAAGCCTATCTCGGGTGTGAAAGTATTACTTCGAAATGAATGTGACGATAGTGTTCAGGAAGCCGTAACAGACGCAAATGGAACTTATCTTTTTGAAGTGCCCAGTGGTTGTGATTACTCAATTGAAGCCCTGAAAGATAATTTAGGAACAATGGGTAGTAAAGTAAAAGGAGGAGAGACATCCGAGGCAAATATCACCATGTTTGAAAAAGGCGATGTCATTAAAATCGAAAATATCTATTATGATTTAGATAAATCGAATATCAGAACCGATGCATCAGCTGAGTTGAACAAACTCGTGGAGGTCATGAACAAATACCCTAAAATGAAGATTGAATTCGGCTCTCATACCGACAGCCGTTCGTCTGCCAAGTATAATAAAATACTATCTACGAAGCGTGCAAAGGCCGCGGTTGCGTACATCGTAAATCAGGGAATCTCCTCTAAAAGGATTATTGCCGCAGGCTATGGTGAAAGTAAGCTGGTGAACAAATGCAAAGACGGAGCCCCTTGTACCGAAGAAGAACACCAACAAAACCGCCGAACAGAGATAAAGATTTTGAGTTTGTAAAAGTAGATGTTTAATAGGATGCTTATCAAAAGCAGAGGCTCTAATGAGTTTCTGCTTTTTTTATGATTATGGAATGGCATCGTAAGATTGTTTTTGCAAGCAAAACTGTAATTGTTGGTATCAAAAAGGGTAGAAGTTTGGGTTGACTTCTGCCTTTTTATTGGGTTTGGCAAGATTAGTGCTTTCTTTTGCGTTGATAAAAGAATCAACTGGTATTATGATGAAAAAACTATGTCTACTCTCTACAGTTTATCGCCTTTTCTCCCTCGTAAACTGTAAACTGCTAACTGCCTGCTGCTTATTTCTAATTGCCCACTATGCCCAAGCCCAGCGTGAAGTTCAATATTCTCAATATTTAGTTAATCCAATCGCCATCAACCCTGCAGCTACGGGTGTTCGTGAAAACTTTTATTTTAATGCCGTTCTTCGCCGGCAATTTGTGGCTGGAATACAAGGGCTTCCTGTTACCCAGTCTTTCGCTATGGATGGGAGCGTTGCTGATGGAAAGGTCGGGTTGGGATTACAGGGGCTAAACGACCGAGTGGCCGTCAATGTGGCGGTTTTTGGCAGTGCTTCCTATATTTTTAAGCTTTCAGAATTTCAAAAAATTTCCATCGGAGCATTAGGGGGAATTAATGTTTTGCCGTCGCGTTCAGCCATCAATACTGGTGGGGGAATCAATAAAGCATTGGCAAGTGCGGGCGTCGGAATTTATTATCAGGATGAAATGTTTTTTGGAGGAGTCTCGATGCCTGAAATCTTAAAACAAAGTTATGGATACAATAATACAAGTGGACTGCTTAATTATCAACGTCCCATTTTTTTACAAGCAGGTTTAAAAATGGACATCAGCGAAGGGTTAAATGTAGTTCCATCAATACTAATTACAAAACCTGAGCAAGGAAAAATCAGGACTGATTTAAACGCGTTGATGCACTACAAAAATGCCGCGTTGGTGGGGTTGTCTGTTCGTTTGGGAGGCGTTAATTATGTTCAGGTACTGTTGGGCTATGACGTTTCCAAAAACATAAGGATAGGTTATACCTACAATTCGCGACGAGTAGAAGACTTCTACGGCAACTCCAATAGTGTACCTGGAGCGGGTAAGGGTATCCACGAAATTGTGTTTACACTTCAGCCTAATCCAAGATCCAACTAGATTTTTACTAAATCTATAAGACTTTTGCAACGAATTCAAAATACATGAACTAAATTTGCCCCACTTTCAACCAGCATTTTTTTTTAATGGAAAAATACTCATATATAGCTAATTCAGAAGCTGCGTACATTGAGGACCTGTACCAAAAATACTTACAACAGCCTGACTCTGTTGATTTAAGTTGGCAACGGTTCTTTGAAGGGTTTGAATTTTCTGCTAAATACGGCGAAAATAAACCTAAATCAAATGGCAATGGGGCCGCACCGGTGGCTGAAACACCTATTTCAGCTTCGCATACCCGCAAAGAAATGGAGGTAGTTCACTTGATAAGGGGCTACCGTCAGAGAGGGCATTTAATGTCGCAGACCAACCCGCTAGGACCCCGCAAGAATCGGTATCCCGAGTTGGACTTAAAAGACTTCAACTTGTCGGAAGCCGATTTAGAAACGGTATTTGAGGCAGGGATTGAAGTATTTGGCCGGGCCGCAAAGCTGCGTGAAATTGTGGATGCCCTTCGTAAAGTCTATACCGAAAAAGTAGGGTTTGAATACCAATACATCCGCGACCGTCGGGCTAAAAGCTGGTTAAGAAAGAAGATTGAACAGGAATACCTGAACTTTACGCCTACGATTGAGCAAAAGAAACGTATTCTTGAAAAACTCAACGATGCTGTAACCTTCGAGAACTTTCTGCACACCAAATTTTTAGGTAAAAAGAGATTTTCGCTGGAAGGTGGAGAGGCGACTATTCCAGCATTGGATGTGGCAATCAACCGTGGCGCTGAGCTTGGGGTGGAAGAAGTGGTAATTGGTATGGCGCACCGTGGCCGTCTCAATGTATTGACCAATGTGCTTCAAAAGCCTTATGAACAGGTCTTTAACGAATTTGAGGAAAACGTTGAGTTGGATGAATTCAGTGATGGCGACGTAAAATACCACATGGGTTACGAAAGCCAAATCGAAACGCCAGAAGGGAAAGCCGTTAGTCTTAAACTTATGGCGAATCCATCGCACTTAGAAGCCGTTAATCCAGCCGTGGTAGGGTATGCCCGCGCGCGTGCCGATGAACACTACGGTCATATTGAAGGGCAGGATAAATACGACCCCGTTCTGCCTATTTTGATTCACGGAGATGCCGCCGTGGCGGGGCAGGGGATTGTGTACGAAGTAACGCAAATGTCTAACCTCCCCGCGTATTATACGGGCGGAACGTTGCACTTTGTGATAAATAACCAAATTGGATTCACCACCGATCACGAAGACGACCGCTCATCTATTTATTGTTCAGACATTGCCAGAATCGTGGATGCGCCTATTTTCCACGTCAATGGAAATGACCCCGAAGCGGTAGCCTTTGTAATGAAGGTCGCCATTGAGTTTCGCCAGGAGTTTAACCGCGATGTATTTGTGGACATGGTTTGTTACCGCAAATACGGTCACAATGAGTCAGATGAACCGCGTTTTACGCAGCCGACGATGTATTCGAAAATTTCACAACAGCTCAATGGTCGGGATTTATACCTAAAAGTATTGACCGAACGTGGAGAGTTGGACGCGCAAATTGCGGATCAAATGAAGGCCGAACTCGAAGGCGAGTTGCAGGATTTACTTCAAAAAGTAAAACAAAAACAGCTTCCGTATAAACGCCCTAAGCTCGAACGTGATTGGGCTGAGTTGCGGCGTTCGGTGCCCGAAGATTTTGAAAAATCACCCGTTACTGGTATTACAAAAGAGGTGATTGAAAAAGTAGGGCAAGCCCTTACAAGCTTACCCGAAGGTTTCAAAGCATTGAAACAAATTGAAAAAGTAATTGAAGAGCGGAAGCAGATTTTTGCGGGCGAAAAACCGCTGAACTGGTCGTCGGGAGAATTGCTGGCGTACGGCTCTATTCTGACGGAAGGAAAAACCGTCCGGATGACGGGGCAGGACATTCAGCGCGGTACTTTCTCACACCGCCATGCCGTGCTTCATGATTCCGAGACCAATGCCAATCACAACAGTTTGGCGCATATCGGTGAAGGACAAGGGAAATTTGAAATCTATAATTCACTGCTCTCAGAGTACGGAGTTATGGGTTTTGAGTACGGTTATGCCATGGCTAATCCCCACGCATTGGTGATTTGGGAAGCTCAGTTCGGCGACTTTGCGAATGGGGCTCAAATCATGATTGACCAGTTTATTGCCGCTACGGAGTCGAAGTGGAATGCCATGAACGGGTTGGTGCTGTTGTTGCCGCACGGCTACGAAGGCCAGGGGCCTGAGCACTCAAGTGCCCGTCCGGAGCGCTTTTTGATTTTGTCGGCGGAGTATAACATGTACGTTTGCAACATTACCACGCCAGCCAACTATTTCCACATGATTCGTCGTCAATTGGCATTACCTTTCCGAAAGCCAGCCATTTTGATGTCGCCTAAATCAATGCTGCGTCACCCGATGGCGGTATCGCCTTTAAGTGATTTTGCCGAAGGAACTTCTTTCCGCGAAACCATCGGAGATGAATTTGCTGAACCTAAAAAGGTAAAAAAAGTGTTGCTTTGTACTGGTAAGCTTTATTGGGAACTGTTGGACAAACAACAAAAAGATAATCGTAAAGATGTGGCCATTATTCGGGTAGAGCAGTTGTATCCATTCCCCAAAAAACAAATACAGGCGTACCTAGATCAATACAAAAAAGCGGATGTGATTTGGGTGCAGGAAGAGCCAGAAAACATGGGCTATTGGTCATTTATTTTGCGTGAGTTTCCTGAAATTGGTTTAGGAAAAGTGATTGCCCGTAAAGCCAGTGCATCACCCGCAACAGGATATATGAAAATACACGCAAAAGAACAGGCAGAACTCATTGAGCAGGCTTTTTCTTAAAATAATACCCTGAAAATAGAGCATTGAAAGTAATAGCGAGATTCTCTGTTTTCATCCTAACTCATTTTCAAATTGACAATTCCCAAATTCTGAATATATGTCACAGATTGAAATAAAAGTCCCGACCGTCGGAGAATCTATCACCGAAGTAACCATTGGTTCTTGGGTGAAAAAAGACGGAGAAAGTGTCAAACGTGATGAAGTAATATGCAGTTTGGATTCAGATAAAGCATCTTTTGATGTCGTTTCTGAGGCTGATGGCGTTTTACGGGTTAAAGCACAAGAAGGTGATGTATTACCGATTGGTGGACTGATATGTGTGATTGAAACATCGGCTGAGGCAGCTTCCGCTCCTGCGTCAACTCCCGCACCCGTTGCTTCGGCGCCTGCTCCCGTCGCTGCGGCTTCTGTTGCACCTGCAACGGCAGCTAAAATAGTAGAAATGAAAGTGCCGACAGTGGGTGAATCCGTCACGGAAGTAACCATCGCTAGCTGGAATAAAAAAGACGGCGATACCGTTCAATTGGACGAAGTCCTTTGTGAACTAGAGTCTGATAAAGCTACTTTTGAACTCCCTGCCGAAGCCGCAGGAGTGCTACGCATTGTAGCTGAAGCGGGTTCGACGTTGTCAATCGGAGCCGTAATCTGTAAAATTGAAGTAGGTGCTGGAAGTGCGGCGGCCTCAGCTCCAGTAGCTGAAGCACCGCAATCAAACGGTCAGGCGGTTACGGCCAATGCTTCCAATGATAGTTATGCAGCAGGGCATCCATCTCCCGCCGCTGCCAAAATTTTGGCCGAAAAAGGCATTAACCCTGCAAGTGTAGCGGGGTCGGGTGTTGGCGGAAGATTAACGAAAGAAGATGCCATCGCAGCACAACCCCAAACTGCTCCTAAGCCTACTCCAGCTGAACAACCTAAAGCGCCAGTAGCGGCACCAGCGGCTCCTGCCCCTGCTCCCAAAGCGGCGGATGCCCGTGGCCAACGCCGCGTGAAAATGACGTCGCTGCGCAAAACCATCGCGCGTCGTTTGGTTGCGGTTAAGAATGAAACGGCCATGTTGACAACCTTCAATGAGGTAGACATGAAGCCCATCATGGAGTTGCGTAATAAGTACAAAGATAAATTTAAGGAAAAACACGGCGTAGGTTTAGGCTTTATGTCATTCTTTACCAGAGCTTGTGCGGTAGCTTTGCAGGAATTTCCAGTAGTGAATGCCTTCATTGACGGCGATGAAGTCGTTTACAATGATTTTTCCGATATTTCAATTGCGGTTTCGACCGAGCGTGGCTTAGTGGTGCCCGTAATTCGTAATGCCGAAAAAATGACCTTCTCTCAAATTGAGAAAGAAATCATTCGTTTGGCTGGCCTCGCCCGCGACAACAAGCTGACCATTGACCAAATGCAAGGTGGGACCTTTACCATCACCAACGGTGGTATTTTTGGGTCTATGCTTTCAACCCCGATTATCAATGCTCCCCAAGCGGCGATTTTGGGAATGCACAACATCGTTGAGCGTGCTGTCGTGGTGAATGGAGAAATCGTTATTCGACCTATCATGTACGTTGCACTAAGCTACGACCACCGCACCATCGATGGCCGTGATTCGGTGAGCTTCCTCGTCAGAGTAAAGCAATTGCTCGAAGACCCTACACGGTTACTGTTGGAAGTGTAAGAATATAAATTAAAAAGGGGCTCGGTATACCGTGCCCCTTTTTTGTGAAATTGTTCGAATAATTAAATGACTAAAACAGTTATATAAATCCAATGCAATACGACGTTATCGTAATCGGTTCGGGGCCTGGCGGCTACATTTGCGCCATTCGTTGCGCGCAGTTAGGCTTAAAAACGGCCATTATCGAAAAATATAAAACCCTTGGCGGAACCTGCTTGAATGTAGGTTGTATTCCTTCCAAAGCGCTGCTCGATTCTTCTGAGCACTACTACAATGCCTCGCATACGTTTGCTGAACACGGCATTCAGCTCGAAAACCTAAAGGTGGATTTGGCGCAAATGATTGCCCGCAAGAGTGAGGTAGTCAGCCAAGTATGCAAAGGCGTCGAGTTTTTGATGAAGAAAAACAAAATTGATGTCTACCAAGGCCTTGGCTCATTTGTGGATAAAAATACCGTAAAGGTGACCAAAGAAGGAGGAGACATTGAAATGATTACTTCCAAAAATATCGTCATCGCTACGGGCTCCAAGCCTTCGTCATTACCAGGTGTTACGATTGATAAAAAACGCATCATCACTTCGACCGAAGCGCTTCAACTCAACGAAATTCCCAAACACCTCATCGTGATTGGGGCGGGCGTAATTGGCGCAGAGCTTGGTTCTGTGTACGCACGCATCGGGGCTAAAGTAAGCTTTGTTGAATATGCTTCGGCCATGATTCCGACCATGGACGCGACGATGGGCAAAGAGCTTCAGCGGACGGTAAAAAAACTCGGCGCTGATTTCTATTTTAGTCACAAAGTAAAAACGGTGGAAAATACGGGTGATGAGGTCATCGTAACCGCAGAGAACCCTAAAGGAGAGCTCGTTACTTTTACGGGTGATTACTGCCTGATGAGCGTGGGACGTAAACCCTATACCGATGGACTCGCGCTTGAAAATGCGGGTCTGGTGGCCGACCAACGCGGAAAAATCGAAGTGGATGAACACACGCTTCAAACCAAAGTGCCTAACATCTACGCCATTGGCGATGTGATTCGCGGGGCGATGTTGGCCCACAAAGCGGAAGAAGAAGGCGTGTTTGTGGCCGAAACCATCGTTGGACAAAAACCACATATCAATTACCTGCTCATTCCAAACGTAGTTTATACATGGCCTGAAGTAGCAGGAGTAGGTTATACGGAAGATGAATTAAAAGCCAAAGGAATTGCCTATAAAACAGGTTCGTTTCCGTTCAAAGCCCTTGGCCGCGCGCGCGCAAGCATGGACATTGACGGGACCGTAAAAGTATTGGCTCACAAAGAAACAGATGAAATTCTGGGCGCGCATATCATTGGCCCGCGCGCAGCTGATATGATTGCAGAGGCAGTGGTAGCCATGGAATACCGAGCCTCAGCCGAAGACGTGAGTCGCATGTCGCACGCACACCCCACCTATACAGAGGCCTTTAAGGAGGCTTGCTTGGCGGCTACAGGCAACCGTGCATTGAATGCCTAAATAATAAAAGTCGGTCAGTTTATTATGAGACTGACCGGCTTTTTTCTTCTATGTCATCCCTAAATAATTTTCCATCTTTTCTACTTCTAACGATAACAGTGCCCTTATATCAAAAGGAATAACGGTTAAAACCAATTGTTTTTCAAAACGAAATGGAGGAAGCGGTGCCCGAAAATCTTCCTGGGCGGGATAAATCAGGAATAGCGCATCCGCGTTGTATTTGCGCCCATAAGCGTATAATTGATACAAATCGGCCTGTTCTATACCATAATTAGGGAGAGTGGGTTCAATCCATTTCCACTTCATATCCATAACCACCGTTTGTTGGTCTTTGCGAATCACCAGGTCGGGGCGTAACCGAAATCGGCGCTTGCCAGAATGATCATCGACCAAAAAATGCAAATTGTCCTGATACGATACTTGATGGTCGACTAAATAACGTTTTGCACCATGGGCTACATAATTTTCAAATAATCGTTCGGTCGGAAACAATAACGAGTCATTTACGTCTTTGCCAGCCGTAGCCCATGACTGTTGATTGAGCAACACTTTGGCCCATTTCAACGCTTGTGCATATCGGTTAAAACGTCGGTCTAATTTTTCTAATTTTGCAAAATCAGCGTTTACTTGCGTGGAGGTATTGACGTCTGCCAATGCAAAACGCAATTGCCGAAGGCGAACCTGATTGGGCAAATATTGACTGCACTTGCCTAAAAACAACACGCAGGTTTTCAGCAAGCGATTGGGCAGGATGTCGGCGTTGAATTCGTCATGGGCGGAAAACAGCAATTCAGGATGGAGGGTATTTTGACGGTGCGGTAGCCATTTTCCCCGTACGAATGTTTGTTCGGTTTCAATGGTTTGATAAGCCCTTTCCAAGCCCTGTTGCATAATTTGCTCCATTTCTTGAATAAAAGCTGAAATGAAAATCTCCCAAAGTGGTTGGTCCGCCTGTTGTAAATGTGCTTGAGAAAGCTGGTAAAATGGAAGGTCAGTGACACTGCGGAGCATTTTCAATAAAGACTGTCTTGCTATAAAAACGGTATCATTTTTTGAAATTTTCGGTAAAATTTCAAATTGAGTACCGTCAGATGTTTGTAAAATACCCGTGTAATTTTTGAAACGAAGGCACTCTTTACCTTTTTGTAAAAAAAAATGAATTACGGCATCGGCATGGGGTACAAAAGCCCACTGTTTGAGCAGGTCAAAAGTCTGGTCTGAAACAAATACCTCCGTGTTTTGGGTGCTATCAATACTTCCCCCTGCCTCGGAAGCGCGCCGAACTATACCGTACTCATACACGACAACATGCTGTGCCATAGCAAATAATTAAAATGGGTGTTGTTAAATTAGTAAAAAGATGTTACTTTTGCACCACAATTTACGGTTAAGATTCTGAGGGGAAATTGATTCCCCTTTTTTGTTGGAAAAAAATGAATGTAAAGGAAAAAATTGTCGAATTGCTTTCTACCCTTTTGGAGGATGACAAATTTTTCATCGTAGAAGTGCAGGTCTCCGCCTCAAAAGTTCGTCAGAAAGTAACGGTGTTGATTGACAGCGATGCGGGCATCAGCATTGATGAATGTGCCGAAATTAGCTGGAAATTAGGAGAAATGCTCGAAACGCAAGAAGTGCTGCCCGATGCGTATACGCTTGAGGTGTCTTCTCCGGGTGTAGATTATCCGTTGGCGATGCCAAGGCAGTTTCGTAAGAATATCGGACGTACTTTAAGAGTAATAGCAAAAGATGGTGCTGAGAAAAAAGGTAAATTAATTTCGGCGGATGAAGAAGGGTTTGTGATACTCGAAGAATTGAAAAAGAAGAAAAAAGACCAAGTTCCTGTTGAATTGCCTTTTGCCTATACCGACATTGCAAAGGCACAAGTACAGATAACGTTTTAAATACCACAGGAAAATAGTATTTTTAATGTTTCTTTTAAGGATTGAATCTGGGTTGGTGGGATAAAAATAAAGTGAAAGAACGTAGTGTTAGAAGTGGGAATTAATTCTCGACGAATAATCACTGCTCTTAGATAAACTGTTTTAAGATTTAAAGAATTGTTCTGTGTTTAACAAATAACAATTAACTGTTTTGAAAGAAAATGGATAGCGTAGTATTGATAGAATCGTTTGCCGAGTTTGCTCGCTCCAAAAATATTGATCGTCCTACGATTATAAAAGTATTGGAGGAAGTGTTTCGTACGATGATTCGTAAAAAATACGGTACTGATACCAATTTTGATGTGATTATCAACCCCGATACGGGCGACCTCGAAATGTGGCGTACCCGTGAAATCGTGGACGATAACTCAGAAGATATTTGGGAACCGGATAAAATTCCTCTGGCTGAAGCCCGCAAAATTCAGGATGACTTTGAAGTGGGTGAAGAAGTAGCTGAGGAAGTAAAATTGGAAGATTTTGGACGGCGTCTGGTGCAAACTGCACGTCAAACGCTGATTCAGAAGGTAAAAGATTTAGAGAAAGAGTTGCTGTATATCAAATACAAAGACATGGTCGGCGACCTGCTCAATGTAGAAGTATATCAAATACTCAAAAACGAACTCATCTGTTTAGATACCGAAGGCAATGAATTAGTCCTGCCCAAACAAGAGCAAATCTTTAAGGATAAATACCGTAAAGGAGAGCCCGTTAAAGCGGTCATTCATAAAGTGGAGCTAAACAATGGTACGCCAAGAATTACGCTTTCGCGTACTTCTCCCGTATTTTTGGAAAGATTGTTTGAAACCGAAATTCCTGAAATCTACGACGGACTTATCAACATTCGTAAGATTGTGCGTGAGCCCGGCGAGCGTGCCAAAGTAGCGGTGGAGTCGTATGATGACCGTATCGATCCCGTGGGCGCTTGCGTTGGGATGAAAGGTTCGCGGATTCATACTATCGTGAGAGAACTGAATAATGAGAACATTGACGTTATCAATTATACCGAAAATCTCGAATTGCTCATTCAGCGTGCCTTGAGCCCCGCCAAAATAACTTCAATGGTGATAGATAAAGAGACCAAAAGGGTATCTGTTTATCTAAAACCTGATCAAGTTTCCTTGGCGATCGGTAAAGGAGGACAAAACATTAAACTCGCCGGGCGTTTGGTCAGCATGGAAATAGATGTATTCCGTGATGTTGAAGGCCAAGAAGACGAGGAAGATGTGGATTTGAGCGAATTTACGGATGAGATTGACGAGTGGATGATTGAAGAATTCCGCAAGATTGGTTTGGATACTGCAAAACAAGTCATCAACATCAGTAGAGAAGAGCTTGTTCGCCGTACCGACCTTGAAGAAGAAACAGTAGAAGAAATCCTTGAAATTTTACGTCGTGAATTTGAATAAATGTAGTCGGTTTGGGACAAAATGACTCACTGAAAAAGGGACATTTACGAGTTAATTGCTGACTATACTTGACGTACAGAGAACAGATAAACGTAGTTGAAAAATAAATCTGTATCTTTGGGTTAATTTTCCAGGGTTTCCCTAATAACGAATAACCAATAACTCGTACTTCGGTACGTCTATTTCCAGTATGTCGGAAGAAAAAAGTATGCGCCTTAGTCAAGCAGCTCGAATACTCAATCGTAGCCACGCTGCGGTTGCCAGTATTTTGGGTGCTAAAGGCTTTAAGGTTGATAATAATCCCAATACAAAGTTAAACGCTGAACAGCTTGAATTTCTGTCTAAAGAGTTCAAGGTGGACGCGCTATTGGGGGGAATTACCCCCAAAAAAGAAGAACCTGCTGCACCACAACCTAAGTCAGAAGATAGCCCTGTACTTTATTTTCGTACATCGCAGTCGGCTGTCAATGTACCTAAACCGGTTGTTTCAGAGCCTCAACCGGAGAAAGAAGAAAAACTTCCTGAAACCCCATCTATTGGACTAAAGGTTGTTGGGAAAATTGATTTGGATGCTCCCAAACCAATCAATGTACCCGTTCCAACTCCGCCAAAACCTGAGGAAGCACCTAAGCTGGCCCCTCCCGTTGTTGAAGAGAAAAAACCAGAGGTGGTTATTATTGAAGAGAAGAAACCAGAAGTGGTTGTTGAAGAGAAGAAAATAGAAGAGACTCCGGTGGCAGAAAAACCTGTTGAAGAGAAAAAGCCGGAAGTAATGATGCCAGAGCCTGTGAAGGAAGTAGCATTGCCTGTGGTTGAATCCAAAGCAGAAATTATCCTGCCTGTGGAAGCCGCACCCGTACCCGTACCCGAAATTAAGCCTATTGAGGAGTTAACGAAAGCAGAGCCAAAAGTAGAGCCAATCATAGAACCCAAAGCAGAAGTGGTACAAGAACCAGCGGTGGAACTCAAACCTGCACCTCAACCAAAACCCAAGGAAGAACCTGCTAAACCACAGCCGTTTACTCCTCGGACAGAACGCCCTCAACAACCTGTTAAGGTAAAACAACCCGAGCCTCCTAAAGAAGTTCCTGCCCCTGAGCCAGAACCCGAGCCGGTATTGATTGAAGCAAAAGGTGAAACCTTGAAAGGACTCACCATTCTAGGAAAGATTGAACTTCCTACCGAGCGCCGAGGTGGTGACGGAGGAAATCGAGATAAAGACAAGGACAAAAAACGCAAACGTAAACGGTTGCGTAAAGGAGAGAAAGTTACTGATAATGCCCCGGCAGCTAATCCTAATAGCCCTGCTAATAAAGGAAAACAGAATCAGAATGATCGGCCTATTACACAGTACCAACATGGCCAACGGGATGGTTCAAAGACCAATGCTCCGGCCAATGCAACTCCTAATGCCAACGCGACGCCCAATACAACAGCACCTAATGCAAATACCGCTGGTGGAGCTGCTAAAAAAGGGCCAGCGACCAATAATACGAATACGAATGCCAATAAAAAAGGCGGAAGCGGTCGTAGAGAGCGTAAAGATGAAATCAGCGACAAAGAAGTGGCTGACTCAATCAAGGCTACTTATGCCCGCTTGAGCGGTACTACTAGTGGTAAAAACTTTGGCGCAGATAAGCGCCGTGAACGTCGCCGTTTGCGGGCAGATGCTGCCGAAGAGCGCATGATGCAGGAGCAGGAGGATGCTAAAGTGTTGAAAGTGACGGAATTTATTTCGGCCAACGAACTGTCATCTTTGATGGACGTATCGGTGCAAGAAGTAATTTCGGTTTGTTTGAGCATGGGTATGTTCGTTTCCATCAACCAACGTTTGGATGCGGAAAGTATCACGCTGATTGCCGATGAATTTGGTTATGAAGTCGAGTTTATATCTGCCGAAGAAGAAATTCAAGGAGATGTAAAAGTAGAGGTAGATGCTGAAGAAGATTTGCTTGAACGTGCGCCGATCGTAACCATCATGGGTCACGTTGACCACGGTAAAACATCGTTGCTTGACTATATTCGTCGTACACGAGTTGCGGCGGGTGAAGCGGGTGGTATTACCCAGCACATTGGCGCCTACAGTGTAAAAACAGATGGCGGACGCAGAATCGCGTTCTTGGATACACCAGGTCACGAAGCTTTTACGGCAATGCGTGCTCGTGGAGCTAAATTGACGGATGTTGTTATCATCGTAATTGCGGCTGATGACTCTATCATGCCTCAAACGAGAGAGGCTATAAATCACGCTCAGAATGCCAACGTTCCGATTGTATTTGCATTCAGTAAAATAGATAAGCCCGGAGCTAACACCGAAAAGATACGTGAGGCACTAGCCAACATGAATATTTTGGTGGAAGAATGGGGAGGTAAATACCAAACTCAGGAAATTTCATCAAAATCGGGAGTAGGTATTCCTGACTTGATGGAAAAAGTGTTGCTGGAAGCAGACTTGCTCGAACTGAAAGCAAATCCGAACCGTAGAGCTTCTGGAACGGTGGTTGAAGCATCCCTTGATAAAGGCCGTGGATATGTGGCAACGATATTGGTACAAACAGGTACCTTGAGAGTCGGTGATGTGATCTTGGCAGGTGCGCACTTTGGACGGGTTCGTGCCATGTTTGACGCCACGGGTGCGCGTCTTAAAGAAGCTGGCCCATCGACCCCTGTGCAACTTTTAGGGTTGAACGGGGCTCCTCAAGCGGGTGATAAGTTTAATGTGATGGAAAACGAACGCGAAGCGCGTGAAATTGCTAACAAGCGTGAGCAAATCATGCGTGAGCAAACCATCCGTACCCGTAAACACATTACGTTGGAGGAAATCGGCCGAAGAAAAGCAATCGGTACTTTTAAAGAATTGAATATTATCGTCAAAGGTGACGTGGACGGTTCGGTAGAAGCACTTTCCGATTCGCTACTCAAACTTTCGACGGAAGAAGTACAGGTAAATATCATCAATAAGGCGGTTGGTCAGATTGCAGAATCAGATATTAACCTAGCCATTGCTTCCGATGCAATCATTGTTGGATTCCAGGTTCGCCCTTCAAACAATGCGAAAAAACTCGCGGAGCAGGAGCAAATCGAAATTCGTTTGTATTCAGTTATCTACGATGCCATCAATGAAGTGAAAGATGCCATGGCGGGTATGCTAGAACCAACGATGGAAGAAGCAATTGTTGGTAATGCCGAAGTACGTGAGGTATTCAAAATTAGTAAAATAGGTACCGTGGCAGGCTCTTACGTAACGGATGGTATTATCAAACGTAACAACAAAGTCAGAGTAATTCGCGACTTTATCGTGGTACACGAAGGAGATATTTCACAGTTGAAACGTTACAAAGACGATGTAAATGAAGTAAAATCAGGCTTCGAATTTGGACTCAGCATTAGAGGCTTCAATGACCTTCAAGTAGGAGATATTGTTGAAAGCTTTGAAATGAAAGAGGTAAAACGGACATTGTAAATTTTTAATTATAGTATTGAGCAGGCTTTTAGGGATTCTAGAAGCCTGCTTTTTTATTGAAACGTTGTATTTGTGTATATTTAAACTTATAAATATACCAAGGTATCGTATTTTTGTGGGTAATATTATATTTGCGTACGACTAAAACCCTAACCTGTGGAAGAGATTCAGCCAGAAATTATTCATAGCGTTCCGCAACGTCCGCCTTGGCGCAATGTAATGTTATTGCTGGGGTTGGTGTTGCTTGGAATGTCAATCGGCAATATTGTGGCTATGCTTGTGATTCTTCTGATTGGCGTGCTCCTCGGAGGGCCAAGCAACTTAGAGCAAATTTCGCAGATGATTCAGGAGCCGCAGCTGTTTCCTCATGCTTGGTGGTATTTAATGATACTTCACTCCGTTTCCCACCTTTTTACATTTCTGATTCCTGGTGTTGTTTATTGGCGTTGGTCCGAACAGCATCGAGTGGAAGAGTTTATAAGTCGACCAGCTCCATCTTTTTTGACTTTGGCGATGGTTTTATTTACGGTCATTGCTTTTTTGCCCCTCAACAGCTGGATTATTGAATGGAACAGTCACCTTCATTTGCCTGAAGGCCTACAGCGGGTTGAAAATTGGATGCGGTACAAAGAAGATGAATTGGCGGGCATGACACAATTTTTGACCGATTTTGATTCTTGGTTGAAATTTGTCGTTGCTTTGGGTGTGATTGCCGTAATTCCTGCCGTTGGGGAAGAAGTACTGTTTAGAGGGATTATTCAGCGGAAAATATTTCATAAAATTAGGGATGTACATGCTTCTGTTTGGCTGACCGCGGCTTTGTTTAGCGCTATTCACCTCCAATTTTATGGATTTGTGCCTAGATTGCTTCTAGGGGCAATGTTTGGCTATTTGTATTTTTGGACCCGGAACTTATGGGCTCCCATTTTTGCACATTTTATTAATAATGGACTCACAGTTTTGGCCATATTTCTGTCTCACCGCAAAGTGCTTGATTTTGAAATATCCTCAGCAGAATCGTCGGTATCGTGGATTGGGGCGATTCTTTCGTTGGTATTGACGGCCGCACTGTTGTTGAATCTAAAAGTAAGTTCTCAACGAAGCACTAATCTGACGAATGGTACCTAGCAACTGGGAAAAAGTGTTTGAAACAAGTTTTCAGCACCGTGCCGAAATTGTGCGCGAATATTTGGAACAGCAAGGAATCTCCGCTGTAATCATCAATAAACAGGATAGCAGTTACCATTTTGGGAAATGTGAGTTGTATGTTCCCGTGAAAGATGCTATCATTGCCAAAACAATTGTAGTGAATGAAATCTCGTTTGGATAGTCTTTCAAATTTACAACAACGCATCATTGCCGCTATAGCTGGAGTGTCCATCATCGTGGGCGCAATTTTATACGCCGACTGGACGTTTTTGTTGCTTTTTTGTGGCATAAGTATCTTTACCCAACTCGAATTCTATAAACTTCTTGGGTTGGATGGAAATCAACCGCTGACGTATTATGGCACAATGTGCGGGGTATTTATCAACGTCATTACTTTTTTGATTGAGAAAGAAATCGTTGATTTTCAAAACTATTTTCTCATCAGTCCGATGGTGACGATGATATTCTTCATTAAACTCTACAAAAAGCGGGATCTCAAACCTTTTCAGAATATTGCGTTCACTTTTTTGGGTATTATTTACGTCGCCATTCCTTTTTCTCTTTTAAGTGTACTTGCCATGCGCGGTGGCACGTATAACTATGAAATTGTACTGGGGTGTCTGTTGTTGCTTTGGGCTACTGACATCGGAGCTTATTTTGCAGGGACTTATTTTGGAAAACGGAAATTGTTTGAACGCGTATCTCCCAAAAAATCTTGGGAAGGGGCCGCAGGAGGCGCTCTGTTGGCGGGAGTAGTTGCGTTTGCTCTTGGTACTTATTTTACCTCACACCGCCCTTGGGAGTGGTACTGCATTGGGGCACTCATGGTGGTTTCAAGCACTTTAGGTGACCTAGTGGAGTCGTTGTTCAAACGGAGTATTGCAATCAAAGACTCTGGTAGTACGATTCCTGGGCATGGGGGGTTTTTAGATCGATTTGACGGGTTATTGCTTTCCACACCCTTTATTGTGACATTTGTTAAAATTTTTTCCTGAACTCAGGCGTTAAACAAATAGGGCGTTCGAGTCAGGAATATAAAAAGTAAACCATGCAACTTAATATAAAATACAACTTCCTTATTTTGATATTGGCGATACTGGTGAGTGCAGTAACTTCGTCGGAAGTAAAAGCACAAGGTCAGGTCAAAAGTATCATGTTTACGGGAAGGGTAGTAGGCGTAAAAGGAACACAAACTTTGGGCAAAGCTTATATTTTAATTCCCCGGGCTGGCCGGGGTACATTGGCTGATGAAGGTGGCTACTTTGCTTTACCCGTATTCCCAGGTGATAGTATTGTGTTCAGTTATTTGGGGTATCAAAAGCAATACCACATTATTCCACGTCGGCACATGGAGGAGTCTTATTCGGCCATTATTTTGATGAAAGAAGACGTCAAAACATTGGCAGAAGTAAAAGTATATCCGTATGCCACCGAAGAAGAATTCAAGAAGGCGTTTGTGGCCATGAAACTTCCTGATGAATTTGAACGGGCAAATCTTGAACAAAATACCCGTCAGGAGTTGCTAATGCAGATGGCGGCGGTGACGCCGTTGAGCGCGGCGGGCAACTATCGAAACTTTATGGATCAGCAAATCTTTGGTCGTGAAAATGCCGCCAACCGAAGTTTTACCACGGCAGTTCCATTTTTAAATCCCTTTGCTTGGGCTAAATTCATCAACTCCGTCAAAAACGGTGACCTTAAAAAGAAAGAATACCGTTCTATTCTTAATCAAGCTCCAAGGGAAAGCATTACTCGTCAGGATGTTATGAAAAAATAATAATTACTTTTCGAGACTTCGGTGAGGATAATTATGCAATTTCATGGTCTTACCGTCAAATATGGCGTAGGTGTTATCAACTATCCAGTCGCCCAAGATAAAAATGCGGCTTTGGTCATTGACGGGGTAATCCAGTTCAATGTGTCGGTGGCCAAATACATAATAATCGTGGTGTGCTTTTTTCTCCTCTTCTTTGGCGTATAACAATAACCATTCCTTTTCTTCGCCCAGAAACTTAGGTTTGATTTCTTTGTCGTTTTTGCGCCAACTATAACTTGCCCAGGTTTGTCCCAGCCAAAGGGCCCAATCAGGATGAAGGATATTGCCAAAAGACCACCGGGCCAACCGACTCTCAAATACTCGTTGAAGTACTTTGTACGAATTGTCTCCGGGACCGCGCCCATCGCCGTGGGTAATAAAAAAACGAGTTGTGCTGCCTTGAGCGCTGACCGATAATTGGAGCGGCTCTCGGAACGTTTGAATATTCAATTCTTTTTCAAAATACCCACTCATCCACATGTCATGATTGCCTGGGAAGGCGATGATTTGAATTCCCGCATCGGTAAGCTCCGCCAATTTTCCCATAAACCGCACGAACCCTTGCGGAACAACCCGGCGGTGTTCGTACCAAAAATCAAACAAATCACCCACTAAGCATATCATTTGGGCATCATGCCTAATCGACTCCAGCCAGCGTACTAATCGTCTTTCACGCACCATGCTTTCGGTATGATTTGGGGCACCGAGGTGGAAATCAGAGGCAAAATAAATTTTTTTATGGGTAGATAACGAGACTTCTAGCTGTGGGTAAGACATGAGAATAGTTTAAAATTCGGGCAAAAATACGGAGATTACTTTACAAGATTTTTCTAACTTTACGCTTCACCTATATCATTTTTTTAATGGAACCGATTGTACCCACAAAACAGGAAGTATTTTCGAAGATTGCGGCCTCGTTGGCTGAGCAAGGATTCAACGTTGTGAAAGAAGATCAGACTCGCCCTTGGGGAGGCTTTTTTGTCTTGGATGAGTCGCAAACCCCTCAATTTGCGGCTAAGTATTTTCCAACCGTAGAGCTCTCTTCGCTGCAAATTACCCAAAAATTGAGCCCCAAAATTCTGGTAGTAGCTCCCGAAAAGCGACTCTCGTGGCAATACCACCACCGCCGCGCCGAAATCTGGCGGGTAGTATCGGGTACAGTTGGCGTGGTAACGAGTGAAACCGACGAGGAAACCGAAGTGAAATCCTATCAGCCTGGTGAGCTGATTGTGTTGAAACAAGGAGAACGTCATCGATTGGTTGGGCTGGCTGAATGGGGGATTTTGGCTGAAATTTGGCAACATACTGATGCCACCAATCCCTCAGATGAAGAGGATATTGTACGTGTGCAGGATGATTTTGGAAGATAAATAAAACAACAGTTCCTAAAAATGACAATTTAAAAGCGCATGGAATCACTCAAATATCCTATCGGTCGGTTTCAAACTGGTAAAACATACACAATGGCTGAAACCAAATCACAGATTCAGACCATCAGTGCTTTGCCTTCCAAACTGTTTAATATCGTCAATCCGTTAAGTGCAAGCCAAATAGAGACACCGTATCGGCCTGGAGGTTGGACCGTTGCTCAAACGGTTCATCACGTGGCTGATAGCCACATGAATGCCTACATTCGTTTTAAATTGGCCTTGACCGAAGACAATCCCTTCATTAAACCGTACGAAGAGGCACTTTGGGCGGAGCTGGCTGATGGGAAAGGTGCGCCCTTAGACTGGTCGTTGCAGTTGCTTAAATACCTGCATTTGCGTTGGGTCATGTTGCTTAATTCACTGACCGAAGCAGAATTGCAGCGTACCTATTTTCATCCCGAAACAAAGCGCGTATTTGCCTTGCAAGAAGTGGTTGCCATGTATGCTTGGCACAGCGAGCATCACTATGAGCACATTCATCAACTATGCCTGCGTGAAGGCTGGATTCTAGAATAATAAACCATTATTAAATTTAATTTTAGAGGGTTTATAAATCTTTTTAATGTATTTAACGTTTATAGGTTGTAGATTAAAATAACTTTTAAACATTAAACTTTTAAGTAAAAAATGCCTTCCGGGTCCACTACTGATAATATTCTTGTACGGGTGTTGAAGTCTGTTTTTTTTAAAACTGCTACGGGCAAAGCGGGCCGTTATGCGCGCAACACGGGCAGTCTTTTGCAGCTTTTACGCGATGTTTTAAGCAAAACTAACGCGCTGAAAGGGTCGGGGTATGAAGCCTTGCGAGAAAAAATTGGGGTTTTGACGCGGTTACTCAAGGCCTATGCCACGGGAGAGTATAGAATTGTACCTTGGAAAACACTGACGCGCATTATTGCGGTGTTGATTTATTTTCTTTCACCCATTGATTTTATTCCGGATATTTTGCCTGTGGTGGGTTTTACCGACGATATTGCCCTCATTGTATGGCTTTTTAATGCCATTGGCACCGACTTGAATGACTTCCGTGAATGGGAAACTAAACGAAATACCATCTCAATAGACTGATATTTCGAGAAATTGTTGTTAATTTTGCAGAGCAGAATCTTAAAAATGGGTTAAATTTTAAAAATATAAGGTAAAATTGCCCCCTTGATTCGTTTTATTGGAGTAATAAAATAGTTATTTGAAAATTGAACGCAGTTTTCAAATAACACATAGCTAACAAATCACTAACTGTATTTTTCTAATGAATATGCTTTCGATCTTATTGTTTTTAGGCCTTGGAGGACAAGAAATCCTGTTGATTGGCCTTATCGTATTGCTGCTTTTCGGAGCGAAAAAAATTCCTGAGCTCATGAAGGGGTTGGGAAAAGGTATTCGGGAGTTTAAAGATGCCTCTAAAGAGGTAAAAGAAAACATCGAAAAAGGACTGGACGACGTAAGTCGCTAGAAAAAAGTTTGATACATTGGGCGTTTTTTTCAACGTTACAATGTAAAATAAGCTCAAACACCTAAAATCAGCAGTAGTGTTAGCACTACTGCCGATTTTTTATTTTGTGCCAACCTAAGTTTATCTTATTTACTCCCTTTCGTTTTGAAGTACTACACATCGCTTCGTGAAATACAGGCAGATTTGAATGACGGTTCCGTTTCGTGTCGTCAGTTGGTAGCGTATTATCTAAAAAATATTGAAGAGAAAAACGCTCAATTGAATGCTTTTGTGGCAGTTTATGGGGAGGAAGCCCAGCAGCGTGCTGAAGAGATTGACCTGAAAATTGTGGCAGGAAAAGCAGGGCGATTGGCGGGAATGGTGGTTGGAATCAAAGATGTACTGTGCTACAAAGACCACGGCTTACAAGCAGGCAGTAAAATTCTGGATGGATTCGTGTCGCAGTTTACAGCCACCGCCGTGCAGCGAATTTTGGACGAGGATGCCATCATCATCGGGCGTCAGAATTGCGATGAGTTTGCTATGGGCTCTTCCAATGAAAACTCGGCCTTTGGAGTAGTTAGAAACGCCGCCGACGTAACCCGTGTGCCAGGGGGCTCCTCAGGAGGCTCAGCGGTAGCTGTACAGGCCGATATGTGTTTGGCTTCTTTGGGGTCTGATACGGGCGGCTCGGTGCGACAACCAGCGGCTTTTTGCGGATTGGTTGGTTTTAAGCCTACTTACGGACGCATTTCGCGTTGGGGTTTGGTGGCGTATGGTTCTTCTTTTGATTGTATAGGTCCTATCACCAAAAGTGTGGAAGATGCGGCACTATTGCTAGAAATCATGGCTGGTGCTGACGAATTCGACAGTACCGTTTCAACGCAACCCGTGGGTGATTATACGCATTTATCGGACCTTCTAAAACATCCTTTGCGCATAGGATATCTGCGCGAGGGGGTAGAAAGTGAAGGGTTGCAGCCCGAAATGAAGCAAGCCATGTTGGCTAAATTGGAAGTGCTCCGCGAGCAGGGCCATACAGTAGAGCCAGTGGACTTTGACTTACTTTCGTACATTCTTCCTACGTACTATATTCTCACTACGGCCGAATCCAGCTCAAATCTCTCCCGATTTGATGGGGTTCGTTACGGCCATAGAAGTAACAAAGCGGAAGATTTAACCTCTCTTTACAAGAAATCACGTAGTGAAGGCTTTGGAAAAGAAGTGAAGCGCCGGATTATGCTTGGAACGTTTGTCCTGAGCGCAAGTTATTATGATGCCTATTATACCAAAGCCCAGAAAGTTCGTCGGTTGATGAAAGAACAAACTGACCGGGTATTTGAAAAATATGATTTTTTACTGATGCCTACTACACCTACCACGGCCTTCCCGATTGGGGATAAAACCGAGGACCCGTTGCAAATGTATTTGGCGGATATTTTTACGGTGCAGGCCAATGTAGTGGGAAATCCTGCCATCTCCATTCCCAACGGAGTAGATGCGCAGGGACTGCCCATGGGGTTGCAAATCATGGGAAAACCTTTTGGAGAGGCCGAATTGCTGGCTTTTTCAAATCAACTAACTGAAACAAATACAGCGCAACCGTCTGTTGCGTAGATACACAGCCATCAAAAACGAAACAAAACAAATGTAAAACCTAACGAGAAAATACCAAAAGCAATGATGGAATTGAAGCGAATCGCGGGGATAGGAATGTTGATGGGAATGTTTTGGCTTGGAACCGGTACATCTGGTCGTTCACAAAATGTAGAAACAAGCACCAACACGGTGGAAGAAGAACTGTTGCAGGTGGAAGCCTTCGCAGATTCGACGGTGCCTGAAATGGTGATTCGAGAACGTTTAGCCAAGTTACAAAACGAGATTCCGCTGAGGTATCACAAGGTTACACATCAATTTGTAGAACACTTTATTTATCGCAAGCCAGACTTCGTTAAGCGAATGCTTGAGCAGATGCATCTTTTTTTTCCACTCTACGAGCAAACCCTCGAAAAATACGGGATGCCGCGTGAGTTGAAATTTCTCTCATTGATTGAGTCGGGGCTGAATCCCAGGATTATCTCCTACGCAGGAGCAGGGGGGTTGTGGCAGTTTATGCCTGCTACGGGGCGTGAATATGGAATGCATCAGGATGATTATATAGATGAGCGCTTTGACCCCGTAAAATCGACCGATGCCGCTTGTCGTTACTTAAAACGCCTTTATAATGCGTTTGGGGATTGGGAAATGGCTTTGGCTGCCTATAACGTAGGCCCTGGCAATGTAAAACGTGCGATGCGTCGCTCGGGGTCGAGTTCATTCTGGGGGATTTATAATTTCCTGCCCAAACAAACACGCCACTATGTGCCCCAGTTTGTAGCGATGACCTATTTGATGCATTACCATGCCGACCATGGACTGTTTCCTGATGTTCCTGAATTTCCAACCGTGTCGGATACGATTCAGGTTTCAGGATATTTTAATCTGATGACTTTCGCAAAGCTGGGGGGAATGACAATGGATGAGCTTTATAAGTTGAACCCCATGCTTATCAACACTGAATTGCCCTCCAAAACGAAGAATTGCGTATTGAGGGTGCCCAATCATTGTTATCATTATTTGACCGAAAACCGTCAAATGATTTGGGATTCTGCCTCAAAATCGCCTTTCAGTGCCGTTGGTGCGCTCGCTTCCAATGGCAGTGTTTTGGAAAGTGGTGAGGAGACAGAAGGAGAAGCTGATGAGACCGATACAGTCCTAAAAACCAAAAAGGTATACCATACGGTTCGCAAGGGCGAAACGCTCGGGAAAATTGCCAGCCGCTATCGTGTAAGTGCAAGTGAGCTAAAAAAATGGAATAAACTGCGTTCAAATTCCATTCCGCGAGGAAAACGACTTGTTGTCCTCAAAGAATTTAAGGCATTACCGCAGGTAGCTGCCGCACCTTCTAAAGCAAAAGCTCAGGCAAAAATTAAAATTCGGTATCATCGCGTACAGCACGGAGATACTTTGTCTACCATTGCCGAACGCTACGGAATAGACGTAGCTCGTTTGAAAAAAATCAATCGCTTGCGGAGCAATATGGTTCGTAAAGGTCAAAAATTACTGGTTGGATAGCCCAAAACTTGCTAATTGTTAATTGTTAATCGTTATTTGGGGTTTTATTGAAATTACTCCATTTCGATCAACAATTAACATCAAGTTATGGCTCTTTTTTATATTAAAGCCTTTCACATCATCGGTGCTGTGGCATGGTTTGCAGGCTTATTTTATTTGGTCCGGATGTTTGTTTACCACGCCGAAGCCGACCAAAAACCCGAGCATCTACGTCAACCTTTTAAGGAACAATTTGGACTTATGGAGTGGCGTGCTTACAAAATCATTTGTAATCCTGCCATGATGCTCACCTGGGCCTGTGGCCTGACCATGACCATTCTCAATCCTGCCTATTGGCAAATGGGCTGGTTTCACGTCAAGTTTTCTATCATTATTCTGCTCACCGTTTATCACCTCTGGTGCAAACGTATCATTGTAAAATTGGAGAAAGGCGAAAAGCCTTACGATTCCTTTCAGTTTCGTCTGCTTAATGAGCTTCCTACCATTTTCTTGGTCAGCATTGTACTGTTGGGGGTTTTAAAAGATATGCTCGACTTCTTGTACGCTTTTGGAGGGGTAATGCTGTTTGGCGTTGTGCTGTTTTTGTTTGCCAAAGCCTATAAAAAGCGGCGAGAAGGGTAATTTTTTTTGGACTGCTTACCATAACTACCTTTGAAGACTAGGATTCTTCTTGCCGACGATCACGAGATTTTGCTCGATAGTCTCACCGATTCCATCAATTTTAGTGAATTTTTGGAAGTAGTATGTACGGCAAAAAATGGATTGGAAGTACTGGAAAAATTAGCGATTTATGACGTAGATGTATTGGTGTGTGATATGCAAATGCCACAAATGGATGGCATTGCCACGGTTTTGCAAGTGCGGCAACACTATCCTCACCTTAAAATTCTGATGCTTTCAATGCTTGAAGAGACCCATCTGATAGAGCAGGCAATTCAGGCAGGAGCCTTGGGATATGTGCTAAAGAAAGCCAAAAAAGCCGAACTCGAAAAGGCTATTTTGGCCGTGGCAAATGGAGGAAGGTGTTTCGGGAATGAAATTGTGGAGATACTTAATATTGCAGAACCTGTCCGTGAAAACCTGCCCTATATGCTTTCTGCCCGCGAAATAGAAGTGCTGAAGCTCATTGCCCTCGAAAATTCGAGTGTCGAAATTGCCGCAAAACTTAATATCTCCTTAAATACGGTTGAAAGTCACCGAAAAAGTATCTACCAAAAACTCCATCTAAAGAACCTCGCTGGAGCGGTTCGGTTTGCCCTAGACCATAAGCTTATTGATTAAAAATCACGGTTTGCCGTGATTGACACCTATTATTTTTCGGGAGAATTTTGATAAAAAAAACTCTCATGAAAAAAATTATACTTTGGTTATTGGTTGAGGGCTTTGCGACGCCATTGTTCGCACAAAGTATCACCCTCACGCCTTCTGGCAGTTCAGCTATTTTAGAATTAAATACGACCAATCAAGCTTTGTTGATGCCCCGAATGACCAAAACGGAAAGGGATAATATTGTCAATGCCCGCAGTGGTATGATGATTTTTCAGACCACGACCAATACTGGCAATCCGCGCGGTATGTACTGGTACAATGGCTCATCGTGGGTACGTTTTGCCGACGACAGTGACAACAATTGGAACGCATCTGGGGATAATTTATATACGCTATTGCCCGGCAATGTAGGCATCGGTGTGAGTAGCCCCGAAGATAGACTGCATATTAGGTCGTCGGGGTCGGGAGTGGGTATCATGCTGGATGCTATCAACCCTATTTTACAGTTACGCCAAAGCAACTTCCCGTCTTCTGGATACACCGATAAGGGTTTTGTGCAGCTCTCAGGCGACAATCTGCGTATCGGGCTTAACAGCAGTAATACTAATGGCAGGTTTATGGTTCGCACCCACGGATACGACCAACTGGAGTTTGATGGGAGCGCAGGGGCAAAATTATTTTTTAACTATCAGGGGACAAATGTGGCCTCAATTAGCACCAATTCTCTTAATAACTTGAATATAAGTACATTGGGGGTAGACGACTTGGTAAATATCAACAATGAATTATACGTGAACGGTACCCAAAATCGGGTAGGAATTGGTACGTCAGCGCCTGACGAGAAACTAGAAGTGCTGGGAAATGTCAAAGTAACTGGTGATATTACCTTAACTGGAAAGGTTACAAAAAGTACTAATCCAAGCGGAAGTTTGTTCCCTATTTGTTATGGAAAAGTAAGTTCCTCGGGTACGCCTGAATCTGGTTCTGGAAATTGGACTTCTCAAAATGATTATGAAGGGAAGTACATTATTTCAAACGCAAGCATTACTTTTGATTCTACGATACTAGTAACACTCAACAGTAGCAATGCCCAAATAATCTCCTCCGCAGCTTGTGGAAATGGGAAATGTAATGTTTTCCTGAAGGATGGTTTTTCCAATCAAAATGCGTTCCTTTCGGTCAATCAGGCCTTTTATTTTGTGATTTACAATTAAATAAATTCGGGCTTATCCATTTTATCATCCTCTAAGGGGACTGAAATTACAATTTTAGTCCCTCTAGAATAGCCCTTATCAATCAAAAGCTGACCCCCAATTTCCTTCAATCTTGTTTGTATATTGCTGATTCCGAAGCCCTTATGTTGGTTGTTGGGCCAGCCCTTTCCATTGTCGGTTATTTCCACCCACAATATAGTGCAGTTTTCAAAGATGCAAATGGTAGATTCGGTGGCTTTGGAGTGTTTGATGATGTTCTGAACGAGTTCCAGACAAATGGCGTATACATTCAGTGAAACTACATTGCTTAGTGTAGGTAAAGCGTTGATTTTTACCGAAAAATGAATTTTTTGATTCAGATTAAGTTTCCGCGCAAACTGTTCTAATGCCTGCGGTAGCCCCTCTCTTTCGAGCACTTCAGGCATAAGGTTGTGGGAGAGGAGCCTGATTTCTGAGTAGGCATTTTCGGTCATTGAAATGATATTGGAGTAGATTTTTTTTTCACGATGATTGAGGTGCTGGGGGTTTATGTTGTCCAATGAAATACTGATTGCGGTAAGAAGGCTCCCAAGGTTGTCGTGCAGGTCGGCGGCCATTCGCCTGCGTTCAAGGTTCTGACCGCGTTGCATGGCGTCTTTGATTTTGTCGTAGGCTTTTTGCAATTCGGCAGTTCTGCTCTGTACCTTTGCTTCCAGATTGACATTGAGTTTTTCAATCGTATCTCTTTGGTATTCAATTTCTTGGTTTTGTTTTTGTAGTAGCCTCCGGTTAAAAAACAAAACCGCCGACACAATCGCCAATAGAATAGCGCCTGCAATGAAATAATTTCTATAACGCTTCTGAATCGCTACTTCGGCCTTTTCTTTGTTGAGCAAAACCGTTGCTTTTTCTTCCGCAAATCTTCTTTCTAAAGCCACCTTGGCGTTAGCTACCTGCTCATTGAATAGCTTATCTTTAAACTCTATGTAGTGTTCGTGGGCAATGAGGGCTTCTGCCAACTGATTTTTGGCTTTATAAGCGTGGTAGAGTGTTTCGTACGACCGGTACAAAATCCGGGTATTGGCGATTTTTTCAATGCTTTTTTTGCTGAAAGCAATCGCCTCATCGTACTTTCTTAGCCCCAAGAAGAGCCGCCCCATGAGCATCTGGATCTCGGTCAAGCCGCGAATATTGGTATTTTTTTCGAAGAAACGCAGGCACTGATAAGCGGTAGGAAGTGCCTCCGCGTATTTTTTAAGGTCAATTTTAATGCTTACACAGTCATTGAGGATGTAGTGTTTCTGCAATACGTCGCTGGTTTGGTTGATATACACCAACGAGCTGTCTAGGTAGCGGCTAGATGTAAGGTAGTCGTTGGTGTAGCCAAAAGCGCGGGCGGTAGTCAGGTACATGATCGAAATCTGTAAGTTGTTTGCCCCATTGTGGTTTGCTTTTTGGAGGGCCTCAATGCTCTGTTGGGTATAAGAAACGGCGTTTTCTATATCACTTAAAAAAATGTACCCATATACCATTTCATCAATGATAATACTTTTTTGATGCGCTGAGACGGATATTTTTAGTGAATCTATCTTGTGGAGAGCTTCCAGTCCGGTTTTTATCAACGCAATCCAATCGCCTTTCCCGCGTTCAGCATTGACTTTCTGAAAATAAGCGTCAACAATAAAAGTGTTGAGCTTATGCTGCAACGCGTAACGGAGGTATAAATCATTATAAAAAGCAAGCGAGTCGGTAGAAGATTGATTTTGGAAGTAGGAAATAACGATACGTTGAAGGGCTTTGGCTTTTTGGGTGGGCTTAGTTTGAGGGTCTAGCCATTGTTTTTTGGAGGAATTCAACAAGCTGTCATCTTTGGCGACAGGTTTTAGCTGCGCTATTACTGCTCTACAACAAAAAAGTAAAATAATAATAATGCGCTTATTCATTTAACGTATACAGGTATCTAACAAAGCTAGACAATTTCTCAGAGATTTTTATGTGGGCTGCAAGGTCAATGTATATTGCTAGTACGTTGTTGTGAGTAGCTTTCAAAAAGTATCGTATCTTGGATTTACACAACAAAAAAAGCGATTACGAGAAACAAAAGTGTTGTGCGTATAGAGATTGCCTAGATTTTGCTCTTGATAGCCCCTGCTTTAGCGGCCAATCCGGGGTTTGAAAAGATATGCTTGACTCAGTGTACGTTTTTGGACGGTTAAGGAAGTTTGGTGTCTTGCTGTTTATCTTTGCCAAAGCGTATGAGAAACGGTGAGGGAGGTAAATAAACTGTTTAAATCACTAACCTTGGAGAATAAATGGCGGTAAATCTTTGGAGCAAAGAAGAATTGATTTTAGCATTTAACTTATACCTGAAGTTGCCCTTTGGTAAAATGCACAGCCGTACTCCAGAGGTGATTCATCTTGCGGGTTTGATTGGACGAACTCCCAATTCAATTGCCTTTCGACTTACTAATTTTGCGGCCGTTGACCCCTATCATCAAGCAAGAGGAGTGAAAGGAATGGACGGTGGCAAGAGGCAATGTCAACCGATATGGGATGAATTTATTGAGAATAAGGAGCAGTTGCTGTTTGAAAGTGAGCGTATTCTTGCTCGAAAAGAGCACCAAACCCTGGAAAATAAATTTGAAGACCTACTTTTTGATATTAAAGATTTGAAGGACGAAACAAAGCTTCGGGCGGTTAAAGTTCGTATCAATCAAAACATATTTAGGCAAATTGTTCTATCAAATTATTCTTCAAAATGTGCGATTTCTGGAATAGATGTTCCTGATTTATTGGTCGCAAGTCACATCCTTCCATGGTCTTCCAGTGAAAGTGAAAGATTAAATCCTGAAAATGGAATCTGCCTGTCCAATCTTTATGATAAAGCTTTTGACAAGGGATTGATAGGAATTACAGAACAGTTTTCGGTAATTATTGCTAAAGACCTGAAAAAGAATTCAAATAAAGCGTACTATCAGAAATATTTTGCTTTGCTTGAAAATGAAAAAATAGCGCTTCCAAAACGCTACCTCCCCCGAAAGGAGTTTTTACAGCATCATTTGGATACCATTTTTAGTAAAAGGAATGGCTAAAGTTTTCAAAAAAATCGTCTTTTACACTCTGACTTGAGTTTGAGACCGTGCTAAATAGTGTCATGTCTTTGATTTTCACCACGTTCGGATAAGGAAAGTAAATTGTAATTCTACTACACTAGGAAAATATATATCATTTCTCAGGATTGTAATCTAGTATTATTATAATAATTTTGGATTATAATCGTGAAAAGATATACTAATGATTCAACGTAGCTTGATGCCGCACCTTCAGCAACGACTGAAAAGAGGGAAAGTAGTTATCTTGACGGGTCCACGCCAAGTAGGTAAAACAACCCTGTTGCGAGCTATACAACAACAATATGAAGGGAAAACCATCTGGCTTAACTGCGATGAGCCGGATGTGCGCCAACAGCTTACCAATGCTACTTCTACGGAGATAAAGGCATTGCTTGGAAATGCCGATTTGGTACTGATTGATGAAGCCCAACGCGTAAAAAACATTGGTTTGACGCTTAAATTGTTGGTCGATAATCTCCCGGAGCGGCAAGTGATTGTTACAGGCTCTTCGGCTTTGGAATTAGCAAATGAGATTCAGGAGCCACTTACGGGACGTAAATTTGACTTTCATTTGTATCCACTTTCGGTTGAGGAACTGGTAAATTACAGCGGTGCTTTAGAAGAAAAACGTTTGTTAGAACGCCGCCTTATTTATGGCCAATATCCTGAAGTGGTGCTGAATCAGGGAGAGGAGGAGATATTGCTCCGAAACATCTGCGATAGCTACTTATACAAAGATATTTTTACCTATCAAGATGTAAGAAAAGCCGAAGTGATTCAGGCATTGTTGGAAGCGTTGGCCTTGCAAGTGGGTTCAGAAGTTTCTTATCAGGAATTAGCTCAACTGCTCAAAATAGACCAAGCAACGGTGGTACGCTACATTGATTTGCTGGAAAAGGCGTTTGTTGTTTTTCGTTTGAGAGCGTTGAATCGTAATGTACGTAATGAAATCGCGAAGAGTCGTAAAATTTATTTTTATGACAACGGGATTCGAAATGCGCTTATCAAAAATTATCAACCTCTAAATCTGCGGGCAGATACGGGGGCCTTGTGGGAGAATTTTTTGGTAAGTGAGCGCCTCAAAAGCCTTCATTATGCTCAAAAACAAGTAAATAGTTTCTTTTGGAGAACCGCCCAACAGCAGGAAATCGACTATGTTGAAGAAGAAAACGGACAATTTAAGGCGTATGAATTCAAGTGGAATCCCCTGCAAAAAGCTAAATTTTCGCGCACTTTTACTGAAAACTACCCCGTACTGAGTACCGCCGTGATTAATTCCGTCAATTATTTGGAATTTGTGCTTCGCTGATTGTTTCTTTGTTTAAACTCAAACCAAAATCCACATGACACGTTGGGGAATCATCGGGCCGGGGCGCATTGCCCATAAATTTGCCCAAGACTTAATGCAGGTGGCAGACGCCAAACTCACGGCGGTAGCCTCCCGCGACTTGGGCCGGGCGCAGCTGTTTGCGCGGGAGTACGGCGCTACGTATACGTACGGCAGCTACGAAGAAATAATCAATTGCCCAGAATTGGATGCCGTCTATATTGCGTCGCCGCACATCGGCCATTTTGACCATACGTTGTTGTGCCTCAACGCTGGTATTCCTGTTTTGTGCGAAAAGCCCTTTGCCATGAATACTGCTCAGGTAAGTGAAATGATTCACGTGGCGCGGGGCAAGAATGTATTTTTGATGGAAGCATTGTGGACGCGTTTTCTGCCAACCACACTCAAAACCCTCGAAATTATTGAATCAGGGGCCATTGGCAAAGTGTTGGGGGTGAAGGCGGACTTTGGATTTAAAGCGCCTTACGACGTCGACAAACGGACTTTTAACAAAGATTTGGGAGGAGGCGCACTGCTGGACATTGGGATTTATCCGTTGTTTTTATCATACCTGATTTTGGGAAAACCAACCAAAATTACGGCACAGGCTATTTTTGGTGAAACCAAAGTGGATGAATCGACAGGCATGACGTTGACCTATGCCGACGAACAGTTTGCCTTTTTGGATTGTACTTTCATGGCCAATACGCCATGTGAGGCGTTTATATACGGAGAAAAAGGGAGCATAGCCATTGATTCGCGCTGGCACGAAAGCAAGGCGGTGACGGTCACTTATGACAATGAAACCACCGAAACCTTTGCTTTCGACCGCCCAACTTGGGGGTATCAGTACGAAATTGAAGAAGTAAATGCATGTTTGGAGGCAGGCAAGCTCGAAAGTGACAGATGGTCATTGACCGACAGCATGAACCTGATTTCGTTGTTGGATGCCGTGCGGCAAGAGATTGGGCTGGTTTATAAAGATTTTGATGCGACAGATGCAGTATAAACATACCTGAATTGGGACCAGATTTCAAATCGGGCCAGCACCTTTAAGCCAACGGCAGTTGAAACCAAAAACGGCTGCCGTTGCCCAATTCACTTTCAACGCCGATACGTCCCTTTTGTGCTTCAATAAACTCTTTGGAAATGGCCAACCCTAGCCCCGTTCCTGATTTAGACTGGCCGTTGCTGGGAACCTGAAAATAGCGGTCGAAGATGCGCTCTTGGTATTTTGACTCAATTCCTTTCCCAAAATCTTGTACCGAAAAAAGCACGTGTTTTTGGTCATGGCTGACCTGAGCCTCTACCGTGATGGTTGATTTTTCGGGACTATACCGAATGGCATTGGAAAGAAAATTCATTAAAACCCACATCGTTTTGTCTAAATCTGCCTGAATAGCGGGTAAATCAACAGGAAGTTGACAATGCAATTCTAGCTGTTTTTGCTCTGCCGAAAATTGCAATGCCTCAGTCGCGGCCTTGACAACTTCCTGCGGATGGATGCTTCTGAAATTGAGTTGAATATTGCCCGTTTCTACCTGCGACAGGTCAAGGAGCTCACCCGTAATGTTGAGGAGCCGTTGACTGTCGTCTTGGATTTGATT
Source organism: Runella sp. CRIBMP (assembly GCF_009905605.1). Taxonomy (GTDB): domain Bacteria; phylum Bacteroidota; class Bacteroidia; order Cytophagales; family Spirosomataceae; genus Runella. Next base: position 41,598 of record NZ_JAAAKZ010000007.1, read on the forward strand.
AAGTAAGTGTTTTTGTTCTTTGTTCAATGACCCAATCCGCTCATTTTCAAGAAGTTTTAGGCTCATTTTAATGCCCGAAATCGGCGTTTTCAATTCGTGCGAAATCGTGGCGATAAAATTGGTTTTGGCTTGGTCAAGTTCGTGAAAGGGCGTAATGTTTTTAAGGATAATCACTTTGCCGATGCGTTGTTCGCCATTTTTTACTTCTAAAACCTCTTTGGTAAAATAGCCTTCTCGCTCGTTTGTCACTATTTTGAGGGGCTTTAGCGGGGTGCCGTCGTTTAATAATGTTCGTAATAAATCATTTTTGAGGGCCACATCGGGGGCGTATTTGCCCGCCAGCTGAGACGCATCTAGGCCGAGCATTTCGGCTCCAGTTGAGTTGACAAAAAGCAAATAGTCGCTCTCATCCAAGCCCACAATGGCGTCGTTCATTTGGTTGATGATGGTCTCGGTACGGCGTTTTTCGAAAAGCACCCTGGCCAGACTGCTGTGTTCGTATTCGTCCAGTTTTTCGGCCATTAGGTTAAAAGCGCGCGCCATTTCTCCGAGTTCGTCCTTGCGCTCCACACCCAGCCGCGACTCGTAGTTTTTACGACTGATTTCCTGCAAGCCTTCGGTCAATTGTTGGATGGGCTCGGCGATGGTGTTAGGAAAGTTGATGATAAACGAAAACGCCACTAAAGCGCATACCGTGGCAATAAGCACCATGTAAGAATAGACCTCATCGGCCGTTTTTTTTACCTGCGCATTTTTGCGCACAATGGCTTGCATATTGACATCTGTAAGTTTGGTTAACTGTTGAGCAATGAGGCGAATACGGCTACTGTCGGGGCTTTTGCGGAGAGCATTAAAGTGACTTCGAAGCTGCTGGGTGGCTTCAGCCTCGCCTATTTCGGTAATGTTTTGCTCTTGATGAAGAAGGCTTTTTTCAAAAAGGGTAATGTCTTCGTTTTTCCAGGCGTTTTCGTCAATCACATTACGCATGTTGCGTACGTATTCGAGCGAGATGTAATTGTCTTTCAATATCTCCTGCGCTTCAGAGGAGAGTTTTTTGAGGTACCACGCCCCTAGGCTGCCGAGCAATACAATGACGGCAAACAAAAAGGTAAGCGCAAGTCGAAGTTTGGTTTTTAGTTTCATAACCCCACCTTAGCCCTCCATTGTAAGGGAGCTTTTTTATAGTTCGTTAACTTATCACTACTAAATCAATGTCAGTATCGGAAACTTTGTTCAATAGTTTGAAAAATAGCGAGTTGCCTGTAATATTTCTCCAAAAATTGCGATGAGGTTTGCCTATGCAGACGGTTGTAATGTTATGTTTTTGAGCGGTGTCAAAAATGGTTTGGGCCACTTCATTGCTTTTGACCCGAATCACTTCAGCCCCAATTTCAGTCGCTAATTTAAAATTATTGATAAGATGGCGTTGGGCGGCAAGACCGATTTTGTCGGCCTCTTCTGCCGAGGTCTGAACGTACAATACGTACCATTTTCCTTGGTAATAACTCGCTAAACGCGCGGTTTTACGCAGTATTTTTTTTGCTATTTCGTGGTTAGAACTGATGCAGGCCAAAAATCGTTCGGAGCGTAAGTTCGCATTTCTGGGTACTTCCAATTCCACCTTTCGTTCCACCTGTGAGGCTACTTCTTTCAGGGCCAATTCTCGTAGTTGCAGAATTTTGTCGGCTTTAAAAAAATGATTGAGCGCGGTCTCGATTTTAGTAGGGTCATAAATTTTGCCTTCTTTAAGGCGGGCGATAAGCTCATCGGCGGTGAGGTCAATGTTGACCACTTCGTCGGCTTGCTGCAAGATACTATCGGGGACCGTTTCTTTAACTTCAATTCCTGTGATTCTAAAAACGTCATTATTAAGGCTTTCGAGATGCTGAATATTGACGGCTGAAATAACGTTAATTCCTGCATTCAGAATGTCTAATACATCCTGCCAACGCTTTTCGTTTTTAGAGCCGTGGATGTTGGTATGGGCAAGTTCATCCACAATCACTACTTCGGGATGAAGGTTAAGAATAGTTTGCAAATCCATTTCCTCCATTTCTTTCCCTTTATAAAATACGCTACGATGGGGGATGAGCGGCAAACCGTCGAGCAAGGCGTGTGTATCCGCGCGGCGGTGGGTTTCAATAAAACCGATTTTTATATCTACGCCATTGCGTAAAAGGGTATGGGCTTCTTGCAGCATTCGGTACGTTTTACCCACCCCTGCACTCATGCCGATATAAACCTTCAACTTACCCCGTCGCGATTTTTTGATGAGGTCAAGGAAATATTGGGCGTTTTGTTTGGTAGAATTGGGCATGGTTTTAAAATGACACGGCCAATGAGGTGGTGACAATAAAATCGGTTGCGGTTTTTCGGCCTGCTTTTTCAAATAAATCATCTTTACTCCCCAAACTACGGGCTTCAATCCTGCACAATGCATTCGAGATAGGGGTATAGTCTAGGTTGAATGAATAGCCATTTACGCGAAAACCGTTTGGTGAGTTAGTGGTGACAACCAATCCTTTGGGGTCGCTATAATTTTCTACACGTCCCGCAACGCCTACTCTTGAACTGAGTTGGTATTTTAAAATAGCCACCCAGCTTGTCCAAGCGTCGTAACTGGGGCGTTGTTGGTCTATCCCGTAGTCAAAATCGGCAATTAACTCCCATTTTTTGTTTAATTGAACTATGGCGTAGAGGTTATGAAAAAAACGATTTCGGTTGGTGTTGTCGGGGCGACTTCCCAAAAATGTGCTGGAATTGAGCGTAACCTTAGCGTTTGGCTTAAACGTAATTTGAGTGCCTACGGCCAAACGGGTATTTTCATCCGTCCGTCGAATTTGTTGCCAACCATTGAGCACCAATCCCGATAAAAACCATTTTCCGTTGTCGGTGGTATAGCCAATTTTGGCTCCCGTCTCATAATAAGGCGTATTGTCGGCCATGAGGCTGCGGGTGAGCGTTCGACAATCTTTTGAGATGGCGCTTTCAAAACCGATGTGTGAAGAAAACACGCCTGCGTCGAGCCAGAGATTTTTGGTTTTTGCGAGTTTAAGGCCCACATTGGCTTCAAAAATATGGCGCAACGTAGCAGGTTCGGCGGCCAAATTAGCGTTAGTGTACGTGCCAGCCATCAGGGCAATATTTCCGCGAATTCGTTCGTCAACGTAAGCGGCTTTGATAAAACCCAAATTGAGGTTGAATTCATTGTGTCGATTGTGGCTGTATACAAACGATGGGCGGTCATTGTTGAGGGGCTGGTTGAAATCATAGCTGTAATAGGCTTCTACGTAGCCAGATAGGACAAGTTTGGCTGTAGAATCAATGGTTTGGGCAAATAAGGGTGTACACAGCACGTAGGCAAGTGCGACAGTTACAAACTTTTTCATGGTAATTTCTGATTTTTGGCAACCGCTGTGGGGTTACAAGTTATCCAAAGCCAAATTCAATGCCAAAATATTTACTTTTGAAGGTCCAAACAAGCCCAAAAGAGGGCCTTGGGTATGTGTTTTAACCAGTGCTCTGACTTTATTTTCGGGAAGGTTTCTATTTTTTGCAATTCGAGCAACCTGTACCTCGGCCCCTTGTGGCGATACGTCGGGGTCAAGTCCGCTACCCGAAGCCGTCAGGAGTTCGGCGGGAATAGCTGATTTGGGGATGGTTGGATTATGCACCAAAAACGTGTCAATCCTAGCTTGTACCTGTGCCAAATAATCAGGATTGGAAGGGCCTTTGTTGGAGCCTCCCGAACCAGCAGCATTGTATTCCACCGCTGACGGGCGCGACCAAAAGTACTTATCTTCCGTGAATTTTTGGCCTACATTGGCAAAACCTACGACTTTGCCATTGACCGAAACAGTTTCGCCCTGGCCTTTTTCGGGCGCAAATTGAGCAAATCCCCATACAAGTAAGGGATAAATAACCACCAGTAATACAAACAGAGTAGCGGTCATTAAGAAGGCGGGTACGATGTGTGTTTTCATTTGAATACTTTTAAATTAGATTATACTTGAAAGATGAATGGCATTGGGTTTTAAGAAACCCAAGTGTTGGTTATGATTAACCAACAACACTAACTACCAACAGCACTAACCGATTACAGCCAACTTGCTACAATCAGATCAATGAGTTTGATGCCGATAAACGGCACTATTAATCCACCGAGGCCATAAATCAGCAAATTGCGGCGTAACAGCGCGCTTGCTCCGATGGGCTTATACGCCACGCCCTTCAAGGCCAACGGAATCAACAAAGGAATGATGATTGCGTTGAAAATCACCGCCGACAAAATGGCACTTTCTGGACTGGCTAAATGCATGATATTGAGCGCCTGTAAGGCTGGAATAGATGTCATAAACAAAGCGGGCACAATCGCAAAGTACTTGGCTACGTCGTTGGCAATAGAGAAGGTCGTGAGCGTACCGCGTGTCATCAACAGTTGTTTGCCTATTTCCACGATTTCAATGAGTTTGGTGGGGTCGTTGTCTAAATCGACCATGTTGCCCGCTTCTTTGGCCGCTTGTGTTCCGCTGTTCATGGCTACGCCCACGTCGGCTTGGGCCAGCGCTGGTGCGTCGTTGGTGCCGTCGCCCATCATGGCTACCAGTTTGCCGTTGGCCTGCTCGGCTTTGATGTAGTTCATTTTATCTTCGGGCTTGGCTTCGGCAATAAAATCATCCACACCCGCTACATTGGCGATGTATTTAGCCGTTAGTGGGTTATCTCCCGTGACCATGACCGTTTTGACGCCCATTTTGCGTAGACGTTCAAAACGCTCCTTAATGCCAGGTTTGATGACATCCTGCAATTCGATGACCCCTAACACTTTTTCGTTTTCTGAAACTACTAATGGAGTACCGCCATTCGTGGCAATTTCGCGCACTTTGTCGGCAGTATCGTTCGGAAATATGTTTCCTGCTCTTTCAACCATGACTCGAATCGAATCTTGCGCGCCTTTGCGGATGCGGACATTGGGTGGCAAATTAATTCCAGAAGAGCGAGTTTCGGCAGTAAACTTGATTATTTCGTTATCTTGGAGCATTGTAGGCAGTTTTTCCCCTTTTTGTAGCCCTAACTCTACGATGGATTTCCCCTCGGGGGTTTCGTCGGCCAAAGAAGAAAACAAAGCAGATGTTGTAAAGCATTCTTCACTGATACCCGCCGTGGGCCAAAAGTTTGTTGCTTTGCGATTTCCGATGGTGATGGTTCCTGTTTTGTCCAATAGGAGTGTATCAATATCGCCTGCGGTTTCTACCGCTTTCCCTGATTTGGTAATCACGTTGGCCTGCAGGGCGCGGTCCATCCCAGCAATCCCGATAGCCGAAAGCAAACCTCCGATAGTCGTTGGAATCAAACAGACAAAGAGTGCAATAAAAGCTGAAATAGGAATGTAGGTGTGGGAATAATCGGCAAAGGGTTTGAGCGTGACGCAGACGATGACGAAGATGAGCGTAAATCCTGCCAATAAGATGGTTAATGCGATTTCATTAGGTGTTTTCTGACGAGATGCACCTTCTACCAAAGCAATCATTTTGTCCAGAAAACTCTCTCCAGGTTGCGTTGTTACTTTTACTTTGATGTGGTCAGAAAGCACTTTGGTGCCACCCGTTACCGACGATTTGTCGCCGCCCGCTTCACGAATCACAGGCGCGGATTCTCCCGTAATAGCCGACTCATCGATGGTGGCCAATCCTTCGATGATTTCGCCGTCGGTCGGAATAATATCGCCTGCTTCGCACACAAATATGTCGCCTTTTTCAAGTTGGGAGGAAGGAATGGTTTGAAGTTCGTTCACTTTTAGTCGACCGAGGGTTCGGATGACCTTGGCCGGGGTTTCTTCGCGGGTTTTTCGGAGGCTGTTGGCTTGGGCTTTGCCGCGTGCTTCGGCCAGTGCTTCGGCAAAATTTGCAAAAAGCAAGGTGAGCAAAAGAACGGAGAATATAATAACGTTATAGACTAAACTTCCTTGGGTAGCAGCACCGCCAACTGCAATTTGCAGGCACGCCAAAAGCATCACAAGCGTTCCGATTTCGACCGCAAACATGACGGGATTGCGGAACATGATAGTTGGATTGAGTTTGACAAACGACTCTATCAGAGCGGTTTTTACCATACCTCCCTGAAAGAGAGAGGGGGCTTGAGAACGTTTCATATTTTTTGTGATTTTGAAGAAAAAATTAGTAAGCTATGTCTGCTGTTTTAACCGTCGAAAAAGCGGTTCACGATATTAGATGGAATAACACAGCGCATCATCCATACATTGACACTTTCCCCTTCCATTGCCACGCCGGTTCTGAAACCAACGTGCTGCCCTCCGAGCCAATGACCATTGAAAAGGTCTTGACTTATATTGCTTCCCAACTCAGCGAAGGGTAAAAAACTCCGCCAACGGCCCAAGCGCGAGCGCGGGAAAGAAAGACAGCGCGGCGATGATGAAAATCACGGCAAACACCATAAAACCAAACGTAGCGGTGTCAGTTTTGAGCGTTCCCGCAGATTCAGGGATATACTTCTTATTTGCCAAAATTCCCGCGATGGCAATTGGCCCGATGATGGGAATATAACGGCTCATAATCAGCACAATACCACAGGTAATGTTCCAAAAAGGAGTGTTGTCGCTCAAGCCCTCAAAACCAGATCCATTGTTAGCGGAAGAAGAAGTGTATTCATACAACATTTCCGAAAATCCGTGAAAACTTGGATTGTTAAGCCAGCCTACGCTTGGGTCTTGGGTAAATACATAACTTGAAAGTGCCGTAAAAGCCAGAATCAAAAAGGTATGAAGCAACGCGATGATGGTGGCAATTTTCATTTCTTTGGCTTCAATTTTTTTACCCAAAAATTCGGGCGTACGTCCTACCATCAACCCCGAAATGAAGACCGCAATGATGATAAAAATGTAGAAGTTCAGAAAGCCGACGCCCACACCTCCGTAAAGTGCATTAATCATCATATCAATGAGTTGCATAGCCCCCGAAAGCGGCGTCATACTGTCGTGCATCGCATTGACCGAGCCGTTGGAAGTAGTGGTGGTGGCGATGCCCCAAAAAGCAGAAGCCGCTGCGCCAAACCGTATTTCCTTGCCTTCCATACTGCCCAATGATTGGTTGATATTCATTTTTGTGATGGCAGGATTGCCTTGCATTTCAAAATAAACGGAGACGCTCAGCAGGAGGAAAAAGCCTAGGGTCATTACGCCAAAAATCATCCACGCGAGTTTTTTTCGATTAAGATAAAAGCCGAGCGCAAACACAAAGGCAATGGGAATGAGGATGATAAGAATGTTTTCGATGATGTTGGTCAGGTAATTCGGATTCTCCAGCGGGTGCGCTGAATTGACCCCAAAATACCCACCGCCGTTGGTCCCAGCCTGTTTGATGGCAATCATGGCTGCCGCTGGTCCGCGTGATACCTGTACCGAATCACCCTGCACCGTAACGATATTCGCTTTTCCCTCCCAGTTCATAGGTGTTCCGTTGAATACTAAAATAACGGCCGACACTAACGCGATAGGCAACAAAATACGGGTGCATGATTTAAGGAAATAACTATAAAAATTGCCTAATTGATTGGTTTGGTGCTCTTTCATTGCCTTAAATACAATCGCCGCTGCGGCCATACCCGTTCCTGCCGTTACAAACTGCATAAACATCAATCCTGCCAACTGCGAAAAATACGTGACTCCCGTCTCACCCGAATAGTGTTGCAGATTACAATTGACCAAAAAAGAAACGGCGGTATTAAACGCTAAATCTGCACTCATCGACGGATTATGGTCTGGATTGAACGGGAGCCATCCTTGATTCATGAGCACAAACATCATCCAGAAAAACCAAACAAAATTAATGGTTAAAAGAGCAGCCAAATTTTCCTGCCACGTCATTTCCTTTTTGGGATTGATGCGGCACACTTTATAAATATAGTTTTCGAGCGGCGACATAAAGTCCAGCCACGTAGGTTGGCCTAAATAAACCTTGGCGATGTAGCGCCCCAAAGGCAGCGCCAACAAAACCGTAAGGACAAAAATTAAACTGATACCGAGAATTTCCTGTAACATGATTTTAATGAAGTTTCTAGAATTTTTCAGGTTTAAGTAAGACGTACACCAAGTAGCCAAACACAGCCAAAGCAAGGATGAAGAGAGCGGTGAACATAGCGTTAGATTTTTTCAAAGAATCGAATAGAACCGTAGAACAGGGCAAAGCACCCAATGCCCGCGAAAAGAAGAATGATAAGCATACTCATAATGAAAATGTGTTTTAATGAGACACACTTATGTATGCCAAAGCCGTGCCTGTCGAAATGGAGGGTAGTTAAGATGTTAAAAAAGAGGCGTTTATGGTGTTTTTTGAAATTTGGACAATAAAAAACCCTTCCATTTTGGAAGGGTGGGTTTTCATTTTGATAGGGTAGCGCCGCAAAATTTTGAGGCGCTACAATTCATATTCTTCAATCTTCCGATACAGTGTCGTGAGACCGATGCCGAGGAGTCGGGCGGTTTCGGTTTTGTTGTGTTGGGTATGGTGCAACATCCAGTCAATGTGCTGTTTTTCAATTTCGGCCAACGTTGCTACACCCTGTGTGAAATTGGCGGTGCCAAACTGCATTTCAAAGGGAAGTTCCCGCGGGGTTAATTCATTGTGATTCGCCAGAATAACGGCGCGTTCAATCACATTTTTTAATTCACGGATATTGCCTTTCCAAGCACTTTGCTTTAGTCTTTCTAAAAATGACGCAGATAATTTTGGTGCTGGGCGGTTCATTTTAGCCGCATAGATTTGGACAAAATGCGCGGCCAATAAGGGAATATCTTCGGGGCGTTGATGCAGGGAAGGAAGTTTTATCTCAAAAACCGACAAACGGTAGTACAAATCGAGGCGAAAGTGTTGGTTTTCAGCTTCTTTTTGTAAGTCGCGGTTGGTGGCGGCCACAAACCGAACGCTGACTTGGGTTGGCTTGGTGTCGCCTACTTTGTAGAACGCATTCGTTTCCAGAACACGCAGGAGCTTGGCTTGCAAGTCTGGGCTCATTTCACCGATTTCATCCAGAAACAACGTGCCGCCGTGGGCTTCTTCCATCAAGCCTTTTTTATCTTTTGTCGCACCCGTAAAAGCTCCAGCGCGGTGGCCGAAGAGTTCGCTTTCCAGAATTTCGCGGCTGAATGCGCTGCAATTGAGCGCCACAAAAGGTTTATCGCGTCGTGGACTTTGTTGATGGATGGCTTGGGCAAATACTTCTTTGCCCGTACCAGTTTCGCCCAACAGCAACACCGTAGTATCCGTTACGGCTACTTTTTGGGCCAATTCTATAGCCTCCAGAATGGGTTTTGAGGTTCCGATGATACTTCCAAACCCAAATTTTTGACTTACTTTTTCCTCTAGCCGATGGACTTTCTGACGAAGCTCGGCTTTCTCGGTCGCCCGCGCTACCAGTGGCACAATGCGGTCGTTGTCGTCGCCTTTGGTAAGGTAGTCAAACGCGCCATTTTTGACGGCCTGTACCCCGTCGGCTATGGTGCCGTAGGCCGTCAGCAGGATAACTTCAACAAGTGGAAATTGCGTTTTGAGGCGTTGGGTAAGTTCAACACCGTGGGCATCAGGTAGTTTTACGTCGCAGACTACCACCTGAATGTCTTGTTTTTCCAGAATCTTAAAAGCCGAATGTGCATTGTCGGCTTCGCTCACGTGATAGCCTTCTAGCTCCAGAATGCGTTTGAGCAGCCCCCGGAGTTTGATTTCATCATCGATGAGGAGGAGATTGGGCATGAAATTCTGTCACGCTGTAAGCGTCTAATTTTTAGTGCATTAAATGTGATTTTAGGTGCCTACGGCATGACAAAATTAAGGTTTTTTAACCTGCTATTTTACATCATACTCCGCCAACGTCTCACGTAAAAACTTCAAGAACGGAGCCGAAAATTCCTTGCGTTTAAGGGCAAATTTTACCGTTGTTTTCAAGAAATCAAGTTTGTTTCCAATGTCGTGGCGCTCGCCTTCAATGCGGTGGGCGTAGATGCTTTCGCGGCGCAGCAAGATTTGGAAGGCATCGGTGAGTTGGATTTCGCCGCCTTTACCTTTGCCCGTTTGTTCAATCGCCGTAAAGATTTCGGGCGAAAGAATATACCGTCCGGCAATGGCTAGGGTAGAAGGAGCGGCCTCAATGGAAGGCTTTTCGATGAGGGCGTCCAACTGCATGATGGTATCGCTCAACGCCGTTCCGCCTACGATTCCGTAGCGGTTTACTTTCTCGCGTGGCACGGTTTCGACCGCAATCACGGTGCTTTGGTATTGCTCGTAGGTATCAATCAATTGCTGCGTGACGGGGATGACCGAATCCATGATGGTATCGCCCAAAAGCACCGCAAAAGGTTCATTGCCAACGTGTTGTTTGGCGTAATAGATGGCATCGCCGAGACCATTGGTCTCGCGTTGACGAACATAGTGAATATTGGCCATGTCGGACAAACGGCGCATTTCGTTCCAAAGCAGTTCGTCTTGTTTTTCTTCTAATTTGGCTTCCAATTCTACATTACGGTCAAAGTGGTCTTCGATGGCGCGCTTACCGCGACCTGTAATGATAAGAATGTCTTCAATGCCCGAATCGACCGCTTCCTGCACCACGTACTGAATGGTGGGCGTGTCGATGATGGGGAGCATTTCTTTGGGTTGAGATTTTGTTGCGGGTAAGAATCGGGTTCCTAAACCAGCGGCAGGTATAACAGCTTTACGAATCATGTGGGAGTTAAAAAATAGAATGAATGATTTTGTTTCTTACAAAATCACAATATTCGGGTTTTAAAAAAGTATGTTGTTTCTTCAAAACGCTATCCATGTTGAACATTCCAACGATATGAGTAGCAAAATATCCCTGACGGGAAGATGCTTTGGAGAGCATTTCAGGTTTGATTTCAATGGTATATTTTGGAAAATAATTTTTGGTTGTCATTAATACGGCATAGAAAAACTCTTCATCAAGGAAGAGTTCATCATTTGAAACAACTAAAGCAGGGTGAGGAAGAAAACGTCCATCGGGCATTTGAAAATTAACTTCAACAACTTCCCATTGGGATACCTTACCCTTCATAATTTTTGAATGATTTAGCAACAACCCGGCTGCCATTCATGACAGCGGCTTTACGGTAATCATTGGCAGTGTATTCGCGTTCTATTTCTCTTTTTAATAATGCCACAACTATTTCCAAAATAGATTCATCTTCTACACTGTCAATCAATTCGTGTGCTTTTTGTCTGGTCTGAGCCTCTACCATGTTTTTGTTATTTTAACAAAATTAGCAAAAAACAATCACTTATTTCCCATAAAGTGCCTTGGCGGCGGGCTCATATTTATCTCCCGCAATCCAGTAAGGACGAACGGATTTATTGGCAATGAGCCGGGCCGAATAGGCAAATGATTGACAGAATTTTAACAGATAATCAAAATCTACCGAGTCAGGATTGTCGGTGGCTTGGTGGTAATATTTGGCAATTTCACCGTCAAAACTTTTGAATCCTGGGGCAAAATCTGGGGCAGGAATGCCCTTGGCGGCTAAATTTACGTTGTCTGAGCGGTCAAAAAGGCCCTGTTCGGGAGCGGGGTCGCCAAAAACGCCTAATCCAAACGCTTTACAGCCCGCCTCGATTTCCGCTTTGCAGTTGGTGCGGTCGAGGCCAATGACCGACACGAGCGTTTTGTCGCTGTAGCCAGCGCCATCGCTGTTGAGGTTAAACACGCACTGATTTAGCGGTACTAGCGGGTGCTCTGCATAATATTTACTACCCAATAATCCCACTTCTTCGGCGGTGTAGCCAATCAATAAAATAGAACGTTTGGCGGGCTGGATAGATAAAGTCTTGGCGGCGGTCAGCATGGCTACCGTTCCGAAAGCATTGTCGCGGGCACCGTTGAAGATACTGTCGGCTGGGGTGTAGGTATTGCCACCTTTTTTACCCGTGCCTACGTGGTCAAAGTGCGCCGATACCACAATATATTCGTTTTTGAGCATGGGGTCAGTTCCTTCAATCACTCCTACCACATTATAGGAATTGATATTTTGTTGGTCACGGCCTGTGGTTTGAAACTTGGCCGAAGAAGCCCCGCTTTTGAATAGATCCGTGTATTTTTTCTGCTGGCCATTGACCCAAACGTGCGTTACTCCGTTGCTTCCGCCATTGTCCAAACTCAGTTTTTCATTTCCGAAATACCGTGACGCAAAGTTCCAAGGGATTTGAGCGGTAAACAGTTCAATGAGCAAGGCGGCGCCTTTTTCGGTGGCAAGTTTGCGCTTATCGTTGGCGGCGGCAAAGATTTCTTGTGGCGTTTTTGATTCGGGCGTGCCTACCTGCGCCACCACGATTTTGCCTTTCACATCTTTTGTATAATCAGCGGCTTGCCCATAGCCCACAAAAACCACATCGGCGCTGAAGTTGGCGGCGCCTCCTCCCAAAATGACAAATTCTTTGCCCGAGTGTAAGGTATCACTGTTGGCAATTAAAAGGCCCTCTTTGGCACTTTTTTGAATAAGAAACGGAACAGGTTGCAAATAGGTCGTTTGGCCGGGAGCGGGCTTGATGCCTAAGTACCGAAACTGCTCCGCGAGGTACCGCGCGGCGACCAAGTTGCCTTGCTCCCCCGTGCGCCGCCCCTGCAACTCGTCGGAGGCTAAAAAGCGCATGTTCATTTCTACTTCGGCCCGTGAATACTTGGTTTCGGGCAGTTTTTTGAGTGATTGAGCAGAAACAGAAAACGAAAAAAAAGAGGTGGCTAATGAAACAGCAATGAACGATTTTATAGATGCTTTCAGCATGACAAATAGAGTTTACGCCGTTTCCAGCACTTTGGGGCCTTGTTGATTGATTTGAGATACGTAACTTTTGGTGGTAATGCCTACGCTGCCGAAGGCTTCGCTCATGGTTTTTGCAACGCGCTCGGCGGTGTCGCGGCCACGGCTGAGGGCAAACATGGACGGGCCAGCACCAGAAATACTGCACCCCAACGCGCCGCTGTCGAGGGCGGCCTGTTTTACGTGGTCAAACTCAGGGATAAGAATGGAGCGTACTGGCTCAATGATGACATCCACCATCGAACGGCTGACCAAGTCGTAATCTTCCTGCATCAGCCCCGCAATCAACCCCGCTACGTTGCCCATTTGAGAAATGGTATTTTTGAGCGAAACCTCGTTACGCAATATATAACGCGCATCTTTGGTATTGACTTCTACGTCAGGATGAACCAGTGTACAAAATAACTCATCGGGAACTTTGACCTTAAACACATCAAGCGGGGAATAACTGCGAATGACCACGAAGCCGCCCAACAGTGCAGGCCCTACGTTGTCGGCGTGGGCCGCCCCGCAGGCGATTCGCTCGCCTTCCATCGCAAAGGGCAACAACTCCCGCTGCGTCAGCGGACGGCCCAACAGCTCATTGATGGCAAAAATACCCACCACTGAGCTGGCTGAGCTAGAACCCATACCGCTGCCCAAAGGCATGTTTTTGTGAAGTGTTACCTCGATACCCTGTTGGGAACCAATGTGTTCCAGAAATTTAAGCATCACCACCGACACGGCGTTGCGCTCGGGTTCGCGCGGCAGGCGACCTTCATCGCCGATGATGTCTTTGATAATGATGCCGGGCATGTCGCGTTTGCGGAGTTCTACGATGTCGCCGGGTTCGTCCAGTGCAAATCCAAAAATATCAAACCCACAGGCTACGTTAGCAACGGTGGCCGGGGCAAAAGCTTTTATATAATTCATTGAGAGGTGGGAGTTTTGACTCAGGAATTGGTAAGTTATATTAAAAAAGTTTTTGGCATTTTCTACGGATTCATTGGCTTCTTCAGAGATAATGTCGTCATAATCATAGTCGCTAAATCGTCTCTTTTCATAAGATTTTTGTAGCCAGACATTAGAATCCAATGGAAAAATCCCCGTTTTAATGTATTTCAATCGGAATTGATTATGAGCTCCTTCGTGAGATTTAGTATGAATGTTTTCTATCCAAAGTAAAACCTGAATACAATGAAAAATAGAGTAATACGCGCGATTTACGCTGGCTTCATAACGCCCTTGCTCCAAAAAATCAGTTGCATCCTGCAAACAGTCTTCCGCTTTTTGAAAAATGATCAGAGAATTCATAATTCTATACCGTCTTCTCTTACATTCTCATATAACGGTAGTTTCAATGAAGAAAACCGAGTTTTGACTACTGGAATGGTTGAAATCCATTTATCATATTTTAATCCTAAATCGCTGTTAATCACCGACATGTTGCTTATTTCGGTAAGAGGATGGATTTTTTCATCATTCAGAACTACCAAAACATCTACATCCGACTCCTCACGCTGTTCCCCGCGGGCATAGGAGCCAAAGAGAATCACTTGGTGTAAACGTTCACCATATAAATCCAACAGCCCTTTTTTAAGGTCTGCCAGCAACGATTTGAGTTCGGAAGGGATAGCACGGTGACTCATACCAATGTCATTTTGACAAAAGTACATAAAAACGCCAAAAAATGCAGGGATGCTTTTGTTGGTGGTTCAGGGTTGAACAATAAAGTTAAATTTCCATGAAAACCATTCGGGAAGGCGTGGTTTGTTTATGATTTAGATGGCGAAGCCGAGTTTGAAACTACTATAAGGTTCAAAAATAGGTTGATGCTTAGTAGTAGAACGTTCTTTGTAGAGCAATCCAAGCTGAAAATCAAAAAAACCTTTTTCAAATATCCTTCTTTGCATTCCCCAAGTCGCGTAGGCAGCTCTGGTATTGTTCCAACGTGTTTCTCGTTTTACTTGAAAAATAGGATTATAATCCATGTCACTAAACGATAGCTGTTGGCTGCCCATAATAGCGAAGTAGTTCCCCGAAAGGTTGTTGGCCGATTTTCCCTCTCTTATTCGCTTCTTTAGGTTGTAGTAGTACCTAGGCTGTATTAAAAGGGTACTGCCAGCCACCAAAAATTGCGAGCCAAATGATTGGAGCGCTTTTCTGCTCAAATATGCTAAAGATAGATTTAATTCAGTGTTGATGGACCACGCTGATTTTACAATCTTTCTTTCATACGAAACGGGCAAAGAGAAGTTAAATTGGCGATTGGTAAAGGTGAGAGGCGAGACAATATTGATTTTAAAAAGGTGGTTTTCTTCTTTAAAACACTTCCAAACATTGCAATCGCTGGCATTGAGAGATGCTGTTTTTTTGGCAGAAGTAAATCCCAAACCAAATTTTACATCTGAAAATATAAACCATTCGTTCTTGGGGGCAGGAACATTGATGTTTGATTGATTGTGTAGGGTCAAATCGTAAGTAGTGCGCCCAATATTGAGAGAGAAATCGGCAAATCCTCGCCTGAAAAATCTCTTTTGGGTACCTAATTTTAGAGCAAAAATTTGGGAGCTCTTATACCACTGATTGGATTGGTTTCCGATGAATGGTACTTCGAGTAATTTGCTCACAAACTTAATAGAGGGTATTTCAAAAGCTTGTCCGTACTTAAAACCTACATACGAACCTGTTAGGTTATTAGCTTGTAAACCTTGTTTTAAGCGTTTTTTCATATCATAAAACCAGCGAATTTCGGCACTTGCAAAATGAGATGCCCATTGGAAATCACTAATGTAGCCACCGCTTAAGCCTATATCAATAGAGAACGAAGACCCAATTTTATGTTCATAACCAAAAGCATAGGATAACGAACTAGGTAAGCTTTCTGAGATTTCATTACTTGGGCCTCTTAATTGTAAACTAGGTATAGGACTGGCTGATAAATACCCCTTCAGCATCCACTTCGTAGGCTCCTTGGTCATAAAAACATAATCATATTGGTCAATAAACCGCTGTTTTTCGAGCGTTCCGGTTTCCTGCGTATGCGTAATGCGGACGGAGTCGCTTTGGGCGAAGGCGGTAGAGATTCCTCCTATCGTCAGAATGACAAAGAAAGTCGAACAAAGGAAGAGGAGTAATTTTTTCATGGCTATTGAGGGTTTAGAGGGCAAAGCCGAGTTTGAAGTCAAAAATGAAGTTGCTTGGGCCTAATGAATAGGGATGACGGTCCAACAGCATTTTTGAAATATTTAGGTCAATGAATCCATTTTTAAATAATTTCCTTTGATAGCCAATTAATAATCCCGTATTTATAAACATTGGAGTAAAGTCGAAATTGTGTTTATATCGGTCGTTTTTTGTAAACCCGTATGACCCCAAAAAAACATTGTTCAAACCCGCATAAACACCTGATAAATTATTGCCTGACTTACCCAAACGAACCAGACGATTCATCAAAAAATACCAGCGTGGCTGAATGTATAACTGTGCCCCAAGGCTTAGGCTTTGGCTGTTACTGGGGAAATAAGTTTCTGTAACTGGGTCATATTGCTGCGTGTTTTTTTGAAGATTGTTCAAGGCGTATAAATTCATATAAGTATTGATTGAAAATGCAGATTTGGCAATTTTTTGTTCGTAACCAATACTGCCATTAAGTGCCTGCATAGAGGTGCTGAGGCTAATCCGAGGCCAACTGATTTTCCATAGGTTGTTCTCGTTTTCAAAGCATTGAAATACATCACAAGCAGGGATTTTAGCCGTTTTTTTGAAGTCGGCCAAAGCTACACCTACTTTGAAATTGGTCGTGATGAGCCAATTGTGTTGAGGAGTTGAAGTAATACTTTCTTGAATATTACTCCAGTCTACTGGTTGCTTGATTGAATTGTCGCCGTCTAAGAAAGTAAGTTTCCGGTGGATTTGCTGATTCGTATTGCGGTTTAATGCGATTGAAAAATCAATGAGACCGTATCTGAAAAAGCGTCGCTGGATTCCATAATTCAAGCTGAGTTGAGAATGGTAATAACTGCCGAAATAGTCGGTATTCCATTTGCCATTTGTACCAGAAAGCCCTGTAGCCACTGAATTTTCATTTTGCCATAATCTTTCATATCTGAGCGATAGATAATTTCCCGAAAAATTGTTACTGCTTTTTCCTTTTCGAATACGCCTTGCCATGTCATAGTACCACCTCAGTTCGGCGGATGTAGCCCAACATCTATTACCACTTGATGTATAGTAATACGAATAATCAATAAGGCCAGCTTCTGTAAGAGGGACCTTAGAAACACGCGCTACGTCTATTTCTATTGAAAATGAAGGGCTTAACTTTCGCTCTACGCCCAATCTAAAATCAACAGTTCTTTTTATATACCCTCTTTGGAAAATATTAGAACCGAGTAAATTATTTATATTCCCATACCCCTTCAGCATCCACTTCGTAGGCTCTTTGGTCATAAAGACATAATCATATTGGTCAATAAAACGCTGTTTTTCAAGCGTTCCCGTTTCCTGCGTATGGGTGATACGGACGGAGTCGGTTTGGGCGAGTGCGGTAGAGATTCCTCCTATTGTCGGAATGATAAAAAATAGAAAAGAATTAACTTTTTCATGGTTGTTAGCTGATAGTGTGTTATTGCTTGGCGGCGGTGGTGCCGTTGCGGAGTTCTGTACTTTTGGTTTCTACATCCAGTTTTACCTGCGATTTATCGGTCTGAATATCAAGACTTCCGTACTGTGCCCGTACGCGGCATTCGCCTTTGATTTGTTGCAGCACCAAATCAGTCCGCTCGGAGAAGATGCTCAATAGGCCGTTAAAATTTTCCGTTCGCAAAGCACCGAACTGTGTTCTGGCCGTTAAGATGCCGCGCAAATCGGTGAGCTCGATGGTGCAAAATTCCGTTTGCAACTGCATGGTTTGGGTTTGCAGTCCTTTGAGGGTTATTTTTCCAAAACTGTTTTGAATTTCTACGGCACAATTTGTCGGGACGAACAGCGTAAAACGGGCTTTGAGGTTGGATTGCGGTTTGGTTCCGTTTTTGGCCAATACCACAAAATTGTGCAGACTTACTGTCTTGCCTTTCCTGTCGGCCGTATAGTGCAGGGCTTCCAAATCCTTTTCGGCTACGCTACGGTCGGGGTGTTTGGCGGTGAGTTCGATGGTTGCTTTTATTTCATTTTTACCCCAAGTCATTATTTCGATGTCGCTGCGCTCTCCCCACACCATAACTTTGGGGTATCGGTCGGCCACAAATGTTTTCTCGACCGTTTTGGTCACTACCTGCAGGGTTTGCGCAGAAGCATCTAAACCGCAAATTGTAAAATGCAAAATGAGTAATGTAAAAATGAACAGTAGCCTTCGGGTGCAATGATAATGGCCCGATGGCTTCCATTCATTTTGAAAGGGTGGGGGGAATCTCCACAGATTGAAAATGATTCGTTTTTTCATGGTTGCTTTTGTTGTGGCTGGCTGTAGTGGTTATATTCTTTCATTAAGTTTTCTAAGAATATTGGCGCGTTCTTGCTCTATTTCAGAGAGTTGTGCCGACAATGCGGCGTCGGTATTGTATGAGCCGAGGGCGTCTTTGAGTTGGTTGCTTGCCGCTGTGAGATTGTCAAGTTCTTGTTTGAGATGTTTAAATTCGGGTTTTTCACAAACCGTTACCCTGTCTTCGCAAAGTGCCTGTAATTGAGCGTATTGTTGGTCAATGGTTTCGTCTGGTGCAACCATTGTTTTGGGATTTATTTTTTCCTGTGAATACGAAATAGCTGCCTTTTCGGCGTTTGGTTGCATGGCCACATACCCACCAATTCCTACCGCCAACACCACGGCGGCGGCGGCCGCATATCGCCACCACGTTCTTGGTGAGTTTGGCAGTTGTGCGGCAATCTCCACCCAAGCCTGAACGGGCGGCTCGTAGGTTGGTAGCTTGCTCAGGGCTTCCTGCAAAGGCGCTTCATTGAGAGCCTGCTCAATATTTTCCCAGACCGATTCAGGCGGGGAATACTGCGGAAGTGTATCTTTCAATGAATTTTCCATCCTGTGTTTTGTCTGTTTATTGGTTCGGATTTGAGAATCCGAAAGCACTCTTCGGGCAGAGACAAGCCCTGCCCCTACGGTGTACTCTTCAACATTTCTTTAAGTCGTTTTTTTGCGTAAAACAATTGTGACTTTGAGGTGCCTTCCGACACGCCCAGCATTTCGGCTACTTCGCGGTGCGTATAGCCTTCGATTTCGGTCAATACAAATACGGTTCGTGTGCCTTCGGGCAGGTTCAAAATGGCTTTTTCCAAATGCGCAGCCTCAATAGAATCGTTTCCCCAGTCGACGGTTGTGGTGTCGGTCGGGATGGCATCCATCAAAATATATTGTCGTTTTATTTGGGCATTGTGATACGCCTTTCGAACCAAAATCGACTTAATCCAAGCGCCTAGCGTAGCCTCGCCGCGATATTGGGCCAAGTTGCGAAACACCGACAAAAACGTATCCTGCAAGGCACTGTTGGCTTCGTCAAAATCGCCCGTGATACGGTAGGCCAACGTGTACATGGCCGATTTATAACGGTCGTACAAAAGACGTTGGGCGGCCCGGTCGTTGGAAAGACAGCGTTGAATCAGTTCTTTTTCGGTCATGAATTTGGCTTTCAATCTCAAAGAGCAGCCAACGGAAGGAAAAGGTTGGAAAGGAGAAATAGAAAATTTGCAATAGGAGGTAAGAGGTAGGAAGTATGAAGCGGGAGGAAAGAAGTCTAAGGGTCTTATTTCTTACCTCTTACTTCTTATTTCTTACCTCGCGCAGCCTATTTAACAAAACCTGCCGTTCCCATCCAATGCAGACAACGGCCAAACCACTCGTCAAAAGCAGGTACTTTCAAATAGCCATGTTCCCCTTTTGAATAAATGTGCAGCTCGCTCGAAACAGCGTTTCGTTGTAGGGCTTCGTAAAATAGCAGACTATTGGAAACGGGCACCACGGTGTCGTCGCTTGCGTGGGTGATGAAAGCAGGTGGTGTCGACGAAGTTACTTGAAGTTCGTTTGAAAAAAGCTTGATTTGCGCGGAAGAAGCATTTTTGCCCAGAAGGTTCACTCCCGAACCTTTGTGGCCGATACCTTCCATGAAACTTATGACGGGGTACACCAAAATCATAAAATCGGGCCGAACGCTGATGCCGTCGGTCATGGGAAGGGCGGGTTTTTCAAAATGCGTGCCTGCCGTAGCCGCCAGATGTCCGCCTGCTGAAAAGCCCATGATGCCGATTTTAGTGGGGGCGACGTTCCATTCAGCGGCGCGTAGACGAATGGTTTTGATGGCCTGCTGGGCATCTTGCAGTGGCCCTATGGAAGGGTCAATCATGGTTTTTTCGCTGGGTAGTCGGTATTTCAAAACAAATGCGGCTATGCCCTGTTTGGTAAAAGCCTCGGCCACATCATAGCCTTCTCTTTTGATGACCAAAACACCATAGCCGCCTCCTGGGCAAATGATTACCGCTGCGCCCGTGGCTTTGTTTTTGGGAGGTAAAAACACCGTGAGGGTAGGTTGAGAAACTTTGGAAACGACGTTTGAAGCCGTTTTTACCTCTTCATTTACAACGTCTTTTGCGTTGGGAACGGTGCTTGGGTAAAGTGCGATTTCTTGCTGTGCAAGGCAGGACAGCGTCGACAAAATACCAAAGACCGTTACGTTTATTTTAGTAATAATGTTCATGTGTGTGAAGCGTTAGCAATTTTTATTGAAAGACAAAAGGCGGCCGTTTCTTTTCATTATTTTTGTTTTCCTACCTTTACGGGATGAATCAGCAATCAGTTTTTTTATTGTTAGGTGCAAATTTGGGCGAACGAGAAGCTACCTTAGCGAAAGCGATGGACTTGATTTCGGAACGAATTGCGCCAGTTACGTTGCAGTCGCATTTGTACGAAACGGCTCCTTGGGGCGTGACCGACCAACCCGCTTTTTTGAATCAGGTGATTAGTATTAAAACGGTTTTGACGCCTGAAGAATTGCTGAGTCAAACGCTTGAGATTGAAAAACAACTGGGGCGTGAACGGCGTTTACGGTGGGGAGCAAGAGTGATAGACATTGATATGCTGTATTATTCTGACCTAATTTTGGATACAGAAAACCTACATTTACCTCATCCCAGATTGCACCAACGTCGTTTTACCTTGGTGCCTTTGGTCGAAATCGCCCCTGATTTTGTGCATCCTGTTTTACATAAGACCAACCAAGAATTGCTTAACGAATGTACGGATGACAGCCAAGTAAGCGTTTTTGAATAAATGTACAATTGAAAAATAGAGAACGGGCGTTTTTACACGTAAGCAAAAGCACCATTGAATCCTCATTAACTCACCACTATGCAACGTCGCGATTTTATCAAAAATACCGTCTTTACCACTGGAGCCATTGCCTTTGGCAGTTGTAAAGAAGAAGACCCCTATGCGGAGCGAGAGTATAAAGGACAGATTGCCATTATCGGAGCGGGGGCGGCGGGGCTGTATGCTGGCTATTTGTTGGCAGAAAAGAAAGCAAATTATACCATTTATGAAGCGGCCGACCAAATTGGCGGACGAATTCGTTCGCTGAAGGGTTTCGCTGATTTCGACCTTGAGCTAGGAGCCGAAAAAATTCAGGGAAACCGCTCGCTATGGTACGATTGGGTGAAAGAATCGGGTGCGTCTTTTGTGCCGAACACCTCGACAGATTTTTATCAAATTGGTAATCAGGTTCTTTCCGAAACCCAATGGGGCAATAACGCTGATTTCAAAGCCGCCGTGTCTTTGGCTCAACAGGCTATGAATTATTCGGGCGCCGACACTACCTTGCTTCAATACATGGAATCGGCCAAATTAGCGTCAGGAGTGCGGCACATCGCCGATGCTTTGGTGGCCAATGCCCACGGTACGTCGGCCAACCGCCTGAGTGTTTTGGGTACAACGGAGGAGCGCCAAGCTTGGTCTGCGGGAGAGGGAGAGTTTTTGCTCGCAAACCGTTCGTTAACTTCGGTTTTAGAAGAAAAATTCAAGAATATACTGCCAAGGGTTGTACTTAATACGCAAATCAAACGCATTGATTATACCAACGAACGCATCATGCTGGAAGATGCCCAAGCCCAGCGACGCTACGTAGACAAGGTGATTATAACGGTACCGCTCGCTGTACTGCAAAGCACTGATTTACAGTTTGTACCAGCACTTCCAGAATCTAAGCTTGCTTCTATTAGGAGTATTGGGATGGGGGCTGGAATTAAAGTAATATTGGAGTTCAATCAACGTTTTTGGGATGCCGCCATGGACTCTGTGTATACTTCGGGCGCAGTGCCCGAATATAGGGCTAGTTCAAACGGGCGCAGCACAAAATCCTTTGTGTTGACAGGCTTGACGATGGGTGAAAAAGCCGAAGCCCTCAGTGCGCAATCAAGCGCGGCGGCTATTCAAAGCATCATCAAAGAGTTAGATGTGATTTATGGAAAAGGTGTTGCTTCTGGTGCCCTTACAAATGCCCGTCTCATGGATTGGGGCAAAGACCCGTTTATTAAGGGCGCCTATTCGTACCCCATCGTGGGGGGCGGCGGACTCCTGACCCGCCAAACGCTGTCGTTGCCCGTGCAGCGCAAAGTTTATTTTGCTGGGGAGGCTACGCACTACGGCGGCCACAGCGGCACCGTTCACGGTGCGATTGAATCGGGCCGCAGGGTCGTGGAGGAGTTGTATAGGGATGTGACGTAAAGAATAAAAAATAATCTGTAAATTAAATAGCTCTATCCCGCCCAACTTTCTCTATCCAAACTTCGGTACTGAATGGCTTCGGCCAAGTGTTCAATTTTGATGTCGGGGCTGGCGGTTAAATCGGCAATGGTGCGTGATACTTTCAGGATACGGTCGTACGCCCGCGCCGAAAGACCGAGGCGTTCCATGGCGGTTTTGAGCAGAATTTTGCCCGCAGGATTAATGTCACAAATTTCTTTCACCATTTGCGATGGCATCATGGCGTTGCAGTAAATACCCGTATTTTCTTTAAAACGCTCGGTTTGGATTTCGCGCGCCTTGATGACGCGCTCGCGGATGGCGGCGCTGTTTTCGGATTTGCGGGTAGAGGCAATTTGGTCAAACGAAACGGGCGTGACTTCTACGTGCAAATCAATGCGGTCGAGGAGCGGACCGCTGATTTTATTCAGATAGCGCTGCACCGCTCCCGGTGGGCATACACATTCTTTTTCGGGATGGTTATAATAGCCGCAAGGGCAAGGATTCATGCTGGCAATGAGCATAAAATTGGCGGGAAATTCAATGGCCCATTTGGTGCGCGAGATGGTTACACGACGTTCTTCGAGCGGTTGTCGCATTACTTCCAAAACTGTACGCTTAAATTCGGGAAGTTCATCCAGAAACAACACCCCGTTATGCGCCAGCGAGATTTCGCCAGGTTGGGGAAACGAACCGCCGCCGACCAAAGCGGCGTCGCTTACGGTATGGTGAGGTGCCCGAAACGGACGCCGTGAAATAAGCGCGGCTTTTGTGCCCAATTTCCCCGCTACCGAATGGATTTTGGTCGTTTCGAGGGCTTCGTGGAGTGTTAGAGGGGGTAAAATGGACGGAATTCGCTTTGCCAACATGGTTTTTCCCGAACCCGGAGGCCCAATCATGATGGCATTGTGTCCGCCCGCCGCCGAAATTTCGAGGGCACGTTTGATGTTTTCCTGTCCCTGTACATGCTCAAAATCAGCGTCGTATTCGTTGTGGGTGCTTAGGAAAATATCCCGGGTATCAATGGTTACTGGCGTGATGTCTTTGGTGCCTTCAAAAAACTCGATGGCATCTTTGAGGTTTTCGACGGGAATCACGTCTAGGTTATTGACAATCGCGGCCTCGTGAGCATTGGCGGCAGGAAGAATGAACCCTTTATACCCTAATTTACGGGCTTCGATGGCAATGGGCAGCACTCCTTTGATGGGACGGAGGTTGCCATCCAGCGAAAGTTCTCCCATGATGATATAGTCTTCCAAATTCTTTTGGGCAACCAGTTGGTCGGATGCTTGAAGTACACACAGGGCGATGGGCAAATCGTACGCCGAGCCTTCTTTTCGGATGTCCGCAGGGGCCAGATTGACGACCACTTTTTGGCGAGGCATACGGTAATTAAAGTATTTCAGCGACGCTTCCACCCGCTGTTCACTTTCTTTTACGGCACTGTCGGGCAATCCCACCATAAAAAAACGCATTCCCTGACCTACTGTTACTTCAATGGTAATAATGGTGGCATTGACGCCATAGACTGCACTGCCGAACGTTTTTGAAAGCATACTCGATTCTTTTAAATTCTGATTTTTTCGTAAAAATAAAGTTTATCTATCAAAATGATGTGCTGCGGTCCAACGTTTGCGTTGGTGAGTATGTATGAAATCTTCCCTCCAGCGGGTATATCAAAATTATAGTCAATTGATTACCTTTGCCATCCTTTATTAGTAAATAAATCATTAAAAACAAATAAGAATAACTACTAACAAGTTATGTTACAGCGTATTCAGTCACTTTTTCTAGCTTTGGTTGCCGTAGGAATGGGCGGTATGATTTCCTTGCCCATTTGGGATAAAACAGCATTAGATACAACTCAATCGGTTCATTTGACGGCCCTGAGGCTTATCCACCAGCAAGGCACTAGCTCGGTTATAACGCCAGTGTGGTACCTTACTTTGCTGGGGGCACTGGTGGCTGCACTGGCTGCTTTTGCGTTGTCTCAGTACAAAAACCGTTTGCTCCAGTCGGGATTATGTGCTGCCAACTCCGTACTTATGACGATTATAATGGGTTTGGTCATGTATTTTGTGTTTGGAAAAGCTAAAAATCTTTTTGATCCCGCCGCTAATGGAGATTTCGGACTTGGTTTTTATTCCCTTATATTAGCCATGTTGGCCAACGTACTTGCCAACCGTTTTATACGTCGCGACGAGAAATTTGTTCGTTCGCAGGAGCGGATGCGATAAATAAACGGACGTATTATGGATATTTTTAAACAAATTTCCTCCCTATTTTACTAAGTAAAATCTCTGCAAGGTTTTGGCTGTCAGTAGGTTGTTAGTCATTTCGGGTGGTTCAGTAAAAAAAAATGTTTTTTTTACGGATAAAAATTTGTTGTGTCAAATTTGATAATTTTTACTAATTTCAAACTTAGATACTGGAGTTCAGGGTCCGATTACAACGGATTGTCATAACTCTGGATAATCATTGTTTTTTTACATTCCAACTCACCACAAAAGCTATACAAATCCCTGTAAATCAGGAGAGTAAAGGCCACTAAAATTTATAAGTCACGAGGATGATTCAGGTAGACACAGGCGTACAGCATACGCTTAAAGAGCGACTCAAAGAAATATTTGGTTACAGTCAGTTTAGAGGAGAGCAGGAGGCTATCATTAATAGCATCATGGGCGGCAATAATACCTTCGTTATTATGCCTACTGGTGCTGGAAAATCCCTGTGCTATCAGCTGCCGGCGATAACAACCGAAGGTATTGCTATCGTTATCTCGCCCCTTATTGCGTTGATGAAAAATCAGGTGGATCAACTCAATGCATTCGGAATCAATGCCCAATTTTTGAATTCAACCCTCAATAAGGCTGAAATTAATAAAGTTAAAAAAGACGCCTTAGACGGAACCCTAAAACTGTTATACATAGCTCCAGAATCGTTGACCAAAGAGGAGAACCTTGATTTTCTACAAAGAGCCAATATTTCTTTTGTAGCGGTAGACGAAGCGCACTGTATTTCTGAGTGGGGCCATGATTTTCGCCCTGAATACCGTCGTATTCGGGGAATTATTGATAACATCAACCCTGAGTTACCGCTTATTGCTTTGACTGCCACCGCTACGCCCAAAGTACAGCAGGATATTGTCAAAAACTTAAGGATGGAAGAAGCGGCGATGTTTAAAACATCGTTTAACCGTAAAAACCTCTACTACGAAGTTCGTCCTAAATTAGGTGATGTTAACAAACAACTCATCAAATACATTAAAAACAACAAAGGTAAATCGGGTATCATCTATTGTCTGAGCCGTAAAACGGTGGAAGAAGTGGCCAATTTGCTGAATGTGAATGATGTAAAAGCACTGCCCTACCACGCAGGATTGGACTCGTCGACCCGGATGCACAATCAGGATGCCTTTCTCAATGAGGAAGCTGATGTGATTGTGGCAACGATTGCTTTTGGAATGGGAATCGACAAGCCCGACGTGCGGTTTGTGATTCACTACGACGCCCCCAAGTCTTTGGAAGGCTATTATCAGGAAACAGGACGTGCCGGACGCGATGGTCTGGAAGGAAATTGCGTCATGTTTTACTGCATCGACGATATTCAAAAACTGGAGAAATTCAACAAAGATAAGTCCGTTACCGAACGTGACAACGCGCGTCATTTGCTCAATGAAATGGTGGCCTACGCCAACCTCGGCGCGTGTCGCCGGCGTCAGTTATTGAGTTATTTTGGGGAGTATATGGAGAAAGACTGCGGGTTTTGCGACAATTGTGTTAAGCCTACCCAGCGGATTAGGATTCAGGAAGAGGCGGTTTTGGTCCTTAAAGCCATCGACCAAACGGATGAGCGATTTGACGGAGACCACATTGCCGACTTGATTACGGCAACCGACAACATCTACGTAACAAGCTACGAGCACAACAAGCTTGAAATGTACGGGGCTGGTAAATTCAAAGATGAAGAAGAAGGAGAAGAATACGGAGTAGAATTCTGGCGCTCCATGATTCGTCAACTGGTGATTTTTGGGTTTCTGTCTAAAGATTCTGAAAATTTCGGGGTCTTAAAAATGACGGAAAAGGGACGTAAGTTTATCAAAGACCCTTATCCGATTACGATTTCCAAAGATCATACGTTTGATGAAAGTGAGATTCAGAAAGCAAACGATGAAGAAGATGTAACGGATCTTGCCCCTGCGGGTGGGGGCAATGCTTACGATGAAGCGCTTTTAGGTTTATTGAAAGCACTACGTAAGAAACTGGCGAAAGAAAAAAACCTTCCTCCGTATGTGATTTTCCAAGATCCGTCGTTGGAAGAAATGGCCACTACTTATCCCACTACGTCTCAGGAAATGGCCCAAATCAACGGGGTTGGAATGGGAAAAGTGTCAAAATTTGGACGACCATTTATTGATTTAATCACCAAATACGTTGAGGAAAATGAGATAGAAACCGCTAAAGACGTAGTTGTAAAATCAGCAGCTAACAAGTCTAAAGTGAAGATTTTTATTATTCAGCAGATAGACCGAAAAGTGGATTTGGATGAGATTGCGGAAGCAAAAGGGCTTGGGATGGACGAGTTGATTGAGGAGATTGAACACATTTGCTACTCCGGTACAAAACTAAACTTGGACTACTACATCAATCAGATTATGGACCGTGACCGCCAACGGGATATTTACGATTACTTCATGGCAACCGAAACCGATAGTATCGCAGTGGCCATGGATGAGTTGGCGGAGGAAGATGTCACCGAAGACGAACTCCGATTGATGCGTATCAAATTCTTGTCAGAAGTAGCAAACTAGGTGGAAAGCTAACCCCATAAAATTAAGAACAAACCCGCGTTTGTTCTTAATTTTATGATTACTCAACATTTTACTCGTAGCGATCCCTTTTATACAAAAAAAATGAACATTCTAATCCTTGGTTCGGGCGGACGTGAACACGCTTTTGCTTGGAAAATTGCGCAAAGCCCACACTGTGATGAGTTGTATGTAGCCCCTGGCAATGCAGGTACCGCTCAAGTAGCGACCAATCTCCCCTTTAGCTATAATGACTTTGAAGCAACTGCGAAAGCAATTGTGGACCTAAAAATTAAATTAGTGATTGTGGGGCCAGAAGAGCCGCTGGTCAATGGAATTGTTGATTTTTTGAAAGCACGTCCTGAGCTTTCAAGAATCAAAATTGTAGGCCCTGACCGACTGGGCGCTCAACTGGAAGGAAGCAAGGATTTTTCCAAAAACTTCATGTTGAAGTACGGGATTCCTACGGCATCTTCTCGCACATTTACCTCCGAAACGCTCGAAGAAGGCCTTACTTTTCTGGAGTCACATGCATTGCCGATTGTTTTGAAAGCCGATGGATTGGCCGCTGGCAAAGGGGTAATTATCGCAGAAAACATCGCCACGGCCAAGGCCACCATGCAAGATATGCTGGTAGATGCTAAGTTTGGCGATGCTGGAAACAAAGTGGTCGTTGAACAGTTTCTAAGAGGAATCGAACTTTCTGTTTTTGTATTAACGGACGGTATCAACTATAAAATTTTGCCTGAGGCAAAAGATTACAAGCGAATCGGAGAAAAAGACACGGGCCCCAATACGGGCGGAATGGGGGCGGTGTCACCAGTTGTGTTTGCCGATGAAAACTTCCTGCGGAAGGTAGAAAATAAAATCGTTAAGCCTACCTTGTCGGGATTGCAGGCCGAAGGAATCCGTTATGTTGGGTTTATTTTTATCGGTTTAATGAACGTAAAAGGCGAACCTTACGTGATTGAGTACAACGCGCGCATGGGCGACCCCGAAACGGAGGTGGTATTGCCGCGTATTCAGTCCGATTTTGTAACGCTTCTGCTCGCCGCAGCCGACCAAAAATTGGCGGAAAGTGATTTGCTGATTTCGCCGCAAACGGCCGTGACCACGGTGCTTGTGTCGGGGGGCTATCCTGAAGCTTACGAAAAAGGCAAGAAAATTGCAGAGTTAGAAAGAATAGAAGACGTGCTCGTCTTCCACGCTGGAACCGCCTCCAATGGAAATGGCGAGGTACTCAGCAACGGAGGCCGTGTGTTGACTTTAACAGCCTTGGCAAACTCGCTCGAAGGAGCCGTCAATAAGTCTCAAAAAGCAGCAGCAACGGTACAATTTGAAGGTAAATATTATCGCAAAGATATTGGATTGGATTTGATCCGTTATAACGACTAGGGGCAGTAAGCAGTGGACAGTAGGCAATGATTCATTGCTTACTGACTGTAAACTGCCAACTGCTAACTGTAAACTATATACAATGAGTTGTAAATCATGTTCAACCGGAGGTTGCGGAACGCGTGGCCTGACTGAAAAAACGTCCGGTTGTCAAAATAATGGCGCTTGTGGAACGGGTGGCTGTAATAAAATGAACGTTTTTGATTGGCTTAGCGACATGGACGTGCCAGTGATGAAACGGTTTGATGTCGTAGAAGTTAAATTTAAGGGCGGACGTAAAGAGTATTTTCGCAACATAAATCAACTCGATTTGCACACCGGCGACTACGTCGTGTGCGAGATGGCCTCTGGTTATCATATTGGCTCAGTATCATTGCAGGGAGATTTGGTTCGCCTGCAAATGGTCAAAAAGAAAGTGGCCAATGACGAAAACCTGAAGAGCATTTATCGTGTAGCCACTCCGCGCGATTTGGAAAAGCACGAGCAAAGCATTGCCCGCGACCTCACCACCATGTACCGCGCCCGGGAGTTGGTCAAAGACATGAAACTTAATATGAAACTCTCAGATGTAGAGTTTCAGTCAGATAATACCAAAGCTACTTTCTATTACTCAGCCGACGAGCGCGTCGATTTTCGTGAATTAATCAAAGTATTGGCGGGAGAATTTAAGGCACGGATTGAGATGCGGCAGATTAGCCTGCGTCAAGAGGCCGGACGTTTGGGTGGTATCGGGGCCTGTGGCCGTGAGTTATGCTGCTCTACGTGGTTGACCGATTTTAAAAACATCACCACTTCAGCGGCACGTTACCAAAATTTGTCGCTAAATCCGACCAAATTATCGGGGCAGTGCGGGCGCTTGAAATGCTGCCTGAATTACGAACTCGAAACCTACATTGATGCCCTCAAGGATATTCCGCACGTAGATGCACCGCTTCAAACCCAAAAGGGAAAAGCGCACCTGCAAAAAACGGATATTTTTAAGAAAATCATGTGGTTTGGTTATGAAAATGACAGCACCACTTGGCACCCTATTTCGCTAGAAAACGTCAACCGGATATTGAGTCTTAATGCTAAAGGACAAAAACCCGTTTCGTTGGAAGTGCTCGAAATCGAAGAGCTTGTGTCGTTGTTGCCGGCTCCTGGCATCAATAGCGATTTGGCGAAGATGGATAAGAAATTCAGCAGCCGCGACCGTGACCAGCAACAAAGCAGCAATCGTAACAGAAATAAAAAGAAAAAAGGCGGAGGAGGGGGAAACCCTTCGGCCAATGCCGCCAACCCCAATAAAACCAATAACCCACCAAAAGGGGGCGGTGAGAAGAAGTAACTCAGTTTGGTCAAAATTCATTAAAAAAGGGATAGCCTCAGTAGGTTGTCCCTTTTTTAATTTGCTGGAAATCAATATATTGCTCCCTCTTATGTTCATTTATTTCCCAATTTGATGAATTGGTTTCAGAAAGCTTCTTTATGGTATTTTACAATACCTGGATGGTTTCTTTCTGTTTGGCGTCGCGTTGGCGTAAATACTCGTTTTCGGTTTTTAGTCGATGTAGCTCTGTTTCGGTGGCTGGATTGCCGCCAAAAGCGTTCAAAGTTATGACTGATTAACGATGCAATACATTCTTTTGACACCACAAAACTATGGTTTATTATTTAGAAGAGTTGGCTCTTTTTTGGATAATCACCTACCCAGCAACTGCTGGATAATTGCACTTCAAATCTACATCTTTAACCTAAAAAAGTTGTTCTACCTTTTTTGTATAAATAGTCCCTATCGATGATTCACAAGGATATTTTTAGTTTGTTTTTAAATATAATATTCTAAATTTGTCTTATAGGTATATTTTTATTTGGTGTATATCCCATTCGTTGTTGTATTGTAATGGAAAAAATGGCGCTTCAATTCTTAATTTTTATTGTATATTAGAATGCGAGTTTATTATTTAACACTGGGTAGTTTGGCAGGAGGGGCTTTGAGTTAAACGTTATGAAACAATTTTGCACAACCATTTTCTATCTTCTTTTATTCGTTCAATCTTATGGACAACAACTGCTCAAGGATGTGTACGGCACAAACGGGAGCACGTTGGACGTAGCCAATGCCGTCAACATTAGTGGGTTAGTTTATTATACGGCTTCGTCAGAAAAAGGGACGTTGCTGTACAAAACTGACGGTACACCCAGCGGGACGGTATTGTTGGATATGACGGCCGTTGGAGATTATATACAATCGCCCAGCAATCTGACGAATTTTAACGGGTCGCTGATTTTTTTGGCGCACAAACGTGGCAGTGGCTACGGCTTGTTTAAAACCAATGGCTCTATCACTGGAACCACCGAATTATTTAATACTGCCTCGGGAAATGCTTACATGAAAGTATTGGGGGTTTTGAGCAATGTGTTGTATTTCAGTTTTTTACAAGATAGTACTGGGGTCGAATTATGGCGTACAAACGGCACGGCCGCTGGTACCTATATGGTTAAAAATATCAATCCTGGTAGTGCAAATGCTAATCCAAAGTCTTTTAAAGTGATTGGAGCGAAGGCGTATTTTCAGGCCAATAACGGGATAAATGGGGCGGAATTGTGGCGTACGGACGGCACGGCAACGGGAACTGTGATGGTGAAAGATATTAACCCAGGGGTTTTGGGTAGTTACCCAACTCATTTTGCGGTTGTAGACACTACCTTGTTTTTTCAGGCAAGCAATGGCGCAAACGGTTGCGAGTTATGGAAATCCAACGGAGCAGGAACGGTTTTGGTGAAAGATATTCATGCCGGAACGATTGGAAGTACGCCGAGTAATTTACAAGTTGTTAATAATCAGTTGTACTTTACGGCTTATGATAGCGTTTCTACTCGATTGTGGAAATCCAATGGTACGGCCTTGGGTACGCAGGTAGTGAAAGACTCTTTGCGACACGTGACAAACCCCGTGGTGTTTAACAATCAACTATTCTTTGTCGCTTCCGAAGGTTTGAAAGGATTTGAGTTGTGGAAATCGGACGGGACCCCCGCTGGAACCACCTTGCTAAAAGACATCAATTTGAGCTCGGCGGCTTACAATGATGGGACTTTTGGTTCAAATCCAGGCTTTACCGTGGCAGGAACCACCCTTTTCTTTTTTGCCAATGATAGTATCAATGGGCGTGAATTATGGAAAACTGATGGCACCACTGGAGGGACTGCCTTGGTAAAAAACATCGCTGATTCTACCTTCAGTTCTTACTTTGAAACCAATACTACGTTTGCCTTTGGCAATAAAATAGCGTTTATGAGAGCGCCTTCTCCCAATGATACCTACGAACTGTGGGTGTCGGATGGCACGAGCGCGGGAACAGTTTTGGTAAAAGGCCTCAATCTAAGTTTAGGTCTTGAGCTGGCCCGTGTGGTGCCGATGGCGTTGGGTACGGGCGTTCTGTTTACAGCTTATAGCCCCGTTTCAGGCTTTGAGCTGTACCGCACCGACGGGACACAGGCCAATACAACCTTGGTCAAGGATATGAATACCGAAACGGCCAATTCCTCCGTGAATCCTTTTGGCCGAGTGGTACATTTTAACAACACAACATTCTTTACCGCCAACGATGGCAAATCGGGCACGGAGCTATGGAGGGCCGATAGCACCGCCGCTAGTGCGTTATTGTACGGTGACTTTACCAAAAATGCCTCACAAAGCCTGGGGCATTCGGTTGGCGCAACGGGTTTTTCTACCTACTTCAATAATTTTACCGTTTTCCAAAATGAACTTTATTGGATGGTCAACGGGCGGTATTTGTGGAAAACCAACGGTGAGACTGCCCCAACGAAGGTTTTTGATACTTTTTCGTCTACATCCCAAAAAGTACTGTTTGCTACTCTTAACAATGAACTTTATTTTCTATCCAACGGACTTTATAAAAGCAGTCAAAGCGGTTTTCAGAAAATAACCGATAAAATAACTGGCGCACCTCCCCGAAGCTATTCGGAGCCAGATTCTTCCGTAAAAATGATTGCTTACAAGGGGTTTTTGTATTTCGCGGCCCAAGGCTCCGACAGCGCGGGTGTGGAATTGTGGCGTACCGATGGTACTGATCTGAGCACTACGTTGGTTAAAGACATCAATGTGGGGATGGCGAGTTCAATGCCTTATGGCTTTGTAGTGTATAAAGATACCCTGTATTTTATTGCTAACACCGACAGTTTAGGTTATGAACTATGGCAATCAGATGGTACGGCCATGGGCACAAAACTTGTCAAAGACATTTATGCTGGGCCCAACAGCGGTTTTGGACGAAACCCCTATTTTGAGGAATCCTACGGGGCGTTGATTATCTATGATGACAAACTCTTTTTTAGGGCTTCTGATGCAACAAACGGCATCGAACTGTGGCGGTCGGATGGTACGGCAGCGGGTACAGTATTGGTCAAAGATATTACTTCAGGTACGGCTAGTTCTACTCCTTTTTCGTTGGTGACTTTTAAAAATGAGCTTTATTTCCTTGCCAACCAGCAACTTTGGAAATCGAATGGTACCGCTCAGGGTACCCAACTGCTGAAAAGTACGTTGCTTTCAGACTATCGAATGACAAAAGGAGACAGTTCTTTGTATTTGAATGCTTATGAATCTTCTCCCGCTTCTGGTCCCCAACATAAAAGTTACGAATTGTACCGTTCGGACGGCACCATCTCAGGTACAGTACGATTGACGGACATCGACGCGGGAATCCGTAGCTCTTCGCCGCAATTGGTTTCGGTTCATAACGGACGGGTTTATTTTTCTGCCTACCGCGCCGATGTTGGACGGGAGTTGTGGAGGATGCGCCCCGAATGTCCGCTAGAATATTTCTTTAGCAATCCTGGTGAAACAACGGCTTCGGGAGCCATCCATCATTTTAAGGTAGAGCATCGAATTGAAGCCGCGAATCTACTAAACACCAACAGCGATGTACTCTATCAGGCGGGCAAGTTCGTAGAATTTAGACCTGGCTTTGAGGTCAAAGCGGGGGCGGTATTCAAGGCGCAGATTGAGGGGTGTGGAACCGATTAAAGGCCTCTTCATTTGTGAATGAAACTACCTAAGAAGCAGATACCCATAAATAATGCATTGCAAATAAATAGATAAAAGCCCCGCCAAAACCAACTTCGGCGGGGTTTTTTGTGGGTGAGGCTCAATCTTTTTAGCACGGAGATTTGACTTATGCCTACCTTTTTTCAACCTTTGACTATCAATAACCATCAACACCGGCATTATCGCTGATTTACATGAAAAAGCCTCTGTTTCTAGTTCTCTTTTCCTTTTTTTGCCTTGCAACTTCCTCTTTTGCTCAAACTACACCACCTTTTTTGCAAAACCCCAATCAGCGCTGGGTAGATTCGGTCTTTAACAGCCTGACGCCCGACGAGCGCATTGCGCAGCTTATTATGGTGGCGGCCCACGGGTATCCGATGAACCCCAAACGAGTCATCATTGACACGACTTTCTCCAACCCGCGCGTGGTGGCGCAGTACATCCGTGACTACAAAGTGGGAGGCGTTATTTTTTTTCAGGGTGGCCCCGTGCAACAGGCGCAACTGACCAATTATTATCAGTCCATTTCCAAAGTACCGCTTTTGGTAGCGATGGACTCTGAATGGGGCTTGGCCATGCGCCTAGACAGTGCGGTGCGCTTCCCGTACCAGATGACGATGGGGGCGATTCAGGGCAATGACGATTTGATTTATAGAATGGGCAAAGCGCTGGCGGCGCAAAAGAAACGTCTGGGTGTCCATATCAATTTTGCCCCTTCAGTCGATGTCAACAACAACGCCAATAACCCTGTCATTAACTTTCGGTCGTTTGGTGAAAATCCCCAAAAAGTATTCGAAAAATCGTACGCGTATATGAAAGGAATGCAGGACGGGGGGATTTTGAGTTCGCTCAAACACTTCCCCGGTCATGGCGATACGGGCGTGGATTCGCATTATGATTTGCCCGTTATTCCGCACAATCGCGCCCGATTAGACTCCGTAGAATTATACCCTTTTCGTAAACTCATCGAGAAAGGTGCCGACGGCATCATGATGGCGCACTTGGCGATACCCGTATTGGATACCGCCAAAAATGTGCCTTCTACGCTCTCAAAACCCATCGTGACGGGCTTGCTGAGAGATCAGCTGCACTTCAACGGCCTCATATATTCGGATGCCATGAACATGAAGGGGCTGACCAAATATTTTCCCAATGGAACCGGCGACGCCAAAGGATTGGAAGCAGGTATGGATGTGCTGGAATTTAGCCCCAATGTACCGGCCGCCATTGCCGAAATCAAAAAATCCATTGCCGAAGGACGCATCAGTCAGGCCGAAATAGACGCGCGGGTCAAGAAAGTTTTGGCCGCCAAAGCCTGGGTTGGATTGGCTCAATTCAAACCCATTGAAACCAAAAATCTGATTGCCGATATTAACGACAAAGAATCAGAATTGCTCAATCGTCTGCTCACCGAAAATGCGCTGACGGTTCTGAAAAATGAGGGTTATGTTTTACCCATCAAGCATTTAGATAAAATAACGATTGCTTCTGTTTCTCTAACGGATGCGCCAGCGGCCGCGGCGGCTACCAAAGATGGAGTCGTAGCCCTCGGCACTCGTAATGAAACTGCCTCAACGGGCGACCTCACTACGTTCCAAAAAACACTTTCTTTATATACCAACATAGACCATTTTATCATTCATCCTCAAACCCCCGACAGCGTGCAATCACGTATTCGATCGGCGCTCAAAAGCTACGATGTGGTGCTGGTAGGGGCGCACCTCAACAACATTCGTCCGGGAACAAATTATGGGATTACGCCCACCACAGCAGCTTGGGTAAAAGATTTGGCCAACAACGGTAATTCAATCATAACGGTTTTTGGAAATGCGTATTCGCTCAATAAATTGGAGGGTATTTCAAATGCCAAAGCCCTAGTGATGGCCTACCAATTGACGCCGTTTACCGAAGAACTGTCGGCGCAGTTGTTGTTTGGAGCCATTCCTGCCAAAGGCAAACTCCCCGTAACGGTCAATGCGCAGTTTGGCTACGGCGCGGGTTTGGATATTCCTGCCATCGGTCGTCTCAAATACACCATTCCCGAAGAAGTGGGATTAAATAGCCAATGGCTTTCATTCAAGATTGACTCATTGGCCAACAACGCCATTGCTCAAAAAGCAACGCCGAGTATCGTGGTTCAGCTCGCCAAAGACGGAAAGGTATTTTATCGCAAAGCCTACGGCACGCATGTGTATCCAACTCCGTTGAAGATGGTAAATGTGCCGCCGCGCCCCGTTCAGTTGACGGATTTGTACGATTTTGCGTCGGTAACCAAGATTGCTGGCTCGACCATGGCCTTGGCACGATTGCACAGCGAAGGCAAATTCAATCTGGACGGAACGATGAAGGATTATTTGCCCAGTTATGACAAATCCAACAAAGCCGATTTGGTCTGGCGGCAAGTGCTGACGCACCAGGCGCGCCTGAAAGCGTGGATTCCATTCTGGCGTGATACCAAAAATGCCGACGGTACTTGGAAGAAAAAGACCTTTAGCTGGGGCAAAACCGCCCACGGGCCGTACACGGTTCAGGTGACGGATAGCTTGTGGTTGCACAAAAAATACCAAAAGAAGATTTTTGATGCCATTCGCGAATCGCCGCTTAACGAGAAGAAGGAATACATTTATTCGGACTTATCTTTCATTCTGTACCCGCAGGTGGTGCAAAACATCACGGGGGTGCCGTTTGAAGATTATTTAAAAACCAACGTTTATCGTAAAATAGGTGCTAATTCGCTGACTTTCAATCCGAGACGCTTTTATGATTTGAGCAAAATTGTGCCAAGTGAGCGGGATACCTTCTACCGCGAAACGCTCATCCACGGGCGCGTACACGACGAAGGTGCCAGCATGTTGGGCGGGCTCAGCGGTCACGCGGGGCTTTTTGGTAACGCCAACGACCTCATGAAAGTAACGCAACTGTACCTCCAAAAAGGCAGCTACGGCGGTGAGTCGTTTATTTCCGAAAACACCATGAACGAGTTTACGAGTTATCAATTCCCTGAGTCGCGTCGTGGCATCGGCTTTGACAAACCCTGCCGGGGGAGAGATTGCGGCAACGCCCCCAAAAGCGCCACGTCGATGAGCTACGGCCATACGGGTTATACGGGTATTATGATTTGGAACGACCCCGCCTATAACCTCAACTACGTCTTTTTGTCTAACCGCGTGTACCCTACGCGCGACAACAACAAAATCTCCACCCTCAACGTCCGCACGGCCATTATGCAGGTGGTGTATGAGGGGTTGGGGCTGAAGTAGGTTTTTTGGGGTATAATTGTAAACAGTAATCCACTACAATTATGAATAAATTATATAATTTTAGTTTGGACACTGAGTCCAGCGATGAACAACTTAACGAACTGATGAAGAATGTTTTAGAAGACGTAAAATAACGGGTAGCAAAAGCTAAGGAGGCATTTAAAAAATTGCAAAAACAAAAAATAAAAGACGCTTTTGGAGTGTACAATAAAAAACACAATGTCGGACAAAAAGCCTAAACTTTTGGTAATTGCAGGCCCAAACGGATCTGGAAAAACTTCCGTAACTACTCAAAAGTCAGTCAACGATGACACCGCCCCAGTCTTTCGTGTATATCAATTGGTTCAATAATATGAACGACATGCAAATAAAGCACGACCTTATTCAGCAAATACACCGCATCATTGCATCGGCACAGGAGCGAGCCATTCGTTCGGTAGATACCGAGCGAGTGCTGATGTATTGGCAAATAGGCAGGGTCATTTTTGAGGAAGAACAGCAAGGGAAAGAGCGTGCAGGGTATGGCGAGTTTCTAATCAAATCGCTGGCTCAAACCCTCGAACCTCAATATGGCAGCGGGTTTTCATACAGGCAGCTAAATCTTTTTCGGCAGTTTTACCGCACCTTCCCAATTGTGAACGCACTGCGTTCACAATTCAGTTGGACGCATTACCGAACCCTCATACGTATTGATAATGAGGACAAAAGAGAGTTTTACATCGCTGAAGCCGAAAAAAACAACTGGACGGCAAGGCAGTTGGAACGCCAAGTAAACAGCCAATTGTTTGAACGCCTTCTACTCAGCAACGATGTACAAGCCGTGTTGGCAGTAGCCCGAGCCGAAAAACTGCCCACCGATGCCAAAGAAATCATCAAAGATCCCATGGTGTTGGAGTTTTTGGGCCTAAAACGAGAGGCTGCCTACTACGAAAAAGATTTAGAAGTCGCCATTATCACGCACCTGCAAGATTTTTTGTTGGAACTGGGCAATGGGTTTTCACGGTTCGGCGTTCCGATTCGTGGCAAGACAAAAACGTATTCATTTGGATGGCGATGAGTTTTTTATTGACCTCGTATTTTACAACCGTTTGCTCCAATGTTTTGTGTTGTTTGAAATAAAAACCACTAAACTCACCCATCAGGACATTGGGCAACTGCAAATGTACGTCAATTACTACGACCGCTACGAAAAGCAAGATTTTGAAAACCCCACTATTGGCGTATTATTGTGTGCCGACAAAAACGACGCAGTCGTAAAAATCACCCTGCCCGAAAACAATAAAACCATCATAGCAAGCAAATACCAGCTATACCTACCCACCGAGCAGCAATTGATTGATGAGGTAAGAAGAGAAATTGAAAAATTAGATAATAGCTGGTAATTCTATCTTTTTGAAACCCACTAAACGCGTGAAAAACCCTTGGATGTATCTATTGTTGTTTTGCTTTTTGCTGGTGAAGGTAAAACTGCACGCCCAAAACATACAGACCATTGCCAATTCCCCAAATCTCCAAACCGCCGATAGCCTTTTCAAACTTGCTGAAAAATATGACAGTGTTGGCGACTCAAAACGAGCCCAGCCATTGTTTGAAAGCAGCCTACCTATTTACCAAAAACTGGGAAAGCAACGGGAAGTTGGGCATTGTTTCAACTACATCGGGGCAAATTATTACCGCCAAGGCAACCTTTCTAAAGCCCTTTCTTTTTTTGAAAAAGGGGTAGCTGCCTATAAAAAGGCGGGATATAAAAAAGGGGTGGCTGCTTTATTAAACAACGTAGGTGTGATTTATTACAGCATGGGCAATTATCCACAGGCGGTAGAGCTGTATAAACAGACCATTTTTATGCAAGAAAAAATTGGGAATAAAAATACGACTGCTACCATTACAGGAAACATTGGAGGTATTTACTCAAAAATAAAAGATTACCCCAACGCCCTGAAATACCTCAACAAAGCAGATGCCCTTTTCAAAGAGTTAAACGACAAACGAGGAGTTGCCAAAATACTGATGGAGGTGGGTTATATCTCTATGGAGCAAGGCAATTTTGACAAAGCCCTGAAAGAGTTTGATGAATCACTGAACATTGCTCAAAAAGCGAAAGAAAAAGAGGTAGAAATAGAAGTGCTGTCAAACTTGGGAGAGTTGTTTTACCGAAAATCAGATTTTCAAAAAGCATTGTTCTATTACAATAGCTGTCTAAAAAAAGCCGAAGAAATTGGCAAATTACAGTATAGAAGTAGCTGTAGCATTGCCATTGGCAATATATTCTATCAACTAAAAAAATACAATGAAGCCGTTGGAAAATGCAGCGCGGGGCTAACAATAGCCGAAAAAATGGGTGCGATTTCTATCAAAAAAGATGCTTGCGAATGTCTTTATCATGCTTATAAATCTTTGAATAACAACTCGTTGGCGTTGCTGTATTATGAAAAAGTAAATGCTTTTGAAGATAGTTTGAACACAAAAGAAGCTTCCAGCCGAATGATGAACATGGAGTTTCAAAAGCAACAGTTGGTGGACAGCATCGCCTTCGTCAAAAAACAAAGTGCCGCCAAACTCAAACACCAAGTCGAAATACAGGCGAAAGAAAAGCAGCGAAATATAATCATCGCCTCGTTGGGAATGGTGCTGCTGATAGCAGGTGGTTTGTGGTATCGACTGAATTTTGTGAGAAAAGCTAAAGAAACCCTCAAAGTCGAAAAAGACCGTTCAGAAGCCTTACTTTTAAATATCCTGCCCCAAGAAATCGCCGAAGAACTCAAACTAACGGGCAGCGTTAAAGCCAAAGATTTTGGAATGGTTTCCATTCTTTTTACCGATTTTCAATCCTTCACCCAAACCGCCCAAACCATGTCACCGCAGCGATTGGTCGAAGAAATCAATGTTTGCTTCGAGGCGTTTGACAGGATTTCAGAAAAATACCAAATCGAAAAAATCAAGACCATCGGCGATGCCTACATGGCCGCAGGAGGCATGGCCAATGCCGACGAAAACTCCCCCCAAAATGTGGTATTGGCAGCGCTGGAAATGCAGGCGTTTATCGCCCAAAGGGCCATCGAAAACCAACTAGCCCCAAAGCCTCACTTTGAAATGCGGCTGGGTATCCACGCTGGCCCCATCGTGGCGGGGGTTGTGGGCGTAAAAAAGTTTCAGTACGACATCTGGGGCGATACCGTCAATACCGCAAGCCGT
Organism: Runella sp. CRIBMP; assembly: GCF_009905605.1. Lineage (GTDB taxonomy): Bacteria > Bacteroidota > Bacteroidia > Cytophagales > Spirosomataceae > Runella. The sequence continues at coordinate 81,861 of NZ_JAAAKZ010000007.1, forward strand.
ATGGAAAGCAACGGAAGCGTGGGCAAAGTAAACATCAGCGAGGCATTCTATGAATTGATAAAAGACGACCCACTTTTCTCCTTTGAATACCGAGGAAACATCAGCGCAAAAGGAAAAGGTGAAATCAAGATGTACTTTGTGGAGAAGAACGCTTTAATGCAAATGTAGGAACTATCTAACGTTGCTTTTAGGGCTTAAAATCACTCATTTAAGCCCTGAAAGAGCATTTATAAAACCAAATCTACATTCGGTAAAACTCCGTGCCGCTTGCCTTTTGGTTGTAAAGTGTCATAGCCTTTTTATACGATGAAACCTTACCTTTTATTTATAGGCGCAGCTTTGTGGATGGCCGCTTGCCAACCTGCCAAAGAAGAAACCTCTTCGTTGGTGCCCAAATTCAAACTCGTCGCTGCCGATACAGTGTATTTCAACAACTTTGTGGACTGCAACATGGCCGAGGCGTGGGTGGGAGATACGTTTCGGATTTTTCCTGGTAAATACGGCGAAGACCCCGTTTGGGGAGAGGCCCACGACTTAAAATTTGCGGATGGCCGCCACGCCGAAGAAGCCTTCAGACGTAATGCAGAAGACTTTACCGAACCCAAAATGCCCCCCAATGTGCCCATTGGTCAGAAAGGACTGCATGGAGCGGCATGGTTTGAGACAGTCTATCAAGATCCCAAGGATGCCACGGGAAAAACCCTTTATGCCGTTTATCACAACGAAAACTACCCTGCTACTCTCCCATACGACGCCAAAACGGGTGAAGGCTACATTGACCATAAATGGCCCGAAGGACTCACGGGCCCTCAATCGCCCGCTGCTGTGTGTCGCATCGGCATCATGAAATCAGTGGACGGCGGGCGTAGCTGGGACAACCGAGGGCTATTTATCGAAGACCTCCAGCCCCGTATGATTCTCAAACCACACAACACTTCCAAAACCTTTGCAGGGGGCGTAGGTGACCCTTCGGCGGTAGCCGTAGGCGACTATTTGTACCTGTTTTATGGCGAATACGGCTTCCCGGGCGTGTACGATGAGGCCTCCTACAAGCGTGAAGACGAACACAAAGGCCAGTGTATCAGCGTGGCGCGTATTGCGCTCAAAGATTTAGGCACCCCAGTGGGCAAAGCCCTGCGTTGGAATGGAAAAGAGTTTAGCGCGGCCTATAATGGTTTTGGTGCGCCCATTGCTTCATTACAAATCCCGATGAGCGAAGGTGGCGGACCCGCTTCTTCTCCCACGGGTGGGTTTCATTGGGGGCCGTCGGTGAGTTGGAACACTTACCTCAACTGTTGGGTGATGCTGATGGGCAAAGTAACGGGGAGCTCTTGGAAAGGCAGCAGCGTGTATATTTCGTTCAATAAAAACAAAGACTTGGGTGAGGGCAACAACTCCCAAGCATGGACAAAACCCCAATTGTTGCTCGATAAGCCTGGTTTTATTATGTGGTATCCCTCGCTACAACCCATGAATACCCCTGAAGACATCGCCAACAAACATACTTGTATGCGTTTGGGCAAGAAGGCGCGCCTCTACATCAAGTACATCAAACCCGAAAAAAGCGAATACAAGTCGGAGTATGTGATTGAGTTTGATAAATGAGATGCTGATTTGTTACGCCACCAATAGCATCTTTTGTGCTTAAATCGTGGATTGTTTTCAGAGCGGCTTAAACTTCAGCGTCAGCTTGGTTACCCGTGGTGGGTCATATACGCTGCTGCGGGTTTCCATTTCAAAACCATCTTCATACACGTTGCGCGGATAAATATTCCAGCCGCCCGTTTTGGTGCTCGTATCCCGCAGGGCAATGACATTTTGCTTGGTATAGGCTTCCCACTGAAATTTTTTGGTGTCGGTGGCTCCTTTAAAATGGCCCTCAAAACTGCCGTCGGGCAAAAACCGCACCCAATCCATGTAGGTATCAAATTCTACCCCACTGATGTGGGGTACGCTTTTTCCGTCCTTAAAGATGGGGGCTTCGTCCATCAATATTTCCTGAATTTCCCATTTCGGTACGCTCGTGAGGCGGGTTTGGGCCTCCTGTACGTTGTCGGCAGGGCGATGGCAGGCCATGAATAAAAGCAGAAAAAGGAACGAAAAAAGGCGTGAAGTCATGGTTTTTTATGAATTTTGAAAATCATACTCAATACTATAACGGAATCGGCAGTTTGCAAAATGTTACCGCAAATTCTGCCCGTCATTTCGTCAAACAGCCTTTCCTCTTATGAACCGTATCGACCGACTTACCGCCATTTTAATTCAGTTACAATCCAAACGCGTCGTAAAAGCGCAGGAAATTGCCGACCGTTTCGGAATAAGTTTACGCACCGTCTACCGCGACATCAGGGCCTTGGAAGAAGCCGGTGTACCCATCGGGGCCGAGGCGGGCGTGGGCTATTTTTTGGAAGACTACCATCTGCCGCCCGTTATGTTTACCAACGAAGAAGCCAGTGCGCTGCTGTTTGGGGCCAAATTGATTGGAAAAATGGCTGATGAGTCGTTGCGGCAAGGGTTTGATTCCGCGTTTTACAAAATCAAATCCGTGCTGAAACGAAACGAAAAAGAGCACTTAGAAGACCTAGAATCTCGCGTGGAGGTGCTGGCACGGCAGCGCGCGGAGCCTTTTTCGGTACATCTGCTCAATCAGATTCAACAGGCCATTGTGCGGCAGCAGGTACTGGGGATTGATTACGTTACCAATTTTCATAGCCAGAGTACACAGCGCGAAATTGAACCGATCGGTTTGGTGCATTACGGTTCTCATTGGCATTTGATTGCCTATTGTCGGCTGCGGGGCGATTACCGTGATTTTAGGGTCGACCGGATTCAGAACCTGACCAATACAGAGGTGTTTTTTCCGAAACAAAACTTACTTACCCTACAAGCCTACCTTGACCGCCTGCGCGTAGAGGAGCAGCTCGAAGAAGTGACCATTTGGGTGCACAAAGGAGCGGCGATGTTTATGCAGGAGCAACGCTATACGTGGGGATTCCTCTCGGAAGAAGTACACGACAAATACGTCAAAATGACATTTATGACGCAATTTTTTGAAGGAATGGGCCGTTGGCTGCTGACGTTTGGTAAGCACGTTAGCGTAGAAAGCCCCCTAAAAATGAAAGACATGATGCACACCTTGGCCCTCGAAATTCAGGAGCATTATCTTTCCTAAAACCCTACTGACATACCGTTGTCACTAACGGGTTGTACCTTTGTTGAAGTTAAATAATCAGTCATTTTAAATAACTTTAAACAAAACACAACCATGGCAACAGTCAATCCGTATTTGAACTTTTTAGGAAACACAGAAGAGGCGTTTAACTTTTACAAATCAGTTTTTGGGGGAGAATTTGTCGGACTTCAGCGTTTTAAAGACACCCCAGAGGCGGATAAATTATCAGCCGACGATCAGGACAAAATCATGCATGTGGCTTTGCCGATTGGCAGCAATACGATTCTGATGGGAACCGACGCCCTCGAATCTATGGGCCATACGCTTACGCTGGGAAACAATCTGTCGTTGGCCATCGGGGCTGAAAGCAAAGAAGAAGCCGAAAAAATCTTTCACGGATTGGCCGAAGGGGGAGAAGTTGAAATGCCGCTTCAGGATACCTTCTGGGGGGCTTATTTCGGAATGACGACCGATAAATTTGGCATCAAATGGATGGTGAATTTCGACTATCCTCAAAACTAAACAACCACCCATACAGCCATGAATATCAAAGAATCAAAACCGTACAATGCCCTGGTTTTTCGCGTCGAAACCACCCTGCCAGAATTATCAAACCACGTGGCTCACGTGGCCAAAAGTCTCTACCGCGAAGCGGTGCGCCTTGATTTGATGGTTACGGGGGCCATTCACTGGAATTATTATGGTATCGACGGGCAGCCAGATACAAAATTTCTGTTGGAAATAGCGCTTCCTATTCAAGAAAAAGAAGTGGTTTCGTCGGAGTTTGAGTGGCGGCGAATTGCGGGGTTTAAGTGTGTCTCTGCCGTATTGGAAGGGCCATGGGAGCAACTGCCCAAAATCTACGAAACCCTCATTCGTCAACTCCATGCCCAAGGACTTCACATGACCGATGAGTGCCGGGAAATGTACATCAATATGGATTTTGAAACGCCTGAAAACAACATCACCGAAGTGCAGGTGGGAGTTAGGTAAGGTTGAAAGCGAAGCATTATTTGGTAAGCGTTAAGCGGAGTATCTGCTTAACGCTTACTTTTTTGTAAAATGATACCCCGCGTCCCAACTTTCCGAAAATGCCTTGGGAGGGGCTCATACTACGCCATGGCGCGTTCGGCGGCTTTTTCTTCTTTCCAATGTTTCCACCGGGGGCCAAGCAGCTTGTTCATACCCTTATCGACCACAAAATGCCGGACAATGTTTGACACACCACGTAGCCGGGTAAACACGCTGTCGTTGGCTCGAAGAGCGATGGAAAAACCGCCGTCTACGTACTGGATAAAGTGCCAAAAAGTAGAGGGGATAAAAATGGTCTCGCCGTGTTCGAGCACGGTATCCCAGCCCACCGCTTTTTTGAAGGCGGGGAATTTTTCATAATCAGGATGCAAAACATCTACGTGGCTCTGCACCGTAAAAGGATGTTGATACAAAAAACGGCTTTGGTCGGGAGCAAACAGCGTTACCCGTTTTCGGGTCTGAAACTGGGTCAGAAAAACCGAAGAGCAGTCGATGTCATAGTGCAATTTTACCACTGCGCCCTGTCCTCCAAAAAACATAAAAGGGTATTCTTTGACGAACCCCGGCATGATGGTCGGCATTCTGACATCGTCGACGAGTTCGGGGGCGTGTTGGAAGATGTTATACAAAAACATCCGTAGTTCGGTAGGCCCCGCTTGAATCAAATCGAGGTATTCAGCAAAAGGCATGTGAACTTTGGGGCTCATGTAGCCTTTGCCAGCATCGTGGAAGTCATTGCCGAAAAGTGGGACTTTTAAGTGTCCGTAATTTTGTTTTAAGTACTCAAATGTCCACTTTTGGGTAGCGGGCCAATCGGCCGCAAGGTCACGGAAAACGACGGGACGGGCGGGCAAAAGGTATTGTTCTCTGAACTCCTCGGGCGTAAGTCCCGAGCGTTTGTCAATCGGCTGTAACTGCATTGTTATTGATGGCTATTAAGTAAGTAAAACGATTTTCTAACGTATTGAGTATCCAACAAGTCATACCAACGGTATCACTAAACGTTACTGCTTTTATAGACAGTTTAGGTCGTGTATTCACTTTTTGAAAACGATTTTTTTTTCAAATTTGTGCCGTCAATCGGGATAGAATTGAGAAAAAAATGGGAATAATAGTAGATTTATATCCCAAAAGGAAGAAATAATAATGAGGCCTTTGCAGCAGAAAAGGAGTAAAAAGTCATTCTAACAACATAAAATTGGCGTTAAATAAAACATAAAGTTGCAAGATTCGGATGAGTCGTTAAATTTGGGGACGTTTCTGCTTTTTTATCTAAAACTGTAACTCCAAAACTCAAAACATTATGCTCGAAGCTGCTGTACAAACCAAAGTAGACCTATGGCTTAGCGGTAATTATGATGCCGATACCAAGGCTGATATTCAGCAACTGGTTGATAAACAAAATTTTACTGAACTTACTGACTCATTTTATAAAGACTTGGAGTTTGGCACGGGCGGTCTGCGCGGATTGATTGGCATTGGCTCAAACCGCATGAACCAATACACCGTAGGAGCAGCGACGCAGGGATTGGCCAATTATTTGAATAAAACCTTTGCGGGACAAAAAATCAGCGTAGCCATTGCCCACGATTGCCGCATCAAATCGGATGTTTTTGCGCAGGTAACAGCCAATGTTTTTTCTTCCAACGGCATTGATGTTTATCTTTTTAAAGGACTGCGCCCCACGCCAGAATTAAGTTTTGCGGCACGTCTGCTGGGCTGTAAAAGTGGAGTAGTAATTACGGCTTCTCACAATCCTAAAGAATACAACGGCTACAAAGCTTACTGGGACGATGGCTCTCAGGTGGTGGCACCGCACGATAAAAATATCATTGATGAAGTAAATGCTATTCAGTCCATTGATGATATTAAATTTGGGGGAGATGCTTCTAAGATTCACCTCATTGGCGAAGAAGTGGATGAAAAATACATTTCTCAAATCCTTTCGCTTTCAATTTCAAAAGAAGCCATCAAGCGTCAAAAAGACCTCAAGATTGTCTTTACGCCGATTCATGGAACGGGTGTGACGCTGGTACCGCAGTTGCTCGCCAAAATGGGCTTTGAAAATGTAACGGTGATTGCCGAGCAGGCCGAACCGCAGGGAAATGGATACTTCCCAACGGTGGTGTACCCCAATCCTGAAGAAGCAGAAGCGATGTCGATGGCCGTAAATCGCGCCAAAGAAATTGACGCTGACCTCGTAATGGGCACCGACCCCGATGCCGACCGCGTAGGTATTGCCGTCAAGAACCACCACGGAGAAATCCAATTGTTGAACGGAAACCAAACGGCTACTTTGCTCATCTATTACCTCTTGCAAGCATGGAAAGAAGCGGGTAAGTTGACGGGCAAAGAGTTTGTCTGTAAAACCATCGTTACGACGGACCTCATCGATAAAATGGCGGCAGGATACGATGTCAATTGCTACAATACCCTGACTGGATTTAAGTACATTGCGCAGGTAATCAGAGAGTTGGAGGGAAAACAGCAGTTTATCGGCGGTGGTGAAGAAAGCTACGGGTACCTCATCGGCGATGCCGTTCGCGACAAAGATGCCATTGCAAGTTGTGCCATGATTGCCGAGTTGACGGCCTATGCCAAAGACAAAGGGCTGAGTCTTTTTGATTTGTTGATGGAGGTCTATAAGCAGTTTGGTTTTTATTATGAAGGCCTGATTTCATTGACGAAAAAAGGCAAAACAGGCGCCGAAGAAATCCAGCAAATGATGGCCGATTTTCGGGCTAACCCGCCGCAGTCGATAGCGGGTTCACCCGTTGTTCGGATTGATGATTATAAGTTTTTGAAACGTACCGAAAACGGTACCACGGTCGACATCCCGTCGGGAAGTATGGGGATTGAGTCTTCAAATGTACTACAATTCTTTACGGCTGATGGTACCAAATTTACGTGCCGTCCTTCGGGCACTGAACCCAAAATCAAGTTTTACGTGGGCGTAGTTGCCAAGCTAGAACGCAACGAAGACTTTGATGCAGTGTACGAATCGTTAAAGCAAAAAGTGAAAAATATCGGCGAAGAACTTCACCTAAAATAGGGGAATTTGATATTTTTTTGAAAAAAGTTTGTAGAAATAAAACAAATTAACGTATATTCACGTTACGTTTGAAGTTCCGAAGATACTTCAGAACTTTTCATCATAGGTTAAGTGTGAGAAAAGCCATTCGCATATAGCGTGATGGCTTTTTTGTTTTACATCCTCTTCATTATTTTTACTGCTACTTGCCGTCCCAGCAGTAGACACGTTAAAATTGTTTTTAACTTTGACTTCTGGTTTTACCCCACTAATGTTTTTCTAATGAGAAAATCCTTTTTGCTGATTTACCTCTTTCCTTTTTTTATGTATGCCCAGGGTGCTGATGCCACCTACGAGCGCGAATATAAGCGCGGTGTGGCGTTATACAAATCGGGCGATTTTGCCTCCGCCATGAGCGCACTTACCCCATTGACGGCCCGTAAATATACCCACGGCTTGGCGCCTTTTGCACATTATTATTGGTCGTTGGCGGCCCTCAAAACCAATCGTTTGTCGGAAAGCCGCCAGATGCTGATGCAACTGCGGGAGCGTTTTCCTGATTGGAAAAAAATGGACGATGTACGCTACGTGCTGGCTGATGTGTCTTTTCAGGAAAAACAGTTTGGAGAGGCATTGGACTACGTAGAGGAAATATCAACGCCTTCCATCAAAAAAGAGGCTGAAAATCTAAAGCGTTTTTACATTAATAAATTACAGGACATTGCCTACCTCAAGAGCCTGAACCGCCAACACCCTGCCGATAAGACGGTAGCGTTGGCGCTGATTGATATGATTCAGCGAACGTCCAATGAAAAATCGGATTTAGAGCTGTCGGACCAATTGACCAATCGCTTTGGGGTTGTCTCTTCCAAATCCTCTTCGCCAGTTACTCCCGTACGTCAAAGTAATAACAACCTTCAGAAAGGCTATTATAATGTGGCCGTGGCGCTGCCGTTTCGGCTTAAAGAATTCAGTCCCAACCAGCGGGTACGCACCAATCAATTCGCGTATGATATGTACGAAGGGATGAAGCTGGCTAAGGCCAAATTACAGCAGGAGGGCATTTTGGTCAATCTATTTACGTACGATGTCAGCAATGACCCTGAAGAGATGGTCAATGTGGTCAACAATGCCAATTTTGCGCAAACCGACTTGATGATTGGACCAGTTTACAATGAACCTGCCAAGTTGGCCGCAGACTATGCCGAAAGCAACAACATATTTTATGTGCATCCAACGAGCCTAGCGACTGATATTTTGGTGAATCATGCCAATACGTTATTGTTGCAGCCCTCCTTTGAACGCCAGGCGCAACAAAGTTTTGATTTTATGCGCTCGCAGCCTTCGACCAACCGTAAACTGGCAATTTATTACGGAGCATCCCGGCGCGATTCTACCCTCGCGGCTTCCTATAAGAACAAGGCCATGGAAGCGGGCTACCAAACCATTGATTTTCGCAAAACGCGCGAGAAACTCGACTCAAGTGCTACGATTACGGAAGTAAACAAACCGGGCCACGTGGTGGTTTTTAGTAGTACTGAAACGGATGGAAACAAGGTGCTTAATATGCTGAACAAACGGCGAATTAACGTCCCGGTTTTGGCGAGTTCATTGGCGTTTAACATGCAAAACGTTGTTTCTTCTACCTTAGCAGGGCGAGAAGTTTATATAATTGATACTGAGTTTATTGATACCTCTAAGGCGCAGGTAAGAGATTTTCAGACAAACTATCTGGCCAAGCGAAATACGATTCCGTCGATATATGCCATGCAGGGGTACGATGCCCTTTTGTTTTTTGGCCGTTTGTTGCATAAGTACCGCAATCAACTGCGCAGTGGACTGGATACGCGGGTTTTTGAGGACGATTATCTGCTTTCAGGATTTAATTATAAGAGTTCAAACGACAACCAAGTTGTGCCTATTGTGAAAATGGACGATATGCGGTGGGTGTTGGCCAACGGGCAATAAGAAATTTATATCATCTACATCTAATTAAGTAACAAAAACGAATGCAACGTACACAAAGTCAGGACCTTTTTGAAAAAGCAAGACAATACATTCCGGGAGGTGTAAACTCCCCCGTGAGAGCTTTTAGGGCCGTGGGTGGCTCGCCGGTTTTCATCAAGTCGGCCAAAGGTCCCTACATCTACGACGAAGACGGAAATCAATATTTAGAATTCATCAATTCATGGGGGCCCATGATTTTGGGTCATGCCCACGAACTGATTGAAAAGGCGGTTTCGGACGCCATTCAGAACTCCTTTTCTTTTGGTGCGCCTACGCGCAAAGAAGTTGAAATGGCCGAATTGATTGTAGGGATGGTGCCATCGGTGGAAAAAGTCCGGATGGTCAATTCTGGGACCGAAGCCACCATGTCGGCGATTCGGGTGGCGCGTGGCTATACGGGACGCGACAAAATCATCAAATTTGAAGGGTGTTACCATGGTCATGGAGATAGCTTTTTGATTTCGGCGGGCAGTGGCGCGGTGACGATGGGCGTTCCCGATAGTCCGGGTGTAACCAAAGGCGTAGCCAACGATACATTGACGGCTCCGTTCAATGATTTGCCCGCGTTACAACAACTTATAGATGCCAACAGAGGCCAAATTGCCGCTTTGATTTTGGAGCCGGTTGTCGGAAATATGGGTTGTGTGTTGCCCAATGCAGGCTATTTAGAGGCCATTCGTTCGATGTGTACCAAAGAAGGAATCGTGCTGATTTTTGACGAGGTGATGACGGGTTTTCGGTTGGCCAAAGGAGGCGCTCAGGAGCGCTTCGGCATTGTGCCCGACATGACCACGATGGGTAAAATCATCGGCGGCGGAATGCCCGTTGGTGCTTACGGTGGCAAACGAGAAATTATGGATTGCGTTTCGCCCGCAGGGCCTGTTTATCAGGCGGGTACACTTTCTGGAAACCCGATTGCAATGTCTGCGGGATTGGCGATGCTGCGTTATTTGGAAGCACACTCCGAAGTATATACGCGCCTCGATGAAGTGGGAAACACCATCACCGCTGGGTTTAAAGCATCCCTTCAAAAACTGGGGTTAAACTTCACTATCAATCACATCGGGTCGATGTTTACGCTTTTTATGACCGACCAGCCCGTTACGGATTTTACCTCTGCCAAAGCGTCGGATTTGCCGATGTTCGGTCGCTATTTTCAAGCCATGCTTAAGCGCGGTATTTATTTGGCACCTTCGCAGTTTGAAAGCCTGTTTTTCTCGTATGCCTTGGAAGATGCGCACATTCAGCAGCTGATTGAGGCCAATGAAGAGGCGTTACGGGAGGTGATTTAAGGCGGTTTTACCAGACAACTTCTGTGGCTCTGTTATTGCCCAAATAAGTGTGCGGGTATCAAGCAGGTAACTCATACGTTCAAAAACTCTACTTCGTTCAAATGTAGATTTTTCTTGTCAACTTGTTAAGAAAAATCTACATTTGAACGCCTCGACTAATTTATGCTCTTCCTTTTGAGTCAATGCTGTATGTGTCAATAGAATACGTGTGACGGGGATTGTTTGAAACTGGAACCCAAGTAACATAATTGTAAAAAACAGTCTCTAAAATTTCCTAATCATATACACTCCCGTACACAAAAGCACTACGCCTATCAATCGTTGCCAAGTGATAGGGTGGAGCGGGGCGCCGAGTAGCCCAAATTGGTCAATCACCATGGCGGCGATTACCTGCCCCATCAATACCAGAACGGTTACGTTTCCGATGCCTAGCTTTGGTGCAAGCCAGACAACGAGCAAAACGTAGGTGCCGCCCAAAAGGCCACCGATATAGCTCCACTTGGGAGGGGCGGCAAAATGCGTCATGTTGGGAACGGTTTGACGCGATAACACTATATAGGCAGATAGCCCAATGACGGCTACGATAAAGATGGTAAGCGCTGAAAAATAAGGGTTTTGAAGTCCTTTGCCCAAGGCCGAATTCATGGCACTTTGGAACGGAATCAACACGCCCGCCGTAATGGCAAGCATAATGTACAGAATAGAGTTGTTCATTTTCACTTGTCTGAAAGTAACGTTTTTGCGATGACTTAAATGTAATAATAAATCAAAGGTAAAACTCAATAGCGTCTCTGAAAGATTTGATTAAAAGTAGGCTTTTAGGTTAATAAGCACGATTTAAAAGCCCATTTACGGAAACACCCCTGTTAGTAGTCAACGAACAGGGGTGTTTCCGTAAAATAAGCGTACGTATCGCACTTCAACAATCACTTCTTAATTCATTCCTATCGTAAATCCGTACTTTCCTTTTTGGGCCAATGATTTGTTGGTCAGGATGATACGCTGCACGGGGTGATTGTCCCATTTGGTTTTAAAACTCACGTATTCCATGCCGTCGGTAGAAGGTAAGTCGGTAGAAATGCTCCAAAGTTTGGGGTCATATTGCAGCGTAACGGTTTGGTTTTTCCACGTCTTAAAGACGACTTTTCCAGGCGTGGCGATGTCGATGTCGCAAACGGTCATAAATATCTGCTGCAACGAATTGGGCTTTTGATTTAGCGCGTAATCGTCGTTGATTTCCACCGTGTTTTTGGCGCGGTTCAACTTGACGGTACGGTTCCAAGCCGCAATACCAGCGGCTTTGTCGTAGCTCGGCGCAATGTTCATACTCAACGATGATTCTTTATCGTTGACGGTGCTTTTTACGTTGGTGGCTTCGTAGCTACGGCCCGCGATTTGTCCTAAGCCGTTGATGATTGGCAAGTTATGGTACTGAGATTGCGTAAACCACAGCTCGTAGCGTTTGGACGAAAACGTGCGTGCCGTGTAATTCCCGCGCCCTGCGTCGATGATGACCGGCTCACCGTTGGCATAAAGCAAAAAATCTCCTACGTCGTTGTGGTTGTGACTTTCGGCATTGTGGCCGCCGTGAGTTGCCATATAAAAACCGTTGTCGGCGCGGGTGGTCAGCACTTGAATGTCATTAAACCACGCGTTTCTTACGGGTTCGTAGCTGTTTTTGGCGGGCTCAATGTTCTTGAAAGTCAATAGGTTCTGAATCTTGCGCATCCGGTGAAAGCCGTTGTTGGAAATGGCCGTTGGGTATTTCTCTACGGCCCATTTGCCAAACTGCTTCAATTGCGGGTCGTTGATTTTTTGCCCAAAACGGTACAGCATAACGCCGTCGGGTTTGAGTTTGGGGTCGGCATCGGCGAAGTTGACGAAGTAATCGTTGGAAATATGGGTTTTGTACACATACGACGCCATTTTCTGAATCAACGGTTCATCGTAAATCGCCACTTTGTTTTTTGTGGCTTCGTCGAGCAATTCTAGGCAGTCAAACACGCAGGCCCCCGCCGCAAACCAATAACTCGGTCCTTCGTCGCAGCCGCCGTCTTCGCCCAGTCCGTTTAGGTACAAATCCAATCCCAACATGGCGCTATGCAGCGATTCCGCACGACGGGCTTCGTCTTTTTCGAGCAGCAGCGTGGCCGTCATCCAGTTGGACATAATCCACGGATTCCAGTTGTTGACCGCGTTTTTTTTGCTCATCCAGCCATAGCGGTCGGGGTTTTTGAGCATCGGAATAAAGAGCCGTTGGTTGGTTTCGTGATAAATGCGCTTACGGATGAGCTTATTGATTTTATCCAGTTTGTCACCCACAAAATAGTCGGTCAATGCCAAAACTGACGCGGTTTCGGCTGCAAAAAGATCGACGATGTTATCTTCTACATTGGGTAAACCTGTACCGCTAATGTGAGCGGGAACACCCCAAAAGCTTTCTTCACAGATAGACCAAACACCGTTGAGAATAGCTTCTGTAAAACGACCCTTATCTTCAATGCTTTCGGCCAACACCAAGTCAATCAGAGCGTTACGTTTGCTGAAAGAGATTCTGCTGTGACGCTCGCGGTCGCCGGAGCGCACGAAGTCGAGTGAAAGAGTGGCCGAGATGGGCTCAAATTTATAATCCAACAGCGCTTCTCCTGCCTTGAGGGTGCGCACAATGACGGAGTCGGGGAGGGCGGCTTTCCACTCGCCAACGGTTTTGGGATAAGGCTTGAATTGATTTTGTGGAATTAGGGATTGTTTGACGACTTCCAAGGCGTATTTATTCCCTAAAATGTTGCGTTGGGTGACTTGGGCGTAGCCTTGCATCAGCCCCCATTGGCTAAATAAAACAATCGTGAGGATAACAAGTTTTTTCATGTTGGGATAGAGGTTTATGAATAATCTAATGCATTCATTCAATGTAAAGAAGGCAAAGGTGAGACCCTGATACTTGAATTTGGCGGGAAATAATGAATTGACTATCCCCGACTGGGCGTCCCCGACTAGGCGTCCCCGTTTTCAAAAATTTGAAAAGTCTGCAAAAATACCCTTGTGGTGGGATTCCTCTGGGGGTTAATCTAAAAAAAGAGTCCGCCATAAGTAAAAACCCGTAATTAGCCGTTTTACTTAATCTACAACTGTTTATTTTTGATTCTCTCTAACATATAACGTTCAATAACCCATGCATTTAAATAAACAGGCCAAGATTCAACTCTCGGCATCGCTTGGAGTCGCCTTTCTGGTGGTTTCGTGTATGAAAATGCCGCGCAGTAGCCAACCTGTGATGATCAAGGAAGACCCTGCAAAGGCGTTGGCCAACGCCCGGGAAATTCGCGAGAAAACGGCCATAAAATTGGCCGACGGGCTACAAATGAGCCTTTGGGCGTCTGATTCGCTCGCCCCTGACCCGGTGGCGATGTCTATCGATGATAAAGGGCGAGTGTACCTCAACCGTACCAATCGCCAAAAAAACTCCGAGTTTGATATTCGTGGGCACCGCGACTGGATGACCGAATCCATTGGCCTGCAAACGGTGGAAGACCGTCGCGCGTTTTTGCGGAAAACCTTCGCTCCTGAGCGCTCCGCCGAAAATTCGTGGCTGGCCGACCTCAACGAAGATGGCTCGCACGATTGGCGAGATTTGGCGGTGGAAAAAGACGAGATTTGGCGCTTGGAAGATACCAACAACGACGGAATCGCGGATGTTTCGCTCCGTATTTTGGAGGACTTTTACGAAGAAGTTACCGACGTAGCGGGTGGAATGTTGGTCCGAGCCAAGGATATGTTTGTAGGGATAGCCCCCGATTTGTGGCGACTCGAAGACCGCAACGGTGATGGTATCATTGACAAAAAAACTTCGATTAGCCACGGCTACGGGGTCCACATCGGTTTTGGTGGCCACGGAATGTCGGGGGTTATTGAAGGACCCGACGGCCGTATTTATTGGAACATCGGCGACATTGGTGCCAACATCACCGCTCCCGATGGCAAAAAACATGAGCATCCCAACTCTGGCATTATTGCGCGCTCCAACCCCGATGGTAGTGATTTTGAGATTTTTGCCCATGGCCTGCGCAACACCCACGAGTTTGTGTTTGACGAATACGGAAACCTGATTTCTTCCGACAACGACGGCGACCACCCTGGCGAAAGTGAGCGGTTGGTTCACATCGTGGAAGGTTCCGATGCGGGCTGGCGTTCCAACTGGCAGTATGGTAAATACACCGATCCCAAAAACAATAAATACAAGGTGTGGATGGACGAAAAGCTGTTTAAGCCCCGCTGGGACGGACAGGCAGCCTACATCATTCCGCCCATCATGAACTACCACAACGGCCCCACGGGCATGGTTTACAATCCAGGTACGGCTTTGGGCTCAGATTGGAAAAAGAAGTTTTTCTTGGTGGAGTTTGTGGGTACACCTACGCGCTCGCACATTTGGTCGTTTGGCCTCAAACCCAAAGGCGCGTCGTTTGAATTGGATGGTGAAAAAGACATTGTCAGCGGTATTCTGCCCACAGGTATTAAATTTGGTCCCGACGGAGCCTTGTACGTAGCCGACTGGATTAACGGCTGGGATACCAAAAATTACGGTCGCGTGTGGAAACTCGACGTAACCAAAGAAAAGAACGATTTGGCGGCGGTGCGTCAGGAAACCAAACGCCTAATTCAGTTGGATTATGCTTCGCAAAGTGAGGATATGCTTTATTCGTTATTGTCGAATGTAGACATGCGGATTCGTCAAAAAGCGCAGTTTGAATTGGTGAGCCGGGGCACAAAAGGTGTACCGATGTTGACCAAAGCCATTGATCAAACCCAAAGTCAGTTGGCACGGATTCACGGCATTTGGGGCGTAGGACAATTGGCCCGCGTCAATAAAGCCAATGCGTCGATATTGTTGCCTTTGTTGAAAGACAAAGACCCCGAAATCATTACTCAGGCGGCCAAAATGCTCGGCGATGCCCGCATCGCTACGGCAGGCAGTGAGCTGATTCCATTGCTCAAAAACACCAGCCCACGCGTTCGTTTTTATGCTGCTGAGGCCTTGGGACGCATTGCCTACGCTGATGCCGTAACGCCCCTGATTGAGATGATTGCGGCCAACAACGACGAAGACGTATACATCCGTCACGCTGGGGTATTAGCGTTGTCGAGAATCGGGAAAGCAGAACCAATGGTCGCCTTGGCCAACAACCCAAGCAAAGCCCTGCGTACGGCGGCGGTATTGGTGCTTCGACGGATGAAAAATGATAACATCGCGTTGTTTCTCAACGACAAAGACGAATACATCGTGGCCGAAGCCGCGCGCGGTATCAACGACGACCTCTCGATTCCGGGGGCGCTGCCCGCGTTGGCCGCGAAATTGCAGGACAAAAGCATTACGTCGGACGTGATCCTGCGTCGCGCCATCAATGCCGCGTTGCGCGTGGGTACCGACAAAGAATTGGATATGTTAGTGGCTTTTGCTACCCGCACCGACATCAAAGATGATGTAAAAGCGGAAGCCCTAGCCACTTTGGGTACGTGGGCGAATCCGTCGGTACTCGACCGTGTGGATGGTCGCTACCGGGGCAAAATCGAACGCGATCCCGCTGGCGTACGGACCAAAGTTACACCGCATATCGCTAATTTTTTGAAAGAGAAAAACGCCGAATCGCTGATTGCGGTGGCAGGTTTGCTGGCCGATTTGAAGATTACGAGCGCCAACGCGCAACTGGCCGAACTTTATGACGCCACAACTGACCCCAAAGTGAAAGCCGCAATTTTGCCCGCGCTGAATCAGCTAAGCTACGCCCAAATGGACGCCCTCATCAAGAAAGGCATGGACGACAAAGACGAAAGCGTGCGTACTGTGGCGTTGGGATTGTTGGACAATAAAAACGTAACCAAAGAAAGCTTACCCGCTATCGTGAGTTCTATTTTTACCAAAGGGACGGTGCGTGAGCAGCAAAAAATGCTGGAAGTGTTGGGCAAAATGGAAGCCGACAAAACGCAGGTGATTTTGGGAGATTTGATTGACCAATTGGCCGCTAAAAAACTCTCACCGAACCTATCTTTGGAATTGAAAGAAGCCGTAGACGCCTCGGGTGTGGCGACTTTAAAAACCAAAATGGCATCGCTTAAACCCAATGCTTCGGCCTTGGATGAATACGCCGAAACGATGTACGGTGGCAACCGTTTTCAGGGCCGTAACATCTTCAACACCAACTCCACCGCTCAATGCGTGCGTTGCCATGCGGTGGGTGGTACGGGTGGTGCAGTAGGCCCCGCGCTGACCCACATTGGTGATGTGCTTACCCGTGAGCAGCTGTTGCAGGCGCTAGTGGAACCAAGTGCGCGCATCGCGCCGGGCTTCGGTTCGGTCTCGCTTACGCTCAAAGACGGGCAGGTGGTCAATGGTACCTTGGCGAAAGAAACCGCCGAAGAACTGACCATCAACACCTCCGACGCCGAGCCGTTGGTGATTCCCGTAGCCCGCATCACCAAACGCGAAAACATGCCGTCAGGGATGCCGCCGATGGGCTCGCTGCTCTCCAAAAGAGAGATTCGGGATGTAATCGAGTACTTGGCGAATCTGAAGAAGTAAGAGGGAGCCGTTATCCGTTCAAAATAGCAACCGCCGCCGAGCTTGGGCTTTGCGGCGGTTTTTGTTTGGCATTGGGGTAAATTTAGATTGCGACTATTTTATGGTATCTCCTTCTTCTTCTTTTAGAAAAAAGCCTGTCTGAGGAATGTCCTTGCGCAAATAGTAGGTTTGGTTAGTAAGAAGTACTTTATCTAAGGTTTTTAAACCGTCTAGTTTTCCACCTCTCTCGCCAAGTCTCATTACCTGAACTCCTATACTGCTTCGTGAACTAACAGGATTGATATTTTCTGTATTAAAAATAAAAGCCTTGATTCGATTATCTGCTACTTTACTGTGTGCCAATAGTTCTATGTCATTCTCTATGTATGAAATAAAGCAAAGGGATGAGTGTGAGCTAAAAGCGGCTTCCAATTGTTGGTAGCGAGTTTTATAAGCGCTCATATGAATTTTTGCCACTTTACCATTTTCAAATCCAAAAAGCATAAATCCATTAAATTGGGTTGTCCCACAGAAGTAAATAGGATTTTCATTTAATTCTAATTCAAGGGTTACTAAGAAACTTTCTATGTTATTAAACTCTTGATTTTTAATAGAATAAACGCGGTGCTGGTCTGTGAATGCCAAAATAGTATTATACTTTAGTGCATCTGGATGCGACTTGAATTTGTTAGAAAATTTTGGGAGTATTGGTGACTTTATTATTTCTGATACCTCAAGTTGTTCGTTTGATTTTGGCTTAATTACTTCTGATTCAACAAAAACAGTACCTTCCTGAGATCTAGCCTGTGTAAATCCTATGGATGGCTCAGGTGGTGAAAAAAGGTTAATCAGCTCAGTGGGTATTGTAGATTTTGTTGTAAAGGCAGAATCTTGAATGATTTCATTCTCATTAACTTTCAAGGGAACGTTTGGGGGACAATTACGCTCTAAAAGTGCCCATAGTCCCTCTAAAGCTTTTGACTTATAGTAGTAATAGTCCCCACCTCTAATTCTAAAAAATTGCCATCCAGCTCGTTCCAAGACTTTTTGGCGGCCAATATCATTTGCTATTTGATCTGGAGTACTGTGGTATTTATCTCCATCACATTCAACGGCTATTTTAACCCCATTGGGTAATAAAACCACTAAATCAATCTTATAGTGGCCTACACTATATTGTGGCGTAACAGTATATCCGCGTTTTACAATTTCGTTATATACTTCTACTTCAAATTGGCTGTCAAAAGGTTTTGGAACCCCTTCTATTTCTTTGTTACTTATAATAGGAGGTTCTAAAGGGTTCTGAAAATAACTCAATAGCTTATAACGTAAATCATCTTTATTGGTCAAATCTTCGAGTTGCACCGAATGAAAAAGCCATACCTGTTCAATAGCGCGACTAACCGCTACATTAAACATTCTTTCAAATTCTGAGGTAGTCAAAGCTCGACGTTTGTGGTTTGGAGCCGTTACTAAACTCAAAAACATAACATCCCGCTCGTCACCTTGGAAACTTTTGGCGTCGCCGCAAATGATTTTACGGTGCTCAAATTCTTGAGCATCTATCAGGGTCAATAATTTCTGGTTAACCATCTGTGCCTGCAACTGACCTTGCAAAGCGATGATACCAAACGTTTTATCTTTGTATCGTTTGTCCATTAAACATGCTTGTATAGTCTTTATCAGCTCGTCGACTTCAGGACTGTTTCTAATGGTAGTGCTTTCTCCTTCGGTGTATCCCCCTTTAACGAAAACGGTTTTAAGGGGTTCGAGCCGATTATCATTGTATTGTTTCAGAGGATGAAGCCCAATTCCAGCTGATTGATAGAAATGTTTGTTACAAAATTCAATAATTTCAGGCATGCACCTAAAATGCTCACGTAACACAACCTTTTGCCCTGAACAGAAAGCATTTGCGTGGTCAAAAAAACTGTAATCTATATTAAAGAAACTATTGTAAGGTATGTTTTTTAAATGTTGATTTATTAAGTCCTGTACTTTGTCATTTTCAACACCCACATATTGTGGTGCCGTTTGTTTATCATCTCCGACAATGATAATATTTTTAGCTAAGTACATCAGAAACATAGCATCTGGTCCTAATTGACTGGCCTCGTCCACAATTACATAATCATAAATAGCCGGCTCAGGTTGTAGTGTCTCGACCAGTTTAGGCAATGGCATAATCCAACACGGGACGCTTTGTTGACAATCAGCCATTAGCTCTTGAGCTGCTTTACGGTTTTGGAGCGCTTTTTTTCCCTTACCGTGGGCTCTTTTCATAGCCATTGCCCAGCGCGTAAGCTTAGAGGATAAGCTATTGTCTATTCGGCTCAATACCTCAACCCAAGCTTTTTCAGCCGCAAGTTGCGCAGTTATATCACGAATGTTGGTTTCCTCTTTTTTTAGTTTTTCGTATAATTCAGTTTCTGATTGGTTTAGTTGTTTTCTGATTTCAGTGTTTGCATTGTGCCAATAAATAGCCTGAGAAAGTGATTTTATTTGCTCCGCGTTACTACGATCTTCCACAATATTGGCGGTAAATTTTGGAAGAATTTTTGCACATTTTATTGTTAAGTTTCTAAACTCCTCGTAGTGAATTCTTATTCTGATAAGCTCAGTAAGTTGGTCTTTTAGGGCTTGATACTCAAGCCAATTTTGGTTTTTTACCGCTTCATGTAAAGACTGTGAAATAGGATGGGAATACGGTTGTTGGAGAGAATCTAAAAGCCTCTGAATTTGATTTTTAGCCGTTTCGTTGATCTGAATGTCTTTTGTGTAGTCAATATTCTGTACTATTAATTTGATTTGATTTTCGTTTATGTTTCTGATTTTTATTAATTCAAATAATATATTTTCTGCATTTTTTAGCGTTGTTTCTTCAATTAGGTAATCTTCTGATTTTTGTATAACGTCTTTTAAAGTAGATAAGCGTTGTTTAAGATTTATGTGAAGATTTTCATCGTACTTTAAAGATTTATCATCTTTCCAAGTATTTAAAATATTTTCGCAATCTATTCTGAAATCAAAATAAGAAATTGCTAGTTTTAACTCACTTGTTTCGTCACAAAGGCTCCCATTGATTTTAACTTCATTCACGAATCGTTCTCGCTCCTTGATGTCCGAAGGTAGTGTCAACTTATCAATAAACCCAAACGAAATCTTGGTCTTATTTTTGCTCTCTAAGTAGTTCAGCAAGACTTTTGCGTCGTTTCTGAGGGTTTGAAAATCGGTAAAATTGTGTATTTGGATTTTATTCTCTGTTGTAAAGCGGTCATATAATTTGGCGAAATCTTTTTCTAAAAAGGATTGGGTTTTACTGACGCGACTCTGCCAGCCTAGGGCATTTACTTTTCCAGAACAGTCATTCCAGACATTATCATTCCAACTATATTTGGGAAGGGCAATAAGGTCTTGAATAATTTTGTCAATATTTCTGATAGCTGATTCGCGCTTTTGTATTTGCTCGGATAGTAAATCTAAATTGACACCAGAGATCACTTCGGGATTCTTATTGTTGTATTTTTCTTCGAAGTTGCTGATTAATAAAAATTTATCTTTTAGTACTTGCGCTGATAATAGGCTGCCTAAATCAGGTAAATTTCCTTGTAAATCTTCTGGGTTGTATGCGTTACAAAGAGTGGTTAATTCAAAAAGTTTTTCAAAATCACTTTGGACATTTGCCAGTTCATACCATAGATGTGGATGGTCAGGAAGACAAAACTCGGTGGAGATTCTTTCCCTGAGGCAACCGAGAGCGTCAGTAAACCACTCAAAATAGGGTTGCTCTTTGATAATTCGTTCGGCTAAACGATCAAGTGTATCTTTATACAGGCTGTTTAACGTTTGTTTGCGGCAGTCTTTTTCTTTCAACAGTCGCAATTCATATTCGTGTTCGGCTTTGGATTTATAGAGGATGTTGAGTTGTTCTTCCAGAAGTTTTATTTTTCTTCCCAAACTGTCGATATCCGAATCATTCAACTTTGTTGTAATTGTATTGACAGATTGCTCCAAGTCATTGGCAGATTTGATATCATCACCTAACATGCTCACCGCCAAAGCTTTGATTTCTTCGGGGATTTTGTCTTTTAAGCTTTCGAGTGCGCGTTTGGTTTGGGCTGTTACTAATACGCGGTTTCCATGTGCCAGCAAATGACATAGCAGGTTGGCGATTGTATGGGATTTGCCGGTACCCGGCGGACCTTGTACAAGAACTTTGTTGTTGATTCGCAGTCGATTAACAATGCTTATTTGCTCGTCATTGTAAGGTTTTGGGAAATAAACTGAATCGTTTTTGAAAGTAAGACTACGTTGAATGTCGGCATGAATGGGGGCATCTGCTTCTAGAATAGCACGCACACAGGATGCGTCAATGCTTTCGCCCTCCTCCAATTGTTCAATGATTTTTTTATAAACTGCCGTTAAACTACGCGTAGTTCGTCTTCTTAAAATTAATGCCGGAGCAAAGTAAACAGTCGGTTTCGGATGATTTTTATTGATGGGTTGCACATTGTCATAGTACTGAGCCTGTGTGTGAAGAACGTTAGTGTACTGATTTAGAAACCCCTCTTTTCCAAAAAACTGTTTTGAAAAATAATCATCCATTTCAGCATTTTCCAAGGCATTTGCTAACACACGTTGCGCATCGTCTACGTTAAAACCTTCTAAGTCTTGGCACATATCCGACTCTATGAAGTAGCGGCTGTTACTTAAGTCAGGTTTAACTTCGATGTAAGCGGTTCGTGTATTGCTCACAAACTCAATAGCAGCTCGAACTGTAAAAACGTGCCTTTTGATGAAAGTATTTTCCGATTGGCATAGTAATCCGAAACCCATTAGCAGTTCATACTCATCGCCGAAATTTTGGATTTTCTTAAAAGTATCAAATAGTTCACGGTATACTTTAGAAGTACGTTGGTATTCGATTTCTTGTTGTTTAAAAAGCTCTAATGCTTGTTGGTACTCTTGTTTATGTCGTGGCCAGAGTTCTATGCAATAGGTTAAAAATACATCTTCTATTTGGCTGGAAACAGGGGAGATGTGTCCATTCGTATCCGTAAAAGAAGGTCTTAAGTCGGGCTCTCCTTGGGTACGGGTTAATGTCTCCTCGACCACCCAGCCTCGTAAAATAGCTGGTAATGCTGGAAAAGTTGGTTTAGAAGGTGGTATGGGTTTTACAACTTTTAACCAAAAATCTGCTTCCTTACCATTGTCTTGAACAATTGTTTGAATTGGGTCTTCTAAGTCACCTAGCCAAAAAACTGATTCAAACTTGTTAAGATCACGGATTACGCTGTCACGTAGTTGAGAAAAATTTAACAAAAAACGGAAGATTTGTAGATATTGGTTCACGATAAAAAGGTCTGTGGATTCGTATATTTACAAATCTATTGAAATGCTAGATAGAGCGCAAGGGATTTGGAAGAGAATTTATAGCTTTTAACCTCTGTTCGTCCTGAATTCCCATACAAACAGCAAAAAGGAGTTACTCCTCGGACTCAGAAGTTTAGTAAATAAGAAGAAACGAAACCTCGCAGATATACGATTCAAAGCCACTTATCGCTTTCCCTTAAGGATTCTCCGCACCGTAGCGCATCGTCGGGTGGGTAGGGGCAGAAACAAAAACCATTCAAGGGTGCATTGATGCAGATAGTGTAGATTTATCGGGGTTAGCTCGGTGGCCGCCTGACCGTAAGCTACGAAGAGGGTTTTAGAGTGGGATATAATTGGGATAAGGCTTGTATGAAGTTGACTGGATAAATTTGCTTTTGTGCTTCTACTTTAAAACCTCTGTTCTTCAATTCTATGTACATCGCATTTTGATATACTTTTTCTAAAAATACAAAGCCCAATTCGTTATAAACCTCAAAGAAAACCTTGATTATCTGCTCAGTTAGCTCATTATATTTCGTTTCCTTCAGCATAATTTTTATCCGTGTAACATCCGTGCGGTGCGCCGCAGCGGTCATCCGTATGCTAATAAGCGGTGTTAATTAGCACACGGATCGCACGGACGGTTGGCCGCTGCCAGGTTCCAGCACGGATTTTTACGGATTCACACACGCCACATTCGCCCCAATCTCCGCCTTAAAATATTTCCCCATGCCCCTCGCCTCAAAACCTGGATTAAGTGTAATTGAATTGGGTGCTTTGAAATCTATGGCACCGGCAGGAGCTAAGATTTTGGCATTTGAAGTTATGGTCTGAATGGCACCGCCTGCGTAGGTGGGTGAGTCTATGGTACCCGTGATGCTGCTATTATTGACCTGTGAGGGCGTATTGCCCAAAAACTCATAAGCCCCCATATCTGCTGTGCCGTTGAAATTTCTTGGGTTGCGGTCTAAATCTAAGGGATTGATGCCTGCATTATCTCCTGCACCGATGGCTTTGCTACACCATTTCAGGCGATAATTTCCTGCATCACTCCGCACCGTATTTGCTACCGGACTTACAAACTGTGGATTGGTAGTACCCACCAAATTGCCATTGGCAGTGCTGGTTTCGCCTTGTATTAAGCTGTTGGTGAAAGTATTAGTTGTAGCCGCTTGCATGGTATTTGAAATTCCACCATTAGTATTGTCTTTTATAATAGTGTTCTTTATTTTATTAACAAAAGGGGTAGGACTAAAATCGGCAGTAATGGATATTCCATTACTACCATTTGAAGCGATAGTGCAATTGATAATATTTAAATCCGAATAGTAATTTATAAAAGAAATTCCGTGATGCCCATTATTAGCAATCAAGCAATTTTGATAATTTGAAGTCTCACCTATATCGTCATATATTCCATGGCCATTGTTTCCTGTTATTATGCAATTTGCGACTATTTTTCTTGAATCTCTAAAATTTAAGCCCACTTCATTATCTGCTATTCTGCAATTATTTATTTTGCAGGTTACGGAGTTGCTATATATACCAGCATTACGCCCCCCAATGACTTTAAATCCATCAAAAACAACGTCATTGCCAATATTTACAACGAAAAAAGAATTATCATTTCGATTTGAGGTAAAAACAAAAGGGGTGTCATTGCTTCCTAAATCGCCTGAAAGGGTAGTTTCATTAGTGCTATTTATCAATGCCAAATTGCGTTCGTTGATGCTTTTTTCAGTTCCCGCAAAACCACCGTAAATTCTCATCCCCGATAGGATATTGAAATTATCATTGATATTGTTTGTGGTAGAAGATTTGTAAGCTGAGGTACCTTTGGCTACATAAATTTCAAAAAGATCGTTGCAGGTATTAGCTGTTAGAGCAGATCGTAAGTTATCATAGGCATTTGCCCAAGAGCTACCATTTTTGTTGCCAATATTAGGTGTATTATTCACATATTTCACCTGCCCCGTTACAAAATTGGAAGCATCACCTGTTTTGGCAAAGTTGTTTAATGTACCGTTATTGGCACTATTTGAGGCTTCGTTTATTTGGCTAATGAGGGTATTTGGGCCATGCGGTACGCCATTGTTAAAATTGTAAAAGGCTTGCAGATTCGTTGGGTTTGGGGTTTTGCAAAAGCGTTCATCGGCTAATTGTGTGGCGGTTTTGGCAACATTCCAAATGCGTATTTCGTCTATTTCACCTTTGAAGTACCTCCCCTGAATACCCCTCACACCAATGTATAAGGGTGAATTGTTAGTGGTAGTTCCATTCGTGTTATCAGTTACACTACCTTGCAAAATGCCATCTATATACAAACTCATGGTTTTAGGACTACCAGAGGCTACTGTCATGGCTACATGATGCCATTGGCCATCATTTATTTTGGCAGTTGACATAATATTAGGGCCATTTGTGCCATCGTATCTGGCAATTTGTACTTTCCCGTTGTTAGCTCCTGCGGTTTGATTCAAATAACGCATAACAAACGGATAGCCACTGGTTCCATCCCATTTTTCAAGAAAGTCATTGTCTTGCTGCCCAAGATCTGTTTGCGTAGCGTCAGGCTTTACCCAACAAGTTACCGTAAACTCTTGATTAGCGGCAAAGTTGCCAACATTATTTGGTATCGAAACATAATCATTAACGCCATCCAAATGGAGGGCTACATTTTGGGGAGTATTGTCGCCTACCATAATTCCCGCAAGTGTTAGAAAGGCGGCGGGGCTTGGGGTAGATGTAAAAGCAGCGGTTATCGAAACAATGTATTCGTTTTCGTTGCCAGTAACATTAAACCCTACAAAAGCACCACTATTAAAGCCCCCCGTTTGTGTAGCAGAGTTTCCCAAATTTGTGGTGGCTGTTAGTTGTATGTCATCAAGCGTAACATTGATACCACCTGCATTAAGTGCGACGGGTTGGCAGGAAAATTTCCTTACATTATTTCCATTAAACTTTATAGAAATAGAGGTATTGGTGGTATTGGTAGAAATAGCGTTTAAGATATTTTTTATTCCACCCGTGGCAGATACCACGTAGGTGAAATCATTCTGAGGCGAAGGTCCCGAAACTACGTAAGGGTTTGCCTGTACGCCATTAAGAAAGGTTTGTTGCGTAAATGAATAGCCCCCAATGCCATAGAAAGTGTTTCTCTGAGCAAAGTTGAAGGCCACAACTTGTGCCTGTGCTGCCATAGAGTAAAGGGAGAAAAGCAGGAAAAGGAATGGTTTTTTCATTTGGGTAAAGCCCCCTAACCCTCAAAGGGGGAATTAAGGAATTTATTGGTTTATTTATGCAGTTTAGCGAATTGAAGCTTAAAATGTACCCTTGAGATTTGGAATGAGTCGTTTCATTGCTTAACAACCAACACATTAATATTCGTCCCACCCGTTATTGTACCATTGTCTTCCCGACGGATTTCCCAATCAGAGCCAGTCCATTTGGCATAATAACTAGTACTTGTACCTCCAGCAATACCTGTGGCACGGGTAACAAATATCAAATCAGTTTGGGCATTTGCCGAGGTGGTAGGTATAGGCATAGAAAACACATTGGTATTTGCCTCTAACCGAAGTGCCGCAGGGCTGCTGCCCGATACTTTTATACCACCTTCTACGTGCAGGGCATTGCCACCCGATGCAATATGCAATTTTGCATCAGTCGGACTCATCGTTCCGATGCCTACGTTGCCATTGCCTTGTATCCGCATGAGTTCGTTGGAGTTACTGGCACTTGCCCCTGCATAAAATACATGGGCCTCTGCCGTGTTGGGTACTTGGTAACGAATGCCTCCACCCACGCCAAACCCCGTAAACTCATGGTCGTTGTCGGCTTGTTCGACCATCACAATTTTACGGTTCGAAATGGTATTTTCAAATTGCAAAGGAGCGTTGGGCCTAAGATTACCAATGGCAAGAAAGCCTTTGGAGGATAATCTCATGGCCCGTTGAAATATGTTTGTATTAGGTTTTGTGATATCGAAAGATATGCCAGTAGCTCTTGATGTTGCGGTAAAGTTTTCTTCTGCAGCAATAATAATCCTTGCGTTGGGTATATTTGGCGTAGCTCCTGCTTCTCCTCTTGCGTGAATAAAGAACAAAACTCTTCCGCTCGTGACGGGTACTCCTCCATTGTTTGCACGGTAGGCACTGATACCAACATCGCCCACTGCTGTACTTTGAAGACTCAAAATACTTGGAGATACCGTCATACTCTGCCCAAAAGCAGACAAAGCTACTAAAAATGTAATGCTGAGGGCGATAAGTGTTTTTTTCATGGGGGTATGGGGTATTTTGATTTGTTTTTTAATTTTTTGTGCAGCCAAAAGCATTTGTTGGAGTGAATTTTTAATTGCCAACGGATGCTTTTAAAAGAAATCAAAAGTTGAAATACGAGTTTTTATTCCTTATAAGTAATAATTACTTTAATTGGTTTATTAAGAATATTAGCCCCATCATTCAAGTAAACTTCAATAAAAAACGGTTTAATTATAAAAGAATAACTAAAACCCTCTCCCCTTGGAAAACGTGGAGGAATTTGTGAAACATCTCCAGACTCCAGTGCTTCAACAAAAATAGCTACATCAAGTATTTTGCTTGGAGGTAAGCCATGAGGCACAAATGAAGAAGTACCATCAAGAGCAGCTGTATTATAACCGGTAATTTCCTTTTGTTTAATGGCAGGGGCATCAGAACCTAATTTGGTAAAATCAGAAACGGTTACATTGCCAGTGTTTGCAATGCTCAATTTTGAACCACCACTGTTTACATAAAAAGAAAGTGGATGATTTGTTCTGGTCCCAAGCCAACCACCCGTTTGCGAACTTACATAAGTTGCGAGATTTACAGTACCATCACCATGTTGAAAGCCGTAACTTGCAGTGGGAGTTCTGACTTCCAAAATTGTTTGTGGTAAGAGCGTACCGATACCTACTCTTCCAATATCTGTAATGAGCATTCTGTCAAATGCTGTGGTAGAACCATCAGAGGTTGTACGAAAAAAAATCTGTGAGCCAGTCGATGAAGTAGTATAATTATTTGATGCTCTTAGCTCAATAGCTGCATTTGGTTCTGATGTAAAAGAACTGCCTGTATAACCATAACCATACACGCCAACCAACATACGACCAGTTCCAGTAGCAATTGGAGCTTCTGAACTTCCTGAACTATTAAAACCCGAAAATGTGGGTCTTTGTACTCCATACCCACGAATTGTTACTTGATTTGGGTTGGTTGGCGTAAGTGTAATGCTTTGCCCTAAAGCCGTAAAAACAGCAAAAAATGTAATACTGAGGGTGATAAATGTTTTTTTCATGTGGGTATTTTGGTTTGTTTTTTAATTTTTTATACAGCCAAAAACATCTGTTAGAGCAAAATTTAAATCGCCAACATATGCTTTAGGATAATAAATAATTTCTGTGTTTTTATTCCATGTAAGTAATGAATACTCTTATGGGTTTCGATAAAATATTTCCAGAGGTTGTATTAGTAAGAGTTAATTCAATATTAGTCGGTGTAACAGCATAGGTATACAGCATTTCGGCAGAACCTACATAATTCGGCGGAGTTTGATAGAGCAAACCTGAAAAACTTTCAACCGCCTCTACAAAAATATCTACAGAAAGTATTTTTGAAGGGGTAAGACCATGAGGCATCAATCTACTAGCGCCCTCAGAAGATGGTGTATTGAATCCAGTAATTATCTTTTGTTTAATGGCAGGAGCATCAGAACCTAATTTAGTAAAATCAGAAACCGTTACATTACCAGTGTTTGCTATGCTCAATTTTGAACCGCCACTGTTTACATAAAAAGAAAGTGGATGATTTGTTCTTGTGCCAAGCCAGCCACCCGTTTGATTACTTACATAAGTTGCAAGGTTTACAGTACCATCACCATGTTGAATCCCATAGCTGGCTGTGGCAGTTCTGACTTCTAATCTAGTCGTTGTTGGAAAAGTACCGATACCAACATTGCCATCATTTCCAATTCTCATTCGCTCAAATGAAGCATTAGTGCCATTGGCAGTTGTATAAAAAGAAATGTCTGCCCCTTGTGCTGAGGCTCCAAAATTCTCAGTAGCTCTTAACTCAATTGAAGCATTTGGGTTGGAATTAAACGCAGTTCCAGTATAGCCATAACCCTGCAAGCCAACAAGCATTCTGCCACTTAAAGTAGCTGACCGAGGTGGAGTGACTCCCGTACTATGAAAACCCGAAAAAGTAGGTCTTTGTGCTGAATAAGCATGAACCGATAATTGGTTTGTTTGGGTAGGTTCAAGTGTAACACTCTGCCCGAGTGCTGTAAAAACAGCAAAAAATAAGATGCAAACGGTGATAATTGATTTTTTCATGAGTATTTGATTGTTAAATATTGATATTTTGTGGTGAAAAGGAAGTTTAAGACAACACAGCTACTTTTACCATTGTGCGCTTTCGACGAGATACTTGTGCCAAGAAGCCATCGGTCATTTCTACGTAATATCTGTCAAAAGCTCTGATGTAGTGGTGGTTGAGTAGGTGTTGTTTGTTTACGCGCACAAACGTGTCGGGCAGCAGCGGCTCATAAAACCCAATGGCCTTAGAGGTCAAGATTTTGCGGCCATCGGCCAGTACAAAATGCGTGTAGTTGCCGCTGCCTTCGAGCCGCACGATGTCGGTAATGGGCAGGTGTACCGCCCCACGCAAGACCGTGAGGGTGTGGGAAGTTGGAGGCATGCTGAGGGTGTTCATGGTTTTTTGAGTAGATTTAACATTACAAAATTGAGCAGTAAATCAAGGGCAATCAATCACCCGACAGGGTGAAATATCGTGAGTTTTCATGGACAATATCACCCCAACGGGTGATTGGCGATGTGGCTGAAAATCAATAGTTTTGTTCCCTAATTTAATGCTATGAAGAAATCAACAATTGGGATGATAGAAGACAATAAAATCATCCGCGACAACATCACCAAGTTCATTGCTTTCCACGAGGAGTTTGAGGTTGTGCTGAGTGTGGGCAGTGTCGAGTCGTTTTTGTACGAAATCAATATCAATCCCAATGTTGAGATTGATATTTTACTGTTAGACATCGGTTTGCCTGGCATTTCGGGCTTGGATGCCCTGCCCCAATTGCTGGGTTGGAAGCCCGACCTGAACGTCATTATCTTGTCAACTTACGAAGAAGAAGACATGATTTTGCGGGCTTTGTGTTCGGGGGCTTGTTCGTACATTTCCAAAAAAGCCAGTCTGTCAGAAATCGTAGAGGCCATCAGGATTGTGGTAGGCGGTGGGTCGTACATGTCGCCGAGCATTGCCCGCGAAATCATCAATCACCTCATGGGCGGGCGCGTGAGCAAAGCCACGATACTGTCGGAGCGTCAAAAAGAGATTTTGGAGAAATTGGTAGATGGTCGAAGCTACCAAGCCATTTCGGAAGAGTTGTTTATTTCGGTCGAAACCGTGCGGACGCACATCAAAAAAATGTACAAAGTATTGCACGTAAACAACAAAACCGAAGCTATTAACCTGTATTTAAAAGGCCATATTGGCTAATATTCCCGACTTAAAATTATTCCCGTTGAGATTATTACTAACTCACTCCTTTTCTGGCTATAATTGGCTGATTTTTGGCTTGTTGTGTGCTTTTTCGGCCTGCCAACAAAGAGGCAACTCGGAGAGGGAGCAGCCTGCCCCAAAAGTACAGCCTGTCAACGTACGTCAGATTGCGCTTGACACCATGCCGCCATCAGAAACGCTCCCCATTGGTAAAATAGAAACCCTTCCGCTCGGCAAACCCACCGAAATTTCCCTCCCCAATTATACAAAGCCTATTAAATGGAAAGTTACCAAAACTGGCAACCCTAATGTATATATGTTAGGTCTTGACTCGGTGCCTTTCCCCAAAAAAGTACCTGCCCTCCATCTCCCCAAGCGTGCTGGGTTTCCTCAGGTCAACGTAGCCAAAGCTCCTTTGAGTAAAGACTATAATCCCTTCAACTTTACGATTTTTGGCCTCAAAGAAGGGCTTGTCGAAAGCCAGATTCACAATATATTTCAAGACCGAAAAGGAAACCTTTGGATGGGGTCGTTCAATGGGATCTCCAAATACAACGGGCAGACCTTTGAGAATTACAGCCAGAAAGAAGGTTTGGTGGACAATTTTTTTCAATGTGGCCTCGAAGACCGGGAAGGCAACATCTGGTTGGGTTTTAGGGGAGGAGTTACCAAGTTTGACGGCGAACATTTTACCAATTATACCACCAAAGAAGGCCTAAGCAACAACAACATTGAGGCCATGGTAGAAGACCGAAGAGGCAATATTTGGTTTGGCACCACGGGCGGTGGGGCAACACTCTTTGAACCAAAACGCGATACGTTCACCCATTTTGGCCCAAAGCAAGGAATGGCTGCCAACATCCTTGATATCATAGAAGATAAAAAAGGCAATATGTGGTTTGCTACCCAAGATGCAGGTCTGATAAAATACGACTCCAAAAGTTTCTCAAAGTTTGGCTACTATCAGGGGCTTGCATACAATACCATCAAGGATTTAGATGAAGACGGAGCGGGCAATATCTGGCTCGCTATGTGGAAAGGCATCATTAGGTTTGACGGCACTCATTTTTATCATTTAGTAGAAAATCATGAAAATTATGCCAGTAAAATCTCAATAGACCGCGATAATAACGTGTGGTTTGGGGCGATGTCAGATGGTGTTTTCAAAATTGACAAATCCTTTGCAACCATTACGAAGATTACTGAAAAAGAAGGATTGCCCAACAACTACGTGATGTGCTCGATGACTGACAAAGACAATAATCTTTGGTTTGGAACCAATGAGGGGGTTGTAAAACACAGCAAATTGGTGAGCAATCTCACCCCAAAAGACGGATTGATTGCACCCGAAATCTCCTGTGTAATGCAAGACAAGGCACACGATATTTGGGTAGGAACATACAGTGGAGGTATTTCAAAACTTGAATTAAAGGCTAAGAAAATCAAAAACTACACCCCCAAAGAAGGTTTGAGCGATACTGACATAGTGAGCATGATGCAAGACAGAGCGGGCAATATTTGGTGTGGTACCAACTATTCGACGATGTTTCGATTCGATACCGATGGCAAAACAATCACTCATTTTAGGGACAGTGGCAGTTATATTGTTTGCATTTTTGAAGACAAAGCTGGCAATATTTGGTATAGTTCGAGAGATAAAAATGGGGTTTTTAGAATCAATGGCAACACCAATACCGTTACGCGGTTTGATATGAAACAGGGCCTCCCGCAACATCAAGTAGTGCGGATTTGGCAAGATAGTGGCGGCAATATGTGGTTTTGTACGTTCAATGGCGCATCAAGACTCGACAAAAATGGCAGGCTCTTGAGCAATTTTACCGAAAAAGAAGGTTTTAAGTTGAGTGTGGTCGAAAGTATAGTAGAAGATAAATACGGCAATTTTTGGTTCAGTGACTTGGTCAATGGCATCATGCACCTCAACCTCAAAAACAAAACTTTTATTCATTTTACCGAAAAAGAAGGATTGAGCCATAATACCGTTTTTGGTATTTTGAAAGACTCATCGGGTAATTTATGGTTTAATACACGCAATGGCCTCAGTAAATTGTCGAGCGAAGCGGTGCGGCAATTGGCTTCCAATCAGCCACTTTCAAAGCCCATCTATTTCAAAAACTACGACTCCGAACAAGGTTATTTGGGTTTTGGTGCGGGTAGGTTTGATATAGTACAAGACTCAACGGGCAAAATCTGGCTCCCGATGGTGGACAGGCTGACCCTCTTTGACCCCAAAGAAGAAGTCCTCAAAAACGATAAACCCACCGTAGAACTCACAAAAATAAAGCTGTTCAATGAGTCTATTACTTGGGCAAAAGACACCGCCTATGTCTTAAAAAATGGTTTAATTGTGGATGATTTCCACTTTGAAAGTCTGTCTAAATGGAATAATATCCCCGAAAAATTGCAATTGGCCTACAATAACAATTACCTTAATTTTGAGTTTGTGGGCATCAATACCAACACCCCCAAAAAACTCATTTACCAATACACTTTGGAGGGCCTCGAAAAAACGTGGAGTGTTCCATCGGCGCGTTCGGAAGCTGTGTACGGAAATCTTCCCCCTGGCAATTACACTTTCAAAGTTAAAGGCATGAAAAGTGATGGCAATTGGAGCGCAGAATCAGCGTACGCGTTTTCGATTAGTCCCCCGTTCTGGAAAACATGGTGGGCCTATTTGCTGTATGTGATGGCCACTGTTGCTGTTGTGTATTATATCGTTCAGATTAGAGTACGGCAGCGGTTACAAAAAATCAAAGAATTGGAGGCAATCCGTTTACGTATTTCGAGCAATTTGCACGACGACGTTGGTACAATCCTGTCAGGTCTTGCCATGCAGTCGCAAATGATGGCACTCACTGCCCTGCCCCAACAAAAAGCCTCTTTGCTCGAACTCAGCGATATGAGCCACGATGCCATGGAACGAATGCGCGACACCGTTTGGGCCATAGATTCAAGAAAAGATAAATACGAAAACCTGATAGACCGGATGCGGGCATTTACCGAAAAAAACCTCCATTTGAAGAATATCGACCACACTTTTACGCTCGAAGTAGAGGATGCCACGAAGTTTATCAACCCCGAAAAGCGTCAGAATATTTACTTGATATTCAAAGAAGCCATCACCAATATCTGTAAACACGCCGACGCCAAGCATGTCAGCATCTTATTCAAGCAAGAAAACAACGGTTTGTACCTTCTCATTCACGATAACGGTAGTCAAAAACCCGTCACCAACACCGATGGTTTGGGACTAAACAATATGAAAATGCGCGCCAAAAACATAGGTGCTACCTTGAATGTTTCATACGACAAAGGCTTCAAGGTCGAGTTGATAATGGGTTAGGAGGGAGGATAACACAAACTTTTCTCCATCTAAACAAGTGAATTTTTTCGGAAAAAATCATTGCCACGTATAAAAAAAGCTACTCATAATGTAATAGGAGTTGGTCGTAATACCATTAAAATCCGGTATTGAATAGTGTTGCCTACTGTTCGCAGATATAATTTAAAAACCATATTTACCATAAATAGAGAAGGCACTGCTGCCTTCTCTATTTATGGTAAAAAGCTGAAAATTAAATACTTGGATAGCCTTCCAGTTCTTTCAGTCCCGATTTCAATTCTTCGTCGGTCAGGAAGTGGTCGGAGAGTTTGCCGTCAAAATAATCCATGTAGGCTTGCATATCTAAGAAACCGTGTCCGCAGAGGTTGAACAATATGGTTTCTGATTTTCCTTCTTCCTTGCAGCGCTGCGCTTCCCGAAACACCTGCGCAATGCCGTGCGTAGCTTCGGGAGCAGGGATGATGCCTTCGGCTTTGGCAAAAGCAATGCCCGCTTCAAAGCACTCCAACTGCTGGATGGCGTTGGCTTCGATCAGCCCGTCTTTCAACAGTTGCGAACAAAGCACCGACGCGCCGTGGTAGCGCAAACCGCCCGCGTGGATGGCCGCAGGGCGAAAATTATGGCCCAATGTATACATTGGCAACAATGGTGTAAAGCCCGCCGAGTCGCCGAAGTCGTAGCGGAATTCGCCTTTGGTCAATTTAGGGCACGATGCCGGCTCTACCGCGATGGCGCGTACTTTTTTGCCCTGCGTGATGTTTTGGTGCAGGAACGGAAACGAAATCCCCGCAAAGTTGGAGCCGCCACCCAAAGGCGCAATGACAATGTCGGGAAAATCGCCCGCTTTCTCCATTTGTACCAAACATTCTTGTCCGATGATGGTTTGGTGCATGAGCACATGGTTTAGTACACTACCGAGGGCGTATTTGCAGTTTTCGTCCTGCACGGCACATTCGATGGCTTCAGAAATGGCAATACCCAAACTGCCGGGCGTGTCGGGGTATTGGGCCAGAATTTTACGACCCGATTCGGTCAGCTCGGAAGGAGAAGGATAAATTTTGGCCCCAAACGACTCGATTAGTGCTTTGCGATAGGGCTTTTGGTTGTAGCTGATGCGTACCTGAAACACCTCACACTCAATGCCAAACATCTGACACGCAATGGCCAAGGCAGTGCCCCATTGCCCAGCACCCGTTTCGGTCGTGATACGCTTGACGCCTTCCATTTTGTTGTAGTACGCCTGCGCCACGGCCGTGTTGGTCTTATGACTGCCCGACGGGCTTACGCCTTCGTATTTGTAGTAAATTTTGGCGGGGGTATCCAGCATTTTTTCGAGTCGATGCGCCCGAAACATCGGTGTAGGCCGCCACAATTTATAAATCTCACGTACTTCTTCGGGAATTTCAATGTAACGGTCCTGTGAGACTTCCTGCTTGATGAGTTCCATCGGAAACAACGGAGCCAAGTCGGCAGGGCCTACGGGCTGCTTTGTGCCCGGATGAAGCGGAGGCAGCGGTTTGTTGGGCATATCTGCCTGAATGTTATACCAATGTCTCGGAATTTCATCTTCCGACAGCAGGATTTTGTACTGTTTTTCGGCCATGATTATTGGAATTAAGGGTGTTTGAAAATTTGCCGCTAAACATAAAAAGTATTTTTATGCGGCACAATGAAAATGCTCAGTATTTATTTGATAATCCTGACAGGATTCATGACCACCGCCAATATAGGTTGTTAATCCTCAAAACTGTACAGGTACGGTGCCTTATGGGCTTTGCCCAAATATTGCTTTTCGTGGCGTTTTAAAATCTCCAGACTGAGCATTTTTCGTTGAAATGTAGTCCGACGAATTTTCTCTCCCAAAATCGCTTCGTACACTTTTTGCAGGTCGTTCATAGTAAATCGGGCGGGCAATAAATTCATACCTACCAATTTACGGTCTAGGTTGTCGCGCAGGGTTTGCAGGGCTTTGGCTACGATGTCGGCGTGGTCGAATATAAGCGGTGGTAGCGCGTCAATGTCGTACCACTCGCACGAATCCGATAAGGCATCGGGTTGGGGAACTACCTCTTTATAATTGATTAGGGCATAATAGGCCACTGAAATGAACCTGTCGAGCAGCCATTCATATTTCTCCAAAGAATAGTTTCCAGATTCCAAAATCGTTTGCATGATTTCGGGTTTATAGCGGGCGGTATCGCCGAACGTATAAAACTGCTCCAAATAAATATTGTCCAGCCCCGTGCGCTCTTTCAATCCTCTTCGGACGGCGTCGTTCAGGTTTTCGTTTCGTTGGACAAAACCGCCCGGCAACGCAAAGAATCCTGTATTGTGGTACTCCATGATTAAGATTTTCAGCGCGCCTCCCGAAAAACCAAACACCACCGAGTCGAAGGCAATATTCGTTAAAAAGTCTTTTTGGTCCACCAATTCCAATGGTTAAGTTCAATTTTTTGTGGCAATCTACCAATTTTTTCAAAAATAAATAGGGAATTTTCAAAAAGTGAATTATTATTGTCACAAAATGAGACAATGAATAAAATTAACCCAAAAAAATGAAAAGAAAAGGCTATTTGTTAGGGGTCCTTTGCTTGTTGAGCGGCGCTGTGTTGGCACAAGGAAATAACGCTTTTGCGGTACAGACAACCATCGAAAACGGAATCATTGAAGGAAATTACGATACTAAAACGGGCATTCAGACCTACTTTGGCGTACCATTTGCTAAACCACCCGTCGGAAATCTGCGCTGGAAAGCGCCCCAACCCGCCGACAATTGGCAGGGTGTGAAAGAAACCAAAAAATTTGGCCCGCGCCCTATGCAGAAAATTGTGTTTGGCGATATGAATTCCCGCTCCAACGGACTGAGTGAAGATTGTCTTTATCTCAATGTTTGGACGCCTGCCAAACGCAACACCAAAGGATTGCCTGTGTTATTGTACTACTACGGAGGTGGTAATGCTGCGGGCGACGGCTCTGAGCCCCGCTACGATGGTGAGTCAATGGCCAAAAAAGGAATCGTGGTCGTTACGTGCAATTACCGTCTCAATATTTTTGGGTTTTTGGCGCACCCCGAACTCTCAGCCGAGGCACCTTATAAAGCATCGGGCAACTATGGAATGTTGGACCAGTCGGCTGCGCTGAAATGGGTGGAGAAAAATATTGCCGCTTTTGGAGGTGACCCCAAAAAAATAACCATCGCGGGTGAGTCGGCGGGCTCAATTGCCGTCAGTATGCAGATGTCTTCGCCCTTGTCGCGCGGGCTCATCGCGGGCGCCATCGGCGAAAGCGGTGCGGGTATTAATCCTACCATGGCTCCTGTCCCTTTGGCCGATGCCGAAAAAATGGGCGTGGATTTCTTGAAAAAATCAGGTGTGGTAAGCATCAAACAACTGCGGGCGTTGTCGTCAAGAGAGGTTTATGAACTGTTTGATGAATCAAAAATGTTTGGCTTCCCTATCGTGGTTGATGGGTATTTCCTTCCCAAAACGATTCCTCAAATCTTTGCGGCCAAAGAGCAGGCACAGGTGCCGTTGTTGTTGGGCTGGAACTCCGCCGAAATCCCGGGCATGGCTTTCATGCAAGGCCAACCGTATAAAGAGGAAAACTACGTAGCGCGGGTGAAAAAGGAATACCCTAACGATTTTGAAGAAGTGCTGAAACTCTATCCGCATGGTTCAGAAAAAGAAATTGAACTCTCTGCCACGGCATTGGCCGCCGACCGTTTTATTTCTTATAGTACTTGGAAATGGTTTGATTTACACCGTAACAACAGCGCCCAGCCCGTATATCGCTATTTATACAGCAAGCTGCGTCCTGAGTTGGTGGATAAATCATTGACTTCAGGTCTAGCGGGAGGAACCGTAAGAGCCGATGGCCCCGCGCCCAAAGCACCCAAGGCCGTAGGCGCTCCGCACGCATGTGAAATTGAGTATTGCATGGGTAATCTACACCTTGTGAAAGATTATGCTTGGACTGCCGATGACTATAAAGTCTCGGACACAATGCTCAATTTCTTCGCTAATTTCATTAAAACTGGCAATCCCAACGGCGATAAACTCCCCGAATGGCCCTTTGCCAAAGCGGGGGATGCTACGCCGCCTGTGATGATTTTGGATACGGAATCCAAAGCCGAAAAAGCGACAAACGATGCGCGTTATTTATTTTTAGACAAAGCCTACGGGAATAAATAACGAATCAATTTAACCTATCAGTTTTACAACTTATTAAACAATGAAAAGACTCATTTTTCCACTTTTGCTGGCCGCAACTTGTGTGTCACAACCTATGCAGGCCCAACTTCAAACGGGCGAAAATGTAGCCGTGACCAACACCGACGCGGGCAAAGTGAGAGGCTATATTCACAACGGAATCTTTACGTATAAAGGTATACCGTATGCTGAAGCCAAACGTTTTGAAGCACCCCAAAAGCCAAAGCCTTGGAGCAATGTACGCAGCTCAATGACCTACGGCCCCGTGGCTCCGCTCATGGATCCAACGACGACTGTGATGGACGAATCTGAGTTTGTTTTTAACCACAATTGGGGCTATACAAGCGAAGACTGTATGCGCATCAATGTATGGACTCCTGGCATAAACGACGGCAAAAAACGGCCTGTATTATTTTGGATTCACGGGGGAGGTTTTACGGCAGGTTCTTCGCAAGAATTGCCTTCGTACGATGGGGAGAATCTGGCTAAAAAAGGGGATGTTGTCGTGGTTTCTATCAACCACCGCTTAAATATCTTGGGTTATTTGGATTTATCGGCCTACGGTGATAAGTACAAACAATCGGCCAATTTGAGCGTATTGGACATGAAAGCCGCTTTGGAATGGGTAAAAACAAACATTTCAAACTTTGGCGGTGACCCCAACAACGTAACCATCTTCGGGCAGTCGGGTGGAGGAGCGAAAGTAAACACCCTGATGGCGATGCCATCTGCCAAAGGTTTATTCCACAAAGCCATCAACCAAAGTGGGTCGTTTCGCGCGGCCATGCTCGACAAAAAAACAACCCAAGCCATTGGTGCAGAAGTGCTTAAAGAACTTAACATTGCTGCTGACAAAGTGGACGATGTTCAGAATGTGCCTTTCCAAACCCTGAGCGACGCAGGCAAAAAAGCCCTCAAAACCATCGCCGACAAAATGAAAGCAGAAGGCAAACCTGTGATTGGGTTTGGTTTGAGCTGGGGGCCAAGTGTGGACGGTGAGGTTCTCCCTTATCAATTGTTTTCAAATGAAGCTTTTGAGTTATCAAAAAACACTCCTTTGCTCATTGGCACAACAAAGAATGAATTCGCGGTTTTTAGAGGAAGTGTACCTACAAATAGTACTGAAGTACAGGTATTGGAAGCAGTCAAAAAAACATATGGTGACAACGCCGATGCGTATATCGCTGCGGCAAAGAAAGCTTTCCCCGAAGATACAAAGCCATCGGCCGTTTTGGACATTGACGTGATGTTTCGTCCTGGGGCAGTGGTGCAGGCCAAGCAAAAGTCGTCATTGGCAGGGGGGGCACCCGTTTATATGTTCATGTTTACTTGGCAGTCGCCTGTGATGGACGGAAAATACAAAGCTGTTCACTGTATGGAAATTCCGTTTGTCTTCAACAACATTGCGCGCTGTGAAGAAATGACGGGCGGCGGGAAAGAGGCGTACGTGTTGGCTGATAAAATAAGCCAATCGTGGATTAATTTCGCCAAAACAGGCAATCCAAACCATGCAGGGCTTCCAAAATGGGAACCTTATACGGCGGAGAAAGGAACAACGATGTTTTTCGACAATAAGTGTAACATTCGTTATCACCACGACGAAGAATTATTGAAGGTCGTTGCTCCCCAATAATTTTTTCTTACCTATCAAAGTTCAATTCGTTTCGTCACCGTCAGAGGGTTGCAAAATTCAC
This sequence comes from Runella sp. CRIBMP, assembly GCF_009905605.1. Lineage (GTDB taxonomy): Bacteria > Bacteroidota > Bacteroidia > Cytophagales > Spirosomataceae > Runella. The sequence continues at coordinate 121,128 of NZ_JAAAKZ010000007.1, forward strand.
TGGCGGTGTCATTTAATGTTAAAAACGACATTGTTTATTCAAGAAAAAGGCAGATTCCACTCAATTAAACTTCCCTTTCAAAACATGAAAAAATCGTTTGTTTTACTTTTTAGCTTAGTATTGAGCCACTTAGCTTTTACGCAAGAAGCTCTTTTCAATGCCGCCGACCTAAAGTCGCCCGAAATCAATGCGGATAAAACGGTTACGTTCCGCTTTTTTGCCCCAAAAGCAGACTCTGTTTTTATAACAGGTGATTTTCTGCCTACCATGAAAGTCAAATCACGTTTTGGTTTGGTGGATGTGCCCAAACCTGCTTTGATGCAAAAAGATGCCAAAGGTGTCTGGACTTTTACTTCCGACGCCCTCGCCCCTGAATTGTATTCGTATTCGTTCACGGTGGACGGGCTTCGTAGCATCGACCCCAACAACCCGTTTTTAAACCGTGACGTAGCAACTGTTACTAATATTTTTATAGTCGGAGGGCCGCAGGCTGACTATTACAAGGTTAATGATATTCCTCACGGCAGTGTCACCCGACGTTGGTACGACTCACCAGGTCTGGGCATCGACCGCCGAATTACTATCTACACTCCCCCAGGTTATGAAAGTAGCAACGCTACCTATCCTGTGCTTTATTTATTACACGGCGCAGGTGGAGATGAAGAGGCTTGGATAGCCCTCGGACGCACTGCCCAAATCATGGATAATCTGATAGCCCAAGGCAAAGCAAAACCAATGATTGTGGTAATGCCCAACGGGAATGCCTCGCAAGATGCCGCCCCTGGCGAAGGGAACACAGGCTTCTACAAACCGCAATTTATGGCACCTCGTACCATGGAAGGCTCTTATGAAGCGGCTTTTATGGACATTGTAAAATTTGTAGAAAAAAACTACCGAGTGAATGCTAAAAAAGAAAGTAGAGCCATTTCGGGTTTATCCATGGGAGGCTTTCATTCAATGCACATTTCAAGATTTTATCCAAACACCTTCGACTACGTGGGCTTGTTTTCCGCTGCCATTATGCCTCGTGAAGATGCCACCGCAAAGGTGTATAGCAACATTGATGAAACCTTGAAAGTGCAAAAAGAAAACGGTACCAAGCTCTATTGGATAGCAATTGGTAAAACAGATTTTCTTTATCAAGCCAATGTAGATTTTCGTAAAAAATTAGATGGCATGGGTATGAAATACGAATATGTAGAATCGGAAGGTGGGCATATTTGGAGAAACTGGCGGGTATATTTAACCCAATTTGTTCCGAAATTATTTAATTAATCAGGAAAAGATAGGCACGTTTTTCTTTTATTAAAAACTTACAAAACCTTCATTCATTATCAAATCCCAATCATCAATGAATACACAAATATCCCGCCGCGATTTTATGGCAATGGCTTCGCTCACCGCAATGGGTGGATTAATGAATTTCAACAAAGCATGGGCATTAGGCGAGAAACCTAACTCTAAATTCAAAGGAGTTCAGATTGGGGCCATTACTTATTCGTTTCGCAGTATGCCCCACGACGTCGATAAATTAATCCAATTTTGCATTGATTCTAACCTGAGTGCCATCGAATTGATGGGAGATTCGGTGGAAGAATACGCTGGAAAACCAAAATCGCCGGTTCGGATGGGTCCCCCGCCCGCAGGAGGTGGACGCCCGCAACTGACCGACGAACAACGCGCTCAGTTGGCGGAGTACAACAAGCAGGTAGCCGAATGGCGCAGTACGGTTTCGATGGATAAATTTAAAGAGGTGCGTAAAAAATTCGACAAGGCAGGTATCTCTATCTATGCTTTCAAACCTAACGCTTTTGGGGTAAACAACACCGACGCCGAAGTAGAATACGGTATGAAAGTAGCCAAAGTCTTGGGAGCAACTTCGGTGACACTAGAACTACCCACCGATCCAAAACAGACGCAACGTTTGGGTGATTTGGGGGCTAAAAACAAGGTGTATGTAGGTTATCACAACCACACCCAAGCTACTGATACCCTGTGGGATAACGCACTAAGCCAATCTCCTTACAACTCTATCAATTTTGACTGTGGGCACTACCTTGCAGCGGGGGGCAAAAACACCAAAGAAGCGCTCATGAAATTTATCGAAAACAAACACGACCGTATTTCGACGATGCACCTCAAAGACCGCACTACGCCCGAACACGGCGCAGGCAACTTGGTTTGGGGAACGGGCGATACGCCTATTCGTGAAATATTGTTGATGATTCGTGACCGCAAATATAAATTCCCCGTTTCGGTGGAGCTTGAGTATCAAATTCCCGAAGGCTCGGATGCTGTCAAAGAAGTAGCAAAATGCGTTGCTTTTGCCAAAAATATTTTGATGAGCTAAGGCATTTTTTGTCAAACCGACGATGGGACGTGGACGCCCGTATGGGTATCTGCCGCTCCTACTCACCCTCCCGAAAGTTTTAAACTTTCGGGAGGTTTTTTTAATAAACTAACCCGATGAAAAAAATACTCTTTTTACTCCTAATCTTTAACTCCTCCGTCGGGGTGCAGGGAGCTTTTGCCCAATCTGGCAAAGTTGTCAGCTTTGTCCTCAACTCCCAAGCCCTACAAAACACAGGAGGCGAAGACCCTAATCGTAAGGTTTCAGTCTATCTTCCACCCAATTACGACGCATCTACGCAACGTTATCCCGTTATTTATTACTTGCACGGCTTCATGGGAAAAGACAATATTTTCCCCCAAATGCAAGCCATCCTCGACGAAGGCATCAAACGCAACAAAATTCGTCCCTTCATTTTTGTACAAGCCGATCATTACACACTTTACGAGGGTAGTTTTTACTCAAATTCATCATTGACTGGCAACTGGGATGAGTTTGAATCCAAAGAACTGGTCGAATACGTGGACAAAAATTTCCGAACCCTTGCCACTCGCGAAAGCCGTGGAATAGCAGGCCACTCGATGGGTGGTTACGGGGCGTTCAAGATTGGGATGTTGCATCCCGAAGTGTTTAGTAGCATCTATGCCCTAAGCCCAGGTTTATTGGCCATGGTCAAAGAATTTGGTCCCAACAGCCCCTCATTCAAAGAAGTTCAAAACGTAAAAACGCAAGAAGATTTAAAGAAAACCTATTATCCAAAAGTATTGGTGGCCGTAGGTCGTGCGTGGTCGCCAAACCCAAACAAACCACCGTTTTACTGTGATTTCCCATTTAGCTACGAAGGTGATAAAATGATAGTTAATCAGGCGGTTTTGGAGAAATGGGAAGCTAATATGCCTGTCTATATGGTCAACAAATACGCGGATAATCTACGAAAAATGACCGCTATTAAACTTGACTGGGGGCGAAATGACTCACCCCGTTTTCCCGTTCAAATTGGAATGCTGAGTCAGCGGTTAGAGAACTTGGGTATCAATCACTTTGCCGAAGAATACATTGGCGACCACGGCAATAAAATCTGGTCTCCAGACGGTCGTGTTTTGAATGATTTGTTACCGTTTTTTAATGATTATTTGAAATTTTGATAAGCTAGTATTCATGAAAAAAATCACCATTTCTATCGCTGCCGTGGCTGTTATTGCTATTGGTATGCTTTCATTCAGGCAAGCCTTCGAGAAAAATCGCCAACAGGCAACACGCCGTCCCAATATCGTCTTCATTATGTCAGACGACCATGCATATCAGGCGATTTCGGCGTATAGCAACCGACTTACCCAAACCCCCAACATCGACCGAATTGCCAAGGAAGGGATGCTTTTTAGCAATGCCTGTGTTACCAACTCCATTTGCGCGCCATCGAGAGCCGTGATTTTGACAGGAAAACACAGTCACTTAAACGGAAAAATCGACAATAATTTTCCGTTTGACACAACCAATATGACTTTCCCCCAGCTTCTTCAAGCCAATGGCTACGAGACGGCGATGTTCGGGAAATTACACTTTGGAAATAGTCCCAAAGGGTTTGACGAGTTTAAGATTTTGCCCGACCAAGGTGATTATTACAACCCTGACTTTATCACCAAAAAAGAGGGTAAAAAGAAAATTATGGGCTATGTCACAGACATCATCACCGACCTGACGCTCAACTGGCTCAAAAAAGAGCGTAACCCAGAAAAACCGTTCTTTTTGGCTTATTTGCATAAAGCGCCTCACCGCGAATGGCTTCCTGCCGAACGCCACTTCAAGGAATTTATCAACAAAAAATTTCCTGAACCTGCCACGCTTTTTGACAATTATGAAGGTCGCGGAAGTGCCTCTAAGCAAGCCGAAATGAACCTTCTAACGCACATGAACTGGGCGGGTGATTCTAAAATCAAGCCCGAAAACATGGATAAATTGGGCATCAAAGAGTCGCATCCCTACGATAAACGTAATTATAACTACACCGTTGGTCGAATGAATGCCGAACAGCGCAAAGTGTGGGATGCAACCTACGACAAAATGAACGAAGAGTTCATCAAAAATTATCCCAAAATGAGTGAAACCGACAAAATGAAATGGCGGTACCAGCGCTACATGCAAGATTATTTGGGCTGTATCGCCTCGGTAGATGAAGGCGTCGGCAAGGTTTTAGACTTTTTGAAAGAGAATGGCTTGGAAGAAAATACCATTGTCGTTTACACCTCCGACCAAGGTTTTTATTTGGGTGAGCACGGCTGGTTTGACAAGCGCTTTATTTTTGATGAATCGTTCAAAACTCCTTTGTTAATAAAGTGGCCTGGTGTGATAAAAGCAGGGTCAAAAAATAGCCAAATGGTTCAAAATCTGGACTATGCCCAAACGTTTTTGGAGGCTGCGGGTGTAAAACCTCCTGCTGATATGCAGGGCGAAAGCCTGATTCCTATTTTTAAGGGCCAAGGCAAAAATTTCAGGGATGCGGCTTATTACCATTATTACGAATATCCAGGTATTCACATGGTAAAACGCCACTACGGAATCGTAACCGAAAAATATAAATTGGTTCATTTTTATCATGATGTGGATGAGTGGGAGCTATATGACCGTGCCAATGATAAAAATGAGCTTAAAAACGTTTATAACGACCCCAAATATGCCAAGATAAAAACAGAAATGCACAAAAAATTGGCTGATCTCCGTGTCAAATACAAAGACTCCGAAGCATTGGATAAAATGTATATTGAGAAATACAAAGCGTTGAAGAGAGGTTAGGGTCAAATCTTACGATTAAAATTGTTTGAGGAGCAATCTCATTTCCCCTATCAGGCATCTGCTTTGTTAAAAGATTGTGATGAGATTTCAAAAATAGCAGGAGCAATTCTTTAAACACTAAAAAACAAAAACTCTTAATTATCAATGCTTTCCATCCTCGGTTTTGCTACGATTCTTGTCTTTTTGGTGCTAATTATGACAAAAAAAATGTCGGTGATGACAGCCTTGGTCATTACACCCATTGTTTTTGGATTGTTGGCGGGTTTCCAGCCCAAAGAGCTCGGCGATTTTGCCTTGGCGGGTATCAAGCAAGTAGCACCCACAGGGGTACTGTTGATGTTTGCAGTGTTGTACTTTGCCACCATGCTCGATGCGGGATTGTTTGACCCCGTCATTACGGCCATCATTAAATCGGTAAAAGGCGACCCTTTAAAGGTAATCGTTGGGACGGCTATTTTGACCATGATTGTCCACCTCGACGGCGACGGTACGGCGACATTTATGATTGTGTTATCGGCATTTTTGCCTATTTACAAACAATTGAAAATCAACCGAAAAATCTTGGCGAGCATCGTAGCATTGAGCGTTGGGCCGTTGCATTTGGTTCCGTGGTCGGGTACATCTGCTCGTGCCATTTCGACGCTCAAAAGCGATGCCGTTCACATTTTTAACCCCAACATTCCTGCCATTGTAGCAGGCATTAGTTGGGTGCTTTTTGTTGCGTATTTATTTGGGAAAAGAGAAAGAAAACGCCTCGGAATTATTGAATTTGAATACAGTCACAAGGGTAATCTAAGTACAGAACAACATTATTTACGTCGCCCAAAACTACTTGTCCTCAACGCTATTTTGACCATTGCGCTTATTGTAGCCTTGACCAAAGGATGGCTTCCCGCTCCCGTTTTATTTGTGATTGCTAGTATGATTGCATTACTTATCAATTACCCCAAACTTGCCGACCAACAAAAGGTTGTCAAAAGCCACGGCACCAATATATTTTTGGTATCAAGCATGATTTTTGCTGCAGGCGTCTTCTCTGGAATCTTGACGGGTGCTAAAATGATTGATGCCATGGCCAATTCTTTGGTAGCGCTCATTCCTCAACAACACGCTAGTTGGCTACCTACCTTGACTGCGCTCACGAGCTTGCCTGCAAGCATTCTTTTTACTCCTGATGCCTACTACTTTGGCGTGGTTCCCATTTTGAGCCAAACCGCTACCCAATTTGGGCTAGACCCTCTCGAAATTGGGCGAGCAGCCTTGCTGGGGCAAATGACCGTTGGCTTTCCCATCAGTCCGCTCACGGCTTCTACGTTTCTGCTAGTTGGCCTTGCCGAGGTAGATTTAGGCGAACACCAACGCCACACGTTTTTCTGGGCGTGGGGTACTACGATTGTGATGACGTTGATGGCGCTGTTAACGGGGTCGATTCATTTGTAAAATGATTGCCGTAATGATGGAAAAATTTCAAAATAGATACCGTATTGCGTCGGCACGTGCATCGTGGTGGGATTACGGGTGGAATGGCGCTTATTTTATTACCATTTGTACCAAAAATCGCGAGCACTTTTTTGGTAAAATTGTCGATGGTAAAATGCAATTATCGTCCATCGGTGTCCTCGCCGACGTATTTTGGCATGAAATTAAAAACCATGCAAAAAATATTGAATTAGGCGCATTTGTGGTTATGCCAAATCATATTCATGGGGTTTTGATTCTGGATAAAACTGAAAATGAACCGTTTATCAACAATGTCATTGGCGATAACGTCGGTAATAACGATAACGTCCGTAATAACGTAGAGACAAGGCATGCCTTGTCTCTACAACCGCCAATACAATCACCAATACAACCGCAATCGCCCGTCCAACAACGGTTTCAAAATCAGGGACAAAATACCGTTTCGTCTATTGTTGGTTCCTATAAATCTGCTGTTACAAAACACTGTAATCGGCTGCAACTAACCGATAATGAGGGGGTTGTGTTTGGTTGGCAATCCAGGTTTCATGACCATATTATCCGAAATGATGCCGAATACCAGCGAATCAATGATTATATCGAAAACAATCCCAAAAATTGGGATAACGATAAATTTCATACCGGCAAATAACAATGAAAAATCAAATCAGAATAGGTTGCGGGGCAGGTTTTTCAGGTGATAGACTCGAACCTGCCATGATTTTGGCCGAACAGGGAAATTTAGATTATTTGGTGTTAGAATGTTTGGCCGAACGCACGATTGCCCTTGCCCAAAAACGAAAACTTGCTGATCCCGCCAAAGGCTACGACCCGTTACTGGAACGTCGCATTGAAGGGTTGTTGCCCCTTTTGGTTAAAAACAACGTTCGCCTCATTACCAACATGGGAGCCGCCAACCCTATGGAAGGCGCAAAGAAAATTATCGAAATTGCTAACAAACAAGGAATTCTTATAAAAGTAGCGGCCGTCATCGGCGACGAGTTGAGTGATGAGTTAAAAGAGATGAGTGATGAGATTTCTAAATTTAATAATGAAGATTTTGCCATAAACCTTATTAAAAACCACTCATCTCTTAACCCTCTATTCTCCCCACTCATTTCGGCCAATGCGTACATGGGTGTAGAAGGAATTTTGGAAGCGTTACAATCAGAAGCAAATATCATTATTACGGGAAGAGTTGCTGATCCATCGTTGTTTTTAGCACCGATGATACACGAGTTTGGTTGGGCTACCGACGATTACAATCTGCTAGGACAAGGAACGGTTGTAGGGCATTTGTTGGAATGTGCGGGGCAAGTGACTGGGGGGTATTTTGCCGACCCAATCACAAAACCTGTGACTAACATGGACACCTTGGGGCACCCCTTTGCCGATATTTTTTCCGACGGTTCGGCCATCATCAGCAAGGTAGAAGGTACAGGCGGAGTAGTAAATTTGGCTACCGTCAAAGAACAATTACTGTACGAGGTCGTCAACCCTTTTGCCTACCTTACGCCTGATGTCTCGGCAAATTTCACCACGGTTCATTTAGAACAAATCGCTGAAAATCAAGTCAAAGTATGGGGTGGAACAGGCCACGAAAAACCTTCGACACTCAAAGTAAGCGTAGGTTTTCAGGCTGGTTTTCTGGGTGAAGGCGAAATTTCGTACGCGGGTCAAAATGCACTCGCTCGGGCAAGATTGGCTGGCGATACCCTTGAAAAAAGGCTCAAAGCCGATTTTCCCGATTTGCGAACAGATTACGTCGGGGTCTCAGCCATCCACCGTACCGATTTTGCACACCAAATTGAACCTTATGAAGTGAGATTACGAGTAGCGGCCAATGCTGATACCGCCCAAAAAGCTGCCCTGATTGGCGAAGAAGTAGAAGCCCTTTACACCAACGGTCCAGCGGGCGGAGGCGGCGCTAGGAAATACGTCACCGAGCTCGTCGGTATTGTATCGGTTTTGGTGGATAGAAATAAAGTGATTCCAGAAGTGATAATATTTTGAATATGAAGCTCTACCACATTGCCCACAGCCGTGCAGGAGATAAAGGCAATATCTCTACCCTCTCGCTGATTCCGTATGATGCAAAAGATTATGAATTTTTGTGCCAAAAAGTAACGGTAGAAAGAGTGAAAGAACATTTAAAAGAAATCGTTTTTGGCGAAATAATTCGGTACGAAATGCCCCATATTTCGTCGTTGTTGTTTGTTTGTCAAGATGCCTTATTGACAGGAGTAACGACCTCTTTGGCCATAGATACCCACGGAAAAGCGTTGAGTTATGCGTTGTTAGAAATGGAGATTGAGCCATAGTTTACCTCATCCTGAATAAAATCACAAAAGCTGAAAGGGCGGTCAAACCACCGACGCCAACGATGGATGCATCAATCCCCAGCGAATCGGCGATGATACCCGTGAGCAAAGCCCCGATGGCATAGCCTAAATCTCGCCAAAATCGAAAAGTGCCCAGACTTTCGGCGCGTTGGAGGGGATTGGTATAATCAGAAATGGCGTTCAGAAAAGTGGGATAAACCAGTGCCGTTCCCATGCCTAAAAATATTCCAATCAGTGTGAATTGGAGAAAGTTACTGGCCCAAATCAACGCCACGATACCAGCGGCTTGGAGGAGCATTCCCCAAAATAGGAGCATTTTCTTGGCGTAAATGTCAGAAAGTTTGCCCGTAATCAACTGACTCAATCCCCAAACCGAGGGGTAAATGGCGGTCAAAATGCCAATTTGGGCGGGGGTAAAGTGCTTGGTTAGCAGAAGCAACGGCAATATTCCCCAAATCATGCCGTCGTTGAGGTTGTTGATTAAACCCGCTTGGGTAATGGCACTCAATGATTTATGACGAAAGGTAGTGTCCCAAAACGGACTTTTTAGCGTTGGAATACTGCTTTTTTTGTTTTCCTTAGAAACATGCTGACGCGTATCTTTGACAAACAACAAAGTCAGGACTAAACCCACGGTGGCAAACCCAATACCCAAATAAAAAGGATACGGCCTAACTCCATAACGTTCAGCAATATAGCCCGTCAGGAAGGCTACCAGCCCTACCGAAAGATAACCCGAAAACTCGTTGATGCCGACCGCCAGTCCCCGATTTTTGTCGCCGACGAGGTCAATTTTCATCATCACCGCCGCGCTCCAACTCAAACCTTGATTTATACCTAACAGGATATTGCCAAGCACAATCCATGACCAACTAGGTGCGGAAATCAGGATAAACGGCACGGGTAAGGCAAACAGCCACCCAATCACCAGTAACCTTTTTCGTCCCAACGAGTTGGCGAGTTTACCCGTAAAATAGTTAACAATGGCTTTCGTAATGCCAAACGTAACGATGAATGATAAAAGCGCGGTTTTGGAAGCGATGCCAAATTCTTGCTCGGCGAGTTGCGGCAGAATCGAGCGTTCAAGCCCAATCATACCGCCCACAAAGGCATTTATGATGACCAAAAGTGCAAACTGCCGTCCATTTTCTTTGAGTCCTAATTGAATGGTTTCCATGCGAGGATGTTAATTTCCCCACAAAGGTCAGCCCCTAAAAAACGTATTCCTTTTACATTTGTTAAATAATCGAGACGTCAACGAGGTTATTTGAGGGTGGCGCGAATTCGGCTGAGACTCACTTGCGTAATGCCCAGATAAGACGCAATGTATTTGAGCGGCACGCGTCGTAGGAGGTCGGGGGCTTCGTGCAGGAGGGCTGAATAGCGCTCTTCGGCGGTATGAAATTGCAGACTTTCCATACGATTTACGGTTTCGACGTAGCCTTTTTCGAAGATTTTTCGAAAGAGCCGCTCAATAGACGGGTGAATATCGTACAGCCGGAAAAGTTGGGTTGCATTGATGGCGATAAGCTCGGCATCTTCAATGATTTGGATGGCCTTACGCGACGGTTTTGTGGTAAAAAGACTCTCTACGCGGGCAATAATGCTGTTTTCAAAAGAGAACGACTCCGTGATGTCGATGCCGTCTTTGTAATAATAAATGCGCGCAATACCCTTTTTTACAAAGTAAATGGTGCGGCAGGTATGCCCGATGGGTTGTAATTCTTCGTTTTTTTTGAGATGAATCACCGAACATATCTCTCGAATCGCTTCTTGTGCATCGGTCGAGATGGGTTGAAATTGGGCAAAAAAACGAAAAAGTGTCTCCATCTTGTAAAGATAATGGAAGGAGCCAAATGTGTGAACAAAGAAGAAATGGAAGAACCATTGAAGATGCGCTCGTTGGACCGTAAAATAGAAAAATAAACACTTTTTCGGAGGGAGAAAGTAGATAAAGGAGTGGGTAGGTATTTTATTTTTTAATGAAAGAGATTCTAACATTTATCATTATTTTACGATGAAAGAAGCCGATACCCCCCGACCTACAAACAGATTAGGGCTTTTGAATTTGCTGGTGCTGGTGCTTTCTATTTATGTCTTAGGCGCACTGACCATTGATACGGTTTATGTATTGCCCAAAGAAACATCATTGTTGCTAAACTACATCGACAATACCATTTGCGTTTTTTTCTTTGTGGAATTCTGCATCCGATTTTATCAAGCCGAAAACAAACGAAAGTTTATGCGTTGGGGTTGGATTGACCTCATTTCCAGCATTCCGATGGTTGATTTTTTGCGGGCTGGAAGGCTATTACGGCTCATCAGATTGTTGCGCCTCATTCGCGCTTTTCGGTCTATTCATCAGTTGCTTCACCACCTTTTTCATAACAAAGCGCAGGGCGCGTTCACTTCCGTTTCAATTCTTGCGGTTTTGCTGATTATTTTTTCGGCCATCGGTATTTTGCAGGTTGAAAAAGACCCCAATAGCAACATCAAAACCGCCGAAGATGCACTTTGGTGGGCATATGTTACTATCACAACCGTAGGCTATGGCGATAAATACCCCGTCACGACCGAGGGTAGGCTGATTGCGGTGGTTTTAATGACGGGTGGGGTAGGCCTTTTTGGGACTTTCACGGCCTATGTTGCATCGTGGTTTGTCATTCATCCCACCAACAAAGAAGAAGAGAAATGATTGGGCAAAAAAGACTTTCCAAGTTTAATTAATTGCTTGAGCGTAAATCTGGGGAGTGTGTCGGCGGACCGACTGACGCATTCCCCAGATTTATGCGAAACCCCTAATAGCTCAACCCATCCCCAAATTTAAAGAGTGCATAGCCCTTGTTTTCGAGATGGCCCGGTACGTCTGACTTGTTTTCGACCACGGCCTGTTCAGAAATGGGCGTCGAAAATGGCATCTTGCCCGTGGGCTTAAATGCTCCACTTATGATGTCAATCAAGGCATCGGGTGTGGTGCCGAAGGTAGCCAAAACGGTCTTGGTATTATCCATGTCTAATTCATTAATCACCCATGGACTGGTATAGTTGATGGCCACAATGGTGGGTTTGCTTTTGATAAGTTCGTTGACGTGAGCCACATCGATTTTGTTTTTGGAAAGGCTCAATTCAATTGGTTTGCCAGCAGAACTGAACAGACTTCCGCCGCTCGGAATCAGCCACAGCAGCACTGCATCGGCTTCATCTTTGGTAGCCACAAACTCAATCGTGGGGTGGGTAGAGGTTGGTTTATAGACCGTTACTGGGTTGGGCGTGCGTCCGTTGTTGTAGTAGGTTTCAAAATAAACTTTCGTGTGGCGCGCAGTGGTTTGGGCTTTGAGAGGCAGCAGTTTGGCGTCGTTGCGGAGCAACACGATGGACTTGCGCAAGGCCAGATCGCCTTTTTTCTGAAATTCGGCATTGCCTACTATTTTAGAGGCGGCCTCGGTATCCACATACGGATTTTCAAAAAGGCCCAGTTCAAATTTTTCTTTTAATAGTCGGCTGATGGATTCGTTGATTCGCTCTTCTTTTACCAAGCCTTTTTTGACCGTTTCCAACAAAATAGCGGGGTCGGCACCGCCCGAAAAAATATCAACGCCGGCGTCGATGGCTTTTTGGTAGCGCTCAATAATCGTGAGGTTTTCTACGCCCCAAGGCATCATGTCAATTGGGCCAGTATCGGAGTTGATAATGCCTTTGAAGCCGAGTTTTTTACGTAATAAATCGTTGATAATGGCTTTGTTGTACGAAAATCCCACGGCTTCCATATTCTTGTCTTTGGGTGCCGAATAGTACGGCATGATGGAAGAAGTGCCCGCTTCGATGGCTGCTTTGAAAGGCTTCAAGTGGTACTCAAACATCCCGCCTGGATAATGCGCAAACTTGCCCCACTCAAAGTGTGAATCCTGGCCGTCGACCTGCGGACCGCCGCCGGGGAAGTGTTTTGTGGTCATCGCGACCGAGTTTTTGCCCAGTTTGGTGCCTTGAAAACCCAGCACAATTTCGCGAATCATGTTGGCCGACAAATCGGCATCTTCACCAAAAGTGCCTTCCACGCGTTGCCAGCGGGGTTCGGTGGCCAAATCGGCCATGTACATATAGCCTTTGCGCAAGCCCACCGCCGACCATTCTTGGGCGGCAATTTCGGCAAATTCACGGGTAAGTTTCAGGTCCCGCATGGCCGCCATACCCAATTCGCCAGGCCATTTAGAAAATACCGTCGTGCCCACGCTCAAGCCGACAGAGGCGTCAATCGTCACGTGGTTGCGTGGGTTTGACGCGACAATGGCAGGAATGCCCAAACGGGAGGTTTCGCACAACGCCTGTAAATTATTGGCCCAATCAGCCATGATTTTGGCGGAAGTGTTGGCCCGTAAAATAAAATGACGCAGGTGGAAATTCATAACCCCTTTGGTGGTACCCGCCGCCGACATCATTGGCGTAGGCAAAGGCTTGCGGGTAAACATATTATTTGGTTGTACTAAATCTTCTTCATTGAAATCACTCGTAATTTCTCCCCTAGTTGCATTAGCCTGAAACGCCTGATCACCTTTTAAACGCGTTGTACTGATAATCATGAAGCCGATTTTTTCCTCCATCGTCATCTGAGAAATCAAGTCGTTGATTCTGACCTCGTTGGACAATCGCCAGTCTTCGTATTTATCGAGTTTGCCGTTTTTATTTAAATCTTTAAATTGTAATCCGTTAACGGTCAGTAACTTTGCTGAACGGTATCCGAGAGACGGCTGCGTTTTTATCTGCGCCCAAACAGCGTTGGAAGCAAACAACAGCACTCCCAAAAGAAGCGAGGGCGTAGAGAGCAATTTAGTAGATTTCATAGGTTATGCGTTTTTGAAGTTGAGGTTTAACGTAAGTATAATTAAACCAAGGTACAGTTTGAACGATTCGGGAATTTATCCCAATTTTTTTGTTGATTTTATGTCTATTAGGGTGTATTTACAAGAAAATATATGTTTATTTTTAAAAATCTTAACGCAAACGTTCCCGAAAACGATTGCGTCAATCAGAACATTTCAATAAAAAATGTAAAAATACCTAACTGCCTTGTTGTATTTATTTTTTTCTGATTTGGAGAAAAATATGACTTTTTTAAGATAGTACCTAAGATGAAAAAAACAACCATCAAAGATATTGCCCGGGAACTCAACGTTTCGACCTCTACGGTTTCGAGGGCGTTGCGCGACAGCTATGAAATCGGAGCCGAGACCAAACAGCGGGTATTGGAACTGGCACAGCGGCTCGACTATACGCCAGACCCCGTGGCGTTGAGCCTGTTGAGTAGCCACAGCAACGACATTGGGGTGATTGTGCCCGATATTTCCAATCCTTTTTTTGCCCTGGTGATTGCGGGTATTGAAGATGTGGCTTTTGCCCAAGGCTATCACGTAGTGATTTATCAAAGCCACGACAACTACGAACGTGAGGTGATGAACGTCAGGCACATTGCCAATCGTCGTAAAGATGGGATGTTGGTTTCGTTGGCTACCGGAACCCAAGATTATGCCCACTTCAAGAGTCTCCACGATCAAGGATTTCCCATTGTGTTTTTTGACCGTATTTGTGACGAAATAGATACCCATAAAGTATCGGTAGATGATTTTGAAGGGGCTTATCAAGCCACCGAGCACTTGATAAAACAGGGTTGTAAAACAATCGCGCATATCTCTGGGCCGCCCAATTTACTCATCAGCCGCCGTCGATTGCACGGCTATCGGTCGGCGTTGCTTGACTATAAAATACCCATTATGGAGGACATCATTATGTCGTCTGAATACAACTCGCAGGAAGCCCTCGTCATTACACGTAGGTTGCTGAGTGGCTCGGTCAAAGTAGACGGCATTTTTGCCTCTAGCGACAACATCGCCATCGGTTCTCACGCGGCCATTACAGAAGCAGGACTATCCATGCCGCACGATATTGCGCTGATTGGGTTTTCGGATTTGCCCATCACTGGCCTGCTCAATCCCGCCTTGAGTACCGTAGCGCAGCCTGCGTTTGAGATGGGGCGCTCCGCGGCTGAATTGCTGATTAATCTGATCAAAAATCCCAAAAACGACAGGATTTCGATTTCTAATGTTTTGAGAACGGGCTTGGTTATCAGAGAATCCTCCTTGAGGATTCAATAAACTAAGTTGATTTATATCAGGCAGAATGTCCTAAAATGGATTGAATTTGTCGACAATTGATTGCTTTTCCCTACAATTTTTGCTTAATTAACCGCAATTTTGTACAAAAAAAACACTTAAAAATACCAATGAAATTAGCTATCTACACGCTTATTACCCTTCTAACCCTGACGGGAGCAACGGGATATACCCAACAAGTAATCCAATTGTATGAGGGAAAAGCGCCCGGCTCTGAAAGTTGGACGTGGGGAGAAAAGGAAAGCGTGAACAATGCCTTCAAGACCAGAACGGTTTATAACGTATCGCAACCCACGTTGACTGCTTATTTGCCCAAGCCGGAAATCGCGACGGGAACGGCGGTGATTGTGGCTCCGGGCGGGGCTTTTCACATTCTTTCCATCGATAGCGAAGGTATTGAGGTGGCCAAATGGTTGAATTCCAAAGGTGTGGCGGCATTTGTGCTTAAATATCGACTGGTGCGAAGCGTCACCGACGACCCCGTGGCGGAACTGATGCCCAAAATGCGGGATTTTAAGAAGCTCGACGAAGAAAACGCCCCCGTGGTAGAAATGGCCGTAGCCGATGGCAAAAAAGCGATAGAATATGTGAGAACACACGCCAAGGAGCTAGATATTTTGCCCAACCAAATCGGGATTATGGGCTTCTCGGCGGGTGGAGCGTTGACGTTGGGTGTGGGATTGAGCTACACCGCCGCCAACCGTCCAGATTTTATTGCGCCGATTTATCCCAAAACGGATATTTTTGGGGAGATAAAAGTGCCTGCCGATGCCCCACCAGCGTGGATTTGCGCCGCTTCCGACGACCAACTGGGCTTTGCTCCGCACGCCACGGCTTTGTATGATGCGTGGATTGCGGCCAAAAAAATCGCAGAATTACATATTTACCAAAAAGGAGGACATGGTTTTGGCATGAACAAACAAAAAATCCCCACCGATACTTGGTATGAGCGCTTTGGAGATTGGATGAAATTGCAGGGTTACCTTAAAAAACTGCGTCCTTCCGCGTTGGATTTGAAATATTCAGAAGAGCAAATTGCGAGTTTTCAACGCAACGACTGGGCGTATTTGAGCCGCTATGCCGATGCCAATAAAAAGCTGCCCGCCCCTAAAGCCGATGAAAATCGGGTGGTATTTCTAGGGAATTCCATCACTGAAGGTTGGGTGAACAAACAACCTGAGTTTTTTGCCAAAGGCAACTACATCGGTCGGGGCATTAGCGGGCAGACCTCGCCGCAAGCGTTGTTGCGGTTTCGACCCGATGTGGTAGAATTGAAACCAAAAGTGGTGGTTATCAACATCGGTATTAACGATATTGCTGAAAATACAGGCCCATACAACCCCGAATTTACGCTGGGAAACATCGCTTCTATGGTCGAAATTGCAAAGGCTAACCAAATCAAAGTCGTGCTGGCGTCGGTGCACCCCGCGTTTGAGTTTCCGTGGCGGAAGGAAATTGCGGATGTTCCCAATAAAATTATTCAACTAAACGAACGCTTAAAAGCGTATGCTCAAAAGAATGGGTTGGTGTATTTGGATTATCATACCGCGATGAAAGACGGTCGTAATGGCATGAGCCCAGACATTGCCGGCGATGGCGTGCATCCAACCTTAAAAGGCTACCAAATCATGGCTCCGCTGGCCGAGAAGGCAATAGAGGAGGCGTTGAAAAAATAGGATTGGCAAGATTTAAACAAATTGATGCGTGAAAAACAGTACTGTTCCGATACTGAACCCGTTTGAAATGGGACAAATCCATTTTGACGCTCAGTTGGCGTGGCAAACGTTGTTTACGTCGACGCATCATTTTTTTCACATCAATCGCCTCGAAGAATACAAAGACATGATGAAGTTTCCGCTGCCGCCGCACCGGAAAATGGTCTTTGATTTTGTGTTTTTGACGAGCGGAACCAGCGTCAGGAGCAAGGGGTTGGACAGTTATCAATTTGGGGCCAATACGTTTTTCTTTTTGCCCGCCTACCAGATTACCGCGCACAAATCCCTAAGTTTGGATGCTAAAGGCTTTTACTGTCACTTCGATAGCGAGGTTTTGACCAAAAACTTTCAATCCAAAGACCTGTTTGCCGACTATTCATTTCTGCAATTTATTGGTAATCCGTTGGTGACCATCGACGAAGAAACCACGCAAACAATTTTATTTATTCTGCACCGGCTCGAAAAAGAATACAAAAAAAGTGATTCGCCCGATTTTAGCATTGTGCAGGGGTATTTGCTGGCGTTGATGTCGGAAATCAGACCGTTTGTGAAAACCGAGCAAAAAGTAAAAATCAACGCGGCTTCGCAGATTACGGAAAAATACAAAAGTGCGCTAGCACAGTATAGTTATCAAAAACAAAAAATCAGGGATTATGCCGATATTCTTTCGGTGACGCCCAACCACCTCAACAAGTGCGTAAAGGCCACAACGGGCAAATCTGCCCACGAGTTGCTCGATGATATGCTCCTACTGGAAGCCAAGGTAATGCTCAAACAGACGGGGCTTTCGATTGCCGAAGTCGCTTTCCGAATCGGGAAAACTGAACTGAGTGATTTTGGTCGTTTCTTTAAACAAAAAACGGGATTTACCCCGGGAGAATACCGCAAAAAGGATTGAAAAGAAGGGCGTGTTTGAGAGAATTCAGATAGGGCTATACGAGGTTGAGAATAGCCCTATCCGAACAATACATTATTTTTTAGCTTCCAAATACGCATTCAATTCTTTGCGGGGCATGGGAAGTTTGTTGTCGGGTAGGCTACGCAAATAATCATGAAATTCTTTGTTCATCTGAGGGGTATAATCGCTATCTATTTGGCCGGTTGTCCAATCGCCAGCCTTGTTGCGCATGATGCCGTATACGTGACGAAGGTTGCTTATTTCTGCTTCCAGTACGATTCCTTCTACCAAATAGGCGGGTAGAAAAAGGGTGCCATAGGGGCTGGCATACACCACATCGCCAGGCAAAACGGTGGCATCGCCGATTCGGATGGGGGCATTGATTGAGGTCAACATCACTTCATTGATGGCCGAAGGGTGATTACCCAAAATCCAACCGTTAAATCCTTCTACCTTCTGGATTTCTTGCAAATTTCGTACGCTGCCCCAAAATACCACGCCCCGTTTTGATTTTGAGTAAATAGAGTTGGCCAATCGGTCGCCAATCAATGTCCCCTCATTCATTTTTGCAAAACCATCGGCCACGTACACATCTCCATCTTTAAGCATCTCAATAGGCCATACGTTTGACAGTGCCTTGTCGCCGTGGCCTTCGGCCAGTCCCACTTTTCGGATAACATCCCCAAAATCGGGCCGTTGTGGCATGTATTGAGCCGTCACCGCCCGTCCAGTCATGATGGTATTTTTGTCGGGGTTGACCATCATCCAATTTCCTTGGTATTGGTTATTAAATTTGTGCTTTTTTAAACCACCCCAAGCGTGGGTCAACACCACCTTTTTGAGCCTTTCCAGTAAATCGTCTGATACATAGGGCCTTCCGTCGGGAAGTCTCTCTCCTTTCCATTGTTGGGTAAGGGAGATGATGTATTCGCGATTCATCGCAACCCTGTTGTATTGGGCATGGGCATCATTGCAGATAAGAGCAGTAAAGATGAATAAACCAGAAAGAACACGTCGCATAGTTATGGATTTAGAGGTTTGTTTGGCTACCTACATTGTAATACTTAATGGTACTAAATTTACTGTTTTGTGAACCCTGAAATTGAAAATATTTCTTGGTATTGTATAGTTTTTGAGCAACGCCTTCACTTTCAGGCTGTCAGAAAATCGTACCCCTTTGTAGTGACGGGTTGGGGGGTTACTTTGCCCCCTGAATTTTTTTATCAACCAACGTAAATTCGAAATAGGCGAAGTTGTTGCCTTTGTTGTAATGAAAGGTCAACAGGTGAAGCCCAGGTTTAGAGAAAGAAATAGTGCCGATTTCGCCCTTATTCCAATGGTGAAAATTGCCCGTATTCAACGGAAGTTTGCAGATAGTAGCAGTTGTTTGATTTATGTCAAAGGAGATTTTTGAGTCACTGTTGGCGTATAGCGCGTCGATTTTATACTTGCCTGCTATCTTGACATCCACTGTATAATTGAGCCACTCGTTATCTTCCGTCCAGCCGACATAGAACTGATTTACTTCGGGGGTGTAATAGTTGTTGAGGTGATTGAAGTCGGCAAAGTCTTTGGTATAAGAAACATCAACTGCTTCCTCATTCCTAAACGCCCATTCGTACTGCGTAGCATGAGGGCGCTGGTGGCGGGGGGCCAAGTTGAGTCCACCGCTGCCTCGGTTTTCGGTTTCGAAGTCATGGTAAGCCACGCCTTCACCGCCCAAGTCATAGAAAGCACATTCGAGTTTTCCAGGAATTACCTGCGCCCTCCCCGTGTGGGTGGAATCTACGAAGGGGCGGCCTTTGTAATTGGCTGGAACAGATGATTGTATGGGGTTGGAATTAAGTCGGTCTTCTCTCAATTTCTCCTGAGCCAAGCCAGAGAAAACCAAAAAAATGAACAGTGTGCCAAAAACGGCGAGACGAAGAGTGCTTTTCTTTTTCATGAGCAGTTACCTTATCCGGTCAGAATTGTTTCCTTATTTGTAGACTTCCTGAATGGCCACATCTAACTCTTTCAGCATTGCAGGGACCAACGCAAAAGGGTCGTATGATTTGCCGCGCACGGACAGGGTTTCAATGGGCAAATAGCCCTTGTATCCGCCCTTTTTTATAATCTGAACCAAGCGCTTATAATCCGTCGGAACTTCGCTGCCCAGTCCGAAAACACTTTCTTTGACCTGCCAATTAATGGCATACGGCACAACGGCGGCAATGTCTTGATAAGGGTCTTTGGTTTTGAAATTGCCGGTATCCACGATCAGTCCGGTCCATTTGGAGTTCACCGCGTCCAGCACATAGATGCATTGCTCGGCCGTTTGCAGCATATCTCCATGATTTTGGATGCCGATTTTGACCCCGTATTTTTCCCCGTAAACGGCACATTCTTTATAACATTCGATCATCCATCCGGCCACTTCCTTCCATTTGTGTTCGTAGCCTTTGGGAATCTCGCCCGAAAACACCCGCACCACTGGAGCCCCCATTTTAGAAGCCGCTACAATCCAGTTTTTGGCAAGTTGCACACCTTCCGCGCGTACTTTAGGGTCGGGAGAGGCAAAGTTATTCCGTATCCCGGTACCGCTGATCCTAATTCCCAATTCCGCGGCCCGGTCCCTGAATTTTTGTAAGTATTCATCGGAAGGCACTTCTGGATAGGTGGGAAAGAAATAAGCCGTAGGGTCAAGCGCTTTGATGTGTTGGGTGGCACACCAATCAAGCAGGTTAAACAAAGTGTATACCTGATTTTTGTTGCGGGCATCGCGAGCGGTGAGCAAATCGCTGAACGAATAGGCATTCAAGGTCGCGATAACTGGTTTTTCTCCGCTTTTATTTTTTTGTGCCAACGTCGGGAAACCACCGATACAGCATACGATGGTTAGCAGACTCAATACGAAACAGGCGCGCTTTGTGGCTGTCTTGAAATAGTGATTCATGGATGTACGAGTTTAAAAGTTTGGGTATTGACACATGCGCTGGAATGACACTCAAGCCCTTTGCGGCTATTTCAGAATTTCATTGATTTTCGCCAATTCTTCTTGCGTAAACGAATAGTTTTCGAGACAACGGATAGAGTCCAGCACCTGAGTGGGCTTACTTACCCCGATCAAGACCGAACTGATACGTTTGTCTTTCAGTATCCATGCAAGCGCCATTTGGGCTAGATTTTGCCCGCGTTGTTCGGCCAGTACGTTCAATTGACGTACTTTATTGATTTTTTCGTCAGATACGTGGTCTTCCTCAATCGCTCCGTTGCCGCGATTGCTTGAGGCCCTTGAACCCTGGGGTATTCCCTTTAAGTATTTATTGGTCAACAGCCCTTGGGCAAGGGGAGAAAAGGGTATACAGCCTACGCCATTTTGATCAAGCACATCCAACAGCCCATCTTCCACCCAGCGGTCAAACATGGAATATTTGGGTTGATGAATGAGGCAGGGTGTGCCCAATTGTTTCAGGATTTCGATGGCTTTGGCGGCTTCTTCTGGTTGATAGCTCGATATACCCACATAGAGGGCTTTTCCCTGCCGCACCATCAGGTCGAGGGTGGTCATGGTTTCTTCCAGAGGCGTTTCGGGGTCGGGGCGGTGATGATAAAAAATATCTACATAGTCAAGACTCATCCGTTTTAAACTTTGGTCAAGGCTGGCCACTAAGTATTTTTTTGAGCCCCAATCGCCGTAAGGACCAGGCCACATTCCCCAGCCGGCCTTGGTCGAAACAATCAGCTCGTCGCGGTAAGCAGTAAAATCATCCTTGAAAATCTTGCCAAAATTCTCTTCGGCTGAGCCTGCTGGTGGACCGTAATTATTGGCTAAATCAAAATGGGTAATGCCATTGTCGAAAGCTACCCGCAAGATATTCCGGGCGTTGTCCAACACATCAATATGTCCAAAATTGTGCCAGAGGCCAAGCGAAATGGCGGGCAATTTTAATCCGCTGTTGCCACATCGACGGTATTCCATTGACTGATACCGTTGCTCATTGGGTAGGTACTGCATTTAAAAATGGGGTTATTTAGAATATATTTAATTACGCAAAGGTTCAAGGTGCTTATGGTCAGTGTTTTAATACAGTATATTTTTGTCTTACCGTTCGGTATCTGCCACTGATTTTACCATTGTTTCAAGGTCTACTACGCCCCTGAAGCCGCTAAAACCCACCGAAAGTATTGTTCCATATTGTAGGGTAATTGGCTGGCCACCTTCCCAGCCAATGAGGTCAGGGGCTTCGATGCCGTTGGCGTTTTCAGCTACTTCTTTATTGAAGACCATTCGCTCGTATTCGCCAGTTTTTACGCCCGTAAGCCATACTTGGCTGGCTTTTATCCAAGCTATTTTGTACGATTGTCGAAGCCTTGCTTTATTGGTTCCAAACATTTTTCCGTGGACTTGCCCATCTTCGTCAATGATGCAGACCGCCAAATTGCCGTTTGAGATGCATTTCTCCTCTGGTATTTCCATGTATAGCGGAATCAATTTTTCAATGGCATCAAAAATCTTAGGGATGATTACCGACATTTCTTGGGTTTGCATTTCTTATGATTGTCTAAAATTGTTGTAATATTCAAGGAAAAAATAATGCAAATGTCGGATTCAGAAGTATTTATTTACGACAACGTTGTCGTAGGTTTTTGAAAAAAAAACAGAATAGTAATCACCTTTGCGGTAAGTTCCACTCAGGGCTGATGGAAATAAAAATGAGTTAACATGAATCTTAAACAACTTGCCAAAGAGCTGAATCTGTCGTTTTCGACGGTCTCAAAAGCTTTGCGTGACAGTCACGAAATAAGTACCGATACCAAAAAACGGGTACTTGCCAAAGCCAAAGAATTGAACTATCAGGTCAATCCCTTGGCCAGTAGTTTTCGCAAACAGAAAAGCCTGACTATTGCGGTGGTTATTCCCGAAGTGGTCAACGATTTTTTTGGTCCAGTTATTAACGGCATTGAGTCTATTGCGCAGGAAAAAGGCTACCATGTGCTCATATACCTGACGCACGAGGATATGCAAAAAGAGGTGGCGATTACGCAGCTTTTGCAAAATGGGCGGGTGGATGGAATCATGATGTCGTTGTCGGAGCAAACCTCGGAGACAACGCACTTAGAGGCCTTAAAAGAAAAAGGGATACCCCTCGTTTTTTTTGACCGAACCGTTGACCAACCCGACGCCCCGAAAGTGACGACCGACGACTACAACTGTGGCATCAAAGCCACCGAACACCTCATCGAAAATGGATGTAAACAAATCGCTTTTCTCTCCATTTCCCAACACCTTTCGATCAGCAACAAACGAATGAACGGGTATTTGGAAGCGTTAAAAAAGAATAATATAAAGTCTGATAGTGCCCTGCTTGTATCTTGCGACAGTCATGATGCGAAAAATAATGAGCGAATCCAAGAATTGTTAAAAAGAGAAAACAGGCCTGACGGTATCTTTGCCTCCGTGGAAAAACTGGCGATTTCGACTTATAAAATATGCGAAGCGTTACGATTGAATATTCCGAATGATGTGAAAATTATTACGTTTTCTAACTCTTATACCGCCCCTTTTTTGAACCCTTCTTTAACCACCGTTACCCAGCCTGCGTATGAAATGGGCCGAGAAGCTGCCGCTGTTCTTTTTAAGTTGATTGAGAAAAAAAAGCCAGCTTCTCCTATGGAAAATATAGTATTAAACTCAGTACTGATTGCCAGAAATTCAACAAAAAGCGAATTAGCCCGTTAGGAAGACTTGAAAAGAGAAAGCATTTGCCGTCTACAGAGCAGTTAGTCCTTTTTTTATATTAGAATAAAAGGGATTGAGAGATGTTTGGCCTCATTTACTATAAAATAAAGCCTTTAATCTTGTAAAATACAAAAAAATGGATTGATTTTGCGGATTAATGGCGTCTTTTAGACTAACGCTAACGTGTTTATTTATTGAAACTTTGCATTGAAAAATAGAACTATTTAAAGCAGTATTCAATCTTAAAAACATACGTTGGTGGCAAAGAATCCGCATTACTTTTCGCAATTGGCGCACGTGGAGGTTTATTCTCCCGATATTGAAAAATCAATTCACTTCTTCAAAGAAATTGTTGGATTGGACGAAACAGGCCGGGAGGGCGACTCTGTTTACTTCAGAGCTTGGGGCGATTATTTTCATCACACCCTCAAAATCACCTCGCGCGAAACCAACGGCTTAGGCCATATCGGCTGGCGCGCCGATAGCCCAGAGGCGTTGGAAGAATGCGTGGCGTACCTCGAAAGTATTGGCGCTGGATTGGGTTGGGTTGAGGGTGACATGGGGCATGGCAAAGCCTATCGTTTTCAATCTCCCGAAGGACATATTCATGAAATTTTTTGGGATGTGGTTTGGCTGAAAGAAACGGGAGAACGCGGTAGTATATACGCCGACCGTTATGCTAGCAATCGCCGTATTGGGGTCAACCCGCGCCGCATAGACCACGTCACGTACATGGTGGCTAAGTTTCAGTATTCCAAAGAAAAAGAATTTTGGAAAAAAATGGGGCTGAAGAATCCTGATGAAGTAAGAATTGACGATGAAATTCCACCCATCGGAGGTCTTTGGACAACGGCGAATCTTTCACACGACATTGCCATCTTTACCGACCCCAATGTGGGCCCTGGCGAAGCTACCCTCAACCACATTGCATTCAACTTCGACAGCCGCGAAGAGGTACTGCTGGCACTTGATTACTTTACCGAAAAAGGCTTCAAAAGTGTGATGGGGGCTCCTACGCGTCACAAAGCCGACGAAGGGTTTTTTATCTACATCATTGACCCCGGCAGCAACATCATTTTTGAATTTTATGCGGGGGCCAGATTGATTTTTGCCCCCGACCACGGGCCTGACTTGCATTACCTCAAAGACAATCCAAACGATGCGTGGGGCAATGCCAATCCTTTTGCCGAAATGGGCAAAGGTAAGAAACTCGGCCTCACCGACGGCGTCGTAAAACCAGTAGATATTTAACCGAATAACAATGGGAATGACGGGTTAAATAACGCGTCATTCTGCCCATCGTTATTCCCAACATCCCATTCAAATATCAAACCTATGTGGCATTATTTTCCGGGGCAGTACATGCCCTCATATCAAGTAAATAGAGCATTGACGCAGGCGCATTACGGTGGTGGCGAATTTGCAGAAATATTAGAAGTAGCCAGTGAAATTGACCCTGCCGATAGAGAAAGCTTTAATCGGGCATGGGTAAAAATGGGGGATAAAGTGTATGAAATTGCCGAAAAATACGCCCAAGCGGGTCATAAAGTTTCGGCCAGAAGAACCTATCTCAGGGCTTTCAACTACCTGCGCACCGCCGAATTTTTTATGACGCTCCGTGATGAACGCAAGATTCCTTATTATCTAAAATGCCGTGATGCGTTCATCAAAGCCATTCATCTTTTTGATGAAAAACCCCTTCAAATGGAGATACCCTTTGAGACTGGGCAGAAGAACCTGTCTTTTTTGCCAGCTTATTTGTTCAAACCCACTGGTGTGAAAAATCCTCCCGTGGTCGTCATGTTTGGCGGACTAGATAGCTTGGCCGAGGAACTGTATTTTGGTATTGCCCAGCACCTAAACGAGCGCGGAATCGCGATGATGGCAGTAGATGGCCCAGGCCAGGGAGCCGCTCTTCGTCTCAATCACATTCATACCCGTTATGATTACAACGTACCCGGAACGGCGGTTTTGGATTATATTATCGAAAATCTAAAAGACGAAGTGGACACTGAACGGGTGGGTATCGGGGCCGTTTCGATGGGTGGTTACATGGCGGCACGTTGTGCGGCTTTTGAGCCTCGTTTCAAGGTTTGTATGATTTTCGGGGCCGTTTGGTCGTATTACGATATTTGGAAAAACCGTCCCGACAATCACCCTTTGGCTGAAATCGTGCAGCATATCGTGGGTGCTGAAAACATGACAGAGGCGCGTGAAAAGCTCAAAAACTTTACGCTGGAGGGCGTCGCCGAAAAAATCAGTATGCCTACGTATATCCTACACGGTGAAGACGACCGTCAGAATTTTGTAGAAAATGCCTATAAAGTAAACGAAGTTCTTACCTGCGAGCACGTTATGGAGATTGTTCCAAAAGAAGAAAGCGGCTCGGCGCACTGCTCAGTAGATGATTTCACCAAGACCTTCAATATGTACGATTGGATTGCGGAAAAGATAAAGGCATAACCCATTTAATTTCCAACCACGAATAAAATGACAAAAATTAATAAAGTGCTGGTCGTTGGCGGAGGAATTGGCGGTCAGTCTGTTGCAATTGGTTTAAAAAAAGGAGGTTTTGCGGTAGATGTGGTAGAAATTCTTCCTGAGTTTAATGTGTATGGTGTTGGTATCATTCAGCAAGCCAACGCCCTCAGAGCGTTGGATGCTATTGGCGTAGCCGACGAGGTGATGCGCCGAGGCTCACCTTATGGAAAAGTAAAACTTTGTTTACCTCACGGCGTTCAAATCGGCGAAGCCGGCACACCACCCATAGGTAGGTTTCCCAGCCATAACGGTATCTCTCGACGGATTCTTCATGATGTTTTATTTGAAGAAGCTCAGAAAATTGGGTTAAAATATCGGATGGGAGTTACGGTAGCATCTATTGATAATCAGCCAAATATTGCAAACGTTGCTTTTACAGATGGTACAACGGATAGCTATGACATTGTGATTGCCGCCGATGGTGTGCATTCAAAAGTACGCAAACTCGTCTTTGGCGAATTCAAGCCAAATTATGTAGGTTTATCCGTATGGCGTTATCCCTTCAAACGCCCTGCTGGCTTAGATACTGGTTATATTTTCTTTAATAAAAAACACAAAATTGGGGTTATCCCGATGACTGCCGAGTCGTGTTATATATTTTTGAATTCTGCCGAAGGCGAAAACCCCATGATTCCTGAAGACCAATTGGTTGACAAACTGAAAGGGTATATGTCGGCTTATCCCGTGCCTGTAGTTCAAGAGCTAATTCCCCAAGTAACCGATGCTAAGTTGGTTAATTACCGAGCATTAGAAACGCTCAAAATGCCCGCACCTTGGTATAAAAACAGAGTGGTTGTGTTGGGAGATGCGGCTCACACCACCATTCCACAATTAGGCTCGGGAGCTGCCTTAGCCATTGAGGATGCGGTGGTGTTGATTGAAGAATTACAGAAGGAAGGGGAAGTGGAGGCGATTTTCGATAGATATATGAAACGTCGTTATGAGCGGTGCATGATGGTGGTAGACGTTTCCGAAACCTTAGGCGCTTGGGAGTTATTGGAATACAACGATAAACCACTTCCAGAAGGTGCGAATATGGGAATGCTCATGGGTAAAACTGGAATGGCCTTAACGGCTCCAATTTAACGATGGCACCCCTGCAAAACCCTCTGAAAAATTGGCAGGTAAGCCGTGAAAATATCCAATACTTGGGTCACGACTTGCAGAGGCCAGAATGTATTCTGACCGAGCCAAACGGCACCGTTTGGGCGGCCGATGCACGTGGGGGCGTGGTAAAGTTGAGCCTTAAGGAAGCTCAAGAGGTTATCAACCCACTAAAAGTGAGCGACTTTTTGCCTGAAAATATTGGTAAAGATGCTGATAGTCAGAGATATATTGCCGCAGTAGGCTCGCTACCCAACGGCATTTGTTTTGACGCAAACGGAGATTTTATCATTGCCAATTGGGGGACCAATCACATTGAAAAAATGACCCGCGACGGGAAGTTGACGACTGTTGTGACAGAAATTGACGGAAAACCCTTGGGCAAAACCAACTTTCCGTTGCGAGATTCTAAAGGCAGAATCTGGTTTACGGTCACGACGCAAACTGAGCCTTGGTCGGCCCAAATCAATACCCGCGCCACCGACGGCTACATTGCGCTGATGGACGAAAAAGGTGTCAGAATTGTAGCCGATGGTTTTTGCGGAACGAACGAAATTCGGTTTGACGACAACGAAGAATGGCTTTATGTAGTAGAAAGTACGGCGTGGAAAATTTCGCGATTGCGAGTAAAACCCAACGGTGACCTGTACGACCGAGAAGTGTACGGCCCTTCTACTTTGGGCGGCTTTCCTGATGGTTTTGCCTTTGATGTCTTTGGTAATCTGTGGGTTACCTTGATTTTTACCGATGAACTTATTGCTATTACGCCCGACGGGGAAGTTCTTACATTGTTGGATGATAGCAATCCTGAAACGAAAAAAAGATTGATTGAAGCTTACGAAAACCGCTGTGTTACGCCCGAAATTTTAGCCGCTACGCAAGGGACGATTTGTCCTTGGATGGCAAGTTTGAGTTTTGGCGGCGCGGATATGAAAACGGTCTATCTCGGGAGTTTGCGAGGAACAAAAATCCCTTATTTCAAAAGCCCAGTTGCTGGACAAAAAATGATTCATTGGCGATAACGAACAACATGAAAAGATTTCAGGATAAAGTGTGCTTTGTAACGGGTGCTGGTTCGGGAATCGGAAAAGCAACCGCGTTGTCTTTCGGACGGGAAGGTGGAAAAGTGGTTGTGACGGATATTAACGAAGCGGCCGCCCAAGCGGTGGTTGCGGAGCTGTTAGCCTCGGGAGCGGAAGCATTGGCGTTGAAGGTAGATATTTCAAAGCGAACGGACGTAGAGAATGCGGTGAAAACTGCCGTGATAACTTTCGGGCGTTTGGATTGTGCTGTCAACAGCGCGGGCATTGCAGGAACGGTTTCCTTACCCACGCACGAATACCCCGAAGACGATTGGTTGCAAATGATCAACATCAACCTGACGGGTACATGGTATTGCGTGAAAGTGCAAATTACTCAAATGCTGGCGCAGGGCGGTGGAAACATCGTCAACATTGCCTCGGCTGCGGGCTTGGTAGGGCAGCCTACCAATGTGCCTTATGCGGCGTCAAAGCATGGCGTAGTGGGCATCACCAAAACGGCCGCCATCGAATACGCTACTCAAAATATTCGGGTCAATGCCGTTTGTCCTACCGCTATCGAAACCCCGATGCTGATGGAAGGACGGCGGAAATTGGCCCATAATCCCGAAGCGTTGGAACAGGCCAAAAACCTCCAACGCATGAAACGCATGGGCCAACCGCAGGAAGTAGCCGATGTGGCTCTGTGGCTGTGTTCAGACGAATCAACATTTATTACCGGTCATGCCATGGCAGTGGATGGCGGGGCGTTTGCCTGAAACCTATTTTTAAATTTCCCCATTAAGCAAATGATACAACAGATAAAAAAAGGAATCACCTACGCCGAAAGCAAAGAAGCCGACTTAAAAGTCCGGGCTTTGGTGGAATCGATGCTGGAAAATGTGGCTGCCAATGGCGACAAAGCGGTCCAGGAATATTCGAAAAAATTGGATAAATGGTCGCCCGAAAGCTTTCGATTGTCTTCGGGTCAAATCCAGCAAATCATGGCTGGATTGCCCGAACAAGTGATTGAAGACATCAAATTTGCCCAAACCCAAATCCGTAATTTCGCCCAAATTCAGCGGGAATCCATCAAAGATGTAGAAGTAGAAACCCTGCCGGGGGTGATTTTGGGGCATAAAAATATCCCCGTCAACTCGGTCGGTTGCTACGTGCCCGGCGGGCGCTACCCGATGGTGGCCTCAGCCCACATGAGTGTATTGACGGCCAAAGTGGCGGGTGTGAAGCGCGTTATTGCCTGTACACCGCCCATCAACGGCGAAGTGCCTGCCGCAACCGTAGCGGCCATGTACATGGCCGGGGCCGATGAGATTTATTTGTTGGGCGGTGTGCAGGCCATTGCCATGATGGCCTTGGGAACCGAAACCGTTCAGCCCGTCGATATGCTCGTGGGCCCTGGAAATGCCTACGTGGCCGAAGCCAAACGCCAATTGTACGGAAAAGTGGGCATCGACTTGTTTGCTGGCCCGACAGAAACGCTCGTCATTGCAGACGATACTACTGATGTAGAAACCTGCGCCACTGACTTGCTCGGCCAAGCCGAACACGGTCCTACGTCGCCCGCGATTTTGTTGACCACCAGTAAAACCATTGCCGAAGGCATCGAAACCGAAATCCAGCGCCAATTGGCCGTGTTGCCCACTGCCGATGTGGCAAGTGTGGCGTGGAGGGATTACGGACAGGTGATTTTGGTAGATACCGTGGATGAATTGGTGTCGGAGGCAGACCGCATTGCCAGTGAGCACGTACAGGTGATGACCGAAAATCCGCGTTATTTCCTTGACAAAATGACCAATTTCGGCGGATTGTTTCTCGGAGATAAAACCAACGTAGCGTACGGCGACAAAGTGATCGGCACCAACCATACTTTACCCACTAGAGAAGCAGCCCGTTATACGGGAGGTTTGTGGGTAGGTAAGTTCCTGAAAACCTGTACGTATCAAGAAATTAGGACTGCCGAAGCCAGTGCGATGATCGGTGAATATTGTTCCAGATTGTGTGCCATCGAAAATTTCTCAGGCCACAAAGAGCAGGCCGATTTGCGCGTACGTCGCTATTCTAAAGCTCCCTCTCTGTGATCCTTCTTATCTCTGTGGTTTAAAAAATGCAACCAATGAAAACAGTCTTAGTCACCGGTGGGGCGGGAGAAATTGGCTCGGCCATTTGTAAACAATTTGCAGCAAACGGTTATAATGTTGTTGCAACCTATAACTCGAATCCCGCAAAGGCTGAAAAGTTATTGGCTGAATTAAATGATTTAATTCCCCCATTAGAGGCGAGGGGGCTTCATTCAATTTTCCACGCTCCCACCACCAACGCCCAAAAAGTAGCTGAACTAAAGGCATTTGTGGCAGAGAAATATGGGAAGTTAGATGTATTGGTAAATAACGCTGGAATTACTACGCCAGTACCGCATGATGATTTGGAAGGCTTAACCGATGAATGGATCGATAAAATCATGCAGACCAATTTCAGAGGGTCGTTTGCGATGGTCAGAGCAACCAAAGAGTTATTGGAAAAAGGTTCGGATGAAAGTAATGAATCCTCTCTGATTGTAAATATTTCTTCAATTGCAGGTATTTCTGGAATCGGAAGTAATGTAGCCTATTGTGCTTCAAAAGCTGCGGTTGATTCTATGACACGTTCATTAGCAAGGGCTTTAGCCCCAAAAATCAGAGTAGTATCGGTGTCGCCGGGTTTTGTGGAGGGTGAATATACCAAGAATTTTGACCCAAAATTTCTGCAAAATCAAATGGATAATACACCGCTCGGGCGTTTTGCAATGGGCGCAGATGTAGCCAATGCCGTTTTTGCTTTAGCCACTTCTCTAGTCTTCTCAACCGGTAATATCATTACGGTTGATGGGGGCAGACTTTTAAAATAGAAAAAGATGAAATTAGTAACCTTCAAAAATCCAAAGGGTGATTCCCGCACGGGCTGGCTCGCAGGCGACAAGGTCGTTGACATGAATTTGGCCAGTGAAAAGCTGCCTACCGATATGCTGACGTTCATTGATAATCACGAAGAGTACTTCTCCATAATCAGGGCGTTAGGCGATGTGCAGCCGCATTATCAATTATCAGAGATTCAATTGCTGGCTCCTTTGCCCAACCCTCGCAGTTTTCGGGATTACATCGGGTTTGAGATGCACATGCAAAATGCGTCTCGGTCGTTTGGGCACAAAATCGGGCCCGCTTGGTACGATATGCCGATTTTTTATTTTACCAATCATCAGGCCATTTACGGGCCCGACGACGAAATCAAGCGCCCCGCCAAAGAGACCAAAATGGACATTGAGCTGGAGTTAGCGTGCATCATCGGCAAAAAAGGCAAAGACCTCAAAGCCGAAAACGCCCGTCCTTACATTTTTGGCTATACCGTTTTCAACGATTGGACCGCCCGCGCCATCCAAAAAGTGGAGATGGAAATTCCGTTGGGGCCGCACAAAGGTAAGGACTTTGCCAATGCCATCGGGCCTTGCATTGTGACGGCCGACGAAATGGAGCAGTACCGAGAGCCGTTTGATGAAAGCGTATTTACCGACCCAATTCGGGTACCAAATGTTCAAATGGATAGGTTCAATCTCAAGATGACGTCCCGTATCAATGGCGTAACGGTTTGTGAAGGCAACTATCAAACCGTGTATTACACCTTTGAACAAATGATGGAGCGCGCTTCTGAAAACAACGTGACACTGATGCCTGGCGATATATTGGGCTCAGGTACAGTGGGTTGGGGAAGCTTGATTGAAAATAACTTCACCGTTCACCGCCCACTCGAACCAGGCGATGTGGTGGAATTGGAAATTGAAGGAATCGGAATTCTAAGAAATAAAGTAATATGATTTTAGAACTTGCCACCATCGACATCAAACTGGGCACCAATGCGGAGTTTGAGCAGAATTTAGAAAAAGCCCAAGCTGTGATTAGCCAATCAAAAGGCTATTTGGGGCATGATTTTAAGAAGTGTATCGAACAGCAAAACCGCTATGTGTTGCTCATTCGCTGGGAGAACCTCGAAGCGCATACCATCGGTTTTCGCGAATCGGAATTGTTCAAAGAATGGCGCGGATTGATCGGCCCATTTTTTGAAAACCCGCCCCTGGTGCTGCATTATGAAGATTTGGGAATGACAAAATTCAAATGACGAGTGACGAATAATTGCTTGACTGATTAAAATTCGTCACTCGCTATTCGTCATTACAAAACTCGTTATTCATTTTAGTAATATAAATCGTTAAGATATAAAAAATGAAAATCATTGACCTTTCCGTGACGATTTCTGAGGAAATCAAAGAGCCGCTTCCTACTAAAATCGTCTATGAAGACCACAAAGAAGGGGCTAAAAAAATGGGTGGAAAACTTTTCGAAGGCATTGCCGGCGATGTGTTTATTGACGGTAACGGCCCCGCTGGGGAGTTTCTGACCGTGACGAGCCACTGCGGAACGCACGTGGATGCACCGTACCATTATTTCCCGACCAGCGAAGGCAAACCCTCGCGTACCATTGACGAAATGCCGCTGGATTGGTTCTTTCACGACGGCGTGGTGCTGGATTTTACCGACAAACCCGACGGCTATATGTTTGAGCCCGAAGACCTGATTGAAAAACTGGCAGCCATCAATTACACCCTAAAACCCTTCGATATTGTCCTGATTCGCTGCGATGCCGACAAGCGTTTGCACGACCCTGATTTTGTCAAAATCCACGTAGGAGCGTCGGCCAAAGCTACGCACTGGCTCATTGACCAAGGCATCAAAGTGATGGGCACCGACGGTTGGGGTTGGGACATTCCGCTCCACATTCAGGCCGCTGATTACCGGGCCAATCCGCGTCCGGGTATCATCTGGCAGGCGCATTATGTTGGCATCGAAAAAGAATATTGCCAAATCGAAAAAATGGCTAATCTGGACCAACTGCCGCCTTTTGGCTTTAAAGTGGCCTGTTTTCCCGCCAAAATCAAAGCCGCAAGTGCGGGCTGGACGCGCGCCGTGGCGATTATTGAGTAAGCAAAAAACGCATTCAAACCAACCTAACATTTCCCAATAATGAGAAAATGCCCGCTATTCTTTCTGATTTTAACCGTGGCTGCTTCGTCGGTGTACGCCCAAATCAAATGGAAAGAAACCCCAAAAGGAAGTTTTAATCTGGTCGAAAATCAGGGAGGACAAACGTTAGGGTATTCGCCCATGTCAGGGGTGAAAATCTTGACCGTTAATGGATTGGCCTTTAAAGATTTAAACAAAAACGGCAAACTGGATGCGTTTGAAGACTGGCGTTTGCCGCATGACCAACGCGCCAAAGATTTGGCGTCCAAACTGAGTATTGAAGAAATTGCGGGTTTGATGTTGTATTCGTCGCATCAGTCGATTCCTGCCCGCGCGGGAGGGTATTTTGCAGGAACGTACAATGGCAAACCTTTCAAAGCTGGAGAAACCGACCCGACGGAGTTGACCGACCAGCAAAAGGAGTTTTTGAAGAAAGATCACCTGCGTCATGTGTTGGTCACCACGGTACAAACGCCCGAGATTGCGGCACAATGGAACAACAAATTACAGGCTTTTTGCGAAAGCGTAGGCTTCGGAATCCCCGCCAACAATAGCTCGGACCCGCGCCACGGCACCAGAGCCAAAGCCGAGTTTGACGCGGCTGCCGGCGGTGAAATCTCCATGTGGCCAAGTCCCTTGGGAATGGCCGCCACATTCGACGCGATGTTGATTGAAAAATTTGGCAAAATCGCGGCGGACGAATACCGCGCATTGGGTATTACTACGGCCCTTTCGCCGCAGGTTGACATCGCTACCGAACCCCGTTGGGGCCGTTTCAGCGGTACGTTCGGAGAAAGCCCTGCCTTGTCGGCGGCCATGGGACAAGCCTATTGCGATGGTTTTCAATCGAGTGTTTGGGGAACGAAAAGTGTCAATGCGATGGTAAAACACTGGCCGGGTGGCGGTTCGGGAGAGGCAGGGCGTGATGCACACTATGCCAACGGTAAGTTTGCGGTTTATCCGGGCAATAATTTTGATGCCCATTTGATTCCTTTTACGCAAGGTGCCTTTAAGCTGAAAGGACAAACCAAAATGGCTTCGGCGGTGATGCCTTACTATACGATTTCGTGGAATCAGGATAAAAAATACCACGAAAACGTGGCCAATAACTACAACAAATACATCATTACTGACCTACTCCGTAACAAATATGGCTACGATGGCGTAGTGTGTACCGACTGGAACGTAACCAAACTTCACACCTCAATGGATTCGTTTCTCGACGGTAAATCTTGGGGGGTAGAGAATCTTTCTTTGGGTGAACTTCACTACAGAGCCTTAATGGCGGGCGTTGACCAATACGGTGGCGTAAATGACATGAAGCCTATTTTGGAAGCGTATCAGTTGGGGATAAAAGAACACGGAGAAGCCAAAATCAGGGCTAGAATGGAGCAATCGGCCGTGCGTTTGCTGCGTAATATCTTTCGGGTAGGTGTTTTTGAAAATCCGTACCTAAACCCCGAAGAAACCAAAGCCATCGTGGGGAAACCCGAATACATGAAGGCGGGCTACGAAGCACAGTTGAAATCTGTTGTGCTCCTGAAAAATCAGGCGAAAGCATTGCCAGTTACTTTAAAGAAAACGGTGTACGTTCCAAAACGTTTTTCTCCGGCGGGCCGTAATTTCCTCGGAGTGGAAACCCCCGCATCAACGGAATATCCCGTGAATATTGACATTGTTAAAAAGTACTACAACGTCACTGACAATGCCGACGAGGCTGATTTTGCGCTGGTGTTTATTCAAAATCCAACCGCTACCATTGGGTACGACAAAGAGGATTTAAAAAAGGGAGGCAACGGTTATATTCCCATCAGTTTACAGTACGGCGACTACACCGCTACCGAAGCCCGCGAAAAAAGCATTGCTGGCGGCGACCCGCTAGAGAATTTTACGGACCGTGGCTATAAAAACAAATCGACCAAAACGGCCAACTTTACCGATGCGCAATTGGTAACCGACACCAAAGCAAAGATGAAAGGTAAGCCCGTTGTGGTTTCGGTCAATACTTCCAATCCCATGGTTTTTGCCGAAATTGAGAAAGATGCCTCTTCTATTTTGGTGAGTTTTGGTGTGCAAGACCAAGCCATTTTGGACATCGTTTCGGGCAAAGCCGAGCCCTCTGCGCTGTTGCCCATGCAAATGCCGGCCGACATGAAAACCGTCGAAAAACAAGCCGAAGATGTGCCTTACGACATGACCTGCCACAAAGATTCGGAAGGAAACAGCTACGATTTTGGGTTTGGTATGAACTGGAAAGGCGTCATCAACGATGCCCGTAAAACGATGTTTCGTAAATAGCAAAAGGACGAGCAATGGAGCATGGCAAGCGGAAATGAAATACCGATTTTAAAACCTGAAATTTCACCGGGTTTTCATTTCGAGACCATCGAATGGCAGCAACCCCTGTTTGCAGAAGCGCACCATGAGCTTTTTCACATAAACCGGTTAGAGGATTTTCGGGACAAAATCAAATTTCCTCTGCCTCCGCACCGCAAAACGGTCTACGATTTTATTTTTTTGACAAAAGGCGAATCAAAAAGAAGCAAAGGACTCAACGAATACACATTTGGCGAGGATACTTTCTTCTTTTTGCCCGCCAATCAAATCACCACCCATCAGTCCATGAGCGAAGATGCTCGTGGCTTTTTTTGTCATTTCGACGTTCAAATCTTTCGTTTGGGTGGTTTGCAAATGCCCTTGGAAAACTTTTCATTTCTTCAGTTTCTGGCCAATCCCTTACTTAAAATACCGAAAACAGTCCAAAAACCGATTTTGAATATTCTGCATAGGTTGACTGAACTTTATCAGGAAGACCAAAAAGGGGATTTTGGATTGATTGCCACGTATCTGTTGGCGCTGTTGATTGAAGTGAAAAAATTTGTGCCTGCCGAAAAAAAACTCCACAAAAATTCAGCCGTTCTGGTAACTCAGCAATACAAAAACGCGTTGATGCAGCACATCTATCAGAAGCAGCATGTGCTGGATTATGCTGATTTGTTGAATGTTACGCCCAATCATTTGAATAAGTGCGTAAAAACTACCACCGACAAAACTGCGCAGGATTTGCTTAACGAAATGCTCATTTTGGAAGCGAAGTCGCTGCTGAAATATTCTAATCTTCAAATTGCTGAAATTGCCGTAAAGCTCTGCAATCAAACGCCTAGCAATTTTGCCCGGTTCTTCAAAAGCCAAACAGGCATCAGTCCAAAAGAATACCAATAAATTTCAATTTGATTGATATTGAATAGTATTGGCGTTTTTTTGATTCACAACACATGCCCTTTGTGTCTTAGTTTTGTCATAGAATTTGTGCAAATAATCAAAGCAAATTGAGGTGTCTGTTTGTATAAAAAAAAGCTGATAACGCCTGCCAGCGCTATCAGCCGAAAGTTTTGCCATCTGAGAATTTAACAAAACCCATTCAAAGCAATGAAAAAAAATGTACTTCCGAAAGGAATGCTCGCACTTTTTGTGTTGACCCTATTCAGTATTTCCACGTTTGCCCAATCAGGCAACATTTCAGGAAAAATTACGGATGCCAAGGGCGAAGCATTGGTTGGAGCTTCGGTGGTCGTCAAAGGTACTACCAAAGGCTCTTCGGCCAATAAAACGGGCGCGTTTAGGATTGAGAACGTCGAAAATGGCTCGTACACGCTCGTCACATCTTTTATTGGTTATCAAAGCAAAGAGGTGAGCGTTACCGTACCGCAGTCGGGGAGTTTGTCGATTTTACTTCAAGATGATGCCGCCGCGTTGGATGAAGTGGTCGTAACTGGGGTGTTTGACAAACGAACCAAAATGAATGCTTCGGTAGCGATTTCTACCTTGAATACCAGACAGATAGAGGGAGTTGTGCCAAACAGCTCGGCTGACTTGCTTAAAAACTTGCCAGGCGTTTATGTGAATACATCGAGAGGAGAGGTAGGTAACTCCATCTATACCAGAGGATTGAATTACAACGGTGGCTTTTTCTACGTTTCGATGCAGGAAGACGGCTTGCCCGTGATGGGTATTTCGGGGCTTGTGCAGCCCGATGGCTATCTTCGGGCCGATGCCACGCTCAACAGAATTGAGGCTGTAAGAGGAGGTACGGCTTCCATTTTAGGGCCAAATGCGCCGGGTGGTTTATTCAATTACGTTTCAAAAACGGGTGGCCAGACGCTTGCGGGTGAAGTTCGCGCCAGATTTGGGTTGGAAGGAAACGGACAAAACCCTTACTACCGCGCCGATTTCAACGTAGGCGGGCCACTTTCAAAAGATAAGTTATTGACTTTCAATGTGGGTGGTTTTTACCGTAATGCCGATGGTCCTAAATACCCGGGCTATAAACTCAGCTATGGTGGACAAGTGAAGGCAAATGTTGTAAAAAATTATAAATCAGGCTCTTTGAAACTGTACGCTAAGATTTTGGATGACCACACGGCTCCTTTTGAATTTACGCCATCGGTTGACTTTGAAAACCCAAGACCTGCGGGAAGTTTTACCAATACTAGTTCGACTTTGATTCAATCACAGCAATTTACCGTACCCAAAGCCCTTTCGGGTGCGTCAAATGATATTGAATATGATACCCGCAAAGTGGGCTCATACACTGAAAAAGCAATTGGTCTCAACTGGGAACAAAACTTCGGAGAAGGTTGGACTTTCAACAATAATTTTAAGATTTCTAACAAAGATAACATCAGCCAAACAACAGCGGTGGTGTTTCCTTTCAGGGTGGACCAGGTGGTTTTTTACGGGGTAGGCGGCAACGTGGCGAGATTCGGGACGTATGAATTTTATAACCCTGCCACTGGACAAAGCTACGGTACAGTGCAGCAATTACCCCCGGCAGGTGGTGGCATTCGTTTTATACCTAATAACCTAACTCTTCCGGGAGGTGATGTATTGCCAAATGCCGTTTTTTATAACCCCAATCCTTACGGAGAAGTAGGCCTGAATGACGTAATTGATCAGGCCACCCTTTCAAAAAAATTCAAAAAGATGACCTTCACGGGTGGTTTGTATTATTCATCAACCAAGGCCAATCGCTTCTCAATGATACCGTCGGGCCAAAGTTTTGCGACGATTGAAGACCAACCCAAAACGGTGGCCATTCGGTATACAAATTTGGGAGGAGCAAAGTTTGAATTAACAAACCCAAATGGTATTACTAATTTTGGCGGAAGTGGCGTCTATGAAAATGAAGCAACGGTCAAACAAATTGCGCTGTTTTTAGGCCATAACTGGGACGTAACCGAGAAGCTGAATATTGACTGGGGCATCCGAGCCGAAAACTTCCACATCAAATCAAGCTTTACCACACCCAAACGCGTAACTCCAGATAGTCCAACGGGTGCCGATGGCAACGCCGCTACGCTCTACGATAATCGCATTTTTACCGCAAATCCTACGCAAAGTTTTGATAAAAACCTTTCTTTCAGCGATGTAATCTCCTACTCATTTGGGGCCAATTATAGGGTGAATGATGGACTTGCCATCTATGGTCGCTACTCACAAGGACGTAAAACCCCAGATTTGAGTTATTTCATGGATATTGCCAATCAACAACTTACGTCGGGCATATCTGTTGAAGCACAAGACATCAAAATGGCGGAGTTGGGGTTGAAGTATAAAAGCAAAAACCTGAACCTTTTCGTTACGCCATTCTATACTTTGGCAAGTAATATTCCTAATTTTCAGATATTCCAAAATGCGGATGCCACCTACTATGCACCGGCTCGTGTGTATCAAAAAATCGAAACCAAAGGGTTGGAATTAGAAGGAAATTATGTTTTCAGCAAAAACCTTAGTATTCGTGCCGTTGGAACACTCCAAACTTCGGTGGCAAAAGAATTTGGCGTATGGTTGGCAAACGCTAATGGCCCTGCTGATGATGTGAAAGTAACTTATGATGGTGGAAAAAACGATAATATCGCCAATATGTTTACCGTAACGCCCACTTACAGCAACGATAAGCTAACGGCATCGCTCAACTGGCAATACATGGGCAAGCGCTGGGCAAACGTGGGGAATGCTTTCCAATTGCCGTCTTTCAACACCTTCGATTTTAACGCTTCGTACAAAATCACAAAGAACATTCAAGCGAACCTATCCGTAAATAATCTTTTCAATACTTATGGTATCATGGGTTGGGCCGCGCCTGGAGGTTTTCCTGCCGCTTTGGATACCCAAGGTTTTACGAAACAGATGTTGGAATCCAACAAGCAAGCCATTTATGCCACTTTACCTATCATGCCAAGAGCTTATTTTCTGACGCTGAGTTATAAGTTTTGATGGTAGTTTTTAATGGTTTTATGGCCTGATATTGAGAGCGTAAGTTCTCATTATCAGGCGTTTAAGTAAAATGGGTTTTGGTTGCTATTTTTTTATTTCAAAGTTCAAAACCTGCTGAGTTTCGTTGAATTTTAAGTTCATTAATATCCCGAAAACACAATAGATAACTTCTATGAAAGCCCCCTTAAAAATTGTCTTAACCTTTGCTTTAGCATGGAGCACCACCCTGCTGTTTTCCCAACTCCCTTATTTGGACAAATCGGGTAAAGCACCGAAGCTAATGGTGGACGGGAAACCCTTCATTATTTTGGGGGGAGAACTCCATAATTCGACTGGCTCCGACAAAGCCGCCTTACAAAAGGTGTGGAAAGAAATGAAAGACCTACACCTCAATACGGTTTTGGCGTATGCGTATTGGGAATTGCTGGAGCCTGTGGAAGGCAAATACAATTTTGAATTGGTAGATGCGGCGATTGAAGGCGCTAAAAAAGAGAATTTAAAAATCGTGTTGGTATGGTTTGGAAGTTGGAAAAGTACAGCTTCGACTTACGTGCCCGAATGGGTAAAAACCAATCCCCAACGTTTTCAAAGATACACCCTCGAAAATGGCAAGACCCTCGAAATCTTGTCGCCATTTAGTGAAGAAAATAGGAATGCCGATGCAAAAGCATATACCGCTCTAATGCAACACCTCAAAGAAGTGGATAAGCAGCACACGGTCATTATGACGCAGGTGGAAAATGAGCCGGGCTGTTTTGAAAACTACCGGGATTTGTCTCCGTTAGCTTTAAAAGCATGGCAAAGTGCCATTCCTGACGATATGTTAAACTACCTCAAAATCAACAAGGGAAAATTGTTCCCAGCGCTAGAAAAAGCATGGGCCGACAACGGCTATAAAACCAAAGGGACGTGGGAGGAGGTCTTAGGAAAAAGTACCGAACAGGGCGAATATAAGCACTACACCGAAGAATTGTTTATGGCTTACCATTATTCAAAATACATCAATTATATCACTGCCGAAGGTAGAAAAAAATACGATTTGCCCGCGTTTTGTAACGGTTGGCTCTACAACAAACGCGGTTTTTATCCGCACGGAACCATCAATCCGCACGTATTGGATGCGTATCGGGCAGGAGGGAAGGCGCTGGATTTTTACTCACCCAATGTATACACAATTGAGTACGACGAACTTTTTGATGCCTATACTTTTGGTGGTAATACGCTGTTTATCCCTGAAAGTTCCCTGATGCCTGCGGGGGCTTTGTACGCCATTGGGAAATACAATGCTTTGGGCTTTGCGCCCTTTGGCATTGACGGCGAACGAATGAAAAGCAAAGAAAACATCAATAATCTGAATCTGTTGAAAAGTACTTACCAAGCTTTTTCTCAAATGGTGGGGACAATTACCCAAAATTACGGTAGCGAGAAAATGAAGGCGGTATACCTCAATCCCGTCAAAGAGAGTCAGGAAATAAAAATGGGGGATTATAAACTAACGGCAACGAGTTCACGAAAACTGGGGTTCAGCATTGATTTTGGGAAATCGTTGGAAAATGAAGGGAAAGCCAAAATGTCGTTTGGCCCAACTACTTCTGAAACAAAAGAAGACAAAGCAAAAGCCATGCCTGCGGGGCCGTTTGGGGCGCTTCCCGAAGAGATTGGCGCGGCCATCCTGATTCAGAATGCCGCTGATGAATTTTATGTGGTTGGCTATGGCGTAAAACTGCATTTCGAGTTGAAAGAGGGCATCAATTTTGAGCATTTGGGTTTTCTGTCCATTGAAGAAGGTGAGTTTGAAAATGACAAATTTGTAGTTACCAAGCGCTGGAATGGCGATGAGCAAAAGGCAAGTTTGCCGGGAGATAAAATCACAACCCTTAAAATCAGATTGTATAGATTTTAATGGATGCCTGCCGTCTGACTTGCTCATTTAAAAAAGAATAAACTCTAAACCTCGCATTAAACATGAAAAAAGGATTTTTTACGTACGAAAATGGCATTGTGTTGTTGATGGCGCTCACATTTGGGTGCCTATTTTTCGACCGCTTGGCGCTTAATTTTTTGATGCCTTACGTAGCCAAAGATCTTCAACTCAACAACACGCAAATCGGACTTTTGGCGGGGGCGTTGTCATTAGCGTGGGCATTTTCGAGTTTTTTCTCTACGGCATGGGCTGAAACCAAAAATAAGAAAAAACTCGTTTTCATTGCCGCCGTTTTTACCTTCTCTCTTTGTTCATTTGGCTCTGGTTGGGCGGTTTCGTTTGTTACGTTGCTGATAGCCCGCCTCATCATGGGTTTTGCCGAAGGACCCGTGATTCCGTTGGCCCAAAACTTTGTGGAGCGCGAATCTTCTCCTCACCGACTGGGCATAAACGCAGGGATTTTGCAAGGGGTAGGTTCTGCTTTGTTTGGGTCTATTTTGGCTCCCGTTATTTTGGTGCAAATTGCCGAAAATATAGGGTGGCGAAATGCCTTTTTTGTGGCGGGTGCGCCAGGGTTAATTTTAGGACTATTGGCATGGAAATTCGTCAAAAAATCAACCGCTGAAAGTGTGCAAACCCCAGAGAAATCCACCCTCAATATCGCCGAATTGTTACAATACAACAACATCAAATGGGGCATCGGGGCGGCTTGCTGTGTGTTTGGGTGGTGGTTTGCTACACTGCCGTTTATCTCCAATTATTTTGTCAATTCTCAGGGAATGTCTGCCGACCAAATGGGGAAAACCATGGGCCTTTTGGGGGTGTCGGGCCTACTTTCGTCAATTATTGTTCCAGCGTTGTCGGATAAAATTGGCCGTAAAAAAGTGATTATGGTTTTTATGACAGTGGGCATTTTTTATCCTTTTGCAGTCTATTTTTTGGCGGGTTCGGTGTTGCATCTTCCAGCCATGTTTCTGACTTATTTTATGATGGGACTACTCCCCATAGTGGCGGCTGTACTGCCTTCCGAGTCGGTGCCTGACCATTTGAAAGCCAAGGCGTTAGGGTTTATTACGGCCATTGCAGAAATTGTAGGAGGAGTAATGGTGCCGGCCTTGGCGGGCGTCCTTTCCGACAAAATCAACCCCTCGGCTTTTCTTTGGGTGGCGGCGGCATTGGCGTTAATCGGCTTGGTTTTCGTGATGAAATTGAAAGAACCATCAAAGCTGTAAAAATGACAGAATTATTGGAAAACGGCCAGTTTGGGCATTCAATCACTGCGTCTTTGCGACTTAGTGTGACAATATTGTTAGAGAACGGCCCACTTGGGTATTAAATCATTGCTTCTTTGGGACTTAGAGTGATTGACGCCTTTATTTTTGATTATTGTCTCATTTTGGGTCAATACAGGTGAGTTCAGGATACTTTCTGTACAAAAGCGCTATAAACTTGTACTAATGTTAGAAATAAACCCACTCAATGATGATTAGACATTCCGTCATTTTTGAGTGGAAATATATCTATGCGGTCTTCGCTTTTGATAGAAAATGTACCCTTTAAATATTGCTAACCAAATGAAAATCAAACTTTTATGCTTTGTTACACTGCTGCTGTTACAGTCGTTTTTTGTTAATGCCCAACCGCAAACCAACCGTGTGTTAAAACTTTTTCCCGAAGGAACGGTATTGTACGGGGATGTTCCGTACAATGGTGATACGCTCAAAAAGCATTTGATGGATATTTATTTGCCCGCCAATGCGCCCAAAAATCTGCCTTTGGTGGTTTTTATTCACGGAGGCGGATGGATTGGAAATGACAAAACAGCAGATATTGGCTACATGGGTAATACCGTATCGGCCTTGATAAACAATGGTATTGCCATAGCGTCAATAGATTATCGTTGGGCTACGCAAGCTACTTTTCCGGCCCAAATCCAAGATTGTAATCGTGCCGTGTCTTTTTTATACGACAATGCCGAAAAATATGGCTTGGATAAAAACCGAATCGCCTTGATGGGATTCTCGGCGGGCGGGCATTTGGCATCGCTTTTGGGATTGGCCCACAACAACAAAGTGCCTGATTTTTATGTGAATAAGCAAGTCGCGAAATTCAAAATCAAAGCCGTGGTTGACTTTTACGGGCCTGCCGAATTGATTTTATTTCCTGGCGCCGACGACGCCAAATCACCCGAAGGACTGCTCATTGGCGCGGCACCGCTTGCCCGTCCCGACTTGGCAAAAACGGCGAGTCCCGTAACCTACGTTGACAAAAACGACCCTCCATTTCTATTGATTCACGGCGAAAAAGACAACTTGGTTTCTCCCCGTCATTCGCAGTTGTTGAGTGCTTGGCTAACGACCAACGGGGTTGCAAATGAACTCATCATCGTTAAAGATGCCCCTCACTTTGGCAAAATGTACGATGTAGATGAAATACGAATGAAAGTGATGGCTTTTCTGAAAAAAGAATTGAAGTAGGATTGATTGAAAATAAATGTATCATGAAAATTTAAGTCAAATCCATTCATCATGAAAAAAGTATTTGTACTTGCCTTACTTTTAGTAACACTAACGTCAATTTTTGTAAAGGCTCAGTTTGGCCCCCCCGCTGGAGAGCCTGATGTTATCAATAAACGCTGGCACGCACAATGGATTACCGTGCCCAATGCCACCACCGATGGGTATGGCGTGTATATGTTCCGCAAAACCATTGATTTGGCCGCAAAACCCAACAATTTTAAAATTCATGTTTCGGGAGATAATCGTTACAAACTTTTTGTGAACGAAAAATTGGTTTCAATGGGCCCTGCCCGTGGCGATATTGCCCATTGGAATTATGAAACTGTGGACATTGCGTCTTATTTAAAAGCAGGCAAAAACATTGTAGCGGCCCAAGTTTGGAATGAGGGAGAATTTAAACCTGAAGCTCAGATTACTTACCGAACAGGCTTTATTTTGCAAGGTGCTACCTCGGCGGAGTCGGCCATCAATACCAATAACACTTGGCTTTGTGAGAAAGACAACAGCTTTGCTCCTTTGGTTTTTAGAACTAGGGGCTATTATGTAGCTGGGGCTGGCGAGGTTCGTAACATGGCTTTAAGCCCTAAAAATTGGCAAAGTGAAGGCTTTGACGATAAAAATTGGCAAAAAGCAAGGCCAGTGGGTGGAGGAGTCCCCAAAAAT
This sequence comes from Runella sp. CRIBMP, assembly GCF_009905605.1. Taxonomy (GTDB): domain Bacteria; phylum Bacteroidota; class Bacteroidia; order Cytophagales; family Spirosomataceae; genus Runella. The sequence continues at coordinate 165,682 of NZ_JAAAKZ010000007.1, forward strand.
ATTTTAGGCGCTTTTGGTACGATGAGTGGCTGGATGCTTGTGCCATCTATCATTCCTCAAATGGAGTTGAAAGATGAGCGGTTAGCCAAAGTCGTTAGTAACGAAGGTATTACAACCTTGCCTGCTGATTTTCCCGCCAAAAAATCAGAGGTGCTGATACCTGCCAACTCAAAAGTAAATATCATTTTAGACCAAAGCTACCTCACCAACGCCTATCCAAATGTAGAATTTAGTGGAGGCAAAGCTGCTACCATTACATTGAGATACGCCGAAGCACTCTTTACAAAATCGGGGGGTAAAGGCAATAGAAACGAAACTGCCGGCAAAACCTTTGTGGGTCGTGCCGATAGCTTGGTTTCGGATGGAAGCCAAAATCAGAAATTTACCAGCCTTACCTACCGCACTTATCGCTACTTGCAACTGAGTATTGTTACTCAAAATGAGGCAATTACCCTAAATGATATTTACGGTACATTTACAGGTTATCCTTTTAAAATGAACGCCCAGATGTCTGCCAATCAGCCCGAAATGGACAAGATGCTGGAAATTGGTTGGCGTACCGCTCGCCTTTGTGCGTATGAAACCTATATGGATTGCCCCTATTATGAGCAGCTCCAATACATAGGCGATGGCCGCATACAGGCATTGGTGTCGCTCTACAACAGTGGCGACGACCGACTGGTAAAAAATGCCATCAATCTCATGGATTTTTCTCGAACACCCGAAGGCGTAACCCTGAGCCGACATCCCTCTTACACCCCGCAATTTATCCCTACGTTTTCGCTTTGGTATATCGGTATGCTGCAAGACTACGCCCGTTATGGGGCTGATGTAGAGTTTGTTAAAAGCAAAATAAGTGGTACTCGTCAAATTTTAGACTATTTCAAAAGCTACCAACAAGCCGATGGGCGGCTAAAAAACACTCCTCAATGGATGTTTACCGATTGGGTGGATAATTTCAAAGAATGGCGGGCAGGTGCTGGGCCAATGAGCGCCAACGGCACTTCTGCCGTGCTTGATTTTCAATTGCTTTGGGCGTATCAAGTTGCGTCAGATTTAGAAACCAAACTGGGTAATCCTGCCTTTGCCACTCAGTACCAAAAGGAAATTGCAACTTTAAAAAACACCATCAGAGCTAAATATTGGGACGGCACAAAAAAACTGTTTGCTGACCGTGAAGAGAAAGATGAGTTTTCACAACATACCAATTCGCTGGCTATTCTAACGGGAATGGCTACGCCACAAGAGGCGAATGAGATTGCAAATCAGCTCATTACCAACACCAAACTTGCCCCTGCTTCTATCTATTTTAAGTATTATTTGCATCAGGCACTGATAAAAGCAGGCAAAGGAAATGACTATTTGAAATGGCTGGATAAATGGCGCGAAAATATTCAAATGGGACTTACCACTTGGGCCGAAACCTCAGATGTAGACAAAACTCGCTCTGATTGCCACGCTTGGGGTTCAAGCCCCAACATCGAATTTTACCGAACAATTCTCGGAATAGATAGCGATGGCTTGGCATTTTCAAAAGTAAAGATTACCCCGCATTTAGGGCAGATGACTGATATAAACGGAACGATGCCGCACCCAAAGGGAAACATTTCGGCCAGCTATAAATTGGAAAATGGTAAATGGAAGATTCGGATAGAACTGCCCAAAAACATATCAGGCAACTTGGTTTGGAAAGGGAAAACCATTGCTTTGAAAGAGGGTGTGAATCAATTCAATATTTAGAAAAAGAAAAAATAAAACCATTCATGCCGTTGGCGGGTGTTCTCACCGCCAACACCTTTATCAATAACCATTTTATTCGCTGGTAAAAAAACGCATATAAAGACAAAAAATCCCAAAAAATGAAAAGAAAATATCAAATCCACTTTTTAACTGCGGCGGTGTTGAGTATCGTGTTAAACGGCTGCTTTTCATTGACTTTAAGTGCGCAGTCTGGTGCCAAAAAGGCGGCAGATAAACCTACTTCTAAAGCAGTTGATTGGAAACTGGGCGTGGCTTTATATACTTTTAGTACCATGTCGTTTCCAGAGCAGTTGGCCTATGCCGACAGTGCTTCTCTAAAATACGTAGAAGGCTTTGTGTTTGCCAAATCAGGTAAAGAGTTAAAAGACACCGTGTTATTTAAACTTTCACCGGCGGGTATTCAAAATCTAAAGAAAAAAGTGGCGGACCAAGGGCTTAAAATGGAGTCTATCTACGTCGTTGGAGGCAAAAATGTGGCTGATTGGAAACGAGATTTTGAGGTTGCAAAAGCCTTTGGGGTAAAATACGTGACGGGAGAACCTCCCCATAACATGTGGGATAGCGTAGATAGCTTGGCGGGAATTTATGGTATTAAAGTAGCCCTTCATAATCATTGGAAAGAAAATAGCATTTACTGGCACCCTGATTCGGTGTTGGCTGCCCTCAAAGGCCACCCAAATTTTGGCGCTTGTCCTGATTTGGGGCATTATCCAAAATCAGGGATAAACCCCGTAGATGCGTTAAAAAAATTGGAGGGTAAAATTATTGGAATACACCTCAAAGACATTGCTGAATACAATAACAATAAAATTCAAGATGTGCCTGTAGGTACGGGAGTGGTGGACTTTCCCGCGGTTTTTGCGGAATTAAAACACCAAAGGTTTAATGGGTATGTCATGTTTGAGAGAGACACAAAAGAGCAACCCAATAACCTCACATCTTTAAAACAAATGGTTAATTACTACTATAAAACGTTGGATTTACCTCGACCATTTTTCCCTAAATAAGTGCTTTCTATGCTTTGGTGGTATTGTGCCGTTGGTAGTGTTCTCACCGCCAACAACCTTATCGCTAACTATTTTATTTTTCAGGGGAAAAACACCTGAAAGGGCAAATTTCAACGCTTAAAACTGAAATGAAAAAAAATAAAAAACCGATTGTAGCCCTGCTTGCGCTATTGAGCTTAGGGGGCTATGCCCAAGACAAAACAGCGTTTCAAACTCCCCCGAGCTCGGCAAAACCAAGGGTTTGGTGGCATTGGATGAACGGCAATATCACCAAAGAAGGTATCCAAAAAGACTTGGAATGGATGAGCCGCGTGGGTATTGGTGGTTTTCAGAATTTTGATGCCAATCTTTTTACGCCCGTAGTTGTGCCCAAAAAACTGGTTTTTATGACACCCGACTGGAAAGACGCCTTCAAGTTTATGACCCAAACGGCCGACCAAAAAGGGCTAGAAATGGCCATTGCGGGTTCGCCAGGTTGGAGCGTGACGGGTGGCCCTTGGGTGGAACCCAAAGATGCTATGAAGAAATACGTTTGGACGGAAACACGCATTGAAGGTGGAAAGGCTTTTTCGGTAAAATTGCCCCGACCTGCTGACGTAATCGGGAAGTTTCAGAATGTACTGATTGGTGCGGGAGGGCTTACGGGGGGATTTGTGGGCGAAAAACCTAACTTTTACCAAGATGCTTTGGTGATTGCGTATCGTTTGCCTAAAATAGATAAGCCATTCGCCGAACTGAATCCCAAAGTCACTTCAAGTGGCGGAAGTTTTACCCTGACTGACCTAAGTGATGGCGATTTGGCCAAGGCCGAATTTATCCCTCCGATGGAAGTAGGTCAAGATATGTGGATTCAGTACGAATTTGAATCGCCCCAAACGTTTAAGGCATTTGCGATTGCTGGCGCGATAGAAGGTGCCCTGAGCGAATTTAGAGGAAACCCCGAAAACCGTAGCTTAAAAGTAAGCGATGATGGGGTCAATTTTCGAGAAATTGCCAAAGTATCAGGCAGTACCGTGCCTTTCAATACGGTAGCTTTTGTACCTACAACGGCTAAATATTGGCGAATCGCGATAAAAACACTCCCGCCCGCGGGAAATCCGTTTGGGGGTCTAATGGGCAACCCCAGCGCTCCTGCCAAATCGGACGGGGTACACGTAGCCGAATTTGTGCTCTACAATACCGCCCGTATTGATCAAGTAGAAGACAAAGCAGGGTTTTCGCCGTGGCGAGAAAATGGTAAAATAAGTACAGGCAGCGTAGCCGATGCTATTCCTACGGAAGATGTAGTGGATGTGACCTCAAAAATGAGTGCAGATGGCACGTTGAACTGGACTGCGCCCGCAGGAACTTGGACGGTTATCCGTTTGGGGTATTCACTGACGGGCCGTCAAAACCATCCCGCCTCGCCTGAAGCAACGGGCTTGGAAGTGGATAAATTGGATAAAGAAGCCGTCAGAAAATACATCAACACCTATCTGGATATGTACAAAGATGCCACGGGTGGTATGATGGGGGCTAAAGGCTTACAATACATGGTGTTGGATAGCTACGAAGCTGGCCACATGAACTGGACCAAAGCATTTCCTGAAGAATTTCAGAAAAGACGCGGATACAGTATCGTGCCTTGGATGCCCGTACTGACGGGGCGAATCGTCAAAAATGAAGAAGCTAGTGAAAAGTTTTTGTGGGATTTTAGAAAGACCATCGGGGAGCTCATTGCCGAAAATCACTATGATGTCATTGGCGAAGAGTTGAACAAAAGAGGCATGAAACGCTACACGGAGTCGCACGAAGGGGGGCGTATTTATTTGGCCGATGGCATGGATGTCAAACGTAACTCCGAGATTCCGATGTCGGCTATGTGGACACCAGGCAGTCTGGCAGGAGGGGCCGACGAAGAGGTTCGCAGCGAAGCTGACATCAGAGAATCAGCATCGGTTGCCAATATTTATGGAAAGCCGTTTGTGGCCGCCGAATCTATGACCTCCGTAGGTAAACCTTTTCAGGAATATCCCGAACGCCTCAAACGTACGGCCGATTTGGAGATGGCTTCAGGCCTGAACCGTTTTGTGATTCATACGTCTGTTCATCAGCCACTTGATGATAAAAAACCTGGGTTTTCTCTGGGACCATTTGGCCAGTATTTCACCCGCCAAGAAACCTGGGCCGAAGCAGGCGGTAAGGCGTGGATGTCGTATTTAGGGCGTAGCTGTTACATGCTCCAACAGGGTCGTAACGTGGCTGATATTTTATATTACTATGGTGAAAACAATAATATCACGTGGATTAGTCGCGAAAAACTCCCCGCCGTTCCGTCGGGCTACGAGTATGATTTTGCCAATTCATCGGCCCTCATCAACGCCATTCAGGTAAAAAATGGGAAATTGGTGGCTCAAAGTGGCAATACGTACAGTTTGTTGGTGCTCGACGAAACCGCCAAATACATGACCTTGCCCGTGTTGAAAAAACTACGTGATTTGGTAAAAGCAGGTGCGAAGGTAGCGGGTACAAAGCCCGAACAGTCGCCAAGTTTGGCCGACAATCAGAGCGAGTTTCAAGCCATCGTCAACGAGGTTTGGGGTAGCCCCAACGTCTTGAAAGGCTCCGTGGCCGAGGCGTTGAAGGTGCAGAACGTGAGCGAAGATGTGATTATTAGCAAAGCGCAAAACAAGATTCTGTATCGTCACCGTCAGGCAGCCGACCAAGATATTTATTGGCTCAACAACCGCAGTGCAAATGCAACTCCGGCCGAAGTGAGTTTCCGGGTAACGGGCAAAGTGCCCGAACTCTGGAATGCCCAAACTGGCAAAACCGAAAAAGTAAGTTATCAAATCAAAGAAGGCCGCACTATTGTTCCGCTAAACTTTGAATCTTGGGATGCTTTCTTTGTCATTTTTAAAGAAAAGACAACAGCCAATAGTTATATTAAACCTGCCACCAAAGAAACGACATTGACCCCGATTTCCAGCCCTTGGAAAGTGAGTTTTAATGATAAAAATGTGGCGTTTGACAAGCTTATTTCTTGGACAGAGAATACCGATGTCGATGTTAAATATTTCTCGGGAACCGCGAGTTATGAAAATACATTCAAAGTAACATCTGTTGACAAAGCGGCTAAATATGTCGTTGATTTAGGCGACGTCAAAAACATCGCCGAAGTGGTTGTCAATGGTAAAAATGTGGGTACTGCTTGGAAGACGCCGTTTAAGTTGGACATTACCGAAGCAATAAAAGCAGGTGACAATGCCATTCGGGTCAATGTCACAAACACTTGGGTAAACCGACTCGTTGGGGATGCCCAGCCTGATGTCAAACAAAAGACAACTTTTACGACCATGCCTTTTTATCGCAAAGACTCACCGTTGGTGCATTCGGGGATTATTGGCGAGGTGAAGGTGAATGTGGTGAAGTAATATTTTTATGCCTTTGCAGGTGTTTTTATCTGCAAAGGCATAAAAGTATCCGTGATTATTAGTTGCGTAATCTATACTCCAATGGCGACATCCCCATGCGCTGCTTAAAAAGTCTCGTAAAATGCTGGGGGTATTTATAGCCTATTTCGTAGGCGATTTCGCTGATGGATTTGTTGGAATCAAAAATCTTTTCTTGGGCAAGGCCAATCACTTTGGCTTGTATATATTCTAATGCAGATTTGCCCGTTTCTTTCTTTACCAAATCGCCAAAATAGTTGGCTGATAGATTCAGTTTTTCGGCACAATAGGCTACCGAGGGCAAACCCACGAGTTGGGGCTGGTTAGATTCAAAATATTCATTCAGTAAGTTCTCAAATCGTGCCAAAATATCTTTGTTTATGTTTTCTCGGGTAATAAACTGACGGTCAAAGAAACGAATACAGTAGTTGAGAAATAACTCAATGTTGCTCACTATCAACATTTTGCTGTGCTTGTCGATGCCACGTTCTAACTCTTCTTTTATTTTTTTGAAGCATTCCAAAACAATCTGTCGTTCTCGCTCCGAAATGTGCAAGGCTTCATTGACATCGTAGGAGAAAAAACCGTATTCCTTGATTGTTCTACCCAAGGATGTGCCACGAATAAAGTCAGGATGAAACACCAAGGCCCAGCCCGTGGGCTGTACCAGTATTTGGTCGGGTAAATTAAATCCAAAAACCTGCTCTGGAGCAATGAAAATCAACGTCTCATCTTGATAATCGTATTGATTGCGTCCGTAGGTCATTTCTTCGCATTTTACATCTTTCAAAAAAATAACATATATCTCTGAAAGATATTTATTGGCCTGAATTTTCACCGATTTTGATTGGTCAAGTACACTTACCAAAGGATGCAAAGTTTCTTGTCCTCTACGAGAATTAAACTGCGTGACGCTTGCTAGTTTTTCGATTTTCTCCATGATTTCTAAATGCTATTGATTCAAAAATACGATAAATAGTCAATGCTTTTTGGGTAGCGTTTCTAAATCGGTAAAAATGGTAAATGATACCGTAATACGGGTATGAGTCTAATTAAAAAATAGAAAGAACTTTGTCCGTCAGATAATGATAATCAATTAAAAATGAACGGAATAAGCAGCCCCAACGACTGATTTTTAAAATAATGAGAAAACTCCTCCTGTTTTGTATTTTGTTTCCCCTTTATTCTGCTTTTACCCAAACGGTAGATACCACCCAAGCGCCCAGTTTTTTTAGCGGCCAAATCACCGCTACCAACAATGGGATTTCGCTCGTGCCCAGCTTCTCTTTAAACAAGCCTGCAGCCTTGTTTGATTTGTCGATGGGAAAAGGACGCCTGAGCTTCGATCCAATGTTCCGCTTTGGTTTAGATGGAAAACCTTGGACGTTTGTTTTTTGGTTTAGGTACAAGTTGATTGCCAATAAAAAATTCTCGATGGGAATAGGTGCTCACCCTGCATTTTTGTTTAGGGCCGAAACCGTTACTGTCAATGGTATCAGCAAAGAATTGACGACCGCCCAACGGTATGTAGCTTGGGAAGCCAGCCCCACTTACCATTTGAACAAGAAGGTAGGGCTGGGGTTATATTATTTAGGTTCGCATGGATTGACCAAGGATTTAATTCAATATGGTCATTTTGTGGCAATAAAGGCAATCATTTCAAATCTTAAGCTAACAAATCAACTCAATTTTTCATTTGTTCAGCAGTTTTATTACTTAAAACAAGACCAAGCCGCAGGAACGTATTTCAATGCAAGTTTAGGCTTGGCAAAGACTAATTTACCTGTTTCTATTTCAGCAAATATTAGTAAAACTATTAAATCTGAAATTAAGGGAAGAGACTTTTTGTGGAGTATTGGGTTGGTTTATAACATTAATAACAAATACTTTAAAAATAAATAATGGCATTGTGTACGTTTCTACCGATGTTAGTGTTTCCTCCCCCCCAGCAAATTAATTGTTTGATTTTCGTAATTATTGCTTTGAATTGTGTTCATAAGAATACCCACCAATCTCCTAATTTTGTGGTGTAAAAGCTGCGTTTTTAGGCGTGCTTTGACGGCCCATAAATTTTGCGATTGAAAATACTGGCAAAAGCAAAGGGCACCATTTTAAGACTGCCTTGGTTTACCATAAACGGTGGCAGATTAGGAACTTGTCAAGGACTTCAAGCTCCGTCACTTTCGTTTTTTTGAAAAATTCACCTAACGCAAGCTTGAATGAACTTAGAGGTAACGGCAGTTAATCAAAATAAACGTTCATTGTTAATTTTGATTTTGGGCTTACTTTCGGCCATTGGCCCATTTTCGATTGATACCTATTTGTCGGGCTTCCCCAGTATAGCGGCCGATTTGAAAGTGACAGTGGAAGATGTTTCTTACTCATTATCCAGTTTTTTTATCGGTATTTCGGTAGGCCAATTAATCTACGGCCCCTTGCTAGACCGTTTTGGTCGCAAAACACCTTTGACGATCGGTCTGGTCATTTACTTTTTTGCATCGATAGGTTGTGCCGTGGCTACTTCAATCGAGCTGCTGATTGCATTACGCTTCTTACAAGCCTTGGGCGGTTGTGTGGGCATGGTTGCGCCGAGGGCCATTGTGAGAGATAGTTTCCCCATCCAGGAAAGTGTCAAAATATTTTCTACTTTGATTCTCATCCTTGGGGTATCGCCCATTATTGCGCCCACTGTTGGGAGTTATATGATTAGCGCGTGGGGTTGGCATTCAGTGTTTTGGCTGCAAGGGGTTATGGGCTTATTGTTATTGTTGGCCGTAGTGTTTGTCTTGGCCGAAAGTAAACAACCTGACGCTTCTGTTTCGCTATTGCCAAAGCACATTATTCCAAGTTTTGTAAATATTTTCACTAATCCCCAGTTCTTTACGTATGCGGTTGCGGGTTCAATGGTAGCGGGTGGGGTGTATGCCTATTTGTCGGGGTCACCTTTTGTGTTTATGAAGATTTTTAAAGTAACCGAACAGCAATACGGCTGGATTTTTGGGTTGCTGGCGGGGGGGCTGATTCTTAGTAGCCAACTAAATAATTTATTACTTCGCAGATACCACTCTGAGCAGATTATTAAGGCCGCGTTGTTGATTCAAACCACACTAGGCATCATTCTGTGTAGTTTGAGCTTTTTTAACTGGCTCAATTTATACAACTCTATCTCGCTCATCTTTTTGTTTCTGTGCTGTCAAGGGTTTAGTTTTCCCAACTCTTCAGCACTCTCTTTGGCCCCTTTTTCAAAAGAAGCAGGCAGAGCATCGGCGCTGTTGGGGGCTTTGCAAATGGGCCTTGCGTCGCTGGCAGCGGCGCTCGTGAGCGTATTAAGCAACGGAACCAGCTTACCTATGACTGGCGTAATGGCGGGCTGTGCCCTGACTGGATTGACAATTTTTGGCGTCGGCCGTTGGATTATCCGAGGTAAAAACAAACAAGCCTTGAGTAGTTGAGAAAATACGTTCAAAATCATTTTGTCGAAGTGCTGAGTTGTTGAAAATCAGCGCTTTTTACGGGTGTTTTATTGTTTGATTTTTGTAAGTTTTGATTTGAAAAGTGTTAAAATATGGCACGAAGTGCTGCTACTTTTGCAGCAACAAAAATTTTCAAAATAGGACTAATGATTTATTCTTTTACAAAAAACATCCTCCAAAAGATAATTCTGACACTTTTCCTTACAATTACCCTTCAAATTTCCTTTGCACAAGATACCGATAGTATCTCAAAAATTATCAATTTCAGAGGAGCTGCCAGCCTAACCAATAATGGATTTTCGTTTATTCCGGCTTTTTCGCTAGGAAAACCCGCCGCTATTTTTAACTTTAACATCAATGGTGGTAAACGGTTTAGTTTCGAGCCAGAGTTTCGTTTTGCCCTAAAAGATGGGCGTCCCTGGTCATTTATTTTTATTTGGCGCTATAAAATCATCAACCAAAATCGCTTTCAAGCCTCCATTGGCACTCACTTTCCTGCCGTGCCGTTTCGGGTGCTTGCGTATGAAACAACCCCCGACGTTAAAAATACTTTGGCGGTTTCGAGGGTGATTCCAGTTGAGTATACTTCCAATTTTATGATCAATAAAAACAACAGCATCAACTTATTTAGTTTATACGCCAAAGGCGTTAGCGATGATGCCACCAATCATACCGCTTTGGTTTCTTTGAGGGCTGTTTCCACTATTTCAATTAATAAAAACCTCTCATTTCGAATCAATCCGCAATTGTTTTATCTAAAATTAGATGAGAAAGATGGTTATTATTTTGCCTCAAATTTTACCCTTTTATCGAAAAAAACGCCGTTTTATCTTGGTTCAACCATCAATAAACCAATTAAAACTAACATTGCAGGGAAATCATTCGATTGGAACATAAGTTTGGGTTATTCGTTGGATAGACAACTGATTATAAAAAAATAAATGATGGAAAAGTCGGAAACCTTGCAAGATTTTTATAATCGAAAATTTGAATGGATACCTGAAAATCTGAGTAAAGATATTGGTCATGTAAATATGTTTCGGTTGCCGCATCCTGCCAATAAACCAGTGCCGTATCGCCGACGTGACTTCTTTAAAGTTACGCTCTGTCGAGGGGGTAGTCGTATCCATTATGCCGACAAGGTTTTTTCATTCGAGAAGCAGGCACTTGTTTTTTCAAACCCATTTATTCCCTACAAATGGGAGCATATAAATGAGGAAGTATCTGGGTTTTATGTGATATTCAATACTGTTTTTTTTAACCAATTTGGCAATCTGATTCAGTATGAGGTGTTTCAGCCAACGGGTACGCACGTTTTTGAATTAGACGATGCTCAATTTGAGCATCTATGCGGGATTTATGAAAAAATGGAAGCTGAACTCAGTTCTGAATACATTCATAAGTACGATGCCATCAGAAACTTGATATACGAGTTGATTCATTATGCCATGAAAACGCGTCCATCGACGCGCATTGAGCAGCTTCCTATCAATGCCTCACAGCGAATCTATTGGTTGTTTTTGGAACTACTCGAAAGACAGTTCCCGATTGACGAAAACCATACCGAAATTAAGCTAAGAACCGCCTCCGATTTTGCTGACCAGTTGAATGTTCACGTCAACCACCTCAACCGGGCGGTAAGAGAGACCAGTGGTAAAACTACCTCAAATCTAATTGCCGAACGGCTTTTGCGAGAAGCCAAAATCATGCTTAAGCAAAGTAAATGGAACGTGTCCGAAATTGCATTTTCTTTGGGTTTTACGGAAGTGACTTATTTTAATAATTTCTTTAAAAAGCACACGGAAATGAGCCCTGTAAAGTTTCGGAATGCTTAATATTTATAGCTGATTAGGCCATTTTACATTATCTATCGGTTTAAAACTAAATGATAGCAACAATGAAAAAGAGAATACTGGGAAAAGATTTGGAAGTTTCAGCTATTGGGTTGGGTTGTATGGGAATGAGTTTTGGCTATGGCCCAGCGGGCGAAAAATCAGAAATGATAAAAGTGATTCGGGCGGCGGTAGAGCAAGGCGTTACTTTTTTCGATACTGCAGAGGTGTATGGTCCTTATACCAATGAAGAATTAGTAGGCGAAGCCTTAGCTCCATTCAAAGGAGAAGCTGTGATTGCTACAAAATTCGGGTTTAATTTTGTAGATGGAAAAATGGCTGGCGTAAACTCGCGCCCCGAAAACATCCGAAAAGTAGCCGAAGAATCAATGAAAAGGCTCAAAATTGAGGTAATTGATTTGTTTTACCAACACCGGGTTGACCCCAACGTGCCCATCGAAGAGGTAGCTGGTACGGTAAAAGACTTGATTCAAGAAGGTAAGGTAAAACATTTTGGTCTTTCGGAAGCTGGAGCAACCACCATTCGCAAAGCCCATGCTATACAGCCCATAACGGCCTTACAATCAGAATATTCGCTTTGGACGCGCCAACACGAAAATGAAATCATTCCTACTATTGAAGAACTAGGCATCGGCTTTGTTCCTTTCAGTCCGCTTGGAAAAGGATTTTTGGCAGGAAAAATAGACGAAAACACCACCTTTGCCGAAGGTGACATTCGTAATATTTTGCCAAGATATACGCAAGAAGCACGCGTCTCTAACAAAGCTTTACTGGGTGTTATCGAACGGTTTGCTCAAGAAAAAGAGGCAACAAACGCTCAAATTGCAATAGCGTGGGTATTAGCGCAAAAACCGTGGATTGTGCCTATTCCTGGTACTACCAAATTGCACCGTTTGACAGAAAACAACGCGGCGGTTAATGTCACTTTTACCGCTTCAGAATTGGCTGAGTTAACCGCAGCTTCTGAAGAAGTAAAGGTGATGGGGACCAGATACACGGACGCCATGGAGAAAAGTACAGGATTGTAAACTGTATTTTTAAAACTAAGCTTTTATAATCGAAAATCTGTGGGGCTTACGTATGATTTACTAAGTTTGGTGTTTTCACCGCAGGGCCCCGTACCCTTGCTTATCTTCAAACTGAGAAGGGTTGGCGGAGAGAACACCACCAATGGTATAGAGTAAAAAAATGGTGAATAATCTTCATCTCACTTCTTAAACCGATATAAATAGGGGGCTTTATTAGCCGCCCCCGTAAATTTCTTTTCGAGGCGTTCTAATACGTTTAATTCCAAAATCATTTTTTGAAAGTTGGTACGGACGAATGTTTTTTCACAAATGGCTTCATATACTTCCTGAACCTCTTTCATCGTAAATGTTTCTGGAAGCAAATTAAACGCATTTATCTTTTCGTCGAGGTGGCTTTGTAGCGTTTTTAGGGCTTCATCGACGATATCGCTGTGGTCCATAATCATCCTTGGTAATTCATGAATGCTGTACCATTCTATGGATTCATCCAAATCTGTTTTTTGTGGTACAACCTTGTTGATGTCCACCAATGCATAGTACCCTATCGAAATAAACCGCTTCGTAAACCAATCATATTCTTGTTGAGCTTCATTTTTTACACTTAATTTATCGAAGTTAAAGGCAATCAATTCATCAAGAAAGGGCTTATTGGTTCTACTTGCTTTGCCAAACACCCGAAATTGCTCCAAATAAATATCTTGGATGCCGGTGCGATCGCGCAAAATGCGCTCGGCGGCCTGGTCTATGTCTTCTTCTTGATACACGAACCCACTAGGTAGCGCCCAAAAGTCACCCTTGAAATTGATTTTAGGAATCAAGACTTTGAGTTGTCGCTCATGGTAGCCAAAAATCACGCAATCAATTGAGACTTGAGAAATATAGTTTTGTTGACTTGGATTCTTCATAAATGGATATTATAACCACAATGGTCTGTTGTGATGTGCAAATTTGTGCATTTAGCCACGCTGAATCTACGATTTGTGGTGTTTTATAAAAATGCCCAATCAATGAAGGAAAAACAGCCTCAATTATAATTGCATTGCAAAGGTATATAATTGAATAAAAATTATTGTATAAAAAATATACAATAACAAAACTTTGTTTACCTTTGTCTTGTCAATCACTAATAATCAGCCTTTTGTGTAAGCATTAACCTTTATGGCGATGAGAAAAATACAATTTTATCTTTTGGTAACTTTTCTTGCTTATTTCCCTTTTCCTGGCTTTGTACGAGAAACTTTTGCGCAAAACAAACTCAATCTGACGCAAATGGGCCTGATTGGAAAGGTTGACGAACGGTACCAATCATTTAACGTGGAGATGTGTGAGGTGATTGGCGGGGATTTTTGGATACCTTATGAGTTAATAGACTCGGTAAGAAAACATTCTAATAAAAAGGGAATTGATGCCCTCAAATGGAAAATCGAGCCCATCAATTTGTCTCAGAAAAAGCTACGTAATTTGGCGGCTGCCTTAGGGCCAACGTATGTGAGGGTAAGCGGTACGTGGGCTAATGCCGTCTATTTTCAAAACAATGACGAAGCCAAGTTAGCCAGCCCACCTGCGGGTTTTAAGAATATTCTTACCCGTCAGCAGTGGAAAGGGGTGGTAGATTTTTGCAAGGCTGTGGATGGTAAATTGGTAAGTTCATTTCCGATTAGTGATGGAATTAGAGATAAAGACGGAAACTGGACCCCAACGCAGATAAAATCTATTTTGGACTATACACGCTCCATAGGAGGGGAAATAGCCGCCGCTGAACTGTTCAACGAACCTTCACACGCCTCTCATGGCGATGCGCCCAAAGGCTACAACGGTGCACGATTTGCGAAAGATTTTGCGGCTTTTAGCGCTTTTGCCGCCGAAGCCGCCCCTAAAATGAAAATCATTGGCCCGGGCTCTACGGGCGAAGGCATACTCCCCTCGGGGTTGGACCTATCGGTGGATGAGCTATTGTCGGCCACCCCCAAACCCACTTTTGAAGTATTTACGTACCACTATTATGGCACGGTATCAAGGCGTTGTATGGGTGGACAAAAGCCCGAAAATGCCCTCTCTGCCGAATGGCTGAGCAGAACCGAAAAAGGACTGGAATTTTATCAAAACGCCCGAGATAAATACGTGCCCAATGCGCCCATCTGGCTCACCGAGACCGCCGAAGCCGCTTGTGGGGGCAATCCTTGGGCCGCTACCTACCTTGATAGCTTCCGATACTTAGAACAGTTGGGTCGATTGGCCAAAAAAGGGGTTCAGGTGGTGATGCACAATACCCTCGCTCGTAGCGAATACGCTTTATTAGACCATGATACCCACAATCCCAGACCCAACTACTGGGCGGCGTTGCTTTGGAGCCGGTTGATGGGGACGCAAGTATATGAAGCTGGAAGTATTGCTCCAGGGGTTGATATTTTTGCCCATAACTTAAAAAATAAATCGAATAGCAGAGCAATCCTGATTTTAAACACCAACGAAACGGAGGCATCGCTCAATATTCCCGCAAATGCGAACCAATATTTAATGACGGCAGATGAGCTGATGACTAAAAAAGTAAAACTGAATGGAAAAGAACTGATGCTTACCCCAAAAGATGAAGTACCCGTCTTAGTTGGTAAAAAGGTAAAAGCAGGCGTAGTAAAATTGCCTGCCCACAGCATTCTGTTTCTTACGTTTGAAAAATTATAAAATGCTGGTTGTGAGAAGAAAAGTTGACTTCAAAAACTTCAATTGATTATTTTAAACATAAACTGACCGTGGCGACGGGACAAACGCAGAAACAATGAAAAAAGCAAATCTCTTTTTTATCGTACTTTTCTTAGGAGTAATTACGGAAGTATTTTCTCAAACTACTCCGTCAACTGATTTCTTTGCTGGGAAATGGGAAATCGCACTGGCTGGAACACCCATGGGAGATGTAAAATTTACCACAAATCTTGTTCGTAAAGAGGGGAAACTGGCGGGTGAGTTGGCGAGGGCAGATGATCCAACTGCGGGAAAACGTCCAATCACCAAAATAGAAGAAACCGACAAAGTATTGAAAATATACTTTGAGTCTCAGCAGGGTGGAGAAATCTCCATTGACTTAGAGAAAGTGGATGATAACAATCTCAAAGGAAAGTTGATGGATTTTGAAGCTACTGCCAAAAGAATAAAGGACTAAGATAATGCAAGTAGCCAACAAAACAATCGTAATTACGGGTGCTGGAAGTGGCATTGGTAGAGAATTGACCCTGTTATTATTGCAAAAGCAAGCCAATGTCGCAGGTGTAGACATTCACGCTGATGCCCTTGCTGAAACCCAAAAAATAGCGGATGTTGGCGACGACCGTTTTAAAGGTTTTGTGATGGATATTACCGATAAAGCGAAAGTAGATGCTTTGCCGGCAGAAGTAATCAGACACTTTGGCTCAGTAGATGGCATCATCAACAATGCAGGAATCATTCAGAAATTTATTGCCGTCAATGACCTGACCATCGAAGATATCCACCGAGTGATGAACGTGAATTTTTATGGAACGGTTTACCTGACCAAAGCCTTTCTGCCTTTGTTTTTAGAACGTCCCGAAGCCCACATTCTGAATATTTCGAGCATGGGAGGATTCATCCCCTTTCCAAAACAAACCATTTATGGGGCGGCAAAAGCGGCGGTGAAAATCTTTACCGAAGGGCTTTATGCCGAGCTCAAAGATACAAATGTGCGCGTTACGGTGGTTCATCCAGGGGCAGTTGCGACCAACATCACCGAAAACTCAGGTTTGGGCAAGCCTAAAATAGACCCAAACGACCCTAAGAATGCCAGTGCCGCCGCTAAAATGACACTTTCGCCCAGAAAAGCCGCCGAAATCATCATTCGGGCCATGGAGAAAAACAAGTTTAGAGTAACGGTAGGAAAAGATGCCACAATGCTCGACATTCTCTACCGATTCAACCCACGATTTGCTACCAATTTCATCGGCAAAATGATGAAAAAAGTGGGGATGTAATTCGTAAAATTCCAAGAAAGAAACCATCAAATCTATGAAAAAGGCATTATTCTACCTGTTTTTCTGTACAATAGGTATCGGGAAAACCTTGGCTCAAACTCAAAGTGCCGTAGCAAAAGATACTCTCTTCAATAAACCCTATATTGATGCTGACGAATGGCGGGAAAAACCCGTCAGACATCGCTATGTCCACGGGGGTTTCAAAGGAACGAGCACTCGTTTTTCGTTTTATATGCCTTCAAAAGAACAATACCAAGGGCGTTTTTATCAATACATTACCCCTGTTCCAGATAGCGAAACGCTTTCACAAGGGGCAACGGGTGAGGAAGATAAAATTGGCTTTTCGATAGCGAGCGGAGCGTATTTTATTGAAACCAACGGAGGAGGTATAACCGACCCTGCCGCAGGTTTTGGAAAAGATGCCTTGATTGGTGCTTTTAAAGCCAATGCGGCGGCGGCCCATTATTCAAGAGTGGTTGCTGCCCAAATGTACGGTCAGCACCGCCCATTCGGCTATTGTTTTGGCGGTAGCGGTGGGGCTTACCGTACCATCGGGAGCATTGAAAATACCGACGCTTGGGACGGAGCTGTGCCTTACGTAGTGGGCTCGCCTGTAGCGATTCCCAACGTATTTTCGGTGCGGATGCACGCCATGCGGATATTGAAAGACAAGTTTCCACAAATCATTGATGCCGTCGAACCGGGCGGAAGCGGTGATATGTATGCGGGCCTTAATGCCGAAGAAAAGGACGCCCTGCTGGAAGTAACAAAAATGGGTTTTCCACCCAAAGCGTGGTTTGGCTACAAATCAATGGGTATTCATGGCTTTGCGGCACTGTATCAGGGCATGACGATGGCTGATGCTAAGTATTTCGATGAATTTTGGAAAGTGCCGGGGTATTTTGGAGCGAAGCCTTCTGAATCATTGTTGAAGGCTCGTATTCAACAAGTTTCCAAAATAAAAACGGGTATTTCTGCCGAAGAAGCCGTCAAAATGGGATTATCTATGTGGAACATGGCTGGACAAGCGCGTGGTACTGCCGATGCTGCGTGGCAAAAACAACTTGAAAATGGCGATAAACTACCCGTTGCTTTTCAATTGGAAGATGTTTTGCAAAAAGTTGATTTTCTTGGTGGTGACTTGATAATAAAAACGGGTAAAGCCGCTGGTAAAAAATTGTTTATCTCACAAATAGTGGACGATAAAGTCATATTTGGAGGGGCCGACCCCAAAGTGATTGCCGATATTAGGGCAGGTGACGAAGTACAGGTTGACAATTCTAATTTTCTGGCGGCTCAAACCTATCATAGGCATCAAGTACCGGGCAAAGAATACACGGTTTGGAATCAGTTTCGTGATGCTGAGGGCAAGCCTATCTATCCGCAACGCCCGATGCAATTAGGGCCCTCTTTTACGAGAGCAGCTTCTGGTGTATTGCCCAAAGGCCAATTCAAAGGCAAGGTAATTCTGCTCGAATCGTTGTGGGATCGGGAGGCATTTCCTTGGCAAGCCGACTGGTATCATAATAAAGTTAAAGAAAATTTGGGCGATAGTACCGACCATCATTTCAGAGTTTGGTTTACCGACCACGCCCTTCATGGCGATAATACCAGACAGGAGGACCCAACCCGTACCGTAAGCTACCTTGGCGTGCTGCAACAAGCATTGCGTGATATAAGTGCATGGGCTGAAAAGGGTATTGTTCCGCCCGCTAATACCACTTATAAAATCGAAGATGGACAGGTAATTGTTCCGGCATCAGCTGCCGAGCGAAAAGGTATTCAGCCAACAATGAACGTAAAAGTAAATGGTAAAGACCGTGCCGATATAAGCAAAGGCAAGTCGGTTACGTTTACTGCCACTGTTGAAGTACCCCCAAATGCAGGCTCGATAGTTTCGGCAGAATGGGATTTTGAGGGAGAAGGCACTTTTCTGGTGGTTGAAAAATTGAAATCGGCAAAGCAAATAAACCTAAAAACAACCCATACATTCTCGAAATCAGGGACTTATTTCCCCACGTTGCGGGTGGCTTCCCAACGTGAGGGTGATAGCAAAACCCCTTTTGCCCGTGTTCAAAACTTAGGTCGGGTACGGGTGGTGGTTAAGTAGAGTAGAAAAAAAAACAAATTTACGCCGTTGGCGGTGTGCTTGCCGCCAACATTTTCTTTAAAAACACCTGCAAAGGCAAAAAACTCATTTCCTAAACCGATACAAATACGGCGCTTTGTTTGAGGCTCCCGTGTATTTTTTCTCCAAACGTTCCAATACATTCAAATCCAAAATTTTCTTCTGGAAATTATTACGGGCGTATTCTTTTTCAAAAATGGTTTCGTACAAATCTTGAACTTCCTTCATGGTAAAAGTTTCGGGAAGCAGATTCAGCACAATGATATTGTTATCAAGATTGAGTCGTAAGGATTCTAGGGCTTTTTCAATCATTTCACTGTGATCCATCATCATAGTTGGTAGCTCATGGATGTTGTACCACTCTATAGACTCGTCTAAGGCGGTTTTGATGGGCGTAACTTTGCTGAGATCCACCAACGCGTAGTAACCTAAAGAAATAAATCTGCGGGTGAGCCACTCAAAATCTGCCTTTGATAAAGCAATGTCGCCCACAAAATGCTCTTGGTTCAGCTCAATCATGTGCTCCAAGAATTTCTTGTTAGTTCTATTTGCCTGACCAAAGTTTTTGAAATGCGTTAGAAATATGTTTGAAATCCCCGTTCGCTCTTCCAAAATCCGATGCGCAGCCTCATCAATCCCTTCTTTTTGGAGAATAAAGCCGCTTGGTAGCGAATAAAAGTCGCCTTTAAAATTCAACTTCGTAATTAATACTTTAAGCTCTCTTTCTTGGTAGCCAAATATCACACAGTCAATAGCAAGCTGGGATATATAGTCTTGGTTAGCGAATAAATTCATCTGAAAATCCAAGTAATGGTTTTAGCAAAGTTACTTTTCATCCTTAAAAAACACCATTCGTCAGTTATAATTATTCAAAGATATAATAGTTAAATCTTTTATTGTCTATTTATTTAGACAATAAAAGAATCTACCTACATTTGTTTAGAAATTTTAAAACAACCGTGGCGACGTTCCGCAAAACAAATGAAAAAAGCAAGCCTCCTACTTATCCTAGCATTCTTCGGAATCGCACTCCAAGGTTTTTCACAAGCCGCTACCGCCGCTGCCCCAACCAGTGACGTTTATACAGGCAAATGGGAAATGTTAATTATTGGCACACCCAACGGTGATGCTACACTCACTACTGTTTTGGTTCGAAAAGAGGGAAAGTTGACGGGTACAATTATCCCCAAAGCGAGCGATCAAAAGGAAGAAATTAAGATTTCAAACATTGAAGAAGCCGATGGAAAAATTACCCTTTACTTTACGATTCAAGATTATGATGTCAATGTTTTGTTAGAAAAAGTAGATGATGAAAATCTGAAAGGTTCACTGATGAATATGTTTGATGTGAAGGCAAAAAGAGTGAAATAATTGAAACTTTGCCACGAATCATTTGTGCGTTCGTGGCAAAAATAAAACAAAATGAGAAATTGTATTTTGCTCATAATCAGTTTTTTGCTCTTTTTTAAGTCGGCTTTTTCTCAAATAAAAGCAGGCCGAAATCAATCTTTTGATGCCAATTAGAAATTCAAAAAAGGCAACGAAATTGATGCAAAAGCCGCTAATTTCAATGATGCCTATTGGCGAAAATTAGATATACCCCACGATTGGAGTATCGAAGATTTAGCCGATACGCCCAACGAAAGTATCATTGGGCCATCCAGTCTGGATCCCTTCTACAAAAAAGCCGTTGGAAAAAATGCCACTGCCTTTACAGTGGGCGCAACAGCCTGGTATCGTGAGACTTTTACGATGGACAAAACTACCGCAGGTAAAAAGGTTTTTATTCAATTCGATGGCGTGTACATGAATGCTGATGTTTGGCTCATATGATTTGACGGCTCATTTGAATCCTATTGGTAAAGAAAATGTAATAGCCGTTCAAGTAAAAAACGAAGGTGATAATTCACGTTGGTACGCAGGCTCCGGTATTTATCGTCATGTGTGGGTGAGCGTGGTTAATGCTACACATATCGAAAATTATTGGGATGTTCAAATAGTTTCAAGCAAGGTTTCGGAGCAATGCCGGGGCATGAAAAAGACTCTTTACAAGTGAGGGTTTTTACGCGATGCCATAAAGTGAAATTGGAATTGAACGGTAAGATTATTGCCGAACAAAATCTGGAGAAAGGGTCAATTATTGGAACGTTTAAAGTGCCTTATACCGCAGGGAAATTAGTGGGACGTTGTTATGACGGGGATAAAGAAGTCGCTTCACAAACCCTCACAACGGCTGGAAAACCAGTGGCTATTCGCTTATAAGCAGATAGAAAGACCATCAAAGCCAATAGAAATGACTTGGCTTATATCAGCGTAGAAATCGTGGATGAAGCAGGAAATGTTGTACCAAACATAGATGATGTTTTGGTCAAATACCAAATCTCTGTTAATGGTAGCATCGCAGGTGTAGGGAATGACAATCCAAGAGATATGAGCAGTTTCCAAAAGCCCGAAAAAACAGTATTCCAAGGCAGAGGCTTGGTTATTGTTCGCCCGACTGAAAAAGCGAAAAAAATTACTCTAAAAGCTAAATCGGAAGGGTTAAAAGGTGGGTTTTTGACGTTTAAAAACCCGTTAAGAATAGGTAGTTTGTACGGTATATATCTCGGTTTACTGGCTTTTTTATAAATCAAAGTCAAACCGAGAACGTGACCGTAAAATGGCTAACTACACCTTACAAATCAATAACAAAAACTACCGCGTGGATGTCGAAGAAGATACTCCGTTGTTGTGGGTGCTCCGTGATAATCTTGGTTTGGTAGGCACCAAGTATGGCTGCGGCATTGCGCAGTGTGGAGCCTGTACCGTGCATTTGAATGGCATAGCCGTGCGCTCCTGCGTGTTGCCCGTTTCGGCGATTGGCACTAAAAAAATCACTACCATCGAGGGTTTATCGGCCAATGGAGAGCACCCAGTGCAAAAAGCTTGGTCTGAACTTGACGTTCCTCAGTGCGGGTATTGCCAAGCGGGTCAGATGATGACTGCGGCGGCATTTCTTAGCAAAAATCCCAAACCATCTTTCGAGCAAATCGAAGAAGCCATGAACGGCAACATCTGTCGTTGTGGAACCTATCACCGTATCCGTGAAGCCGTAGCTCTTGCCGCCACCAAACGCAAATAACCACACATCATGTCAACGAAATCAACGAGAAGAGATTTTATTAAGGCTTCGGCCATGGCTGGCGGAGGTTTTTTGCTGAGTTTTCGGTGGACCGACGCGCTGGCGGCTCCGCTCCCAGAAAGTGCCGCAGGGGAGGTGTCGTTTAACAGTTACCTTTCTATTTCTCCCGATAATGTAATCACCATTTTGTCGCCCAATCCCGAAGTGGGGCAAAACATCAAAACGTCTTTTCCGATGATTGTGGCCGAAGAACTGGATGCCGATTGGAAAAATGTAAAAGTGGTGCAGGCCAATTTGGATACGCAAAAATTCAACCGTCAGGCCACGGCAGGAAGCGGTGCCATGCAGCATTCATGGGATCGACTGCGCAAAGCTGGGGCTACCGCTCGCCTGATGTTGATGGAAGCGGCCGCCAAACGCTGGAATGTTTCATCGGCAACGTTGACCACCGAAAACGGGTTTGTGTGGCACAAAGAAAGCGGGCGTAAGCTCAACTACGGGGCATTGGCCACTGAAGCGGCGACGGTGGCGGTTCCGACCGAGGTAAAATTCAAAGAGAAAAAGGACTATAAATTGATTGGCAAGCCCATTCACAACGTCGACAACGCGGAGATGATTATGGGTAAGCCGTTGTATGGCTTGGACGTTTACCGCGACGGAATGTTGCTGGCCATGATTGAACGGCCTCCGTTTGGGACCAAAATAAAATCAGCGGATGTGACTGCGGCTAAGGCCATGCCAGGCATTGTCGATGTAGTTGTTTTTAAAGACAAAGTGGCGGTTTTGGGTAAGTCCACGTGGCAGGTAACCAAAGCCAGGAAATTACTGAAAGTTGAATATGAGCCAGATGGTGCGGTGGAAAGTACGACCGACCACGACCGTTTGATGAAACAACTATTGGACAAACAGGACGTAAAACCCTCGCGCAAAGACGGCGATGTGGATGCCATCTTTAAAACCGCCGCCAAGGTGATTACTCGCGAATACCAAGCGCCGTTTTTGTCTCACGCTTGCATGGAGCCGATGAATTTCTTTGCCCATGTGCGAAGCGATGGCGTTGAATTGATTGGCCCAGCCCAATTGCCCGAAGATACCCGAAAAAATGTAGCTAAACTGCTGGGCGTAGAACTTGAAAAAGTGACGCTGGAAATGACGCGCATGGGCGGTGGCTTTGGACGTAGGCAGCGCTCCGACTATTCGATGGAGGCGGCCGAGCTGTCAAGCCTCTTGAAAGCCCCCGTCAAAGTAATGTGGACCCGGGAAGATGATATGCGGGGCGGACAATACCGACCGGCAATGCGCTACCGTTTTCAGGCAGCCTTGGATGCCGAAGGAAATTGGATTGGGTATAGAATGCGCGGGGTAGGCGTCAACTCTGGCAACAGCACGCGACCTGATCATTTTCCGGCGGGAGCCGTGCCTAATTTTTTAGTGGATTCCGTTGACCATAAATCACCCGTAACGACGAGTCCGTGGCGAGCACCTTCGGAGAATTTTCTGGGCTTTGCCGAGCAGTCTTTTTTTGACGAAATAGCCACTGCGGCCAACCGAGACCCCATCGAATACCGACTGTCGTACCTTGATAAAGCCCAAAAAACGCCCGTAGGAGCGGTAAAATACGATATTGACCGCATGAAGGGCGTCATTGAACTGGTGGCTGAAAAATCAGGTTGGGGCAAAAACAAAAAGGTATTTCAAGGATTTAGTGCTTATTTTTCGCACGGCTCGTACATTGCGCAGGTGGCTGAGATTGAAATGCAGAATGGCAATCCCGTATTGCGAAAAATGGTTGCCGCGGTAGATTGCGGCGTAGTTGTGAACCTAAGCGGAGCGTACCAACAGGTAAAGGGCGGCATCATCGACGGCTTGGGGCACGCTCTGTACGGCGAAGTAACCCTCAAAGAAGGCGTACCCGACCAAAAAAACTTTGATACCTACCGCTTGATACGCATGAAAGAAATCCCCGACGTAGAAGTGTATTTTGTGGACAGCGCCATCAATCCAACGGGACTCGGTGAGCCGGCTCTTCCGCCAGCAGCGGCGGCTTTGGCCAATGCCTTCTTTAAAGCCACGGGAAAACGACTTTACAATCAGCCTTTCTCGAAGGAAGAGGCGATGAAAGGGGTCAATCTTGGTCAAAGCAGTTAGGATATATCATTCTGCCGAAGTTGGTGTTTTTCACCAACTTCAGAGGGGTTTGTCGGTAAAAACACCACTAAGAGCGAAATAATTGTATCTCTTTTATTTATTCTGCCGAAGTTGGTGTTTTCACCAATTTCAGAGTTTTTGGCGGTGAAAACACCATCAAGGGCGAAACCCGGAAAATTGTATTCCTTGATAGACGGACGCTCCCACCATCAGGCATTTAAAAATGACAGCGCCTGTTTTATTCAATGGTTTTGACTTGATCTTAGTTAATCCGTTTTTTATTGCTGGCCTTCACCCATTTGTGTTTTTTACAGGTCGGACAGATTTTCTTTGCTGTGGGAGTTAATTTGGCCGTATAGCCGCAAAAACTGCAGGCATAATGTCCGGCCTCCGAGATTCGCTCGGTAGAAGTGTCCAATACCGACGGCATCACTGGGAGTCCGTATTTTACTTTATCGTCTTCATAAAAAAAAAGGCTGATTTCGCCGGAGGTTTCTACGATGGCTTCCTCAACTTGTCCCAAATGAGAAACACTTTGCAGGCGCAGTTCCGAAAAGAACTCATCTTCTCCCAAGGCTTCCTTCCTGAAATTTTCAATGGAAAATACACCGTCTTTGATCAAACAGATGGGTTTGCCTTCTACCAAAAGTTCAAATTTCTTATTTTGACCAATAAAGTACGTTACAACCTTGTACAAAATAATGACGATGACAAATACAATCAACGCAGGCAGTATTCCTACGTCATTGTACAGCATCGGGTCGCCGGCGGCCGAGCCCAACCCGATAATAACTACCAGCTCAAAGACCGATAATTGCTTCACTCCACGTTTGCCAAGCAATCGAAGGCCCGTCAGAAGTACAAGGAACATGATGGCCGTACGCAGGGAGGCTTCTATCAAAAAATGCCAATCTTCGGACCCCAAGAGGAGTTCTTTCCAATCAATTAGACCATGCATAGAAAATGTGTTTAAGGGTGTGACAAGGGAACTGTAAGTAACCGTCGGTTAGTTCCTTTACTTTATACTGCCTGTTTTCTACGATGTGCCGGCAATCCGATTTCCTTCCCGTAGTCTGTGTCCTCACAGACTCACTAAGCCTAATGATCATACCTCACTCCAAATAAAATTGGGGCAAAAACCGCCAAATCCTATTTGTGTATATACTTTAGGTGGAGACACAGACCACGGATTAGGCGTGCTATTTGTAGAACCGGGGTGATAATCGCGGAATTAAGTGCAGCACACCGAAATAATTGTATCTCTTTGATTTATCTAACGCAATAGCCTGAACCGTGCTTTTTTCAGTTGTAACTTTAAACATCGTAATTCCATGATAAAACACTTTTTACTTGTTTTGTTTTTCTGTTTCTGTTTGGAAACGGTTTCGGCCCAAAACGGAAACTTTTCCTTCGTATTTATGACTGATATGCATCTGCGCCCCGACCCCGTCGTAGAAAAAGCATTCAATAAAGTAGTACAACGAATAGAGCAAATAAAACCTGACTTTGTACTTTCGGGTGGAGACCAGATTTTTGACATTATGCGAGGGAATCGAGCAAAAGGAGATTCTCTTTTTACCTATTACCTCAGTCAGACTCGTAGATTTAAAGTTCCCGTTTATAATTGCGTAGGAAACCACGACCTCTTTGGAATATACGAGGAAAGCCCAGAGGATTCGTCACATCCTGACTATAAACTGGGAATGTTTAAGCGATATTTTGGTGATCCCTACTATTCATTTGACCACAAAGGATGGCATTTCATAGTCTTAAACGTTCTGGATGTAGATAACTATAAGTACATTGGGAGAGTGGATGAAGGTCAGTTAAAATGGATAAAAAATGATCTCAGTTCCGTAAAACCTGAAACCCCCGTGGTGGTGGTCGCCCATATTCCTTTGGTTACAACTTACCATGACTTGTATCCTCCTCAAAACGGCTATCTCTCTCAGCCCCCAGTCTCTAACCGTAATGAAGTCTTAACCCTTTTTAAAGACCATAACCTCAAGTTTGTTCTTCAAGGACACATTCACTGGTTTGAGGACTTAAATATAGCGGGAAAAACCCACTACATAACTGGTGGGTCCATCGCTGGACGACCATCTTGGCGCGGTAATACACATGGTTCCAGGGGCTTTTTGAAATTTAATGTATCTGGTGGCGAGGCTACCTATGAGTTTGTATCGTACGAGGATAAAGACTAACTCATGTGAAATAGAAGGAGGATAAACATAAGTCGCAGCGCGGCGTACTATTTGTAGCGTTATTTAGGAGGATGTTCGCCGATGGCAATTAGGGCGCGTCTAAGGTTTATTAATGGCCAGCGATTCAGTTCTAAGACTTCGATAGTTGCTCGTCCGATAGCTGTTTTGCCCATAATTTTCTGCCGAAGTTGGTGTTTTTTGCCAAATTCAGTGAGCTTAGCGGTGAAAATACCACCAAGAGTGATAACCTCCATTTCTAAAATTTCAACGTTGCCGAGGTGGGTGTATGCACCCACCTCTTTTTATTGTCTCACTCTGAGTCAATAGTGGGATTGTACAGGATACGGATAGTATAAAATTGTTATTCTTTTGAATTTACAAAAGAATTCTTTCCCATCTATTCATTGATAACGCCCTTCTCATCTCTGAAATCATCAAAAACCTATGAAGAAATTCTACTTTATTCTCTTATTGCTGACCGCCCTGATTGCTCCCGTTTTTGCGGGTGTGTCCATCATCAATCTAAGCGTGGATTATCAGGAAAAACCTTTGGGGATTGACATTGCTAATCCGCATTTTAGTTGGCAAATGAAGGCCTTGGATGCCAAACGGGGGTATGCCCAAAAGGCCTATCAAATCGTGGTGACCGAGGCTAATAATCAAGTGGTTTGGGATTCTAAAAAAGTCAATTCCGATATTTCGCATGGTATCCAATACGCGGGCACTCCGCTAAAAGCTACCACGCGTTACACTTGGAAAGTGACGGTTTGGGACAATGCAAACGCTACTGTATCAAGCAGTTCTTGGTTCGAAACGGGCCTAATGAACCCAAGTATCACCGCGTGGTCGGGGGCGCGGTGGATAGGCGGCGGTGAGGATGACTTGGTGTTTTATTCGCATTATCTGTCGGTATTCAAATTTGAATACGGTATTCAGCTCGATAAAGCTACGAATTCGACCAAAGCGTCGTTTTTGTTTGGCGGAAACGATAAGCGGTTGATGAAAAAAGCCTTGAATCTAATGGGCGTTGAAACGGGTGATAATCAAAGCTATATCGCGTTTGAGTTGGACATTTCGGGCGTAAATGATTCTCCCGAAGGACTGGCGAAATTGCATATTTATCGGGTTGGCTACACGCTCGACGACAAAGCAGAAATCCCCTTTAAAAGCCTGGAGATTCCGCAGAAACTCATCAATAATGCCAACAAATACGAAAAGCACAAGGTATTTGCCGACTGTAATTTTGGGTTGTTTGAGCTGTACATTGATGGAAGAGAAAACGATAACAAACTGAAAGAAAAAACAACGGGCCCAGCGGCGGGAGGGGGCTTTGGTGCGCGAGGTATTAACCTAAATCCCGTCGGTAGTGGTAACAACTACATCAGTTTTCCGATGTTGGCCGATATTGGTTTTGGGGTTGGGAACGGTCAAACGGTGCATTTTTCGGAAGTAACCGTCAAAAACTACCGTTTTCCTTCCAACGCTTTATTTACTGAAAAACTTAATTCGGCATCTTATTCGGGCATTTTCAAATCGCCTAATCTGACGGTTGAAAATGGCGCTTATAAAATCAAAGGCAATGCCCTAATTTTGGCTAATCCGAGCAAAAACGCGGCGCCAATGCTCAGGACAACCTTTTCGACGCAGGCAAAACCCATCAAAAATGCCCGTTTGTACGTAACGGCGCGCGGGATTTATGAGATGTATCTGAACGGCCAGCGGGTGAGCAACGATTATTTTAATCCGGGGCTGACGCAGTACAACAAAAACCACATGTACCAAACCTATGACGTGACGGCTGCGGTGAAACACGGCACAAAAAACGCCATCGGGGCTTGGTTGAGCGAGGGTTGGTGGAGCGGAAACATCACGTTTAGCGGTGAAAGCTGGAATTTTTTCGGCGACCGTCAATCGCTTTTGAGTAAATTAGTGATTACGTATTCCGATGGTTCTGAGCAAATTATCACCTCCAATCCTACAGATTGGAAACTCTTTACTGACGGCCCCGTTCGCTACGGAAGTTTCTTCCAGGGGGAGGTCTATGATGCGGGCAAAGAAGCCTTGATAAAAGATTGGTCGCTGGCTTCGTACAATGATAATGGTTGGAAAGCAGCGGTAGAAGTGCCGCTGGAGGGTACGGCGTATGTGGGGACTTTTACCGATGCGATGGGTAGAAAGTCGTCGCTGGAGTACAACGATTTCAAGCTCATCGGGCAAATGGGCGACAATGCAAGCGTCGTCAAAACCCTCACGGCCCGCAGCGTGGAAGAAGTGAGACCCAAGGTGTATGTGTACGACATGGGCCAAAACATGGTGGGTGTACCGCAGATTCAGATTAAAAACGGCAAAAAAGGACAGGAGATTATTCTGCGCTATGCCGAAGTAAAATACCCGAATCTGCCTGATTATAAGGGGAATGAAGGAATGGTAATGATGGAAAATATCCGCGCAGCCCTTACCCAAGATACCTATATTCTGAAAGGCGGCGACGAAACCATTCAGCCCCGGTTTACTTTTCACGGCTATCGTTATGTCGAAATCACGGGCATCGACCAAGCGGTTCCTGCGGCTTCGGTCAAAGGCTTGGTAATCAGTTCAATTACGGGCCTTTCGTCAAGCTATGAAACCTCCAACGAGTTGGTCAATAAACTTTGGCAAAACATTACGTGGTCGTTGCGCAGCAATTTCCTTTCTATTCCTACCGATACCCCCGCCCGCAACGAGCGCATGGGCTGGAGCGGCGATATTTCGGTGTTTTCGCGCAGCGCTACTTATTTGACCCATTCCGATTTGTTTCTCCGTCGTCATCTCTTGGCCATGCGCGACGTGCAGGCCGAAAGCGGCCGTTTTACCGACGTCGCTCCCATGGGCGGTGGTTTTGGCGGAACCCTCTGGGGCAGCGCGGGTATCGTGGTTGCTTGGGAAACGTATCGACAATACGGCGATGTGCAGCTGCTAAAAGAGCATTATGACGCTATGAAAAAGTACGTAGCGTTTTTGGAAACCAAAGTAGAAAAGGCAACGGGTATTCTGAACGAAGGGCCGCTGGGCGACTGGTTGAGTCCCGAAAATGGTAAAAATGACAATACGCTTTTCTGGATGGCCTATTATGCCTACGACTTGGAAATCATGGCGAAAGTGGCGACCATTCTGGGAAAAACCGAAGAAGCGGCCAATTTTATGACGCAGCACAACGCCGTCAAAGCGAAGTTTAACGAGGTGTACGTGGATAAAACTACGCACCGCACCGTCAAGTCGGGTGTAAGGGCGGCTCGCATGGGCCCTCCCGGTCAGCAGCAGGCTGAGCAAAAATCCGACAAAGGGCAACTCATGGATACACAGGCATCCTATGCCATTCCGTTGGCGTTGGGGATGTTCAACGAAGAAAATAAGCCCTTCGCGGTAAAGTACCTCAACGAAGCCATTCAGCGAAAAAACAAAGACGATGGAGGCATTGAGCGTCCTGAGTACTCACTGATGACGGGATTCATCGGCACGGCCTCCATTTCCGAAGCCCTGTCTGAAAACGGCAACCACGACATGGCTTACCGATTGTTGCAACAAAGAAATTATCCTTCGTGGTTATATTCGGTGGTCAACGGCGCAACGTCGATTTGGGAGCGCCTCAACTCGTACACCGTCGAAAATGGATTTGGAGGCAACAACAGCATGAACTCCTTCAACCACTATTCATTTGGCGCCGTGGCGTCGTGGATGTACAATTACTCGTTGGGTATTCAACGCCACCCCGCAAGCGCTGCTTTCAAACAAATTGTGCTAAAACCGACGCCCGACCCAGATAAGGTAATGACTTTTGCCAAAGGCTATTATGATTCTGTTTATGGTAAAATCAGCAGTGAATGGAAATGGGAAAACGGCAAATGGACTTATAAAACTACCCTGCCGCCCAACACGTCGGCTACCTTGTATTTACCCACAAAAAGCACGGCTCAAATCACGGAAAGTGGGAAAAGCATTGCCCAATGGAAAGGCGTGAAGCAAGAAAATGGGAGCGTGATTATCCCCTTGGTTTCGGGAAGTTATACTTTTGAAATAAAAGAATAAGGTGGTTTTTGGTTTCAGCATGAGGGTCGTGAACACGAACACATACGCCTCATGCTGACCCCAAGGAGAAAATCATTACCGCTTTACCACCCGAAAAGCAATTGCCCGCCCTTGCCCTTGCATGGTAGCGAGGTTGATCCACGAAAGGGCAAATTGTTCTAATAACAACACTTTGTTACCTTTTCCAAAATCCCAGCAATAGCCAAAACCCGCGTCAATCGCAAGCTGGTAAGCAGTTTGTTTGGCTTCGGCGTGGTCGCCTGCCATAAACATATCTATTTTTTCGCCATCATAAACAGGATTCAAAATATTTTCAAAACCCGTTGAATTGAAGCACTTGACCACATTTGCGGCTGTTTTATCGGTCAAAGCGTGATAAACGGTTTCGTAGGGTGCAGGTTTATGACGCACGGTGTTGGTCGCATCAATCAATATTTTATTCGATACGTCCCCCATTTGTTCGATGATGTCAAAAATGGCCGTTGGCGGTGTGGCAATCAAAATCACGTCTGATTGTTTGACCGCAAACGAGATATTGGTAAACTTATCTTCGCCAATTTTGGTGGCGAGCCGAATGTTTTTTTCGCTCAATGGAAATTTTGCGCCAATCAAAACGTGGTGACCCGCCTTAATCCATTGTAGTGCTAATGCACCACCGACATTTCCAGAACCAATAATGGCTATTTTCATGATTTTAGTAGTATTTGATGCAATCGTTGTCTGGCCATTTATGCAAATTTAAAGGCCCAATCAACATAAAATTGAGTTGTTCAGAATAAAAAACCATCTTGCGGGCCATGTTTGGGCGGCAAGACGCTTTCGCCCAGCATTTCTTTCAAGTCCCGCTCAATCGTATTGCTCATTGCCGACATCGGTATATCGGTGATGCGGTTTTCAAAAGGGTCCTCGTTTACTTCGCCGACTTTCCCCATCACACCAAACACAAAGGCGACCAAAATGCTAAGGGGAATCATCAAGGCAGGAGCGCCCATTTTTGAGAAATCTGTAATCAGTGCAAACGGCAATATTGCCATGAAAACCCATAAAAAGAGTTTGGTAAAAAAATGGTATTGCCGCAGCAAGGGTGTGTTTTTGATGCGCTCGCAAGCCCCTTGAAAATTGTTGAAACCCGCCAAAGTAGGTTCCAAACTGATGTTGTCGAATGCCCCCAAAATCTCCATTTTCATTCCGTCTTTGATACGTTTGCCTTGTACAAACAGCAAATAATTGGGAATGTTTTGCTTCTGAACGGCGTGTTCAAATTCTTCTTTTGGGAGCAAATGTTTTAGTTCGTCCAGCGATTTTTGACCTCGTAGGTGCAAGCGCAAAGCGTGCGTAAAAGCAATTTGACGATAAACCATTCCTTTTTTGTAGTCGTTGATTTGCTCAGCACTTACCTTACCACTTGACAAAGCGCTATCGGCATTGGCAATGATTTGTCGGGCAAAAATACGGCTGTTGTTGATGATGTTCCCCCACACCGTGCGGGCTTCCCACCAGCGGTTATAGGAATTGTTGTTGCGAAAAGCCAAGAAAATCGCCAAGGCACTGCCCAAAATAGCCGCCAACGAAAACGGTATACTGATTTTCCCCAAAGGCTGATTGTGATACAAAAAATAAACAGCCGTGGACAAAAAAGTAGAAGCTGCCAATTCCCAGCGCATATAGCGTACGACAGCGATAGGATTGAATATCTTTCTTATAATCATGCGCTTTCAAAATTCGTGACGAATGAATAAACCAGTATTTTGGGTAGTGGTGTAGCTTTTTCGTCCCGCCGCCGACAAATCGCTGCCCAGACCCAACTGCCAGTCTGCTTTTTTCAAACTCAAACGCAGGCGTTGGGCAAAACTAAAATCGGTTGTTTGGTCCGTTGGCAAGGCATTTATGAGTTCAATTTGACTGAACAAATGCCATTTTTTGTTCAATGATGGGGTGTAGCGCAAGAGCAAAAATAAATCAATATCTGGCTTGCTTTCTAACGCTACAACCGACCAACCAAACACCGTGAGTGTTGCAGACATATGGGCGTATTGAATACCAGTTTTTGCAAACGTGCCTCTATTCAATACCTGCCCGACCAACACAGGCGCAAAACCTTTGAACGAAGGATGATTGTACGAAAAAGCTTCTGTAAAGCCAAATTGCGGCAAATTGCTCGTTGCTTTTTGTTTATAATCAACCACTGCTCGCTCTCGTGTAAAAAAAAGAAAGTGACTATTTTGACCTTCTTTGTTTTTGAAGAACTTAAAAAACATCATGTCAAAACTCGCTTTTTTGTCGCCACCGAACACTTCCACTGGAATTTGAGCTTGCACCATGCTTACCCACAACAACAGGACGATGATGCTCAAAAGTTTAGGGTTCATTGGACAATAGGTGAGAATGCTATTTGTCCAGCATTTTGACCAACAACTCGGCCGCTGCTGCCCCTGAATTTTGTTGTTGCCCCGTAATCAAATTACCGTCAGCAATGGCGTAAGCCGAAAAGGGGGGAGCCACTTTGAACGTTGTGTCTTCGATTTTCCGGGCCTCGTTTTCGATGCGGTAAGGTTGGATTTTTTGCCCCACGGCTTGGTCGGCAAATTCTTCTTCAGCATCGGCAAAGCCTGTCCACGTTTTGCCTTTAACAATCAGTTGGCCATCTGATTTTTGGGCTTCCAAAAGCAGGGCCGTTGAATGGCAAACAGCAGCGCTTGGCTTGCCACTTTCGTAGAAGGTAGCAAAGAGTTTTTCCAAGTCCTTGTTGCCCCGGTAGGTATACATTGGGCCTTGACCGCCCACCAAAAAGATAGCAACGTAGTCTTTAACTTCGACTTCGGTGAGTTTTGGGGTATTTTCGAGCAGTTCGTTAAACCACGCTTGCTGCATATAGCCCAACGAAATGACGTCGTGTGCCGAATAACCGCTTGGGTCAGTGGGGTTGGAGTAGGTGTCCATCATCAATTTACCCCCCTCCGTAGAAACCAACTCTACCTCGTAGCCCGCCTCTTGAAACACCCGAAGCGGATGGGTCAACTCGGCCGCCCAAAAGCCAATGGGCCAGCCTGTTTGTTGGGAAATTGAGGGTGAGCTTGCCACCATAAGGATCTTGCCCTTTGTAGGTGCTCCGTGAAAATGTACATAGGATTGAACTTCTGTGATTGCACTCATTTTTGACGATTGTTAAATTTATTGAAATGATGCTGCAAATTTTAATTCTATACCTACTTTTGCCAAGAGTATCACCAAAAAGTGTGATACATACTTTTTAGTTAGTGTTTGACAATCAACCGTTTATGGTATGCCTGATTTTATTTTTAAAGGGAAAGTCTACTACAACCCTGTTCAATTGGTGATGGAACAGATCGGGGGCGTGTGGAAAATGCCGATTCTGTGGCGACTGCAATACCATACCATGCGCTACGGTGAGTTGCGGAATGACATACCGCACATATCTGATAAAATGCTTACCACACAACTTCGGGAGTTGGAAGAAGATGGCTATGTACACCGACAAGTTTATGCCGTTGTACCGCCCAAAACAGAATATTCGCTGACGGAGAAAGGAAGGGAAGTCATACCGCTAATAACCCAAATAAGGGAGTATGGAAACCAACTAATTGAAAAAGAAAATAGAAAACTATAAAACAACGCATTGCTGCAGACGCGTGGTTAAGTCCACTCACAAAAGGTGAACGGCGAGTATGTGGCAGTGCCACCAATATTGTAGGTAATAAATGCCCTGCCATACTTTAGTACCACTTATTTACCCATCAACTCAATGAATACGCTACTTCGTAAAGTTGTTTTTTGCCTCTCTTTTTCAGTCAGTGCGGTGCTATATGCGCAGCCTAAAATAGAGCGTTGGGATAGGTTTGAAGCAGAGTGGTCGTACGAGTCGGGCGGGAACCTTTTTCGTGAGGTACAACTTTCCGCCCGATTTGTGGGCCCCGATACCGCTTTTACGGTGGCGGGGTTTTATGACGGCAACAATCGCTTTAAAGTCAGGTGTATGCCCACCCAGACTGGCACGTGGACGTACACGACTTCCAGCAACAAAAAAGAACTCAACAACAAAAAAGGCTCGTTCGAATGCGTCAACGCAACGGGTAACAACCGTGGCCCCGTCAAAGTGAGCGATGTTCATCACTTTAAGTACGCCGACGGCACGCGGTATTATCCGTTGGGCACAACGGCCTACGCGTGGACCCACATGGGGCAGGGGTTGCAAGAGCAGACCCTTCGTTCGCTTCAAAACGCAGGATTTAACAAGATTCGAATGTGCGTTTTTCCTAAAAATTACGAATTGGTGAAAGAAGAGCCTGAATGGTATCCTTTTGCCTTGCGTGAAGTGAAAAAGGACGAAAAAGGGAACGTACTCAACATGTGGGATTTTACACAGTTTAATCCCGCCTTTTTTCAACACCTCGAAAAACGCATCGACGACCTCAACCGACTGGGCATTGAAGCCGATTTGATTTTGTTTCATCCTTATGACAAAGGTCGTTGGGGGTTTGATGCCATGCCTCATGAGGTCAATGTGCAGTATATCAAATACTTGGCGGCACGATTGGCGTCGTTTCGGAATGTTTGGTGGTCATTGGCCAACGAGTGGGATTATGTAAAATCCAAAACCGTTGCCGATTGGGATGCCCTTACCCAGGCTGTGGTGGAGTCTGATCCGTACCGTCATTTGTGTTCTATTCATGGCTCTACGGCTACTTACTATGACTACTGGAAGCCAGCGTTTACCCACGCAAGTATTCAGGATGATGCACCCGTTCGGCACTCGGGCGGCGTGTCGACCCTGCGCAATGTGTACCACAAACCTATTGTACTAGACGAGGTGGGGTATGAAGGAAACTTAAAATCGCGCTGGGGGCGGTACAGTCCTGAGGAGATGACCCACTTGGCGTGGGTAGGTGCGATGGCGGGGACCTACGTGACCCACGGCGAGTCGTACATGTTTAAGGATGCCTCCGATACTATTTTCTGGGCCAAAGGCGGCCAATTTAAAGGTACAAGTTGGAAGCGTTTTGCTTTTCTCAGGAAAATACTTGAAGAAGCCCCTTCGCCTCTGTCGATGAGCGATGTGAGCCGAGATTATCGCACCTCTTCTGCGGGCGAAGGCTATTATTTTGTGTATTTCGGCAGCGAAGTCAACGATTTTTGGTTGTTTAACCTCCCCGCTAAAAACGGAGAAGGCCCGAAACTGACCGCTGGCAAACGTTTCAGCATCGAAATCATAGACACTTGGGACATGACCATACAGGCAGTTCCGACCGTTTTTGAAACGGGTCCCGAAACGGATTACCGTTTGTTCGACAAAGACCTAAGGAAAGTTAGACTACCTCTGCGCCCCTACATGGCGTTGAGAATCAAAGAAGTAAAATGAAGTTGGATTGATTTAGTAAGCAAATGACGTAATTCTGATACCTTTTTGAGGCTGCTTTAAGTTTAGCTTTGTCTCCCTTATCGTTTGTTAATCAGATAATATCTTTATGAAAAAGCAACTTTTGTGCATTGCGCTTGCATTGTCTACCTATAGTGTTTGGGCGCAAAGCCTACTGCTCCAAAACTTTCAGAACCCGCCTCATTCGGCCAAACCCATAGTATGGTGGCATTGGGTGGGTAATAACGTCACCAAAGAAGGTATTACTAAAGACCTTGAGTGGATGAAACGCGCAGGAATTGGCGGATTTCAGGCATTTGATGTTTCGATTGGCGGCGGACAAACCGTCGAAAAGAAAATCAAATACATGACGCCCGAATGGTTTGAACTTATCAAACACACCGCTGCCGAAGCCGACCGCTTGGGCTTAGAAATGACCATGGTGACCGCCGCAGGCTGGAGCGAAACGGGCGGAACGTGGGTAAAGCCCCACGAAGCCATGAAAAAGCTCGTATGGAGTCAGTTAAATATAGTTGGTGGAAAGACCTTTAAAGGCATTTTGCCCAAACCACCCGTTACCAGTGGCCCCATTAGAAACCTTCCTAAAAGAACAAATTTAGCAACCGACCCCACTTATTATGCCGACCAAAAAGTATTAGCTTATAAAACACCCGAAAATGAGTTGACAACCTATACTGTTAAAATCACCAACCACAAAGGAGAAACGTTAGAGGCTAAATCGCTGCTGGACGACGACCTTCTGTCTAAAGTGACGTTGGAAACACCTAAAGCCGAAAATCCTGTTTATTTGCAATTTGAGTACGAAAAGCCCTTTACAGCACGGTCGTTTTCTTTTGCTCTATTGGGTAACAGCAATTACCATAGTACGTATATGCGGGCGGGTTATGTCCAGGCCAGTGAAGATGGAATTACGTTCAGAACCCTCTTTTCGCTTCCTGGGCCACAGCACGATATTCGGGCAGTACCTGTTCGTACTTTTGCTTTTCCAGAAATCACGGCTAAGTTTTATCGTGTCGTATTTACAACCGGCGGTGGCAACACAACCGTGGGTGGACCCGATGATTTTGGCGGATTCAGGCAGCCCGCTGCCCCGCCCGTTTCGTTTGATATTTCAGAGGCCATCTTTAGTTCTGAGGCAAAAATCAATCGTTGGGAAGACAAGGCCAATTATGCTCCACTGTTTGCGTTTGAAGGACTAAAAACGCCTCAAGTGCCTGAACAAACCGTCATCAAGTCACAGGAAGTGATTGATTTGACCTCAAAAATGCAACCCGATGGGACCCTCGAATGGGAAGTCCCTGCTGGCAATTGGACGATACTTCGTTTGGGACAATCG
This sequence comes from Runella sp. CRIBMP, assembly GCF_009905605.1. Taxonomy (GTDB): domain Bacteria; phylum Bacteroidota; class Bacteroidia; order Cytophagales; family Spirosomataceae; genus Runella. The sequence goes on from NZ_JAAAKZ010000007.1 coordinate 202,612, forward strand.
CTTACTGGCGCTAAAAATGGCCCAACCATGCCCGACGCCGTGGGTTTTGAGGTGGATAAACTCAGCAAAACGCACTTAGAATCTTACATGAGTCAGTGGTCCAATCCCATTGCAAAAGCCATGGGAGAACATTTTGGTAAAAGCTTGAAATACTTCTTAGTAGATAGCTACGAAGCCGACGCCCAAAACTGGACTGAAAGTTTTATCCAAGAATTTACCACCCGGAGAGGCTATGACCCTACCAAATATTTGCCGACCCTCACGGGAAAAATAGTAGAAAGTGCCGAAGTAAGCGACCGTTTTTTGTGGGATTATAGATTGACTTTTGCGGAGCTATTGGTGGACAATCACTACGCCGCTATTACCGAATTTGCGCATAAACAAGGCATAAAAACCTACGGAGAAGTAGCAGGTATCTCCATGCCGATTATTCAAGATGCGTTGCGCACTAAAAACGCGGTGGATATTCCGATGGGTGAATTTGGGATGGGTAGGGGCTTGGGAAGCGACCGCAACTGGATTTCTCCCTTTGATTTAGAAGCACAAAAGGCCTACGGAGGAGCCAATGAAAGACTGAATGCGCATCAGTCGGATGTGCGAGAGGCGGCATCGGCAGCGCATGTGTATGGCAAAAAGATTGTTGCGGCAGAGGCGTGGACAGGCGGTGGTTATGAAGCCCCCATGGATATGAAATTTATTGGCGATTATTGGCTTTCGCAAGGAATCAATCAAATCATTTTTCATACCTCGGCGCATCAGCCGTTGGATACCAAGCCCGGCAATACGATGGTGGGAACGCATTTTCATCGCAATATCACTTGGGCAGAACAAGCCAAACCGTTTGTAGATTATATTTCACGGAATCAGTGTATGTTGCAAGAAGGCCGTTCAATCGCCGATGTCGCTTATTATTTGGGAGAGGATATTCCTGCGGTTGTTCCTTATTGGGAAAAACTCAAAAATGAAACCCCAGAAGGCTATGATTATGACTTCGTAAACACTGAGATTTTGCATCAGTTTGTCGTAGAAAATGGTGAGTTGGTGTTGCCTTCTGGCATGAGATACAAGGTGTTGGTGCTTCCTGAAAAAAATACCATGACGATGAAAGTGCTGACAAAAATTACCGAATTGGTGAAAGCAGGCGCAAACATTGTTGGCCCGAAACCCGAAAAATCACCGAGTTTGATTGGGTATCCTGCCATAGATAAAGAAATAGCCCTACAAGCCAACGAAGTTTGGGGACAAGCCGATGGACAATATACCTATCAACATAGTTATGGCAAAGGCAAAGTGTTTTGGAATGCACCGCTTCAAGGTATTTTGGGGCAATTAAAGGTTGAAAAGGATGTCAATTATATCAAGCCACACACGGATACGCGGCTATCGTGGATTCACCGCAAAACCGCCGACGCTGATTACTATTTTGTGTTGAATATGCGTAATCATCCCGAAGATTTAGCGATAACATTTAGAGTTTCTGGCAAAACACCTGAACTTTGGCGTGCCGATAAGGGTACTTCCGAGCCTGTTTCGTACAAAATAGAAAATGGTTTGACGACCGTAAAGCTGCATTTTGAGGCTCAGGAATCAGGGTTTGTGGTTTTTCAAAAAACAGCTTCTCACAAAGAACACAGTGTTGCGGAACAGAAAATGATTGGGTTAGGGTCAATTCAGGGTAGTTGGACGGTGCGTTTTCCCGAAAATTGGGGTGCGCCCAAACAGGTTACTTTAAATGAATTGACTTCTTGGCACAATCACCCCGACGAAGGTGTGAAATATTTCAGTGGTACGGCTGTGTATTCCAAAGAATTTGAAATCAAAAAAGAGCAGATAAAACCCAATTCGGCCCTTTTGCTTGATTTAGGAACGGTGAGAGATATTGCGGTTGTTTCGGTCAACGGTGTAGAACTCGAAACGCTCTGGAAAGCGCCTTATCAAGTGGATATTGCCAAAGCGGTAAAAGCAGGAAAAAATAAACTTGAAATCAAAGTGACTAATCAATGGGATAATCGAATAGCGGGAGATAGCAAATTGCCCAACGAACAAAAAATTCTACAAATATCCAGCGGAGGAATACGCTTTGGTGGTGAACCTAAGCTCAAAGAATCGGGATTGATTGGCCCTGTGGTGTTGAAAGCCAAATAATGGCCTGTCGCTTTTAGTTTTTTAAAATAAATAATCAACGTTGCCGGTTTTAAGCACCTCGGCAACGTTTTTTTTGCCTTGTGGATTGATTTTGTCAGTCAATTGCAGAATACCGGTAGTAAGTTGTACTATTTTGTTAGCTACTTTTGTCCAAGAAATAATTGAAAAAATTAAACTTGAAATAAACAAAAAGCCGCCTCTACTGCGAATAGAAACGGCTTGGGTCAAGTTTGATTTCTCAATCAAACCCATTTTTTCAGAAATGTTAAACCAATCAAATTGAGCGCTCAGCAAATTTCGGGCGTTGTGAGTTCGGAAAAAGGGGAGAAACTACCCGGCGTAAGCGTGCTATTGAAAGGCACCGCAAGAGGCACAACCACTGACGCCAACGGTAAGTTTTCATTGGATGCCAAGAGCGGACAAACCGTAGTGTTCTCCTTTAGCAGATTTTAAAGAAGAATTGTCTAAACCAGGGCCTTTACGTCAAGAAAACCTTGGGGAAATCAGCCCACGATTTACTGAACGAGATGCTTTTGCTCGAAGCCAAAGTGCTTTTGAAACAGACCAACCTAAATGTTACAGAAATTGCCTATAAAATCGGCAAAAATGAAATCAGCGACTTCGCGCGGTTTTTTAAAGCCCAAACCGGCATGAAACCCAGCGAGTACCGAATGATGAGTTAGGGAATCTGGTTGAAGAGGTGGCCCCTAAATGTTAGCCAAATTGTTATTTGATGATTTCTAATGGTAAACAATGTTACCAAATCTTTAACTTTGTGTTCTTTTTTGCGGGCAAAAGGTAATTTTTGCCGCCTTAGATAAACCGAACACCAGTGAGAATTCTCCGAAAAACGCTATTCTTTTTTATCATTACCTGTTGTAGTTTCCAATCTATTGGGCAGATAACTAATAATAACGGCGGCTTGCTGACCGATATGATTGATACGACCACCCGTATCGGGAAAAGTATGCTATCGCTCAATAGCCGCCTGGGTAAAATAGGATTTAGCGGTTATCTGCAGCCGCAGTTTCAGTTGGCTGAGTCGAACGGAGCGGGTGGAAATATCTACAATGGCGGGGATTTCGGACCGCAGGTCAACAATCGCTTTCGCCTGCGCCGTGGGCGATTTCGGGCCGATTTTTCGCATTTGACCGACGACGGACGACCTTCGACTTATTTTGTGTTTCAATTTGACGGTACCGAGCGTGGGGTCAATATTCGCGATTTTTGGGGACGGGTTTTTGAACACAAATGGGATTTATTTCACTTCTCGGCAGGCGTAATGGCAAGGCCTTTTGGGCATGAAGTTCTGTTGTCATCGGCGTTTAGAGAGGCACCCGAGCGCGGTCGGATGTCACAAACTTTGGTGCAAACCGAGCGTGATTTGGGCTTCATGTTTAGTTTAAACCCCCGAAGAAAGAATTCAAATTTCAAATGGTTGGCGATTGATTTAGGGGTTTATAATGGACAAGGACTCACTGGAACGGCCGAATACGACAGTCATAAGGATGTGGTGGGGCGTATCAGCTCTAAGCGGCGCACGATAAGTAGGTCGGGAGGCAAGCTTTCGTGGGGCGTTAGCAGTTATTTGGGGGGCATAACGAGTCAAAATGCCTTGATGTACGCGGCTAAAAAAGTGGATGAAAAGCCGATTATTGAAAAGGATTCGGCTGCATCAAATATTGGCCGCACTGCGCCAAGGCGCTATCTCGGTGCCGATTTTCAATTAATTTTCCCCAACAAAAAGGGGCAGACTGAATTTCGGGCGGAATACATTCGGGGTGTACAAACCGCAACGGCGGCGTCAAGTACCACGCCAGGGAGTTATCCTGTTTCGAGCGCAGGAGTGCCGTTGCCACTCTACACGCGCCGATTTGACGGTGCTTATTTTTACTTTCTTCAGCATCTTGGGAGCCAAGACCATCAGCTTGTGTTAAAGTATGATTGGTACAATCCCAATACCGACGTGAAGGGAAAAATGATTGACGCCAAAAATGGTTTTACGAGTGCGGATGTTCGGTTCGATACTTTTGGCGGCGGCTACGTGTATTACGTGAATCAACACCTTCGCGTGGTTTTTTGGTATGAACATCCTATTAACGAAAAAACGGCCGTGAAAGGCTACGAAACCGACGTGAAAGACGGAGTTTTTACGCTTCGAACGCATTTTAATTTTTAATATTCTGAATGTAAACGCGGTTTTTTCGACGTGCGGCGGGTTTCTCAAAACCCATAACAGGATTGCTCAGCGAGCGCAGCGCAATTGAATCGTTTCGTTGGGATTGAGAGAAATGGGATAACCTGCAATCAGCGCTGAGCCTTTTATGGTCTGGGTTTTATTGCCAATGGTCAGTCGATAGTTTTTGGTTGCCTCAATCGAAAACCACTCCTGAAACTGATTGATACGAGGGTAGTCAGCGGGCATGTGGAGGTGGTCTGCGTGCCAATTGGCTCCAAAGATGAGTTTCCCTTTCCAAGCCGTAGGTGAAGTCAGCGTAATGTACATATTGTTTTTGTCGCTTACCGCACCGTAAATCACGTCAGGATTCCAGTTGGAAATATGAACTCCTGCGGTTTTCCAGAGTGCATACATCAGCGACGTTCGCGCAAAATTTCCATCGCCGTGCCATCCTTCTATGATTCCATCGGGTTTTTGAAAATTCCAAAGTACTTTTATCTCGCTTTCGAGCCAGTCTTTGACGCTCGGAATCGGTTCTCTTAGGTATAAATTCAGGGCTCCTTCAATGGCGTCGGCGTAGCCGTCAGCGCTGCCGTTTTCCCAATCATGGTTACGATAATTTGCTGAAAGCGAGCTGAGTGCTTTCAGCGTTGCTTCCCGGTAAGCGGCTACTCCGTCAATCATGTAGACGGTATAAAAGGCGTTAAGTGTATAGCCAAAATTGTCGGCGATTCGTTTTTGTACTATCTCACCCGTCAGCGGATTGACCTCGTCGTAAAAAAGTCCGTGTTCATTGCGGCCGGTGGCCAGAATGGTATTGAGCATTTCGTGCAAATACGGTTGCCATTGCTTCTTTTTGGCGGGATTTTTTGTGGCTACCACAGCATACATCTCGGCCAATCCAGCCACGATTTCGCAACCGTGGTCGCGCAGACGCAGGCGAGAGAGGGTCCGCGTAGGCACATGGGCATCGCTTAAATAATAATCACCGATTTGAATGCCCCACGCCAGCCATTTAGGGTTTTTGGTGAGCCAATACATCCGCGCCAGTACTTGCAATAAATCCCCGCCCACTTCCACGACGGCACTATTGCCGAAAAAACTCCCCTTGATTTGAGTCGGAACATCCACGATTTTGTCGAGGTCTTCCAAAATGCCCAGCATCCGCTCTGACCACGGACTGGGGCCGAGCCATTCGGTGAGCGGCACTAGTCCGTCTTTCATGTATTCTGCACTGCCAAATACCACCTGACTGGTGTCGATGTGGTCATTCTGAAACCCCTTTTTGCAAAAAGAATAGGCATCTGGCAGGCGGCCCACGCGCGATGTCAGGCGGGTTTCGGTGGCGAGCATTTCGCGCATTTTTCCCTCAAAAAGCGGTTTGTCGAGCATCGAGGCGGTCATGACCATAAACGGATAATTGTCGGCGGCGGCGTCCCAAGCGTTCCAAATGCAGGTACTTTCTTTGAGATTACGCGGAATGAGGCCCGTAGCGGGGTCGGCTTTTGTAAGCCAGCCCAACAAAAAACGGTGACTGCGACGAAAGCCCTCGTTGGCGGCTTGGCCATTGGTGAGGGCTTGTTGGAAATGGGTCTTTTCATGGGACGTAAAAGGCGACTGAGCGAAGCCTGCAAACGAGCCGAGGATAAAAAGCAGAAAAGAGGAAATGTGCTTCATGAAAGAGGTTTTAGGCATGGTTATAAAAGCACCAAAGGGAGTTTATTCTAATGTTAGAAATATGCAGTCGCCAATTTTAGTCTAAATGCTTTCTGATTTCTTGCCAGTTAAAATACTTGAGGCTAAGATTTTAGTACGTGACAGGGTTTGCAAGTGGTGTAGAAGTTGGTATTTTTGTTTTCAGAGCCCCGGCTAAAAAATTTGTACAAAAAAATTTTAATTTTACGTAGCCCAAAGCTTTACGATATAGTACTTTATGAAAACAATTTCTTAGCCATTTAAACATTCAATTCCATGAAAAATGTAGCTTATTTATGTACACTTCTTATCTTTTGTGTTTCATGCCAGTATAATGCAGCGTTGGAGAAAATTTCGGCAGGTAATTCCGAAACATCAAGCAAAAGTGTTGAATCAATTAGAAGTGCCTTTGAAAACCGAGATTTGGTACAATTAAGTAGGCTCAATTTTCACGGAGAGAAGGCCGAAACGTTTTATTTAGGCTTATCATCTTCTAAACTTCGCGTACCTGATGTTTTCCAACCCATAAAGAATAGCAAAGGCAAGTATGATCCTACGGCAAAATTTTCCTGGAAAGCGGAAGATGGCAAGATGAGGAGCTTTTTGAATGAGCTTACAGAATCAAATGTGCAGAATTCATGTATGAAACAGCTCTGCGCAATGCAGATGATTTTAAAAACGGAATTATTGGAAGACAACTCTGCTGAAGCGCTTGAGGCGTTAAGATATTATACAGATGTCTTAGCTACTGAAAAAAACCTGAGTCCTGCGATATATTATTACAGTTTGCAAAAATTAAAAGCACTGGGTAAATCCGAAAAACTTGCCAAAACAGTAAGGTTATCATTAAATGCCGTTGATGAGGCAATTCGGCAAAATCGAGAAAATACTGAGAAAATGGAAGCCGCTGTGAAGGCTTATCCTGAGGTAAAAAAATCATCTTTTTACGTTGATCAAGTGAGAGCTTCCAAAGAATTTGATGCACAGTACAAACATTGTGCTAAAGAAATCAAAAGAATGCTTTAGCGCTTTCTTTTTCACGGCAGGATTAGTAAACACAAAGACCTTGAGAAACGCCTCAAGGTCTTTGTGTTTTTGTAACCGGTAACTTCATTTTTGAAATAGCGGAAACTTTCGCGTTTATGGCTTCACCCGAATTGGCTTTTCAGATTCATTTTTCATTTGACGCGGCAGACGAAACACTTCGCCCTTTTTTGTGGAAAAATATAACGATGACTCCGAAGGCTGCCGTGCGTGACCATCGGCCCAAAAAGCGTAAAAATCGGGATGTACATTCTGCGGCCGTCGCACGTAGGAATGATTGAAGGCGCTGTTTGGGGTCAGATTAATCTGTTTTTGCCACGTTTTGCCTTGGTTTTTACTAATCCAAACCGCCACTTCGCCGCCCGTCCCGTAGGGCTGTGGGCCTGCTTCGGTGGGGCCGATGATTTTCCAAGTGGTAAGGTTTTCGACGTATAGCGAACCCATGTCGTAGTTGTGATCGGCGGTTGTCACAGGGTTGATTTCCCAGGTTTTACCATTAAAAAAAGCCACCTGCCACGTGTGCGGCCCCTGACTTGGCCCGGGGTCGGGGCCTTTGCTGGTGACAAACAAAATGATCGGTCTGCCTTTGGCGTCGTAGGTAAGGTCATTTATGTAAACGTTCAGGCCCGCAGAGCGGTATTCTTTGACCAACCCACCGTTTTGGGGAGTAGATAGGGGCAAGGTCAGTTTTTGGCCTTCGGCGTTTTGCCAACTTTGTCCGAAATCGTTGGTTTCTACATAATACAAATTGGTGCGGTAATCCAGACCTGCGCCTTTTTCGGTGTCGGGGTGCATATTGAACGACGTACCAATTTTGTTGTTCCACTGTCCGCCCGTTTGATAATGTCCCTCTTCAATGGTGCCAATGTCTTTAATGTCAGACCATTGAATACCATCTTTGCTCGTGATATAGCCAATGGTGCGACGCGGTTTTTTAGCTCCATATTTCAAGATTCCCCGCTCATAGTGGGTCATCAGATGAAAGAAGCCTTTATCGTTTTGGTAGAAACTTTGCAGGTACGAAAAATTATCAAAAGGCAATTGTTTACCATTTTTGAAATACGTTGCTTCGATTTTGTCAAAGGTGCTGATGTCGTACGGCTTCCGACTGCGGTGGATATACGAAGGACGTTCGACACCGTGGGAGGTCGAAAACAACCAAAGATACCCTTGGGCGTCGATGTTGAGCACAGGGTTATCGTGGGCGTCGTCGGTGGCTTTATTGAGTACAATGGTCGGGCGGGCTACTTGGCCCGTGGTATGGTCGAAGTAGGAAATTTCGTGTAAAAGACTGGGTTTTGCATCTTTTGAGGCTCCGCCGAAGCAAAAGAACGTCTTTTTGACTTCGGGACTGTATACCGAAAATGGACTGTGGTTGGCGGGGTAGGTGCCGAGTCCACCGCTGTATTTGTGGACATATTCGTTGTCGAGTTTACCGATGTGGTACCAAATTCCGCGAAATCCGTCGTCTGTCTGGTTGAGGGTTTGTGCCTCTAAGGTGGAGGTTAACAGCAACGTTGGTACGAACGTCGGCAGGGTTTGGAAACCTGCCGACGTTAGCAATAAAAGCCATTTTTTCATGAATTAACTAGGGTTGAGAAAGCACTCGTTAGGTGGGTTGGTATGATTGCTGAATTTTCTGATAAATCACTTTTTCCAATCGCTCAACGACGGAATTTTTGTCTCTTTATTGACCGAAACACCCTCTGGAATCAGCAATACATTGATGGTGTTTTTTGTATTGGCAGGCAGATTGATTTCAAACTCGACAAGCGTTGCCCCTGGATTGGGCGCATCGTAATCGTGCGTAGGCTGAGCCAATCGGGTTTTGATGGAAGCGTTGGCGGGTTCGGCTACTTTCAGTTGAAGTTTTTTGCCGTTTTGACTCAATTCGGCCATTCCGTTTTCGTCGATGCGCACCTCGGCGGGGGTAATCATGACCCACTTGACGGTGGCGGGTTTGTCGTTGGTTAAAATTTCATCTTTCACAACCACGTATTGGCCATCCACAATCGCAATGCCGCGATTGGCGGAGGCGACGGCGTTTTTGTACACTGCGCTCATATCAGTAATGGCCCCTGTAAAGGCTTGCTTATTGACCGTTCCCGAAAGCGGAGCGTAGCCATCCACGCGTTGTAGTTCATTGTTGAATGTCAGGGTGCTGTGGGCCATGTTGTTGTACCGGTACACCTCCCAACGTTGGGCGTTTTGACCTTTATCCCACAGCTTTACACCTTTTGATTCCAACGATTCATACTCCTGCATTCCCAAGTCCATCGACCAACGCTCCCCGAGGGCGTCCATCACAAACGAACCGATGTCCATGTGGGCGTGGTTGACAGAAGGCGAGCCAGCTTTTAATCCAACGTATATAGCGGAGGGGTCGGTCCAAGACGAGCGCATCATGGCTACGGGGTTTTTGCCCTTACCTGCCCAAAGGAGGGCTTTGGGGGCAGTTACCTTTTCAAATTTAATGCCGTTGCCCCAAATCATGGCGGCGGGCAAAATCCGGTCACGTCCCATATTAGGCGCGCCCTTTTCAAGGATATTTTTGGCACCGAATAACAACGATGGAGAATGGGTGCGGTTGGCAAACCAAAACACCGCTGGACTCACGCCGCCCGAGCCGCTGCCCGCGTCGGAATAGTTGAAGGTTTTGCCTGACGTACCGACCATGTGCTGATAATAAGCGGCCGTATTTAAGAATCCACGGCCGTTTGATAACCCAAAATCGCTGCCTAGTGCTTTTTGTACAGCACTCAGAAATAATACGTTGAAGCTTGTTCCGTAGCCCCAGTAGCCGTAGCCTTCGGGATACGCGCCGTCGGGGTTATAATCTTCCATGGGCAGCTTGATGGACTCAATGGCGCGGTCAATGATTTGTTTAGCCAGCGTTGGGTTGTCCTCATAAATGGCCAATGCGCCGTAGGTCATGCCCGCGTTGCAGACCTGATTCCAATTGTGGGAGGCAGTTAGCCAGCTGTTGTATTTTGAATCTAACGACGGTTCAATGCCTTTTTTGAGAATGGCTTCTTTGAGGATGGGCAGGGAAGATTTTTGTAAATCATTGTACAGCCAATCGTATCCGATGGCCACGGCCATGGTCATTTCGCCCACATCGAGGAAGTGCGACGGATTCCAGTCCGAAAATGATGAAACTTTCAATAATTCAGTTTCGGCGCGGTTGAGGTATTTTTGGTCACGGGTAATGCGATACGCGTACGAAAGCATGAAAATTCGACGCAATGCCTCGCGCGATTTGTCGAGCAAACGCCGCCCGATTTGGATGCGTTCCAACGGCGGCAGATCGATGATTTTGTCACTTTCGACCAAAATGGTTTGGTGAATGGTGGCCCAGTTTTTATCGGAGTTGATGTTGTTCAGGATTCCTTTTTCTTCTCCTTTTAACAACATAATTCGCGGGTGGTCAGGGAGTTTGCTGACATGGTTAAGGTGCTTTAGTTGCGCAAAAGCGACACTCTGAAAGAAGAGAATGACTCCTATTAAGTACAAAAAAAATGGTGCTTTTTTCATTTTAAAGACTGTGTTATGGATAATGTTCTGTTGTAGTTGGAACGCAAAATAGAAGAGAGACATATTACCAATATGTAAAAGTAACGATGTAAAACTCTTTAGTAAAAAGCAGGAATTGGGCAGATTTACCATAAAAATCCCAGTTGAAACCCACAGAACGTGCCGTTTTAATGTATATCCGCCTAGATTTTGGCGTGATACGTTTCATTTTACACAATTCTTTCGGCCGACTGCCAGATGGATGGGTCATAGTCTATTCCTAAACCTGCTCGATTGGGAATGGTCATTTTTCCTTTTGTTAAGCGAATATCGGTATGCCAGGTTGGCTTTTTTTCGGTGGGATTATAGACAAATTCTTGCAAGCCGTAGAGGTTGGGAATTAGCGCTACCACCTGCCAAAAGGGAGCAATGAGCGGGTCAGATTTGGGGGTATGCGGTGCAATACCCACGGCACCGTATTTTTTGGCGATTTCAGCCACTTGCAGCGCCCGTAATATACCGCCATTATAGTACATATCGGGTTGGAGAAGGTCATAGACTTTGTCTTGTGCCAAGCGCCGAAAGCGATACAAGCTACTGTCTTGCTCTCCGCCAGCGAGTACAATTTTAGACAGGGCTTTGGTGACGATTTTCATGCCTTCTTCGTCTTCAAAATTGCAGGGCTCTTCAAAAATGGCTACGCCGTTATCTTCGAGCATTTTTCCCGTTTCAATGCCTTCGTGCGGGGTATAGGAGCCGTTGGCATCTGCATAAATGATGATTTCATTGCCCAAAATCTTGCGTAACAGCGGAATGTATTTTCGGGTTTGGGCGGCATTTTCGGGAGTATTGACCATGCGTCCGCCTACTTTTATTTTTACCCCTTTGGCTTCCGTTACCGTTAGTTTTTCCAAGAGTTGATTAGCGATTTTTTCGGGGTCACCTTCGCGGTTAAAATCAGAAATATAGACTGGGTATTCGTTTCTAACTTGCTTGCCCAGCAATTGATAAACAGGCTTTTGAAGAAGTTTTCCCAACAAATCCCAGACGGCTATTTCGACGCTTCCGATGCAGTTCCAGAGCGGCATTCCCGCGTATTTATAATTGCTGTTGAGGCGATAGGCGTTGTCTACCAATTGGGGTAAATCGCGGGCATCTTTTCCCAGAAAATGCGGCAAAATCAGCCCTTTCAGCAAGGAGGTAAGGTGTTGCATTCGGTCATTGCACTGAGTTATGCCTAGCTGACCGTTTGCTCTGACAACAAGCATTAATTCTCCCTGTGTTTTAAGCAGTTCGACGGATTCAATCTTAATAATTTCGGGAAAGAGTGCTTTCAAGTTGGGCAGAGGCCAATGAGGAAGTTCGTCGGTATCAGCAACTGCTGGGCAGACTGGAAAAGCCGCAGCCAATAAGCCCGTTTTGAGGAAATTTCGGCGATTGAGCATGAGATTTACCTTTTCTGTAAATGGTTGGCTAGCCTAACTGGGAAGGTATTAAGGATAGTTTTGACTTTTACAAAACAAACTGCCAAAGCTTGAAATTGCGAGTAACAAGCCTTGGCAGCGTTTGAAAATTATTTATAAATGACTTACTGCCAGCCTGGATTCTGCTTAATGGCGGGGTTTTCGGCCAGTGAGTTCAGCGGAATAGGCCACAGGTAGTGTTTGCTTTCGTCAAAAACTGGGTTGGCAAAATCAGTTCCCTGATAGACGTCGATGTAGGTTTTCTTTGAAACAGGATCAACGGCGGTTTTTGCCACCACGCCTGGGTAGCGGGCTTTGGCGGCGTCATCCCATTGCATACCCATGGTAGGAATGGTAAGTTTTTTACCCTGTTTCCAACGTCTGAGGTCGCCATATCGGAAGCCCTCCATGAACAGCTCAATACGACGCTCACGACGGATTTCGACGATGATGGGCGCTACGCCGTCGCTGGTGTAACGTGGGTCGACAGGGACATTGGCCAGACTTAGGTGCGGCATTTTGACGCGGTCGCGGAGTTTGTTGATGCTGGCATCAAGGTCTCCTTGCGTGATTTTGCCCAATTCAGCTTGCGCTTCTGCATAGTTCAAGAGCGCTTCGCCAAAACGTAAAATGATACCCGGTGACTCGGCCGTGTCAAAGGCTTTTCCAATCATATCGTCGGCGTTGTAATGCTTGATGATGTGATAGCCCGTTTCGGAGATGTAGCCACCCGCCATACCTAAAATACGTGGATACGTGCGGCCGTCGCCCAAGTGGTACTTGTATTTTGCGGCATCGGCAGGGTGAAGCACGGTTTGGCGTAAACGCGGGTCGCGGTTTTCAAATACATCTTCGATTTTGCCGTCACCTTTGTAAAGCGGCGATAATGAAATCGGTAGGCCATCGGTACATAAATAATCTTCCACCAAACTTTTGGTAGCTCCGCCGGCGTATTCAAAATAAGACTGTACGTGGTTGGTAAACACACCCAATTGGTACTTGCGCCAATACATAACTTCAGGGTTGCCGGCAAGATTCAACACGCGGTGGTAAGCGTTATAGTCGTTTTGTGGGTCACCTGTACTATAAAGTCTGTATGGGCCTTTGTCCATCAATTCTTTGGCGGCATCGGCGGCGGCTTGTAGCCATTTGTTGGGGTCGGTGCCACCGTGGTACTTGCGCCAAGTACCTTCAAACAAACACACGCGCGATTTGACCAATAGGGCGGCCCAACGGTTGAGACGGCCCGGCGCACCGCCGTCGCCCCAGTTGTCGGGGAGTTTGGTGGCAGCAAAATTCAGGTCTTCCAACACTTTTTCCATGGCTTGCTCGCGTGGCATACGGGCAGCAAACAGCTCCTCCGACTCGGTGTTGAGTTCTTTTTCTACCCACGGCACATCGCCGAATTTGGATACTTTTTCGGCATAAAACCAGCCTCTGAACAAACGTGCTTCGGCAATGTAACGGTCTTTGATGTTCTGGGCAATATTAGCTTTACCATAGTTGGCCAAGCCCACATTACAGGCTCTCACAAAGTTCCAGCCTTTGTACCCAAATTGCTGCGGTGCGGCGGGAATGGTGTGCTTGCCGGCGCGTACCTGCTGAAATACCGTGTGGCGTGCGTGGCGCGGGGCCATGTTGTCGGCAAACTCATCCTGAAACCATACGCTTGCCCAGTGGCTGTCAAACCCGTTGTGGTGGGCCATCAAGATGGGTACGTTGTCGTCGTTGCGGGCCAGATCGTAGATACTATTGTTGTACACCCGCAAGTCGTTTTCGGTATTCCAGAAGGTTTCGTTCGTAATTCTATCCAGCGGATAGCGCTCCAAAAATTCGTCATTGCAACCACTCACTACCAAAATGGTGAGAGCGATTAAGCACGATTTGATTATATTGTTTTTCATTTGAACTCGCTTTTTAAGTGATTGAAATTAGAATGACACATTTAAGCCCAACGTCATGATTCGCTGCATAGGGTACTCAATTGCCGCCGATTGAATGGATTCGGGATCCAGAGGCTTACGCATTTTGGTATATTCCCAGAGGTTCATGCCCGTAGCAAACACCTGTGCTCTGCCCATGCCGATTTTCTTGATTAGGTTTTGCGGCAGGTCGTAGCTAAACGTGATGTTTTTCAAACGGATGTAAGAAGCACTTTGCAGATACCGCGACTGTACCTGCACGTTTTTCTTGTCGTTGGTTGAAATGTGCGCGGCGGGGAAATACGCGTCGCGGTTGTCTTCACGCCAGGTGTCGGTGATGTAATAACGCTCTACGTGACCTGCATTGAACGGGAAAAACCACGTCCAGTTGTCGGAACTGGGCCAGTGGTCTTTTTTGCCGATTCCCTGAAAGAACAATCCCAATCGGAAGTTTTTGTAACTAATACCGCTGTTGATACCAAAGCTATAGCGAGGTGTAGAATTACCAATAATTTTACGGTCGCCAGGGTTGCCCACGGTGTTGTTACCGAGGGTGATGTTGCCATCGCCGTTGATATCAGCGTACTGAATATCGCCCGCTCTCCAGTTGTTACCGATGTTGGTTTGTTTGGGCGCTTTGGCCACGTCGTCTGCGGTTTGGAAAATTCCTACGGTTTCAAATCCCCAAATTTCACCCAATTGCTGTCCTACGCGGTAGTTATTGATGGCGCCTGTGGGGTTGTTGAATTTAGTGATTTCGGCCGTCCAGTCAGAGAGGGCTAGGGTTACGTCATAGTTCCAGTCTTTTTTGATACGGTCGCGCCATGTCATTGACAGTTCCCAGCCTTTGGTGCGTAGGTCGGCGGCGTTTTCCTGTGGGGCGTTGGTGCCTAAGATCGCCGGGTAGGTCACGTTCATGAGCATGTCTTTGGTATCACGTGTGAAGAGGTCAAAAGAAGCATCTAAACGGCCTTTCAGCATGGTAAAATCAAGACCAATGTTTTTGGAAACTACCGTTTCCCAAGTTAGGCTGGGGCTTACCAAACCCGCCGCCGTTACTACAGGGATGGTACCCGTACCAAAGATGTAGGGTGATTGACCCGTTCCCATGGTAGAAACGTAGGGGTAAAAGTTGTTGCCCAACAGCTGATTGCCCAGTGTTCCGTACGAAGCCCGAATCTTTAGATTGTCCAACCACTTGCTGGTCCCCGCCATGAAGTTTTCATTGCTAATACGCCATCCTGCCGAGAAAGAGGGGAAAAAGCCAAAACGACTGTTTTGTGGAAAGCGTGAGGTGCCATCGTAGCGCCCGTTAAGTTCAATCAAATACCGCTCGCGGTAGTTATAATTTAGTCGGTAAAAAGCCCCGCGCAATGCCACATGCGACTTGCTACCGAAGGTTTGTTGAACCCCCGTAGTGGCGTTTAGGTCAGTAACCAGCGGCGTGATAAGCCCCCGGGCCTGTGCGCCCGCAAAGCGGTTTTGGCCGCGTTCTTGGTTGAAACCCACCATCGCGGTCATATTGTGGTTTACTGAAAGCGGTAGTTTATATTCCGCAAAAGCGTTGAAAACGTAGTATTGATTGTACGTATTTTCGTTACGAATCCAGTCATCACCACTAAAGCCATTGCTTATTAGGTTGGCAGCCAACAAGTTGGCGTCTACAATTTCAATTTTGCTTTGTACATCTTGGTACATGCGATTGAAAATGTTGTACGAGAAATCCGAACGGATTTTTAGGCCTTTTAGTGGCGTAAGGGTTACACCTTGGGTCAGCCAGATGTCGTTGTTGGTGTAAGTGGTGCGGCCCCCGTCTTTTAGGTATGGGAAGAAGTTGGTGCCGCCGAAATATTTACCGATATAGGGTGCGTACTTCTCCCGGTCGCCTTGTGTTACATAAAATGGTAAATCTGGAAATTGAATCGGCATGATGGGCGGAACACGCGCCAGCGAGTTGATGTTTACGTCCCAGTTGTAGAAGTGGGGTTTATTGCTGTTCTCAGAGTTAAAAACCACTTTTTCGTCCAAACTCAACCAGTCATTCACTTTAAAATCAGCTTTTACTAAGATGTTATAGCGTTTGAAGGCCTCATTTTTTGATTTTTCTTTCAAATAACCATCCTTGCTGAAATATCCTAACGAGACAAAAAATTTCGATTTGTCAGAACCACCCGAAACCGATAAATCCGATTGGTTGGTCGGGGCGTAGTCTGTCATGATTTGGTTTTGATAGTCATTAAAACCGTAGTAACGAAGCGCTCCGTTGACTACTTTCCATTGCGGAGCCGTGGCGGGATTTTCAGAATAGGCTTTAGTGCCTGCCACCATGTCGGCGTCGTAGGAAGGTACGCCACTGGTGCGGATATTGGCTGCATTACGGGCCTGTACAAACTCGTAAGGGTCGGTTACAACATCCATGTTAAAGATAGGCTTGGCCAACGACGTCTGTGTGCCGAAATTGACCGTCACTTTGCCGCTTTTGCCACTTTTTGTGGTCACCAAAACTACCCCAAACGCCGCACGCGCGCCATAAACGGCAGCGGCAGAGGCATCTTTCAGTACGCTGATACTCTCAATGTCGTTGGGGTTGATTCGGTTCAAATCCATCGGTACGTTGTCGACCAAAACAAGTGGTGAGCCACCGTTGATAGATTCATAGCCACGGATGTTGAACGTTACGGCGGCGGCAGGGTCACCGTTACGAACGTTGACGTTTAGGTTGGGAATCACCCCTTGTAAACCTTCACCCGCATTGGCAATGGGGCGGTTCATGAGGCGTTTGCTGTCGGCGGTTCCGACGGCTCCCGTTAGGTTTACTTTTTCCTGTACCCCGTACCCGACCACCACGACCTCTTCGAGGGCTTTGGTGTCTATTTCAAGAGAAAGGTTGACGACCGAGCGGCCTGCTACCGCTATTTCCTGCTTCAAGTAGCCGATAAAACTCACTACGAGCGTTGTATTATTGCTGTTGGGTACTTTGAGGGTGTATTTTCCCGTATTGTCGGTGGTAGTTCCTTGGTTGGTTCCTTTTACAAGGATGCTGACGCCAGGCAGACCTTCGCCGTTTTCAGCCGCCGTGATTTGTCCCGAAATGCTTTGGCTTCGGGCTACACTCGCTAGGCAAAATATCCCTAAAATGCCGCCTAAAAGCGTATTCCGGGCAATTTGCCAACATACGTGTAATTGTTTTTTCATTTGTTAAGTTGTTTTGAGTGAAATTATTGAGAAAAGGTAAGCGTATAGCAAGAATAAGAAAGGCAGTTGCCAAATTTATATTTTACGCGTAAGTGGCATGGATCTTTCTACGCAATAAAGCTGAGATGCACCGCGACATCTCAGCTTGGCCTTGATGTTGGGTTAATTTTGATTAGACTCAAACTTTGAATTGTAAAAACGGCCGCGTCACACCTGAACGCTTGAGATTACTGTTTTGGGTAAAATATTTATGATTAAAGTACTTATTTGATGCTAACTATCAAAAGGGTATTTATTAAAAAAGTACAATAGTGGTGTGTAAAGAAAAATCCAAAGAAAGCAATTTTGATTTTGTTTTAAAAGAAGTTTTGGGCCTTTTCTACTTTAAAAATATGGGTAAATTACTATTAATAAATAAAATAAGACAAAAGATGGCCCAAATTTCTGCTGGCAAATTTTACGCAAACGTTTGCGGTTTTGGGTTTCTACGTTTGGGCAACTTAAAAAAATTAAACTGACTTTTGTTGCTCAAAAATTACATCGGCCAACGTATATTCCTCTTTGAGAGATGGATATAAAAATAATCTACTTTTTGGGGGAGCAGTAGCTTAAGAAGGGTGTTAGATTAGTGGGAGGATATTTTTTCCAGCAATTCGGGCTTTGCGACGACTTTTTTCAAATAGGTGAACAATTTACCGCCGTGAGAGGCATCAACCACGCGGTGGTCGAGGGCGGCACCGAGGGTCATAATGGTGCGTGGAACAATCTCGTTGTTGACCACCCAAGGCTTTTTGGAAATGCCGCCCATGATAAGCACAAAAGAAACATTGGCCGACGGAAACAACGCAGGGTAGCCAATATCCAGCCCGAGGCTACCGATATTGGACAGAAAAAATGCTCCGAAGTGATTGGCCGACAGGTTCAGGAACGGAATCGAAAGCCCCAAATGCACCGTGATGTATTTAATCAATTGGTAGACCATGCCACGCAATGGCCACGGAATGCGAGCCAACGAATCTTTCATGGCCTTCGAGGTGTCTTCTCCTTTTTGGGCGGTTCGGATTTCTTGGCGGAGGTATTCAACGAGTTCGGCCAAGGTGTAAGTGTCAATGTTGTTCATTTTGACCGAGCCCATTTCGCCGTCGTGGCGCAGTACGCTCACCGTGGCGTCGATGTGAGGGTGGGTGTAAATGTTGCCGCGTTTGAGGTAGGTATTAAATTCAGGCACTTCTTCTTTGATGGCCCGGGCCGTTGCCAACAGGAAAAAATGGGTCAGTGTGGCTTTGACGCCCGCTTTGCGTTGGGCCTGAATGTAGCGTTCTAGCTCCGTAATGTCGATTTCGACCGAGCCGAAAATCTTTGAATCAATGGGTTTTTTATAAATCGTCGAGGCGGTTTTGCGCCACGTTGTATTGAAGGATTCCGAAGGGTTCATGCAGTATTAAGACATCTTCGGCGTTAATTTAACCACAATTTTTATTTCTCTCGTCTGATTTGGCAGGCGTAGCATCAGGCGGCTGTTGCCCGTGTTCAATTTTTCGGGGGCTTTTTGCGTTGCGGATTCTACCGTAAATTCGGCTCCTACGGGAGTGATGATTTCAGCTTCTAGGGTTCGGGTGGTGATGGTAGAATTGCGTAAAATAGCCTTTCCGCCCTTCAAAAGCTCAATTTGGTTGGCGGTTGTCATGCCCCAAGCCACTTCGGTATTTTTGGTTAATGTGTGCGTATCTTCGATTAAAAATGCTTTTCGGTTCTCAATCATGCTAATTTTTCGGGTGCTTTTGGACGCAAAATCACGGTAAGCTTCTGTCAAATCAAGTACGGCAGACGGGGTTGCGGTGTTTAGATTGGTTTCGATAAAATTTGCTTTGGCCAGCTCATATTGGTTTTTATTACCAAATAACGGCACGTTGTGGCTGAACGAATTGAGGCGATAGTATGCCCAGCGTTGGCCGCCCACGCCCATGGTCCAGTAGCCAGGCAGGTTATAATCGTCGGAGCCCAAATCCCGCGCCCAGCGCACGCCACCTGCTTCTAGTTCAAAATTACCCAAGTCGAGGTGCGAGTGTTCAGAGCTGTTCACCCCACCTTTTACGCCCAACCAGAGGGCATTGGGGTCGTTCCAAGCGCTTCGCATCGTAACCACTTCTACTTTTCCTTTAAAATAAGTGTCCAGATCGCGGGTAGGAGTGCTAGTAGTGGGTGCTTGGTACCACAGCACATGGTGTGGTTGCGCCAATAAATTGCGGCTTTTGATGACTTCGTGGGCGTAGTTGGAAATGTTGGCGTTGTTGTAGATTTTAGCCAAATAAAAAAAGGCTTTGGAAGCGTCGGATTTGCTGTTTTCGCCCGCATCGGCAAAGTTTAAAAAACCATAATTGGGTGAGGTACAAATCATCGGAACTAAGCCTGTTTTGTCCAACCCAGCCGATTTTTCCAAGTTACCCATCGTGCCCAAAGCTGATTGCAACGCTGCCATGCCGTACACCAAATACTCCGTGGCGTAACTCCAGTAGGCGGGCCCTTCGTACCAAAGTCCGTCGGGGGCGTAGTTTTTGAGGGCTACGGGCATATTTTGTAGGGCCAAAGGAACGAAATCTTGCGCGTACGTAGGGTCGGTTTCGGCTACTGCCAATGCGCCTACAATGAGTCCGCCGTTGCACACTTGATTCCAGTTGTTTTCGGCTTTGCTCCACCATTCGGTAGCGTAGCGTTTGCGGTATTCGGCCAATCCGTGTTTTTTGATGCCTTCTCGAAGCACGTCCCGGTCGGCTTGGCTCAGGTCGGCATATAGCCAGTCATAACCAATCGCTACGCCATGTAGCATTTCGGCAACGTCCAGAAAATGGGATGGATTCCAATCTGAAAACGCGCAAACGGCTTTCAGATTGGTAAGGGCAGCGTTCAGGTATTTTTTGTCGTTGGTGAGGCGGTAGCTTAGCGACAGGTGCGTAACTCGGTTGAGCAGTTCGCGGCTTACGCCCAGTAGCCGGGGGCCTTCCAAAACCCGCTGCAGGGGTGCTTTGCTGAGCATGGCGTTGGCCGTCGCCAACACCGCTTTGATGTATTTATCGAGCGTAGGTTCGTTTTTTTGCAATGCCTTCAGCTCTTCAATGCGCTCATTGGAAAGCATCAGGCGTGGGTGCTCAGCCTTGATGTTTTTTAAAATGCCCGTAAATTCAGGCATGGGCGGGGTGGTTTCCGCTGGTTTGCAGGACTCTGTTGCCCACAGAAAAAACACAGCAGAAAGGCAACAGAGAACTGTTTTTAGTTTGTTACCTGCATTTTGAAGGGTTGTCTTTGACATAATATGGTCGGTATGATTTGGATTTCGGGTCCATGCAGCCTTCCAGATTCAGGAGTTGAATATTCCTGAAATCAATTTCCTGCCCTTCGCTTTGTAGGGCAATGAAACCTTCTTTGAGCATTTTTCCGTCTTGTTTGATGGCGGGGTCATAACGATTAGCCACTCCACCGCCGATTTGGGGCTTTGCATATTGCAGCACGACTTCTCCGTTGATTTTGTGCGTGATGAGCGAGTCGCCCAAGACGATGAGTTCGGCCGTTACCCATTCTTCTTTGGGATAGGTCTTGGAGGTTGAGTTGATGCAGTGACGCGGGTCTTTTTTACCTTCAAAAATCACGTCGGTGCCCGGTGAGCACATATTGCCTGTGGGGCGTGGCTTGCCGTCGGCCAGTCCTGCCAAAAACTGCATCTCTACCGAGATAGGCCAATCCTGTTCTTTGGGCATGGTGCGGGGGTCTTGGGAGTGAAACATCACACCGCTGTTGAGCTCGGTATAACTTGGAGCATCTTTACGCCATATTCCCGTAAACCTATACTCCATTTTGAGGTGATAGTAGGAGTAAGGCGTGTTGAAATACAAATGTCCGTAGCGCTCGTTGAACTTATCATATTGATCGTAGCGCACTTTGATGATGCCATCTTCTACCCGGAACGTCTTCCCGTAGTTATCGCCGACCTCGTGGTGGTGAATTTTGACCGTCCAGTTTTTGATATTTTTTCCGTTAAACAAAGAAATCCAATTTTCTTTGTCTTTCTTTTTGGGCGGGATAAACGACATGATTCCCACCAGCAAGAGGGCCAATGAGCAGGAAAGGAGTCGAGAAGCAGTAATGACAGGTTTCATGATGGTTGTGAGTGATTGGTACAAACGTTTATTCTTTGCTACTGCATCAAGAGAATTATGACCCGCATTTACTATTGACTACTAAAGTGTTTTTATCGAAAAAAAGAAAGGCACACAAAACACACCGTTGTTTTGTAGGTGTTTTATGTGCCTCTAAAGGTTTGTGTTGGATAAAAATACCCCAAATTTGGTATCCTTGAGTAGGGGCTTTTGAAGGGTGTAGGATGCTTAAATCCTACACCACTACGATTACCAACCGGGATTTTGTTTCAACGCAGGGTTGAGCGATATTTCGTTGATGGGCAACGGCCACAAGTAATCTTTGGCAGGGTCAAACTTGCGGAAACTGGCGGCCTGCACCAAAATAAAGTTATCGGGTGTGAGGTTGACGGTCGCGGGTGGGAACTCTGATTTAAAGAAATAAATGCCTAAAATGGGCTTCGGAAGCTCAACTTCGGCAGTTTTCCAACGAATCAAATCCCAATAACGGAATCCTTCTTGGGCCAATTCTACGCGACGTTCGCGGCGGATTTCTTCGCGCATCGTCAGGCCATTGGTGGTTACAAAAGCATTGGTCAATTTGGCTACTCCCGCGCGGGCCCGTAGGCGGTTGAGGGTTAAGTCAAGGTCGGCGTCGCTGATGGCGTTGTCCAACTCAAAACGGGCCTCTGCGTAAGTAAGTAGTACCTCTGCATAGCGCAAAACAGGGCGGTCGATGCGCGATGCCTGCGTGTTCCAGTCGTCGACGTTGGCAAACTTGCGGAACATGTAACCCGTTTTATTGAACGAAAGGTTGGCTACGTCGAAGATGGGTTTGGTGGTCATCTGAGCGTCGCCACGTTTCATAAATGTGGCAATCATCCGGGCATCGCGGTTGGCAAATATCTCAATGGTGGCCGTTGGTGTTTTGTACAGCGGTGATTTTGTGATGGGCAATCCATCGCTCATTACGTATGAATCAGAAAGCGCTTTTGTAGGGTTGGTGTTGCCGTTTTCGATGGAGCCCCGGTAGTAAGCATGGGTTGAAACACGGTCAGTGATGGAAACTCCGTACTGGCGCACCATGATATTTTCTCGGTTTTGACGGCCTTCTCCTTCGTATTGAAACAAGTTAAAATAGTTGCCAAACAAATCGTGCTGCTTACTGTCAATGACTGCTTTGGCGGCGTTGAAAGCGGCCGTTAAGTGCTTGACAGGGTCGCCTGAATTGTGAAATTTAGCCCGAGTCCCTTCAAACAACGCTACGCGAGCTTTAAATGCCAGAGCAGCTGTGTTTGATATGCGACCGTAATCGGCATTTCCCAACTGCGTAGGAGTTGGCAATTTTGAAGCAGCGAAATCTAAGTCTTGATACATTTGTTCAACAATCTGCTCACGTGGGGCCGCGGCGGCGGTTAGCTCGGGAGAATCATCGGTGAGCGTTTTCAAAATCAGGGGAACGTCGCCGTAGCGTTGTACCAACGAAAAATAACCAAAAGCCCTAAAAAAGCGAGCCTCTGCAATGTACCGGTCAATGACCGTTACAGGAGCCGAAGTGGCACGTGGAGCTTTCTCAATGATGTTGTTGGCGGCTCTGATGAGCTGATACGGCGTGTTGTACGACCCGTCGGTAGATGGGGCCAAACGTGAGCCGTCGCTGATACCGTTTGACGATAAACCAATGGCGTCGTCCGACCAGTTGTCGTCGGTATTAAACCCGGGCATCCAAGTGTACAGGTAATTGGCGGCTTGTTTAAGGTCAGATTCTGAGCGCCAGAAGGTATCGTCGCTGATGGCGGTTTCGGGCAGGCGGTTCACTTCGCAGGCCGACAGTCCCAGCATCAATGCGAAAGTGTAAGCGGTATAATTAAGTATTTTTTTCATTTTCGAAAGTGCTAAAATTTAAAATTCGGTGCTTAGAAAGAGACGTTCAAACCCACTGATGCCGTGGCAAAAAACGGATAGTCGTTTTCGACACCGTTGCGGGTTTCGGGGTCATAATAGCCTTGGAATGCTCCCAAGCCCGAAATTGTAAATAAATCTTGTCCTGAGAAGAAGAAGCGGGCGCGCTCAATTTTAACGCGCTTAGTCAACGTACTTGGCAGGGTGTAGCCTACTTGGAAGTTTTTAAGACGCATGTATTTGCCGTCCAAAATCCACTTGTCAGAGGCTACGTAGTTGTGCGTAGCACCCGTAAACGGACGAGGATAAAGGGCGTCAGGATTTTCGGGGGTCCAGTAGTCGGCGTGAATGGCCAAAGGTTGTTTCCAAGTTACCAAACGAGGGGCAATCGACTCGGTATTGGGACGGAAGCGACGTTTGCCAACTCCTTGGAAGAACACCATGAAGTCAAATCCCTTCCAATCAAATCCCAAGGTTGAGCCAAACAACAAACGGGGTTGGTCGGTGCCCAAAAACACTAAATCACCAAAATCTTCCACATTACCTTTGCCCACCGTGAGGCGGTTGTCACCGTTGCGGTCGATGTATTTTACGTCGCCTGGGCCTGTACGGTTATCTTGGAATGGAGAGGCTTTGACTTCATCGGCAGAGGTAAAATATCCAGCGGTTTGGTAGCCCCAAAGGGTATTGATGGGGTAGCCCTCAATAAGGCTGTTGAAGCCCGCATTGATAACTCGACGGCCCGAGAAATTGATGAGTTTGTTTTGGTTGTCGGAAAGATTGAACGAAACATTGTAGTTGAAATCTTTGCCAATGCGGTCGCGGTAGCGCAGGTCAAGTTCCCAGCCCCATGATTTCAGTTCTCCGTTGTTTTTGCGCGGAGTGGCAATCCCGATGGTGGCGGGAAGCTGCTGCGGGGTGAGCATGTTCCGGTTGAATTTGACGTAATAATCAAAGTTGGCCTGCAAACGATTTTGGAAAAATCCAAGGTCAACCCCTCCGTTGGTGGTTTCGATGGTTTCCCAAGAAAGCGCCGCCGACGGAATAAACGTTTGACCGATAAAGGAAGCCCGGGCATCGCCCAACACAAGGTTTGAGCTTCTCGACAATTGGTTTAGGTAATCATAAAAGCCAAGGGTACTGCCCAACGCACCGCCCAAACGGCCCCATGAACCACGCAGTTTAAGCTCAGAGATAAACCCTAATGAGTTGGCAAACCACGCTTCGCGATGAACGTTCCAACCTACCGAGGCCGCAGGGAAAATTTGGGTACGCAGGCCAGGTGCAAGTTTAGAGCTTTCGTCCTGGCGAACCGTCACTTCAAATAAATATTTGTCGCTGAAATTATAGTTGAAACGACCAAAAATTGATTGAAATGCGTAGGTCCGGATGGTCTCGCTGTTGCTTTTGGTGGCGTCGTCGCCGAGGCTTAGCGTAGGTAAGTCGTTGCTTACAAGGTTGTTGGCTTGGGTAAACACACTTTCAAAACGGGAGTCTTCCCACTGATAGCCTCCCAATACGCTGAAGCGGTGTTTGTCGCCGATTTTGAAATTGTAATCTGCCAAGAACTGTAAATTCAAGTTTTTGGTCAAATCGCGGTTAACGCGGTACGAGTTTACTTGATTTATGTAGCGCGAGATGCTGTTGCGGCCCCACAAAGGAACCGTCCGGAAAAATGTGTTGCGGTTTTGGGGACGGAACTGCGTTCCTGCCACGGCCCGAAGGGTCAGGCCTTTTACGATTTCGGCGGCTTTGAGGGTAAAAGTTCCGTCAAAGAAGTTTTTGTCGAGATTGTTGTAGCCTCCCGATTCCAACTCAGCATAGGCCGACGCGGCCGAACCGGCGCCGTTGTAGCGTCCCTCAGGCGTGAAGAAAGGCGTTCGGGTACGTAGGCGATACACTTGGTATAAAAGTCCGCCGCCATCGGCTCCCGAAGAAGACTGGCGGGTTTGTTCGAGCGTATAGGCAATTCGGGTATCCAACGAAAGGTGTTTGGTGAGCTGAGTGCCTAAGTTTACGCGCAGATTATAGCGTTTGTTGTTGTCGGGACCGACCTTAAAAACGCCTTGTTTTTCGTAATAACCGCCCGAAATCATGAAGTTAAATTTATCCGTACCGCCGCGCGCTGTGATGTTGTGCGTACGCATGGAAGTATATTTCCGTAAAAGTTGGTCGGTAAGTGGCTCCTGATTGTAAAACAAATAGTTGTTGGTATCGGCAGGGTTGACCACGTACGGTACGTTGTTACGGATTTGTTCCAAATCAAACGCATTGTATTCTGGGCCCGCGCCTGCATTGAGTTGGCCTAAATTTACCAGATTGGCTTCATCCAATAAACTCAATCGTTCGGGCACATTGATGGCCCACTCGGTACCATATTGACCCAAATAATCAAAAGTTACTTTGCCCGCTTTTCCTTTTTTTGTCGTTACTAATATTACCCCTCCCGCAGCCTGTGCGCCATAAATAGCAGCTGCAGCCGCATCTTTCAGCACACTCATGCTTTCTACGTCGTTGGGGTTCATGTTGAGGAGCGTGGAGCTGGGTACCGTTACCCCGTCCAAAATCACGAGGGGGGGCACATCGCCGTTGGCGGTGGTTGCGCCCCTTATTTGCAGGTTGAGGCTTTCATTACCGGGCTGCCCCGTTACGCGGGTTACAATTAAGCCGGGGGTCGTTCCTTGAAGGGCGTTGGCTAAGTTGCTACTGGGGCGGTTTTGAATCATTTTGGAATCTACCGTCGACACGGCCCCCGTCAGATTTACTTTCTTTTGGGTTCCGTATCCTACCACCACGACCTCTTCGAGGCTTTTATCATCTACCACCAAGCTGATGTTGAAATTGGTCTGATTGCCCACCGTAATTTCCTGTTTGGCGTAGCCGATGTAGGAAAATACCAGCACCGATTTTTCATCCACTACCGAAATACGGAAGGCCCCCTGCGCGTCTGAGGTAGCTCCCCGGGTGGTTCCTCTCACTTGTACCGTTACCCCGACCAATGCCTCACCTTTTTCGTCGGTCACTTTACCGGTTACATTCCGGTCAATGGACTGATTCTGCAGAAGACTTGGGGTTTGGAGGGGTGTTTCGATAAACCCCACCGCTTTTTTGAAAAGGGCAATTTGTTTCCCTTTGGCCTCAAAACTGATGTTGAGCGGCGTCAGTACTTGCTCAAGTACTGACTTTAGTTTTTCGTTTTGGGCGTTAATGTTAATTTTTTGATTGGCCTTGATTTCCTTAGGGTTGTAGATGAACCGCACGTTGGTGGTGCGTTCAAGGGCACCCAATGTGCTTTTCAAATCCTCGTTGGAAAGCTTAAGGGTTACTTTTTGGTCAAGCATTTCCTGACCCACCGCGTCGTGCGCATAAGAGGCACTCATGCACAGAATGGCAATAATCATCTGTGTGAAGGAAATTCTCATGAGTGTTCGGAGAAGATTGGTTGTTTGGTAGAATTTATCCATGACAAAATAGTGGTTTTCTCATGGATGGCAGATGTAAAGCTAAGATACTTGTTTTTTAACGTTTTTTTTTGAAAAAGTTCTATTTACAGCCTCGACTGTGGATAATGATTTGACCATCAACCATTTCGTAGGTAGAATGGGTGATTTTACAGATTAAATCAAGCTTGTCAAAAAGTGATTCGTCGGAGAGGTTGGCGGTGAGGTAGCAGGATTCCATGGTCTTTGCGTCATAAATGACCGAAATGCCGTACATCTTTTCTACAAATTTAAACACTTGAGATACAGGAGTTTCTTCAAAAATGAATTCTTGTTTGGGGGCTTCAACCACTGCTTCGGGGGCCTCTACGATGGATTTGAAGAGGCGCTCTTCATTTTTTAAGAATGCAGCCTGTTGGTTGGGCGTCAGCACTACCCCAGCCATCATATTTTGTTGGGATTGTTTGGCTTTTTCGAGGTCTTTGCGGGTATAAACCGATACTTTCCCCGTTTTTACTTCCACTTTTGCCTCTTGGGCATCCGCAAAAGAATTGACCATAAAGCTCGTCCCCAAAACCTGCGTTGAAATATGGTGTGTGTAGACCCAGAATGGTTTTTGTGGATTTTTGGAAATGTCAAAAAACGCTTTTCCGTTCAAATATACTTCTCTTCGGGAGGCGTTGAAGGGGGTGGGATAACGCAGGCTGCTTTTAGGATACAACGTAACGGTGCTGCCATCTTCCAAACTGATTTTTTGCGGAATATTAGTCTGATTGGTGCTTTCTAGGTAGTTATTGGTAAGTTGTGGCAGGAATGAATCTTCCATCTCCGCTAGTGGAAGAGAAGGTGTGCTTAGGTATTTGTACAAGCCAAATCCTACCCCTACCACCAAAAGTATGGAGGCGGCCAAACGAAAGGCGGTGTTTTTCCAGAACGACACCACGGGTTTTTCGGGGATGGTCACTATGAGTTGGGTAATCTGTTCCAACTCTGCTTGATTGAAGGTGGTTTCGTCGTTTTCAAGCGCCAACAAAAAGGCCTTGGCCAACTGTATTGTTTCGGCACAATCGGGATTTTGGTTCATCCACTCAGTCCAGTAATGGGT
Source organism: Runella sp. CRIBMP (assembly GCF_009905605.1). GTDB lineage: Bacteria > Bacteroidota > Bacteroidia > Cytophagales > Spirosomataceae > Runella. The sequence continues at coordinate 230,345 of NZ_JAAAKZ010000007.1, forward strand.
GCTTTCTGGTTCGTTGTCAAGAACCCACCGACGAAAGCGCTCATCGCGGGCAAAATCTTCGAATCGGTAGTTGCGATACAAAGTATTCATAGAGGAACGGTTTCGTTAAATTTGGCAGAGGCAAAGGGGGATTTCTTATAGATGGCAATAGGAGAAGAGAAATACTTGTTTTTTCAGGATTTTTAAAAAATAAACAAATCGAGTATCCCCAGCAAAGCATAGATTACCTGCCAATTTTGGCGGAATAACTTAAACGCCGTTTGCAATAAATTAGAGACGGATTGCGGATGAATATCCATGATTTGGGCGATTTCTTCGCGCTCCAAATTCTGGTAAAACTGCAAATAAATGGCTTCTCGTTGGCGTTTAGGGAGTTGGTTGAGTAGCGCGCCTATCTTGTGTTTGAGTTGGGCTTCGTGCTCTTCTTCAATCATCAATCGTTCGTGCGGAAGTTCAATAAAATGCCAATTGTTTTCGAGGTCGAGGGGTTCGTCTTCCTTAATAATCTGCTGCCGAAATCCTTCGCGGAGCACCCTTTTCCGAACCGAACTCAACAGGTAGGCCCGCACACTGTCGGGTGTGCTGAGGCGGTCGCGGCGCTGCCATACTTCAATAAAAACTTCCTGAACACAATCCTTCACAAAATCTTCGTCGCGGACAAACTTGTAGCCGTAGTTTTGTAAAGGATTGAAGTATTTTTTGATGAGTTTACCCAAGGCCAACTCACTTCCGTTCTTCAACTGAAGCCAGAGCTGAAGATCAGAAAAGGTCGATTGGTTGTCGGGGAGTTTCACCATGAGTTTTCTTCGAAAAGAAGCCTTCCGAGAGCATCATACTCTACGGAAGGCTGTTTTTTTTTAAGAATGGGTTATTTTTTTTGTTTGTTCAACGCATCATAACGAAGCAATCCTTCCAGATAATAATAATCAGCGTACACCAGCGGCACATCAATCTCTGATTTCCCCAATTTATGACCAGTGCTATGTTGCAAAATAAAATGGTTGTTTTTGCCTAACTCGGCTTTATACGGTGCTTTTGACAGGTTTTCGAGCATTATGACCGCATCGTTGTAGTATTTTTTGGCGTCTTTGCCGCCGTAGGTGCTCAATTCCAGCAGGGCCGAGGCTGCGATCGCTCCCGCCGAAGCATCGCGCTCTTCGCCGGGTTTGCTGTAATCCCAGTACGGAATTTTATCGGCGGGTAGGGTGGGGTTGTTTAAGATAAAATCGGCGATGTTGCGCGCGTGGTCAAGGTATTTTTGGTCTTTAGTTTCGCGGTACATTACGGTGTAGCCGTACAATCCCCACGCCTGCCCGCGCGACCAAGCTGATTCGTCGGCGGCACCCTGGTGGTTTTTCTTGGCCAATACTTCGCCGTTTGGACCGTAGCACAATACGTGATAGGCGCTGTGGTCGGGGCGGTAGTGATTTTTGAGGGTATTGTCGGCGTGCGTTACGCTTAGGTTATAAAACTCCTTGTTGCCCGACTCGCGCGCGGCCCAAAACAAAAACTCTAGATTCATCATGTTGTCGATGATAACGGGATAATCATACCCGCCTTTGAAGCTGTTCCAGGATTTAATCACGCCTCTTTTGGGGTCAAAACGTGTCGAAAGGGATTTGGCCCCCGTGAGCATAATGGGCTTGTAGGCTTCGTTTTTGGTGAGGCGGTAGCCGTTGCCGAAGGGGCAATAAATCATAAAGCCTAGGTCGTGCGTGCCTGTGTTGTACTGCTCTTTTTCTACGGCCATGGTCCATTTGTGGGCGGCTTCTTTCCACTGTGGGGCTTTGTTGTATTCATAAATGTACCAAAGCGAACCTCCAAAAAATCCACTGCACCACCAGTCCGATTTCATGTCGCGGGGAGTGCCGTCGGGATTGGTCGACTGCGGGAATTTCGTGAGGTCGGGGTGGGCGGCCAACATTCCTTCGTATTGTTTGGCGGCAAATTCAAATTCCTTTTTTACATCAATTTTTGGTTGGCTCTGGGCCGTAAAGGCCACTAGAACAAGGCAAAGAGATAATACTTTTTTCATCAACAAAGACGGTTAAAAGTTAGATAAATAAAATTGTTTAAAAATAGTAGAAAAGTACAAAAAATAAATTGATGAATAGTGTGACGTATAAAGGAGCTTTTTGGTGGCTAGACCCGAAAAAAGCTTGTTGCTGTTTTAAAACTAAGGAAAAATTGCAATTTAAGCGAGTAAAAAGGCAAAAAAATGGCTAATAATTTGTTGTGGTTGTTTGCAAACGTAACCGCAAACGTTTGCGGTTTTTGTGAAAATGAATTTCAGGTCTTTAAAAAATTAAATTATATTTGTTTAAAAAAACGGGTGTAAAATCACATTTTCTTCGGCCTAAAAATTGTATGTTTTAACACCGTTTATTGTAAAAATGATATTTCCTAAAAACGATGACCAAAAATACGCCTGTCACCATTAAAGACATTGCACATGCGCTCAATTTATCGGCTTCTACCGTCTCGCGTGCCCTGCGGGGTATGCCCGAAATACATCCCGAAACGCGGCAGGCCGTCTTACAGTTGGCGCAAGAATGGGACTACCAGCCCAATCAACTGGCCAAAAACCTCGTGAAAAGCCGTACCCGAACCATCGGGGTTATTTTGCCTACGTTGAGTTATTACTTTTTTTCATCGGTTCTCAACAGCATCGAAGAAGCGGCCATGCAGGCGGGGTATAGCGTGGTGGTATGTCAGACCAACGAGTCATATCTGCGCGAAGTGGCGCAAATACAAAATCTGCTCAATAGTCAGGTGGAAGGCTTTATTATTTCGTTGGCGCGCGATACCCAAGACCTTGACCACATCAATCGCCTGTTGCGCAAGCAAATCCCCGTGGTGATTTTTGACCGCTACGCCGAAGGAATCGAAGCCTCAAAAGTGATTGTGGACAATCAATTGGCGGCTTTTAAAGCCACCGAGCACCTCATCGAAAACGGTTGCCGACGGTTGGGCTGTTTGGCGGGGCCGCCTAATCTTTTGATTAGTAATCAGCGATTGGAAGGATTTAAGGAAGCCTTGCGAAAATATGATTTGCCTTACAACGAGCGTTGTGTATTTCACAGTGATTTTACGCAAGAAAATAGCATGATGCAAGCCTTGAGCATGATGGCCCTACCTGAACCTCCCGATGGTATTTTGACCATGAGCGACCGCATTGCTTTTTCGACCATGTATGCCCTGAAGCAGAAAGGAATACGCATTCCCGACGACGTGGCAATCGTCAGTTTCAACAACGAGCCTACCTGTATTTACCTGTCACCGTCGCTGTCGAGCGTGAATCAGTCCATTCAGGAAATGGGCTCGCAGGTAGTGAGGCTGTTGCTCAAACAACTGGAATCGGAGCACAGCGTACCCGAAACCGTGACCCTCTCCACCCAGTTGATGGTCAGAGAATCTTCGATGCTGTCTAAGAAAAAAGTTAGTTGATTAGACACGCTTTTATCTTTTTTAATGGGTAATTTTACCTCACTAAACTCCTTTATCAGGGATACTATAAAAGATTAACAACTGTTCATAACGATATTTAATCATGCAAAGACGTTCAGCAATACGGAACTTGACCATGGCCGTGGGAGGATTGATGAGTCTTCCAACTTGGGCTTCGGGTTGGACTCCCGAATCCATCGGAAAGGTATCAACGTTGTCCTTGAGTGAAGAGGGAACATTGGCCGAAATCGTAGAAACCATCATTCCCGAAACCTCCACCCCCGGCGCAAAATCGCTTAAAGTGCATCAATTTGCGATGCGGATGATCAACGATTGCTACGGAGAAGCCGCCCAAAAAGGATTGAAAGAGGGCCTTGCTACGACCGATATCGCATCTAAACTGGCGCACGGAAAAGTATTTGCAGAAATAGAACCCGCCCAACGCCTTGAATTGCTCAAAAAGTTGGCGAATTCCCCAGATGTGGCCACGAAGCAGTTTGTAAACATGATTAAAGGCCTGACCATTCAGGGGTATCAAAACTCTGAGTACGTGATGGTTAACATTCAGAAATACAACATGGCTCCTGGCTTTTATCACGGATGCGTTCCGATTGCCAAAGCACAGGGAAAGATGGAGAAAAAAACGGACCGGTAGGCCACTTATCAGCTAAAGCATAACCCACAAAATGTCTTATTTCAATATAGATTCCATCAAAGACCGTACGTTCGACGCCATCGTGATTGGTTCGGGCATCAGCGGAGGCTGGGCGGCCAAAGAGCTGACTGGCAAAGGAATGCGCACGCTCGTACTCGAACGCGGGCGCAATGTGCAACACGTGACCGATTACCCCACTACGCTCAAAAATCCGTGGGAGTTTGATCACTTAGGGCAAATGCCCAAAGCTGTCAAAGACGCCAATCCCATCGTAAGCCGCTGTTATGCGTTCAACGAAGACGCCGCGCATTTTTTTGTAAAAGATGCCGAGCACCCTTATGTGCAGGAAAAACCATTCGACTGGATTCGTGGCTATCAGGTAGGTGGTAAATCCCTCCTCTGGGCACGCCAAACGCAGCGTTGGTCAAAATACGATTTTGAAGGCCCTGCCCGCGACGGTTTCGCGGTGGAGTGGCCCATTAGTTACGACGACATTGCACCTTGGTACAGCTATGTCGAAAAATTTGCGGGAATTTCGGGAAACAAAGACGGATTACCCCAATTGCCCGACGGGGAGTTTTTGCCGCCGCATGAGCAATCGTGCGTGGAGAAATACTTCAGCGAGCAAATGGCGAAGCATTACAGCGGTGCGCGGCCCATCATTATCGGGCGTTGTGCGCACCTGACCAAGCCCAACCAAATCCACTACGACCAAGGCCGCGCGCAGTGCCAAAACCGCGCCTTGTGTCAGCGCGGCTGTCCGTACGGCGGGTATTTCAGCAGTAATGCTTCCACCATTCCGTGGGCGCAGCGCAGTGGTAAAATGACCTTGAAGCCTGATTCGGTGGTACATTCCATCCTATACGACGAGAAACTCGGCAAAGCAACGGGCGTTCGGGTAATTGATGCCAACACCAAAGAAGCCGTTGAATATTACGCCAAAGTAATCTTTGTGAATGCGGCTGCCTTGAATACCAATTTGATTTTGCTGAATTCAAAATCCAATCGTTTCCAAAACGGCTTGGGCAACGACAGCGGTGTGTTGGGTAAATACGTGGCTTTCCATAATTATCGCACGAGTATTTCGGGAGAATACGAAGGATTTATGGATACCACCACCGAAGGTATCCGCCCAAACAGCAGTTATATTCCGCGTTTCCGCAACGTATTTAAGCAGGAAACAGACTTTTTGCGCGGCTACGCGGCAGGCTTCGGCGCGAGCCGCATGACCTACAACGACCGCTCTGGCATGGGCGAAGACCTGAAAAACAGCCTTGCCGAGAAAAAATACGGCAACTGGCGCGTGGGCTCGCACATCATGGGCGAGACCATTCCGAAAGAGAGCAATTACGTAGCGCTCGACTCCCAGTTGACCGACCAATGGGGCATTCCGCAGTTGAAGATTTCGGTCAGCTACGACGACAACGATGAGAAAATGATCAAGGATTTTCACGAGCAGTTGACGGAGATGTTTACCAAAGCAGGTTTTACCAATATTAAAACCAACGACATACCCAACAAGGCCCCGGGCCTCGACATCCACGAAATGGGCGGCGTGCGCATGGGTAAAGACCCCAAAACATCGATGCTCAATAAATTTAATCAGCTGCACGCCTGCAAAAATGTGTTCGTCACCGACGGTGCTTGTATGACCTCCACGGCCACGCAAAACCCATCACTGACCTACATGGCTCTCACTGCCCGCGCGGCAGACTATGCCGTGAAGCAATTGAAGGCGAAGAATTTGTAATAGGTGAAAAATTCATAATGCAAAAGAGCGGGGCATTGCTTCGCTCTTTTGCATGTGGGGTTTGGTGTTTTGTGCAGCTTGTTGGTATTATCATCATCAACTACCTGACATTCATGAAATAGTAGGGTGCTCCGGTAGCGTACATAGAAGCATTTTCCCTATTCCTATAAAGAATTTACTATCCAATGAAAAATGTATTTTTTGAAACAGAAATCCCAACATCGGAAGAAGAAATAAAAGCCTTTGAAAAAAGGTATGATATTACTTTGCCAGAAGAGTATAAAAAACATTTATTAGAATATAATGGTGGATATCCTGAAAGAGGAGTAATGCCCAAAAGAAAGGCAGGTAAAAGTTATGATGCTTTTAACACTATGTTAAATTATTTTCTTGCTATTTATGATGGTAAACATAATAATCTGGAAAGGACCTTTAATAATGTAAAGGAAAGAATACCAAAAGGGTTTTTACCGTTTGCCAATGACCCTGGAGGGAACCTTTTTTGTATTTCCTGTTCTATCGAGGATTTTGGGTATATTTATATATGGGATTTAGAATCAGAGCATGAAGGTAGAAAAGTAAATGATCGTAAAAGAGAGGACATAAAATTTGTGTGTAAATCTTTGAAAGAACTCCTCGACCTTTTAGAGTAAAATCCAGCCGACTTAATTTAAGCCTATATTTTTAAACTATGCATTCCGGTGATGGTGTACTTACCATAGCTGCCCCCGTTTTTAATGAAAACTATTGGAAATGTAGTACTTTTAAGAGCTACATTTTTGCAGTATTTTGCTGTAAGAAAGAGCGGGAGAAGGGTTGTTAAAAGGAACAGCAATGGCTAATACCACCACTCTATCAAAGAATATGAGCATTAGGAGAGCACTTATTTGCCTATTGGCAGTGTTGTTTTTAGCAACAGTCGGCTGTAAAAAACAAGACCGAACAACCATGGTGTTTGGAATCATAACCAATGATATAAATCAACCGATTGAAAAAGTACCAGTTGAAATTCATGGTAATAATGGTATTATAGCCTCCTCAGGTGATAAGTTAACAACCGTTTATACCAACGCAAAAGGTGAATACAGCGTAACTCTGGATGTACCTAAAGGGTATCATTCAGTACAGGTATTTGCCAAATGGTACAGTGATACCGCATTTGTTAATAAATATAAAAATTCTACAGTGACCAAAAATGGAAGAGCTACCAGAGACTGCTGTCGTGGGGAATTAGGTCAGAAAACACAATATGACTTTGTATTAATACCTTTTTGATTTCGTTATTGGGCCTTTGTTGGTGTTATCACCATTTCTCAACATGGCCTTCTGGCTAAGAAAAGAAGTGACAATAAAGTCATAACGGTCATTGTTTTCATTTCACTCCGTCAACTTCTTAATCGGGGTCAGCACTACTTTTCTAAATTCCACTTCGGCACCTTCGGCTTGCAGGGCGATGTGGCCTTTTTGGGCGGTGCAGTGAAAACCGTGGTTGACCATGTCGCCGTTGACCCAGACCTTGATGTGGTCGTTGAGGCATTCAACGACCATGGTGTTCCATTCGCCCAATGGCTTTTCGGAGGTATCGGTCAGGTTCATCACTCGGCGTTCTTTGCCTTCGGTTGTGCCCCAGTTCTCTTTCGGTCCGCGTCGTTTTTCCATGTCTTCAACTTCGATGTTTTCGACGATGCACCAAAAATCGCCTGCATTTTTGTGCATCATTTGCGATTCAATGGATTTGGGAAACATGCCGTACAGCGCGCGCGGCGTAGAAGCGTGGAGCAGCAAGCCGCAGTTGCCAGGTTTGCCCGCAAAGCGGTATTGAACTTCAATACGGTAATTTTCATAAACGGCATCCGTAATCAAATGGCCCTGCGGCTCGCCCAAACTTACCAATAGGCCGTTGCGGATGATAAAGGGGTTTTTCAACTTGGGGTCTTTGTCCATAGCGGGCACGTCGATGTGCCAGCCCGTCAGGTCTTTGCCATTGAACAGGCTTTTTTCCTGTGCGTTTGTATTGAAAAATAAGGTGATGAAAATGAAGGATAAAAGAATCGTGGTTTTCATGGATTTGGTGATTTTATCTTTATAAAAGGGCGCGGGATACTGTTTTTACCGACATTCATTACGCAAAGTCGCAGCGGAGCAGCCGTTTTGCCTGTTTGTACGTAAATCCTGTGACTCTTTGTCACTTTACCGGTGAATCATGGATGGAACCTATTCCTGATAATTGTCAGCGGAAAGAGGTTGCCTTTTACGTTGAACCCCTTACATTTACTCCGAGAATTCGACCATCAATTCAGTAACTATCAGCCTTTTAAAATCATCATCACAATGCAGACAATCCTCGGAGCCGGCGGTGCCATTGGGTCAGAGTTGGCCAAAGCTTTAGGCCAACAATACACCCAAAAAATTCGGCTCGTCAGCCGCAATCCTAAAAAAGTCAATCCGACCGATGAACTCTTTGCCGCCGATCTGTCCAACCCTGCCGACGTAGACGCCGCCGTGGCGGGCTCGGAAGTGGTGTACGTGACTATCGGGTTTGAGTATAAACTCAGCGTTTGGCGGGAAAAATGGCCAGCTTTCATGCGTTCGGTGATTGATGCCTGCGCCAAACACAAAGCGAAATTGGTATTTTTCGACAATGTGTACATGTACGACTCGGCGGAGATTCCGCACATGACCGAAGAGTCGAAGATGAGCCCTCCAAGTGAAAAGGGAAAAGTACGTAAGCAAGTCATAGATATGATTTTTGAAGCGGTAAAGGCTAAAAAGATCAAGGCACTCATTGCCCGTTCGGCGGATTTCTACGGGCCGGGCATCGGCACGAGTATGTTGCAGGAGACCGTTTCTAAAAATCTTCAAAAAGACAAAGCGGCTCAATGGATAGGAGGGATGGATTTCAGGCATTCGGCAACCTATACCCCCGATGCGGCGCGGGCCACGGCCTTGTTAGGCAATACCCCCGATGCTTACGATCAGGTGTGGCATTTGCCAACGTATCCTGACGCGCCAACAGGCAGGGAATGGACCGAACTCTTTGCGAAAGAGATGAATAAAAAAGCCAAGGTGAGCGCCATTCCTAAATTTATGCTGAAGATTCTGGGGTGGTTCATTCCGATCCTGGGGGAGGTGTACGAAATGACCTATCAATTCGAGCAACCTTATTTCTTTGACAGCGCCAAATTCATGAAACGTTTTCCCGATTTTAAAACAACAAGCTATGCAGAAGGCATAAAGGAAATCGTGGCTAGGGGATAAAAGTCTTATTACTCTTGTAACCACCTGACAATGGGGTCCTGTGTCCTTTGTAAATAAAACCGTGACTCAGGCCTGTAGTGAGCGTGATTTCCTGATGATTTTTTAGGTATTTTCTTTTTGCAAAAATCCTGAAACAAGTGCTGTGAGGGGCTGATTTTTCAATGATTGACAAAAAACGACATTTCACCCCCTAATTGACAAATCCTAACTTACCCGATTGAAAGTAAACGGGGTGTCGGTAGAAGTAAAATTTCCTTTAAAATTTTGCGAAATTTGGTGTATAATTGACAAATAATGAAACACTGCGGTAACCTGCCTCTGCCAAAAAACTGATGCTTTTTGCACTAGAATCATCTATAGAATATGCCAGCTAAAACACCCCGTCGGCATTGCCGGCGGGGTGTTTTAGCTGGCATATTTCACTTACCCTCTTTACTTCTTAATTTTTTTGACCGTAAACGGCACACACGCTTCCGCCGGACAACAATTAGTGTCTGATTCGAGAATCACCGGACAGCAGCCCCCCGTAGGACAAGTACCGTTATCAGCCGTAAACGTATACGTTCCTATCTCGCTCAACAAGACCACATTTCCCGTGGCAATCGGCGTACTGCCTCCGTTTCTGTACCACTTCACGTTCGTCAATCGGGTTGGGACAGTTACCTCTACTTTATTGCCGGAGCACAACTTGATGGGTACAGTAAAGCATTGACGGTCAATATCATCTTCCGTTTCTTTTCCATTACTTGGCGTCGAATCCACATCCTTCTCATTGGTCTTGATGATCTCAGCCGTATTGTAATGAATACCCTGTTGCGTAGCTTTCACCTTGTAAGTCAGCGTGACGGTGTCGCCGTTGGCAGGTACGCCTGCCGCAGCGATGTTACCGATGGTCCACTTGATGACATTACCACTGATGGCGGCACTACCGCGAGAAGCCGTAAAACTGCCTGCTTGAAATTCTACCGTGGTGGCGATGCTGTCGGTGACTTCTACGCCGGTGGCGTTAGTGTTGGACTCATTCCAGACTTTCAAAGTGTAGGTCAAGACATCACCGATTTGGGCAATTTTGGTGTTGATAGACTTCTTCAAAGCCAAATCCACTTCTTTGGTACAATCTTGGGCGTTGACCGTTGCCATTACTCGACTGGTGCTGATGGCCGTGGGGCAAGTGGGGTCAGTACTGCGCGCTTGGGCGTAGAAGACCGCACCTGTCGTTGGTACTGTTCCCGATGGTTTGTAATTAAGTCCTGTAAAGACCGCTGTACCGCCCGTTGGCTGGGTGAACCATTCGACCGTGGCCAATCCTACTACGGTGGCTTTGATGGTCGGGAATGTATCACCCACACAAGCCGTCATACTTGGAGTAATCAACAGAGGTAATGGAGGGTTACAATTACAGTTCGGCCCCGTGATGAGGGTATCAAACTTACAAACTGTACTCAAACTGTCGGTGATTTTGATAGTAGCCCCTGATGGTATTCCCGTCACAGTGTATGGATTAGCACCTGTCAAAGTACCTTTGTTGACTTTGAGGTTTCCAACTTTATTCGTCACACTGAAGGTGATGCTATAAGTTTGAACATCTGCCGAACAAACGGGTGCGCCTGTGAGGGTTACTTTCGACTTCACGCAAGGAACAACCAAAGCCGCATCCACGGTGAGGATGTCCTTCTTAGTGGAGTCGAGGGGATTGATTTCGTAGTTGCCCGATTCGCCCGTGGTTTTGTCCACATCCGAGTCCTTGGCATCGTCGCTGAAGGCATCTTTCACACTCGACAACTCACAACCCGCTGGAATCGAAGTACTCAATACTTTGATTTTGTACGTACCTGCGTCCAGATTGGTGAACAAGTACTTACCCGTGGCATCGGTGGTGTCTTTGGCAAAGAATGTTCCGTTTTTGTAGAGTTCGATTTGCACCCCCGCTACGCCACCACCATTTGGCGTGGTTTCGTCTTGGATACCGTTGTTGTTGAGGTCTTTCCAAACGAAATCACCCAAAGAACCTTTTGGCGAGTACAGTGCCGCATCCACGGTGAGGATGTCCTTCTTAGTGGGGTCGAGAGGATTGATTTCGTAGTTGCCCGATTCGCCCGTGGTTTTGTCCACATCCGAGTCCTTGGTATCGGCGCTGGGGGCATCTTTCACACTCGACAACTCACAACCCGCAGGAATCGAAGCGGCTAAGACCTTGATTTTGTAAGTCCCAGCGTCCAGATTGGTGAACAAGTACTTACCCTGAACATCGGTGGTGTCTTTGGCAAAGAACGTTCCGTTTTTGTAGAGTTCAATCTGAACCTCCGCTACACCACCGCCGTTGGGCGTGGTTTCGTCTTGGATACCGTTGTTGTTTTGGTCTTTCCAGACAAAATCCCCGAGGCTGCCTTTGGGTTGAACACAAGTAGGTACAATGACTGCTGCGGTATCAGTACAAACATTACCACCACCTGTTACAGAATATACAAAGCGGTAAGTTCCTGCAGTAGTCAGACCTGTGATAGCACCTGTGGCAGCATTGATCGTAGCCGCGGCTGGGTTGGTAACTATTGCCCCCCAAGTACCACCTGAAGTGACGGCAGCCAAGGTAGCCGTAGTTGGGGCAATACCCGAAGGCGGGCAAGTTAGTGTGACATCTGGTCCTGCATCGGGCTTGGTACAACCAGCACAAGGGCTGACCGTAACGGCGACGGTATCTTTACAGCCTGCGGTAGTGGTATAAACAAATTGATAGGTTCCAGCGACGGTCATATTAGTTACCGCGTTTCCATTGATGGTGGCCGTGGCGGGTGTTGTGCCTATCTGTGTCCAAGAACCTCCTGTTGGGATGGGGGCAAGGGTGATGGAGGTGGCCAATTGGTTGGTGGCTGGATTCAAGCAGGCCATTGTTGTGTCTTTTCCTGCATTGGGTTTAGGATTGACCGTTACCAAGACATTGGCGGTGTCTTTGCAACCAGCGGCATTTTCGGCTACCAAAACGTAGGTGGTAGTGGCAGCTGGTTTGACCGCGGTTGGCGTGGTGACTGCCGTACCGCCAGCGGTGGCTACTGTCCAAACCCGATTGAGTAAGTTAGCGTAACCTGTGATTTTCGAGGTCAAGTCAACGGTTTCGCCTGCACAGATAGTGGCTGTACCATCGCCGATTACTGGCTTGGCATTGACGACTACTTGCGCGGTATCGGTACAAACAATACCACCTCCTGTGATTGAATAAACAAATCGGTAAGTACCAGCGGCAGTCATGCCTGCGATGTTGCCATTGGCATCAATGGTGGCAGCGGCGGGGTTGGCTGGGCTACCGATGGGCGCCCAAGTTCCTGCTGCGGTTACGGCCGTGAGTTTGGCAGTTGTTGTTGGCTGACAAACGGCTGGGGCATCTGGACCCGCATCGGGTTTGACACAACCTGTGCATGGGTTGACAGTGACAGCGATGGTATCTTTACAAGCTGCGGTAGTGGTATAAACAAATTGATAGGTTCCAGCGACGGTCATATTAGTTACCGCGTTTCCGTTGATGGTGGCCGTGGCGGGAGTTGTGCCTATCTGTGCCCAAGAACCTCCTGTTGGAGTAGGTGCAAGGGTAGTCGTTGTCGTTAATGTATTTGTAGTTGGATTAGTACAAGGCAAAATTTGATCTTGGCCTGCATTGGGCTTAGTACTAACAGTTACCGTAGCCACTGCTGTGCCTGTACAAGTACCCACCGTACAAGTGGCGGTGTAGGTAGT
>NZ_JAAAKZ010000008.1 GCF_009905605.1 Runella sp. CRIBMP
GAAGTCAAAAACAGCGCTACGGTGACAGGGACTCCTCCCACGGGACCTGATGTGACGGACGTTTCTGACAGCGGCAACGAGCTGGTAGATACTCCCGCCGACCCAGATACAGACCCCACCAACGACCCCACGGTTGTACCACTGACCCAGAATCCTAAAATTGGTATCGCTAAAGAAGTTAGCTCCTTTGTAAACAACCTAAACTATACCTACGACATTACGTTCAGTCTCAAAGTGAAAAACGTAGGCAATGTGCCTCTCAGTAACCTACAGGTATTTGACACGCTGTCCAAAACGTTTCCAAGTCCTGCCACCTTTAATGTTCTGGGTATCACCAGCACTAAGTTTACCGTTAATCCCACCTATACGGGGACTGCAAGCCAAACTCAGCTGCTTTTGCCCGGCAATGCCTTGGCTATCGGTGACAGCGGAATCATCAGTTTGACGGTGCGCATCAGTCCGAATGTATACGTAGGGGTTTCATACATCAATATTGCTTACAGTACTGGTCAGAGTCCCTTGGGCGAAACCGTAAAAGATCAATCGCAGTTGGGAAATAATCCCGATCCAGACTTTGATGGTGATCCTCAAAATAACTTTGTTCCTACACCCATCACAATTCAGACTCCCGGAAAGCTCACGCTTTTGCCCAAAGTCTTTTTGCAGGGCTCGTTGTTTGGGGTTTTCTCGGGCAACCTGATGCGCGATGACCTGCGGGTGAAAAATCTGATTCCTCGAAAATCACCTTATGTAGCCTGGGGCCCTATTACTGCCGCTGATACCATTACCTCCAACACGGTGTTGACTGTCAGCGGGCAAGATGCCATTGTAGACTGGGTATTTGTTGAATTGCGAGATGCCAATGATTCAACTATTGTGGTAGACAGCCGCTCGGCCTTGGTTCAACGTGACGGTGATATTGTAGAGGTAGATGGCACTTCACCCATTACCTTCAACACGGTTGTTGCGGCCAGCTATTTTGTGTCGGTTCGTCACCGCAACCATTTGGGAGTTATGTCGCAAACGGCTCTGCCGTTAACGCAGATCGTTTCCACGATTGATTTCCGTTCGGTAGCTACCCCTACGTATGTTTTAGCAAATTCACCGATTCATCAATCGCAGGTGGATGTAGTTCAGGGAAAAGCCCTGTGGGCGGGCAATGCCCTTTATGACGGCCAAGTGATTTATCAGGGTACTGACAACGACGTCAATGTCATCTATCAGCAAGTCATTGCAGCCACGGGCAATCCTTTTCTACTGCCTTTCTTCATTCTTTCAGGCTATTACACAGGAGATGTTAATATGGATGGAGAAGTGATTTTTCAGGGAACAACCAACGATGTAGAGTACATCTACCAAAATGTAATCAACAACCATCCCGGTAACGCCCTCAAACAAAACTTCTTTATCATTCAGGAACAATTACCTAAATAAACATAGACAGACTCAGGGGAGCGCGATGCTCCCCTGTAAAAACCTGAAAATTCAACGATATAAACATACACTACAATGAAAAAAGGAATATCTACAATCGTTTGGATTGGGCTAATCTGGTTTCTTGGCTTTGTTACAGTAGCAGCGCAGCAACTCTCGACCAATCAAGTCAATTACCAATTGACCTACCAAGCCAATACGGGGCTTTATACAGTTTGGGTGGTACCCAAATATGCTACGCCAAACGCTAACAATACCGATGTCAAAGAATTTGGAGCCACAGCGCAGGTATCGCTGAAAGTTCCCAAAGATTTTGTGATTCAGAATATCACCGATATAAGAGGCACTTGGGAGAAAAACCCCCTCAAATTGGGGAGTCAGGCCATATTTGCTTCGGCGGGTTTAGATGCTGCTTACAACTATTATGTCATTGGAAAAACAGCTACCGAAACCGATTATGGTTCATTTACCAACGGAACCCCCGTTGCTCTTTTTACCTTTCAAGGCAATGCCTGCTACAGCCCCGTAGGAATCTTAGCTAAAGCTGATCCCTTTGTGGCGGCGGCCAAAAGTGTGGCTTCACTCAATACCGCCTGTAGTTTTTATTCACGCTCTGGGCAAACGCCAAGCGGGAATGTTATTCCGTTAGAGCAATTTGTAGAAAAATTAGGCCCTGATGCCACTTGTAATCCTCCGATTGACTTATCGCTTTCCGTAGCTGTTAGCAATCAACAGCCGGGCTTAAATGCGAATCTCACTTTAACGGTAAGCGTCAAAAATGAAGGGCAAAATCCTGCATCTGGTGTAGAAGTAAAGGATATTTTACCTGCGGGAATGAATTTCCAAACTTTTGCCACAGCTACTGGTACTTATAACTCCGCTACGGGTACATGGACCATAGGAAATATAGCCGTTGGTGAAACCGTCACCTTGTCTATTGCGGTCCAAGTAACACAGCCAGGTGTGCAGTATTTTACGGCCCAAATTTCTAAGGCAGATCAAACCGATACAGACTCTACTCCAAACAACAACATCGAAAGCGAAGACGACTTTGACCGAACTTGTATCACGGTTCCTGTACCAATTTGTGTAGGACAGGTTTTTGAACTTTCCATTCCATCGGGATATACTAATATTCAATGGTTTAGAAATGACCAACCAATCTCTGGTGCAACATCGTCCGTTATCCAAATTACCGAAGCGGGTTCTTATCGATTTGCCGCTACCAACGCCACTTGCCCAACAGAAGGTTGTTGTTCTTATATTTTCTACGAAGGCAACTGCTGCCCTACCGAAGCCATCTGTGTGCCTTTTACAATCAAAAAAATAAAGAAATAAAAACCTTGTCTACCCTTTATTAAGCTAAAAACTACTGAGTTTTCAGCTACAGATTAGGAAAAAGAATAATCCAATAAAACAGGGCTCGCATGCGAGCCCTGTTTTGTATCGTCCTACTGAAAATTAATTTTCTTGTTTTATTTTCCACCAATACACTACTCCTGCAAGCCGAATTAAGGTAATAATGAGCAAAATCCACGAATACCAGCTGGAATCGGACTCCAGTCAGCTGCCGCAGGAGGAATGCTTTTCGGGACAGTTTTTTTGGTCGTCGTCATCCCTGGGCTGTACTACATTTTCGCCCGAATGGCCGAAAAACACCAGTTCATCAAAGACGAACTAAAAAACGCTGGCAGGATTTTGAACCCTGCCAGCGTTACTTTACTGTTTTCTACCCTTTTATTCGTAGTTGCATTGTCGGGCTGTAAAGTGCCGCAAGTGGCTACACCGCGAGCTATGCCGCCCGTTCCCGAAACGTTTAGCAATAATGCTAATACCGATACCCTCAACGTAGCTACGCTCAATTGGCGCATGTACTTTGCCGACTCGACCCTGAACGGCCTCATTGCCGAAGCATTGACCAGCAACCTCGACCTCCTCACGGCCTAGATGAAAATCATCATCATTTTGTCACAGAACGGTATTTTTTTCAATGTTCAAGATTGCGGTGGTATTTGCCCGCAAGATTAGACAGGAGAGCGCTGCCAAACGGGGCAGTAGTTCGGCAAAATAGGCGCTAGAACTTTTAAACTCTCCCAATCATTTTCTTTCCACGGTTCAAATAGGCATCAAGCTTATCGGTATTTTACGGGGGATTTTTTGGGGAGAAAGTGTAACCGATGGCTTTCAGAATTTTCTCAATCAATTTCGTTTCCTGAAAACGTATGACTAAGGTGTTTATTAACGAAAGTCGAAAGTGCGGGGGCTTTTTTTTGGTATAATCATACTATCATTGCGATTGTATGTTCCAGAGAAACTTTATATTTTTTATTTAATGGCATTAAGATACACCAAAGGAAAGCTTTTGGTAGAGCGGACTTCAGACTCTAACCTATTTTAAAGATGCTCTCACCTCTTTACGTATCCTTGCTGCTCATTGTCAGTATTTTGACCATTATTCTGCTCAGTTCACGGTACAAATTCAATACCTTTTTTGTGTTGATTTTTGTGGCAATGGGCGTAGGATTTGCTGCGGGGATGGAAGGAGAAGCGCTGTTGAAAGCCATCAAAGTGGGTTTTGGCAGTACCCTCGAAAAAATAGGTTTGCTGATTATTTTGGGGGCTACGCTGGGTATCATTTTGGACAAAACCAATGCTACGCTCAGTTTGGCTAATTTCATCCTGAACAAAACGGGCGAGCGCTACGCGCCGCTCGCCATTACGTTGGTTGGTATTCTCATCGGATTGCCTATTTTTTGTGATTCGGGGTTTGTGGTGTTGAGTGGATTGGTGGTTTCGTTGGGTCATACCCTGCCCAAAAAACGTCTGGCTTTGGTAGGCTGTTTGGCTACATCGCTGTACGCGGTTCATTGTCTAGTACCTCCGCATCCAGGCATCACGGCTGCGGCGGGCGTGTTGAATGTCGATTTGGGAAAAGCCATGCTGTTGGGAATCTTAGTGGCATTGCCAGCCGCTACGGTTGGGTACCTGTACAGCCTTTCGTTGCCTGCTTCATTAGATGCGGTTGAACAAACAGCGACTGAAAAACTTCCAATAAAAGATGTTGATTTGCCTTCTCCTGCACTTTCGTTTTTGCCTATTATTGTCCCGATTGCGCTTATTTCGTTGAAATCAGTGGTGCTTTTGTATCCCGATATGGCTTTGCCATTTGTGCTGAACCTCATTAAATTTGTGGGAGAACCCATCACGGCATTGATTGCTGGTTTAGGATTGACTTTGCCGTTGTTTCGAAAAATTGAGAAAGAAAAACTAAATCAATTGTTTGACGAAGCCATCGAAAAAGCGGGCCCCATCCTCATCGTAACGGCGGCGGGTGGCGCTTTTGGCGAAATTATCAGAACCCTTGAATTGGGAAAAGTATACGGCGCGGCGTTGGCGGCGGGCGGTTGGGGATTACTCGTTCCGTTTGGATTGGCGGCTATTTTCAAAACTGCACAGGGCTCGTCGACCGTGGCGGTGGTTTCGACGGCGTCGTTGGTGGCCCCTTTGTTGGCAGCCCTCGGATTGGCCGGCCCAGACGGTGCGCTGTTGGCGTTATTGGCGATGGGAGCGGGGTCAATGGTCACTTCACACGCCAATGATTCATATTTTTGGGTAATTTCGCGCTTTGGAAACCTAAACGTTTCCGTTACCTTGCGTGCTTTCACGCCTGCTTCCGCGCTCATGGGAGGTACCGCCCTGCTGGTTATTTACGTGATGAAATGGCTGATGGGTATGTAGAAAGCAGGCAGAGCGTCACGTACATTTTGATTCAAACTTCATGAAATACCACCGCGTTTTAGTGGAAGCGATTGTTTTTTCGCTGACCGAAATATTCGAAAAAGGGCGTCAGGCCGATAAAGTCATTGAGCAGGTGCTCAAGTCCAACCGTAAATGGGGCGCGCGCGACCGGGGCTTTATTGCCGAAAACACCTACGAAATTGTCCGTTGGTGGCGAATGTTGGATTTTGTCACGGCACACTTGGGCAAGCCTTCTTATCTGGACTTTTTTGCCGCGTGGCAAATTTTAAAAGGCAACGAACTGCCGCCGTGGGCGGAATTTGCACACATCAAGCCCAATGCTATCCGACAAGCCTACGAAGAAGCCAAAAAAAGCCGCAAAATTCGGGAGTCGATTCCCGATTGGCTGGACGAAATCGGCGCTGCCGAATTGGGGACAACGTGGGACGATGAACTTCATGCATTGAACCAAACGGCTCCCGTTGTGTTGCGGGCCAATACCCTCAAAACCACCGCTGCCGCACTGAAAGAAGCCTTGGCCAGCAAGGAGATTTTTGCCGAAACCCTTCCAGGATTGCCCGACGCGTTGAAATTGAGGGAGAAAAAAAACGTTTTCCAGACCGATTATTTCCAAAACGGACAGTTTGAAGTGCAAGATGCGGGTTCGCAGCGTATTGCACCCATGTTGGATGTTCATCCGGGGATGCGCGTCATTGATGCCTGTGCGGGTGCGGGTGGAAAAACCCTGCATTTGGCGGCGTTAATGCACAATCAGGGGCGACTCATTGCGATGGATGTGGAGGGTTGGAAACTGGAAGAACTGCGCCGCCGGGCGCGGCGCAACGGGGTCAGCAACGTAGAAACGCGCGTCATTGAACCCAAAACTATCAAACGTCTCCGCGATACCGCCGACCGCGTGTTGTTGGATGTACCCTGCTCAGGATTAGGGGTTTTGCGTCGTAACCCCGATTCCAAGTGGAAAATGAAACCCGATTTTTTGACCCAAATTCGTCAAACACAATACGAAATTCTGACCAGTTATTCGCAAATGGTGAAGCCTGGTGGGAAGTTGGTATACGCTACGTGCAGCATTTTGCCGTCGGAAAGTGAAGAGCAAGTGAAGCGGTTTTTGGCCGAACAGGGCGCTAAATGGCAGCTTTTGGAAGAAGCCCGAACCTCACCAGCGCGCGATGGATTCGACGGGTTTTACATGGCTTGTTTGACGAAACCTTTGTGAAACAACCATTTTTTACGTTCTTTGCACCAGAATCTACTACGGTAAAATGCTTACCATTCAAAGCAACGTTTCTCTCAAATCATACAATACCTTCGGCATAGAGGCTACAGCTCGCTATTTGGTAGAAGTGGATAATGACGAAGATATTCAGACATTACTCCAGCTTCCTGACGTGCAGACGTTGCCAAAACTTATTTTGGGTGGAGGCAGTAATCTTCTTCTTACGCAGGATTTCAACGGTTTGGTGGTCAAAATCAACATCAAGGGCATCAGGACGGTCAAAGAAGATCAGGAAAATGTGTGGGTGCGCGTAGGGGCTGGCGAAAATTGGCACGAATTTGTACTCTATTGTGTAGAACGAGGCTTGGCGGGTCTTGAAAATCTATCCCTTATCCCAGGCACCGTCGGAGCCGCTCCCATGCAGAATATTGGGGCGTATGGCGTCGAAATCAAAGACACTTTCGAAAGGCTCGAAGCGGTTCATATTCTGACGGGTCAAAAACGGGTTTTTACCAATGAAGAATGTCGTTTTGGTTACCGTGACAGCGTGTTTAAAAATGAACTGAAGGGACAGTACATTATTTGCAACGTGCAGTTCAAGTTGCAAAAAACACCCGTATTTCACGTTTCGTACGGCGACATTCAAAAAACGCTCGACCAAATGGGCGTAAATGAGCTGAGTATCAAGGCCGTTAGCGACGCCGTCATTAAAATCAGACGTAGCAAATTGCCTGATCCCGTCGAAATTGGCAACGCAGGCAGTTTCTTCAAGAACCCCGAAATTTCGGTAATGCAATACGAGCATTTGAAATTGATGTATCCAGAAATACCAGGCTACGTAATCAGCAATGAGGTCGTAAAAGTGCCCGCTGGATGGTTGATTGAACAATGTGGCTGGAAAGGAAAACGCTTCGGCAGCATTGGCGTACACGCCCGTCAGGCGCTTGTGTTGGTCAATTATGGCGGCGGTAAGGGATTGGAAATCAAGCAGTTGGCTGAAAAAATACAATCATCTGTCGAAGAGCAGTTTGGAATTCGTCTGCATACTGAAGTCAATTTTGTCTAAAACAAAAAAGTTGACCGGATACCGATCAACTTTTCGAAACCTTCCTCTTTTTAAACTGGCAGCTTCGCTTTATCGGTTAAGATAGCTAAGCCGCCAATGTCTCATTATCCCTACTCAAAATGGATGCGCATAAACGTATAGCTTGTCTTTGAGCTCTTTCCGCGCAATGTGAATTCTGTTTTTGACCGTTCCGATGGGAATGCGCAAGCGGTCAGCAATTTCGTGGTATTTGAACCCCCGATAGTACATCATAAAAGGGGTACGATAGGCTTCCTCCAGTGAATTAACGGCTTTGTTGATGTCGTCCATGGCAAATTTGCCAGCGGCTTCGTTCTCGGTGCTGTTTTCAAAAGAATTGATGTAGTGTAAGTTGTCGCTTGTATCGATAAATGTATTCTTCCGCACCATACGCTGGTAGTTGGTGATGAAGGTGTTTTTCATGATGGTGTACAACCAAGCCTTGAGGTTTGTGCCGTCGGCGTATTTGTCACGGTTGGTAAAAGCCTTCAACAGCGTATCCTGCAACAAGTCGTTAGCATCTTCGCTGTCTTTTGTTAAACGCATCGCAAAGGGCTTTAGTGACTTTGACACTTTAGCGATGTGGTAAGTGAACTCGATAGCTGTCATTGTGGGCTTATTTGAATGTTCTGGTTTCAGTTTGTTGAACAAATTTAGTTAAACATTAAACAAACTTCCAAATAAATTTTGAACAAATTTGTAAATATTAAATTTTGTTATCAGTTTTTTGTACTAAAATGAGTGTTTTTGTATTGGTTTAGTAATATTATAGTACTATTTTTAGGTCAATTTTGGGTTTTTGCCTTCAAAAAGTTCAAAAAAACACATTTGTTTAACGTATGACAATTAACGTTAAACAAAATTGAAATAAAAATAAGTGTTTGACTTTTGTTGATGGTTAATTAAACAAAAATCTACAGCTGATACAGAAATTGGAGGGGGGTGGGATACAGAAATGGATAGTTGATTTTATCCACTAATTTTTGAGAAGAGACGATTTTAAAAGGATTGATTTCAGCAGTACTAAACGTGGGGGGCTGATAGCCAAAAGGGGTACAACTCGCAAGGTACACGTCTCGACGGGTAGGATGGAAGGGTGCCACTACGTTGTAAGTTTCATTCCATACCGACGGGTTTTGTAAAAATGCCTTGATGACCCCGATGACATCGTCGCGGTGAATATAATTGACGGGAACTTCACCAGTGGTGAGGTTCTTTTTGCCTGATACATATTTTGCGGGTATGCGTTCGTACCCCATCAAACCGCCGCAACGCAATACAAGCCATGCTTGGGGCAATGATTGAATCAATAGTTCTGCTTCGGCCAACGTGGGAGCGGCTGATTGGCTGGGATAAATCACATCTTCTTCCTTTACTTCCCGGTTGAGCTCAGGATAAACGGAGGTTGAACTGATATAAATGACCCTTTGGGCGGGGCTATCTTTCACTAACTCTATCAAATGGCGCATTTGGGCCGTGTGAAAATCTGGCCCTGCGCGCTCCAGTCGTGGAGGAATATTGACAACCAGCACGTCGCAATCCATCAAATAATCCCAGCCGATGCCTTTGGGTTCGGGCGTAAGTTGGAGCCATAGGGGTTCAATCTGAAGGGCGCGCAAAACGGCCAATTTTTCGACGCTCGTCGTGCTTCCTTTTACGGTGTGCCCTTCTCGGGCAAGTTGTGCGGCCAGCGGAAGACCCAGCCAGCCGCATCCTAAAATGCTTATTTTCATGGTTTTTCAAATCTTAAAACCGCCCAATGATTGAGGGTTTTTTGGGCGACTAATCGAAGATTTACTTCTTCGGCTTTTTGAACAATATCGGCAATGTCAAATTCGTAAAATCCGCTGACCATCAGCGTTCCTCCACCGACCAGAAACTCGGTGTAGGTAGGAATTTCCTGTAACAAAATATTTCGGTTGATGTTGGCCAGTACAATATCATACGTGGCGGCGGGGCAATCAGCAATCGTCCCCTGAAAAACGTGAATGTGCGTGCAGCCATTCATAGCGGCGTTTTCTACCGCATTGAGGTAGGCCCATTCTTCAATGTCAAAGGCCGTGAGGCGGTTAGCGCCGAGTTTCTCGGCCAGAATAGCTAAAATTCCAGTGCCACTTCCCACGTCCAACACCGATTTTCCTTGATGGTCGAGCAAAAGTTGCTGTTCCATCACCAGCGTGGTGGTTTCGTGGTGACCTGTTCCAAACGACATTTTGGGGTCAATCACGATGTCGTACTCAAACGCTGGGTCGGGCGTGTGGTAAGAGGCCCGTACCCGAATTCTGCCCGCCACCTCAATCGGCTGATAGTTGCGCTCCCATTCTTCGTTCCAGTTTTTGGTTTCGAGTTGTTGGGATTCAAACGTAATGGCCGTCATGGATTGATACCGCTCAATGATTTGCTGGAGCGCGTCTAAGTCAAAGCTTGTGTCGGTAATATACGCCGAGAGGCCGTCGCTGGACTCGACAAAGGATTCGTAGCCAATCTCGGCCAATTCGGCCATCAAAATGTCGTTATAGTCTGGATTGAGCGTTAGGCGTGTTTCAATATAAGTAGCAGGCATCTTGTTAAAATCTTGTTTTTGGTAAATAATGTAAGGTATACCCAGAGGTTGAATGTTTATTCGTAAAGGGAGACAAAGGTACGTCCAATCTGATTTTAAATTACATTTGCAGAAATCATTCGTTCCAATGTTTTACGCTGCACCTACTAAACTTCCTTTTCAACAATTAACCCTTGATTTTGAGGGAGAATTCTATTTTGACAATTCGGTTACCCACCAAGCTATTCGGCGGTTGTACTCAACGGATGCTTCGGTATACCAAGAAACCCCGCTGGCGGTCGCTTTGCCCAAAACGCCCGCCGATATTCAAAAACTCATTGTTTTTGCTGTCGAGCATGGCCTTACGCTCATTCCCCGAGCGGCGGGAACCTCTCTCGCGGGCCAAGTGGTAGGTGAGGGAATTGTGGTGGATATTTCTAAATACTTTGACAAAATTCTCGAAATAAATGCGGACCAACGTTGGGTACGTGTGCAGCCCGGCGTGATTCGTGACGACCTCAATGTGGACTTGAAGCCCTACGGTTTGATGTTCGGGCCCGAAACGTCTACTGCTAACCGTGCGATGATTGGCGGGATGATTGGTAATAACTCTTGCGGGCTACACTCCATCAGTTGGGGTGCTACTCGCGACCATTTATTGGAAGTTAAAGCTTTATTGAGCGATGGGAGCGAGGCCGTTTTTGGCCAACAATCGGGCTCCCATCAGGAAGATTCTTTGCGGGAACGGATTGAGAAAGGCCTTACATTACTTTTGTCAGACACTGATAATCAGCAACTTATTCGGGAAAAATTTCCTAAAAAAACGGTCACCCGCCGTAATTCAGGCTACGCGCTTGATGCGCTGCTTGATGCACCGAACGGCTTGAATCTCCCCAAACTTATCGCCGGCTCAGAAGGCACCCTGTGTTTTATTACTGAAGCAAAACTCAATCTTTTACCCTTGCCACCCGCCGAGCTGGGGTTGTTGTGTGTGCATTGTCAGTCGCTGCATGAATCACTGCTGGCAAACGGTATTGCTATGAAACACCATCCGTTGGCGTCTGAATTGGTGGATAAATACATCATGGATTTTACCAAAGAGCACAACGAATACCGCCACAATCGCTTTTTTATTGAAGGTGATCCTGCGGCGATGCTCATGGTAGAATTTGGCGCAGAAACCCGCGCAGAAGTAGAAACAATAGCGGAAAAATTGGTTGCTGAACTGAAAATCAAGGGCTTAGGGTATGCGTATCCGTTACTGTTTGGCGATGAATCCAAAAAAGCCTGGGATGTGCGCAAAGCAGGTTTGGGCCTGATTCGAAATTTGCCGGGCGATTTGCAGCCCGTCAACCTCATCGAAGATTGCGCCGTGGCGGTGGAAGATTTGCCAAATTATATCGAAGATTTAGGCGAAGTGCTCAAAAAACACCAAGTACACGCCTCGTACTACGCCCATGCGGGAGCAGGCGAGCTGCACGTGGAGCCGATGGTTAACCTAAAAACTTCGGAAGGTAAGGCCAAGTTTCGGGCTATTTTGGCCGATACGGCCACGTTGCTCAAAAAATACAACGGGTCTCTCTCGGGCGAGCACGGCGACGGCCGCCTGCGTGGCGAGTTCATTCCGTTTATGATGGGAGAGGAGGTATATGGGTTGTTTCGGGAAGTGAAAAATTTGTTTGACCCTAAAGGAGTATTCAATCGGGGGAAAATTGTGGATACACCGCCGATGAACGAATTTCTGCGTTATCAGCCAGACCAAAAAGCCCCTCATATCGAAACAGTTTTTGATTTTTCAAAACAGGAAAGCTTGTTAAGATTGGCCGAGAAGTGCAGTGGTTCGGGCGATTGTCGCAAAACCCACATCACTGGCGGGACCATGTGCCCGAGCTACATGGCAACGCGTCGTGAGCGCGATACAACCCGCGCCCGCGCCAACATGCTGCGCCATTTTTATACCGAATCGTCATCCGTTGATGCTACGGCCGAAGAAACCAAGGAGATTTTGGACCTTTGCCTATCCTGTAAAGGCTGCAAATCGGAGTGCCCGTCGAGCGTGGATATATCCAAGATGAAGGCGGAGTTTCTGCAGAGCTATTATGATAAAAACGGCGTGCCGTTTCGGTCGCGGTTGATTGCTAATTTCTCCCAACAGATGCGTTTGGCGAGCATAGCGCCCTGGGCGTATAATTCTATTTTTGGCAATGAATCACTGCGGCGCATTGCCAACAAAGTGGTTGGGTTTCATCCAGACCGAACCATGCCAATGTTGGCAAAAACAACCCTTAAAGATTGGCATAAGGCAAGAACACAAAGCGGAGGCAAGCGAGTGTATCTTTTCTGCGATGAATTTACGAATTACAATGACGTTGAAATAGGTCAAAAAGCGATTTTATTGCTCGAAAAACTGGGCTATGAAGTCATCATTCCCAAACACATCGAGAGTGGCCGGACGTATCTTTCAAAGGGCTTGGTGAAAGAGGCAAAGAAAATAGCGATTCAAAATGTAAAAATGCTCAAGGAGGTCATCTCTGAAGATACCCCTCTGATTGGCATTGAGCCTTCGGCTATTTTGACTTTTCGGGATGAATACCTTGATTTGGTTCCCAAAGAACTTCAGGAAGCCGCCCAACAATTGGCCAAAAATGCCCTGCAATTTGAAGAATTTATTGCGCGCGAAATAGATACAAAACGTATTCATCGTCAACAGTTTACGAATAAACAAAAAACCATTAAATTGCACGGGCATTGCCATCAAAAAGCCTTGTCGTCGCTGACACCGAGCAAAAAGATGCTGTCATTGCCCGAAAATTATATCGTTCAGTTGATTCCTTCGGGTTGTTGCGGCATGGCGGGTTCTTTTGGCTACGAGGAGGAGCATTATGAGTTGTCGATGCAAGTGGGTGAATTGGTGCTTTTTCCTACGGTACGTCAACAGCCAGAAGAGGTCATTATTGCCGCGCCAGGCACAAGCTGCCGCCATCAGATTAAAGATGGTACGGGCCGCAAAGCCAAACATCCGATTGAGATTTTGTGGGAAGCATTACGTAGTTAAACAGACATGACCATGCGGTATTTACTCCTTTTGCTTGTTTGCTGTTTGCGGAGTTTTGCCCAGCCAAATGTGCATATTCAAGGCTATTTTGAGGGTTTTCCTTCTTCGCAGTATCAGATTTTTTTGGATACGCCCTTGGGCTTTTCTCCCTACGACCCCGAAGCTGTTTTGAAAGAGCGCACCGACGAAAGTGGCTGTTTTAAAGCCGATTTATGTATTGAATCGCCTCAGAAAGTAACGATTGAATGTTTGGGTTACCGCGTCGATTTTTTGCTTAAACCCAACGACACCCTTTACTTTGTCAACCCTAGCCGGTCGTCTTTTCCCGTTGTAAAAGGCCCAACGGCTCGTTTACACCAGTTTTTGTACGGGAGTTTGCTGTTTGGGCAGGATTCGCTCCGGCGCAAACCCCTCTTTCAACACATGTCTTTGGAGGATTATTCGTTTGTTATCAATGATCTTGCTACGGAGTCGGCCGAACGTTTTCAACGGGAGCAGGATACCACAAACCGTCAGATAAATGCGTACGTTTTGGCGTCGTTGGAAGGGCAAAAATATTTACGCAAACAAACCTACCTCCGGAGTTTGGGAGACCTCTCCAAAAATGAGCCGATTAGCCTCAAAACAATGAACGACGAAGCCCTTATTTCGGATATTTACCGGGAGGCTTTGTATTCGCGGTGGTTGGGTTTTCTTCCTGGGCCTTTTATGAATCGAAATATGGTGGTTCAGATTGACAGTACGGTGTGGGAAGGAAGGTATAATTCAATATATGAAGGACTGCGTAAATTTCCCCAAACTCGCGAACTAATGCTTGCCAAAATCGTACAGAGGGCGTTTTCGTTAGCGCACTTTTCGCCAGAAAAAGAAAACACGGCGGCGGGAAAATTGTTGGAACGGTTTAAAGAGGATTTTCCCGAATCACCTTTCTGTAATGCCCTGCATCAGGAATTTCTGGCAAGATTGATTAAACCGAAGATAAAGAATTAACCTGCGGGCGGAATGGGTATCGACGAGTTTTAGTCAATCAGTTTGTGCTTAATGGCAAACCGCACTAAGCCCACTACGGTGTTCAGACGTAGTTTTTTGAAGATATTTCGGCGGTGGGTTTCAATGGTATTGATGCTGACATTCAGTTGTTTGGCGATGGCCTCGCTGGAAAAATCATGTACAATAAACCGGATAACTTCGATTTCACGCTTGGTTAAATGCGGCACGCCGTCCACGATTTCGTGGCCATTGGGGACATGGGGATTGGGGATAGAAGCCAGTTGCTTTTCTATGTCGCGGCTAAAGTATCGCCTTCCTTCGCTCACTTCGGTCAAAGCCTTCCGCAATTCGTCGGGGGAGGCACTTTTTAGAATATATCCACATGCGCCTGCCTGAATAGCTTCCCGAATCTGGGAGGCATCTTCTACCATGGTCAGCAAAATTACCTTTATATGAGGGAATCGTTCCTTTACACGAATAGTAAACTCAATACCTCCCAAAAGAGGCATATTGAGATCAGAAACGACGATATCTACGGCCACTTCTTCTACTATCCGGAGTGCTTCCAAGCCATTAGTTGCTTTGGCAACAATCTGAACTCCTTCCTTTTTTTCTAAGAGAGCTGCCAGACTTTCAAGCAAAATCAGGTGGTCATCTGCCAACAATACGCGCATAGGAAGGTACTTTTTCCTGAAAATATAGAATCTTTTTGGATATAAAGTCAAATTGATTCCTAAAAATAAATTGAATTAAAGTTAAGTTGTTGATTCTAACGGGACTTCCCCAAGAGTCGTAAAATAGCCGTTCGCTTTCGCCTTGAAATGGGAATGGACGTACCGTCGGTCATCAAAATAGAATGACTACGTGGGTCTATTCCTAATATATACCGACAGTTGATAACATAACTTTTGTGGACTCGCACAAACTGTTGCGGGAGCTGTTCAAGATAGATACCCAACGACCGACAGGTAATGATTGGTTGTCCTTTTGCGGGGATAAAGCGGGTATAATTTCTAACCCCTTCCAAACGCACTACACTTTCCAGATCGAATGAAAAGAAATGCTGATGGCCCAAATTTGAAGAAATGAATAGTTGTGGATTCATAATAATCAATGTTAAAGTTTTAAATAGAGTAGGGTAAAGATTCTAGTGAAGTAGGGTAAAGATTTGAGTACCCAAATTTCTTACAAGATTAGGCAAGGCGCAATACTGGAATTCCGGTATTTTTATCCTAAAAAGGTCTTTATTTTTCTAATTATTTCGGTTTTTTACCTCAATGCTGGGTTGATAAAGAAAAAGTCTATGCTAAACACTCGTTTTTGAACATTCAATTGAAGGAAACGAGATGGAGAAAATGATGCCGAAGAGTGATATAGAGAGTCGTAGAAGAATGGCCAAGTACGGCCGAGAAGAGGATGAAAAGATAGCCACTTTGAGCAAGTTTATTCGGCCGAATGGCGCAGGCCTCTCAAAAATTTAGGGCCGTCGAGCGCATAAAATTGTACGCATTCGACGGCCCCGTTCAATCTCTTGGTTATTGTTTAATTGTCGTAGTAATCCAAGACACTCTTTTTTTCATTGGTGGCCAAGTCAATAATGTCGAAGCGTTTTGCGCTGGTGTAAGACCCCATGTCAGAATCGCTGTTGATTAGGATGGTACCAAACAATATTACATACTTGCAGTTGTAGTTTGTCTTTTCGACCAATTCATGAATACGTTGGTCGATGGCCTCATAAATTACTTCGGTTGCCTCATAAAGTGGTACGGCGGCGCCGAGTATTCGGTCCTTTTGACGGAGCAATATTTGCTCAATGGTGTTCATTTGGAAGTCCATTTCGGTCACGTTTCCTTCCACAATTTGATTGTTCACTAGTTTACTGAGCGCACCTTTGGCGGCTCCGCAGCATCCCGAATTTTTTGCCTGCCCGACGCGCTTAATCTCACCGATGACACCTTCTTTGGTGATGCCGATGTGGGGGCCGTAATAGATAAAGACCGCACCTTCGTCTGGTACGTGGCTGGCAAATGCCCCCATGCCCGTAAGGCCCGTAAAAGGAAAACCATCCAAGCCGCCCATTTTGAAAGGCCCCAAAAACTCGTGCGCTCTGGATGGATACTGAATGGCGTTTACATCGTCGCTGCAAATACTGTCGGCCAGCATGATTTGGCCAGGTTCTAAATCCAAATGCTCTTCCAGAAAGTCGATGAGTTTGTTTACACTGTCAATCGTGGTGACGGCATTGGGATAATAATTTCTTATTATCGCTAATTTTTCTCGTTTTTTCATACTTGCGAATGGCTAAAAAGGTTTTGATTGGGGTGTTAAGAAAATGCTAAGTGCTTCAGTACGCTTTGAATGGGTAGTTTACTTACAAAGTAAAAACTGAAAAGGAAGTAAAGATAATTTTATTCTAAAAAAAACAATTTGTGCGACTTTTATACCCATAAGGTACGGGGTAATTTGGAGACGCATGAGGGGCTTAATGGAAGGCAAAAGAGACTCATACCGTTTGATAACTATCGTTTGTTTTTCTCAAAAAAAACAGTTTATCTTTGGCTCGCTATACGCTTTGGGCGTACAGCTCTTCTACCCTGCTTCTTGATGAACAAATCATTGACAGCCTGTACCCAAAAGCTGTTCATCAGATGCTATCTATCTATCTATCTATCTATCTATCTATGGTAGAGGTTGCTGATGAACACCTCACAAAGGGTTTAAGTATCTAAAAATCAAAAAAGATGACAGCCCAGTGCCCGCAACCAGACCATTTCGACCCATTGAACAGATTAGACATTTTTCTGCTCCGCCAATCTATTTTTCTCTCCCCCCAGGAACTCAATGTGCTGTATTGGGCCAAAGAAGGCAGGAACAATCGGGAGATAGCCGACCAATTGGGCACGGCCATCTGTACGGTGAAGAAGCACAAAAACAACCTCATCGCTAAGCTCGGTGTGGAAGGGAAGGCGGGCTTGCAACAATTTTTGTTTCATGCCGCCCAAAATATTCCCACTATTTTGTAGTTCAACCGTTGGTGCTGATACGCAGCATTACCATTGTTTTTTCAACGTTTAGAAAAACTCATTGTAATCAATGCCATGCCTGCTTAGAGAGAATCTCTGCAAGTAATGGTTTATAAATGAGCTATTTAACTATATCTCGAATGCCGAACAAAACAGCCGCTGACTCCCCTGCCGAGGAGTTGGAAAAACTGAAACAACTGAATACCTTCCTGCAACGCAGGTCGGTTGCGCTCACGCCGCAGGAGCTGAAAGTGCTCTATTATGCCATCCAACGCCGCACCAATGCCGACATAGCGACGGCTTTGGAGGTAAGCATCGCCACCATCAAGACCCACAAAAACAACCTTATTTCAAAATTAGGCGTAGAAGGGAAGGATGGTTTTCAAAAATTTGTGTTGGAAATGGCCCATTATCCCTTTAGGGTGGAGAAAAATTCACCCTAGGGTTGAGGCGCGGCAAAAATCTTTTGCGGAGATTTGCACCTGACTATTGCGCAATAGTGAGTTCAAAAAGAAAAAGCCACCACGACTTTGGACGGCTGCGGTGACTTTTTCAGACAGTTCAAACAATTATTTAACCATTTAAACTCGTACAAATTTATGAAAAAGTTTTATTGGGCTTCAATTGTAGCCTTATTTATAGGACTAATGTCCTGTAAAAATGAAGAAAATCTAATGATGGAACAGACATCTACTAATTCGAAAGACGTTATTATGGTAGATGGACGGCTTAAATTTAAAAATCATCGGGTGTTTCACCGAATGATTAAAGATTTACAAGAAAATGGCATTGAGAAATTGGCTTCTGAGTTTCCCGATTTTAAATCTATGGCACAGGCTTTCAAAGAACTTTCTGATAAAGACCTCATAGGAAATTCAAATTCGGCTCTACTAAAAACCTATCAATATGTTTATAAAACTACTTTTGATAATAATGGGGAAAAATCAATTGAGAGAGCTGTTACGGGTCCTTTATTATCGTCAATCCTTAATCATGAAGGGTTAATTCAGATAGGGGACAATCTGCTTAGAATGAATGATGAAAAGGTATTATCGACAGATATAAGATATATCAGCGAACTTGAAATTCCAAAATCCAAGTTTGTTGAGGAACATAAAGTAGTTAATGTTCCATTGCAAATTTCCAGTCCTAATGCAAGATTGAAATGGGATGAAGAGGATGTCCTTACAGAATACGACCCTATTGGTGGAGGGTCTAAAAGGAGATTTAAAAGGCTGTATTTTGCACGCAACTATTTTAATGGGATTGACATTTCCGGTAATGGGTATGACTACATGCTTGAAGCGGGTATTTCAATGAGTCATCAACGAAAAAATTGGTGGGGATGGGGTGCTGTGGATACTGATGGATGGGAAATAGGCTCGGGCTTTTTTAGTTTTTCAGGAGCTGTATCCGGTTATTTGGGTATTACAGCAAGTACATACAGTGGAAGTACCAGTGCGAGGGGTGTTTTGTATGTACAGCCAAATGCTGGGGGAAATGTGTATTCCCATGTAAAAGTTAACTACATACAAGCCAATAAAAATGGAGGGGGTAGTTACAATAGTGGAGTTTTGGAGTTTTTCAATTAATAAAAGCAAAGAAGGGGTTTCGTCTTCCCTTCTTTGCTTTTACTTAAACAACGCAGAATGAAACATATAACCTGGACATTATTGCTTGTATTTTTCTGGAGCCATTCCTTTGCACAACGAATATTTGTAAAAGGGAAAGTTATAGAAAAAGAAAGTGGAGAAGCGGTAGTAGGGGCAATTGTCTACTTAGAGAATAAATCAC
Organism: Runella sp. CRIBMP; assembly: GCF_009905605.1. Classification (GTDB taxonomy): domain Bacteria; phylum Bacteroidota; class Bacteroidia; order Cytophagales; family Spirosomataceae; genus Runella. The sequence continues at coordinate 18,898 of NZ_JAAAKZ010000008.1, forward strand.
AAGGGACAACAACTGATCAATATGGTAATTTTGTGTTATCGGGTTTAGCTGGGAGTTTTGATATTATATGCAGCTATCCGGGGTATGATAGATTTTCATTGTCCACAATTCTTAAAAGAGATACTTCATTAATAATTGATTTGGTCTCTACTACACTTGAGGAAATAGTCATTAAAGAAACAATGCAAAATCGGCAGGCAGGGTTTTTGAATATTCCTGTTTCAAAACTTAAAAAGTTACCTATGTTGTTAGGGGAGGCGGATATTTTGAAAGCTCTGGCAATGACGCCCGGTGTTATGACGGGGCAGGAAGGAACATCAGGTCTATATGTGCGAGGAAGTAGCCCTGATCAAAATTTGGTATTATTGGATGAAGCCCCTATGTATAATACTTCTCATGGTTTTGGTTTTTTGTCGGTTTTTAATCCCGATGTTGTAAAAAATGTTGATTTGTACAAGGGGAGTTTTCCTGCTCGTTTTGGAGGACGGACCGCATCAGTAATTGACCTAACAATGAAAGAAGGCAGTAATCAGAAGAAAAAGAAAGAGCTGAGTCTAGGCGCTATTAATTCTCGATTCTTGTCAGAAGGCCCCATTATAAAAAATAGGTCTTCTTATTTGATTGCAGGAAGACTCATGCATACGGCTTTATTACAGTTGCCTAAACACATCAAGTTGGTTACAGGGAAGTCTGTGCAAGATTTTGTAAGTTTTTGGTTGTATGATTTAAATGCCAAAGCCAATTATATCTTTAATGATAAGAGCCAGTTGTTTTTCAGTATTTATTCTAACTATGATTTCTTTAAAAATGCCAGTCAACGTAATGATGTTAGAAATTCGAGTTTCTTAAAATGGGGGAGCATGACGTCTTCATTGCGATATAATCGTACACTTTTACCAACACTTTCTTGGCGGATAATAGGAACTTATAGCCGATTTAATTACCAAATGCAGACTTATGAAGAACGTAAAACGAAAGACGAAACGATTACCAATCAGTTTTCATTAGATAACTCTATCAGAGATTGGGGGATTAAAACTGTTATTGAATACACCCCTTCCAATGATTATACAGTTCAATTGGGAGTAGACCATATTTTCCATCGTTATTTCCCTGGTCAGATAAGAGCAACTTTAGATAACAAACCTTCGGCTATTTCGGCCAACAATAACTCTCCGATTTATACCCAAGAATCCGCCTTTTATACCGAAAATAATTGGAAAATAGGAAACACTCACCTTAGTACAGGATTGAGATATTCAATATTAAACGTTGACAATCATATTTATTCAAATTGGGAGCCTCGTATTGCCTATACTTGGTCCATTTCTCAGGCACACAGCATAAAAATGGGGTACTCTCGTATGCAACAGTATATGCATCAGCTTACTTCAAATGGGGTAGGATTGCCCAACGACATTTGGGTTCCTGCTACCTTACGCGTGCCTCCGATACGATCTAATCAAGCAGATATAGGTTGGTATTATGTGTTGGATACTAAGAATATCTGGCAATTGTCAATCGAAAGCTATTATAAAAAAATGAACGATTTGTTGGATTATCAGTACGGGTCGGATATTATTGTTGATTATCAAAAAAATTGGCAGGACATCGTAATTAGTGGAGTACAGGGCAAATCATTTGGCATAGAATTAATGCTTCAAAAAAAGCAAGGAAAGTGGAATGGATGGATAAGTTATACTTATGCTAAAAGTGAACGCCAAACGCCTCAAATAAATAATGGATTGTGGTATGCATCAAGATATGACCGTCGGCACAATATTGCTTTAATCGGTAATTATCAGCTTACTTCAAAGTGGTCTTTTGTGGCGAACTGGGTCTTCCAAACAGGGTATCCAGTTACATTGCCTTCGGCGGCATATATTGATTACTTAGGCAATTTATCCCCTTACTATGAGGGGCGTAATCACTCCCGAATGCCGAATTTTCACCGACTTGATTTAGGTGCTATTTATCGTTCTAAAAATAATAAAGGGAGAGAGTTTGGATGGAATTTTGGGTTTTATAATGCTTACAATAGGAGTAACCCATACTATCTGGAAGTAATAAGAAATTATCAAAAAGTGGATGAAATGCTTGAAATAACGCGCCTCAGTGTGGTAAAAAAAGCGTTATTCCCAATACTGCCTTATTTTTCATACCAAATTTACTTTTAAGTCATGCGTGCACATTGGCTACATATTTGTTTGGCGATTATCCTGTCATTGGGCGCTTGCCAAGATCGGAGCTTATTTGTTTTACCACCTCCGTCGGCAAAAATTGTGCTAAATAGTACATTAATAGCCAATCAATTCCCTTTAGTTTATGTAGGAAAAACTTGGGCGGTTACGGATAAAAAACCCGATAAAACGTTTTATGATAATGCACTTGTAACTCTTTGGGAAGATGGGGTTAGGGTTGGTACATTAATGCTCAAAAACGGAATGTATGAATTACCAAGTTATATTCTAAAACCGGAAAAGACTTATGTCCTTGAGGCGGAAGTGCCTAACATTGGTAAAGCTTTGAGTGCTCCTACTACAATTCCACCAGATATTATTTTAGATAAGCCTATCACAAATTTTAGGTTTCAATGGACAAAGCGCGAAATAACGTTAAATCAACCCGCCCTCATTCAGTTAGTGATTCATAATAATGCTCCCCCAAATAGTTACTACGTGACATCTGGAGTCGCATTTAGTAAAGGAAAAAAAATAACTTTTGCACCGATTGCTACCGAAAATATAGAGATTAGCAGTTCAAATCTGGATTTTGGTTCAAATAAATGTTATGCTTTCTTTCCGGAATTGTCAGGCATACAAGGAAAACGTTCTATTGGCTATAATAGTCAATGCTTCACTTCTTCTGAAAAAGAAATAGGTTTAGTGGTAGATCAAGCGGGGCGGATTGAAACTACAAATGCCATTGCGGATGAAATTAGAGTTTATGTTGCAGTCTATTCTGCCGAGTATTTAGCATTTTCAAAAGCGGCACAGGCAATTGAAGGAGCTGATAATGCATTCATCGAGACTAAGCCTACCTATTCTAATGTGAAAGGAGGAATCGGTTTTGTTACTGCAATAAATAGGATTGAAAAATCAATCAAAATACCATAAAGAAAATTGAATAATAAACAGATTTTTTGTTAATAATGCAGGTTGAACGCATTATCAAAATTTTTAATATGTTTTTACTTTTTTGCAAAATTATAGTTGGTCATAGTTTCGTAACTCATTGATAAAGATTCAAAAATGATACAATTTGTCCAGCCTAACCAAAGAAAATTTGTTGATGCGTTCAACCTGTTAATAATGTTTCAAGGCCAAATATACCGTTTCAAAGATTCAGGCTCAGCAGCTTAAACAATATATCAGAGCACTTACCCTTCAGAGAACACCTCGGCTCCACCAACGATCTCCGGGATTCCTTGATGATGGCGGCTTTACATCGAACATTCTCAAAAATTTCCATTAACACCGACCCAATCTCCACCCTAGGGTTGAGGCGCGGCAAAAATCTTTTGCGGAGATTTGCCCCTGACTATTGCGCGTTCCATAACAGTATCATTAACTATTTTTTGAGTCTATGCGTTTTTGGAAATGGATGGTGGGTGTTTTGGTGGGAGTGGGCTTACTCAATGAAGCCTATTCTCAAAAGATAGTGGTCAAAGGAGTCGTTATGGAGGCAGGGACGAATGAGCCCCTGACCTCCGTAACGATTGTCGACAGTACCCGTAAGCTCTTTACGACCACCAATCGGTACGGGTACTTTAATGTTATTCCGAACAAACTGCCCGTTGCCCTCCAAATTTCATTGGTTGGCTACGAGGCCCAACAGGTATACATCACCAAAGATACCGTCTTAAGGCTCTATTTGAAGCCTCAAACGTTGCAGGAAGTGGAGGTTAGGGCGAGTTATCAACCCACCCTTCAGCCCAATCTTGTGACCCTTACGCCTACCCTACTCAACAATCTGCCGAGTGTGGGAGGGGAGAAAGACCTGCTGAAAGCCATCAGTATTTTTTCTGGGGTGGCCGCCGGCAGCGAACTTTCATCGGGCATCAACGTACGGGGAGGAGCCAACGATCAAAATCTGTATTATCTGGATGGAGCACCCATCTACAGTGTCGGGCATTTGTTTAATTTCCTGTCGCTTTTCAATCCTGATGCGGTGCAGCGGGTGCATTTTTATAAAGGAGATTTTCCGGTAGAATACGGCGGGCGACTTTCTTCGGTGACGGATGTGTCTTTTCGGGAAGGCAATAAAAATCGGTGGGAAGGCAAGGCGGAAGTGGGCGTTATTTCGGCCAAGTTCTCGTTGGAGGGGCCCATCAAAACCAATAAAACTTCTTTATTGCTGACCGGCCGCAGTGCGTATCTGAATCTCTTTAATTTGGGGAAGAAAAAAGCCATTCAGAACCATGAGCAGGGGAATTTTTTAGGGTATAATTTTTATGACCTTAATGTAAAGCTCAATCATTCCTTCAATCAGAATCATAAGCTGTTTTTGAGTTATTATCGGGGAGTGGATCATTACGAGGTACTTCAAAATTCCCCCTTTGGAACCAACTTCGATCAAAACCTTCGGCGATTAACCAACCAATTGCTTTCGGTACGTTCGTACCACGTGCTGAGTTCACGCCTTTTTCTTCAAACAGGGCTGCATTTTACACAATACGCGTTTCGGTACAATGAAGGATCGACAGAGTTCAGGGTAGCTACCGTCCAGCCCAAACCGTGGATGAAACCGGAAAGAACATTTACGAAGATCAATGAGATCTATACCATCAGCAACGGCAAAATACAGGATGTATCCGCCAATTTTCTGGCTGATTGGACCATCGCTTCGGGCGTCAAAGCAAAACTGGGGGCCGATCTCATTCACCATGCCTATGAGCCCGTTTCGTACCGTCGGAAAGAAGAAAATCAGGATTCCGTGTCGCTTAACGAAGCCTCCGCTTCGGCTTTGGAAGGTGGGGTGTTTGGCAGTTTGTTGGTAAACCTATCCTCCAAAATGCAATGGAATGTCGGGGCAAGGTACTCGTATTTTCAAACAAAACAAGTGAATTACAACGGGCTTGAACCCAGAACATCGCTTACGTACCGGACAGACAATGCAAGCATTCAGCTTAGCGCCACCCGGATGATTCAGTACAACCATGCACTGGTAAAAAGCGGAGGATTGACGGATAAAATTACGTGGGTGCCTTCAACACCGGGCATTTTGCCGCAAACCTCGTGGCAGTACGCCGTTGGTTGGTCGCAGTCGCGCCCGGGGCAAACGTTTAAGTACAGCATCGGCGCTTATTATAAACAAATGCAGAATCTGAGCATGTACCGCTATTACTATGGCGATCCTTACCTGTATTATCGTTGGGAGGCAAATACCCTCTCGGGGGGCAAAGGACGGGCCTACGGATTGGAATTGACCGCTGAAAAAAGCTTTCGACGTTGGTCCGGGGGAGTCAATTATACCTTATCGCGGAACCAACGACACTATGACGAACTGAACAAAAGCAAATGGTTTAATGATCTCTACGACCGCCGTCATATCCTCAACCTCAATGGTGTCTATAAAATGAGTAAGACCCTCCAACTTTCCTTTTTGTGGGTGTATTACAGCGGCCAACGCTATGATCTGCCGGCCGGCCGGATCGCCGCCAACCCGCTGGTTCCTGAATACATTGCGTATGACAAAAAAAACAACGGGAAATACCCCGATTATCACCGATTGGATGTTGGGTTAACAAAAAAATATTTTTTAACCAAAGGGCGTTATTGGGAAATAAACCTCAACGTGTATAACCTCTACAGTCGAAGAAATACGTATCGGCTGTATCCGGCGGTGGAAGTCATTACCGATGAGCAGCGCCAACCGCTTGAACGTCGAAACGTTATAAGATCGGCCTCCGTCTTTCCGATATTACCGTCCATAAGTATTGCTTATAAATTCAGATGATGCGTGGTTTCCCGGTGCTTTTGCTGGCTTGCGGAATCATTTCCTGCGAAGTCATTTCAACCAAAAACGTCAAGTTGCCGTCTTCTCCTGAGAAGCTGGTCGTGAATGGCGTGGTTTCTAACGTAGGCGTGGGCGTTTACGTGACCAAAACGCTGCCCGTGCTGCAATCCAATCCCACGTCTTCGCTCCTGAAAGCAAGCGTAAGTCTCCAAAAAAATGGAATGCCGTGGGCGGTATTACAAAAAGGGGATGATCTGTATATGTCAGACAGCAATTGGAAGTATACCGATAATCTCACGGTAGAGGTACAGCATCCTGCATTGGGAAAAGCCTTGGCTGTACCCGATCCCCTTCCGAGTGTGGTAAAAATGAGTGAGGTCTCGGCCGTGTATACGAAAGAAAAAACAGAGGCGGCCATTACCCTGGCTTTTAGGGATGTATCGGGCGCAGATTATTATGCCTACAAAATGATCGCGGTCAAAGATGGCGTGCCGTTGACCAACGAAAGTATCTATAAAATACCGACGGATGCGTTGATGAGCGATTTGAGTTTTGACAATCAAGCAAAGAAAATCGTCTCCCGCCTGTTTTTACTCAAAGAAGCAGGCAATAATCAAACGATTAGGGCAAATCAGGTAAAAGTGTATCTGTATCACCTCTCCGCCGCCACCTACGACTATTATCGCTCCCTGCGTGAATATGACTCGTACAATGAGGATACGTTTGCGGAGGTATTGCCAGTTAAAAATAACATTCAAAACGGCTACGGCTTTGTGGGTGCCTGCAGCATTGATACCATTACAGTCAACATAAAACAATGATTCCATGAAAACAGTACCAAGTCTGATTTGTGCATTTGCCGGCTTATTGTTGACCGGCACCGGTAGTTACGCCCAGGTAACCGATGGATTTTCGTTTGGCCTGAAAGTAGGGGCCAACAGGATGAGTACAAAAATAATTAACAGGCCGAGTAATTATAATGGTCAATTGCGCGGTGTGGGTGTTTCAAACGGTTTTCAGGTGGGAGCGTGGGCTACGCTTCCGGTGAGCCGTTGGTTATTTATAGATACCGACCTGTATTTTCAGCAAAGAGAAAATAAGTACGAAGACCCGAGCAATAGTGATATTATATTCGCTTACAATACCTACAGGTATGCAGGAGTCAGCGGCAGGGTAGGGTTTATGTATAAAGGGGCTTTTGTGAGTGTAGGTCCTGAGATGAATGTCTTGCTGGCTACAAAGACAAGGGCAAAAAATGAAGCTCAGGGGGTTGAATGGGGCATCAATGCGCGTTTGGGGTATCAATACAGGCGCGTCAGAATAGAGGCTTTTTATACAAAAGCACTCACTCATTATGAACAGATTACATTTATTAATCAGGGAGATAAACTTCAACATCTTTTTTACGGAAATACCCTTGGGCTTTCATTAGGGGTAAGATTGTTTGGAGGAAAAGAGCGGAGATAAAGCGGTGATATTTTTCATAACAGTACTGCGCAGTGCTTAACATCTGACATTCTCAAACGTTTCCATTAAAACCGACCCAATCTCCACCCTAGAGTGGAGGCGCGGCAAAAATCTTTTACGGAGATTTGCCCCTGACTATTGGACTTTTGGGGCAGGAGGACCCTGTTCGTGTTCGATTTAATTAAACTATGCTAAAACAAATTCAACTTTTTTTGTTCTTTTTTTTGTTGGGCATCGTCGCCAATGCCCAACAAAAAAAAGTCTATGTCCATGGCTATGTGGAAGATGCCGAAAAACGTGAGCGTATTGCCAAAGCCAATGTTTCGATAGTAGATCAAAAAACGGGTACGCAAACCAACACCTATGGTTTTTTCAGCGTTGGCCTTGTTCCCAATCAACGACAAACGTTGGTCATCAGTACGGTTGGTTTTAAAACAGAACGACTAAGCATTACACTGTCAAATGATACGTTATTGACCGTTTTTTTATTTCCGGAATCAAAACAATTGGAAGAAGTGGAAGTAAAAGATAAGGTGCCGCCCCATGAGCAGGTGCTTGGTGGATTTCATCAACTTTCGGCCAAAACGATTGAGAAAACGCCGGCGCTGCTGGGGGAAACCGACGCCCTGAAAACATTGCAATTGCTGCCGGGGGTGCAAAACGGCAAAGAAGGAACGGTGGGATTGAACGTACGGGGAGGAAGCCCGGACCAAAATTTAATTCTGTTGGATGGGGTGCCTGTTTACAACATCAATCATTTGTTTGGCTTTCTGTCCATTTTCAATAACGATGCCATTGCTAACGTAGATTTCTATAAAGGTGGTATTCCCGCCCGGTATGGAGGACGGCTTTCGTCGGTGATTGATGTAAGTATGCGTGAAGGAAATAAGAAGACTTACAATAAGAAAATCTCTTTGAGTCCTGTCGCGAGCCGCTTTTTGTTTGAAGGGCCTATTATCAAAGATAAATCGTCGTTTTTATTGTCAATACGGCGTACTTGGTTAGATGCGCTGACTACCCCCATTGCCGTCATTTCCAAGAGCGATTTTCGTTCGGTATTTAAATTTTACGATGTAAATTTTAAAGCAAATTACGCTCTTTCTCCTAAAAACAAGCTATACGTTAGCTATTATACAGGGCGTGACGGTCTCAATAACACCATAAAGTTTAACGACGGAACATCCCGTTTCAATTACAATTGGGGCAATAATACCTTCGTTGTTCGATGGAATCATTTGTACAATCAGCGGGTATTTGGAAACTTATCGGTGAGTTATACTAATTTCGATTACACTTTGCAAAACGAAGTGAAGGAGGCCAAAACCTTCCAAAGCCGTTTTACGTCGGGCATCAGAGACTGGTCCATACGATATGATTGGGATATTTTCCCCTCTGCCAATCACATCCTTAAAACGGGAATCAGCGCAACGGCCCACCGTTTCAGTCCCGAGATACAACAAATAAAAAGCGGGCAATCAGATACGATTTATAAGCCGCAAAACAGCGTTGATGCCGTAGAATTAGTCGCCTATGTTGAAGATGAATTTAAAATAGGAACGAAACTTAGCGCTAATGTAGGCTTAAACGCGAGTTTTTATCAAGTAGGCCAACGGAGCTTTATCAATCCTCAGCCGCGTGTATCGCTCAACTATGCGCTGAGTGAGCGCAACTCGCTTAAATTTTCTTACGGGCATTTTGCGCAATATCTTCACCTGTTAAGCAATTCTTCCATTGGCTTACCTACCGACCTGTGGGTGTCGGCTACCGAACGTATTCCTGCTCAACTTTCCAATCAGGTTTCGTTGGGGTATTACCAAAGCTTATTCGAGAGCCGATTCAATGTGAGCCTGGAAGGTTTTCGTCGAAACATGCAGAACGTCATTGAATACCGGGAAGGGGCGTCATTTTTAAACAGTTCGACCGTTGGGTGGGAAGATAAAGTGACTGTGGGCGAGGGGAAAGCGACCGGGATTGAGTTTTTGGTACAGAAAAATACGGGAAAATGGAAAGGTTGGTTAAGCTATACCTTATCAAAATCAGAGCGAACTTTCAGTGATCTGAATCGAGGAATATCCTTTCCGTACAAATACGACAGCCGCCATAACATTGCATTAACGCTCAATTATGAATGGAGTAAAAACAAAACATTTTCCTGTAACTTCTTTTATAATTCCGGCATTCCATTACAAATTTCTACGGCCAAATTCAACGGGGTTTCCCCTTCCCGTTTAGTAAAAACGGTTGGCTTTTTAGGACCTTACAGACCCGATGAGTACTATTCCTATTTCAATGAATTGGGTTTGCTCAGTGATAGAAATACCTTTCGGGCACCTGCTTATCATCGTTTGGATGTCAGTTACCGGTCGGTCAAACCCATGAAAAACGGCAATCGTGTCTGGACGCTGGGAGTGTACAATGTGTACAGCAGAAACAATCCTTTCTACCTGTATTACGATAAAAACCAACTCAAACAATTCAGTCTTTTTCCCATTATTCCTTCTTTTACGTATGAACGCAATTTTTGAGATGAGCAAAGCGGGGGCGATTATTATTGCGCTGTTATTTTTGCCGGGATGTGTAAAAACGGTGGATTTGCCTGGCAATATTTTTAAAAAACAGGTAGTGGCAGTAGGCACTCCCAACCCCGATAGTGTTTTGAGCGTCAGGCTGACGTATTCATTACGACCCGACACTGCGGCAGTGTATCAGGGAATTACCAATGCGGAGGTGTTGTTTCTGGAAGATGGGGTAGTGCTCGGGAAAGTGTCTAATGCGCCCAAAGGCGTGTATTCCTTTAATAAACGACCGGTAGCCGGAAAGAGATACGCCATTAGGGTCAATGTGCCGGGATTTGACGAAATATACGCGGAAGACAGTATCCCTCAGGCACCACGGGTGATCAGTTCAAAATTTGCTTTTAATCCTAACAATCCCAATTCCTCCCCTGATTTTGAGTTGCGAATTACCAATTATGCATTAACCCAAACACTCATTTGGTTTGGAATTTACAATACTCGAAAAGTAAAAGCTGCAAAGCCCGGAACGCCAACAGGCAGCGGTTTACCTGACCATTATTTTTATGAATATCTTAATACCACCAACTTGAATATCGTGAGTAACAGTCAATATTTAGATCGCTTTAATTCTTTTTTTGATGGCCTTTCGGGCAAATACAGTTTTGGAGATCCCGCCAGAGTGGATCCTGTGTCCACAACGTTTGAACCCAATCCGGTGATTCGCTATACGATTGTCAATCAAATCAAAAAAGAGGATCAGGTATTTACCTATTCATTCGCGGCAAGTGCCGGCTATGATCGGTATTTAAAATCGTCCATTATGGCGTATCAAAATCGTCTTTTGGATGCATCAGGTGCGCTGAATAATCCTTTTGCCGAGCCTACCCCTGTGTATTCAAACATTAAAAATGGACTCGGCATTTGGGGAGCCTATAATGCGAAACGAACGGTGTTGCAATAACATCACCAAGGGCTCCGCTTGCCGTGTCATTACCATTACAGTCAACATAAAACAAGGATTCCATGAAAACAACATTCAGTTCGATTTGTGTATTTGTTATCTTATCGTTTTCCGGCACAGTCAATTATGCTCAGGTAACCGATGGATTTTCGTTTGGCCTGAAAGCCGGGGCCAACCGGATGAGTACCAAGATAATCAGCAGGCCAAGTAATTATATTATTCAGTTGGGTGGTGTGGGTGTTTCAAACGGTTTTCAGGTGGGAGCGTGGGCCACGCTTCCGGTGAGCCGTTGGTTATTTATAGATACCGACCTGTATTTTCAGCAAAAAGAAAATAAGTACGAAGATCCTATAAAGGATATTATATATGGCTATAATACCTATAGGTACGCAGGAGTCAGCGGCAGGGTAGGATTTATGTATAAAGGGGCTTTTGTGAGTGCAGGTCCCGAGGTGAATGTCTTGCTTACCACAACCTTGGCACAAAACGAAGCTCAGGGGGTAGAATGGGGTATCAATGCGCGTTTGGGGTATCAATACAGGCGCGTCAGAATAGAGGCTTTTTATACAAAACCCCTCACTCATTATGAACAAAAAACGTTTATTGTTCAGGGGGATAAACCTCAACATCTTTTTTACGGAAACACCCTTGGGCTTTCGTTAGGCGTAAGATTGTTTGGAGGAAAAGAGCGGAGATAAAGCGGTGATATTTTTCATAACAGTACTGCGCACTGCTTAACATCTGACATTCTCAAAAGTTTCCATTAAAACCGACCCAATCTCCACCCTAGAGTGGAGGCGCGGCAAAAATCTTTTACGGAGATTTGCCCCTGACTATTGCGCAATAGTGAGTTCAAAAAGAAAAAGCCACCACGACTTTGGACGGCTGCGGTGACTTTTTCAGACGGTCCGCCGATGCTACATTCTAAACAATCAGTTAACCATTTAAACACAGACTTTATGAAAAACAGAACTAAAACTAATCGTTATAGCTATGAAAACCGGTAAGAAAGCACTGTTTGTCTGTTTATTTTTATTCACATGGATAAACGTAAACAGGGTACTGGGACAGAGTCATTTTGCTATTGCTCCTGTGATAGGTATTATCCATGGGTCTGTAACAGCAAATAACTATTTTGATATTCCTGCTGTTCGCGATAAAGGCTATGGGCCCTTGTTAGGTGTAATGGGGCACTATTTTGTAACTCCCAAGTGGTCGATTTCAACGGGGATGAATTATCACAGGATTAACTATCGAAGAACAACTCCAAATGAAAATCTATATAAAAGTAATCATTGGAATATTCCTGTATTGATAAACTACAAGATAATTGATCGTGCTTTGTCTCCGTATTTTTCTGCTGGGGGAGTTCTTTCATCTCGTTCAGTTTACCTAGATCTTGCGATAGCAAGGCCTAAATTTGCTACAGCTTTCGATCTTACTATTGGTGCTGGGGTTATTTATAAACCTACTTCAAGGGTGGGTTGGATCATACAGCCCTTATGGCAAAAAGAAGTAGCGCCCAAACCCAACAATGCTATACTTCCCAGATATAATGCCTCAAAGGTTTCGTTACAGGTACAGATGCTTGTTCAGCTTTAAGTACAGAGGCTGATCGAATCAGGAATATGTTTGAAAAGGAGTTAGAGGAGGAAATTTTAAAATGGAGTAATAAAATAACGTTAAGAAAATGCATTAGCAATTCATTGATACGATTTAGGAGCCCCCTTTATTTGTATCTACAAAATGCTTAATTCCATAAGCAAACAGCCCGCTTCATCGAAGCGGGCTGTTGCTGTTATGGGAATTATTACTGAAAATTACCCTTGCGAAAGTGCTTCGGCTCCACCGACAATCTCCAGGATTTCCTTGGTGATGGCGGCTTGGCGTGAGCGGTTGTATTCTAAGCGCAGGGCTTTGATGAGCTCTTGGGCGTTGTCGGTTGCTTTGTCCATCGCGGTCATTCGTGCTCCGTGCTCCGAGGCGTTGGATTCAAGTACCGCGCGGTACAACTGGATTTTGAGCGTTTTAGGAATCAAATCGGTCACGATTTGCTCTTCTGAAGGCTCAAAAGTATAGTTAACGTTGGACGTAGTGGCCTTCAAATCATTTTTTGCTTCCGGAATCGGCAAAAGCTGATCGGCGCGGATGATTTGGGTGGCTACGTTTTTGAACTCATTGAACACCACTTCAACGGCGTCGTATTTGCCCGCTTCAAAATCGGCCATGATGCTTTCGGCCGCCTCTTTCACCACACCAAAGCTCAAACGGGTATACACATCCATGAAGTCAGTATTTACCTTGAACCCCCGGCGCAAAAATGCCTCACCGCCTTTTTTACCCAAAGCCAATATTTCTACGTTGCCTTTGGCGGCTTGCGTCGCGTATTTTTCTTGAATGAGGGCCACGGCGGCTTTGATGACGTTGGTATTGAAAGCACCGCAAAGTCCACGGTCGGAGGTAACAGTGACAATCAACACTTTCTCGACGGTGCGCACTTGCTTGTAAGGGCTTTCGGCGGCGGTTTCGGTTCCTGCCGATACCGTAGCGAGCATTTCGCCCAATTTCTTGGCGTAAGGGCGCATCTGGATGATGGCGTCTTGCGCACGGCGAAGCTTAGCGGCGGCCACCATTTTCATGGCCTTCGTGATTTGTTGCGTCGAGTTAACCGACGTGATTCTATTGCGAACTTCTTTTAATGAAGCCATTTTTTTACAGTTATCTGTTATCTGTTACTGGTGATTCGTACTGAATCGCCAAATCCAACTTACGGGCATTTACGGGTTACTATAAAATTGCCTGTTGCCTACTTGACTTTGCGCAGCCAAATACTTGAACCACGGCCACGGGTGGCGTAGGTGGGCATATTTTCGGCAAGCCAATCGGCATGAAACGTTTGGAGGAAATCATTGTGAAACAATATCTCAAACGTATCCTGATACATCAAAAACGCGCGCAAACTATAGGCTTCATTCCAGCCAAAACGTCCGTTGCCGTCGATAACCCAAGCTTTGGGGTACTCAAACGGATAGAATACGTCGTGAACGTGAATGATGACGCCTGGTTTGAGGCGCGGAAAGATTTCGAACAAAAAGTAATTGACGTCGCTGCCCGTTTTTGATACGTGGGTAGAGTCGATAAAAAGAATATCGTTCTCGGCCAGTTTTTCAAAATACTCGACAGGAATATCCTGTAACGTTTTTTCAAAAATCGTCGTTTGCTGACGATCGGCGGGGGTCAACAACGAATACAAACGGTCGGGATAAGGCTCAATAAACGTAAATTTTACGCTTTGATTAAGAAACCGCTCGTTGGTGTCCAGCATCACCGCCGACGAAAATCCCGACCCTGCCTCCATGATTTGCTTGGGGCGGAAGTGCCGCATCATGCAGTGGAGCGTGGTGGCGTCGGCGTGGATAAAATACTTGTTGACAAAATAATACCGAAAGCCGTCTTGGGGAGTATCGGTAAAAGGCACCGACGGAAAGTACGATTTGGCGAACGTATTCATCAACGCTACCTGTTCCGCTTCGCGGAGGTCAATGCCCGGCAACGTGCGCGGGGGCGCGGGATAAATCTGTGCTTCACGTTTACGTACTTCATCTACGGACACGATGGGGCTGTAAAAGTGCCCCGCCGGAACCCGCGTGCGGTACTTACCGATAAATCGGGCTACGTCCCCGATGAGGGGCGTAGCCTTGACGATTTCTTTGATGCGCGACATTTAGCTCAATTATGCGTATTTGGCGGCTAATTCGCGACCAACTTTCTTAATGATATCGGTGACAGAGTCATCCAATTTACCAGCAGCCAGACTTGGAAGTACTTCTGGATGAACGGCTTTCAATAAATTGATAAACTCCGTGTCAAACTCTCTTACTCTTGATACGGGCACTTTGTCGAGCACACCGTTGATAGAAGCGTAAATGATGGCTACTTGGTCGCCAACGCTTACGGGAGAGAATTGACCTTGTTTGAGGATTTCTTGGTTGCGACGACCGCGCTCAATCGTCAATTTGGTAGAGGCATCCAAATCAGAACCAAACTTAGCAAATGCTTCCAATTCACGGAACTGGGCTTGGTCCAACTTAAGCGTACCTGCTACTTTCTTCATGGATTTGATTTGCGCATTACCCCCTACGCGAGATACCGAAATACCTACGTTGATGGCTGGGCGGATACCTGAGTTAAACAGGTTGGATTCCAAGAAGATTTGTCCATCCGTAATAGAAATTACGTTGGTAGGAATATAAGCCGAAACGTCACCTGCTTGTGTTTCGATGATCGGAAGGGCCGTCAATGAACCTCCACCTTTCACTTTGTCTTTCAACGAAGCAGGTAAGTCGTTCATGGTTTTAGCGATTTCGTCCGAAGTCGTAATCTTGGCAGCACGCTCTAGCAAACGGCTGTGGAGATAGAAAACGTCACCGGGATAAGCTTCACGGCCTGGAGGACGACGAAGCAAAAGAGAAACTTCACGGTAAGCAACGGCTTGTTTTGACAAGTCATCGTACACTACCAACGCAGGACGGCCCGTATCGCGGAAGTACTCACCAATGGCCGCACCCGTAAACGGCGCAAAGAACTGCATGGGTGAAGGGTCAGAGGCAGAGGCCGCTACGATGACGGTATAATCCATGGCACCGTACCGGCGGAGGGTAGCTTCTACCTGCTTAACGGTAGAGGCTTTCTGACCGCAGGCTACGTAGATACAATAGACTGGCTCGCCTTTGTCGTAAAATTCTTTTTGGTTAATGATGGTATCGATACAAACGGCGGTTTTACCCGTTTGACGGTCACCAATCACCAACTCGCGTTGACCGCGACCGATTGGAATCATGGCGTCGATGGCTTTGATACCCGTTTGAAGCGGCTCAGTCACTGGTTGGCGGTAAATTACCCCCGGAGCTTTACGCTCTACTGGCATTTCAAAGGTTTCACCTTGGATAGGCCCCATCCCGTCGATAGGTTCGGCCAATGTATTCACTACACGTCCTACGATACCGTCTCCTACTTTAACGGATGCGATTTCGCCAGTACGTTTTACGGTATCGCCTTCTTTGATTTCGTTTGACTCTCCGAGCAATACGGCTCCAACGTTGTCTTCTTCCAAGTTGAGAGCAAGGGCTTTCAGGCCATTTTCAAATACGAGCAATTCACCCGCTTGTACTTTTGTCAGGCCATAGATACGAGCTACCCCGTCGCCCACTTGCAGTACCGTACCTACTTCTTCGAGTTGGGCGTCGGTTTTTGCACCGGCCAATTGCTCCCGAAGTATCGCCGAAACCTCATCCGGTCTTACAGCTACCATAGTATGTTTGTGTTTATTGTTTAGTATTAATAATCGATTCGTGAATTGTGGCGGGTCTTTGGGTATTTAAAATTGAATAACCTCGGTCTTTCGCTTACAACTACGTTTAAATTTGCCGCAAAATTAGTGATAAATTTGCTTTGTTAGCATCGGTCTTTATAAAAAATATACAATTTTTTGCTAAAGTCCCGGTAGATGCCCCAAATGCCTCAAATAGGGGTTTTATTAGGCGAAGATTATAAACATGCCGACCAACCGATTGTTATACTAATTGATGCAAAACCAATCGATGTATCGGTAAAATTTTATTTTAGAATGGGTTTTTGTTTTACCTTTAGCTTACTTTTGCCTCCTTAAATTTTTTTTCAGACAAAATAAGGTGGTATGAAACCCGTTGCCGTTGTAATTCCCCTGTACAAGTCTGTTTTCAGTTTGCACGAAAAAATCTCGTTTACGCAGGGACTACAGGTATTAAAAGAACACCCCATTGTTATTATAAAACCCTTTTCGCTGGATATTTCGTTTGTATTGGAGGAGTATCCGCAACTGAAAGTAGAAAATTTTGATGACGATTACTTTAAAAGCGTTCAGACCTACAATCGGTTGATGCTCTCGACTGAGTTTTATGAACGTTTTAGCGACTTCGAATACATTCTGATTTACCAATTGGATGCTTTTGTGTTTCGCGATGAGCTTTTGGAGTGGTGCCGACAAGGATATGATTACATCGGAGCGCCGTGGCGAATCGAGCGCGATTTCAGTTCTGTGACCGACCGCATAGTTTTTGGTCTCAAAAAGCAGTTGGCGATTTGGTTTGACCTGCGCGACAAGCACCGCAATAATCAGCCGCTAGATGTGACGATAAAATTTACGGTAGGCAATGGCGGGTTTTCTTTGCGAAAAGTCCAAAAATTGCTAGACATTGTGCGCAATAATCGCCCCAAAATTGAAGAGTATTTGGCAAAGAAAGGGTCATTTTACAACGAAGATGTGTTCTTTTGCATTGAAATGAACCGGTATATCCGGCAAGTGAGCTTACCCCATTGGCGCAGGGCGCTTCGTTTTTCGGTGGAAGATTTACCTTCCAAAGCCTTTATTTTAAACGGGAACGAACTCCCGTTTGGGTGCCATGCATGGGATATCCACGAATTAGAATTTTGGAAAACCCACTTTGAAAAGTTCGGACATAAACTATAACGCATGAAGCGGCATTACAGCGGTACCCCTCGCGAGACCATTCCATTACGCATTCTGGATTTCTTCATTGACATCTACGTGCGGTGGTTTTATCGTAAGCGGGAAAAAGCGCCGATTTCTGCCGTTCCCAAAGTGCTTATTGCTTCCTTAGGCCACATGGGCGACGCCCTGACGGTTTCGTACATGTTTCCTATTATTCGCCAAAAATATCCTAATGCAATCATTGATATAATCTCGCCGAGTTGGTGCAAAGCAGTCAATGAACACAACCCTTACGTTCGTCATACGCTGGTGATTGATCATTATTTGAGCAATCGGAATAAAATCGGGTTTTGGCAAAAACTCAAACGGCATTACCAAACATTTAAGGAGGTGCTGCCTTTTTTGCGCGACGAACACTACGATTTTTATTTGGATGTTCGTACCTCTTACGGGGTGTCTCATTTTGTGTTGCCTTTTACGAATGTCAAAAAAGCCGTCGGTTTTAATCGGCGTGGAATGGGTGGTTTTTTGGATGTTGAGCTTGAAATTCCGCGAAAAGATGGCAACTATCACCATTTTGAGGCTTACGCGGCCTTGTTGAAAGAAATAGGGGTTGATACAAAATTGGAAGAAGTCGTGCCTTATTTTACCATTGATGCGTCAATCACGTGGGAGCAGGTTCAGTCAAAATTACCGTTGGTGGTTACGAAACCTTATATTTTGTTGTTTCCCGAAACAGGAGAGGCCCACCGGCAAATGTCGAATTCGTTTTGGGTCAATGTGCTGAAAGAAGTGCTTGAAAAGTCAGATTATTCTGTGGTATTGTGTGGACAAACCGACCTCTCGGCGCAAATTGTGAAGGGGATTGACCGTGCAACCGCGTCTCAATTTTCGGAGAAAGTCATTGATGCTTCAAAAAAATTATCCATCCAAGAGTTGGCTTTTTTATCCACAAAAGCGGAGTTTGCCCTTACTTTGGACTCTTTCCCAGAACATCTGTGTTGCATTTTTTGTGAAACAATTACCATTTATAAAGCTTCAGGTCTTCCATTCTTTCCCATTGCTAATTACCCCGTATTGCTTTTCCACACGCATTTTCTAAGCAAAAACGCAGCGTATGTACGTCGAAATGTTACGGTACATTACCGTGAAAAAATCGAAACTCCCGACGTGAGTCAATTGATTGTGGCGAAAATTACGGCTGAAAAAAAAGTGCTTTAAATTTCTGTAATAGAGGTGCTTTTATTCCAATACATCTCCGAGGGCAGTCATAAATATACCTCTAGGGGAGGTATCTTGGTCGGCAAAATAATGGTAATTTCCTCTTATCCACTCCCTAAAAACGGGTACTAGTCGCAACATCCTATTGCCAGGAAGGCTGGCTCTTACGGTCAAAAAATGCAATTTTTCTTCCACTATTTTCAGGTTTTTATTCTCCTTCGGGACAACGCGCTTTAAGTGGTTATACAGGGTTTGCAATTCGCGCTGCCTTTGCTGGTACGGAATCAATTTTTGCTGATGCGGCCTGGCCAATCGCTGTGTTAAGCTCAGGGGGACTAAATTTTTTGGCTGGGTACCCACTTGCTGGGCGGCATGTTGGCGGTAATTTACGAGAGGTTCGGGGATAAATTGGATTTGTTCCAAAACCGAAGCCACAAATGCAATCCATGTATCGTGCAGAAAATCGGGAATATCGAGGGGAAAAGGCAGTAATTGATTCAGAAATGATTTGCGGAGGGCCATGGTACAGCCTGCCACACGGTTGCCGATGAGCATTACCCTAATACTTTCGCCCTGTCGCCATTGTTGCAGTTGGACTGGTTGGAGTCGTACTACATCCCAAAACGTAGTCTGAAAGGGTTCTCCTTGTTCATTGATTAAAAGCGCGTCTGAAAAGACGACATTTAAGGCCGGATTCTGCTCCAAAAATGCCGCCATGTGCGAAATCTTCTCGGGGTGCCAGACATCATCTTGGTCGCATAAAAACAAGATGTCACCCGTGCATTGAGTCAGTGCTTTTTCAAAATTTTTGGTGACACCTACTTGTTGCTCGTTTACAAAAATGCACACTTTAAAAGGGGCCGTCAGCGCAAATTTGTGTACTAAATCCACAGTATTGTCCGTAGAGCGGTCGTCATAAATCACCAACTCATCAGGTAGTTGCGTTTGACGGGCTAAGCTCTCCAATTGCTCCCATAAAAACCGCTCTCCATTGTAAGTACACAAGGCGACGGAAATCAGTGATTTATTGGTAGACATACTCAAGAAAAAGATTTTTTGTAAATGTACTGAAAATGAAATGATTAGGATGCGTTTAATAACCGAAGTAAACGTCGACATCCTGCAATGATCACGCGTTTGAGGGCTTTGTTTTTTTGATAAAAGTAGGACGGATTGTGATAGGCATTGGGCAAAGAACGAAAATCAGCATCTCGGTTATCAATCAATGCCTGTTTATATACGTCATACAATGGTTTTACGTCTGGACGGTTGGCAAAAGTATATCTATTCTGATGCACCGATACATCGTCTGGATGGGAGAGATGATACCCACTGAAATGAAAAAACAGCAACGGAAACGTATTGTTTACCCAAAAACGGCCTTTTTCGTGGGTTATTTTTCGCTCGTGCATATTCCAGTAGGCCACATTGTAACCGAGGTTTTTGCTAATCAGGGCTGTTGGATAAAACAGCGGTACGTAGTTGAGCCACAGTTGATCCACAAACATCCCTTCGGCAAAATCATGGTAGCCTTCGTGCCAAACGCGGTCCTGCCACCAGTTCAGAAAATGCATAGATTCTTCGCTGCGGCGTAGGGCAAAGAAGCCGCCATTGTACAAACCTGCATTGAGAAAATTACGCAATCGGGGTAATCCTTCGGTGGTAATGGGTGCTGTAACGTGGGGCGTAATGACGATGTCGTGGTTTTCTAAATCATCTTCGATGGCGTTTAAACTATCGAAAAAGAGAATATCAGAATCGAAATAAAGCAGTTTTTGGACCGCAGGATATTTTTTCAATAACCAACTCGCCAGGTAAGGCTTGGCCAAACAACTCAACTCAAAAGGGGTATAGCGGTCAAAAAGCGATTCAAAGTCAGGTATCTGTTCCTTATTAATTTCAATAAGATGGTATTTTTCAACCGAAGAAACGTCCCGATGGTTAATTTTATCAAAAAGCCCAATTACAACCTGATACTCGGGATTATGCCTCACAAGGCTGTCGGCCATGGTTTTGGCCTGTGCTAAGTGACTGAATGTACAAATGGTAAAGGCAAGACGCATCAGAAAAGCGGTAGATTTTGGGCAAAAATAAACGCTTCTTTCGAGTTTCGAGCAGAGAGAGCCGATATTTGATTATTCGGGAAAGCGCAGATGGGTAGGATAAAATGCAGAACGGGTAAAATATCGTGCGGACTATCGTATTTTTGATGCTTTAAATGATTGACCCAATGATGAAAAATAAATGAGGAATCGGATTGGTGGCCTTGCTGTTTGGGAGCGGCTGTCAATAGGAGCCTACACTTTTTGAACGACTTGACGCTTCCGACACGGGAATTACGTTTACCAATCAGTTGACCGAAACCGAAACGGCCAATATTTTGGCCTACGAGTATTTCTACAATGGCGGTGGGGTAGCCGTGGGCGATTTTAATAAAGATGGTTTACCCGACGTGTATCTGACCGGAAATCAGGTGCCTAATAAACTATTTATCAATCAAGGAAACCTCAACTTTGATGATGTTACTGAACAAGCTGGTGTTGCGGGGCGTACAGATTCGTGGAAAACGGGGGTGACGCTCGCCGACGTAAATACGGATCGCGGGTATCAGCGCAAGGAAGCGGCCTACCTCAAAAAGGAATTTGACGCTGATGCAGGCGATAGTGCAGCAGGCAATGCTCGAAAATGGGTTTCATTGGCAGAATATGCGGAATATGTTGCAAGTGAATCAGGGAATAACCGAACACGGAACATGGAAAAAAGGAGCCACCTTTCAGTGCAGGCTCACCGCGAATATCCGCTATTTTTCGAAAGTGGGTCAGCTCGCGGGAGTTAAAACCGCAAAAGTATAGCTCACTTTTGCGGTTTTACGGTTACTTCAGTTAAACATTTTTCGGTTACTTTCTCTACTTCACTTTGGCGCGGCGTTCGCGCATTTCGCGCCAAGTAGTAAGAATAATGCCTTCTTTTTCAATGAATTTTTTTAGTGCAGGATCCTGCATTGCGTATAGGTCTCCGTAGCGGGTAGGCCACGAATCGGTGATTTCTTTGAAGTTTTCGCTCGGGGCAGCGCAGTGCATAATCACCATCGTAATGCCCGGTTTGGCTTCTTTCAACAACTCAATGTACTTCTCGGTTTTCATTTTTCGCAGGTTGTCTTCCGTATTAGGTGTTTCGGGCGAGAGTTTCCAACCGTATGTATCGGCAAACAAATCATCCAAAACGGGCAAGCCCGCGTTCCAAAGCATCTTGCCGATTTGTTGAAACTGCTGAATCTCTTGCGCGGGACTGTTGCGCTCTTTGGCAATCAAGGTGGCGTGACCGCCCGGAAGCA
Source organism: Runella sp. CRIBMP (assembly GCF_009905605.1). Lineage (GTDB taxonomy): Bacteria > Bacteroidota > Bacteroidia > Cytophagales > Spirosomataceae > Runella. The sequence goes on from NZ_JAAAKZ010000008.1 coordinate 40,845, forward strand.
TCACTGGAATTTTTTCTTGTATCCCTACTTTAATGTAGCGCTCAGTAAATGCCGCCGAGCCAAAGAGCGTGCCCATGTGCGAGTCGATGTGTGAGGGCTCTACCCCAAAGGCGCGGAAACGTGCAATTTGGGCGCGAATTTCAATCTCCACTTCGTCGGGGGTAGCGTGTTTAACTACATCACCGACGTTTGACCACATGGCACCTTCTTTGTCCAACAGTCCAGGTACTTTCTCACGTCCTGAAATCGGAAACCAGCGGTAGCCTTTCCATTCCGACGTCAGCGTAAGATGGACGCCCGCGTCGGTGGTAGGGTGTTGTTGTACGTATTTCATATAGGCAGGCACCCAGCCGCAGGGCATCATTACGCTGGTTGAGTTGGCCACACCCTTTTCCATCGCCAGAATCGTTCCCTGATTGGCTTCGTACGACATACCCGCGTCGTCGATGTGAAAAATGATGATTTTTTTGCCTTTGGGATAACCCAATTTCTCGGCGTAGGTTTCCTGAGAAATGCTCTGCGCTGCACAGAGAAAAGATAACACAGCGACGAATAGATATTTCATGAAATACAGCGTTTATATTTGCTTCATTAAAGACGTTTTGCTCCTAACCTTACCTAAACTCGGTTTGGCAAAGAACTAATGCACTACTTACTTTTAGATTGTATGAAAAGGCTATTTCGGAATTTACTTTTTGGTTTAGGCGGCTTGTTGCTTTTGGGCGCGGGTCTCACGTATACACCGCCGTTTGTTCATATTCGTAATTATGTGCAGCGCGGAGAAGTGGATATTTTGGATTATAAGCACCACCCCAAACGTCAGGTGTTGGCCTCAACCCTTCCTGAGCCCTGGCCGTTGGACTCTAATTTTAACAAAGCGGTGATTTCCCAAAACCTCATGGATACGCTAGAAAAATACCAGACAACGGCTTTTTTGGTGTTTCAAAACGGCAAATTGGTTTATGAAAAATACTGGGAAGGTTTTGACACCAAAACCCTGAGTCAATCCTTTTCGGCCGCCAAAAGTATCATTTCGATGCTAGTGGGAGTGGCGTTGTACGAAAATAAAATCAGAGGATTGGACGAGCCGATTTCCAATTACATCGACTCGTTTCGCGAAGGAGAAAAGGCGAAAATCACACTGCGTCATTGCCTGACCATGAGCAGTGGGCTGGATTGGCACGAAAAAGACCGTGGGGTGTTCAGCAACAATGCCTACGGCTACTATGGCGAAGACATGGCCGACGTCATCGACGGACTGAACGTAGAAAAACCTGCGGGTAAAGAATTTGAATACCGCAGTGGCGACACGCAAATTCTGGGTTTGGTATTAGAAAAAGTCTACAACAAAAAAATAGCCGACCTTGCCTCCGAAAAGATTTTTCAGCGTATTGGCAGTGAAACGGATGCCTACTGGATGCTCGATAAGCCCAAAGGCCGCGAAAAAGCCTTTTGCTGCTTTGCTCCCACGGCGCGAGATTATGCCCGATTCGGGCACCTCATGCTCTGGAAAGGCAATTGGAAAGGCCGCCAAATTGCTTCCGAAAAATATATGACCGAAGCCCTCAGTCCCGCCAAAGGCATTATTGACCCTAAAACGGGTAAGCCCATTGAAGTCTACGGGTATCAGTTTTGGATGCAACCTTACAAAGATCTGCAAACGGTCAGTATGCGCGGTTTGTTGGGGCAACTAATCTGGGCGATTCCGTCCAAAAATGCGGTGGTGGTGCGGCTGGGCCACAAGGAAGCGCCTCAAAAGGTAGGGCCCTACTTCAAACAGGATTCGGAAATGTATTTGCAGGCGGCAATGGAAGTGCTTGGAAATTAAAAGGCATTATTCAAATTGATTTTGGGCCATGAACGTTGAAAAAAATCTGTCTAAAGCTGGCGATATAGCTATGTAATGGCTTCATAATTTTTGCATTCACATATTTTCATGAAGCAGGTTAAATGAGAATTTTGTTGCAATCCGTGACAAAGTTTAGCTATTTGCAGTCAAAGATGAAAAGTAGTAATCGATGACAGTAACCGAAAAAATCAGTCTAAACCAGGCTGAAAATATTCCTTTTTCTTCCGTTTCCCAACCTGTTTTTACCTTTATTGATTTATTTGCTGGGATTGGCGGGTTCAGAATGGCCCTGCAATCCCTTGGTGGGCAGTGTGTGTTCAGCAGTGAATGGGACCCGCAGGCGCAGAAGACCTATGCGGCTAATTTTGGCGAAGCACCTTTTGGCGACATTACCAAGGAAGAAACCAAAAGTCAAATCCCCGACGGGTTCGATATTTTGTGCGGTGGCTTTCCCTGTCAAGCCTTTTCCATAGCGGGGCGTCGAGGCGGATTTGAAGATACGCGCGGAACGCTTTTTTTCGACGTGGCCGATATTATCCGACGAAAAAAACCAAAAGCCATTTTTCTGGAAAACGTCAAAGGGCTCATCAACCACGACAAAGGTCAAACCCTCAAAACAATCTTAGCCACTCTACGCGAGGATTTGGGCTACTATGTACCCGAACCCAAAGTGATGAATGCCAAGGATTTCGGGGTGCCGCAGAATCGGGAGCGTATATTTATTGTCGGTTTTAGGGAAGATTTGAACATTGATAATTTTGAATATCCCAAACCGTTGGGTATTCCAGTAGCGTTTGAAGATGTAAAAGAGACGGAGCCCGTGTCGGCTAAATATTACTTATCTACCCAGTATTTACAGACGTTGATTAACCATAAACAACGCCATGCCAATAAAGGCAATGGTTTTGGCTATGAAATTATCGCCGATGATGCCATCGCCAATGCCATCGTAGTAGGAGGCATGGGGCGCGAACGAAATCTGGTGTACGACTTCAGAATTACGGATTATACACCGCTGACCAAAATCAAAGGTGAAGTGAATCGGGAAGGTATCCGAAAAATGACCCCGCGCGAATGGGCTCGCCTTCAGGGCTTCCCCGATGATTTTAAGATCGTGGTGGCGGATGCTTCAGCCTATAAACAATTCGGAAATTCGGTGGCAGTGCCAGCTATTAGAGCTACGGCTGAGAAAATCGTGGAGCGAATGTTGGCCTGATTTTTCGAACACATCGGCCAGAGGCCTTTAAATAATCGTCACGCGGTAGAGCTGAGCGACAGCGGAGACACGGGTGCCGTTGGTTTCTCAAAACCAACGACTGGGTTGCTCACAACCCAATGTATCCTATCAAAGAATAGTGCTTACAGGCCTACTTCCTGCTGTATTCGCGAAAGGCAAAACGCATGAAGGATTCGGCCATCGGCTCGGGTTGGCCCTGTAAATGAATCAACCAGAATTTCCTTAAAAGCACCAAGTCCTTCACTTTGATGAGCTTCAATTGTCCAGTAATGAGCTCTTTCTGAATGGAGCGAATGGACAAAAACGCCATGCAATTGGCGTGCTCCAAAAAGGATTTGATACTTTCTGTGCCGCCCAAATGCATGATGATTTGGAGGGACGATAATTTTAAATTGTGTTCTTTCAGGGCGCTTTCGATGACTTCTAACGTCCCCGAACCGCGCTCTCTCAGCACTAGCGGAATTTGGGTAAGCTGCTCAATGCTAATTTCTTCCAAAGGTGCCAATTTGCTGTTGCTGTGTACCACCGCCACGAGTTCATCATCCATGAAATCCACGTATTTGATGCCAGAATGATGTTTTTTTCCTTCTACCACCCCCAAATCAATGGCGTGCGACAAAACGGCATTTTCAATCATCTCGGTATTTCCGTTGAGCAACGACAGCTCTATTTGGGGGAATTTTTCGTAATATTTGGCCAGCAGTGGCGCAATGAGGTATTGTCCGATGGTTGTACTCGCACCCAACCGAAGAATCCCGCTGTGTTTGGATTGCAGGGTGCTGAGTTCAAAGGCTGCTTCCTGATACAGGTGTAAAATCTGACCCGCATAGCGTTTGAGCAATTCGCCCGCAGGGGTAAGAAAAACGGCATTGCCTTTCCGTTCAAACAGCCTCGTGCCGTACTGTTGTTCTAGTTCGCGAATGTGCTTAGTAACGGCAGGTTGCGTAATAAATAATTCACCAGCGGCTTTGGTAAAGCTCAGGTGTTGGGCAACACTGTTGAAAACTTTCAGGCGGAAATCAGACACGGGGTAAAAAGCTTGGGTTGATGTACAAAGTAAAGGGAATTTGAGAAAAACGCGCGCATTTGATGATTTTGCAAAAATTTGTCTTCATCTAGGCTCAATAATTCTCAAACCAAGCAAACTTAACATTAATAATATTTTGCTTTTCTTTTTTGAGGTAATTAAGATAGGCATTAGCTACGGGCGACAGTTTTTTATCTTTTAACCAAATCAGCGTCCAAGTAGATGTTATGGGAAAGCCTTCGACGGGAATGATGTGCAATTGCTGGTTGACTAACTCATTTTTAATGCCGATTAATGGCATTATTGAATAACCTAGCCCTGCAATAACGGCTTGTTTAACGGCTTCATTTGAGGTTAATTCCATCTTTTTGAGTACTGGAAGGCTATTTTGAATAATAAACTTTTCCATCACATGCCTCGTGCCTGACCCTGGCTCTCGATAGATAAGTGGTATAGTTTCAAAGATGCTTTTATCGTATCGACTTGCCTCATAGCTCACTTCCGAATTCCCAACCACAAAGAGCTTGTTCTGCATCAATTCCACTTTATCAATTTTTAGATTTTCTGGCAACACGCTCACCAACGAAAAATCTACTTCGTTTTTTTCTAAGCTTGCTACTACTTGGGCTTTGTTAGTGACATCCATAAGGAGTTCAATTCCAGAGTGTTGTTTGATAAAATCAGCAATAAAATAGGGAGCTATGTATTTTCCCGTGGATACTACCGAGAGTTTAAGTTTTCCCGTAAGTTGTCCTTTGTGGGCGTGCATTTTATAATTGATGGCATAGACTTCACTCAGAATTTTATCGGCAGCCTCCACAATCTCTTTACCAAAATCAGTGACATAAATTTTCTTGTTTATGACTTCTATCAACGGCACTTCAAACTGATCCTGAAAGTTTTTGAGCTGAATCGAAACCGCTGGTTGGGTTAAATGTAGCTCCTCTGCTGCCTTGGTAACGCTCAGTGTTTGGGCCACTTTTAGAAAAACTCTTAGCTGATTGAGGGTATAGTTCATAAAAAATGTTTATGATAATAATAGCAAAGTTAAATAAAAACTTATGAAAATCAGTGCAGACCTTTGTGCCGTCAATCAAAAACCAATCAAGTAATGAAAAGAATTACGGTAGCAAAAGGCGATGGCATTGGGCCTGAAATTATGGATGCCACTCTGTCTATTATTAAAGCCGCAGGAGCTCAAATTGAAATTGATGAAGTAGAGGTAGGCGAAAAAGTGTACCTAGCTGGCAATACAGCGGGGATTGCAAAAGAATCTTGGGATATCATCCGCAGGAACAAAATTTTCCTCAAAGCTCCCATTACCACACCGCAGGGGGGAGGATACAAAAGTTTGAACGTAACTACCCGAAAGTTTTTGGGCTTATATGCCAACATACGCCCTTGCGTTAGTTTACATCCCTTCGTGAAGACCAAGCACCCCGAGATGGACATTGTCATTGTCAGGGAAAATGAAGAAGACCTGTACGCAGGAATAGAACATCAACAAACCGATGAAGTGGTTCAGTGTCTTAAACTCATCAGCCGTCCGGGTTGCGAAAAAATAATCCGTTATGCTTTTGAGTATGCCAAACAGTACGGACGAAAAAAAGTCACTTGCTTTACCAAAGACAACATCATGAAACAAACGGATGGATTGTTTCATCAGGTGTTTGATGAGATTGCCAAAGAATACCCCACCATCGAAAATGAGCATTGGATTATTGACATTGGGGCGGCAAAAATGGCCGACACACCTGAGGTGTTTGATGTGATTGTGATGCCCAATTTATACGGAGATGTGCTGAGCGATGTTGCCGCGCAAATTGCTGGCTCGGTAGGTTTGGCTGGCTCGGCAAATATTGGCGAAGAATGTGCCATGTTTGAAGCCATTCATGGCTCAGCCCCGCGCAGGGCAGGACAAAATCTGGCAAACCCGTCGGGATTGTTGCAAGGGGCGATTCAGATGCTGAATCATATCGGACAAACAGAGGTGGCAGAAAAAGTACAAAACGCGTGGCTGAAAACGATTGAAGACGGAATCCACACCTATGACATTTTCAAAGAAGGAGTGAGCAAGCAAAAAGTGGGAACCAAAGAGTTTGCCGAAGCAGTGATTAGCAACTTAGGCCAAAAACCTTCTCAATTCAAAGCGGTTAGCTACGCCAACGGCTCAGCACTTAATCTACCCAAATACCAACGCAAAGCGCCCAAGTTAAAAGAACTGCTTGGCGTAGATTTATTTGTACACTGGAACGGAACCAGCGCCGACGAACTGGCAGAAAAAGTGCAACAAATCAACACATCTGAGGTACAAATCAGCATGATTACCAATCGTGGCATCAAAGTATGGCCAGATGGATTCTCCGAAACATTCTGCACCGACCACTGGCGTTGTCGCTTTAAGCCTCTCGAAGGAAAGAGCTTAGATAAAACACAAATCATTCAACTGCTGGGGGCGGCTCACGAGAAAGGTATTGACGTCGTCAAGACCGAAAACTTGTACGCTTTTGACGGAAAGCCAGCGTTTTCTTTGGGGCAAGGGCAGTAACTTTAACTTTTTTCAATCATGAACATCCCACTTCTCAAAGGAAATTTCACTCAATCTGAGGCGCTTGATATTCTTACGCAATTGGTTCATGTAAAAATAAAATTTCATGAAAGTAAGATTGAAAAAAGTGATAATGAAGAGGATATAAAAATGCGCGAAAATCGTATTAAAAACCTACTTCAGGATTTCTATGAAGCAAAACAGCTCATACTCAAGCAAAAGCAGTGTGATTTGAATGCTGAAATTCATATCGGCTAAAAAACGGGTTGTACCCTCAATTGGGTACAACCCAAATTAAAATGTCACGAACAAATCATGAACGCTAAGCCCCAAAATCAGTTGTTTCTGGTGTGTCCATTTTGCCAAATGGAAAGGTTTATTACCAAGCACTTCGGGGACGTTTTGTTTCTTTCTGCGCCTGCCTCGGTCTTCTATTTTGATGATGCCAACTTCTTGAAAGCGGTCAAAAAAACAATTCAAAGAGAAAAAATAACCGATATATGCTTGGTCGGAGAAGTGTCCTGCTGTTTTATCCAATATGTGCTGCAAAACAAAAGCATGACGGGGCTTAGGTGCGAATCAGAGATTCAAGAGTTGTTTTCAAAAACAGATACGACATTTTCATTGACCGAGAAGCTTTTAAAGAAGCAATTGTATGAGATGAGTTGTCAAAGTATATTCGGCAACGAAATAGAAGAGGGGCAAATACGTATTCACGCACTTTTGACCTCCAAGCACGACGACTTTATTACACCCATTAACTGGGAATTTTTAGAGCGTATACAACTGGCTGCCGCCCAAAATGGCAATTTGGACAATGCCAGTAAGATGCTAACGCTATACTGCACAGAGTCAATTGTTTAGCGCTTGTATCAATGGGTCTTATGCGTTGCAGCGTAAGGAGGTCGATAGGGGTGTAGGTTTGTCAATAACATGGTTTCAGGGCATATCTCGTCGTTAAAGAGCAGGCAAAAGGTGTTTTTTTGCCTTTGAAAAACAGAGATTGCAGAAAAAACGTAAGAAAATAAGGTGTAAAAACGGGTAATTCCTAACTTTACATCTTACACTTACTTTGAAACCAAATGCCACAAAACAAAATACAGGAGATTTTTGAGGAAATGGGGAAAGTGGTTGTGGGGCAAGAAAACCTTATCAATCGACTGCTTATAGGATTATGTACGGGAGGACATATTTTGCTGGAAGGCGTACCTGGCTTAGCCAAAACGCTCACTGTCAATACCTTGGCTAAGGTGTTGCACCTTGATTTTCAGCGCATTCAGTTTACCCCCGATTTACTTCCTGCCGACATCATCGGCACCATGATTTACAAACCCAAATTGGGCGATTATGAAGTAAAAAAAGGGCCCATTTTTGCCAATATGATTTTGGCCGATGAGGTCAACCGCTCACCAGCCAAGGTGCAATCGGCGCTGTTGGAAGCAATGCAGGAAAAGCAGGTGACCATCGGCGAAGATACCTTTCGCCTCGACCGCCCGTTTTTTGTGTTGGCGACCCAAAACCCCGTGGAGCAGGAAGGTACTTACCCACTACCCGAAGCGCAGTTGGACCGTTTTATGATGAAAGTTTTTGTGGATTATCCCAGCAAAACCGAAGAAATGGAAGTGATGCGCCGGATGTCAAATCTGGATTATAACTACGAGCCGAAAGCAATCTTGACGAAGGAAGATATTGCGCAAATTCGCCACGGAATCAACCAGATTACGCTTTCTGAAACCTTAGAAAACTACATCGTAGAGCTGGTTTTTGCTACGCGTCGCCCGCTAGATTATGGTTTGCGCGACGAAGCCCGCTACATGCAGTTTGGCGTATCGCCCCGCGGCACGATTAAACTCAACTTAGCCGCCAAAGCATTGGCGTATTTTGCGGGCCGCGATTATGTGCTTCCAGAAGATATAAAAGAAGCCGCCCCCGACGTATTCAATCACCGAATCATGCTCAACTACGAAGCCGAAGCCGACGGCATCACGACGCGCTACGTCATTGATTCAATTCTGCGGAAGGTAGCCATTGGAAGGTAAAGTTGTTCTATATTCATAAAAAGAACGCTCAGAAAACCCTGAGCGCTCTTTTTATGAACTTTCATGTTTTTGTTGGGGGGTTATTTTTCACTTCCGCCACCCAATTGTGAACCTCCACTTACCTTGGCTGGAGCCAAGTGCTGATTGATGCCTTTTTCGACCAAGGGCAAGCCTTCTGCCATCCACGAAGGCGCGGGGGCGTCTTTGAGGTAATGGTCAAAATATTGGTACAAACGAACCGCGAAATCTTTCATGTTTTGACGTTTGGTCAAGCCGTGTTTTTCGCCATTGTAGTTAAGCATCCAAACGGGTTTGTTCAGACGTTTCAGTGCCATATAAAACTCTATTCCTTGGTACCAGGGCACAGCGCCGTCGTCGTCGTTGTGCATCATGAGCACAGGTGTTTGAATCTTGGGCGCGTGAAAAAGCGGCGAGTTTTCGAGGTATTGCATGGGTTTTTCCCATAGTGTACCCCCAATACGGGTCTGGGTGCGCTCATACTGTGCTTGGCGAGAAAGTCCTGTGTCCCAGCGGATACCACCGTAAGCGCTGGTCATGTTGGCTACGGGAGCGCCCGCTTCGGCAGCTTTGAAAAGGTTGGTCTGCGTGACCAAGTAGGCTGTTTGGTAGCCTCCCCAACTGTGCCCTGAGATTCCTATTTTGTCTTTATCGACAAATCCTTTGTCAATCATGCTCAACACGCCGGGTACGATACAATTGTAGGCACTTTGGCCTGGATAGCCCGTTTTGTACACAATATCAGGGACAAAAACCAAGTAACCATTGCTCACAAAATAAGAGAAATTGATGTACGAGCGGATGGGACGAGGGGCGTAGTGGGTGTGTACGTTATCGGCGTTTTTCTCGTAAAAGTACGTCATCATGGGGTACTTTTTGGTCGAGTCAAAATTCTCTGGTTTGTACAATAATCCCTGCATAGGTGTGCCATCGCCTGCTCTCCAGCTCACGATTTCGACCGAGCCCCACAGGTAGTTGGACTGCTGAGGATTGGCATTGGTGACCCGGGTGATGTTCTTGAAACTTCCGTCGGTTGCGTACCAATCGGGATATTCTTTAAAGGTTTGTTTTGTGAACAGATAACGGTCGGCATTTTTGGCTTTCAGTACCAGATTACCTACGCTAAAATCGCCCTCGTACAACTTTGTTACCTGCAAAGTAGGAGATAACTGCGCAAAACCCGACTGCTTGGTGGTTTCGTTGACGGTGCTCAGGAGCAACGGTTTAGATAAATCAACGTTCCGTTCTTCCGCATCCAATCGTACGTAGCGGTAGACTCGTTTGTCGCCCCGACCGTTGGTTAATTTCTTAGGATTATTAGGATTCTGCGGGTCAATTTGCCAAATATCAAAACGATCGTTGATGAGGATGGATTGGTCGCCTTTGGTCCAGCCCGCAAGGCCGTAAGGATTTGGAAAATCAGGGTGGTCGTCTTCCTCGTCGGCAAATTTGACGGCTTTATTGGTGGTCAATTGGATGGTTTTATTGGCCGCTATATCGTGCGCAAACCAAGCGGTGTCGGGGTTGGAAAACCAGTACAAATACTTGCCCTCGGGCGATACGCGCGCATTGCCTTGGATTTTTTCTTTGAGCATGGTTTTAGAACCGTCGCGGGTGCTGATGAGGTACGCATCTTCTTTGGGGTTCCAGTCCCAGTGCTGATTGGAGTAGCGAATGTCGGAGTGACCGATGATAAAATCGCCGTTTCCTTCATTGATCAACTCGGTCTCTGGAATGAGTTCACTGCCCAATTGGACCAATTTTTTATCGCTGAGGTTGACCATCGCCAAATACGATTTTTTGCGGTCTCTTTCCAAAGATACTTTTTGTTGGGTTTGGAGTTTGGCGTCCTGCCAATGCCACACTTCCACGTTCACGATTTCTTCGTTGAGGAGCGTGGTATCCTGAACAATGGGTTTAGGATTGGTTCCGAAGAACAATTTCGCCCCATCTTTGGAGAATTTGGGTGTGTATTCGCTGCTTATGAGCCAGCCCTGCGCGGCGGGTTGGGTGGTTTCGTCGGCCAAGCGGGTGGCGGTGGCGTCGCCTGATTTCCAGTAAAATAACTTCGGTAAACGAATCTGAACTTTGGCGTTAGTGTCCAAATCGGCCACAAAAGCGAGTTGGTCGCCGTTTTCATCAAAGGATAATTTCTTGAATTTATGCTTTGGCAAGCCCGCATGAATCAGGGTGAGTTGATTGGTGGCGGGTTCAAAGATATAAACGCCCGTTTTGGTAGAATCAGCACCCGTAGAAGCGAAGGCGAGGCGTTTACCATTTTTGGCTACTTCGTATTCGGTCACAAACGGAAATGTTTTTTCAGTTCCGCTTTTCAATTGTCTCACCACCAACCGATAACCGTTTTCATCCGATTCCCGTTTGGGACGTTTGCTCGGGGCTTTTTGGGTGGTATCGGGCTTTACTTTGGGGCTTTCGCCCAAGAACGCTACCCAATCGCTGCCTTTTTCGGGCAGTTTAAAAGACTGAACCGTTGGGAATTTGACCAGCTTTTTGGAAGCGAGTGCATAAATCCCCAATGAGTCTTTGGGCAGTTCGTCTTTCTTCTTTTTGGCGCGCCTTGCCGCCTTTGTTGCTTCGAGTTGGGGTTTTATTTTAAAAACGGCAAACTCCGAATCTGTGCTTAACCTCAATCCTTCACCACGGGCTACGGAGTCGGCTTGATTGGTGGCGAGATTGTGAAATACCACTTTCCCATCGCCTTCTTGTGGATTGAGCGCATAGCCAAACCACTGTCCGTTGTGGCTGATAACCCGCTCAGGAATGTCTTTCCAAAAATCGTACACATCGTGGGTAAGCGGCTTTTTAACGACCGTCGTCGGGGGAGGCGGGGCCGATTTTTTTGCTTTCTTTTGGGCAATGAGCGTGGGAGAAAGCCCTCCTAACAGTAGAAGCAGTAAATACTTTTTCATTATTTGGTCAGGCAAATGGTTATTGTTTGTTGATTAGGTCAAATTTCAGAAGTTTAGGCTACCCCTGCTAAAATTATTTCCAATTTGCGACGAACCGGAAAAATCCGACTATGATTTGGGTTCTCGAACATCCAAGGCGGGGGGGGTAATGCGTTTTCTCCCAAAAAATACTGTTTTTAACAATCTTTATATTTTACATTTTTCGGGTTATAATTTTTTAAATTTTCCAATTTTCGACTAACCAGAAGAATGCATTTTTAACACTTTTACATTTTACATTTCTCGAGTTATGATTTTTCGGTTTTCCAAATAAACCCCTTCTATTTCCCGGTTCATACGTTCGGTATCTTTTTTGTAAACTTACTCAAAATCGCGTTTTATTGCCAAAATATCCCCAATTTTGCGCTTTAACCACCAATTTTTACCCCGAACCAATGAAAATTGCTATTGTAGGTTGCGGAAACATGGGCATGGCCTTTGCCAAATCGTTTTTGCAGTATGATCTTGTAAAAAAAGAGAACCTTCTTTTGATTGAAAAAAGCGCCGACCGCGCTGAAACCCTGCGTACCGAAAACACGGGCGTGGTGATTGAAACCATCAGTACGCACATAGGAGAGTACGATATTGTGATTCTGTCGGTCAAGCCGCAGGATTTTGCGGCGGTGCAGGATGCGTTACGCGAAGTATTACAGCCACAGCAGGTGATATTGTCGATTATGGCAGGGATTCCGATTGCCAATATTCAGGAAAAACTTGACCATCGGTTGGTCATCCGGGCCATGCCCAATACCCCTGCCATGCTTGGAATGGGCATTACGGGCTTCTCGGCAGCCAAGGAGTTGAGTTTTGCGCAATTGTTAAAAGTAGACAACCTCATCAACGCCACGGGGCGTTCGGTGTTTTTGGAAGACGAATCCATGCTGGATGCCGTAACGGCCCTGAGTGGTAGCGGTCCGGCGTATTTTTATTATTTGGTCAAAGCGATGGTCGAGGCGGGTAAGAAAATGGGCTTTGAAGAGTCATTGGCGACGCTTTTGGTCAAACAAACGATGTTGGGCTCGTTTCATTTAATCAATAATGCCGACAAAAGTTTGGATGATTTAATCAAGGCAGTGGCGTCAAAAGGCGGCACGACAGAAGCGGCTTTACGGGAGTTTGAAGCGGGCGATTTATCCAAAACCCTTCAAACGGGAATATTGGCGGCCGAGCGTCGGGCGAAGGAATTGTCAAAAGGATAGAAAATAGCAAGTAATCGGGCTTTTTCAACGCCAAAGTTATAATTCTTCGTAATTTAAAAGCTGCATTTTCGTTTTTTCTGTATGAAGCAAATTTTACGTATTACCTTACTATTTCTGGGAATTACTGGTGGGCTGATGGCGCAGAATTCCGCCGCGGTTCGGTTTGTGCGAAATCAGGGACAGTGGGAGGCCGCCGTGCGCTATTGCGCCGAAATACCGGGAGGGTATTTGCTGCTGAAAGAAAAATCGCTGATGTATGTCTTCTTTGAAGAAGAGGCGCTGAAGAGTGTTCACGCCCGAAAAGGTGCGCCCAATGCCCGCAAAACAGGTGCGTTAAACGGGCACGCCGTGGAAGTGCTTTTTGAGGGGGCAAATCCTACGTTTAATGTAGAAGAACAACACAAAAATCCCGCCACATATAACTACTTTTTGGGCAATGACCCCAACCGTTGGGCGTCCAATGTGGCGTCGTTTGGTGAAGTAATTTACCGTGATGTGTATCCCGGTATCGACTTCAAAATGTACGCCTTTCGGCAAACGCTCAAATATGAATTTTTGGTGGCCCCCAATGCCGATGCTTCGCGTATTAAAATGCGCTATGTGGGCAGCAAAGAGCTAAAACTGGTCAACAACGAGCTGGCCGTGGCCACCACGGTCAATCAATTCAAGGAAGCGAAGCCTTACACGTACCAAGAAATCAATCAACGTAGCAAGGAAGTAGCTACGCAGTACCGGCTAGAGGGAGAATATCTTTCGTTTGATTTTCCCAAAGGCTATGACCGTTCGGCCCCGTTGACCATTGACCCAGAACTGGTTTTTTCGACTTTTTCGGGTTCTTACGCCAATAACTTTGGCCACGCCGCTACCTACGATACACAGGGAAATTTGTACTCGGTGGGCACGACTCACTCTCTAGGGGTTTTTCCCACCACGGCGGGGGCGTTTCAAAGACAAGTAGGTGGGCCTGGAAATCAAGTAGACATTGGACTGCTTAAATTCAGTCCCGATGGTACGCGTTTATTGTATGGCACGTACATTGGTGGTTCTGATTGTGACGTGCCTCATAGCATGATTGTGAACAACAAGGATGAATTAGTGATTTTTGGAACGACATCATCCCTTAATTTTCCGCTTACTTCGGGCGCTTTTCAAACCCGTTTTGGGGGCGGAACTCCCGTGATGCCCCTCGGTGGATTTGAGTTCAACAACGGTATGGATATTTTTGTCCTGAAATTAAATTCTACGGGGAGTGTGCTGACGGGCAGCACCTACGTGGGCGGAAACGGTAGCGATGGATACAGCCGTACGCCTGATTTTACGTTGGCCAATTACGGAGATGAATTTCGGGGAGAAGTAGTGGTCGATGATAAAGACAACGTCTACGTAGCTACTTCGACTAATTCCTCTAATTTTCCGTTGATGAATGCGCCAGGCAATCAATACGGTGGCCGTCAGGATGCGGTCGTGTTCAAATTGAGTTCCGATCTGAAAACGATGCTCATGAGTACGTATTTGGGTGGAACTTCAGCCGATGCGGCGTACGGAATCAAGTGGGCTCCCTCGGGAGCGGTGTACGTGACGGGAGTAACCCGAAGTTCTAATTTGCCCGTAAAAACAGGTGCTTTTAAAAAAGCCCTTTCAGGGTTGGAAGATGGTTTTCTGGCTAAATTCGCCAATGACCAATTGGCCCAAATTACTTATTTGGGTACCGATAGCTCAGATGTTGGTTATTTGGTGGATGTAGATGCCGAAGAGAATGCCCACGTTTTTGGAATTACAAACGGTAAATATCCCGCTACGGCGGGTACTTACAATGTGGCAAACGCGGGCCAATTTGTTCATGCACTTGATAAAAACCTTGCCCAAACGGTATTTTCAACCACCATCGGCTCTACGCGCGGGCGTCCGGACATTGCCCCGACGGCTTTTTTGGTCAATGAGTGCGGCAATATTTATCTTGCTGGATGGGGAGGGGTGGTAAACAGTCGAAATGGATACATCGCATCAAGCAATACCGCTGGGTTGCCTACCACCGAAGACGCCTTCCGGCGCACCACCACGGGAAGCAATTTCTACGTTGCTATTCTGGAAAAAGGGGCGAAATCGTTGCTTTACGGTACATTTATCGGCAGTACCGTTACCAGTACAGACGGAGATCATGTGGATGGAGGAACCAGCCGATTTGCCAAAAACGGCGTTATTTACCACGCAACCTGTGTATGTCGAATGGCTAATTTTCCATCTACGCCCAATGTTTGGGCGATAAATAATAACAGTTCCGATTGCAACAACGCGGCTTTTAAGTTTGACATTGACCGCATGAAGGCCGATTTTGATACTTACGAAGGGTCAACTAAAGGCGTTGTGTCTGGATGCGCTCCCCTCACGCTGGATTTTATTAATACCAGTGTGGGTGGAAGAACTTACAATTGGGACGTACAGGGTAACAACATCTCGCGAGACCCCGTTAAAGCAACCTATACCTTTAATCAACCTGGTGAATACCGCGTTACATTGCGGATATTCAATCCGTTGGTGTGTAGAGGTCAGGATGTGGTGACCAAGATTATCAAAGTGGGCGTTTCAAAGGCCAAAGCGAGTGGCGATACCACTGTTTGTGCCAATGTGGGCGTGCCGCTTTTTGCCCAGGGTGGCATCAAGTATTCATGGAGCCCAGCGGCGGGTTTAAGCAATCCCAACATTGCAAATCCCATCGCAAAAGTCAACGCTACTACGCAATTTATCTGTACCGTTACCGATTCTAATTGTACCGTCAAACGCAACGTGACGGTTACTGTAAATAATAACAAACCTGATTTTCAGGCTTTAAAAGATACCACGATATGTGTTGGTCAAAGTGCGGTTTTGACGGCCTTGGGCAGTGCCACTCGTTACCGTTGGAGTCCTGCATTGACCTTGAGTGATTCTGTTGGAACACGCATCGTTGCCAAACCTGCCCAAACGACTACGTACACCGTAACGGGGGTTTACGCCGATGGTTGTTTACCCCAAAAAAGCGTAACGGTCAAGATTGAAGATACCAAAACGGATTTCAGGGTCGTGCCGGATACCATTATCTGTGCAGGGCAGAGTGTACAACTCCTTGCGCAGGGAGGAGCAACCAAATTTACGTGGCTGCCTTCGCCGACTTTATCGGATGTTACAATTCGTAACCCAGTGGCGAAACCTACCCAAACGACTACTTACACCGTGACGGGTACGTACCCCGACGGGTGCACCCCCGTGCGAACCATCACCGTCAATGTAGAGCAAGGGCCGCAAAATGTGCGCTTCGAAATAGCACCTATTTACGTCTGTGGACAACCCACTACGTTGCAGTATTTTAATCGAACCTCTGGTAATGCAAAATTTGAGTGGGATTTGGGGAATGGTACGCGCAGCACCAACGCTACCCCTGCGATTGCTACTTATACCCAAAACGGCACCTATCAGGTGACGCTCAGCGCTTTTTCAGCCTATGGTTGTACCACCTCTGTGACACAGACGGTGTCGGTATTGAACTTAGATAAGATTCCTAACGTCATCACCCCCAACGGTGACGGCAAAAACGACACGTTCATCATTGGAATTCCCAACGCCCAACTGGAAGTATTTAACCGGTGGGGAAAGCAAGTGTATAGCAATGCTAATTATCCCGATGATTGGGGCAAAGGGGTTTTGAATGGCACGTACTTCTACCAATTAAAAGTAACGCCTACGGTTCAGTGCAAAGGCTGGGTACAGGTCATAGAATAAAAAAAGCGGCTTTCGGGCCGCTTTTTTTATTGTGTTTTTAAGTAATCTCCATTAGTCGTCGCTTCTTCTTCCGAGCAACATACTAGCGTAATACATCAGGTTGGCCAGGGCGCCCAATGCCGCTACTACGTAGGTCATGGCGGCCCACCACAGTGCGTCTTTGGCCATAACGTGCTCGTTGCGGTTTACGATGCCGCGCTGCTCTACCCACGCCAAAGCCCGACGGCTGGCGTCAAATTCTACCGGAAGGGTAATCAAAGCAAAGAGCGTTACCCCCAAGTTGGCAACGACCAAAACGGTCAAGAGGGTGGTACTCACGATTCCTTGGTTGTAGAATATAAACCCGCCAATAAACAGCATTGCCATGTTGAACATATTGAGGATATTGCTGCATACCTGCACCACAGGAACTAACGCCGAGCGCATTTTCAGCGGCGCGTAAGCCACTTTATGCTGTACTGCGTGGCCGCATTCGTGGGCTGCCACGGCCGCCGCCGAAACGTTGCGCCCATGATACACATCGGCGCTCAGGTTGACGGTTTTATCAACGGGGTTGTAGTGGTCGGTGAGCATTCCTTCTACCTGAGTAATACGCACATCGTAGATTCCGTTGTCGCGCAACATGCGGTCGGCGATTTCGGCCCCGCTCATTCCGTTCATCAATCCCACCTGCGAGTACTCCGTAAATTTGCTTTTCAGACGCCACTGGACAAACATCCCAATGACCATGAATACGATACCAATAAGAATTAAACCTCCCATTTTTGTTTCTTAGATTTATTGATTTTAGGTTGATTAATGGATTTTTGTATCTATCAACAAGAACATAAAACCGTCAAAATCTACTTAAAATCAGGGTTAATAGCCTTTTTTTATCTTCTCAATAAGTAAAGAAGTAGAATAACCTTGAACCAACGGAACGGTTAATACTTCTCCTCCTCTTTCAACGACAAAATCCGCGCCAACGATATTTTGGGGGGTATAATCATCGCCTTTTACCAAAATATCAGGACAAATTGTCTGAATCAGCTCCAGAGGAGTGGGCTCACCGAACAAAATGACAGCATCCACAAACTCCAACGCGGCCATCAAACGTGCTCTGGCGTACTCATTGACCACTGGGCGCAGTGGTCCTTTCAGTTTGCTGACCGAGGCATCGGTGTTTAGGCCCAGCACCATTTTGTGGCCGAGATTGCGGGCCTTTTCTAAATAGTCGATATGCCCTAAATGGACAATATCAAAGCAACCATTGGTGAAAACAATTTTTTTACCCTCTGCTTGCCATGCGCGAGCGGCTGCGGCGCCAGCTTCCCATGACATAATTTTGTCGGCAGTATTAGACATTTTTGTTTGAAATAGAATGTGAAAGTGAAGTTTGACTTTCGGCTTTGGGACTTTTGACCAAGGTGATAATGAACGAAATACCGCCTAACAACAACATCAGAATCATTTGGGTACCGTGAATGTAGGTGGCCAATGCCAGCCCATTTTCTTTGGATAATCCGTACAGTACCAGCGCGCTACTGACCAGAATATGGTACGGCCCAATTCCACCCTGTACAGGTGCCGACATTCCCAATCCGCTCATAATCAGAACAGTCAATCCCGCCAAAAGGGTAAGGTGGGACGATTCGGGGAGCACAAAAAAGCAAACGTAAGAACTGAGCAGGTACATTGTCCAAATCAAAACCGTGTGAAAAACAAACGCCCACGGATTACGAAGTTTACGAACACTCAAGAGTCCTTCCACTAATCCCAGCACAAATCCTTCGATTTTAGCAAAAAGAGAATTCTGACGCAGCCGTTCGGCGTTGTTACGATAAAACCACCAAGCCGCTACCGCAATGCCTATTCCCAATACGGCCACGCCGCCCAAAAGGACTATTCGTCCCGAGCCGTTGCCCGAGCCCATTCCCAATTTTTCGCCGAAAAGGCTCATGAAAAAATCGCTCAATCGGTTGAATTCCAGTATGAAAGCCAAGCCAATGAGCGCTAGAAGGCTAATCACATCAAATACCCGCTCGGCTACTACCGTTCCAAAGCTGACATTGACGGGCACACGCTCTAGCCGATTGAGCGTGCCACACCGCGTCACCTCTCCCGCGCGGGGAATGAGTTGGTTGGCAAAATAACCCGTAAATACCGCCACGGTGGAGTCAAATGAAGAGGGTTTAAACCCTAGCGGCTCAAGCAACATATTCCAGCGGTAGGCCCGACTCCAAGCGGCAATGATGGTAAAGAGTGTAACCAGAATGAGCCACCAATGATTGGCATTTTCGAATTTAGCCCACATAGCGGCCAAATCCATGTCTTTAAAAACGTACCACATCAAGCCACCCGCAATGGCCAGCGAAAGACAATATTTAAGGATATTTTTCATGGATAAATGGCTAACTACCAACTATTTTATTGTTTTCGTCAGGGAAAACGACTTTGGGTTTAAACGTTTTTGCTTCTTCCTGAGTCATCATGCCGTACGAAATAATGATGACTACATCACCTACTTGCGCTTTGCGGGCAGCTGCGCCGTTGAGGCAAATAATGCCTGTACCGCGCTCACCCTTAATGACATACGTAATGAGTCGTTCGCCGTTGTTATTGTTGACTACGTGCACTTGTTCATTTTCCAGAATACCTGCGGCATCCATCAGGTCTTCGTCAATCGTAATGCTCCCAACGTAGTTTAATTCGGCCTGAGTGACCTTAACGCGGTGGATTTTTGATTTGAATAATGTGACAAACATCTTGAGAAAAGTTATTAATCAGTGGTAAACCGTTGAGAAAATGTTTGTAAAACAATGTCTCGGCTCTCTTGCTGAAAATGAGTGATAAGCTAAATGTCTATGTGGTTAATCACCTGAAAAACGGCTAATCGGGGGGCAAAGTTCACGTTAAAAAACCACATTATCAATCAGACGCACTTTTCCCAAATGAGCGGCAATGCAAAGCGCTGTTTGCCCTGTATCGGCCATTGCCTCGATGGTTTGAAGTGAATGGGCGTCCACAATCTCAAAATACTCCAATCGAAAGGCGGGTTGTTGCTCAAAATGCGCGCTGATTGCTCGTTTCACTTCAGCAGGGGTACGGCCCGAAAGCAACAACGATTTGGCTAGGCTTAATCCTTTAAAAATATGCGGAGCAATGGCGCGCTCTTCCGTCGTGAGGTTTCGATTGCGGGACGACATCGCCAGTCCGTCCAACTCGCGGAGGGTGGGGCAGGGGTGAAGTTCAATCTGAAACCCCAAATCAATCATCATCCGGCGGACTATAGCCACTTGTTGTAAGTCTTTTTGGCCAAAGTAGGTCCGGTCGGGCTGAACGATATTGAACAACTTAGACACCACAATTCCGACTCCGTTGAAATGCCCAGGCCGAAATTGCCCTTCCATTACGTGCTCCAGTGCGCCAAAATCGAATTTTAAAATGGGTTTAGAATAAGCGTTTGACAGTTTTGAACCCTCGGACGCTGTCGCTTTTCCGTACATCTCTTCCGCCGACGGTGCAAACACCGCATCACAACCGGCGGGAGCGAGCATCGCACAGTCGGCTCCGAGGGTGCGGGGATAACGGGCGAGGTCGTCGGGATTATTGAATTGAATCGGATTGACAAAAATACTGCAAATGCTAAGGTCATTTTGCGCCTTGGAGGCTTCGATGAGCGACAAATGTCCTTCGTGCAATGCCCCCATGGTGGGTACAAATCCGACGGTCTTGCCTTGTTGGCGTTGTACACGCAAGTAAGAGCGGAGGTCGGCGATGGAATGAAAAATATGCATTACGCTTCCTGAAATTTTGGACAAAGCTACATAATTACCCATTACGAAGTTGGCGTATGGCCAACCTCTTGAAAAACGAGGGGTAAAATCAGTATATTTGCTCAGCTGAGAATGATGTTCGGCAGCCTCCTAAACTCTGCTTAAACAAATAAAAAATGAAAGTTTTTATTAGCATATTCTTTCTCATTATGGGCAATGCCTACGCCCAAGAATGCAATGAAGCGGCATTGCTTATAACCCCTGGCAAATGGCTAGAAGGCATGAAAGGCTCTACATCGGGAGTTTTGGCGGCTGACCTAGCAAAAGAGAGAATTGTCGTCGATAATCTACACAAAATGATGCTGCAAAGCTACCGTCCTTTAGGCGTAGATGCCCACTACAATGGGGCCTATTATGCCACTCGCAGTGACTATCAATGGGTAAATGAATACAGCTATAATTTGCGGGTTTTGCCCTATTACTGTAGCGGAACCACCGTGGCGAAGGCGCACGAGACCTCAACGAGCCT
Organism: Runella sp. CRIBMP; assembly: GCF_009905605.1. Lineage (GTDB taxonomy): Bacteria > Bacteroidota > Bacteroidia > Cytophagales > Spirosomataceae > Runella. Next base: position 61,771 of record NZ_JAAAKZ010000008.1, read on the forward strand.
CACCATTGCAGCCAACGTGATTACGTTTGGCGTTGACGTGTACGAACCTTATACGGATTCTTCGCCTTGGGACAATGGATTTCGTTCAATTCGTCAGTTACCTGCTGAAAAAGACGGCTTGTATTACCATGTCGAAGAAACTAGCATTGGTTTTGGCCGAATAGGGCAGCAACATACGTGGCTTATCACCCGCGACGGTCAATTGCCGTTTTTGCTGGTGAGTAAAAAGGAATTTCTGGAACGCAAAAAACAGAAGCTTTTGAAGGGATTGGAAGAAGAAAAAGCCATGGCGAGCCGAAATGCCGAGAGCCGCGAAACTGAGCGCAAGCTGATGGAAAAGCAATACAGCAATGACCCTGTGAAACTACAAAAATACCTTAAAAACCAGTATGAATATTTTAAAGCCCAGGACCGAGAAAATCTGGCGAGAACCGAAAAGAATTTTCTAAATGCGGTTGCCAAAGTGGAAGAATTGCTAAAAATGCCCGCTGATGAATTGAACAAACCCGCCATTGTAAAGCAAGACCCTCACGATTTTTTGTCGCATCTTTTTATCAATGCTACCGACGCTTATCCTGATATTTTGATTAAGCCGAACCCTAATTATTTTGACAGAAAACTCCCCCGAACTTCGCCGCAGTTTATTTCGGTGGTTATTGTTGGTAATCACAAAGACCCCATGATGATACAAGCCATGGCAGGGCTACAAAAAGCGGTAGATTTCGCTAAATTGAAGGGAATGTTGGGGAAATAACGTATTTCCCCAACCCGCTTTTAGCGGGTTTGTGGCACAAATTCTATCTTCAAGTAAGCCCCCGTCGCGTTGGGATTGGTGACGATTTGGGGTAAACCGTTGACTACATCTAGTGATTGGTTGTGGGTGTGTCCTGCAAATACTCCTAGCAGGTTTGGCGCTTTCATTACTTCTTTATGAAAAGCCATGGTTACTTCGGTATGTCCGGCTTCTGGCCACCTCTGACGACGTTCGAGCTCGTGATTTCGGTCTTTTTTGGCACTCCATTCGGGATGCCCACACCCGAAGCCCATGCCTCTTTCGGGCGCATACAGGGGAATATGAACCATCAAAACTAAGGGTTTTCCCGTGGCAACTTCTTTACGGAAAAATGCCAACTGCTCGGGCAATATTTCGTAAATAGAATTGTCGATAACGACAAAACGAACGCCGTTAACTTCGCGCACGGTCATCAGTGGGTTTTCGCCCTGATAGAGCGGAGAAAGGCGCTTTTTTGTCCACGTATCGCGCAGCTCCGTTGCCGAGCCCGACATTCCTTCGTAGTGCCAATCGTGGTTCCCTGCGGTATAGACGTAGGGCAAATTGACCGTTTTTAATTGTTGACTTACCCAATCGACGGCGGCTTCGGAAGGAAAACTCATGATGTCGCCAATGAGTGCCACCAACGAAACCTTTTCTTTTTGGGCAATGGCCAGTGTTTCCTGAAAGCATTTTTCTGGATTTGTCGGCTCACCCGTCTGAAAATGCTTCGTTTGGTTGTAGGCTTTGGCCATGCGGGCGCTATATTGTCGGTAAGGTTCTCCCCGCGCATCATCAATGAACAGGTGCGTGTCGGCCACAAATAGAATACTAAAACGCTCGCGAATGGCGGAGTTGAAGAAACGCACCCGGTTGGTATCAATGGCAAAAGTGCCTCGGTCCGAAAGCGTTGATTGGGTGGTATTTTTAGCACGAATGGCTAAAGGTGCCAAGGCGAGAGATGAAAGCAGTGTTCGTCTTTTCATGGTTAATGTCATAGAATTATTTTTTATGAATGAACCAAGCCCATAAAATAAACACAAATTGCAGGGGTAAGCGAATCAGCGCCATTTGATGACTGCCGATGGCGGGATTTTCTTTGAATACATCAACGATGTGCAATGGCAGAAACAGTAACATCAGCACGAGAATCCCGAGGGTAGACTGGGAGCGAAAGGCTGGAATAAAAACACCGATCCCCACGATGATTTCGGCTATTCCTGATAGATAGTTGATGGCCTCGCCTGGTAAAAAACTCGGAATAAAAGGAAGGTACATTTCGGGCTTTAGGAAGTGATTCACGCCCCCAAAAATCATGAATGCACCGAATAAGTACGTCAGGATGAGTTTTAGTATTTTCATTTTTAATGGTAAAAGGTTTAGGAATAAATAAAATGCGGTGGGTTGCTTAAATCCACCGCACCAATTTTTTTGCATTTTAAAACAACTATAAACTTTTCAAAAATCCGCTTTCGACTTTCCAGCTTTTCTTGTCAGAACGAAGCTCAAAATTGCCTCGATCACCCAATCTTAACACGAGCGGCTTGCCTTTAGCGTCGATGATCATAGCGCCTTGGGCGTCGAGCTCATCAATGCCGTAGAAGACCGACAAATCCCCAAAATCTTCGATGCTACTGCGGTAACTGAACGCGGTGGCGTCGGCGTTGTTGACCTCGTTGCGGTTAATGGCCACATCAACGGTGTAGGTTTGGCCGTTTAATTCAGTTTTGGCATTACGAATGATGAGGTCGTAGTGGTTACGCGCGTTTTGCGGGATTTTCTCGTAATCGTTTCGATTTTCGCGGGCATAAGTGCCATCAGCGATGGATTCCAGCGCGGTCAAAATGGCGACGAAATTCATTTTGCGCAGATACTGCTTTTCGGGGTCATTTTTGTATCCGCCTGATTCAATCAACACCAAACTGGTGCCCCACTTGGCGATGTTGTCGCCAAAGGCGCGTGGTTCAAACTCATCCGAATAACGAGCTACCTGGTTGGGGACAAATTTCTGCAATTCACGGTTCATGCCCACAATCAACTGCATGGCGCGCTCACGAACAGAATTGATGGTACGCTCTTCGTTGTAGGCCGTTGCCAAAAACGAAATTGCGGCTACTTCTTTCGACTCACCTACGCTGTAGCGTGGGCTTTGGTCGTGGAGATTGAAACCCACCGCCGGTTTAAGGGTTTGCTGAAGATGTTTGAGCAATTTTGATTCGGGGCATTGCAACCGCAACGCGTCGCGGTTCATGTCAATTTCTTGCGCGGTGCGGCGTTGCCAACGCTCCACGCCGTCGGGGTTGAGCATCGGAACGAAATAGAGCGTACTTTTTTCCTGAAGTTTTTTTCGCAAATCGTCAAAGCCATCGCCGCTTGCGTTCAGAAAATTGAAAATATCCAGCATCGCCATCGTGGCCGTGGCTTCGTCGCCGTGCATCTGCGACCACAGCAAAACGGGAGGGGCGCCCTTGCCGTATTTTAATTGGAAGATTGAACGACCCTCAAACGATTTACCCGCTTCGGTGACGGTAAAGTTTGGGTTGGCTTTGGCATTGTCGATGAGGGGAACCAAATGACGATGCTTAAAAGCCCGGCGCTCGGCGACGCTTTTTTCTTTGAACATCTCGTGCGCGTCGAAAAGGCGCTGTGATAGGTTGTTTTGGGCAAAAATGGTTTCAGACATACAAAAAAAAGAAACCACCAACAAAAGGTGTTTCATGTGGGCTTTAGGGTTTAACGTAAGGTTATATACAAAGTAACAGGATTCTTTACCACCGCACCTGTCCATCACCCACAACCACCCATTTCTCCGTCACCAATTTTTCTAAGGCAAACGGGCCCCGGGCGTGAAGTTTTTGGGTCGAAATACCGATTTCAGCGCCGAGTCCAAACACCCCACCGTCGGTAAAGCGCGTGGATGCATTGGCATACACGGCAGCGGCATCTACTTCATTGAGAAAACGGTCAATGGCGGATTGATTTTGGGAAACAATGGCCTCAGAGTGGCGTGATGAATAATTTTGAATGTGCGAAAGGGCTTCATCCAGACCATCTACGATTTTTACCGCTATTTTGTAATCCAGAAATTCTCGCCCAAAATCCTGCGGTTGAGCGTGTTGGAGCATGGGATATTGCATTTTCTCAAATAAAGGATAGGACTCATCGTCCGCAAATACTTCGACGTTCCATTGGATAAAATCGTCTTTGAGCATCGGCAAAAAAGTAGTCGCAATGGCTTTGTCAACAATCACGCAATCCATCGAATTACAAACCGACGGACGTGATACACGCGCATTAACTACAATGTCGCGGGCTTTGGTCAAATCGGCCGTAGTTTCTACATAACCATGACAAACCCCTGCGCCCGTTTCGATGGTGGGAATCAGTGAGTTTTTACGCACAAACTGAATCAATGATTCTGAACCACGAGGAATGATAATATCAACATAGCGCGTAGCCGTGAGCAATTCCATCACAAATTGGCGGTCGGTTGGGAGCAACATCACCGCGTTGGTGTCTATGCCGTTTTCTTGCAATGCTTGGTGAATCAGGCCCACCAAACAACGATTGGAGAAATCGGCTTCTTTACCGCCTTTGAGCACGCACGCGTTGCCCGAGCGCAGGCACAGCGCGGCTACGTCTACGGTTACGTTGGGGCGCGATTCAAAAATCGCTCCCACCACGCCGAGCGGCACGGCTATTTTTTTGAGTTTGAGTCCCTGTTCAATTTCCCGCTCAAACAACACCTGTCCCGATGGGTCGGGCAATTGCGCCACGTCGCGCAGGCTGTCGGCCAAGCCCTGTATACGTTTTTCGTTGAGAAATAAACGGTCTTTTTTTGGGTCTTTGTCTGGCATACGCTCCATATCTTTTTGGTTTTCAGTCATGATATGGGCTTGGTTTTCAATCAATATGTCAGCCAAACGATTCAGGAGGGCCGTTTTTTGCTCACTGGTCAAACGGCGCACTTGGGCCGCCGCTTGTTGCGTAGCTTGGAGTTGGGGAACAATCGTGGTGGTCATTTTTTTAGTCGTAAAAGCTAACGATGAACGAATAACTGGTTAGCTATTTTAGGACTGTAAAATTGGGCAAAAAAGCCGCAAAACCCAAACTTGGCAAGTTTAAGAAACTGGCTAAGTTTTATCTACGAAATATTTCGTATAAAAAATTTGGTATTACGAAAGTCTTCGTATATGTTTGTTACGAAATTATTCGTAGATTAAATAAATGCTTAACAGCATGACAAAACCATGAAACCAACCGATTCTGAACTCGAAATTTTGCAGGTGCTTTGGCAAGAAGGTCCCTGCACCGTGCGGCAGGTGAATGAGCGCCTCGCCCAAAACAAAGATGTGGGCTACACCACTACGCTTAAACTGATGCAGATTATGCACGAAAAAGGCCTTTTGACGCGTTTGGAAGAAGCACGGTCGCACGTGTACGCTGCCAATGTCAGCGAAGAAGAAACGCAATCGACCTTACTCGAACGCTTTGTCGACACGGCCTTTCGCGGCTCGGCCAGCAAACTGGTCATGCACGCTTTGGGCAATCACAAAGCTACTCCTGCCGAACTCGACGAAATTCGTAAACTCTTAGACCAAATCGAAAAACAGCCATGAAACTTTTCTCATTATCTTCAGAACCCATCATTCAGGCCTTTGGCTGGATGCTCCTCCACGCCGTTTGGCAGGGATTTGCCATCGCTTTAGTGGCTGCTGGAATCTTATTTTTGCTGCGTCGGAAGGCAAGTTATAGTCGTTATTGGACGAGTATTGGTGCGCTTGCGTTGCAAGTAGCGGCCTCGGTGACCACATTTGCGTTGTATTATCAACCTCGGGTATTGCAGGCGTCTCTTCCTAAAGTGACCCAATTTGCGCAGCCTTTGATGGCAAAAGGCTCGCAAGTGATGATTTCCTTGCCTTGGTACAAACAGACTTTGTGGTTTTTGCAGAGCCATCTGGAGACCATCGTGCTGTTTTGGGTCATTGGTGCATCGGTATTGTTGTTGCGTCTGGTTGGGAGTTGGGTGTATGTACAACAACTGAAGGCTGAAGGGATTCGACTGACCGAATCGGGCATTCAAGAGATGTTTCGGCGGATTGCCACTGCACTCAACATTCGCTCAACCGTGCACTTGTTTGAGTCGGTACGGGTGAGCACGCCCGTGGTCATTGGCTTTATTCGCCCCGTCGTTTTGCTTCCCGTTGGGCTAGCGACTGGATTGAGTGTTAAGCAAATTGAGGCGATTTTGGCGCATGAATTGGCCCACGTGAAGCGTTACGACTATTTGGTCAATCTCCTGCAATCGTTGGTTGAGGTGGTTTATTTCTTCCATCCCGCGTTGTGGTGGGTGTCGTCGCGGGTGCGCATTGAGCGTGAGCATTGCTGCGACGACGTAGCGATTGAGGTTTGTGGCGACAAGGTGGCCTTTGCCCGGGCGTTGGCCGAAGTGGAGGCGTTTCGTCAGTCGCCCGCGTTGGCCATGGCCTTTGCGTCCAAAAGAGGGGTGATGTTGCAACGTGTGCGCAGGGTACTGGGGGTTCCCGAAAAACCGCACCGGAGAATGAACCCCAATGCGTTGGTATTGCTCGTACTGTTGGTATTTGGGGTGTCGGTGTATGCGTTTCAACCGCAAGATAAGCCTAAGGCACCCAAAACCAAGAATATCAGCCATACATCCAAAGACGCAAAAATTGAATTGGATGAAAATGGAAAACTCACAAAAGTGACGTGGAAACAACGCCCATTAGCCGCGAAGGAAGTGGTTGAATTGCAGAAATTAAAAGAGAAGCTTGACAATGGAGAGATAACGCTTGAAAATATCAAAAATGCGGAACAAAAAGCCATTTTAGCTCGTCTTACCGATGTAGAAACTGGACTTCATCAAGGAATGGCGGCCTTGGCAAACGGACTTTCTCACATCGATTTTGAAAATATAAGTATTACAGATGACCAATTGGATGCCATATCTGAACAGGCATTGGCTGATGCTCAACCCATTGTTGACGCCATTGCGGTTGCTTTTTCTGATACCATTGATGAACGTAAAATGCAGTATCATCACCGAAGAATGGACAGCCTCAACCGATTGATGGAGCCTCAACACCAAAAAATGGAAGCCCTTCGGTTGGAGATGGAGCAGCATGAATTCAAAACCAGCGAGTTGGAACGGAAAATGGAGGTGTTGGAATGGAAAAAGAACAAGGCTGCCGATGAACGAAACCAAGTGCTCGAAAAACGAAATAAGGTGATGTACCAAGAAGGGCAAAAAGTAAAAAAATCAGCGGCCGAAGTTGAAAAGGAAATCGACGAGTTGGAAAACCAAATCAAGCAGCGCGAAACACAGATGCAGCAGTTGAATCAACAACTGGGAGAGTTGCGGCTCCAACTAAAAACGGTTCGCAAACCCGTGGAGGAACTGGAAAATCAAATGCGGGAATTGGAAGAACTCAACGAGAAGTATTCACGCGAAATAGACTTTCACGCTGTAGAAATGAGTCGTGCCTATCCGCCGCCGCCGCCACCCGTTGAGCCAGCGAGAGCAAGAGTGCCCCGCAAGGTATCACCACCGCCGCCGCCAGCCGAGCCTGCACCGCGCGTTGGTACTCAAACACCCAAGGCGGTACGGTCTCCAGTGAGGGTAGGACAACCCGTGGGTCCTGTCACTCCTACACCGTCTAGAAAAAAATAAACGTCTAGCAAATTCTTAAAAGAACAGTTTTCGGCTTTGAGTGCTTTTGCACCGAATTGTCGGAAACTGTTTTCCTTTTTATGATTTTTATTCCAAAAAAAACAGATATACCAAAGACCGATAGATAAAAAAGGAGAAGGTTTTTTGCGACCGTATTCGAAATGCGTTTATTTTGTGCCTTCATATCCGCTGTTTCATGCCATTTGTTTGATGAAAGTGGCCTTATTTTATGCTTGTGAAGAAGAAATCAACACTATTCAATTTTAAAGACCTCATCGTATATTTTTTGATTGCAGGCACTGGCGCGGCGGTACAATTTGTAGCAGGCAGTTTTTTTCGCAACTACGTTGATTTTTTTACGTCAGTATCGTTGGGCTACATCGTCTCGTTTGTTGTGGGCTTTGTACTCACCAAAATGTTTGCTTTTGATGCCCGCAATACCAATAAAACCCGCCGTGAGATGGTGAAATTTGGTATTGTCGCCTGTATTTCTTTTGGAATTACGGTTGGTTTTGCGGCTTTAACGCTCAAAATTCTGCACTCATCAGATCCCAACGATTATATTTATAAAATCCCCTACGGTATCATTCCCGAAAAATACAAGGATGTCAACGTCACCGAGGCATCTTCTACGCTGGTGGGAATGGGCCTGAGTTTTGTCAGCAATTACATCCTTCACAAAACCTTTACCTTCAAAAGCACAGGTTTCTACGATCGCGCCAAAGCGGCGTTGCATTTAGGCAGAGACTAAGCTAAGCATCAGATGAGCTAGGCACTCCCGTTCAAAACCGTCCGACGCTTAGTCTGTTTATTTTACTTGCTCCTGCGTCAAAATCGCCATCCACGTTTTTATTCCTTCTACATAATTGCCTAGTCGCAAATTTTCATTGGCCGCGTGTTGATTGTTGTCCATGTTGACCATCGGCACGTGAATAGCGGGCAAATTCAACTCTCTTAAAAACGGCACAATCGGCACGGAGCCGCCCGTCATGCGTATTTTGATGGGCTCTTTGCCAAAGGTGCGCATCATGGCGGCCGTCAGCCAGCGGTCGGGGTAAATGCCGAAATCGGTCCGGAAAGGCAGCATTCTGGATTCCCGTTCGGTAAGGGTGACGATTTTAGGGTATTTGAGGCGTTCTTCATCGGTGGGTTTACGGTTAAAAATAACGTAACCTTTTCCTTCAATGTGTTTTTTTATCAACGAAACCAAGCGGTCGGGGTCGGTTTCGGGAACCAGTCGCAGGTCTATTTCAGCAATAGCCTCTTCTGGTACGATGGTGTTGGCTTTTTCGCCGATGTTGGCACAAACCAACCCTCGAATGTTGAGAGAAGGGTATTGCAAGGCTTCCTGATAATTGGCACCTACCTTATCGGGCGCAGCAAAGCCTAGTTTTTGCCTAATGTTTTCGGGACTGTCGGGAACTGCCGCCAGAATTTTGCGGGCGTCGGCGTCGATGCTGATGCCGTCATAATAGCCTGGAATCGTCACGCGGCCGTCTTCGTCTTTCATGGAGGCCAGCAATTGTGCCATGCGCAACGCGGGGTTAGGGGCATAATTTCCGTAATGGCCGCTGTGTTGTGGTGTTTTTGGCCCATAAGTGGTCAGCGTAATGGTGGCAATGCCTCGACAGCCGTACGTAAGCGTAGGCTCGTTAGAAAGGTGCCGTCCGCCATCCATTACCATCAGAAAATCGGCGGCGAGCTTGTCTTTGTATTTCTTTACGGTTTCGGCCAGGTGTGGCGCACCGATTTCTTCCTCACTGTCTAAGATTACCTTGATGTGGTAGGGAGAGTTGATGTTTTCTTTTTGCATCATGTCCAACGCAGCCAGCAACATCAAAATCGGTCCTTTGTCGTCCGAAACAGCCCGGGCAAAGATGCGCCATTCGGGATCGTAGCCCGTTTGTAGGTTGTTCCAGTCTATCTTTTCCCATTGGCCGTTGGCTCCGCGTTTTTTAAGGACGGGCTTGTAGGGAGATTCCTGTTGCCATTTTTCGGGCTCCACGGGTTGTCCGTCAAAGTGCATATAAAACAACAATGTTTTGAGCGATCCAGTGGTTGGTGTAGCGGGTTTCTTTTCGGCAAAAAACACAGGGTGCCCGCCCGTTGGAAGTGCTTCGGTGCTGAAGCCGCGTTTGTCAAAGGCTTTTTTTAGCCAATCTAAGTTGGGCTGAATCTGCTCTTTGATGTGCGCATTGCTCGGCAAAACCATAAAATCATACAGGTCGCCGTAATAATTTTTGACGTGCTTTTGGACAATGCTTTCCAAGTCAGCCTTGGGCTGGGCAACAGCGGTAAAGGAGAGTACAAAAAGGCAGAAGGGTAGAAGTTGTTTTTTCATTGATAAAGGATAGGTTATGGGTTTCAAACACAGACTTGCCAAGTTTTCAAACTTGGCAAGTCTAACTGATAACTGATAACTGATAACTGATAACTGATAACTGATAACTGATAACTGATAACTGATAACTGATAACTGATAACAATTAACGGTTAACATCTTCGCCAAAGACCCATTTGCCAAACCATTGCAGGTTTTCTTCCATGACCTGCCGCATTTGTTTGGGTTTGGTGATGCCGTGGCCAAAGCCTTTGTAAACCACCATTTTGACGGGTACGTTGTTGTCTTCCAACGCCAGTCTCAACTCGTAGGCATTGGCAATCGGCACGCGCCGGTCCAGTTCACCGTGTTGGATAAGGGTAGGTGTTTTTGCGGTCTTGATGTACGAAATCGGAGAGGTCTTTTTATAGATTTCCGGGTCATTCCACGGGGTACCTTTGAGGTATTGCCGAGTAAAAGGCGTAATGTCCGTATTTTGGTAATAGGTAGCCCAGTTGGAAATTCCTGCCCCGACCGACGTAGCCTTGAAACGGTCGCTGAACGTAGTAATGAACGCCGAAATATACCCGCCCTGACTCCAGCCCATGGCCCCAACTTTTTCCTTGTCGACCATGCCTTTTCCGATCAGAAAATCGACGCCCGAAATGACATCGTCGTAATCGCCTACGCCCAGATTGCGAACATTTAAGGCTCTGAATGCCTTACCATAGCCCGCCGAGCCACGGTAATTGGGCCGCAGCACCAGTGCCCCTTTGGCCGCGAACAGTTCGATGGGGTAGTAGCGGTCGGCTGTAATGCTCGGCATGTCAATGCCCGTCGGGCCGCCGTGGATCACCACCAGCAGCGGGTATTTTTTGGCCGGATCATAATTGGCTGGTTTGATTAACACGCCTTCAATGGTGGCTCCGTCGCGCGATTTCCAACTGACTACTTCGCGGGTGGCCGTTTTGTAGGGTTTGAGTTGGTCACCCATTTGCGTCAGAATTTTGGGGGCAAAAGAGGGGATAGCAGAAACGGCAATCTCGCCCATTTGATTGGGCGAAGCCATCACAAAAGCGGTTTGTTTGAAGTCTTTGGTGAACGAAAACTGGTTGGCAATGATATTATCAGGTTGCGTGATTTTGGTAAACTTCTTAGTAGACGGATTCAGTAAAAATAAATGGGAAGTTGTTTTCTGCAGTCCGCTGAACCAAATCCCTTCGGTCGACCAATCTAATAACCCCGCGTTTTCATCAAAACTCTGACTTAAAACAGTCGGGGTTCCTCCTTCGCTCGGAACGCTCGCAATGAGGCGATTGGCATAAAAAAAGAATTCATCTTCGTTGGCCGTTACGAATGCAATCTGCTGGCCGTCGGGCGACCAAACGGGGTTATTGTCGGGGCCTTTCATGGAAACAATCTTCCGGGTAGTGGTATCGGCCAACGTAAGTGCATAAATATCAGCCGTATGGCTGTTAATCAAGTCAGGATTTTTGGTGGCATCAAACGCGATTTTTGTGCCGTCGGGGGAAAAAGAAAAACTGCCTACCGAAAAGTCCGTTCCTTTCGTCAGTGCTTTGGGCGTGGGGAGCTTGGTGGCGGTGTCCGAAACGGGTAGGATGTAGAGATGCGTCATTTTGTAATCCTGCTGCACCACTTCGTAATCGCTGTATTTTTCTACGCGTTCTTTAAACGCTTTGGAATCGGGAACGGTGGTGGCAAACACAATGGATTTTCCGTTGGGCGAAAAGTCAAAATACGATACGCCTGTTTCAAATTTGGTGAGTGCTTTGGCCTCTCCGCCCTGCGGATGGATGACGTAAATTTGGCTTTTATCGTCGCGGGTGGAGAGAAAGGCCAGCGTTTTGCCATCGGGCGACCAGACGGGGCTACTGTTTGATTTTTTGGAGTTGGTAAGCGGGTATTTCTCGCCGGTAGCGGTGTTGGCCAGCCAGATTTCGGTCTCGTAGGCATTCTCTTCCCAATTGGTTTCCGTAACGGTATACGCCACCCAACGGCCATCGGGAGAGATTTTTGGACTGCCCACGCTTTTCATCGAAATGGATTGCTGAATGCTGGGCGTTTGGGCAAAGGCCATTGCTCCCACAAGGCAAAACAGGGGTAAAAGGTTTAGTTTCATTGGATGAAGTTTAATTGCCCCTAAAAATAAAGATTTTAAACAGGAAAGGGCCGCAAAATTTTGCAGCCCTAAATCCAAGGTCTGTGTCTCTACAGAACTTACGTCAAAATGTCTGTGGTGAGACAGACCCTGGCGAAGTAGAAATAAATCGGACTGCCGACGCAGTTACTGATGTACGGATACTTTTTGGCTGGTTCAACTTGGTAGGCCGTCACAGACCCCGACCGCCGGTGCGGGCTATTTATGGAGAGTACGCAGGGTTCTTTTAAACACTACGCATTACTGAGAAATTTTAGTGAGAGCAACTTTCTGAGTCCCCGATAATAATCCAACCCTTGCCACCCGAAGCGGTAGGGGTAGTAAGTAGGATGCGGGCAGTTTCCGCACTGCAATATTTAAGGTTTACTGCTCCCATACTTCTGCCTGTTACCGAGCCTGTCGCAAAAGCTGTGAGGGTAGCATCGTAGTTGGCTATGCTCATGCCGCAGTTATTCAAAAAGTCTGTTATATCAACATTGGCATTGAGTTGGCTGCCCCAAGAAGCCAAATTTTGGTTAAACGTACTACAACCAACAAACATATTGCTCATATTAGTAACAGCTACGATATTAAAATTGCTTACCGATTGGTTAAAAGCACGACAACCATAAAACATATTATCCATATTGCTAACTTTTTCGGTATTGAAATTGCTTACCGATTGGTTAAAAGCACTGCAACGAACAAACATACCACTCATATTGGTAACGGCAGCGGTATTGAAATTGCTTACCGATTGGTTAAAACCACTACAATCATAAAACATATTACCCATATTGGTAACGGCTGCGGTATTAAAATTGCTTATCGATTGGTTAAATGAACTGCAACCAATAAACATACCACTCATATCGGTAACTTTTTCGGTATTGAAATTACTTACCGATTGATTAAAGGCAATACAACTGTTAAAAACACCCCCCCATATTTGTAACGGCTGAGGTATTAAAACTGCTTACCGATTGGTTAAAGACACGACAACCGGAAAACATAGAACTCATATCGGTTACGGATGCCGTATTAAAATTGTTCACCGATTGGTTAAAGGCCCTACAACCGGAAAACATATCTCTCATATTGGTAACGGATGCGGTATTAAAACTGCTCACCGATTGGTTAAAGGCGCTACAACCGGAAAACATAAAACTTATATTTGTAACGGATGCGGTATTAAAATTGCTCACCGATTGGTTAAAGGAACTACAACCAGAAAACATAAAAATCATATTGGTAACTTTTTCGGTATTGAAATTGCTCACCGATTGGTTAAAGGCGCTACAACCATGAAACATACCACTCATATTGGTAACGGATGCGGTATTAAAATTGCTCACCGATTGGTTAAAGGCGCTACAACCCGAAAACATAAAGCCCATATTGGTAACGGCTGAGGTATTAAAATTGCTGACGGATTGGTTAAAAACACTACACTCAGAAAACATCATACTCATATCGGTAACGGCTGCGGTATTAAAATTGCTGACAGAATGGCCAAAGGCTTTACAACCATTAAACATATGACTCATATTGGTAACCTTGTCGGTATTAAAATTACTCATCGATTGGTTAAAGGAACCACAACGAAAAAACATATAACTCATATCGGTAACAGCGGCGGTATTAAAATTGCTCACCGATTGGTTAAAAGAACTACAGTCAGCAAACATATAACTCATATTAGTAACGGCGGCAAAGTTGGGCGTGTCAGTAGCTGTGAGTGTCATATTGGAGCAGCCGTAAAAAGCATTTTGCATACCGGTCCAATCCACAGTACCCCACTGTTTTATTTCAGTGAGGCGTTGGCTGTCTGTACTGTTGTTAATGATGATTCTTTGAAAATTGGCCGGGCCAATGCTCACGTCTATGATGCCATTGGCAGGTAAGTTCGTGATGGTGAGCGTACTTCCGCTAAAAGTACCACTGCCGGAGGCAGCGCCACCCACCTGTTGCCAAGTATAACTTACTGTACCGGCCGTGGCTACGCCAAATGTCAATGTCGTAGCGGCCCCACCTGTTTTTGATAAATCCCAACGGGTAATGAATGGGCTGCTTTGGGCTTGGGCATTGTACAGCATTGCCCCCCAGGCAAAAAGAAAGATAGTTAGAGATTGGAGTAAGGTTTTGTGCATAAGAAACGGTAAATTTTCGTTCAGGAGAACACCTGAACACTTCAAAAGTACTTTGAAAATCAGCCATATTTGACAGCCTAAAGTAAGGGATTTTTGCGCATTTGTTGCAAGTCTTTATGAACTTTAGAATACGTGACAGTCCCCAAATCCAAGGTCTATGGAGACACAGACTTTGGCGAAAAGTTGGTCAGAATGAAAGGGACGAACAAAAATTTAGTTACTTTCGTTATCTTTTCAAAAAAAGTACCTAAATGAAAACGGTTGCTCATCTCACTACCAATATCACGCTGACATTTAATCAAGTGGCGGAGCTGACTCGTCAACTTCCCAAATCAGATCGTTTGCGACTTGTTACTCTTCTTCAGGAGCATGATGAACCAAGTAAAGAACAACTTTTGCAAGACCTTCGGGAGGCTATTGAAGAAGTAAATCTGGCTAAGGAAGGGAAAGTTAAACTTAAATCGGCGAGGGACTTTATTGATGAGCTATAAGATTTCCCTTACCGAAAAATTTTAAAAAGAAGCCAAGCGCTTGGCAAAGAAATATCCTTCACTTAAAATTGATTTATTACAACTTATCGAAAAACTTAGAAGAAGACCCTATACAAGGCGATGCTTTAGGAAATTTATGCTATAAGGTACGTTTAAAAATTTCTTCTAAAGGAAAAAGAAAGAGTGGTGGGGCACGTGTAATCACTCACGTACATATTGCACACGAAAATGTGTATTTGCTCACTATCTATGATAAATCCAGAAAAGCTGACCTTGAACAGGGTGAATTGGAGTCGCTGTTACGAATTATTAAACATTAAGCCCTACTTCGCCAGCGTATTCACGATCTGCCGCATGGCGTCGGAGGGAATGATGAAATTGAAGTTTCCCCAGAATACCTCATCATATTTAGGAATGACCTGCGGAGAAAAGTTTTCGGTATCAATCAATACGTCCGTTTCAGGAATACGCATACCGTTGCTTTTCTGAATTTCGGTGGTGACAAATTGTAGTTTTATGCTTCCCAATGTTTGGACTTTATTCTGTTCAAACTGCGTATCCAGTAGCATTCTGTAATCTTGCAAATACCATTTTCCCGCAAAAGGCTTGTAATTGATGCAGGTATAGACGCGTTTGGCTTCGCGCTTGGTTTTGCCGAAAACCTTATCAGATGTGCTCGTTTTGAGTATGTCTTTAACGCCTTCGGCCGTAAAATCATATTCAATTTGAATGATGGCCGAATCGGCGGCGTTGATACTGATGCTGCCCGTACGAGCTGCTTTGATGCCTGCGCTAACGGGTCGAAAAAGTACCCGGTATACCTGCTTATCGAGATAATAGGCGATGGTGTCATCCAGTTCGTACACATAATCGTACAGGTTTTTGCCGTCGAGGTATTCGGGAATGCCCACGTCAATCGAATGCGTCACAATCGTGGCACCGTTGGGGAATGAATATCCTTCGAGCGTTTTTGAACGATTATCGCTTAAAAACTGGCGTCCTCTCAGGGCTTTTACTTTCTCTGGAACCAAAATCTTGGGGCGAGGGTCTTTTTCAGATTGCAGCACCGCCTCCCGAATGTCGACGTATTCGCCGTTTTGTTGGAGAGATTCGCGGTAAAACCCATTGAGTAAATAAGGCGTTTCTGGATTGTTTTTCTTTATTTTTCCCAACGCGTCCGACACCAGATTTCGTGCTTCAAAAGTCTTGATGAAAGAACTATCAACGAGCCGTGGGGTGGCGGGTTCGAGTTCTATCACTACGTCTTTTTGGTTCAGGGTATAGGCCGAGGCTTTTTGTCGAAAAGGTTTGTAACCAATCACGGCTACCACCACCACAGAGTCGATGGCAATGCGTGGGAAACGATAAAAAAAATGGCCATCCTCGTTGGTCAG
This sequence comes from Runella sp. CRIBMP, assembly GCF_009905605.1. Taxonomy (GTDB): domain Bacteria; phylum Bacteroidota; class Bacteroidia; order Cytophagales; family Spirosomataceae; genus Runella. The sequence goes on from NZ_JAAAKZ010000008.1 coordinate 77,747, forward strand.
TGTGCCAGTACTTTTGCTCATCATGCCCACGTACGCGTGCGAAATGGGCTTTTGGGTCGATTGATCAATGACTTTTCCCGAAAGCAGCAAGTAGCCCTGCGCCTGTGCGGAGGTTGAAGTGAGCCACTGAAAAACAGCAAAAAAAAGTAGGGTGTAGAATGAAAGACGCATCAGTTCAACTTAGTTAATGAAGATTTTTGTGGCAATAATCACGCCAATTCCCCCATCGTATAACATCTCCGGCAGCGCGCTTCGTAGGAATCGGTTTCGCCCAAAAGAATTTTATCTTGAGAAGTCACTTTTCGGTATGAATATTGCGCTACTTCTCCACAGACAACACATACCGCGTGGACTTTGGTAACGTACTCGGCAATAGACATCAACAGCGGCATAGGACCGAAAGGCTTGCCCGCAAAATCCATGTCTAAGCCCGCCACAATGACGCGTTTGCCGCTGCCGGCAAGTTTGTTGCAGACATCCACGAGATTGTTGTCTAAAAATTGCGCTTCGTCGATGCCCACCACGTCGCAATCACCGGCGAAGAGTAAAATCTCCTCGGAGGTGTTGACGGGAGTCGAACGAATCGAATTTTCGTTGTGAGAAACAATGTCGAGGTCGTGGTAACGTTTATCAATGGCGGGTTTAAAGATTTCCACTTTTTGACGCGCTATCTTTGCCCGGTTGAGCCGACGAATGAGTTCTTCGGTTTTTCCCGAAAACATAGAGCCGCAAACGACCTCCACCCACCCAATGCGAGGCTGCGAATGTTTAGTATTGTGATTGGGTTCGATGAACATTACGATAAATAATAGCCGTGATACTTGAACCGTTATTTGTTTTATTTTTATCGAAAAATTTTCGAATAATGGATAGCAGAAACCGGCTTTGAAAAACTACTTTTACAAAACAAACGATTTTTAGGATGCTTCACAAGTTTAATGTTTCGGCCCTCAATGACTATAGTCAGCAGTTTGCCCATAAAGTTTGCGACGATTTTTTTGCGCATAATTCTGTCGCATCAGGTCAGCACATCCTGAACTTAACGGCAATTCCACAAGTGAATTTGTTTATTATCAGTAGTTTATACGATAAATGGAAAGCCGATGCAGAAGCGTTCAAAAGCCCATTTTTTGACTTTGAAAGCAGCGAGGTAAAAGAAGCGCTCAAGCAGTTTATGAATGTGGTGTCGCGCAAGATTTCGGTAAAAAGAGAGCAGCTTGAGCCTGTTTTGGTGGAAGCCACCAAAGATACGTTGGTGCTCTTGATTGACCCCAACAGTTATTTCAACGAAATTTTTCGCAATCAGCCCAATTTTACCGTCACCGCCGATACAATTCAGCAACTGCGTAAGTACATTCGATTCAATAAATTTGTGCCGCAGTCCATCGCCGAAGCAATGGCCGACCGGGCGTTTGTGTACGTCAATCAGGCCATTGAATGGTCGGAGCAAGCCATTGCGCAACGCACCGCCGAACTAGATTCTATCGACCAATGGGTGGCGGTTTTTTCGGAAAAGGCCGCGTTGGATGCTTCGTCGCTGTTGAAGAAGACGAATCGTCCTGAGTCGATTGTGATTCCAGGAGAGCCGCAGGCCGACCAATCGTTTTTTGATACACTGGTAGAGGAGCCAGTGGCCAATCCCGTCAAATTGAGCGAGCCAGAACCTCTGCGTCCTGTGGATGTCTACGTTCCTCCCGTACCCGCTTTTACGCCCCCCGCCGCGCCTCCCATGCCTCCGACCCTCCACGAAACCGTGGGTGGAAATGGCAACGCCGCCAAGGAGTCGCTAAACGAGCGTTTCAGAACCGAGCAAGCGTCGATTTCAAGCAACTATCAAAAGCAGCCGATTGCGAGCATTTCGCAAAATATACCGCTTCACCAGAAATTTATGTTTATTCACCAATTGTTTGGGGGAAGCAACAGCGCCTACGAAAATGCCATTACCGAATTGGAACAAGCACCTGATTTTCAAACCGCCCGTGGCCTGATTACCTACAAATTTGCCTCTCAGCATCTATGGGACATGACGGGTGATACCGTGGGCGAATTGTTAGAAATTGTAAAACGACGTTTTGGGCAATAATCGCTCTTTCTTCATTTTAGTTGGGAGTTTCTGCGTTTCTAAGTTTCTTTGTATTTAATAACCGAACCGCAGAAACTCTTACATACCGCGCCCGATGATTGCTTGCCACAACCTTACGTTTTCGTATTCCCCCCAAAAGCATTTTTCTTTTCCTGATATTGTTTGTAACGACCGCGAAGCGCTCTTGATTTTGGGCCAATCGGGCAAGGGAAAAACGACGTTGTTGCATTTAATGGCCTTGTTGTTGCGTCCCGAAGGCGGTCAAGTTTTTATCAACAATCAAGATATTACGCCCCTTTCGGTAGCCGAAGCGGCGGCTGTACGCGCAAGTCAAATCGGTATTGTCTACCAACGTCCGCATTTTGTTAGCTCGCTCAATGTGATGGATAATGTGCTTCTTTCGAGTTACTTAGCCCAAAAACCGCAAGATAAAGTGCGGGCAAAACAGCTTGCGGAGCAATTGGGTTTTGCCGATCATCTGTCCAAAAAAACCAATCAATTGAGTCAGGGAGAGCAACAACGCGTCAGTATTGCCCGGGCGTTGATGAACAACCCAGCGGTCATTTTGGCCGATGAGCCTACCTCCAGCCTCGACGACATCAATTGCGATAAAGTAATCGAACTTCTGAAGAATCAATCCGAGCAAATCGGGGCCAGTCTCGTCGTCGTAACGCACGACCAACGCCTCAAAGATGCCTTTGCAAAGCAGGTGAAGTTGTAAACTATGGTCAGGAATGTTTATAGTCAAGAAGTGGTTATAGACTGTCAAGAAATACTCATAATTATAATTAGCCGATTGCCGAAACTTTTCTTTTGAGCACTGTCTTAGAATTATCATCTGTTGCGACGGCACCAATGCCCTACCGCTGTTTTTTCTCCTGATTAAACATATACATAACTTGCTAAAATTCAATTAATTAAATTGCCTGTAAACTTAATATGTATTAAATTTGTTTCGACTACCAAACAGACTTAATAATTGGCAACGGCAGCAGAATTAAAAGTAATGGTAGAGGATCGCCTTAACGAAGCTGAATTATTGTACGAAAACAGGTTTTACGCAGGTGCTTATTATCTATCTGGTTATGCTGTGGAATTTGGATTGAAAGCGGTGATTTGTAAACGGTTAAATATTGAGATGTTTGAGAAAAATCCAAGTACAAAAAATATTGCAAAGACTTTCCAAATACATGACCTAAGTGACTTAATTATATTATCTGGTCTACATCAGGAATTAGAAGACCTAAAAAGTACAGATGCAAGTTTTGCTAAACTATGGTCTATAGTTTCTGGATGGACCGAACAAAGGCGGTATGATTTTGGATGTAAGCAACAAACATCAAGAAGATTTTTAACATCAGTAAAAACATTTATGTCATGGATACAACAGCATTGGTAAATAAATTAAAGACTTTATTCTTAAATGAAAAGAGTAAAGGCCTGCTAGTTGATGCAATAGGGTTGGCTCCTGCATATGGAGGTTTGGTCAGCGACTCTTTTATACTAGGAGTCAGTGCACCTTCTATGGCAATGATTGATTGTTATGATAAAATGGACATTATTATAGATTTATTATTTGCCAATTTGAATGAAGCTGAACGGAGAATGATTGATCGCGTGCGTGTATACGATAGTATTAATGAGCTAAAAAGTCATGCCGAAAATGATTTTGACGACTCATCATGTGCTTGTGAAAGACCCCTGCAATTGAATGCAGCTCTTTATGAAATGGCTTGATTAATATCATTATAAAACAAGTAAGGAGGGCTTTAACCCTCCTTTTTTATGTTAATATTGGCCTATAAACGTACCGACCTTTAAAATTTAGGACACGATAGCTGTTTGTCTTTCTTTGAGCGACGATGACGGGGCGAAGGCTCGAAATCGAAGGTGTAAGCCATCGAAATTTCGTGCGAACCGCCGCTCGGCAATCCCAACGACGAAATCGTAATGTCGTAGCTGTAACCAAATGAAAACTTATCTTGGCGATACCCAATCAGGGCAATGAGCGACTCGCGGTTGGTGATGTTGTCAACGTATTTCTTAATGGGCAGCCCACGGTACCAAAGACCCAATACGATAGGAGAATAGGTAAGATACACCCCCAAATCTAACTGATCGTATTTGCCCTGAAATTTATAGTTAATGGCGGGTGAAATGCTCATTTCGCGGTTCCATTCATCCCCCAAACCAGTATAGCCCCCAAACGGAATGACCAACCCTGCATGAATACTTCCTTTGATGGGTAGACGCGTGCCGTCGGCTATCTGAAAAAATCCTTGCTCTGGGCGGTTAAGGTGGTGCGCTGATACTCCTACCCAATAACGGTCAGAATAAAGCAATAATCCCGTGGCGAAACTCATGTATCCAATCGTAGGCGTGCCGTTGGCGGCGAGGGGGTCAGCGGTAGGGTTTCCTGTAAAACCACGGTTGGTGTACTGGTCTCCAAAAGTCAATTCGCGTAGGTCGGCGCGGCGATTGGCGTAGGTTCCCTGCAATCCCATGCGCAGGGCGGTTGTTTCGTTGAATTTAAGTTGATAGGCGTATTGGGCCGATATTTCGGAAGTTCTCAAATTGCCCGTTCCCTGACTGTCGTTAACAAACATCAAGCCCACACCGCTATTGACTCCTGAGAAGTAATGGTCAACGGCAAACGAAGTGGTAACGTAGTTGGCGGCTAGGCCAGGCCATTGGTTACGATAGTTCATCATAACGCGCGGTGCCAAAGCCCCACCAGCAAAGGCAGGGTTAAGATACAAGGGGTTCGCGTAGAATTGCGAAAATTGAGGGTCTTGCGCTTGCGCAACCCAAAAAGATATACCTAACAGCAGGGTTAAAAGAAGTCTTCTCGTCATGATACCAAAGCTACCGCAAACATTTTGCCAAATTAATCATTAAATCTCCGAGAATTTAACGGATTTTTCAAGCAAATGTTATTTAGGTTTAAAAAAAGGCCCTTGAAAAGATAGAATGCAACTTTTAGGGAGGTTTAGATTGGGGGAGATTAGTGAGTTTTATGCGCAGAGATGGCGAAATAGAGCAATTCTGTTCTTTATATTGTAAACTAAAGTTACTATGGGGCAGTTTGTGAACCTGCTTAACTTAATGTAAAATCATTAAATGAAAAACGCCCATAAAACAGTTGATTAATCAGCTGTTTTATGGGCGTTTTAGTTATTTCCTAAAATGTTTCTTACTCCACTACCGTCGAAGTTGTGTTTGTTTTTTGTTCGTTTTCTGTACGTTTTTTCTTGCCCATGCTGATTTTTTCAATCAAGACAAACAGTACGGGTACTACAAAAATAGCCAGCGACGTGGCGGCCAACATTCCCCCAAATACGGTCCAACCGATGGTCTTGCGTGATTCGGCAGCGGCACCGCTGGCAAACGCCAATGGCAACACCCCCAGAATAAATGCCAACGAAGTCATGATGATGGGTCGGAGGCGCAACTGTACGGCTTCCAGCGTTGCTTTGACCAATTCCATACCGCCGTCTACGCGCTCTTTGGCAAATTCCACAATCAAAATGGCATTTTTTGCGGCCAATCCAATCAGCGTAATCAACCCGATTTGGGCGTAGATGTTGTTGGATAAGTTGGGTAAAAACGTCAGCGTCAAAATTGAGCCGAAGGCCCCGATGGGAACGGCAAAAAGCACTGAAAATGGAATGGACCAGCTTTCGTACAAAGCGGCCAAAAACAAAAAGACAAAGACGATAGAAATGGCAAAAATGGTCGTGGTGCTGTCGCCTGCCTTGATTTCTTCGCTACTCATCCCCGAAAATTCATAGCCATATCCAGCGGGAAGGGTTTGGGCGGCTACTTCCCGCAGCGCCGTAATCGCTTGCCCACTGCTGAAGCCAGGTTTGGGCGTCCCGTTGATTTCGACCGACCGGTAAATATTATAGTGGGAAATCAAGGCGGGGTTTTCAACCACTTTTGTCGTGACCAAAGCACTCAGCGGAATCATGTTCCCTTCGCGGTTGCGTACATAAAACTTCTCAATTTTATCCAACGATGAGCGGAAACTGCTGTCGGCTTGTACCACCACGCGGAAGTTTCGTCCGTAAAGATTGAAGTCGTTGACGTAATTGCTTCCCAACATGGCCGACAATGAACTGAATACCTCTGAAACCGATACGCCCAGTTTTTTGGTTTTTTCGCGGTCTACGTCAATTTTATAGCTGGGAGTTCGGGTGTTAAAAAAGGTGAAGGCCGCGCCGATTTCGGGGCGTTTGGTAAGCGCTCCCAGAAAATTACGGGCTACACCCTCAAATTGCTGAATGTTATCTGTGCTGGTGGTTTGCTGTATCTGAAACGTAAATCCAGACGTGGCACCCAAGCCCGGAATAGCGGGCGGTGCAATGGCCAAAACGCGCGCCTCGCGGATGTCGGCGGTGCGTTTTTGGATTTCTTTGATGACACTCTGCACGTGGTGCTCGGCACCTTTGCGCTCGGCCCACGGGTGCAGGTTGATAAACAGCGTACCAACGTTGGATTTGTTGGAAAAACTGAGCACGTTCAACCCCGCCAAACCACCCACGACCCGTACTTCGGGAATGGATTCTACGCGGGTCATGATTTCCTTAATCATCGCAATGTTACGTGTGGTAGAAGTTGCTTCTTGCATTTCATAGGTGACAAAAAGGCGCCCTTCGTCTTCAACGGGGATAAAACCCGTTGGTTTATTTTTGAACAGAAAAAACAGTCCTACAAACAAACACACCATCATCACCATCACGTAGGGGGTACCTTTGATCCACTTTGCCACACCGCTGGTGTAGGAAATCGACAAGCGCTCGAACCATTTGTTGAATCGGTCGAAGAATTTCTCCATTAAATTCTTCTTATCGGCCGCTCCTTTGGAAGGGCGAAGCATGGTAGAACACAACGCTGGCGTCAGCGAAAGCGCTACGAAAGCCGACAACAGCACCGAAACGGCAATCGTAATGGCGAACTGCTGGTATAAACGCCCCACGATGCCCGGCACAAAACTCACGGGCACAAACACCGCCGCCAAAATCAAGGCGATGGCAATCACGGGTCCAGAAATTTCTTTCATGGCCTTGGCGGTTGCTTCTTTGGGCGAAAGTTTTTCGTGGTCAATATTGTGCTGAACGGCTTCCACGACCACAATGGCGTCGTCGACGACGATACCGATGGCCAGCACGAAAGCAAAAAGCGTGAGGGTATTGATGGTAAATCCAAACGGGATAAAAAAGATGAACGTGCCAATGAGTGAAACGGGAATGGCCAGAATCGGAATCAATGTAGCGCGCCAGTTTTGCAGGAACAAAAACACCACGATAATCACCAAAATCATGGCTTCGCCAAAAGTCTTTAATACTTCATTGATGGAAACCCGGACCACTGTGGCAGTTTCGGTCGGCATGACGTAGTCGATGTCTTTCGGAAACGTTTTTTTCATGGTTTCGAGGGCGTTTACTACTCCGTCGTAGGTTTCGAGGGCGTTGGCACCGGGCGCCTGATAAATCAGAATAAATGCCGCAGGTTTCCCGTTGACAAAGGCGTTTACCCCATAATCAAACTTGCCGAGCTCGACCCGCGCCACGTCGCGTAGATACACCACGCGCCCTTCAGCGGGTGAGGAGCGCACCACGATGTCTTCAAACTGTTCTTTGGTGTTTAAGCGGCTGTTGGTCAGTACACTGTATTCAAATGTCTGGGTGTTGGGTTGCGGATTTCCGCCCACGGTTCCCGCCGCAATCTGAAGGTTTTGCTCCGAAAGTGCCGCCGAAATATCCGCGGGCGTCATTTTGAGGCTGGCGAGTTTGTCGGGATTTAACCAGATACGCATTCCGAAATCATCGGCGCGCGAAACAATATCGCCCACGCCTTTGACCCGTTGGAGGGCATCTTTTAGGTAAATATTGGCGTAGTTTCCGATAAATTGCGCATCGTGCGTGCCTTTGGGCGAATAAAGTGCCAATACCACCATGATGCTCGGCTGACGTTTCCTGACCGTAACCCCCAAACGTTTGACTGCATCTGGAAGCGAAGGCTCGGCTACGCTGACGCGGTTTTGCACGTCGAGTGCCGCAATGTTGACGTCGGTGCCCACCTCAAATACCACATTGACGCCGCTTTGCCCGCTGCTCGTACTGGTACTCGACATATAACTCATGCCTGGCACGCCGTTGACTTGGGTTTCGATGGCGGTGGTGGTGGTTTGTTCTACCGTTTGTGCATCTGCTCCGATAAAGTTCCCCGAAATCGTCACAGTAGGTGGGGTCACATCTGGATACTGCGCGATGGGCAGGGTAGATAATGCAATGAGTCCCACCAACACAATCACAATCGACGAGACGATGGCGGTAATGGGCCTTTTGATGAAAATATCTGCAATCATTTGGAAAGATTTTTATATTTGCAATTGTCGATTTCTTATTGAAATAAACAATTGTAAATGAGTTATTTGTCCGTTTTAATTAGTGCTCCTTCGCGTAAGTTTTGGACTCCTTCAACGGCGATTTTTTCACCTTCTTTCAATCCCTCTTTCACAATGATTTTGGTCCCCAACGGTTGGCCCACCACAATTCTCCGCTGACTTACTTTGCTGCTATCACCTGCAACGTAGACAAAAAACTCGCCCAATTGCTCAGTTACGGCCTTGTACGGAATCACGACCGATTTGGTTGAGGCGCGGTTCAGTACGCGCACGGTTCCGGTCATGCCCGCACGCAGTAAATTGTCGGGATTAGGAAAAATCAGTCGCGTTTTGATGGTTCCTGTTTGCGGGTCAACGGCGCGGTCAAGCAATTGAATTTTGCCAGGATGAGGATAAATATCGGGGCCAAAAGCAAGCGTAAATGTTGAGTCTTTGGAAGCTCTATTTTTAAGTAAGGTCGCAAACCGATAGATTTCTTTTTGGTCGACGCCAAAATCTACGGCCAGTTGTCCATCAGTCGAGACAGTATTCAGCAGGGTTTGTCCTGCCGAAACCGCTGCGCCGGGTTTCACCAAAGAGATGCCAATTACACCATCAAATGGAGCGTAGACTTTGGTATATCGTACGCTGGTAGATACCGCCGAAATATTGGCCTTGGCGGCTTCTGCTTGTTTCTTGGCTACTTCGAGTGCGGCGTCGGCATTGTCAACTAATTGCTTGGCTACGGCATCGTTTTTGTCTAATTCATGGTACCGGTCGGCGTCTTTCTGGGCTTTGTTGACGTTGGCTTCCTGTACTTTCAGGTTGGCCACGGCCTGCTCATAATTGGCCGAATAAAGTTGCGCATCGATGGAGTATAAAAGCTGTCCTTTTTTCACCCGTGCCCCATCCTGAAAATGTACCCCCGTAATAAAACCTGTCACCTGCGGGCGCAGTTCAACTTGATTGATGGGCGTAATGCTGGCGGGGTATTCGTCGTAATAAACGGCGTTGGTAGTGGTGACTTCTTCCAACGTCACGGCCACGGCGGGAGGGGCCTGTTGGGCCGCTTTTTGTTCCTCTTTTTTATCGCAAGAGGTCAGAAAAACGATGGACAATGCGGCGGTAAAGTAGTGTATGGGATTCGAATACATATAATTCGGAGATTCAGTTTTTTAATAATTAAGTTGGCCAAGGGCACGTTGTACGTCAATTTTATTGGAAAGCACTTGATAAAGCGCGTTGTAATAATTGATGCGAGCCAGTCGTAAATCAGTCTCCGAAGCGATGACCTCGAGGTAGGTTTTGATGCCCGACCGGTATTGCAGTTGAATGATGTCGTAGACTTCGCGCGCCAATTCCATGTTTTCTTTTTGGGTAAGCAAATTGGTCAAGCTCCCTTTATAACTGCCCAAAGCCCGCACATATTCGGCGTTGACGTTGAGTTGCAGGCGTTTAATGTCCAAATCAATGCGTTTGAGCTGCCACTCGGCGGTGTTGGTATTAATCTTGCGTTTTCCTCCTTGATAAATAGGAAACGAAAGCGTAATGGCTGCAAATGAATTGGGGAAATTTTTGGAGTACAAATCCAAAAACTGATTGTTTTGAAAGTTCAAATTGTAGGCTCCGTTGGCCGCTACCGTAGGTAAATAGCTCCATTTGGTGTATTGATAATTATACTCTAATAAGCGCTTTTGGGTATTCAGCAACTGATATTCAATGCGGGACGTGTATTCGGCATTTTGGAGGGTATCCAAAAAAAGCTCACGTTCCATTTGCAGGCTGTCGTACTGAAGATTTAGCTCCTGCGCTTTCGGATACGCCATCAAGGATTTGAGGTGTTCAATTTTTCCTTTCAGAATTTCCTCATTGCCTTTCTTCGATGCTTTGGTATTATTGAGCGAAATCAGCGCCCGTTTGTAGTCAATTTTATCGGCAACGCCCGCTTTGTACTGATTTTGCGCATCTTTCAGGCTGCGCTCTAGCCGCACAATGTCTTCGTTGGCCACGTCGATTTGTTGCTTGGTGGTCAAAACATCATAAAAGGCTTTGGAGACATCGACGGCCAAATCGGTTTTGTTGGAAGATGTTAGTTGATTGGCCTGCAATCGTACCTCGTTTTGGGTGCGCCGAGCCAAAAGCACGTCGCGGTTAAAGAGTGGTTGCGACACCGTAAACTGCCCCGCCGAGATATTACTAACACCTAACTTGACGGGATTGCCGCCAATGATGCTGGTTTGGACAATAAAGTTGTGTTGAAGGTTGTAATTGAAGTTGATTTGCGGATACCAATCAGCGAGTCGGCTTTTGATGTTGTTTTCGGTAATGCGCTCATCAATCACCGATTGTTGAATGGCGGGCTGATTTTTCAGAGCGTATTTCACGACCTCTTCTAAGGTGGCTTTTTCCAAGGTTCCGCCGTCGACCGATGCCTGCGATTGTGCCCAAAGCAGGCTGGAAGGCGGAGACAGGAATGTAACGGTAATCAGCGCTAAAAAAAACTTTTTATCTGATTTTGACCAATAACTCATTCAGGGTAAAAATTATGAAAGTAAGAGGAAATTGAAAGATATTTAGGCGGTGCGAAGCTCGGATACTTCAAGAACCGTTGGGAAAAAAATGGAGTAAAAAAACGGAAGAATCGGCAGAATAATGACTTCTACCCCTCGCTCTCCAGTACGTGATAGCAGGAGCGAAGATGTATACGGGCAATGTTCTCATAGTGTTTAAATTCTTAAATGACCGGACTATATTTCTTTCTGATTGCCTGTTAAATAGGATAAAACCAATGGACTTTTTAGAAAGTGTAACGAGTCATTCGGGACGTTAAGAAAGTTGTGATGGTGTGGATAGTAACGCAATGGGTATAAGCTATAAAACAATAATTTTTTAAAAGCGTTCACACTTGAGGCAGATATGGAGGACGCAGAAAGAATAATTTTCAAGCATGAAAGGCTTGCTGATTGGCGTAGAAATGGGCAAATAATCTTTAACATTGAACAAATGTTTTTCTAAACCTGATTCACACAATCCTTCGAAGTTGTATGAAAAAAGCCCTTTTTATGATTCGCCCGTACCTAATGTTTTGTCTCCTGACGATGTGGGTAGGCAGTGCCGTGTATGGGCAAGCACCAAAGCGTTCTATCAAGAAACTCCTCAGCACCAAAGGCTTGGTGGCCTTGTGGGATTTTAAAGAACAGGAGGGACAGCCTAGAAAGGCCTGGGGCATGGAAGATTATCCATTACAAGAGCAAAACGGCACACTGCCTCGCATCAACGAAGGGCCGTTGTCGGGCTATTCGGCGCTTTTTGGTAACAAGGCTTTTCTTTCGCTGCCCAATGCGGAAATCGGCAAGCTTAATATTTATGGTAAAAATCAAGGAGTGACTGTGGTGGCCTGGGTCAAGTGGACGGGAGAACAAACGGGATTTGTGGGAGGGATTTGGAACGAATACCAAGACGGGGGCAAACGGCAGTATGGGCTGTTTGTGTCGTTGCCGTATTACAACGGTCGAAATCAGGTTTGCGGGCATATTTCCTTCACTGGCAAACCTACGCCGCCGTTTCCGTATTCCATTGATTATTCAGCGAGTGAACAGACCGTGCCCGCCAATGAGTGGTGCTGCGTTGCTTTTACGTACGATGGGCAATACATTCGCTCGTATTTTAACGGTATTTTCAAAGCACGTACGCCCGAACTCATCGACCATACCAAAGGCTTTGAGGGCTACCCCGAGGGTTTGACCCAGTCCAAAAATCCGTATTACTTTCCCGATGGCATGGGCAACAACGGTTCTGATTTTACCGTGGGGGCGGTGCTGCTTAAAGCGGGAATGGGTAATTTTTTTAAGGGACAAATCGGCGGATTAGCTGTTTTTGACCGCGCATTGAGCAATGCCAAACTGAAAAAGTTATCTACAGCTTTTTTGGAAGTGGGGTATTAAGCCACCTTTAAACAGGCTTGATGCGTTGAGTCAGGGTTTTACCCGTTGCTATTTCAGTTCCTTTTAACTCAATATAAAGAACATTTGGCGACCAAAATGAGCCACCATCGATGCGGATAAATACCCGGCTCAGAACGCATTCTTTTTTATTGATTGCGGTATATACCTGATATTGGTTTTGGGCGTCTTTTTTCAACAAAAGCGGTAGTTTAGAATAAGCCACCGAGCGCAATTCGTAGCGGTCGTTTCCCGTCGACTTTACGTTGATTCCGTAGGCAAATTTTCGTTGAATGTAGTTCAGATCTTTACGCATTCCTCCCTCCGGATAGCGAATCCAAAATGCATGAACGGGGTCTTCTGTTTCTAATTTCCCGTTTTTGTCCACATTGATTTCGTAACAAATCGTGTTGGTATTAGGGTCGCGCTGGATATAAAACAGGAGTCCTTTGATTCCGTTGGGTACGGGAAAGCTCTCGGGGTCGGGGAGTGGTGCTTTATCGGTGCTACTGTTGGGCGTCGAAAACGATAAAAGTAGCGGGGCAACAAGCAACCACAAAATAATTGAAAGTTTCATGACTATAGTTTACTGCAAAAACAACTTTAAACGACCGAAGACCACGCCTCTGCCCATGAAAAAACCTTTTCGTACCCCTCATGAGTTCCATAAGCAAGCACTTTTTCAACTTTGGTGAAATCGCCCGAGAAAGGACCAGAAGCTTCGATATTGATGGTAGCCATGGCTGCCCCAAACTCTCCGGCTTCTTCCACGTCGGCACCGGCTATCTTTTTGGATAAATAGCCCGCCATGTACGTATCGCCGCAACCCGTGGCGTCCACTACTTTTGTGGGTGTAAAAGCGGGGATTTTATGAAAGCGATTATCGGTATAAATCACCGAGCCGTGGCTGCCAAGGGTGATGATTACTTCTTTAACGCCCATATCGGCCAAGTATTTGGCACCTTCTTGCACCTTACTTTTTCCTGTCAATACCTCCATTTCAAACTCATTGGCTTTCAGAATGCTCACGTGCGGCAGCGCCTCTTTTTTGTCGGCCCAGTCTTTGTAAAGCACCTTTTTGTCTTTAACGTACCGCAAATACCCCTGAATATCCAGCGAAACCATGCCTTTGGTGGCGAGTAGTTTTAATAGTTCCAAGGAGATGTCGTCTGAAAGTAAAGGCCCTAAATGGTAGATTTTGGCGGTAATATCGGGCATGACCGGAACATCAAACGGGGAGGCTTTTTGCAATACGTTTTGTTCGCGGTGGTTTTGATTTTCGGGGTAAATGTTTTCAAAATACACCGAGTGCTCGCTGGGCAATGCATATACTTCAATACCTGATTTGCGAAGGTCGGCAACCACTCCCAACTCACTCGTTGCCAAAGCCGTGACCAAAGCATAGTCTAATTGTGCCTTTTGGATGGCTTTGGAAAAATAAAAAGAAGTGCCTCCCGGCATATATTTGACCGAGTGGGGTGTCACGACTTTATCAAGCGTGATGTGCCCGATGGTGCATATATCGTACATACTCTTCAATGATTTGGTGTCAGTATTTTTGTAAAAATGCGTCGAAGCTAAATCTTAAAAAGTAAGCAATCAGAATGATGAATTTACAATAAAATCATTTAACTACCTATCTTTTAATTGTTTAACTTCATTGGTGCTTAACTTATTAATTTCGTAACCTCCTCAGGTACCAATGCAAAATCATGGATTTCGGCATCGGCGACGGAGTCAGTTTTGGCAGTTGTTTCTTCCCAACCTTGTACATTTAGCCAGATTGTTTTGCAGCCGATTTCGTGCGCTGGAACAATGTCTTTGCTGTATGAGTCGCCAATGACGACGCAGGCTTCGGCGGGCAATTGTAACGCGTCTACGCCGAGTTGATAAATGGCTGGATTAGGCTTTCTTACGCCCACCACGGCCGATTCTACCACGGCGTTGAAATACGCGGCAATTCCAAAATCATTTAAAACGCTATTGATATTTCCGTAAAAATTAGAAACCATCACCAGCGGATACTGCTTTGCAAGTTGCGCTAAAACGGGAGCGGCCTGCGCCACCGTTGTTTTGGCAAAAAGATGACAGTCTGTTGCAATCAGCTCAATGCTTTCAGGATTAACCCGAAAACCGTTGTCTTTTAAAAACTGAAACTGTTGCTCCACCTTGAGCCGTAAGGTATCTAAAAAAGTATGCTCAGGTTTCACAATCGGATGAATCGCCAAGGCTCTCTCCCCAAATGAGTACGCTTTTGAAAATGTTTCTTGGTCAATTTGTACCCCGTATTCTTGGTAACTGTTCCACAATACACCGCCCCAATGCAATCCGTTGGTGTCGATTGTGCCACCGTAGTCCAGCAAAACTCCTTTTATCATAAACGATTTACTTTAAATAATGGGTGACAGATAAACCAAAAAAATCATAATTTATTTGAAACGGTTTCCAGCGCAGTTTCTTTGCCCACTGATTGAACGTTTGTACGTTGGAGCAAAAGCAGCCCAATGCCTATCCACACCAACTCCCTGATACGCACCACGATACCGATAAAAAGGCCCGTTGCGGCGGGCATTCCGATGCTCTGCAACGCCAGCGCCAACCCCCCTTCCCGGGTGCCGAGCTGCATCGGAAAGAAAAAAATCAGGTTGGCAAACAACGAAGAACCTGAGCTAACAATCAGCGATTCTGTGATCGACATATCCAATCCTACGGCCTGGGCCGTAAAGTAAATCTCGGCGCACCCTACCACCCGGGCCGCAAATTCTAGCCCCAGCGAAGCGTAAAAACGCGGTTTTCGTTCGGCGTAGAGAATGCGGATTTGTTCGTCGATTTCGTGCAATGCGTCAATTTTTTCGGCCATAAAGCCCTTTACTATTTTATTGACGAAGTACATTTTTTCTAACAATCGAAATGTACTGACCGTGAAGCCGCGTTGGTAGACGCGAATAAACCAAAAGCCCAGCACCAAACCCACCACCAACATAACGCCACAACCCGCGAGCATCAGCGTACTCAGCGGAACAAAAGCCACGATGAGCACAATCGACGCCAACCAAAACAACACGTGCGAAAACATGTGCATCAGGCTGTACAACAACACCGACGACGTGGCCTTGCGCACACCCAGCGCGGGTTTGAGCAACATGATGCGGTACGGCTCGCCGCCCAGCGCCACAAATGGCGTAATGTAATTGATAACGTAACCCGTAATTGTCAGTCGAAGCACCGACCAAAAGGAAAGGTTGCTTGCGGGCAATTGTGGATCTTCAATGATAGCCTTAAAGGCAAAAGCATTCAGAACATAAATCACCAACCAGCTGCCAATGACGGGAATAAACCAAAAACCCATTTTTTTGATATTGGCCCCAATAACATCAAGCCCCATGCCATAAATCATATAGCCCAGAAAAATGACGCCCAGCACCAAAAATAGGGCTTTGTATATCGTCGTACTCTTCACGTTAAGACACAATTTTTTGGTAAAAATGACGGCTGACTTTCTCCTGACTCACGCACATGTAAATGAGAATGGGGTTCAGAATAAAGATGTCGAATAGAAAATAAATCCAGGCTTGGTCGATAAACAACCACAAAAACAGAAATAAAACCCGCGTGTTGAACTGAATAATATTGGTATATTTCATCAGGGGCTTATTTTGTGCTCTAAACTCGGTAATAAGCCATTCGGGTAATCCTGAGCTATATTTTTCGCGTACTACACCCAATAATTTTTGCAGATTGGGCGAGAAGCTTTCCTGCATTTTGGTATAGTTTAAGTAAAATCTTGCGACCAGTTTCATGCCGAAGTTTTTACCCCACGTAAGCGTGTCGTATTCTTTCTGCAACTCGCGGCTGTTGTCCAGTTCGCTGCCAGAAGTGCCTTTTATAAAGAACAAATGCACGTTGCGGTAGTAATCGGCCATTGCTGATTGCACCACGTGCGAAGCCCCCGCTACCACGCCCGGTACCCAAATAAACGCGCTCCAACCTTCGTTTTGGCTCCGTAAACAAATGGCAACGTGAATGGCAATAAACCAAAAGTCCCCTGCCGCTCCGTCTAAGATGCGTCCTAGTCGGCTCTTGTTGTTGGTCATGCGGGCCAGCTGTCCGTCGGCACTGTCGAGAGAGTTGGCAAAAACCAACAACAACATTCCGATAACGTTTATCCACAGTTCTTGGTAATAGAAAAGAATTCCTGCCGCTACGCCAAAAAAGATGCTGACAATGGTAACGGGATTGGGCGTAATGCCAACTTTGGCGCAAAAAAGGGCAATTTGATAGCCAATGGGCCGATAAAACCAAATATCAATCTGCTCTTCGGTATCGCTTGATTTCAGTGAATTTTCAAAAGCACTGCTTTTGGGCTCTTCCTTTTTTTCGGTGGGTATTTTTTTTGTCAAATTTTCCATCAGGCAGCTATGGTAAATTGTTGAAAAATGGCTTGGGCAATCGACTCAGCGGCGTCTTGACGGCACGGAGCGAAGCTTGGCCAGTCGTTGAGGTCAATGATGTGAAACCGTCCGTCTTTTCCCACGATGGCATCCCCACCATACACGTGTACATCGAGGGCTTCGGCTGATGCATTGGCGGCTTTGCGGAGCGCATCCTCATCAAAAGGATAGTACAGCGACTTGCCGTTGATGTTTTCATAATCGGCGTATTTGTGGTGGTTGTTGGCGTACGGATAAAACCAATAGAAAAAATCGGTGTTGCGTACGGCATAAAACTTCACCAAATCGCCCATCAAATGCTCAGAAATGACAGCGTCGGGAATATCCCGGAGCGCGTATTCACGCAATATCTCCCGGGCTTCGTCGGCGCTTGCCGCAAAGGTCACGTCTTCTTTGTGAATGGCGTGAAAATCACCGCGCTTGATCCAAAACCCTTTGCCGGGAAGTTGCTCAAAAACATCATTTCCAGTGTAGGAAGTGGGCACAATAAAACTTTTGGGATATGGAATGCCGTTTTCGACCAGTCCTTTGGTCATATTTGTTCTAAAACATTTTTCGATTCCAAAACCCGAATTGACAACTACTTTTCCCGCCAATTCCAACTCCTGCAATTTTTTCACTACTTCTTTCTGCCGGGCCATGGTAAAAATAAAACGTTGCTCAATCGTCTGTTTTTGCAGAAACTCATCTTCGCAACAGATGCTTACCGTGCATCCCATTCGTTGGAGTGCTTGGGCGGTTAATGAAAAAATGGCGTCATCATTTCCGATATGATTGGGGGAAAACTTCTTGTTTCGGTGTACTCCCAGTAATTCAAATGTATCCATTATAAAACAACTTCATGATTTGGTGTCTGCTGCGCGTGGCTCAAAAAAAGCTCGGCAGTGGTAATGTCCCTCACGTGGTCTATGTCCACGATTTTTGAAAAGGGAAAAGCTTTGATAATTAACTTATTGTCAATCAATTGGCGTTGAAAATTGCGCATCCGGCTGGTGCCGCTTTCAATCGCCTGCGTAACGCAATCGAGGGCTTTGTTGCGCAAACAATAAATGCCCCCCGATACAAATGGCGTGTTCAAAGTGTTGGTGTCGGTAAAAGCCGTGACCAAATGTTGTTCATCGGTTGCCACAAACAAAGGACTTTCGTCATCCACAAAGGTGGTGACGGCCATTAATCCGTCAAGCTCGCGGTTTTGCTCAAATGCCAGAATATATGACTCAAATTCATCTTCAGTAAATACCGTATCGGTGGTGGTCAGACACAACTCGTCAATGGCGGGATTGGCCTTTAGCAATTCATAAAAGCTGTGCAATGAACTCGGCGTGGATTTTTTAATGACCCGAACTGGAACCTCATAGGTTGTTTCCGACAAGTGTTTCTCCAGTGCTTCCGATGTTTCGTTAATGATAATTTGAATGCTTTCGGCCCGATTATTACTGAAAATACCAATCAAACGGTCAATCAATATTTCGCCGTGCAGCGCGACCATCGGCTTAGGAAGCGTAAACCCTTCCTGCGCCAATCGTGAACCTTCCCCTGCTGCGATGATTGCGTAATTCATTCTTTGTGCTTCTTTAAATAATTGATAATTAGGTGATTGAGGGTAGTTTAGAAATCAACCCTAAACCGCGCCCGAATGCCCCACTCGGATACACCCGGATGATTGAGGTAATTAAAACGCTTTACCAAATCCAGACGCAATAATTTGAAAATATTGGCTATCCCGACGCTGCCTTCTACGTACGGCGTGCGTCCCAAAGAGTAACTGATGGATTTGTCTTGCTCGTCAACTGGAAAGCGAAAAACGGAGGTTTGTTTGTTCGGATTGTTCTCGTCGCGTAGGCCACCTACGAGCGCTTTCAAGCTGACCACCTCTCTGAGTTTTAGTTTTTTGAGCAATGGTATCTTATTGAAAATGAATCCGTTGAAGTAATATTGTACGTCTACGCTAGCGTAATGGTCACTCACGAACTCAAGAAAATTCATCAAGTTGTACGAGTTCAATTGGTAGGCGTAGGTCTGGTTGGCGCGGTGAATCATCAGCAACGGAAACGGAATGTTTTTGCCCACAATGTAGCCGCCTTCCGTCGTGACGTCGGCGTAGCCGTACTGCGAGAAGTAAAAACGTTTTGCAATATTGGCCGTAATGTTGTGGTAGTTGTTTTGGCCCGACAAAAAGCCTTTCACGCCCACATTGTAGCGAAGTGTGAAAATAGGTGAGCGGTTGATGAGTGGTGTGCGGTACAGTTTTCCTTGGTAAAACTGCTCGTTGGGCGCGTATCGCAGTTCCAGACTCAGCTCGGTATTTTTCAACTGTGGTACACTTTGTACGTTGCCTTCATTATCAACGGTTTCATAACGCAGGATGCCCGCGGGGCTTTGATTCCACTGCGTAAAGCCCACCCGGTAAGAGAAATGGTTGGCTAACTCACGGATGTATTCGATTTTAAAAATGTCATTGTACAGCCAGCGGTTATTGTCGCCGCGTTTGAAGGACAACAAAAAGTTGTCTTCTTGCACAAACTGCAAGTCTTGTCCAGGAATTTTGGTATCGCGCTGAAAACTGGCCCGTATGTAATGAAACGGAAACTGGTACACCGATTTATTGTTGAGCGAATACGTACCGCTTAAAAAATACTTCCATTTTTCGTCCTTGAAACCGTAGGCCGCGTAGGTTTCAAAAAAGTAACGATTGCTCAAATCAGTGGTGGTTCGGCCGCCAAAACGCAGACGGAATCCTTCCACGGGATTGAAACTGTAAAACGTGTTTACGGGCCCTACTTCTACAAGGCCGAAGGATTTATAACCAGCCAAAAGCAAGGTTGCGATGTCCATTGTTCGGCGGAAAGACGGGATGGTTTGCAGCGTGTCTACGTTTCTGTAAATATTGCGCTCTAGCCGGTCCAAGGGTAAGTGCCTCACGTTGTTCCAGTAAGATTCGCCTTTGTTTACGGCCAAAAGCGCGGTCACGTTTTCTTGCGCGGGGCCTTTATAAACGCTGTCGGGACGGGCTTGATTGATGGTAAAGTTCTTGAAATTTACCACGCGTTGTCCATAGAGGCCGCCCGATTTATCGCCCAGTGCAAACTCCATTCCCAACGTAGTTTTAGCGGGATGGTAGCGACCGTCCGTACCTTTTTCAAACTCCAACTTTGCTTCCAAATCGCGCATGAAGTTGAGGTTGATTTCCTTATTGACCGTCAGGTAGGCATTCTGAACGCTGTAGTTACCATCTAGGGTCACAAATAGTTTCCCTTCAAAGAGCATATCGGTTTTATTGCGCGGCACAAATCCCAACTCAACGAGCCAAGGTGTTTGGGTTTTAACGGTATCGCGAATAAAAAATTTGTAAAACGTCGGTGCCGTGTTGGCAATGGGGCTTAGCAGCAGGTTGGTGGCAATAGAAATGTCGTTTTTGTAAATGTCTACATCCTCGTACAAACGTCGGAAGTAGGCGTTCAAGCCGTCATTATCAATAAATTTAGAATCAAATTCGGCCTTGCGGTCGGCTTCTACCCATTGTTTTTTGGTATAGGGATTTTTGCGAAAATAGACTTTAGAGAGTTTTTCCTGCATGTAAGCGGGCAACAGATTTTTGCCGCCCATGCCCGTTGAATCTTGATTGACAAACAAAAACTGGTAGTTCCGAAAAATGCGACGCTCTTTAAAACTGTCGGAAAGGTTGCTCAACGACAAGGCGATTTTCTCGTATTGTTCGTATTCTACATAGTCATTGGCCGCCATCTGGTTTTGTTCTTTGTGCTCAATCACCTCCCGGATGAGCTGAACCGCTGGATTATCTTTGTTTCGATAGCGGCTCGTTTTTCCCCTGACGGTCACTTCCTTCAATTGCAAGGCGTCGACGGCCATCTTTATGTTAATGGTCTGCGCAATCCCCGGCGTGACGTTTTTCTCGATGCTCAGGTACCCTATATAAGTAAACTTAATGACTGATTTATTGGCGGGTACGGTAAGGCTGTAGCGGCCTTCGGCATCGGAAGTGCTTCCGATGTTGGTTCCTACTACCTGCACATTTACATAGGGCAGGGTTTCACCCGATTTAGTGTCGGTAATGACGCCTTTGACGGTGGTTGTTTGGGCAAACGCAACGCCTAACGTCAGACATAAAATTGACAGGAGGTTGGTTATATCTGTGGCTAATTTTTTCATTTTAATGTGGGCTTTTGGCCCTTTGTTCATCACGACTGTACATTAAATGGGTCCAATCAAGTTTCTTTTTAGGAAAGAAAACTTCGGTAAAGGTACTTTTGGTAGATTGCTTTAAATCCAGTCATTGGCTTTGTACCACTGCCAGGTTTCGGCAATTCCTTTGTTTAAATTATAATGAGGCTGGTACTGTAAATCCCGTTTGGCGGCTTCGATACTGCAAAACCAATTCGGCGCGGTCAGCTCTTTTACCTTTTCACGGTTTATTACGGGGGCTACCGACGAAAACGTGGCGCCCAATTCCATGATATTGGCGGCTAGTTTCAACACGCCCACGGGCAAATGAATCCGACGCGGTTTTTTGCCGCTGGCTGCCTTAAAGGCGTCGGCCAAAGCGTATCGGTCGTAGGCAAATCCATCTGAGATGTTGTAGACCTGACGTTCATCTTGGCCTTTGAGCAAGGCCGCCACCGTCACTTCTGCCAAATCTTTGACGTAGACAAAACTCAGTCGCTGGGGTTCCTTGCCGATGTAAGCGTCAAGGCCTTGATTGAGGGTTTTGAAAAGAATGAACAAATCTTTTTCCCTTGGTCCGTACACGGCAGTGGGCCGTATGGTGGTCAGCGGTAAAGCTGTTAATTTTTCCAACATCTTCTCTGCCAACAGTTTACTTTTTCCATAACTCGTAATGGGCAATGGTAAAGTGTTCTCCGTGATGGACTGCTCTTCGGCATACGATAGAGGACCCAGCGCCGCCAAACTGCTCATAAACAAAAACCGTTTTAGCGGAATATCAGCTTCTAGTGCCGCTTCGGCCAGCAAACGCGTATAATCGGCATTGATTAGGTTGTAGGCCTGGGTGTTTTTGGCTCGTGTGGCTCCCGCCGCGTGAATAATGTAGCTGTAATCCCCTTCCTTCAACAGTTTTTTCAGTGCCTCTTTATCACTTAACGCTGGATAGACAAATACAGGATTGAATTTTCTTAGGTGATTGACATTACTGGAACGGCGGACGGCGGCGTGAACTTCCAAGCCCTCTTTTTGGGCGGCTTCTATCAGATGATAACCGATAAAACCGCTTGCTCCCGTAATCAATACCCTGCTGCTCATAATTCTTTCTCGTACAATCTGTATCTTTTGTAAAGTGTACCGTTAATTTGTTCGATGGCGTGGTTCATGAGGTAATTATCTTCCAACATCCACGAACATTCTCCCCCTGTAATCTTGGTTCCGTAGGTATTCTTGATGATGGTCCCGTACAAACAAGCTTCAATGCCCATTTTACGGTACCCTTCAAGGACCCCCAGCGTCAGAACACGGATACGGGTGATGTTTTTCTTCTGAAAAAGCAGTTTGAAAATACCCGTTGGCAATAGCCGTCCGCGCTTAATCTTGATAAGTACTTGATTTATATCGGGTATGCCCAACGCAAACCCCACAAACTTGCCGTCTTTTTCGGCCACTATGCAATAGTTAGGGTCCAAAATCAACTTCAAATCTTTGGCCAAATAATCAAACTCATTGTCGGTCATCGGCACAAATCCGAGGTTTTTGTCCCACGCCGAGTTGTACACATGCCGAATCTTAACGACCTCATTCTTAAAATCTTTGAGGTCTACTTTTCGGATGGTAATTCCTGCGCGTTTTAACCTTTGCTGTAAAGTATCCAACAACTTTATGGAGCGGTCGTTGGAGTTGCTTACTTCCAATTCGTAGGCCAACAAATCTGTCTTTTTATGTAGTCCTGTTTTCAGCAACAGTTTCTCGTAATAAGGCGCATTGTAGGGCATCATGGCCATGGGAGGGCGGTCAAAACCCTCTACCAAAAGCCCACAGGGGTCGTTGGTAGAAAAATTGACTGGGCCATTGAGGTGCTCTGCCCCCTGCGATTTCAACCATTCAGACGCTTGCTTGATGAGCGCGTTGGCCACCTCTTGGTCGTCAATACAGTCAAAAAAACCAAAAAAACCGTCTTTTCTTCCCGTAAACGCATTGTGGTTTCGGTTGAGAATGGCCGCAATACGCCCCACTATACGTAGATTACTATACGCAAGAAAAGGCTTCACAGTAGAGTGCTCATGGAAAGGGTGCTTGCCAGGTGTCAGCATGTCTCGCTGAGCGATAAACAGCTCAGGGACATAGTTTTTGTCGTCGCGGTATAAATCGTGCGGGAAGTCAATGAACTGACCAAGCTCTTTCTTAGAGTCTACGGAAGCTACGCGAATCATAGTTTTACTTTTATCGCCTCAGGACGAAGTTTGCGGTAAATTCTGGCCATTTTGTCGACAGCTTCTTCAATTTGGCTAAACGTGTGCGTTGCCATCAAAGAGAACCGAATAAGGGTATCTTCGGGGCGAACAGCGGGCGAAACGACGGGATTTACAAAGACACCGTCTTCCTGAAGAAGCTTGGTCATCATAAATGTGAGGTCGTTATTTCTTATATAAACTGGCAAAATCGGGCTTTCGGTATGGCCCAAATCAAAGCCGTTGATGAGGAGTAGCTCTTTGGCGTAGCGTGTATTGGCCCAAAGCCGCTCAATGTGGAATGGCTCCGACTCAATAATGTCCAATGCCGCCAAGGTGCTGGCCACGGTAGCGGGAGTCATGCTGGCGCTGAATATCAGCGAACGCGCACGATGCTTGAGGTAGTCGACGGTGGCGGCGTCGCTAGCGATAAATCCTCCCAACGAAGCGAGGGATTTGCTGAACGTACCCATGATTAAATCGGTACTGTCTGTCAGTCCAAAATGTGAAGATGCACCCGCTCCTTTTTCACCGATTACGCCTAGGCTGTGGGCATCGTCGACCATGATGGCAGCGTCAAAATCGGCGGCCACTTTATTCAAATCGGGAAGATTAACAATATCCCCTTCCATGCTGAATATGCCGTCGGTTACGATGAGTTTAACGGCTTCGTCTGGCAACAGACTCAACTTCTTGCGAAGGTCGGCCATGTCGTTGTGGGCGTACTTAATGACTTTTGAAAAAGACAAACGGCTTCCGTCAATGATGGAAGCATGGTTCATCTCATCCAATAAAATGTAGTCATTACGCCCAGTAAGTGAGGATATTGCGCCTAAATTGGCCTGGTAGCCAGTACTGAAAAGAATCGCTGATTCTTTTCCAGTATAAGCCGCTAGTCGGCGTTCTAGCTCAATGTGAATGTCTAATGTACCATTCAGGAAGCGCGAGCCTGCGCATCCGGTACCGTATTTTTGGGCCGCTTTTTGCGAGGCCTCAATAATGTAAGGATGGTTTGTGAGCCCCAAATAAGAATTGGAACCAAACATCAAAACGGGTTTTCCATCAATTATCACTTCCGTATCCTGCCCTGATTCGATAGGTCTGAAATAAGGATATAATCCTTTTTCTTTTATAGCAGCAGCATCCTTAAATTCTGCAACTTTGTTTTGTAACTTCTTACTCATACTGTCAATGTGTGTCAGAATATATAAATTTATCAAATTGACCAAAGGTCAATTTCATCATAGGTTCTCAGCAATTTTAATAGCGGGCAGGGTAAAGAAGGGTAATCTAGTGAACAATAATTGCGTGAAAATGTTTCAATGGCTTTTAAAACTAACTAACAGTCTCAGAAATAAAAAGATATTCGGTAATCATACTGATAATTAGATTCTTATGGTTTTCGGCAAATGCATTAAATTCCTCTTCTGATGCATTGTACATTTTCATATTCATATTCTTACCCACAAAAACAAACTGCAAACTCCCCATAATCAAAGGCATCAAATGCTCCACACTTATATTGCGCATTCGGCCGTTTATGATCTCTTCTTCAATTTGGTTTGATAGTGTAACATGTAATAATTCCTTAAACCTTGATAACTCCGGCAAAAGCCGTTCGGGGTCCCGATGGATTTCGGTCATCAAAAACAACACTAAGCTCGGCTCCTTCTTCATCATTTGAAAATCTTCTTCAATAAGCTCAATCAGCTTTTCACGGATGCTGATTGGTTTCTCAAAGATTTTCAGCGTGTTTTTACAGTAATAACTGAACAAATCTCTAAAAATCTCAAAAAAAAGTTTCTCTTTACTTCTGAAATAATAGTTCGTAAGCGCAATGTTCATGCTGGCTGCCTCCGCTATGTCTCTTGCGGTGGTGCCTGCATATCCCTTTTTTAAAAAAACAGACTTCGCTGCTTCTTTAATTTTTTCTTCACTTGATTGAGTAATGCACGTCACTTTTGCCTCCTAATTTTCAAAACTTGAGCCAAAGTTGAAAACTATTTTTTTAACCGCCAAATATTTAAATGCATATTTTAAACAAATGTTTAAAATGTTTGTTTAGTTTAAAAAAAACTGTGTTTTGTACTAAAAAACAGAGACTTACTTTTCATTGAAATAATGGAATAATATTAGTTTGACTTTTTTTAATTCCCTGAATAAGTGATTAGTTATTTGTGGATGCCCTTTGCTGTTTTATAAAAATATCCAAATAATATGATGCTTTTGCATTGGTATTATGCTTATAAAAAATAGTATGATTTGTGAGGGTTTGTTTGTTAATTTGATGTCAACTTTGGTAAAACTCACAAATCTCCCTTTTGAAAATCACCTTCTTACATAACGAAGAAGAACTTCTCTGGCAGCGCTTCAAAGCGGGTGACAGTGGCGCGTTGGGGCAGCTTTCGCGGCGTCATTACCGGGCGTTGTTTAATTACGCCGCCAAATTCACCAAAGACCGCGAAATTGTCAGAGATTGTATTCAGGATTTGTTTCTTGAACTCTGGGAGCGACGAGAACACCTGACCGAGACGCCTTTTGTTCGGATTTACCTCATCAAATCCTTGCGTAACAACCTATTTCGTAAACTTCGTCAAGAACGATGGATGCTTGAGTCGGAAGATTTGGACGAAGATTTGCCTTTCTCAGATCATACCTCCGCCGAATCAACCTTGATTGAAAGCGAGCTTTTTCAAGAAAACGAAGGAAAAATAAAGGCAGTTTTGGCCAAACTTCCCAAACGGCAGCAAGAGATTATCTTTTTAAAATTCTACGAAGGTCTGTCCAATGATCAAATCGCCGAAATTTTGACCATGAACCGTCAATCGGTGGCCAATTTGCTGCATCGGGCCCTTACTTCTTTAAAAACCAATTGGTTTTCGTTGGCCAAAATGTTGCTTTTCTGCTGGGCCAATGTAAAATAATCAAAAAAAATGTTTTTGTAAGTGAGTATTGCCACGGGCCATGTGTCTATCTCTTTATAGACAAGGTATCAAAGTACAATTCTTTCTATGATTGATTATACCGCCTACGACGCCGAGGCGTTGGCATTAGACGAATCGTTTCGGGCGTGGGTTTTGGAAAATGCGGAATCACTTTTTTGGGAGCGATGGCTGGCAGAGCATCCCGAAAAGGACGCGGCTGTGCAACAAGCTAGGCGGGTTGTCTGGGCATTGTATCGGGCGCAAGAAGAGATTTCGGAAGCGGAAGTAGACGAGGCCATCCAACAGCTTGTGCAACGTGCCGAGGAAGGCGTAGCGGTGGTGCCGCTTTGGCGCCAAACTTGGGTGCGCGTGGCGGCGGCAGTGGTGTTGATTCCACTCGCTGGATGGCTGATTTTTCAGCGGAATTTTAGCGAAGAAGTAAGCTCTTACCATGAGGTTGTTCAGCAGATTAAGCATGAAGTTAAGCTCATCGAATTTACCAATACAACCTCCCGCGCCCAATCAGTGATGCTTTCCGACGGCAGTTCTGTGGTGTTACAACCGCAAACGCGCATTAGTTATCCCACCATTTTTCAGACCGATAAGCGGGAGGTTGTATTGTCTGGCGAAGCCTTTTTTGAAGTCTCTAAAAATCCCGAAAAACCGTTTTTTGTATTTGCCAACGGGTTGGTAACCAAAGTTTTGGGTACTTCATTTACGGTGCAAGCCTACGACAAAGACCAGGAAGTTCGGGTCATTGTCAAAACCGGAAAAGTGTCTGTGTTTACCCGGGAAGACCCCACGGCGGATGCCAAACAAAAAAATCGAGAACTGACTGGCTTGGTGCTGACTCCCAACCAACAAGTGACTTTTCGACGAGCTGATAGCCGATTGGTGCGCTCGTTGGTTGAAAAACCGCAGTTATTGGCGCTGTCCGACATTCAGCAGCAGAGTTTTGAGTTTCGTCAGGCGCCTGTTTCGGATGTATTTGCGGTGTTGGAAAAAGCCTACGGCGTAAAAATTGTGTACGACGAAGAACTCATGGGCGCTTGCGAACTCACCGCGACGCTCGGCGATGAACCGTTGTTGGAAAAAATGCACCTTATCTGTAAAGTACTTGAAGCCAATTATGAACTGATAGACGCGCAGATTGTGGTGACAGGGAAGGGATGTAAGTAAAAAAACAAATAATAACTGCTAAACTCCACATACTTCGATAAGTAAAGAACCTTTTAAACCCCTTGGAGACGCTATGATTTAGAAAAGTATCACCGATTAACCAACAAAAAAGTCGGCGATGTGTCCGCATCACCGACCCGTAATTTTCCCCAAAGTTTCTCAGGCTTCGTGACACCCGTTTATTGACGAGTGCGGGGATGTTTTTGTCAATTCAGTAAACCAACAAAGTCCAAAATTATGTCAAAACATCGACAATTCAACAAGTTGCTGCTCAAAATCATGCGAATCACTTGTTACCAATTATTTCTGACAATTCTGTGCACTTCCCTAGGGTACGCCATAGATACCAGAGGGCAGGAACTACTCGAACGAAAAATCAGCGTTCAGGTGGCTAACCAAGAAATTGGACGCGCGCTCGAACGCATCGAAAAAGTGGCGGATGTGCATTTTATGTACAGCCCTCAGCTTATTTCTTCAAAACGAAAAGTGACTTTAGTAGCTAAGAATGAGCGACTTTCCACCATATTGGAAGGCCTACTTCGGCCTTTAAATATTGAATATGAGGTGGTAGGAAACAAAATCCTGCTCAACCGGATGCCGCCCAGAACCGAACCCGAAAACGAGCGAGCCGAGCCTTTGCTGAAAGAAAAACCCGCCGATAAACTTCTTAAAGGGAGAGTGATTGACGCCGAAAAAGGAGATGGACTGCCGGGGGTGAGTATTTTGCTCAAAGGAACGCAGCGCGGCACTTCAACCAATGGCGACGGCGAATATTCCATTGCCCTACCCGACGGTGAATCGGCAGCGGTGTTGGTGTTTAGTTTTGTGGGTTACGAGCCGCAAGAAATCGTAGTAGGCAATCGCACCACACTTGATGTTTCGCTCAAAACCGACATTAAAGCCCTCAGCGAGGTGGTGGTAGTGGGTTATGGACAGGTCAAAAAGAGTGACTTGACGGGTTCCGTAGCATCGGTAAAAGCAAAAGACATTACTTCGTTTCCGATAACGACGCCCGTGCAGGGAATGCAGGGCCGCGTGGCGGGTGTACAGGTAATTCAGAACTCGGGAGCGCCCGGCTCTAATATTTCGGTGCGGATTCGGGGGGGAAACTCCCTGAGAGCCAGTAATGAACCCTTGTACGTAGTTGACGGTTTCGCACTTTCGGGAAGCCTTGCCGCGCTCAACCCCTCCGACATTGAATCCATGGAAGTGTTGAAAGATGCCTCCGCCACCGCCATTTACGGTTCGCGCGGTGCCAACGGGGTCGTGATTGTGACGACCAAAAAAGGCAAAGCGGGTAAAAGTCAGGTGGATGTGGAAAGCTTTTACGGGATTCAATCACCCACAAAGCTGATTGAAATGATGAACGCCCGCGAAATGGCCGAAATTGCCAACGAGCGCGCTACCAATGACGGAGTAAAGCCTTATTTTACGCAAGATGAAATCAATGGGTTTGGCCAAGGAACCAATTGGCAGAAGGAATTGCTCCGAAACGCCCCCATCCAAAACCACGGACTGACTTTCTCGGGCGGGACCGAACGGATGCAGTATTCATTTTCGGGAAATTTGCTCTCACAGGAGGGAATTGTTCCCAACTCAAGTTACAAAAAAGGGACCATTCGCGGCAATATCAATCACCGCGTAAGTGATAAACTGACCTTTGATTTTAGTACCATTTTGAGCCGACTCAACCAAGGCCGTATCGATGGTGAAAACAGCAACCGGGGCAACGGGGCGCTTTCTGCCATTTTGGTAGCTCCCCCTACGGTAGCACCGTTTACGCCGTCTGGCGATTATAGCAATGTGGTTCCGTATTCGTTCAGTTCCAACGTATTGCTCAATCCGTTTGCGCTTGTCAATGAGCGGACCGACAAAGATGTGCGGGACTACGTTTTGGCCAACACCGCCGTCAATTATGAATTTATCAAGGGACTTTCGTTGCGAATTTCGGGAGGTATTGAAACCTTTAATAGCCGTCAGGATCAATATTCGACCCGTAAATTGTCTACTTCTCCCACTGGTTCGGCCTCGGTTTCCACGTCTCGACAAACCAACCTCTTGAACGAAAATATCCTGAACTACGTCCGTTCGTTCAATGACAAACACAACCTGGCATTAACGGGCGGGGTGACTTACCAAAATCAAAAAAACAATTCGTTGAGTGCGGGCGGAAGCGGTTTTGCTTCCGATGTACTCACCACCGATGCGTTGCAGGGAGCCGCTACGCCGGGTATTCCCAGCAGCGGGGCGTCGGAATGGACGTTGCTTTCGTACCTCGGGCGGGTCAATTATTCCTTGAAAAACCGCTATTTATTCACCGCCAGCTACCGGGCCGACGGGTCGTCGCGGTTTGGGAAGAGCAATAAATGGGGGTATTTCCCGTCGGCCGCTTTTGCGTGGCGGGTGATTGAAGAAGATTTTCTGAAAGACAAATCGTTTTTGTCGGACCTTAAACTGCGGGTTTCGTGGGGACAAACGGGCAACACGGCGCTGAGTCCGTACCAAACCCTGAACAGTTTGGCATCGTATCAAACGATTTTTGGCAACGACCTTTCTATTGGCTACGCCCCTAGCGGTAGCTTATCCAACCCAGATTTGAAGTGGGAAACTACCACCCAGACCGACATCGGACTCGACATTGGCTTCTGGCAAGACCGCATTCGTCTGACGGCGGATTATTACCAAAAAAATACCAAAGACTTGTTGGCCATTGTCTCGTTGCCGACTTCCGCAGGTTACACCAGTACGACCCAAAATATTGGTGAAATCCAAAATTCAGGGGTAGAACTAGGACTGGACGCCAATTTGTTTTCGGGAGAATTTAAGTGGGATATTTCGGCCAATGTTTCTTTTAACCGCAACAAAGTGAATCAGTTGGTGGGAGGAAGCGACGTGTTTGGCAGTAGCCTGCAAAACCCGCTTGGGGTGCCTGTCAGCTTGGTGCGTGTGGGGCAGCCCGTGGGGGTTTTCTTTGGGTATCAAGAAAATGGACTGAACGAAAAAGGGGAGATTATTTTCAAAGATTTGAACAATGACGGTATTATCAACACCAATGATAAAACCATCATCGGTAACCCCAACCCCAGTGCTATTTTTGGATTCAGTTCGTCGGCTTCGTTTAAAAACTTTGAGTTGAACCTGTTTGTACAAGGTGTGCAGGGGGTAGACTTGTTTAACTTCAACGTGGCCAGTTTTGCCAACAGTTTCAATTTTGGCGAAAACCAAATCAAGGATTTGTACGCCAATCGCTGGACACCACAAAGCCCTAATCCTAACGCCAAATATCCCAAAATAAGCGTTAATACAAAGTTCAGAGAATCAGATAGGTATGTAGAAAATGGCTCTTTTGTGCGGGTTAAAAATATCCAATTGGCGTATAACTTGCCCACGGCCCGATGGGGGCTTAAATGGATGCGAAAAGCACAGGTGTACGTGAGCGGTCAGAATTTGTTGACCTTGACCAAATATTCGTGGTACGACCCTGAAGTAAGCACCCTCGGCGGCGGCAATTCCATCAGTCCTGGCGTGGATCAGTTTGGTTATCCCGTAGCCAAAACCATCACATTCGGCGCACGTCTCGGTTTTTAATTTCCAAAATGAACTTATTATGAAAAAGATAGCTATTCTCTTTCTTACCCTCTTGTTTACATCCTGCGAAGGTTTACTGGAAGAAGTCCCAACGGACCGCTTGTCGCAAGAGAATTTTTATAAATCCAAAGAAGACCTCATTGCGGCCCTGAATGCCGTGTATGCGCAGGTACGCGGGGCAAACTCGTACGGCACCAACTACCCAGCGCAATTGAACGGGATGACGGATTATTGTATTTCGCGCGGTACCCAGATTCCTGTCAGCGAATTTCAGGGATTGGACGGTACCAATATCGGCCGCACAGATGCCATTTGGCGCGACTTGTTTCAAAGCATCAATTCCTCTAACATTGTGATTCAGGCCGTTAAAGCCGTAAACATCACCGAAGCCGAGAAAAACGCCATCGAAGCAGAAGCTCGTTTTTTGAGGGCGTTAAACTATTATAATTTGGTGCGCAACTACGGCGGAGTGCCACTCCGCACCACGCCCATCGGTGAGGTGTCGCAGGTGCGTGGAAAACGCGCTTCGGTAGATGAGGTCTATAAACTAATCACCGACGATTTGCAGTATGCCGAAACAAATTTGCCCAAGACCGTTACCTCTGGGCAAGCAGGACGACCCACGCAGTTTGCGGCTAAGCTGCTGTTGGCCAGTGTGTATTTGACCCGTGAAAACTGGGCCCTGGCCCGCGACAAAGCCGACGAGGTCATTAAGTCAGGGTTGTATTCATTGGTTGAAGTCAAGACCTCAGATGATTTTGAAAAACTTTACGGTGCTGACTTAACCACGACTTCGGAGGAGGTTTTTTACATTAAATACGCCCGCATTACGGGTCAGGGATGGGGGTATCCGAGTTATCAACACCCCGCCGATGGGCCCTACACCACGGGCGTACGGGCGCATTTTACCTTGCCCACTTTGCCTTTGATCAAAAACTGGTCTGACAAAGACTTGCGCAAAGATTACAACCTGTATTCGTCTTATACCAATCGCAGCGGTAGACTAACGACTTTCCCCACAGCGGAGCCGATTTGTTTCCGCAAATTCAGGGATACGCCCGCCAATCCTGCAGGTAATGACTTTCCGATTTTACGTTATGCCGAAGCATTACTTATTTATGCCGAGGCGGTAAGTCAAGCCAACAACGGCCCCACCGCCCAAGCTTTGGAAAGCCTCAATAAAGTACACCGTCGGGCGTATGGGTATCCTTCAGGGGCGGTATCTCCCGTTGATTTTACGTTGGAGGGACAATCGGCGGCGTCCTTTCGCGAATTGGTCATGACCGAACGGGCTTACGAATTTATGATGGAAGCAAGTCGTTGGTATGATCTCAAACGATTGGGCGTGGCCAAACTCAAAGAAATCATCAAAACGGCGCGCGGCAAAGACGTGAAAGATGCGCATTTGTTTTGGCCGATTCCGAAGCAGGAAATGGATAATAACCCCGATTTAACTCCTGCTGACCAAAATCCCGGATATTAATATCTTAAGGTGTTTTTAGGTAGTAAAATATGCTTAAAAACACCTTTTTTAACCAATAATCACTTTTTTACAATGAACAAAATTCGCTCTCTGGTGTGGCTGATTGCCACCGTTATTTTATTGCCGAGTCATAAAATGGGAGGTCTGACGGAATCTCCGAAAAACGCACCAAATAGCCCAATGGCGGTGCGACAGGCCGATGTGATTATTTATGGCGGCACCTGTGCGGCGGTCATTGCGGCAGTACAGGTGAAAAAAATGGGTAAAACCGTCATTGTTGTTTCTCCCGACAAACACTTGGGCGGCTTGTCGTCGGGTGGGTTGGGCTTTACCGACACGGGCAACAAAGAAGTAATCGGGGGCTTGTCTCGCGAGTTTTATCAGCGACTTTACACGCATTATCAGAAAGAAACCTCCTGGAAATGGCAGAAAAAAGAAGAATACGGCAACAAAGGACAAGGTACGCCTGCCCTTGACGGTACCAACCGGACCATGTGGATTTTTGAGCCTCACGCGGCAGAAGGCGTTTTTGAGGATTTTGTAAAAGAATACAAATTGACCATTTATCGTAACGAATGGCTCGACCGTTCGGCCAAAGGAATCACTAAAAAATCGGGCGGAATCACTTCCATTAAGACCCTGAGTGGAAATGTATATCAGGGGAAAATGTTTATCGACGCCACCTACGAAGGCGATTTAATGGCATTGGCGGGGGTGAAATACCACGTAGGCCGCGAAGCCAACAGCGTATACGGCGAAAAATGGAACGGTGTACAGGCGGGCGTGTTTCAACACGGTCACTATTTCAAAGCCAATGTCAGTCCTTACAAAATTGAAGGCGATCCCAAAAGTGGATTACTACCTGAAATATCGGCTGAACCCATCGCTGAAAACGGTACTGGCGACAATAAGATTCAGGCGTACTGCTTCAGAATGTGCCTCAGCAATAATCCCGACAACCGCATTCCTTTCCCAAAACCAGAAGGTTATGACCCCGCCCGTTATGAATTATACGCGCGGGTGTTCAAAACGGGCTGGCGCGAAACCTACGATAAGTTTGACCCAATTCCCAACCGTAAAACCGACACCAACAACCACGGGCCGTTTAGTACAGATTACATCGGCAAAAACTACGATTATCCCGAAGCAAGCTACGAGCGCCGTCAAGAAATCATTAAAGACCACGAGTTATACCAAAAAGGTCTGATGTATTTTCTGCAAAACGACCCGCGTGTTCCTGCCGATGTGCAGGACAAAATGAAGCAATGGGGCTTGCCCAAAGATGAATTTACCGACAATGGCAACTGGCCCCACCAACTCTATATCCGTGAAGCGCGGCGCATGATTGGCGAATTTGTGATGAAAGAAGCCGACGCTTTGGCGCAAACCAAAGTGCCCAACCCTATCGGTATGGGTTCGTACGCACTTGATGCCCACAACGCGCAGCGGTACGTCAAAAGTGATGGCTTTGTGCAAAACGAAGGGGACATTGGCGTACACCCAAAAAGTGCCTATTCTATCGCTTACGGGTCGATTTTGCCTAAAGAAAATGAGTGTAATAATCTTTTGGTGCCCGTTTGCGTGTCGAGTTCGCACATTGCGTTTGGCTCGATTCGGATGGAACCCGTTTTTATGATTTTGGGACAATCAGCAGCTACGGCGGCGGTTTTAGCTATTGAGGGTAAAATGCCACCCCAAAAACTTCCCTACGAAAAACTCCGTGAGGTGTTGTTGAAAGACAAACAGCGGTTGGAGTTATAAAAATGGATGTAACGCCAGTAAAACAAATGTTTATCATTAAACCATCACGAGGATGTTCAAGAATTGTTTGTCTTTGTTGACAATTTTGGTTTTCTCTTCCTTTTTGGGAAAGTTCCAACGCGCTTTTTGTCAGATTACGCCTGCATACGATGTCGTAATTTATGGTGGTACTTCGGCGGGAGTCGCTGCTGCAATTCAGGGGGCGAGAATGGGTAAAACCATCGTGTTGATTGAGCCATCAAAACGAATAGGAGGACTGACCACCGGTGGATTAGGTCAAACAGATATTGGTAACAAACAAGCCATCGGTGGGATTTCAAGGGAGTTTTACCAGAATGTCAAAAAACATTATCAAAACCTAGAAAGCTGGAAATTCCAAAAGAAAGAATCTTATCGAGATGGTGGGCAAACCAAAACAGGCCCCAATGAAGATGCAATGTGGACTTTTGAACCTTCGGCCGCTTTGAAAATAATGAAGGAAATGCTGGAGCAAGAAAAAAATATAACCTTGGTGTATGCGCAACGCTTGAACCGTAAGAGTGGCGTAAAAAAATCTAAGGGGATTATCAAGTCCATTCAGATGGAAAGCGGCCAAGTATATAGCGGTAAAATGTTTATTGATGCTACTTACGAAGGTGATCTGATGGCTGCGACGGGAATTTCTTATGCAGTTGGAAGAGAATCAAATGCGCAATACGGCGAAAGTTTGAACGGTGTACAGGCCAATGAAACAAGCCCTTCTTTAAAGGGAACTATTTCCAAAAATGGAATTAACCATAATTTTGTAAACGGAGTTGACCCTTACATCGAAAAAGGAAATCCTAAAAGTGGATTACTTCCCTTCATTGAAAAAGAACATCCACCCAAGGATGGTACAGGCGATTCAAAAATTCAGGCGTACTGCTTTAGAATGTGTTTGACTGATGATGAAAGAAACCGCATTCCATTTGTTAAACCTACCAATTATCGTGAAATAGATTATGAGCTTCTTTTTAGAAACTACGAAGCAGGCGAGAAAGCAGTTCCTTGGATCAATTCTAGTATGCCTAATCGAAAAACAGATACCAACAATA
Organism: Runella sp. CRIBMP; assembly: GCF_009905605.1. GTDB lineage: Bacteria > Bacteroidota > Bacteroidia > Cytophagales > Spirosomataceae > Runella. Next base: position 113,031 of record NZ_JAAAKZ010000008.1, read on the forward strand.
GTAGGGGCTTTTCCACTGATTTTATTGGTCAAAACTACGCCTATCCAGAAGCCAGTTATGCAGAACGGAAACGGATTTTTGAAAACCATTTGAATTATCAGAAAGGATTAATGTGGTCTCTTGCGTATCATCCCAGAATACCTGCTTTCATCAGGGAAGAGGTGTCAAAATGGGGAATGTGTAAAGATGAATTTGAAGACGGACAAGGCTGGCAGTCGCAAATATATGTGAGAGAAGCTCGTCGAATGATAAGCAACTACGTAATGACCCAACGCAATTGTGAACGCTTAGAAGTGGCTCCTGACCCCGTGGGGTTAGCTGCTTACGGAATGGATTCGCACAATACCCAACGGTACGTAACCAAGGAAGGCTACATACGGAATGAAGGAAATGTAGAAGCTGGCGTAAAAGAACCGTTTGCAATAAGTTATCAATCGATCATTCCTAAAAAAGAAGAGTGCGGCAATTTGCTGACTCCCATCTGCCTTAGTGCTACCCATATTGCCTATGGCTCTATTCGGATGGAGCCCGTTTTTATGGTGTTGGGACAATCGGCAGCAACGGCGGCGGTTTTAGCGATTGACGCTAAAACGCCACTCCAAAAACTTCCCTACGAAAAACTCCGTGAGGTGTTGTTGAAAGACAAACAGCGGTTGGAGTTGTAAGGGAGACCGCTGTTGGGCTATGGTTTTTTTGATAAATCACTTTATTTAAGAACTCGGCCAACGTTTTGGTATAATTTTAAAATATTCAGTGAAAAAAAGGTAGAATTTCTATAATTTTAACGGGTGCGAAAGCACTTTACAATTGGTTAGTAATTAAAAAAGCCTCGGCGAGTTTCGCCGAGGTTTTTTATGGGAGATTTTAACAAAAAGGGGGTAATATCCTGTTTAAAAATGCTTTAAGTGGTCAGAGAAAGTGCTGGCAATGAAACCAACAATGATTAACGAAGATTCACTATGGCAATAAACACATCACGCCGTACGGCCCTAAAAAATATGGCAGGCAGCGCGGCCCTTTTATCGTCGCCTATGACGCTGACGGAAGCTTTTGCAGCATCCGACAAAGCCCTGGGCCCCGAGCTAAAAGGCAGAATCAAGCAGTCAGTTTGCCGCTGGTGCTACAACAAAATACCACTAGAAGACCTTGCCCGCGAAGCAAAAGCCATGGGCCTGCAATCTATTGAATTGTTGGGGCCCAACGACTGGCCCATTATTCAAAAATATGGCCTAACGTGCGCCCTGCCCAACGGTGCGGGTATGGGTATCGAAAAAGGATTCAATAATCCGATTTATCACGATGATTTGGTGGCGAGTTATGAAGCCCTTTTTCCTAAGTTGGTGGAGGCGGGCCTGAACACTGTCATTTGTTTTTCGGGCAACCGCAAAGGAATTTCTGACGAAGAAGGTTTGGTAAACTGCACCATTGGACTCAAACGGCTGATGCCCTCCGCTGAAAAATATAAAATCACCCTCATTATGGAGCTGCTCAATAGTCGGGTCAATCACAAAGACTATCAGGCCGATAAAAGTGCTTGGGGCGTTGAGCTTTGCAAGCGGGTAGGCTCGGAGCGTTTTAAATTACTATACGATATTTATCACATGCAAATTATGGAAGGCGACATCATCGCCACCATCAAGCGCGATCATCAGTACTTCGGGCATTATCATACGGGCGGCGTACCAGGTCGGGCCGAAATCGACGATACGCAAGAACTGAATTACCCCGCCATCATGAAAGCCATTGTGGATACGGGCTATCAAGGATATGTGGCGCAGGAATTCATCCCCAAACGCCCAGACCCGATCGCTTCGTTGAAACAGGCCGTGGAAATTTGTGATGTATAGACCCTGAATAAGGGGTAGAAAATTTTGAATCCTTAACCATTCAACACAAAAAAGAAGAGTCCTGCTTTTTCAAAGGCGGGACTCTTTTGTGTTTATAGGCACCGCAAAGGCACTTTTGACGAAGGTTCTGTTGGAGGTATTGCTAAAATGAACCCATATTTTATGCATGTTGTATAATTTTAATCCAAATTATATTTTGTAAAATAGTCTGTTTTATACTAAAAAAGTCTGATTTTGGCGATTTTCAAGGACTTAAAAAATGCTTTTCCGAATATAATTCCGTTCAAATGGTTTTTCATGCACTTCGACCCTTAAAACCTACGCTTCATCCCATTTCCCTTTTTCAGCTCAGAAATACCTGCCACTTTTGTCATGTCATTAAGACAAACAAACAGCCAGAAACAAAAAATTAAAATAATTACAGCCAACAATTTAAGAACATTAAAATCATGAAATCGTTAATCACAACCGCCGCCTTAAGTCTTTTAGCATTAAGTACTATTGCAGAAGCACAACCTCAAAAAGAGCAATCGTGTATCGCCGCTCATTTAATGGCCTCGTTACCAACTCAGGATGTTGAATCAACTACTCCCGCTTTTGTGGTCCTCAATATTCAATCTTTAATGGCTTCATTGCCCACGCTCGACGCTACCAACGAAATGCCGACAAACCCAATGAGTGCTGAACTGATGGCTTCATTGCCTACCGAAGATGAAAACATCGAAGCACCCGCCGCTCGTACCAACACCGCGAAACTGATGGCTTCATTGCCTACCGTGGATGAAACAATGAGCTTGCCCGCCGCTCGTATCAGCAGCGCGAAATTGATGGCTTCATTGCCAACGATGGATGCAACAACCGTAACGAGTGTGTTGGTAGATACCAACATCAATCACTTGGATAGCAAATACCATCATACGCCCGTTCGTTTGACCGAAGAATAATCAAGCTACAATTCCATAATCAGATAGAAAGGCGCATCGGAAGGAGGTCAAACTCCCACGATGCGCCTTTTCGTGTTTTAGGCCGTTTTTTCCTGATTGCGCCATTGCTCGGCTTTGCGCCCCACCCACCAGAAAGAGAATGCCAGAATGGCAAAAAAGATACCTTTGTTGGTGCGGTCCCAAAAATATTCAAAGTACCGGGTGTAAATATTGGCCAAAAAGAACACCAGACAAATATCCCGAAGGGTATCGTTTTTGCTTCTAAATGCGTATGCCGTAAGCGTGGCCAAAACAACCGTAAATCCCGCCGACCAGTACCAAAGTGTGCCCTGTTTGATGGCTGACCAGCGCCCCAAATCGTCGTAATTGCCGAAGATGGAAAGCATCCAAGCCGCAAAAAGAAACAAAACCAGTCCAAAAGTATAGGTGGCGCGCTCGAACGAAACCAGCGGTTTGATTTTTTCGACCAACCAAGACGATGCCCAAATCAACAGTCCTAAAAGGGTCATACTCAATGGATAATTCATTCCTGCCAACCGAAATCCTCCCCCCGACCATTCGTAGATTTGAACCGCCCACCAGCCCGTCAACGACAAAAGCATGATAACCCATAAAAGCTGTGAGGGCAAAAAGCCGCCGATGAGGCCGTAAACGATGGTCGCAATCAGCAAAGGTTGAGCATAATTGCCGTTGAAAAGGCCCAGACTGCGGGTCCAGTACGCAATCGCGACGGCTACGCTGAGGGCAATAGTAATGGTGTAAGATTCATTGCTGATTTGGGAGGTAGGGTATTTGAGCTTTCGGCGATGGGCCAAGTACACAAACACGCCTGCCACGAGCGTAAAACCTATGCCTACGGTTGCTTCTGAAAACTCCCATCGTTTGCGCAATAATTCAATCCATTTTTCATCAATTACCAGTGCTCCAAAAGCCAAAAGGCCGCAAGAAATGGCAGAAATAAAGGCATACCAAGCGATGGTATCGACGTTGGAGCTGCGGACTTCGTAGCTGTTGCGCAGTTCTTCAGCTAGTTCGGGAGATATTTTTTGGGAATCTTCCCAAAAACGAATGGCGTTGATAATGGTAGCAGCTTCTTTTTTGTCAAGTTTCATAGGGCTGTTAATTGATGCTCTGACTAGTAAAATCCCGTGCCGGCGGAGTCATTGATTGGCGGAATACGTCTCAAAATAAAGGATTTTATTGAAGTGTCAGAAAGTGATAGTAGCGCGACGCGGCCATTTATGAAGAAATTGAAACAAAAAGCGATGGACGTAATAAGTAATCGTTTGATTATCAATATGTTTTTGTTTTGTGTGTTTGATTTTTCTTTTTTATGCCCTTTCTTTTTTGACCTTATTTAATCCTGTTATAAATTGCAGTAAAATAACGTTATGAAAAATAGTATTTTATTCTTTGCCTTGCTACTATCATTGCCTGCATTTTCCCAACATGACTGCGAAAAAATAATTCATTACGAATACAGCAGTTTTGACGGTGAGCACCGATTTTTTACGCCTAAAGAAGATGAAAAAAAAAGGGACGAGCCTATTTACTTCGAAAAGGCGTTATCAAAAGGAGAAACTAAATATTATGTACACATAAAGGTTTACTATCCAACGTTTTATACGGCATTGGTTGACCTGAGTATTCTGTTTGCCGATGGCTCGAAAATTTTGCGTCGGCAGCAGCTCATTGGGGTAAAGCCTTCCAAAATAACCAACTTCTACGAGTCAACTACGCTCATTCGGATTAACGAAAGCGAATTGAATTTGCTACTGAGCAAGCGTATTGGCAGTTTTAGGATTCAAACCGATGAATTTAAAATTCCTGCCGAAGAAGGTGTTCAGTTAAAACACGAAGTGGAATGCCTGCGGTACGCTCAAGTGCCTAAGTGAGCTGTTGGTGTTTTTCCATCAGTAGCCATCGCTTCCTAACTTTATTTAATCAGTTTCTGTTCTTCCGTCCACCGCATTCGGTAGGCATTGATGGCGGTTTTTCCCAATTTGTTAATCAAACGGTAGTTGACCACCACGCCCACGGCAGCACCGATGCCAGGGATGAGTTGGGCCATTTTGGCGAGGTCGATGTAATCGCGGTATTCCTGCTGGAAGGTGCGCCAGTCAAAAGCGTGGATGTCTTCGGGAAATTGTTTGCTTTTTTCGTCCCAATTTACCATCTGTAAATACACTTCTTTGCGGCGCTCCTGACTCGAAAAAGCCAGTTGGAAAATATGCAAGATATAAAGACGCTCGCGGTAATCGTCGATGGGGTAGCCGTACTGCGCCGCAATATCAAAAAGCAGTTTGAGTTTAATACTCAGCAACAGTGGGAAATCTGCAAGTGCCAACAGAAACCCACCCGCGCCTGCTACACCCCCTTCGGCGGCTCCTGCCGTTTTGTAAAAATTGATTCGCTTCTGCACGGCAGCTTCGCGCTCTTCCAATGTCTCGGCGGGAATCGGTTGAGGGGTAATAAATTCAGCCCCAAACAACACCCCCCTCGTCATTTGCTTGATGGTGGCGGTGATAACGTCGTGGATTTTTTCGGGAATGAGGTTATTTATCCAAGTCTGGGCCGATTTTGATAATCGGTTGACGGCCGAAGGCTTTTTCAGCATTTGGCGTTGCCATACGTTTAATTCCTTTTGGGCGAGTTCTTCGTAGGGAGTCATGGTTAAGGGGTTGGTGCGTGGTGTAGTTACAAATTATCCCCTAAAAAACAAAATGTAAAGATAGATTTCCTATGGCATGGTGGGTGTTTTCTGAAAGGCATCCATGGTGATACAGGTCAAAGCAGGATGGAAAAGACGGAACATAGCCGTTTATTCATTAAAATAACGTAAGAGGGACGCCTGATAAATGTCTTTTGGAGATGGGTAAAAAGGGGTAATTATGAAGAAAATTAAAAAATATTTAGAAAAAATAGGATTAAAATCCACCCTTTCGGGCATTAGTATATTAGAAGGTCGTTGCACCCATCAAAATCAACGTTTTCAGCGCCGTGTACTATTTTTAACAATTTTTCTGTGACAGCACATCATCCAAATAATGGCCTTTGGAATGCTTTTCGGGAGGGCGATCAGTGTGCATTTAAGCGCATTTATGAGTTGTATGCCAAAGAGTTGGTAAGTTATGGATATAAAATTACGACGAATGTTCAGTTGGTCGAAGATAGTATTCATGATCTTTTCATTGAATTGTGGCAAAGCCGTACCAATCTCAGTGAGACAGATTCTATTCGGTTTTATTTGTTCCGGTCGCTTCGCAATAAAATCAACCGTGCACAACAACGGGATGTTTTTTATCAATCGGTGAGCGTGGAAGGAATAGATGGTACTTGCGAAGAGGATACCTGCGAGAGCCGCCTGATTAAAGATGAGAGTCAGGAGCAGCTTTTGCGCCAACTCAAGCAAGGATACGGACGCCTGAGCCCTCGCCAGCAGCAGGCCATTGATTTGCGTTTTACGCATCATTTCAGCAACGAAGAAGTGGCGCACATTATGGGCGTTAATTATCAATCAGCGTGTAAATTCATTTATACCGCTCTCAAAACCCTGCGCGAAGCAGTACGTATTTTTTCAGTCATCGGTGTTCTTATTTTCAATACCATACCCTGAGCTTAAGGCAGGCTTTACAATCTATATCCACTACCATTTTTTGAATTTATTTTTTTTACTAACCTAGATGGACTATTATCAATATACCGCCGAAGATTTTGCCGCCGATGACTACTTTAAGGAATGGGTATGTTGTCCTACGGCCGAAAATGACGCCTTTTGGCAGGGCTTTTTACGGGATTGCCCCGAGCGCTATTATCAGATAGAAGAAGCTCGGCGGCTCATTGAGGGGCTGAACCAAATTTGTCCAACCCCAGAAGGGAGTCAATCGGTGCCAGTGATTTGGGCGCGGATTGAGAAAACGCTGCATGAGCAATCAACTGAGCGTATGCACAGACCCCAACGTTGGTACATACCTGTTCTATCCATTGCGGCTACTCTTGTGGTGCTAATTGCGGCAGGGTGGTTGTATTGGCGTCGTTCTACTCCGTTGGAGATTCCGGGCGTATTGGCTACTGCGCCCACCGAATGGGCAGAGGCTGTCAACGGAGCCGACAAAACCATGTTGCTCCAACTGCCAGATGGTAGCATTGTTAAATTAGAAAAAAACAGTCGTCTCAAATATCCCGTTGAGTTTGATGATTCAAAAAGGGAGGTACATTTAGAAGGCGGCGCTTTTTTTGAAGTGCAAAAAAATCCAAAGCGGCCGTTTTTGGTGTTTTCTAATGGATTGGTTACTAGAGTTTTAGGTACTAGTTTTCACGTAAAGGCGTATCAGAAAGACCCAAATGTAACGGTGGCGGTAAAGTCGGGACGGGTTTCGGTGTATGCCGAGCGGAACGACACCCAGCAAGACCCTGAAGTAAAGGGTGTTGTACTGACTCCCAACCAAAAGGCGGTTTTTCACCGAAGCGAGTCCACCATCAGCAAAGTATTGGTAGAGGCTCCGTTGCTGCTGTTACCGCCCGTCGAAATGGCCCGGTTTGTGTTTGAAGCGGCCCCCGCAACGGAGGTATTTGCGGCCCTAGAAAAATCGTACGGGATAAAGGTAGTGTTTGACGAAGAAGTACTCAAAGACTGCACGCTGACCATTAACCTGACCGATGAAAACTTGTTTCAAAAACTTGAAGTAATATGTAAAGTGCTAGATGCTCGATACAAATTGATTGATGGTCAGGTGATTATCTACAGCAAAGGATGTTGATTTTTAAAATACCCTGATTAAAAAAAGAACATTTTTCAAATAAAAAACGCACCATTTGTTACATACGATACTACCTAAACAACAAAATGCTTCTTTAACCTTAAACAATTTTATGTCTATGAAGAGTCCGTCGTTTTTCTCCTGACAAAAAAAACATCAGCAGTGGTCGCACACCGCTGATGCCGTTACCTCCCTGTGATTTTGACCGATCAGCAAGCGCCTGTAAAGACGTGAAGGAGGAGTTTTTGCTATAATTATTCACAAAAACAATCAAAACTAATGAAAAAAACGGTACGTTTTAAACCCCTTGTGTATCATCTCATGAAAATATCGTTGATACAATGTGTGTTGGCATTGATCTTTACGGGTATCTCTTTAGCCCGGGAGGCCAGTGCGCAGGAAATACTCCAGCAGAGAGTAACCATTAATGTTGAGAATCAGGACGTACGAAAGGCGTTGACGGTGATTGAAAAACAGGTCAAAATACGATTTGCGTATCGCCCAGTTACGCTTCCCTCCAATCGGAAAATTACGCTCAGTGCTTCCAATGAGCCGTTGGTGGAAGTGCTCGGTAAGCTAATAAAACCTCTTCATTTGAGGTATGAAATAATTGGAAATCAGATTATTCTGACCCCAGAAAAAGAAGCTGTACCCACCGTCACTCCCGCGCCAAAGGTAGTGCCCATCGAAACCACGGCCCCCGTGGTTCGTAAAATATCCGGTGTTGTTACGGATGAAGCCAATGCTGGGTTGCCTGGTGTGAGTGTGGTTTTGAAAGGAACGCAGCGTGGTACAACGACCAATTCTGAAGGACGTTTTGACCTTGATGTACCCGACAACAACGCGGTGCTTGTGTTCAGTTTTTTAGGTTATCTGACGCAAGAATTGACCGTAGGCGCGCAAACACAGTTGAATGTTTCGCTGAAAGTAGACACCAAATCGTTGGAGGAGGTAATTGTGGTGGGTTATGGTGTACAGCGCAAATCAGACTTGACGGGAGCTGTGGGAACCGTAAAAGGAGAAACCCTTTTGGAGCGCCCGTCGGCGTCTTTGAATCAGGCCCTTGGGGGGCGGATTACGGGGGTGAATGTATCGGTTAACTCGGGACGCCCGGGTGGTCGTGCCAACATTCGTATTCGGGGAAATACCTCCGTGAGTGTAGCCAACAACCCTTTGTACGTCATTGACGGTGTGATTTTGAACGCCACCGATTTGGCCAACGGAAGCACACCCATTGATTACATTAACCCTAACGATATTGCTTCCATTGAAGTGTTAAAAGATGCTTCTGCTACGGCTATTTACGGTGCTCGCGGCGCCAACGGCGTTATCTTGGTGACCACCAAGCGTGGCAGTCAGGACGGCGGTCGTATTAGTTATGATACAGATTTCAGCGTTGGGGTATTGCCCCGCAAAATCCCCTTGCTCAATTCGGAAGAATTTTTGAGAACGGAAGAAATTGCGTATCAAAATGCTAAAAAATACGACCCCGTAGGTTGGGCTGGTGGCAAGTACGTGAATCCAGTAACCAAGCGTACAAACCCTTTATTGTTTGATGCAAGCGGTAAGCCGCTTTACAACACCGATTGGCAGGATGAGTCGTTCCAAAGAGCGTTTACCCAAAATCACCAACTTGCGTTCAGCGGTGGCAACGCCCGCGATAACTTTGGCTTATACCTTGGATACCGCAACGAAGATGGTTTGATGAAAGAATCGTGGCTCAAACGCTATTCGGCTCGTTTTGTGATGGATAGCCAAATTAAAAAATGGATCAAGGTAGGCGGTTCGCTCAGCTACAATGACCAGAGCGAAAGTCAGGTAGACCCACTGGGTGCTGGTGGTATCATTGCGATGCGACAGGTATTGGAAGCGCTGCCCATTATTCCAGTCAAATACCCTGACGGACGTTGGGGAGGCAACGAAGACTATCCTGGTATGGAAGGCGGTGGTAACCCCCTTCACGTAGCTACTGAGCGGCTTTATTACCTCAAGACCCAAACCATGTTGGGGAATATCTATACCAATATTTCATTGGCAAAAGGCTTAGAACTGCGCACTACATTGGGGACCAACATCATCAACCAGCGTATTGATTACTACGGAGGTCGGAACCTGAATTATATTTCGCGCAACCAAGGCGGTGATGCATCTATCACTGGCGACCGTCATAATTCGTGGCAGTTTGAAAACTACCTGACCTACAACACCAAAATCAACAAAATTCACTCGGTCAATGCCTTGTTGGGATTGGCGTGGCAGCACGTAGATCGCTTCAATTTTCAGGCGAGAGCACAGCGTTTTCAGGATGACTATTTTCAATTCAACAACCTCGGTGCGGGGGCAGTGGCGCTTGCTCCTACCTCTGGAACGAGTGCGTATGGCTTGAATTCCTATTTTGGACGGATTAACTATGGCCTCAAAGACAAGTATTTACTCACGGTTACGGGGCGGATTGATGGTTCCTCAAAGTTTGGTTCTGCCAATCGCTACGCGGTATTTCCATCGGCGGCGTTGGCGTGGAGAGTTATTGAAGAAGACTTCATGCAAAATGTACCTTTTATCTCTAACCTCAAAGTACGTACCAGCTACGGTGTAACGGGCAACTCGGAAATTACGGCTTATCAGGCATTGGCTGGTTTGGGCAACTACTCGGTGATTTTCAACAACGCCCGTCAAATAGGTATCGGGGTAAACCGCCTCGCCAATCCTGACCTGCGTTGGGAAAAAACGGCCCAAGTGGATGCTGGCGTAGAGTTGGGGCTGTTTAATAACCGTATCATGCTCGAAGCTGACGTGTACCGCAAACTCACCACTGATATGCTTTTGAGCGCACCCGTACCTTCAAGTAGCGGTTTTACGACGGTAAGTCAAAACATCGGTAGCATGGAAAACCGTGGGGTAGAATTGGGCATCAACACGGTCAACGTAGCAGGCCGCAATTTCTCGTGGAATTCATCATTTAATATCTCCTTCAACCGCAACAAAGTAATTGCGCTTACGGGCGGAGCGGATATTTTTAGCGGCTCTACCATCATTCGCGAAGGCGAGCCAGTAGGGTCATTTTTCGGATTTGTGCACCAGGGCACTTGGAGCATAGCTGAAGAATCAGAAGCGGCTAAGTATCTCAAAAAGCCAGGCGATATCAAATACCAAGACGTAAACAATGACGGACGTATCAACGACAATGACCGCGTGGTAATCGGTAAAGGTATTCCAGATGGTTTTGGTACGTTTATCAACACCTTTACGCACAAAAATCTGGAGTTGATGGTTGACCTGCAATTTATGTACGGCAACGACGTATTGTTCAGAAGCAAGCACTCGGCCGAAGACCGCCAAGGAATCGCCAATAGTTTCAAGACCGTTTTGAACGCATGGACGCCTACTAATCAGAATACCAATATTGCCGAATTGCGCCCTGTATCAGCAGGTTACAACACCAACAACGATACCGACCGCGTGCAAGACGGCTCTTTCTTGAGAGGTAGAAACATCCTATTGTCGTATAAATTCTCCCCAAAAATGATTGAGAAAATCCACCTTAATCGTTTGAGAGCCTTTGTTTCGGTACAAAACTTCTTCCTTAACACCAAGTTTGAAGGCTATGACCCTGAAGTATCAACTTCTGGTTCGGCATTTGACCAAGGAGTTGATTTGTATGCCTATCCAAAACCGCGCGTTTTTATGGTTGGGTTAAACATCGGATTGTAATAGTTGTGTAATTTTTAATGGATACTCTAATGAAATACACTATAAAGTTTTTTAGTCAACTGATACTGAGCGGAACATTGGTTTTGTGCGGGGTGAGCTGCTCCGATTTTTTGGAAGAGCCCGATCGTTCAAATTTTACGATGGAAAACTATTTCACCAAGCCCGAACACGCCGAAAGTGTGGTGAACTCCATTTACGAAAACCTTCGAAACGTGTTAGGAGGTGGATTTGGCGGCGCGCCATGGATGATGCTTGAATTTGCTACTGGCTTGGCCAACACCGAGTTGGGGCAGGCCCAAAACAGCATTTTTGTGCGGAATCTGGTCAATAATTCAGACAATGGTTACGGTGCCACCTACTGGACTAGCCACTACCGGGGTATTGCTAATGCCAACCTAGCGATTGCGAAAATACCAGGTATTTCGATGAACGAAGCCGCTAAAAAGCGCTATCTGGGAGAAGCACGATTCCTGCGGGCGTTGTATTACTATGATTTGGTGCGCATCTTCGGCAACATTTCGCTTATTACAGAGCCAGTTGATTTGAAATCGCCCGATTTATACCCTACGCAGGTATCGCCAGAAGAGGTATATAAGGTAATCGTAGCCGATTTGATTGAGGCGGAAGCTTCCGGCTTGCCGTACACCGATGCCACTGGGCGGGTGTCTTTAGGGGCTGTTAAGTCGCTGCTGTCGAGTGTATACCTTACCATGGCGGGCTTCCCCTTGCAAAAAGGCGCTGAATACTACAAAAAAGCGGCTGATAAGGCCAAGGAGGTAGTCGATTCTGGCAAATTTAGCCTGTTTCCTTCGTATGATGATTTGCGTAATCCTGCTAAAAAGAACATCGGCGAAAACATTTTCATGGCGCAATATGTCGCTTTCGTATTGCCTTCCAATTGGCAAACATCCATTATTCCGTACAATCAAGGTATCTCGGCCTATACGGATGAGACTGGGGCTATTTTTGCCAATAAAGAGTTTGTAGAATCGTACGAAAATGGCGACAAACGAGCGGCCGAAAAGCAATTTTATTACACTTCTTTCTCACTGCGGAGCGACCGTACCAAAACCCGTAATTTGGGAGGCTATTACCTGTACAAACACTTCGATACCGAAGCTCAACTCAGCACCACAAGCAGTGGCTTGAACTGGACCATGATGCGCTACGCGGAAGTTTTGCTGACCTATGCCGAAGCCGAAAACGAAGCAAATGGCCCCTCAGCGGCGGTATATGAAGCTGTTAATGCCATTCGCCGACGCGCTCAACTACCCGATTTGGCTGGTTTGACCAAAGCACAACTCAGAGAGGCAATCTGGAAAGAGCGCTGGTACGAGCTGAGTTTTGAAAACAAAACTTGGTATGACATGACCCGCCTCCGCAAGGCGTTTAACGTAACGACTAAGAAGTTTGAGGATTTTGTCGGTCATAAGTTTTCATACGGTCCTGTGCTCAAAGAAAGAGAATTGTTGTTTCCGATTCCCACCGCCGAAATTCGTAACAACAATAAGTTGAAGCAGAATACTGGTTATTGATAAATGTTTTGTAGATAGAAGTGATTTCTTACCGTAGGCACCTTTTTTTCGGTGCTTACGGTATAAATTTTAGAAATATGACTTTTCAAATATTAGCGATTTTGCTTAACAACAAATAGCTTTTAGGTTAAAAAGTATAGAATTGTTTAACACCCGCTTAATGACACACTGCATGATAAAGCGTACTGTAAGTCGTATTGTTGCCAACCATTGGTTTTCGGGGCTGTTCCTAATGTTAGGGATTGTGGCCGTTTCCGCCTTTGATTCTCCCCAAAAAACAGCTCCGCCAAAAAAGAAACCGTTGGTCGTTTTTGTGGCTGGCGATCATGAATACGGTGGTGAACAAACCCTCCCGCTCATTGCGGCTGAATTAGAAAAAAACTACGGCGTACGTACCCAAGTACTGAAGTCATTTCCTGACCAAAATGCCGAAAAAAATATCCCTGGTTTAGAAGCACTCCGAGACGCAGATTTGGCAGTGTTTTTCTTGCGCTGGCGTCAATTGCCGCCTGACCAGCTCCAATACCTTGACGAATACCTTAATTCTGGCAAGCCAGTGATGGGTTTTCGAACGTCTACGCACGCATTTAATTTTCCGAAAGGACACGCTTCCGAAGCTTGGAATGCGTTTGGGGAAAGGGCTTTTGGTTCTCCTCCAGGCTGGGGCAAAGCGGGCCACACCCACTACGGACACAAAAGTACCACCGACGTAACGGTGATTGCTGAAGCGGCCAAGCACCCGATTCTGACGGGCGTACCTTCTGCTTTTCACGCGGCTTCGTGGTTGTACCGCGTTCGCCCCGATTATCCGCCGCAAGATGCAACCCCGCTGCTGATGGGAAAATCAGTAAATCCTGACAAAGCCGCCATTGATAATCCAGTAGCTTGGACGTGGAAAAATAAAGCCAACGCCAAAGTATTTTTTACGACGCTAGGGCACCCCGAAGATTTTCAACAAGAAGGTGTTCAGCGGCTCACCATCAACGCAATACATTGGTTGTTGGGCAAACCCGTTCCTAAAAAATGGAAAGGTAAAATGGAAATAAATGTGCCTTACCGAGGTATTGTAAACTAGTAGAGCAGTACTAAATACATCATTATTAATTACGAGTTAAAAATTTAAAATAACTAAACCCAATGAGAATACGTATCAAGGGATTGCTAATAGCCGTTGGATTGATGTTGATTGTTTTCAGCTCTTTCCAATTCAATCAATCCAATACTCTGACAGTTGGAAATGGGGCCCACATTTCACTGATTGGTAATAATTTGGGGTCACGAATGATGAATTACGGTCACTTTGAAACCGAAATGAACGTTCGCTACCCAGAGAATTCGCTTGTTATCCGTAACATGTGCGATGGCGGTGATACTCCAGGTTTTCGCCCGCACGCCAGCCGAAACTCGCCTTGGGCGTTTCCTGGGGCTGAAAAATTTCAGACCGAATACGCCAACTACTCAAACAGCGAGGGCCACTTTGACACCCCCGACCAATGGCTTACTCGCCTTAAAACGGACATTATTGTGGCTTTTTTTGGGTTCAATGAATCCTATCAGGGAAAAGCGGGCTTGGCCAACTACAAAGCAGAACTTGATGCGTTTATCAAACATACCTTGAGCCAAAAATACAATGGAACAACGCCGCCGCAATTGGCGCTCGTGTCACCCATTGCGTTTGAAGATTTATCGGCTATGTACGACTTGCCCAATGGCAAAAAGGAGAATGAAAACTTGCTCTTGTACACCAAAGCCATGCAGGAAGTAGCCGACCAAAACAACGTACTTTTTGTGGATGCTTTTACGCCTTCGCAAAAATGGTACAATGAAAGCAAAGAGCCACTGACCATCGATGGATTGCAACTCAATGAAGCTGGTTATAAAAAACTGAGCATTTTATTGACGGACCAACTGTTTGGAAAAACCGCCGCTAAAGCCGAAGCCAACCGCAAATTGGTGCACGATGCCGTCATGGAGAAAAACTGGATGTGGCACAATGACTATAAAATCCCGAATGGGGTACACGTGTACGGGCGTCGCTACAATCCGTTTGGCCCCGACAACTATCCCGCTGAGATTAAGAAAATTCGGGAAATGACCGATATTCGTGACAAAGCCATTTGGTTAGCCGCTTCTAAAGGCGAGAAAACAGACCTTGCCGCCGCCGACAAAAACACTACACCGTTGCCTCCCGTTAAAACCAACTTCAATCCCGAGAAAAACGGTAGTCTTACCTACCTCTACGGACAAGATGCGCTCAACAAGCTGAAAGTGCCAGCGGGCTATAAAATTGAGCTTTTTGCTTCAGAAGCTGAGTTTAATGACTTAGCCAATCCCGTACAAATGTCTTTTGATAATAAAGGACGTTTGTGGGTAGCTGTCATGCCGAGTTATCCTCATTATAAGCCAGGAGATACTCGGCCCAATGATAAAATCTTGATTTTGGAAGACACCAATGGTGACGGTAAAGCCGATAAACAGACAGTGTTTGTCGATGGTTTGCACTTGCCATTGGGTTTTGAAATCGCTAAAGAAGGCGTTTACGTTTCTCAGGGAACGAACCTGAAATTATTTACCGATACCAACGGAGATGACAAGGCCGACAAAGTAGAAATTCTGCTGAGCGGTTTTGACGACCACGATACCCACCACAACAGCAGCGCGTTTTGCGCCGATCCTTCGGGAGCTATTTATACAGGAGAAGGGGTGTTTTTACACACCAATGTAGAAACACCTTACGGCCCTGTTCGGGCTACCAACGGTGGGTTTTACCGCTATGCTCCGCAATTGCATAAATTAGAGCGTACCGCCCAATTGGCTATCCCTAACCCTTGGGGGATTGCTTTTGATGATTGGGGGCAGCCGTTTTTTGCTGAAACTTCCAGCCCTGACGTTCGTTGGATGTTGCCTGGCTCGGTGTTGCCGCGCTACGGACAGGCTACGCACAAGTCATTCCAATTGATTGAAAAAGACCACATGGTGCGTCCTACGTCTGGACTGGAATTTTTGTGGAGTCGCCATTTTCCTGATGAAGTACAGGGAGATATGCTTATCAACAACACCATCGGATTTTTGGGTACAAAACAACACCAAATTTGGGACGACGGTACGGGCTACAAGACAAAACACCGTCAGGATTTGATTGTGAGTGAAGATCGTAATTTCCGCCCCGTTGACATGGAAATTGCGCCTGATGGCTCGCTGTATGTTATTGACTGGCATAATATCCTTATCGGACACATGCAGCACAACGCCCGTGATCCACTGCGCGACCACGTACACGGAAGAGTATACCGCATTACCTACCCTTCCCGTCCGCTGCTTACTCCCGCCAAAATAGATGGTGCGAGTGTTGAGGTACTTTTGGACAATCTCAAATTGCCCGAATACCGTACCCGCTACCGTACCCGTCGTGAATTGAGAGGTAGAGATGCTGCCGAAGTATTGCCAAAAATAACGAAATGGGCCGCAAGTTTGAACAAAGCTGATGCGCGTTACGAACATCATTTGCTGGAAGCATTGTGGGTAAGCTGGGGATTGGATAAAGTAGACCAAAAATTGTTGCGTCAATTGCTCAAAGCCAAAGATTACCGCGTCAGAGCGGCGGCTACGCAGGTAGTGCGCTACACCGGCCACCAAGTGGCCGACCAGGCTGCATTGCTGATGCAGGCCGCTAAAGATGAAAACCCCCGCGTGCGACTGGTGGCGATTGTGGCGGCCTCTTGGATTGATAAAGAAAAGGGCTTGGCTGTTTTGGCCGAAGCTAAAAAGAAGCCGCTTGACGAGTGGATGATTCATGCCCACGAAACAGCAGTAGCACACTTAAATGGAGAAAATGTGGCTAAGAAAAAGGAAGCTGAAGTGATTTCGGCATTGAAAGGGGCTGAATTGGAAGCTTTTAAATTGGGGAAAACCATTTACAGCAAAGAAGGATACTGTATTACTTGTCACCAAGCGGATGGAAAGGGGCTATCGGCTTCTGGTTTCCCCCCACTTGCGGGCAAATGGGTGCAGGGAAATGAGGAGCGTTTAATCAAAATAGTATTGAAAGGATTGCTCGGTCCGATTGAAGTAAGCGGTAAACAATACCCTGGTCAAGTACCGATGACGCCTTTTGGCGGTTTGTTAAACGATAAAGAGGTGGCTGCTGTATTGACTTACGTTCGTAACTCGTTTGGCAATAAAGCCTCCGCGATTTCGCCCGAAAAAGTCAAAGCAGTACGTGCGGCTACGGCAGGTCAAAGCGACATTTATAATTCTTCAAAACTGTTGAAAGAACATCCGTTGGAGTAATCATCAATGAAAAATAGGGAAGGGCAGGCGCTTGCGTCTGCCCTTTTTTGCTGTTAAAACTGCACCCTTTTCAAAAACGCCGCCATTTTATCCATTAACTCTTTGGTTGCATAGGCCGGGCCTGAATGCCCTGCGTTGGGGATAAATTCGATCTGAACGGGTAGGTTTTTGCTTTTGTAAGCACTCATCAACTCGATGGATTGGTTGATGGGTACTTGATTGTCTTGCTCGCCGTGCACAATAAAAAGGGGAGGGGCACTTGCACTGACCTGATAAACTGGACTGGCAGCTTTGGCCAATTCAGGCACTTGCTCCACGGGTTTGCCCAACAAAATGGCCAGCGCGGGCAAGCGCACATTCAGCCCGTGCGGTGTTGATTGACTCAGTATGGTCAAAAAATTGGTAGGGCCGAAGAAATCAATGCAGGCCTGCACCGAAGAGGAGGTTGTGAGATAGTTACCCAGCGTCCCTTCAAGGGTGGGATTGTTGGTGGTGGTGGCGACCAATGCTGCCAAATGCCCGCCAGAAGAGGCACCCCAAATAATGATTTTGTCTGATTTATAGCCGTATTGGGTGGCATTGGCCCGCAAAAAACGAATGGCCGCTTTGATGTCGTGAACGGGCGCAGGAAAGGCTTTTTCGGTGCTAGCCCGAAAATCAACGCTTGCTAGCGCGTAGCCGTGCGTCAACATCCCCAGCGGTGGATTTTCTTTACTCCCTGAGTGCCACGCCCCACCGTGAATCCACACAATGAGATAGGGCTCACTTTGCGTTTTGAGTTTGTGAATATCTAACGTCAATTTTTTGCCGTCGGCCTCGGCGTAGGTGATGTTTTTGACAATCACTGTGTCTTTTTGGGCCATAATGAGACTTGATGGCAGGAAAATCAGTAAAAAAAATAGTTTTGGGACAGTGTTCATGGGGAATTATCGAAGAGATTGCCGAAATAGAGAATCGGTGTATGCTAAAGCCATGGTATACCCTTTATTTACTTCTCTTACTGAATGCCTTTATTTCTCGATTTTTATTCCTTCCCAATCTTCCATTTTTGCCTTCAGGCCCCAGCCGCCAAATGTTTCGGAAACAGAGATCCAAAGCTCATTTCTACCTTTTTTAAGGGGTAAAAAAACTTCATCAAAATACCCGATCGTGCCCAGAAATCGGTAATCGCGCGAGAGAAATTCATCATGGCCCGAATACAGGATTTGGTCATTGAGGTATACGGTGGCTTTGTCGCTGAAACCCAAATATAGCTTTTTAATTTGCTCATTATCAGCGGTAATGATGACTTTTGCGAACACGGTATTGTGCTCATTGTCAAACGTTGAGATAGCAGCGAGGTTTGCGGTGCCGGTCGTTTCCGCGGTCAGTTTTTGCCACGTCAGGTTGTCTTTTTGAGCGTGGGTCAATCGGTAGATTTTATCCAGTTTGTTGCCGGCAAACGGACTCGAAACCTGCCATTCGGCAATGGTGTGGGGAGGCGTGGGCGCTTCGGGCTTGACATTGCTTGTCAATACGGGATTTGATTGTGGCGTGTAGGTGAAGTTGGCAAAATAAGAACCCACATTTCCGTTGGCATAGATTCCCAACATGCCCGTTTTTACGGTCCGTTTCAGGACCGGAATGGATAGAACGGCCTTGCTCATGTCGTCAATGAATACTTCGCCGCGACTGCCCGAAATCACCAGTTTGACGTGAAACCACTGATTGAATCTGTACTTGACGGGCACGCCGTAGCCTTCGCCATGGTATAGTTGCCAGCTTGATATTGATTCATAAACAGGGGTGTATTGGTTGGCGTCGGGATTGCCGGATTGGTGTGGACGTAGGTAAAATTCCTCGTAGTTTTTGGTATCCTGCATCCGAAAGGTAACGCCTGTAAAGCCGCGTTCCTGCGGAAAAGCAATGTCAAATTCGATGATACCGTCCTGTAGCTGCGCTTCTTTGGCGTAGGCCATTCCTTTTTTGAGAAACAGAGCTTTCTTTCCCTGAAAATCTTCCACTCTGCTTTGTTCGGCCTCGATGGTCCATTGGCGGGAGTCAAACGGAATCAATGTTTGGGCAGTCGCCTGAAGCGACCACCCGATGATGAATAAAATGGCTGTAAGTTTCATTGACTTTTGTATTGATTTACTTCACTTTAAAATCAACTTCCACGTTCTCCCACAAAATACCCACGCTGCCTTTGGGCGATACGGTGTAGAGCAGTTTTTCATTGAACGTTGCTGATTTTTTTGGCTTTACAGTTACCCGCAGGGCATCCTGTCCGGCGTCGTATTTGAACGCGCCCCATTGAGCAGGCACTTTGTTGAAGATGATCGTCCACTCTTTTTCGTTCGGAATGGTGAAAAAACCGTATTTGCCCGCCGCGAGGGGTTGGCCTTCAATGCTGACGTCTTTATCTACTTCAAACGTGGTGGCTTCGTTGGCTCCCGTGCGCCACACCTGACCGTAGGGCACCAACTCGCCCCACACCTTGCGACCTTTGACGGAGGGCTGACCGTAACTGACAGTGACAGTCGCGTTTCCTACCTTTTGCACTACCTGCGCCGGCGGGCTCGGACGGGTGGCTTTGTCTTGGGCAACGGCTTGGAGACCAACAAAATAAACCGCAAAAACGCTGAACAGAGACAGTGATTTTTTTACATACTTTTGCATAGCTGGAATGAAATTGAGGGTGTTGAAAAATTGAACGACCCAAAGTTCAGCAATCAAACGGAGACCGCCCGTTCAAAGGCCATTCAAGTTGGTGCAAGTTGATTCAAGTACGTAAATGATTGTTTATCAGAGCCATGATTATTGAAGAAAAAGACCTCACCCTCGCCCGCTGTCGGGCATTGGTGGAAAAAAAATTGAATTGGGGCAGCAGTGCCGACTGGTCGGCGCAGGATTTTGAGCGCCTCAGCGAGCGAATCGCCGCCGAAACGGGCGTCAGCCTCAGCGCTACTACGCTCAAACGGGTATGGGGCAAGGTGAAATACGATTCCGTGCCTACCCAAACCACGCTCAACGCCCTCGCGCAGTTTTTGGGCCATGACAACTGGCGGCTTTTCTGCGTATCAAATCTGACCCTTAACGGCAATGGAAAAGGGGAGCATACCGACGAAACGCCTGCCGCCAAAATCCCCCAATCATCGTCTTTTTCGCTATGGAAAAGACGCCGCACCTGGCTCATTGGATTAATGGTCATTGTTGCCGTTTCGGCGGTGGCCGTCCTGTTTTTCAATTATCTCAATGCCCCCATTGACTCGTCGCAGGTGCGGTTCAGCAGCCGAAAAGTGACGGATGAGCTGCCCAATTCCGTAGTATTTGAGTACAGCATCGGCAACCTCAAAACCGACAGCGTCACGATTCAGCAATCGTGGGATCCGCGCCGACGGGAGCGGATTTCGGCGCACAAAGGCCAACATACGTCCATTTATTACTACCCGGGCTATTTCAAGGCCAAGCTGCTGGTCGGTGACCAAATCATGCAGGAACATCCTGTTTTTATCAAAACTCAGGGCTGGAAAGGGATCATCGAACAAACACCGCTCCCGATGTATCTGAGTAGCAAAGAGATAGCTCTAAATGGCAGCAGCATGGAAATAAACGCCGTAACCTTACGAGAAAAAACGGGCCTATCTGTATTTAACAATGTGTGGACCCATTTTTATCTGGTCAATGATGTGAACCGAGACGCCGACAATTTTACGTTTGAAACCGTTTTGCAAAATACTTCGGCCAAAGAAGAAGCCATTTGCCAAAAAGTACGCATCCGAATCCTAACCTCTGAGAGTGCTATCGGGTTGCCGCTTTGTTCAAAAGGCTGTACTTCTGACGCGTCGCTTTTTATTGGCGGCACAAATGTGAGTGGCAAAGACCGCGATCTGTCGGCTTTTGGCTGTGATTTTTCCAAGGCACAGCGTCTGAAATGTACCGTTTCCAACAAAGTGTTTACCATATTCTTAAACGAAAAATCTATTTTCACCGCCCCTGCCAACGAGAATTTGGGTAAAATAGTTGGGGTAGTCATTGGCTTTGAAGGTGCCGGAAAGATAGAAAGCGCGGCGTTTTTATAATCATCCAAAAAATTGTTGAAAAAAAATCTCACACCCACTAAGTGTTTTTTGGGGTGCAGAACGTCTATCTTAAAACAGAGGTTAAATTATACGTTTCCAAGAAAAAACTTATCTTTATATAGAAAATGAGACCGTTCAGGCAGAATATGCAAGAGGAGGAAGATAAGGCACAACCGCTTTTCAGGAGGAGCGATTCGGGACAATCGTCGGCTAAACAGGCCGTGCTGGATCCTGAGTTGATGATTCGAAAGGCTTTTGAGGCCAATGCTGACGCGGGCATTGCGCTGCTGTTTCAGTATTATTATCCTTTGCTTTGTAGCCACGCCGTGCGTTATGTATCCTCCAAAGCCATTGCCGAAGATATCGTTTCGGATATTTTTTACGAGTTTCATTCCGAACACCTGTACCGGACCGTGACCACTTCCTATCGGGCGTTTTTGTTTACCTCAGTGCGCCACCGAGCCTTTGATTATGTACGCAGCGAAATGCGCCGCAATACCTCATTAGACAGTGCCAACCACTACCTGAGCCCTTCGGCGTCGGAGCCGGATTCCATCATTCAGTACGAAGAGTTGTATCATGACGTAGAAAATGCCATCAGTAATATGCCGCTCAAACGTCGGCAGATCTATGTCATGCATCGTTTTGAAGGCAAGAAATACCAAGAGATTGCCACCGAGTTAAACCTTTCGCTTCGTACCATCGAAGCGCATTTATATCAGGCCATTCGTCAGATTCGTACCTCATTGAAAGATAAATGGCTAATGCTGATGCTCCTGGCAGGCAATGATTGGTTTTGAATTAATTACTATCCACACCACTACCTATTTTGGGCGCTGAAAACGTCCTGCTCTTAAATTGTTTCAATATGAAAACGCAAGTGACCAAAGAAACGCTGTACAATTATTTCTCCGGAAGGGCAACTGTTTTTCAGAAGCAGATGATCGAGAATTGGGCACAGGACGCGCAAAACCGCGAGCTGTTTTACGGTTATTTGGCCATGTGGGAACGCGAACACCCGCAATACGTGGCTGACCCGCAGGCCGCTTTGGAGCGGCATCGGGCACGCATGGCGCAGCAAAACGAAAATGAATTGGACACCGAAGAGTTGGTGGCGGAGCGGCGTATTTCATTCCGTTTAATGATGGCAGCCTCGATCGCATTTTTGGTGCTATTGGGCGGTTGGGTATTCAGGGAAAATCTATTGTACACCACCCACACCACTGCGTACGGCCAAACCCGCACGCTGAAGTTGGAAGACGGCAGCCAAGTGGTGCTCAATGCCAACTCGTCGCTCAAAGTGCCGCGTTTTGGATTCGGGCACCAGACGAGAGAAGTGTATCTGACGGGTGAAGCCAATTTTTCTGTTACGCATATGGCTAACCATCAGAGTTTTGTGGTAAAGACTGGGCGGGCGTTTGATGTGGTGGTGCTGGGAACGGAATTTGTGGTCAATACCCGTCCTGCTGCTGCCAAAGTGGTGCTCAACAAAGGCAAAGTGCAACTGCGCTTTCAGGAAGGAAACGCCCAAAAACAACTCACAATGAAACCCGGCGACTTGGTCACGATGGATGCCAGTGGAAAGGCCAGTCTCCGCCAAATTGCCAAGCCCCAAAACTATGCGGCCTGGCAGGACCACCGATTCGTATTTGAAGAAACCACGCTCAAAGAAGTAGCCCAGCTCTTTGAAGATAATTTTGGGATACCCGTTGAAATCCCCGAAACGGAGTTAGCCCAATGGACGCTTTCGGGCTCTTTTACGGCCAATAATGCCGAAGAATTGCTGGAAACCCTCACCGAAGCCGCCAATCTGTCGTACCGAAAAGAAGAAAACAAGATCATCATTACCACCAATCCATAACATAAAAATTTCCTGCGAATGAAAAGAACAATACAAATCCTGTTGTTGGGTGTATTGCTGGGAGGAGTACAGCCAAGTTTTTCACAACTTTTGGCCAGTGCGCAAACCGCACAAAGCAAAGACGCTCCTAATAAACCTTCCCAAAAGAAACTGAAAGAAGTTCTGCGCGAACTCAAAGAGCAGTATCAGGTCGATATTTTGTTTTTTGACCGCAACGTAGAAGGGTTGACGGTGATGAGCAACGTGGTTAAACCCAACGTGAAATTGGAGCAAAACCTCGACGCCGTGCTGAAGCCGCTGGGGTTGCGGTATAAAAAATCAAAGAACGGTGGCTACGTTATCAGTGACAAACGTGCCGAGAGGAGGTCGGACCAAAGTGAGGCACGATTTCCCGAAACTGACCTTCCAACCACCCCGAAAGCCGTAGGAAGCGCCGCCGAAAATGCCCTGAAAACGCCTTTTTCTGCCGTACCAGAAGCGGCCAAAATGGTTGATAAAATCGTAAAAGGTAAGGTGACCGATGCCGAAAAAGGCGAAGCCCTACCCGGTGTCAATGTGATTATTAAAGGAACCCAACGAGGTACTACGACCAATCCCGATGGAGAATTTTCGTTGAGCGTGGCCGATGATAACGTGGTGCTGGTTTTTAGTTTTGTGGGTTACGCAGCTCAGGAAATACCGGTAGGAAATCGCACACAAATACCTGTCTTACTGAAGATCGATGATAAATCGCTGGAGGAAGTAGTAGTTGTAGGCTACGGAACCGCCAAAAAGAAAGACCTCACCGGTGCTGTTTCGAGTGTTAATATTGAAGATACCCGGCTTCAGCCCAACACCAACGCCGCCCAAATTTTGAGAGGGACCACGGCGGGTGTTCAGGTGACAGACAATGGAAGACCCGGGCAAGCTGGCAACATACGAATCAGAGGTATCAATTCTATTTCGGCCAGTACGGCCCCGCTCATTGTATTGGATGGGATTATTTACGCGGGCGGCAGTTTGGCAGATATTAACCCTAATGATATTGAATCCATTGATATTTTAAAAGATGCCAGTTCTACGGCCATCTATGGCTCGTTGGCTACAAATGGTGTCATAGAAATTACGACCAAAAAGGGCAAATCTGGCAAACCGAAGTTCTCCTTGAATTCCTACATGGGAGCGTCAGATTATGCCTATTTGCCCAATTACAGGAACGCAGAGCAGTACTTGGCCGCCCGCAAAGACGCTGAACTTGCCGAAGGGGGCGCGGTGCCTTTCTCGGTCATTGAGTTGGCGAATATTGCCGCTGGAAAAACCATCAATCCTTTTGATGAAATCAAACAGGCGGCACCGATGTACAATTACGAGTTGAGTGTATCCGGCAAGACCGACCGAGTGAATTACTTTTTTTCGGGAGCTTATACGGGTTCAAAATCACCGGTCAAAGGAGACAATTTTACGCGTTTGTCAAGCAGGTTAAACTTAGGTGTACAAGCCACCGACTGGCTGAAAATCGGCATTAATTCGGGTTTTTCTTCTAGAGATAACTCAGGTATAAGAGCTTCGCTGTTAAACACTTCGTATCTAAGCCCTTATGCAAGTTTGTTTTTAGAAGACGGCGTATCGCCTAACCCCCTTCCTCAAAGTTGGGGCCTCGTATCGAATCCTATTTTGGGTACGCTCTTAGATAACAATAAAGCAGTTACAAATATTTTGTTTTCCAATGCCTACGCCGATGTAAGTATTTGGAAAGGCTTATCTTACAAATTGAATGCAGGATACACTCGAACAGACTCAAAAAGCTTTTTTTACAGCCCATCATACGCACCGTTGAACAGACCCGGTTCGGGTTCAAAACGACAGGGAGAAAATCA
Source organism: Runella sp. CRIBMP (assembly GCF_009905605.1). Taxonomy (GTDB): domain Bacteria; phylum Bacteroidota; class Bacteroidia; order Cytophagales; family Spirosomataceae; genus Runella. The sequence goes on from NZ_JAAAKZ010000008.1 coordinate 137,896, forward strand.
AAATTTGACGTTGGAAAACATTGTAAAGTACCAACAAAAAATAGCGAAAAATCACAGCCTTGATTTGACCCTGTTGTATGGAGTTTATCAATTGACCAGCCAATCGTCTTTTTTGTCAAGTCAAAATATATTTAATGATGCCTTAGGATATAATGCCTTAGAAATTGGTGAAGGATATGTCATTGATGCAAGTGCTGCCCAAAACCGGCAAGTTTCAAGCATGGCAAGGGTTGGCTATAATATCGCGAGTAAATATTTTTTCACATTAAGTATGCGTAGAGATGGTTATTCAGCCTTTGGCGCAGGAAAAAAATACGGGGTATTTCCGGCCGCTGCATTCAGCTGGAACATAAGTGATGAAGATTTTTTCAAGAACATCAAAAAAATAGATTTCCTGAAACTGCGGGCTTCGTGGGGAAGAAATGGAAACCGGGGCGTGAGTGAATACTCTTCTTTGAGCCAAGTGGGGCAAAACAACTATGTATTTGGTAATGGTTCACCCACATCCGTTGGTTTAAGCACCACCACCCTTGCTAACCCAAATCTCGGATGGGAAACCACCGAAAGTTTTAACATTGGCGCTGATATTCAGGCTTTTTCAAAACGAATTACCGCTTCTGTCAATTTTTATTCATCCAATACGTTTGACCTGCTGCTCAATCAAACCATTCCCAACACCAACGGATTTGAGAATTTTTTAAGAAATATCGGTGAAACAAAAAATACGGGCTTTGAATTAGACCTAAAAACCGTCAATATTCAAAAAGGTGACTTTACCTGGAATACGAATCTGGCTTTTTCATTGAACCGAAATAAGGTACTGAAATTGACCGGTCGAGATATCAACAAAGACGGCGTGGAAGATGATGATATTGCGAGCGGTTGGTTCATCGGCTATCCATTAGGTTTTAACTATGATTATGTTTTCGATGGTATTTTTCAGCAAGGCGAAGACCTTTCTTTAATTCCTGGTGCCAAAGCCGGTGATATTAGATTTAAAGACATCAGCGGACCCAATGGTGTGCCCGATGGTAAGATCACCCCTGCCGACCGAATGGTGGTAAGCAATAATCAGGCTAAATTTAACATGGGTATCACCAATATATTCAACTATAAAAACTTCAGCCTTTCTGTTGCTCTGAATATTAGAGAAGGTGGGTACAGTTCCAATTCACTTGTCAATCCCGGCTCTAACTTTTTTGACCAAGCCAATTTCTTGAATACACCTTATTGGACTGCTTCAAACCCGATCAATACAAATCCAAGAATAAATTACCGTAATCCATTGGGATATGGCTTTTATCAGGACCGAAGTTTCGTGAGATTACAAGATGTGTCGCTGTCATATAATGTACCCGAAAAATGGCTCAATAAAATTAAAATTTCGGGTTTACAATTGTACGTGAGTGGCAAAAACCTTCATACATGGACGAAATGGGACGGTTGGGACCCTGAATTTGGCGGCGGAGGCCGGGACCCCGGCAATAATGGCCCATTGCTGAAAACCTTCGTAGGTGGTATTAATGTATCATTTTAGAACCTTAAAAAGATGAAAAATTCAATTAACAAAATAACGATTATCGTACTTTGCCTGCTTGCCACGACCTCTTGTCAAGACGATTTTCTCAATGAAGTGCCCTTGGATAGGTTCAGCCCAGAAAACCTGTTGACCAATGCCGCAGGGTTTGACGCCGCAGTAGTGGCACTTTACGAGGGCGCAAGACAGGAGCATATCATTGCTTCTACCAATTTTGAGTACATGACCGTGGGCACCGACCAAACCCAATGGGGTCGAAATGATGCAAGAGGCAATAAAGATTATAGCCTGTTAAATTCAAATTTGGATGCCACCATTGTGTATTGGGATTGGGCCTACAAACAGATGATCGTGCGGGCTAATTTAATTCTTGAAAATATTGACAATCCTGCTCTGACCATTGCGGATGATGCGCGGAAAAATATCAAAGGACAAGCGTTGTTTTTCAGGGCCTATACGTATAATTTTTTGGCAAATATCTACGGAGGAGTGCCGATCGTGAAAGAAAGAATTGTTGAGCCAAAATTTGATTTTGTGCGTAATTCAAGGGCCGAAGTGCTGAGCTTTTCGGCAAAGGATCTGGAAGAAGCTACGACACTTTTACCCTTAGACGTAAAAGACGGCAGAATACCCCGCGCGGCGGCTTTTCATTTGTTGAGCGAAGTGTATATCTCATTGGGAATGGAAACCAAAGATGCCTCCCTGTATGATAAGTCCATCAGTGCAGCAAGCAAGGTCATCAACAAAGAAGCCGGTGATTATCAAATTATGACCACTCGGTTTGGTCCGGCGGCGTCCAAACCGGGCGATGTATTCTCGGATGTATTTGCCGACGGGCAAATCAATAAATCCTCCGGCAATAAAGAAGTGATGTGGGCCTGGCAGTTTGAGTCCACCACATTGGGAGGAGGTTATTCAGTAGCCTTGGCCAACAACAGCATACGGTATTGGGCACCGGAATATGACAGGCTCCAAACCCCCAACAGAATCTTAAATATATCTCCGGATAGTTTGGGTAGGGGCATTGGGGTAAATTCACCCACCAACTACGCCAAGTATGATGTTTGGGCCTTAGACCCCAAAGACATTAGAAACTCCAATTTTAACATCAGACGTACCTTTTACTATAACAACCCAGCCGATAAAGAATACTTCGGTAAGCCTATTTTAACCCGAAAAGTGAATGGGAATTTAGTTGTTTTAAAAAATGACGGAACGCCGACCACCATTGTACTTGATACGTTAAGACAATATTACCCTTATTTCAGAAAAATTGAAGGGGCTGCCATTAACGGCAATATACTTTCGGGCAATACGGCCAAAGATTTTAGCCGAATGAGGGTAGCCGAAACCTACCTGTTGCGAGCCGAAGCTTATTTTAGAAAAGGTGATCTGGCCAATGCCGCCAAAGATATCAATGTAGTACGGGCACGCGCCAAAGCCTCATTGATAAGTAGTTCTGAGGTGACGGAAGACTTTATTCTGGATGAACGTACCCGAGAATTGATCGTGGAAGAACCGCGGTTACGTACGCTCATTCGTATGGGAAGATTGGTGGATAGGGTTAGAAAATACAACTCAGCACCTTCTGTGCCAAACGGGCCTTCTTCTGGCAAAACCATTCAGGATTTTAACCGATATTGGCCCATTCCCCAAAAAGTAATTGATGCCAATACGGGGGCAAAATTGGAGCAAAACCCAGGCTATTAATCAGTAATGTTGTAAAAACATGGGTTTCCCTCGGGCAAAAAAGAAAAAAAGGCCGTTTCGGAAATAGACAAACATCCAATACCTCATGAATACAGACAATCGCCGGGAGTTTCTTAAAAAAACAACCTTATCTTTTCTTCCTTTTGTGCTCCCTGCGGGTATGGAAGGGGAAAACGAAGGCGCACATCAATCATTAAAAACCCCGACCATTCTGCTGCGTTCGTCGTGGAATGACAATAATATCGGAGACATCGGGCACACGCCCGGTACGTTGCGATTGTTGGAACGCTACGTCCCTGAAGCCCAAATTATTTTGTGGCACGCCCAGCCTCGACCCGTGACGGAGGCACTGATTATTAAAAACTTCCCCAAGGTGAAGATCGTTCATGGGGCATTTTTTAATCAGGATGAGTCATTAACGGGAGAGCTGAAAGCGGCCTTTGAACAGGCGAATCTGTACATCCATAATTCGGGAATGCCCATGAATTATGGCCTGTTCAATTATGAATGGGGCTCGACTATGTCCAACCTCGCTCCATTTTATTACTGTATCGAAAACAATATTCCGTTTGGGCTGTACGGACAGTCGTTTGATAAGTTTGCGCCGCCTTCGATGTCGCTTTACCGCGATGTGCTCAACCGGGCTGCTTTCATTTATTGTCGGGATGGCGATTCGGTGAAGTTTCTGAAAGACAATCAATTCAAAACGCCGATTCTTGAATTTGGCCCCGATGGCTGTTTTGGTATTGATGTTCGTGATGAAGCAAAAGGATTAGCCTATCTTAAACAGGCAGGACTGGAAGAGGGGAAATTTTTGGTGGTGGTGGTTCGTACCAACACCCCGCATTTGAATACTTCCGGCAAAGGCGATCTGATGAACCCTGCCCCAAGTCTCGAACAGCAGCAACAGGACAGCCTGCGGCTCGGTAAAGTGAAAGACCTCATCACGCAGTGGGTACAGACCACCGGCCTCAAAGTGCTGATTGCGCCCGAGGCCCTCAAAGAAACAAAATACGCCAAAACCATGCTTTACGACCAACTGGACGCTGATATCAAAGCCAAGGTCATTTGTCGTGAAACCTTTTGGAGCGCCGACGAAGCCATGTCGGTCTATGCCCGGGCCCATTGCATGTTTGGAATGGAGCCGCACTCGCTGATCATGGGCTTAGCGTTGGGCGTACCCGTCGTTCACGCCCGTCCGTTAAAGCACGGCCGCAAAGGCTGGATGTTTCGGGACATTGGCGTACCGGAGTGGCTGTTTGAAATTGACCAAGACCCATCGACGGCTATTACGGGAGCCGTGATGGCTATTCATCAAAACTACCCCGCCGCCAAAGCAAAAGCCAAAAAAGCCATGGATTTTGTGAAAAACCGACAAAAAGAAACCATGTCGGTGGTGAAAAAACTGGCATTAACCTAATAATACTATCCTCAACCATGAATCGTCGCCAATTTGTTAAACAGACTGGGCTGCTTTCTGCGGCTGCTTTTGCTCCTTTTATTACCCAAGCTGTTAACAAAGAAAATCCGGTATTGCTCATTACGTCGGGCTGGCAGGATGTTAATATCGGCGATATTGCCCACACGCCTGGTCTGATCGGGTTGTTACAAAAAAGACTCCCCAAGGCCAAAATCATCCTTTGGAAAAAGAGCAAAAGTGAGAAAGTGGAAACCATGCTCAATAAGTACTATCCAAACGTCAGAATCATACACGGCGCGGTGGATAAGAGCTTTGTGCCGCAAACCGACGAAGTAAAAAAGGCGTTTCAGGAAGCCGATTTCTTTATTCACGGCTCGGGGCCATCGGTTGTGGCGGCTGATTATGTAGAATCGTGGTACAAACAAACGCAGAAGCCTTTTGGAATTTTCGGCGTTACAACCCAGAATGTGACGCCCTCCTTGAAAGACTTGCTGCAACATGCGTCGTTTATTTTTACCCGCGAAACGGCCTCCATTCAAAAACTGAAAGAGGCGGGATTGGAAGGTAACCACATCGCCTTTGCTCCCGATGCTACCTTCGTACTGGAAATTCATGACGATGCCAAAGCCGACCAATTTATCAAAGATAATAAGTTGGAACACCGCAAGTTCATCTGTGTCATTCCTCGACTGCGGGTTACGCCTTACTACAAAATCAGGGCCAATAATGCCGGCTACACCGAAGAGCGCATGAAAGAAATCGAAACGCTGAACGATAAATGGAAAGAGATTGACCACGCCAAAGTGCGCGAGGCAATGGTGGCGTGGGTGCGCAAAACGGGCAATAAGATCGTAGTTTGTCCAGAAATGACGTACCAGGTGGATATTATTGATGAACTACTGGTCAATCCGTTGCCCGATGATGTCAAACCATTTGTCGTCAAGCACGGCTATTGGCTTCCCGACGAAGCGGCTTCGCTCTACGCTCATGCGCACACGGTGCTGAGCTATGAGTGCCATTCGCCCATCATTGCCATCACCAACGGTACACCCGCCTTTTACCTGCGTCAGCCCGAAGATACCATCAAGGGCCAAATGTATTATGACCTCGGGTTTAAAGATTGGACGTTTGAGATCAACGATACCACTGGCAAGCAGATCACCGACCGGTTGATGCAGGTCAATGACAATTACAAAGAAGCACTCAAAAATGTGAAGCAATCGCTGGTTAAAGTAAACAAACAATATGACGAAGCCTTTGCGATTATTAAGCAAAAAGTATAGGGTATAGAGGTAGAAAGTGAGGCCGCAAACAGAAAGTAGAAAGGCCGTTTCCCGCGCTTTTCTGACTACCTAAAACCTCACTTTCATGAACCCGCATTTTTATCCCCTTGCTATCTTTTTGGTATCTATTACGGTGTTGCTTTTTACAATCATCCGCCTGAAAATCAATCCATTTGTGTCATTGCTGGGGGTGGGGTTGCTCACAGGCGTAGCCATCGGAATGCCGCTTGATGAGGTAACGAAGCAAATCTCAACGGGTTTTGGACAAACCCTTGGCAGCATCGGGATTGTGATTGGGTTAGGAATTGTGCTCGGCAACCTGCTTGCTGAGGCGCGGGCCACTGAGCAAATTGCGGCGCTCCTGCTGCGGGCCGTAGGTAAAAAAAATGCGCTGCTGGCCGTTAATCTTACGGGTTATCTGATTTGTATTCCTGTATTTCTCAACGCAGTATTTATCATTTATATGCCCATTTTGCGGGACATTTCCCGTAAAACTACTCTGCCGTTAATTTCTTTGGTGACGGCGTTGCTGATTGGCGGTTTTGCTACGCATTGTTTGGTAATGCCTACGCCAGGGCCGTTGGCCGTGATGGGTACGCTGAATCTGCCCTCGGGGCAGTTTATCGGTTGGTCGCTGTTGGTGGCGTTGCCTCCAGCATTGCTAGGGTTGGTGGCTGCCAAGTACCTGATTAAAATGCCCCACATGCAAATTGCCGAGCCTAATGGTACTGCGGAGGCCGTGCTGGAAGATGACCGTAAAAAACCTTCGGGCGGTCTTTCATTGTTGCTGCTTCTCTTTCCGATTCTATTGATTTTGTTTGGCAGTGTCGTGTCTGAAATGATGCCTAAAGGTACCGCTAGCCGTCAGATAATCGCTTTTTTGGGAGATAAAAACGTGGCGATGTTGCTGGGGGTGATTCTGGCGGGAGTTTTACTGCGTCCTTATTTCAAGAAAACTTTTGAAGAACTCATCAGTGAAAGCGGCGCTTCGGCGGGTTTGCTGACGCTGATTGTGGGCGCGGGCGGTTCGTTTGGCGCCATTATCAACGGCTCGGGCATTGCTACGGCCCTTGTTGAGTGGCTGTCGTCCATGAATATGTCGCTCTTGATGTTGGGCTTTGTATTGACGGCTATTTTGCGAGCGGCCCAAGGCTCGGCTACGGTAGCGGCCGTAACTACATCCTCCATTGTGGCACCCATGATTGCCGTGGCGGGGGCCAATCCCATCACGGTCGGACTGGCAATCTGCTGCGGTAGCATGTGCTGCTCGTTTCCCAATGACTCGGGTTTTTGGGTTATTTCCCGCTTTTCGGGTATGACCGTAGGACAAACCCTGCGGGCCTGGACCTTGGTCAGTACGCTGAGCGGATTTGTTGGCATGGCGCTTACCCTGCTGATTGACTTAACTTGGTAATCGTGGATGTGGTGCCTACTTTTGGGGTTTCTTATGCCTGTTTTTAATCTGAAAACGCAATTTAGACCCGAATCAAAAGTAGATTTTAGGGGTAAAATGTTTTGTTAAAAGTAAATAATGAACACAGCGATTGTTTTCATTTCAGCACGTTTAACCTCCTTTTACACCCTGAATGATTCACATTAACCCCACCCTTACGCCCACTGATTTGTCGGCCAAATTGCAGCGATTCTGGGCGCTTTCGGCCCAAAAAATCCGTTTGATTGAAGAAAATTATGACGTTGCCAACGGCTCTCCCGTTTTTACCGTAAAAGGCCAATATACCACTCGTGGTTGGACTGAATGGACGCAGGGCTTTCAGTTTGGCTCCGCCATTTTACAGTTTGATGCCACGGGCGAAACCGATTTTCTAGAATACGGGCGCAAAAATACCCTCGCCGTAATGGCCCCGCACGTGAGCCACATCGGCGTACACGACCACGGATTCAACAACGTCAGTACCTACGGGAATTTGCTGCGGCTGATGCACGAAGGCAAGATTGAGTTCAATGAGTGGGAGAAAAATTTCTACGAACTGGCCCTCAAAATCTCAGGCGCGGTACAGGCAAGCCGCTGGACTTCTATCAAAAACCGTGACGGTGGACTGGGCGGTTTTATTCATTCTTTCAACGGCGCTCATTCGTTGTTTGTTGATACCATTCGTTCGTGCCGGGCGTTGGTGGTGAGTCACCAACTGGGGCATGTGTTTCAGGGAGAAGGAGACCTGAAAATCAATCTGCTCGAACGGGCATTGCTGCACATCAAAGCCACCGCCGACTTCTCGGTATTCTACGGCGAAGGCCGCGATTCATACGATTTGTGGGGCCGTACTGCCCACGAGAGTGTTTTCAATACCAAAGATGGCAACTTCCGTTGTCCCAACTCGCAACAGGGCTACACTGGTTTTAGTACTTGGACGCGCGGTTTGGCCTGGGCCATGTGCGGTTTTCCTGAGCAACTCGAAGCCTTGGAAAGTATTTCTGATGCTGAATTGGTGTCTTTTGGCGGGCGCGAAGCCGTCGAGGCTATGATGCTCAAAGCCGCCCGCGCTACCTGCGATTTTTACATCGAACATACCCCTACCGACGGCATTCCGTATTGGGATACAGGCGCGCCCAATCTCCATAAATTGGGAGATTATTTAAACCGACCTGCCGACCCGTTCAACGACCACGAGCCCGTCGATAGTTCCGCCGCCGCCATCGGTGCGCAGGGATTGTTACGTTTGGGCAACTATTTGATAGCCAAAGGAGATGCGGAGTCAGGGAAGAATTATTGGCAGGCAGGTTTGACGGTTTTGAACTCATTACTCGAAGAGCCTTACTTAAGCACTAACCCCCATCATCAGGGCTTGTTACTGCATTCCATTTATCACCAACCCAACGGCTGGGATTATGTGCCTGAAGGTAGTAAAATTGCGTACGGTGAGTCGAGCATGTGGGGCGATTATCACATTCGGGAGGCCGCGCTGTATGTGCAGCGGATGATTAATAAAGAGCCTTATTACGCATTTTTAAATTGTGTAAAATAAATATTAGTGGGTAGGTTGAGTTTGGACCACAGGTCTGGCTTGTAAAAGAAAGGAAACCTACGTTTTTCAAAACCGAATAACAGATAATAATTAACGGCTAACGAAACCTCCATGTCTACCAAATTCAAACCAAAATATACCCGAGTAGCGCAACTCAAAACGGTGTCTGACTTAAAAAAGTACTTGGAAACGGCTGAAGTTGATTTGTCTTTTGACGAAACCTTACTGCCGCCCACGGAAAGCCCATTCAATACCGCCATTTCGTTAAAATCAGGCAAAACCATCGGAAATAGCCTTTGTATTTTACCGATGGAAGGTTGGGATGGAACCTTGGACGGAAAACCTACCGAATTTACCAAAAATCGTTGGGTAAAGTTTGCCGTCAGCGGCGCCAAATTGCTGTTTGGCTGCGAAGCGGTGGCCGTTTGCCACGAAGGCAAAGCCAACCCCAATCAGCTGGTGATGAGTGAAGACAATTTTGAGGAATATGTCAACCTACGCCAATTGATCTTGGATAAACATACAGAGAAATTCGGCACTGCTGACGATTTGGTCATTGGCCTGCAATTGACCCATTCGGGGCGGTTTTGCAAGCCCAACAGTCACAAAAAATTTGAATCGAAGATTCTTTATTCGCATCCTTTTCTCAACCAAAAGTTTGGCATGGATGCTGATTATCCCGTCCTGACCGACGAAGAAATTGATGAAATTATCGAAAAATACGTCAAAGCGGCCGTGTTGGCGCAGAAAGCAGGCTTTGATTTTGTAGACATCAAGCATTGCCACGGCTATTTGGGTCATGAATTTTTGAGTGCGGTAGATCGACCTGGCAAATACGGCGGTAGTTTTGAAAACCGTACACGCTACCTGCGCAATATTGTAGCGGGCATTCAACAAGCGGCGCCGGGCTTGGAAATGGGTATTCGGGTGAGTGCATTTGACTTTTTACCGTTTAAAAAAGGCCCAAACGAACAGGGCGAGCCCGAAAAAGCCGAAACTTATCCCTACGCCTTCGGCGGCCGGGAAGATGGGTTAGGCATTGATTTAGAAGAGCCTAAAGCCTTTTTGGAGTTGGCGCAAAGTCTTGGAATTCAGATGATTTGTATTACAGGCGGGAGTCCTTATTACAATCCGCATTTGATGCGCCCTGCGCTCTTCCCACCCTCTGACGGCTACCAGCCACCAGAAGAGCCGTTTGCAGGCGTAAAAAGACAAATTGATGTAACGGCCCAGCTTAAAAAGGCTTTTCCTGAGTTGGTTATTATTGGTTCGGGCTACTCGTATTTGCAAGAATGGCTACCCAACGTGGCCCAATACGTACTGCGCAACGGCATGGCCGACAGCGTAGGCTTTGGGCGTATGGTGTTGTCGTACCCCACCATGCCCGACGACATGGCCAATGGCCGTCCCATGACGCGTAACCTCATTTGCCGTACGTTTTCAGATTGTACCACTGCGCCAAGAAACGGCATCATTTCTGGCTGTTATCCTTTGGATCCGTTCTATAAAAAACGCCCCGAGGCCGAGGAGTTGAAGGCGATCAAAGAGAGTTTGTAGCTATTTACTAACGTCGGCAGGGGTGAAACCCCTGCCGACGTTCATTTTAAACTTTATGAAAAAAGTAGCATTTGTAACGGGCGGTAGCCGAGGAATTGGCCTGGGAATTGCCGAGCACTTGGCCAAAAAAAGCTTTAATTTGGCGATCAATGGCGTTCGTGACGAAACCTCTGTTGAAGAGGCATTGGCACATTTACGCAGTTTAGGCGCAGAGGTGATCTACTGCCAAGGAGATATTGCGTCGCATGAAGCAAGAACTGCGATGTTAGAGAAAATCAAATCTCACTTTGGAGGTCTGAATGTACTGGTCAACAATGCCGGCGTAGCTCCAAAAGTCCGCGCCGATATTTTGGAAGCCACCGAAGAAAGCTTTGATTATGTGGTCAATACCAATTTGAAAGGAACCTATTTTCTGACCCAAGCCATGGCCAACTGGATGATTCAGCAAAAAGCTAAAAACGATGATTTTGAAGGCTGTATCATCACCATCTCCTCCATTTCGGCAACCGTTGCCTCCGTCAATCGCGGTGAGTACTGCGTGGCCAAAGCAGGTTTAAGCATGACCACGCAGTTGTTTGCGGCGCGTTTGGGCGAATTTGGAATCCCTGTCTACGAAGTCCGCCCGGGCGTTATCAAAACCGATATGACCGCAGGCGTTACCGATAAATATGATAAGCTCATTGCCGATGGCCTCACCGTGCAACCGCGTTGGGGCTTTCCCGACGACATCGGAAAAGCCGTAGCCGTCATTGCTGAAGGCGCGTTCCCATATTCGACGGGGCAGGTGTTTATGGTAGACGGCGGACTGACGCTGGCGCGGTTGTAACCTCGGCAGTTTGTTTGTACTATCCGATAGGGCAGAAAGACCGTTTGACTGAGCGATTTGGCTGGTTGTAATAAAAGCAGGGGAAATTGGTCGTCAAAACTGATTTTTGGCCTTCAAAACAAGTATGTACGCTTCTTAGAGTTCTTACTAGGGTTAGAAGTAATTCAAACCCTTAACAAATGAAACATATCCCCTTTTCACGACGGAAATTTCTAAAAACGGCAGCCTTAGGTACGGCGGCGGTAGGGATTCCGACCATTATTCCTGCCCATGCTTTTGGGGCCAATGACCGCGTGCGCGTGGCGGTAATTGGTGTAAACGGTCGCGGTAAAGACCATATTTCTGGGTTCTCAAAACTGGCAAATGTAGAAGTAGCTACCCTATGCGATGTTGATAACGTTGTGCTTCAGGAGCGCGCGGCCGACTTTGAGAAGAACTACAAAAAGAAAGTAAAGACGGAACAAGATTTGCGGAAAGTCTACGAAGATAAAGACATTGATGCTGTGAGTATTGCCACACCCAACCATTGGCACGCGTTGGCGGCTATTTGGGCGTGTCAGGCGGGAAAGGATGTCTACGTAGAAAAACCCGCTTGTCATAATATTTATGAAGGTCGCAAACTGGTCGAAGCCGCTACTAAATACAACCGTATTGTACAGCACGGCGTGCAGTTGCGCAGCTCGGTGGCCATTCAGGAGGCCATTAAACACCTGCGCGACGGCCTCATTGGAAACGTTTACATGGCCCGCGCCTTGATATTCAAATGGCGGCCCGATATTGGCAATCAGGGACCATCGGCAGTACCTGCGGGCCTGAACTGGGACTTATGGCAGGGACCAGCGCAAGCCCGTGAGTTCTCTAAAAACTACGTACATTACAACTGGCACTGGTTTTGGGAATATGGCAACGGCGACATCGGCAACCAAGGTATCCACGAAACCGACCTCGCTATGTGGGGGCTCAACGTAGGGTTGCCCGAGGAGATTACTTCTACGGGCGGTAAATTCCTTTGGAACGACTGCAAAGAAACTCCTGAGACGCTCACGTCGAGTTATATTTATCCTAAACAGAAAAAAATAATCGAGGTGGAAGTGCGCCCTTGGATGACTAATAAGGAAGACGGCGTGGAAGTAGGAAACCTTTTCTACGGCGACAAAGGCTACATGGTTATCAATGGCTACAACGATTACAAGACCTATCTTGGCAGGGAACGGACTCCTGGCCCAGCCCGAAAAGAGGGCGGCGACCATTATAAAAACTTTGTGGATGCGGTGCGCGCGCAGGATAAAAAACTCTTGAACGGCCCCGTAGAAACGGCACACATGGCGGCTTCGTTGGCGCATTTGGGCAATATCTCGTATCGACTGGGGCGCACGCTCAAGTTTGACCCCGAAAAAGAAACGTTCGTCGGTGACAAACAAGCCAATGCCATGCTCACCCGCAAATACCGCGCACCGTTTGTTGTACCTGATAAAGTATAAATCTTCTCAACCACAGAGGAATGGAGAACCACAGAGAGACTTTTTTTTACTCTGTGTTCCTCAGTTCCTCTGTGGTTTAATTTTTTGCGCTTAAAAATAATTTTTATGACCAAATCTTCCGATTTTAAACTTCTTCTTCAAGTGCCCGTTTTGGTAGCCGCCTTGGGCTATTTGGTAGATATGTACGATTTGTTTTTGTTTAGTGTGGTGCGCGTGCCCAGCCTCAAAGCCATTGGCGTAACGGGTGACCAACTCTTGCCAGAAGGCGTTTTTTTACTCAATATGCAGTTGGCTGGATTGTTGATTGGAGGCGTGCTATGGGGGATTTTGGGGGATAAAAAAGGCCGACTTTCCGTGCTTTTTGGTTCTATTTTACTCTATTCTTTAGCCAATATCGCCAACGGACTCATCACCAGCGTGCCTCAATATGCGGTTTTGCGATTCATTGCGGGCGTGGGTTTAGCGGGAGAATTAGGCGCAGGAATCACGCTGGTGGCCGAGGTTCTGCCTAAGCATTTGCGCGGGTATGGTTCGGTACTGGTAGCAACGATGGGTGTTTTAGGTGGTGTACTGGCCTATTTTGTCGCTGATTTGTTCGAATGGCGCATGTCATACTACGTAGGGGGTGGGCTAGGGCTTTTATTGTTGGTGTTGCGGGTCAACGTATTTGAATCGGGCCTATTTGTTAATCTCCGAAATAAAGATGTGAAGCGCGGTAATATCGGAATGCTCTTTACTCCGCAACGCTTGAAGAAATATTTGTTGGCAATTGTCGTCGGGGTGCCGTTGTGGTTTGTGGTAGGCATTTTGATTACTTTTTCGCCCGAATTCGGTATAAGTCACGGCTTAGCAGACCCCATCATTGCGGGCAAAGCCGTTATGCTGGCTTTCACGGGGCAAACATTCGGCGATATTGTGAGCGGCTTTTTAAGTCAGCGCCTACAAAGTCGGAAAAAAGCCATTCGCATTTTTCTGTTGATGTCATTCTCGTTCATGATTATTTACCTGATGGCCCCCATCCAAAACACGACCCAATTTTACATCCTTTGCGCCTGTTTGGGGTTTTGTAATGGCTATTGGACGTTGTTTATTATTCTGGCCGCCGAACTTTTCGGAACCAATCTTCGGGCTACGGTGGCTACTTCTGTGCCCAACTTCGTGCGTGGCGCGACCATTCCGCTGGCGGCGTCTTTTGTATACCTCAAACCTTCTTTGGGGGTAATAAATGGGGCGCTATTGATTGGAACGGTGGTGGTGGTTATTTCGTTGATTTGCCTTCAGTCGTTAGAAGAAACTTTTACCAAAGATATGAACTACGTGGAGGAGTAGATAGACGTTTGTCTAACCTCTTTATTTGTAACAATTAACCTGATTTTTATGAAAAAGCATTTGATTTATTTGTGTATCCTGACGAGTTTTTTGTCAACGGCGTACGCGCAGCGTTTCGGTAAATTACTGAAAGATACCCCGGGGGCGGTTTCGTACACGTTTCGAAATGAATTCAGTAAAGACGTGCCCGGCACCTTGGATAAGGTGAAGGCCATGGGTATTACTAACATTGAATTTTCTAATTTGTTTGGTAAAACGGCGGCCGAACTTCGGGCTTTATTGGATGAACGAGGAATGCGATGCAGTAGCCTCGGCGTCAGCTTTGCCGACTTGACAGATAAGTCAGAAACCGTGGTGCAGAATGCCAAAACGCTAGGTGCTGAATTTGTGCGGATTGGTTCAGTGCCGCACAAAGGGCCGATGGATGAAGCATTGGCCAAAAAAACGGTAGAAGATTTCAACCGTTTTGGACAAAAACTTAAAGAGAATGGGCTGACTTTCTGCTACCACAACCACGGGTTTGAGTTTGAGCCTTACGGACAAGGAACGTATTTTGACTACATCGTTCAGAATACCAATCCTGATGCCGTCTTTTTTGAAATGGATGTGGTATGGATGCACCTGCCCGGTCAGAATCCTGCCGAGATGCTCAAAAAATATCCTAAACGGTTTAAATTGATTCACCTGAAAGACCTGAAAATCGGGGTACCCAAAAGTACCTCTGGTAGCACACCCAACGAAAACTGTGTGGTGCTCGGTACGGGCCAAATCAATTACCCAGAGATTCTAAAAGCGGCCAAAAAATCGTCTATTAAGTATTTTTACATCGAAGACGAAAACCTAGGTGCCATGCAGCAAGTGCCTCAAAGCATGGCTTATTTGAAGAGCCTTTAGGTAGCTGATTTCCTTTTCGACATAATTTATTACCTTACCGTAGATTTCCATAAAATTTTCGGTAAGGTTTTGTCGTTTTTAGGTAGAACTCAATGGTCTGACCTGTTTTTTTTAGATAGTATTGAATTGATTACAACGTTTTTACGAAAAACTGCGTAAACATCTTTATCGACAAAAGGTTAAGATTAGGCACGAGATTTGAGGTAGGAGGAGTCAAATGGAACCCATGAGAAAAAAGCTGCACATATTTCTTTCATTCCTTGGAGGATGGATGCTGTTGGTGCTGTCTATCGGCACTGCGTACGCACAGCTAGAGCCTTTTAAGGTTTCAGGTAAATTATGCATTCCTGATCAGGAATGCTTGGCTGATTCAACGGTTTTTACGGATACATTGGCCACGTCAACGGCATGGAGCTGGGATTTTGGGGATGGAAGCGGTATTATTACTTCCACCAAAAATAGCATCAAGCACCTTTTTCAGACGCCGGGCATGAAGCTCATTACGCTGACCCGGACAGTAGCGGGCGTACCCGAAACGGTTACCCGAACCGTTAACGTGGGGGTGCCGCCGCCCGTTTTCCCCAATTGGCGTCGTGATACCATGATTTGTAAGGAGGATTTGGGGAAACTCATCCTAAATCCGTATCCTAACAACGCCCCGAATGGGGTTAAATACATGTGGTTTCCGAAAGGCGATACCACCCAAACGCTGCGCGTCGATAGTTCTGGCTGCTACTCTGTGGAAGTAACCAATGCCGACGGATGTACTTATGAGGATAAAATTACGGTAAAAGTCTGTTTGGAGCAATCCAATCAGGAAGGGGCCAAATGGTATTTCGGAAACAACGCGGGCCTTGATTTTTCGGGCGGAAGTCCCCAACCGCTCACCGATGGTCAAATCAAAACTCCTGAAGGGACTTCGTCCATTTCCAACTCCAAAGGACAATTACTTTTTTACACGGATGGAGTCAAAATATTTGATAAAAACGGGGCCGTGATGCCTTCCAAAGACACGGCGGCGCTGGCGGGAAGCCCTAATTCGACCCAATCGGCCCTGATTGTCCCCAAACCCACCTGCCGAGGCTGTGAATACTTGTATTACGTTTTCACCACCTCCGAAATCAACGGACAGAAAAAGTTTAGTTATAGTTTGGTAGATATGCGCCGCAATGGCGGCAAAGGCGAAGTGGTAGAAACCAATAACCTTTTGAATGATAATACCACCGAGCGGATTGCTTCGGTCAGAAACGACCGCGACTCTACGTACTGGATTGTGTCGCACGATTATAATAGTAATGTTTTTCGGGTATATCACGCCACGAAAGCAGGTTTGGAAGGTCCGTTCCAGTATGCCTTAGGGGCCGTCCAGGATACGGTCTCCAAAGGAGAAGGCTACATGAAATTTTCTCCCGCCGACAGTACTGGAATGCGCCGATTGGCGGTGGTGGTGCCAGGACCTCCCCGCAACCTTGTCGAAATTTACAATTTTAGCGATTCATCGGGGCGGCTGTCTGGGCCGCAAACGATTGATCTGGGGCCTGCCCCGCCCAAGGCCTACGGGGTAGAGTTTTCTCCCGATGGCACGAAAATGTACGTTTCGTTGCAGAAAGGCGATGCCGCAGGTGATACCACCCTTTCTCGATTATGGCAGTATGACATCAGCTTAGGCGATTCGGCACGGATTGCCGATTCCAAAATATTGATTGACAGTTCGGCCACGCAAGTGTACGGAGCGCTTCAGGTAGGGTCGGACGGTAGAATCTATCTGGCCATCAAAGACAGCCAATATTTAGGGGTTATCAACGAACCCGACGAAGACTCGCAGGATGAAGTAAGATTTGTAAAAGACGGTATATTTTTGGGTGGAAGTACAAGTCAGTTAGGACTGCCCAACTTTGTTCAAAACTTTACCAACGAATCCTCTGGGCCGGGATTTACCTATTCGGACACCTGCTCCAACCAAGCCACCAACTTTCAGGCATCTCCGCTCTGCGACCCTATCAAAGACAGTTATACGTGGAATTTTGGCGATGGGTCTGCTCCCGTAACGGGGCAAAATCAACAGGTACAGCATACCTACAAAATGCCCGGTACGTATTCAGTCAGTTTACGATTGGTAAACAGATGTAAGGATACTACCATCACCCAGCGCATCACAATTATTGCCACACCAGACCCTATCAATCTAAAATCACCGATTGATACCTGTGTCAACCGACTGGTGCTGGATGCAGGGGTGCAGGCTGAAGAGTACCTCTGGCTCCGCAACGGAGTGCCCCTTGCCCGAACGAAAACCATTACATTGCAGCCCAATGGTGGGTCGGGTTCGTACAGGGTATTTGCCGCAAACGGCATTGAGGCTCAATGTTTTTCAGAGGGCGCTACTCAGGTAAGAATGAAAAACCCTCCTCCATATAGCTTAGGGCCTGATACCAGCCTTTGTGTGGGGGGAGGCAACGTAATACTGAACGCAAAACCAACCCCTACCAACTGGAGCCAATTTCAGTGGAGTACGGGCGAGACATCACAATTGATTACCGTAACTCAACCCGGTACTTATTCTGTAAGGGTTGTGATTAATCCTGGGAGTTCTGATGTATGCGTCAACGAAGATACCATTGCGGTGCGGGCGCTGCCCAAAGCGCGGATAGCGGCGGTATTAACGCCGCCAACGGGTTGTACCACCACTGATGGGCAGATAGTCATCGGAAATATTTCACCGCCGAGCGGCAGTTATACTTTTGAGTGGTTTGGAGCCAACAATACGCCGCTGACCGCCACGGGAAACACACTCTCAAATGTAGGTGAAGGAACGTACCGAGTGATGCTGCGCGGTAATCCCGCCGTATGCGCCACCGATTCTTCATTTGGCCTGAGAGCGGTCAGAACATTGCGACTGCAACCGACCATCGTCAACGCGCGCTGCACGTTGCCTTCTTCGGGAGCTATTAATCTCAATACCTTGGCGGGAACTCCCCAAACCTACGTCTGGACCAATGCCACGGGGGCGGGGCTAGGAACCAATGCCGCCTTGCTTGCCAATTTATTGCCGGGTAAATACAACGTGAAAGTAACGGACGTAGGGGGGTGTGATACTACTTTGCGGGACATTACGGTTGGCATGACACCAGAAAAGTTTTTAAGCTTGGGGCCCGACCGTAAAAAGTGTATTGGTGACACGGCGTTGTTGATACCCTCATTGCCGCTTATTCCTGGCAACCAGTACCGATGGAGTACGGGCGAAACCACCGAGCGTATCAGCGTGACGCGGGGAGGAACGTATACATTAACAGTAACAAATACCGTAACGGGTTGTACCGACAACGACGATTTTACGTATTCATTGGCCCCGCGCCCTACTTATGACTTGACCAAAGAGGTACCACTGTGTGATCTTGACGATGGTGCAATGGCTACGCTGGCCGTGCGCGGTGGGGCTTCCAATCTGAGTTATTTTTGGTTCCATTCCGAAGAACGTACCCCGCGTGTTATGGTTAGTCTCGTCGGAAACTACCGCGTTCGCATCAGTAATCCTGAAGGTTGCGAACTCTTTGATACGGCTCGCGTAGTAGTTCGTTGCGAGCCGCGTATTTATATCCCGGATGTGTTTACACCCAACGGCGACGGCAACAATGATGTACTGAACGTGTTTGGCGACCACTTGACTGATTTTGAATTGAAGATTTTCAATCGGTGGGGCGAGGTGATTTTTTATACCAACGACATCAACCAAAAATGGGATGGTAGCTACCGGGGCAGTGTGTATCCGCCGATGAGTTATCCGTATGTGGTTTCTTTCAAATCCAAATTCTTCCCTGATCGACCGCGTGAAAACCAACGCGGAGCGGTGCTGCTTGTGCGGTAATATTTATTTCACGCAGAGCCGCGAAGGCGCAGAGTTTATTTTCTTTGCTCCTTTGCGACTTTACGTGAATAATAAACCATTGTGTCAGGTAGAGCCGCGAAGGCGCAGAGACCGTTAAGAAACATTTTTCTTGTTTTTCATCCGTATGTGCTTTTTTGCATGAACAAGAACCTTGCTCATGCACGAAAACGAAATCTCTCAAATCGTCATAAACTCCTGTTTCAAAATACATCAAAAACAGCTGCAAACCTACCTTAAATTGACTGGCCTAAAACTCGGTCTCTTAATAAATTTTAACGTACCTTTGATAAAAGACGGAATTCAAAGAATTGTTAATCGTTTATAAATCACACCACGCAAAGTGACGGGTTTTGTTTTCCGTCTTTGCCACAACGTCGGACCGTCGGACTGTCGCAATGGCGGACCGTCGCAACGGCGAACCGTACCTCAGCCACTCTGCGTGAATACGTATTATGCGTCAAGATTACTTAACAGGAACTACCGACCCGCTTTCCCCGATGGAAAAGGAGATAGACCGGGCATTGCGTCCGCTCTCTTTCAGCGATTTTGCGGGGCAGGATAAGATACTGGAAAACATTCGGGTTTTTGTACTGGCCGCCAAGCAGCGCGGCGAAGCCCTCGACCATGTGCTGTTGCACGGCCCTCCAGGGTTAGGAAAAACCACCCTTTCCAACATTATTTCCAATGAGCTAGGCGCCAGCCTAAAAACATCCTCTGGGCCAGTGTTGGACAAGCCCAGCGATTTGGCGGGATTACTCACCAACTTGCAGCCTAACGATGTATTGTTTATCGACGAAATCCACCGTCTTAACCCCGTTGTAGAAGAATATCTCTACTCGGCAATGGAGGATTACAAGATTGACATTATGCTCGACTCGGGGCCCAATGCGCGCAGTATTCAGATCAGCCTCAATCCTTTTACGTTGATTGGGGCCACTACCCGCGCGGGCTTGCTCACCTCACCGCTTCGGGCGCGTTTCGGGATTAATTGTCGATTGGAATACTATGATGCTAAGTTGTTGACATCCATTGTAAAACGCTCTTCGGGCATATTGGGGGCACCTATCGACGACGACGGAGCCTACGAAATAGCCCGTCGTAGTCGTGGCACCCCGCGTATCGCCAACAACCTCCTGCGCCGCACGCGCGATTTTGCGCAGGTCAAAGGAAGTGGACGAATTACGGTCGAGATTGCAGAGATTGCCCTGAAAGCCCTCGATGTAGACCAGCATGGCCTAGATGAGATGGACATTCGTATCCTGACCACCATCATTGAGAAATTCAAAGGCGGCCCTGTGGGGCTCTCGACCATCGCCACCGCTTGCGGCGACGAAGCTGAAACCATTGAAGAGGTGTATGAGCCGTTTTTGATTCAGGAAGGATTCATTAAACGTACTTCTAGGGGGCGTGAAGCTACCGAAAAAGCCTACCGCCACTTGGGAATCGTCCCTAAATTTCGGACGGGAGATTTGTTCCCAGAGTAGGTAGTAGGTCAATAAAAATGCCTTTTAAACAGGTCTGTTTCAACCCAACTGAGGGTGGAGGCAGACCTGTTTGTATATATGAAAATTACTAATTAATAATCAAAATATACCATTTGTGCAAAATGGCATCAGTAGATGGGACTTGTACTTTTAGAAAGCTTATTGGATAAAAGTGCGGTCTTAGCTTTTGTAATGACGTTTCAGACGCCATATTTTACATTTCATCCTGATTAGGTTTCTAAGTTTTGAGAATATACCGCAATTTTGCAGCGCATATTTTATAAAAACAGCCTCACTCAGCCATGAACAATCTCTCATCACTTTTAAGTCCTGCCGTATCTCCTGATTATTTGGAGTTAGTAAATCTGAAACGCTCTTTCTTTATTCGTACCGAAGATGTAATTTTTATCCAAGCGGATGTGAATTACGTCCGGATTGTCACCAAAACTGGGAAAGTTTTTGTACAGGCCAAAACTCTTAAAAGCTACGAACAAATGCTCAAAAAGACGAGTTTTGTACGTACGCACAAGTCGTATTTGGTCAATTTTCATCATTTTGCGGGTTATCAAATTACCGAGGGTGGTACGTTTATTCAATTGCTTGACGGCAAGAAAGTGCCAGTTTCGAAAAGACGTCGGCAATACGTGCAAACCTCTGTTTCACAAAAGCAAAACGGAGTAAACTAGGTTTATTACCTTATAAGGGCATTTTATCATTTTACGTAAAGCGTTTTTTTGACAAAGATTTGGCAGTTGCCAGAAAAATTACGACCTTTGCGCCTCATTCTGAAATTAAATCAATCGTCATGGCCAGAGTTTGTGAAATTACGGGCAAAAGAACACGAGTTGGTAATAACGTATCGCACGCTAACAATAGAACCAAGCGTAAGTTTTATCCAAACTTGCAGACAAAGAAGTTTTTCGTACCTTCTTTGAACGAGTGGGTAGAAATTAAATTGGCTACTTCAGCAATTCGCACGATCAATAAAAAAGGTATCGAAGCTGTTTTGAAAGAAGTTGGAGCGTTGTAATTAAACCGACAATCTTTTGCAAAAGACATTAACCCCGCTGCAGCGGGGTTTTTTGTTGTTATAGCTTCCCAAAAGTTTTAAGTAGTCGAGCAAAAGTATTCCGTGTAGAGGACGGGCGGCCGTTGCTCACAAACCGACCCTTGATTGAAGCCAAACCTACTTTTACAAACGTAAAAGTTGAGGAAGTTCAGGAGATTGAATGCTTGACAGAATAAAAGCTGACAAAGCCAAACCCTACGGCCAGCATAGCATGAAGTACGACCATCTGGTAAGAATGCCAATAAAACCCAAGACCTACTGCTGCCGCGAAGTAAACCGCCAGTAGAAGTTCAGCAATTGTGAGCCAGTTAAGGCTTTTGACAAGGTAGTTTTTTCGTTGCCAGCCATCTTTTTGTTGAACAATCCCCCACTTTGGTGTACGAATAAAAGGGGTTTTTTTGCCGAAGTAGCCTTCCAGAGCGGCAATGGCATTGTGCAGTGAGAGCCCCATAATGACGGTTAGAAAAAAGGGTAATTGCCACACAAACTGCCCGAAGGTCTTGTGACGGTAATGCGTGGTGCCGTAAAAGCCCAAGAGCATCAAGAAACTCAGCTGAAATATTCTAAAAATACCAAACAGATAATCGTATTTGGGTTCAAAAGCCGTAATCGCCAAAATGGGGACACTCAGCAGAGCCATGACGAAGACCGCCAAAAAAACGCCGCTGTTGAGCAGGTGAAACGCCGCGTAAACTTTCGTCGAAAACTTTACGGTAGTGCTTTGTAATACTTTTTTGAGGTTTTTGCGGGCGCATTCGGCCGCGCCTTTCATCCAGCGGTATTGCTGAGATTTGAGGGCGGGCATGGTGGCAGGAAGTTCGGCAGGTGTTTCTACGTTTTCGAGGTAGACAAATTGCCAGCCACGCAATTGGGCGCGGTAACTTAAATCAAGGTCTTCGGTGAGGGTTTGGGCCGACCAACCGCCAGCATCCACAATACAGCTTTTGCGCCATACGCCCGCCGTTCCGTTAAAATTGATGAAATGCCCAGCCGCATTGCGTCCTCCTTGCTCCACAATAAAATGCCCGTCTAGCCCGAATGCCTGCAATTGAGTGATGAGCGAATACGATTCATTGAGGTGCACCCAGCGCGTTTGGACTACTCCAACGGGCGCGTTCTCAAAATGCGGAATGGTGGTTGTCAGGAAATCAGGATGGGGAATAAAGTCGGCGTCAAAAATGGCGATGAATTCGCCCTTGGCTGCGGTAAGCCCGTAAGCCAACGCGCCTGCCTTGAATCCATCACGGCTGCTGCGTCGAATATGTTGAATATCAAATCCTTGTGCCTTATAGAGACGTACTTTTTGGGCAATTATGGAGACGGTCTCGTCGGTGGAGTCATCCAACACTTGAATTTCGAGACGATTTTTGGGATACTCAAAAAGACAGACAGCGTCGATGAGTCGTTCTACTACGTATAGTTCATTGTAGATGGGAAGCTGAACGGTAACCAGCGGAAATTCGAAGGACAAAGGTGTGATGTTGGATGCTGGATTTCCGTTTTCTATTCTCTTCTTTTTCCAATAATTCCATACCAGACTCAATTGCGCACAGCTGTACGAAAATAAAATGAGCGTAGGAACCAAGTATAGTATGATAACAATAACTTCCATAAAATCTAACCACTAACCACGCGTCGGTTTTCCCGACTAAAACGGAAGTTTAACGCCCGTTTGAATCATATTGGTACTGCATTTGGC
This sequence comes from Runella sp. CRIBMP, assembly GCF_009905605.1. GTDB lineage: Bacteria > Bacteroidota > Bacteroidia > Cytophagales > Spirosomataceae > Runella. The sequence continues at coordinate 161,055 of NZ_JAAAKZ010000008.1, forward strand.
TACTATTTTGCCCTCTAAATTACTGATTCTGGCTTCGCAATGAATCACGTTTTTGCCCGCACGAACCACATGCGCGTGTGCAGTTAGAACATCGCCGATGCGGGCTGCGTTCAAAAAATCACAATTAAGGTTGACCGAAGTGTAGCCGTACTCGCGGCCCAGTCCAAATACCATCATGCCCACGAGATCGTCCATAATGGCGGCGGCGGCTCCGCCGTGAAGCGTGCCGAGGGGATTCGTCATGTCTTGTCGTACGGTTACTTCAACGGTCATGGTGCCGTGTTGGACGTCTTTTAGTGTGCCGTTGAGCCAACGCCCTAGCGGCGAAGGACTTTGAATTAAACTATTGCCTATCTGTGAACGAAAAAAGTCTAAACGTGGATTGGTTTCGGTGCTCATTTGTTTCTTGATTTTCAGAGAATTGGGGCGCAAATATAGGCATTAGACCTGAGATAAATACCCAACATATTTGCTGGCCAAAAGGGCGCGGTCAAAATTTTCTTTTGCGTAGCGATAGCCGTTTAGGCCGTGTTGACCGACCAAGTCAGGATTTGCCAGATACATACGGATTTTCTGGGCAAAATCAACGTGATTTTCGGGTTCGACATACACACCTGCCTGTGCTTCTTCCACCAATTGGCGCGAAACCCCGTCGATTGCCATCAAAATAGGCTTTTTACACGCCATATAATCAAACGTCTTGTTGGAATAAACGGTTTTGAAGGTATCCACTTTTTTGAGCACCGACGCCCCCGCATCGGAGGCCAAAATGTAATTAAATACTTCTTTTTTGGGTACAGAATTGATAAAACGGACATTAGAAAGTTGTCGCCGTTGGGCTTCGGCTATCAGGTCTTTTTTCATCATACCGTCGCCAATGAGCAAGAACAAAACGTTGGTGTCTTTGAGCAACTCGGCCGTATCCAACACCTGTACCAAATGATTGGCTACGCCGTGTGCTCCGACGTAGGTCACGACAAACCTCCCTGTCAAGTCGTGCTCTTTTCTGAATTGGGCAACGTCGAATGAAGTCAATAATTCATCCGAAAGAGAAAAGTCGGCGGCGTTTGGGATGAAGATAATTTTGGAAGAAGGAACTCCTTTTTTTGCTAGTAATTTTTCCCGAAAAGCAGGTGTCAATACGTTGATTAATTTGGCTTTACGGTAGACGAATTTCTCAAACCAATAGGCAAATTTGATTAAAATACCGCTCGTAAGCACGCCCGTGTCAATGGCCGATTCGGGCCAAAGGTCGCGGATTTCAAACACAAAGGGGGTGCGTTTCAATACCGAAAGTACGTAGGCCGTAATACCCACAAAGAGGGGAGGAGATGTAACAACAATGACATCATAGTTGCCTTTGGCGTACCAGATACCGCCCCAAATGCTCGAAAAAGTAAAGGAGAAGTAGGCCCAAAGACGACCGAAAAAACTCTTGTTGTAGGACTCGGATACGTGGCAACGAATAACCTGCACCCCGTCTTGATTGGTTTCGGGAAGAAAGTATTTTCGGTGGTATTTGGCAGGACGATGCCCCATGTAATGCACCATGCCTGCCAGCACGGTTACTTGATGCCCCTCCGACTGCCAAAAGCGGCTCATTTCGTTCCAACGCGACCCGCCGCCGTCGTTGTCTTCCAAAAAATATTGATGTATCAGTAAAATTTTCATAGGTGACGCGAAGATAATCAGCCCGCTAGGTTTTTGGCTATCAATTTTAATACATTTGCATTTCTCAACCCTTTTTTAGCCTCTTATGTCGACCCAACCGACTTTTGCACCTAAAACTGTACAGGAAATCAGGCCTTCGCGTCGAGGTCCATTGTTGGATACTGGCTCTCACATTGCGGTGGTGGGAGCGGGTGCTTTTGGCGGCTGGACGGCCCTCTGGCTGCTTTGGTCGGGTTTTCGCGTTACGTTGATTGATGCTTGGGGCCCAGGGAACTCCCGCGCCAGTTCGGGCGATGAAACACGGGTTATTCGCTCTACTTACGGAGCCAACGAAACCTACTTTAACCTCAACGTGCGTGCGATTTCGCTTTGGCGTGAACAGCAGCAACGTTGGAATAAGTCGTTGTTTTTTAATTCGGGGGTACTTTGGTTTTGCTACGATGATGCGCCCGAAATGATTAAGGCAACGCAGCCTTTTATGAAAAAACACGGGATGGAATACGCATATTTTACGCCCCAAGAAGCCGCAAAACGTTATCCTCATATTAATACTAATGATCTGAATCACTTGGTTTTAGACCCCTATGGCGGGTATCTCAAAGCGCGCGAGAGTTGTCAGGTGGTCAATGAGGTTTTTGTACGGGGTGGAGGAACGTACCTCAATAAATTTGCTAAACCTAATCCGTTGGCCAATGGGCGACTCGAATCATTGGCCCTTTCTGACGGAACGGAGTTGGAAGCCGATGCCTACCTTTTTGCGTGCGGACCGTGGTTGGGCAAATTGTTTCCCGAAATTTTAGGTGAAATCATTACTTGCACCAAACAGGAGGCCTACTACTTGGGCGTTCCTGCGGGATATACCCACCTTTTTGACTCTATGCCTGCGTGGATTGACCTAGACGGGGAAGATTTTTATTATGGTATTCCGGGCAATGCGTATCGAGGATTCAAGATAGGGGTGGATAAACGGGGCGGAACATTTGACCCAACTTCCGGAGAACGAATTTTTAATGAAAGTGTATTGGCAAAAGCGCGGTCATTCATGGCCCATCGTTTTCCAGCTTTAGAAAACGCGCCGTTGGTCGAGAGCCGCGTTTGTCCCTACGAAAATTCGCCAGATGGCAATTTTATCTTGGACACGCACCCCGACGCCGACAATTGCTGGTTTTTGGGCGGTGGTTCGGGGCACGGGTTCAAACATGGGCCCGCATTGGGTGAATTGGCCGCCGAAGTTATCAGCGGTAAACGCGATTTGGAAGAATTATTTAGAATGAGGTAGAAAAACAATGAACGAACATCATAAATGGATGCGTCGGGCCATTGAAGTGGCACGCGCGGGAATGGAAAGCGGTAAGGGTGGGCCTTTCGGGGCGGTGATTGTCCGCAATGGAGAATTGGTGGCCGAAGGCTGTAATCAGGTCACGTCTACCAACGACCCGACCGCTCACGCCGAAGTCACGGCGATTCGGGTGGCGTGTCAAAAAGTAGGAGATTTTAAGTTAGACGATTGTATTATTTATACCTCTTGTGAGCCGTGCCCCATGTGTTTGGGGGCCATCTATTGGGCGGGCATCAAGAAAATTTACTACGCTTGCACCAAAGAAGATGCCGCCAACGCTCATTTCAACGATGCGTTTATTTATCGGGAATTGGATACGCCCAAATCAGAGCGGCAACTTCCGATAGAATGCTGCCTACGCGAAGAAGCCCTGAAAGTGTTTGAGGCTTGGCGAGTTAAGCAGGATAAAATTGCGTACTGATGTTTTTTCACGCAGAGTCGCTAAGGAGTAGTGCTTTTCCTGACACGTCTTTGCTCCTCTGCGACTCTGAGTGAGAAACTCCGCTAAAAATTAAGCGGGTCGAGATTTTTGAAGTGACCGTTGAGCTTGATGCGCTCTTTGGTTTTTTCCATTTCAGCCATGACAGGGATGACCTTATTGAGATGGCGCAGCAAAAAACGTTGGCGCTCAGTTTCGGAATCAATCGTTAAAACCTGATATTCTTCCTCCTGCGAAAGCCCCACTTTGTGCGCTACCTGATACGAAAAAGGAGAGATGGCACTGTCAAAATCAACCTGTGTTTGGAGAATGGTATACAGACGGTCGAGTTGCAATAAAAGCTCGGAAATCACCCCTTCCGATGATTCGGTCTCTTCCACAAACGTAACTTTACCGCCCGAATACAGTTTATCGGGAACGGGATTTTGGAATGTCAACACACGAAATGCCCGTATTCCTTTGGTTTTGATGTCCATTCGCCCGTCGTCGTAGCGTTTAGAGACGTTCACAATCTTCATTTCGGTGCCGTAGCCAGGCAACTTATTGTTGATGAATGCGGGAATCCCAAACGTTTTTCGTTCGTCGATGCACTCATTTATTAATTGCTGATACCGGGGCTCAAAAATATGCAAATTGAGGTTTTCGGTAGGATATGCTACCAGATTTAAAGGGAAAAAAGGGAGAAAACTTTCCATACGTGTAAGTCCTCAGCAGTGAGGAGCGAATAACGAGCAACCAAAGGCGTGATTTTGCTTCTGATTACTTCGGATTAATAACTTCTTTTTCAACGCTTATGCCCATGCTCAGAATTTCGGGTAGCGGGTCCTGACGCATGTATTGGCGGATTTTGAACGTATATTTTCCTTTGCGCGGAAAACGATAGCTTTTGAGGGCCAGTACTTTATGGTCAAATAAGTCTCCCAATCCATCGCCCAAAGGTTTACCGCTTTTTTCGTCCATCAAAATTAATTCATTCAACGCTTCGTTAACGATTTTGTTTTTGTCGTTGAGCAAAAAACGCTTTACATAGAGGTTATAGTAGGGGTACGCAATGCTGTTGCGCACCAGATAATACACGTTGTAAGTTTGTGTCGTATCGGTGATTTCAAAGGTAAACGCAGGCTCGTTTTTGACGTACCATTTCCCGTCTTCGATGTCTTCGTGGTCTTTATAGACCGAATTAGAATCACAGCTTCCGGCAAGGAGAAACAGGGAGAAAAGCAATAAATACGTAGACGTTTTTGCGGCAAGGCGGTGAAACAAATCCATAGTGTCGGGTACTGGTTAAAAAATTATCCTAAAATCTTAATTTTTCGGCGAATCTTCAAAGGTATGGAATCGCGCTCTACGACCAAAATTCCCAAAAAGTATACTAAACATAACGCTAGATGGTAGGCAAATGATACCCATACGTTGGAGATTGTTATCCACGAAGAAAGATAGACCAATACTGCCGCGCTACCGATGTAGCCCAATGCCGAGCCGAGTTGGTAGGGTACGGGATAATATTTTTCACCCAGCCAATAACACATGGCACACATGACCACGCTCGAAGCCAAAAAAGCCCAGGCACAACCCATGTAACCCATGGTCGGAATCAGTACAATATTGAGCACTACGGTCAGAATTGCACCTACAGTGGTAATCAACGTACCGAATTGAGTCTTATCGGTGAGCTTGAACCAAAAGGCCAAATTGTAATAAACGCCCAAAAACAGGTTGGCCAACAACAAAATCGGAACCACAGAAAGGCCCACGCGGTAGGCTTTGGACAACATATAATGTCCGATAATATCCACGTTCAGACTGACGCCTACCCACAGTACTACACACACGATGACAAACCATTTCATGACCGAAGCCAGCAAATGGGGAGCATTTTTGTCTTCGGCCTGCGAGAAAAAGAACGGGTCGGCGGCGTATTTGAAGGATTGAACGGCCAAGGACATAAAAACCGATAATTTGTAACAACTGCCATAAATACCGAGGGCATCTTCTGACGTTAGATTTGGATAAAAGCCTGCGGGTAATAAATGACGTAAAAACCAACGGTCGGCCATTTGATTGACAGTACCTGCCAAGCCCAAAATCAGGATAGGATATGCATAGACCCACATTTCGTTGAAAAGTGGCCCTTTCCAAGTGATTTTAAAACCTTTAAATGTATCGCGAAGTAAAAACAGAAAACAAGCGTTGGCAATCAAATTGGCGATAAAAATATAACCTGGTCCGATTTCAGGACGGTACAAAAACGCCCCCAACGACTGCAATGATGGTAGGTATTTCCCCAACGCAATGTCCCGACAAATCAGTAGAAAAAAGACATTGAGTAAGACGTTGATGATGATATTTATAATCTTAATTTTAACGAATTGTCTGGCCTTTTTCTCCAAACGTAAACGTGCAAACGGAATTGCAACAATGGCATCGATGGCTACTATGAGCGCTAAATAAATAATGTTGCTTGACTCGCCAGGGTAGTCTAGGGCCTCACTTATTTGTGGAGCCAACACAATCAAAGCACCCGAAAAAACAATGCTCACCAACGCAATGGCCGTGAGGGATTGGTTAAAATAATCCTGTCGGTGCTCAGGGGAGCGGTTGGCAAAACGAAAAAAGGCCGTTTCCATGCCAAAGGTGTACACCACGTTGAACAGTGCTACCCAACTGTACAATTCAGTATTGGACGACAGCTCTCCCGGACGTAGAAAAACGTAGGTATGTAGCGGCACCAAAAACCAATAAATAACCCTGCCCAGTATGCTGCTTACCCCATAAAGTGCGGTTTCGCCGGCTAATTTTTTAAGAACACTCATGCGTTAAATTGATAATCGACGGTAAGTAATCCGTCATAAATCGAGAATCAAAGATAGAGGGCTTTTGCGGTGCGGAAAAATGGATTTTAAATTTTTGCCCAATAAAAGGAACTCATCAATGCTTTATTGTGCTTAATTTTAAATCGCAAATGTAACTTTCAAATCGCAACTGCGGCAAATCGCCCGCAATCTGATATATGCCAACTCTCTTAGATTTTGTCGGAAATACGCCTCTGGTGGAACTGACACGCATGAATCCCAATCCAAAAGTAAAAATATACGGTAAACTGGAAGGGCATAACCCCGGCGGCAGTGTGAAAGACCGGGCCGCATACAGCATGATTAAAGGAGCGGTAGAGCGTGGAGAAATCAAACCTGGCATGAAGCTAATTGAGGCCACGAGCGGCAATACGGGTATTGCATTGGCGATGATTGCACGCTTGTATGGCATTGAAATTGAATTGTCTATGCCCAAAAACTCAACGCGTGAGCGTGTGTTGACAATGGAAGCGTTTGGTGCTACGGTGACATTGACGGAAACCATCGAATCAGCCCGCGATTATGCCGACGAGAAAGTAGCCGAAGGTGGGTACCTTATGCTTAATCAATTTGCGAATCCTGACAATTATCTGGCACACTACCGCACTACTGGGCCCGAAATCTGGCGGGATACCGAGGGACAAATAACGCATTTTGTGTCGTCGATGGGAACGACGGGTACCATCATGGGCACGTCCATGTATTTGAAAGAGCAAAATCCAAACGTGCAAATTGTGGGCTGCCAACCCACCGACGGCTCCAGTATTCCGGGCATTCGGAAGTGGCCAATTGAGTATTTGCCCAAGATTTTTGACCCTTCGCGGGTGGATAGAGTGATGGAAGTATCGCAGGCTGAAGCCACGCAACGGGCGCGTGAGTTGGCCCGTACCGAAGGGATTTTTTCGGGTATGAGCAGCGGCGGCGCGGCTCACTCGGCCCTTCAGTTGGCGCAGGAGCTGGAAGAGGGTGTCATTGTCTTCATCGTCTGCGACCGAGGCGACCGGTACCTGTCCAGTGAATTGTTTGGATAAAGCAGTCGCGTGGCTCTGCCGCTTGACCCTTATCATGAGGCCTCTGGCCATAGTCATCTGTATGGCCAGAGGCCTCATGATAGTCGTCACGCGCGGGACGCGAGCGACTGCGGTGTCTGCGCGACTGTGAGTACTTACTGCCTCTTAATAAATGCAATCAAATCGGCCATCTCTTGAATACTGATGGCGTTTTCGAGGCCGTTGGGCATGATGGATTGCTCCGCTTTCTGCATTTTGGAAATGTCTTTTTTCTGAATCACGCTGACCATTCCGCCCATTTCGCGGAGGGAAATGTTATTGGTGTTTTCCTGAGCGATAATGCCCGCCACGGTGCTGCCGTTCTTGAGTTCCAACGTCCAGAAATCGTACATGTCGGCAATTGAATTATTAGGGTTGATGATTTCGGTCAATACCGATTGGGCATTTCGGCTGCGTAGAGTAGAAAGGTCTGGGCCAAAATTTACGCCTTTTACTCCTTCGATTTGGTGGCAGGTCGCGCAGTTCTTTTCAAATACCAATTGGCCTTTCGGCTGATTACCCTTTAGCTCTAAAGCAGCCATATATTTCTGCAAGACCGCTTTTCGGTCTTCATTGACCGACAGTACCTTCCGCGCATACGCCCGAATGCCAGTGTCGTAGTAATTCATTAACCGAACCATTTGTTGCCAACCCACAACCGACTTTTCGATTTCTTTGGTTTCGATTGCTTTCAACAATACATTGATTCGTTCTGGTTTTGACAAAAACACATTCACCGCTTCTTTTTTCAACGCGGGAGCAAAGCCCTTCATCTCATTCAGCAAAAACTGATAGGTTTGCATATCAGTGCTTTTTCCCAAGGCTTTCAACGCCGCCAACTGAACCACTTCTGGCTCTTTTTGGGTTAAAATTTGTTGCGAAATTGGCTTTATTTCGTTGGAATTAACCATTGCAAGAAAAGCAATAGCATGGGCGCGGTAAACATCGATATTGCTGCCTTGGCTGGTAAGTGTGGAAGGGTTTTTAAGGGCACTGATTGCCTGCGCGATTTTTTCATCTAAGCGTTTTCCTTTGGAAAAACCCGTGATTTCCAACAAACTCAATGAACCCATGCGAAGTTCTGGAGAGGTTGTCGGAGCAAAGTTAGCTAACAGTTTCTCTTTTTCAGGTTCAGACAATAACACCGTTCCCTTGCCTTTCTGATACTGCCAACGTTTGGCAACGCCGTTGAGTGCAGCGGCCTTCCAAGCCTCCTCAACCTTAGTTTCGGTCATGATTTTTTTCATCATTTCCGAGAATCCTGTTTTATTTTCTCCGCCCGCAATGGTTGAGGCCAAATTGGCAATGAACTCGCTTGTTTCAGAGGTCGATTTGTTCGTAAATTCGGCAATGGCTACGTCAAAAATCTGATTTTCTTTTCCCGCAAAGGAAGCAATGCTAGCAAGCCCTGCCCAACGGTCGTGTATGTCCCGTTTTAAGATTGCCAAACGGGCCTTTTCTGACTCGACCGTTTTTGCCAAACCCAGTGTGTTGAGCAACTGAAACCGCACTTTGGGGCTATCGTCATTGTGTAGCGTGGTCAGTTCGTTGATTAATTCTTTTCCAAAAGCTGCGTTCAGATACCGTTCCGCCACCCGGATGGCGTTTTCGCGTACGCCCGCCGTTTCGCTTTTGAGCGCCTGTACAATGTCTTCTTTTTCAATGGCTTGTATGCCGTCCAGCAGCCAAAGAGCATGGGCCTTCGCTTCGGGAAATTTACTTTTCGTTACTAATGCGTGCAATGCCGGAATGGCCTCTTTCGCCTGGCGATGCAGCAATAAGCGTTGCGCCGTGCGACGATACCAGCTGTTTTCATGGTCGAGCAATGTGACCAGTTCGGGTGCTGATTTTTTGGATAAATTGAGTTTTCCTAACCAATTCATTGGTAGTCCTTTGTGGGGGACAATGCGATAAATACGTCCTTTGTCCGTGCCGTTGTACAACGCGCCCGATTGCGTAATTTCGTCCGACATCCATTCGGGATGCTCCACAATTTGGCGGTAATAATCAATGACATACAGCGCGCCATCAGGCCCGGTGTAAAAATTGACGGGCCGAAACCACGCATCTTTTGACGCCAGAAACTCCGATTTTTCATTCAGACGACTCGCTGTAAAACTCGCACCTGCGTCACGTACAATGTCGGCATGGACAAGGTTATGCACTGGCTCCGCAATGAACGTTACGTTGTTGAATTTCTCCCCAAACGCTCCGCCTCTGTACCACGTTATCCCGCAAGAAGACGTAATGACGCCGACGTCGGTCAGCAGTTGGTGATTGGGGGTTTCGGTAATGGGGTAAATTTCGGCCGCTTCGCCGTGGTCGGAAATGTTTTGTGTGGCGTTGGGTACCAGCAAAGCGGGATTGTTTTTTAGGTAAGTGTTTGCCAACACTTCATGGTAAATGTGGTTAGCATTGCTCGTGTAGAAACGATGCCCCCACGCGTCCATGCTGTGCCCGTATTGGGTGCGGCCCGAGAGTTCTTCGAGTTCGTAGCTGTCGGGTTTGAAGCGCACCGCCTTCCCGTTGGCATTGGGCGCTAAACGTGCGGCTGACGGTTTATCGGGAAAAATAATGTCCGTGCCTTTATCACCAAATTCTTTCTTAAAAACAAACGGTGTCACTGCCCCTTCGTGGCCGAGATAGATCCAGTTGTCCAGTTCAAAGCGAGGGGTGTTGAGGTTGTGTTGGGGATTGGACAGCGCAAATCCCGAAAGCATTTTTTGGCGAATATTGGCCTTGCCGTCGTTGTCGGTATCTTCCAAATAAAGCACATCGGGCGCATCCGTGACGATGAAACCGTTTTTCCAACGCATGATGCCCGTCGGCAGGGTTAACTTATCGGCAAAAATGATGCTCTTGTCGGGGTAGCCGTCGTTGTCGGTATCTTTGAGCAGTTTCACCTTTCCTGAACCGCTCACATCCAGCGGATAGCCGTGCATTTCTACCACGTACATGTCCCCGTTTTCGTCCACTTCCATCGCTACTGGGTCGGCAATGAGCGGCTCGGCTGCGACCATTTCCACGCTAAAACCCTCCATAACGCGCAACGATTCGAGCGCTTTTTGGTGTTCGGGCGAAAGTTTCGGAGGGGTATTTTTTTGAAACGAAAAAACCGTTAATAAACAGACAAGCGCAACATAACGCATGACGGGAGAGTTTTTATGATGAATAAACTTACAAGGAATGATGAGCATCGAACTCATTTCCTTTTTTCCTGAACATACTTAGCAACCGTTCCGATGGGTGCAATCCACACGCCGTTGGCGGGGTTTTGGGCGTATTCGCACAACTTCCGTAACATGGCAACGCGGGCGGTTTGATTGCCTGATTCGCCCACTTCGTGCCCCGCCAAAACGACCCAATGTCCCGTTTTCTTGGCATTTTCGATGATGGGAAGGATTTGCTCAAACTCTTTGCCGTCCATTTCCATGCCCGTCAATTGGGCCATATCGCAGAAAGTAGGGTCGTTGGGGCCTTCGTCGAGCCAGCCTCGTCCTACTGAAAACAACTCGGCAATGAGCGGAATATAACTTTTGGTATTTACGCCGCGCCCCACAAACGTTTGCCCGCAGGGGTACGCAAATACCCTCGGCGTGATGCCCAATTGCGCTTCGAGGGCTTTGTTGGTGCGAATCAACTCACTTTTCATCTTATCGAGGGTGTACTCTTCAAGGGCTTTGGGTTTGGCCCACGGGAAATTCCCGCTGCATGGATGTTGCTCGGTATGGTTGCCGATTTCGTGGCCGTTGGCAATGGCCTGTTTCCACGCATCAAGGCGTTTGCTCACGCTCGATGTCAACACAAAAAAAGTGGCTTTTACGCCGTATTCATCAAACAGCTTGGTTCCCACATCCACTTGGCTCAGTCGTGCATCGTCGAAGCTGAGACTGAGCGCCACGCTTTTGCCTTCAGGCCAAAAAGCAGGCGCGGCAGAAGGCGTTTGCGCCGCGCTTAAATGGGTTATTGTCAGTAAGATAACAAACGAAAGTAGATAAAATAGGCTTTTCATGAAGAAAGAAATTATGCTTTCTTAGAAAAGATAGGAAGCCAAGAAATTACTTAGTTTTGGGGGTGAAATGTTGATGTGGGGTTTAGGGCGAGGAAACTGAACGAGATCTCACAGACCTTTTACAGTCGTTGTGCGTAGTGTTCTTTGAACACTGCGTACTCAAAATAAAAGGCAGTCCGCGTGGATGGCCCCATGTAACTGCCTCAACCAAAGTAAAAAACCTATAAAGTAACCGTAATAAGCCAATGGCATTTGCAAGGCGAATCCAAAACCCGGAAGGACTGAATTTTATCACCTTTGCTACAGTACAATTCCCCACAAAAAAAAGCAGCCAAAAATAAATTTCAGCTGCCGGTATAAATCATCGTAAACGGGTCTTTTCTTTTAACTAATCATCGCCGTTGTCGCTGCTTGTACTTGTGGGGGCTTTGATGATGCCGCGTTCGGAATTGCGTATAAAATTCACAATTTCGTCGCGCTCGGCGGAGGGGGCCAATTCCAACTCGATGTGCTCCAGGGCTTCGGTATTGTTGAAGCCGCGCAGATAAATATAGCGGTATACCTCCTGAATTTCGTTGATTTGCTCATTGCTGAAACCGCGACGGCGCAAACCTACCGAGTTGATGCCCGCGTAGGAGAGGGGCTCACGGGCGGCTTTGGTAAACGGCGGTACGTCTTTGCGAACCAACGAACCACCCGCCACCATGGCGTGGGCGCCGATTTTTACAAACTGCCGCACTGAGCTCGACCCCGCAATAATGGCCCAGTCGCCCATGTGGACGTGGCCGGCCATTTGCACGTTGTTGACGATGATGCAATTGTTGCCGATACGGCAATCGTGCGCTACGTGCGAGTAGGCCATGATGAGGCAGTCACTGCCGATTTCGGTCTTCCAATGCTCTTCCGTACCACGGCTGATGGTGGCATATTCACGAATGATGGTGTTGTCGCCGATGTAGGTGAGCGTATATTCTCCCTTGAATTTTAAATCCTGAGGAGTAGAAGAAATCACCGCTCCGGGATAGATCTTACAATTTTTACCAATTCGGGCGCCGTCATTGATGACCGCGTGCGAACCAATCCAAGAACCTTCACCGATTTCGACGTCTTTGTGAACAATGGCGAAGGGCTCAATCTCCACATTAGGGGCGATTTTTGCGTCTGAATGTATATATGCTAATGGATGAATCATAATAGTCCAAATTGCTGTTTTTCAGCGGAGTTCGTAGCTTTAACAGTGTAAAAGACCGTAAAAAAGACGCGCTTCCTTATCGACTGTTGCTTGTATGTTTTATCTTTTTCTAACTAAACTCGCCGTCATGTCAGCTTCGCAGACCATTTGGCCTGCTACATAACCAGCACCGTGCATTTTTACAATTCCACGTTTGATAGGCGCCGTAAATTCACACTTGAAAATGACCGTATCGCCGGGTACAACATTCCGACGGAAGCGGCAGTTTTCGATGGCTGCCAAAAACGGCCAGTAGTTTTCAGGGTCGGGTTGGCTGCTCAGGGCGAGAATCGCACCCGTTTGCGCCATCGCTTCCATTTGTAAAACCCCGGGCATCACTGGATTGTTTGGAAAATGTCCCGTGAAAAACGGCTCATTCATCGTTACGTTTTTAAGGCCAGCCACGCTGTTTTCGTCCATGTAAACGATTTTGTCAATCATCAAGAAGGGATAACGGTGCGGCAACAGCTCACAAATCCGCTTCAAATCCATGACCGGCGGCACTTTAGGATCGTAGTGCGGCACATGGCTTTTGGCCGATTCCATCAATTTTTTGATTTTCTTGGCCAGTGCTACGTTGGCGGCGTGGCCGGGACGAGCGGCCAAAATTTGCGCCTTGATAGGACGACCTACCAATGCCAAATCACCTACCACATCCAACAACTTATGGCGAGCCATTTCGTTGGGGTAGTGCAGGTCTATATTATTCAGGATACCTACCTTTTTATTGACGCCGATTTTGGGCTTGTTCAATAACTGAGAGAGATAATCCAGCTCGCCTTCCTCAATATCGCGATCCACAATCACGATGGCATTGGTCAAATCGCCGCCTTTGATGAGGTTGGCTTTGTAAAGCGCTTCCAACTCATGCAGAAAACAGAAAGTACGACAAGAAGCAATCTCACGCGAGAAAGTCGTCAGGTCGTTGAGCGAAGCGTGCTGACTGTTAATGACTTGTGAGTTGTAGTCCACCATGACCGTCAGCCGGTAATCGTTGAGTGGCAGGGCCACCATCTCGATGTCTTTGTCGGCGTTGATGTAGCGAACGGGCTCGGGGATTTCAAAGTAGTTACGCGAAGCGTTTTGTTCTTCGATGCCAGCGTCGCGGAGTGCTTCGACAAACTTAATGGAACTTCCATCCATGATGGGCGGCTCGGGACCGTCCAGCTGAATGAGTACATTGTCAATTTGTAAACCAACCAAAGCCGCCAAGGTATGCTCAACGGTATAGACCCGGGCTCCACTTTGCTCCAGGGTAGTCCCGCGCGACACATCTACGACGTTGTCCACGTCGGCGTCAATGATGGGTTGGCCTTCCAAGTCGATGCGTTGGAATTTATAGCCGTGGTTGATGGGTGCCGGTAAAAAAGTCATGGTTGCCGACACACCCGTGTGTAAGCCCACGCCCGATACTGATACGGCTTTTTCGATGGTTTGTTGTTTGATGTTCAACATTCCTATTGTTTATCGTCTTTAATTTTCTTTTCTAATTCGTTTACTCTTTTTTCCAACTGAGGCAATTTCCGGAAGATCGCCGCCGAACGCAGGCTGTCTTTGAATTCAATGGCAGGAGTGCCGTTGAGGGATAAACCTTCTTGCTCCCAGGTTTTGGTAATGCCCGCTTGCCCGCCGACTTTCGTACCGTTGGGTACCGTAATGTGCCCATTGAAGCCTGCCTGCCCACCAATTACGCACTTTTCGCCGATTTTGGTTGAGCCAGCTATGCCCGCCTGTGCGGCAATGACGGTGTGCTTTCCAATCTCAACATTGTGTCCTACCTGCACCAAGTTGTCCAATTTTACGCCTTCCCGAATAATGGTCGAGCCCATGGTGGCGCAGTCGATGGTCGTGCCTGCCCCAATACTTACGCTGTCTTCAATGATAACGTTGCCCAGTTGGGGAATGGTTTTGTAAGAACCGTCTGGCTGGGGGGCAAAGCCAAAGCCATCGCTTCCAATGACTGCATTGGCAAAGAACGTACAATTCTTGCCAATAACGGTATTATTATAAATTTTTACGCCCGAATGAATCACGGTATTGTCGCCGATACAGACGTTGTCGCCGACGAATGCCTGCGGGAAAATCTTGACGTTTTTGCCGATTTTACCGTTGTTACCAACGTAGGCAAAAGCGCCGAGATAGAGTCCTTCACCCGTGGTAGTTCCCTCGCCAAGGTGGGAAGGTTGTTCGATTCCCTGCTTCGTTCCTTTAATGATTTGTTCGTACTGTTGAAGAAGCTGCGTGAAAGCGGTATAAGAGTTTTCGACCCGAATAAGCGTTGTATTTACTTTTTTTCTGGCTTCAAAATGCTTATCTACAATTACTGCCGACGCCTCGGTAGTGTACAGGTATGCCTCATATTTGAGGTTTGACAAAAAAGAAATAGTCCCGGACTTACCTTCTTCTATCTTTGCTAACTGATTGATTTTCAGTTCTCCATCTCCCTCTATTTCGCCTCCGAGCAGTCCGGCAATCTGCTTGACGGTAAATTCCATACGGTCTTAATTAAGACTGCAAAGTTAGGGGTTTCATCCAACAAACATAATACTTTCGGACAATATTACTGAGGGCCTTAATGGTCGGTAAATCAGAAGCATCGGCAATGTCGCGTACGCTGCCGTCTTTCATTTTGATGAGGATGCGTTCTTCGCTCGAAACATAGGCGGCATTAGTAGATTGTCCTTCTACTAAATAATAGGGATGCAAATCTTCTGGAATGCCCTGAGCGGTCAACTGTTGATGGATTTGCTGGCGCTGATTTTGGCTAAAAGGTTCATCCGCGAACTGAATTTTGTACAATTTTCGGTCCAGCAGCCGTTGGCAAATTGACGAAAGAACAGGGTCTAAATGGTCAGCCCAAGCCTTAATGCACGCCCATATATCATAATCGTCAATTTTGGTAAAGGCATGAAAATAAGTGCTATCTTCTTCGAATTGGCTGAGAGTCACGGTATTGGTGAGGAATAAAGAAAAATGGGGTGGGGCAAAAACCGCCTCTCCGCTCATCACCAATTCACGCGCTCTCCTGATGGCCTGAATGAGCATCACCTCGGCGCAAATAGAGGTTTTGTGTAGGTATACCTGCCAATACATGAGTCGGCGGGCGTTGAGAAAATTTTCGATGCTTAAAATTCCTTTAAACTCCACCACCAACTGGTCGTCTACCACATCAAGCATTTTGATGATGCGGTCGGTACCGATGGCGCCCTCTGCTACCCCCGTAAAAAAACAGTCCCTGTTGAGGTAATCCATGCGGTCCATGTCCAACTGACTAGAAATAAGTTGGTGAAAAAAATGCCGTGGATAACTTCCTTCAAACATCTGAATGGCCAAGTCTAGCCGCCCGCCTAGTTGGCGACTGAGCTCTTTCATGATTTGTAATGAAAGGTATTCATGGGGAATGTTGGTGAAAATGGTTTTTTCCAACACGTGCGAAAAAGGGCCGTGGCCCGCATCATGCAACAAAATGGCAATTTGGGCGGCTTCCCACTCGGCATCCCAAATCAAGTGCCCTTTAGAGCGGAGCGTATTGAGCGCTTGGCCCATCAAGTGCATGGCTCCCAAGGCGTGATGAAAGCGCGTGTGCAACGCTCCTGGATAGACCAATTCGGCCAATCCGAGTTGCCTGATGCGCCGAAGTCTCTGAAAATAAGGGTGTTCTATTAAATCAAAAATAAAGTCAGACGGGATGGCGATGAAACCGTAAACGGGGTCATTGAGGATTTTGCGTTTGTTCACGGGCTGTCTAAAATTTGGGAAACGTTTTTTTTGATTGCAATTTCGTGAAAAAATAAAGCCAATACCTAAATGAATCGTTTTTGTCTATTAATTCTTCTGCTGAGTTGCGTGCAATCAATGGCGCAGAAAAAATCCCGTAAAGATTATCTTGTCACTATTCATACCAACTATGGCGAGATGAAAGCGGTATTGCACGACCGCACGCCGTTGCACAAACAGAATTTTCTAAAATTAATCAATGACCGTTTTTACGACAGTTTGCTTTTTCACCGCATTATTGAGGGGTTTATGATTCAGGGCGGTGACCCTACCTCAAAAAATGCCAAAGCGGGCGAACGGCTCGGTGGCGGAGGCTCAAATTTGGAACGGATTCCCGCGGAGTTTAAACCCGAATTGTTTCACAAAAAAGGCGCACTGGCGGCAGCGCGCAACAATAACCCCGAAAAAGCGTCGTCGGGTTGTCAATTTTATATTGTTCAGGGCCGAGTTTGGGATTCCGCAGGTCTTACGGCACAACTGAACAGGGGAGGCAGAATGCCGACAGCTGCCCAAAAAGAAGCCTATACCACCGTAGGGGGTAGTCCTCATTTGGACGGGGGTTATACCGTTTTTGGTCAGGTAATCAGTGGCTTAGCGGTCATTGATAGCATTGCGCATCAGCCTAAGGATGCGGCTGACCGCCCTCTCAAAGATATAAGGATGCGGCTGACGGCTGAAAAAATGAAGAAGAAAAAAATTACGAAACAGTACGGGTATATCTTTGAATAAGATAGAAATAGCAAGGATAAAGCTAAAATATTTGTAAAAGCTCAATTCTTTCGCGTAATTTCCGACGTGGGTTTATTAAATTTGCCCATTCAAGTGCTATTGCACAGTATGTTGTTTTTGTTAATCAAAAGAACGAAAACCTTTTAAGCAATCGCTGTTTGATTAACAACTGACAATAAACGGTTAACATTTCTACTACTGATGGCTAGAATCCTAATTGTGGATGACGAAAAAAGTATCCGGGCGGCGCTGCGGGATATTTTAGAATACGAAGGATATGAGGTTGAAGAAGCCAAAGACGGTGAAGAAGGCCTCAATATGATTTTGAAAAATTCCTACGATGTAGCACTGTGTGATATCAGGATGCCAAAACTGGAAGGGCTCGAAGTACTCCTGAAAGCGGGAGAAGCGGGGCGCTCTACCCAATTTATCATGGTTTCGGCGTTTGGTAATGTGGAAAATGCTGTTGAGGCGACCAAAAGAGGAGCGTACGATTTTATCACCAAGCCCCCAGATTTGAACCGTTTATTGGTTTCGGTTCGTAATGCCATTGAGAAATCGAAATTGGTAGCAGAAACCGTTGATTTGAAAAAACGTATTTTTAAAATCAACGAAATTGTGGGTGAATCTGCCCCTATCAAGAGGGTAAAAGATACCATCGAGCGCGTAGCGCCCACCGAAGCAAGGGTCTTGATTACGGGGGCCAACGGCTCTGGAAAAGAGATGGTGGCTAAGCAAATTCACGAAAAAAGCAGTCGCGCCAACAAGCCACTGATTGAAGTGAACTGTGCCGCTATTCCGAGCGAATTGATTGAAAGTGAGCTATTTGGGTACGAGAAAGGCGCTTTTACAGGCGCCGTCAAACAGCGTATTGGGAAGTTTGAACAAGCAGATGGAGGTACTCTTTTTCTGGATGAAATCGGCGATATGAGCCTTTCGGCCCAAGCCAAGGTACTGCGGGCATTGCAGGAAAGTAAAATCACGCGGGTGGGTGGCGACAAAGAAATCAAAATCAACGTGCGGGTGATTGCCGCAACCAATAAAGATTTGAAGCGCGAAATCGCCGAAGGGGGCTTTCGTGAAGACTTATACCATCGCCTCAACGTCATTCCGATTCACGTACCGCCGTTGTCAGAGCGCCGGGAGGACATCTTATTGCTGGCCGATAAATTTCTGTATGATATTTCACAAGAATACGGCGGTATCCCAAAAACCATTCTTCCCGATGCCATGCAATACCTAAAGTCGTTGCCTTGGACGGGAAATGTGCGTGAACTTCGCAACGTTATTGAGCGTTTGGTCATCATGTGTGGCGACGAAATAATGCTTGATGATGTACGTTTGTACGCGAGTTTTGGTAATTAATTTATTTAGAAAATAGACTTTGACGAGGGACTTTGAACGTCAGACAATCTGTCTACTGTTCAAAGTCCATTGTTTACGGTCACCTACCAATGTATGAAAATCAATTTTGAAAAATCCCCAGATGGTTTGGTACCTGCTGTGGTTCAGGACCACGAGACGGGCAAAGTGCTGATGTTGGGGTATATGAATGAAGAGGCCTTGGCAAAAACCGAAGCTGAGAAAGTGGTTACGTTTTTCAGCCGTAGCAAGCAGCGCCTTTGGACCAAAGGCGAAACCTCTGGTAACTTCTTGGAGGTCAAAGCAATTTTGGTGGATTGTGACCAAGATACGATTCTCATCAAAGCCCATCCCATTGGCCCTACCTGCCACACAGGCGCGGATACCTGCTTTTTTGAAAAGAACGAAGGCAAAGCTTCTTTCTTGAATTACCTGCAAAAGCAAATCATCCGCGACCGCAAAAACAATCCTTCGGATGCATCTTATACGAGTAAATTATTCCAAAGAGGCGTAAACAAAATTGCCCAAAAAGTAGGGGAAGAAGCGGTCGAACTCGTGATTGAAGCCAAAGATACCAACGACCATTTGTTCAAAAACGAAGCTGCCGACCTACTTTTTCATTACCTCATTCTGCTCGAACAGCGCGGCATGGATTTGGACGACATCGTGGATGTATTGAAGGAAAGACACAAGTAAGCTAAACTGGATATTGAACGTTAGACTATTTGTTAATTTCTAACGTCCAATATTTAGGATTATCCCGATGGCCAACTATTCGTCAATCAAACGCTTCGTAATCGGCTGGTAGCTATCAATGCGGCGGTCGCGGAGGTAGGGCCATGTGGTGCGATAGTATTCTGTTTTATCCAAATCCAATTCGACCACTTTTACTTCTTCTTGGTCGTGCGAAGCCAAATACATGAGGCTTCCGAAAGGATTAGACACAAATGACCCGCCCCAAAACTGCTGGTCGGCTTCGCGCCCTACGCGGTTGACCGACACGACATACACGCCGTTGGCCACCGAATGACTGCGCTGAATGGTTTGCCAAGCGTTGTATTGCTCTAAATTAACGGCAGGGTCTGGCTCATTGGTATCCCAACCGATGGCCGTTGGATAAAACAAAATCTCGGCCCCCATCAGACTCGTAATGCGCGCCGCTTCGGGGTACCATTGGTCCCAGCAAATCAGAATGCCTAATTTCCCAAACTTGGTATCAAACACTTTGTAGCCCAAATCGCCGGGAGTGAAATAGAATTTTTCGTAATATCCTGGGTCATCGGGAATATGCATTTTACGGTATTTCCCTAAATAGCTGCCGTCGGCGTCCAAGACGGCGGTTGTGTTGTGATAGAGCCCAGGGGCACGTTTTTCAAACAAAGAGGCAATAATGACAATGCCAAGTTCTTTGGCCAATGCCCCAAATTGTTCGGTGGTGGGGCCAGGAATTGCCTCTCCGAGGCTAAAATTGGCGTGGTCTTCCACGTCGCAGAAATAAAGTGATTTAAATAATTCCTGCAAACACACAATTTGTGCGCCCTGAGCCGCTGCCTCACGGGTTTTGGCGATTGCTTTTTCTACATTATGATTAATATCGGCGGTGCAGCTCATTTGCACCAAACCCACTTTTACATTTCGCATGGAAAATTAACTTTGATTAGGACGTCGAAAAACGTCGGAGAGGGATTGGCACCTGCCGTTTAAAACCTCACCGACTTTACCGATGACAAAGGTAATGCGAAAACCCTTATTTATTGACAAATCAGGGAAAGTGCCAGTTTAGAACGTCGGAGAAGCTTTGAACCTCGCCGACTTAACATATTGACAAATCCATGAAAGTGCTTACTTTAGAGTTTAAATCAACAAACCCTTTAAGATGATGTTTTTTACTAACCTATCGAGAATTGTTTTTCTGTCCACAGTTCTTTTTTATCATTCCCTCAACGGTTTTTCGCAAACCAAAGAAAAAATTGTTGCATCCGATCTGACGCGCATCAAGCAAGTGGGCGGGATTGCCGTTTCGCCCGACGGAAAGCGGGCCGTTTATACCGTCACCTCGCTTGAGCCTGCCTCAGAAGCGCTTGATTATGAATACAGAACCCACCTTTGGCTCGTAGATTTGGACGGAAAAACACCCCCACGGGCCATTACGCGTGGCAACGAAAGTGCCAGCCAGCCCGTATGGAGTCCAGACGGAAAAAGCGTGGCTTTTGTGCGGGCCGTCAAAGGCAAAGCGCAGATTTTTGTAATGCCTCTGGATGGAGGAGAGGCATGGCAGTTGACCGATTACAAACACGGTGCTTCGGGGCCGCAGTTTTCGCCCGATGGTCGTCAGATATTATTTTCTACTAGCGTGGTGTTTTCGGCATTAATGGCTGATTCTACCCTGAATCCGACGAAAGTGGGCCCAGCTTGGAGTTTGGAAAAGGCGGGTTTTGCCAAAAATGAATTTCTGAAAAAAAATACTGCAAAACCCAATCCCGACGGGACGATTGAAGAAATCAGGGCGTATTTGGATAAGGATGTAGAAGACAAAAAAGCCAAGGTCATCAATCGACTCAACTTTCAAGGCGAAGCCTCGGCTGGTCAGGAGTTGAGTTTTAGTCATTTGCTGGTTATTGATGTTAAAGAAGGGGCCAAGCCAGTGGCGCTTACCAAAGGGTTTTATTCGTACGCGGGTGCCGCTTGGTCGGGCGATAACAAACAAATTTGGTTTAGTACCCGCGCCGATAGCCTGCTTCATCCCGACCGCGACGCCGAAAGTCGTATTTGTGTCATGAATGCCGACGGCAGCGGCATGCGAACGGTTTTGGTAGAAAAAGGCCGTAATTTTGGGCAGCCAACTCCCTCACCCGATGGACAGTGGTTGGCTTTCATTACCTCACAGGCTCCTGTTAAATCGGCCATACTGGACCAAGGACATTTGGGCTTTTTAAATCTAAAAACGACGGCTGCGAAATACTCCGTTAATCCTTTTGATCGTTCTCCGGGTAATCTGAAATGGGTAACGCTGACGTTCCCAAAAAACAAGAAAGAAGTTGGTAAGGTAGAATATGTCTATTTTACGGCCTCCTCCAACGGTGGAGCCCCACTTTTCAGAGCTGTTCCTACCATTGATAAAGTAGAGCAATTGTCTGATTTTGATAGTGGAGTGACTGATTTTGATGTTTTTCCCAATAAAGTTGTTTTTGCCAAAACCGAAGTGGCTAACCCATCTGAATTGTATCAGGCCGATGTATTGGTAAAAAATGCCGTGAAGTTGTCGACGCATAACGACTGGGTAAGCAAAAAAGCCTTGAGTATGCCCGAAAAACGGACATTCAAAAATGAAAAAGGCCAAACCATCGAGTATTGGATTATGAAACCGACGTTGGTGGAGGCAGGCAAAAAATATCCGTTGCTACTCAATATGCACGGTGGTCCTACCGCCATGTGGGGCCCTGGCGAAGCCTCGATGTGGCACGAACATCAGTTCTTTTGTGCGCAGGGCTACGGGGTAGTATATGCCAATCCGCGTGGTTCGGGCGGTTACGGTGTTGATTTTATGAAAGCTAACTACCGCGATTGGGGCACTGGTCCAGCCAACGATGTGTTGCGAGCGTGTTCGGATGCGGCCAAAGAAACATGGGCTGATACCTCACGTCAGGTCATTACGGGAGGTTCGTATGCTGGTTATCTTACCGCGTGGATTATTGCGCATGATAATCGTTTTAAGGCGGCCTTTGCCCAACGCGGGGTGTACGACCTAACTACGTTTATGGGCGAGGGCAACGCATGGCGTTTGGTGCCTGGCTATTTTGGCGGCTATCCGTGGGAGACTGAAGCCAAAGAGTCAATGGATGCGAATTCACCTTATACATTCGTTGATAAAATAAAAACCCCTTTTCTCATCAAACACGGCGAGAATGACCTGCGGACGGGCGTAATTCAGAGCGAAATGATGTATAAATCGCTGAAAATTCTGGGCCGTGAAGTCGAATATGTGCGGATGCCAGGCGGTACGCACGAGCTGAGTCGTACGGGCAACCCGCGTCAGCGAATCGACCGGATGTTGCGTATTTATGAATTTTTTGAGCGGTACGTGGGCAAGCACTAGAAAGGGTAATTTTTAAATAATTATTGCTTATGGATGATGACGAAAACGTCCTAAAATCAGGCAGAGAAAAACCTGAATATTAGGCTGAAAAAGATGAATTTTATGAGGAATTCATTAAGCCGCAGCAACACGTAAGAGCTGAATACAAGTACTTGAATAGTTTAATTAAGATTGCTTTAGATGAGTTAAACCATAAATTTTCACGTTAAAAAATGAATAATCGCCGCACTTTCATTAAAAACTTAGGCGCTGCCGCAGGAATGGCTGCGTTTGCACCCGAGCTGTTTGCAGCTGAACCGCAAAAACTCTGGTTTCAGATTTCGTTGGCCGAATGGTCGTTGCACAAAGCTATTCTCAACGAAAAAAAATTGACCAATTTAGATTTTCCCGTGGTAGCTCGTAAGGAGTTTGGAATTGGGATTGTGGAATACGTCAATCAGATGTTTAAAGATAAAGCCAAAGATACGGCCTACCTCAACGACCTACTAACGCGCTGCAAAGACAATGACGTTAAAAACCACCTCATCATGATTGACGGAGAAGGCGGTCTTGCCGAAACCGATGCCGCAGTACGTAACAAAGCGGTGGATAATCACAAAAAATGGGTTGAGTGTGCCAAATACCTTGGCTGCAAAACCATCAGGGTCAATTCATTCGGGCGTGGAACTGCCGAAGAAGTAGCCAAAGCAGCGGTAGACGGTCTCGGAAAATTAGGCGAATTTGCCGCACCTGTCGGTATCAATGTGATTGTAGAAAACCACGGTGGTTATTCGTCAGACGGGCAGTGGCTGTCGAATGTCATGAAGCAGGTCAACATGAAAAATGTAGGTACATTGCCCGATTTCGGCAACTTTTGCATTAAGCGTAGCAGTGGTGGTGAGTGGGGCGGTAGTTGTACAGAAGAATACGACCGCTACAAAGGCGTGAAAGAATTGATGGCTTTTGCCAAAGGGGTAAGTGCCAAAACCAACGACTTTGACGAAAAGGGAAATGAGGCGAAAATGGACTACGCCCGTTTGCTCAAAATCGTAAAAGATGCTGGGTTCAAGGGAATCATCGGTATTGAGTACGAAGGAAACGTAACGTCAGAATACGACGGCATCAAAGCCACCAAGAAGCTGTTGGAGCGAGTAGGAGCAATGGTGTAAAGTGTATTTGCAAAAAGGGACGTGTTGAATTTTTATATTCGACACGTCCCTTTTTGTTTAAATAAGTGTTTTTAGAATTCAATCACCAAGCCCAACGCAGGGGTGAAATTGGAATCTTCATTGGCTAAAATGAGCGGAATGGCGTTGCTTCCGTCGAGTTTGAGGGCTTGCCCATCGGTGGTTTTGAAGCCTGAATTGTCGGCGGTGCGCTCAAATGTATATTGTGGAAAGGCTGGATTGGCGGTTAACAAGGCATTTTGAAAATCAAAAAATAAGTCAATCGACATCTTTTTGTAATTCCATTTTTTATCCACCCGGAAGTCCACGCGGCTGAATGCTTTGAGTCGTTGGCTATTGAGGCGAGTGTAGTCTTCGGTGCCCACTCCGCTTGTGAGATACGTTCTTTGAGAAGTTGCCAAGTCAAACGGCGTGTAGGGAGCGCCGCCTTGGTAAAGCCACTTTAGGCCCAGCTCCCAACCCCGCTTAAATTTGTATCCTAACTGGGTCGAAACCAAGTTGCGGGTATCCCAAGCCGAGGCTACGTATTTGCCGTCTTTTCCCGTAAATTCAGATTGAAAATAAGTGTAACTCAATACGCCGAAGAAGTTTTTAGTGAGTTTTTGCTGCACAAAAAATTCAATTCCCCGACTTCTGCCTTTGCCAGTACTCGTCACGGCTTCGTTGCCGATGGCGCCAAAATTGCCCCCCTGATTGGCCAACGATATGCCGTCGCGTACAGAAACGGGGTAGTTATCGTACATTTTTGAGAAACCTTCGAGCGTGATGCGCGTAGTAGGCGTTGGAATGAATTCAAGACCCGCTACCACGTGGTCAGAACGAATGTACTTGTTAGATTTATTGACGAAATTCCCATCTTGACGGTAGCCCAAAACGGTGTAAATCGGGGTTTTGAAATAACGCCCTACCGACGCGTTCAACCGCCATTTGTCGCTCACCTGATAGCTGGCCGACAGGCGTGGGCTCAGTGTTTCGAGCGGATTGTTGCCGTCGGTCGTGAAAGAATTCATGTCGGTGCGTAGGCCCGCCGAAAGATTGAGGCGGTCGTTGAGTAGTTTACGATTCACCTGCGCAAAGGCACCGTATTTGAAAAAATCAATGGCCGTATTAAACGTCACCGTGATACCCGGTTGCACGATTTGCCCCTGTGAGTTGGTGATTTCGCGGCGTAAGACGTTGAAAAAATCATTGTTGTATTTGACGTATTGCAACACCGCGCCGTAGCTGTACTCCCATTTTCCGATGAATTTATTGACATCAATCCGTAGTTTATTCTCAATCTCCTGCGAATTGCTCTTCAGCGCGCGATATCGTTCATCGCCCTGGCGATTGTCTTCAAAGCGGTCCAGACGGTTATTAAACATGTTTCGGCTCAGCGAAACATTCATAAAGCCGTTTTCCACAAGCCGTTTCAGTGAAAAACCCGTCGTATAATTCCACTGATTGATGGTGGGATTGGAGCGTAAGATGTATTCTTTTTCGGGGCTGCTTTCTTGCGGAACGGCAAAAGTGAATTCGTCGATGGCTCCCACGCCAATGGCCGTTAGCGTGGTTTTTTTATTGATTTTATGCGTGACTTTGTACTGGAAATCCCAATAATTGGGCCGAATAGGTAGGTCAATGGCCTTGAATAAAAACTGCAAATACGAGCGGCGAACCGACGCCAAAAAAGTGGTCTTGGGAGAAATCGGCCCTTCTAGCGTGCCGGCTACTTCGGTGGAGCTGACGCGGATGTTGCCCTGCACACGCTCTGGATTACCTTCGCGCTGACGGAATTGAAGCACCGACGAAAGGGCGTTGTCGTATCGGGCGTTAAAACTGCTCGAACTCAGCGTGGCATCTTCAATAAAAGATACGTTCAAAATGCCCGTTGGGCCACCCGAACTTCCCTGCGTGGCGAAGTGATTGATGACGGGTATTTCGATCCCATCCAGATAAAACACGTTTTCATTTGGACCTCCGCCCCTGATAATCAAATCGTTGCGAAAGCCGCCAACCGACCCGGCCGTCCCGCCAACACCTGGCAATACCTGAATCACCCGTGAGATGTCGAAGTTGCCGCCGGGGTTGTTTTTGATTTCCTCGGTCGTTAGTTTTTGGATGGAGTTGGGTGTTTCGACGGAGGCGACCGAAATTGAACGGTTAAAAACAATTTTGGTTTCGGCCAACTGTACGGCATCTTCTTCCAGCTCGAAGTTGATTTGCTGGGCGTTGCCTGAGGTAAGCACAATGTTGAACTTACTGGTGGCTTTGTAACCGACAAATGTGGCTTTGAGGTTGTAGCTACCCACGGGCAAGCTGAGTTTAAACTTACCTTCGGCATCAGTAGTGGTGCCTTGGTTGGTGCCTTCCACCTGAACCGTCACGCCAATCAGTACTTCTTGCGTGCGTTTGTCTTTGACGCTGCCGAGGATGGTCCCCGTATTTTGGGCAAAAGCCGAAGTAAGGCTTAAATAGACAATCATGAAGAAGGCTGCTAGGGCAGTGTAATTCGGGATTTTTTTGAGTGTTGACGTTGAATTCATTGTTTTTAGATTGTATATATATTTCAAAATGGTTTGTAGTTAAATAAGTGTTGTGACAAACATTTTAGGTTCGATTTTGTTCTATCCATGTTTGATACAATACAATAACATTCCAAATTTGAAATTGTTTGTACGAAAACAAATTAATTTTGATATATTAGAATGTTTTTAGTTTAAAAAAATGAATTACGAACTCCTGCAACAGCTAATTGGTCATCTGGCAGATTACGAAGCCCAGCGTTCTTCTTCTCAACGAAAGGACATGGAAGGATTTGTGGCGTATTTGAATCAGCAGGTTTTTTCAAAATCAACCGATGCTGCGGTAGACTTTGAAAACAGCGAAACAGTGGAAGCATTGTTGTCGCAATTGATTGCTTTTTTGTACCGTTATGCCAAAGGGTACATTAAAAAAGCCCTCGAAGACTCGGCGCTTATTACGCTGGATGACTTCGGCTATTTGGCGGGTATATGGCAAAGAGGAGGGTGTTCAAAAACGGAAATCATCGAGTTGAACATCCACGAAAAAACGACGGGAATGGAGGTGATAAAGCGTTTGTTGAATAACAAATTGATTGAACAAACCGACGACCCCAACGATCGTCGAAGCAAGCGTTTGTTGATTACGGAGCGGGGAAAAGGTGTTTTGTTTGGAACGTTCGGTGAGATGCGCAAGGCAAGCTTGATTATTTCTGGCAACCTAAATGAAATCGAGAAGTTGCAGTTGTTGTATCTGCTTCAAAAACTGCATTTTTTCCACAAACCGTTATTCCTAAACGAGCGGGAGAAAAGTTTAGATGAATTATTGAATTTAAATCAAACCGAATAAAAAAAGCGTTTGCGAACTCCTTCGCAAACGCTTTTTATGAAATGAATTTATGGTTCTGATTACTGCTTTACCACGATGGTGTTCGCCCATTTATCGCCAAAACGCTTTTTGTCATCGCTAAATACCATCAGGGCATCAACAAAACCAAAAAGAGGAATCATCAATGAAACTTGGCGCACAATGGCCGCGCCCCAATCTCCCTCAATACCCGCGCCAGTATCTTCCTTAATGACTTTGATTTTCATTAATTTTTTACCGATGCTTTGCCCTCCGAAAAAGCCGTTTGTGGCCGGGATGGCGTCTTTGGTGAGTACGTAAGCAATGGCAATAAGATACCCCACAAAAATGAGTTTAAAAGAAATAAAGGCTAAGATCCAAGCGGGAAGATAACCCACAATACCGTCAATAAAGGCAGCTACAAAACGTTGGATGGCATCGGCTTTTTGCATTAGATTAAGGAGGTTTAGAGTAAAAAAAGTGGTTCAGGGAATTTTTTACCGAACCTACTTCTTTTCAGCCAAACAGTCAAGGAGTTACGGGTTAATTTTTGTAAAAATAAATTACGAAAATCTGTTTTAACTCTCGATGTATTCTCCTTCTAACTTGGAAATAACAGCCGTAGCTACGGCATTGCCCGCCACGGAAGTGGCCGAACGCCCCATATCTAAAAACGGATCCACGCCGATGAGCAACGCAAGTCCTTCAACGGGCAAATCAAATTGAGCCAGTGTACCCGCAATCACCACCAACGATGCCCTTGGCACTCCGGCTATTCCCTTTGAGGTAATCATCAGCGTAAGCAACATCGCAATCTGCTGCTCGATAGAAAGCGGGATGCCGTATGCCTGCGCAATAAAGCCCGTTGCGAAGGTCATGTACATCATTGAGCCATCCAAGTTGAATGAATAACCGAGCGGCAACACAAATCCGATGATACGCTTGCTACAACCGAATTTCTCCAACGCCGTGATTTGCTGCGGCAAAGAGGCTTCTGAGCTGGCCGTACTGAACGTCAGAATCATTGAATCTTTGACGTGCGCCAGCAATTTGAGGTACGGAATCCGCATTACCAGACAAATAGCCCACAAAACCCCGAAAACAAAGAAAAGAAGGCCTCCGAAGAAGCAGAGAATCAAATACGCATAGGAAATAAGAATGCCGAGGCCTTTCAAGGCTACCACGCCCGTCATGGCGCCCAAAACGGCGAAAGGTGCAAGTTGCATCACATAGCCAACGATTTTGAACACTACTTCGGCCAAGCTGTCAATCACTTTGATTAGCTTTTTTCCATGCTCGCCCACTGCGCCCAGGGCTATGCCGAAAAACAGTGAAAATACCACAATTTGCAGGATTTCGTTTTCGGCCAATGCTTTAAAAAAGCTGTCAGGGAAGATATGAAGAATAAAATCTTCGACGGTTTTCATGGCTTTGCCCGATACGCCCACTTCCGTTCCTGCGGCAGGACGCGGCCACTGCTGTACTTCTCCGGGACGGGTTACGTTGACTACCACCAAGCCCACAATCAGCGAGAGAATCGTGGCAAAATAAAAATAAAGCAGTGTTTTAATCCCAATTCGTCCTACTACGCTAAAATCACCAAGTTTGGCAACCCCCACCACCAAAGTGCAAAACACGAGTGGGCCGACAATCATTTTAATTAATTTGAGGAAAACTTTACTCAGGATTTGAAATTTGTTGGCAATCTGAGTGGCATCTTCGGCGCTCATGGTGCTGTGCAGGATTTGACCGATAATAACGCCCAATACGAAGCCAATGATGATTTTGGTAGTAATGTTTAGTTTCATGAAGTGTTGGGTTATAGATACGTTAGGTTGAAATTTTCAAGGAATTTAGTGAGTGGTATTTTAAAAAGAATAATCATAAAGATTGGAGGCCTGCATCCCGCGCTTTATGATTCTGCCACAAATTAGGAAAAAAAAGAAAAAGAAGCGTGTGTCAGGATGAAAAACTGCCCTCAACTTGGCGAATCAGGAGACGTTTGGGTAATTTTAAACGCACAAGAGGCTCGGTGATTCACCGAGCCTCTTGTAGAAATAATATTAAAGGAATTTTACAAAGCAATTGCGGGGGTTGTCATCATTTCACGAGCCGTTCGAGCGATACCCTCGGGGTCGAAACCACATTCCCGGTGTAGTTCAAGTTGTTCGCCGTGCTCTACAATGCGGTCTGGAATACCAAGACGCTTTACGTGGGCTTGGTATCCGTTTTCGGCCATAAATTCGAGCACCGCGCTCCCCATACCTCCGGGCAAACAGCCGTCTTCTACCGTAATGACTTTATCGAATTGTTGAAAAACTTCGTGCAACAGGGCTTCGTCCAAAGGCTTTATAAAACGCAAATCGTAGTGGGCGGCGCTGATGCCTTCCAATTCTAGTATATGGCATGACTTAACGGCATAGTTACCGATGTGCCCAATGGTCAGAATGGCTACGTCGTCACCCGCTCGTACTTTACGTCCTTTGCCGATTTCAATTTTCTCGAATGGCGTTTTCCACTGAGGCATGACGCCCTCGCCGCGTGGGTAACGAATGGTAAATGCTTTTTTCGACTTCTGTGTTTCGGTCAATTGAGCCGTGTACATCAGATTTCGTAACTCTTGTTCATTCATCGGAGCCGAAATCACCATGTTAGGAATACAACGCATGTACGCAATGTCGTAGGCACCGTGGTGCGTGGGGCCGTCGGCTCCTGCAAACCCTGCCCGGTCCAGACAGAAAATAACGGGTAGTTCTTGAATACACACATCATGAACAACTTGGTCGTAAGCTCGTTGCATGAAAGTGCTATAAATATTACAATACACCACCGAGCCTTGAGTAGCCATCCCCGCCGAGAATGTCACGGCGTGCTGTTCGGCAATGCCCACGTCGAAAGCCCGGTCGGGCATGGCTTTCATCATAATATTGAGCGATGAGCCAGAAGGCATGGCAGGCGTTACACCCACAATTTTTTCGTTTTGTTCGGCCAATTCAACCAGCGTATTTCCAAATACATCTTGATATTTGGGTGGTTGTGGTTGGTCGTATACTTTCTTGAAGATTTCGCCCGTAATCTTATCAAATTTGCCAGGAGAGTGCCATTTCGTTTGGTCTTTTTCGGCAGGAGCAAACCCTTTTCCTTTGACCGTGACGCAGTGCAGCAGTTTGGGGCCTGGAATATTTTTTAAATCATTGAGAACGTGTACAAGATGATCAACGTCGTGGCCGTCAATGGGACCAAAATAGCGTAGATTAAGTGATTCAAACAGGTTACTTTGGCGCAGCAAGGTTGCTTTGAGTCCATCTTCGACGCGCGAAACAATCTCACGGGCATTTTTACCGAATTGGCTCATTTTGCCCAGCAGATTCCAAACTTCCTCCTTTACGCGGTTGTAAGTATGGGAAGTGGTAATGTCGGTCAAATATTCTTTGAGCGCCCCCACGTTGGGGTCGATGCTCATGCAATTGTCGTTGAGAATGATGAGCAGGTTGGTATTGTTGAGCGCTCCAGCGTGGTTCATTGCTTCAAACGCCATTCCACCCGTCATGGCACCGTCGCCGATAACCGCGATGGACTGTTGGTTTTGAGCACCACCCAACCGTGCGCCAACGGCCATGCCCAGTGCGGCAGAAATAGAAGTAGAGGAGTGCCCTACGCCGAAAGAATCATAAGGGCTTTCTTTGCGTTTGGGGAAACCCGAAATACCGCCGTAGAGGCGGTTAGTATAAAAATTATCCCGTCGTCCAGTGAGGATTTTGTGGCCGTAGGCTTGGTGGCCTACATCCCATACCAACTGGTCTTCGGGCGTATTGAAAACGTAATGTAAGGCAACGGTAAGCTCAACAACGCCCAAGCTTGAGCCAAAGTGACCACCGTACACAGACACCAAATCAATGATGTACTGTCGGAGTTCTTGCGATACTTGAGGAAGTAGGGATGAGTCTAACTTACGCAGGTCTTCGGGCGTATGGAGTTGCGAAAGTAATTTACCTGGAGTGATGAGCATTGTGTAACGGCTTGAAACAAACGTAGTACTATAACCGATGTACCGATAAAAGTGTTTGGCAAAAGTACGAAAAAGAAAAGCAACTTATCAAAAGTTTGAAAATCACCTTCCCCTAACCCATCACTGCTGACTTGCTTTGTAGAGTTTTTGTTTTTCTTCCCGGGTCAAACTTTCATACCCAGACTTCGAAATTTTGTCCAAAATTGCGTCGATTTCGTCTTGGTTTGGAATCAAAATAGCCGAATTTTCACTGCTGGAAGTAAAGTGACGCGCCGCTGAGGTGGTCGTTGCACGGGCGCGTTGCGGAATAGTTACGTTGGGCTTGCCAGTAAACAACTTCCGAAAGAAATCATTAATGGCATAAATGGGCGTGCCCCAATCGTGGCCTTTTTTAAGGGATTTGATAAAACCAAAGCCCACCATTGCTCCCGCAATGTGTGCTACATTGCCACCGGCATTAGGCCCTACCAGCTGAGCCATTGAAATAATAATGCACAAAGCTGCAATGTATTTTAAACGAACGGGCCCAATCAAAAAGACAAAAAAAGTATGATCGGGCAAGAGTGTAGCTGCCCCTAAAATGACGGCAAAAATCGCACCTGAAGCTCCAACGAGCGTTGTACTGGCCAATTCGCCCTGAAAATAAGGTAATGTGTTATACAAAGCTAAAAACAATAAGCCGCCTCCGAGCCCCCCAAGCAGATACAGGGCAACGAGCCGCCGGCTCCCGAGGTATTCTTCTAACACCTGCCCAAACCAATACAGCGAGAGCATATTAAAGAAAATATGAAAAGGCCCCTGATGAACAAAAAAGTTGGTGAGCAAAGTCCACGGGCGGTGCAAAAACGCATTAAAGTCCGCAGGAAGGCGCAACTGTTCCATCACCCACTCGTAATAAACGGGGTATTGACCAAAAGTGAAAATAATGTATAGAACAATGACCGTCACGAAGACGAACAGGTTCAACAATATGAGTTTAACAACCGCATTGTTGGTCTTTGAAAACTCCCCCTTAACATCGTCAAAAATGCTGCCCATGCCTTTTGGTCGTTAATGGTTATTGGTTAATTATTAGTAATTTTAAACAAGCTTTTAGGCTTTTTATTGTTATTTATTTAACGAAAGTTAGGTAAAAATATACAATAACACAAATCAGTACATTCGCTTCACCCGCCAGACCTTCAACAATATATACGCAAAAATCATGCCTCCAATATGGGCAAAATGCGCCACTCCCGAATCTCTGATATAGACACCCGCGTATAATTCATACAAAGCGTAAAAAGTAACGAAATATTTGGCCTTGATGGGAACAGGAAAGAACAACAACATCATTTCCATGTTGGGGAAAATAAGCCCGAATGCGGCGATAATTCCAAAAATCGCCCCAGATGCTCCCAACATGGGTATATTCAGGCGCTGTTGGTACAAATCTTTTACAAACCCAACACTCTCGTTGATATACGATAAATTTTTGGGTTGGTCTTCAAAATCATTCAAAAAACCCAACGCTCCCTGCTTTATGTCGGGAGCAAATCGGGTTACGAAATCCAAGAATGCGTCGGGAGACGGGAATTGAGTGTATAGGTCAACAGCATGACTGAGCTGCGACATTTCGATGTAATTGATGACCGCGTACAAAAAACCTGCGCCAATCCCCGTAACAAAGTAGAAAATGATAAAACGCTTGGTGCCCAGCACGTGCTGTTCTAACAGCGGCCCAAAAAAGAAAAGGCCGAGCATATTGCTGAATAAATGCCCAAAACCACCATGCAAAAACATATATGTAACAAACTGATGCGGCCTAAATTCGGGCCCCATTACGGGATGCAGCGCAAACCAGTTTACAATAAGAGGACTCAGGTCTTGAAGTAAAAAAATGACGACGTTAAGAATTAATAAATTCCGTACAATCGGAGTAATATTGAACATAAAAGCACAGATTAATTAGAAACGATTCTGTTGACGGTTACCTGTTATGAGGGATTAAGAATAAATATACGAGCCGATTTAACGACCAACTTTCCAACGCTTAACCATTCTTAAATAGATTGGCTATTTTGTCTAACGATAAAATGACAAAGATGGGTTCGCCACTTGGCGTATAATTTGGGTTGGAAGAAATAAAGAGTTGGTTGATTAACTTTTCTATTTCATCAGACGAAAGCCGCACCACATAACGGGAAGCAAAACGTCGGGCCAGTGTGCGGGCCGTTGTTTCAGCACGATTGAGTCGTAGCTCGTCATGACTCTGGTGCAATTGTTCGCATAATTCTTCAAATAATTGCTGTATGTTATCGCTTGGTAAGTCACCCGGAAGGCTTCTAACTACGAGTGTATCGGGCCCCAGTGCGTCAAAATCAAAACCTAAGGCCGTGATTTCCTCCCGCATTTCGAGAATCATCGGAATAGCGGCTGGTGATAGCCTGACCGTGGCTGGAAAAAGAAGCTGCTGCGAAGCGGCATTTTGGTTTTCCAGTTGTTTTAAGTAGCGGTCATATAGTACGCGTTCATAGGCCGCACGCTGGTCAATGAGCATCATACCTGACTTAACCGCCGAGACTACATAACGGTTTTGAATCTGTACCGCCAAACGACGATTTTTGATGTCCTCATCTTCGGCATTTAGGGCATTGGCCCGGCTGCCAAGGGTGGTGGGATGTGACTCTAAAAAATCTTCTTTTTCGCCCAGCTCCAAGGTGGTTTGCACGGGAGTAGGGTCAGGTTTTTGAAAGCCATCGAATAGTTTTTCCCAATGAGACAAATTGGTTTCCTCTCGCCGCGAAGTGGGCAGGGAAGGGGCCAATGCAGCATCTCGCGTAAAACTCGGTGGATTGGGGGCGGTACTGGTCCGAGCTCCCGACATAGGGCTGAGGAAATTAACGTTTGATTCAAAATCAATCGAGTGAGATAAATGATTGATACTGATTGCTTTGCGGATAGCGGCCATCAACAGCGCATACACTGAGCGCTCATCGTCAAACTTTATTTCCGTCTTTGTGGGGTGAATATTAATATCAATGTGTGAGGGGTCGATGTCCAGCATCAACACATAAAATGGATGACTCCCTTCCGAAATGGTGGATTCATAAGCCGCCAACACAGCGTGGTGCAGATAGCTATGTTTGACATACCGCTCGTTTACGAAAAAAAACTGCTCACCTCGGGTTTTGCGCGCAAAATCGGGTTTTCCCACAAATCCTCTTACGGTTACGTAAGGGGTTTCTTCCTGACACTGAATTAGTTGTTCGCGGTAATTTTTTCCAAACATATCCACAATGCGGCGGCTCAATTTGCCCGCATAGAGATTATAAACCTCGGTGTCGTTGTGATAAAGGGAAAAACTGATTTCGGGATGGGCCAGCGCAACTCGCTGAAATTCATCCAGAATATGACGCATTTCGACGGAATTAGTTTTGAGAAAATTTCGTCGGGCGGGTACATTAAAAAAGAGGTTTTTGACCAATATATTGGTTCCAGGAAGGCACGCAACTGATTCCTGCGATTTCAATTCGGAACCCTCCATCCTCAACAAGATTCCAATTTCATCGGAAGGGCGTCGGGTACGCATTTCAATTTGGGCAACGGCGGCAATCGAAGCCAATGCTTCACCGCGAAAGCCCATGGTGCGAATTTTGAAAAGGTCGTCGGCATGGCGAATTTTGGACGTTGCATGGCGTTCAAAACTCATACGGGCGTCGGTTTCCGACATACCACCACCGTCGTCAATAATCTGAATAAGGGTACGGCCGGCGTCACGGATAATTACTTGAATATTTTTGGCCTGTGCATCAATGGAATTCTCCAGTAACTCCTTTACAACGGAAGCCGGGCGTTGTACTACTTCACCCGCTGCAATCTGGTTAGCAATGGCATCGGGCAACAGGCGAATTACATCTTGCATATTGGGGGTAAGTCTTTCAAATTATACAACAAAAAAAAGGGCTCAAAACGTTTACGCAGGGTAGATTTTAGTTAAAAAATATATATGTTGCAACAATTAAAAATAAAAACGCGTTTATATGATTAAAAAGATATATAATTTTACTTTATTGAGATATAAATATCTTTTTTATCTTTGTTCTGAAAATAAATTTACCCCATTTAAATACTTTGGCACGCTGTTTGAGGAAAGGCTTAAAAGAGAGGTATTCTACTTTTAATCAATCAGTTGCACTATACTAATGACACTAACTAAGATGAAGAAGCCTAACCTGTATTTGGCCTTTCAGTGGCTAATTTTCCTTCCGATTATTCTACCATTATGTATTGTGTTCGGAGCCCTCCAAGGAGTGGTTAACACGGTAGAGCAGATGGCCCAACAAATGTGGTCTGATGTTTCGACGGTAGAAAAAACCGTTGAGCCTTCAGAGTTATGAGTGCTTGCGAGAAAATACGTTCATCAGGCGCCTGAACATTTTTTTTTCGAAGTTCAAAAAAAACTGAAATTGCCCGAAGAGCCATCCGTAACACAACAGGATGACTTGATAAAGGGGTAGAATAATTAAAATATTAAACGCCCACACGGCCCATGTGCTTTCAATCGAAAGCCATTGGACCATCCATCGCTTTGTGTACATTACAGTAAATCCCGTACAGGCAAAAACAAGTAGTATAATTACTACTTGCCAACTGTTTTTTACTCCCCAACGGTTTTTGAGTTTATCGATCCAAGTCATTTAATGGGTAGTCTGTGTCCGAGAATCAGGCTTGGGTAAGTCAGGTATATTATTCGTGTAAAAACGCCAAATGTTCAGGTCCGATTTCTTCAGGGTCTAAGTCCAAAAATTCTTCCCAGAACGGGTCGTTTGGCAACGATGCCCGACATAAAATAGATTCTTTTTTGACGGGATGCGTAAAAAACAACCGACGGGCGTGCAGATTGATACTGCCGTCGTGGTTGGGTTTTGGCGAGCCGTATTTTACATCTCCCCGAATCGGGCAACCGATTTGTGCCAATTGAACCCTGATTTGGTGCGGGCGCCCCGTGTGCGGGGTTACTTCGAGCAAATAATGCTTGTTTACTTCACCCAACAAACGATACGTAAGTTCTGCTTTTTGTGCCTTGTCGGCGGGATAATCATAGGCCGACACAACATTTTTATTTTCATCTTTGACCAACCAACTTACGAGTTTGTCCTGCTTTTTGGGAGGGCGTCGGCGCACCACCGCCCAATAAGTCTTCTGAACGTCGCGTTTGCGGAAAATTTCGTTCATGCGTTCAAGCGCTTTCGACGTTCTGGCAAAAACCACTAAGCCGCTTACGGGGCGGTCAATGCGGTGAACCGTTCCTAAAAATACTTCCCCAGGTTTTTCGTATTTTTCTTTAATGTAATCTTTAACCAGCTCCAAGAGCGGAACATCGCCGGTAGAATCGCCCTGAACGAGGAGACCAGCGGGTTTATTGACGATAATGAGGTGATTATCTTCGTATACTACGTGAAATGGCTTGGCCATCGGAATCAAAAGTTAATAGTGAATGGCAGCTTTTCTGCCCTGAATTGTTCATTACAAACTTCGTTACGAACATTCGTTACGAACAATTAAATCTTAACGGAGAACCACCGCTGATGGTTCAGTAAGATTCTTTTTCGTTCGGAAAATCGTTTGCTTTGACGTCTTTGACGTAATTGCTGACTGCATCGGTCATGATGCTGTGCAAATCAGCGTAGCGCCTTAAAAAGCGCGGTTTAAATTCTTTGGTGATGCCCAGCATGTCGTGAATCACCAGAATTTGCCCGTCGGCATGAGGCCCTGCACCAATACCGATGGTTGGAATACTGACACTTTCTGACACCTGCTTGGTCAGGCTCGAAGGAATTTTTTCTAAGACCATCCCGAAACAACCGATTTCGTCCAGCATTTTGGCGTCTTGCAACAGCTTTTCGGCCTCGGCATTTTCTTTGGCGCGAACGGTGTAGGTGCCAAATTTATAAATAGATTGGGGGGTTAAGCCTAAGTGACCCATCACGGGTACACCAGCGCTCAAAATCCGAATAATGGATTCTTTTATCTCAAGACCTCCTTCGAGCTTTACGGCGTGTGCACCCGATTCTTTCATGATACGAATGGCCGAATCAAGCGCGGCGCGTGAGTTTCCTTGATACGAACCGAAAGGCAAATCGACCACCACAAAAGCCCGCTTCACGGCACGAACAACGCCCTGTGCGTGATAAATCATTTGGTCGAGGGTGATGGGCAGCGTGGTTTCATGGCCTGCAATGACATTGGAGGCCGAGTCGCCCACCAAAATAATGTCAATTCCAGCGGCATCTACAATGCGAGCCATGGAAAAATCGTAGGAGGTAAGGGCAGATATTTTTTCGCCCCGGTTTTTCATTTCCTGTATGATGTGCGTGGTAACACGCTTTACTTCGAGGGAGGAAAGTTGAGTTGACATTTTGATGTATAAGTTGTTGGTTATCTGTTATTTGTATTTGGTGTACAAATAATGATTACCGTTTTTTTTATCTAGGACGCAGCCACGTCTCGGGATTGAGTTTGCTGGTATTTTTCCAAATCTGGAAATTGACCTCCGAAACCCCGTCGCCGTCGGTTGCCACCACGCCAATGGTGTCGCGTGCTTTAAGCTTTTGTCCTGGACGAACATTGACATTCTTCAGTTTGGCGTATACCGTGTAAAAATCCCCGTGTTGGACAAATACCACATTGCGCATTACACCCATGTTGGTTACGTCCATCACCACGCCGTCGTACACCGTTCGTACGGATGTGCCAGCGTTGGTCTGAATATCGACTCCTTGGTTTTCCTGATAGACATTTTTGAGGACCTCTTTTGTTCCAAAACCATCGGAAATAAATCCAGGAACGGGCCAAGGTAAACGACCACGATTGGCGGCAAAAGAAGAAGCTAGCGTTACCTCTTCTTCGTTCATCCCTTCGTTATTAAGTTCCTCTTTTTTCGGTTCTGGCTTCGCGGTGGGAGGTTCAGCTTTAGTGATTTCTTCGTTGTTATCTTTCTCTTTGGCTCTTTCGGCCGCCGCTCTGGCGGCAGCTTCGCGCTCGGCACGTTCCCGAGCGGCTTTTTCGCGGGCGGCAGCGCGGGCCCGTTCGCGTCGTTCTTCGATTTCGCGCTGAATGATGCGCGTCAACGCATTCTCCAATTGCTTGTTTGCTTTCCGTACCTCGGCTACTTCGGACCTAATTTCGGCTTCACGACCGCTTAATTCTTGGACCACTTTGTCTTTTTCGCCTTTCAGCTGCTCCAGATTTTTACTTTCTGCAATCCGCGTTTTGAGCGCGTTTTCTTGGTCTTTTTTCTTGTTGCTGATGCTGTTTGACTTAGCAATCATGAGTGATTGCACTTTTTTCATTTGGGAAACTTGCTTCTCACGCTCGTCGGTGTATTGCTTTAGGTACTTGTAGCGAACCAAAAATTGATTGAAGGTTGGTGCCGAAAACAGAAAACTCAATTCACTAAGGCTATTGTTGTGCTTTGAGGCGTTATAAATCATGCGGGCATACTCCTCGCGTAATTTGTCGAGGTCTTTGTCAAGCGCTATTTTTGCCTGTTGCAGCTCGGTAAGTTCCGAATCCATCAACTTTAAATCATCGTTGATGAGGTCTATTTTACGGTTTTGGGCATTGATTTGCTGTTTGATTGCCTTGAGCTGTCCCAAACTGGCGCGTTTTTGTTCGGTAGTTTGCTTTAGAATTCCCTGCAACTCCTGCAAGCGCTCCATGTTTTCCCGTTTCTCTTTTTCAAGCTGTTGACGGCTTTTTTGGGCCATTGCAGAAAAACAAGAGAGCAACAGTACCAATCCAATCAGTACGGGTAATTTAAACGCCAGCGAAGTATTATGCTGAAAACTTGGTACGATACTTTTGCGCTCAGCAGCAGTATTTTCAGCATAACAATCAAACCTTTTTTTACTCATAAATAGCTTATTCAACACAGCAACAATACGTTTTAAAATCGTCCAATCCCCTATTTTCGTTCATATTTGGGTGGAACACTGAACGGAAAACTAAGCGTTTTTTCACTCAATTCCACCTTTTGGTGCTTTATCCGAAACACCGTTTGATACTGTAGCTTATCTTTTTCGGATTGGTAATCCAACTGAATCAAACTGGTATATGGAAACAGGTAATTGTTGAGTTGCGTAAAATCGTCGTAGTCGAGGGTTAGTGAATTCTTGGTGGGCTGTTCGGTAACCAGCAATTTTTTCAAACGACGGTTTTGTTCTCCAATGTAGCTTTCCAACATAATTTTTCCTTCTTGTTGGCGGAGCATGAAATAATCATTTTCCTTCTTAAACCGCTGATTTTCTTTCTTAGGAATCGGCATATTGCCGACCAAAATAGACTGAATCAAATCAAAACTCAGTTGGAAGTTAAATTTTTGGCTGAGTGTATTAAAATCGTACTGGTAATATTCTTTGTGGTACCGGTCTACAATCAGAATTGAATCACGCGTGATGAGCCCCCGAACCACCTCAATCGGCCCAGCCACAATCGAAAGCCACAACACGCTGTCTTTCTGCATTCTAATGTTGATATTGGCATTGTCTATATCTTGGTCTTTACTTTTGAACGATACTTTTGATTTGGCCGATAAATATTTAAAATCAACCATTTCAACGTTCACTTTGGTCTCTTCGGGCTCTATAACAGGCGGAACTACCGCCACCGCCGTCGTATCTTTTTCCAAAACCGAAACCGTGTCTTTGACAACTGAGGCTAGGGTGTCGGCGGGTGTTTCGGTTTTGTTTTTCTGCCGCGGCCGATGACAGGCCGAGAAAAGTAAAACCAAGATGATAGTACTGAATGTTAGGAGAGAATTCCACGGCGTATTTGGACTGGTCGGGCGTTTTTGAGTGCGTAAACGACCCGAAGAGACGCGGTGTACCTCAACGAGAACTACATTAACTAATGGTACTTTAAGTTTCATATTTTATAGAAAAAAACAGGTGTAGATTGCTTTTATTCAATCAATTGACCTGTCGCAATTTTTTTGTCGATTTGAGAGGTGTTTTCTCCCATTGTTTTGGCTTTTTTCCACTGTTCCACTGCTTTTTCACGTTCCCCCAATTGATAAAGCACGTCGCCATAGTGTTCAATAATCGTTCCACTTACTCCTTTGCCCGAAGCGATGGCTTTTTCCAAATTTACCCGTGCGCCTTTATAGTCTTTCATGACGTAGAGCACCCAAGCATAAGTGTCCAGATACGTGGCGTTGTCGGGGTTTCGGCTTACTACCTGGGCGGCCATTTCTTTGGCTCGCTCCAGTTTGGCTTTCCGTAACGACAGAAAATAACTGTAATTATTTTGAACGTGGTCGTTTTTGGGTTCTATTTTGAGGGCTTCTTCGTAGGCTTCGTCCGATTTTTCGTGCTCGCCTAGGCCATTGTAGGCATCACCCAACTGCGCATAAATCACGCCTTGTAGTTCTTTGTTCTCAGATGTTAATTTTTGGGCTTCTTCGAGCGCATCTACGGCTTTTTGATAATTACGTTTGACTAAATTAGCCGAGCCGTTGGAATACCAGAATAAGCCTTGATTGGGAAAGGTTTCCAGCGCCTGTTCAGAATGAGCCAACAAGCTGTCGATTTGGTTGAGGTCTCCGTCTAATTGTAAAATCGCGCCCCACACTTCGTACATCGAACTATTGATGCGAGAGGCTTTGACATAGGCATCGCGGGCTTCTGATTTGCGGTCGACTTTCGCCAATAAATCAGCGTAGACAACATACGCCCGCATGTCTTTGGGGTGAGCTTTAACGATTTCGGCGGCTCGGTTGAGCACATCTTGGCGAGTTGCCTCGTCTTTTGCTTCGCGGAGGAGCCCCACTAGCGCTTGCATTTTGGTGTCAATGTCGGCGTTGGGGTTGTTAAACATCTGCCCGATTTGCTGCTCAGCGGCCTTACTGTCTCCGTTTTGACGATAGATTTCGGCCAGCATCATGCGGGCATTTGCTTCGTCAGGGTTGATTTTTAACGCTTTTTCGAGCTGTTCTTTGGCGTCTTGAGGACGTTTGTCCATCATCAACAGTTGCGCCAGTTCTACCACATATTGGGCCTCGGTGGGTTCTGCGTTAATGAGTTTTTGAGCTTCTTCGATCGCTTTTTTAGGCTTATCGAGTTTGAGGTAAATGCGTTGTTTTTGATGAACCAAATCTTCGTCCACGCCCAAAGCCCGTTCTACTTCATCGTAAGATTTGAGGGCTTCTTCGTATTTTTCGTCCAGAATATAAACGGCAGCCAACTCAAGGCCGTATTCGGCGTTGTCGGAATTTTGACGGATAATGTTGCGGTAAATTTCAGCGGCTTTGGGGTATTTGCGTTGTTGGGTATAAATTTCGGCCAATTGGATGGCGTAAAATTTATTTTCGGGGGCAAGTTGGGCCGCTTTTTGCGAAAAAATAGCCGCTTCGTCCAAACGTTCG
The DNA here is from genome assembly GCF_009905605.1 of Runella sp. CRIBMP. Lineage (GTDB taxonomy): Bacteria > Bacteroidota > Bacteroidia > Cytophagales > Spirosomataceae > Runella. The sequence goes on from NZ_JAAAKZ010000008.1 coordinate 202,543, forward strand.
CGTTTGAGTAGGGTGCGTGCTAGCTCGTAGTTCAAGGCAGGAACGGAGGCATCGACTTTCAACGCCGTGCGAAATACGCTGTCGGCCCGGATATATTCTTCCATGGCTGCGTATTTCATGCCTTCGGCCAACAAAGATTCTAACTCAAATCGTTGTGATTTTTGGGCGTCGGTTTCGCTGACAGGCTTATTCTTTTGGGCCATTGCAAGCTGCCCCAAAAATAAGAGTACCCAAATAAAGGGCGTGTGTTTCATTGGTTTCAAATTAATCTCGTTGACTGGTGTGATTGAGGTTCGAAATTGAGATTCAATCTATTATAAAAAACGAGATTAATGAAGCAAAATTGGAAGAATTTAGTCGTTTTACCAAAATTTATAAAAACCCCTCCTAAATACTTTATTGGGAGAGGGGTTTTTAAAGGTATACATCTTTAAAAATCATTGTTTATTTCGAGCCAAACGGGGCAATGGTCGGAGTGGACTGCGTCTGGCAGCTGACGACAGCTAAGCAGATGGGGGCGGAGGTTGTTGGTCACGGAGAGATAATCTATACGCCAGCCTTTGTTGTTGGCGCGGGCGCCCGCCCGATAGCTCCACCAACTGTATTCCACCAAATCTGGATTAATGTATCGAAATGCATCGGTAAAACCACTGTCAAACCATTGAGTCATCCAGGCGCGCTCTTCGGGTAGGAATCCTGTCGTATTTTTTAGTCGAACGGGGTCATGAATGTCAATTTCTTGATGGGCAATGTTATAATCTCCCACTACAATCAGCTGGGGGCGGGTTTGTTTGAGGGTGTTTATCCACTGATGAAAATCACCAAGAAACTGCATCTTTACGCCTTGACGTTCATCGCCGCTGGTTCCTGATGGAAAATAAGCATTGACAATGGTCAGGTCGCCGATGTCGGCGCGAATCACGCGGCCTTCATAGTCATAAAGGTCAATTCCGCAGCCGATGGCGCAGTTGTTGACGGGAACTTTGGAAAAAATAGCTACGCCGCTGTAGCCTTTCTTTTGGGCCGCATTCCACCCGACCAACTGATAGCCTAAGGCTTCCAACCCCGATAGGTCGACTTGGTCGGGAGTGGCTTTAACTTCCTGAAAACAGAGGATATCAAATGATTTGGTAGAAAGCCATTCGACGAGACCGTTGCGCATAGCGGCGCGTAGGCCGTTGACGTTGTAGGATAGAATTTGCATGAAGAACGGGAGCCTCCCCGAATTAATAGGATTCCCTCACCCCCTCTCCTAATTCAAGGAGAGGGGAGTATTTTATAAAGGTGAATTTTTTATTTAAACTGTGGCAGGCTTGGTTGATTTTTCGCTGAAGAATATCAAAAACAGAACCAATACCCCCGCAGCAATGCCGGCCGGTACCATCCATACACTCAGCCAATTGGTGATATTTTCGGCATTGGTATTGGCCGCGACTACTTTGCCGCCAATCCACGAACCAATGCCCATACCGAGGCCGTAGGTAGCCAGGGTAATGAGGCCCTGTGCCTGTGATTTGATGCGGTCGCCGGCTTTGGTATCGGTATATATTTGGCCAGTAACAAAGAAAAAGTCGAAACAAACGCCGTGGAGTAAAATAGCCGCGTACAGCATCCACTCGCTGGTGTCGGCATCCCCGTAGCCGAAGAAAAGGAAGCGGACAATCCACGAGATCAGTCCGACGGCCAACATCCATTTAACACCTAATCGGCTGAAAGCCAACGGAATCAATAGCATGAAAACTACTTCGGAGACTTGGCCTAATGACATTTTATTTTCTACAAACTCCATTCCGGATGCCCGTAACGACGGGTTGGCAAAAGCATAATAGAACGACAGCGGAATACAAATGGCAACCGAAGCGATAAAGAATATGACGAATGAACGGTCTTTAAACAACGAGAAGGCATCGGCTCCGATGATTTGACCAATGTTGACTGGACCCGTAGCGCGTGGCGGCGTATTAGGCAGGGTGAAGGCAAGTAAACCTAATATAATAGAGGTAACAATCGAAATTTGAAAGATAGTTACTTGGTCGCCAACGTTCAGAAAACCAACCAAATTGGTAACGGCGATCCAGGCAATGGTTCCCATCACACGAATGGTTGGGAAGTCTTTTTCGGGCGAGGCAATGTGCCGCATCGAAATCGACGTGGTGAGCGCAATACATGGCGCAAAGCATAAACAATACGCTAAAATAACCCAGAAAAAAGTACCGGCATCGTTGATTTGCGACAGCACAAAAAGCAATCCAGCACCTACCATGTTGAGCGCTCCTAGTACTTTCTGGGCGGCAAAATAACGGTCGGCCACGGCTCCGATGAAGGGAGAAATAATCATGGCGATGGAGAAAGCGAGGTACGCATTCCCGATTTGGTCGCCAGTGGCGTTGAGTTGTTTGCCGAGATATACACTCATTTGGCCGTACCAAGATCCCCACGTAAAAAACTGGAGGAACATCATTAACATTAATTGTATCCGAACGGAAGACTTCATAGGGGTTTTAGGGTTGAGTTTTGAATGGGCGAAAATGATGGATTTTGGTTAGAAATTCAAATCCTTCGTAAATTTGGGCCTATGAATCCTGCATTTGGCAAATATCTCATTGGCATTGGTCTCCTGATTGTGGTGGTTGGGGTAATTATCTATTTTTTTTCGGACAAACTGCACTGGCTCGGCCAACTCCCCGGGGACATACGTATTAAGCGAGAAAAGTTTGGTTTTTACTTTCCCATCGTCACCTGTATTGTGTTGAGTGTGGCGCTGAATCTGATTATTTGGTTGGTACGGCGGTTTTTCTAGAAGCGAAGGACAGCCGGTCACCTTTGCTGTAAAAGTACTTCCCGCCAACGCCTCAAATCCTTTGTTATACTCCTGAAACCGGCGCTTTAGTGTTTTTAAGCGAAGAGAATTTTAGTGAGCAGTTTTTGGGATGATATTTGTAATATTGCATTTGCAGCGACTAAACGCAACCTCTTTCACAATGCTTACTAAGATACACATCGAAAACTTTAAAAGCCTGAAAAATGTAACGCTGGAGTTGCAACCTGTGAACTTACTTATTGGACCTAATAACTCTGGTAAAACCAATTTTTTGAAGGCATTGGAGTTTATTAAAAATCAAGAATTGGGTGCAAATATGGGCTTTGCAGATTATACTTTTAAGCATGAAAATGTGGATATACTATTTTTGGCTGCAAGTGGAAAGAACTCCTTACAAATAAAAATTGAAAAAAAAGCTCCTGATACTTATCCAAAACATACACGATCTCTAAATGATTTTGATACAAGCCAAAAGCTGCCGGAAGAAATATTAACTAACACAGACATTAATTTATTTTTAAGAGCAATTACCCAAATCAATTTATACAGGCCTAATCCTCTAAAGTTTACCGACGCTGAAGCAATTGTATCAAATAATTATATCAATGAAGATGCTTCCAATCTTGTTCCTTTTTTAGAAACACTCCGCGACGAGTACCGAGAGCATTTTGCTGAGATTGAAGAAGATTTGCGTAAATGTATTCCTGAATTTCATGATATTCGCTTTAAAACGGTAGCCTCTGGCAGTGATAAGCGTACCTTCAAAAAATGGGGTTTGTACAGTGATATCAGCAAAATGATCTATTGGGCAGATGAGCTTTCGGAAGGAGTTTTGTACTTCTTAGCCTTGCTTTGTATTATTCATCAGCCTAATCCTCCCAAAATCCTGTTATTGGAAGAGCCCGAGCGCGGAATTCATCCCCGACGCATCAAAGAAGTGGTGGATTTTATTTTTAATCTGGCCCAAACTAAAGATATACAGGTGATTATGACGTCACATCACCCGTATGTACTCAATGAATTTGAGGATATCCCCGAGGCCGTTTTTGTTTTTGATAAAGACGAAGAGGGAGCAACGCAAATTCGAAATTTACAAAAAGACATCATTACCCCTTCAGATGCTAAGAATGATGCGTTAGGTTTACCCAGAATCAAATTTACCCAAGATTTGGCCGAACATTGGTTTTCGGGCTTTTTAGGAGGAGTGCCCGCATGAGAACCTTGAAATATGGCTATTTTGGGGAAGACCATGCCCAACAAATCTTCCTCGAAAATTATTTGCTTCAGCTTCCGGTTTACCTTGGACTTGTTGCCCATGTTATGTTTGTGCGCGATGAGCACTTCAAACTCAAAGGACATGATCGGCCAAATGTGCTGCGAATCTTTTCCGAAGCGGTACAGCAGGGTTTAACCTTTCACGAACAGGATGTATTTTTTGTCGGACTCGATCTGGATGATGAAAAAATGCAGGAGCATGAAAGATTGCACGGCGAAATGGTAGGGAAATTAGGAGGTACTTTTATAGATAAAACCTTCATTTTTATTCCGGTACAGTGTATTGAGCATTGGCTTCTCTATTTAAAGTATAAAAAAGACCATCCTCATTCGAATAAAAATGAGGCGTATGAGCGAATTTCCAGACCGGAAGCAAAGAAACAAATGTATGGTTTTCCTCGTCCTGTTGCTGAAAAGCAATCAAAGGTTGTAGCCGACCTAACTCAAAATATGGACATCAACTGGCTCGAAAACCGCTCCGCTAGTTTTCGGCACTTTCATTTAAAAGTCACTGATTTTCTTAGTAAAATGTAGAAACGAGCTCATTGATATAGGCGAGCTTTCGTTTTCTGATAAATCCCCATGAAGCAACTGATCCAAAACCTTCAAAACGGTCAAACAATACTGGAAGAAGTGCCTGCACCGCAGGTGAAAAGAGGTGCTGTGCTGATTCAAACGCGTCGAAGTTTGGTTTCTTTGGGAACCGAACGAATGCTCGTTGAATTTGGCAAAGCCAATCTCATCGAAAAAGCCCGTCAACAGCCCGAAAGGGTGAAAATGGTGTTGGATAAAATCAAGTCTGACGGCCTGATGCCGACCTTGGAGGCTGTTTTTAACAAGCTTGGGCAGCCGCTTCCTTTGGGGTATTGTAATGTAGGTCAGGTGATTGCGGTGGGAGAAGGCGTGACGGATATTCGCATCGGCGACCGTGTGGCCTCCAACGGCCCTCACGCCGAAATCGTTTGTGTGCTCCGCAATTTAGTAGCTAAAATTCCCGATAACATATCTGACGATGAAGCTGCATTTACGGTCATTGGCTCGATTGGGTTGCAGGGCGTACGGTTATTGAATCCAACCTTGGGTGAAACCGTCGTGGTGATTGGACTGGGGCTGATTGGGTTATTGACGGCCGAACTGCTTCGTTTGAACGGCTGTCGGGTCATTGGGTTTGATTTTGATGAGAATAAACTCCGCATTGCCCGCGAAAAAGGCATCTTGGCCGCCAATCCTGCCGCAGGCACTGATCCCGTCAAGTGGGTAGAAAGCCTCACCAACGGCGTAGGCGCGGACGGCGTGGTGATTACGGCTTCGGCCAAAACAGATGAGATTATTTCACAGGCCGCGCGCATGTCGCGCAAGCGGGGCCGTATTATTTTGGTAGGAGTCATTGGACTTAATTTGAGCCGGGCGGAGTTTTACGAAAAAGAGCTTTCGTTTCAGGTATCGTGCTCGTACGGTCCGGGCCGTTACGACGACGACTATGAGCAAAAGGGCGTGGATTATCCGCTGCCGTTCGTTCGTTGGACCGAAAACCGCAATTTTCAAACCGTCCTTCAATTGATGGAATCGGGATTGCTTGATGTAAAACCCTTTATTACGGAACAGATTGCGCTGGAAGAATATCAAAAAATTTACGGTGATATGGGCAAAGGTGGGACGATTGCCTCTCTGTTGGTTTATCCCGAAAAATCTTCGGCCGAGCGTACTGTCCGCCACCATGACATTTCTTTTGCGGGCCGAAAAGGAGTTGTCGGTATTATTGGTGCAGGAAATTTTACCAAAATGACTTTGATTCCTGCCTTAAAAGGCGGGGCCATGCAAGGCGCAAATATTAAATACATTGCGAGTGCGAATGGACTGTCGGGAACGGCGTTGGCCCAAAAACACGGCATTGCTCACAGCACGACGGATTATCATGAAATTTTAAAAGATAACGACGTCGATTTGGTGATGATTACCACGCGCCACAATCAACATGCTCGCCTTACGATGGAGGCACTGAAGGCGGGGAAGCATGTGTTTGTGGAAAAACCACTGGCCATTTTTGAAGAAGAACTGAGTCAACTCTTGGAAAGCTTTCAACGGGCCGAAAGTTTAAGTGTTACGGTAGGCTTTAATCGTCGTTTTTCGCCTCATGCGCTGAAAATGAAGTCATTGCTGGGAGATGCGCCCATGAACGTGATTGCGACCATGAATGCGGGTTTTATTCCTGCCAACTCGTGGGTACACGACCGCGCCGTGGGCGGCGGGCGTATCTTGGGCGAAGCTTGTCATTTTATTGATTTGATTACGTACCTGACGGGCAGCCGCGTGACGGCGGTATGCATGAATGCCATGGGGCCACAGGCTACCGAAACAACCGACAATGCAAGTATTATGTTGCGCTATGAAAATGGCTCAACGGGCGTCATTAATTATTTTTCCAACGGACACAAATCTTATTCCAAAGAGCGGATAGAAGTATATTCGCAGGAGCGAACGCTGATATTGGATAACTTCCGAACGCTGGAAGGCTATGGGTTCAAAGGGTTTTCCAGACTCAAAACAAGTCAGGACAAAGGACATAAAACGCAGTTTCAAGAACTGATAAAACGTATTCAAACGGGAGGTGCGCCTCTGATTCCGCTGGATGAAATTATCAACACTACGCAGGCTGCATTTGCGGCCATTAGGAGCGTGAAAGAAGGCGCTTGGGTGCTTCTAACCTAAAAGCGTCTGGCGGTTTTAAACCGTCGGACGACTACTCGCTTTCTTTTTTATTTCCCATCATTAACCCAATCATCATGACCAACGCTGATAAAATGATGATTTGGATAATCAGCGATTTATTGACCAATGAGATGGTTTGCGAAGCTGGAATGCTCAAAAATAATAAAATGGTAATCAATCCACGCGGCGCAACAAAAAGCAACGGAGAAAGCTCTATTTTGTAGAATTTGAGCAGAATAGCCCGCAGGCAAAAAATATTTATCACAATTCCTACGGCCCATCCAAGCGTACTGAGGTTCAAAATTTCGGCGGTTTCCATCAGGTAGCCAAAAAGCAGGAAGAACAACACCCTAATTACGAACGTAGCCTCAATCGTGATTTCCTTAAATTTCTTCACTTCGCGGTCGAGCAGGTCTGGTTTCAGGCGCTGAATCCACTTAAAGCGTTTTATTTCATCAAGATTTCCTAAGAATAACCCAAAAATCAGAATAAAAACGAGCGAAGGAAGGTGATAGATTTTTGAAATATTATAAATCAAAATTACCAAAAGAATAATAGGGGCAAACTTGATATGGTGGTCGATTTTGCTCAAAAGATAGGATAAACCGCCTGTGGCTAGAAAAGAAACAATAATGATGGTCATCAATTGCGCAAAAAAATGCCAAATAGAAGCCACGCCAAAACTATCATTAAAGACTACAAAGTTGAAAAATATCACCCCCAAAATGTCCGAAAGGCTACTTTCGTAAATAATAAATTCTTTCTGATGGTTCATCAAATTCTTAACGCTCGGAATGGCAATTGCGCTGCTAATGACGCAAAGGGGAATGGCATTGGTGAGGCTGTCTTTAAAATTTATTCCACCCCAAAAATGGAAAGCCCCCGCTGCCCCAAAAGCCAGCAGAAGCATGGGCAACAACGCAACGGCAAATGACTTTTTGATAAGCGGGAATTTTGTGGCATTCAGCTCTAACTCCAAAGCGCCTTCGAGTACAATAAGAATCAGTCCAATTGTTCCTAAAATGGGTAAAATAGGACCGAGATTTGGAAGCAATAAACCAGTGGTAAGGGCCACTTGCTTCACGAGCCATCCCATCAGCAGCAAAAGAATAACGGAGGGTACTTTGGTTTTGGAAGAGGTAATGTCAAAAATATAAGCAAGAAGAATCAGAACGCAAACTGTGATAATAATTGCTGTTGTCATGTAAAGGATGGTTGGATACTTTACAATACTAACAAACACTGGCGTAAAAACAAAGGGTTAGACCAGCGATGGCCTAACCCTTTGTTTTTTTTCTCAACGTTGGCGAGGATTGGGCACCCCCGTTTAAAAACCTCGCCGATGTTAGTTGATAAGGCTTATAAATTAAATCCGAAAGAATAGACATCTTCAGGATAATCTAAATAAAGACCTTCCATCTGAACGCGAGCTCCTTTTTTCTCGGCTAAAGCTGCTTTTAGTTCTTTGACCGAACGAACCGCCTTGTCGTTTACTTTCGTAATTACAAAACCTTCTTCTACCCCTACTCGGGCGAGTTTGCCAGCTTCCATCGCGGTTACTTTTACGCCGCCGCCGATGTTGGCACGCTGAAGGCGCTGTACTTCGCGGGGGTTGAGGTCGCTAAATTGGGCTCCTAATGAACTAAGGGCTACGTCAGCTTCGTCAGTTTTGATGATTTCGCGTCCACCTTCACGGTTGCGGAGCATTACACTGTAGTCTTTTACGCTGCCACCACGATTAACGGTCAGAACGACACTCTCACCAGGACGTTTGCGAGCGACTAGCTCACGGAATTTGGGGTCAGAATCTACTTCAACACCATCTACTTTCGTAATGACGTCGCCTACTTTCAAGCCTGCATCTTTGGCGGCGCTGTTGCCTTCTCCAAAACCTTGTACATAAATACCCGTGGCTACTTTTACGTCGTATTGTTCAGCTTTTTTGCTGTCGAGTTCTTCGGGAATGATACCGATGTAGCCGCGCTGTACACCACCGTATTTGATAATGTCGCTAGATACTTTTTTCACTAAGCTCGAAGGCACTGCAAAGGCATAACCAGCGTAGCTACCAGTGGGGCTGGCAATGGCGGTGTTGATACCCACCAATTCACCTTTCAGGTTGACCAAGGCGCCGCCTGAGTTGCCAGGGTTTACGACCGCATCCGTTTGGATAAATGACTCCAAGGGAGTATCGCCTTTAAACTGGCTGCCGCGTGCGCGTGACTGTTGCTGAAACTTCTCGGCAAGGATTCCGATACCGCGGCCTTTGGCACTCACAATCCCCGCCGTAACGGTCGATTCCAAGTTAAACGGATTTCCTACTGCTACTACCCACTCACCTACTTTGATGGCGTCGGAGTTGCCAAACGTCAATGCAGGTAGGTCTTTGGCGGGAATCTGAATCACGGCAATATCGGTAGAAGGGTCAGTGCCGATTACTTTGGCTTTGTAAGTGCGTTTGTTTGACATCACAACCTCCAGTTCTTCCGCCCCTTCCACCACGTGGTTGTTGGTAACGATGTAGCCATCCGCGCTGACAATCACGCCTGAGCCCGACGACTCCTGCTTTTGCGGACCGCTGCGGCGCATTCCAAAATCTTCGCCAAACAAGTCAAAGATGTCCATGCCGCGTTGTTGCGCTTGGCGTGTGGCCGAGGCTTTAATGTGTACTACGGCAGGGGTAGAAACTTCGGCGGCGTACGTAAAATCGGCCGCTGCCCCAGGAGCCGCTCCCCCAGTAAAACGATTCATGGAAGGAGCGCTTGCTTCCGTAAAAATGACATCTTTTGAGTCATCAATCCCGCCCAAAAGCTTTACACTTCCAACGGTAACTGCGCTTGAAATGAGCCCAACCAATGCCAATGATTTCCAATTCTGATTCATGACTTTTTATTTTGGTTTTGGTTTTAATTACTGTTTATTTTTAGATTCTTCTGTTTTTGCAATTTACACTTCAAAAATGCACCAACATAACGTCTCTGGCAAAAAAATCGGTATCCAAATTTCTACCTTTTAACAATATTTAACAAGCAAAAGTTTGGACTTACTTAAGATATAAAAGAATGATGCGAGGGGGCTTTAACTGTCAAATTGTCATTTGTTTGAAAGCCTTTTATGAACCATCTACGCCAAAGGCTGACGATTTTTCTGCTATATTTGTGATTTAATTGGCAATTTACCCTGTCATTAGGGCTGAAAGAATATCAAATATAGCGATAATTCGCAGCTTGTGTTTAGTAAAGAATAAACGGATAACGTACTTAAATAAAACAAACCAATGGGGCGAATCCTTGCCATTGATTATGGCTCAAAACGAACCGGATTGGCAGTTACCGACCCGTTACGGATTATTGCAACGGCCTTGGAAACGGTACGCTCATTTGAATTAATTGATTTTTTGAAACGTTATACCGCCAACGAAACCGTGGATGTATTTGTGGTAGGTATGCCTCGTACGTTGGAAAATACCGACACCAACAATACGCCGCACGTGAAGGGGTTCATCAAACAACTCAAAAAAGCGTTTCCCGATACCCCCGTGTACGAACACGACGAGCGTTTTACCAGCAGTATGGCCTTACAGACCATGATTTCGATGGGGTCTAAAAAAAGTGATCGACGCAATAAAGGTAATATTGACAAAGTCAGTGCCACCATTATCTTGCAATCGTTTATTGAAAGCCAACGATGAAATCATATCATGGGTGTTTTGCCCGATAAACCATTAAAAAGGACAACGATTAACAATGATTTTTCCAATAGTAGCTTATGGCGACCCCGTATTACGAAAAGTGGCTCGCCCCATTGAAAAAGACGAACTCAACCTGCCCGAGTTGGTAGAAAATATGTACCAAACCATGTACGATTCTTCGGGTATTGGTTTGGCGGCTCCACAAATCGGACAAAGTATCCGGTTGTTTGTAGTGGATGGTACGCCTCTTAATGAAGACGAAGAAGAGGAAGACAAAGACCCAAGTTTGGAAGGGTTTAAAAAAGTATTTATTAATCCGCAGGTGTTGGAAGAAACGGGTGATGAGTGGGCGTTTGAAGAAGGATGCCTCAGTATTCCGGGAATCAGAGCTGATGTATATCGCCCTGAATTTATTAAAATCAAATACCGAGATATTGATTGGAACGAACACGTAGACACCTTTGAAGGCATGGCGGCGCGTATCATTCAGCATGAATATGACCACTTGGAAGGCAAACTCTTTACGGATTATTTGCCCATGCTCAAACGACAGATGCTCAAAAAACGCCTCACCGATATTACAAAGGGCAACGTCAAAGTGGATTACAAAATGAGATTTCCTAAATAACCTCGAAACGCGAGATGCAAGAACTTCGCCGAGTTGCCAAAAATATTCTTTTTATTGACCTGGAAACGGTGTCAGCCAAAGCGTCGTTTGATCTGCTAGACGAACGAATGCAGGAACAATGGCAACGAAAGGCGGCCAACATCCGCAATGATGAACACGTCTCGGCTTTTGATTTGTTTTACCGCCGGGCGGCGATTTATTCCGAGTTCGGCAAAATCATCTGCATCGGGGTAGGAGCGTTGTATTGGACCACTTCCGATGAGCTGCCACGTTTTAAAGTAAAAACCATCGCGGGCGACGACGAGAAAGCGATTTTGTTGGAATTTAAGGAGTTGATTGAAAAATATCCCCAAAACCAACTCGTTCTCTGCGCCCACAACGGCAAAGAGTTTGACTTTCCTTTTTTGTGCCGTCGAATGCTCGTTAATGGAATTACGCTGCCTGATTCTTTAAAACTTTCGGGCAAAAAACCTTGGGAAATTCTTCATCAAGACACACTGGATATGTGGCGTTTTGGCGATTATAAAAGCTTTGCGCAGCTGGATTTATTGGCGGCGCTGTTTGGCATTCCGAGCAGCAAGTCAGATATCAGCGGCGAAGACGTGACCCGGGTTTATTACGCCGAAAAAGACCTCGACCGGATCCGTCGTTATTGCAAAGAAGACGTCGTGGTGCTGGCGCAACTTTGGCTTCGTCTCAATCAATACGATACCGTAAAGCCCGAGCTGATTGTAAGGGCCGAATAAAGACAACGAACGTCGTCGAGGTCTTGAACTCAGAACCTCGACGACGATTTATTTTAGCTCAATTTCAGCGGTAACGTTCTCAAATTCTTACCCGTTAAATCAAAAACCGCCGCCGCAATAGCGGGCGCTACTGGCGCAAGAGGGGGCTCACCTACGCCGTAAGGTTCGGTGTGCCCTTCCAGAATAATTACCTCAATTTCGGGGGTGTCTGAAAGTTTCGCCATGGGGTATTCGTGAAAATTGGTCGCGGTTATTTGTCCGTCTTTGACGGTTAAGCCTTCATAAAGCGCGGCCGTAATCCCCATCATGGTGGCACCTTCTACCTGCATCCTAATTCCCTCAGGATTGATGGCTAAGCCCGCGTCAAGCACTTGCGTTACTTTTTTTACCCGAATTTGATTGTCAACTATCGCTACTTCAATCACCGCCGCCGCAATGCTCTTTCGGTCGTTGCCGATGGCGATGCCGCGCCCAATCCCCGCCGCTTTGGGTTGGTTCCACCCGCTCTTTTCGGCCAGCGTTTCCAATACTTTTTTGTAACGTTGGTTGATTTGTTCGTTGCCTGCCAACAACTCCAAACGCATTTTGAGCGGGTCTTTGCCCGTTTTATGGGCCAATTCGTTGATAAAACTTTCGATGGCAAACGTATTGGGAAACATCCCTACACTACGCCAGATTCCAGTATGAACGGGCAGTTTATTTTGCCACAACGTGGCTGATTTATGCTCAATGTTATATAAAATACTGGCACCGTGGCCCGCCGACACAAAATCAGCCCCTAAAAGTGTATAGCCGATATTGGCAGGAATTGCCCCAAGCACCTGGTCGGGGGTGGCTTGGTTGTGGGTGATGGCTTCGATTTTGCCATTTTCTCCAATTTTTGCGGCGAGTACATGGTGCGTTTGTGGACGATAAATGGCATTCTGAAACTCTTGCGTTCGCGTATTAAATACATGTACTGGCTTGCCAACAATCTTGGCAATGCGCGCCACTTTTTCGGAATGTTTTGAATCTATTCTTCTGCCAAAACTACCGCCCGCGTAGGTGGTTTCGATGTTGAGTTGTTCGGTTTCTACCTCAATGGCTTTGGCGATGGCACTTCTGAAAAGGGTGGATGCCTGCGTACCTACATACATCGTGGCTTTGTCTTTTTCAACGTGCGCCACGGCGCCGTGCGGCTCCATGTGGGCATGGGTGGCCAAAGGTGTGCGGTATTCTTGTTTGAATACTTTGTCTGGCGTTTTTTCCAAAAGCGATTCAGGCGAGCCTTCGCTTTGAATGCGTACGTCGGTTCCGAGGCCCACGGTCGTGAGTGCTTCAAATTCAGCCTGTTGCCATTTTTTTGGAACATCCCATTCGGCTTCTATTTTTTGTAATCCCATCTCGGCAGCGTATCGGTTTTTGGCCACGACGGCCACCAACTCATTGTCCTCCACGATTTTGACCACTCCGCTGACTTTTGCGGCTTCTTGGGTGTTTAGCTTTTTGAGTGTTCCGCCGATGTAGGGAGATTGGAGCATCACCGCATACAACATATCTGGAAACGTCTGGTCAATGCCAAAGATGGGTTGGCCCGTCACTTTTGGTTTTAAGTCAATGCGTTTGACGTCTTTTCCTACATATTTAAACGCCGAAAACGGCTTTAATGCGGGTGTTTCGGGTGTTTTCCATTCTTTGGTGGAGGTGGAAATTTCATAATAGGTAGCTTTATGGTTTCCCGAAGTCATGATTCCATTTTCAACCTTGATGCCTGCCACGGGTACGCCCCATTGCTTAGCGGCTTGGGCTTTCAGCATTTCGCGCAGGGTAGCGGCCACTTCTCGAATGGGTTTAAATAGCGACAAGGTGGTGTTGCTTCCGCCAGTTCCGAGCGAGTCTTCCACGCCGTTGGCCGTATTGGCGTGAACCACTTTGATTTGTTCGAGCGATACTTCTAGCTCCTCGGCGGCCAACATCGCTAATCCCGTAAAAATCCCCTGTCCCATTTCCAGTTTGGTAGATTTGTAGAGGATGGTATTATCGGGCAATACTTCAAACCAGAAAGAAGGCTCCTGTGTGGAAACTAGCAAGGGGAAATCCATATTTTCCGCTTTTTGGGCCAAAAAACGACGAATGGGCCCCTTTGACGCAATAACCGCTACGACGGTTCCGCCAAAAATGATGGCGCCGCGTTGTAAAAATTTACGCCGCGAAAACTTCTTTTTTGGTTTTTTATCTTCAGTTGCCATGTCGTTATAAAGTTGCGGTTTGGGAAAGTTGGGCGGCTCTTTTGATGGCTTTGATGATGCGGGGCTGCGTACCGCAACGGCAAATGTTGGTGATATTGGTTTTAATATCTTCTTCGGTCGGGTTGGGGTTTTTCTCCAGAAAATTGACGGCCGCCATCATAAACCCGGGCTGACAATAGCCGCATTGGGGCACGTTTTCTTCCATCCATGCCTGTTGAATAGGGTGAAGTTTGTCCTCACTTTCGGATAATCCTTCGAGCGTGGTTACTTTTTTTTCTGCCGCAAAGCTTACGGGGATAGAGCATGAACGGTAGGCTTCGCCGTCGATGTGGAGCGTGCAGGCGCCGCAAAGTGCAGCCCCGCAGCCGAATTTTGTGGCTTTGAGGTTGAGTTCATCCCGAACTACCCAAAGCAAGGGCATAGCAGGGTCTACGTCCACTTTTGCCGTTTTGCCATTGATATTAAAGTTGATTTCCATTTGGTTTAGTTTGAATATTGATTTTTAGATTGACTAATCACTCTATGTCTAGGATAAATTTTTAAGGAGTTTTTGTCAGCGCTACAAAGTCTTTTACTTCCAAAATGGGCTTATGATAGCCTTTTGTAGCCACTTTAATCATGCCCTGTCCTAATTCTGCCAATGTACTTGCGGCCCCTGGAAACACCTTACGAAACACGGGATACAGCCAACTTAAATACTTGTAATAAGGAAGGGTATTCCTCAATCCGGGCGTGGGGTGCATATAACCAGGTCGGAAATTGTAAACGGCTTTAAAGGGCAGTTTCATCAAGTCGTTTTCGGTTTTGCCTTTTACCCGCGCCCACATGCTGCGGCCTTTTTCGGTGCTGTCGGTGCCTGAGCCTGATACGTAGCAAAATGTCATTTCAGGATTAAGTTTGCTCAATGTTTCGGCTACGTGCATCGTGAGCGAGTAGGTCATTTTGGTATATTCTTCCTCTTTCATCCCGACGGAAGAAACGCCCAAACAGAAAAAACAAGCGTCGTAACCTTTCAATTGGGCTTGGATAGGAGAGACGTCGAAGAAATCTTGGTGAATGATTTCCTTTAATTTAGGGTGCGTGAAGCCCGAAGGTTTGCGGTTGATAATCAAAACTTCCTCAACTTCAGGGCTTTGTAGGCATTCGTGCAATACTCCCTCGCCGACCATGCCCGTGGCACCCGTCACAATGGCTCTTATTTTTTTGGTTTCTTTCATGGTTATTTTTGTTCGGTCAGCATATCCCAAAGCATTTCAAAGCCGTTTTCGATGATAGGTTTTTGTTGGTCGGGGGGTAAGTTGACAACGTAATTATAGATGCCCATCAAGTGGCTGTTGGCCAATGTATAAATCAAATCAGTGGGTAAATCTTTGATGATTTTGGTAGCTTTTGCTTCTTCAATCAACTGAATGTGTTTCTGAGATTGCTCCATCAAAACCGATTCGGAGATTTGAAAAATATGCGGTGAAAAAAGTACCTGTTGGATGTAATGGTTCTTCTCTCTGTTGTCTAAAGCCCAGTAAATGAAATAGATAAAGACTTTCTTTATGATGGCTTCGACGCTATCCTCAGGAGTGATTTTTGAGAATAAAAATTGGTTTAAATCATTTTTGATGGTGATGTATAATTCCTTTATCAGGTCTTCTTTGGTGGCAAAATAATGAAAAAGGGTTCCGTTGGATACCCCCGCTTCCTTAGCGATTTTGCTCGTGGGCGTACCATGAAAACCAAACTCCACAAAGAGCTTCAATGCACTCGCCAGTATCTGTTCTTTTTTATCCATTTATACTAGATTGACTAATCACTCTACAAAGGTAAGGTTTGGATCGGGCTTTCCAAATTTGTTTTTGGGTTTTATTGTCGAACACCAGCAACGGCGTATAATAGAGATAACTCACGCTTGTTACTTCCAGAAACGGAAGACCTCTTGATAACTATTTGTTTCGGCAGCCAAAAGAAAGGCGTATTTTAGTGCCAAAACAACTTTTAGGTTTGCCATGAAAAAGGTACTTTACTTAACACTTCTTACTTTCGTATTAAGTTGCAAAGGCGAAGACCAACCTACGATTGATCCCGAAATCTTAAAACCACTCCTAAACGGGTACTTCGAGTATTTTCCCAAGCCCATCGACTACTTTACATCCCGCATCACCTGCAAAGAAGGTCATATGATTATCTCTAAAGCTTTTATTACAAAAAAGGACGAGAAAACCCTCACTATTCAATTTGTTTACGTTGGTAAATGCGCAGGACTCAACCCCAACCCTGGCAACGATTATGAAATAAAGGCTACTTTTACCTCCCCTATGCCTAAACAGGAAGCTACGCGTTATCGTATTGATTTTAGTGGAGTATGTGATTCGGCCATCCCGGCAGACCCTCAACTTGTTGGCAAAAAATTGGATGGGTATGCTTATTTGACTCCTGACCTTGGCGAGTTTGTGATTAATCTTCCCGTTTCTGTAAACAATGTACCTCAAAAAATTACTTCCAAAATGGACATTAGAAGCGATAAGTTTTAGATGTGATGTTTGGCCCAAAACCTTTTATAGGCGGACAAAAAAGTACTTAAAAATGGAAAAATTAACAATATTGAAAAATAGAAATGGGGTACTTACAATATGCCCTCTACACCTTAGCTTGTGACTCCACAGACTTAATATAAAGTAGGTTTTGTCCATCACCCCAAGTGCAGTATATAAAAATGTCATCTGCTCCATAGATAACTGTGGTCTTTTAAGCTGATCTTTAACGGTTTACGTATTGGCGATGGTGGAGAATTTGAAAAACGTCTGCCCAACATTTGCACAAATGCCCAATAGAATTACAAATTCGGGCGGCCGATGCCATTGAGTTTACAACTATCAGCCCGACTATTGCCAATACAATGGTGGTGGTAGTTTTTAATTTGCGTAATTCTTTTGATATGTCTCATCAAAATTTGGTTTTCGCTTTATGTAGCCGATATGCTAAGTGATATCAACCATATCTGTTTAAAAAGCTGTTTGCTAATGAAGAAATCAAGGTTTGGTGCTCACTGAATGAATGATAAACTTCAGTCGCCCAGCTTTTTACAATATTAATACATTCTTCTGGTGTTGATGCATTCAGCAAATCTAAAGTGGTTAATTGTCCTCGCTCTCCGAATCGGGGTGGTGTCAAAAATTCGGTTTTATCTTTTTTATAAGCGTTAATGATGTTGCTCAATAAAGGCGTCTTAGCATAATCCCATTTGATATTTTTCTCAAAAATTAAGTATAACCTCGTTAAATGAATATGATTGTTCCAAGGTCCGTGCAATTCACAATGCTGCAAAGCCATTGCATCAACACTTAAGAACCGTGTTTCATAGTAGATAGGATTATTAAAGTCAAGAATTTGAGTTAGGTGGTTTAAATTGCCCTCACATTCAAATACACCTTTGGATACATTTGAGTAACAAAACTGACATCTCCCCACATTTTTAAGTTCAATTCCTGATTTTTGGGCGTAGTCAAATAAGTCTTGCATATTTCTGTTCTCAAATTAAATTCAAATTATCCGCGAAAAATTTTGTAACAGTCTAACCTAAAATTACCTCCAACTCGCTGATTGACGCATGTTTTAGTATTTTATCTGCAATGTAAATGCTTCTGTGTTACAATACAAAACTTAAAACCATTGTTTGTTAATAAGTTGATATACAGTTGATTGATGATAAAATGTGTTTAATTTCTTGCAATAGACGCTTAAATAATACTTCAGTACAGAGAAGCTTTGACGGAGCATGTCCTTCACCTCACGCTAACCCTACACTTTCTGCAAAAGCGTCAGCAGTTTTCTGTCTAATTTTTGGCCTTGGAAATTTTCGTAATCAACGTCGCTTCTTCCCGAATTGAGCAAACCAAAGGAGCCGTCAAATTCCCATAATGCAAAGCCGATCCCGTTTTCGCTCAGAATACCAAGCAAATCTTTGAACCACGCCAAAAATACGTCGTGGGGCGTCTTGTTAAAGCAGCCGCATTCGCCGCAGTGAACACCCGTACCGCTGTTTTTGAGGTCTATCCACGGTTGAAATTTGTCTTCCAGTATTTTACGGCTTAGGTTTTGGTCGCCCACTTTTCCGGGCCATACGGGAACGGGCAGGCTTTCCGGGTCTTTGTACACCCAAGAGGCTTTGTAATGCGAGATGATGGAGGGCGTATAGCCTCGGCAACTTTGCCCCACTTCTAAATCGGAAATACCCGTAATCACATCATTGCCAACGTTGTTGCCATCCGCAATGATTAAGTGTTTTTTATTGACTCCTTTGATGGTATTGTAGGCCGCCAAAATCAGCTTGCGGTACATTTCGGGTTCCAATTTGGTTTTTTTGCCCAATTGGTCGTTCATGTCGTCGCGCCAGCTCGGTTCGTTGAGGAGGTCAAAACTGATTTTTTTGGAAGACGTATCTTTGAATTTTTTCGCCCAAAATTCCCAATGATAGCAGAAGTCACTCAGCGCCTGCTCGTTGGTCCAAAGGTTGTAAGGCTCCACAAAACCCGCGTTGATGCAATAGCCTGGCGCGCGGTGGAGATTGAGTGAAACGTGATGGTTGTATTTCTGCGCCCAATAGACCAACTGCTCGATACGGTCGGTCATTTGGGTATCTATGTTTCTAATCTCGTCGATTCGGATGTTTTTGGAGCGGTCAAATTTCAGATAAGCGGGGTACGCCATCGGAATTCGGACAAAATCAAAGCCCCAATCTTCCATCCATTTAAAATACATTTCGGGCGTTTGCGGGCGGCTTTTGGCGGGGTCGGGCGAGAAGAAATCCAGCACATTGAAGCCCTTCCATTGGGGCAATTTGTTTTTCTTTTTCACCGACAAATTTAAACTTCCGCTCGACAAAGCAACCGTAGCTAACGAACTGTTTTTGATAAAGGTGCGGCGATTGATGCGATTTTCCATAAGGAGTGATTAGTTGAAAAGCAAAATTGAACAACAGTAAAATTACTTCAATGTTTTTGACACAGAACGGTCCGCCGAGCGGTTTCTCCGAGCGGCCCGCCGCCCAGCGGTTTCTCCGAGCGGCCCGCCGCCCAGCGGTTTCTCCGAGCGGCCCGCCGCCCAGCGGTTTCTCCGAGCGGCCC
>NZ_JAAAKZ010000009.1 GCF_009905605.1 Runella sp. CRIBMP
GGGTAGATTCGGGGCGGGATGCTTTTGGGCCGAAGAATCTGAAATTGTTGAAACTGCGGGTAAACAAATAACTCGCTCCGTACGAAATGGCATTAGGCCCGCTGGCAGTGATTTGGTTCTGGATGTTGCGGTTATACATTCGGAGGCGTTGGCTGCCGTCGTCGGTGAGCCAATATTCGAGGGTCCAGTCTAATAGTAAACTGGTGGCATCGTATTGGTTTTGGCCGTACGACAGTCGCCCATCGCGGGTGATGCGGAAACGGTCGTTCAGGAATCGGTACGAAAACCGTAATTGAAGGTTATTGATGGCGTTGGGGTTTGCTTCGTTAAAGTTAAGGTTCAGTCCCGAAACGCCGAGTTCTAAGTTTTCATTGATGGATGAGCCCCATTTGCTCAATTGGCTCGTGACCATCTCGCTGAGGCTGTTGGTCAGTCCCGAGGCCGATTGTAACAAAATGTTGTTTTGGTCGGAAATCAATTGCCCGAAGAGCAGCATACTACTTACCTGCTGCGACAGATACTGCTCATCGCGCTTGAGGCGCTCTTCTACGGCCGTGATTTGGTACGACAAAGTAGAAGGGTATTCTTTGAACTTCAAGCCATACGAAATCTGCGGAGAAAGCATTTTTTCATTTAACGAAATCATCACTTCTACGGGATAGCGCCGGGTATTGAGTTCGTTGTTGGTGGAGGTGCCGCTTGTCTGAAACAGCGGTGAAAGTAAAGCACTAGAGGTATAGTTTGCTTTTACGTCGAGGGTGGCACCGTAGGGGTCGCCTGTCCACGAAATACGACTTCCTTTCTGAATCTGAAATTTCTTATTGATAACGTTTTGGAGGGTAAAGAGGTAGTCCCCGTTTTGAATTTCATAGGCACCGCTCATGTTGAAATCGCCGCGCGTATCTATTTTAAGGTTAATCAACCCGCGTCCGTAGGCCTTGATGGCATCGCCCGTTTGGCGGTCAAACTGGATTTCGCAATAGGCATCGGGCGTCATGTTTAACCGAAAATCCATTTTAATAATGCTTTCTTCGGCTGGTACAATCTTGTCTTTATTTGCGGCCTGTTTGTTGGATGTATCGGGCAGCGAAGAGACAAATTGCACAAAATCCTCCGATGCTACTTCGGCGGCACCGTCGAGTGGAATGTAGATTTTTGTGCCCCGATTGCTGGTCAAATCCGCGCTGATTTTGAAGTTGTTTATAGGGCCAAAAATTTCCATTTTCCCCGTGGCGTAGGCACTCCCATAAAACAGTTCATTGTCTCGAATGGTGGTATTTAGGATTTTGAAATTACGCATATCAGCATCAAAACCCAGCGAGAACTTGTTGAAACTATCGTGGTAGACACCGCCTCGCAACGTAGCGGTATTGCCTTCGGGGTCGGTCAGGCGTAAATTCCGGACGCGAATGTCACTTTCGCCGAAGTACACTTTGTCTTCAAAGGAAAACACCGCTTTGAGGTAATCAAATGTAAGGCGACCCTGCTTTACATCAACCGTTCCATCCAGTACCGGCGCAGTGACAGGGCCTGTGATAGAAACGGCCCCCACGGCGCGTCCGCTCAAATCCGAAACCAAACCGCGCGCAAAAGGTTCAAGCAGTTGTAGGTTGGTTTCGCTGAAATTGGCCCTTAATTCTAATTCGTTGTTGGCTTGGTTGGGGGTGTAAGTGCCAGTAATAGAAAGTTCACGTTTGGCTTTTGAATCCAGATGAATATCCACGTGGAGGTGCTTGTCGATGGGGTCCCATTCGCCGTCGCCGGTGAGGTTGCCCATCAAAAAATTATTGTAGGTCAGCTTCTGTACGTCGGCCTTGGTGTCAAAAATTAGCGTCCGGTACAAATCCCGCATCGTAACAGTTCCGTTGACGGTACCTGCCAGATTGACGTTGATAAGGGGCGTTAGGTTAGTGAGTTCAAAGTTACGGGTTTCAAACGAAAGTGTTTTGGTTGAGTCGGTCGAGATCTCACCGTTCAGCGCTAGGAGTTGGTCCTTTCCGTTGGGTTTTAGATTAACGTTGCTCAACGTAACATTTGGCCCCATGATGGTGATGAGATTGTTGGGGTCTACGTTCCAGTCTTCTTCCAGCAAACGGAGTTTCGATTTTCTGAATTGTAAATAAAGATAATCGCCCACAAACCGAAGTTCGCCGTTGAGTGTAGCGCGGTTAGACATGTTTTGTTGGCGCAGACTACTTCTGAAATTGATGTGGTCGGTTTCCCACGCGGCCTCAAGGGCCAGTTTTTCGGTGGGGGCAATGCCCACCAATTGTTGTTTCTCCGAATTTATAATGGCCGACGCCAGCACCTCGGGGCTATTGGTAAATTTAGACGTGTTGAGGTCAAGCTCTGAATTGTAAAAGGAGTTATTGCCGATTTTGAGGGTATCAAACTGCCCGGTCATTGAAAAAATGGACGTATTGTCAACGGTAAACACCCCCTCGGCCGTAGAGCCGTTGGATACGTAGCCGTCGGGGTAGAGAAAGGCCAGCAATTGATCCATTTTTTTTGCGCGGATGCGGTAGTCAATGCTGTACCGTTGCCAAAAAGGCTGCTTGCGCTTTTTGTCCTCGTAGTATTGGAGCCGCGCGCCTTCGTCGCCGAAGAAATACATTTGGTATTCATCAAACAACTGCGCCAAATCGGCCACGGCTTTGGTAGGTTGGAAAACACCCTGCGCCTGAAAATTGAAAAACTCGGAAGAGATAAACAGACGACGGAGGCCATCGGTCAGGCGAGAATCAACCAGGAGGGTATCTACCACAATGTTACGCTTTTTGAAAGTGGCGTAGCTATTCAGAAATTTAGCCCGTCCCACGATTTCATCCATCGTGTTTCCTTCCAAATCCACGTTTAGTTCGGTATGAATCATGAGCGAGTCGTTCATGAATTTGAGCGCCCGAAAGTCAGCCCGCTGAATAAACCCCTCGGCGTGGTAGACGTATTTGGGTTTTGAGAAATCAAATGCTCCGTCTACATCCGCAATGAGGTTGGAGTCTTTGACGATGACCGAACCCTTGAAAAACTTATTTTGAAGCGTTCCGTTGAGAAACACGTTGCGGTAGTCATAATTATTGTAGCGGAAGCGTGGCAAGCGTCCGTTGAGGTTGAGAGAGGCGGTTTTGAGCGAGAAGCCTTTGCCGCTGATTTTGCCGTTGAGGTCTATCTCCGAAAAATCGTCGTCGTCAACTAGCTTGCCTAGGTCAAAATTATGCGTGTTGATGTCGGCCGTGTAGGTCGGGATTTTGGCGGCTAGGTTCATTTCCAGTTCTTTCACCGTCACTTGTCCTAAGGCCGTTTTGAAATCGCCGTTGAGCTTAAACTTGTCGATAGTGCCGTTATATTTTCCCGAAAAATCAACTACCCCAAATTTCTGAACCAAGTCATTAAACGATTTTTCGGGGTAATATTGGCGTAAATCGGCGGCGTCAACGCGGGTATTTTGGAGGTCAAAGGCCATCACCGATGTTTCAAACTCGGTCACGCCCTTAAAGCCAATGTCGCCGCGCAACACGCTATTTTTTCCAAACCGTAAGTTTGTTTCGGACAAACGGAAATTGTTGACCGTGCCCACAAAATTGCCGTTGGCGTGCCAGGTTTCGTCGAGGGTAAAAAGATAATCGGCAAACCAGCCCAAATCTTCGGAGCGCACGCGGGTACTGTCTAAGTGTGCCCGCATCAGGATTTTTTCGTTAAAATCGCCAAAAGCGGCGGGCGAATCGTAGTTGAAAGAAATATAGTTGCCAATCACCGAATTTCCGATGCGTGCGTACAATTGGGCCAATTCCAACTTGGTACGACAATACAACACTTTGCTGTCCAGCTCTTTGATGGTGAGGTTGGTGCGTTTATCGAAGGTGCGTAAGTTCTGAACTTTCAGGGCGATGGTGTCCCCCAAAACTAGAAAATTCTTGGCTTCTCCGTTGATACTTTTGAGGGTAAAGTGGTTATAGTCAAAGGTTTTGCCCTGCATTGGTTTTTCGCGTGGGTCGTCCCACCGAAAAGAGCCGTCGATGAGGTGAACCTGTTTGATGACAAAAGGTACGTTTTGATCTTTTACGCCAGGGGCATTGGGGTTGGCCGTTAGCTCTTCAATGCGGGCAATGAATGCATCAAGGTTTAATTCTCCCGTTTTAGGATTCTTTACGAGCCATACCGAAGGTTTGTAAAGTGTGGCTTCGTCGAGGGTGGTGCCAAAAGTCTTCTTACCTTTGCTGAAAATAAGGGACCAAAAATCGTGATTAATATCAATGCGGGCTACATCAATCATCGGGCGACCGTTACGGTCCAAAATGGTGACATCTTCCAACGAAACGGCATCAAACCACTGGACGTTTACGCGGCCTACGGAGGTGGGGTGCTGGAGCTCTTTGGAAAGCCATTTGGCCACGCGGTTGACCACTTCGGTTTGTATTGCTGGAAACTGGATGCCCAATATCACTACTTCTGTCAGCAGCATAACCGCGACAAGCAGGATAAAAATGGCATTGCCTATGTACCAGAGGAAACGTTTCATGGCCGCGCTGCGGATAGTCAGTTAAAAGCTTTTTTATGAATAACCCATTCACACTTAACCCTTAACAGATAACAATTAACAAATATTCAAGCGAAATGACAACTATATTAGCCATAGAATCTTCGTGTGATGAAACCTCGGCGGCCGTAATTTCTAACGGACAACTACGCTCCAACATTGTAGCCACGCAGGTGATTCATCAAAAATACGGCGGAGTCGTGCCCGAACTCGCCTCCCGCGCGCACCAGCAGCACATCCTGCCAGTGGTCGAAAAAGCACTTGAAGATGCAAAAGTAAGCAAAAAAGACCTTAATGCCATCGCTTTTACGCGCGGCCCAGGGCTTTTGGGGGCATTATTGGTCGGTGCTTCTTTTGCCAAAGCCCTGGCTTTGGGGCTAAAAGTGCCCTTGATTGAAGTACACCACATGCAGGCGCATGTGCTGGCGCATTTCATTGAAGCGCCTTGTCCTGTCTTTCCGTTTTTGTGTTTGACCGTGAGCGGAGGACACACCCAAATTGTGTTGGTACGTGACGCACTCGACATGGAAATCATCGGCGAAACGCAAGACGACGCCGTGGGGGAGGCTTTTGATAAAACCGCAAAGCTGCTCAATCTTCCCTATCCGGGCGGGCCATTGGTGGATAAATATGCCCAACAGGGAAACCCACTCGCGTTTCCGTTTCCTTTGTCTGAAATGCCTGGGCTCAATTTTTCCTTCAGCGGAATCAAGACCTCCATTTTGTATTTTTTGCAAAATAAAGTGAAAAATAACCCGCAATTTGTGGAAGAAAACATGGCCGACATTTGTGCGAGTGTGCAGCATACCTTAATCAAAATGCTGTTGCAAAAACTGCGCAAGGCCGCTAAACAAACGGGGATTTCGGAAATTGCCATTGCGGGAGGAGTTTCGGCCAATTCGGGCCTGCGTAATGCATTGCTCGAAACAGGGCAGAAAGAGCATTGGAATGTATACATCCCTCGTTTTGAGTACTGCACCGACAACGCTGCCATGATTGCCATGGCAGCCCACTTTAAATATTTAAAAGGAGAATTTTCTGAACAAACCATCAGTCCGATGCCAAGAATGGCATTTTAGCCCATTTTTAGCAACTTTTTTTCGGGGAGAGAAATCAATTTTAATGGGCCTTAGGCAAGAAATCGAATGGTACAGCGTTAGTACGGCAAGACTTGAGTTTACTTCTTGTCTATGTACAATTAGTTGAAAACCCCGCAGTTTATAATCACTGCGGGGTTTTTTGTGCACAATTTTTTTAATCAAATAAGGCTACAAAATAAGGGCAAAGAAAAAGATTGATGTTTGGGTATATTATGCTTTTTGTAATGTTGTTTGGGGCAGCGTTAGATAAGGCAAATGCTCGCGATGGCTTGAATATTAATATACAAATTGGTTAACGTATATAGTATAGAGTTAGGTTGGTATTGTTTTCAAAAAAACTGTTTCAGTGTGGTATACATTGAGTACAAATAAAAAGCTTATGAGGGGGAAAGACGTAAGAAGCATGGTATAGAGACTATTTGTTGGTTTGAGTAAATATTTAAAATTTGCTTGAATACAATGTTTTAAAGCAATGGCTTGACAGTATTTTGGATAGGTAGGTACGATGGAATAATAGAATGTTTGAAGTGTAATTTTAGGGTAAGTTTTTGATGGTCAGGATATTTTCCTGACATAACTTCAAACTTAAATTTTGATAACTTGATAAATTATTGCGTTTAATATACTAATTTTAGTTCATTAGTTATGTCCTATTATAGGCGCGTTCGGGTTAAAGAAAAATTATACGTATAATTCTCAACTTGTTATGAAAAATGAATTTGTTTGTTTGCCAATTACCGATTTATTAAAATACGGGAGTCATGCTGTAAATCGGGGTAATTTGTCTGGAAAAGACGTTTGGGTGTTGAAAGATAATCAACAAAACCCCGTTGCGCATCAATACATTGAAGAAGGAAAACTTCCCTTTCAGGATGTATATTGTGTACTGGAAAAAGATGCCTTGACGAGCCCTAAAAGTCATAAATTATTAATAAAAGCTTTTCTGGCAGGCTGCTTGTTTTTAGACTAATAAGGTAAAACCTAAGGGGGAGCCTAAAAGATCACATCTATAAACTACATTTTTTTACCTAGTCAGGTGAATCATTCTTTGGGTATTGGTGGTATGGTCGTTAACGAGTTGATGATAGCTAATGTAGGTTTCAAGATAGTTTGTTAAACAAAAGTTGGTCAGTAACCTGACACAATTTTTTCAGGAAACTTATTAGAAATATATCTTCTTGTCATTACTTTTGTCTGGCCACCCATTATCATGGGGTGTAATCAGTATATTTGAAAATGTGCCTTCCCATCATTTTTAGATTGGCTCTTTTTTAATTCAAATTGTTTCTTGGAATAATATCAATCAGTCTGGCTGTGCCCCAGCTCTTGATAATGAAATCTAACTTGCGAGAACTCAAAAACCATAAATGGAGAACTTACCAGTACCCTTAAACGAGAGTGAACGATTAAAAGCACTTAAGAATTATCGAATCTTAGATACACTACCCGAAGCTGAATTTGACCGGCTCACCGAGTTGGCCTCTATGATATGCGGTACTTCTATATCGCTTGTTTCGTTAATTGACGAAGACCGACAGTGGTTTAAGGCTAGGACTGGTCTTGGCGTAACCGAAACGGATAGAAGTCTAGCTTTTTGTCAGTATGCTATCATGGGTACTGAGATTTTTGAAGTCGAGGATGCAACACTGGATGAGCGTTTTAAAGATAATTCTCTAGTAACCTCCGATCCCAACATTCGTTTTTATGCTGGATATCCACTGACAGACCCCAATGGTTATGCTTTGGGGTCGCTTTGTGTAATTGATGATCACCCTGGGAAACTTACTGAAAAACAGCAACGGTCTCTGCAATTGTTGGCCGAGGTTGCGATTTCATTGATTGTGGAGCGACGAAACAGGGAAGAACAGGCGCATTTTGAAAAACTTTTTAACTCTTCCAACGACCTGATTTGCGTAGCGGGCACAGATGGCTATTTCAAACGGGTTAATCCCGCTTTTCAACAAGTACTTGGCTGGGATGATCGCTACCTGTTAGAAACTCCTTTTGTTGAATTTGTTCACCCCGACGATATAGAAACCGCACAAGCTCAATTAGCTAAATTGGCGCAAGGAGAAATGACGGGGAGTTTTAGCTATCGATTTAGGACCAAAGAGGGAAACTACAAACACTTGGAATGGGCTGCTACGCCCGAACTTTCTACCGAAAGTATTTTTGCCATCGCGAGGGATGTTTCGGCGGAAAAAGAAAAGGAATTAAAACTCAAACTTAGTGAAGACCGGTTCAGAGCATTTTTTGAGAATTCGCAAGGGTTGATGTGCACCCATGACCTAAAAGGTAATTTTATCTCGGTCAATGAAGCGGGGGCGGGTATTTTGGGTTATACAGTAGCCGAAATCCAAAGCATGAGCCTGTATGATATTGTGCCAAAAAATGCCCAAGAAGCCCTGACAAGCTACCTCCAAACCATTGCAAAGGACGGAAAATCCAATGGATTGATGCATACGCTGGACAAAAACGGCTCGCTGAGAATATGGATATTTAATAACATCCGGGAGAAAGGCGCAGATGGTGAGTATTATGTGATTGGCAATGCACTTGACATCACCAAAAGGCATCAATTGGAAGTAGATTTAAAACAAACCACAGAAATGCTCGAACAAACCAACCAAATAGCCCGAGTGGGTGGTTGGGAGCTTGATTTGGTGAAAAATAAAATATTCTGGTCGGATGTTACCAAAGAAATCCATGAAGTAAGCCCCGACTTTGAGCCTGATGTAACCACGGCAATCAATTTTTATAAGGAGGGGATTAATCGAACTAAAATCATCGAGGCATTTACGAAAGCAGTTGAAACGGGAACTTCCTACGACCTCGAATTGCAAATCATTACTGCCAAGGGCAACGAGCGTTGGGTCAGGACATTGGGGAATGCTGATTTTGAAAATGGGAAATGCCGACGGATATTCGGAACGTTTCAGGACGTTGATGTTCAGAAAAAAGCCCTTATCGAAACCAAACGTTCCCAAAAGCTCCTCAATGATGTACTCCAGTCGGCGTTGGAGGTGGGTATTATTGCAACGGATGTCAACGGAATGATTACGCTCTTCAATACGGGTGCCGAACGAATGCTAGGCTATCAGGCAGAAGAGCTTATTGGTAAGCAAGACCCCTCCATCATCCATGATTTGGAGGAAGTTCAGCGGCGTGGTGAACAATTGAGCCTTGAGTACGGACAGACCATTAAAGGGTTCAGGACGTTTGTTCATAAAGCCGAACTGGAGGGCTCTGAGCAAAGAGAGTGGACGTATATCAAAAAAGATGGTACACGAATCCAGGTTTCTTTGGTCGTTCATCCTATCCGCGACAATGAGGGAATCGTCATTGGTTTTCTGGGCGTCGCTATTGACATCACCGACCGTAAAAAAACCGAGCAAGCCCTATTTATCGAAAAAGCCCGACTGCTTGCGTTTGTGGAGCACGCACCAGCGGCGGTAGCCATGTTTGATAGAGATATTCGTTACATTGCCGTGAGCAACCGTTGGATGGAAGAGTATCAACTAAACGGTCGGAATGTGGTGGGATTGAGTCACTACGAGGTTTTTTCAAATATATCGCAAGAGTGGAAAGACATACACAGCCGCTGTCTTTTGGGAGCGGTAGAAAAGAATGATGAAGATCAATGGCGGCCCGAAGGATGGGACCACGACCAGTTTTTGCGTTGGGAGGTGCGGCCGTGGTATCAGTTTGATGGCTCGGTGGGCGGACTCATGATGTTTACCCAAGATATTACCGAGATATGCCTACAACGGGAAGAATTGAAAAAAGCCAAATGGCAAGCAGAGCAGGGAAGCGTGGCAAAGTCGGAATTTTTGGCCAATATGAGCCATGAAATCCGGACGCCGCTTAATGGGGTCATTGGTTTTACCGATTTATTACTCAAAACAACACTCAACGAAACCCAGCAACAGTACCTTTCGATTGTCAATCAATCAGCCAACTCGTTGTTGTCGATTATCAATGATATTCTTGATTTCTCAAAAATAGAGGCTGGAAAGCTGGAACTTGACATTGACAAATGCGACCTCTTCGAAATCGGTAGCCAAACGGCCGACATCATTACCTATCAGGCCCAAAGTAAAGGATTGGAGATGTTGTTGAATATTTCGTTAGACCTTCCCCGCTTTATTTGGGTTGACGAAGTACGACTAAAACAGGTACTGGTGAATCTGCTGAGCAACGCCGTTAAATTTACCAAAGAAGGGGAAGTGGAGCTGAAAATTGAACCCCTAACCGACGTAACCCAAGAAGAGGTAACGCTACGGTTTGAGGTGCGCGATACGGGCATTGGGATTAAGCCCGAAAAGCAAGAGAAAATATTTGAGGCCTTTTCGCAGGAAGATGCCTCCACCACCAAAAAATACGGCGGTACTGGATTGGGATTAGCCATTTCCAACAAATTGTTGGGGTTGATGGGCAGTCAACTTCAATTAATAAGCACACCCGGCCAAGGTTGTACATTCTATTTTGATTTGATCCTAAAAACGGAGCCTGGTGAGTCTATCAACTGGGAAAATCTTGACTTGGTCAAAAATGTCCTTATTGTGGATGATAACGACAATAACCGGGTGATTTTGAGGCAAATGCTTTTGTTGAAACAAATCAATTCTGAAGAAGCCCAAAACGGTTTTGAGGCGCTTCAGCTGCTGGCTCAAGGTAAGAGGTTTGATGTAATCATGATGGATTATCACATGCCTTACATGGATGGGCTGGAAACAATTCGAAAAATAAGAAATAGTTTCAATAAACTTCCTGAGGAGCAGCCCGTTATTCTTCTACATAGCTCTTCCGATGATGGTACCATCATCAAAGGCTGTGAAGAACTGATGGTGAATCAGCGGTTGGTGAAACCCATCAAGATGCAAGATATGTACGATACCCTTTCGCGTTTACATCGAAAAACCGAAACGGCACCCGTGGTGTCGGAGACTGCTCCAGCGGCCGAGCCTGCACACGAAAAAGAGGTCATTCGCGTCTTGATTGCCGAAGATAATCCCGTCAATATGCTGCTGGCAAAGACCATCATTCGACGAGCCGCGCCCAATGCGGTGATTATTGAAGCCATAAATGGAAATGAAGCTTTGAATTTCTGTCGGACAGACATGCCCGATATTGTATTTATGGATGTTCAGATGCCCGAAATGAACGGCTATGAAGCCACACAGAAAATCAGAGAGTTGCAGCAAGAAGCCCACATTCCCATTATTGCGGTGACGGCAGGAAATCTGAAAGGCGAGAAAGAGAAGTGTCTGGAGGCAGGGATGGATGATTTTATAGCCAAACCTTTTGTTGAAGAAGCAATCATTGTTTTGTTTGAAAAGTGGACGGGCGGAGTCCGCAAAAAAGGCGAAAAGGTAGGAGAAGGTTCTGCTCAGGATGCCCGTATTCATTTTAATGTTGAAACCATAAAGTCATACGTGGGTGATGACAATGAAATATTGGAAGAGTTTTTGGGTTTGACAATCAGTGAATTAGAGAAGTCATGCAATGCGCTTCTTGAAGAAGCCGATAAGAAAAATCTTGTTGGACTCAAAAAAATTGGACATAAGTTGTACGGAACTGCGGTAACGGCGGGTACGTTGGCATTGGCCGAGCTAGCTAGAGAAATAGAACTGCTGACCGAATTTAATCCTGAGGTGGTGGCGAGGTTGTTGCTCCAAACCCAAGACGAGGTTCTGGTGGTCAAACAACTGATTACTGACGTTATGATTACGAATGAAGGGTGAGGCATGGCCCCACCCTTCATTCGTAACTCCAAAACTATGACTATTTCGTCGGGTTAGACTTTGGCTGGGTCGGGGTGTTTGTACGGCTGACGATAAGGCCGACTCAGGAGGCTGTTGGCTTCGCGATCACCCACGATTTCTCGTTTCTTGGGGTCATACACCAAGGGGCGTCCTACCTTCATGGAAATGTTGGCCAAAATACAGCTTGCGGTAGAAATATGCCCTTCTTCAATGTCGGCTACTGGTCGGCCACCGTTTTCGATGGCCGCTATAAAGTCAAGCATGTGTAGGCGTGTAGCGGGGGCAGCGTTTAGTTCAATACGCTCTTCGGTGTTATCTTCTGGGTATTTTTCTTTTTCATACACCACATCTTTGTGGATTTTCTCGCCTTTTCCATGCGGGATAAAATCGTACGCCATAGTGCTTCCCCAGAGGGTGCCTTTGTCACCATAAAGCGTAAACGACCACGGATAGGCTGGGTTGTTGGGCGTGCCCCAAGTACGGTGTTGCCACACACAGTTGAGTTCGGGATATTCAAAGACTGCCGATTGTGTATCTGAGATATTGGATTTGCCTTCTTTCTGTACATAAATACCGCCCTGAGATGATATTCTGGTAGGCCATCCTAATTTTAGCATCCAGCGAACGGTGTCAAACATATGGACGCACATATCGCCCGTGATGCCGTTGCCGTACTCAGTAAAGGTACGCCACCAACGGATGTGCGGCAGGCCGTCGTAAGGCCGCATAGGGGCGGGGCCAGTCCATGATTCATAATCCAAAAACGCGGGTACGGGTTCGGTCGGCGGATTACCGTTGTTGCGCATATGAAAATAGCAACACATTTCAACGTGCGATATTTTGCCCAACAACCCAGCATCAACGATGTTCTTTTTGGCGTCGATGAGGTGAGGAGTGCTTTTGCGTTGTGTTCCTACTTGTACTACTTTACCGTATTTGCGGGCCGCTGCCACCATGGCTTCTCCTTCCATTACATCAACGCTGATGGGTTTTTGCACGTATACGTGCGCGCCTGCTTTCAGCGCGTCGATGGTTTGGAGGGCGTGCCAGTGATCAGGAGTACCGATGAGTACAATATCCAACTGATTTTCGGCTAGCATTTTTTTATAATCACCGTACAGCTTGGGTACTTTTCCTGATTTTTGACGTTGGCTCACGAGTTTTCCAGCGGCTTCTAGCATATTTTTATCCACGTCGCAAAGCGCAACGACATCGACGGAAGCAACCTGAATGAGCCTAAACAAATCGCTTTTGCCGTACCAGCCCGTACCAATCAACGCTACGCGGTAAGTTTTTGCTAATTTTAGGTTCGTCACTCCTTTAGCATTGACTGCCGTAAGGGCCAAAGAAGCAGAGGTTCCGAGTAAGAAACGTCGACGGTTGATGTGAAAATTATCCATTAGAAATTAAAGGTTTTCGTGCGACAGCCGTCGCGGTTTAGTAGTATTACTCTTCTAAAAGTGGCTTCCATGCGGCAAATACTTTTTTATCCGCCATGATTTTCACCGGTACTATTTTTTAGTGGTTTCGTCAGGTTTTTTGGGACGAAAAACCTGACGAAAAGTTATTCAACCCCTTTTACCTGCATTTGGAGGGTGAAAACGGCCTTAGAGGCGGTAATAAACAATACATCACGGTTTTTGCCGCCAAAACAAACATTGGCCGTCCAGCCCGCTGGCACAGCAATGCTTTCTATTTTCTTTCCGGTGGGGTCATATACAGTCACCCCTTTTCCGGTGATGTAGAGGTTGCCACGATTGTCGAGGGTCATTCCGTCGGAGCCTTGCGAAAGGTGCAATTGGCGATTGGAGAGTGTACCATCATCGTTGATTTGGTATTTGTAGGTTTTGCTGGCCCGTATGTCGGCTACGTAGAGGTACTTGCCGTCGGGTGTTCCGACGATTCCGTTGGGTTGTACCAACGCATCGTCCACAATCACGGCTTCTTTTTTTCCCTTGGGCAAATAGTATACTTTTTGACCATCAATTTCGGGCTTTTTACGGGTCCAGTAGTCGCGCTGATAGTACGGGTCGGTGAAATATATGCCGCCCTTTGCGTCGAGCCATAAATCATTGGGACCGTTGAATTTTAGCCCCTGATGGCCATCCAATAGCACGGTTATTTTTCCTTTCGGACTAATGGACCACAGCTGGTTGTTTGCGTCGGCACACGAAATAATGTTCCCTTTTTTGTCAACAAAAAGCCCATTGGAGCGCCCTGCTTTATCCATGAAGAGGGATAATTTTCCGTCGGTGTCGTATTTCCAGATTTTATCGTTGGGTTGGTCAGTAAAAAAGATATTTCCTTTTTTATCGACCGCTGGCCCTTCGGTAAAAGCAAACTGCTCCGAAACCAATTGAATTGTGGCGCCTTCCGCCACCAATTTAGGGGAGTCGGTTGATTGGCTATGGGCGGATGAAAGTGGCATCAGTAAGACAGAGAATAGAAAGAAAGTTTTGGGACAACGAGTCATAGCATTGGGAGTTATACAACGCAAGTATAAATGCGTTTTATGGCCATTTCTACTTCTTTCTCAATACACTCTTCAATAACAAAAAAAGAAATTAATCAATGAAATCGGGTGGGAGTTGGTCGTGGAGCAGAGCGGCGAGTTGGGCCGCCGGCAGTTTATCGGCCTCTAAACTCATCGAAACTGATAGCTCAGAAAGGGGTTTCCAACGCTGCCCCCTAGGTTCGGAAAGTAGGGGAAAAGATTGGTGTCCTTCGCGCAGGCGTTGGGTGTCGCGTTGGCGGCAGGTGCGGGGAGATGCCAACAGCGCCACCGTCAAAATATTGGTACCTGGCGCCCGCCAAAGGCGGTCGAGCATCATGCTCAGTTGGGGCGATGTACCAGTGCTTTCGAGGATGCAGTAGTCGGCTTTTAGGGCGGCCATCCAAAGTTGATTCCACGCGGTATTTTCTTCTTCGGGCGTGGTAACTTTCAATCGTTGGCGAAAATCATCAATCGCCAGTACCTCATAAAACGGAAGAAGTCGTTTCAATTCCTGAATGACGGTGCTTTTCCCCGCCGCAGGTGGCCCGATGAGGTTGATGATGTGTCGCATGAGCCAAAGGTACTTCCGATTTAACATACTAGCGAGCACTTTTTTCAGAAGGGGCTTCTTACGAAATCAATATTATTTCAAAAGCAAAATTACCCTAATCAAAAATACATTTTTTGATTGGGGTAACGGAACATTCTCAAAAAACCTTTATCAAATGAATAGTGCCCTGAAAAGATGCCCAGACACTAGTGAAATAATGTAAATGTTTAAAAAGAGTAGGGTAAAATGCTATAAAAAAGAGTAAGGTAAAGTATGTTTTTTGCAGACGTTTGCTAGTTTTGTACATCCTAATCTGGTATTTATACCATCAAGTTGGATTATTAAAGGATATGCAAAGATATAACTAGAGGTACTTTGGACAAAGCTCAAAAATAGAAAATGGATGAATGACTATTTTTGGTATGTGAATCCTTAATAATGGTAAATGAAAAGCAAACAGTCTCGTATTTATTCGTTCTAGTAAGCTATGAAAATAAACACGTTAATTATTGATGATGACATCAATTGGCAAAAAATCTTGGGCAAATTTGTGCAGATGAATCCCCTTCTCGAACTGGTAGGGGTGTGTGGTTCGGTGATGGAAGGCTACGCCAAAATGGCCGAAAAAGAGGTGGATTTATTGATTTGTGATATAGAAATGCCCGAAATGTCGGGGCTTGATTTTATAAAAAGTATCCGCTATGCGCCCTGTGTTATTTTTGTGACTGCCCACCGCGATTATGCCTTGGATTGCTACGATGTATCACCTGTTGATTTTCTGTTGAAGCCCATTGACTTGGATCGTTTTTTGCAAAGCATCGAAAAAGTGCGGCAGCGCTTGGCAGTTTTGCCCGAAACTGCCTTTGTCTCCCCCTATTTTTTCGTGCGGGAAAACCTAAACTATGAGCAGATTGCTTACGATGATGTGCTCTACATGAAAGCGCAAGACAATTTTCTGCAAATCGTGACCAAACAAAAAAATTACCTGCCGATTATTTCGATTACCAAAATGGAAGAACAACTTAAAGGTGACGCATTTTTGAGGGTTCATCGTTCATATTTGGTCTATCGAGGTGCCATTAAGAGCATTACTAAAAATGATATCGTGCTTAACTCGGGTGAATTCATACCCATCGGAGACCAATACCGCACGCAAATCAACCGCAAGCACATTGAAGGATATTTGATCAGTAGGAGCAGTTAGAGCAGGCTTTCGGGGTTGGATAAACGCTGTTCTTTCTTCCAGAAACATGCTACATTTGTTATTTGTGTATTTTATTAAACAGAAGCTCTTTTTTGTATTTAGAGAGAGAATCTGGGTTGGCTTTGATGGCTTGAGATAAGATAGGGCGCAGGATTTTTATGTACTTACTGACTTTGGGTTGGTCGATGCCGAAAAAATCGGCCAATTGAGCCTGCCGCACATTGCCATTGACATACGCCAAAATAAAAAAAAGTGAGTCGCGGGTGTCGGTAAAGATGGCGTTGCCATGAACAAACGGGCGACGATTTCGGGGAGTGCCTTCTAGCGTAAATTCATTAAAATAGCTATTCAGGCTGTTTTCAAAAAATGGATGGAGTGATTCAAATTGGCGTCGGTTTAATCCAGTAAGACGACGCAGCATCGACTCATTGTTTTGTAAGTTGCAATAGCGCCAAGGAGAAAAGTCGGGCATGTGGCTGAATCTTTTAATTTAAAATGAAGTGTTGAGAAAAACGGTCTTGGAAGTAAAGACCTAAAAACAACCAAGCATGTTACTTGATTGGTTAAGTACGGGCATTAGCTCAGCGGCAAAAAACCATATTTTTTGTTTAAAAATATGTATACCAAACCCTATTTTAAAATTAAAAACATTGAAGTTGGCGAATGGGCTTGTTTTGTATTTAAAGAGGTGTAAATTTTACGTAAAATGGAAGGTGTTTGGAGGTCTAAGTTTAATAATTATCAACTCATTGTCCCATGTTTTTTAGGACAATTCAAGGTTGGTATTATAAGGGTGCTTAATTTTTAAAAACGTTGATGAAAAACAATTGTGTTTTTGTTTTAGTGTGTAGTTTGTTTTACGGAGTTGTCCAAGCCCAGGGTTTGATTCCAGCGCTCCGAAAACAAGCCGCCACTGCCCGTGCCGACAGCAGCCGTAGTCGATTATTTTACGAATTGGGGCGGCACTATGGGGAGCAAAATCTCGACTCTGCTTTTTATTTTTTGAACCAATCACTTACGTTGGCCCAACAGGGTAAAGATTTATATGCCACCGCGCGAGCAATGTACGGGTTGGGGTTTAGTTATTTGTATTATCAACAGAATGAGAATTTGGCCATGCAATGGCTAAAAAAAGCAGTGACTATTGCTCAAAATAACAAAGATTACGTGTATTTGGCCAAAAGCTATCAATTGCTAGGGGTCATTGCCATGCACCAAGGTATCGGAAACCCCCATGATTTTTTTGAAGAAGCAGTGACCTACGCCCAAAAGTCGAAAGATTGGCGGACTATCATGGACACCTACGAAGTGATTTCTAATGTATACCAGAATCGAGAAAAATACGAGGAGGCTGCCAAGTTTATATTAAAAGCCATGGACGTTTGCAAGGAGCACGACATCGACTGCTGGCTTTCGAGTGGTTTGGATTATTGTGATATGCTCGAAAAACAAAACAAACGGGCCGAAGCCCGGTCGTTTGCTAAAATGCTCTACGCTTATAAAGAACAGCTGAAACAAACCAAAGGGTATTTTGTGTACATGAACGACCTTGGAAGGCTCGAAACCAAGCTCGAAAAATACACTCAAGCCGAGGCTATTTTTGAGAAAGTATTGGCGTATGAAAAACAAAAACCAAAGGTAGATACCTTTCATCTGTATTTCATTTTTCGGAATTTAAAGGATTTGTACGCTGAGCAAAGGTCTTTTGAAAAAGCATTTCGCGTGGCCAATGAACTCACGGAAATTCGGCTGTGGTTGGCGCAGAAAAGACAAACCCGCGACAGTCAGCTCCAAATGACTCAACTGAAATCGGCCTATGATTTAGAAAAGAAAGAGAGGGAAATAACCCTTCTGGCCAAACAAAAGCGCGAACAGCAGATTGTGCTCATTGCGGCGGCGGTGGTGGCGGTGCTGCTGATCAGTTTTGTGGTGGTTTTGCAAAGAAACAATCAGCGTATCGAACGCCAAAAAACGGAACTAACGGCACTCAATACCACAAAAGACAAACTTTTTGCCATTTTATCGCATGATTTACGGTCGCCTGTGGCAGGACTCAAAAATTATCTGATGCTTACCGATTGGGGGGTATTGACGCAGGCTGAATTTGCGGATTCGACCAAAAACCTGACCGTTCAGCTCAATAATGTTCACACCATGCTCGATAATGTATTGAATTGGTCTCTCTCTCAAATGCGGGGTATTCGTCCCAAGCGGGAGACCACTGACATGGCGTCCATTATTGAAGATGAAATTGAGTTGCTGCTGCCTATGGCCCAAACCAAAAATATTCAAATCGTCAATGATATTTCTGCCAATGTTCAAATAATGATTGACCGAAACCACGCCGCCGTTATTTTTAGGAATTTGCTGCAGAATGCCCTTAAGTTTACCCATTCGGGTGGTAAAATCAGGCTCAGTTATTCTAAAGAAAAGGACATGCACCAGTTTGTGATAGAAGACACGGGCGTGGGAATGTCGGAAGAGCGGCTTCAAAATTTGTTTCAACTCAACAAAACAACATCCCAAATGGGTACGGCCCGCGAACAGGGTACTGGCGTAGGGCTGGTTTTGGTGAAAGAGCTCGTGGGGGCCAACCAAGGTACATTATCGGTAGTAAGCGAGTTGAACCAAGGAACAATTTTTACGCTTGAGTTGAGACACTGAACTAACGTTTATCGGTACTTCTTTTGCCAGTTCAGTTGCCCAAAATGACACTTCAGTCGGTTTTAAATTGGTTGTGCGCCCTCTTAGGGGCAATATTTACGGCGTCAACGGGGCGTGTTTAGGCTTTGCTGATATACAGTTACAACCATTTTAAAAATAAAAAAACAAAACGCTGTGAAACGAATGAACTCTTTTGTGGTGGCTGCAATGGCCATCCTACTCATGACTGTGTCTGGGTGCAAAAAAAATGACATCGAAGTGGAGCCTGGAGCCAATGGATTGCCTTTTGTTGGCAAACGCCTTATGCTTTCTTCCTTCATCATGGATCCCGCCGTGGACTTTGACGGTGATGGTAAACTCGACCCTGATTTGATGTTTTTATTGCGTGATTGTGATAAAGACAACATCATTATTTTTGAAAAAGGAGGCCGACTTGGAGGAGAAAACGGCGCCAAGCGCTGCGACGACGATGACCCTGCAGGAGGAAATCCAAGTGCATGGACTTACAATGAACAAACCAAAATGCTCCGCATCGTAGACGGTGACGATAAAAATGACATCTCGGAGTGGAAAGTAGTAGAGGCTTCCTCAAAACTCCTGAAAGTGGAGATTGAAGAAGAAGAGGATGGAGAACCCGTAAAAATAGTGATGACCTGGAAAGCGGTCTAGCGCCCGTTTGTAATTGGAGTGTAGGAAGCCGTGCCCTGCGAGGTGCCCAAACTGGATTTCAGTTCAGGCGCTTCTGGGGGCGCGGCTTACGTACATTTGCTCAGGGGTAAAGATGGAAAAAAAATGAGTTGTTTTGTCGAAATTCGACATTTTGTACCATATTCGCTTCCAAAACTCAGCAAAATGATTCCAACTCTATCCATTATCACGGCGGCTCACGACCGCATTCGGCCCTACATTCACCATACGCCCACGCTGACCTGCCAAACTTTGAACCGTGTCAGTGGGGCTGATTTATATTTTAAATGCGAAAATTTTCAAAAAATTGGGGCATTTAAGGCCCGGGGCGGGGTCAATGCCGTTCTGTCGCTGACGCCCGAAGAACTTAAGAATGGAGTCACCACCCACTCTTCGGGCAACCATGCCCAGGCCATTGCCTACGCGGCGGGGTTGGTCGGAACCAAAGCCTACATTGTGATGCCTCGCACGGCGCCTCAGGTGAAAAAAGATGCCGTACGCGGCTATGGGGCCGAAGTGATTGAGTGTGAGCCTACGCTTGAAGCCCGCGAAAGCACCGTAGAGCGGGTCATTGCCGAGCACGGGGCTACCATGATTCACCCGTTCAATGATTATCGGGTTATTGCTGGCCAAGCCACTGCCACCAAAGAACTTATCGAGGACCACGGCCCTTTTGATGTGATTATGGCACCCGTAGGTGGTGGAGGACTGCTGAGCGGAACCGCGCTGGCAGCGCATTATCTGGCACCCAAAACCGAAATTATTGCGGGCGAGCCAGAAGGCGCGGCCGATGCCGTACTTTCTTTTAAGACTGGAAATATCGAAAAAGCGCCTTACATTGATACCATTGCCGACGGCCTGCTGACGAATTTGGGCGATAAAACCCTCGAAATCATCCGGCTGCATGTAAGGGATATTCTACTCGTAAGTGACCCCGAAATCATCGCTGCCATGCGCCTGATTTGGGAACGTATGAAAATCATTATTGAACCTTCTTGTGCGGTACCATTTGCGGCCTTGCTCCGCCACAAAGAACGTTTTGAAGGTAAAAAAGTAGGCATCATCCTCACCGGTGGTAATGTCGACTTAGGTAAATTGCCCTTTGGTAGCAATTAACCTCTGTGTCTCTGCTTCTCTCCGAGGTTAATAAATAAACCACAGAGAAGCAAAGAGCCACAGAGACCATACACTGATAAATGTTGAATGATAACTGTTAACTGTTAAATGATAACCACGCTCGGACTCGAACTTCCCACCGACCCGCGTTGGGTCAATATTGCGGAAATGCAGCTGGAACAAATTCTGGTAGACCATGCATACTGTGAGCAAAAAGCCGCGTCGGCCTGTATTTCGATGATTGTGCATTTTCCAGAAAAAGAAAAACTTGTTGAAGTGATGACGCCCGTGGTGGCCGAAGAATGGGCGCATTTTCGAATGGTGCTCAAAGAACTTCATAAACGCGGGTATAAACTCGGACGCGCCCGCAAAGACGAATACGTAAACCGATTGCAAGAAATCGTAAAGAAAAAAGGTGACCGTGACGAAGTGTTTCTCGACCGCCTGCTGGTGTGTGCGCTGATTGAAGCCCGTAGCTGCGAGCGATTTAAACTTCTTTCTCTGCACATTGCCGACGAAAGCTTGCGGACATTTTACCACGAGCTGATGGTCTCGGAAGCGGGGCACTATCGCAATTTTATCGAACTCGCCGAAGAATACCTACCCGCCGAAAAAGTACGTGCTCGTTGGAAAGAACTCCTCGCCGCCGAAGCCCACATCATGAAAACCCTCGACCTACGCGGCGACCGAATGCACTGAGCATGGATTTTAGAAAATGGTACCCCCATAAAAAAGCACCCAAGTAGGACTCGGGTGCTTTCTGTTTTCTTAACCTAAACTACTATTTCATTTCTCTATGGCTGTATATAGGAGATAAATAAATAACTTCAAACTTAGTGCCAATGCGTTAAGTTGTTGATTGTCAGCAAAGTGGAAATCTTTTTTTGTCCGTATACGGACAGTGGGAGATTGGTAGCGGACACTCGGCGAAATATGCGCACGCAGGGGTTTGGTTTTTCTTCGTTGAGGGTTTATCCTCAATCAATTGTTGTATTTCTAGCGTTAAAGTACCGTTGTAGATACCGCGTATTCGTAAGTATCCCTGTAATGCAGACAGTTTAAAATTAGATATTATATAATTTTAATTAATGTTGAACTGCTATGAAAAAAAAACGAAGTTTACCGAAATACAGGTAGTCTCTAGCTTTAAACAATAGGAGAACGGTATCCCCTCCAAGGAGATTTATCGTCAGAATGAGATTTCTGAGGCTATATTCTATAATTTGAAAAGCAGGTATGGAGGCATGGAATCTTCTGATGTAAAACACTTGAAAGAGCTGGAATAAGAGAATAGTCGGTTGAAAAAAATATTAGCGGACTTAGCGATGGACAATCAGATTCTCAAAGAGTTATTCGTAAAAAAGAGTTGGGGGCTTCAAATCACAAAATTTGTATATTTATTCACTGATCAATAAAATCACAGTACGTTTCGGGGAGGCTTAAAAGTAAAATGCCCCAAAACACTTGGTTTTGAGGCATTTAGCGTTTCCGCAGAGCGATTGTGTGACCCATAGGGGAATCGAACCCCTGTTTCAACCGTGAAAGGGTCGTGTCCTAACCGCTAGACGAATGGGCCGACTGGTTCCATATATTCGCTGCGTGGGTGAAACGTGGTGCAAAGGTACGTTTATTTTTGATAGTGTCAACAGTTGAATGAATATTTTTTCAAAGAAATATTTTCTAGTGCTGATAATCAGTACTTTTGGATGGAAAATATTTTTGAAATAGTTTTGATATGTATGGAAGCGTCGATAAAACATTTATTGAAAGACCTTAATTTTAGCGTAAAGGGAAGTTTGTGGATAGAAAGTGCCGAAGAGCGGTTCTTAGGACCTGGTAGAGTAGAGCTTTTGGAATACATTGATGAAATGGGTTCAATTAATCGAGCGGCAAAGCAAATGGGAATGTCTTACAAAAAAGCGTGGGAGATGGTCAACTCTCTTAATGCTCAATCAAGCCGCCCTCTTGTACTGACCCAGACCGGAGGCGAAAAAGGGGGAGGGGCTGTTATTACGAAAGAAGCCCGTGAACTGATTGCTTTTTATCATCGATTGAGACAGCGGTTTCAGTTTTTTTTGGAAGAAGAAACAAAGCAACTTAATACTGATTGAATTTTTCTATTAAGGTTTGTCTTGACACTTAAAGAAAATTTTCTACTTTTGCACCCACGAATCGGGATATAGCACAGCCAGGTAGTGTACTTGTCTGGGGGGCAAGGGGTCGTGGGTTCAAATCCCGCTATCCCGACATCTGAAAATCAAGCACTTACGACTAAAAGTTGTAAGTGCTTTTTTCTTTGGTTTAAACATGGTTTAAACAATTTGAGGGTGTAAACAAGAGTGCGTCGAATAGAAGTATTGTGTATTTATATCAACTTAGCACGAATTTTTGTCTCCAAAGGTGGTATTTAATAAAAGGGAGGCGTTTAAATTTTCGATGCGATGTCAGAACTAATCCTTGCGTCTCCATTTGGCAAAACAATAATAAGGGGTTTGAAATGGGGTTAAAAGGTTATCATGCACTCTTACGTTGAGACGCCCCAATGGAACGGTAGTGACGATTTTATGGCTAGTCAGGCAGGCCATGTTGGGATGATAAACTTCTACACTGTCTTTGGTGATTCGTAAATAATAGGGATTGAAGGCCAACGAAAGCCGCCAATCTTGATGCTGTCGCAGTCCAATGGGTCCAAAATTCCCAATCCCTCGTTTCGAAATTTCGTTTTGCAAATAAGGTGAATCTTCAAAATAGGAAGAAGGAATCTGATAGGGTGTTCCTTTGCCGTGTAGTAAATGGTAAATTATTCGCGCTGCTTCAGGGTATATAGGGTAAGCGGCCACAATACCACAGTGGGTCAAGGTTTTGATAATGATTTTATCGCCACGGGTAAGGGTGCGATTTTCTGCTCGAACACTCATCTTTTTCAGGTACTGATTTAACGCACTTTCGGTGTTTGTACGAAATAGCCTGGAGAGTGGGTCATTAAGGACAAATAAACTAAGGCATATTCCCAAAAGAGCAATGGCGGTTATAATGCCAAAACACAACACAGTTTTTTTCATGAGTCCCTTTTTTGGGGGATTAAACGGTATTTTAGGGCGTTTATTGCAGGGTTTCGGTGTATAATAAATGCTGAAAATTATGCTTGAAAGAACGTTGAAGTGGAAATTATTAGTAGGTGGTAATCAATCTACTCTCTATTTGTGAAAATACTACTGTGTACCTCAACAACAAGCCTATCTGTACCTTTGCAATGCCTGTTCCAACTTTGTAATAATTTTTTGTCTCAGATCGAAAGGTTCTAAAACTTCTACATCAGATCCAAATCCGAGGATTTTTGTTAATAGTTCTTTATTCCAAGCGACTTCTAGTATTAGAATTGTTTTGCCGTCATTAGGGTCTATTTCAGACCTCTGTGAAGGATGTATTTTTTTCGTTATGGCATATTGTAGACGTATTGGACTATGAAATTTTAACTTCACAGTTATAAGTTTTCCGGTATTAGTTATTCCAATTATATTCTTGAAATGTTCTCGTAAGTCCATTTCCTTTGGACAAGTAAAAGATTCAGTCGTTTCGGCAGGAGGCAATTGAAAACGGTCAATGGGGAAGGCCTGAATAATATTTGTTTCATCCTTACTATGGGCCCACCCCACTAAGTACCAGCGATTATTAAATTCTCGTAACTGTAATGGAAAGGCTACTATCCATGTTGCGGTGGACATTTCAAACCCCTTGTATAAAAACTTTATAAAGACTTTACGGTGAATCAATTGATAAAGTTTGTCCAAATATTCCCGACCCGCTAATTCGGCCTCTTCATACTCAATCAGGGAATTTGGATTCCCTTTCACTATTCCTACCTGACGTTCCAAGGCCAATAAAATTCTTTCTAATCCCCTCAACTCTTTTGTATGTTGTAATTGTCGAATTACGGCCAGAAGTTCATTGAGTGTATCCAATTCAGTATCATCTAGGCCTGCCAGAATAGAGTAGTGCTTTTCGGGGTTGTATTTGTAGCCATAATAGCGACTCGACAAAATCTCTGCTTTGAGATGTTTTCGCATAAAGGGTACATAATCCACAATTGTTCTTTTGTCGGTCTTACAAATGGTCGCTAATTCCTCTCCGCTATAAGCGTTGCCAGTACGGAGGTATTTATGAATTGCGAGAATCGCTTTGAGTTTCGTATCTGCACTTTGTTTTTGCCCCATTTTAACAACATTATTTTCAAAAGAAACAAAGATATATATGAGGTTTTGTACCTTACATTAACCTGACATTTTTGTAACTGCCTAACCAACCAAAGGCCTTGCATCATTATGACAACAACACCTACCGTCGCCACTATTTTCGATTTATTTCCGTTCGAAGCAACTCGTCAACAAGCCGAAGCTTTGTATCATTTAGACGACTTTGTATCAACGGATTGCACTGCTGATGCATTCATTCTGAGGGGGCGGCCGGGACGGGTAAAACGTCATTGGTGAAGGGGGGGGTGATTTTCTAAATTAACAGGAGATTGGTTTTTGTCTTACTGCTCCTACTGGATGTGCGGAGAAGGTTTTGGGCTATAAAACGCAGGTTATGGCACACACTCTATACCATACATTCTGTTTAATTAAAACTGATGGTGGCGGAACCCCTCCGATTCTTTTCCCAAAAAAAGAAAGTATGGAATTCGTGCCTGTTTTCGGCAAATTTCTATCTTTGCCATACGAGAAATTACTGTCATTACCCCCTGTGACTATTTTTTACCAATTCGTTCGTCAGTTAATTTGACGAACTCTGCCCCGTATCTCATCAAGTTCGTTAATTTTGCGTTTGTTCACTGACTCGCGTCGGGGATATGCCTATGTTTTGGGCAAACGCAAGTCTTATTGTGGGCAAACGTAAGGCTTGCCCCTACTAAATATTAAAAAATGTATCATAATCCTGTATTACTGGCAGAGTGTCTGGAAGGTTTGGCAATTCGCCCCGATGGCGTTTATGTAGATGTTACGTTTGGCGGTGGAGGGCATTCTAAGGCCATTTTGGCGCAGCTCGGCGACAAAGGCCGCCTGTTTGCTTTTGACCAAGATCCCGACGCCCGGGCCAATGCCGAAGCGATTGAAGATAAGCGTCTTACGTTTGTGGATGCTAATTTTCGTCTTCTTCAAAAATACCTGCGCTTGTACGGCGTTAAGCAAGTGGATGGAATTTTGGGTGATTTGGGGGTTTCGTCGCATCAGTTTGACACGCCGGAGCGCGGCTTTTCGACGCGCTTTGAAGCCAATTTAGACATGCGAATGAAC
Source organism: Runella sp. CRIBMP (assembly GCF_009905605.1). Taxonomy (GTDB): domain Bacteria; phylum Bacteroidota; class Bacteroidia; order Cytophagales; family Spirosomataceae; genus Runella. Next base: position 25,409 of record NZ_JAAAKZ010000009.1, read on the forward strand.
CCACGTGGTGGCGTCTCGGCCCGGGATATTGTTAATGGCTATTCGGCCGAAGAATTACACCGTATTTTTGGCATGTATGGTGAGTTACAAAATGCCAAAACGGCGGCGTTGGCGGTAGTGGCAGCCCGTGCCAACGGACCGCTCGAAACCGTGAATGATTTGAAAGCAAGTCTCCAACGCTGCGTGCCGAGAGGAAAAGAAAACAAATATTTTGCGCAAGTATTTCAGGCGTTGCGCATTGAAGTAAATGACGAAATGGGCGCTTTGCAGGATTTTTTGACGCAATCGGCAGAAGTTCTCAAGGTCAAAGGACGGTTGGTGGTGATGTCGTATCATTCGCTAGAAGACCGCTTGGTGAAAAATTTTATCGGCAAAGGCAAGTTTTACGGAGAAGTAGAAAAAGATTTATTTGGCAACGACCTCAAACCCTTGCAGTCGGTCACGCGTAAACCTATCGAAGCATCAGCCGAAGAGATTGCCCAAAACTCCCGCGCACGCAGCGCAAAACTGCGTATCGCAGAAAAATTGTAAGTCATCAAGTAGTAGTTATAACAGTCATCAGCAAAACATTTGACCTATGGCCATCAATGTCTTAAAAGCCCAAAACCAAAAGCGTACCGCGCGCGCCGTTCGCAGCAAGAGCCGAGTGTTGAGTTGGCTTGGGCAATGGTTCCAAGTTGAAAAGTGGATTGGCGGACGCGAATTTCCCGTTAGATACCTCGACGGAACCCTCTATTTACTTTTGTTAGGGCTTATTGTGATTTTTTTTCGCATCAATGCCGAACGACAAATGCGGCAACTTCGAAAAGCAACCGAAGAAGTCAATAACTATCGGGCCGCCTACACCATTCTGAAAGCCAATTATATGAAAATGGGTAAACAATCAGAATTGGCTCCTAAAGTGGCCAAAATGGGCTTGTCGGAAAGCCGAAAAACGCCCCAGCGTATTGAAGTGAAAAAGTAAGCCATTGGCATTTGTATCGTTAATTAACCCTAACTATGAGAGGCAAAACTGGAAATATTCGTGACGATATTTTGCAGCGTTCTTGGGTAGTAGCCATTGGGCTTATTATCCTTGGGGCGCTGGTTATTTACCGCATTTTTTATATTCAACACTACGATCTTTACAAGGGAAAACCTTGGATTGAATACATGTCCAAAACCGTTCGCGTGGATACCATTCCCGCGATGCGCGGCAATATTTACTCCAATGATGGTAGTCTGATGGCGACATCGTTGCCCTATTTTGAGGTTTCTATCGACCCTACAGTGGCCGACAGCGTGTATTTCTACACCCGGGTCGACTCGTTGGGAACGCTTTTGGCCAAGACTTTTGGGCAACGGACGGCCGAGAGTTATGTAAAAGAATTACTCTTTGCCCGACACGAATTTGAGCGGAACGAGCGGCGTGGAAACCGTAATATTCGACTGCTTAAACGTAAAGTTACTTACCGTGAGTACAGCATTATTTTGGGGCAAGAATTTAAAGGAATTGTCAAAAAAAAGGACGGCACAACCGAAAAGGCCACTTGGAGAGGCTGGCCATTTTTCCGCCGTTTTTCCTCTACAGGGCGCAGTCGGGGTGGAAAATTGATGATTACCTACGAGCGTTATAATCCTTTCGGTTCATTGGCGGAGCGTACCATTGGCTATCTTGACAAAAAGACCCGGCGTGGATTGGTAGGACTGGAAGCTAGTTTTGAAAAGCGATTGGCAGGGACCCCGGGGGTAGGGCTGTACCGAGTCCTTGATGATCAGACATTTATGCCTAACGAAGACGAAGATGGACTGCAACCAACCAACGGTTACGACTTACACACTACCATCGACGTTAATTTTCAGGACATTGCCGAAACGGCACTTCGCAATACGCTCCGTAGTTATAATGCAGCTTATGGTTGTGTGATTGTGATGGAGGTCCAAACGGGTGAGATTCGGGCCATTGCCAACCTCTCTCGAGATACCGATTCAAGCTACCGCGAAACCTATAATCACGCCCTCGCAGGGTTGGGAAACCCCGGTTCTACCTTTAAATTGGCCTCTATGTTGGCGGCTTTGGAAGAAGGGATGTCGCCCAAACGCATGTACCATACTGGCAATGGAATTGCGACCTACAAGTCGGCTATCATTCGGGATACGAAACGCGTAGGACACGGCAGTATCACGGCGCAGCAGGTGTTTGAAAAATCCTCAAACGTGGGTGTTCACTTGGTGATGAAAGATTATTTTTACACAAAACCTGATAAATATGTGGGTTATCTGAAGCGCTTTCACCTGCGTGAGCCTACGGGCATTCAGATGAAAGGAGAGCCAGCCCCCCGCGTTAGGATTCCATCCGATAAACGCTGGAGCAAGACCTCGCTGACGTACATGAGCTACGGTTATGAGTCAGAGTTGACGCCTTTGCAGATGCTTTCATTTTACAATGCCGTTGCCAATGATGGCTACTGGGTGCGCCCGATGCTAGTCAAGCAGATAAAACAGGCTGATCAAATTGTGCAAGAAATGGTGCCATTCCGCAGTGAAGAGCGCATTGCGTCCGAAAACTCTTTGCGCAATGCTCGAAAAATGTTGGAAGGAGTGGTGGAGCACGGAACGGCCACGAATATCAAAAATCCGTTTTACAAAATTGCGGGAAAAACGGGTACGGCTCAAAAACTCGTAAATGGCCGCTACGTGCCAGGGTTGTACAATACATCGTTTATCGGCTATTTTCCCGCCGATGCTCCTCGTTATTCGGTGTTGGTGGTGGTTGATAGCCCGAGGGGATTCAGCATGGAGCAACTTTACGCGGGCAGCGTGGCCGCCCCCGTATTTAAGGAAGTGGTAGACCGGATTGTGGGGTATGACATCAACATGCACCCACCGATTCCGAAACAACAAAATAAGAATTCCGAAATGTCGCGTCAGCTGCGGGCGGGTCATGCTGATGACCTGCGGGTGGTGGCCGAAGAAATGGACATTGAGTCGCCGGTGAATGTCAACGGATGGGTAGAAGCCAAAAAAGACAAGGACGGTGTAAAATGGGAAAGCCGCGATGCCGACCCTAATAAATTGCCCAATTTGAAAGGAATGTCGCTCCGCGATGCCCTTTATTTGCTCGAAAATCACGGTTTTAAAGTGGCATACAAGGGAAAAGGGAAAGTGGCAGAATACGAATATGAAGGGGGTACTTATATTTTGACGTTGCGATAGTTATAGCCTCTTTTTCCCAAGTAAAACAAACATGAGCCATTCCGAAGATTGGCAAACGCAACAAGTAAAGTACGTGTGAGATGGCTATTCTTAGTCTGTGAATCGGTATCGAAGGTACGTTATTTGATATAAATCCGTTAATTTTCTGGCTCATTGGCAATGCCCGATGTTTTATACCTGTGCATGTCAGCCAAAACACATTTTATTATTTATTCTATTCTCATGAAATCTACGTTGTTTTCCTTTGTTTTTTCCCTTTTGTTTTTTCCAGTTTTGAGTCAGGGTATCAAATTTGAAGAAGGTAATTTTCAACAATTGGTCAACTTGGCCCGTCAACAAAACAAGCTGTTGATGGTGGAAGTCTACCTCAACGGTTGCCCTCACTGCGCGGCATTGGCCCCCGTATTACAAGAAAAAAAAGTTGGTGAGTTTTTCAACCCTGCCTTTGTGAGCAGTAAGATAGAAGCCAATTCGCCCATTTCTAAGGAATTACAACTGCAAAAAGGCATTACTTATCCCGAATTTCCGCTGCTTTTCTTTTTTGATGCAAACGGCCAATTGATTCACCAAGCGGCCCCTGCTGAGCGTCCCAACCGCGCCGAATTTATTACCGAAGTCATTAAACACGGCAACGAAGCCCTTACCCCTACGCTGCGCACGAGCAACTACGCCGCCCGCTACGCTAAAGGCGAACGCGGACTGGAGTTTTTGGTCAATTACGGCAAATATGCCAAAGCCACCAAAGACATAACGCGCCAGAGTCAAATCGGTAACGATTTTGCCAAGTTGCTCACCAAACCCGCCGACATGGAAAGCGCCAACGGTTTTTACATTATTTCACGGTTAATCAACGACTTCCAGAACCCGCTGGCCAAACATTTTTTTGCCAACCTGCCCAAATATCAGAAATACAATAATGCCGAAAATCCAAAAGCGGTCAAAGACGCCGCCGAAGCCATCATTTACAACACACTTTATGGGCCGCGTACCAACAGCCTCAAGGCGGCGGAAGTGGTGGCCATGCGGGAAGCTATGATTAAACTCGGCAACCCCGCCAAAGTCGTTGCTCCACGCACCCTGTTGAAGGAACTGGAAGCGCATTTTCGCGAAAAAAATACCCCAGCCGCCACTGCCCGTTTCAACGAGTATCGTAAAATTGCGACGATGGACTTTCTGGATTACTCCTACATTGTTCGTCTTTTCAACGAAAAAGCCACCGAAAACTCTTACGTACCTTCTTTGATTTTGTGGGTAAACGACGGGGCTAAATTATTTAAAACCTCCAACGCCAATCATACCAAAGATAAGCTGGCCGACTTGTACAATGATTTGTCAAAAGCCTATCTCAAAACTGGAAAAAAAGCCGAAGGCAAAAAGGCTGCTCAGGAAGCTCTGACGATTGCGAAGGCCGCCAAGATTGATACAAAACCTTACGCCGACCAGTTGGCAAAGTGCAACTAAACTTGCCCATTCTTCCAAACAAAAGCGTCGCCATCAAATCATGGCGACGCTTTTGTTTGGAAGCTTAAACTGGTGAATAACACCGTAGCAGGTTTTGATTAAAGAATCAAAATCAGTAATAAAACGATGATAATAATGGCACCCACAGAAAGATAAACACCGTTGTAGCTTGCCATTGCTTTTTTGATTTCCTTTACTTCTTTCCGCACGGCTTTGCGCTCGCTGCGGGTCAAATTGTCGGGTTCCATTGCTTTAATTTCCTCCAAGCGTTTCATCATTGCCTCCGCTTGCGCGGGAGTCATTGTTGACGTCGAAGTTCTTCCTGAGCCAGAGCTGGCCGAGTAGCCGTTAATTGTCATTCCAATCGTCATCAAAAGAACTGGTACGAGGTTTTTTAGTAATGCCTTCATTGTTGGATAGCGTTTATAATGAGTGGAAAGATTTACAAAAACAGGCTCTTTAACACAGGCAGGTTTTGACGTCACCACACACTGCTTGTTAAAAACATGTTAAGACGTATATACGATTAAAACAACCAACGTAGCAGGCATTATGAACAATTTTAAAAAGTATTTTACATAACCCACAATACAAGCTGATAATGAAATACTTACATTGATTAATTTTAGAATATATTTTAAAAAATAGGCATAAAAAAATACTCCTTCACAGCTTGGCTATGAAGGAGATAAGACGATAGATATTGTTAAGTATTAATGCTCTTCGCCGCGAATCTTGAAAGTAGTGCCTAGCATGGTTTCATCCACGCGTAACTGACACGCCAAACGGCTGCAAGAAGTGGCCGATGGCAGGGTGTCCAAAATATCCAGTTCGGCGTCGCTGACGGGAGTCAGGCTATCGCCACCGTCCAAAATTTCGACGTGACAGGTAGCGCACAGCGCCATGCCACCGCAAGTAGCCAAGATGTTGTACTCAGAGGCCTTTAAGACTTCCATTAAATTTAAGCCGATGCCTTCGGGAATTTCGAGCGTTTGACGCTCTCCTCTTCTATCTTCTATGGTGAATTGTATCATTTTTGTGGTATCTGTAAGGTAGTTAAAAAGCGTTCACTCCGTTGACCGTCGTATATTTAAAACTGAGGTGTTGGTTGGGATACACAAATTTGAAGGCGCTTTGGCACATCATAGCCGCTTCATGAAAGCCCGTCAAAATGAGTTTGAGTTTGCCAGGATAAGTGTTGATGTCGCCAATTGCATAGATACGCTCTACATTGGTGGAATAGTCCAAAGTGTTTACTTCAATCGCTGATTTATTGATGTTCAGACCCCACTCGGCAATCGGCCCAAGTTTGGGACTCAAGCCAAACAGCGGAATAAAATAGTCGGAAGGTACCGTATAGCTATTTTTGTCTTTGCCCGTCACCACCACTTCTTTCAGGTGCCCATTGCCGTTCAAACTCACTACATTTGATTGTAAAATGAGGTTAATCTTACCCTGCTCGGCCAACGCAAACACTTTTTCGGCTGAGTCGGGCGCTCCTCTGAACGTATCGCTGCGATGAATCAGAGTGGTGGTCTTGGCAATGTCGGCCAGATACGCCGTCCAGTCCAACGCTGAGTCGCCACCGCCCGCAATGACAATTTCTTTGTTTCTGAATTTTTCGGGATTTTTCACCATGTAAGCTACGCCTTTCCCTTCAAAATGCTCCAAACCAGCAATCTCTGGTTTGCGGGGCTCAAAGCACCCCAATCCGCCCGCAATGACCACCACCTGACAATGCACTTCGGTTGCATCCGACGTCTTGACAATCATTGAGCCATCTTCTTGTTTATCAATGGTTTCTACCCGTTCTCCCAAGGTGAAACTAGGGTTGAAGGGGGCAATTTGCAGCATTAGATTATCCACCAACTCCTGCGCCTTGATGGTGGGATATCCAGGAATGTCATAAATGGGCTTTTGGGGATAAATTTCTGACAGCTGTCCGCCTATTTGCGGCAAGGCATCAATCAGATGACACCGCATTTTCAATAAACCTGCTTCAAACACACTGAACAAGCCAACGGGACCCGCGCCAATGATGCATATATCTGTTGTAATCATAACCTTTGGTAATTATTTGTGCGTTTAACCAATAAGAAATTATCTAATCGCTTTTTGTGCTTTGTTTCTTGATTTGTGCCCAAAAGTAAATTATACTTGATTCATGCGCCAATCATAAAAACCTATCTTTTATAACCAATGGTTATAATGATACGTAATGGGAAATTTAAGCCCATTAGTTTTATCGACAAACAGCCTTTCTTTGCAAGAACTAAAACCAACTCCTTCCCTGATGACTTCTTCCTCTAAAATCATTTGTTTTATCATTGCAGTCTTCTTCATCAGTTGCCGGGTTACTTCGCAAACCATTCCCAACGGACACGAAGCCAATAAACAAACTATCCCCATCGGTGGAAATGCGTGGCTCATCAGCGCCACTAAATCGGAGAAGATAACTAAAAATGGGTTTGAGCTATGGAATAATCCCTCCACAGTTTGTCGAACATTTTTGAGGGTAAATCAGGCAGGAAAGTTGAAGGTCTCCGTCATGATTACGGCCAACGGAGAAAGCAGAGCCGCCGTTACGGTAGCTGGCAAAACGCTACCCGTTATGATTGCTTCAGAAGGAACGCACGAATATTTTGTTGGCGAATGGGCAATCAAAGAACCAGGCTATTTAAGCATTGATTTACAAGGAATTTCTAAAACAGGGGCCACGTTTGGTGCGGCACAAAGCATCAGTGTGAGCGGTAGCGCTGTCAATGCCGAAACCGTTTTTGTGAAAAACAACGTGGGCGAATATTTTTATTGGGGACGCCGTGGCCCATCCGTCCACTTGAATTACCCCCTGCCTGCTAATGAAGACATTGAATGGTTTTACAACGAACTTACCATTCCCCAAGGCCAGGACGTCATGGGTTCTTATTTTATGGCCAATGGTTTTAAGGAAGGATATTTTGGCATTCAGGTCAATTCTCCCACCGAGCGGCGGATTTTGTTTTCGGTGTGGAGCCCCTTCGAAACCGACAACCCCAACGCCATTCCCGACGAACAAAAAATAGTGATGCTCAAAAAAGGGGCCGATGTCTACACGGGCGAATTTGGCAACGAAGGCGCAGGCGGACAGAGCTACCTGAAATACAACTGGAAGGCGGGAAACACCTACAAATTTTTGCTCCAAGGCAAGCCTACGGCCGACAATTACACTATTTATACAGCTTACTTTTTTGCACCAGAAGAAAATATATGGCGATTGATTGCAAGTTTCAAACGCCCCAAAACGTCTACGTATTTAAAATCATTGCACTCATTTCTGGAAAATTTCATACCTGAAACGGGTAACACTAGCCGAATGGGACTGTACAGCAATCAATGGGTCCGTACCACGGCAGGACAATGGAAAGAACTCACCGAAGCCAAATTTACTGGCGATAACACCGCCCGCAAAAACTACCGGAAAGACTACGCGGGCGGTCTTTCCAATGGCAGCTTTTACCTGCGCAACTGCGGTTTTTTCAACGATTTTGTCCCGCTCGACGGCACATTTAGGAGAGATGCCGCAAATCGAATTCCGACGATTAACTTTTCGGCATTGCCGTAAGTTACTTTATCATCAACCTTCTAATCAAACCGTATGAAAAGAACGACTACCTTCATCCTATTCTGCACCCTTTTTGCATTGAATGGTTTTGCTCAACAGGTCATTCAGCGCGACCCAATAATTTCGGCCATGCTGGCGGAGGTCTCGCCCGACAGCCTGCGCAGTCACATCGACAAGCTCGTTAGCTTTGGCACTCGCCACACCATGAGTACCGTCACCGACCCCAAACGCGGGATTGGCGCGGCCCGAAAATGGGTACTGAGTCGTTTCAATGAATTTGCCAAACAATCGGGCGGGCGCATGACGGCCACCATTGATACATGGATGCTCCAACCCGACGGACGGCGTGTGGATCAACCGCAGGAAATCGGCAACGTAATGGCCACCCTCAAAGGTACCGACCCCAACGACGACCGTATTTTCATGGTCAGCGGGCACATTGACAGCCGCGTAAGCAACGTCAGCAATCGCGAATCTGACGCCCCCGGGGCCAACGACGACGGCAGCGGCACGGCAGCCGTGATTGAATTGGCGCGTGTGATGAGCAAATACTCATTTCCAGCCACCATTATTTTTGTGGCCGTAAGCGGAGAAGAGCAAGGTCTATTGGGGGCTAACCATTTGGCCGAGCGCGCCGTAAACGAAAAATGGAACCTAGAAGCATTGCTCAACAACGACATTATGGGCTCCAACCACAGCCCCGACACCCGCTTGATTGACAACACCAAAATCCGAATTTTTAGCGAAGGTCTATCGGGCTTTGAGACCGACAAACGCGCGGCGGGCGTTCGGCAATACGGGGCCGAAAACGACGGAAAGGCCCGTACATTGGCCCGTTACGTAAAAGAAGTGGGCGAACGGTACGTCGACAATCTGGAAGTGCGGCTTATCTACCGCAACGATCGTTACCTGCGCGGCGGCGACCATACGCCGTTTGTCAATCGTGATTTTGCGGCGGTACGCATCACCGAAATGAACGAGAATTTCAACAACCAACACCAGGATTTGCGCACTGAAAAAGGCGTAGAATACGGTGACTACGCCAAAAACATGGATTTTGAGTACTTGCGCAAAAACACTTGCCTCAATTTAGCGTCGCTGGCCAACTTATCCAAAGCACCCGCCATGCCCCAAAACGTGACGCTCGAAGCCCGCAATCTCACCAATACTACCTCTCTTTTTTGGCAAACACCCAAAGCTGGCAAAGTGAAAGGCTACTACGTGCTCATGCGCGAAACGCACATGCCGTTTTGGCAAAAGAAGTTTTTTACGGACAAAAACGGCCTAACCTTGCCCTATTCCAAAGACAATTACTTTTTTGCGGTGCAAGCTGTGGGCGAAGAAGGTCACGAAAGCCTGCCTGTGTTGCCCCGCCCAAGTATGCGGTAGCATTGGAAGCGGTTGCCGTTTCTCAAAACGGCGACCGCTTCTGGCAAGGCATCATAAATTGTCATTCAGTAAATCAAAGGTTTGAGAACCTTTTTATTCGAGGTTATGAGTAACCCCACACACATCACTCTCACACGTATACACAAACCTAAAACCACTTAATTCTCACAAATACAATGAAAAAGACCAGCCTCATTTATTGCCTGTTAAGTTTACTCGCATTGGGAGCCTACGCACAGGGTTTCAGAGCCGTTGACAAAAGTGCTTTGGATTATGCTTATTTCCCTGACCATTTTGCCCACGACCGCAAAGATGGAGAAAAAGCCCTCGTGCGTGTCACTTACAGTCGCCCCGCCAAAAATGGCCGTGAAGTATTTGGCAAATTAATCCCTTACGGTAAAGTATGGCGGACGGGTGCCAACGAAAACACCGAGATTAAGTTTTATCAAGACGCCACCATTCAAGGCAAAAAAGTAAAAGCGGGTACGTATTCGCTCTTCACTATCCCCGGAGAAAACGAGTGGACCATCATCCTGAATTCTGACCTCGATTACTGGGGGGCGTTTAAATACAAGGAGGCCAACGATGTGGCACGCTTTACGGTGCCGGCAAAGAAATCTACAGAGGCTCCGATTGAGCATTTTTCCATCCAATTCCCCAAAGGCACCGACGCCATCATGCGCATGGGCTGGGACAATACCATCGTGGAAGTGCCTATAACTTTCTGAGTTTGAGATTGCGGTACCAAACCGTGCTGCCCCAATCCTGCAAGCCCAACAATCCAGTAAAGACGCCCTGAGCAATCGGGGCGTTTTTTAATCCGCTTCCTGCCACGCGCTGCTTCCAATCGGCGCTTGTCAAATCGTGTTCTTGCACCACAAAACCGTTGAGCGTTACGGTCAATTTCTTTTTGCGAACGCTAAACACCACCGAATTCCATTCGCCCACGGGGTTTATTTCTCGGATGCGGGCGTTGGCAACACCAAAAAAATCGCCTGCTCGGTGTTTATTCTCCGCTGCTCCTTCGTAAATTTTATCGTCAAGTACCTGCAATTCCAGCCCCGTATCGTGCATATTTTTGTATTGAGCGGCTTCTTTGACAAAAAAGAAAATACCACTGTTGGCCAACGGACTTACTTTCCAATCGGCCTTAAATTCAAAATCTCCCGTGATTGGCACTTCGCTTACAATATCGCCGCCGTTGGGTGCTTTGTTGCCCGCGCGTTGGGGAACGTTCAGTTTTAACGCGCCCTGCTCCACAATCCATGCCGAGCCAATGCCCTTGGCCCCGTAAGAATGCCACCCGCTGACGTCTTTGCCGTTGAAAAGCAGTTGCCAGCCTTCTCTTTTCTCCTGTGCCGAAAGCGTGTTGGGAGATTGGGCGTTGGCAAAAGCGGCAGAAAGTATTAAAAATAGAATAGAAACGGTTTGTTTTAACATGGTAGAAGGCGTTTTGTGGTTTGGCTTATAGAAGGATTTTAGGGGTTTCAACTACTTTCTTTTTCAGTGTAAACCGATTAATTCCCCTGCAAATATTCCACTGCCCGAGCTGGCCATTCGTATTCCGGCAACAGAATTCGTACTTCTGGCTTAATGCCCGTTCGATCAATTGGCTCCGTGTCAGTCCAAGGAGATTTTACCATGGGAATCACACATTTAAAGTCCCGACAGGGCAGATCAGCTGGGCCTCGTAAATCTCCGTAGTCCATCATTCCCATCGTAAATCCACCCATTGTCGTTACTTTCTTAAAATTTTTGACAATTTGAAGAGAATATTCGGTCGCGCTACCGCACTGATCATTTTGAAGTATAACCACCTTTTTTGGATTGGGCAGCGGTTCATACTGTAATGAAAGGTCGGGTTGAGAAACGAGTTTGCCCAAATTCTGACGAAGTCTTCTGACCAGTACTGTGTCACCTGCATAATCAGACTCAAACGCCCGGTTGTTATCTTCGGACGACTTCATCAAGCCCCCTTTGACTACAAACGGCTCCGAACACAAGTAAGGCAACAGTAGTTCCATTCCAATGTTCCCGCCTCCGTTGTGGCGTACATCTACAATTAAATAAGGGGTAGCACGAATAAGCGAGTCATATTTGTTTATAAAATTTTCCAGCTGATTCCCCTGCATACCAAAGGTTGGGATTTTGAGAAAAACCACACTGTCGGTCATTTTGTAGCACATCAGGCCCTTGCCGTTATTTTTCCATGCCTCAAATTCCCGTTGCTCGGCCAAGTTGGGCTGATGAGGATACTGCCGCATCCAGGGACCGTAGTTATAAAATAGGTTTTTGTAATGTTTCCCGCGGCTTTTGGCGCTGAGTAGGGCACTCCCAAACGATTCGACCTCATAAAAACCCCCTCTGTTTTGTAGTCGATAATACAACTGCCCGGGTTTGAAGTTGGGATCACTGCTTTCAATCACCAATGCTTTAAAGGCCCCTGAGCGTTTTCCGTCTTTTAAGATTGCCACTTTTTTTTCTCCAGAAGGCTCAATCCAAATGCCTTCGGGGCTTTCAGCGGAAGCATTCCTGAGCAGTTGCCGGGCGTCTTTCTCAGTAAAGGGTTCATATATACGCGTAAAATCATCTGGGTTGTAATCACCGATTTGCAAATGTTTATCCTCAAAAAAATTGACATAACGCGCCAACAGTTCAAAACACGCACGCCGACTGGGAGATTTAGAGGCCAATGCACGTAGCTCCTGAACCATACGCTCGTAATGATTCCTCGTTTTCTCGTTGACTTTATCTTCATACCCTGCATAATTGAGACTAATTTTATGACTCAGAGAATCTAAAGAAGAAAGACAGGTACAGTCAGATTGGGCAAAGCCCAGACAATGAATACTGAAAAAAAGAACAATACTTATCCCTACGCCTTGTTTCATAATGAAAATTTCGCTGTTTTTTGGTGTATGCGTACATAATAAGTTCTGTATTGCCAATCCCTACTGAAAGCACAGTACAGCGACGTTTTCTATCTTTATATATCAAAAAACATACTCTGGCTGTGCATTGGCAACCTGTCAGCGCATTTTTGTTTCACTGCCATTTTGTCCTAATAAAATATTGTAGCGCGAATATTGTTATTAAACTATTGACAAAAAGCTAACTTTGCGAAAAAAACAAGGGCATGGGCGCGATATTGGTGAAACCAGCTAACGAAGAAGAGTATCGTTTAATAATGCAATTACTCAAGAAAATGAGAGTCAAAACTGAGAACTTCAGCGAAGAAGACATTGAAGATATTTCGGCCTACGATAAAGCCATGCGACGCATTGCAAAGGGAGAAGACAGTTTTCTGCCGGCAGAGTCTGTTTTCGAGCAAATTGAAGCAAAACGCAAAAAGAAATCTTAATGTATCAGGTACTTATCAGTAAACGAGTTGCAAAACAAATTGAAAAGATATAACGAGCCTGATTATTCGAGAATAAAAAAGGTATTCTTGATTTAGCCGTTAGTCCACGTCCTGTCGGCTTTAAGAAATTGGAAGGCAGAGCAGCATATCGAATCAGACAAGGCAATTATCGCATTATCTACCATATAAAAGACAAAGTCAGAATTGTCGATATTTTGGATGTAGGTGATCGAAAAGAAATTTATTAAACAAGAAACACAGTATTTTGAAATGATAAAATTCCTCACTAAAAGTTTTACGGGATTGTTCGGAACGAAGGCCGACCGCGATTTGAAAGAACTCTCCCCTTACGTAGAAAAAGTAAATACTGAATTTGCCAAACTGCGTAACCTCAGCCACGATGAACTGCGAAATGCGACCCAAGAACTCAAAACATACATTGCGGGCCAGCTTAAAACCATAGATGACCAAATCGCCGCTTTGCGCCAACGCATCACCGACGATGTCGATATGGATGTGGATGCCAAAGAAGAAATTTTTAAGCAAATCGACGCACTGGGTTTAGAGCGCGACAAAGAATTGGAAAAAGTTTTGCTGCACATTCTGCCCACGGCTTTCGCCATTGTGAAAGAAACGGCCCGCCGCTTTACCGAGAACGAATCCATCGAAGTGACGGCGTCGTTTATTGACCATGAATTGGCCGTTAAGAAAAACCACATCACCATTAACGGCGATAAAGCCATTTGGAATACTACTTGGGATGTGGCTGGGCACCCTATCAAATGGAACATGGTTCACTATGATGTTCAAATCATCGGGGGAACGGTGCTACACCAAGGGAAAATCGCTGAGATGGCCACGGGAGAAGGTAAAACGCTCGTTGCTACCTTGCCTGCCTTCCTGAATGCCCTAGCGGGGCAGGGAGTACATATTGTAACTGTCAACGACTATCTGGCCCGTCGCGACAGCGAGTGGAATGGACCTTTGTTTGAGTTTCACGGGTTGCGCGTCGATTGCATCGACCGCCACCAGCCCAATACCTTTGCGCGTCGTCAGGCATACTTGGCCGATATTACCTACGGAACTAACAACGAGTTTGGCTTTGACTATCTCCGCGACAACATGGCCCACAGCCCCGAGGAATTGGTACAGCGCAAGCACCATTTTGCGATGGTCGATGAGGTTGACTCCGTGTTGGTCGACGACGCCCGTACGCCACTCATCATCAGTGGCCCAGTACCGCGCGGCGATGAGCAGGATTTTGCCGAACTCAAACCCCGCGTAGCGCGCATAGTGGAAGCCCAAAAACGCCTCGTAACAGATTTGCTCAACGAAGCCAAAAAGAAAATTGCGGCTGGCGACAAGAAAGAAGGTGGTTTGGCATTGTTCCGCGCCCATCGTGGTTTTCCAAAATATAAACCACTCATCAAATTTATGAGTGAAACGGGGATGAAAACCCTGATGCAGGAAACCGAAAAAATCTATTTGGCCGAAAACCAAAAACTGATGCCACAGGCCGATGCACCGTTGTATTTCACGATTGAAGAAAGAAACAACAGCATTGAGTTAACGGAAAAAGGATTAGACTACATTACTGGTGAAAGCGAAGACCCCGCATTCTTTGTGATGCCAGACTTATCTATTGAGTTGAATATCATTGATAAAGACCCTGAACTTAACGATCAGCAGAAACTGATTCGTAAAGAGGAAGTCATTCGTGACTATTCAATCAAAACGCAGAGGGTCCACACGATTCAGCAGTTGTTGAAAGCCTACTCGCTTTTTGAGAAAGATGTGGATTACGTGATTATGGACGGAAAGGTCAAAATCGTGGATGAGCAAACGGGCCGTATCATGGAGGGCCGCCGTTGGTCAGACGGTTTGCACCAAGCCGTGGAAGCCAAAGAAAACGTAAAAGTAGAAGACGCTACCCAAACCTACGCCACCGTAACGTTGCAAAACTACTTCCGTATGTACCACAAACTTTGCGGTATGACGGGTACGGCCGAAACCGAAGCGGGAGAATTCTGGACCATTTATAAATTGGACGTGGTCAGTATTCCGACCAACATCCCCGCCGTTCGGAAAGATGAAGAAGACAAAGTGTACCGTTCGGTACGCGAAAAATACAACGCCGTAGTAGACGAAATCGTCGAACTCGTTGGCAAAGGGCGCCCAGTACTGGTGGGTACAACTTCGGTAGAAAACTCGGAGTTGTTGAGCCGAATGCTTACCCTCCGCAAAATTCCACACCAAGTTCTGAACGCCAAGCAGCACCAACGCGAAGCCGAGATTGTGTCGGAAGCAGGAAAGCCCGGCACCGTGACCATAGCCACCAACATGGCAGGTCGGGGTACCGACATCAAGCTGACCGCCGAGTCGAAAGCAGCGGGTGGATTGGCCATCATCGGTACCGAGCGCCACGAAAGCCGCCGCGTTGACCGTCAGTTGCGCGGACGTGCCGGTCGTCAGGGTGACCCAGGGTCGTCACAGTTCTTTGTGTCGTTGGAAGACGGCCTCATGCGTATGTTCGGTTCTGACCGAATTGCGGGCGTGATGGACCGCATGGGTCTGGAAGAAGGAGAAGTGATTCAGCACTCTATGGTGTCAAAATCCATCGAACGGGCGCAGAAGAAAGTCGAAGAAAACAACTTCGGAACGCGTAAACGTTTATTGGAATATGACGACGTCATGAACATGCAACGCGAAAATATTTATAAACGCCGCCGCAATGCCCTATTTGGCGACCGTTTGGCCATCGATATTGCCGACACCATGTACGACGTAGCCAGCGAAGCCTTGGCCAATACTGAAGACAATTACGAAGAACTTGAGCTGGCAGCCATTACTAATTTTGGAATTGAGCCTCCATTTACCCGCGAAGAATACGCTAAACTCAAGCCAGAGCAACGTACTCAGCGCCTTTATGACGCGGCAGAAAAGCACTACTTGGCTAAAAACAAAGCTATTGCTGAGCAAGTATTGCCCGTTTTGAAGCAAATATCAGCCGAGCGTGGCGCCACCATCAATGAGATTGTGATTCCGTTTACGGATGGCATCAAAGGAACCCAAATCGGCGTAAACCTCCAAAAAGCCATCGAGACCAACGGCCGCGAGATTATCCACGAAATGGAGAAATTTGTGGTACTTTCGCTCATTGACCAAGAGTGGAAAGAGCACCTACGCGACATGGACGATTTGAAGCAATCGGTACAAAATGCCGCCTACGAGCAGAAAGACCCCTTATTGATTTATAAATTCGAATCCGTAGAGTTGTTCAAACGACTGATGACCAAAGTGAATTTTGAAACCATCAGTTTCTTAATGAAAGCGCACATACCGCAAGAAGAAGCACCGCAGCAGGCTCCTCGCCAAACGCGCCGTGCTGAGCCACAATTACAGACCAACCGCCACGACGACGAAATCGAAGAAGAAACCACTGGTGGCGGGCCCAATGCCTACGCTGCCCGTCAGGCAGAAAAGCAAGCACCTGTGCGTACCATCAAAATTGCCGACCGTAACCAAAAAGTAACGGTGCAATACCGTGATGGTCGCGTGGTAAAAGATGTGAAATACAAGAAAATAGAACATGAGGTAGAACGCGGCGACTGCGTCGTAATCGCCTAATAATCTTTCAGTTACATTTTAATGATATTCTTTTGAAATAGCACACGCAAAAATTTTCAAAAAAAAATAAAAAAAAATGTAACCAAATACATCACTCGACGTCTTAACAATAGAGTTTTTCATAACGTTGAGTAAAGATTTAAAATCCGATTGGGCTTCCCGTTCGGATTTTTTTTATGCCCTGAAAACGGTATTATTGTCCGACCAAAAACAATCATCAACACCTAACACTCAAAAAGGCTTTTAATCTACCGTTTCCTATGAAAGTCCTCTACACCTTTGCACTTGTTTTTTTACTTCAGCTTGCCGCCTCCGCTCAAACCTATATTTTTACCCATGATGATACGCTCCGTGGCAGTATTACCAAAGAACGCGCTTGGTGGGATTTGCAGTTTTATCACCTCAACGTCCGCGTTCAACCCCAAGACAGTACACTCAATGGCAGTGTAACGGTGCGCTATAAAGTACTCCAACCTTACCAAACCCTCCAAATTGACTTACAACGTCCGATGAACATCAGTCGCGTAACGCAAGATGGGCAAACGCTCTCTTATCGCCGCGACGGCAACGCATTTTTCATTGATTTAGTCAAAAAACAGGAGGCCCAAAAACAAGAATCTTTGGTCATTGAATACAGCGGCCGACCACACGTAGCCAAGCGTGCGCCGTGGGATGGCGGGTTTTCGTGGAAAAAAGACAAAGATGGACTGCCTTTTGTGGCTACTTCTTGCCAAGGGCTGGGCGCCAGCGTCTGGTGGCCATGCAAAGACCACATGTACGATGAACCTGACAGTATGCGCATCAGCGTGACAGTGCCTAAGCCCCTCATGGATGTTTCAAACGGACGCTTGCGCAGCATTACCGAAAATCCTGACGGCACGCGTACCTTTGACTGGTACGTTCAGAACCCCATCAATAACTACTGCGTTAATGTCAACATTGGCAACTACGTGGCGTGGACGGATACACTGAATGGCGAAAAAGGTACGCTGGATTTATCGTTTTATGCACTCGCCGAAAACCTTGACAAAGCCAAAACCCAATTTCAGCAGACAAAACCTATGCTGCGCGCTTTTGAACATTGGTTTGGTCCCTATCCTTTTTACGAAGACAGCTACAAGCTCGTTGAGGTCCCTTACTTGGGCATGGAGCATCAAAGCTCGGTCACTTACGGCAACGGATACAAAAATGGCTATTTGGGCCGAGATTTATCCGCCACGGGCTGGGGGCTAAAATGGGATTTTATCATCATTCATGAATCTGGACATGAATGGTACGCCAACAACATTACCTACAAAGACCAAGCGGATATGTGGATTCACGAGAGTTTTACCAACTATTCCGAAAATCTGTATACCGAATATTACTACGGCAAAGAGGCAGGTAGCGACTACGTGATTGGCTGCCGTAAATTGATTCGCAACGATAAGCCTATTATCGGCACCTACAACGTAAACCGCAGTGGATCAGGCGATATGTACTACAAAGGCGGCAATATGCTACACACGATTCGTCAAATCATCAACAACGACGAGAAATGGCGCGGCATCCTGCGCGGAATGAACAAAACGTTTTATCACCAGACCGTTACAACTCAACAAATTGAGGACTACATCAGCAACGAAGCGGGTATCAACCTGAGCAAAGTGTTTGACCAATACCTGCGCGATATTCGGATTCCAGTACTTGAGTACCGCATCGAGAAAAAGAAACTTTCTTACCGTTGGAACAACGTAGTGGAAGGTTTTGACATGCCAATCAAGTATAAAGCTGAAAACGGCGAATGGAAAACCTTGAAACCGACTACTGAATGGAAGTCTATAAAAGTTAAAAAATCATCCGCGCTCGACGTAGACCGAGGGTTCTACATAGAAGTAAAAAAACTCACTTCTGCTCCGTAAAGCGTTGAGAAAAAAGGGGAAGCCGTACCTTACGTCGCCGAATAGTGAATGGGTTTGATTTCCCTTTTTTCTGGACCAGATTCTTCCTAATTTACATTTTTCTACGACCAAATGTAGGAATCTGCATTAGCGTGGCCCCTCGCAAAATCTTCCTGATCAAAAAAGGTGGGGCGGCAAATAAAGGCGGTAAGATTACCTCTGATTACCTCGTGCGTCATCAGCTCATCGGCTCTTGAATAAAGGGGGGTTTGTGCTTTCAGCAGTTTTTCAGCTGCCGATTTTGATACGGCATACGCGTGCGTACAATCGTGCAAACCAGCAATGCGTAAATTGGCCGAGTAAGGTTTGGGATATAAATTATTGACGTGGTGGCGGGTGAGCCACTTGTAAGCTCGGAAGGTAGCCAACAATTTATAAAACTGCTTTTTACGCCAATGTTTAGGCGTTATTTCTTCATTTTTCAAAAAACCCAGATACACCAACTCCCAATGTTCGGGCAGTTGATTCATTGTAGTAAGCAGCAATTCTAGCATCTGAAGTTTAGGCACCACATCGTCTTCAAAAATCAGCACACGTTCGTGGCCCTCTTGTACAATTTTTTCGTAAAGATTTCGGTGCGACCAAGCGCAGGCGATTTCCCCCAACGATAATTTGCTGTGCCTATGACGATTGAATTTCACCGCTTTGGCTTCATCATACACCCCCGACTTGATGGCGTCTAAGAGGGTAAAATCCTTTTTATCTACCGCCCAAAAGAACTCATAGTTTAGCCCTTCAAGGTGCTGCTTGATGGCCGCCTGTCGGTCAGTGGCGCGATTTAGGCTAACCACAAAGATACGGTCAAAATAACCGTTCAAAAATTCGTAGACTGATTTCATTCCTGACCAATAATGTGTGAAATAATGAGTCTGCGCCCGTGGGCGGCAAACTTTTCAAACAGTCAGAAATGGTGATGGATTAAACGTAGGCGGGCACGTTGTAAATACGCTCGTAGAGCAGGCTGTTTAATTCAAGCATAAATTTAGTCCCTTCCAACAATTCACGCAAGTGGACCAAATCACAAAGGGTCAGTTTCAGCGAAAGATTTGCTTGGGGAGCCTCAATGACTTCAAAGTCATATTCGTCCGAAAGATTAAAAATCATCGCGTGTAAATCCACATTGTCGACTTTCTGCTTAAAATTTAGAAAATCGTTGATTCTGAAAGCCATTTTATACCCTGCAAAATCTACCATAATTCGGGCCGAACGATCACATTGATAGGTCGTTCCTTTTGAATTGGTGTAAAGTTCGTTTATGTAGGTTGCTTCACTAATCATCACGGCAAATATACGCGATTTTATACTCTTTATTTAGAGTCAATCAAAATAAACCTAAAAACTTGGTGTTTTATCGGCCAATAGTACCGTATCGGCCACGGCGCCAGTGCGAGGTGCACCCGCCTCAATCCAACGCCGAATGAACTCAATTTGGCCTTTATAGAGGGCTTTCCCATTTAGGGGCATGGGCGTACCGTAGCTTTTGCCGCCGTGGTGCGCGCCGCCATCCCAATTAAGTTTATGAAAAAGTAAACTTTGCAGTGAAAAATACGGCAATACACGCTTCAACTTATCTTCCACCGCATTCTGATTTTTAGGGTCTTTATTGAATAAATAATCGTAGGATTTACCCGTAGCAAGCACCAAACCATGTTGGCTGAAGCTGGATTCCTGCTCCGAAGCGTGGCAGCCCGAAGTGGCACAGGTAGGCGTAAAAATGCGTTCTTGAATCAACTCAAACGAGGCTTTTACGACGGGCACCGTTATTGGCTCTTCGTTTTTCTTACAGGCATTGAAGGTCATCCCAACGATACATGTAAGCAATATATTTAGCAGTAAAGGTCTGATGCTCATACCACAGTTTCTTTTTAAATGACCATTATGATTAAAAAGTAAACGAAAATGCATTCTTTTTGTTACACCCGTATTATCCCTACTGTTTACTTCATCGTCGTCAGTAGTACTCCCGCCAATACCAACACCCCTCCGATGATGGTTGTCAATGTCAGTTCTTCCCCCAAAAGCGTAACGGCAATAATGGCCGCAAAAACGGGGGTCAGGTTTCCCACAACGGCGGCTTTGGTAGCGCCTATTTTTTGGACAGCTTCATAATACCAAATAAACCCCAATGCCGTGGCAGTCATTGCCATGTATACTACCGCCGCCAACGCCTGCCAACGTGCTTGCTCCAAACGTTCGATTAACCCATGTTGAAGTGCAGGGATAAACAACAAAATCGCCCCAATCAACGCCGAGAAAGAACTGAGCGACAGTGCGGGAATGGTTTTTAGCGCTACTCGTCCAATGAGCGTATAAACCGTCCAACTCAACACACAGCCCATGATGAGCAATTCGCCCAGGCCCCAGGTCGTGTTGGAAAGAAGGGATGAAAAATCACCGCGAGCAAGTACAACAGCGGCACCAAAAATAGACAACGCAATGCCCGCCCATTTGATAACAGACACCTGCTCCCCTAAAAAAAGCCAACTCCCCAGTGTAATCGTAATGGGTGCAAAGGCAATTACGAGTGAGGCTCGTACCGTGGGCATGTATTGAATGCCACTGAAAAAGAACAAGTTATACAAAAACACCCCCATCAATGCCGAGATAAACACCAATCCCCATTGTTTGGGTGTAAGAGAAGGAACTTTACCGTTGGTTTTGTACAGATAAGCCATCAATAACATCGCTCCGATGACAAACCGTAGAAAAGCCGTTGAATAAGGTCCTAAGGATTGAACGGCGATTTTGCCCGCTGCGAAATTAGTGCCCCAGAAAAAAACGGTAGCGATGAGTTTGAAGTAGGTAAGACGCATGAACAAACGATAAAAGAGGCTTTCTGAAATGTACTGTTTAGAGTACAAAAAAACACCGCCCGAAAGTTCAATGCTACCCGCAAATGAAACGTTGAAATAAGGGCTCTTTAAACTAATATCCTCAACTATCAAAACCTTTCTTTAAGGCGTTTTTGTTTCGGGTTCACCGTGGGGAGTTGGCAAAAAGCTTTTACTGGCGGCCTTGATATTGAGCAAAGAGCGCACCATCCGGAAAATCAATTGAAAAAGGAGAAGAAAATCTTTAGCAGAAATTTTTTTCCATAAATACCCTGGAATTGAAATTGCAAGGGTAAAGGCAAGAACGCCCAACAGGCTCCCCATCGTGACTAAAATCGGAATATTTAAGAATACCAAACCTATCAATACGCCCAGTCCTAAAACCGCCAGCAACAACGTACGCGGCATAATCAAGCCTTTTAGGTAGGCATTGAAGGCATGAAAATTTCCTTTAAACAGCTGCGCGAATCCCGTCGTAAAGTAAAACTTAATAAAGTGAATCTGGGCCGCAATCCACCGAGAACGCTGCCGCTCAAAGACCGCTAGGTTTTGTACTTTTTCGTCATAAATGTACGCGTCTTTCAGGTAGGCGATATGAAAGCCATCTAACAACAGATTCATTTCCAGTTCTTTATCGTACCCTCCAATGGTTTGAAGGCGACTCATTCCGTGTATCATTGCATCGGGTAAGAAGGCCATCCCTGACCCAATCAACGAAGCCGACATCCCCAATGCGCGCTGACCACCGCGAAAAAGATGGTTGTTGACCTCTTCGTTCATCGCATCAAAAACCGCCACACCTGTATTGGTATTTTTGGCCACTCGATGCCCCTGTACCACCTTCCAGCCTTGGTCAAATGCCAAATTGATGCGTTGCAAAAAATCGGGGCGCATGTGATTGTCGGCGTCGGAGACCATCACTATATCGTACGTGTTGCGGGGAAGTTGGTGTAGCGCATACGCAATTGACTTTTGAACCGTCGATTGTTCAAACTCTACCGTAATAACTTTGATGGGATAAGTCGCCAGTTTTTGGAGGGTTTCGGGCAAGAAAGAATCGGCAATGACGAACAAATCAAAATAACTTTTGGGATAATCAAGTAGAAGGTTGGCCTCTACCGAATCAATAATCACTTTATCTTCTTTGTAGGCTGGTATCAGCACCGCGATTCTTCGTATCTGCGTGGGTTTGGTTGAAATAGGAACATCATCGGCTTTACCTAAACGACCCGCCACCGCCGACAGTAATAAGTACAAGACATTGAATGCCAAATAGATAACTATGGGCATCAGGAGAAAATATCCAAAAAATTGCATTAGGTAGATTGTATTTTCGGTGGAAATAAAGCGTTTTTTTTCAATCGTTGAATAGTAATGGCAAAATACACTTAATGTATTTCAAAAAAAACTAACCGCTCTAATAAAAAGACGTAAAAATAAAACACGCTTTCAGGATGAGCATTCCCAAAAGTTATATTTCTAATTGTTTAAGTACAACAATGACGCTAATCTTTTGATATTACTTTAATTATTTTTAACTAATACGCAAATATTAAGTATTACAATTTCAACGTTTGCTAAGCTTTATGAAAAAACTCTATTTAAATGTAATCCTGCTGTTACTATCCGTAAGTGTTTGCGCTCAAAAGGTCATTCCTGGAAAAATTGAAGCTGAAGCCTACGACGCCATGAGCGGCATTGCAACTGAAAATACCCAAGATACCGGCGGGGGCCTAAATGTAGGCTGGATTGAAGACAACGACTGGATGGATTATAATGTCAATGTTCCAGTCAGCGGGACGTATAAATTTAGTTTCAGAACCGCCAAGGGATTTGGTGATGGCACCCTTGAAGTAAGAACCGCCAACGGTGCGGTGCTGGGTTCGGTCGTTTTGCCGTTTACGGGCGGCTGGCAAGGATGGGGCACATCGAGCATCATTATTCCGCTCACGGCAGGACAACAAACCTTACGTATTTACGCAAAATACGGCTCCTGGAACTTCAACTGGTTTGAAGTAGAAAAATATAACGCCATTCCGGGCAGAATCGAAGCCGAAAACTATGATGTCATGAGCGGCATCAATACCGAAAACACCCAAGATACGGGCGGTGGTTTAAACATAGGCTGGATTAACGACGGAGACTGGATGGACTATACAGTCAACGTGGCCGCTTCAGGAATTTATACCTTCGGTTTTAGGGTGGCCAAAGGATACGGAGACGGTACCATTGAAGTAAAATCTGCCACTGGCGCGGTGCTTGGCTCGGTTGTGTTGCCCTACACGGGCGGGTGGCAAGGATGGGCCACGGCTAAGGTTTTTATTCCTCTCTCGGCAGGCCAACAAACGCTGCGTATTTATGCCAAGCATGGCGACTGGAATTTCAACTGGTTTGAGGTTACGGGTAGCCGACCGATTCTTGGAAAAACCGAAGCTGAAGACTACGACGTTGTCAGCGACGTAAAACCCGAAAATACCCAAGACGTAGGAGGGGGATTCAATATGGGTTGGATTGATGACAATGATTGGCTCGACTATCATTTCAGCGTCGATGAAGCCGCCACTTATAAGTTTACTTTCCGCATCGCCAAACCTTACGGAGATGGTAAACTCGAACTCCGAAACACAACAGGCGGCGTTTTGAGCGCCCTTACTTTGCCCATTACGGGAGGCTGGCAAACCTGGGATACCGTCAGCACGACGGTTGCGCTGCCAGTAGGAAAGCAAATTATTCGAATTTATGCCGTTAATGGCAGTTGGAATTTTAATTGGTTCAATGTAACAAAAGGGGCTAATACCCAAATTCAGTCGGTTATTAGTTTCGGAGCGCTCCCCCAAAAAACGGTCGGTGACGCCCCCTTTGATTTGGTCGCCTCCAGTAACCAAAACCAAACACCCATTACTTTTACTTCTTCCAACCCAGCAGTTGCTGCGGTTTCCAACGCCAATGGTGTCTGGAAAGCCACCATTCTGACGGCGGGTACAACCACCCTTACGGCTTCGCAAGTGGGCAATACTAGCTATCTGCCTGCCAATAATGTTGGCCAAACGCTGACCGTTGTTACCGCCACTCCACCGCCGCCGACCTATACTGGGGTTAAAATTCCGATTCAAGCTGCCCGCTGGTATCAGCTCAATAATGCACCTAAAGGTTTGGAAGGCTTATTTGACAACGTGACCAACGTGACCGTGCATACTGGTTACAGCAAAGTATTGGAGAACTACGACGCTTACTATCCGCTTCTAGGTGGCGAACAAATGACCATTGACCGTATCAAATTCTTTGACGGAGAAGGTTCTTTTCCTGACAAACCCATGACGCTCTCGATTATCACCAGCGATTGGCGGCGGATTCCTGTTGCTACGTTTACGGGAGAGGCATATAACAGCTGGGTAGGTCCCTATTCGGGCCGCTCTACCACTGGCGATGCGCAATTCAACTTAGACTCGGCCATTACCAACGCGCGTTATTTGGTCATCAACGCTTGGTGGGGTTACCCTACCGAAATAGAATTGTATGGTTCTTATACGCCCCCCACAACAACATCTAACGGCCCTTACCGCCAAAAATCCATTAAATTGAAGGAAATGATTGGCGTCAATGCCTTTGAGTGGGATTTTGAAGAAGCTTGGGACAACCGTATCAGCGAAACCAAACTGAAGGCCATGAAGACCTTTGGCGGAATACGCCACTACATCGACTGGGAAAAACTAGAACCCAACGAAGGAGGTTACACCTTCAACCCTACCCACAGCGGCAGCTGGGACTATGACGGCCTTTATACGCGCCTCAAAGCCGAAGGCATGGAGGTATTGGCCTGTATCAAAACTATTCCGCCGTGGATGACCGCTACCTACCCCGAAGGAGAAAGAGACCCCGAAAATGTTCCGCTGCGATATGGCAAGAATTTTTCGGACCCCCTTTCGTACATAGAACAGGCAAAAGTCGCATTTCAGTATGCCGCCCGGTACGGAAACAACCCCAATGTCAACCCCGCCTTACTGAGTGTGGATACCCGCCAGCGCTGGAACGGCGACGGCATCAACGAAGTCAAAATCGGGTTGAACCTCATCAAATACATCGAGTGCGACAACGAGCGCGATAAGTGGTGGAAGGGCCGTAAAGCCTACCAAACGGGCCGCGAATACGCCGCCAATTTATCCGCTTTCTACGATGGACATAAAAACACGATGGGTCCTGGCGTGGGCGTCAAAAACGCTGACCCTTCTATCAAAATTGTCATTGCGGGATTGGCGTCTCCGTTTATCGGGGTTGACTACATCAAAGGAATGATTGACTGGTGTAAAGAATTTCGCGGGTACCGTCCTGACGGAAGCGTCAATTTGTGCTGGGACGTGGTTAACTACCATTTTTATCCCGATAATGCGTCTTCTACGCAAGACGGAACAGGCACGCGCGGCGTGGCACCAGAAGTGTCGACAGCGGGAGTAGTGACCGAAAAATTCATCCAATTGGCCCAAAAAGAATCGCAAGATATGCCCGTATGGATGAGCGAAACTGGCTACGACGTCAACCAAGGAAGTCCACTAAAAGCCATTGCCATCGGCAATAAGTCGGTCTTGCAGACCCAAGCCGACTGGATATTGAGAAATGCCCTTTTCTACGCCCGAAAAGGTATCGAACGGGTTTATTTTTACCAAACTTACGACTACGATATCAATAATCCGACCCAATTCGGCTCTTCTGGGCTACTTAACAACAACCAAACGCGCAAACCAGCGGCGGATTTTCTGTACCAAACCAACCGTCAATTCGGGCAGTATACGTACAAAGAAACCCTCCAAAACGACCCCATCATCGACCGCTATGAACTCAACGGCAAATCGGCCTACGCGCTGGTTATTCCCGACGAAACAGGTCGTACGGGCTCGGCAACTTTAAATTTAGGAAACGCCACCTCGGCCAAAATCTACACGCCAACCATCGGCCGCGATACCATGAACGTAGAATTGGTCAGCACTACACAGGGGCAATTGACCGTCACCGTGACCGAAACGCCTATTTTTATCGTAGCCTCCGACCAAGTCGTCAGTAGCACCACCGACTCTACATCGGCTCCAGTAGCCCGTATTGGCGACAAAACCAACGCCACCTTTGCACCGAAAGAGTTGGTTGCTGAAAACGTTAAATTGCACGACATCGTCACCGTCTACCCTAACCCCTCTACCGATTACGTACAGGTTTCGTTTGAAAGTACCAGTCGCGAAAAATTACAGGTACGCATTTTCAACGCCAATCTGGGCATTCTCCACCGAGAAGCAACGTTCACTAAGACAGCACCTTCGTTTTCCGAAAGGTTGGACGTATCAAATTTACTGCCAGGTGCTTACATCATCGAGATT
This sequence comes from Runella sp. CRIBMP, assembly GCF_009905605.1. Taxonomy (GTDB): domain Bacteria; phylum Bacteroidota; class Bacteroidia; order Cytophagales; family Spirosomataceae; genus Runella. The sequence continues at coordinate 52,177 of NZ_JAAAKZ010000009.1, forward strand.
CAGCAAGGCAACCAACGCGCCTTCCGTAAAATCGTAAAAGCGCCTTAATATTCAGTACATCCCACTAAAAACCCCCGCTAAGAAACTCTTCGCGGGGGTTTTTAGTGAAAAAAGCTATTTATAGGATAGTGCAGCAGGTTTCTCTAAACCTGCTGCACTATCCTAATGTGGGCGGGTAAAGCGCAAATCGTAGTTGTATTTGATTTGACGATACAGCGTCCGCGCTAGGTGTATGAATGGATTATTATTTTGTTGACGCCAATTATTACGCTGCACCGTGCTGGGTTCATTGTCGGAATTTACTTGGTCAAATAGCCCCTTGAAATCATCGTAAAACAGGCCTTTACCTTTATTTTGAATGAAGGCGAGGCACATCATATACTCCGCTTTATCCGACTTAATTCCTTCTACATAACGACCAAATTTGTTCAAAAACGTGCTACGCCGCAGGTGCGGGTGATCGCTATAGTAGTAAATTTTATCGTATTTAGCCGACCAAGGTTTGTAGATCATGCGCGAAAATCCTTCTTTAAACGGCTCCAAATGGGCATATTCATAATAGGCATAAAAACGCACCATGTCCAAAGACGCATCGTCATTGAGAAAACCAAGTGCCGCTTTCAGCTTGGGGACAAAGGCGGGTTTAGGAATAAAATCCTCCTGCACATAGAGCGTATAAGGCGTTGTGACGGCCTCTTGTCCTTTGTTGAGGTTATTGGCCAACCCTTTGTTTTGAGGCGTCGTAATGAGTCGAAACGGAAAATGTTTACGCATCTCTGCCATGGCCTCTTGATGCTCTGGCTTGCTGGCATCATCTGAAACCACAATGTCTTCAAATGAACAAGAAATAGCATCAAATGCTTTCAGCAAACGTTCCAGCGAACTGCTTCGATTGTAATGCGTAATGAGCAATGTAACGCCAGGGAAATGGTTCTCCGCTTTAGCCATCGGGTCTATCTTTTTAGAAAAATACACATTCGTCGCCTTTTCGACTACTTTATTAGTAAGCTTCTGACGACCAATAGGGTACTTTTTATTTGAAAGTAATAAGTTCAACTGTGTTTTTTAACAATCTGAATTTTAGATAAAACCACCGCAAGGCCATAAAACCAGGATTGCTGCTCTCGCGCCAACTACTTCGTTGAATGGTACTGGGTTCATCGCTGGAGTTTTTTTGGTCAAAAAGCGTGGTAAATTCATTAAAAAACAGGCCTTTACCCTTCTTTTTTAGCACCGACAAACACATCAAAAACTCGGTTCGGTCCGATTTAATGCCTTCGACATACTTGCCAAACTTGTCCAAAAACGTGCTTCGACGCAAATGTGGGTGGTCGCTATAATAGTAAAATTTCAGGTGGTCGGTGTACCAAATCCACGGTTTAAACACCATCAACGAATAGCCTTTGCCTTGGGGTTTGAGGTACGGATAAGCAAAATAGGCGTAAAAACGAACAATATCCAGCTCATTATCTAGCTCCATAAACGCCAACGCATCTTTGAAATGCGTCACAAAGGCAGGTTTTGGCACAAAATCCTCCTGAACGTATAGGGTGTAGGGCGATTTTATCGCCGCTTGTCCTTTATTGATGTTGTTACCTAATCCTTTGTTTTGGGGTGTCGATACCAACGTAAATCCGTATTTTTCTTTCATCGCCTCTACCGCCTTAAAATGCTCGGGTTTACTGGCATCGTCAGATACCACGATGTCGTCAAACACGCAACCCAAGTTTTGAAATGATTTTAACAAACGCTCCAACGAACTGCTCCGATTGTAATGAGTGATGAGCAACGTGACACCCGCAAAATGATTGGCAGAGGTTACCATAAGTTTAAAAAGATTGGCAAAAGGTTAATTTCAATTAATGAGCCAACACCACCTGACCGTTTTTGGTGTATTTCTGGGTTGAGGTCGTAAATGTATACGTCATTGACCACGTATATATCCCTTCCTGACAAGCCGCATTTTTAAATTTCCCATCCCATTTGACCGTCGGGTCACGGCTGACAAAAATCGCACTTCCCCACCGGTCATAGACCACAAATTCAAACGCTGCTAAGTTGCTCACAAAAACATCCAAAACATCATTTTGACCGTCGTTATTAGGCGTAAATATATCGGGCACATACACACTCGGGCTTTCACAATCGGTACACCTTTTAAGCATCAAGTCGTCCAGCGCAAAATCATTTCCACACCCTCCTTGTCCGTTGTCAATCAGCCGAATCACTACGTCCGTCGTCTCCTCAGACGTGGGAGGAAAGTTGAAAGTCAAGGCAAACTTTCGCCAAACGGGCGTAGGAGTTCGTAAAGTTACCCCCGTGTTTAAAGTATCAATCAATCGGCCGTCGGTCGTTTCGACACGGATGGTAATATCGGGGTCATTGGGTATGGCAAAACCACAGGTTCCGGGCGGAAATTCGAGGTTTAAATTGACCAACCAAAACGAGTATTCGTAGGCCGCTTTGGTACATAAACCAGCAATGGTTTCCCGATATATTTCACCCGGATACGGTGCATTGATAATCAGCATATTACCCGCAGCATCTCCTGGTGTATGGTCTTCACTGAGCCCGTGCCAACTGTTTGTAAAACAAGCTCCACTCACCGTACCCGCCACCGTATAGCTCCCGTCGTTGGGACAGCCATCGGTTACGTAAGTATAGTTGATGTAGCCGTTTGGCAAAGCTCCCCGCTGACCCGTACCAAATGTTTGATTACTGACGGTATTTCCATCGGCACAATTCTGGGCAAATGCATTCCTCCCAAACACCCCTGCCATCCAACACCCCACGAAAAGCAACAGAAATGAGCGCACAGTTCGGTTTTCATTGCGATTCGTTTTGTAGAAATTCATCATCATGCCCGGTCTAATGTTTCAAGAGGAGGATTTTGGCGTGGGGGATAAAAAATGACCAATTTCTTGAAGCCCACCCCAAAAACGTTTGGAAAATGCTTTCATCAAACTTCCATCCGCCACCAATCGTCGGTCACTGGTCCATGCTTTAGCGTTGGGGTCCGTGACCCTGAAAGTCGTGCCTTTCCCCTGATTTTGCAGTGCCAAGGCCATTAATCCATCCTCACACCGGCCCGACGGCGGGGGGGCTTCTCCCGCCGCAATTAGTTCAGCCACGGAGCCTTCCCGCCCCGAGTCGGTCTCAAAACCGCCCACTGCCAACGCATCTGCCCGTCGAAACGCAAAATTGAAGCCGTACACATTCATGTACGACCGGTGTCGATTGCGCACCCGATTGAGCAGGTGTGCCGCTTTTTCATACAGCGACAACGCCAAGCGCGACGACTGGGGGCTAGGCAAAAACGAGTACAATCCGTAGGAACACGCGATGGTGGGGTTTTGGAGTGGCGCCGTAATGGCCTCCACCCAACCCGGCGGATACAGGCAATCGGCGTCGGCATTGGCGATGATTTGCCCCTTGGCGGCCAATAATCCCGACTGGCGAGCAAAAGCCACGCCCGGTTGTTTTTCAAAGATTGAACGTACGCCACATTTATCCAACAACTCTTGTGTACGGTCAGCCGAATTGTTATTGACGACCAACAGTTCTACGCTTCGCGTTGTTTGTTGATCGCCCAATGACGATAGCAGATTCAGGATATTTGCTTCTTCGTTATAAGCGGGAATCACGATGGATATTTCTGGATTTTCTACCCGAAACTTACTCAGCCTCGCCCGAATATCCGCGATGCGCTCCGCCGTAGTATCGCTGGGCGGATACATAAACAAATGTTTGGAAACCCAAGAGGGAAGTAAAGAGTTATTCACGACAACGTTGGTTAGGGATAATCAGGACAAACATTATTATACGCCATTAAACAGTCGATGTAACCGTTTTTTTTCTCGCTTTAAACCTCATCTCTATGTGCGTATAGGTCCACTCCGACACTTTGTAAATCAGGTAATAATTTACAAATACTAAATATACGTAAGCAGAGGGAGGAAATTTTAAAATCCGGATAAAAAGAACATTGAACAGACTGATTAGCAGGGCATGAGTCATATAAATCGAGTAACTGTACAAGCCTACTTTATCCAAAAAAATAGATTTTATTAGCGCATCAGAAACCAGTCCGCGTTCGAAAGAAAAAATCAAAATGGACGTAAAAAACAGCACTTCATACACCCCTCCCATTTCTTTGAAGTAGGCTCCGTAGTAAATCATGCCGATGATTGTTCCTATAACGAGTACTTCCGATAAATCGAAAAATAACTTGGGCAGTTTTTTGAAATACCCATAAGAGCGGTCAAATACACCGTAACAAAATGCCCCCATAAAGAAGCCGATGATGCCTCGTAAAAAACCGTAGTCAAAACTGTAATTGAGCCGGAAGCTTTGATTAATTAAAACCATTGAGGCAAAAGCCACAATCGCAATTAACAAAAATACGACGAATTTTTGGCGGACAATCCCCCATTTGTGCAGCAGCAGCACAACCGCCCCGTAGACCACGTACGAAATCATTTCGGCGCTGATGGACCAGCTCGGAATATTCCAGCTTACGTCCTTAATTCCGAGTATTTTAACCGAATTGAGTAAAAACAAAGACGTAAAAAATGAATACACATTGTTGTTTGCACCCACGGGCTGATTGACCTGCACGTACGACGAAAGATAGCCTTTGACCAATTCGATAAACAAAAAAGCCAGCAACATCAGTATATGCAAAGGATAGATTCGGTACAGTCGTTTTTGCAAAAAAGTGCCTATTTCTTCGGTTTTGGCAAAGGTTTGGTAATTGTAAGCAATCACAAACCCGCTGAGCACGAAGAAAAAATCAACAAACATGTCCGAGTTTCTGACGAAATCGTTGTTGAGCAAGGGAGTATCGGCAAAATCGGCCAAGTGAAAAAACACGACCATTGAGGCAAAAATTCCCCTGAAAATGTCCAATATTCTGAATCGGTGTTTCATAACATCTTCTTATATCGACTTCCTGAAATTTTTAATTTCGGACAACGAAAGTTTAAACTTCAACGTCAGCACCGCAAAAATGCCCCCACCGATGGCAATCTGAACAAGGGTATGGAGCAGCCCCTCACTGCCAACAAACTGTTGATACAAAAACACCCCACCGACCATCATCAAGCAAAAAAGCAGTGGTTTGCTGAGATTAGTCAAAAACTCTTTCAAAAAATGCCCGATTAATGAGTGGGCAATTACGAAATTCAGTACTAAATAGATGAACGTAGCCGTCAAAAACGCAAAGGCAATGCCCGTGACTTCCCAGTATTTTCCAAAGAAATAAAGTAGCGGAATCTTAATGATGAGCGTGACTAAATTAAGATAAAAAAGCAAGTTTGGCTTGCCTTTGGTAAAGGCAATGGTATACAACGGGTGCGCCAACGAACTAAAAAAACTCTGGAAAACAAAAATCTTAATCAACGGAATGGTCGGCTCCCAGCCAGTGCCGTACAGCAGCGGAATAACGCTGTTGGCCGTAATAAACAACCCCGCCAACAAAGGCAAATTGAGGTAACTAATCAGGTCCAAAATTTTGATATATGACTTGCGTAGCTCCGAATCTTTGTCTTTCATTTTGGCTAATAAAGGGTACGCCACCTGCAATATAATCGGGTTGAGTTTAGTAATCGGAAACACCGCCAATTGGGCCGCCACCGTATAAAAACCCAACGATTTAACCCCCAACACACCCCCCACCACAATTGTATCTGCGTTTCCTTGGATAAACCCCAGCAGTCCATCGCCTACATTGTACATTCCAAAACGAATATGCTCCTTGATCATTCCCAAGTTGAAATACAACGACGGGAAAAAGAACTTTAGCCCAAAAACAATTTGCAATCCTGTACGAACAATGTGCATGGCCAATTGTCCATAAATCAACGACAACTCTTCAAAACCACTGTATGCTAACGAGATAGAAGTAACAGCCCCCACCACCGCTCCCGCAATTTCCATCAGAGCAATCGACTTAAAGCGCAGTTCTTTCTGGAGCAGAAACAGGTAAATTTGGCCAAAATAAATAATCACAAAATACAGCGATGCCAATTTGATGACCTTATCAAGCCGCGGCTCATGGTAATACGCAATGATAAGCGGTGAGCTAAAAAAGACGATAAGGAAAATAAAAAAACCCATCAGGAGACTCAGGAAATACAGCGTAGACAACGCTTTTTGGTCATTTTCCTGTTTATAAATGATAGAGTTTGAAAAGCCGAGATTACTGAAAATGTAGAAGAAATTAATGATTAAGGTACTTACACTTACGACCCCAAAAACGGCGGGGTCCAATAATCGGGCGAGAATTGTGACTTGAACAAACTGAAATACAGTGGATATGACGGTAGAAATAGTAATCCATTTCCCTCCATCAATCGCTTTTTTAGTGTTACTCATAACGTTGGCAAACGTGCTTTAAATCGGTTAGGTTTGGGAGGCTGACGGTAGTTTCCGCTGGTGTTTGAGCAACACCTCAGACGGTACCAAAATTTGCTCTGCTTCTTTCACCGTTGGGGCATCAATATACTCCTTTTCAACACGATTTAAAATAATTATGGGGTTCTTGGTGGAAATTTTATTGTACAAATCCATCAACTGTTTCTCTTTACGTCCCCACACGCTGTTAGCATCCACAACCAAAAGCGAAACGTGACATTTGTTAAACAAGTACAGCGGTAAAGGACTACTTACCAGCGGAGGTAGTTCCAAGATAATTTTATGAAAAGGCGAAGTCGCAAAGGGTTTATCTTCCTCCAACAGCCCCGTCAAATCAGACACATTCATAAAATCTGGACGAATGGAATAGGGGAAAAAATGGACTCCCTTTTGTTCAAACGGAAGTTCATTTTTAGTAATCTTTGGGTAAAAATAGGCTATTTGCTGCCCCGTCTCGGCATACAAGCGCGCCAGTCCTTGGGCTACCCATGTTTTGCCCTGTTTAGAACGCATACTCACCAGCGTAATCAACGGAATCGGGACCTGAGAAGCCGACTGTAAAATCTCAATGTTGATGGCATTTGTCAACTGCTCAAAAGTACTCATTGCTGCTCGGCTCTCCTTCGAGCCAAGGGTCAATTTCTTTACTTTTGGAAAAGCAATAGTCACGGGTTTGCCAATTTTTGCTTCGGCATTTTCGGGAGAATCAAGCCGGCGGTCGAGCAGAAAACGAATGACCGTCATCAATAGCGCAATAAAAAAACCAACTCCAAAACCCACCACAATCAGCAACAGGCGCTTGCTCGGTTTGGGCTTTAACGGATAACTAGGCGGGTCCAGTATCTTCAGTATATCATCCTCCAACACATCCTGACGATAGATTTGTGCTTGGTTGAGGCTGGCTGTCAAAGCCAGATATTCCTTTTCGGCCACGTCGAGTTCGCGTTGCAGTTGGTGAAGGTCCGTTCCGAGCGGGCTATATTCAGTCATTTTAGCCTGAAATTCCCCAAGGCGTTTTTTGTACACGTCGAGGCGGGCATTTGACTCTTCAAACTCAATCACTTTTTCCAACCAATCTTCCACCAGTTTATCTTGGGGTAGGGATTCGGGAGAATTGCCAGCGGCATAATACCTCCGCGAAATCTCCTTCATTTCTTCCTTTATCCGGTCTGCTTTTGCCTGCAAACTACTGACTTGGCCGTTGCTCTGCCCGCTCGACTGCGCACTTACGACCTCAGTTTCGGCAAACAATAGTTCAGTCTGTTTTTGAATCAAATCATCATTGATTGACAGTAGATTGCCCCGTTGGCCCATTCGTTTTTGGAGGGCATCCATGCCCGCTTTGACGGCGCGGTTGCGCATCAATTCTGTGGTATATTCTTTGGCAAAACCATCCCGGGAAAAAACCGCATTTTTGGATTCTTCGGCAAAGTTTACCAGTTCGTGTTTAATATTAAATTCCCGTAGTTTGGATTCTATCTCTTCCAGCTTATCCCGTGCTTCCTGCGATTTGCCTTTGTAATAATCAATAACAGGATTTGCGTCGATACTTTTTAAAGAAACGTAGCGTGCATTCAGCACCCGAATGGCATGAGCGAGCGTTTGCTGGGTCACGCCCCGGTCGTCCGACTCGTATTCTAGCTCAATCATATCGCTGTTGTTCTTTCGGTTTGCCTTCAATTTTTTGGCAATTCCTTCGGTAGAATAGTACGAATAAGGATTGTTTAAGAGGCTCTTAATTGGATTGTCTTTATCTGAATTGGCCAGTGCCTCTAGCTTAGGATACAGCCCTGTGGAGTCTAAATTGGCCAATAAATCAAGCCGAAAACTTGAGGGAATCGCATCTTGTAGTTCAGAAAATCCAGGTTGTGCTAAAATGAGGCTATCGGATTTGGGTAACATAAGGTGCTGCGCCATTAAGCGCAAACCAATCTGACGCATGGTCTCGTTTGAGTTCAACGTTGTCAGCAAGTTATCAAAAGCATTGCTGATGGTTGTGTAATCAGAAGTCCCTGATTTGTTGACAGATTGAATAGAATACCCCGAGGCAAGCCCCGTATAAACGGTTGCTTTGGCGGTGTATTCTTTTTGTTCGTTACGGGTAAAATAATAAACTGCCCCCGCCGTCAGCAGCGGAAACAGAATAATCCATAGCGTATTTTCTTTCAGAAGACGTATAAAATGATTAACTGTCATCCGTCAAGTTTATTTACGTTTTAGGCGCTGAATCGGAACTCCCACTAGCGCCTCAAGATTATACAAATACTTTAAAAAAGCCCCTCTCGCTTCCTCAATGGAAGAAAGAACGCCAAAATAGCTTTTGCTCGCATTCGAGAATGCATTCACATCCAATTTCCGCTGTTTGAATTCCACCTCTGCGATTTGGTACGCAACCGTCGCCATTTGCTGGTCTTTCAGTCTAAGTTGAAGCACTTTCTGCGCTGTCACCAAATCCTGAAACAAATCAATCAACTCCCTTTTCAGCTGTAATTCCTGAATTTCTTTACGGCTGAGCATAGATTGGTAGTTGGCTTTGGCCTGCGTAAGCATGTGTTTTCTGCCTATGATTTCATACAGACTAAGCTGCAGATTCAACCCTACCCGGTATCCGTTTGCAATTTGCCCGATTGCATCTCCCGTAGACCCCGACCCCGTCGATATAATGGCCTGATTACCCGCCGAATAGCTCCCGCCAGCCGTCACAGATTGCAAGATTTGTAACTTTGAAAGTTTATACGACGCCTGCTGAGCATTGGCCACTTCTTTCTCAAAATTGAGCAATGGAGAATGCGCCAGTGCCAACTCAAACAAGTCATTAAAGGGTAACAACTGCATCGCTATATCATTACTAAAATCAACATACAGCGAGTCTGCCGTCCCCAATGTAGAGGCACGCATGGTGGTAGTGGGCGCTTTTTGAAAAGATGAATTTTGTCCAAATAATGGCCCCCACAGACATACCCCACTAATCAATAACAGACAATAATGGTGGCAAAAAAAAGAAGACCACTTGTAAAAGTACATAATCATCCATTTAATCAATTAATATATATATACCTAAAAGATTGTCTTTTTGATACCTAACAAACCAATTTTGGTCGATTAAGTTTTAATACTATTCGACCCCAAAGATACACCCTAAATATGCAGAAGGCTTCATGCTAAGGGTAAAAAATAAAACAGTCCTTGCTTACCAAAATTAACTATAATATATTTATCAAATCAAACCCTCCGCACACTCTTGTGTGTTTTCTTGAAAGAGATAAATCGTTTATTATCTTTGGTTTATTAACGTTATGACTTTTTTCGCGCTTGTAAAACACGTTTTGAGAACGAACAATCCCAAACCTGAAAATGCCCTTCTTTATATCCCTAAAAACCATGCCAAATTACTAACTTGAGCATTTTCTGCCCGAAGTATTTTGTTTGAAAATCTCCAGCCAGCGCAATAAAATATCCATAAAAAGTAATCTAATAAAATATCCCTAACTCTACCGCCAATAAGATGGGCATATCCTCCAAAAAGTTTAATTTTGTTATTACTTCCCGGCAAATTTGGGAAGAGACGCATTTGGGCAGTAATATTCGGGATATGGCCCGGGTCTTATCTCAATCTCATCAGGTTTTATTTGTAAATGACCCATTGGACTGGTCGACCGTCATTTCACAAAAATCAGGCCGTGCGCAACTACGAAGTGAGTTTTTAGCAAAGCATCAAGGCCAACGCCTGATTCAGGATGGGGCTAATTTGTGGGTGTTAAGCCCTGAATCGGTGATGGCCTCCATCAATTGGATGCCCGACGGTGCGTTTTATGATTGGCTCAATCGTTATAATACTCAAAAAATAGCCCATGAAATCACCGCCGCCGTCAAAAAACTGGGCTGGGATTCATTTATTTTAATCAATGACAACGATATGTTGCAGGGCTTCTTTATGAAAGAACTCCTGCAACCTAAGGTATCAGTGTACTATTTAAGGGATAATTTTTTGGCCGTTGATTTTTGGCGCAAGCACGGCCTGCGCCTGGAGCCTTTGCTGATGCAAAAAGTAGACATGATAGCCAGCAATTCTATTTATTTGGCCAATCAAGCGGCTCGATACAACCCTCAATCGGTGTACGTGGGTCAAGGCTGTGATTTAGAACTTTTTGACTCGAACAAAATAGACAAGATTCCCGCTGATTTGGAGGCAATTCCGCACCCTCGGGTAGGCTACGCGGGTGCGCTGACGGGCCTGCGCCTTGATGGCGCACTTATTGAAACCGTTGCGGCCCAACGTCCCGATTGGCAAGTCGTTTTGATTGGCTCAACCGACGATTCTTTTCCCGTTGAACGTCTAAAAGCACTTCCTAATGTACACTTTCTGGGCTCCAAAACTCCTCAACAAATCCCAGCGTACCTAGAAGGAATGGACGTGTTGATTAATCCCCAAAAACTGAACGAGGTAACGATTGGGAATTATCCCCGCAAAATAGACGAGTACCTTGCCATGGGCAAACCCATCGTTGCGGTCAAAACCGAGACCATGGATTTGTTTAAAGACCACGTAAATTTGGCCGAAAACAGCGACCAATTCATCGCGCAGATTGAGGATGTGCTTCAAGGCAAACAACTTTCTACGCCAGAAGCCCGCATTGCCTTTGCACATGAGCACTCATGGGAAAATTCGGTGGGAGATTTAATGAGTGCCATTGAAACACGTTTTTTCGCGAAAGCATTACCAAAAAAATGAGCATAAAAACTTATCTGGACAGCCGTCCATCCTTCAAACGATTGGTCCATTGGATGCTCATTCCTACGGGTCAGGCGCGGCCACGCCTGTGGGTGAGCTGGTTTGTCAATCCGTTTATTCATAAAAAGCACCGGTCGGCGGCCATTCGTGCCAACGTACGAATGGATGTACTACCTTTCAATGCTTTCACCCTGGGAGCATACAGTACGATTGAGTCTTTTAGCGTGGTCAACAACGGGGTAGGAGATGTGACCATCGGCGAGCATTGCACGGTCGGAATCGGTTCGGTGGTGATTGGCCCCGTCACGATTGGTTCCGACGTCATTATTGCACAGCACGTAGTAATGTCGGGCCTGAATCACGTTTACGAAGATGTCACATTACCCATTCACCGTCAACCCGTTACGACCCGTCCGATTGTCATTGAAGAAGAGTGCTGGATTGGCGCCAATGCCGTTATTACGGCGGGAGTGACTATCGGCAAACACTCCGTTGTGGCGGGTGGAAGTGTGGTCACGAAGGATGTGCCGCCGTATACAGTGGTGGGAGGAAACCCCGCCCGTGTTCTCAAACAATATGATGCTACAAGCGGGCTTTGGCAAAGGCCGAGTATTGCACAGCCGCTCACTCCTTAACGTGAATCGAGGTAATTTAAAATCTCCTTATCTACTTCGACATTAAATTTTCGGGCAAAGAATTTACCGCAGTTTCCCAAGGTTTCCTTATCAACCATGGTTAGGGTTTTGGGGCTGCTTTTTCCTTCCGACCAATCAATATAACGCAGGTTTTCGTTAACCATCGTAGTTTTTAGATCAGAATTGTATAAAATAGTTTGAAAAATAATTTCATCTACGCCCCACGTAAACTTAAAAAAACGGACCAAGCGAGGGTTCTTTTCCAGGTAATCCACGATGTAACGAACGGCATCGAGGGTAATGGTAAACCACTGTGAGCGACCAACGACCACCAATTGTTTGGGCATTTTTCGATCAGGTAATACCTTGTTTATCCACTCTTCTATTTTAAATTTCCACGGAATATCAAAATTAACCAAATGATAACGACTGATGCGGGGGATTGCCTCTTGCCAATCATTTTGGACCGAGACAAACTCCATGTACTGCGTCGGGTAGTTAACCTCAAGAAAGGCATGAATGTCAGCTGTTTTTTTTAGAGGATAATCTTGTCCACTCAACAAATTTACGTACTGATACGCCACGCCCGATGCCAAAATGTCCTCAAATCCGTTCAAAGTAGCCTGAACTATACTATAAGCGCCCCATCTTACTTTTACTCTTTGCTTTACAAAAAAGACGTTTTTGCCATGAATAAGGGCTTGAAAAGGTCTAATATCTGTTTTCTTGTCAAGGTGTATATAAAAATCGGCATCAGGATGCTGCAAAGAATTAATAAGCCTTGCAAGTTGCTGAGGCTGAGCATGTGCCAAAATCAAGTGCGCAACTTTCATTTTTCCTTTTGCTATAAATTCAATTTTTTGAGTTCCGAAACTGCATAATCACATGCCCGAGCTGTAAGCGCCATATAAGTCAACGACGGATTTTGGCAGGCCGACGATGTCATACAACTGCCATCCGTGATAAACACATTTTTGACGTCATGCATCTGATTATAGCCATTTAACACAGAAGTTTTGGGGTCATGGCCCATCCGAGCCGTGCCCATTTCGTGTACTGCCGAGCCTGGAGGTAGGTCATAATAAAATTGTTGTACTTTCTGAAAACCTGATTTTTGGAGCATTTCTTCGGCGCTTTCCTTGATGTCTTTGCGCATATTAATTTCATTTTCATGGTATTCAAAAAATATCCGAACCAATGGTAGCCCCCATGAGTCTTTTTGCTCTTTGTCCAACCAAATACGGTTATCAGCGTAGGGCAGCGTCTCGCCCCACGCCCCGATAAACATCGTCCAAGGCCCTGGTTGGGTCAGTGCCTTTTTAAAATCTTTTCCAAAACCTTCTACCCGTTTATACTGATCGCTCCATTCGGCACGCTCACCATCTCCCTGGTAGCCAAACCCCCGCAGATAATCTTTCTGTTTGGTTTGGGCGTTTAGGTTTCGAAAACGAGGTACATAAATTCCGATAGGGCGCCTACCTTCGTAGTATTTATCTTTGAAACCTTCGTACTCTCCCATAGCGCCGCCCATCATGAAATGGTCCATGAGATTGCGGCCCACCTGTCCACTCGAATTTCCTAATCCATCAGGAAAACGATGCGAGACCGAATTTAATAAAAGCGCACTGGTAGCAATGGTGGAAGCATTCAAAAAAATGATTTTGGCGTAGTAGTCCTTCACCTCTTTGGTGTGAGCGTCCATGACACGCACACCCGTTGCCCGATTTTTTTGTTCGTCAAACAACACCTCAATAACGATGGAATCGGGTTGCAATGTTAGATTACCTGTGGCCATCGCCACGGGTAGGGTGGCGGAATTGCTGCTAAAATACCCGCTAAAGGGGCAGCCTCGGTCGCAAAGATTGCGGTACTGGCAAGGTCCACGCCCGTTCCATCCTTTGGTGAGATTGGCCGTTCGGGCAATGGTGACCAGGCGGTCTTTGTAATTTTTCTTTACTTGACTGGCAAAGTGCGTTTCAATGCAGTTGAATTCCATCGGGGGCAGAAATTGTCCGTCGGGCAAATGTGATAGCCCTTCGGCCCGGCCACTGATACCCACAAACCGCTCCACGTAGTCGTACCAAGGTGCCAAATCTTTATAACGAATAGGCCAATCGACGGCTATTCCCTCTTTGGCATTGGCCTCAAAATCTAAGTCACTGAGTCGGTAGCACTGCCGCCCCCAAGTCAGTGAGCGACCTCCTACCTGATACCCTCGAATCCAAGAAAAAGGTTTTTCTTGGATGTAAGGATGCTCTTTATCACTGACAAAAAAGTGTTTGTTCCCTTCGTTATACGACAAACTCTGCACAGGGTTATCGACCTGATCTTGGATGACGTTGTTCAATCGATTCGGAAACTCCCACGGGCTTTTAAGCGCGGTTGGATAGTCGGTTACGTGCTCTACATTCCGACCTCGCTCAAGCACCAATGTTTTTAAACCTTTTTCACATAACTCTTTAGCGGCCCATCCTCCACTTATACCCGACCCTACCACGATAGCGTCAAAGGTGAATGACTGTTTGTTTTTAAGGGTAGGATTGACGGGGTACATGCGTTGAGTTGGTGTTAGAAATCAGAAGTAATTTATTTTGTGGCCCACGATTTTTGATTTTCAGTCATCGGAACACATCCCGCAAAGCGGCCCGGAACGAGCGTATACGCAAGGCCTTGGGTGACACCCAGCATTGAGGTGCAATAACCAATACAGGTATATTCTTTCAAAATCGGAAAGAAAGGGTTTCCGAATAGTTTGCGCTGTACCTTCCCCGCGATGCCTTCGAGCGGCTTACTTTCTTCGTCAAAATGCCGCATGACCGCATTTTTTTGGTCTTTGTTGCATTCAATGTACGATTTTGCAAAGGTATCTTTGGAAAACGACTCTACTGATTTAAGGCCGTCGATGAACCGATTCTGGGCAACGGTATCCATATTTTCTGCGACCATTTTAAGGATAAAATCAGCCACTCCCGCTTCAATTGCCCCGGGGGTATCGGTGGCAGGAATAATGGTTTCGCTCAGCGCGGCCAGCAATTGTTTTTGACTCAAAAGAAACGCCAAATCGGGGGTTTTATGCCAGCTTATCCACTTGAAGATTCCAAAGGAACCCAAACTTCCTCCCAGCAAAGCAATTCCCCAAAGCGCGCGACGACGTTTCATAAGTCAAAAAAAGGTATCAACAAATCAATTGATTATTAAGTAATTACCAATTCCTTTTTGGGTGCAGCCACCTCAGCAGGCGTATCCCACCGATTACAGGTCGCGAGCATAGCCATAGAGATAAAAATAACCCCGTTTGTCGGGAACTGCCCCATAACGGGATTTGAATAAGCCATTACGGCAATGCCCCCAAACTCCGCCAGCATAGTGACCATAATTTTGAACAACCAAGGGTCTTTAATTTGCCAAACCTTCCAGGTGGCAAAGGCGATGATGCTTACCAAGATAATGACATAAAGCGTCATTCCCACCCTTCCTGTTTCAATCCAAAGAATCACATACCAACTATCGGGCGCCACCTGAGCGGCCCAGTGATTGGGCGAAAAACGTTGCCCTACGGCTTCAGAAGTTCCTAACCCTGCCCCAAAAGGGTAATTTTCCATCAGGCGGGCCAGTTTCTCTTTGTTTTGAAGTCGTAATAGGAAAGAAGGATCTTCCATAGGGCGTAACGCAGTACGCATCCGTTGCACCTGATAGTTGCCACTACCGATGTTGGTATACATGAGGATGATAAAAACTGGCAACGCTACGGAAGCTCCAATCATCATCTTTTGAATGTCTTTTCGTAAAAGTAGGTAAAACGCGTAGCCCCCCACAAGCACAAACAACGCACTACGGGTGCCAGAAAGGGCATATCCCCAAAAATACACCAGCGCCAACGCAAGATAGCCTATCTTGTACATCCACTTTTTCTCTTCAAAAAACCAAATGACACAGACCAAGGTGGTAGCGGCCATTTCGGCCCCAAACTGTGAGGCATCGGTGTAGAAAGAAAAAATCCGTAAAACCCCAAACAACACGTGGGTTTTATCAGCCCCCATATTGAGCCAATTTTGTTCATTGGCCGTAAGCCCAATGTATTGTTGTTTAAACCCCCAAAGTGCGCCCAAAAAAGACCAAATTAGCCACGTACGAATCAGGATTTTTATATCAGATTTTTTAAACGGAACCACCAAGACAATGCAGGTGGCCAAAATCCAATAGAGCGAAAATTTCCGAAAATTATACAGCCAGGCGGGTTTGTATGGGGCCTCTGGATTGAAGAATTCAAGTATCGTAAAGAAAACCCACAGCGCCACGAGGTAAAAAACGGGATGGTGCAACCGCCCCCAATCATAGCGTTTAGCATTGACCAGCAAACTCAACATCGTCAGAATCAGCGAAGCGTCAATAAATGTTCCGAAGGGAAGATCTACCGTCAGAAACCGCGCCGCGACGCCAATCAAAAAATTGAGTTGAAGGTATAACAACAGGCCTATACGCGGCTCAGCAAAAACTCCAATCAATACAAAACAGGCAATGGGCAGCACAACCGCCACGCCAGCCCCCGCAATACCCAACGCCGCAATCAAATAGCCGCACATAAGCGTACATACCACGCCTACCATGCCGTAGAGCCAAAATTTTGACTGTTCGTTGTTGAGTAAAGATATCATTCAATACGCACTTTTTTACCTATTCCACTTTCAGCAACACACCATCGGCCCGGCGAACTTTTTCCCACGTGCCTGATTGTTTACCACGCAAGTATCGTACCAATCCCGCCAAAGCGCACACGTTCATAAACGTAAAATAAAAGGGGACAAAGAGTAATTTCCAGCGCAAACGGCGTTGTTCCAATTGATACCCTACCCACGCCGCCCCGTAGAAAAGACATTGCAGCACAAATAGCGTAATCCAAGCAGTGCCTATCGGCGACGGCGCTTGAAAAGCCGAGTAAGCCAACCACGCGTTGAGCAGAAATATCAGGGGCAGACAAATTGGAGCCACGGCCCATCTAAACACGCGGTGAGAAACGTATTCAAAGCACAAAATGCCGTATTTGAAAGGGTTGAGTAAATAACTCAGGCGTACAATGGATTGAAAACCGCCTGCCGCAATACGGATTTTGCGTTTTTGTTCATCCAAAATCGAAAACGAGGGGTGCTCCAACGCATAGGCCTCAGGTTCGTAGGCTACTTTGTAACCTTTGCCAGCAATGCGGAGCGAAATAATAAAATCATCCAAAATGGTATCGGGTTCAACGTGCTCATACAGCTCCGTTCGTACTGCAAATAACTCCCCTGCTGCCCCCACAATGGTATGTAATTCCGAATCCCAGCGTTTGAGTTGTGATTCATATTTCCAATACAAGCCTTCTCCGGACCCCGCCGCCGACTCATCATCGTTGGTCAGAATTCGTTTTTCTCCCGCTACCGCGCCCACAATCGGGTCCTGAAAATGCCGAACAATGTTTTTGATGGCTTCTTTGTTCAGTTGTGTGTTGGCATCCGTAAAAATCACAATCGGGGTTTTTACGTATTTCAGGGCTTCATTCATGGCTGCCACTTTACCCCGGCGCTCGGTGCCGCCCAGTACCTCTACTTCTTGTCCGTGATGCGCTTTAATCCACTCCGTGGAGCCATCCGTGGAGCCTTCGGTGACAAATAAAAATCGGATTTTAGAACGCGGATAATCTTGTCCCAACGAGTTGGTGATTTTGGCTGGCAAACACGAAAGCTCGTTGTAAGCAGGAACCACCAAGGTTACCTCAGGAGAATAGGATTCATCAGTTTTGGCCGAAGGGCGTTTTCCTCGGATACGAATGAGCAACCACACCACCAATCCGTATCCGAGATAGGTGTATACCACAAGACCGATACAAACGAGGAGTAAAATTTCTGCCATTTTTCCGAAGGAGTTATATTTTGTAAGGTTTATCCAACGCCACTGACGGAATAATGTCGCCGTTTTGGTTGACCTTATGGGTCAGGTTCCATACGATGGCATCCTTGATGGCTTTCAGATACTTTGTTTGTCCGCGCATCAAATGAACTAGCGCGGCTTTGGGCAGGGCCAATATAAAGTAGTACAAACAGAAAGTAACCAAGGTCATGCCCGTCACGTTTCGGCGCATAAAAAGCAGGCGGTTACGGGTATGATAATACTCTTTGAGCGGATTGGCTTTGCCCACGCTCATGGATTCGCGGTGGTAAATGAGGGCCTTGGCCTCGTAATAAATCTTAAAACCAGCCCGCCGAATTCGCGCCGACCAGTCGAGTTCTTCGTAGTATAAAAAATAACTATCTTCCAACGAGCCCGCCTTCTCAATGACCTCCCGCCGTACCATCATCGCGGCACCGTGCGCAAAATACGTAGCACCCGACACATCGTGTTGTCCTTTGTCTTCTTCCTGCAACCCAATAGCCCATGTGCGGCCCGTAAGGCGGTCTAGCGGACGATAACCCGCGTATTGAAGAATGGTGGGGTGGTCGTGATAACGAATTTTTGGGCAAACCATCCCGATGGATGCATCCGTGGCAAAAGGGGCCAACAGGTCTTCTACCAGCGTGGGGGTGACAATGGTATCGTTGTTCAATAAAAAAAAGTAATCTCCTTTGGCCTGTTGGATTCCAGCGTTGTTGCCACCCGAAAAACCCAAATTGGCATGGGTCAGGATTACTTTGACGTTGGGATAGTTGCCTTTCTCAATCAGTGGCGTGGGGTCTTCGGCGGAGCCGTTGTCAACCACAATTATTTCGACATTGGGGTACGTCAGGGTACGCGTCGACTCCAGCATGTCGCAGGTGACTTGCGCCTGATTGTAGTTGATGGTAATAAACGATACAAGTGGCTGCGTACTCATACATTCTCCTTTTGAAAAACCGCCTTCACTGTTTTAATCATGATAATTAAATCGGTTTTGAACGAATATTTCTTGGCGTAAAGCACATCCAATTGAATGCGTTCTAGGTCTGACACCTTTGATTTGCCGCGCTTTGTCACTTGCCAAAGGCCCGTCAGGCCCGCTGGGGCGGCAAACCGCCGAGCATAACCCGTTGCGGTGAGTTTTTCGGCTTCATACGGAGGTAATGGACGGTTGCCCACAAACGACATATCTCCCAACAAAATATTAAATAACTGAGGAAGCTCATCAATGCTGGAGTTACGCAGAAATTTCCCCAGCTTAGTGACGCGCGGATCTTCTTTAAACTTGGAAAAGGTAGCCTTTGATTTTTGCTTCTGGTGGTAGAGTTTCTCGCAGATTTGTTCGTTGTCTAAAAATAAAATTTGTTGACATTCCGTGCCCGCCGCCTGGCATTCATCGCATAAATTGCTCACGGCAGCCGCAGGTGCTACATTGTACATGTTGAGGGAGGCCATATTGGCCAACATTTTGTCGGCATCAGTGCGCATCGTCCTGAACTTATACATATCAAAAATCCGGTAGCCCATTCCGACCCTTTTGGAACGATAAAAAATCGGCCCTTTGGAATCCAATTTTATCAACACGGCCACCACCGCCAACAAAGGCGAAATCATCAGTAGGGCCGTTGCCGAAACCACAATATCAAACACCCTTTTTCCAAAAGGACTTCTGATGCGCTTCGGTTTGTAAGGAGTTCGGGTGGATTCTTGGTAGTGTTTTTTCTGGATGAGGTAATTGAGCCTGATTTTGAGGGCTTCCAGCGGGTACGGTAGCTCAAACACATCAATCACTTGCCCTTGTGCTATTTGGGGAGCTAGCTCCCCGTTTTCTCTAAACAAGATAACGGGTAATGATTGAAAATAAGCCGTTTTTCGCAGTGATTTCAAGAAATCAAGGTAGCCTTCAGAGTCATTACAAATGACCAAATCGACGGGATTTCCCATCTCTAGGAATTCCAGCGCGTCTACGTAATCTGGCTCTGGTATAATATTGATTAATGCCCCGAAGTCATTAATCAGCAGTGACACCCGTTGCGGGTCATCATCAATGTACAGTGCTCGAAACGAACCCTTTTGTTCTGGCTCCATTTGACTTTTTATCAAGGGATAGAATAACTGAAATAAAGTGACTTTTCGGAAACAGTAGCGGTCAGAAACACTACTTTGATCTCCGCATGACGGCCAAAACTTTTGCTTTTACCTCCAAAGGATTGAAAGGTTTGGTCATGTAATCATCAGCCCCCAATTCCAAACAGGCTATACGGGTATTGCTATCGTCGTAGGTAGAAAGTATAATAATCGGCAGATTTTTAAACATCGGACTGGCTCGTATCGTCTTGATCAAATCCTGGCCATTCAAATATGGCATCTGTAAATCAGTCAAAATGACATCCACAGGATTCCCCTGTTCCAACCAGCTCATGGCTTCTATGCCATTGACATGAGTGGTAACTTCAAAATCATTTTTTAAGGATTGACGAAGAACTTTACGAATAAACGCATCATCTTCTACAATAAGAACATTGTAACGATTAGTCATGAGTACTAAATTATTTTATGAGACTTTGTTTCATTAACGTTGAAATCATTTGGATAAACACCGATGCAGATTATATACTCAAAAAAGCGCCATCTGTGCATTATGTAGTTTTAGTATATTAAATTCAAAAGCCAAATTAGAACGGATTAGATTTTTGGGATTTTTTTAGGCCTTTCAGGTATAAATTGTTCTGTTCAAAATTACAGGAGAAATTTATACTGATTAGTCATCATTACTTTTTTAGTTTACCATATTCACTCTATATGTACCATATTTTATATGCTTTTTAGTTTATTATTGTGTAAGTACTAATTAGCATTTTACTTGCATTACGACTCGTATTTCAAATGGTTTATCGAAGATTTATAAAATAAGCCACCTTTTTCATAACGATTATTGACGGGTTAACCACAAAGTTTGCGCGTGTATTAGAAAATATACACTCAGTTAACAACCAATAACAAACAGGGCTTTTTTAATTTTTCACTAAATTGTATCACTTTTTCAACAAACAATACTGAGTTGGATTTGCAACTTTCCCATGAAACTGTTGCAAGTTCAATAATTTGACAAACTGTTATGTTTTGGTATGTTATTTATGGTCTCATAGGTATAACAAATATACCTAATTTACATGAAATCAAATGATTCCTCAATGATTAATTCTTTTTGTTATATTAATATTCCATAGGGTATGAACGGTTGCTGTATGTACCGCGCTGGCAAGACCTAGAAGAGGGTAGAAAAAATTGTATTTTTGGGATATTTGCAAAAGTGCATTTCGGCACTGTTTAGATAGAATTACTTTTTCCATTCGAAATAAAAAACACTTCCGAGGCTGGGGTCAGAGTCTACCCAGATTTTACCACCCTGCTCTTCCACCAGTAATTTTAGGATTGAAAGCCCTACCCCCGTACTGCTCTCTGAGGTAGCCATGTTGATTGAAGTTCTGAAAAATTTAAATATATTTTCATGGTCCTGAAACGGAATCCCAGGGCCATTGTCTTGCACATAAAACTCGTACAAATCCCCTTTTTCTTGACATCCCAGCTCAATAGACGCGTCGGGTTTGTGATTGTATTTTACGGCATTACTGATTAAATTTTGGAATACCTGTTGTAGCTTCAGTTTTTTAGTCCATAAAATCGGCAAAGGGGTCGTGATTTTAAACGTAACATGCGGCGGCAAAAACAAATTATGCACAATCTCCTGCACCATATCCTGTACATTTACCTCCTCTACGGTTTGGTCGGCCAGGCTTTTGCGAGAGTAGTCCAGCAGGGCATTGATCATATTTGCTAAATACAGTGCCGCTTCTTTGGAGTGGGAAATATATTCTTTGCATTCTTCGGCACTCAATTCGCCGTCCTCGTCCATCTCCAACAATGACAAAGCGCCAATAATACCCGTGAGAGGGGATTTCATGTCATGGGCGATGATATAAGCAAACTTTTCTAGCTGCTGATTGATTCGTCGGAGCTCAATGGCCGTATACTTAAGTTCTTGTTGGTATTGATACAGGTGCTGAAATACCTTTACTTTCGCTTTGGTGACGTTGATATCCAAGGGTTTGTGCAGGTAATCCACCGCGCCTTCATCAAACCCTTTGAGCATATAGTGCTCTTCTTTATTGATAGCAGTCACAAACACAATGGAAATATGCTTGGTTTTTTGGTTGGTTTTCAACAACCTTGCCACTTCAAAACCGTCCATTTCTGGCATTTGGACATCCAACATGATCAGGCCGATGTTGTCGTTGCGGAGGGCGTGGCGCAGGGCTTGATTGCCAGAAGTAGCTTTGATAAAAACCCTGTTTTCATCGGCCAACATTTCTTCAAGGGCCAACAAATTTTCTTCACGGTCGTCAACCAAAAGAATTGTAAAATCGCGATTAGGGTTTAACATCGTTGAGATTAATTATACGTTCAATGTATGTATATATGTAGAAATTTGGGCTGGCGTCCAAGCTTTCGCCTCGGCATTGGCATCAAGGGCCAATTGAGGCATGACGGGATACTCCGCCGTTGAAGGCTCCTGAACAATGCCAGTACCTCCTCTTGCTATTATCTCTGCCATTCCGTGTGAGCCATCACCGTTTGCGCCGCTCAAAAGAATTGACACTGCCTTTTGAGTATATATTTCCGCAATACTTTCAAATGTTACGTCTATTGAGGGACGGCTATAAGAGACCAGCTCAGAATAATCTAAACAAAAAGAATGGGTTTCTTCAATCAACAAATGATAGTTTTGTGGAGCCAAATAAACACAATTTTTTTGGATGGGTTCTTTATCATCTGGCTCTTTTACCATTATTTCTTTTCGTTTTACCGCCAGAATCTGTTCCATCTCACTGATTACGTTTTTGGAACGGTGAATAACGATGACAACGGCAAAATCAAACGGTGATGGCAGCGCTTCAATCAGCTCACAAATCACCGGAATACTTCCTGCGGAGCCGCCAATTACAACTATATCAACGTTGTTTTTTGTCATCGCCTCTCTTTGTTTTTATTTTTTTCGTCGGTAAATACGGGCTAATGGACTAATAGCTTCAAATTGCTCTTTTATATCCGTAAAAAGTAACGACTCTTTGATGCCAATGGCTAGATACCCCAAGGGCGAGAGGCTATCGTGAAATAAATGGACTGCCCGGTTTTGTAATTCCTGATTAAAATAGATCATAACGTTGCGGCAGCATATCAACTGAAATTCGTTGAATACCTGGTCTACGGCCAGATTATGTCGCGCAAAAACGACCTCCTCACGGTACTCTTTATGGATAATCGCATTGTCGTATTGCGCAGTATAGTAGGCCGAAAAATCATTTGTTCCGCCCGATTTAATGTAATTTGTGGTGTACTCTTTGATCTGTTTTAAAGGAATAATTCCCTGACGTGCCCTTTCCAAATTGACGGGATTGAGGTCGGTCGCATACATTTTGGTCCGGTTTAGCAAGCCCGCTTCTTGCAGCAGAATTGCCATTGAATAGACTTCTTCGCCCGTGGCGCAGCCTGCGTGCCACACTTTAATAATCGGATAAGAAGCCAGCGTCGGAATCACTTTTTCCCGAAGCTCTTTATAAAAAATAGGGTCTCTAAACATCTCCGTCACGTTGACCGTCAGGGTTTCTAGAAACCACGCAAAAAAAGATTTATCGTTGATCAAATGATATTTCAACTCATAACTGGTTTTGAACTCCGCTATCGTCATGCACCGAGCCACTCTTCTCAACAGCGACGATCGGGCATAGTCACTGAAATCATACCCATGCTGGGTATAAATGAGTTGAATAATCTCGTTTAACTCTTCAGCAGTCAGTTGTGTTTGAGAATCCATTCTTTATTTGGAAAGCCATACGCGCATCAGGGAAAAAAGTTGACCCGTATCCACTGGTTTTGTAATATAATCGGATGCCCCCGCTTCAATCACTTTTTCACGGTCTTCGGGCATGGCCTTGGCCGTGAGAGCGATGATGGGTAATTTAGACAACCGCAAATCATGCCGAATCCGAGACGTGGCCTCGTACCCGTCCATTTCGGGCATCATAATATCCATCAATACAATATCAATATCAGGGTGAAGCCTAAGTTCTTCCAACGCTTCCTTGCCGTTGTCGGCCGTAATGACTTTCATCTGTTGCTCTTCCAATAATGTGCTCAAAGCAAACACATTGCGCATATCATCGTCTACCAGAAGCACCTTTTTTCCTTCCAATCCTCCGCTACTGAAGGCCACGGTGGGCTGGGGTAGCTTTTTGGTTTCTACTTCCTGCACTTTATAGAGAAACAATTCCATTTCATCCATTAGTCGCTCCATAGATTGCGTAGACTCCCGGATAATCACGCTCGAAAGTTTTTTTAGTTGGCGCTCTTTGGCCAGGTTGAGGTCTTCGTCAATGTACACAATCACGGGCAAGACCTTCGCAGCGCTGGCTTCTTTCAAGCGCCTTAGCATTTCCATGCCTTGATCCAAATTTTTGCGGATGTCTACAATCAGGCAGTCATAATCATGCTGGGCAATGTGGTCGGTGGCATCCTGCTCCGAAACAACCACTTCCCATTTGAGGCCTGGATAGCGCTTTCCAAGCACCTGACCGATGGTATTTCGTTGAATAAACTCCCCGACTAATATCAGCACTTTCTTGATTTTAACATTCAATTGAGCTTCCAATAAACTAAATACCTTCTCTAAGTCTTGCGTTTTGACGGGTTTTTGGATGAACGCCTGCGCCCCCTCCAACGACAGACTCGAAGCATCTGCCCCCGAAATAACATGAACAGGAATGTGCTTTAATTGTTCGTTATTCTTAATCCACGAAAGAATACTCTGCCCATCAACAACGGGCAACTGCACGTCAAGAATGATGGCCGACGGCTGATACTTCTGGGCATACCTCATTCCCTCGTCGCCTTGCAGGGCCACGATTGTTTTGTAGTTTTTATTGCGGGCTAAATCCCTGACAATCCCCGCAAACATGGGGTCGTCTTCGATAATTAGCATCACCAAATCGCCTTTTTCAATCGAATTTCGGTCGTCTTCTATTTTGGCCTGCGATACCATCTCTTTTTGAAAATCGGTCATGGAGAAGTTTCGCTTTTCGCTTATCGTCAGCGCTTCAGGGTTGGCAGCCACTGCACCTGTCGCGTTGGTTTTGAGCGGTATAAAAACCGAAAAAGTGCTACCTTTCCCCACTTCACTTTGAAGTCTTACTTCTCCGCCCAGCCGTTTTACCAATTCTCTAATGATGGATAGCCCTAGGCCCGTACCACCATATTTACGGCTGGTTGACCCATCGGCCTGTTGAAATGCCTCAAAAATGAGCTGTTGTTTTTCGGCGGGGATTCCCACGCCCGTGTCCTCAACGCTGATAGCCAATACCTGTTCGGCCTTTTTCAGGGCGTCGGTGGCAAAGTCAGGCTGAGGCTCAATGGCCTTAAATGAAAGCGTAATTTTCCCATTTTTTGGGGTAAACTTAAACGCATTGGACAACAGATTTTGAATAATTTGTTCTAATCGCTGTTTGTCGGTGTGCAACGCTGCGGGAACCGAGGCCTCTACTTGCGTTAAAAAAAACACCCCTTTTTCGTCGGCTACTACCTCAAACAATTGCTTAATATCCCTTATAATATTTTTAACAGGTACACTTTCAAACTGAAAATCAATCTTCCCTGCTTCAATCTTCGACAAATCCAGTATATCATTAATGAGCTTTAACAGGTCGGTGCCCGATTTTCGAATCACGTTGGCGTATTCAACCTGCTTTTCGCTTAGGTTTTTTGATTTATTTTCAGACAACAAGTTGGCCAAAATCAAAACGCTGTTGAGCGGGGTACGCAACTCATGCGACATATTGGCCAGAAACTCTGACTTGTACGTACTTGTCACTTCCAACTCCTTGGCTTTCAGGGCCAATGCCTGTCTTGCTACTTCTAGGGCTTCATTTTTTTCTTCCAACTCTGAATTGATGTGTCTCAATTCTTCTTCTTGCACCCGCAACTCTTCTTCAGATGCCATCAGGCTCTCGGATTGGTGCGACAATTCTTCGTTGGTCTGACGCAATTCATCCTGCTGATTCTCCAAAATTGCCGTTTGTTCTTTCAACTGTTCCAACAACTGCTCAACTTTAAGCCGAGACTGTATTTCATTGGCCGACAAGGAAATATCCTTAGATACTTTTTTCAAAAGCTCTATTTGATGGTCAGGAAATGGCGAGAAGGATGCTAGCTCGATTACACCTTTGAGTTCTTTACCGTACCAAAGTGGAATGCACGCAATTTCACCTGCTTTGGTAGCGCCGCTTCCCGACTCAATGGCCCAATAAGACGACGGAATTGACTTAGTGATGCGTACTTGCCTTTCAAGCCCAGCTTGGCCTACCAATCCCTCTCCCAGCGCATAGGATTGGGGCGCTTGAGTGGGCAAAGCCACAGAGGCTTTCAGCACCAACTTTTGAGACTCATCAACCAAATATATCCCCCCCGCTGGTAGCTCCAAATAATCGGTAACGGCTTTTAAGGCCGATTGCCCAAGAGCTTCTAATGTATTGGTATTTTGAAGGGAGTCATTCAAAATCGTTAGCCCCGCCAGATACCAATTTCTTTCTTTGATAGATTTATTAAGTTCCTCAAGCTCGTCTATAGTATTGCTGAGTCGATTTTCGATTTTCTTCCGGCTTTTAAACTCTAACGCATAAAAATAAGTAAGCACGGCGGCCGCCAAAAACAGCAAAAATGTCCCTAATACGGTTTTACGGGTTAGGTTTTCAATGAGCATCTTCATTGAAGCCTCTCTTCTGGACAACTCATAACGTTCGGCGGTATACATTTTCTTTACCAGTATCCGCACGTTGTCCATTTCTTTCATCTCTCGTGCCGTAATTTCAATCAGGGTTTGCTGGTTCACTCCCCTTTCATTTTCTGGGGTGGAGCTCCACAATTGCATTAACAATTGCAATGATTGCTGTATTTGGGCCAATTGGGACAGCTTGAGCGGATTTTCCTGGAAATAGTTCGTTAAATTATCTTCTACCAGCCCAATATTAATCTGAGCTTGGTTAAATGGTAGCAAAAATCTTTTTTCGTTCGTGCTTCGATACGCACGTTGCCCCGTTTCCATATCGACGAGGAGCTTTTCCAGCGCCAGGAGCTGGTCAAGCATTTCGTTTTTTTCTTTTACCCATTCCGCCTCTTCGACTTGGCGCTGAATGGTATTAAAAAAAGAAATGCCCAAAAAAATACCAATCAAAATGGTACAAGCTGATCCAATAAGCAGCCAAGCGGCAATAGTGAGTTTCATAATTTGAGCGGGCATCAGTCATTTTGAGGAAATGACATCAATGGTGTTTAGCGTTAGAATGGGTAATTAGTACTACTGTTTTTCTAAAGGTTACTAAACAAAATCAACGCCAAAGTTTCTCTGTTGCCAATAATATGCAAAAAAACGCCTGTTGCTGGTCTTTATTCCGATTCAAAATACAGAAAATTTCGGTTTATAACCACTTTGACCCAAAAAACAGGGATATTAGTAACGGAAAATTATCAAGCGGTGAGCATTTAGGTATATTTTACCCTGATTTTTCAAATTTATATGTCGGACAAACACTAAAACCAACCGTTCCTCTATGTCTCAGTCACTCAAAACCGAAGATTTTCGCTTCGACGGCACCCGTACATTTCATCATAAAAAAACGGCCACCAAAATAGAAGACCTTTACGACGACAAAGCTGACTACGCCGCCCAACTGGCTGATTTTAGGACCACCATCGACGAGCTCCAAAGTCTTATGTACGCTCACAATCGGTACGGGCTCTTGGTGATTTTTCAGGCCATGGACGCCGCCGGAAAAGATAGTACCATCAAGCACGTATTGTCGGGGGTGAATCCTGTGGGGGTCAAAATCCAATCTTTCAAACGACCTTCCGACAATGAACTAGACCATGATTTTTTGTGGCGGCATTTGCTTTCACTGCCCGAACGCGGCAACATTACCATCTTCAACAGGAGTCATTATGAAGAGGTATTGGTCGTAAAAGTACATCCCGAAATCCTAACCAAGTCGCAGCGGTTGCCCAAAGAATTGACCAAAGATTTGGACAAAGTATGGAAACAACGCTACCAAGACATCGCCAACTTTGAAAAATACCTCTATCATAACGGCATCAGGGTGATTAAGTTTTTCCTGAACATCTCGCAACAGGAACAGGGAAAACAACTCATCGAACGCATCGAAGACCCTACCAAAAACTGGAAGTTTGAAGAAGACGACATCAAAGAGCGCGCCTATTGGAAAGACTACATGAACGCCTACGAAGAAGCCATCAACGCCACCGCTACCGAAAAAGCGCCTTGGTACGTAGTCCCCGCCGATGACAAAAAAAATATGCGGCTTATTGTTGGAAAAATTTTGATTGAAGAACTCAAAAACATGAATATGTCGTTTCCAGAAAGCACCCCAGAGCGGCACGCCGCCCTGCAAAAACTCATCGAAACGATTCATGAGCAGGATGCAAGTGGAGAGTGAGTGGGTAGTGGGAGGAGATAGAAATAAGAAATTGAACAGGCGAGCCAAGTGCTCGCCTGTTCAATTTTACAAGCCACAAATACCATTTATACCTGACTTTCAGAGAACTGGGGGAGGGGGATAGCGTGAAATTAATCTTGCCAATTTCGCGACAATCTCCTCTTCCGTAACACCGCCATGATAACAAATCATTCGCTTGATTTCCAGACGCTTTAGCTTTTTTACTGACTCTACCGCAGCCCCTAAATCTAGGGTAAAAGCGGGGTTGGCGATTTCAAATTCACCATGCTCAATTACCAGCGCATCTGCCGCAATGAGCGTTTGGCTCTCCGGTACGTAAAGCGACACATGACCCGGCATGTGGCCTGGAGTGTTTATAATTTGCACGCCTTCCATAAAGGTTTCACCTTCCGAAAACACGGCATCCACCTCAACACTTTGAACATTTTTCAGCAGCTCCTGAAAATACAAAGCTCCTGATTTTTGGTCTTCGGGTAAAGACTCAAACAAGCTTTCAGCCTGCATTAAACGTACCGATTTTTCTTTTCCACTAATATAAGGGGCTTCAATGACAGGCGTATAAACGTCTAGGGTAGGGTAGCGATTTTTCAACTCCGCTAAGCCCCCTAAGTGGTCGATATCGTGATGGGTGATAAAAACGCCCGTCAGTTCTTGAAGTGATAGCCCTTGTTTCTGGGCCGCATCCTCAATGAGCGGCATAAATCCAGCATAACCGCAATCTACCAATATAGTTTGGTGTTCGTTTTTTATAATAACGGGATACAGAGTATCTTCTTTGCCGTTATTGTAAAACCTTACCTCAAGAACGTACACGACAATACTGCTTGTCATCATAACAATGCCCAACTTTTTCGTTTTTTTAATGATGAATTTATTCAACAAATATATTGATAAAATAAAAGGGGATAGCTTCGTCAGCTACCCCCTCCATTGAATTTTATTTAAAGGTATTCCCTACCAGAAAATCCAGTAAATCAGACTAAACGTAGCCACTACCGCAATGGCACCGTAGCGAAATGTAGGCGTGACCTTAAACCATTCGGGGCGCACCTCGAAGGCATTGGGTTGATCTATACCTTTCGATTGTGCTAAGCTGATGGCTACGTGTACGGCCGAACAAATCCAGAACACTACACCCATACGGTTGAGGAATGGGAAGGCAGGATACAAATTCTCAATCAGGGCCGACAACGCAATACTCAATACCGCTGCCGCCAAAGCGCCGTTGGCGGTCGCTTTTTTCCAGAAGAAACCCAGCAAGAAAATACTCAGAATACCAGGCGAAATGTAGCCCGTGTAGACCTGAATGTACTCAAATGCCTGTCCGAAATTGGCCAATAACGGGCTCACCATCAGGGCAATGATGAAGGCCACGACAATGGCCACGCGCCCCGTCCAAACGGTTTGTTTTTCGGTAAGGTTTTTGTTGAAAAATTTGTTGTGAATATCAAGCATATAGATGGTCGAGATACTGTTGGCTTTGCCCGCCAAACTCGCCACAATCGCCGCCGTCAGGGCCGCAAAGGCCAAGCCTTTTAAGCCTACTGGGAGTAAATTCAATAAAACTGGGTAGGCATTGTCGGGTTTTACGATGCCGTTTTGGGTAATGCCGTTGACAATAGATGCATCAGCATTTTCTTGAAACAACACGTAAGCGGCCAAACCGGGCAAAACCACGATGAATGGCATCATCATTTTCAGAAATGCTGCGAACAAAACACCGTTACGAGCCGTATTGATGTCAGCGCCAAGCGCCCGTTGGGTCATGTATTGATTACAGCCAAAATAGTTAAGGTTGTTGACCCACTGCCCACCGATGATAAACATCATGATGCCAGGCAACTGATTATAAGCATCAATAAACCCACCGCGCCCGTCGTGAACTTGATACTGTCCGGGCGAGAAAATCATGTGCAGGTGGCTATCGGCTTTTTCACGAATCAAACTCAATCCTTCCAATACCCCCGAACCAGTACCGACTTTATCGGAAAGTAAATCCAAGGCCAGATACGTGGTAGCCAAACCACCGAAAATCAAACAAACCACCTGAATCACATCGGTATAGCCGATTACCTTCATGCCGCCAAGTGTGATGATAACGGCAAAAGTGGTCAGGAAGATAGCACAAGGCATGAAGGCGAAGCCCGTCATTTTTTCTAAACTCAATGCACCAAGGTAAATGATGGATGTGAGGTTAACGAAAATGTAGAGAAACAGCCAAAACACGGCCATAATCGTCGCCAGCCGCTCATTGTAGCGTTTGGCGAGAAATTGCGGCATGGTGTAAATCTTGTTGTTGAGGTACATCGGTAGAAAATACACGGCCACGATAATGAGCGCTACGCCGCCCAACAATTCATAGACCGAAATGGCAATCCCCAACTGAAAGGCTTGTCCGCTCATGCCAATAAACTGCTCGGCGGAGATATTGGACGCGATGATGGAAGCCCCGATAGCCCACCAAGTGAGGGAGCCTTCGGCCAGAAAAAAGTCTTTAGAATCGGCGGTCTGTTTGCCTTTGTGTTTATATACCCAATAGCCGTAGCTCGACACAATCACAAAATAAATGAGGAAGATAACGTAATCAAGGGTTTCAAGTCCAAGGGTCATAGGAAGCGAGGGTTGGAAAAATTAAAAATCAATAATCGACATATTTTTTAATTATACTTTGTTTTTTATTCCATTCATTTCTTTGTCATTCTGAAAGAATCATCTAAAAGCGAAGAATCAATGTCTTGACAATAGATTCTTACAGAATGACAAAGCTGTTTAACATCCTTGCCCGTAGTAGGCATTTTTGCCGTGTTTGCGTTCAAAATGTTTCATACGCAAAGTGTCTTTAATGCGTGGCGTTTGGGGATTGATTTGCAGCGTCAGGTACGCCATACGGGCTACTTCTTCCAGCACCGCCGCGTTGTACACCGACTTCTCGGCGGTCTTACCCCACGTAAACGGTCCGTGATTTTGCAGAAGTACCATTTCCATTTCTTTGTGCGACAATTTACGGGCGTCAAATACTCCAAAGATTTGATTGCCCGTTTCGTACTCATAGTCCCCCTGAATCATTTCGTCCGACAGCACTGGGGCGCAAGGAATATCTTGGTGCGTATGGTCAGCGTGGGTAGTGCCGAAGATAGGAATATCTAGTCCCGCCTGCGCCCACGCCACCGCGTAGGTGCTGTGCGTGTGCGTGATACCGCCGATGTCGTCCCAAGTCTTGTAGAGCAACGCGTGCGTTTTTGTATCCGACGACGGGCGCATCTTCCCCTCCACCACTTTGGCATCGTAGTCCATGATAACGATGTCTTCGGGTTTCAAAAACTCATACGGTACACCGCTGGGCTTGATGGCAAAAACGGCTTTATCACGGTCTACCGCGCTTACGTTACCAAACGTAAACAGTACCAATCCCAGCTTTGGCAGCTGCATATTGGCTTCGTAACATTCTTGTTGTAAAAGCCCCCATTCCCCCAATGGGGGTTTAATGATTATTTCCATTGTATTTTTTACTAAAATAGCTTTGCAACTAACTTATTTCAATTCCAATACAACCACCGATACGGGTGGCAATTTGACCGTCAGCGTATTATTTTTCAGGCTTGCCCCGCTAAAGGCCGCTGGCTGAATTTTATTGGGAGTTTCAAAGGTATTGTAATCTTGTACTTTGGCAGAAGTAAGAATGCGGCCCGTCACGCCTGAGGCATTTACCCCCGTAACATTTATGGTGATTTCCTGCGCTTTATTGGGGTCAATGTTAACCAATGACACATGAACCGCGCCATTTTTATCACGTGATGCTGAAACCGAAATCGCGGGTAATTTTTCATTGCCAAACGTGTAATCATTTGACTGAACCTCCACGGGCAACATCGTCGCGTCTTGGTGGACGTTGTACATTTCCAATACGTGGTAGGTAGGCGTCAAAATCATTTTTTCTTCGTTGGTCAAAATCACCGATTGCAATACATTGACCACCTGCGCCAAGTTGGCCATACGAACACGTTCGCAATATTTATGGAAAATATTGAGTGTAGCCCCTGCCAAAACGGCATCGCGCATGGTATTTTGCTGAAACAAAAAGCCCGGATTGGTGCCTGGCTCCACATCATACCAACCACCCCATTCATCCACGACCAACGCCACTTTCTTCGCAGGATCGTATTTGTCCATGATGGTGCTGTGGCGTTTGACAAGCTCATCCATCAGCAACGCCTCTTTCATGGTTTTGAAATACAACTCTTCGGTAAAGGTCGTTGAAGGGCCTTTTTGCTTCCAGTCAATGACGGAGTAGTGGTGCATCGCTATTCCTTCGAGCATGTTGTGCGGAATCTCCCGCATGAGCGTTTCTGTCCAATTATAGTCGTTGTCGCTGGCTCCTGAAGCAATCCGAAACAGTCGTTCGTTGTTTTCAAACGACGCATTCATAAACGTAGCGTATTGACGGTAAATGTTGGCGTAGTAGTCGGGTTTCATGTTGCCACCGCAGCCCCAGGCTTCGTTGCCTACACCCCAATACCGCACTTTCCACGGGTTTTCGCGACCATTTTTGGCCCGTAAATCCGACATCGGACTGACGCCTTTGAAATTGACATACTGTACCCAATCTGCCAAATCCTTTACCGTTCCGCTGCCTACGTTTCCTGCCAAATAAGGCTCGGTTCCAATCAACTCGCACATATTCAGGAAGTCGTGCGTACCGAAGCTATTGTCTTCGGTCACGTTCCCCCACCAAACGTTCACAATTTTAGGGCGGTTTGCTTTGGGACCGATGCCGTCTTTCCATTGATATGTATCGGCAAAACAGCCTCCGGGCCAGCGCAGATTGGGGATTTTCATTTTTTTCAGTGCATTGACCACGTCCATCCGTACGCCGTCTTTGTTCTGAATTTTGGTATTATTTTCCCCCACGTATAAACCGCCATAGATGCACTTACCGAGGTGTTCGGCAAAATGCCCGTAGATGTGTTTGTTAATGGTATGTTTTCCTAGATCACCGCTGAGGGTTACTTTGTTTTGGGCAAAGACCGTGCTTGAAACAAACAGAAAAATACCGCACAGAATTGTTAGAAGATGTTTCATTGTCAGGATATTCAAAAGTTTTACAGCGTGACAAAAAAAGTTTTATTTAAACGCTAATTCACTCCAACGCAACTCATTCTTTAACTGCCGAATGGTGGTGTTTTTATCAATAACGACCAATTCTACGCCAAACATCTCCGCAAAATCTTCGATGTATTCCGTTGTGAGGTTTTGGCTATATACGGTGTGGTGCGCGCCGCCTGCCAAAATCCAAGCCTGCAAACCGATTTCCATGCTTGGCTGAGGCTTCCAAAGTGCCCGTGCCGTGGGAAGTTTGGGAAACGTTTCGGTAACTTCAACGGCTTCTACTTCGTTGACCAACAGACGAAAACGGTTGCCCATGTCAATCAGCGACACATTGAGCGCCGGCCCGGGTGCCGCATTAAATACTAATCTTACGGGATCTTCTTTGCCACCAATGCCGAGTGGATGCACTTCGCATTTTACGGCTCCCTGTGCAATCGACGGGCAGATTTCGAGCATGTGCGAGCCGAGTACCATAGGATTGACGGGGTCAAAATGATAGGTATAATCTTCCATAAAAGAGTTGCCCCCTTTCATGCCGCTCGCCATCACTTTCAGGGCACGTACCATCGCCGACGTTTTCCAGTCCCCTTCACCGCCGTAGCCGTAGCCCGCCGCCATCATGCGCTGTGAACCAATGCCCGGTAGCTGACGCATTCCGTGCAAATCTTCGAAGGTATTGGTATAAGCCGAAAAATTGCCTTCTTCTAAAAATGCTTTCAATCCCAACTCAATCCGCGCCGCCTCGACCAACGACTGACGCATGAAACCGCCGTTTCGGAGCGAATCCATCAGTTCGTAGGTATCTTCGTATTCTTGCATCAACGTAAAAATATCGGCTTCCGAAATTTGGTTGATGTACTTCACCAAATCTCCGACGCCGTGGGTATTGACCGAAAAACCAAACGTCATTTCGGCCGCTACTTTATCGCCGTCCGTGACAGCCACTTGCCGCATATTATCGCCAAAACGCACCACTTTCATGGTCTGCATTTCGTATTTGGCCGCCGCTACCCTGCTCCACACGTTGATTTTTTGGAGTATATCTGCCTGTTGCCAATGTCCCACAACCACTTTGCGATTTAACCGCATCCGCGACATGATAAACCCAAATTCACGGTCGCCATGCGCCGATTGGTTGAGGTTCATAAAGTCCATGTCGATTTCATTGAACGGAATATCGCGGTTAAATTGTGTATGCAGGTGCAACAGTGGTTTTTGGAGACAATTCAGCCCCCGAATCCACATTTTGGCGGGCGAGAACGTATGCATCCAAGCCACAATGCCGATACAGTTAGGTGCCACGTTGGCCTCCTGACAAATCGCATAGATTTCATCGGGTGTTTTGACTACGGGTTTAAACACCACACGAACAGGAATTTGCGGAGAATCGTTAAACGAATCGGCAATAATTTGGGAGTGTTCATCCACTTGGCGAAGCGTTTCTTCACCGTACAAATGCTGGCTGCCTGTGACAAACCAGACTTCAAATTTTTTGAGCATGTTGTTCTATATAGTTTCCTAAACTTTGATATTTCTGATATAAGCTTTGATAAACCGCTACTTTCTCGGCATTTGGATGGTATTCGGCGTCAAAACCTGAACCCATCGCTGCTTGCGCGGCCTCCATGGAGGGGTGAATTCCCGCGGCTACCGACGCACACATGGCAGCTCCTAAGGCACAGGCTTGGTCTGAACTTGCCACTTTGATGGGCATATTGAGCACATCGGCCAGCGTTTGCATCACAAAAGGTGATTTTTTGGCTACGCCGCCAATCCCAATCACTTTTTTGATGGCGACACCTTCCTGATAAAATCGATCCACAATCGCCCTTGAGCCAAAGGCAGTGGCTTCTACCAACGCCTTGAAGATTTTAACGGCATCAGTACTCAAATTCATCCCCGAAATCGTGGCTTTCAAGGTGTGATTTGCATCGGGCGTACGGCGGCCGTTAATCCAATCCAACGCCACTACATCATTTTCGGTGACGGGTAGTTTGGCCGCCTGTTCTGATAAATAAGGGATTAATTTTTTGCGTAATTCTGCGGCGGCCTCCTCTCCCAACAACGCTTTGACCGGCTCGACAATCACTTGCTGAAACCATGCGTACAAATCTCCGAAGGCCGATTGGCCCGCTTCCATGCCCAGCATCCCAGGGATGATGGAGCCGTCGACCTGACCGCAAATACCCCGAATCAGCAAATGACCGATTTCTTCATTGGGTGCAATAATCATGTCGCATGTAGATGTTCCCATCACCCGCACGAAGGTGTACGGGTCAATCTCAGCCCCCACCGCGCCCATGTGCGCATCAAAAGCCCCAACGCCAATCACGACGTCGGCAGGAATGCCCAATTTGGTGGCCCACTCCGCCGAAATTATCCCCATCGCTTCGTCAGAGGTGTAGGTATCTTTAAATAAGCGTTGACGCAAACCCGCCAATTGAGGCTCCAATTCAACCAAAAACTCCTCCGAAGGCAACCCCTGAAATTCCTCATTCCACATGGCTTTGTGGCCCGCCGCACAGCGCGAGCGCTTCAAAGTCAGCGGGTTGGTATCTCCCGTCAAGACCGCCGAAATCCAGTCGCAATGCTCCACCCACGAAAACGCCCGCGCCCGTACTTGGCTATCGACGCGAATCGTCCGCATTATCTTAGCCCAA
This sequence comes from Runella sp. CRIBMP, assembly GCF_009905605.1. Lineage (GTDB taxonomy): Bacteria > Bacteroidota > Bacteroidia > Cytophagales > Spirosomataceae > Runella. The sequence continues at coordinate 88,211 of NZ_JAAAKZ010000009.1, forward strand.
TACCATTCCGAAGAATAAATCCCTCCGACGTATTTGGTATAATCCACATCCCAGTGGTGTGCCAATTGGTTGATTTCTTCGGCCTCCGCGTTGCCGGTATGGTCTTTCCAGAGAATAAACATTCCGTGGGGGTTTTCCGAAAACTCAGGTAACAGCGCGAGCGGCGTGCCATTTTCATCGACGGCAACGGGCGTAGAGCCTGTAGTATCCACCGAGATTCCTTTGACATTTTGGCGTACCTCCTCTGATACCCCCGCCAACGCCCCTTTGATGGACGCTTCCAGTCCTTCCAGATAGTCGAGTGGATGCTGGCGAAATTGTGAAATTTCGGGCGCACAGTAAAGACCCTTTTTCCAGCGTGGATATTCAAAAACGTGTGTCCCTACGGCAGCCCCCGTATGAGCGTTGACGACCAAAGCCCGAACCGAATCGGTCCCATAATCTACTCCAATAACGTACTGATTCTGCATTGTTTTTCTAGGTGGTTACTGGCATGAAGTACCAAAAATTATTAAAGTTACTTTCGTATTTTTCTTTGTTCAAACGATACAAGATGGCCTTTTTGGTAGCCGAATTGGCATTTTTCTCGCCCGTATCCAGCAACAGCCCCGTCGACAAAATCTTGCGACTGAAATTGCGGCGGTCGAGTTTCAAATCATAAATGGCTTCGTATAGTTTTTGTAATTGAGGAATGGTGAATTGTTGGGGCAACAACTCAAATCCAATCGGATGCAACGCCGCCTTATACCGCAGGCGTTCGAGTGCGAGTTGAACCATTTTTTCATGGTCAAAAATCAACTTCGGCATCTGCTTCAAGCTAATCCAGCACGCACTATGCGACTTTACGGATTCCTCATCGTGGTTATGAATGTTGATGAGCGCAAAGAAAACCACCGAAAGGGTGCGCTCTACGGGGTCGCGGTCTACTTTACCAAACGTCTGCAATTGCTCCACGTAAATGTTGTGCAAGCCCGTCAGTTCATGTAAAATTCGTTCGGCTCCTACCTCCAAATCTTCCTCCTCATTTACAAATCCTCCCATCAACGACCACTTGCCTTTTTCGGGCTCAAAACGCCGCTTAATCAACAATAATTTAAGCTCTTCTCCATCAAAACCGAAGATGATGCAATCAATGGCCACCAAAAGTCGAGTGGAGTGTGCGTAGCTTTTCATTCTAAATGTGTCAAAACAACACAATAATAGAGGCTTTTTTATTACTTTTCAACTACTTTCTTGAATTTTTTAACAGGAAAGTAAACAATGAAGTATTTATATGATTTTAAATAAGCGCAGCTTACGGCATCCTTTCGGGTTTGAGAACCCGAAAGCACCCCTAAAAAACAGGTTGATTTGCTCAAAAAAGCCGCACTACATCGTACCCAAAACGCAGAATCAGGGCAAAAATAACGACTAAAAAAATGTTACGGATAAAGGCATTACCCCGCAAAATAGCCAAGCGGCTTCCCAAATAAGAACCTAATATATTACAGGCCATCATGGGTAGGGCAATGTCAAATTCAACGTATCCTTTCCATATAAAAAACACCAGCGAGGCAATATCTGCCACCACATTGATGATTTTAGCCACTGCCGACGCCCGCAGAAATTGATACCCAATCACGCTCACAAACCCAAAAACCAACAAACTGCCCGTGCCCGGCCCCACAAACCCATTATAAAAACCCGTTGCCATCCCAATCAGCAGCGCGTACCACTGTAGACGAACGATGGATACTGGTAAATTTTCGTGATGCCCCAAGGTTTTGTTGGAGTAAGAATAAATCGCGATGCCCGCCATTAAAAACAAAATAATAGGCTTCAAAACCTCCGCTTTCAGGTGACTTGCAATGGTTGCCCCCAAAAACGACATCACCGCCGTACCCGCCGCGGTAATGAGTACCACGCGCCAAGGCATTTCTACTTTACGGGCGTACTGATACCCCGCCACACTAGTGCCCATAAATGAGGCAAAACGGTTGGTGCCAATCACTTGCGAAACCGAAAAGTGAGGAAATAAAATAAAAAGCGCGGGGACCTGCACCAAGCCGCCGCCGCCCACAATAGAATCTACAAAACCAGCCAACAAGGCGGCTAACGAAGCGATAAAAATGTCCAAATTCGGTGGGTTAATGTATGCGGTGGGGCACTGCGGCTTTGCTCCCTGCCCCTCTGCGTGAATACTTGAGATTATATTATATAGAACTACGGAACAGTTTGATGGCAATGGCAATCAGAATCAGGCCAAAAATCTTGCGCAAAACGTCGGTGCCCGCCACACCCAATTGGCCTTCAATCCAAGCCGATGAGCGCAACACCAGATAAATAAAAATCAGGTTGATAAGAATGGCGATGATGATATTGATTTCCTGATAAGCTGCCTTTAGTGACAAAATCGTGGTCATCGTGCCCGCCCCCGCAATCATCGGAAACGCAATCGGCACAATCGACGTAGCGTTGCTGTGTACGGCATCGTGCTTGAAAATATTGCGCCCCAAAATCATTTCGAGTCCAATCAAAAACAAAATCAACGCCCCCGCTACGGCAAACGACGCCACATCGACGCCAAACAGTTTCAGAATTTCTTTCCCCAAATACAAAAACGCAATCATCATTCCGCCCGAAACCAGCGTAGCGCGACGGGCGTTGATGGCTCCCGCTTTTTTTCGGAGGTCGATAATGACGGGGATTGAACCCAGAATATCAATGACCGAAAATAAAATCAACGTGACGGAAAGAACCTCTTTGAAATTGACAGAGTACATAGATAAGTTGGCGGTTTACAGTGAACAGTCGGCAGTGAACGAGGGCAAATTTACGATTAAATCTTATGGTTATGAGCCCTCAATTACAAACGGTTCACTATAAACTGTTTTTTGCCCGTTTATCCCTGATTTTTACCGTTTCCAAAATAAAATTTAAAAAATTAACCAAGTACCTTGCATCGCAAAGTACCTTACATTAACTTTGTACTGTTGATTACCTATAACACAGCCATTTTAAACAAGTACCGGGTAAATAGAATAGTCATGAGGTTGTCATGTAATTAAAAATCAGTCAGGTTTTGTCAGGAATAAATTACGGCAAAGCAAGCAAAATGAAGTTGTACGGCTTCATAACCACAAATGACAACCTTATGACTATTCTGCCAAACTCTTACAGCCATGACGTTCAATCAAAAATTTCCAAAACATGACAACAGCATGAATATTGAGAACGCTCAAGTGCAAATGCGAAAAGGAATCCTAGAATTCTGCATTATGCACATCATCTCTCGGGGCGAAGTATACGCCTCCGATATGCTCGATGAACTGACCTCCGCCAAGATTATGGTCGTGGAAGGTACGCTTTATCCGCTCCTGACCCGGCTCAAAAACTCGGGCCTGCTCGATTACAAATGGGTAGAATCCTCCTCTGGCCCCCCGCGTAAGTATTATATACTGACTGATATGGGCAAACAGTTTCTGGAAGAAATGCAAAAAACCTGGATTGAGCTTTCTGACTCTGTTCATACGATTGTGTTGAAAACACAGGATTTAGGAGCAAAGAATGAGCAACAGCCAACCAACTAACATTTAACAATCAAGGAAAACTGTTAACTGATGCGCACGCATCCATTGCCATGAAAAAGACTATCAGCATCAATATCGCCGGTCTGATTTTTTACATCGAAGAAGACGGCTACGATAAATTAAGAAATTACCTAAACTCCATCCAGAAGTACTTTTCGTCGTACGAAGATAGCAAAGAGATTATCTCTGACATCGAAGGGCGAATTGCGGAGAAGTTTTTGAACCGACAAAAAGCCGCCGATACGCAAGTGATTGCGCTGGAAGACGTCGAAGAGCTCATCAAAAGTATGGGAACCGTGGCTGACTTTGAAGCCATAGAAGAGGAAGAAGATTTGGCGGCACAGACCGCCGCAAGCAGCCAAAAGGCGGCTAGCTTCAGCCAAGCTTCGGCGGGCAATCCCGAACCTGCAGCCCCCAAAAGCGCCCCCTCAGCGCCCCCAACGTCCCGTAAGCTCGTTCGCGATACGAAGCGCAAATTATTGGGCGGCGTGTGTGCAGGCATCGCCCATCATTTCAACGTTGACCCTCTTTTCGTTCGTTTGCTGTTCCTGCTTTTCTTTTTAGGACTTCCTGCCATCAGCGGCGGGGTGTTTGGTGGCGACAGTGCTGAGTTTTTCGGTCCATTGAGCGGATTTACCTTCTTGCTGTACATTGCTTGCTGGGTTTCTTTCCCAGGTTCCGATGCGCTGGAAGAAGACAAAAACATCAAGAAGTTTTACCGAAATCCTGACCAAAAAGTAGTGGGTGGGGTAGCGGCTGGGGTAGCGGCTTACTTCGGAGTCGACTTAGGAGTGGTTCGTTTTATTTGGGTTCTGAGCATTTTGTTCTTCGGCACTGGTTTACTTTTGTACATCGTGTTGTGGCTTATTACGCCCAAAGCCAATACTTTGACCGAAAAAATGGAGATGAAGGGGCAACCCATTACGCTCGAAAACATCGAAACCAACGTCAAGAAAGCCCTTCAACCCGAACAAAAAGAAGAAAATATTGCCACCAAACTGCTCCTGTTTCCCTTTCGGGCGGTAGCGATGGTATTCAGCGGATTGACGCCCCTGATGAAATTCTTGGTGGTTATCATGCGCATCTTTGCGGGACTGATTATGTTTATCATTGGCGCGGGTGCCTTACTTGGATTGGTTACGGCGCTTTTCGCGGTATTCGGATTGGGTACGTGGGACTTTGGGCAAATCGACAACGAACTCATGCCGCTTAATTTCTTCATCGGCGAAGTCTCTCCCGTAGCTTACATTTTTGCCTTTCTAGCCATTGGGGTCCCTTTTGCCACGCTGGCTTGGTTGGGAATCTCGTTGTTGACCAAAGAAAATAAATTTACCCCTGCGGTTTGGCAAACCTTGCTCGGGCTGTTTTTGGCAGGCCTTTTAGGAAGTACCATCTTTGGATTCCAGTACGGCGCTAACTTCCGCCGCGAAGGAACGGTCGAAAAAGAACAAACCTACAAGCTGCCCGCCACGCCGATTTTGCTGGACGTCCACGAGGAAAACTCCGAAGATGGTTACAACAATACGCAACTGGATTTGGAAGGCTACGAAAGTACCGATGCCAAAGTCGCATTTAGGTTCCGTTCGCAGGGACGCTCACGTCAGGATGCCGAGCGCAACGCCTCCAATATTTTATACAACATCAACCAAACGGATTCTACGCTGGTTTTTGACGAAGATTTTAGTCTTTCCGACAAATCGCCGCGTTTCCGGGGGCAGAGTGTGCGCCTGACATTGTACTTCCCGTACGCCAAAACCTTCCGCATGACCCGCGATTTCTATGACCACTTTTGGGGAGTCCGGAATCAAATCCAATATGAATATGATTTGGACATCAACGAAGAAATGTTCAAAAATATCCGCTGGGCTATCAAACCTGATTCGGGCCTGGTTTGCCTTGATCGTCCAATCTCCGTTCGTGATGAGTCGCGCAACAACGACGACTCGGACGACATGGACGAAATCAGCGACGGCATTGAGTCTGGCCTGAACGAAGCCTTTGACCGATCGTTTGATGCCAAAGGCGAAATGGTGAAGCAATTTGACGTTACCAATTTTAGCAAAGTCAGAATAGGCGGAGCCTTTGTGGTGACCATCCAAAAAGGAGACGTGTATAAAGTAGTAGCCGACGGCCGCGAAACCGATTTGGATGATGTGGAAGTAAAAGTGGAAGATGGTACGCTCCGCGTAGAAAATCGCCGCAAGGTCAAACTTTTTGAACGCAACAAGCGCGTGGGTATTACAATTACCGTTCCAACCATCGAAGCCATTGATTTATCGGGGGCAACGCTCGGCAAAATAACGGGTTTCGACAACTTGGGTACGTTGAAAGTAGAGATTTCTGGGGCTTCCAAAACGTACATTGACGTTAATGCCAAAAAACTTGAACTCGACGTAGCTGGTGCTTCCAAAGTTGAGTTGCACGGCAGCGCCAACACCCTTGAAGCCGACCTTGCCGGGGCTTGTTCATTGGATGCCGAGCGCATGAACATTCAGAATGGTGATGTGCAAGCCTCGGGCGTGAGCAAAGCCAACTTAGGACGTATTCCCAATCTCAAATCAAACAGCACGGGAGCCAGTCGGATTCATCAGCAGGGAGAAGGAGAATAACTTTCTATAAAATGATAACGAAAGGAGTCGCATTGAATCCAATGCGACTCCTTTCGTTATGTAACCGAGTAAATGTTTTCGTTACTCTACCCAGCTTTTTAAAATTATTGATAATGCCCCTTTACCTTTCAGCCCTTGGAAACAGGTCTCAATAATCCATCTTTTAGCGTATAATTGTCCCATAAATTTGGGGTTTGCGGTACCTGATAAATGTAAAAAATCACAGACTGCTAATAATTTAACTTAAACATCTGCCACTATACCATCAACTAGATAATTTTCTAATGCTAACGTTCTATCTCTTTGTAAAATCAGTCTCTTAATTTTACAAATACGACCGTCTCTCCGTTGGATTCAATGGTGTTTCGGTAAGCGAATTATGAAATGTATATTGCTGTTTTTTAAAGACTTAGTCCATGTATGATCAATAAGCGCCCTATTTCCAACAATGTAGCCAATTCGTTCTTTACCCATTAATTCTACACATAATACGACTATATCTTTACTGTCTTGTCAATACAACGCCGCATCGCAAAATTGTAAATTTCTACTTCTTATTATTCCTAAAACAAATTACCCGATGAACTTTTTGCGTGATAAGTTCTTTACAATTGGAATTTTTGATCCTTCTTTGCTTACCTAATTTGCCCCTTTTTTAGCATGGTATAATGCTCATAAGTAAATGGAGGATGCTCCTTTTCTTAATTATAGCGAAAGTACTTACCTTCGTTACTTCAAAAAATGATAAATAATGAGATCCCTTACGCTTTGTACGGCCTTTTTTTTGCTCTTGATTTCGTTTCTGCGGGCCCAGCCTGCTCCGAAGCAGGCCCAATGGTCTAAATTGTATATCATGCCCGATAAACGGACTATTACGCGCGGAGATGGCAAGCCGTTTTTCTGGTTGGGAGATACCGCCTGGGAATTGTTTCATAGGTTGACAAAAGAAGAAACTGATTTTTATTTAAAACGTCGTGCTGAACAGGGTTTTACGGTCATTCAGGCGGTGGCTTTGGCGGAGTTTGACGGTCTGACGCAGCCTAACCAATATGGTCAATTGCCGCTCAAAAACAATGACCCGACGCAACCCAATGAATTGTATTTTCAGCACGTAGATTATGTCATCAATAAGGCCGCCTCACTAGGATTAGTGACGGGCTTGCTGCCCACTTGGGGCGACAAGTTCAATAAAAAATGGGGCATTGGCCCAGAAGTATTTACCACTGAAAATGCCCGTATTTATGGTGAATGGTTAGGCAGACGCTACAAAGGTAAGCCCGTCATTTGGATATTGGGCGGGGATAGAAGCCCCGAAGCGGAAAAACATTTTGCCATCATTCGGGCCATGGCCGAAGGCATTCGGACGGGCAACGGCGGCACGCAGCTCATGACGTATCATCCTATGGGTAACAGTAATTCGGCGGCATTTTTTCATAAAGACAATTGGCTGAATTTCAATATGTATCAGTCGGGACATTCGGCGCGTAATGCCAAAAATTACGTGATGCAACGCCAAAATTATCAGTTGTTTCCCGTAAAACCCACCCTCGACGGCGAGCCGCGCTACGAAGACCATCCTATCAACTGGAAACCCGAACTCGATTATTTTAATGCGCACGACGCCCGACAGGCGGCGTGGTGGGCTATGCTGGCTGGTGGCGCTGGCCATACATACGGCAACCATAATGTATGGCAGTTTTTTGACCCCAACCGCAACAAACCTATCTCCGTGGCGCGTACCCATTGGCGAAGGGCGGTCGACAGCGAGGGCGCGTGGCAAATGGGCTACCTGCGCAAACTTTACGACTCACACCCTTGGAATCAACTGATTCCGGAGCAATCGCTGCTGAAGGGCGATAACCCCGACGATGCCGGCTATCAAATGGCGGCTTGGGGCGAAAACAAAGATTTTGTATTTGCCTATACCCCGACGGGCAAACCCTTGAAAATCGATTTAGCAAAACTCAGTGCGCCCCAATTAATGGCCTACTGGTTCAACCCCCGCGATGGCGTCACTACCCTCATTGGTGATTATAAAAACGACGGCGTCAAGGAATTTAAAACGCCCGTAAGCTGTCCCACCTGCGACTGGGTGCTGGTCGTCGACGACACCACCAAGCCGTGGGCTGGGTATGGACTGAAAAAAGAAGCCAAAAAGTAAACTATGAATTTCCCCTTTTTTATTGCCCGTCGTTACTTCAGTTCCAAGAAGAAAAAAAGCTTTATCAGCCTCATTTCCAATATTTCGATGCTGGGCGTGGGCGTGGGTACGATGGCGCTCGTGATTGTGTTGTCGGTCTTCAACGGTATGGAAGAACTCAATCGGCAACTGTTTCGGAGTTTTGACCCAGACCTAAAAATTACCCCCGCCAAAGGCAAACGCATCGACGTTACGCCCGCACTTTTGACGAAAATCAAACAAACAAAAGGGGTGAAATTTGCCACGCAGGTCATTGAAGACAACGCCTTGGCGCGCTACGGCGACCGTCGCGTGGTGGTCAAACTTAAGGGCGTGGATTCTACCTACGAACAACGGCATCAACTGGATACGGCGCTGGTTTACGGAACCGTGCAAGTCATGGCCGACGGCGAGCCCAAAGCCGTGGTGGGGGCCACGGTGCAGCAATTGTTAAGCATCAATCCCAACGATATTCTGACACCCCTTGAGCTTTGGTATCCGCGATCAGATACCCGTTCGCTCAACCTAAACTCACCCGACGCCTTCAATCAGCAAATCATTCGGGTGGGTGGCGTATATATGCTCGAACTGCGGTTTGACGATTACGTGATTGTACCGCTGGATTTTGCGGCCGAGTTGCTCGGGTATGGCACGCAACGCTCGTCCTTTGAACTTCAACTGCAACCCAATGCCGATGCCGACGCGATTAAAAGTGACTTGGAAAAAAGCTTGGGAGATACCTTTGTGATTCGTACCCGCGACGAGCAAAATGCCGATTTACTCCGCGCTATTCGTCTCGAAAAACTGTTTGTGACCGTTACTTTGGGTTTGATTGTTTTGGTGGCGGCGGTTAACATTTTCTTCTCGCTTTCCATGCTCGTCATCGAAAAGCGCGACGATATCAAAATGCTTTTTGCAATGGGCGCTACAAGCAGCATGGTCAAGCGCATATTTTTGTTTGAAGGCGGATTGGTGGCTTTTAGTGGCGCGGCGGTGGGGTTGGTTTTGGGCGTGATTGTGTGTTGGGCGCAGCAAACCTACGGCTTGGTTTCCATGGGAATGGTGAGTTCGTTGGTGGATGCCTACCCCGTCAAAATGGTGTGGCAAGACTTTTTGATTACGGCTTTTTTGGTCGTTTCGGTCACCATCATCGTGTCGTTTTTACCCGCCAAGCGCGCCGCTGAAATGGGGTAAACTACAATTCAATCATTTGCCCTTGCTCCGCTACTTTGTAGCCTTCTTTGGCGGTTTGAATAAACTCTTTCGTTTCGGGCCTGAGCAACGGATTCGTATGGTTGAAATGCGTAAAGTAGACTTTTTGCTTTTCAGTTTTGGGTAATTTTTTCAATAATTTCATGGTTTCAGACACAAACGGATGCGGTACTTCGCTCATGGGGCGCGGTATTTCGCCATCGGCAAAGAACGTGGCGTCAATAAACGCATAATCGGCCGCTTTGACGACGTCGTTTAGGTCTTTTTTCCAAAGGCTCCACTTGTCGATGTCAGGAATATAAACAAATGTTTTACGTTCGGTTTGAATGCGGAATCCTACGGTTTCTGAATATTCGGCGCGGTGCGGCACGGTGAAGGGTTGGATTTTGATGCGCTCGTTCAGCACGATCCAGGTGCTGTCGGTCATGGGTTGAATATCAATATTTTTCAAACTCACCAACTGACTCCACGGCCCATTGTTTTCCAGAAATCGCTGCATGAGCGGCATGGCGTAGACTTTTACGTTTTTAGCTCCCAAGGCCTCCCGCCCCAGGTGCATCAAGCCCGTATAATGCCCGATGTGGGCGTGGGTCAGAAAGATTCCAGCTAAGTCGTTGGAGGTGTTTTGGGTGTTGGTTTTGAGCAGTTGCAATTGGTATTTAAAATCGGGGGTGGCATCAATCAGCCAGCGCTGTTTGGTCAGCGGGTCCACGATCGCCAGACTCGTTACGTACAGCGGCGGGCGGCGTCCTTCCCAAGCGTCTAGGCAGTTGGGCGTGTTGCAGCCTGCCTGCGGGTAGCCACCATCTTGCGTAACGCCCAATACCAAAACGTAAGGGGATTGCGCGCGGGCGAGAGCGGAGAGGAAGAGAAAGATGATGAGAAAGCGCATAATGATAGGGAGAGGAATTTATTTTCGACCGAATTTAGATAAAACTTCCTTTGTTTGAAAAATTAGCTTCCCTAACTTCGCGAGTACCAAAAGACTTGCTTACAACCCGTCCTATGCAAAATCCTGCCGAACGCATCAATGAGCTTACCGATTTACTGAATCATTATAATCACCGATATTACCAAGACAATGTCTCGGAAATCAGTGATTATGAGTTTGATATACTCCTCAAAGAGCTGGCTGAACTGGAAAACCAATATCCTGATTTGCGCCGTGAAGATTCTCCTACGCTGCGGGTAGGAGGGGGAATTACGAAAAATTTTGAGACCGTAACGCACCGTTACCCGATGCTTTCGTTGGGTAATACGTACAATGAGCAGGATTTGCGAGATTTTGACGAGCGCGTGCGGAAGGGTCTTTACGGTGAAGCCTACGAATACGTGTGTGAATTAAAATTTGACGGTATTTCGCTCAGCATGACCTACGAAAACGGCGTGTTGAAGCGGGCCGTGACGCGCGGCGACGGTACCAGAGGAGATGATATTACGGGCAATGTGCGGACGATTAAGACCCTCCCGTTGAAAATAAGAAGCGAGGATTCAGGAGTGAAAAGCGAGGGAAAGCTGGGTTTTCCTACAAATTTTGAGGTGCGTGGCGAGGGTTTTATGCCGATTTCGTCGTTTGAGAAACTCAACAAAGACTTAGAGGCGGCCGACGAACCTACCTACGCCAACCCGCGCAATGCGGCATCGGGGGCGTTTAAATTGCAGGATTCGGCAGAGTCGGCGCGTCGGGGATTGGATTGTTATTTGTACGCTTTTTTATCCGACGAAGAAGTGTTTGAAACCCACGAAGAAAGCCTATTGACGCTTAAAACGTGGGGCTTCAACGTGTCGCCGGGCTGGCGAAAATGCGCCGATATTGATGAAGTATTGGCCTACATTCACGAATGGGAAACCAAGCGACACACATTGCCATTGGCGACGGACGGGATTGTGATTAAAGTAAATTCGATGGCGCAGCAGCGGGAGTTGGGTTTTACGGCCAAAAGTCCGCGTTGGGCTATTTCGTTTAAATACAAAGCCGAAAATAAAGCAGGCGTGTTGAAATCAGTTTCGTACCAGGTGGGCCGTACGGGGGCGCTCACGCCCGTAGCCAATTTGGACAATCTCAATGAAGACGGAAAAGGCCTACAACTGTCGGGAACGCGGGTAAAACGCGCTTCGCTGCACAATGCCAACGAAATTGAGCGCTTGGGTTTGATGCTCAACGACGTAGTTTTTGTGGAAAAAGGCGGGGAAATTATTCCCAAAATCACGGGAGTGGATGTAGATGCCCGCTCGAACCGCCTGTTGTCTCCGATTATATACCCCACGCACTGCCCCGAATGTGGTACCGAATTGGTGCGAAAAGAAACCGAAGCCAACCATTACTGTCCTAACGAGCGCGGTTGTCCGCCGCAGTTGCGCGGTAAAGTAGAGCATTTTATTCACCGCAAAGCCCTCAACATCGATAGCTTGGGTGAAGGAAAAATAGAATTGTTGTTTGACAAAAACCTTGTGCAAACTCCCGCCGATTTGTATGATTTGACCTACGAAAAACTCTTCGGCTTGGAGAAGGTCATCACGGACGAAGAAACGGGTAAAACCAAGAAAATTGGATTCAAAGAAAAAACAGTTGAAAATATCCTAAAAGGCATTGAGCAGTCAAAGCAAGCGCCTTTCAAACAAGTGCTTTTTGGCATCGGGATTCGGTTTGTGGGTGCGACGGTGGCTGAAAAACTGGCAGCCTATTTTCGCAACATTGACGCCCTGATGGCGGCTGATTTTGAAGCCCTGTGTAACGTACCCGAAATCGGCGGAAAAATTGCCCAAAGTATCGTAGATTATTTTGCGGAGGAGTCTAACCGCAATTATATCAGTCGTTTAAGGGCAGCGGGTCTGCAATTTGAAACCGACGATGTACCCGTAGTGGCCGAATCCAACGCGTTGGAAGGTAAAAGCTTTTTGTACACAGGCACTTTTGCGGGCATGACCCGCGAACAACTGGAAGCTAAAATTGAAGCCAACGGTGGTAAATTGCTCAGTGGCGTATCGGCCAAACTCAATTTTCTGATTGTGGGCGAAAAGCCAGGCGCATCCAAAGTTGATAAAGCTACGAAATTGAACGTAAAAATGATTTCGGAGGAGGAGTTTTTGGGGATGTTATCCGTTGATTAATTAAAAAGTTTACTATTTTCTCTTCAAAATTCACCACAAAAAAGTGTATTCTTGCATCCCTATTTATGCCCTTGTTGGTGTTTTTTACCGCCAAGTACTCCGATAATGTTGGTGAAAAACACCAACATTGGCAAATCATTTTTTTGAGCTATAAAAGTTTTATTATCACTGTAATGAATCAACGTCTTATATTAAGCAGCCCACTGTTTGAAATCATGGTCAGTCGTTTGTGTCAACAGCTCATCGAAAACCACGGAGATTTTGCCGATTCGGTGGTGCTGGGCTTGCAGCCGCGCGGAATTTTCTTTGCCGAGCGCGTCGTCACCGAACTGCGTAACATTACGGGCAAAAATATTCCGTTGGGGTATTTGGATGCTACTTTCTACCGCGATGATTTTCGCCGTCGTGAGCAGTTGAAGCCCAACGCCACCAAAGTCAATTTTGTGATTGAAGGAAAAAAGGTCATTCTGATTGATGACGTGCTGGCTACGGGGCGCATGGTACGCGCCGCGCTGGATGCAATGCAGGCGTTTGGTCGTCCGCGCAAGGTGGAACTACTGGTGCTGATTGACCGTCAATACAGCCGAGAAATTCCTGTCGAACCTGATTATACAGGCATGAAAGTCAATACATTGGACACCCAACGCGTGCAGGTAGAATGGCGCGAACAAGGCCACGAAGCCGACCGCATTTGGTTGGTAGATTAAGCCTTTGGTGGCGTTTTTGCCGCCAAATATTTCTAACTACCACAATAATAATGTTTGTTAAAAACATCCTATTCACCCGCTTTAGATGCTTACAGCATGACAAAATTGACCATCGAACAAGCCCAACAGGAAGTAGATAACTGGATAAAAACCTATGGCGTACGCTATTTTAGTGAACTGACCAACTTGGCCATTCTGACCGAAGAAGTAGGAGAAATGGCACGTATCATGGCGCGCACGTACGGCGACCAATCGTTCAAAAAGTCAGATTTGGATAAAAATTTAGCCGATGAAATGGCCGATGTACTGTGGGTGCTGATGTGCCTTGCCAATCAAACGGGCGTAGATTTAACCGAAGCATTTCAGAAAAACCTAGAAAAAAAGACAAAACGCGACGCCACTCGCCACCTCGAAAACGCTAAACTGAAACCAGAAAGTGAATGACGAATGTCTTACTTTCTACTTTTGATTTCCTACCATCGACATCTTCCGATTACTTGCAATCAAGTTCGTACGAATAGACCGTTTCGCGCAAAAGGTTGTTGTTTGATTTAACCTTTAGGATTCTTAGGGTAGGAACGCGTTTTGTATTGTATTGATACACAACATCTACACTTTCCTTCAATAGCGTATAATTCAATGGATTACGTTTGCTGTGGGCGCGGCCGTTGAGCATGTTAAGCACTTGCATCCCCTGCGAGAAAGTGTAGATATTCACCTTGTCGTCATGGTCGCCGTATTCGGCCACTAAGCTATCGGTGGTTCGATTAGCATACTTCAATAACCATTTTTTGACATTGGCGGCGGTGTCATATTCCCATTTTGAAGTGACCCCCGTATTGGATTTCATTTCTGAAACCCGCTGATTATCAATGTTATATGAAAATTTTAGCGTATCGTCAATCACGGGGCCAGAATTGAAAACCCGGAATGAATAAATACTGCTTAGTGTAGCTGAATTGTCGTAGTTTAGTTCATAAATATAGCTTCTGTCTCGGGTTTTTAGGTTGGTTTCTCGCAGGCGAATCAACAGGTTGTCTTTGTTATATTCAAATGTATACCGTTTTGTGATTTGATGAGGCCCACCCGTCGTATATTCTACCATCCTTACAAGTTTACGGGTTGAATCATACTCATAAGCGCGGTATAAAACGTTATTGATACTTTCAGAAAGTAAAATGCAGGTAGAAATAGCGGTTGAATCGACGGCGGGGGACACTTCATTTCCTTTGGGACGGCAGCCTTTGAAGGTGCCCAATCCAATTAACAAAAGAAGTATTCCCAAATAAATAGTAGATTTATTAAACATATCAATTCAATAAAAACGAAGTTGGAGCGTGACAAAAAAATGCGGCAAAAAAAATGCCAACTTAATTGTGTACGCAGTTTGGGTACTTTTTTGAATCAAAATCAATTTAATTTCAAAAAATACCGTTCAAACAACGAACTTAATATATTGCAGCAAAAAAAGTGCCTGATTTCTAAAATCCGTTCTTTTATCAGGCAACAGCCATTTTTAACAACCTAAATCATGTCATCCTTTCAATTTTGTCCTAAGTGCGGAAATACCCTTGAAGCCGTCCAATTAAATCAGAGAGAGCGTTTGGTTTGTTCAGTACGCTGCGGCTATGTTTATTGGGACAACCCACTCCCTGTGGTGGGGGCTATTGTGGAGTACGACAATGATACCGTTATCTTGATTCAGAACAAAGGTTGGCCTGCCGAATGGTTCGGGATAGTGAGCGGTTTTTTGGAAAAGGGTGAATCGCCAGAAGAAGCGGTGTTGCGCGAAGTAAAAGAGGAAATAGGGCTGGAGGCCAAAATGGTCGAGCAGGTGGGCGTGTATCCTTTTTTTAAACGTAATGAGCTTATCATCGCTTATCATGTACGCGCAACGGGTGAGATACGGATGGATGAAAAAGAGCTACAAGCCTATAAAGTGGTGCCAATACATAAGTTGCGCCCTTGGCCGTTTGGTACGGGTGTAGCCGTAAAGGAATGGCTAGCGAAGAGAAAAATAGAAAATGGCGAAAACAAAAATTAATTAACCCCGCCTAAATTCTCCCATACAAGGAAGGCTTTAATGCACAGAAAACAGAATTTTAGCTTTATCTAAATACACGAAAACATACGCTATCCAGCTTTTTTTGGATTTCGCGCCGCGTCCCGCTCCATTTTAGTTTGTTTCAGTGGCCTTCGCAGCAACTCGACTTCCTGCTCTAAGCTAACGATTTGTTGAGCATCAGGGCTATAGGCTAAACCTTGTAAAGACAAAAACGTACCCACTCAGGTGTCATAGACTTGGGCTGAGCAAGCTTGGTGGTCGAAATGAAAAATTCTGAGGACGCCATCATAAATAATGGGAAATAACCCACGATAAAAACGACAGGAGTGCCTTTTATAAAGGTAATGAATAGTATAAACTTTTCTTGGGGTACGTAAAATGAATAAAGCAACGATTTTCTTGGTTGTGACTGCCGTGGGCTTTTTGTTGAGTCAACAAAGTGTTGCCCAGACCAAGCGGCCCAATATCATCTTCATTTTGGCCGACGATTTGGCGCAGGCAGATTTGGGGTGCTACGGCAATCCATTCAACGAAACCCCCAATATTGATCGAATTGCCAAAAGCGGCATAAAATTCACCCAAAGTTATTCGGCTTGTCCCGTATGCTCACCTTCACGGGCCGCTATCATGACGGGCAAGCATCCTGCTCGACTCAAACTGACCAACTTTTTGGTGGGCGAACGTACAGATTCATTGTCGCCGCTGTTGCCTGCCAAATGGACAAAATACCTTGGGGCATCAGAGATAACCTTGGCCGAGCGGCTCAAAACCCAAGGTTATCGTACTGGCTTTGTGGGAAAATGGCATCTGGGCGGTGGCGATTCGCTGGCTCCCTGGGGACAGGGGTTTGATTATTCCAGAATGATTGGTAAAAATGGACTGGACTACTACAATTATGGTATTTACGAAGATAGTTTCCAAAAAACGTTTGAAGATAAAGGAACCACTTACTTGACCGATAAACTTACGGATTACGCCCTTGATTTTGTCAAAAAATCGGATAAAAACCAGCCTTTTTTCCTTTATCTCTGCTATTCGGCACCGCACGTATTTCTGATTCCCAGGGGCGATAAAGTGAGCAAATACCTCAAAAAATACGAAAAATTTCAAGGGAAGTATAACCCCTATTACGCCGCGATGATTGAAAGCATGGACGATGGCGTCGGCGAAATTATGAAGGTGCTGGAGGCGCAAGGCTTGGCCGAAAATACCCTCATTATTTTTACTTCTGACAACGGCGGCGTGGGAATTCCTGAGCTTGGGCCCATTCCTACTACGGCGGGTAACCTGCGTAAATGGAAAGGATTTACCTACGAAGGGGGTATTCGGGTTCCTACCCTTATTTCGTGGAAAGGCACCCTGCCTGCGTCGCTGACGTGTGACCGGTATTTTATCAATACGGATTATACGCCTACACTGCTGGAAATGCTCGGGCAAGAGCCCAACGTATCTCCTGACGCCAAAAGTTTTTATGCCCTGCTCAAAAACCCCCATGCCGCGTTTGACCGTGGACTGATTTTTTGGCATTACCCGCATTTTAGCAATCAACTGAGTCGACCATCGGGAGCAGTGCGGCTGGGAGATTGGAAGTTGGTAAAAAGCTACGAAACCAACGAAACGGCGCTGTTTAACCTCCGAAATGATGAATCCGAGACCACCGATGTCAGTAAAGCAAACCCTGATAAAGCCAAGGAGTTACACCAAAAGTTGACCGAATGGCTGACGAAGATTGATGCCAACATGCCAATAAAAAAATGAGTTGTTTTTCTGTTATTGGTTGTTATGTTTGGAATCGGGTTGGTAGGCATTGTCGTAACTTGTCAAAACCTTTGCTTTTTCGACAAATCACTTTTTTTCAGCGCCTGAAAGAGGTAATTTTACGGGAAATGATTCAATGAGTTATGTCAATTGCCGAGAATATACAACGAATAAAGGCGGAGATTGCCCCCAATGCCCGCCTGATTGCCGTCACCAAAACCAAGCCCGTCGAAATGCTCATGGAAGCCTACGAGGCGGGCTTTAAGCGGTACGGAGAAAATAAAGTGCAGGAAATGGTGACCAAATACGAACAAATGCCCAAAGACATTGAGTGGCATTTGATTGGGCACTTGCAAACCAATAAAGTGAAGTACATTGCGCCGTTTGTGGCCCTGATTCACTCGGTCGATAGCTTTAAGTTGTTACAGGAAATCAATAAACAGGCGGCAAAAAATAACCGTGTGATTGACTGCTTGCTGCAGATTTTTATCGCCCAAGAAGAAACCAAATTTGGCCTTTCGGAAGAAGAAGCCAACGAATTGCTGGCGTCGGATGAATTTAAGGCTTTGGAAAATGTGCGCATTGTAGGACTTATGGGGATGGCTTCCAATACCGAAAACGAAGACCAAGTTCGTCGGGAATTTAGGGGATTGAAGCAGTTTTTTGACAGCCTCCGGGCGGCTCATTCTTCAATGACAGAATTGTCGATGGGCATGAGCGGAGATTATCTCCTCGCCGTACAAGAAGGCAGCACGCTGGTGCGCGTAGGCAGCGCTATTTTTGGCTCAAGATAACATAACCGTCAGACGGGTGTGGTTTGAGTAGCTGTACCCGTCCGACGGTTAGGATTTATTCTTCAATGACAACTGGGCCGAAAAACAAGACCCAAGTCGAAAAATCTTCACTTAATGTCGTGAATTTGTGGGCGGCGTAGGCGGGTACGAATAAAAAATCGCCCGTTCTGACGTCGGTGGTTTTGCCTTCCAATTCAAAAGTAGCCTCGCCGGTAGCAATAATATACACCTCGTCGCGGTCGTGCGGGGTCTGCTTATCGACAAGATGAGGTTTATACAACTCTACTTCCAACGTACCGTTTTGAAAAAGCAACAAGAACTCTTTGTGGTGCTGGCTTAACTTTTCGCTGGCATCGGCGAGGCTTACTTTGTTGGCGAACATGGCTGTATAGGTTAAAATAATGTTGAAATCTACGCTTGAATCAAAGGGAAATAACGTTCCTGCAGAACCTTCAAATGGTGAATCGGGTGCCCAATCAGCACAAATCCCAACGCCAACGGACTGATGCGTTGGTTGAAACTAATGCCTTCGCGGTGCAGCATTTCAGGGCTGAAACTTCTGAAAAGGGCAACCGTGGCTTGACGAACCAACGAGAATTCCTCCAATAAATCGTCGATACTGCGTTGGTTGGCTGTTGTATTGGCCCCAAACAACTCTTCGTCGTAACCGGGAAGCGCAGTTTTATCATTGCGGGCAAAGCGCATGGCACGGTACGACATAATGCGCTCGTTGTCAATGAGATGTTGCATAATATCTTTGGCTGTCCACTTGCCTGGAGCATACACTTGGTCGCCTAGTTGAAGCATGGCCTGCCGGATGCCCTCATCATGGTATAGATTGGCTGTTTGTTTGAGTCCTTCCACCACGTCGATGTCGTCGGCGAGGAGGATATAACGGTCAAAAAATTGGGGCATGTGCTTAATATCAGAACGTTTCATATTGATTATTCCTGTTTGTAACATTTAGGATAAATGACTCAGATGCTCAGGCAAAGGTACATTTTTACTGAAATCATCGGCAAAGGGAATCCCTCGACCGCTCCGCAACGGAATCAAGCCCGACCAAATCGGTAAGTCCAAATCCTCTTTTTCGTCGTTGGGCATTCCAGTGCGGGTCTTGGCCGATGCTTCCTCAATTTTGAAACCCAAAACGGTCGTTTTTCTTACTTCGCTTTCGGTCATGGGGCGGAGATACTCCCAACTGTTCGGAACCATTTTTTCGGTAATCCATTTCAAGACTTCTACTTTTTTATCGTATTCTTCAATTTTTTCAGCTTTAGCAAACAGGATAACCGAACGATAATTAACGGAGTGACTAAAGGCCGATTTTGCCACTACGAGTGCATCAGTCAGCATCACCGTAATGCATACGGGAATGCCTTTTTCGATTTCACGAATGAAATGACTGCCCACCGAGCCGTGCAGATAAAATACATTTTCGTAGCGGGCAAAGGCCGTCGGAATGGAAAACGGTTGGCCATTGATGACACAACTGACGGTGCAAAAAAGTGCTTCGTCCAGAATGGAATAAACGGTTTCTTCGTCATAATGAGCGCGTTTAGCAGAGCGACTAGGGATTGTACGGGAGGTGGGCTGCATGGGTTGAATATTTGGCTTTTTTTTGACAAAATTATACCTTTACTGGATTGCTATACGTGTCCACTTTTGACAAATTAAGTAGTCCACTTCTTTCACCTAAAACTAAAAACCAACGATGAGAAAGTTTTTTACATTATTCTTATTTTCGCTCATGGGGAGTGTGTTAGCCCAAACGCCGCCCAATAAAGCCCACGAAAACGCCATCAAAGAAATCAACCAAAAAGAAAAAATGTATGGTGCGATGGCCAAGCAGATTTGGAACTACGCCGAGGTGGGTTATCAGGAAGTAAAAAGCTCCGCATTGCTTCAACAAGAACTTCAGAAAGAAGGCTTTAAAGTGCAGGCTGGCGTGGCCGATATTCCTACGGCGTTTGTGGCGACCTTTGGCGAAGGAAAACCCGTCATCGGAATTTTGGGAGAATTTGACGCCTTGCCGGGCCTTTCGCAAGACTCCATTCCTGTCAAAAAAGCCATTGGTGGTATTGCAGGTCATGCCTGCGGGCACCATTTGTTTGGGGTAGCTTCGATGGCATCGGCGATTGCCGTTAAGAATTGGTTGGTTCAGTCAGGGCACAAAGGTACGATTCGCTTTTATGGAACACCCGCCGAAGAAGGTGGCGCGGGTAAAATATACATGGTTCGGGAAGGGCTATTCAACGATGTAGACGTGGTGTTGCATTGGCATCCCGGTGATGGCAACAGTGCCAATTCTTCCTCTTCACTGGCCAACAAATCGGCTAAATTCCGTTTTCACGGTATCTCAGCCCATGCGGCAGGAGCCCCCGATCGGGGCCGTTCGGCGTTGGACGGCGTAGAGGTAATGAATTATGCCGTCAATATGATGCGAGAACACGTTCCTTCTGCTTCGCGGATTCACTACGTCATCACCAACGGAGGCAAAGCCCCTAACGTCGTTCCTGATTTTGCAGAAGTATATTACACAATACGTCACCCGAGCCGTCAGTATGTAGTGTCTATTTGGGAACGCGTCCAGAAAGCAGCACAAGGTGCGGCGTTGGCAACGGGCACTACCGTTGATGAAGAAGTAATAAGCGGGGTTCATGAACTGCTTCCCAACGAAGTGTTATCGCAAGTCATGCACCGCAACCTGAAAACAGTCGGAGGGGTAAAATACACTCCCGAAGAAGTGAAGTTTGCCGAACAAATCAGTACTTCACAAGGTATGGGAATTCGTGAAATTATGTCGGCAGCCGAAGTGGATCCTTTGGCAACGGAGGGCGGTGGCGGTGGCTCTACCGACGTGGGTGATGTAAGTTGGAACGTGCCGACGGTGGGTTTACGTACTGCCACTTGGGTACCAGGCACCCCCGCGCACAGCTGGCAGGCAGTGGCGGCTGGTGGAATGAGCATCGGGCGCAAAGGCATGATGGTGGCGGCCAAAACATTGGCGATGACGGCCATTGATTTGTTTCAAAATGAAAAAACCATTGCCGATGCCAAAGCCGAATTTGAAAAACGGCGAGGAGCTGATTTTAAATACAACGCATTGATAGGCAACCGAAAACCAGCCCTAAATTATCGGGATTAAAAGCCAAAATGATTGCTTATCAAACCCTTTTGGCCATTGACAAAACGTCAAAACTGCCCGCGTATCTCCAACTGGCGAACCAGCTGATGAATTTGGTTCGCGGGGGAGAGTTGCGGGCGGGGCAAAAACTCCTCGGGACACGCCAATTGGCGCAGTTTTTGGGCATT
This sequence comes from Runella sp. CRIBMP, assembly GCF_009905605.1. Classification (GTDB taxonomy): domain Bacteria; phylum Bacteroidota; class Bacteroidia; order Cytophagales; family Spirosomataceae; genus Runella. The sequence continues at coordinate 109,530 of NZ_JAAAKZ010000009.1, forward strand.
CATCGTAAAACTGTGGTGCAGGCCTACGACGAATTGTTGGCGCAAGGATGGCTCGAAAGTAGAACTGGCAGCGGCACTTATGTCGTGGAGAATTTGCCCGAAGTGAAACCGCAAAAACTGGTTGATGGGCAACAAGAACGCAGGAACCCCGCTAAAACGGCGGGGTTTTCTTTCGAAACATTGCCGCATTTATGGCGTCCGGCGTTGGTTTCAGGCCAAGACCTTCACTTGGACGATGGCTTCCCTGACCCTCGGTTGGCCCCGCTAAACGAGCTAACGAGGGCGTATCGTAGCAATCTTTTACAGGGGAATCAGTACGTGCGGCTAGGGTATGGAGATACCAAAGGCTCGGCGTGGCTGCGGCGGGAGCTAGCTCTGTATTTGAACGAAACCAGGGGTTTGAAAATCACCGAAGAGAATATCTTGATTACGCGCGGCACGATGATGGGGCTGTATCTGGTGGCCACAGGTTTAGTAAAAAAAGGGGATAATGTGGCGGTAGGAGCACTGAGCTGGTCGGGGGCCAACATGAATTTTTTGCAAGCGGGGGCAAATCTGCTCCAACTTCCCATTGATGAGCACGGGTTGGTGGTGGAAGAGTTGGAGCAACATTGTCAAAAACGGCCCGTTCGTTTGGTGTATCTTACATCTCATCACCATTATCCTACGACCGTTGCATTGCGGGCCGACCGCCGCCTAAAACTCCTGCGCTTGGCCGAAGAGTACGGTTTTATCGTTTTTGAAGATGATTATGACTACGACTTTCATTATTTGAGCAAACCTCTTTTGCCATTGGCGAGTGCCGACTCCGCTGGTACGGTGCTGTACTGCGGCTCATTTACCAAGGCTATTTCACCCGCGTTTCGGGTGGGATATTTGGTTGGACCCGAAAATGTCATCAGTCATTTGGCCCAATTGCGGCGCATTATTGACCGGCAGGGGGATTTGATTTTGGAAAACAGCTTTGCCGAATTGCTCCAAAATGGCGTTATTCAGCGGCATTTGCGTAAGTCATTGCGCGAATACCGCGAGCGGCGCGATGTATTTTGCGAATTACTGAAAACACAGTTGGGCGAGTACCTTGATTTTCAGGTTCCTGACGGCGGTATGGCCGTATGGAGTAGGTTTAGTAAAGAAATTAATTTGGAACTTTTGGCCGAAAAAGCCCTTAAAAAAGAACTGGTTTTTTCAAACGGAAAACACCATGATTCGCGTGGTAATGCACTGAATTCCACCCGTTTGGGTTTTGCATCGTCGACGGTAGAAGAACTTGAAAAGTGTGTGAATATTTTGAGAAATATAATTTTGAAGGGGGCATAAAACGTTAATAATTGGAAATCTCAATCTTTTCCTAAAAATTGTACCTTTATTTTTTCGGCACCAATGAATATTGAAGACGTAGAAAATTATATACTTGAAAAGCTTCGTAAAAGCCTTTCGCCTACGCTCTATTATCATGGGGCTCATCACACTGACGATGTTGTGGCTTCGGCGCTTAAAATCGCGGAAGCGGAGGGGATTGTGGATGAAGAATCCTTGATTTTGCTCAAAACAGCGGCCCTGTATCATGATTTGGGCTTTATTACTACTTATCGCTGCCACGAAGAGGAAGGTTGTCGCATTGCGCGGCTTATGTTGCCTCATTTTGGGTACGATACGGTTCAGATTGAAAAAATATGCGGAATGGTGAGGGCCACCAAAATCCCGCAAACTCCCCATACGCACCTAGAACAAATCATTGCCGATGCCGACCTTGATTATTTGGGGCGCGATGATTTTTGGCCGATTGCCAATTCCTTATACGAAGAACTCCGCGAACGGGAAATGGTGCCCGATATACAGGCTTGGAACAAAATTCAGGTGAGTTTTCTAACGGCTCATACCTACTGGACCGCGTCGGCGCAAGCAGGAAGAAATGCGCAAAAACAGGCTTATCTGGATGAACTCACTGAGATCATAAAGACGTATTGATTGGCTTGGACATAGGTAGATTTGTTATCATTGAATAATTGATTTATCTTATAAAATAAATATTTAGCGATTATGGAAACACCCGCCTTAAAATTTGAAACAGAGGATGTTGTGTCTTATAATCATGCTAAAATTACCAATAGACTGGCTAAAATGTTGAGCATTTATGATGAACAATACGATATTCTGCCCGAGTTGGAATTTGATTTATCTCATGGCCGAGCCAAGCCCGATGTCGCCATTTGTCATCGGAATAAAGTGAGTTGGTTAAGAGATATTATAAGACCTACTCAACCTCCTTTACTGGCAATAGAAATACTTTCACCTCGTCAGGCATTGAGTGATTTAACCGATAAATCGTTGGATATTTATTTCCCTTCGGGGGTTGATACAGTATGGGTGATTATCGCTCAGTTTAAGCAAATTACAATCATGACCCTTACAGGACATGAAAATATTTCAACTGGCATCATACACAATGCTACTACTGGAATTTCTCTTGACGTAGGAACCCTATTTGCAGAATAACCCGATTTTTCTTTTAAGCCAAGGTCTTATGCTCACCATAAGACCTTGGAATTAAAACTACTTCACCGGATTGGGCGGCGACAGCTGTGGGGCCATAAAACGGTAAATTTCCTCGCGTGACTCACGGGCCAATTTGGTGTCAATCCGGTTGAAAATGTGCCCTCCTGGAGCGTCCTGATAAATTTTATAGTCAAATTTCTTGCCGTGGGCTTTTAGGGCATTGATAAGCCCTTCTACTTCTAGCACATTCACGTCTTCATCATTGGTATTGGTATGGACCAAAAGCGGGGTTTTGAGCTTGTGGGCGTTCCACATTGGCGACCGCCGCCGGTATTCGGCCACGTTTTCGGAGGCATCCTTGCCGAGGTGAGTTGTAGCCGCAAATTCATTGCGATAGGTCTGGGTTTTGTACCCCATTCGGGCAATCAAATCACTGACGGGCACACCCGCGTAGGCCACCCGGTAGTCTTCTGGATGGTCAAAGATATTCATGAGCGTAATCATGCCGCCGTGGCTCCAACCCATGATTCCTACCCGCTCGGCATCTACCTGCGGCATGTTTTCGACGGCCCAGCGCTTGCCTGCCAATACATCGTCGTTTTCGTAATCACCATAATCAATTTGGCGGTAAAACGCACTGCCGTAGCCCGTACTGCCTCGGTATTCGGGGGCAATGACGATGTAGCCTTGGTCAATCAATTCCTTGACAATGTGCGCATTAGATGTGTTAAAATCGCCGTGTATGCCGCCATGAATGAGTACCATGAGCGGCAGTTTTTTGGAAGAAGAAAATTTCTTTGGGACAAAAGTATACGCAGGAATCACCACGGGATTGTTGGCGCCCTGTCCCGTTGGATTTTTGACCACGTGCGGGGGCTTACTGGCGTAGCGTACCTTGTCGATGATGGCGATATCTCCCAATTTTTGATACCACAGCAAGTCGTCGATGTTTTTGGTCAGGGCTTGGTCGGTAAAACGAAGGTTGTCTTCAAGTGCCTTGAGGCGGTCGGCGAGGTCGGTTGGGGGAGTTTGGCTCATCGCCGTTTTGAAAATGAAACTCAAGAGCAAAATAAAGTAATATTTACGCATGGGCATAGAGGGTTTATTGATGAAAATAAAAGGGAAAAATAGTAGGTCGACGATGAAAACAACGGGTGTATTCCTCATTGATGGCTATAAGTAAATATATTCTTAAATTGCGTATTCACAAAATCAGCATAGACATAATCAACATTTATGGAGCAGGAACCGATGGAGTTTGCCAAACCTGAAAAAATCAAGGACAAAACCAAAAAAGAGAAAAAAAAGAAAGCTGACCGGACCGTTGAAACGATGTACCGCTCTACCTTGGCCAATCACATGCAACTGAGCACGTTGGCCGATCAGAAAGCGGGCTTGCTGGTGTCGGTCAATGCCATTATCATTTCGATTATGGCCTCCTTTATGGTGCGCGAATCGTTTGACAATGCTTACCTGATTATACCTACGTGCTTGCTCGTGGTGGTGTGTTTGTCGACCATTACGGTGGCGCTTCTGGCGACGCGCCCTTCGGTAAAGTCCCAATCGCAAAAACTGGGTGCGGAGCATGTGCACAAGATGGATTTGCTGTTTTTTGCCGATTATACGGCCCTTACGTTGGAAGAATACCAAAAAGCAATGAAAGAAATGATGGTCAAAGAAGACCGATTGCACGATAGCCTCATCAAAAATATTTACGCCCAAGGCAAAGTCATGGAGCGTAAATACCGACGCATAAAAATCGCCTACACGATTTTTATCTTTGGGTTTCCGCTCGTGTTGATTTGTTATCTCATCACCTTGTATTGGGCTTAGTTGCCGTTTTTGATGGTGGGTTTGGTGCCGTTTTGTACGGTAAATACCTCTTTGATTGATTTGGGATTGTCGATGGTTTTATAAAACTCGTCGAGGTAGTTGATGGTGCGCTTGATGTAGCCTTTTTCGAGCTGAGGATTGTTTTCGTACAAGGCGTAAATCTGCGGTTTTACCCGCCTGAAATTATCAAATACCTGCTGATACACCGAGGTTGAATACGTAATGCCTCGGTAAATGCGCTGCCGTACTGAGTATAGGTCAAGGGCTTGGGGCGGGCGGGCGTATTTGGCCTCAATAATGCCCGAATGGTCAAAATCATAAGGAACCGCCGTAATGTAAGTGGTTTTGTCCAGCAGTTTGATGTTGTGCAAATACGGCACCGACCAGTCTGAATTACCAATCATGTATTCAAAAACTGCCACCGTAGCCATGCTGACCGAGTCGATGAGGTACATAGGTATTTGTTTTCGGTACATATTCTTGGCTTTGTTGCGTTTGGCCAGAAAGGTTTCATCTTCGAGCAAAAACGCAAATCGGGTTTCGGTTTCGCGCTTGCCAGCCGAATCTTTATAAGTGACCCTGGCCAAACGGGCATCAAAACTATCATCGGTGAGTAAGTTATACATTTTATAGACCAAATATTCCTGAAAAATGTACTCTTCATTTTGGCAGTGCGTCACCAGTTTCAGTAGATTCTGACGCTCAAAGATGGTATTTTTATCTTTCTTGCTCGGAATATTTAGCAACAACGGAGGAAACGTACAGTTGGAGGGAGAGCGCCGAAAATTTCCCCGTACCTTCACCCGGATATTAAGGGCTACTTCCCCTTTTTTCTTACGATTGTATTCCAATTTTGCCCATCGGTAAGGCTGCTTGGCATTTTTCCGGTCTTTCATGAGGGAGCTGAAATTGGTCGTGAGATTAAGCTCCAACATATCCTCTTTTTTGAAGAGAGGCCCCAGCTTGACCTTGGTGGAGTCCTTGGGTTCTTTTTGCGTAAAGCCCTGTAAACTAATCAAAAACAGGGCGACGGCGATGAGGCTACGGTAGAAAGAATGAGTCACGGAGAAAGAGCGTTTTTAGTTTTGGCTGATGTACTTTCGGATAAATAATTGCAAAAGGTAAAATTACGTTTTTTCGTACGGTAATTTAATCACAAACGTGGTACCTTCACCTTCAGTGCTGATGACGTCGATGCTACCGCCGTGGCCTTTGGTGATGATATCGTACGCTAAACTCAGACCCAAACCTGTGCCTTCGCCGGTAGGTTTGGTGGTAAAAAAAGGCTGGAAAATCTTTTCTCTGACCGCGTCAGGAATGCCCGTTCCGTTGTCTTTTATCTTGATTTCTACCCGATTCCCCTTTTTTCGGGTAGAGACGATAACCATTGGGTGATAGGGAGCCGACAAATCGTTCGGGTTTGCCCCATTTTTTTGCTGAACGGCATAAAAAGCGTTGTTTATTAGATTCAGTAATACACGCCCTATGTCTTGCGGCACGACCTTGATGGGGGGCAGGTTTTCGTCAAAATCTGTTTTGAAATCCGCGTTAAATCGATTTGCCGCGTTGCCTTTGTCTTTGGCGCGGAGGCCGTGGTAGCTCAAGCGCAGGTATTCATCGGCGAGGGCGTTGAGGTCCGTGAGTTGTCGTTCGCCTGAGCCCATACGCGAGTGTTCGAGCATTCCCTTCACGATGGAAGAGGCGCGTTTGCCGTGGTGGTTGATTTTCTGTAAGTTTTGTTCAATATCTCCCAAAAGTTCCGCCTCCAATTCATCGGCTTGTGCTTCTTCGCCTTTGGTCTTTTTGTCTTCTTTGATTTCTTTCAGTTCATCCAACAATTCGATGCTTATTTCCGAAAAATTATTGACAAAATTCAGTGGATTTTGAATCTCGTGCGCAATCCCCGCCGTTAGCTCGCCCAAGCTAGCCATTTTTTCTTTCTGAATGAGCTGATTTTGGGTGGCTTTCAGTTCTTCCAACGATTCTTCCAACTGCGCCGTGCGTTCTTTTACCTGCCGTTCGAGGGTTTCGTTTTGGACGGCCAGCAAATGCTGTTTTTCTTGTTCTTGGGCTAAGGTCTTCTTACTGAGGTCATTGTTTTCGCGAAGTTTCTCAATCAACTCTTTGTTGGTTCTGGAAAAACTGATGGCCAGATACAGCGAAATGCACAAGGGAACGCATAAAACCGCAATTTGATACGTGACGATACCGCCCAACCATTGCTCAAAAAGTGGGTAAGAACCATTGTTTTTGAGTAATAAATCAATGTAAAACAATAGAAACATCACCAGCGAAATCCCCATTCCAATCATGATGAGCCGTGCTCCTGGTTGGTGGCGGCGCAGTGCCAAGGCCGTGACTCGAATGACTTCGGCGGTCATCAACAACTCGGTGCCTAACTCGGCCCAAACTGAGCCCAACGAATAAGGAGTAAATAATGAAATAACCACTAAGACCCCAAACACGACAATCAACCAAAAGAGAATGCCCGTGGGCTGATGGTAAATCTCATAAATGGCCCGAATCAAAAACAAGTAAGCGATGGGAAATGCAATGGTCTGCACAAATTCGGCCACAAAGTAGTCAGAAAGGTTCTCAAAATAATCGAACGTCAACGGGATGCAGAGAAAAGCGAGGCCCAAAAAAAAGGTCGTAAATGAAAAATATAGGTTGGCGCGGCGGGTAGGGTAGAGTAAGTAAAATGATAAATGCAGAAACGTAAGTATAAAAAACACGCCTACCTGAAACCAGCCGTAGTAGGTTTGGTGGCGTTGATATTTATTGACATCGCTGGCGTAGGATGTTTCGATAACGGTGGCCCTGAGGCAGTGGTTTTTGCTGAAACCCACGCGGTTGTAGAAAGAACTGGGTTCGTATGCAACCCGAATAGAAATCTGAACAAACGGAAAACTCACTGAATAGGGGAGGCCAATAACGTTGGTTTTGAAAATATTGACGGCTCGGGTGGCTTTGGAGTCGGTGCTGACGATGCCGATTTTGCGGGCGGGTAGTCCGTTGATGTAAATTTCAGAAGCCACGCTTTGGCTAATCAGCAGGGTGGTCAGCTTCTGGGCTACCAGAGGCGAAAGCTCCAGCGTAGTTCGAAACCAGCCGATATTCTTTTGCGTCAGTTGGGGAATGTTGCCCACATCGTCGGTGGGGTTTACATCCGACCATCCGCTGTCGTCAAACTCGGGGTCGGCCCATGCGGGATTATCTCCCGCGTGCCATTTCCAATTTTTGTCGAGTACAAAGCCTTTTTGGGGCAGGGTATCGATGGTGATAATGCTTTGGGCGGCAACGTGGAAAAGGGGAATGAACAGAAATAAGATAACAAATAAGGAATTTTTCATGGGTTGGCTGTTAATTATTCTCAAACGGGTAATTTAACAATAAATTCCGTTCCCTCGCCTTGGCGGCTTTCTACGTCTAGTGTACCGCCGTGGCCTTTGGTGACGATGTCATAGGCCAGACTTAATCCCAGTCCAGTACCTTGTCCGGTGGGTTTGGTGGTAAAAAAAGGTTGAAAAATTTTGTCCTGAACTTCTTCAGGAATGCCCGTTCCGTTGTCTTTGACGTGTATTTCGACCCAATCTGCCGCATTTTTGTCGGTGATATACTGTGTACTGACCCACACCGCAGGTTGATAGTTGTGGGATAAGTTTGCTGCTTTTTTTTGCTGAACGGCATAAAATGCGTTGTTGATAAGATTGAGTAAAACGCGGCTTATATCTTGTGCAACAACGTTGATTTTCGGCAGATTTTCGGCAGCTTCAAGGTTAAAATCAGCATTAAAACACTTGTCTTTTGCGCGAAGCCCATGATAGGCCAACCGCAGGTATTCGTCCGCCAAGGTGTTGATGTCGATGGGCTCTTTCTTGCCTGAACCTGTGCGGGAGTGTTCGAGCATTCCCTTCACGATGGAGGACGCACGCTTGCCGTGGTGGTTGATTTTTTGTAGATTTTGCTCAATATCTCCCAAAAGCTCTATTTCCAGTTCATCTTCTTTTGGTCCTTCGCCTTTTGCCATTTTTTCTTCTTTTATCTCATGCAATTCTTTCAAAAGCTCAATGCTGACTTCTGAAAAGTTATTGACAAAATTTAATGGATTCTGAATTTCATGGGCAATCCCCGCCGTTAGCTCACCCAATGAGGCGAGTTTCTCGGACTGAATGAGTTGGTCTTGGGTGGTTTTGAGGTGTTCGATGGATGCTTTGAGCTCAGTGGTTCGCTCGGCTACCTGCTTTTCGAGGGTTTCATTTTGGACCGCCAAAATGTGTTGTTTTTCTTGTTCTTGCGCCAGGCTTTTGGCCGAAAGGCTTTCAAGTTCCTGAATTTTTTTACGCAACGACTGATGGGTACGGGAGTATTCGCGCACCAAAGAAAATGATAAGCCCACGGGGATGCTGAAAAGCATCACAAAGATGAGCAGCATAGCGATAACCACGACAAATTCTACGTAGCCGTTTTGGGTGTTGTTAAAACCTACAAAAGCCCCCGCAATGACAAAAAATACAATGGCTAAGACCAGACAGCCCGCTGCCACAACCAGCGAATAAATCGGTACTTTGGCGTTGGAGTCTTTGCGTCGTTCGGCCAAGATGCTTACGCGAATAAAATCCGTGAAAATCAGCAGAAAAGGGGGCCATACCGCCAGTCCATACGGTACATCTACTTCCATGGCCATGCACACCAAACTTACCGCTATCAATATTGCCTGTATAAAGAAAAAATACCTGAAAGGTTGATGTAGGTAGTGATAAAGCGATACGTTGATGAGGATCACGCCCAGATAAAACGTGATGAAGGTGGTCAACTCGCCGATTTGCTGATGGCTTGAACTTTGTAGTTGGGTTTCTAAACTTTCAGCAATAAATGCAAGCGCAAACGTAAGCATTGTGAACCCAAGGGTGAGACTTACCGTTTTTGAGCGGTTTGAACGATAAAACAAAAAATGTAAAATGCTGAAAACCAAAAAAAGACCGATGCTAAAAAAAAGAAAACCTGAGGTTCGGCTGGAGGTTTTGCGAATCCAAGAACCGAGGTTTTGTGTTTCAAAAACTTTAAGCGTAAACGTTTCTTGATTAGAGCCAGGGTAGTAAAAATTGCCTTTGGAAAATGAAAACCGAACCGCGATTGTGTGTTGGTTGGTATCTGGCAAACTGAATGGTATGACTTTGGTAATGGAGTATGTCACTTCTTGGGAAGGAGAGCTGCTCACAACCCCCAAGGTATCTAGGAGCTTTCCGTCCAAATAGATTTCGGCGGCGCCTGCCTGCCGAATATAAAAACATAGGGGTTTATTGACCAACAAAGCATTGACGCGGATGGGGCGCCGCAGCCATCCGAGCTGCGCTTGGCGTATTTGGGGTAAATGGTGAATGCTTTGGTCGAGCTGAATGTCTGACCATTTTTGGTCATCGAATGTCGGTAGCGCCCATTGAGGGTTGTCGCCAGCGTGCCATTTCCAATATTTACTCAATGTGCTGCCATTCTCAGAAACGGGACGTAGCGCGGGCACTTGCTGTCCAAAAATCTGACTGCAACATAAAAGCACGAAAGAAAGAAAGGCATACCTCATTCAAAAAACGCCGTTTTGAGTTGGAAATGGGTTGTTTTTAGACAAATGTAATGAAATACGAGGAGGATTGTTTTATGGCCCGATGGTTTTAGGACGCGGATAAGGTTAGAATTTCTGAAAAATGAAGAGATAACGTTAGCGCACATATACAAAGTGATTTTTTAGTGAATCAGCAATTGTACTATGAATGTTGTTCCCTCATTTTCTACACTTTCTACTTTCATTGCCCCTCCATGTCCTTTGGTTATGATATCATACGCCAAGCTCAGTCCTAGTCCAGTGCCTTCGCCAGTAGGTTTGGTGGTGAAAAAGGGTTGAAAAATTTTTGCTTTTGTGGCCTCTGACATGCCGTTGCCGTTGTCGGTGATGCGGATTTCAATATGGCTATTGGCGGCGGTGGTGGTGACGGTCACTTTGGGCATATACTTATACCCGTCAGACGGTTTATTAACGTCGGCGGCGTTTTGAACCGCAGACAGGCCCGCCGGGGCGGCGCAGTCGCTGCCGACGTTGACTGCATAAAAAGCATTGTTGATTAGATTCAATAATACTCGTCCTATTTCTTGCGGGATGACTTGAATTTTTGGGAGATTTTTGCTCGGAATTAACTCATAATCAGACTCAAAGTTCTGGTTTTTTGCTTTCATGCCGTGATAAGCAATGCGGAGGTACTCATCGGCCAGTTGGTTTATATCAGTCAGTTCGCGCTCGCCTTTTGATGTACGCGAATGTTCCAGCATCCCTTTCACAATGCTCGACGCCCGTTTGCCATGAAGGTTGATTTTTTCTTGGTTTTGGATAAGGTCATCCACTAATTCATTTTCTAATTCTTCGTCCCTTTCTTCTTTGCTCTTCAACCTTTCAACTTTTAGCTCCTTGGCTAATTCAATGCTCAGTTCGGAGAAATTATTGACGAAATTCAACGGGTTCTGAATTTCGTGGGCGATACCCGCCGTAAGTTCTCCCAAAGAGGCTAGCTTTTCGGATTGGATTAATTGATTTTGGGTGGCTTGCAGCGCAATGAGGGCTTTTTCGGCTTTCTCATGCTGGCGATTTATTTCTTCTTTTTGACGGTGTAAAAGATTATTGGCTTTTTGTTTTTGGCGATTGTTGCGGAATAGAATAAACGCCAATAATGCCACCACGCCCAATATGCCCGACAATGCATAAACTTGGAGTTGACGCTGAAAAGCGGCTTGATTGGCTTCAATCCGCCGTTTGGTACGTATTTCCCGTTCTTCTTCTTCGTAGGCCAGCTTTTTGATCTGGCTGTTTTTTTCTTGTATGGTGAGACTGTCTTTGGCAGCCATTGCTATTTTAAAGTAATGAAAAGCTTCGCGCTGGTTGTTTTTTTGTTCATATACTTGCGACAACAGGGTGGATGCCTCAATAAGCGTGGGCAGATGGTACGCGTGGTTCCCGTTTTCTTCGATGGCTCTTTTTCCGTAAAAAAGGGTTGAGTCCAACTGATTTTTGTCCTTGTACACTTTTGCTAATCCCTGATACGCCCGTGCATTGACCCCTGCAATGTTGAATTTTTGATTCCAGGCCAACGTTCGGCGGTAATAGACCATCGCACTGTCGGTTTGACCAGAGGCGGCATAAGCAGTTCCTAAAAAATAAGCCGAAGAAGTAACGTAAGTCGGTAACTGGTATTTTAGTCCAGTTTGATAGGCCTGATGTAGATAAACCAGTGCGGTATCAAGGCGGCCCATTTCTTGGTAAATCACGCCGAGTGTTAAGTGAATGTCGGCAATGGGGTGGGTTTTTTGGATAATTTTTGCTTGTTCAAGGTATTCGGCCGCCTTTGTATTGTCTTTGCTCATGGTATAAATGAACGCAATGTTGGCCAAAATAACGGCGGTTTCTTGGGGCGTTCCGAATCTTTCAGCAAGGCGTCGGGTATCAATCAAGATGGCAAGGCCACTTGCGTACTCGTTGGTATGCGCCAAAATAAACCCTTCTGCAATACCGACGGCAATCTTTCCTTTCACAAAATCAAGGCGATTGGCCAGGGCTTTTGCCTGCCGGGCATATTGCAAGGCCACATCGGAATCAATAGAGGTATAACAGCGGGTCAGTTCGACCAGAAGCAAGACCTTGTTGGTGTCTTCTTTGGCTTCGGTCAAGGTTCGTTTCAGACTGTCGGCAAGGAGTGGGCTAATGTTGGGTTGAGAAAAAGCCGCGTGCGTGATGAGCGACAACAAAAATAGACCAAGCCACTTTTTCATGTTTGTTCTGACCTTTAGTTAATAGGTAACCTCACCATAAACGTAGTTCCTTCCCCCTCGATGCTTTCCATTTCCATTTCACCTCCGTGGCCTTTGGTTACGATGTCATATGCCAATGAAAGTCCTAAACCCGTACCCTGACCAGTAGGTTTGGTGGTGAAAAAAGGCTGGAAAATTTTGGACTGAACCTCTTCGGGAATCCCCGTGCCGTTGTCTCTCACTGAAACATGTATTTCGTCTTCTATCTTTTTTGTGGTTACCCAAACGGTCGGTTCGTAGTTGGCTAAGCCTAAGGTGTTTTTTTTATGAACGGCATAAAACGCGTTATTAATCAAATTTAAAAATACCCGCCCTAAATCTTGCGGAACGACTTCGATATTGGGGGCCTGAGGGTCCAAATCGGTTATCAAATGGGCATTAAACGATTTGTCTTTGGCGCGTAAACCGTGGTAGCTTAGGCGGAGGTACTCATCGGCGAGGGCGTTGAGGTCTGTTAATTCTTTTTTGCCCGAGCCCGCGCGCGAATGTTGCAACATACCCGTGACAATGCTGGCGGCGCGCTTGCCGTGATAGTTGATTTTTTGAAGATTCTGCACAAGGTCATTAAGGATTTCTTCCTCCAATCCAGTGTCTCGTTGGGCTTCGTCTTTGTCTCTTTCACTTTTCAATTCTTCTACCAATTCGGCGGATACTTCCGAAAAATTATTCACAAAGTTGAGTGGATTTTGAATTTCGTGCGCAATCCCCGCCGTAAGTTCTCCCAAAGAAGCCAGTTTTTCAGACTGAATAAGTTGTTCTTGCGTGGCTTTCAGGTCGTCGAGGGCGTGTTGTAGCTCTTCTTTTTGCTGCATAATTTCGGCGGTCCGGGCCGCCACCTGCGATTCTAGATCCAGTTTTTTTGCTTCCAGAATCCGATTGGTTTCTTCTTCCTGTTCGCGTTTGAGTCGCTCTTCTTTGATGGCTTTATCAAAAGATTTTTGTTGATTTCGGGCTACCAACGCCAAAATAAAACTGGCCGTAAGGGCAATGCCTTTAAGTGACTCAAAAAAATTATGATGCTTTTTATGGAATTTTGGCAACCAATATTCACTCAAATTATCCATCAAAAAAGCCAATCCCAATGGCACAATCATCCAGAGCAGCAAACGCGACGCGGAGCTTTGATTTCTTAATAAATAGGCTGGAATAGATGCAATGATTAAGAGAAGAAAAAAAACAGGGGGCGAGATAAAATCAGTACCTGCTACCATTTCAATTGCCAATAAACCAAACGCCGCAAAGCGTCCGTATTTGAGGCGTTGGTCCCACACGGGGAGGCGCTCTTTGGTCTGTAAAAATTTTTGAATAAATGGCAGTAAGAACAAAGCAACCATGAAGGGAGTGATAAAATTCATAGCTGAAAAAAGGTTTTGAAATGATTAAGCGTCATAAAATGACTCTTGCCGTTGTTTTTTCTCCAATATCTGTATTTTTGTCGAATATTGATTACTTTTTATGTCTTCAGCTTCCCTGTACCGTTCGTTAGGAGTGCGAGCCGATGAAATTCGTACCGTTGGTTTGTTCTTTTTACATCATTTTTTTCTGGGTTTCGGCACGATGCTGATCTACGTATCGGCCAACGTAATCTTGCTCGAAAACCACCCTGAGAGCAGTCTGCCACTGGCCTATATGGCATCGGCAGTAGGGATGATGGTTATCGGAAAAGTGTATACCTATTTTGAGCATCATCTTCGGCTCAATCAGTTAGTTATCAGGGTTTTGTGGGCGGTGATTGTGCTTACGGCCGTTATTTTGCTGTTGGTCATATTTGGCCATTCGGTCACGGCGGCGGTGGCCATTATGGTGGGCTTTCGCTCTATTTATTTGCTCACCAATCTTGAATTTTGGGGGGTCTCAGCGGTGGTTTTTGACGTGCGCCAAAGCAAACGCTTGTTTGGTGTAATCAGCGCTGGGGATATGCCGGCCAAAGCACTCGGTGGAATGCTGGCGGTCTTGATTCATGGTCATACCGAACTGATATTCATGCTGTTTTTGGCATTTGGTTTCTTTTGGGCGGCCATGTATACGGCAGTTTTGACTTTTCGTTCGCACCACGTAACCACCGCGCACGGCAGTGCGGCTCCCATTCGACGGCGGCCTATGCCTCGCCTGATTACCCAGTTGTTTGGCGGAAGTGAGTTGATTTTTGCCATGTGCCTCAGCCTCACCGCTGTTGCAATGATGGCAACGGGCGTTGAATATGCTTTTTTTATCAATGTTAAATATAAACTCCACAGCCAGGCCGAAGTGATGACCTACCTCGGCGGCGTGCTGACCCTGACTTACCTTTTGGCAACGTTTGTGAAGCTGGTCGTGTCGCGGCAGACCATCGACTACTTTGGTATCAACAAAGTACTGGCGTTGCTGCCCGTGGGTGGTTTGGGGGTGGCGGTCAGCTTGGGCGTTATTTTCTTGATGGGATATGATGAATCGGTTCAATTGGTGGCTTATTGCTTTGTGTATCTGGGTTTTGAAGTTGTACGAAGAGCACTTTTTGACCCCGTTTTCTTGGTGTTGTTTCAGCCGCTTTCTCCCCACCAACGCTTGCGCGGACATACCCTTGCCAAGGGATTTTATGAACCCTTGGGACTTGGTTTAGGGGGGTTGATGCTTTATTTAAGTCATCATTGGTGGCAAGGAGGACAGTGGTTTTTAGTGGAAGAAATTGTGGTGGGGGCGGTTTTTGCACTTTGGTTTTTGCGCCGTACCTACCTTCAGTACGTGGCCACGTTGCAGGAAGCACTCAGCAAGCGATTTGTGGCCGCCGAAGATTTGGCAATTCCCGACGAGGCCATAAAAGCGGTGTTGAAGAATCTTCGCAGTGATAAACCCAAAGAAGTCATCAATGCGGTAGAATGGCTGAGTAGCACGCCAGCGCACGGAGTGCCGCATACCAAATTGCACGATTATATCACCGAACTATTTACTCACCGCGACGACCGAGTACGATTGGTGGCCCTCGAAGCCGTCGATAAATTGGGGCTAGAGCTAAAGCCAGCGCAATTAAAGAAGTTGGCTCTGGAAGATTATTCCCCTCTTATCCGGGAAGTTGCCGCGCGGATTGTGAGTAAAAATACCCCGTCAATTGGTAATGAGTTGTTATATACGCCCGACATGGCGGTTAGGAAAGGGGCTATTTTGGGGCTTTTGAATAATGAGCCCAACCATTCTTTTGCCCTGACCGCCCTAGAAGCCATGCGTCAGAATTCCAACGCTAACAGCCAACTAGCTAGTCTGACAATTGTACGTTCTCTGAAACTGACGCGCTACATTGACTTTGTTAAAGCGTCGTTTGAACATCCTGACGCCGAGGTTGTTCGGGCTGCCATCGAGACCTCTGGGGTATTGCCAAGTGAGGTATTGAGCGCTCAACTGGTAGATTTTCTATCGGAAAAGAACTATTGGCGTTTGGCGGCTAAGAGCTTGGCTAGTGTAGAGAAAGAAGCGTTGCCGCTCTTGACCGAACGACTCACAAAAACTACATCACCTGATTTGGAACGGCGCATTGTGGCGGTGTGTGCCCAAATGCAGTCCAAAGAAGCGTATCGGTTGTTGTTACAATTGCTTCAACGGCCGCATGTTTCGGTAAGGACAGCGGCTTTGCACGCACTGCGAAATTTTGATACTTCCAAAGAGGCATCATTGTTTGAAAAACTACTTCACGAAGAACTTTTGCTGGCTCAGCGCCTACTGCACGGACAGGCAGAACCCATTGAGACCGATCTCAAAAATAGCCTTATGTACGAACAAGAGGTGACGATTCAGCGTATTTTTGGCCTTTTGATGCAGCGCTATGACCCCGATTTGATTGCCAGTACCCAAAACAGCGTGCTGCACAGCTCGCGTGAGCGGCGCGCCAATTCGCTTGAATTACTCGAAAACAGCGTGCCCCGTCAGGTGTACGGGAGTTTGCACGCGTTGCTCGATGATGTGTCGGATGCCGAGAAAATCAACCGAATTGATGTTCAAATGGGGATGTTTTCAGCAAAAGACTCCATTAAAGGTTATATTCTTCAACAAGGGGCGCGGCACTTTACGGACTGGACCATTCGTCTTACCTTGCGTGGTGTATCGCCTGCTCAATTATTCAATTATCCTGATTTACAACTCATGAGTCATTCATCTGCCACCGCCAAAGTTTCAATTACGGAGCGTGTCATGGTCTTAAAAAATACCGATCTTTTTGCTGAAACTCCAGAAAACGTATTGAGCAGTATTGCGCCAATCATGAAGGAAGTGAACTACCTTGAAGGGCAGACCATTTTTGAAAAAGGCGATTTAGGTACGAGTATGTTTGTGATTTATGAGGGCGAAGTGGGCATCTACGACGGGCAGGTACAACTAGCTACTTTTGGCCGGGGAGATGTGTTTGGGGAGCTGGCATTGCTAGATGCCGAACCACGCTCGGCGGCGGTGGTTTCCCTATCTGATGTTCAACTTTTTCGGGTAGACCAAGCTGATTTTTACGATCTTATGGATGAGCGAGGAGAAGTATTGCGTAACATCATCCGGATTCTGTGTCAGCGTATTCGCAACCAAAATACCAAGCTGAGAATGATGGCGGCAAAGTAAGTGCTATTTTTCACCATATAAGACATCATATGGTGAAAAATAGGAAGTAGTGCTTCACAGATTAAAAAAGGAAACCTTTAACGGGTTCGAGTTTTACAGGCAAATCGGTCTCACCCAATTGTTCCTTCAAATCGCGCTCAATGGTATTGCATAGGGCAGTCATCGGAATGTCCTGGATTCCATTCTCGAAGGGTGCTTCATTGATTTCTCCCACACGATTCATCACCGAAAACACAAAACAAAGGATAAAACTTACGGGAGCAACCATGTAATCAACCTCCATTTTTTTTAAATCACTCACCAAACAAATGGGAAGAACAAAAATGAAGGTGTACAAAAAGAGCCGCGTGAAATAGTGATAATTGCGCGGTAAAGGCGTGTTTTTGATGCGTTCGCAAGCGCCTTGCCAGTTGTTGAAGGTGGCTAAATTGGGCTCCATCGTGAAATTGTCAACAATATCCAGCTCGCCTGTTCTCATACCCTCTCTCAGTCGAATTCCCTGCGTGTTGAGGAGGATGTTGGGCTTGTTTTGGGCCTTTAAAAAGGACTCAAATTCTGCTGGATTGAGTAAATGCTGTAACTCACTCCATTGAGTTTGTCGTCTCAAATGAAGGCGCAAAGCGTGCGCAAAGGCAATCTGGCGATGCACCATTTCTTTTTTGTAGGCTTGGGCGGCTTCTTGGCTTATTTTACCGAGGGCGGCGGCGTTGTCGGCATTGGCGATTACCTGCCGGGCAAAAATCCGACTGTTATTGATGATTCCGCCCCATATTGTTCGGCCTTCCCACCAGCGCGCGTACGCACTTTGGTTTCGAAACGCGATAAAAATGGCCAGTGCCGAGCCTAGAATAGCCGCTACACTAAATGGGAGAACAACTTCGATGGCGCCGTATTTGTGCAGCAGCCAAATAATAATTGAGACAAAAAGGGTAATGCTTGTTTCGTAACGAATGTTCCAGAAGACAATACGGAGGTCAAAGTTTTTCCTGAGAATCATGGGGTTTAGCGAGATCGTTTTGGTGAAGGGTTGTCGGTTTTACTTTTTCAAGTACGTCATTTTTATGAGTGTAAAGGTATTAAAGGTTGGTTGATAATCCTTTCTAAATGGTCAATTCTACGCAAAAAATGACTTTTTGGGGATATTTTTGGGAATCGCAAATGGGCGTCAGGCTACCTCAATAAACCCAGCAAATCGTCTCTTGAAAACGATTTTAGGATAGACTCATCGGATTTCAGTAAGTTTCCCGCCAATTTGGTTTTTGATTCCTGCAATTTCACGACTTTTTCTTCAATCGTATTGGGGCAAATCAGCCGTACAGCAATGACATTTTTGGTTTGCCCGATGCGGTAACTGCGGTCAATCGCTTGGTTTTCGACCGAAGGGTTCCACCACGGGTCGATGAGGTATACGTAATCAGCTTCGGTCAAATTGAGCCCCGTGCCGCCCGCTTTCAAACTGATGAGAAACACGCGCACGGTGTCGTTGTTCTGAAATTCATTTACTTTGGTGGCGCGGTTTTTAGTTTGTCCTGTGAGGTATTCGAAGGCAATTTCTTTGTCTTCCAGCTCTTTTTTTATCAACTCAAGCATGGATACGAATTGTGAAAATACCAAGATTTTGTGCTGAGATGATTTATTCTCAATCTGCTCTACCAGCACCTCGATTTTCGCCGAATGATTGCCCTTAAACTCTTCGTCTTTTAGCAGCGCGGGCGAATTGCAAATCTGACGTAATTTGGTCAGGCCCGTTAGCACGTGCATACTGCTGCGGGTGAGGTCGTCTTGGGTTTTGCCCAAAATATACTCCCGCAATTCTTTCTCGCAAGCATCATAGACCTTGCGTTGCTCTTCGCCCATTTCGCAGTAAATCACCATTTCCGTTTTGTCGGGGAGTTCGGTGGCTACCTGTTTTTTGGTTCTTCGCAGAATAAAAGGCTCAATTCGTTTTTGTAGTTCGTTGGACCTTTTGCGGTCTTCAAACTTGTCGATGGGCATCGAATAAATGGCCTTAAAATATTGTTTGCTGCCCAGCAATCCTGGGCAGGCAAAAGAAAGTTGCCCAAAAATATCAAAGGTGTTGTTTTCAATTGGTGTCCCCGTGAGCACCACCTTATTGCGGGATTGGAGCATCCGAACGGCTTTATAACGCTGCGATTCGGGGTTTTTGATCGCCTGCGATTCGTCCAAAAAAATGTAATTGAACCGGTATGATTTCAGAAAATGAATATCGGAAAGCACCATGCCGTAGGTCGTCAAAATCACTTCGTAGCGGTCAAACTCACCGACAGATTTCAGTCGATTGGGACCATAATGCGTAAACAACCGCATGGACGGTGCAAATTTGGCAATTTCGTCTTGCCAGTTGAAAAGAAGCGATGTAGGTACCACAATTAGGTTGTTGGTGCTGGGTCGCTTGGTACGTTGTGAAAGAATAAAGGCGATGATTTGGATGGTTTTCCCCAGGCCCATGTCGTCGGCCAGGCACGCGCCAAAATTATGCTCGTCCAGAAAATTTAACCAGTTGAGTCCCTGCCGCTGATAGTCGCGTAGGGTGGCGTTAAGCTCAGGTGGTACAGGTACTTCTTTGAGGTTTTTTAGAGAGGAGAATTTTGTCGAAAAAAAAGCCAGTTCGTCTTTTACTTCTTGGCTTAAGAATTCATCTTCAAAGAGTTGGTCAATCTGTGTAAAATTGTTTTTTGGGATTTTTAGGAGCTCCTCTTCCACTTCGCCCGCTTGAAAAAAGGCGGCAATTTTCTTCATCCATTCGTCGGGCAAAATGCCCATTGTTCCGTCGTCGAGTTGTACAAATTTACTTTTATTACGAATGGATTTATGCAGTTGTTTTAACGACGCTTTTTGCTTGCCGTACTTGATTTCTAGCGATGTATCAAACCAATCTGTGCCACTCACAACACTGATGGAAACCCGCGCTTTGTGCTGATTGAGTCGGTTATTGGTTAATTCATTGAATCCTAAAATGGTAATATTCTCATTTTTCCACACCTGAAAGGCCTCCAAAAACCAATCCTCGTCCAAGAACCGATTTTTGTGCAGATAGAAATAATCCATCTCTTGAAGCTGCTCCTGAAAATCAGGATGCTGTTGGGCTACTACCGCCGTAAACTGAATTTCTAGCTCCTCATCTCGCTCAATCTGAAATACGTTGCCGTTTTGGTCCGTATCATAAATTTGTTTGCGTGACGAAACGGGAATCTCGATGCTGCCGTACTTGACCACGGGCGTTAACAATACGTAATTATTGCGGTCTGATAGATAAATGATTTTTTCAATGGTGGTTTCGGCCTCACGTTCAGTGAGTTGCTTTTGAGTGGCGGGGCGTAGGTAGGCGTATCGGATGCTGATTTGATGTTCGAGTTCGGCAAGAATAGTCTCCTTAAACTCATCGTATTTGGAAGCATGAATGAGTAAAATGGGGTTGCTTTTTTTGAAAAACTGAATTACGCGGAGCATATCGGGGTTGCTGACCAAATACAAGGTTTCGCCGATGTGGACAAAATAATCGTATTTCAAGGTCAGGTTTTTTAACGGATACGCCTTGTCATTCACGACCAGTTCGCTGGTGATTTCGTAAAACTGTTTGCGCTGGTCGACCGATAATTTTACGTCAAGCGCCGTTTTTCGGAGCTGAACTTTCACAATCGAGCTGGCCGTAACGTTGTCAGATTGGCCAATTTCGTGGGAATAAACGTCCAGATTGAGCGGATTTTTAACGATTACTTTTAAGGCTTCAAGTACCGATGCCGATTTGTCGGTCGTAAAATGTTGCTGAAATTTTGAAATAGCAGTGTAGAATTTCGCATCTTCCAGTTTTTCAGTTTTCCAGATCAGATTTAGCGGGTCTACGGGGCTAAAGGGGTTTTTGAGTTTGCCGTCGCGGCTTACTTGCCCTTCAAAAAGCTCGACCACAAACCGTTCGTAGTATTTGTGTTTCCGAAACACAATGGCCATTTTGGTGTTGGATTTCTCATCTACGATGCCGGGCAGGACAAGGTTTTTTTGCGGCAATAAATGTTCTCGAAAATAATCGTTTGTGGCTTTGTTGAGTGGCAATAACTCTTTGATTCTTGGCTTGATTTCAAACGATTTATTGACGTATTCAACGTAAAAAAAATCATCTAATTTGGCTTCTTCTTCCAATCCATATTCTTTGGCTACTTGCTGCATTTTGGTTTTTCGCAAGTTGGTATCAAAGAAAATACGTAGGTAGAGGCGGTCAATAATGTTGTACAATACCTGCGTTTGGTGCTCGCATAATTTCTTTTTTGGAGCTTGGCAGCCGCAGGAAATAACGACGGAATCGTTTAATTGTGAGACTGATACAACAGGGAAAGCTAGCCCTGTGGACGGATGCGTAAACACCCCGACGTTGAGGTCGATGCTTTGGGGATGAATGTCAAAAAAGCCCCTGGCGCCCACGTCAAAGAAGTCGGCGCTGTGTTTTAGTAAATCTGAATAAGTGAGCGTGGCAATGGTGCTGTTTTCAAGAATATATTCGTGGGGATGTTGTCGCATGGGGTAATGGTGACGTTGTGAAAAACGACGATGGTATGCCCTGTCTTACATTAAAATATTGTTTACTGCCTGAATCGCGGGGGGCAAATCGGTTTCGTCGAGCATTTCTCGCAGGTCTATTTCAATCGTACGGCTCATAGACGTAATAGGCACGTCATTGGAGCCCCCTTCAAAGGGGTTTTCGGTGCTTTCTCCTACTTTTTCCATGCTCGAAAACACCCACGACACCAGTACACTGAAAGGAACGGTCATCCAAACCATGTGTTCGCCCAACTTTTCAAATTCTTTCAACATTCCAAAAGGAACCATGAAAACGAAAAGGCGCACAAAGAAGAAATTGATAGAGGCGAATTGGCGCGGATAGGGGAAGTTTTTGATGCGCTCACATTTGCCTTGCTGTTCATAAAGGTTCACCAACAGGTTTTCCATTTCTACGTAATTTAGCGGGTCGATGTAGCCTTGTTGCTTCAATTCGCGTAATTGCTTTGATTGCAGGCTGATGATGTGCGTGGCGCGGTTCTTCTTGCTGAGTACGTATGTCAAGTCTTGGTCGGAGAGGTACTTTTTGAGTTCCTCGTCGAGTTTTTGTTCGTGTTCGAGAACCGAAAAAAAACGGCGGTATTCTTTGTTATAACTCTTGTTGGAATTTTCCCACAGCCGGGCTTCTCGCAACTGAAAACGTAGCGCCGTCAGCCAAGCCACATGACGGTATATCAACTGTTGGTGCAGCGCCTTGGCGTCGTTGTGAGCATCGGGGGCGATGATACAATCCTTCACCATAATTCCCCAAGCCCGGCTGGTATTGACGATAGCTCCCCAAATTTGCCGGGCTTCCCAGAGACGATTATAAGTTTGAGTATTTTTAAAACCAACAATAAAAGCCGCCGCCGTGCCTACTAGCGTAATTGGCACCCAGGGAACCGCCAGCCAATGCCAGTTGAGGTATTGGTACAAAGCGGTCGGTACGATGCCTAAAACCAATAACACATAAATCTCACGGCGTGTCCAGAGTAAAAATTCTTTGAGTTTATAATGGCTTCCTGCGTGCATTACAGTTTGGATATTTTAGGATTGAAGAGGCCGAGGGCGTAGTTTAACTGAATCAGAATGATAGCAATGATACTTATGTAGGTATCGATAAAACAAAGAGCGGCGGCTATGGTGTATAAACTTTGGGCCGTCAGGACTCGATTTTGCAGGGCGCTGTTGACAACAGGGCCGTTGTTTTCTGGAAAATTGACGCACTGGTGTTTGTAGGCATAGTGCCAATGCGAATACAGCAGCGTGCCCAGCGCCAAAATATTCAGCCAGTAAATACCGATTGAAAGTCGGTTTGTGATGTGATTGCTTAAAATCCCCGTCGTAAAAGGTAATATTGAAACAAACATTAAAAAAAACAGGGAAATCCAGCTGAGGTTTCGGTCGTATTTATGAATGTAATGAAACTGCGTAGATTGGCCAGTCCAAAAAATACCGAGTGTCATGAAACTCAAAAAATAGGTGAGTAACGTGGGCAGGGTATCGTAGAGCGCAGCAAGGAGTTTGCCGTCAGAAATCACCATCCCGCTGACGGGGTCTTTCATGTTGAAAACCAGAAGGGTCATGGCGATTGAAAAAACGCCGTCGCTCAGGGCTTCAATACGTTGTACTCGTTGGCCGGCAATCGAATTGAAACGGGGCATGTAGGTAACAAATATTAACTTATAACTACTGAATTTGTATTACATATTGTTGACAGGCTCGTCCAAGAGTTGAAAAAAATAATCGGTTATTTCGTCTTTTCGGGTCAGGATATTTGTTGGGAATGGCTATATCAGTACTTGTTGTTATTCCAATACTTCATAAATCATCAGCGGGTTTGCCTTATTTTTCAGGATTACTTCTCCCACAGGCTGACAGTTGAAAGATTCTTTTACTTTATTGTAAGCCGCTTGTCCAATCACAATTTGGCCTGGCTTGGCTACCGACTGAAAGCGCTGTGCTACGTTGACAGTATCGCCAATGACCGTATAGTCGAGCCGCCGCAGCGAAACCGAACCGATATTTCCCGAAATCATTTCGCCAGAGTTGATTCCGATGGCTACGCGGGGCATGTAGGTGGTATGGTCGAGTAGGTTTTCTTGAATGGCCGCAATGTGGCTACGCACGGCCAAAGCGGCTTCGATGGCGTGGTCGAGGTGGTATTCGCCCCGAAAGACGGCCATGACGGCATCGCCCATAAACTTATCTACGTGGCCCCCCTGCGCAATGATTTCTTTGACCATCACGTCAAAGTATTTGTTGATTAAGCGCACGACGGTATCAGGGTCGGCGTTTTCGGTAATGGCGGTGAAGCCGCAAATATCCATAAAAACGACCGTTGCCTCTACCGTTTCGTTGACCATGATGGCCGATTCGAATTCTTTTCGGCTCATAAAACTCAACACATTCTCATCCACATACATCCGCAGAATGTTGTTTTCTTTGATGGCCTGGAGGGTATCGCGCAGTTGCTGAACGTGTACGAGAGTTTTCTGAACGGTCAGTTCTAAATCTTCAAAATTGACGGGTTTACACACAAAATCAAACGCTCCTCGGTTCATGGCGGTGCGGATATTGTCCATATCGCCATAAGCAGAAACCATAATTACTTTAATAAGTGGGCTCAACTCGCTCACTTTGCTCAGTAGCGTCAACCCATCCATGAGAGGCATGTTGATGTCGCTCAGCACTAAATCTATGTCAGGAGTTTCTTGTAGAAGTTTGAAGGCTTCCACGCCGTTGGGTGCAAAGACAAACTGGTAGAGACCTTCGCGGATTTGTCGTCTAAATTTTTGTTTGATCAGCAATTCCAAATCGCTTTCGTCATCTACGACGAGCATTTTGGCTTTATTCATAATGTGAGGGTAAGTTTCTGTTTGAGGTTGGCGAAGTCAATCGGTTTGGTTAGAAAATCATCGGCTCCGTATTTTTTGGCTTGGTTAAAATTCTCGTCGTCATTGTAGGCCGTTATCATCATCACCATTGGAGGGGCACTGGGGCGCTCCGTCCGAATCCGTTTCAACAGTTCTATTCCGCTCATGCCGGGCATATTGATATCGGAAAGAATCAACACAATTTCTGAAAAATGGTCATTCAAATAGCTCAGGGCCTCTTCTCCAGAGTGGGCAAAATCAAAATTTAATTCACCGCTTCTGATTTCACGTCGAAAGCGTTGTTCAAAGAGCGTTTTTATGTCCTGTTCGTCGTCAACTACCAAAATTTTCATGAGAAGAAAAGCTAAAAGGGATGTTTTGCGAATGTAATAATACGAAAAATGTTGGAAACTAAAGTAGTGATGGATTAGTTAGTCAAACTAAATAGCGAGTTAAAAAATTTCATTTTTTATGATAAACTTTCAGTATCACAATCCAGTTCGAATCATTTTCGGAAAAGGCCAAATTGCGCAATTATCAAAGCAAATCCCCACCGATGCCACCATCATGATGACCTATGGTGGTGGGAGTATTTTCAAAAACGGAGTATACGAGCAAGTAAAATCGGCGCTTGCTGGGCACAAAACCGTTGAGTTTGGGGGCATTGAAGCCAATCCTACCTACGAAACCCTGATGAAAGCGGTGGAATTGGGGAGGGCCGAAAAGATTGATTTTTTGTTGGCCGTGGGCGGTGGCTCGGTGCTCGACGGTACAAAATTCATCGCAGCGGCCATTCCTTTTACGGGCAACGACCCGTGGCAAATTGTGGGAAATCGCGCTAAAATCACTACTGCGCTCCCGCTCGGGGCCGTTTTGACGCTCCCCGCTACGGGCTCAGAAATGAACTATTACGCGGTTATTAGCCGTAAAGAAACGCACGAGAAAAAGGGATTAGGGAATCCACTCGTGTATCCGAAATTCTCTATTCTGGACCCCGAAACAACGTTTTCGTTGCCGCCGCGTCAAATTGCCAACGGCATTGCCGATGCCTTTACGCACGTGATGGAGCAATACATGACCTACTCCGTACGGGCCGAAATGCAGGATCGGATGGCCGAAGCCGTGCTGCTGACGCTGATTGATGAAGGCCCGAAAATGATGGCTAACCCGACCAATTATGACGCCGCCGCCAACGTAATGTGGGCCGCGACAATGGCCCTCAATGGTCTGCTTGCGGCCGGGGTGCCAACCGACTGGGCCACGCACCAGATTGGACATGAGCTGACGGCCCTGCACGGCATCGACCATGCACGCACGTTGGCGGTGGTGTTGCCGCATTTATTGGAAATTAAAAAAGATACCAAAAGGGACAAACTCGTCCAGTACGGCAAACGGGTATGGCAACTGACTGGTACCGACGATGAAGTAGTAGCAGGAGCCATCCAAAAAACGGCCGAATTTTATGAATCCTTGGGCATCCCGACCAAAGCAAGTGCGTATCCAGTTACTGAAGAGACAGTACAAGAAATCGTAAAACGATTTGTGGAGCGGGGGATGAATTTTGGCGAGCGCGCCGATATTACACCCGAAGTGGTCGGTGAGATTCTGGAACTTAGCCTGAGCTAGAAAAACGGTATTTTGACCGCGGAGGTAGGGGAGAGCAAAATCAGGGTCAAATGTTAATTTAGACCCTGATTTTGCTCAGTGTTTTTTGTTTGAAAAGGAAGTAAACTGAAATTTATAATCTTAACTTTTCAAAACAGAAGCTATGCGCTACTTCTTTGCCTTTATACTCCTTGTTCATGGCCTAATTCATTTAATGGGCTTTGTAAAAGCGTTTAAGTTGGCCGAAATCAGTCAGTTAACGCAAGTTGTTTCGAAGCCTAGTGGGGTGTTTTGGCTACTGACTGCGGTGTTGTTGGCTCTTACTACGACATTGTTGATTCTTCAAAAAGAAATATGGTGGATGGCGGCCGCTCTAGCAGTTATTCTATCGCAAGCACTCATTTTTACGAATTGGCAAGAGGCAAAGTTTGGGACAATTGCCAACGTGATTATCCTTGCTGGTCTCGTTGTGGGCTATGCGGATTGGAGTTTCAATACAATGGTAAAGAGAGAGTTAAAGAAGTTTCGGTCTACAACTCTGCCTACTCCACAACCTGTACTGCCTGAAAGAGTCAAAATGCTGCCGCCTGTGGTACAAAAATGGCTGCATCGTTCTAAAGTAGTAGGTAAAGAAGAAGTGCAGGTGGTAAATTTGAAACAAAAAGGCGAGATGAAAACCAAGCCCGACGGCAATTGGATTCCGTTTGAGGCCGAGCAATACAACACGATCATTCAGCCGGGGTTTATTTGGCAAACTCGCATTCAAATGATGCCCTTGGTAACGATTTTGGGCCGCGATAAATACGAAAATGGTCGAGGAAATATGCTCATCAAAGCGCTGGGCTTGTTTGCCATAGCCGATTCCAAAGGCCCATCCACTGACCAAGGCACGTTGCTGCGAAATTTGGGCGAGATTTGCTGGTTTCCTTCAGCGGCGTTGCAGGATTATATCCAATGGGAGCAGCTAGATTCTCTTTCGGCCAAAGCAACCATGACCTACGGTCAGGTGACCGCGTCTGGGGTTTTTCGTTTTAATCACGAGGGCGATTTGGTCAGTTTTGAAGCAAAACGCTTCTATGACCGCAAAGAAGGCGCGACCTTGGAAGACTGGCTCGTGACCATAACCGGCTATAAAGAATTTCATGG
Source organism: Runella sp. CRIBMP (assembly GCF_009905605.1). Classification (GTDB taxonomy): domain Bacteria; phylum Bacteroidota; class Bacteroidia; order Cytophagales; family Spirosomataceae; genus Runella. The sequence continues at coordinate 136,463 of NZ_JAAAKZ010000009.1, forward strand.
GGTGCGCATCGGGTATAAAAGTGAGGTAACGTGGAAATTAAAAACGGGCGATTATACGTGGTTGAAGCTGGAAGTGACAGACATCCGATACAACAACCCGCGTAAATAATCGCCCGTTTTCAGCAATATGGAAGATCAATTTTTTGGCTTAGAGAAAACCAAACCAAACAACAAAATCACCGCGTAACAGATAATCGGAGTGAGGTAAGATTGCGCCACGTCAACGTCGGCGACCATTCCCATAATAGGAGGAAAAACCGCACCACCCACTACGCCCATCACGATAAACGAAGAGGCGCGCTGCTTGTGCTCGCCCAAATTGCGCAGCCCCAGCCCAAAGATGGTTGGAAACATGATACTCATAAAGAAATTGAGCATCATCAATGCAATAAAGGAGGCCCATCCCCAGGTTTGAGAGATGATTAAACACATCACAATATTGGCTCCCGCAAAGATGGCCAACAGAATGTTGGGCTTAATAAACCGCATCAAAAACGTACCCACCGCGCGGCCTGCCAACAAAAGTACCATGCTGAAAGAGAAATAATACCCCGCCTTTTCGTCGGTCATATCAGGGATATATTTGACGGCATAGTTGATGAAGAAAGCCCACGTAGCGCCTTGGGCGGCCACGTTGAAAAACTGCGCAATGGCTGCCCAAATAAAGTGACGATGTTGGAATAGACCTTTTTTGGGCCCAGCGCTACCGCCTTCGTCTTCTGAACTCTCAGATGTAAGGGGCGGTACTTTGATGAATGAAAAAGAAACCGCCACTGCGGTTACAACCAAACCAATGGCGATGTAGAGGTATTTAACGGGCGCTAAATCGACTACGACGTCGCCCGTAGGAACATTGCGTAAGATAATATATGACCCCAATACTGGCCCAATGATGGCGCCTACCCCGTTGAAGGTTTGTGAAAGGTTGATGCGTTGCTCCGAAGTATCTTCATGGCCAAGAGCGGCCGAAAAAGGGTGAGCGACGGTTTCGAGCGTGGCTAAACCACAGGCCAGAATGAATAAAGCCAATCGAAAGAAATCAAAAGATTGGGCTTCGGCAGCGGGATAAAACATAAAAGCACCGATGGCGTACAGCGCCAAGCCTAAAATAACGCCGTTTTTGTAGCCGTATTTTTTCATGAACATCCCCGCAGGAATACCCATTACGAAATAAGCTCCGAAGATGGAAAACTGGACCAAACCTGAATCGGCCAACGATACATTCAAAACGGTTTGAAAACGACGGTTTAACAAATCTCCCATCGTGATGGCAATCCCCCACAGTAAGAAGAGGCTCGTCACGAAAACGTAGGTTGGGACGTACTTGGAGGTTAGTAAAGGGGCTTTTTTCATTAATACAAGTTAGTAAAGGGTTCAGGAATATTAATTGAGGGATTGATTTTGTTACTCAGCTTGGATCAAAACTGCTTACTGCAAACTGCTTACTGACCGGTCGAGATGCACATAGCCACCGTCTACGTGAATCAACTGCCCAGTGGTATGGCTTGATTTATTGGAAAGCAAAAATACTACAGTGTGCGCAATCTCGTCGGTAGTGGTCATGCGGTTGCCGAGCGGTATCCGGCTGTTGATGTCGTTGAGGGTTTCTTCAGGATTGGGCAGGGTTTGAATCCATTTTTCGTACAATGGCGTCCACGACTCGGCCACAATCACGGCGTTGACCCGGATGCCGTATTTGAGTAATTCAACGGCCCATTCACGCGTCAGGGCGTTGCGGGCTCCGTTGGAGGCGGCATAGGCCGAGGTATTTCCCTGTCCGGTCTCGGCTACTTTGGAACTGATATTCACAATCGGGCCTTTGGTTTTGATGAGGTACGGCAGGGCGTGTTGGGCGAGGAGATAATAATGCACCACATTTTTGTGCAACGATGCCATAAAGGCTTCATAGCTGCCTTTTTCAAGCCCAACGCCGTCGTTGACGCCCGCGTTGTTGACCAATCCGTCAATGCGCCCAAAGCGCTCTACCGTGAGGCGGATGGCTTTTTCGCACTCAGCGGGGTTGGTGAGTTCGGCTTCGATGCCGTATGCGATGCCGCCGAGGGCTTCGATTTTTTCGATTACAGCCTGATTGTCGGCCGCGCTGCGTCCGATAATGACGGGAATGGCTTCTTCAACGGCTAAGGTGCGGGCAATGGCTTCGCCGATTCCTTTGGCTCCGCCCGTCACAATGATTACTTTTTCTCTAAGGTTCAGATTCACTTGATTAAAAAAGATTTATTTGAAGAGAATAATAACGGTCATAAGCGGCTTTATAATACAATTCTACTCTTTGATTCAGGGTCAAAACGAACGACTGCCTGTCGACAACACTGCTTCATGGGCGGGGTAATCGTTTTTCTTGCATTAAAGTAGAATTGTACCAAAATCCTGCACAATAATACTACTAAAAACTACTTCGGAAACGACTTTTTGTACCTGTTGTCGTAATAACCTTTTTTTTATTGATAAATCCCTTCGTTTATACAAGGCCGTTCAGGGCTGCCCATGATGAATGAGTATTGACTTCTGGGTCTGAATGGAGCGGGAATTTTTTATACTTTGTAGTGAAATTTATTTTTCGGAATAAAAATAGCCTGTTGTGGTTTTATTTTCTTTTAAATATAAAAAATGGCCGTTAGATAAATTTTATTTAAATTATTGGTATATTTTTTTGTCTAATATAGGGTATTGTATAAATTTATAATACTGTAAAATGTGGGTAATTAGAAAAGATACTCCCCACCCAAAGGCAGTTATTCAGTAATTGTTCTTAATCCTTAAAACCAACTTTACCTAAAATGAAAACAATCCGTTTTGTATGCCTGCTGGCCTTGGTCGGCAGCATGTTTGTCGCATGTCAAAAAGAGGTATTAGATGCCTCTGCCCCCTCCACAACTCCCTCTCGTAGCGCGTTGAGAGAAGCCGCCGATTGTGATTGCGTAGAAGATTACGCCGATTCTAAGGTTACTTACAACTATGATAGTGGGGTCATCGTAGAAGTCTGGAACGACGCCACTACCGTTTATTACAAAGTGTATCGTAATGAAGAGGGGGCACCCAATCCAGATCAAATTGGGAATCTATTTGTGGATGATGTAGTGCAAGGGGGCGGAGAAGACAATGTCTATGAATTCACAAAACCCGTGGGTACATTGGAGGCTTGTGATGAAGTAACAACGGCCTTAAGAATTGTTGGTGCAGGTGGAACGCCAGTTGAGGTATCGAATATCTACAAAATCGTTACGCTTTGTCCGCCTCCACCAGTTTGTGTTTATACCTACGATACAGGTTTTGGCGGTGAAATCAAAGGAGGAGGCAAAGCCTGGTGGTATTACTACCCCGCAGGCTCGGGCGTGAAAACTATTTACGCAGGTCAAACCAAAGTAGCGGGTACGGTGGTTATTGATGCCGCGGGCAACTACACCATCACTTTGGCTCCAGGCTGGTCATTGAAAACTGGTGAAACCGAATCCGTAAAAATTCAGGGATACGATACTGTTCCAGCCAGCCGACCAGCAGCGGGGCTGTTTTCGGGGCCTTCGAGCTACAAAGGCACAAGTTTGACGGGTTCGATTGCGCCTAAGTCGGTTTATGTGATTCACTTGGATTTGCAATATTGCACCTTGCAAGCGCCATAGTTTCAGCAATGATATTTTATTAATGCAAGGAGGCTGCTTTACCGAAGTAAAGCAGCCTCCTTGCTATTCTGACTTCTCACTTCTGTAAATCACGCCCACACCTGCGTGCCTTCGGTGCAGTTTTTGCACATTTCAATCTCCGAGCGTGACCGAATCAGCGTTTGGCGAAACTGATGGTAAGCATCGCTTTGCCAAAGATTTTTGAATGTCGTTTCCGATACGTCACCTAATCTGTAGTGTGCATCTTTGTCAAAACAGCACGGAACCACCTTGCCGTCCCACGTGATGACGCACGAGTGCCACATTTTCCAGCAATGTCCGTCCAAACCGTTTTTGATTTGATACGTGCCATCGGGCTTTTGCGAATAACGGGAGTATTTATCAATGGTCGGAATCAGCGGGTCACCTTGTTCGTAATCGTAAATTTGGGCGGTTTTGAGGCCTAGTTCATCTACGCCCAGCTCGTCGGCCAGTCGTTTTACGTCTTCGATTTGGTGTTCGTTGGGTTGTACCACCAAAAACTGAAAGACGACGTGCGGTGTTTTTGACTTCAGTTCGCGTTTCCATTTCAGGATGTTGCGGGTTCCGTCCAGTACCTTTTCTAGTTTCCCGCCTACGCGGTATTGTTCGTACACATCCTGCGTAGTACCATCTATTGACACAATAAGGCGGTCGAGGCCACTTTCCACCGTGCGACGGGCGGTGGCGTCGTTGAGATAATGGGCGTTGGTGGAGGTGGCGGTGTAGATGCCTTTTTTGGAAGCATATTTGACCAATTCCAAAAATTTGGGGTGCAGATAAGGTTCTCCCTGAAAATAAAAAATGAGGTACAAAAGCGTATCCGAAAGCTCGTCGATGGTCTTTTTGAATAACCCATCTTCCAACATTCCTGTAGGCCGGGTAAAAGACCGCAGACCACTGGGGCACTCTGGGCAGCGAAGATTGCAGCTCGTGGTGGGCTCAAAAGAAATGCTCATCGGCAAGCCGCGTTGGGTGGCTTTACCCGTCCATTTGGATTCGTAAAAACTATAAATCACCTTCAGGGCATTCCAAACCCGCTTACGGGAGAGTTTAGACAAGAAATTGAGCCCATCATTTAGGTTCTGGTTCATTTGCGAGGAGTGGAAATAAAAAAACTTTCCGAAAGGTAGTACATCTTTCGGAAAGTTGCTTGGCATGGGTGATTTCTGTTACCCTAAAAACTGACGCAAATAGTTTCTACTGGTCAAAATCGCCTCTTTTACGTCGTCAATACTACCTTCATAGGCTTTGTCTTCGACTTCAATACATACGGGGCCTCGGTAGCGCACGTCGGTCAGGGCCGCGAAGAATTTACGCCAGTTTACATCGCCCAAGCCGGGGAGTTTTGGGCTGTGATACTCAAGCGGATTGGCCATAATACCCACACGGTCGAGCTTTTCTTTGTAGAGCTTGGCGTCTTTGAGGTGGATATGATGCAGGCGGTCTTTGTAATCATAAATGGGTTTTGCTTCGTCCATCATCTGCCAAATCATGTGCGACGGGTCGTAATTCAAACCCAAAATAGGGCTTGGTATGATTTCAAACATGCGGTCCCACACGGCGGGTGTGGTGGCTAAGTTTTTGCCGCCAGGCCACTCGTCGTCCGTAAAAAACATGGGACAGTTTTCGATGCCGATTTTGACATTGTGGGCTTCGGCTACCTGAATAATTTCGGGCCATACTTTACCAAACGTTTTCAGGTTTTCGGTGATGCTTTTGGACGGATCGCGGCCGATAAACGTATTGACGTTGTGTAAGCCCAGCTTCGCGGCGGCTTTGATTAATTGCTTGATGTGTTCGCGGTAAAAAACGGCTTTTTCGGTATCGGGGTCCAAAGGGTTGGGGTAATAGCCTAATGCTGAAATGGTTACCTGTTTTTCTTTGGCAAAATGAATGAGATTGTGGGCGTAGATGTTATCGGTGAGTACGCGGTCAGCATCAATGTGTGTGACACCCGCATAGCGTCGAGCGTCGGCGTTGTTGGTGGGCCAGCACATCATTTCAACGCAAGAGAATCCGTGATTTGCGGCAAAATCAATAACGTGTTCATAGCCAAAATCGGCCAAAATGGCGCTTACAAATCCAAGTTTTAACATGTTTAGGAATGTTTGGTGAATTTGCCTGCAACTTACTAAAAAGCCATTGATGCAAAGGAATTGTGCTTCAAAAAAGGTGTCGTAATTATTCCATAAGTCCGTAGGGGAGAAGTGCGGTTAAAATGTCTTTTGCCTACTATACAAGCCATTAACACAAATTTTATGAAAACAACAGCCATTGCTCCCAAGGAGCGCATTCTACTCATTGACGGTCTGCGGGGTTTTGCCCTTTTAGGAATTCTCATTGCCCATATTACGTATTGGTTCAACGCAGGGCCTACCCCCAACGATATTTTTCAGAAATATACCAACGACATCGGTTTTCAAATCGCGGGGGCCTTCGAAGGGATTTTTGTTTCGGGGAAATTTTACACCTTTTTTTCCTTTCTGTTTGGTTTAAGTTTTGCGCTGCAAATGGAGAGCAAAAGTTTTACCATCGGGCGGTTTGTGTGGCGTTTGTTTATTTTGGGATTGATTGGTTTGGCGCACAGCCTGCATTGGCGAGGCGACATCCTAAGCATTTATTTTGTCGTAGGTTTGGTCATGATTTTGTTTCGCAATGCTTCCGACAAGGTGTTGATTATCGCATCGTTATTGCTGATTCTTAACCTTCCGATTCGCATCCGTGATGGATACCGGGTTTTCTATCCAACCCCGCCGCCAACGGCTCAGCAACAAAAACAAAATGAGCAAAAAAACAAGTCGTATTGGGATACCGTAAAAAAGGGGAATTACCGTGAACTCCTCATGGCCAATGTGCCCGCCATTGTCGATAAATTTGACTTTCAGTTTGACAGCGGTCGTATTTACATTACGCTCGGTTATTTTTTGTTGGGTTTGTTGGCAGGGCGACGCAAATGGTTTGCCAAATGGGAGGAGCACCGATTGTTTTTTAAAAAATGGCTTAAAATCAGCGGATTTGCCACTTTGGGTATCATTGCGGTGGCGGTTCCGTTGGGAATTTTCTTTGGCAGTGGCGAACCAAAACCGTGGTTTAACCTCCTGATGAGCGCGTTATATGATGTCCATTGTATGTTGCTGACGATTTTCTACATCGTGGGCATGACGCTTTTATTGCAAAAGAAAAGTTGGCAGGGAGCGTTGCAAAATTTTTCGGTTATCGGCAAAATGGCCCTTACTTCGTATCTAAGTCAGACCCTGATTGGGATAATTCTTTTTTACGGGGTAGGTTTCAACCTGATGGGCGAGGTAAACCCTTGGATTTGCTTGCTCATGACGATTCCAGTCTTTGTCGTGCAGATTATTTTTAGCCGTTGGTGGCTTTCAAACTACACCTACGGGCCAGTCGAGTGGCTCTGGCGTTCGCTTACGTACTTGCGTTGGCAGCCATTAAAACGCCGTGATTTGGTCGCTGAGTTTTAAACTAAACGTGCCGGCGGGTTTTCAAACCCGCCGGCACGTTTGCAAAAATTTAAAGCATGGGTATTTATAAACGAGTGAAAATTTATAGAGCTTCCCGCACGGGATGCCCCATCTCTACAACCCCTCCACCGTCGTCACATTATCGTCCGAAATTCGGTCAATGAGTTTGTTGTACGGGTCAATACCTGCTTTTTTGGGTTCGCCTTTGACGGTAAATTCGAGCGTGTGCTCGCCAGGGGTAAGCCAATGTTTTTTGAGGTACAGCGGCACTTTTTTCTTCATGCCTTTGGCATTTTTACCTTCTTCGGCAAAGATACCAATGTCAATATAATCGCGCCCTTTGCCCGTACTTATTTCCTTTCCTTGCTTGTCGTAGTAGAGTTTTTTGGCCTGTACGGTGAGTTTTACCTTGTACTCGTTGCCTTTTCCTTTGGTGGCTTCGGCTTTGGTAATTCGGTTTTCGTACAAGGCTATTTTCTCAAAACTATCTTGGGCAAAATACTGCAACGAATCAGGCACGACTTTCCGTAGTGCCGCAAACCACTTGCCCGAGGTTGGATACGGAGGTTTTTCCAGAAACGCATTTTCATTGGCAAAATCACTGAGGGCTTTGTTCATGTTCTTTTCTCCAATCAGGTCTTGCAAAGCGTAGAGTACCAACGAGCCTTTGTCGTACCACACGTAAGAACGGCTGTCGTTTTCGAGGAGCGTTTCTTCAAACTTGCTTTCGTTAGAACGCCCGCGCAGGTAGGCATCTAAGCAATACTTGAGGCGGTTTTGCATGGCATCTTCGCCGTATTCTTTCTTCAACACCATGAGCGAAGAGTATTCGGCCATAGATTCTGAAATCTGATTGGCCCCGCGCGTATAACTCGGACAAATCTGGTGCCCCCACCATTGGTGCGCTACTTCGTGGGCCGTCACGTAGTAGGCGTAGTCGGTGTCGTTGGGGTCAGAGAAATCGGCTACCCAGCCAAAACTTTCGGTGTAAGGCACGGTATTAGGAAACGATTGCGCAAAACCTGCGTAGCGCGGAAACTCAATAATCCGCATTTCGCTGTACTGATACGGTCGATAATTGACGTGATTGTACGCCAATGCATCCTTTACGCCTTTGATGAAATGGCCTAAATTCTTCTCGTGGCCGGGGTGGTGATAAATCGCAATTTTGATTTCCTTGCCGTCGGGGGCTTTCCAAACGTCTTTCTTGACCGTGTAGCGAGCCGAACAAACGTTAAAAAACAAGTCCATCAGCCCTTCTTGTTTGTAGTAAAAATACCGCCGTCCCTTGTCGGTCCACTCTTTTTGGAGGTAGCCGGGCATAATGGCAATCTGGTCGGGTTCGGTACTGACCGTGCCTTCAAAGGTCACCAAATCGGCATCGTCGTTGAAGAGCAACGTACTCAACCCAAAAGCATCGGATTGCGTAGGTAACGTATATTTCTTTTCGGGCAAACCGTATTTTTTGCGGTACTTATCCGAGTCAATTTTGTCGCCACCATAACCCATTGAAGGAAAGATTTGGAGGTCAAAAAATGTCCCATTTTCAACAATTTCACGGCTCAAACCGCTATTTTCAAAACCCCGGTTTTCGGCGCGTACAACCACTTCCATTTTTACGGTATCACCCGGTTGCAGCGTCTGGGGAAGACGATAAATCTGATACTCTAACTCTTTGTCATCCAAAATGATTTTTGGAGCTATTCCGTTGATGGTCAACTTTTTGATGTCGGTATGAGCGATAGGGCTACCCATGTTCAGGTGCAGAGAATCAATTGGCACTTGGGTTTTGTTGACGAGCGTAAATACACCTTGGGCATCACACGCCCGCTCATTCGGAAAAAGGTCAATATTCACCTTCACGTCTATCACTTTAGGTTGGGGCGTACGCTCGTACTTTTTGTATTTCTTCTCATAATTTGCGCCTTGTTGTCGTCCTTCTTCAATTCCGACGTATTTGTTTAGGATGCTCACGTTGTAGTAAATGTACGCACTTGCCCCCAGCCACAGCACCGTAAAAAGTGTGAGCCATGCGTATGATTTGCCGCTGAGACGCTGCTTCATCAATTGCCAACGGGCTTTGAAAGCATCTTCAGACCCTCGGTTCCAAAACAAATTGCCCACCACCAGAAGCAAAGCACCCAACGCCAACCAGTTAAAATGAAACCAAAAAAGGGGCTTGGCAAAATGACCAAAGCCATTCATGTCCGAAATGCGGTAGTTGGGGAAATAGCTGAAAAAGAACAGGTTGTAGTTGATTTCGGCAAAACTCTGAATGCTACCCAACAAAAACCAAAGCCCGATGGTAAGAATGTGTCCGAGAAATTTTTGGTTGACCAAAATATGCATAAAAAATGCCAACATCGCCAATTCGACGTATTCGGGAAACTCAATCAAATACAAGTCGGTGAAGTACTTATCAAACTCAAAGTTGAAATACCCTTTTATGATTTGATTGGCGACTCCGCTCACAATCACCAAGTTAGCTAGCACAAATCCAACCAACACAATGGCCAAAAACTTAGAGCCGTACACCATCCAGTTGGGTACGGGCAACGAGTCAGAGATGAGGTTGTACTTCACCGACTTGTCTCGATGGACTACTTCTCCCGTATAAAAAATCAAGATAATATACACGAACAAGCCATAGTTGAAGTCTTTGACCTCAATCATGTAGTAGGTCAAAGGCAATGAGGGGGTTCCGAACTGTGGGAAACCAAACCATCCATCCGTAAACAGAAAAAACAACGCCCCAACCATGATGGCAATAAAGTACGGGTCACGGATAATCTGCCCGAACTCCAACCACGCTTGGCTGAACATTTGGCGAAGAAAGATGCTACTTGAATAGATTTTATCGGCCACGGGCAAATCTGCCAGCGACAAACGGGTGGTTGGACGCTCTTCGTCTTTTTGTTTCTTGCCAAGCTTTACCGACAGAAACCGCTGAAAACTAAACCGATACAATACGCCCAAAAATACCACTAATCCTAAGCCTGTCCATATCAGGCGGTTGTAGAGGAGATTTCCTACGAGTGGGGCGGTGAGGGTGTTTTGTTCAAAAGGAGTCCAGTATTTAGTAGCGTTGTTGAAAGTGGTTAGCCCGAAGGGGTCAATCAAATCCACGAGGTTTTTGTTTTCCAAATCACGGGTCAAAACGGTTGAAAGTAGATAAGCAATCAGCAGTAAAATACCTCCCGAGTAGATAATAAACACCTTGCGTGTGAGTGCTACCAAACTAAAAAACAAACAGCCCGTAAACAGCATGTTGGGTACAACAAATAGCAAATAAGGCTGTATGTGATGCCATAGATTGACGGGAGCAAAGCGGCTTGCGTTTTCGGCCAGTCCGAGCAGGGGCCCTAAAATACCTCCCAGCAGGATGCCTAATACCATACCAAAACATACAAACAAAAGTGTAACAAATGACCCCAAAAAACGCCCCATTAAGTAGCCTTTTTCGGTAATGGGAAAGCTAAAAAAGTAATCTTTGGTGCCAAATTCTACATCGCGATAGATGGGTACACCCATGATGGCGGAGCTGATTAAGCTGGCAAAAATGGAGATGATAATCAGCATCTGTGAGATGGCGTAGGGCGAATTGAGATTGGCTTTTTCGGAAGCGGGACCGCTGCCGTAAATAATATTCAGGAACATGAACAAAAACAGCAGGCCAAAATACAGATAAGTGGCAGGGCGCTTGAAGCGATATTTTAACTCGAAAAGGAATATTTCTTTGAACATAATTTTAGGAGTGAGGTATGAGGAGTGAGTAGCGAGTAGTTTTTTACTTTGATGCTTCGATTGCGTGGGTGTACGCGTTCAAAAGTTTTGCTACTTCCTCCGGTTGATTTTGTAAAACCATTGTATCGGCATAAGCCAAATCTTGAGATAAGATTAGATAGTAGTGCGTTTCGTCCAAAGAACCTTGTGCAATATTCATAAATTTTATTTTATCTGGTTTTGTCCGTTTACGGTAGCCTTCCGTAATATTGGCAGCTACTGAAATTGAACTACGACGCATTTGTGAGACTAAACCAAACAATTCTTCTTTGGGAAAAGTACGAGTGAGTTGATAAACTGCCAAAACAAGTTGATGGGCTTTTTGCCATACAATTAACTCTTTAAATCCTTTTGATTTTTCCATTGTATCATTCAATGTTGTCGAGTTAAAACTCTATTTTATTCTCGCTACTCACTTCTCTCTTCTGGCTTCTAAAAATCTACACTGCCAATCCCACTCGTTTTGTAATTTCGGAGAAATAAACGTCTTCCAAATCGGCAGTGGCGAGTTCAAAACTGCTAAGTGGCTCCTCTGAAATGACCCTTATTTGGGTTTTACCCATTTTCAACGACGTAGAAATGACCTCATAATTGGTCTGATAATGCTCTAATTCCGACTTATCAATCATTTTTTTCCACACCTTACCGCTGATTTCTTTCACTAAGTCGTTTGGATTGCCTTGTGCAACCACTTCGCCGAGGCATATAATGGCCATGTCGGAACATAAATTTGTGACATCTTCCACAATATGGGTCGAGAGAATCACAATCGTATTTTCGCCGATTTCTGAAAGAAGGTTATGAAAACGATTTCTTTCGGCAGGGTCGAGACCCGCGGTCGGTTCATCCACAATGATGAGTTTTGGATTGCCCAACAATGCCTGCGCTATGCCAAAACGTTGTTTCATCCCCCCCGAAAATGTCCCTAAATTTTTCTTTCTGACTTGAAACAGATTTACTTTTTGCAACAGCCCTTCCACAATTTCTTTGCGCTGTTTGGCATTTTGGATGCCCTTCAAACTCGCAATGTGGTCGAGCATGGTTTCGGCTGTTACTCGTGGATATACCCCGAATTCTTGGGGTAAATATCCCAGTACTTTGCGAACTCCTTCTTTCTGACGAAGCACGTCTAAATCGCCCAGCATTACGCTACCACTGTCGGCTTCTTGGAGCGTAGCGATGGTTCGCATGAGCGATGATTTCCCAGCGCCATTGGGCCCCAGTAGCCCAAACATGCCTTGATTGATGGTCAACGATACGCCTTTGAGCGCTTGTACTCCATTTGAATACGTTTTGGAGAGATTTTGGATGGTTAGTTTCATAAAATATCTGTAAGGGTTGTTTTTACGAAAATAGTAAAAAGACATATAGAATCAGGATAAATTTTGGATTAAAGGCAACATAAGCAGATGAACGTCAAGCGGTAGTGCGGGAATAAGATGTTTTTGTATTTTTGTTAAAAACAAAGTCATAAAATGATGCCTTATCATCTACGCCGTTGGCAAATAGGCGACGAACCAGCGCTAGCCAAATATGCCAACAATTACCGAATCTGGCGTAACGTACGTGATTCCTTTCCGCATCCTTATACGCTCGACGATGCTCACCATTGGATTGAACTTTGTGAAATGGAAAAACGCCCTACCGTATTTGCCATCGACGTGGAGGGAGAAGCCGTAGGTGGGGTGGGAATCATCCTGCAAAAAGATGTTTTTCGTAAAAATGCTGAGATTGGCTATTGGCTGGCCGAACCCTTTTGGGGCCGGGGAATCATGGCTGAAGCGGTAAAAGAAATGACGGAATATACTTTTAGACACTACGAGGTACATCGGCTGTATGCTGGTGTTTTTGAATACAACCGCGCTTCTATGCGCGTGCTAGAAAAGGCTGGTTATCAGTTTGAAGCGGTGTTGCGGCAATCCGTCTGCAAAGAAGATAAAATATGGGACGAACATGTTTATGTAAAGTTTAGGGAAGAAACAAAGAACCCTGACAAGACTGGAATCTCGTCAGGGCTATTGTAAAGCATCTATTGCTCGACCCTTTTAGCCGCGCGGCCGGTGCCGATGACTAATACTTTTAATCTTCAAAAATGCGGTTTTCCAAGTGCTTTTCTAAATCCAGACGCGGAATTCCTTTTGACCACCATTCGGGTGCGGGTTTGCCTTTCAGTTGCGCGTCAAAAAATTCCATCATTCTTACCGAATAATCTTTGCGATTGGGTTGTTTGGCCAAGCCGTGGTTTTCGCCTTTGTACTGCATCATCACTACGGGCTTTTTTAGGCGGCGCAAGGCCGTATAAAATTCCACACCCTGCGTAAAGTCTACGGCACCGTCGGCGTCGTTGTGCAACAGCAACAGCGGCGTTTGTACTTTAGTGACGTGATAAATCGGTGAATTGCGGTGGTAGGCATCCCAGTTTTCCCAAGGAGCCACCAAGCGTCCTTGTGAGCCTTCAAAAATCTGGCCGTTGCTTGTACCGCTGTTTTTGTAAATGAGATTATACATCGAAATCATATCGGTCAGCGGTGCACCAGCGGCGGCGGCTTTAAACATATTGGTTTGGGTAATCAAGAAACTGGTCTGGTAGCCGCCCCACGAGTGTCCGTGAATACCCATGCGAGTTTCGTCAATTACGCCCGTTTTGAGTGCCGCTTTTACGCCTGGCAACACACACCACACAGCCGACATACCCGGGTCGTTGAGTTTGTACACTATGTCGGGAATAAATACGGCGTAGCCGTTGGAGGTGTAGATGGCTGGGTTCCAGCCTGTTCCTGAGTAGCTTGGGTTAGAGAAGTTGTGCAGTGATTGCGAAAGTTTTTCGTAGTAATAAATGATGGTTGGGTATTTTTTGCCCTGCTCATAGCCAGCGGGCAAAAACAGTGCTCCCTGCAACGAATCGCCTTTATCACTTACATAATCAACCAAACGCGTTCCTGCCGACCAAGCGTATTTGTCAAACAACGGCGCATTCTTGGTGAGTTGCTTTTCAGAAGTTAACTCCACACTGTTGCTCACAAAATACTGACGCGGTTTGGTGAATGTTTCTTTCGCAAACACGAATACATCGGCTTTTTTGGCTTTGGTGAGGCTTCCGATGGCCGCATCTTCCCAAATCAAAGGTTTGACAACCAACGTTTTCCCGTTTTCAATGCGCGCCAGACCGCTCTTTTTGGTCCATTCACCGTAGATGCGTACATAAATCGGTTTTTTCAAATCAATTCCTTTTTCTTCGGGGTCAAGTTGGTAGCGTTGCTCATAGCGGATTTTATCGCGTTTGCCATTTTGGGTTAAGTTGAAGGCTATAAGTGCTTTCCCTTTGGGGTCCTTCAAGTCGGTGGGCACTTGCCAAATATCCCAGCCATCGCTCAACAATACCGCTTTGCTGTCGTTGCTCCAGCCGATGATGCCGTACGGTGGCGTTTTTTGGTTGTGGTCGTCTTCTACGTCAACAAAAGATGTCTTGATGTCTTGGGTAAGATTGCGCGACGTTTTGTTGATCATATCGTACAAGAAATAATGCGTGCCTTCCCAGTAGAGAAATTTGGTTCCGTCGGGTGAGGGTTGCGGGCTGGCCCAGAAACTAGGCAAATAATGCTTCTCACGGATTTTGTCACGTTTGCCAGTTTTGAGGTCAACCAAATAAACATCGACATAATTTTGCCCGTCAAGGCTGCTTTCCAGTTCGTAGTTTGAATTGTCGGTTCCCAAGCCAAAGAGCTGTTTGGGCGCTGCCGATACGTTTTTAACGGTGCTGTCGGCCAATTGAATAAACTTCTTGGCGGCCACGTCGTACATCGACAGGTAATTCTGGTTTTTATCTTGTGTTTCCTGCACTTGCTGCCGCGATTGGAGGCGTTTGTCCTGCCAATGCCAAACGGTCACTTCGGGTTTTTCGGCATCGTCGGTTTTGGCGGCAACGGTGGTTTTGGTGGAATCCGTTTTAAGTTTTGCCAATGCTTTTTGTAAATCGTCAAGGGTTTTGAGGGTAGTATCGGCTTTGATTTTGGCTAATTTTTCGACGTCAGAAAGTTTTTTAGTGCTGTCCTTCTTGGCTTCGGCGGTTTTTTTATCATCTTTCTTTGCCAGTTCTAGTTTATGAATTCCGAAGAACAAACGCGTCAAATCTTCTGACCAATAAGGCGAACGGTTGGGGCTAACGGTCATTCCTTTCGGAAAATTAATGCTGTCGGTTTTGGGTTCATACGCGGTCAACTCTGGCATGGTTCCGAAGTTTTTGATGCCCAATACGCCAACGCGTTCATTTTTGTATTTTTCATCCTTCGTACTTTTTAGCAAGGCCAGTGCATCGCCCTTTTCGGTCCAGTTGAGCGACTGATAACGGGCTTTGTCATTGTCCATCGTAAGGGTTACGCCAGTGGTCATGTTGCGGAGTTGCACGCCATTTCCTGCTTTTTCGTTGGCATCAATGGTCAGCGCCAGCCAGTTTCCAGATTTGTCAAACGCCATTTCTGATACGTTGCCAATGTTTTGGATTTTGCTCGTGGCAAGGTCAAACAATAATAAATCGGAGCCTTTGGCGGCATCGCCGCTTGGAGATCCAGCGGGTGCACCTCCGCCTGCTGCCGTAAGTGACAACGCCAAATGCGTCGCTTTTTCGCCGTTGAAGGCAAAGGATTTTACGCGGTCAAATTCAGTTTTTTTGTTGGATGCCAGTTCTACCAAAAATACTTTGTCTGGAATCGGCTTGCCGCCGGGCTTAGTGGCGGCTTTCTTGTCTTTGTCTTTTGCAAACACCTTGAACGCAATCCACTTGCTATTTTCCGAAAAACTCATCTGTGCAAATGTCGGCGCACCGATGGGGTATACGTATTTGGTGGAGTCGGTTGTTTTTTGGATGATGAGTTCGGCGTCGCTTTCATACGTACTCAGCACGTATGCATACCACTGACCGTCGGGGGATAGCTGGGTGCCGCCAAAACCCGGTATTGCTTTCCACGTCAGTACGTCTTTCCACGTCATCGCTGGCTTGGGTTTAGGTTGGGCAATGGCGAATGTGCTGAGGAAGAAACCAAGTAGCACAAAGAGTTTTTTCATAAAAATTTGGAGTTTAGAAGGGATGAATTAAGAATTTTGAACAAATGTAAGCAAGAGCAGCGTTACTTGGTAAAGCAATTATTTCGCAACTTTTGCGGATGAAGATAAAAGAAAGGAAATTGTTATCTTCGCACCCTTAAAAAATTAAAATAGAAGCAAGAAGTGAGGCTCGAGAAGCGAAAATTATGGACTTCTTTCCTGCTTTCTTCTGGCTCTTTATCGTAGAAATGAGCAGAACTATCAATATAAACAACCGCCGTGCTTCGTTTGAGTACTTCTTTTTGGAGACGTATACGGCTGGAGTGGTGCTGACTGGCACCGAAATAAAATCTATCCGAGAAGGGAAAGTCAACCTGACCGACGCCTACTGTATTTTTCAGGATGGCGAATTGCTCGTGCATCATTTACACATTTCGCCCTACGAAAAAGGCACTTACGCCAACCACAATCCCACGCGCGACCGCAAGCTGTTGTTGAAAAAACGGGAGCTGAAAAAATTGCAGTTGAAGCTAAAAGACCAAGGATTGACGGTGGTACCGACGCGTATTTTTATCAATGAAAAAGGCTTAGCCAAAGTAGACGTTGCCCTCGCCAAAGGGAAGAAACTCTACGACAAACGCGAAACCATCAAAGATCGCGACCTCAAACGCGGTAATGACGAGTAGGGGTAGACCTTGCTTCTGCCCAAAAGTCAAGGTGAGATGCTTGATGGACTTGAAATTCTTGATTTCGAGGTTTTTGATGAAATTATCCATACGTAAATAAGAAATAACGACAGGCTCAAAGTTAAACAATTCTCCTTTCCCGTACTATTTTACGCTTGTGTTGGGTGGAAATCTACAAATAAGGCCCACGCCCTTAAAAACAAAAAAGTGCAGCCCTAAAAAAAAGGCTACACTTTTTTACCTTAAACCCTAACTCTAACTTCAAAAACAACAACTAAGCTACAGCCCCCTTCACTTTAGCAGATTCGGTCGCATTTTTAGCGATGCTGTATACAACCAAACCAAAGCCGATTTTATTGACGGCGTCGGCAATGTTGTACGCTAAATCGACGGGGGAGCTTTGGGTCAAATCTACTCCAGCTACAAGGCCGCTAAGGAGATTGCCCGGAAGCAACATGTAACCGATTGGATAGATGGCCCAACCTACGAAGGTAAACCAACGCAGTACATTATAACCATCTTTTACCGCTTGACTGTCGGATGCGGCGGCTACTTTGGAAGCCTCACCCATGTAGATTTCATAGATGATAGCGGCCCATCCAAGGGTAGAAATGACGCCCCACAGCACATTTGACTCAGGGCTGACGGCCTCACCAATGTAGCCCGCAACCAGCATGAGAATTGAACCTAACAAAAGTCTGACGAGCATACCGCTTTTGGCACCAGCAGGGCGCAAAATCAGGTAATACTCAATACACATCAACGGCACCGTCAAAGTCCAGTCGATGTATCTAAATTGAGTAGGCGAGGTGTGGGTTTCGAGCCATACGCCCCTCATGTAAAAATAATGTACTGCGGCAATGAACGTAATCAAAGCAGATACCAGCAGCGAGGTTTTCCACTTATCGGCCACAGTGCCGCGCTCAACGATAAAGAAAATAGATGCGGCCAACATTGACATGTAGCCCGTAAAAAAAGTAAAACCGATGTAGTCACCTGCGGCGAGTGCACCGTCTAAGAGAATGTTTAACATTTGCATTTTAATAAAAAGGTTTAGAGATGATACTGTTTGAGAATGATTGTTTCTCGTAGCATTAAAGAAAATGTTGAGTTATTTTGTTTATTATTTTTTAAAAAAAATTAAACAAAAAGTTGAAAACTTTCTAACGTATATTCTCTTCATGAGCCTCCATGGGTCATGTCAAAAAAATAGTTTGTTAGAAACTGAAAATTTGCCGTCTCATTTTTGTTCTGTTAAACGTTTTGGCATATAAATACTCTATATGAAGAAAATAAATAGGCCAATTTTTCTTCAATATTTATAGTGTATCATTTGTTCTTTTCGTTTTGAGACGTAAGGTTTTTTTGGGTAGAATAGGTAGTTAGTTCCTGATTTATATTAAGTTGTCTTGTTGGAGGTGATTATGAATGGTCGGTGTCGGTCGAATGTTGGATGACCGAACGAATGACAAAAAAGCTTACTAATGCTAAAACAATGTACAAGACATAGGGGACTTGAATCATGCGCTCAATCTGATAGCCAGTGTTATGGAAAACCACAAATACTACCATTGAAACGTATAGGTATGGCGACGCTATTTTTAGAAATTTCATATTTTTTCTTTTTTTTATAATGCACAAGATAAACTGAGTGTTTTTGATATTTGTTTAATAAATAAATGAAATAATTAAACAAAATAATCAATTTTTAACGATTGGCGTTTACCAATTTAGCATTCGATCTTGAACGTATACAGTCAGGGTACTTTATATATATGTTTTGTGGGGGAAAAGGGGCATAAGTATTACACCAAGGATTCGGTGGTTTGCCGCAAAAACGCGAACCATCAAACTAATTTTACTAATTTTGCCCTCTCAAATTTGACATTTTATCATTATGAGTAAAAGATACACCGTTACGGCCGCCCTCATATATGCCAATGGCCCCATCCATATCGGGCATTTGGCGGGCTGTTATGTACCCGCCGATATTTATGTGCGCTATTTGCGGGCCACAGGGGCCGAAGTAGCGTTTGTGAGTGGCACCGATGAGCACGGCGTGCCCATTACAATCCGCGCCAAAAAAGAAGGCCTAACACCCCAGGCCGTCGTCGACAAATATTATACCCAAATCAAGCAGTCGTTTGCGGATTTTGGGATTTCGTTCGATGTGTATTCACGGACAAGCCTGCCCATTCACCACGAAACGTCGCAGGAGTTTTTTAAAACCATTTACGACAAAGACGGCTTCATTGAAGAAACCAGCGAGCAATATTACGACGAAGTAGCAGAGCAGTTTTTGGCCGACCGCTACATCGTGGGTACTTGTCCTGTATGTGCCAATCCTAACGCCTACGGCGACCAGTGCGAGCGTTGCGGAACGGCGTTGAGTCCGTTGGAGTTAAAGAATCCGCATTCTACGTTGTCAGGTTCAAAACCAGTATTGCGAGCCACTAAAAACTGGTTTTTGCCGCTAGATAAAATGCAGCCTGACATTGAAAAATACGTCAGCAGCCATACCGAATGGAAGACCAACGTGGCCGGTCAGTGCCAGTCTTGGCTGAAAGAAGGGCTGCGTCCGCGCGCCATGACCCGCGACTTGGATTGGGGTATCAAAGTGCCGCTGCCCGATACCGACGGCAAAGTGCTTTATGTTTGGTTTGAAGCGCCAATCGGGTATATTTCGGCCACCAAAGATTGGTTGATTCAGAAAAATGGCACCGATGCAGGTTGGGAAACTTGGTGGCGGCGGTCGTCACCAGAAGACCAAGATACCAAATTGATTCACTTTATCGGCAAAGACAACATCGTGTTTCATTGCATCATCTTCCCAGCTACTTTGATGGCAATGGGCGATGATTATATTTTGCCCGACAATGTGCCCGCCAATGAATTCATGAATCTGGAAGGGGATAAGATTTCGACATCCCGCAATTGGGCCGTGTGGTTGCATGAGTTTTTGGAAGAAATGCCCGACAAACAGGATGTGCTGCGGTACGTGTTGACGGCCAATGCCCCCGAAACCAAAGACAGTGAGTTTACTTGGAAAGACTTTCAGACCCGCAATAACAGCGAATTGGTGGCTATTTACGGCAATTTCGTGAATCGTGCGGTGGTGTTAACGCACAAATATTGCGATGGTAAAGTGCCAATACGCGGTGAATTGACCGATTTTGATAAAGAAACCTTGGCAACGCTGGCGGCTTTCCCGCCCCGAATCGCCGAGGCCATCGAAACCTACCGTTTCCGCGAAGGCTTATCGTTTTTGATGGATTTGGCGCGTTTGGGGAATAAATACCTGGCAGAAACGCAGCCTTGGCAGGTCATCAAGACTGATGCCGATCGGGTGAATACCATCATGAACATCGCCTTGCAAATTGCGGCCAACTTGGCCATTGTAAGTGAGCCCTTTTTGCCTTTTACGGGAAACAAACTTCGCCAACAGTTAGGAGAAGGGCAGTGGAAATGGGAAGAAGCGGGAAGTGCAGATTTATTGGCTGAGGGACAGGTGATTGGCGACGCATTTTTGTTATTTGAAAAAATTGAAGACGCCGTCATTGAAAAACAAATTCAAAAATTACACGACGCAAAGAGAATGAATGAATTAGAAACCAAATCAGTGCCTGAGTTGAAACCAACGGTACAATTTGATGACTTTGCCAAATTAGACCTCCGCATCGGTACCATTCTGGAAGCTGAGCGGGTGCCGAAAAGCGATAAATTGTTGAAGTTTTTGGTCGACGACGGTTTTGAAAAACGTACCATTTTAAGCGGGATTGCAAAGCATTTTACACCCGAAGAAATGGTGGGTCGTCAAGTGACCTTCATTGCCAACCTCGCGCCACGCAAAATCATGGGGCAAGAATCCAACGGCATGATTCTCATGGCCGAAGACCGGGACGGTAGTCTTTCGCTAATTCAACCACACAAAGAAGTGTGGGCGGGTGCGTCGATTTCATAACGAGGGCTTGAAGTGTCATTGTAAAATCATTTCACCAAAAAGGGTAAA
Source organism: Runella sp. CRIBMP (assembly GCF_009905605.1). Taxonomy (GTDB): domain Bacteria; phylum Bacteroidota; class Bacteroidia; order Cytophagales; family Spirosomataceae; genus Runella. The sequence goes on from NZ_JAAAKZ010000009.1 coordinate 157,119, forward strand.
TAGGTTCAAAACTTATTTGCCCTTTTTTAGTGAAATGCACCGTAGAGGCGGTGCATGACCACGATATGAGGCAACGTGATGAGCGATAAAAGAATGAAGGCTTCCCCAACGGCAAAACCTCGAAAGTAAACGTACACCCCAAAACCGACCAAAGCCAAGAGACCAAAGGGAAGCAATGCGAAAGCGAATTGTCTGAATGTGCCTTTTTTCGTTGCTTTATAATAAATCAATTGGTGTTGGAGCGATTGGAGCGAATGCCAAAGACAGAATACCACAATAAAGCCAAACAGTAAGGGCGTGAGCCAATACCACGCCGTCACTACGGCCCATTGCAAAGTGTATCGTGGCCAATTTTGGCTTTCGTAACGAAGCAAAACGCCGAAATAAATGAGAGAAAATGCGGCACCAATCCCCCACCGCGCTGTTTGGGTAATGGGGAGATTGATACTTGTGTTGCCAACCATCGTCCCAAAAATACCAAGCGCTTCTTCCCAGTGCAATAATACGGGAAAGGTCAACAGCCATATACCCCAAAGTAAAGAGGGTAAATACCACACTGAAGGGTTTTCAAAGTTTGATTGTCCGAAATGATGGAGTGAGATTGCAAAGAAAATGACAAGGGCTGCCGCAGGAGCTACCCACCAAACTGCCAAATAAGCGCCCATTGAGCCTAAATAAATGCCGATAAACGCCAATAAACCCATCAACGTGGTACTTTGACGGTACAAATGGTCGTTGGCCCCGTGAGGAATCCCCACGCTGCACAGCAACACCCCGCAGAGGACTCCCTGCTCGGTAGTGTTCCAATCCAACCATGCAAACAAACCGATAAGCAAGCCCTGCAATAGGCATTGGAACATGAACAAAGGGGAATGTACGTATTTCATGAGTTGAAATAATAAGAGGTTAAACTGCGAAGAAATAACCGGATAGGCAGGCGAATAAAAATCAGCATTTCTTCCCAAAGGTTGGTCTCTTCATCCAAAAATCGCAGAATACGGGGTACGGGCTGGGTTTCAAAAAGGCGTTGAAACACGGCTTTACCTCGGTTAGGGTAGCGGTATAAAATTTGTAAAAGTAGGTGGTCATAAAATCGAAATCGCCGCGACCGCCGCATCGTGGGTAGTGGTTTCTGTTGTTTGAGGGCTGTAGCAAGGGCTTTGGCGTAGGCTTGCATCCGCCGAAATCCATAACCTGTGGTGGGCTTGATGGCTCCGCCCAAAGTACCGAGGTAGATGAGGCGGGTTTGGGCACTCAGGTACTTTCGTTGCATATCAAATTGGGGTGTCATTGGAATTGCGCCTTCTTCTTCCTCCAAAATTTGATAATTAATGTTTTTTTTGAGCATATAATCACTCAATGCCGCATCGGCTTCATCTCTCGTGAGCCTAAACTCCCCAAATCGGGTTATTTCGACCAGAGCCTCGGTACTCGAAAAAGGCAACTCGTACATGAATTGAGTACTGCCGTTTTGGGCTATATCAAATCGCATGAGGGTGGCGCAGGTCTCATCAAATACAGGTTCAGCGGTTCGGACGCGCCAGCCGACAAAGGTTTGCCACAAAAAGAGTCTGTTTTTATTTCTTTCTTGATTGCCCAAAAATACAGAGAGTGGATTGGAAGAACCAAGTTCGCCATTTGGCTGACCGGGTATGGCCGACATAAATACTTGACTGCTCCACCAAGTATCATCGGTGGTTTTTATCCTAACTTTTGCTCCAGTGTCGTCAATTTCTACAACGGTCATTGTGCGCCAGACAATGTTGGCGCAACCCGCAAGTTGTTGTCTGATAGATGCGTAAAAATCGGCACTGCGTACGTGATGATAGGAATAAGGGGATAAATCATTGCGTTGGGAGAGGTCGTGGGGATTGAAAATAGAAGACCACGATTGGCTAATCATTTGGTTGGGAGTTAATGGTGAGGTTGACCAATAACACCATGTACGGTCGTTATGCTTTGTTGAATCACTTTCTACAATGCATAAATGCTTGGTATTCAGTAGTCCCTGCTCAAAAAGTGATAGAGCCAGCCAAAGACCAGACGCCCCCGCACCCACGATTGTATAATCAAAAAAAGCTAAAGTGTCTGTTGAAATGAGGGAGGGGGATGTCATTATTTAATCTCGGTAGGTGGGTGTGAGGCCAACAATAGACATGCTGGTAGAAGCATTTTTAGAAAGTTTTTGCTTTTGAGCTTACAACATTTTGTTATTTAAGATTGTTTTGCCGCACGTCAAAGCCACGGAATACCTTCTTATCCCCTTAAATCCTATCCACTCGTATTTCGTTTTTTAAATTATTTTATTAATTTGCTTCCCAATTGTATTATAACTATTTCTGATTTTATTATTAAATTAACGATATGTATTGCATCGCAGAAATAGACAATAAAACTCCCTAATCGACACTATTTAATTAACCTTCAAACCCCTCCCATTTCATGAAAAATTTCTTGGAACGCCGTTCGTTTTTGAAAGCATCGGCGGCGATAGGTTCCGCTTTAGGATTACCTTTTATTTCCAAAGCCAATAACAATTCTGTTGAGGCGCAAATCGAACGGGCCAATTTTGCACCCAAGCCCGTGGGTAAGTCAGTCATTGGTCTCAAGATGCCACCCATTGCCCAAGTCCGTGTCGCCTTTATTGGGGTAGGAAACCGTGGTTCGGGTCACGTGAAGCTCGTTCACGCTTGCGGAGCAAAGGCTAAAATTGTGGCGGTTTGTGATATTCAAGAGCGTTACACCAATCGTACAAAGCAATGGTTGGAAAAACAGGGCGTAAATGATGTTGCTTACTACCACACCAAAGTGGATGCTTGGAAAGAAATGTGTCGCCGCGATGATATTGACCTTGTCATCATCGCTACGCCTTGGGAAGACCACGTACCCATGTGCGTTTATGCCATGCAACAGGGCAAACACGCAGCTACCGAAGTGCCCGCAGCGTATACTTTGGAAGATTGCTGGAAGTTGGTCAATACCGCCGAGCAAACCCAGCGTAACTGTATGATGTTAGAAAATGTCTGCTACGGTGACGAAGAATTATGGCTGCTCAACATGGCTAATGAAGGTCTTTTTGGCACCCTTACCTACGCGGAATGCGGGTATATCCACGACCTACGCGAAATGCTTTTCTCCAAAACAGATTACTACAATATGTGGCGTATTCGTCACAACTATGCCCGCGACGGAAACCTGTATCCGATGCATGGTTTGGGGCCAGTTGCTCAATATATGAATATCGACCGTGGCGACCGCTTCAATCATTTGGTTTCGATGAGCAGTTTGGAAGCAAGCCTAAGTGAAGATTCGACCGTAATGACCGACCCTACGAATGAATTTCACGGTCGCAAAGGATTTAAGAAAGGTGATATGAACAACACCTTGATTAAGACACATTTAGGTCGCTCGATTTTGGTACAGCATGATATTGTTACGGCGCGTCCTTACAGTCGTATCAACATGTTGGCGGGCACAAAAGCGTTTCACATGGGCTATCCAAGTCATTTCTCGAAAAAAGGACAGGGCCACGGATTTTTGAAAGAAGAAGAATACAAGGCGCTCAGAGAGCAATACAAACACCCGATTTGGGCCAAAATGAAAGACGAAATCGAGAAAAACGGCGGGCATGGCGGGATGGATTTTGTGCTGATTTACCGTTTGATTGATTGCTTCAATCGGGGTACGTCGCTAGATATGGATGTGTACGATGCGGCTTCATGGTCGTCGGTTACGCCACTTTCGGCGCTTTCGATTCAGGGGGGCAATGCGCCAGTTAAATTCCCTGATTTTACCCGGGGACGTTGGAAAGAAGCGCGGAAGCTAGGAATGCTGGTGAATGTGTAGAACTTGATGGGCATAAAAAGATAAAGCCCCGCTATCGAGAGCGGGGCTTTATACTGACTATTCCTAAACCCTTAACCTTTTCTACATGAAAAAACTAACTTTAAATTCTTTGCAGCTTTTCAAGAGTTATTAAAAACCGTTGAGCATGCTGATTGGTTCCCCAATGATTCTTTCTGTGTCGTGGGCGGGAGTCAATGTTTCCCAATCTACAGTCCAGAGAAAATTTATATTGTGTGCCGTTTTGCGAACATTCTCGAGCCAAATTTTTGCATTTTCGTCATTGCTGCTCTTCATGGCATGATTCAACAACTTCACTGCACTTTTAAACTCTTGCTGCTTTTCGGCGTTTACATTCACTAACTTGGACGGGCTTTGGTTGTATAAAGTCACAACTTCTGTAAAAACTTTCCACTCGTCCTGCTCAATAAAAGGCGTAAAATGATCGGTAATGTACTGTTCAAATGCCTTTTCTCTTCCTTTTGATAAACCCGCGGTATTTACGGTAATTTTATCATCTTTTGCGTTTGATTCGATTGAAATTAAACCCAAACAGAATCCTATTACAAATATAATTAACTTAACTGGGTATTTCATAATATAGTTCAATTCTCTTCTACTGATTGAACGATACAAAGGTACGGCAAGATTTTATAAGTCCAAATTTTTGTTTTTCGTTATTCGGAATAATATTCTGTTTATTCTTTCATAAAACGCTGATTTTTAATAAAAAACAAAATGTTTGTTTGAATATTTCGGAATATTATTCTGATTAAAATAGTACAACTTTAATAAAATTTTTATTTACAAAAAAGCAAAATTCTTTAAAAAGTACAATCATTGATTGAAATTATTCATAGCATTCTGGAGTCCTAAAGTACAAAAACTAAGTATTGCTTCTCCTGCACGGTCCAAATCAATGAGTAATTCTTCGAAACTATTTTCGGGAAAATTACTTAAAACATATTTTACTTGTTGTCCACGGGGAAAATCATCGCCAACCCCAAACCGTAACCGGGTGTATTCCTGAGTGCCCAGCAATTCTTCAATATTTCGTAAGCCGTTATGACCACCGCTGGAGCCTTTGGGTTTGATTCGAATCTTGCCCTGTGGAAGTTGAATCTCATCCGTAACGACCAACACATTCTCAACGGGGATTTTCCACGCGTCCATGTAGTAGCGCACGGCTTTGCCGCTGAGGTTCATATAGGTAGTCGGTTTGATAAAGTAAATTTGCCGCCCTTTGTATTTAAACTCGGCGGTATAGGCTAGTTTTTGCATCGAAAACTTAAAGTCATGTTGGGCGGCCAGTCGGTCAAGTACCATAAAGCCTACATTGTGGCGTGTAAATGCGTATTCAGGTCCAATGTTGCCGAGACCTACGACGAGGTATTTCATAGAAAGTGTAATTGATTATAAAACAAAAAAGTGAATCCAGTCTTTATTCTTTGACTTTCTCCACTACCAGATTGTGGTTGGTATAGATACAAATATCAGCGGCAATGTGGAGACTTTCGCGGACCATATCTTCGGCAGAAAGGTGCTGTGCGTGTTTTTTGAGCGCCAAGGCTGCACTTTGGGCAAACATCGCTCCTGAGCCGATAGCGGCTACCTGATTGTCGGGTTCGAGTACATCGCCGGTGCCTGAGATAACGAGCAGCTCTTCTTTTCCCGCCACAATCATCATGGCTTCCAATTTTCGAAGGTATCGGTCGGTGCGCCAGTCTTTGGCGAGTTCGATGGCGGCGCGTTTGAGGTTGCCGCCGTAGGCATTGAGTTTTTCTTCAAAACGCTCGATGAGCGTAAACGCGTCGGCGGTGGAGCCCGCAAATCCCGCAATTACTTTTCCGCCAGCTAAGCTTCTTACTTTACGAACGTTGCTTTTGGCCACGGTATTTCCCATGGTGGCCTGCCCGTCGGCGCCTACTACTACTTCTCCGTTATGAATGATACCTACTACGGTTGTGGCATGAATTGGTTGCATGATATAAATGAGTCTGATGATTGAAAACAATTGAAAAACAATAAAAAATCCCTCTCCTAAAAAATGAAAGTAGGAGAGGGACTGAGGTCGGCCGCTGCCGTGAGGTTGATTATACCAACATTCCGAGCGGGTTCTCCAACAGTTTTTTAAACGTTTGGAGGAAGGCCGAGCCAGTAGCGCCATCTACCACGCGGTGGTCGCAAGAGAGCGTTACTTTCATGATATTTGTGGGATAAATCGTGCCGTCTTCTTTGAACGCGGCTACTTTCTTGATGCCACCCACGGCCATGATACACGAATCTGGCGGATTGATAATGGCCGTAAATTCGTCGATTCCAAACATTCCAAGGTTTGAAATTGAGAATGTATTGCCTTCCCAATCTTTAGGTTGAAGTTTTTTGTCCTTGGCTTTGGCGGCCATTTCTTTCACTTCTCCGGCAATAATGGAAAGTACTTTCTTGTCGGCGTCACGCACTACGGGAACCAACAGACCTTCGTCAACGGCTACCGCTACCCCAATATTTACATAGTGGTATTTGCGAATCTTATCACCTAACCACGCAGAGTTAACGGCAGGATGTTGTTTCAATGCCAAAGCTGCGGCTTTGATGACCATGTCGTTAAATGATATTTTGACTGGGCTAACTTCGTTGATTTTGCCGCGCAATTCCATGGCTTTGTCCATAGTAATTTCCATGGTCAGGTAAAAATGCGGAGCTGTAAACAAACTTTCGCTCAAACGACGGGCAATGGTTTTGCGCATTTGCGATACCGGCACGTCCTCGTATTCGCCCACGGGCGCTGGAGCGGCGGCGGGTGCAGGAGCAGCGGCTTGTGGTACTGGAGCTGGAGTGGCTACGGGCTTTGCAGGTGCTGATTGCGCGGCATCAATGTCTTTCTTAACAATGCGTCCGCCTTCGCCCGAACCCGTGATTTTGGTTAAATCAACGTTTTTGTCTTTTGCCAACGCTTTTGCCAATGGCGACGCCTTAATGCGAGCGTCGGCACCGTTGTCGGAGACTTGCGGGGCCTGAGCTGCAGCAGGCGTTGCGGCGGGAGCAGGTGCAGCGACTGCTGCGGGGGCTGGTTGACCATCGCTGTTCAATAAAGCTTGGTAATCAGCGCCGTCTTCGCCAATGATAGCAATGACACCATCTACGGCGACGGCTTCTCCTTCTTTGGCTCCAACGTAGAGCAAGGTGCCGTCTTCGTAGTTTTCAAGTTCCATGGTGGCTTTGTCGGTTTCGACTTCGGCCAGAATATCGCCTGATTTTACTTTGTCTCCTACTTTTTTTAGCCACGCTACCAGTACCCCTTCGGTCATGGTATCGCTCATTTTTGGCATTCTTACAATCGTCGCGTTGACATTTGCGGCGGGCGCAGGGGCTGATACTGCGGGAGCAGGTGCCGCCGCTGGTTGCTCAGCGGGAGCTGCGGCAGGTGCTGGTTGAGCTGGAGCAGCGCCGCCATCAAGAAGCGCCTTGTAATCTTCGCCGGGCGCACCCACGATTGCCATGATGCCATCTACGGGTACGGCTGCGCCTTTTTCTACGCCAATGTACAAAAGTGTACCTTCTTGGTACGACTCCAAGTCCATGGTCGCTTTATCGGTTTCTACTTCGGCAATGATATCGCCTGATTTAATTACATCTCCTACTTTCTTGTTCCAAGCTGCTATGACGCCTTCGGTCATGGTATCGGACATCTTGGGCATTCGGATTACTTCTGCCATATGAGTGAGAATGAATAGGGAATAGTTCCTTTAAGTTTCGAGTGTCAAAATTAGTAGAAACACTCAAAAGTCGTTTATTTCTTTCAGAAATTAGTTCGATGTTTGTTCATTAAAAATCACTCCGCTGTATAATTCGGCAAGCGGAATTTCAGCTTCGATAGAATCTAACTGCACCATTTGGTCCAATTGCTCATACACCAGTATTGCCAAGTCTTTTCGTCTATTTTAAAAAATACTTCTACCAACGGAAAGCGTTGCTCAATTAATACATATTCCCTGAAAGTTGGAATTTGACGGTATTTTTTAAATTTCTCACCTCGGTCGTACGATTCTGAACTTTCGGAAAGCACTTCTACAATCAGCACGGGATTTTTGGCGGCTTCGGGATTCTCAGCAAAGTATTCGACTGGGCCACAAATCACCGATGCATCAGCGTAGCGATATTTTTCCTCGTTGATGGCGATTTTTAGGTCGCTGTTGTAGGCATTGCACGGACGATTTTTGAGAACACGACGGAGTTCTCCACCTATATTGTTTCCAATAAGACTGTGTTTAACCGTTTCTCCAGCCATCGCAAATACTTCACCGCCTTCATACTCGTATTTAATGCCAGTTTGGCGTTCGAGTTCGAGGTATTCAGCAATGGTGTAAAATTGATGATTGTGTGCTGGCAAACCCATATTTATGCATTAATTAATCTTCAATACCGCCATAAATGCCTCTTGCGGGATTTCTACGCTACCGACCTGACGCATCCGTTTCTTTCCTTTTTTCTGTTTTTCCAATAGCTTACGTTTACGGGAAATATCCCCTCCGTAACACTTGGCCAACACGTCTTTACGCATAGCTTTGACGGTTTCGCGGGCAATGATTTTTTGCCCGATAGCGGCCTGAATGGCAATCTCAAACATCTGACGAGGAATGAGTTCGCGTAATTTTTCGCAGAGTTTTTTTCCCCATTCGTAGGCTTTGGTACGGTGTACGATGGCCGAAAGGGCATCTATGCCGTCGCCGTTGAGCATCACGTCGAGTTTAATCATGTCTGATTCGCGGTAATCCAACAGCTCATAGTCGAGCGAAGCATATCCGCGTGAGATGGTTTTTAACTTATCGAAAAAGTCAAATACTACTTCGGCCAACGGCATTTCAAACACCAACTCCACACGCTCGGCGGTGAGGTAATTTTGGTTTTTGAGCAGGCCGCGCTTGTCCATACAAAGCTTCAAAATGGGCCCGATGTATTCAGACTTCGTGATGATTTGTGCTTTGATAAAAGGCTCCTCAATCCACTCAATATAGTTGGGTTCGGGCATTTCAGAAGGTGCACTTACTTCGAGCATGTTTCCTTTGGTGGTCACCACGTTGAATTTTACCGAAGGAACGGTCGTAATCACGGTCATGTCAAACTCCCGCTCTAGGCGTTCCTGCACGATTTCCATGTGCAACATTCCTAAGAAGCCGCAACGAAAACCGAAGCCCAACGCCGCCGACGTTTCGGGTTCCCACACGAGGGCAGCATCGTTGAGTTGAAGCTTTTCCATGGCTTCTCGCATTTCTTCAAACTCGCTGGTTTCGACGGGGTAAAGTCCTGCAAAAACCATTGGTTTTACTTCTTCAAAACCTTTGATAGGCTCCTTGGAAGGTTTATCTACGTGCGTGATTGTATCCCCAACTTTTACTTCACGAGCTACTTTGATACCCGAAATCAAGTACCCTACATCGCCGCATTCAATCACATCTTTGGGCTCTTTTTCCAGACGTAGTGTCCCGATTTCATCGGCGTTGTATTCTTTGCCCGTGGCCACAAATTTTACCTTGTCGCCTTTGCGAATGCTACCGTTCTGAACGCGGAAAATTACTTCAATACCGCGATAAGAATTAAAAACGGAGTCAAAAATCAGGGCTTGGAGTTCAATATCAGGATTGCCTTTTGGGGCAGGAACACGCTCAATAATTGCCGATAAAATTTCTTCAATTCCAATACCTGCTTTGCCTGAGGCAGGAATAATATCGTCGCGGTCGCAGCCGAGGAGGTCTTCCATTTCGTCTTTGACTTCTTCGGGCATGGCACCTGGAAGGTCAATTTTGTTCAAAACGGGGATGATGACCAACCCCTGATTCATCGCCAAATACAGGTTGGAAATCGTTTGTGCCTCTACGCCCTGCGAAGCATCTACGAGCAACAGCGCGCCTTCGCAGGCAGCAATCGAGCGTGATACCTCGTAGCTAAAATCCACGTGGCCGGGCGTATCAATCAAATTAAGGGTGTACTTTTCGCCTTTATATAAATAGTCCATTTGGATGGCGTGGCTCTTAATAGTGATACCGCGCTCACGCTCCAAATCCATGTCATCAAGTAGCTGGGCTTGCATTTGACGGTTAGTAACCGTCTTGGTAAACTCCAATAAGCGGTCGGCCAGCGTGCTTTTGCCGTGGTCAATGTGGGCAATAATGCAGAAATTACGAATGTGTTTCATTAAAAATTTAGTATTGAGTGCAGCGTATTGAGTAGTAAGAGCTTGGTACAAAAACTGTACTCAATACTTAATACTCAATGTGGTTTGCAAAATTACGTCAGATTAGCCGAATAACAGCGGCTTTGGTAGGATTGTTTGCCCAACAATCGGTTGAAGTTGCATTTTAAGGTTATATGCCACCGTAGGGGTAAGTGCAATTATGAAACATAGTTTAACCGCTAAGTTTCAGATTGTGGGTAACCAATATGTTACTTAAAGGTGACCTAAGGTTGCGTACCATTTATTTACGATACTGGCTCCTGTTTTTCAGGAGCCAGTATCGCTTTTCCTCACGTTATACTACCTTATGTTTCAGTAAGGTATCCATTATGGTTACATTACATTAGAGATTATTTATTGGAGTGATGCTTTCACGTCCTACTTCATCTATTCTTCAGGACAATGTCGGATATTAATTGGAATTTTAAATTCTGACCTAGTGGCTGGTTTTAGAAAAATGGTCTTTAACGAAGCCATGAAGTTGGTTCTCGGTCATTTTTTCAGTCGACATAACTTCAATCTTTATATTATCAAAATGGTGGTCGGTTTTTAATAGATTAACAAGTTCGGCCTTGGCGTTGGTAGGACCAAAAAGGAGTACTTCATCATAGTTTTTGATAACCTCACCCAACCGTTTGTAATAATCGGCCTGTTGATGTTGCTCTTTATTGTGCATTATATTTTCATTCTTTCCTAAACTGATTTCCTTCGCTTCGTGCGTAAATGTTGACTCAATTTCGGCATCTTGTTTGGGTTCATCCGTAAATTCCATAAAGTGAGCGCTTTCGGAATCCATCCAAATGCCGATTTTCTTTGATGTTGTCATGGTGTGTGTTAGTTTTGGATTGTGTAATTAATATCAATTTGTGTAAAGAAGTGATATTAGTCTCCTCCTTCTTTTATTGATCTACAAAAACATTGCTTCTGTTTTTGGTTTTTGAACATTTTTTGCACCGCAAAAATCCGTTTTTTTAGGCCGAAAATCATTACACTTTTACCTTGAAGAATTACATCTTTCACACATCAACTCTCCCATCCTTGGTACCCAATATACAACTTAGAATCTACCTGTTTGATGAATTTCAATAAAACTACCTACCGAAGAAGAAGTACTAAACATAGCCGCGGCTCATGCCCTAAACGTGCACGGATTGGCTATTACGCCCGAAATGGCAGAACAGGTAAAAGTTTTCATTAAAGAGGAGAATTTAAGGGGTGTCCGCGCACCGAAGAACACTCAGTATTCACCGCAGATAACATTCAAAAGGTCATCTGCGGTGAATAGAATACTACAAATTAAACCAATACGTCAGCTTGGCTTGGATAGAGCGGTTGCGAGATTGGCCGTTGGCGGTGTTGTAGTTGTCGATGTAGACCAAAAAGAAATCTGACACGGGCGCAAAACGCCACTGAAAACGCGTATTGATATTCATGTTCTCAAATTGACTGTTGTATTGCATATAGGTTGTCAAAAAAACCTTTTTAGAGAACGTCCAGTCTAAGCGCGGGCCAATCAAAAAAACGTTGTTTTTGCCGATGGGCAAATCAATGTGGTTGTAGGTGAAGTTCATCGCCAACGCAATGTAGGGCTGATAACGATAGTTGATCGAGCCCGCCAGACTCACGATGTTTCCGTCGTAATACTGCCCGATGAGGGGCTGGGCAAAAAGCCACCATTTTTTGCGTTGGTCTGAGAAATAATTGAGCGAAGCGTTGTAGTAAGTATACTCCGAACCTCTTTTTAAAGGAGCCAGTTTGTTGTTGCTTCGCAACGCGTCAAAGTCAGAAAAAAGATAGGTATAGTTTTGATTGATTGAAAACAGCATCCGTGCCGAGCTATTGAAAAACATTGACAAAAACGGCCCCGCTATGCGGTCGGTGGTACCGATGTTGGGCATGGTGTATTGCTCCAAGGCCACCCCAACACTGTACCGGTTGACGAGCTTGTTGCGCGGATAAAACGAAAACCCGAGCGTAGGGTTGATGCGCAGGTAATCTTTGCGCGGTACAAAACCCACTTCGGCGTCGTAGCCCTTGCCGACCCAATCGTGCGCCCAGCGGAAAGTATATTTCAATACACTGTACATGATGGAGAATCCATTGGCAAAAGCATCTTTTTGCTTGGTTTCACTGAAAGATTGATGGTAATAGGCTTTGCCCGTCCAGCGGCTATCTTTTGAGGTGAAATTGTATTCAAGACCACCCACTCGGTTGAAATTCGTCAGTTTGGGGCTCATGTCGGGGTGTAAGGTCTGTTTGTTGACAAAAATAGCCGCGATGTTTGACCGGTTAAATATCTTCCGTTGCACGGCCAGTACTCCATAATTTGCCCCCGAGATTCCCTTAAATTCATCATCGGCCGTTTGAGCGTTGAGTAGGCCAAGACGCCAGTTATCGTCCAACTTACCGCTCAAACGGGCGCCGTACAGAATACGATTAGGAACGCCTAAGCCCGTCGTAGAATCTTTGGCGATCCCGATTTGACGCGAGAAAAAAGGACTGATGATTTGATTGCCTGCCCCCCCGAGGTTGCTTTGCGGGGGCAAAAAAGGGTTGATGACGTAACTACCGAAACCCGAAAACAAATCGGAATTTTCTAAGAAAAATTGCCGCTGTTCGGGAAAGTTGATGTCAAATCGGGAGAGGTTGATGATTTGTCGGTCGGCTTCTACATTAGAAAAATCAGGATTGATGGTCAAATCCAAATTAAGCCCCGACGTAACGGCGATTTTGGCATCTCCGCCGAAGTTGAGCCGGCTTCCATTATTGGGGTTTTTAGGATTTACGAAGTCCTGCGCGTTGCCCGCCGCAATGTACGGAATCAGTGAGATGTTGGCACCTGACTTTTTTAAAGGTTTTTCGAATTCAATCGGAACGGCATAGCCCAAATTCATAATAATTTGATTTTGGGGAATTTGCACAAGCGTGCTTTGCTCGTTTATTTGCGTATCAAAACGATAACTTTTAAACAACCATTGAGGCGTGTTTTCTTTAAAACGCAAGGTCGTAAAGGGAATCGCGATTTCGGTGGTCCAATAGTTATCATAAATCTTTGATTCGCCCGTCCATTTATTGTCCCAAAATTCGCTAAAAAACGAGTTGTCGGTCGCACCGTTGTAGAGTAATGCCTCCCGCATTACGCCCAAGGGGTTCATCCCAAACAAAAACGCGTTGGTCTTATCGTTGAACGTATCAATGACAAACGTGACGTTGTCGTTGCCGCCCGCCCGATAATCCCGCCGGTAGGAAAGAATGACAAACTTGTTGCTTTTGGTATAGCATTTGGCGCTGATGTAAACGAACTTATCGTCATACGCGATTTTTACATCCGTTTTGTACACGGCTTTTAGGGTGTCCGTGGGGAAGTATTGCCAAAAATCCCCTAATGTGGTACTTTTTTCCCAGATGGGTTCGTCCAAAATACCGTCAATTTTGATTTTCTCCGTCGTAAAATTGACTTTATAAGGGGTTGTGTTTTGGGATAAGACTGGGATTGAAAATAGGAGTAAAAGTAGAATTCTCATCAAATGCGGTGGGTTGTTTACGAGAGATAGATTAGGAAAGAACAAATTTAAGGGTTTTGTGTACCAACAACCATCTCATAGCTCAATAACTCACAAATATTTCCAAAAAGCCCAAGTTTTTCGGGTCTTTAGGTATATTAAATCCTTGTCATTTGTGTAGGCTTCGCGCTCAAAACTAATATTTCTATATGCTAAATAGCGACGACGGTACTGAATCAGCCGCACGAGGAACTCTACCAAATACCAAGCGTAAAAAAGAAATATTCCCAGCTCAAGTTGTTGACGAAGATGAATGCGCTCGTGATTCAGCAGCCATTTCGGCGGGTTGGCGTCACGGCAAAACACCCACGGAAAAAACGTCAGCCCTTCCACCCACAAAAAAGGAGTGTGTACTAAAATCATGGGCAGACGAAATTGTTTTGGCATGGTTTTCGTAAAAGGTTTGACAACTTTTTACGAAAGAACTAATTTTAGGCAACTTTCTCAACGGGTTGAGGGCTAAATCTAAAAGTAGCAAGGGGATTATTGCTTCTTTTCTTATTGATTATAAGTATTTATTTGCGTTTAACTCTTTCATTTTAAACCCCTAACCCTTTCGGGACTTATGTTATTTACAGCCAATTTACTTAATCTTTTTGACCACACCATTGGAAAGGCCGAAATTGAAGTAGCCGAAAAAAGAATCATAAGTATCAAAATAATTGGAGCCGAGGAGCCAGAACTGCCGTACATCATGCCCGGTTTTGTGGATGCCCACGTCCACATTGAAAGTTCGATGTTGACCCCAGCGCAATTTGCCCGGCTAGCGGTTGTCCACGGAACCGTCGCCACGGTCTCCGACCCGCACGAAATCGGGAATGTATTGGGTGTGGCGGGTGTAGAATATATGATTGAAGATAGCAAACGCGTACCGTTTAAGTTTTGCTTTGGTGCGCCTTCGTGCGTACCCGCTACTACCTTTGAAACCGCCGGGGCCGTGATTTCGGTCAAAGATGTTCGTCGGTTGTTGGCCATGAAAGAAATTGGCTATTTGGCCGAGATGATGAATTTTCCGGGTGTTTTGCACGAAGACCCCGATGTGATGATGAAAATCCGTTTGGCGCAGGCATTCAATAAGCCCGTAGACGGACATGCGCCGGGGCTGCGCGGTGCTGATGCCCAAAAATACATTGAAGCGGGCATCACGACCGACCACGAGTGCTTCACGTACGACGAAGCACTTGACAAACTTCAACTTGGGTTAGATTATATTTTGATAAGGGAAGGAAGCGCCGCCAAAAATTTTGAGGCGCTTATCCCGCTCATCGCCGACTTCCCCAACCGATTGATGTTTTGTTCGGACGACAAGCATCCCGATAATTTGGTGGAAGGCCATATCAATCAGTTAGTGAAGCGGGCGCTGGCCAAAGGCTACCCGCTTTTCAGCGTGTTGCGGGCGGCCTGCCTGAATCCCGTATTGCATTATCGTCTCAACGTCGGTTTGTTGCGGGAGGGAGACCCCGCCGATTTTATTTTGGTCAACAATCTTCAGGATTTTGACATTTTGGAGACCTACATTGAAGGAGAGAAGGTATCCCAAAACGGGAGTTCAAATATCCCTGACCTGCGAAGCCCGCTGGTCAATCAATTTGACTGTAAATTATTACAGGCGACTGATTTGAGAATTGAAGCGACTTCTTCGTCTTTGACATTGAACGTCATTGAGGCGTTGGATGGACAACTCATCACCAATCTACTGGAAGTGCCAGCGCTGATACAAGATGGCCTTATTGTGTCGGATACGGCGCGGGATATTTTGAAAATCGTTGTTGTAAATCGCTATCATCCAGCGCCTATTGCGGTAGGATTTATTAAAAACATTGGATTGCAGGATGGGGCGATTGCATCGTCGGTGGCGCACGATTCACACAATATCATTGCCGTGGGCTGTGACGATGAGAGTTTGGTACAGGCCATCAATTTGGTGATTGAAGCCCAAGGTGGCGTGAGTGCGGTCAGCCCAAAAGCGGGTGCCGCGCATCTTCTACCGCTCCCAATTGCGGGTTTGATGTCGGACGTTGATGGATACAAAGTGGCGGAACAGTATACGCAAATTGATTTTTTTGTTAAATCTCAACTTGGTTCTAAGCTAAATTCGCCATTTATGACGCTATCTTTCATGGGGCTTTTAGTAATTCCTTCGTTGAAAATGAGTGATTTAGGTTTATTTGATGGGCAAAGCTTCAGTTTTACCAAATTATATTTTTAAAAATTAATTGTTAAAAAAACACTTTTTATTTTGCAACTTATTATAAAGAAAATTACATTTGAGGCGTGATTGTTTCTAAACCCCAAACCCCTCCACCCCAATGCCTCGTTTTCACCTTACAACCCAAGAAGAGGTAACTCTCTGGAATCAGTTCCGCCAAGACGATGAGCCCTCTTTTGCACGTTTGTATCAATGTTATGTTCAATTATTGTACAATTACTGTACACAATTCAGCGCCGATAAGGCTTTAATCAAGGATTGTATCCACGATTTGTTTGTGGAACTTTGGCAGCACCGCCACACGCTCGGCGATACCACTTCGGTACGCTACTATTTGATGGCTTCGATTAAACGTAAGTTGGTTCGTCACCTCAATGCCCAGCAAAAAAACACGAGCAGCGAGGAGATTCCGTTGGAGTACCATCATTTGTACACCGCTTCGGCAGAGTCTTATGTGATTGCTCAGGAAGATTATCTACAAACCAATCGTAACCTGAATGAAGCACTCGAAAAACTGCCCCGCCGTCAGCGCGAAGCGATTTTCTTGAAATTCTACGTTAATATGACTAACGAAGAAATTTCTAACTTCATGAAAATCAATATCCAATCGGTGTATAACCTCGTATTTGGCGCGTTGACGAGCTTGAAAAAACAACTGTCGATGGAGCGCGTAATCGTGTAGCGTTAAGAAGAATTTTGCTTTAATTTGATATTTAGGCCAACGCCCGTGGATGAATTTCTACGGGCGTTTTGTTTGGTGTTTCTGCCTAATTATTGAGGGAAAATAATACTTTCTAAGTTTTAGTTGTAAATTGCTGATAATCAAAGGAATAGTGGCTTTGTGGCGGGCCGTTTGGAAAGCCTCTCTTAATTCTGCCAACATACTTAATCGCATGGTGGTAATTTCATGCTTCTTGGTAATTTTTAGCACGAAGAAAACTTAGATAGGCTGAAATTTTTTCCATATGTACCGCCAAACTCGAACATTATTCCCTCCAGGCATCATGTCTGAAAACAGGGCTTGTTTTTCACCACCCACTTTTTCGTAAAAAAATCGGGCTGAGTGGTTGTCTTCGAGGACTTTTAAGTAGAGTTTGGGTTGGTTGAAATGTTGAAGACTCCACTCAGACACTTCTTGCATCAGATCTCTGCCAATTCCCCGTCCTTTAAAAGAAGGTAGTACGTGAAGATTGTCAATAAATGTCCCAAATTCATCGGTTTGGCTTCCGTAAGCGCAAACAAAGCCAACGACTATATTGTCTATTTCTTTGACAAAAATGATTTGATTAGCAGGCGGCTCATTTATTTTCTGCGTCCAAACCTGAATCCGATCTGCTAGGACGTGGTTGTCCAGATAATCATCTGAAAGCATCCCTCGATAACTGTTTTGCCAACTTAATGCGTGTAGGTTAGCGATTGTTTCAATGTCGTTAGGGGTGGCAATTCGGTAATTGTTCATTTTTTGTAAGTAAAGAGTATTCAAAAATAATAGGAAGTTTGGAAGACTCCTAGGATAGATTTATACGAGCATTTGTATTTTTGTGGCCACCATTAACTGCCGATGCTATGCTTGCTCCCTTGCCCGAACGTATGCGCCCGCGCACGCTCAATGATTTTATCGGCCAACCTAAATTGTTGGGGGCCCACGGTGCTTTACGTCGGGCTATCCAAAACAATTTGGTGCCGTCCATGATTTTGTGGGGGCCACCAGGCGTAGGAAAAACGACGTTGGCGCTGCTGATTGCCGAATCGACCAAACGAACCCTCTACAGTTTGAGTGCGGTTAGCTCTGGCGTGAAAGAGTTGCGCGATGTGTTGGCGCGCCCGTCTGGCCTTTTTTCGCCCGTAGTGTTTATTGATGAGATTCACCGCTACAACAAAAGCCAACAGGATGCGCTGCTAGGCGCGGTCGAGAAGGGACAAATTACCCTCATTGGAGCAACCACCGAAAATCCTTCCTTTGAAATCAACTCGGCGCTGCTGTCGCGTTGTCAGGTGTATATTTTAGAAGCGCTCGGAAAAGAAGAATTAATAAAAATGCTGCACCAAGCGGTGGAAAAAGACGAAGACTTGAAGACCAAAACCATTCAGTTTGAGTCGTATGATGCTCTGTTGCGGTTGTCGGGAGGCGATGGCCGAAAGCTACTGAATCTGCTGGAATTGGTGGTCAATGCCCATAGTCAGGAGTCGCTGATTGCGATTACCGATGAAATGGTGACCGAAGTAGCCCAGCAAAATATGGCGCGTTATGATAAATCGGGAGAGCAACATTATGACATTATTTCGGCTTTCATCAAATCGCTCCGGGGAAGTGACCCCAACGCGGCTCTTTATTGGATGGCCCGAATGATAAAAGCGGGGGAGGACCCCGATTTTATTGCCCGACGTATGTTGATTATGGCTTCTGAAGACATTGGAAACGCCAATCCGACGGCGGTGATTATGGCCAATGCCTGTTTGCAGGCCGTTAAAGTGATTGGCTATCCCGAGTCTCGTATTATCATGTCGCAGGTGGCGGTGTACTTGGCTACCTCTCCCAAAAGCAATGCAAGTTATTTGGCTATTGATGAGGCATTAGCGTTGGCCGAACAAACCGCGCACTTGCCCGTACCGCTGCACCTACGCAACGCCCCGACGAAGTTGATGAAAGAAATCGGTTACGGCAAAAACTACCAATATTCTCATAATCATCCAGGAAATTTTGCAGCTCAAAACTTTATGCCCGACGAGCTGAAAGGCACTGTTTTGTACCAGCCAGGACAAAATGCCCGGGAAAATGAAATTCGTAAACAATTGCAAAAATGGTGGGGCGAATGGTACGAGTACTGAAACAAACCTTACAATACGCTCCTTGGTTGGTGCTTTTTGCCTCGTTGATTGGATATTTGGGTGAATACAGCCGTTGGTTTGATCATTTTTCCAGCTTCCGGGTTCAATACTGCTTTTTAAGTTTGATGTTGGCCATATGGCAACTTTTGCGGAAACAGTGGACACTGACTACGGTAAGTGTAGTGGTATTTTTTGGGAATGCTGGGTTGGTCAAGGATTGGTTATTCTTGTCAAAATCTGTTTCCCAAAATAAAGCTGATTTTAAGGTTTATCACGCCAACGTTCTTTTCAAAAACCATGATTATTCGCTCGTTACCCAACAAATTCGGGAAGAAAAACCTGATTTTTTTTCCATCAATGAAGCCACCCCGCCGCTTATTGCGCATTTAAAAAAGACGTTTGCGCAAGAATATCCGCATTCCTTTGTGGTTTTTGCCAAAAATGACACCGAGGTGTTTGTGGCTAGTCGTACGCCGATTGTGGTTGATTCGGCGGCGACTTTTGCCGTGAGAGGGTTGATGCGATTGACCACGATTGTCCAAAATAAACCCTTGACCATCATTGCGTGCCATGCGTATAACCCCATCAAGGAAGTTGATTTTATAATCCGTAATCAGGAATTGAAGCACATTGCAGCATTGATGACCCAAGAACGAAATCCAACGCTCGTGATTGGCGATTTAAACATCACACCTTGGTCGGTTATTTACCAAGATTTCATAATGAAGTCAGGGCTAACCAATTGCCGCGAAGGATTTGGTCTTCATCCAAGTTGGCCGGTTTGGATGCCACTGATGTTGATTCCGATTGACCATTGTTTGATCAACAACCGATTAGAAACGGTCGCATTTCAGACTGGAAAGTACACCAAATCTGATCATTATCCATTGGTCATTCAGTTGCGGTTTCGGCCCTAATTTATTGATTTTTTGCTTTCATTCGAACAATGGCCGCCCGTGTAAAATCCGACAGGACGAGTCGGCCGCTGATGGCTGCACGCTCGGTCAAAAGGGTATTCCAATGTTCTGTCCCTTGCCAAAATACTTTCTTCAATTCTTGTAAAGCAGCGGGATGGTAGGCGGTAAGTGAACGGGCAAAGGCGCTGAGGGCCGTATCCAATTCGGCGGTTGTTGCAAAAACTTCGGTATAAAGACCCTTGTCTTGTGCCCAAGTGGCGGAATAAAAGGTAGAAGCATTGAGCGTAAGTTGTGAAAAGGCTGATACGCCTATCTTGCGCTCAATGGCAGGACCTACCACAAACGGGCCGATTCCAATCAATAATTCACTCAACCGAATAGCGGCGTGTTGGGTGGCAAAACAATAGTCGGTTGCGGCGGCTAAACCTACCCCGCCGCCTACGGCTTTGCCCTGTATTCGTCCCAAAATAATCACTGGACTTGTGCGACAAGCATTGATGACGTTGGCGAAGCCCGAAAAAAAAGTCAAGCCTTCTTCTTCGGTTTGAATCGTGGCTAGTTCATCAAAACTTGCCCCCGCGCAAAAGGTACGCTCACCTCCGCTTTGTAAAATAATGACTTTTATGGCAGGATTTTGACCCGTTTCTTGGATTGTTTCGGCCAACTGCCGCAAAAGAAAACTTGGCATGGCGTTTTGGGCAGGGTGAAAAAACGTAATCGTAGCGATTCCTTCCGGAGAAAGGTCGACGGTGACATGAGGTTCCATAAGCGGATTATCGTTTACGACGCGAGGATTTTTCGTAAGGCTGATACCAACACTTGTTTGGGTCGTCAGGTTTGCGATGGAAAAACGGAGCGTACAACCCAAAGTAAAAGTCTAATCCTTGGGGTTTACCAATGTCCAAAAGCCCTCCTAGATGGTCGGTACCGATGATAACTGGGCCGATTCGGGTGGCTAATCCCATGGTAAATACTCTGTAATTGTCGACCATGGCTAAAGGAGTGGATACTTCAAACCATTTGGTTTCGTAACGGGGTGTTATGGCAAAAACCGATTGTGGTTTTATATCCAAATAGTTTTTGCCGCGTAAGCCCTGCACCCAAAGCGCATTGACGTACAATCGATTTTTGTGATGATAGTCAAAACTTGCATTGAAAGAAGTGGGCAGACCAACGGTCCATCCTCGGGGAGTATCGGCCGGCCGGACATTGATGCTTCGGTTGACGGCATCAATGGCAGCTCCACTGCTTGGCAGACTGTTGAAATTAATGTAGGAGAATTGGGCCGCAGGAGGGTCAACGTCGATTTCTCGTACATAATTTAAGTTTTTGTAGCGGATAGCCCCAATATCTGTCAGCGCCGCTGAAATACGGTATTTGTATTTATTTTTATTGGGGTCGTGGTGTCGACCGCCCCGTGGTCCACCGATTTTGAGTTTTTGTACGTCTGGTCGGTACTCATATACTGCCCCGAGGTCAAAGCCCCAGCCGCCTCCTGCCGAGCGGTTTCCGAACAGAAATTGGGGGTTAAGTCCTAGATTAGAAAAGGCTTCTTCGGTAGTGTAGCCGTAGGTAGCCTGTAATTTTGAGGCCAGAATAAATTCACGTTCGGGGTTGAGACTTTCAACGTTGATTCGGTAATCAGCGTCTTGCATGTTGGCATGGACATTATAAACCCCAACCAATCGCTTCACGGTCACGCCTATCTTTAGAAAGTCTTTATCCCAATCGGCCAGTACGGCACCAAACGTGGCGCCCATTTCTACAAAGCCGTTGGTCGACAACTTAGCGGTTTGATTGGTGAAATCCTTACTTTGTAATTCAACCAAATTGGTTCCATAACGAATCACACGCGCCGTTTCTTCCGATACATCCGTTAGGTTGAGGGTATACCTACCTCGGGTAGTAAGTGCTATGGCAAAGCGGTTGTCTTTGAAAGAAAATAAGGCAGATGGCCCCCGTAAATCTCCGCCAGTATGAAAATGTTTGGGTTTACCGTTGAGGCGTTCGGCATAATAGGAGTCTTTCCAGATAATTAGACCACGTTCACTGCGGTATTTTTGGGAAACACTGTTGGTGATTAAACTTATAAATGAGTAAGGAGCATCGTAACGAAGGTAGTTGTTGATTAGAAAAAAATCGTTGCCAATAAGATTGATGTACAATTTATGTCGAGAGTCGGCGGCATGTGCAGGGTTTAGAAAAAGCGCGTTTGTACCTGCATAATTGCTCGAAGATAGCCCCAGCCAGTGTTGAGCTTGGACAGATATGCAACTCAGTATTCCAACAATAATGACCAAAAGGCGACGTGTCATCCCAAAAGAGTAAAGTGTTAGTTTGTATTAAAACCAGTGGAAAATAAGATTTGTTGGAAATACTATATCTTCCATTTCAAGAAACGTAAAAAGGTGACGCAAAGTACGATATAATCGTACAATTTAAGAAATGTAAAATGAACGGGATAAATTGAGGTAGAAAATTTGGCTAAATCGTTATTTTGTACATATCTTGTTCGGCAAAACAAATAACTCACCTACTTTTTCGCCATTATGCATTTCTCTTTTAAAAATTATGACACCGAGAAGTTTTACGATGAAATGTTTTCGTCGGACGGCAAGATTCGCCCCGGCTGTGAGGCATTTAAACAACGCGTAGAACAACTGACGCAAACCGAATTGATGAATCGCCAGCATACCGCCGAAAGGGCGCTGATGTCAATGGGGATCACGTTCAATGTTTATTCTGAAGGAGAAGGAACCGAACGTATTATGCCGCTTGACATTATCCCGAGGGTAGTAGCAGGCGAGGACTGGAATCGACTGGAAAAAGGACTTATTCAGCGGATTACGGCCCTGAATATGTTTATTGATGATATTTACAACGACCAGAAAATTCTGGATGATGGAGTGGTGCCGAGAGATTTGATTGAAACCTCAAAATGTTATCTCGAAGCCTGCAAGGGGTTAAAACCCCCGAAAGGAATTTGGTGTCATATCACAGGTACAGATTTGATTCGGGGCGACGACGGAACATTCATGGTTTTGGAAGATAACCTCCGTTGCCCGTCGGGCGTGTCTTATATGCTGGAAAATAGAGAGTTGTCAAAGCAGATTTTTCCCGAGGTCTTGGCCCGCACGGGTGTACGGCCAGTATCTGATTATCCAGCGCGTTTGTTTGAAATGCTTAAATTTATTGCCGACCGTCCCGATCCAAACATTGTGGTACTGACGCCTGGGATTTATAATTCTGCTTACTTTGAACACTCTTATTTGGCGCAGCAAATGGGCGTTGAACTCGTTGATGCCCGCGATTTGGTGGTTTCGGGAGGATACGTAAAAATGCGGACAACCCGTGGGTTTGAGATTGTGGATGTAATCTACCGTCGTTTGGATGATACGTTTTTGGACCCGCAGGCGTTTAATCCGCATTCGCTCATTGGGATTCCAGGAATATTTGATGTGTACAAAAAAGGCCGCGTAGCCCTTGCCAATGCGCCTGGAACGGGCGTAGCTGACGATAAAGTGATTTATGCGTACGTGCCGCGCATTATTAAGTATTATCTGGATCAAGAGGCCATGATTCCCAACGTTCAAACGTACATTTGTCGCGAAGCCGATGACCTGAAATACGTACTTGAAAACGTAGAAAATCTGGTTATTAAAGAAGCCAACGAAGCAGGAGGCTACGGAATGTTGATTGGGCCGAAAGCGACCAAAGAAGAACACGAATTGTTCCGTCAGAAAATCAAAGACAACCCCCGTAACTACATTGCCCAGCCCGTGATTTCGCTCTCACGCGTGCCTTGTATCGTGGACGACCACGCCGAAGGTCGCCACGTAGATTTGCGCCCTTATATTCTTTACGGTGACGGTATCAACGTCATTCCGGGCGGACTCACGCGCGTTGCTTTGCGCAAAGGTTCGTTGGTCGTAAACTCATCTCAAGGGGGGGGCGGAAAAGATACTTGGGTAACGTACTGATAATTAATATTTTATAGTAATTTTGCTTTTTCTTTTTGTAGGCCTCTTTTCATAAGGGGCTTATTTTTTTCAAAAATAATTGATAAAAAACTTGACATACTAATTAGTATGTTTACCTTTGTGGCACAATGACAGATACACGCACCGAAATATTGCACAAAAACTACGAAGCCATTCACCGAAATGGCTTTCAGGGAGTTCGTGCCGATAAAGTGGTGGCTGAAATGGGTATTACAAAGGGGGCGTTGTATCATTACTTCCCCAATAAGTTTGATTTAGGGTACGCTATTTTAGACGAGTTGCTGGGGCCTCACTACCTAAAAATCTGGCAATCGTTTGAACGTGCCGAGAAAAATTTTGGCGTTGTTTTATTGGAGGTACTAGAGTCATATCGAGATTTTGCCAAAACTGATGAAGAAATCAAGCTTGGTTGCCCACTTACCAATCTTACGCAGGAAATGCCGCCTTTGGATGAAGGGTTTCGCAAAAGATTGCACCGAATTACCCACCAAATGCAGTTACAGATTGAGACAGGCCTAAAAAATGCCCAATTGGCAGGAGAATTTAAGCTTGATTTTAACCCAACTCAGACCGCTTTTTTCTACTTATCGGCGATTGAAGGAGGTTTTAGCGTGGCCAAAGCCATGCAAAGTCGGGCCGCTTTTGAAATGGTTATTGCTCAATTAAAACAATTTTCCGAAGGACTTAAAGCCTGATTTTTTTTGCACATGTACATACCAACTAGTATGTATGTATAATAAAAAACAAATTTAAATTAATTAAAACCAAAGAAACATGTACGTTATTACGGGAGCCACTGGACACACCGGGCACATCATTGTCGAAGAGCTGATTGCAGCAGGAAAAAAAGTAAAAGCCGTTGTTCGCAACGCTACGAAGGGGGGCCCATTGGCCGAAAAAGGAGCCCAATTGGCCGTCGGTGATTTAGAAGATTCCGCATTTCTGAAAGAAACATTCAAAGGTGCCGAAGCCGTTTATTTGATGGTTCCGCCCAAGTGGAACATTACCGATTGGCGGGCGTATCAGCGTGAAATCATTCAGAATTTTGTGGACGCATTGCAGGGGTCGGGCGTAAAATACGCCGTGGTCTTGAGTTCAATGGGGGCACACATGCCGACGGGTGCCGGGCCAGTGAGTGGATTGTATGATTTAGAACAGGCACTCAAAACTGTAGCAGGGTTGAACGTGCTCAATTTGCGCCCAGGTTATTTTATGGAGAATTTTTTAGGCAACATCGGCTTAATCAAGGCCGCAGGGATTCAGGGGTATGCGCTCAACGCGGACTTAAAGGTTCCGTTGGTGCATACGCACGACATTGCAGAAGTGGCCGTTAAGCATTTTTTAACGCTTGATTTTGAAGGTCATTCACATGTTTTTGTGGCGGGAGCGGCCGATTATACCATGACGGAAGCAACCGCTATTTTGAGTGATGCTGTTGGAAAGCCTTTTCACTATGTACAGTTTTCGCCCGAAGATGCCCGGGCGGGGATGATTGGCGCGGGCCTTCCCGAAACCATCGCCGACGGTTACAACGAGCTTTTTGCGGGCTTAAATTCGGGAGAGTATCTCAATGGTTACGAGCGTGATGCGTCCAATACCACACCGACAACGTTTGAAGATTTTGCTAAAAAAGAATTTGCCGTGGCATTTAATGCGGTAAGCTAAGACTTTAAGGGCGGTTGTTGAGTCCTTCACAATCGCCCTTATCCTCATTTATGATTAGGGTTTTTATTGATAATTTTAGAATTGATGGGAAGTGTTGCCTTGGTAGGCGTTTGAGGGCTAATGGCCCTTTTTTGATTTTAAATAACTTTACCATACAAAATCATAACAACCGACGTTGTATATCTTTCCTATAAAAATCAATACTATGAAACAATTCTTAACCCTTACTCTTGCGTTGGCGGGAGCAATTTCTGTACAAGCACAACAAGGAACGATTGAATACAGAATGACCATGTCGGGGCAAGGGCAAAGTAATGTATCGACCAGCAAAATGCAATTTGCGAGCGGAAAAGTGCGGATGGAAACCAGTCTCAATATGCCGGGAATATCGCACAAGCAAGTGATGCTGATGTTGCCCAATAAGCCCAATACCATGATTATGCTGAATGAAGGGGCTAAAACTTACACAGAAGTAAATACCAATTCGGCCCCCAAAGACCCCAACGCCGCTAAAGTGACGGTAAAAGTGGTAGGAAAAGAAAAGCTTCAAAACCTCAATTGCACACACATCGTGGTGACCATGAGCAACCGCCCCATGGATATGTGGACCACCAAAGATATTGCTGGCTATGAAAGCATGATGGGTTATTGGAAATCAAGCATGAGCGGCGGCAATGACCAAATGTACGGCGAACTGAAAAAAGCGGGTGCTGAAGGTTTTGTGGTCAAAACGCAAATGAAAAATAAAGAAGGGGGGATGACGATGGAGTTGGTAAAATACGATACTAAGCCCGTGTCGGCCGCTCTGTTCAGCATTCCCGCGGACTATAAAAAAGGGACGTCCATTGATCCAAACAAAATCCAGAATATGACGCCTGCCGAGCGTAAAAAAATCATGGAAGAAATGATAAAAAAACACGGCAATAAGCAATAATGATTAATACTTGCCAAGACTCCGCGTCTCCATTTCGAGTCTTGGCAAGTATTGTATAAGCCTTTATTTGTTTCCGATATCGTATTTGTCGTTGTATTTTTTGTACTGGCGTTTGTGGCGGTCGTCGAGGTCGGTCTTACGACCCCTGATGAAAGCGTGTTCAATGCCGTTGGATCGCATATCCAAAATGTCGCCTTTGCAGACCACGAGCGTGGCCAGCTTCCCTTTTTCCAACGTCCCTACCTGTTTGTCAATGCCCAGTATTTTGGCGGGGGTAGACGTAATCATTTTTAACGCTTCTTCGCGGTCGAGGTTCCCAAATCCCGCGGCGGTTCCAGCTACAAAAGGTAAGTTGCGCGTACGCCAATAGGCTTCGCCATAACTTAACGCAACCGTGACGCCCGCTTTTTGCAGCAACGAAGGCAGTTGATAGGGCTGATACACGGGTTCATCCTGACGGTTGGGGAGGCGGTGGGTTTCTCCCAAGACCACGGGAATATTGTTTTCTTTCAGAAAATCTACCACCCGCAACGCATCTTCTGCTCCTACAATGACTGGTTTCTGAACCCCGTGCGATTTGGCAAATTTGACAGCTTCGATAATGTCTTTACTGTTGTCGGCGCGGATGTACAAGTTTTGATTGCCACTAAATAGCCCCCGCAACGCTTCCAATTTGAGATTGGTAATGCTTGGATTTTTGATTTGGCTGTACGCGCGGGCATCCGAAAACAATTGCGCAAGATTATTGATTACCTCCTGACGGCGGCTGTTTCGTTGGAGGCTTACCGAAAAATCCTCGAAGTTGAACTCACGGGCAAAAAATGGCGGCCACGTCAGCCACAAGCCATCGTCTTTTTTCAGAACAGCATCTTCCCAGTTCCATCCGTCGAGTTCCATCACCGACGATGAGCCCGAAATCGTACCACCTTGTGGAGTCGCTTGGGTAAGCAATAATCCATTGTTGCGTAAGGTCGGAATAACTTCAGAATCAGTGTTATACGCAACCAATGCCCGAACGTTGGGATTGAGCCCCCCGATTTCCTGGTTGTCGGTAGTGGCCCGAACCGAACTGATTTCGACCAAGCCCGTTGTGGCGCCCATGGCAATGAGGCCCGGATAAAGGTGTTTGCCAGTTACGTCAATGATTTCGGTGGCGTTGCGGTCAAAAGTCGTACTCGCATCGCCTACGGCGGTAAGGATTCCTTTGTCAAAGACCACCGTTCCTTTGTCAATCACGGTTCCGTTGCCTACATGAACCGTGCCACCCACCAGTGCAATAGGCTTGGTTTGGGGCTTGGCAGGGGCGGGGTTTTGTGCCGATACGGGCTGAAATAAGAGGCCAGAAATAAGAAGTAAGAAATAACAAATAGGCCCTAAGAAATAAGATGCCTGAGCTAAATATAACTTATGGACTTTTATGGGATAGTTAGAAGGTCTTCCAGTTCTCATGTAATTTCGAAAGTTTAGCACCGAGATATTCAGTATCGGTAGTTAGTTCTTTGTATGATTCTTGACTAATATACAGACAATCTAAAGCGAATAATAACCAACATTTAGTCTCTTCAAGTGAGCCGAAGGAGTCGATTAAATGTCTTTTGAATGTATTTTCAAATCTTCGCTTTCCCCAACCTTCTGCAATATTTGCAGCAACGGAGCGAGAGGAACGTCGTATTTGATCGGTTAAGGAGTATTTTTCTTCAGAAGGAAATTTTGTACTGAGCCAAAAAATTTTCATGGCTAATTGATGAGCCAAAGTATAAACTTGTAAATCTCGGAAAGTTTGGATGGGTGTTTTATTATCCATGATGTATAAAATTCTTGGCTCCTACTTCTTGTTTCTTTTTTCCTATTTCTTTTCCTCCTCGCTTTGCTCTTCGCCCTCTGCCATTACGCCCTCTACATCTTCGCAATGCCACATACGCTGACGGCGGAAAGGCGGACGGATGGCGGTAGCGCCGCCCGTTTTGGCCGAAATCATTTTCTGTACCAAACGAGCGCGTTCTTTTTCTACTTCGTCGCGTCGTTTGTCATCACCTTCGGTGGAGTAGTAAATCGCCCCTTCCACAATGGTATAGTCCGGACGGGCGTAGATAGAAAGCGGGTGGTTGTTCCACAATACCAAATCGGCATCTTTGCCCGTCTTGATGCTGCCCGTACGCTTATCTAAGTGCATGATTTTGGCGGGATTTATGGTCACCATTTTAAGGGCTTCGGTTTCGGCGATGCCGCCGTACTCTACCGCTTTGGCGGCTTCCTGATTGAGGCGGCGGGCCATTTCGGCGTCGTCGGAGTTGATGCTGGTCAATACGCCCACTTTAGTCAAAATGGCGGCATTGTACGGAATCGCGTCTTTTACTTCCATTTTATACGCCCACCAGTCGGCGAAGGATGAACCTGCGGCCCCGTGTTTTTTCATTTTATCGGCTACTTTATAACCTTCCAAAATGTGTGTAAACGTGTTGATTTTGAAGCCTAAAGAATCAGCCACTTTCAGAAGCATATTGATTTCGGATTGTACATACGAGTGACAAGTAATGAAGCGCTTAGCGTTGAGAATTTCAACCAACGCGTCCAGTTCAATATCACGGCGAGGCACGGGCATTCCAATTTTGGTCTTCATAGAATTGTACGAATCCCAGGCGCGCTCATACTCGCGGGCGCGGGTGAAATGATCCATAAAAACCTGCTCAACGCCCATGCGTGTTTGCGGATAACGGCTCGTTGGATTACCGCTGTTGGCCTGTTTTACGTTTTCACCCAAGGCAAATTTAATAAACTGCGCTTCGGGCAGGAGCATATCCGAAACATTGCCACCCCATTTCAACTTCACCACGGCCGATTGCCCACCGATGGAATTTGCGGAGCCGTGCAACAACTGCGACATGGTGACGCCGCCCGCCAATTGACGATAAATATTAATATCGTCGGGGTTGATAACATCGCTCATGCGTACTTCGGCGGAACTGGATTGACCACCCTCATTGATGGAGAAAAGCGCGATGTGTGAGTGCTCGTCGATGATACCAGGCGTTAGGTGTTTGCCTGTGCCGTCAATCACGCGGGCGTTGGCGGCAGAGAGGTTTTTGCCAATGCGGGCAATTTTGCCGTTTTCCACCAATACATCACTGTTGGGCAATATCCCTGCGTCGTCGCTGGTCCAAACGGTGGCATTTTTAATCAACAACGTTTCTGATTTTGGTTTCTCACTATTTCCAAATCCAACAAATGGAAACAACGGTTTCCCTACATTCGGAGCAGGTTTGCGGGTCGAGTCGCGGCGTGCTTCGGTCAATTTTATGGGCTCCAGCAAGGTAGCCTCCCACTTGGTAGGCGTGCCTTTGGCGGTTTCGCCGCTTCCTTTAAATCCCGTACCTTCCCGGTAACCCGTCAGGCGGGTGGTTGCATTGGGAGCTTTTCGGTCGGGTTGAAAATTGAGCGAAATCAGATCGTTGAGGTAAGTTACTTTCGGCGTAATTTTTACGGTGTCGCTCAGTACAATTTGATATTCAGGCTTCTCGGGTTTTCCACTGATGATTAATTTCCCTTTTTCAGCCTCCATGCTTAAGTTGTACGTTCCCCGAATATCGGCTTGGTTGAGGTTATTGATGATGTATTTTTTGCCCCTAATCCAGTTTTCGTAGATGACATTATCGGCGTTGAACAAATTGCCCGAAGTAATGATAAAATTGGCCCAAGCACCTGTTTTGAGACTTCCTACTTTATCGTCGCATTTGAGGAGCTGGGCAGGAGCCGTCGTGAGCGCTTCCAGTGCTTTGGTTTCCGACAAACCGTATTCAATGGCTTTGCGCAGGTTGGTCCAAAATTCCGTTTTTGTTTTTAGCAATGCCGAGGTCAGTACAAAACTAACGCCCGCTTTCTCCAAGGCCGCCGCGTTGGCGGGAGCCATTTCCCAGTGTTTCATTTCGGCAAGGCTCACGTTGTCGGCATCCCAAACATCTTCTACATCGAAGGCCGCTGGAAAGTTGAGCGGAACAATGAGTGAACCGTCAGCTGCTTTTATTTCGTCAATGCGCTGGTATTCATCGCCATTACCGCGAAAAATATATTGCGTTTTGAATTCGTCACCCAGTTTATCGGCCCGGAGCAAGCTCCATTTATCGGTTGCTTCAAATACAGTCGGCAATCCACTCAGGGCATTAAAAGCATCAAGTGAGATGTTGTATTCAACATTTTTACCCGCGTTTTTATACCATTCGGCATCGTAATAAGTTTGGCGCAACAACGCCATCGCACCCATGGGTGAGTTGGGGTATTGTTGGCCAGAAGAGCCTTTGCTGAACGATAAATGGGCCGAAACGGGACTACGAACAATGACGCTGTTTTCGCTATCGGTAGCCAAGGTTACGAGCGCACCGCTACCGCGTACGATGCCGTCGTGGTGGTGAGTGAGCACCGTGGCAAAGCCCAACTTACGCATTTCATCGGCTTTGGCGTTGTTAACGGTAAATAATTTCCCTGCTTCCGTTTCAGGATTAAGGGCTTGATTCCACCCGTAAGCGCCTTTTTTGTTGGATTCAATTTGCTGTGGAGTGCCGCGTCCGCCACCTTGGGTGCGTTTGACTTCGGGCATTCCGTAGTCCGATTCCATGTCAATCAGGGCGGGATAGATGCGCTTGCCTTTGAGGTCGGTTACGACGGTTCCGTTGGGAATTTGTAGGTCTTTGCCCACGCCAACGATGACGCCATTTTTGATGAGTAGAGTGCCATTTTCGAGTACGTTGCGCGCATCAATGTAAATGGTGGCGTTGGTGAAAGCGTACAATTCGGGGCGCTCGTCATAAACGCCATTGCGGGGGAAAGTGGGCGTTTGGGCCCAGATGCACGAACATACCGATAGCGTGATGAGAAGGGTAATCAGTTTTTTCATGAAGTAATACGGATTTTAGATTAGGTTACGGTTTCCAAAGCTACTTTGGAAAAATGTTGAAAAAAAGGAAGGCGTAAAAAAGTGCAGTTATTTACTGAAAAGATGATGCAATGTTTTGGATAATGTACTGGCTCGGCGCTTTCATTGTAAAATAAAAGCCATTGTTTTTCCTACAACGGTACTTCGGTAGAGTACTTCACATCGTGCAATACCACTACACTGCTGTGGACTTTTACCATCGGAATTTCGGCAAATGTTTTCAGGAAACTGTCGTATTCTTTGATGTCTCTGACGAGGACTTTCAGTTGATAATCAACCATTCCTGCCAGATGATAACATTCCATTACCTGCGGCATCTGACGGACAATTTTCTCAAATGTTTCGATGTTTTCGGGGGTATAAACGGGCATTGAAACGTTGCAAAATACTACTTGTCCGCGGCCTACTTTCTCGGGGTTGACCAATGCCACATAATTATTGATGTAGCCCTCTTTTTCCAAGCGTTTGATACGTTCAAAAACGGGAGAGGTAGTCAGGTGAAGAGCTTCGGCCAATTCTTTGATGGTCAACTTGGCGTTTTGCTGCAACAACGCCAAAATACGGAGGTCAGTTTCGTCAAGCATAATTTGCTTTTATGATGGGTTATTTGATTTTATTTAAAGCAAAATATGCTTATTTTTTGTAAAATACTATTTTTTGTAACTAATAAATTCCTTGTTTAAAGAATAAAAAACTACTTTCGCCTACACTTCATCAACATTTAAGAATCAAATCGGCAGGCTGATTTACGCTTTGCCAACTCCTTCCTGAATCTTATATCGAAATTTTCAACCCCAACTTTATGGCAATCAAACGATTCTTTTCGGTACTCTGTGTGCTGTTGAGCATTCAGCATTCTTACGCTCAATACAGCTCTTCAAAATTGAAAACGTTGGATTCGGCATTGACGATTTTGCACCAACGGGCATCGTTCAGTGGGGCGGTTTTGGTGGCAGAAAATGGAAAAATAGTGTACCAAAAAGCGTTGGGCATTGCCAATCTGGCAACGCAGGTGCCGCTCAAAACGACATCATCCTTCAATTTGGCCTCGATTTCGAAGCAATTTATGGCGATGATGGTCATGATGTTGAAAGAGCAAGGGAAACTACAGTTTGACGATAAAGTGCAGAAACATTTGCCCGATTTTCCCTACGAAAAAATAAACATTCGTCACCTGCTCACTCATACGAGCGGTTTGCCCGAATATTTTGAGCTGGCCCAGAAACACAACAATACGCTCGATACACTGACCAACGAAAAACTGCTTCAGCTGTTGAAAACCCATCAACCCTACGTAGAATTTGGGGTAGGAGAAAAATGGGAGTACAACAATACAGGCTATGTGATTCTGGCTTCGGTAATTGAAAAAGCGGCGGGTATGCCCATTGAAGATTTTTTTAAACAACAGATTACGAGGACGTTGGGTATGAATGATACCTATATTTATTGCCTGCGTATGAAACAATCACCCATCAATCGAGTAATGGGTTATCAGCGAAAAAACGGACGGAATGTACCCAATGATTTAATCCGTTTGGACGGGGTCGTTGGCGATGGCAATGTATATTCGTCGGTTGAAGATTTATTAAAGTGGGAGCAGGCGTTGTATACCCAAAAATTGGTCAGCACCGCTACGTGGCAGGAGGCCATCACGCCCGTTAAACTCAACAACGGCCAAACGCATCCTTATGGTTTTGCATGGTTTATTGAAAATGACGGGAAGGTTATGTCACACACCGGAAGTTGGGTCGGATTTTTCAATGAGATTATCCGAAACGTTGAAAAAAAACAAACGATTATTGTCCTTTCCAATTCTACCGATGCGACGGTAAGGAAAGTGGTAAAAGACGTTTTGGCGGGTAATGCGCCAATGTTGCCCAAAACTGAACTGATTTCGAACATCAAACTCATTGATGGCACAGGCTCTACCAGTCAGCAAACGGCTGTACGTTTGAGAAACGACAGGATATGGGAAATCGGTGATTTAACGCCCTTCCCCAACGAAGCGGTAACCGATGGGAAAGGAATGACGCTGGCGCCTGGTTTTATTGACAGTCACAGCCACCATTTTGGCGGGTTGGAAGAACATCCCGACGCTATTGCGGCACTTAATCAGGGAGTTACGACGATTGTGACTGGCCAAGACGGTGGCAGTACACCGATGGATACCCTCCAAAGTTTTTTCAAAAAACGGCCCGTGGCTATCAACGTCGCTACCTACACAGGACATTCTACATTGCGGGCCAAAGCGATGGGAGCCAAGAGTTTATACCGAACCGCCAAGCCACAAGAGGTAGAAAAGATGAAGATTTTGCTGCGCGACGAAATGAAAAAAGGCTCGCTGGGATTGGCGACGGGGTTAGAATATGAGTCGGCTTTTTTTTCTAATCGGGACGAAGTATTGGAATTGGCCAAAGTGGCGGCGGAGTCTGGTGGACGATATATGAGCCATATTCGAAGCGAGGACATTAATCTCGATGAAGCCGTTGATGAAATCATTGAAATCGGTAAACAAACCAAAATGCCAGTTCAGATTTCGCACATCAAAATTGCCAAACGTGACCAATGGGGAAACGCGTCAGCACTGTTGGGCAAGCTCCAAAAAGCCCGCGCCCAAGGCGTAAATATCACGGCCGATTGTTACCCGTACGATTTTTGGAACTCCACGTTGCGGGTGCTTTTCCCCAACCGAGATTATACAAATAGTGCAAGTGCTGAGTTTGCCGTAACGCAACTATGTGACCCCGAAAAATCGGTGGTGGTGCGGTTTGCGCCCAATAAAGATTACGCTGGCAAAACCCTCTCTCAAATTGCCGCGCTTCGCCAAGAAAAACCCTCACAAACTTTGATGGCTTTGATTGGACAAGCGGCAGAGTTTGAGCAGAAAAATCCAGAGCATGAGGGTGGAATTGAGGCAATTATGGGAAAGTCGATGGATGGGCCTGATATAACGAATTTTCTGAGTTGGTCGCATACAAATATCTGTTCCGATGGCGCATGGCGTGGGCATCCCCGTGGGCATGGGGCTTTTACGCGGGTGTTGGGAACGTACGTACGCGACCAAAAAATCATGCCTTTAGAAACCGCCATTCATAAAATGACGGGGCTAACGGCGGAGCATCTAGGAATTACTGACCGTGGAATTGTACAATCGGGATACTATGCCGATTTGGTGCTGTTGAACCCCGAGACCGTGAAAGACAACGCCAATATTCAAAACCCTACGGCGCTTTCGTCGGGGATTGAAAAAGTGTGGGTCAACGGCCAACTCGTTTATGAGTCGCAGAAAACTACGGGTAAATTCCCCGGGGTATTTATCAAAAGAAAATAGTAATCAACAAAGCCTAAACGCCCTTGTTTGAGGTTATAAAAAAAGGTACACACCATGAACAAAGCCATTATTTTAACCAACGGCCTGCTTACTACCAACGATGCCAAAACGGCCCACGGCTTGATTCGAGGCACCGAGCGTTACGAAATCGTTGGGGTAATAGACCCACCCACGGCTGGTCGCGACGCAGGCGATGTGCTAGACGGAAAGGCCAGAAATATCCCCATTTTCGATTCACTTTTGAGCGCACTTGTTCAGCTGAAACAGGTTGATTATCTGATTGTTGGAGTGGCAACGGTGGGCGGCATTTTGCCCGAAAATATGTTGAATATTATAAAAGAAGCTATCCAACAGCAGATTTCCATCGTCAATGGACTCCACGAATACTTGACTGAAAAACCTGAACTTGTGGCGCTTGCGGCGCAACATCAAGTGCAGTTGATTGACGTTCGTAAACCCAAATCCCGCCAAGATTTACACTTCTGGACGGGAGAGATTTACGACGTAACGGCCCCGATTATTGCCGTCATCGGCATGGATTGTGCTCTCGGAAAACGTACCACGGCACGGATGGTTCGTCAAATGTGCGTAGGCCAAGGCATAAACGCCCAGATGATTTATACGGGGCAAACGGGTTGGTTGCAAGGTGGTAAATACGGCTTTATTTTTGACTCGACCCTCAACGATTTTGTATCGGGCGAGGTCGAACACGCGATTGTTTCGTGTTGGAAAGAAACCCATGCCGACCTGATTTTGGTGGAAGGACAATCGTCGTTGCGCAATCCTAGTGGGCCGTGCGGGTTGGAGTTTTTGATTTCTGGAAATGCCAAACACGTTATTTTGGTTCATGCGCCCAAACGGAAATATTTTGACAATGAGCCCCATTGGGGCAGGATTCCGAGTGTGGAATCAGAAGTGGAAATCATTGAAAAATTTGGGGCAAAAGTAATTGCCTTGGCGTTGAATACGGAAGACTGCTCAGCCCAGGAAGCGCTTGATTACCAGAAACATTACGAGCAACAACTGCAAATTCCTGTGCTGATACCGTTGGAAGAAGGGGTGGAGAAGTTAATGCCAACTTTGAAAGAATTGACGCGCTTGAGCGTGGCGCGTTGATGACACAAACAAGGCTGATTAAGACGTCTTTAGGCCGTTAACCTTTGGGTTTTTACATGAAAATAAAATTGATTCGAGCTTATCTCAAAAATCTGGCGTTGAGCAAGCCTTACAGCATTGCGGGGTATACGTTTTCGGATGTAGAAAATGTGTTTTTAGAAGTAGAGCTAGAAAACGGCCTGGTGGGCAAGGGGGCAGCAAGCCCCGCAGAAGAGGTAGTGGGAGAAACCTGCAAACAGACTTTTAAAAACTGTCAATCTGCCTTTTTTGAAAACCTCGTAGGACGAGACATTCGGCATTTTCGGCAATTAATTGACGAAGTAAAACGCCATTTTCCGCAGTTGCCCGGCACGCAGGCCGCCCTTGATATTGCCCTACATGATGCCTTTGGGCAGTTTTTAGGAATTCCAGTGGTGGATTTTTACGGCCAAAAAATAATGCAACTTCCTACATCCGTGACCGTCGGAATCATGTCGGTGGAGGATACGCTTAAAGAGGCCGCGGAGTACGTCAGACTGGGCTTCAAAGTGCTGAAAGTAAAAACGGGCGAGAACGTTGAGCAAGATATTGAGCGGGTTTTGAAATTGAACGAACGTTTTCAAAATAAACTCAAAATCAGAGTCGATGCCAATCAAGGTTACGCATTGGTTGATTTGCAAAAATTTTTGAAGGTTACACAATACGTTGATTTAGAGTTGATTGAGCAGCCTTTGTTGGTTGGAAAAGAGCAAGAGTTGCTGGTTTTGAAAGAGGAAGAAAGGCGGATTTTAACGGCCGACGAGTCTCTCAAAGATGCGCATTATGCGTTGCAATTAGCGCAGGAACCACAGCCTTTTGGTAGTTTCAACATCAAACTGATGAAATGCGGTGGAATCATAAGTGCGTTGGAAATTGCTAACATTGCCCAACACGCGGGTATAGACCTTTTTTGGGGTTGCAATGACGAAAGTATTGTGAGTATTACGGCGGCACTCCACGCGGCATTTGCCTGTTCCAACACCCGTTACCTTGATTTGGATGGTAGTTTTGACTTGGCTGAAGATGTGGTAAGTGGTGGGTTTATCTTAGAAAATGGATGTATGAAATTGACCAGAAAGGCAGGGTTGGGACTTAGTTAAAAAGCCGATAAGGGTCAAGTTGAAGGAAAGAAAGTAGAAAATGATTGTTTTTTCCTAACTTCGTCTTGGTCAAATATTACTTTTTAACAGCATCCAAAAATCAGTGCGGTATGACTAGGCGTGTTCCATTGTTTTTTTTTAGCCTTCTTTTTTCTTATTTTTCGTTTGCTCAGAAAATTAACAAAGATTTTATTGACGGAGAAATATACCTAAAAGTTACTAATAAGCCCGTCGGAACTTTGACGGCTACGGTCAATTTCGAGAGAGAGCTTCCATTTTTAAAAGATTTTGCTGCCGAATTTGTCCTGACAAAAATGAACCGTGCATTCTTCACCAAGAGTTCTGAAAAACTTCAAAAAATATACCGCCTTACGGTAAAAAAACCAGACAAAATAGATGCCCTGATTGATTTGCTCAAGCAAAATCCCGAGGTTGAATACGTTGAGAAAGTGCCTTTTCGAACAATCATTGCTACACCCAATGACTCGATTGTGGGGGCACAGTGGTCTTTAAC
Source organism: Runella sp. CRIBMP (assembly GCF_009905605.1). Taxonomy (GTDB): domain Bacteria; phylum Bacteroidota; class Bacteroidia; order Cytophagales; family Spirosomataceae; genus Runella. Next base: position 194,318 of record NZ_JAAAKZ010000009.1, read on the forward strand.
CAAAATCAAAGCATTTGAAGCTTGGGATGTAAATGCTGGAGATACAAACATTGTGGTGGCGGTGGTAGACAATGCCATTCAAACAAACCACGTTGACTTACAGGCCAATATGCTCCCTGGGCGTGACTTGTCGGATAACGACAATAACCCCAATCCTCCCAATACCAGCTTTAGCCACGGTACACACGTGGCGGGAATCCTCAGCGCCGTGAGCAATAACACGGTAGGAATCGCGTCGGCTTCCAACAACCGAATCAAGATTTTGCCCGTAAAAGCCACACCTGACGGCGGAAGCCCGCTGGGAATCTACAACGGATTTGAAGGCATCACTTGGGCAGCCGATAATGGGGCCCAAATCATCAGCCTCTCATGGGGCGGGGCAGGGTATTCGCAGGCTGAGCAGGAAGTGATTGACTATGTGCATTCTAAAGGAATTGTGATTGTGGCGGCGGCGGGAAACAACAACAATGATGTGGAAAGTTATCCAGCGGCGTATACCCATGTGATTTCGGTAGCCAGCCTTGATGCCGACGATAAGCGAAGCTCGTTTTCTACGTATGGTTCTTGGGTGGATATTTCGGCACCGGGGCGCGGTATTTTAAGTACAGTGCCCACTGATGGATACGCCTCTTTTAATGGGACGTCGATGGCTACTCCGTTGGTGGCGAGTGTATTAGGTTATATTTGGTCGTGCTCCCCTACGTTGACTCCTGCGGAGCTTGAAAGTATTTTAGTCAACACCGCTGATAACATCGACGCCGCCAATCCTACCCAAATTGGGCTTTTAGGGGCGGGTAGAATCAACTTGTTGAAAGCGATTTCTTGCTCCACACAGGGGATATTTTCGGCAACGATTACGGCCAATGGCTCAACTTATCTTTGTGAGGGGGAATCGGTTACGTTGTCGGCCAATACGGGTCCGGGCCTAAGTTATAAATGGCGGGTGAATGGAGAAGAAACCACGAATATCGCTGATTCATTGGTGGTTAGTTCCGCCAATGACTACCAAGTGATAATTTCAAAACAGCAATGCGTTATCAATTCTAGTACGGTTGAGGTAAGAAACAATACGCTCACTACGGCCGCACCGAGTGTAACCAACAAAGAGGTCTCGTATTGTACGCCTTTAACCATCGGAAACGGATTGTTGGCCAATGCTGCTGACTGCAACTACTCAGGCCCTACGACTTTTACGTATAACGGACCGACCGTGGGTTATGACGGATTTAGTAAAAATGGCGACGATCCAAGCGTAAATGCCGCGGGCTTGGGCGGATTAATCACTTCGGCAAAAGTGTCGATTACGTGGGAGAAAAAAGACCAAGGCGACGAAAACACCTGCGATGCAGCTGATGGGGGAGGTAAGCCCTTCAACGAAGAAGTCTCTTTTAAACTTAAATCTCCATCCGGAACGGTCATTACGTTGATTGCAGCAAACACTTATGCGCCTGGAACAACTACTTCGGGAATTGTAACGACGGTTTTTGAAGAGGGGGCAAGCTCGATACTTCCAAACTCTCTTCCAGTGTCGGGTACATTTGCTCCCACTCAATCATTGTCGGCTTTTATCAATGAAGAACCCAATGGCGCATGGACACTTTTGGCCGAAGACAATGGCTATATTGACCCCTTGTGTGTCAAAAATTTTTCAGTCACCCTTACCACCAACAGCCCAACGCTGGCACCGACCGTTACTTGGTGGGATTCCGCCACGGGAGGGTCGCTTTTAGGTTCGGGAGCGGAGTATTTAGCCTTGACCACGACCGTGGGAGCACAAACCTTTTATGTGCAATCCAAATGCGAAGGGCTTTGTCCAAGCCCCAGAACGCCCGTTACTGTGACAGTGATGCCCATACCTCAGGTCTACGTATTTCCGATTTCAATGAACTTAGCCAACGATAGTACGTTCAATAATTTTCTAAAAAATCAACCACTTCAGGTGGCCAAAGACACTAATAATCAGTATATAATAGTTGATTCAACCATGGTAGGAGGTGTGGTGATTGGCAATACGCCGCCGTTGACAAGCCCCGTCACGCTTTGTTCGACAAAAACGTACCTGCTGTTGGCCATCGGCTGTCCAACGAATAAAATATCGTGGTCGAACGGTAAAAAGAGTCAAGCGCTTCTCGTCACGCCATCCACGCCGATGAATTATTCGGCCACCTGCACAGATTCACTAGCTACCTGCGCGCCCATTACGTCCAATACCGTCGCTTTTGTATCACCGCTGACGAATGTGTTGATTACGGACAAAATCTACGCCAATTCGGTGCAGACTTTTACGGGAATGACCATTACGGCCTCTAACGAAATAGAAACTCCCGCTCAAATTCAATACCGAGCCAACAATGCCATTCTTTTAAACCCAGGTTTTAGCGCAAGCGGAAACAGTGTTTTTACGGCGCAAACTGGAATAGGTTGTGATAATTGAAGCCTGAATGGAGGCTTTTAGGGTAGGATGGGGATAATGATAAAATAAAAACTGAACAAAGTAGTTTTGAGGCAGGTGAGGGCTTTGGCACATAAAACCTGTTCATAAACCCGCAAAATACACTAAAATGACGCGTCAATTTCGCAGCCTTCTTTGCTTATTGTTCATTGTTTCGGTATCAGTGCAAGCCCAAAAAAAACGTGAATATTTTGGTTGGGGCCTTGTTTGGGCCGATGAATTTAACGTTGATGGTGCGCCTGATAAAAACAACTGGACATTTGAAAAGGGGTTTGTACGTAACCACGAATTGCAGTGGTACCAGCCCGAAAATGCCTATTGCAAAAAAGGCAAACTCATCATCGAAGCGCGCCGCGAAAACCGCCCAAATCCAAACTACGACCCCAACAGTCAGGACTGGAAAAAGAACCGAAAAGAAATCGAATACACCGCGTCGAGCCTTAAAACGCAGGGACTGCACAGTTGGAAATACGGGCGCATCGAAATGCGTGCTCGTATCGACACCCGCGCTGGACTCTGGCCCGCCTTCTGGACGCTGGGCGTAGAAGGCGAATGGCCGCGCAATGGCGAAATTGATATTATGGAATTTTACCGGGGAATGCTGCTGGCCAACATCGCTTGGGGTAGCGAGACGCGTTTTAAGGGCGTTTGGCAAGACCTTAAGAAACCCATCGAAACCTTTGAAGACCGCCGTTGGGGCAAGAAATTTCACGTTTGGCGCATGGATTGGGACGAAAAAGCCATTCGGCTGTACGTAGACAACGAACTGCTTAATTTTGTGGAGCTTTCTCAAACCGTCAACCGCGATGGCTCAGGCAAAAACCCTTTTATGCAACCCCATTATCTACTGCTCAACCTCGCCATCGGCGGCGATAACGGCGGCGACCCTTCGGGTACAAAATTTCCTTCAAAGTATGAGATTGATTATGTGCGGGTGTATCAGCGGTAATTACTTCTTCAACTGATTCAAAGTATAAAACACCGCCCTGTTCATTAGTAACTTGCCGTCGGGAGTTTGTAGTTCTCCCATCTTTAGGTCATACACGTAACCCGCTTTCAGTTCCGCTAGTTTGAACGCCACTTTACGGCCGTCGGGGGAGACTGTTAGCTCTTTAATAGCCACATCGGCCACATCGGTTTTAGGAGAACCGTAGGGTTGGTGGTATTTGTAGTAATACCGTTGAAATTTGTAAAGTTCAGGGTTAGAGGCGATTTTGGGGTCTACGGGTAAGGAAAAGGTAAGTTCGAAGCCCTCCGTAGTCAAATTCATTGCCATAATATCAAGCGGTACTTTGCCTTTCCAGTGAATTCTTGAAAGCCCTTCGTCGCCCACCCAGCCGTGGTCGTTGTGTCCTACCCATAAGTCGCCGTTTTTGTCGAATACCAGCCGATTATTGCCTTTTAGTAGCCCCGTCCCGTCGCCAAAAGCAACGCAGGCACCTTGCAATTGGCCATTTACCTCTTCCATCAGCAGCCGTACCAATCGTGGATAATCCATTTCTCCGATGAATAATTGCCCGGCAAAAGGTCCGAATTTCCCGCCCGTATTATCCAACAGCGGTTGGGTAGGAGAGTGGGCGATTTCGGTATGGGGGAATGCGATAGATTCGCGCGTTCTCATGCTGTCGAGCTGCGCCACGGGCAACGACAAGGGCTTTACCCTCGGAAAACCTTCTTTCCAAATCAAGCTGGCAACGTGACCATAAAATTTTCCTTTTTCAACGTGATACAGCGGACTGGTTCCGCGCCAATCGCCCTGATTGTCAGAAACAAACAGTCGGCCTTTAGCGTCAAAACCCAGGCCGTTAGGCGACCGAAAACCTGAGGCGTACGGCTCCAGTTTTTGGGTTTTAACATTGTATTTCATGACCCAACCGCGATACGGCACGCAGGAATACATCCGTCCTTCGCGACTGAGTGAGTCGTATTGCCCACGTATTTCGGGGCGAATGCCTGCGCCGTTGGATGCAACATTGAGCGCCATAAAGAGGTTGCCTTCTTGGTCTTTCAACGGCCCAAAAGCAAATTCGTGGTAATTGCCCGACATTCCAAAATCGTCGGTGATGGTTTCGTATACATCGGCTACGCCGTCGGCATTGGTATCTTTGATGCGGGTCATTTCGGGGCGTTGCACCACCAAAATCTCCGAATTGCTGACGGCCACCACTCCCAACGGATCGTGTAGCCCTTCCGCAAATTTCTTCCACGTTTTTGTTTTAGGGTTGTAAGTCATTACTTCGCCCAAGTGAAAACACGCTACCAAGCGCCCATCGGGCATAAAATCCATGCCGCCCGTCTCGGCTCGTAGGCCTTTGGGCAGTTTGATTTGTTCGGTTTCGTAGTAATTTGTGATGGTATCGCGCTGAGCAAAACAATCGTTGAATGAGCCGAAAAGCAAGTAACCAACGAACAAAAACGATACTATATGAGAGAATGAAGAATGTTTTTTCATGCTAAATAAATATCTATAAATGAGCGAATTACGTCTCTTAAAAATATAGTAAAATCAATGGTTGTGGGCGGCAGCGGGTGGTGCCTGTGCCTTATTCCGGTTCATGGTCAATGTCACTTTTGAGGTACCTTTAGGAATCGTCAGCGTGCCATTTTGCCATTTCCCTACGGACGATTTGTACGTGATTCCGTCGTCGGCCTTGGTAACAAAATACAATATTTGCGTAGTCGGTTTGACAAACGTAAAGACGCGGGTCAGGCCTTCTTCATTGGCGAGACTTTTTAGTGTTTCCTTTACTTCAACGCCGTCAAGCGCATAGTTGAATGTGGGCAAACGATTTGCTAAGGTGTATCCTTTGAAACTCACATCGGGCAATTTGTCGACTTTGCCCACGCGCAGCGGGTAGGTAACGTTATCTTTGAAATATATATTCCCCTGAATTTTGGCAAACGCATTGCCATTGCCTTTCCAATGGGCGGTGTTGTCCACAAACCCGCCTGCCCAGGCGTATCGCAGATAACATTTGCCCGCGTCGAAACAGTACGAATGCGTAGATGTCAGCGCTACCGCAATGGCCGCAGGGCTGCAATCAGGCATAAACGTGCGGTACAAAAGCGGGTATTCTAGCGCAAACGGATGCGGAGAACTGACGATAATCTCAGTGTTTTGGCGAGAAGGCGGTATGTTGGGGTCGGTGGCCAAGGGGGGTAACGGCTTGGTAGTCACGTAGAGTGCGCCGTACATGACATAGCCGTGCCCTGGGTAAGTACACACGTACGGATATGAACCTTCGGCGCTGGGGGCCATAAACGTAAATGTTTGGGTGGTGTTGGGAATCAATATTTTGCTCGCCGCCAATACATCCTCTGACTCGGGTACATAATTGGCCGCTTGCCCTTTATCGCCCATTTTAATGGCTGCTTCAACCACCGATAAGCGTTTGCCGGGTTTAGTAAACACCAGATTGTGAGCCATATCATCCTCGTTTTTAAGAATGATGGTTACCTTTTGTAAAGGTTTTACGGCAATCCTTACTAAGTCATATTGAAGCCCCGTAATGGCTTGTAAAGTAATCGTGGTATCGGATTGGGAAAAGCTTTTTGTAGCAATAAAGAGACCGCAAACAATTAAAAATAGACGCATGAAATAGTGGGTTTGGGAAATAACTCTTTGGAGAGAAATGCGTTTTGTAAAATTTAATGACAAAAATAGCCTATTTATCCCTGTTTTGAACGTTAATGAAATGCGGCTTTTGGGAAAATGTGACGGATTCGCGAAATTCCTTTATTTTTGCCGCTCAATAAATGGATTGAAACGTTTTATTATAACCATTGGATATGGAATTGTTGAAAGAAATTGCCAATTTTTCGGGTAAAAGTGGGTTGTACCGTATTTTGAAACCCGGTCGTGGAGGTGTAATTGTTGAAAGTTTGGACGACAAGCGCGAAAAATCAATGATTGGTGCTTCGGCGCGGGTGTCGGTGTTGAAAGATATCTCTATCTTCATGCAGGATGAGGAAAAAGCCACTCCACTGGGAGATGTCTTTGCAAGCATTCATGAAAAATACCAAGATAACAAGCTCGATGCAAAAACATTGTCGGATTATCAGTTGGTAGATTTTATGTCGGAAGTTTTGCCTGGCTATGATACTGAAAAAGTATACCTTTCTGATATTCGTAAAATTATCAATTGGTACAATATCTTGACGGCTTACGCCCCAGAAGTGTTTGAAAAATCATCGGAAGAACAACCGACCGAAGAAAGCAGCGAACAGCCTGCCGAAGAAACTAAGTAGTCTCACCGCCACACTTTGTACGAAGCCGTGATGTAAGGTCACGGCTTTTTCTCTTTTTAACGCATGTTGTTTTTTTTCAACTTACTGGTCAACATGGGGCCGCGCTACGTGTGGTTTCGTTTACGCTACGAACTGCGCCGCAAGACTGGTCTGTTGAAAGCCCAATTTCCCGTTAATCCTCCTGTAAAAGACTTTATTACCCCACCTCAATGGCAAGAACTTGAAGGAAGGTTTTTCTTCGAAAGTCGGGAAGAACTCATTGCCAACGCGTCTGACGGTTTTAAACCTTCAGACGCGTTAAAACAACAAGTAGCCGAATATCAGAAGGGAAACATTCTGTTTTTCAGCGCAACTTACTATTCGGTCAATGATTGGCTGACCAACCCAACCAACGGTTATCGCTACGATGCCACAAAACATTGGACCCAAATTCCTGACTTTTCACCGACGGCGGGCGATATAAAATACGTTTGGGAAAAATCCCGTTTTGCCTTTTTATATCCATTGATTCGGTACGATTTTTATGCTAAGGAAGATTTATCAGAAACGGTTTTTGGCGAAATAGACAGTTGGATAACAGCCAATCCAATCAATTGCGGCCCCAATTGGCGGTGCAGCCAGGAAATCTCGTTGCGGGTGCTGAATTGGACGTTTGCCCTTCATTATTACAAAAATTCTTCTGCCCTGACCAAAGAGCGTTTTCAGCGAATGATGCACGTCATCTATTGGCAAATGCACCACGTAGAGGCAAATATTGATTTTTCGCGCATTGCTGTTCGCAACAACCACGCCATTACCGAAACCCTCACGTTGTATCTGGTAGGGCTTTTGTATCCCTTCTTTCCTGAATCAAAACGCTGGAAAACCATTGGTAAACAATGGTTTGAAGAAGAAATAGCCTATCAGATTTACGAAGACGGGACTTTTTTGCAGTTTTCGATGAATTATCACCGGGTGGTGATTCAACTGCTTACTTGGGGAGTTCGGCTGGCTGAACTCAACAGAGAGCGATTTAATAACGTGGTGTATGAGCGTGCTCAAAAGTCGGTGGAATTCTTGAGGGCCTGTCAGGATAAAAAATCAGGGTGGTTGCCCAACTACGGAAACAACGACGGCGCTTTGTTTTTTCCACTTAATACAACTCATTTCCGAGATTATCGCCCCCAATTGAATGCCTTGGCTTCGGTTCTGACAATAGAAAACGGAAATTTTGAAGATAGTTTTTGGTACGGGTTGAATGCTATCCATAATACAAAACAAAAACGTGAATCTTCTGACGGGGAAAATCATAAATCGAAAATTGAAAATCGTCAATTCCCGCAAGGTGGATACTACACCCTGCGCGATGGCGGTGCGCTGACCTTTATTCGTTGCGGAGTTTACAAAGACCGCCCGTTTCAGGCCGATAATCTACATTTTGACCTTTGGGTAAACGGTAAAAATCTCCTGCGCGATGCGGGTTCTTATCTCTACAATACGGATGAAAAGTGGACCCAATATTTTGCGGGGACGGCTTCGCACAATACGGTGATGCTTGGCCAGCATGACCAAATGCTAAAAGGGCCGCGTTTTGTGTGGTACCATTGGGTAAAAAAGGCGAGCGGCGTATGGCAAAATGAAGCAGGCGACCCGCCATGCCAAATCTTTGAGGGGTATATTCAAGCTTTTGGTCAGGTAGGAAAAAACATTATTCATCGCCGTCGAGTAACTAAATACAGAGGGGAATACCGCTGGCTAGTGGAAGATTGGCTCGAAAACGCCCCCGAAAGTGTACCAATGTACCAAATTTGGCATCCGTCCGAGTTTTTTTTTGAAGGATTTTCGATAAAAGCCGTTGACCAAAATAGCCAAGAATTGATGGCTCACGAGACGCAGGGGTGGTACTCAGAACTGTATGGAACCAAAGTGCCAGCCAAAAGGCTTGTCTTTTCAACTTCAATGCGTTATATCAAAACCGAAATATTTGCCGTACCTTTGCTGCCTGTTTAGAAAAACCATCCTAAAAATAGTTGCTTGTTTAGGAGTAATCGTAACCTACACTTTACGAATTGCCGCAAGCAGTTAACATACAACGATTAACAATTCTTCCCAAAAAAATGGAATTATACCTTGATTCAGCCGACCTTAAAGAAATCGAAAATGCGTTTCAATTAGGTTTTTTAGCGGGTCTCACCACTACACCCACATTCATGCACCGCGAAGGGGTCACCGACCTTGATGCCATGATTGTGAAACTCTCTAAGATTGTTCCCGTTTTACAAATTGAAGCCCTTGGCGATACCGCCGAAGACATTCTGAAAGATGCAGAACGTCAATTGGCGCTGGGCCTTGATCCTGCCAAAACCGTGTTTAAAATTCCCGTTTCGCTGGAAGGCGTTCGGGCGTGTAAGTTGTTGCGTGACCGTGGTATGATGGTCAACGTACACCTTGTTTATACCATCCAGCAGGCATATATGGCCATGGCAGCAGGTGCAAGCTACATTTGCGTGTTGGCGGGCCGGATGCAGGACCAAGGCTACGACGCCATCAAATTGATAGGCGAATGCGTAGAAATGGTTAATTTTTATGGCTCAGACGCTAAGGTGATGTTTTCTTCGGTGCGGAATGCCGAGCACGTACGCAACGCGCTCGACTTGGGTTGTCACACCATTACGGTACCTTGGAAAATTATGAAGGTCTTGACCGAAAACAGCTTTACGGCTTTAGGTACGCAGCAGTTTGTGGAGCATACTCGCCTTATCACGGTTACGGTAGGCGAAGCCATCAACGGTGTCAATCCGACGGTTTCAACCGATACAACCTTGGCTGATGCCATCGTTAAAATGACCGAATATGGTTTTGGTTGTGTAACGGTAGTGAACGCCGACGGAAGCGTAAAAGGCGTATTTACCGACGGTGACCTTCGTCGTTATCTTTCTTCAGAAGGCCGCGATGTACTGGGCAAGAAAATTGGTGATTTTGAATACAAAATGCCCGTTTCTATTGAAGCCGATGCTTTGTTGGATGCGGCCTCAGCCTTGTTTAAAAAGACCAGCGTAGATACCATTTTGGTGACCGAGGGCGGCAAAGCTGTCGGAATGTTAGATATTCAGGATTTGAAATAATACGCGTTAGCGGTAAGTTACACTAACGAAAAACAAATAAAGATTCTGTGGCCGGTGTTTTGCGCCGGCCACATTTTAGTTTTAAGCTATGAACGAAGTACTCCCTTTAATGGAAGCCTTTTATACCCTTCAGGGAGAAGGCTATCACAGCGGCAAGGCGGCTTATTTTATTCGCCTCGGAGGCTGTGACGTGGGTTGTGTGTGGTGCGATGTAAAGGAATCATGGGATGTAGAAGCGCACCCCAAAGTAAGTATCAAAGACATGGTGGAAGAGGCGCTGAAGCACCCAGCACGCATGGCGGTTGTAACGGGGGGAGAGCCATTAATGCACAATTTGGAGCAACTCACCGAAGCGTTGCAGGCGGCTGGTTTTCATACCAACATCGAAACCTCTGGCGCTCACCCAATGTCGGGGCGTTGGGATTGGGTTTGTTTTTCTCCCAAAAAATTTAAAGCGCCTCATCCGAGCGTGTATGAGCAGGCCGATGAACTGAAAGTCATTGTGTATAACAAAACGGATTTTGAATTTGCCGAACAACACGCTGCCTTGGTCAACAAAGAATGTGTCTTATTGCTTCAACCCGAATGGAGCCGTGTGCAAGAAATGACGCCTCTCATCGTTGAGTATGTAAAACAGCATCCGCAATGGCGCGTTTCGTTACAAACTCACAAATACATGGATATTCCTTAGCGTTTAGCCTGTATTTTAGGAGTAGAACCCTACCGTTGCTTCATTTCTTATTACTTCTTCTGGTTGCCTTCACATCAATTGCCCAAAAGCGCGTTCAAAAACAGGCTCAGAAAGAATTTGAGGCAGCCAATCGCACATTGCAGTTTAATCCTGAACAGGCACTAGAAGAATTTCGTGAGATTCTTATTTTAGATAGCACATTTGCGCCCGCTTATATGCGCATCGGCCAATTGTTAGAACGGGACTTGACGCAAAAAGGTAAGGCCATTAATTTTTATGAGAAAGCGCTAGAATTGGATTCTACCGAAATAGCGTTTAAAAATCTATATGAAATTCTTGGGAAGCATTATTTAGCCCAAGGAGTTTATTCAAAAGCTGTTCGTTTTTTTCAGGGGTATTTAAAATTCCCTGGCACGTACCTTCCTCATCAAAAAAACATACAGCGATATCTGAGTCAATGTATTTACGCCCAAAAGGTATTGGCCGTCAATGCTGATTCTACCTCTCGTTTCTTCCTACCTTCGCCGATTAATGGTAACGATTTTCAAAGTTATCCCGTTTTGACGGCCGATTTAAAGACGTTGATTTTTACCCGTTTTCGGGGGGATGAAGATCTGTTGGTTTCTCAAAAAGAAGAAACTGGCTGGTCTGTTCCCCGTAGTCTTTCTCGGATAATAAATACCGATAAAAACGAAGGGACTTGTAGTATTTCTGCCGATGGAAACACCCTAGTCTTTACGGCATGTCATCGCCCAGACGGCCTTGGCAGTTGTGATTTATACATTTCTAAAAGAATAGGCCAAACGTGGCAATTGCCCCAAAACCTCGGGCCGATTATTAATTCTCAAAATTGGGAGTCGCAGCCGGGCCTTTCGGCAGATGGACGTACATTGTATTTCTCGTCCGACCGCCCCTTGGGAGTTGGTGGGAAAGATATTTGGGTTGCCCAATTGGACACTTCGGGTGAGTGGACGAGCCCTCAAAATCTTGGAAAAACCGTTAATACAGCGTTTGATGAAATTTCGCCTTTTATTCACTCCAACAATGAATCGCTCTTTTTTGCTTCAGACGGTCGAGAAGGAATGGGCGGTTTTGATGTATATCTTTCCCAATTGACCGGTACTCATTGGTCTGTTCCTGTTAATTTGGGGTATCCATTGAATGACTTTGCAGACCAACAGGGTTTTTACATTGCCCCCGATTGTAGACAGGCATTTTACTCATACAAATACAAGTTGGCTGATAAAGAGGACGGCATAACGGCAGGCTCTAAGATTTGTTACTTGCAATTGCCAGATACACTGGCGGCTTTGTGTCCAAGAACGTTTGTTCTGAAAGGAAAAGTATTGGATGCCGAAATACGTAAACCTCTTAAAGCTACGTTAACTATCCATAATCAACGCATATCATCATTTCCGCTGTCGGTCTACGCAACCAATGACTCTACAGGTAAGTGTGTGGTTATTTTTCCTAATTGGGCAGATGCGTTTGTTTTAGTGGAAAGCAGTGGGTATTACCCTAAAATACTTAAGGTAGATTCGGCTGCAATCACTGAAAATAAGGAAATGGAAATAGCATTAGTGCGTTTCCATTCTGATAAAAGTGAGGTATTAAAAAATGTACTGTTTGTGCCAGGAAGCGCTGAATTAGAGGCGGCATCAAGTGGAGAATTGGACCGACTCGGGTATTTTCTGGAAAAAAATAAGTCTGTTAAGTTGATTATAGAGGGGCATACCGATGATTTGGGTGATAGCAAGTATAATGAACAGCTTTCTTTGGATAGGGCAAAAAAAGTGGTTCATTATTTGATAATGAATGGTGTGGATTCAAAACGTTTATGCGCAGAAGGGTTTGGTTGTCGTAAACCCTTGATTCATAATAAATCAGAGGAGGCTCGTCGTCTAAATCGTAGGGTTTCTTGGCGAGTAATTGAATAACATAAGAATGAAAAAGAGCCATAATGAACGATTGTTTTGGACGAGATTATTGCAATCCTCAGCCGTGCTAAATAGGAGTATATTCTTTTTTAGTCTCCTTATTTCTTCGTCGCTTTTTGCCCAATCTCCCCAATCCTTCCTCCCTAATGCTTCTGGCAACAAAAAAGCGATTGAAGCATTTGAGCGAAGTACAAAGTTTTTCAATGAGAAAAATTACGAGCAAGCCAATCGGTGGACCGACGAAACCCTGAAGTACGATTCCACTTTTGCTGAAGCCCATTTTCGCAAAGCCCAGCTGTATGAAATTTATACGCAGCCCGATTTGGCTTTGCAATCTTACCGAAAGGTAGTTACGTTGCGGCCTGATGCGCCGCAGTCGGCTGCCGCCTATCAAAAGCTCATCGAATATCACTTACGAGCGGGTGAATATGCTCAGGCTAAAAGCGATTTAACCCACTATATTCCTTTATTACGACCGAATAGTGTAGCCCAAAAGCGCGCACAACGGCAGTTGCTCACCTGCGCATTTGGCGAGAAAGCCATCGAAAATCCCTTGGTCATTAGTCCTGAAGAATTATCGGACACGGTCAATCAATTCATTCTTCAGTATTTTCCCGCCTTGACTGCCGACGGAGAAACACTCTTGTTTACCGCATTAAGACCCGAAAACGATGAAGATTTGTACATTACCCATTTTAAAGATGGCCGTTGGACTGTGCCTGTGTCGATTTCGGATAGAATAAACACTGCTGAAAATGAAGGAACAGGAACGCTGTCGGCCGATGGCCGCACGCTGGTTTTTACGGCCTGTAACCGTCGAGATGGCTACGGAAGTTGTGATTTATACATCAGCCGTAAAAACGGTAAAGATTGGGACGCACCCAAAAACATCGGAATCAACGTAAATACCCCTTTTTGGGAGTCGCAACCAACGCTGTCGCCCGATGGCCGCACCTTATATTTTATATCCGACCGTAAAGGGGGTATCGGAGGGCGAGATGTTTGGTACACTTCTCTTCAAAAAAATGGTGAATGGAGTGCCGCAAAAAATATTGGAGGGCCAGTCAACACCCCCGACGACGAAGCCTCACCCTATTTACATGCCAATGGCCATACCCTGTTTTTTGCTTCCGAAGGCCATCAAGGCTTTGGCGGCTATGACTTATTTTTCTCCGACAGCACCGCTACGGGCTGGCAAAAACCCGAGAACTTAGGCTATCCTATTAATACGTCAGATAATCAGGTGGCTTTGGTCATTACGTCGGACAGCCAATACGGCTATTATTCGTTGGATACCAAGCGGGTTGGAAATCAGCGGGTATCCAGATTATATCGGTTTAGAGTGCCGACCGAGCTGCAACAAAAATTCAACGCGGCCAATTACTTAAAAGGGCTTGTAACAGACGCCCGCTCGGGAAAATCAGTGAAGGCAAATCTTGAATTAATTGATTTAAAGACGGGAAAGGTTGTTCAACGCTTTTCGACGGATACCGAAAACGGACAGTATCTCACTACCCTGCCCAACGGAAGCGAATGGGGATTGTACGTAAACGCTGCGGGATATTTTTATAAAAGTTTATCCTTTGATTACACGCAAAAAAACAAGGCCGAGGGGCTGCAACTTGACATTAAATTGGAACCGATGAACCTTAACACGTTCGGGGTTTTGAGTAATATCTATTTTGAAACAGGAAAGGCTGACCTTCAGGATAAATCGCGAACTGAACTCAACAAGTTGATTGAAGAGCTGAAACTCCAGTCCACCTTGCGCATCGAAATCGCGGGCCATACCGACGACGTAGGGGATTCCAAACAAAATCAAATCCTTTCCCAAAAACGGGCGCAAAGCGTGGCAGACTACCTGATTACGGCGGGGATTTCCCGTGAGCGCATTCGCGCGATTGGGTTTGGAGAGGCCAAACCGATGGCTCCGAATACCTCCGAAGAGAATCGACAGCTTAATCGACGGATAGAATGGCGCATTTGGTGAGTTTTGAAAAGCGGCCTCCTTTCGTTTTGTTATCCGGTACTTTTTTACTTAATTTTGCAACTCTTTTGCAAATAATTGCATTGAATAGATGAACGATTTTTAGGAATGGGTTGTAGAATTTATTATAAAAACCGTCGAGAAATCGTTGAATCTTAATCGTAATTTCGTAATGTCTTCAGAAAAAGTTTCTTGTTTAATAGTTGGTTCAGGCCCTGCGGGGTATACAGCAGCAATTTATGCATCTCGTGCTGGTTTGAAGCCAGTCTTATACACAGGCGGACAGCCTGGCGGTCAGTTGACCATCACGACCGAGGTTGATAATTACCCTGGTTATCCAGAAGGAGTACAGGGCCCCCAAATGATGATGGATTTTGAGGCGCAGGCGCGCCGTTTTGGTAGCGACATTCGATACGGATTAGCAACAAAAGTAGATTTTTCGGATCCCACCCTTCATAAAGTTTGGATTGATAATGACCATCTTATTGAATCGCCAACCGTCATTATCGCTACTGGTGCATCTGCAAAGTGGCTCGGCTTGGAATCAGAGCAACGCCTGAATGGGCATGGAGTATCGGCTTGCGCGGTTTGTGATGGATTTTTCTTTCGTAATCAAGAGGTTGCAATTGTAGGAGGAGGAGATACGGCATGTGAGGAAGCCAGCTATTTGTCAAAACTTTGCAAAAAAGTCTACATGATTGTTCGTCGTAATGAGTTGAGGGCTTCGCAGATTATGCAAGACCGTGTCAAATCATTGCCCAACATCGAAATATTGTGGAATACCGAAACCGAAGAGATTATTGGTAATGGAGAAGTGACGGGTGCAAAAATTCGCAACATTAAGACTGGTGAATCGACTGTACTGGATGTTACTGGCTTTTTTGTAGCCATTGGGCACCAACCCAACACCGATATTTTCAAAGAATACATTGATATGGATGGCGCAGGATATATCCAAACCATCAAAGGAAGTTCTAAGACGAATGTAGAAGGTGTATTTGCCTGCGGCGATGCACAAGACAACATTTATCGTCAAGCCATAACGGCTGCAGGTACCGGTTGTATGGCCGCGTTGGATGCAGAACGTTATTTGGCGGAGAAAGGCTTACACTAATGTTTAACTTTCGTCTTTTGAGTAGGCATGGATGCGTTCCCCCTACTCAAAAGTCGGCTAAACCAATCGCTGATGAAAGCCAAGTTTGCTTACTTGTTTGTACTCCTTTCCATTGGTTGCTTTTCGGGCTTGCAAGCACAAGAGAAAGGTCTCTTCAAAAAAAATCCAAAAATTAAGCCCAACAAAACAGAGGAACCCAAAGTCAGTACCCCTGTAATCAAGCCCCAAAAAGACGAATTTGAGGAGTTTGAATCTACTACGCCCAAAATGCGGTTCTCCAACCAGTTTGAGCCAGTAAAAGAAATTAATCCAACCGTAGCAGACGATACCACAGGAACCATTGACGAAGGAGAAACAACCGTTGCCGAAATTGTCGATTCTGTTCAAGTTGGAGATGATTGGGTTCAGGTAGCTGATTACTACACCATCTGGGATTCAAAAACCATCGACCCCTACAACCTCAATCCGCTAGAATTTGAAGATAATTTAACCCTTCGATTGTATGATCCTGGAAAAGGGCGTTTTTGGAATCTTCCCACGAGCGAAGCAAAAGTGACTTCACAGTTTGGCCCTCGTTGGGGAAGATGGCACGAAGGAATGGATTTAGACTTAAATACTGGCGATCCAGTATATAGTACTTACGACGGAATTGTTCGGGTAGTTGCTTACAATGGTGGCGGTTACGGAAGATTCGTGCTGGTTCGTCATTACAATGGTCTCGAAACCTTATATGGTCACTTATCAAAAACAACCGTTGAAGTAGGGCAGCTCGTAAAAGCGGGCGATATGGTTGGATTGGGAGGAAATACGGGTCGAAGCTATGGCGACCACCTACATTATGAAAATCGTTACGAGGGCAACCCGTTTAGTCCTGCATGGGTTTGGGATTTTCCCGGACAAACCATTCGGAGCGAGCGTTTTGTTTTATCACCCCGTGTATGGGATCACCTCAGAGGCGGAAAAGCGTTTGATAGTGAGTTTGATATAAGTAAAGCGGCAGTAAAACGTACCGTTCTGCATCGAGTACGCCGGGGAGAAACCCTCGACTCCATTGCCAATAAATATGGTATGTCGGCTTCTGAGTTGGCACAAAAGAACCGCATTCGGTTAAGCGCACGATTACAAATCGGCCAAAAGCTTCGCGTAAAATAAATAATAATGAAAC
Source organism: Runella sp. CRIBMP (assembly GCF_009905605.1). Classification (GTDB taxonomy): domain Bacteria; phylum Bacteroidota; class Bacteroidia; order Cytophagales; family Spirosomataceae; genus Runella. Next base: position 211,016 of record NZ_JAAAKZ010000009.1, read on the forward strand.
TTGATATACTAGCAATTTCGGCGCATCCTGACGACATAGAGTTGGGATGCGCTGGTACTATTTTGGCTTCCATAGCCCAAGGACGGCGTGTAGGAATCGTAGACCTGACCCGTGGAGAGTTAGGAACCCGCGGAACCCCCGAAATCCGTAGGGCTGAAGCTGAAGCAGCGGCCAAAATACTTGGTGCCGAAGTCCGAGATAATGTTGGACTAGCAGATGGTTTTTTTCAAAATGATAAGGAAAGCCAGCTGTCCCTTGTACCTTATATAAGGAAATACCAACCAGAGATAGTCTTAGCCAACGCCAAAGAAGACCGGCACCCCGACCATGGGAAAGGGGCAAACCTCATTTATGATGCTTGTTTCTTATCTGGACTGCGCCAAATAGATACATTTGATGAGTTTGGAAACGCTCAGGCGGCTTGGCGGCCTAAGTTTATCTACCACTTTACCCAAGATAGATACATTAAGCCTGATTTTGTAGTAGATATAACGCCTTACTGGAAAAAGAAAGAAGAGGCCATCCGAGCGTTTCGTAGCCAATTTCATGACCCTAACAGTAAAGAACCCAATAGTTATATTTCTTCTCCCGAGTTTTTAGAGTTTTTGGAAGCCAGATCAAAAGAGTATGGACACTATATAGGCGTAAAGTATGGAGAAGGTTTTACTTCCCGCAGAATACTGGGCGTAGATAATCTGTGGTCACTTATCTAGTGAAAATACTTAGAAAATTGCACTATTAAGTAAGTAGCATTTTACTATTTAAAGAACTTTTGATAATTGTCAATTTTTTTCGAAAAAGGTCTTGGATAATAAAATGAACTACCTACCTTTGCACTCCCAAACAACGAGTTAGGGAAGAAACAAAGGTAAATTCCAAATAAAATTTTGAGAAATAAAAAAATCAAAAATAAAATTTGGAAGTAAGAATTCAAATTCAGACCTTTGCAACCCCAAACAATGAGTGAGGGAAAAAATTGAAAAGGTTGTTCTAAATGAGTTTTTGAAGAGTAAAAAAATCAAAAATAAAATTTGGAAATAAGAATTCAAATTCAGACCTTTGCAACCCCAAACACGTGATTCTCACAAACGATGTGAGTTTTTTTCGAAAGAAAAAAGTTTGGTTAGCTCTTTGAAATGATGAGTAAGTTAAGGTTTAATAGCTAGTCTTTTGCGAATCAGTCAATTTGATTTTCAATAGAATTTACGATGGAGAGTTTGATCCTGGCTCAGGATGAACGCTAGCGGCAGGCCTAATACATGCAAGGC